>NZ_CP083690.1:0-5533130 GCF_010119335.3 Serratia sp. HRI | reverse complement strand
TATCCTTCCTGAACAACAGTCTGACCTGCAAGGCCATTAATAAGATTAACCAGCGCAGCCGGGTTTAACTGTTCCTCTGGCTTGAAATCTATATTATCAATAACCTCGCCATTAATTACCTGAGGTAAATTTGATGTATCAAATTCTGTATTAAAAAATATCTGGTCTTTAACATCCTGAACATCATTCGTCGTTTTATACACGGCCTTCTCAGGGTGGCAAATACTTTTCCACTGCATTTTGGGATTATCAGCCGTACTGCCCGGCGCAGGTACTTTCTCGCTTTTACATAAATCCCATGAATTTCAAGCGTAACCGTTGTTGTCGCAACAGATAAAACAACAGTGACAATCGATGAATATCCACCAAAATAAGGATTCGGCTTTTCATACTGAAAGTCTTTAACGGAAACCGAATAAACCTTAAAATTTCTTGGCATCCTGATATGTAAGTTATTGTCGTCAGAAGCCTCATGATAAGTCACATTGGAATGAGAATAACCATTAATCGACTTATAAAGCGCAATCATTACCGGATTATCACTGACAAGTACAGCATCGCCCTTTGCATCCCTGATATCAGTCGAATAAGGATATTTAGTACCCTTAACTGACACACGATATACATCATTCGGAAATGGCTGGCTTATCGCGGTGGTGCATCAATATTGTAATAGGTTGGCGCAATCTGAACAGGTTTAACCTGATGATTATAAGGGCTTATCGAGTCCTGAATATTCTTCGCAGAAAAGCCAGTAGCATCAGAGGGCAAATAAACAGCAACAGGGCTTTTAGGTGAAGGTGCAACAGAAGAAGTAACAGTAGCGCCATTGGACAAATTAAGTAAATAAGTTCCATCATCCTGTTTTATTCCACTTGTAATATATTCAACAGCTTTTGCGCCCTGCTTTAAAGCAAGGTCAGCAACGGAAATAACACCCGCAGCCTGCCCCAGCAATCCCCATGTTGTCTGTCCGGCAGCCATCATATTACTGCCAAAACCTGAAATACCCGTAGATATCGAATCGTCAATTGTATGCTTCGCAAGGCCATAAGCAGCCGCGAAAACTGACGTTCCGGTGCAAAGCTGAGGATTACCCACTTTCTCGCCACACATGCGGATTGAATCAAAAACGTCAGGACGTTCGCGTATAACCTCCGCAGCGACAGCGATACCCGCGCCCATACCGAGAGAACTGGCACCCGTTGCGAATACACGCCCCGCAGATTGAGAAACAACCTGAGCTTCACGGGTTTCAACCATTTGCTGGATTACACGTCCAAATCCGTCTGCTGTTACTGCATCAGCATGTACACCGGATGAAACCAGTAAAGACAATATAGTAATACCTAACTTTCCAGACCCTGAATGACCGCCCAGGCGCATAAAAGCCCCCATAAAAAACACATAAAATCAAAAAAGATATTGAGCCATAAATATAAAGGGGCTGTTACGCCCCTTACCTTTATGAATTAAGCGCCACGAACCATACGCAAAATCCAGCGAACACCCGCCGAACCTGCATACAGAACAATCAGAGAACCCGCTACCGCCATAATCCCGGTCAGTACAGAACCGAAATTAACGCTGTTGGTCAGCGAAGAGAGATCAATGCCGTTTCCACTGCCACCATGCACCGGATCAGCAGCAAATACAGCAGGTGCAGCAACTGCCAGAGTAAAAGCACCAATACGGGTTAAAGCCTGTTTAGTCTTACCAAACATAAAAACTCCTTTTATGCATTTCTTACGTGTTTAAGAATTTCACCTATTCCCTTTGCAAAGAGCCACAGGAAAAAGGTTGTCGTAAAAGCCAGTCCCCAGAATTGAGCCGCGACTGAATAATCAATATCGGAACAGGCTTATCCTGAGAAACTACCGAAGACTGTAATTTAACGACTTCTGACTTCGGTAATTTCAAAGTCACTTCATCGCATCCGTCAGGGCTGCCAAAACTCATATTCGGATTGCAGTATTTTGTCCTGATGATTACCTCATCTGACATAAAAGTATCGCCTTAGCTCATTCTAATAATTCAAGCAGCATATCAACGTTATACCCTTTAGACTGCTCACCTGTTTGCTTATCAGTGTATGGGAAACTCCGTTCATAACCAGTAATGCGGCAATGTACATCGGTAATTTCATCACCAATACGGCCTAGTGATTTCTTTGATTTAATACGAATGACAGGCGGAAAGCTATAAGCATCAGCCGCAGGAGAAACAATTGTTGTATAATAAAAACCGCCACTATTATTAAAACGTTTAATCTTTCCGGTAACAGTAGTTTCTAAATTAAGTAAATTACTCATAATAACACCTTATATTCTATGCAACTCGTAAATGAGACGGTTTTACATACCACGATGGAATAACACAATCAGACACTTTAATCTCTCGCGTTTGCTTGACAACAACAAGAGAGAATTTCGAAACATTACATTTTTGCGCAATGTCAATACCAATCTTGCGGAGTCTTGCCCGATGAATACGAACTTGATTTTTACTTAAATCAAAAATATGACCATGAAACCATTGGATCGCGTACATAGCTGTAGTATTAGCTGCCCGTGTAGTTTCAACTATTCCACGGGTAATAAGATGTTCACTAATAGTTTCAAAATCCATAGCATTCACCGATAACTTTTCATCAAGCGCCAGAAAATCAGAATGTAACTTATTTAACACAGAATAATCAGATAACCCCCAAAAACCTAGAGAGTGTTTTTGAATAAAACGAGACTTCAATTTTTGTTCAAATCTGACTATTCCATTTTCCTTACAATAATCAATCACACTAACAATATAATTAAACTCTTTTGACTGCTCAGAGAATTTATTTTTTATTTTTAATAAACTATGTAACTCAATCTCATGTGACTTATTATATACAGTCGGATAAATAAGATTAACATTCCCTTTTTTAGACAACCAGTCAACAGATTTACCGTTAGAATGCAACCGTGGTACACTATTCCTATAGGGTTGAGTCGAAAGCCCTGAAATATAATCATCCTCATTCCCTTTGCCAACAGATTTATTAGATGTTATGTGAAGCTCTTTAATTAACGCCCCATCACTGACCATATGAGCTTTTTCGGTTTCTTTAGACTGACCGGGCATTAAACGAGTGCATTTTGTAAAAACAGGCAATTTAAGATCAAGAAGGATCTTATTGAAAACCATAACGCAAGCATCAACGGTAGGTAAGCCAAATAAATTATCAAGCCGCCCCCACCGCGAAGGGTTGCCCGTCATTTTTAGAACAGATCCACGGATAGAAATAGAAACGACATCACAGAAAGATCCCCGGTGCTGAAAAGTTGGCTGAGAAAGCGCACTAGCCTCACCACTTTCAAGATGAATACGCTGGTAAGCAACATCCGAGAGAATAGGAAGTTGAAAGCCGAAATCCTGTTCAATACTTAACCAGTCGAAGAACATTGCGCCCTTTCTTAGATTCTCAGAAATTATTTCATGGTGCTTTTATAAGACCTGAGAAACTAAGTGTCAACATTTCTAAGAATTTAGAGATATGATGAAAGGCTTGCAGAATGAGGAAAGAGCATGCCTACAAAGCACATAAACGATGTTCAATGGCGAAAAATAGAGAAAGAAACCGTTAGAGCGGTATCAACCCTAGCTGTTCCAGTTAAAGATACCAAAATGCTCGAATGGATAATCGCCAAAGGGCTAGAGACGATCACAGAAGACGACTACCGCAAGTTCCTGAAGACAAAGCAAAAAAAAATAAGCGAGCAGGAAGAAAATACGGGAAACCGTACTAAAGTTCGGGTGTCACAGAACCCCGAACCGCTTCGCGGCGAAAAAACGAACAACAGCAGAGCTTGCGAAATCGGAATTAAGATAAGCTGGACGTCAAACGATTAAACAAAAATACGCCATTATGCAAAGATCAAATGACACACTATAAAAGGTATAGGTAATGAACAAAGACCAGATAATACAAGTACTTAATGAAACAGAGAATGACAGCCCCGTAGCAAGAGCAGAATTAGCAAGATTCCTCGTAAAAACAATCTACAATTTTGTAAAAATGGAGAGGCCAGAAGGTGAAGGTCTGGACGGACGTGATGGCCCAGAAAGGCGCAGCATGGGAAAAATTGTAGATGCGGCAGAAAACCACTACTTTAACATGATAAAAGAAAGCCATGAAAAACAGGGGATTGGAAGAAGAAACCCTGAGGAATGACGCCCTAATGCGCATAATGACGTTATGCTAAAGAGGCCGCTGCGGGATTCTATTTTCGCAGCGGCCTTTTCAACATAACGAGTCACACATTATGCGCACCAGTGCGCAGATAAGCCAGAAATCAGCCTGTAACCGTCACCACGGCATTAAACGGTCATCGCTGGTACGTTCTTTCGTCTTCGACCGTCAGCCATCCGTATCGCTTCTGAGTACGCCGGAATGAAAAACAGGCTTTGCAGTGCCGGGAATTATTATGGCTGACGCCATAATGCTGTTTATGTCCTCGCTTCGCTGCGGGGCTTCCGGCGCTAAGCGCCTCCCATGCCTGACGGCATAAAAAACGGATATGCCGCCACGTCACCGCATGATACGTCCGTCGCCACCATCACCGCGCGCGCTCCTCGTGGGAACTCGGTGCGTGCGCGGCGCTGGCGCGCCTGACTTTTTTCGCCTGTAACACGACAAGAATATCCGTCTTGTTCTTCTCGTCAGATGAACTGGTGAGCCAGCCTTTTGGCAGAAAGCTGAACCCGGTATCGGCGTTTGTGACCTTCGATTCAGCCAGGCCACCCAGCAGAATAATATCCCCGTCAGCCGCTGATACCTCCGTATTCACCTCGCGCTTAATCAGCGTCGGGCTGTTATTCACGCCCGTATCCGTCTTCGCAAAGCTGGAAAGCTGCTGCTTAATCACAAGGTCAATATTGTCAGTCCGGATTTGCGGTTTCACGTCGAGGATAACGCCACTGGAGCGGTATTCAATCGACTGGATCGGCCTGTTGTCGGCGTAGCTCACCTGACCCAGCACCGGAACCTCGTTACCGACTGAAAACGTGGCAGATGCGCCATCCTTCACCCTGAGCCGCGGGGAACTGACGACATGAAAACGACTGTCCGTCCTGAAAAGCTCATACAGCGCATCAAGAGAGCCTGTATTCACCCGGATAAAGTTATCAAAGCCGCCAGACGCGCCAATCTGTATATTCAGCTTGCCGGAAAGCAGCTTCGCCGCCAGTGCCAGCCCGGAACCGTTACGCTCACTGGTCTGAACCTCAAACACGTAAGCTGCGACAATCACTTCTTCAGAGGCAGTATCAATCAGCGGTAAAAGCGTCTGCAACCGCTTAATCTCTGACTTCCGGCCATAATAAACCAGCACATCCCCGGTACGGTTCATAAAGTCCGATGCCGTACCCGCTACGGCCGCTTCCGGCGATATCTGCCCGGACGGTAACGAGTTACGCTGACTGTTAAACTGCCCGGTAAACTGTCCGGCCAGAATGTCAGACAGATACGCCACGGAACGGAAGCGAGGCCGATAAACAAAGGTCTCCTGCGGCGGCACATACGCTTTCGGCGTGAACGGCGCCACGTAGTCAATGCCCTGTTTGTTGTAAATCGCAATGTTCATGTTGCCGAGATAGCGCTTAATAAATGCCCGTTCATCGATATCCGGCGTGATACGGAACGTCACCACCTTATCGGATTTGGCAAGCTCCGGGTCAAGCATAAACGGCTTATCGAGCACCTGAACGTAAATCATGTTCAGCGCCTGCGGCAGCGGAACAGCGTTGAGCTCCAGACTAACGCCCTTCGCCATAACCAGCCCCGGAACCAGTAAAAAAAGTAAACCTGTTATCAGCTTCATCGTATCGCCCCTGAATAAACCGTCACCGTTTCGCCGTCGATTTCACCCGTCATCATCATGCCGTCAAAGCTGAACTGCGAAGCCGGCTCTATACGCAATCTGCCTGACGTGTCTGCAACAACAACCCATGCCTGACCATCGCGTTTAAGCCGTCCGGCAAGTCGCCATTTGTCCGACACAACGGGCTTAGATGGCGCGGCAGGTACAAAAGACGCTGAATTATTTGCGGCGGGTAAATCTTTAGTCTGCTGTTCAGGCTCTGAATTACCGTTTGACGTGAAAAACCAGAACAGATAAAAAATGGCAATTACCGCCAGAATCAGTAACCCGACAGCTTTAAACCACAACATTTTAGAACTGAAAATATTCTGACGTTTATCGGTGACAAGTTCCCTTCCCTGCCCGTTCTCATGGGATTTATATAGGGGGAATATCGCCTTGTCATATTTATTCTGATAACTGTTCGTCAGATTCGACTTAAACAGTTTGATACCCGTAAATACGTCCACACGGTAGCGGTTATGCAGACCCAGCGCCACATGCTTACTCATGCGATACGTTGTTTCCACCCGGTCTTTAATGAATCGCGGAAGGTTGGCAACAGACTGATTCATAACCACTAAATCACAGGTTACGCCCGTTTTTTCATCGGCAAAATGGCGATGTTCTGCAATGAAAGAGCGATGATTTGCAGGAATCCCTTTATCGTTCTCCCATATGCGCCATGCTTCATCAATACAGATTAAATCCCCCGGACGGCAGAACGTATCATCCGCAATGCCTGAATCCGTTTTGTAGGGAAAGAAATTATCGTTCTGAACGTCTTCATTCTGAACAAGTAAAATTTCACCAAGTGATTCCCTGTCTGCCTTTTTAATATCAACGCAGTAATCATAAATACTTTGCGTGGCAAGGCCGTAAATATTACTGACAATGCGACGCCCCGCGATACAGGCGGGAATAATGACGCTTGCCACTACTTCGTAAGATTTACCGCTACCCGGAATACCCACATACGCAGAAATAGCCATAAATTAACCAATCAGAGGAATGCGACGAATAATAAAGCGCGTTAACAATGCTGAAACATCAGTTTAATCCCTTCCGTGACCATAAACAGATTCACGAAATACCATACGCTGTCAGGCAGTGAAGAAAATAACCCGGCAATATCAACAGACTTTGGCAGCAATGACGCCAGAACCGGAACAAACGCCTGTACGACAAAGTACAGGCCAAAGAACAAAATAAATTTGACAACCACAGTTCGCAGCACAAAACCCAGCGCCACGTTAAAGGCTGAAACCAGAATACCGAACATAACGCCTCCGTCACGCCGTCAGAATGATACGCAGCGAAATAATGCCCCAGATAAGCAGGAATACCGCTTTCAAGTGGCCTGATTTTTTCCAGAAGTTCGCAGTGTGAATCAATGGAATATTTATTGTCCCAGAGTTCGAACGACCACACCGGGCACTGTACATCCTTCGATGAAATACTCAGGTTTTTAATGTCCGGCATTAATTCCGTAATTGGCTTGAGAATTTCCTCACCTGTAGGCGGTTTTTCAAGTTCCGGCGCTTTAATGCCGGGGTCTTCGCCTAAATCAACAGAAGTATCGGTATCAGTGCCTGTGCCAGGATGAACACCAGTATCCGTTCCCGCCCCCGGTCTGGCGTTGACCCATGACTGAGGAACAACAACAGGACTATAAAGCAAGCCCTTATCAAGTTTTACGCCAACAGCATTAGCCGCAGCCGTCAGTTCAGCGCCGTAAAAGGTTTATCAAGCGGTATCCCCTGATATCCTTCCTGAACAACAGTCTGACCTGCAAGGCCATTAATAAGATTAACCAGCGCAGCCGGGTTTAACTGTTCCTCTGGCTTGAAATCTATATTATCAATAACCTCGCCATTAATTACCTGAGGTAAATTTGATGTATCAAATTCTGTATTAAAAAATATCTGGTCTTTAACATCCTGAACATCATTCGTCGTTTTATACACGGCCTTCTCAGGGTGGCAAATACTTTTCCACTGCATTTTGGGATTATCAGCCGTACTGCCCGGCGCAGGTACTTTCTCGCTTTTACATAAATCCCATGAATTTTCAAGCGTAACCGTTGTTGTCGCAACAGATAAAACAACAGTGACAATCGATGAATATCCACCAAAATAAGGATTCGGCTTTTCATACTGAAAGTCTTTAACGGAAACCGAATAAACCTTAAAATTTCTTGGCATCCTGATATGTAAGTTATTGTCGTCAGAAGCCATGATAAGTCACATTGGAATGAGAATAACCATTAATCGACTTATAAAGCGCAATCATTACCGGATTATCACTGACAAGTACAGCATCGCCCTTTGCATCCCTGATATCAGTCGAATAAGGATATTTAGTACCCTTAACTGACACACGATATACATCATTCGGAAATGGCTGGCTTATCGGCGGTGGTGCATCAATATTGTAATAGGTTGGCGCAATCTGAACAGGTTTAACCTGATGATTATAAGGGCTTATCGAGTCCTGAATATTCTTCGCAGAAAAGCCAGTAGCATCAGAGGGCAAATAAACAGCAACAGGGCTTTTAGGTGAAGGTGCAACAGAAGAAGTAACAGTAGCGCCATTGGACAAATTAAGTAAATAAGTTCCATCATCCTGTTTTATTCCACTTGTAATATATTCAACAGCTTTTGCGCCCTGCTTTAAAGCAAGGTCAGCAACGGAAATAACACCCGCAGCCTGCCCCAGCAATCCCCATGTTGTCTGTCCGGCAGCCATCATATTACTGCCAAAACCTGAAATACCCGTAGATATCGAATCGTCAATTGTATGCTTCGCAAGGCCATAAGCAGCCGCGAAAACTGACGTTCCGGTGCAAAGCTGAGGATTACCCACTTTCTCGCCACACATGCGGATTGAATCAAAAACGTCAGGACGTTCGCGTATAACCTCCGCAGCGACAGCGATACCCGCGCCCATACCGAGAGAACTGGCACCCGTTGCGAATACACGCCCCGCAGATTGAGAAACAACCTGAGCTTCACGGGTTTCAACCATTTGCTGGATTACACGTCCAAATCCGTCTGCTGTTACTGCATCAGCATGTACACCGGATGAAACCAGTAAAGACAATATAGTAATACCTAACTTTCCAGACCCTGAATGACCGCCCAGGCGCATAAAAGCCCCCATAAAAAACACATAAAATCAAAAAGATATTGAGCCATAAATATAAAGGGGCTGTTACGCCCCTTACCTTTATGAATTAAGCGCCACGAACCATACGCAAAATCCAGCGAACACCCGCCGAACCTGCATACAGAACAATCAGAGAACCCGCTACCGCCATAATCCCGGTCAGTACAGAACCGAAATTAACGCTGTTGGTCAGCGAAGAGAGATCAATGCCGTTTCCACTGCCACCATGCACCGGATCAGCAGCAAATACAGCAGGTGCAGCAACTGCCAGAGTAAAAGCACCAATACGGGTTAAAGCCTGTTTAGTCTTACCAAACATAAAAACTCCTTTTATGCATTTCTTACGTGTTTAAGAATTTCACCTATTCCCTTTGCAAAGAGCCACAGGAAAAAGGTTGTCGTAAAAGCCAGTCCCCAGAATTGAGCCGCGACTGAATAATCAATATCGGGAACAGGCTTATCCTGAGAAACTACCGAAGACTGTAATTTAACGACTTCTGACTTCGGTAATTTCAAAGTCACTTCATCGCATCCGTCAGGGCTGCCAAAACTCATATTCGGATTGCAGTATTTTGTCCTGATGATTACCTCATCTGACATAAAAGTATCGCCTTAGCTCATTCTAATAATTCAAGCAGCATATCAACGTTATACCCTTTAGACTGCTCACCTGTTTGCTTATCAGTGTATGGGAAACTCCGTTCATAACCAGTAATGCGGCAATGTACATCGGTAATTTCATCACCAATACGGCCTAGTGATTTCTTTGATTTAATACGAATGACAGGCGGAAAGCTATAAGCATCAGCCGCAGGAGAAACAATTGTTGTATAATAAAAACCGCCACTATTATTAAAACGTTTAATCTTTCCGGTAACAGTAGTTTCTAAATTAAGTAAATTACTCATAATAACACCTTATATTCTATGCAACTCGTAAATGAGACGGTTTTACATACCACGATGGAATAACACAATCAGACACTTTAATCTCTCGCGTTTGCTTGACAACAACAAGAGAGAATTTCGAAACATTACATTTTTGCGCAATGTCAATACCAATCTTGCGGAGTCTTGCCCGATGAATACGAACTTGATTTTTACTTAAATCAAAAATATGACCATGAAACCATTGGATCGCGTACATAGCTGTAGTATTAGCTGCCCGTGTAGTTTCAACTATTCCACGGGTAATAAGATGTTCACTAATAGTTTCAAAATCCATAGCATTCACCGATAACTTTTCATCAAGCGCCAGAAAATCAGAATGTAACTTATTTAACACAGAATAATCAGATAACCCCCAAAAACCTAGAGAGTGTTTTTGAATAAAACGAGACTTCAATTTTTGTTCAAATCTGACTATTCCATTTTCCTTACAATAATCAATCACACTAACAATATAATTAAACTCTTTTGACTGCTCAGAGAATTTATTTTTTATTTTTAATAAACTATGTAACTCAATCTCATGTGACTTATTATATACAGTCGGATAAATAAGATTAACATTCCCTTTTTTAGACAACCAGTCAACAGATTTACCGTTAGAATGCAACCGTGGTACACTATTCCTATAGGGTTGAGTCGAAAGCCCTGAAATATAATCATCCTCATTCCCTTTGCCAACAGATTTATTAGATGTTATGTGAAGCTCTTTAATTAACGCCCCATCACTGACCATATGAGCTTTTTCGGTTTCTTTAGACTGACCGGGCATTAAACGAGTGCATTTTGTAAAAACAGGCAATTTAAGATCAAGAAGGATCTTATTGAAAACCATAACGCAAGCATCAACGGTAGGTAAGCCAAATAAATTATCAAGCCGCCCCCACCGCGAAGGGTTGCCCGTCATTTTTAGAACAGATCCACGGATAGAAATAGAAACGACATCACAGAAAGATCCCCGGTGCTGAAAAGTTGGCTGAGAAAGCGCACTAGCCTCACCACTTTCAAGATGAATACGCTGGTAAGCAACATCCGAGAGAATAGGAAGTTGAAAGCCGAAATCCTGTTCAATACTTAACCAGTCGAAGAACATTGCGCCCTTTCTTAGATTCTCAGAAATTATTTCATGGTGCTTTTATAAGACCTGAGAAACTAAGTGTCAACATTTCTAAGAATTTAGAGATATGATGAAAGGCTTGCAGAATGAGGAAAGAGCATGCCTACAAAGCACATAAACGATGTTCAATGGCGAAAAATAGAGAAAGAAACCGTTAGAGCGGTATCAACCCTAGCTGTTCCAGTTAAAGATACCAAAATGCTCGAATGGATAATCGCCAAAGGGCTAGAGACGATCACAGAAGACGACTACCGCAAGTTCCTGAAGACAGAAAGCAAAAAAAAATAAGCGAGCAGGAAGAAAATACGGGAAACCGTACTAAAGTTCGGGTGTCACAGAACCCCGAACCGCTTCGCGGCGAAAAAACGAACAACAGCAGAGCTTGCGAAATCGGAATTAAGATAAGCTGGACGTCAAACGATTAAACAAAAATACGCCATTATGCAAAGATCAAATGACACACTATAAAAGGTATAGGTAATGAACAAAGACCAGATAATACAAGTACTTAATGAAACAGAGAATGACAGCCCCGTAGCAAGAGCAGAATTAGCAAGATTCCTCGTAAAAACAATCTACAATTTTGTAAAAATGGAGAGGCCAGAAGGTGAAGGTCTGGACGGACGTGATGGCCCAGAAAGGCGCAGCATGGGAAAAATTGTAGATGCGGCAGAAAACCACTACTTTAACATGATAAAAGAAAGCCATGAAAAACAGGGGATTGGAAGAAGAAACCCTGAGGAATGACGCCCTAATGCGCATAATGACGTTATGCTAAAGAGGCCGCTGCGGGATTCTATTTTCGCAGCGGCCTTTTCAACATAACGAGTCACACATTATGCGCACCAGTGCGCAGATAAGCCAGAAATCAGCCTGTAACCGTCACCACGGCATTAAACGGTCATCGCTGGTACGTTCTTTCGTCTTCGACCGTCAGCCATCCGTATCGCTTCTGAGTACGCCGGAATGAAAAACAGGCTTTGCAGTGCCGGGAATTATTATGGCTGACGCCATAATGCTGTTTATGTCCTCGCTTCGCTGCGGGGCTTCCGGCGCTAAGCGCCTCCCATGCCTGACGGCATAAAAAACGGATATGCCGCCACGTCACCGCATGATACGTCCGTCGCCACCATCACCGCGCGCGCTCCTCGTGGGAACTCGGTGCGTGCGCGGCGCTGGCGCGCCTGACTTTTTTCGCCTGTAACACGACAAGAATATCCGTCTTGTTCTTCTCGTCAGATGAACTGGTGAGCCAGCCTTTTGGCAGAAAGCTGAACCCGGTATCGGCGTTTGTGACCTTCGATTCAGCCAGGCCACCCAGCAGAATAATATCCCCGTCAGCCGCTGATACCTCCGTATTCACCTCGCGCTTAATCAGCGTCGGGCTGTTATTCACGCCCGTATCCGTCTTCGCAAAGCTGGAAAGCTGCTGCTTAATCACAAGGTCAATATTGTCAGTCCGGATTTGCGGTTTCACGTCGAGGATAACGCCACTGGAGCGGTATTCAATCGACTGGATCGGCCTGTTGTCGGCGTAGCTCACCTGACCCAGCACCGGAACCTCGTTACCGACTGAAAACGTGGCAGATGCGCCATCCTTCACCCTGAGCCGCGGGGAACTGACGACATGAAAACGACTGTCCGTCCTGAAAAGCTCATACAGCGCATCAAGAGAGCCTGTATTCACCCGGATAAAGTTATCAAAGCCGCCAGACGCGCCAATCTGTATATTCAGCTTGCCGGAAAGCAGCTTCGCCGCCAGTGCCAGCCCGGAACCGTTACGCTCACTGGTCTGAACCTCAAACACGTAAGCTGCGACAATCACTTCTTCAGAGGCAGTATCAATCAGCGGTAAAAGCGTCTGCAACCGCTTAATCTCTGACTTCCGGCCATAATAAACCAGCACATCCCCGGTACGGTTCATAAAGTCCGATGCCGTACCCGCTACGGCCGCTTCCGGCGATATCTGCCCGGACGGTAACGAGTTACGCTGACTGTTAAACTGCCCGGTAAACTGTCCGGCCAGAATGTCAGACAGATACGCCACGGAACGGAAGCGAGGCCGATAAACAAAGGTCTCCTGCGGCGGCACATACGCTTTCGGCGTGAACGGCGCCACGTAGTCAATGCCCTGTTTGTTGTAAATCGCAATGTTCATGTTGCCGAGATAGCGCTTAATAAATGCCCGTTCATCGATATCCGGCGTGATACGGAACGTCACCACCTTATCGGATTTGGCAAGCTCCGGGTCAAGCATAAACGGCTTATCGAGCACCTGAACGTAAATCATGTTCAGCGCCTGCGGCAGCGGAACAGCGTTGAGCTCCAGACTAACGCCCTTCGCCATAACCAGCCCCGGAACCAGTAAAAAAAGTAAACCTGTTATCAGCTTCATCGTATCGCCCCTGAATAAACCGTCACCGTTTCGCCGTCGATTTCACCCGTCATCATCATGCCGTCAAAGCTGAACTGCGAAGCCGGCTCTATACGCAATCTGCCTGACGTGTCTGCAACAACAACCCATGCCTGACCATCGCGTTTAAGCCGTCCGGCAAGTCGCCATTTGTCCGACACAACGGGCTTAGATGGCGCGGCAGGTACAAAAGACGCTGAATTATTTGCGGCGGGTAAATCTTTAGTCTGCTGTTCAGGCTCTGAATTACCGTTTGACGTGAAAAACCAGAACAGATAAAAAATGGCAATTACCGCCAGAATCAGTAACCCGACAGCTTTAAACCACAACATTTTAGAACTGAAAATATTCTGACGTTTATCGGTGACAAGTTCCCTTCCCTGCCCGTTCTCATGGGATTTATATAGGGGGAATATCGCCTTGTCATATTTATTCTGATAACTGTTCGTCAGATTCGACTTAAACAGTTTGATACCCGTAAATACGTCCACACGGTAGCGGTTATGCAGACCCAGCGCCACATGCTTACTCATGCGATACGTTGTTTCCACCCGGTCTTTAATGAATCGCGGAAGGTTGGCAACAGACTGATTCATAACCACTAAATCACAGGTTACGCCCGTTTTTTCATCGGCAAAATGGCGATGTTCTGCAATGAAAGAGCGATGATTTGCAGGAATCCCTTTATCGTTCTCCCATATGCGCCATGCTTCATCAATACAGATTAAATCCCCCGGACGGCAGAACGTATCATCCGCAATGCCTGAATCCGTTTTGTAGGGAAAGAAATTATCGTTCTGAACGTCTTCATTCTGAACAAGTAAAATTTCACCAAGTGATTCCCTGTCTGCCTTTTTAATATCAACGCAGTAATCATAAATACTTTGCGTGGCAAGGCCGTAAATATTACTGACAATGCGACGCCCCGCGATACAGGCGGGAATAATGACGCTTGCCACTACTTCGTAAGATTTACCGCTACCCGGAATACCCACATACGCAGAAATAGCCATAAATTAACCAATCAGAGGAATGCGACGAATAATAAAGCGCGTTAACAATGCTGAAAACATCAGTTTAATCCCTTCCGTGACCATAAACAGATTCACGAAATACCATACGCTGTCAGGCAGTGAAGAAAATAACCCGGCAATATCAACAGACTTTGGCAGCAATGACGCCAGAACCGGAACAAACGCCTGTACGACAAAGTACAGGCCAAAGAACAAAATAAATTTGACAACCACAGTTCGCAGCACAAAACCCAGCGCCACGTTAAAGGCTGAAACCAGAATACCGAACATAACGCCTCCGTCACGCCGTCAGAATGATACGCAGCGAAATAATGCCCCAGATAAGCAGGAATACCGCTTTCAGAAGTGGCCTGATTTTTTCCAGAAGTTCGCAGTGTGAATCAATGGAATATTTATTGTCCCAGAGTTCGAACGACCACACCGGGCACTGTACATCCTTCGATGAAATACTCAGGTTTTTAATGTCCGGCATTAATTCCGTAATTGGCTTGAGAATTTCCTCACCTGTAGGCGGTTTTTCAAGTTCCGGCGCTTTAATGCCGGGGTCTTCGCCTAAATCAACAGAAGTATCGGTATCAGTGCCTGTGCCAGGATGAACACCAGTATCCGTTCCCGCCCCCGGTCTGGCGTTGACCCATGACTGAGGAACAACAACAGGACTATAAAGCAAGCCCTTATCAAGTTTTACGCCAACAGCATTAGCCGCAGCCGTCAGTTCAGCCGCCGTAAAAGGTTTATCAAGCGGTATCCCCTGATATCCTTCCTGAACAACAGTCTGACCTGCAAGGCCATTAATAAGATTAACCAGCGCAGCCGGGTTTAACTGTTCCTCTGGCTTGAAATCTATATTATCAATAACCTCGCCATTAATTACCTGAGGTAAATTTGATGTATCAAATTCTGTATTAAAAAATATCTGGTCTTTAACATCCTGAACATCATTCGTCGTTTTATACACGGCCTTCTCAGGGTGGCAAATACTTTTCCACTGCATTTTGGGATTATCAGCCGTACTGCCCGGCGCAGGTACTTTCTCGCTTTTACATAAATCCCATGAATTTTCAAGCGTAACCGTTGTTGTCGCAACAGATAAAACAACAGTGACAATCGATGAATATCCACCAAAATAAGGATTCGGCTTTTCATACTGAAAGTCTTTAACGGAAACCGAATAAACCTTAAAATTTCTTGGCATCCTGATATGTAAGTTATTGTCGTCAGAAGCCTCATGATAAGTCACATTGGAATGAGAATAACCATTAATCGACTTATAAAGCGCAATCATTACCGGATTATCACTGACAAGTACAGCATCGCCCTTTGCATCCCTGATATCAGTCGAATAAGGATATTTAGTACCCTTAACTGACACACGATATACATCATTCGGAAATGGCTGGCTTATCGGCGGTGGTGCATCAATATTGTAATAGGTTGGCGCAATCTGAACAGGTTTAACCTGATGATTATAAGGGCTTATCGAGTCCTGAATATTCTTCGCAGAAAAGCCAGTAGCATCAGAGGGCAAATAAACAGCAACAGGGCTTTTAGGTGAAGGTGCAACAGAAGAAGTAACAGTAGCGCCATTGGACAAATTAAGTAAATAAGTTCCATCATCCTGTTTTATTCCACTTGTAATATATTCAACAGCTTTTGCGCCCTGCTTTAAAGCAAGGTCAGCAACGGAAATAACACCCGCAGCCTGCCCCAGCAATCCCCATGTTGTCTGTCCGGCAGCCATCATATTACTGCCAAAACCTGAAATACCCGTAGATATCGAATCGTCAATTGTATGCTTCGCAAGGCCATAAGCAGCCGCGAAAACTGACGTTCCGGTGCAAAGCTGAGGATTACCCACTTTCTCGCCACACATGCGGATTGAATCAAAAACGTCAGGACGTTCGCGTATAACCTCCGCAGCGACAGCGATACCCGCGCCCATACCGAGAGAACTGGCACCCGTTGCGAATACACGCCCCGCAGATTGAGAAACAACCTGAGCTTCACGGGTTTCAACCATTTGCTGGATTACACGTCCAAATCCGTCTGCTGTTACTGCATCAGCATGTACACCGGATGAAACCAGTAAAGACAATATAGTAATACCTAACTTTCCAGACCCTGAATGACCGCCCAGGCGCATAAAAGCCCCCATAAAAAACACATAAAATCAAAAAGATATTGAGCCATAAATATAAAGGGGCTGTTACGCCCCTTACCTTTATGAATTAAGCGCCACGAACCATACGCAAAATCCAGCGAACACCCGCCGAACCTGCATACAGAACAATCAGAGAACCCGCTACCGCCATAATCCCGGTCAGTACAGAACCGAAATTAACGCTGTTGGTCAGCGAAGAGAGATCAATGCCGTTTCCACTGCCACCATGCACCGGATCAGCAGCAAATACAGCAGGTGCAGCAACTGCCAGAGTAAAAGCACCAATACGGGTTAAAGCCTGTTTAGTCTTACCAAACATAAAAACTCCTTTTATGCATTTCTTACGTGTTTAAGAATTTCACCTATTCCCTTTGCAAAGAGCCACAGGAAAAAGGTTGTCGTAAAAGCCAGTCCCCAGAATTGAGCCGCGACTGAATAATCAATATCGGGAACAGGCTTATCCTGAGAAACTACCGAAGACTGTAATTTAACGACTTCTGACTTCGGTAATTTCAAAGTCACTTCATCGCATCCGTCAGGGCTGCCAAAACTCATATTCGGATTGCAGTATTTTGTCCTGATGATTACCTCATCTGACATAAAAGTATCGCCTTAGCTCATTCTAATAATTCAAGCAGCATATCAACGTTATACCCTTTAGACTGCTCACCTGTTTGCTTATCAGTGTATGGGAAACTCCGTTCATAACCAGTAATGCGGCAATGTACATCGGTAATTTCATCACCAATACGGCCTAGTGATTTCTTTGATTTAATACGAATGACAGGCGGAAAGCTATAAGCATCAGCCGCAGGAGAAACAATTGTTGTATAATAAAAACCGCCACTATTATTAAAACGTTTAATCTTTCCGGTAACAGTAGTTTCTAAATTAAGTAAATTACTCATAATAACACCTTATATTCTATGCAACTCGTAAATGAGACGGTTTTACATACCACGATGGAATAACACAATCAGACACTTTAATCTCTCGCGTTTGCTTGACAACAACAAGAGAGAATTTCGAAACATTACATTTTTGCGCAATGTCAATACCAATCTTGCGGAGTCTTGCCCGATGAATACGAACTTGATTTTTACTTAAATCAAAAATATGACCATGAAACCATTGGATCGCGTACATAGCTGTAGTATTAGCTGCCCGTGTAGTTTCAACTATTCCACGGGTAATAAGATGTTCACTAATAGTTTCAAAATCCATAGCATTCACCGATAACTTTTCATCAAGCGCCAGAAAATCAGAATGTAACTTATTTAACACAGAATAATCAGATAACCCCCAAAAACCTAGAGAGTGTTTTTGAATAAAACGAGACTTCAATTTTTGTTCAAATCTGACTATTCCATTTTCCTTACAATAATCAATCACACTAACAATATAATTAAACTCTTTTGACTGCTCAGAGAATTTATTTTTTATTTTTAATAAACTATGTAACTCAATCTCATGTGACTTATTATATACAGTCGGATAAATAAGATTAACATTCCCTTTTTTAGACAACCAGTCAACAGATTTACCGTTAGAATGCAACCGTGGTACACTATTCCTATAGGGTTGAGTCGAAAGCCCTGAAATATAATCATCCTCATTCCCTTTGCCAACAGATTTATTAGATGTTATGTGAAGCTCTTTAATTAACGCCCCATCACTGACCATATGAGCTTTTTCGGTTTCTTTAGACTGACCGGGCATTAAACGAGTGCATTTTGTAAAAACAGGCAATTTAAGATCAAGAAGGATCTTATTGAAAACCATAACGCAAGCATCAACGGTAGGTAAGCCAAATAAATTATCAAGCCGCCCCCACCGCGAAGGGTTGCCCGTCATTTTTAGAACAGATCCACGGATAGAAATAGAAACGACATCACAGAAAGATCCCCGGTGCTGAAAAGTTGGCTGAGAAAGCGCACTAGCCTCACCACTTTCAAGATGAATACGCTGGTAAGCAACATCCGAGAGAATAGGAAGTTGAAAGCCGAAATCCTGTTCAATACTTAACCAGTCGAAGAACATTGCGCCCTTTCTTAGATTCTCAGAAATTATTTCATGGTGCTTTTATAAGACCTGAGAAACTAAGTGTCAACATTTCTAAGAATTTAGAGATATGATGAAAGGCTTGCAGAATGAGGAAAGAGCATGCCTACAAAGCACATAAACGATGTTCAATGGCGAAAAATAGAGAAAGAAACCGTTAGAGCGGTATCAACCCTAGCTGTTCCAGTTAAAGATACCAAAATGCTCGAATGGATAATCGCCAAAGGGCTAGAGACGATCACAGAAGACGACTACCGCAAGTTCCTGAAGACAGAAAGCAAAAAAAAATAAGCGAGCAGGAAGAAAATACGGGAAACCGTACTAAAGTTCGGGTGTCACAGAACCCCGAACCGCTTCGCGGCGAAAAAACGAACAACAGCAGAGCTTGCGAAATCGGAATTAAGATAAGCTGGACGTCAAACGATTAAACAAAAATACGCCATTATGCAAAGATCAAATGACACACTATAAAAGGTATAGGTAATGAACAAAGACCAGATAATACAAGTACTTAATGAAACAGAGAATGACAGCCCCGTAGCAAGAGCAGAATTAGCAAGATTCCTCGTAAAAACAATCTACAATTTTGTAAAAATGGAGAGGCCAGAAGGTGAAGGTCTGGACGGACGTGATGGCCCAGAAAGGCGCAGCATGGGAAAAATTGTAGATGCGGCAGAAAACCACTACTTTAACATGATAAAAGAAAGCCATGAAAAACAGGGGATTGGAAGAAGAAACCCTGAGGAATGACGCCCTAATGCGCATAATGACGTTATGCTAAAGAGGCCGCTGCGGGATTCTATTTTCGCAGCGGCCTTTTCAACATAACGAGTCACACATTATGCGCACCAGTGCGCAGATAAGCCAGAAATCAGCCTGTAACCGTCACCACGGCATTAAACGGTCATCGCTGGTACGTTCTTTCGTCTTCGACCGTCAGCCATCCGTATCGCTTCTGAGTACGCCGGAATGAAAAACAGGCTTTGCAGTGCCGGGAATTATTATGGCTGACGCCATAATGCTGTTTATGTCCTCGCTTCGCTGCGGGGCTTCCGGCGCTAAGCGCCTCCCATGCCTGACGGCATAAAAAACGGATATGCCGCCACGTCACCGCATGATACGTCCGTCGCCACCATCACCGCGCGCGCTCCTCGTGGGAACTCGGTGCGTGCGCGGCGCTGGCGCGCCTGACTTTTTTCGCCTGTAACACGACAAGAATATCCGTCTTGTTCTTCTCGTCAGATGAACTGGTGAGCCAGCCTTTTGGCAGAAAGCTGAACCCGGTATCGGCGTTTGTGACCTTCGATTCAGCCAGGCCACCCAGCAGAATAATATCCCCGTCAGCCGCTGATACCTCCGTATTCACCTCGCGCTTAATCAGCGTCGGGCTGTTATTCACGCCCGTATCCGTCTTCGCAAAGCTGGAAAGCTGCTGCTTAATCACAAGGTCAATATTGTCAGTCCGGATTTGCGGTTTCACGTCGAGGATAACGCCACTGGAGCGGTATTCAATCGACTGGATCGGCCTGTTGTCGGCGTAGCTCACCTGACCCAGCACCGGAACCTCGTTACCGACTGAAAACGTGGCAGATGCGCCATCCTTCACCCTGAGCCGCGGGGAACTGACGACATGAAAACGACTGTCCGTCCTGAAAAGCTCATACAGCGCATCAAGAGAGCCTGTATTCACCCGGATAAAGTTATCAAAGCCGCCAGACGCGCCAATCTGTATATTCAGCTTGCCGGAAAGCAGCTTCGCCGCCAGTGCCAGCCCGGAACCGTTACGCTCACTGGTCTGAACCTCAAACACGTAAGCTGCGACAATCACTTCTTCAGAGGCAGTATCAATCAGCGGTAAAAGCGTCTGCAACCGCTTAATCTCTGACTTCCGGCCATAATAAACCAGCACATCCCCGGTACGGTTCATAAAGTCCGATGCCGTACCCGCTACGGCCGCTTCCGGCGATATCTGCCCGGACGGTAACGAGTTACGCTGACTGTTAAACTGCCCGGTAAACTGTCCGGCCAGAATGTCAGACAGATACGCCACGGAACGGAAGCGAGGCCGATAAACAAAGGTCTCCTGCGGCGGCACATACGCTTTCGGCGTGAACGGCGCCACGTAGTCAATGCCCTGTTTGTTGTAAATCGCAATGTTCATGTTGCCGAGATAGCGCTTAATAAATGCCCGTTCATCGATATCCGGCGTGATACGGAACGTCACCACCTTATCGGATTTGGCAAGCTCCGGGTCAAGCATAAACGGCTTATCGAGCACCTGAACGTAAATCATGTTCAGCGCCTGCGGCAGCGGAACAGCGTTGAGCTCCAGACTAACGCCCTTCGCCATAACCAGCCCCGGAACCAGTAAAAAAAGTAAACCTGTTATCAGCTTCATCGTATCGCCCCTGAATAAACCGTCACCGTTTCGCCGTCGATTTCACCCGTCATCATCATGCCGTCAAAGCTGAACTGCGAAGCCGGCTCTATACGCAATCTGCCTGACGTGTCTGCAACAACAACCCATGCCTGACCATCGCGTTTAAGCCGTCCGGCAAGTCGCCATTTGTCCGACACAACGGGCTTAGATGGCGCGGCAGGTACAAAAGACGCTGAATTATTTGCGGCGGGTAAATCTTTAGTCTGCTGTTCAGGCTCTGAATTACCGTTTGACGTGAAAAACCAGAACAGATAAAAAATGGCAATTACCGCCAGAATCAGTAACCCGACAGCTTTAAACCACAACATTTTAGAACTGAAAATATTCTGACGTTTATCGGTGACAAGTTCCCTTCCCTGCCCGTTCTCATGGGATTTATATAGGGGGAATATCGCCTTGTCATATTTATTCTGATAACTGTTCGTCAGATTCGACTTAAACAGTTTGATACCCGTAAATACGTCCACACGGTAGCGGTTATGCAGACCCAGCGCCACATGCTTACTCATGCGATACGTTGTTTCCACCCGGTCTTTAATGAATCGCGGAAGGTTGGCAACAGACTGATTCATAACCACTAAATCACAGGTTACGCCCGTTTTTTCATCGGCAAAATGGCGATGTTCTGCAATGAAAGAGCGATGATTTGCAGGAATCCCTTTATCGTTCTCCCATATGCGCCATGCTTCATCAATACAGATTAAATCCCCCGGACGGCAGAACGTATCATCCGCAATGCCTGAATCCGTTTTGTAGGGAAAGAAATTATCGTTCTGAACGTCTTCATTCTGAACAAGTAAAATTTCACCAAGTGATTCCCTGTCTGCCTTTTTAATATCAACGCAGTAATCATAAATACTTTGCGTGGCAAGGCCGTAAATATTACTGACAATGCGACGCCCCGCGATACAGGCGGGAATAATGACGCTTGCCACTACTTCGTAAGATTTACCGCTACCCGGAATACCCACATACGCAGAAATAGCCATAAATTAACCAATCAGAGGAATGCGACGAATAATAAAGCGCGTTAACAATGCTGAAAACATCAGTTTAATCCCTTCCGTGACCATAAACAGATTCACGAAATACCATACGCTGTCAGGCAGTGAAGAAAATAACCCGGCAATATCAACAGACTTTGGCAGCAATGACGCCAGAACCGGAACAAAACGCCTGTACGACAAAGTACAGGCCAAAGAACAAAATAAATTTGACAACCACAGTTCGCAGCACAAAACCCAGCGCCACGTTAAAGGCTGAAACCAGAATACCGAACATAACGCCTCCGTCACGCCGTCAGAATGATACGCAGCGAAATAATGCCCCAGATAAGCAGGAATACCGCTTTCAGAAGTGGCCTGATTTTTTCCAGAAGTTCGCAGTGTGAATCAATGGAATATTTATTGTCCCAGAGTTCGAACGACCACACCGGGCACTGTACATCCTTCGATGAAATACTCAGGTTTTTAATGTCCGGCATTAATTCCGTAATTGGCTTGAGAATTTCCTCACCTGTAGGCGGTTTTTCAAGTTCCGGCGCTTTAATGCCGGGGTCTTCGCCTAAATCAACAGAAGTATCGGTATCAGTGCCTGTGCCAGGATGAACACCAGTATCCGTTCCCGCCCCCGGTCTGGCGTTGACCCATGACTGAGGAACAACAACAGGACTATAAAGCAAGCCCTTATCAAGTTTTACGCCAACAGCATTAGCCGCAGCCGTCAGTTCAGCCGCCGTAAAAGGTTTATCAAGCGGTATCCCCTGATATCCTTCCTGAACAACAGTCTGACCTGCAAGGCCATTAATAAGATTAACCAGCAGCCGGGTTTAACTGTTCCTCTGGCTTGAAATCTATATTATCAATAACCTCGCCATTAATTACCTGAGGTAAATTTGATGTATCAAATTCTGTATTAAAAAATATCTGGTCTTTAACATCCTGAACATCATTCGTCGTTTTATACACGGCCTTCTCAGGGTGGCAAATACTTTTCCACTGCATTTTGGGATTATCAGCCGTACTGCCCGGCGCAGGTACTTTCTCGCTTTTACATAAATCCCATGAATTTTCAAGCGTAACCGTTGTTGTCGCAACAGATAAAACAACAGTGACAATCGATGAATATCCACCAAAATAAGGATTCGGCTTTTCATACTGAAAGTCTTTAACGGAAACCGAATAAACCTTAAAATTTCTTGGCATCCTGATATGTAAGTTATTGTCGTCAGAAGCCTCATGATAAGTCACATTGGAATGAGAATAACCATTAATCGACTTATAAAGCGCAATCATTACCGGATTATCACTGACAAGTACAGCATCGCCCTTTGCATCCCTGATATCAGTCGAATAAGGATATTTAGTACCCTTAACTGACACACGATATACATCATTCGGAAATGGCTGGCTTATCGGCGGTGGTGCATCAATATTGTAATAGGTTGGCGCAATCTGAACAGGTTTAACCTGATGATTATAAGGGCTTATCGAGTCCTGAATATTCTTCGCAGAAAAGCCAGTAGCATCAGAGGGCAAATAAACAGCAACAGGGCTTTTAGGTGAAGGTGCAACAGAAGAAGTAACAGTAGCGCCATTGGACAAATTAAGTAAATAAGTTCCATCATCCTGTTTTATTCCACTTGTAATATATTCAACAGCTTTTGCGCCCTGCTTTAAAGCAAGGTCAGCAACGGAAATAACACCCGCAGCCTGCCCCAGCAATCCCCATGTTGTCTGTCCGGCAGCCATCATATTACTGCCAAAACCTGAAATACCCGTAGATATCGAATCGTCAATTGTATGCTTCGCAAGGCCATAAGCAGCCGCGAAAACTGACGTTCCGGTGCAAAGCTGAGGATTACCCACTTTCTCGCCACACATGCGGATTGAATCAAAAACGTCAGGACGTTCGCGTATAACCTCCGCAGCGACAGCGATACCCGCGCCCATACCGAGAGAACTGGCACCCGTTGCGAATACACGCCCCGCAGATTGAGAAACAACCTGAGCTTCACGGGTTTCAACCATTTGCTGGATTACACGTCCAAATCCGTCTGCTGTTACTGCATCAGCATGTACACCGGATGAAACCAGTAAAGACAATATAGTAATACCTAACTTTCCAGACCCTGAATGACCGCCCAGGCGCATAAAAGCCCCCATAAAAAACACATAAAATCAAAAAGATATTGAGCCATAAATATAAAGGGGCTGTTACGCCCCTTACCTTTATGAATTAAGCGCCACGAACCATACGCAAAATCCAGCGAACACCCGCCGAACCTGCATACAGAACAATCAGAGAACCCGCTACCGCCATAATCCCGGTCAGTACAGAACCGAAATTAACGCTGTTGGTCAGCGAAGAGAGATCAATGCCGTTTCCACTGCCACCATGCACCGGATCAGCAGCAAATACAGCAGGTGCAGCAACTGCCAGAGTAAAAGCACCAATACGGGTTAAAGCCTGTTTAGTCTTACCAAACATAAAAACTCCTTTTATGCATTTCTTACGTGTTTAAGAATTTCACCTATTCCCTTTGCAAAGAGCCACAGGAAAAAGGTTGTCGTAAAAGCCAGTCCCCAGAATTGAGCCGCGACTGAATAATCAATATCGGGAACAGGCTTATCCTGAGAAACTACCGAAGACTGTAATTTAACGACTTCTGACTTCGGTAATTTCAAAGTCACTTCATCGCATCCGTCAGGGCTGCCAAAACTCATATTCGGATTGCAGTATTTTGTCCTGATGATTACCTCATCTGACATAAAAGTATCGCCTTAGCTCATTCTAATAATTCAAGCAGCATATCAACGTTATACCCTTTAGACTGCTCACCTGTTTGCTTATCAGTGTATGGGAAACTCCGTTCATAACCAGTAATGCGGCAATGTACATCGGTAATTTCATCACCAATACGGCCTAGTGATTTCTTTGATTTAATACGAATGACAGGCGGAAAGCTATAAGCATCAGCCGCAGGAGAAACAATTGTTATAATAAAAACCGCCACTATTATTAAAACGTTTAATCTTTCCGGTAACAGTAGTTTCTAAATTAAGTAAATTACTCATAATAACACCTTATATTCTATGCAACTCGTAAATGAGACGGTTTTACATACCACGATGGAATAACACAATCAGACACTTTAATCTCTCGCGTTTGCTTGACAACAACAAGAGAGAATTTCGAAACATTACATTTTTGCGCAATGTCAATACCAATCTTGCGGAGTCTTGCCCGATGAATACGAACTTGATTTTTACTTAAATCAAAAATATGACCATGAAACCATTGGATCGCGTACATAGCTGTAGTATTAGCTGCCCGTGTAGTTTCAACTATTCCACGGGTAATAAGATGTTCACTAATAGTTTCAAAATCCATAGCATTCACCGATAACTTTTCATCAAGCGCCAGAAAATCAGAATGTAACTTATTTAACACAGAATAATCAGATAACCCCCAAAAACCTAGAGAGTGTTTTTGAATAAAACGAGACTTCAATTTTTGTTCAAATCTGACTATTCCATTTTCCTTACAATAATCAATCACACTAACAATATAATTAAACTCTTTTGACTGCTCAGAGAATTTATTTTTTATTTTTAATAAACTATGTAACTCAATCTCATGTGACTTATTATATACAGTCGGATAAATAAGATAACATTCCCTTTTTTAGACAACCAGTCAAACAGATTTTACCGTTAGAATGCAACCGTGGTACACTATTCCTATAGGGTTGAGTCGAAAGCCCTGAAATATAATCATCCTCATTCCCTTTGCCAACAGATTTATTAGATGTTATGTGAAGCTCTTTAAATTAACGCCCCATCACTGACCATATGAGCTTTTTCGGTTTCTTTAGACTGACCGGGCATTAAACGAGTGCATTTTGTAAAAAACAGGCAATTTAAGATCAAGAAGGATCTTATTGAAAACCATAACGCAAGCATCAACGGTAGGTTAAGCCAAATAAATTATCAAGCCGCCCCCACCGCGAAGGGTTGCCCGTCATTTTTAGAACAGATCCACGGATAGAAATAGAAACGACATCACAGAAAGATCCCGGTGCTGAAAAGTTGGCTGAGAAAGCGCACTAGCCTCACCACTTTCAAGATGAATACGCTGGTAAGCACATCCGAGAGAATAGGAAGTTGAAAGCCGAAATCCTGTTCAATACTTAACCAGTCGAAGAACATTGCGCCCTTTCTTAGATTCTCAGAAATTATTTCATGGTGCTTTTATAAGACCTGAGAAACTAAGTGTCAACATTTCTAAGAATTTAGAGATATGATGAAAGGCTTGCAGAATGAGGAAAGAGCATGCCTACAAAGCACATAAACGATGTTCAATGGCGAAAAATAGAGAAAGAAACCGTTAGAGCGGTAATCAACCCTAGCTGTTCCAGTTAAAGATACCAAAATGCTCGAATGGATAATCGCCAAAGGGCTAGAGACGATCACAGAAGACGACTACCGCAAGTTCCTGAAGACAGAAAGCAAAAAAAAATAAGCGAGCAGGAAGAAATACGGGAAACCGTACTAAAGTTCGGGTGTCACAGAACCCCGAACCGCTTCGCGGCGAAAAAAACGAACAACAGCAGAGCTTGCGAAATCGGAATTAAGATAAGCTGGACGTCAAACGATTAAACAAAAATACGCCATTATGCAAAGATCAAATGACACACTATAAAAGGTATAGGTAATGAACAAAGACCAGATAATACAAGTACTTAATGAAACAGAGAATGACAGCCCCGTAGCAAGAGCAGAATTAGCAAGATTCCTCGTAAAAACAATCTACAATTTTGTAAAAATGGAGAGGCCAGAAGGTGAAGGTCTGGACGGACGTGATGGCCCAGAAAGGCGCAGCATGGGAAAAATTGTAGATGCGGCAGAAAACCACTACTTTAACATGATAAAAGAAAGCCATGAAAAACAGGGGATTGGAAGAAGAAACCCTGAGGAATGACGCCCTAATGCGCATAATGACGTTATGCTAAAGAGGCCGCTGCGGGATTCTATTTTCGCAGCGGCCTTTTCAACATAACGAGTCACACATTATGCGCACCAGTGCGCAGATAAGCCAGAAATCAGCCTGTAACCGTCACCACGGCATTAAACGGTCATCGCTGGTACGTTCTTTCGTCTTCGACCGTCAGCCATCCGTATCGCTTCTGAGTACGCCGGAATGAAAAACAGGCTTTGCAGTGCCGGGAATTATTATGGCTGACGCCATAATGCTGTTTATGTCCTCGCTTCGCTGCGGGGCTTCCGGCGCTAAGCGCCTCCCATGCCTGACGGCATAAAAAACGGATATGCCGCCACGTCACCGCATGATACGTCCGTCGCCACCATCACCGCGCGCGCTCCTCGTGGGAACTCGGTGCGTGCGCGGCGCTGGCGCGCCTGACTTTTTTCGCCTGTAACACGACAAGAATATCCGTCTTGTTCTTCTCGTCAGATGAACTGGTGAGCCAGCCTTTTGGCAGAAAGCTGAACCCGGTATCGGCGTTTGTGACCTTCGATTCAGCCAGGCCACCCAGCAGAATAATATCCCCGTCAGCCGCTGATACCTCCGTATTCACCTCGCGCTTAATCAGCGTCGGGCTGTTATTCACGCCCGTATCCGTCTTCGCAAAGCTGGAAAGCTGCTGCTTAATCACAAGGTCAATATTGTCAGTCCGGATTTGCGGTTTCACGTCGAGGATAACGCCACTGGAGCGGTATTCAATCGACTGGATCGGCCTGTTGTCGGCGTAGCTCACCTGACCCAGCACCGGAACCTCGTTACCGACTGAAAACGTGGCAGATGCGCCATCCTTCACCCTGAGCCGCGGGGAACTGACGACATGAAAACGACTGTCCGTCCTGAAAAGCTCATACAGCGCATCAAGAGAGCCTGTATTCACCCGGATAAAGTTATCAAAGCCGCCAGACGCGCCAATCTGTATATTCAGCTTGCCGGAAAGCAGCTTCGCCGCCAGTGCCAGCCCGGAACCGTTACGCTCACTGGTCTGAACCTCAAACACGTAAGCTGCGACAATCACTTCTTCAGAGGCAGTATCAATCAGCGGTAAAAGCGTCTGCAACCGCTTAATCTCTGACTTCCGGCCATAATAAACCAGCACATCCCCGGTACGGTTCATAAAGTCCGATGCCGTACCCGCTACGGCCGCTTCCGGCGATATCTGCCCGGACGGTAACGAGTTACGCTGACTGTTAAACTGCCCGGTAAACTGTCCGGCCAGAATGTCAGACAGATACGCCACGGAACGGAAGCGAGGCCGATAAACAAAGGTCTCCTGCGGCGGCACATACGCTTTCGGCGTGAACGGCGCCACGTAGTCAATGCCCTGTTTGTTGTAAATCGCAATGTTCATGTTGCCGAGATAGCGCTTAATAAATGCCCGTTCATCGATATCCGGCGTGATACGGAACGTCACCACCTTATCGGATTTGGCAAGCTCCGGGTCAAGCATAAACGGCTTATCGAGCACCTGAACGTAAATCATGTTCAGCGCCTGCGGCAGCGGAACAGCGTTGAGCTCCAGACTAACGCCCTTCGCCATAACCAGCCCCGGAACCAGTAAAAAAAGTAAACCTGTTATCAGCTTCATCGTATCGCCCCTGAATAAACCGTCACCGTTTCGCCGTCGATTTCACCCGTCATCATCATGCCGTCAAAGCTGAACTGCGAAGCCGGCTCTATACGCAATCTGCCTGACGTGTCTGCAACAACAACCCATGCCTGACCATCGCGTTTAAGCCGTCCGGCAAGTCGCCATTTGTCCGACACAACGGGCTTAGATGGCGCGGCAGGTACAAAAGACGCTGAATTATTTGCGGCGGGTAAATCTTTAGTCTGCTGTTCAGGCTCTGAATTACCGTTTGACGTGAAAAACCAGAACAGATAAAAAATGGCAATTACCGCCAGAATCAGTAACCCGACAGCTTTAAACCACAACATTTTAGAACTGAAAATATTCTGACGTTTATCGGTGACAAGTTCCCTTCCCTGCCCGTTCTCATGGGATTTATATAGGGGGAATATCGCCTTGTCATATTTATTCTGATAACTGTTCGTCAGATTCGACTTAAACAGTTTGATACCCGTAAATACGTCCACACGGTAGCGGTTATGCAGACCCAGCGCCACATGCTTACTCATGCGATACGTTGTTTCCACCCGGTCTTTAATGAATCGCGGAAGGTTGGCAACAGACTGATTCATAACCACTAAATCACAGGTTACGCCCGTTTTTTCATCGGCAAAATGGCGATGTTCTGCAATGAAAGAGCGATGATTTGCAGGAATCCCTTTATCGTTCTCCCATATGCGCCATGCTTCATCAATACAGATTAAATCCCCGGACGGCAGAACGTATCATCCGCAATGCCTGAATCCGTTTTGTAGGGAAAGAAATTATCGTTCTGAACGTCTTCATTCTGAACAAGTAAAATTTCACCAAGTGATTCCCTGTCTGCCTTTTTAATATCAACGCAGTAATCATAAATACTTTGCGTGGCAAGGCCGTAAATATTACTGACAATGCGACGCCCCGCGATACAGGCGGGAATAATGACGCTTGCCACTACTTCGTAAGATTTACCGCTACCCGGAATACCCACATACGCAGAAATAGCCATAAATTAACCAATCAGAGGAATGCGACGAATAATAAAGCGCGTTAACAATGCTGAAAACATCAGTTTAATCCCTTCCGTGACCATAAACAGATTCACGAAATACCATACGCTGTCAGGCAGTGAAGAAAATAACCCGGCAATATCAACAGACTTTGGCAGCAATGACGCCAGAACCGGAACAAACGCCTGTACGACAAAGTACAGGCCAAAGAACAAAATAAATTTGACAACCACAGTTCGCAGCACAAAACCCAGCGCCACGTTAAAGGCTGAAACCAGAATACCGAAACATAACGCCTCCGTCACGCCGTCAGAATGATACGCAGCGAAATAATGCCCCAGATAAGCAGGAATACCGCTTTCAGAAGTGGCCTGATTTTTTCCAGAAGTTCGCAGTGTGAATCAATGGAATATTTATTGTCCCAGAGTTCGAACGACCACACCGGGCACTGTACATCCTTCGATGAAATACTCAGGTTTTTAATGTCCGGCATTAATTCCGTAATTGGCTTGAGAATTTCCTCACCTGTAGGCGGTTTTTCAAGTTCCGGCGCTTTAATGCCGGGGTCTTCGCCTAAATCAACAGAAGTATCGGTATCAGTGCCTGTGCCAGGATGAACACCAGTATCCGTTCCCGCCCCCGGTCTGGCGTTGACCCATGACTGAGGAACAACAACAGGACTATAAAGCAAGCCCTTATCAAGTTTTACGCCAACAGCATTAGCCGCAGCCGTCAGTTCAGCCGCCGTAAAAGGTTTATCAAGCGGTATCCCTGATATCCTTCCTGAACAACAGTCTGACCTGCAAGGCCATTAATAAGATTAACCAGCGCAGCCGGGTTTAACTGTTCCTCTGGCTTGAAATCTATATTATCAATAACCTCGCCATTAATTACCTGAGGTAAATTTGATGTATCAAATTCTGTATTAAAAAATATCTGGTCTTTAACATCCTGAACATCATTCGTCGTTTTATACACGGCCTTCTCAGGGTGGCAAATACTTTTCCACTGCATTTTGGGATTATCAGCCGTACTGCCCGGCGCAGGTACTTTCTCGCTTTTACATAAATCCCATGAATTTTCAAGCGTAACCGTTGTTGTCGCAACAGATAAAACAACAGTGACAATCGATGAATATCCACCAAAATAAGGATTCGGCTTTTCATACTGAAAGTCTTTAACGGAAACCGAATAAACCTTAAAATTTCTTGGCATCCTGATATGTAAGTTATTGTCGTCAGAAGCCTCATGATAAGTCACATTGGAATGAGAATAACCATTAATCGACTTATAAAGCGCAATCATTACCGGATTATCACTGACAAGTACAGCATCGCCCTTTGCATCCCTGATATCAGTCGAATAAGGATATTTAGTACCCTTAACTGACACACGATATACATCATTCGGAAATGGCTGGCTTATCGGCGGTGGTGCATCAATATTGTAATAGGTTGGCGCAATCTGAACAGGTTTAACCTGATGATTATAAGGGCTTATCGAGTCCTGAATATTCTTCGCAGAAAAGCCAGTAGCATCAGAGGGCAAATAAACAGCACAGGGCTTTTAGGTGAAGGTGCAACAGAAGAAGTAACAGTAGCGCCATTGGACAAATTAAGTAAATAAGTTCCATCATCCTGTTTTATTCCACTTGTAATATATTCAACAGCTTTTGCGCCCTGCTTTAAAGCAAGGTCAGCAACGGAAATAACACCCGCAGCCTGCCCCAGCAATCCCCATGTTGTCTGTCCGGCAGCCATCATATTACTGCCAAAACCTGAAATACCCGTAGATATCGAATCGTCAATTGTATGCTTCGCAAGGCCATAAGCAGCCGCGAAAACTGACGTTCCGGTGCAAAGCTGAGGATTACCCACTTTCTCGCCACACATGCGGATTGAATCAAAAACGTCAGGACGTTCGCGTATAACCTCCGCAGCGACAGCGATACCCGCGCCCATACCGAGAGAACTGGCACCCGTTGCGAATACACGCCCCGCAGATTGAGAAACAACCTGAGCTTCACGGGTTTCAACCATTTGCTGGATTACACGTCCAAATCCGTCTGCTGTTACTGCATCAGCATGTACACCGGATGAAACCAGTAAAGACAATATAGTAATACCTAACTTTCCAGACCCTGAATGACCGCCCAGGCGCATAAAAGCCCCCATAAAAAACACATAAAATCAAAAAGATATTGAGCCATAAATATAAAGGGGCTGTTACGCCCCTTACCTTTATGAATTAAGCGCCACGAACCATACGCAAAATCCAGCGAACACCCGCCGAACCTGCATACAGAACAATCAGAGAACCCGCTACCGCCATAATCCCGGTCAGTACAGAACCGAAATTAACGCTGTTGGTCAGCGAAGAGAGATCAATGCCGTTTCCACTGCCACCATGCACCGGATCAGCAGCAAATACAGCAGGTGCAGCAACTGCCAGAGTAAAAGCACCAATACGGGTTAAAGCTGTTTAGTCTTACCAAACATAAAAACTCCTTTTATGCATTTCTTACGTGTTTAAGAATTTCACCTATTCCCTTTGCAAAGAGCCACAGGAAAAAGGTTGTCGTAAAAGCCAGTCCCCAGAATTGAGCCGCGACTGAATAATCAATATCGGGAACAGGCTTATCCTGAGAAACTACCGAAGACTGTAATTTAACGACTTCTGACTTCGGTAATTTCAAAGTCACTTCATCGCATCCGTCAGGGCTGCCAAAACTCATATTCGGATTGCAGTATTTTGTCCTGATGATTACCTCATCTGACATAAAAGTATCGCCTTAGCTCATTCTAATAATTCAAGCAGCATATCAACGTTATACCCTTTAGACTGCTCACCTGTTTGCTTATCAGTGTATGGGAAACTCCGTTCATAACCAGTAATGCGGCAATGTACATCGGTAATTTCATCACCAATACGGCCTAGTGATTTCTTTGATTTAATACGAATGACAGGCGGAAAGCTATAAGCATCAGCCGCAGGAGAAACAATTGTTGTATAATAAAAACCGCCACTATTATTAAAACGTTTAATCTTTCCGGTAACAGTAGTTTCTAAATTAAGTAAATTACTCATAATAACACCTTATATTCTATGCAACTCGTAAATGAGACGGTTTTACATACCACGATGGAATAACACAATCAGACACTTTAATCTCTCGCGTTTGCTTGACAACAACAAGAGAGAATTTCGAAACATTACATTTTTGCGCAATGTCAATACCAATCTTGCGGAGTCTTGCCCGATGAATACGAACTTGATTTTTACTTAAATCAAAAATATGACCATGAAACCATTGGATCGCGTACATAGCTGTAGTATTAGCTGCCCGTGTAGTTTCAACTATTCCACGGGTAATAAGATGTTCACTAATAGTTTCAAAATCCATAGCATTCACCGATAACTTTTCATCAAGCGCCAGAAAATCAGAATGTAACTTATTTAACACAGAATAATCAGATAACCCCCAAAAACCTAGAGAGTGTTTTTGAATAAAACGAGACTTCAATTTTTGTTCAAATCTGACTATTCCATTTTCCTTACAATAATCAATCACACTAACAATATAATTAAACTCTTTTGACTGCTCAGAGAATTTATTTTTTATTTTTAATAAACTATGTAACTCAATCTCATGTGACTTATTATATACAGTCGGATAAATAAGATTAACATTCCCTTTTTTAGACAACCAGTCAACAGATTTACCGTTAGAATGCAACCGTGGTACACTATTCCTATAGGGTTGAGTCGAAAGCCCTGAAATATAATCATCCTCATTCCCTTTGCCAACAGATTTATTAGATGTTATGTGAAGCTCTTTAATTAACGCCCCATCACTGACCATATGAGCTTTTTCGGTTTCTTTAGACTGACCGGGCATTAAACGAGTGCATTTTGTAAAAACAGGCAATTTAAGATCAAGAAGGATCTTATTGAAAACCATAACGCAAGCATCAACGGTAGGTAAGCCAAATAAATTATCAAGCCGCCCCCACCGCGAAGGGTTGCCCGTCATTTTTAGAACAGATCCACGGATAGAAATAGAAACGACATCACAGAAAGATCCCCGGTGCTGAAAAGTTGGCTGAGAAAGCGCACTAGCCTCACCACTTTCAAGATGAATACGCTGGTAAGCAACATCCGAGAGAATAGGAAGTTGAAAGCCGAAATCCTGTTCAATACTTAACCAGTCGAAGAACATTGCGCCCTTTCTTAGATTCTCAGAAATTATTTCATGGTGCTTTTATAAGACCTGAGAAACTAAGTGTCAACATTTCTAAGAATTTAGAGATATGATGAAAGGCTTGCAGAATGAGGAAAGAGCATGCCTACAAAGCACATAAACGATGTTCAATGGCGAAAAATAGAGAAAGAAACCGTTAGAGCGGTATCAACCCTAGCTGTTCCAGTTAAAGATACCAAAATGCTCGAATGGATAATCGCCAAAGGGCTAGAGACGATCACAGAAGACGACTACCGCAAGTTCCTGAAGACAGAAAGCAAAAAAAAATAAGCGAGCAGGAAGAAAATACGGGAAACCGTACTAAAGTTCGGGTGTCACAGAACCCCGAACCGCTTCGCGGCGAAAAAAACGAACAACAGCAGAGCTTGCGAAATCGGAATTAAGATAAGCTGGACGTCAAACGATTAAACAAAAATACGCCATTATGCAAAGATCAAATGACACACTATAAAAGGTATAGGTAATGAACAAAGACCAGATAATACAAGTACTTAATGAAACAGAGAATGACAGCCCCGTAGCAAGAGCAGAATTAGCAAGATTCCTCGTAAAAACAATCTACAATTTTGTAAAAATGGAGAGGCCAGAAGGTGAAGGTCTGGACGGACGTGATGGCCCAGAAAGGCGCAGCATGGGAAAAATTGTAGATGCGGCAGAAAACCACTACTTTAACATGATAAAAGAAAGCCATGAAAAACAGGGGATTGGAAGAAGAAACCCTGAGGAATGACGCCCTAATGCGCATAATGACGTTATGCTAAAGAGGCCGCTGCGGGATTCTATTTTCGCAGCGGCCTTTTCAACATAACGAGTCACACATTATGCGCACCAAGGTTGTCAGCACAAAGCGTTATTGTCGTCTCAGCACAATTCACACGCGTCGTGTACGCTAAGCCTTCATTTTGCTCAGCACAGGACCGCGATCTTATGTTGGTGACTATGACAGACAAAGAACTTTACCGGCTTGGCATCATTCAGCGAGTATTTGACCGGGCTTTGCTTCAGCGCGACGCAGCAGACATACTTAAGCTCAGTGTTCGTCAGGTGCAGCGTCTTGTGCGTCTGTACCGGACAGATGGCGCAACCGCATTTGCATCTTCCCGCCGTGGACGTCCTGCAAACAACCGGATCGATGAAGAAACACGCTGTAAAGCCCTGGATTTGATCCGGTGCCACTATTCAGATTTTGGCCCAACGCTCGCAACCGAAAAACTGGCTGAACGCCATCATATATATCTCTCCGTTGAAACCATCCGTAACTGGATGACAGCCGACGGTCTCTGGCGTCCTCATTCCCGCCGGCGAACCCGGGTTTACCAGCCGCGCTATCGTCGCGACTGTTTCGGCGAACTGGTTCAGATCGATGGCTCTCACCATGACTGGTTCGAAGGAAGAGCCCAAAATGCTGTCTTCTGGTCTTCATGGATGACGCCACAGGTCGCCTGATGCACCTGCGATTCTGTGATTCAGAAAACGCGTTTGACTACATGATGGCTACCCGGCAATACATTGATAAACATGGTAAACCTGTCGCATTTTACAGCGACAAGCATGCGGTGTTCAGGGTCAGCGGACCCGAGAGCCGACGTACCGGCACAACCCAGTTCGGACGGGCTCTCCGGGAACTGGCGATCGAATTGATTTGTGCCAACAGCAGCCAGGCAAAAGGTCGCGTGGAACGGGTAAATAAAACGCTCCAGGATCGACTGATTAAAGAGATGCGCCTGCAGAACATCAGCTCGGTTGCTGAAGCCAATCAGTGGATTGAACATTTCATGTCTGATTTTAACCGTCGTTTCTCCCGGCCGGCAAAATACCCTAAAGATCTGCACCGTGCGGTCACACAGAGTCCACTGGAGCTGAATGATATCTTCGCCTGGCAGGAGCTGCGGACCTTATCGAAAGCACTGACTTTTCAGTATGATAAAGTCATGTATATCATTGAACCCACCGAACAAAATACGCGCATAGCAGGTGAAAAAATTACCGTTTATGATTACCCTGACGGAAGCATTACTTTCCGGCATCAGCACCGGCCACTGGGTTATAAGATTTTCGATAAACTGACCTGCGTTGATCAGGGGGCGGTTGTTGATAACAAACGACTGGGTGCCGTTCTGAGGCTGGCACAGCAGAAACAGGACGAGCTGGAGGCTGAAGGAAAGCGAATGCGCAGTACAAAAATGCCCCGCAGGCGCGCTCAGGAGCGTGCACTGGAAGAGCTCAGGGCGATCAACCCGGTGCTGGCCAGTCCGCAGGATTTTATCCCCAGCCTGAAGCGATGAGCCCTTCCCTCACCTGTGGATCTGATATGGCCGACAGATGAGAGAAAAATGGACGACAACAAACCAGTGCTCCTGACACTTCACGAAGCGCTACGCCTGGATTTGATTGAAGCCTATATGGCGCGGGAAATCACGCTGGCAGAAGTGGCAGAGTCCATGGAGCTCACCCGTCGTCAGTGCTCCCGCCTGATTAAGCGCTATCGCGAGCTGGGGCCAGCCGGTCTGGTCAGCCGGCGCCGTGGAAAGCCCGGCAATCATCAGTTAAACACCACCATCAGAGATCAGGCACTGCAGCTTATTCGCTCACGCGGCCGGGGTATGAATCCGTCAGCCATCTGGCGAATTCTGACCACAGAATACGGTGTCCGGATTTCAAAAGAGACCGTACGTAAACTGATGATAGCCGAGAAAACCTGGCAACCACGTTCTTCCTCCAAAGCCTGACTCAACCTTAAAAAGGCATTGTCCAGACTCTCCACTGACGTCAGGTCAGCTTTGTTTTCAGCACGACATTTCAACATTGGCTAGACAAGTGCGCAGATAAGCCAGAAATCAGCCTGTAACCGTCACCACGGCATTAAACGGTCATCGCTGGTACGTTCTTTCGTCTTCGACCGTCAGCCATCCGTATCGCTTCTGAGTACGCCGGAATGAAAAACAGGCTTTGCAGTGCCGGGAATTATTATGGCTGACGCCATAATGCTGTTTATGTCCTCGCTTCGCTGCGGGGCTTCCGGCGCTAAGCGCCTCCCATGCCTGACGGCATAAAAAACGGATATGCCGCCACGTCACCGCATGATACGTCCGTCGCCACCATCACCGCGCGCGCTCCTCGTGGGAACTCGGTGCGTGCGCGGCGCTGGCGCGCCTGACTTTTTTCGCCTGTAACACGACAAGAATATCCGTCTTGTTCTTCTCGTCAGATGAACTGGTGAGCCAGCCTTTTGGCAGAAAGCTGAACCCGGTATCGGCGTTTGTGACCTTCGATTCAGCCAGGCCACCCAGCAGAATAATATCCCCGTCAGCCGCTGATACCTCCGTATTCACCTCGCGCTTAATCAGCGTCGGGCTGTTATTCACGCCCGTATCCGTCTTCGCAAAGCTGGAAAGCTGCTGCTTAATCACAAGGTCAATATTGTCAGTCCGGATTTGCGGTTTCACGTCGAGGATAACGCCACTGGAGCGGTATTCAATCGACTGGATCGGCCTGTTGTCGGCGTAGCTCACCTGACCCAGCACCGGAACCTCGTTACCGACTGAAAACGTGGCAGATGCGCCATCCTTCACCCTGAGCCGCGGGGAACTGACGACATGAAAACGACTGTCCGTCCTGAAAAGCTCATACAGCGCATCAAGAGAGCCTGTATTCACCCGGATAAAGTTATCAAAGCCGCCAGACGCGCCAATCTGTATATTCAGCTTGCCGGAAAGCAGCTTCGCCGCCAGTGCCAGCCCGGAACCGTTACGCTCACTGGTCTGAACCTCAAACACGTAAGCTGCGACAATCACTTCTTCAGAGGCAGTATCAATCAGCGGTAAAAGCGTCTGCAACCGCTTAATCTCTGACTTCCGGCCATAATAAACCAGCACATCCCCGGTACGGTTCATAAAGTCCGATGCCGTACCCGCTACGGCCGCTTCCGGCGATATCTGCCCGGACGGTAACGAGTTACGCTGACTGTTAAACTGCCCGGTAAACTGTCCGGCCAGAATGTCAGACAGATACGCCACGGAACGGAAGCGAGGCCGATAAACAAAGGTCTCCTGCGGCGGCACATACGCTTTCGGCGTGAACGGCGCCACGTAGTCAATGCCCTGTTTGTTGTAAATCGCAATGTTCATGTTGCCGAGATAGCGCTTAATAAATGCCCGTTCATCGATATCCGGCGTGATACGGAACGTCACCACCTTATCGGATTTGGCAAGCTCCGGGTCAAGCATAAACGGCTTATCGAGCACCTGAACGTAAATCATGTTCAGCGCCTGCGGCAGCGGAACAGCGTTGAGCTCCAGACTAACGCCCTTCGCCATAACCAGCCCGGAACCAGTAAAAAAAGTAAACCTGTTATCAGCTTCATCGTATCGCCCCTGAATAAACCGTCACCGTTTCGCCGTCGATTTCACCCGTCATCATCATGCCGTCAAAGCTGAACTGCGAAGCCGGCTCTATACGCAATCTGCCTGACGTGTCTGCAACAACAACCCATGCCTGACCATCGCGTTTAAGCCGTCCGGCAAGTCGCCATTTGTCCGACACAACGGGCTTAGATGGCGCGGCAGGTACAAAAGACGCTGAATTATTTGCGGCGGGTAAATCTTTAGTCTGCTGTTCAGGCTCTGAATTACCGTTTGACGTGAAAAACCAGAACAGATAAAAAATGGCAATTACCGCCAGAATCAGTAACCCGACAGCTTTAAACCACAACATTTTAGAACTGAAAATATTCTGACGTTTATCGGTGACAAGTTCCCTTCCCTGCCCGTTCTCATGGGATTTATATAGGGGGAATATCGCCTTGTCATATTTATTCTGATAACTGTTCGTCAGATTCGACTTAAACAGTTTGATACCCGTAAATACGTCCACACGGTAGCGGTTATGCAGACCCAGCGCCACATGCTTACTCATGCGATACGTTGTTTCCACCCGGTCTTTAATGAATCGCGGAAGGTTGGCAACAGACTGATTCATAACCACTAAATCACAGGTTACGCCCGTTTTTTCATCGGCAAAATGGCGATGTTCTGCAATGAAAGAGCGATGATTTGCAGGAATCCCTTTATCGTTCTCCCATATGCGCCATGCTTCATCAATACAGATTAAATCCCCCGGACGGCAGAACGTATCATCCGCAATGCCTGAATCCGTTTTGTAGGGAAAGAAATTATCGTTCTGAACGTCTTCATTCTGAACAAGTAAAATTTCACCAAGTGATTCCCTGTCTGCCTTTTTAATATCAACGCAGTAATCATAAATACTTTGCGTGGCAAGGCCGTAAATATTACTGACAATGCGACGCCCCGCGATACAGGCGGGAATAATGACGCTTGCCACTACTTCGTAAGATTTACCGCTACCCGGAATACCCACATACGCAGAAATAGCCATAAATTAACCAATCAGAGGAATGCGACGAATAATAAAGCGCGTTAACAATGCTGAAAACATCAGTTTAATCCCTTCCGTGACCATAAACAGATTCACGAAATACCATACGCTGTCAGGCAGTGAAGAAAATAACCCGGCAATATCAACAGACTTTGGCAGCAATGACGCCAGAACCGGAACAAACGCCTGTACGACAAAGTACAGGCCAAAGAACAAAATAAATTTGACAACCACAGTTCGCAGCACAAAACCCAGCGCCACGTTAAAGGCTGAAACCAGAATACCGAACATAACGCCTCCGTCACGCCGTCAGAATGATACGCAGCGAAATAATGCCCCAGATAAGCAGGAATACCGCTTTCAGAAGTGGCCTGATTTTTTCCAGAAGTTCGCAGTGTGAATCAATGGAATATTTATTGTCCCAGAGTTCGAACGACCACACCGGGCACTGTACATCCTTCGATGAAATACTCAGGTTTTTAATGTCCGGCATTAATTCCGTAATTGGCTTGAGAATTTCCTCACCTGTAGGCGGTTTTTCAAGTTCCGGCGCTTTAATGCCGGGGTCTTCGCCTAAATCAACAGAAGTATCGGTATCAGTGCCTGTGCCAGGATGAACACCAGTATCCGTTCCCGCCCCCGGTCTGGCGTTGACCCATGACTGAGGAACAACAACAGGACTATAAAGCAAGCCCTTATCAAGTTTTACGCCAACAGCATTAGCCGCAGCCGTCAGTTCAGCCGCCGTAAAAGGTTTATCAAGCGGTATCCCCTGATATCCTTCCTGAACAACAGTCTGACCTGCAAGGCCATTAATAAGATTAACCAGCGCAGCCGGGTTTAACTGTTCCTCTGGCTTGAAATCTATATTATCAATAACCTCGCCATTAATTACCTGAGGTAAATTTGATGTATCAAATTCTGTATTAAAAAATATCTGGTCTTTAACATCCTGAACATCATTCGTCGTTTTATACACGGCCTTCTCAGGGTGGCAAATACTTTTCCACTGCATTTTGGATTATCAGCCGTACTGCCCGGCGCAGGTACTTTCTCGCTTTTACATAAATCCATGAATTTTCAAGCGTAACCGTTGTTGTCGCAACAGATAAAACAACAGTGACAATCGATGAATATCCACCAAAATAAGGATTCGGCTTTTCATACTGAAAGTCTTTAACGGAAACCGAATAAACCTTAAAATTTCTTGGCATCCTGATATGTAAGTTATTGTCGTCAGAAGCCTCATGATAAGTCACATTGGAATGAGAATAACCATTAATCGACTTATAAAGCGCAATCATTACCGGATTATCACTGACAAGTACAGCATCGCCCTTTGCATCCCTGATATCAGTCGAATAAGGATATTTAGTACCCTTAACTGACACACGATATACATCATTCGGAAATGGCTGGCTTATCGGCGGTGGTGCATCAATATTGTAATAGGTTGGCGCAATCTGAACAGGTTTAACCTGATGATTATAAGGGCTTATCGAGTCCTGAATATTCTTCGCAGAAAAGCCAGTAGCATCAGAGGGCAAATAAACAGCAACAGGGCTTTTAGTGAAGGTGCAACAGAAGAAGTAACAGTAGCGCCATTGGACAAATTAAGTAAATAAGTTCCATCATCCTGTTTTATTCCACTTGTAATATATTCAACAGCTTTTGCGCCCTGCTTTAAAGCAAGGTCAGCAACGGAAATAACACCCGCAGCCTGCCCCAGCAATCCCCATGTTGTCTGTCCGGCAGCCATCATATTACTGCCAAAACCTGAAATACCCGTAGATATCGAATCGTCAATTGTATGCTTCGCAAGGCCATAAGCAGCCGCGAAAACTGACGTTCCGGTGCAAAGCTGAGGATTACCCACTTTCTCGCCACACATGCGGATTGAATCAAAAACGTCAGGACGTTCGCGTATAACCTCCGCAGCGACAGCGATACCCGCGCCCATACCGAGAGAACTGGCACCCGTTGCGAATACACGCCCGCAGATTGAGAAACAACCTGAGCTTCACGGGTTTCAACCATTTGCTGGATTACACGTCCAAATCCGTCTGCTGTTACTGCATCAGCATGTACACCGGATGAAACCAGTAAAGACAATATAGTAATACCTAACTTTCCAGACCCTGAATGACCGCCCAGGCGCATAAAAGCCCCCATAAAAAACACATAAAATCAAAAAGATATTGAGCCATAAATATAAAGGGCTGTTACGCCCCTTACCTTTATGAATTAAGCGCCACGAACCATACGCAAAATCCAGCGAACACCCGCCGAACCTGCATACAGAACAATCAGAGAACCCGCTACCGCCATAATCCCGGTCAGTACAGAACCGAAATTAACGCTGTTGGTCAGCGAAGAGAGATCAATGCCGTTTCCACTGCCACCATGCACCGGATCAGCAGCAAATACAGCAGGTGCAGCAACTGCCAGAGTAAAAGCACCAATACGGGTTAAAGCCTGTTTAGTCTTACCAAACATAAAAACTCCTTTTATGCATTTCTTACGTGTTTAAGAATTTCACCTATTCCCTTTGCAAAGAGCCACAGGAAAAAGGTTGTCGTAAAAGCCAGTCCCCAGAATTGAGCCGCGACTGAATAATCAATATCGGGAACAGGCTTATCCTGAGAAACTACCGAAGACTGTAATTTAACGACTTCTGACTTCGGTAATTTCAAAGTCACTTCATCGCATCCGTCAGGGCTGCCAAAACTCATATTCGGATTGCAGTATTTTGTCCTGATGATTACCTCATCTGACATAAAAGTATCGCCTTAGCTCATTCTAATAATTCAAGCAGCATATCAACGTTATACCCTTTAGACTGCTCACCTGTTTGCTTATCAGTGTATGGAAACTCCGTTCATAACCAGTAATGCGGCAATGTACATCGGTAATTTCATCACCAATACGGCCTAGTGATTTCTTTGATTTAATACGAATGACAGGCGGAAAGCTATAAGCATCAGCCGCAGGAGAAACAATTGTTGTATAATAAAAACCGCCACTATTATTAAAACGTTTAATCTTTCCGGTAACAGTAGTTTCTAAATTAAGTAAATTACTCATAATAACACCTTATATTCTATGCAACTCGTAAATGAGACGGTTTTACATACCACGATGGAATAACACAATCAGACACTTTAATCTCTCGCGTTTGCTTGACAACAACAAGAGAGAATTTCGAAACATTACATTTTTGCGCAATGTCAATACCAATCTTGCGGAGTCTTGCCCGATGAATACGAACTTGATTTTTACTTAAATCAAAAATATGACCATGAAACCATTGGATCGCGTACATAGCTGTAGTATTAGCTGCCCGTGTAGTTTCAACTATTCCACGGGTAATAAGATGTTCACTAATAGTTTCAAAATCCATAGCATTCACCGATAACTTTTCATCAAGCGCCAGAAAATCAGAATGTAACTTATTTAACACAGAATAATCAGATAACCCCCAAAAACCTAGAGAGTGTTTTTGAATAAACGAGACTTCAATTTTTGTTCAAATCTGACTATTCCATTTTCCTTACAATAATCAATCACACTAACAATATAATTAAACTCTTTTGACTGCTCAGAGAATTTATTTTTTATTTTTAATAAACTATGTAACTCAATCTCATGTGACTTATTATATACAGTCGGATAAATAAGATTAACATTCCCTTTTTTAGACAACCAGTCAACAGATTTACCGTTAGAATGCAACCGTGGTACACTATTCCTATAGGGTTGAGTCGAAAGCCCTGAAATATAATCATCCTCATTCCCTTTGCCAACAGATTTATTAGATGTTATGTGAAGCTCTTTAATTAACGCCCCATCACTGACCATATGAGCTTTTTCGGTTTCTTTAGACTGACCGGGCATTAAACGAGTGCATTTTGTAAAAACAGGCAATTTAAGATCAAGAAGGATCTTATTGAAAACCATAACGCAAGCATCAACGGTAGGTAAGCCAAATAAATTATCAAGCCGCCCCCACCGCGAAGGGTTGCCCGTCATTTTTAGAACAGATCCACGGATAGAAATAGAAACGACATCACAGAAAGATCCCCGGTGCTGAAAAGTTGGCTGAGAAAGCGCACTAGCCTCACCACTTTCAAGATGAATACGCTGGTAAGCAACATCCGAGAGAATAGGAAGTTGAAAGCCGAAATCCTGTTCAATACTTAACCAGTCGAAGAACATTGCGCCCTTTCTTAGATTCTCAGAAATTATTTCATGGTGCTTTTATAAGACCTGAGAAACTAAGTGTCAACATTTCTAAGAATTTAGAGATATGATGAAAGGCTTGCAGAATGAGGAAAGAGCATGCCTACAAAGCACATAAACGATGTTCAATGGCGAAAAATAGAGAAAGAAACCGTTAGAGCGGTATCAACCCTAGCTGTTCCAGTTAAAGATACCAAAATGCTCGAATGGATAATCGCCAAAGGGCTAGAGACGATCACAGAAGACGACTACCGCAAGTTCCTGAAGACAGAAAGCAAAAAAAAATAAGCGAGCAGGAAGAAAATACGGGAAACCGTACTAAAGTTCGGGTGTCACAGAACCCCGAACCGCTTCGCGGCGAAAAAACGAACAACAGCAGAGCTTGCGAAATCGGAATTAAGATAAGCTGGACGTCAAACGATTAAACAAAAATACGCCATTATGCAAAGATCAAATGACACACTATAAAAGGTATAGGTAATGAACAAAGACCAGATAATACAAGTACTTAATGAAACAGAGAATGACAGCCCCGTAGCAAGAGCAGAATTAGCAAGATTCCTCGTAAAAACAATCTACAATTTTGTAAAAATGGAGAGGCCAGAAGGTGAAGGTCTGGACGGACGTGATGGCCAGAAAGGCGCAGCATGGGAAAAATTGTAGATGCGGCAGAAAACCACTACTTTAACATGATAAAGAAAGCCATGAAAAACAGGGGATTGGAAGAAGAAACCCTGAGGAATGACGCCCTAATGCGCATAATGACGTTATGCTAAAGAGGCCGCTGCGGGATTCTATTTTCGCAGCGGCCTTTTCAACATAACGAGTCACACATTATGCGCACCAGTGCGCAGATAAGCCAGAAATCAGCCTGTAACCGTCACCACGGCATTAAACGGTCATCGCTGGTACGTTCTTTCGTCTTCGACCGTCAGCCATCCGTATCGCTTCTGAGTACGCCGGAATGAAAAACAGGCTTTGCAGTGCCGGGAATTATTATGGCTGACGCCATAATGCTGTTTATGTCCTCGCTTCGCTGCGGGGCTTCCGGCGCTAAGCGCCTCCCATGCCTGACGGCATAAAAAACGGATATGCCGCCACGTCACCGCATGATACGTCCGTCGCCACCATCACCGCGCGCGCTCCTCGTGGGAACTCGGTGCGTGCGCGGCGCTGGCGCGCCTGACTTTTTTCGCCTGTAACACGACAAGAATATCCGTCTTGTTCTTCTCGTCAGATGAACTGGTGAGCCAGCCTTTTGGCAGAAAGCTGAACCCGGTATCGGCGTTTGTGACCTTCGATTCAGCCAGGCCACCCAGCAGAATAATATCCCCGTCAGCCGCTGATACCTCCGTATTCACCTCGCGCTTAATCAGCGTCGGGCTGTTATTCACGCCCGTATCCGTCTTCGCAAAGCTGGAAAGCTGCTGCTTAATCACAAGGTCAATATTGTCAGTCCGGATTTGCGGTTTCACGTCGAGGATAACGCCACTGGAGCGGTATTCAATCGACTGGATCGGCCTGTTGTCGGCGTAGCTCACCTGACCCAGCACCGGAACCTCGTTACCGACTGAAAACGTGGCAGATGCGCCATCCTTCACCCTGAGCCGCGGGGAACTGACGACATGAAAACGACTGTCCGTCCTGAAAAGCTCATACAGCGCATCAAGAGAGCCTGTATTCACCCGGATAAAGTTATCAAAGCCGCCAGACGCGCCAATCTGTATATTCAGCTTGCCGGAAAGCAGCTTCGCCGCCAGTGCCAGCCCGGAACCGTTACGCTCACTGGTCTGAACCTCAAACACGTAAGCTGCGACAATCACTTCTTCAGAGGCAGTATCAATCAGCGGTAAAAGCGTCTGCAACCGCTTAATCTCTGACTTCCGGCCATAATAAACCAGCACATCCCCGGTACGGTTCATAAAGTCCGATGCCGTACCCGCTACGGCCGCTTCCGGCGATATCTGCCCGGACGGTAACGAGTTACGCTGACTGTTAAACTGCCCGGTAAACTGTCCGGCCAGAATGTCAGACAGATACGCCACGGAACGGAAGCGAGGCCGATAAACAAAGGTCTCCTGCGGCGGCACATACGCTTTCGGCGTGAACGGCGCCACGTAGTCAATGCCCTGTTTGTTGTAAATCGCAATGTTCATGTTGCCGAGATAGCGCTTAATAAATGCCCGTTCATCGATATCCGGCGTGATACGGAACGTCACCACCTTATCGGATTTGGCAAGCTCCGGGTCAAGCATAAACGGCTTATCGAGCACCTGAACGTAAATCATGTTCAGCGCCTGCGGCAGCGGAACAGCGTTGAGCTCCAGACTAACGCCCTTCGCCATAACCAGCCCCGGAACCAGTAAAAAAAGTAAACCTGTTATCAGCTTCATCGTATCGCCCCTGAATAAACCGTCACCGTTTCGCCGTCGATTTCACCCGTCATCATCATGCCGTCAAAGCTGAACTGCGAAGCCGGCTCTATACGCAATCTGCCTGACGTGTCTGCAACAACAACCCATGCCTGACCATCGCGTTTAAGCCGTCCGGCAAGTCGCCATTTGTCCGACACAACGGGCTTAGATGGCGCGGCAGGTACAAAAGACGCTGAATTATTTGCGGCGGGTAAATCTTTAGTCTGCTGTTCAGGCTCTGAATTACCGTTTGACGTGAAAAACCAGAACAGATAAAAAATGGCAATTACCGCCAGAATCAGTAACCCGACAGCTTTAAACCACAACATTTTAGAACTGAAAATATTCTGACGTTTATCGGTGACAAGTTCCCTTCCCTGCCCGTTCTCATGGGATTTATATAGGGGGAATATCGCCTTGTCATATTTATTCTGATAACTGTTCGTCAGATTCGACTTAAACAGTTTGATACCCGTAAATACGTCCACACGGTAGCGGTTATGCAGACCCAGCGCCACATGCTTACTCATGCGATACGTTGTTTCCACCCGGTCTTTAATGAATCGCGGAAGGTTGGCAACAGACTGATTCATAACCACTAAATCACAGGTTACGCCCGTTTTTTCATCGGCAAAATGGCGATGTTCTGCAATGAAAGAGCGATGATTTGCAGGAATCCCTTTATCGTTCTCCCATATGCGCCATGCTTCATCAATACAGATTAAATCCCCGGACGGCAGAACGTATCATCCGCAATGCCTGAATCCGTTTTGTAGGGAAAGAAATTATCGTTCTGAACGTCTTCATTCTGAACAAGTAAAATTTCACCAAGTGATTCCCTGTCTGCCTTTTTAATATCAACGCAGTAATCATAAATACTTTGCGTGGCAAGGCCGTAAATATTACTGACAATGCGACGCCCCGCGATACAGGCGGGAATAATGACGCTTGCCACTACTTCGTAAGATTTACCGCTACCCGGAATACCCACATACGCAGAAATAGCCATAAATTAACCAATCAGAGGAATGCGACGAATAATAAAGCGCGTTAACAATGCTGAAAACATCAGTTTAATCCCTTCCGTGACCATAAACAGATTCACGAAATACCATACGCTGTCAGGCAGTGAAGAAAATAACCCGGCAATATCAACAGACTTTGGCAGCAATGACGCCAGAACCGGAACAAACGCCTGTACGACAAAGTACAGGCCAAAGAACAAAATAAATTTGACAACCACAGTTCGCAGCACAAAACCCAGCGCCACGTTAAAGGCTGAAACCAGAATACCGAACATAACGCCTCCGTCACGCCGTCAGAATGATACGCAGCGAAATAATGCCCCAGATAAGCAGGAATACCGCTTTCAGAAGTGGCCTGATTTTTTCCAGAAGTTCGCAGTGTGAATCAATGGAATATTTATTGTCCCAGAGTTCGAACGACCACACCGGGCACTGTACATCCTTCGATGAAATACTCAGGTTTTTAATGTCCGGCATTAATTCCGTAATTGGCTTGAGAATTTCCTCACCTGTAGGCGGTTTTTCAAGTTCCGGCGCTTTAATGCCGGGGTCTTCGCCTAAATCAACAGAAGTATCGGTATCAGTGCCTGTGCCAGGATGAACACCAGTATCCGTTCCCGCCCCCGGTCTGGCGTTGACCCATGACTGAGGAACAACAACAGGACTATAAAGCAAGCCCTTATCAAGTTTTACGCCAACAGCATTAGCCGCAGCCGTCAGTTCAGCCGCCGTAAAAGGTTTATCAAGCGGTATCCCCTGATATCCTTCCTGAACAACAGTCTGACCTGCAAGGCCATTAATAAGATTAACCAGCGCAGCCGGGTTTAACTGTTCCTCTGGCTTGAAATCTATATTATCAATAACCTCGCCATTAATTACCTGAGGTAAATTTGATGTATCAAATTCTGTATTAAAAAATATCTGGTCTTTAACATCCTGAACATCATTCGTCGTTTTATACACGGCCTTCTCAGGGTGGCAAATACTTTTCCACTGCATTTTGGGATTATCAGCCGTACTGCCCGGCGCAGGTACTTTCTCGCTTTTACATAAATCCCATGAATTTTCAAGCGTAACCGTTGTTGTCGCAACAGATAAAACAACAGTGACAATCGATGAATATCCACCAAAATAAGGATTCGGCTTTTCATACTGAAAGTCTTTAACGGAAACCGAATAAACCTTAAAATTTCTTGGCATCCTGATATGTAAGTTATTGTCGTCAGAAGCCTCATGATAAGTCACATTGGAATGAGAATAACCATTAATCGACTTATAAAGCGCAATCATTACCGGATTATCACTGACAAGTACAGCATCGCCCTTTGCATCCCTGATATCAGTCGAATAAGGATATTTAGTACCCTTAACTGACACACGATATACATCATTCGGAAATGGCTGGCTTATCGGCGGTGGTGCATCAATATTGTAATAGGTTGGCGCAATCTGAACAGGTTTAACCTGATGATTATAAGGGCTTATCGAGTCCTGAATATTCTTCGCAGAAAAGCCAGTAGCATCAGAGGGCAAATAAACAGCAACAGGGCTTTTAGGTGAAGGTGCAACAGAAGAAGTAACAGTAGCGCCATTGGACAAATTAAGTAAATAAGTTCCATCATCCTGTTTTATTCCACTTGTAATATATTCAACAGCTTTTGCGCCCTGCTTTAAAGCAAGGTCAGCAACGGAAATAACACCCGCAGCCTGCCCCAGCAATCCCCATGTTGTCTGTCCGGCAGCCATCATATTACTGCCAAAACCTGAAATACCCGTAGATATCGAATCGTCAATTGTATGCTTCGCAAGGCCATAAGCAGCCGCGAAAACTGACGTTCCGGTGCAAAGCTGAGGATTACCCACTTTCTCGCCACACATGCGGATTGAATCAAAAACGTCAGGACGTTCGCGTATAACCTCCGCAGCGACAGCGATACCCGCGCCCATACCGAGAGAACTGGCACCCGTTGCGAATACACGCCCCGCAGATTGAGAAACAACCTGAGCTTCACGGGTTTCAACCATTTGCTGGATTACACGTCCAAATCCGTCTGCTGTTACTGCATCAGCATGTACACCGGATGAAACCAGTAAAGACAATATAGTAATACCTAACTTTCCAGACCCTGAATGACCGCCCAGGCGCATAAAAGCCCCCATAAAAAACACATAAAATCAAAAAGATATTGAGCCATAAATATAAAGGGGCTGTTACGCCCCTTACCTTTATGAATTAAGCGCCACGAACCATACGCAAAATCCAGCGAACACCCGCCGAACCTGCATACAGAACAATCAGAGAACCCGCTACCGCCATAATCCCGGTCAGTACAGAACCGAAATTAACGCTGTTGGTCAGCGAAGAGAGATCAATGCCGTTTCCACTGCCACCATGCACCGGATCAGCAGCAAATACAGCAGGTGCAGCAACTGCCAGAGTAAAAGCACCAATACGGGTTAAAGCCTGTTTAGTCTTACCAAACATAAAAACTCCTTTTATGCATTTCTTACGTGTTTAAGAATTTCACCTATTCCCTTTGCAAAGAGCCACAGGAAAAAGGTTGTCGTAAAAGCCAGTCCCCAGAATTGAGCCGCGACTGAATAATCAATATCGGGAACAGGCTTATCCTGAGAAACTACCGAAGACTGTAATTTAACGACTTCTGACTTCGGTAATTTCAAAGTCACTTCATCGCATCCGTCAGGGCTGCCAAAACTCATATTCGGATTGCAGTATTTTGTCCTGATGATTACCTCATCTGACATAAAAGTATCGCCTTAGCTCATTCTAATAATTCAAGCAGCATATCAACGTTATACCCTTTAGACTGCTCACCTGTTTGCTTATCAGTGTATGGGAAACTCCGTTCATAACCAGTAATGCGGCAATGTACATCGGTAATTTCATCACCAATACGGCCTAGTGATTTCTTTGATTTAATACGAATGACAGGCGGAAAGCTATAAGCATCAGCCGCAGGAGAAACAATTGTTGTATAATAAAAACCGCCACTATTATTAAAACGTTTAATCTTTCCGGTAACAGTAGTTTCTAAATTAAGTAAATTACTCATAATAACACCTTATATTCTATGCAACTCGTAAATGAGACGGTTTTACATACCACGATGGAATAACACAATCAGACACTTTAATCTCTCGCGTTTGCTTGACAACAACAAGAGAGAATTTCGAAACATTACATTTTTGCGCAATGTCAATACCAATCTTGCGGAGTCTTGCCCGATGAATACGAACTTGATTTTTACTTAAATCAAAAATATGACCATGAAACCATTGGATCGCGTACATAGCTGTAGTATTAGCTGCCCGTGTAGTTTCAACTATTCCACGGGTAATAAGATGTTCACTAATAGTTTCAAAATCCATAGCATTCACCGATAACTTTTCATCAAGCGCCAGAAAATCAGAATGTAACTTATTTAACACAGAATAATCAGATAACCCCCAAAAACCTAGAGAGTGTTTTTGAATAAAACGAGACTTCAATTTTTGTTCAAATCTGACTATTCCATTTTCCTTACAATAATCAATCACACTAACAATATAATTAAACTCTTTTGACTGCTCAGAGAATTTATTTTTTATTTTTAATAAACTATGTAACTCAATCTCATGTGACTTATTATATACAGTCGGATAAATAAGATTAACATTCCCTTTTTTAGACAACCAGTCAACAGATTTACCGTTAGAATGCAACCGTGGTACACTATTCCTATAGGGTTGAGTCGAAAGCCCTGAAATATAATCATCCTCATTCCCTTTGCCAACAGATTTATTAGATGTTATGTGAAGCTCTTTAATTAACGCCCCATCACTGACCATATGAGCTTTTTCGGTTTCTTTAGACTGACCGGGCATTAAACGAGTGCATTTTGTAAAAACAGGCAATTTAAGATCAAGAAGGATCTTATTGAAAACCATAACGCAAGCATCAACGGTAGGTAAGCCAAATAAATTATCAAGCCGCCCCCACCGCGAAGGGTTGCCCGTCATTTTTAGAACAGATCCACGGATAGAAATAGAAACGACATCACAGAAAGATCCCCGGTGCTGAAAAGTTGGCTGAGAAAGCGCACTAGCCTCACCACTTTCAAGATGAATACGCTGGTAAGCAACATCCGAGAGAATAGGAAGTTGAAAGCCGAAATCCTGTTCAATACTTAACCAGTCGAAGAACATTGCGCCCTTTCTTAGATTCTCAGAAATTATTTCATGGTGCTTTTATAAGACCTGAGAAACTAAGTGTCAACATTTCTAAGAATTTAGAGATATGATGAAAGGCTTGCAGAATGAGGAAAGAGCATGCCTACAAAGCACATAAACGATGTTCAATGGCGAAAAATAGAGAAAGAAACCGTTAGAGCGGTATCAACCCTAGCTGTTCCAGTTAAAGATACCAAAATGCTCGAATGGATAATCGCCAAAGGGCTAGAGACGATCACAGAAGACGACTACCGCAAGTTCCTGAAGACAGAAAGCAAAAAAAAATAAGCGAGCAGGAAGAAAATACGGGAAACCGTACTAAAGTTCGGGTGTCACAGAACCCCGAACCGCTTCGCGGCGAAAAAACGAACAACAGCAGAGCTTGCGAAATCGGAATTAAGATAAGCTGGACGTCAAACGATTAAACAAAAATACGCCATTATGCAAAGATCAAATGACACACTATAAAAGGTATAGGTAATGAACAAAGACCAGATAATACAAGTACTTAATGAAACAGAGAATGACAGCCCCGTAGCAAGAGCAGAATTAGCAAGATTCCTCGTAAAAACAATCTACAATTTTGTAAAAATGGAGAGGCCAGAAGGTGAAGGTCTGGACGGACGTGATGGCCCAGAAAGGCGCAGCATGGGAAAAATTGTAGATGCGGCAGAAAACCACTACTTTAACATGATAAAAGAAAGCCATGAAAAACAGGGGATTGGAAGAAGAAACCCTGAGGAATGACGCCCTAATGCGCATAATGACGTTATGCTAAAGAGGCCGCTGCGGGATTCTATTTTCGCAGCGGCCTTTTCAACATAACGAGTCACACATTATGCGCACCAAGGTTGTCAGCACAAAGCGTTATTGTCGTCTCAGCACAATTCACACGCGTCGTGTACGCTAAGCCTTCATTTTGCTCAGCACAGGACCGCGATCTTATGTTGGTGACTATGACAGACAAAGAACTTTACCGGCTTGGCATCATTCAGCGAGTATTTGACCGGGCTTTGCTTCAGCGCGACGCAGCAGACATACTTAAGCTCAGTGTTCGTCAGGTGCAGCGTCTTGTGCGTCTGTACCGGACAGATGGCGCAACCGCATTTGCATCTTCCCGCCGTGGACGTCCTGCAAACAACCGGATCGATGAAGAAACACGCTGTAAAGCCCTGGATTTGATCCGGTGCCACTATTCAGATTTTGGCCCAACGCTCGCAACCGAAAAACTGGCTGAACGCCATCATATATATCTCTCCGTTGAAACCATCCGTAACTGGATGACAGCCGACGGTCTCTGGCGTCCTCATTCCCGCCGGCGAACCCGGGTTTACCAGCCGCGCTATCGTCGCGACTGTTTCGGCGAACTGGTTCAGATCGATGGCTCTCACCATGACTGGTTCGAAGGAAGAGCCCCAAAATGCTGTCTTCTGGTCTTCATGGATGACGCCACAGGTCGCCTGATGCACCTGCGATTCTGTGATTCAGAAAACGCGTTTGACTACATGATGGCTACCCGGCAATACATTGATAAACATGGTAAACCTGTCGCATTTTACAGCGACAAGCATGCGGTGTTCAGGGTCAGCGGACCCGAGAGCCGACGTACCGGCACAACCCAGTTCGGACGGGCTCTCCGGGAACTGGCGATCGAATTGATTTGTGCCAACAGCAGCCAGGCAAAAGGTCGCGTGGAACGGGTAAATAAAACGCTCCAGGATCGACTGATTAAAGAGATGCGCCTGCAGAACATCAGCTCGGTTGCTGAAGCCAATCAGTGGATTGAACATTTCATGTCTGATTTTAACCGTCGTTTCTCCCGGCCGGCAAAATACCCTAAAGATCTGCACCGTGCGGTCACACAGAGTCCACTGGAGCTGAATGATATCTTCGCCTGGCAGGAGCTGCGGACCTTATCGAAAGCACTGACTTTTCAGTATGATAAAGTCATGTATATCATTGAACCCACCGAACAAAATACGCGCATAGCAGGTGAAAAAATTACCGTTTATGATTACCCTGACGGAAGCATTACTTTCCGGCATCAGCACCGGCCACTGGGTTATAAGATTTTCGATAAACTGACCTGCGTTGATCAGGGGGCGGTTGTTGATAACAAACGACTGGGTGCCGTTCTGAGGCTGGCACAGCAGAAACAGGACGAGCTGGAGGCTGAAGGAAAGCGAATGCGCAGTACAAAAATGCCCCGCAGGCGCGCTCAGGAGCGTGCACTGGAAGAGCTCAGGGCGATCAACCCGGTGCTGGCCAGTCCGCAGGATTTTATCCCCAGCCTGAAGCGATGAGCCCTTCCCTCACCTGTGGATCTGATATGGCCGACAGATGAGAGAAAAATGGACGACAACAAACCAGTGCTCCTGACACTTCACGAAGCGCTACGCCTGGATTTGATTGAAGCCTATATGGCGCGGGAAATCACGCTGGCAGAAGTGGCAGAGTCCATGGAGCTCACCCGTCGTCAGTGCTCCCGCCTGATTAAGCGCTATCGCGAGCTGGGGCCAGCCGGTCTGGTCAGCCGGCGCCGTGGAAAGCCCGGCAATCATCAGTTAAACACCACCATCAGAGATCAGGCACTGCAGCTTATTCGCTCACGCGGCCGGGGTATGAATCCGTCAGCCATCTGGCGAATTCTGACCACAGAATACGGTGTCCGGATTTCAAAAGAGACCGTACGTAAACTGATGATAGCCGAGAAAACCTGGCAACCACGTTCTTCCTCCAAAGCCTGACTCAACCTTAAAAAGGCATTGTCCAGACTCTCCACTGACGTCAGGTCAGCTTTGTTTTCAGCACGACATTTCAACATTGGCTAGACAAAGGTGATGATATGTGGATTCTGCCGTCCGGGCCTGATTCATGGGTTTTCTCCTGCGGCCAGCCATGCTGGCGCCGGCTGCTCATGCCGCTGAACTAATTCGTTTTTCAACCGACCATAAGCCGCCGGTTTTGCCGGCGGTCTTCTGCTGCCTGGTGTTTGTGTTGCTCAGCAATACCATGATGCTTGCGCAGAAAATCTCTGAACGCCAACTGTCTGATCGCCTGTTCACTTGCTGCAGCAACGCCTGCCGGTAATGCCGTTCTCGCCACGCGGCGTAGACCTCATGTCATGCATCCTGTTATTCACACCATCCAACGCCGCCAGGCTTTCAACGTCCAGCAAGTTTCCTCAATGCGCTGGCGCCGCTGGGCGTAAAGATCGTTGCCGAAGGCGAGCCCGGCTATGGCGTCGAACTTTGTCCCGATCGGGATAACGTGTCATTGTGCCTGTTTCAAACCGATGAAAAACCGGCACACCTGCACCTGGCATTTGCCGCAAGCAGCCGTGAACAGGTCGATGCGTTCTACCACGCCGCGCTAAATGCCGGCGGCATAGACAATGGCGCGCCCGGTTTGCGGCCCAATTACCATGCCCACTACTATGCGGCATTTGTGATCGCCCCGGATGGCCACAATATCGAAGCGGTTTGCCATAACCCGATGATCTAGTGATTTTTCCAGTTAAAACAGCACATTAATCATGAGTAACACATTGAATTTAACATAATGCAATTGTGACATCGTCACTTAACGTTACCCCGTCACGTCAATCCACTCTGCTCCGGTGATGCTGGCCAGCCGCTGTGGCGCAATTCTCACGCCGGAGTTATCGCTGCCACCTGCCGGAAGCACTTCACCGTAGCTGCACAGGCTGCGATCGCAGTAAATTCTCACCGCTGCCGGTGCGGCAAAGGGGCAAACGCCGCCGGGCGGATAGCCGGTCAGCGCCTCCACCTCCTCCGCCGGCAGCATGCGCGCCTTTACGCCGAAGAATTGTTTGTACTTCTTGTTGTCGATTCTGGCGGTTCCCGCCATCACCAACAGCACCACGCCGTCGTTCACGCGAAACGACAGCGTCTTGGCGATCTGCCCACTTTCCACGCCAAAGGCTTCCGCCGCCAGCGCCACCGTGGCGGTATTCTTTGTCAGCACCGTTACCGCCGTTTCCGGGGCGTGCTCGGCCAGAAATTGCTGAACGCGCTCTATACTCATGCCCTTCCTCCCGATGTTGCTAAGCCATTGATAATGCCGCAGTGAGGGTTCAGGTTTTAACATCGCATGCTAAAAATGAGAATCAAAATTGTTCAAATCGGTGAATCTGAACAAAGCTTTAAGGGGCCTACGCCTTTTTACCTATCATTTTTCATGGAGATACCTGCATGACCACGCAAACCACAGCAAGGCCTTCAGCGGTCGCGGTGGCCGTCTATGAATGGCTCAATCCGCTACCCTACGGATTTTTCACCGCGGCGCTGATTTTCGACATCATCTATGCCTGCACGGCGAATATTCAGTGGGTCAATGGTGCCAGCTGGCTGATCGCCATCGGCCTGGTTTTTGCCATTATTCCCCGGCTGATTAACCTGGTTCAGGTGTGGTTCGGCAGCGGCCGGCTGCAGGGCTCACCGGTCAGGCTCCATTTCTGGCTGAATCTGATCGCCATCGTTCTCGCCATCATTAACGCTTTCGTGCATAGCCGGGATGCGTATGCCGTGGTGCCGCAAGGCCTGGTGCTGTCTGCGATCGTGGTCGCGTTGCTGAGCCTCGCCAACATTCTGCTGGCCGTGGGCGCCCGCGCAAAATAAGGAGGTTTTCATGAAGCTATCATCCACCGCGATTGCGCTTTCGGCCGTGCTGGCGCTGGCCGGCTGCGATAACAGCGCCGTCATTTCGCCAGAACAACAAATGGGGCCGGATCCGGTGTTGCCGGCGGCGCAAAACTTCCTGATGCCGCCGATGCAGGTGCCAAAAGGCGTCGGCTGGCAGCAAAACCAGATGCCGAAAGTGGCCGAGGGTTTGAAAATCGATAAAGTGGCGGACGGTTTGCTGCATCCGCGCCAGCTGCTTACCCTGCCGAATGGCGATGTCCTGGTGGTGGAAGCCAACGGGCCGGGTACGGAGGCGGTGAGCACGCCCAAGCAGCTGATCGCCGGGCTGGTGAAAGGCCAGTCCGGTAAAGGCGGCAAAGGCGGTAACCGCATCACCCTGCTGCGCCCAACCGCCGACGGCAGCTGGGAAAAGCATGTTTTCCTCGAGGGGCTCGATTCCCCATTCGGCGTCCAGCTGATTGGCAACACCCTGTACGTGGCCAACACCGGCAATATCATGCAGTACACCTATCAGCCGGGCGAAACGCGCATCAGTGATGCGGGTAAAGAGCTGGCCGATCTGCCGGACACCATCAACCACCACTGGACCAAGGCCCTACTGGCCAGCCCGGACGGTAAAAAGCTGTATGTCGGCGTCGGCTCCAACAGCAACATCACCGAAAACGGCCTGGCCGTAGAGTACCGGCGCGCCGCCGTGCTGGAAGTGGACACCACCTCTGGCGCCAGCCGTGTCTTCGCCAGCGGCCTGCGCAACCCGACCGGGCTGCAGTGGGAACCGCACAGCGGCAAGCTGTGGGCCATCGTCAACGAGCGTGACGAGATCGGCGCCGATCTGGTGCCGGACTACCTGACCTCGGTACAGGACGGCGGCTTCTATGGCTGGCCTTACAGCTATTTCGGCCAGCACGTCGATCGGCGGGTGCAGCCGGCGCGGCCGGATCGGGTGGCAAAAGCCATCAAGCCGGACTACGCCCTCAGCTCGCACGTCGCGCCCCTGGGGTTGCTGTTCTATACGGCAAACGCGTTGCCGGCCGAGTATCGCGGCGGCGCCTTTGTCAGTGAGCACGGCAGCTGGGATCGCTCGCCGCTGAACGGCTACCGGATCAGCTACGTGGCGTTCGAGCAAGGTAAACCGGTCGGCAAACTCAAAGCGGTGGTCACCGGCTTTGTTTCCGACGACGAGAAGGAACTCTATGGCGCACCGGTAGGATTAGCGGTCGACAAGACCGGTGCCCTGCTGATTGCGGATGACGTGGGCAACACCGTTTGGCGCGTCAGCGCTAAATAACGCTCACGGGCAGGTTCTGGGGAATCTGCCCGTGACATTGTCACTAAACAAGCTGCGCCAACCAGACCGTTCTTCCCCCGCAGGCGGGATCTTCCACCACATGGTCGACCACGCGGAAGCCGTTCACCTGCAATAAACGTCTGTACTCCTCCGGCGCCAGGCTGGCGTGAAACAGCGGCTGGCCTTCGAAGCTGCCGATCGCCACGCCGTCGGCTGGGCCGCTGGTGAACATCAGTGCGGCCTGCGGCCTGGCATGCCGTCTGAACAGCGGAAACATCCGGCGCTGATCGTCGCGCGCCAGATGAAAGAAGCTGTCCCAGGCCAGCAGGCCATCGAACTTCGTCGCCAAATCCAGCTGGCGCATATCCATTTTTCGCCACTCCTGCTGCGGAAAACGCTGCCGGCAGCGCGCGATCATCGCCTGAGCACCATCGACGCCGGTGACCCGATACCCCTGTTCGATAAAATAGGCGGCGATCGGCGTGCCATTGCCGCAGCCGAGATCGAGCAGCCGCGCATTGGCCGGGGTGAACTGCAAAAAGCGATCGAGCCACGGCCGTTCAAACAGCGTGGTGGGTCTGAGACGTTCCCAGGCGGCGGCATGTTCGGATAATGGTGCTCGCCAGTTTTTCCGTCATTAATATTGTCCCCGTCACGTGATTGGCGCCAAAAAAATAGCCTTTGGTCAGAATTAAAGCGCTTATCCGATAATATATTCATCAACAGACCGTTGACCAGAAATAAAAGGTTTTAACATTTCGACATAAACCAGTACAATTCGCTACCCTGTGTTAACCCTTTTTTTAGGTTGATTGTGTCGTTAGTTCAGCGCTCTGCATCGCGACATCGGGCCGCCGCCTGGTTAGGGATGTTTGCCATTCTGATGTTGTTCATTGCGCCGGTGGTCTCGCGATCCCTGGAGCATGTACGCGCCGGAAGTGCTGGAACGACCGTCATGGCGGATTGCGGCATGGAGATGCCGATGCATCACGGGATGCACTCGCCGCCGCCTGAGCCTGAAAAAGCCTCACAGCCGCTGATGCAGCACGGCGGCGGCCATCACAACATGGCGATGATGATGGACGACAGCGCCTGCGGCTACTGCGTGCTGTTGCTGCACGCGCCGCTGCTGGACGTGAGCCACGCCCCGCTGTTCTGGTCCCGGTTGCTGGCTTCGCGCCCGCCGCCGATTCACTATCTCGTTCCCCTGTTTGCCCACGTCGTTCACACCGAATTACAGCCGCGCGCGCCCCCGTCTCTTTCCTCTGATTTAACAATAAACCCATTGCCGTTCTCTGTATTGCCGTTGATCGCTTCAACCCGGCGGAATTAATTCGCCCAACGGTTAATCATCGAGACGACATTATTAATCCGGTTATTTCCACGTTGATGGAATTAACCCCCGTATTTTCCGATGGTGATTTTCGCCAGGCCGCCCCACGCCTGAATAATCCCACGGCCAAGAACGGAAAAAAGTTAGCTTAAGGAAAGATGATGTTTAAACCGACTTATAAAAAGAACGCCGTTACCCGCGCCATCACCACCGCCATGCCGCTGTTCCTGCTGGCCGGCCACGCGGCGCAGGCGCATCAGCACCCTACCGACGCACAGGTTAATGATGGCGACGTGATCACCGTTACCGCGCCGCTCTACTCTCCGTTGACCATCGTCACCTCGCCGAAAACCCCGCGCCAGCCGGTGCCGGCCAGCGACGGTTCGGACTACCTGAAAACCATCCCCGGCTTTTCGCAGATCCGCAACGGCGGCACCAACGGCGATCCGGTGTTCCGCGGCATGTTCGGTTCGCGGTTGAAGATCCTCACCGACGGTTCGGAAATGCTGGGCGCCTGCCCATCGCGGATGGATGCGCCGACCTCTTACATCTCGCCGGAAAGCTTCGATCTGTTGACCATCACCAAGGGGCCGCAGACGGTGCTGTGGGGGCCGGGATCGTCGGCGGGCACGGTGCGTTTCGAGCGCGAGCGCCCGCGCTTCGACAAGCCGGGCATCAAGGGCAGCGCCAGCGTGCTGACCGGCTCCAATGGCCGCTGGGATGAGAATATCGACGCCAGCCTCGGTGCCGAACAAGGCTACCTGCGGGTGATGGCCAACAAATCCCGCTCCAACGACTATCAGGACGGAACGAATACGCGCGTGCCGTCACGCTGGGACAAGTGGAACGGCGATCTGGCGCTCGGCTGGACGCCGGACAACGACACGTTGCTGGAAGTGACCATGGGGCGCGGCAACGGCGAAGCGCGCTATGCCGGCCGCAGCATGGACGGTTCGCAGTTCAAGCGCGAAAGCCTGGGCATGCGGGTGGAAAAATCCAACATCGGCGAGGTGCTGGATAAGCTGGAAGCGCAGGTCTACTACAACTACGCCAACCACGTGATGGACAACGTCACCCTGCGCTCGCCGGGCAGCGGCGGCATGGGTGGCCACGGGGGCCATGGCGGTATGAGTATGGGCGGCCACGGCGGGCACATGATGTCCTCCGGCATGACGATGCAGCTCGATCGCCGCACCGTCGGCGGCCGCGTGATCGGCACCTGGCAGTGGCAGGACGTGAAACTTGAAAGTGGCCTGGACACCCAAACCAACACCCACCGCAGCATGAGCCGCGGCAGCTGGGAAAAAGACGCCCAGTTCAACAGCTACGGCGCCTTCAGTGAACTGACCTGGTCCACCAGCGAACAGGATAAACTGATCGGCGGCGCGCGCCTCGACCGCACCCTGGTGGAAAATTTCCGCAGCGGCAGCGATGGGGAACGTTCAGACACCCTGCCGAGCGGCTTTATGCGCCTTGAGCATACGTTGGCCGACCTGCCGCTGATGCTGTATGCCGGTGTCGGTTACACCGAGCGCTTCCCGGATTATTGGGAGCTGTTCTCGCCGAAGCTCGGCCCGAACGGCAGCAAGGATCCGTTCTCCAGCGTCAAGAGCGAAAAAACCACGCAGCTCGACATCGGCGCGCAGTACAACGGCAAACGCTTCAACGGCTGGGTCTCCGCTTACGTGGGCCGCGTCGATGATTTCATCCTGTTCAAATACGATCCGCACAACGCGCGTCTCAGCCAGGCCGATAACGTCAACGCCAACATCATGGGCGGTGAAATGGGCATGGGTTACCAGCTAAGCGAGCACTGGAAAACCGACGCCAGCCTGGCCTACTCCTGGGGCAAAAACACCAGCGACGGCCGGCCGCTGCCGCAGATCCCGCCGCTGGAGGCGCGTCTGGGGCTCACCTATGAGTACGGCGACTGGAGCGGCACCGGGCTGTGGCGTTTGGTCAGCAGCCAAAACCGCGTGGCGATCAACGAAGGCAACGTGGTAGGCAAAGACTTTGCCGAAAGCGCCGGCTTCGGTGTGCTTTCCGCCAATGCCGCCTACAAGGTGAATAAAAACGTCAAGCTGAGCGCCGGTCTGGATAACATCCTGAACAAGACCTACAGCGAACACCTCAACCTGGCGGGCAACAGCGCCTTCGGGTATTCGGCCAACAGCGCGGTGAATGAGCCGGGCCGCACCCTGTGGGCCAAGGTTAACGTCACCTTCTAAACCGTACGCCGGGCGATGGGCAACCGTCGCCCGGTCAGGCGATATGCGATCCGGTTCTTAGGATATGAGTTTTAAGTTTTTCCCATTCGGTTGAGCGGCGATTAGTATCACTCTCAATGTAATCAAGGATCCGGAGGGAATATGCAAAAGCTCACTCGTTTTCTGGCCCTGCTCGGCGAGCTGATGATTGAAAAAGCCGAAGACGCCGCGCCGCAGGCTGCTCAGCCTGACGATCGCGACGACGCGTTGCCACCGCGCCTCGAACGTGGGGTTCCGCTGGCCGACCGCTTCCTGTTCATGTAATTCCCCTCACTGTTTTTTGGTCCGGCACGTTCCGATATTTCATTATCGGCCGCCTGCGTCTATCTTCTTTCGATGGTTCCAGCCGATTCATCATAGGAGATAGCAACGCAATGAAGATCAGAACGGTAACCGCGCAAGACACTGAAGCCCTGACGCAGTTATTGAATGACGTGATCGGCGCCGGCGGCACGACGGCGATAGAAACGCCCCTCACCCCCGCCGAATTCAGCGAATGGTTCATCAGCGGCAGCAATGCGCTGAGCTGCCAGGTCGCGGAGGTAGATGGGCTGTTGGTGGGCTTCCAGGCGCTGAGCGCAGATGATGCCCTACCGCCCGATACCGCAGATATTGCCACCTTCTCCCGCCTGTCGCCGAAGGTACGTGGCGTCGGCAGTGCGTTGTTCCCTGCCACATTAGCGGCGGCGAAGTCTCACGGTTTCAAGCACATCAACGCCACCATTCGGGCGGATAACGTCGGTGGCCTCGCCTACTATCACAAAATGGGCTTTCGCGATTACGATCGTTTGCCGCAGGTGCCGCTCAGCGATGGCACGCCGATCGACAGAATCAAAAAACGCTTCTCCCTTTAACCCGCCAACCCGCTCACACTGAACGCACGATATGTTCGCGCAGCCATCGGTGAGCGGGATCCCGATGCGATCGTTCGTGCCACAGCATGGTCATTTCAAAGCCCGGCACCGCCAGCGGCGGCTCGAGCCGTTGCAATAAAGGCTGGTTGCGCACCAGCCGCTCCGGCAGCATCGCCACCAAATCGGACTGCGTCAGCACCGAGATAACGAACAGAAAATGCGGCACGGAAAGCACCACCCGCCGCGTCAGCCCCACGTCCGCCAACGCCCTGTCGGTCATGCCATAGAACCCGCCGCCGTCCGGCGAGACCATCACCTGCTCCAATTGGCAAAATTGCGCCGGCGTCAGCCTGGCATGCAGCTTGGGGTGGCCGACCCGGCCCACCAGCACATAGCGTTCGCTAAACAGCGTGCGCTGCCGCAGGCCTGATGGCGCACCTTCTCGGGTATGAAACACCAGGTCGATTTCCCCTTGCTCCGCCCGTTTGGCGAGGTGCGCCGGGGCGATCTCCAGCACCGCCAGCCGGGTGCCGGGCGCCGCCGTGCGCAAACCGTTCAGCGCCGGCAGCACGATGGTGGATTCGCCGTAGTCAAAGGCGGCCACGCGCCAGGTATCGGTCGCCACGGCGGGATCGAACGGCGTCGCCGGCGTTACCGCCAACTCGAGCGCCGCCAATGCCTGACGTAACGGTTCCCGCAGCTGTTCCGCTCTGGCGGTCGGACGCATGCCGCGTGGGCCGGGCAACAGCAGCGGATCGTCAAAGATCGCCCGCAGTTTGGCAAGATGCATGCTGACCGCCGGCTGGGAGAAATTGAGCCGCTGTGCCGCGCGCGTGACATTGTGCTCTGCCAGCAGCGCATCGAGCGTCACCAACAGGTTGAGATCCAGCCGCCTTAAATTATTCATAGTTATACCTGGGATAACAGTAATTCATTTCTAATATACCGACTAACGCCCTAACCTGCAGCTCTCACACCAAGGAGAGCTGTTATGAATGTGCTGATTGTATACGCCCACCCGGAGCCGCTGTCGCTGACCGGCTCACTGAAAAATTTCGCCGTTGAACGCCTGACGCAGGCCGGCCATCAGGTACAGGTGTCCGACCTGTACGCCATGAAGTGGAAAGCGGCGCTCGACGCTGACGACAGTCTGGAAGGCCCGGCAACGGCTCGTTTCGATCCTTCGCTGGATTCGCAGCGCGCGTTCGCCAACGGCATGCAGAGCGCCGATATCGAACGGGAGCAGCAAAAATTGCGCTGGGCGGATGCGGTGCTGCTGCAGTTTCCGCTGTGGTGGTTCTCGATGCCGGCGATCCTCAAAGGCTGGGTAGAGCGCGTGTATGCCTATGGTTTTGCCTACGGCGTGGGTGAGCATTCCGACACCCATTGGGGTGACCGTTACGGCGAGGGGACGCTGGCGGGCAAACGGGCGATGCTGATCGTTACCGCCGGCGGCTGGGAGTCTCATTACGCCCCGCGCGGCATCAACGGGCCGATCGACGATATCCTGTTCCCGATCCAGCACGGCATGCTGCACTACCCAGGCTTCAAGGTGCTGCCGCCGTTCGTCACCTACCGCGCCGGCAAAACCGATGAGGCACGCTTTGCCGCCCTGTGCGAGCAGCTCGGGCAGCGGCTGGATAATCTGTGGAACGCCGAGCCAATCCGCTTCCGGCGGCAAAACGCCGGTGACTATCTGATCCCGCAGCTGACGCTGAAAGCGCATCTCGCGCCGGGGCAAGACGGTTTCGGCGTTCACATCGAGTAGCAGGATGCGCGCGCCCTGGCGCATCCGAGGCGCGGCGTTAATTCAGGGCGGCGAGAAATGCCTGGTAGCCTTGCGCGCTGCGATCCAATTCGTTGGATTGCAGCGGCTCCACCGTCCCGTCCGACGCGGCCTCCTTGCCGTAAAAGGCGAAGAACGAAGCATAGTCGGCCCGCACGTAGCCGGCGGTGACTTCAAACGGCCGGAAGATTTCCTCCAGCGAATAACGATAGCGCCCGTCGCGCGCATAATCCTCTGCACGCACCCCCGCCGTGACCGCCAACGCCAGCTTCTTGTTTTGCATCTTGTAGCCGCTGCGGGAACCGTAGGCCCAGCCGTAGGTGAGCACGTCGTCCAGCCATTTTTTCAGCAGCGGCGGGCTGCTGAACCAGAAAATTGGGAACTGCAGTACGATGTTGTCATGGGCTTCAATTAGCCGCTGCTCTTGGGCGACGTCGATCTGCCAATCCGGATAGACCTGATGCAGTTCGTGCACGGTATACCGCTCCGGATAGCGCCGCAGCTCCTCCAGCCAGCGTTTATTGACCACCGAGTTCGCTATATCGGGATGGGTCACCACTACCAAGGTTTTCATATCGATTTCTCCAGTCAGGTGTCTACCGGCGCATCATAGGTTATGCTGGAACAATGTAAAATACGCACACTCACGACACATACTTACCCTGGAGAAAGTACCCAATGACCGCTGAATCCCACTGCAGCCCAACGGGCATCAGCCTCGAAGACACCGGCTATGGCTATACGCTGTCGGTGATCAACGGCAAATATAAAATGATTATTCTTTACTGGCTGGCGTTGTATAAGCCGGTATTACGGTTCAACGAGCTGCAGCGCTGTATCGGCACCATTTCGTACAAAACGCTGAGTTCGACGCTCAAAGAGCTGGAAAAAGATCGCCTGGTGGTGAGAAAGGAGTATCCGCAGATCCCGCCCAAGGTGGAGTACAGCCTGTCCGAGCGCGGGCGTTCGCTGATCCCGGTGATCGACATGATGTGCAACTGGGGGGAGCAGCACCGGCCGGAACAGCCGGTGCCGTGAGAAATGACCTCGGCCAGGCCTCGTCGGCGCTGCGCGGTGCAGCGCTTCAGCTCAACGAACAGAACCTGGCGGACAAGAAATACGTTTCATCCTGCAGCGGCGAGTACGCCTGCATCTACGGCAGTGGCCGCAGCATCATCGCTTCGGTCAACTACCGCTGGTAACTAAAATGGGCGGCCAGCGCCGCCCATTTCTTCCGCCTTTCCCGCCGCCTTTACTCCTGCTTCAGCTCTCGCAAATGCTTGTACACCGTGGCGCGCCCCATCGACAGCACGTTGGCGATGTAGTCCGCGGCGCTTTTGGCCTTGAACGCCCCCTGATGATAGAGATCGCTGACCAGCCGTCGTTTCTGTTCGCGGCTCAGCGCGCCGAGTGCGGCGTTTTCGCGCCGCAGCCAGTCGAGCAGGAAGGTGTTGATCTTCTCCTGCCAGTCATCTTTGAACAGCGCTTGCGGCTGTGGCTGCAGCCGGGTGACCGACAGGAACATGTCCAGCGCGTTGCGGGCGTCCTCGAACATCGCGGTGCTCAGGTTGATGCACAACAGATAGCTGGGCTTGCCCTGCTCGTCGCGCGCGGCGATGCTCACCGAGCGCATCTTTTTGCCGTCCCAGTTCAGCTTCTCATAGGGGCCGGTCACGCCGGCGCCGCCGGCAAGTTCGAAGTCGTCCAGCCCGGCGTCGTCACCCGGTTTGCGCTTCGACAGGTTGTTCGCCAGATAGGCAATCTTGTTGGTGGCCAGATCGTGGATTACCACTTCCGCATTCGGGAAAAACAGCGCCGCGACGCCGTCGGCGACCGAGCGCAAAAGTTCGAGTTGAGAAGAAGAGTTCGGCACGCTGGGGTGTCTCCGTATAGCCCGGTTTGGTTTGCTGTTCAGCCGCTTAGCATACCGCAGTTGCCGCCGCTTGCCGAGTGGATGGCGTTTGCGCTCCCTGCTCCGACGGCGGCGCTGCAAGCGCCCTTATTGTTCACACCCGGGATCAGGATTGTCCATTGCCGGTCGTCGGAAAAATATCCCCCGCCAGACGAAAGAGGAAAGGGAAATATTTAAAGTCACTTTATTTACATGCCATTTTGTTATTTAAAAGCCGCATCTTTTCCAATGACATTAATCACCATCCCTTTATTGAGTTATTCACTTCATGCCGATCGCGAATTGATTAGCGGACTCCTTTATACAAGAAGAATCTCATAAAAATCATCATCTTTCGCATAAAGAAAAACGTCAATTCGGACTATTCCTAACTATTTCCTTCTGGCATAGAGAATAAATTTAACTTGCAGTACTGCAATAAGGATGCAGCTTAATTTGAGTTGTATAAGCAATTTAATTTAAAGGACTTTTACTATGAACCATGAATCCATGGCGGACTGTTCCGCCAACGGCTACATTATTGAAGTTTCAAGTTTTAAACTGCCGGCCTCACTCAGCCCTGAAGCGTTTGCCGTATTGGACAAGCGTGTAGAAGAGGAATTTATCTCAAACCAGAACGGGTTCATTTCGCGTGACTCAGGCATCAGCGTAGACAATGAACCTCGCTGGGTGAACATTGTAAAATGGGAGACGCTGTTGGATGCAGATGAAAACATCTACCAATTTACACGGGCTTCCGCGCCGGCGTCCGTCAAAGAATATCTGGCGAGTATCGGCGCTGAGCCGGTGGAATTAAAACGCTATCAGCATACCGGCGCGTAATGCGTGCCGGATGACCACGCCACGGCGGCGCGGTCTTCTTTAACGCTGATTGGCAAAACCTGAACGGGTGGCCGCTCGCGGTCATCCGTCCGTTTCAGGTGAGCACATTTGTCAGACCCTACCTCGACGACCGCAACACATTAAAACAGCCTCGGATTATGCTTCTCTTTGCACGATAAAAACACGGCCGCAGACGGCGTTTTAACAGGATTTTAACGCTGCCGAGGGGAAACGCCATTGTCAACATAGCAGTTAAATAAAATGAAACTTTTTGATCACATTCAAGCTTCTGAAAAATAGATGAAAAGGGTTTTTATGCGCTTTATATGCATAAAGTATGCATGCACCCGCTCAGTGCCAATGAAAAGTAATTAACTATTCATTTGCCGCCCTGCAGGCGGCGAAAAACCGTCCGCTGGCCCGATGAGAGGGGGGCTAACAACCGGCATAATTAGTGGTAAATTTAGCGTCGCAAAGTGTTATGCGCTTGCTAATCCACGGTTAAACGAAATAAATACCTCTAATATATAAAGGTTGGTTATGGAAAAGCTATCCTACGCTTCAGACAGCAGCACCACCGCTTGGGCTACATATCTGCAACAAATCGATCGCGTCGCCCCTTACCTCGGCGAGCTGTCACGCTGGGTTGATACGCTGCGTCATCCTAAGCGCGCTTTGATTGTCGATATCCCGCTGCAGATGGACGATGGCACCATCCGTCACTTCGAAGGTTTCCGCGTACAGCACAACCTGTCGCGTGGGCCGGGCAAAGGCGGTATCCGCTTCCACCCTGACGTCGATCTGAACGAAGTGATGGCCCTGTCCGCCTGGATGACCATCAAGTGCGCCGCGGTCAACCTGCCGTACGGCGGTGCCAAGGGCGGCATCCGCGTCGATCCGTTCAAACTGTCTGAAGGTGAACTGGAGCGACTGACCCGCCGCTACACCAGCGAAATCGGCTTCATCATCGGGCCACAGAAAGACATTCCTGCGCCGGACGTCGGCACCAACGCCAAAGTGATGGCCTGGATGATGGATACCTACTCCATGAACCACGGCACCACCATCACCGGCGTGGTCACCGGTAAGCCTATCCACCTCGGCGGCTCCCTGGGCCGTGAGAAAGCGACCGGCCGCGGCGTGTTCGTCACCGGCAGCGAAGTGGCCAAGCGTCTGGGCGTGCAGATTGAAGGCGCCAAAGTGGCGGTGCAAGGCTTCGGCAACGTGGGCAGCGAAGCGGCTCGCCTGTTCGTCGGCGTCGGCGCGCGCGTCGTCACCATCCAGGACCACTCCGCTACCCTGTTCAACGCCAACGGCATCGATCTGGCCGCGCTGACCGAATACCAGGCCAAGCACAAGCAGATCGCCGGCTTCCCTGGCGCCAGCGAGATCGAAAGCGAAGCGTTCTGGTCGGTCGACATGGACATCCTGATCCCTGCGGCGCTGGAAGGCCAAATCACCCGTCAGCGCGCCGAAATCCTGAGCGCCAAGCTGGTGCTGGAAGGCGCTAACGGCCCGACCTTCCCGGAAGCGGACGACATTCTGCGTTCCCGTAACATCACCGTGGTCCCGGACGTTATCTGTAACGCCGGCGGCGTAACGGTCAGTTACTTCGAGTGGGTGCAGGACATGGCGAGCTACTTCTGGAGCGAGTCAGAGATCAACGAGCGTATGGACAAGATCATGACCGACGCCATGGTCCACGTCTGGAACAAGGCGGCCGAGAAAGAGTGCAGCCTGCGCACCGCGGCTTACATCGTGGCCTGTGAGCGCATCCTGACCGCACGTAAAGAGCGCGGCATCTACCCAGGTTAATGCCCGTATCCCGGCCTGCCCCGGCAGGCCGGATTTTCCTCAGCGCAAACAGCGCTTCAACACCTTACCGGTACTGGTCATCGGCAAACGCTCGACGAACTCGACGATACGCGGATACTTGTACGCCGCAAGCCGCTCCCGGCTCCAGGCAATCAGCGTTTCTTCCTCGATCGGCTCTTCCGTCTCTTTCAACACCACCACCGCTTTGATCTCTTCGCCCAGCGACGGGTGTTCAACGCCGATCACCGCCACCAACGACACCGCCGGATGGCGAATCAGCGCCTCTTCAATCTCGCGCGGATAGACGTTGAACCCGCCGCGGATGATCATGTCCTTGGCCCGATCGACGATGAAATAGAAGCCGTCGGCGTCGCGGCGCGCCAGGTCACCGGTGCGGAACCAGCCGTTTTCCAGCACCTCCGCCGTCGCCTCAGGGCGGTTCAGATAGCCTTTCATGATGTTGTAACCGCGCACAGCGATCTCCCCGACCTGGTCGGTGCCGTCGACCGGCTGCCCGGTGGCGTCGAGCAGGCGCACCTCCACGCCCCAGATCGGTTGGCCGATGGAGCCGGGTTTGGTTACCCGATGGGGATGGTTAAAGGTGGCGACCGGGCTGGTCTCCGACAGCCCATACCCTTCGAGAATGTTGACGCCGAAGCGGCGCGAGAAATCCTCCAGGATCTGCACCGGCAGGCTGGCGCCGCCGGACACCGCCATACGCAGCGTGCTGCGCAAGCGCTCGATATCCGTGTGTTCATCCAGCGCATTCAACAGCGCCCAATACATGGTCGGCACCCCGGCGAAGAAGGTGATGCCGTACCGTTGCATCAGCGCGATGGCCTGCGCGGCATCGAAGCGCTCGACCAGCACCAGAGTGGCGGCAGCGGCAAACCCGGCGTTCATCTGCACCGTCGAACCAAAAGTATGAAACAGCGGCAAGGTCACCAGGTGACGATCGGGGGCCGTCTCCGAACCGTCGAACAGCCGCACCGATCCCAAGGCGTTGAGCACCAGATTGGCGTGAGTCAACTCCGCCCCTTTGGCGCGGCCGGTGGTACCGCTGGTATACAACACCACCGCGGTGTCGCTTTCGAGCGTCGTCGCCGAAGCGAATTCGGTAGCCTGTTCGGCTATTGCCGCGCTGAAACGCTCCCCCTCGAGCGGCAACCGATCGCCGATGATAAACACCTCGCGGCACTGCTCCGCCTTCGCCGCCGCCCTCAGCGCTTCCTCCCCCAGCGGCAGGCCGCTGCTGCCCTCGAAACAAAACAGCGCCACCGCCGCCGAATCCGCCAGGTAATAGTCGAACTCTGCGCTTTTAAGCAGAATATTCAGCGGCACCACCACCGCGCCGCTTTTGAGAATGCCGTAATAGATAGCCGGAAACTCCGGCCGGTTCGGGCAGGCCAGCGCCACCCGTTCACCGGGCCGCACGCCGCGCGCAGCCAACAAATTCGCCACCCGATTGGCCATTTCGTTAAGCGCCCGATAGCTGAGCGGGTTGTCGTCCTGTATCACCGCCGGCCGCTCCGGCCAGGTGCGCGCACTCTCTTCAAGCAAGGTAGCCAGATTCAGCATCGAGGATCCTCCCTGGGGTTGAGCGGCGAGAAAAGCGCCGCAGTATCACGAGTATAGATAGGCGCTTTGCGGTTCGCATTCCCAGGGGCGCTGGGCTATACCTTAGGCAATCCCTATCCCGCAGGAGTTGTGATCATGAGCAAGAAAAAGATTCTGATGCTGGTCGGCGACTACGCCGAAGATTACGAAACCATGGTGCCGTTTCAGGCATTGCAGATGATCGGCCATTGGGTGGACGCCGTGTGCCCCGGCAAAGCCGTCGGCGATTATATCCAAACCGCAATCCACGACTTTGACGGGGCGCAGACCTACAGCGAGAAACCCGGCCACCGTTTTACCTTAAATGCCGACTTCGCCGCCGCCAAAGAAGAGCACTACGATGCGCTCTTGATCCCCGGGGGCCGGGCGCCGGAATACCTGCGTCTGAACCCCGACGTGATCGCACTGGTGCAGGCGTTTGACGCCGCGAAAAAACCGATCGCCGCCGTTTGCCACGGCCCGCAGCTGCTGGCGGCGGCCGGGGTGTTGAAAGGCCGCACCTGCAGCGCCTACCCGGCCTGCGCGCCGGAAGTGCGGCTGGGCGGCGGCCATTATGCGGAGATCGGCATCGATCAGGCGCACGTCGACGGCAATCTGGTCACCGCCCCGGCCTGGCCGGCGCATCCGCAGTGGCTGGCGAAGTTCGCCGAGGTGTTGGAGCAATAACGCGGCGCTAGCGGAGCTGCTCGATCAGGAAGTGGATGTCGTACAGCCACCGCTTAGCGCGCGCGGAACGCACCAGCATCGATACGCACAGCGGCCGGGGATGCTCTTTGCACGCGGAGGGGGAAAACCAGCGCCCGGTGTTGGTCGGCGGCCGGAAATACAGTTCGTGGTTGTAGTTGCCGCTGTCGACGCCGAAGGTATCGAAGTAGCGGCGCATCAGCGTGTTGGAATCGCTGAACGACAGGTTGAGCGCGGTGTTGATCTCGGTTTCCGGGGTAATGGCCACGCCCTTCTTCAGCCGCCCTGATGCGTTGAAGGCGGCGATAAGCGCGATGACCTGTTGCTGAATGTCTTCTGCCATGACGACCTCGAGCCGATATGAGTAAAAGATGAATGCGGTTCTCTGTCTGACTCTGCTCACCGCAGCGAGTTCTGGCCGCCGGCCGGGTTTTCTGTTTCTTTACACTTTCCATAAAAAAACGCGCGCAGCCAAATGCCTGGCGCGCGCGGTCGGCGGGCACCGGCGCCACCGGGCGCTGGTAGTGCGGATCCAGCGACATACAGCCGGTCAGCAGCGGTAAAGTTAACATCATGACTCGTGGCAACACGTTATTCTCCTGCCTGTGACGGCGGGTTGGCGGGCCGACGGGTAAACATACGGCGCACCAACACATAAAACAGCGGGACGAAAAAGATGGCCAATGCGGTGGCGGTGATGGTGCCGCCGCGCCAATCAGCGTTTCACCCCGCTGGTGCATCTCCTCGGCGAACTCGACGATCAAAATGGCGTTCTACCATCGGTATTGCCGGCATCGACAGAACAATGCGCTTTAATATGCTGGCAACGTCAGGAAAAGCGGTTGAGGCCGCCGGAGATGTCAATACGCTGATACTGGACAAAACCGGCAAGAGGTCGAATCGCTTATCAACGCGCATATTCAGCCACCTACTTGGGGGATATTTGGCGAACCCCGCGTCAACGTGCTCAAGCTGAATATGGCGCTGCAAGCAGCGCTTGGCTCGCAGACGCGCACGCGGTGAATGCCTTACACCGGCAGCTGGTTGGTCGCGCAGTGAATGCCGCCGCCGCCGGCTGCGATAGCGTCGATCTCCAGCTGCACCACCTTGCGCTGCGGATAGAGCGCCGTCAGCAGCTCAAGCGCCGCCCGGTCCGCCTGCGGGTCGCCAAACTCCGGGGCGATCACCGCTCCGTTGATGACGAAATAGTTGATGTAGCCCGCCGCAAAATCCGGGTTGTTGCGGCTGAATCGGCTGTCGCGCGGCGCCAGCGGCGGCGAAAGCGTATGCACCTGCAGCCGGCGGCCGTCGGCGTCAGTCGCCGCCTTGAGGATCGCCAGATGTTGCTGGGTAACTGCATGGTCATAAGAGTCCGGATCGGTGTCCAGATTGGCCACCACCACACCCGGCCGCACGAAGCGGGCGTAAAAATCGACGTGGGCGTCGGTGATGTCCCGGCCTTTAATGCCCGGCAGCCAGATAATTTTGCGCAGGCCGAGCATCGCTTTCAGCTCCTGCTCCACCCGGTCCCGGCTCCAGCCTGGATTACGGTTCGCATTCACCCAGCTGCTTTCGGTCATGATGCCGGTGCCGTGCCCGTCCACTTCGATACCGCCGCCTTCGCCTATCAGTGCGCTGCGACGCAGTTGGGCGGCACCGTAGCGGTTGGCGGCAAACGCCGCCAGGCGCGCATCTTTGGCATGCCGCTGTTTATTGCCCCAGCCGTTGAAGTTGAAATCCACCGCCCCGAGTTCGCCGGCGCCGTTGACGACGAAATTGGCGCCGAAGTCGCGCACCCAGATGTCATCCAGCTCGGTGACGACATAGCTGACATTGTGACTGCCGCAGGTGGCCTCGGCCAATTGCCGTTCACGCTCGCGGCAAAATACCGTCACCGGCTGAAACTCGGCGATGGCACGGGCGATACGGCCCTGCGCCGCCTGCACATCCGCCGTGAATTCGCCCCAGATAGCCCGCTGCGCGCCGAAGGCGAGAAATGCCCGCTGCTGCGGTTCCCCTTCGTCGGGCATCCGCCAGGCCGGATTAAGCGCAGCTTCTGCGTGACCGTGTAACGAAACACCCAGCGAGGCCGTCAGACCGACTCCGGCGACGGCGGAAAGCTGTTTAATAAACACGCGGCGAGTTGACATTAAAGACCTCTTTTAATCATTTATAATTCAAAAAGTTAACCGAATAATTCACGGTTATGCGGTTGAATCTTATGCTAGTCTTCCCCTGCCACCGCGACAAACGATATATTTAGTGGATATCTGATTAGACAGGCTTATCGATAATGTTAAAACACTGGCCCCCCTTGAGCGCACTGCGCGGTTTCGAAGCGGCGGCGCGCCTGGGCAGTTTTCATCAGGCCGCCGAAGAATTGCACCTGACCCAGTCGGCCATCAGCCAGCAGATCCGCAGCCTCGAGGCATTTTTGGAACAGCCGCTGTTCTTCCGCACCGGCCGCAGCGTAACGCTGACCGACGCCGGCCACGATTTGTTCAGCACCGCACAGGTGATGCTGCAACAGCTGGCGGTCGGCATTCGCCGTTTGGATCAGTACCGCAAACCCAATCAGCTGATCGTCAACACCACTCCGGCTTTCGCCCGGCACTGGCTGATGCCGCGGCTGGGCGACTTCAATCGGCAGCATCCGCAGGTCGACCTGTGGCTGTTCACCAGTTTTGAACCGCCGAATATGGCGACGGACAGTATCGATCTGGCGATCCGCGACGATCTCAGCGCGCAGGCGGACTGCACCTTTAACGTGCTCTGCAGCGACCGGCTCTATCCCGCCTGCCACCCCAGCCTGCTGGCGCTAGCGGCGGAGCAGCGCATGACCCTGCACGGCGAACGGGAGATGGACTGGAGCCACTGGACGGTGGCGGGCGGCGCGCACGTCGGCCAGCGCGACAGCGGGCTGAACTTCTCCGATCCCGGTCTGCTGCTGGACGCCGCCTGCCAGGGGCTGGGCGTCGCGTTGGTCAGCCAACTGCTGGCGCAGCAAGCGCGCGACGCCGGGCTGCTGCAACCGTTAACCGAGCAACGCGTGCGCGGCGCCAACTGGGCGTGGCTGCTACACCGCGACAGCGAACACAACCCGCTCACCCGGCACTTCTGCCAATGGCTGCAGTCGGCGTTGCCCGCCGGTGCATAACGCGCCACGTCACGATTCGCTACTCTGGTCAGGCGGCCCCGCCTGACCGCTGCTACCTTCAATAAAGCGCCGCAACAGCCCGAAGAAAACGCGCTAACCTGCTGTTTCAAAATAATTAGTTGAATTCACCTGATAATTGAAAATCGCTAAAAGGATCTTCTATGTCTGCCGGTTTATTGAAAACGATAGCTCTGAGCGTGGCCCTGGCCTGCACCGTTCCCACCGCCTTTGCCGCCGATCTGACCGCTGGCGCGGTCGCTGCCCCGGATCAGTATGGCGCAAAAGTCGCCGCGCACATTCTGCAGGCCGGCGGCAACGCGGTCGATGCGGCGGTCGCCACCGCCTTTACCCTGGCGGTCACCTACCCTGAAGCCGGCAATATCGGCGGCGGCGGCTTTATGACGCTGTATATCGACGGCAAACCCTATTTCCTCGACTACCGCGAAGTGGCCCCCAAGGCCGCCAGCAAAACCCTGTACCTGAACGAGAAAGGCGAAGTGATCGAAAATCTCAGCCTGGTGGGCAGCCGCGCCGCCGGCGTGCCGGGCACCGTGCTGGGGCTGTGGGAAGCCCACAAGCGCTTCGGCAAGCTGCCGTGGGCCGAACTGCTGACGCCGGCGATCGGCTACGCCCGGCAAGGTTTCACCGTGGCGGATCAGCAGTATCAGTACCGTGAAGACGCCAACAAGCTGTTCGCCGGTAAAACCAACTTTGGCGACTATTTCGGCGCCATGAAGCCCGGCACGGTGTTCAAACAGCCGGAGCTGGCCGCCACCCTCGAGCGCATTGCGAAGTCGGGCGCCGACGATTTTTATCACGGCGAAACCGCGCGCCTGCTGGTGGCGCAAATGCAGCGCGACAACGGGCTGATCGGCGCGGCGGATTTGGCCGACTATCGGGTGAAATGGCGTGAGCCGATGCGCATCAGCTGGCGCGGCAACACCGTGTATACCGCCCCTCTGCCCAGCTCCGGCAGCATTGCGCTGGCGCAGCTGCTGGGGATAAAAGAAGATCGCGCCGCCGACTTCAAGGGCGTGCCGCTGAACTCGGCGCGCTATATCCACCTGCTGGCGGAAATCGAAAAGCGCGTGTTCGCCGATCGCGCCGACTACCTCGGCGACCCGGATTTCACTCAAGTGCCGGAAGCGCAGCTGATCGCCCCCGACTACCTGCAAAAACGCGCCGCAGAAATCAACCCGACGGCGATCTCGCCGACCGAACAGGTGCGGCCGGGGCTGGAAACCCACCAAACCACCCACTTCTCGATCGTCGATGCCGCCGGCAACGCGGTCAGCAACACCTATACGCTCAACTGGGACTTCGGCAGCGGCGTGGTGGTCAAAGGTGCCGGCTTCCTGCTCAACGACGAGATGGACGACTTCAGCGCCAAACCCGGCGTCGCCAATGCCTTCGGCGTGGTGGGCAGCGACGCCAACGCCATCGAGCCGGGCAAGCGCATGCTCTCCTCGATGAGCCCGACCATCATCACCCGCGACGGCGAAGTCAGCCTGGTGATCGGCACGCCGGGCGGATCGCGCATCTTCACGTCGATCTTCCAGGTGATCAACAACCTCTACGATTACCATTTGCCGCTGGCGCAGGCGGTGGCCGCCCAGCGTGTGCACCATCAGCTGTTGCCGAAGGACACCCTGTACTATGACAGCTTTGCGCCGCTGACCGGCAAACCGGCGGAAGAGCTGAAAGCCATGGGCTACACCCTCGAAGATCAGGGCTGGAACATGGGGGACATTCAGGCTATCCGCATCGATGGCCGCACGCCGGAAACCGCGTCCGATCCGCGCGGCCGCGGCGTGGGGCTGGTGGTGAAAAAGTAACCCTCCGGCGGCCCACCTCCGGTTAAACGGGCCGCCGCTCTCCCCGCACAGATGGCCGCTGTCTCCTTTTTTACTCATCTATACTGAATCGACAGGCCTGCGTTCAACGACGGCGGCGCCTGCGGTCCGCCTTGGACGATAAGGATAATATTCATAGTAAATCAATCACCTGTATTTATCGTAAGCGGTGTCGGAGGCAATCAATAATGGCGAAAAGACGAGCAGTTCCCGGGGTTCATCCCTACGATGGGCCCGCCGGCGGTTGGGGCGCGCTGAAAGCGACGGCCATCGCCGTGCGCACACAGATGGATACCCTGGAGGCGCCGGTAACGCTGATGCGCACCAATCAGCCCGACGGGTTTGATTGCCCGGGATGCGCATGGCCGGATAAAGAACATCGATCCACCTTCCAGTTTTGCGAAAACGGCGCCAAAGCCGTGACCTGGGAAGCGACCAGCAAACGCGTGACGGCCGAATTCCTGGCGCAAAATACCGTGACCTCACTGCTGCGGAAAACCGACTATGAACTGGAGGACTATGGTCGCCTGACCACGCCCCTGTTCTATGACGCCGGGACCGACACGCTGCGCCCGCTGGCTTGGGATGAGGCGTTTCAACGCATCGCCGCCGTTTTGCAGACGCTGCTGCCGGAGCAGGTGGAGTTTTATACTTCCGGCCGCGCGTCCAATGAGGCGGCCTATCTGTTCCAGCTGTTTGCGCGGGAATTTGGCAGCAATAACTTCCCCGACTGTTCCAATATGTGCCATGAGCCGACCAGCGTAGGCCTGCCGCAGTCGATCGGCATCGGCAAAGGCACCGTGTCGCTGGATGACTTTGACAGCGCGGAGCTGATTATCTCCATCGGGCACAATCCGGGCACCAATCACCCGCGCATGATGGGCACGCTGCATGAATTGGCGCGCAAAAAAGTGCCGATTATCGTGTTCAATCCGCTGCGCGAGCGGGCGCTCGAGCGTTTCACCGATCCGCAAAACGTCATCGAAATGGCGACCTACAGTTCGACCCCTATCGCCTCCACCTACTATCAGGTCAAAGCCGGCGGCGACGCCGCGGCGCTCAAAGGCATCGCCAAAGCGCTGCTGCAGTTGGATGACGAACATGGCAATGCGCTGGACCACGCCTTTATTGCCGAGCACACGGAAGGTTTTGCGGATTTTGCCGCCGATCTGAAGACCACCGGTTGGGATGCGATTGAGGCGGAGAGCGGCCTGGCGCGCCGGGATCTGGAACAGGTCGCCGCCGCTTACGCGAAATCCAACGCCACCATCGTGACCTACGGCATGGGCATTACGCAGCACAACAAAGGCACCGCCAACGTGCGCCTGATCGCCGATCTGCTGCTGTTGCGCGGCAACATCGGCAAACCGGGCGCCGGCATCTGCCCGCTGCGCGGCCATTCCAACGTGCAGGGCAACCGCACCGTCGGCATCACCGAAAAACCCTCGGCCGATTTTTTGGCGAAGCTGGAAACGGTGTTTGGCTTCACCCCGCCCAAAGCCCACGGGCATGATGCCGTGAAATGCATGCAGGCGATGATCGACGGCGCCTCGAAGGCGTTGATCTGCCTGGGCGGCAACTTCGCCGTGGCGCTGCCGGACCCCGAGCAGAGTTTCCCGGCGATGAAAGCGCTGGAATTAAGCGTGCATATCGGCACCAAACTCAACCGCAGTCATCTGTTGGTGGCGAAACAAACCCTCATTCTGCCCTGCCTGGGGCGTACCGAGCTGGATCTGCAGGCCGGCGGACGGCAATCGGTGACGGTGGAGGATTCGATGTCGATGGTTCACGCCTCGTCCGGCAAACTCAAACCGGCGTCGGAGCTGTTGCGTTCGGAACCCGCCATTGTGGCCGGCATGGCCAAAGCGGTGATGCCCGCCAGCAAGGTGCCCTGGGATGAACTGATCGAAGATTACGACGTGATCCGCGATTTGATCGAAAAAACCATCCCCGGCTTCGACGATTACAACGCGCGCATTCGTCAACCCGGCGGTTTCCGCATGCCGCTGCCGCCGACTGAGCGCCAGTGGCCGACGGCGACGGGCAAGGCGATGTTTTCCGTATTCAGCGGGCTGCATGAGGACGAGACAACGGCAGACAAAGACACGCTGCGGCTCATCACGCTGCGCAGCCACGATCAGTACAACACCACCATCTATGCTCTGGACGATCGCTATCGCGGGGTCTTCGGCCGGCGCGACGTCTTGTTCATGAATGACAGCGATCTGCAACGTTTGGGGCTGGAGCATGGCGACGTGGTCGATCTGGAAACGGCGCTGCCCGGCTGCACTCAACGCCTGGAGGGCATCACGGTGATCGCCTACAACATTTCAGCCGGTTCGGTCGGCGCCTACTATCCGGAGGCCAACGTGCTGGTGCCGCTGCATTACATCGATGAGGAAAGCGGCACGCCTTCGTACAAATCGGTGCCGATCCGCGTAACGCTGAGATCCAAAGAGGTGCGCGAGGTCAACATCGCCTAGAGGAAAGCGGTTTGGAGGCCTTCTCCGGGTTGCTCGGCCCGGAGAAAGGCTTCTCATAACCCTTTATACCTGTGCCACCAACACATTGACGTTGGCCGGGAAAATCAGCCCTTCCAACGCGTTGCCGCTGTCGGAGGTCACCAGATAATCGACTTCGGGCCATTTGGCCACCAACGTCATCGCATGTCCGCGCAGCTTGTTTTCGTCCGCCAGCACGATGCATTTGCGGCTCTGCGCAATCATTTTGCGCGCGATGGCCGCTTCATTGACGTTCTGATCCATTACGCCGGTCTGCACGTTGACCGCGCCGGCGCCGATGATGGCGTAATCGGCGAGAGAGCAAACGGTAATGAGAAAGATATTTTTGGCCTGCCCCTACAGCCACGCCGACGCCAACGTCGTGCAGCAACGCTTTATCGCCTGCAACGAGGTCGCCGCCGCTATCGTGCGCGCCGGCAGCGCCGTTTTTAGCCAGGTCAGCATGTCGCATCCGATCAACCTGTGTTTGCAAGAACTCGACAAAACCGCCATCGGCAAGTTGTGGGCGCCGATCGACGCCCTGTTCATGGCGGCGATGGATGAGTTGATCGTGCTCGACTTGCCGGGTTGGCAAGAGAGCAGCGGCATCAAGCGCGAGATGGACTCTTTCGCCGCGCGCGGCTGCCGCGTCAGCCTGTGGTCCGAGGTTGCGGGCGAGTTCAATTGAGGCCTGCGCCCCGCCGCTTAACGCGACGGGGCAGCAGCTTATTTTCCGTTGGCCAATTCGCCGTACACCACCTGGCCGCGGAAACCGCGCCGCACCTGCTGGAACAGCTCGCGGAACGCCGGGTAATCCTGCGCCTGGCACAGCGCTTCCTTGCCGCGAATGGCGTTCACCTGCAGCTGATGATTGACGATCACCTGTTGCCCGTCGCGTCGCCACGCTACGCGATAGTCGCCCGCCGCATTGCGGAACTGTCTGTCTTGCGGAATGGCGATGATCGGCACGTTAGCCGGCAGCTGCAGACGGTAGGTTTCGTCGTAGCGCTGTGCGCTGCAGTAGAACGGCGTTTCGTTGCTCGGCGCCGCCGTGGTGGTATACAGCGTGCGGAACGATTTGCCGCCGGGCGGATTCGGCAGCGTCATGCCGCCCACTACGCCGAAATCGACGTAGTCGTCCGCCTTGAAGCGGAAGCGGTAACCGAACTGTTTTTTGAGATCCAGCGGATCGCTGTTCATCGCCACCTCGCCGCTGCCGTCGATGCCGGAGGCGGACATGATCGACGCTTCGGCCTGCGCCCGGTTCTGCCGGTTGATCTGCGAGAAGTAGCCCCGCAGGTCAATCTCTTCCACTTCGCTCAGCCGACGCTCGGTTTGCCCGTGCAGATTGCCCGCTTTGTCGAACACGAAATCGACGCTCAGCGCGCTCTTGACCGGCTGCTCGTCACTGCCCGGCGTACGCGCCAGTTTGGCGTCGCGCGTCAGCAGCACCGGCGCCCCCAGGTCGCCTTCCGGCAGTTGCCCGAACCGCGCCCACGGATTGGTGGAATCCAGGTACAGTTTGAACTCCGGCACGTAGGTGATGGCGTGGTTAAAGCGGCTGAGCAGCGGCACCTTAGGCAGTATCGGGCCTTCGTCCATGCCGATCAGCACCGGCGAGCTTGCAATGCCTTTGGCAGCGAGCAGCGCCTCCAGGATCACCACGTGGTCCTTACAGTCGCCGTAGTGGTTGTCGAGAATGCTCTGCGCCGAATTCGGCTCCAGCCCACCGTTGCCAAGATACACCGCCACGTAGCGAATGTTTTGCGCCACCCAGCGATAGAGGGCCTCCGCCTGCTCGCGCCGATCGCTGATGCCGGCGGTGATGTTGTCCGCCAGCGCCTGGATGCCCGGCGTCACCTGCGCCGCCGCGCCGGCCTTCAGCTGGTAGGCCTTGGCCAACTGCGGCCACTCGCGGTAGGTGCTGGCCATGATGGTCGGGCTGAAGGTCCAGCTGTCCGCCGCCCAGTTTTGTGATTTCATCGGCGCGCTGCGCGAATAATGCCAGCGCCAGTGCGCCTGCCCGTCGCGGATCTGCGGCTGGTCCCCGCCTTCCACGCCGCGCGTGAAGATATGCATCGGCAGCTTGGCCGGTGCCTGCAGCGTCACTTCGGCGTCGTCGAACTGATCGAAAACGCTGAACGTCTCCCACAGGCCGAAATAGTCGGGGAAATACGGGGTGTTTTGCGTGCGGCGCAGCTCATACACCACGCGCGATCCCGGCGCCAGGTTGGAGAACACGATGACGCGCACTTTGCGGTCTGCATACAGCGGCGCCGTGGCGCTGGAGTAGCTTTCCTGGGTATAGATGCGATCGGGCGCCACGTCGTGGCGCTGGCCGTCGGCGGTCAGCGTGTAGGCGGCGACCACCTCCAGCGTTTCCATTTTTTCGCTGTAGCTCAGGCGGATCTGGCTGAATTTCTCGACCGCCGCCTTGGTCTTCAGCAACACTTCGTAGCTTTCCGTCTTCACGTTGGTGGCGTTGGCGTTGACGCGGTAATCCGCGCGATAGCGTACGAAGCTGAAATCATTGTTGGCCGTGTCGTTCTGGCCCTGATCCGCCGCGGCGGGCGGTGCAACGGCCAACACGGTGGCCGGGTGCGTTGCCGTCAAACCGGCGAATAACAGCAGTGAAGGAATAGCGATTTTCATCTTCGGTCCTTGAAGGGCAATAAACGGCGATGCCGGGCTACGCGCCCGTCCCGGCGTCAAAACAGGCGGGCACACTAATATAATTGAGAATCATTTTCAATAAACGGACCTTCAACGCCGGGGCTAGCCCTGTTCGATCAGCATTACGGCGGTGGTCTCCGGTTCCAGCGCCTCGAAAACGTGCTCGCGATCGGCGGAGTAGCTGATGTAATCGCCGGCGCTCAGCTCCAGCGGCTGGTCCGCCGGCCCGAGGCGTGCTCGCCCGCTGCTGATAATCACATGCTCGACGGTGCCGGGGGGATGCGGCCGGGAAAGTTTAGCTTCGCCGGGCTGCACCCGCAGCCGGTAAATGTCGCGCTGCGCCCCCGGTGGGCAGGTGGCCAGCAGCGTGGCGGCGTAGTTGCCCTGCTCCGACAGCGCCGGCGTGCCTTCATGGGCGCGGATCACTTGCACCTGCCTGCTCGGCTGTGAAATCAGCCGGCTGACCGGCACGTCCAGCGCCATCGCCAGCGCCCACAGCGTTTCCAGGCTGGGATTGCCGCTGCCGGCTTCCAGCTGCGACAGCGTGGATTTGGCGATGCCCGCACGCTTCGCCAGTTCGGTCACCGACAGGTTCAACCGCTCCCGCTCGCGGCGGATTGCCGCCGACAGCAGGCCGATAGGCGTGATGTTCTGCATCCGATCGTCACTCATTGTTCGCTATACCATCCATTTGTTCGACTTGACGAACGCTCGTGTTCATGTTCATCATAATGTTCGATTGTTCATTTTAATGATTAAGCCGCTTCACCACAAGTACGGCCAGGCAACGAAGGAAACAACATGAAAACGAAAACGCGCGGTGCAGTGCAAATGATCCTCGCCATGACCATCTCCGGCACCGTGGGGTGGCCGGTGCTCGTTTTGGGGCAGCCGCCTGCGACGGTGGTGTTTTGGCGCTGCGCGTTCGGCGCGCTGGCCATGCTGGCGACCTGCACCGCACTCGGTCAGTTGAAACAGGGCGCGATCAACCGCCGCCAGCTGGCCTTCGCCATTCTGGGAGGGATCGCCCTGGTGCTCAATTGGACGCTGCTGTTTGCCGCCTATAAGCATGCTTCGATCGCTGTCGCTACCGTCACCTACCACGTTCAGCCGTTCATGTTGGTGGCGCTGGGGGCGCTGCTGTTCGGCGAAAAACTGACGGCTGATCGGCTGGGCTGGCTTCTACTGGCGTTCGCGGGGATGGTGTTGATCGTCGCCGGCCGGCAAAACGGCGGCAGCGGCGATGGCTACCTGCTTGGCGTGGCGCTGGCGCTGGGCGCAGCCCTGATGTACGCCATTGCGGCGGCGATCGTCAAACAACTGGCCGCGCTGCCGCCGCAGCTGATCGTGTTGATTCAGCTGACCGTCGGCACGTTGGCGCTGGCGCCGTTCGCCGGCCTGGCTACGCCGCCTGCGGCCCCCATAGACTGGCTGCTGCTGGCAACCCTCGGCCTGGTGCATACCGGTTTGATGTCCACGCTGCTGTATGGCGCCATTCAGAAGATCCCCACTGCCCTGGTCGGCGCCCTGTCGTTCATCTACCCGGCGGTGGCGATCGTGGTGGACTGGGCGGTGTTCGGCCACCGCCTCAGCCTGCTGCAGCTGCTGGGCTCGCTGGCGATCCTGGGCGCCGCGGCGGGCATGATGTTTTACAAACGCCATTCAATCTCAGCAGCAGCCGAGCCTGCCGTCGTGAGACAGAAAAATAAGTGAGCATAAACGAATGCCAAAGTCTTTTTTGTCTAACCTTATTATCGATGCCGCCACTCAGCCTATTTAATCCATTCTAATTATTAAGCATGAAAATAATTAGAATATTTACCTTGCGTGTGGAGAAAATATCAATATGAGCAATACCGGTGAGACATTAATCAATGCCATCGTCAGCAATAATTATCTGATGGCAATAAATAATTGCCCTGGCGTCCCCGCCCAAATGAGCCGGGCCGTTTATGGCAAAACGCAGGACGATAGCGGGGCCGGAACCGCGATCGAAAATAACCGTGACATGCAAAAGAATATCAATATCGCGCTGGGGTTCTCTGGGGCGAACTCGGAAACCGCCGTTTGGCATTTCATGATTGGCCCGCCCGTCCACCATTTTGTGGTGATCCCCTGGTACCAGCATACGGCGCCGCACGGACGGGTCTACACCGTATTTATGGCCTACGAGAACCGGTATTCGGTTGGTGGCTATGTTCAGCATACGCCGCCGGCGCCTTCTGCGGTGAAAGGCTATCGTACCGTCTGGAGCGTGACCGACCTGGCGCAGATGTTTAGCGATTTGTTGACCAGCGCCACGGCGTGGCAAACCTATTTCGGTGCGGTGGGCGCAGCGCAGGCCAATAAAATAACCTATTGGAAATATAAGGTAACGTCTTTAGATTCCGCCGTGGCCAACGTCAATAAATACCGCTAATCCCATCCGGCGGGCAAGCTATGCACAATAAGGCATTCGTCTTGCGCCCGGCGCGGTGCTATTTATTTAAACCGTGTAGGGTAGAAGGAGTGTTCTATGTGGCATCACCGCCTGCAACGGCGCATCCGTTTCAGCTACTGGAACGAACTGTGCGTCGCAGAAAAATAAGGGAAGGCGCAAGCCTTCCCTTTTGTCATTCACCGTTCAGATCAGAAACGGTCGGTTTTTACCACGTCGTCGAACGGCAGTTTGCCGATGCGCGGATAAGGTTGCCCCGCCGCCTTACCGATGGCGACCATCAGCGCGATCTGATAGTGCGCCGGTTTGTTGATGATTTCGCCCACGGCGTCGAAATCAAACCCGTCCATCGGGCAAGAGTCGTAGCCCTGCGCCTTGGCCGCCAGCATCAGCGTCTGGGCGAAGATGCCGCTGCTGCGCATCACTTCGTCGCGCTGCACCTGCGGCTTACCGCGATAATACTGATCGACGGCCGGGATCATGAACTGCTGTACCGGCTCTGCCGCCTCGGCCCAAACGTTTTTTACCTGTGACTCCCAGCTCGACAGATCGCCGCACAGCACGACCAGCATCGATGCGTCGGTCACCTGCGCCTGCCCCCACGCCGCCTCGCGAATTTTCTCGCGCTGGGCGCGATCTTCGATCAGCAGCGGGCGCCAGTGCTGCAGGTTAAAAGCGCTGGGTGCGCCCTGCAGCGCGATAGTCAGCAACGCTTTTTTCTCTTCGAGCGTCATCACGTGCTGCGTATCGAACTGCTTGGTGGCGCGGCGCTGGCGGATTGCATCTAACGTATTCATTTTACTGCCTCTGTCCATGTGAAAGGTCCTATTGTCGCCAACGCGGCGTGCCTGTCCAGTCCCTGCGGCTATTTCTGCGCGGTTTCGGCGCGCAGGCGGCCGACCTGCGCCGCCAGATCGGGCCACGGCGCCTGACCGGCGTAGTGCTGCCGCAGGTAGTTGAGCAGGATGGCGATCTGCGCGTCATCCAGGTTATGGCGGAAGCCCGGCATATAGCCCAGCTCGGCGTTCGCCGGCCGCTGTATGCCATCCAGCACCACGCGAATGGCGTTGTCCGGCGCCTCGGCAAACAGGTTGGTGTTCAGCGCCAGAGACGGCCGCACTCCTGCCATCTGCGCGCCTTTTTCCTGCGCGTGGCAAGCCATGCAGGCGCCGGAAAACAGCCGCTCGCCTTGCGAGCTCAGGGGCTCCACCTGCCGTTCCGCCTGAGCGTTCAACGCGGCCGCCGTCGCGCCCGCCGCCGTTTCAGGATGATAGCTGCGCAGATAGACGGCGATTGCCTGCAGATCGGCCTGCGGCAAGCGGAACAACCCTTCTTCGATCACCGGCGCCATCGGGCTGGCGGCCACGCCGTGGTTGGCTGAGTAGCCGGTACGCATGAAATCGACCAGATCCTGCTGCGTCCAATCGAGTGGCGCAGGCGAGCGGCCGGTCAACGCCGGCGCCGTCCAGCCTTCCGCCACGCCGCCGGCCAGGTGGTCGCTACCGGTTTTCTCGCCGAACAGCGCGTTGCGCGGCGAGTGGCAGGCGCTGCAGTGCCCCAGCCCTTCGGCCAGATAAGCGCCGCGGTTCCAGGCGGCGCTTTGGGCCGGGTCTTCCTGCATCGCGCCCGGCGTCAGGAACAGCAGGTTCCAGGCGAAGATGCCCTGGCGGATATTGAACGGAAAGTGCAGATCGGTGGCCGGCGGCCGGGAGTTGACCGGCGGCTGCGACATCAGGTAGGCGTACAGCGCCTGCAGATCGTCGTCGCGGGTGCGGGTAAAGGCGGTATAGGGAAACGCCGGGTAAAGGTAGCGGCCCTGGCGATCGACGCCGGGCCGTCTTGCCAGTTCGCCTGCCGTTTCAGGGCTTCAATCAAGGCCACCGCACGCGGATCGTTCAGATAGCGCAAACGAAACGCGATCGGATCCTCACCGGCGCGCCAGGCCAGCTCGTCGATCCAGGACTCATGGGCGAACACGTTGGGCAGCGCCGAAACGCCGCGCATCCACGAAGCCCGCACGATCGGCGCGGCGTCCTGGCAGATCACCCGCATGTGCGGATACTCGTATTGCGGTATAGATAAGCCCGGTTTTATGATTGCTAACCGTGATTATTGGCGTTCGCCAACGCGGCCTCGGCGCCGTCGACCAACAGCCGGAGGCCGGCTTCGAACAGCGCGTCTGCCCCCTTGTCCTGCAGCTTTTCCCAGCCTCCACACAGCAGCGGGTAGCGCCGGCGATCGGCTTCGTTCAGCGCATCGTCGGGCTGCATTTGCTGCTCTTCCAGCACCCAACCCACCACGAAACGCCCGACGGCGAACAGTAGATTAACGGCGTGTTCCGGCGTAAAGCCCGCCCGGCACAGCAGCGCCACCTTGGCCTCGATAATGGCGAATTGCGGTTCCTGCGGCCGGGTGCCGGCGTGCAGGCGCGCCCCGTCGCGGTAAGCCAGCAACGCGCGGCGGAAATTGATCGCATTGGCGGTCACCCAGGCCTGCCAGGGGATGTCGGCGGGCACCTCTTCGCGGTGGTCCAACATGATGGTTTCCGCCATCGCCTTCAGCAGCTCGGCCTTGTTTTTGAAGTGCCAATAGAGCGTGGGGATTGCACGCCCAGATGCTGCGCCAGGCGACGGGTGCTCAGGGCGTCGATGCCGATGTCATCCAGTAACGCCAGCGCCCCGCGCAGGACGGTTTCACGCGTTAAACGCGCCGTAGTATTTTTTTCGCTCATCTCTCTATCACTGATAGGGTAACTGTGGAATACTCCATACTCTATCACTGTTAGAGTCACAATTTTGAAAAAACCCATGCTGGTTATTTTGTTGACGGTGTTGCTGGATGCGGTGGGCATCGGTCTGATCATGCCTATTCTGCCGGCGCTGTTGCGCTCGCTGGGCGGTCTCGATGCCGGCAGCGTGCATTACGGCGCCCTGCTGGCGGCCTATGCGTTGATGCAATTTCTGTTTTCGCCGATCCTCGGCGCGCTGAGCGATCGTTTCGGGCGGCGGCCGGTGCTGTTGATTTCGCTCGCCGGCGCGGCGGCCGACTACCTGCTGATGGCGTTCGCGCCGACGCTGGCCTGGCTCTATCTGGGGCGGTTGCTGGCGGGCATCACCGGCGCCAACATGGCGGTCGCCACCGCTTACGTCACCGATATTACCCCCGCCGGCCAGCGCGCGCGGCGTTTCGGCCTGGTGGGCGCGGTGTTCGGCGTCGGCTTTATCGTCGGGCCGCGGATCGCTGGGCGAATGGCATCTGCATGCGCCCTTCCTGGCGGCGGCGATGATGAATACCCTCAACCTGGTGATGGCGTTTTTCCTGCTGCCCGAATCGCGTAAATCCCGCCCCCGCGCCGCCGAGAAAATTCGCCTTAATCCCTTCTCGTCATTGCGCCGGCTGCACGGCAAGCCTGGCCTGCTACCGCTGGCCGGCATTTATCTGGTTATGGCGCTGGTTTCGCAGGCGCCGGCCACGCTGTGGATTTTATACGGTCAGGATCGTTTCGGCTGGAGCATGATGGTGGCGGGCCTGTCGCTGGCCGGCTACGGCACCTGCCACGCGCTGTCGCAGGCCTTTGCCATCGGCCCGCTGGTCGCGCGGCTTGGCGAGCGCAAGGCGCTGCTGATCGGCCTGGCCGCCGACGCCGTGGGCCTGGCGCTGTTGTCTGTCGCCACGCGCGGCTGGGTGCCGTTCGCCCTGCTGCCGTTTTTCGCTGCGGGCGGCATGGCGTTGCCCGCGCTGCAGGCGCTGATGGCGCACAAGGTGGACGACGATCATCAGGGCGAGCTGCAAGGGACGCTCGCCAGCATGGGCAGCCTGATCGGCGTCGCGGGGCCGCTGGTGGCGACAGCGCTGTATGCCGCCACGCGCGATGTCTGGCCCGGCCTGGTGTGGGCGTTGGCCGCCGCCCTGTACCTGGTGGTGCCGCCGCTGCTGGCACGCTCACGCGCCAGGGATGCGGCGCCATAACTTTGCCGTTCTTTCACTTTAGAAAGCAGAAACCGGCATTTTGCCGCCGGAGTAAGCTGACCTATGCTAACCCGGTGTGATGAAACGCGTTTTCATGGCATGTCTTCCGGAACGTTTTGCTTTATTTGTTCGTCGTGAACCCTGGGCCGCGCCTGACTGGTGCGGCTTTTCTTTTTGCCCGGCAGTGCCAGCGGCGGTGAATTTTGCTATGTTAACCCGCAGATAAGCTTCCCGTTTTCAGCCGCCGGACCGACTCATGTTTACCCATAAAGCAATCGCCGAGCTCAACGCCCTGGAGCTGATGGTTTATACCTACGTCAGCAAACACAAGAATCAAGTGATGTACATGACCATCCGCGAGCTGGCCGAGGCCGCCGGCGTGTCCACCACCACCGTGCTGCGGTTTTGCAAGAAAATGGGCTGTGACGGCTATTCGGAATTTCGCATCCGTTTCAAGCTGTACCTGGAACAAACCGATGCGCCGCCGGCCGATTCCGGCATCGGCGAAATCCTCAGTTTTTTTAAAAGCGTCAGCAACGAAGAGTTTAATCAGCTGATCGATCAGGCGGTGCACCATATCGCCGCCGCCGAGCGGATTATTTTCGTCGGTATCAGCACCTCAGGCGCGTTGGGGAAATATGGCGCGCGTTTCTTTTCCAACGTCGGGAAATTCAGCACCCACATCGACGATCCTTATTATCCCGTCAACAGCAACATGTATAAAAACGCGGTGGCGATCATACTGTCGGTCACCGGCGAAACCGAAGAGATCCTGCGGCTGGCCAGCCAGTTCAGCCTGCACCACTGCAAGATCATCAGCATCACCAACAACGAAACCTCTTCGCTGGCGCGGCTGGCGGACTTCAACCTCTCCTACCACGTTCCGCAGCATTTGATCGGCGGGCATCACAATATCACCACGCAGATCCCCGTACTTTACATTATTGAAACCATCGGTAAACGGCTCGGGCATATTAATTCGGCAAAATAAAACAGGCTGTTTTTTTATTGTGACAAATCACTTTCCACGGTGATTTGTTATATCGTGACATTTCTTTCGGTCTTGCTACTCTATTCCCAATGCAGCGTTATTACCCTTCATTAAATAAACCGATGAGACATTGACGATGAAACAGTTGCCGAAGGATTTTCTGTGGGGGGGCGCGGTCGCCGCGCACCAGGTTGAAGGCGGTTGGGATCGGGGCGGCAAAGGGCCCAGCATCGCCGACGTGCTGTCCGGCGGCTCGCACGGCGTGGATCGCGTGATGACCGACGGCGTGCTCGACGGCTATCGCTACCCTAACCACGAAGCGGTGGATTTCTACGGCCGCTATAAGCAGGACGTGGCGCTGTTCGCCGAGATGGGCTTCAAATGCTTCCGCACCTCGATCGCCTGGACGCGCATCTTCCCGAACGGCGACGAAGCGACGCCGAACGAGGCCGGCCTGCAGTTTTACGACGATCTGTTCGACGAACTGCTGAAATACGGCATCCAGCCGGTGATCACCCTGTCCCACTTCGAAATGCCTTACCATCTGGTGAAGGCCTACGGCGGCTGGAAAAATCGCCGGGTGGTGGAGTTCTTCGTGCGTTTCAGCGAGGTGGTGATGCGCCGCTACCGCGAAAAAGTGAAGTACTGGATGACCTTCAACGAGATCAATAACCAGAGCAACTACCGCTATCCGCTGTTCGGCTACTGCTGCTCCGGCGTGGACTACACCCAGGAAGACAATCCGGAACAGGCGCTGTACCAGGTGCTGCACCACCAGTTCGTCGCCAGCGCGCAGGTGGTCAAACTCGGCCATCAGATCAACCCGGAATTCAAGATCGGCTGCATGCTGGCCTGCGTGCCGTTCTACCCGTATTCCTGCAAGCCGGACGACGTGATGTACGCCGTCGAGGCGATGCACCAACGCTATCTGTATACCGACGTGCAGATGCGCGGCTACTACCCAAGCTACCTGCTGCGCGATTGGGAACGCAGAGGGCTGAAGATCGAGATGCAGCCGCAGGACGCGCAGATCCTGCGCGAGGGCTGCACCGACTACATCGGCTTCAGCTATTACATGAGCAACACCCTGCAGGCTAACGCGGTGGACGGCAGTGACGGCATGTTCGGCTTCCCGGGCAACGTGCCTAACCCGCACGTCAAAGCCTCCGACTGGGGCTGGCAGATCGATCCGGTCGGGCTGCGCTATTCGCTGAACGTGCTGTATGAACGCTACCAGAAGCCGCTGTTTATCGTGGAGAACGGCTTCGGTGCCTTCGACAAGGTGGAAGCGGACGGCCGGATCAACGATGACTATCGCATCGACTATCTGCGCGCCCATATCGAAGAGATGAAGAAAGCGGTGATTGAAGACGGCGTAGACCTGATCGGCTATACGCCGTGGGGCTGCATCGACTGCGTATCGTTCACCACCGGCGAGTACAGCAAACGCTACGGCTTCATCTACGTCGACAAGCATGACGACGGCACCGGCACGCTCGAGCGTTCACGCAAGAAGAGCTTCGACTGGTACCGCCGGGTGATCGCCAGCAACGGCGAACAGCTGTAACCGCACGGCAGGCAATCAGGGGCGATTTTCGCCCCTTTTTACTGCGCCTTATTCCGCCGCCTGCCCGGCGGCGAGATACTTCGCCATTTCCGCCGGCGGCACCATGCCGCCACCGGTCGCCCATACCAGGTGCGTCGCCTGCGCCAGACTCTCGGCGCTGATGCCTTGCTCGCTGAGCGCCTTCGCATGGGCTGCAACGCGCCACGGCCCGGCCATGCCGGCCAGCGCGGACGGCTCCAGCTGAAGATGCTCGTGCTTGTCCAACAGCCCGAGCAGCGCAAACATCTCTTCATCGCTCAGGGTGTAAAACGCGCTCAGCAGGCGCTCCATCGCCCGGCCGACAAAGCCGGAGGCGCGCCCCACCGCCAGCCCGTCCGCCGCGGTGCGGTTGTCGATGCCGAGATCTTGCACCGCAATGCCGTCATGCAGCCCGCTGTAGACGCCGAGCAGCATGCAGGGCGAATGGGTCGGTTCGGCGAAAATACAGTGAACGTGATCGCCGAACGCCAGCTTGAGGCCAAACGCCACGCCGCCCGGCCCGCCGCCGACGCCGCACGGCAGATACACGAACAGCGGGTGCTGCGCGTCCACCACGATGCCCTGCTCGGCGAACTGCCGCTTCAGGCGGCCGCCGGCCACCGCGTAGCCGAGGAACAGAGTTTGCGAGTTTTCATCGTCGATAAAGAAACAACGCGGATCGTTCGCCGCCTGCTTGCGCCCCTGCTCGACCGCCACGCCGTAATCTTCGGCGTACTCCACCACCGTGACGCCGTTTTCGCGCAGCTTTTGCTTCTTCCACGCCCGCGCATCCGCCGACATGTGCACGCTGACGTCAAACCCCAGCCGGGCGCTGATGATGCCGATGGATAATCCCAGATTGCCGGTCGATCCGACGGCGATGCGGTACTGGCTGAAGAACTGACGAAACTCGTCGGAAAACAGCCGGGTATAGTCGTCGCCGGTCTGCAGCAGCCCCGCCTCCAGCGCCAGCGTTTCCGCGTGCGTCAGCACCTCGTAGATGCCGCCGCGCGCCTTGATTGAGCCGGAGATCGGCAGATGGCTGTCCTTTTTCAGCAGCAGCTTCCCGCCAAGTTGCAGCCCATAGCGCCGATCCAACGCCTGCTGCATGGCGGGGATCGCCACCAGCTCGGATTCGATGATCCCCCCAGTGGGCTGGGTTTCGGGAAAGGCCGCGGCGAGATAAGGCGCGAAGCGCGCCAGGCGCTGCTCCGCTGCGGCGACGTCGGCGGCGGTCAGGCCGACATGGGGCAAGCCTGCGGCCAGCGTTGTCGCACGCGGATTGAACCAGGTGATAGGCTCGAGGGCGACCATTCGTTGCAACAGCGGATGCTGCGCAACCCACGGTTGAATCTGTGATTTTTGCATAAATGTCCCTGACTGATTTGGCGTTGCCGTCACCATGCCGTGAACGCCGGCGGCTGACAAATGATAAATACTGAACTTGAGGTGCAGCAGATTGATGCAAGCGCGGCGCTAGCCGGCCGCGACGCCAAACAGCATGCCGACGCCGGAGGAAACCGCCATCGCCAGGGCGCTCCAGATCAGGATACGCGCCACGCCCGGCAAGATCGGCGCACCGCCGGTTTTCGCAGCGATGCCGCCGAGAATGCCGAGGGAAATCAGCGCCGATGCCACCAGCGCCGGCCGTGTCCAGGCAACCGGCAGCCACAGCGCCACCAGCAGCGGCAACAGCGCGCCGAGAGAGAAACTGAGGGCCGATGCCAACGCGGCTTGCAGCGGCCGGGCGCGCGTGGCGGCGGAAATGCCCAGTTCGTCGCGCGCGTGGGCCTCCAGCGCATCATGCGCCATCAGCTTTTCCGCTACCTGCCGGGCCAGCGCCGGATCCAGCCCGCGATGCACGTAGATAGACGTCAGTTCGCGGAACTCCCCCGGATAGTCTTCGAGCAGCTCCGCCTGTTCCTCGGCCAGCGCGGCCTTTTCGGTGTCCGCCTGCGACGACACCGACACGTACTCGCCGGTGGCCATCGACATCGCGCCCGCCACCCACCCGGCGACGCCGGCGATCATCAGCGCGGAATGCGAGGCGCTGGCCGCCGCCACGCCCAGCAGCAGGCTGGCCGTTGAGACGATGCCGTCGTTGGCGCCGAGCACCGCCGCCCGCAGCCAGCCGATGCGTTCAATACTGTGCCGCTCTCGATGCATTCTTTCTCTCCCTCGTTCTCTTTCCGCTAGCCCCGCGCCGCCGCTTCCAGGCCGGCGATGTCGATTCTGCCCATCAGCAGCATCGCTTCCGTGACCCGTCGCACTCGCGCGGCGTCGGGGTCGTTCATCAACTCGGTCAGGCGCCGCGGCACGATCTGCCAGCACAACCCCCAGCGATCGCGCAGCCAGCCGCACTGTTCCGCTTCGCCGCCCTCGCTCAACGCATCCCACAGCCGGTCAACCTCCGCCTGATCGTCGCATTCCACCATCACGGAAAAGCTGTGATTGAACGGATCCAACGGCCCGGCCTCGATCGCCGCATAGCGCTGGTCGCCCAAGGTGAAGGAGGCCAGCTTCACGCTGCCGGCCGGGCCGCTCGGCGTATCCGCCGGCAGAACGGAAAACCAGTTCACGGACGAACCGGGGATCAGCGCGACGTAGCAATTCAGCGCCGCCTCCATGTCTTTTTCAAACCACAGATGTTGCGTAATTCTGGCCATCGGCGCCTCCTTCAGGCATCGAGGATCGGCGCGAACCCGCCAAAGATCATGCGTTTGCCGTCAAACGGCATTTCACCCAGCGCCTTCATGCGCGGATCGTTCATCATTTTCTGGTTGGCGGCATCGCGCACCGCCTTGGAGGGGTACTCTATCCAGCTGAACACCACCACTTCGCCCTCCTGCGCCTTCACCGCGCCGCGAAAGTCGGTGAGTTTGCCGTCGGGCACGTCATCGCCCCAACACTCCACGATGCGCGTGGCGCCAAACTCTTTGAACAACGGCGCTGCAGCGGCCGCCAGCCGGTGATAAGCCTCCTTGTTGGCGGCCGGCACCGCCACCACAAACCCGTCTACGTATTTCATCCTGGTATCCTCTTGTCTGATTAAGGACAGTCGGTTCAGCACGGGCGGACGTTGCCCGTGCCCCCTACCAGTTTAGACGGCGGGCGCGCGGCCCGGATCGGAAGTTCAGCGGTCCGGATCGTTCGGCGGGTAAGATTCCGGCGTGGCGACCCGGTTACGGCCGGCATTTTTCGCTTTGTATACCGCCAGATCCGCCAGTTTGAGCAGGTCGGCCAGGCTATGGCCGGAACCGCCCGGGCAGGTCACCATGCCGATGCTGACGGTGATCTGCAGCGGATGGCCGGCCGGCATGGTGATCGATTCCGCCTCAATGCGTTGCCGCAGCCGTTCGGCCAGCTGCAACCCCTGCTGCGGCTGGCCGAGCGTCGAGACGATGGCAAACTCTTCGCCGCCCATGCGGCCGAACAGATCGTTGACGTTCAGATCGGCGGCGATCGCACGGGTAAACGCCATCAGTGCCTGATCGCCACCGGCGTGGCCGAAACGGTCATTGATCGATTTGAAATAGTCGATGTCGAGCATCATGACGCACACCAGCTCGCCTTTCTGATCGATCACCCGCTCGCCGCGCTGCATAAACGCATTGCGCGTCAGCACGTGGGTCAACGCATCGTGATTCGCCACGTGCTCCAGCGTGCGCAACAACGCGTTGCGCGCATAGTTCATGCTGGCGACGGCGATCGGCCCCAGCGCCAGCAGCGCGATGCCCAGGCGCATGGATACCGCGTTCTGCAGCACCTTCATGTCGAGCGTGGTGCTAAGCAACCCGAAATCGATCGCCAGATGGCACCACAGCACGTAAACCAGCACCGCGATCATGGTGCTGAACAGCGAAAAGGACATCGCCAGCCACAGCAGCACCGGCATCGGGAAGATCACCGCGCCGGGGCCGCCGATCAGCACGCTGCAGACCGCCGCCAGCGCCAGCAGCGCCAACACCGCCAGTTTCCCCCCCGCCTGCGGCCATTGGCTGCGCTGTATCAACATGGCGCAGGCCGCGCGCAGGCGATGTCGCCAATCGGCGGGAAACACCAGAATGAACGGCATCAGCGTGACGTAGTTGGTGAATTCAGATGAGAACCACAGCGCCAGCGAGGTCAAATAGGGCCTGCCGAACAGCCACTGCGAGGCAGCGGCCCCCACCAAGCCGGTAGCGGCGGCGGCGGCCAGGCAGATACCGAACAGATACATGCTGGACGCACCGCGTTGCAACATGCGCGCCGGCGGCGACAGCCGCATGAACAGCAGATAGCCCACCACCACGCCGGCCAGATTGGCGGCGTTCAGCAGCAGCGCTTTCTCCAACGCGCTGCCGGTCAACAGATCCGCCGCCAGGTAGCCCAGCACCGCCATTCCCCAGCCGGCGCGCGTCGCCCACTGCGGGCGGCGCACCAAAACGGCCAGCAGCACGGCGTTAGCCGGCCAGAATAGCGCCAGAAAGCTGCCGGGACGGCTCACGATGCCCAGCAGACACAGAGTGAACACCAGTAAAAAAATAATGAGCGCGGGCCAGATTTTCCGGGTATCGGACAACGAGGTGGTTTGCATCTTGGATCCAGAGACTTCCGCTAGCGTAAGGTGACAGTCTTTGCGTGTCACAACCGTCGGCGATGAGGAGAAGATAAACGGCCGACCCGCCTATTATTGCCAGTTTTGCCGGCCTGGACACCTGTTTATTCATCAAGGAAAAATATATTTGTGTATCAATATATTGACGATACTCACCCATCTGGCGCAGAAACTGCCAAGGCATCCCGACCGTCTTGATCATTATGGTCAACTCGTCGGATTTTTACCGCTAAAACCACCGTCTTTTTCTTTGATGACAAAATAAAATCGGGCAATGCGCGGATCTCTCCTTTGCCCTCTATCCAAGCCAGGTAAATAATAATTATAATGATAATCGTTATTATTTATAATTCACCATGGAATGATATGCACCAGTTAGTTCTTCGCCACCCCAATAAAAGAAATAAAAATCACGTTCTGCGTACGCTGCCCCTGCTTGCCGGCCTGTTCCCCGCTCTGGCGATCGCCGCCGCGCCCGACGCAAAAAAGGAAGACGCCATCACGGTGACCGCCACCGCCCTGCCTGCCGGCAGCTATAGCGCCGATACCGCCTCAACCGGCAGCAAAACCGCCGCGCCAATCGGTGAACTGCCGCAATCGGTCAGCGTCGTTACCTCGCAGGTGATTGACGACTTCCAGGTCAAAAGCGTCAATGACGCGATGAAATTCGTCAGCGGCGTCACCCAGGGCAACACGCTCGGCGGCACCGAGGATGGCTTCGTCAAACGCGGCTTTGGGGTTAACTCCGACGGTTCGGTGTTCATCGACGGCGTGCGCAGCAACCAGGGGCTGAGCATGGACGCCACCACCGATCGCGTCGAGGTCCTGAAAGGTTCCGCTTCGCTGCTGTATGGCATCCTCAGCCCCGGCGGCGTCATCAACCTGATCAGCAAAAAACCGCAGTATGACTGGAACACCCGCATTAGCGGCGCCACCAACAGCTTCGGCGGCGGCAGCGGCAGCGTCGATGTGACCGGCCCGCTGGGCGGCGGCTTCGCCTTTCGCCTGATCGCCGAGCGCCAGCACGAGGATTACTGGCGCAACTTCGGCAGCGACGAACACACGCTGATCGCGCCTTCACTCAGCTGGTTCGGCGACCAGGCTTCCTTTAACATCGCCTACAGCGAATACAAGTACGACATTCCTTACGATCGCGGCACCGCGTTTATCGACGGCAAACCGGTCGACGTGCCCTATAACCGCCGGCTGGATGACTACGCCAACCGCGCCTGGGGCAAGAACAAACGCCTGAACGCCCATTATGAATATGCGCTGGATCCGATCTGGACCACCCGCCTCAACTACGCCTGGCTGCAGCGCCGTTACGACAGCAACGAAGTGCGCGCCACCGCGGTCGACACCACGACCGGCATCGTCTCGCGCCGCGCCGACGCCAACCGCGGCTTCAATCACCAGACCGATTATTATTCCTGGGATCTGACCGGTTCGCCGGAGGTGTTCGGCATGCAACACGATCTGCTGCTGGGCGTGGACTACGAGAAGAACCAGACTTACAAGGCCTATTCCTACCGCGGCAAGGTCTCGAAGACCTTCAACATGTACGATCCGGCGTATGGCGAAACGCCGGTCACCGACAGCACCACCTACAGCGACGCGTCAAGCAACCTGCGCGCCACGCTGTTCAGCCGTTCCCTGTACGCCAAGGACAGCATTCATCTCACCGATCAATGGATCGCGGTGCTGGGCGCGCGCTATCAGTCGTATTACCAGAACAACAGCAACGGTTTCCAGAAGCCGAAAAATGCGCTCAATGACAAAGACGATCAGTTTTTGCCGCAGGCGGGGCTGGTGTATAAGCTGACGCCGAACCTGTCTCTGTACGGTAACTACAGCCGTTCCTTCACGCCGTCCACCGCCATCGACGATAACGGCAACGTCGCCACGCCGGAAACCGGCACCACCTATGAGGTGGGCGGCAAATGGCAGATCGCCCCGGCGTTCGACGCCACGCTGGCGCTCTATCGTATCGATGAAAGCAATATGTCGATCTTTATCAACGGCGTGACCCGCAGCATTCCCAAAGCGCGTTCCACCGGCGTCGAACTGGAGTTGAACGGCGAAGTGGCGCGCAACTGGGATCTCACCGCCAACTACAGCTACGACAAAACCGAGATCGTCGAAGACAACCTCAACCCGACCAACGTCGGCAACCGGCTGGTCAACGCCCCGACCAACATGGGCGGCCTGTATCTCAGCCACCGCATGACGCTGCCGGTGGTGCCCGGCGAGGTGCGCGTCGGCGGCGGCGCACGCTATGTCGGCCGCCGCGCCGGCGATCCGGAGAACAGTTTCACCATGCCGGCCTATACCGTGGCGGATGCCTTTGTCGCCTGGGACAGCAAGCTGCTTGGCAAACATACCCAGCTGAAACTGAATGTGAAAAACCTGTTTAACCGCGAATACTATGCCTCCAGCGCCGGTAACCTGCGCGTGATTGAAGGCGAACCGCGCAGCCTCAGCCTCCAGGCGACGGTCGATTTTTAAGCCGCTCTCTCCGGGCGCCGTTTGGCGCCCGTTTTCTTTTCGCCAGGCGTCAAAGCACCTTGCGGTACATCACAAAACCGGGGCGTTCCGCCACTTTGTCATACAGCCGCATGGCGGTCTGGTTGGTTTCGTGGGTATTCCAGTAAACGCGCGGCAACCCCAGCTCCCGCGCACGCTCATAAACCGCCGCGATCAGCGCCCTCGCCACGCCTTTGCCGCGCACCGTCTCCGCAGTGAACAAATCCTGCAGATAACAGTTAGGTTGCAGCTGGATGGTGCTGCGGTGCAGGAGATAGTGCGTCAACCCGACCACCTGCCCCTGATGCTCCGCGATCAGCGCAAACATCGGTTCGTAGGCGTCGAAAAAGCGCCGCCAGGTGGTCTGCGTCACCTCATCCGGCAGCGCCGTTGCCCCCTCACGGCCGTAAAATGCGTTATACCCTTGCCACAGCGCCAGCCAGGCGGCGTAGTCCCGCGCTTCCAGCGGCCTGACCACAATGCTTTCGCTCATGTTGTCCTCTTCGATGATGTAAAAATGCCCCGTCTCCAGCATAGAACAGCGCACGTCAGCGCGCAGGCGGCGGCATCACATCGACGAGAAAATCCAACAGCGCGCGGTTGAACAATGCCGGCCGCTGCAGCGGCGCGAAGTGGCTGACGCCCGGCAGCGTCACCAGACGGGCGCCGGGGATGCTGCCGCTCAGGTAGGCAGCATGTTCGGCGCGGATAAACTCATCGTGTTCGCTGTGAACGACCGTCACCGGCACACGAATGGCCGCCAATTCCTGCGCGGTGTAGTTCGGCTGGCTGCTCATCATCAGGCTCACGGCGGCGACAAATTCATCGAACTCCTGCGGCGTCGGCGACAGCGCGGCATAGTCCTGCACGTGGCGCGCGAAGCAGCGCTCGACGATCGGATTGGCGGCCGGCGGTTTAACGCCGCTGGGATCCATATTGCAGCCGAAGAAAAAGACGCCGTCCACCCGCTGCGGCGCCCGATGGGCGGCGATAAGCGCGACACAGGCGCCGTCGCTCCAGCCCGCCAGCGCGGCGTGCGGGATTCGCAACGCGTCCATCACCGCCAACAGATCATCGGCCATGCGATCGTAACGGTAAGGCCGGGCGTCGCGCGTGCTGCGCCCGTGCCCACGGCTGTCGATGACCAGCACGCCATACCCGGCGGCCAGCAGCGCCGGCAGCTGATACCCCCAGTTGCCGCTGTGGCCCAGGCCGCCATGCAGCAGGATCACCGTCGGCGCCGCGCCATAGGCGGCATACCAGATGCGCGCCCCGTCATGTTCGACAAACCCCTGCCTGGACGTGGGCGGCAACGGCGGCGCGCCCTGCGCGGCAAAGCGGGTCAACTCGTCGTCGGTTTGCATCTTTTCCTCCTCATTCGCCGACGTTGTGCGCCAACAAGGCATCAAAGGAGTATATATCGCCCCGGCGAGCGGTGCCGTTCGCTTTCCCGACATATACTTAAGGGAGGAATCGCAATGGAGGACGGTGAGATGAAGAAAATAATTCTCGTGTTTTTGATGCTGATGCTGAGTGGGTGTATCGGCGGCGGCGGCCCGTCGAATGCGCCGTCGGCATCGCCGAATGAGCCTTATACCTGCACCAAATCCAGCGCCAACAGCGACTGCTCGCAATCGGTGGAGCCGTCGATGTACTAGCCGCGTTCGGCGGGCCGTCGCATAACGGCCCGCCGCCTTAGGGGACTAGGAGGAGTGCTCCTCTTCGTTGGTCTGGTATCGCGTCACCTGTTGCTTCATAAACACCACTTCCTGCGGGCTGGACAGGCTCACTTCCTGCGCGCGCAGCAGCTTGAGGATATTGAACAGCAGTTCGCTCTTGGTGGCGCCGACCATGCGCGGGCTCGGCACGTAGCCGGTCACGCTCAGGATGATGCCGTCCGGCCCCAGCTGGCTGAAGCGCACATAAGGCGCCGGCGTTTCCAGAATAGTTTCGTACTCGTTATAGGCGCTGAGCAAGATATTGCGCACCTGCTCCGGATCGATGGAGGTCGGGAACGTCAGCGCAATGGTCACCACCCCTTGCGCGTTGCCCATGGTGGCGTTGCGCACGTTCTGCGAGATCAGCTGCGAGTTCGGTACGATCATGGTGGAACGGTCGCTGAGCTGGATTTCGGTGGCGCGCACGTTGATGCGCCGCACGTCGCCTTCCACGCCGCCGATGCCGATCATGTCCCCCACCTTCACCGGGCGTTCGGTCAGCAGGATCAGGCCGGAAATAAAGTTCTTCACGATCTCCTGCAAACCGAAACCGATACCGACCGACAGGGCGCTGACGATCCATGCCAGGTTGCTCCACTGGATGCCCAGCGCCGCCAGGGTGATCAGAATCACCAGCACATAGCCGATATTGCTGAACAGCGTCACCAGCGAGGCGCGAATGCCGACGTCCGAGATGGTTTTCGGCAGCAGTTCAGAACCCAGCCAGCGCCGCACTGCGCGCAAAATATAGATGCCGATCGCCAGGCAGATCACGGCGTTGAGCAGGTTGCCGGGCACGATGTTGAAACGCTGCAGCCCTTCACCGGTCAGGATGGAGACGATTTTATCTATCAGCGAGCCCGGCGTGGTGCTGCCGAATGAGCCGTTAAACAGCGCGACGATCATCAACAGCAACAGGGAACATTTGGCCAGCGCGGTGGTGATGATCGACATCTGCTCCAGATGGCGATCCTTGAAGCTGAGCGTTTTCTTCAGCATCTTGCCGCTGACGGTCTGCGGCGAAAACAGCGCGGCGCACAAATCGGTGGCGAACAGCACCATAAAATAGAACGCCATCAGCACCAGAACCACCCAGATCAGCTGGTAGGTCAGGAAGCGGGCGAAGGCGATGTAGCCGATAAGCAGGGAAAACAGGATCACCATCGAACAGACCAGGGTGACGAGGTGCACCAGCCCGCCGACCAGCGTGCGTTTTTCCAGGGGCGCGCCCTGCTGTTCCAGACGGCGACGAATGCGCTGGCCGCGCAGCGGCGCCGCCAGCAGTACCATGCCGATCAGCCCCGCCACCAGGCCGTTGCCGAAGATGGTGGCGGCCAATGAAGCGCTGACGACGTTGTTGATCAGCTCCACGGTGCCGAACGCCAGCGCCAGGCCGGCCAGCAGCGGCGAGAAGTAACGCAGCCCGGCGGCCACGTCGTTATCCATGGACGCCAGACGCCACGACGGGCGATTCAACGACAGCGCCGCACGCCCCAGCCCGGCGATCAGCGCGCAGAAAATTCCCAGACGGTTGAAACCTTCCGCGAAATCCTCCAGCATCACCGGCAGCGGCTGCACGCGCACAAAGACGTAATACAGCAGGTTCAGCGCGATGGAGGTGGTCACCACCGTCACCGCCACGGTAACGATCGCCATGAAGCTGCGGCGCAAGCGCCCGTCCGGCAGGAAACGGATGCTGAACCAGGCGAGAAAACGCTCGGAAAAATAGCGCCCCCAGGACCAGACAATCACCGCCAGCGCCAGCAACGCCAGCGTGCCGTACCGCCACTCGTCCTGCCAACTGGCGTCCCAGGCCGCTTTCATCTCGGCGTTGAACTGATCCAGCCGCTGTACGTCATCCTCTGACGGCTGCACCACCGGCGCCCAGAATTTGATCCCCAAAATGCTGCCGGTATTCAGCGCCAGCTGGGTTTTAAACGCCACCCGGCGCAGATCGCCAATCTGCTGCCCCAGCTCGAAGGCACTACTCTTGATGGCCTGCGCGCGTTTCACCGCGTCATCCAGCTGCTTTTTGCTGTTGTTCAGCGCGTTGCGCTGCTGGGCCACCGCCGGGGTTTCCGGCAGCGCGCCGGCCGCCGGGGCCGGCCCCAGGACGTCCAGCTGCGCTTTCAGTTTGTCCTGCTCGGGCTGCAGATCGGTGGCAAGTTTTTCCATGCTGGCGACCAGATCGTCGGTCGCCAGCCGCAGTTTGCTGAGCTGGGTATCGGTGGTCGCTTTGGAAACCAGCTGCTTCATGCTGTCCAACTGCTTTTGCGCGGCTTTCAGCTGCGTGGCGGGATCGGGCGCGCTTTCGGCGGCGGGATCATCCTGGGTAGCGGCAACGGCGGCGAGTGGCGTCAGCTGCAAACCCAACAGCAATAACAACAACAGCAGGAACGGGCGAGGCTTTAACATAAATTCAGTGCTCAGCATCATTATCTGATAGACAGACGAACAGGCGGCGGATGAACCGCCGCTTAACCATAAACGCTAATTATAATAGCTGCTTAATGTCGGCCGAAATACAGTAATTATTCCCATTATGTGCCACGCGCTCCCACCGGACTTAGCCTGTTGATTATTCAGGCGCTTTTCCACTGGCGGCGCGGCGCAAAGCGCTCTATACTCCTGCCACCGATTAACCTGCAACCAATAAAAGGAGACTTACTATGCTGACGTGTGAATTGTTTTTTCACTCACACTTCTTTGGTAATCGTCGCCGCTCAAGCATTACCGGTATCGTGCTGCGATAACCCAGCTTGAGCGAAGCTTACTAAAATCCAGGATCTTCCCTCCGGCTTACCGGGTTGTCGTCAGCGATGTTTGACGATAGGCATTGTCATGCCTGTAACTCTTGAGTAAGCAATGAGCACACTACTGTCTGCACAATCTGTCGGTTACGACAACGCGTTCGGCGTCCTGCTGAACGAGATTTCCTTCAGCCTGAAAAAAGGCGATCGCATCGGTTTGATCGGCGACAACGGCTGCGGCAAAAGCACCCTGCTGCAACTGCTTAGCGGTGCCCTGCCCATCCACAGCGGAACGGTGACATTGTCACACCAATGTCTGATGGCGCGCATCGAACAACACCTGCCGCCTGAGCTGCACGCCAGCACCCTGCTGGATGCGGTACTGGCGCAGTTGCCCGCGGGCCAACACCTCAGCGAACGCTGGCGCTGTGAAGCGCTGCTTGCCGAGCTGGGGTTTGAACCGGTGAGCTGGACGTTGACCGCCGGCACCCTCAGCGGCGGCCAGCACACCCGCCTGCTGCTGGCGCGCGCGCTGATCCGCCAGCCCGATCTGCTGCTGCTCGACGAACCCAGCAACCACCTGGATCTGCCCACACTACTGTGGTTGGAGCAGTTCTTGCGCAGCTGGAGCGGCAGCTTCGTGCTGGTATCGCACGATCGCTATCTGCTCGATCAGGTGACCAACTGCACCTGGATCCTGCGCGACAAAACGCTGCAGTTCTTCCGTTTGCCCTGCTCCGCTGCGCGCGTCGCACTGGCGGAACAGGACGCTGCGGACGAGCATCGGCGCCAGGCGGAGCAAAAAGAGATAGACCGGGTGGAAAAAAGCGCCAAACGCCTGGCGATCTGGGGCAAAGTCTATGACAACGAAGATCTGGCGCGCAAAGCCAAGCAAATGGAAAAGCGCGTCGATCGGTTGAAGGAAGAACAGACCACCCTGACCGCCGGCAGCCCGTGGCGGCTGCGATTACAGGGAGAGGCGCTGGACGCCGATCGCCTGCTGGCGCTGCAGCAATGGGCCGTGCGCCCGGCGCCGGATGCGCCGGTGCTGTTCAGCCTGGAACATCTGCGCGTCAAAAGCGGCGATCGCATCGCCATCATCGGGCGCAACGGCTGCGGGAAATCGTCACTGCTGCGCTTGCTGTGGCAGGCGTATCAGCACCCCGCTGAACGCCCGGCGATCTTCCACCCGCGCGTGCGCATCGGCTATTACGATCAGAGCCTGCAACAGCTGCGCGATGAAGACACGTTGAGCGAAGCGCTGGCGCAGTTTGCGCCGCTGACCGAGGAACAGCGGAAAATGGCGCTGATCGGCGCCGGTTTCCCTTACCTGCGCCACCATCAGCAGATCCGTTCGCTGAGCGGCGGCGAGCGTTCGCGGCTGCTGTTCGTCGGCCTGACGCTGGCCAACCATTCGCTGCTGCTGCTGGACGAGCCCACCAACCACCTGGACATGGCTGGCAAAGAAGAGCTGGCGGAAACGCTGCGCCAGTTCGCCGGCGCCGTCATATTGGTCACCCATGACCGGATGCTAATCGAACAGAGCTGCAACCGCTTTTGGCTGATCGACCAGCAAAAACTGGAGGAGTGGCACGATCTGGCGCCGGTGTATCAGCGCCTGGCGGGCGAAGCGCCGGCGCTGCCGACGGCGGACAAAGCCAACGCAGGCGGTCCGACGCCGGATGAGCGACTGGAAGGCGAAGAAGCGCTGTTGACCGCCCTGTTTGCCCTCGAAAGCAAACTGGAGGATGATCTGGCGCGCAAACCAAAGCACCAGAAACCGGCGCTTCAGGCACGCTGGCGCCGCGAGATTGCCGACATTACCGCCCGGTTGAATCTGGGCTAACCTTGACAGGCCGCCCTCCGGCGGCCTGTTTCTTGACGGAGTGCGACATGGCATTTTCCCTTGAGCAAGCTACACGCGCGCAGCGGCCGCTGCTGGCGGTCATGCTGTCCGATTGCCTTCGCGAGCTGGGCGCCGATGGCGATTACCCCTATCTGCCGCTCTACTGGCGCGAGGTCGGCCGCTACCCCTATTTGATTTTGAGCGATCGGCAAACGGCCGGTTTCGCGTTGGTCCGGTGCCTGGACAGCGCCACCGTCGAAATGGCGGAGTTCTACGTCAAGCCCGAGTGGCGGCGCACCGGGCTGGGGCAACGGGCCGCCCACGCCTTGTTCACGCAGCACCCCGGCGGCTGGTCGCTGTCGGTCAGCCCGGATAATCCGCGCGGGCTGGCATTTTGGCGCGCGGTAATACCGGCCGGGGCCACGACCGAACCGCTTTCGGCTCCCGATGCCATAATGCAGCTGCGTTTTTCATCCCCGCCGCGCTGAGCGACACATTACCTTCATCCTTTTATGGCAGGGTAAACCGATTCGTTCTTTGCTATTGAGCCTGTCATGACTTCACTTTCCCCACGGGACATCGAGGCGCGCTACCGCTTTGCGCGTGAGATCGCCCGCACCGCCGCCGATCTCGCTTTCAGCTTTTATCAACGGCGGCAAAGCCTGGCTGTCGACTTCAAACAGGGGCTGCAGGACGTGGTCAGCGAGGCCGATCGCCGCGTCGAAGCGCTGATCCGCCGTATGATCAGCCGCCGCTTTCCTCAGGACGGGGTTCTCGGCGAGGAAAGCGGCAGCACCGGCGAAAACGCCGCCTGCGTTTGGGTCGTCGATCCGATTGACGGCACCGCCTGCTTCCTGAACGGATTGCATACCTGGTGTATCGCGATAGGCGTGGTGATCGACGGCGAGCCGACGATAGGCGTGGTCTACGATCCCAACCACCGCGAGATGTTCCGCGCCTGTCGCGGCCACGGCGCCTTTCTCAACGGGGAACCGATCGGCGTGCATGCCGGGCGCAGCGTCGCGGATGGCGTGATGGGCGTCGGGATTTCACCGCGCGCTTCAGCGGCGGAATTCAGCGGCTTTCTCTGTCGCCTGCTGCAGGCGGGAGGGATGTTTGTGCGCAGCGGCTCCGGCGCGTTGATGACCGCCCAGGTGGCCGCCGGTCGGCTGCTGGGCTATTACGAACCGCACATGAATGCCTGGGACAGCCTGCCTGGGTGGGTGTTGACGCGCGAAGCCGGCGGCGTGGCGAATGACTTTATGCACAACAACGGGTTGCGGCGCGGCAACCCGCTGCTGCTGGCCAACGCGGCGCTCTACCCGCAGTTGGCCGAACTGATTCAAATGCCGGGCTTGATCGGCTCGACGTGCCCTATCGCGCGCGTGATGGCAGGATAAAGCGAGCGCAGCCGGCGCTCGACCCGATCAACCGCATCGTGCGCGGCGGCGATGGTGACCGCCGGCGACACCCGGCAGTGGAAGTTGACGATGATGCCCCCGTCGGTCTTGCGCGCGCGGACGTTGTGTACGTCTTGCACGCTCTCCCCCTGCTCCAGCGCCGACTGCAAGATCCGCCGAATATCCGCCAGCTCCGTCGCATCGACATCCTCGCTGGTCAGCCAATGCGGCGTCTGCGGCTCCAGGTGCGTCTCTATCTCGGTGTCTTCACCGATCGCCTGGCGCAGGATCCCCTCTATCTCCGTGGCAATGTCATGCGCCTGCGCCACGCTGGCGTTGGCCGGCACCGCCAAATCCATGCCGATCGCCATGCGCGTCGGCAGCTGCTGCAAGGTCACATTCTGCACCTGCGCACCGTGGTTGGCGGCAATCGCCCGAATGCGCGTCGCCATGTCTTCATCGCTGCGGGTCTGCGGCACCGCGATGACGGTGAATTCCGCGCTGGCGTACTGCTCCCGCAGCCGCTCGACGATCTCTCGCTTCAGCGCGTCGATGCGTTCCAGCGGCAAGGTGCGGCACACCGCCACCGTGATTTCGACGAACAGCACCGCGCCGGCGTTGCGGATACGCACGCTGTCGCAGGCCAGCACCGCCGGAAAACTTGCCAGCGTGGCGCGGATCGCCTCGGTAGCCCCGGCCGGTGCGGCATCCATCAACGAGTCAAAGGAGCGTTTGCCCAGTTTGATCGCGGCGACAAAGATAAAGCCGGCGACGATCAGCGCGGCGATGGCGTCCGCGCGGCCAAAGCCCAGCAGCACAAACACCATGCCCAGCAGCACCACGCCGGATGAAAGCATATCGGAGAAGAAATGCAGCGCATCCGCTTCCAGCGCCGCGCTGTCGGTCGCTTTGGCGACGCGGTTGAGCGCCCGCACGCGGAAGAAATCGACGCAGATGGAAATGAGCAGCACCGCAATCACCACCGGCGCGGCGACGATCTCATGCGGCTGCCCGAGCAGGCTGCTGCCCGCCTCATAAACGATCCAGCCGGCGGCGCCCAGCAACAGCAGCACCTCGAACAGCGCCGCCAGGTTTTCCACCTTGCCGTGGCCAAAGTGGTGATCGTCATCGGCGGGCTTATCGCTGATGCGCACCGCCAGCCAGGTGATGCTGGTGGCGATAAAATCGGTAAAAGAGTGGATCCCTTCGGATATCAGGCCAATACTGCCGGTAAAAATACCGGCGACGAACTTGCCCGTAGCCAGCAACCCGCTGGCGATCATCGAGTTTCTGGCCACGGCCTGTTTTTCATTCTGCATTATGCTGCTCACATTCGGACGGTGATTTATTTTTTTACTTTAGAGGATAATTGCCAGACAAAGGCGATCAACAGCATACTGCCAGAAAATGTCAGCATGAGGCTAGTAAGAAAATTGGATTTTCCGGTGGAATAAAAATAAATCTCATTAACGCCCACCGAGATCATTAAAATGGCGTAGAGCAATCCCAGAATAAGAATCGTCATTATTATCAACTCCCGTATCAGGCCGCGCGTTCGGCGCGCCGCTAAAAATCCTCCCCATAATAAATAGCGGTTACGGGGAGGATGCATCTAGGCGGATCTTTTGCGTTCATCAATCATCCCATTTGGTGCTCATATAGGCCGCCAACAGGCCCAGTGAGCTGATCATTGCCAGGAATCCCATAAAAATAGTCATGTTTCCCATTATTTTGTCCTCAGGTTAAATGTTATCGATAAAAGCCCCTTGCGTTAAATATCGGGGTTGGTCGGTATCCATGTTTTTTAACGTCCTCCTCATTAAGGCTTTACATCTCCGCCCGCAACATCGGGCGGAGCGCGGTTAAATACCCAATACCTGCTGGGCAATTTTGAAATAAATAATCAGGCCGGTGCCGTCGATAAAGGTAGCGATAAACGGTGCCGATACCACCGCCGGATCGATGCCGAGACGTTTCAACAGCATCGGAATGATCGACGAGACAATCGCGCTCCACACGGTGATCGCCACCAGCGACAGGCTGACCACCAACGTCACCTCCATGCCGACGCCCATGATCCAGGCGCGTACCCAGGCCGCCAGGCCAATGGTGACGGCGATCAGCAGCGAGGTCGTCACTTCCTTGCGGATCACCGCGCCCAGGTTGCGCAGGCTGACCTCACCCAGCGCCATGGCGCGCACCAGCGTCGAGGTGATCTGGGTGCCGCTGTTGCCGCCGGTGCCGATCAGCAGCGGGATGAAGAACGCCAACGCGATCGCCGCTTCGAGCTGATCTTCAAACGCCTTCAGCACGTTGCCGGTGTAAGCTTCGGCGACGAACAGCATCAGCAGCCACACCGAACGTTTACGCCACAGCGCCCACGGGCTGGTCTCCAGATAAGGCTTGTCCAGCGGCAGGCTCGCACCCTGGCGCTGTGCGTCTTCGGTGTTTTCATCCTCGACCAGGCGGGCGATCTCTCGCTCCCCCAGCACGCCGACCAGCGTGTTGTTCGCCACGACCGGCACCACGTCCAAGCCGCCCTTGCCGAGCAGATGCGCCACGTCGTTGCGATCGTCGTCGGGCGAAACCTGAAAATAGCTGCGGGTTACGTTCCACCACCACCTTTTCGTTCACCACCCACTGGCTGAGGCGGAACGCGCCGTTGCCGACAAAATGCGCCGGTTGAGTCCAGTTCTTGCCGTACTGCTCCACCACCTTGCGGTTAACCGGCAAGACCGGGAAATGCACCAGCTGCTTGAGCAGGTAGGAATTGGGCTCCGACAGCGTCACCTGTAGAGTGTGCGCGTCCAGCGCCTTGACGCCCAGCTCGCTCGGCGGTTTACTGCCGGTGTTGATCGCCGCGGCATTCAGCACGTAGGCCGAAGCCAGATAGCTGCCGTAAGGCGACGCGGTTTTCGGATCGGTGAGGCGCCGCCAGCTGTAGACGAAATCGTCGGCGGTCACCGGATCGCCGTTCGACCATTTGGCCTGCGGCCGCAGATGGAAGGTCCAGACGTTGCCCTGATGCTCCCATTTCTGCGCCAGCGCCGGGATCGCTTCGCCGTCTTTCCCGACGCGCAGCAAACCTTCGAACAGATCGTTGAAGATGTAGAACTCCACATTGCTCTCGGCCAGGTTCGGATCCAGCGTCGCCGGCTCATAGCCGTTGGCGCGCACCAATTCCTGTACCGGCGCCAGTTTAGTGCCCGCCGGTACGTCGGCCGCCTGAGCTGTCGTCGCGTTAAAAACCAGGAGGATTAAACCAGCCAATTTCTTGCCATTAAATGAATATTTCACGTCGATATCCCTGTTAAGTGTTTTATCGCGTTCAATATGCAATGTGGCAGTAGAATAAATTAAATCATTAATCGCTATGAGTCATAACCAAAAGCGGTGTTGAATTTCTTTCATTATCAACGAAATAGTGGCGAAAACTGACGAAAGCAAGCGGGAGGGTGCGGCGGCCGGCATCGCCGAACGGGAACGTCGCGAACCGGCGGTGAAATAAATTCAGGCAATCAATACAGATTATTCCAGCCGAAACTTAACTTATCCTTAGGGCAATTCATTTTGTGAGCGATCGTCAAAAATAATTTAATACGAATCGTTTTCACTATCATTATTGATGTTCTTGGCTAAAATCGGGCTGCTTGCGCTTGCCAGGCGATATTCGTTTTCCTCATTCGAACGCTAAAAAGGATAACTGCATGAAGCTGCGTATTTCATCTCTCGGCCCCGTCGCCCTGCTCGCCTCCTCGATGATGCTGGCCTTCGGCGCTCAGGCGGCCTCCGCCGATCAGGGCATCGTCATTTACAACGCCCAACATGAAAACCTGGTGAAATCCTGGGTCGACGGGTTTACCAAAGACACCGGCATCAAGGTCACGCTGCGCAACGGCGGCGACAGCGAGCTGGGCAATCAGCTGGTGCAAGAAGGCAGCGCTTCACCTGCCGACGTCTTCCTGACGGAAAACTCCCCGGCGATGGTGTTGGTGGATAACGCCAAGCTGTTCGCCCCGCTGGACGCCGCGACGCTGGCCCAGGTGGAACCGCAGTATCGCCCAAGCCACGGCCGCTGGATCGGCATCGCCGCCCGCTCTACCGTGTTCGTCTACAACCCGGCCAAGCTGACCGAAGCGCAGCTGCCGAAGTCGCTGCTGGACCTGGCCAAGCCGGAATGGAAAGGCCGCTGGGCCGCCTCGCCGTCGGGCGCCGATTTCCAGGCGATCGTCAGCGCGCTGCTGGCGTTGAAAGGCGAGAAAGCGACGCTGGAATGGCTGAAAGCGATGAAAACCAACTTCACCGCCTATAAGGGCAACAGCACGGTAATGAAAGCGGTCAATGCCGGCCAGGTCGACAGCGGCGTGATCTATCACTACTACCCGTTCGTGGATGGCGCTAAAACCGGCGAAAACAGCAACAACATCAAGCTGTACTACTTCAAACATCAGGATCCGGGCGCGTTCGTCAGCATCTCCGGCGGCGGCGTGCTGGCTTCCAGCAAGCATCAGCAGCAAGCTCAGGCGTTCATCAAGTGGATCACCGGCAAACAGGGCCAAGAGATCCTGCGTACCAACAACGCCTTCGAATACGCCGTCGGCGTCGGCGCGGCCTCCAACCCGAAACTGGTGCCACTGAAAGATCTGGACGCACCGAAAGTAGACGCCGCGCAGCTGAACAGTAAAAAAGTGGTCGAACTGATGACCGAAGCCGGCCTGCTGTAAGGCCCGCCGGCAAACCGAGAGTTTTTGATCGTTATGTCAAACTTGAGTACCCACGCCGCGCAGACCGCGCGGCGTTATTCTGTTATCCCCCGTCATCAGCGGCCGGGGACGATCGTAGTGACCAGCGCCGTGCTGCTGTCGCTGCTGGCGCTGTTGCCGCTGGGATTCGTTATCGGCGTGGCGTTTGAAACCGGCTGGCAAACGGTCAAAGCTCTGGTTTTCCGCCCGCGCGTGGCGGAACTGCTGTTGAACACCCTGCTGTTGGTGGTGCTGACGCTGCCGATCTGCGCCGTGCTGGGCGTGGCCCTGGCCTGGTTGACCGAGCGCACCACGCTGCCGGGCCGCCGTCTCTGGGCGGTACTGGCCACCGCGCCGCTGGCGGTGCCGGCCTTTGTGCAAAGCTATGCCTGGATCAGCCTGGTGCCGTCGATGCACGGCCTGGGCGCCGGGGTCTTCATCTCGGTGCTCGCCTATTTCCCGTTCATTTACCTACCGGCCGCCGCCGTGCTGCGCCGTCTGGATCCCGGTATCGAAGACGTCGCCACCTCGCTCGGTTCCCGGCCGCTGGCGGTCTTTTTCCGCGTGGTGCTGCCTCAGCTGAAGCTGGCGGTCTGGGGCGGTTCCCTGCTGATCGCATTGCACCTGCTGGCGGAGTATGGCCTGTATGCCATGATCCGCTTCGATACCTTCACCACCGCGATCTTCGATCAGTTCCAGTCGACCTTCAATGGCCCGGCGGCCAACATGCTGGCCGGCGTATTGGTGCTGTGCTGCCTCGGGTTACTGCTGCTTGAGGCTCTCAGCCGCGGCCGCGCGCGCTATGCTCGCGTCGGTTCCGGCAGCGCCCGCAGCCAAACGCCGCGTCGCCTTTCGCTGCCGCTCGCCGCGCTGGCGCTGCTGCTGCCGATTTCGCTGACCGCGCTGGCGCTGGGCGTGCCTTTCATTACCCTGGCCCGCTGGCTGTGGCTGGGGGGATTCGAGGTGTGGCGCAACGCCGAACTGTGGCCCGCGCTGTGGCAAACGCTGTCGCTGTCCGCCGTCGGCGCGTTGCTGATCACGCTGTGCGCCATTCCGATGGCCTGGCTGTCGGTGCGCTATCCGGCCCGGCTGTACCGCGTGCTGGAAGGCTGTAACTACGTGACCAGCTCGCTGCCCGGCATCGTGGTGGCGCTGGCCCTGGTGACCATCACCATTCACAGCTTCCGGCCGATTTACCAAACCGAAATCACCCTGCTGCTGGCGTATTTGCTGATGTTTATGCCGCGGGCGCTGATCAATCTGCGCGCCGGCATCGCACAGGCGCCGGTGGAATTGGAAAACGTGGCGCGCAGCCTCGGCAAATCGCCGGCGCAGGCGCTGTGGAGCACCACCTTGCGGCTGGCGGCGCCGGGTGCCGCAGCGGGCGCCGCGCTGGTGTTCCTGGCGATCGCCAATGAGCTGACCGCCACGCTGTTGCTGGCGCCGAACGGCACCCGCACGCTGGCCACCGGATTTTGGGCGCTGACCAGCGAGATAGACTACGTCGCCGCCGCGCCTTATGCGCTGATTATGGTGGCGCTGTCATTGCCGCTCACCTGGCTTCTTTATTCTCAATCTAAACGCACGGCGGGACTATGAGCACGCTCGAACTGCACGGTATCGAAAAATCTTATAACGCCATCAGGGTGCTGGAACACATCGACCTGCAGGTTGCCGCCGGCAGCCGCACGGCGATCGTCGGCCCTTCCGGCTCCGGCAAAACCACCCTGCTGCGCATCATCGCCGGCTTTGAAATTCCCGACGGCGGCCAGATCCTGCTGCAGGGGCAAGCCATGGGCAACGGCGGCGGCTGGGTGCCGGCGCATCTGCGCGGCATCGGCTTCGTCCCGCAGGATGGCGCGTTGTTCCCGCACTTTACCGTCGCCGGCAACATCGGTTTTGGCCTTAAAGGCAGCAAGCGTGAGAAACAGCGGCGCATCGAGGCGCTGATGGAGATGGTGGCGCTGGATCGCCGTCTGGCCGCGCTGTGGCCGCACGAGTTGTCCGGCGGGCAGCAGCAACGGGTCGCGCTGGCGCGTGCCCTGTCGCAGCAACCCCGGCTGATGCTGCTGGACGAACCGTTCTCGGCGCTGGATACCGGCCTGCGCGCCGCCACCCGCAAAGCGGTCGCCGAACTGCTGACGGAGGCCAAGGTGGCGTCGATCCTGGTCACCCACGATCAGAGCGAAGCGCTGTCGTTCGCCGATCAGGTGGCGGTGATGCGCAACGGCCGGCTGGCGCAGGTGGGCGCGCCGCAAGATCTCTATCTGCGGCCGGTCGATGAGCCGACCGCCAGCTTCCTTGGCGAAACGCTGGTGTTGACCGCCGAACTGGCGCACGGCTGGGCCGACTGCGCATTGGGGCGCATCGCCGTCGACGATCGGCAACGCAGCGGCCCGGCGCGCATCATGCTGCGCCCGGAGCAGATTCAAATCGGTTTGTCAGATCCGGCGCAGCACGGCCAGGCGGTGATCACCGGCATCGATTTCGCCGGCTTCGTCTCTACGCTCAACCTGCAAATGGCCGCCGGCGGCGCGCAAATCGAGATCAAAACCGTCAGCCGCGAAGGCCTGCAGCCCGGTTCTCAGGTCACTCTCAACGTGATGGGCCAGGCGCACATTTTCGCCGATTGACTCACTTTAGGCCGGGCTTCCGCCCGGCCTCCTCAACGGCAAATCTTGTCGTGGCGCGGCTTTTTCGGCGCCAGCAGATAATCCACCACGCTTTCGTCAACGCAGCTGTCGATGCCGTTCAGCACCAGCGTATGCCCGTCGCGTTCGCGGGTGATCAGCGGGCTTTTAAAGGCGGCGGCCATCACTTGCGCGTTGCGGTACGGCGTGGTCGGATCGTAGCGCTGCGCGACGAACAGCAGCGGCGGCAACGCGGCAGACGCCACCGGCGTGTGCGGCCGATCTTTGCCGTGGTACGGCCATAGATCGCACATTTCCAGCGGATATTCGTGCAGCGGCAGATAGTGGGCATACATAGCGGCGGTATTGATCTCCTGCCGCTGCCGGCGCAGCAGCTGCGGATCGGCCGTCGGGTTGGCGACGTCGGCGCAGGTGATGACGTTCAGCGCGTCATCGGCATCCGGCGAATAGCTTTCGTCGATCAGATCGGAAACCTGCTGCCCGGCGATCCCGGCATCGAGCTGGCGCAGCACGGTCGCCAGCTCGTGCCAGCGCTCCGGCCACAGCAGCAGCGAACGTGTGACCGTCAGCACGTCGTCGGCGGAGATTTCATACCCCGCCGCGGTGACGAACGGCTGCTCATGCAGCTTGCGCAGCAAGGCATGATAACGCTGCAGCGCCTGATTGGCGCCGCCGCCCAGCTGGCAACTGTCGGTTTTGCCGCAGTAGGCGGCGAAGCGCAGGAAGCTTTGCTGGAAGCCCCGCTCCTGGTTCAGCCGCTGGGTGAAATCGTCTTCCGCCAGATCCACCACCCCGTCGAGCACCAGCGCGCGCGTTTTCTTCGGAAAACGTTCGGCATAGAGCGCCGCCACCTTGGTGCCGTAAGAGTACGCCACCGCCGTCAGCCCCGGTTCGCCCAGCGCGTGGCGGATCGCGTTCAGATCGTTGACCGCTTCGTCGGTGCCGATATGTTGGAGCACGTCCGCGCCGGTCTGTTTTATGCAGGCGGCAATCAGGGTGCGTGTCTGGTTCTCCGCACCGGCCACGTCGTTGTCGTCCGGTGACGGGGTTTCGTCGCCTTCGGCCACCTGACAGGAGATTTTCGGCGTCGATTGGCCGACGCCGCGCGGATCGTAACCGATGATGTCGTAGGATTTACGCAGCCTGGCGACGTGACCATCATTGCCCAAATAAGGATTGATGCCCGGCAGGCCCGGCCCGCCGCTGATCATCACCACGCTGCCCTTTTTCGGCCCGGTGGCGGGCAGCAGGGTCAGCGCCAAACGCACGGTCTGTTCGCCCGCCTGCGCCGCATGAGCGGGCGGCGTGGCGTAGGCTAACGGCACCTCAAGGTAACCGCAGCGCAGCCCCGGTGGTGGCGGCTCATCGAACCAGCGCTGAAAACCGCTGTTGAGACATGATTGCCAACGAATGCCGTTCTCGGCCGCCGCGCCGTGGAGCCCAGGCTTGGCCTGGGCGGGCAACGCGGCGGCGGTCGCGGCGAGCAGCGCCAGAATACGCAGTACTGACATGGGGAGTCCTTTCAACTCAACGAATCGGTCAAAGGTTAACGATACCCGGTTAAACAGCTAGCCAATAGAACACAAAAAGCCGCGCGGGTGAAGCCGTCACCGCGTGCCCGGCAAGACTTTTCTCTGCTCGGATTGCTCTTATAACGCACAGAATGCTGCAAAAAACGGCGTCTACCTGCTAGGCTTAGGATTCGTTAACCCATAAGAATCAGGAGAGCAGCATGTTTGGTAAAGCGGAAGACAAAGCCAATGAAGCCGCAGGCGCGGTAGAAGAAGCGTTCGGCAAAGCCGTCGATTCGCCGGAGCATCAGGTGCGCGGTGCGGCGCGCAAATACGCCTCCCAGGCCAGCTATGCCGCCCGAGACGCAGCGGACAGCGTAAGAACACAGGTGGAAGCCAACCCGCTGGCCGGCGTGGCCGTTGCGGCGGCGGTCGGCATCGTTTTCGGCTTCTTGCTGGGACGCAAATAAGCGGCGAACGCGCCGCTCGACAACAGGCCCGTTACGGGCCTTTTTTTCGTCCTTTTCTCCCCCTGCGCGCAAACTTTCATCTATTACAGCCATCGCTTATAAAAACCAACGCCTTCAACTACGATTAGTTTATGACCAGAGCGAGGCTCTGCGATCCGGCAGATAACCCTATGAGGATTATCACCATTATCCATGCTGTTTAAGCCGCTCTCCTTCACGCGGCTAAGAAAGGTTGATTATGGCTCGCACCACCCCTATCGAACGTTACCGCAACATCGGCATCTCCGCGCATATCGATGCCGGCAAGACCACCACCACCGAGCGGATTCTGTTTTACACCGGGGTCAGCCACAAGCTGGGTGAAGTGCATGACGGCGCGGCGACCATGGACTGGATGGCGCAGGAACAGGAGCGCGGCATCACCATCACCTCGGCGGCCACCACCTGCTTTTGGAACGGCATGCAGCATAATTATCCGCAGCACCGCATCAATATCATCGACACCCCCGGGCACGTCGATTTCACCATTGAAGTGGAACGCTCGATGCGCGTGCTGGACGGCGCCGTGATGGTCTATGACTCGGTGGGCGGCGTGCAGCCGCAGTCGGAAACCGTCTGGCGCCAGGCCAACAAATACAAGGTGCCGCGGCTGGCGTTCGTCAACAAGATGGACCGCATCGGCGCGGACTTTTTCCGCGTGCGCAAAATGATGATCGAGCGCCTGAAAGCCAACCCGGTACCGATCGTCATTCCGATCGGCGCCGAAGACCACTTCCGCGGCGTGGTGGATCTGGTGCGGATGAAGGCCATCCTGTGGGACGAAGCCTCGCAGGGCATGAACTTCAGCTTCGAAGAGATCCCGGCCGAGCTGCGCGATTCGGCGCAGGAGTGGCGCGAAAACATGATTGAGGCCGCCGCTGAAGCCTCGGAAGAGCTGATGGAGAAATACCTCAACCAGGTACCGCTGAGCGAAGAGGAGATTGTCCACGGGCTGCGGGTGCGCACCGTCGCCGGCGAAATCCAGCCGATGCTGTGCGGCTCGGCGTTCCGCAACAAAGGGGTGCAGCGCATGCTGGATGCGGTAATTGAACTGATGCCTTCGCCGCTCGACGTGCCGCCGATGGAAGGCCACGGCGAACACGATGAAATCATCACCCGCAAAGCCGACGACAACGAAAAATTCTCGGCGCTGGCGTTCAAGCTGATGACCGACCCCTTCGTCGGCCAGCTGACCTTCGTACGCGTCTACTCCGGGGTGCTGGCCAAAGGCAGCAGCGTTTACAACCCGATCAAGGGCAAAAAGGAGCGCATCGGCCGCATAGTGCAGATGCACGCCAACGATCGTAAGGACATCGACGAGCTGCACGCCGGCGACATCGCCGCCTGCGTCGGCCTGAAAGACGTCACCACCGGCGATACGCTGTGCGACCCCGGCGCCATCATCACGCTGGAACGCATGACCTTCCCCGAGCCGGTGATCGCCCAGGCGATCGAGCCGAAGACCAAGGGCGACCAGGAGAAAATGGGCATCGCGCTGCAGCGCCTCTCTTCGGAAGATCCGTCGTTCCGCGTGCGCACCGATGAAGAATCCGGCCAGACCATCATCTACGGCATGGGCGAGCTGCACCTGGAGATCATCGTCGATCGCATGCGCCGCGAGTTCGGGGTGGAGACCACCACCGGCAAGCCGCAGGTGTCGTACCGCGAAACCATCCGCAAACGGGTGGCCGACGTGGAAGGCAAGTTCGTGCGCCAGTCCGGCGGTAAAGGGCAATACGGCCACGTGGTGCTGACCGTCGAACCGAACGAACCCGGCAAAGGCTTCGAGTTCTTCGATGAGATCAAGGGCGGCGTCATTCCGGGCGAGTTTATCCCGGCGGTGAAAAAAGGCGTGCTCGAGGCGCTGAACAACGGCGTGCTGGCCGGTTATCAGGTGGTGGACGTCAAGGCGCACCTGACCTTCGGTTCTTATCATGACGTCGATTCGTCGGAACAGGCGTTCCGCATGGCGGCGATCTTCGGCTTCAAGGAGGCCTGCCGCCTGGCGGATCCGGTGATCCTTGAGCCGATCATGTCGGTGGAGGTGGAAACGCCGGAGGATTACGCCGGCAACGTGATGGGCGACCTCTCCTCACGCCGCGGTCTGGTGCAGGGCATGGAAGAGATCCCGGGCGGCGGCGGCAAGGAAATTCGTGCCAAGGTGCCGCTGTCCGAGATGTTCGGCTACTCGACGACCCTGCGTTCGATGTCGCAGGGCCGCGCCACCTACACCATGGAATTCAGCCACTACGCCGAAGCGCCGCGCAACGTGGCCGAAGAGATCATTCACCACAGCAAGCGTTAACCCTCGCGCCCGCCTTCGCGGCGGGCGTCACCCCTGCTTGTCCTCCAGCGCCACCACCACCGGCTGCGGCTTGATGCGCATGGCGTACACCACGCCGGCGATCAGGCAAACGATGCCGGCCAGCGTCAGCAGCGGCGGCCAGGTCTGGCGCAGCAGAAAGGTATAGGCCAACCCCGCCAGAATTTCGAACACGATGAGCGGCCCCACCAACACCGTCGGCAGGCGCTGGCTGGCTTCGTTCCAGCACAGCGCCCCCAGCCAGGAGCAGAACACGCCGATGACCAGCATCAGCGGGATAAACACCTCAGGGCGCGGGCCGAACGGCAAGGCGAACGCCGGTTCGCTCAGCGCCAATTGGCCGCAGACCGCCAGATAGCCCAGCAGCGCCAACGGCAGCGTCACCACCCCCTGCGCCGTGGCCCAGGTGGCCGGCCGCTGCGTCGGGTTCTCCCGCAGCCAGCGCGAGTTGCGCAGCGGGAACCAGGTCCAGCACGCTACCGCCAACACGGCCAGCCCCAGGCCGCTGAGATAACGCCAGCCATCGATCGGCAGCGCGTTGCCGCGCAGCTCGGCGACGTTCACGCACGCTAACCCGCAGACGATCAGCAGCAGCGCCGGCGCCAGCTTGCCCCAGGCCAGCCGCCCGTCGTGCCGGCCGTAAAAAAGATTGGCGCAGAGGGCGATCACCACCGGCAGGGTACCGATGATCATGGTCGATACCGGTGCGCCGGTACGCTGAATGGCGCTGGCCAGGCACAGGTAGTACAGCAGATTGCCGATGGCCGTCAGCTTGAGCGCTTCCAGCCAATCCTGGCGCCGCAGCTTGCGCAGGCGGCGGCGATCGAACCACGCCAGCGGTAAGGTGATCAGCCCGAAGGCCAGATAGCGCCCGGTGGACTGCAGCGCGGCGGGATAATCCGGCACCAGCAGCGGGCCGACGAAGATCAATCCCCACATCAGCCCGGCGGCCAGGGCAAACACAACGCCAATGAACATAACGACTCCGACAAACGGCCGGCGCGGCCAACCCGCCCGACAAGACAACGGCAGAGTAGCGAAAACGCGGGAAGGAATTATTGTAGCAGGTTGCTGTTTTAACCCAATTTCACCTGTTTCTGGAAACGCACTGGCGTGACGCCGTAACGATTGGCGAAGGCGCGCGTCAGGTGTGCCTGATCGGTCAGCCCCGCCGCCGCCGCCACCTGTGCGGCGGGCATGCCGCGCTCCAGCATGCGTTTGGCCTGCGACAGCCGGATCGCCATCAGCATCTGCTGCGGCGAAACGTGGTATTCGGCCTTGAACTTGCGCAGGAAATGGTACGGGCTGAGCGACACCAGCTCGGCCAGCTGATTGAGGGTCACCGCCTCGCCGAAGTTGTCGTGCAGGTAGCTTTTCACCACCTCGAAACGGTGCGCCGCCTCGGCTTTTTCCCGCCGCCCGGTGCGGATGTGCGGGTGCAGCAGCTCGACCGCCTCCAACAGCAGGCCGTCCAGCGTGAGCGGATCGTCGGTTTGCCACAGCGTGGCAAGAATGGCGGACAAGCGCTGCGCCGCCCACGGATCGTGGCGCACCGCATCGGTGAACCACTGGCTCCGATCGCCGGACAGCTGCTCCAGCGCCTCGGGCGCCAGATAGAGCATGCGGTAACACCAGCCGCCCGGCGTTTCGGCTTCGCCGGTATGCAGCTCATCGGGGTTCATCAGCACCAGCGCGCCCGGCGCCGCCAGATGCTGCGCGCCGCGATAGCGGAAACGCTCCGCCCCGGTGTCTACGGTGCCGATAGCGAAGGCGTCGTGGGTATGCGGCTCGAAGGCATAGCGCTCGATATGCGCCTGATAAAGTTCGACGCCCGGCAGATGCGACAAATGCCGGAACTGCGCGCAATCCTTCTCGAACGGAAACTGTTGTGGTACCCCTTGCACCCGACCTCCTCGTCCGTGCTGACAATCTGCTCAGCATAGCCAAAACATCGCCGGTTGAGTAGCCACCCTGGCGCTTTCGTGCCCCTCGCCTGGACGATCGCCGCCATTCGGCGTAGGGTTAAGGTCCCTGTCCCTTTCAGGCGCGCCGCATCGCGAAGCTCATCGGCCCCTGACACTCCGCAAACAAGAGGCAACAATGTATCCGGATACTCAACTGTATATCGATGGACAATGGCGCAACGCGCTGGCCGGGAAAACCCTGCCGGTCACCAACCCCGCCACCGACGAAATAATCGGTCAGGTGGCGCACGCCGCCACAGAGGATCTCGATCTGGCGCTGGCCGCCACCGAGCGCGGATTTACCGTCTGGCGCGACACCGCCGCGCACCAGCGCGCCAACCTGATGCGCAAAGCGGCGGCGCTGCTGCGCGAACGCGCCAATGCCATCGCCGCCGTCATGACGCAGGAACAGGGCAAACCGGTGGCGCAGGCCAAAATCGAAATTCTCAACGCCGCCGACGTCATCGACTGGTTCGCCGGCGAAGCTACCCGCACCTACGGGCAGATCATTCCGTCCCGCGCCCGCGACGTACAGCAGCAAACCCTCAAGCTGCCGGTCGGCCCGGTGGCCGCTTTCACGCCGTGGAACTTCCCGATCAACCAGATCGTGCGCAAGCTGTCCGCCGCGCTGGCGGCGGGGTGTTCCATCATCGTCAAAGGCCCGGAAGAAACGCCGGCCTCGCCGGCTGAGCTGATCAAAGCCTTCGCCGACGCCGGGATCCCGGCCGGGGTGATCGCGCTGGTGTACGGCACCCCGGCGGAAATCTCGGAATACCTGATCCCGCATCCGACCATTCGCAAGATCTCCTTCACCGGCTCCACCCGCGTGGGCAAGCATCTGGCGGCGCTGGCCGGCCAGCATATGAAAAAGGCCACCATGGAGCTGGGCGGCCACGCGCCGGTGTTGATCTTCGACGACGCCGATCTCGACGCGGCGGCCAAAGAGCTGGCGCAGTCCAAGTTCCGCAACGCCGGCCAGGTCTGTATCGCCCCGACCCGCTTTCTGATCCAGCAAGGCGTTTATGAAGCCTTCGTGGAGAAATTCACCGCCGCCGTGCGTGAGCTCAAGCTCGGCAACGGGCTGGAAGACGGCGTGACCATGGGGCCGATGGTGCTGGGCCGCAGCGTCGACAATATCGAGGCGCTGGTGCAGGATGCCGTCGCCCACGGGGCAAAAGCCTGCACCGGCGGCAAGCGCGTGGCGGGCAAAGGCAACTTCTTCGAGCCGACGGTGCTGCGCGACGTGCCGCTGAGCGCCCGCGCCATGTCAGAAGAGCCGTTTGGCCCGGTCGCCCTGCTGCGCCCGTTCGCCACCTATGACGAGGCGATCGCCGAAGCCAACCGCCTGCCGTACGGGCTGGCCGCCTACGCTTACAGCCGCAACATCGCCACCGTCAATGCGCTGGGGCGCGACGTGGAGAGCGGCATGCTGAGCATCAACCACATCGGTTTCGGCCTGCCGGAAACGCCGTTTGGCGGCGTGAAAGACTCCGGTCACGGCACCGAAGGCGGCAGCGAAGCGATCGAATCCTACCTGGAAACCCGCTTCGTCACCGTCGCCGGCCGTTAATCGCGCGTCGGATGAATGAGTGCGGGTAATGCTGGTTAGTTAGCGTTTTTCTGAACGTATTTGTGTAGTTTTCGGTCGATAAAGGTGAGATGCGCCATGTGGCTCATACGCTTCGACCGAGCCAGGGGCCGAAGGCGCGGCCCCTGGCAACCCGCGCCTTTGCCCTATCAGACGGTTGGCTGCGCCAACGACTCTCACTTCATCGCGCCGCATCACGGCCGGCTACGACAGGCGTCCCTGCCTGTCTCGCCTGAAACCGCCGTCCATGGCGGTTTCGCCTATGCATCGCGACTGCGTTCGACGCCTTCAAGGGCGCTCAACACCGCGCTCATCTCCAACGCCTCTACCAAGGGACAGGTTGCCCGGTACCTTCCAGCTCGGGTGTTGACCTTTAGTGCGCATCACCGGCTGCCGAGCAAGACGGCGTTGTCAGGGGCAACCGGCCAGGGAAGGCCGGTTGAGGCGAGACTAACAGGGACGTTTGTCGCAGCCGACCCGCCCGACAACGCAGACGCGGCGAGGGTATCCGCGCAGCGGACAGGCGGTGTTAAGCAAAGGCGCGGGTGGAGGGGCCGCGCCATCGGCCCCTCCAATTGCCGTTCGCTACGGCATCAGAGAAATGCGAGGGGTTTACGGCAATTCCCCTGCACAGAACGCCCAGAGGATGGATAAAAAATGCACCGGCATACCCTTTCAGTTTCTCGGCGAAGTGTTGCAACGCCTTGATTCCGCTTTCCTGAGACTGCCTGTACCAGCTTACCCAGCGTCTCTGCGCCTCTTGTTCACTCGGGGCGTACCACAGTTCTTTCAGCGCTGTTTTCATCAGCCAGACCACATTCAACGGCTGATTCGCCTCCAGCAACTCCGTGAGCTTTACCTCATGCCCTTCGGGCAGGTTTTCTGGGTTGCGCAGCAGCAGCCAGCGGCTGCGTTTGATGACCTGACGCGATTTTGGGTTATCACGGAGTTGATTGGCCTGGTCGACGCGGACCCGGTCGATAACCTCCCGGCCATACTTTGCCACCACATGGAACAAGTCATAGACCACTTCCGCCTGCGGGCAGTGATGCCTGACCTCCAGGTCTAACGCCGTATTCATATCCATGGCGACAGACTGGATAGCGGCACAGCCTTCAGCGCCCAGCCAGACGAAGAAGGGGCGGAAGGCCGCTCTGCTGCGGCCTTCGCCCACCCACAACACCTGTTGCGTATCCGCATCCATCACCACGGTGGCATAGCGATGTCCTTTGAACAGGGCGAACTCATCCATCACCAGACGGCGGAGGGTATGGCGCTGCGGCTCTGTCCGTTCCCGCAGCAGACGCCGGTAGTCGATATTCTTGACCGTATGCCAGTGCAGGCCGGTGAGTTGTGCAACGTGCTTAATCGGCAGTAAACGGGTCAATGACTCAACCCATACGGATAGCATCGTGGTATATCTCTGGCGTTCAGGCAACCAGCTGATTTTTTCGGTGGTGACCCCGCAATGGGGGCAACACAGGCGCCGGACGGGGACGTTGAGCCAGACGACCCAATCGAGCAGCTGGCGTTCACGCACTCGGCGGAAGGAAACATCATGCACAACAGGCACCCGCCGCTCACAACGACGACAACAGGGCATGACGGCAGCGTCAGGCTGGAGCTGGATAAGCAGGGAGTTGGCAGAAGGATGCGAGAACCAGTCAGGCTTAACTGACCAGCATTACGCAGTGCGGGGCTTTTTTTTACTCGCGAGCCAGTTCGAACAGCCGCCGCGCCGCCGGGGTCAGCCCCAGCATGTGAATGCAGGCATGCACCATGCCCGGCAACCGTTCGCAGCGCACCGGCACGCCCGCCTCGCGCAGCCGCTGCGCATACTGCTCGGCCTCATCGCGCAGCGGATCATATTCGCAGCTCAGGATGGTGGCCGGCGGTAACCCGCGCAGCGTGGCGGCGTGCAGCGGCTCGGCGCCGGGATCGCGCCGCTGGGCCAGATACTGCTGCCAACAAAATACCATCGCGTCGCGCGTCAGAAAGTGCCCCTCGGCAAACTCGCGATAGCTCGTCGTCGCCATCTCGCGGCTGAGCGCCGGGTACAGCAGCAGCTGGCGCTCGATGTGCGGGCCGCCGCGATCCCGCGCCAGCAGCGCGACCGCCGCCACCAGATTTCCCCCGGCGCTGTCGCCGCCCACCGCCAGGCGCTGCGCGTCGATCCCCAACTGCGGCGCCTGTTGCGCCACCCAGCAGAGCGCCTGATAGACATCTTCCAGCGGCTGCGGAAACGGGTATTCCGGCGCCAGACGGTAGTCGACTGACAGGATCACCCGGCCGGTGGCGTTGGCCAGCGCCTGACAGGGCCGATCGTACAGCGCCAGCGAACCGAGGCACCAGCCGCCGCCGTGGGCGAACAGCATTGCCGGCTGCGCGACGGCGCAGTTTTCCCTCGCAGGGAGATAGGCGCGCAGCGCGATCCGATACCCATCGGCGGCGATCACCGTATAGTCCCTGACGCCGCCGCTCGGTTCCGCCTCGCCCTGCAGCCGGCGTAAACCGGTTTCCGTGGCCGCGCGCATTTCCGCCAGCGATGCGGGGGGCGGCGCATCGGCCGATGCCGTCAAAAAAGCGGCAATGCGTTCATCGAGCGGCATGGGGTTCTCCTGCCAGGAACGGCGTAATCAGTGCAATAAATTCCTCATGGCACTCCTCGGTAATGAAATGCCCGCAGCCGGCGACCGTTTCGCCTCGCAGATCGTGCGCATTGCCCCGCAGCGTCGTCAGCGGCGCGTCGCCGGTGGCGTGCTCCGCCCCCACCGTCAACACCGGCATCGTCAGGGGCGTGGCGGCGCGCAGGCGGTTTTGCCGCACGGTCTCCGGGATCGCCCGGTAATAGTCGAATCCGGCGCGCAGGCCGCCCGGCGCTGAGTAAGCAGCGATATACACCTCCGCCGCCACCCGATCGCGCCGATAGGACCAGCGGTTGAAGATATAGCCAAGATACTCCCGCTCACGCCCCTGGGTCAGGGTCTCCGGCAAATCCGCCAGCTGGTTGAACATGAAATGCCACAGGAAAATGTTCTCCTCCGGCGCGACGAAAATCGGCGGCGGCGGCGCCAGGCCGGGGATCACCGCTTCCGTCAGCACCAGGCGCTCCACCGCCTGCGGGAAATCGCTCGCCATGGCGTATCCAATCCACATGCCGATGTCGTGGCCAACCAGTTGGTAACGTTCATGGCCCAATTGCGCCATCATTGCGTGCAACGCCGCACCAATGCTGCCGGTGTCGTAGCCGCCAGCGGGCTTGTCAGAATCGCCGATGCCCGGCGGATCGACGGCGATCGCCTGAAAACCAGCCGCCGCCAGCGCTTGCATCACATGGCGCCAGGTGTACCAGGTTTGCGGCCAGCCGGGGATCAGCAGCACCGGCCGTCCTTCACCGGCCACCACGCAGTGAAGGCGCCGGCCGTTGACCTGGAGATAGACGTGTTCCGCCGCGAGATCCGCCAACGGGACCTCGTTCTGTAGGTATTGCATGGGGTAACTCCCTGAAAGATTAGGCTCAGCGAATGCCAAGCAAGGCATTGATCTGCTGTGGGTTGACCGGCGCGCCGGCGAAGTCGTCGAACACTTTGTCGGTGACGTGGATAATGCGATCGCGAATGAAAGCTGCGCCTTCGCGTGCACCGTCCTGCGGGTTTTTCAGGCAACATTCCCACTCCAGCGCCGCCCAGCCCGAATAACCGTACTGCGTCAGGCGTGAAAAGATGCCGTTGAAATCGACCTGGCCGTCGCCCAGCGAGCGGAAGCGGCCGGCGCGATCGATCCAGGATTGATAGCCGCCGTAAATACCCTGCCGACCGGTCGGATTGAACTCGGCATCCTTGACGTGGAACATGCCGATAACCTCTTTATAGATATCGATAAACTCCAGATAGTTGAGCTGCTGCAGCACCATATGGCTCGGATCGAACAGCACCCGGCAGCGCGGATGATGGCCGACGCGCTCATGAAACATTTCGAATGTCACACCGTCGTGCAGATCCTCGCTCGGGTGAATTTCGTAACACAGGTTGATCCCCTGCTCGTCGCAGGCGTTAAGCACCGGCAGCCAGCGCCTGGCGAGCTCGTCGAACGCGGTATCGATCAGTCCTTCCGGACGCTGTGGGAACGGAAACAGATAGGGCCAGGCCAGCGAACCGGAAAAGGTGCCCAGCTCGCTGAGCCCGAGCCGCGCCGACGCCTTCACCGCCAACAGCATTTGCTGCCGCGCCCACTCGCCGCGCGCCTGCGGATTGCCCTGCAGCGCCGGCGGCGCGAAGCTGTCAAACAGCGCATCGTAAGCCGGGTGTACCGCCATCAGCTGGCCGAAGATATGGCTGGTCAATTCGCTGACCACCAACCCCTGTTCCGCCAACATGCCGGTCAGATCGTCGCAGTAAGTTTGGCTTTCCGCGGCGGTGGCCACGTCGAATAAACGCCGATCCCAGGCCGGGATCTGCAGCGCGCTAAAGCCGGTCTGCGCCGCCCACTCGGCGATGGCGGGCAGGCTGTTGAACGGCGCGTTCTCATCGCTGAACTGCGCGAGATGCAGGCTTGGACCTTTGAGGGTTTTCATCGTAAACTCCTATTGGTTGTCGATTGACAAACAATAGAAGCAAAGCGCGATGACCGCAAGCGAAATTTATAAAGACATTGGTATTCCCGCCGATTTAAGCGATCCTATGTCGCTGAATGGCACGTAAATTGGAGCAGCGAATGGCAGGCAGACCGCGCGAGTTCGACCGCGAACAGGCGCTCTTGAAAGCGCGAAACTTATTCTGGCGACAGGGTTACGAAGGCACCTCGATGTCGGATCTGGTGGCGGAATTGGGCATTGCTTCCGCACGCATCTACAAGGCGTTCGGCTCCAAAGAGCAGCTGTTCCGCGAGGCGATCGCCAGTTATGAAACCGAGGAAGGCGGCTTCGCCGATCGCGCCTTCGCGCAGGAAAGCGGCATTCGCCCGGCGATCCAACGTATGCTGGAAGATGCCGTGCGGCTCTACAGCCGGCCGGATCTGCCGCAGGGCTGTATGGTAGTCTCCTCCGCCGCCAGCGTCAGTGCGGAAAACGACGGGCTCAAAACCTGGCTGGCTGAGCATCGGTTGCAGCGCACCCAGCAGATCGTCGAACGGCTGCGGCAGGCGGTGCAAGCCGGCGAACTGCCGGCCGACACCGACGCCGACAGTCTGGGTGACTTTTTCGCTGTCTTCCTGCACGGCCTGTCGATTCAGGCACGTGACGGCGTCACAGAAAAGCGATTGATGGCGGCGGTGAACGTGGCGCTCACCACCCTGGGCAACGCTTGATCTCTCTTTAACGCGAACGCGGCTAAGATCCTGGCGCGCTTTTTAAGTGGGGACGTATGGCTGAAGAGGAACTGCGTTTCTGACAAAATCCGCGACGTAAGGATTGGTATTTTCCGGCTTGTGGATCAGGGCAACCTGATACGGGATCTGTTCTCCACTCAGCGGGCAAAAAGAAACGTTTACCCAGCCGCTTTTTTGCATAAATTCAGGAACCAGGCTGACCCCTAATCCTGAAGCGACAAGGCCGACTATCGTTTCCATTTGTACGGCTCGCTGAACAACCTCAGGCATAAATCCTTCCTTTTCGCAGGCCTCAATAATAGAGCGATAAAGACCCGGCCCCTCCTGCTCCGGGAATAATATCCACGGCTCCTCGGCCAGGGCAGAGAGCGAGTCCGCAACGGCCTTAACCACCGTTCCCGTGTTGGTTATTCACTCAGGCCGGGATTTCTGGAGCCGGCCTGAAGATGTGGACGCCATCATGAAAGATGCCCCTTCAGCCGAAAAGCTGGTCATTCCTGAGGCAACCCATTTTGTCCATCTCGATAGAGATAATGCCGGCAGACAACGCTTTCTGCAGGGTGTTGTCAGATTTCTGACGCCGCCGCAGCCCAAAAACGGCGCTTAATCTTCGGGCAAATCGAAAATCACCAGCGTACCTTCGCTGCCCGGCAACACGCGGTGCGGCACGCCGGCCGCGGCCTGATACAGCTGGCCGGCCTGCACCACAATCGTTTCCCCCGCCACCTGCAGCCGCAGCTGCCCGCGGATCACCAGCAGCCCTTCGCTGTAATCATGCACTTCATCCGCAATGCTGCGCTCATCCATGCGCAGTACTTTGATATTGGCCGCACCGACGCGGCCCAGCACGGTAGAACGCCAGGCCTCAGGCAGTTCGGCCGCCTGCAGGTTTAAATCGAACAGCATCGGTATCCCCTGTGGTTATCGAACGTAGCAGCACTCTACGCCGACTGCGGCCGGCGTGGAAAGAATCCCGGGTTGTAGCTTATGCCCGCCAGGCCTATACCGGCACCCGGCGGCTGATCTCCACCACCTGATCGCTGGGCAGGTAATAATAATCCGTGACGTGCATGCCGTTGCGCACCATCAGCGCGAACAGGTTGCGCTGCCAGGACGGCAACCGGTCGTTCGCCTCGCGGCGCACCACGGTTTCATGGCCGAGATAGTAAGTCGCCTCGTCGAAGTTCAGGCCGCATTTTTGCGCCTCGACGTGCTGCAGCAGCTGCGGAATGTTCGGCCGCTCCATAAAGCCGTAGCTGGCCACGCCGCACCAAAACCCCGGCGCCAGTTCGCGCATCACCAGGCGTTCGGCATTCGATACCCGCGGTTCATTGACGATGGCAATGGTCAGCGCCAGCACATTGGCGTGCAGCGAGCCGTTGCGTTTGACGTGCCATTTCATTACCGGCGGCGTGCCCTGCAGGCTGCGAGTGAGAAAGACCGCGGTGCCCGGCACCCGCGGCACGGATTCACGCTGGATTTTCGCCAGGAAATCCGCGATCGGCACCGTCGTCTCGCCAAGGGTGCGCACGGCCGCCAGCACCCCGCGATGCCAGATCAGCATCACGGTATAGACCGCGGCGGCCAGCAGCAGCGGGATGTAACCGCCCTGCAACACCTTGGTCAGGTTGGCCGTCAGGAAGCTCAGGTCGACCACGAAGAAACACCCCGCCACCAACAGGCTGGCAGCCAGCCCCCAGCGCCACACCTCGCGCATCGCCACGAACAGCAAGCCGGTGGTCATGATCATGGTCAACGAGACGGCGATGCCGTAGGCGGCGGCCAGATTGTCCGAGGATTTGAAGAACACCGTCAGGAACAGCGTCACCACCATCAGCAGCCAGTTGATGGCGCCGATGTAGATCTGCCCGTAGCTTTCCTCGGTGGTTTGTTTAACCCGCAGCCGCGGCAGCCACCCCAGCTGGATTGCCTGGCGGGTCATCGAAAACGCCCCGCTGATGATCGCCTGGCTGGCGATGATCGTCGCCAGCGTAGCCAGGATCACCAGCGGGATCAGCAGCGCCGGCGGGCACAGGCGGAAGAAGATGTTCTGCGTGACGTCGGCGCCGGCCAAAATCAGCGCGGCCTGACCGGCGTAGTTGAGCAACAGGCTGGGAAACACAATGCCGAACCAGGCCAGCCAAATCGGCCGTTTGCCGAAGTGCCCCATGTCGGCGTACAGCGCTTCGGCGCCGGTGACGCACAGAAACACGCCGCCCAGCACCAGGAAGCTGGTCAGCCCGTTCGAGAACAGGAAATGAATGCCGTACAGCGGGTTCAGCGCCAACAGCACCGCCGGATGCTGGATGATGCCCCACACGCCCAGCGCGGCGATCGACAGGAACCACAGCGCCATGATCGGCCCGAATACGCGGCCGATGCGCGCGGTGCCCAGCGGCTGAATGGCGAACAGGCTGAGCAAAATCACCACCGCCGCCGGCAGAATGTAGGGCTGCGACGCCGGCAGCACGATGTTCAGCCCCTCGAGAGCGGAGAGCACCGAGATGGCCGGCGTGATGGCGCCGTCGCCGTAGATCAACGCCGCGCCGAACAGGCCGGCGAACAGCACCAGCGGCCGGGATTTCCGCCTGCTGACCAGCAGCGACATCAGCGCCATGATACCACCCTCGCCGCGGTTGCCGATGCGCATGGCGAACATGGCGTATTTGAGCGAGGTGACGATCACCAGCGTCCAGAAAATCAGCGACAGCAGGCCAAGGATCACCGGCGCCGACGGCGCATCGCCGGAGAGAAACAGCACGGTTTTCAGGGTGTACAACGGGCTGGTGCCGATATCGCCGAACACCACGCCCAATGCGCCCAACGCCAACGGCGCCAGGCCGGTCTTGTTCGAGGTTTCCGTATCATTGACGACAGACATCTGCTCGCTCCTTAGCCTTGCACTGTGAGTTGGAATTATTGTCACTTTATTGCCGCCGCGCCACTCGCACGGCAGCGACAAGCATAACTTAACCGTCATCTTCACGGGTTACAGTATCGCCCGTTTGCGGCACAGAAACCGCCGCCGGTGAGCAACGGTTTAGAATCGCCCGCGTCGGATGGTCTATAGTCCTTATGCGATTGTCACTTTCTTGTTTGTGCCCGCCGTGGGAGAAGTGAAATGAACGTCCGGCTCAACACCCATGTTTCCGCCCGGCGCCTGCTGCCCAATGGCTGGGACGTCATCGCCTTTCCGCTGATCATCGGCCTGATCGCCATGATGGCCATCGGCCTGCATCAAACTCTGCAACCGATCGTCACGCTGAAAACGCAGGCGATATCGCTCGATCCCGCCAACCTGCCGGAATACGCCCTGCGCACCACGCTGCGCATGCTGGTGGCGATGGTGGCCGCGCTGGCATTCTCGTTGGTCTATGGCACCCTGGCCGCCAAGAGCCGGCGCGCCGAGAAAGTGCTGGTGCCAATCCTCGATATCCTGCAGTCGGTGCCGGTACTCGGCTACATCTCTTTCACCGTCACCTTTTTCATCGCGCTGTTCCCCGGCCGGGTGCTGGGGGTCGAGCTGGCGGCGATGTTCGCCATCTTCACCAGCCAGGCATGGAATATGACCTTCAGCTTCTACCAGTCGCTGCGCACCGTGCCGCGCGATCTGCAAGAAGTGGCGCGCGGGTTTCACCTCAGCCCGTGGCAACGTTTCTGGAAGCTGGATGCGCCGTTCGCCATGCCGGGGCTGATTTGGAACATGATGATGTCGATGTCCGGCGGCTGGTTCTTTATCGTGGCGTCGGAAGCGATCACCGTCGGCAACAACACCTTTACGCTGCCGGGCATCGGCGCGTATCTCGCGCAGGCGATCCTCAGCCAGGATCTGCCCGCGATAGGTTGGGTGCTGCTCACCATGACGGTGGTAATCCTGGCCTACGATCAGCTGCTGTTCCGGCCATTGGTGGCATGGGCGGACAAATTCCGCATGGAAACCACCCGCTCGGCGAGCGCCCCCACTTCCTGGCTGTTGAACCTGATGCGCCGCACGCGCCTGATCCACCTGCTGCTGACGCCGCTGGGCGCGCTGCTGGCCAAAACCGCGCGCCTGAAACTGAGCCTGCCCGCCCGGCCGTTGCGCCGCGGCAATAGCGCCCAACGGCAGCGGCGTTCGCGCACGATCGATCGGTGTTGGAGCGCCATCGTCATCCTGCTGACGCTGGCGATCGCCTGGCGCGTCATTCTCTATGTACAGACCGGCGTGACGCTCAATGACGTGGGCCATGTGATGGTGCTGGGGCTGATCACGCTGCTGCGCGTGGCGGTGCTGATCGCCCTGTCGTCGCTGATCTGGGTGCCGCTCGGCGTGCTGATCGGCCTGCGCCCGACGCTGGCCGGGAAGATCCAGCCCATCGCCCAGTTTCTGGCCGCGTTTCCGGCCAACCTGCTGTTCCCGGTGTTCGTCATCACCATCGTCCACTTCCGGCTGAACCCCGATATCTGGCTGTCGCCGCTGATCGTGTTGGGCACCCAGTGGTACATTCTGTTCAACGTGGTGGCCGGCGCCACGGCGTTGCCCAACGACTATCGCGAGGCCGCCGCCAATTTTCACATTCGCGGTTGGCAATGGTGGCGCCAGGTGATGCTGCCGGGCATCTTCCCCTATTACATCACCGGCGCCATCACCGCGTCCGGCGGCGCCTGGAACGCCAGCATCGTGGCAGAGTTCGTGCAATGGGGAAGCACCCAGGTGAAAGCGCATGGGCTGGGTGCTTACATCGCCGAAACCACCGCCGCCGGCGATTTCCCCAAGATCATTTTGGGCATCGCCGTGATGTCACTGTTCGTTACGCTGTTCAACCGTCTGCTGTGGCGGCCGCTTTACGCCTACGCCGAATCCCGCTTCCGCATCGATTAAGGAGCCGTTCAGATGTCAGACCTTCACCCAACGCAGGCGACGCACTCGCCCGGCGAGGAAATTTTAGCGGTCAACGCGGTCAGCCATGGCTATGACAAGGCACACGGCGAGCTGCTGATCCTCGACGGGGTCAATCTGTCGCTGCGGGCGGGCGAGATCGTCGGGTTGCTGGGCCGCTCCGGCTCGGGCAAATCGACGCTGCTGCGCATCATCGCCGGTCTGGTTACCCCCACCGCCGGGACGGTGAACTACCTGGGGCAGCCGCTGAACGGCCCCGCCAAAGGCGTCGCCATGGTGTTTCAAACCTTCGCGCTGTTCCCCTGGCTGACGGTGCTGCAAAACGTTGAGGCCGGCCTCGAGGCGCTGGGCGTCGCCCCTGCCGAACGGCGCGAGCGGGCATTGGCGGCCATCGATCTTATCGGCCTGGACGGCTTCGAAAACGCCTACCCGCGCGAGCTTTCCGGCGGCATGCGCCAGCGCGTAGGCTTTGCGCGCGCGTTGGTGGTGGATCCGACGCTGCTGCTGATGGATGAGCCGTTCTCGGCGCTGGATGTGTTGACCGCCGAAACGCTACGCACCGACCTGCTGGATCTGTGGACCGAGGGGCGAATGCCGATCAAATCGGTGCTGATCGTCACGCACAACATCGAGGAAGCGGTCTTCATGTGCGATCGCATCCTGCTGCTCTCCTCCAACCCCGGCCGGGTGATCGCCGAAATCAAGGTGCCGTTCAGCCACCCGCGCAACAGGCTGGATCCGCAGTTCCGCCGTCTGGTAGACGATGTGTACGCCAAGATGACCGCCCGCCCGACCGACGGCAACGTCAAGAAAGGGCTGAAGCTCGGCACCCGACTGCCGCACGTTTCCACCAACCTGATCGCCGGCCTGATCGAAACCCTGGCCGCCGCGCCCTATTTCGGCCGCGCCGACATGCCGGAGATCGCCCTCTCGCTGCATCTGGAGGTGGATGAGCTGTTTCCCATCGCCGAAGTGCTGCAGTCGCTGGGCTTCGCCGACGTGCGCGAAGGCGACATCTTCCTGACGCCACCGGCGCGCGCCTTCGCCGACGGCGACGTTCAGGCGCGCAAAGTGCTGTTCGCGGAGCATCTGCTGCGCTATGTGCCGCTGGCCGCGCTGATCAAAAACGTGTTGGACGAGCGGCCAGGGCACCGCGCGCCGCGCGTGCGTTTCGAGCAGGAGCTGGAGGACTCGCTGTCGGACAGCGCCGCCAAAGAGACGCTGGATACGGTGATCAACTGGGGCCGTTACGGCGAAATATTCTCCTACAACGATCAAACGGCGTTTTTCAGCCTGGAGGACGTCGAGTTTTAAGCGAGCCGGCGCTCATCGGCCTCGCGGCGCAGCCACTGCCGCAGGTTTTCGCTCTCCTGCGACAGTTCGCTATCCAGGCGAGCGCACAGGTAATAATCCCGGCCGTCGTCTATCGGCAGATCGAACATTTTGATCAACTCGCCGCTTTCAAGGTACTGGGCGATTAACGGCTCGCGCATCAATGCACACCCCAATCCCGCCTGCACCGCCGCCAGCGTCAGCAACCCGTCTTCGAACATCGGCCCGATGCTGCGCAGCGGGCGTTTAACGCCGGCCAGCTGAAACCATTGCATCCAGGTATTACGCTCCTCGTCATGCAGCAGCGGCAGCGTCGCCAGCTGATCCGGCGTATCGAGCAAACCGTGCAGTTTGCTGAATGCCCGGCTGCACACCGGCACCATTTGGCCGGACATCAGCTTTTCGCTGCGATAGCCGGTCCACTGCCCAACCCCGAAGCGGATCGACAGATCGGCGGCGTCGCTCAGGTAATTGCGGTGGTTGGCGTAAACCACATTGATGTCGATATCCGGATTTTCGCGCAGAAAGCCGCGCAGCCTCGGAATGAACCAGCCCATGCCGAACAGCGGGATCAGGCTGATGGTGACCTGCCGCGACGCGGACTGCTCGCGAACGTGTTCGGTCGCCTGGCGCAGCACGTTAAACGCCGAGCGGATCGAGCGGTAATATTCCCGTCCCTCGCCGCGCAGCACCAGATGGCGCCCCTGCCTTTCGGTCAACGGCATCTGCAAGAATGCCTCCAGCGTTTTCAGCTGATGGCTGACCGCCGAAGGCGAAATCATCAGCTCCTTCGCCGCCGCGCTGATGCTGCCCAGGCGCGCGATGGCCTCGAACGCCCGCACGGCGCGCAGCGGCGGATCGTTCGGCAGCATCGGTAACGGCTCATCGTACTGTTCTGTTTTTTTCATATATCGATTGTTTTATGGAAAGTCCGGGAGAAGGGTTTATTTAATATACATAAAAATCAAAGCATTAAAATCACTCGTTTTTTGTATAAGAAAGTATTTTTCCGTATTTTACAATTTTTTTAAATTCTCTACTGTGAGCCTCCTGACTCATTATCTCCGGACTCTCCCTATGGATACGCTGGTACAGCAGACCGTCAACGGTTTGATGCTCGGCAGCCTCTATGCGCTGATCGCGCTCGGCTACACCATGGTGTACGGCATCCTGCGCATCATCAACTTCGCGCACGGCGACGTGCTGATGGTCGGGGCGCTCAGCGCGCTGTCGGCGATCGGCGTGTTGCAGCATCATTTTCCCGCGTTACCGCCCTACGCGACGCTGCTGCTGGCGTCCCTGTTCGCCATGGCCGTCTGCGCCATCACCTCGATGGCGATCGAACGTCTGGCCTATCGCCGGTTGCGCAATGCACCACGCCTGGCCCCGCTGATCAGCGGCATCGGCGTCTCGCTGCTGTTGCAAACCCTGGCGATGCTGATCTGGTCACGCAATCCCCTGATGTTTCCGCAGCTGTTGCCGATGACGCCCATCGCCTTGACCGCAGGCAGCGCCGAACATGCGCCGGCGGTGATCACCGGCACCGCGATCGTCACGCTGGCGGTGGCCGTGGCGGTCATGGCCGGCCTCTGGCTGCTGGTCGAACACAGCCGTTTCGGCCGCGCCATGCGCGCCACGGCGGAAAACCCGCAGGTCGCCGGCCTGATGGGCATCAGTCCTGACCGCATCATCGTTCTGACCTTTGCGCTCGGCGGCACGCTGGCGGCGATAGCCGGCATCATGATGGCCAGCAACTACGGCAACGCCGGTTTCTCGATGGGCTTTTTGCCCGGCATCAAAGCCTTTACCGCCGCCGTGCTCGGCGGCATCGGCAACCTGCGCGGCGCGATGCTCGGCGGTTTGCTGCTGGGGCTGTTCGAATCGCTGGGCACCGGCTATCTCGGCGAGCTGACCGGCGGCGTATTCGGCAGCAACTACCAGGACGTATTCGCGTTTCTGGTGCTGATCGCCGTGCTGGTCTTCCGCCCCTCCGGGCTGTTGGGCGAACGCATCGCCACGCGCGCATGAGGACATCACGATGACCGTTTTAACTTCCTCGCTTCCTCTGGCCACGCCTCGGCGCGCCAGGCTGGGGCTGACGCTGTTCATTCTCGCCCTGCTGCTGGCGCCCTGGGTCGCGGGCGCCGCCGGCGGCAACTACTGGGTGCGCGTCGTCGACTTCGCGCTGCTGTACCTGATGCTGGCGCTCGGGTTGAACATCGTGGTGGGCATGACCGGATTGCTGGACATGGGCTTTATCGCTTTTTACGCCGTTGGCGCCTATCTGGCCGCGCTGCTGTCGTCACCGCATCTGACGCAGCAGTTCCCGCTGCTGCTGCAGTGGTTCCCCGATGGGCTGCACCTGTCGATGCTGTGGCTGATCCCGCTGGCGGCCCTGCTGGCGGCGGCGTGCGGCATTCTGCTCGGCGCGCCGACGCTGCGGCTGCGCGGCGACTATCTAGCGATCGTCACGCTCGGTTTCGGCGAGATCGTGCGTATTTTGATGCGCAATCTCGACCGCCCGGTCAACCTCACCAACGGCCCCAAAGGCATTTCCGGCATCGACCCGGTCAGCCTGTTCGGCCTGAAGTTTTCCGGCATGCATGAGTGGTTCGGTGTGCGTTTCTCCGGCCTGTACCTCTATTACTATCTGTTCGCCGCGCTGCTGCTGGCGATCCTGTTTATCAGCCTGCGGCTGCAAAACTCGCGCATTGGCCGCGCGTGGACGGCGATCCGCGAAGACGAGGACGCCGCGCGGGCGATGGGCATCAACACCCGCAACTTCAAGCTGCTGGCCTTTGCCATCGGCGCCACCTTCGGCGGCGTGGCCGGCGCGCTGTTCGCCGCGTTTCAGGGCTTCGTGTCGCCGGAATCGTTCACCCTGCAAGAGTCGATCGCCGTACTGGCGATGGTGGTGCTCGGCGGCATGGGGCACATCCCCGGCGTGATCCTGGGCGCGCTGCTGCTGGCCGCCCTGCCGGAGCTGCTGCGCAGCAGCATGGGGCCGCTGCAGCAGGCGCTGTTCGGCCAGGTGCTGATCGACCCGGAAATTATCCGCCAACTGTTTTACGGCCTGGCGCTGATCCTGGTGATGCTGTATCGCCCGGCGGGCCTGTGGCCGGCCCGCCGCCTAAGAGGAAATGCCGCATGACGCCTTTGCTCGCTTTACACCACGTCAGCAAACGCTTCGGCGGCCTGACGGCGGTGGATGACGTCAGCATGAGCATCCGCCAGGGAGAAATCTACGGCCTGATCGGGCCGAACGGCGCCGGTAAAACCACCTGCTTCAATCTGATCACCGGTTTGTATCGCGCCGACGAGGGCGAATTTCGCCTGCAGGGCCAGCGCTACAGGCCCCAGGCGATCGATAAAGTGGCGCAGGCCGGCATCGCTCGCACCTTCCAGAACCTGCGGCTGTTCAACGAAATGAGCGTGCTGGAAAACGTGATGGTCGGCTGCCACGTACGCACCCGCAACGGCCTGTGGGCGGCGATCGCCCGCCACCGCCGCGCCAGGGAGGAAGAACAGGCGGTGCGCGACAAGGCCCATGCGCTGCTGGAGTATGTCGGCATCGGCCAATTCGCCCATTACCGCGCCGGGGATCTCGCCTACGGCCACCAGCGCCGTCTGGAGATCGCCCGCGCGCTGGCGACCGAGCCCCGGCTGCTGGCGCTGGACGAACCGGCGGCCGGCATGAACGCCGGAGAAAAAGTGGCGCTGCGCGAGCTGCTGCTGCGCATTCGCGACAGCGGCAAAACGCTGCTGTTGATCGAACACGACGTCAAGCTGGTGATGGGCCTGTGCGATCGCCTGACGGTGCTGGATTACGGCAAAGCGATTGCCGAAGGCGAACCGGCGCAGGTTCGGCGTGAACCGGCGGTCATTCAGGCCTATCTGGGAGGCGGCGCGCATGTCTGAAGCCCTGCTGAGCGTTAAACAACTCAAAGTGTCTTACGGCGGCATTCACGCGGTCAAAGGCATCGATTTTATGGTCAACGCCGGCGAACAGGTCACGCTGATCGGCGCCAATGGCGCAGGCAAGACCTCCAGCCTGCGGGCGCTGACCGGGCTGCAGCCGTTCGAGGGCGACATCCTGTTCGACGGCCGTTCGATTCGCGGCGTGCCGCCGCACCGCTTGCTGCAACAGGGGCTGGTGATGGTGCCGGAAGGTCGTGGCATTTTCACCCGCCTGACGGTGCGAGAAAACCTGCAGCTGGGCGCCTATGCGCGCCGTGACAAACCGGCGGTGCGGCACGATTTCGAACGGGTATGCGCCACCTTCCCGCGCCTGAACGAGCGCCTGCATCAACCGGCCGGGCTGCTTTCGGGCGGCGAGCAGCAGATGGTGGCGATGGGCCGTGCGCTGCTCAGCCGTCCGCGCCTGTTGATATTGGACGAACCGTCGATGGGGCTGGCGCCGATTGTGGTGGAGGCCATTTTTTCGGTCATCAAACAGTTAGTGCGTGACGGCGTCACGCTATTGCTGGTCGAGCAAAACGCCCGCCTGGCGCTGGAGTCTACCGATCGCGCCTATGTGTTGGACAGCGGCAGCCTGAGCCACAGCGGCCGCTCTGCCGAGATGCTGGACGATGAAAAAATCAAACAGATCTATTTGGGTGAATAACCGTTACTACCTTAACCGCACCAGGAGTATGACATGCAGCAGAACTTTCGCATCAAGCCGTTGGCGCTGGCCGCCGTGACGATGATCCTGAGCCTTCCGGCGCTGGCGGACGACACCGTGTTGATCGGCCTGGCCGGGCCGCTGACCGGCCCTTCCGCACGCATCGGCAAAGATCTCGAAAACGGCGCGCGCCTGGCGGTCGCCGACGCCAACGCGCAAAAGCCGACGCTGAACGGCAAACCGGTCACCTTCAAATTGCTGTCCGAGGACGATCAGTCCGATCCGCGCACCGCCGTGGCCGTCGCGCAGCGTTTGGTCGACGAAGGCGTGGCCGGCGTGGTCGGCCACTGGAACACCGGCACCAGCATCCCGGCGGCGCGCATCTACCACGACGCCGGCATCGCTCAGGTGGCGCCGGTCGCCACCGGCCACGGCTACACGCAACAAGGCTTTGACACCAGCTTCCGCGTGATGGGCCACGACGACGACGGCGGCAACTATGCCGGGCAGTATGCGGTGAAAACGCTGAAAGCCCAGCGCATCGCGGTGATCGACGATCGCACCGCCTTCGGCCAGGGCCTAGCGGACGAGTTCATCAAATCGCTTCAGGCCCAGGGCGTGCAGCCGGTCACCCGCGAGTACGTCGACGACAAGACCGTCGATTTCAGCGCCGTACTGACCACCGTGCGCAGCAAAAACGCCGATCTGATCTTCTTCGGCGGCGTGGACTCCCAGGCGGCGCCGCTGGCACGCAAACTGAAACAGCTGGGCATGAACGCGCAGCTGATGGGCGCCGGCGGCTTTGTCAGCCAGACCTTCCTGACGCTGGCGCAGCGGGAAGGCGAAGGCGTGGTGGCGCTGGAGCCCGGGCTGCCGCTGGAACAGATGCCGGGCGGCAAGGCGTTTGAACAAGCCTACCGCGATCGCTACCACACCCACATCGAACTGCATGCGCCCTTCGCCTACGACGCCACCCGGGTGCTGATCGCCGCCATCGAACAGGCCGGCTCGGCCAATCCGGCCGATTACCTGCCGAAACTGCGCGCTATACATTACCAGGGCGTGACCGGCGCCATTGCCTTCGATGCGCAGGGCAACCTGCAACAGCCGAGCTTCACCCTGTACCGGGTAGTGGACGGCAAATGGCAGCCGCAAACCGTGTTGGGCGGCGCCAAACCACAATAAATCAAGAGGAGCAAGGCGATGAGCTGTGCAAACAACGAATTGGGCATTTTGGCCCGCAGAAAGATCGAAGCGGAGATCATCAAACCGATCTACCAGATCCTGGTGCGTGAAATCGGCAAGGTGCACGCTCAGGCAGTGATCGGCGAAGCCATCGAGAATGCCGCCATCGCGGCAGGCAAGCAGTTCGCCGCACAGGAGCCGAACGGCGCGGATCTGCGCAGCTTCGCCGCCTTGCAGTACCTGTGGGAAAAAGACGATGCGCTGCGCGTCGAGGTGATCAACCAGGACGAACAGCACTTCGACTATAACGTCACCCGCTGCCGCTACGCCGAGATGTATCACGAGATGGGGCTGGGGGAAATCGGCCACCTGCTCTCCTGCGCACGCGACAGCCAGTTTATCGTCGGCTATGCCCCGGATGTCGAGCTGCAGCGCAGCCAAACCATCATGTCCGGCGCCCCCTGCTGCGATTTCCGCTACACCGCCAAAACGCCGGGAGAAGAACAATGACGTATCGGGTCAACGGCGAGCGCCTGTGGCAAAGCCTGCTCGCCATGGCGCAGTTCGGTGCCATCGCCGACAACGGCGTCACCCGCCTGGCGCTCAGCGAAGAGGACCGGCTGGCGCGCGACCAGCTGCGTCTCTGGGCACTGGAGGCTGGTTGCAGCGTGCGCGTCGATCGGATGGGCAACATGTTCCTGCGCCGCGAAGGCTCGCGGCCCGAGCTGGCGCCGGTGGTCACCGGTTCTCACGGCGACTCGCAGCCCCAGGGTGGCCGTTTCGACGGCATCTACGGCGTGCTGGCCGGGTTGGAGGTTATTCGCAGCCTTAACGATCGGCAGATCGTCACCGAACGCGCAATTGAAGTGATCAACTGGACCAACGAAGAAGGCGCGCGCTTCGCGCCGGCGATGATCGCCTCCGGGGTGTTCGCCGGGGTATTCGATCTCGAGTACGGCCTGTCGCGCCGCGACGAGCATGGCGTCAGCCTCGGTGAGGCGCTGGAACGCATCGGCTACGCCGGTGAGCATCCGGTGGGCGGCATGCCGATCCACGCCGCCTTCGAGCTGCACATCGAACAGGGGCCGATTCTGGAAGCGGAACACCTCGACATCGGCGTCGTGACCGCCGCACAAGGGCAGCGCTGGTACGAGCTGGAAGTCGTCGGCTTCAGCGCCCATGCCGGCACCACGCCGATGGATCGCCGCCGCGACGCCCTGCTGGGCTTCACCGAGCTGGTGACGGCGGTCAACGGTATCGGCTGGGATTTCGCGCCCGATGCGCGCGCCACAGTGGGCATGGCGCAAATCACCCCCAATTCACGCAACGTGGTGCCGGGCCGGGTCTTTTTCAGCGTCGAATTCCGTCATCCAGAGGAGGCAACCCTGGAGCAGATGGAGCAGCGCCTGCTGGCGGCGGTAAACCAAATCAACGGCGGCGGCCTGACCGCTCGCGCCGAGCGCATCTTTCAGTATCCTCCGATCGCTTTCGATCGGGGCTGCATTGACAGCGTACGCCACGCCGCACAAGCCTTGGGCTATCGCCATCGCGACATGATTTCCGGCGCCGGCCACGATGCCTGTTATCTTAATCGCGTCGCGCCGACCGCCATGATTTTCATTCCCTGCGTGGACGGTATCAGCCACAACGAACGGGAAGATATCACCCCCGCCTGGGCCGCCGCCGGTGCCGACGTCTTGCTGAACGCGCTGCTGGCACACGCCGACGCCTGAACCTCGCCCCGGTTTTTCGCCGGGGCAAAAAATATTCAACAAAACGGTTGAATATTAGCCCGCCTGTTCTATATTCAACCATATGGTTGAATTATCTTCCTCACAGCTGGACGCCATTTTTCATGCGCTGGCCGATCCGACCCGCCGTTCGATGTTACGCGCGTTGGCCGGCGGTGAGCGCAGCATCGGCGAACTGGCCGCGCCGCTGCAGATGTCGTTCGCCGGCGCCTCCAAGCACGTAAAAGCACTGGAACATGCGGGCCTGGTGCAACGCACCGTGCAAGGAAGAAACCATATCTGCCGGCTCGAACCCGAGCCTATGGCGCAGGCCATGCACTGGCTGCAAACCTATGAACATTTCTGGACTGAACGGCTGGATGCGCTCGAACAGGCGCTGCTGCAGCCCGAACAGCTTCCTCCCAAGGAGTGAACCATGAATGATTACGGCATGATTATCGAACCCGGCACGCTGCGCATCCAGCGGCTGCTGCCCGGCCCCATCGAGCGGGTGTGGGTCTACCTGACCGAATCCGACAAACGCGCCACCTGGCTGGCGGCCGGCGCCATGACGTTGGAAAACGGCGCGCCGCTGGAGCTGGAGTTTCGCAACTCCGATCTGGCGGGCGAGCACGAACCACCGCCGGCCAAGTACAAACAGCACGGCGGCTGCGTCAGCAACCGCGGCCACATCACCTGCCTGTTCCCGCCGCGCCTGCTGAGCTTTACCTGGGCCGAACAGGATCAGGGCCGCCCTTCCGAGGTAACTTTCGAACTGACGGAACAGGGAAGCGCCGTGCTGCTGACGGTCACCCACCGGCGCTTGGCCAACCGCGACGAAATGCTCAGCGTCGCCGGCGGCTGGCACACCCATCTGGATATCCTGCTGGATCGCCTGCACGATCGAGCGCCGCAGCCGTTCTGGAGCACCCATGCCCGGCTGGAAGAAGAGTACCGCGCCCGCCTGTAATTACGTCTCGTCCCTGCGCCTGAACGCCAGATAACCGGCGATCAGCGTAAAACTGCCGACCAGCAACACCAGCAGGATAAAACCGTGGTGATTGCTGGCCAGCGGGATCCCCCCCACGTTCATGCCGAAGAAACCGGCGACGATATTGATCGGCAGCGCCAGCACGGTGATCACCGTCAGCGTATAGAGCGTGCGGTTATTCTGCTCCATCAGCTTGGCGCCCAGCTCCTCCTGCAGCAGCCGGATGCGTTCGGTCAGGCTGGAGAGATCGTTCAATACCACGGTGAACTCTTCGGTAAACTGCCGCAGATCCTGTACCACCTCGCGGCTCAGCCAGGTCGGCGGCCGGTGCAACAGGCGAAACAGCGCGGCCGGCTCCGGCGCCAGCAGGCGCTGAAAGCGCAATAACATGCGGCGCATGCGCCCCAGCTCGGTGCGGTTGCGTTTGACGCGGCGGATCAACAAGCGGTCCTCAATGGTATCGACATACTGGTTGGCCTGCCGCACCACCTGTTCCAGCACGTCTTCCTGCTCTTCCAGCAGGTGCGCCAGCAGCTCAGTGGACGAGGCCAGCTGCAGCGCCGTCAGGCGGCCGAGCAGCCGTTCAATGAGTCGCACCGGTTTGTGACGCACGGTGACCACCAGCCCACGGCAGCAATAGAGCCACAGCGTCGCCGTCTCCGGGTTACTGTTCTCGGGGTGGAAAATCACGTCGTTGAGCACGGCGAACAGATCGTCGCCCTGGCGCTCGATGCGCGTGGTGTGGGAGCCGTGGCGAATCTCGTGAAAGAAAAAATCGGAAATGGCGAAATGATTTTTCAGCCACTTCTCCGCCGCCGCGTGGTTGAGATTGAGGTGCAGCCAGATAAAACCGTCGCCGGGCGGCAACGCCTGGTAGGCCTGGCAAACCTGCTGCGAGTTCAGGCGCGCCGGCGGCTCACCGGAACGAAACGCATGGCCGTAGATCAGCCCGGTCACTTCATCATCGAAATCCAGCTTGTGCATCTTTTCCGCTAACCGTTGCACCATAACGCCTTATCCTGCCTCTCGCCGTTAACCCAGATCGCCCCCGCTGTTATAGCAATCTTTATCTATCGGCGTTAATGATTTTCAGCGTTCCCGATAATTAATATTTTCGTCATAAAAACCTCATCGCCATTCAACATCGTTTTCATCCCTTGCCCGCTCAGCGACTGCACAATGGCAACATGAATATAGAGACTGGTACCCTCCATCACGCAAGACATATTTACTTAAGGAACACGACCAATAAGGAGATAACAACAATGAATACGTTTATTACAGGCGGATGGAGCCAGTCTCTGACTGGCAAGCCTCTCAAAGAGTTCGATGTCATGATGTATGGCATGGTCACTAACCTTGATGGATTGACCACGGGCACATCAGCGCATCCAGGATGGAGCCCGGAAAAGCAAAACAAACCCGATACTCTCCCCGGTTTTAAAGGAAAGACGCTCTGGGTTTATGGCGGCGGCGGATGCTCCCCACAGCAAAAGCCGGCAAATGAGGATGAAGTGTTGAGGATCGTCGAGGCCACGGTAGACCGGGGCTGGGACGGCGTCGATTTTGATGACGAATGCAATATGAACACCGAACGGGTCATCGAAGCCATGAAACGGCTAAAAGAGGCCCGAAAAGAGACCAGCCTGGGTTTTATTGCCGGCTATTCCTACAATCATCCCAATACGGAAAATGGTAAAAAGCTCAACGAGAAAGTCAGAAAAATCATCCTGTCAGGCCAGTGCGATCGCTTTATTCATTACTGCTATGCCGCAGCGATGTGGAGCAATGACGATATTCTCGCCAATGTCATCCCGGCATTAAAACAATCGTTGGCCAACGGCGCCGAGAATAAAAAATGCATTCTGGCCCTGACGACCCGGGGATTGACCGACTGGAATTTAAATTACTTTATCGATCAGGTTCTGGATTTTAATCTTGGCGGATTGTTTATTTGGAATTACGCCAACCTGACGGATGAACATAATAAAATCATCAAAAACAGGCTAGGCAATTAACACACCCCGTTTGCCCTCGCCTATCAAGAGACCGTCAAGGCGGCCACTTGATAGGCATTCAGACGTTACTCAATAAAACCCAGTTTAAACTGCGCCTTGCCCGCCAGTGAGGTCAGTTCAGGATCCTCCGGGTAGGTAGCCAGAAGCGGGAAAAAGACTGCGCCGCCGATAATGCTGCGGCTTTTTGAATCTGCCGGGCGCAGGCCCCAGATATTTTGGTACGTCATCGGGACACTCCGGCCGTTAATCGCCGCATTGCCGATATACAGCATGATATGGCCCGGAATGTAGACCAGCGTGGTGAACGGCTTGCCATGCTCCTTGAGATAGCGCAGCCGCTCATCCGTGTTCGCCTGACTGAGATCGACCACTCGGCTTGCCGCCTCTATCTGCGCGGCGGAATTCCTGGGAAGAAACACCCCGAAAGGCATCAACAGGCTGCGCAGTTCGGCCGAGCAGTCATTATTAAAGTTATCATTCCCCCAGCCGTAGGGCCTGCCGCTCATCGAACGCATCAGCGTGGCAAGATGGTCTGGCGTCATTCGCCACGGCATGGCGGCAAACTCCCCCTCCGTTAAATCGATCCGGCGAATTTGCGCGCGCCCCTCCTCCCGGCGTACCGGCACGGCGACGCTAAAAACGCCCTGCCGATGGCGGTAAAATGGCAGAACCGTGCCATGACGCGCCGTAAAATAAAACAGTTCCCCTTCTTGTACCGACACCGGCTGCTGAATGAATGCCCCCAAATTTTTCCCTGCCAGCGCCAGCCATTCGCTGACAAACCGCCGATCCGCCGCCGCGATATCTTCGCTATGCACCCAGCCGATCACCGTAGGCGATATGACGTATTTCCAGCGTTTATCGCGGCTTTCCGTCACAACGTATACCGGTGTACCGGGGCGGATAGAAGAGTCCTGCAAATTATCAAAGGGATAACCTTGCCCTGCCAGACGCGGATCGTCATAAGCCGGATCGTCTGTCGGCAACATCCTGACCAGCGTTTCCCTAGTCGCAATACCTCTGGCCGAAGAATGATAAGCCTTGTCAATGCCGACAGACGCATTATTCCTGACCTGCTGTTTCCAGCGCTCAGCGTGGGTCCTGAAGTTTTCCCCCCAGGAAACGCTGTCATTTCCAAGATACTTATCCATTGCGGCATCACGGTGGCTTTCCGCTTCACGGCTCAAGACGGAAGCGATGTAATGCGGATTCCAGGGGGACTCCTCATTCGGCCCCATGCCAAAATAGTGGGATTTGAGGGCAGAAAAATGACGTTGCTGCGCAGCGTCATCCAGCACGGCGACCTGCCGCTGCGGGCCGGGGGGCAGCCATTGATCGACAGACTGCGAATATTTGTCCAACGGAAAAAGCGACTTGGTAGGATCGATAGGGGCAGACGCCGTGGCGTCGTGAGGTGGCGGTCTGACCGACGCGCTGTAGCAGGCCGACAGCAACAGCAACAGCAAGAGAGTCAGGCACAGCGGTTTTATTCCATTAAGCATGCGTTATCCACTCCGTGACAGGTTAAAGTCCGTTCTTTATCCTGAAGAGAAATCATACTAATTGATACTTATTAACATCGGCGATTGATTTCCCGTTGAAGAAGACAAAGCCGGTGGTATAGCAAGCGCCAATCAGATTTCCCGCCGCCGCGTAGAACGCGACCTGTCTCGCTGCCCCGCGCCGCCAAACCTGCTACCCTGCGGGTTTGTTTTTTGACAGGAGTCTTCCATGCGCCAACGCATCATTGTCTGCCCGCTGATTGAAAACGATAACGCCTTCCTGCTGTGCAAGATGGCCGCCCACAAGGGCGTATTCCCCGGCCAGTGGGCACTGTCCGGCGGCGGCGTCGAGCCGGGTGAGCAGATCGAACAGGCGCTGCGGCGCGAAGTGCGCGAAGAGCTGGGCGCCGCGCTGATCCTCGACAGCATCACGCCCTGGACCTTCCGCGACGACGTGCGCATCAAAACCTACGCCGACGGCAGCCGCGAGCAAATCTATATGATTTACCTGATTTTCGACTGCCATGCCGCCAACCGCGACGTGACGATCAACGACGAGTTTGACGACTACGCCTGGGTGCCGCGCGAGCGCCTGGGGGACTACGATTTGAACGAGGCCACCCGCTTCACGCTACAGCAGAAGGGATTGTTGTAACAGTTTGAGCGATTATCGCCCTATTTCCTTCACATTTGCCGGGCAGACTCTTTTGATGTTTTTTAATCACTTAGGGTCACTATTTCCGCCGTTATGCTTTTATCTCACGCTTTTCTCCGTCTGCCCGTCCGGCGCTTCGGCGCCGCCCTCCTGTTCAGCCTGCTGTTCGTTTTGGCGCCCGTGCATGCCGCCACGCCGCCGCGGGTACTGAATGCCAAGTCGGTGCTGGTCGTCAATCAACGCACCGGAAAGACGCTCTATCAGAAGCAGCCGAACCGCGTGCTGCCGATCGCCTCGCTCACCAAACTGATGACCGCCATGGTCGCCCTGGACAGCAAACGCCCGATGGGCAGCCCGCTCAAGGTCACCGCCGCCGATCGCGACCTGCTGAAGAAAACCCACTCGCGCCTGACCATCGGCTCGGTACTCAGCCGCCGCGACATGCTGCACATCGCCCTGATGTCTTCGGAGAACCGCGCCGCTGCGGCGCTGAGCCGCAGCTATCCCGGCGGGCGCAAAGCCTTCGTGGCGAAAATGAACCAGAAAGCGCGCGCCATCGGCATGAAACGCAGCCGCTTCTACGATCCGACCGGGCTGACGCCGCGTAATGTGGCGACCGCCAACGATCTGCTCAAGATGGTCAATCACGCCTATCGCTACCCGTCGATTCGCCGCTTCAGCACCGACAAGCAGCAGATCGTGCGCCCCGGCCGCGGCCAGCTGGTCTACCGCAGCTCCAACGGCCTGATCAATAACCCGGCCTGGCAGATTCAGCTGCAGAAAACCGGCTTTACCGACGAGGCCGGCCACTGCCTGGTGATGCGCACCACCATCAAAGGACAATCGGTGGTGATGATCCTGCTCGGCGCGCAGCCGCGCTACGGCCACTACCGTGACGCCATTCGTCTGAAGGCCTGGCTCGAGGGATAACATCGCGGCGCTTTACCGTTCTGCGCATATCCAAATCCGTTTTGGATCAATGGAATATCCTATCGCCAATCAGTATTAAGGCAAGCGCCGCCCGCATGGTATTTGTCAGGCATATCTGATGAGGAAAGGAGCGGGAAAATGGCTTATGCCTTGAGCATATTGGAAAAGAGTCCGATCGCCGACGGGGAAAGCGCCGCCCAGGCGCTGGCGCGCACGCTGCATCTGGCGCAACAGGCGGAACGCTGGGGCTATCGGCGTTTCTGGCTGGCGGAGCACCACAACACGCCGCAGCTCGCCTGCCCGTCGCCGGAAGTGCTGATCGGCTACCTGCTCGGCCAGACGTCGCGCATTCGCATCGGCTCCGGCGGCGTGATGCTGCAACACTACAGCGCCTACAAGGTGGCCGAAAACTTTAACCTGCTGGCGGCGCTGGCGCCGGGGCGCGTTGATCTCGGGGTGGGCAAAGCGCCCGGCGGGCTGCCGCTCGCCACCCAGGCGTTGCAGGCCGCCCATGACCGACAAAACAAACCGGCCTTTCCACAGCAGCTGTCGCAGCTGACCGCCTATCTGAACGACGACGCCGAGCCGGGACTGAGCGCCACGCCGCTGCCGCCGCACGCCGCCCAGCGCTTTCTGCTCGGCGCCAGCAAAGAGAGCGCGACGCTGGCGGCCGAATCCGGCTGGGCCTTCGTGTTCGCCGCGCATCTGAACGGCAATCCGCAGGATATCCGCGAGGCGCTGGCGCTCTACACCGCACTGAGCGGCGGCCGCAAGGCGCTGCTGGCGGTGGCGGCGATCGCGGCGCCAAGCGAGGAACAGGCCGCGGCGCTGGCGGCGGATATTCAGCAATACCGCGTGCACGTCGCCGGTGAGCAGAGTGTGACCGTCGGCAGCCTGGCGCAGGCGGAGAGTTTCGTGCAGCAGGCCGGCGCCACCGACTACCGCATCGAACCAAGAGAAAGCCATATCCTGCTCGGCACTGCGCCGCAGGTGCATCAGCAACTGGCGCAGCTGCAGCAGCGCTACGGCGTGGACGAGTTCATCATCGACACGCCGATCGGCGAACCGAGCGCCCGGCTCACCTCACTGCAGCTGCTGGCGGAGGAGAGCCTGACGCCGGCCTAGTTGATCGCCGCGCTGGCACGCATGGCGTCGGCCAGATCCTGCGCCAGCGGCGCCAGCTGCGCCGGCACGACGTTGGCCAGGCTGACGCGGATCGCAGGGTCGCCCTTCAGGCGGAAAGGTTCGCCGCCCTGCACCAGCCACCCCCGCTGCGCCATCAGCTGCGCGGCGGCGGTTTCCGACCGCACCGGCAACCACAGATGTAGCCCTTCACCCACCGCCAGCGCCGTGTGATTCAGCGCGTTGAGCCGTCGCACCAGCTCATCCCTTCTGGCTTGATACGCCTGTTGCGCCCGCTGCAGCTGCCCCTCCTGCAAGGCCTGCCCCCACAGTCTGGCGGCAATCTGCTGCAAGATATGGCTGACCCAGCGTTCGCTGATGTACTGATCGGCGCGCATCGCCTGCAGCAACGTCGGGTTGCCGCAGGCCAGCGCGATGCGCAGATCCGGGCTGAGAAACTTACTCAGCGACAGCACGTACAGGCCGCGATCGCCGTCGAACGGCAGATGCAGCGGCTGCTGCGACAGCGGCCCCCAGAAATCGTCGACGATCGCCAGACACTGCGGATTAGCGCTGAGAAAACGCCGCCACTGCTGCGCGCGTTGCGCAGAAAGCAAGGCGCCGGTCGGATTGTGGGCGCGCGGCGTCAGGATCACCGCGCCAGCCGCTCCGCTTTCCGGCAACCGGCATCCCTGCTCATCCATCGCCAGCGGCAGCGGCCGCAAACGCAGGTGGCGCAGCAGCGTCAATAGCGGCGGCCAGCAGGGATCTTCCACCCACACCGCCGCGCCCGGCTGCATATGGCAGCGCAGCGCCTTTTCCATCGCGTCAAGCGCGCCGGAGAATACCGCAGGCTCCCCCAGGCTAACGCCCTGGCGGCCGAGCCACTCGCGCCCCAGGCCGGTCAGTACCGGGAGATCGCCGCTGATGTCATAGCCGTTTTGTTGCGGGAATCCCTCCGCCGCGCCCAGCGCCAACGCCGGCAACAGGGCGGCATCCAGATTGCCGCTGGCCAGATCGCACATTCCCGCCGGCACCTGGCGCGGCGTATAGGCCGCACTCACCGCCGCCAACGGCGGTTCCAGCACCACCGTTCCCGCCCGTCCACGCGTTGCCACCAGACCGGCATCGCGCAATCGGGCGTATGCGCTGGCGACAGTATTCGCATTGACCTCCAGCTCCGCCGCCAGCTGGCGTACCGGTGGCAGCAGCTCACCCGGCCGCAGCGTGCCGCCTTTGATGCGTGCGGCGATCTGCTCGGCAATCTGGACAGCGCCGCCGCCTTTTGCATACAATGAAGTCATACATAAATCCTTTTGTACTAGTTCAAACAAGGTTAGCAGCTTCCGCGGCCAAAAGTAAGGGGTTCCATGGATAAACATTACGTGCTCGACATTCAGTATGCAGGAAAAGCCTTTGCCCGCCTGGAGATGTTCACCCCCTGGGCCGCCGATCAGCTGGAGCAGGCGTGCGCGCTGTTCCCGGCCGCACAGGGTTATCAGGTGCAGCTCAGCCGGGTCAGCGAACGCCGCATCGTCTATCAGAGCGGCGCGCAAGGCATCACCGTGCTGGGCGAGTCGCTGGCGCTGACGCCGTTCACCCACGCTCACGAGGTTAAACAATGAAAAAAGCCGTCGCCATTCGACACGTCAATTTTGAAAACCTGGGCATCCTCGGTTCCCTGCTCTCGCTGCGTGGCTATCAGATCGACTATTACGATGCCGGCCGCGATGATATTCGTGCTATCAATAATGAAGACACCGATCTGTTGGTGGTGCTCGGCGGGCCGATCAGCGCTGCCCAGCACTTTTCCGGTGCGCTGCGCTATGATTTTCTCGATCATGAATTGGCGCTGGTCAAACAGCGCCTGGCGCAGCGGCGGCCAACCCTCGGGGTGTGTCTCGGCGCTCAGGTGATCGCCCAGGCGCTGGGCGCCGACGTGATCTCGCTCGGCGTCAAAGAGATCGGCTTCGCCCCGCTGACCACGCTAGCGGCACAAGACGACTCGCCGCTGGCGCCGCTGGCCGATACGCCGGTGCTGCATTGGCACGGCGATATGTTCACGATCCCGGAGGGCGCCCGCTGCCTGGCCGGCACGGCGGTTTGCCCGCATCAGGCCTTCGACTATCAGGGGTTTGCGCTCGGCCTGCAGTTCCATCTGGAGGCAGATCATCGCGATATCGAACGCTGGCTGATTGGCCATGCCTGCGAGCTGGAACTGGCCGGCGTCGCGCCCCAAAGCCTGCGTGAACAGGCGGCGCGCCACGGCACACAGCTGGAACAGCGTGCGCGGCAGGTGTTCGCCCGCTGGCTGGATAATAACGAACCAAGGATGTAACTCATGCAACAGACTTCACCCTTACGGTCACCGTCCATCGACGTGATCAGCATTCAATCTCAGGTGGTCTACGGCAGCGTCGGCAACGGTATCGCCTACCGCGCCCTGCTGAAAAAGGGGCTGGAAGCGCTGCAGGTGCCCAGCGTGCTGTTCGGCTGCCCGCCCTATTACGGCAAACCGCACGGTGGCGTCATCTCCGGCGAGTGGTTCGGCGGCTTTCTCGACGATCTGATCGCCCGCGGCGTGATGAAACGCACCCGGGCGGTGATCGTCGGGTATCTGGGCGACGTGATGCAGTGCCATATTCTGGCCAACTGGCTGCAGCGGGTGCGCGCCCTCAATCCGCAGATAAAGATCTATATCGATCCGGTGATGGGCGATTACGGCGAAGGGATCTACGTGGATGAGCGCATCGTCAACTGCTATCGCTCGCCGTTCCTGCGGCTGGCCAACGGCCTGACGCCGAACGGTTTCGAACTGGAGCAGCTGTGCGGCCGCTCTTTGAGCAGCCGGGAGCAGACGCAACACGCCGCGCAGGCGCTGTTGAACGACACCACCGAATGGGTGCTGGTCACCAGCGCGCCGGGCGTGGCACAGCACGAAGACGAAGTGGGTTTAATGCTGGTCACCCGGCAGGAAGCGCAGTGCTTTACCCATCCGAAGGTCAAATCGGCGGTCAAAGGCACCGGCGATCTGTTCACCGCACTGCTGGTGAGCCATCTGCTGCACGGCGCCGCGCTCGACGCGGCAGTGGTTGCCGCCGGCGGCGAAGTGTGCGACGTGCTGGCCGAAGCGGCGCATTTCGGTTGGGAAGAGATCGGCAGCCTACGGGCGTTAACCTAAACCCTGACCTGGGGCAGCCTGCTGCCCCGCCTCATCCGTCTTGATTGCTCACCGTGGCAATCATTCCGCTGCGAATTTTATTTATTACTCCGTCAATGATGCGCACAGTAATGATAAATTAATTCACTATATATAAAAGATTAAACAACTAATGATTAGAGCCATTTAAAATCATAACCACACTCAACACATTGATTTATTAAAATTAAAGCCAATAAGAAAATAAAAACCGCAAAAAACATTCTGTTTTTTTTGATTTCTTAAACTATTCACCCTCTTTTACAACGCCGTGATTTTATTGATTATCTGTTATGCAAGAATAAACACTTAATTTATTTTTATGTATGTGTTGCTTTTTCAAGCGTCATTGCTATTGTTGAATGTGAGTAAAACGCGGCGACAAAGCGATTCACCACCTCCTTTTTATACCATCCTGCGTATAAGGATCTGACTATGCCTATTAAAAAGTATGTCATTCTTGATAGCGCGCCCAAAGCTGTCGGCAATTCCGATTTTATTCTATTAGGGTTAAAGAACGAAGGTTTTGCCAGAGGTTGCCCGATGTTATTTGGCGGCACCGCTGATGCTAGAGATGGTCCGGTCGATGGAAAAAACTTTGCGTTGAATGTAATAAAAAGAGAAACTTGGGAAGAAACCAATCAGAATATCGGTGTGGAACAGGTGGTAAGATATCAGGTTTACCCCAATGACATCAGCGTTTATACCAGTAAAGACTTCACTTTCACCGGGAAAGTGGCCATTGGCGGTGAGTTTGCCTGGATTCGAAAAGTGAGCAAAGGCAAAATAAAAACCTATTTTAAAAACAAACCCGCTGCCACTAAAGACATGTTTGCTCAAGAGCTTTACGCAATGACGCTGGATGTCGATATTGAACCCACCGATGCGGAGTTCGAACAGTATTTATCTTCAGATTGCCTGAGCGCCATTTACGCTTACTGTAAAGAAACCTGCAAATAACGCCTGTTAAAAACGATGGGCACGCCATGATGATGGCGTGCATCTCTGGCAATGCCATTAATTTATTGGTGCCGATATTATGCTCGCAAAAGATTATACGTCAGATGAGAAACGCATCGTAAAAAACGTTATCGACCGATACGAGAACAGCGGCGTATTTCTTATCGAGCCAGGCGATCCGGTTTTAACCGAATTTTATGATATTCAATTAAAACTGGCCGGCGTCACCGCCGCCGCCGCACCGCAATTCACCCAGCTCTGGCAGCAGACGAAACGCGTCAAACGGGTCGCGGGCCGGATGAGCGAGGCCAACACCAGCGGCGCTCAGCCGGTGTACAGCATCGTCAGGCTGGATTCCACCGACGGTAAACGTTATCAAACCGACGCCATCGGCTCTCTGCCGGTTCAGGCGACCAATGTGACGCAAACCCTCGGTCTGTTCGACGGCGGCGCCGATAACGTCGGCAAGGTGGAATACAAAAGCGACTACGTTTACACGGCGGACTGCACCATCGGTGCCAGCGGTGACTATCCGCAAAGCCAGACCGGCGGCAGCTTTCCGGTTACGGTGATCTATACCTTCGCGCAAACGGTCGGCCAGCAAACCGTTTACGGCGCCGAAATCGTCACGACGCAAAGCTACCCGAAAGAAATGATCAACGATTCCCCGAGGAATCTGTATAACCAGCGCATGATCAAGATTTGCCTGACGCGTGACGATGGCGACTGTGATTATCGCACCGGCTACGATCAGGACGGCACGGTTAAAGTGCCGATAAAAGGCAACATCACCTATTTTGGCAATATTGATCTCAGCAATGGCAAGCCGGTCAACGCCAGCAATACCATTTATCTTATCCGCACCCGCGCCGGCGGCGATCCGATCACCCCTTACGGCGGCTATAATATTTTTAATTCTGCCGCAACCCGAATCAGCGGAAGTAACATCACCTGGGATCTTGACTGGCTGAAATTCAACCGCGTCGATTTTGAATCCGGTGAGATGGTTTATTACGTTTTTAAAATTACGCTTGATGTCGAAGGCCGCAGCATCGCCGCCTTTATTACTAACGCGCCAAAAGAAAGCGATCCGGATCGCCGCCTGCTCAATACCGTACAAATCAAACCGATGCAGATTATTTATGGCTGCCTGGCAGAGGATACGTTGATTTTAATGCAGGATGGGACAGAAAAGCCGATCAATGCTCTCACGGCAGATGAATTCGTTATTTGCGGCAATAACCACCCCAGACGCATTGAGAATATCACCACGGGGCAGGAGCAGCATTACATTGATATTACCGCCCGCGACCAGGCGGCAGGTGAATATCGCATAAAAGCCAGCCTGGGGCACCCTTTCGTCACCGCAAACGGTATTTGTCTCGCCCGTGAATTGACCTCAGGCATGCGTCTTAAAACTCGGCACGGTGAGTGCGAAATTACCGCCCTCTCTCTCCAGTCCGGTGAGTTAACCGTCTATAACCTGCAACTCAGCGCTGACTCTCCGCTGCAAAAAACGCAATGCGCCCTCAGTACTTTTTATGCTAACGGCATGCTGGTCGGTGACGCGCTGGTTCAACACCTCTATGAAGACGAATATCACCAACGCCCTAAAAACGTGCTGAAAATGCTGCCTGCCGAGTGGCGCCAGGATTACCACAATATGATCAATGCAGCGGAAGAATAATATCATGTATGAAGGCTACCCCGACTTCCAGCGCATTATTATCTGCGATGATCAACGTTTCGTCGCCGCGTATCGGCAAAACGACGCCTATTATTTATATCCGCAGGCGCTCAGCATTCTGGCGGCCGACCCGTTGGCTTTCTCGCTGGATATCGTGCGCAGCTACAGTACCGAAAGCCTCTACGGCTGGCTGAATTTCACCACGCAATTGCAGTTCGCCGGTGAACAAAGCCTGCAGGTATTCAAGCAACAGTATCCGGATTGTGCGGTGAAGGCGCTGCCGGTCTTACCGGGCAGCCTGGGATTCGACGTGCCCATCGACTACCACAGCGAACTGTACGGCCGGCACTACGACACCACCTGGTATTCGGCACAGTGCAGTCAATTCATCATTCTGCTCAATGCGGCAAGCACTCAGTTGATCGAGCGCACCCTGCTCGATGAGACGATAGGCTTCAACGCGCGTCTGGACGGTTTCGTCGAAGGCGTATCGCCGCGTCTGGCCTACCGGGTGGAATTTGATGCCCGTGCGCTGATCCTGGCCCTGGCCGCCGGCGTGGAAGGTGCCCATACCGTGGGCGATACCGGGATTGTCTTTCCCTACGACGGGCTGACCCTCTACCTCAGCCGCAACCTCACCCGCTTGCCGCTCGACATCGACCCACCGCCGCCGGCGAACGATCCGGCCGGGGATCTGTTGCTCAGTCAGGCTTTGCTCGATCGGCTATACAACCTGTACGGTGCGCCGTCTGCCGGCCCCGCCGCCGGCAATGTGGCGCAGATCCTTCTGACGCCGCCCCCGCATGCCGGCCGGACCCGGTGCGATCTGGCCAATGTCGCGCTGACTCAGCGGCCACTTTGCTTCACGTTGGATCCGTTCGCCGCCGCGCAGCAGATCGCCAAAGTTTCGCCCGATACCATTATCCATCGCACCACCGCACCGCCGCTGCCGGCGGGAGAGCGCGAGATCAATGTCTTTTACGCCTACCCGCTGGGGTTGCAATCCGGCGTTACGCTCGATATTCAGCTGACCGTACCGCCCGGCAATATCTACCCGATCGAGCAAACGCAAACGCTGGCGCTGCGCCCCGACCGCACCTGGTTAACCTTCAAGTTTCACAACAGCGCGCTGGATGCACAGCCGTTTTTCTACCAGATCCGCGTGAATTACCCGCAAGACGGCGTTTACCGCACGTTGCCCGGCGAACAACGTCGCTGCGACGAGGATAACCTGGTGCTGGATTACGCCGCGCTGCCTTGCCGCTTCCTGACCCTGTATCTCGACCCAACGTTCGCCCTGCAAAGCCGACTTGGCGGCCCCTATTACTCCGCCGACTGGCGCCAAACATGGGCGCTCAGCGCATCGGCACCCTATTTCAGCGCACCGATCCTGGGCGCCCCGACTTTTGCCGAGGCGACCGCCTATTCGCTTTCCGGCGACGGCGCCGTCCCGTTACCCGCCCCGATCGTGCAAAACGCCACCATCGGCGCCTACAGTTTTCCGCAGTTCGGCGCACAGCAGGCGACGATCACCGTTCGGCTGCCGCCGCAGTCGCTCAGCGCCGTACTGAGTTTTCAGCCGCAGGACAGCGAGCGCATCAGCGACCGCACTTTTACGCATTCGCAGCCGAGCTTCGTCTACAAATGGAACGTCACCTCCATTTTCGCCGCCGGCTTCCGCTACAAGACTCCCACTGGCCCCTGGTCGCCTTATGTCACCGGCGACCAAACGATCGACATCAAGGGTGATACACCATGACCGACGAATTGGATCCACAACGTACGTTGCAAAACTTCTTTCTTCTTGACCGCGCGCTGGCATTTCACGACCAAACGCGCCCCAGCGGCTGTTACACCTACGGCAACTACACGCCGCAGGTGGTGCAGGAAACGCCGGCCGGCAAGATCAGCTCGCTGCATTTGCTGACCAGCCCAGGCGGCGGCCTGGCGACCTTCATTGCACCGAAGCTGCCGGTCGACAGGGCTGCGATCGAGGACTATATCCGCCGCCATTTCGTCCCCGCTCCGGAAACCATCACCCTGGAGCAGGAGGAGATCCAGCAATCGCTGTGGCTGCACTTCGCGCAGCGGCCGGCTGCTGCCGCCTACAGCGTCGAATTTGAACAGTCCAAAATGGCGTTGACCCATGAGGAGTCTGGCCGGCTGGCGGGCGCGATCCAGGGAACAAAAGACCAGGTCTATTTTCTCACTCGCAGCCGATTCAGCGTCGACAGCCGCGTCAATGCCCGTTTGCAGGCCGATTGGGTCGCGTTTGTCACCCTGGCCTTCAACGAGCAGGCGCGGCAACCGGAAGCGATCGCCAGGCTGCTGAACCAACAAATCGACGCCGGCGTCGTCATTGTGCAAGCGCAGTTCGACAATGCGCCTTCAGAACAGACGCAAGCTCGTGTTCGCCAGGCGTTGGTAAACACCGCTTCACTGCTGATCGCCAACACGCTACGCAATATCTCGTCGCCAGAACAAATCCCCAACAAGCTGAATTACCAGATCGAATACGACGACACCGTGCCCCAGCGCTATCTGCTGGAGCAGCAACGCGACATTGCCGAACTGCTGAATCGGCTGCCGGCCGACGGCATCATCTCCTTTACCGCTACGCCCCTGCCGGAACCCAGCAGGCCGGATAAGCCGATCGAGCCTCAACGCTGCACCGTCAGCCTGGGATTTGATCCGAAAGTCTTCAATATCATGGCGATAGAGCTGCGCTGGGCAGATCAACAGGCGCCGATGGCGTGGCCCAGCTTCCCGCCAGTGACGCTGGAAACGACAGCGGCGGTGAGCGATATCGCACTCAAGGTGACCTTCGCCGATTACACCAGCTTCGAGAGCCGGCTGGCGTGGCAGAACGCCATCGCGCTGACGCCGCAGGATGTGGGTTTCTATAGCCTGCTGTTCGACGCCGAGTCTTTGAAGTCCGAATTCAAAACGATCTCCGGCAGCGCCAGCTATCTCCCGGCGGGCCAGGGCAAGAAACAAAACTTCACCTTCGCCTTTTCCGCCGCGCAGTGGCAGGCCACCTGGTGGATCAACGCCCATGCCGCCGGCCTCAACGGCCGGGTGGACTATCGCTGGCAAGGGAAAACGGCGGCGCTATTCCCCAAAAACTACGACTCCGGCCCCCTGCAGGCCACCACCGGCCCCATCAAACTGCAATACCACAAGTGACATAAACAAGAGGACCGCCCTATGTTAACCACCGCTTTGCAGCAATCGATAAAAATCGACGTCACCGAGTATTTGGGCGTCAAGGAATACGCGTATACCTGCTACGGCGACAGCGACAGCAAGGATATCTTCTATGTGGTGCCGGAGATCCCGGTGTTTGCCAAACGGGATACCAATACGCCGAGCTTTATGTTTTACAAATACCGCAGCGAAGATACGCAAGGCGGCTACGCACAATTCACCGTGCAGCTGCCGCAGCCGAATGCGGAAATGAAAGACCGCATCCGCCTGCAGCTGTATAACGGCCTTGGCAGAAAAGACGGCCCGCTGGATAAAAAATCCGAGCTCATTGTCGCCTACATCGAGGCGAAACAGCGCTATGAAGCAGACCCGGAAAACAACGAGAAGAAGACCAAGATGGACCAGGCGCAGAAGAATACCGGCCTGAGCGATGAACAGCTCAACCGGTTTGTCGCGCTCTACGACGGCAACAAGGGCGACGATCAATTCCTCAGCGAACTGATGCCGGCGGACGCTGCGAAAATCGAACTGATGCAGCCGCGCTACACCTCGGCGCAGGCCATGCTGATCCTCGACGGCAACGATAAGTTCTATCGCCAGATCCCAACGCCGCTGTCCCCCTCCGGCCTCGGCGACAACAATACCGTGTTCAGCCTGTCGCTGACCGGGGAAGGCGCCACACTGTTTGAACAGGTGCTGAAAGGCACCGATAAAAACGCCAGCGTCGGCGTGCGCTTCGACCTCTCTCTGGATGCCTCCATGTCGGCGGCCAAGGTGATCGTCACCTACAACAGCGAGCAGGCCAAGTCGGTGACGCAAACCATCAACCGTCACACCTGGTCGGCCGACGAGAAAAAGATCGAGCAGGAGTTTTACGCCAAGGAGGCGATCAAGGTGGACGTCCGGATCGGATTGACTGCACAAGAGATGGGCATGGAGTCCGGCGCCTATGAAAAATGGAAGGAAAGTCTGCGGAACTGGGGACAACAGCAGGTCGAGCAGATCCTGAGCAGCCAAACCGGCATCGACATGAGTCTCAATTTGCTGAACGACGTCGACGGCTTCGACAAATTCGAGTCCAAACTCTCGCAAACCCAGAGCTTCACCCGTGAATATGAAGAAAACGCCGTGGTGTCCTCCACCATTTACCCACAGACCCAGCTTCCGTCGATACGCTCAATCGTCGGCGAAGCCGATTTGGATCAGTACTTCAAAGAGTACGATCTCCACGACCCGTTCTATCAGTACATCCAGCCGGAGTTCTTCGTCACCGAAGACATGGCGAAGTATGACATCGCCAATATCGTGGTCACCGCAGTGTACGACAACGATCTCAAGAGCACGCTGACCTTTACTCCGAAGGATCCGGGGCCGAAAAAAACCGACAAGTGGTTTATCAAACCCGAACTGGGCCGTGCCTACCGTTATCATTACACCGTCAACTTCACCGGCATGCAGGCCAAGCCTTACCTGTCTGGGGAGATCCTGGTCAAAGACGATCTGGTGGTGACCATCAACGCGGCGCAAAGCGGCATCGTCTACGCAGATATCTCCACCCTGCTCAATCCGCTGGGCTGGGAGGTCTTCAGCCAGGTCGTGGTCAAGACCCTGTACGAAGACAAAGATCGCGGCGTTCAGCTCAAGAAATACTCCCAGGTAATCAAAGAAAATAACCCGCCGGTGCCGTTTATTTATCCGATCGGCACCAACGTGGAAAAGCCGCTTTACTATTCGGCCGACTACTATACGCTGGGCGGCGACAGCCTGACCTACCTCCCACCGGGCGTGGAAAGCAACCCGCAGCTGCCGGGCTATGGCGAAACACGTGGCAATCAGATCCTGATCGCCAACGCCCTGCCGAAACAGCAGAAGTACACCATCATCTTCAAACCGTCGCAAAAAGACGTTTCGCTGATCACCTTCGAGATGACGGTGAACTACCCGAAATGGGACTTCTCGCAGACGCAGCCCATTGCGTTAACCGAGTTCGACACCAAGTCACTCACGCAGTACCTGACATTCAACCTGATGCAGCAAGAGAAAGGCAACGAGCCGCAGATCAGCTACACCGCCACGGTCTATTACGGCGATAACCAGGAGAAAACCGTCACCAAGCCGATCACGGGCACCAGCACCATCGTGGTCGTGACCTTCTGACGGCCGGTCTCCGCCGGAGCAAGCACGCCTTGCTCCGGCTCCCTCTCCGATGACGTGGGGTTGCCGCTATGCGCGATCAGGTAATCATGCAAGACATCTGTTTTATTCGGGCTGACCCGGATCGGCCCGTGTATTACTACTGTGCCGCCGCGCCGAGCGTGCAGGTCGCCGCAGGCAATCAACCCGATGTCCAACTGCAAATTTTCAGAAACCTCAACCAGCCGGACGATCTCTACTACGCCACGCTGTCGTTGCAGACCCAGCTGGCCAGTTCGCCCGAAGCGGCGCAACGCGCCGCCGACGCCAGCCCGGACATGCCGCGCGATGCGATCTTATTGCCGCTGCAGGCCATCGCCTGCAGCGCGACGCTGAATATCCCCGATCTTATCCCCGGGCAGACCAGCAAAACCTCGCTGAGCGACCAGCAATATTGCTACCTGTCCGCCAAACTGAACGACGACGACGATATCCTGCTGCTGGCGAGCCTGATGCGCACGCCGGCCTCGACGCCGATCGCCGTCAGTTACAAAATCGACTACCTGCAGCAACTGCCGCCGGCCACCTTCGAGCTGGAGGCCAACTGGGACCAGGTTTACCGTTACCTGCAGCGCTCAATAGGTTTTAACCTGCTGATCTTTACCGTCGGTATCGAGCAAACTTCCACCCAGTTGATCAGCGAGAAAATCGTCACCGTCAAAGTCAGGGATACCGATCCCGACGGCCATATGGCGCAGGCGGCCGCCGAACTGACGCAGATCCTCACCAGCCAGTTCTTCACGCCGGTTATCGCCAACGAACCGCAGCAGACAAGCCCCAAAGCCGGCTTTTATCTGCAACAGGTCTCGGTGGAAAACATCGATCAACGTCGCCTGAGCGGCAAGATCAGCGAAACCACCGTCGTGCAGCGTTCGCTCTATCCGCAGGCCCTGTTCGCCCAGTTGGTCAACGGCACGGACTATCAGGCCGATCGCGCGATCGTCAAACGCGATCTTCAGGATGACTTTTTCGCCTATCGCGAAGTGCGGGTCAGCCTGCTGTCGGATGCGCTTGACGCCAATATCCTGCTGGTGACGGCACGGTTGCGCTATGGCTCAAACAGCCGACAGTTGAAATTTACCCGGGACGACTTCGGGCCCAAGCAGTTTAAGGAACCCAGCCTGCTCGACCCGAAAACGGGAAAAATGCTGTGGCCGGTCGAGTATGACTTCACCGTATATTTCAACCAGTCGATAGGCGGCGTGACCTCGGTCAGCTCCGGCAGCCTGCAAACGGAGATGAGCGACGTCTTTCTGGACGTCGAGTCGCTCTACGGCCGCTATGATTTCGCGATCGAAGCAGCGCAACAGTTTGACTGGCAGCGCTATCAATCCGTGCTGGTCACGCTGCGCTATCGCCACCGTCAACAGCCGAACAGCAGCGTGTCGCGCAGCTTCCAACTTGACCAGACCAGCCCGCGAGCCCACTACCCGGTCATGCTGCCGGAGCCGGACGAATACCAATTCGACGTCAACAAAACCTACAGCGCCGCCGTCAACTCACCGCATATTTCCGCCGAGCTGCAAGAACCGACCGGCCAGGACGTCTACCTGTTCTCGACCCTGTATCGCCAGCGCGTGCTGACGCTGTCGGCCGACATGGACTGGCGCCGGGTGGAAATGGTCATCGTTTCCGCCAGCTACGCCTGCACGCCGGCGGAAACGCTGCAGCAGGTGTTTCAATTTACCGAATCCGACGCCGCCCCGCGGTGTTTCAGCGCCGATCAGCTTGATCCGGAGCAGATGAGCGTCGAACTGGATATCTGGTTTACCTATCAACCCGGCGAAGGCGGCGATCGGCCCGAAAACGTGCAGTGCTCGACCGACGCCAACGCTCTCGATCTCGCCACCCTCAGTTAACTAAGGAAACGCCATGTTATTACTCAGAGCCAAAACCGCCACCATCAACAACATCACCTTCTTCGCCGACGATTCAGACGATAACCAGTTCTGGTATCTGCCCGGTGATATCCACATTGCGCAGAAGTCGGGCGAACCGGTGTTTTCGCTGCTCAAATACACCGGCGACGCCAGCGATCCGCAAGGGGGATACATCAACTTCGAGGTCAATACGGCGATCGACGAAGCGGTGTTGAACCGTGCCTTCAACGACTATCTGCGCAAACTGAACGTTGATCCCAAGAATGCCCGCAAGGCCCAGGTGCCGTATGATAAAGGCACGGTGAACTTCTTCGTGCTCGACGCGGGCGCCACCAACGGCGAGCTGATCAGCGCCCCTTGCCCCAGCCTGTTCGGCAACAACAGCGCCATTTTCAGCGCCAAGCTGACGCCGTCTCAGGCGGTGATCCTCGAAGCCGCGTTCACCCAGGCCAAGGCGCCGGCCGCCGTCGCCTATAACCTCAGCTTCACCGGCATCACGCCGGCGCTGAAGGTCGAAGTGACCGCACAGTTCGAAAGCATCTATAAAGAATTCGATCTGAAATTCGGCGCCAACATTCCCATTCCGGTTGAGACGCCTGCCAGCTTCTGGCTGGGCTTCGACAGCGTCATCAAAAAACTGCAGCAGGATCAGAAACTGGTGATCAAGGTCACCGAAAGCATGCCGGGCGACGAAGAGGCCAAAGAGAAAGAGTGGGCACTGCAGTTCGTCAAGGAAGAGATCTTGAAAAGCTTTTTCAGCGCCACGCTCAAACCTAACGACGACAGCAACCCGCAGGCGAAATCCGCCAGAGACGCTATTCTGGATTCGCTGATCGCCAGCGACAAGAAAGAAGGCGAAGAAGCCGGCAAAGGCGGCCTGTTCCCCAGCGCTTCGCTGGAGATCAAGCTGGTGCGGATCGAGGAAACCAAAAGCCTGAATTTCAACTACACCTCGTCGAAGGCCCTTAGCCAATCCGCCGTGCCGCAAAACTTTATCGGCAGCGATATTCTGCACGCCCAGAAAACTGCGCCCTACTTTATCCAGGTCAATGTCAACGATCCGTTCTTCCAACAGCTGGATTTGACCGTGCTCGGACCGGACAGCTTTGAGGAATATGGCATCAAGGCCACCACCTTCAACATCCGTTACAACCACCAGGTGTATACCGCCGCGCCTTTCACCAAAGATGACGGTACATGGACCAAGCGCATCGCCCGCAGCAGCGATAAGAACGAGTTGTTCCATATCACCAGTGATTTCGCCTTCAAGTCCGTCGCCGCCTCTGGCTGGGAAGGCAGCAGCAGCTATCAGTCGCTGTCCCAATCGGCCTCGACGCTGCTGAACATGGATCCCGGTTCGGTGTTGTCTTTCAACGAGATAAGTATCTTCCTCGATCGCAAATTCTCTTGGGAAAACTGCAACCAGGTCATGGTGGAGCTGAGTTATCAGGATGACAAAGGAAGCCGCAAGATCAAGAGATATACCTTTAACCAAGATGCGCACGAGAGCCAAACGTTCAAATACCGCTGTATGACGGAGAACCCCTGGACGGTCAATTACACACTGATCTACTTCCTGGTTGGCGGGGAAACCGTCGAACGCAGCGGCAGCGAAAACCCGCCGGCGATCGTCATCCCCAACCTGGTTTAGGTGAGCACCATGATCGATCGCAACGCAGTGTTACCCGCGGCATGGAACGCCCTGGTCAACGCCCTGTGCAAGGAAGCGCCCCATTTGCAAAACACGCTGGCCCCGGACGTCGCCCGCTTCAGCCGGACGAAGGCGACGCCCGGCGGTTTGTCCGCTGCGTTTACCACCAGCCTGCTCGGTTATAACGGCAGCCCGCTGGAGTTCACCGTGTCGTCGGCCAAACCGCAGGGGCTCGCCTGCACGCTGGATCCCTTTTTACCGCGCTATGCGCAGCGCCGCAGCGCCGGCGCCTTTGTCCGACACTGTGAGGCGATCACCGCGGCCCCGCTCGCCGATCCCGCTAACAGCCTGGAGGCGGTGCGACGTATGCAATGTGCAAGCGTTCAGCCGCTGCGCTTCGGCGCCTGGCTGGGGCGAAAATACGCCCCGGACGCGATCAAAACCAAGGTCTACGTTGAAACCCCCGCGGACATGGCGGCCGCACCCGATGGCTTGCAAGGGCCGCTCACCGCCGAGGCCCGCCGCGCGGCGGGATTGACGCTGCTGATGGTGGGGTATTACCCGGAATCTGCCGACTCTCCGCGCGAATATTACTACCAGTGGCACAGTGCGCGGATCACGCGTGACGATATCCTCGCCGTCATGCGACTGTTCGAGGGAGAAAGCCGTTTTTCCGCCCTGATGCCGCTGCTGGACCGCGCGCTGCGGCAGCAGGACAGGCGGGACTTCCCCCCGACCACCTACGGATTCAGTCTGGGATACGCGCCGGACGGCAATCTGGAGAGTTTTACGCTGTTTGCCATGGCGGCAAGTTTTTTCGGCGACAACCGCCGCGTTTTCGACGGTATCACCGCGCTGCTGGCGCCCGATGGCCAAGCCATGCCGCTGCTTAACCGCGCGGTGAGCGAACAGGTTCCATTGCAGTACAACGTCGTCGGCTTTTCCTGCGATCGCCAGGGCAATCACAGCGTCAGCTGCACGTTCAGCCCGCAAAACGCACATTTCGAAATCCTGCCATGCAAAGCGCGCGAAACGGCACCGCTTGTGCCATTGCCGTTGGCGGAGCTGTTGGCGCAGCAGTGTGCCAGCGGCGCCTTTCCCTCTCATGTCAGAACGCCGGATGGCCGCTGGCACAAGGATGAAAATGCTTTTGTCACCGCCCAGGTGCTGCGCACGCTGGATTATACCGCCCAGACCGCGCCCCATATCGAGCTCGCGCTCGACTTCTTGCTCAGTTGCGAGAGCCGCCCGCACCACTTCCATTTTTGGCCTGCCGGCAAGCACCCCGCCTGGATGGCGGGCCAGCGGATCGACGCTGACATCGACGATACCGCCATTATCACTGAGCTCTTGTATCGATTTCATCGGCGCTCGTTGGCGCAAGCCAGACAGACGCTGGCGCAGATGCAGGCTTATCAGGTACAGCGCGTCGAACGACGGCTGAAGACGACGCCCTATCCCTGGGCCGAGTGTTACGCCTTTCACACCTGGATGAAAGACGACGGCGACATCACGCAACTGGACTGCTGCGTGAATACCAACGCGCTGATTTTAATCCATGCGTTGACCGCCGCTCACGGCAGCCCGCCGCCGGCCTATCCGCGCATTATCCAAATGCTGAATCAGGCGGTGAGCTGGAGCGACGGCGATTACAACCGCCTCAACGCGTTAACGCCCTATTATGCCCACCCGCATGAGTGGCTAAGTACGCTGGAATACGCCAGGCGGCAAGGGGTGCCGCAGCTTGCACCGGCGATCGATGCGCTGGCCGTCTGGCGCTTGCCGGCGACCAACGACGAAAGCCCGCTCTATCGCCGTCACGACGGTCATTTTCTTTGGACTTCCGCCTGCCTGAACCAGTTCAGACATCTGGCACGCCTTTCTTCCCTGGAGGATCGCTATGAATATCTTTCTCAATGATCTGGTGACGCTGAACAAGGTCATTTTGGACAACGCGCGCAAACAGTTTCCCGACGCCGAAGCCCCCCGTCTGCGCTACCGCGCCGCGCCCGCGCCGGTGGCCGACGAACTGCAGGCCGATGTTTGTACCGAAGTCGTCTCGGGAGAGACGCGCTATCGCATCGCCACCAGCAGTGACGGTACGCGCTGGCATATGACGGTGGATTTCGCGCTCAGCCGCGCCGTTCAGCAGGTGCCTTACGTGGTGCTGACTTTCAGCACTTTCGGCAAGATTGAAGAAATGATCTTCGAACAGGTTTTGCTGGACGTCCCGCCGACCCGCTACCGCGCCCAGCTCGACCTGGACCGCCTGGAACAGCGTGACGCGCTGCTGCGAGCGCTGTCGGATTATGACTCGCAAACCACGCTGGTGGTCGCCATCGTCACCGATAACGGGCTCCTCAACACCATCACCTCGCCGAAAGTCTTCTACTTCGCCGAGAACTACTATCCCTATATCTATCAGGGCATCCTGCCGCCGCCGCCGCGCCTGCAGCTGATCCTCACGCCGCTGGCCTTCGGGCAGCTGTGGTACAACTACTATCAGGACTATGTACGAAAAAACTATCTTTATTACCTGCCGGATACTTTCCTGCTGGCGACCAACGCCGCCGATGACGACAAACCGATGCTGTCTATCTCGTTTTCTGCAGCGCCGCACGCAACCTCGCTCAACGATGTCGAGGTGACGTTCGACTATTTCCTGTCACCCAAGGTCAATCAGGCGCGCATCGGCGACGCCACCGCACAGTTCACGCAGATGCAACCGGACGGCAAGCTGGCACCGTTCGCCAACGCGGACACCCTGACGCTGCTGCTGGGGCTGCCGGACGGTAAAACGGAGGAAAAAAACGCGCTGATCAATCTGCAGAGCGGTATCGTGGATTCATTCACGCTGCCCGCCAGCCAATTTGGATTGATTTGGGATGCCTTCTTCGATCGGTCGCCGCAAAACCTGCTGCTCAAGGGGTATCTGGCGGTGCAATTCACCGGCTTCAACCCGGATAATCTGCCCGTAGCGCTGGCGCTGGACGCCAAATACCAGAACAGGCTGCCGGATTTCATCAAGCAATCCGCACCGGCGGACATCAATAAGACCGTGGAATTCCGCAGCGACACCGGCGCCTACGATCCTGCCGGACCGCGGCCGATCAAGCGCATGCTGGTCAGCATCGACAACCAGACCATTGAGCTGGACAAGGAGCACCCCGTTCAATCGGTTAACGTCAAGATTTCCGTGCTGGAACTGATCCTGCATCCGGACAAGAAGCTGGTGTATCACTACGATTTGCAGATTATCTACGTCGACGGCGGCAAAAAGTCCTACTACGACAATACGTCCAGCTTTGAGATTATTTACGTCCCCTGAACGGGGAAAGAATGGCGGCGCGGCCGGGCGGCATCCAGCCCGGCGCGCCGGAACAGAGGATCAGCGTTTTTTCTTTTTGTTGAAATCCAGCTCGAAGGCGAACACCGCGCTCTGAATTTTGCGCTCCATCGCCAGCCCCAGCTTGAGGAAGCGGCATGACAGGCGCGAGAAGTGCACCACCTGATCGTTGTCGTCAGTTTCCTGATCGTCGTTGACCACCACCAGCTCCATGTTGACCTTGAAGCTGCCGTAGCTGCCCAGATCCAGCAGCGCTTTCTTGAACTGCAAGCCCGGCTGGAAGCATTCCGGCAGCGGGCCGTCGAAGCGCAAACCGACGCCGCCGGCGGACAGATCGTGGATCCGCAGCTCATAAGGCGTACCGTCCGGGTATTCGCCGGTGCAGAAGAATTGGCGCCAGTGCGGCGTGGTGATGCGGAACTGGCGACGGCGCTGAATGTAGACCAGCTCCTGCGGCAGACGGGTCGAGCAGGCCTGGACGCCCTGATGTTCGGTCAGCTCCGCCTGGCCGACGGAAAACTCGATTTTGGCGTCGTTGCTTTCAATCACGATGGTGCAGGCGCCGTCGATGGCGCTCGCGGCTTCCTCACCGCTAAACACGATATTGTCCGGCCCGACGCTCAATAACAGACTTTGAAACCGGTGCTGCTGATTTTCTACGCGCAGCGGCGTGCGTTGTTTGCAAATTTCACGCAGAATCGCCAGAACTTCAAAACGCTCCCGTTTGATAAACAGTCCGTTATCGCTGTGCTCCACACGTCTCTCCTGACTTTTTTTCTAATGACGTCTTACGTATTCCTTACGGTTATCATCTCTGGGAATATTCCTAAAGTCAAATTTGCCAGCGTTGCCAGGCCTGTGGCAACAGGCGCGCGAAACGTTTCGCCCACGCCTGCTGCCCGCGTTCGTCGGCGATCAGATCCTGGCGAATTTCGATGCCGACATAAGGCAAACCGCGGCGTTCAGCATGAACCGGCAACGTATAGTCGGTGGCGTCCGTCATTGCATAAGGTTCGTTGATGCCCACCTGCAAATCCCCTTCTTCACGCAGCAGCTCGGCCAGCAGATGGGCAAACTCCGGGTAGCGGTTAAACAGCAGCCCCACCTGCCAGGGGCGCGATTCCCCCTTGAACACCGGCGTAAAGCTGTGCATGGCGATCACCGCCGTCGGCAGTTCACGCAGTTGGCGTTGCCCCAAATGATCGTCGATGGCGTGGTGATACGGCAAAAACACCTCGCGCTCGCGCGCCAGCGCGTGTTCGGCGTCGATACCGATATTGCCGGGGATCGGCGTCAGCTCGGACAAGTGCGGGATCGAGCTGGCGATGCCTGGCGCCCGGTTGCAGTCGATCACCAACCGCGAATAGCGCTGATGGATCAGCGTCGCGTCCAGCTGGCGGCTCAGATGGCGCGACACGCTCAGCGCGCCGATATCCCAGCCGATGTGGCGTTCGATCTCCCCTGGCGGTAAGCCGAGATCGCCGAGGGATTGCGGTATCGTCTTGCCGGCGTGATCGCACAGCAGCAAAAATGGCGCTTTGCCATGCGGGATTTCAACGGCGGCGGCAGAGGGTTCATCGGCGGACAATAACGGCGGGATAAAGGAGTGTGGCATGCAAGGCTCCGGCGGTGGAAAGCGAAACGTTTATCGTAGCGCTATCCCGTCACCGGCCCCAAGGTCGTGCTTAGATCAAAAAGGCATGAGTCAGACTACAATCATGCCGTCTCGGCTGGCTGCGGCTGATGCACCGCAATATAACGTTGATAGCGCGACGGCTTGAGCCGCGTGGTGTCCACCAGCACCAGCCCGTCGATGCAGTTGTTGAACGCCGGATCGGTGCCGAAGTCGATAAACTGCACCCCGCCCGGCTCGCACAGCTCGGTGTACTGTTTGTACAGCGTCGGAATCGAACAGCCTATGTTGCTGAGCAGGCTCTTCAGCCGCACCAGATCTTCCTGGTAGTTATCCCCGGCAAACTGCGCCAGCACCTGCGGCAGCGACGCCGGATAAGGCCGGCGCGACTGCGCGAAGGCATGGTCCGGCGAGAAGTAGAGCCGATAGAAGGCGATCAGCAGATCGCGCGCCGCCAACGGCATGCCGCCGGAGATCGACACCGGGCCGAACAGATAACGGTACTGCGGGTATTTCGACAGGTAGGCGCCGATGCCCAGCCACAAATAGTCCAGCCCGCGTTTGCCCCAATAGGCGGGCTGAATGAAGCTGCGCCCCAGCTCGATGCCCTGCGCCAGGATCGGTTCCATATCGCGGTCGTAGTGGAACAGGCTGTTGCTGTAGATGCTTTCCAGCCCTTTGCGTTCGATTTGTTCGGCGGTAGGGATAAAGCGATAGGCGCCGACGATCTCCAGCTCCTCCTCATCCCACAGCACCAGGTGATAATAGTCGTCGTCGTAGCTGTCCAGATCGCGGCGGCGGCCGGAGCCTTCCCCTACCGCACGGAAGGCGATCTCGCGCAGGCGACCCAGTTCGCGCAGGATCGGCGTGCGTGCTTCGTCGTGGCGGCGGTAGAGGTAGATGGTTTTACCGTCCGGCGTCACCCCCAACCGTTCGCAGTTCGCCAGCGCCTTTTTCAGCTCCAAACGCTCTTCCGGCAGCGCGATCGGCGATTCGCTGGCGAACAGCCCCGGTTTGCTCTGGCCCAGGCGATACACATGGCGGCGAAAACGCTCCGCCAGATCTTTGGCGCTGGTGTGACCGTCATGCCAGTTGGCGAACGGCACGCGGCCGCCGATGCGGATCTTGATGCGCCCGCCCCGCTGCTGGAACATTTCGCGCACCAGCAGCAGCGTCGACAGCGGCCGGTAGATCAGCGAAGTAAAGTAGAACAGGTTGCTGTTGCGCGCGCTGATGTGGATCGGCACGATCGGCGCGCGCGCCTTGGCGGCCAGGCGCAGAAAGCCGGTATGCCAGTGGCCGTCGCGGATGCCCTTCGGGCTCATGCGCGACACTTCGCCGGCCGGGAACAGGATCAGCGCGCCCTGATTGTCCAGCTGCTGCTGCATGCCTTCAATCTGCTTGCGGCTGGTTTTATAAGCGACGTTATCCACCGGCACGAACAGGTTGCGCAGCGGTTCGATGTAGGTCAGCAGCTGGCTGGCCACCACTTTCACATCCGGGCGCACCGCCGCGACGGCACGCAGCAGCACCAGGCCGTCGAGCGAGCCGATCGGGTGATTGGCCACGAGCACCACCGGCCCCTGGCTCGGAATGTTTTCCAGATCGCCGTCCACCAGCTCGCAGCTGAGGTTGAAGTAGTCCACCACCTGCTCGATCAGATCGAGCCCTTTCAGGTGGGGATAGTCGGCGGCGAACTGTTTGAATTCTTTTTCGAAGAGAAGGGTTCTTAGCAGGCTGCGCTGCCAGGCAGGGGTATTGCGGTGTGGAAATGCATCTTGCAACAGAGAATCCAGGCTGAACATCGCGTTATCTCCTGACGTAGTCGCTGCAAACTTAAGCCAGAGCCGTGACTCTGACGTGTCAGTTACATGACAATAAAATGAATCCATCGACTATCAGGTATAGCAAAGTAATGGCGATTCGGGAGCGAAAGACGCATTTTCGCCCCCATTGACCCTCACATCGGCGCCAGCAACGCTTCGATGCGGCGGTTCACCACTTCTCGCAGGCGCAGCAGCGGCCCGGCCTGGTGCGGATAACGCTTGAAGGTGATGCGCATGCCCAGCTCGCGTTCGATCAGCGCCTCCACCGTCGCCCGGTCGGTCAGACTCTCCAGCAGCTGCAGCGCGCGCATATCCTGCAGCCCCTGGTGCAGCACCCGCAGGCGCAGCGACTCCACCGGCTGCAGATCCTCGCCCGGATAGACCACGAACGGATCGCCGGAGGGAAACGCATGGCCGCTGTCGGTCACCGCGTACGGATTGATGCGCTCGCGCGAATGGGCGCTGTTATAGAAGTTGAATCCCCAATGCAGGAAGCCGGCGATGCGATACAGATACAGCTGCACGCCCAATATGCGGTTGCGCGCCGAAGGCTGGGCGAAGAACCGATTGGCGACCTCGGTCTTCTGCACGCAGCAGTAATAGGCCCACAGGCCGGGCACCCGGTGCTCGATAAAGGGATCGATATGATCGGTCGCGGCGACCGGGGTTTCCACCAGGCCTTGCTGATAGAAAGCGAAATCCGACAGCGCGTCGAAGGTGCGGAAGCCGTCCAGCAACGGCCGCAGCGCGGCGGCGGCGCGCCGGTAGGCCGCCAGGTTGTCCAGCGTCGGCTCATCGGAAACATGGAACCACACCTGCCGTTCCAGCCCCCGCTCGCGGAACCAGGCGGTCAATTCGGGCAGCAGCGCCTGCAGGAAACGCTGATACGGTTCGCCCTGCGCATCGGTGTGCCAGCCGAAAAGCGGTCGCGCCTCGCCCTGCTCCTCCACCACGATCTTCGGCGCATGCGCCGCGCCCCATTGGGTAAACAGTGGCGCGATTTCGAAGTGCTCTATGCCCTCTTCCTGCGCCAGCGCCACCCACTGCGCCAGGCGGCTGAAATCGAAGCCATACCCCTGCGCCGAACGCGTCACCCTCACCAGCTGCACCGTGGTACGTTCGCCGCCGACGGCGGTATCCAGCGGCGGCGTAAACAGCGGCGTCAGCAGCATATTAACCCCGGCATGCACCGCGCAGCGCACAAAGTGGCGCAGTGCGCGCCAGTAATCCGGGCTGAACACCGCCAGACGGTAGTAATCCGCCAGGCAGTCGGTGTGCAGCCACTCGGTGTGCAACAGCGTTTGCGGCGGCAACGCCGCCGGCACCAGATGCAGCGTCAGCCTGGCCTCGGCCAGCGCCTCGCCGCTCTGGGCATCCAGCAGCCGCAGGGTCAACGGAAAGTCGCCGGCCAGTTGCGCGTCGGCCGGTGGCGTCAGGGTCAGCCACAGGCTGCCATAATAGCGGCAGGCGGCGAAAAAACGCCGTTGCGGCAGCGGCATCAGCGGATCGGGAAATAAGCCCGGCTCGGTCGTCAGGTAATTCTCGTCGGTCTCGCGATAACAGGGAAAACCGCTCGGCACCGATTGCACCTGGCGCACGCTGATATACTCCGCCAGCGGCCCGTCGAGTTGATAACACAACTCATGGCGGGTTTCGTTGCCCGGCGTTTGCAAACAGTACACCGCCTGCCAGGAAAGCACCTCGTTATTTAACCCGCTCAGCCGTTCTTCCACGGAAATAGGTGGCACACTGTGGCGATGAAATACTTTCTCCAGGCAATGAGTAAATACCAGAGACAGGCGCATGATGTTCGGCCCTCTTTATTTTTAATGAATAAACACGGTGAAAATTCAGGCTAGCGCCTTTTATCGCCACAGACAATAGCCGGTAATAAAAATCGTTCCCACGCCCTTCTTTGACTGCCGCAATCCGATTTTTTTGTTTATTTGCATCACAAAAATGAAAGAAGCTGATGCTTGCACAATAAAAATGTTTTTAATCCCCATTATGGTGCAAGGGTTATCAGTTATTCCTATGCCTGCGAGGGCCGCTAAATGCCGCGACAGCAGGGAGAAAACCCATTGGAAGGTTAACAAAATGTGAATGAATCCACCTTTCACTTGGCCGTGAAAGCCTTTCGATTTTAACAACAATGAAACATTAGCGCCCCGTTTTTGGGCGTCCGGGGGTGTATTGACACATTGAAAGTTAAGGGATAGAAAGAATTTACGTTGCGAAAAACGTTATTCGTCGCTCACCGAGGGGAAAGCAATGTCACCGATAAAAAATACCGGACGCCTGCTGGCGCACTCTATTCTTGCCAGCGCATTATTATTACCCACCCTGCTCCACGCCGCAGATAAAATAACATTGCGCTATGCCGTTTGGGACAGAAACCAATTACCTGCCGAACAGGAGATCGCCAAACGCTTTGAACAGGCCAATCCGGATATAAAAATAGAAATAGAATTAACGCCCTCTGCGCAATATTTCGTTAAATTGGATTCCGCTGCCGCCGGCGGCGTGGCGCCGGATATATTCTGGATCAATATGCCTTATTTTGTGCAATATGCCAAAAACGGCATTATGGAGCCGCTGGCGCCTTATATTAAGGACAGCAGCCTTAAGCTGGATGACGTGGTCGCCAGTTCGGTGAAAGCCTACCAGTACGACGGCCAACAGATGGCCATTCCGCGCGACGTCGACTCCATCGCCGTGTGGTACAACAAAAAACTGTTCGATCAGGCCGGCGTCAGCTACCCCACCAGCGACTGGAGCTGGGACGATCTGAAACACAAAGCCACCGCCCTGAAAAGCGGGCTGAAAGACGCCGCCTTCCCGCTGGTGATGGATCTCAGCATCGACGGCCAGGACAGCTATATGAACCTGCTGTTCCAAAACGGCAATCATATCGTGCCGAAAGACGGCCAACCCACCGACATCGCCAACGACAAATCCATCTGGGTCTACCAGCAGCTGCAGGGCATGATGAAAGACGGCCTGATGCCGAGCGCCCAGCAAATGAGCGAAGTCAAAACCGAGAACATCTTCCAGTCCAACCGCGCCGCGATGGTCTATGCCGGTTCCTGGCTGGCGGCGCCGTTCGCCAACAACCCGCTGATCAACGATCACATCGGCGTGGTGATGATGCCGAAAATTGAACGCCAGTCCGGTGTAGCGCACAGCCTGGCCTTCGCCATGTCGGCCAAAAGCGCCCACAAGCAGGCCGCCTGGAAATATATCGCCTTCATGAGCAGCGAAGCCTCGCAGGCGGAGCTGGCCAAGGTGGTGATCCCGGCCAACAAGACGGCGGCCAAGGTCTGGGCGCAGCAGATCCAGAAAGTCGACGTCTCGCCTTATATCCAGACCCTTGAAGTGACCCAGGCTTACCCCACCGCCGGCACCAATACGCCGAAATGGCAGAACATGTGGATCGCCAGCCTGAAGAAAATCTTTATGGGCGCGGACGCCAAGCAGGAAATGGACAAGTCGGTCAAGAAGATCGCGCGCGTCATGGAGCAGTAATCGCCCCGCCGCGGCGCGCTACCCCGAGTGTGCGCCGCGGTGGACCCACGCTGAAAGTGATAGGTGAGGAATGGCAACATGTCGCTGGCAGAAACGGCTACGGTCACCCTGAAATCATCCCGGCGCACCGCCCGCCCCGCGCTCAATCGGCTCGAACGCGCCGAACGCTTCTGGGGCTGGGTGATGATCCTGCCGCTGTTGTTGGGGGTGACGGTGTTTTACCTGATCCCCTTTTTGCAGAACATTTTTTACAGCTTTACCGATCTGAACCAGTTCATGCGCTGGAGCAGCATCAGCGTCGATAACTATCTCAACCTGTTCGAAGACGACGACTTCTACACCGCCGCCGCCAACACCCTGTTCTACGTGGTGGTGTGCGTACCGATCAGCCTGAGCCTGTCGCTGCTGTTGGCGATCGGCCTCAACCAGAACATCCGTGGCAAAGGCCTGCTGCGCACCCTGCTGTTCCTGCCGGCGGTCACCATGCCCGCGGCGGTGGCCATGGTGTGGCAATGGCTGTTCAACAAGGATTTCGGCCTGATCAACCAGGCGCTGGGCCTGCTGCACATTGCGCCGGTCGCCTGGCTGTCCGATCCGGACGTGGTGCGCATCAGCGTGTCCATCATCATCATCTGGTCGTCGCTGGCGCTGAAGATCATCATTTTGCTGGCCGGGCTGCAGAGCATTCCACGCCAGCTGTACGAGGCGGCGGATATCGACGGCATCGGCACCCTGCGGCGCTTCTTCTGCATCACGCTGCCGATGATGGTGCCGACGCTGTTCTTCGTGTCGGTGATGAGCTTTATCGAGATCCTGCAAATCTTCGACGTGGTGTTCCTGATGTTCGACCGCGCGCTGGTGGAAAACGACGTGATGACCGTCACCAACCTGTTCTACAAGTACGCGTTTTACCTGCAGGAAAAAGGCTACGCCTCCGCCATCACCGTGGTGCTGTTCGCCGTCACGCTGGTGATCACCCTGATTCAAATGGCGATCGGCAAGCGCCTGAAAGTCAGCTGAGGAGCTGCGCATGAACGCAAGCAAGAAAACGCTGGTGTACCTGTTTATGGGGCTGGCGGCGCTGGCCTCGGTCGTGCCCTTTATCTGGATGCTGGTGACCTCGTTGAAAACCCAGGCCGAAAGCATCCAGATCCCGCTGACGCTGCTGCCGGCGCACCCCAGCCTGCAGGCCTACGGCCGGGTGATGCACGAAATCCCGTTCGCCGGTTTTTATCTCAACTCGCTGCTGGCGACCTTCTTCACCGTCACCCTGCAGATGGCGATCGCCACCCTGGCTGCCTATGGTTTCTCGCGCCTGCATTTTCGCGGCCGCGACGCGGTGTTCCTGGTGTGCGTGTCGATCCTGATGGTGCCCGGCCAGGCGTTTCTGATCCCGCAATTTCTGGTGGTACAGAAGCTGGGGCTGGTCAACAGCATCACCGGGTTGGTGCTGCCGGGCATTTTCAGCGTCTACGCCACCTTCCTGCTGCGCCAGTTCTTTCTGGCGGTGCCGAAGGAAATGGAAGAAGCGGCCTTGATCGACGGCTACAGCTACTTCGCCATCTTCTGGCGCATCATGCTGCCGCTGATCCGGCCGGGCATTATCGCCTGCGTCATCATCAACGGCCTGTGGAGCTGGAACAACCTGATGTGGCCGCTGATCGTCAATACCACCACCGAGAAGCTGACGCTGCCGGTTGGCCTCGCCTCGCTCTCCAGCCGCGCCGGGGTGGAATACCCGTTGCTGATGGCCGGGGCGCTGATGGCGGTGATCCCGATGCTGATGCTGTTCATTATTTTCCAACGCTATTTCATCCAGGGCATCGCCAGCGCCGGGGTGAAAGGCTAACGCGCAGATAAGGTAAATGACATGGCCGGAATTCAGTTAAACAGCGTTAAAAAAGTCTACCCCAACGGTTTCCACGCGCTGCACGGCGTCAATTTGGACATTGAGGACGGGGAATTTATGGTGTTCGTCGGCCCGTCCGGCTGCGCCAAATCCACCCTGCTGAGGATGATCGCCGGGCTGGAGAGTGTCAGCGAGGGGCAGATCCTGATCCACGATCGCTGCGTCAACGACAGCATGCCGAAGGATCGCGGCGTCGCCATGGTGTTCCAGAACTATGCGCTGTACCCGCACATGACGGTGTACAAGAACATGGCGTTCGGCCTGATCGGCAAAGAGAGCAAGGCCGAGATCGACCGCCGGGTGCGCGACGCGGCGGAAAAGCTGGAGATCACCAACCTGCTGCAGCGCAAGCCGGGCCAGCTCTCCGGCGGCCAGTGCCAGCGAGTGGCGGTCGGCCGCGCCATCGTGCGCAAGCCCAAGGTGTTCCTGTTCGATGAGCCGCTGTCCAACCTCGACGCCAAGCTGCGGGTGTCGATGCGCGTGCAGCTGATTGAACTGCACAATCAGCTGAAACAGGAAGGCGCCGCCGCCACCATGGTGTACGTCACCCACGATCAGGTCGAGGCGATGACCATGGGCGATCGCATTTGCGTGATGAACCGCGGCGCCATCATGCAGGTGGATAAGCCGATCAACCTGTATCACCACCCCGCCAACCGTTTCGTCGCCGAGTTTATCGGCAGCCCGTCGATGAATTTGCACGATCTGGCGATCGTGCGCGACGGCCAAACGGTGCGGCTGCGCATCGGCCGGCAGCACCCGCTCGAGCTGCCGCCGGCGCTGCAACGGCAGTTGGCGGACTATCCGCATGCGCGGGTATGCCTCGGTATCCGGCCGGAATCCCTGCGGCTGTGCGCGCCCGGCAGCGCCAACTGCTTCCCGGCGCAGATCGTCACCATCGAGCGCATGGGCAACGAGGAGCTGCTGCACTGCGAACTGGCCGACCTGCGCTTCGTGCTGCGCATGGCGTCGCTGCCGGACTGGGAGCCGCGCCTCGGCGAAAGCGTTCATCTGGCATTCGATCTGACGCGCGCACATTTGTTCGACGAGCTCAGCGGCCAAAACCTCAAATAACAACAGCGGAGTATCAGCAATGTCGTCAACACAATCCAATAACGTTGCCCAGCGCCCGGTGCGGGTACTGGTAGTCGGCGCCGGCGCGCGCGGTGAAATCTACTCGCGCTATGCGCTGGCGCACCCCGATTTGATGCAGGTGGTGGCGGTGGCGGAACCGCGCGACGCCTACCGCGAGCAGTTCGTGGCACAGCACGCCATCGCGCCGGAAAACGTCTTCACCGACTGGCGCCAGGCCGCCGATGCCGGCAAGCTGGCCGACGCGGTGCTGATCTGTACTCAGGATCAGATGCACCTGGAACCGGCGCTGGCCTTCGCCCGCCAGGGCTACGCCATGCTGCTGGAAAAGCCGCTGTCGCCGGACGCCGACGAGTGCCGCGCCATCGTCGCCGAGGTGGTGCGCCAAAAGCTGATCTTCTCGGTCGGCCACGTGCTGCGCTACACCCGCTATACCCAAAAGCTCAAGCAGCTGCTGCGCGACGGCGCGATCGGCGACATCGTCAGCCTGCAACACCTGGAGCCGGTCGGCTACTGGCATCAGGCGCACTCCTTCGTGCGCGGCAACTGGCGCAACGATCGGCAGGCCGCCTTTATGCTGCTGCAGAAATCCTGCCACGACATCGATTGGATCCGCTACGTGATGGAGCAGCCCTGCGAACAGGTCAGCTCCTTCGGCAACCTGCGCCACTTCCGCCGGGAAAACCAACCGGCCGGCGCGGCGGACAACTGCCTGGATTGCGCGGTGGAGGCGTCCTGCCCCTATTCCGCCAAACGCATCTATCTGGGCGACGACCACAAGGCCACGCCCGGCTTTCTGCGCGTGCTGACGCCGGAACCCGACCAGACGACGCTGCGGGCGGCGCTGCGCGACGGGCCCTACGGCCGCTGCGTTTACCGCTGCGACAATAACGTGGTCGATCATCAGGTGGTCAACATGCAGTTCGCCGGCGGCCGTACCGCGTCGTTCACCATGACAGCCTTTACCCGCCACGAAGATCGCCACACCCGCATCTTCGGCAGCCGCGGCTGCCTGGAAGGTGACGGCCGCCATATCCGCATCACCTCGTTCCTCGACGACGGCGAAACGCATTACGACACCGACGCCAGCCAGGATCTGCACGCCATGGCCGGCCACGGCGGCGGTGACTACTACCTGATGCAGCACTTTATCGCGGCCATTCGCGCCAACGATCCGAGCCAGGTGCTGGCCGGCCCGGCGGAAGCGCTGGAGAGCCACCTGATGGTGTTCGCCGCCGAACGCGCGCGCCGCGAAGCGGCGGTGATCGCCCTGAACGGAGCCTGACCATGAGCACGAGAGAGATGCGTTACGGCTTCGACATCGGCGGCACCAAGATCGAAATGGCCGCTTACGATCGCCGGCTCAATCAGGTGCTGCTCCAGCGCGTGCGCACCCCAACCGGCGATTATGGCGAGTTCGTGGCCTGCATCGCCGGGCTGGTCGAGCAGGCGGACCGCGAGCTGCATACGCGCGGCAGCATCGGCATCGGCCTGCCGGGGATCACCGATCCCGTCAGTCGCCGCCAGCTGGCGGTCAACGTGCCCTGCCTGACCGGGCATTGCCTGGCGGATGATTTGACGCAGGCGCTGGCGCGGCCGATCGCCATCGAGAACGACTGCCGCTGTTTCGCGCTGTCGGAAGCCAGCACGCCGCAAACCGCCCATCTGCCGCTGGTGTTCGGCGCCATCATCGGCACCGGCGCCGGCGGTGGCCTGGTGGTGAACCGGCAATTGCACAAGGGGCGCAACGGGCTGGCGGGCGAATGGGGCCATATGCCGATCTCCGCCCAGCTGGCGCAGCGTTACGATCTGCCGCTGTTCGGCTGCAACTGCGGGCTGACCGGCTGCTTTGAACGCTACGTCTCCGGCAGCGGGCTGCTGGCGCTGAGCCGCCACCTTGCCCATCCGGCCGCCGACGTGCCGGCGCTGGTCGCCAGCTATCGCGCGGGGGATACGCTCGCACAGTGGCTGATGACCGTCTACGTCGACATTCTGGCCAGCGCGCTGGCCGGTTTGCAGCTGCTGCTGGACGTCGACGCCTTCGTGTTGGGCGGTGGGTTGTCGAACGTCGGCGAGCTGTATCGGCTGCTGCCGACGGCGATGCGGCACTGGCTGCTGCCGGGCGCGGAACCGGCAGCGGTATTCCCGCCGGTGCACGGTGACAGCAGCGGCGTGCGTGGCGCGGCGCTATTACAGGCGGCGGCATAAAAAACAGTGAAAGCCCGGCGGCTGTCGAATGCTCGCTGCGGCTTTCGCCGCCGCAGGGCCGAATAAAGCCATCGCGAGAATTGTCGACTGAAAAATAACGAATTTGCCGTTTTCACTTTGTGTTAATACCGCTTTCGGTTACCGCTAAACCGAAAGCAAAATTAAATATAACCAACTGATAGATATAGATATTTTAAAATTAATCGATTGCATTTCAGTATTTCGTTTGCTGTAATTCGTCACGAACAACTGAAAGCGCTCCGGTCGGTATCGCTGCGGCTTATTAAGCCGCGGTCGGGCACGGCTACAGGTAAATCAGGAGTCTGCGTTAATGATCAATACCGCAAAACGCCGGGAATTAATTATCGACCAGCTGTGCCGCGAAGGCTCGGTGCGCGTGGAACAGCTCAGCCAGCAGTTTTCGGTGTCCAGCGTCACCATCCGCAGCGATCTGCGCCAGCTGGAAAAACACGGCTGCGCGGTGCGCGCTTACGGCGGCGCCATGTTGAACAAACAGTTCGCCTTCGATCGCCCGCTGCAGGACAAGGGCCGCATCAACCGCGACGTAAAACACGCCATCGCCTGCGCGGCGGCGGCGCTGATTGAAGACGGCGACGCCGTCATCCTCGACTCCGGCTCCACCACCAGCCAGATGGCGCCGCAGCTGGCGGGGAAAAAGGATCTGGTGGTGATGACCAACGCGCTGAACATCGCCTTCGAGCTGGCCAACAACGAGCAGATCGATCTGATGGTGGTCGGCGGCAGCGTGCGCCGCAAGGCCTGGTCGCTGTACGGCCCCGCCGCCGAACAGCAGCTGCGCCAGTACCGGTTCGACAAGCTGTTTCTCGGCGTCGACGGTTTCGATCTGGCGGGCGGCATCACCACGCCGGATCCGGGCGAAGCGCAGCTGAACCGCGTGATGTGCGAGGTAGCTCGCGAAGTGATCGCCATCGCCGACGCCAGCAAATTCGGCCGCACCAGCTTTTGCATGATCCGCGAAATCGGCCAGATCCACCGCCTGGTCACCGACAGCCGCATTCCGGAACACTATCTGCAGGCGCTGCACCATTTAGGGATCGACGTGATTATCGCCGACCGTTAACCGAGGCTTTTAAGGAGTTGTCATCATGAACGCGTATTTCTCTTACGAGGCGGATTGGCTGAAGCAGCGCAACGCCTGGCACACCGCCGCAGAGATTTGGCAGCAGCCGGATCTGTGGGCGGCGCTGCACCGGCAACTGCAGGATCAACAGGCGCAGTGGCAGCCGTTCCTGGCGCCGCTGTTGGCCAATCCTCGGCTGCAAATCGTGCTGTGCGGCGCCGGCAGCTCGGCGTTCGCCGGCCGCGCCCTGGCGCCCTGGCTGCGCGAACGAACCGGCCGCGACGTGGCGGCCTACGGCACCACCGATATCGTCGCCAACCCGCGGCAGTATCTCGATCCTGAGCGGCCGACGCTGCTGGTCTCCTTCGCCCGCTCGGGCAACAGCCCGGAAAGCGTGGCGACGGTGGAGCTGGCCGACCAGCTGCTGCCGGAAAGCTACCACCTGATGCTGGTCTGCAACCCGGACAGCAAGCTGGCGCAGTATGCGCATCGGCGCGACAACGTCTGTTCGCTGGTGATGCCGCAAGGCTCCAACGATCAGAGCTTCGCCATGACCTCCAGCTTCAGCTGCATGATGCTGAGCGCCGCGCTGCTGCTCGGCCCGCTTTCGCTTGAGGCCGCCCAGGTGCCGCTGAACGCCATGGTGCAGCGCTGCCGCGCACTGCGCGAAACGCTGCAGCCACAGGTAAAGGCGCTGGCCGCCAGCGGTTTCCGCCGTTATATCACCCTCGGCGGCAGCTGCTTTACCGGCCTGGCGGAAGAGGCCTCGCTCAAGATGCTGGAGCTGACCGCCGGGCGCATCGTTACGCGCTACGACTCGCCGCTCGGCCTGCGCCACGGCCCGAAATTTATGGTCGACGGCCAAACATTGGTGGTGGTGATGTTCTCCCACGACGACTACGCCCGCCAGTATGACCGCGATCTGTGGAACGAGCTGCAGCGCGACGGGTTGGTGATGCAATTGGTCGGTTTGACCGGCGAGCCCCGGACACCGTCCGATGCCCTGCTGCCTATGCACCAGGCCACGGACGACATCTGGCTGCTGTTCCCGTATCTGCTGTTCACCCAGATGCTGGCCTTCGAGAGTTCGCTGGCGCTGGGACTGACCCCAGACAACCCTTGCCCGACCGGCGAGGTTAACCGGGTGGTGAAAGGCGTGACGATTTACCGTTTCCCTTCCCCCGTGCTGTAAGGAGATCCCATGTATCTGATAGCCAACAGAGAAATGCTGCTCAAGGCGCAGCGCCAGGGTTACGCCGTCCCGGCGTTTAATGTCCACAATCTGGAAACCGTGCAGGTGGTGGCGGAAACCGCCGCCGAGCTGCGCTCGCCGGTGATCATGGCCGGCACGCCCGGCACCTTCAGCTACGCCGGCACCGACTACCTGATCGGCATTTGCCAATCGGCCGCGCACCACTACGATTTGCCGCTGGCGCTGCATCTGGATCATCACGAGGAGCTGGACGACATCGAGCACAAGGTGAAAAGCGGCATCCGCTCGGTGATGATCGACGGTTCCCATCTGCCGTTCGAGCAGAACATCGCCAAAGTGGCTGCTGCGGTCGCCTTGTGCCACCGCTATGGCGCCAGCGTGGAAGCGGAACTGGGCCGCCTGGGTGGGCAGGAAGACGATCTGATCGTCGATACGGCGGACAGTTTCTATACCGACCCGGTGGCGGCACGCGAGTTCGTCGCCGCCACCGGCATCGATTCGCTGGCGGTGGCGATCGGTTCCGCCCACGGTCTGTATCACGGCGAGCCGAAGCTGGACTTCGAGCGCCTGGCGTTGATCCGCGAACAGGTGGACGTGCCCCTGGTGCTGCACGGCGCCTCCGGCATTCCGGAAGCGATGGTCAAACGCGCGATCTCGCTCGGCGTCTGCAAAGTCAACGTCGCCACCGAACTGAAAATCGCCTTCGCCGATGCGGTGAAAAGCTACTTTTCACAGCATCCGGATGCCAACGACCCGCGCAAATATATCGTCCCCGGCAAGCTGGCGATGAAAGAAGTGGTGGCGGAAAAGATCCGCATCTGCGGCAGCAGCGGCATGCTGTAACCCCGCACTCGCCCCCGGTTTCAGTGGCGACACCACGGGGGCGAAAACACCCCGCCATTCCCGCTTTCCTGAGAGAACGATCACAGCCTTTTACCCTGCCCGCGCCGGAAACCATTAACCGGTCTTCACTATGATCCAAATCATGGTTTTACTCACCCTACCTCCCTATTATCAAATTCATTGGATGCAGGCAGTAGGATTTTTGCCCATTCGTTTTTATTTCGCCAGGCGAAATAGCTTATTTGATGAAAACAAGCGTGCTTGTTTTTTAATTGGCAGCATTTTTACTCTGAGAGGAACAGCGTATGAACCATTACTTAGCCGTATTAAGCGCATTGGTCATTCTGCCCTTCGCTCTGCAAGCAAAACCGCTTTCCGGCAGCCCGGTCGCCTCCGGCGTCGTGCGCTTCACCGGCGCCATTACCACCCCGACCTGCACCATCACACATCAGGATGAACAGCTTATCTCCAACTGCTTCGGTAAAGTGACGGAATATCAGAACGGGTATATTTCCTCTTCGTTAAAAGAAATGCCAAAAGAATTAGTCTCTGCCGTCACCAGCGAAATGGTGAATAACGATCCCTATTTAAAGCGCGTGACCATCAGCTATAAGTAACGCCAAAGCGTTAATGTCTGATGAAATAATAAACAAGACACAACCTGCCTTGATGACTTATAAATTTATTTTATAAATTTAACGTGCAATGACTCCCCGCCTTACCCTGAGCCGGCTATTTGGGCAACCCTGCGGTTGCCCATCAGCATGTCCGAAATCCGCCATCGCTTCCCCCGCTTTCATGCGATAATCGCCATACCAAACCGAGGAGTGATCCAGATGCAGACTTTTTTGATTGATCGTACCGCCACGCCGGTGGGAGAACTGGTGCTGATTGCCGATGAACAGGGGCGCCTGCGGGCGATTGACTGGACCGATCACGAAGCGCGCCTGATGAAGCTGCTGAATACCCACTACCGCGCCGATCGCTTCACCCTGCGTGAGCAGCGCGATCCCAGCGGGCTGACCGACGCGATGCAACGCTATTTCGCCGGTGAGCTGAGCATTATCGATCGGCTGCCGGTGATGACCGCCGGCACCGAGTTCCAACGCACCGTGTGGCAACAGCTGCGCCAAATCCCCTGCGGCGAAATCCTGACCTACGGCCAGCTGGCGCAACGCATCGGCCGCCCAACCGCCTCACGCGCGGTCGGCATGGCCAACGGTTCGAATCCGATCAGCATCGTGGTGCCCTGCCACCGGGTGATCGGTTCGCAGGGCGCGCTGACCGGCTATGCCGGCGGCGTGCAGCGCAAGCAGTGGCTGCTGCAGCACGAAGGTTACCTGCCGCAGGATCTGCTCTCGCACTAACGCGGCACATAGTCCGGCGGGACGCCCTCCGCCGGGGCGGCGGGATAGTAGTCCGGCGGCACCGGCGATGAGGTGGCCTCACCATAACCGTAGGCCACCGGCACCTGGTTACCTTTGGCGTACATGCACTGCGTATACACGGTATCGTAGCGGTCTTGCAGGTCATCGCTGCTGCGCCTGGCCGAGTTATTGGCCATCGCGCTGCCGACCAGCAACCCGCCGCCCGCGCCGATCAGCGCGCCGGGGCCGGCATGACCGGATGCGGCGCCAATCAACGCCCCTGCCGCCGCGCCGATTGCCCTGCCCTATGCCGCCGGAATGGCGACCGCACGTTGCGCATAAGTGCCAAATAAATCTAGCGACTTCAGCACGATACAGAATAATCGGCGGCATGTGTGCGCAAAATTCGCACACAATACCCCTATTCATGCTAATGCCACCCTTATCAGCTGCAGCAAAAGATGTTAAAATTGACTCATATCAATTATTGAATGAGCGTAATCTATGATCCCGGAAAAACGCGTGATTCGTCGTATCCAGTCTGGTGGTTGTGCGATCCATTGCCAGGACTGCAGCATCAGCCAGCTGTGCATTCCTTTCACCCTTAATGCCCACGAGCTGGACCAGCTCGACAACATTATCGAGAGGAAAAAGCCCATCCAGAAAGGCCAGACCCTGTTCAAGGCCGGCGACGAGCTGAAGTCGCTGTACGCGATCCGTTCCGGGACCATCAAAAGCTACACCATCACCGAGCAAGGCGACGAGCAAATCACCGGTTTCCATCTGGCGGGTGATCTGGTGGGCTTCGACGCCATCGGCGGTCTGAAGCACCCAAGTTTCGCTCAGGCGCTGGAAACCTCGATGGTGTGCGAGATCCCATTCGAAACCCTCGACGATCTGTCCGGCAAAATGCCTAACCTGCGTCAGCAGATCATGCGATTGATGAGCGGCGAGATCAAAGGCGACCAGGACATGATCCTGCTGCTGTCGAAGAAAAACGCCGAAGAGCGCCTGGCGGCGTTCGTTTACAACCTGTCGCGCCGCTTCGCGGAGCGTGGCTTCTCGCCGCGCGAGTTCCGGTTGACCATGACCCGCGGCGACATCGGCAACTACCTCGGTCTGACGGTGGAAACCATCAGCCGCCTGCTGGGCCGCTTCCAGAAAAGCGAAATCCTCAGCGTGAAAGGCAAATACATCACCATCGAAAACGCCGACGCCCTGTCGGTGCTGGCCGGTACGCCACGCATCAACGTGACCGTCAACGCCTGACTCCCCTGCCGGATCAACATTTCACCGAAATTGTTGATCCGGCACGCTTCTGTTGTTGTTCTGTTTTTCAATGTTGGGTTACTCTGTAAATTAACAGACTGTTGATTTCAGCTGTAAGGAGGCCCTATGGCGAAGTATCAGAATCTTCTGGTGGCTATTGACCCCAATCAGGACGATCAGCCGGCATTGCGCCGCGCCGTGTACCTGGTAAAACGGAACGGCGGGCGCATCAAAGCCTTCCTGCCCATTTATGACTTCTCTTACGAAATGACGACCCTGCTCTCTCCGGACGAAAGAACGGCGATGCGGCAAGGTGTGATCAGCCAACGCGCCGCCTGGATCAACGAGCAGTGCCGTTTCTATCTCAACGACGGCGTGCCGATCGAAATCAAAGTGGTCTGGCATAACCGCCCCTTCGAAGCCATCATTCAGGAAGTGCTTTCCGGCCAGCATGATCTTCTGCTGAAAATGGCGCACCAGCACGACCGCTTGGAGTCGGTGATCTTCACCCCCACCGACTGGCACCTGCTGCGCAAATGCCCTTGCCCGGTGTGGATGGTAAAAGACCAACCCTGGCCGGAAGGCGGCAAAGCGCTGGTGGCGGTCAACCTGTCCAGCGAAGAACCCTATCACGACCCGCTCAATATCAAACTGGTGCAAGAAACCGTCGAACTGGCGCAGAACGTCAACCAGACCGAGGTTCACCTGGTCGGCGCCTATCCCGTTACCCCGATCAACATCGCCATCGAGCTGCCCGATTTCGATCCGAGCGTCTACAACGACGCCATCCGCGGCCAGCATCTGATCGCCATGAAGGCACTGCGGCAGAAATTCTGCATTAAGGAAGAGTTCACCCACGTGGAAAAAGGCCTGCCGGAAGAGGTGATCCCCGATCTGGCCGAACACCTGCAGGCCGGCGTGGTGGTTCTGGGCACCCTGGGCCGCACCGGCATTTCAGCGGCCTTTATCGGCAACACCGCGGAACATGTGATCGACCATCTGAAATGCGATCTGCTGGTGATTAAGCCGGAGAACTTCAACTGCCCGATCGAGGCGGATGAAGACGATGAGCACGACGACGAAGATTAACCTTCACGCATAAAAAAACGGGCCGCTAATAAGCGGCCCATTTTTTTGGTTGCCCAACTACTTTTGCAATGCCCGCAGAATCGCTTCCACGCTGTCTTTGGCGTCGCCGAACAGCATCTGGGTGTTCTCTTTGAAGAACAGCGGGTTCTGCACGCCGGCGTAGCCGGTGTTCATCGAGCGTTTAAACGCGATCACGTTCTGCGCTTTCCACACTTCCAATACCGGCATGCCGGCGATCGGGCTGCGCGGATCTTCCAGCGCCGCCGGGTTTACCGTGTCGTTGGCGCCAATCACCAGCACAGTGTCGGTATCCGGGAAATCTTCGTTGATTTCATCCATCTCCAGCACCACGTCGTACGGCACCTTCGCCTCCGCCAGCAGCACGTTCATGTGGCCCGGCAGACGCCCCGCGACCGGGTGAATGCCGAAGCGCACCTTCACGCCGCGCGCCCGCAGTTTCTCGGTGATTTCCGCCACCGGATATTGCGCCTGCGCCACCGCCATGCCGTAACCCGGCGTGATGATCACCGAGGTGGAATTCTTCAGCTGCTCGGCCACCTCTTCCGCCGTGGTTTCACGGTATTCGCCCATCTCTTCGGCATCGCCGGTAGACGAACCGTCACTGCCGAAACCGCCGGCGATCACGCTGATAAACGAGCGGTTCATTGCCTTACACATAATGTAAGACAGGATCGCACCCGAAGAGCCCACCAGCGCGCCGGTGACGATCAGCAGATCGTTGCTCAGCATGAAGCCCGCCGCGGCCGCCGCCCACCCCGAGTAGGAGTTGAGCATCGACACCACCACCGGCATGTCGGCGCCGCCGATCGAGGCCACCAGATGCCAGCCGAAAGCCAGCGCGATCGCCGTCATCAGCAGCAGCGTCACCACCTGCCAGCCCACGCTGTCGGTACGCACGAACGCCACCAGCAGCAGGAACGAGATCACCAGCGCCGCCAGATTCAGCTTGTGGCGGTTCGGCAGCATCAGCGGTTTGGAAGAGATGATGCCGCGCAGCTTGCCGAAGGCGACAATCGAACCGGTGAAGGTTACCGCGCCGATAAAGATGCCGAGGAACACTTCGGTCAGATGGATGTTCGCCATCACCGGCGCCATCGGCGCGCCGTGATCCAGGTAGCTGTTGAAACCGACCAGCACCGCTGCCAGGCCAACGAAGCTATGCAGCACCGCCACCAGCTCCGGCATTTCGGTCATCTCGACCTTCTTGGCCAGATAGACGCCGATCGAGCCGCCGATGATCATGGCGATGATGATCCAGCCGACGTTGCCGGAATCCGGCCCCAGAATGGTGGCGATCAGCGCGATCGCCATGCCGGCGACGCCGAACAGGTTGCCCTGCTTCGACGTTTCATGGCGCGACAGGCCCGCCAGGCTGAAAATAAACAAAATAGCGGCAACAATGTATGCAGCTGTAACCAATCCTCCAGACATTTGTTACCCCTTAGTTCTTGCGAAACATCTTCAGCATGCGCTGAGTGACGGTGAACCCACCGAAAATATTGATGCTGGCGATCAGCACGGCGATAAAGGAGAGGAAACTCACCCAGCCACCATGGCCGATCTGCAACAGCGCACCGACCACGATAATTCCTGAGATCGCGTTGGTGACCGACATCAACGGGGTATGCAGCGCATGGCTGACGTTCCAGACCACGTAGTAACCGACCACGCAGGCCAGCGCGAACACGGTAAAGTGCGACAGAAACTCTTTCGGCGCCGCGTCCGCCAGCCAGCCGAACAGCAGGATCGCCAAGGCCATCAGGCCGTACTTCAGCCACGGCGAGGTCGGTTTGGCTTCGGGTTTGGCCACCGGTGCAGCGGCGGGCGCCGCTTTCGGCTGAGCGGAAACCTGGATCGGCGGCGCCGGCCAGGTGATTTCACCGCTGCGCACCACGGTAACGCCGCGGATCACCGTATCGTCGAAATCGATGTCGATCTCGCCGTTTTTCTCTTTCGACAGCAGCTTCAGCAGGTTGACCAGGTTGGTGCCGTAAAGCTGCGAAGATTGCGTCGGCAAGCGGCTCGGCAGGTCGGTGTAGCCGATGATTTTCACGCCGTTGTCGGTCACGGTAATGGTGTCGGCCACCGTCAGTTCGCAGTTGCCGCCGGTTTGCGCCGCCAGATCGACGATCACGCTGCCCGGTTTCATCGACGCCACCATCTCTTTGGTGATCAGCTTCGGCGCCGGTTTACCCGGGATCAGCGCGGTGGTGACGATGATATCGACCTCCGCCGCCTGCGCGGCGAACAGCGCCATCTCGGCCTTGATAAAGGCTTCAGACATCACTTTAGCGTAACCGTCGCCGCTGCCTGCTTCCTCTTCAAAATCCAGCTCGAGGAATTCCGCGCCCATGCTCTGCACCTGCTCTTTCACTTCCGGGCGGGTGTCGAAGGCGCGCACGATGGCGCCGAGGCTGCCCGCGGCGCCGATCGCCGCCAGGCCGGCCACGCCGGCACCGATGATCATCACCTTGGCCGGCGGCACTTTGCCGGCGGCGGTAATCTGGCCGGTGAAGAAGCGGCCGAACTCATGCGCCGCTTCGACGATCGCGCGGTAGCCGGCGATGTTGGCCATCGAGCTCAGCGCATCCATCGACTGGGCGCGCGAGATGCGCGGTACCGAGTCCATCGCCAGCGCGGTGACGTTGCGCGCCGCCAGCTTGGCCATCAATTCGGGATTTTGCGCCGGCCAGATAAAGCTGACCAGCGTGCTGCCTTCGCGCATCAAGGCGATCTCGTCGTCTTGCGGCGCGTTGACTTTCAGGATCAGATCCGACTGCCACACTTCGCTTTCGTCTACCAGCGCCGCACCGGCGGCTTCGTAGGCGACGTCCTCAAAACTGGCCAGTTTGCCCGCCCCGCGTTCAATCGCGACGGTAAAACCCAGCTTCAGCAGTTGTTCCACCGTTTTCGGCGTGGCTGCGACCCGGGCTTCATTGGCCAACCGCTCTCTTGGTACACCAATACGCATAATGTTCCCTTCTCACCTGTCTTGGATGATGTTTATTATTTTCCTGCCCATAGCATGACGCCAGCGGCGAGCGAGGCGTTAACTTGCCCGCACTGATTTCAGACGCCAACTATAACCTACTGAAAATAAGGTCGATGATCCATAATTGCTTACGCATTCAGCTCTGTTTTTACATAAAAACGCCGCGCGTGATATGACAAATCGCAATTTACCGTGAAAAAATCCATACAGAACAGCGCATTCTGCGTGACAAGAGGTTTACGCCCGGCGTAACGATTTATGGCCACGCGCGGTGAAAAAGCATAAAAGTTATCATTTTGTGAATAATTAACATTAATGACACCAGAGCCTTTATTATGGAAACTTATGACGATGGCGCCATCCGTGCGGCCCGCGTCACCGTCGGCGATTTGTCGCACGGGATAACATAAAATGCTGAGACAGTTTTCAGAATTACATGTAATAATCGACGGCTGAATTACACTTAAACAGTTCAGTACGTTATAAACGTTAATGCGCTAGGCGAAAGGATTTTTTATGAAGCTGAAGACCACGATCATCGCGTCAGCCTTGTTATCACTCACCGCGCTGTCTGCTCATGCGGCGCAGGAGTTAACTCCTGAGAAAGCAGCGGCGCTGAAGCCGTTTGATCGCATCACGATTACCGGCCGCTTCAATGCCATCAATGAAGCCGTCGACGCCGTCTCCCGCCGTGCAGACAAACTGGGTGCCGATTCCTTCTATATCCAGGACAGCAACAACAGCAACAACGGCGGCAACTGGCGCGTCACCGCAGACCTTTATCATAAAGATGCGCCAGAAGTGAGCAAAACACCAAAATACCGCGTATTTAACGGCGTGAACGAACTGCCTAAAGATGAAGCCTATCTGCTGGAGCCTTACGATACCGTGAGCGTCAGCGGTTTCTACCGCAGCCAGCCGGACATCAACGACGCCATCTCCAAAGAAGCGAAGAAAAAAGGTGCTGCATCCTTCTTCATCGTGCGCCAGGTTGACGCCAACTCCGGCGGTAACCAGTTCGTCACCGCCTACATCTATAAGGCCGATGCGCCAAAACGCCGCGTGCAGAGCCCGGATGCCATTCCGGCCGATTCTGACGCCGGCCGCGCCGCGCTGGCCGCCGGTGGCGCCGCTGCCGCGAAAGTCGAAATTCCTGGCGTCGCGTCTTCCGGTTCGCCAAGCCGCGACGTGGGCCGTTTCTTCGAAACCCAGTCCTCTACCGGCCAACGTTATACCGTCACGCTGCCTAACGGCACCAAGATCCAGGAAGTGAACAGCGTGACCGCCGCGCAGATGGTGCCGTTCGATTCCGTCACCTTCACCGGCCACTTCAACAGCATGACCGATGTCTCCACCGAAGTGGCGAAACGCGCGGCCGAGAAAGGCGCCAAGTACTACCACGTCACCCGCCAGTGGCAGAACAAGAGCGGCGGCAACCTGACCGTCAGCGCCGATCTGTTCAAATAAAACCCGCTTTTCGGTTTACCATCGGGCAGCCCTTGAGCTGCCCGTTTTTATTGCCGCTTTTTTCATCGCGCGTTGAATAGTTTTTTGTAAATTCCGCATATTCAATCATTGCATCTCTAATCATCCCTCCGTAAAATTTGCGCCAATTTTTAGGGCTATTGTCTATTCGCGCAGTGGTTGTTAATACATTGTTGCCACCAAACAGTTCCCTTCCAGTTGTTTATTCTGCGTTCAGGATCCGTCATTGGAAAAAAAACTCGGTCTTACCGCGCTAACCGCTTTGGTGCTCAGCTCGATGCTGGGCGCCGGCGTGTTCAGTCTGCCGCAAAACATGGCGCAGGTCGCCAGCCCCGCCGCGCTGCTGCTGGGCTGGGGGATCACCGGCGTCGGCATTCTGTTTTTGGCCTTCGCCATGCTGCTGCTTACGCGTTTGCGTCCGGATCTGGACGGCGGCATCTTCACCTACGCCAAGGAAGGGTTCGGCGAGCTGGTGGGCTTCTGCTCCGCCTGGGGTTACTGGCTGTGCGCCGTGATCGCCAACGTCTCATATCTGGTGATCGTGTTCGCGGCGCTGAGTATCTTCACCGATCGCGGCGGCAGCGTCATTCTCGGTGACGGCAATACCTGGCAGGCGCTGATCGCCGAATCCGCCCTGCTGTGGATCGTGCATGCGCTGGTGTTGCGCGGCGTGCAAACCGCGGCCAGCATCAATCTGGCGGCCACCCTGGCCAAGCTGCTGCCGCTGGGGATGTTCGCCGTTCTGGCGGCGATCGCCTTTAAAATGGACGTGTTCACACTTGATTTCAAAGGCATCGCCTTAGGCAAACCGGTGTGGGAACAGGTCAAGGACACCATGCTGATCACCCTGTGGGTGTTTATCGGCGTGGAAGGCGCCGTAGTGGTTTCCGCCCGCGCCCGTAATAAGAAAGACGTGGGCCGCGCCACCATGCTGGCGGTGCTGTCGGCGCTGGCGGTGTATCTGATGGTCACGTTGCTGTCGCTGGGCGTGGTGCCGCGCAGCGAACTGGCCGAAATGCGCAACCCGTCGATGGCGGTGCTGATGGTGGAACTGATCGGCCCGTGGGGAGACGTGCTTATCGCCGCCGGCCTGATCATTTCCGTGTGCGGCGCCTACCTGAGCTGGACCATCATGGCGGCCGAAGTGCCGCTGCTGGCCGCGCAGCACGGCGCGTTTCCGCGCGTGTTCGGCAAGCAGAACCGCCATCACGCCCCGTCCTCTTCGCTGTGGCTGACCAACATCGCAGTGCAGCTGGCGCTGGTGCTGATCTGGCTGACCGGCAGCAACTACAACTCGCTGTTGACCATCGCTTCAGAAATGATCCTGGTGCCTTACTTCCTGGTCGGCGCGTTTCTGTTCAAGGTGGCTTACCGCCGCCGCGACAAGCGCCTGATCTTCGCCGCGACCGGCGCCTGTGTCTATGGCCTGTGGCTGCTGTACGCGTCCGGGCTGATGCACCTGCTGATGTCGGTGCTGCTGTATGCGCCAGGGCTGTTGGTGTTCATGTATGCCCGCCGCGGCCACCGGGATATCAATCTGCTGAATCGCCTGGAAAAGAGCAGCATCTTCTTGCTGCTGGTGGCCACGCTGCCTGCCGGCTGGTTTATGTTGCACTAACATCGCCTGCCAATGCGGCTGCCCTGCAGCCGCATTTCGTTTCCCCGCTTTCCTCTTTTTTACCTTTCTCCACGCTATTGATCCGCCAATTGCCACGCTTGCGATCTTAAATACAATTAATTATCATTATTATTTATAGCATCACCGGCAGGACACAGGTGAGGCCCCCGATGAGAAACATCAGGAGGTCTTGTTAAGACAGGCTGAAAATGGAAGGCATTTCATGGCTGAAAAACTGCTGCACGCACTCCCCCTGTTTGCCGCCTGGGAAGCGCTGATCGCCGAAGGCAACACGGCGTTCAATCAGCAACGCGATCGCCTGGCAATGACGCACTATCAACAGGCGCTGGAAGTCGCTCAGGCGATCCTCGCCGAGAAACCCTGGCTAAATACGGACTATACCGCCAGATTTGAAGCGCTGAATCTTTTCGAGTCAGCCCTTGCCGCGCTGATCGTCACGTTCAACAACATGACCCATCTGCGCCTGCGGCAAAAGCCCCTGCGCGGCGTTGAGCCGCACGTGCATCAGGCCCGGCTCGCCATCGAGCAGGTGATGGACGATACCTCGCTGTGCGAACAGATGCAGCAGGTCGCCGAACGGCACCTGCTGCGTTTCCGAATAGAGACGCTGCAGGTGCTGCGCGAACACCGGCTGCCGGAAACCAGCGTCTGCGCACCCGCGGCAAACCATTCCGCCACTGTGCATTAACAACGACACCACGACCTGAGGGGTAATCTACCAATGAATGAATTGAATGACGACATGAAGAAAATGCTGGCCAAACAGCTGCCTGTACAGGCAACCAGCAGCCCGAGTGGCGTGCCCGATATCGGCCCCAAGCGCTCTCTGCGCCTCTATGATGACCGTACGCTGATTTACAACGAAAATACCGGTGGCCAGACGCTGCAAAATATCAGGGAGGGATCGAAAATGGCCGTCGTGGTCATCGACCGCGAGGCGCTGGACGGTTACCGCTTCGTCGGCACCCCGGAACTGTTCCTGGCGGGCAAGCCGTTTGACGACGCGTTGGCATTTGCAGAAAAAAATGGAATGAAGCCGCCGAAATACGCGGTGCTCATTCATATAGACAGTATTTATACCCTGCGCTCCGGCCCCAATGCCGGGACCCGGCTTTAAAGGCAGGCCGCTACGCAGCGCGGAATTTCACGTTCATGGTTAGGCCATCGGGTCAGTCAATTGCCTAACCATGAACGGGCGGCCGGTCGATGTACCCGATCAGCTTTTAGGGGGAATGGTGACGGTCATACGCTCCCCCACCAGGGCAATCGCGATGCCTTCCGCGCACTCTTTCTGAATGGCCGCCAGCTGTTGAGTCTCCAGCGCATAGGGCAGCTGAATATCAAACACCGTCAGGCCCTGTTGCTGCGCCAGGTCAATCAGGCGCACGATATTGGTTTCATCGCTGACCTGCGTTGACACCACCTGCAGCGCCAGCTCTTTCAACTGCTCTTTGCGCGTTTGTGACGTGGTCACGCGCGATTTCAACACCATGCCGAAGATCGGCATCACACCATAAATAGCATCAACAAAGCGCCAGTGCTTCCTGCACGATGCGGACAGAAAATCCATGTAGTCGAAACAGATTTTCTCACTGCGCGCGATGGATGCAAGGTGATTGCTGTTCATCCCCTCATTCCTCTCATGGCCAGTGTTAACCCGTGGTCTTTCAAGCCGCCGCCGGGCGACAACCTGAAATGCATTGGGGATCTTACATCCAGAAATGGATAATCATGCGAAGCTTTAACGACTTTCCGCCGTATAATGGCATAATTCCCCTATTGTTTGCCAGTCTGTCCAGGAGCTTTAATCAATGGAACACCCCAACTCTGCCCCGGTGCTGATTACCGGCGGCGCGCGGCGCATCGGGCTGGCGCTCGCCAAAGCGTTTCTCGAGCGCGGCGTTCCCGTCATCATCGCCTATCGCAGCGAATATCCGGCGATGGCCGAGTTGAAAGCCTTGGGCGCCTGCTGCATTCAGGGCGACTTTTCCACGCACGAAGGCATCTACCTTTTCGCCGATCGGGTGCGGCAGGTGGCGCCCAAACTGCGCGCGGTGATCCACAACGCCAGCGCCTGGCAGGCCGAGTCGCCGGAGGTGCCGCCGGAGCAGGTAATGGCAGCGATGCTGCAGATTCACGTCTATACGCCCTATTTGCTCAATCAGCTGCTCGAATCCTGCCTGACCGGCCAAGGCCAGGCCGGCGCGGACATTATCCATCTGACCGACTACGTGGTGGAAAAAGGCAGCGACAAACACATCGCCTACGCCGCCAGCAAGGCCGCGCTGGACAATATGACCCGATCGTTTGCCCGCAAGCTGGCGCCGGAGGTCAAGGTCAACGCCATCGCGCCGGCGCTGATCATCTTCAATGCGGGCGACGATGAAGCCTATCGCCAGCAGGCGTTGGCGAAGTCGCTGATGAAGGTAGCGCCGGGCGAGAGCGAAGTGGTCAACCTGGTGAACTACCTGCTGGAGAGCCGCTACGTGACCGGCCGCACCCACGGCGTCGATGGCGGGCGGCCGCTGCGCTGACGCAAAGATCCGCATGGCGCATCCTCGCAGGCCGCGCTATGCTGAAATCCGCTTTTCTTATTAAAACACGGGCATATGCATAAAATTGTTTTTGTGGAAGACGATCCTGAAGTCGGCAAACTGATCGCCGCCTATCTGGGCAAACACGACATCGAGGTGCTGATCGAGCCTCGCGGCGACAGCGCGCAGGCGCGCATCGAGCGCGAGCAACCCGATTTGGTGCTGCTGGACATCATGCTGCCCGGCAAAGACGGCATGACGCTGTGCCGCGATCTGCGCCCCACCTTCCCCGGCCCGATCGTGCTGCTCACCTCGCTCGACAGCGACATGAACCATATCCTGTCGCTGGAAATGGGCGCCAACGACTATATCCTGAAAACCACGCCGCCGGCGGTGTTGCTGGCGCGCCTGCGTTTGCACCTGCGCCAACACAGCCAGCAGCCGAAAGAAGAGACGGCTCAGCCGCTCACCCAGCACAACGCGCTGCATTTCGGGCTGTTGTGCATCGATCCGGTCAACCGGCAGGTCACGCTGGGCGAAGAAACCGTCACTCTGTCCACCTCGGATTTCGATTTGCTGTGGGAACTGGCGACCCACGCCGGGCAGATCATGGATCGCGAGGCGCTGCTGCAAAACCTGCGCGGCGTGAGCTATGACGGTATGGACCGCAGCATCGACGTGGCGATCTCCCGCCTGCGCCGCAAGCTGTACGACAACGCGCTGGAGCCGTTCCGCATTAAGACCGTGCGCAATAAAGGTTATCTGTTCGCCCCTAACGCCTGGGCATCGGTGCAACAATGAGAAAACTTTTCGTCCAGTTCTTCCTGTTGCTGTTCGTCTGTTTTCTGGTGATGGCGATGCTGGTCGGCCTGGTGTACAAAGTGACCGCCGAGCGCGCCGGCCGCCAGTCGATGGACGACCTGATGAAAAGTTCGCTGTACCTGATGCGCAGCGAGCTGCGCGAAATCCCGCTGAAGGACTGGAACAAGACCATCGCCACGCTGGATCTCAACCTGTCGTTCAAGCTGCATATCGAGCCGCTCGGCAAACAGGAGCTGAGCGAGGATCTGAAAAAACGGCTGCGGCTGGGGGAAATCATCGCCCTCGACGATCAGTACACCTTTATGCAGCGCATTCCGCGCAGCCACTACGTGTTGGTGGTCGGCCCCATTCCTTATCTGTTCTATCTGCATCAGATGCGCCTGCTGGATCTGGTGTTGCTGGTGTTTATCGGCATGTCGCTGGCGCTGCCGGTGTTTCTGTGGATGCGGCCGCACTGGCAAGACCTGCTCAAGCTGGAAAACGCCGCCCAGCGCCTCGGCGCCGGGCATCTGGATGAGCGTACCCACTTCGATCCCACCTCCAGCCTGAGCCGGCTCGGCGTGGCGTTCAACCAAATGGCCGACAACGTCAACACCCTGATCGCCAGCAAGAAACAGCTGATCGACGGCATCGCGCACGAGCTGCGCACGCCGCTGGTGCGCCTGCGTTATCGGCTCGAGATGAGCGATAACCTGTCCGACAGCGAGCTGCAGGCGTTGAACCGCGATATTGGCCAGCTGGAGTCGCTGATCGACGAGCTGCTGACCTATGCCCGTCTGGACCGTCCGCAGGTTGCGTTAAACATTGAACCCATCGATCTGCCAAAGTGGCTCGAGGACAAGGTCGATGATATCCGTCTTATTCATCAGGAACGCGACATCCAGCTCGATATCCCGCACGTCGGCGACTTCGGCGGCGTCGATCTGCGCCTGATGGAGCGCGTGCTCGATAACCTGGTCAACAACGCGCTGCGCTATTCCGAACAGCGTCTGCGCGTGGGCCTGTGGTTTGACGGCGACCTCGCCTGCTTGCAGGTCGAGGATGACGGGCCGGGCATTCCGCCGGAAGAGCGCGAACGGGTGTTTGAACCTTTCGTCCGTCTCGACCCCAGCCGCGATCGCGCTACCGGCGGCTGCGGATTGGGGCTGGCCATTGCCCATTCCATCGCCGTCGCCTACCAGGGACAGGTGTTCGTCGAAGGCAGTTCGCTCGGCGGCGCCAGCTTCCGTTTCTGCTGGCCGGTGAAGCCGACATTCAGTTTAAAAGCCGATCTGGCGTAATACCGCCGGACCTTCTCATTGGAGCCGAATAATAATGACATCTGCACATTCCAACACGTCTGCTTACGATCACCTGCGCGCCCTGTTCAGCCGGCTGTCGCGTTTCGGCCACCTGTCCGCCATCGCCGGTTGGGACATGCAAACCATGATGCCACCGGGCGGCAGCAAGGCGCGCTCCGAAGCGCTGGCCGAGCTGAGCGTGCTGCAGCACCAGATTTTAACGGCACAAAGCACCGGCGAGCTGTTGGATCGCGCACAGCAAGAGACGCTGGACGAAATCGATCGCGCCAACCTGCGCGAAATGCGCCGCCAATATGAAGACGCCGTGCTGCTGCCGGCGTCGCTGGTCGAAGCCAAGTCGCTCGCCGGCGCGCGCTGCGAACACGCCTGGCGCGCCCAGCGCCCGGCCAACGATTGGGACGGCTTCGTCGAGAACCTGCGCGAGGTGGTCAAGCTCAGTCGGGAAGAGGCGCAGATCCGCGCACAGGCGGCCGGCACCAGCCGTTACGACGCCCTGCTCAACCTGTATGAACCGGGCATGCGCAGCAGCGATCTCGACCGCATCTTCGGCGATCTGAAAACCTGGCTGCCGGAGCTGCTGCAGCGCGTGGTGGCCAAGCAGGCCAATGAGCCTTGCCAGATGCCGCAGGGGCCGTTCAATGTGGATACCCAGCGCCAGCTGAGCCTCAGCGTGATGAAACTGCTCGGTTTCAACTTCGACAACGGCCGCGTCGACGTCAGCGCCCACCCGTTCTGCGGCGGCGTGCCGGAAGATGTGCGCATCACCACCCGTTACAACGAGAAAGAGTTTCTGACCGCGCTGCTCGGCATCGTGCATGAAACCGGCCACGCCCGCTACGAGCAGAATCTGCCGCGCGATCTGCTCGGCCAGCCGGTCGCCCTGGCCCGTTCCACCGCTATCCACGAATCGCAGAGCCTGCTGTTCGAAATGCAGCTGGCGCGCGGCAATGAATTCCTGAAAATCTTGCGTCCGCTGGTTACCGCGCAGTTTGGCGAACAGCCGGCGCTGGAAGAAGCCAACTTCATTCGCCTCAACCAGCGCGTTAAACCGGGCCTGATCCGCGTCGACGCCGACGAGGTGAGCTATCCTGCCCACGTCATCCTGCGCTACGAAATTGAAAAAGCGCTGATCGAAGGCGATATCGAAGTGGAAGACATTCCGGCGCTGTGGAATGAGAAGATGCATGCTTACCTCGGCCTCGACACCATCGGCAACTACCGCAACGGCTGCATGCAGGATATTCACTGGACCGACGGCGCTTTCGGCTACTTCCCGACGTACACGCTCGGCGCGATGTACGCCGCGCAGCTGTTCCACAGCGTGCGCCAGGCCCTGCCTTCTCTCGGCGAGGACATCGCCGCCGGCAACCTGCAGCCGCTGTTCCACTGGCTGCAGCACAACATCTGGCGCCACGGCAGCCGTTTCCCGACCGAGACGCTGATCGCCAACGCAACCGGCGAAGCGCTCAACCCACGCTACTTCCGTCAGCATTTGGAAAACCGCTACCTGTAATCTCCCCTGGCGCGGCCCTGCCGCGCCCTCTTCCCGCCTGCAAGACCGGATAATGCTTCATAACGCACGTTCTGTGCCAACATCGCCTTGGCTACAGAGTGGCGAGCGGCCACCCACCATTAGTATGTTGTAACTAAAATAGCAAAAAACGCTGACATTCCGGCCTCTCATCCCAGCGCATGACGGGCGATCATCGCCGCCAGCTGCGGCCTCAACGGGGCCGGCAGATCATGCCCCATACCTGGCATAATATGTAATTTGGCGTTGGCGACCGCGCGGGCGATCGCCACCCCGCCCGCCTTGCGCACCAGCCGATCGCGATCGCCGTGAATGACCAGCGTCGGCGCGGCAATGCGCCGGCTGTAGCGACGCAGATCGCCGCTGCCGAGCAACGCGGAAAGTTGCCGCTGCATGCCTTCAGGATCTACGCCCCGCTTCAACAGCCGATGCACCAACGCATCCAGCTCCGCCTCCTCCGGCGGGTAAAACCGGGTGCCGAGCGCGCGCAGGAAGGCTTTCATCCCCTCGCGGCGCTGCTGCAGCGTCAGATCGGCGGCAGGTCGGCGCACCAACAGCCACAGCAGCGAAGGTGCCGGCGGCGGCAACAGTGGCTGATTGGTGCTGGAGAACAAGATGCACAACGAGGCGACACGCTGCGGATAGTCGGCGGCCAGCACCTGCGCGATCATGCCGCCCATCGAGGCGCCCAAGACGTGGGCCTGTGGGATACGCAGGTGATCGAGCAGATGCGTCGCGTCCGCCGCCATGTCCGCCAGGGTATAAGGCACCGGCGTTTGCCAACCGAGCTGGGCGCGCAGCATCAGCAGCCACAACGGTTGCGTGCGTTGCGCCTGCGTTTTGCCGGAAAGGCCAACGTCGCGGTTGTCATAACGGATCACCCGAAACCCCTTGGCCACCAGGGCACGGCAGAAATCGTCAGGCCACAGCAGAAGCTGTGCGCCGATGCCCATGATGAGCAGCAGCGGCGGGTGCGCCTCATCGCCCCAGTCCTCATAGGCCAGCGGCACCTCGCCCTGTTCAGTCACGCCACAGCGAATCGTTATCTCGTTCATTTTAAATCCCTTTTATCGCGCCTGGCGGTCATTATAGCAGCAATCCCCCTTGCCGCCGCCGCCCTGTACATTAGGTTACAAGCCGAAACCAATCACTCACGGAAAGCCGGGCGCCGTTTGCCTACTATCATCTCAACGGCCCCGCAGTGGGGTTGATACCCAAAAGTCATGTTGAGGATTCTGCGATGAAAAAAGTATTAGCTCTGGTCGTTGCCGCTGCAATGGGTCTGTCTTCCGTGGCTTTCGCTGCCGAGGCTGCCACCACCGCACCTGCGGCTACCGCAACCACCGCCACCGCTGCGCCGGCTAAAGCTCAGGTGAAACACCACGGCAAGAAAGCCCCGGTTCAGAAAGCTCAGGCGGCCAAAAAGCATCACAAAAAAGCCGGTAAGAAAGCCCCGGCTCAAAAAGCCCAGGCGGCTAAAAAGCACCACAAGAAAGCCAGCCACAAAAAAGCGTAATGACGTGAGGGTCCCCTCACCGCTTCAGGCTTGACGTATACGACACCCGGTTCGCCGGGTGTTTTTTCATCGGGGGGTTCTCATTGATGCTGCGCCGCTACTTGTTCGAGATCGTTCTGACCGCCCTGATCCTTTGTGGACTGATCGCCGTCTTTTTTTACCTGTAGCCTGCCGCATCGCCGGCGGGAAATTATTGAAAAATCAATTATTGCCCATCCACATGGCTGCTAAATCAGTCTATAGTTAGCATTCAGTGTGTTTATGGATGATCCGTATTTGTCAGGCAAGAGATCTATGCGCATATCCGTTTTACTGTTGCTGTGCTCACTCCCGCTCATCGCTGCTCAGGCGGCACGTGCCGACGGCCCGTCCAAGGCCGAGCAAACGCGTCTGTTTTTCGGCAAAGATGAACGAATCAAGGTCACGGATACCGCCGCCCAGCCGTGGCAGGCCATCGGCCAGGTCGAAACCGCCAGCGGCAATCTGTGCACCGCCACGCTGATCTCCCCGCACCTGGCGTTGACCGCCGGCCACTGCGTCCTGGCGCCGCCCGGGCAACTGGATAAAGCCATCGCTTTGCGCTTCGTGGCAGGCGATAAATCCTGGCAGTATCAAACCGGCAATATCGAGACCCTGGTCGACAGCAAGCTGGGCAAAAAGCTGAAGCCGGACGGTGATGGCTGGATCGTGCCGCCCGCCGCCGCCGCCTATGACTTTGCGCTGATCCGCCTGAAAGACAAAAAGCCGCTGCCGATCGCACCGTTGCCGCTGTGGCAAGGCGACAGCAAGGCGCTGACCCAGGCCCTGAAACAGGCCAAACGGCTGATTACTCAGGCGGGTTACCCGGCAGATCATCTGGATGACCTTTACAGCCACCAAAACTGCAAGGTGACCGGCTGGGCCCAGCAAGGCGTACTGTCGCACCAATGTGATACCCTGCCCGGCGACAGCGGTTCACCGCTGCTGTTGAAAACCGCCGACGGCTGGCAGCTGATCGCCATCCAAAGTTCGGCGCCGGCGGCGAAAGATCGCTATCGCGCCGATAACCGCGCCCTGGCGGTACCCGGCATCCGCGAAGCGCTGGACGCCCTGGCCGCAGGCAAATAATCCTCTCTCAGCGGCGCATTATGCGCCGTTGTGCTTTTTCAGCCCCCTTGCATATAGCGCCGCGGCGTGGTGCCGGTGAACTGACGGAAAAAGGCGATAAACGCGCTGTCGCTGGAAAACCCCAACCGCTGCGCCACCGCGCTGACCGACGGCAACGTCGCCAGCAGTTCGATCGCGCGCATCAACCGCCACTGCTGGCACCACTGCTGATAGCTCAGGCCGGTTTCCCGCACAAACAGCCGCGTCAACGTTTTGGCGTGCAGATTCAAGCGCTGCGCCAACGCCGCCAATCCCGGCAACTCGTCACTCTCCGGCAGCGTCGCCAGCCAGGCGGCAAGACGCCTATCCTGTGGCAACCGCAGCTGGGTATTCTCGCACTGCGCCTCGCTCAGCTCATTGATCAGTACCGCCAGCAAATCGCGCGCCTGGGGCTGTGCCAACGCAGAGTCCAGCGGCCAGTGCGCGATGCGCTCGACGATCGCCGCCAACAGCGGGTTCACCGCCAGCACCGCAGCCTGTGGCGGCATGGCGGCGGTCAGCACCGGGTCGAAATACAGCGAGCGATACGCGACGCGGCCGCGCAGCTGCACCCGATGCGCAATGCCGCCCGGTATCCAGACGCCGCGCGTCGGCGGCAGAATCAGCCACTGCTGCGCCAACGTGACCGTCATGCACCCCTGCGGCGCATACAGCAGCTGCGAGCGCTGATGCCAATGCAGCCCGGAGTCGTGCTCCGCCAGTTCGGCCGCAATGCCGAGCACCGGCGCCGGCAGCCGATCCGGATCGAACGGGTGATGCTGTTGAATCAGCGCCATCGGATTGTCCTATATCTGTTGTTTTTTGTCCGAATGATTGTAATCGAACAAAGCGCCGCTCCCTATACTGGCCGCATTAACTTTTAGGGAGAATGTGCATCATGCAACGCTTATCTTTACCGCTGCTCGTCATCGCCATCATGACGCCGCAGATCCTGGAAACGCTGTACAGCCCGGCGCTTACCGCCATCCGCAGCGATTTCGGCATCAGCGCCGCGCAGGCCGGGCAGACGTTATCCATCTATTTCTTCGCCTTCGCCCTCGGCGTCGCCTTTTGGGGAGCCTTCTGCGATCGATTCGGCCGCCGTCCGGCGATGCTGGCCGGCCTGGCGCTCTATCTGGTCGGCGCCGGCATCGCGCTGCTGAGCGGCAACTTCACGCTGTTGCTGGCCGCCCGTGCGTTGATCGCCTTCGGTGCCGCGGTCGGTTCAATCGTCACGCAAACCATGCTGCGTGACGTCTATCAAGGCCCGGCGCTGGGGCGCATGTTCGCGCTGGTCGGCATCGCGCTTTCCATCAGCCCGCTGCTGGGAATGTTTGCCGGTGGCGCACTGGTCGCCTGGGGCGGCAGCGCGGCGATCTTCATCGCGCAGGCGGCCTGGGCGCTGGCGCTGCTGCTGTGGAGCTACGGCACATTGCCGGAAACGCGGCAGCGGCAGACCGCAACGGCCGCCGCACCGGGCATTGCCCTGACGACGATGTTGCGCGATCGGCACATCTGGTGTTCGGCACTGCTGGTCGCCAGCTTCAATATCATGGTGTTCAGCTACTTCAGCCTGGCGCCGTTCATGTTCGAAAGGCTGGGGTTGAGCAGCCAGCAGTTTGGCTACTCGGGCGCGATGCTGGCTTTGGGCAGCCTGGCGGGAGCGCTGTTGAACCGCCACCTGCTGGCGCGCGGCGTCAGCGCCAAGCGTCAGATCCTGCTGGGCGGGTTGCTGGCGGTGGCCAGCGGCGTGGCATTGTTCTGGTGGCAACACAGCCTGTGGATGCTGCTTCCCTGCGCGCTGGTGATGCTGGCGTTCGGGTTGGCTATCCCGAATGTGCTGAGCCAGGCGCTGACCCGCTACCGGGAGCAACTCGGCACTGCCGGCGCGTTATTCGGGCTGCTGTACTATCTGCTGATCGGCCTGGGGTTGACGATCGCGGCGCGCGGGCAGGATTTGGCCGCCACGCTGCTGCTGTGCGGCCTGTTGAGCCTGTGGTGCGCCGGCCGCTTGCCGGCCGGCGCACCTGAGCTTAGCCCGAAAGCTGCTCGATAGTTTGCAAAATGCGCTTGTCGGAGATCGGGTAAGGCGTGCCCAACTGCTGCGCGAACAGGCTGACGCGCAGCTCTTCGATCATCCAGCGCACCGCTTTCACCTCTTCCTCCTGCTGGCGCTTCGGCGGTAGCTTGTTCAGCCACTGCTGCCACGCCTGCTGCACCTGCTCAACCCGCAACATCTGCGCGCGATCGCGATGCGGATCGATAGCCAGTTTTTCCAACCGGCGTTCGATCGCCTGCAGGTAACGCAGCGTGTCCGGCAGGCGTTTCCAGCCGTTGCCGGTCACGAAGCCGCGGTAAACCAGCCCGCCGAGCTGGGTCTTGATGTCCGACAGCGCCAGCGCTAACGACATGTCCACCCGGCCTTTCAGCCGTTTGTTGATGTTGAAAACCGCCGTCAGGATCTGCTCAACCTGCTTGGCCACCTCGACGACCGTGTCGTTCAGCTCGGCGCGGATCTGCTCCTGCAGGCGGGCAAAGCCTTCCTCATGCCAGACCGGGCCGCCGTGTTCGGCGATCAGTTTGTCGATGCCACACGAAATACAGTCGTCGATCAGCTCCAGCACCTTGCCGTACGGGTTGAAATAGAGCCCCAGCTTGGCCTTGTTCGGCAGCTTTTCATGCAGGTATTTGATCGGCGAAGGAATATTCAGCAACAGCAGGCGGCGCGTGCCCTGCCACATCGCCTGTTGCTGCTCGCTTTCGCTGTCGAACAGGCGGATCGCCACGCTGTCCTTTTCATCCACCAGCGCCGGGTAAGCCTTCATGGAATAGCCGCCGCGCTTCTGCTCGTAAAACGCCGGCAGTTGGCCAAAGCTCCAGACATGCAGATTGCTCTGCTCCAGCCCGTCGTCGGCCACCGCCGACAGCGTCTCCTGCACCTTCTCTTTCAGCTGCAGGCGCAACGCGGCCAGGTCTTTGCCTTCGCGCAGCGTCTGGTTTTTCTCGCCCACCACGCGGAAGGTCATCTTCAGGTGATCGGGCACCTGATCCCACTGCCAATCATCACGTGACACGGTCACGCCGGTCATGCGCCGCAGCTCGCGCTCCAGCGCGTCCAGCAGCGGCAATTCCAGCGCGGTGACGCGGCCAAGGAACGCCTCGGCGTAGTTCGGTGCCGGCACGAAGTTGCGGCGCACCGGCTTCGGCAGCGACTTGATCAGCGCAATCACCAGCTCGCGGCGGATGCCGGGGATCTGCCATTCGAAGCCCTGATCCTCCACCTGGTTGAGGATCGGCAGCGGAATGTGCACCGTCACGCCGTCGGCGTCGGTGCCCGGTTCGAACTGGTAGCTCAGCCGCAGCTTAAGGTTGCCCTGATGCCAGAAGTTCGGGTAGTCGAGCGCGCTGATCTTGTTGGCGCCGTCTTTGATCAGCATCTCTTTTTCGAAGTTCAGCAGGTCCGGCTGCTGTTTGGCCGCGCTCTTCCACCAGCTGTCGAAATGACGGCCGGAAACCACGTCGTTGGGAATACGGCGATCGTAGAAGCCGAACAGCGTTTCGTCGTCCACCAAAATGTCGCGGCGGCGTGATTTATGCTCCAGCTCCTCTACCTCGGCGCGCAGCTTTTGGTTTTCGCGGAAGAAGGCGTGGCGCGTCTGCCAGTCGCCCTCCACCAGCGCATGGCGGATAAACAGCTCGCGGCACAGCAGCGGATCGATGGAGCCGTAATTGACCTGGCGCGCCGCGACGATCGGCAGACCGAACAGCGTGACTTTTTCGCTGGCCATCACCGCCCCCTGCGATTTCGACCAGTGCGGCTCGCTGTAGCTGTGTTTCACCAGGTGCTGAGCCAGCGGCTCAATCCATTCCGGTTCAATGCGCGCGGCGATGCGCCCCCACAGGCGGCTGGTTTCCACCAGTTCGGCCACCATGGTCCACTTCGGCGGCTTCTTGAACAGGCCGGAGCCGGGGAAGATCGAGAAACGGGCGTTGCGCGCGCCGGTAAATTCCTGCTTGTCCGCATCCTTCTGGCCAATGTGCGACAGCAAGCCGGTCAGCAGCGCGGTGTGCACGCTGCGGTAGTCGGAAGGCGTGCTGTTGATCGGCAGCCCCAGCTCTTTCACCACCTGGCGCAGCTGGGTATAGATATCCTGCCACTCGCGCACCCGCAGGTAGTTGAGGAAATCGTTGCGGCACAGGCGGCGGAACTGGCTGGAAGAGTTCGCTTTTTGCTGCTCCTGCAGATAATCCCACAGGTTGACGAACGCCAGGAAGTCCGAGTCCTTGTCGGCAAAGCGGCGGTGTTTTTCATCCGAGGCCTGCTGCTTGTCCATCGGGCGCTCACGCGGATCCTGAATCGACAGCGCGGCGGTGATGATCATCACCTCGCGCACGCTGCCGCTCTTCTGCGCCTCCAGCACCATGCGCGCCAGACGCGGGTCAATCGGCAACTGCGCCAGCTGCCAGCCCTGCGGCGTCAGCTGATAGTGGCCGTTTTCGGCGGTGGCGATCGCCCCCAGCTCTTCCAGCAGGCGCACGCCATCCTGAATGTTGCGCTTGTCCGGCGCCTCGACGAACGGAAACGCTGCGATGTCGCCCAGCCCCAGCGAGGTCATCTGCAGAATGACCGACGCCAGGTTGGTGCGCAGAATTTCCGGATCGGTAAACGCCGGCCGAGACAGGAAATCCTGCTCGGAGTACAGACGGATGCACACCCCTTCCGACACGCGGCCGCAGCGCCCTTTACGCTGGTTGGCGGAGGCCTGCGACACCGGTTCAATCGGCAGGCGCTGCACCTTGGTGCGGAAACTGTAGCGGCTGATGCGCGCGGTGCCCGGATCGATGACGTACTTGATGCCCGGCACCGTCAGCGAGGTTTCCGCCACGTTGGTGGCCAGCACGATGCGGCGGCCGTGGTGCGACTGGAACACCCGGTTCTGCTCGCTGTTCGACAGGCGCGCATACAGCGGCAGCACCTCGGTATGCGGCAGATTGAGGCGGTTCAGGGCGTCGGCGGTATCGCGGATCTCGCGCTCGCCGCTCATGAAGATCAGAATGTCGCCCGGTCCTTCGCGCCCAAGCTCGTCCACCGCATCGAAAATCGCCTGCAGCTGGTCGCGATCGGTATCGTCGCCGTCGTCGACCACCGGGCGGTAGCGCACCTCCACCGGGTAGGTGCGGCCGGAAACCTCGATGATTGGCGCATTGTTGAAATGGCGCGAGAAGCGCTGCGGATCGATGGTCGCCGAGGTGATGATCACCTTGAGATCCGGGCGCTTCGGCAACAGTTCGCGCAGGTAGCCGAGAATAAAGTCGATATTGAGGCTGCGCTCGTGCGCTTCATCGATGATCAGCGTGTCGTACTGCATCAGCAGGCGGTCCTGCTGAATTTCCGCCAGCAAGATACCGTCGGTCATCAGCTTGACCAGGGTATTGTCCCCCACCTGATCGTTGAAGCGCACCTTATAACCGACGCTGCCGCCGAGCGGGGTTTCCAGCTCGTCGGCGATGCGGTTGGCAACGGTGCGCGCCGCCAGGCGGCGCGGCTGGGTATGGCCGATCAGGCCTTTCACCCCGCGCCCCAGTTCCAGACAGATCTTCGGCAGCTGGGTGGTTTTCCCCGAGCCGGTTTCCCCGGCGACGATCACCACCTGGTGATCGCGAATGGCGTTTAAAATGTCCTGCTTTTTTTGGCTGACCGGCAGGCTTTCCGGATAGGTAATGCGCGGGCAAGACGCGGCGCGCACCTGCACTTTTTGCCGCGCCGCCGCGATGTCGCTTTCTACTTCGGCGGCAACCGCCAGCTGGGCATCGGGATTTTTGATTTTTCGTGCGCCCTGCAGGCGACGACGCAGGCGTTGTTGATCGCGGAGCATCAGCTCACCCAGTTGGGCCGGCAGTGCCTCGAGCGGAGATTTCACGTTCGGTGTTCCTTGTTTCTTCGCCGCCAAGGCCAGGCTTAGCAACGGTTTGATGTTTTTTTAGCGATTTTTTTACTTTAGCCGCACAGCCTATCACAAACGGCTTTTTCCCCCTACTTCCGCGAGTAAAGCGTCGCCATGTCATTCAATAAAATCGAACGAAGATCTCGAAATATTGCGCTATCACTGTTGGGGGAATGTGAATAGCATGTACTTCATGCAAGGGACGCTGAGTCCTGATGTCACTGTCACAACGTAAGGAATTATCGATGAGCAACGTATTGGTTCTGAAATCAAGCATCCTGGCGACCTACTCTCAGTCTAACCAACTGGCCGATTTCTTCGTAGAGCAATGGAGCAACGCCCACAGCGGCGACACCATCACCGTACGCGATCTGGCCGCGCAGCCAATCCCGGTGCTGGACGGTGAGCTGGTCGGCGCGCTGCGTCCTTCCGATGCTCCGTTGACCCCGCGTCAACAAGAAGCGCTGGCCCTGTCGGACGAGCTGATCGCCGAGCTGCAGGCCAATGACGTCATCGTGATTGCCGCGCCGATGTACAACTTTAACATCCCAACCCAGCTGAAAAACTATTTCGATCTGGTTGCCCGCGCCGGCGTAACCTTCCGCTATACCGAAAACGGTCCGGAAGGCCTGGTGAAAAACAAACGCGCCGTGATCCTGACCAGCCGCGGCGGCATCCACAAAGGCACTCCAACCGACCTGGTAGAACCTTACCTGCGTCTGTTCCTGGGCTTCATCGGCATCACCGACGTGGAGTTCGTCTTCGCGGAAGGCATCGCCTACGGCCCGGAAGTGGCGACCAAAGCCCAGGAAGACGCCAAGGCAGCCCTGTCTCAGGTGGTTGCTGCCTAAGACCCTGCGCAGGGGTGCCACACCCCTGCCGGACAAGACGCACGTCCTGTCAAACCTGCACTACCCTCATAATAATCATCTATCCGTATCTCTTGGCGCGCCAGACGGCGCGCTTTTTTTATTTCTGCAGCCACTGGCCGTTGATGCCGCGCACGTACTCGCCGCTCTGCGCCCGCGTCACCAGCTTCTGCCCGGCCATGCGCGCCACTTCGTCGACGGCGATATGGTTGCCGTCCGCCACTTCCTGATACTTCTCGGCGCGGCCGGCGTTGATGCGCTTCACCAGCGCCAGCGTTTCCGCGTCCTGCTTCACCGGCGCGATGTAGCCGCTCAGGGTTTCGCCTACCCGCCCTTGCTGCTTCGCCTCATCCAGCGTCAGCGCCATCGCCACGGCGCTGAACAACCAGGCGGCGCCGGCCAGCCACAAATAACGTTTTTTCATGTCGGCTCCTAGAACAGACCGCTTTGGGTTTTCAGCAGGTTCTCGACGTCCTTATCCACCTTGATATGAATTTCATGCTCGATCTTGACGTTCATATTGATGGTGATCGGATCCTTCGGCGTCGCCACCTCGATGCGCGGCACGCAGCCGCTCAGCAGCGAAACGCACAGCACCGCTGCCAGCGCCGGCACACTCATGATTTTCATTGTTGTTCCCCAGGTTGTGAGAGGGCCTGCTCCAGCCACTCCTGTAAATTGTCGCCGAAGCGCAAACTGCGCCACAGCTGAAACACGTTTTCCTGATGGCGATAGTTCAGGATCACCTCGCGCTTGGCGCTCTTCTGCGGGTTGATGCCGTCGATGCGCGCGCTCAGCGTCAGCTCGCCCAGGTTGTCGAGATCGACCCGGGCGTGCGAACGGTTGATTTCCATGTAGCGCAGCCAGTCGATCGCCGCGCCGGTCGCCAGGTTGTTGCTGCCGATGGCGTCGGCCATGTCTTTGTCCAGCCGCAGCGTCAGCGTGCCGGCGTTGGCGATCCAGCCGTTCTGCACCAGCCATTTCGGGTGGTTCAGGAACAGCGGCAGCTCGCCGTCGACGCGGCCGGACATGGCGAACTGCTTCGGTTTCAGGGCGGTGAACAGCGCGCTGAGATCGACCTTGTCCAGCTTCAACACCGCGGCGTCATGCTGCGGCAACCGCAGCGCCGACAGGCTGATATGCCCGTTGAGCATGTCCACGCCGACGTTGCTCAACGTCAGCGGCTGCCTTTCACTGTAGGGATAAGTGCCCTGCAGATCGGCGGAAATGTTCTGCATCTCGAACAGGTTGGTGAAGGACTTGATGCGCAGCGATACCGGCCGTTTGGCACCCAGCAACCACTGATGCTGCTTGAACCGGTACGACAGGATGAAATCCAGGCCGCTCATTTCGCCGTCCTTCAGCCACATGCCGCCGTTTTTCACCACCCAGTGGCCGCCGGCTTCGAAGCCCTGCTCGCGGGCAGCGGAAAACGCCGACTGCGCATAAAACTCGCCGTCGCGCAGCGTGAGATTGAGATCCGGCGCGAGCAGCGGCTGGAAGACCTTCAGCGACTGTTTCGGCCACCAGCCTTCGCCACGCAGGCGTTCGCCGTCCCAGCGGCCGCGCAGCGCGATCGGCCCGATCTGCTGCGCCTGCAGTTTGCCCTGCAGCTGGAAATTGTCCGGCGAACGGCCGTTCAGCTGCAGCGCCAGCACCGGCGCCGGCAGATGGCCGCCGTCGCTGAAGCTAACCTTATCCGCCGCCAGCTGCAGCTCGCCGTTGAACTGCGGGTTTTGTTCATCGCGCCGCCAGCGCAGCGGTTGGTTGAGGCTCAGGCGCGGCGCGGCGACCGTCACCAGACCGTACTTTAATTTGTCGAAGCCGGTGGAGAGTTTGTCGAGCACCAGCTCGCTGTCCTGCCAGCGGCCGCTGCCGGCAACGTCCCAGGCGGCCTGCAGCGGCGGCAACCGGCCGTTGCCCCAGTAGCGCCACTGCCAGTCACCCTTGTCCGGCCAGAAATCCTGCGCCTGGCCGTCCAGGTGCAGCTTGAAGCGCCCCCAATAACTGTCGCTGGCGCTCAAAATCGCCTGCAGGCGGCCGGTGATACCGGCGGCGGTCACCTTCACGCCTGCCAGCGGTAAACGCGCCTCCTCCAGCTTCATTTCCGGCGTCACCTTGCCCCACAGGCGCAGGAGCGACCCCGGCTGCAGCACCAGCGTCGGATTAAGAATGCTGCCGCCAATCACGCCCGGGATCGACGCGGTGGTGGAGAAATCGGCCAGATTGGCCTGGCCGGTCAGCTGGAAGCGCAGATCGCTGTCGGTCAACCCTACCTTGCCCGGCCCGAGAGTGAGCACCGCATTGCCCTTGCCGTTGTGGCCGGCGGTGATCACGTTCAGCCGCGCGCTGATCTCCGTTTCATCCCACCCTTTGCTCCAGTCATGCAGCGCGATGTTCAGGCCGCCGTTCAACGGCTGCCCGCTGTACGGCCAACGCCACTCGCCCTGCTTGATGCTGAGCCGCTGCGGCGCGACTTCCCACGGCAACACCGCCAGCGGGCGATCGTCGCCTTTTTCGCTCACCGTCAACACGCCCTGCTGCTGTTGCCAGCGCATGTCCAGCAACACCGGCTTTTCCAGATAGGCGGTCTGCATTTCCCCCTGCAACGCGCCCTGCGTCGGCAGGCTGGCCAAATCCAGCGGAATGGTTATCTTGCCGGCGAGGTGCAGCGGTTGCGCGCTGTTGGGCGGGACAATGGTCAAACTTTGCAACGTCAGCTGCTGTTTTTCATCCAGCTGCGCCTCGGCGCTGAGATTCGGCCCCTGATAATGCAGGCGTTGCCCGTCAGGGCCGGAGGAAAGCTGCAGCTTGCCGGCATAGCGCTGCCAGGGAATGAGCGTCAGGTCATTAAGGGTGAGATCCAGCGACGGCAGCTCCCGCTGCAGTTGATCGAGCGCCAGCGGCGCGCTGTTGGCGTCGCCGCCCGGCAGTTTTGACAAACAGGCGCTGTCGACGCTGACCTTATCGCTCGACAGCTGCCAGCGGCCCTGGTGATAAGCCAACCGCGTCGGCCCGACGTTGGCCAGCAGGCAATCTTGCGCGGTGAAACGCGCCCCCGCCAACGCCAGGCCGCCCTGACGCCAGTGCAAATTGCCCTGCAATTCCAGCCGGCTCCCCGCCGGTAACCAATGCGATAGCACTCCCGGCAGCCAGCGCGGCAGGGTTTGCCACAACGCCAACACCAGAATTGCACAGCCCGCCACCGTCCCTATGAATACTTTCAATCGCCTGGTCATTAAATGATTGCTTCGTTCCTGAGTTAGGCATTCGTTAAGTCTATGCCTGAATTGACAATAATGATGGCACGAATTTGACATAGGGTGAAGCTGAGTGCGGTTCCAGAAGCGATTTGCACCTTCTTGGCGCAAACGTGTGCGGAGTTGTAGATTTTCGTTACATATACATCACATAAATAGGACAGTTTTCAGACTTTTGTTATTGTCGTTACCGTTGATGATTAATAGTCTTGCAACCATTCTAATAAAAGTTTAGCTGCTAGCTAACTGTGTACTAGAGAAGCCATTCCCCACACCCCCGTGGGGATTTTTTTGCCGCCTGCCGCCACCGTCGCCTTCCCTCCACCGTATCACGCCTCCGCAACTGCCCGGCAGCGGCCATATCGCCCGCGTCGCAAAGGGCTAACTAATTGTCGAATTTACTAAAATCTGTTAAATTGATCACAAAATCACGGTGGAGAAACCACGATGAAATTGGCGATATACAGTACTAAACAGTATGACCGTAAATATCTCGAACTGGTGAATCAGCAGTTTGGCTACGAGCTGGAATTCTTCGACTTTTTACTCAGTAAAAAAACCGCCAAAACGGCCGCCGGTTGCAAGGCAGTGTGCCTCTTCGTTAACGACGACGGCAGCCGTGAAGTGCTCGAAGAACTGGCGGCGCTGGGCGTCGAAATTCTCGCCTTGCGCTGTGCCGGTTTTAATAACGTCGATCTGGACGCCGCCCAGGAACTGGGCATCAAAGTGGTGCGCGTGCCGGCCTATTCGCCGGAGGCCGTGGCAGAGCATGCGGTAGGCATGATGATGTGCCTGAACCGCCGTATTCACCGCGCCTATCAACGCACCCGCGACGCCAACTTCTCGCTGGAAGGGCTGATCGGCTTTAACATGCATAACCGCACCGCCGGCGTGATCGGCACCGGTAAAATCGGCGTGGCGACGATGCGTATTCTGAAAGGCTTCGGCATGAAGCTGCTGGCCTACGATCCCTTCCCGAGCGAACAGGCGCTGGAACTGGGCGCGGAGTATGTCGATCTGAAAACGCTGTACGCGCAGTCCGACGTGATCACCCTGCACTGCCCGCTGACGCCGGAAAACCACCATCTGCTGAATGCCGATGCCTTCGCGATGATGAAAAACGGCGTGATGGTGATCAACACCAGCCGTGGCGCGCTGATCGACTCCACCGCCGCCATCGACGCGTTGAAGCAGCAGAAAATCGGCGCACTGGGGATGGACGTTTACGAGAACGAACGCGATCTGTTCTTCGAAGACAAGTCGAACGACGTGATTCAGGACGACGTGTTCCGCCGCCTCTCGGCCTGCCACAACGTGCTGTTTACCGGCCATCAGGCCTTCCTGACCGAAGAGGCGCTGACCAGCATTTCGCAAACCACGCTGCAGAACATCAGCCAGCTGGAACGCGGCGAAGCCTGCCCGAACCAGTTGAACGCCTGAGCGTAACCTCGGGGCGCCCTTGCGGCGCCCTGTTTATTTGAGAGAACGCGATGAGAAAAACCACGGCAACCGCCCTTGCGGCGCTGGCCTTAGCGGGGTGCAGCATGAAACCACACACGGCCGTCACGCCAGGCGATCTGTTACATCACAACTTTGTGTTGCAGAGCGTGGATGGCGAAACGGCGAAATCACCGGCGGGTGGCGGCCTGCTCAATCTGGAGTTCGGCGAGAGCCTGCATGTCTCCGGCGCGATGTGCAACCGCTTCTTCGGCCAGGGGCAATTACGCGACGGCGTGCTGACGGTAAAACCGCTGGCCACGACGCGCAGGCTGTGCCCTGATGAACAGCGCAACCGCTGGGATCGGGTGATCGGCAGCGTGCTGGAAAACGGCGCCGAAGTGACGCTAAACGCCCAGCAGCTGACGCTCAACGGCAGCGGCCACACGCTTATCTATACCCTGCGCGATTGGGTGTATTGATCCTGCACGCCAGGCCTGGCGCCGCGGGCTTACCCGGCGCAGCTGCCCAGGCCCAGCGTGCGTTCTTCGCACTGCTTGCCGTTCGGCATTTGGCACATGCGCAGCGCTTCACCGTTCAGGTTGTGCGCGATGGTGGTGACGCCGCCGACCGCCGCGCAGCCGGCGCTGGTCTGCAACGTATTGATTCTGGCACTGTTGCCCTGCTGTACTGGCTCTTCGTTATTGCTGCTGCAGGCGGCTAAAAGCAGCACGGCGCTGGCAAGCAGCCATTTTGATGTCGTCATTATCCCACTCCTGAACCCGGAACTGCGCTGTGTAAAATCGCCATTGCTGATAACGCGCGTCACTTGGCGGACACGTTTCGCTATCTTTGATGCAAACTTGTTTAATCTAGCTCGATATATAAATAATGAAAATATATTCCAGCCATTATTTGTCGTTTTTTTGCATCGGCAGGGCATTTATTTTGTTTGCAGAATATTTCCACACCGGCACGCGGTGCCAAACGTGACGGCGCCACCCGCTACCCGGCCCCGGCCGCATGCAGAAAGTGATAACGTCACTGTTGCCGACGGGGAGATTTCTCCCGCAATATCGGCATTCATTATCTTCGCGTGCTTTCAGTATGACGGCGCATTTTTTGCTACCGGAGAGGAGGATATTAGCGTCTATGCTGGCGGCGCTAAGTAATTAGCATTCCACTATTTTCAGTGAATGATGGCTGAGTTCTTCAACCGGCGCGACTTGCTGTCACGCCGGCCTTTTTTCACATTAAAATAACACTCAGTGCACCGAGGCTTTGGACAGTAAATTAATCACCAGCACGCCGGCAATAATTAATCCCATACCGACGATCGCCGGCCAATCCAATTTTTGCTGATAAACGAATACCGCCGCGACCGACACCAGCACGATGCCCATGCCCGACCAGATCGCATATACGATGCCCAGCGGCATGCTCTTGACCACCATCGACAGCCCCCAAAATGCCACGCCGTAGCCCAGCACCACCAGCAGCGACGGCCACAGGCGGGTAAAGCCTTCGGAGGCTTTCAACATGGTGGTGGCGATCACTTCCGCGACTATCGCCATCGTCAAATACATAAATGCGCTCATGGTTTTCTTCTTCAATTTGCCTATGCGCAATTATGACGTGCCGGAAATAAATTGTCTTTAAACGGTGAAAACAATTTATTGCCGCCGGCCCCCAATCGGCGAGGAAATACAACTTTGACGATTTATCACCCGCCACACAAACACGATAAAGCCACGTTCAAACCCTCTGTTAGACTTTTTTCCATTACTGCGGAAGTGCGCTTTCGCGGCTTTGTGAGCAATGAAAAGGTAACGTCGATGATAACTACAGATGGTAATAATGCAGTCGCCTCCGTGGCCTATCGCACCAACGAAGTGATTGCCATCTACCCTATCACGCCGAGTTCCACCATGGCGGAACAGGCGGATGCCTGGTCCGGCGATGGCCGGCAAAACATCTGGGGCGACATCCCCCGGGTGGTGGAAATGCAGTCGGAAGGCGGCGCGATCGCCACCGTGCACGGCGCCTTGCAAACCGGCGCGCTGTCGACCTCGTTCACTTCATCGCAGGGCCTGCTGTTGATGATCCCGACGCTGTACAAACTGGCCGGCGAGCTGACGCCGTTTGTGCTGCACGTCGCCGCGCGTACCGTAGCCACGCACGCGCTGTCTATCTTCGGCGACCATTCGGACGTGATGGCGGTGCGCCAGACCGGCTGCGCTATGCTGTGCGCCGGCAGCGTGCAGGAAGCGCAGGACTTCGCGCTGATCTCGCAGACCGCCACCCTCAACGCACGCGTGCCGTTTATCCATTTCTTCGACGGCTTCCGCACCTCGCACGAAATCAACAAGATCGTGCCGCTCAGCGACGATACGCTGCGGCAAATGCTGCCACAGGCGGCGATCGACGCTCACCGCAGCCGAGCGCTGTCGCCGGATCATCCGGTGGTGCGCGGCACTTCCGCCAACCCGGACACCTATTTCCAATCGCGCGAAGCCACCAACCCGTGGTATGACGCCACCGGCCAGCACGTGATCGACGCCATGGCGGCCTTCGCCGCCCTTACCGGCCGCCACTATCGGCCGTTCGACTATTACGGCCACCCGCAGGCCGAGCGCGTGGTGGTGGTGATGGGGTCCGCCGCCGGCACCTGCGAAGAGGTGATCGACACCCTGCAGGCCCGCGGCGAGAAAGTCGGCGTCCTGAAGGTGCGGCTGTTCCGGCCGTTTTCCGCCCAGTATCTGCTCGACGCCCTGCCGGACAGCGTGCGCAGCGTCGCGGTGATCGATCGCACCAAAGAGCCGGGCGCGCTGGCCGAACCGCTGTATCTGGACGTGATGACCGCGCTGGCGGAAGCCTACAGCCGGGGTGAGCGCGCCACGCTGCCGCGGGTGATCGGCGGCCGTTACGGCCTGTCGTCGAAAGAGTTCGGCCCGGACTGCGCGCTGGCGGTGTTCCGCGAGCTGGCCCAGCCGCAGCCGCGCCCGCGCTTTACCGTCGGCATCTTCGATGATGTCACCGGGCTTTCGCTGCCGCTGAGCGACGAAATCCTGCCACAGCGCGCCTCGCTGGAAGCGCTGTTCTACGGTTTGGGCAGCGACGGCTCGGTCTCGGCCACCAAGAACAACATCAAAATCATCGGCAACGCCACGCCGCTGTATGCCCAGGGCTATTTCGTCTACGACTCCAAAAAGGCCGGCGGCCTGACGGTGTCGCACCTGCGCGTCAGCGAGCAGCCGATCAACTCGGCCTACCTGGTCAGCCGCGCGGACTTCGTCGGCTGCCACCAGCTGCAATTTATCGATAAGTACCAAATGGTTGAACGCCTGAAGCCCGGCGGCACCTTCCTGCTCAATACCCCTTACGGCGCCGACGAGGTCTGGTCGCGCCTGCCGCAGGAGGTCCAGGCGCTGTTGCACCAACGCCAGGCGCGTTTCTATATCATCAACGCCGCCAAGCTGGCGCGCGAATGCCGGCTCGGCGCGCGCATCAACACCGTCATGCAGATGGCGTTTTTCCACCTGACGCAGATCCTGCCGAGTGACGTGGCGCTGCAACAGCTGCAGGACGCCATCGCCCGCAGCTACAGCAGCAAGGGCCAGGAGATCGTCGAGCGCAACTGGCAGGCGCTGGGTGCCACCCGCGCCGCGCTGACCGAGATCCCGCTGCAGCCGGTCGACGCCAGCAGCCCGATGCGCCCGCCGGTGGTCTCGGACGCCGCGCCGGACTGCGTCAAAACCGTCACCGCCGCGATGCTCGCCGGGCTGGGCGATGCGCTGCCGGTTTCCGCCTTCCCGCCGGACGGCACCTGGCCGGTGGGCACCACCCAATGGGAAAAGCGCAACATCGCCGAAGAGATCCCGGTCTGGCAGCCCGACCTGTGCACCCAGTGCAACCACTGCGTCGCCGCCTGCCCGCACTCCGCCATTCGCGCCAAGGTGGTTCAGCCGGCGGAGATGGAACACGCCCCCGCCTCCCTGCAATCACTGGATGTCAAAGCGCGCGATATGCGCGGCCAGAAATACGTGCTGCAGGTAGCGCCGGAAGATTGCACCGGCTGTAACCTGTGCATTGAGGTCTGCCCCGCGAAAGATCGCCAGAACCCGGAGATCAAGGCCATCAACATGGCTTCGCGCCTCGATAATCTGACGGCGGAGAAAGACAACTACGACTTCTTCCTGCAGCTGCCGGAAATCGATCCGGCACAGCTGGAGCGCATCGACATTCGCACTTCGCAGCTGATCACGCCGCTGTTCGAGTATTCCGGCGCCTGTTCCGGCTGCGGCGAAACGCCGTACATCAAGCTGTTGACCCAGCTCTATGGCGACCGTTTGCTGATCGCCAACGCCACCGGCTGTTCGTCGATCTACGGCGGCAACCTGCCGACCACGCCGTACACCACCAACGCCGAAGGGCGCGGGCCGGCGTGGGCCAACTCGCTGTTCGAAGACAACGCCGAATTTGGCCTGGGCTTCCGCCTGACGGTCGATCAACATCGCGCGCGGGTGCTGCGCCTGCTGAATTCGCTGGCGCCGCAGCTGCCGGATCGGTTGGTCAATGCCCTGCAGATGGAGGATGTGGCGCCGGAGCCGCGCCGTAAGCAGATCGCCGAACTGCGCGCGCTGCTGGCGAGTCTCGAAGGCGCAGACGCACGCCAGCTGGCGGCCGACGCCGACTACCTGGTGGATAAATCCATCTGGCTCATCGGCGGTGACGGTTGGGCCTACGACATCGGCTTCGGCGGTTTGGATCACGTGCTCAGCCTGACGGAAAACGTCAACGTGCTGGTGCTCGACACCCAGTGTTACTCCAACACCGGCGGCCAGCAGTCGAAGGCCACGCCGCTCGGCGCGGTGACCAAGTTCGGTGAACACGGCAAGCGCAAGGCGCGCAAAGATTTGGGCGTCAGCATGATGATGTACGGCCATGTCTACGTCGCGCAGATCTCGCTGGGAGCGCAGCTTAACCAAACGGTGAAAGCGATTCAGGAGGCCGAAGCCTATCCGGGCCCGTCGCTGATCATCGCCTACAGCCCGTGCGAAGAGCACGGCTACGATCTGGCGTTCAGCCACGATCAGATGAAACAGCTGACCGCCACCGGCTTCTGGCCGCTGTACCGCTTCGATCCGCGCCGTAGCGCCGAGGGCAAGGCCGCATTGGCGCTGGACTCCCGGCCACCGAACAGCAGCCTGTCGGAAACGCTGCTGAAAGAACAGCGTTTCCGCCGCCTGAACTCGCAGCAGCCGGAAGTGGCCAGCGCGCTGTATCAGGCCGCTGAGAAAGAGCTGAAGGAGAAATACGACTTCCTCCGCCTGCTGGCCGGCAAGCCGGAAAAATCCGCCACTGAGTAATCCCCTTCAGGGCGCGAGCGATTCGCGCCCTGTTCTCTTACCGCCCGTGAAACGTTAACAACAAAACTTACTTATCAACAAATAATCAACAGTGATGGTTATCGTTTTCAAGAATTGACATTCTGAATGCTAATATTTAACCAAAACGGCAATAAGCATAAAAATGCGAGCTGTACCCCTTAATTTTTGTGTTGATGGCGTGTATACTCCCTGCCGCTGAATACTGACGATAAAAAATAATCATGATACGAAAATTACTTTCTTTCGCCGGGGGGTGGCGTAAAGGCACAGCAGAAGAATATAGAGCATGTTACAACCTTTATGGCGGCAGTTTTGTCACTCATCCTGACGTTTTAAACTTCATGCAACGTCAGTTAAATCTGCGTCATAAGTACTACGTCATGCACGCCCCCAATGGTGCGCTCCTCGGTGGTTTCTGCACCAATGCTAATAAAGAAATCGCCATCGTTGGCCGAGCTTCTAAAAAAATCGGCATCGATAGCTTCATGTTCAATAAAGACGAAATGATTTTACCGATCAATCGTCGGATTAAAACGCTTATTCCCTATCGGTCTAAAATCCTTTCTTCCATCAATGGCCATTCCGTTATTAACTCAACGTTTTCGCTGAATAGTCAAAGAGAGATATGCCTCGCAAAAACCTGCGGCAAGGGCGGCTATTCATCATCGACCAAGAACAGCAGAAACCGCGAATTAAAAAAATTCCTAAATTCCGGAGGCGATGTCGTGGATCAGGCGCTATTAACGCCGAACCAGCTAGCGGACATTTATTTGGAGCTGTTTGAGAGGCGTTGGGGAGTCAAACCCGATAACAAGCAACAAATGGTTGATATGATTACGTCGCTGCGTGACATGATATTCGGCTATGTGTTGTTTTATAACGGCCAGCCCTGTGCATTCCAGTTCATAACCAGGGCGGACAGCCCCAAATGGATTTGCTTTGACTATGTCAACGGGGGGTATGATCGCGAACAGGATGGTTTTTGTCCTGGAACCATCGTCACCTGGTTAAACGTGCGGGCCGCCTATGAGCTATGCGAGCGAGAAGGTAAGGAAATGCGCTATTCCTTCGGCAAACCAACGGCGCCGTATAAAGACCGCTGGTGCGAGCGCGCACCGCTGGGACGCACGCTGGCGGTGTAAACCGCCAGCCGTTTTTAGCTCTGCACGCCCTGCCCCAAACGTTATTCCGATCCTGCAGTCTCCGTCTGGACGAATCTGTCGCTAAAACCTGCTGGCATTCCTGCGCGCAATCCGTACCATACAGGCCTCGCGTCGGGCGCGTGGAAGCTGGATGATGAATAATGATCAAAATTGGCCGGTTGAATGGTAAACTCGCGGTCTACAACGCCATGCCCCTAGTGCCCCCCATTGAGAATGAGCACGATTTAAATGTCAGAAAAGCAATCCGTTAGCCAAAAAGAGCAGTACAACCTGAATGTAAGCTAGCAATAATCACAACTCTCTGAATTGCAATATTTTATTTTTATAACAAGAAGTTGCGAAACCCACGCAAGCATACTGAGGTACCCCAAGCTACAAATTTAATGCCCTTTTTATCATGTTTTGCCCCTAATTTGCCCCGCAACCTTACTCAAATCAAATGACCGATCATCGTAATATTGGTCGTTTCCAAGCGGCCACGTCGAACAATAGCACTTCAAAAACCAAGACCATTTAGCATATAATGGCGCAGTATAATATAGGAAACTAACAAAATTATGATACGGGAATTTATTTCTTATGCGACTGGTTGGCGCATAGGCACAGCAGAAGAATATAGAGCATGTTATAGCCTTTATGGCGGCAGTTTTGTGACTCACCCTGACGTTTTATCCTTTATGCAACGTCAGCTTAACTTACGCCACAAATACTACATCAAACGGGATTCCAATGGCTCACTGCTCGGCGGCATGTGTACCAATGGAAGAAAAGAGATCGCTATCGTCGGACGCCAGTCGAAAAAATCCGGGATTGATATGTTCCCGTTTAACAAAGACGAAATGATTTTACCAATTAGCAGCAGAGTTAAAACATGGATCCCTTACCGCTCTAAAATCCTGTCATCCTTAAACGGTCGTTCGGCATTGAACTCCACGTTTTCGCTTAATAGTCAGCGTGAAATTTGCCTGGCTAAAACCTGCGGCAAGGGTGGATATTCATCATCAACAAAAAACAGTCGAAACCGCGAGCTAAAAAAATTCCTGAATTCAGGTGGTGAAGTAGTAGACCAGGCGTTATTAACACCCGTTCAAATTGTAGATATTTACTTTGAACTGTATGCCAAACGTTGGGGGCATGAGCCCGGAAACAAACGTCAAATGATGGAAATGATCACGTCACTGCGTGAAATGTTATTCGGCTTTGTGCTGTTCTATAACGGCAAACCGTGTGCTTTTCAATTAATTACTCGCGCAGACAGTCCAGAATGGATCTGCTTTGATTATGTGAATGGTGGATATGACCGCGAACATAATGGTTTTTGCCCTGGGACGATTGTCACCTGGTTAAACGTTCGGGCCGCATACGAGTTATGCGAACGGGAAGGAAAGGAGATGCGCTATTCCTTCGGCAAGCCGACGGAGGCGTATAAAGATAGGTGGTGTGAGCGCGCGCCGCTGGGGCGCACGCTGTCGATTTAAACTAATGAGCCGGGTTAATCCCCGGCTTTTATCATTGTTTCTCTGGCACCGCTGGCCACACGATTTTTTCAGGGTCTGCGTCATCGCTGATCTTCTCGATCTCGTTAACGTAGTCCATCCATGTCCGCAACTTGGCTTTCTCTGCATCTGTAGCCATACCCAATAGCAACTTACTATTGAGGGTCTGCGTAACCTGGTTAACACACGCAATACGACGCTCTTTCTCCCCCTGTACCATCTTGCGCTTTTCGGCAGAGCTGTAGGTGCGCTTAATCACCCTTCCGTCACAATATACCCACGTCATATCGTTGCACGCTTCAGGTGGAGTTTCGCTAATCGCCACCTCTGCTACTGAGAAACCAGGAGGGAAAATTGCTGTGACGTCTTTAGATATGCAGACGATAACGCCATTATCGTCATACATGACCTTCAGCGTTTCAGAACTAAAATCAGCCTGACAATCGTACCAGTCACGCCCATTTTTATCTCTGGCGTAAAGAATATCAGGCCTATATTCTGGCTCATCCTCTTCGGTGGATTTGAACTCAGGTTTGTAAATAGCGAAGTTTTCAAATTTAACCATGATCAAGAAGTCCCTATATTTCGCCAAGAGCCATTAATGAAGACTTGGACGTAAGAATATGATGCCCAAATTGAAGGGTCATAGTTGGCCCCCGACATTCCGGTAAACACGCAACCATCAGGAACCCTTATCTGGCCGCCAGTATCAGGTCGGTTAATTCGCCCAGTAAGCCTGACGTTTTGGACAAGATTTTGATAAGCCCAGTTTTGCGCGTTATTTTGAGCGTTAGAAATATTTTGATTCAGCCAGTTACTGAGATAGCCGCCCCAGATACTACCGGTAATATTCCCGTCGACATGAAAGATAGCATTATTTGCATAAACTCCGCCTGGACAATAAAAGTTCCCACTATTGGAGTCAAATTTCCAATTATAGTCGGCATTATCTCCCTTCACATGGATACAGGCTTGAGCAAAACTTGGCGTGCCACCGAGCAAATATCCAAAACTCACTGCGGATGGATAACCTTGCCCTTGCCTGGTCGCAACACCTTTAGCAATCGGCACATAAAGACCGCCGGAAGATACGGGCCACTGCCAATTAGGTTGAAAGAATGGTGCTTGGGTGTTCAATTGTTCGGAAAAAGCACCTGCTCCCCACGGAATTGCTCCTGGCGTTGTAGCAACAGCGGGGGTGAATAATTGCCCCGTCATGGTGTCGCCAGCCTTAGCAACAGCATTAATATCAGCAGCAGTAGGTTTAAACTTATCAGTATAAATTCTCGCCCAGGTAATCCCACCAGCCTCCGCTTGAGAAACACCAACATACGCAGCCATATTACCGCCAACAACAGCAACGTAGCCTGAGGACGGTGCGGCATCCATAGGCAAGCATACAACGCCAGCTGATACGTTCCCGGACACCGCTGGGGGCTTATTGGCTGCCGAAGCATTTACGCGGTAAAACTGCGCGATGTTACTGTAAGCGTCGTTTTTGGCTATTGGCCCGACACCCAAACCCGCCGTACCCATTTCCATCACATTACCACTGCCAGTGCCGACGTTTTTCGTCGCAGCAGTGCCTAGCTCAAGGTTTTTCCGCCCTTCCGCTTTATTTTGCAAATCCGCCAGGTTTTGCGACTTTTGAAGAAACAGCCCATTGGGATCCGCCAGCAGATTTTTCCAACCTGCGGCACTGGCGCCATCCGGATCAGTGGTGTTTGAATCAACCGTATTCCACCAGATTTTCGAACCATCGGAACTCAACACCATCGCGCCACGGGGATAGCCGCCGATCGCCGAGGTAAATGCCGAATCAAAGGTGTACTGGCCGCCGGCCTGAGAAAAGCGGATCGCCACGGTGATGTCGTTCAGCAGTCCGTTGAAATCCTTCCCGTGCGGCGGGATACCGCCGGCCGCGAACGCTGTCATTGTGAGTGGCGGAAAGCCAGAGTCATAGGCAGCTTTGCCCTTTTCCTTGGTTTCCTGCGTGGCGTTATTGGGGATCGTGTTTTTGTCAGCAGTACCGCTGGCGAACGGCACTGCAATCTGACGCGGTTTATCTGTCAGTTTCATGTTATGCCTTCTGAATTATCGAAACGTTAATACCTGGTGGCGCCGGTAGCGCGCCGGAAGATTGGACGATGGCCAGCTCTGCGGTCGACAGTTTAAACTCGAATACATAGCTCATCTTCATTCCGCCATCATTCTTGATATAGGCGCGCCCCCGATCGCCGAACATGTAACGCAACATCCGATTGATATTCGGTATTGAGCAATCAGTGATATTGCTCATGGCTTTCATCATGATCAGACGGCGATAGATCGGGTCCGCAAGTTCAATGGTCTGCGTTGTGCTCTCACCGCTATAGAACGGCGCCTGGTCAAATGGGCGGGGATCTGTCCGCGTTGGCGTATCCAGCCGCGCCTCACTGAACCCCAAATAATTAAAGTCGTCGTCGACCGTTAGCCGCCGGCTTACGTCCACAATTTTTCCCCACACATCGAGGCCATAGGTCTCTGCGGTTTTGATGTTCCAGATCAGATCGTAAAAATCATCGACGAACTTTTCGGGGGAAACGGCTTCGTTGAAGCTGCCGATCAGGGCGTTAAGGCGGGGGCTGGCGGCGTACTGTGCGAGCACAGTGGCGGCCACATTCTGCAATTTAGACCTCCTGCAGCTATACGCTGATATTGTTCGGATCCAGCGTCGGAATTTCGTCGATACCAAACTGGAGGGATGAGGAAAAGGCGTTACCATTCCTGCTCAGCGCTAGGCTGAGAATATCGATGTTTGAAGGGTCAATGCTGTAAATGCCCGCATAGAATCGCCCGGCGGCCAGCGCAGCCGCTGCACGCGCTCGATTGCCCCCATCAGCGCCATTGAATGCCGCAATCACTTTACTCTTTACCTGATCGGTAATGTCCGATGGTAAATATTCGCTTTTTCTCAGGATAACCCTCACTGACACGCTCACCGGCTTCAACCCCTGCCAGGTGATCACATACTCCGGATATGGCGGCTCATAGCCGTCGGTATCTGCAATCGTGTATGAAGAATCACCATTCATGTCGACACCGGGCGGCGCCTTGCGCCAGATAGCATCCGCGATATCCTCAGCCTTTCCACCATATACGCCAACGTAGAACGAATTTTTCTTCAATGTATATTTGGATGGGCCGACTTGTCTGTCTACCGGGGTCGGGTTATGCGTAACGTATACGTCCACTACGTTGGGAACTTTTGCGAGGATCTCGCCGCGGATCGCGTTCAATGTATTCCGGGCATTGTTGGCAACGGAATTGCGTCGGCGGTGCTCAAAGTCGGCTCTGCTCTCCTCATTGTTGCCCGGCACCCCGGCGGCGCGGTTGGTCACACCTGACCAGCCAGGGATCGCTTTGTAGACCTTGCTGAGCGCACCAATGGGGCAACCGATCGGGCCTGTCGTGAGGTTCTGGAAAACCACATCAACGCTACCGGCGGCGCCGATCGTTGCATCGGAAAGGCTGGCGTAGAGATACCCTGCTTCATCCTGTGCCAGGCTTCCAGCAGGGATCAGCGTATCCACCAGCCCTGAGCACGTCCCGGTTACTGTCGTGCCGGTGGCACCGATGCGGTCGAGGAAATAAACCCGGCCAATCGCATCCTGAAACCTGCCGCTGCTGTAGTCCGCGTTCACCTGGTTCGCGATCGCCAGCAACTGATCGTTCTTATCGGCGATGATGGCCGAATCGCTCATCGCCAGCTGCCCCTGTGGGCTTGTCAGACTGGTCCCCATCGAGCTCCCCAGCGCGGTGGAGAAATCGGTTAACCGGCCGTTTAGTATGTCCACCTCATCCGGCACCAGCAGCCCCGTTTTTGAAAACGTAACCGCCGGTACCGCAGTTGTGTAATTGGTGTTTTCATCCGTCATAACAGCACCGTGTAATCGTTGAAATTGGTATCGGTGATCGTCATTACGCCACCAATGCGGCGATCGCCATCAGAGACTGCCGTACACAGCGCGCTGGAGACCGTCGGCAGTTTCATCGCCTCCTGCTGCATTTTGGTGTTAATCAGCTGCGTGCCGGGCCAATGGCCGAGGATCCGCGGGTAATAAGGAATTCCGAGCGTGTTGTCATACCAACACTCGCCAAGGAAAGTGCTGCAGGCGCACGCCACATCCTGCGCCACCGCATAAGGATTGTCCGTGACCGCCAGGTTGCCTTTGTCGTCCAGCATCAGATCCCAGGTATTCGTATCGAGAAGAAGTGAGCGAGTTTGCATCATGCCCCCTATTGCGGTTTATTCGTCTGCGCGCTGCCTGATTGCACGCCACCATGCACGTGGTCACCAAACTCGATGCCACTAATCGTGGCGCCGGCGGACAGTTCCGCTTTGCCTTTGGCTGTAAACTTCTGGCTCACCTCGGTCGCGCCGTTCAGTGCGATTTCCGGCGAGTTAACGGCAAAGCGCTTCGATGCATTGGTTTCAACATCCGGCGCATTCAGCGTAATTTTCCAGGGTGAAGTTACATTGATCTGCTGATCGGCAAACTCGACAAATTGCACCGGGTCACCATTCAGCACACCACCCAGATAGATCGCATCTGACAGGCTGTGCGTGCGCCTTGAACCGGGCATCGCGGGCTGGCGCGTGGCTTTAACCCCGCTGATATCCCGATCGCAAATCGCTATGAACCCAATATCACCGGCTTTCGGTGGCATAATCACCGCACTTTGGCCACCCTGTAGACGCCATACCGGCACGTTGTAAATCACCTCATGCGGGATAGGTGAGCCGTCGCCAGCGACGGCCATCACCATAGGGCGAATGTCCACGTGCTCCCCATTGGCATTGATCACCCTACCCAACGTGATAAACGCATGACGCCCCAGAAACTGGCGCATAACGAAGTCCTGCGCGTTGATATCACCATTCAGATCGGAGCCGTTTACATGAAAATTCTCCATATCAGCCCCCGGGTTGCCGCAACAATTCGCAGGATGTTGAACATTGGCCGCCCTCAATCCATGAGGTTAACGTGTGCATTGCACCGAGCACCGCATAGCGGCCGCTGGCGTTCGGGAGTGAGGTCACCAACGACAATTTGCGACCAATAAAAATATCAGGACAGAACAGACATGAAATGCTCAGCCCAACATTGGTAAAAATGGGATATCCGATTAATCCGTGGTCGGGAGAAACGAACAATGCCGGCTCTTTTCGGGATACTCCCTTTGGCCAGATCGTCACCTTCTCCACGTTGATATCGATCTCGGCATCAACAGCCCGTGCCGCCTCGATCATCTGCTGCGTGATATCTCCCTGGAAATACGGATCGGGCAGCGTGCGTTTAACGCCCTGATTCTCATATTTCAGCCCCACTGATGATGCCATTGGCATCAAAATGTCATCGATCGAGACGGGGCCTTTCGCGCTGAATGGCGACACCTTTTTCGCCCGCAGATAAAACATCATGTTCGCCGTAATAATTAGCGGCACATCCGGCGCCTGGTTGTAATCCGCATATGCATCACTGATAAACCCTTCGAAAATCAGGCGGTCAGCAGCCCATACGCGGATCCGATTAGGCTTGGCCCCATCGATCCAAATCCCTTTGTAGCTCAGCGCCGCCATCTGCTGGGCCACGAGCCCCCACAGATAAAGCGTAATTTGCGTGCCAGCAATCCCGCCATACGCCGCCAGGCTTATATAACAGCGCGCATTTTTGACGGTAAGCACGTTACCCCGATCGTCAAACGTTCGCCCCTCTGCCAGGGTAAACTCCACCCTGATATCCCGTTGTTGATAGCTCACGGCATTTCCTCCGGCGCAAGGTAGTAAAGTTTGAAACGCTCACCCAGGCCGGACCATTCAGGATCCGCGTTTCCCGCCAGGTCAGCGAAAAATAATTCGCCGGCGAATGGCAGATAGCCGTAACGCACGATCTTGTTGCCGTTCAGGCACAACACCCCCTGCAGGCAGGGAGTGCCGTTAACGGTAAGATCGATATATAGCCCCGTGGTACGCTGTGCCAGACGAATTTCACAGGCCTGATTATTCAGGGAGACGGTGAACCGTTGAGACTTGAGGGGCTTGAGTACAATTTCCAGCATCAGGTTAAACTCCCCGCCAATTGCTTGACCGCTGCATCCAACTTTTGCGTCGCGCTGACGGTGACCTCTCCGAGAGGTTTGGTCACATCCTCGACCGCTGACGAAACCTTATCGGCAATGTTCCCAACCAATTCCGACGCCGAGCGCTGCACGCCGGAGATCGCTTTCTTCACATCAGAAAGGGTGGAACCACTCGTTGAAGAGGTAACGAGCTCCGTTTTGGCGCTCGCTCCCTGGGTGATTTGATTATTGGTAGTGTCGGCCTGCGATGTCTCGCTGCTGACGGTCACCTCGGCCACGTCCTGCACGTCCTGAAAAACCGCCGTTACCGTAAGCAACGTCGGGCCGCCGTCGCTTCGGATCCGATAATCGTATTTGGTCAGGTCATAGGACGAATAGGTTTTGTCGGGGGTTTCGATGTCATAAACCTCCGCCGTTGTTCGCATCGTCTCCAGGGTGGCCAGCACGTCCGAGCGGGATGTCAGCGTGAGATTGGTCAGGTTCGGAAGCCCGCCTGAAAACCCTGTCCAGCCCTCCACGGTAAACGTAATGTGTAATTCTGCCGGCCGCTGCACCTTGTTGAACGACGTGTAACCACCTCGCTCGATCGGTGCAGTAGTGATCGACGCTTCGCCCCCCACTTCGATAACGACAAATGACGTTGGCGAAAAGGGCTTCGTGCCAACACTGGCGCCGGAGGCATAATAAATTCCGTATCCCGGTGCCAGCACGCTGTTAACGACAGACAGCAGGCCACCGCCCCGCACAGCATTCAGTACAGTGGCCTGATTCAGGGAAAACCTCATGTCGATACTCCCGATGCATACGCGCCCACAAGGCTGGAGCGATTAATTTTTTGCCTTGCGTCGTCGATGATCCCTTTCGTGCTGTCTGCCGGCGAATTCACCTGCAGAGTGCCGATATGGGTTGTTTCGGTGATCGTGGATTGCGAACCGCCGAGCGGCTGGCGCGCCTGCGCCGCCATGCCTGCGCCTGGCTGAGGCAAATTCGACAACACCTTCGGCACGTATTCCCGCGTTTCCTGCGGGGCCGCGCCGAGCCCTTTGCGCTCAACATTACCCTGGCCCCAGTTATACGCCGCCAGCGCCTTACCCAGATCACCATCGAACATTTTCAGCAGCTGCGACATGTAGCGCGCTGCAGCATGGGCTGATTTCTCCGGATCAAAAACGTCATCGCCGACCAGCCCGAAGTCCTTCGCCGTGCCTGGCATGAACTGAAACGGCCCTTTGGCGCCCGCTTTCGATACAGCCTGAGTATCGCCGCCTGACTCCGTGATCACCATGCTGCGCAGCAGCCCGGCAGGGAGCCCGAACGTTTCCTCCAGCTTGCTGAGTTTCGGCTGCAGCCACGCCAGCATTTCCTCACCGGCCTTTGTTGGCTGTGGCCGGCGTACAGATTGAGCAAACTGCGTCGGAGCCTGGCCTTGCCCGTAACCATCACCACGCGGAAGATTGATCCCGAATGTATCCTTAACCCAATCGTGAGCGGATTTTCCCCACTCCTCTACCTTGTCACTGAATGGCAGATTGATCCTGAATGTATCCTTAACCCAATCGCGAGCGGATTTTCCCCACTCCTCTACCTTGTCACTGAATGGCAGATTGTTCAGGGCATCCGCAACGGGGTTATTTTTCAGCGCAGGGTATTTTTCCTCGAGGGGTTTAACAACAAACTCCTCAAGCGCCACCAGAGCTGCAATAAGGCCAGCAGGCCCCATCAGCGCCCCGCTGAGACCTTTAAACAGGGAAAGCAGCTTGCCACCCACCGATGCGCTAACCAGCAGCAGAATGGCGTTCTGCCAGCCTCCTACCGCATTGGCGGCTTCACCGGCGACACCAACAATGTTCGACAGAACATCGAACACGCCCTGCACCGCGGCTTTGATTTCATCCGGGTGCTGTGCCATCCAGTTCGCCAGATCATTCAGCCACGCGTTGAACTGTTTGATGTAAGGCAGCAGCGCGTTAAAGAGGATGTATCCCGTTTTCTCAAAGGCCTGGCTGATCTCTGCCCACTGCTGGCGAAACTTCCGCGCCGCCGCGATTGACTGATCGTCAACGCCTGAGCGCGCTGTAAATCGGTCAACATCGCGCAACGCATGGCCAGATCCGAACCATTGCTGCGCGGCGTAGCCATACCCCAGCTCACTGCCATAGGCCTGCTGCTGATCCTTATTCAGGTTTGGAAATGCGGCTGCCAATTTGCGGACAATATCTTCAGTCCCATCCCGGCCCAGATCGATATTGGCGCCCGCCTGGTTGACGGCCAATAGCAGGCTTTGAAGTTGAGGATCCAGCCCAAGGCCAGATTTTAAGCGTGCCTTTGCATCGTTGATGCGGGAGAACGCGCCCACGATCTCGTTGGCACTGACACCGAACGCCTCGCCCGCCTTGGTCCAGCCATCCAGCGATTTGGCCGACATGCCAAAGGCATCGGCCGCCGTCGCCAATTGGTTCAGGTTACTGGTGAACCCGGTAACAAAGCTTTTGAGGCCGCCCAGCGACAACGTGACGCCGGCCAGCGCCAGCACCTGGGCGCGAATACTGGAAAAGAACGACGCCGCCTTTTTGCCGCTGGCTTCCATGTCTTTGGCGGTTTTGTCGGCTTTTTTCCCGGTTTTATCCAGCGCCTCGCTGCTTTTCTTCTCGCCGGTGTCGAACGCCTGCGCAACGTTCTCCATGACCGCTGTCAGGCGGTCAAGCCCCGCCACTACCGCCTGCTCGCCAGCGCTGAAGTTTTTGTCGTCAATACCCAGGGCGAGGACGAGCTCGTCAAGTACCATTGCCATTATTTCCCCTCCTGCATTACGCGTGCGTTATGGGCGTCCACCTGGATGATTTCCAACAAATCCCACAAGTCCTGCACACCAAGCACCGCATCCAGCTCAGCCTTGGAGGCTTTGCCGGCGGAAATCACGGTGGCGATGGTGTGCGGGACGTTGGTGTAATCAACAAGCCCAAACGGCCTGTCAGGATTGGCAAAACGAGGCGGGATATCTAGCGGCCGGCGGTAGCGAAAAAATCCACGTGCAGTTTGAACACCTCCGCGCTCAGGTTAAGGCGTGTGGCCACTTCATCGATATCGGCTTCAATCAAGGGGCGGACCACGGTTTTATCCGCTGGATTCGGCACGGCCTGAACACAGGTCATCAACTCATCAAGCAGCGGCTTGGCCTCATCCGGGTGGATCTTCGAAATCGCCTTTAAGCCCTCAACAGCCATCGCCGCGATCCCCATGCTGCGTAAATTATCGGGGATCTCGACGCCGCCGCGCCCCATCGCCATGAGCGCCCGCAAAGCCCACCATTCAGCCTGTGACGCCGACATTTCCTTGATGTAGAAAACCTTGCCCTGATCGCGCCCGGCGGCGTCGATAGTGATAAACGTCTCTTTACGTGCCATCAGTTAAACGCCTCTGGAGTGATGGATTCCCATTCGATGATCGCCTGGCTGGCCTGCAGAATGCGGCCGGCATCCGGTAGCGCCTTCCACTGCTTCAGCACGCCGTTCACGCATTTATATTTGCGCTTGAGCGCCGGCAGGATAACCGTTGCATTGCAGCGGAACACCGCCACGCTGGCGCGCGATGTGGTCGCCCAGGTATCGAACACGTCCCGGCTCTCCGAATCCGGCATAATGTAGATCGTCTGGTTGATGTTGCCGTAAATGAAGCCGGCCGATAACTTGCCGTCGGCGCCGCGCACCGTTTCCGCCAGGCTCAGTGCGTCGGTCCCGTAGATATTATCCGCAGCGAAGCCCTGCAGCTGCACGCCTGACGGGTACAGGTTCATTACCGACAGCGTAATGATGGCGTCGGCAGAAGTGATGGTGTTGGACATTATTGAACCTCCGTCGATGCAATATTCAATTTCTGGATGCTGCCGCCGTCGCTGTACCACAACGCGCAGTTCGGGCTGGTGCGAGCAGGACGAAGGGCCGGCAGCATTTCACCGACATAGAGGTAGTACCCCGTCGCGAAAATTGTCGCCGACACGTCTTCCCCTACTGCGTTGCTGATCTCCAGTTTTTGCGCCGCGGACAGTGTCACCCCGGCACGAATGCCGCCCCATGCTTTAAACTGCTCGATCACATCGGTCATCGAGGTTGCAACCAGCGCGCGCCCAGCGTTGTTGTAGGGGATCGTCTTGTTGGATTTGAACAGCGCCAGCACCGCGCCCTGCAGGTTGGCGTTCAGCCAAATTTGCCCGGCGAAGCTGTCCAGCCATTTGAAATCGCCGGTGATCGAGCCATCCGCCCAATAATCCTCGACGATGTTATTGGCGGCGTACTTGCCGTAGAAGTTATAGCCATTGGCGATCAGCACGTCGTACTCATCACCGCTGGTCACATCGGCCGCCAGCCCGTTGTATTCGCGGAATTTGAACGGCACGCGCCCTTCAGTGCGGGTAAAGTCCAGCGCAGCGGCATATCCCAATACGGATGCAGGTTTTTTCACGTGAGTGCAGAACACCGGCACGACACTCCCGTAATTGTTCACGGTGATGATCTTGTACGCGATGTGGTCCTGATTGCCCGTAATTCGGGCTTTTTCGTTGGTGGTCCACGCCACATAGAAAAAGCGCTCCTCCTGCGCGCTGGCCCATGCGGACAACGCCAGGTGTTCATCATCCTTGCACTCGAAAACGGTCGAGAATGAGGCCCACTGCTGCGACTTGGCGATGATTGCCGTGAACAGCGCGGGAACCACTGCCACCGGCGCCCCCTGGGAGATCTTGGCGCCGAGATCGCTGGTCATCTTCATGGGTGCCGCTGCGGTGCCGGTCGCATACGCGATAGTCGTCGCTTCCGGCTTGGCGCCTGCAGCAGTGATGATGAAGGCATTGTGCGTGGTGTCATATACCACCGTCGCCACGGCGGCCGTCAATGAGGTTTGCAACGCGGCGGCCGCCTCCGCAAAACTGGTTACCGCGCTGAAATTGACTTCCGCACTGGCATTCTTCCCGCTGATGCTGATCGTGAGCGTACCGGAGATTTTTTTCAGCTTCTCGACCGTCACCCCTTTAAACGATCCGCTGCGCAACCATGCGGCCGCCGGCGCGCGGTTGAATCGGGCGAACAGCAACGCCCCCGGAGATTTTGTCGCGTTGTTGTAGCCCTGAAAATACATGGATGCCATAACGTATTCGTCAGAGTTACCACCGAAATAATCGGCCACGCTCGAGGGTGACGAAAACGAAGGGACGTCGCCGATCGGTACGTAAGGGCTGTCGGTTAAAAGCAGGCCGTTGAGGTCGACCGCATTACCCACGGCGGATAGCACGCCCGGTTTGATTTTTACGTCTTTACTGATTGGAATTGCCATCGATGGACTCCGTTGTGGTCGTTTTGATGGTCACGTTGTCGAAGAACGCCAGAGGCGCACTGACCACCGGTTTGATTTGCGCGATGAATTCCAGCGTCCAGCGCGGTTCGTATTGCCACTCGCCGTTAATCATCGTGGTCTGACGGGGATCGCTACAGTAGAGCGGCGTTAAGACGCCCCCGGAGCAGCGAAAAGCGGAGGTGCCAAACTCCGAGCGGATCAGCGTGGCGAACATCAGGGAATTTCGCTCCGCGCTGTCGCCAAAGAAATCAAGCTGACATTCCCAGCGCGTGGTGCGCGTGATGTGTTGCGTACCCATTCCGGCCGCCGGTGGCGGCGTGTACTTCACCACCGCCGTAGATAAACCGGCAGAATTCAGCGAAGTCATCGCGATGAATTCGCCCTGTGGCATCGGCACCCCGTTTTGCTGGGTGCGCTCGATCTGCGCATCAACAAAAAGCCCCTGGAGAAAATCGCCAAGGGCTTTATAGAGATCGCTTTCAGTGATCGAGAGCGTTACGTTTGCAGACATGCAACAACCCTCGTCCAATCCGGCCAGTTCTCCGGCACCGCCACCACAAGCCACGTTTCGCCCGCGATGACGAATTTGTCACCGCCGACCTGCTTCGGTCGGCTCACACCGCACCAGTTCCCGTTCGTATAGATGGACGTGAACACCCCCTGAATATTCAGGTTGTCCAGGTGCCGTGTGTCGCCCTGGGTAACAGCCTGTTTTTGTACCATCATCGGAATGGGCGCGTCATAGGCCGGCGCCCGGGAATAATCCTCACGTTTTTCAGCACCGAGAGATCGATAAATCTGCGCCTCAACGAAGGGATTAACCGCGCCGACGGCGCGCGAAACAATACCGTGCAAATTCACTCATCACCTCCATCAACGGCATAGTCGACGCTGTTCTGCATGTGGCCAGTGTCGACCAGCGGCTTATCGAACCCTTTGCGCTTAATGGTCGACTCCGCCAACGGCGGAGAATTGAGCTCCCGGATAGAATCCTGAAGCTGGCTTTTTATCCGCTCCCCCATCAATCCAAGCGCTAACCGCGCGTCATAATTTGATGAACGGATAAGCTGCGAAAACTCACCGGGCCACTGCGCACTGTTGGCTGAAATCATGTTGCGAAAAAAAGGCCGCGGCAGCTGAAAATAGGACTCCCCGGCCTTGGTCATCACCATTTTTCCGAACTCGTTCGCGGCGGCCACCAGCGCAACCGGGGTCCCGTCTTCATAGGTCGCATCGGCCAAAAAACCCACCTTGAGGCTCTTGCCCGAAGACAACCCGTCGGCAATTTGCGCCAGGCGCGCTTTAAACGCGGCACCGCCGCGAACACTGGCACCCATTTAGCGCCCCCGCCTGACCGGCCGATAGTAGTGATCTGGATAGCGCGATGGCGATGAGCCCGGGTGATAAACCATCGTCCTGTAGGGCGCGGTCGCTTGCCAATAATCCGCGCCATAGGGAGTCTGCAGATACCACCATGACTGATCGTTACTGCCGGCGCTGTCCACCGATACAGAAACCGATCCCTCTGAGGCACTGGTAATGCGGCCAACAAGGCCGCTTCCCTGACCGCCCGACTGTCCTGAACCAAATCCACGCAACGCACAGAGATGAGCAACAAGCAGGAAAAATAACTGCTCGCGCTCTTTCAGATCCTGCACTTTGCTTTCATCGGTATTATCGAGGTAGAGGGTCGAGGCCTGATTGAACAGCGCCTCGAGCAGGTCATCACTTGGCGCCGATCCGCATCCCGTTGCAAACGCCGGGTAAAGCGCCCGAAATGCCTTGATGTTGAAAACCACGGCGCCCATGCATTACTCCTCCTTATTCATCGCTTCATCATCACGCTTGATCCCCGGCGCCGGGTTGTTCTGCGGCAATGGGTCAAGGCCTGACGTCAACTTTTCCTGCTCTTTGGCCTGCGCACGGGCGCTGTTGCCATTCTCCTGGGCGAAGATCACACCGTTTTTTACATACGGTTGATCTTTGTGGATCTTCAACCAGGCATCCCACAGTTCCTTATCGACCGGTGTGAGGCCATAGCCGCCGATAATGCGCACATCTTCGCCGCGGTAACCCGCGACCGCCTGCTGATGGCCGTCGACTTCCAACACCAAACCGTTCGGCAATTTGCAGCCAACTGTTACTTGCTCTGCCATCTTTTAAACCCCCAACATTTGTGCGTAAGCCAGCGGTTGGCGAATGATCGCCCCCCAGGTACCGGCGGATTTTTTCTGGTGCCAGGCTGAAGACTCCGTCACCACGGCGTGCGCGCGCATTTTCTCAGTGAACGCACAGTAACCGGTGTCGTTCTCCCCGAGACGCTCGGCAATCAGCTGAACCACTTCACCCGCGTCGCTGGAATACTCCACCGCCGTTTCGATGGTCATACCCGGGAAGTTTTTCTGCAGCAGGTCTGCAACGTTGACCTTGTATTGGTTGGTCTTCGTCAGGTTGGCTTCCGACAACGGAGACATATTCAGCTTCATCGCGTCGGTACGCTCGACATGCCCTTTGGTCTGACTGACGAGCTGCTTGTACAGCTTGACGATGTCGTTATAAATCGCCTCGGCGTCCTTATCGCCCCATTTCAACTTACCGCCGACGTCAATCGGGGTAATCGGCGCCGACAGCGATGGATCGTTCAGCAGGCCGTAGTTCTGCAAGCCCTCGATGCCGTAGAAGTAGGATTTATTCTGGAACTTGTTTAGCACCAGGGCAGACGCGACATTCAACTCCGCCGCCCAGCCGATGCGCGCCGCGCCGTACATGTCCAGTTCGCGTTCACCCCAGCGGGTATGCGTCTGGTAGTGGTAGCTCTGACGCGGCACCCAGTTTGCGTTCGCGGTTACCATGCCGTTGTTGTTGTAGTCGCCGTAAGAGCTGGTGTCACCGGCTGATTCCACGATCGGGAATTGAGTGGTCAGCGTCGTCCAGTCGCCCTTTTTGGTTTCGCCCAGGATTTGGGCCGCTTTCATCGGTGTCACCAGCACACGAATTAATTCTGGATCAACGTAGTTGGTGAAATAGGCCGGCACGCCGGAGTTTGAGACCGTTACCAGATTAGGCTGCGCATCCATCGCCAGCGCGAAATCGCTCGCGTACTCCGGCGGCAGGTAAGCCTGCGCGCCCGGCAGGATGATGCCGTAATCGCGGCTGGCGGTAGCGTAATGCTGCTTAAATTTATTCATCACTTGCTCCAGGTGCTGATTTTGATACGTTCTTTGGCCGCCGCGGCGCTGGCCACCGAGAATGCCGTTTCCGCAAAGCCTTCAATGGTCGCGCCGGCGGCACCGGTAGCAATCTCGCCGGTGGTCAGTGACGCAAACACTTTTTGGCCGACAGTGGCCGCTGTCGTGGTAACCGCCCAGTAATCACCGCCGGTGTGCAGCGTGCACTCTCGCCCCGGCTGGATCACGTTAGACGCCGCGCCCAGCCATTTAACGATTGACGCCTGGCCATCGCGAGGAACAAACCCCGACGGCGCGCCAGTGCCTTTGTTCGATGCCACGCCCTTCACCACCCAGGCAAATCGCCCAATGGTTAACCCGTCGGCACCGGTGACCAATGCCCCCTCACTGGCCACATAGCTGGTGTATGGGTTGTTACTGGCAAAAGCCCCCTCAATACCCGGAGCCGGGTATTGGTTAATGCTCGTCTGAAATCTTGACATGTTAATAACCTCGTTTAAGTTTGCCGGCGGTAGGGAAGTCGGCAGCGAAAGACGATGCAGCCGCGGAGTCATGGGCCAGTTTCGGCGCTTTGACGGCCCGTTTTTGCTCTACGGCATACTTCACCATGCCGCGGAAGGCGCTTGGGTGTACGTCGGTGATATCGATCCCGGCCTGTTCGAGCGCGGTGCGGTAAACCTCCTCGGCGGAGTCCATCGCCACCACGTCACCAATCAGGGGGCGCACCTCACTTTCAGCGGTGCGAACCGCCTGGAAGTTTTTCGCCGCCGCCTTGGTGGCGTTGTCAGCCGCCAGCCTGATAGCCGCGTCCATCGCCGGTTTGCTGACCGTATCGGGATTCGGTTTTACCGGGTCTTTTGCTGGATCGTCCGGGGTGTCATCCGCAGCCGGCATCAGTACCGCTTTGATTTTTTCCAGCACTTCCTCCGGCACTTTGTCGGACAACAGCGCCAGGATGCTTTCCAGTGGGTTTTCGGTATCAAACGCTGGCCCGTTCTCTTCCGGCTCGACCACTTCTTCGGCGGCCTCCATCAGTTCGGCAAGCTCGGCCGGCTCGATTTCCATATCCTGCGCCAGGCGGCCGGAAAACGCGGATTTGACCGCATTCGCGATCGCGTTGGGGCGTTTATGCTGGCCCACCAATTGCGTGAGGTCTTTCGGCGAGGCGTCTTGCGCCAGGCGAGGTTTAAGATAGGCGCCCAGCGCTGCGCGCATGGCGACACCCTTACGATTTAATTTCATGTTTTGTAACTCCTTCGGGAGGCAATCAAATACCAGCACATCGGATCCGGCCCGGCCGTCACCGACCAGCGCCACGTGGTTACCGACGATATCCCGCATCACGCCGTCAAATTTGACGCCATCCGGGGTAACGCCTGGGGTCATGTCAGCGACGTACGCATACGACGATGACAGTTCTCGTTGCTCGTCGGTCTCGATACCGGCGATGGCGGAGTTGTCCCAAATCGACAATCCGTTTGTTAGGTAGGTGCCATCAAAATCACTGTTGGCGTGCGTTGTCCCCACCCGAAGCTCACGCGCGGGCGCGCCTGGGTAATCAGGCTTGTGTCGGCAAAGGATGGGGATGTTATTGAAGGTTTTCGCTGCCTTGCGCAGCTCGTCGGGGTCGCGGTACAGCATGTACAGCCGGTCGGGCTCAAGTCCTAGCGCCTCGGAATTCGGGATTTCACGCCCGTAATAGCCGCACACGTTGGCCTTGCTGATGTTGCTGCGTTCGACCTGCAGCCGTCCGACCTTATCAATTTGCCGCACCGAACCCCGGTCAAATGCCAGTCGTTCAGTCGTCATTCATTACTCCAGTCCCGGTAAAATCGCCTCCCATCCACACCTGCAACGTATTTTTTGCCCTGGCATGATCCATTCGCCATCGATAAACATGCCTTTGTCCAGATCGAACTCTTTGCCGTCGGCTTTCACATGGGAGATGCGCGGCTCTTTCCCTGCGTGGGAATGGCGCCACCGCCCCCGGCGGATGCCAAGCGCACGCTGGCGCGCCGACTGCATGGCAGACGTTGCCTTGTTGTTCTGATCCAGCGCGATAAAAGCCGCCCGGCGCCGGGTGACGCCATAGCGCTGTTGCAGCTCTTTTGTCAGGGTGCCGAGATCACGCCCGCGAGATACCGACTGCATTACCAGCGTTTCGACCTGCGTGAGGTATTGCTGCGGAATGGAGCGGATCAGATTGACGTTCTCGGTGATGGTCGCCTGCAGCGCGTTGTTCATTTCCGCCGTCATTTTGAAGGGCACCGTGAAACCGGCCTGCTGCAATGCAGTGGAAAGCGACGCATCGCTATTCTTCATCACATCAGAAGCGAAACGCTCAGCCAGTTTCCCGGCCAGCACATCGAATTTTTTTCGCCAGCGCCGCGACAATTTGCGCATGGCATCACGCATCATGATCGCCGGTGAGGCATCCTGCGCCAGCCCGGTCTGCCGGTATTCGGCGCGCAGCCAATAGAGCGTGCTGTTGTGCAGCTCCTGCACCGCCCTATCCAGCTGCCGCCGGTACCAGGCCTCAATCCCCGCGTTTGGTCGGATCTGACGGAGGGTCTTTTTCCGACGCGCTTTCCTCGAGGTTGAAGTTTTCGTCGTCTTCGTCGTCGTCAATCTCAATCTCCCCGCTTAAATCCAGACCGCTGTAGGGGCTGTTCGGATCCGAGGCCAATTTTTCGCGCACCTCGTTATTCGTCACCGCGCCGATACTCTCGTAAATCTGGTCCGTCTCCGCTTCTGTTTTGCGGATGGCGGCCTGCTGTTCACGCGTCATTTCGTGCAGGGATTCGAATTCAAAGGTGATGTCCGGATCGATGTCGCCAAACTCCGACAACTGGATAATGTCCATCACGCGCTTTATCGGGTGCTTGAGCAATCTGGACGCGCCGGCCGCTATCGTGTCGTAGAACACCTTGATCTCGCCCTCGCTCGAGGCATTCAACCCCGTGGGGCTCAGGCCTGCGAATTTCACCGACGGGATCGCGCTGACAAAGAACATGTGCTCTTGTGCCTGCGCCTGTAGCGTATCCAGTCCGCTCAGTGGCGTGTTGAACTGGAAGAACTCTTCCTGCGCCTTGTCCAGTATCAACAAGCCGCGCGTGTCCCGCGTGCGGTTATACAGCTCCGCGCGCTTGGCATAGTTGGGATCGTTCTTTCCGCTTAACGCATTCGTCATGTTCGTGCTGATGCCGCTCAGGGAGAAGGAATGAAGCACATCACCCACGCTATCGCGGGTACGCAGCCAGTTATTGACGTAGGGCTCGGCGATTTGCGTCAGTGACAAGCCACCGAAGTTATAGGCCGGCTTCAACATGTCAGGCACCGGCCGGGAAATCAGATCCAACATGCGGCTAGCGTGCACGGTCTTACCCATCACGAACCACTCCGCCGGCTTGTAGAAATCATCGCTCAGCGGGTTATCGGCGTTGTAGATGCCTGGGTAAGTCCATACCGGCTCAATCACGCGAAAGCCCACCAGCGAGCCGGGCGTGATTTTTTTGTTGGACAGGAACAGCCGTGATTGCAGCTCCTCCGGATCCGTCCACGCGGACAAACCGCGCGGGGAACGCACATCGATGTATATCTGGCCGCGGCCGAAAAATCCGTCGTGCTCAATAGCCAGGCGGAAAATATCCTGCACCTTGTAACGCTCCATCGCCTTAACGAGCAACGCGATGCGGTCAGCCTTGCTTTCATCCCCGTCACTGGCCGCTTTAACCTTGATCCATTTGCGGGTCATTTCCTCGGCGATCACGCTCACTATCCGGCGATATTCCGGCAGCTGGGCGAGTTGCGCCAAATAGGGATAGCCTGGGAAGCCGCCGAAAACGTAATCGGGGTAGCTGCCGTTCAGTGAATCGTATGGCGTTGCATCCATCGCAAGAATCGCACTGCGGATACCGTCAGGGATAACACCGGCCGGCGGTTCGTATTTCTCGAACTCACGCCGCTTTTTGTGTCCGACCTCGGCGAGCATCTCGTCGCTGATCGCAATACCTGGCGACTTTGGCGCCTCCTGCACTGGCGGCGCCTCGTTACTCGGTTTTTTTCGCTTAAAGGGCCACATCAAATATTCTCCAGGAAGTCATCGGAAATCACGAGCGGCATCTCGATCGGCGCAAAGGCCATAATGAAAGCGTCGGCGACGTTTGGTGATGGAATGTCGCGCTTTTTCAGATCGTCTTTCGTTTCCACTTTCACGCGCCCGTTTTTATCGAAATCGCGTTTCGGCGTGGATAACTCAAATTTGAGTTTGTCCAGCAGCGGACAATCGGAATCGATGCTGATCAGCTGGTCGTCAGTAAAGCTCTCGCGTTTTTCCTTCCCGTTAATCACGTTGTACGTATTACGGAAGCGGTCAGCGACAAGCCACCAGGCCTGCGCTTTTATATTTGCGAAAAAATCTTTATTGGTGATGCCTGGCTGATATTCACGCTCTGGCTCGAAGACCGCACCGCCGGCGTTAAATTTGAAATACTCGATCGCTTCCGCGCCCCAATCACTGGCGTTTTCACGTTCCTCGTTTATTTCGGCAAACTTAGAGCCACTCGATGCACCAACGCCGATGCTGTCGTACACGATCGCCGCATCATGCTTCAACGCAACGTTGTACGTGCGTTTACAGCTTTTCATCAGCTCGTCTTCAAGTGCTTTCCATTCATCAGCCCAAAGCGCCACCGAACCATGCGCATACACGTTGGCGCACTTATCAGCGCCGCTGTCGGCAACGTCAAAGCCTACGCGCCGGCGGCCGGCCGGTTCGATGTTGAGCGCCTTGTGAGCGTCGACAGCGGCCTCTATCCACGAGAGCTTGATAATGGCTTCATCGTCGTCCGTGCGAGGCACGCCGAGATAAACGTGCTCGAACATTTCCTCATCGCGGGCCTTGGCGGCCTCGATCACGTTCATGATGGTGCGACTGAGAAACGGGTTTTCGTCGAAATTTATTTTTCTGACCAGCGTGTCAGGCGGCGGCGTAACAACGAAATTTCGCCAGACAAAATCAGTCGTTAAACGCGGGTTGAACAAAAACCAGCACTCCGATCCTTCCTTACGGATCGTTGGCTCCAGAATTTCCCATTGAGCCTCTGTCATCGCGTGCGCCTCTTCGTTCCAGAGCACATCGATGCTTTCCAGCGACTTGATCTCGTCAACGTGTCGCCACAACCCGTAAAACATGAATTCACTGCCGGTAAACCGGTTGATGATTTTGTTGTCCAGAATGCGGAAGCGATGACGCAGGCCAAACCGCTCGATCTGAATTTTCAGCAACGCGTACACCGATTCCTCAATTTTGTTTTGGATCTGGCGCGTGCATAAAAAACGCAGGCGGTATTTGTCGCTCAGGAACGTCGCAAAGCCGGCGGCGTCCCATGACTTCGATGAGGTTCGCCCACCGTATAAAACCTTATTCCTCGCCTTTGTCGTCCAGAACTGCCGGAGCGCTGGATTCAGGCTTGCTTTGTCCAATATCTGCATAGAAATCGTCGAGGCCTCTCGGTACATCACTCGCCGGATTATTCAGATCCAGTTTCGTGATGAGTTGGATCAACATGGCCCGAGCGGCTTTCTTATCCTCCGTTTGGATCTCGATGCCGAATTTCGTTTCCTTCACACCAGTGAAATAAAATCGCGCGTCGCCGACATGGTCCCGGGTGTCGTGGATGTGGACATAACCTTCACCCTCGCCGTTGCAATGCGGACAGTCCGGGTTGGGATCCATGTTTTCGATAAACCCAATGCCGCCCGACAAATCCGGCGGAGGCCTGTTGTCGGCCTCGGCTTTTTTTTCGGCCTTAAGTTGCTCGCCCAGATCTCGCCACTGGTATTTGTGTCCCTCACCCCAGCAGTAACGACAATTCACTCGCCGGTACTGCATCAGGTCGTTCGGGTCAGCTTTGGTTATTGCCACCAGCTGATTTATCAAATCGTCGAGGTCTGCCTGGTAGCGCTTTGCCGTTCTTTCCTGCAGGTCGCGAATAGCGCGCCGAACGCTATCCCTTCTGTACAGACGGCTGGCGCCCACATAGGCGGTGTTCCCTGTCCCCTCGTAGCCAGCCAGGCGGTACGCTTCAACCCTGCTTTTACTCACTACGCACCAATGAACAAACCACGCCTGCTGCAACGTCAGACCATATTCATCAGGATCAACCGTCAGTTCCACCTCGCCTTTTTCTGAGGTTTTTCCTGCCGCTTTTGGCTTGGTGCGCACCTTCTCTTTTTGCGTACCTTTTTTGCGTACCTGCGTACCGGGTTGCGTACCAGTTTTCTCACTGCGTACCCAACCATGCTTTTTGGCCCGCTTTCTGATGGCTGCTTCACTGATGCCGTAAATCTTTGCCATCTCACGCAGAGAAAGCTGACCGGCACAGTAATCGCGCTCAAGGCCGCTTTCTTCCGGTTTCGACATGGCGTTACTCCATAAAAAAACCACCAGCGGATAATAGTCAGGGTGACCGGGCAGGATCCGTTGATGGTTTTGCTTGCGCATTATCGATGGCACTCAGTGAATGCCACCTGTAATGCAGATGGTGTTAGCAATCAGCATCCGGCTTCGCCACGGACCGGCAAGCGGCCATACAAGCTCGCTTCATATCCATCTCAGCCTGGCGAGCCCAATCCGTTGCTTCCCAATCGGCCCGGACATCGCCAACATGCTCGCGCAGAAGTTTGATGAACTGGCGGCTGATATCTTTGAATTGATTCATCTTCCCGATTTCGCCAAATGACAGTTCACGATACCCCGTTACAGTGCTGCCATCTTGCGACTTAGCTTCGCTCATTGTTTTCTCCCGGCGGCTGCCCGCCATTGGTTCAGCGTGGCCACCTGGCCGGCGCAGATTGATAACGCTGTTTGCAGCGCCAGTGCGTGGCTGCCGATATCCCCCCAGGTGTCACCCTGCAATTTTGGTTGTTCGCAGGGGTTGAACACCGACTCAGGGGGTAACAGCACGAGCGGCGCCGGCGGCGGTGGTGTCCGTTCCGCGCAGGAGGCCAAGAACAGCACCAGGAGCAGTGCGGCGGGCGCACTCGTCATTTTTAATGGCATCCTGATATTTCCTCTGGTAGTTTTCGCCCTGCTGGCGCAGTTGCTGCTCTCTCCGTTGCTGTTCGGCCATCATTGCGCGATTACGGGCGTCATCCGCGCGCAGTGTGGTGATCAGTCCTGTCTGCTGCGCCAGCGTCTTTTTCTGCTCTGCAACCTGCTGGCGTGCCAGCTCTAACCGGTGCGACAACAGCGAGCTGTAACCACCCAAGCAGATTGCCGCCACCAGCAGGAGCAACATTCCCCCGCCAGCCAGTTTTGAGAGCCAGCCGCTCATGCCAGTGCCTGGCGCGCACGCTCAAATCGTTCTTTGCGGTCTGCCAGCCCGTTATTGCCGCCGTTGATTAGCAGCGTCACCCGTTCGACGTCGCCGGCGTACTGGCCACAATTCCGCGATTTCCAGAACCAGCCGGCGGAGCGCATCGCGTACTCGTCTTTTTCCAGCAGGTCAGGCACCAACAGCAAATCGGTTTTGATGCCGGCGCTGCAGGCGCGATAATTGTCGGCGCCGGTGATCTGGATCAGGCCGCGCCCGCGGTATTTCCAACCGTCTCCCGTGGATTTGTTACCCAGGCGGCCGCCGTAGACGAGATTCGCGATCGCCGCCTGGCGGTTCACCGGCACCACCGATTCTCCGCGCTGGCGCCCCAGCATTTTGCATTGCTCTGCCGTCAGCCGTTTGGCTTTCGATTTGGGGCCAAATGTGGCAATCAGGCCATCAACGCTGTAGTTGAAAGATTCCGCGACCGCAGTGAAACCGGTCGATTCATGCCCGACCTGAGCAATGAACATTGCCTGCGCCACTGGCGACGTGATACCAAACTCGGCAAACGTTGCCTCCAGATGTGGAAACCAGCGCGCGGCCAGTCCGGCGCCAATGCCGGCCGCCTCTTTGAATTGATCCTGAGTCATGAATTATTCCTGTCGTGGGGAGCCAGTGCGGTTGCTGGCGATGCGGCGCAGCATATTTCCGAAATAGTCGACGCCGGCATAGCCGATAAACATGCTGCCGAGATAGGCATAGGTGGAATCCCAGCCGATCGCATCCAGGCAATCTTTGATGAAATACGCGACCATCGCGCACATTGCGGCGTCAATTAGTCGGCGTGTCCATCCCTGCTGGCCAACGTACGCGCTGCGCAATAACGCCATTAGCGCAGCCGTGGCCGCATAGCCGCCGCCCTCCTTGTGAGCGGCAAGCCATGCAATCAGTTGCGCCCACAAGTCGGGGTTTTTGTCAGGCATTTTCATGTCCTCCCCCTGTCGGGGCTGGCCCGATCGTCGGGTGATGAAAAAAGAAAACCCAGCGGGTGCCGGGTTAGGGTGAATTCTCAGGTTTCGGGTATGGCTTCGGGCTGAACAGCTTCGTGTTTAGCCGCCGGCGCGCCCGCTTGTTCAGAAAGCGGATATACCTGAACTGATTAAATGTGTGGGCGGTGGCGCGGTGTGCGTTCGCCTGCAAGAAATTTCCTCGGGCGCCAGCCTTGCGCCCTTTCGTCGTCATTGCGATTTTGTGATACCACTCGCCGTCGAGCTCGTAGAACGTCGTTTGATGGCTGCCGACGTAATCGAAATTGCTCGCCTGATACACGACGCCGAACCGGCCACAGCGTTCGTCGGCGAACGTCTGCACCCAATCCACAGCGGGATAGAGCAACTTGATGGTTTTCAGCGCATAGCTGATTGCGCGTGATTCGGTATTGCGCGGCATCCGGTCATGCACCCAGAGCCGATTTAACTCCATGTATTCGCGGTTGCCGGTGCCGGTCACGACGCGCGCCCCGCTGCTAGGGTTCATCGCGTAGCCCCACTGCATGACGCCCACCAGCTCGCGACCGTCAAAAATACCCAGGTGCAAATAGGAGTTGTTCACTACGCGCTTGCTGTAGTGAAAATGGCTGATCACCAGGCGGGCAAGCCAAACCGGGATCGTTGCAACGTGGAGATCGTCGCATCCAAAACCGACGGTTTCGCCAGCATAGACGATCGGGGCAGGCTTTCCGCTGGCGCGTGATACAACTGCATTAACGTGATTTTTCAAGGTCTCGGCACTCCAATAGACGGGTGTGCTCGTGACTGTTGACGCGGGCATACAGCCCCGGAGAGCGGCAACTTTCCGGGGCGCCCATCTGGAGCGGGAAATAAAAAAACCCGCGCGCGGGCGGGTTAACACAATTTTGGCAATTTATCAAATTAGCGTCGAATATGCCCTATTTTGTTGCATTTTGCAATTCCAACCGATAAATAATCTCTTCGCGACGTGACGACACCAGCTCCAGGGCTTCCACATCCATTTTCTCTGCGACCTCTTTCAGGCGCGCCCAGTGCGGCGCATATACTCGTGACCAGGTTGAGCGGTCGACGCTCATCAAATTGGCCAGCGCGCTGCCGGCGTATTCCTTGTACGTCTCATTTTTATTTTTTGCCGCGGTTTCCTGCACGGCCAGCCAGACTAACGACACCAGGCGCTTAATAATTTTTGACTGAAGGCGCTTGCCGACTTTGTACACCTGGTAGCTCTCCCACACGTGCTGGCAAATTTCGGTCTGATATTTGAACTGCAGATCGAAGCCGTAGCAGTATCGCAGCCATGCGATTTGATGATCGCCCAACGTCATCACTGCTCGGCGCCAGGCGCACGACGAAAAGACATGATCGTTGATCGGTGGCATTGGCCGCCTGCGGCTGCGTGTCTCTAACGCATAGACCGCAGAATTTTCGGCGTTGACCTCGCGGCCACCCTCAAGCGTCACCTTATGAATTTTTTGGCGGGGCAAATGGTTTTTGTCCGCCGGCGGGTGCTCGATAAATGCCTGGAGTTGCCCCTTAGTACCGCCGGAGTCATCATGCAGCGCATGGGTTAACTCCAGCCGTATATATTCCAGTTGCTTTGCGTTCATCATTGCGGCACCACCAGCCCGCGGCGGGCGATTTGAATAATCGTCAGAACGATCGCGCGGTCCATCATCTGGCGCCGCTCTTCGCGTGAGAGATCTTTGCCGTTATCGATCGCGGTGTGGCAACAAACGCAGAGCGCCGCGGTGGCGCAGTCGTCCGTTTTTAGCCCCATGCCTTTGCCCTCATTTCTATGTGCGACCTGGGTTCCCCAGCTTCCACACAACACGCATTGTTCGATTTGGCCGACGGCCGCCAACCATTTTTTGCTGCGGTAAATTTTCATCGCCTCACCCCGCAAAATTCATCAGCTGCGCCGCGGCGTTCTCGGCTTCCTCGTGGGAGCGAAACGGCTTGTGCAGGATCCAGCGCCATAAAACATCGAGAGCAGCTTGGTACAGCTGATGGAACTCGGTTTCGTCCATGTTGGCGAACGCGATGCTGCGGGGGTGTTTGCGGAGAGTGCCGTCGGGGAGTTGGATCGCGTCATAGTGGCCAGCCTCGACCGTCACCCACGCGCGATAGGCGTCAAAGGATTTGCACGCGCTGATGCTGCCGGCACGCCGATCAGCGATGCGCTCGAGATACTGCTCAGCCGCATTCAGAAGCGCCGGCTCATTGCCGCCGAACGTAGCCAGGAATCTGGCGTAGCCGGTAACCAGCTTGCGCTCGTTCGTCGATATGGCGCCGCCGGTAGGCTCCCAGTATTCGAATCCCAGATTGAGAAGCGCAAAAAAACGACGGTGAAACGCCGGGTTGCGCACCTGTTTGAAATCGGCCACCAGCACGGCGCCGAGCTTACATTTCGATTGCAGAAATTCGCTGGTCTCCGGCGTGGCCGGGATCAGTATTCCTGGTGATTGCTTGATGAGTTGTAACTGCGCCATGTTCTCTCCTGTGGCGCAGCAGGCACGGGGTGTTCAGGCCCGTTAAGTGAGTCTATCAGAATTCAGGTTACGGTAGCCGGCCCGCTCTAAAATTTGTGTTATCAATTTGGGTGTGCCGACAATATCTTCTGGCTGTAGGGGCATGAAGGAGATCTGATCGCCCTTTCGGTACATCAACGCCCGCTCGCAGACGGGGAAATTTTTGAATCTGGCAACCACCGCATCATCCATGCAGCGCACGACTTTGTACCCTCCTGGGGGCGTGTCTTGTAATCCGGTCACCTCAACCTCCTTTGCTGTGTGTAATTTGGCTTAGTAACGCTTTGTTTTTTATTGATTACTAATTCTGCTATCACAGCCTAACGCCAAAATACTGTTTATTTGTACAGTATAATTATGGTTAGAATAATTTGAGTTTGCAAGCAAAGAAAAGGCCCTTTGCGGGCCTTGATGTGCTACAGATTAAAATTCAGTCATTACTCAACAAATTTGTCGGACACGCTTGTCAGCTTGTAAAGCGCCCTCGGCCCGCAGCCCTTCTTTGTGATTTTTACGTCCGGCGATCTGATCATCGACCGCAGCCTGAGCGCCAGCTCCTGCCGCGTCATCGTGTTTGCCGGGTGCGCGGCTTTGACCGCTTGCCAGATTTCAGTGGTGCTCATTTCTTTGCCGAGGATGATTTCCACGAGCTGCTTTGCGGTTACTCTGACAGCCTGATCGTTGGTCATTGGTTTATGCTCCGGTTTTACTATCTTTTTCATAGTGTTAAATAATCCCCTTTTTACGCTTGTACTCCGCATAAAGCAGTTCCGCCGGCGTTGGCCCTGGGGGTGCTTTAGGCGGCGCCAGCTGTCGACGGATCGGCGGGATAGGCAATCCGCCTGCAACCCGTTTTTCCCAGCGCTCCAGTTCTTTCGCGGCCTGAGCACGCAGTTCACGCTCTGTGAGTTTTCTCTCAATGCCAATGCGTTTGAGTGCGATGCAGATGTGGTAAAGCACCGGATGGCGCCACTCGAACGTCTCTGCGCAGCTGTAGCGGTAGAACTCATTGCGCCAACGCTTGTTCTCGGCGAGAACATCGTCAACCGTCAGCCCGAACGCACCACCGCTGCATTCGGCGGTCACCGCGACAAACTCGGCAAGATCGGGCGGCCAGTGGCTGCCGGCTTTGCACTTGTCCGCGAAGGCACTGCATACGCGGGTGAGTTGTTCACTCGTCATCGAATTGACCTGCGCCGTCCATAGGTCCGATGGACGATTGCCATTCTTGGCAATCCACCGCTGGCCGTAGATTTTGGTCATCAGCTCCCAGAGCGCCCACTCCTGCGGAGGCGGACTGCCCCCCGGACTGCCGCTCCCATTCGGTGAACTGCTCGTAGTACGAGCGCTGATCACCCGGGTTGTATCTGAATTCCGCATGGTTACCTCCCGTTGCGTTTGCTTTTCGATTTAGCGAAGGCTGGCTGGCCAGATGCCGGGCGAACTTTTGTTCCCACTGCACCTGGTGGAATACCTTGCCTTCCGCTGTCCAATAATCTCGGAACGATGCCAGTTCGTGCTGCTCCCACCCGGTGGCCGGCAGGTGTACATTCCAGAGCGCGGCGCGCTGGCGGAAATCTGGCGACGGCTGCCAGTCGGCAGTCATCGGTTTTTTTACAGCGGGATCATCAGGCCAGGTGTCATCCACAAACTCCGGCGGCGCCGAATCCCCTGATGGCTGCCCATCTTCGCGCCCACGCGCGTTATGTGTGGGGTTTAAGATCTGTTTACTGCTTACTGCTTTCTGGATACCTCTTGGCAAAGGCTTAGGCTTATCCGTAGCCAAAGGATTAGCCAAAGAGAAAGCCTTATCGAATGCCAACCCCATAGCCTGTGAAACCCCATGCGATGCGGCTTTCAGGGATTCCAACGCCTCATATTTGAGGTCACATTCGGGCAGTAATTCGAACGCCCTCACCCACGATTTGATGACGTTTACCGACGTTGGCGGGTTATGTTTGGCGGCGTTGGGCAGCCAAAAAACTCGGGCTTGGATGTCGGCTTTGACCATCCCAAGGGATAAGGCTTCGCCTAAGGCTAAGTCGAAGGCTTCGACATCCCAGCCCAGTTCCTCAGCTAAAGCCGCGCGCCCGGCCTTGAATAACCCAGGAATAATCCCCGTGAACGGGCCTGTGAGCAGGTAAATAAACAAGCTCTGCCCGCTAGGTGGCAACGGGGACAACGCCCGGAATCTCGGGTCATCCCACATAGTGATCTTCACCTTTCTGTAAGGCTCGTTATTAGCCTTACTCTTAGCCAAAGGTTTTGGCATGGCTGTAGCCTTCGAGTTAATATTGCTCATTCAACTTCGGCCTGTTCTAGTACAAGGGAAAATGTCATGTCTAAATTCTTACGTGTTCTTCCTCAGCGAGATGAAATCGGTGTAACGCTCACTAACGGTGATTTTGTTGAAATATCTCAAACCGATTCGACCACCGGAGAGTCGGATACAATTCGAATCCATATAGAAGACATCCCTGTGCTCATGGAAGCGTTGTCATCAGCCATCGACTACGCAAAAGCACCGTTTTAACTACGCCGCCACGTCTTTACCCCATTCCCCGTCGCCGGCTTAATGGCCGGCTTGCCCTTCACCCGCTTTAGCGGCTTTGCGTACGTCTTTGCGATTGCGATACTGCTGGCGATCGTCGCGTTCGGCCGGGATAGGTAATGATCGGCGCCACGGCCGGCAGCCGAGCGCGCCACGTCGTCGGGAATTCCCTCGCGCACCAGTTGGGCGCGGATCTGTGTTTCGATCTGTGCTCTTGAAAAATTGGCCATTGGTTTATGCTCCGGTTAATGCAGGGTTGAATAGGCGCGCCGTAACTCGTTGAGGCTTCGCTCAGCTTTGTCGCATTCCCGTTCAAAGTCGGTCGGCAACGCGTTCAGCAGCGCCGCGGCGATCGCCCCTTGGTGTTCCTTCAGCGCGCGGATTGCCAGATATTCAATGCTGTTTCCGGCAATCAGCCGGGCGCGTAGCTCTGCTGGCAGCGCGGCGAGGATCGCCGGTTGCAGCTGTTGAATCTTGCGGCGCGCGGCCACACTATCGCTGTCGAGCCACCGGAAAATCTGCTGCTTGTTGTTGTGCCATGCAGCATCATCAACACTGCCGTCGGCACGTTCGATCTGCGCCAGCAGTGGCGCCTGTAACTGCAGGTCAAAATAAGCGCGGGTGATCTCGGCGGCTACCGTGCGCTGGGTTGTTTCGATGGCCCACCCGCGCAGCGCTTCGCGTATCTGCTCGTGTTTGATTTCCATAAATCAGTCCTTAATTTTCAGGCCTGCTATCCTGCGTTGCTTGTGGTAGGCCGTCGGTTGGGTTTGGGTAAAGATCCGGGCGCAGTTCGTGGGGCGTCACGCCTGTTGCTTGATGAATGGAAAGAACACGATGGGCGGGTACCACCCCTTTTCCGTCGTTTTTCCACAAGCTTATAGCCATCCTGGAAATCCCAAGCATTGAGCTGAGCTTCTTTGCGGAGCCCGCTATCTCAATTGCTTTATCAAGTGCCGTCATAGTTTCTCTCCTGTCATTGAGAAATTAAGTAAAGCAATTATTTACTATTGAGTCAAGCAATGCGTGCCTTGTTAAAGTAAAGCAAACATTTACAATGCTGATTATGAATACGGAACAATCACAACCAAGCCTCGTTTCAAGGCTGACAGAACTTAACGATAAAGGGCTTTCCAAAGCGGAAATGGCTCGAGTTGCCAATGTCAGTAAACAAGCAGTTACGGGTTGGTTTAAAACCGGAACTATGAGCAAAAAATCTGCAATTGCCGTTGCTGAGGCTGGTGGGGTTTCCCTCGCATGGCTTCTGGGCGAGGTTGTAGATGAAGACACAGGGCTAAAGCCCAAAGAACTAGAAATGCTTGAATTATTCCGTCAGCTTCCGGAAGCAGAACAAGAACGCATGATTGATCTCTTCCAGCTCCGGCTAAAAGAAATCGATGAGTACGTTGAGAAGTACCTGCGAGGGCGGTATAAGCCGATCGAAGAGTAATTTTTGAGATTCAGAAGGCCAGAGGCTATCCAAGCCCCTGGCCTTTTTCGTTTCCAACCCACCAAGTCGGCCCGAGGCCGGCTTTTTTTACGCCTGGACATCACCATGTAAAGCACCACTTTACCTTTTAACTCATTAATGCTTGACTAAAAAGTAAAGAACATGTTTACTTAGTCTCATCGCAGCAACGAGTCATCAAGGCAGGACGCCCACGAAGCAAGACCCCGAGTTACTTCGTGGCTGTCGTGATGACTAAGTAGCCAACCTGAGGCGGATGAACATGAAGGTCATTGCTGAAAAATTAGATGAATGCGTCGATCACGGTCGCGTTGGCAATGCCGACGGTTACCTGGCAACAAACAGAAAAATCGCCGGTGTTTTGAGAAGCACTTACGCTCACCGGCTGACGTTCTGCGAAGCGAATGGACTGTGTATTGATGACATTAAAGGCCTCGTAGTGCGGCACAAATGCGATAACCCGAGGTGCATTAATCCAGATCACCTCGAGATCGGAACTATAAGGGATAACAACCTGGATTGCGTCAAAAGAGGCAGGCACCCGATGCCAAACGCAAAAATTGATAGGGAAAAAGCAGAAAGAATTCGCGAGGAGTATGGCACTGGCCAGTACACCCAAAAGCAAATAGGCGAGAAATACAACATCTCCAGAACTCAAGTCGGAGGCATTATCCGACGCGAACAATGGGGATAAGCAAAAGCGCAGCAGGTACGACGTTCTGACAGTTCGGGAAAGACCGAAGGACGGCTGGAGAGACAGCGAGCATAACCAATAATCAAGCTGAGGATTAACCAATGATCAGCACCACAATTCCACATAGCGGAAAAGCGACACGATTCCGTAATAAGCGCACCGGCGCGGCATGGGTGGCACATTACGATATTCATTGCCAAGTATACCGGTTCGAGCCAACGGGTAACCTACGGGCAATAAAAATGCCGTTTGAGTCACGTGGCATTCCTGAATATTTCGAGCCTGCTGGCACGCACTGACATTTAAATTAGCAACACCCTATCGGCTGAATTAATCAGTCGCGGGATCCCATTACCTAAAAACGGAGCATAACCATGATCAAATCAATCGAAATCAAATTAAATCTGCTGCACAAAACCGTAGTGGAAATTATGACTAACGGCGAAACCATCGGTTATATCGTCAATACCGATAATAAAGAAAAACCGCACTCTCTCGTGAATTCAAAAGGTGCAAACGTAGGTGATTTTGATTGCCCGAAATGTGCCATTGATGCTGCGGTGCGTACGCACTTTAACGTAGGCAGTGAGTACGCCACAGAGTTCGGCATCCAGGGTAAACCTTCCCCGAAAAAACTGCTCCTGCTGGCGTTGCTAGCCATGCTCGCAAGCGATGATTGATTGCTGTGTGTAGCCTTCCCCGCCGTTGCTGGCGGGGCTTTTTAGAATATTGAAATGCGTCAAGCGTTTCCCTTCCGGGGCGTCAACTCGCAGGGCGCATTTCAATATCAATCACCACGAGAGGTTATTTATGGAAAAGTTATTTTCCCCTGTCGCGGCACGAAAGGCACAGCTGGAATATTGCAACAATAAGCACGTTCCACATTTCGCGCCAAAAGATGGGATTTGTTTTCGTTGCAAAAAGGATATTTACCAGCAACGCGGATTGCGTGGGTATGAAACCGGTATTTCGCTCGACGAAGCAAAAAACACCCATGTTATTTACTGCCCACACTGCAACCGCAGTTACTGCGATTAGAAAATAAAAAGGCCCGCACAAGGCGGGCCCGTCTACCGGCTTTACGTCCCGGCGACGGGTTACCGGGGAACCACCCCCAGCAACCGGAGCATAACCAATGACCAACCGAGGCAGATCACTGATCGGCTGGCATTGTACCTAAACCTAGGAGAACTTCACAATGCAAAATGTTGCAGCCTATCTTTACAGGGCAAAACAGAAATCTGGGAAATACCATCTTTTTACGTACTTTGAGGCGAAGTCTGATGATCACGCGGAGACAAAGCGTGATTTTCTCTTCATGGAAGCTGGCCACTCAAAAGCCGACTACTTCGCGCCGGTGCGCATCGATTTTCCAGTCGTTGACGAGCTGCCCGCAGAGGGCGAATTCAGCGAAACATTCTGGCTTACCTGGGCGCTGGAAAGCGACGCCGGCAAAACCTGTGTGCCGCGCGACACGCTCGATCCATCCGTGGCATTCCCGAAACTGTATCCCTACATGACTAAACCTGCAGGTGGTGCAGGAGCAGCAGGAAACAGCAGGAGCACCGAAAAACCGCAGGTGGTGCAGGAGCAGCAGAAACCTGCAGGTGAATACTTCGCATCGAGCCTCGACAAGCACACAGTGATCGCCGCTGCGTGGCTTTACGGCAATAACTGCCTGAAGCTGAACGACGAGCAATTGGCCGCGGCCAAAGCGCTCGTGATGGACGATGCACAGCGCTACCCGCAAAACGTCATTCTGGCGCTGACCAGCCTCAAGCAGTTCGCACACACCTACCCAGAAATGCCGATCACGGTAATCTCGGGCATGAAAGCCATCTGGCCGCCGTTCGGCAAAGTGCCGGAGCTGGGCAAGCTGTGCCAATTCGCCACCGAATACCTCGACGCTACGGTAGAACAGCGCGCGGGCGTTATCACGAAGTGGCAAACCTCAGCGGCCGGCGGCGCCAAACCAGCCGAAACCGCGCCTGAGGGGCCATTGCGCACCGAATCCGGCGCAATCCTCACAAACGGCGCCGAACCGGCAACCGGCACGCCGATCGACTCTCTGCAGATGCTGAAAACCGTAATCGGCTGCGCGCTGTATCCGTCTGATTTAGACATTTCAAACCCGCCGGGAGCCATCATCCGCGCGGTCACCGAGATGAAAAAACGCAACGATGCGGCGCTGAAAGCGTGGAATGAGCAACTCAGCGCCACGCCTGGCGTTTTGCAGTTCTCCCGACAGGCGATTGTTGCACTAATCCGCGGGGCCGAAGAAAACCTGCACGTTACCCCCGGTGCGCTGCGCAGCTACATCAACGCCAATCTGATCGAAATCGACGCTAAACCGGTGCAACAAAACACGGAAACCGTGCAACAAACTGGCGCCGAAGCGCAACAAGCGGCCTCAGATGCGGGTGAAAAAGATGAAGTGGTCGCCGAGTTCGAGACAGAGCGTCGCACGTGGCTCCGCACTGAGATTCGCGCAGCGTTGAACGGGACAACTACCGTTATGGGCGAAAGCGACGTTTCTGAATTGATTGCTGCCATCGGAGATGTTTCGCGCGGCTCCATCGCCCGCCTGCTGGCCAAGGAGATCGAAACATGCGATCCGTTCAATCAGCTGGTTGCCGATGATGTTCACCACATTACCTGCGATGTGTTGGAGAATTGGACTGATGACAAAGAGCAGCGTGTCGCGTTCCTTGACCAGCGAGTTGAATATAACCTGCAGGAAGCGCGCCGGGCGTCCGAGCAAAAATGCCAGGAAATGGCCGCCGCCATCGACGGAACCGCCAGCAGCGCGCAGCAGCAACCCGGCGAACTCCGCAGCATGGGTGGCGGTCGATTTGACGTTTCCGAGTTGTTTGACGCGTCACCGCTGGCCAAGGTAGGCGCCACGACCGGCGGCGATGTTCGCGAGTTCCTGGATTCGTCAACGGAAACGGCCGATGTGTCAGGCGAAACGGCGGAGTTGTCAGGTGAGAACGTAGATACCGCGGCGCCAGCCGAAGTACAGAGCGAGGCTACCGCGGCAGTCGACGACGCACCGCGCCGGGAAGTACCGGCCGCCCCGGCATACTTCGAGCCTGGGCGCTATCTGGATATTCCGAACGAGGTCTATCACAGCGCCAACGGCATCAGCAGCACGATGGCAAAGGACGCGCGGATCAGCCTGATGTATTACCACGGCCGCCACGTTATCAAAACCATCCAGCGCGAGCGCACCGATGCGCTGACGTTCGGCTCGTTGGTTCACGCACTGGCGCTCGAGCCTGAAAAGCTGGACGAAGAATTCAGCGTTGAGCCTGTGATCCCCGAGGGGGCATTCACAGATACAGCATCGATGCGCGCATTTATCGAACAGCACAACGCCACCCTGCCGAAACAGACCGACGCCGATACGCTGCGCGCCGTGATCGAGAAGCATAACGCCACCCTGCCGACGCCGTATGCGCTAGGCGGAAACGCTGACGAAATCGGCCAGTTCTACATGCTGCTGCCGCCGAAATTTCAGAGCATCCCAGAGGAGGCAAAAATCACCGCCACGGCGATGAAAGCCTGCATCAAAGAGTACAACGCCACCCTGCCGGCGCCGTTGAAAACCACCGGCAGCCGCGACGCACTGCTGGAACAGTTGGCGACCATCGATCCGGAGTTTGTCGAGAAAGAGCGCGCGATTCCGGCGCCGTTGCCGGTCAGCGGCAGCAAAGAGGATATGGCCGCGCGTATCAAAACGATTTTGCCAACTGCGGTATTCGCCGACGAAGTGATCAGCGCCTGGAAAAATAGCAACGACCAGCGCCAGCCGATCACGCAGGCGCAGATGAAACACGCCAAGGCAATTCAGCGCGCCCTGTTCACCCACCCATCGGCCGGACAGTTGTTGCAGCACCCACAACGCGCGGTTGAGGTGAGCTATTTCGGCATCGATGAAGAAACCGGCCTCGAACTGCGCGTACGTCCCGATCTTGAGATTGAGGCCGGCGGACTGCGTACCGGCTTTGACCTTAAAACCGTCAGCATGGGTAACGTCAAGCAAAGCGCCCTGCGCGCTCGCCTGCACCGTGAAATCATCGAGCGCGATTACCACCTGAGCGCGGGCATGTATTGCGATGTGGCGGCGCTGGATCAGTTCTTCTGGATTTTCGTCAACAAGGATGAGCACTACCACTGGGTCGCCATCGTTGAGGCCTCCGCTGACCTGCTCGAACTCGGCCGCCTTGAGTACCGCAAAACCCTGCGGGATATCAAACAGGCACAGGATACCGACGTATGGCCAGAACCGATCACAGAAGAAATCGTGGACGACATTAACGACTTTGACCAGCGACGACTGGAAGCGCTGCGCATAGCCTAAGGAGCATACCAATGAGCAACCAACTCGCACTAATCCAGAAAGACCTGGCAGAACAGCTGGCACCGGCAAAAGCGATTTTGCCGAGCCACGTCAGCTTTGAAAAATTCACCAACGCCGCGGCAGTGGCGTTATCAACGAATCCAGATCTGTTCGATGCCGACCGCCAGAGCGTGATTAACGCCCTGTCATCCTGTGCTAAAGACGGGCTGATCCCCGATGGGCGCGAGGCGGCCCTTGTCGTTTACAAGACGAAAAACACCGATGGTCAGTGGATCCCTCGAGCGCAGTATTTGCCGATGATCGATGGCGTGATGAAACGCGCACGTCAGTCAGGCGAGGTTTCTATCATCGCAGCCCGCGCGCTGTACGCTAACGATAAATTCCGGGTGTGGATGGATGAGGACGGCGAACATGTTTTCTACGAACCCAATCTGCTCGACCGCGGGGATATGATCGGCGCGTTCGCTTACGCCAAGATGCGCAGCGGCGAACTGCAATTTGAAGTGATGAACCTGCAGGACATTGAGAAGGTTCGCGCGGCGAGCAAGAACAGCGACAGCGGCCCGTGGGTTAACTGGTTCGAGTCTATGTCCAGAAAATCCGTCATGCACCGTCTGTGCCGGCGGCTGCCGAATAACTCCGAGATCATGGAAATGCTCGAGCGCGGGCAAGAGATGGTTTGGCATAAAGAGAAAGACGTCACGCCGGACACCCGCGTAAGCGCCGGCCAGCTGATCGAGGCGGCTGATAAGGCGCCGGAGCCAGTTACTGAAAATTCAGAGCCTGAAAAGATTGCTGAGGATATTCGCGGCAGCATCGAGAAGATCACCACCACCGCACAGGCGACGGACCTACGCGCCTCAGTTGAAGAACTGAAAGCGCAGCTGGGGATCACCCTGTACACCGAGCTGAAAAACAAAATCGTGAAGCAGCACCACCGACTGAACGCGATTGCCGGCCTGGGTGCGTCGATCGATACGGCCGGCAAGAACGGCGGCACCACAAGCCAGGAACGGGCAGAGCTAGGCGCCCTTCTGCATCGCTCTGCGCGGTTCCTGAGCGCTGACGAGGTTCAGCGCTATCAGCAGGCGATCGATGACCTGTCGCCGGCGCAGGAGGCGGCATGCTGACACTTATCGGCTTCCTCCTTTTGGTAAGCCCGTGCGGCCACGATGCCTGCGATGCTTTGCCGGTATCAGAGCGGATTTACTCGAGCTTCGACCAGTGCGAACGAATGAAGGAAGCAATCCAATTGCGCCGCCCGCGCGCCGTTCTGTACTGCGACGGCGTTTACAGCACTGAAAAATGATTTTCGAAAATCAAAATAGTAACGGCCAGCACGATAATCTGCTGGCCGATCATGAGGTGAAGTATGCCGCAAGTGATCTTTAATGAAGAGTGGGTTGTTGAAGATAGGCTTAAAGCAAAGACGGGCCTTAGCGATCGACAAATAGAAAAATATCGCCAAGGGTGTTGGATTGAAGGGGTGCATTTCAAGCGGGTTGCATCCAGTGGCCAACGTGCCGTACGCGGAGTCACTTGGTACAACTACCCGGAGATTAATAAGATGGTTCAGGATGCGTGATGGCAAAAGCAAAACTACCAACCGGTGTCGAGATCCGCGGAAAGCGCTTGGCTATCTGGTTCATGTATCGCGGGAAACGCTGTCGCGAATTGCTGAAATCTTGGGAAATCACCCCGGCAAATATCAAGCGTGCATCCATGATGCGGGCGGTGATCCAGAGTGAAATCCAACTGGGGCAGTTTGATTATGCCACACGGTTCCCGACGTCTAAGCGTGCAGCAGAAGCCACCATCGCTGCTGGGCCAGTTCGTCAGGTTGAGACATTTGGCCAGTTAGTGGATGCCTGGCTAGAGAACCGAGAACCAGAGCTGGCGCGTAATACGATGAAAAAAAACCGGTCACAAATGAAAACCATAAAATTCATTGTGGGACCAGATCGGGCGCTGGCGGACATCAACCACAACGACATTCTCGGTTTTAGAAATGCGCTCCTGCATGGGCGAACCTTTTACCAGGAAAGCCTGCGCAGCAACAAGGACGGCCGCACCGTGCGCACGGTAAACGATTATGTTGGTGCACTCTGTACCGTCTTACGTTTTGCCTACCGATCGGGGTTTATCCGTGACAAACCCTATGAAGACGTGAAGAAATTAAAGCGCTCGAACACGAAACCGGATCCGCTGCTCCGTGATGAGTACGATCAGTTGGTAATAGCGTTGGATGGCCAGCGCCGTTTCATGTGGACAATTGCCATTTTTACCGGGCTGCGCCACGGCGAGCTTGCCGCCCTCGCATGGGAGGATATCGACCTGGACAAAGGTGAATTACGGGTGAGCAGAAATTTAACGTCCCTGGGCGAATTCGGGCCGCCAAAAACGCAGGCAGGTTTTCGCACGGTAACGCTACTCGCGCCGGCAGTGGAGGCACTACGCGCGCAGCGGCTGCTTACCGGCCTGCATCGGCCAACCGAAATCACATATCATCACCGCGAATACGGCAGCACCGAATGCCAACGCCTGCGCTTTGTGTTCGTCCCGCGCCCATCCAAAGGCGAACAGCGTCCACACTATGGCCTGTCGTCGATCGGCGCTCGCTGGAATGCCGCTGTGAAGCGTGCAGGTATTCGACCACGTAATCCCTACCAGACGCGCCACACGTTCGCCTGCTGGCTTTTGACGGCCGGAGCGAACCCGTCATTTATCGCGGCGCAGATGGGACACGAGAACGCGCAGATGGTTTACGAGATCTACGGAAAATGGATTGAACAGATGAACGGCGATCAGGTGGCAATGCTCAATGACAGGCTGGCTATTTAATGCTCTTTGCCCCTATAATGCCCCTTTCTGGAGTTTCGAAAAAATAAAATGACTGAAAATCAACAAGATAACAAGCGTTTGCAATACAACCTGAATAAATTGCAAAAGCGCCTGCGCCGCAACGTGGGCGAAGCGATCGCCGATTTCAATATGATTGAAGAAGGCGACCGCATCATGGTCTGCCTGTCCGGCGGTAAAGACAGCTACACCATGCTTGAGATCCTGCGCAACCTGCAGCAGAGCGCGCCGATTAACTTCTCGTTAGTCGCGGTGAATCTCGATCAGAAACAGCCCGGCTTCCCGGAGCATATTCTGCCCGCCTACCTGGAAAGCCTGGGGGTGGAGTACAAGATCGTCGAAGAGAACACCTACAGCATCGTCAAAGACAAGATCCCGGAAGGCAAAACCACCTGTTCACTGTGCTCGCGCCTGCGCCGCGGCATTCTGTACCGCACCGCCACCGAACTGGGTGCCACCAAGATCGCGCTGGGCCACCACCGCGACGACATTTTGCAAACGCTGTTCCTCAACATGTTCTACGGCGGCAAGATGAAAGGCATGCCGCCCAAGCTGATGAGCGACGACGGCAAACACGTGGTCATTCGCCCGCTGGCCTATTGCCGCGAGAAAGACATCGAGCGTTTCTCGATCGCCAAAGCCTTCCCGATCATTCCGTGCAACCTGTGCGGCTCGCAGCCTAATTTGCAGCGCCAGGTGATCGGCGACATGCTGCGCGACTGGGACAAGCGTTACCCTGGCCGATTGGAAACCATGTTCAGCGCCATGCAAAACGTGGTGCCTTCGCACCTGAGCGATATCAATCTGTTCGATTTCAAAGGCATTCACCACGGTAGCGCCGTGGTGGACGGCGGCGATTTGGCCTTCGATCGCGAAGACATCCCGATGCAACCGGTCGGTTGGCAGCCGGAAGACTCGGACGACGCGGTGCCAGCGCCAGAGCGGTTGAACGTGCTGGAAATCAAATAAGCCCCTCTCGCCGCTTGCCCTCTGCAAGCGGCGACATTCCCCGCTCTCGACGATCTCGATCCTGTTCACAGTTTGCGCAAAATTTACTGGGCAGTGCCGTTTTTACCCTATACTGTTTATTTATACAGTCAATTGGAGAGCGCGCAATGAATATTACCCCCTGCCTGTCCCACGTCTCGCTAGGCTCCAACGATTTCGAGGCCGCCGCGGCCTTTTACGATCGTGCGCTGGCCGCCTTGGGTTGCCGACGCGTGTTGGAACATCCCGGCGCCATCGGTTACGGCCGCGACTACCCGGAGTTTTGGCTGCAGGTGCCGATTGACGGCCTGCCTGCCTCCCCCGGCAACGGCACGCACGTCGGCTTTTTCGCGACCAGCAAGCAACAGGTGGATGAATTCCATCGGCAGGCGCTGCTGGCCGGCGCCGTCGATGAAGGCGCGCCCGGTTCGCGGCCGCACTACGGTGAGGCTTACTACGGCTGCTTTGTTCGGGATTTGGATGGGCACAAGATTGAAGCCAGCTTCTGGGATGAAAGCGCGGCCTGAAGAAGTGGGCAAGCCGAATAAAAAAATGCCGGTGATTAAACCGGCATTGTACGAATCAAATGTGCTATGCAGTAATTCAAAAATAAGAAAGTAAGACAATTATGGAGCGCAACGCCCATCGCTTGACGTTGCATTCACCTGCGAGAGAGATCATGCCCCATTTCCCCCGGCTAAATGTTGATATTGCTCAATGTTAACCGGGTTTTCGTCATTTTTGCCTACAGCCAGCGGCTGCGCTTCAGCCACCAGGCGACGCCGCCCACCAGGGCCAGCAGCATCAGGCAAAAGGTGACGAAACCAAACGGCGCACTGTTGCCCGGAATGCCGCCGAGGTTGACCCCAAACAGCCCGGTCAGGAAGGTGGTAGGTAAGAATACCATTGCTAATAATGACATGGTGTAAGTGCGGCGGTTCATCGCGTCGGCCATCACCGTGGTAATTTCGTCGGACAAGATGGCGGTGCGTGCGATGCTGCCGTCCAGATCGTCCAATCCCCGCCCCAGGCGATCGGCGATGTCCTGCATGCGGCGGCGATCGTCGTCGCTCATCCACGGCAGGCGATCGCTGGCCAGCCGAGCGAAGACGTCGCGCTGCGGCGCCATGTAACGGCGCAGCACGATCAGCTGTTTACGGATCAACGCCAGCTGGCCGCGCTCCGGCACCTGCTGCTCCAGCAAGGCGTCCTCCAGATCGATAATCTTGTCGTGCAGATCCTCGATAAATTCACTGGTGTGATCGGTCAACGCATCGGAAATCTCCACCAGCCAGCTACCGCTGTTGGTCGGCCCGGCGCCGCTCTGCAGATCGTTCACCACCTGATCGATGGAATACACCTTGCGGTGCCGGGTGGAGATAATCAGTTTATCGGTGATGTACACGCGGATGGTGACCAGCTGATCCGGCCGGGAGTTGGCGTTGAAGTTAATGCTGCGCAGAGTGATCATGGTGCCTTCACCCTGGCGGCTGACGCGCGGCCGTGAGCTTTCGCCTGAGAGCGCCTCACGCACCGAGTCCGGCAGCAGCGGCGTGGTGCTCAGCCATTCGGCGCTGGCTGGGTGTGCATAATCGAGATGCAGCCAGCACGGCGCGTCGCAGGTGATCTTGTCATCCTGCTCGATCGGCGTTACGCCCCCCTTGCCGTCCAGCTGATAAGCATAAACCGCATCAGCGACCTGCAGCTCGCTCCCCTCAATCACATCCATTCATTTATCCCCTCAGTCTTGCTTATGTTGCTGAGTCTAGCGTTAACACCTTGGAGATCAAAGGCCAAGCTGTAACGCCAGTTTTCACGCCGGGCTAAAAGCGTGCTCTATACTTCAGGCGAAGCCACATTTGCGAACGGGTGAGGAACGACGATGGCGGGAAGCAGTGAATCAGGCGCAAGACATTTTGCATTGAACCTGGCTGTGCTGCGGCGCCTGTTCTGTACCATGGCGGCCCTGCTGCTGTTCGCCAGCCAACCGCTGCGCGCGGAGCCGGCGCTGGAACGCATGTCCAACCCTTTACGGGTCGCGACGCCCGGCGGCAATTTTTCTTACTATGTCGCCCATGAGCACAGCGCCCAGCCGCGTAACGCACTGGTGGTGATGCACGGTCATCCGCGCGACGCCGTTAAAACGCTGCAAGCGGCGATCGACGCCGCGCAGGCGGCAGGAGCGGGAGGCGATACTTTACTGGCCGCCCCGCTGTTCCAGGTGCCGGAAAAACTCGCCGTCCACTGCCATTCCGCCGGTCTGCCCCAGCCGCAAGACGGCGACGCCCTGTGGCGCTGCGGCTCCTGGATCGAGGGCGGTTTGGATAATGCCGGGAAGACAGGTTCGTTCAACGCCATGGATAACCTGCTGGCCGATATGAAACGGCGCTGGCCGTCGCTGCAGACGATAACCGTGGCCGGTTTCTCTGCCGGCGCCCAGTTCGTGCAACATTATGTCGGCTTTGCCCATCCGCCAGGCGGGGTGCGGCTGCGCTATGTGGTGGCCGATCCCGGCAGCTGGCTCTATTTTGATCATCTGCGCCCCCAACCAATAAACGGGGGGAGCTGTGGCAGTGAAACAGCCTGCCGCTTCCATTGGCAAACGCTGAACGCCGGCCAGTGCCCACAGGCCAACCGGTGGAAATACGGCCTGGAATCGCTTCCCGCTCACCTGCATCGCACTGCCGATGCGGCACGCCGGCGCTATGCCGCTGCGGATATCTCCTACCTGGCCGCCGCCGATGATACCGGCACCGCGCCGTGCGCCTACTATCGGATACTCGACAAATCCTGCGCTGCCCAGCTGCAGGGCCCCTATCGATTGCAACGTGCCCTGGCCTATGCCGACTATGACCGGCGTTATCTGGCGCCGGATAAGCCGCATCGGTTAACGATCGTTCCCGGCTGCGGGCACAACGTCGCCTGCGTCTTTCCCGCCCCGGCGGCCAGGCAGGCGCTTTTCCCCATTAATGCAGACTAATAATAACGGCAATGAAATAAACCTTTGCCGACAAATCAGGCAATATCGCCGATAAAACGCTGGCAATGCCGTTATTATTATGACTTAACATATTATTATCATTTTTAATTCAAAATGATAATAATAAATCAACACAAAGCTGTTTCAGCGCAAATTTTAGGGGCATATACTTTTCTCACTACGAGGAGGTAGTTATGTTACGCGACCATTTAAAAATAAACGCCAGCGATACGCTGGAAAAAATCAGTAATATCCATTTGCAAAACCAGGGCCAGGAAGAGATCAGTGAGTTTGTGGTGAAGAACGCCGCCGGCCTGCAGATTGGCAAGGTCTCCGTCCACGATCGTTTCAGCACCCGACGCTCGTACCCCACCAGCTACCGCATCACCCAGACCGACATGAGCGGCCGCGTGGTGGTGGATGCCATGCGGGACTGTCTATAAGCGTAACCTCTCTCTGAAATAACGAAATAATCATGTGATGATGGCAACCCTGTTTATTATTAAACGGGGTTTATCGCGTGGGGAAATTAATTACCTTCTTCGTTGCATCGTCGATAAAATAAAGCCCCCGCATTAAGCGGGGGCGATAAATAAATCGACTCAGTGTTTGATGATATACATCGTCTGGCTGTAGGCCACGTCTTCAGGGTTGGTGATCGGATAGCCTTTTACCCACGGTTTGATCAGGCGGCCGTTGGTGTACTGGTAAATCGGCGCGATCGGCGCCTGGTCGGCAATGATCTGCTCCATCTTGTTGTAATCGGCGGTCACCGCCGCAGGATTGGTTTCCCGCCCCGCCTGCGCCAGCAGCTTGTCGTAGTCCGCGTTCTTGAACTTGGCGATGTTGCCGCTGTGGGTCGAGGTCAGCAGCGACAGGAAGGTCGACGCTTCGTTATAGTCACCCACCCAGGAGGCGCGGATCACGTCGAAATTGCCGGTGTTGCGGCTGTCGATATAGGTTTTCCACTCCTGGTTTTGCAGCTTGACGTCAATGCCGAGCTTCTTCTTCCACATCGAGGCCACGGCGATGGCGATCTTCTGGTGGCTTTCCGAGGTGTTATAAAGCAACGTCAGCTTCAGCGGGTTGTTCGGGCCGTAGCCGGCCGCCTGCAGCAACGCCTTGGCCTGCGCGTCCAGCTCCGCCTGCGATTGCTGTTGCAGCAAACTCGCCTCTGGTTTGAAGCCGGCGGTCACGTCCGGCGTGAAGTGATAGGCCGGTTTTTCGCCGGTGCCCAGCACTTTTTCCGCGATAATCTTGCGATCGATGGCGTAGGACAAGGCCTGGCGCACCCGCACGTCGTTAGTCGGCGCGCGCTGGGTGTTGAACGCGTAGTAATAGGTGCCGAGCTGATCCGGTGTGTACACCTGCCCCGGAATGTCTTTCAGCAGCTTCTGATACATGTTTTTCGGGAAGGATTCGGTGATATCGATGTCACCCGCCAGGTAACGCTTGGTGGCGTTGGATTCCTGGTTGATGGGTACGAAGGTCACTTTGGTCAGCACGGTATGCGCATGATCCCAGTAATGATCGTTAGGCGTCAGCACCAGCTTCTCGTTCACCACCCGCTCCTGCAGTTTGAACGCGCCGTTGCCCACCAGATTGCCGACCTTGGTCCAGTCGTTGCCGTATTTTTCCACCACCGCCTTATTCACCGGGAACAGGCTGAAGTTGGCCGTCAGGCTGACGAAATAAGGCACCGGCTTGTCCAGCTGCACTTTGAGGGTGTAGTCGTCCGGCGCCGACACACCCAAACGCTCGGCCGGTAATTTGCCGCTGATGATCTGCTCGGCGTTCTGGATCCCCGCCAGCTGCGCGAACCAGGCGAACGGCGACAGGTTTTTCGGCTCTACCAGCCGCTGCCAGCTGTAGACGAAATCCTTCGCCGTGACAGGGTCACCGTTTGACCACCGCGCGTCTTTACGCAGATGGAAAATGTAAGTCTGATTGTCGCTGGTCTGCCAGCGCGTGGCGACGCCGGGGATCACTTTCCCGTTGGCGTCCTGATTGACCAGCCCTTCGAACAGATCGCGCGCCAGCTGGGCCTCCGGCAGGCCAACCGCTTTGATCGGATCGAGCGAGGCCGGTTCGTCTTTAATGTGGCGCACGATTTCCTGTTTGGCCGCCAGCGCGGTGCCCGGGGGAACCTGCGCCGCCATGGCGCTGCTCATACAGGCGCCGATCGCCGCCGCGCAAAGCGCCAAACGAAAACCTCGTTGCATTTTTCTTCCCGTCATTATGATGTTCCCCCGTTAACCATCTGAATTTTTTATCATATAGCACAAGATCCGTCCGGCCTAGCGCTCACGGCCGAGAAGTTGCAAAAAGTGGGATTCAGGCGATAAAAAAACCCGTGCGGCGCAGGGCGGCACGGGCGGTGTTTGCAGCAGCGACCGTCAGTCGTACAGGTGGATGCTGTTGATGCGGTAGCTGAACTCTTCGCCTTCTTCTTCATCGAACACGGTGAAAAAGCCTTTCTCGGCCAGCGGACGGGCCGAAATATCGGTTTTTTGCAGCTGGCGCGCGTCGGCGTCGTCGTAGCCGTAATCAAGGTAGAAGACATCTTTCTGGTAATCGATATGCAGGGTGAACGGATAGTTCGATTCGTCCCCGCGCCCGTCGTCATTTTTCACCACGCCGAACCACTCCCCCTGACGGATCTGGTTTTCAGCGTCCACGCCGCACAGCAGCGTGATGGTGTCATTTTCATTTTCGCTATAGCTGGCGATAATTCTGGCTACTGGCATGTTAAATCCTCTTGCGGGTGATTGGCTTAGCACTGCCGTTAGTATAACAACAGCGTCAGGCCAGGTGCGGTTTAATTGGCGTTTTCGCCGCCGCCGCGTCACAGATCGCGCAAACGCCGCACAATTGCGATGGGAAAGATGCCTCAAAGCGTAATACACTGAATAAAATGACAATGACTCTCGGCCTTTTACTCAGGGACAACACCATGACCGAACATCGACCGCGCAGTGAACGTGGCCAGTTGGCCGTCGCAGGAGAGAACTACGGCAGCTCGCTGCTGGGCGCGCCGCTGCTCTATTTCCCGGCGGCGGTCAGCGGCCCGGAGACCGGGCTTATCATCGCCGGCACCCACGGCGATGAGAGCGCCGCCATCGTGACCCTGTCCTGCGCGCTGCGCAGCATCGCCCCCGATCGGTTGCGGCACCACGTGGTGCTGGCGGTCAACCCCGACGGCTGCCAACTGGGGCTGCGCGCCAATGCCAACGGCGTCGATCTGAACCGCAACTTCCCGGCCGCCAACTGGCGCTCCGGCGACACCGTCTACCGCTGGAACAGCGCGGCGCCGGTGCGCGACGTCAAGCTCTCCACCGGCGGGCGCCCCGGTTCCGAACCGGAAACTCAGGCGCTGTGTCACCTGATCCATCGCCTGAAGCCGCACTGGGTGGTGTCGTTCCATGAGCCGCTGGCCTGCATCGAAGATCCCGCCAGCTCGCGGCTCGGCGTTTGGCTGGCGCACAAGTTCGAGCTGCCGCTGGTGACCAGCGTCGGTTATGAAACGCCCGGTTCGTTCGGCAGCTGGTGCGCGGATCTGTCGCTGCCGTGCATCACCGCCGAATTCCCGCCGATCTCCGCCGATGCCGCCAGCGAGCGCTACATCGACGCGATGACCGAGCTGCTGACCTACCCGAATTAATCCCTACGGGGCGATATCGACGATCGCCCCGCATTCGAACGTCAGGCCCGGTTCGACGTCCCGCGCCAGCCAGGTTGGGCCGTCCAGATCGACGAAGCGCGCCGCCGGCGCCAGCGGCAAGGCGGCGGATATCGCCCGCGACGTGCATAACATGCAGCCGAGCATGATGGCGAACCCTTGTTCGCGCGCGGCCTGCGCCAGCGCCAACGCCTCGGTCAAGCCGCCGGCTTTGTCCAGTTTGATGTTGACCATCTGATAGCGCTGCGCCAGCCGAGGTAGATCGGCGCGGGTGTGGCAGCTTTCATCGGCGCAGATCGGCAGCGGATGAATAAAGTGCTCCAGCGCGGCGTCGTCACCGGCCGGCAGCGGCTGCTCCAGCATCGCCACGCCGAGATCGGCCAGCAGTTGGCAGCGCGCCGCCAGCCCTTCCGCCTGCCAGGATTCATTGGCGTCGACGATCAGCGTCGCCTGGGGTACCGCGGCGCGGATCGCGACCAATCGTTCGCTGATATAGTGATCGTCGAGTTTGATCTTCAGCAGCGTAGCGCCCTGCTGCTCCAGTTCACGCGCGGCGAAGGCCATCGCTTCCGGCGTGCCGATGCTGACGGTCTGCGCCATACGGATATGCGCCGGGGCCGTCACGCCGCTGAGATGCCACAGGCTCTGCCCGTGCAGGCGGCACTCGAGATCCCACAGCGCCGAATCCAGCGCGTTGCGAGCGGCGCCCGCCGGCATCTGTACCAGCAGCTGTTCGCGGGTCATGCCTTGTGCGATCGCCGGCGCCATCTCTGCCAGCTGTGCCATCACCGACTCCTCGCTTTCGCCGTAGCGCGGGTACGGCGTACACTCACCGATGCCGCGCACGTCCTGCTGTTCGATTTCGACCACCACCACCCGGGCTTCGGTGCGGCTGCCGCGCGCAATCACGAAGGCGGTATGCAGCGGCCAGGCTTCCGGGTAAAAACGCATGTCTCTCATAACGGCTCCTGAGCGAAAACTGCGCATTCAGCCAGGCTGATGCGCCGGTGATGTTTTATAGAACAGCCTAATATATACAACTATTTAGCAAACTTTGATATCCAATCCGCCCCGGTTGTCATAAACTGGCGCCAGAGTGTGAACCTGATGTTAAATGCCGTTGCCGGTGCGCCGTTTCATCAGGTTCATACCCTTTGTATAAACACCTGTAAAAGGAATCTAGCAATGACTCAGACAGTACATTTTCAAGGCAATCCAGTCAGCGTAGCGGGCAAACTGCCACAGCAGGGCGAACAGGCCAAGGCCTTCTCACTGGTTGCCAAAGACCTGTCAGACGTGGCGCTGAGCAGCTTCGCGGGTAAACGCAAAGTCCTGAACATCTTCCCAAGCATCGATACCGGCGTCTGCGCGACGTCGGTGCGTAAATTCAACCAGCTGGCCAGCGGCCTGGATAACACCGTGGTGCTGTGCATCTCCGCCGATCTGCCGTTCGCGCAGTCTCGCTTCTGCGGCGCGGAAGGCCTGAGCAACGTGGTCACCCTGTCCACCCTGCGCGGCGCCGAGTTCAAGCAGGCATACGGCGTCGAAATCGCCGAAGGCCCGTTGGCAGGCCTGACCGCGCGTGCGGTCGTGGTGCTGGATGGCCAGGACAACGTGCTGTACAGCGAGCTGGTGAACGAAATCACCACCGAGCCGGACTACGACGCCGCGCTGGCTGCGCTGAAATAACAAAGCCGGCGAACGCCGGCTTTGGAAACCCGTTAAAGGCGCCGCAAGGCGCCTTTCTTATTCCTCGCCCTCGACACCGCCTTTACGGCTGCTCAGGCCATACTCGCGCAGCTTGTTGGCGATGGCGGTATGGGAAACGCCCAGGCGCTTCGCCAGCTTGCGGGTGCTGGGATAAGTGCGATACAGGCGCGTCAGCACCGAGCGCTCGAAACGCTTACTGATGTCGTCCAGCGAGCCGTCCAGCACCTCGTCGCCCAGCGACATCTCCACCTCGAACTCCGGCAACACGATATCCTGCGGCCGTAGCTCGTAGCCTTCGGTTTGCGTCAGCGCGCGGTAAATGGCGTTTTTCAGCTGGCGCACGTTGCCCGGCCAGCCGTACTTGCTGAGGAAGCCGCCCAGATCGCTCGCCAGCTTGGGCCGCGCCACACCCTGTTCATCGGCGAAGCGCGCCACGAACAGCTCTGTCAGCGGCATGATGTCCTGCGGACGCTCGCGCAGCGGCGGGATGGTGATGGTCAGCACGTTGAGGCGGTAATAGAGGTCTTCGCGGAATTCGCCGCGCTGCACCAGCTCGGTGAGGTTTTTCTGGGTGGCACAGATAACGCGCACGTCGACGTGCACCTCATGCTCTTCGCCAACGCGGCGGAAGGTGCCGTCGTTGAGGAAACGCAGCAGTTTGGTCTGCATACGCGGCGACATTTCGCCGATCTCATCCAACAGCACCGAACCGCCGTTGGCCTGCTCGAAGAAGCCTTTCTTGCCTTCCAGCGCGTTGGGATAAGCGCCCGGCGCATGGCCGAACAGCTCGCTCTCCACCACGTCATCCGGCAGTGCGGCGCAGTTCAGCGCCAGGAACGGTTGTTTGCCGCGCGGGCTGCGCAAATGGCAGGCGCGGGCCAGAATATCCTTGCCGGTACCGGTATCGCCGACGATCAGCAGCGGCGCATCGAGCATCGCCAACTTGCGCGCCTGCTCCAGCACGTGACGCATCTTGGCGCTTACCGCGACGATGTGGTCGAATTCGGTATCGTCGTTCACCGACAGATTTTGCAGCTGGCGGCCCATGCGCGCGGTGGACTTCAGCATCACCACCGCACCGACCGCGGCCGGCTGCTGCTGTTCGTCTTCCAGATAGATGGGCGTGATGTCCATCAGGAAGTCCTGGCTGCGGATCACCACCCGCTCGGAGTGCGGCGCCGTATGCTCGCTCTCCAGCCAGCGGCTGAAGTTATAGCCGCCGATCAGCGCCCCGGCGGTCTGGTTGCGGATCTTGTCTTCGTTCAGGCTGAACAGCGCCTGCGCCGCCGGGTTGGCCAGCTCGACCTTGCCCTTCATATCGATAGAGAACACCGGTTCCGGCATCGATTCCAGCAGCGCACGCAGCGCGCGATGCTCGCGTTCGGAAGGCATAAAGCTGACGGTGCGCACGTCGGTTACGCCGGCGATGCGGCGGATCTCCGCCATCAGCGCGCGGAAAGTATCGAAATCCAGCTGGGAGAAATTGAGGTAAATGCGGCCGATAGGATCGATCTCGATGCCACGTAAGTCAATGCTGCGCGATACCAAAAGATCGAGTAATTCTCGAGTGAGACCGAGGCGGTCTTCGCAAAATACTTCCAAACGCATCAGTGTTGGCCTTATCTCTGCAGGTGCGGGGATCGTTGACGATGATGATACTCCCTCGCACCGGGCGGTAGAAGCGATCTGTCAGCAAAAGTTGACAGAACTCTGATTTATTGCCGTGGTTGCCGATTTTAAACGCAAGCGGATAACAGCATCGGCGTCATTTTAGCCTACAAACAGAGAGTTATCACAACCAGAATTAATTTTTCAGAGATTTATCACGCACTCACAGGGGGATCGACTGTCGTCAAGTCTCGAGTACGTTCGGCGTCGGCGCCGTTGAGAAAACGGCGCTCCTGAGAGCGCCGTCGTGGGGGTTATTTGGCCTTGCCGTCGCTCTTTTTCAGCGTGTCTTTCAACTGGCCGATCAGCTGGCTGCGGAAATCGCCAAGCTTCGGCTTTTCCCCTTCCAGCCACGGCAGCGGGCGGCACAGTTCCATCGCCTTGATGCCCAGCCGCGCGGTCAACAACCCGGCGCCGATGCCCTGCGCCGCACGCGCCGACAGCCGCGCCGCCAGATCCTGCGACATCCAGTCCATGCCCACTTCGCGCACCAGCTCGGAAGCGCCGGCGAAGGCGATGTTCAACAGCACCAGCCGGAACAGACGAATGCGGCTGAAGTAGCCCAGCTCGATGCCGTACAGCGCGGCGATGCGGTTGATCAAACGGATGTTGCGCCAGGCGATAAACGCCATATCCACCAGCGCCAACGGGCTGACGGCGATCATCAGCGTCGACTCGGCGGCGGAGCGGCTGATTTCGCGCCGCGCCTGGTTATCGAGCACCGGCTGCACCAGTTTGGCGTACAGCTCCACCACTTCACGATCGTTTTGCGTTTCATGCAGCGACGCCTGCCAGCGCTGCAACGCCGGATGCCCCTGATCCAGCCCGGCCTGACGCGCCAGCTTCTCGCAGAATTCGCGCCCTCGCCCCAGCCCGTGGCTGTGCAGCAGCTCGCGCGCCACGTCGCGCTCTTCCGCGCGCTGGCGCAGCCGATACAAACGCCGCCACTCGGTGACCACCGAACCGACGCCAGCGAACACGATCAGGCCGCCGGCCACGCCGCCGCCCATGGCGATCCAGTCCTGCTGCACCCAGGCGGTATGCACCCACTGCACGCCCTGCGCCACCACGCTGACGCCGAACAGCGCCAGGCCGGCGGTGACCATTTTGCGCCACAGGCTGCGTTTAGGTTTCAGCGCGGCGTTGATGATGCCTTCGGCGCGCCCTTCTTCCTCTTCCTGCTGCAGCTCCGGCGCCGCCGGGAAAAAGCTTTCTGCCTGTTCGGCATCGAAAGCGACGCCGGCGCGCAACGCCGGCTCCTGCGGCGGCTGCAGCGGCTCGTCAAAATCGATACGCGGTTTGATCGGCTCGCTCATCGCAATTTGTCTCCCAATAAAAACTCCATCACCGCATCCAGACGGATGTGCGGCAACGGGCTGTCCACGCTCATGGCGCGCGGTCGAAACTCATCGAAGTGGAACCCCTGGCTCTGCCAGAACGCCGCCCCCGGCAGGCGGGCGGGCACTTCGCCGGGGAACACCGTCAGCGGCGCGCCGTCGCTCAGGCGGTTGCCCTTCAGCGCCGGAATACGTTGCCCCTGATGATCGACGATACCGCTCTCGGTCGCCTGCACCGAGGCCAAGCCGACGCAATCCATGCTGATGCCCTCGAACGCCGCATTCTGCCACGCCTCTTGCACCAGCTGTTGCAGCAACGACACCAGATTGGCGTGCTGATCGGCGGTGATATGGTCCGCCTTGGTGGCGGCGAACATCAGTTTGTCGATGGTCGGCGAGAACAAGCGGCGGAACAGCGTGCGCTTGCCGTAATGGAAGCTCTGCATCAGCTGGGTCAACGCCAGACGCATATCGTTGAACGCCTGCGGGCCGCTGTTGAGCGGCTGCAGGCAGTCGACCAGCACGATTTGCCGATCGAAACGGACGAAATGTTCTTTGTAGAAGTTTTTGACGATCGACTGGCAGTAGTAGTTGAAGCGAGCGCGCAACATGCCGATGTTGGTGTGTTTGTCGGCCTGCGCCAACTTCGATTCACCGATCGCAGCCACGTCGGGCCACGGGAAAAACTGCAGCGCCGGCGCGCCGGCCATATCGCCCGGCAGCACGAAGCGGCCCGGCTGAATAAAGTGCAGCCCTTCGCTTTTGCAGCGCAGCAGATAATCGGTGTAGGCCTGGGCGATCGCCGCCAGGCGGTTTTCATCGGCCGGGGCCAGCGGATCGCAGGCCTTGCACAGCTCAAGCCAGGGCTTGGCCCATTCGGCGCGTTCGCCCTGCAGCAGCCCGGTCATCTGGCGCGACCAGGCCAGGTAGTCCTGCTCGAGCATCGGCAGATCCAGCAACCATTCGCCGGGATAATCGACGATCTCCAGGTACAGCGTGGAGGTGTCTTTAAAGTGGCGCAGCAGCGAGTCGTTGGAGCGGTAACGCAGCGCCAGACGAATTTCGCTGACGCCGCGCGTCGGCGTCGGCCAGGCCGGCGGCGTGCCGTATAGCTGCGCCAGCCCTTCGTCATAGGTGAAACGCTGGATGCCGAGATCGCGCTGCGGGATGCGTTTGACGCCCAGCAGGCGCTCTTCGCGCACCGGTGAAAACAGCGGCATGCGCGCGCCGCTGTGCACATGCAGCAGTTGGTTGACGAAGGCGGTGATAAAGGCGGTTTTGCCGCTGCGGCTCAGGCCGGTCACCGCCAGGCGCAGATGGCGATCCATTCCGCGGTTAACCAGCGAGGTTAACTCATTTTGCAGTCGTTTCATTGCTCTCCTTGACGTAACGCCCGAATGCCTTGTTCAGGCCTTTACGGAACAGCGGTTCCAGCACCAGCGCCAGCACGAAGCGCACCGGTTTGCGGCCGACGGTCTTCAACAGCCAGCCGGCGGCGCCCGCCGGGCCATAGTTCAATAACGCTATGATGATGACTTTAGCCAATGTCTTCAACATTGCCGCCGCTCCTCGTTTAAATCCACCCGTTCTGGCGGTGTTTGCGACATCGATTTTATTCATGACAATGCCCTCCGGCACAAGACGATTAAGGTTACATTCACGGGATAACGGCGGCGAAGATACCCGGCCTATGCAGGCCGGGTATCGCAAGAAGGGTTACAGCTTGCGGAAACGGCTCTGTACGCCGAAGGTATCGGACGTCACGTAGCGCTCGACCTGACGCAGCTGCTGCTCGCCGCTGCCCAGCTCATACTCCAGCTGATCGAGCAGCTGGCGCGGCGTCTTCTGATGCTCGCCTTCGAAGCGGCTGGCCGGCGCTTCGTCCAACACGAACACCAGCGCGATATAGGCCACCAGCGTGAAGAAGAACAGCCCGAAGAACAGCGACAGCACCACCATCACGCGAATCAGGCGCACCGGCACGTCGAAATAGTGGGCCAAACCGGCGCAGACGCCTTTCACCATGCCTTCTTCGGGAACGCGATAAAGCTTTTTACTGCCCAGCGTCGTGCTCATCAGGACTGTCTCCAGTTCGGGTGTTCCGTATCTAGGATCTCTTCCAACGCCTGAATGCGTTCACGCATGCGTTTGGCGTCTTCCGCCAGCTGCGCCAGGCGCTGCATTTCTTGCTGACTCAGCTGGATGCCGGTCTGTTGCCGATTGCTGTAATGCAGCCAAAGCCAAATCGGCGCGACAAACAGCACGAAAATTGTCAGCGGAATGGCAAGTAATAAAGCACTCATTGTTATTCCTTCTTATCGGGTCCTGGATAGGCGGCCACCTCCGGCGTGTGGCCGCGGTTCGCCTTACTCTGAGCGGTTCATCTTGGCTTTCAGCGCCGCCAGTTGCTCACTGATGGCGTCGTCGGCCTTCAGTTCGGCAAACTCTTGGTCCAGCGACTTCTTTTTACCGATGCTGATGCTTTCCGCCTCGGCTTCCATGTGGTCGATGCGGCGCTCGAACTGTTCGAAACGCGCCATCGCCTCATCCAGCTTGCCGCTGTCGAGCTGGCGGCGCACGTCACGGGAAGAAGACGCGGCCTGATGACGCAGCGCCAGCGCCTGCTGCCGCGCGCGGGTTTCGGTCAGCTTGTTTTCCAGCTCGCCGATTTCGCTCTTCATGCGCGCCAGCGTTTCTTCTACGGTCGCCACTTCCTGCGTCAGCGTGGCGATCAGATCGGCCACCTTTTGTTTTTCGATCAGCGCCGCACGGGCCAAGTCTTCTTTATCTTTGCGCAGCGCCAGTTCGGCTTTTTCCTGCCAGTCGCTTACCTGGTTTTCACCCTGCTCAATGCGACGCAGCAGCTGCTTTTTCTCAGCCAGCGCGCGCGCCGACGTAGAGCGAACCTCAACCAGCGTGTCTTCCATCTCTTGGATCATCAACCGCACCAGCTTGTGCGGATCTTCCGCCTTGTCCAGCAGGGTGTTGATGTTGGCGTTCACGATGTCGGCAAAACGAGAAAAAATACCCATAATTCACTTCCTCTTGGTTCTGATGGCGTCTGAAGCGCCGCGTTAAGTCGTACAGCTTGCCCAAAGATATAATCAAAACCCGTGCCAACTTTTATCTCACTGAAAAATAAAGAATATTATTTTTTTGACTCTCTGCGCGCTTGCTGTAGAGTGATTATTTTCACCAAATATTGGCGAATTTCATCATGAACGAACAGCCAGAGAATTTGTTGGGCGAGGCAAACGCCTTTGTCGAAGTCTTGGAGCAAGTCTCCCAGGTCGCCAAGCTGAACAAACCGGTGCTGGTGATCGGCGAGCGCGGCACCGGCAAGGAGCTGATCGCCCACCGTCTGCACTACCTCTCCAACCGCTGGCAAGGGCCGTTCATCTCGCTTAACTGCGCGGCGCTGAATGAAAACCTGCTGGATTCCGAGCTGTTCGGCCACGAGGCCGGCGCGTTTACCGGCGCGCAAAAGCGCCATCTGGGGCGCTTCGAGCGCGCCGACGGCGGCACGCTGTTTCTCGATGAGCTGGCGACCGCGCCGATGCTGGTGCAGGAGAAATTGCTGCGGGTGATCGAATACGGCCAGCTGGAGCGCGTGGGCGGCAGCCAGCCGCTGCGGGTGGATGTGCGCCTGGTGTGCGCCACCAACGACGATCTGCCGGCGCTGGCGGCGGCGGGCAAGTTCCGCGCCGATCTGCTGGATCGGCTGGCGTTCGACGTGGTGCAGCTGCCGCCGCTGCGCCAACGGCGGCCCGATATCATGCTGTTGGCCGAGCATTTTGCCATTCAAATGTGCCGCGAGCTGGCGCTGCCGCTGTTTCCCGGCTTTACCGAGCATGCCAGGCAAACGTTGCTCGAGTATGGCTGGCCGGGCAACGTGCGCGAACTGAAAAACGTGGTGGAGCGCTCGGTTTATCGCCACGGCGACAGCGACAGCCCGCTGGACGACATCGTCATCAACCCGTTTGCGCCACGCGAGGCCACGCCGGTCACGCCCGTTCCTGAAGGCGCCGGCGCGTTACCACCGCTGCCGCTGGATTTGAAACACTGGCAGCTTGAGCAGGAGAAGGCATTGATCGAAGCGGCGCTGCAGCAGGGGCGCTTCAATCAGCGCAAGGCGGCGCAGCTGCTGGGGCTCACCTATCACCAGCTGCGCGGCATGCTGAAAAAGCATGCGCTGCTGCAAAACGGCGAAGCGGACGAGGAATAACAGGCAAAAAAAAGCCAGCACCCGAGCTGGCTTAAAAAACACTGGAAGCAATGTGAGCAATGTCGTGCCTTCCACATCAGAGCCGCAAACTGTGGCCTTCCGTGAACTGCCAGGCGATGATAATAGTTATCAGTATCGTCTGTAAAGTACTTTGTTGAGAATTTTTCTCATTACCACACGAAGATTGCGCAATTACCACTCAGGGAACGGGTCTGCCATGTCCAGCCAATAATCCACGCCGGCGGCCATTTCATCGTCGCTCAGCAGGCAGTCGTCCAGCAAACGCACGATCGTCGCCTGCTGCAGATGCTGGCCGATAAACACCAGTTCCTGGCGCATATCGCCAAACGGCTCCACCCATTTTTCCTGAATGTGCGCCCGCGCTTCGGGATCCTGCGGCCAATTATCTTGCGGGATGGCGCGCCAAAAGGTGCCCGCGAGGCCGTAGTGGGCGATGCCCCCTGCCTGGCTCCACTGCCCGGCCTGCCGCGGCCGCGTCGCCAGCCAGAAAAAGCCTTTCGAGCGCAGCAGCTTGCCGCCGCCCCAGTCGCCGTTGATCACGCGGTAAAACTTGTCCGGCGCAAACGGCCGCCGCGCCTGATAGACGAAGCTGCTGATACCGTAGTTTTCCGTTTCCGGCACGTGTTCGCCGCGCAGCTCTTTCAGCCAGCCGGGCGCCTGCTGCGCCTTTTCAAAGCTGAAGCTGCCGGTATTCAGCACCGCCTCCAGCGGCAGTTTGCCCGGCGCGATCGGCACAATGCGGGCATCGGGGTTCAGGCTGGCCAGCAGCGCCATCACTTCGCCTTGCTGGGATGGCGTCAACAGATCGGTCTTACTGACCAGGATCACGTCGCAGAACTCAATTTGCTCAATCAGCAGATCCGCCACGCTGCGCAGATCGTCCTCGCCCAGGCTTTGGCCGGCCTCCTGCAGGCTTTGCGCCTGCTGGTACTGCTGGATGAAATTCACCCCGTCGACCACCGTCACCAGGGTATCCAGCCGGGCGAACTGCGACAGGCTTTCGCCCTTTTCATCCTCAAAGGTAAAGGTTTCCGCCACCGGCAGCGGCTCGGAGATGCCGCTCGATTCGATCAGCAGGTAATCGAAACGCCCGTCCTGCGCCAGCTCACGCACCGATACCAGCAGGTCTTCGCGCAGCGTGCAGCAAATGCAGCCGTTGCTCATCTCCACCAGCTTCTCTTCCTGGCGATCGAGATGCACGGCATTTTCCACCAGCGCGGCGTCGATGTTCACTTCGCTCATGTCGTTGACGATCACCGCCACGCGCATGCCCTGCCGGTTGTTCAGGATGTGGTTCAGCACCGTGGTTTTGCCGGCGCCGAGAAAGCCGGAAAGCACGGTCACGGGAAGTTGTTTCATGGGAGCCTCATTAAAATTCATTGCGTAATGCCTGGTAACCGCGCACCAACTCGACGTTGGTGGCGGCCACTTCTTCCGAAAACTGCAGCGCGCCGCGATCGACCTGGCGATAGCGCGACAGGTCGCTGTCCGGCCCTACGCGCTCGGTCGAGGGGATATAGCGGTTTTCCGGCAGCGTCACGCCGTCCACCACCGCGTTGTAGCGCACCACGCAGCCGGACTGGATGTGGCAGTTGAACAGCACGCTGTTGAAACCGATAAACACCCGATCGTCGATGCGACACGGGCCGTGGACGATGGCGCGGTGGGCGATCGAGCTGTAACGGCCAATGGTGACCGCCGCCCCGCTCTTGGAGTGGATCACCACGCCGTCCTGAATATTGGAGTGCGAGCCGATGACGATCGGCTCCATGTCGCCGGCGGCGTTCAACTCGTCGGCGCGGATCACCGCATAAGGGCCGACGTAGACGAAATCTTCGACGATCACCCGGCCGCAAATAATGGCGGTGGGGTCGATGTAGGCCAGCGGCGAGACCTGCGGCAGATGGCCGCTGGGATTTTTACGCAGCATGATTTTCTCCCCGCCAGCTCAGCTCAGCCACCGCATTGTGGGCATGCAGGCTCTCCTGATGCTCGACGCGCAGCGAGAAGGCGCGGTAATCGCACTGGCTGCGCAGCATGCGATACAAACGACGCGCCGCATCTTCGCAAAACATCAGGTTCTGACCGTTGGCCAGCGCGAAGGCCTGCTCGTCGCGGCGTTTCACCAGCGTTTGTACCGGCGTGCCCAGCGCGTGTTCGATGCGGTCGATCAATTTCACCGGTTCGAACGCCCGTTCATTCTCGGGTGTCACGGTGACCCAGGCCCAGCTGCGCTGGCTGTGAGGGGTGGCCGGCATTCCCTGCTCCAACAGCCACTCGCTCACCTGCCGTTGGCTGACCCGCTCCGCCGCCTGTTCAAAATCAAACTGAAACTGTTGCTGCGCCAACTGACGGCTGAGCGCCGCCGAACTCGGGCAGGTAGAGGAGTAAGGCACGCCGACGGTCAGCGCCAGCGTCAGCGTGTTAGTCAGGGTCGCCTCGATGCGCAGCGGGTAAGCCTTCCAGCCGCGCTGCGGCGACAGCAACGCCGGGCGCGACAGCAGCAGCTCGCCGCTGATCGCCAGTTTGGCGCGATCGCTGTGTTCCGGCTGCGAATCCAGAAAGGCCTGCAGCGTTCGGCCGATGCGCTGCGGCGTCAGCTCGCCCTGCGTCAATTCATCCAGCGCCAGATACAGCCGCGACATGTGAATACCGCGCTCGCCCGCCGCTTCGGCGCGCAGGTTAATACCGGCGTCGACCTTCGCCATCAATGGCTTGCCGACCAGCTCCAGCGGCAGTGCGATCCCTTGCATCCCTACCCAATCGAGCCCGACATCACTCATTTCGCCGCGCCATGCCTGAGCATCCGGCAGCGAACGGCGTGGTGGAAGTGCAACTTCGTTCATACATCCCCTTGCGTTATTGTGACTTTGCCGGGGAACGGTAACATGATTTTGTTATATTATAACATAACATGAAAAACTTTTTTCTTGCCCCTGAACGGGATGATTAATCAAGTCGCAGAAAACTCAGCGATTTTGCTCAATGGATTGGGCTGCCGGTCAGAGTGCGATACACTAACGCTATTGCTGATTAACCCATGAGCCTCTATGCGTGGTTTACCCTTTTGGATACTGTCGTTGTGCCTGACGGGCTCTGCCCTGGCCGCGACAACACCGCCCGCGCCCGCCGCGGCGCCGCTGCCGGACATTCGCCAGAGCGGCTTTGTCTATTGCGTCAGCGGCATACTGAATACCTTTAACCCGCAAATGGCCAGCAGCGGCCTGACGGTGGATACCCTGGCCGCCCAGCTGTACGATCGCCTGCTGGACGTCGATCCCTACACCTACCGGCTGATCCCCGAGCTGGCGCAAAGCTGGGAGGTGCTGGACAACGGCGCCACCTACCGCTTCCATCTGCGCAAGGACGTGCCGTTCCAGACCACCGCCTGGTTCACGCCTACCCGCAAGATGAACGCCGACGACGTGGTATTCAGCTTCGCCCGCGTATTCGATCAGAAACACCCTTATCACGACGTGAACGGCGGCGAATACCCCTATTTCGACAGCCTGCAGTTCGGCGATTCGGTGCAGAGCGTGAGAAAGCTCGACGACTATACGGTGGAGATTCGCCTGCAGTCGCCGGACGCCTCTTTCCTGTGGCACCTGGCGACCCACTATGCGCCGGTGCTGTCCGCCGAGTACGCCGATCTGCTGACGCGTGAGGGCCATCAGGAGCTGATCGACCGCGAGCCGGTCGGCAGCGGCCCGTTCCTGCTCAACGAATACCGCTCGGGGCAATATATTCGCCTGGCGCGCAACGCCGCCTACTGGAAAGGGCTGCCGCGCATGCCGCAGGTGGTGATCGATCTGGGCGCCGGCGGTACCGGCCGCCTCTCCAAGCTGCTGACCGGCGAATGCGACGTGCTGGCCTATCCGGCGGCCAGCCAGCTGTCTATCCTGCGCGACGATCCGCGCCTGCGCCTGACGCTGCGCCCGGGGATGAACATCGCCTACCTGGCGTTCAACACCCGCAAACCGCCACTCGACAACCTCAACGTGCGCCAGGCGATCTCGCTGGCGATCAACAACCAGCGGTTGATGCAGTCGATCTACTACGGCACGGCGGAAACCGCTGCCTCGATCCTGCCGCGCGCCTCCTGGGCCTATGACAACGACGCGCACGTCACCGAGTACGATCCGGCCAAATCGCGCGAGATGCTGCGGCAGGCCGGCGTCGGCCAGCTGAACCTGAAGCTGTGGGTGCCGACCGCCTCGCAGTCTTACAACCCGAGCCCGCTGAAAACCGCCGAGCTGATCCAGGCCGATCTCGGCCAGGTGGGCATCAACGTCACCATCGTGCCGGTAGAGGGGCGCTTTCAGGAGGCGCGCCTGATGGAGATGAACCACGATCTGACCCTGACCGGCTGGGCCACCGACAGCAACGACCCGGACAGCTTCTTCCGGCCGCTGCTGAGCTGCGCGGCAATCCGTTCGCAAACCAACTATGCTCACTGGTGTGACCCGGGCTTCGACGAGGTGTTGCAGAACGCGCTGTTGTCGCAGCAGCTGTCTCAGCGTATCGACAACTACCGCAAGGCGCAGAAGATCCTCGAGCAGCAACTGCCGGTGCTGCCGCTGGCCTCTTCCCTGCGGCTGCAGGCCTACCGCTACGACATCAAGGGATTGGTGCTGAGCCCGTTCGGCAACGCCTCGTTCGCCGGGGTGTACCGTGAATCCGCGCCGGAGGTGAAAAAGTGATTATCTTTACCCTGCGCCGCATTCTGCTGCTGCTGATCACGCTGTTCTTTCTGACGCTGGTCAGCTTCAGCCTGAGCTATTTCACGCCGCGCGCGCCGCTGAACGGCGCCGCCCTGCTGGACGCCTATCAGTTCTACTTCGTCAGCCTGCTGCACTGGGACTTCGGCGTTTCCAGCATCAACGGCCAGGCGATCAGCGAACAGCTGCGCGAAGTGTTCCCGGCTACCATGGAACTGTGCCTGCTGGCCTTCGCCCTGGCGCTGTTTATCGGCATTCCGCTGGGCATCATCGCCGGCGTGCTGCGCGGCAAATGGCAGGACACCGCCATCAGCACCTTCGCGCTGCTCGGCTTTTCGATGCCGGTGTTCTGGCTGGCGCTGCTGCTGATGCTGTTCTTCTCACTGCACTTGGGTTGGCTGCCGGTCTCCGGCCGTTTCGACCTGCTGTATCAGGTGAAGCCGATCACCGGTTTCGCGCTGATCGACGCCTGGCTGTCGGACTCGCCGTACCGCGCCGAGATGATCGGCAGCGCCCTGCGCCACATGATCCTACCGATCGCCGCGCTGGCGGTGGCTCCCACCACCGAAGTGGTGCGCCTGATGCGCATCAGCACCGACGACGTGCTGAGCCAAAACTACATCAAGGCCGCCGCCACCCGCGGCCTGTCGCGCTTCACCATCATTCGCCGCCACGTGTTGCACAATGCGCTGCCGCCGATCGTGCCCAAGCTGGGGCTGCAGTTCTCCACCATGCTCACGCTGGCGATGATCACCGAAGTGGTGTTCAGCTGGCCGGGCCTCGGCCGGTGGCTGATCAACGCTATTCGCCAGCAGGACTATGCGGCGATCTCCGCCGGCGTCATGGTGGTCGGCACGCTGGTGATCACCATTAACGTCCTGGCCGACATTCTGGGTGCGGCAACCAACCCGCTGAAACATAAGGAATGGTATGCCCTTCGATAACGTATACCGCGAGAAAAAGATGCCGAGCCCGCTGCGCTACACCTGGCGGATTTTCTACGGCGACGCGCTGGCGATGATCGGTTTTTACGGCGTGATCGCCCTGCTGCTGCTGTCGCTGTTCGGTAGCCTGCTGGCGCCCTACGCGCTGGATCAGCAGTTCCTCGGCTATCAGCTGCTGCCGCCTTCCTGGTCGCGCTACGGCAACGTGTCGTTCTTTCTCGGCACCGACGATCTCGGGCGCGACATCCTCAGCCGGCTGCTGACCGGCACTGCCGCCACCTTCGGCTCGGCGCTGGCGGTGACGCTGGCCGCGGCGTTCTGCGGGGTGATCCTCGGCGTATTCGCCGGCGTCACTCACGGGCTGCGCTCGGCGGTCCTTAACCATATTCTCGATACCCTGCTGTCCATTCCCTCGCTGCTGCTGGCGATCGTGGTGGTGGCGTTTATCGGCCCCAAACTTGAACACGCCATGCTGGCGGTATGGCTCGCCTTGCTGCCGCGCATGGTGCGCACCATCTACAGCGCGGTGCACGACGAGCTGGAGAAAGAATACGTGGTGGCGGCGCGGCTCGACGGCGCTTCCACGCTGCAGATCCTGTGGTACGCAGTGATGCCGAACATTGCGGCGGTGCTGGTGACCGAGTTCACCCGCGCGCTGTCGATGGCCATTTTGGATATCGCCGCGCTCGGCTTCCTCGATCTCGGCGCGCAGCTGCCTTCGCCGGAATGGGGAGCGATGCTCGGCGATTCGCTCGAGCTGGTGTACGTCGCGCCCTGGACGGTGATGCTGCCCGGCGCGGCCATCCTCGTCAGCGTGCTGCTGGTTAACCTGTTAGGCGACGGTATGCGCCGCGCAATCAATGCCGGGGTGGAATAATGCCGTTACTCGATATCCGCAATCTAACGATTGAATTTATGACCGCCGAAGGGCCGGTCAAGGCGGTCGATCGCGTCAGCATGACGCTGACCGAGGGCGAGGTGCGCGGCCTGGTGGGCGAATCGGGCTCCGGCAAGAGCCTGATCGCCAAAGCCATCTGCGGCGTAACCAAAGACAACTGGCGCGTCACCGCCGACCGTTTCCGCTTCGACGACATCGATCTGCTGCAGCTGAGCCCGCGCGAGCGGCGCAGGCTGGTGGGCCACAACGTCTCGATGATTTTTCAGGAGCCGCAGTCCTGTCTGGATCCTTCCGAGAGCATCGGCCGCCAGCTGGCGCAGGCCATTCCTGGCTGGACCTACAAGGGCCGCTGGTGGCAGCGCTTCAACTGGCGCAAACGCCGCGCCATCGAACTGCTGCACCGCGTCGGCATCAAGGATCACGACGACATCATGGGCAGCTTCCCGTACGAGCTGACCGAAGGCGAGTGCCAGAAAGTGATGATCGCCATCGCGCTGGCCAACCAGCCGCGTCTGCTGATCGCCGATGAGCCGACCAACGCCATGGAGCCAACCACCCAGGCGCAGATTTTCCGCCTGTTGGCGCGCCTCAACCAGAACAACAACACCACCATTTTGCTGATCAGCCACGATTTGCAGATGATGAGCAAGTGGGCCGACCGGGTGAACGTGCTGTACTGCGGGCAAACGGTGGAAAGCGCCCAGTGTGAAGAGCTGCTGGCGGCGCCGCACCACCCTTACACCCAGGCGCTGATCCGCGCCATGCCGGACTTCGGCCGCTCGCTGCCGCACAAGAGCCGGTTGAACACGCTGCCGGGCGCCATTCCTTCGCTGGAACACCTGCCGATCGGCTGCCGTCTGGGGCCGCGCTGCCCTTACGCGCAGAAGAAGTGCATCGAAACGCCGCGCCTGCGCCCGGTCAAAAACCACTTCTTTGCCTGCCACTTCCCGCTGAACATGGAGGAGCAATAACATGGAAACGCTGTTGGAAGTGCGCAACCTGAGCAAAACCTACCGCTACCGCACCGGGCTGTTCCGCCGCCAGCACGTCGAGGCGGTGAAATCGGTCAGCTTTACCCTGCGCGAAGGCCAGACGCTGGCGGTGATCGGCGAGAACGGCTCCGGCAAATCCACGCTGGCGAAGATGCTCTCCGGCATGGTGGAACCGACCGCCGGCGAACTGCTGATCGACGATCATCCGCTGGAATTCGGCGATTATCGCTATCGCAGCCAGCGCATTCGCATGATTTTTCAGGATCCGAGCACCTCGCTCAATCCGCGCCAGCGCATCGGCCAGCTGCTGGACGCGCCGCTGCGGCTGAATACCAGTCTGGAACCCGCCGAGCGCGAGCAGCGCATCAACCAAACGCTGCGCCAGGTCGGCATGCTGCCGGATCACGCTTACTACTATCCGCACATGCTGGCTTCCGGGCAAAAACAGCGCGTCGCGCTGGCGCGTGCGCTGATCCTGCAGCCGAAGGTGATCGTCGCCGATGAGGCGCTGGCCTCGCTGGACATGTCGATGCGCTCGCAAATCATCAACCTGATGCTGGAGCTGCAGGAAAAACACGGTATTTCCTATATCTATGTCACCCAGCACCTCGGCATGATGAAGCATATCAGCGACCAGGTGCTGGTGATGCACGAAGGGGAAATCGTCGAGCGCGGCAGCACCGCCGAGGTATTGGCGGCGCCGCTGCACGAATTGACCAAGCGCCTTATCGCCAGCCACTTCGGCGAGGCGCTGACCGCCGACGCCTGGCGACGCGACGGCGGTCGTTTTTGAGCCACGTCCTGGCCTGCAACAAACCCGCTGCGGCGGGTTTTTTATTGCCGTACACGCCTGCCGTTTAGCAAGAAAGCGCACATACAAATTACATTCTTGTTATATATCCTTATATTTTATTCCTTTCAGTTATTGATTAGTCCGTAACATTATTTTATCTCGCCAGGGCGATCGGTGAGGATATCCCCTACGTTGAGCCTCTCATACGACAGGATATCGCACTGATGAACAGCCTTCGCCATCGCCGCCTCACGCAGTTTCTGCTCACGCTGGCCGCCGGTTTCTCTGTTTACGGCCACGCGCTGTGCTGCGATGAGCTGCGCTAAATCCGCCTTCGCCCCGCCTGCGGGCATGTTGACTCTTTGTCCAGCCGCCGCTGCCGCACGCACCGGTGGCTGTTGCTCATGATTAAGGATTGACCCTATGGAACGACTCCGTCGACAACATAATGCCCAGTGGTATCACGAAACCCAAAGCAGCGTGCGGGGCGATGCGCCGCTGGAGCCGCAGGCGGCTACCCTGCGCGATCGTTTTCTGCTGGGGCTGGGCGCCTTCGCCGATGAAGCGTTAAACGCTGCGCTCGGCGCCCGCGCCGGGGTATTCAACGCCTCGCTGGCCGGTTACCACGCCCTGTTTCCCGACCAGGTGTCGCTATCACGATACGTGACACTGTCACCATATGATCGCCTCAGTACCGCGCTGACCGTCGCTCAGGTGACCGGCGTGCAGTCGCTCTGTAGCCACTACGCCGCCCGCCTCGCCCCGCTGCACAGCCCGGACGCCTCCCGTGAAAGCAATATCCGCCTCGCCCAGATCACCCAATACGCCCGCCAGCTCGCCAGCCAGCCCACGCTGATTTGCCGCAGAGCGCTGCAGCAGCTTGGCGACGTCGGGCTAAGCCCGGCGGATATCGTCACCTTTTCGCAAATCATCGGTTTTGTCAGCTACCAAGCGCGCGTGGTGGCGGGCATAGCGGCGTTGGCCGGCCGACCGGCGGTAGTGGTGCCCGGCTTCCCGAATGTCGAAGACGCCGATGGCGTCACCTTCAGCACCGAAGAGTTAAGCTGGACTGCGCGCCTGCCGCCAATCGACACGGAAGCCGCCGCCGCCGAACAGCTTGACGTGCTGGATCAAAGCCACCCGCAGGCGCGCGCCGAATCTTATTACCTGCTGCTGGCGCATGATGCCGCCGCACTGCGTGAGCGCAACGGCGTGTTTAACGGCATCAATGCCGAAGGGTACGGGTTGTCGAGCCGATTGAAAGCGCTGGCGACGCTGGCGGTCTCGCGCATCAACGGCAGCCGCTACTGCGCGGCTACGGTGGCACAAGAGCTACAGGATGACGGACTGGCGCAGGCGCTGTTCGCCGGGCTGCCTCAGGGATTGGCGTTTACCGAGGACACGGTCAAACGCGCGGTGATCCACACCGCCGCCGAGCTGACGCGCGCACCGGAGAAATTCACCCCGCAGAGCGTGCAACCCTTGTTCAACAGCGGCCTGAATCAGGCACAGGCGCTGGAAGTGATCCTCACCACCGCGCTCTACGCCTGGGAAAATCGCCTGCGCCAAACGCTGGGCGATGCCGAATCTTTCATCGCCGCCGACTGAAGACCGCTACGCGGCCTGATTACCGGCCGCGATACGCCGCGTTTTAGACATTCTGCTGACGCAGCCACTCGCTGGCGGCGTCGAAGAATTTTTGCGCCAACGGCGTGGCGCGCTCTGCCATATCGACCACCACCGCCGCATGACGCGGCATGGCGCCGATGGCCACCGGACGGCGCTGCAACGCCGGCATCAGCGGCGATTGCAGCTGGCCGCGCGGAAACAGCCCGCAGCCCAGGCCGACGAAAATCCCCTCCAGCAGTTGGAAGATCGAGGCAGTCTCAAGCCGCGTGTGCAACGTCAACCCGGCGTCGCGGAAGTGTTGATCGAGATAGCGGCGGAAATAACGCGTCGGCTCGGCCAGGCACAGCGGCAAAGCGGCAACCGCCTCCAGCGGCAACGGCGTATCGCCCACCAGCTTCGGGAAGTGTTGTGGATGAAATACCAGCTCGACGCCGGTTTCCACCAGCGGTTGCGATTGGAAATGCAACTCCTTTAAGGTCGACAGCTCGAAAAAGCCGATGCCGATGTCGACGGTATGCGCCGTCAGCGCCTCCAGCAGTTGATCGGCGCTCAGCACCGCCAGCCGGTAATCGAGATGCGGATAACGCTCGCTGACCGCCTTGAGCATTTCCGATACCGAGATACTGCACTGCGGCACCACACCAAGGCGCAGCGTGCCGTGCAAGCCGTGCTTGAGCGACTCCACCTCCAGCTTCAGCCCCTGGTAAACCGAGACGATCTCACGGGCCCACGCCAGCACCCGCTCGCCTTCGGCGGTAAAACCGCCGAAATGGTTTCCGCGGTTAATCAGCGAAACGCCCAGCTCTTTTTCCAGATTTTTCAATCGCATGGATAGCGTCGGCTGGCTAACGAAGCTGGCCTCCGCCGCCCGGCCGAAGTGACGTTCTCGTTCTAAATTACACAAATAAATCAGTTGTTTAATATCCATAGCGCGGCTCAATGATCGGCATTCGCACCAGTATACCACCGGGCACCGTCATCCGCCCGGCGAGTCAGAGCTTCAGCTTCACGTAATCCACCAGGCGCGAGAACACGCCGCCCTGCGGCACCGCCTGCAGCGCCACCAGCGGCAAGGTTTTCACCACCTGGCCATTGTCGCTGATGCGGATCTCGCCAACGGTCTGCCCTTTGCCAATTGGCGCTTCCAGCCGTGCGGTATTGATCACGTACTGCGCCTTCAGCTTGTCCGCCTCGCTTCTCGGCAGGCTGAGCGACTGCTCTTGCGCGCTACCGACCGGTAACCGGTGACTCTCGCCGTACCAAACCGGCTCTTCCCCCAGGCTTTGGCCGGCGCTGAACAGGTGTACGGTGGCAAAGTCACGCAGCCCCCAAGTCAACAGCTTACGCGCCTGCTCCTCACGCCCTTTAGAGCTTTTGCCGCCCATCACCACGGCGATCAGGCGGCGATCCCCTTCGGTAGCGGAGGCAATGATGTTGAAGCCGGCCGAGGCGGTGTGCCCGGTTTTCAGCCCATCGACGTGCAGCGTCTTATCCCACAGTAGGCCGTTGCGGTTCTGCTGCGTGATGCCATTCCAGGTCAGCGACTTCTCGCTGTACATATGGTATTCCGCCGGTTCACTCATGATGATGGCGCGCGCAATCACCGCCAGATCGCCGGCGGTGGTGAACTGCCCCGGCGCATCCAGCCCGTGTACCGTTTCGAAATGGGTGTTCTGCAGGCCCAGCTGCGCGCTCTTCTCGTTCATCAGCTTGACGAAGTTGGCCTGGCTGCCCGCCACATAGTCCGCCATCGCCACGCAGGCGTCGTTGCCGGAATCGATGATGATACCTCGGCTGAGATCGCGTACCGTGACCCTGTCACCTGGCTTCAGGAACATCAACGAAGATCCTTTGAACACCGGGTTGCCCTGCGCCCAGGCGTCTTTCCCCACGGTGACGACATCGTCGAGGCCAATCTTGTGCTGGTCGAGCGCGTGGTCGATCACCAACCCGGTCATGAGTTTAGTCAGGCTGGCCGGGTTGCGCCGTTCGTCGGCATTGCCGGCAGCCAACACCTGGCCGGTGGTGTAATCCATCAAAACGTAAGAGGCGGCGTCTATCGCCGGCGGGGTCATGGTAGGAAAATTGGGCGTCGTTTCCGCCGCCTGCGCCGCTAAAGGCAGCAATATGCCGCCGATTACCACTGATACTGAACGCTTCACGCTGTGTTCCTCAGGCCCGCAGGCTGAATAAAATGCCAATATAATCCGCGAGATAGACTGCATGAATTCACTTTCAGACGAAACCATTACTCTTTTGCAGCGGGTGTCTTTATGCAACCATTTGTTTACGGCACCGCCCGCCGGCGATAGATGCGCTCTATGCCGCCATTGTCCCATTCGATTAGACGCCACCCCGTAGCGCCCCTAAACTTGTGACATAAATACGCAAGACGCATAAAAAAGCGTTTACTTTTTAGCTACAACCACCTGCGAAGTGTCACCATGAAATTCAAACCGTCAATCAAGCCTTATACCGGCCCGGCGGGCGGCTGGGGTTCGCTTGAAGCCACCACCCGCTTTGTCCTCGACAGTAAACAAACGCTAAAAAACATGCGCAACCTGATGCGCGTCAACAAGGCTCGCGGCTTCGACTGCCCCGGTTGCGCCTGGGGCGACGACAATCACAGCACCTTCAGCTTCTGCGAAAACGGCGCCAAAGCGGTCAGTTGGGAAGCGACGCGCAGCGCCGTGGAGCCTGAGTTTTTCGCCGCCCACAGCGTCAGCACGCTGCAGCAGCAGAGCGACTATTTCCTCGAGTATCAGGGTCGCCTCACCCATCCGATGCGCTACAACGCCGAAACCGACCACTATGAACCTATCCATTGGCCGGACGCGCTGGCGCTGATCGCCAAACACATCAACGACATGGACAACCCGAACCAGATCGAGCTGTATACCTCGGGCCGTGCCAGCAACGAAGCGTCGTACCTTTACCAGCTGTTCGGCCGCATGCTCGGCACCAGCAACTTCCCCGACTGCTCCAATATGTGCCACGAGGCGAGCGGCGTTGGGCTGAAGCAGAGCATCGGCGTCGGCAAAGGCACCATCCGCATCGATGACTTCGAAAAGGCCGACGCCATCTTCGTGTTTGGCCAAAACCCAGGCACCAACCACCCGCGCATGCTGCACAGCCTGAAGAACGCCGCCCGACGCGGCGCGCGTATCGTCAGCTTCAACACCCTGCGCGAGCGCGGGCTGGAAAGGTTCGCCGATCCGCAGGATCCGGTACAGATGCTGACGCCAAAATCCTCGCCGATCAGCTCTTCCTATTACCAGCCGAATCTGGGCGGCGATATGGCGGCGGTGCGCGGCATGGTGAAAGCCCTGCTGGAAACCCACCGTCAGCGCCTGGCCGCCGGCGAGCCCGCCCTGTTCGACCTGGCGTTTATCGAGCGGCACAGCGTCGGCGTAGAGGCTTACCTGGCGCAGGTAGACGCCACCGAGTGGCAGACCATTACCGCGCAGTCGGGCCTGAGCGAAGCGCAGCTGCGCCAGGCGGCGGCCACCTATCAGGGCGCCGAACGGGTGATCTGCACCTGGGCGATGGGCGTGACTCAGCATAAACACTCTATTGCGACGGTACGTGAAATCACCAACCTGCAGCTGCTGTTCGGGCAGTTGGGCAAACCGGGCGCCGGCCTGTGCCCGGTACGCGGCCACAGCAACGTCCAGGGTAACCGCACCATGGGGATCGACGAGAAGTCGCCGAAGGCGCTGCTCGACAGCCTGGAGCGCCACTTTAACTTCACCGCCAATCGCGCGCTGGGCCACAACACGGTGGAAGCGATCGAAGCGATGCTGCGCGGTGAAGTGAAAGTGCTGATCGCGCTGGGCGGTAACCTGGCCGCCGCGGCGCCGGACACCGAACGCACCGCCCGCGCCCTGCGCAACTGCGATTTGACGGTGCATATCAGCACCAAGCTTAACCGCAGCCACCTGGTGACCGGCAAAGATGCGCTGATCCTGCCAACGCTCGGCCGCACCGAGCTGGACATGCAGGCCAGCGGCTCGCAGTACATTACGGTCGAGGATTCGTTCAGCATGGTCCACGCCTCGGAAGGCATCGGCAAGCCGCTGGCGGAGACCCAACGTTCGGAGACGGCGATCGTCTGCGGCATCGCCGACGCGGTGCTGGGCACCCAGCAGCTGGACTGGCTGGAATTGGCCGACGACTATTCGCTGATCCGCGATCACATCGCCGCCACCATTCCCGGCTTCGAAGATTTCAACCGGCGCTGCGACCAGCCCGGTGGTTTCTACCTCGGCAATGCCGCCGCCGAACTGCGCTTCGCCACGCCGAGCGGCAAGGCTGAGTTCAGCGCCGCCGCGCTGCCGACCACCCTGTTCCCACAGCTGGGCAGCGAAAAAGCGCCGTTCACCCTGCAAACGCTGCGCTCGCACGATCAGTACAACACCACCATCTATGGTCTGGATGACCGCTACCGCGGCGTTTACGGTCAGCGTGAAGTGTTGTTCATCCATCCGGAGGATCTGGCGGCGCTGGGCCTGCAGGATGGCGAACGGGTAGAGATAGAAACCCTGTGGAACGACGGCGTGGTGCGTAAAGTGGACGGGTTCAAGCTGGTGAGTTACGACATTCCGCGTGGCAACCTGGCGGCCTACTACCCGGAAACCAACCCGCTGGTGCCGCTGGCCAGCTTCGGCGACGGTACCGGTACCCCGACCTCGAAGTCGATCCCGGTGGCGATCCGCCGCAGCGAACGGCAACCTTCGCTGCGCATCGCCTGAAAACGCGCGCCCGGTTCACGCCGGGTGCGCCAATATCCCCAGGATGGTCTGCAACTCGTCCGACAGCTGATGCCGTCGCCAGACGAAGTACAGGTCGCTCAGCCCCTCTTCGCCCATTTCCACCACCTTCAGCCCCGGTGCCGGCATGATCAGCGGCAGCAACGAACCGGGGACGCAGGCGACACCACAACCGGCCTGTACGCAGGCCGCCATCGCGGCATAAGATTCCATTTCCAGCGTCATGCGCGGTTTCAGCCCGCGCGAGGCCAGCCAGTGATCCACCTTCAGGCGAAACGAACATTCGCGGCTGAACGTGTAAAACTCCAGCGGCGCCAGCGTGGCGGCGTCGGGTTCCCCGGCATCGGCCGGCATCAGCAATACCAGCCGTTCATCGAATGCCTTTTGGCTGGCCAGCAGCGGATGTTCAATCGGGCCGTCGGTGATCGCCAGGTCGAGATCGCTGTCGATCAGCATACGTTCCAGCACCAGCGAGTCGCGGCTCAGCACGTTGATGTGCAGATGAGGCTGTAAACGGCGCAGCCGGGCAATGCGCGCCGGTAAATGGCTGACCAGCGAGAAATCCAGCGCCCCGAGGTTCAGCAGCCCATGCTGATGCTCGCCGGCGAACAGCTGCTTGCTGCGCTCCGCCTGCGCCACAATGTCGCGCGCCTGCTGATAGAACAGTCGCCCTTTGGGATTGACGTACAGCCGGTTCTTGTCGCGGAAAAACAGCTCGCCGCCCAGCGACTCCTCCAGTTCGCGCAGCCGCAGCGTGACGTTGGAAGGCACGCAGTGCAGCTCGCGCGCGGCGGCGGCGATGGTTTTGCACTCCACCACGGTACAGAAAAACTTCAGCTGGCTCAGCTTCATCTATCATTCACTTTTAGTTAGTGTTTTAGTTAAAAACAATCACTTTAGATTAGCATCGATTTCACCTACAGTCTGCCGACACCCTGAGGAGGATCTCTGATGCCACTGAATGATCTACTGACGCTGCCCGGCGTGGCGGCCCAACCGGAGGCGGTAACCGACGGTTACGTGTTCAACCACACCATGATCCGCGTGAAGGATCTGACCAAAGCGCTGGATTTCTACACCCGCGTGCTGGGCTTTACCCCGGTCTATCTGGAAACGTTCGAAGAAGCCGCTTTTACCATCTGCTACCTGACGCGCAGCCCGCGTGAACAGATCCCGCAGGACGACGACGAGCGCAAACGCTGGGCGCTGAGCCAGCCGGGCATTCTCGAACTGACCCATAACCACGGCACCGAAAATCAGACCGATTTCCACTACCACAACGGCAACGGCGAGCCGCGCGGCTTTGGCCACCTGTGCGTCACGGTGCCGGACGTGCGCGCCGCCTGCGAGCGGTTTGAGCGCCTCGGCGTCACCTTCCAAAAGCGCCTGCATGAAGGCCGCATGAACTACGTGGCGTTCATTCGCGATCCGGATGATTACTGGATTGAAATCCTGCAGCCGACGCCGCTGCGGGACTGATCGCCACCCGCCCTTCACCCCGGCCTTCACGCCGGGGTTTTCCATCGACAGCACTCCGATTGACCATTCTTGCGCAAAATCGCGTGGCAACGCGGGGTTCCGTGACGTTAGGCTTGCTCGCAGCGGGTGATTCGCGTAAAACTGTCAGCCGCAAATCTTGCCACTCACAACCCATTCACTGGACGATATGTTTCAAGATAACCCGCTGCTGGCGCAGCTTAAACAGCAACTTCACTCTCAGACCCCGCGCGTTGAAGGCGTAGTGAAAGGGACTGAGAAAGGCTTTGGCTTTCTTGAAGTAGACGGTCAAAAAAGTTACTTCATTCCGCCGCCGTACATGAAGAAAGTCATGCACGGGGATCGCATTATCGCCACCCTGCACACCGAGAAAGAGCGCGAAATCGCCGAGCCGGAAACCCTGGTCGAGCCGTTCCTGTCGCGCTTTGTCGGCCGCGTGCAAAAGCGCGACGACCGTCTGTCCATCGTGCCCGATCATCCGTTGCTGAAAGATGCGATTCCGTGCCGCCCGGTGCGTGAATTGACCCACAACTTCCAGGCCGGCGACTGGGCGGTGGCGGAAATGCGCCGTCACCCGCTGAAAGGCGATCGCAGCTTCAACGCCGATCTGACCCACTTTATCACCGAAGGTGAAGACCATTTCGCCCCGTGGTGGGTGACGCTGGCGCGTCACAACCTGGAGAAAGAAGCGCCGGAAATGCAGGCTCTCAGCGAGCCGGCCGCTGCGCTGGTGCGTGAAGACCTGACCGCGCTCGAATTCGTCACCATCGACAGCGCCAGCACCGAAGACATGGACGATGCGTTGTATGTGACCGACAACGGCGACGGTTCGCTGCAGTTGACCATCGCCATCGCCGATCCGACCGCCTACGTCGAGCAAGGCAGCAAGCTGGACGATATCGCCCGCGTGCGCGCCTTCACCAACTACCTGCCGGGCTTCAACATCCCGATGCTGCCGCGCGATCTGTCGGACAACCTGTGCTCGCTGCGCCCTAACGAGCGCCGCCAGGTGCTGGCTTGCCGCGTAACCATCGCCGCCGACGGCGCGCTGGGCGAGGATATTCAGTTCTTCGCCGCCGAGATCGAATCCAAAGCCAAGCTGGTATACGACGAAGTCTCCGACTGGCTGGAAGGCATTGCCGGCTGGCAGCCGCCGAGCGATGCCATCGCGCAACAAATCACCCTGCTGAAGCGCGTTTGCGACGCGCGCAACGCCTGGCGCCACCGGCATGCGCTGGTGTTCAAAGACCGCCCGGACTACCGCTTCGTGCTGGGTGAAAAAGGCGACGTACTCGAGATCGTTACCGAGCAGCGCCGCAGCGCCAACCGCATCGTTGAAGAGTGCATGATCGCCGCCAACGTCTGCGCCGCCGTCGTGCTGCGCGATCGCCTGGGCTTCGGCGTGTACAACGTGCACACCGGTTTCGATCCTGCTCTCGTCGAGCAAGCGGTCACCGTATTGCAGGCCAACGGTGTGGAAGCCGAAGCCGAGAAGCTGCTGACCCTCGACGGTTTCTGCGAACTGCGCCGCCACCTGGATGCGCAGCCGACCCAGTTCCTCGACAGCCGCATCCGCCGCTTCCAGACCTTCGCCGAGATCAGCACCACGCCGGGGCCACACTTCGGTCTGGGTCTGGAGGCTTACGCCACCTGGACATCGCCGATCCGTAAATACGGCGATATGGTCAACCATCGCTTGCTGAAGGCGATCATCAACCAGCAGCCGGCAGAAAAGCCGCAGGATGACGTCACGGTGCAGCTGGCGGAACGCCGCCGCCTGAACCGCATGGCGGAGCGCGACGTCGGCGACTGGCTGTACGCCCGCTTCCTGCAGGACAAGGCCGGTACCGATACCCGCTTCAACGCCGAGATCATCGACGTGACCCGCGGCGGCCTGCGCGTGCGCCTGCTGGACAACGGCGCCGTTGCCTTCATCCCGGCACCGTTTATTCACGCGGTGCGCGACGAGATGCAGTGCAGCCAGGAAACCGGCACCGTGCAGATCAAGGGTGAAGTGGTTTACCGCCAGAGCGACACCTTGCAGGTCACCATTGCCGAAGTGCGCATGGAAACCCGCAGCGTGATCGCCCGTCCGGCGGCCTGAACGCCCGTCTGAAACGGCCGCAACGCAAAGCGCCGACGGTGAAAACCGCCGGCGTTTTTTTTCGGCTAGCGCAGCGGCTCGCCGCCGGTTTCACGCAGCAGCGGCAGCACCGCCAGCGAAGCCAGCGTCGCCAGCATCAGATAGACGGCGGGCGCCAGCAGCGAACCGCTCAGCGCGATCGACTGCGAAGCGATGTACTGAGCGAAGCCGCCGAAAATCGCCACCCCGAGGCTGTAGACCAAGGCAAACCCCAGCGCCCGAATGCGCTGCGGGAACAGCTCCGAAATCATCAGCATGGTCGGCACCGAACCGAGCGTGGTCAACCCGACCAGCACCGCGACAATCAGCAGCAGCACCGCCGGATGCGGTACCGCGCTCAGCCACCAAAATGCCGGCAGGGCCACGATCAGAATCGCGATCCGCGACCCGCGGATCAGCGGCAGACGGCCGTAACGATCGCACCAGTGCCCGACCAGCAGACTGCCGCCGAAGGTGACGAGCCCCGCCAGCAGCATCGCGGCATAGCCGTAAGCCTGCGCCATCCCCAGGTATTTCACCGCGTAGGTGCCGAGATAATACATCGAGATGTAAGTGGCGACGGTGGCGCCGATGGTCAACATCACGCCGAGCACCACCGCCCGCGAGTGCTTGCGCAACTGCGCAGGCGGCTCGTGAGCCCGCGCCGCCGACGGCCGATCGCTCTCCAACCCGAGGCGCAGCCAGCAACCGAGCGGCGCCAGCGCCACGCCGATAAAGAAAGGAATGCGCCATCCCCACTCGGCCATGGCGTTCGGCTCACCGGAAAGCACCGGCAAGGCCGCGCTGAGCGCCAGCGCGGTGACGCCGCCAACCACGGTGGCGATGCCCTGCGTCGCCAGCGACCAGCTGGAATAGAAGCCGCGCCGGTTGGGCGGCGCCGACTCCACCAGCAACGACATCGATGCCCCCACCTCGCCGCCCGCCGCCACGCCCTGGATCAGGCGCGCCGCCACCAGCGTGACGGTTCCCCAATAGCCGGCGCTGGCGTAGGTCGGCGCAAAGCCGATCATCGCCGTGCCCAGGCTCATCAAGGAAATCGTCAGGATCATCGCCGGCTTGCGACCATGACGATCGGCATAGGCGCCAATCAGAATGCCGCCCAGCGGCCGCATGAAGAAGCTGACGCCGAACGTGGCAAACGCCAACAGCAACGCCAGATGCGGATCGCTGGACGGCGGAAAGAACAATACGCTGATGTAAATAACGAAGAAGTTATAAATACCGAAATCGAAAAACTCCAGCGCATTGCCGAAGGAGGCGGCGAATATGACCTTTTTGCCGCCGGCCTTCGGGGTCGATATTATTGCCGCCTGGGTTTCAGCCGTATTTTCACTCATCATTACCTTCCCTGTTATTATTTTCGAGTTTATTTTAAATAGGCTTCCGCCAACGCTCCCCAATACTGGCTGCCGGCCGCCAGGCAGCCGTCGTTAAAATCATATCCCGGGTTATGCACCATGCAGCTGCCTTCGCCATCGCCGTTGCCGATGATCAGGTAGCAGCCCTGCGGATGCGCATCGAGCATGAAGGCAAAATCTTCACTGCCCATCAGCGGCCGGGCGCCGTAGTGCGCGCGGTCATCGCCGAACTGCTGTTCCGCCACGCGGTGGGCGAAACGGGTCATCGCTTCGTCGTTGACCAGCACCGGCGTGCCGTTAACGTGTTCCACCACCGCGTGAGCGCCGAAGCTTGCCGCCTGCGTCTCGATCAGCGCCGGAATGCGTGCCAGCAAGGTGGCGCGCGCCTGGCGATCCAGCGAGCGCACGCTGAGCTTCATCTCCGCGCTGTCCGGGATCACGTTGGCCGCCTCACCGGCCTTGATGCTACCGACGGTGATCACCGCCGCCTCCAGCGGATCGATATTGCGCGAAACGATGCTCTGCAGCGCGACGGTGATATGCGAAGCCACCAGCACCGGATCGACCGTCAGCTGCGGAATGGCACCGTGGCCGCCGCGCCCCTGCACCCGCACGTTGAACTGATCCATCGAGGCCATAAACGGGCCGTGCTGGAAGAAGAATTCGCCGAGCGGCATCCCCGGCATGTTGTGCATGGCGAAGATGGCGTCGCAGGGGAAACGCTCGAACAGCCCCTGTTCCACCATGCGCGCGCCGCCGTTCAGCATCTCTTCCGCCGGCTGGAAAATCAGATGCAGCGTGCCGTTGAAGTTGCGCGTTTGCGCCAGGTAACGAGCGGCACCGAGCAGCATGGTGGTGTGACCGTCATGGCCACAGGCGTGCATGCGGTTGGCCACGCTGCTGCTCCAGGGCTTGCCGTTGTTCTCCTCGATCGGCAAGGCGTCCATATCGGCGCGCAGCCCGAGGCGTTTAACGCCATCGCCCACCCGCAGCGTGCCCACCACGCCGGTGCCCGCCAATCCGCGGTGCACCTCATAGCCCCACGAATTCAGATAATCCGCCACCAGATCGCTGGTGCGAAACTCTTCGAAACCCAGTTCAGGGTGTTGATGAATATCGTGCCGAATGGCCGTGAGCTGCGGTAAATACCCTTCGATGATTTCATTTATCATAATTAAATTCCTTTCGTGACTTTATTATTTATTTTATGAATGATTAAACCTGCGGGTTGAAATAAAGGTATAACACGGCACGGATGATTTTATTTCGGCACGCCTCGACAGATAAAATAATAATTCGCCAGACGCCGTACCCTGATAAAAAACGACGATGATTCGCTGTACGCGCCGTGAAAATGCAGAATGAATAACTGCCGGGGATTGCGTGGGCGGCAGCCTGCGCCAACGCGGTTTCATCACGTTGTTTTTACACTAAAACCCCACCTGCTTCACATTTCTCATCCGACCTGCCGCAGTTCGGCGGCAAAACTTCTACTGTTAAAACGTCATTCCTAATAACAACGTCGATTTTTACCTCTGTACGCCAAGGAGTTGTTTCATGAAAAACATCAGGTCAGGACTTATCTGGCTGCTGGTGGCGTTGGTCGGCGCCTTCGCCTTCGCCATGCTGGCGCTCAGCCGCGGCGAACATGTCAACGCCGTTTGGCTGGTGGTCGCCGCCGTCGCCTGCTACAGCATCGCCTATCGCTTCTACAGCAGGTTCATTGCCGACAAGGTCTTTGAACTGGACGACCGCCGTCTGACCCCGGCAGAACGTCACAACGACGGCCTGGACTATGTGCCCACCAACAAATGGGTGCTGTTCGGCCACCACTTTGCCGCCATCGCCGGCGCCGGGCCGCTGGTGGGGCCGATTCTGGCCGCGCAGATGGGCTTCCTGCCGGGAACCATCTGGATCCTGGTCGGCGTTATGCTGGCCGGCGCGGTGCAGGATTTCCTGGTGCTGTTCATCTCCACACGCCGCGACGGACGTTCGCTGGGGGAAATGGCCAAGCAAGAGCTGGGTGCATTCGCCGGGGTGATCACCATGCTCGGCGCGCTGGGGGTGATGATCATCATCCTGTCGGCGCTGGCGCTGGTGGTGGTAAAAGCCTTGGCCGACAGCCCGTGGGGGCTGTTCACCATCGCCGCCACCATCCCGATCGCCCTGTTCATGGGCATCTACATGCGCTTTATCCGCCCGGGCAAGATCGCTGAAATTTCGGTGATTGGCTTCGTGCTGATGCTGCTGGCGATCATTTACGGTGGCAACGTGGCGCAAGATCCTTACTGGGGGCCGTTCTTCACGCTGCACGGCACCACCCTGACCTGGGTGCTGGTGATCTACGGCTTCGTCGCTTCGGTGCTGCCGGTATGGCTGCTGCTGGCGCCGCGCGACTACCTTTCCACCTTTATGAAAATCGGCGTCATCATCGGCCTGGCCATCGGCATCGTCTTCGCCATGCCGGAGATGAAAATGCCGGCGGTCTCGCGCTTCATCGACGGCAGCGGCCCGGTGTTCGCCGGCGCCCTGTTCCCGTTCCTGTTCATCACCATCGCCTGCGGCGCCATTTCCGGCTTCCACGCGCTGGTCTCCAGCGGCACCACGCCCAAGCTGGTGGAACGTGAAAGCCACATCCGCTTTATCGGTTACGGCGCCATGCTGATGGAGTCTTTCGTCGCCATCATGGCGTTGATCTGCGCCTCGGTGCTGGATCCGGGCGTCTACTTCGCCATGAACTCGCCGGCGGCGCTAATCGGCACCACGGTGGAAAATGCTTCGCAGGTCATTAACAGCTGGGGCTTTATCGTCACGCCGGAAACGCTGGCGCTGATCGCCAAAGAGGTAGGTGAGAACTCCATCCTGTCGCGCGCTGGCGGTGCCCCAACCTTCGCCGTGGGCATGGCGCACATCATCAGCGAGGTGTTCAACAGCCGGGCGATGATGGCCTTCTGGTATCACTTCGCCATTCTGTTCGAAGCGCTGTTCATTCTGACCGCCGTCGACGCCGGCACCCGCGCCTGCCGCTTTATGGTGCAGGATCTGGTGGGCGTGGCGGTGCCGCAGCTGGCCAACAACCGTTCCTGGTTCGGCAATCTGGCGGGCACCACGGTGGCGGTGGCCGGCTGGGGCTTCTTCGTGTATCAAGGCGTGGTCGATCCGCTCGGCGGCATCAATACCCTGTGGCCGCTGTTCGGCATCGGCAACCAGATGCTGGCGTCAATGGCGCTGATCCTCGGCACCGTGGTGCTGTTCAAGATGAAAAAACAGCGTTACGCCTGGGTGACTATTCTGCCGACCGCCTGGCTGTTCGTGACCTCCATGACCGCCGGCTGGCAGAAGATCTTCCATGAGAAACCGAGCATCGGCTTCCTGGCGCAGGCGAAGAAATTCTCCACCGGCATCGAGCAAGGCACGATCATTGCGCCGGCCAAGTCGCTGAAAGACATGGAAACCATCGTATTCAGCAACCAGATCAACGCCGCGCTGTGCGGGTTCTTCATGCTGGTGGCGGTGACCATGCTGATCGCCGCCTTCTTCGCGATCCGCCGGGCGCTGCGCGCCGAACAGCCGACGGCGCACGAGGTGAGCGCCGCGCTGCGAGAGGAGACCGGCCGCAGCTGAGTCCGAGTTCAAGATAAACGGCCGGCCTCTGAGCAGAAACGCTGAGAGGCTGGGCCGTTATCCAACGGGCAATATTGCGTTATCGGCGGCATCCGCTTCATCGTTCAACGAACTGCCACGGTATTTTATCTCTCGTCCACCGAACAGGTCTTTTCGACCGATCTCATGCAATATAAGCTCCGGAACATTATCCACATCCGCTATTTTTCTGCTGTTAACAATAATCTGCCTCGCATTTTCATACCCGGGCCCCCACAAATCATTATTATCCGTTACGTTTTTGTAAACACAAATCAACGTTTTATTCCATGCGGCAGAAATATGTACGATCGACGTATCTGGGGATATAACTACATCAACCTCTCTAATCAATGCCATGACATGATGCAGTGAATTAAATGGATTTATAACAACACTATCCGAAAGGGATATATCCAGTTCTTTTCGATGATCAAGAATAATTACTTTTATATTGAACGATGCTTTATTAAGCATCTCAACAAGTCGGGAGAGTTGTTCTTTAGATAGGTTTCTCTCTGGACTCCCAGTGAAAGCATTAATTATAACCGTAACTTTATCATTCCAACCACTTAAATACCCCCTTACTTCAAAAGCTATATCATCTGGGATATGCAGGTCATAGGCACGGCTATTTTTAAGATTAATCCCTACGGCATGGGCAACCAAAGCAATGGCTTTAGTCACGTGCTCCTTACCATTTTCAAATGAAATAGATTTGCTGTAATGGTTAATGCAACTCCATTTATTAAGACCAAGAACAAACCTTGCGTTTATATCGCTAAAAAGCATCATCCTATGTACCGGAGTATCAAACAAGCAAAGATCGACCACAAGGTCATAGTTATTCCCCCTCAACTTTTCAACCGTTGATTTCGCAACGGTATGAGTGAATCTTTTCAAGAAAACTTCATTATTACAATCCTCTGCCTCGTAGATATTCCTGACATAGGGGTTATGTTCCATCACCACGCCACTTGATTTTGTGAGCAATAAATCCACTGTATAACCCGACTCACAAAGACATTTCACTAGCGGCGTCGTAACCACAACATCTCCTACGGTCCCTTCATTGCGAAGGAGCAATACGGTTTTGACCGATTTGATATCAAACACACTTTTTCTACGCTTATCCCAGATAAGCTTTGCAATATAAATCTTAATGTTCAGCTTTACTTTCTTGAAATAATAATTGCGCCTCCTGTTCCATTCTCTTATTTTTCTGAATCGCCCTGTTGAGATGGAAACGTCCAAATCCTTATGCATAACACACTCCATTAATTTTAATCAACAAAAGCCAATATCAAGAAGAAACCGTATGAAATTTACGTAGTAATTAATCTTTTTCGGTTGCCACGACAAGAAAATTTCCATGCGGAATTATTACCCACTACTTATCTACCCACTGCGAGGAATAATAATTCACCCATAAAATGATTACTCCAAAGCACATTCACCATTTTTATCGTATCCAGGCGAGAATAATATCAATCACCTTGCCGAGGATTTAACCGTGACATGTTATCGCGTGGGTGAGTTACTTTACCACCAACATCGATGGCTGCCTAGACAGGTATTTCAGAGAAAGGATGCTTAATCTTAATTACAATTACGTTTATTTCCATACGTTCATCCAAGACATAACCCAGGTAGGAATAGATCTGAATTTTCCGACCAACCTGCTGTTTCTCGCTTTCACTCAGCTGCTGCGCCGTCTTGCCCGGGAACAGCTGGCCGGCAATGTAGCGCGCCGCCAATTCACCGCCACCCGCGCCCAGCACCGCGTGCGCCATCGCGTTGGCCGCGACGTTGACCTCTTTCGTCTGCGGGTCGGTAGTCATCTCCTTGATTTTTGTTGCCAGGTACGGCGAAGCACCGCTCGCCAGCGCACCCGCCAGGTTATTGCCCGCCAGCGCCGTCAGCGCACCCGTTACCGCCTGCGCCGCCTTCTGCAGGTCGCTCGGTGCCGTATTGCCGCATCGCGTTGTCATACGCCTGCTTCATCACCGCCGCGTCACTCAACGATTTGTCGCTCTTCTCAAGCTGCTCCTGAGCCAGCGCGGCCGGGTCTTTCTGCGCCTTCAGCCCGGCGATATCGCCCTGCGTGCGGATGACGTCCATCGTCTGGCCGCCAATCTCTCCTATCAACTGCGCCTGCTTGAGCCGGTTTGGCTCCTTCTGCTTGTTGAATATCGGGCTGATGCTGCCGTCGTTGGCGTTATCCGTATCACGGTTTAGCTGCGCCACATCCTGCTGCTGTTTGTCTTTGTCGCGAACTATCAGCGTACCCTCACTGACGCCGGCCTTCGTCGCGCCCTCGGCATGCCCGCTGTGGTTGGCACCCGACAGCATGCCGCCGGCCATGTTGGTCAGCAGGTCTTTGCCCACCGGTCCGCCGGTACTGAAGCTGCCGCCGCTGTGCGTCGCGCTGTAGTCCGCCTGGTTGTGGATGTCCGTCCAGCCAACGCGCCAGTTCCCACCAGAACGTCAGGAAGTTCAGCGCAAACACCACGAACGTCACGGTAATCACCATCGTTATCCTCGTGGCCGACAGCTATTTTGCCCTGGGGTTGGAAGCGCTGCTTTACCACTACTTTACGCTCAGGTGTATACCGGTGCGCTTTTTACCCGAACAGTGCAGCGGCGAGGCGCAGCTGCTCTTTCAAAGTAAGGGTGTCAGCCGCAGCAGGCAGTTTTGTCGTCAGTATCATTTGGGTCACCGGCAACGGGTTATCACCGTGCTGGACACCCCGCGGGCCCGTTATTACCAGCCGCCCCAACAGCCCTGCCTGAGCGAACAGAGTGTGATAGAGCACCACATCGGCGTAAAGGCCTTGCTGCTGGATGTTGAACGGGTGCTGGCACTCCCTGCCGAGCCCCCCCCCCCCGCACAACAGTGCCCCCGCTGCGCCCGGGCACTGACGCGACGCGAGTGGCAGGTACTGACGCTCCTGAGGTGCCAGCAGTCCGTCGGGGATATCGCCCGGCATCTGGGACTCAGTCCCAAGACGGTTTATACCTACAAACGCTGCACCATGCACAAACTGGGTTTTACCCGTAACACCGAGCTGTATCACTGGCTGATTAACGGTGGCCTGGACACTGAGAGAAAGGAAATTGCATGACTGCCCCCCACACTGCTGTTTACCGCATCACGCTACTGACCCTGTTCATCTACAGCACCTTCGCGCTGAGCGGATGCGGCGGTAAGCGCCCGGCATGACCGCAACAACCGGGAAAGCCCAACCAGACCGGGAAGCGGAGCGCCTGAGTCAATGCCAAAAAGAACTCGCCGCTCTCAAACTCATCGCGCCGGCACAACACCAGGCATTAAGCCAGGAATTTGGTTGTGTCGCGTTAACGGCGGCAAGTTAGCAAAAGGGGGGGGCCGGTTATTTAGGCAGCCAACAAATAGAATTGTTCCACGGGTGACAATCCATCATGTTGTGGATGTTGATATTGTCCTTTGCGTATCATGTGGAGCAGTTCGATCCCGGCCAGCAGCGTCTGTGCACGGCGAAACGATTTGAATCTCAGCATCTGTCGTATCCGGCGTTTGATATTGCGGTGATCTTGCTCAACTAAGTTGTTCAGATACTTGCTTTGCCTGACGGTGATGCTTTCTTCAGCCGGCTTGTCGGCATTGAGCGTTGCCAGGGCGGCGGTATTGGCGCCGCTTTTATCGATCGTCACCACTTCAGGTTCGCCGTGGTGACGGATGGCCTTGCGAAAGAAACGCAGTGCGGCGGCGGCATCCCGTTTGGCGATCAACACAAAGTCTATGGTCTGCCCCGTGCTGTCGACGGCATGGTATAGATATTTCCACTGCCCTCTGACTTTGATGTAGGTTTCGTCCATGCGCCAGCGGCACCCCACGGCACGTTTATGTCGGCGAAATGCCTTATCCAGTAACGGCACCAGACGGATGACCCAACGATGGAGCATGGAATGGCCAACAACAATACCGCGCTCCGCCATCATTTCTTCCAGATTACGCAGGCTCAAGGCATAGGCCAGATACCAGCGAACACACTGGGCGATAATATCGACGGGATAATGCAGCCGCCGGAAGGCTTTTCGGATCAAGGGCATGGTCAGGTTACATCATAAAAAAACAGCATGTTACCCGACACAACCCTAGGAGGAGTGCTCCTCTTCGTTGGCCTGGTATCGTGTCGCCTGTTGCTTCATAAACACCACTTCCTGTGGGCTGGACAGGCTCACTTCCTGCGCGCGCAGCAGCTTGAGGATATTGAACAGCAGTTCGCTTTTGGTGGCGCCGACCATGCGCGGGCTCGTCACGTAGCCGGTCACGCTCAGGATGATGCCGTCCGGCCCCAGCTGGCTGAAGCGCACGTAAGGCGCCGGCGTTTCCAGAATAGTTTCGTACTCGTTATAGGCGCTGAGCAAGATATTGCGCACCTGCTCCGGATCGATGGAGGTCGGGAACGTCAGCGCAATGGTCACCACCCCTTGCGCGTTGCCCATGGTGGCGTTACGCACGTTCTGCGAGATCAGCTGCGAGTTCGGTACGATCATGGTGGAACGGTCGCTGAGCTGGATTTCGGTGGCGCGCACGTTGATGCGCCGCACGTCGCCTTCCACGCCGCCGATGCCGATCATGTCCCCCACCTTCACCGGGCGTTCGGTCAGCAGGATCAGGCCGGAAATAAAGTTCTTCACGATCTCCTGCAAACCGAAACCGATACCGACCGACAGGGCGCTGACGATCCATGCCAGGTTGCCCCACTGGATGCCCAGCGCCGCCAGGGTGATCAGAATCACCAGCACATAGCCGATATTGCTGAACAGCGTCACCAGCGAGGCGCGAATGCCGACGTCCGAGATGGTTTTCGGCAGCAGTTCAGAACCCAGCCAGCGCCGCACTGCGCGCAAAATATAGATGCCGATCGCCAGGCAGATCATGGCGTTAAGCAGGTTGCCGGGCACGATGTTGAAACGCTGCAGCCCTTCACCGGTCAGGATGGAGACGATTTTCTCCATCAGCGAGCCCGGCGTGGTGCTGCCGAACGAGCCGTTGAACAACGCGACAATCATCAACAGCAACAGCGAACATTTGGCCAATGCAATAGTGATGGTCGACATCTGTTCCAAATGGCGATCCTTGAAGCTGAGCGTTTTCTTCAGCATCTTGCCGCTGACGGTCTGCGGCGAAAACAGCGCGGCGCACAAATCGGTGGTGAACAGCACCATAAAGTAGAACGTCATCAGCACCAGCACCACCCAGATCAGCTGGTAGGTCAGGAAGCGGGCGAAGGCGATGTAGCCGATGAGCAGAGAAAACAGGATCACCACCGAACAGACCAGGATGACGAGGTGCACCAGCCCACCGACCAGCGTGCGTTTTTCCAGGGGCGCGCCCTGCTGTTCCAGACGGCGACGAATGTGCTGACCACGCAGCGGCGCAGCCAGCAACACCATCCCGATCAGCCCCGCCACCAGGCCGTTGTCGAAGATGGTGGTGGCTAATGAGACACTGACGACGTTGTTAATCAGTTCCACGGTGCCGAATACCAGCGCCAGGCCGGCCAGCAGCGGCGAGAAGTAACGCAGCCCGGCAGCCACCTCGTTATCCATGGAAATCAAGCGCCACGACGGGCGACTCAACGACAGCGTCGCACGCCCCAGCCCGGCGATCAGCGCGCAGAAAACCCCCAGAAAGTTGAAACCTTCGGCAAAATCCTCCAGCATCACCGGCAGCGGCTGCGCGCATACAAAGACGTAATACAGCAGATTCAGCGCGATGGAGGTGGTCACCACCGTCACCGCCACGGTGGCGATCGCCATGAAGCTGCGGCGCAAGCGCCCGTCCGGCAGGAAACGGATACTGACCCAGGCGAGAAAACGCTCGGAAAAATAGCGCCCCCAGGTCCAGATGATCACCGCCAGCGCCAGCAGCGCCAGCGTGCCGTACCGCCATTCGTCCTGCCAACTGGCGTCCCAGGCCGCTTTCATCTCTGCCTTGAACTGGTCCAGCCGTTGCACATCATCCGCGGATGGCTGCACCACCGGCGTCCAGAATTTGACGCCCAAAATGCTGCCGGTATTCAGCGTCAGCTGGGTTTTAAACGCCACCTGGCGCAGATCGCCGATCTGCTGCCCCAGATCGACGGCGCTGTTCTTGATGGCCCGCGCGTGTTTCACCGCGTCATCCAGCTGCTTTTTACTGCTGTTCAGCGCGTTGCGCTGCTGGGCCACCGCCGGGGTTTCCGGCAGTGCGTCGGCCACCGGGGGCGGTCCCAGCACGTCCAGCTGCGCTTTCAGTTTGTCCTGCTCGGGCTGCAGATCGGTGGCAAGTTTTTCCATGCTGGCGACCAGATCGTCGGTCGCCAGCCGCAATTTGCTGAGCTGGGTATCGGTGGTCGCTTTGGAAACCAGCTGCTTCATGTTGTCCAACTGCTTTTGCGCGGCTTTCAGCTGCGTGGCGGGATCGGGCGCGCTTTCGGCGGCGGGATCATCCTGGATGGCGGCGACGGCGCCGGGCGGTGTCAGCTGCAAACCCAGCAGCAATAACAATAACAGCAGGAAGGGACGAGATTTTAACATAATCAGTACTCAGCATCATTATCTGATAGGTAAACGAACAGGCGGCGGATGAACAGTCGCTTAACCATAAACGCTAATTATAATAGCTGCTTAATGTCGACCGAAATACCGTAATTATGGTTATTACTAGAAGCTTTATAAACTGTTTTTCCTTGATAAATCTTACTAGTTTTCTGTGAACTATCTTTTGCCAAGATACCAAAACCAGCCTGCTTAAAGAACTCCCCCATATTTCCGACGGAGCCAGCATTAGGAACATATGGCACTTTCTTACCTGGAAGGATAATTCCAGCGACCAACCCGCCAGTGGCTTCCAGTGCTGCCTGATTTCCTTCAGACGCCTGTTTGATTGTGTCGGCTACTGCTGACCAAGTATCACTGTTCATCAGCGCCTTAACGCTGTCCGCTACCGCCTGATTCTTGCCGGAGAGGTCATTAAGAGCCGTACTACAGTAGCTATCCCCGGTAGCACATGATGCCAGCGCCATAGCCGCATCGGCTGCGTAATCCGCTCCACCTAATGCTGCATCGCCAGTATCCGCAAGCGCGTTTATGATGCCATTCGCGATCGAAGACGTTGTTCCTTCACCAAGTTTATCCCTAACCTGATTTTTCAGAGATTCGGCGGCCTGTTTAACAGACTCCCGCGCCTTATCTCCCGACAACGAGTTATTCTCAACCGCATTCTTGCCGGCCTGCCCACCGGTCACCGCTCCCGCAGTATCCCCCGTCGCCAGCCCGCCTGCAAGCCCTGCGGCCAACTGGCTCAGTGCGCTCACCTGATGTTTCTCGCTTTCGCTCAGTTGCTCTGCCGTCTTGCCCGGGAACAGCTGCCCGGCAATGTAGCGCGCCGCCAATTCACCGCCACCCGCGCCCAGCCCCCTGCCGCGGCCGGCTTGGTTATTGAATAAATCACCTTTATCCATTCTACAGGCAGAAATCCAATCCTAGTCAACGCTAGGATTGGGTGATTATCCCTTCGAAATGGGTTACGTTTGTTTACGTGCTTTCATCCAAGCCATAAACCAGATGCCTATTCCCAGAGGAAGCCCTCCACTTAGACCATACCTTAATGAATTTAATACCTCTCCCTCCCAACGGAAGTAAAACCTTCCATCTTGAAAATAAAAAACAATAGCTATACTAAGGCTGGCTAAAAAAACAGTCAAAAAAATGACAAAAAACCAATAAACACATAGTAAAAATAAGTTAATTAAACCTGTCTTATTTATTTTCATTGGCTTTTTTCCTTGCATCTAACTGGTCTGTTACCTTTCCGCCAACAACCTCTGAAGTTATAGAACCGACAACTGCACCACCAATTTCTGATGATACATTCTCAGTAACCTTACCGGCTCCAGATCCTATAGCCGAACCAACCCCGGCTCCAATCATCGCATTGGTGACCCTGACCCCGAATATGCTCCAGTCATAATCAGGAATAACCGGCTGTGCTGCCCCTGTTCCCAGACCTTTTGCCAGGTCGCTCTGCGCCTGCGTTACCTCTTGCGGCGTGGCACCATGCTCCGTCATAAACTTGCTCAGTGTCGAAGTGGCACGCCCTGCGTCCATTAGCCCATTCGGCAAGCTCAGATGGTTATTCTCAATGACATTATTTCTGGAGATAGTTAAAAATGCTTGTCACTTCACCTGTATCTACTTTTTTTTGCATGCTGATAATAGATCCACCAACAGCCCGTAGCTATCAGTGACCCTGTGAAAAATGCTGCTTTGGTATACTTCCATGAGTCACTCCAAGTCAGCTCAAATGGAATGTGGTAGATCAATAAGAGATAGCCTCTAATGAGAACATATAAAAGTAAAAACAATACGATCATTGCTACATTACAGGCAAAAAATAGATAAGAAAAAATGAAGAACCAACAATTTTTGTTCATTTTTGGTTCCCTTTTTGGAATTTGGCATCTGCTTTACCAGCTTGATCATTGAGGATCTCCGTCGCCGCACTGCCCGAGGCATTACCTGCCATACCTGGCACTGGATTAATCGGCAGCGGTTTAGATATCCCCATACCAACATCAGTCCAGATCCAGTCTTTCCATGGTTTCATTGGGTTTAAAACTTTATCAAGCGGTAATTCAACCAATTTACCAACACCATAGCCCAACCCAGATGCTGCCCCACTGATAGCGCCACCTTTCAACGGATCATCACCTTTAAGGTAGCTGGACGTAGCACCACTACCAACATTGACTGCCATAGTACCCCACAACCCAGTTCCTGCGGTGAATGCACCTGTCCAGTAACCAAGGATTACATCATTCGGATTCACTTCACCATTAATCAGTAAGCCCACACCAGCATTAGCTCCCGCGCCTATCAGACTTGTCGTTGCAGCAGCTCCAGGCAACAGCGGCCAAGCCATCACACTACCCGCCGCAACAACCATCGTCTGGCATGAAACTGGAGTACCACCGCTACATGCTTCCTTAATTGCAGCTTGTTGTTCAATTTGCCATTTATCAATAGTTCCGGGTTTGTTCTTCTCAGCCGCCGCCAGTACGTTGGCTAGGCCATTATTCTCAACCGCATTCTTCCCAGCCTGCCCGCCGGTCACCGCTCCCGCAGTATCCCCCGTCGCCAACCCGCCTGCAAGCCCTGCAGCCAGCTGGCTGAGCGTGCTCACCTGTTGTCTCTCGCTTTCGCTCAGCTGCTCCGCTGTCTTGCCCGGGAACAGCTGACCGGCAATGTAGCGCACCGCCAGTTCCCCGCCACCCGCGCCCAGTCCCCCTGCCGCGGCCGACTGGTTGTTCAACTGCGCAGTCACCGCGCCCAGTACAGCGTGCGCCATTGTGTTGGCAGCAACGTCGACTTCACCGGTCAGCGGATTGGTGGTCAGTTTCTTGATTTCCGTCGCCAGGTACGGCGAGGCACCGCTCGCCAGCGCACCCGCCAGGTTGTTGCCCGCCAGCGCCGTCAACGCCCCCGTTACCGCCTGCGCCGCCTTCTGCAGGTCGCTGCCGGTGCCGTATGCCTTCATCGCCTTTTGGTATTGCGGCGTTTCACGCAGAGCTTTTTCATCACCTTTCAGCTCGGGGTGCGCCGTCAGGGCCGCTTTCAGCCCGTTGATATCACCCTGCGTGCGGATGACGTCCATCGCCTGGCCGCCAATCTCTCCTATCAACTGCGCCTGCTTGAGCCGGTTTTGCTCCTTCTGCTTGTTGAATATCGGGCTGATGCTGCCGTCGTTGGCGTTATCCGTATCACGGTTCAGCTGCGCCACATCCTGCTGCTGTTTGCCGGTATCGCGGACTATCAGCGTCCCTTCGCTAACCCAGGCCTTCGTCGTGCCCTCGGCGTGCCCGCTGTGGAAGTGAGCGCTGCGCTCCAGTTGCAACGACAGGAAATGGATGTTTTTAAGGCTTCAGAGGCAGCAACCCCGATCTATTGGCCGGTGCTCGACTCTTTACAAAACATATCCTGTCCCACAGTTGAATAGGGTTTAGTAATCAGCGTGATATATAACTTTGTATGCACTTCCCAGTTCTTCTTGAAGAAGCTCAGCTAATTTATAACCGTCATCAATAAATAGCTTTTCCTCTTCCACACTTTTAAAACCAGACAATGCCGGATCATCTGTATTAAGTATGGCATCATATCGTTTTGCCCAAGCCTCAAGGCTATTTTTTAACCCCAAAGATATTGGTAACTCGTCGGGAGATATATCCCCAAAATCATCTGGAGTCGTTCCCCATAATGGATAGCAATGATAATCAGCCATTAACTTTATTTCTTTCATTTTACTGACCCTCGCAAGTTAGCTCCTACTACGTATCCATTACTCCCCACAGTAACAGCAATATTATATTTCTTACCGTCGATCATGGTTTCGTAAATTGGACGCCCAGCTCCAGCACCCTGATAACCAACAATTTTACCATCAGTAACAGCCTTCATTACGACATCGGGAATACGTGCTTCTGACACGCCAATTTGTGCAAATTGGTCACCATGCTCTTCTACTATATGTTGCAACCCCGATTTTGAATTCCCTTTCTCAAGGAAGATAATTTTCCCACTATTATCCTTTGCAGCACCAACAACATTTTCAGGTGTAAATTTAATACCCTGAATTGTCATTTCTTTAAATAAAGATTTAGTTGTTAGGCTGTTTTTTGCTATCGCAATTAAATCCTTACCCAGTACACCCAGAGATGTTAAAGCTGCTTGGTTCTCAGGATTTGATGCGTATGATGCAAAACTCATCCAACCAGGGCTGTTTACATCAATATTTGCCAGATCCTGGCTATTCCACTGCTGGACATAGGCTTTGGCTTCCTCACTGGTCATCACATCCACGCCAGGAATTCTACCTAACCAACCGGGCCGTTCTGTCATCTCAATGCCACCTTGAGCCAGCTCTTTGTCAATAACTACGGCCTCCAGTGGATTATCTTTCAACTTCTGATCGGTTTCTGCACTTTGCTTATCGCTAATTTGTTTCCACTTATCTATAACTGCTTGGCAGTCGCCACCTGATTTCCGACAATCTGACAGCTCTTTATCAAAAGCAATAGACTGAGACTGATTCAGGTAGTTATTCTCAACCGCATTCTTGCCAGCCTGACCGCCAGTTACCGTTCCCGCAGTATCGCCCGTCGCCAGCCCGCCTGCAAGCCCTGCAGCCAGCTGGCTGAGCGTGCTCACCTGTTGTCTCTCGCTTTCGCTCAGCTGCTCCGCCGTCTTGCCCGGGAACAGCTGACCGGCAATGTAGCGCGCCGCCAGCTCCCCGCCACCCGCGCCCAGTCCCCCTGCCGCGGCCGACTGGTTATTCAGCTGCGCGGTCACCGCGCCCAGCACTGCGTGCGCCATCGCATTGGCGGCGATATTGTTTTCACCGACCCGTTTCTTGATTTCCGTCGCCAGGTACGGCGAGGCACCGCTTGCCAGCGCACCCGCCAGGTTGTTGCCCGCCAGCGCCGTCAACGCCCCCGTTACCGCCTGCGCCGCCTTCTGCAGGTCGCTGCCGGTGCCGTATTGCCGCATCGCGTTGTCGTACGCCCGCTGCATCACCGCCGCATCGTTCGTCGGTTTGCCGCTCTTCTCAAGCTGCTCCCGGGCCTGCGCCAGCGCCGCCGGGTCTTTCTGCGCCTTCAGCCCGGCGATATCTCCCTGCGTGCGGATGACGTCCATCGCCTGGCCGCCAATCTCCCCAATCAACTGCGCCTGCTTCAGCCGGTTCTGCTCCTTCTCCTTGTTGAATATCGGACTGATGCTGCCGTCGTTGGCATGCTCGGTATCCCGGTTCAGCTGCGCCACATCCTGCTGCTGTTTGTCTTTGTCGCGAACTATCAGCGTCCCTTCGCTAACCCCGGCCTTCGTCGTGCCCTCGGCATGCCCGCTGTTGTTGGCGCCCGACAGCATGCCGCCGGCCATGTTGGTCAGCAGGTCTTTGCCCACCGGCCCGCCGGTGCTGAAGCTGCCGCCGCTGTGTGTTGCGCTGTAGTCCGCCTGGTTGTGGATGTCCGTCCAGCCCAGCGTGCCGGTATCGAGGCGGTTTTTCTCCTTGTCAGCTTGGCTTGCAATCACAGCGCCGTCGAGTTGGGTGTGTTCTTTGACCTTGACGTCATACCCGCCCTTGCCGGCAAACAGCCCGGTCTGCTCTTTTACCGAGTCGAAGTTGCTGTGCAGCTTGTCCTTGCTGGCGCTTACGTTGGCTGAGCCGGTCATCGAGCCGAAGGTGAAACTGCCGCCCGCGCTGACATTTTGCTGTTTGGCATCATAGCGGTCGCTGTCCTGCTGGCTTTGCAGCGTCAGGTCACGACCCACGTCGACGGTAACCTTTTCGCCGCTGGCCTGCGCGCCGGTAAGTGTGGTGTCGCGGCCGCTGGTCACCTTGAGATTACTGCCCGCATCCAGGGTGGTTTCGGTATGGGTCAGGCCGTTGCCGTTCTCATGTCCCTTGCCGGCATTGACGCCAGCCGAGACGCTGATGCCATACCCGCCCGAACCGGCGCCGATACCGACGCCGACGTTGCCGCCTTTGCTGCTGTTCTTGCCGACGGTGCTTTCGCTGTTCTGCACCGACTGCAGGGTATTGTCCCGCGCTGCATCGAGCGACAGGTCTTTGCCCGCCTTCAACTGGCTGCCGGTGATGGTGATATCGCCGCTTTGCGCATTGTGGTTCTTGCCGGTCGCCGTTATCGACAGGTTTTGCCCGGCGGTGAGCGTGCTGCCCTGCGACTGTCGGCTGTCGGTGCGGGTTTCGCTTTTCGACGACTGACTGCCGTAAGAGGCGCTGATACCCACCGTATTGGTGGCGCCCTGCGCCGCACCTTCGTCTCCTGGCTGTAAACCGGCAGCGGCGTTTTTTGCCTCCGCCGAGGCGGTTAGCGCATTGTCCCGCTCCCAGGCCTGGGCGGCCTGCACGCCGGACAGCGCGGCTTTGGTGTTTTGCAGCGCGTTCAGGCGTCCGTCGCCTTCCTTTCTTGCCTGTTGCGCCGAGCTGACGGCGGTGTTGAGCGCGCCGCCCACGGCGCCCGACAACGCCACGCTCAGGCCGCTCTGCTTCTGCTCGAAGGTTTCTTTGCGCGTGCGCTGATCGTAGCCGGGGTCGATAGTCACGCTGTCGCCGGTCAACGCCAGGTCCTTGCCCGCCACCAGGTCGGCGCCGCCAATGTGCAGCTGGTTGCCCGCCGTGATGTTGACGCTGCCCTGGCTGCTGCCGACGGTGCTGACGCTCTGGCTCTGGGTCCGGCCTTTTTCGTCGATTTCGTGTTTGCTCGACTGTTTGCCAATGGTGAACCCAATACCACCGCTGCCCAGCAGGCCGCTCTTTTTCTTCTCTTCCAACCGGTAGTGCGTGTCGGTCTCGGTGGCCGCACCGATATCGACGTTATTTCCGGCCTGCAGGTTCACGTCCCGGTCGGCGGCAATGGCCGAGCCGGAGACCGTCAGGTCATTGCCGGCGTTGACGCTGATGCTGTCGCCGCTGAGCAGGCTGCCTTTCTCGCGGGTGGTCGCATCGTTGGCGATACTGTGGCTGCTGCTTTTTTTCAGGAAGCCCTTTTTCTGTGACCGCTCTTCACTGAAGGTCGACTCGCGTTCGGTGGCGGTATTGAGGGTGACATCCTGCTTCGCCTGCAGGGCAACGGCACCCTGTTCGCTGTGCAGGGCGCTGGCCGTGGCGGTGATGCTGCCGTCCTGCGCCACCACAGTAACGCCGTCACGCCCGCTGAGGGTGCTGCCCACCACATTTTCCCGCAGGACTTCTTCGGCGCGCTCACCCTTGGTTTTCCGGCCGCGGCTCTCTTCGCTGGAGACGCGATGTTCGCTGTCGGTGGTGTGGTTAAGGACCACATCCTTTTTCGCCTGCAGGGCGATGGCACCCTGGTCACTGCTCAGGGTACTGCCGGTGACCGTAACGTCACCTTCACGCCCGATCACTGTCACGCCGTCGCGCGCGCTGAAAGTGCTGCCGGTGCTGATTTCACGTTCGGTCTGCTCTTCGCGATGGCTGCTTGTTTTGCCCTCGCGTTTGTTTTCGCTGTCCTGGTCTTGCGTGCGGCTGCGCGCGTCTTTAATGGTCACGTCCTGTGCACTGACGCCAATACGCCCCTCTTTGCTGTCAATTTGCGCGCCTTCGGCCAACAGGCGGTTGCCCGCCACCAGGGTAACACCCTGGTCGCCGCCGAGCGTGCTTAATGTCAGCCGCTCTTCCTGGCGGTCGTTGCTGACGGATGACGTTCGGCTGTTGGCGTCCAGGTGTGTGGTATTGGTGGTGCTTTCGGCCCCGATGTTGATATCGCCGCCGGCCTGCACGCGGGTGCTGCCGGCGGCGCTGGTCTGGCTGCCCGTGAACGTGACGTCTCGCCCGGCCGAAAGATTAAGGTTGCCGCCGGCGTTAAGTTCACTCCCCTGAGCCTGCTGCCATTCGCCGCTGACGTGCGCCATCCGGGAGCCTGCCGCTTCCGTGCCGCCGCGGGTGCGGTTGCCCATAGAGCCCGAGATAATCTCAAGGTCGGCGGTATGGCGGCTTTGCGCGGCGGTGATGGTCAGGTCGTTGCGCGCGCTCAGGTTGAGCGTATCGGTCGCATCAAGCTTCGCCCCCGTGAGCGTGATATCGGTGCCGCGCAGGCGAATGTCGCCGGCGCTCATCGTCGCCTGGCGCAGTGCGTCCTGCAGGTTAGTGCTCAGGGTCAGACTGTCGGCCTGCACGTCGATGCTGCCGGCTTTGATGTCGCCGCCCTGATGCAGGAACTGCCCGGCGTCGACCGTCAGGGCTTTGTCGGCAAACAGGTTGCTGGCATTGGTGATGCTGTTTGCCGAGAGCTGCAGGTCGCCACCGCCAATCACCGCGCCATCGCCGGTCAGGCGCAGCGTGGTCTGTGCCAGGTACACCTTCGGCACCCACACCGTTTGCGGGCCGCCTTCCGTTTGCACCGTCTCGCTCACCAGCCAGACGATATCCTGTTGCAGCGCCGCAATTTGCTCCGGCGTCAGGGCCACGCCCGGCACCAGATGGAAGTCCTGGGCGACTTTGCTGCCGTTGTTCATCAGTTGCTGATACTGCTCTATCGCATCCCAGCCCTTGACGGACGGTTTGCCGGTCAGCGCCAGCACCTGCTCGCGCACCAGACGCTGCTCGTAAAAGCCGTCGCCCAGGCGCTTATGGGCCTGCGCGGGGTCATACCCTACGCGTTCGAGCATGTAGTCGCTGCTGATAAAGTTGTCGCGGCGGGTAAAACGCTCGTCGGTCACCACCAGGAACGGGCTGCCGATCGCCGTATGTTGACTAAACAAGCCGTTATTGGGGATGGTGGTGGCCACATTGCCCAGATGCTGTAACTGCGTCAGCGCCAGCTCAGACGGCAGCAGCGGGCGCCCCAGCGGCGAGGACGGCGTGGCGCCGGGTTGCGTCATCTGTTCGCCCTGTGCCAGCGTCGTATCGCCGTCAGGTCGGGCAGCCCCCTCTACCGTGAAGGCCAGCGGATTGCGTTCAAGCTCGGCGCGTTCGGCATCTACCGCCTTCAATGCCGCATCCAGTTGACTGATTTGTGCCTGATTGACCGTGGTATTGGTGATACGGGCCCCGTTAATGGTGACCGTGCCGTTGCCGGAGATAATCCCATCAACGGTCGCCAGCGCCGTGGTCTCGTCTCGATTGAACGTCGGGTACCAGTGATGCGTGTCCTTGTCATAGTGGTCAACGATCGCCGCCTGGCGCCGTTCGTTAACCGAGTAACCGCGGTTGTCTACGCTGCCGCCGCCGTCCTGCGTCAGGTTGCCGTTGGCGGTAATGACGCTGGCGTCATTGAGCAATGCTCCCGTGATGCGCAGCACCATGTTGCCGCCCGCCAGAATACGCGCGCCGATACCTTCAGAGACCAGCCTGTCGCGCGTCAGCGTGCCGCTTTCGGTTCGCTCGCGGAAGTTGTTGTAATCGGTGATGAATGGCGCGCTGTCGATGTCGACATGCTTTTCGGGATCCCAGGTCATCACCTGCGTCCAGTCGTGCTCCCAGTGGAAGCCGTTTTGGTACGGCGTCGGGATAGTCGCCAGCTGATTTCCCCCCCGCGTCTCGTAGAACGTCATCGCATAGCTGCCATCGGCATTCGGCTTGAGCGCCAGGTAATTGACCCACAGGTCGGTCATTTGCCCTTTATTGTCCTTGACCCGTACCTGCGCGCGTTTGCCCGCCGCATCAATGGCCAGCAGGGTACCGTAGCGGTAGGTTTGCGCCGCCGAATCATCCTGGAAGGTCAGCTGTTGGGTGGTCGGCGCCAGGGTGCTTTTGTCAGGGTTGACCTTTGAACCGTAGGAGCGCCAGTAGTAGTTGTAGCGGTGCCATTTGTAGTCGCTTTTCTCGGCGTCACGCTCAATCACCAGCCCTTCACGCAGGTTGTTCAGGCGACGGGCCTCAACGGTAGCGTCACCATCCGCTTCGATAAAGCTCGCCCGGTTCTCAATCAGGTCATCGCTGTGAAGATGCAGACGGTCGGCGCTGTAAATCAGCGCCCCCTCCCGGTTGCCCAAGCGTTCACCGGCCTGCACCGTCAGGCTGTGGGTCGCCGCCATCACCGCAGGCGCACCGTGGTTGTCGATGACACGCCCGCGCACGGTGATGTCATCCCCCATCAGCGCCGCGGCGTTGTCCAGGGTATCCACGTTCAGCGTCATGCTGTCCGCTTCAATACGCCCGGTGTTTTGCAGTGCCCCTGTCGTCAGCTGCAGCGTTTTACCCACCAAGATGGCCGGATTGGTGATGCTGGCCGCATTGAGCGCCAGATTGCCGGGCAGCAACCAGTCCGCCAGATTGGTAAAGGCGCCGCTCAGGGAGAACGTCACCGTACCGTTACTGCTGATCGTTTCGCCGGCCTGATGGGTGTAGTCCTGCTGCGCGGACAGCGTCAGCGCCTGCAGCCCCAGCAGGGTACCGTTCTGATTATCCAAGGTACGCGCCTGCAGGGTAAGTTGCCCGGCGCTCTCCACTCGCCCGCCCTGGTTGAGCAGCGCCAGCGGCGAGTCGGTCCGTGACCGGTCAGTATTGATATTGAGGTTGCCGTTGGCCAGGAGACGCCCCTGGCGGTTGTCCAGCTGCGTTACCCCCGAGAGGGTCATCTGGCCGCTACTCTGCAGGCGGCCTGCGGTATTGTCGATATCACGAGAGGTGATATCGGTGCGTGTGGTGCCCAGTATCAGTCCGCCATCGCGATTGTTCAGACGCTCGGCCTGCACATCCAGTTCCGCCTGGCTGCTGAGCGTGCCCTGTCCGCTGTTATCGAACGCTTTGGCCTTGAGCGTCAGGCCCTGAGTCGACACCAGTTGCCCACCCTGATTGTTGACCTGCGCCCCCTCAAGCGTGAGTGTGTCGCCGCTGTGCACCTTGCCGTGCTGATTGTTAAGCCGGTCGAGTCGGTAGATGCCCGAGCCCTGACTGATGAGCGTGCCGCCGGCGTTGTCCAGCTGCTTTGATGCCACCGTGATGCCGCCGCGGCTGCTGAATACGCCGCGCGTATTATTGATACCGGCCGCCGACACCTGCTGGCCGCCATTGCCGCGCACCGCGCCGCCGGTATTTTCCAGCAAGCCAAGAATACGCAGTGTCACCTGCTGCTGACCGTCTATCGTTCCGCCGGCGTTATTCAGCGCTTGTGCGTCAAGTTGAAGCGCCTCGCCACTTTGCACTTTCCCATCGCGGTTGTTCAGCGCATCGCTCAACATAAGGCGTTGTTGTTTGTGGCTGTACAGCAACCCACCCTGTGTATTATCGAGTGCACGGGCGGCGATAGTCAGCCCCTCGCCCGCCAGCCACTCGCCGCCGGCGTTATTGATGGCGCCGGCGCGTTCGCCGTCTTTGGCACCCATAACAGCAAGCTGCCCCTGCGCCGAGGCCTTGCCGTTGTGATTATCAATATCCTGTGCGACGCGCAGTACCAGATCCGCCGCCGACTGCACCACGCCTTTAGCGTTGCCCAGCCAGTCCGCCGCAAGTTGTGCTCCCTGCAAGCTCTGCACACTGCCGGCTGTGTTGTCAAAGCCACCGCTGATCGCCTGCCAACCGCCCTGACTGCCCATCCAGCCCTGGGCGTTGAAAATGTCCTGCGCCTGCAGTACCTGAGACGATTGACTAAAAATCCGCCCCTGCCCGTTATCCAGTTTACTGGTGAACTGCATGTCCAGGCTGCCCAGCGCGTTGATGGTGCCCTGGGCATTGAGCAGACTGGCAGCTCGTACCTCGGTATGCCCCTTGCCGGTAACCGTGCCGCCCTGGTTGTCCCAGCCGCCGGTCAGGTTCAGGGACAGCGCCTGGCCGCCCAGCACCACACCGGCGGTGCGGTTGGTCAGTTGCCCGCCCTGAAGAGACAGGTCGCCGCCGCTCTGCAGGGAACCGCCGTCATTATCGAACAGGCTGGCTGCACCGCCGTTAACGGCAAGGGCCTGCTGCGCGGTCAGTTTACCGGAACGGTTGAGGATATTGCCTGCGGCATCCAGTGTCAGGCTTCCGCCGGACTGTAGCCGCCCGCCGGTATTGTCGAGCGACTGCGCGCTGGCGGTGACCTGATGACCGCCTTGTGCGGTGCCGTCTCGGTTATCCCAACCGCCGCTTGTCTGGACGGATAGAGCATTGCCGGCTTCAAGCCAGCCAGCGGCGTTGTTTAGCGCTTGCTGTGCCGTCAGGCGCATATCCTGCTTGGCGACCACCTTACCCTGAGCGTTATCGAGGCGCTGCGCCGCCAGTGTGAGCGACTCGCCGCTGATTTCCCCTTCGTGGTTGTTCAGCGCTTCCTTGCTGGACAGCTCCAGCCTCTGCCCGCCCAGCAACATGCCGGCCTCGTTGCGGATGTCTCGCGCTGACACCGTGGTTTGTCCATTTCCCTGCACCGTACCGTGATGATTGTTCAGCTCGCCCTCACTGCTCACCGTCAGCATCTCACCGGCACCCAGCAGCCCTTGCGTATTGTCCAACCCGTGGCGGGCATGCAGGTCAAGCTGCTCTTGGCCAATCACTTTGCCTTGCGTATTGTCGAGCCGGTCAGACTTCACCGCCAGCACCGCGGCGCTGATTTCGCCGTCGCGGTTGCTGGCATTACCCGAGGTCGTCAGGGTTGATGCCAGGCCTGACAGCAGCTTGCCGCCGTCGTTGTTGAGGGTCGTTGCCGTTGCCGTGACGGCCGTTTCGCCTTGCGCCGTACCGCCGCGGTTGTCCCAGTCGCCGGTATGGATATCCAGCGCCTTGCCGGCACCAATGAGGCCGCGTTGATTATCCAGGCGGCTGGATGTCAGATCGAGATTGCCCTGACCGATGACCTGCCCCTGCATGTTATCCAACCGCTGCGCCACCAGACGTACGTCATCACCGCTCAGGGTGCCGGACGCGTTATTCAGCTCGCTGCCCGCCTCAAACGTCAGGCCGTTCCCGGCCAGCAGGTTGCCCCCGGCATTATTCACCGCGCCATCCGCATGGAGCGTAAGCCCCGCCTGGGTTTTTACCGTGCCGCTCTGATTATCGAGGCTGCCGGCTTCCAGGCGGAGATCGCCGTTGCTGCCCACCGTCCCACCGGCATTGTCGAGCAGGCCGCCGACCTGCCAGTGTTGCGCCGCGCCGCCCAGCGCCACCAGGCGGCCTCGCTGATTGACTAACTGGCCGGCCGAAAGCCGGAGGTTCTGCGCCTCGATGGTACCGTCACTGTTGTCCAACTTGCCCGCTAGGGTAACGCGGCTCTCACCGTCATCGGTTTGTGACCAAGTGGCCTGTTGGTTGAACAGGTTGTCGGCATCCACCGTCCAGCGCCCAGCCTTGACTTTGGCCTGCTGTGCATCCACATTTCCCTTCGTGCTCACGGCCAGCTCACCGCTATCAACGGTGGACTGGCGTAATGCCACGCCGCCTTCACGTGCCGTCAGCGCAGTACGGCCGGCTCCGACCTGCGCGCCGCTGATATCCACCCGGTGCCCGGTCGCGTTGACGTTCTTTTTAGCGAGCAGACTGCCACTGGCGCGGATATCGCCCTGGCTATCAAGCTTCAGGTTGGCTTCCTGGACCAGGGTGCTGTCGGCATTACTGCCCGCCAGCAGGTGGCCGCTGCTCTGGATACCGCGCGTGGCGTTCAGCTGTACATTCCCGGCCGCCGCCAGCGTCCCGGACTGCGTTAACATTCCCTCACGACTCTGCACGGCCAGTTGGCCACCGCTATACACTTTCCCGTGCGTCTCAATGTCACCTTTTGCCGCCAGTTGGATATCGCCGCCGGCCTGCGTAGCCGCATCCGGCGCATCAGACTGCCAACTGAGCTTACCTTCGCTGCTGACGGTGAGCGTTTTGCCGGCCTGAACCTGCCCGTTCTGGTTGCGCACGCCGACGCCGGCCTCGGTGCCAATCATACGGATACTGCCGCTGTACATGCCGCCCATCTGCCCCATGTCGATGGCAAGCTCTGGTCTGGTACTGCCGTCGTCCGAAAGCGGTTTCGCGGTTTTACCGCCCGCACTCACGCGGTTACGACCGGCCACCACCGACACGCCTTCTTTGGCCCAGACGCCGGCGTTGACTTCCACCGCACGGGCCAGAATGTCGACGTACTCGGTATCATGACGGGCATCCCCGTTGAGTCCGCCACCCTCGATGCGCACCACGCCGCGCTCAACCTGGTAGCCCGCCACGCTGCCATCGGCGTTCAGTTGCGGTTTGCCGGTGGTCAGCGTCATGCGCCCGGCGTTGATGGTGCCGCAGCCGTTGCAGACGATGCCGGCGGGGTTGGCCACAATCACCTGCGCCTTGCCGCCGGCCACTTCCATAAAACCGCGCAACTGGCTGGGATTGTTGCTGTTGACTTCGTTGAGGATGACGCGCGCCGGCGCGGAATTGGGATTGAGGTTAGGGTTACCCTGGATCATCCCGGCCATCTGGGTCGAGGTCATCACCGCCGAGTTGTTGAGGATGGCGCCTTTGGTGTCGACATCGAACTGCTGATACTGATTATGTGAGACCCCAGCCTGGTTGGGGGCGGTGATGTTGACCTGCGGCAAGCCGTTCTGGGTATTGATGATCTCCGGCCGCAGGGAAGGATTGGCACCGCCGTCCGCCACAATGCCGTCTGCCATGACGGGGCCGGCGAACATCAACAGCCCAAGCAGCCACACTGGCCGACGCACGGTGCCCCACAGACGACGTCCAGCCGTTATCCCTGAACCGATGCGCTGCCCCGGTTCGCTGCTGCAGCTGCGGGCCAGTTCGGACACCACTCGCAACTCCCCGTGAGTGCGGCTGAAAATAAGGCGATAACAATGTTTGTTCATGGGTCACATCCGTGAGAAAAGTCAGTCCGTTTAGATCGGTGTCGGCAATGCTGCCGGTATCGCGATGTTCAGATTTCCAGATTTACGCTAAAACCCGCGGTCGCACCGGAGGTATGGAACCCTGCGGGCTTGTACAGCGGAACGCCGGCAAACAGGTCATAGCTGAATCGCCCCCACAGCGCGCCGCGCACACCGAGCGCACTACCCGCCAACTGATGACCCACCAGGTAACGGGTGTTTGGGCCGTCCACTCGGCCGTAATCGGCAGCCAGGTACAGTTCATGCCCGCGAGAAAACACGTTCCAGGCGATTTCATTGCGCCACAGCAGGCCCTTTTCGCCGGACAGCATCTGCTCGCCGTCAAAACCGCGCACCGTGTAACGCCCGGCAATGGCCATCCGCTCCTGCGGCGTCAGCGCATTCGGGCTCCACTGGCCCCGTACGCTGGTGTATACCCGCCAGGGCTGCCCACCCCAGGAAAATGGCTGATTGATACCCAGGTCACCGAGCAACATGCCGGTACGCGCGCTGCCTTCATGACGCGATTCTTCCGGGGCAGGCAGGGCATGGAATGCGCCGGTGCCGCGGCGCCAGTTGATATTGGCATCCAGCGTAGTGGTACCGAAGTAGCTGCGCTGATTCAGCCCCAGCTCCCAGCCGGCGGTCCGGCGCTTTTGCGACACAATATCAACGTTGTCCACGGCGTTAGTCGAGTGCTTGCGGTAGCCGCGCAGGTTAAGCGTGTAACTTGTGCGACTGGTCGCGGTACAGCAATCGGGAGACGGTCAACTGAATGTTGTCGCTCTTGCCGCTGTAGCGCAGCACCTCGTTGGCGTTGGGGATGTTCTGGTGATAGGTGTAGTCGTTGTAGTTGGCCGAGAAAGCCCAATACCCTACCGGAAAGAAATAGTTCAGCGTATGTGAACGGTTGCCGAACGGCCCGTGCTGGAACATGTCCTTGCCGATGTTGGCGTAGAATAGGTCATTCTGCGCCAACGGGGCATCGATAGCCAGGGTGGCTGAACCGAGATAGCGTCCGGTACTTTTGGAGCCACTGTCGTCCACTCCCAGACTGAGCCGCACCGGGCGCCCCTCGTGCCAGTTGACCTGCAGGTCACTGGTGCCATCCTCGGCGCCGGGTACGATTTTAATGTCGGCATTAACGCTGGGCACCCGCCTGAAGTTCTCCAGCCCCTGTTCGATATCGCGCAGGTTGAGAATATCGCCGCGCGAGGCCGGAATAGCGTTCCACAACCGCCCACGCCAAGAGACCGGTTCCTCAAAGCGGGTCTCACCGACACGCCCCGGTTGCAACGTCAGCGTCAATACTCCCGTAGTCAGGTCCTGCTCCTGCGCCATCACTCGTGTAGTGACATAGCCCTTGGCCAGTATGACGTTTTGCACCTTATTGATGATGAGCACAATGCCCTGGCTGCCCAGGCAGCGGCCTTTGGCATCCGCAGCGGCGTCCAGCGCCCACTGAAAGCGAGCGGCCGACTCCCCGACCAGGGTAAGCCGGTTGATGGTGAAGCAGGGGGACTCATTGACCGGGTAATCCGGCAACACGGCCACGGGGCGGGAAAGGCGCGCATCGGCCTGTGGGGCATTTTGCTGTTGCAGGGCGCGCTCGCGCTCCTGCTGGCGCTGCTGCTCGCGAGCATCAATGGATGCCACCCCTTCACTGGTAGATGCAGAGGCGGAAAACAGGGGTACAGCGCCGATCAATAATCCCGACAGCCCACAGCGGATAAAATAAAGTAAAGCACGAGCATTATCTGAGCGCATCCCTGGCTCCTCTCCGTTATTGCATGGTTATTTATTGAGTCACAACCATACATTATGTAAATAAATGTAAATAAAATTCCCTTGAGCGGATTATGGGCTTTAGAGGACAAAAATCAACTGCTTTATGCTACTGCAACGCATAAAGCTATACGGGAGGCGGCTGACACGAGAAGCGTTGCGAAACGGTAGGAGGATGACGCCCTATGCGCCATCCCTTAAAATTAATTGTCGATCGGGAGGAGGATCGTAAACGAGGCAGGCAGCTATCACCCCAGCAAATTGCTGCCGAACGCCCCCTGCCAATCCTGTTCGAATTTCTCGACTGCGGCCTGCACTGCCGGCGCATTCAGGAACTGCTCCGCGACATCCACCGGCAGCGTGATGGCCTGGCAGCCCGCCAACAGGCACTCCAGCGCCTGGCGCGGCGTTTTGAAGCTGGCGGCCAGCACCTGCGCCGACGGCGCGTGCAGGCTCAGCAGCTGCTGCAGCTCGTGCACCATTTCGATACCGTCGCCCCCCTGCGCGTCCACCCGATTGACGTAAGGCGCCACATATTCCGCCCCGGCCAAGGCCGCCAGCAGCCCCTGCCCGGCGCCGTATACCGCCGTGCCCAGCGTCGGGATGGACATCGTTTTAAGCTTCTTGATCGCTGCCAGCCCCTCGGCGGTTGCCGGGATCTTCACCACCAGCCCCGGTACGCGCTGGCTGAGCAGCGCCGCCTCCGCCACCATGCGCTCGGCATCGGCCGCCATCACCTGCGCGAACAGCTTGCCGGTGCCGCCGAGGGCGTCGCGCAGCGCGGGCAGCACTTCCCAGATCGGCTTGCCTTCCTTCGCCACGATGCTCGGGTTGGTGGTGACGCCGTGCAGCGGCAGAATGCGCGCCAGGCGTTTTACCGCGGTCACATCGGCGGTATCGAGATAAAGCTCCATCACGGACTCCTGTGTCATGTTCTGTGGGCGGATTCAAACTCTGATCATCATAGGGCAAAAACCGCGCTAACTTTTGATCAGAGTCAATTCAACTTTCATTCGAAACATCTTTAATGACGAAAGATTCAGCAACGCCAAACGGGTGACTCATGCTCTTCAATCTGCAGCGCTACTCGACCCATGACGGCCCGGGCATCCGCAGCGTGGTCTTTTTAAAAGGCTGCCCGCTGAGCTGCCGGTGGTGTCAGAACCCGGAAAGCCGCTCGCGCCACGCAGACCTGCTGTTTGACGAACGCCTGTGCCTGAGCGGCTGCACACTGTGCGCCGAGCGTTGTCCGCAAGGGCTGCAGCGCACCGACGGGCCGCTGACGCTGCAACGCGAGCTGATTAGCGCAGACGATTATGCCGCCCTGGCCGCCGCCTGCCCGACCGGCGCGCTCAGCCTGTGCGGCAGCCCGATCAACCCCGACGATATCATGGCCGAGGTGATGCGGGATAAGCCTTTCTACCTGCGCAGCGGCGGCGGTTTAACGCTGTCCGGCGGCGAACCCTTTATGCAGCCGGACATCGCGGCGGACCTGCTGCGGCGCGGCCGCGAGGCCGGCATCCACACCGCCGTCGAATCCTGTCTGCACGTCCCATGGCGTTATATCGCCCCTTCGCTGCCGTGGCTGGATCTGCTGCTGGCCGATCTCAAACACACCGACGAAGCGCGCTTCAGAGCCTGGACCGGCGGTTCCGCCCGCCGGGTGATGAGCAATTTTCGTCGGCTGGCGGCGCACGGCACGCACATGACCGTACGCGTGCCGCTGATCCCCGATTTCAACGCCGATCGCCGCTCTGTCCGTGCGATCGTCGACTTCGCCGCCGACGAGATCGGCGTGTCGGAGATCCACTTTCTGCCGTACCACACGCTCGGCATCAACAAGTACCACCTGCTCGGCGAACCCTACCGTGCCGCCCGCACGCCACTGGACGCACCCGACCTGCTGGCCTTCGCCGAAGACTATGCCGGCGCCAAAGGCCTGACCGCCATTTTGCGAGGATAACACCATGACCACGTTGGATTTGACTACCCTGAGCGCCCGTATCCAGGCGCATAAGAATACGCTGATTCACATCGTCAAACCGCCGGTGTGCACCGAACGCGCGCAGCACTATACCGAGGCCTATCAGCAGCATCAGGACAAGCCGCTGCCTGTTCGCCGCGCCCTGGCGTTGGCCAACCATCTGGCGAAACGCAGCATCTGGATCGCCAACGACGAGCTGATCGTCGGCAACCAGGCCAGCGAGCTGCGCGCCGCGCCGATCTTTCCCGAATACACCGTCGGCTGGATAGAAAACGAAATAGACCAGTTGGCCGACCGGCCGGGCGCCGGCTTCTCGGTCAGCGAAGAGAACAAGGCGATTTTGCACCGTCTTTGCCCCTGGTGGCGCGGCCAAACGGTACAAGATCGCTGCTACGGCATGTTTACCGACGAGCAGAAGGCGCTGCTGGCCACCGGCATCATCAAGGCCGAGGGCAATATGACCTCCGGCGACGCCCATCTGGCGGTCAACTTCCCGCTGCTGCTGGAACAAGGCCTCGATGGCCTGCGTGAAAAAGTGAACGCGCGCCGCAGCCGCCTGCGTCTGACCGAGTGGGAAGATCTGCACAAGGCGCAGTTTCTCAACGCTATCGATATTGTGCTGACGGCGCTGAGCGGGCACATCCTGCGCTTCGCCCGCCTGGCGCGCGAGATGGCGCAAAACGAAGCCCGCGATTGGCGGCGCGCCGAGCTGCTGACCCTCGCGGACAACTGCGACCGGATCGCCCATCGCCCGCCGCAGACCTTCTGGCAGGCGCTGCAGCTGTGCTATTTCATCCAGCTGACGTTGCAGATCGAATCCAACGGCCATTCGGTTTCTTTTGGCCGCCTCGATCAGTATCTCTATCCCTGGTATCGGCGCGACGTGGAGCTGGAGCAAAACCTGACGCGGGAAAACGCCATCGAGCTGCTGCACAGCTGCTGGCTGAAGCTGCTGGAGGTTAACAAGATCCGCTCCGGCTCGCACTCCAAGGCCTCCGCCGGCAGCCCGCTGTACCAGAACGTCACCATCGGCGGGCAAAAACTGGTCGATGGCCGGCCGTGCGACGCGGTCAACCCGCTGTCCTACGCCATACTCGAATCCTGCGGCCGCCTGCGCTCCACCCAGCCCAACCTCAGCGTGCGTTACCACGCCGGGATGAGCGCCGATTTCCTCGACGCCTGCGTGCAGGTGATCCGCTGCGGCTTCGGCATGCCGGCGTTCAACAACGACGAAATCGTCATTCCCGAGTTCATCAAGCTGGGGGTCGAACCGCAGGACGCTTACGACTACGCCGCCATCGGCTGTATCGAGACCGCCGTCGGCGGCAAATGGGGCTATCGCTGCACCGGCATGAGCTTCATCAACTTCGCCCGCGTGCTGCTGGCGGCGCTGGAACAGGGCCGCGACGCCACCTCCGGGCAGATTTTCCTGCCGCAGGAACAGGCGCTGTCCAAAGGAAACTTCGCCGATTTCGAGCAGGTGATGGCGGCGTGGGATCGGCAAATCCGTTACTACACGCGCAAGTCAATTGAGATCGAATGCGTGGTGGACAGCGTGCTGGAGGAGAACGCCCACGATATCCTCTGCTCCGCGCTGGTGGATGACTGCATTGAACGCGGCAAAAGCATCAAGCAAGGCGGCGCCAAATACGATTGGGTTTCCGGCCTGCAGGTCGGCATCGCCAACCTGGGCAACAGCCTCGCGGCGGTGCGAAAACTGGTGTTCGACCAGGGGGCGATCGGCCAGCAGCAGCTGGCGACGGCGCTGGCCGAAGACTTCGCCGGGCTGGATGGCGAGCAGCTGCGTCAGCGGCTGCTTAACGCTGCGCCCAAATACGGCAACGATGTGGACGAGGTCGATCGGCTGCTGGTGCGCGCCTACCAAACCTACATCGAAGAACTGAAGCAGTATCGCAACACCCGCTTCGGCCGCGGGCCGATCGGCGGCGGCTATTACGCCGGCACCTCGTCGATTTCGGCCAACGTGCCCTTCGGCGCCGCCACCTTCGCCACACCGGATGGACGCAAGGCTGGCGCCCCGCTGGCGGAGGGCGCCAGCCCGGCGTCCGGCACCGACCACCTGGGGCCGACGGCGGTGTTCAATTCGCTCGCCAAGTTGCCGACCGAGGCGATCCTCGGCGGCGTGCTGCTCAACCAAAAGCTGAACCCGGCGACGCTGGACAACCCGCGCGATCGGGAGAAGCTGATGCTGATGTTGCGCACCTTCTTCGAGAGCTATCGCGGCTGGCATGTGCAGTACAACATCGTGTCGCGCGAAACGCTGCTGGCGGCGAAGCAACACCCTGACCAATATCGTGATTTGGTGGTTCGCGTAGCTGGCTATTCCGCCTTCTTTACCGCATTATCCCCTGAGGCGCAGGATGATATTATTGCGCGCACAGAACATACTCTTTAAACCTTTGACTCTTAGCGGCCGCACCTTGGCGGCCGCATCATCAGGCCGATATGAATTTACGACAACAGACCATATTGCAGTTGGTTAACGATCGCCGGCGGATCAGCGTCAATGAGCTGGCGCGCGCCTCGGGCGTCTCGGAAGTCACCATCCGGCAAGATCTCAACCTGCTGGAAAAGCGCAGCTATCTGAAGCGGGTACATGGCTCCGCCGTGGCGCTGGAGAGCGACGACGTCGACGCCCGCATGATGTCCAACTTCACGCTCAAGCAGCGGCTGGCGCAGTACGCCGCCGCTCAGGTCAACGACGGCGAGACGATCTTTATCGAGAGCGGCAGCGCCAACGCCCTGCTGGCGCGCTACATCGCCGAACGCAAGCGCATTACGTTGATCACCGTCAGCCACTACATCGCCAACCTGCTCAAAGAAACCGACTGCGATGTGATTGTGCTGGGCGGCATGTATCAGAAGAAAAGCGAGACCGTGGTCGGCCCGCTCACGCGGCTGTGCATTCAGCAGGTGCATTTCAACAAAGCGTTTATCGGCATTGACGGCTTTCAGGCCGAAACCGGCTTTACCGGCCGCGACATGATGCGTGCCGACGTGGTCAGCGCGGTGCTGGCCAAGGGCGTGGAGAATATCGTGCTGACGGATTCCAGCAAATTCGGCCAGATCCAGCCCAACCCGCTGGCGCAGCCGGGCCAGATCAGCCGGGTGATCACCGATTCGCGTTTGGCGCTCGAGTATCAGCATCAGCTGAAACGCCAGGGCATACAGGTGGAGTTGGTCAACGACTAACGCGGGCCGCCACCGCACCAAGCGCGCCGCGCGGGCCATACCGCGCGCCTTTCCCCCTGCGCAGCGGGATTTTAAGACTATTTACCTGTTTATCCTTCCCGAGAAACCTATACTCAGTTTCGGCAACTTTTGGGCCTTAACTTGCTAATTATTCGGCTTTTAACAAAAAATGCCATTTTTTATATCGATACTGTATGGGAACCAACGGCAGGCCTGATTTATGGTTAACGCCTATACTTATAGGGCACTTCCATATAGCCAATGCTAAGGAGAAGTCATTATGATGATTATCAATAAACGTTTCGCCACCACCGCTCTGGCACTGACTCTGGCGTTTTCACTCAGCGCCTGTTCCAACATGTCCAAACGCGATCGCAACACCGCAATCGGTGCCGGTGCCGGTGCAGTCGGCGGTGCAGTGCTGACCAACGGCAGCGCGTTGGGCACGCTGGGTGGGGCCGCGGTGGGGGGCATTATCGGTCACCAGGTTGGCAAATAACCTGACCGAGCGTCCTCGGCCGACAGGCTGGCAAAAGCGCCTCGGCGCTTTGACGTATTAACCAGAATAACGATGATTTCAGGTCTGTTTTACTTTAAGTCTATGGTTCTTTTGCCGTTAACGGGCTAACCCCCGGCAGCAACAACCTCAAGCCATGCCACGGCATTGCACCGCGGCATGGCGATTCAGCTCAACCGCCCGCCAGTTTGACCTTCATGCCTTTGGCTTCCAGCAGCTGCTTGAGCAGATCGCGTTTATCGCCCTGTATTTCGATGATCCCGTCTTTCACCGAGCCGCCGCAGCCACATTTCTTCTTCAGCTCGGCCGCCAGTTTGTCGAGCGCAGCGTCATCCAGATCGATACCTGCGATCAGGCACACGCCCTTCCCCTTGCGGCCGCTGGTTTGACGCTGGATGCGCACGATGCCGTCACCCTTGGCGCGTTGCGGTTTAACCTCTTCCTGCTTGATACGGCCGGTGTCCGTGGAATACACCAGGCGGCTGTTATCGTCATTCATTGGCGGTTCCTCAGGCCAAAGAGGCGCGGATCGCGCGCAGCGTCGCGGCCGGATCGGCAGATTGGGTGATCGGACGCCCAATCACCATGTAGTCCACGCCGGCGGCCTGTGCCTGCACCGGCGTCATGATACGGCGCTGATCGCCCGCCGCGCTGCCCTCAGGGCGGATCCCCGGCGTAACCAGCTGGAATGCCTGCCCGCAGGCCGCCTTCAGCCGCTGCGCTTCGTGTGCCGAACACACCACGCCGTCCAGCCCGCAGTCGCGGGTCAGGCGCGCCAGGCGCTCGGCGTGTTCCGCCGGGCTGGCCTCGATGCCGATGCCGCGCAGATCTTCCGCTTCCATGCTGGTGAGCACCGTCACGGCAATCAGCAGCGGCGCATCCGCCCCGAATGACGCCAGCGCTTCTTTAGCGGCGGTCATCATGCGCGCGCCGCCGCTGGCGTGGACGTTGACCATCCAAACGCCCAGCTCGGCCGCCGCCGCGACCGCATGCGCGGTGGTATTGGGAATATCGTGGAATTTCAGGTCGAGAAACACGTCGAAGCCACGCCCATGCAGATCGCGCACCAGCTGCGGCCCAAACAGCGTGAACATTTCTTTGCCCACTTTCAGCCGGCAGTCTTGCGGATCGATACGGTCGGCGAACGCCAGCGCAGCGTTCTTATCGGCGTAATCCAACGCCACAACGATTGGAGATGATTTTAAGTCATTGTTATTAGTGTTATTTTCAGACTTCATTTCTTCTACCTTCTCTAAAATAGACATAATCAGGGACTCACCCGCGAAACTGACCGCCGCATTCTACATGTCGGGGGCCAGAAATCCCAGCCGCAGCACGCACCGGCGCTCTGTCATGTTACCTCTCACCTTTGTCATGGCGCGTCAACGAAAGCGCATCAGCGATAAACCACGCAGCGTAAAACGCCGTAAAGATGCGTAAATTTTTAATCAGATATTTTGAATGACTTACTCAGCATTATCAGATTTTCAATCTGTGCAGATGCTTTATTATTCAGCCCATCGGAAGCGAATGGCTTCCTTCCTAAATAAACAGACTGGAGTCACCCATGAAAACCATCAAATATTTTGCAGCCGCTGCCGCTATCGCACTGACCTCTTTCGCCACTTTGGCCGCTGAGCCGATCAACAGCCAGCAGGCCGATAGCCTGACCGCGACCGGCGTCATTTCCGCCGGCCACGCAACGACCCTCAGCAGCCTGGAGAAAAAACTGGCCGCTAAAGCAGATGCTCAGGGCGCCAGCAGCTACCGCATTATCTCCGCCGGCGGTAACAACATGTTGAGCGGCACCGCGATCATCTACAAATAAGGTTTCCGGTACAGGGCCCGAGATTTCGGGCCCTGTCTCTGTTTCCCGCTTGAAAACCCCGCATTTGCCCCGCTCTTTATTGTTACAAAAATATTAAATTTTTATTACACACTAGACACCCGATCGCCAGTGGCTTAGCTTGAAGGCATCTTCCTGCAGAAAGGCTTTCAAAATGAGCGAGATATCGACACTTACCATTAAAATTCCTCTGGAACTCAAGGAAAAAATCCGCGCTGCCGCCGCTGAAAACGAATTTTCATTGAGCGTGGAAGTGTGCCAGCGCCTGGAAAGCAGCTTCAGTACGCCCGCCGCCAAGGCAGAAAAAACGGCCAAAAAGGCGGATGAGCTGCACCATGGCGAGATCGACAACCAAAGCACCGAAGAAGAAATTGAACAGCCTCTGAGCCAGAAAGAGCTGAAGAAACTCCGCCAGCTGTTGAAAACCGGCGCCAAGGGCGGCAAAAAAAAGTAAACGACGAACAGACAAACTGACTAGTCCTGATATAGGTTGACACTTTTCAGCCGGATAACGCCCGATGAACCTCATCGGGCGTTTTGTATTTCAGCGACAGGTGCGGCCGCTGTGCGTTGTAGAGGTTCACCGACTCCCTGACCATCTTTTTTGCCTGTACGATGTCTTCTGGCCTGCCGAGCAGGTATTCCGTTTTAAGTATCCCATTTACCCGTTCCGCCAGCGCATTCGGGTAACAGTCATACCCGTCCGTCATCGAGCAGGTGATGCCATATCTCTGATGTAACGCCTGATATTCCTGTGAGCAGTACTGGATACCCCTGTCCGAGTGGTGCACCAGCGCAGTGCCGGGTATGCAGACTGTCATGTACATGATATCCCACGATTTTTCTCGACCAGGCATCCGTTACCAGGCTGACATACGCCGTTCCCGTTCTCAGCGGCAAGTAGGTGATATCCGCCACCCATACCTGTTCCGGACGGCTGGCGATGACCTGATTGTCCCCCGCCTTCAGCAGGTTGGGATGACGATAAAAACGATGATGGCTCTGCGTCGTCTTGTGATATGCCCGCTTAGGCATCACCAGTAACCGCGCGCAACGCAGGATACTGAACAGCCGGTCGCGCCCCACATGCAACGCCGGTTCGGGGCGTTGCCGCAACAGGTGATGCAGCTTACGTGTCCCCAGTCGGGGCTGGTGCAAGCGGATGGCCGTCACCTGTTCGACGAGATGCCGTGCCTGCTCCTCTTTGCCTGCTTCACGCTGCAGGGACTGATACCACGCTTGTCGGCTGATGCCCATCCATCGGCAGGCCCGCGTTACTGTGAGTCCCGGTACTTGTGTTTGCGCGATAAGGCGGTTAGCTGCTTTTTTGTCAGCGTGGCGCCAAAGTCGGTGTTCATCACTTTGACGACAGCTTCGAAGAACTGGGCTTTGACTTCAGATTCAGCCAGTTGCTGCTCAAGTTCTTTAATATGCTGTTCGGGCGTCAGGGGGAGTTTGGGCATGTTGCCTCCGCACTTTTGGGTGGAAGGAGAGGTTCGCCAGTCAAGCTGACCGTATTTGCGCAGCCAGTTCATGACGGTTACGTTGCCTTGGATACCATAACGGTCTGTGGCCTGACGGCAAGTCATTTCGCCTTTTTCGACCTGTTCGACGACGGCTAATTTAAAGGATAGAGAGTAATCGCGTTGTGTGCGTTTAATATACTGGTTCATCACATTTTCCTCTGTGCGTGAGTAAAATGTGTCAACGCTATTCAGGACGGGTCAAACATAAAAAAAACGGGGCGATAAATCGCCCCGTTTTATTTTGGTGCCGCGGCGTTATTGGCCATCCAGGCCGCGGATCGGTTTAACCGATGACCAGGCGCGGCACGACGGGCAATGCCAATAGAGCGAGTGCGCGGTGAAGCCGCATTTGTGGCAGCGGTAACGCGGCTTGGTGCGAATTTGCTCGCCGACCATATCGCGCAACAGCAGCAGGCTCTCTTTCGCCCGGCCGTCTTCGGCGTCCGCCAGGTGATAATCCATCAGCCGGTAAAACACCCGCATGGTCGGATGGCGTTGCAGCTGGCGGTTGATATAGACCTGCACCACGTCACGCCCTTCGTGCTGCTCGATGATCTCGGCCAGCATCAGATCGGCGGTGGCACCGGTGTTCTCTTCTACGCAGCGCTTCAGGAATTCAGCCCAGTTGTGCTGTTGTTCCGGCAGATGGGTGTAGCATTCCTGCAGCATCGGCAGCGTTTCGCTGACCAACTCTTTATCCTGACTCAATACGCGCTGCAGCGACTCGGCCGCTTTGGCGTAGTCGTTTTGCGCCATGTAAATGCGCCCGAACATGATGGACACGCGCGCACACTGTTTATCGGCTGCGTCCGCACGCTTGAGCAGGCTCATCGCCCGATCGAGATCGTCGCTGCCCATCGCCTGCAGCGCCAGTTCACAATAGAAGTGTGCGATCTCGACGCGTTGTTTCTCTTTACCCAGCTTGACCAACTTTTCCGCCACATCGATTGCTTTTTGCCAATCGCTGGTGGCCTGATGGATCACCAGCAGTTGCTGCAGCGCCGATACGCGAAAATCCTCTTCGTCAGTCAACTGGCTGAACATGTCTTCCGCGCGGTCGTAAAGCCCGGCCGCCATATAGTCGCGGCCCAGCTGCTGTACCGCCAGCAGACGCTGTTCGAAGGTCAGGGAGGCGCTTTCCATCAAGGCCTGATGGATGCGGATGGCGCGGTCGACTTCGCCACGCGAACGGAACAGGTTACCCAGCGTCAGGTGGGCTTCAACGGTGTTGCTGTCCTCTTTCAACATGTCGAGGAACAGATCGACCGCCTTGTCCTGCTGGTTGGAAAGCAGAAAGTTCACCCCTGCCACGTATTCACGCGACAGGCGGTTGGCTTCTTGCTGTTTATCCTGCTGAGCGCTTCTGCGCCCCATGTACCAACCGTACGCGGCAGCCACGGGCAGCAACAGAAACAGCAGTTCTAACATAGAGGATTATTCCTTGCTGACAACGGGCTGAGCCGCCGGTTCAGCGGGCTGCTCAAGCTGCAGCTCCAGCCTTTTGATCTTGCGCTCGGCGCGGCCCAGCGCAATGCGCGTGCGCAGGTAGAACAGACCGCAAATGATCCAGCCAAGAACGAAACCGCCGCCAAACAGCGTGGCCAACAGGGTCGATACGCGATAATCGCCCTGCGCAACCAGATAGTTAAAATTGACCACCTGATCGTTATGCGCACCCAAGGTGACGGAAATCACGAAGATCACCAGAACCAACAAAAAAATCAGCAAATATTTCACATTCTTTCCCGCGAGGCCGAGTGAATCGGATTAACGATGCCAAAACGTGGCGTCCCTAACCCTTAAGTTAGCATTTCCCGTTGCGGCAGGGAAACCCCACGGCACGATAAAACCACATATCTGCTGGCATATTCGGCAGTAAACGGCCTTAGCGAACAAATTGATGAGAAAGCTTCTCAAAACGTCGAATTTATAAGGATATGGGGGCGGCCGGGCGGATTGCAATGGCGGGAAAATGTAAGCGGTTAATGCGGCGCCGATCCGACGCCGCCTTTTTGTGACATGGTCACATAACGATCATATCTCCGGCTTGCGCGCCGCGATTTCCTGCTGCTCTTGCGGCGGCGGCGTCAGCGGGCCGAACCAGCGCTGCGCCAGCCAGCAGGTAACCACCACCAGCAGCCAGCTGATCAGCGTGGCCATCGCCAGATCGCGCGGCCAGTGCATGCCCAACAGCAGACGGCTGCCCATCACGCCGGTCGCCCACACCATCAGCAGCGCGACGGTTTTATAATGGCGGCGCGGCCACAGCAGCCCTACGCCCAACAGCGCCCAGGTGGCGGCGAACATGGTGTGCCCCGACGGGAAAGCGAAACCGGTTTCAAACTGCCAGTGCTTGCGCAGCCAGTTCGGCACCAGCGTCTGATCCTGCAGTTGCTCGCGCACCAGCGCGCTGCGCTCTTTGCGATGCAGCGAATAGAAATATTTGCCGTCCACGCCGTGGGTTTGCTCCAGCCATACCACAAACGGCCGCGGCTCTTGCACCCGATCCTTGATTAACGACTTCACCCCCTGCCCGATCACCAGCGCGGCGAAAAGCAGGAGCGCCAGACCGATGGCCGCCTTCAGGCGAAAGCGCAGGCACCACAAAAACCAGCCGCAGAGGATAGCGCTGGTCAGAATGCCCCACGGCGAGGTCACGGTTTCGGTCACCCAGTACAGCGCTTTGAGCAGCGGCTCATTGCCGCCGGGTTGCCAGTGCCAACCGGATACCCAGACCGCCAGCGGCATCAACAGCAGCAGCAGTGCGCCGCCCGCCGTGCGTTTTGCTATCTCGTACATTCTATTCTTCCTCTGCGTGAATCAGGCAGCAGTGTAACAAGAGTGCAATATTGATAACACGCGAAAAATTAAACAGATAGGCAACCTATCGCAATAATAGGTGGCCAGAAAACGCCATCTGCTGGTTTGCTGAGCACCGCCCGGCAAGAAGTTGTGGCAAAATAGCCGATAATTAACGAAATAGAGATCGGCGTAGCACGTTTTAGTCTTGGTCAATTTACCGTACCGGACTTAGGATGCGCGACAATGATTGAATCGTACGCTTTTGTGGAGAGTGACATGCAGCTTAAACGGGTGGCAGAGGCTAAACTGCCGACACCTTGGGGCGATTTCCTGATGGTAGGATTCGAAGAACTGGCGACCGGGCATGACCATCTGGCGCTGGTATTCGGTGATATTTCCGGCGAAGCGCCGGTGCTCGCGCGCGTGCATTCCGAATGTCTGACCGGCGATGCTCTGTTCAGCCTGCGCTGCGACTGCGGTTTTCAACTGGAAGCCGCGCTGGAGCAGATTGCCGAAGAAGGCCGCGGCATCCTGCTTTATCATCGCCAGGAGGGCCGCAATATCGGCCTGTTGAACAAGATCCGCGCCTATGCCCTGCAGGATAAGGGCGCCGACACCGTGGAGGCCAACCATCAGCTCGGCTTCGCCGCCGACGAACGCGACTTCACCCTGTGCGCCGACATGTTCAAACTGCTGGGCGTCGACGCGGTGCGTTTGCTGACCAACAACCCGAAAAAGGTCGAGATCCTGACCGAAGCCGGTATCAACATCAGCGAGCGCGTGCCGCTGATCGTCGGCCGCAACCCGAAGAACGAACACTATCTGGCGACCAAGGCCGCCAAAATGGGCCATTTGCTCGACCAGAAGTGATCGCCGCCGCGGCGGAAACAATCAGGGCGCCTTACGGCGCCCTTTTTATTGCTTAATTACAGCATTTTCCTGATCACATAGTGCAGAATGCCGTCGTTTTCGTAGTAGGTCAGCTCATTGCCGGTATCGATGCGGCAACGGGTGTCGATCACCTCCTTGCGCCCGTCGGCATAGGTGATATGCACCGGCACCGTCTGGCCCGGCTGCAGCTGCTGCAGGCCGCCGACGCTGATCTGCTCATCCCCGGTCAGCCCCAGGGTTTTGCGCGTCACTCCCTGCGGGAACTCCAGCGGCAAAATCCCCATGCCGATCAGGTTGGAGCGGTGGATACGCTCGAAGGACTCGGCAATCACCACCCGCACGCCCAGCAGGCGCGGCCCTTTCGCCGCCCAGTCGCGGCTGGAGCCGGAACCGTACTCTTTACCGGCGATCACCGCCAGCGGCACCTTCTCCTGCTGATACTGCATGGCGGCGTCGTAGATAGACAGCTGCTGCTGCGACGGAATATGGCGGGTATAGCCGCCTTCCACGCCCGGCACCATTTCGTTGCGGATGCGGATGTTGGCGAAGGTGCCGCGCATCATCACTTCGTGGTTGCCGCGGCGCGAGCCGTAGGAGTTGAAATCCTGCGGTGCCACGCCGTGCTCGCTCAGGTAGCGCCCTGCCGGGCTGTCGCGCTTGATGTTGCCCGCCGGCGAGATGTGGTCGGTGGTCACCGAATCGGCCAGAATCGCCAGAATGCGCGCGTCTTTGATGTCCTGCACCGGATCCGGTTTCACCTTCATGGTGCTGAAGAACGGCGGATGGCGGATATAGGTAGAATCCTCCTGCCACTGATAGGTCGCCGAACCGGCCACCTGGATCGCTTGCCAGTTGGCGTCGCCGTCGAACACTTCGCCGTATTCCTTGTGGAACATCTCGGTGCGCACTTCTTCTACCGCCTGAGCGATGTCCTGGCTGCTCGGCCAGATATCCTTCAGGTAGACCGGTTGACCGTCGTTGCCCTCGCCCAGCGGCTCTTTGGTCAGATCAATCTTCATGCTGCCCGCCAGCGCATAAGCCACCACCAGCGGCGGCGAGGCCAGCCAGTTGGTTTTCACCAGCGGGTGAATACGCCCTTCGAAGTTGCGGTTGCCCGACAGCACCGCGCCCACGGTCAGATCGCCCTCTTTGATCGCCTGCTCGATCGGATCCGGCAGCGGGCCGGAGTTACCGATGCAGGTGGTGCAGCCATACCCCACCAGGTTGAACCCCAGCTCTTCCAGATAGGCGGTGAGTTTGGCGCTGTCGAAGTAGTCGGTTACCACTTTGGATCCCGGCGCCAGCGAGGTTTTTACCCAGGGTTTGCTGCGCAGCCCTTTCTTGACGGCATTTTTCGCCAGCAGGCCGGCCGCCATCATCACGCTCGGGTTGGAGGTGTTGGTGCAGGAGGTGATCGCCGCGATCACCACCGCGCCGTCGCGCAGTTCGTGCTGCTGCCCGTCCAGCGTAAAGGTTTTGCTGTCGGTATCGGCCTTGTGCCCCCCGATATCCAGCTCGGTGGCAGCCTTGAACGCCTGCGGCACATTCGGCAGCGCAACGCGATCCTGCGGGCGTTTCGGCCCGGCGAGGCTGGCTTCCACGGTTGACATGTCCAGCGCCAGCGAGCTGGTGAAGACCGGTTCATCACCCGGGTTACGCCACATGCCCTGCGCTTTGGCGTAGGCTTCCACCAGTGCGATTTGTTCGGCGCTGCGGCCGCTGAGCTTCATATAGCCGAGCGTAACGTCATCCACCGGGAAGAAGCCACAGGTGGCGCCGAACTCCGGCGACATGTTGGCGATGGTTGCCCGGTCCGCCAGCGGCAGATCGGCCAGCCCGTCGCCGTAAAACTCGACGAACTTGCCGACAACGCCGTGCTTACGCAGCATTTGGGTCACGGTCAACACCAGGTCGGTGGCGGTAATACCCTCGCGGAGCTTGCCGGTCAGCTTGAAGCCGACCACGTCGGGGATCAGCATCGACACCGGCTGGCCCAGCATCGCCGCTTCCGCTTCGATGCCGCCGACGCCCCAGCCGAGGATGCCGAGGCCGTTGATCATGGTGGTATGGGAATCGGTGCCCACCAGCGTATCGGGATAAGCCACGCGGCGGCCGCTTTCGTCGCTGTGCCAGACCGTTTGGCCAAGGTATTCAAGGTTAACCTGGTGACAGATGCCGGTGCCCGGCGGCACTACGCGGAAGCGGTTGAAGGCTTTCTGCCCCCAGCGCAGAAAGGTGTAGCGCTCGTGGTTGCGCTGCATTTCGATACGTACGTTGTCTTCAAAGGCGTTGTCATCGCCAAATTCATCGACGGTAACCGAGTGGTCAATCACCAGATCCACCGGCGACAGCGGGTTCACCTGGTCGACGTTGCCGCCCAGCCGCCGCACCGCTTCGCGCATCGCCGCCAGATCCACCACCGCTGGAACGCCGGTAAAATCCTGCATCAGCACGCGCGCCGGACAGTAGGCGATCTCACGATCAGCATGGCCGGTTTGCAGCCAGGCAACGATGGCCTTGAGGTCGTCAACCTGCACAGTATCGCCATCCACATGGCGCAGCAGGTTCTCCAACAGCACTTTCATTGATTTCGGCAACCGGTCGATATCACCCAGCTGCTTCGCCGCCAGCGGCAGGCTGTAGTAGTAATATTCGCTATTCAGCGCAACCAGCTTATCCAGACTCGTTTCACGAAGATCGGACGACATAGCTCCTCCATTTCTTATTGTGACTAAAACAGGGTAATCAGTGAGGTCTTGTTTAAAGATACCACAAAGATAAGTTAACGTTTTGATAACAACACGATTTGATCACAGCGATAGGCAGGAACAATCAGCGGAAAATAAGTGCGAGCGCCGCCAAGGGGTTAGGCAATGCGCCAACAAAAACGCCGCAACGAGGCGGCGTTTTGGCAGGGAAAATCCTGCGGCTTTAGCGGGGTTTACGCATTAAGCGTTTGACGACGGCCATTAAAATAAATGTCGCGAGCAACATATAGGTTATCACCACGGGGAGAAACGCTGGATCAAACTCTCCATCACTTTTCGCTATGTTAGCGGCATTCATCCAATCACCAACCTGATTTACAGTCATATCAACCAGATTTTTAAGCACCGGGATTTTGTTAAGAATAAAAAACGACGCTATGAAACAAGTTGCAAACAGCATCAAATTCTTAAACATCGCAAGCCTCGTAGTTAGTTGAACCCGTAACATCTACCCTACCATAGGACATGATACCTACACGTGAGCCGGGGATTTTGAATTTTCTACGTTGGACGAGTGCGTGTCGAAATCGATTAAAATCAGCAATATGGTAGAAGGTAATGCAACCCCATGATTCTCCTTCGCCATTAGGTCTCAATGGATGAATGCGAAAGCCGCCTCGATCTTGTCCATTAATCCACAAATTATCGGTAAGCGTTTGGAAACTGAACAAACCAAGCCACGTAGAATGGTTTGTTCCATGCCATATGTCTTTACCTAATGACTCCAGCTGGTTTCGTATACTCCCATGAGGGCGATCAACAATCCAATACTGCCCCGGGGGTAGCGCCCCTTTGTCTCTGAAAGAGCAATCAGGACGATTTAGCATACTCGGCTTGCCTGAAAACACCGGAAACGTCCCCACCCCGTAGACGTGGAGTTTCAGCACGCGGCGGTCTGGAGAGGCATCGTTGTAGTTAAGTCTGCAAATCTGCATATCTGCATAACGTTGAATTTCCTTATTCAATGATCCGAACGTTTGCACTCTACTCAGACGCTAACGGGTTGAAAAGAGGGCAGCGACTTTTCAGGATGATCCTGAGAAGCAAGAAGGCACGGATTTCCGGGCTAAAAAAACCCGGTTAGGCAGGCGCCTTTCCGGGTTTGATTTGATATCGTCGATAGTTACTTAATCGGCAGCTTGATGTCCTTGAACATCGCTTCGATCTCTTCGTTGGAGCGCAGCGCCACCGCGCTGTCGACCACATCGCGCGTCAGGTGCGGCGCGAAGCGCTGAATGAAGTCGTACATGTAGCTGCGCAGGAAGGTGCTGCGGCGGAAGCCGATCTTGGTGGTGCTGTAGGTGAAGATATCACGCGCATCCACCGTCACCAGATCCGGATCCTGAACCGGATCCACCGCCATGCTGGCGATCACCCCCACCCCCAATCCCAGACGCACGTAGGTTTTGATCACGTCGGCGTCGGTGGCGGTAAAGACGATGCGCGGCGTCAGGCCGGCGCGGTTGAAGGCGGTATCCAACTCCGAACGCCCGGTAAAGCCGAAGGTGTAAGTGACGATCGGATAAGCCGCCAGCTCTTCAATGCTGATGCTGCTTTTGCCCGCCAAAGGATGGTCGGGCTTCACGACTACCGCGCGGTTCCAGTGATAGCACGGCAGCATGATGAGATCGTCGTACAAGTGCAGCGCTTCGGTGGCGATGGCGAAATCGGCGGTCCCTTTGGAGACCGCTTCAGCGATCTGCGTCGGCGAGCCCTGATGCATGTGCAGCGAGACGCGCGGGTAACGCTCGATGAAGCCTTTGATTACGTTGGGCAAGGCGTAGCGAGCCTGGGTATGCGTGGTGGCGACGTACAGCGAGCCTTTGTCCGGGTAGGTGTGTTCACCGGCGACGGCTTTGATGGCGTCCACCTTGGACAGCACTTCACGTGCGATGCGAATGATTTCCTGGCCGGCCGGGGTGACCTGGGTCAGGTGTTTGCCGCTGCGGGCGAAAATCTGGATGCCCAGCTCATCTTCGAGCATGCGCACCTGTTTACTGATGCCGGGTTGCGAGGTATAGAGCCCTTCTGCCGTCGAGGAGACATTCAGGTTGTGGTTAACCACTTCCACAATGTAACGAAGCTGCTGCAATTTCATATCTTATACCATCCTAGGTTAAACACTGCGGCTTACCCGCAGCCAGGTATATCGGTGTCGCCCCGGTATGCTGAAACTCACAAGCCATAAACACCGTGTTTTACCCTGATGGTGAAGAAAACGCCGTTGTTAATAAGCTTTAATAATAAAAAAACTTTTTATATAACCACTATACCACGTTGCAGCTTCAAGTATAGATCCGCGTCACACTATGATAACGATTATTTTGCATTGGTATCAACGTGAAACGGCGGTGGCGGAGGGATAAAAACAGCAAAGGATAGATCCGTTTGCCGCTTTTCACCAATAAAAAAACCAGCCGCCGGGGCTGGTTTTTCATCTTACTGGCAGGACAGCGGCCTTACTTCTTGCCTTCGACCCACTTGCCGTCCACGTAGAACGCGGACCAACCGGTCGCCTTGCCATCTTTTTCAGAAGAGACGTACTGCTGTTTGGTTTTACGGCTGAAACGCACCAGCGTTTTATTGCCTTCGGCATCCGACACCGGCGCATCGGCCAGATAGCGCAGCTTCTCCGGCAGGCGATCCTTGAAGCGAGCCAGCTCTTCCACCAGCGGCGCACGGGTCTCGCGCGATTTAGGGAAGGTGTTGGCCGCCAGGAACACGCCGGCAGCGCCGTCACGCAGCACGAAATAGGCGTCAGACTTCTCGCACGGCAGCTCCGGCAACGGCACCGGATCTTCCTTCGGCGGCGCGACATCGCCGTTACGCAGGATCTTGCGGGTGTTTTTACAGTTCTCGTTGGTACAGCCCATGTACTTGCCGAAACGCCCCATTTTCAGGTGCATTTCCGAGCCGCACTTGTCGCACTCCACCACCGGGCCATCGTAGCCTTTCAGGCGGAACTCGCCCTCTTCGATTTCATAGCCGTCACACGCCGGGTTGTTACCGCAAACGTGCAGCTTGCGCTGGTTGTCGATCAGATAGCTGTCCATCGCCGTACCACATTTCTTGCAGCGACGGCGGGCGCGCAGCGCGTTGGTTTCCGCGTCGTCGCCTTCGAGGATGTTGAGCACTTCCGCTTCAGGCACCAGATTGATGGTGGTTTTGCAGCGCTCCTTCGGCGGCAGCGCATAGCCGGAACAACCGAGGAACACGCCGGTGCTGGCAGTACGGATACCCATCTTGCGGCCGCAGGTCGGGCAGTCGATGCTGGTCATCACCATCTGGTTAGGCCGCATGCCGCCTTCTTCCGGATCTTTCTCCGCCGTTTCCAGCTGCTCGCTGAAGTCGACGAAGAACTCGTCCAGCACCGCTTTCCACTCGGCCTGGTTGTTGGCGACCTCATCGAGGCCGTCTTCCATGCGCGCGGTGAAGTCATAGTTCATCAGCTCGCGGAAGTTTTCTTCCAGACGATCGGTGACGATCTCGCCCATTTTCTCGGCATAGAAGCGGCGGCTTTCCACCCGCACATAACCGCGATCCTGAATGGTCGAGATGATGGAGGCGTAGGTGGACGGACGGCCGATACCGCGTTTTTCCAGCTCTTTCACCAGCGAGGCTTCGCTGTAGCGCGCCGGCGGCTTGGTGAAGTGCTGGCTCGGGATCAGTTTCTGCAGATCCAGTTCGCTGCCGATTTCGACGTATGGCAGGGTGCGATCTTCATCGCCCTTGCGCAGCGCCGGCATCACCTTGGTCCAGCCGTCAAAGCGCAGCGTACGGCCCTTGGCGCGCAGCTGATAATCGCCGGCTTTCACCGTCAGCGTGGTGGAATCGTATTGCGCCGGCGTCATCTGGCAGGCGACGAACTGGCGCCAGATCAGCTGATACAGCTTCTGCGCGTCCGCTTCCATGTCTTTCAACTGCTCGGCGAGCACGTTCACGTCCGAAGGACGGATCGCTTCGTGCGCTTCCTGCGAATTCTCTTTGCTGCTGTACTGATTCGGCGCCTTCGGCAGGTATTTGTCGCCGAAGTTGTCGCCAATGTAGCCACGCACCATGTTGAGCGCATCCTGGCTCAAGTTGGTGGAATCGGTACGCATATAGGTGATGTGGCCGGCTTCATACAGCCGTTGCGCCATCATCATGGTTTTCTTCACGCCGAAGCTCAGGCGGGTGCTGGCGGCCTGTTGCAGCGTGGAGGTAATGAAAGGCGCGCCCGGTTTGCTGCTGGTCGGTTTGTCTTCGCGATCCAGCACCGTGTAACGGGCTTTTTCCAGCAGCTTGACCGCGGCGTGAGTCTGCTCGCGGTTGACCGGCTTGAACGGTTTGTCGTGCGCGTGGGTCACTTCCATCTGCAGCGCGGTTTCACCCTTCGCCAGCAGATCGGCATGCAGCTCCCAGTACTCTTCCGGCACGAAGGCCTTGATGTCGCGCTCGCGCTCAACCACCAGGCGCACCGCCACCGACTGCACGCGGCCGGCGGACAGACCGCGGGCGATTTTCTTCCACAGCAGCGGCGAGACCATATAGCCCACCACGCGGTCCATGAACCGGCGCGCCTGCTGCGCGTTGACGCGGTCAATGTTCAGCTCGCCCGGCTGTTTGAACGCCTGCTGGATCGCGTTTTTGGTGATTTCGTTAAACACCACGCGGCTAAAGCGTTTGTCATCCCCACCGATCACTTCCCGCAGGTGCCAGGCGATGGCTTCCCCTTCGCGGTCAAGGTCGGTTGCGAGATAAATGTGGTCGGCGTTTTCCGCCAACGATTTTAACTCGGCGACCACTTTTTCTTTACCCGGCAGGATTTCATAATGCGCTTTCCAGCCGTGGTAAGGGTCGACGCCCATGCGATTTACCAGCGCCGCCTTCTCATCTTTTTTAACTTTTTTCTTGGCTTTGTCTTCGGTTGAGTCAGCGCTCTTTTTGCTGGCTGAGCCACTGGTCGGCAAATCACGGATATGACCGACGCTGGACTTCACCACGTAGTCACTTCCTAAATATTTATTAATAGTTTTGGCTTTTGCCGGGGACTCAACTATTACGAGAGCTTTACCCATATTTACCTTTACCTAATTTATTTCTTCTAAAAAGAAGTCTTTTATCTCGCCGTGCCGCGGCAATTCGTGTCTCTTTTTTTATATTGCGGCAGTCTGGCAAGAGATCAACAGATTTTTTTCTTTTGGTTGCCCAACTGCTCAACCTGAACGCAAGTTGTTGATCCTGCCTGCTATTCACCCATGCCCCAGAAGTATGGCTGTGTGAGTTTTATTCATGGCGTAAACAAAACCTTCCACCTGACGCCGCAAAATCCCACACTGTACCTGATAAAAAGCGTCACGCAACCTAATTAGCACGGAAAGACCGATTTCGCCAACCGGCGGGCGCCCATGGCCATCCAGACGGCAAATAAACCTTAGTCGGTTTGCGGATAAAAGCGAACCGGCGTTAGAATATGTGCAGAGTTTTTAGTTTGGAGTCTAATAAATGCGCACAAATACTGCCCCTATCAGCCGCGAGGCCCTGCTGGCGGAGGCAAATAACATCATCCGCCAACACGAAGATTATCTGCACGGCATGATCGCCACCGACGTTGAACAAAAAAGCGGCGTTTTAGTTTTCCGCGGCGAATACTTTTTGGATGCCGATGGATTGCCCACCGCCAAAACCACCGCGGTATTTAATATGTTTAAACATTTGGCCCATCGGCTTTCGGAAAAATACCACCTGGTCGATTGAGAAAAGAAAACGGGGGCACCTGGCCCCCGTTGATTCACGCTATCGCCACCGTTACAGCAGCGGCTTTTCACCACGCTGCCACCAGCGCAACAGCAAGCGATCGACGCTTTCCGCCACGCTGCCGGTGAAGCGATCCATCAGGCGTTTGCGGCGCGTATAGCGCACGGCGATCACTTCGTGGTTGTCCAGCTCGGCGATCAGCAAGTCATCGCTGGTGCCGATGGCGTCGATTAGCCCCTTCTCTTTCGCCTGTGAACCGAACCAGTGCTCACCGGTGGCGACGCTGTCGATGTCCAGCGACGGGCGCTGCTCATGCACGAAGCGCTTGAACAGCTCGTGGGTTTCGTTCAGATCTTCGCGGAACTTCTCCCGCCCCTGTTCGGTGTTTTCACCAAACAGCGTCAGCGTACGTTTAAACTGCCCGGCGGTGTGCAGCTCCACGTCGATGTCGTTCTTCTTCAGCAGGCGGTGGAAGTTCGGGATCTGCGCCACCACGCCGATGGAGCCGATGATGGCGAACGGCGCCGCCACGATGCGATCCGCGACGCAGGCCATCATGTAGCCGCCGCTGGCCGCCACTTTATCCACCGCTACCGTCAGGCGAATGCCGCCTTTGCGCAGGCGCTCCAGCTGCGAGGCCGCCAGGCCGTAGCCGTGCACCACCCCGCCCGGGCTTTCCAGGCGCAACAGAACTTCATCCTGCGCCGACGCTACCGCCAGCACCGCCGAGATCTCTTCGCGCAGCGAGGTCACCTCGTGCGCGTCCATGCTGCCCTTGAAGTCCAGCACATACAGGCACGGCTTAGTCACTTCCACCGCGCCGGACTTGGCACGCTGCTTCTTCAGCTTGTCGTCGGCCTTGGTCTGCTTCTTGAACTGTTTCAGCCAGACCTTCTGCTCGGCGGTATCCATACGCGCCAGGCGCATATCACGCTGCATCTCGCGATACTGTTCACCGAGATCGGTCAGCTGCAGCTCCCCTTTCTGGCGGTTCTTGCGTTGCCCCAAACTGACCGCCAGGATGGCCAACGCGGCGATGGCGAGCACCACCGTGGCGACCTTGGCCAGAAACAGGCCATAAACAGATATAAACTCCACAGATTCCGCCTTTATTTACAGGTTGTTAGTATGCTTCTTTCCATTTTAGCCAACCGCAGCGGCTGCTGTCGCGGCTAAATGAAAATTCATTGCGCACGGATCATCACTATGGGGACGATTCAAGGCCGAACCAAGGCGCCGCCGCCGTGCTTTTGTTACAAAAGAATGCCATTTCAGCCTGCTACGCATTGAAAATGCCCACGGATTAAGGCATATAACACCCATTATTCATCAATACGATGAGACGAATTCGCTGCGCGGCCCGCAGACGGTCGAGCCTTCGCTCCCGCCCCGGCCGCGCGTTTCACCCTTGCTCCCCGATATTCGCGGGAGAACAGCCACCCAGGCGAGGATTTATCGTGCATTACCAACCCAAACAAGATCTGCTCGAACAACGTATCATTTTGGTCACCGGCGCCGGCGACGGCATCGGCCGCGAAGCGGCGCTGACCTACGCGCGCTTCGGCGCTCAGCTGGTGCTGCTGGGGCGCACCGAGAGCAAACTGCTGGCGGTACAACAAGAGATCGCGGCCCAGGGCAGCGCCCCGGCCCGGGTGGTGACGCTGGACTTGCTGCACGCTACTCAGGAGCAATGCCGGCAGATAGCCGACGATCTGGCGAGCCAGATCCCCCGCCTTGACGGCGTGTTGCACAACGCCGGCCTGCTCGGCGACATCGCGCCGATGGCCGATCTGTCGATGACCATGTGGCAAGAGGTGATGCAGGTTAACGTCAACGCCACCTTTATGCTGACTCAGGCGCTGCTGCCGCTGCTGCTGAAATCCCACGCCGGTTCGCTGGTGTTCACCAGTTCCAGCGTCGGGCGCACCGGCCGCGCAGACTGGGGTGCCTATGCGGTGTCGAAGTTCGCCACCGAGGGAATGATGCAGGTGTTGGCCGACGAGTATAAAAACCGCAATTTGCGGGTGAACTGCATCAATCCGGGCGGCACCCGCACCAAAATGCGCGCATCTGCCTTCCCGCATGAAGACAAGAACAAACTGAAAACCCCGGCCGATATCATGCCGCTGTATCTGTATCTGATGGGCGAAGACAGCCGCCGCAAAACCGGCATGAGCTTCGACGCACAGCCGAACCGTAAACCCGGCGCGGCCGAATAATAAGGAGCGTTTCATGGCGGAAGATCGTCATCAACAGCGCCAGCAGCGCCTGAAAGAACAGGTCGATGCCCGCATCGCCGCCGCGCAGGACACGCGCGGCCTGCTGCTGGTGTTTACCGGCAACGGCAAGGGTAAAACCACGGCCGCCTTCGGCACCGTCACCCGGGCGGTTGGCCACGGCATGCGCGCCGGGGTGATCCAGTTCATCAAGGGCGAGTGGCCCAATGGCGAAAAAAACCTGCTGCAGCAACACGGCGTTGAATTCCAGGTGATGGCCACCGGTTTTACCTGGGAGACGCAGAATAAAGCCGGCGATACCGCCGCCTGTCAGGCGGTGTGGCAGCACGGCAAACGCATGCTGGCCGACAGCAGCCTGGATCTGGTGCTGCTGGACGAAGTGACCTACATGCTGACCTACGATTATCTGGAACTGGAAGAGCTGAAGGCAGCGTTGCTGGGGCGCCCTGCGCACCAAACGGTGATCCTGACCGGGCGCGGTTGCCATCGCGATCTGCTGGAACTGGCGGATACGGTCACGGAGATGCGGCCGGTAAAACACGCGTTCGATGCAGGCGTGAAGGCGCAACAGGGGATCGATTGGTAACAAAAAGTTCTGGCCCCGAACGGGGCCAGAATGAGGGTTAGCTGCGTTTGCTTGGCTTGCCCGGTTTACCCGGCTTGCTACCTGGCGCACTGCGGCGGCCGCTGCCGGCCACCTGAGAGTGGCGCTTGACCGCGCGGCGGATCTGGTTGGCCTTCACGCGGCGGCGTTCACGCTCCACCGGCATTTTGCTGACCGTTTCCGGCTTCAATTCCACCAGCTCGCGCAGGTAGTTGATCGCCGGCAGATCCAGCTCGGCCCAGCCGCCGCGCGGCAGGCCTTTCGGCAGATCGATGTCGCCGTAGCGCACGCGGATCAGGCGGCTCACCTGCACACCCACCGCTTCCCACAGGCGACGCACTTCACGGTTACGACCTTCGGTCAGGGTCACGTTGTACCACTGGTTGAGGCCTTCACCGCCCTGGAAGCTGATGGTGCGGAAGGCGGCCGGGCCGTCTTCCAGCTGCACACCCTTGCTCAGCTGCTTCACTTTCGCATCGTCAACCTGGCCGAACACGCGTACCGCGTACTCGCGCTCCACTTCACGGCTCGGGTGCATCAGACGGTTGGCCAGTTCGCCATCGGTGGTGAACAGCAGCAGACCGGAGGTGTTGACGTCCAGTCGCCCTACCGCCACCCAGCGTGAACCACGCAGCTTCGGCAAGCGATCGAACACCGTCGGGCGGCCTTCAGGATCGCTGCGGGTACACAGCTCGCCTTCCGGTTTGTAGTAAGCCAGCACCCGGCAAACCACCTCTTCGGATTCTTTGATCGACAGGACATGGCCATCCAGACGAATTTTCATCGCTGGGGTCACTTCAACGCGATCGCCCAGCTTGGCGACCTTGCCGTCGACGCTGACGCGTCCGGCTTCAATCATGGTTTCGATTTCACGACGCGAGCCATGCCCGGCGCGCGCTAAAACTTTCTGTAACTTTTCGCTCATTGAGCAACCTCTAATGTCGCCTTCACAGGCGTCGGGGGGATAACCGCCGCGGCCAAGCGCCACCACGGTAATAATACGTTTATCAGGATCGAACCGCGCATTATACAGGCTTTCTAAGGTGTTGAAACCCACTTTATCGGCGGTGGCCCCCTTCAGACGGCGTTCACGGCGCCAAAAAATCCTCCACCGCCCACAGCACCGCGTCGGGCCGTTCCAGAATGCCGAGGTGAGTATGAGCCTCCCCTAACCGTACCACAGAGAAAAACGGCTGCTCGGCGGCAAAAGCCTGCTGCTGCCGCAGATAGTCGTCGCGGCGATCCAACGAGTAAATATGCCGGCACAGCGGCGGCGCGCTCATTCCCGCCAGGCGTTGCAGCGGCGAGCCGAATTGCCGGTAGGCCTGTTCGATGGCCACGCCGGCGGCACGCCAGAGCCGGTAATCTTCCTGCGCCATCTCGACCTCCAGATGGCGTTTGACCCGATCGTGGCGTATGCCCCCCTGCCAGAAGTCGAACAAGGCGTCGCGCGTCGCCAGCCACTGCTGCGGCTGCTGCATACGGCTCACAGCCGTAAAGAACGCCGGCTCCGGCTGCGTCATGATCCAGTCGAGAAACACCATGCCCCGTATCCGCTGCGGCAACGCTTCGGCCAGCGCCACCGCCAGCCAGCTGGCGTGCGCCACCGACAGGGTGATCACGTCATCCAAACGCAGCGCCGTCAGCAGCTGACGCACATCTTCCAGCAAATCGTCCGCCGCCAGCGACATCCCCGACGCTTTTGACGACAGGCCGTGGCCGCGCCAGTCGATGCTGATCACCCGATAGCGTTCAGCCGCCAAGGCGATAAACGGCGCAAATACGGTTTTCGGCTCGCACCAGCCGGGCAGCAACACCAGCGTGAGCGGCCCTGAGCCGATATCCTGATAGTCGAGCATCATGTTGGCGCTGTGAAATGCGGTCATATTACCTCCTGCGCGTCTCTCCCCGACCCGTTCGGGAAATACCGAGGGGATAAGGTGACAGCGCAGCAGGCATTGATCTATTGAAGTTCGTGCGGAAAGAGTCCGAGCGCACCTTATGAAAAAATGCGCACGAATTGGAATAGGAACTTAATGACGCACGCAGGGATAGGCGGCGGTTAACGCCAGCATGATCACCGACGGCGCGGAATAATGCAGCTGCTCAGGATGCGCGTTCAAATACTGCATCACCGCGTCGGCGGCTACGCCGATGCTAATCCCGGCTTCGGGGCAAATATTGCGGTTGCCCTGCATGGAGTAGGTATCGAATACGCCGGCGACGTATCCCATGAACATGCCGCCATTCAGCGCTTCGGCCACGGTGGCTTCACCGCTTTTATTTTTTACGTAACCGCCGGATTCCGCCAGCAAACCGCTGCCCGAATAAAACCCCGCATTTGCCATTGAGGAAAATAATAAGGCCGCTAAAAAAGAAACCTGTTTAATCATTGCTGCGCATCCTGCCCATTATCAATTCTGAAGTATTCAAGAATAGCGGCTTTCATGCGAAATAGCGTCGCTTCAGCCGATTTTCAGACAATGGTCAAGGTGGCAACAATTGACATCAACGGAAAGGCGCCGCGTCACCCGCTCCTTCACGCACCACTTCCGGTGAGGATTCGGTCAGATCGATAACCGTCGTCGGCTGTTGGCCGAGGAAGCCGCCGTGGATCACCAGATCGACCACCTTGCCCAGGTGATCGCTGATCTCTTCCGGATCGGACTCGGCAAAGTCATTGCCCGGCAGCATCAGCGTGGTGGACATCATCGGTTCGTTCAGCGCCTCCAGCAGCGCCAATGCGATCGGGTTTGACGGCACGCGCAGGCCGATGGTTTTGCGCTTTTCATTCATCAAACGGCGCGGCACTTCTTTCGTCGCTTTCAGAATGAAGGTGTAGTTGCCCGGCGTATTGTTTTTGATCAGGCGAAACGCCGTATTATCGACGTGCGCATAGGTCGACAGCTCGGACAGATCGCGGCACATCAGGGTAAAGTTGTGGTTGCCGTCCAGCTGACGGATGCGGCAAATGCGTTCCATCGCCGCCTTCTCTTCCAGCATGCAACCCAGCGCATAGCCGGAATCGGTGGGATAAACGATCACCCCGCCCTTGCGCAGCACCTCAACCGCCTGGTTAATCAAACGCGGCTGCGGGTTGTCCGGGTGAATATAAAAAAGCTGACTCATGACTTGCTCCTAAAATGATGCCCGCGCGCGTTGCCACGCGCGTAAAATCAGACCGCCTCGCCCGGCTGCGGCCAATCGCGCCACACCGGCTCAACGCCGCCCGGCAGCCACAGTTTGCGGCCCAGTTCGATCCACGAACAAGGCTGATGAAAATCAGAGCCTTGCGAGGCCAACAGGCGGTAGTCCTGGGCGTATTTCGCCAATTGCGAGCGCTCATGCGGCGCCTGCTGACACTGCGCCACTTCCATGGCGTCGCCGCCGTGTTCGGCGAAATGCGCCAGCAAACGTTTCAACCACTTCGCGGTCAGATCGTAACGGCCGGGATGCGCCATCACCGCCTGACCGCCCGATTGATGAATCGCATCAATGGCTTGTTCTATTGTACACCACTGCGGCGGCACGTAGCCGGTTTTGCCCTTGGCCAGGTATTTCTTGAATACCTGCGCCATGTTGTCCGCCACGCCAATCTCCACCAGGTAACGGGCGAAATGGCCGCGGGTCACCGCACCGGCCCCCGCCAACCGCTGGGCGCCGGCATAGGCGTCGGGAATGCGCGCCTTACCCAGACGCACGCCGATCTCCTGCGCACGGCGATTGCGGCGTTCGGTTTGTTCTGCCAATAGCGCCACCAGCGCCGGGTGCGCGACGTCCATGCCCAACCCAACGATATGGATCTCATGATTTTCCCACAGCGTCGAGATTTCCACCCCGTTGACCAACCGCAGCGGCAACGCCTGCTCCGCAATGGCGGCGGCGGCCTCGGCCAACCCGGCGGTGGTGTCGTGATCGGTGATCGCCAGCACGCCCACGCGCATCTCGACCGCCCGCTGCACCAGCTGCGTCGGCGTCAGGTAGCCGTCGGAGGCGGTCGTGTGGCTGTGGAGGTCGTACAGAGTAAAAGCGGTGGATTGGGGGTTACTGTCTGTCAAAACGGCTATCCGGCAATGGCTTGGATTTCTATCATACCCGCGATCGGCGGCCGGACGGAAATCTATTCTGCCCTGGCCGCAGGTGCCGGGCGGATGATGAATAGAATTCACGCTGACCGCTAAAACATTGTGCAAAAAGAGGGTTGACTTTGCCGTCTCGAACCAGTTAACTAGTACACAAGTTCACGGCCATGGCCGTGTCAGATGAGCGTTAACAGAGAGAGCCTGCAAATGAACAAATATATTTCTCTTCACGGTTGGTGGCGTACCTCCCTCTTGCGGGCGGTGTAATCGCGCATAGCTGTCATCTGACAATGCAGATTTCCTGAGCCCGCACCTGATGCGGGCTTTTTTATGGACAGAATTCACTGGAACCACCGATGATGAACACCAAACCACAACTGACATTGCTGAAGGCGCAAGCCAGCTACCGGGGCGACCCCACCACCATTTTCCACCAGCTGTGCGGTGCCCGTCCGGCCACCCTGCTGCTGGAATCGGCGGAAATCAACAGCAAACAGAATCTGCAGAGCCTGCTGGTGATTGACAGCGCGCTGCGCATTACCGCACTGGGTCATACCGTCAGCGTGCAGGCGCTGACCGCCAACGGCGCAGCGCTGCTGCCGCTGCTGGACGAAGCGCTGCCGCCCGAGGTGCGCAATCAGGCGCGCCCCAACGGCCGCGAACTGACCTTCCCGGCGATCGACGCGGTGCAGGACGAAGACGCCCGCTTGCGCTCACTGTCGGTGTTCGATGCGCTGCGCACGCTGCTGACCCTGGTGGACTCCCCGGCGGACGAGCGCGAAGCCGTGATGCTGGGCGGCCTGTTTGCCTACGATTTGGTCGCCGGTTTCGAAGACCTGCCGGCGCTGCGCCAGGATCAGCGCTGCCCGGACTTCTGCTTCTATCTGGCGGAAACCCTGCTGGTGCTGGATCACCAACGCGGTACGGCCCGTCTGCAGGCCAGCGTCTTCAGCGAGCAGGCGAGTGAAGCGCAGCGTTTGCAGCAACGTCTGGAACAGCTGCAGGCCGAATTGCAACAAACCCCGCAGCCGATCCCGCATCAAACGCTGGAGAACATGCAGCTGAGCTGCAACCAGAGCGACGAAGAGTACGGCGCGGTGGTCAGCGGGCTGCAAGAGGCTATCCGTCAGGGCGAGATTTTCCAGGTGGTGCCGTCGCGCCGCTTCTCCCTGCCTTGCCCGGCGCCGCTGGCGGCCTACCAGACCTTGAAAGACAACAACCCCAGCCCGTACATGTTCTTCATGCAGGATGATGACTTCACCCTGTTCGGCGCTTCGCCGGAGAGTGCGTTGAAATACGACGCGGGCAATCGCCAAATCGAAATCTACCCGATCGCCGGCACTCGCCCGCGCGGCCGCCGTGCCGATGGTTCGCTGGATCTGGATCTCGACAGCCGCATCGAACTGGAAATGCGCACCGACCACAAAGAGCTGGCTGAGCACCTGATGCTGGTCGATCTGGCGCGCAACGATCTGGCGCGCATCTGCCAGGCCGGCAGCCGCTACGTGGCCGACCTGACCAAGGTGGACCGCTATTCGTTCGTCATGCACCTGGTTTCCCGGGTGGTGGGCACCCTGCGCGCCGATCTCGACGTGCTGCACGCCTATCAGGCCTGCATGAACATGGGCACCCTGAGCGGCGCGCCGAAAGTGCGCGCGATGCAGCTGATCGCCGCCTCCGAAGGCACACGCCGCGGCAGCTACGGCGGCGCGGTAGGCTACTTCACCGCCACCGGCGATCTGGATACCTGCATCGTCATCCGTTCCGCCTACGTTGAAGACGGCATCGCCACCGTGCAGGCCGGCGCCGGCGTGGTGCTGGATTCCATCCCGCAGGCGGAAGCCGACGAAACCCGTAATAAAGCCCGTGCCGTGCTGCGCGCCATCGCCACTGCGCACCATGCCAAGGAGGTGTTCTGATGGCCGATATCCTGTTGCTCGACAACGTCGACTCCTTTACCTACAACCTGGTCGATCAGCTGCGCGCCAGCGGCCACCAGGTGGTGATTTACCGTAACCAGATCGCCGCCGAGGTGATCATCGAACGCCTGGAGCACATGACCCAGCCGGTGCTGATGCTGTCGCCCGGCCCCGGTACGCCGTCCGAAGCGGGCTGCATGCCGGAACTGCTGCAGCGCCTGCGCGGCCGGCTGCCGATCATCGGCATCTGTCTCGGTCACCAGGCGATCGTCGAAGCCTACGGCGGCCAGGTCGGCCAGGCGGGCGAGATCCTGCACGGCAAAGCCTCGGCAATCGTTCACGATGGCGCAGGCATGTTCGCCGGCATGGCCAACCCGCTGCCGGTGGCGCGCTACCACTCGCTGGTCGGCAGCAATATCCCGGCCGATCTTACCGTCAACGCCCGTTTCGGCGAGATGGTGATGGCGGTGCGCGACGACCGTCGCCGCGTGTGCGGCTTCCAGTTCCACCCGGAATCGATTCTGACCACCCACGGCGCGCGCCTGCTTGAGCAGACCCTGGCCTGGGCGCTGGCGAAGTAATATAAGGAACACGACGATGCAACCTATTCTTGAGAAACTGTACCGCGCCGAGTCGATGAGCCAGCAGGAAAGCCAACAGCTGTTCAGCGCCATCGTGCGCGGCGAACTGGAGCCGAGCCAACTGGCGGCGGCGTTGATCAGCATGAAAGTCCGCGGCGAGCGCCCGGAAGAGATCGCCGGCGCCGCCAAAGCGCTGCTGGACGACGCTCAGCCGTTCCCGCGCCCTGACTACCCGTTCGCCGATATCGTCGGCACCGGCGGCGACGGCACCAACAGCATCAATATTTCCACCGCCAGCGCCTTCGTCGCGGCGGCGTGCGGCGCGAAGATCGCCAAGCACGGCAACCGCAGCGTCTCCAGCCGCTCCGGCTCCTCGGATCTGCTCGCGGCGTTCGGCATCCGTCTGGATCTGCCGGCGGAAGAAGCGCGTAAGGCGCTGGACGATCTCGGCGTGTGTTTCCTGTTCGCGCCGCAGTACCACACCGGTTTTCGCCACGCCATGCCGGTGCGCCAGCAGCTGAAGACCCGCACGCTGTTCAACGTGCTGGGCCCGCTGATCAACCCGGCGCGTCCGCCGCTGGCGCTGATCGGCGTATACAGCCCGGAACTGGTGCTGCCGATTGCCGAAACCCTGCGCGTGCTGGGTTATCAGCGTGCGGCGGTGGTTCACGGCGGCGGCATGGACGAGGTGGCGATCCACGCCACGACGCACGTGGCGGAATTGCACAACGGCGAAATCAGCAGCTACCAGCTCACGCCGCAGTCCTTCGGATTGGAAACCTATCCGCTGGAAGCCTTGCTGGGCGGCACGCCGGAAGAAAACCGTGACATTTTGGCGCGGCTGTTACAAGGTAAAGGCGAGCCGGCGCACGCCGCGGCGGTCGCGGCCAACGTCGCGTTGCTTCTGAAGTTATTCGGACATGAAGACCTGCGCCAAAATGCGCGGCAGGCACTGGATATGATCAACAGCGGGCAGGCCTATGAGCGTGTCATCGCACTGGCGGCAAGAGGATAAATGATGCAGGAAACCGTGCTACACAAGATTGTCCGCGACAAAGCGCAATGGATCGCGGCGCGACAACAGCAACAGCCCCTGGCCGGCTTTCAGAATGATATCGTACCGAGCGAACGCAGCTTCTATCACGCGCTGCAGGGCACCCGTACGGCTTTCATTCTCGAATGCAAGAAGGCCTCGCCTTCCAAGGGACTGATTCGCGAGAACTTTGATCCGGTGGAGATCGCCACGGTCTATAAAGATTTCGCCTCGGCGATCTCGGTGCTGACCGACGAGAAATACTTCCAGGGCAGCTTCGATTTCCTGCCGCTGGTCAGTAAAACCGTCAGCCAACCGGTGTTGTGCAAAGACTTTATCATCGACCCGTATCAGATTTACCTGGCGCGCTACTATCAGGCCGACGCCATCCTGCTGATGCTGTCGGTGTTGACCGACGAGCAGTACCGCCAGCTGGCGGCGGTGGCCCACAGCCTGAACATGGGCGTGCTGACCGAAGTGATCAGTGAAGAAGAGCTGCAGCGCGCGATCGCGCTGGAGGCGCGCGTGGTCGGCATCAACAACCGCGATCTGCGCGATCTGAGCATCGACCTGAACCGCACCCGTCAGTTGGCCCCGCGCGTGCCGCATGGCGTGACGGTGATCAGCGAGTCGGGCATCAACAACTACGGGCAGATCCGCGAGCTGAGCCATTACGCCAACGGCTTCCTGATCGGCAGCGCGCTGATGTCGGAACCCGATCTGCGCGCCGCCGTGCGCCGCGTGATCCTGGGCGACAACAAAGTGTGCGGCCTGACTCGTCCGCAGGACGCCGCCGCCGCCTATCAGGCCGGCGCCATCTACGGCGGGCTGATTTTCGTCGGGCGTTCACCGCGCTATGTGGACATCACCCGCGCCCGCGAAGTGATCTCCGGCGCGCCGCTGAAGTACGTTGGCGTGTTCTGCGACGCCCAGGTCGATACCGTGGCGTTGACCGTTGAGCGCCTCGGGCTGCATGCGGTGCAATTGCACGGCGCGGAAGACCAGGCCTATATCAACGCCCTGCGCGCCCGCTTGCCGGCCGACTGCCGCATCTGGAAAGCGCTGAGCGTGAAAGATCGAGTGCCGGCGCGCGATCTGCAGCATGTCGACCGTTATCTGCTCGACAACGGCGCCGGCGGCACCGGCCAACGCTTCGACTGGTCGGTATTGCAAGGCGAAGATCTGACTAACGTGATGCTGGCGGGCGGCCTGCGCGCCGACAACTGCGTCGAAGCGGCCAAGCTCGGCTGCGCCGGGCTGGACTTCAACTCCGGCGTGGAAAGCGAACCGGGCATCAAAGATCCCGCGCGCCTGGCCTCGGTCTTCCAGACCCTGCGCGCCTACTGAATACGGCTCTATATTAATAACGGATAATAACGGGAACTCTCATGACGCTGCTTAACCCCTACTTCGGCGAATTTGGTGGCCAATACGTGCCGCAAATTCTGATGCCGGCCCTGAAACAACTGGAAGAAGCCTTTGTCAGCGCCCAGCGCGATCCGGCATTTCAGGCGGAATTTATCGATCTGCTGAAGAACTACGCGGGCCGCCCGACGGCGCTGACGCTGTGCAAAAACCTCACCGCCGGCAGCAACACCAAGCTTTATCTGAAGCGTGAAGACCTGCTGCACGGCGGCGCGCACAAGACCAACCAGGTGCTGGGCCAGGCGTTGCTGGCCAAGCGCATGGGCAAAACCGAGATCATCGCGGAAACCGGCGCCGGCCAGCACGGCGTCGCGTCGGCGCTGGCCTGCGCGCTGCTCGGCCTGAAATGTCGCATCTATATGGGCGCCAAAGACGTTGAGCGCCAGTCGCCGAACGTGTTCCGCATGCGGCTGATGGGCGCGGAAGTGATCCCGGTCCACAGCGGCTCCGCCACCCTGAAAGACGCCTGCAACGAAGCGCTGCGCGACTGGTCCGGCAGCTATGAAACCGCGCACTATATGCTCGGCACCGCCGCCGGCCCGCACCCGTACCCCACCATCGTGCGTGAATTCCAGCGCATGATCGGCGAAGAAACCAAAGCACAGGTGCTGGAGCGCGAAGGCCGCCTGCCGGATGCGGTCATCGCCTGCGTCGGCGGCGGCTCCAACGCCATCGGCATGTTCGCCGACTTTATCGATGACGCCGACGTTGGGCTGATCGGGGTGGAACCCGCCGGTCTGGGCATCGAAACCGGCCAACACGGCGCACCGCTCAAGCACGGCCACGTCGGCATCTACTTCGGCATGAAGGCACCGATGATGCAGACCGCCGAAGGCCAGATTGAAGAATCCTATTCAATTTCCGCCGGGCTGGACTTCCCGTCCGTCGGGCCGCAGCATGCCTACCTGAACAGCACCGGCCGCGCCGAATACGTGTCGATCACCGACGACGAAGCGCTGGAAGCGTTCAAGGCACTGTCGCGCCATGAAGGCATCATCCCGGCGCTGGAATCCTCACACGCCCTGGCACACGCGCTGAAAATGATCCGTGAAACGCCGCAGAAAGAGCAGATCCTGGTGGTCAACCTGTCCGGCCGCGGCGACAAAGACATATTTACCGTTCACGACATTTTGAAAGCACGGGGAGAAATCTGATGGAACGTTATCAGCAACTGTTCACGCGTCTGGAAAGCAGCAAGGAAGGCGCCTTTGTCCCGTTCGTGACGCTGGGCGATCCTAACCCGGCGCTCTCGCTGCAGATTATCGACACCCTGATCGAAGCCGGCGCGGACGCGCTGGAGCTGGGCATCCCCTTCTCCGATCCGCTGGCGGATGGCCCGACCATCCAGAGCGCGACGCTGCGCGCCTTTGCCGCCGGCGTCACGCCGACCCAGTGTTTCGAGATGCTGGCGGCCATCCGCCAGAAGCATCCGACCATTCCCATCGGCCTGCTGATGTACGCCAACCTGGTGTTCCATAAAGGCATCGATGCGTTTTACCAGCGCTGCGCCGAAGTGGGCGTGGATTCGGTGCTGGTCGCCGACGTGCCGTTTGAAGAGTCCGCGCCGTTCCGCGCCGCCGCCGCGCGCCACGGTATCGCACCGATCTTCATCTGCCCGCCGAACGCCGATGACGATCTACTGCGTGAAATCGCGTCACACGGCCGCGGCTACACCTACCTGCTGTCGCGCGCCGGGGTGACCGGCACCGAAAGCCGAGCGCAGCTGCCGTTGCATCACCTGGTGAACAAGCTGCGCGAGTATCACGCCGCGCCGCCGCTGCAGGGTTTCGGCATCTCCGAACCCGAGCAGGTAAAGGCCGCGCTGCAGGCCGGGGCCGCCGGCGCGATCTCCGGCTCGGCAATCGTCAAAATCATCGAACAGCACCATGCCAACCCGGCGGAGATGCTGACCAAGCTGGCGGCCTTCGCCAGCAGTATGAAGCGCGCCACCCGGGCGTGAGCCTCTCCAGCGAGCGCCCCGCCGGCGCTCGCTTTAACAGCTTGTTTCCCCTCAAAGTTTGTTCCATTTATTTACAGCAAAAATTTGAACAAACTCAGGTCTTGTCTCACAATGAACTTTGTTCGCTATGCATTTCTTCGTTTTATTTGGGGAATGCGCTCGCTGCGGCGAAAAACCGTAGCGAATTTCAACCATAACATTGCATGGAGAGTAATTTATGAAGCTGTTTAAAACCCTTTCAGCCTTGTGCATGGCAGCCGTTGTGGCGGTCGCGGTGAGCGCTTGCGCGCCGACGGCAAAATCAGAGGGAACAGGCGGTTATATCGATGACACCGTAGTCACCACCAAAGTGAAATCGGCGTTGCTGGCGGATAAAAACATCAAGTCGCGCGAGATCAGCGTGGAAACCTTTAAAGGACGCGTTCAGCTGAGCGGCTTCGTGACATCAAGCGATGACGCCAACCGTGCGGTGCAGGTCACTCGTGGCGTGGCCGGCGTGAAATCGGTTGAAAACGTGATGCAGGTTAAATAATACCGACACAGGGAGGCGCAACGCCTCCCTGTTTGTGGCCATCATCAGAAGCGATAACCCGCCCCGAACATGAACACCCACGGATCCAGACGCGTATCGAAGCTGTGGTGCCCGCCATTCGCATCGTTGAAGCGAGTTTTGGTTTCGATGTTCATCCACCACACCGACATGTTTAGCATCCAGTGTTCATCCAAGTTGTAATCCAGGCCGGCCTGCGCCGCCACACCCCAGGAGTCCTTCAGGTCGAGGTTGCTCAACCCGGCGCTTTTGCCGTAGTCGTTGAACTTCTCGTCGAAGAAGGTGGTGTAGTTAACGCCGACGCCCAGGTAAGGCCGCAGTTTGTCCTGCTTGTCGCCGAAGTAGTATTGCGCCATCAGCGTAGGCGGCAATTGGTGAACGGTCGCCAGATCGGTGCCGCCCAGCGTAACCTTGTGGCGGAATGGCGTTGCGGCCAACAACTCAACGCCGATGTTGTCCGTCACCATGTAACCGAAGGTCAGACCGAGCTGGGTATTGTTTTTCGCATCCAGCGAACCCAACCCCAATACGTTGTCCGAACCCGCATTTGGACGCACCGTCGCGGTTCCCGCGCGGAACAGGAAATCACCGGCCTGATGCGCACTTGCCAACATAGGCGCCATCATCGTCGCCAATACCACCAGAGTTGTCTTTTTCATTATCCATTCCATTTGTGTGGTTAATCTCTCGAGGGGGAATATACCTACTTTCGGGTATTTGTGATCCCATCGAGATCACATCTTATGTGTAAAAATTTAAAATCCTACTAAAAACAAGGTTACCTAACCGCTTAATAAATCAAGGATTGATCTGCATCAAAAAATCGATTTTGTTGCAAATTATTTACATGTTCAAATTTCGGTTGCGGAGAAAAATGCGGCTGAGGTAATTTCATTTTCCGTGTTGGTTTTGGTTGGTGCCGTAAGGAGTCGGTGAGCAATCAAGATGAGCGAAATCCTTAATCCCTGTGTCAGCTGCGGCGCATGCTGCGGTTATTTTCGAGTGTCATTCTATTGGGCCGAAGCCGAAGACGGCGGCGGCACCGTTCCCCTTTCCTTAACGGAGCCTTTGACCCCGTTCCTGCGCTGCATGCAGGGGACCAACAGCAAGTCCCCCCGCTGCAACGCTCTGGACGGCGAGATCGGCAAAGCCGTGTCCTGCTCGATCTACCTCAATCGGCCCAGCCCGTGCAGAGAGTTCGATCAGTCCGGTGAAAACGGCCTGCGCAACGAAGCCTGCGATCGCGCCCGGGAACGCTACGGGCTGCCGCCCCTGCCGGTACCCCTGCCGCTCTCGCTGCCTGAAACGACGATCGTTGAAGAAATAGGCGTAGTGCAATTCGCGGGGTGCCACAGCGGCGTGGAACAGGGTACAATCACCCACTGATTTATCTCTGTTTTCCCGACGCCAAGGAGTCTGCATGCCTATCACGGCCAACGCTTTGTACCGTGACAGTTTTAACTTTTTACGCAACCAACTGGCCAGCATCCTGATGCTGGCGCTGTTGACGGCGTTTATCTCCGTACTGCTGAATCAGGCCTTCAGCCCCGATGCCGAACAGTTGGCGACGCTCGCTGCCACCACCAGCGATTTCGCTTCGTCTACCGGTATGGGCATTCAGGAAGTGATCCAGCAGATGACACCGGAACAGCAGATGGTGTTGCTGAAAGTGTCGGCGGCCGCCACCTTCTCCGCGCTGGTCGGCAACGTGCTGCTGGTCGGCGGGATGCTGACGCTGATCCGTCTGGTGTCGCAAGGGGAACGCACCAGCGCCCTGCGCGCGCTCGGTGCCTCGGCGCCCGATCTGCCGCGTCTGCTGCTGCTGCTGTTTATCTGCACCCTGCTGATCCAGCTCGGCCTGACGCTGTTTGTGGTGCCGGGCGTGCTCATGGCGATCGCCTTCGCGCTGGCGCCGGTGATCGCCTCCGTCGACAAGAAAGGCGTGTTCGCTTCGCTCAAGCTGAGCAGCAAGTTGGCCTTCGGCAATGCGCGCGTGATCGTGCCGGCAATGATGCTGTGGCTGGCGGCCAAGCTGCTGGTGCTGTTTTTGGTGAGCCATCTGTCGGTGCTGACGCCGAACGTCGCCAGCGTGGTGTTGACCGCGTTGAGCAACCTGGTGTCTGCCCTGCTGCTGATCTACCTGTTCCGCCTGTACATGCTGCTGCGCGGCTAACGCCGACGCAACAAAAACCCAAGGGGCACGCTTCTCGGCGCGCCCCTTTTTATTTACCCCACCGTGGCGGCTTCCGCCTGCTCCTTACTCTGAATCAGCTTCAGCGCCAGATACAGGTCCGGCACCAAAATCAGCTCTTTGTCGCGCCCTAAGCGGTTGATGCGGAACCAGCGCGTCAGCTCGGTGCGGCGCCCCGCCAGCACCAGCTTAACGTTACGCTGTAACAGGTCGCGTTTCAGTTCGTCGATGGCCGCCAGCACGCTGATATCGGCATGGGTAAAACTGGCTACCGCATCCACCACTACCCAGCGCGGCTGGAACGGCGTGCCGTCGACCAAATTGAGAATACGGCGTTTGAAGTACGCCACGTTGAAATAGGTCAATGGCGAATTGAAGCGATACATCATGACCCCAGGCACCGCCTTCACCCCATTGTTGTTGCCCATGGAGTGGATCATGCCTTCGTCGTTGACACCCAGCAGCTGCTCCGTCGGCCGGAAGACGGTGCGTAGAAACTGCATCAGCCCCAGCAACACCGCCAGCCCGATGCCACTGATCACCCCCACCAGCAGCACGCTGAGGAAGGTAAACAGCGCCAGGCGAAACGCCTGCGCGTTGCGGCGGCGCAAAACCCAGATGCCGCGAATGTCCAGCAGCGACCAGGCCGCATACATCAGCACCACGCCCAATCCTGCCACCGGAATAAACTGCAGCGGCGCCATCAGGAACAGCAAGACGAAGGCGATGACCGCGGCGGCGATGACCGACACCAGCTGGCTCTTGCCGCCGTTGGCGTCATTCACCGCGGTGCGCGAGTCCGCACCGCTGATAGCGAAACCTTGCGACAGCGCGGAGACGATATTCACCAGCCCCAGCGCACGAAACTCGGCGTCGGCGTTCACCTCATAACCGTTCTTGGCGGCAAAGCTGCGGGCGGTGAGCATCATGCTGACAAAACTCACCACCGCCAGGTTAAGCGCCGGGATCACCATGTCGCGCAGCAAACCGGGCTGGAAGTCCGGCCACTGGACGATCGGCAACACGCCGCTGAAACCGCCCACCGTCACCACGCCATGCTGCTGCAGGCCGCCGGCCCAGGTGACGAACGCCGCCAGCACGATGGCAAACAGCGGCGCCGGCCAGTTAGGCCGCCATTTTTTAAATCCGAGCAGCGTCACCAGCGTCAACAACGACACCGCCATCGTCAGCCAGTCGCTGTGCAGCAGGTTACCGGGCAGCGCGTAGATACGCTCGATCAGCTGCGCCGGGCGCACCGTGAATCCCAACACCTTGCCGATCTGATCGACGATGATGGTGATCGCCACCCCGTTCAGCAGCCCGCTGAGGATCGGCCGCGACAGCAGATCCGCCAGCGCCCCCAGCTTGAACCGGCTGGCCAGCAGGCACCAGCCGCCCATCATCGCGGTCATCATGATGGTCAGTTGCCAATGGCGCTCCATATTACCCGCCGCCAGCGGCGTCACCACCGCGGCGATCACCGCACAGGTGGCGGCGTCGGGCCCGACGATCAGCTGGCGCGACGAGCCGAACAGCGCATAGGCCACCATCGGCAAGATACAGGAATAGAGCCCCACCACCGGGCTGACCCCGGCCAGCTCAGCATAGGCGATGGCCACCGGCAAGGCGACGGCGGCGACGGAAAGGCCGGCGCGAATATCCGGCTTGAGCCAGCTGCGTTGATACCCCAATAAATGCGTCAACCCCGGCGTCAGGGCCTGGAGAGATTTCCACTGCATGCTGTTTTCCGCGGTAAATTATCTGGTTATTATGACACTTACTATGCAGCCTGCGGCCCGCGCTGGCAATGTGCCCGCACTTTCTTGCGTAAGTTTATGCAAATTCCTGCTTTCGCGGCAGAAATCCGCCGGCCAAACGCCGATAATCGGCAACGCCCGGCGGTACACAGAGCTCGCCGAATCCGGTATAGTCGGCCGATGAACAGATGATGGATTGATTTATGAAGCAGTTTCTTGATTTCCTCCCGCTAATTGTCTTTTTCGCTTTTTACAAGCTGTACGACATTTACGTCGCTTCCGGCGCGTTAATTGTCGCCACCGCGCTGGCGCTGGTGTTCACCTGGGTGAAATACCGCAAGGTCGAGAAGATGACGTTGATCACCTTCCTGATGGTGCTGGTGTTCGGCACCCTAACGCTGGTGTTCCACAACGATTTGTTCATCAAATGGAAGGTCACGGTGATTTACGCGCTGTTCGCGCTGGCGCTGCTGATCAGCCAATGGGTGCTCAAAAAACCGCTGGTTCAACGCATGCTGGGCAAAGAGCTGACGCTGCCGGACAAAGTGTGGAGCAACCTCAACCTGGCCTGGGCAGTCTTCTTCCTGGCCTGTGGCCTGGCGAACATCTATGTCGCCTTCTGGCTGCCGCAAAGCGTCTGGGTCAATTTCAAAGTCTTTGGCCTGACGGTGCTGACGCTGGTCTTCACCCTCCTCAGCGGTATCTATATTTACCGGCACATGCCGGAAGAACAGAAAAAATAGTTACAAAATTGTTAATGCCTGCGGCGCTTGCCGCGGGCAGTATGATGTTATTCCCTCCTTTTAAAAGCAGACTGCTATGACACAACAACGACCTTTACCCAGCGGCGAGCTGGTGCTGCGCACGCTGGCCATGCCGGCCGATACCAATGCCAACGGTGATATCTTCGGCGGCTGGCTGATGTCGCAAATGGATATCGGCGGCGCCATCCAGGCAAAAGAGATCGCCGAAGGGCGCGTGGTGACCGTGCGCGTGGACGGCATGACCTTCCTGAAACCGGTGGCGGTAGGCGACGTGGTTTGCTGCTATGCGCACTGCATCCGCACCGGGCGCAGCTCGATCACCATCAATATCGAAGTGTGGGTCAAGAAAGTCTCTTCCGCGCCGATCGGCCAGCGCTACCGGGCGACCGAAGCGGTGTTCACCTATGTGGCAGTCGATGCGGAAGGCAACTCGCGCGCGCTGCCTGAGGGCAAAATGAATTTCCGCGTTGGCTTCGAAGAATAAGCCGGCGGCTGTACCGCAAATGCAAAAAGGGTCGCCGAGGCGACCCTTTCTTTTTTGGTGGTGACCGAACTCAGTTCAATTCGGTCGTGCCGTTCAGCTTGAAGCGGATAGTGACGGTGCGATCTTTCGCCTCTTTGGCCTCATAGCGCCATTTACGCATCGCCTGCTTCACTTCACGCTCGAACATATTGCGCGGCTCGGCCGACAAGATGCGCACGTTGCTGACGCGCCCGTCGCTGTCGATATCGAACTGTACCCGCACGTTGCCTTCGATCTGCAAAGCCTGGGCCCGCGGCGGATAGAGCGGATTGGCGCGGCTGATCGGTCTTGGCCCGACCTCGCGCGAGTTGCCCTGCACCGGCGCGGCAGGCGCCTGCTTCACCGGCGCTTTATCGATCGGTTTGGCCGGTGAATCGCTGTTGAACGGCGACGGCTCGCGCGGCTCAACCTTCTTCGGCTCCGGTTTAACCTGTTTTTCGACCTTCGGTTTCGGCTTAGGCTTCGGTTTCGGCTTGACCGGCTCGGGTTTCACGATCGCCTTCGGCGGCGGCTCCACGATAGGTTCCGGTTCTGGCTCCGGCTCAGGTTCGACCTGCGGCGGCTCCGGCTCGGCCGGCGCCGGTGGCGGCGGCTCGGCCATCGCGGCGGTGTTGACCATCATGACGCTGATCGGCGCGTCCTCTGGCTTCGGCAGCTCCACCACTTCTTTTACCGAAGCGTAAAGCAATCCCGCCACCAGGGCGCTGTGCAGGCCTACGGACAAGACGAAAGGCACGGATATACGGCGATTAAGGAACATCTTTTTTAGCGGCATAATGATTCTGTTTCCTCTGGTTCGCCAAGTTTAAATGCAAATAGCAATCATATTCAATAACGAAAGGCAAACTATCGCTTTAATCGTCAGTATGCGCGGCTAAAACCAGCAAACTCATAAGGATATTAACCTGGCCGTTGCTTTTTTATCGCCGGAACAACACGCTTCATTAACGTTTGGCCGGGCGTCAAAAAGTAAAAGACCACCTCCTGAGGAGGTGGCTTTACACGACGCCCCCTAAAAGGGGGCCATTTTCGAGTTAATCCTGCAACAACTCCATCTGCTGTTCGATCTCTTGGTCCTTCTTATCCTGATGCCTCACGTATCGCCTGATAATTTCTTCGTTTACTCCTACCGTATCGACAAAGTATCCCCTTGCCCAAAAATGATTGCCCCACAACTTCTTTCGTATATGTGGAAAACGATTGTAAAGCCGGATTGCACTGCGTCCTTTCAGGACGCCCATCAACGTCGAAATCGATAGCTTCGGGGGGACTATCACGACCAGATGCACATGATCTGGCTGAATATTTAGCTCAAGGACTTCACAGTCCTTCATGTTGCAGAGGATATAAATTGTTCGGTAGAGCTCTTTACCCACCTTGTCGCGGAGGATTTTAAATCGATACTTCGGCGTCCACACCAGGTGGTATTTGCAACGCCAGAACACATGTGATGAACTCCTGTATAAACCCATGTTGGTGATTTCCTTCTTACTTGTGGTGAGTAAGCTGGAATATTCCGGCATGGGTTTCCTTCAGGCTAGAGCCTCACAGGTTCAATCACCACCTCCTTAGGAGGTGGTTTAAGGCTTACAATAAAAAACCCGCCGTAGCGGGTTGATTGCGGTGATTATGCGTTATTCTTCATCGCCATAGTAAAGCACGCCCAGCTTAATCAGCGGCCGCCCTTGTGCCTTGCGGTGCAGGTTGGTGTCGCGCAGCGAATAGACGCAGCCGCAGTATTCCTGCTGATAGAAGCGTTCGCGCTTGCTGATCTCTATCATGCGCGACGAACCGCCCTTCTTGCGCCAGTTGTAATCCCAGTACACCAAATCGGGATATTTTTCCGCCGCCCGGATGCCGCAGTCGGTGATCTGCTGCATGTTCTTCCAGCGCGAAATGCCCAACGAGCTGGAGATGGTGTCGTAACCGTGCTCATGCGCATACAGCGCCGTGCGCTCGAAACGCATGTCAAAACACATGGTGCAACGAATCCCGCGCTCCGGCTCATTCTCCATCCCCTTGGCGCGGGCGAACCAGTTGTCAGTGTCGTAATCGGCATCGATGATCGGCACCCCGTGCTGCTCGGCGAAGCGGATATTCTCTTCCTTGCGCAGCAGATACTCTTTTTGCGGGTGAATGTTGGGGTTATAGAAGAAAATGGCGTATTCGATCCCGGAGGCCTGGATCGCTTCCATCACCTCGCCGGAACAGGGCGCGCAGCAAGAGTGCAGCAGCAGTTTACTTTTGCCCGCCGGCAAATCGAGTTTTTCCCTTACCAGTTCCGTCATATCCTCACCTCAATGGCATATCAGTTTAAGCGCGCCGCACTATACGAATAAAAAGTAGCGGCTTCAAGGCATAAGCGCCAACCCGCCGGGAAATTCGCCGCGCACCGTTCCCCTGCCGCGCCTTTTGCGCTACCTTGGTAACACCGTTTTATAGCCATGATTTTAAAGGTGAAACATGCTTTATCTGATCTACGCGCAAGACGTCCCCAACTCGCTGGAAAACCGTCTGGCGGTACGCCCGGCGCGCCTGCAGGCGCTGCGCGACGCCGGCCGCCTGGTGGTCGCCGGCCCTAACCCGGCCATCGACAGCAACGATCCCGGCGCCGCCGGCTTTACCGGTTCGACGGTGATCGCCGAATTCGAGTCGCTAGCGGAAGCCCAGGCCTGGGCGCAGCAGGATCCCTATATCGCCGCCGGCGTCTATGCCGACGTGACGGTGAAGCCGTTCAAACAGGTGTTCTGATCTCCAGCCCTCCCAATACCGGGAACGCCCGTTCGCGCACCGTTCCCGGATCAATGCGTGCTCTCACCCTAAGCCGTCGGTAGAAAAGATGCCCTCCCTCCAGGGGCTGTCGCGTCACCCGCCTATACTCTTCTGAACCCGCGGCATCGCCGCGAATTCCGGAGATCGACCGATGCGACTCGACGTACACGCTCACCTGTGGAGCACAGAGTATCTGGATCTTTTGCAAGCGCATGGCGTGCATGAAGTTGCCGCCTATCGGCACCTGGGCGCCGGCCTGAATGTGAAAGACTTCGCGATTGCCGGCGTTGACGGCGTTTCCGACGCGATTCATGCGGTGCAGGCCGGTGAAATGGTCTCTATCCTGCAAGATGCCAAAGGCCAGATGCAGGGCTCCATCGACGTCGCGCTGCGCGCCGTGAAAGGTGAAAGCTATCAACCTCAGTCGGATATCTGGAAGCAGTACGCCAAGGATCTGAAATGGGAGGGCGGCACGCAGAAGCATTACTACATTCCGTGGACCGTCGTTACCGCAGAGAACGCCCAAGCGCTGTTGGACGCACGCAAATAATCCCTCGCCCCCTGGCTCCAGGGCACTTGCCCGCAAAAAAAAGCCAGCACGGAGTGGCTGGCTTAAAGGTTCTTCGAGGGAATATCTTGTTCGATAAACATACGCCTTTCGCCGCCCCCTTGACTAACTATCAGTGTGATAGGCGCCGCCGTCTGAGACTCTTTTTTGCCGTTGCATGGTAAAGCGCCGCCGCTGACCTACACTTGAGCCGTAGTCAAGATGCAGTTACGGGTCGTTTTTATCTTCCAAAAGGAATAATTATGAAGGCAACTAAATATCTCTTGGCACTGCTGGCGTTCACCTCATTCTCTTCCCTGGCGGCAATTGAAATCACGCGGGAAGAGGCAGCGAAACATACCGAGATCGGTCCGGTGACCATTTCACAAGACGGCGACGACACCGTGGGGATCGACCATGCGCGTCTGTCGAAAGCGGTAGATGAAAAAGGCGGTAAGTATTACGTCATTATCGGTCGCGAGGGGAAAACCACCTTCGAAACCATCAATGCGATAGCCTATAAATAATCAGGCTTAGCCCGCGGCAGGCTGCTTCCTGCCGCTTGTCCCTGCGTTTACTTGTCGCCGCCCGTCAATATCAATGCCTGCATATCGGCGAACATCGTTTCCCATTCCGCCTGGTCGATATCCATCAAACCAAAGTAACGCAGCATAAAGGCGCCTTCGGTGGCGAGAAACGCCAGGCGCGCGCGCTTGCCTTCTTCGGTCGTCAAATCCAAACCGGCGATGCGGCTGCGATACCATTCGCGCGTGCTCGCCAGATGCTCCGGCGTTTGAATCAGCGTTGCCATCAACCCGGCGGCCTTGGCGCTGGAAGTCTGATCCGAACTGTGGGTGGCCAGCATATGCGCCCGCACGGCGGTCTGCGGCGAAGGCTCGTCGCCGGCGATCGCCGTGAACAACGTCTCGTAGGCACTGCCCCAGCGATCGAACATGGCATCGATAAGGGCGTCTTTGCTGCCGAAACAATACTGCACCCCGCCCTTGGAGATCCCCATCGCTTTGGCGACGGCGTCGATGGTCAAGCCGGCGGCACCCTGGGTGGCGACGATCTCTTCGGCGGTGTCCAAAACCTTGTCGCGATCGATGCTGCGTTGACGTCCCATTAAGAAACCCTTCTTTTCAATACGAACGTATGGATATATATTATCATCAGTATACCACCCGGCATCGCCGGTGGGTTACCCCAATGGCGGCGCCTCCGCGCCGCCCACGTTAACTGGATATGAATTATGTACGCCAAGAACCGCTGGTTGATCCTGACGATGGTCGCCAGCGCCCTTTTCCTGATCGTCATCGATATGACGGTGTTATATACCGCTCTGCCGCGCTTAACCCAGGCGCTGGATGCCAGCGCCTCGCAAAAACTCTGGATCGTCAACGCCTACCCGCTGGTGGTGGCCGGCCTGCTGCCCGGCGCCGGCATGCTGAGCGACCGCATCGGCCATAAGCGGCTGTTTCTCGCCGGACTGCCGGTGTTTGCCGTCGCGTCGCTGTGCGCCGCGTTCTCGCCCACCGCCGAGTGGCTGATCGCCGCCCGCGTGTTCCTCGCCGTTGGCGCGGCAATGATGATGCCCGCGACGCTGTCCATCGTGCGCCACGTCTTTACCGACGAACGCGAACGCGCGCTGGCGATCGGCATCTGGGCCTCGGTGGCCTCCGGCGGCGCGGCCATCGGCCCGGTGGTCGGCGGCCTGCTGCTGGAGTATTTCTGGTGGGGGTCGGTGTTCCTGATCAATGTGCCGGTCGTACTGCTGGTCTGGCCGCTGGCGTGGAAACTGATCCCGCGCTGCGGTGGCGATAACCCGCGCCCTTCGGACATCGTCGGTTCGGTGCAGATCATGATGGGTCTGGTCGGCGCTATCTATGCGCTGAAGGAGCTGAGCAAGCCGACGCCTGATGTGAGCGCCTTGCTTGTGGCGGCCCTGATCGGCGTGTTGTTCCTGGTGCTGTTCGTGCGTCGTCAGCAGCGCAGCGCCCACCCGATGATCGATTTCTCCCTGTTCCGCAACCGGCTGTTCGCAGGCGGCATCGGCGTGGCCCTGCTGTCGATGGTGGCGCTGATCGGCGTCGAGCTGGTGCTCAGCCAACGCCTACAGCTGGTGCTCGGCCTCAGCCCGCTGCAGGCGGCGCTGTTTATTTTGCCGATCCCGCTGGCCTCGGCCCTGGCGGGGCCCGTAGCCGGCCTGCTGTTGCCGCGCTACGGCGAACGCAGCATCATCCTCGGCGGCTTTGTCCTGACTACCCTCGGCATCGCCGGTCTTGCCGTGTGGTACCAGAGCGGCATGGCGCCGCAATTGGTCAGCCTGGCGCTGGTGGGCTTTGGCCTCGGCGGCGTGATCACCGCCGCTTCCACCGCCATCATGCTGAACGCGCCGGAGGAGAAGTCCGGCATGGCGGCGTCCATCGAAGACGTCTCCTACGAACTGGGTGGCGTGCTGGGCGTGACGCTGCTCGGCGGATTGATGACGGCGGTTTACAGCCACAGCCTGGCGCTGCCGGCGGAGCTGCCGGTCAGCGATTTGGCCTACGACAGCATCGACGAAGCCCTGCGGCTGGCGGCCGGGCTGGCGGCCGATCGCGCGCAGCAGCTGACGCAGCTGGCGCGCTTGGCCTTTGATCGCGCGTTTATTACGGTGCTGATCGCCGCCGCGCTGCTAATGGCGCTGGGCGCCGGCGCGGTGAAACTAGCGCTGCGCAAGTAACCGATAAAAGCGGCTTTTTTCGCCTGCGGATCCTGCGTAAACTGATTCGGCAATTTGCTCGACGGATTTATCGTCATCGGTTTTAGCGATGGCAATAATGCCTGTTATCGTGTTTAACCCTGCGATAAATCCGGTTACTGTAACAGCTATGGAAATTGATTCTGTCTACTATCGGAACAAATAATCAGGAGAAGATTATTATGGCAACGGCAAAGAAAGCAGCGAAAACCCATATCGGCCTCGACAGTAAACAATCGGCAAAACTCGCCGAGGCGCTGAACGCGCTGTTGGCGAACTATCAGGTATTGTATATGAACGTGCGCGGCTATCACTGGAATATTACCGGCCCGCAGTTCTTTGAACTGCACGCGAAATTCGAAGAGACATATAACGATCTGCTGACCAAGGTGGATGAGCTGGCGGAACGTATTCTGACGCTGGGCTCGCAGCCGCGTCACGCTTTCAGCGACTATCTGAAAACCGCCGACATCAAGGAACACACCAACGTGACCGATGATAAAGGCACGCTGCGCGGCCTGTTGGACGGGTATTCAGTCTTGCTGCAGCAGCAGCGTGAACTGCTGACGGTAGCGGCAGACGCCGGTGACGAAGGCACCGCGTCGCTGATGAGCGATTACATCAAAGAGCAGGAAAAACAGGTCTGGATGCTCAACGCCTATCTGGGCAAATAACCCAGGCGCCATAACAAAACAGTCCCTCACGGGACTGTTTTCGTTTTACCACTCGCAGGATACCGCAAACAGCAGCGCGCGCCGATGCTGATCGTCCAGGCGGCGCCGCACCCGGATAATATGGCGATTGCTGCACGACTGGCGTTCCAGCCAGCGATGCCGGCGGCGTTGACTCTGCCGCAACATGCGCCAGCGGCCCACTTCATTTCTACTGCGTCTCATAATTCCGTCACTTGTTCGTCTATTGCCAACCGCGGGCATTATAGCCCTTTCCGTCCGTGATCCAAGCCGCAGTTATCGGCGGCACAGCGGGTGCCACGCGGGCAAAAGCCGCCCTTTCATTTTCAGCAAGTGCCTTAACTTCATCATATTTATGTAACATAAGCGCCGATAAAAGGTTTCGCCTTGACCGATCTGTGCGTACACTCATCATTGGTGGTTTGCGAACGGGATTTTTCGCCTTTATGACAACATTTTATACCGTAATCAGTTGGCTCATGGTGTTCGGCTACTGGCTGCTGATCGCCGGCGTGACGATGCGCATTTTGATGAAACGCCGTGCGGTTCCCTCTGCCATGGCCTGGCTGCTGGTTATCTACATTCTGCCGCTGTTCGGCATCGTGGCCTATTTATCGTTCGGCGAGCTGCATCTGGGCAAGCGCCGGGCCGAGCGCGCCAAGGCCATGTGGCCGTCAACCGCCCGCTGGCTGAAGGAGCTGAAAGAGAGCCGCCGCATCTTCGCCACCGAGTACAGCGAGGTCGCCGAACCGCTGTTCCAGCTGTGCAACCGCCGCCAGGGCATCGACGGCGTCAAGGGCAACCAGCTGCAGCTGCTCACCACCACCGACGACACGCTGAAAGCGCTGATCCGCGACATCGAGCTGGCGCGCCACAACATCGAAATGGTGTTCTATATCTGGCAGCCCGGCGGCCTGGTCGATCAAGTGGCCGAATCGCTGATGGCCGCCGCCCGACGCGGCGTACACTGCCGCCTGATGCTCGACTCCGCCGGCAGCCTGCAATTTTTCCGCAGCCCCTACCCGGCGATGATGCGCAACGCCGGTATCGAAGTGGTCGAAGCGCTGAAGGTCAACCTGCTACGCGTATTCTTGCGCCGCATGGACCTGCGTCAGCACCGCAAGGTGGTGCTGATCGACAACTACATCGCCTATACCGGCAGCATGAACATGGTCGATCCGCGTTACTTCAAGCAGGATGCGGGCGTCGGCCAATGGATCGATCTGATGGCGCGCATGGAAGGCCCGGTGGCCACCACCATGGGCATCGTCTATGCCTGCGACTGGGAGATTGAAACCGGCAAGCGCATTCTGCCACCACCGCCGGACGTCAACATCATGCCGTTCGAGCAGGAAAGCGGCCATACCATTCAGGTGATCGCCTCCGGCCCCGGCTTCCCCGAGGAGATGATCCACCAGGCGCTGCTGACCGCGGTCTATTCCGCCCGCGAGCAGCTGATCATGACCACGCCGTACTTCGTGCCGAGCGACGATCTGCTGCACGCCATTTGCACCGCCGCCCTGCGCGGCGTCGAGGTCAGCATCATCGTGCCGCGCGACAACGATTCGATGATGGTGCGCTGGGCCAGCCGCGCGTTCTTCTCCGAGCTGCTGGAGGCCGGGGTTAAGATCTATCAGTTCGAAGGCGGCCTGCTGCATACCAAGAGCGTGCTGGTGGACGGCCAGCTCAGCCTGGTCGGCACCGTCAATCTGGACATGCGCAGCCTGTGGCTGAATTTCGAAATCACGCTGGTGATCGACGATGACGGCTTCGGCAGCGATTTGGCCTGCGTGCAGGAGGATTACATCGCCCGTTCCCAGCTGCTGAACGCCAAAGAGTGGCTGAAGCGGCCGTTCTGGCATCGTCTGGTCGAGCGCCTGTTCTACTTTTTCAGCCCGCTGCTGTAAAAGCCGCGGCGAGCGTGCTTTAATAGCGCCAAATCATTTGTTATCAGGATTTTTTTATGGATTTGAATAACCGCCTTACCGAAGACGAAACGCTGGAACAGGCCTACGACATCTTCCTCGAATTGGCCGGCGACAATCTGGATCCGGCGGATATTCTGCTGTTCAACCTGCAGTTTGAAGAGCGCGGCGGCGCCGAACTGTACGATCCGTCCGAAGACTGGAGCGAGCACGTGGATTACGACCTGAACCCGGACTTCTTCGCCGAGGTGGTGATCGGTCTGGCGGACAGCGACGGCGAGCCGATCAACGACGTGTTCGCCCGCGTGCTGATCTGCCGCGAGAAAGACCACAAGCTGTGCCACATTCTGTGGAAAGAGTGATTCGCCGTTAGCGCATCGGATAAAAAAAGGTTCATCGCGCTTTACCGGGGAACGCTGCTTTGATTTTCAGGAAGAAGTAAGCGTTATCCCGGTATCCATAGGCCATCCGCTTCATCACTTTTATCTTATTGTTCATCCCTTCCAGCACGCTGGTATTCAACCTGTGTCTGGCACTCGCGATGATGCCACCGGCATACCCTTTCAGTTTCTCGGCGAAGTGTTGCAACGCCTTGATTCCGCTTTCCTGAGACTGCCTGTACCAGCTTACCCAGCGTCTCTGCGCCTCTTGTTCACTCGGGGCGTACCACAGTTCTTTCAGCGCTGTTTTCATCAGCCAGACCACATTCAACGGCTGATTCGCCTCCAGCAACTCCGTGAGCTTTACCTCATGCCCTTCGGGCAGGTTTTCTGGGTTGCGCAGCAGCAGCCAGCGGCTGCGTTTGATGACCTGACGCGATTTTGGGTTATCACGGAGTTGATTGGCCTGGTCGACGCGGACCCGGTCGATAACCTCCCGGCCATACTTTGCCACCACATGGAACAAGTCATAGACCACTTCCGCCTGCGGGCAGTGATGCCTGACCTCCAGGTCTAACGCCGTATTCATATCCATGGCGACAGACTGGATAGCAGCACAGCCTTCAGCGCCCAGCCAGACGAAGAAGGGGCGGAAGGCCGCTCTGCTGCGGCCTTCGCCCACCCACAACACCTGTTGCGTATCCGCATCCATCACCACGGTGGCATAGCGATGTCCTTTGAACAGGGCGAACTCATCCATCACCAGACGGCGGAGGGTATGGCGCTGCGGCTCTGTTCGTTCCCGCAGCAGACGCCGGTAGTCGATATTCTTGACCGTATGCCAGTGCAGTCCGGTGAGTTGTGCAACATGTTTAATCGGCAGTAAACGGGTCAGTGACTCAACCCATACGGATAGCGTCGTGGTATATCTCTGGCGTTCAGGCAACCAGCTGATTTTTTCGGTGGTGACCCCGCAATGGGGGCAACACAGGCGCCGGACGGGGACGTTGAGCCAGACGACCCAATCGAGCAGCTGGCGTTCACGCACTCGGCGGAAGGAAACATCATGCACAACAGGCACCCGCCGCTCACAACGACGACAACAGGGCATGACGGCAGCGTCAGGCTGGAGCTGGATAAGCAGGGAGTTGGCAGAAGGATGCGAGAAGGAATTGACGATAAAGCCTTCCCAGAACAGGGAGCAAAGGTTAGCATTCATAGTGACGGCAGTTTTGAAGGTTTAGGGTGTGTTTTGGCGAATACAAACCTAAACGTTCTGACTGCCGTTTTCTATTGGTTCACGCTAAAGCGCGATGAACCTAAAAAAAGCCCCGCTCATTCAGCGGGGCTTTTTGTTGCCGACTAGCAGCACATTACAGCGGATCGACCTTCAGGCAGGACACCGCGTGGCGGAAACTGCCCTCCAGCAGCGGACGCGTCTTGGCGCACTCCGGCCCGGCGATCGGGCAGCGGGTGCGGAACACGCAGCCGGTCGGCGGGTTGATCGGCGAAGGCAGCTCCCCTTCCAACAGCTGGATCTGCTTCTCCTTCTCCTTGTCCGGATCCGGGATCGGCACCGCCGACATCAGCGCTTTGGTGTAAGGGTGCTGCGGATTGTGGTACACCTCGTCATAGGTGCCCAGCTCCACCGCATGGCCCAGGTACATCACCAGCACGCGATCGGAAATGTGCTTCACCACCGCCAAATCGTGGGCGATAAAGATTAATGACAGCCCCATCTCGCGCTGCAGCTGCTGCAACAGGTTCACCACCTGCGCCTGAATCGACACGTCCAGCGCGGAGACCGGCTCGTCGCAGATCACCAGCTTCGGCTCGAGGATCAGCGCACGCGCGATGCCGATACGCTGGCACTGGCCGCCGGAGAACTCGTGCGGGTAGCGGTTGATCAGGTTAGGCAGCAGGCCGACCTTCAGCATCATCGCCTTGACCTTGTCCTTCACTTCCTGACGCGGCATTTTTGGGTAGTAGGTGCACAGCGGCTCGGCGATGATCTCGCCGATGGTCATGCGCGGGTTGAGCGACGCCAGCGGATCCTGGAAGATCATCTGGATATCGCTGCGGGTTTTGCGCCAGTCGGCATCGCTCATACCCAGCAGATCTTTCCCCAGCCAGGCAACGCGCCCGCTGGTGGCTTTCACCAGGCCGATGATGGCGCGCGCGAAGGTGGATTTACCGCAGCCGGATTCGCCGACCACGCCCAGGGTTTCCCCCTCGAACAGCCGCAGCGTGACGCCATCGACCGCTTTCAGGGTTTTCGGCGGCTGCCAGAACCACTGTTTGTCGTCATGAATGTCGAAGTGCACTTTCAGATCGGCCACTTCGAGCAGCACTTTCTTGTCGGTTACCGCTGTCATACCAACGCCTCCACCGGTTTAAAGCAGGCGCGCAGGCGCCCTTCCCCAAATTGCTCCAACGGCGGAGCGCTCGCGCACTGCTCCATGGCGTACGGACAGCGCGGCTGGAACGGGCAGCCTTTAGGCAACCGCAGCAGGTTCGGCGGGTTGCCGGGAATGGTCAGCAACGCTTCGCCTTCGGCGTCGAGACGCGGCACCGCGTTCAACAGACCGATAGAGTACGGGTGGCTCGGCTGGTAGAACACCTCGCGCGCACTGCCGTATTCCATGGTGCGCCCGGCGTACATCACCAGCACCTTGTTGCAGATGCCGGCCACCACGCCCAGGTCATGGGTGATCATGATGATGGCGGTGTTGAACTCGCGCTTCAGCTCGTTGAGCAGCGTCATGATCTGCGCCTGGACGGTCACATCCAGCGCGGTGGTCGGTTCGTCGGCGATCAGCAGCTTCGGCCGACACAGCAGCGCCATGGCGATCATCACGCGCTGGCGCATGCCGCCGGAAAACTCATGCGGATACATACGCATGCGCTTGCGCGCTTCCGGCATTTTCACCGCGTCGAGCATGCGTACCGACTCTTCAAAGGCTTCGCTTTTGCTCATTTTCTTATGCAGCATCAGCACTTCCATCAGCTGTTCGCCAACGCGCATATAAGGGTTGAGCGAGGTCATCGGGTCCTGGAAGATCATCGAGATCTCTTCGGCCCGCAGCTTGTTGAGCTGATTTTCCGGCAGGTTGAGGATTTCACGGCCGTTGAATTTGGCCGAGCCGCCGATGCGGCCATTGCTGGCCAGCAGGCCCATCAGAGCGAACGCGGTCTGCGATTTACCGGAACCGGACTCACCGACGATGCCCAGCGTTTCTCCGGCCCGCAGGTCGAAGTTCAGATCGTTCACCGCCGTCACGTCGCCGTCCGGCGTGGAGAACGTGACGCGCAGGTCTTTCACGTCCAGCAGCGGCGACGTTTTGACCCCGGCGCCGGTTTGCAGTTGAGGATGTTCAATGGTGCTCATGATTGCACTCCTTAACGATCTTTCGGGTCGAGGGCGTCACGCAGGCCATCGCCGATAAAGTTGAAACAGAACAGAGTGACAACCAGGAAACCCGCCGGGAACAGCAGCAACCACGGTGAAACTTCCATTGAGTTGGCGCCGTCGCTGAGCAATGCGCCCCAGCTGCTGAGCGGCTCCTGCGTGCCCAACCCCAGGAAACTGAGGAAGGATTCGAACAGGATCATGCTCGGCACCAGCAGCGACGCATACACCACCACCACGCCGAGCACGTTCGGCACGATATGGCGCAGCACGATATTGCGCGTGGAAACGCCGCACACCAGCGCCGCTTCGATGAATTCCTTACGCTTCAGGCCGAGGGTTTGGCCGCGCACGATACGCGCCATATCCAGCCACGACACCATGCCGATCGCCACGAAGATCAACAGGATGTTCTGGCCGAAGAAGGTCACCAGCAGGATCACGAAGAACATGAACGGGAAGGAGTTGAGGATCTCCAGCAGGCGCATCATCACCGAGTCGACCTTGCCGCCCAGATAGCCGGACATTGCGCCGTACAGCGTGCCGACCACCACCGCCACCAGCGCCGCCGCCACGCCGACCATCAGCGAGATACGCCCGCCGATCGCCACGCGCACCAGCAGATCGCGCCCGGAGGAGTCAGTGCCGAAATAGTGCCCCGATTCCACGCTTGGCGCGGCGGACATCATCGCCCAATCGGTATCGTCGTAGGCAAACTGCGACAGCATCGGCGCCAGCACCACAAACAGCGTGATCAACACCAGAATGAACAGGCTGCTGACCGCCGCACGGTTGTGCATAAAGCGCCGGCGCGCGTCTTGCCACAGGCTGCGCCCTTCCACTTCCAGCTTCTCGCTGAAGTGTTCCAGAGCTTCGCTGTTCTTTTTAGTCAACATCATTCGCGTGCTCCAGATTAATAACGGATTTTCGGATCGATGACCGCATACAGCACATCGACGATCGCGTTGAACAGAATGGTCAGGGCGCCCACCAGAATGGTCAGGCTCAGCACCAGGGAGTAGTCGCGGTTCAGCGCGCCGTTAACGAACAGCTGGCCGATCCCCGGCAGACCGTAGATGGTTTCGATCACCATCGATCCGGTGATGATACCGACGAACGCCGGCCCCATGTAGGACAGCACCGGCAACAGCGCCGGCTTCAGCGCGTGGCGGAAAATGATGCGACGCATCGGCAAGCCTTTGGCGCGCGCGGTACGGATGAAGTTGGAGTGCAGCACTTCAATCATCGAGCCACGCGTGATACGGGCGATGCTGGCGATATAGGCCAGCGACAGCGCCACCATCGGCAGGATGATGAATTTAGGCGCGCCGCCGTTCCAGCCCCCCCCCGGCAGCCATTTCAGCGTGATGGCGAAGATCAGCACCAGCAGCGGCGCCACCACGAAACTGGGTATCACCACCCCGGTCATGGCGAACCCCATCACCGTGTAGTCCCATTTGGTGTTCTGATTCAGCGCGGCGATAACGCCTGCGCTCACCCCCAGCACCACCGCCAGCAGAAACGCGGCCAGGCCGAGTTTGGCGGACACCGGGAAAGAGCTGGCAACCAGATCGTTCACCGAATAGTCCTTGTATTTAAAGGACGGGCCGAAGTCTCCCTGCGCAAGCTGCGCCAGATAATGACCGTACTGTTTCCAGATCGGGTCGTTCAAATGATATTTGGCTTCGATGTTCGCCATAACTTCCGGCGGCAATGCGCGTTCCCCGGTAAATGGACTGCCGGGTGCCAGGCGCATCATGAAGAATGAGATGGTGATAAGGATAAATAGTGTCGGGATCGCTTCCAACAAGCGACGAAGTATAAATTTAAGCATTGCCCTAACCCTGTGCGACAGCCTGATGACGGCTTATTATTCTCAACATGGGCCGGCGGCCTGCGCCGCCGGCTCTTACCGTATCAATGCTTGATGATGTACAGGTTTTTGTCGTACACGTTATCAAGCGGGTCTTTGCCGGTGTAACCCCCGACGTAAGGTTTCACCAAACGGGCGTTCACATAGTAATACAGCGGAACGATGGCGGAATCTTTATCCAGCTGAACTTCCGCTTTCTGATACAGCTCGGCGCGCTCGTCTTTGGTCTTCGCGGTCAACACGTTGGCCATCAGCTTGTCGAACTCGGCGCTCTTGTAGTGCGGGGTGTTACTGCTGCTGTCGGACAGCATCATGTTCAGGAACGAGCTCGGCTCGTTGTAGTCGGCACACCAACCGGCGCGCGCCACGTCATAGGTGCCCTGATGACGGGTATCCAGGAAGGTTTTCCACTCCTGGTTCACCAGCTTCACGTCCACGCCCAGGTTTTTCTTCCAGATGGAGGCGGCGGCGATCGCCAGCTTCTTGTGCAGATCGGAGGTGTTGTACAACAGGGAGAAGGTCAGCGGTTTGCCCGGGCCGTAGCCGGCGTCGGCCAGCAGTTTCTTCGCCACTTCGTTGCGTTTTTCCTGCGTCCAGCCGAACCACTCCGGTGCGGTCAGCTTGGCACCGTCGGTGTATGGTGGCGTAAAGCTGTAGGCCGGCAGGTCGCCCTGGTTTTTCACCTTGTTGACGATGATGTCGCGGTCCATGCCCAGCTTCAGCGCTTCACGCACGCGCGAATCGGTGAACGGCGCCTTCTGGTTGTTGATTTCGTAGTAATAGGTGCACAGGTAAGGATCGACATGCACCTCTTTCGGGATCTCTTTCTTCAGCTTCTGGAACAGTTCGATCGGCATGTTGTTGTAGGTCATGTCGATTTCACCGGTGCGGTAGCGGTTAACGTCGGTCACTTCCGACGAAATAGGCAGGAACGTCACTTTATTGATGATGGTTTTGGCGTTATCCCAATATTCTGGGTTGCGTTCCAGTACGATGCGTTCGTTGACAATCCAGTCTTTCAGTTTGTAAGCGCCGTTGCTGACGTAGTTGGCCGGCAGCGTCCACTTCTCGCCAAACTTCTCTACCGCGTCTTTGTAAACCGGCTTCATGGCGTAGTGCGGGGTCATTTCAACCAGATAAGGCACCGGCTCGCTCAGGGTCACCTGGAAGGTGTGGTCGTCGATGGCCTTCACGCCCAGCGTCGACTTGTCTTTTTTACCGGCGATGATGTCATCGACGTTTTCCACATGGGCGTACTGCAGGTAGCTGGCGTAAGGCGATGCGGTTTTCGGATCCACCACGCGCTGCCAGCTGTAGACGAAATCTTGCGCCGTCACCGGCTTGCCATTGGACCATTTTGCGTCTTTACGCAGGTGGAAGGTCCAGACTTTGAAATCCTTGTTATCCCAGCTTTCCGCGACGCCCGGCACGATGGAACCGTTCGGGCTGTTGTTCGCCAGGCCTTCCATCAGGTCGCGCGTGACGTTGTTTTCCGGCACGCCCTCGATCTTGTGCGGATCCAGCGACTGCACTTCGGAACCGTTGTTTTTGACGATTTCTTGCTTGTCGGCCAGCTGCACGCCCGCCGGGACGTCAGCGGCGAAAGCGCTGGTGGTTGCTGTGATACCCAGCGCGGCGATGACGCCGGCGGCAATGAGCGTTTTCTTCGTGATGTTGGTCATACTTATCGACTCCAGTTTTTTATTATCACAGGCTCTTCGTGGAACCTGCGTTGCCCGTAAGCGGACTCTGTTTTCCCGCCGCCGCGGAACGAATGCGGCGGCCGGCCTTCCCTATATTCCCCAGCGCCTCGGCGTGAGGAATATCCCTTTACTGCTTGATAATGTAAAGATTTTTAACGTCGGTATAGTCCAGCGGATCTTTGCCGGTGAACCCACCCACCGTCGGCTTGATCAAACGCGCGCTGACGCGGTAATAAACGGGGACCAACGCGGAGTCTTTGTCCAGCTGCGCTTCCGCCTGCTGATAGAGCGCGGCGCGCGCGGCCTCATCCGGCGCCTTCAGCGTGGCGGCCATGATGGCGTCGAACGCCGGGCTCTTGTAGAACACGGTATTGATGCTGCTGTTGGACAGGACCAGGTTCAGGAACGCGCTGGGTTCGTTGTAATCCCCGCACCAGGTGGCACGCGCCACGTCGTATTGCCCCTGATGGCGACTCTCCAGCGAAGTTTTCCATTCCTGGTTGCGCAGCGTGACCTCGGCGCCCAGATTCTTTTTCCACATCGACGCGGCAGCGATCGCCTGCTGTTTGTTTTGATCGGAGGTGTTGTACAGCAGCGAGAACTTCAGCGGCTTGGCGTCGCTGTAGCCCGCTTCCGCCAGCAGTTTCCTGGCTTCGGCGTTGCGTTGCTCCTGACTCCAGCCGGCCCACGCAGGCTGAGTGAAGCTGGCGCCTTCCGTGAAGGGCGGCGTGAAGCTGTAGGCCGGGATTTGCCCCTGGCCCATGATCTTGTTGGCGATAATGTCGCGATCCAGCGTCATCTTCACCGCCGTACGCACGCGCGGATCGGTGAACGGCGCCCGCTTGTTATTGAGCTCGTAATAGAAGGTACACAGATAAGGGTTAACGTGCAGCTGCTCAGGCATTTCGCGTTTCATCTTGACGTACAGGTACGGCGGAATGGCGCTGTTGGTGATGTCGATCTCGCCGCTGCGGAAGCGGTTGACGTCGCTGACTTCCGAGGTAATCGGCAGGAAGGTCGCCTGATTGATCACCGTTTGCTTGTTGTTCCAGTAGCTCGGGCTGCGCTCCAGCACAATGCGCTCGTTCACCACCCACGCTTTCAGCCGATAAGCGCCGTTGCCGACATAGTTGGCGGGCAGCGTCCATTTATCGCCGAATTTCTCCACCACCGCCTGTTTCACCGGTTTGAGTGGAGTATGGCTCAGCATGCTGATGAAATACGGCACCGGTTCGCTCAGGGTCAACTGCAGCGTCTGGTCGTCCAGCGCCTTAACGCCGAGGGTCTGCGGGCTCTTCTTACCGGTCAGGATGTCGTCGATATTCTCGACTTTGGTGTATTGCAGGTAGCTGGCATAGGGCGAAGCGATTTTCGGATCGGCCAGACGCTGCCAGCTGTAGACGAAGTCTTGCGCGGTCACCGGGCTGCCGTCGCTCCACACCGCGCCGGGGCGCAGGTGGAAGGTCCACTGCTGATAATTCTGGTTTTCCCAGCTTGTCGCCGCCGCCGGCACCACATGCCCGTTGGCATCGGTGCTCACCAGCCCTTCCAGCAGGTTAAGAATGATATTGCTTTCCGGTACGCCCTCAACCTTATGCGGATCCAATGAAGCCACTTCGCTACCGTTGTTGATCACAATATTCTGCTGCTGCGCCAATTGGACGCCGGCCGGAACCTCTGCCGCCAAACTGCTATTTACGGCGCCGGCGCCCAGCGCGCCGCTAATCAACAAGGTCAAAGAAGTACGCTTCAGGGTTTGCTGCATAATCGAGGCTCCTTTTCACCGACAAGCATCGCTTATCGAAGTTTGTGAAGTGTTTATAAGAATTCTAAATAAACGGATACCAGCAAAAATCATTCCCGTTTTTGTGGCGCATTTCAGTTAATTGACCACGGGAAAGTTGCTCGGAAATTAGCAGAAGCCAAATTCCATAGCCAATAAATTTTACGAAAATGTTAAGCAATTCTCTTTTATCGCACGAAGCCCAATCCGGCCTCCAGGATAGAAGGCAGGAAAAATCGAGATCATCAGCATGATTTTAAAGACAAAAAAACCAAATTCATTTCAATTGAAACCATCAGCACGATCTCATCGCCGCAAAAAGAAACATTCAGTTAACAATCCAACCATTCAAAGAACAAACACCTGCCTATGTGCGGTTAATCACTAATAACACCTGGATGAAAGTGAGACAAGCCCCACAGAATGATGTGACTAATTTAACAACAGCGTGACCGTTTAGCGGGGGCGAAATGGGCAGAAATGGGGGAGGAAAAGTGATTGAAATAACGCTTAGCGTTTTTTTTGAGCAACAACATGAGATTTATGCAACATAAGAGTGCAACCGCATAAATTTTATTCATCCTGTGCACTATAATAATGCGAGCCAATAAATAATTTAAACTTTAAAATTAATTTTAGCCGCGCTAACGCGAAAGGTGCGCGGCTAAACAAGGCGTATTACAACAGGCCGGGGAATATCGCCTTAATGCCGGTAACGATAAACTCGATGCCGAGCGCCATCAGCAGCAGCCCCATGATACGGGTGATCACGTTGATGCCGGTCTGCCCCAGCAAACGCACCAACAGCGGCGCGGCACGGAACAACAGCCAGCAGCAAAAGGCGAACAAGGCGATAGCGACCGTAAAACCGAGCAGGCTTTGCCAGTTGTGATAACGGGAGCTCCACACGATAGTGGAACTGATCGCCCCGGGCCCCGCCATCAGCGGCAGCGCTAACGGCACCACGCCGATGCTTTCGCGGATCGCGCTCTCCGACTTCTCCTGTTTGTTCTGTTTGTCTTCCCCCAGCTTGCCGCTGATCATCGACATGGCGATGGTCACCACCAGAATCCCGCCGGCGATGCGGAACGAATCGATAGAGATGCCGAACATCCGCAGGATCCCTTCCCCCAGGAACAGCGAGGTCCACAGAATGATGGCGACCGACAGGTTGGCGGTCAGGTTGGTTTTATTGCGCCCTGCTTCCGCCTGGTAACTGGTCATGCTGATGAACACCGGCAAAATGCCCACCGGGTTGACCAGTGCAAACAGACCGACAAAGAACTTGATAAAGCCGGAAAGATCCAACAGAGATTGGCCCACAGATGGCTCCGCGTTAAGTACTATAAAAAGGTGTGCTGCCTATGCGCGCTAATGTAATGGAATTGCCGCGGGTAATCCATCCGGCCAGAGCAGCATTTTTGACTGTCAGCAAGTTATACAGCGAAACAAATGTCCTTTGTTAAAGTGATGTATGGCCTTTTGATTTTTTATGTTGAAAAAAGAGTCATTGCTCACAGTTATCAAGAATGATTCCCAACACCAGCAAGCTGAAAGGTGTCAGCTTGCAGTTTTCATGATTTAGATCACAAATCAACTACCCAACAGTGGGTAAGCTCTTAGTCGTAGGCAGGGAGTAGAACAAAGTGGGTGGCCACATCGCCGATTCCGTTCTCCTCACGGTCTGCCCCTCCGGCTAGCGTAGGGTAAAGCTCTTTAAGCAAATCAGCAGCATGCGAAGAAATAACGTGGGAAAGCCCCGGTATTCTCATCACCGTTTATTCCCGTTATGGCTATACTAGTGGCTCGCACGGCTTATTTACTGAAAGAGTTTAACATTATCAGGAGAGCATTATGGCTGTAACGAATGTCGCTGAACTGAACGAGCTTGTCGCACGTGTCAAAAAAGCCCAGCGCGAATATGCCAACTTCACTCAAGAGCAAGTGGATAAAATCTTCCGCGCTGCCGCCCTCGCCGCTGCTGATGCCCGTATCCCGTTGGCCAAAATGGCCGTGGAAGAATCCGGAATGGGTATCGTCGAAGACAAAGTGATCAAAAACCACTTCGCTTCCGAGTACATCTACAACGCCTATAAAGACGAAAAAACCTGTGGCATCCTGTCTGAAGATGACACCTTCGGTACCATCACCATCGCCGAACCTATCGGCTTGATTTGCGGTATCGTTCCTACCACCAACCCAACTTCTACCGCGATCTTCAAAGCGCTGATCAGCCTGAAAACCCGTAACGGCATCATCTTCTCGCCGCACCCGCGTGCGAAGAATGCCACCAATAAAGCCGCCGATATCGTGCTGCAAGCCGCTATCGCCGCCGGCGCGCCAAAAGACATCATCGGTTGGATCGACCAACCGACCGTCGAGCTGTCCAACCAGCTGATGCACCACCCGGACATCAACCTGATCCTGGCCACCGGTGGCCCGGGCATGGTGAAGGCAGCCTACAGCTCCGGCAAGCCTGCCATCGGCGTCGGTGCCGGTAATACCCCGGTCGTGGTAGACGAAACCGCAGACATCAAGCGCGTGGTCGCCTCTATCCTGATGTCCAAAACCTTCGACAGCGGCGTTATCTGCGCTTCCGAACAGTCGGTTATCGTCGTCGACTCTATTTATGATGCGGTACGCGAACGCTTCGCTTCCCACGGCGGCTATCTGCTGCAGGGTAAAGAACTGAAAGCGGTTCAGGACATCATCCTGAAAAACGGCGGTCTGAACGCGGCCATCGTGGGGCAATCCGCACCGAAAATCGCCGAGATGGCAGGCATCAAAGTGCCGGCCAACACCAAAGTGCTGATCGGCGAAGTGAAGCTGGTCGACGAGTCCGAGCCTTTCGCCCATGAAAAACTGTCGCCTACCCTGGCGATGTACCGGGCCAAAGACTTCGAAGACGCCGTCGCCAAAGCTGAAAAACTGGTCGCCATGGGCGGTATCGGCCACACCTCCTGCCTGTACACCGACCAGGATAACCAAACGGCTCGCATCGCCTACTTCGGCGATAAAATGAAAACGGCTCGTATCCTGATCAACACCCCGGCTTCTCAGGGCGGTATCGGCGACCTGTATAACTTCAAACTCGCGCCTTCGCTGACGCTGGGTTGCGGCTCCTGGGGTGGTAACTCCATCTCTGAGAACGTCGGACCTAAACACCTGATCAACAAGAAAACTGTAGCGAAGCGAGCAGAAAACATGTTGTGGCATAAACTTCCGAAATCGATCTACTTCCGCCGGGGCTCGCTGCCTATCGCGCTGGAAGAAGTGGCGACCGACGGGGCAAAACGCGCCTTCATCGTGACCGACCGCTTCCTGTTCAACAACGGCTATGCCGACCAGATCACCAAAGTTCTGAAGTCTCACGGCATCGAAACCGAAGTGTTCTTCGAAGTGGAAGCCGATCCGACGCTGAGCATCGTGCGCAAAGGCGCAGAGCAGATGAACTCCTTCAAACCGGACGTCATCATCGCGCTGGGCGGCGGTTCGCCGATGGACGCCGCGAAAATCATGTGGGTGCTGTACGAACACCCTGAAACCCACTTCGAGGATCTGGCGCTGCGCTTCATGGACATCCGTAAGCGTATCTACAAGTTCCCGAAAATGGGCGTGAAAGCGAAAATGATCGCCATCACTACCACGTCAGGCACCGGTTCGGAAGTCACGCCGTTTGCCGTCGTAACCGACGACACCACCGGACAGAAATACCCGTTGGCCGACTATGCGCTGACCCCGGACATGGCAATTGTCGATGCCAACCTGGTGATGAACATGCCGAAATCCCTGTGCGCCTTCGGCGGTCTGGATGCGGTCACCCACGCGCTGGAAGCCTACGTTTCGGTGCTGGCGAACGAATACTCCGACGGCCAGGCGTTGCAAGCGCTGAAACTGTTGAAAGAGTATCTGCCGGCCAGCTATAAAGAAGGCGCGAAAAATCCGGTTGCCCGTGAACGCGTGCACAACGCCGCCACCATCGCCGGTATCGCCTTCGCCAACGCCTTCCTCGGGGTCTGTCACTCCATGGCGCACAAGCTGGGTTCGGAGTTCCACATTCCGCACGGCCTGGCCAACGCGATGCTGATTTCCAACGTCATTCGCTACAACGCGAACGACAACCCGACCAAGCAGACGGCCTTCAGCCAGTACGACCGCCCTCAGGCGCGCCGCCGCTACGCTGAAATCGCCGACCACCTCGGCCTGAGCGCACCGGGCGACCGCACTGCGCAGAAGATTGAGAAACTGCTGGCCTGGCTGGACGAGCTGAAAACCGAGTTGGGCATCCCAACCTCCATCCGTGAGGCGGGTGTGCAGGAAGCGGACTTCCTGGCGAAAGTCGACAAGCTGTCGGAAGACGCATTCGACGACCAATGTACCGGCGCCAACCCACGCTATCCGCTGATTGCCGAGCTGAAGCAAATCATGCTGGATACCTTCTACGGCCGCGAATTCAGCGAAGCGGTAGAAGAGGAAGCGGCCGCTCCGGCTGCCGCCAAAACCGCGGTAAAGAAGCCCAAGAAATAACGGTTCCGTGAACCGATAAAAAAACCCGCCAACGGCGGGTTTTTTATTGCGCCTGAGGCGCTGCATTTCGACTCACGCCGCCAAAACGCTTCAGCGGGCTCTGACGGCGTTTTCACTCCTAATCCAGGGAGTGAATCGCCTCTTTATAATGCTTGCGGCAGACGGAGACATAGCTCTCGTTACCGCCTATCACCACCTGTTCGCCGGCATGCATCGCTTTGCCATTCTCGTCCAGTCGCAGCACCATATTGGCTTTGCGCCCGCAGTGACAGATGGTTTTCAATTCCACCAGCTTATCGGCCCAGGCCAGCAAATATTGGCTACCGGTAAACAACTCACCGAGAAAATCGGTGCGCAGGCCGTAACACAATACGGGAATGTCCAGTTGGTCCACCACATCGCACAATTGCTCAACCTGCGCTTTGGTCAGGAACTGGCTTTCATCGAGCAGCACACAATGCACCTGCTGCTGCTGATGCTCTTGCTGAATCATGGCGAAAAGCATTGAGTCGTTGTTATAGAGCTGGGCCTGCGAAGATAACCCGATGCGCGAGCTGACTTTGCCTACACCATAGCGGTGATCGATCTCCGCGGTGAACACCAGCGTGCGCATACCACGCTCTTGATAGTTATATGAAGACTGTAGCAGCGCGGTAGACTTGCCGGCATTCATCGCAGAGTAATAAAAATAAAGTTGAGCCATGGCCCCGCCACTCCGATGGTATAAGAAATATTCAAATGTTGATTAGGACGGTGAGTGTACCATAACCCGCCCCCCGGCTCAGCCCAAAGCGAACGAATATTGCGTTCGCCGTAATAATGCGCTTTCAAGCGAAACATATCGTTCTGTCGGCATGTTCTTTTTACAGCTATTTACAGGATAATGTATGCCTGTCATCACTATTAATTCTTGCTAATGGTTAGCCCCAGGCATTTGCCCATTAATGCATAGCTGCCCTTTCCCCTCCGCAGGCGCCGTAGCTGCGGCGGAACGCCTGTCTATTATACGTGAGGCCAATAACGGGCATTTAATCGCCTTCGCCGATGCCCCGACGTTACCTGACGCAATCTTTACCTATATACCCCTATTGTTTACAATGTCTGCCTTGCCATGGCGTGATTAAGCCCACAGAACCCATTGTAATATTGATATAAATTACGGCGATAACTTATCGATGAAAGCCTTGCGACACGCGCCCTTTAAAGCCTGTCTGCTGAAATTTTGACTTAAGCTCGATGAAGGTAATAGTTAACAGACCTTCCTATTATTTGTCGGACTGATCCGATTAACGGTTTCTTTAAAGGTAAATTTGAGTATTCAAGTCAATTTGGCTATTGCAGAAAAGAAAAGAGCACTCTATTATTATCGAGACGCCCCCCACCAATATAATTTGAGACTAGGACAATGAGCGAAGCATTAAAGATTTTGAACAACATCCGCACCCTGCGCGCCCAGGCAAGAGAATGCACTCTGGAAACGCTGGAAGAAATGCTCGAGAAACTGGAAGTTGTTGTGAACGAACGTCGCGAAGAAGACAGCCAGGCTCAAGCAGAAATCGAAGAACGCACTCGTAAGCTGCAGCAATACCGCGAAATGCTGATTGCTGACGGTATCGACCCGAATGAACTGCTGCAAACCATGGCTGCCAACAAGGCTGCCGGTAAAGCAAAACGTGCAGCACGTCCTGCTAAATACCAATATAAAGACGAAAACGGCGAGCTGAAAACCTGGACCGGCCAAGGCCGTACTCCTGCGGTGATTAAGAAAGCTATCGAAGAGCAAGGTAAATCTCTGGACGATTTCCTGCTGTAATAGCGATTCAGTCCGTATCAGAAAGGCTCCCTGCGGGGGGCCTTTTCATTTTAAAGCTTATCGTTCTGTACCCCCCCTATCCTTTTAGTAAATATCCTAATTCGCTTTTCCTTCGATCATGAAATTTCAGTGAAAAAAAAGGGCCCCTAAGGCCCCCTTTATCGCATTTACCCACGTTCAATTATTGAACCTGGTAGAATGCCTTATACCAGTCAACGAAGCGCTTCACGCCCTCTTCAACGCTGGTTTCCGGTTTAAAACCAATGTCACGATAAAGCTCTTCCGTATCTGCGCTGGTATCCATCACGTCGCCAGGCTGCATCGGCAGCATATTCTTACGGGCGGTCACCCCCAATGCCTGCTCCAACGCACGGATATATTCCATCAGTTTAACAGGCGTGTTATTGCCGATATTATAAACATGATACGGTGCGGAACTGGTCGCCGGCGATCCCTGTTCAACGGTCCATGACGGATCCGCCTGCGGAATAACCGCCTGCAGCCGTACAATCGCCTCAGCGATATCATCAATGTAAGTAAAGTCACGGTGCATTTCACCGTGGTTATATACATCGATGCTCTCCCCCGCCAATATGGCCTTGGTGAATTTGAACAGCGCCATATCCGGACGCCCCCAAGGGCCATATACGGTAAAGAATCGCAGCCCCGTCGTCGGGAGACCGTATAAATGGGAGTAGCTGTGTGCCATCAGCTCATTGGCCTTTTTCGTTGCCGCATACAATGACACCGGATGATCAACCGAATCTTCGGTCGCAAACGGCAGCTTGCGATTCAGGCCATATACCGAACTGGAAGAGGCGTAGAGCAAATGCTCGACTTTATTATGACGGCAGCCTTCCAGAACGTTTAAATGGCCGATCAGGTTAGCATCCGCATAAGCCAACGGATTGACCAGCGAATAACGTACGCCGGCTTGAGCCCCCAAATGAATGACTCGTTGGAACTGATGCTCGGCGAACAGTGCCGCCATCCCTTCACGATCGGCCAAATCCAGCTTGATAAAGCGGAATCCCGGCTTATCCGCCAGTCTGTCCAGACGGGCCGTTTTCAGGCCCACGTCATAATAGTCGTTCAGGTTATCAATGCCGACAACCTGATGACCGGCGGTCAACAAACGCTCTGCAACGTGATAGCCAATAAATCCTGCGGCGCCTGTAACCAGGAATTTCATGCCCACTCCTTAAATAACCGGTTTAATCGAGGCGCCGCGGCCAATCGCGTAGTAGGTAAAGCCGCGATTCTCCAAACGCTCCGGATCGTACAGGTTACGTCCATCGAAGATCACCGGCTGTTTCAGTTCACTTTTGATCACGTCGAAGTCCGGTGCGCGGAAATTCTGCCATTCGGTGCAGATCACCAGAGCATCGGCGCCGTGCAGCGCAGCCTCTTTGGTACCCATCAGCTTCAAGTCGTCACGCTGGCCATAGATGCGTTGGACTTCGTTCATCGCTTCCGGATCGTAGGCTTGAACGGTGGCGCCGGCAGCCCACAGCTGTTCCATCAGCACGCGGCTGGACGCTTCACGCATGTCATCGGTATTCGGCTTGAACGCCAGGCCCCACAGCGCGAAGGTTTTGCCCTTCAGATCGCTGCCGAAGTAGTCTTTGATAAAGCTGTTCAGCTTGTCTTTCTGTTGGTAGTTGACCTGCTCAACCGCCTGCAGCAGCTTCGGTTGGTAACCGATCTGCTCCGCCGTGCGGATCAACGCCTGGACATCTTTCGGGAAGCAAGAACCACCGTAGCCGCAGCCAGGGTAGATGAAGTGATAACCGATGCGTGAGTCGGAACCGATGCCCTGACGCACTTTCTCAATGTCCGCCCCCAGCATTTCCGCCAGGTTGGACATTTCGTTCATAAAGCTGATCTTGGTCGCCAGCATGCAGTTAGCGGCATACTTGGTCAGCTCTGCGCTACGGATATCCATCATGATCATACGATCGTGATTGCGGTTAAACGGCTCGTACAGTTCGCGAATAGGTTCGATCACATCTTTATTATCGGTACCGATAACGATGCGCTCAGGGCGCATACAGTCTGCTACCGCCGCACCTTCCTTCAGGAATTCCGGGTTAGACACCACGTCGAACGGCACACTGCTGCCGCGTTTCGCCAGCGTTTCCGCCATCACCTGACGCACTTTGTCCGCCGTGCCGACCGGAACGGTGGACTTGTCGATCACCACTTTACGATCGGTCATGTGCTCGGCGATGGTGCGCGCAACCGCAGTGACATATTTCAGGTCAGCGGAACCGTCTTCATCCGGCGGCGTACCGACGGCGATGAACTGGATATTCCCGTGCGCCACGCCCGCTTTGGCATCGGTAGTGAAATGCAGACGGCCGGCCTCATAGTTTTGCTGCACCAGCGGCGTCAGGCCCGGTTCAAAAATCGGGATATTTCCTTTTTTCAGGTTTTCGACTTTTCGCTCATCGACGTCAATGCACATAACGTCATGGCCAACTTCAGCCAGCACGGCGGCCTGCACCAGACCCACATAACCAATACCAAAAACTGTTACTTTCATGTGAAAATCCTAGTTTTTCAAATTAAGACGAAAGATCACTCAATTATTTCTTGTCAGCGGCAACAACCTGTTGCAGCCACTGAGAAAATTCTTTACCGAGGCTGGCATGGCGCATGCCGTATTCCACAAATGCCTGCATGTAACCCAGTTTGTTGCCACAATCATGGCTCACGCCTTTCAGGTGATACGCTTCCACCGTTTCCTGCTGCATCAACATTTCGATGCTGTCAGTCAGCTGAATTTCGTCGCCGGCGCCTGGAGGCGTTTTCGCCAACAGCGGCCAAATATCGGCGGACAGCACGTAACGACCGACAATCGCCAGGTTGGAAGGCGCTTTATCCGGCGACGGCTTCTCGACCACGCTGACCATCGGCGCGCTTTCACCAGGTTGCAGATCGACGCCCTTGCAGTCGGCTACGCCGTAGTTTCCGACATCCTTGTGCGGCACGGGTTCAACCATGATCTGGCTGACGCCGGTGGCTTCGAAGCGCTGCAGCATGTCGTGCAGGTTGTCTTTTCTCGGATCGGCGCTATATTCGTCGAGGATCACGTCCGGCAACACCACGGCGACCGGCTCATCGCCCACCATCGGGTAGGCGCACATGATAGCGTGTCCCAGGCCTTTAGCATTCCCCTGGCGGACTTGCATCACGGTAACGCCTTTCGGGCAGATCGACTGTACTTCATCCAGCAATTGGCGCTTGACGCGTTTTTCCAGCATCGCTTCCAGTTCGAAACTGGTATCAAAGTGGTTTTCGATCGAGTTTTTGGAGGAGTGAGTGACCAGCACAATCTCGTTAATCCCTGCCGCAATGCACTCATTGACGACGTATTGGATCAGCGGTTTATCAACCAGCGGCAGCATTTCTTTTGGAATGGCTTTGGTGGCCGGTAACATCCGCGTACCCAAGCCTGCAACCGGGATCACGGCTTTTCTGACTTTGCGATTTACAGCAGGCATTATTTCCTCTCTTAAAGCTAAAGCGCTCATTTTATGAGCTTGGGCTCGATATAAAAAAACCTTCGGAGTATACCAGCTTATGCGTGCCGAGCATTAGCCAGAACACAAATAGAAAACATTTAGGACTATTACCCGTTCTGATAATCGGGAGAATAAATAAACGGTTTAATTGCCGATAAGTGAATAGCTTAAGATCTCGCCGCTCGGGGCCCGTTATTCAGCGCTCAGCATCAGCCGCAATCGGCCCCCGCTGCCCCACACCTGACATTGCCAGGCGGTGCAACGTTGACTGATCTGGTTCATGTAGGTCGCCCCCAGCGTCCCCAGCGGTACGCCGTTGCTCAGCTGAATTTGATTATCCCCGGTATTGACGTTGGCATGCAGCCCGGCGGAGACCAGAATCAGGTTCTTATTTTCGGCGTGATAATATCCCAGCAACAGTGGGAATTGGCCATCTAATTTCCCCTGCCGCAATAATTGATTAACCTGCTTTAACAATGCTGACATTTGCGGCAGACGATGTTGTTGATTAGCCAGATGGTCTTGCAGCAACCCATTAAATAATGCGCGCAACAGCAATGCCGCCAATACGCCATTATCGCCGGCGCGCGTGACGTCCAGGCAGTAGAATGCCAGGTCTTTTTCTGACAACGCGGCAATATCCAGCACCAGGCCGGGATTTTCACCCGTGGTTAACTGCCGATAGTTGATCCGGCAATGTGCAATGGTCTGCTGTACCGGCGGTTGCAGTTGTTTAAGCAGTTTGACGGCTTCTGAAGGGTTTTTGCTCAGCGCATCCCAATCCTGAAACAGCTCAACTTCTTCAATCGCCTGAGAGGTGAACATATTGGGGTATAAACACGCCAGCACCGCTTCACGCAGGCGATTGAGATCGGTCAGGGGCTTCAGCAGGACATCCTGTACGCCCAAGCGCAACACCTTGGCAATGTCGGCCATCTTGTCGGTGGCCGAGATCACCAGCACCGGGATCTGCCCCCCCTGCAAACGCAGGTGCTCAACGAATTCGATACCGCCCATTTCCGGCATCGCGAGATCGCACAGAATCAGATCGGGCTTGAAGTCATCGACGGCACTCAGCGCCTGCAAACCGTTGTTCGCCTCGCCGGTTTCAGCGCCCAGCGAGGTCAAATAACCGACCAGCACGGAACGAAAAACCTGTTCGTCCTCAACGATCAAGATGCGTTTGTGAGTGAGTGGTAATGCCATCAGCCGAGCCTCGTCCCTTTCCATAGTGTAATAGTGGCTCAAAAAGGTCACTTATGCTCGTCTGAATCAGACCGACCGCGCATTGCCAACCGAGAACCGAGAATTATCTATTTTTTATCAACGGCAACAACCGATCCAGTTGTTTTTCCACCGCCAGTAACCCTGCCTCGATCGCTTCATCGGCGCGGTGGAAATCCAGCGTCGAGATTTGCGGGCAGAAAGGTTGGATCAACACGTCCGGCGGATCGCTCGCCATCCGGTTACGCTTCAGGCGATTTTCCAGCATCTGAATCGAGGTGCCCATAATCTCCATCGCCGTCGGCGCCGTCGTCGGTTTACGCTGTCGCATTCTGCCGACGCGTTCTCTCAGACGCCCGCGCCAGGTATCGGCAGGCGCATCGTCCGAACTCTCGTCCTCAATGCGTACCGAGAACAAATCCTGCTGCATCAGGTGCGCGTCATGCTGCAGATCGACCGCGATGACGATATCGGCCCCCAGCGCCCGGCAAAGGGACACCGGCACCGGATTGACCACCGCGCCATCCACCAGCCAATAGCCGTCGGCCCACACCGGCGCCAACAGGCCAGGCATGCTGCAGGAAGCGCGCACCGCCTGATGAATATCGCCTTCGGTCAGCCACAGTTCGCGGCCGGTGCTGAGATTGGTCGTCACGGCGCCGAACTTCAGCGCGCATTCGGCAATATCGTTGATCTTCAACAGCTGTCCGACGGCGTTAAACACGCGATCGCCGCGTAACAAGCCACCACGCTGCCAGGAAAAGTCCATCAGACGAATCACGTCCCAATAGCTGAACGACCGCACCCACTGCTCCATCGCCGGCAGGCGATGGCTGGCGAACGCCGCGCCCACTAACGCACCGACAGAGCAGCCGGCAACGATATCGACCTCAATTCCCAGTTTCTTTAACGCATTGATCACGCCGATGTGCGCCCAGCCTTTAGCCGAGCCAGCTCCCAGCGCCAGTCCGATCTTGATTTGCCGCATAGCGCCATCCTCTCGGTAACAGGGGTATCTGCTTTCAGGGTAGATTGTCACTGACGAATATTGTTAGGTAACATATGCGCTAAATTCATTTTCTGCCTCGTCTTCTCAGGAGTTATTTTGCCCGAATCATGCCCATGCGGCAGCGGACTGGCGTATAACGCGTGCTGTGCCCCTTTTATCAGCGGCAACCAACCGGCGCCGACGCCCGGCCAGCTGATGCGTTCACGCTTCACCGCCTACGTGAATCATAACGTCGATTATCTGATCGCTACCTGGCACCCCGACTGCGGTGCCGAGGCCTGGCGCAATGCGATCGTCGACAGCTTTAAAAATACCGAATGGCTGGGCCTGACGATCGTGGAAGAGAAAGCCGGTCATGAGCCGGACGAAGGCTTCGTCGAATTCATCGCACGTTTTACCGACGGCGAAAGCGGCGAACCGCAGGCGATGCATGAGCGCTCGCGCTTCCTTCGTCGCGATCAACGTTGGTATTATATCGACGGCACCAAACCCCAGCCCGGCAGAAATGCGATTTGTCCCTGTGGCTCAGGGAAAAAATACAAGAAGTGCTGCGGGCGCTAGCCGGCCGGCGCTTCACGTTTACGCCTGCGCAGACAGGCCGTTCAGTATCAGACAGGATCCTCAAACCCATGCCACACCAAAATGTACAACGGAAAGTGTTACGCACCATCTGCCCGGACGCCAAAGGGCTGATCGCCAAGATCACCAACATCTGTTACAAGCACGAACTCAATATCGTTCAGAATAATGAGTTCGTCGATCACCGCACCGGGCGTTTCTTCATGCGTACCGAGCTGGAAGGCATTTTCAACGACAACACGCTGCTGGCCGATCTGGACAGCGCGCTGCCGGAAGGTTCGCTGCGCGAGCTGCACAGCACCGGACGCCGCCGCATCGTGGTGCTGGTCACCAAAGAGGCCCACTGCCTGGGCGATCTGTTGATGAAAAGCGCCTATGGCGGCCTCGACGTTGAAATCGCCGCCGTGATCGGCAACCACGACACGCTGCAATCGCTCGTGGAACGTTTCGATATTCCTTTCCATCTGGTGAGCCACGAAGGCTTGACGCGTGAACAGCACGACCGAGAAATGACGGCCCAGATCGATCAATATCAGCCGGATTACGTGGTGCTGGCCAAATATATGCGCGTGCTAACCCCGGCCTTCGTGCAGCATTATCCGAATCAGGTGATCAACATTCACCATTCGTTCCTGCCGGCGTTTATCGGCGCGCGCCCTTACCACCAGGCCTATGAGCGCGGGGTAAAAATCATCGGCGCCACCGCCCACTATGTTAACGACAATCTCGACGAAGGCCCGATCATCATGCAGGACGTGATCCACGTCGATCACACCTATTCCGCCGAGGATATGATGCGCGCCGGGCGCGACGTAGAGAAAAATGTGCTCAGCCGCGCGCTGTATCAGGTGCTGGCACAGCGCGTCTTCGTCTATGGCAACCGCACCGTTATTCTGTAATCGCTCAATAAATCGGTGCATTTCGTTCAGGGATGCACCGTCAAGAATAAAAAAACGGCAAACGATTCATTTTCTGCATTTCAATGCTTTACACATCCGCTTCATTTGATATGATGCGCCCCGCTTACCGAGACAGCGCTCTCGCAAGCAAGGCCAATTAAATAGCCATGTATATGGTGGGGTTCCCGAGCGGCCAAAGGGAGCAGACTGTAAATCTGCCGTCACTGACTTCGAAGGTTCGAATCCTTCCCCCACCACCATCTTTTCGTTGCTGATACGCATTGGGTTAAAGCGAATCAGAAAGGGAAGGATAACGTGCTTTAGCGCGGCCCGAAGGGTGAGGAACGAAGTGACGAATAATCCTTCCCCCACCACCATCTTTTCTCCGCCAGGAGCGAAGAGGCAGTAAAGAAGCCGGCCAGGTTTCTTCCGGATAAAACCGGAACAACAATTAGTAAATCCATGAATATCATGGTGGGGTTCCCGAGCGGCCAAAGGGAGCAGACTGTAAATCTGCCGTCACAGACTTCGAAGGTTCGAATCCTTCCCCCACCACCATCCTTTGCAAAAAAATCCCTGAACCAAGTTAAAACATCGCATCCATAACGCTCCGCACCGGGGAAGGATGAGAAGCTTCGACTAAGGTTCGAGTCTCACGCAGTGAGACAACGCGCTTTAGCGCGGCCCGCAGGGTGAGTCGCACAGTGACGAATCACCCTTCCCCCACCACCATCCCTTGCAAAAAATCCCTGAACCAAGTTAAAACACATCGCATCCATAACGCTCCGCACCGGGGAAGGATGAGAAACTTCGACTAAGGTTCGAGTCTCACGCAGTGAGACAACGCGCTTTAGCGCGGCCCGCAGGGTGAGTCGCACAGCGACGAATCATCCTTCCCCCACCACCATCTCTTTATAGAAAATCCCAAACAAACTTAAAGCACATCGCACCCAATGCTCTCGTATCAATAAAACTCAATTTATCTCCCCTTATTCCCCGCTTTCACCTCGATGTTTTATTTCCTCACTCCCAGCCGTAACTTGAACTCCGGCCGACAATTCGCTATACCACTGGCTTCTTTAGTGCAGTAAGGAACAGGTGGATGCGAAACAATATTTGCGTTTTTTGTGGCGCCAGCGAAGGCGTCAATCCCGCTTATGCCGAGCAGGCTCGTCAACTGGGACAGCTGCTGGCCGCACAGGGGCGCCGTTTAATCTATGGCGGCGGCAAGAAAGGATTGATGGGGATCGTGGCAGATGCCGTGTTGGCGGCGGGCGGTGAAGCTGTCGGCATTATCCCCGAGCGCCTGGTTGAAGCGGAAACCGCGCATCGCGGCCTGACCGAACTGGAAGTGGTGCCTGATATGCATACGCGCAAAGCCCGTATGGCCGCGCTGGCGGACGGTTTTATCGCCCTGCCCGGCGGCATCGGCACGCTGGAAGAGCTGTTTGAAATCTGGACCTGGGGGCAAATCGGCTATCACAACAAGCCGGTCGGCCTGCTGAACGTTAACGGCTTCTACCGCCCGCTGAGCCAATTCCTCGAACACGTCGCCGATCAGGGCTTTATGCGCCACGACTATCTCGGCACCCTGCACATCAGTGAATCGGCGCAAACGCTGCTGCAACAGTTTGACGATTATCAACCCAAAAATTACGACCGCTGGGCGAAATAAACCCGCTGCGCAGCCAGCGGTCCTGCCGCTGTCTGCGTTACATTTCCCGCCAAACTCTGCTACTATCACAGCACATTTTTCTCGTGAAAACGGCACCGCTCATGAAGTTTGTCTCTTTTAATATCAATGGACTGCGCGCGCGTCCGCATCAGCTGGCGGCAATTATCGAACAGCACCAGCCCGACGTGATCGGCCTGCAAGAAACGAAAGTTCACGACGACATGTTCCCGCTGGAAGAAGTCAGCCAGCACGGGTATCACGTGTTCTATCACGGGCAAAAAGGCCATTACGGCGTAGCGCTGCTGACCAAAGCGGAGCCTCTGGCCGTGCGCCGCGGTTTCCCGACCGATGAAGAAGATGCGCAGCGTCGCATCATCATGGCCGATCTGGCGACGCCGCAGGGCACACTGACGGTGATCAACGGCTACTTCCCGCAAGGTGAAAGCCGCGACCACCCGATCAAATTCCCGGCTAAAACACGCTTTTATCAGGATTTGCAAAACTACCTGGAGCAGCAGCTGTCGGCGGAGTCCCCGGTGTTGATCATGGGTGACATGAACATCAGCCCGAGCGATTATGACATTGGCATCGGCGAAGACAGCCGTAAACGCTGGCTGCGCACCGGGAAGTGTTCCTTCCTGCCGGAAGAGCGCGAATGGATGGACCGCCTGCTGAACTGGGGCCTGGTAGACACCTATCGCCACGCCAACCCGGGGCGCAACGACGAATTCTCGTGGTTCGACTACCGTTCCAAAGGGTTCGACGACAACCGCGGCCTGCGTATCGATCTGCTGCTGGCCAGCACCCCGCTGGCTTCGCGCTGCATCGCCACCGGCATCGATTACCAAACCCGCAGCATGGAAAAACCTTCCGACCATGCGCCGGTCTGGGCGGAATTTACGCTGTAACCCCATCACCCCGGCGCTCGCCGGGGTTTTACCCTGTGAAGCCAATGAAAATTATCGACGTGGTAGCCGCTATTCTGGAACAGAACGGTCAAATTTTACTGGCCCAGCGCGGCACAGGCAGCGATCAGGCCGGTCAGTGGGAGTTTCCCGGCGGCAAGGTTGAAACGGGCGAAAGCCAGCCAGAAGCGCTGGCGCGCGAGCTGGATGAAGAATTGGGGATTTGCGCCCGTATCGGCGACTATGTGGGTAGCAATCAGTGGCAGCAAGGCGAACGCATCATCCGCCTGCACGCCTGGCAAGTCACGGAGTTCTCCGGTGAACTGCAACAGCGCTGCCACTCGGCGTTGGTCTGGGTTACGCCGCAGCAGGCGCAGGAATACGCCCTGGCGCCCGCCGACGTTCCACTGCTGGCGGACTATATCGCCGCGCAAAGCGGTGCACGCTGAGCGCGGCGACAGGTTACATTGTCACTTCTTCAATCGCACCCAAATCAAAGGGTTGGTGCCGATGGTGTTAGGCTCACGCACGCACTGCAGCACTTCCCCTTCCACTTTAAGCACCGCGCCCTCGGAATAGTTTTGATTCTGGTAGACGCAACAGCGGTTGCAGGGCTGTGCCGGCGGTGGGTTGACGCCGCTTTTGGCCGTGCCCCAAATCTCCGGCGAAACCGGTAACACCACGTCCACATCGCCGCGATTGGCGACCGCCAGGCCGGAAAACATCAGGGCCGCGGCAGCCAATACCCTACTGAGTCCACGCTTCATTCACTCTTCTCCTGCGCCTTGCCGGCGCTTTTCCTGCGTTTTTTGCCTCCGCTGGAGGGCGGCGGCGGCAATCCACGAAACGCCATGCTCGCCCGGCTCTGCTTAGCCTGATAAATCAGCTCTTGCAGCGTGCCGACCAACGGCTGCATAAAGTCCTGATAGCGACAGGATTTCTCGCTGATTTGCGTCAGCGTGGCCTCCCAGTTGGCCGTCATATCAGGGCGCGCAGCAAGATCCGGCAGCGAGTGAATCAACGCGCGCCCGGTTTCGCTGGAGTGAATATAGCGTCCCTTCTTGTACAGAAACGCCCGCTTGAACAGCAATTCGATGATCCCCGCTCGCGTCGCTTCCGTTCCTAAACCATCGGTCGCCCGCAGGATTTTCTTTAACGCTTTATCTTGTACGAATCGCGCGATGCCGGTCATAGCCGACAGCAGGCTGGCGTCGGTAAACGGCCGCGGCGGCTGCGTCTGGCGCTCCACCACTTCACCGCGCTCGCACAGCAGCTCATCGTCCTTGGCCACCACCGGCAGCGGTGCACCTTCGTTTTCCTCGTCGCGCTCCTTGCTGCCCAGCAGCGTGCGCCAGCCGGCCTCCGCCAGAAAACGCGCCTTGGCGATGAATTTGCCGCCGGCGATATCCAGCTCGATCACGCATTTGCGGAACACCGCATCCGGACAAAACTGCATCAGATACTGACGCGCCACCAGCCCATACACGTTCCGTTCATCCTGCGTCAAATTGACCTTGCCGGCGCGGGCGGTGGGAATGATGGCATGGTGCGCATCGACCTTTTTATCGTCCCAGCAGCGGTTGCGGCGATCGCTGTCGATCACCGGCTGCGGATACAGCTCGGGTTGGTGCACGCTGATGGCGTTCAGCACCGCGTGGCGGCCGGCAAAATGTTCTTCCGGCAGATAGCGGCAGTCGGAACGCGGATAGGTGATCAATTTGTGGGTTTCGTACAGCCGCTGGCAAACGTCCAGCACCTGTTGCGCGCTGAGGTTGTAGCGCCGGGCCGCCTCGATTTGCAGCGTGGAAAGCGAGAACGGCAGCGGTGCGGTATCTGATTCCCGTTTATCATTATAGGCCGTGACCAGGGCCGGCTGGCCCTCGATGCGCTTGACCACGTGTTCCGCCAACGGCCGGTGCAGCAAACGCCCTTCTTCATCCTGATAAGGTTCGCAAGAGTCGCTGGGTTGCCACAGCGCCACAAAGCGTTCTTCTTTCGGTGTGACGATGTGCGCCTTGACCTCAAAGAAGTCTTTTGGCACGAAGTTTTCGATCTCTTCGTCGCGGCGCACCACCAATCCGAGCACCGGCGTCTGCACCCTGCCCACCGACAGCACGCCGTCGTAACCGGCGTTGCGGCCCAACAGCGTATAGGCGCGGGTCATATTGATGCCGTACAGCCAGTCGGCGCGCGAACGCGCCAGCGCGGACACGCACAGCGGGATAAAGTCCCGATTGTCACGCAGGCGCTCGACCGCACGCGCCACCGCCTGCGGGTTGAGATCGTTGATCAGACAGCGGCGCACGTTCTGGCGTTTCTCCGCCGTCAAATCCAGGTAGTCCAGCACCTCATCCACCAGCAGTTGCCCTTCGCGATCCGGGTCACCGGCGTGAACCACTTCATCGGCTTCGAGCAGCAGCTTTTTAATCGCGTTGAGCTGTTTGCTGACCGAAGGCCGCGGCTGCAAGCGCCATTTTTCGGGGATGATCGGCAGATCCGCCAACGACCAGCGCGCATAGCGGCTGTCATAGGCGTCAGGCTGAGCCTGCTCCAGCAGGTGGCCGACGCACCAGGTCACCACGTCGTTGTTGCCACAGGCGATATAGCCGTCGCCGCGGCGATGCGGCTTGGGCAAGACGTCGGCAATGGCGCGCGCCAAACTCGGTTTCTCGGCTATGAACAGTCGCATTAATCACCGTTTTTCTGGCTGAACGTCATCAAGAATTCTCTTACTTCTGCATAGTTCCCACGGAAGACGATCCGCTGGGCTTTCTTTTCCAACTGATAGCAATACATCGGATCGTAGTACTGCTGCAACAGAGGCGCCAACCATTCGCGGTGCGCGTCGCCCTGGCCGCTGAGGCGCTGAGCCCGCAGCGCTGCCTCCAACCGCTGCGTCAGCTGCTGGAAGCGCTCCAGGCCCAAACGGCGGCGGATGGCGAACAGGCCGTGATGCAAATAGTCGTCGTACTGCCGCCAGCCTTCTTCCACGCCATAGGCCTGTTCGAACTGTTCGCGCATACCGTCGATATATTCCGCCTGCAGGCGCGCCAGGCGAATGTCGAACGGATCGTCGATCACCGCCACCGGTGCCTGCTGCATGCCGTTGAACAACGGCAACGGCAGATTGTTGCTGCCGATGATCCGCCCTTCGTCTTCCAGCACCCAACGGCGGCTGCCACCATGCTGTTTTTTCAGCAATAACACAGCCAGACGATTCTCAAAATCTATCTGCGAGCTCTGTCCCGCCAGCGTTCGGCCAAAAGATGAACCGCGATGGCGCGCCGCGCCTTCCAGATCGACGCCGTCGGCCAGCTCGTTGACCAGCAGCGTCTTGCCGCTGCCGGTATTGCCACCCACCAGGGCCATCGGCAATGCCGCGCTTTGCGTCAGTACACCGAGCAGATAATTGCGCAGTGCCTTATAACCGCCAGTGATACGCGGATAATCCACGCCGGCCTCATGCAGCCATTGCTGCACCAGCTGCGAGCGCAGCCCGCCGCGGAAGCAGTAAATATAGCCTGCTGGCCGCTCTGCGCAGGCCGCCAGCCAGGCGGCGGTGCGCTGTTCGCGCAGTTTGCCGTTCACCAGGCGGTGGCCGAGCGCGAGCGCCGCTTGTTGCCCATGCTGCTTATAGCAGGTACCGACCGCCTGGCGTTCGCTGTCGATCATCAGCGGTAAATTCACCGCCTGGGCGAAGGCGCCCTGCTGAAACTCGATCGGCGCGCGCACGTCAATCAGCGGCACGTCCTGCAGGAAAATGCGTGGGTAATCGTCGCTGTCCGGCCTTTCTTGCATGTTGGACACTACACAACCTCGATCAGCGGCTGTCCGGTCTGTGCGGCATGCAATTCACCGATAGCGTTGAGCGAGATACCGTGCTGCTCGGCAATCGCCAGCACCTGCGCCTCCGACTCAGGCAATACCGCCAACAGCAAGCCGCCGGAGGTTTGCGGATCGCACAGCAGCTGGCGCTGCAAATCGCTCATCTCACCCACCAGATGGCCATAGCTGTCAAAGTTGCGCCCGGTGCCGCCCGGCACGCAGCCTTCGGCAATATACGCCTCGACGTCCGGCAGCTTCGGCACCCGATCGAACCAGACCGTCGCCTGCACACCGGAGCCCTGGCACACCTCGCTCAGGTGACCCAGCAGGCCAAAGCCGGTGATATCGGTCATCGCCGTAACGCCCGCCACCTCGGCAAAGTCGGCGCCCGGCTTGTTCAGGCGGCACATCACTTCCGTCGCCAGGCCCTGATGCTCAGGGCGCAGCTTGCTTTGCTTCTCGGCGGTCGTCAGCACGCCGATGCCCAGCGGTTTGGTCAGATAGAGTTTCGCACCTGCCTGTGCGGCGCTGTTTTTCTTCACCCGCTCGGTATTGACCACGCCGGTCACCGCCAGGCCAAAAATAGGTTCCGGCGCATCGATGGAATGGCCACCGGCCAGCGCGATGCCCGCCTGCTGGCAGGCGAAACGCCCGCCGTCGATCACCTGCTGCGCCACCTCCGGCGGCAGTTTGGCGATCGGCCAGCCGAGAATGGCGATCGCCATGATCGGTTTGCCGCCCATGGCGTACACGTCGCTGATGGCGTTGGCGGCCGCAATGCGGCCGAAATCGAACGGATCGTCGACGATCGGCATGAAGAAGTCGGTGGTGCTGATGATGCCGACGCCGTTGCCGATGTCGTACACCGCCGCGTCGTCGCGGGTTTCATTGCCGACCAGCAGACGCGGATCGACAAACTTTTCCCGCTCGCTGTGCAAGATGGTTTCGAGAACTTTCGGTGAGATTTTGCAGCCGCAGCCAGCGCCATGGCTGTACTGGGTTAAACGGATCGCTGGCGATGTCATAGTCCACTCCCTTCTGTAACGGCACTCAAGATATCATAGGGTAGCGCTTGCCGAGGGGATTGATAAGAGCGGGCCGCCGATAAGCGAACGGCCTGCTCAGAAACCATGCGATTTTGCGGGGTTTAGCGCATTTTCGGCGCGCCCCGCGGGAGAAAACTCAGAAATAGCTGACGAAAGGCGTGCTGTCCGGCGGCGTCACCTTGGTGGCGGCCTTCAGCTGTGGCGTGCCCAGATAGAGGAAACCGACGATCTCATCCTGCTCGCGGCAGCCGAAGGCTTCGCGCACCAGCGCATGCTCGGTCCAGGCGCCGGTGCGCCAGATGCCGTTAAAGCCCTGCGCCAGCGCCGCCATCTGCATCGCCTGCACCGCGCAACCGGCGGAAACCACCTGCTCCCAGCGCGGCACCTTGGTTTCTTCAGTACAATGGGCGATGACGGTGATGATCAGCGGTGCGCGGAACGGCGCCTTGGTGGCCTTTTCGATCGCCGCTTCGTCCAGTTGATCCTGCTTCGCCGCCGCCTGCAGCAGCTGGCTGAAGCGCTCCAGGCCCTGATTTTCGATCATCACGAAACGCCACGGCTGCAGCGCGCCGTGATCGGGCGCACGCAGGCCCGCGTTGATGATATTTTGGCGTACTTCCCCCGCCGGCGCCGGTTCCGCCAGGCGCGAAGCCGAGCGGCGATTCAATAAAAGATCCAGAGCATCCATCGTAAACTCCTGATAACAATTTTCATTCCGGCCACGTTAACATAGCTAAACGACGAGTTACAGCCTCGGCGATAGCGTCTGCGTGCCACGATTTAAAGCTGACATTTACTCGGCCGCTCATTAGGATAGCGGAACATTCTCGACTCTTGTTGGAGAGCACATGCGCACATTGTGGCAAATTATTGCCGGCATTTTCCGGTGGACATGGCGTCTGCTGAATTTTATCAGGGAACTGATCCTTAACCTGTTCCTGGTCTTGCTGATCCTGGTTGGGGTCGGCATCTATCTGTCCTTCCAAAGTTCCTCCACCTCGACGGCCCCGGCACGCGGCGCGCTGCTGGTCGACTTAAGCGGCGTGGTGGTCGATCAGCCTTCGGTAAACAACCGGGTGCGGCAATGGGGCCGCGAGCTGTTGGGTGCCTCCAGCAGCCGCCTGCAGGAAAACTCGCTGTTCGACGTGGTGGACAGCATCCGCAAGGCCAAAGACGACAAAAACATTACCGGCATGGTGTTGCAGCTGAATGACTTCGCCGGCGCCGATCAACCGTCGCTGCGTTATATCGGTAAGGCACTGCGCGAGTTCCGCGACAGCGGCAAGCCGATCTTCGCCATCGGCGACAGCTATAACCAGACGCAATATTTCCTGGCCAGCTACGCCAACAAAATCTACCTGTCGCCGCAGGGCGCGGTCGATCTGCACGGTTTTGCCACCAACAACCTGTATTACAAGTCGTTGCTGGACATGCTTAAAGTCACCACCAATATCTTCCGCGTCGGCACCTATAAATCGGCGGTCGAGCCGCTGATCCGCGACGATATGTCCCCGGCGGCGCGCGAAGCAGACAGCCGCTGGATTGGCGGCCTGTGGCAGAACTATCTGGAGACTGTGGCGGCCAACCGCCAGCTGACGCCGCAGCAGCTGTTCCCGGGCGCTGCCGGTGTGCTGAGCGGCCTGCAGGCGGCCGGTGGCGACACCGCCCGCTATGCGCTGGACAATAAGCTGGTGGACGAGCTGGCGTCGCGCACCGCGATCGAAAATCAGTTGGTCAAGGCCTTCGGCTGGGATAAACAGGCGAACGATTTCAACGCCACCAGCATCTACGACTACCAGCCGAAGCCGGACGCCAACCAGGGCGGTAAGATCGCCGTGGTGTTCGCCAACGGCGCCATCATGGACGGCCCGCAGACGCCGGGTAACGTCGGGGGGGATACCACCGCCGCCGAGCTGCGCCAGGCGCGCCTGGATCCGGCCATCAAGGCCGTAGTGTTCCGCGTCAACAGCCCGGGCGGCAGCGTCAGCGCATCCGAAGTGATCCGCTCCGAACTGGCCGCCGTGCGCGCCGCCGGCAAGCCGGTGGTGGTCTCGATGGGCGGCATGGCCGCGTCGGGCGGCTACTGGGTTTCGACGCCGGCCGACTACATCATCGCCAGCCCGAGCACCCTGACCGGCTCCATCGGTATTTTCGGCATCATCAACACCTACGAGAAAACCCTGGATACGCTGGGCGTGCACACCGACGGCGTGGCAACCTCGCCGCTGGCCGACATTGCGGTCACCAAGGCATTGCCGCAAGAGTTCTCGCAGATGATGCAGCTGAACATCGAAAACGGGTATAAGAACTTCCTCGATTTAGTCGCCAAATCGCGCAAGATGACCCCGCAGCAGGTTGACCAAATCGCGCAAGGCCACGTCTGGCTCGGCAGCGACGCCAAGGCTAACGGCCTGGTCGATCAATTGGGCGATTTCGACGACGCGGTGAAGAAAGCCGCCGAGCTGGCGAAGCTGCAGCAGTGGCAGCTCGACTGGTTCGTCGATACCCCAAGCCTCAGCGATATGGTGCTCAGCCAGTTCGGCGTTTCCATTCACGCCATGCTGCCGGCGGCGATTCAATCCATGCTGCCCGCCCCGCTGGCCTCGGTCGCCAACGCGGTGAAAGAACAGCCGGGCTTGTTCAATAACCTGAACGATCCGCAAAACCGTTATGCGATCTGCCTGACCTGCGGAGAAGTCCGCTAACAAATAATTCTGCAGCCCGGCCATCGCCGGGCTTTTTTTCGGTTCATCGCGCTTTACCGGGGAACGCTGCTTTGATTTTCAGGAAGAAGTAAGCGTTATCCCGGTATCCATAGGCCATCCGCTTCATCACTTTTATCTTATTGTTCATCCCTTCCAGCACGCTGGTATTCAACCTGTGTCTGGCACTCGCGATGATGCCACCGGCATACCCTTTCAGTTTCTCGGCGAAGTGTTGCAACGCCTTGATTCCGCTTTCCTGAGACTGCCTGTACCAGCTTGTCCAGCGTCTCTGCGCCTCTTGTTCACTCGGGGCGTACCACAGTTCTTTCAGCGTCGTTTTCATCAGCCAGACCACATTCAACGGCTGATTCGCCTCCAGCAACTCCGTGAGCTTTACCTCATGCCCTTCGGGCAGGTTTTCTGGGTTGCGCAGCAGCAGCCAGCGGCTGCGTTTGATGACCTGACGCGATTTTGGGTTATCACGGAGTTGATTGGCCTGGTCGACGCGGACCCGGTCGATAACCTCCCGGCCATACTTTGCCACCACATGGAACAAGTCATAGACCACTTCCGCCTGCGGGCAGTGATGCCTGACCTCCAGGTCTAACGCCGTATTCATATCCATGGCGACAGACTGGATAGCGGCACAGCCTTCAGCGCCCAGCCAGACGAAGAAGGGGCGGAAGGCCGCTCTGCTGCGGCCTTCGCCCACCCACAACACCTGTTGCGTATCCGCATCCATCACCACGGTGGCATAACGATGTCCTTTGAACAGGGCGAACTCATCCATCACCAGACGGCGGAGGGTATGGCGCTGCGGCTCTGTCCGTTCCCGCAGCAGACGCCGGTAGTCGATATTCTTGACCGTATGCCAGTTCAGTCCGGTGAGTTGTGCAACGTGCTTAATCGGCAGTAAACGGACCAGTGACTCAACCCATACGGATAGCGTCGTGGTATATCTCTGGCGTTCAGGCAACCAGCTGATTTTTTCGGTGGTGACCCCGCAATGGGGGCAACACAGGCGCCGGACGGGGACGTTGAGCCAGACGACCCAATCGAGCAGCTGGCGTTCACGCACTCGGCGGAAGGAAACATCATGCACAACAGGCACCCGCCGCTCACAACGACGACAACAGGGCATGACGGCAGCGTCAGGCTGGAGCTGGATAAGCAGGGTGTTGGCAGAAGGATGCGAGAAGGAATTGACGATAAAGCCTTCCCAGAACAGGGAGCAAAGGTTAGCATTCATAGTGACGGCAGTTTTGAAGGTTTAGGGTGTGTTTTGGCGAATACAAACCTAAACGTTCTGACTGCCGTTTTCTATTGGTTCACGCTAAAGCGCGATGAACCTTTTTTTCTGCCGCCATGCCCCTATAATTCAGCCCATCTTATCTTTGTTAAAATCATGACCATGCAAAAGAAATCCATTTACGTCGCCTACACCGGCGGCACCATCGGCATGCAGCGTTCCGATCACGGCTATATCCCGGTTTCCGGCCACCTGCAGCGCCAGCTGGCGCTGATGCCCGAATTCCATCGCCCGGAAATGCCGGATTTCACCATTCATGAATATGCGCCATTGATCGACTCTTCGGACATGACGCCGGAAGACTGGCAGCACATCGCCGACGACATCAAACAGAACTACGATCGCTACGACGGCTTCGTGATCCTGCACGGTACCGACACCATGGCGTTCACCGCATCGGCGCTCTCCTTCATGCTGGAAAACCTGGCTAAACCGGTGATCGTCACCGGTTCGCAGATTCCGCTGGCGGAGCTGCGCTCCGATGGCCAGACCAACCTGCTCAACGCGCTGTATCTGGCGGCTAACCATCCGGTGAACGAAGTCAGTCTGTTCTTCAACAACAAGCTGTTCCGCGGCAACCGCACCACCAAAGCCCACGCCGACGGCTTCGACGCCTTCGCCTCCCCGAATCTGCCGCCGCTGCTGGAAGCCGGCATTCACATTCGTCGCCAGCACGGCATCGACAGCCCGGCTTGCAACGGCGCGCTGCGGGTGCACGACATCACGCCGCAACCGATCGGCGTGGTCACCATCTATCCGGGCATTTCCGGCGCGGTGGTGCGCAACTTCCTGCTGCAGCCGGTCAAGGCGCTGATCCTGCGCTCCTACGGCGTCGGTAACGCGCCGCAAAAGGCCGAGCTGATCGACGAGTTGCGTGCGGCCTCCGAACGCGGCATCGTGGTGGTCAACCTGACGCAGTGCATCTCCGGGCGCGTCAATATGGAAGGCTACGCCACCGGTAACGCGCTGGCGCACGCCGGGGTGATCAGCGGTTTCGACATGACGGTGGAAGCCGCCTTGACCAAGCTGCACTACCTGCTGAGCCAGCCGCTGACGCCGAAACAAATCCGCGCCCTGATGCAGCAAGACCTGCGCGGCGAACTGAGCATCAACGGTTAACCTACTGAACTCTGGAGCGGCGATGAAAACGGCCCTGTTGTTGATCGATCTGCAAAACGATTTTTGCCCCGGCGGCGCGCTGGCGGTCACGGCGGGCGACGCCGTCATCCCGGTTGCCAATCAGGCGATCGCTGCCTGTTTGGCGCGTGGCGAGCCGGTCGTGGCCAGCCAGGACTGGCACCCCGCCAATCACCGCAGCTTTGCGGTGAATTCCCATACGCAGGTCGGCACCCTCGGCGAGCTGGAGGGCCTGCCGCAGGTGTGGTGGCCGGTGCACTGCGTGCAAGGGAGCCACGGTGCCGATTTTCACCCCCGGTTGCAGCGGCAACATATCAATGCCGTTTTTCGCAAAGGGCAGGAGACGGACATCGACAGCTACAGCGCGTTCTTCGATAACGGCCACCGTGCACAGACCGAACTGCACGGCTGGCTGCAATCGCAGGGCGTCCAGCGGCTGGCAATCATGGGCCTGGCGACCGACTACTGCGTCAAGTTCAGCGTACTGGATGCGCTGGCTGCCGGCTATCCAACGCAGGTGATCGTCGACGGCTGCCGCGGCGTGAATCTGCAGCCGGACGACAGCGGGCGGGCGCTGCAGGACATGGCGCGCGCCGGTGCGCAACTGGTTACCCTGTCACAATTTCTCGCCAACTAAATCCTCCGGGGCGCCACCGGCGCTCTCTCTGAGCGGCGGCGAAAATATCGACGCCGCTCACAATACCGCCCTTCTTCTTCCCCAACGGCTTGTGACCGGCAGGCGCTTTTGCTGTTATGACTGCGACGCTTTTGGCGTCAATCGGTTATACGCATCCGGGGCCCGCTGAGCCCGGCTTTATTGTGACCGCCTCTGGCGGTACGGTCGGCCTTGCCGACCCAAGGAGAAAGACATGAAAATCACCCGAAAACTGCTGCCTTTACTGGCGGCGGTGCAGTTGGCTATGGCCGGCGCAGGCACGGCTCAGGCGGCTTATCTCTCCGTCGGCTACTTCAACGGCGGCGGCGACGTCACCGCCGGCCCCGGTGGCGACATCGACAAGCTGGACGTCACGCAAATCACCCACCTCAACTATTCGTTCGGTCTGATCTACAACGGCGAGAAAGACGAAGCCAATGCGGCGCTGAAAGACCCCGCTCGCCGCCACCAGATCTACCTGTCGCCGAAGGTAACGGCCGATCTGCAGCGGCTGCCGGTGCTGCGCAAACAGAACCCCGAGCTGAAAGTGCTGCTGTCGGTCGGCGGCTGGGGCGCACGGGGCTTCTCCGCCGCCGCGGCGACTGCGGAAAACCGGGCGATATTCATCCGCTCCGCGCTGCAGGTGATCGAACAGTATCAGCTGGATGGTATCGATCTGGACTGGGAATATCCGGTCAACGGCGCCTGGGGACTGGTGGAAAGCCAACCGGCAGACCGCGACAACTTCACCCTGCTGCTGAAAGAGCTTCACCAGGCGCTGGGTAAAGGCAAGCTGTTAACTATCGCCGTCGGGGCCAACGTCAAAAGCCCGCAGGAGTGGGTCGATATGAAAAGCATTGCCCCTTACCTCGACTACATTAATCTGATGACCTACGACATGGCTTACGGCACGCAGTATTTCAATGCCAACCTTTACGATTCAAAGCGTTGGCCAACCGTGGCGGCCGCCGACCGTTACAGCGCCGATTTCGTGGTAAAGAATTATCTGGCTGCCGGACTGAAACCGGCACAGATGAACCTGGGCATCGGTTTCTACGGCCGGGTACCGAAGCGGGCGACCGAGGCGGGCATCGACTGGGACAAGCCGGACGCCGCCAAACATCCGGTGACGCAACCATACTTCAGCACGCGCGAAACCGCCCAGTTCAACGCGCTGGGGCTGGATCTCGGCAAAGACACCTACTTTAAATACCACGATATCGTCAGCAAATTGCTCAACGATCCGCAGCATCGTTTTCGCGAGCACTGGGATGACGACGCCAAAGTACCTTACCTGACGCTGCAATCCGCCGCAGGCAAACCGCTGTTCGCTATCTCCTACGAGAACCCGCGTTCGGTGGCCATCAAGGCCGAGTACATCAAAAGCCAAGGATTGGGAGGGGCGATGTTCTGGGAGTACGGCGCGGACGATAACAACCGGCTGGCGCAGCAGCTGGCGGAATCGCTGGGTATCAAGGGTGAAAAACGGTGAACCGACGGGGCGATGGCGTCATCGCCCCGCTTTAGGACAACCTTACTGCGGTTTGAGTTTGGCCAGCGGCTCGGCAACGAACTGCTGTTTCAGCTCTTGCTTGCTCTTCATCACGATCTGCCCGTCGGTGCCGATGCTCATGTGCTGCGGATCGACGTTGTTCATCGACTGCCACAGCATCACCGCCTGCAGGCTGTTTTCTTTTTGCTCCGGCGTCAGCGCCACGCCGTCCGGCCATTTGCCCAGCTCAACCGCCTGTACCAGGCGCTGGTATATCTCGGGCGTCATCGCCGCAATCAGATCTTTCACGTCCATCAGAGCCCTTCTCGCTTACGGATGAATAATTAGCTGAATCGATTTTGTTGGTTAAATTACCACTTAGCCGGCCGTTTGGTCACCATTTTCGCCATCGGTGAAACTCAGCGAGGCGGAGTTGACGCAATAGCGGTCGCCGGTCGGCTGCGGGCCATCGGGGAAAACGTGCCCCAGGTGCGCGTCGCAATGGCCGCAGCGGATTTCAACACGGTGCATATTATGTGAATTATCATCAAGATAACGGATTGCATCGGCGGAAACCGGCTCATAAAAGCTCGGCCAGCCGCAGCCGGAATCGTATTTGGTTTCGGAATAGAACAGCGGCTGGTTACAGCACAGGCAATGGTACACGCCCTCGCGCTTATTGTGCAGCAATTTGCCGCTGAACGGCGCTTCGGTGCCGCGCTGTTGCGTCACATAACGTTGGATTTCATTCAGTTCCGTGACCGGATGACCGGGGGTTGTCTCTTTAGCCATTTGTGCTTATCTCTGAATATGGATAATGTCAACGAAAACAATGATTAATAATAACAAAAAATTAACACCGCTGCAGGGATTTTTGGCCTAAACTGTAGCCCATAAAGGCCACGTCACGATGATATGTGATAGCGATCACACATCTTGCGTATGCTGACTTTATACTTGGCGGCTTGTCCCCATATAACGGATGAGGCCGAGCGCAAATGGACTGTGCAATAAGCGTGCAAAACCACCCTTCCGGTTTGACTTGCCGCAAGAATTGACACGATTCCGCTTGACGCTGGGTAAGGTTTTTGTAATTTTACAACCAACCTTTTATTCACTAACAAATAGCTGGTGGAATATATGACTATCAAAGTAGGTATCAACGGTTTTGGCCGTATCGGTCGCATTGTTTTCCGTGCTGCTCAAGAGCGTTCTGACATCGAGATCGTTGCAATCAACGACCTGTTGGACGCAGAGTACATGGCTTACATGCTGAAGTATGACTCTACTCACGGCCGTTTCAACGGTACGGTAGAAGTTAAAGACGGCCACCTGGTTGTTAACGGCAAAACCATCCGTGTTACCGCAGAGAAAGACCCGGCTAACCTGAAGTGGAACGAAGTGGGTGTTGACGTGGTTGCTGAAGCGACCGGTATCTTCCTGACCGACGAAACCGCACGTAAACACATCACCGCTGGCGCTAAAAAAGTCGTTCTGACTGGCCCATCCAAAGATGCGACCCCAATGTTCGTGCGTGGCGCCAACTTTGACAAATATGCCGGCCAGGACATCGTGTCCAACGCCTCTTGCACCACCAACTGCCTGGCGCCACTGGCTAAAGTCATCAACGACAACTTCGGTATCGTTGAAGGCCTGATGACCACCGTTCACGCGACCACCGCAACTCAGAAAACCGTTGATGGCCCGTCCCACAAAGACTGGCGTGGCGGCCGCGGCGCATCCCAGAACATCATCCCTTCTTCTACCGGCGCAGCGAAAGCGGTTGGCGTTGTTCTGCCAGAGCTGAAAGGCAAACTGACCGGTATGGCGTTCCGCGTACCGACGCCTAACGTATCCGTTGTTGACCTGACCGTGCGTCTGGAAAAAGCAGCTACCTACGAAGAAATCAAGAAAGCCATCAAAGATGCCGCTGAAGGTTCTATGAAAGGCGTTCTGGGCTACGTTGAAGACGACGTGGTTTCCACCGATTTCAACGGCGAAGTGCTGACTTCCGTGTTCGATGCCAAAGCCGGTATCGCACTGAACGACAACTTCGTGAAACTGGTTTCCTGGTACGACAACGAAACCGGTTATTCCAACAAAGTTCTGGACCTGATCGCTCACATCTCCAAGTAATGGCATGATGTTAAGCTGATAATGAGGGCGACATTTTTGTCGCCCTTTTTTATTTGTCTCTCCGGCAAACATTAAGGTAATGAAATGAACGAGAAAATTTTCACCCTGCCCGTTTCCGAACAAATTTCGCCTTACATCAGCCAGCGTCAACTCGATGAACTGGGCGTGGTTGTGGTGTCGCACCCGAAAGTGCGCGCGGCCGTCGCGCTGCAGGGCGCCCATTTGCTGGCCTGGCAGCCCAGCGGTGAGCAGCCGGTGATTTGGCTCAGCAGCAATACCCCCTTCGCCAAAGGCAAGGCCATCCGCGGCGGCGTGCCGATCTGCTGGCCGTGGTTCGGCCCGGTAGCGCAACCCTCCCACGGTTTTGCCCGCAATCAGCCCTGGAGCCTGACGGCGCACAATGAAGATGACAACGGCGTCATCCTGACCTTTACCCTGAAAGACAATGAGCAGACCCGCAAACTATGGCCGCACGCCTTCACGCTGATTGCCCGCTTCAAGCTGGGTGCGGAGTGCGAGATCGAGCTGGAATCGCACGGCGATTATCAGGCTACAGCGGCGCTGCACAGCTACTTCCAGGTCGGCGACATCGATCGGGTCAGCGTTGCGGGCCTGGGCGAGCCTTATATCGACAAGGTGGCGGGCGGCGCTGAGGCGCGCCAGGCGGGCGAAGTGACCTTCGTCGGCCAAACCGACCGCGTCTACACCCGCCCGGAGGCCTTCAGCCAGATCCGCGATCCGGCGCTCGCGCGCACCATCGAGGTTCACCACCATCATATGAGTGACGTTATCGCCTGGAACCCGGGCGTAGAGCTCTCCTGCAGCATGGGGGATATGCCGAACGACGGTTACAAGACCATGGTCTGCGTAGAGACCGGGCGCGTCAGTAAACCGCTGGTCGCCGCCGGCGAACAACCGGCCCGTTTGGGCGTGACCTTCCGCAGCCGTAAGAAAGCCTGAAAAGCCGTGCGCGGCAGCGCACCACAGATGTGCAAAAGGGGCACCAGCGCCCCTTTTTGATGCACGCCATGCACGATGATCGTGCAATGCGTGATTAGAAGGTGTAGCTCACACCCGTCATCAACAAACCGGTGTAGGATTTATCCACCATCGGACTGTCTTTCACTTCATCAGACAACTTCACATAGCGGCCAACGAAGAAGGCATTCCAGCTTTTGTTGATCTGGTAATTGGCGCTCAGCTCGAGATACGGCGCCCAGCTATCGCCTGGGGTGTAGCTGTCCAGGCCGCTGCGGCGCGATTCATTGGCGCTGACGCCATAGTAATATTTGTTCTGGTTCTTGCTGTTCCACATCACGCCCACGCCCGGGACCAGCGTCAGCGCGTCCAGATTAAACTTGTACAGGTAAGTCACATCGCCCACCAGGCCGTTGCTGTTGTTCAGCGTGTCGCCGGTGAAGGTGGTGCGGAGAGTGCCCCACTCGGCGTTGTGCGAGTAGGCCAGGCCGGCCATCAGCGTGCCGCGGCGCTTGTCGAGACGCTTCATGCGATCGTCGTCGCTGTCGCCCGGACGGTAGCCCCATGGCGTGTAGTAACCCATGATGCTCAGCTGGTTTTCTTGATCCTTCCACAGGTAGTAACCGGCGGTCAGAGTACGGAAGTAGAAGTCGTCACCTTCATAGTCGATAACGGGCACCGGATAAACGCGGTCCTGATAACCACGATACGCGTCCGGCCTAACCAGCGCGGCAGCGCCGAGTGACCAGGTTCCCGCCTGAGCACTTTGCGCACAAACCATTGCGGAAGCGATAATTGCTAGCGTTTTGAGTTTTGAAATCTTCACTGGTTCTTTTTCCATAAATTACAGGGTTAATAGCTGCAACAGTTTATGTGAAAATTTAGTTACGCGCCTAATCTTTACAATAGAAAACGACCAAGATCGAATAACTTATAGCGGAATTATGAATTAATCATGGCGGAACGATGACGTTTCATCCCGCAGGCCGCGCCAGACAAGGCATTTGGCTCGCACGGTAATAACTGAGTCATTGATATGACTTAAAAAAAGCTTTTTCTACGGCAGGAAATTTTCCGGCAAGCAAACTAAGCTTAAATCAGAAGGTGAATTTATCCTGGGCCCAGTGGCATACAGCGCAACTCGCGATAATAAGCGCACCAAGTTGGCATACGGGTTGCTGTACTCAGGCGTATTCTCATCTTTCGGGAGCCAGAACACTATCACACGCTCTCTTTAACCTGTGCTAATAACGAAAGGACGGGCATCATGAACATATTTGACCACTATCGCCAGCGCTACGAAGCTGCCAAGGACGAAGAGTTCACACTGCAGGAATTTCTTACCATTTGCCGGCAAGATCGCAGTGCCTATGCCAACGCGGCCGAACGTCTGCTGATGGCTATCGGTGAACCTGTGATGGTCGACACTGCGCTAGAATCACGCCTGTCACGCCTGTTCTCCAACCGCGTGATCGCACGCTATCCGGCCTTCGAAGAATTCTACGGCATGGAAGAGGCCATCGAACAGATCGTCTCTTACCTGAAACACGCCGCGCAGGGCCTGGAAGAGAAGAAACAGATCCTGTACCTGCTCGGCCCGGTGGGCGGCGGTAAATCCTCGCTGGCAGAACGCCTGAAGGCACTGATGCAGCGCGTGCCCATCTATACCCTCAGCGCCAACGGCGAACGCAGCCCGGTCAACGATCATCCGCTGTGCCTGTTTAATCCACAGGAAGATGCCTCGATCCTGGAAAAAGAGTTCAACATCCCCAGTCGCTATCTCGGCACCATCATGTCGCCGTGGGCGGCCAAGCGCCTGCATGAGTTCGGCGGCGACATCACCAAGTTTAAAGTCGTGAAAGTGCGCCCTTCCATTCTGGAACAGATCGCCATCGCCAAAACCGAACCGGGCGACGAGAACAACCAGGACATCTCTGCGCTGGTCGGTAAAGTGGATATCCGTAAACTGGAGAACCACGCGCAGAACGATCCGGACGCCTACGGCTACTCCGGTGCCCTGTGCCGCGCCAACCAGGGGATAATGGAATTCGTCGAGATGTTCAAAGCGCCGATCAAGGTGCTGCACCCGCTGCTGACGGCGACCCAGGAAGGTAACTACAACGGTACCGAGGGCATCTCCGCCCTGCCGTTCAACGGCATTATTCTGGCGCACTCCAACGAATCCGAATGGGTGACCTTCCGCAACAACAAGAACAACGAAGCGTTCCTCGACCGCGTGTACATCGTCAAGGTGCCTTACTGCCTGCGCGTGTCGGAAGAGATCAAGATTTACGACAAATTGCTGGACCACAGCGAGCTGACCCACGCGCCCTGCGCGCCGGGCACCCTGGAGACGCTGGCGCGGTTTAGCGTGCTGTCGCGGCTGAAAGAGCCGGAAAACTCGAGCATTTACTCGAAAATGCGCGTGTACGACGGCGAAAGCCTCAAGGATACCGATCCGAAGGCCAAGTCCTATCAGGAGTACCGCGACTACGCCGGGGTTGACGAAGGTATGAACGGCCTCTCCACCCGTTTCGCCTTTAAAATCCTCTCGCGAGTGTTTAACTTCGATCACGCCGAGGTGGCGGCTAACCCGGTGCACCTGTTCTATGTGCTGGAACAGCAAATCGAACGCGAACAGTTCCCGCAGGATTTGGCCGAGAAATACCTGGAGCACCTGAAAGGCTACCTGATCCCCAAATACGCCGAGTTTATCGGCAAGGAGATCCAGACCGCCTATCTGGAATCCTACTCGGAATACGGACAGAACATTTTCGATCGCTACGTGACCTACGCGGACTTCTGGATTCAGGATCAGGAGTATCGCGATCCCGATACCGGTCAGCTGTTCGATCGTGAGTCCCTGAACGCCGAGCTGGAGAAAATTGAAAAGCCGGCCGGAATCAGCAACCCGAAAGATTTCCGTAACGAAATCGTGAACTTCGTGCTGCGTGCCCGCGCCAATAACAACGGCCGTAACCCGAACTGGACCAGCTACGAGAAGCTGCGCACCGTGATCGAGAAGAAAATGTTCTCCAATACCGAAGAGCTGTTGCCGGTGATTTCGTTCAACGCCAAAACCTCGACGGACGAGCAGAAAAAACACGACGACTTCGTCGACCGTATGATGGAGAAAGGCTATACCCGTAAGCAGGTGCGCCTGCTGTGTGAATGGTATCTGCGGGTCAGAAAATCCTCATAACGCCTCAGGTAAGCGGCATTATCAGGGCCATGTCCACAGTCATGGACGTTGCAGCGCAGCCCACGGAGGGGCTGCACATTGCGCTGCAGCGGCCGGGACATGAAGAGTTGGCAACGTCGTTTGGGGGAAGTATGGCCTATTTCATTGACCGACGGCTGAACGGCAAAAACAAGAGCATGGTGAACCGCCAGCGCTTCTTGCGTCGTTACAAGTCGCAAATCAAACAGTCGATTGCCGAAGCCATCAACAAGCGTTCGGTCACCGACGTAGACAGCGGGGAATCGGTCTCCATCCCCACTGACGATATCAACGAACCGATGTTTCATCAGGGGCGCGGCGGCACACGCCATCGGGTGCATCCGGGCAACGACCACTTCGTGCAGAACGATCGCGTTGAGCGGCCTCAGGGCGGATCAGGCGGTGGCGGCGGCCAGGGCAACGCCAGCCAGGACGGTGAAGGCCAGGATGAGTTCGTCTTCCAGATTTCCAAAGACGAGTATCTCGATCTTTTGTTCGAAGATCTTGCCCTGCCCAACCTGAAAAAGAACCAGTACAAGCAGTTGACCGAGTTCAAAACCCACCGCGCAGGCTATACCGCCAACGGTGTGCCGGCCAACATCAGCGTCGTGCGATCGCTGCAAAACTCGCTGGCGCGGCGTACCGCCATGACCGCCGGGAAAAGGCGCGCGTTGCACGAACTGGAAGACGAGTTGAACCAGCTGGAAAACACTGAACCGGTGCAGTTGCTGGAAGAAGAACGGCTGCGCAAAGAGATTGCCGAACTGCGCAAGAAAATCGAAAGCGTGCCGTTTATCGACACCTTCGATCTGCGTTACAAAAACTACGAGCGCCGGCCGGAACCCTCCAGCCAGGCGGTGATGTTCTGCCTGATGGACGTATCCGGCTCGATGGATCAGGCGACCAAAGACATGGCCAAACGTTTTTACATTCTGCTTTATCTGTTCCTGAGCCGTACCTACAAAAACGTCGAGGTAGTCTATATTCGCCACCACACCCAGGCGAAAGAGGTGGACGAACAGGAGTTCTTCTATTCGCAAGAAACCGGCGGCACCATCGTCTCCAGCGCGCTGAAGCTGATGAACGACGTCGTCGAAGAGCGCTACGACCCGGCGCAATGGAATATCTACGCCGCGCAGGCGTCGGACGGTGACAACTGGGCCGACGATTCACCGCTGTGTCATGAGCTGTTGGCGAAGAAGATCCTGCCGATGGTGCGTTATTACAGCTATATAGAAATCACTCGTCGCGCTCATCAAACGCTGTGGCGCGAATATGAGGATCTGCAGGCGAAATTCGACAACTTCGCCATGCAGCATATCCGCGAACCGGACGATATTTATCCGGTATTCCGCGAACTGTTTCGCAAGCAAACCGTGTAATCATAAAACGGCCGGAGAACATATGCCCGGCCGTTTTTTATTCTCAACGAACTCAAATGCTATTTCTGCGGGATACAGCCTGCGTCAATCAAAGAGGCAACTCACCTGAATACAACACGGGGCCCGTCGGCTGTTGGTTCGGCGAGCCGCCTAATGGCTCCAGGCTAATGGCAATCGTTGTTCCTTTCACTAAATTTGCATCTGCCAAATAAAACTGACTCACGTTCTTCGCATTCACAAGTCCAATTGAAACGGGCTTATGGCCAACGGGAATCAGCCATAGTTCAAGACTTTTCCCGTCAGGAATAGCGGCCAGGCCTAAGGGGGTTATACGAACAATTTTTCTTTGGCCATCTGAACTCACAACCCACGTCCCTTGATGTGTTCCGTTCAGGACCACTAACGGTTTCAACTCAGGCGTACGCCAATAAAACCACGAGCTCAGGCTCAATACGCCTAATCCTGCCGCAAGCCCCCATGCAATATAATTTCGTCCGCGCCGTCGGGGCGAAGCGTATCGAGGCAGATTTAATTCAATTTTTTTCCAAACGCTTTCGGGGGGAGGTATCGGCGTTATACCAATATCCAGCCCCGACAACATATTTTGCCATTTTCCAACCTGGGTCGCCAAAACGCTATCCGATTTCAGACGGCGCTCAAAATGCAACCTTGCATACCCTCTGAGCGTGCCAAGCGCATATTCTGCAGCCAACATGTCATCACTTTTGCGTCTGTTCATAGGCCCAGGCAATCCTTCAGATGCGCTAGCGCCCTGCGGACCCAGCTTTTTACCGTACCCAGCGGTTGCTGCAACCAATCAGCGATATCCGCGTGCGACATCCCTTGATAATATGCCAGAACAATACTTTGCCGTTGTTCAGAAGTCAGATGCTTCAAACAGTCATTTAGCTTTTTCGCCTGCTCTCCCTCATCATCCAGATTTTCATTTTCCGACTGAGGGATTTGGTCACTATATTCTTCTTCCAGTTCGGCATGGCGTCCCTGCCGGCTGCGCAATCCATCAATGCATCGATTCCTTATAATGTGAGTAAGCCATGTCATAGGCGAGCTCTTGGCCGGATCATAATCCCCGGCACGCTGCCATACGGTAAGAAAACCGTCGACCATAACCTCTTCCGCCCACTGGCGATTACGCAACATGCGTAGCGCAATGGCGAACAAACATGACGATGTCGAACTGTACAAGCGTTCAAATGCTCGGCGATCGCCATTAGCGATCGCCTTTAAGCAAATTATCTGGTTTTCTTTCAACGAGTGATCCATGCCATCCCTAAAGGGGTTAAACTTTGCCCATTTCGAGTATAGGCATTACTTGGGCATTAGTACGGTATCAATAACGTCGATTACACCGTTTTGCTGCCGCACGTCATAGGTGCTGATGTTGGCGACGTCGCCTTTAGCATCTTTGATCTGAATATTATGCGGGCCGTTATTCATAAACCATAGCGACTGACCATTGACGGTTTTGAGTTCCGCCCGTCCTCCGCCTTGCTCAATTTTTCTCTCCAGCGCTTTCATGTCATAGTTCCCCGCCACGACGTGATAGGTCAACACGCTGGTCAACAGAGTTTTGTTCTCAGGTTTTAGCAGATTATCCACCGTACCGGCCGGCAATTTGGCGAATGCGGCATTCGTTGGCGCAAAGACCGTATAAGGTCCTTTGCCTTGCAAGGTGTCGACCAAGCCGGCAGCTTTAACCGCCGCGACCAGCGTGGTATGATCTTTTGAATTCAGCGCATTTTGCACAATGTTTTTTGAGGGGTACATCGCAGCCCCCCCAACCATCACGGATGCCGAATCAGCGGCAACGGCCAGGGTTGCGGCGCTGAACAGTAATGAGCCGGTGAAGATAGTGGAGATAAGCGTTTTCATGATTAAGTCCTCAACGTAAGCGGAGCGGAAGTGTCGCTCATTACTGATATACGTATGAGGGGCGCCAAGTGGATGCACGGATGGCAAAAAATAACGCAAAAGGAAAAAGTACCTTTACAAAGATCCCTAACAAATACGTGCTCAGGTGCTGACGGCCACTTTCCATTCTTTCTTCTGAGGTTATTCCTAAACCTTCGCCTCCAGGCCCGCACGGCTTGATAGGAATATTCCCATTCAGTTATCGTTACCTCATCGCTTAAGTCCTTTCCTAAGCGAAATTTGCCTCATTTTATTTTTCCATGGCTTCTCAGCCCGCCACGGCGGGCATTTACCTGTCAGCAGGTTAGACATTATGATCGACTACACTCTCTATGGCCTCAACAAGCAAGATGTTGATGAATACCATAAGCAAATATGCTGCCTGCTCGGCAAAAGCGTGCTGCTGGTGCTGACCGCCAACAAGCCGATAACCAAACAGAATCTGCTCGCCTGCCTTATCCAGGAGGTGGAAAAACAGTCCGATGATTATTTTCAGAGACTGCATCGTGCAGCAATAGAAATGATCGGCGTCAACGGGCGTTAAGGCGATATGCGCAAGGCGGAAATCTACGCCATTATTGCCACCCTCGTGGTGTTAGTGATGATGCTCATTATTACCCTTGATAGCGATATCAACCCTTATCCTTAATAAGCGCCTATTACGCCGGCTCTTTAGCCCGGCGTAATAGACAGCGAAGGTGCAGACCGTCACCTTTTAGCCAGATTACCTTCCTGCCCTGGCTTTATTCAAAACCGGCCGCTTCGTCCATCAATCCCGCCGCCTCTTCGGCATGGGAAACCCGCAAAGCATGCCCCCCGCTGGCATAGCCAAATATCCCCTGCGCGACAACTCGAGGATGACCTTACTCCAGTACGCGGCGCCGCCCCAGAATCCGTGTACCAGCACGATAGTGGTTTTTGTGCTCATTGCCGACTCCTTCATCATAGGGAAGCGCTATAGACAGATGAACTGCAGCCCTTAAGGGGCACGCCTTGCTACCGGCGACGTCACGCAGTCCTCATTTTATACAGTCAGGCTCGCGGCGTTCGGCAATAGCTACGACGGGTTAACGCACGCGATTTCCCGGCATCGCCATGGCCTATCCACGCAGCGCGCAAAGCAAAAAATCGGGATTAAAACTAGGATTTTTACCCATACCGATCTAAAATTTCGCGTAAAAACAAAGAGAAGTAAATTTAGCTCACCGGGAAAAGGAATGAAGTTGTGAAGGAAATGATCTCCATCGTTTTTATAGCATGCCTGCTGGCGCTGCTGTTTTCGTGGCTATTCGTCTACGGTCTTAACATTCATTAAACCTGCGGCGGCAATAAATCCCCCTCCCTGGCTGGCAAGCAGCGCATCGGGACGATGCGCTAAAACCGGCCCCAAAAGTGCCCACGAAAGCGAAACCTGACGCTATCCCGCCTTAACCTTTCCGCCCACAGATACATCAATAATATTTACGGATAACAGTCTTATCCCCTTTCTGCGTCCCTCGTCGACTTTTTTCTGACCTGGCGCAGCCCCTCAAACAGAGGGCTTGCCCGACGCAAAATGTTACCGGTAACTATGTTGTTGATTTCTTTTTGTAATAACCGAAAAGCCGTTAATAACCCTACGTTCTTTATAGAAATAAATTATGCATTCTTATGGATAAAGGTATGAATAAACGGCCTTTGGTCATTGATTATCACCCGCCAAGCTCCTAGAATTCGCGCGTAAAAATACAACTGGGATCGGGTTTCATGTCGTCGCTGTGGGTTGCAACGCAATACTGTTATTTTATTGGTCTGTTAGTTTCTATGATTTTCACCTACCTGGTTAGCCGGGACACCGTTAAAATACGCTTTATCAGCGCATTGACCATCGGCTTAACCTGGCCGTTGAGCCTGCCGGTCGTGTTGCTGTTTTCGCTGTTCTAATCCCCCAACAGACCTCGCGGCGGGCTTGGGCTTTTAAACAGCCATGCTAATGAAAAGGGAAGGCCGCCGGCGTCGCGGATTTTTGGCGTGGGATAAAAAAACGCCAGCGCAAGGCTGGCATGAAAACTGGAAGCAATGTGAGCAATGTCGTGCCGGCTCGGGGGGCACAGAAGGAGACAACCCTTTCCCCTCACCGGCGAAAAGATGATAATACGTCTCATTATTGATTGTAAAGTCATTTCCCTGCGCAACGTTTCCCCTTTGGGAAAATATCAGCCGCGCGGCGCTCGCCAGCACCGATACAACCGCCCCATCCCCCACACCAGCAGCCACAGCAAAATATTCATCCCCAACCAGAGCATCAACAAGTAGAAGAAAGTTTGGTAACCGGGTATGCCCCGGTCGGCCAAAAACGGGTTGAAGTGCAAAAATTTGACGATCGCGAAGGGGTTAAGATTGAAACGGTTGAACACGGCCGCCGTCAACAGCGGCGGCAACAGCGTGTAAAACGCCAGGCTGAACAGCAGCAGAATCTTAGTGCCCGAAGTGTTTTTATAATCTTTCATATCAATATATTGCGTCTTTCACCATGGTGCAGAAACCGCCAAATATTCGCACACCAGCCGACCCCGCGAGAGAAAAAGAGTTCCAGGCCAGCGCGTAAATAAAGCCGATCCCGTGTTTAATCGTCATTTAGCGCTCGGGTGATATATACCCTGTGAATTTTAAATTACGATGCCGCCGCGCCGTCTTCAACCGCAGCGTTTGCCTGGCCTCATCAGGAGGCATTAATGAAACCGGACGCACTCTCTCTGCCGCCGAGCCCGAAAAAACTCAAAGTGATCTACGGCTGGTATATTTACGTGATCTATATCCTGCTGGTCTTCAACATTTACATGGCGGTCTACAACGTCTGCGTTCGACATCCGCTTGAGGCGCCCCTGCTGTCGCTGTTTCACAGCCTGTTCCTCGCGCTGATGCTGCAGCAGGTGCTCAAAAAGAACGTCGTTTTCGCCTGGATCTTGCTGAGTTATTTTATTCTGATGCGCCTGTATTACGCCAATGTGCTGCATGTTGAATTCACGCTGGTCAGCCGCGGCCTGGAGCTGCTGATTCTGACGCTGCTGCTTACCGGTGCCGTGGCCGTCGGGCAGCTGGCCACGCCCCCGCAGCGGCATGACTGGCTGGCGCGGCTGGGTTGGCGGCAATGGGGAGCGCTCACGGCGCTGGCGGCCATCCTGACCCCGTTGATTACCACTGACTACCTGGGGTAAACACGGCGCTATTTGGGGATATGGGGCTCGGAAATGTCTACGATGCGGCATATTTTGGTGTAGTTGCCCGCCTTCTCACAGATCTTGTCCGTGACGAACACGCTAAGGTAGCCCAGCAGCAGCAAGTAGCCAACCATGCACAGAATAAAGATAAGCGTTCTCACCGATAGCGACCAACCAGACAAGAGTATCCCAAGCATCATAACCTGAACGCGGCGCTTTAAAAGGATTTCATGTGCACACCGGCCGCATCGGCGCACGTTCTGTAGTAACATTAAGCCACCACGCCACCCACCGGAAACGCCGATGCACCATCTGATGTTAGATATTGAAACCCTGGATATAAAACCCAGCGCCGTCATCCTGGTGGTTGCGGCGGTGTTTTTCGATCCCCGAACCGGGGAGCTGGGCGCCGAATTCGAAGCCGCCGTCAGCAGCCAGAAAGACCAACCGGGCCGTACCATCAGCCTGGATACGGTCGCCTGGTGGGCGAAGCAGTCCGATGAAGCGCGCAAGCAGGCCTTCGGCGGCACCGAGAGCCTGAAGCGCGTGCTGAGCAACCTTAGCCGCTTCATCCATATGAACAGCACCGATACGGTGAAAGTCTGGGGCAACGGCAAAGAGTTCGACTGCGCGATCCTCGAGCACGCCTTCCAGAAGCTGGAAATGCCCTGCCCGTGGAAATTCTGGGATACTCAGGATGTGCGTACGGTGATCACGCTGGCGGAACTGCACGGCTTTAACCCGAAAAAGACCCGCCCGTTCGAAGGCATGCCGCATCGCGCGCTGGATGATGCTCGCCACCAGGCCCGCTATGTGGCCGATACCGTCTCGGCGCTCTATTACCGCCAGGGGGCGCAGCGCTGACCCGCTTTGCCCCTTTTCATTTACCGCCAGAGTCTCTACTCTAGCCCTCTTTGTCACTCGGACGTGCCTTTCCTGTTATGCAAAAGTTTCTGTTTATGCTTCTCAGCCTGGTGCTGCTCGGCCCATTAGGCATCGATCTTTACCTGCCGACCATTCCCGCCATTGCCGTCGGCCTCGGCAGCAGTGAAGCGCTGATCCAATCCACCATATCGCTGTTTATACTGGTGCTCGGCCTCGGCCAGGTCATCGCCGGCCCGCTGGTCGATAACTATGGACGCAAGCCGGTGGCGCTGGCCGGCATTATCCTCTACATGATCGGCGCCGCGATGGCGGCGCTGGCCACCAGCCCGACGGTTTTCATCGCTTCGCGTCTGCTGCAAGGGGTAGCGGTTTGCTGCACCGCCGTCGTCGCCTTCAGCGGCGTGCGCGATCGCCTGAATGGCGACGACGCCGCCCGCGCTTTCGGTTTTCTTAACGGCACGCTGAACATCATCCCAGCGCTGGCGCCGCTGCTCGGTGGCCTGCTCGCCGAAGCCTTCGGCTGGCGCGCGCCTTTCTGGTTCCTGGTCGGCTATGCGCTGCTGGTGTTGGTGCTCATCGCGCTGCGCCTGCCGGAAACCCGCCCCGCTGATACCGTGCCGGTCAAAGGGCTGCCGGTGCGCCAATACGCGCGCATCCTCAGCGAACGCCGCTTCCTCTCCTTTGCGGTGGTGAACTCCGGGGCGATGGGCATGGCGCTGACCTACGTTTCTCTGGCACCGAACGTGTTGATGGGTACCGCCGGCCTGACCCCGCTGCAATTCTCGCTGGTGTTCGGCGCCAACGGTTTCTGGATCATGCTGGTCAGCTTCTTCGCCAACCGCATCATTCACAAGGTCGGCCGCCCGGTTTGTCTGGCGACCGGCGGCATGTTGATGGGGTTGGGCTGTCTGGGCCTGCTGCTGGGCGTCATGCTGTTGCCTGCAACGGCGCAAGCGCACTGGCTGGCGTATATGCTGCCGGTCGCCAGCGCCTGCGCCGGGTTGGCGTTCGTGATGGGCCCGGCCACCAGCTACGCTTTGGAGCCGTATTCCAATGAGGCCGGCGTCGCGTCCGCGCTGGTCGGTTTCGTGCAGATGGCGGGCGGCGCCGCGCTGGGTTTGGTGGCGATGGCGTTGCCGCTGCAACCCAAGCTCTCGCTGGCGCTGGTGATGCTGGCAGGCTGCCTGCTGGCGCTGCATGCGCGACGGCTCAGCAAGCAGATTAAAGGGCAGATTAGAAAAGTCGCCTGAGCCGCGGCTCAGGCTTCGGTGACGACCGGCACCCGCGCCGCTAAGGCCGACAGCAGCTCATAGCCTAACGTCCCTGCCGCCGTGGCCACCTCGTCCACCGGCAGGCGTTTCCCCCACAGCTCCACTTCGGCGCCCAGTTCGACTTGCGGACAGGGCGTCAGATCCACCGCCAGCATGTCCATCGATACCGTTCCCAGCGTGCGCGTCAGTACACCATCCACCCATACCGGCGTACCGGTCGGCGCATGGCGCGGATAGCCGTCGGCATAGCCGCAGGCCACCACGCCGATACGCTGTGCGCCGGCGGCGCTGTAACGGCCGCCATACCCCACGCGATCGCCAGACTTCAGCTGTTGAATGCCGATGATCTCGCTGCTCAGCGTCATCGCCGGCTGCAGCCCCGTTGCCGCAACATCATTCCAGCAACCGCTCGGCGAAGCGCCATACAGAATGATCCCAGGGCGGACCCAGCTGCCATGGGTCGAAGGGTGCCACAGCGTGGCGGCCGAGTTGGCCAGGCAGCGCGGCAGCGGTATATCGGTAGCCGCCGTCTCGATAGTGGCCATCTGCTGGGTTACGCCTTCCGGGCCGTCGGCGGTAGCGAAATGGCTCATCAGCGTAAGTTCGGCGATATTGGCAACCGCCTGCGCTCTTTGCCACACCTCGCGCAGCCGCTCAGGTGCAAACCCCAACCGATTCATGCCGCTGTTCACTTTCAGATAGACATTGAGCGGCGCGCTCAGCGTGGCGTCGGCGATCGCCGCCAGCTGCCAGTCGCTGTGCACCGCCGTCGTCAGGCGATAACGATCGAGCAACGCCAGATCCTGCGGCTGGAAGAAACCTTCCAGCAGTAGAATCGGCCCTTGCCAACCCAATTCGCGCAACAGCACCGCTTCGGCCAGATCCAGCATGGCGAAGCCGTCGGTTTGTGCCATGCTGCGCCAAACGTGGTTGATGCCGTGGCCATAGGCGTTGGCTTTGACCACCGCCCACACTTTGGCGCCGGGGGCGAAACGGCGCACCACCTGCAGGTTATTTTCAATCGCGCCGAGATGAATCGTGGCGGTTATGGGACGGGGCATCGGTTCTCCTTGGGGCAGCATACAGCGGCCACGCGCGCCTGCGCGTGGCCGGGAAAGTCTATGACAGCGTTGACGATTAACGTGCGGGATGCACGTCGTTCAGCGGAACCGCGTGTTGCTGGCGAAACCCGGCGCTGTAACGCGCCACCGCCAGATCATCGGAAGGGATCGCCGGCGTAATGCCGGACATCAGATCGGACAACAGCTGCCCGGAACCGCAGGCCATCGTCCAGCCCAACGTGCCATGCCCGGTATTGAGATACAGGTTCTTCAGCGAAGTGCGGCCGACAATTGGCGTGCCGTCCGGTGTCATCGGCCGCAGGCCGGTCCAGAACGTCGCATCCGCCACTCTGCCGCCGTTCGGGTAGAGATCGCGTACCACCATCTCCAGCGTTTCACGCCGTTTTTGCTCCAGCTGCGTGTTGAAACCGACGATCTCCGCCATGCCGCCAACGCGAATACGCTGGTCGAAGCGCGTGATGGCGATTTTATACGTCTCATCCAATACCGTAGAGAACGGCGCCGCCGCTTCGTCGGTGATAGGAATGGTCAACGAATAGCCCTTCAGCGGGTAAACCGGTATCGACACCAGGCCGCGCAGCAGCGCCGTGGAGTAGGAGCCGAACGCCACCACGTAGCTATCGGCCTTGAACACTTCCTCGCCACACTGCACGCCGGCGATCTTGTCGCCCTCCACCAGCAGACGATCGACGCTGCGGTTGAACAGAAAAGTCACGCCCGCCTGCTCTGCCATCTTCGCCAGCTGTTGCGTAAACAGCTGGCAATCGCCGGTCTCGTCGTTCGGCAGCTGCAGACCACCGGTCAGCTTGTGCGCCACCTGGGCCAGCGCCGGCTCAACGCTGGCGAGCTGGCTGGCCTCCAGCAGTTTGTAAGGCACTCCGGCATCTTCCAATACCGCAATGTCTTTCGCTGCGTTTTCGAACTGTTGCTGGGTGCGGAACAGCTGCAGCGTGCCGCCCTGGCGGCCTTCGTACTGGATGCCGGTTTCCTGCCGCAGCGCCTTGATACAGTCGCGGCTATATTCTGCCAGGCGCACCATGCGGCCTTTGTTGGTCATGTAGTGTTCGGTGTTGCAATTTTTCAGCATCTGCCACATCCAGTTGAGCTGGAAGCTGCTGCCGTCGAAACGGATCGCCAACGGCGCATGGCGTTGGAACATCCACTTGATGGCCTTCAGCGGCACGCCCGGTGCCGCCCAGGGAGCGGCATAGCCCGGTGAAATCTGCCCGGCGTTCGCCGCGCTGGTTTCCAATGCCGGGCCAGGCTGACGATCGATCACCGTCACCTCATGCCCCGCCTTCGCCAAATACCAGGCACTGGCTACGCCCACCACTCCACTACCTAAAATTACCACTCGCATCGCTGACTCCAGCTCAAGGCTTCACAAAGCATAATCTTCTGCTCACAGGAAATTAACTCAGTGAAAAAATCCGTCCAACAACTTCATCATCAAACGTGACAATATTCACAATTAATTTATCGTCGATGGCCCGCGCATTTGCAATAGCCGCCAGAAAATAGCGATAAGATACGGTTTAAGGGGGATTATGGCGCGAGGTCACCCCTGGCTCGCTAGCATTGCTATCATTGATAGCATAGAAAATTGGCGTGATAAGCAACATGGATTTAACAGAATATAAAAATATCAGCCAACCCATAAATAGAATAAAAAACCACAAAAGAAAAAAATACCAAAACAACTGGCAAATAACGGCGCCACCCGCTGCAGCAGAAAAATCGCGTAAATTTTCAGCCCTCAATAGCCTTATTTTTATTGCTGGAATAAAGCGGCCGCTCACTGTGGCGTCATCTTGTTTTCGCTGCAGCACGATATGAACGTTCAAGCCCCCAGCCGCACCTAGAGTTCATACTGTCGCTATTCAGGAGAACCTCGCATGTTCATCGCTCTCTATCAGTTCTCAGTCAAACCCGGACACGAACAAGCCTTTCGCCAGGCTTGGCTTGAATTGACCCAAGGCATTTATCTGCAGCGCGGCAGCCTCGGCTCCCGCCTGCACCGTGATATGGGCGGGCAGTTTATTGGCTACGCGCAGTGGCCAAGCCGCGCTGCATGGGAAAGCGCCGGTGATATTCAGTTGGATGAGCGCTATCGTCGCGCCCGGGAACGAATGCGCGCGACGTTATTGGCGGATGAAACGTTATTTGAAATGGCAGTGATGGACGATTACCTGCAAATCAGACCGTTTGACTGAGCACAAGCCCACGCAAGCGGGCTTGTGGTTGCGGGGGAACGGCATCAATGATGCAGCATCTCGTCCACGACTTCTTTAGTCTGCAGCTGGAATGGATAATAGGTCGGCCAGTTGTCCATCTCTTTCAGCAATGCCTCCTGTGACGTGTTGCCCATAAAGATATGGAAATGCGCCGATTTGCGCGGGCCAATAATGTGATCGCTGAACTGCACGAATTTCGGCGCCAGGCTGCCGGCATCCTGGCATTCGAACAGATAACGCACGCCCTTTTTACCGGAGACATACGTCAGAATCTTATGCCCGGCGTACTTATACTGACAGGCGCTGGATTGGTCGCCGCGATGAAACTCCATGACGCCGTTCTCAATGCCGATGGTATCCACATCGGTGGCATACCCTTTGCGGTAATAGGCCTTCACTTCTGCGAAGGTCTTGCTCTTATCCTGCTCCGCCTTCTTCTTGAACACCGGATCGAGATCCCCATTGAGCAGATAAGGATACACGGATTGCCACACGCCCTCCCAATCCGCCAGGTCGCGATCTTTGACGTCTTTATCGTCGAATACGCCCGCCTCCGCCTTTTTTTCCACTTCCGTCAGCGGCTTGCCATGTGAATGATGCCCGTGGGCAAGCGCCTGCCCGCCGATAAACAACGCTGCCAGCGCCACCGCCAGTTTGCCAAAATGCCTCGCCAAAAGATGCTCCTTGTCCGTCATTGAGAAAACAAAAAGTTACAATATAACATAACAAATTTCAATCCCTGTCGCGCTGCAGAGTATCTATTGCGCCCCCCTGCCGCAGGGTTATACTCGAAGAGGAAGCGCGGCGCTGCGCCGCCTTCTGCCGGGACGGACGCGGCGCCGGCGGGCGCTGGATTGACTGCCGTTCGCTCCCCTGCGTACCGACATTTTTATTTCACTGATTTGCAACGGTTAATTATGACTTGAACTATGCTTGTTACAGGGCCTGCCGTTTGAGCAAGACCCGTGAATAATGAGGGTGCGCTGATGACTACTTCAACACATGAAAAGGTTAAGGATGATAAACGTCTGAGCGATGGACCGGACTGGACGTTCGAGCTGCTGCAGGTGTATTTGGAGCAGATCGACCGCGTCGCCAAGCATTACCGGCTCGGCACCTACCCCCATCAGATCGAGGTGATCACCTCCGAGCAGATGATGGACGCTTATTCGAGCGTCGGCATGCCGATCAACTATACCCATTGGTCCTTCGGCAAGAAGTTCATCGAAACCGAACAGCGCTACAAACAGGGGCAGCAAGGGCTGGCCTATGAAATCGTCATCAACTCCAATCCCTGCATCGCCTACCTGATGGAAGAGAACACCATCACCATGCAGGCGCTGGTGATGGCGCACGCCTGCTATGGCCATAACTCGTTCTTCAAGAATAACTATCTGTTCCGCAGCTGGACCGACGCCAGTTCCATCGTCGATTACCTGCTGTTCGCCCGCCACTACATCAGCCAGTGCGAAGAACGCTACGGCGTCGATGAAGTGGAGCGGTTGCTGGACTCCTGCCACGCGCTGATGAACTACGGCGTCGACAGGTACAAACGCCCGCAGAAAATCTCCCTGGTAGAAGAGAAAGCGCGCCAGAAAAGCCGCGAAGAGTATCTGCAAAGCCAGGTGAACACGCTGTGGAAGACCCTGCCGCGCGTCGAACGCGAAGAATCGCCGGAGCAGGCGCGCCGGTATCCGAGCGAACCGCAGGAAAATATCCTCTATTTCATCGAGAAGAATGCGCCGCTGTTGGAACCCTGGCAGCGTGAGGTGCTGCGCATCGTGCGCAAGGTCAGCCAGTATTTTTACCCGCAAAAGCAGACTCAGGTGATGAACGAGGGCTGGGCCACTTTCTGGCACTACACCATCCTCAACCATCTGTACGACGAGGGTCGGGTGACCGAGCGGTTTATGCTGGAGTTTTTGCACAGCCACACCAACGTGGTGTATCAGCCGCCGTATAACAGCCCGTACTATAACGGCATCAACCCGTATGCGCTGGGCTTCGCCATGTTCCAGGACATCAAGCGCATCTGCCAGTCGCCAACCGAAGAAGACCGCTACTGGTTCCCGGACATCGCCGGCAAAGACTGGCTGGACACCTTGCACTTCGCCATGCGCGACTTCAAGGACGAGAGCTTTATCAGCCAGTTCCTGTCGCCCAAAGTGATGCGCGATTTCCGGTTGTTCACCGTGCTGGACGACGATCGCAACAACTATCTGGAGATTGCCGCGATCCATAACGAAGCCGGTTACCGGGCGATCCGCCAGGAGCTGTCGGCGCAATACAACCTGAGCAACCATGAGCCGAACATTCAGATCTGGAACGTGGACCTGCGCGGCGACCGCTCGCTGACGTTGCGCTACATCCCGCAGGAACGCGCACCGCTGGATAAGAGCCGCCGCGACGTGTTGAAGCACCTGCATCGCCTGTGGGGCTTCGACGTGATCCTCGAGCAGCAAAACGAAGATGGCAGCGTGGAGTTGCTCGATCGTTGCCCGCCGCGGCCGACGCCGCTGTAACCGCCACAACGACAAAGGGCGCCGCAGGGCGCCCTTTCTGATTTCATGAATACGCGATTAGCGACGCGCTTCAGTCAGATCGCTCGGCATGGTGCCCTGCATGCTCTGCCAAATCGCCCCGCTGTCTTTACCGTAGTTGCGCACGGTATCCATCACCTGGTCGTACAGCTTCTCATGGCACAGCGTGGACAGCTTGCTGTAGAAGGTCAGCGCCAGCTTGCGCGCTTCCGGGTTGGAGAAGTAGTAACGGCCCACGCGGGTGTACAGCCCTTTCAGGCCGTTGAAAATCAGGCCGTAGATCGGGTTGCCGGAAGCAAACGCCAGGCCGCGGAAGATCTCATAATCGAGCAGATTGAAAGCGTCCGCCTGATCTTCTACCTCGGCGGCCTTCGCCAGCACTTCCTGGGCCTGTTCCGGATGATTGCGCACCGCGGCGCGAATAAAGATCGACGCGATATTGGTGCGCACCGACAGCAGGTTGTCGATCAGCTGCGGGACGCTCTTGTGATCGAGACGGGCCACGGTCTCAAGGATATTGAGGCCGGACGTTTCCCAGAAATTGTTCACTTTGGTCGGTTTGCCATGCTGAATGGTCAACCAGCCATCGCGGGCCAGACGTTGCAACACTTCACGTAACGTGGTGCGCGTGACGCCAATCAACTCCGAAAGCTCACGCTCCGCGGGCAAAATAGAGCCAGGGGGGAAGCGATTATTCCAAATACTCTCAATAATGTACTCTTCCGCGAAACCGGCAGGACTCTGCGCCTTTATGACCATGTGTTTGACGTTCCGTTGCGACGATAAAATCAGTAAAAGTAATCGGCTCATCATACCAGATCGTGCTGACATGACATAGCGTGAGCGAAAAACAATAAACGAAAGTGTGCATAAAGTGGCAAAAAACGCGCAAAAACACCGGCCGTCAGAAATTTGCCGCCGTAAAACAAGCTCCGGTTGCGCCCGCCCCCGCCGCATTGTTAGGGTACGTGCTACGACTGATTTAAGGATGCATAAAGGACAATGGAAACAACCCTGCGCAGCGCCCTGCTCAAAAACTTTCTGGGGCAATCTCCCGACTGGTACAAACTGACTATTCTCATTTTCTTGGCGATCAACCCCTTGGTGTTCTTCTTCGCCAGCCCGTTTGTCGCGGGTTGGCTGCTGGTGGTCGAGTTCATCTTTACCCTGGCGATGGCGTTGAAATGCTACCCGCTGCTGCCGGGCGGCCTGCTGGCGCTGGAGGCGGTGGCCATCGGCATGACCAGCCCGGCGCAGGTCTCGCAGGAAATCGAACATAACCTGGAAGTCTTGCTTCTGCTGGTCTTTATGGTGGCCGGCATCTACTTTATGAAGCAGCTGCTGCTGTTCGTCTTCACCAGGCTGCTGCTCAACATCCGTTCGAAAACGCTGCTGTCGCTGGCGTTCTGCCTGGCCGCCGCCTTCCTTTCCGCCTTCCTCGACGCGCTGACGGTCGTGGCGGTAGTGATTAGCGTGGCCACCGGCTTTTATTCCATCTATCACAACGTGACGTCGAATCGCCCCGATGGCGACATCGGCGATGACAGCGATTTCACCGGTGAAGAGCGCAAGCAGACGCTGGAACAATTCCGCGCCTTTCTGCGCAGCCTGCTGATGCACGCCGGCGTCGGCACCGCGCTCGGCGGGGTCATGACCATGGTAGGCGAGCCGCAAAACCTGATCATCGCCAAAAGCGCGGGCTGGGGCTTTATCGATTTCTTCCTGCGGATGGCGCCGGTCACGCTGCCGGTGTTGGTGTGCGGTCTGCTGGTCTGTTGGCTGGTAGAGCGTTTTCGCCTGTTTGGCTATGGCGCGCAGTTGCCGGCGGCGGTGCGCGACGTGCTGAAAGAGTATGATCGCAAAGCCACCGCCGGCCGCAGCAGGCAAGAACGCCTCAAGCTGGTGATGCAGGCGCTGATCGGCGTTTGGCTGGTGCTGGCGCTGGCCTTCCATCTGGCGGAAGTTGGGCTGATCGGCCTGTCGGTGATCATCCTCGCCACTTCCCTGTGCGGCGTAAACGACGAACACGCCATCGGCAAAGCGTTCCAGGAAGCGTTGCCGTTCACCGCCCTGCTGACGGTGTTTTTCACCGTGGTCGCGGTGATCATCGAGCAGCACCTGTTCAGCCCGGTGATCCAGTTTGTGCTGCGCGCCGACCCCGCCTCTCAGCTTTCGCTGTTCTACCTGTTCAACGGTCTGCTGTCGTCGGTTTCCGACAACGTGTTCGTCGGCACGGTCTACATTAACGAGGCGCGCACGGCGCTGGAGACCGGCACCATCGCGCTGAAGCAGTTTGAGCTGCTGGCGGTTGCCATCAATACCGGCACCAACCTGCCTTCGGTTGCCACCCCTAACGGCCAGGCCGCTTTCCTGTTCCTGCTGACGTCGGCATTGGCGCCGCTGGTGCGTCTGTCGTATGGCCGCATGGTGTGGATGGCCCTGCCTTATACGGTGGTTCTGACGGTGGTCGGTCTGCTGTGCGTCCAGTTCACTCTGGAGCCGGCGACCGAGCTGCTGACGCAGTGGCATTGGCTGGCGCTGCCGCCCATCGACGCCGTCGGCCACTAAGGCGGCGCCGGCAGGGTGAACCGACTATTTTTACGCTGAATCCGGCCCAGGTGGCTGGCAGCGAGAAGGAATTGGTTTACACTGCCGGTTCAATTGCTTACTGCATGGAAGAATCTAGATATGTTGCAATTCTTTAACCGCTGTTCACAAGGACGCGGCGCCTGGCTGCTGATGGCCCTGACAGCGTTGGTGTTGGAACTGGTCGCGCTCTATTTCCAGCACGTTATGCTGCTGCAGCCCTGCGTCATGTGCATTTACGAGCGTTGCGCGCTGTTCGGCATCCTCGGCGCCTCGCTGGTGGGTGCCATCGCGCCGAAAACCCCACTGCGCTATGTGGCGATCTTGCTGTGGATCTACAGCGCCTGGGAAGGCGTACAGCTGGCGTGGAAGCACACCATGATCCAGTTGCACCCTTCGCCGTTCAATACCTGCGATTTCTTCGTCAGCTTCCCTTCGTGGCTGCCGCTGGACAAATGGCTGCCGGCGGTGTTCCACGCTTCCGGCGACTGCTCCGTGCGCCAATGGCAGTTCCTGACGCTGGAAATGCCACAGTGGCTGGTCGGCATCTTCGGCGCCTATCTGCTGGTGGCGCTGATTGTGCTGATCGCACAATTTGTTCGCCCACGTCGCCGCGACCTGTTCGGCCGCTGATCGGCAGACAAACAAAAAACGGCGCCGAAAGGCGCCGTTTTTTTAGGGTATTGCGGTCAAATTCAGAGATAACCCCATTTCAGGTATGCGTAAGGAAATAAACGAGCACAATCAGCGCTCCAGCCACGGCAAACAGACGGATCATTTTCATTGTTATACTCTCGAACATGCGGGAGAGCGGCCAAATTACCCAACTTATCGTTTAAAAAGAAGCATTCCGGCTCGGTTAAGCGCGTAATTTACATAACATTAAACTTCTGCGATGTTGGCGGGCAACAACGGGCGGCAGCAGCGCTTTCCTTTCCGCCTTAGAGCAGCAATAAATTACCGTTACTTATGAACCACTGCGTCTTTGTCACATTCAGAGCACAATATTTTGGTGAAGTTTGCCCATAAAATCCTTATAGTATCGGCAAAGTGAGTATTACCGATTTCCCTGGTGTTGTTGTGTGTCTTGCCCCTCATCTTTGCAGGGGCTTTTTTCCTTCCTCCCTCATCTGATTGGCGAATATTCCCCTTTATCCCAAGCCCCGCTCACCGTTCGCGCACTAATGATTAAAATCATTCGCGATGCTTTCCTTATGCTGAATGACGTTGTGATTTTCACCCTTTCTTTCGGTGAGCCAGGCCCTGTCTCTGCCTGACTGCATAACGTCAATGACACCAAGGACACAATTCTATGCCGGATACCGCATTGCCCCCTGCATCTCAGCGCCCCCTCCTGCGCCGCCTGCTGCTTAAGCCGGGAAAAGATTCCTGCGCTGGAGCGGCCAGTTTCAGACCCGTCATTCGCTAATCTCGACTACGCCGCAGATCGGTAATCATGAATTTAACTGGGTGGCAACGCTGGAAGCCCATTGGCCGGCAATTCGGGCGGAGTTGGATCGGCTGCTGGAGCATCCGGAAGATATTCCCGCGTTCCACCAAATATCTCCGGATCAGAAACGCATCTCTAAAGGGGATAACTGGAAAACCTTCGGGCTGTTTGTCTACGGGCAGCGGGTTGATGAGAACTGCGCCATTTGCCCGCACACCGCACAGGCGGTCAGCGAGATCCCCGGCATGCGCACCGCGATGTTTTCGATCCTTAAACCGCACTATCACATCGTGCCCCACAAGGGCCCGACCCGTGCCGTGGTGCGTGCGCACCTAGGGTTGATCGTGCCAAAGGATCGGGAAAGGCTGTGGATCCGCGTTGACGATCAGATCCTGCACTGGGATGAGGGCAAGGTGATTCTGTTTGATGATTCCTACGAGCACGAGGTCCGCAACGACACCGACGAGCTGCGTGCGGTGCTGTTTATCGATATCGACCGGCCGATGGACAAGGTGGGTACGGCGGTGAATAAACTGCTGTTCAGCCTGATCAAAGCCAGCCCGTATGTGAAGCAGCCGCTGAAAAATCTGGCTAACTGGCATCGCCGCGATAAAAAAGCGTGAAGTGGCGGTTATGCCATAACCCCCACGCCCGACGGTAGCGCGCTAGATAGCGCAGAGGACGGAATGTCTGAATACGCCGCCCTCTTGCTGCCCAAGGGGTGACGTTACCTGGCCCAGTCCGGCTTGTTGAGGATATGATCCTGCCAGTCCACGACTTCGCTCTCGCGCACCGCGATATGCCGCACCGTGATGCGCTCGCCGTGCATCGCCGCCTTGGAGCCACTCAGCAGCGGATGCCAAGGGAACAGCGGTTTGCCTTCACCGATCAGGCGATAGGCGCAGGTCGGCGGCAACCAATCGAAGGTCGTGAGGTTCTCGCGCGTCAGTTTGATGCAGTCCTCTTCCAGCTCGAAGCGCCGCTCATAGTTACGGCATTGGCAGGATTTGATGTTGAGCTGGTTGCAGGCTACGTTGGTAAAATAAATCTCGTCGGTATCTTCGTCGATCAGCTTATTCAAACAGCATTGCCCGCACCCGTCGCACAGCGATTCCCACTCTTGTTCTGACATTTCCGCCAGCGTTTTCTGTTGCCAAAAAGCGAGTTGTGACATGTTAGCGTCCGGTTTCGGTAAATGGATAAGTCACCTGCGCACAGGTTAGAGGGGGGACTATATAGACATTTTAACCACAAGATGCAAGCTTTGCCGCCGACGGCGCCGGCGGCAAGAGAGATCAGATCACGCGGGTGCTGAGCGTTTTGCCGTTCAGGCTGATTTTAAGCATGTCGCCGGAGGCCATCGGGCCCACGCCCTGCGGCGTGCCGGTCAGGATGATGTCGCCGGCGCGCAGCGTGAAGAAACGGCTCATGTAGCTGATAAGCGGCAGGATCGGCGTGATCATGTCACGCGTATTGCCCTGCTGGCGCAGTTGATCGTTAACGGTCAGCGACAGCTCGGCATTTTGCGGATCGCCGAATTCCGCCACCGGGATAAACCCCGACATCGGGCAGGAACCGTCGAAGGCCTTGGCCTTTTCCCAAGGCTGACCGGCTTTTTTAAAGCCCGCCTGCAGATCGCGCAGCGTCAGATCGAGCGCCACACCGTAGCCGGCGATCGCCCGCGCAACGCGGTCTTCGTTGGCCTGTTTCAACGGCGTGCCGATCAGTACCGCCAGCTCCACCTCATGATGCACCGCACCGAACTCTTTCGGGATGGCCACCGGCTGGCGAATATCGCACAGCGCCGTTTCCGGTTTGATAAACACTACCGGCTCGACGGAAACCGCGCTGCCCATTTCCTTGATGTGATCGGCGTAGTTGCTGCCGACGCAGACCACCTTGTTCACCGGGAAATCGAGCAGCGAACCCTGCCAGTCTCTATGTTGATACATACCGCTTCTCCCAAACTGTAGAGGCTTGGCGCGCCAAGCCGATTATTGGTGGGCCGGATCAATGCCCGATCGCGTCCGCCATCATACCCACGGCGAGGGCGAAATAGTAAGAGCGATTCCAGTGCATGAGGGTGCGAAAATTATCATAGACCAGGAACGTCCGCCCCTGCAGGTCATCCGGCGCGATGATCCAACCGCGCTGAACGGCATGCGGCAACGCACTGCCATCCGCACGACGCACCCCGCGTTGTTGCCAGGCATTGACGCTGCGCGCCTGCGCGTCTTTCAACCCCAGCTCGGCCCGATTGAAACCGGCGGGCAATTTGACCTCGCGCCCCCAGCCGATGCCGGCCTGCCAGCCCTCTTTGGACAAATAACGGGCCGTAGACGCGAAGACATCATCAATGTTGTTCCAGATATCGATGCGCCCGTCACCGTCGCCGTCCGCCGCGTAGCGCAAGAAGGAGCTCGGCATAAACTGGCATTGCCCCATTGCGCCTGCCCAGGAGCCTTTCAGCGGCGTATCGCCGACGTGCCCCTGCTCGACTATCTGCAACGCCGCCATCAGCTCCTGACTGAAAAAGGCCTCGCGGCGCCCTTCAAACGCCAGCGTCGCCAGCGCAGACACCACGTCTTCCCGCCCCTGAATCTTACCGTAGGCGCTTTCCATGCCCCACAGCGCGATGATATAGCGCCCCGGCACCCGATAGCGCTCGCTGGCGCGCGTCCATTGCGCCTGGCGCTGCCGGTACAGTTCGCGCCCCTGGCGTACCTTGGCGGGCGACATCACACGCCGCAGGTAGTCATCCAGGGTGACCTTCTGCTCCGGCTGATTGCGATCGGCCTTGATCACCCGATCGACGAAATGTATTTGCGCAAAAGCACGGTCAAGGGTGCTCTGGCTGATGCCCTGCTCCCGCGCCTGGCGCTTGAGTTGCTCGACATACGCCGGGAACTGCGCCGGATCCCGGCCGCTCGCCGCCAGCGTCGCCTCCTGTGCCGCCTGCGGCGCGCCCGGTATCAGCACACCGCCCAGCGCCAGCCAGGCGGCCAATACGGTTCTTCTCGCCGAACGTGTCATCGCGCCTCCCCTGGCCATAGCCGCCGTCTCAGGCTTTGTCGCCCGCCAGATGCTGATTGAGCAAGTTTTCTACCGGCGGCGGGAACTGCAGGTAATAGCCTTCGTCTTTCAACGCCTGCTTCACCTTTTCGATATCCGCCGAGGCCAATTTCTTGCGCTCATCGAGCGAAAGCATCATGGCGAATTGCGGCACACCGAAACTTTTCATCAGCTCTTCCGGCACACGAGAGAAATCGTCTTTTTTTTCGACATAAAGATAAGTTTGATCGCGTTTCGGGCTTCTATAGATCACACAAAGCATTTTTTTAACTCTATTTAATTGAGGGAGCGTCTTGCCTGGATATAACTCTGACTATAACATGCTTATAGTACATCGGAATATCGCACCCCGAGTGGTATTCCGGGGATTTAAAGTTGCTGAGACTGAGTCAGGATAGATGTCACAATCGCCAATTGAGCTAAAAGGCAGCAGTTTTACCCTATCGGTTGTTCATTTGCATAATTCGCAGCCTGAGGTAATACGTCAGGCGTTACAGGAGAAAGTTGAGCAAGCGCCCGCTTTTCTGAAAAACGCCCCTGTTGTTATCAACGTCGCAACGCTGGATGGCGATGCGAACTGGAAAGAACTTCAACAGGCTGTCGCGGCAGCAGGTCTGCGCGTTGTGGGTATCAGCGGTTGCAGAGATGAGCGTCAAAAGCGCGCGATAGCCCGTGCCGGGCTGCCGCTGCTGAGCGAAGGCAAAGGCCAAAAGATGGCGGCGCCGGAGCCTGCGCCTGCGCCCGTGGTGGCGGATAACGCCCCCGCCAAAACGCGTATCATCAGCACGCCTGTCCGTTCCGGCCAACAGATTTACGCCCGCAACTGCGATCTTATCGTGACCAACAGCGTCAGCGCCGGCGCCGAATTGATTGCCGACGGCAACATTCATGTCTACGGCATGATGCGCGGTCGCGCACTGGCAGGCGCGTCAGGCGACACGCAATGTCAGATTTTTTGCACCCACCTGGCGGCTGAGCTAGTCTCTATCGCAGGGCAGTACTGGTTGAGCGACCAAATCCCGTCCGATTACGTCGGGCAGGCCGTACGACTCAGCCTGTTGGATAACGCTTTAACCATACAACCTTTAAACTAAGCCCTTTTGACAAGGAATCCATTTCATGGCACGCATTATTGTTGTTACATCGGGTAAAGGGGGCGTTGGCAAGACCACTTCGAGCGCGGCCATCGCTACCGGCCTGGCCCAGAAAGGCAAGAAAACCGTCGTGATCGATTTCGATATCGGCCTGCGTAATCTTGACCTGATCATGGGCTGCGAACGTCGGGTAGTGTATGATTTCGTGAACGTGATTCAGGGCGATGCCACGCTGAATCAGGCGTTGATCAAAGACAAACGCACTGAAAACCTCTATATCCTGCCTGCTTCGCAGACGCGCGACAAAGACGCGTTGACCCGCGAAGGCGTTGAAAAAATTCTCAACGATCTCGGCGAGATGGATTTTGACTTCGTGGTGTGCGATTCACCGGCCGGTATCGAAACCGGTGCGCTGATGGCGCTGTACTTCGCCGACGAAGCTATCATCACCACCAACCCGGAAGTGTCTTCGGTACGCGACTCCGACCGTATCCTGGGTATCCTCTCTTCCAAGTCACGCCGCGCCGAGAAAGGCGAATCGCCAATCAAGGAACACCTGCTGTTGACCCGTTACAACCCGGGCCGCGTCAGCCGTGGCGACATGCTGAGCATGGAAGACGTGCTGGAAATCCTGCGCATTCCACTGGTGGGTGTGATTCCGGAAGACCAGTCCGTGCTGCGCGCTTCCAACCAGGGTGAGCCTGTCATTCTGGATGCCGAGTCAGACGCCGGTAAGGCGTACGACGATACCGTTTGCCGCTTGTTGGGGGAAGAACGCCCATTCCGCTTCATTGAAGAAGAGAAAAAGGGTTTCCTGAAACGCCTTTTTGGGGGATAAACCATGGCCTTATTAGACTTCTTTCTGTCCCGCAAAAAACAGACAGCCAATATAGCCAAGGAACGGCTGCAGATTATCGTCGCAGAGCGTCGTCGCGGGGACAGTGAGCCCCCGTATCTGCCTGATCTGAAACGCGATATTCTGGCGGTTATTTGCAAATACATTCAGATCGATCCTGAAATGCTGCACGTGCAATTCGAGCAGAAAGGGGACGATATTTCGGTACTTGAACTTAACGTGACATTACCGGAATCGGAAGAAGCTGCTAAATGATTGCGACGCATTAATTACCCCCTGTATATTTTGTGCAGGGGGTAACTGTATGTGCATCCAGTTATTAAGCTTTATCGGCAGCAAAAAAGCGATTTTTCCCTTTGGGACAATTCCCAATTAACTTTGCCGCCGCCTCGTTTAAAGTAAATTCTGGCCAGATTTACCTTCAACGCATTATTTCCTGCCTATATTCACCCGAGCAGAGTTTCCCTACCCTGCCCTGGTGATAATCAGCGTTTAATAATCTTTCAGGATGTCCTGCAGCGGTGCCATTAATAGATCGCCGCGCCAGCCGCTGATTAATTCAGGGCGACTTTCGCCGTCCTTCAGTTTCCAATGCCAGTTCAGCAATTGGTTAATTTGGCGACGGGATGCCAGCAATTCGCTGCTCAACCCGCTTTGCTCGCTGACGGCAGCAATCGCCGCCTTGATGTCTTTGAACACCTTCTTGTAGCCCGGCTGATCGATAAGGTTAGCCAACGGCGCCGGCAACTCGGATTCTTCCAGCGCTTCGGCTTCCGCCACCAGCGCCAGCAGCGTTTTACCGTGATAACGGATCTCCGGCCCGCTCAGGCCCAGCGAATCCAGTTCTCCCAGCGAAGACGGCATATAGCGCGCCACCTGCCACAGGTTTTCCTCACGCACCACGAAGTTCACCGCCAGATCGCGCTCGCGCGCCTGGCGCAGCCGCCATTCCGCCAACTTCTGCAGACAACCGAGCTGACGCGGGCGCAGCTGCCAGGCGTTGCTGATTTCACGGTAGGCCAATGCCGGCGCCAGCGTCTCGCTACGGCGCTGGCACAGCAGCAGACACTCGTTATTGGCCGCCGCGGTCCAACCGGCCTCTTCCGTCTCCTGCACCAGCTGTTTGGCCATCGGTAGCAGATAGAACACGTCGGCAGCCGCGTACACACACTGCCTTTCGGTCAGCGGACGCGCCAGCCAGTCGGTGCGCGACTCGCTCTTGTCGAGCTCAACCTTCATGTACTCCGCCACCAGCGTCGCGAAGCCACAGGAGAGCGGCCGGCCGGTAAAGGCCGCCAGGATCTGGGTATCGACCATCGGCGTCGGCAGCGTTTTAAAGGCGTTGAGAAACACTTCGAGATCTTCACTGCCGGCATGCAGGAACTTCACCACGGCGGTGTCGGCCAGCAGGTCGACAAACGGCTGCCATTGCTTGATCGGCAGAGGATCTATGAGGGAGAGTTGTTCACCGTCGTAGAGCTGGATCAGGCCCAGCTGCGGATAGTAGGTGCGCGTTCTGACAAACTCGGTGTCCAGCGCAATCTGGGCATGCTTTCTCGCCTGCTCGCAGACCTGCTGCAATCCGGCATCGGTAGTGATCAACTGATAATTCAAAACATCATTCTCTTGTAGGATTCAAACACAACAACGCCGGCATTCACCGGCGTTGTTGATAGTCAGGCGCGAGAGCGACACCTAGGCGGCATCGGCCGGTTTTGGTGTTTTTTGCTCATCACGCAGTTCTCGCCGCAAAATCTTGCCGACGTTCGACTTCGGCAGTTCATCGCGGAACTCAACAATTTTAGGCACTTTATACCCGGTCAGGTGGCGACGGCAATGGGTCAACAGCTCTTCCTTGGTCAGCGAGGCGTCTTTCTTCACCACGCAGATCTTCACCGTTTCGCCGGAGACTTCGCTGGGCACACCGATCGCCGCACATTCAAGCACCTTCGGATGCTGGCTGACCACGTCCTCGATTTCGTTCGGGTAAACGTTGAAACCGGAGACCAGGATCATGTCTTTCTTACGGTCGACGATGCGCACAAACCCCTGATCGTCTACGGTCACCACATCACCGGTCGCCAGCCAGCCGTCTTTCAGCACTTCGTCGGTGGCATCCGGGCGCTGCCAATAGCCTAACATAACTTGCGGCCCTTTGACCCACAGTTCGCCGGGTTCGCCCGACGGCACATCGTGACCGTTGTCGTCAACCAGCCGAATGTCCGTCGACGGCACCGGCAAACCGATGCTGCCGCTGTAGTGTTTCAGATCGTAAGGGTTACCGGCCACCAGCGGCGCGCACTCCGTCAGGCCATAGCCTTCCAGCAGGTGTTTGCCGGTGGTTTGCTCCCACTTCTCGGCCACCGCTTTTTGCACCGACATCCCGCCGCCGACCGAGAAACGCAGCGTAGAGAAATCGAGCTTGTGGAAATCCTCGTTGTTCAGCAACGCGTTGAACAAGGTATTGACCCCGCTCATGACGGTGAACGGATATTTGCCGAGTTCCTTCACCAGCCCCGGAATATCGCGCGGATTAGTGATCAGCAAATTGCGCCCGCCCAGGTCGATAAACAGCAGGCAGTTCACCGTCAGCGCGAAAATGTGATACAGCGGCAACGCCGTCACCACCAGTTCCTGCCCTTCGCGGAACAGCGGCAAATAGGCGGCTTTGGCCTGCTCGAGGTTGGCCTGCATGTTGCGGTGCGTCAACATCGCGCCCTTTGCCACCCCGGTGGTGCCGCCGGTGTATTGCAGGAAGGCCAGATCGGCATTAATGATGTCCGGTTTCACATATTGCAGACGCCGGCCGCGCTGCAGCGCGCTGCGGAATGAAATGGCGTCCGGCAGGTTGTATTTCGGTACCAGGCGCTTAACGTACTTGACCACGAAGTTGACCAGCGTGCCTTTGGCGGCCGAAAGCTGATCGCCCATGCGCGTCAGGATCACGTGTTTGATCGGGGTGTTGAACACCACTTTTTCCAGCGTATGGGCAAAGTTGGAGACGATGACGATGGCGCTGGCACCGCTGTCGTTCAACTGGTGCTCCAGCTCGCGCGGGGTATACAGCGGGTTGACGTTGACCACCACCATGCCGGCGCGCAGAATGCCGAACAGCGCGATGGGGTATTGCAACAGGTTTGGCATCATCAGCGCGACGCGGTCGCCCTTCTTCAGGCCCAGTTCATTTTGCAGGTAAGCCGCGAAAGCCCGGCTGCGTTCTTCCAGTTTGCGGAAGGTCATCACCTCGCCCATGTTGATAAAGGCAGGCTGATCGGCATAGCGTTGCACGGCATGCTCAAACATTTCGATCAACGACGAATAGCGATCGGCATCAATCTCTGCGGGCACATCTGCCGGATACCGTTTTAACCAGACCTTATCCAAGGTATTACTCCTGAAATCATTACTAATTATCATCGCAGCCCTCAAACTCGCAGCCTAACCATAACAATATTTTAACTCAGCAGACCAGTTTGGGTTTTAAACATTATTCAGGTTGCGATGTACGTCACTAATTGTCGGATATTCCTTATCCCAAAAAACAAAAAGGCGGCCTGAGCCGCCCTGTCAAATTTGTTCACATCAAGCGTATGCTACTCGGTTACGATGGTTTGCACCTGTGCCGGGCCAGGGTTATACCAGCCATAGCCTGCCCCCCAACCGGGCCCCCACGGGCCACCGCGCCAGCCCCAAGGGCCCATCGGCGCCGGCGGCATCACCACCTGCTGCACCAGATGCCAGCGTTTGAAACCGGTCACGTTCATCGTCACGAAGCGATACGGCGTCATGCCGATCCGCCCCTCTTTCAGCCCGGTAATAGGGCCGACGACGGTCACCAACTGGCCTTTGAAATCAACCGGTTCGAGGAAGCCGTTTACCGTGGCCAGCAAGCGGCCGCGCGACGGTTCGCCCAGTATCGGCCGTGCACCGCTGTCGAGCGGCACCGCCGCAATCTCCAGCACCGTGCGCCCTTGCTCATTGGCGACGTTGACCACGGTGCCGCCGAAGCGGGCTTCCGCGCCGGTAAACAGGTTCGGTGCATTTTGTACCGAGGAAAGCTGAGTCACCGGCGAGGGGCTGGTGCCTTTGATCGCATCCGGTACGGTGACGCACCCGGTCAGAACCAGCGCGCCGCAGGCGACGGCCAGCAGCGACAGCTTTTTACTTGCAGTGCGGATTAACATGGTCGCAATCTCCTGAAATGCCTGTAACTTTGACCGCGTTTCATCGTTCAAGTTGCAGGCTTTCGTCGCCCGGCCTCAACAACAGCACAATACGCCGCGCTTACTCGCGGCCCGGCAGTTTTTTCCAGGTCACTTCATTGCGCAGATAGGTGGGCTCGGCGTTTTCCACCGCCACCGCCAACCCCTGTTGCCAGGCGTGCAGCGCCAGCGGCAGCATGTCTTGCGCCTGCGGCAACAGCATTTGGCCGTCGCGTACGCTCAGGGTTGAACCGTTGACCAGGTCGGGATAGGTTTGCCAGCCGGTGCCGACGTGGGCCCATTCGCCCTGCAGGCGCTGCGCACGCTCCAGCGCCTGCGCCGGCGACAGCACGGCTTCGCCTTCGCTTGCCAACCAGCTGCCGTCCACCTGGCGTTCGAACTGCCCCCAGTAGACTTCCCCCATACGCGCATCGATCGCCGCCAGCACGCGCGCCGCGCCGCTGACGCGCCAGGCGCCCTGCGCCATGGTTTGCAGCGTGGAAACGCCAATCATCGGCAGATCGGCGCCCAGCGCCAGGCCCTGAGCGATGCCGATGCCGATGCGCACCCCGGTAAAGCTGCCGGGGCCGCGACCGAAGGCCAGCGCGTCGAGCTGGTTGAGCGCCAGACCGGATTCCGCCAGCACCTGCTGCACCATAGGTAAAATTCGTTGCGTATGCTCGCGTGGGCACAGCTCAAACAGGGCGTGGATTTCGCCTTGATTCCAGACGGCGACGGAACAGGCTTCCGTCGCGGTATCGATCGCTAAAATTCGCGTGGACATGCCAACCTCTGGCGGGAATAAAACTGGGTTTTTCATACAGGGCGCGCATTGTAGCACAGCCCCGTAAGCCCTTCATCTTTCACGTGGCCGACGCATCGGCGGCCTGCAGGAAGGCGATGGCCTGCTTCAGATCGCGGGTGCGCGGCGTCGGCGGCAGGCTATTGAGGAACACCTCGCCATAAGGCCGCATCACCAGACGGTTATCGCAAATCACCAGCACGCCGCGGTCGTCAGTGTCGCGGATCAAGCGGCCGACGCCCTGTTTCAGGGTGATGACCGCATCCGGCAACTGCACGTCATTGAACGGGTCACCGCCGCGCAGGCGGCAATCCTCAATGCGCGCCTTCAGCAGCGGATCGTCCGGTGAAGTAAACGGCAGTTTATCGATGATGACGCAGGACAGCGCGTCGCCGCGCACGTCCACCCCTTCCCAGAAGCTGCTGGTCGCCACCAGCAGCGCGTTACCGGCGGCGACGAACTGCGCGAGCAGCTGCCCTTTGCTGGTTTCCCCTTGCAACAGCACCGGCAGCGTCATCGTGGCGCGGAACTCTTCCGCCAACTCGCGCATCATCTGGTGCGAGGTGCATAAAAAGAAGCAGCGGCCGTTGTTGGCTTCGATTAATGGCCGCAGCATGCGCGCCAGCTGGCGGGCCCCGCCGGGCTGATTCGGCGAAGGCAAAAAGCGCGGCACGCACAGCAACGCCTGTTTGGCATAGTCGAACGGGCTCGGCAACAGCAGCGTTTTGGCCTTGGTCAGCCCCAGCCGTTCGGTGAAATGACCCAACTGGTCATTGACCGACAGCGTGGCCGAGGTAAAGATCCAGCTGCCCGGCTTGTCGTCCAGCATTTCGCGGAACCGATCGGCCACCGTCAGCGGCGTCAGCGCCAGCACGAAGTGGCGCGAATTGCATTCATACCAATAGCTGTAGCCCGGCTCCGTCACCGCCTTCAGCCGCTTGAGCCGCGCGCGGTACAGCGTGGCGCGTTCAAAGGCGGCGTCCAGCAGCGCCGAACGCCCCAGCGACAGCTTCATCACGTCATAACACAGCTCCAGCGCGTCATCGAGCAGCAACAGAGCGCGCTGCACGTTGGGTTCGCCGAGCACGTCGCGCAGATTGCCGCGAAAACCCGGCTCGCCCAGATTCAGGCGAAAATCTTGCGTGCTCAGGCTGAGACGGTCGGCGCTTTTTTGCAGTTGAGCGGTGTCGCGCACCTCGGTGCGGTAGGCGATGGTGATGTCCTTCGCCAGATCCAACAGTTGGCGGCTGGTGAGCTGCTGGCCGAAATACTGGCTGGCGATGTCGGGGATTTGGTGCGCCTCGTCGAAAATCATCACCTCGGCTTCCGGGATCAGCTCGGCGAAACCGCCCTCTTTCACCACCATATCCGCCAGGAACAGGTGATGGTTCACCACCACCACATCCGCATCCATCGCGCGGCGACGCGCCTTGACCACGAAGCAATCCTGATACAGCGGGCAGTCGCTGCCCAGGCAGTTGTCATTGGTGCTGGTCACCAATGGCCAGACGAAGCTGTCTTCCGCCACTTCGCTGCAGGTGCTGATGTCGCCCTCTTTGGTCTGCGACGACCACTTGCGCAGCTGCACCAGATCGATCAGCGTCTGCCCCGCCAGTTCGCCGCCGGCCATCGACTGCTGCTCCAGCCGTTCCAGACACAGGTAGTTGGAGCGCCCCTTCAGCAGCGCCAGCTTGCCTTTGTACTTCAAGGCCTTGGCAACGGTAGGCAGATCGCGCGCATACAGCTGATCCTGCAACGCTTTCGAACCGGTCGAGATGATCACTTTACGATCGGCGCGCAGCGCCGGCGCCAGATAAGCGAAGGTTTTGCCGGTGCCGGTGCCGGCTTCGACCACCAGCTCCTGCTTGAAATTGATCGCCTCGGTAACGGCTTGCGCCATCTGCCGCTGCGGCTCACGCGGTTTGAATCCCTTGATAGCCTGCGCCAATGCGCCGTCTGTTGCAAAATCGTCTGTCACGCTGTCTCTCTGCCGGTGTCATTCAGCGGTGATTATGCCAAGCCTGCCGCCCGGCTACCACCCACTTTATCGCCGCGCATTTTCATGACCGGCTGTGCTACCCTTAGCGCGACTATGATATGGAGATAAGCAAATGAATATCGAAAGAATTGATCCCGATCAGCGCTGGTCCGAAGCCGTGGTGCACAACGAGACCGTTTACTACACCAGCGTGCCGGAAAACCTGGACGACGACGCGACCGCGCAGACCGCCAACGCCCTCGCCGCCATCGACGTGCTGCTGGCGCGCGTCGGTTCGGACAAAAGCCGCATTCTGGATGCCACCATCTTCCTGGCCAACACCGCCGACTTCGCCGCGATGAACGCCGCCTGGGACGCCTGGGTGGTCGCCGGCAGCGCGCCGGTGCGCTGCACGGTGCAGGCGCAGCTGATGAATCCGAAGTACAAGGTGGAAATCAAAATCATCGCCGCGCTGTAAGCCTGAGCGCAGACGAAAAAAACCGCAGACGGCAACGCCTGCGGTTTTTTTATTGCCGGCTATCAGGACAGTTTGAGGATCACCATCCCCGTCAGCAGCAGCGCCAGGCCAATCCAGCCTTTGGCGTTCAACCGCTGGCCGAACATGATCCAGCCTGCGGCGATGGTGGCGGCGATACCGAAACCGCCCCACAGCGCATAAGCGATCGACAGATCGATGCCCTTCACCGCCTGCGCCAGGGCGCTGAACGCGCCGAGTACCGACAGCAGCGACAACAGCCCCAGCCAAATTTTGCGGAAGCCGTCCGACATCTTCAGGAAGATGTTGGCGATGATTTCCAGCACGATCGCCAGTCCCAGGAACCCAATGTGGTACAACTCAAACTGTTGCATGGTTGTCACCTCGCGGGCTGACCTGTTTTCGCTCTTTGCGGGTGCCGGATTTCACCAGCATGATGCCGGCGATCAGCGTCGCCAGGCCCAACACCTTCAGCGCCGAGATCGGCTCGTCGAACCACAGCACGCTGAACAGGGTAATGAACAGAATGCCGATGCCTTCCCACAGCGCATAGGCCACGCCCAGCGCCACGCGTTTTACCGCCACCGACAGCAACACATAAGAAGCGGTGATCATCACGTACATCACGATGTGCCCGATCATGCCGCCATTGACGCTGGCGTATTTCATCGACAAGGTGCCGATGATTTCGGTCATGATGGCCAAACCTAAAAAGATCCAATAAATCATAATTTTTCTCCCAAACGGCGAATTACGCGCGCCAAGGCATATTTATCCCGATTTATCTCGTCGAACGGCCGTATTGCGGCGCGCAAGACGCAGAGATCCCTGGGGATAAACTGACCCAAACGCAAAAAGAATGTTTGCCCGGCTGAACGGTAGCGTGAAGGCCTAAGCCCGCCACCTGCACCGGTTAAGGGAGAAAGACGCTATAGCTCGCTGCACCAGTGATGCTCACTGGCAAGGATCGCAGACAGGAAGAGTTGGCAAGTAGAGGTTCTGAGGGTGGTTCCGTTAATAGTCATCATAATAGTTCTCTATTATCAGCCGCACACCGTGCGATTTGCCCAATATCCTCATAAAAGTAAAATTTTCGACTGAGATATTTTTACCACAGCCAAAATGAGAAAGCAAACTGCCGTTTTCATAAAAAAGCAGAAAAAAACGGGTTAAAAATAAGAAAGTTAATCTCGATAAAAATTAAAAAAGGCTCAACGAAGCGTTGAGCCTTGCGACATTCGCGGGTGCGCAAATAAGCGCCAACCCCAGGCGCGGTGCGGGTTACAACGCAGCCCCGCTGACGGCGCTGCGCGCCAGTTCAGTGATGCGCGCATAGTCGCCGCTTTCGAGCGCATCCGCCGGCACCAGCCAGGAACCGCCGATGCAAAGCACGCTTTTCAGCGCCAAATAATCGCGGTAGTTGCTCGGCGTAATGCCGCCGGTCGGGCAAAAACGCACCTGCGGGAACGGGCCGCCGATCGCCTGCAGCGCCTTCACGCCGCCGTTGGCTTCCGCCGGGAAGAATTTGAATTCGCGCAGGCCGTGATCCATACCTTGCATCAGCTCGGAAACGGTGCTGATGCCCGGGATCAGCGGGATAGGCCCCACCGTCGCCGCCTGCAGCAAGGCTTCGGTCAGCCCCGGGCTGATGGCGAACTGCGCCCCCGCCTCGGTCACCTCCCGCAGCTGCTGCGGATTGATCACCGTACCGGCGCCGATGATGGCCTCCGGCACCTCGTTGGCAATAGCGCGGATAGCCTCCAGCCCGCAGGCGGTGCGCAGCGTCACCTCCAGTACCCGCACGCCGCCGGCAACCAGCGCTTTCGCCAGCGGCACCGCCTGCTCCAGCTTGTTGATCACGATAACAGGCACCACCGGCCCTGCCGTCAGGATCTGCTCGGCGCTGGTTTTCCAGTTTTTCATCGTTATTTCTCCATTACTCGCGGTTAACAATGGCACGCCCCTGCCACAGGGCTCCGCGCAAATGCGCGGACGTCCGGCCGTACCGTAAGTGATGTGGCCCACGCGCAGATCGCAGGCAAAAAAAAGCCGGCAGACAGGCTGCCGGCATTGCGCATTACTCGAACTCGTTCCAGGAACGGCCGTCGCGGGTGATCATCGCCACCGAGGCCACCGGCCCCCAGGTGCCCGCCTGATAAGGCTTCGGCGCCTCGTTGTCGGCTTTCCATGCGTCCATGATGGAGTCGACCCACTTCCAGGCTTCTTCCACTTCATCGCGGCGCACGAACAGCGCCTGAATGCCGCGCATGGTCTCCAGCAGCAGGCGCTCGTAGGCGTCCGCCACGTGCTCCTGGTTGAAGGTTTCCGAGAAGCTCAGGTCCAGCTTGGTGGTCTGCAGACGGTGCTTGTGATCCAGCCCCGGCACCTTGTTCAGCACCTGAATTTCGATGCCTTCGTCCGGCTGCAGGCGGATGGTCAGCTTGTTCTGCGGCAGCTGCTGGTAAGAATCGCTGAACAAGTTAAGCGGCGGGTTTTTGAAGTACACCACCACTTCAGAGCATTTGGTCGGCAGACGTTTACCGGTACGCAGGTAGAACGGCACCCCGGCCCATTGCCAGTTGTCGATATCCACGCGGATGGAGACGAAGGTTTCGGTGCTGCTGCTCTTGTTCGCCCCTTCCTCTTCCAGATAACCCGGCACTTTCTTGCCCTGGACGAAACCGGCGGTGTACTGACCGCGCACGGTGGTTTCCCGTACATTGGTCTGATCGATACGGCGCAGCGAGCGCAACACCTTCACCTTTTCGTCGCGGATACGGTCGGTGGTCAGATCCGCCGGCGGCGACATGGCGATCATGGTCAGGATCTGCAGCAGGTGGTTCTGGATCATGTCGCGCATCTGGCCGGCCTGGTCGAAGTAACCCCAACGCCCTTCGATGCCCACCTCTTCCGCCACGGTGATCTGCACCGAATCGATGGTGCGGTTATCCCAGTTGGATGCGAACAGCGAGTTGGCGAAACGCAGCGCCAACAGGTTCAGCACCGTCTCTTTGCCGAGATAGTGGTCGATACGGTAAACCTGGGATTCGTTGAAATACTCCGCTACCTGATCGTTGATCACGCGGGAGGACGCCAGATCGGTGCCCAACGGTTTTTCCATTACCACGCGCGCCGGCTCATGGTTCAGCTTGGCTTCGCCCAACCCTTTGCAGATGGCGCCGAAGGTGCTTGGCGGCATGGCGAAGTAGTTGATGGTGGTACGGTGTTTCTGATCCAGCATTTTACCCAGTTTGGTAAAGTTCTTGCTGTCGTTGACGTCCAGATTGCAGAAGTCCAGGCGTGCGCTCAGCGTGGCCCAGAGTTCATCATCCAACTTTTCTTTCATGAAGGTGCCAAGCGCTTCCTTGACCACTTCGGTATACGCTTTTTTATCCCACTCCGCGCGGCCGACGCCGATGATCCGCGTATCCGGGTGGATGTGTCCGGCTTTCTCTAACTGGTACAGGGAAGGCAGCAGCTTACGGCGCGCCAAATCACCTTTCGCGCCGAAAATAACCAGGTCACACGCCTGGGCTGTAGAGGTTACCGCCATGTTCATCTCCTCGTTGCAGGATATTTGTAATTTTCTTACATTACTAATGTACTCTGTTTGACTACGGCCAGCAAACCCGGTGCAGAAGCAGGAAAAAAGACCTCAAGATTCCAGCGGTAGCGCCAATGCACGCCAGAGCCCGCACAGGCGGGCAAAACTGTAATTTTTCGTCTTTTTTGACGCTCTGTTACCATTATGAAAGTTAGACACAGGTCATATTCTGGTGAAAAAAGCCTGCATACGCCCTGTCGAGACTGCCAACGGTTACCAGCACGTAGTATATTTTCACTAAACCGGCATTGATTTCTCCTTTGTTTGAAATCGACATACCCTATCGATTCCAGGTTACAGCCGCTCGTTTGGCGTCTGCGTGCGCGGCGAACACGGGCGAAATTCGGCGCTGTTGCTTGAAAGCCACAGGGATAAAACCATGAGTGACTCTCGTTATATGAATACGCTGGACAAAATCCAGAGCCATCTGGAACTCCTGAGCAAATCTGAAAGGAAAGTCGCCGAGGTGATCCTGGCCTCCCCACAGACCGCCATTCACTCCAGCATTGCCACGCTGGCGCGCATGGCCGACGTCAGCGAACCTACCGTCAACCGCTTTTGCCGCCGCCTTGATACCAAAGGCTTTCCCGATTTCAAACTGCACCTCGCCCAAAGCCTGGCTAACGGCACGCCCTACGTAAACCGTAACGTTGAGGAAGACGACAGCGTCGATTCCTATACCAGCAAGATCTTCGAATCGGTCATGGCCAGCCTGGATACAGTAAAGGCAAATTTGGATATTGCCGCAATCAATCGTGCGGTTGACCTGCTCACCCAGGCAAAAAAGATCTCTTTCTTCGGCCTGGGCGCCTCCGCGGCGGTGGCGCACGACGCGATGAACAAATTTTTCCGCTTCAATATCCCGGTGGTCTACTTCGATGACATCGTTATGCAACGCATGAGCTGCATGAACTCCGGCGAAGGGGACGTGGTGGTGTTGATCTCACACACCGGCCGCACCAAGAATCTGGTGGAGATGGCTCACCTGGCGCGAGAAAACGACGCCACGGTATTGGCTATCACCTCGCGCGACACCCCGCTCGCTCAGGCGGCGACCCTCCCTTTGCTGCTCGATGTGCCCGAAGACACCGACGTTTACATGCCGATGGTGTCGCGGATCGCGCAATTAACGCTCATTGACGTACTCGCCACCGGATTTACCTTGCGCAGAGGGGCTAAATTCAGAGATAACTTGAAGCGGGTCAAAGAAGCGCTCAAAGAATCGCGCTTTGATAAAGGGGTGGTCATTCCCAACAGTTTTGACTCGTGACCTGACGAAGAAAAAATCGCCGTTCAACAGACATTTGAATGACGGCATCAGAGGCTGTACCCTGTTAATATGCTCATGCGGGTAACCCGGGTGAAATATCAGTGTTGTAAAATTACATTTCACGCCTGGTTTCGTTATCCGACGTTTATCGCAACACCAATATTTGCTTCACCAGTCAACGGAGTAATACATGTCCAGACGGCTCAGAAGAACCAAAATCGTTACCACCCTGGGTCCGGCTACAGACCGCGACAATAATCTGGAAAAGATCATTGCCGCCGGCGCCAACGTAGTTCGGCTTAACTTCTCCCACGGCAGCCCGGAAGACCACCAGGTTCGCGCTGACAAAGTGCGTGAAATCGCCGCCAAACTGGGACGTCACGTCGCTATCCTCGGCGATCTGCAAGGGCCGAAAATCCGCGTGTCCACCTTCAAGGAAGGCAAAATTTTCCTCAACGTGGGCGATAAATTCCTGCTGGACGCCAACCTGTCAAAAGGCGAAGGCGATAAAGAAAAAGTCGGTATCGACTACAAAGGCCTGCCTGCCGACGTAGTACCGGGCGATGTCCTGCTGCTCGACGACGGCCGCGTTCAGCTGAAAGTGCTCGAAGTTCAGGGCATGAAAGTGTTTACCGAAGTGACCGTCGGCGGCCCGCTGTCCAACAACAAGGGCATCAACAAGCTCGGCGGTGGCCTGTCGGCCGAAGCGCTGACCGAAAAAGACAAGGCGGACATCGTGACCGCCGCCAAGATTGGCGTCGACTACCTGGCGGTCTCCTTCCCGCGTACCGGTGAAGACCTGAACTATGCTCGCCGCCTGGCGCGCGACGCCGGCTGCAATGCCAAGATCGTGTCCAAGGTTGAGCGCGCCGAAGCGGTCTGCAGCGACGAAGCGATGGACGACATTATTCTGGCCTCCGACGTGGTCATGGTTGCCCGTGGCGACCTCGGCGTCGAAATCGGCGATCCGGAACTGGTCGGCATTCAGAAGAAACTGATCCGCCGCGCCCGTACCCTGAACCGCGCGGTGATCACCGCGACCCAGATGATGGAGTCGATGATCACCAACCCGATGCCGACCCGCGCCGAAGTCATGGACGTGGCCAACGCCGTGCTGGACGGCACCGACGCCGTTATGCTGTCGGCGGAAACCGCCGCCGGCCAATACCCGGCGGAAACCGTGGCGGCGATGGCGCGCGTTTGTCTGGGCGCCGAGAAGATCCCAAGTATCAACGTCTCCAAACACCGCCTGGACGTGCAGTTCGACAACATCGAAGAAGCGATTGCCATGTCTTCGATGTATGCCGCCAACCACCTGAAAGGCGTTACCGCACTGATCGCCATGACAGAGTCCGGCCGTACCGCGCTGATGATGTCGCGTATCAGCTCCGGCCTGCCGATCTTCGCCATGTCGCGTCATGAGCACACGCTGAACCTGACCGCGCTGTATCGCGGCGTGACGCCGGTGTATTTCGACAGCCACAAAGACGGCGTGATCGCCGCCAATGAAGCCGTCAATCGCCTGCGCGACAAAGGCTTCCTGGTCTCCGGCGATCTGGTGATCGTCACCCAGGGCGACGTGATGGAAACCGTCGGCACCACCAATACCAGCCGTATCCTGCGCGTCGAATAATCCACGCCGCAGACGAAATGCCGGCCGGCTCACGTTGGCCGGCATTTTTTTTGCCCTGACACCGCCATAAAAGACGGAGAACGCCATGCTCCACCAACACACTCCCACAGCGAGCGGTGATGAGCTCGATCTCGACGGCCACGGCCTGACGCAGCTCGACGAGTCGCCGTTAGCCGGCCACGCGCTGCGCAAGATTAGCCTGTACGACAATCTGCTGACGGCCTTCCCCACCCCGATCTTCCGGCACCGAAATCTGCGGGTGCTGAATATCTCCTGTAATCAGCTCGACCGCCTGCCGCCGGAGATTGGCCAGTTGCAACAGCTCGAGATGTTCGACTTTGGCCACAATCGCGCAAGCGAACTCCCCGAAGAACTGGGGCAGCTGCATCGGTTGAAATACCTCTATCTGAGCGATAACGGCTTTAGCGAGCTGCCGCGCTCGCTGGCGCAGCTGCAGCAGTTGGTTTACCTCAACGCGACCGACAACCATTTAACCGCTTTACCACAGGCAATACCGAGGCTTGTTGCATTGCAGGAGCTGCGTTTATACAACAACCGCATCGGCAGCCTGCCCGCCGAAATCGGGCAACTTCGCGCGCTGCGCGAACTGCATATCATGAAAAATGCCCTGACTTCGCTGCCGGCGGAAATGGCTCAGCTCGGTGAGCTGGAGATACTCGACGCGGCTAACAATGCCATCGCCGAGCTGCCGCAGGCCTTCTGCCGGCTGCCGCGGTTGAGCGAGCTGAACCTGCGTTTCAATCAGCTGTCGCGTCTGCCGGAAAATATCGGCGAGCTGACGGCGCTGAGAAGTCTGGACCTGCGCGCCAACCGCCTGAGCGACCTGCCGCACGCCTAAAGTCGTCGACATCCTGCGGGCTCGCGGCTGTATGGTGCACATCTGAAGAGACGCCGGCCGGGTTGTGGCCCGGCCGGCGTTAGCGGGAGACAGGATTAACGATACAGATCGTCGCGCGAGTAAGGTTCAATCTCCCCTTCCTTGCGCGTCTTCAGCAGTTTGAGGATCCAGGTGTACTGCTCCGGGTTCGGGCCCACCAGATTTTCCACCTCTTCGTTCATGCGGCGGGCAATGCGCGGATCGTCGGCTTCGGCCAGGTCATCCATCGGCTCGCGGATATAAATGTCCAACATGCTGGTTTTGCCGTCGTAAACCGGGAATAAAGGCACGATCGCCGCACGACACACTTTCATCAACCGGCCTACCGCCGGCAGCGTCGCCTTATAGGTCGCGAAGAAATCGACGAACTCGCTGTGCTCGGCGCCGTGATCCTGATCGGGCAGATAGTAGCCCCAATACCCCTGCCGTACCGAACTGATAAACGGTTTGATGCCGTCGTTCCGCGCGTGCATGCGGCCGCCGAATTTACGCCGCACGGCATTCCACAGGTAGTCGATCAGCTGATTACGCTGATTGTGGAACATCGCGGCCATCGGTTGGCCGCGCGCGGCCATCAGCATCGCCGGCACATCCACCGCCCAGCCGTGTGGCACCAGGAAAATGACGTTGCGCCCTTCCGCCCGGATCTTGTCCAACACCTCTTCACCGTGCCAACGCACGCGCTTGAGCACTTTCTCGGGCTTGGTGCAGGCCAGTTCCGCCATCAGCACCATCGACTGCGGCGCGCAGGCAAACATCTGGTCGATGATGTGCTCGCGTTCGCTTTCCGGCAGCTCCGGCAAGCAATAAAGCAAGTTGATGCGGGCACGACGGCGTGCGCCCTTCGCCAGCTTGCCGGCCAGTTTGCCGACCGCCCCCAGCACCGGATCGCGTAGGCGCGCAGGTACCAGCGAAATGCCGGCCATCAGGCCGGTTCCCAACCACACGCCCCAGTAGCGCGGATATAAAAAGGCTTTCTGAAACTGCGGGATGAACTCTACGTTCGATTTCTTCTCGTTTTGCATGCACATGCTCTTCGCTTAGCGATTCGGCTAATCATAATTGCCATCACCGATTTTGCAATTAACAACCGCGAACCGCCCAGATAAAACAGCATCGGCCCGCAATCAGGCCGATGAAATTGACGGCGCCGAAGCGCCGGAAAAAGGGGGTATTAATCCAGCTGCAGCTGAGGAACCACTTCCTTCACCTGCGCCAGATAATCGCTGCGGTCTTTGCCGCTCAGCCCTTCGGAACGCGGCAGCTTGGCCGTCAGCGGGTTCACCGCCTGTTGGCCGGTCCACAGTTCAAAGTGCAGGTGCGGCCCGGTGGAACGCCCGGTGTTGCCTGAAAGCGCAATGCGATCGCCGCGTTTCACCTTCTGGCCCGGTTTCACCAGCAGTTTTTTCAGGTGCATATAGCGCGTGGTGTACTGGCGACCGTGACGGATCGCCACATAGTTGCCCGCCGCGCCGCTGCGTTTGGCGATCACCACCTCACCGTCACCGACCGCCAACACCGGCGTGCCGACCGGCATGGCGAAATCGACGCCCTTGTGCGGCGCCACGCGGCCGGTCACCGGGTTCACGCGACGCGGGTTAAAGTTGGAGGAGATGCGGAACTGTTTCATGGTCGGGAAACGCATGAAGCCGCGCGCCAGGCCAGAGCCCTGGCGATCGTAGAATTTGCCGTCTTCGGCGCGGATCGCATAGTAATCTTTGCCGCCGGTGCGCAGACGCACGCCCAACAGCTGGCTTTGCGATTTTTTACCGTCGAAATGCTCGCGCGACATCAGCACGGAGAACTGGTCGCCTTTGCGCAGCTTGCGGAAATCGAGCTGCCACTGCAGCGCCTTGATCACCGCATTGATTTCGTTACGGCTCAGCCCGGCGTCGCCGGCGCTGCTGACGAAGCTGCCGTTAACCCGGCCGCTGATCACGTTGTTGCGCCATTCCCCCTGCTGCGCCTCTTTCGACTCTTTGAAGCTATTGCCGACGCGGTCATAGGTGCGGGTTTCGCGGCGGGAAACTTCCCAGGTCAACTGCTGCAGATCGCCCGCATCATTGACGGTCCACGACAGCTGTTGGCCGATCTTCAGATTACGCAGATCGCGGTTTTGCGAAGCCAGCAAGGTGACATCCGACATATCGATGCCGTACTGCGTCAGAATGCTGCCGAGGGTGTCGCCGGTGGAAACCACATATTCATGCACGCCATCGTCGCCGGCATCTTTTTGATCCAGCTCATCCTGCGGGATTTCGTCATCGGGGGTGGGTTGGTCGGCATCAATCGGTTCACTGGCTTCGGGGAGCAATGACCGCATCTGGCTGGATTCTAACTCGACGCTCTTGGCAATGGGGTTGTGTTCTGGGTGGTAAACAAAAGGCCGCCAAACAGCGACGGCCAATGTGACGACTGTCAGCGACCCCAGCATGACGCGGTGGGGCCGTGGCAGGTTGTTATACGCCAGAGCGATAGTTCGGACTATCTGCTGCACTCGATAATATCCTCATAAGCTTTACTTCAGGCAGCTCACGTACTGGTTTGACAGCTGAGTCAGGAATTTCCCGTAGCTGTCCTTCCCCAGCGCGATGCCGATGCCCAGCGGGTCCAGCGTTCCGGAACGCACTTTGGTACCCTTGGCGACGGCATTGATTACGGCCGGCCTGAATTGTGGCTCAGCAAAAACGCATACCGCTTTCTGCTCAACCAACTGTGTTCGAATTTGGTGTAGGCGCTGTGCTCCAGGCTGAATTTCGGGATTGACGGTGAAATGGCCCAGCGGACTCAAACCGTAGTGTTTCTCAAAGTAGCCGTAAGCATCATGAAAAACAAAATAACCCTTACCTTGCACAGGCGTAAGCATGTTACCAACATTTTTGTCAGTTTGCGTCAGCAGATTCTCGAACTGGCGCAGGTTTGCGTCTAATTTGTCCTTATTTTGCGGCATAAGTTCCAACAATCTGTCGTGAATCGCGATCGCGGTCACTTTTGCTATCTCCGGCGACAGCCAAACGTGCATATTGTACTCGCCGTGATGATGCCCATGATCGTCATCGGCATGGTTATGCGCTTCGCCTGCATGTTCATGATCGTCGTCATCTTCGCCTTTCATCAGCAACGGCTTCACCGCCGGCAGTTCGCTGATGGCCAGCTTGCGGGTTGCCGAGATCGGCACCAGCGCCTTGTTCAGGAACGCCTCCATATCCGGCCCGACCCACAGCACCAGGTCCGCAGAGCGCAAACGCTGAATATCGGAAGGACGCAGCGCAAAATCGTGCGGTGAAGCGCCGTCCGGCAGCAACACCTCGGTCGGCGTCACGCCGTCGGCGATGGCCGATGCGATAAAGCCTAGCGGACGAATCGAGGTCACCACCGCAGCGGAAGCGCTGCTCAGCGGGCCGGCCATCAACAGTGCGCTGGCCAGCAGCGTGCGCTGCAGCCATTTATTTTTCTTTGCCATCATCAGTAATCCCATCGTTTTCATCAACAAGGCGTGATATTATAACATTCGCTTCGTTCTGCAACCTGTAATCTCGAGATGTCTACACTGATAACGCTAAAAAATATCTCCGTCGCCTTCGGCAGCCGCAAGGTGCTGTCGAACATTTCCCTCAGCCTGCAACCCGGCCGTATTCTCACGCTGCTGGGTCCGAACGGCGCGGGCAAGTCTACGCTGGTGCGCGTGGTGCTGGGATTGGTCAAACCGACCGCCGGCACGCTGGAGCGTGAGCCCGATCTGCGCATTGGCTACGTGCCGCAAAAGCTGCACCTCGACGCCACCCTGCCGCTGACCGTCAGCCGCTTTATGCGTCTCAAGCCCGGCGTAAAGAAAGCCGACATTTTGCCGGCGCTCAAGCGCGTGCACGCCGCTCACCTGCTCGACCAGCCGATGCAAAAGCTCTCCGGGGGAGAAAACCAACGCGTGCTGCTGGCGCGAGCGCTGCTGAACAAACCGCAGCTGCTGGTGCTGGACGAACCCACGCAAGGGGTGGACGTCAACGGCCAGCTGGCGCTGTACGATCTCATCGATCAGCTGCGTAAAGAGCTGGGCTGCGCCGTGCTGATGGTCTCGCACGATCTGCATCTGGTGATGGCGAAAACCGACGAGGTCTTGTGCCTTAATCAGCACATCTGCTGCTCCGGGGCACCGGAGGTGGTGTCGATGCATCCCGAATTCATCGCCATGTTCGGCAACCGCGGCGCAGAGCAACTGGCGGTGTATCGCCACCATCACAACCACCGTCACGATCTGCAGGGAAGAATTGTTTTGAAGAAAACCGGGAGCCGCGAAGCATGATTGAACTGTTACTTCCCGGCTGGCTGGCCGGCGTGCTGTTGGCTGGCGCCGCCGGGCCGCTGGGTTCCTTCGTGGTCTGGCGCCGCATGTCCTACTTTGGCGATACCCTGGCGCACGCCTCGCTGCTGGGCGTCGCCTTTGGCCTGCTGCTGGACATCAATCCCTTCTATGCGGTGATCGCCATTACGCTGCTGCTGGCTTTGGCCCTGGTGTGGCTGGAACGCCGCCCGCAGCTTTCAGTGGATACCCTGCTCGGCATTCTGGCCCACAGCGCCCTGTCGCTCGGGCTGGTGGTGGTGGCGTTGATGTCTAACGTGCGGGTCGATCTGATGGCCTACCTGTTCGGCGATCTGCTGTCGGTCACGCTGAGCGATATCCTGATGATCGCCGGCGGCGTCGCCGTGGTGCTGCTGGTGCTGTGGTGGCAGTGGCGCGATCTGCTGTCGATGACCATCAGCCCGGAGCTGGCGCACGTCGACGGCGTTAACCTGGTGCGCGCACGCACCGTGTTGATGCTGGTCACCGCCTTGACCATCGGTCTGGCGATGAAATTCGTCGGTGCGCTGATCATCACCTCACTGCTGATCATTCCGGCCGCCACCGCTCGCCGCTTCGCGCGCACGCCGGAACAGATGGCCGGCGTCGCGGTGCTGCTCGGTATAGTGGCCGTCACCGGCGGCCTAACCTTCTCGGCGTTTTACGATACGCCGGCCGGCCCTTCGGTGGTGCTCTGCGCAGCCGTGCTGTTCACGCTGAGCCTGTTCAAAAAACAGCAGGCCTGATTAAAACCGGGATATGACAAGGGCCGCAGATGCGGCCCTTTTTTATGACGGGTGGAAAACTTATGCTTCGCGCTCGAGCCCGAAGTGCCGGTAGGCATGCTGCGTCGCCAAGCGGCCGCGCGGCGTGCGCTGGATAAAGCCCTGCTGGATCAGGAACGGCTCGATCACGTCCTCGATGGTTTCGCGCTCTTCGCCGATCGCCGCCGCCAGGTTGTCCAGCCCGACCGGGCCGCCGGTAAACTTGTCGATAATCGCCAGCAGCAGTTTGCGATCCATATAGTCGAAGCCTTCGGCATCGACGTTGAGCATATCGAGCGCCTGCGCCGCCACCGAACCGCTGATCACCCCGTTGGCGCGCACTTCGGCGAAGTCGCGCACCCGGCGCAACAGACGGTTGGCAATACGTGGCGTCCCCCGCGCCCGGCGCGCCACTTCATGGGCCCCCTCGTCGGACAGTTCCAACCCCAGGCACCCGGCGCTGCGCGAGACGATGTGCTGCAAATCCGCCACCTGATAAAACTCCAGCCGCTGGACAATGCCGAAGCGATCGCGCAGCGGCGAGGTCAGCGAGCCGGCGCGGGTGGTAGCGCCCACCAGCGTGAACGGCGGCAGATCGAGCTTAATCGAACGCGCCGCCGGCCCTTCACCGATCATGATATCCAGCTGGTAGTCTTCCATCGCCGGATACAGCACTTCTTCCACCACCGGTGACAAACGGTGGATTTCGTCGATGAACAAGACGTCATGCGGTTCGAGGTTGGTCAGCATCGCCGCCAAATCGCCCGCCTTCTCCAGCACCGGGCCGGAAGTGGTGCGCAAATTCACGCCCATTTCGTTGGCCACGATGTTGGCCAGGGTGGTTTTCCCCAACCCTGGCGGGCCAAAGATCAGTAAATGGTCGAGCGCGTCGCCGCGCTGCTTGGCCGCCTGAATGAAGATCTCCATCTGCTCGCGCACGTGCGGCTGGCCGACGTATTCGGTCAGCAGCTTGGGACGAATGGCGCGATCGAGGATCTCTTCTTCGTTGATCGGTTCGGCGGAAATCAGGCGATCGGCTTCAATCATTATCTACCCCTTTTCGGCCTTACAGGGCGGCGCGCAGCGCGTCGCGGATCAGGGTTTCGCAGTCGGCGCCCGGCTTGGCAATCTTGCTGACCATGCGGCTGGCTTCCTGCGGCTTATAGCCCAGCGCCACCAGCGCCGAAACGGCCTCGGCTTCCGCGTCCACATCCGGCGCTTTGTCGGCGGCGGACGGCAGGCTGATCTCGCTGCTGCTGTTGAACAGGTCGCCGTTAAGCCCTTTGAAACGGTCTTTCATCTCGACCACCAGGCGCTCGGCGGTTTTTTTGCCCACGCCCGGCAGCTTGACCAGTGCAGTGATCTCTTCGCGCTCTACCGCGCTGACGAACTGCTGCGCGGACATGCCCGACAGGATCGCCAGCGCCAGCTTAGGCCCGACGCCGTTGACCTTGATCAGCTCGCGGAACAGCGCGCGCTCCTGCTTGTCGTTGAAACCGTACAGCAGCTGCGCGTCTTCACGCACCACGAAGTGGGTAAACACGATGGCCTCTTGCCCCAGTTCCGGCAGCTCGTAAAAGCAGGTCATCGGCATGTGTACCTCATAGCCCACGCCGTTCGCCTCCAGTAACACCAGCGGCGGCTGCTTTTCCAGAATATTTCCTCTGAGACGACCTATCATTTACCCTCCTGCAGAATGACCGGGCATGGCGCCCTGCCATGCCGTTGCTGGTAAAGCTTATAACATAAAAAAGGCTGGATGAATATCCAGCCTGAGCAATCATCGCTTTGCGTCAGCGCAAACGCCCGCGCGCCAGGTTCAACCGCCCTTCGCTCATCCGCAGCACGTTCTGGCTGAGGTGGCAGTGGGTGATGGCGATGGCCAGGGCATCGGCGGCGTCCGCCTGCGGGTTGGCCGAGAGTTTGAGCAGCGAGCGCACCATGTGCTGTACCTGCGCCTTTTCGGCCGCGCCGGTGCCGACCACGGTCTGTTTGACCTGCCGCGCCGCATACTCGAACACTTCCAGATTCTGATTCACCGCCGCCACGATCGCGACGCCGCGCGCCTGGCCGAGCTTGAGCGCCGAATCCGGGTTCTTGGCCATAAACACCTGTTCGATGGCGAAGAAATCGGGCTGAAACTGGGTGATGATCTCACTGACGCCGGCGTAAATCAGCTTCAGCCGCGTCGGCATGTCGTCCACCACCGTGCGAATGCAGCCGCTGGCGATATAGCTCAACTGACGCCCCTGCTGGCGGATAAGGCCATAGCCGGTGACGCGTGAGCCGGGATCGATACCGAGTATGATCGCCATATCTACATCCACCTTGCATGCACGGCGCCGCCGAACGGCGGCGCCCGTTTTACCGGATTACAGCGTCGCCGCCACTTCGTCGGAGATTTCACCGTTATGGTAAACTTCCTGCACGTCGTCGCAGTCTTCCAGCATATCGATCAGGCGCAACAGCTTAGGCGCGGTTTCCGCGTCCATGTCGGCCTTGGTCGATGGGATCATCGACACTTCCGCCGCTTCGGCTTCGAAGCCCGCCGCGGTCAGCGCGTCTTTCACCGCGCCCAGGCTTTCCCAGGCGGTGAACACGTCGATGGCGCCATCGTCATAGGTCACGATGTCTTCCGCACCGGCTTCCAGCGCCGCTTCCATCACGGTGTCTTCATCCAGGCCCGGTGCGTAGGTGATCACGCCCTTCTTGGTGAACAAGTAAGCCACGGAACCGTCGGTGCCGAGGTTGCCGCCGCATTTGGTGAAGGCGTGGCGCACTTCCGCCACGGTGCGATTGCGGTTGTCGCTCAGGCATTCGATCATGACGGCGGTGCCGCCAGGACCGTAACCTTCATAGATGATGGTTTCCATATTGGTATCATCATCGCCGCCCACCCCGCGCGCGATGGCACGGTTCATGGTGTCGCGCGTCATGTTGTTCGACAGCGCCTTGTCCATCGCCGCGCGCAGACGCGGGTTGGAATCCGGATCGCCGCCGCCCAGCTTGGCGGCCGTGACCAGCTCACGAATAATCTTGGTGAAAATTTTACCGCGCTTGGCGTCCTGCGCCGCTTTACGGTGCTTTGTGTTGGCCCACTTACTATGACCTGCCATAAAAAAATCTCCGAAAAAAACTACTGGACTGAATTGATCACGAACTCTTCAATCGCCTGCTGATTGCTCCATGACTTGGTTAACTTCACGGCCTCGGCCGCCTCAAGCCATTGGTAAGCGTGATGTTCGGTAATCACCGGATCGCGCTCCTCGGGCAACGCCAGACAGAACCAATGCTCTTTATTGCACGTGGTTCCCGGCGCATAGCGATGTCGCAAATGGACAAAGAGTTCAAACTCCACGCAGCGCTGGCAATCGAACAACGGCAGGTGCTCTGCTTCGATATCGATGCCGACTTCTTCCATGACTTCACGCTGCGCGGCATGCGGCGGCGACTCATCCTGTTCCAGGCTGCCGGTGACCGACTGCCAGAACTCGGTATCGTCGCGCCGCTGTAACATCAGCACCCGACCACTGGATTTCGCGTAAATCACTACCAGGATAGATTCAGGGCGCTTGTAACTCATCACTCGCTCTCTTGTTCCGCACCGGCTTTCTTTACCACGCTGATAGCCAGCTCCTGCAGCGACGCCGGGTTGGCGAAGCTCGGTGCGTCGGTCATCAGACAGGCCGCCGCGGTGGTTTTCGGGAAGGCGATGACGTCGCGGATGTTGTCGGTGCCGGTCAACAGCATCACCAGACGATCCAGGCCGAAAGCCAGGCCGGCGTGCGGCGGCGTACCGTACTTCAACGCGTCCAGCAGGAAGCCGAACTTCTCGCGCTGTTCGTGTTCGTTAATGCCCAGAATGCTGAACACCGTCTGCTGCATTTCGCTGCGGTGGATACGCACCGAACCGCCGCCCACTTCGTAACCGTTGATCACCATGTCATAGGCGTTGGCGATGGCGTTGACCGGCGCTGCCGCCAGCTCTTCCGGGCTCATGTCGCGCGGCGAGGTGAACGGGTGGTGCATGGCCGCCAGGCCGCCCTCTTCGCCTTCTTCGAACATCGGGAAGTCAACCACCCACAGCGGTGCCCAGCTGTCGAGTTGCGTCAGCGCCAGATCGCGACCCAGCTTCAGACGCAGCGCGCCCATCGCATCGGTGACAATCTTGAAGCTGTCGGCGCCGAAGAACAGGATATCGCCGGTCTGCGCATCGGTGCGCGCCAGGATCGCTTCCAGCACGTCCGCGCTGAGGAATTTGGCGATCGGGCTCTGCACGCCTTCCATGCCGGCGGCGCGGTCGTTGACTTTCAGCCACGCCAGGCCTTTGGCGCCGTAGATGTTGACGAAAGCGCCGTACTCGTCGATCTGCTTGCGGGTCAGCTGTGCGCCGCCCGGTACGCGGATCGCCGCCACGCGGCCTTTAGCGTCGTTGGCCGGGCCGGAGAAGACTTTAAACTCGACGTCTTTGACCAGGTCAGCCACGTCCACCAGCTCCAGCGGGTTACGCAGGTCCGGCTTGTCGGAGCCAAAGCGACGCATCGCTTCGGCGAAAGTCATGACCGGGAAATCGCCCAGATCCACGCCCTTCACGTCCAGCCACAGTTCGCGCGCCAGTTTCTCCATCACTTCACGCACCTGATCGGCGGTCATGAAGGAGGTTTCGACGTCGATCTGGGTGAATTCAGGCTGACGGTCCGCACGCAGATCTTCGTCACGGAAGCATTTGACGATCTGGTAGTAACGATCGAAGCCGGACATCATCAGCAGCTGTTTGAACAGCTGCGGGGACTGCGGCAGCGCGTAGAATTTGCCCTTGTGCACGCGGCTCGGCACCAGGTAATCGCGGGCGCCTTCCGGCGTCGCCTTGGTCAGCATCGGCGTTTCGATATCGAGGAAGCCGTGGCTGTCCATGAAGCGGCGAACGAAGCTGGTGATTTTGGCGCGGGTCTTCAGACGCTCGGCCATTTCCGGGCGACGCAGATCCAGGTAGCGGTATTTCAGGCGCGCTTCTTCGCTGTTGACCTGGTTGGAGTCCAGCGGCAGCGGCTCGGAGCGGTTGATGATTTCCAGCGCGTGGGCGAACACTTCCACTTCGCCGGTGGCCATATCTTTATTGATCTGGCTGTCCGGACGCGCACGCACGGTGCCGACGATCTGGATGCAGAACTCATTGCGCAGGTCGTAGGCCTTGTCGAACGCCACTTTCTGGTCCGGATCGAAGAACACCTGCACGATGCCTTCGCGGTCGCGCATATCAATAAAGATCAGGCCGCCGAGATCGCGACGACGATTGACCCAACCACACAGAGTGACTTCCTGGCCCACGTGGGACAGATTCAACTGCCCGCAATATTCAGTACGCATACGCTATCCTTTTACACAGCCGATGCCGCGCCGGGCTACTGCGCCCCTGTCGCGCGGCTGTTATCTGATAAATTCTACTTGTTACCCGGTTTAAAATCCGTCGCATACCAGCCGGTACCCTTAAGCTGGAAACCGGAGGACGAGATCAACTTGGTCAACGCGGGCTGCCCACACGCCGGGCAGTCTGCCAGCGGCGCATCGGAAAATTTTTGCAATTTCTCTAACCGATGGTTGCAAGCACCACATGCATATTCATAAATCGGCATAGGTCGTTGGATTAAAGAGTGTTGAAAAAAGGGAGTCATTATAAAGGAAATTCATCCGCCCGATAAGTGCGAACACAGCATTGTTACTGCACTAAATGGCGCGTTTTTGTTCGAATCAACACATCGATTAACAAATTTCCCATTAACCTGCGACAGTTTTTTCACGTAGCCTGATTCTCCCCCGGTTTTGCGCCGTACGCTGCTCGCCTGGCGCGCCGAACATCTTTTATCCACTTCGCAACGAGATGAAATCCATGCTGAAACTTGACGCCCAAACCACCGCCCTGGTGCTGATCGATTTGCAAAACGGCATTCTGCCCTACGCCGGCGGCCCGCACAGCGCCGACCAGGTGGTGGCGAACGCCGCCCTGCTGGCCGCGCGTTTTCGTCTGCTGGGCGCGCCGGTGCTGCTGGTGCGCGTCGGCTGGTCCGACACCTTCGCCGAAGCGCTGAAACAGCCGGTGGACAAACCGGCTCCCGCGCCCACCGGCGGCTTGCCGGCCAGTTGGTGGGAGTTCCCCGCACCGCTGGCGGTCAATGACAGCGATATTCTGGTCACCAAACGCCAATGGGGCGCCTTCTACGGCACCGATCTGGATTTACAGCTGCGCCGCCGCGGCATCAAATCCGTGGTGCTGGGCGGCATCTCCACCAATATTGGCGTAGAGTCCACCGCTCGCGCCGCCTGGGAACACGGCTATGAACTGGTGATCGCCGAAGACGTCTGCAGCGCACAGAACGCGGAAATGCACCGCTTTGCTTTCGAACACATCTTCCCACGTCTGGCACGGGTGCGCGACACCGGCGAAATTCTTGCCGCGCTCGAGCGGTAACGTTAAGTTGTAGCCTGATGATCTAAGTAAAGGAAGTCGACGCCGTGATCTACATCGGATTGCCGCAGTGGCAACATGCGGCCTGGAACCACATCGGGCTGCGTGACTTGGCGGATTACAGCCGCTACTTCAACTGCGTGGAAGGTAACACCACCTTCTACGCGCTGCCGAAGGTGGAAATCGTGCAGCGCTGGCGCGACATGACCGGCGACGATTTTCGCTTCTGCTTCAAATTCCCGTCGGACATCAGCCACAAGGCTGCCCTGCGTAACTGCGCCGCCGAGCTGCAGGCGTTTTACCACTGCCTGAGCCCGGTGCATCAGCGCATCGGCCAACTGTGGCTGCAGCTGCCCGCCGCCTTCGGCCCTGACGAGCTGGCGCGCATGTGGCAATTCTTCGAAAGCCTGCCGAAGGAATTCACCTACGGCGTTGAAGTGCGTCATCCGGCGTTTTTCGCCAAGGGCGACGCAGAGCGTGCGCTGAATCAGGGGTTGCACCAGCGCGGCATCAATCGGGTGATCCTCGACAGCCGCCCGGTGCATCACGCCGCCCCCCATACCGCCGCCGTGCGCGATGCGCAGCAGAAAAAACCGAAGCTGCCGGTGCATGCACTGGTCACCGCCGACCAGCCGCTGGTGCGCTTTATCGGCGGCGATCAGCTGGCCGACAACCTGCGCTGGTTCGAAGCCTGGCAGCAAAAACTGCCGCTGTGGCAGCAACAGCATCAGCCTTATCTGTTTATTCATACGCCGGACAACGGCGATTCGCCCCAGCAGGCGCAAAAAATTTGGCAGCAGCTACGCCTGGCGATCCCCGATTTGCCTGCGCCACCGGACTGGCCGGAACAGGATGCACTGTTTTGACCTATTAATCTGACCAATAACATCAAATATTTCCCCGCGACAGTGAATACAATGACGGCTATGATGCTGGCTGCCAGTTTTGGTTAGGGAACGGAGTTAAAAATGGTAAGCGCGCTTTATGTGGTGCTCGGCGCATTGTTGTTGATCAAACTCTCTTATGACGTAGTCAGATTAAGGATGCAGTACCGCGTAGCCTACGGAGACGGCGGTTTCTACGAATTGCAGACCGCCATCCGCGTGCATGGCAACGCCGTTGAATACATTCCGATCGCTGCCGTATTGCTGGTGATCATGGAGATGAACGGCGCGGAAATCTGGATGATTCACCTCTGCGGCCTGATGCTGATGGCCGGGCGGCTGGTGCATTACTACGGTTTGCGCAACCGCGAGGTTCGCTGGCGCCGTTCAGGCATGGCCGCGACCTATATCTCTTTGCTGTTGATGGTTCTGGCAAATATCTTCTATCTGCCCTGGGATCTGATTTTTAGCCTGCATTGATCCCGTTTTATCATCAGGCGGCCGCGCCGCCTGCTTCCGCTCCGCTTTTTTGCGCTTTTCTGTTAGACTACGCAGCTTCGAATTCTGAACTGATTTGCCGCTATGCCAAACCGCGATACCCTTTTCTCCGCCCCCATCGCCAAATTGGGCGACTGGACCTTCGACGAACGCGTTGCCGAAGTGTTCCCGGACATGATCCAACGCTCCGTTCCCGGCTATTCCAACATCATCTCGATGATCGGCATGCTGGCCGAACGCTTTGTGCAACCCGACAGCCGGGTGTATGACCTGGGCTGCTCGCTGGGCGCGGCGACGCTGTCGATGCGGCGGAATATCAAGGTGCCCGGCTGCAATATTGTCGCCGTCGACAATTCACCGGCGATGGTAGAACGTTGCCGCCGCCATATCGATGCCTTCCGCGCCGAGACGCCGGTCAGCGTCATCGAAGCCGACATTCGCGACATCGACATCGAGAACGCCTCGATGGTGGTGCTGAACTTTACGCTGCAGTTCCTCGAACCGGCCGATCGCCTGCGCCTGCTGGAGAAAATTTATCGCGGCCTGCGCCCGGGCGGCGCACTGGTGCTGTCGGAAAAGTTCAGCTTTGAAGACGCCGAAGTCGGCGAACTGCTGTTCAACATGCATCACGATTTCAAACGCGCCAATGGGTACAGCGAGCTGGAGATCAGCCAAAAACGCAGCATGCTGGAAAACGTGATGCTGACCGACTCGGTAGAGGCGCACAAGGCGCGCCTGCATCAAGCCGGGTTCGAGCATGCCGAAGTGTGGTTCCAATGCTTCAACTTCGGTTCGCTGATCGCCCTGAAAGCGGGGGATGCGCAATGATCGAGTTCGGTGACTTCTATCAGCACATTGCCAAAAGCCCCCTCAGCCATTGGCTGGACACTCTGCCTGCGCAGCTCAGCGCCTGGCAACGCGAATCGCTGCACGGCAAATTCAAACAGTGGTTCAACTCGGTCGAACATTTGCCGACGCTGACCCCCACCCGCCTCGATCTGCTGCACGGCGTACGCGCCGAGATGGAGCCTGCCCTGTCGCCGGGCCAGCTCGAGGGCATCGAGAAAATGCTGCGCACCCTGATGCCGTGGCGTAAAGGGCCGTTCTCGCTGTATGGCATCGATATCGATACAGAATGGCATTCCGATTGGAAATGGGATCGCGTGCTGCCGCACATTTCTCCGCTGGCCGGCCGCACCATTCTCGACGTCGGCTGTGGCAGCGGCTATCACCTGTGGCGCATGATCGGCGCCGGCGCACACTTCGCCGTGGGTATCGATCCGATGCAGCTGTTCCTGTGTCAATTTGAAGCCGTGCGCAAACTGCTGGGCGGCGATCAGCGTGCCCACCTGCTGCCGCTCGGCATCGAGCAGCTGCCGGATTTGGCGGCATTCGACACCGTGTTCTCGATGGGGGTACTGTATCACCGCCGCTCGCCGCTCGATCATCTCTATCAGCTGAAAAATCAGCTGGTGGCTGAAGGTGAACTGGTGCTGGAAACGCTGGTGGTGGAAGGCGATCGCCACCAGGTGCTGGTGCCGGGCGATCGTTACGCGCAGATGCGCAACGTGTATTTTATCCCTTCCGCCGAGGCGCTGAAATGCTGGCTGGAGAAGTGCGGCTTCGTCGACGTGAAGATCGCCGATATGTGCGTCACCAGCCTCGACGAGCAGCGCCGCACCGACTGGATGACCAGCGAGTCGCTGGCCGAATTTCTCGATCCGAACGATCGCAGCAAAACGATCGAAGGCTATCCGGCGCCCCTGCGCGCCGTGCTGACCGCCAAAAAACCCTAGCGTTCGCATATCGGGCCGGCCTGCGCCGGCCCGAATTTACCCGTTGTCGACATCGACAATCCGCAGCTCATACACCATGGTCGCGTTCGGCGGGATCTGCGGCGCATAGCCCGTTTCACCGTACGCCAACGCCGGCGGCACCACCATCGTCAGCGAGCCATGGTTTTTCAGATGGCCGATTGCCTCGCGGAACAACGGCGGATAGGCGGAGAGCGGCTGTGACATCACCTTCCCACTGCGATCCATATCCTGAATCACGCTGCCATCGGTTAAACTTTCCTTCACCACGATGTCCACCCGCGCGTTTTCCTTAATGGTTTCATCACCCGTATAATCGATGCGATACCAGAAACCGGAAGGCGACTTCTGCGTGCCCTTCTTCTTTTTGAACTCGGTGACGAAGGCCTCTCCCTTGCTGATCTGCACCTTAGCCGCCTGGTTTCTGGCATCGTTCACCGCTTTTTCCGACTCCGCCAGCGCGCGGGTCAACTGCGCATCACTCAGTTGGTAATGGCCGTTGAAGGTATCGATCACGCCCGCCAGCAGCACGATCTTATCGGGATTGATGCCCCAATTTTTACGCTCCGCCAGCATCGTTTGAATATCGCGCCCCAAAGCGACACCGGCAGCATAGCTCTGTTGCTCCGGTTTTTTCTTGAGCGACTGCGTATCCGGCAGCCATTTGGCCCGCGATCTCAGCCCGTCCAGTTCCTCACGCAAGGCTTGCTGCGCCTGATGGGCGGCCGCCAGCTCCGTTGCCGTTTTATCCGCCTGCTGCGTCGCTTTATCTCGCTGCTGCACAGCCTGCGCACTTTCTGCCGTTGCCGTTACCAGGCGTTGTTCCAGCGCCTTAGCCTGTTCGGTTTGCGTCTTGTTTTTTTCCTGCAGCTGCGCCAGTTGCTGCTGCAGTTCACCTGTCGCCTTGGCGGTTTCAGCCTTCTGCTGCGCCAGCGCCGTCTTCAGGCTTTTCTCTTGCCGCTCTGCCTGTTGGCGTTGGCCATCACGCTCTTTCTGCAGCTGCGCCAGTTGCTGCTGAAGTTCGCCTATCGCCTTGGCGGCTTCGGCCTTCTGCTGTTCCAGCGCCATCTTCAGGCTTTTCTCTTGTTGCTCGGCCTGTTGGCGTTGACCATCACGCTCTTTCTGCAGCTGCGCCAGCTGCTGCTGAAGTTCGCCTATCGCCTTGGCGGCTTCGGCCTTCTGCTGTTCCAGCGCCGTCTTCAGGCTTTTCTCTTGTTGCTCGGCCTGTTGGCGTTGACCATCACGCTCTTTCTGCAGCTGCGCCAGCTGCTGCTGAAGTTCGCCCGTCAGCCTGGCAGCCTCGGCCTTCTGCTGTTCCAGCTCAGCGGCGGCCGCTTTTTTATCCTGCTCATAACGCTGGCGAGCTTTATCGTTGGTGGTCTTGGCCGCCGCCAGTTTCTCCTGCCAAGCCTTATCCGCCTGCTCAGGCAACGCCGCCAGCCGTTGTTCCAGCAAGGCAATGCGCCGGTCGCGCTCCTCGGTTTGCTGCTTTTGCCGCGCTAACGCCGCCTGCGCTTCGGCGATCTGCGCCTGAGCCTTGCGCTCCTGCGGCGTCAGGTTCAGCGCCTGTCTTACGCCGCTGGCGAAGTCGCTCAACGCGCTCAAATCAGGCGCCGGCGTCGGTTTATCGGCAGCGGTCAGGGACGACGCAACCCGCAACGCGGTCAGCTCCTGCTGCAGGGATTGAAGAGCGGCTTGCTGTTGCTCCAAGCGAGTCTCTTTCTCGCGCAGCGTCTTTTGCAACTGCGCCAGTTGCTTTCGCTGTGAGCTCGTTTCACGAGTTTGAACCGGCCGGGACGCCGGCTTTTGGCTTTCCTGGGATGGGGTAACCACGGTCTCGGCTGCCGGCGCGTCCTGGCGCTGGTAACGCTCGGCAAACTGCAATAATGCCGGCACATCGTCATCCGCCCCGGCCACCACGGGCGCAAACGCCAGCGGTATCATCAGGCTCAGTAATGCCTTTCTTGCACGAGGGGTCATTGGGCACGTTCTCCGCGCTCAGCCAGGCCGGTCATCATGGCAGAACTGATGTCCGCACAAAGACGGCTGGTGCGATAACGATACAGGGCATCGACGGTTTCCTGCGTGCCCGTGTTGACCCGCTGGCGTACCCCGGCATACTGCGCGGCGCCGCCCATCAAGGTATCGAATTCACGTTTGAATTTTTGGTATTTTTCGTTATCCATGCCGCGCATGGCATCCAACTCGCGCTGGCACTGCTGCATGCGCTCGGCCTCACGCTGCCGTTTGTCTTGTTCCGCAATTTCTTCTGCGCTGGGCGGCTGGCTTAATGTAGAAACAGGTCGCTTGGCGGTCTGGCAGCCGCTCAGGGCCAACGTCAGTAAAAGCGCCGCGCTCAAACAGTGTGCCGTTCGGGTCATTATCGTTATCTCCTTGTTTAGTCCGCCGTTAACGCGCCCTGCGGCTGCGCCGACGGCTCTCCTCAATTGATGCTGTGATGTTCCGGCCATAAGGCAGGCGATGAACAGGTAAAAATACCGGCGCGGTGACGAGCGGCAGAACGCAAATCATTCACCACGGCAATAAATACCAAAAAATCATTTAATATGATGATATTTAAAGGATTTTAACTCACAAACTTATCAGCAGGGCATGGCGAGCGCAAGAAGATATGGGGGACAGTTCGACCGAGAAACCGCCTTTAAACGGACACCGCGTCTTTGCAAAACATAAAAAAAGCCCCGGCAAAACGCCGGGGCCTGGTACTTGCGCAATCGCCGAGAGCTCAGTGACACGCAAAGGGGTCTTACGGCCCGGAAACCGGTTTTCAAACGCGGTTAGCTGCGTGTTTATGCGCTTTGCGCCAGGGGATCAACCAAGGCCAGCGCGTTTTTCATCGCCTCCACCATTTCGCCATCCACGCAATAATGGCTAAATTCGTCAAACTCGTTATCGGAGCACATAGTGACGCCCGCCTTGCGGTAACGCATGGTCGACGGCACCAAATGGCCGGAAGAGCTGTGCAGTTCATGCAGGCCGATATCGACAAACTTGTGCAGATTGCTGAGACGCACGCCGGCACCCGCCATGATCACCGGGCCGTGACTGGCCTGGCGCAAATCGCGCAGCAGCGGCAGGCCCAGTTCGGCGCTCTGCTGTTGGCCGGAGGTCAGAATGCGCGCCACGCCCAGCTCGGTCAGTTGTTCCAACGCCACCATCGGATTCTGGCACATGTCGAACGCGCGATGGAACGTCACCGCCATGCCCTCGCACAGCTTCATCACTTCGCGCATGCGCGGCAGATCGATGTGCCCTTCTTCGTCCAGCATGCCGACCACTACGCCGGGGAACCCCATCTCGCGGATCTGGCGGAGATCCTGTTTGATCACCTCGAAATCCACCGTGCCGTAGCAGAAATCGCCACCGCGAGGACGAACGATCGGATGCACCGGGATCGCAACCCGCTCGCGCGCCAGACGCAGCGTGCCATAGCTCGGCGTCAATCCCCCCTCGCTCTGGCTGGCGCACAACTCGATGCGATCGGCGCCTGCCCGTTCGGCCGTCAGCGCGCAGTCGACGCTAAAGCAACAAACTTCCAGTTTTATCATTGTCACCCCCAGATAACGGCCAACATACGGCGGCAATTGTTCATTTCTTCATTTCTCACGTAGGCTCATGCTTAGGCATAAACCGGCTCAGGGTTGTAACTATGGCATTCAATTTTGATCAATGGGTAGACCGCAGTCACAGTGACAGCGTTAAGTGGGATAAATATCGCGACCGCGACATTATTCCGCTTTGGGTCGCCGACAGCGATTTCACCTCACCGCCGGCGGTGATCGAAGCCTTGCAGCGCCGCGTGGCGCACGGCGTATTCGGCTACACTCACCTATCCCCTGATCTTATTGAGGTTTTTACCCGCCGCATGGTAGAGCGCTACGGCTGGCACATCAAGCCCGAATGGATCATTTTCCTGCCTGGGCTGGTGTGCGGCCTGAACCTGTGCGTGCGCGCCTGCACCGAAGAACACCAGAGCACGCTGGCCCCCTCTCCCATTTATCCGCCGTTCCGCAAAGCGGCTAAATTCGCCGGGCGTAAACACCTCTCGGTGCCGCTAACGGCGGTAGGCCAACGTTGGGTGTTGGACTTCCCCGCGATGCGTGATCGGCTTAGCGGCAACGAGAAGCTCCTGTTGCTGTGCAACCCGCAGAATCCCGGTGGCACCGTTTATCGCCGGGATGAGCTGTTGCAGCACCATCAGTTCGCTCGCAAACACGATTTAATCGTCTGTTCCGATGAAATCCACTGCGAGCTGCTGCTTGAACCCGGCGTGCGGCATACCCCTTTCGCCACCCTGAATGACGATGCGGCCCAACGCAGCGTGACGCTGATGTCGCCGTCAAAAACGTTTAATCTCGCCGGGCTGGGCGCTTCACTGGCGATCGTTCCCAACGAAGCGCTGCGACAAAGGCTGAAACGCGCGCGCAGCGGCATCGTGCCGGAGGTCAATCTGCTGGCGCTGGTGGCGGCGCAGGCGGCTTATCAATACGGGCAGCCTTGGCTGGACGAGCAGCTGATTTATCTACGTGCCAATCGCGATCGGCTGACCAAGCGCATCAACGCCATGCCGGGGTTGACGGTTTTGCCAATCGAAGCCACCTACCTGGCGTGGATCGATTGCAGCGCTTTACCGGTGGACAACCCGCATCAGTTCTTCGAACGTGCGGGCGTAGGATTAAGCGCCGGTTTGGATTTCGGCGATCGGCGCTTTGTGCGGCTTAACTTTGGTTGCCGGTGGGCCCTGCTCGATGAAGCGCTCGATCGCATGGCGCGAGCCTGTGCGGCACTGCCTGGCTAACCTTGCTCGCTGGCGACGATATCTCGAATGGAATAAGGATGAAACTTGATCGTCACCGTTCCGTCGGTGATGGCCAACGTCGGGTTCGGTAGCCGTTCGCCCTCGCCTTTTGGCGAGCTTTGCTTCAGTTTGATCCCCGGGGTCAGCAGCGCTTCATCGGCAAGGAGGCTCAACGCCCGAGCGTGCAGCGTCTGCGGATCGCCACTGAGCACTAATTCGACGTGTTCCCAGCCTTCGTGCGGATAGCGTTTCTCCCCGGGATACGGCAGCTCGACGCAGTCTATCTGCCACGGCCCCACGGCCAGCGGCTGCGACAAATCGAACAGACAGATAGGTCGCCCGTTGATCATCGACTCGGACAGCAGTGTCCCGCACTGCATCAGCCCCTGGCGCCAGCGTTCGGCAGTGGCGTTCTGATGACAGCGCAGAGAGATGTGATCGGCGGTAAACGCGGCCAGATCGAGCCGCAATTTGGCGGCAAATTGATGCAATGCCTGCTCGAAACGCGGCAGGTCAAGCACCAGGTCGTCCAGCTCGGCAATGGCCTGCAAGGGGGTGATCATAGAAACCTCAAAACAACGGAACGCATGTGAAACGCCGTAATTTACACGGTGGCGGCAGCGCTCGCCACCGTTGCGAGGTTTTTCGGTTACCGTTAAGAATGATTTTCGACTGTGTGCATGGGGAATAGAAACCTGAGAACTTATTAATATGACAGCTTATAAAATCAACAAAAAAAATAAAAAATAAGATTTTTCGCAGTTCATTAAACCCTTTTATCATGACGCTATGATTTAAGTTATTTTACACAAAATCGTACATGGCATGCAGGTCAAACTGATTGAATAGGTTGGCTTACTCAAGTCTTTCCCACTCATCAAAGCCGCACAAAATACGATGCACAACCTATTGTAAAAAAAGACAATAAAATCCAAAAACCGATAAAAATCTAAGGATTATCTTAATTTAACCCCGAGCAATTGATTCATCGAGGCAACTCAGCTACTTTGGAGGAAATTTAAATTCGAGATGATTATTATGTTATTACTGACGATTTCCTTGGTGTTGATAATTATCGCCGTATACGCCATCTACCGTCATTTTAAATCCCGCAGCACCAACACGCTGGATGCCAGACGCCACAATAAAAAACGTTAGTCTCCTAATCCTCTCCGCTACACGTTTTCTTTCATTCATCCTGCCTTTCCGCTTTCGGCCATCAACGCGCCGCACCCGACAACAGTTTCATCGCTGCGGCCGCGCCAACTGCTGACGGGCTCCGTCAGATCGGTTACAATTGCAGGCTGTTTTGTGGAGGTCGCCCATCGTGCCCGCCACCGTTGAATCCCACAGGGGTTGGCTTCAGCCCCTCGTTCGTCATTAAGGTAACCCGGTGAATATTCAGGTTCTTCTTTCAGATAAAGTCAGCCAGGCGCTGATCGCCGCTGGCGCGCCAGCCGATTGCGAAGCGCAGGTCCGCCCATCCGCCAAGGCGCAGTTTGGTGATTACCAGGCCAATGGCGTGATGTCCGTCGCCAAAAAGCTGGGCATGCCGCCCCGTCAACTGGCGGAAAAAGTGGTGCAACTGCTGGATCTCGGCGATGTCGCCGCTAAAGTGGAAATCGCCGGCCCCGGCTTTATCAACATTTTCCTGAACAGCGACTGGGTCGCGCGCCAGGCCGATCGGGTGCTGAACGCACCGAAATTGGGCATCGCACCGGTTGAGCCGCAAACTATCGTAATCGACTACTCCGCGCCGAACGTGGCGAAAGAGATGCACGTCGGCCACCTGCGCTCCACCATCATCGGCGACGCCGCGGCACGTACCCAAGAGTTTCTGGGCCATAAAGTGATCCGCGCCAACCACGTCGGCGACTGGGGCACCCAGTTCGGCATGCTGATTGCCTACCTGGAAAAAATGCAAAATGAAAACGCCAGCGACATGGGCCTGTCCGATTTGGAACAGTTCTACCGCGAAGCCAAGAAGCATTACGACGAAGATGCCGAGTTCGCCGAGCGCGCGCGCGCTTACGTCGTGAAGCTGCAGGGCGGCGATCAGTACTGCCTGAAAATGTGGCGCAAGCTGGTCGACATCACCATGGCGCAAAATCAGCTGACCTATAACCGCCTGAACGTCACGCTGACCGAAGACGACGTGATGGGCGAAAGCCTGTATAACGCGATGCTGCCGGGCATCGTCGCCGATCTGAAAGCCAAAGGGCTGGCGGTGGAAAGCGAAGGCGCTACCGTGGTGTTCCTCGACGAATACCAGAACAAGGACGGCGATCCGATGGGCGTCATCATCCAGAAAAAGGATGGCGGCTACCTCTACACCACCACCGACATCGCCTGCGCCAAGTATCGCTACGAAACCCTGGGTGCCAATCGCGTCCTGTATTACATCGACTCCCGTCAGCATCAGCACCTGATGCAGGCCTGGACCATCGTGCGCAAGGCCGGTTACGTGCCGGAGTCCGTCTCGCTGGAACACCACATGTTCGGCATGATGCTGGGCAAAGACGGCAAGCCGTTCAAAACCCGCTCGGGCGGTACGGTGAAGCTCTCCGACCTGCTGGATGAGGCCATCGAACGTGCCGAACAGCTGATCGCCGGCAAAAACCCGGATATGCCGGAAGACGAAATGAAAACCGTGGCCCGCGTGGTCGGTATCGGCGCGGTGAAATACGCCGATCTGTCGAAAAGCCGCACCACCGACTATGTCTTCGACTGGGATAACATGCTGGCCTTCGAAGGCAATACCGCGCCTTATATGCAATACGCCTATACCCGTGTGGCATCGGTATTCAAACGCGCCGGCATCGACGAAACCAGCCTGACGCTGCCGCTGACGCTGACCGAAGAGCGCGAAATTGCGCTGGCCACCCGCCTGCTGCAGTTCGAAGAAGTGCTCACCACCGTCGCGCGTGAAGGCACGCCTCACGTCATGTGCAGCTACCTGTACGATCTGGCCGGCCTGTTCTCCGGTTTCTACGAGCACTGCCAGATCCTTAACGCCGACAGCGAAGAAGCGCGTCAGAGTCGCCTGAAGTTGGCGCTGCTGACCTCGAAAACGCTGAAAACCGGTCTGGATACGCTGGGCATCGAAACCGTCGAACGCATGTAAACTGCGCCGCCCAGAAAGCAAAAAGGTCGCCTAGGCGACCTTTTTGTATGCTTACCTTTGGCTCAAGCGACCCGGCGCGCAAAATCGCGCGGGCGGAAGCCCAACCCGGCCAGCACGCCAAAGTACGCCACCACACCGGCCACCACCACCGCAGCCAAGCGCAGCAAACGCTCCAGCATGTTGCCCTGATCCCAGGCCGGCATCAGCCACATCACGCCAATCAACACGGCCGACATCACCAGTACGGCGATCACCAGCTTGGTGAGGAACAGCGCCCAACCCGGCTGCGGCTGGAAAATTTTCTGTTTGCGCAGCTGCCAATACAGCAGCGAGGCGTTCAGACAGGCCGCCAAACCGATTGACAGCGCCAGGCCGGCATGCTTCAGCGGGCCAATAAACGCCAGGTTCATCACCTGCGTCATGATCAGCGTGATGATGGCGATCTTGACCGGCGTTTTGATGTCCTGCCGCGAATAGAAGCCCGGCGCCAGCACTTTAACCACGATCAGCCCCATCAGCCCTACCGAGTAAGCCACCAGCGCACGCTGCGTCATCGCCGCGTCAAAGGCGCTGAACTTGCCATACTGGAACAGCGAAACGGTCAGCGGCTTGGCCAAAATGCCGAGCGCGATGGCGCTCGGCAACGCCAGCAGGAAGCACAGGCGTAGCCCCCAATCCATCAGGCGCGAATACTCATCGTGGTTGCCGCTCGAGAAGCTTTTGGCCAGCGACGGCAGCAGGATGGTGCCCAAGGCCACGCCCAGCACACCGGAAGGAAACTCCATCAGGCGGTCGGCGTAGTACATCCAGGATACCGAGCCGGACACCAGGAACGAAGCGAAAATGGTGTTGATGATCAGCGAGATTTGGCTGACCGACACCCCGAGGATCGCCGGCCCCATCTGACGCATCACGCGCCAGACCCCGGCATCGCCCAGCTTGAGGCGCGGCAATACCAGCATGCCGATCTTGCGCAGGTGCGGCAGCTGATACCCCAGCTGCAGCACGCCGCCCACCACCACCGCCCAGGCCAGCGCCAGCACCGGCGGATTGAAATACGGGGCCGCGAACAGCGCGAAGCCGATCATGCTGACGTTAAGCAGCGTTGGCGCAAAGGCCGGGATCGAGAAGCGGTTCCAGGTATTGAGGATCGCCCCCACCAGCGACGCCAGTGAGATCAACAGAATATAGGGGAACGTGATGCGCAGCAGCGCCGACGTCAGGGCAAACTTGTCGGGCGTATCGGTAAAGCCCGGCGCAGTAATGTAGATCACCCAGGGCGCAGCCAGCATCCCCAGCACCGTCACCACCGCCAGCACCAGCGTCAGCAGCCCGGAGACATAGGCGATAAAAGTGCGCGTCGCCTCTTCACCCTGCTGGCTCTTGTATTCGGCCAGGATCGGCACGAAGGCCTGCGAAAACGCCCCTTCGGCAAAGATACGGCGTAACAGATTAGGGAGTTTGAACGCCACGAAGAAGGCGTCCGTTGCCATGCCGGCCCCGAACACGCGCGCGACGATCGCATCGCGGGCAAAGCCCAACACCCGCGAAAACATCGTCATCGAGCTGACGGCAGCCAAGGATTTGAGTAGGTTCATGTGGTTGTCTGATAGGTACCGTAAATATCAACGCCTGCTACAGCAGGCGTCAGTGAAACAATCGGCTCAGTTTACGCATCCGGAAAAGAATAGCTACCGCCATATGTTACATAGAGTTATCCCGCAGTAAGCGCTCGACCACCCGCTGGGCGACCAGCGCCTGTTCGCCGCCGGTTTCCGGCGCGCTCTGGTTGGCAACGGCGCTGAGGAAATGCCGCACCGCCCCGTCGAAGCCGCGTTGCACCAGCGTGCTTTGCCAGCCCGGCACCGGCTGTTCCAACACGCCCTGCGCATCTTCACGCAGCCAGTGACGCATATCGGTCAACTGATACAGCGCGCCGTCGGTCACCGCCTGCACGCTTTCGCGCAGGCTGCCGCCGCGGCGATGCATGCTGGTCGTCACCTGCGTGCCCCCGCAGGCGAAGTGGTGCTCGGCGTACAGCATTTCGCCTGCGGCGTTGGCGCACAAGCTGCCGCTCAGCAGTTGTTCGCCTCCGCCCGCCAGCCACAGCGCAGTGTCCACCACGTGCAGGTAATCATCCAACAGGGTAAAACGCAGATCGTGCGGGCCGACGCTGTCCGCCCGATGTTTATCCATGCGAATGGAGGCGGGCTGATTCATTTGCTGTTTGAGCTGCCGGTAAAGCGGCGCGAAACGGCGGTTGAACCCCACCATCAGCGTTTTGCCTCGCCGCTCGGCCAACTCAAGCAACTGCTCGCCCTGCTCCAGCGTTTCCGCCAGCGGCTTATCGACGTAAACGTGCACGCCGCGGTTCAGCAGCTCGCCTATCACGGAAAAATGGCTGGCGGTGCTGCTGTGGACAAAGACCGAGTCGCACTGTTCGGCCAGGCTGTCCAGACGGGAGAAACAGGCCATGCGGTAGCTGTCGCACAGCGGCTGCGCTTTTTGCTGATTGGGCGAAAAACCGCCCACCAGCGTCCAATCCGCCGCCTGGCCGAGGATTGGCAGGTAAGCCTTCTGCGCAATACTGCCCAATCCCACCACGCCCACACGCAATTTAGTCATTCGTATCCCTCGCCAACAGATGTTGCACCAGCCGTTTCAATTCCGATACTTCGTTTTCCAATGCGCTGACCCTGGCGCTCAAGTCGCCGTCGTCCTCAGACTCAAGCGCCGCCGGCGCTTCATCAATCTGGCCGCTGAACAGATGCATGAACCGGCTTTCGCGTTTGCCCGGCTCACGCGCCAGGCGCACCACGAACGGACCATCTTCGCGCGTAGCCAGCTGCTGCAGCACCTGTTCGACCTCGCTGACATCGTTGAACTCGTGCATCCGGTTGGTGCGGGTGCGCAGCTCGCCCGGCGTTTGCGCGCCGCGCAGCAATAAGGTGGCGATCACCGCCAGTTCGGCCGGCGAGAGTTTCAGTTGGCCGAACTCGGAGTTGCAAAACCGCTGTTCGTACTTGACTACCCGATTGCCGAACCCGCTGAGTGTGCGCAGGAAATGTTTGCGCAGCAACAGATCGAGCAGTTGCTGCACCTCGCTTTCGCTCATATCCATTACCGGCTCGCGGTTGGTTTTTTGGTTGCACGCCAGGGTAATGGCGTTAAGCGAAAGCGGGTATTGGTCCGGGGTCGTGACCTGTTTTTCCAACAGGCAGCCGATGACCCGCGCCTCTTTGGCGTTCAATTCATATTTCATCGTTTGGCCTCAACGTTCGGGTAGCCACTCTTTATTGGTGTATGCCGTCAAAACGTGGTCTTGCCACTTGCCGTCGATCAGCAGGTAATCCTTGGCGTAACCTTCACGTTCGAATCCCAGACGCGTCAGCAGTGCGCCGCTGCGCTGGTTGTGAGGCATATAGTTGGCCATGATGCGGTGCATGCGCTGTTGGCGCAGCATATAGCGGATAGCGGACTGCAAGGCTTCGAACATCAGCCCTTGTCCCTGCCATTTCTCCCCCAGCGAATAACCGAGGAAACAGGCGTGAAACGAACCGCGCAGCACGTTGCTGAAGTTCGCCACGCCGCGCACTTCCTGCTCTTCCGGATCGAGCAGGATAAAATAGTAGGCGCTGCCCTGCTTTTGCATTTCGGTGATCATGCCCAGGCGCGCCTGCCAGCCGGAAGGATAACAGTGGCTTTCGTCGCGCACCGGCTCCCAGGGTTTGAGAAAGGTCCGGTTCTCGGCATAATAATCCGCCAGGCGATAGGCATCCCGTTCATGCACTAAACGGACCACCATCCGGTCGGTTGTAAGACGTACTTTTGGCGATGCAGAGCGATAGCCGAACATCATTTCCCCCGCAGTCAAAACGGTTCGATAAGAAGTATTTATTAGGAAGCCGAGCGGATCATTATCCTGTGTCGATCTTTTGCCATGGTTTTATTTTGCCAATAGCGCCGCAGAACTGCGCTTCCCTGCATTCAATATAACCGTAGCCCGCCCCCGAGGTAAAATCCCGGCCGCTCAGTAAATCGCCGAATACGCGTTTTACGGCGTTTTTCCGCCAATTTTGCAGCCCAGGTAACACCTTGACGATAAAAAAATATTATCTATGCCACCCCTGTCGCCGTACGGGAATTGGGTAGAGAATGGAACAGCTGTCTCCCCTTCTTTCTTGATTGCTCATGGTGAAGCATGTCTCTGGTGTCGCAAGCGCGCAGCTTGGGTAAATATTTTCTGTTGCTCGATAACCTGCTGGTGGTGTTAGGCTTCTTTGTCGTTTTTCCGCTTATTTCGATCCGCTTTGTCGATCAATTAGGATGGGCGGCGCTGATCGTCGGCATCGCGCTGGGTTTGCGCCAGCTGTTGCAACAAGGGCTCGGCATCTTTGGCGGCGCCATTGCCGATCGTTTCGGCGCCAAGCCGATGATCGTTACCGGCATGTTGCTGCGCGCCGCCGGGTTCGCCACCATGGCGATGGCCGATGAGCCCTGGATCCTGTGGTTCTCCTGTGCGCTTTCCGCCCTCGGCGGCACGTTATTCGATCCGCCGCGTACCGCTTTGGTGATCAAACTGACCCGTCCGCACGAGCGCGGCCGCTTTTTCTCGCTGCTGATGATGCAGGACAGCGCCGGCGCGGTGGTCGGCGCGCTGATCGGCAGTTGGCTGCTGCAGTACGATTTTCACTTTGTCTGCTGGGTCGGGGCGGCGATCTTCGTGCTGGCCGCCGGTTGGAATGCCTGGCTACTGCCGGCTTACCGCATCTCTACCGTGCGCATACCGATGAAGGAAGGCATGTTGCGGGTCCTGCGCGATCGCCGCTTTCTCACCTATGTCCTGACGCTGACCGGTTATTACATGTTAGCGGTACAGGTGATGCTGATGATGCCGATCGTGGTCAACGAAATCGCCGGTTCACCGGCGGCGGTGAAATGGATGTATGCGATTGAAGCGGCGCTGTCGTTGTCGCTGCTCTATCCGCTGGCGCGTTGGGGAGAAAAACACTTCCGGCTTGAGCAGCGCCTGATGGCGGGCCTGTTGCTGATGACGCTCAGCCTGCTGCCGATCGGTCTCGCCACCAGTTTGCAGGGCGTGTTCACGCTGATCTGTTGCTTCTATCTGGGATCGATCATCGCCGAACCGGCGCGCGAAACGCTGAGCGCTTCGCTGGCCGATCCGCGTGCGCGCGGCAGCTATATGGGCTTTAGCCGCCTGGGTCTGGCGCTGGGCGGCGCGTTGGGTTATACCGGCGGCGGTTGGATGTACGATACCGGGCGGACGATGAACATGCCGGAGCTGCCCTGGTTGCTGCTGGGGGCAGTAGGCTTCGCTACGTTGCTGGCGCTGTACTGGCAGTTCAGCCCGCGGCGCAGTGCGTCGATGCTGCTTCCCGGCGGTTAACGCCATAGAAATCCGGCCGAATCGGCAACAGCTGCTATCCTGTTAGTAAAAACCCACAGGAGCCCGTAGGCATGATTGAAGAAGCGAAGTTACCGCAACTGCTCGAACATATGATACTGAACCTGCGCATGATTTATGCGCGCTCTACCCTGGTGGAAAAAGCGCTGGCCCACATCATCGCCGGCGACAGCGCGCTGAAAAGCGATATCATCAAACAGCTGCAGGTCGTCTCCGCCGCCAACGAGCGCGATCAGGTCGATCTGGAACAGGCCCGCATTCACCTGATCGATGTGCTCAACTCGGTACCGACCAAGAAATAACGCCCCTCGCCCGCGCCTGTTGCGCGGGCAATGTCGCAATAACGCACCATCCAACACACGCACATCAAGACAGCCTCGATAAGCTGTGGTAACTATTGCTGTTAAAACCTGACAACCCGGAGCAAGCATGAAACTGTTCATTTACGATCATTGCCCCTTCTGCGTTAAAGCCCGCATGATTTTTGGCCTGAAGCGCCAGCCGATTCGGCTGGTCACCTTGCTCAACGACGATGAGACGACCCCGGTCAACCTGATCGGCGCAAAAATGGTGCCGATCCTGGTCAAAGACGACGGCGAAGCGATGCCGGAAAGCCTGGATATCGTGCGCTATGTCGATCGCCTGGACGGCAAGCCGGTGCTGACCGGCAGCACCAATCCGGCCATTGCAGAGTGGCTGCAGCGGGTCGACAGTTACAGCGCCAAATTGCTGCTGCCGCGTATTGCGCATGCCGATTTCGAAGAGTTTGCCACCGACAGCGCCCGCCGCTACTTTATTGATAAGAAACAGGCGGCTATTGGTGATTTTGCCGAGCATCTCGCCAACAGTGCCGATCTGATCGCCGAGCTGGAAGCCGACCTGCAAACGCTGTCGCCGCTGATCGTCTCCACCGACGCGGTAAACGGTGAGCTGTCCGAGGACGACATTCACCTGTTCCCGCTGTTGCGCTCGTTATCGATCGTCGCCGGAGTTGCGCTGCCGGACAACGTGGAAGCCTACCGCAACCGCATGGCGCAGCGCAGCGAGGTGCCGTTGCTGCTGGATATGGAACAATAACGTTCGAGAATGACAAATAAGGATATGGCGTACTGATGTTGAAAATGGTGCTCGCCACCGCCCGCGACCGGGCGCGGCTGAAGGAAATAACCTCCGTTCTGATTCGTTACGGTCTGCAAGACGTTTTGCGCCTGCTGGGCCTGGGGGCCTTGTTACGCGGCGCCCGCGGCGGAGCCGCCCCGCAGGATGCACAAACCCTGCCTGAGCGGCTGCGTGAAGCGCTCGAGGCGCTGGGCCCCACCTTCGTCAAATTCGGCCAGATTCTGGCCACGCGCTCTGACCTCCTGGATCCGGCCTGGACCGACGAACTGGATCGCCTGCACAGCCAGGCGGCGGTGTTGCCATGGGAAACGCTGGCGCCGCAAATCATCGCCGATCTGGGTGGCGAGCCCGAGCAGCGATTTGCCGAATTCGATCGCACGCCGCTGGCCGCGGCGTCGATGGCGCAAATCTACCGCGCGCGCTTGCACAGCGGCGAACAGGTAGTGGTAAAAGTGTTGCGACCCGGTCTGGCGAAAACCATCCACGCCGATCTGCGGCTGCTGGCCTCGCTGGCGGAGAGCGTGGAGCAGCAGAGCCCGGCGCTGGCGCGTTATCGGCCGCGGCAGATGGTCAGAGCGTTGGCAACGGCGCTCAATCACGAGCTGGACTTGACCCACGAAGGGCATAACTGCGACCGCGTTGCCGGGATGTTCGCGCGTCAACCCGACGTGGTGGTGCCGAAAATCTATTGGCAATACTCTTCGCCCCGCCTGTTAGTGCAGGAATACTTGCCCGGCACCGCGCCGGAAAACCCTGAAAAGCTGGCGGCGGCGGGCTTTGACGGCCCGCTGCTGGCGCAACGCGGCGCCCGCGCCTTTATGAGCATGGTGCTGGAGCATCGGCTGTATCACGCCGATCCGCACCCCGGCAACGTCATGGCGCTGAGCGGTGACCGCGTCGGTTTTATCGACTTCGGCATGGTGGGCCAGCTGTCCGAGCGGCGGCGTAACCAGTTGCTCCTGCTGCTGCAGGCCATCGCCGATCGCCAGTCCGAAGGTATCGTCAACACGCTGATCGCCTGGTCGGATAGCGAACCGTTGGACCTGATGGATTTGGAGTTGGCGGCACAAAACTTTCTCGACAAACAGGCCGCCGCCACCCTGACGCTGGGTAAAGCCTTGACCGACCTGCTGGTGATGGCGCGCGAACACCAGCTGGCGCTGCCGCCCGATCTGGTGCTGCTGTTCAAGGCATTAATCACCGCCGACGGCGTACTGCATCGGCTGGATCCGGCCTTCGACATCGTGGCCACGCTCAAGCCGATGCTGCAACAAACGGTGCTGCAGCGCTACGCCCCCGACGCCGTGCGCCAGCGGCTGCTGGCCCTGGGTGGGGAAGCGCTCGATGCCGGAGAAGAGCTGCCGCAAACTCTGCGGCTATTGGTTCGCCGCCTAAAACGCGGGCGACTCAATGCCGATATCAACGTCAGTAACCTCGGCCAGCTGAGCAAAGCGCTGGAACGCGCCGCCGTGACCCTGGCCATCGCCATCGTTACCGCCGCTTTTGCCCTGGGGCTGGCGCCTTATCTGATGCATTCGTCGCTGCGGCTGTGGGGCATTCCGCTGTTCCCGCTGTTGGGGGGCGCGGCCTGCCTGGCCGGCGTGGTGCTCTTGGCGCTGCGGCTGCGGCGCTGACGCTTTCGGCGTTATCCGATAGGTCTCGCCCGCTTTTGCGCGCACTATCCTCTGCACATCGCCGCCTGCCGTTTTCACGCGCAGGCGGAACGTTTATAATGATTAATCAATTATCTGCAGCACTTTTCGCCAGCAGTCGCAATGAGGCATGAATGAAGAAGATCCTGATGGGCGCAGCCGCCCTGCTGTTCGCCGGCGTATTGGCCGGTTGCAATCAACTGACCCAATACACCCTGAGTGAGCAGGAAGTGAATGATTACCTGCAGAAACACAACGACTATCAGAAGCAGATCGGCGTGCCCGGCCTGGTGGACGCCAACATCGTGCTGACTCAGCTGCAAAGCCAGATCGGTCGCAGCGAACCGGGTAAAGTCACCCTTTCCGGCGACGCCAAGGTCAACATCACGTCGATTCTCGGCCCGCAGGTGGCGGACCTGAAGCTGACGCTGAAAGCGCAGCCGGTTTACGACCGTGCGCAGGGCGCCATTTACCTGAAGGATATGGAGTTGACCGATTACAGCGTGCAGCCGGAAAAAATGCAGACGGTGATGAAAGCGCTGACGCCATACCTGAACCAGTCGCTGAAGTCTTACTTCGACCAAAAGCCGGCTTATGTGCTGAATCCTGACAACAGCAAAACCGAAGCGCTGGCGAAAAAACTGGCGAAGGGATTGGAAGTGAAACCGGGTGAGTTGGTGATCCCGTTTAGCGACTGACCGCGTCTTGATGTATCAAGCCCGCCGATCGGCGGGCTTTTTATTACGGGAAAGTATTACTGCGGCGCGCTGTAGGCAATCTCGCCGGTGTTGCAGTTGAGTGTCACGCTGTAGGTTTTATCCATCTTGGTACCCCGCACCGTCAGCGGCACCTGCCACACCTGATCCTTGCCGGTGATGGCATCCGGGCTGACCCAAGCGATCGGGGTTGCGGTGCCCAGCAGCTTTTTGTCCGCCTCCCAGCGCGTGATGCGGTTCTGCAAGAAATCACGCTTGACCTGAGCGGCAATATCCGCCGGCTGCAGACCGGCACACTGCCCCACCTTGGCGGTGCGTTGCTCTTGATCCTGCGCCCACACCGCAGTCGATGCTCCCATCATGGCCAACAAGGCGATAGCCAAACCCGTTTTTTTCATATGTCCTCCCGTTGTGATTAGCGCTATCCGGGCGCCCATCCCTGGCTCACAACAGGGTTTCGGCAAAGAGTTACCGTTTGACGAACTCGATGACAAACAGCGCATCCAGGCCCGGATAGATTTCCTTGATCACCTGCTTCAGCTCGCCCAGCAACATGTTCTCCTGCTGTGCGTGGCGTTCGGTCAGCGCATCCAGGCGCACCGGCGTTACCGACAGCACTTCGATAAAGCAGAAAAATACGCCGTCTTCATTGCGGCTTACGCGCAATACCTCACCCGGTTCGAAGTGCGACTCACTGGCATCCCGAATGGTGATGGTTTTACGCCCGGCCAGAATGTCTTGCTCAAAGCGGCTGAAGAAAGTTATTTCACGGCTCATTTTAGATCCTTTTTCATCACAACACCGCAACATAAGTCATTATGCCGCTTGCTTTTCTGACGCAGATCCCTCTTTTGAGTTAGAGAGCGCTTTTTTCGCTTTCGCTTCCGTCGGTTTTTTGCCGGTTTCCGCCGGTGATGCGCCGCGCAAAATCAGACCCAGTGCGTCCTTATTCTCTGCCAGGAAGAAGCTCAGCCCTTCGCGCTGTTCGTCGTCCAGGTTCAGCGGCGCCTGTTGCAGCCACTCTCCGAGGTTATCCGCCAAATCCAGCATTTTGTCGTAGGCGTCGGCTTCTTTCTTGCTCGCGAAAGTCATTTTTTCCTCACCGTTTCTCACCACCACATATTTAACTTCAACCGCCATGCGTGCGTCCTCAAATACTCAAATAACTGTAATTATATACAGTATAAATAGATAGCGGCGGGAAGGCAAACCGCCGCCCGCCGTCGGCTTATTTCAGCAGCCGCACCTTGCAGCTCTTGCCTTTGATTTTGCCCTGCTGCAGCTGCTGCAGCGCCTTGCGCGCGCTGGCTTTACGGATCGCGACGTAGGCATGCACCGGGAACATGTCGATCTTGCCCACTTCCGCCGCCGTCAGCCCGGCATCGCCGGTCAGCGCGCCAAGGATATCGCCTGGGCGGATCTTCGCCTTACGGCCGCCGTCGATGCACAGCGTCACCATCTCCGCCTCCAGCGAACCGTTGGCGGCCCCGCTCAGCTCGGACACCGGCGCCCAGGCAATGGTCATCTGCAGGTAGTCTTCAATCGCGTGCGCCCGCGCCATTTCCTGCGGCGTGCACAGGCTGATCGCCAGCCCGCTCATGCCGGCGCGGCCGGTACGACCGATACGGTGCACATGCACTTCAGGATCGAACGCCAGTTCGTAGTTAACCACCAGCTCCAGCTCTTTGATGTCCAGCCCGCGAGCGGCGACGTCGGTCGCTACCAACACCCGGCAACTGCGGTTGGCGAAACGCACCAACACCTGGTCGCGGTCGCGCTGCTCCAGATCGCCATGCAGCGCCAGTGCGCTGATGCCGCGGGCCTCCAGGGCCTCAAGCACCGTTTGGCAATCGCGTTTGGTATTGCAGAACACCACGCAGGACGCGGGTTGATGATAACGAATGGCCGACACCAGCAGCGCCGGGCGCTGATCGCGCGTGGTCTCATAGAAACGTTGTTCGATGGCGGTCTGCGCTTCGTCATCGTCCACTTCGACGCTCAGCGGCTGACGCTGAACGCGCTCGCTGATGCGTTCGATACCCGCCGGGTAGGTAGCGGAAAACAGCAGCGTCTGACGCTGCGGCGGCGTGTAACTGATCACATCGTCGATGTCGTCGGCGAAGCCCATGTCCAGCATACGGTCGGCCTCATCCAGCACCAGCACCTTCAGTTCGTCCAGCAGCAGCGTTTTCTTGCGCAGGTGTTCCTGGATGCGGCCCGGCGTTCCCACCACGATATGCGGCGCGTGCACCAGCGAATCGAGCTGTGGCCCCATCGGTTGGCCGCCGCACAGCGTCAGGATTTTGACGTTCTGCGTGAAGCGCGCCAGGCGGCGCAGTTCTTTGCTCACCTGATCGGCCAGCTCGCGGGTGGGACAGAGCACCAGCGCCTGCGTGGCAACCTGAGCAACGACGATGTTATTCAGCAAACCAATGCCGAACGCCGCCGTTTTACCGCTACCGGTTTTCGCCTTGGCGCGCACGTCTCGCCCTTGCAGGATGGCGGGCAACGCGGCGGCCTGTACCGGCGTCATTTTGGCGTACCCCAGTTCGTTGAGGTTGGCCAACTGTTCGGCTGGCAGAGGCAGGGAAGAAAAAGAAACTGTGCTCACGGCGATAACTCTTATATGACGAATGGAATGGCGGCGCGCCCGCAGGTTGGCGCCGAATCAGCGGTAAATGATAACAGAGATGGGCGGCGTTACGGGCAGCGGGCATAAAAAAACCCGCCGGCGGCGGGTTTCTTGGCGGCTCAGTCGTTAAATAGCAACGACGTTGGCTGCGGCTGGGCCACGTTGGCTGTCCTGGATGGAGAACTCAACCTGCTGGCCTTCAGCCAGGGTCTTGAAACCATCGCTGACGATAGCGGAAAAATGAACGAAAACGTCTTTAGAGCCGTCGGCAGGCGTGATGAAGCCGAAACCTTTGCTTTCGTTGAACCATTTAACGTGACCAGTGATCTTGCTCATTTGTGTTTCCTTTACTTGATAAACCTGCCTTGACGGCACGAGACGCGAAAACCTTGCTATATGTAGGCCTTCTTTCGCCGTCGCTTATTAACGCACAATCGCCCATGCAGGGCAAATATTTCTGCTTGTTATAAAAACAGTCAGTTAGCAACAAACTTGGCGCGGCGGCTGCGCACGCAATCGTTTTCGTATATACTGCCCGCCGATCATCAATCCGCTTACTTTCACCGATCCAGGTACGAAACTATGTTAACGATTGGAACCGCCCTGCGCCCTTCCGCCACCCGCGTTATGTTGCTCGGCTCCGGGGAGCTGGGTAAAGAAGTCGCCATTGAATGCCAGCGCCTCGGTCTGGAAGTGATCGCCGTCGATCGCTATCCCGGCGCCCCCGCCATGCATGTGGCGCACCGCAGCCACGTCATCAATATGCTGGACGGTGACGCACTGAAAGCCGTTATCGAACAAGAGCGGCCGGACTATATCGTTCCCGAAATCGAAGCGATCGCCACCGCCATGCTGGTCGAACTTGAACGCCAGGGCCACCGCGTAGTGCCCTGCGCCGAAGCCACCCGCCTGACGATGAACCGTGAAGGCATCCGCCGCCTGGCGGCGGAAGAGCTTGGCCTGCCCACCTCCAGCTATCGCTTTGCCGACAGCGAGGCGACTTTCCGGCAGGCGGTCGAACACATCGGCTATCCGTGCATCGTCAAACCGGTGATGAGCTCTTCCGGCAAGGGGCAAAGCCTGATCCGCACGCCTGAGCAACTGCAAAGCGCCTGGGATTACGCCCAACAGGGCGGCCGCGCCGGCGGCGGCCGGGTGATCGTCGAAGGGCTGGTAAGATTCGATTTTGAAATTACGCTGCTGACCATCAGCGCCGTGGACGGCGTGCATTTCTGCGAGCCGATCGGCCATCGTCAGGAGGATGGGGACTATCGCGAATCCTGGCAGCCGCAACTGATGTCGGCGACGGCGCTGAGTCGGGCCCAGGCTATCGCGGAGAAAGTGGTGAAAGCCCTGGGCGGCTTCGGGCTGTTCGGCGTGGAGCTGTTCGTCTGTGGCGACGAAGTGATCTTCAGCGAGGTGTCACCGCGCCCGCACGATACCGGCATGGTCACGTTGATTTCACAGGATCTGTCTGAGTTCGCCCTGCACGTTCGCGCTTTTCTCGGGTTGCCGATCGGCGCCATTCGCCAGTTCGGCCCTTCCGCTTCGGCAGTGATCCTGCCGCAGCTCACCAGCAGCGATGTGCGTTTCAGCGGATTGGAAAATGCGCTACGCGGGCACAACCAGCTGCGCCTGTTCGGCAAACCGGAGATCGCCGGGCAACGTCGTCTGGGCGTAGCGCTGGCGACGGCGAGCACGACGGAACAGGCGGTGGAGCTGGCGAAACAAGCCGCTGCCGCCGTGGCGGTCAACGGCTGAAACTGACGGGGCCGCTTACGCGGCCCCGATAACATCAATAGTCTTCGTCTTCTTCAGCATCGTCATCCCGCGACGCCCCCGGTGCGGCATCATGCTGCTCGTCTTCATCATCGTCATCGAACAGTACCGCAACCTGAGCGCCCTGATGCTTCTCACGAATTTCCTGCGCAACGCGAGCAATGGCTTCACCGCTGCTCATGCCCTGCTCCATCAGTTGATGGATGCGATCCGCCGCTTCCTGCTGCTCCGCGTGACTCAGTAATGGCATACCTGCATGCATGTGTCGTTCTCTCCGGCAAAAGGGAGAAGGAGTATACGCGCTAACGCGACGGATCCCAACGTCTTGTGCCTCAGGCCACTTGCGAACAGCCGTTATCGCTGCGCCACTGCTTCAGGCGATGCCGCCACAGCATGACATGCCACCCCTGCTTCACGCCGCGCGCGTTGGCGAACATCGCTCTGTCGATGCCGCGCTGATAAAACTCTTCGGTAATCTGATTCTGGGCGACCGGATCCGGCTCACGGCGAATGCTGTGGCAAATACCCAACGCTTCACGGGTGATTTGCCAATGGAAAGCCGGACGAATGGCGATGCTGCCAGCATAGCGCAAATTGAGCCGCTCCAGCATTTCGACGATTTTCATATAGTGGCGTTGATAATCCACGTTTGCTTTGCCGGTGCGGCGACGATTGCTGATCGACTTGTCGTGTACCCGTTGACGGTACAGCGGCGTACTTAAATATTTGACCCGTTGGGCATTAAACATAACCTCGGTCGTCCAGGGAATATCCTGATGATGTAACCCCGGTTCAAAATAAAGCCGATGCCGGCGGATAAAATCGAGGCGATATATCGCCAACCATACAACATGAATAAATTTTCTCGATTTCAGCGCACGTTCGAACCACTGTACCCCTGTGATAACGTCAGTGGTCTGTAAACGTGCCTCGGGAAAAATCGGCTGTAATTCGTCTTCGCTGGCGAAATAGCGCTCGCCATTGCATTGCATCACGTCTAATTGGTGGCGCTCCGCCTGCTCCAGCAGCGTGGAATACATGTCCGGTGCCAGCAGATCGTCGGCATCGGGAAACGCCACGTATTTGCCCCGGGCCAATGCGAGCCCGGCATTACGCGCATTAGAAACACCGGCGTTGGCCTGATCGATGACCCGAATATGCGGATGCGCCGCCGCGTAACGGTGCGCGGTCTCTCCTGAACCGTCGGTAGAACCATCGTTGACGATGATCACCTCCAGGCGTTGTTCGCGTTGGGCCAGCAACGAAGCCAGGAAAGGTTCTAATAATTCTCCCACATTGTGCATCGGGACGATGACGCTCAGCATTAATGACATAGGCAGCTCTTCAATGATAATGTAACAAAATAATAATTTTATTTTTTTGAAAAAATATCAGTCTATTCAGCATCAGTTCGGAGGAATATGACTGAAGCACTCAGATTTCCGCAGCGAGCTAAATAAGATTTATCTTGTTTTGTCTTTTCATGCTTTCAGCAAGAAAAGCGGCGTCGAACCAACATCAATTTCTCAGAATGACCAGCGTGACAAAACACAGGCAAAACTTTTCCGCATCACCCAGTTAATAACCATGGGTAACAATAAATTGATGAAATTAACGAAGCGTTTTTGTATTTCTCGGGCCTTGTTCTCTCGATAAATGAGGCTTCCCGTTTATTTGACGTTAAATTTTTAACATACCGAGGTATAATGAATGGCGCAAAAAATGCCTTATTTCAGGTTTATTGAACTGCCGTTTATGTGAACTGTGCTGCATGCCTCGCATGGCAAAACATGCATGCCGTAGCCGTCTATGGCACACTAACGGCCAGACATTGCCGTCTTCACAGCCAGGTTTTTTGACGTTCATGAGCGTAACCGCCCCAAACATAAAGTCTTTGCCCTATAGCCGCAGTGCCCTGATGACGCTTTTCGCCCCGCTTTCAGCACAGCCCTGGGCGATGTTGCTGCATTCGGGCTTTGCCGATCACTCGCATAACCGCTTCGATATTCTGGTCGCACAGCCGCGCGTTACGCTCACCACGCGTGGCCCCGACACGGTAATTGAAAGTGACGGCGTAACTACTCAGTCGAAGGAAGATCCGTTTTCCCTGCTGCAGCAGCAGCTGGCGGCGCAAGGTTGGCAGCCGGCCTTTAACCCGGATCTGCCGTTTCAGGGCGGTGCCCTGGGGCTGTTCGGCTACGATCTTGGGCGCCGGGTGGAAACCTTGCCGCAGTTGGCCGAAGCCGACCTTGCGTTGCCGGACATGGCGGTGGGCATTTATGACTGGGCAGCGATCGCCGACCACCAATTGCAAACCCTGACGCTGCTCAGCTATGGCGATGTGGAGCAGCGCTGGCGCTGGCTCACTCGCCAAACCGCACCGGCGGAGCGCCCTTTCGCGCTGCTGAGCGGCTGGCGTGCCAATATGAGCCGACGGCAATACGGCGAGAAGTTCCAACGTATTCAGCACTACCTGCGCAGCGGCGACTGTTACCAAATTAATCTGGCACAGCGGTTCTCCGCCGACTACCAGGGGGATGAATGGCAGGCGTTTTGCCGACTGAGCGCCTGCAACCGCGCGCCGTTCTCGGCCTTCCTGCGGCTGCCGCACAACAGCGTGCTGAGCGTCTCTCCCGAGCGCTTCCTATGGCTGGAGCAACAGCGTATCCAAACCCGCCCGATCAAGGGCACGCTGCCGCGGCTGGCGGACGCAGAACAAGACGCCGCACAGGCTCGCCGTTTGGCCGATTCGCCCAAGGATCGCGCTGAAAATCTGATGATCGTCGATCTGTTGCGCAACGATATCGGCCGCGTCGCCCAGCCCGGCAGCGTAAGGGTGCCGGAACTGTTCGTCGTGGAGCCGTTCCCGGCGGTACATCACCTGGTGAGCACCATTACCGCCACCCTGCCGGAGCAGGCCTCGGCCACCGAGCTGCTGCGCGCCTGCTTCCCCGGCGGTTCGATCACCGGCGCGCCCAAGGTGCGAGCGATGGAAATCATCGAAGAGCTGGAGCCGCAGCGTCGCAACGCCTATTGCGGCAGCATCGGTTACCTGAGCGCCTGCGGCACCATGGACACCAACATCACCATCCGCACGCTCGTCACGGAAAACGGCCGCATCCACTGCTCCGCCGGCGGCGGCATCGTGGCAGACAGCCAGGAACAGGCGGAATACCAGGAAACCTTCGACAAGGTTGGCCGTATTCTGCCGCAGCTTGGGGAGTGCGCCCTGTCGTGATCCCATCGAATTCGCCGACCTCACTGCACGCCTTTATCAGCCGTTTTCAACTGCAGCTGCCGCAGGCGGCGCAGATCTCGCACAACGTGCGCCCGGCGGCGGTGCTGATCCCGATCGTTTGCCGCGCCGAGCCGACCCTGCTATTGACCCGCCGTGCTGATTCGCTGCGCAAACATGCCGGTCAGGTAGCCTTCCCCGGCGGGAAAACCGATGCCGAAGACGGGTCGGCGATCGTCACAGCGTTGCGAGAAGCGCAGGAAGAAGTGGCGATACCGCCGAACGCGGTGACCGTACTCGGCCAAATGGCGCCGCTCGACAGCAGCACCGGATTTCAGGTCACGCCCATCGTCGGCCTCATCCCGCCGGACGTGCAGTTCCACGCCAACGAGGGCGAAGTGGCGGACGTGTTCGAGATGCCCCTGCGGGAAGCGCTGACCCTGTCGCGTTACTACCCGCTGGATATCCATCGCGCCGGCCACACGCACCGCATTTACCTCTCCTGGTATCACAGCCAGTTTATCTGGGGGCTGACCGCCGCCATTATTCGCCGCCTGGCGCAGCAGGTCAGTATTTGACCCGCATTGCGTGATCTGACTCGCAATCTGGCATGGCCGTCGACGTCCGCTGCAGGTAAAGCGATCGAAATCACTTCATTTGATCGCTTTTTCAACTACCGTTCCGGTTGAATGGTTTTAAAAAAACTGTAAACCCTCTCTTAAACCTTACGAAATACCTGTAAAATACCACCGTCCGAGATAAACCACTGTAGAAACAGGGATTAAGCCGGCGGCGTTCAGCACGGAAAGCGGGCGCGATTACCGTTAATGGAGCTTGGGCGAAAGCGGATACCCCGCTTAAGGGTTCGCCCCGGGTAATCAGCAAAAAAGCGACACCACGGATTATTTAATTTCATGCGAAAAAGGCAGCCGAACCCGCACGGCCCTTTTACAATATCGCTGTTCCCTGCGCGGTTTTTAACCGCCGCAGCCATAACAATACGTCTCTTTAAGGAGTTTTAGCGTGATTAGCGTTTTCGACATGTTTAAGATCGGCATCGGCCCGTCCAGCTCTCATACGGTTGGACCGATGAAAGCCGGCAAACAGTTTGTCGACGATCTGGTAAATAAAGGCCTGATGCCTTCTATCACGCGTGTTGCCGTAGACGTTTACGGCTCACTCTCATTGACCGGTAAAGGTCACCATACCGATATCGCCATCATTCTCGGCCTGGCCGGCAATATGCCGGACACCGTCGATATCGATAGCATTCCGGGTTTTATTCGCGATGTAGAACAACGTCAACGCCTGATGCTGGCCAACGGCCTGCATGAAGTCGATTTCCCGCGCGACGGCGGCATGGTCTTCCGCAGCGACAACCTGCCGCTGCACGAAAACGGCATGCAGGTCCACGCCTTCGCCGGCGATAAAGAAGTGTACAGCAAGACCTACTACTCCATCGGCGGCGGCTTCATCGTCGATGAAGAGAACTTCGGCAAGGCCGCCGAGCAAGAGCTGCAAATGCCTTATCCGTTCAACTCCGCGCGCGAAATGCTCGACCACTGCCGCGAGACCGGCCTGTCGCTCTCCGGCATGGTGATGCAGAACGAGCTGGCGCTGCACAGCAAGCAAGATATCGACACCTACTTCGGTAACGTCTGGCAAACCATGCGCGCCTGTATCGATCGCGGTCTGAATACCGAAGGCGTGCTGCCGGGGCCGCTGCGCGTGCCGCGCCGTGCCTCCGCGCTGCGCCGCATGCTGGTGGCGTCGGACAAACTGTCCAACGATCCGATGAACGTGATCGACTGGGTCAACATGTTCGCGCTGGCGGTGAACGAAGAAAACGCCGCCGGCGGCCGCGTGGTCACCGCGCCGACCAACGGCGCCTGCGGCATCGTGCCTGCGGTGCTGGCTTACTACGATCACTTCATCGAATCCGTCAGCCCGGATATCTATATCCGCTACTTTATGGCGGCAGGCGCCATCGGCGCGCTGTACAAGATGAACGCTTCCATTTCCGGCGCCGAAGTTGGCTGCCAGGGTGAAGTCGGCGTGGCCTGCTCCATGGCGGCGGCCGGTCTGGCCGAGCTGCTCGGCGGCAGCCCTGAACAGGTGTGCGTGGCGGCGGAGATCGGCATGGAACACAACCTGGGTCTGACCTGCGACCCGGTTGCCGGCCAGGTACAGGTACCGTGCATCGAGCGCAACGCCATCGCTTCGGTCAAGGCGATCAACGCCGCCCGCATGGCACTGCGCCGCACCAGCGAGCCGCGCGTTTCGCTGGATAAGGTGATCGAGACCATGTACGAAACCGGCAAAGACATGAACGCCAAGTACCGCGAAACGTCACGCGGCGGCCTGGCGATCAAGGTGCAATGCGACTGACAGACAACCCCGCCGCCCGGCGGGGTTTTTTATGAGTAATCAATTCATTGGCCGCTTTTAGTGACAATGTCACCAGAAAATATCCTGCATTTTTCTCATCGATCGGGCGGTTAGCCTGCAAATTGGCCTTCTGTTTTACCATACTGAAATAATTTACTGAGTTACCATCAATCTTGTATAACCTCAGGCTAGAATTAGCCGAGCGCAACTTAAGGATCTATGGCCTGACTGTGACTCGGAGCTGGATTACCGAACAAGGATTTACCGGATGTTGATGACCCACCTCGCCGCGTCCCGATATCGTTACTACCGTTGGCTGCTGGCCGGAGCGGTGGGCGTGGCTATTCTGTTGGTATCGCTGTATACCCGTTACTATCAAGAGGTCAAAAGCATCGAGCAGAGCCAGCAGACGTTGGCTACCCGCACCGTCGGCAAGATCAACCAATTGCTGACGCCGGCGCAGATACAGGCGGAACGCAGTATGGACATGCTGGACCAACCCTGCGAAAACGTTTCATCGACCCTGCGCTTTCGCGCCGCGCAAAATCAGGCGCTACGCGCCATGTTGCTGGTGAAAAACGGTGTTATTTACTGCTCCAGCCTGTTTGGCGCCCGTCATTATCAGCTGGCCGCGGTGATGCCCACCTTCGTCGACAGCAACGCCAGGCTCGCGCTGCGCCCCTCTCTGGCGGTCAGCAAAGGCCTGCCCACGCTGGTGATGTGGACGCCATCCCCCCGCGATAAAACCAGCGGCGTGCTGCACGTATTCAATATCGAGCTGCTGTCCAACTTTTTACTCGAACCGCAAGAGCCTTACGTTCAGCGAGTGGTCCTGAACGTGGACGACAGCAGCCTGGAATATGGCCGCCGCGAAATCCTGAGCCGCGACACCCTGACCAACGATCTGCGCTACACCGCCGGCTCCGCGCTGTACCCGTTCTCGATTTCACTGTTCGGTCCACAGATCGGCATGCTGGCGCTGTCCGCATTGCCGCGCCATATCCCGCTGGCGCTGTTGATCAGCCTGCTGGCAGCCTATGTGGTCTATCTGCTCACCGCCAACCGCATGAGCCTGTCTTACCACATCGGCCATGCCATCACTCATCGGGAGTTCCGCGTCTACTGTCAGCCTATCATCCACAGCGACACCGGGCGCTGCGCCGGCGTCGAGATGCTGCTGCGTTGGAAAAAGAAGCGACAAGGATGGATCTCGCCTGACGTGTTTATTCCGTTGGCCGAGCAACATGAGCTCATCATTCCGCTCACTCGCTATCTGATGAACACCGTGACGGAAAATCTGCAGCTGTTCCCGCCACGACCGTCTTTCTACATCAGCATCAACGTCGCCGCCGAGCATTTTAAAACGCTCAACATCATCGACGATATCCGCCAGATTTGGCTGCCGGCGCACCCGATGCCCTCATTGATGCTGGAGCTGACCGAACGCACCGCGCTGTCGGCGATCCAGTATGACCAGATCCGCACGCTGAAAGACATGGGGATCATGCTGGCCATCGACGATTTCGGCACCGGCCACAGCTCACTGAGCTACCTGAAGAACCTCAGCCCGGACGTCTTGAAGATCGATCGCGGGTTTACCGCCGCCATCGGCACCGACGCGGTCAACGCTACGGTGACCGACACCATCATTACGCTGGCGCAGCGCCTGAAGCTGAAACTGGTGGCAGAGGGGGTGGAAACGGAGGAACAGGCCGACTATCTGCGCTCACGCGAGGTCAATGCCCTGCAGGGGTATTATTTCGCCAAGCCGATGCCGATTCATGTTTTCCCGCTGTGGCTGCAGCAGTACGAATCGCGCGTCAGGAAAGCGGAAGAGGATCCGCCGGAGGCCTGAGCCCCCGGCGGGAGGGTTACGCGTGCGCCGTCTCGTCCAGGGCGACGCGGGTAACGCGCACCAGTTCGATACGATATTCGGACACCTCAACGATATCGAAACGCAGGTGGTTCAGCTCGATGGTATCTCCCACCACCGGCATCTGCCCGTAGTGGGCCAACAGCAGCCCCGCCAGGGTGGCGTAATCGGCGGTGGGGCTGACCAGGTCATCGCAGGCCAGCGCCTGTTCCAGCGAGTGCAGATCGGTTCCGCCCTTCACCAGCCAGCCGTCGCCTTCCGCCACGATGTCCGGCGTTTCGTCCTCGTCCGGGAATTCACCGGCAATCGCTTCCAGCACGTCCAGCGGCGTCACCAGCCCCTGCACGACGCCGAACTCATTGGTGACCACCACCAAACGCCCTTTGGCGCGACGCAGCACCGCCAGCAGCTTGATGACGTCCATGGTTTCCGGCACCACGATCGGCGGCGTGCGGGCGGCGAACTCGGCGATGTCTTCACCTTGCTCCAACGCCACCAGCAGATCCTTGGCGCGTACCACGCCGACGATCTCATCCACCGAATCACGACACACCGGGAACAGGCTGTGCGGCGTATCCAGCAGCTGTGCGCGTACCTCCTCGCGGGAGCGCTCGCAGTCGACCCAGGAAATGTCGGTGCGCGGCGTCATCACGCTGCGCAATGAACGCGAGGCCAGCGTCAACACGCCGCTGATCATATAGCGCTCTTCCGCCGCAAAGGTTTCATCCCTCGGCAAGGCGACCGCATCGTCCGTCTGCGGTGTACGCTGCTGCCCCATCAGGCGCATGATCGCTTCCGCGGTGCGCTCGCGCATCGGGCGACGCGCTTGATGCTTGATGAAGTTGCGACGCGCGATCTGGTTGAACAATTCAATCAGGATCGAGAAGCCGATAGCGGCATACAGGTAGCCTTTAGGAATGTGCAAACCGAAGCCTTCGGCGATCAGGCTAAGGCCAATCATCAACAGGAAGCTCAGGCACAGCACCACGATGGTCGGGTGCGCGTTGACGAAGTTGGTCAACGGCTTCGACGCCAACAGCATCACCGCCATCGCGATCACCACCGCCGCCATCATCACCGGCAGATCGTTCACCATACCCACGGCGGTAATCACCGCATCGAGCGAAAACACCGCGTCAAGAATCACGATCTGCACCACCACCGCCCAGAACTTGGCGTAACCGCGGTTGGCGCCGTCCTGGTGCGTCTGCCCCTCCAGCCGTTCGTGCAGCTCCATGGTAGCCTTGAACAGCAGGAACACCCCGCCGAACAGCAGGATCAAATCGCGGCCGGAGAAGCTGAAATCGCCGACGCTGAACAGCGGCGTGGTCAGGGTTACCATCCAGGAGATCACCGACAGCAGGCCCAAACGCATCAGCAACGCCAGCGACAGGCCAATGATGCGCGCCTTATCGCGCTGCTTCGGCGGCAGCTTGTCGGCCAAAATGGCGATGAACACCAGGTTGTCGATGCCCAGCACGATTTCCAGCACCACCAGCGTAAGCAACCCCGCCCAAATAGAGGGGTCCATTAAAAATTCCATATCAGACTCCAGAGAAAAGTGGGAATGAGCGCACGCAGCTCAGACGTGACGATGCCGCCGCTGCATGGGCGCAGTCGACAATAGCAAAGTGACGGGATGGGGTTACCGGGAGATGGCCGAAGGGCCGAACAGCATATGCAACGCCAGCAGGTGGCGGGTGAAACCTGGTAAAACAGTAACTTCGGTGACAGTCCATAGGGAGGGCTGAGGCCCTTCACTCCTTAGTGATGAAAGAAGAAATTACTGTATCAGGATTTTTCTGGGGGACAAAGCGGCTTTTTCAACGGCGGTTTAGCATGGCGCCACGCCGTATCATCTGCGACAGCTAAGATTTCTCCGAGCATTCAATAACGGAGCAACGTCACAAAAAATATTTTTTCACTCACTAAAATAAATGTCGCGTTCGTGAAGCATCACGCACAGGCATTTGAAACTGCGTGAGAAATGTTAGGCGTGCGTTTCTTTTTTTCTACCATAATGTATCTGAACCGCGGAAGTGACTGCCAAGACGGCGCGGAGAAACGACACAAACCGCGCCTGGAGTTCAACGAGGAGGTAGCGAGTGGCAATAGCTATTATCATCGGCACACACGGGGCTGCAGCGGAACAACTGCTGAAAACGGCGGAGATGCTATTGGGCGAGCAGGACAACGTCGCCTTTATAGACTTCGTTCCCGGTGAGAATGCCGAAACGTTAATCGTCAAGTACAACGAAAAAATCAGTGGGTTGGATACCAGCGGCGGCGTGCTGTTCCTGGTGGATACCTGGGGCGGCAGCCCGTTCAACGCCGCCAGCCGCATTGCGGTCGACAAAGAAAACTATGAGGTCATCACCGGGGTCAACATTCCGATGCTGGTGGAAACCTTCATGGCGCGGGACGACAACCCCGCCTTCGATGAACTGGTGGCGCTGGCGTTGGAAACCGGCCGTGAAGGCGTGAAAGCGCTGAAAAAACCGCAGGAAGAACCCGCAAAACCCGCAGCACCCGTCGCCAAAGCCGCTGCCCCTCAGGCGCCGCTGGGGCCGAACGACCACATGAAAATCGGCCTGGCGCGCATCGATGACCGTTTGATTCACGGCCAGGTCGCCACTCGCTGGACCAAAGAAACCAACGTCAGCCGCATTATCGTCGTCAGCGATGAAGTCGCCGCCGACCATGTGCGCAAAACCCTGCTGACCCAGGTCGCCCCGCCGGGGGTCACCGCTCACGTGGTGGACGTGGCGAAGGCGATCCGCGTCTGGAACAACCCGAAGTACGCCAACGACCGCGTAATGCTGCTGTTTACCAACCCGACCGACGTCTTGCGCCTGGTGGAAGGCGGCGTGGATATTCAATCCGTCAATATCGGCGGCATGGCGTTCCGTCAGGGGAAAACCCAGGTGAACAACGCCGTTTCCGTCGATGAAAAAGATATCGAAGCGTTTAAGAAACTGAACGATCGCGGTATCGAGCTGGAAGTGCGTAAGGTCTCGTCCGACAGCCGGCTAAAAATGATGGACCTGATTAACAAACTCAATTAGTGGCGCCAGCCGCTGATTATTTTACTCAGAGCTTTTTGGTCATAGGAGAAGTGCAATGGAGATCACCACTCTTCAGATTGTGCTGATATTTATCGTTGCCTGTATCGCCGGGATGGGTTCCGTCCTCGACGAGTTCCAATTTCACCGTCCGCTGGTCGCCTGTACTCTGATCGGCTTCATTCTCGGCGATATGAAAACCGGCATCATCATCGGCGGTACGCTGGAAATGATCGCCCTGGGCTGGATGAACATCGGTGCGGCAGTCGCGCCGGATGCCGCCCTGGCCTCCATCATCTCGACCATTCTGGTCATCGCCGGTGGGCAAAGCGTCGGTGCCGGTATCGCCCTGGCCATTCCGCTGGCGGCGGCCGGCCAGGTGTTGACCATCATCGTACGTACCCTCACCGTGGCCTTCCAGCACGCGGCGGACAGCGCGGCGGAGCGCGGCAGCCTGCGGGCCATCACCTGGATCCACATCGGCGCTCTGCTGCTGCAGGCGATGCGTATCGCCATTCCGGCGGTCATCGTCGCCATCTCGGTTGGCACCGCCGGGGTACACGCCCTGCTCAACTCGATCCCGGAAGTGGTCACCAGCGGCCTGAACATCGCCGGCGGCATGATCGTGGTGGTCGGTTACGCGATGGTGATTAACATGATGCGCGCCGGCTACCTGATGCCGTTCTTCTACCTTGGTTTCGTGACCGCCGCCTTCACCAACTTCAACCTGGTTGCGCTCGGCGTCATCGGCGTGGTGATGGCCGTGCTGTATATCCAGCTCAGCCCGAAATACAACAAGTCTCAGGTTGTCCAGGCCGGCCCGGCTAATGCGAACGATCTTGATAACGAACTCGACTAGGAATAGGTGAGAGAAATGGTTGATACAACTGCTCAAAAGAAACTCACGCCGGCCGATATTCGCGGCGTATTCCTGCGCTCCAACCTGTTCCAGGGGTCGTGGAACTTCGAGCGCATGCAGGCGCTGGGTTTTTGCTTCTCGATGGTACCGGTGATCCGTCGCCTGTATCCGGAAAACAATGACGATCGCAAACAGGCGATCAAGCGCCACCTCGAGTTCTTCAACACCCACCCTTACGTGGCGGCGCCGGTGCTCGGCGTGACCATGGCGATGGAAGAGCAACGCGCCAACGGCGCGCCGATCGACGACGGTGCGATCAACGGCATCAAGGTCGGTCTGATGGGGCCATTGGCGGGCGTCGGTGACCCGATTTTCTGGGGCACCGTGCGGCCGGTGTTCGCCGCGCTCGGCGCCGGCATCGCCATGAGTGGCAGCCTGCTCGGGCCGATCCTGTTCTTCGTGCTGTTCAACCTGGTGCGCCTGCTGACCCGCTATTACGGCGTGGCCTACGGTTACCGTAAAGGGGTGGACATCGTCAACGACATGGGCGGCGGCTTCCTGCAAAAACTGACGGAAGGAGCGTCCATTCTCGGCCTGTTTGTTATGGGCGCCTTGGTCAACAAGTGGACGCACGTGAATATCCCGCTGGTGGTGTCCAAGATCACCGACCAGACCGGGCATACCAACGTCACCACGGTGCAGACCATCCTCGACCAGCTGATGCCGGGCCTGGTGCCGCTGCTGCTGACTTTCGCCTGTATGTGGCTGCTGCGCAAAAAAGTCAATGCGCTGTGGATCATCATCGGCTTCTTCGTCATCGGTATCTTTGGCTATTGGATTGGCCTGCTGGGCCTGTAATCGTTCGAATCGGCCGGGGGGCAACCCCCGGCTTTTTTATGTGTGGAGCAAGAGATGTCACTGACCGACGCCGTACTGATGCTGTTTATCGCCCTGCTGTTGCTGTACTCGCTGTATGACGAATTCGGCATGGACCTGCTGAAAGGTAAAACGCGGCTTAAAGTGGCGCTCAAACGCCGTAACCGCCTCGACAGCCTGATTTTCGTCGGCCTGATCGCCATTCTGATTTACCGCAACGTCACCACCAACGGTGCGGTATTAACCACCTATTTGCTTATTTCTTTGGCGCTGCTCGCGATCTATATCTCTTATATTCGCCCCCCCAAGATGGTGTTTAAAGCACAGGGTTTTTTCTTCGCGAACGTGTTTGTCGAATATAACCGCATTAAAGCCATGAATTTATCGGAGGACGGCATTCTGGCCGTCGACCTGGAACAGCGCAGACTGTTGGTTCAGGTGAACCACCTGGATGACCTGGAGCGGATTTATCATTTTTTCGTTGATAATCAATAAATAAATAAAAAATCGTTTTATTGCCGCTCAAACCTTGCGCTGCTTGTGGATAATTAATCGGCAGCGCCATTTTCACTCTGACTATTATTTCTGCAACATTGTTACCCACGTCTACATTATATTCCCGCATGAACTTAGATTAATGAAAACGAGTCTCAATTAAGAGCGAGCATGACTCTAGAATAAAGTTGTCGATGGCGGAAATAATATGGTATGGTTGCGCCGTCATTGGGGAGTAGCCGGTTTCTGGAGAATAAAACGCCAGAAACGCCCGTATCAACATACTCGTTTCGCCGTATGAAACGTGGTGCGGGCAGCCAGGTAAGGTTGGCGAGACCATAGACACGTAACTCCGTCGTTTGGTTGGGGGTGGGTTACGTGTATATGGAGCCACCCGGCCGAGGCTATTTCACATGAACCTTTCAGCTACACTCATTCTCGCTTTTGGCATGTCCATGGATGCTTTCGCCGCTTCGATCGGCAAAGGTGCCAGCCTGCATCAACCCCGTTTCCGCGAAGCGATCCGTACCGGCCTGATCTTCGGCGTGGTCGAAGCGATCACCCCGCTCATCGGTTGGGCCATCGGTCTGTTCGCCAGCCAATACATCATGGAATGGGACCACTGGGTCGCCTTCTCCCTGCTGTTCATTCTCGGCATGCGCATGATCGTCGAAGGGGTGCGCAACAGGCCCGATGAGGAAGAGAAGGTCAAACGCCACGGCTTCTGGATCTTGGTGGCCACCGCTATCGCCACCAGCCTCGACGCGATGGCTATCGGCGTCGGCCTGGCCTTCCTGCAGGTGAATATCGTGCATACCGCCATGGCCATCGGCTGCGCCACCATGATCATGGCGACGCTGGGCATGATGATTGGCCGCTTTATCGGCCCGCTGCTGGGCAAACGCGCCGAGATCCTCGGCGGCGTGGTGCTGATCGGTATCGGCGTCAACATTCTGCTGGAGCACCTCGGCTACCTGGCCTGAGGCGCTCGCTCTGCAAAAAAACCTGCCGCGGCAGGTTTTTTTGTTTCTGGGCCCGGTGCGCCTGTTAAGCGCGGCGTCGGTACAGCGCCAACGCGAAATCCGTTTCGCACACGAACTCGCCGCCAGCCGCCAGCCGCTGCTGCACCTCCGGCGTAGCACGCCAGGCGAACGGTGTCATCTGCAGCAGGTTGGCGGCCTGTGCGCCAGGCAGGGTCATCGTATAGGCCAACGCCTCTTTACGCTCACACTCGAAACCGTCGAACTGTTCGTCCTGCTCGGCATGCAGCTGCACCTGTTGGTAGACCTGCTCTTTCAGCTGGTACAGATGACGCGGGCCCGGCGAGACCGTCACTACCACGCCACCCGGCTTCACCACCCGCGCCAGCTCCTCTGCCTTGCAGGGCGCATAAATGCGCAAGACCGCATCCAGCGCCGCGTCGGCGAACGGCAGACGGTGGCTGGAGGCGACGCAGAACGAGACCGCAGGATAACGTTTGGCGGCGTAGCGGATCGCTACCTTGGCGACGTCCAGCCCATAGACCGCCATATTGCGCGCCTGTGCCAGCCGTGCGGCCACGGCAGCGGTGTAATACCCTTCCCCACAGCCTATGTCCAACAACGCGCCAGCATCGGCCGCCAGCGCCAAATCCAGCCACTCGGCCACCTGCTGCTGCAGCGGTTGATAATAACCGCCGTCGAGAAACGCGCGCCGTGCCCGCATCATTTCCGCGCTGTCTCCCGGCTGCTTCGATCGTTTGTGCTGCACCGGCAGCAGATTGACGTAGCCTTCTTTGGCTTGATCGAACTGATGATTGCCGGCGCAACGCCAGTGTTGCGATGAAAAATGCAGCGGTTGATGACACAGAGGGCATTGATAAGACATGAATGGGCTTCCAGAAAGACAGGGCGCGGCTAGTCTAAAGAAGGCGTCGGCTCGATGCAAGGCGCATCCCCGCTCGCTTTCGCCGCCAACAACGCCTGGTCAAGCGGGGAAAAAGCTGGCTACACTGAGAGTCTGTTTTCTCACGCAGGTGAAAATAACTTATGAGCGATCGTTCCGCGCTGCTCAATGCGGTGCCCCACATTCAGCACGGCTTTGGCAGCAAACTCGCGCTGCTGCCCGGGCATCTGCTGCCCTACAGCGCCACGCTACCGGAAAAGAAGCAGGTGCACGGCACCCGTATCGTCGACGTGCTGCAACCGGCGCAGGCGTGCGGCGAGGCCGATGGTTTCTATACCCGCCAGCCCGGCATTCTGCTCAGCGTACTGACGGCGGACTGTCTGCCGGTGCTGTTCAGCCGCCGTGACGGGGGCGCCATCGCCGCGGTTCATGCCGGCTGGCGCGGTTTACTGGACGGCATTCTGGAACAGATGGCAGCGCGCATTCGCCAGGATGGCGACACCGCCGATTGGGTGGCCTCTATCGGCCCTGCCGCCGGCCCGTGCTGCTACGAAGTCGATGAAGCGCTGGTGGAAAATTTTAAACAGCGCCTGCCGCTGCCCGCCACGCTGATCAGCCCACATTACCGGCATCTGGATTTGGCCGCGATTGCCGAATACAAGCTGGCGGCGCTCGGCTTCGCCGCCGTTGACCGCGCCGGCAGTTGCACCATCTGCACGCCGGACGTCGACCCACAGCGGCCACAGCGCTTCAAATACACCAGCTATCGCCGCAACAGCCACCGGCGCGCGCAGGATCCGACGCATCCGGGGATCAAAGGCCGCAACCAGTACGCCGGCATCATCATCGCCGCCGGATGACGGAAGAAAAAGCCCGCTCGAAGGCGGGCTTTTTGTACAGCTGACGCTGATTAGATAGCAGTAACGTTTACTGCAGATGGGCCTTTCTGGCCATCTTGGATTTCGAACTCAACGTTCTGGCCTTCAGCCAGGGTTTTGAAGCCGTTACCCTGGATTGCAGAGAAGTGTACGAACACGTCTTTGCTGCCGTCAGCCGGGGTGATGAAACCGAAACCTTTAGACTCGTTGAACCACTTAACTTGACCTTTGATCTTTGCCATCTTGAGTATTTCCTTTGGATTGTTTAAACCGCCCGAGGGCGTTACATAGACAAACTAGAGTCGTTACTGCTTGAGGCACTAAGATAAGGATCGGCAGAGAAGCGGTATTCAACGCTAACGTCTTTACTCAGAACTTCTTTACTGAAAATGCCACACATATACAGAACTGTACCTCGTTTTACCCAGATGCGTTATCACATACTCTGTATGCGATGGCAAGCCATTTTTAATCACTGAACGACATGTCGCACATATTTGAAACGGTCGAGAGCCACATTTGCTTAAATAGGCCAAAAGATGTTGAAGCATCGGCTATTTTCTGCTTGCCAAACTCGCTGCGCCAGACCCCGCATTCTGATAGCGTTTTAACAAAACTTTCATCGTTTTGACGCATCTCCTTCTCGGCGTTTTCGCTTTTTTGTCGCTTATAGCGTTAAAAAATTTGAATCTTTATGGAATGTCATATGCAACATTTGAATATCGATGAACGGGGGCCAATTTATTCAATGCTCCTCCGCCCCTTTACCGTCGGAAAGCGCATTCACCATCGGCCTTCAGCCCTGTCACCGCACGGCATGCACCAGAGCGTGACGAGAGCCGGCGGCCGCGCTGACACGCCGACCAACGGCTGCATAAGCATGCAACGTCCTGACGCCTCCCCCGCTGGTCGGTGGCTTCATCCTAAATAATCCGAAACCTTAAATCTGAATAACCGGAATAACCTTATGAATAGCGAAAGTGCGGCATTGAATTAAATCCGGAAAATCGGGTGGTTATTTGGATCCCACCCCGCACTTATCAATTTTGCTAATTACTGCCACGCTTTCAAACCGTTGATCTTATTCTTTCCTCTGTACCACCGGGTGGATAGACAACGCTTGCTGCGAGTCCTGCAACGCGATGCGCTCGCCAATCTTCAGCGGATGGAATTGATGCTGTTCCAGCCCCGCCTCGCTCAGCGCCAGGTTCAGTTGCTGCGGCGGTTCGTCCAGCGATTCATCCGCCAGTTCGAATACCCCCCAATGGATGGGAATGGCTCGCGGCTGATTCAGCTCGCGATACAGCGCCACCGACTGCTGCGGGTCCATATGCTGCTCCTGCATGAACCAGCGCGGCGCATAGGCGCCAATGGGCAGCGCCGCCACGTCGAACGGGCCCAGCCGCTGACCAATTTCCGCCAACCGTGCCGAATAGCCGCTGTCGCCGGAAAAATAGAACCGCAGCGCCGGATGATGGATCACCCAACCGCACCACAGCGAGCAATTGCGATCCCACAACGTGCGCATGCTCCAGTGCCGCGCCGGCGTGGCGTAGACCGTCAGCTCACCTAACGACAGGCTCTGCCACCAGTCCAGTTCATGCACCTTCAGCCGATAACGGCGGAACCAATGCTTCAAGCCGAGCGGCACGATAAACTCGGCCTGTGGGAAGCGCCGCGCCAGCTGCCGCACCGTGCGCCTGTCGAGATGGTCATAATGATTATGGGAGATCAGCACCGCATCCACCGCCGGCAATTGCTCCACCGTCAGCGGCGCCGGCGTTCTGCGCTTCGGCCCGTAGAAGCTCAGCGGCGAGGCGCGTTCGGACAACACCGGGTCGATCAGGATATAGCGGCCACCCAGCCGCAACAGCATGGATGCATGCCCCAGCCACCAGATGCTGTCATCGCTGCCGCTGAGATCGGCGGGTTGCCACCAGCGTTCGGTAAATTGCGCGTAGCCCTGCTGCGGCGGCCTGGGCAGCCCCTGCCGCTTGCGCTCATCCTGCCAACGCTGCAGGTCACCCTCCTGGCGCTGCGAGGGTTCCGGGTTGCGAAATCCCTCCGGCGTGTGATGCGCCTTGGCCGCGTCGTAATAACGATTGATTCTCTTCATCCAGCCCCTTCTCCTGTCCGCTGCGCCCCCTGCACGGGCGTGACTTCCAGTGTAACAAACCCGACGAGACTCGCACTTCGTCAGCCGTGCGCTGCATTGCGGGACCTTTTGCCGTATGCTGTTGTCTCACTCCGGTGAGACAGCCAGGGCCGCCAAGAGCCCGTTAAGACTCTCTTAAGATCTTTGTGATTGACTTGTAGGGCATACAGAAAAGGAGAAGTTATGAGTCGTTCTACATCCCGCAAATCAGGCTCAAGCCTGGGGCGCCGTATTCGCAGCGCGCTGCTGGCGCAGAAGCAATACTGGAAAATGTATTTCGCCATGAAGCTGCGCCGTCTGCGCGTACCGGCGCCACTGGTTCTGCTGGGCGGTTCGCTGCTCGGGTTTTTCATGCTGACCCTGCTGATGCTCAGCGTGGTCGCCATCGACGTGATCAGCACCCTGCTGCTGCTGTGCCGGAAACTGCTGGGACGGGGTCACGGTGAGGGGCGCGCCTTTATGCCGCGCGGCTGACGCACAAAAGAAGCGGAGGCGCAGACTACGCCTCCGCCGCATACCGATTAGCGCTTGGCGCCTTTACGGCGCGTCAGCATAAACCCGCACCACAGCACCGCAATCCACACCGGCATCAGCAACACCGAAATGCGGATCCCTTCGCTGAAATACATAATCACCAGAATCAGGCCGAGGAACGCCAGGCACAGGTAGTTGCCGAACGGATACCACAGCGCCTTAAAGCTGGGGATGACGCCCTGGCGGTTCTTGGCGGCGCGGAATTTCAGGTGCGCCAGGCAAATCATCACCCAGTTGATCACCAACGTTGACACCACCAGCGCCATCAGCAGCTCAAACGCCTTGCCGGGCATCAGGTAGTTGATCAGCACGCCAATCGAGGTAATCAACGCCGACAGCGCGATGGACAATACCGGCACGCCGCGTTTATTCACGCGCGTCAGCGCCTGCGGCGCATTGCCCTGGCTGGCCAGCCCGAACAGCATGCGGCTGTTGGCGTAAACGCCGCTGTTGTAGACCGACAGCGCGGCGGTCAACACCACCACGTTGAGCACGGTCGCCACCAGATTGCTGTTCAGCGCATGGAAGATCAGTACGAACGGGCTACCGCCCTCCACCACTTGCCCCCACGGATAGAGCGACAGCAGCACGGTCAGCGAGCCGATATAGAAGATCAGAATGCGGTACACCACCTGATTGGTGGCTTTAGGAATGCTGCGGCGCGGATCGGCGGCTTCCGCCGCGGTGATGCCGACCATTTCCAGCCCGCCGAACGAGAACATGATGACCGCCATCGCCATCACCAGCCCGGAGAAGCCATGCGGCATAAAGCCGCCCTGCTGCCACAGGTTGGTGATGCTGGCCTGCGGGCCGCCGTTGCCGCTGACCAACAGCCAGGCGCCGAACACGATCATGCCGACAATCGCCACCACTTTGATGATGGCGAACCAGAACTCGGTTTCGCCGTACAGACGCACGTTCACCAGGTTAATCAGGTTGATTAGCACGAAAAACAGCGCGGCGGAGGCCCAGGTGGGGATTTCCGGCCACCAGTACTGAATGTAGATGCCGACGGCGGTCAATTCCGCCATGCCGACCAGAATGAACATTGCCCAGTAGTTCCAGCCGGAAAGGAAGCCGGCGAAATCACCCCAATATTTATAGGCAAAGTGGCTGAAAGATCCGGCGACCGGCTCCTCAACCACCATTTCGCCCAGCTGGCGCATGATTAAAAACGCGATAAAACCGCCGATGGCGTAGCCCAACAGCACGGCGGGGCCGGCCATTTTAATGGTTTGCGCAATGCCGAGAAATAAACCGGTACCGATGGCGCCCCCGAGGGCAATAAGCTGTATGTGTCTGTTTTTTAAACCGCGTTTTAGCGGAGTATCCTGATGCTGACCGCCCATCTTATCCTCATATGGCGTACACCCTTGCCGTTATCGGCCAAGATTTCACCAATCAATAAATGTATCTGCGGGCGGCTTTTTAACACTTAACCCCGTGAGCATCAAGGAGAAGCGCCCCGAGACGACGGGCCGGAGCGCGATTTTTTTACCGTGAGAAAGCGGATAAGGGCGGCGTTTAGCCGGGCATTCCGCACAGTTTGGTCAGGTTGCGCGCGCCGATCATCAGCGTGGCGACATAAGATTGGCTACGCGTGACCACTTCCACCGCCACGCGATCGTTTTGATATCTTATCAGGTAGGTCGAGGGCCAGCCCTGACGGCGCTGGCCGAAGCTTTCGGCATGACGATCGATCGCCGCATGGGCAATCACCAGATGAGACAAGTTTTTATCACCTTTGATAATGCGCTTCATAAACAGCCTCCGCCAACGACAGCTCTGTTATTAGAAAAAGGAGAAACTCTTACCAATCACCGGTATTGTTCGAATCAGTTAGCCTGCCGGCTCATCAGGAAGCAGATCATCGCCGCGCGCAGCGGGCTGACGCTGTCCGCCTGCCATTCACCGCCCTGGGTGCTCATGCGCGCCTGCCATTGCGGGCTGTCGCTTTGGTTATCGGGGTTCAGACTGATTTTGTTGGCGCAAATGATCGGCCAGGCATCGGAGGGATTCTTGCAGTAATCTTTACCTTTCACACCACCGTAGGGATACCACTTGTCCGGGTTCTCCCCGGTCAGCAGCGCGATGCTGCGGTTCACTTCGGCATCGCTTTCTTCGTACCATTTAATCATCGGCTTTATCCATCTTTCGTAAGGTTCGCGCTACATTACGATGTCTGTACGACAGTTTTATGACAGCGCCGCCGGTTTTCACATTATCTCTACTAATGCTTTACCCCCTTTATCTTTCCTTAGCGCCTGCGTACACTTTTCCCTCTGTTCAGCGCCCAGGAAATGCATGCATGTTGACCGGCCTCAATCACCTGACGCTCGCCGTCAGCGATCTCGATCGCAGCTTCGAATTTTATCGTCATCTGTTGGGGTTTACCCCGCACGCCCGCTGGCAAGGCGGCGCTTATCTCTCGTTGGGGGCGTTGTGGCTGTGTCTGTCGCGGGATGAGGCCCGGGCGCAACAAAGCGCGCGCGATTACACCCATTACGCCTTCAGCGTAGCGCCGGAACACATTGAGCAGGTCAGCGAGCGGCTGCGCCAGAACGGCGTCAAAGAGTGGAAGAGCAATCGCAGCGAAGGCGAATCGCTCTATTTTCTCGATCCTGACGGGCACCAGTTGGAGATCCATGCCGGCGATCTGGCCAGCCGCCTGGCGGCATGCCGGGAAAAACCGTATCAGGGCATGGTGTTTTACTGAGGCGCCCCGGCGGCGCTGCCGCCGGCCGGAGCATCATGCTCAACGTTCGGGGATAAAACCTTTGAAATCCAGCGCGGGGCTGAGATCGTCGTCGTCAGCAGCATCGCCGCCATCAGCGCGTGCACGGTGTGCCAGGCGTTTCAACAGCGCCGTTTGTTGGCGTTGTTGCTCGGCAATCTCCTGCAGCAGACGAATCTGCTCGTTGGCGCGCACGCTGGCGCGGTTCACCAGAAACCAAATCCACAGCCCAACCAGCAACGCCACGGCGGCGAGGGCCAGCGACAACAGGCCATTCTGGCCAAAACCTAAATCGTACATGGACAACCCTATTTACTGCGACATTCAGGCCGCCATCTTAACACTCGCGGCGGCCGTGCGAACATCCCTGCCAAAAATTGCTTACCAGGGCACGAAGCGCGTTACCGAGCAGATGCCCAGCGCAAAGTTTCCGCCATCGTCGCAATAACTGTCCAGCGCCAACAGGTAGAAAAACAGGCAGGCTGCGACGGCCGTCATTATCACGAGGATTTTTTTTCGCAACAAATTTAGCAGCCTCATTGTTATCTGGGTAATCTATCGCGCATGTTATCACAGCGAAGTTAAACGAAGTTTAACTTGTCGTTTAGATTTCTGGCTATCGCCCGGTTTTCAGACTGTTACCCTTGCCGTCATGCCGTTGTCGTGGCTAGATGGCCCCTCAGGGACAATGAGGAAGCACAATGAGCAGATTGATTAAGTGGGTACTGGTGTTGGCGGTCATTTACGGCGGCTTTTTGATCTCGGGTTACGGCGTGCTGATAGGCAGCAACAAGAACGTTGGCGGGTTGGGATTGCAGTGCAAATACCTGACGGCGCGCAACGTGGCGATCGCCCAGTACGTCAATGGCGACAACGGTTTCATCGGCGTAGCCGACTGCCCGCTGTTCAAGAAAATCGAAACGGTGGTGGACTAACCGCCACCGCCCGACGCCGCCGCCCTGCGGCGGCCCCGCCTCAGCTGCGGGTGAACTTCATCTCGATCAGCGCAATCGCCTTGTCAATCGCGCGGCGAGTCACCGGATCGGCGCCTGCAGGATGCGTGGAGAAATCGATGCTTTTAAGCTGACCCGCCATCTTGTCGCGCACTTCGGTAGGCGCAATCACGTCGATAACGTCCAGAATCTGTTTGATGACCAGTTGGCAAGCGACCAGATCGGAAGCCAGTTCCTGCTCGTTGCTCAGCATGTCAGACATAATAATTTTCCTCTTGATTCAAACGCCGCACAGAATAGCACGCCGCCTGCGGCATTGCCCGCTCTCCCCGCCTTTTTCCCCCTTCTGCGCACCGCCGGGCAAAAGTCCACGGCGGATTAGCCTATACTTGCAGCATGACGGTGGCGAAAACCACCCGTAAGCCACAACCAACAGGAGAAAATTATGGCGAATCACAATGTGAAATCCTGGGCGACAGTGCGTGAAACTTCGGTGGAAATCGCCGAAGCTATTTTTGAACTGGCAGGGAACGACGAAGTGTTGGCACAGAAGATCTGGGAAGAAGGCAGCGACGAAGCGTTGGAGAAGGCCTTTGCCAAAACCACCGCCGATCAGCTTTATTGGGGAGAGGAAACCGTCGAGCGGAAAAACGTTTGAGCGGCTACGCAACAAAAAGCCCGGGTTTCTGACCCAGGCTTTCCCGATTCTCGATCGCCCCGCTCAGCGGCGTGCAATGTCTCTTGCTCTCACGGTTCTTCACCTCCCACACCTTCCGCATTTTTCATGCTCATCACCGGCATCGCCATAAAAGCGCCGACGCCCACGATTACAACCAGAGTAATAATCACTGTCATTAACATGCGATCACCCCATCAACGTTGAGTTGTTACGGCTGACTCTGTTTTGGCGGTTACTTGCTGTGGCCTTTTCCGCGTCACCCACCGCGGCGGCGACAGTCTCAGATTAGCCGTTTTTCCTTTCTACTGACAAGCCGTGGTTGAACGGTTTTTCCGAATAATTGCCCCCCGTCACCGGCGGCGTTTTTGTCCGCGGCGGCAAGTTGTGTATACTTCACCGCTATGTAGATCTCACACTGACGCACTGATGATACAAGAACACCATCTCTCATTGGTCTGCGCCCTCAGCAAATGGGTCGAAACTCACCTTGGACGAGTGATCCATCTCGAAGAGCTGGCCGAGTACTCCGGCTACTCGCTGTGGCACATGCAGAAGCTGTTCAAAGAAGCGACAGGGATTTCGCTGGGCAAATACATTCGCGAACGCCGCCTGGCCGGCGCGGTTTACCAACTGCGCAGCAGTGAAGCGTCGATCTTCGATATCGCCCTGGACTTTGGCTTCGGCTCACAGTCCCACTTCACCTACATGTTCAGAAAGCGTTTTAATATCACGCCTTATGATTTCCGCCAGGATTTGAGCGTCGATCTGCACATCGACCCGCCGTTGCACGTCATTCACCAAAAATCCGCCTGACGCCCGCCGTGAACCGGCGGGTTAACGCCCCCCCCATACCGCCAGCATCGCGATCAAGGCCGGCAACGCCTGCACCCACAAGATCTTGCGGCTGGCGGTCAGCCCGCCGAACACCCCGGCCGCCAACACGCACCCGAGAAAGAACAGCTGCAGCGCCATGTCCTCACGCCAGTAGCCCCATGCCAGCCCCAGCGCCAGAAAACCGTTGTACAGCCCCTGATTGGCGGCCAATACCCGCGTGGCCGCGGCAAACTCCGCCGTTGTACCGAAGGCGCGTCTGCCGAGCGGCGCACGCCACAGGAACATTTCCAGCACCAGGATATAAAGATGGAGCACCGCGATGAGCAACAGCAAAATATCGGCAAACAGCTTCATGATTGTCCCTATCGCTTATTGAAGATGCCATTAAGTATAATCGCGTAGCTTCTATCGCCAGACAATGGCGATAAAAAAACCCGCCGAAGCGGGTTTATGCAGGAGTCATTTTTTGAGGTTAGTTTAATACGGCGACCAACAATGCCGCGACAGAGACCCAAAACAGCGCCGTAGCAATCACGACATGGGACAGTCTTGCACGATAAAGTACCTGGCTCATAATGACCTCACTGACATCTGACTAACGGGAGACAACCTGACTTCCTGAGGGTTATCCTAAACTTCTTCTCATTGTCATTATATGCGCCAGATCACTGTTCTGCCGATAAACCTTATTCTGCGGTAAAGCTGGAGCCGCGATCACAGTAATTTCGCCTTATTAGAGCGAAATAAGCCGAATAAGCGCGGCGATTATATCCTAACGCTATCAAACATCGCCCCAGGGCAGGCGTGGCGCGGTCATGCGCTCGCCGGAATAACCGCTCACCGGCGGAAAACGCGGCGCCCCTTGTTCCCAATCATGCTGGGCCCGAGTAATTTCAGCCTTGGTATGGCCAACGAAATTCCACCAGATAAGGACCTCTTCATTTAACGGCGCGCCGCCAATTAATAATCCCCTACTGCCCTTCCGTGCATTTAACTCGATAGAGTTATTCTTCATGCCCAAATAGGCAAACTCGTCAGGTGAAAAGGTTTCACCATTAAGTTCGAATGCCCCCATTAGGGGCAAGAAGCCGATTTCATAGTCATCGCGCAGCGGCAATTGCACCGTCGCCGCTTCCTGCCATTCCATATCAATGGCGATTAATGGCGAAAGGGTAAATACCGGCGAACGATAAGCGCCAAATTCCCCAACCAGCAAACGGTGATTCACGCCGCTATTCTGCCACTGCGGCAAGTCGGGATAATGATCGAAACGCGGTGCCATGTCGGCATGTTCGGCCGGCAACGCAATCCATAATTGTGCGGCATGCAATCGCCGCGGTTCGCCCACCGACTGTTCAGTATGTGCGATCCCGTGCCCGGCGGTCATCAGATTGACCTGGCCCGGACGGATCACCTGCTCGCTGCCGAGGCTGTCGCGGTGCAGCACTTCGCCTTCGATCATCCAGGTGAACGTTTGCAGACCGATGTGCGGATGCGGCCCCACATCCATGCCGGACGAGGTACCGCTGAATACCGTCGGCCCGGCGTGATCGAGAAAGCACCAGGCACCGACGGTGCGCCTTTCCCGGGTTGGCAGCGCGCGGTTGATCGGAATGCCCCCCACTTCGGCGTTACGTACGGCAATACGCTGGATCTGGCGCACGCCGTCAACGACGGGGCACTCGCGTGAGGGTGAAGAGAGCGTAGGACGGGACTGACTCATCGCAAAGACCTCCTGAATGGCGCCGATTCGCCAAGGGATAACCGTCCCAGCTTAACACAGGACAGCTCACCTCACAGATCGGCGGCGCTCAGGCGCATTCGCGCGGATTAGGACGCTTTGATATAGCAGCTTTTGATGTCAACATCGTCGTGCGCGTGCCTGAGATCGGAGAAATAGGTCACGCCAAAGAGAATTGATACCACCAGCAGCACGGAAACCAACAGGCCGATAATCGCCAGCAGTTTGGTTTCATCATGGAGATTAGGCTCCATTTTATCTCCCCTAGTTAATCGCGTCAGGTCACCCACAGCGTGACCGCCAGCGTAAAGATAATCAGTGAGCAGGACGCCACCGCCAACACGACGATAGCAAATTGCGCATCACCCAAGGTTTCTCGATAGTTTTTATCCGTTGAGGCGTTACGCTGTTGTTTCACTAAATCGGTTTTCACTCGTTCAACTGCTGCATTGCTGTTTGGCGGGGCAAAAGGCCCCCTCAGTATAAGGCGTTAACGCTGCCGCCTTGGGCATTCCGGCCTCAACCGGGGCATGACGCTATCAACTTTCCCCATCAGGGTCAACACCGCGCCTGCCGGCGAGCGAGCGGGTACACAGGGTAGATGTAACCGACATTGAGATCGCAGGGGAATAAGAGACGGCGATTACAGAGGACAAAAAAAAGGTTCATCGCGCTTTAGCGTGAACCAATAGAAAACGGCAGTCAGAACGTTTAGGTTTGTATTCGCCAAAACACACCCTAAACCTTCAAAACTGCCGTCACTATGAATGCTAACCTTTGCTCCCTGTTCTGGGAAGGCTTTATCGTCAATTCCTTCTCGCATCCTTCTGCCAACTCCCTGCTTATCCAGCTCCAGCCTGACGCTGCCGTCATGCCCTGTTGTCGTCGTTGTGAGCGGCGGGTGCCTGTTGTGCATGATGTTTCCTTCCGCCGAGTGCGTGAACGCCAGCTGCTCGATTGGGTCGTCTGGCTCAACGTCCCCGTCCGGCGCCTGTGTTGCCCCCATTGCGGGGTCACCACCGAAAAAATCAGCTGGTTGCCTGAACGCCAGAGATATACCACGACGCTATCCGTATGGGTTGAGTCATTGACCCGTTTACTGCCGATTAAGCACGTTGCACAACTCACCGGCCTGCACTGGCATACGGTCAAGAATATCGACTACCGACGTCTGCTGCGGGAACGGACAGAGCCGCAGCGCCATACCCTCCGCCGTCTGGTGATGGATGAGTTCGCCCTGTTCAAAGGACATCGCTATGCCACCGTGGTGATGGATGCGGATACGCAACAGGTGTTGTGGGTGGGCGAAGGCCGCAGCAGAGCGGCCTTCCGCCCCTTCTTCGTCTGGCTGGGCGCTGAAGGCTGTGCCGCTATCCAGTCTGTCGCCATGGATATGAATACGGCGTTAGACCTGGAGGTCAGGCATCACTGCCCGCAGGCGGAAGTGGTCTATGACTTGTTCCATGTGGTGGCAAAGTATGGCCGGGAGGTTATCGACCGGGTCCGCGTCGACCAGGCCAATCAACTCCGTGATAACCCAAAATCGCGTCAGGTCATCAAACGCAGCCGCTGGCTGCTGCTGCGCAACCCAGAAAACCTGCCCGAAGGGCATGAGGTAAAGCTCACGGAGTTGCTGGAGGCGAATCAGCCGTTGAATGTGGTCTGGCTGATGAAAACAGCGCTGAAAGAACTGTGGTACGCCCCGAGTGAACAAGAGGCGCAGAGACGCTGGGTAAGCTGGTACAGGCAGTCTCAGGAAAGCGGAATCAAGGCGTTGCAACACTTCGCCGAGAAACTGAAAGGGTATGCCGGTGGCATCATCGCGAGTGCCAGACACAGGTTGAATACCAGCGTGCTGGAAGGGATGAACAATAAGATAAAAGTGATGAAGCGGATGGCCTATGGATACCGGGATAACGCTTACTTCTTCCTGAAAATCAAAGCAGCGTTCCCCGGTAAAGCGCGATGAACCAAAAAAAAGCCCGGTACGCAACCGGGCTCTGGCAGAGCGACAGATTATTGCGGGATACGCAACACCTGCCCCGGATAGATCTTGTCCGGGCTCGACAGCATCGGCTTATTGGCTTCGAAAATCTTGTTGTACAGATTGGCGTTGCCGTACATCTCTTTGGAGATCGCGCTCAGCGTATCGCCCTTCTTCACAGTGTAGAAACGGCTCTCGGCGTCGGATTGCGCCACCGCCACCTTGTCTTCCACGCCGCTGATGCCGGCCACGTTGCCAATCGCCACCAGGATCTTCTCTTTCAGCTCCTGGCTGACGGCATCGCCGGTCACTACGGCTTTACCATCGACCACCTGCACATCGACTTTGTCGGTGCCTGGCAGGCCGCTCTTATCGAGATGCTCCTTGAGTTTGGCGCTTTGATCTTCGGCGGAGGCATTGCCGGTGACTGTGTCCCACAGTTTTTCGCCCGCTTCTTTGACGAAGTTAAACAAGCCCATATTCACTCCTTTTGATGGTTGCACTGATGCATTGAAGTAAGGCTTGTTAAGCTTAGCATCGTCAAAAGGATATGCCATCCGCTCCCGGCGTCAGAAACGGTTAGAGAATTCCGAAAGTGCCGTCAGCGGCGTCTCGATGGTGATTTATCACGCAATGATGCTGAAAAATCGCGCTTTTTTACCTACACTGTTGCCTACAGGGCGGTTCGACGAAGGAGGCATGCAACGATGTACGCATTGGTGATGTTTGTCTGTTATCTGGATGGCGGCTGCAGTGAAATGGTGGTCGATATATTGCGCGACGAACCGCAATGCCTGATCGCGATGAAGGAACAGAACCTGCGCCACGCCGGTTGTTATCCCATGGAAGAGTTTATCGACGGCTTTTGGTTACCGGCCAGCGAATATTCGGATTTTTAACGCCTTCCCCGGCCAATGCTGAGGAATTTCTGATTTCATCGGAAACTTCGTCTGCCTCCGAGGCTTTAGGCCGCTGTTTTGCTAAATTGCGGCTCCCGAAGAAGAAAGACAGAGAAAGGTCATGTCAGCATCAGCTCATTCCAACGAGCATTATGAAATTCTGCTGCGCAACGTCAGCCTGGCGCTAGGCGATGCGGTGTTGCAGTTAATCAAAAACCATAAAAAGGTCTCCGGCGGCAATATTCTTTCGCAGCTGGTGACAGAGATAGAGCGAGAGCAGGATCAGCAGCGGTTTGCCGCGCTGCGTTCGGCCATCGAGCTGGTGGGGTTGGCGCCAAAAGGCTGAGCGCGCGATACAAACGAAGGCAGGGCTTGCGCCCTCCCTGAGGTTAATGACAAACCTGATGACATTGGCAGGTTTACCGAAGACCACATTTAAAAATAAGGAAAATCAATTCATTGATTTTCGGCTGATAACCACAAAGGAGGAAAACCACGCTTTTTCCTCCTTTGTCATCAAGCTAAGGCAGGGCTTGCGCCCTGCCTGATTACCGATCCCGACACAGGATGAAGGTAATGATGGAAACTTAGAAGCGGTAGGTCAGGTTGACGGCAACGATGTCGTCGGTGTTCAGCTTCAGTTTGTTGTCGTCGTTCAACTGGTTGATCTTGTAGTCGACGTAGGTGTACATGTTTTTGTTGAAGTAGTAAGTCGCGCCCACTTCCACGTATTTCACCAGATCGACATCGCCAATCCCTTCAATATCCTTGCCTTTGGACTGTACGTAAGCCACGGACGGGCGCAAACCGTTCTCGAACTGGTACTGAGCCACAACTTCGAAGTTTTGCGTTTTGTTGGCGAAGCCCGACGTGCCGTTGACGCTGATCGGCGTCATGTTGCGGGTATCGGCATACATGGCCGCCAGATAGACCTGGTTGGCGTCATATTTGATTGCGGTGGTCCAGGCGGTGGCCTTGTCGCCTTTACCGTACTGCAGCGCCTTCTGATCGCTGGTGCGGCTGGAATCGGAGAACGCCGCCGCGACGCCGATGCCGCTGCCGCCGATATCCTGATAGTCCAGAGACATGCCGTAGCCGTCGCCGTTTTGCTTGGTTACGCTGCGCTTGTCTTCGTTGTTTTTACCCTGGTACTGCAACGCCAGGTTCAGGCCTTCCACCAAACCGAAGAAGTCACGGTTGCGGTAGGTCGCCAGGCCGTTGGAGCGCGCGGTCATGTAGTTGTCGGTGTAGCTGTAGGAGTCGCCGCCGAATTCCGGCAGCATGTCGGTGTAAGCTTCGGCGTCGTACACCACGCCGTAGTTACGGCCGTAGTCGAACGAACCATAGTTGGCGAACTTCAGGCCGGCGAAGCCCAGACGGGTTTTGGTGCCGGTGGTGCCCTGCGCTTCGTCGTGGTTGGCCTGAACGTTGTATTCCCACTGGCCGTAGCCGGTCAACTGATCGTTGATCTGGGTTTCGCCTTTAAAGCCCAGACGAACGTACGTTTTATCTCCGTCTTCACTTTTATCGACCATCGTAGTCACGCAGCGTCAGTGAACCCCCGAACAGCTGTTTTACCCGGTACATCGCCGTTTCCGCTATCGAGCGACGGTTGTAATCTGTTGTCCATTTCCACCGCGCATTACTCCCGGTCATTCGCTGATTAGCCACTGCACGGTTACGGTCTGCATATTCACCGGGCCAGTAACCCGCACCTTTTCGGGGAGGGATAAGCGCGCTGATTTTCTTACGCCGCAGTTCATCGTGACAGAGCCGGGTGTCGTAAGCGCCGTCTGCCGATGCTGCCCTGATTTTTCTGTGAGTCTGCCGGATAAGACCCGGGAAGGCTTCTGAGTCCGTCACATTGTTCAGCGACAGGTCTGCACAGATGATTTCATGTGTGTTGCTGTCAACTGCCAGATGCAGCTTACGCCAGATACGGCGGCGTTCCTGGCCATGCTTTTTGACTTTCCACTCGCCTTCACCGAAGACCTTCAGCCCGGTGGAATCAATCACCAGATGCGCGATTTACTGAAAACATGTTTGGCCGAAACGCGGCCGTACAGGTCGAGTTTATTGCCATCTTTATTGTAGATTTCAGCCGCGCCGCGTTGGCGAAGGAGGTGATCGCCCCGAGGGCGACAGCTAAGGCTAATACACTGCGTTTCATCATTTATTTTCCTAGATATTATAATTAGAACCCTGCCCGTCACGCCCAATTTATGATTTGGGCTGTGATTTTATCTTTTGGTATTTTATGAGCTCCCCTCATGCTGGGGTGATGTGACATTAGCATCATGAATCAAAACTTAAAATCAAAAAGTTCATGAAACAACGAGGAGAAAGCATGTTTATTTGTAACCATATATTTCAAAAAAGACAACGCATAACCCATTGAATATAAGAAATTTTTATCACATAACTTATAACCAAAACGGTGCAACGCACCAATTTGGTGCATTTTGGTTTCGTTTTGCGTGCTTTCTGCGCGATTCAAAAGTAACAACAATATTAGCATGGTTATTAAAAACGTTACTTATTTCACATTTTTATCTTAACAAAGTCACCAGGCAATTAAGGCTTTCCGATAACGGCTGAATACGGCCTTTATTCATTCACGTAAAGAAATCCCTATAGAACGAATAAAATTCGATTTATGGCCATTTAAATAGCGGGAAATAGCAGATTAAAATAATGAAAGGAATAAACGGCAGCGCGCTGACGGCGCCGCCGAGGATAAATTAATACAACGTAGAACGGGAAACTTCGCTCAACAACATGCCGGCGCGCAGGCCCAGCGCCACAGTGGGGTTAGGAAACAGTATCCACGCGCCCTCTTGGCCAACGCGATACTCCTCCTGCGGCTGCTCGCACAGCAACATCCCCGGTTTCAACTCGGTGAAGTTGGCGGTGTCATCATCCAGATGCAGCTTGAAATCCTCGCTGTGTTTGATCAACGAGTGCATCACACGGAATACCCGAATCTCATCGGCCGCACGCGCCGGCAGGGGCCCTTCACTGACCGCCGCCCGCAGAGCGAGATCGATGGCGGCGAACTGCTGCAGATCGTTGCTGCCGAACGGCCGCGCCTTGCCCAGCTCGAGCGTACAGCTCGCCGCATTGAGATGTTCGCTGGAATAGTGGCTGAAAGTGCCGCCCGGCGCGCTGTGTACCACCAGCGCATCCAGATCGGCCGCATCCAGCAGCTTCAACATCGGCTCGCTGTACGGGCGTTTCTGGAAAGGCAGAATGCCAAAGCGCGGCAAACGCGATTCACGGATGGCGGTGTGCAAATCGTAATGGAAACGCGCCGCCTGTTCGCCATCGAAAAAGGCGGCGAGCGCACGCTCCAGCTGCTGCGCACGCACGGTTTCGCCGCTGGCGGCGAAGTTGCGGTAGCGGCCGCCGAACATGCGGTTCATATCGCTGTGCAGATAACGCTTGCCGGCCCGCATCGCCGCCGGGTTACCCAGCACCACCAACAGCCGCACCCTCAGCGGCAACCGGCCGGTCAGCAGGTCGCCGACCAGCTGATTGAGCAGTTCGATCGGCGCGGTTTCGTTGCCGTGCACCCCCGCCGACATCACCATTGCCTGGCGGTAGGGCTGCCGCGGCGTGAGCTCCAGCACCCCTTCCCCCTGCCAGCGCCAGCGCAGCTGCGGGGTTTCACCTTGCCATTCGACGGGTTCGTTCCCTTCCAGCGTCAGGGGCAGTAGATCGATCATGACGCCTCCCTTAGCGTTGGAATGGATAGATGGAGCCGAGACCGAGGATCGACGTCAGCGAATCCAGCGCCTCGCGCCCTTCGCGCAGCAGCAGCGGATCGGCCAGATCATCCTGCGTCAGGCGATCGCGATAATGGCGGTCGACCCATTCGTTCAGCGTCGCGAACAGCCGCTCGTTCATCATTACGCGTGGGTTAACCGCCCGCAGCTCCTGCTCGTTAAGCGCCACCCGCAGCCGCAGGCAGGCTGGGCCGCCGCCGTTGCGCATGCTTTCACGCAGGTCGAACACGCGAATTTCATCGATCGGGCCGCCGCTGCCGACCATGTCGTTGAGATAACGCCACACGCCGGCGTGCTGACGCGACTCCTCCGGCACGACGATCATCATCTTGCCGTTCGGCTTGGTAAGAATTTGGCTGTTGAACAGGTAGGTCGCCACCGCGTCCGCCACCGAGACGCGCTCCGTCGGCACTTCGATCGCCACCAGCTCGCTGTCCAGCGTCGCCATCTTGCGGCGCACTTCATCCAGCGCCTGCTGCTGGCGGTAAAACGCCTGCTGGTGGTGGAACAGCACGTTCTGGTTACTGACCGCAATCACGTCGTTATGGAATACGCCCTGATCGATCACCGCCGGGTTTTGCTGCACGAAGACCGTATGCTGCTCGTCCAGCTGGTGCAGGCGAGCGATCGCCTCGCCGGCTTCGCGCGTCTGGCGCGCCGGATAACGCGCCGGCGCCGTTTCGCCGCCGAACTCCTGCCGACCGTAGACGAACACCTGCACGCTGCGTTTGGCGTAGTCGCCGCCCAAACGGTTGTGGTTGGCCGCCCCTTCGTCACCGAACAACGCCACCTGCGGCAGCGCCTCATGGTGGGCGAAATGCCGATCGTCGCTGAACATCGCCCGCAATACGGCGGTGGTGGTTTCCGCTTCGATGGCGCGGTGGAATTTGTTATTCAGGTTGGCGGCGGTGAAATGCACCTTGCCGTCGGCGCTGTCCGCCGAGGGCGACACGGTGGCCGCATTGGCGGTCCACATGCACGACGCCGAACTGAGCGCCGACAGCAGGCGCGGCGACTGACGCATCGCCTGCGCCAGCACCGCCTCATCGCTGCCGCTGAAGCCCAGGCGACGCAGCATCGGCAAATGCGGGCGTTCCTGCGGCGGCAATACCCCTTGCTGGAAACCGAGATCGGCCAGCGCCTTCATTTTCAGCAAGCCTTGTTTCGCCGCCAGCTTCGGGTTCGATACGCTGTTTTGATGCTGCGTCGACGCCTCGTTGCCGAACGACAGCCCGGCATAGTGGTGCGTCGGCCCCACCAAACCGTCGAAATTGACTTCATATCCTGACATGTTTATCCCCTGGGGATAGCGTACGGCGACGCCGGCGCGCCGCCGTAGACGATTAACGGAACGACAAGCCCGGCGAGAGCGTCGCCGGCAGCGACAGGCTTTCGCTTTCCAGCGACGCCATCGGCCAGGCGCAATAGTCCGCCGCATAGAAGGCGCTTGGGCGATGGTTGCCGGAGGCGCCCACGCCACCGAACGGCGCCGCGCTGGACGCTCCGGTCAGCGGCTTGTTCCAGTTGACGATGCCGGCGCGCGCTTCCAGCAGCAATCGCTCGAACAGCTCGCGCTGCGGCGATACCAGCCCTACCGACAGGCCGTAGCGCGTCCGGTTGGCCAGCTGCAGCGCCTCGTCGAAATCGCGGTAACGCACGATGGTGGTCAACGGCCCGAAATACTCTTCGTCCGGTACGCCGGCCACGCCGGTCAGATCGACGATGCCCGGGCTGAGCAGCGAGCTGCCCGGCTCCAGCAGGCGCATGGTCAGCAGCGATTTGCCGCCCAGCGCCAGCAAGTGCTGCTGCGCTTTCAGCATGTTTTCCGCCGCGGTTGCCGACACCACCCCGCCCATGAACGGCTGCGGTTCGGCATCCCAGCGGCCGACCCGCAGTTCGCCCGCCACCTGGACCAGACGCGCGATAAAGGCGTCGCCTTCGGCCCCCTGCTTCACCAGAATACGGCGTGAACAGGTGCAGCGTTGACCGGCGGAGATAAACGCCGATTGGATAGCCAGGTTGACCGCCGCATCGCGATCGTCGAAACCGTCGACGATCAGCGCGTTGTTGCCGCCCATCTCCAGCGCCAGGATCTTCTCCGGCTGCCCCGCCAGTTGGCGATGCAGGTGATAACCGGTGCCGGCGCTGCCGGTGAACAGCAGGCCGTCGATATCCGCACTGGCCGCCAGCGCTTCGCCGGTTTCGCGGCCGCCTTGCACCAGGTTGATCACCCCGTCCGGCAGACCGGCCTGTAGCCACAGCTTGAGGGTCTCCTCGGCGGTCAGGGGCGTCAGCTCGCTCGGTTTGAATACCACGCAGTTACCGGCCAACAGCGCCGGCACGATATGGCCGTTCGGCAGATGGCCGGGGAAGTTGTAAGGCCCGAACACCGCCAGCACGCCGTGCGGACGATGGCGCAGCACCGAAGCGCCGTCGGCCATCGCCGCCTGGCTAAAGCCGGTGCGCGTCTGATAGGCCTGCAGCGAAATGCCCACTTTGCCGATCATCGCCTGAATTTCGGTCAGCGTTTCCCAGCGCGGTTTGCCGGTCTCGCGGCTGATGGTTTCCGCCAGCGACTGTTTATGTTCTTCCAGCAAAGCGGCGAAGCGTTTCACCAGCTGTTCGCGCTGCTCGAACGGCGTACGCGCCCAGCCGGGGAATGCGGCGCGCGCGGCTTCGCAGGCGGCGGCGACGTCATCGGCGTCGGCGGCGTTGGCACGCCACAGCGGCTGGTTGCCGACCGGATCGGCCTTGCCGAACTCCGCGCCGCGGCCCTGCCGCCAGACGCCGTTAATCAACAGTGCAGGATGGGACATCATGGTTTCTCCTGTGCAATAAGGGGGAGCACCCGCACCGGGCTGCCCTGCTCGACGCCCAGCGCCGCAGCGGTGGCGGCGTTGATATGCAGGCGGTCGTCATACAGATCGGCATTGACCAACAGTGCGCGGTAGTTCTGATAGTTGTCGTTGGCCACCAGATGCACCGGCGCATCGGCGCGCATCGGCGTGTCATCCAGCACCACTTTCACCAGGCGGCTCTGCTTCACCGCGCGGATGTGATCGATCTCGGCTTCCAGCGTCGGGCCGCCGTCGAAGATATCGACGTAGCCCTGATAGCTCAGGCCTTCCGCCTCCAGCAACCGGCGCGCCGGCAAAGTTTGCGGGTGCACCTCGCCGATCACTTTCTGCGCGTCTTCGGCCAGGAAATCGACATACAGCGGATGTTTCGGCATCAGCTCGGCGATAAACGCCTTTTGCCCGGTGCCGCTCAGGTAGTCCGCCTTGGCGAACTCGATGGAGAAGAAATGGTGGCCGACGCTCTCCCAGAACGGCGAACGGCCGTTTTCATCGGAGAAACCGCGCATCTCGGCGATCAGGCGCCGTGAGAAACGCTCGCGGAACGCGGCAATAAACAGGAAACGCACCTTCGACAGCAGCTTGCCGTTCTCGCCGTGACGATAATCCGGATCGAGGAACAGCGTGCACAGCTCCGAATGGCCGGTATGGTCGTTGCTGAGGAACAGCGTCGGCACCGATTTATAGACGTTCAGCTGTTTGGAAGCGTGCACCTGCGTGCCGACGCGGAAGCTGTACCAGGGTTCCGCCAGGCCGACGGCCACTTCGATCGCGCAGACACCCACCGCCTGCCGGCGCTCGCTGTCCTCCAACACGAACAAATAACACTGGTCACTTTGCGGAAGTTCGCCTTGCCAGGTTTTTAACGCCCGCTCAATGCGTGCCGACAGGGTATCTTCATTTTGCGGCAGTGAAGTGAGACCGATGCCGGATTTACCGGCAAGCGTCAGCAAATCCGCCAGATCGCGACGCTCTATAGGGCGAATAATCATCATAATGCGAACCTCTTCTGAATCAGGCTGCGCCGGTGAAGGCGCAGCCCGCTGATTAGCTGCAAATGCGCGCCACGGCGCGCGCGAATCGCGCCAGCCCCTCTTTCACATCCTGCTCAGGGATGATCAGCGACGGCGTGAAACGCACCACGTCCGGGCCGGCGATCAGCGCGATAACGCCTTCTTCATTGGCCAGCTGGGTGATCTGCTTCGCTTTGCCGGCATAGTCTTTCGTCAATTGGCAGCCGATCAGCAAACCGCCGCCGCGAATCTCGGCGAAAATCGGATACTGGCGGTTGATGTCGTTCAACCCGTCGATAAACCACTGGTGACGCTGTTTGACGCCTTCCAGCACTTCCGGGGTGTTGATGATGGAGAACACCGCTCCCGCCACCGCCGTCGCCAGCGGGTTGCCGCCGTAGGTCGTGCCGTGGGTGCCGACGCCCAGCGTTTTCGCCAGCGCATCGGTGGTCAGCATGGCGCCGATCGGGAAGCCGCCGCCCAGCGCTTTGGCCGTGGTCAGTACATCAGGCACCACGCCGTACTGCATGTAGGCATACAGATGGCCGGTGCGGCCGACGCCGGTCTGCACTTCGTCGAAGATCAGCAGCGCATTATGGCGATCGCACAGTTCACGCAGCCCCTGCAGGAAACTGCCTTCCGCCGGCAGCACGCCGCCTTCGCCCTGGATAGGCTCGACGATCACCGCACAGGTGCGATCGTTGATAAGCTCGGCCGCCGCGGCCAGATCGTTATACGGCGTATGGGTGATGCCGCCTGGCAGCGGCGCAAAGTCCTGCGAGTATTTTGGCTGGCCACCGGCGGACACCGTAAACAGCGTGCGGCCGTGGAACGCGTTGTTGAACGCCACAATCTGATCTTTACCGGCGCCGTGCTGATCGTGCGCATGCTTGCGCGCCAGTTTCAGCGCCGCTTCGTTGGCTTCGGCGCCCGAGTTACAGAAGAACACCTTGTCGGCGAAGGTGGCGTCGATCAGCTTTTTGGCCAGGCGCAGCACCGGTTCGTTGGTATAGCCATTGCCCAGATGCCACAGTTTGCCCGCCTGCTCCACCAGCGCCGCCTTGACCGCCGGGTGCGCATGCCCCAACGCGTTAACCGCGATGCCGCCGGCGAAATCGATGTAAGACTTACCCTGCTGATCCCACACCTGCGATCCTTCTCCCCGCACCAGAATAAAATCGGCAGGGGCATAAACCGGGACCATCCAGTCATCGAAAGACTGGCGGGTAACTGCGATTGGCTGTTCCATAGTGACCTCATAATCTCAGCAAAGGCTGAATTTTGACTGTAAGGACCGCTCAAGCCCGGCTAGGCCGCCACAATGCAAAAAAACCGTTGTTCAAAACCGACTTTCCGGGCGGAGAAAATGCTGTCCCTTACCGCTGATTTAGAAACAAATCTGTTACATAAAATCGGTTTTTCACTATTTATGGCGTATATCCGGTCCCTGAGCGGGGAGTAAATGTTAACGAGCAGTTAAAATACATGTCGTTTGATAAAGAGTGTAGAGCAGCTATCGTGCCAAAACGGGATTTTTGCCGGATTTTGCTATTTTTTACGTTAAAACAACGGCTTATAATGAATATTTATTCATTTTCTATGCATTGGTAATGCATAAATTAAAAAATAAGGCCTAAAATCATCCTTGCGCGCGAAATCCTATTCAATTACGAAAAACTTCAGGATTTCTGATCGGGCTCGCAAAAATAATTTCCCCCCTCTTTGCTCGCTGTCACACTTTTTGCCCCCATCGGGTGCAGCGGTGCGCCAAAATCGTGCAACGCGGCAGCGACGCAGAGATCCCACCCACCATGCTCCCGAAACAGGGCCGCGCTGACCGCGGCTCCTGCTTTGCGCGCCAGCGACTACACTGTGATCCTGACCGCCCCTTCTCTTCTGCGCACAAGGAGTCACCATGCCCAAGAAAACCGTCGATCTCAGCCAGCCGCACGCCCAGCACGACATCCACGCGTTTCTCGACGCGCTGAATACCGGCGGCGGTAAACCCATGGAACAGATGAAGCCCAAAGAGGCGCGCAGGGTCTTGGAGGACGCGCAACGCAGCGTCGAGGTGCCGCTGCGCGAGGTCGAGATCAGCGAGAAAACCATTCACGTAGAAGGTCAGGATATTCTGCTGCAGCTGGTGCGGCCGGCCAGGGTCAAAGAGGCGCTGCCGGTATTCATGTTCTTTCACGGCGGTGGCTGGGTGCTGGGCGATTTCCCCACCCATGAACGACTGGTGCGCGATCTGGTGCACAGCTCAGGCGCGGCGGCGGTGTTCGTCAACTATCCCCGTTCACCGGAGGTGCGCTACCCTGAGGCGATCAACCTGGCTTACGCCGCCACCGAATGGGTGGCCGAGTACGGCGAGAAGATCAACGTCGACGGTTCGCGGCTGGCGGTGGTCGGCAACAGCGCCGGCGGCAATATGGCGGCGGTGGTCAGCCTGATGGCCAAAGAGAAAGGCATACCGGCGCTGCGTTGCCAGATCCTGCTGTGGCCCGTCACCCGCGCCCAGTTTGATACCGACTCCTATCATCAGTTCGCCGAAGGCCATTTCTTGACTCGCAACATGATGAAGTGGTTTTGGGACAGCTACGCGCCCGATAAGGCGCAGCGCAAAGACATCTACGCCTCGCCGCTCAACGCCACGCCGGAACAGCTGCGGGGTTTGCCGCCGGCGCTGGTGCAAACCGCCGAACTGGACGTGCTGCGCGATGAGGGCGAAGCCTACGCGCGTCTGCTCGATGCCGCCGGCGTCGAGGTCACCTCCACCCGCTACAACGGGCTGATCCACGACTACGGCCTGTTGAATCCGCTCGCCCACGTCCCGGCGGTGCATTCGGCGATCCATCAGGCCGGGCGCGCGTTGAAGCACTACCTGTCCTGACGCTAGCCGACCACGTGGCACGCCACCTGATGACCGGGCGCCACGCTGCGCAGGCGCGGCGCCTGTTCACGGCACTGCGCCGTGGCCTGCGGGCAGCGCGGATGGAAACGGCAGCCGTGCGGCGGGTTGGCGGGATTGGGCGGCTCGCCGCTTGCTGCCCGCGGCGGAAAGCGATGTACATCCAGCGTCGGCACCGCCGCCAGCAAGGCCTGCGTGTAGGGATGCAGCGGCCGGCGAAATAACGCATCGCGGTCGGCGCTCTCGACAATCTGCCCCAGGTACATCACCGCCACGTCCTGACACAGATGCTCCACCACGCCGAGATCGTGCGAAATAAACAGCAGCGTCACCCCCTGCCGTTCTTGCAAATCGGAAAACAGATTGATGATCTGCGCCTGAATCGACACGTCGAGCGCCGATATCGGTTCGTCGGCGACGATAAACTCCGGCTGCAGGATCAGCGCGCGCGCGATGCCGATGCGCTGGCGCTGGCCACCGGAAAACTCATGCGGAAACCGCCCGTAATGCTGTGGAGACAGTCCGCAGATCGACAGGGTATCGAGCACCCGCTCGCGCAGTTCCGCCTTGCTCGCCAGGCCGTGCTGCAACAGCGCTTCGCCGATGGCGTCGCCCACGCGCAGGCGCGGATTCAGCGAGCTGTACGGATCCTGAAACACCAGCTGCATTTTCGGCCGCAGGGCGCGCAACGCCTCTTTGCTCAGGCTATCCAACGCCTGCCCTTTGAACATCACCTCGCCGGCGGTTTTGTCGTGCAGGCCAAGCAGCGTGCGGCCAACGGTGGTTTTGCCGCTGCCGGACTCGCCCACCAGCCCGAAAATGCGGCCCTTGCGAATGCTGAAGCTGACGTCGTCCACCGCCTTCAGCTGGCCGCTGGTTCGCCCGAACAGCCCGTCGCGCAGCGGGAAGTATTTCTTTAATCCTTTCACTTCCACCAGAGGTTCAGTCGACATGCGGGCGCCCTCCAGCGTTGAGGAAACAGGCGGACTGGCGCTGCGGCGTGCCGTACAGCGGCGGGATGCCATCGCGGCAGCGAGCGGAGGCCTGCGCACAGCGCTCGGCAAACGCACAGTGTTCTGGCAAGCGCGCCAGATCCGGCACCTGGCCGGGAATGGAATACAGACGGCGGAGCCGCTGGCCCGGCACCGGCCGCGAGGCGATCAGCCCCTGAGTATAAGGATGCCGCGGCTCGGCCAACACTTCCCGGGTCGTGCCCTGCTCGACGACGCGCCCGGCGTACATCACCGCCAGCCGGTCCGCCATCTGGGCGATCACCCCGAGATCGTGGGTGATCAAGATCATCGCCATGTTGTGTCGTCGGCTCTGCTCGCGCAGCAACGCCAGGATCTGCGCCTGTACCGTGACGTCGAGCGCCGTGGTCGGCTCATCGGCGATCAGCAGCGCCGGGCGGCATCCGATCGCCATGGCGATCATCACGCGCTGCAGCATGCCACCGGACAGTTGATGCGGGTAGCAGCGCATCAGCGCCTCCGCGCGCGCCAATCCCACTTCCGCCAGCCGTTGCACCGCCTGACCCCAGGCCGCTTTCGGCGACAGGGCCAGGTGGCGAATCAGCGGCTCCACCAGCTGTTCGCCGAGGGTCAACACCGGATTGAGTGCGCTCATCGGCTCCTGAAAGATCATCGCCAGCCGGTTGCCGCGCAGATCGGCCATCTTTGATGCCCGCAGCGACAGCAGGTTCTGCCCTTCAAAGCGAATTTCACCGCCGTCTACCTGCGCCAGCGGCTGCGGCAACAGCCCCATCAGCGCCATGGCGGTCACGCTTTTGCCGCAGCCCGACTCGCCGACGATCCCCAGCGTTTGCCCGGCCTGCAGCTCAAGGCTGACCTGCTGCACCGCCCGCACCGGCCCTTGCTCTCCCTGAAACGACACCGACAGTCGATCGAACGCCACCAGCGGTTGACTCATCGTGTTACCCCGTTCATTTTCGGATCGAGCGCGTCCCGCAGACCGTCGCCCAAGATATTGATCGCCACCACGGTGACGAAGATCGCCAGCCCCGGCGGCATCCACAGCCAGGGGCGGCGCTGAAAGTCGATCAGGCTGTTGGCGGCATCCATCATGTTGCCCCACGATGGCGTCGGCGGCACCACGCCCAGCCCGAGGTAGCTCAACGCCGATTCGCTGAGAATGGCGTTGGCCACCGCCATGGTGGCCACCACTACCAAAATCGGTACGGTGTTGGGCAGCAGATGGCCGAACAGACGCCGCCGGGTGGAGAGCCCCAGCACCTCGGTGGCCAGCATGAAATCCCGCTCGCGCAGCGACAGGATCTGGCCGCGCACCAGCCGCGCCAGCGACGGCCAGCCCAGCAGGCTCAGCATGATCATCACCATGTAGATGCGGTAGTCCGCCGAGACGTCGAGCTCGGTCAGCATCGCCCCCATAATGATCAGCAGCGGCAGGCCGGGGATGGTCATCAGCAGATCGGCGAAGCGCATGATCAGCCTGTCCGCCACGCCGCCCAGATAACCGGCAAGCGCCCCCAGCACATAGCCCAGCGTCACCGACAGCAGCATCGACACCAGGCCGATGGTCAGCGATATCCGCCCCGCCAGCAGCAGCCGAGTGCAGATATCGCGGCCGAGAAAGTCGGTACCCAACCAGTGCGCGCCGCTCGGCGCCTGATTGATATTCAGCACGTCGCCGGCGTCGTCGCGCCACGGCGACAACGACGGCCCAATCAGGCACAACAACGCCAACAGCACCAGCAACGCCAGCGAGATCATCGCCGGCCGGTGGCGGCGCAACCGTCGCCAGGCCTGCGCGGCGGGCGGCGGCGACAGTTGCGCCAGCGCCGGCAGCTGCGCCTGACGCCAGCGGCGGCGGCGGCCGAAAAACAGCGTAGCCAACATAGCGTTACCTCAAGCGAATGCGTGGATCGGCATAGGCGTACAGAATGTCCGCCAGCAGATTGCCGAGAATGGTCAGGGCCGCCAGAAACAGCGTGAATCCCATCAGTACCGGGTAATCACGCGCCGCCAGCGAATCGATATGGATATGCCCGGCGCCCGGCCAGTTGAAGATTTTTTCGGTGATCAGCGCGCCGGAGAACAATCCCGGCAGCTCGAACCCCAGCAGGGTGACGATCGGCAGCAGCGCATTGCGCAGCGCGTGTTTGAGGATCACCGTTTTCTCCCTGAGCCCCTTGGCGCGCGCGGTGCGGATATAGTCCATGCGGATCACGTCCAGCATGCTGGCGCGGAAATAGCGCGTCAGGCTGCCGGCCTGCAGCATCACCAGCGCCAGCACCGGCAGCAGCAGGTGCGCCGCCACCTCCAGTGCCCAGGCCAGCCCGCTCGCTTCGCTGCCGGTGCGCAGCATGCCGCCCGCCGGTAGCCAGTGCAGATCGACGGCGAACCATTTGATCAGCAGCAGACACAGGAAGAACGTCGGAAACGACATGGCGGCGAACACCGCCACGGTGATCAGATGATCGAACAGCGAATAGGGTTTCATCGCCGAGATCACCCCCACCGCCAGCGCGATGCCCCAATACAGCACCATCGCCACCGCCGCCAGCAGGAACGAGTTCCAGATGTATTGGTTCAGCAGCGTGCTGACCGGGATCTGATACTGCAGCGAAAAACCGAGATCGCCCTGCAGCAGCCGGCCGAGCCAGTGCAGGTAACGGCTGAACAACGGCTGATCCAACCCGTACAGCGCCCGCAGCTCGGCGGCGCGTTGCGCGGTCAGGTTGATGTTGCCGTCGATAAAGTCGCCGGGCGCCAGGGCGAAGATGCAAAAAATCAGCAAGGAAGCCAACAGCAGCATCGGGATCGTCTGCAACAGACGGCGCAGGATAAAATTTCTCATCGCGAATTCCATCGCCACCGCCCGGAATGGCGCGGCGGCGTCAGGGCGTTACGGCGCCGGTTTGACGTTCGGCAGGCTGCCGACCAAGCCGTTGTAGATATCCGGTTTAAAGCCGGTGACGCGCGCGCTGCTGGCGCTCAAAATCTCGCGGTTGCCGAGCAGGATCACCGGCGGATCGTCCGCCAACGCCTGATACAGCTGATGGTACAGCGGCTTGCGCTGCGCAATATCCAGCGTGGCGTTGGCCCTGGCGATCAGCGCATCCACCTGCGGGTTGTGATAACCGGTCTCGCTCTCGCGGCTGATGAAATCGCGCACGCCGTCGTGCGGATCGTTCAGCGTACTGGTGCTGAGGGACGCCAGGTCATAGTTGCCCGCCTTGCGCTGCGCCAGCAGCGCGTTGAAATCCAATACCTGCGGTTTCAGCACCACGCCGAGCCGGCGGTAGTTGTCCTTGGCGATCGGCACCAGCGCATCGTTGATCAGCTTTTTGGTCACCAGCAGCGTCAGCTCCAGCTTTTTACCGTCTTTTTGCCGAATGCCGTCCGCGCCCACTCGCCAACCGGCCTCGTCCAATAGTTTCCCGGCCTTATCGAGATCGTAAGCGTAGGGATTGATGCCGTTCGCGTCATAGGCCCAGGAGATCGGCGAGATCGGCTGGTTGGCGACCTTGCCGTAACCCTGGTACACCACGGCGATCAGTTTTTGCCGATCCAGGCCGTAGATCAGCGCCTGACGCACCCGCTTGTCCTGCAGCGCCGGGCGCTTGAGATTGAAGTCGATGCGGCTGTAATCGCTTGAGCTGTAGAGGTTGATATTGGCGAAGCCGAGCAGCTTGAGCTGTTCGATATCGTCCGGCTTGGCGGTAAAGGCGTCGTAGTCGGTCTCACCGGTCTGGAACAGCTGGAAGTTGGTGGCCGGGTTGGTGACGCGGTAGATAAAGCGCGCCATCGGCGGCGCACCGAGGTAGAAGTTCGGGTTGGCGTGGAAGCGGATCTCCTGCCCCGGCACGTACTTGTCGTAAATATAGGGGCCGTTGCCGAGCGGCTTGCCGTTGAAGGCGCGCACGCCGTCGAGCTTGCCGCGCTGATAGTCTTTGCCGTAGTAAGCCCGCGACAGCACCGGGCCGCCGATCAGTTGCAGCGTAGTCGCGCCCGGTTGGGTGGTGACGATCTGAATGGTGCGATCGTCGATCACCTTCAGGCCGCTGATGTCGGCGGCGGTGCCGTTTTTATACTCGGCGCCACCCTGGATGTGCGCCGGCGTGATATCGGTGTCGCCGTCATAGGCCGGGTCGTGCAACAGCGTCAGGGTAAAGGCGATATCGTCGGCCTTCAGCGGCGAGCCGTCGCTGTAGACCAGATTCGGCCGCAGCTTGATGGTGTAGGTCAGATTATCGGGGCTGACCTGCCAGGACTGCGCCAGGCGCCCTTCCGGTTTGCCCCGGCTGTCCAGGCCGATCAGGCGGCTGAAGATCACGTCGGTCACGTTCTCGTCCCAGCCGTTGGTGAACAGATACGGGTTGAAAATCCCCTGCGGCTCCGAGATGCCCGCCACCACGGTGTCTTTACGCAGCTTGGCGGCGGCCGGTACCCGAGCGGTGTCGCTGGCCGGCGTGATGCCTTCGGCCAGCGTTTCCGCCTGCGCGCCGGCGCTCAGCCCCAGCGCGCAGACCAACGCCAGCGGCGTCAGCCGATAGCGCAACAGTTTGTTTAGCCTATTTTTTATTCCACTCACCCACAGCCCCTCGTCTTCCCGTTGATAAAAATGTGACAAAATTTATCGCAGAGTAATGGGCGGCTGGAGGGCTGTCTAACAACGAAACCGGCATTCCATTGCCGAAAAAAGCATTATGAATTTTTCTGGGGCGAAGCGCCGTGCAAAATGCGGTTCAGCCTGCCGCCGCCAGCCCCCGGATAAGTTTGGCTAAGGTTTTGATCGCCTCTTCAAACCGATCGTTCCATTCAAAAGAGGCGTTGAGACGGAAGCAGTGGTTGAAATGGTCACCGGTCGTGAACATGCGCCCCGGCGCGATGCTGATCCCCCGGGAAAGGGCCCGCCGGTACAGTTCCATCGACGACAGCGCCGGATCCAGCTCCAGCCACAGGAAGTACCCGCCGTCGGGCTGGCTGACCTTCACCGTCGGCGGGAAATGGTGGGCGATCGCCTGACGCATCGCGCTTTGGCGCTGTGCCAGCAGGCGCCGCAGCCGCCGCAGATGGGTATCGTAGCCGCCGTGCAGCAGATAATCCGCCAGCGCCATTTGGGTCGGCACGCTGGTGGAAACGGTGCTCATCAGCTGCAAACGCTGGACCTGCTGCGCATAACGCCCCGCCGCCACCCAGCCGACGCGAAAGCCCGGCGCCAGGCATTTGGAAAACGACGAGCAATGCAGGATCTGGCCGCCGCTGTCGAGCGCTTTGGCCGGCAGCGGCCGTTCCGCGCTGAAGTACAGCTCACCGTAAACGTCATCTTCAATCAGCGAAATCTGCCGGTCGCGCAGCAGCGTCACCAGACGCTGTTTGTGGGCCTCCGGCAGGGTGGCGCCCTGCGGGTTCTGGAAGTGGGTCATCAGCCAGCAGGCTTTGATCGGATACTGTTCCACCGCCTGCTGCAGCGCGTCCAGATCGATACCGTCCTGCGGATGCGTGGCGATCGCCACCGCCTTTAACCGCAGCCGTTCCAGCGCCTGCAGCGCGCCGTAAAACGCCGGCGATTCGATCGCCACATAGTCGCCCGGTTGGGTCACCGCCTGCAGGCTGAGGCTGAGCGACTCCATCGCCCCGGCGGTGATGACGATTTCGTCCGGCGCGACCTGCATGCCGCTCAGCGCATAGCGTTGGGCGATGTGCCGCCGCAACGCGTCGTTGCCCGGCGGCAGGTTGGCCAGCGAACTGTGCGGCGTGAACTTGCGCGCTACGCTGCTCAGCGCCCGCGCCAACTTCGGCTGGGCGAACAGCGTGGCGTCGGGAAAGGCCGAACCGAAAGGCACGATATCCGGATCCTTGCAGGCCTGCAGCACGTCGAAAATAAAGGCGTTGATGTCCACCTGCTCGCTCAGCAACAGCTTCTCGCCGCGCGAAGGCTGGGGCAGCGGCTGCGGGCGCGCCGCCACGTAGTAGCCCGACTGCGGCCGGGCGACGATCCATCCCTGGCTCTCCAGCAGTTGGTAAGACTGCACCACCGTCATCAGGCTTAATCCGGCGCGTTTGCCGCTCTCGCGCAGCGAAGGCAACTTGTCACCCGCCCGCCACACCCGGTTTTGGATCTGTTCTCTAATCTGCTGCGCAAGCTGCTCGTATCGGGTCATAACCATTAACTGTTATATGAAAAAGTAAAATAACTGTCACTATTATAGTCACTGTACTCCGTGCTTAACTTAACGCCAAGTATTTCACATAAAAATGACAGCTATACTCAAGAGGCTAATTTATGTTCAACCCTAGGAGGCGCCATGCTGGGTCTTGATGCACTGGAACTCGCCAGAATACAGTTCGCCTTCACCGTGTCTTTCCATATCATCTTTCCCGCCATCACCATCGGTTTAGCCAGCTATCTGGCGGTGCTGGAAGGGTTATGGTTGAAAACGCACAATGAAGCCTATCGCGAGCTTTACCATTTCTGGTCAAAGATTTTCGCCGTTAACTTCGGCATGGGCGTGGTGTCCGGGCTGGTGATGGCCTATCAGTTCGGCACCAACTGGAGCTTCTTCTCCGAGTTCGCCGGCAGCATTACCGGGCCGCTGCTGACCTATGAAGTGCTGACCGCCTTCTTCCTCGAAGCCGGTTTCCTCGGCGTGATGCTGTTCGGCTGGAACCGCGTCGGCCCGGGGCTGCACTTCTTCGCCACCTGCATGGTGGCGCTCGGCACGCTGATCTCCACCTTCTGGATCCTGGCTTCCAACAGCTGGATGCAGACGCCGCAGGGGCATGAAATCATCAACGGCCAGGTGGTGCCGGTCGACTGGCTGAAGGTGATCTTCAACCCGTCCTTCCCGTACCGCCTGCTGCACATGTCCACCGCAGCCTTCCTCTCCTCGGCGTTCTTCGTCGGCGCCTCCGCCGCCTGGCACCTGCTGCGCGGCCGCGACACCCCGGCGATGCGCAAGATGCTGTCGATGGCGATGTGGATGGCGCTGATCGTCGCGCCGGTGCAGGCGCTGATCGGCGATGCGCACGGACTGAATACGCTGAAACACCAGCCGGCGAAGATCGCCGCCATTGAAGGCCACTGGGAAAACCCGCCGGGCGAAGCCACGCCGCTGATCCTGGTCGGTTGGCCGGACATGCAGCGCGAAGAGACCCGCTTCAAGCTGGAGGTGCCGTACCTCGGCAGCCTGATCCTGACCCACAGCCTGACCGAACAGGTACCGGCGCTCAAATCCTTCCCGCCGGAAGATCGCCCCAACTCCACCGTGGTGTTCTGGTCGTTCCGCATCATGGTCGGACTGGGCATGCTGATGATACTCGCCGGGGTGTGGAGCCTGTGGCTGCGCTGGCGCGGCGGGCTGTATCAGTCGCGTCCGTTCCTATACTTCATCCTGTGGATGGGGCCTTCCGGATTGCTGGCGCTGCTGGCGGGCTGGTTCACCACCGAGATCGGCCGCCAGCCATGGGTGGTATACGGCCTGCTGCGCACCAAGGACGCGGTCTCCGCGCACGGCGACCTGCACATGAGCATCAGCCTGCTGGCGTTCATTATTGTCTACTGCTCGGTGTTCGGCGTGGGGTATTCCTACATGATGCGCCTGATCCGCAAAGGGCCGCAGCCGCATGAACACCAAGAAGACAATACCGAGGGCCGCCCGGCACGTCCGCTGTCCGCGGTCAACGACACTCTGGACGACAGGAGCTGAACATGGGTATCGATCTTCCGCTGATTTGGTTTGTGATCATCGTGTTCAGCACCATGATGTACGTGGTGATGGACGGTTTTGACTTGGGCATCGGCATCCTGTTTCCGTGGGTGAAAGAGAGCGGCGACCGCGATCTGATGATGAACACCGTCGCCCCGGTGTGGGACGGCAATGAAACCTGGCTGGTACTGGGCGGTGCGGCGCTGTTCGGCGCCTTCCCGCTGGCCTACTCGGTGATCCTCGACGCGCTGGCCATCCCGCTGACGCTGATGCTGATCGGGCTGATTTTCCGCGGCGTGGCCTTCGAGTTTCGCTTCAAGGCGAAGCCGGAGAAACGCCACATCTGGGATAAGGCGTTCATCTGGGGCTCTGTCTTCGCCACCTTCAGCCAGGGTGTGGTGGTAGGCGCCGTGATCAACGGCTTCCCGGTCGAAGGCCGCACCTACGCCGGCGGCGCGCTGGACTGGCTGACGCCGTTTGCGCTGTTCTGCGGGCTGGGGCTGGTAGTGACCTACGCCCTGCTCGGCTGTACCTGGCTGGTGATGAAAACCGCCGGTGACCTGCAGGCGCGCATGTATCACCTGGCGACACCGCTGCTGGCGATCCTGTTGCTGGTGCTGGCCGCGGTCAGTATTTGGACGCCGATCGCGCATCCGGAAATCGCCGCCCGCTGGTTTACGCTGCCGAACCTGTTCTGGCTGCTGCCGGTGCCGGTGCTGGTGCTGCTCAGCGCCTGGGGGATTCAACGCGGGGTGAAACGCGGCGCGCACTACTCGCCGTTCATACTGACGCTGCTGCTGGTGTTTCTCGGCCTGAGCGGGCTTGGCATCAGCATCTGGCCGCACCTGATCCCGCCGGCCATCAGCCTGTGGGACGCCGCCGCCCCGCCGCAGAGCCTCGGCTTTATGCTGGTGGGCGCGCTGTTCATCATCCCTATCATTCTGGTCTACACCTTCTGGAGCTACTACGTGTTCCGCGGCAAGATCAGCCATGAACACGGCTATCACTGAGAAGGGAGGACGCTATGCAAGATAAAACGGCAACCGCCGCGCCGGCGCCCTGGTGGAAACGCATCGGTTGGCTGGTGATCATCTGGAGCGCCAGCGTGCTGGGGCTGTTCGTGGTCGCCTCGCTGTTCCGCCTGCTGATGACCGCGGCGGGCATGAAGTCGCATTGACGCGGCGCCTTATCGGGCCGCGCTGTTGGGAAAGTAGAAGGATACCACCAGCGTGACCAGCGGCAAGGCGCCGATCTTCACCAGTTCGAACGCTTGCCTCAGTGCTTCGTTTTTCTCCCAATACCGTGGGCGGCGAATACGCCCACGCTAACCGCGAATATCCCGCACAGCACCTGGCGCGCCAGGCGCAGCCGCTCCATTTCGTCGAAGACCAAGACCTGCTCCAGATAAACCTGGCTGGCCTCATCGTGCAAATTACGGCTTTCGATGTTCATGGGAAGATCTCCACGACCCGCCCCACCGCTTCAAGCTGTTCACCCTTCTCCCGTACAATGCCAAGAGAAGTACCATCCTGTTTCATCCAGTACTTATCGGCAAGGGTAATCAATGCAAACGCCATTTTGATTACCTCAGTTTTTTCCATCCCGTGACGCCGGGCAATATCGTTCAGATCATCATCAATTTTGTTCGATAACCGAATCGGCAAGCTGCGCATAGTCCACCTCCTGTGGCCATTGATTCACAGGGGGAAAGTCTACTGGAAGGGCAAATATCGTTCAATTAGTGAACTGCGTAACGCCTCGCACGATCCACATGCAACGCTAATGCGGTTTGCGCCCCATCGCGCTGAGGAAGCGCTGCTGCAGGCGCAACAGCTCCTCCAGCTCCAGCAGGCGGTAGTCGATGCCGAAACGCGGCGCCACCTCGCCGATGATGCGGCTCAGCGCCGGGTAATGGCGGTGGCTCCAGTGCGGGAACAGATGATGCGTCAAATGCAGGTTCGCCCCGCCGAGCCAGTATCCCAGCCAGCGCGGCCGGGTCAGCCAGTCGAAGGTAGTGGCGAACACATGGTGATACCAGCCGTGCGGCATCGCACCCTGCGCCGGCGCCTGATAAAAATTGGCTTTGGCCCAGTGGGTGCCGATGATCAACATCACGAACAGCAATGAAGAAAGCATCTGGCTCAGCAAATAGACCAGCAGAATTTGCCCGATGCCGATGGCCGGCGGCAGCAGCCAGCACGGGATCGCCAGCGCCAGCAGCAGGTGCGCCGCCTTGCCCGCCAGAAATCCGCACCAGCCGCGCACGCCCTGCTGCGTCATGCGCGCCGCCACGCGGGTGCGGCCCGCCCGGTCCAGCCAGTCGAACAGCCAGATGTAGTACGGGAACGTCAGCGCCGCCACCAGCGGCCAATAGTAACGCTGGGCGCGCATAAAGGGCCGCCAGCGCTGGAACGGCGTTTGCCGCAGCACGCCGTTGGCGTCGATGTCGGGGTCGTAATGTTCGATATTGTTATGGGCATGGTGAAACAGCACGTGGCGCACGCGCCAGCAGTCGGGATCCAGCCCCAGTGGGACGCTCACCAGGGCGTTCAGCCAGCGGTTGGCCCAGGGCCGACGGAAAAACGCGTTATGCGAGGCGTCGTGCACCACGTTCACCGTCAGGAACATGCCGATAAAGATAAAGCCGAAATAACAGGCGAAAAACGCCCAGCCGTTTTGCTGCTGCAGGCTCAACCCGTAACACAGGCCGCACAGCGTCAACAACAGCGCCACCTTCACCAGCATGCCGCCGTCGGCGAAGCGGTGATCGCCGTTGGCCGCCAGATAATGCTGGGCGGCCTGCATCAGCGCGCGATGTAGCCCACTGTCGTCGCGCCGATAGGCTAACGGGCGCAGCGGTTTCATGGCTGCCCCATAAGGCGCAAGAAGCGCTGTTGCTGCGCCAGCAATTCGCGATAGCCGATGCAGCGATACACCATGCCGTGCCGCTGCGCCACTTCCGCCACCGCGGCGGCCAGCGCCGGATAGTGGCGGTGATTCCAGCCGGGAAACAGGTGGTGGGTCAGGTGATAGTTCAGCCCGCCGGTCAGGTGCTCCAGCCAGCGCGGCTCAGGCTGCCAATCGCAGGCGGTGGCGAAATTGTGCCGGTACCAACCGTGCGGCATGCTGTCGCCCGCCGGCGCCGGGTAAAACTCGGCCTGCGCCCAGTGGGTGCCCAGCAGCAGGAACACCACCAGCAGCGAGGCAAACATCTGGCTGAGCGCGTAAGCCAACAGCACCCAGCCCCAACCGATGCCGTGCAGGTGGCACAGGATCAGCGGCACCACCAGCACCAGCGCCACATGGAGCAATTTGCACAGCACGAACAGCGCCCAACCGCCGCGCCCCGCCAGCACGCGTTTTTCCCGCAGCGGCGTTTTATCGAGCCGATCGGACCAATCGAAAATCCACGCGATGTAGGGTAGCGAGAGCGCGGCGATCAGCGGCCAGTACAGATGCTGATAGCGCATATGCGGCCGCCAGCGCTGGAACGGCGTCTGGCGGAAAAAGCCGTTCTCTTCGGTGTCCAGATCGTAGTGTTCGACGTTGGCGTAAACGTGGTGGTAATCCACGTGCCGCGTGCGCCAATAGTCCGGATCGACGCCCAGCGGCAGCGTCACCAACCGCCCCACCAGGCGATTGGCCCAGGGCGCGCGCAAGAAGGCGTTATGCGAAGCATCGTGATTGACGTTGACGTTGAGCAGCATGCCCATGGCCACGAACAGGAAATAGCAGAGGAAAAACGCCCAGGGCTGATGCTGCATCAGGCTCAGGGCATAAAACCCGACGCACAGCGCCAGCAACAGCGCGGCCTTGGCCAGCCGCGCTGTATCGGCATAGCGATGATCGCCCCCCAGGCAGGCGTGTGCCGCGCGCTTGAGATCGCGGTGAAACGCCTGCTCGCCATCGGTGGGGAAACGCAGCGGCGGTAATGATTCAGCCATGCGGTTCCTCCACGGCGGCCGGTGCGGCCACTCGCCCCCAGCCCAGCGCCACGCACAGGGCATGCAGCGCCACGGCGGCCATGGCGATATGCCAATAGCGCTGCGGCCAGCCAAGATAACCGATAAACAGCAGCGGCATGCCCAGCGCGATCAGCAGCCAGACGGCACTCGCCCACGGCCGCCCTTCCGTCATGCCGCCCAGCGCCACCGAGCCCAACGCCAGCAGCACCAGCAGCGCCATTTGCGGCCAGCTGATGTCGCCGTAACCATAACCGTATTGGTAGACGTAACCGACCACCAGCGAGAACAACAGCATGGCGCCGCTGAAGACGCTGAGCGCCGAACGGCGGTCGCGCGGCCGGCCCGGTGCCGGGCGCCAGGCCAGACGGAAATAGCGCAGGAACGGCAGATTGCTCGCCCAGAATGGGTTCGCGGACGGCCGATCGCCGCTGACGCCGTAGCTGAACGGCGTGGTCGGTAGCGCCGGGCAGAACGAGCCGAACAGCTTGTCCCAAAAGATAAAGCTGCCGCCGAAGTTCTTATTGGAATACGCCATGTCCTTGACGTGATGCACCCGGTGGTGTGCCGGCGTGACCAGGATTTTTTCCAGCACGCCCAGCTTCGGCGTCAGCGCATTGTGGTTAAACAGCTGAATGCTGTAGTGAAAAATCGACACCGCGACGAACACCGACAGCGGCACGCCCGCCAGCGCCAGCAGCAAAAAGAACGGGATCGACGTCAACGACGAATACCAGGAGTTGCGCACCCCCAGCGACAGGTTGAAGTGCTCCCCCTGGTGGTGCACCACGTGTACCGCCCACAGCACGCGGAAGCGGTGGTGCAGGCGATGCAGCCAGTAGAAACCGAAGTCCCACGCCAGCAGGGCGAACAGCCACATCAGCAGCGGCGGCCAAGCATCCAGCAGCCCCAGGCTGAAATGCGCGGCCACGTAGCCGTAGCAGGTGATCTCCAGCCCGCGGAACAGCCACAGCATGATATGGCCGGAGTTCAGATTGAACACCAGATCGTGCCAGTTGACCGGCTCACGGCGCCCCCACTGCAGCACCACCGCCTCGGCCACCACGATGAACAGCATGAACACTATCGGCAACGCCAGATCGCTCATCCCACTTCTCCTTTAACCACGCGCCGGCGCAGGGCCTTTATGCGCAGGGCCAGCCAGCCGGCGAACAGCGCCAGCAGCGCACCACCGGCCAGATCGACAAACAAATGGCGGCGCAGCTGCAGGATGGAGAACGCGATCGCCACGCCCCACAGCATCCACAGCGCCGTCCGCACTTTGCGCTCGCCGTCGCTCAGCGCCCACACCGCCAGCACCGTCAGCGCCATGTGCAACGACGGCAGGCAGTTTTGCGGCGAATCCACCTGCGTTAACGCCGCCAGCAGCTGCGCGCTGATCCCTACGCCCTCGTTCTGCGGGTAGGCCATGGTGGTCGGCCACAGCAGGTAAACTGCCCCGGCGCCGAGCGCCGTCAGCTGCATCGCCAGCGTCAGCCATTTGATTCGCTGCAGCGGCGCCAGCAAATAGCCCGCGGGGACGATGAGGAAGAACGAAAGATAGAGCCAAATGGCCGCCGGGTTAAACGGGATCGCCCGGTCAAGCGCCGACAGCGGCAGCAAAGTTCCCGCCCCCTGCAGGCGATCGGTCAGGCTATACACGACCCCGACCGTCCCCCAGCCGATCAACATGTGCCCTAGCCTGAACAGCGTATTCTTCATGCTTCCTCCGCCTGGCGCACGATACGCCGCCGCTTGCGATCGAACTGCGGCAAAACCGCCTGCGCCGTCAACCGCCATTCGAGCCGATCGGTGGCGATGCCCTGGCGAGCGAACAGCGCGATCAGCTGCGCCTGGCAGTGCGCCAACGCCGCCGGGCTGCAATCGGCGATCAGCTCCAGCCGATGCTCGCCGCGCTGGATAAGGCGGTAATCGCTGGTCAGCGGCAACGCATTGGCGATCGTCCGGCTGCAGGCATCGGCGAACACCGCCTGCGGTTGCCGCTGCGCATCGGGTAACATCAGCTGATCGTCGCGCCGCCCTTCGATACGCGCAATCGCCCGCGTCGGCTGCCCGCACGGGCAGGGTTCCTTGCGCAGCACCAGCACATCGTCCAGCCGATAACGCACGATCGGCTGCGTGCTGCGGGTGAAATCAGTGATCAGCGGCGTAAAACGCTGCTCGTCGATCCACTGCGGTTCGATATGCAAAAACTCTTCGTTCAGATGCAGCGTGCCGTGCGCGCAGCTGGCGGCAAGGAACCCCTCGGTGGCCTGATACACTTCGCCGACCGCCGGGAACACCTGCATCAGCAGACGGCGATCCTGCTCTTCCAACACCTCGGCGACCGAGATCGCTTTTTTGACCGGCAGCTTCACCTGCCCGGCCAGCACCGCCAGCGCCAGGGCGCGCAGCACCTGCGCCGGGGCCACGATGATGCTGGGCGCCTGCCGTTCCAGTGCGGGCAGATGCTCGCTGAACGGCGCCAGCAGATCGTAAAACGCCAGGCTCAGCCAACGGTTGTTTACGCTGTGATAGAGATTATTGTCCGCCCGCAGAAACAGGGCGACGCGCTCGCCGGCCAACAGCCCGTCCGGCAGCATCTTCGCCAGCATGCCACCGGCCCACACCTGCTGTTCGCGCGGGCTGACGACAAACACGCCGCGCTGCCCGGAGGTGCCGGACGACAACCCGACGCTGTAGCGCCCGATCTTCGGCGTGAAATCGCGATCCGCCTCGCTGCGCTGCGCGCAGGCCAGCACCGCCTCCCGGCTCAGCCCGGCGGTATTCATCCGGTCAAACTGCGCCATCATCAGCGCCTTGTCCATCTGCGGCCATTCGGCGAACGGCCGGCGGTTGAAGCGCTGAAAATAGGGGCTCTTGCTCAGCACCCGGCGGGCAAAGCCCGCGAGCTGCCGGGCCTGATGCGCCTCCAGCGCCGCACGATCGCCAAAGCGCAGGCGCCGGGCGCGGAAATAGTGCCACAGGGTCATGAAGGGGATCACAGGTCCCCCTCGTGGCACAGCAAAATGTTGACCTGGCCGCCCGCCCACAGTTGGTTAAGCCGTTCCAGCGTGCGGGTGTACGCCACCGCGTCGTCCATCACCAGATTGGCCAGGCGCGAAGGCCCGCGCAGCGTCTGGTAGCTCTGCGGCGACCAGGCGGCGTCGCTGGCCAACAGCGTCCAGCCGGCGTCGGTGAGGATAAAGGCGCCGATATGGCCGGCCGCATGCCCCGGCAGCGGCACCAGGACAATCTGCCCTTCGCTGCCCGGCAGCGCGTAACCGCGATCGAACGGCGCCAGCAGCGCGGGCAACGCCACCGAGGGAAAAGCCTCCATAAACTGCAGACGACTCTCGAAATCCGCCGGGATCAGGCCGGGAATAAAGGCGCGCTTGAGCGCCGCGAAACCGCGCAGCCCGCGGGTTTGCTGCCAGCCTTCGCCGGAGCAAATAAAATCGAGGTGGCTGAAATCCTGCAGCCCGGCGATGTGATCCGCGTGAAAGTGCGAGACGATCAGCGCCTGGATGTCGCCTTCGGCGTAGCCGGCTTCGCGCAGCTGATGCGCCAACGACTCGGCGGGATCGAAATAGACCGGCGTCATGCGGCGGTAAAGGCTGAATACCCCCGACTGCGTGTGCTGCTGAAAATAATGCGCGTAGCCGGTATCCCACAGCCAGCGGCGCTGCCCCACCTCCAGCAGATAGGCGCGTGCCGGGAATTTACACACCCGGAACCCGGCGCCGCGCAGCGCCATGCAGCCGATATGCGTGCAATAGCCCACTTCAAATACGGTGACCTTAGCCATGCTGTATGCCTCCTTGCTGCCGCAGCCACTCGCCGGTCAGGCGGATCCCCTCCTCCATTGAGTAACGCGGCCGATAGCCCAGCTCTTCGATCGCGCGGGTCTGGCTCAGGGTCATGTCAAAATGCACCGCCGCCACGCTGTAGCGCGTCAGCAGCGGTTCCTTGCCGCTCAGGCTTGCCCACAGCTCCATGCCGCCGGCCAGCGCCTGCAACAGTGGATACGGCACGGCCTGCAGCCGGTAACGCAGCCCCAGCTCCTGGCGCAGCAGCGCATCCAGCATCTCCGCCAGCCGCTGCGGTTGGTGGTTGGTGATGTTGTACACGGCGCCGGACGGCAATCCGCGTTGCCGGCTGGCCAGCTCCATGGCGTGCACCACGTTCGGAGCAAAGGTCAGATCCAGCAACGCCTGCCCGCCGCCGGGCAAGCGCAGCACGCCGCGATCGCGTTCGAGCTGTTGCAACAGCCGCGGCACGATCACCCGATCGTGCGGGCCAAACAGGCCGCGCGGCCGCAGAATAATATAGGTGGTTTGCGGGTAGATCTTCGCCTGCGCCAACAGCCGCTGCTCGGCGGCGTGCTTGCTGGCGGCATAGTGGTTGGCGAAGCGCCGGGCGCGATAACCCTCATCAAGATCGTAATGCGGCTGAAAATCGAAGTAGATTGCCGGCGTGGAGATATGCACGAAGCGCCGCACGCCGCAGCGCCCGGCCGCCTCCGCCAGCTTGTCCGTCGCTGCGGCGTTGATGCGGTGAAATTCCGCTTTGCTGCCCCAGGGCGAAGACTTGGCCGCACAGTGCCACACCCACTCGCAGTCGGTCACCAGCTCCCGGCACTGCTGCAGCGTGGCCTGCGCCAGATCGAGCGAGTAAAATTCGGCGCCCAGTTGACGCAACGCTTCGCCGGCCAGCTCATCGCGGCCGGTGGCGCGCACCTGATGCCCGGCCTCCAGCAACCACTCCGCCGCGTTGCGCCCCAGCCCGCTGGTCGCCCCGCTCACCAGCACCCTCATGGCAGCAACACCATGCCGGCCAGCGCCAGCCCGGCGGCGGTGCCGATCAGCATCACCGGCTGCCCGGGGTTGAAGCGCCCGGTGGTCACGGCGGCATGCAGCGCGGTCGGGATAGAGGCCGCCACCTGGTTGCCGTGATGGCGGTAGATGTCCACCAGCGCCTCGCTGGAGACGTGCAGCCGTTTGCGCATATGTTCGAGCGACAAATGGCTGGCCTGGTGCGGCACCACGGTGGCGATCTGCCCCAGGGTCAAGCCGCTGGCGCTCAGCAGCCGGTCGAGGTAGCCCTCAATCAGCGCCGACGCCTGACGGAACAGCGGCTTGCCCTGCATATGAAACAGGAAGTCTTGCTCGCACATGCCGGCGCGCGGGTTACGGCGCGTGCCGCCGGCGCGGATCTCGCACAGTTCGCTGCCGGCGGGATAGGTTTCCACCAGGCTGGCGAGGATACCGCCTGTGCCGTCACCGCGCTCCACGATGGCGCAGGCGGCGCCGTCGCCAAAGATCAGCGACGACTCTTCGTGCTGCCAGTCGATGCCGCGCGAAGCGAGATCCGCCGAGACGATGGCGATACGCCGATACGTCCCGGCGTTCAGCAGCCCCGCCGCCACCTGCAGCGCAGAGATAAAGCTGACGCAGCTGCTGTTGATGTCGAAGCCCGGCGTGCCCGGCGCCAGCCCCGCCACCTTGAGAATGTGCGCGGCGGTGCACGGCAGCGCCTGCACCGAAATCGCCGAGGCGGAGATCAGCAGATCGATCGAGTCCGCCGGCATGGCGTGGCGAGCCAGCGCATCTTGCAGCGCGGCAGCGGCGAGTTCGGCCTGGCTGGCATCGTCGGCGGCATGATAGCGGTAAACGATGCCCGAGCGTTTTTCAACGTAGCCGGCCGGTTTCCCCAGCCGAGCGTCGAGCGCAGAGGACGCCACGCGGTTAGGCGGCAACGCGGCCCCGGTGGCGATGATTTTCAGAGGCAGCAGCTCGGGTGAGCGTAATTGTGTGGTCATTATTGTTATTGATTAACCTGACTATCCATAAAGCGATTCTCCCGCACGGCGCAAAGGCCATGCGGATCATCCCCGGTTTTTATGTCCCAAAAGGCCTTTCATCAAGGCGGTATCTCTTGTTATCAGCTGGCGCGGGCCGACGTCCGTCGGCGGAAGCATAAGCGTAACATTACTGAGATATTCAGTTTACGGCAAGGCGGCGAGAATGGGCAGACGGCAGGGGAATTATCGGAATAGCGCCGCCGCTGGCAATCGGCGGCGGCGGGGTCAGGCTCAGCGGCGGTTGCGCACCAGCTGGTAACGACGGGTCAGATACTCTACCGGCGCACTCCAGATATGCACCAGGCGGCAGAACGGGAACAGCACGAACAGCGTCATGCCCAGCACCATGTGTAGCTTGAAGATCAGCGCCACGCCTTCCAGGTGCGCAGAGGCGCCGGCGTGGAAGGTCACCACCGCCTGCGCCCAGGCCACCAGCTTCATCATTTCGCTGCCGTCCATATGCTGGGCGGAGAACGGAATGGTCAGCAGACCGAGGCACACCTGCACCACCAGCAACGTCAGGATCATGATGTCGGCGAAGCTGCTGGTGGCGCGCACCCGCGGATTGGTCAACCGGCGCTTCAGCAACAGCGCGCCGCCGATCAGCGTCATCAGGCCGCAGGCGCCGCCGGCGATCATCGCCAGCTTCTGCTTCACGTCGATCGGCAGGAAGGCCTCATACATCCAGTGCGGCGTCAGCATGCCGAGGAAGTGGCCCGCGAAGATGCCGATAATGCCGATGTGAAACAGGTTGGACGCCAGCCGCATGCCCTTTTTATCCAGCATCTGGCTGGAGCCGGCGCGCCAGCTGTACTGCCCGTAGTCGTAACGCAACCAGCTGCCGATCAGGAATACCGCGCCGGCCAGATAAGGGTAGATATCGAAGAAGAACTGATTCAAAAATTGCATGATTAGCGTCCTTTGGTTCCGGTTAACGCATCCGTCAGGTCCAGATACTGTGGTGCCACCGCGCCGGCGAAGCGCCGCTGGTGCGCCGTCTGCTGGGCGGAGGCGCAGCCCTGTTCGCCGAGAAACTTGACCTGCTCCTCTTCCCACACCGCATCCAACGCCTGCGGCGTATCGTCGCGCGCCTCTTGCGCCACCTGAGGCTCCAGCGCCTGTGCCTGCACCTCGCTGCCGGACAACGCCAGCAGCAGATCGAACAGCACCGCATACGGGCTTTCGCGCTGTTGCAGGCGCGCGCCCAGCAGCGCCAGGATCGGCGCGATGTCCTGCAGCCCTTCCCGCGCCTGCGCCGCGCTGCGGCTGGCCAGATACTCCAGATACAGCGGCAGGAAATCCGGCAGTTCGCGGCTGTCGATCTCCAGCCCGGCGGCGCGGTACTGCGCCATCAGGTCAACCATCGCCTGGCCGCGATCGCGCGACTCGCCGTGCACGTGCTCAAACAGCAGCAGTGAGGTGGCGCGGCCGCGATCGAACAGCTCGCAATAGTCGGCCTGCACGTCCAGTAGCGGGCGGGCGCACAGGCGGCGGATAAACAGAATCAGCTGCGCGCTGTGGTGCAGATCCAGCTCGCTGGCCGGCTCCAGCGCTTCGATGAGCGCCTGCTGATGGTCAAACAGGACCTGCTCCGGGTAATCCAGCAGGCGGGCGATCACTTTCAGGCTGATCATGAGGCGTCCTCCGGCCGTGCGGTTTTCGCGGTCACGTCGATGGCGTCGATACGGCGGCTGTTGAACAGGTTGAACTTGCCGTCGCTGCCGTGGCAGCCGTCGCCGAAGCTGAAACCGCAGCCTTTGCTTTCCGGGAAGGCTTCACGCGCCAGCTCGCGGTGGCTCGACGGCACCACGAAGCGATCTTCATAGTTGGCGATCGCCAGGTAGCGGTACATCTCCTGCGCCTGAGCTTCGCTCAGGCCAACCTGTTCCAACGCGCTGGTGTCCACCACGCCGTCGACGGTTTCCGCCCGCTTGTAGTGGCGCATCGCCAGCATGCGCTTCAGCGCCAGCAGCACCGGTTCGGTATCGCCGGCGGTCAGCAGGTTCGCCAGATACTGCACCGGAATGCGCAGGCTCTCGACGTCCGGCAGCACGCCGCTGTGCGCCAGCTCGCCGGCGTCGGCGGCGGACTGAATCGGCGACAACGGCGGCACGTACCACACCATCGGCAGCGTGCGGTATTCCGGGTGCAGCGGCAGCGCCAGCTTCCAGTCCATCGCCATTTTGTACACCGGCGACTGCTGGGCAGCTTCAATGACGCCCTGCGGCACGCCGTCCGCCAGCGCCTGAGCAATCACCTTCGGATCATGCGGATCGAGGAAGATATCGAGCTGGCTCTGGTACAGATCCTTGTCGTTCTCCACCGCCGCCGCCTGCTCGATGCGGTCGGCATCGTACAGCAGCACGCCGAGGTAGCGAATGCGGCCGACGCAGGTCTCCGAACACACCGTCGGCTGCCCGGCTTCGATGCGCGGGTAGCAGAAGATGCACTTCTCGGACTTGCCGCTCTTCCAGTTGAAGTAGATTTTCTTGTACGGACAGCCGGTCAGGCACATGCGCCAGCCGCGGCACTTGTCCTGGTCGATCAGCACAATGCCGTCTTCGCCGCGCTTGTAGATCGCCCCGCTCGGGCAGGTGGCGACGCAGGCCGGGTTGAGGCAGTGTTCGCACAGGCGCGGCAGGTACATCATGAAGGTGTTTTCGAACTGGCCGTACATCGCCTTCTGCAGGTTGTCGAAATTCTTGTCCTGCGAGCGTTTTTCGAATTCCCCGCCGAGGATCTCCTCCCAGTTCGGGCCGCTTTCGATCTTGTTCATGCGCCGGCCGGTGATCAGCGAGCGCGGGCGGGCCACCGGCTGGTGCTTGCCCTGTTTGGCGGTATGCAGATGCTGGTAGTCGTAATCGAACGGCTCGTAGTAGTCATCCAGCGCCGGCACGTCCGGGTTGGCGAAGATTTTCGCCAGCACGCCGACGCGGTTGCCCATGCGCGGCTCCAGCTTGCCGTTGATTTTACGTATCCAGCCGCCCTTCCATTTTTCCTGATCTTCCCAGGCGTGCGGATACCCGACGCCGGGCTTGCTTTCCACGTTATTGAACCAGGCGTATTCCATACCTTCACGGCTGGTCCAGACGTTTTTGCAGGTGACCGAACAGGTGTGGCAACCGATGCACTTGTCCAGATTCAGCACCATGCCGACTTGCGAACGAATTTTCATTTACTGTTCTCCTGCTGACTGCCCTGCGCGTAGTCGTTGCCTTCGTCGTCCAACCAATCAATGCGGTTCATCTTGCGCACCACCACGAACTCGTCGCGGTTGGAGCCGACGGTGCCGTAGTAGTTGAAGCCGTAGGCCAGCTGCGCATAGCCGCCGATCATGTGGGTCGGCTTCGGACAGGCGCGGGTCACCGAGTTGTGGATGCCGCCACGCTGGCTGGTGATCTCCGAGCCCGGCAGGTTCACGATGCGCTCCTGCGCGTGGTACATCATGGTCATGCCGGCCGGGATACGCTGGCTGACCACCGCGCGCGCCGTCAGCGCGCCGTTGGCGTTGAAGGCCTCGATCCAGTCGTTGTCCGCGATGCCCAGATCTTTGGCGTCGTCTTCGCTCAGCCAGACGATCGGGCCGCCGCGCGACAGCGTCAGCATCAACAGGTTGTCGCTGTAGGTGGAGTGAATGCCCCACTTCTGGTGCGGCGTCAGGAAGTTCAGCGCCTTCTCCTTGTTGCCGTTCGGCTTGCTGTTGAGCAGCGGCTGCGCGGCGCGGGTGTCGATCGGCGGCCGGTATACCAGCAGGCTTTCACCGAAGGCGCGCATCCACTCGTGGTCCTGATACAGCTGTTGACGACCGCTGATAGTGCGCCACGGGATCAGCTCGTGCACGTTGGTGTAACAGGCGTTGTAGGAAACGTGTTCGTCTTCCAGACCGGACCAGGTCGGGCTGGAGATGATTTTGCGCGGCTGTGCCTGAATGTCGCGGAAGCGAATTTTCTCGTCTTCCTTGTTCAGCGCCAGATGCCGGTGATCGCGGCCGGTGACATTGCTCAGGGCCTCCCAGGCTTTTACCGCCACCTGGCCGTTGGTTTCCGGCGCCAGCGACAGGATCACTTCCGCCGCGTCTATTGCGCTCTCAATCTTCGGCCGCCCCGCCGCCGGGCCGTCGGCCTTGACGTAGTTAAGCTGCTTGAGGAAGTCGACCTCGGTTTGGGTGTTCCAGCTGATGCCCTTGCCGCCGTTGCCCAGTTTGTCCAGCAGCGGCCCCAGCGAGGTGAAGCGCTCGTAGGTGGCTGGGTAATCGCGTTCCACCGCGATGATGTGCGGCGCAGTTTTGCCCGGGATCAGATCGCACTCGCCTTTCTTCCAGTCCTGCACGCCGTAAGGCTGCGCCAGTTCGGCGGCGGAATCGTGCTGGATAGGCAGGGTCACCACGTCGGTTTCCTGGCCCAGATGGCCGACGCACACCTCGGAGAAGGCCTTGGCGATGCCCTTGTAGATCTCCCAGTCGCTCTTCGAATCCCAGGCCGGATCGACCGCCGCCGACAGCGGATGGATGAACGGGTGCATGTCGGAGGTGTTCATGTCGTCTTTTTCGTACCAGGTGGCGGTCGGCAGCACCACGTCGGAGTACAGGCAGGTACTCGACATGCGGAAATCGAGCGTTACCACCAGATCCAGCTTGCCTTCGCCGCCCTGCTCGCGCCATTCCACTTCCTGCGGCATCACGCCGCCCTGCTGGCCGAGATCTTTCCCCTGAATGCCGTTTTCGGTGCCCAACAGGTATTTGAGCATGTACTCATGGCCCTTGCCGGAGGAGCCCAGCAGGTTGGAGCGCCAGACGAACAGGTTGCGCGGGAAGTTCTGCGGATTGTCCGGCTGCTCGGCGGCGAAGCCCAGCGTGCCGTTCTTCAGGCTGTCGACGGTGAACTCGACCGGCGACTGACCGGCCGCGCGGGCCTGCTCCGCCAGGCGCAGCGGGTTGGTGCCCAGCTGCGGCGCCGAAGGCAGCCAGCCCATGCGCTCGGCGCGCACGTTGAAGTCGATCAGGCTGCCACCGAAGCGCGACTTGTCCGCCAGCGGCGACAGCAGCTCGTCGGTGCCGACGGTTTCATAGCGCCATTGGCTGGAATGGTTGTAGAAGAACGAGGTGCTGTTCATGTGGCGCGGCGGGCGCTGCCAGTCGAGGCCGAACGCCAGCGGCAGCCAGCCGGTTTGCGGCCGCAGTTTTTCCTGGCCGACGTAGTGCGCCCAGCCGCCGCCGCTCTGGCCGACGCAACCGCAGAAGATCAGCATATTGATCAGGCCGCGGTAGGTCATGTCCATGTGGTACCAGTGGTTGACGCCGGCGCCGACGATGATCATCGAACGGCCGTGGGTCTTCTCGGCGTTTTCCGCGAACTCGCGGGCAATGCGAATGATGTTGTGACGCGACACGCCGGTGATCTGCTCGGCCCAGGCCGGGCTGTAGGCCTTGACCTCGTCATAGTCGGCGGCGCAGTTGGCGTCGCCCAGCCCGCGCTCGAGGCCGTAGTTGGCAAGCTGCAGGTCGTACACGCTGGTCACCAGCGCTTCGCTGCCGTCCGCCAGCTGCAGGCGTTTCACCGGCAGCTTGTGCAGCAGGATCTCGTCCAGCGCCACGCTGTTGAAATGCTCGCTGTCGGCGCCGCCGAAGTACGGGAAGCCCACCTCGGCAACGTCGTCATGCATGCCCAACAGGCTGAGCTGCAGCTCGACTTCCTGTTGCGACTTGCCCTCGCGCTGTTCCAGGTTCCACTTGCCCTTCTCGCCCCAGCGGAAGCCGATGGAGCCCTGCGGCGCCACCAGATCGCCGCTGCGGCTGTCGATAGCGACGGTTTTCCACTCGGGGTTGTTTTCCTGGCCCAGCCCGTCCACCAGATCGGCGGCGCGCAGCAGGCGGCCGGCGGCGTAATGGCCGCCTTCACGCGCTTCCAGCAGCACCAGCATCGGCATATCGGTATAGCGGCGCACGTAGTCGCGGAAGTAGCCGACTTCGCGATCGAGATGGAACTCTTTCAGCATCACGTGGCCCATCGCCAGCGCCATCGCGCTGTCGGTGCCCTGCTTCGGATTCAGCCAGTGGTCGCACAGCTTGGCGACTTCGGCATAGTCCGGCGTCACCGCCACGGTTTTGGTGCCCTTGTAACGCACTTCGGTAAAGAAGTGGGCGTCCGGGGTGCGCGTCTGCGGCACGTTGGAGCCCCAGGCGATAATGTAGGAGGAGTTGTACCAGTCGGCGGATTCCGGCACGTCGGTCTGCTCGCCCCAGGTCATCGGCGAGGCCGGCGGCAGATCGCAATACCAGTCGTAGAAGCTCAGGCAGGCACCGCCGATCAGCGACAGGTAGCGGGCGCCGGCGGCGTAGGACACCATCGACATCGCCGGGATCGGCGAGAAGCCGATGATACGGTCCGGGCCGAAGGTTTTGGCGGTATAGACGTTGGCGGCGGCGATCAGTTCATTGACCTCCTGCCAGCTGGAGCGGACGAAGCCGCCGCGGCCGCGCGCCACCTTGTAGCTTTTGGCTTTTTCCGCATCGCCGACGATAGAGCCCCAGGCCGCGACCGGATCGCTGTGCTGCGCTTTCGCCTCGCGCCACAGCTTGAGCAGACGCTTGCGCATCAGCGGGTATTTCAGCCGGTTGGCGCTGTACAGGTACCAGGAGTAGCTGGCGCCGCGCGGGCAGCCGCGCGGTTCATGGTTGGGCAGATCGGGCCGGGTGCGCGGGTAGTCGGTTTGCTGAGTTTCCCAGGTCACCAGGCCATTCTTCACGTAGATCTTCCAACTGCAGGAACCGGTACAGTTCACGCCGTGGGTGGAACGCACCACTTTGTCGTGCTGCCAACGGCTGCGATAGCCGTCTTCCCAGTCGCGGTTGGTGTTCAAGGTCTGGCCGTGATCGCCAGAAAAAGGCTCCGCCAACTGCTTGAAATAGCGGAAACGGTCTAAAAATTTGCTCATCCGGAATGCTCCTGAAGGCTCTTGTCGTTATAAGAAGACATGCTCAATCTGCCGCCAGCCTACTGACGGCCAACCGACGGCAAATTGATTGCGATCAAGAGAAAGCGGGAGGCGACGCGCGTATCGGGTGAGAAATACCACCAAAGTATAGGTGCGGGATGTGATGTTAATAGATTGAATTTAAATGAATAAAAGAGGCTGTCATGACAAAGACTGGCGGAAGGGAGGCAAGGCGGGGTATTTGGGGGTAGGACGCGGGAGAACCCTCCCGCGTGACGTTCACTCAACGCATTCAGCGCTGGAGCCACAGCGTCGCGGTGCCCACGGCGGGCAACGCCAGCGTGATCTCCGCCCCCCCATCCTGCTGCCGCCAGCCCGCCGGAAGGCGCAATCGGGTGCTTCCCTCTCGATAGTAAGGATTGGCTACCAGCAGCAAGGCGCGATCGCCCAGAATAAACATCCGCGCCGGCATTTGCGGATCGCTTCCCGCCAGCGGCGTCGATTTTCCCGTCAGCAGATAAGGGGTGAAAGCGGCGATTTGCTGCGATACGGCAGCCACACCGCGCCAGGTGGCGTCAAACTCCCGTTGGTCGAAGCGGCCGGTTTTACGCTTGTAAAACAGATCGGTATAGGAATAAAACAACAGCCCCTTGGCACCGCCGATCAGCGCCTGCCAGGCCTGATTGCGGATTTCCGCCTCTGACGGCGGATGTGGCTTACGGCGGGCGTCATAAGCGGCGTGATCCATGATTTGCATCACCACCCAGGCCCCGCGCGATTGGCGGGCGGCCTGCACCGTGAGTGCGGTATAACGCGTGGTGCGCGTCAGATCGCTATCGTTCCCCACCGGGTAAGGGTCGGTCGCCAAAATGTCGCTGCTGTTGAAGTGTGCGTCCAACTCCCCGGTTTTGTTCAACACCTGGAAGGTGGGATGATCGCCGTCAAGCTGCTTTATTTGCAGGTTTTTTTCCTCGATCTTATCGAGATATTCCGGCCCCAGCTCATCGTTGATGTACCAGGCGAGCAGGTTGGGCTGAGAGCGCAAGCGCTGCACGTACCAGGCCGTCAGCGCCGCGTAGTCACCACCGCGCGCGGGCGGCGCGAAGCGGCTGCCGCGGTACTGATCTTTGACGGAGTAAATAACCAACAGCCCGCGCTGGCGTGCGTTGCGGAAAAAGGCATAAGGATCTTTCTTCTCCCCATAATCATAATTCAGCACCGTGTTGAATCCCGCCGATGCGATGCGCGCCAAATGCTCATCGGTAGCCACGTTGGCGTAAATACCCAACGGGAAAAGCCGTTGACCATCGCGCAGGGTAAAGCCTTCGCTGTCGATCGCCACTTTGGCCGCAGGCTGCCCTACGCGAAAAGACAGCTCGCTGTCCTGTGCCGGCTGGGATTGCTGCCCGGTGACCCGCTGGCGCAGGCGGTATTCCCCCTGGGCCAGGCCGGTCGGCAGTGGGTATTCGATACGGCGCTGCCCTTCAACCTGATAACGGTCGCGGCTACTGTGAACAACCTGCCCCTCGGCATTGAGCAATTCGCTGTTGACCTGCAAACGCTGCGGCTGCGGAGTGACCAACAGCGTGTCGACCTTCCCCTGCGCCGACGCGCCGAGCTGATACAGCGCCGGCGTAGACGCTCGAGCACACGCATAGGCGTCGTCAAACCAGGCGGTACCGGTGCTCCCCTTGCGCAGATAGACGCCAAAAGTGACTCGCGCCGCCTGCGGCGGCACGGTATAGCTGGCGCTCACCTGCCGCCAGCCGCTGTCGCCGGTCACCCCTGCCGGATAGCTGCCTTCCAGAAAGCGCCCCTGCGCATCGAAGCTCTGCAGATAAACCCCGGCGCCGCCGTCGCGGCTTTGCCCGCGTACGCCATGGGTCTTGAGCCAGACGCCGAAATCGATCGTCTGCCCGGGCGCAACCCGCAGCATCTGACTGAAGGTGCGGTACTGCGCGGCATCTGCATTGTCATAACGCAGACTGCCACGGCCGCTGTGCGCATCGCCGTCGGCCTGTGCGCCCTGCGCACGCCAGCCGCTGAGCCCCTCCTCAAAGCCGGGGTTGGCCAACAGATTGGGTTGGCAGCTCTGCGCCAGAGCCGAGGCGCTCCACCAGGCGCAACAGCCCAGAGCCGCCATCTGATACATCCCCTTCATGGTCATTTCCTTTTCACCACGGCGTTGAACAGGTAAGTGGCGAACAGATAGCAGGATTTCTGGTAAGACAGCCCCAAATGCTGACGGTAAATCCGCCATTGCCAGTCCGCGGCGCGGATTTTGTTGCCCGACAGCGAGTGGGTAGACAATCGGTAACAGGCCAGCGGTTCGGGAATGCAGTAGGCCAGCCCGTTACGCGCCTTCTGCAGCACCGCCAGCCACATCAAATAGTCCTCATGACCCACTTTTTGCTGATACACCTTACCGATGCGCTTCTGGTTGTAAATCCCGGTGAGATTGCCGATCCAGTTGCTTTTCAACATGTCCTGATAGCCAATAAGTTCATCCGCACCACGGGTGTTTTTGATCAACTTCAGGTCGTCTTCGAAGGTGTAATAATGGGAACACACCACGTCGTAGCGGCGGGTTTGCAAAATGCTCGCCTGGCGCGACAGCTTGTTGGGGAGCCATACGTCATCACTGTCGCAGAAGGCGATATAGTCGCCTTTCGCCGCCTCAATGCCGATGTTGCGCGTTTCCGCCACGCCCTGGTTATGCTCATTGCGTATGTAGGTGAGGCGATCGTGGATAAACGGCCGCACCACCTCGGCAGTGTCGTCGGTGGACGCATCATCGATCACATACAGGTGATAATCGGTAAATCGCTGATTCAGCACGCCTAGAATCGACTCTTTAATAGAGTTCGCCGCATTGTAGGCCGGCATTATCACGGATATCTTTTCCATTCTGTCCTCACTCGGTGAGCTGTTGCCACTCGGGATAAATACGTTCGGGAGAAAAACGACGGGACTTCTCTAACGCGGCGAGAGAAAAGTGCTCACGCAAACCCGGATCGAGCATCAGTTTGATCACCCCTTCGCTGAAGGCGGCGGCGTCGTCATCGGGCACCAGATAGCCGTTGACGCCATCATCTATCAACTCGGCCGGGCCGGTCTTGCAGTCGTAGGCCACCAGCGGCAGGCCGAAACTCATGGCTTCGATCAGCACCATCGGCAACCCTTCATAGCGAGAAGTCATCAGATACAGGCTGGCTTGGCGATAATAGGCCGCCACGTCGGCGGTGGCCGGCAGCAGGCTCACCTGCCGCTCCAACCCGGCGTCTTCAATCTGCCGCCGCAATGCGTCGCGCTCCGGACCGTCGCCAATAATCAGCAGCCGCCAATCCGGCGCCTGCGCCGCCACTCCTCGCCACAACGCGATCAGACGATCGAAGCCTTTCTGATTGCTCAATCGCCCCACCGCCAGCGCCACCTTTTTCTGCAGCGTCGGCGTCGGCGCCTGCGTGCCGAACGGTGAAACGTTCTCGATCACCCGACATTTCCCGGCCCCCACCCAGCGAGCGATGGCATCGCTATCTTGCCGCGTCAGGAAAATCACGCGGTCACCCAGCCGGTAAACCAGCAACTTCAACCACTTAAATACGCGCGGATACTGGTGAAAGCTGACGTGTTCACTCAACAGCAGCCGGCTGCGGGCACAGAACAAACGCAGAAAAGGCGTCACCACCACCGACAGTTTCCCCATGGAAACGGTAATGATCACGTCCGCACGTTCACGCCGCAGGGCCATCGCCAGCCGCCATGGCCAGAACAGCGAATCGCCGTCGCCGCAGCGCAGCCGGACGTCGTTCGCCAGCGGAAAGAAGCTCCGCTCGCCAAACAGCGAAAACAGCGCCACCTCGTAGCCCGGCAGACGCGCCAGCGCATTGGCCAAACCGCTGGCGACCCGTTCAGTTCCACCCTTGCCCGCTATATTTTCGATAACGATGATTACCTTGCGTGGTTGCATATCATCTCCTGAATCCCTGGCGCACATTGCGCAGCAGCCGGCCGCCAACCGAGAACAACCCCAACCGCGCCAGACAATCGCCATACCATTTGATCATCTTGAACTTGCCGCTCAGGCTGCGCCGCACGATGCGCGACGAGTAATAATTGAACGCCTGGGCGTTCTCCGAATACAGCGAGGCCAGCAGGTGTTTGCAGGCGAACCCGCTGATATGCCGATCGCTGGGGCTGAGGAAGGTATTGATAAAGCGATCGCTGGCCTCCAGATTAAGCTTCGCCGTCATGCGCCCGTAGCGCCCTGCGTCGAGAAACACCCCTCCGCCGGCGTCGTGCGCCACATGCGCGCCCAAATTGGTGGCATTGACCAAAAAACCCCAATCCTGATGCTTATTGAGGAACTCGGGAAATAAAAAGCGGCGATCGCTTTTTTTACGTATGCTGATGGTGGATGAACGAATATCGCCCATTTCCAGAAAAAGAAAATCTTCGCCGGAAGAGCCGGATTTGTAGTGGAAGTTGAAGTCACGTACCGAATCGCCGCTCACCTCCGCATAGTTACCGAAGATAATATCAATATGGCGATCTTCATGTTTATTCATGCGGCGGATAATATAGTTGGTTGTGAAGTAATCATCAGAATCGAGAAAAAACACGATCTCCGATTGCGCCAACTTGATGCCTAAGTTACGCGATACCGCCGCATTGCTCTTCTTTTTTTTCTCGTGCAGCATCACGTTGCTATTGGTTGCTGCTATCTGGCGAATATATTTGATATCATCCTCGTCAGAGCAATCATCAACCAAAATCACCTGATAGTCGAACCCCTGGCAAGCGTTGAAAACCCGCTTCAGAGTTTTAGGCAGATAGCGTGCACTATTGTAAATAGGGATCACGATCGAGAAATCCATTTCTTAACCCTCTAATTTAGAATTTATCATTTCTTTTCCACGGCAAAGCAACAATAACGACACGTTAAATACCGGGACCAAAAAATAGGTTTCCGTCAACGTTGTTAACAGGAAAACCACCACCACCCAGCGCATGAATCGACTCAGCTTGCGCATGTTACCCAACAGGTGAAAATAACAGAAAAGCATGACGACAGAGGCGATGCCACCGGCCGAATAAAACATGGCAATGAAGAAGAAATCGACGGGTTTATAAGGTTCTATATTCATGCCGAACAGCGGATTGGGTAACCCCACCGACTGAAACATCTGCCAGGAGAACCAGACTCGCCCGGTCAACGCCTGGTTCAAGAGGACGTCCAATGCCGGATTGCTGCCCCAGAGCATAACGCTGGCGAATTGAAAGCCGACAATAACCAACGTCAGCACGATGCAGACTTTTCTATTGGGGGCGACACGCAGCAGCGGCGCCAGCCAAAACAGCAATAACATCAACAACGCCAGCATAAAACAGGTGCGAGAATAGGAATACATCAGCACCGGGAGAATTAACGCCGATACCGCCAACGACGCAATATTTTTCATTCCACGCGTTAATTTCGCATGGTCGATCAGGCACAGCAGTGTGGCGAACAAGGCAAAAGAATAATACGCCAGGGTATTCGGGTTATCGAAACCCAGCGTTAATCTGTTGCCGTAACGTTCATCAAGATAAACAAACCCATTGGTGTAAAAGCTATAGGGAATGACCATCAGCAACCCTGCCACCACAAAGGCGACAGCAAACATTTCAGCGCCACGTCCCATGTCTATGCGGCGAAATAAAATGATCACCGCCGTGCTGAATACCGCGCCAAACAGATAATCCCCATGCCCGGTGGCAATATTAACCAGAAACAACAGAGCCAAAAAACCCGCAACCGCTTTTTCCGCCAGCGTAGCGATAAAAAATGCATAACCGACATAGAGCAACATCAGGCCATTAAGCCCCATCACGGTTTTATTAATCAGCTCGCTGTTGAACGATCCCGAGGTCAGGAAAGTTTTCACGAAAAACATCAGCAGAAAGGTCAATACGATGGATTGATTGACTAAATCCCGCGACTGATTATAACCGGGGTTGGCATGCATTTGAAAATTGGAGGCGACTCTTTGCATAAGTGTTTACTCAGTAAAATAACTGCCCCATTCCTGCTCAATGTTTTTCGGCATCAGCTTGCTTAACCCCGCGCCAGGCGTAAACGTCAACTCACCGAAATACACCTTCTCGCCGACCTGGTAGAAATCCACGCGGACATAAGAGAACTGCTGCGCTGCCTGGCGAGCCAAACGCGTCATTTCGTCCAGCCGCGTAGGGCGCGGCATCGGTTCGTCGGCATTCGGCAAGCTGATACGGATTTCGGTGCGGTTCCAGTCGATATCGAAAATATCGCGCCGATGAGTGCCGAAACGCTGATAATCCACCTGGATGAACATGCGAATTTCATGATTGTCGTTGAAACAATGAAACTTGATATCGTTCGGCACCTGCTCGCCATCCAGCAACAGGCGCTCCACCATGATGCAGGGTTCGATATCCAGATAATGCTTTTCGCGACTCTGCTCGTAAAAGTTGCTGCGCATCCACGCGTTGCTGAGATCGTACAACTCCGCGTAGCTAACCTGCCGCTTGTCGAACACCAACCGGTTATAACCGCTGCCGTGGTTGGCCTTCAGCACGAAGGCGTTGGGCAATTGCCTGAACATGTCGTAGCTGAGCTCAGTGCCATGCGCATACAGTTCCACCAGATACTCCTCGCCCCACAGACCGGCGATAAATTCACGTACCTTGAACTTGTCCGACAAGGTGGTGTAGATGCTGCGCGGATAAATTTTGCGACGCATGATCTTTTCGCTGAAGCCGGTCGGTTTTGACAGGTGCGGCAGCTTCTTGAAATAGAGCGCGTATTTAACCTGATGGTGCCAGGCATCGGGCAGGCGCTTGGAAATGTTTTTAACCAGGATGTTTAACATGTTCTCTCCTTAATTTGCTGACAAGACGCGGCAAGCAGTAAAAACAGGTCAGCTGCAGTCGGGTAATTTTTCCGCCACGGAATAAACTGTTCAGCACGAAGAACGAAATGAACTCCGCCAGCAGCGTAGACACCGCCGCACCGATCAGGCCGTAGCGCGGGATCAGCAGCAGATTCATCACCACGTTCGCCACGGCCACCAACGGCATCTTGATGGCGATAAAGCGATAGCCGGCGAACAGCACGATGCTGCGGTACGAAACCGTCCCCATGACCGAGAACAGCGAGGTCAGCGTACAAATAGCCAGGATGCTGGCGGCCGGTTGGAAAGCGGCACCGTACAGCAGCGCAATGGCCGGGTGAGCGAACCACCATAGGCCCAGCAACACCGGCAACGACAGGCCCAAGACCACCAGATAAAGCACCCGGATACGGTATTCCTGCTCCAACGGATCGCGACAGCTGGCAATGCCCGGCATCAATGAGGTGATCAGCGCCATCGGCACGAACACCCAGCCTTGGCTGAGGGTGGTGGCAGCACTGAACCAGCCTACCGCCTGCTCGCCGACCAGATTGCCCAGCATGATTTGATCGATGCGGGTATAGATCACTATCGACAGGCTGGAGATGGCCAGCGGCAGGCCCACCTTGAGCAAATAACGGCCATAGCGCCCGGCCTGGCGCGGCGTAACCCGCGGCGAGGCCGCAGCTTCCCCACGGAATAACCAGAGGCGCGCCAGGTAAGGTACGGCGCTGCTGAGGATGTAGGGCACCGCGAACCACACCAGCGGCAGCGCGGCGCTCACCAGTGCCAGCCGCAGCCCGATCGACAGCAGCAGCGCCAGGTTGTTGATCAGCGTATTGCGTTTCGACTGCAGGCGGGCATCGTAATAAATCTTGTACACGTCCTGAATCGAGAAATAGGCGCTGACAAGCAGCAACAACGTCATCAGTTGGCTGGCGGGCGATTGGCTGAAATAGCTCCATGTCAGTATCGGCAGCGTCACCGCCAGGAACAGCCAACGGCGCAGGCGTATTGACGCCAGCATCAGGCGAATGCCGCTCGGCTGTCGGCGGGCGACGCGGTTGAAAATGATGCTGTCGGCGCCCAACTGCACCAATGGCACCACGATGGCAATCGTCGCCAACAGATAGTTGAGCGCGCCAAACTGCGCGGGCCCCAGATAGCGCGCAACGTAAATGGAGACGAAGATGCCGGACAGGCTGAGCGAAACGCGTTCGAGCATCAGCCACAGGGCATTGGTGATAATGGCCTTCACCCGCTTATTCCCCTGCCTGTGGGCGATCTTCCCGATGGCTTGGGTAGGCGAAGTTGTAGTAGCTCATGTCGGTTGCCGCCTTTTTCACCATGCCGTTGAGGATCACGCCCTTGATCCCCACCCCATTCTGTTCGAAACGGCGCATGCTGGTTTCAATCTGCTTGACGGTGTTGACCTCAAAACGCACCACCAGCAGTGAGGTGCCGGCGTGATTGCCGACGATCGCCGCATCCGTCACCGCCAGAATCGGCGGCGTATCGATCAGCACCAGATCGTAGTTTTGCCCGGCCCAGCGCAGAAAATCGGCGAAACGGCGGTGCATCAGCAGTTCGGACGGGTTCGGCGGCACCTGGCCGCGCGGCACGAAGTCCAGATTGGCGATGGCGGTTTTCCGCACCGCCTGTTCCGCCATCACGTTGCCCACCAGCAGGTCGGACAGGCCCTGATGCCCGTCATCCGCCAGCCAGCGGTGCAGAAAGCCTTTGCGCATATCGGCGTCGATCAACAGCACCCGCTGCCCGGCCTGCGCCACCACCACCGCCAGGTTGGTACTGGTAAAGCTCTTGCCGCTTTCCGGGCTGGCACCGGAGACCATCAGAATGTTGTTCTTGGCCTCCATCATGGCGAAATGCAGGCTGGTGCGCAGGCTGCGGATCGCTTCCACCGACAGATCCGTCGGTTCGGCCACCGCCAGGATCGGCAAGCGCCGGCCGCCGGATTTGGGCAGCAAATGACGCTGTTCGCGGTTGCGCTTCACCTGCCACGGCGACAGCGGTACGGTGGCGTAGACGTTGATGCCCCGTCTCTCCAGGGTATCGATGTCATTGATGCCGCGATGGAAAGCCGCGCGCAACAGCACGACCGAGGCGGCGCCCGCCGCGCCCAGCAGCAGCGCCAACAGCACGATCAACGCCTTTTGCGGCTTAATCGGCCGGATAGCGGTTTCCGCCTCGTCGATGATGCGAACGTTGCCCACCGTGCCGGCCTTGCTGATGCTCAGCTCCTGCTGCTTGTTCATCAGCTGCATGTAAACCTGCTGATCCACCTGCACGTCGCGGGTGAGGCGCAGGATCTCCTGCTGCATTTTCGGCAGCGTCTGCACCTGTTTACCCAGCCGCGCCTTTTCCGCCTCCAGCGTGGCGCGCTTTTCCAGCAGCGCCCGGTAAGCCGGGTGCGCGCGGGTATAGAGCTTGGAGATCTCCGCTTCCTTGAAGGTCAGCTCGTTGAGCTGGGCCTCGAGCTGCACCTGCGTGTCCAACACCGATTTGGCTTCCAGCGACAGATCCACCGAGTCGTTTTGCTGGCGGAATTGATTGAGCTGGGTTTCGGCGTTGTTCAATGAGGTTTGCGTTTGCGGCAGCTGCTCTTGCAGGAACGCCAGCATACGCTGCGTCTCTTCCGTTTTGCGATCCACGTTCTGCTGCAGATAGTTATCGGTGATGTTCTTCAGCATCGCCTCGGCATTCTGCGGATCTTCGCTCGGCAGCGTAAAGGTCATGATGCCGCTGTCCTTGCCACCCGACGCCACGTCCAGGTATTTACGCAGATCGTCCACCGCTTTTTGACGCGCGACTTTGACCACGGTAAAGCTGGCGCCCGGCGCCGCGTCCAGCGCCGAGACGGTCATGTTCCAACCGCCCTGCGCCACCGGCTGCCCGACCACGCCGCTGAACAGCTTGTCGCCGTCATGGCTCAATTCGTAATGCTGTCCGTCGCGCACCGTCAGCGTCAGCGTTTCGTCCAGCATGTCCTCCGGCGTCGTCAGCGTGGCAATGTCCAGGACCGGCGGCTTTTCGCCGCTCAGCCGGGCAAAGCCTTTGCCGAACACCGGGAAATAGTCCGGGCTGACGCGCACCGTCAGGCCGAGGGCGTCCACCGTTTTGCCCAGCACGTAGCGTGACTTGACCAGCGTCACCTCATCCTCCGTCGCCGAACTTTGCCCCATCGAGCTGTCCAGCGTTTCACGCAGCAGCGAATCGCCGGACAGCTGCTTCTCCACCTGCACCACCGCCGTGGCCTGGTATACCGGGGTGGCCAGCAGGGCGTAGGCGACACCCAGCACGCCGGCCAAACCGGTCACGGCGGCGATCCGCCAACGGTTATCCCACAGCGGCCCGATCAGGCGCTCCCACTCCAGCTTTTCATCTTGTTCGGCCACCATCACGGACAGCGCATTGTTTTTCATCTTCTGTTCCTTATTCACCCTGCGGAGTTACCAATTGCGCACGCGCAAGGTCGCCTCGCTGAGATCGTTAAAGCTGCTGATGGTCGGCACCAGCTGGCTGATCAAACGGTTCCAGCGCGCGACCGGCGCCGCAGTGACGTACACGACGTCGTAAGGTTGCAGCTGAAATTCAGCGCCCATCGCCAGCGCGCTGGCGTCTGAGAGATCGAACTGATACAGCGTCGCCAGCCGCTGCGGCGTTTTACCGCCGCTCGGCCGGATCACGAACACCCCGGTCGCATCCGCCACCGTCTGGCTGATCCCTTCGGAAGATCCGAGGGCTTCGGTCAGGGTCATGCCGCTGCGATCCATCTTCAGCGTCGCTTGCTTACCCACCTCGCCCATCACGAACACTTTCAGTTCGTCATTGCGCGGGATGTAGAGGATGTCGCCCGGCTGCAGCAGCGCGTTCTGGCTGATGTCGCCGCGCTGCATCAGCGCCTGCAGCGAGATAGCCCGCTCCTTGCCCTGATGGGTCAGCACTACGTTGCGCCAGTCGGCGTTGTCCGTCAGGCCGCCGGCGGCGTTGATCGCGTCCAGGATGGTCAACGGCACGTTGGTGATCGCCTGTTGGCCGGAGGTTTTCACTTCGCCGGTCACGTAAGCCTTCTGCGAGCGGAAAGCGGCGATGCTGACGTCCACCTGCGGGCTTTCCACATACTGCGCCAGACGGCCGGCAATCAGGCTGCGCACTTCGGTGACGGTTTTGCCCACCACCGCCACGCGCCCGATATAGGGATAAAAGATCGTGCCATCCGCATGCACCCAGTTGCCGGTGTCGCTGGCGCTGCGGTACTGCCCGGCCGGCGTGGTCAACTCGGGGTGATCCCAAACCGTGACGTTCAACACGTCGCCGACGCCGATGCGGTATTGATAACTCTGCAACCGCTGATCCAGCGCCGGGTTCGGCCGGGCGACCGGTTCTACGCGCCGCATTTTCTGCAGCAGCATCGGCGACATGCGATAGACCTGTACCTGGTTATTCAAATCGAAATCGTCGTCCTGCTGCACGACGATGGCTTTTCCACTGGTCGGTAAATGCGAGCCGGGGACCACCGTACAACCGCTCAACAGCGCGGAGGTGCAGACCAACGGCATCAAAAGGGCCAAATGAAGATTCATGGAGGTACCGTGATAAACGGGCTGCTGCCGCAGCCCGTGAGAGGATTATCGGCCAACGCTGGGGTTGTCGCGGAGTACCGTTGCCTGGCGCGGTTCACGCAGCATGGCGAAATAACCGCAGAAACAGAGCAGAAACGCCACCAGCATCAGGCTTTCCTGCAGCTTCAACACTTCGCTGCAAATGCCGACGCAGGCCAGCGTCACCGCCAGCATGGTGCTCATTGCCAGCGCCTGGCGCGCATTGAGCCCGCGGCGCATCAAAATATGGTGTAAGTGATCGCGGCCCGCTTTGAAGGGGCTTTGGCGGCGCAACAGGCGGCGCACCATCACAGTCACCATGTCCATCAGGGGAATGGCGATCAGCCACAGCGCGGTGACCGGGCGCATCACCGCCTGCGGCCCCTGCGTCGCCAGCAACACCAGCCACAGCACGCTAAAGCCGATCACCATGCTGCCGGCGTCTCCCATAAAGATCTTGTTGCGCGCACCGAACAGACTCAGGTTAAACAGCAGATAAGCTGCCAGCGCGACGATCAGGCCCAGACACCACAACGCCAGGTCTTCCCGGCCGCCCAATCCGAACAGGATGGCCAACGCCACGAAGGTGACGCAGGACAAGGCGCCCAGCTGCCCATCGATGCCGTCGACCATGTTGTAGGCGTTGATTGCCCCCCAGACCGCCAGCGGCGTAAGCAGCAGCGCGCCATAACCGAGCATCACTTCCTGATGGCCCCAGACATAGCCCAGTGAGGAAAGCTGCATCCCTGCCGCCAGCATCATCGCCAGCGCGATCCCTCCCTGCACCATGACGCGCGGCGCCACGGGCAGATCAAAGCGGTCATCCAGTACGCCCAACACCACCAGCGCCGTGACGCACAACAGATAGACGGCGCTGTCGGGCAGCCAGGCGGGTTGCCACAGCGTCATTAGCATCAGCGTCAGGTACACGGCGATGCCGCCGACCAGCGGAATATGCCCCAGATGTTGCTTGCGCGCATTGGGCTTATCCACCAACCCCACCACCAAAGCGGCCCGGCGGGCAATAAGCACCCAGGCGACCGCCAGCACAAATATCACGCTCAGTTGATATAACATCGTTCCTCCAGCGAATAAGCACGCTACCGCCCTTGAGTTACAGCTCCCAATGCGCTATTAACAAAAACAAAATTGATCCTGCCAGGATATAAGTCAGCATGAATTAATCCTGAAAAATGCAGATTTATCCGCTTTTCGGCGGAAAGAGGTAAATAACGCCAGCGTGCGATTAAGTTATCTCTCAGAAAACTCATGCTTAATGGTTCTTTCGATTGCCGAATCAAGTTCTACCGGCGCCACGAAATCATTCCGCACACTACTTTTAAATTGCGTTCTGGCGCAGAATTTCTGCACTCTGACGCGGCTGATTGGGAATTTTTTGCGACTTATTTTACTGACAACATCCAAGGCGGTTGCGCCGCATATGCCTACGGCATAGGGAATGCGAATCGTCTTATTCTCTCTGCCCAGGGAAGAGGAAATAACGTCGACCAACTGATTCATCGTAAAGTCCGGTTTATCGACGTAGTTGCTGACCTGATACGTTGACTGTTGATCCAGCGCATGTTCCAGCCGCGCGGCAATATTTTCAACGTAGGCCATCGACTTCATATTATTACCGCTGCCAATCATCACGAATCGGCCGCTGGCGATCTGGCGGAACAGGTTATACACGTTGCCGCGGTTGCCTTCCCCGAAAACCACCGTCGGGCGGATGATGGTCAATTTGTTTGCGCTATCCGCCTTGCGCCAGGCTTCATAAACATATTCCGCTTCGAGCTTGGACTTGCCGTAATGGTTGAAGGGCTCGAAACGCCCCCCTTCATCGGTTTCCTGTTCAACGAACCCGTAAACGGCAACCGAGGAGGTGAAAATGATTTGGCGAATATTCAATGCGGAGGCGGTCATGCAGACATGGCGTGCGCCTTCGACATTGACCTGGTAATAGAGCGAAATAGGATCGACATTGTCCTGATGCTCCGCCGCCAGATTAATGATGGCGTCACAGCCCGCCAGCGGTTCTTGCAAGGTCTGGGGCTGCGTCACATCGCCATACTGATAGAGCGCCGGAAAATGTGCGCTGGGTTGCTTGTCAACGATGACCAACGTCAGGTCGTCGCGCTCACTGAGACGTTTCGCCAGGCGTGTTCCGATAAAACCGGAACCCCCGATAATAGCTACTTTACGCTTATCCATAATTTGTCACTCAGCAGGTTTCTCATTATTCCTGTCACCGCAATGGAAACAGGGCGCTAATATGCGTTAGGTAATGAGTTCCAGACTGGACAAATCGAACCTGGCTTTCAAATAACAAATAATGAAATAAAAGATTTCATCAAATGTAAAATTATCGCTAAAGATAAAACCTCATTCAGCGTTAATTTTTAACATCGTAAGCAACTTGATATTGCAAGGTTTTATTCGGCAATATGAGATTAATCCGACCTTTACCCGGCGTAGAAGAGGTCTCATATTTTACCGGCAATTTAAGCTGCCCTTGCTTAGGATCGACACATTCGATGGTCGCCTGTTCCATGCTCTCGCCCTGGTACAGGCAGAACAGGGTTTGCGGGCTGTTGGTATGGGGATTATTCAGCGTCAGCGTCAACACGACGCGCGTGTTGTTCTGAATATCATTGATCACCGGTGGGCGAGTTTGGTTACCGAGCACATATGAAAAATGTGAAATAACCAGCAACGAAGCGAATACCGTCAGGTATTTCACTACGCGGCTGGCAGGCATGCTGAAAAAGCGACGCACTGCCGCCGGATTCTTTTCCTGCACCGGTGCTTTGGCTGATTCCATCGTTGCGACAGGTGCAGCAACAAGGGGCGATTTACGCGGCTTATCTATTTTCTCTTCGTTGATTTCAGGCGATTCACTTTCGTTTTCGGAAAGTTCCGCTTGAATATCAGCGCCAATATCATTGCCGTCATTTAATATATCGTCGTCAGCGTAGTCCTCATCTTCGGATATAAAGTGAAAAACGGCTTGATTTTCCACCTTGTAACCCAAACGAGGAATGGTTCTGATAAGCGTATGTTCCCCATCGCTAATTTTCTGACGAATAGATTTAATTGTTTGATTTATCGTTGAATCTGAACAATACGTTCCTTTCCAGATATTTTCTATAATTTCCGTTCGGGTAACCAGTTCTGGTGATCTGGCGACAAGCAGCGAAAGAATTTGATACTCCTTCCAACGCAGACGGAATTTCTCCCCGGCAGGAGTCAGAACATCGAGATTCCTAATCTTTATTCTTTTATCAAGATTCACTTTTAATTTCCTTAGCGTGCCTGTCCTGCACACTTTGTATAGAAATATCAAAAAATGTTCAAGAAATTAAATGTAAACTCAACAGGTTGCATCCATTGGATATTGGCTTTTATAAAAATTTTCTGATTTCATTTTTTACATTAGGCCTTATTAAGAATGTTATGTTTATCCAAACGACTCTTTTTCCCTGTTGGCAACATGGATTTCTTTCATGATTACCGTAAAATTCAAACTAGCACCCAATTGATTTTAAAAGAAAAAGCCAGCAGTGTTGTTTGATTGTTAATCGAATAAAATTGTGAAATTTCATTCCGCCACGTGAATTCATCCTGTTTTTCCACCTAATCTGATTGCCAGATAGACTACAAAAAGCCGGAAAAAACAGAATGAGAGTTGTCTGATTTAACCCCGGTGCTCATTCCACTGGATGGGCGCAGCACCTAAGACAAAACCCTATAGATGATCTTATAACAATCGCACTAATTATGCCTCACCCTCCCGGAAATTTCATTTAACCTGCGGGAAAGGCATTAATGATTTAATGCAGGAATACTCTCAATAAAAAGAAAAAACCGTGCAAATAATATAATCCGTTTACGCGAAAGCATTCTGACATTGAGAGATAGTGCTATAAAAAAAGAAAAAAACGGTAATCGGGGATGAGAATTTTACCTAAAGACAGAAAATTTCACTGAGGAGGAGAGAAGAGATGACTCGGAATGAACGAAATATCCCTCCCCTGTCGGGAAGGGATAGAGAAAGCCGTTTGATACTCAGGCCTTTTTCTTGCGGCCATACACCGCCCAAGTGATCACCACGCACAGGATCATTTTTACACTGATGAATGTTCCGTTGCGCTGCCCGGATTACACCAGTGTCAGCAAGCGCGCAAAGTCGGTTAATGTCAGTTTCAAAACGTTCACCCGGGGTGAAATCGCGCATCTGGTGATTGATTCCACCGGGCTGAAGGTCTTCGGTGAAGGCGAGTGGAAAGTCAAAAAGCATGGCCAGGAACGCCGCCGTATCTGGCGTAAGCTGCATCTGGCAGTTGACAGCAACACACATGAAATCATCTGTGCAGACCTGTCGCTGAACAATGTGACGGACTCAGAAGCCTTCCCGGGTCTTATCCGGCAGACTCACAGAAAAATCAGGGCAGCATCGGCAGACGGCGCTTACGACACCCGGCTCTGTCACGATGAACTGCGGCGTAAGAAAATCAGCGCGCTTATCCCTCCCCGAAAAGGTGCGGGTTACTGGCCCGGTGAATATGCAGACCGTAACCGTGCAGTGGCTAATCAGCGAATGACCGGGAGTAATGCGCGGTATAAAACACCAGGAACACTTTCATCGCCCCCGCCGGCGAACCGGTCATCGCCAGCGAGGTGCCGAACGCCTGAGGAATGAAGAAACCGCCGGCCGCGCCAATCGCCGAGATAAAGCCCAATGCGGCAGCAGAGTCCGTCACCGCTTCACGCTGCGCGCTTTCATCGCTGCCGCCGGCCGCTTTGACGCGATCGACAGTGATTTTACGGAAAATGACGGCAATCATTTGGAAAGTCGAGCCGCTGCCCAGCCCCGCAGTGAGGAACAGCACCATAAAGATGCCGTAGAAGGCGATGAACGAACCTCCCTCCCCCGCACTCGGCAAGGTCAGGAACAACAGCGCGGCGAAAACGGCCATGACCACAAAGTTGATCAACGTCACCCGCACGCCGCCGAAGCGGTCAGACAGCGCACCGCCAACCGGTCGCGCCAGCGCCCCGAGGAACGGCCCGAAGAACGCGTAATGCAGGATCACCACGTCCGGGAACTGCGTCTTCGACAGCATGGCGAAGCCGGCGGAGAAACCGATGAAAGATCCGAAGGTCGCGAGGTACAGCAAACTCAGCATCCACAAATGCCCGCGCTTAAGCACCGGCAGTTGCTGACGTAATGATGCCTTGGCCGCCGCCAGATCGTTCATGCCGAACCAGGCCGCCAGCGTGGCCACCAGCAGGAACGGCACCCAGATCCAGGCGGCGTTTTCCAGCCACAGTTGGCCTCCCTCTGCCTGATTTTGCGCCGTACCGCCAAACAGGCCGAACAGGCTGAAAGAGATCGCCAGCGGCGCGACCAGCTGCATAACGCTGACGCCCAGATTTCCCAACCCGCCGTTAAGCCCCAACGCACCGCCCTGACGCGCTTTCGGGAAGAAGAAGCTGATGTTGGCCATGCTGGAGGCAAAGTTGGCGCCGGCGAAGCCGCACAGCAGGGAAATGATGACGAACACGCTGTACGGCGTGCTGCTGTCCTGTACCGCGAATCCCAACCACAGGCACGGCACCAGCAGGAAACAGGTGCTGATGGCGGTCCAGCGGCGGCCGCCAAACAGCGGGATCACGAATGCATACGGCACGCGTAAAATAGCGCCTGAAACCGACGGCAGCGCCGTCAGGAGGAACAGCTGGTCGGTAGTGAAAGTGAAGCCCACCTTGTTCAGGTTGACCGCGACGGCGCTGAACAGCATCCAGACGCAGAAGGCCAGCAGCAGACAGGGAATGGAAATCCACAGGTTGCGGGTGGCAATACGATGGCCACGCTGCTGCCAAAAGGCGCTGTCTTCAGGACGCCAGTCCTGAATCAGCGCACCGGTTTTCTTTGATGAAGGCGTTGCAAGTTGCGACATAAAAACCTCAGATACGGGGGATCATTCCGCACACCCTAGGGGGCGGCCCCGGCGGTAAAGTTGATGTATATCAACCCGAATGCAAGTAGTTGGCGCCGCAAATAGCGCCCTCATCCCCTTAGGGGTACGCCACAACTAAAAATTAAATCAATTAAAATCAATACATTGAAAATAAAACTCGCATCACTTTCATCGTCCTGCCCCCCCGCCGGAAACTAATGGGTACTTCATTCGAGGTATGGGGTTATGCTCAGGGATAATCAAAAATACGGCTGAATCGTTACTTGTTTACCTCCATCGCCGCCTTCGTCCCTGAGCCTCAGCGGCGCCAAACGCCAGGAATCCGTGCTTATGAAACGCCTGTTGGCCCCGCTTTCGATCGTGAATCAGGTCGCCCTGCTGATGTTGCTGTCGGGCATTCTGGACGTGGCCGGCATGGGGATTTCCGCCTGGATGTCTCAGAGCATTCAGGGCAATGCGCACGCCATCAACAAGGCCGGCTCGCTGCGTATGCAAAGCTACCGGCTGCTGGCGCAGGTGCCGCTGGATGAACGGCATGAAACGTTGATCCGCGAACTGGAGCGCGACGAAAACAGCCCCGATCTGCAGCGTTCGGTGGAACAGGAAGGGCTGACGCAACCTTTCGACGCCCTGCGCGACTATTGGCAACAGACCCTGCAACCTCGCCTGCGCAGCGCGCAGCGCCCGGCCGACGCCGCGCCGCAGGTGGCGCACTTCGTGCAGCTGCTGGATAAGCTGGTCTCGGATATCGACAGGCAAACCGAGCGCCGCCTGCTGATGGTGACGCTGGTGCAAGCCGGTTTCATCGCGCTGACCCTGCTGCTGCTGATCGGCACCACCTGCTACCTGCGCCGCCGGTTGCTGCATCCGTGGCGACAGCTGGTGGAGATGGCGTTGGCGGTGGGCCGCGGCGACTTTAGCCGCCGCTTCGCACAGCGCGGCCACCAGGATGAAATGGCGTCGCTCGGCGGCGCGTTGAACACCATGTCCGACGAGCTGTCGGCCACCTACAGCGGGCTGGAGCAGCGCGTGGCCGAGAAGACCGCCGACCTGCAGCAGAAGAATCAGGTGCTGAGCTTCCTCTATCGCGCCAGCCGCCTGCTGCACGCCAGCGAACCGCTGTGCAGCCGCCTGACGCCGCTGCTCAATCAACTGCAAACCCTGACGCCGCTGCGCGCCATTCAGGTACGGCTGTACGAAAACGACAGCCGGGAGCCGCTGCTGCAGCTGAGCGGCAACCAGCCGCTGCGGCCGGAGCATTGCCATAATCCGGTCTGCAGCGCCTGCCTGAACGACAGCGACCGCCAGCATCCCGACAACCCGTCGCTGAGCTGGAGCCTGAGCGACAAGCTCGGCGACTACGGCGTGATCGTGGCGCAGCATGCGCCGCAACAGCCGCTGAACGATGAGCACCGCCAGTTGATCAACACCCTGGTGGAGCAGTTGACCAGCGTGCTGGCCATCGAGCGTCAGGTCGACCACCAGCAGCAGCTGATGCTGATGGAAGAACGGGCGGCGATCGCCCGCGAGCTGCACGACTCTATCGCCCAATCGCTCTCCTGCCTGAAAATGCAGATCGCCTGCCTGCAGATGCAGGGCGAAACGCTTTCGTCCGCCAGTCAGGCGCTGGTGCAGCAGATGCGCGAAGAGCTGAACGGCGCCTATCGCCAACTGCGCGAGCTGCTGACCACCTTCCGCCTGCAGCTGACCGAGCCGGGCCTGCTGGCGGCGTTGCAATCGACGGTCGCGGAGTTCAATCCCAAACTGGGCCTGACCATCCATCTCGATTATCAGCTGGGGCCGCGCACGGTGCCCGCCTACCAGGCCATTCACCTGCTGCAGATCGCCCGCGAGGCGCTCAGCAATATCCTGAAGCACGCCGCCGCCAGCCAGGTGAGCATTCAGGTCATCAACAAACGGGGCGAAGTGACCCTGAGCGTATGCGACAACGGACGCGGCCTGCCGGCCGAGACGTCCCGCCCCGATCATTACGGCTTGATCATCATGCGCGATCGCGCCAAGAGCCTGCACGGCCGCTGTGACATTTTACCGCGCAGCGGCGGCGGCACCGAGGTGCGAGTCAGCTTCACGCCGGATAACCACGCCATCGACTAACGGAGACACCATGACGACAGAAACCGCCGCCACAATCTTACTGATCGACGACCACCCGATGCTGCGCAACGGCGTAAAACAGCTGATTGGCATGGATGCTCGCCTACAGGTCATCGCCGAAGCCAGCAACGGTGAGCAAGGGGTCACGCTGGCAGAACAGCACGATCCGGATCTGATCCTGCTCGATCTGAACATGCCCGGCATCAACGGGCTGGAAACGCTGGATCGCCTGCGCCAGACCGACCTGTCAGGGCGCGTTGTGGTGTTCAGCGTGTCCAACCATGAAGACGACGTCGTCAGCGCGCTCAAGCGCGGCGCCGACGGTTACTTGTTGAAAGACATGGAGCCGGAGGACTTGCTGAAGGCGCTGCATCAGGCGGCGGCCGGGCAGATGGTGCTCAGCGAGACGCTGACGCCGATCCTCGCCGCCAGCCTGCGGGAAAACCGCCCCAGCGCCGATCGCGATATTCAGCAATTGACGCCGCGCGAGCGGGATATCCTGAAGCTGATCGCTCAGGGGCTGCCGAACAAGCTGATCGCCCGCCGCCTGACCATCACCGAAAGCACCGTCAAGGTACACGTCAAACACCTGCTGAAGAAGATGAAGCTAAAATCCCGCGTCGAGGCGGCCGTGTGGGTGCTTCAGGGTAAAAACGGTTAATCGCCGCCGTACAGCGGCCCGGTTTGCGCCGGAATGGGCGGCGGCGTCAGGGTTTTGATCGGCGGCAGGCCCGCGTCTTCCCCGGAGGTCGCGGTCAGCGGCGGCGCCACTTTCAGCTCTATCCAGTTCGAGGTCACGCGCTGCTGTTTATCGTCTTCCAGCGTGACCGACAGCCGGTAGCTGTTGGCGGCGCCCGGCGCGTCGTCCCATGGCGGCACGATCGCCGTCCAGCCCTGCGGATCGTTGGCGTTATGCGGCGGCGTCAGGCTCAGCGCCTGCGTATCCCCCTGCCAACTGACGTGAGAAATTCCGTTCAACGCCTTGATTTCCAGCACCAGCGGCACGGTTTCTCCCGCCTGCAGGCTCCACGGCGGCGTGGCCAGGAACACCTGCAGCGTCTTGCGCTGGCGGAACTCCAGCACCGGCACGTTCTTGCGTTCGATAGGATCGTAACGGCTGCCGCGCAGCGACTTGGCCTGCGCCACATACTCCGGCGAAATCTGCTTCACCAGCGGCACCCCAAGCCGATAGCTCAACGCCAATTCAACCTGCTCCTGGCTCTGCCCGCCCGCGCCAATCTTATGCAGCGCCTTCATCGTCACCAGCGGTACCGGGGTGTAATTGAGCCCCAGCTGCATGGCGCGCGGATCGTTTTGCTTTTTACCGCTGCCGAACAGATCGACATTGTCGCCCAGGTACTGCTCATAGCTGAGCGAACCGCCGATCTGGCGGTAAAACGGCAGATAGCCTTGCGTCGTGATGTCGTAACCGCGCGCCGGGCGGCTGAAAAACACCCCATTGCCGGGCTGCTGCGACAGCGCCGACAGCGGATAATAATAGTTGGTGGAGAAACGCAGGTAGTCTCCCCAGGCTTCCGCACCGACGCTGCCGCGATTGCGCTGCCGGGCGAAATCGCTGTCGAGCGCCGTGTTATACCCCAGCAGCCAGTCGCCGACGATCCAGCGCTGCCCCAGCGCAAAATTGCCCAGCGCCCCAGCGCTTTGCTGCAGCCAGCCGATCTGGCTGTAGGTCAGCAATCCGTCGACGTCGTACAGCGGGCTGAATAACTGCCCGTTGCTGCCGGTAAAGTCCCCCTCCCCGGTCATTTTCAACGATAGCCGCGCGGTGCCCAGCGGCGACAACAGTTCCTGCGCCTGTTGCTGCAGCGTGTCGGCCGCCTGGCCCAGCAAATAATCCTCGGCGCGGCTGCGCATCTGCTGACGTGAAACGTTGTTCAGATCTTTCTCGCCGAGCTGTTTGGCCATCTCGGCCCACTGTTTTTCACGCGCGGCGTCGTCGGGCGCACCACCCAGATCCGGCAAGTTCTCGGCCGGATCCGCGGCTTGCTGTTCGGAAGAAATAACGGCGTCCGGCGCCGGCGGGGATTCGGCGCACACGGGCACCATGCCGGCCAGCCACATCAGCGGCCCAGCCAGCCAGGCCGCCTGGCGACGGCGCCAAAATCGTTTTTGGGTCTTGATAAATCCTGTCTGAATCACGTCTGTCATGACACCGTTGGCTTCTCTCCCTCCTGGATCGCGCCAACCCACTGCTTTGCTATCGCCTTTCCCGCGACATATCTGAAAAATCTTACGTCCCGGCCTGGCGGGGACGCCTCTCCCTTAAAGCCTAACGGCTTGGCGAACAGAAACAATAGGATAAACCCCAATCGCCCCCAGTGACGCCGTCACATCACACCATTGACTCGCCCCTCTCCGAACGCAGGTGAATTCACACTCTTTTAGCGCCGATTTTGCCGATAAAACGTGCAGTAACGCTGCGAGCCGACACGTAGCGGCTTGTTTCGCCATGCAATACGTAAAGCCGCGCTGCGCGCAACCGCGCATATCCCGCAGGCCGCCGCATTTCACCCCGGTGAAATACGCATTTTGCCGTTATTTTAAACATCTTTTTCACGACTGACGGAACCCTGATGTTTCTTTCCTCACTGTGGCACGTGCTGTTTTTCACCGCCCTGCTGTCGGCCGGCCTGCTCGCCTTCTCACTCATCACCCGGCTGGAGCGAACGGTAGCCGTACGCGCCAACCTACCGAAATTGCGCCGCCGCAGCCTGCTGTTGACGGCTCTGGGGTTGGCGTTGGCGACGCTGCCTTTCGACCTGTCGGCAGCGCACCGGCTGTGGTTGCCACCGGCTGCGGCGCTGCTGATCGCCCTGGCCTGGCTCGACGGGCGCCACCGATGGCTGCCGGACCGGCTAACCCAGCCGCTGCTGTGGGGCGGGCTGCTGTGCAACCTTGACGCCCGCTGGGCACCGCTGGATGATGCGGTTATCGGCGCGGCAGCCGGTTACGGGGCGCTGTGGCTCCTCAACGCGCTTTATCGGCAGGTGCGACGGCGTAACGGCATCGGCCAGGGCGATTTCAAACTGTTGGCGGCGCTGGGCGCCTGGCTCGGTTGGACGACGTTGCCGCTGTTGGTCTGCCTGGCGGCGGCGTTCGGGTTAGGCCTGGCGGTAAGGCGCGGCCGGCACCCGCGCCGCGGCTGGCGAACGCCGCAACCTTTCGGTATCGCCTTGGCGGCGGCCGGCTGGCTGCAGCTCTTGATGGGCGCCGACCAAAGCGCGCTGACGTTGTTCCGTTAGGTCTTCAGCGCCTCGATCAGCCGATTGAGTAATCCGGCCACTTCTGCCGTGCTGGCCGTTGTCGGATTGGCCAGTGGCTGGACCGCCGTGAGCCTGGTCGTGGATAACATCTCGTCGCTACGGATTTCCAACGCATCGGAGGGGGGCGCGCTCAACGAAGCGCCGTCCGGCCGCCAGTAACTGCCGCGCGTAGTCTGCACCTGATAACTGCCAAAGCCGAAATCCTTCTCGACGCGATAATATATTTCGCAGCTCAACGGCCCGGTGCGCCGCAACATAAAGGCGCTTTTCGCACTATAGCTGCCTCTATTGACGACAAAGGCGGTCGCCTGCGAAGACAGGTCGAACGTGATATATAAATCGCACGCCAGCACCTTGGTGCTTACGCCCTGCTGAAGCGTAATGTGCGTTGTGGGTTGCCGATCCGGCGCGGTCAGGGTGCCTAACAAAGTCCACGATGGCTGTTTCGAGATATTGCGCGGCAAATGATTGCTGGTGGAGGAAGGGGCAATAGCCCGCTCCCCCAGACTGTACATCGCTTCGACCCCGCTTAAAAACGACGTGACGTCGACGGTGCTTTTGCCGGCCACCGGGACGCCGCCGTTATAGACGTTACTGAAGGTTACCTCGGTATTGTTGTTGCAGGCGGCGATCGCCACCGGGAAAGGCGTTTTCGAACCGCTGTAAAGATTCAACTGACCGATATCCCAACGGGATTCGTTGATGAACCGGCACAGCACGCCCCCGCTCTCCACGTTCTGCGCGTCCTGGATATTGATATTGCCTATCGTGCCCTGGGCAAAGTTGGTGGACAGCACGCTGACACTGGCGGCGCGCTGCGTATTGCGGTTCTCACAGCCCAATGAATTTATCGTGCCGTTAAAATCTTTGAAATTGTAGATATCGCCGATGCAGTCATCCGCAGCCAACGAGCCGACCGTAGAGTAAAATCCTGAAATTCTGAACGCGGTGCCTTTGGCGCGAGCGGCGTAGAGCCCGTCGATAAAATTGGTGGTGCCGGATTTGTTCATCCACAGCACCCCATCCCCCGGGCGATTGGCGTTAGCTTCCATCTGCACGTTCACCAGCCAGTTAATGAACATGTCGCCCGACACAAACAGCGAATAACCGCCCACCTTGGTGTAGATGTCACGGATATCAAACTTCGTCATATTGAGATCGCTGAACCAGACGCCGTGGGTATCGTCTGCGCCGGTATCATCCCGCAACGTCAAGCCGTGCAGGGTCAGATTGGCGAAGCCTTTCACCACGATCACCGCTTTCTTGGTTTCGCCTTGTTCATTGGTATAGCTGCTGTCCGCGGTCTTGACGATTTTGGTCGCCCGCCCCAATCCGACCACCCGCAAACCGATGCCGCCGTAGATGTCCGTTGTCGTCTGAATGAGTACGTGCCCGGCGACCGTATACACCCGTTTGCCCAGGGACAACGTGCCGCCGGCTTGCAGCGCCGCCGCCGCCGCTTTGTTGATCGCCGGCCCCCAGTTGCTTCCGTCGCTGTCCTGATAAAACTGTTCCGGCGTCACAACCTCACCGGTGGCGAGCAAGGTTGCTGCGCGCTCCACTGCAGCGTTTCCGTAATTGTCCATAATATCTCCTGACGTGATGTGTCCGCATCATTGCGAACGACCGCGCTGAAAGGCGTAAACACCGCCGCCTTTCAGCGCCAATCTATCACCGCCACATGAGCACGTTATGAAATTTCATTTTATTTCACCTTGATACAACATCTCGCGTTTCGCGGTTGCAACAGCACGCGATTTCACCGGCTGTCGGCCTTTGGCGCGCCAGAAAGCCCGGCCAGGCGCGCGGCGCGGTCGCTACTTACTCACCCGGTCCAGATACAGCATGCTGTTGGCGATATCCACCCGGGCATCTTCAACGTTGTCCCGCAATGCCACCAGCGTTTGCCCCTGCAGAGCCACCACATAGGGTGAACTGACCTGCAGTTCACGTTGCAACGTGACGTAACGTGCGCTGCGCGCGGCGCTGTTGCCCTCCGCGGCCGCGGCACGCGTTTCCGCGCTGATGGCGGGAATGCCCCACTGGGTGCGCCAGGCCAGGGTTTTCGGCCCACCGGGCACGTTGTAGGCAAAGGCGCTGGCGTTGGTGTTCGGATCCAGGTAGTCGGCGCCCCAGTAGGTAAAGATTGCCTGAAAATCACGGCCGCGCATCTTGCCCCACAGATCGCTCTCCACCACCGGCTGGATATCCAGCCGCAGCCCGGCCTGCGCAAAGCTGGCCTGCAACGCCTGCGCGATGTCGGTATACGGCGGCTGGTTGATAACGATCAGACTGATGCGCGTCCCTTCGGCGATGCCGGCCTCGCGCAGGATCTGTCTGGCTTTGTCCACGTCGAGCTTAAATGGCCGATCGTCGAGCGCCCCGTCCAATCCCTGCGGCAAGAAGGCCTGATGCACCCGATATTGCCCTTTCAACAGCTGCTCGGCGATGCTCTGATAATCCACCAGCCAGCGCGCCGCCTGCCACAGTGCCGGATTGCCCAGCGCCGGGTTGTCTTTGCTGCCGGTGTTGAAACCGAGGTAATAGACCCGGGGCGCATCGGCCTGCTCGATGCGTACGCCCGGCGCATTGCGCAGCGAGTCGAACTGATCGGCCCCCAGATCGTAGGCCACGTCGGCATCCCCTTTCAGCAGCAACAAACGGCGGGTGCCGGCGTCGCTGACGTTCTTGAACAACACCGTTTTCAGTCTGGCCGGCGACGGCGCATAGTCGTTGCGGCCGAACAGCAGCGCCTCGTGCGGCACATAGTTGCTTACCCGATACGGACCGCCGCCGGCGGAATGGCTGCGCAGCCAGGCATTGCCGTAGTCCCCCTGCTGCGCGTGCTCGTTCAGCAGCTTCTCATCCACGATCGAGGCCACGTTCGCCGTCAGCAGCCTCAGCGCCAGCTCGCTGCCGATGTTGGCGGGCCAACGGAGCTGCACCTGGTTGTCTCCCACCTTTTTCAGCTGCTGCTCAACGTTATCCGGCGTCCAGCCAAACTCGCCGAGAATAAACGACGGCGCCTTGTTCAGCTTCACCGCGCGGACCAGCGAGAAAATGACGTCTTCGGGCCGCAGCGGATTGCCGGAAGCAAAGCGTTGCTGCGGTTTCAGGGTAAAGGTCAGGCTGCGGCCATCGGCGCCCGCTTGCCAACTGCCTGCGGCGTCCGGCGCCAGCTTTTGCGGCGCGGCGCGATCCGGTGCCACCAGGCGCTGATAAAGGTTGACCAGATTGGCCGAGCTGACGGTTTCAAAACTCTCCGCCGGATCGAGGCTGATAATGCCCTCCAGCGAACTGACCACCACCAAGGTATCCTGCGGGGTGGCGGCCTGCGCACCGAAAGCGGCCGCCAGCGCGCCGTACAATAAAGTTGGGATTAACCGTTTCATCAATACACTCTCCACAATCACGCGGTTGCGCTGTTTGTCGAGTGTAGGGGGTAAGAATTAACGGAAGAACGACGATAAATTGCTTTATTTATTACCCAGATGGATATGCCCGCCGCGTTGGCGGGCATAGGTTCAAACGATGATGCGGCCGTGCGCCATCGCCACCGAACGATCGCACATGTGGTCAATCACGTCCGCATCGTGGCTGACCAGCACCATAGTCAGATCGCCCGCCTGTTTCAGCTCGTTGAGCAGGTTGAGGATCTCCGCCTGCACCGACATGTCCAACGCCGAAGTCGGTTCATCCAGCAACAGCAGCTTCGGCCGCAGCAACAATGCGCGCACAATCGCCACGCGCTGCCGCTGGCCGCCCGACAGCTGATGCGGGTAGCGATCCAACAGGCGCGGATCCAACCCCACCTGGCGAAAGCCCGCGCTGACTTTACGTTCGATGTCGCTCTCCTTCAGCAGTTTGAGTGGCTCCGACAGCGTACGCAAAAGCCGGTGTTTGGGGTGTAGCGAAGCATAGGGATCTTGAAACACCATTTGCACCTCGCGCCGCAGTTCGCCGGTAAACGCCTGCCCAGGCTGCAGCCGCCGCCCCAGCAACTCAAAGCCGCCCTGCCAGCTGCCGTTCAGCCCGGCCAGCACCCACAGCAAAGAGGACTTGCCGCAGCCGGAAGGCCCCACCAGCCCGAAGCACTCGCCCGGTTCGATGCGCAGGTTAACCTCATGCACCACGGTGCGCAGTTCGTAGCCCTGGCGGTGACTGACGCTCAGGTTCTCCAGTGCAATCACGCTCATTTCAACGTCTCCAACAGCGCGCGATCCAGCACCGGCAGCGGTTTGCCGCGCGTCTCGCGGCTCGGCCGACACGCCCACAGCGTGCGGGTATAAGGGTGCGTTGCCTGCGCCAGCTCTGCCGCCGGCAGCTGATCCAACAGCTCACCTTTGTACATCACCAGTACCCGCTCGCAGTGGTGCGCCACCTGCTGCAAATCGTGGCTGATCAGGATCAGCCCCATATTGCGTTGCGCCACCAGATTGTCTATCAGCTGCAGCACCTGATCGCGCATCTGGTGATCCAGCGCCGAAGTCGGTTCGTCGGCAATCAACAGCTGCGGATCGTTGATCAGCGCAATGGCCAGCATCACCCGCTGCCCCATGCCGCCGGAGAGCTGATGCGGATAGCGGCGGCACAGCGCCGCCGGATCGGGCAAGCCCACCGCCGCCAGCATCTCCAGCACTTTTTCACGCCGCTCGGCGCGACTCAGCTTTGTATGCAGCACCAGCGGCTCCTCCACCTGACGGCCGATCGGTTGATTGGGATTCAGCGCATGCTTGGGGTCTTGCATCACCATCGCCACCCGGTCGCCGCGCAGCCGGCTCCACTGGCGCTCGCTCAGGCGCGTTAAGTCTTCATCGCCCAACGTCAGGCGATGCGCCTGCAGCTGTAACGGCGGCGGCAATAGCCCCATCAGCGCACGCGCGGTCAACGACTTGCCGGAACCGGACTCACCGACCAGCGCCAGCCGCTCCCGCCCCATGCTGAACGAAATATTCTTCACCAGCGCCACCGGCTGTGGCTCCGGCACGCCGATCGCCAGGCGTTCGACGGTCAATAAGGTGTTATCAGTGCCCATGACGAGGATCCATTTTGTCGCGCAGGCCATCGCCCAGCAGGTTAAACGCCAGGCTGGCGAACAGGATCGCCCCGCCCGGCGCGGCGGCGACCCACCATTGATCGAAAATCACTTTACTGCCTTCGGCCACCATCGAGCCCCATTCGGCGGTCGGCGGCGCAACGCCCATGCCGAGGAACCCCAGACCGGCAGCGGACAGGATGATGCCCCCCAGACTCAGCGCCGCGCGCACCACCGCGCTCGGCAGGCATAAAGGCAAAATGTGGCCGACCATCAGCCGCAGCCCGTTGATGCCCTGCATGCGCGCCGCCGCCAGGTAGTCGCTGCGGCGCAGCGCCAGGGTTTCGGCCCGCGCCTGGCGGGCAAAGGCCGGCCAGCTGGTCAATGCCAGCGCCAGCGCGCCGTTCATCAGCCCCGGCCCCATGACCGCCACAAACGCCAGCGCGATCACCAGGCTCGGCAGCGACAGGAAAATGTCGGTCAGGCGCATCAAAATGCGCTCCACCCAGCCGCCGAGATAACCGGCGCCAATGCCGACCAACAGGCCGATGGGAATGGTCAACACCAGAATCAGCGACACCAGAATCAGCGTCGGCCGCGCGCCGTAAATCACGCGGGAGAGCAAATCGCGGCCGAAGCCGTCGGTGCCCAGCCAATGTGCGGCGGAAGGCGGCAATAACCGCAGCTCGATATGCTGCAGATTAGGATCGAAAGGCGCCAGCCACGGTGCCAGCAGCGCGGTGACGATCAAAATCGCCACCAGTGCCGCGCCCAGCGTCAGCGTGGTCAGGCGCCGACCGCGGCGGTAACCGACGGCCGGCTCGCTTTGCGGTTCGTGTTCAGAGAGATATTGGCTCATCGGGTTCGCGGATCCACTAAATAGGTCAAGGCGTCGGCCAGCGCATTCAACAGCACGAAACAGGTGCCGATCAGCAACGTGGCGCCGAGGATCGCCGGCGTGTCGGCGGCAAACAGCGCCGAGGTCAGATAACGCCCGACGCCGGGCCAGGCGAACACCGTTTCGGTCAATACCGCCCCTTCCAGCAGGCTGGCATAGGAGAGAGACAGTACGGTGATCAGCGTGCCCAGCACGTTGGGAAACACATGGCGCAGCAGAATGCGCAGGCGCCCGGCCCCCTTGGAACGCGCCAGCGTCACGTATTCCTTGTTGCACTCTTCCAGCATCGCCGCCCGCAGCAATCGGGTAATGCCCGCCATCGACAGCAGCGCCAACGCCACGACCGGCAGCCACAGGTGGCCGATGGCGTTATAGAACATGTCGCGATCGCCGGACAGCCAGCTGTCGATCAACACAAAACCACTGCGCGGCTCCATGCTGTACAAGTAGATGTCGTCAAGCCGCCCCGGCCCCGCCGACCAGTGCAGCGTGGCATAGAACAGCAGCAGCCCGAGCAGGCTCAGCCAGAAAATCGGCACCGAATAACCGATCAGCGACAGCAGACGCGCCGCGTTATCCAGCCAACTGCCTGGTTTGAGCACCGCCAGAAACGCCAGCGTAATGCCGCCGAGGGCGCCGAGGATAATGGCGCAGGTGGCCAGCTCCACCGTCGCCGGGAAGGTACGCAGCAGATCGCTCAACACCGGCTGGGCGGTGATGCGCGAAATGCCCAAATCGCCGTGCGCCAGGTGCACCAGATAACGCCAAAACTGCACCGGCAACGGCAGATCCAATCCCAGCTCGTGCCGCACCTGCGCATAGGTGGCTTCACTGGCGTGATCGCCCGCCACCTGCAGCGCCGAATCGATCGGCGCCAGATGCGACAGCATGAAGGTGAACAGCAGCAGGCCAAGCAACGTCAGCGACAGCACGCCGCCGAGCAGCCGCCCGCCCCAGCGCCAATACCGCCGGGCCGCCCCGGCGCTGGCGGACAGTTCAGCGGCCATTACTTGCTGACCTTGCTGTAGAACACCATGTCAGGGTTGATGCCCTGCACATAGCCCTTGAGGTTGTCACGCACCGCAATCAGGCTTCGCGCCTGCAGGCCGATGACGAACGGCGAGCTTTGCTGCACCTGTTTTTGCAGTTGCTGGTAGTCGGCCACCCGTTTGGCGGTGTCGTTTTCCGCGGTGGCGGCCAGCGTCAGCTTGCTCAGCGCCGGGATCTGCCAGTTGGCGCGCCAGGCCAGCGTCTTGCTGCCGTCTTCCGGGTTGTAGGCGAAGGCTGCGGCATTGGTGTTGGGATCGAAATAATCCGGCCCCCAGGAAGTCAGCGTCGCATCGTAGTTAAGCGCTTTCACCTTGGTAGAGACCTGCGAACTGATGCCCGGCACCAGTTCCACCTTCACGCCGCCCTGGGCAAAGCTGGCCTGCAGCGCCTGGGCGATATCCAGGTACGGCGGCTGGTTGTTGACGTCCAGACGGAAACTGACGTTGCTGAGCCCCGCTTTGGCCAGTATCTCTTTGGCTTTTTGCGGATTGAAGCTGTACGGCTGATCCTTGAGCGCCCCCAGATAACCGTCCGGCAGGAATGCCTGATGGCTCTGGAACTGCCCTTTCAGCAGATCGTCGGCGATGCCTTTGTAATCGAACAGCCAGCGCGCCGCCTCCCAGAACGCCGGATTGCCGAGCGCCGGTGACGCCTTGGCGTTGAACTGCAGGAAATAAAGCGAAGCGTAAGGAATGGCCAGGGGTTTGACGCCCGGCTTGCCCTTTAAGGCCGCCATCTGGTCTGCCCCCAGGTTGCGCGCGATATCGGCATCGCCCTGCTCGATCAGCAAGCGGCGCGCGGCCGGATCGGGGACGTTTTTGATCAGGATGGTTTTCAGCGTCGGCGCCCCTTCCGGCGAACCGGGGTTGGCGTCCAGCACCACCACTTCGTGCGGCACATAGGTGCGGATTTTGTAAGGGCCGCTCCCGGCGGAATGACTGTTCAGCCATTGGTGCCCCAGATCGTCGCCCTGCTGGTGCGCCAGCGCCTCTTTGGCGTCGACGATCGACGATACCGGCGCCGACAGCAGGCTGAGCACGAAGGCCGGGCTGACGTTTTCACTCCAGCTGATTTTAACCTGGTGGTCATCCACCTTGCTCAGGTGTTCCTCCACGTTCTTCGCGTTCCAGCCCAGCTGCGTCAGGATAAACGACGGCTCCAGATTGAGTTTTACCACCCGTGAAAGCGAGAAGATCACGTCTTCCGGCCGCAGCGGATTGCCGCTGGCGAATTTGGCATCCGGGCGCAGGCTGAAAGTCAGGCTGCGATTGTCGGCGCCGGCCTGCCAACTGCTGGCCAATGTCGGCTTGAGATCGATAGGGTTGTGCGGATCGGACTGGATCAGACGTTGATACAGGCTGTTGAACGACTGCACCGTGGTTAACTCAAATCCCTGGGCCGGGTCAAAGCTGACCACGTCATCGATAGACTGCGCGATCACCAGCGTGTTGGCCGGCGTCGCCGCCTGCGCGTTAACGCTGGCAGCCACGGCTAAAAACAGCAAAGAAGGAACGAGCACTTTCATCTGAAACTCTCCAAGCGGATGGAATTTATAATAATTTCGCGAGTGTATGCGAGCACGATCGGCAGCTGAAGGTACTTAAATCACTATAGATATTCTTTTTATGTATATAGGTGGGATTTTGATTATTAGGGCGAGGATTGCGCGGCCGGTCGCACTCTCGTGGCACCTGGCCGCAATGGATAACTGTCTTTGCGGCGCGATTCGCAGCGATGAACGTCGAGGTTTGAGTCTGTTTCATTGGGTGATTAACGTGAGCTCGGTCACCCAAGGGACAGGAAAATGGAAAACCATCTATCAGAAAATGGCGCCTCACACCGGCATGAGAGAGCGATAGAGCAAACACTGGCGGACATGAGCAGCGTCCTGCTTGAGTCGGATCTGTTTATGACTCGTCTGACGGTACAAGACCGGCGCCGGCAAAAACGCATCGCCATCGAGATTTTGCGCCAACACCATCGCTGGGAGATGGCCAACCCGCGTCCGCCTGAAGAACTCCCGGAATGGGAAGCCATCGGCCCGTTCAGAAAAAGTAAACGTCACCTGATCGAACGTACCGACGACTAATCCCCCTTCCCCGTGGCAATCCGCCGGGGCACAGCTGTCCGACTAAATCTGGTAGTCAATCACCGCATCCAGCTGTGACGAGAAGACCTTGTCCTTGATTTCGGTCAGCGACAGCGTCGGGTTGCACAGCTGGATAAAACGCCAGGCATAGTTGCGCTGCAGCTGGCTGCGTTTCAGGCCCAGCCATACCGTATTGGGTTCAAACAGGTGCTCGGCGTTGAGGCTCACCAACCCGCGATCGCGCTCTTTTTCATACGACATGTCCGCCAGCACACCCACGCCCAACCCCAGCTCGACGTAAGTTTTAATCACGTCGGAATCCTGCGCACTGAGCGCGATGTCCGGCGTCAGGCCCGCCGCTTTGAACGCCGCATCCAGCTTCGCGCGCCCGGTAATGCCCTGACGGTAAGTGATCAGCGGCAAGGTGCTGAGCATCTCCAGCGTCACCTGCGGCTGACGCGTCAACTCGTGCCCTTCCGGCACCAGAATGGTGTGATGCCAGCGATAGTAGGGGAACGCCGCCAGCGATTCGTCGCTCATCAGCCGTTCGCTGGCGATGCCGATATCGGCTTCGCCGGCGGCCAGCATCGAAACGATCTCCTCCGGGCTGCCCTGATTGAGCACCACCCGCACCCGCGGGTAAAGCGCGCGAAACTCTTTGATTACCCCCGGCAGGCTGTAGCGCGCCTGGGTATGCGTCGTCGCGATATGCAGCTGTCCCGAATCGTTGCTGCTGAAGACGTCCGCCAGGCGACGGATGTTATTGGCGTCGTTGAGAATGCGTTCCGCCACCACCAGCAGCTCTTTGCCGGGTTCGGTCATGCCCAGCAGCCGCTTGCCGCGGCGAATGAATATTTCAATGCCCAGCTCTTCTTCCAGCTCGCGAATATGCCGGCTGACGCCGGACTGCGAAGTAAATAAGGTATTGGCGACCTCGGTCAGGTTGTAGTTGCAGCGCGCCGATTCGCGAATAATTTTTAATTGTTGAAAGTTCATCCCCGTCTCCCTGTTTCTTGCGGTAGCGTTTGCCATATTGATACGGAGTCCTGCGGGGCTGAACAAATAAGAAATAGCCTTTAGTTATGCAATTTAATACTAAGTGAATTATTTATCGTTACTCTTGGGGGATGAAGACGGGGGAAAATGATGAATGGCTTTAAAAATAACGAGATAAATAACCATACAAAGAAGGGGCCTTAGATAATCATGCAGAATAAAGTTATTAAATAGAGGTATTAGATATATGAAAAAGGGCTCAGCGTGCTGAGCCCTTCACTGTTTGCCACCCTGCCAACGCCTCAGGCCGTGGCCTCCGCCCCGAAAGCGCCGGGCCGGTTCTGCTGCAACCATTGCCGTACATAGCGCACCAGATCGCCGATGCAATCATCCTGCATGCCGTGGTGCTTCAGCTCGTTATCCAGCGCAAACAGGTATTGCGCGTTGGTGCCCAGCGGGCCGCTGGCGCTGGCGATCAATGGCGCGATCACCTGGTGGCTGGTGTCTGCTTCAAACAGCGGGTGCTGCGCGTTCATCACGAACACCAGCGCAGTGACAACCTCACCGCCCTCCAGCTGCAGCTCACACCAGGTCGGCACGTAGCAATCGGTGATCATTTCGCGCTTCCACAGCAGCTCCAGCTCTTCGCGCAGCTTGCTTTCCGGCAGACGGAAGGCCAATCCGGTGGTCTGGCCGCCCTCTTTCAGCGCCAGCATGCGCCCCGGCTGATGCAGCGTGCCGCGCCCGGCGGTCAAGCGCATGCAGAACGCCCGGTGCCAACCCTGCAGCATGGCAGGCCGCACTTCTTCCGATTCAAAAACCGGGTTCCACATCAGCGAACCGTAACCGAATACCCAAACCGGGCTGTGATCCGGCCGGCGCGATAACGTGCAATCCAACGAGGCTGCGCGCTGTTCAGGCGTCAGCAACAGCGACTCCTCAATAGCGCCGAATGCGGTTTTGCAATCCGCTTTTTGCAGAAAATCTCGCGTTAACACTGTTACAACCTCCCGGGAATACGATTTCTCGTCCTCCCTCGCCACTACTGAACCTTTGCAATTTTATTTTTAGGTGCGGAATTTTATTAATTCAATAACCGCGCCGATTAATAATGACCATATTCTTTTCCCGCCGCGCAATCAAGTTGCAAAGCGGTGTTAACGTGGAAAAGTATTTGTACTGAGCAGCAATAATATTAATTGCCGGGTCAGCATAACGTCTGCGCGATTTTATCAGGCCATAAAGCGTTACTTTTTGTGCCAATGCTCATCGTCGCCCTTGCGATAGCTTTGCTTGACCGCCGCCCAGGCCACCTTGTGCGCCGTCTCCTCCCGGCTGTCGTCACCGCGTCGGTCTTCAGGATCCCGGTATTGTTGCCAGGCGCTGTTGAACGCTTCTTTATAGATCGCCTGAGCATGGGCCGGCAGCACAGGCTTCACATTGTCCGGCAAGTCGTTCGTGTCTTGATAGGGCATCACGTCCTCCCGTGCGTATTCCGTGAAGCTTAAGCCTAACTCACACGCCGTTGCGCCTCAATAAGCAAACAATTCTCATTATCAAACGGCATGATATACTCACCGCCAAACGAACTATAAGGAGATCCCCGTGACTACCGAAGCCCCTCGCTCACGCGCCCCCTACCTGATCGCCGTCAGCGCCGTACAGGATATTACGCCGCACCTGCGCCGCATCACCTTTACCGCACCCGATCTGCGCTACTACCCGGCCAACGCCGCCGCTGCGCACATCAAGGTCTTTTTGCCGCTCGCCGGCCAAACCCAGCCGGACCTGCCGACGCTGACCGAAAACGGTCCGCGCTGGGCGGCGGACGCCGTACGCCCGATCGTGCGTACCTATTCCATTCGCGCCGTGCGCCCGGAACAGGCGGAGGTGGACATCGAGTTCGCGATCCACGATCACCAGGGCCCGGCGGTCGACTTTGCGCGCCAGGCGAAAGCCGGCGATAAAATCGGCATCAGCAACCCAGGCGGCCCCAAACCGATGTTGCCGGCGGCCGATTTCTACTGCCTGGCGGGCGATCCTTCCTCACTGCCTGCGCTGGCCGCGCTGCTGGAGAATCTGCCGCCGCACAGCGCCGGGCGCGCTTTCGTCCGCGTCGACAGCACCGCCGACGTGATTGATCTGAGAAAACCGGCTGGCATTGAGGTGAATTGGATCGTTGGCGGTACGGAGAAAACCGACGAACTGATCGCCCGTTTCCGCGCGCAGTCCCTGCCGGAGGACGAAACGCACTTCTGGCTCGCCGGTGAAGATCGCCTGGTGGTAGAGCTGCGCCGTTACCTGCGTCGTGAACGTCAATGCGATCGTAATCGTCTTTATGCCGTACCTTACTGGCGTGAAGGGCTAAATGAAGAGGGTTACCACAATAAACGGCATGAAATCATGGATAATATTGATGACTAACGGCTATATTTTCCTTGATTAACCGCATACTAAATAAGTAAACACGACTTTTCTCATATCTAACGTTAAAAATTGGCGTTATTGCGTAAAAGTAAGTAAATAAAACCGCACCCCGTGCGGTTTTTTTGTTACCCTAATCACATAAAGCAAGCAATTGCTTTCTCAGATAAAAACAACATCACACCGGCGCCGTGGGTGTATCCTAATATAAAATACCTACTGGAAACGCAGAGTTGCCGCATCACGGCGACCGGCGCTGACGGGCTACGCTGTTTGAGAAGGAGTGCCACCCTCATGAAGTCGCAACACGATCCTGGCCGATCCACCAAATCTCGCCACACCGAATACTCGCTGATCTTCCCCATCGCCGCGCTGGTGGTGTTGAATCTGTGGAGCAGCACCACTCACTTTCCGCTGATCGTCGGCATCAATATTCTCGCGCTGGTGGGGATCCTCAGCAGCGCCTTCAGCGTGGTGCGCCACGCCGACGTGCTCGCCCACCGTTTGGGGGAACCCTACGGCTCGCTGATCCTCAGCCTGTCGGTGGTGATCCTCGAGGTCAGCCTGATCTCGGCGCTGATGGCCACCGGCGACGCCGCGCCGGCGCTGATGCGCGACACGCTGTATTCCATCATCATGATCGTTTCCGCCGGCCTGGTCGGTTTCGCGCTGCTGCTCGGCGGGCGCAAGTTCGCCACCCAGTACGTCAACCTGGGCGGCATTAAACAGTATCTGATGGCAATTTTCCCGCTGGCGGTGATCGTGCTGGTGTTCCCGAGCGCGCTGCCGGGCGGTAACTTCAGCACCGGGCAGGCGCTGCTGGTGGCGCTGATCTCCGCCGCCATGTATGGCGTGTTCCTGGTGATCCAGACCAAAACCCACCAGAGCCTGTTCGTGTACGAGCATGAAGACGACGATGGCGACCCGCACCACGGCAAGCCCTCTTCGCACAGCAGCGCCTGGCATGCCGCCTGGCTCGTCGTGCACCTGATCGCGGTTATCGCCGTCACCAAGTTCAACGCCAATCCGCTGGAAGGCCTGCTGACCAAGGTGAATGCGCCGGCGCAGTTCACCGGTTTCCTGGTGGCGCTGTTGATCCTGTCGCCTGAAGGACTGGGCGCGCTGCGCGCCGTGTTGAACAATCAGGTGCAACGCGCCATGAACCTGTTCTTCGGTTCGGTGCTGGCGACCATCTCCCTGACGGTACCGGCGGTCACCATCATCGCCACCCTGACCGGGCAGACGCTGATCTTCGGGCTGCAAACGCCGCATATCGTGGTGATGCTGACGGTGTTGCTGCTGTGCCAGCTGTCGTTCTCGACCGGCCGCACCAACGTGCTGAACGGCACCGCCCACCTGGCGCTGTTCGCCGCCTACATGATGACTATCTTCGCCTGATCAAAAAGGGGCGCACACCGTGCGCCCCAGTCTTCGTTATACCGAGAAGAATATCGCCGCGGCGATCCCCCCGAACAAAATCCACTTGATGATGTAATAACCGGTGCGGTTCCAGGCCTTCAGGCGTTTCCCCACCCGGCGTATCGCATAGATGTATTTGAACATCTTATTGACGCCGCCGGTGCGATCGCCCTCTTCGTTCGGCGCGGTGGCGGCGCTCATCAGATTGCGCCCCAGCCAGTGGTTCACCGCCTGCGCCCAACGGTAGCGCATCGGCCGTTCGATGTCGCAGAACAGGATCAGACGATTCTGCCCGCTCTGATTTTCCGCGTAGTGCAGGTAAGTTTCATCGAACATCACGCCTTCACCGTCGCGCCAGCTGTAGCGCTCGCCGTCCACCTCAATAAAGCAGCGGTCATCGTTGGGGGTAATCAGCCCCAGGTGATAACGCAGTGAACCGGCGTAAGGATCGCGGTGACGCGGCAAGCGGCTGCCGTCCGGCAGTTCGGCGAACATCGCCGCCTTGACCGAAGGCAGGCTGCGCAGCAGTTCAGTGGTCTGCGGGCACAGGGTCATGGCCGAAGGATGGCTGTCCTCATACCATTTCAGATAAAAGCGTTTCCAGCCGGTCTTGAAGAACGAGTTGAACCCGGCATCGTTGAATTGATCGGACGCTTTGATCTGCTGGATCTCCATCAGCTTCTGTCCTTCGTCGCGGATGGTTTCCCAATTCTCCCGCAGTACCGCCAGCTCAGGGAACTGCTCCGGCTTCAGGTACGGCGTGGTCGGCACGCGGGAAAACAGGTACATAAAGACGTTCAGCGGTGCGGTAAAGGTGGAATGGTCAGACAGCTGTCGCCACACGTTGTAGCGTACCCGCCCGCGGTAATGCACATAGACGACGCATAAAATAAGCAAAATCAGAATGATATATTTCATGTTTGAATCGCATCAAGGAACTCACGCTCAATGCGCCGCGCGGCGCACACCCCAGATAGTGTCCTTTTGGCGGCGCAGGCAAGTTGCGCGCCAATCTGGAACCCATTAATCATTATCGCTAACTCAACGAAAATCTATACAAAAAACCACAATAATTTACACAAAGGTTAAACGAGAGGGGAAATTGCGGAGATAAAAAAGGCCGCCGAAGCGGCCTAGCAAAGATATATTAGTCATTTGAAGTAAAAGGATTTACTTCCAAGCGTGTCCACGCATTGACCACACTTCGAAAAAAATGGTTCATCGCGCTTTACCGGGGAACGCTGCTTTGATTTTCAGGAAGAAGTAAGCGTTATCCCGGTATCCATAGGCCATCCGCTTCATCACTTTTATCTTATTGTTCATCCCTTCCAGCACGCTGGTATTCAACCTGTGTCTGGCACTCGCGATGATGCCACCGGCATACCCTTTCAGTTTCTCGGCGAAGTGTTGCAACGCCTTGATTCCGCTTTCCTGAGACTGCCTGTACCAGCTTACCCAGCGTCTCTGCGCCTCTTGTTCACTCGGGGCGTACCACAGTTCTTTCAGCGCTGTTTTCATCAGCCAGACCACATTCAACGGCTGATTCGCCTCCAGCAACTCCGTGAGCTTTACCTCATGCCCTTCGGGCAGGTTTTCGGGGTTGCGCAGCAGCAGCCAGCGGCTGCGTTTGATGACCTGACGCGATTTTGGGTTATCACGGAGTTGATTGGCCTGGTCGACGCGGACCCGGTCGATAACCTCCCGGCCATACTTTGCCACCACATGGAACAAGTCATAGACCACTTCCGCCTGCGGGCAGTGATGCCTGACTTCCAGGTCTAACGCCGTATTCATATCCATGGCGACAGACTGGATAGCGGCACAGCCTTCAGCGCCCAGCCAGACGAAGAAGGGGCGGAAGGCCGCTCTGCTGCGGCCTTCGCCCACCCACAACACCTGTTGCGTATCCGCATCCATCACCACGGTGGCATAACGATGTCCTTTGAACAGGGCGAACTCATCCATCACCAGACGGCGGAGGGTATGGCGCTGCGGCTCTGTCCGTTCCCGCAGCAGACGCCGGTAGTCGATATTCTTGACCGTATGCCAGTGCAGGCCGGTGAGTTGTGCAACGTGCTTAATCGGCAGTAAACGGACCAGTGACTCAACCCATACGGATAGCGTCGTGGTATATCTCTGGCGTTCAGGCAACCAGCTGATTTTTTCGGTGGTGACCCCGCAATGGGGGCAACACAGGCGCCGGACGGGGACGTTGAGCCAGACGACCCAATCGAGCAGCTGGCGTTCACGCACTCGGCGGAAGGAAACATCATGCACAACAGGCACCCGCCGCTCACAACGACGACAACAGGGCATGACGGCAGCGTCAGGCTGGAGCTGGATAAGCAGGGAGTTGGCAGAAGGATGCGAGAAGGAATTGACGATAAAGCCTTCCCAGAACAGGGAGCAAAGGTTAGCATTCATAGTGACGGCAGTTTTGAAAGTTTAGGGTGTGTTTTGGCGAATACAAACCTAAACGTTCTGACTGCCGTTTTCTATTGGTTCACGCTAAAGCGCGATGAACCAAAAAAAACCCCGGATTTCCGGGGCTTCTTCAATTGTCGCGGTAAGCGATGGCCTCGGAAATGCTTTTGCAGCCGTACGCGCTGATATAACCGAACGCGCGCAACCGCTGGCAAATCCCGGCCAGCGCCGTCGCCACCTCCAGCGGATCCAGCCCCGGCACGCCCAGAATACGAGGTTTCACACCGGTGACGGCCTGAGCAGTGAGCAAAGCTTTCATGCCGGTATAGCGGCCGTTTTCGTCCGCGCCGCCAATGATGTTTGACGTGGTTTCCGCTGCATCTTTGCCCTCTTCGACGCGCACAACAACCGTCACCGGCTTGCACTGGTCGCCAATGGCTGACAACGCTTTCGCCAGCGAGCCGGATTTCCCGGCCTTACCGGCAGCGGCAATCACATCGGTAATCAGTACCGGGGTGTTGAACGGGAAAAGCTTCGGGTCGGCATCTTTGCCGGTGCAGACCATGCCGACGACAGCTGTCGAAACGGTAGAGATGACGCGCGTGCCGTCATTAATTTCGACGACGCGCACACCGTGATGATAATCGCCCATTAACTTGCTCCATGGTGAGTAGGTGCAAGCATGATGACGCCCGGCGCACCGGGCCGCACGCGGTGGGCGCTGGAAGCGCCGACCAGACAACAGACCGGGCCGGATTGGAGAATTTTCAGGTAATAACGCTCGCATACACCATTTAACAATTCTATATTGGGCTACATAACCGAGTGGCAGGACTTTACCCAAAGATATAGGCGGTAAATCAATGTAATAGTTTTATCTAACGTTGTAATAATTAAAAACCTTGATAATTTAAGCAGCCAAATTTAATTATCTTTAAGCTGGTGCTTATAGCGTATTGAAGTTACATGGCCTCTTGATAAGGGACAGTTGAGTTGATATCAGAAAGTATCAACCGAGGATGAGGGGCAACCCAAGCCCCAATACTCACCCTCAACATAATAAATCACGTAAAATTCAAGGTAAATCCACAACATACTCATTTAAAAGAAAATGACTCACCTTCTTATAGATTTTATTGACAGATGCGCATTCCTCATGGCATTAATTAGTTGACGGCTATTTTTTGATATATGATCCCTCATCAAGTGGACCGCTTTAGTCACATCACCGGAGCACATTGTTCTTAAAATCATTTCGTGCTCCTCATCACCATAAAAACCACCACCTTTAGAAAAATAACGCAATCGAGACAACTTATTTAAAACCTCATCGATAGTTCCAACAAAAAATCTATTCCCAGAAACCTTTGCCAACTCAACATGGAAGTTATAGCCATCAGGTTTGACTTTTCGTATGTCGGACAACATCACACTTAAACACTCAGTGGATTCGTTGTTACGCATAATATAGGAAACGACACCAGCCTCAATTGCTTCTCTATAAATGCAAATTTCTTCAATTTCATTATAATCAATCGGGGAGCAGATCCACTTTTTCCCCTCTCGCTCTACTAGCCCCTCATTTTGCAGGCGGACTAAAGCTTCTCTTATCGGTGTTCGAGAGACATTCAGAATGGTCTCCAACCATCTCTCAGTCAAACGTTCCCCCGGCGCTATATCCATTCTTATTATCATTTCACGCAGGGTGTTTAATGTTTGCATTTCGCCATCTTTTTTTATAATCATGTTCCCCTCACCCCAATAATTTAATAATAGTTTCAGTATCTAAAACCTCGGCCTGCATAGGTAGTATATCTTTCATTAGAAATCTGTGCACATGTTCTTCCCTATCTCCACAAGCATCTTCAGCAACAATTATCCTGTAATCCAAGTCAGATGCCTGTCTTACTGTCGATAGTATCACTCCGCTGGTACTTAGCCCAGCCAAAATCAGAGTTTTGACTTTGTTATTCTCAAGGTAACCCGAAAACTCAGATGAAGAAAATGCACTCACTCTATGTTTAATAAAAACCGATTCAGTCACCGATGGAATAATACGTTCATCTAGACAAGTCCCTTCATCACCGATTTTAAGAATATCCAATTGTTTTATAGATGCAAATAGCTTATTCCACTCATTAATCTCTTCATATCTTTCGGAAAAGGCAACCTTGATATATAAAACTGGCACACCAGCCTCTCTAGCCTTTTCTCTTAACTTAAGAGTATTGATAATTGCACTTTCACTGACAGCAGTAGATACCATATTTTTAACAATGATCTGCTGAAAGTCCATAATAACAAAAACCGAATTAAAACTTAATTGCATAGATTTATTTACCATGTCTACTTATCAACTTGGCACTAAGATATGCCCCAAACATCATTATGATTGAAGTGTATAGAAATACAGGAGACAACCCTTGATAACCACCTATAAACCCTCCCATTAAAGGACCAACAACCTGTCCGCAGAACTGGGCCGAAACGGAAAAACCTAATATCTTACCCGCATTGTCATCATTAACATTCTTCTTGATTACTGCTGTAATACAAGGTAGTAGACCACCAAGGGCCAACCCCATTAAAAACCTCAATGCGATTAGCTGCCAACCATGGGTCACGAATGCTTGTGGAATAAGCAACAAGCCAGATACTAATAATGCGCTGGAGATCACTTTCTCATGTCCAATCCGATCTGCCAATTTACCTAACTGTGCTGCGGACAAAATACTTCCCAAAGCCGCTGCCGACATAACAAGGCCAGCAATAAATGTTGTATCTAACCCATTATTTGCAAGCTTATCAACATAAACTGTAATAATTGGCTCGATCGACATGTTTGCGAACATTAGCAAAAACGCCGTAATTAACATAGTAAATACGACACGATGATTCACTACAGGAGACTCATGCATCACATTCTTTTTATCTGAAAGCAATGCCGTTGTATGATTTTCTTTTACATAAAATGCTGTTAATAAAAATGATGAAAAAATCAGTATACCTGCCCCCCAAAATGTGGGGCGAATACCAATCAACGGTGGCATTACCCCACCGATAAGAGGTCCCATAAGATTACCGGCCATGACACCAGATGCTAAAACGCCTAAAGCCCACGCAGAACGAGCCTTAGGTGTTTGTATTGCAATCAATATAGTAGCTCCTGATGAATAGCCCCCTGCTAAACCAGCCAAAAGTCGTAGAAAAACTAGTTGCCAAATATTCGTAGCAAACCCCATAAGAGACATTACGATAGCCATACCTAAACTCGCCCTAACGAGCATAGATTTACGCCCATATTTATCTCCCAGATATCCCCATAATGGTGCAACAAGACCTGCTGCAAAAAACGTGGCACTAAACGCAATGCCAGACCACTGGACTACTTTTGTGTGCCCGACTACTCCTAGCTCCTCCACATATACAGGCAAGAAAGGCAGCATCAGCGTCATTGCAAATACAGTTGTAAAAGCACCTAAAGTGCAAACTAACAAGTTGTTTTTCCAGTAGTTATCAATCAATTAAATCACCTCAAATCAACGACACTCAAAATCCAACCAAAATGGTATACCAAAACGGTATACAAAATCAATGTGGGTGAAGATGAAGCCAGCGCCTACTCAGCGACAATTAACTCGGTGTAAGTAAGTTTCCACTATCAATGTATAGGGGGAGGCAGACTAGATAACGATTTTGGGAGAGTTGTTGATTCTTGAAAGAATGACGATGGTTCGCGCCGATCAATAACGGCGCATTGATCTATGCAATCAATTGCAGGGCTGCATGGTCGACAGTCTGGTTGAGTGGACGGACGTTAACCCCTATGCAAGCCGACCTTTCGATGACCGCCCGGTGTGGGTCGGCTATGACCCGGCGCACTCCGGCGACAGCGCCGGTTGTGTGGTGCTGGCCCCACCGATGATCACCGGCGGCAAATTCCGCATACTGTAGCGCCACCAGTGGAAAGGCATGGATTTCGCCACGCAGGCCGAATCCATCCGCAGGCTGACCGAAAAATACAACGTGGAATACATCGGTATCGACGCCACCGGCATCGGGCAAGGCGTTTTCCAACTGGTGCGCGCATTCTACCCGGCCGCCCGCGAAATCCGCTACAGCGCCGAGGTGAAGACCGCCATGGTACTGAAGGCGAAAGATACCATCGGCAGCGGCAGCGGCAGCGGCAGCGGCAGCGGCAGGCTCGAATACGACACCGCGTATACCGACATCACCAAATCGTTTATGGCCATCCGCAAAACCATGACCGCCAGCGGCAGGGGCATGACCTACGAAGCGAGCCGCAGCGAAGAAGCCAGTCACGCCGATGTCGCGTGGGCCACCATGCACGCCCTGTTAAATGAACCGCTGACCGCCGCCAACGGCCAACCGTCTAAATCCATTCTGGACTTCAACCGATGAGCAAACGCAATCGCCGCAAGGCAAAAGGAAATCTGGCCGCCATCAAGCCGGACCAGAAAATGCAGGCGTTCACCTTTGGTGAGCCGTCGGCCGTATTGGATCGCCGCGACATTCTGGATTACACGGAATGCGTCGGTAACGGTAAATGGATTGAGCCGCCCGTCAGCTTTTCCGGGCTGGCAAAAAGCCTGCGCGCCGCCGTGCACCACAGCTCACCCATTTACGTGAAGCGCCCTGATAAATGCGCATCAGCTACCGGACGCTGAGCCTCATAGCGGCAGGTCGACAGGGACAAACCTGTAAGCCTGCAGGCGCGACGTTGCGACAGACCGGTCGCTTCACACATAAACTCAACGGCTTCTCGCTTCTGGCCTGTCGTCAGTACTTTCGCCCCAGAGCCACCTGAAGTGCCTCCTTATCCAGCATGGCTTCGGCAAGTAGCTTCTTGAGGCGGGCGCTCTCCTCTTCAAGAGATTTAAGCCGCTTCACCTCAGGAACTTCCATGCCACCAAACTTCTTGCGCCAGGTGTAGAAAGTGGCATCGGAAATGGCGTGCTTACGGCAGAGCGCACGTGCAGAAACTCCGGCTTCCGCTTCGCGAAGAATACTGATGATCTGTTCGTCGGAAAAACGCTTCTTCATGGGGATGTCCTCATGTGGCTTATGAAGACATAACTAACATCGGGGTGTATTAATCAACGGGGAGCAGGTCACATGGGCAAGCATCCCATTCGTTACGCCATACATTCGCAACTCATTTCATGATGAACGGGGGCAATATCATCACGCTCCAGCGGATACTTGGCCATGCTCGGATTGAACAGACAATGAGCTACGCTCACTTTGCACCAGATTTTCTACAGGATGCAATTTCCTATAATCCGCCAGGAGGCAAAATCCATGTTTAGCGTCCACATCGCGTCCACACATAGATAGTTCCCTGAGGGTTATAGTTGTCTGTAGCGCAAATTAACCATCTGTTTTATATGGATAATTCTGATATTCAAGGCAAGAAAAAGGCCGCCGAAGCGGCCTTTCCATGAGCGGATAGGTTAACTGTAAGCGTTAAGCGTGCGCTGGCACAAAGCGGAGCGCACGCAGTCCTGTTTCTCAAAGCGGATAACGCCGATCATCTCGTCCTCTTCGAAGCGTTCCAGCGCGTCGCTGAGGCCGGATTTCACGCCGCGCGGCAAGTCGCACTGGGTCACGTCACCGTTAACGATAACCGTGACGTTTTCTCCCAGGCGGGTCAGGAACATTTTCATCTGGCTGGCGGTCACGTTCTGGGCTTCATCCAGGATAACGACCGCATTTTCGAAAGTGCGTCCGCGCATATAAGCGAACGGCGCAATCTCTACCTTGCCGATTTCGGGGCGCAGGCAGTACTGCATAAAGGAAGAGCCTAAACGGCGCACCAGAATGTCATACACCGGGCGGAAATAAGGCGCGAACTTCTCGGAGATATCACCCGGCAAGAAGCCAAGGTCTTCATCCGCCTGCAAAACAGGACGGGTAACGATAATCCGATCCACCTCTTTATGGATCAGCGCCTCCGCCGCCTTGGCGGCGCTGATGAATGTTTTGCCACAGCCGGCTTCGCCGGTGGCGAAGATCAGCTGCTTATTCTCTATGGCTGATAAGTAATGACCCTGAGCTTCGGTTCTAGCCTCGATGGGTGAGCTATCGCGCTTGTCTCGCGCCATGCCGATAGACTCGACTCCCCCCATTTGCACCAGCGAGGTCACAGACTCTTCTTCCAGCTGGCGATGACTACGAGCGTCACGACGAATAACGCGTTTCGCTTCACGACGTGCTTTGATCACTGCTTTCTGTCTACCCATAGTGGCACCTTACAGTTTGTTTCACCTACCGCAACGGCCAGGCCGCGCGATTATGTTTCACACACGTATTAGGTTTTGGCCTCCTCCGAGCCAATAAGAGCCAAGGGACAAGGTGAATCGACGGCAACGCTTAAGCGCCGTGTCTTCACGGGACAACGCGGACTGCATCAATAAACGTGGAATAAAAAGTGATGAGATTCGATAGCGATAAGAGTGCGGGGTTGCCGGTAAAAGAGAGTCGGAGAGAGAACCCTCGTTACAACGAGAAATCAGGGGAGATGTGTTATTTTTTCTTTCCAGCCCAACCAAGGACTTTACCATTAGCGATCCCCGCAGTGATATTTACAGCTTCAAGCTGTGCACCGTGTGAAAACTACCGCCAGATGATTACAGTATAATGACATTCAATCCTGTCGCGTTACTAAAATGTAAAAAAATTTTATATCTTTTGTTTTCAGTTAGCGCAAAAACACTATATCACGCTCGGCACGTCATTCCAGAAAAATTTTTACCCTATAAATATCAATAAATTATAATTAAAAAGCGCGAATGACACTTTGGTTTACTGATTAAAATTTGCACAGCCCAAAGTCGACGGGCCCTTCAGATTTTTTAATCCGCAGGCGACGAATTGAATTGAACTCCGTCGCTTAATGTCCCACACAATAGGCAAGCCAACGTACAACGAGGCGGAAGATCCCGCCTCGTCATTGCGCGCTCAGGCTTTGAGTAGACCGCTGGCCAAATAGTCGCCGCCCTCTTTCACACCCGGCAATACGAAGAAATACCCGCCGCCGATCGGCTTGATGTATTCTTCCAGCGCTTCGCCGTTGAGCCTTTTTTGCACCGTCAGGAATCCTTTTTCCAGATCGGCCTGATAGCAGACGAACAGCAGCCCCATTTCCAGCTGCCCGGCATTGGAAACGCCAAGGGAATAGCTGTAGCCACGCCGCAGCATCAGGTTGCTTTGGCTTTCCGGCGTGCGGGGGTTAGCCAACCGGATGTGCGCGTCCATCGGGATCACCTTGCCGTCGGGATCGTTCGCGTAGTTCGGCTCGTCATGTTCATGCTTCATGCCGAGCGGCGCGCCGCTGTGCTTTTCGCGGCCGAAAATGGTTTCCTGCTCCTGCAGCGGCGTGCGATCCCAAAACTCCACGCGGAAGCGAATAATACGCGCTGCCTGGTAGCTGCCGCCCTCCGTCCACGCCGGCTCGCCGACGTTGTCGCCGACCCACACCACCTTATCCATCAGCGATTTGTCGTCGGTTTTCGGGTTGGCGGTGCCGTCTTTGAAGCCCAGCAGGTTGATCGGCGTCTCTTTGCCTTTGCTGCGCGCCGCATGCGCGGAGATAAACCCTTCGCGCTTCCAGCGCACGCTGAGCAGATCCGGCGAATGCTTGATGATGTCGCGCAGTGCGTGAATCACCGTTTCATTGGTGTTGGCGCAAATCTGCAGCAGCAGATCGCCGTGGCAAAGCCCGGCGTCCAGCGCATCGTTGGGGAAGCGGGTCATTTTCTGCAACCGCAGCGGCTTTTGCGCCTGCAGGCCAAAGCGTTCGTCGAACAGCGATGCGCCGACCGAGACGGTGATGGTCAGGTTGTCCGGGTAAATCTCCGGCCCCATGATCCCCGAATCGAGCGGCGGCAATTTGGCGTCCACCTCCGGCGCCTTGCCGCCGTGGGTCAGGAACGCGATGCGGTCGGTCAGCAGCCGGAACAGGCGCTCCAGATCCGCTTTGCTGGTCGCCAGCACGTCGAACGCCACCAGCATCATCGCCGCCTGTTGCGGGGTCAGCACCCCGGCCTGATGGCGGCCATAAAACGGCTGTTTCTGCCAGCGCTCATCCTGCGGCGCCGCCAACGGCTCTGCCGCTTTGTCCGCCGCCTGCACCAGGCGGCTGCCGCCCAGCGCCAGCGCGCTCAGCCCCAGCCCCTGCAGCAAACGGCGGCGTGAAGGGGATGCCGCCTCCTGAGAGTGCGGGTGAGGCCCGTTATTCGGGCCTGCCTTGTTGCTCATAACCGTATGCCTCAGTCCAGACCCAATACGCCGCGCAGTTGGGAAAGGTCTTCCGCCAGCGTGGTGATCGGCCCTTTCAACGCATTGCGGTCGGCATCGGTCAGCTTCTCATAGGACTCATACCCCTCTTTGGTTTGGTACTTCGCCAAAATGGTGTCGACGGTTTTGAAGTTGGCGTCGATCTTGTCCAGCAGCGGCTTGTTGGCCTTAACCAACAGCGGGCGCAGCAGGTTGACGATCTTCTGCGCGCCGTCGACGTTGGCCTGGAAATCCCACAGGTCGGTGCGGCTGTAACGGTCTTCTTCACCGCTGATCTTACTGGCCGCCACTTCTTCGATCAGCCCGGCTGCGCCGCCCACCACCTTGCTCGGCGGGAAGGTCAGTTCACCCACGCGTTTTTGCAGTTCAACGGTGTCGTGATACAGACGATCGGCATATTTGCCCATGTCTTTGGTCGAGTTGTCGGCAAACAGCGCCCTCTCCAGACGGTGGAAGCCGGTAAAGTTCGGATCAGCCGATTTCTTCTCGTAGTCGTCTTCACGGGCGTCGATGCTGCCGTCCAGATCGGAGAACAGCTCGGCGATCGGCTCGATGCGCTCATAGTGCTGGCGGGTCGGCGCGTACAGCTTGCGCGCTTGCTCCACGTTGCCGGCCTTCACCGCGTCGGTGAACAGCTTGGTCTGTTTCACCAGCCCGTCGACTTCTTTGATGACGTAGACCTTGTATTCGGCGATCGGGCCAACCAGATCCAGCGCGTTCGGTTTGCCGTCGGTGGCGCCGTTGGTTGCCGCGGTGACGGTCAGTTTACCTTTCGGGTTGCTCAGCAGCCCGCAGGTCATGTCGTATTCGCCCGCTTCCAGCGTGGCGGTCATTTTCTGGGTGAAGCCCGGCGCGATGTTTTCGCGCTCTTCCACCACCATCACCCCTTTCAGGATTTCCCATTCGACGTTTTTCTGGCTGGTGTTATGCACCACAAACTGCGTCTTGCCGGCCGGCACCGTCAGCTGCATCGGTTCGCACTGCTTGTCGTTGACCGTGACCTTGACCTGCGGCACGTCCGCCGCCAACGCGTCGATGCTCAGCGCAAACGCCGGGATAGCCAGTAATGCTGCGTGCAACGCCTTGCGGCGAAATAACGGAGTAGACATACGAGATTCCCTATTAAACATTAATGATTGATTTTACGTTGCGCCGGGGCCGCTGCCGGCTCCGCGCGCTGCGGCAGGAAAAAGAAAATCAGCGCCGGGATCAGATACAGGAAATAGACGGCCACTTCGCTGACCGTCGGCGCTTCCTGATAACCGAGAATGCCTTCCAGCAGGGTGCCGAACAGCGAATGGGTCGATAGTGTACTGCTGAAATCGAAGGCGATGTCCTGGAAGTGGTTCCACAGGCCGGCTTCGTGGAAGGCGCGGATCGCCCCGGCGGCCAGGCCGGCAGCGACGAACAGAATGAACAGGCTGGTCCATTTAAAGAATTTGGCCAGGTGCAGCTTCACCCCGCCCCAATAAATCATCATGCCCAGCACGATGGCGGCCACCAGGCCGAGCACCGCGCCGATCGGCGCCGCGGCGCCCACGTCTTGCTGGAATGCCGCCAACAGGAAGAACACCGACTCCAGCCCTTCGCGCGCCACGGCGAAGAACACCATCGCCACCAGCGCCCAACCCTGCCCTTTACCGGCGCTGAGCGCCTGATCGATCGCCCCTTCCAGATGCATCTTGACCGACTTGGACACCTTACGCATCCAGAACACCATATAGGTGAGGATCCCCACCGCCACCACCGCCACGATCCCCTCGAACAGCTCCTGCTGCTTCTGCGGGAACTCGCCGGTGGTTTCATTGATGAAGATACCGAGCGCCAGACACAGCGCCGCAGCGACAATCACGCCGATCCACACCGCGCCCAGCCATTGGCTGCGCTGCGTGCGCTTCAGGTAGCTGGCGATCAGGCTGACGATCAGCGCGGCCTCCAGCCCCTCACGGAACATGATAAGAAAGGGAACGAACATAAATAATCACCCCTGAAAAGACCGCGGCGGCAGAGACGGTGGTTGCAAAATGAGCCGCGGCGACTATGTAAAGAAACGTAAAAACCAACGAGAGTGATTATCATTCTGCCAAGAATAAATACAAGAGGCATGACGGTGATTTTTTCTAATCAAATGTCGCCAGGTGTTACAGCCGGATGACGGCGATCGGCAGGCAAAAAAAGGGGCGCTCTGCGCGCCCCTTACCGACTGACATCGAACGACGTTACACCGTTTTGTACTCGGCTTCCGCCTGATCGAAACGCTCGGTCATGGTGGCGGAAGGCTGGCGGCCCATCAGGCTCACCACCACGATGGCGAGGCAGCCCAGGATGAAGCCCGGGATGATTTCATAAAGCCCCAGCCATTCGTACTGTTTCCAGACGATCACCGTCACCGCACCGACCAGCATGCCGGCCAACGCGCCGTTGCGGGTCATGCGCGACCACATCACCGAAATCAGCACCACCGGACCGAAGGCGGCGCCGAAACCGGCCCAGGCGTAGCTCACCAGGCCCAGCACGCGGTTCTCCGGGTTGGCCGCCAGCGCGATGGCGATCAACGCCACCACCAGCACCATCACGCGGCCGACCCACACCAGCTCGCGCTGGCTGGCGCCTTTACGCAGGAACGCCTTGTACAGGTCTTCGGTGATCGCGCTGGAGCACACCAGCAGCTGGCAGCTCAGGGTACTCATGACCGCCGCCAGAATCGCCGACAGCAGCACGCCCGCTACCCATGGGTTGAACAGCAGCATCGCCAGTTCGATGAACACACGCTCCCCGTTCTGCGACACGTTACCGGCTTGACCCGGGTTGTTGGCGAAGTAAGCAATACCGAAGAAACCGACGGCGATGGTGCCGGCCAGGCACAGGATCATCCAGGTCATGCTGATGCGACGCGCGCTGCGGATGGTGCGGTGAGAATCCGCCGCCATGAAACGCGCCAGGATGTGCGGCTGGCCGAAGTAGCCCAGGCCCCACCCCAGCAGCGACAGGATGGCGACGAAGTTCAGCCCTTTCAGCATGTCGAGGTTAGCCGGGTTCTGCGCCTGGATCACCAGCATCGAAGTATCGATGCCGCCGACGGCGAAGATGACGATCACCGGCGTCAGGATCAGCGCGAAAATCATCAGGCTGGCCTGCACGGTATCGGTCCAGCTTACCGCCAGGAAACCGCCGATAAAGGTGTAGAGGATGGTCGCCGCGGCGCCGGCCCACAGGGCGGTTTCGTAGCTCATGCCGAAGGTGCTTTCGAACAGGCGCGCGCCGGCTACGATGCCGGAGGCGCAGTAAATGGTGAAGAACACCAGGATGACGATGGCCGAGATCACGCGCAGCAGCTTGCTGTTGTCTTCAAAGCGGCTGGTGAAATAATCCGGCAGCGTCAGGGCGTTGTTGTTGGCTTCGGTATGTACGCGCAGCCTTCCTGCCACCAGCTTCCAGTTCAGGTAAGCGCCGATGGTCAGGCCGATAGCGATCCAGCTTTCGGAGATGCCGGAGAGGAAGATAGCGCCCGGCAGGCCCATCAGCAACCAGCCGCTCATGTCGGAAGCGCCGGCGGACAGCGCGGTCACCACGCTGCCCAAACTGCGGCCGCCGAGAATATAGTCATCAAAGTTGTTGGTTGCCCGGTAGGCAAGCAGGCCGATCAGCACCATCCCGAAAATGTACACCAGGAAGGTCACCAGCATAGGTGTGCTCATTGTCATTTAATTCTCCACTTTCATTATTATTCGCGTTTCGCTCCGGCCAAGCCGGCGCCGGTAAACCCACGCGCAATGCATTTCACTGGCCGCCGCGCCGGAACGTGGCGCAGCCTGCGAGCAAGTGCAGGTAAAATAGTTTCTGCCCGTAATTGTTGACCGTCGGTTATCCTAGATGAGCCTTTCATCAACCAACAAGATATTTAACAACAAAGTTACACAAAGTTTACCCTGCGTCACATTTACCGGGCCCAAAGGTTGCACTCACGACAAGCAAAATGAGTTGCACCTGGTTATTACCCTTATATACCGCAAGGTAAAGCGTCTGCGGCAGCATAAACCCCGCCGCATTCGCTCAATAACGCAACATTCGTGCCAACTGCCCATGTTAAAAAATCGATGAAACTCACACTTCGCTCATCAGCCTGATTTAACAAGGTTGCACAAAGTTGCAACATGCAGGATATTGTCTGCATTCTTGACACCACACATCTCACGAACCTATCCCAACAGGCTTTCCGGCCTGCTGTTTGTCTAGCCTGATGGGATAGGTTCTAAACACAGGAGTTGGATTGGCATGGGCACTACCACAATGGGCGTGAAACTCGACGAGGCAACACGCGACCGGATCAAGAGCGCCGCACAGCGTATCGATCGCACGCCGCACTGGCTCATCAAGCAGGCCATCTTTAATTACCTCGAGCGTCTCGAGAGCGGTTCCGATATTCCTGAAATTCCAGCGCTGGCCGCTGCGGGCCAGCCTGAAGCGGACGACATTATGCCGCAAGCGCAGGAAGAGTCACACCAGCCATTCCTCGATTTCGCCGAACAAATTCTGCCGCAGTCGGTTACCCGCGCCGCCATCACCGCCGCTTATCGTCGCCCGGAGACCGAAGCGGTGCCGATGTTGCTCGAACAGGCGCGATTACCCGCCGATCTTGCACAGGCCACTCACAAAATGGCCTATGGCATCGCCGAGAAGTTGCGTAACCAAAAAAGTGCAAACGGCCGCGCCGGCATGGTGCAAGGCCTGCTGCAAGAGTTCTCCCTCTCTTCGCAGGAAGGCGTGGCGCTGATGTGCCTGGCGGAAGCGCTGCTGCGCATTCCGGACAAACCGACCCGCGATGCCCTGATCCGCGACAAGATCAGCAACGGCAACTGGCACTCGCACCTCGGGCGCAGCCCGTCGCTGTTCGTCAACGCCGCGACCTGGGGCCTGCTGTTCACCGGCAAGCTGGTGTCCACGCATAACGAAGCCAATCTGTCCCGTTCGCTGAACCGCATTATCGGCAAGAGCGGCGAACCGCTGATCCGCAAAGGCGTGGACATGGCGATGCGCCTGATGGGCGAACAGTTCGTGACCGGCGAAACCATCGCCGAAGCGCTGGCCAACGCGCGCAAGCTCGAAGAAAAAGGCTTCCGCTACTCCTACGACATGCTGGGCGAAGCCGCCCTGACCGAAGCCGACGCCCAGGCCTACCTGGTTTCCTACCAGCAGGCGATCCACGCCATCGGCAAAGCCTCCAACGGCCGTGGCATCTATGAAGGCCCCGGCATCTCCATCAAGCTGTCCGCCCTGCACCCGCGCTACAGCCGCGCGCAGTACGAACGCGTCATGGAAGAGCTCTACCCGCGCCTACTGTCGCTGACCCTGCAGGCACGCCAGTACGATATCGGCATCAACATCGACGCCGAAGAGGCCGACCGCCTGGAGATCTCGCTCGATCTGCTGGAGAAGCTGTGCTTCGAACCGCAGCTGGCCGGCTGGAACGGCATCGGCTTCGTGATTCAGGCCTACCAGAAACGCTGCCCGTTCGCCATCGACGCGGTGATCGACATGGCGCAACGCAGCCGCCGTCGTCTGATGATCCGTCTGGTGAAGGGCGCCTACTGGGACAGCGAAATCAAACGCGCCCAGATGGACGGCCTGGAAGGCTACCCGGTCTACACCCGCAAGGTCTATACCGACGTTTCCTACCTGGCCTGCGCCCGCAAGCTGCTGTCTGTGCCGAACCTGATCTATCCGCAGTTCGCGACCCACAACGCCCATACCCTGAGCGCCATCTATCATCTGGCCGGCAACAACTACTACCCTGGCCAGTATGAGTTCCAGTGCCTGCACGGTATGGGTGAGCCGCTGTACGAGCAGGTGGTGGGTAAAGTGGCCGACGGCAAACTGAACCGCCCTTGCCGCATCTATGCGCCGGTCGGTACCCATGAAACGCTGCTGGCTTATCTGGTGCGCCGCCTGCTGGAAAACGGCGCCAACACCTCGTTCGTCAACCGCATCGCCGATGCCACCCTGCCGCTCGACGAGCTGGTGGCCGATCCGGTCAGCGCCGTGGAAGCGCTGGCGGCCAGCGAAGGCCAGATCGGCCTGCCGCATCCGCGCATTCCGCTGCCGCGCGAGCTGTACGGCGAGAAACGCACTAACTCCAGCGGTCTGGATCTGTCCAACGAACAGCGTCTGGCCTCGCTCTCCAGCGCCCTGCTCACCAGCGCCAGCCATCCGTGGCGCGCGGAACCGATCATCGATGCCGAATTGGATCAGGGCGTGGAGCAACCGGTGATCAACCCGGCCGAGCCGGGCGATGTGGTCGGCTACGTACGTGAAGCCACCGAAGGCGAAGTCAGCCGTGCGCTCGACGCCGCCGCGGCCGCCGGCCCAATCTGGTTCGCTACGCCGCCGACGGAGCGCGCCGCGATCCTCGAACGCGCCGCCGAGTTGATGGAGAGTCAGCTGCAAAGCCTGCTGGGCATTCTGGTGCGTGAAGCGGGTAAAACCTTCAACAACGCCATCGCCGAAGTGCGCGAAGCGGTGGACTTCCTGCACTACTACGCCGGCCAGGTGCGCGACGATTTCGCCAACGACAGCCACCGTCCGCTGGGCCCAGTGGTCTGCATCAGCCCGTGGAACTTCCCGCTGGCGATCTTCACCGGCCAAATCGCCGCGGCGCTGGCGGCGGGCAACAGCGTGCTGGCCAAACCGGCCGAGCAAACGCCATTGGTAGCCGCGCAGGCAGTGCGCATCCTGCTGGAAGCCGGCATTCCACAAGGCGTGCTGCAGCTGCTGCCGGGCCAGGGTGAAACCGTCGGCTCAACGCTGGTTAACGACGCCCGCGTCCGCGGCGTGATGTTCACCGGCTCCACCGACGTCGCCGGCATTCTGCAGCGCAGCATCGCCGGCCGTCTGGATCCGCAAGGCCGTCCGACGCCGCTGATCGCCGAAACCGGCGGCCTGAACGCCATGATCGTCGACTCCTCCGCCCTGACCGAACAGGTGGTGACCGACGTGGTGGCCTCCGCCTTCGACAGCGCCGGCCAGCGCTGCTCCGCGCTACGTATCCTGTGCATTCAGGAAGACGTGGCCGAGCACACGCTGCAAATGCTGCGCGGCGCGATGGCCGAATGCCGCATGGGCAACCCGGAGCGCCTGTCTACCGACGTGGGCCCGGTGATCGACGCCGAAGCCAAAACCGGCATCGAACGCCACATCCAGGCGATGCGCGCCAAAGGCCGCAAGGTGTACCAGGCCGCCAAAGGCAGCGCGCAGGATGAGAAAGAGTGGCCGCGCGGCACCTTCATCAAGCCGACGCTGATCGAGCTCGACAGCTTCGACGAGCTGCAAAAAGAGATCTTTGGCCCGGTGCTGCACGTGGTGCGCTTCCAGCGCAACAATCTGGACGCGCTGGTCGATCAGATCAACGCCGCCGGTTATGGCCTGACTCTGGGCATTCACACCCGTATCGATGAAACCATCGCCCGGGTGACCGAACGCGCCAAGGTCGGCAACCTGTATGTCAACCGTAACATGGTTGGTGCGGTGGTCGGCGTACAGCCGTTCGGCGGCGAAGGCCTGTCGGGCACCGGCCCGAAAGCCGGCGGCCCGCTGTACCTGTACCGTCTGCTGGCCAACCGTCCGGACGACGCGCTGCAGCGTACGCTGCACCGTCAGGACGATGAGCGCCCGATGGAAGCCACGGCGCGGCCGCAGCTGTTGGGCGCGCTGCAATCGCTGGAGAAATGGGCGGTCACCAGCCAACACGGCGAACTGGCGGCATTGGCGCAGCGCTATGCGGAACTGGGCCAGGGCGGCACCGTACGCCCGCTGCCGGGCCCGACCGGCGAGCGCAATACCTATGCCCTGCTGCCGCGTGAACGCGTGCTGTGCCTGGCGGATAACGAAGCCGACGCGCTGATCCAGTTGGCCGCCGTGCTGGCGGTCGGCAGCAGCGCGCTGTGGCCGGAAGCGGAACTGCAGCGCAATCTGTTCCGCCGCTTGCCGAACGATGTGCAGGCGCGCATCGCCTTCAGCAAAGACTGGCAGCAGGACAAGGTCGAGTTCGACGCCGCCATCTACCACGGCGATGCCGACCAGCTGCGCACCCTGTGCGAGCAGATCGCGCAGCGCGGCGGCGCCATTGTCTCGGTGCAGGGCTTCGCCCACGGTGAAACCAACATCCTGTTGGAACGCCTGCTGATCGAGCGTTCGCTGAGCGTCAACACCGCCGCCGCCGGCGGTAACGCCAGCCTGATGACCATCGGTTAACGCATCGTCAAGGCGGCCATGCATGGCCGCCTGATTGGCTCACTGCTACGTAAACCCTGCACTTGTGCAGGGTTTTTTATTGCCCGCAGCCCGGTCAGCCGTTAGCGTCTTGCTATCCTGGCACGAGGATGCGGCGCCTCATGGGCGATAACAACAGGGTGAACTCAGAACGAATTAGTCTGCTTGCAAACCGTGGCAGAACGCTACTCGTCACATTGACTCTCGGGTTCGGCAACACCCGGGATACGTTAGCCGCAGCGGGTTTCTCGCCGCCGCCGCGCGAAACGAGTTGTTGAAAACGGAGTGAATGCGAACGGGGGAAGCTCCCCCCCGCCGTCTTATTGATTCAAGAATTTGTCGAGGAATTGCTGAGTGCGCTGGTGCTGCGGGTTGGCGAACAGCGCTTTGGCCGGGCCCTGTTCAACGATGCGGCCGTGGTCCATAAAGATAACTCGGTCCGCCACGTCGCGGGCAAAGCTCATCTCATGGGTGACGATCACCATGGTGCGTTTCTCTTCCGCCAATGAGCGCATGGTATTGAGCACTTCCCCCACCAGCTCGGGATCGAGCGCCGACGTCGGCTCATCAAACAAGATCACCTCCGGCTGCATCGCCAGCGCGCGCGCAATAGCCACTCGCTGCTGTTGGCCGCCGGACAGCCTCCGCGGATACGCCTGCTCCTTGCCGCTCAATCCCACCTTGGCCAGCAACGCGCGAGCCCGCTGTTCCGCGCTGGCTTTCGCCTCGCCCTTGACGATAACCGGCCCTTCGATGATGTTTTCCAACACCGAACGGTGCGGGAACAGGTTGAAGTTCTGGAACACGAAACCGACCTGCTGGCGCAGCGCTCGCACCTGATTTTTCTGTTTGCTCAGCGGCTTGCTGCCGTCGATCAGGATATCACCGACGCGAATGGTGCCGGAATCCGGCTCCTCCAGCAGGTTAATGCAGCGCAATAAGGTGGTTTTCCCCGAGCCGCTCGGCCCGATGATCGCCACCACTTCGCCGGCGTCCACCGCCAGATCGATCCCATGCAGCACCGTCTGACCCTTAAACTGCTTGGTCAATTGCTTAACTTCAATGGCACTCATGCACTACTCCTGATCCTGGCGATTAACGTGGGCTTCCAGACGGTTTTGCAGCGCGGAAAGCAGGGTCGCCATCACCCAGTAAATCAGCGAGGCCGCCAGGTACATGGTGAACACTTCCAGCGTGCGCGAGGTGATCAGCTGCGCCTGACGGAACAGTTCCGGCACCTGAATGGTGGCGGCCAGCGAGGTGTCTTTCACCAGGCCGATGAAGCTGTTGCCCAGCGGCGGCAAGGCGGTGCGCGCCGCCTGCGGCAGGATCACTCGGCGCAGGGTTTGCCAACGGGTCATGCCGATGCTGGCGGCGGCTTCCCACTGCCCTTTGTCGATCGACGAAATCGCCGCACGCAGCGTTTCCGAGGTGTAGGCGGCGGTATTGAGCGACAGGCCAATCAGCGCCGCCGGGAAAGGATCGAACTCGATGCCGAACTGCGGCAGACCGTAGTAGATCATAAACAGCTGGGCGATCAACGGCGTGCCGCGGAACAGCGACACGTAAATGCGCGACAGCCACGACAGCGGCCACAGCGGCGAAAGGCGCATCAGCGCCAGCAGAAAACCGAGCAGCAACCCCAACGCCATGCCGCCCAGGCTGAGCTGAAGCGTCAGTATTGCGCCCTTCAATAAAAATGGCGCTGAATCCAGCGCCAGTTGAATACTTTCGTGCATTATTTAGTTACGTCCGCGCCAAACCATTTCTCGGAGATCTTCGCCAGCGTGCCGTCTTTTTGCATCTCGGCGATCGCCTGGTCAATCGCGGCCAGCAGCTCTGGGTTGTTCTTGCGCAGCGCCACGCCGGACTCCTGACGAGAGAACGCCGGGCCGGCTACCGCCAGCGTATCGCCGGTTTTCTTCACCAGATCCAGCGCCGCCAGGCGATCCACCAGAATGGCGTTAATGCGGCCAACGCGCAGATCCTGATACTTGGTCGGGTCGTCGTCGTAGGTGCGAACATCTACGCCCTGCACGTTCGCGCGCAGCCATTGCTCATAGTTGGTGCCCAGGCCAACGCCGACCTTCTTGCCCTTCAGGTCTTCCGGCTTGGTGATGGTGCCTTCGTTGCCTTTTTTCACCAGCGCCTGAATACCGGAAACGGTGTAAGGGGTGGAGAAGTCATATTTCTTCTTGCGCTCATCGGAGAGCGTCACCTGGTTGATGACCACGTCGATGCGCTTCGAATCCAGCGAAGCCAGCATGCCGTCCCACTTGGTCGGGTTCAGCTTGGCTTTCACGCCCAGGTGTTCCGCCAGCGCGTTGGCGAAATCCACTTCGAAACCGGTCAGCTTGCCGTCTTCCCCCTGGAAGCTGAACGGCGGATAGGTGCCTTCCAGGCCGACGATCAGCGTGCCGCGCTGCTTCACCTGCTGCAGCAGATTGTCGGCAGCGTAGGTTTGGGTCGCCAAACCGGCGGCCAACGCGACGCCCACCACGCCCAACAGCCATTGACGACGAACTTTTGCAAACATCATAAACACCCCTGTGTGTTATTTATCTTTTTTGATATCAGCACTTTAACAGTGCGACTGCCCGCATAAAGGAATATAACTTTATAAATATAGTTCAAAATGGAATAACAAGCGGTGTTTACACCTGCGGATGGTAGGCGAACAGCGCCGGCGCGCCGCCGGTGTGAACGAACAGAATAGGGCCTTCATCGCGGAAGCGCCGCTGGGCAATGCCGTCGATCAAACCGGCCATCGCTTTGCCGGTGTACACCGGATCCAGCAATACGCCCTCTTGCTGCGCCAGCAGCTGCACCGCCGCCATGCCCTCTTCGTTCGGCATGCCGTACTGCGGCGCGAAGTAATCGTCCCACAGCGCGATCGGCGCCAGTTCGTCGATATTCAGCGAACAGGCCAGAGCTTTCTGGATCTGCTCCACCTTCGGCAGCTGATCGATCACGGTGCGCGAGACGGTCACGCCGATCAGTTCGGTTTCCGGCAGCAGCTGCTGCAGCCCCACCGCCAGCCCGGCGTGGGTGCCGGCGCTGCCGGACGCCACCACCACCGAACTGAACGCCACGTTGCTGCGTTGGCTCTGCTCGGCGATTTCCAATGCGCACTGCACGTATCCCAGCGCGCCCAGGGCATTGGAGCCGCCCACCGGCACCACGTAAGGGCGAAAGCCCTGCGCCTCAAGGCGCGTCGCCAGTTCCGCCAGCTGCTGCTGCGGATCGTGCAGCGCTTCGCACATCACCACCTCGGCGTTGAACAGGCCGAGCAACAGGCGGTTGCCGTTGGTCAGGTAGTTTTCCGCGCGGGTATCGATAGGGTTTTCCAGCAGCGCGACGCAGTGCAGGCCCAGTTTCGCCGCCACCGCCGCCGTCTGGCGCACGTGGTTGGATTGAATGGCGCCGGCGGTGACCAGCGTATCGGCACCTTGACGCAGCGCGTCGGCGGCCAAAAACTCAAGCTTTCTCAGCTTGTTGCCGCCCATGGCCATAGGAGTGACATCGTCACGTTTAAGGTAGATTTCGCGGCCGAGGTAATCGGAGAGGCGGGACAGCTTTTCCAGCGGTGTGGCGGTGCCAACCAGATCCAGACGCGGGAATTGCGCCAGTTGTTGTTGCAGGTTCACTACTTCCCCCCAGGGAATCGAATATCGACATCAGATAAGCGATAGATTTATCAGATGTGAACTGAATAATCATCCTTTATCACGGGGGAAACAGCAGGCCCCGGCCCAACGGCCGGGGAAAAGTCTCAGTAACTGCGCTGCCAGGCGAGATACTGATCGTATTTGCGCAGCGCAATGCGGTAGTTGTTGTGCGCCGCGGTAGGCAGATCGTCGATGATGCGCTGATGGCTGGCGCTGCTGGCGAACTTGTCCGCCGGGTAGTTGCGCGCCACCAGCATTTCGTCCAGCCGGCGCAGCCGCACCACATACTCACGGATGGTGCTGTGGCTCATCTCGGTCTGCTCGAACAGATACTGTTTGAACGCCATGATGTCGAAATAGCTGGGGTGGCTGTTGCAGGAGATCTCGCTGCAGAAGCGGCACAGCGCGGTCAGCTCGTGCTGCACGTTTTGCCAGACCGCATCGTCGATCGGCTGATCCATGCGCGCGATGGCTTCTTTATTGATAATCTTGCCGCGAAACACCAGCGCCATGCGGTCCAACAGTTTGCCGCACTGGGAGCAATGGGTCTGGCTGTGCTTGTAGTCTTTCAGGTAACGGCTAAGCGGCCGTTTCTTCAACAGTATTCCTGGCATAAAGGGCAGTCCGATTGTCGCATGAGTCATCGAGTTGAGGGGCGGTGGGCCGCCGTCAGGTATCGTTCGCCAGCCGCGCGCGCAGCCGTTTGATCGCCTGACTGTGCAATTGGCTGACGCGGGATTCCCCGACGTCCAGCACGGCGCCGATCTCTTTGAGATTCAACTCTTCCTGGTAATACAGCGTCAGCACCATTTTTTCGCGCTCCGGCAACGCCTCGATGGCGTCGATCACCCGCTGGCGCAGGCTGCCTTCCAACAGGTGATGCAGCGGGTTGGCCTCTTCATGCCCTTCCAGCATCGGTTCCGCGTTCTCGCCATGCTCCTCGCGCCATTCGTCGTAGGAGAAAAGCTGGCTGTTATTGGTGTCCAACAGAATTTGACGGTACTCATCCAGCGAGATATTCAGCGTCTGCGCCACTTCCGTCTCGCTCGCCGGACGGCCATAACGCTGTTCCAGTTGCCGCATCACCTGCGCGACCTCGCGCGCATGGCGCCGCACGCTGCGCGGCACCCAGTCGCGGCTGCGCAGTTCGTCGAGCATCGCGCCGCGAATGCGTTGCACCGCATAGGTGGTAAAGGCGGTTCCCTGTAGGGCGTCATAACGCTCAACGGCGTTCAATAACCCGATTCCCCCGGCCTGCAGCAAGTCGTCAAGCTCCACGCTGGCGGGCAACCTGACCTGCAGGCGCAACGCCTCGTGGCGCACTAACGGGACGTAGCGCAGCCAGAGAGAATTTTTGTCCATCACGCCTTCGGCGGTATACAGATCGCTCACTATGTCTTAAACCTGCGGATAAGAGAGTCAGCGCTATTATGCGTAGGGGGCGAAATGCCAATCGGCTGAACAGTCGCACAAAACGGGCTTTATTTGCGCCATGTAATAACCGCGCGGTGCGCGAGCATAAAAAAACCCCGCCGAAGCGGGGTTTCTTTGCGACAGTTAATCGGGAGAGACGATTAACGCAGCAGGGACAGCACGTTCTGAGTAGACTGGTTAGCCTGTGCCAGAACAGAGGTGCCAGCCTGTTGCAGGATGTTGGCACGGCTCATGTTGGACACTTCGGTCGCGTAATCAGCATCCTGGATACGGGACTGAGAAGCGGACAGGTTGTTCACGGTGCTGTTCAGGTTCTTGATAACAGAATCGAAACGGTTCTGTACCGCACCCAGGGAAGAACGCAGGGAGTCAACCTGAGACAGCGCTTTGTCCAGGGTAGCCAGTGGATCAGGCATGTTTACAGCTGCGCCCCCCTTAGCGAAGGTAACTTTTGCTGGAACGTCTGCAGTTGGAGGTGTTGCAGTTGGGTCACCAGCAACTGCAGCGGTAAATGTAGCCTTAGCTTCGGTATAAGACTTCTTACCGTCAGTGCCGGTAGACTCAATCATGTACAGAGCCTTTCCGTCTTTATCGGTACCAGATACAAATTTTTCGTTGGCAGCTAAACCGGTTGGGGCAACAACAGTAGCGTCAACGGTAGTGCCAGCGTTATCGTACTTGATGGTTGAGCCATCAACGATCTGAGAACCAACTTTGTTGCCTTTGTCGGTCACGTTGAAGGTATCCAGACCCAGTTGCTTAGCGTCGATTTTTTTCAGGTCGATATCGATGGTTTCGCCGTCGTTAGCGCCAACCTGAATGGTCAGTTTCTGATCGCTGCTCAGCACTTTCACGCCGTTGAAATCGGTCTGCTCGGAGATACGGTTGATTTCAGACAGACGCTGAGTGATTTCGTCCTGGATGGATTTCAGATCGCTGGAAGAGTTGGAACCGTTCTGCGCCTGTACGGTCAGACGACGAATGTTCTGCAGGTTGTCGTTAACTTCGTTCAGTGCGCCTTCAGTGGTCTGCGCCAGGGAGATACCGTCGTTGGCGTTGCGAGAAGCCTGAGTCAGGCCCTTGATGTTCGCGGTGAAACGGTTGGAGATCGCCTGACCCGCAGCATCGTCTTTCGCGCTGTTGATACGCAGACCGGAAGACAGACGCTCAATCGCAGAGCCCAAAGAAGACTGAGATTTGTTCAGGTTGTTCTGCGCCATCAGAGACAGGCTGTTAGTGTTGATTACTTGTGCCATTGTTTGCTTTCCTTACGAGTCAGTTGCGTTCTTCGCAACACAGTTAAAAGGTTCGGGCTTGTTTGCCCACGGCGTCAACCACCGTCCCCTCAGGTATCGGCCCTCCCCTAACAACCTTTAGCAATTTTTTAAAATTTTTTGCGCCGGCGGCAATGGCGGAAATAACGCGGTTTTTCCCTCTTCTATTGCGCCATCGGTTTTTTGTTTTTTTCGGTAAACTTTTTCATCACTGGGCCGATAACGCGTAAAGCGAATAAAGTCATAATCAAGGAGAATTACTCATGGCAACGATCAGTTCATTAGGTCTCGGCTCAGGACTCGACCTCAACGGCTTGCTGGATAAGCTGACCAAAGCGGAACAACAGCGCCTGACCCCTTACACCACCAAACAATCCAGCTATAAAGCCCAGTTGACCGGTTACGGCACGCTGAAGGGCGCGTTGGAAAAGTTCGACAACCTCAGCAAAGAGATGGCGAAAGAGGACTTCTTCAAGGCCACCACCGCCACCGAACACGACGCCTTCAAGATCACCACCAACGCCAAGGCGGTGCCGGGCAACTATGTGGTGGAAGTGAAGAACCTAGCGCAGGCAGAAACCCTGACCACTCAGGCGAAAGTCAGCGACCAGGGCGCCAAGTTAGGCACCAAAGGCGCCACCGACCGCTCCCTGACCATCACCGCCGGCAACCCGCCGAAAGCCACCAAAATCCCGCTGAGCGACGATCAAACCTCGCTGGTTGAGCTGCGCGACGCCATCAACGGCGCCAAGGCCGGCGTCACCGCCAGCATCATGCGCGTCGGCGACAACGACTATCAGCTGGCGATCAGTTCCTCCACCACTGGTGAAAACAACAAGATTTCCCTCCAGGTCGACAACGACGACAAACTGGGCGATATCCTGAACTACACCGCCACCCGCGGCACCACCACCGCCATGAAGCAGACGGTCGCGCCGCAGGACGCGGAGCTGATGGTGAACGGCACGGCCATCAAACGCAGCACCAACTCGATCAGCGATGCCCTGCAGGGCGTCACCATCGATCTGAAAACCAAAACCAAAACCAATGAACCGCAACACCTGGTGATCAGCACCAACACCGCCGGCACCACCGACAAGATCAAAGAGTGGGTCGACAGCTATAACTCGCTGCTGGACACCTTCAACGCGTTGTCCAAGTTCACCCCGGTGAAAACCGGCGAAGCGCCAAACCCAACCAACGGCCCGCTGCTGGGCGACAACACCCTGCGCGGCATTCAGTCGTCGATCAAAAGCGCGCTGAGCGCCGCCCAAGACAATCCGGAATTAAAAGGTCTGGGCAACCTCGGCATCTCTACCAACACCAAAACCGGCAAGCTGGAAATCGACAGCGCCAAGCTGAAGAAAGCGATGGATGAAAAGCCGGATCAGGTCAGCAACTTCTTCGTCGGTAACGGCAAAGACACCGGCATGGCCACCGAGATCCACAACGAGATCCAGAGCTACATCAAATCCGGCGGCATCATCGAGAACTCGACCAAAAGCATCAACACTAACCTCGATCGCCTGAACAGCCAGATCACCACGGTCACGGCCAGCATTCAAAACACCATCGATCGTTATAAACAACAGTTCGTTCAGCTGGATACCATGATGTCGAAAATGAACGGCACCAGTAACTATTTGGCTCAACAGTTCAAATAACCCTTTAACAAGGCAAAGAAAACAGCATGTATAACCGTAGCGGCACTCAGGCCTATGCACAGGTCAGTCTGGAAAGCGGCGCCATGAGCGCCAGCCCGCACCAGTTAATCGTGATGTTGTTCGACGGGGCGCTCAGCGCCCTGCTTCGCGCACGCATCCTGATGAACCAGGGCGATATCGCCGGCAAAGGCCTGGCGCTGTCCAAAGCCATCAACATCATCGACAACGGCCTGAAAGGCGGCCTGGACCCTCAGCAGGGCGGCGAGATCGCCGAAAACCTGGCGGCGTTGTACGACTACATGAAGCGTCGGTTAATGCAGGCCAACCTGCATAACGACGAGGCGGCGATCACCGAAGTGGTCAAACTGCTGGAGAACATCGCCGACGCATGGCGCCAGATCGGCCCCAACTACCAACCTTCGCAGGACGCCGTGTAATGGAACGTCAACAGCAGCTGTTAGCCGCTTATCAACAAATTTACAGCCTGAGCAGCCAGATGATCGCGCTGGCGCAAACCGGGCGCTGGGAAGAGCTCGTCGAACTCGAATTCGCCTACGTGACGGCGGTGGAAAAAACCGCCGCCTTTACCGGGCAAGCCGGCCCGTCTATGGCCTTGCAGGAGATGCTGCGCAATAAGCTGCAACAGATCCTCGACAACGAAACCGAGCTCAAGCGTCTGTTACAGCAGCGCATGGATGAGCTGAAAACGCTGATCGAGCAGTCCACGCGCCAGAACGTGGTCAACAATACCTACGGCCAGTTTCATGACCGCGCGCTGTTGCTGGGGGAACCACAGGTCCGATAAGATCGACAATACTGACGAAAATGGATTAAATAGCACCATGCGCTATTACTCTCGGGTTACGTTAGGATATTAATCTATGGCATTTGAATTATTCAGTTTATGGGTAATTGGTAAAATGCGCACTTCGAGCCTGGCTCTCACTTTAATGGATAAGCATCATCCCGACACGGACGTTTTCTGTTCAGCAGGAAATTGATTTTTGATAGATAAAACACGCCGCTGTGTTTCACAGCCCATGGAAAAATGTTGCTCCAACGCGGATCAAAGCGTAAAGATATTCCCAGATAATGGCTGCGAAATGAATATCGATGGAACGTACAATTAATCTCTGTCCAGGAATTGGTGCCTCAGCGCACATCGTTCAGCATACTGAATTATTATTCCCTTCAGTTTATTTTGAGCAACCACATCTGTATCTGATACAACAAGGCCATAAGCGCGTACGCTGGCAACAACACGAAGTGGTGGCTCATCCCGGCGAGCTGTTGATTATCGACGGGGGGCAAACGGTGGATATTATTAACGGCCCCTCCGAAGAGGGCGTGTTCAGCTGTCAGTTGCTGACCTGCGACCCTCTGCTGCTCACTTTTCAGCCTCCGGCCGAGGAAACGCCGGCGCCGATGCCGTTCGATGCCGTCCTGGCGCTGCGCAATCTACCCTGCGCCCTGAAGCACAGCTTTGAGACCACCAGCCTGGCGCTGGCGCTCCGGCAGCGTTTTCCCACCATCATCGTGCGGCACAAAATGCTGGAAATTCTGCTGTGGCTGGCCCAGTTCGGCATTCGCTTCATCCACAACGAAGCCAAAGACCTGACGCAGCGCGTGCGCCGCTGCCTGGCAACCGATCCGCACAGCATTTGGACCGCGGCCAAAGTCGCGGAGAGCCTGTCGATGAGTGAAGTGATGCTGCGCCGCAAACTGTCGATGGAAAATACCGCGTTGCGCAACCTGATGATCGACGTGCGCATGAGCAGTGCGCTGGCCCTGCTGCAATCCACCGACTGGCCGATATCCGCCATCGCACAACATGTCGGCTATGAAAGCGCGTCGCGTTTCGCCGAACGTTTTCGCAAGCGCTTCGGCTTTGCGCCGACCGCCATTCGCGGCCACCAAAGGATTATGGAACCTGGCCCCCTGGGGGCCGAAGCAATAGCCGCCGGAGAAACATAAATAAACGCGCAACAAAATGGCTTTATTTGGCACAGGTCCCTAACAGTTGTCACAACGCTGAGATAGGCTACGCAACGTCGAACCGCCGAAGAGCAAATTAAACGATGCGTAATGAAAAGCGATTATTTTCTCTGGCAATAATGTTGTTGGGGCTGTGGCTTTTAGCATTGCTGTATGAAGAAGACATGATGCGCTTACTTGCCGCACAATAAAATGGCCAGGCTTTTATCGCCTGGTCAGACTTCAGTCCAGTTTAACCAGAATGCCAATTAATACGACGAGTACCGTCAGCATTAAAATACTGATCAGACGCCATCTGGATTCGCTTTTCGTGCTCATTGACCTACCTCGAATAATAACCCTACTAATCAGGCCATAATAAAGGGTCATCAGGGCATTCAATAAGCCTGACAGCACCGTTTTCGTCCCTCTATTCGGTACATTAGCGCCCATTTCCTGTCGGTTGCGGCTCCGGCCCTTAGCGTTGTGATACCGACGGCGCCGCAAGCGCCAATTTCCCCGGCAGCTCCGCCACCAGTTTGTCCACCGCCAGTCTCACCTTGAGCGGCTGGTAAGGCATATAGGGCCATACCACATTCACCGGAAAACTGAGGCTGGACTCACCGCGCATGATCTCCACCAACGTCCCCGCCGCCAGCCGATCGCGTACCAGCCACTCCGGCAGCCAGGCAATACCGGCACCGGCGGAAACGGCATCGACGATCCCCTGCATGTCATCCATCATCATCTTGGCCGGTGGCCTGAACGGCTGCAGCTCGCCGTTTTCGCCGCGAAGTTGCCAGGGCAACACCGCGCCCGCGTGCAGATACCCCACCGCCTGATGGCGGCTTAACGCGTCCATCGTGATCGGCTCACCGCTGCGCCGCAGGTAGTCGGGCGAAGCACACAGGAGCATGCCGTGTTCCCCCAGGCGCCGGGCAACCAGACTGCCGCTGTCCGCCAGCTCGCCGATGCGTACCGCCAGATCGACCCCTTCGTCGACCAGATCGATCCTGCGGTCGCTGAACGAGATTTCCAGCGTCAGCAACGGATGCTCATTCGCCAGCGCCGTCAGCAAGGGGGCGATGCACAGGTGGCCGAACAACACCGGCACCGAGACCCTGAGCCGGCCGCTGACCTGCATCTTGCCGCTGTCCAGCTGATTTTCCGCCGCCTGTATGTTCGCCAACGCCTGCCGGCAGTGCTCGTAGTACAGTGCCCCTTCATCCGTCAGGCTCAGGCTGCGCGTAGTGCGCATAAACAACATCACGCCGAGCCGCGCCTCCAGCCGCGACACGATTTTGCTGACCGCGGAGCGCGTCAGATGCAGTTTTTCTGCGGCGGCGGCAAAACTGCCGCCTTCCGCCACGGCGACAAAAGCCGGCAGCGCGCTGAGATCGCTTTTCATTTTATAGTTTCCAAATTGGAATCAATTAAGTGAAAACCTATCACCACTGGTGAACAGCAAGCAATGATAACCTGCAGTCATTCCGGAATTACCGGTGAAAACCACAGATGACCGTCAGAGGACAACCACATGAAAAAAATACTGGTGCTCAAATCCAGCATTATGGGAAATGACTCGCAGACCAATAACCTGATTGACCGCTATCTGGCGGAACGTCGGGCCAAAGGACACGAAGATAAGATCGTCGAGCACGACCTGACGGCGTTGGATCTGCCGGTATTGGACGGCGAGCTGTTCAGTGCGCTGCGCGGCGCGGAAAACACCAGCCCACGCGCCCAAGCGGCGGTGGCGCTGTCCGATCGGCTGATTGCCGAACTGAAAGGGAGCGATCTGCTGCTGATCGGGGCGCCAATGTACAACCTCAACGTACCGACCCAGCTGAAAAACTGGTTCGATCTGGTGGCCCGCGCCCGGGTAACGTTCAACTATACCGCCACCTATCCGGTCGGGTTAGTCGAGGGCGTCAATGCGCTGGTATTCAGTTCACGCGGCGGCGTACACGCCGGCCAGCCGACCGACGCCGTGACGCCCTACCTGCGGTCGGTGCTGGGGCTGATGGGGATCGGCGACGTGCAGTTTATCTATGCCGAAGGGCTGGATATGAAACCGCATGGCCTCGCGCAGGGACTGGCGAACGCTCACGAACGGATTGCGGAATTGGTATACTGATTAATGAAGTGAGGAAAGTCTTGTCCCTCAGTCAGCTATCTGAGCTGACACTCACTTTTGCAAATTATTGCCGCTTTGGTTTAATGATTAATAATATGCCAGTAAGTGTGGTACTTTTAACTATGCTGGCTAATAATCTAGCATAATTATGATCGGTTTCACGGAGAGCGCTGTCTCCACACTCCCGCTTACATACAGATAAGTTAATTTTAGACTAATATATTCATCATGTGGTAATGCATATCAATTGACATTAACAACCACTACGCATTACGCGTCGACACGAACTGTTACTTTGTAACAAACCAAAGCTCAGAGCCTTTTTCTATACGAATGATTCTACCATCGTATTGCTCAGGTCCACCACGATAAGAGAAATCAGCTGTTAAACCCAGATTGTTTTTCCCATTCCCTGCTTTGATAATCAAACCTATAAATGTATCTTCTGCACTTTGAATCACAACATTAAAATATGTTCCTACCGGCATATTGGGCAACGCATGTATAACACATGTTCCGTCAGACGTAGAAACAGTGTAAGTCATTCCATGTTGAGGAATCCAGCCGGTACTCTTTGCGTTAATAGCATTCCCTCCTGCAGACGCAGATAAATGGCTCCCATTATAAGACTTAACCTCGAGCATCTCGCAGCGATACTTATTATCTAGACCGTCATAAAAAAACTCAATAATTCGCTCATTTGAGATCCCCCAACCGAGGTCATACGAGCCACCAACGATGGCACCGTTGAGGCTTAGCACCACAGAACGGTCCGAGCTGCGCACACAAAAGTAAAAGCTACGTGGGCAATCACCACGATTTGGTGCAATCAACGTCACCTTATATGATGCATTAGCCCAGTAGACAGTATCTGACTGAGGGATAATAGAGCAGTTTTCTTTAATTCGAATGAAATTGTTCGGAATAACTTGGGAGCTTATTGCCGCTGAAGTTGCCGTTTTGCATCTATAAAGGTCCTGAACACCTTTCGCCGTCAAGCCCTCATACCTCCCTGACTTTATAGTGCCATGTCTAAATTTTGGTAAACGCAATTTTTGTGGCTTACTGAAGGAAAAAAAACCATCCCGCGACGTTATATAAGTTATCCCATCGAAAGTATCATTCGGATCAAATATCATTGCCCACTCGCCTGTTTTTAGCTGAAACAAACAAGGAGCCTCTATGCCAGAGCGCATAAGATATTCGATTTCCGCACCACCGGCTGACATACTTACCGTGCTGACATATTCATATGGTCCTAAAAATGACGTGCTGTGAAAAACATCAATCACACCATAGTTTTCTCTTTTTGCCGCAAGTAAATATTTTTTATTTTCAATATCTTTGACAATATCGGCATCGATACGACTATATTTATTAATGCTTCCATCAGATTCATGATAATCGATGCGTGATGGTTCAGAGAACCGCATCTCATTTATATCCGTGCATTTAGCAATATATGTACCAAAGTAATTCGATTTGGCCGTTGGTGAAGACGATTGATCATAGCCTAAGTAAATACTAATAATAACATAAAGCTCATCACTCTCAACAATGAGTTCTGGAGCCCATAATTTATCTGCACCTCTTGTTCCTTTGCCCCAGGCTTTTTTCCGGCTACAAATAGCTTCATTTCCATTAAGTTTGACATTGACACGCTTCCAATTTATTAAGTCTTTACTGGTGTATACGAGCATGTCATAATTTTCAACCAAATTTTCCGTTACAGCGACAAACCAATTATTTTTGAAAAAACAAATTGATGGATCACGCCCTGCAATTGATTTTTTACCATCACTCAATTGAGTGGGATCACTCCAGTTAAGACCATCGTGAGACGTAACTAAATTAACCGCATTCGTGTTTGTCTCAAAAAATGTAGCATAGTAAATATCGGCAGTGCTTTTTATAAAGCCTAATGAGTCCAACTCTTCACCTACGGTGACATTTTTATACCCAATAAAATCGGCCCCAGTAGAGGAAGATAGCTCTGACAACTTCCCATCAATATATAAGTTAGCAATATAAGGCTCATATTGACGGACATCGGGAATATAAAACTGCTGCCCCCCCTCACGATCATGCACAGCCAAGGCATAGCTTTCCAGCGTAACAAGCCTCCCCCCTTCATTGTTGATGCGAGGAGCACTACTTTCATCGAGCAATATAGGCTGTGAAACAAGCATACGGGAGCCATCTTCCCGTTCCAGATACACAGGAATCTGGTTTGCCGACACAAGAGGATCGGTATCAGCTCTGCCTATATACATTTGGCCATTCGCACTGCCTTTGAATGAGCTTACGAGCGTGAGCAATCGAGGAGGGATCACACTCAGTGAAGCTATGTTAGGCAACAGAAGTCCGTTGTCTTTTGCCCAAGCCGGCGAGGTGAGCGCGCCACCGAAAAAAAAGGAGACCAGACCTTTGACTACGCTTCTGCGATCCATGAGTTACTCCAAGTTAAACACGCTAAGATACAAAATAGCATATTTTCCTATTTAAATTAGAGTAAACGGGGAGAGTTTTTATCGAATTAATGCTAAAAATTGTGAGTAATCTTGACTAAAACCCCTTACGCTTTATTCAGTTGATTACTGAGTGATTAAGTTTATTTTTCAATGCAATTAGAAAAGAAAGAAAACAACAAATGCCTATGTTGGGAAAATAGCCTCTAATTAACAATACCCGTTACAATTATGCAAGCGCAGACCACATCAATCGTCAGAGCACCATGTTTACCCCTCCCCCCATAAAATACGAAGAATTACACGCCAGCCATAGGGGTTTCGTTCTAAAAACAAGTGAATAGTAAATAAAACCAGCAAAGTGAAATATATGCATAGGATATGCTGTCGAACATTTTATCTTATGCATAAAGTTTTCATCACACCGGCATATTCATAATATCTTGGTAGGCCGCCACCAGCTTGTTGCGCACCTGCACGCCCAGCTGCAAAGAGACCGACGATTTCTGCAGATCGACCATCACATCGTTCAGGCTGATGCCCGGCACGCCCAGTTCGAAATCCTGCGCCTGCTTGCGCGCCGTTTGCTGGGTCTCGCTGATCTTGCCGAGCGCCGCGGTCAGTTCGCTGGCGAAGCTGACGCCCTGTGGCGCCGCATTCTGCCCCATTTTGCCGGCCTGAACCGCCATGGTCTGCATCTGCTGCAGTACCCCTTCAATGCCCTGAATCGCCATCTGATCCTCAATCATCTCGTCTCGCCGGGTGACGTTTCACCCTGCACTTCTCCAATGATGCACACCCTAGCACAGCGTTTTCAGACCTAAAGCGGCTAATTAACTGCAAAAAACCCGGCTTATCGGGCAATCAGAATCGTCTGACAAGGCGAATAATGGCCTGCCCAGAAATGGGAGCGCCGCTATTTAGAAGATATGTGTATCAGGGAGTCTGTTTTGTCACACAACGCTAACCATACCGTTCATCAGCCTGGCAGGGAGCTGCTCAGCGGCCCGTACGGGATCGTGAGCGCCATTGAAGGACGAGACCTAAAATGAGTGCTTCGATAACCGCCGGCGAAAGCCGCGACAACGGCCTGCAGGCCATCTGGAATCGTCTGCGCGCCAACCCGAAAATTCCGTTGCTGGTCGCCGCTTCCGCCGCGATCGCGATCGTCGTCGCGCTGCTGTTGTGGGTAAAAAGTCCCGACTACCGCGTGCTGTACAGCAATCTGAACGACCGCGACGGTGGCGCCATCGTCACCCAGCTGACGCAGATGAATATCCCTTACCGCTTTGCCGAAAATGGCGCAGCGCTGCTGATCCCGGCGGAAAAGGTGCATGAAACCCGCCTGCGCCTGGCGCAGCAAGGGCTGCCGAAAGGCGGCGCCGTCGGCTTCGAACTGCTGGATCAGGAAAAATTCGGCATCAGCCAGTTCAGCGAGCAGATCAACTATCAGCGTGCCCTCGAGGGCGAGCTGTCGCGCACTATCGAATCGCTGGGGCCGGTGCAAAACGCCCGCGTTCACCTGGCGCTGCCTAAACCTTCGCTGTTCGTGCGCGAACAAAAATCCCCTTCCGCGTCGGTAACGCTGACCCTGCAACCCGGCCGTGCGCTGGACGATGGCCAGATCAACGCCATCGTTTATATGGTGTCGAGCAGCGTCGCCGGCCTGCCGCCGGGCAACGTGACCGTGGTCGATCAGGCTGGCCGTCTGCTGACGCAGTCCGACGGCACCGGGCGCGATCTCAACGCCTCGCAGCTGAAATACGCCAACGAAGTGGAAAACGGCTTCCAGCGCCGCATCGAAGCGATCCTCGCCCCGGTGGTCGGCAGCGCCAACGTGCGTGCGCAGGTCACGGCGCAGATCGACTTCGCCACTCGCGAACAAACCGATGAACAGTACCAACCTAACCAACAGCCTGACAAAGCCGCTATCCGCTCTCAGCAAACCAGCCTGAGCGAGCAGATCGGCGGGCCACAGGTAGGCGGCGTGCCGGGCGCACTGTCCAATCAGCCGAGCGCGCCGGCCACGGCGCCGATTGAAACCGCCAAGCCGGCCATCGCGCCAGGCAACAATGCCAACGCCAACGCCACCGCGCAAAACGCCGCGACCACCCGCAGCGCGGCGGCCAGCGGCGTACCGCAAAATACCCGTCGCGACGCGACCACCAACTACGAGCTCGACCGCACCATTCGCCATACCCAGCAAAAAGCCGGCACCGTGCAGCGTTTGTCGGTCGCCGTGGTCGTCAACTATCTGGGCACCGATAAAGACGGCAAACCGCAGCCGATGAGCAAAGAGCAGCTGGCGCAGATCGAAGCGCTGGTGCGTGAAGCGATGGGTTACTCCAGCAGCCGTGGCGATACCCTGAACGTGGTCAACACGCCGTTTACCGACAGTCAGGTGACCGGTGGCGAACTGCCGTTCTGGCAAAGCCAGTCGTTTATCGATCGTCTGCTCGACGCGGGCCGCTATCTGCTGGTGCTGCTGGTGGCCTGGCTGCTGTGGCGCAAACTGGTGCGGCCGCAGCTGCAACAGCGCCAGGCGGCGCAACAGGCCGCCGCCGCCGCCGCCAACGCCCCTGCCGCCAAACCGGTCGACAGCAGCAAACCGAGCAACGAGGAGCTGGCGCAGCGTCGTAAATCGCAGCAGCGCGTCAGCGCAGAAGTCCAGAGCCAGCGGATCCGCGATCTGGCTGACAAAGACCCACGCGTGGTCGCTCTGGTAATCCGCCAATGGATGAGTAACGAGATATGAGCCTGACCGGAACCGACAAAAGCGCCATCCTGCTGATGACGCTGGGTGAAGATCGCGCGGCGGAGGTGTTCAAACACCTCTCCTCGCGCGAAGTACAGCTGCTGAGCGGCACCATGGCCGGCATGAGCCAGGTTTCGCACAAACAGCTCGGCGAAATACTGACCGAGTTTGAAGACGACGCCGAGCAATACGCGGCGCTGAGCGTCAACGCCAGCGACTACCTGCGTTCGGTGCTGGTCAAAGCGCTGGGCGAAGAGCGCGCCGCCAGCCTGCTGGAAGACATTCTCGAATCGCGCGAGACCACCACCGGCATGGAAACGCTCAACTTTATGGAGCCGCAGAGCGCTGCCGATCTGATCCGCGACGAACACCCGCAGATCATCGCCACCATTCTGGTGCACCTCAAACGCGGCCAGGCGGCAGATATCCTGGCCCTGTTCGACGAACGCCTGCGCAACGACGTGATGCTGCGTATCGCCACCTTCGGCGGCGTACAGCCGGCGGCGTTGGCGGAGTTGACCGAAGTGCTGAACAATCTGCTCGACGGCCAGAACCTCAAGCGCAGCAAAATGGGCGGGGTGCGCACCGCCGCCGAGATCATCAACCTGATGAAAACCCAGCAGGAAGAAGCGGTCATCGACGCGATGCGCGAATACGACGGCGAGCTGGCGCAGAAGATCATCGACGAGATGTTCCTGTTCGAAAACCTGGTGGAGGTCGACGATCGCAGTATCCAACGCCTGCTGCAGGAAGTGGAAGGCGAGTCGCTGCTGATTGCGTTGAAAGGCGCCGAGCAGCCGCTGCGCGAGAAGTTCCTCAAGAACATGTCGCAACGCGCTGCCGACATCCTGCGCGACGATCTGGCCAACCGTGGGCCGGTGCGCATGTCGCAGGTGGAGAACGAGCAGAAAGCCATCCTGCTGGTGGTAAGACGCCTGGCGGAAAGCGGCGAAATGATCATCGGCGGCGGCGAGGACACCTATGTCTGATCGCATTAACACCCTGCCCTGGCAGCCCTGGTCGCTCAACGACCTGGGCGAACAGAAACCGGCTGTCGAACTGCCGCAGTTGCCGGATCTCGAGCTTGACGATCCGTCGCCGGACGCACAGGCCGAATTGCAGCAGCAGTTGGCGACGCTGCGCCTGCAGGCGGAGCAACAGGGCCAGCAGTTGGGCTATGCCGACGGCCAGCAAAAAGGCTATGAGGCCGGTTTTCAGTCCGGACTGGAGGAAGGCCGCCAGCAAGGGCTGCTGGAAGCGCAACAGCAGCAGCAGCCGCTGACCGCCCACTGGCAGCAGCTGGTCACCGAATTCCAGCACACGCTGGACGCGCTCGACAGCGTGATCGCTTCGCGGCTGATGCAGCTGGCACTGACCGCCGCCAAACAGGTGCTGGGCCAGCCGCCGGTGTGCGACGGCACTGCCCTGCTGGCGCAGATCCAACAGCTGATCCAACAGGAACCGATGTTCAACGGCAAGCCGCAGCTGCGGGTGCACCCGGACGACTACCCGCGCGTCGAGCAGCAGCTGGGGGTCACCCTCAGCCTGCACGGCTGGCGCCTGCTGGCGGACGGCGAGCTGCACCCGGGCGGCTGCAAGGTCAGCGCCGAGGAAGGCGATCTCGACGCCAGCCTGGCGACGCGCTGGCATGAACTGTGCCGCCTGGCGGCACCGGGAGAAGTCTGATGACCGCGCGTCTCGGCCGCTGGCTGAGCTCTCTGGATACGCTGGAAAAACGCATCGCGCGCGCGCCGACGGTGCGCCGCTACGGTCGCCTGACCCGCGCTACCGGGCTGGTGCTGGAGGCCACCGGCCTGCAGCTGCCGCTCGGCGCGACCTGCCTCATCGAACGGCACGACGCCGGTGAGGTGCAGGAAGTGGAAAGCGAAGTGGTCGGCTTCAACGGCCAGCGGCTATTCCTGATGCCGCTGGAAGAAGTGGAAGGCATCGTGCCGGGCGCGCGGGTTTACGCCCGCATCGCGCCGGAAGGCCAAAGCGCCGGCAAACAGCTGCCGCTCGGCCCGGCGCTGTTGGGGCGGGTGCTGGACGGCAGCGCCAAACCGCTCGACGGCCTGCCTTCACCGGAAACCGGTTACCGCGCGCCGCTGATCACTGCGCCGTTCAACCCCTTGCAGCGCACGCCGATCGAGCAGGTGCTGGACGTGGGGGTGCGCACCATCAACGGACTGCTGACCGTCGGCCGCGGCCAGCGTATGGGCCTGTTCGCCGGCTCCGGCGTCGGCAAGAGCGTGCTGCTCGGCATGATGGCCCGTTATACCCAGGCGGATGTGATCGTCGTTGGCCTGATCGGCGAGCGTGGCCGCGAGGTCAAAGACTTTATCGAGAACATTCTCGGCGCCGAAGGCCGGGCGCGCTCGGTGGTGATCGCCGCGCCGGCGGACGTGTCGCCGCTGCTGCGCATGCAGGGGGCGGCCTACGCCACCCGCATCGCCGAAGATTTCCGCGATCGCGGGCAGCATGTGTTGCTGATCATGGATTCCCTCACCCGCTACGCCATGGCGCAGCGTGAGATCGCCCTGGCCATCGGCGAGCCGCCGGCGACCAAAGGCTATCCGCCTTCGGTCTTCGCCAAGCTGCCTGCGCTGGTGGAACGCGCGGGCAACGGCATCAGCGGCGGCGGTTCCATCACCGCCTTCTACACCGTGTTGACCGAAGGGGACGATCAGCAAGACCCGATCGCCGACTCGGCGCGCGCAATTCTCGATGGCCACGTGGTGCTGTCCCGGCGCCTGGCGGAAGCCGGTCACTACCCGGCGATCGACATCGAAGCGTCAATCAGCCGCGCCATGACGTCGCTGATCGACGAAGAGCATTACCGCCGGGTGCGCACCTTCAAACAGATGCTGGCCAGCTATCAGCGCAACCGCGATCTGATCAGCGTCGGCGCCTACGCGGCGGGCAGCGATCCGTTGCTGGACAAGGCGATGACGCTGTATCCGCAGATGGAAGCTTACCTGCAACAGGGCATCTTTGAACGCAGCGGCTATGATGAAGCCTGTCAACAGCTGCAGCAGTTGATTGTTTAACGTCACCAGAGGCGCACAGCGATGAAATCACAATCTCCCCTGATTACCCTGCGAGATCTGGCGCAGGATGCGGTGGAACAGGCCGCACAACAGCTGGGTCAGGTACGGCAGGCGCAGCAGGCGGCAGAGCAGCAGCTGTCGATGCTGCTCAACTATCAGGACGAATACCGCCAGAAGCTGAATCATACGCTCTGCGACGGCATGGACAGCTCACGCTGGCAAAACTACCAGCAGTTTATCGGCACGCTGGAACAGGCCATCGACCAACACCGCCAGCAGCTGCTGCAGTGGGGGCAGAAAGTGGATCATGCGGTGAAGCAATGGCAAGACAAACAACAGCGGCTGAACGCTTTCGAGACCCTGCATACCCGCGCTCTGACGGCGGAGCAGCAGCAGGAGAACAAACGGGATCAAAAACTGATGGATGAGTTCGCTCAACGCAGTGCACAAAGGAATATCAACCCATGAATCTGAACGCCCTGCCCGGCCTGGCCTTACCCGGCGACGCCGGCGGCCTGGCCGAACTGACGTCGGCGCTGGATGAGAGCCAGCTGTCGTCCGCTTTCGCCCAGCTGCTCGGCGCTCGTTTCGCGCCCGCCGCCGACGGCAAACAGCCGCCGGTCGCGCTGAGCGCGGACGAAGAACGCGCCCCGGCCCTGAGCCGCAACCAGCTCAATCAACTGCTGGCCACCTTCGGCGAGCGCGGCGGCCTGCTGCCGGGCCAGACCGTCTCAGCCGACGCGCTTTCAGCTGAGGGCGCCGAGGGCGAAGCGCCCACCGCCGGCGACAAACCGGCGCAGCCGCCGATCGCCGCCGCCAAAGAGCTGGATGCCGCAACGCTGCAGGCGCTGTACGCCATGCTGCCGGCCGCGATCGTCGCCCAGGCGCAACCGGCCGAAGGCCAACGCTCGCTGCCGGTGGATAGCGCTGACGAAGCGACTGCGCTGCAGCCCGGCAATGGCCTGCTGAACATCGCGGCGGCCGGTGATAAAACCGCCGCGCGTTCATCGGCATCCCCCGCTCCGTCGCTGACAGGGGCGAAAACGTCGGCTACCGACGGCGATAATGCCAAGGCGGCGCTCCCGCAACCGACCAACGGCGAACGTGCAAGCACCGCACAACCGCTGCCGGCGAGCGATGCGCAGCAGCCACCGACGCTCAACCACGCCGTCGCCCTGGCCGCCGCCAGCCCAACGCAAACGGCCGCTCCTGCCAGCGCACTGGTGACCGCACCGCCTGCGCCGCAGCTCAACGCGCAGCTGGGCAGCCCGGAGTGGCAGCAGGCGTTGAACCAACAGGTGCTGATGTTCCACCGCAACGGCCAGCAAAGCGCCGAGCTGCGCCTGCACCCGCAGGAACTGGGCGCCCTGCAGATCACGCTGAAACTGGACGATCAGCAGGCGCAGCTGCACATCGCCTCCGCTCACGGCCAGGTGCGTGCGGCGGTGGAAGCGGCGATGCCGCAGCTGCGGCACGCGCTGGCGGAGAGCGGTATCAACCTGGGGCAGAGCAGCGTGGGCGGCGAGTCCACCCCGCAATGGCAGCAGCAGGCGCAACAGCAGGCTTCCAACGGCCAGGGGCGTTCCAGCTATGCTGAACATCATGGCGGTGACGGTGCAGCCGCCGAGGGCGTCAGCGCACCGGCGGCGCTGCAGCGTATGGCCAGCGCGGTCAACGGCGTCGATATTTTCGCCTAAGCCGCCGCAAACGCCCAAGCTGGCACCCATTTGCGCGTCTATTCAGGCTATTGCACGCCGCAATAGACGCGATAATACCTTTACCCGTCATACTTGAAGCTGCATCTTTGTTGGCTGCATTTGCGCGCCCCAGTCACATAGTTACCTATGCTCCTGGGGACTTACAAATTTGCCGCCGCGATGCAGCCCCAATTATTTTGGGTAAATTATGTCGTGCGTGCGGCTTTTATACGCGCTATGTACCCGATATCCGCGAGATACTCGGTTGCAGCTTGAAATATCAAGTATATATGCCCTATGGATTTCAAGCTGCAGCTAGGCGGCCAGCGCATGAGTCCCCAGGAGCTTACTCAAGTAAGTGACTGGGGTAAGTGCGTGCAGCCAACAACGCTGCGGCTTGAAAGACGACGGGTATAACAACAGGAATTAGATTTCGCTATGTCTCAGAACTCCCTTCCGGCAGCACCGAAACGCCCCCTTCTGGTCATCCTGCTGGTCTTGATCAGCGTCGTCGCCTGTGGCGCCGCGGGCTACAGCTGGTGGCTGCTGCAACAGCATAAAAACGGTGCCGAACCGGCCGCCGCCAAACAGCAACCGCCGGCCGCGCCGGTGTTCATGCCGCTCGACACCTTTACCGTCAACCTGGTGACGCCGGACAACAACCCGGATCGCGTGCTGTACATCGGCCTCACGCTGCGTCTGCCGGACGAAAGTACCCGCCGCCAGCTGAACGATTTTCTGCCGGAAGTGCGCAGCCGTCTGCTGATGCTGCTCTCCCGTCAGGAAGCGAGCCAGCTGGCCAATGAACAAGGGAAGCAACAGTTGGTGGCGCAGATTAAGGACGTGCTCAGCCCGCCGCTGGTTAAGGGACAACCGAAGCAGGTGGTCAGCGACGTGCTGTTCACCGCCTTCATACTGCGGTAATCACTATGGGCGATAGCATTCTTTCACAGGCAGAGATCGACGCCTTGCTCAACGGCGACAGCGCGGGTGATGAACCCGAAGCGATAGTCGGCAAAGAGAGCGAGGTCAAGCCTTACGATCCGAACACCCAGCGCCGCGTGGTGCGCGAGCGTCTGCACGCGCTGGAAATCATCAACGAACGTTTTGCCCGGCAGTTCCGCATGGGGTTGTTCAACCTGCTGCGCCGCAGCCCGGACATTACCGTCGGCCCGATCAAAATCCAGCCGTATCACGAGTTCGCCCGCAACCTGCCGGTGCCGACCAACCTGAACCTGGTGCATCTGAACCCGCTGCGCGGCACCGCCCTGTTCGTGTTCGCGCCGAGCCTGGTGTTCATCGCCGTCGATAACCTGTTCGGCGGCGACGGCCGCTTCCCGACCAAGGTCGAAGGCCGCGAGTTCACCCCGACCGAACAGCGGGTGATCAAGCGCATGCTGCGCCTGGCGCTGGACGCCTACGGCGACGCCTGGAGCGCCATCTACAAGATCGACGTAGAGTACGTGCGCGCCGAAATGCAGGTGAAGTTCACCAACATCACCACCTCGCCGAACGACATCGTGGTCACCACGCCGTTCCAGGTGGAGATCGGCGCGCTGACCGGCGAGTTCAACATCTGCATTCCGTTCGCGATGATCGAACCGCTGCGCGAGCTGTTGACCAACCCGCCGCTGGAAAATTCGCGGCAGGAAGACAGCCACTGGCGCGAAACCCTGGTGAAGCAGGTGCAACACTCCGAACTGGAGCTGATCGCCAACTTCGTCGATATCCCGATGCGGCTGTCGAAAGTCCTGAAGCTGCAGCCGGGCGATGTATTACCGATAGACAAGCCGGAACGCCTGATCGCCCATGTGGACGGCGTACCGGTTCTGACCAGCCAATACGGCACGTTGAACGGGCAATATGCCCTGCGTGTTGAACATTTGATTAACCCTATTTTGAATGCTCTGAGTGAGGAACAGCCCAATGAGTGATCCTAAGCAACCGTCTGGCGAAGGAAAGGAATCCGTAGACGATCTGTGGGCTGATGCGTTTAACGAGCAACAGTCGACAGAGAAATCCGGCGCAAGCACCGAAGGGGTGTTCAAGTCGCTGGAAGCTCAGGATGCGCTCGGCAGCCTGCAGGATATCGACCTGATCCTGGATATTCCGGTCAAGCTGACCGTGGAACTGGGGCGCACCAAGATGACCATCAAAGAGCTGCTGCGCCTGTCGCAAGGCTCGGTGGTGGCGCTGGACGGCCTGGCCGGCGAGCCGCTGGACATCCTGATCAACGGTTACCTGATCGCACAAGGTGAAGTGGTGGTGGTGGCCGACAAGTTCGGCGTGCGCATCACCGACATCATCACCCCGTCCGAACGCATGCGTCGACTGAGCCGCTGATGACCGTCGCGGCGCCCGTTACCGTCCAAAGTACTCAACCACCCGCCGCGCCGGCCTTGCCGGCCGGTTCGGTGTTGATGCAGGTCAGCAGCGCGCTCGGCGGCATTCTGCTGCTGATCCTGCTGGCCGGTTGGCTGTTCCGCCGGCTGGGCTTCGCCCCGCAGGCGCGCAACAACAAGCTGCTCAACCTGCGCGCCAGTTGCCAGGTCGGGCAGCGCGAGCGCGTGGTGGTGGTGGAAGTCGACGATACCTTGCTGGTATTGGGCGTCACCGCCCAGCAGATCACCCCGCTGCACACCCTGCCCGCCCCGCCGAAAGACGAGGGTGCGGCCGATGCGGCGACGCCGGCGGACTTCCGCCAACTGATGCAAAAAGTTCTGAAACGCCCGGAAAAATCGGCATGACCTCGACTCTTCATACCCTCGTCCGCCGTCCGGCGGTTTGGTTCCCTGCCGCCCTGCTGTTCATCAGCCCGGCGGCTTTGGCGCAACTGCCGGGGCTGATCAGTCAGCCGCTGGCCAACGGCGGCCAAAGCTGGTCGCTGCCGGTGCAGACGCTGGTGCTGTTGACCTCGCTGACCTTCCTGCCCGCCATGCTGCTGATGATGACCAGCTTTACCCGCATCATCATCGTGCTCGGGCTGCTGCGCAACGCGCTGGGCACCCCGTCGGCGCCGCCGAATCAGGTGATGCTGGGGCTGGCATTGTTCCTGACCTTCTTCATCATGTCGCCGGTGTTCGACAAGGTCTATCAGGACGCCTACCTGCCGTTCAGCCAGGACAAGATCGGGCTGGAGGTCGCGCTGGATAAAGGCGCACAGCCGCTGCGCGAATTCATGCTGCGCCAAACGCGCGAAACCGATCTCGCGCTGTACGCCAGGCTGGCCAATCAGCCGCCGCTGGCCGGCCCGGAGGCGGTGCCGATGCGCATCCTGCTGCCCGCCTACGTCACCAGCGAACTGAAAACCGCCTTCCAGATCGGCTTTACGGTGTTCATTCCGTTCCTGATTATCGACCTGGTGGTCGCCAGCGTGCTGATGGCGCTGGGGATGATGATGGTACCGCCGGCCACCATCTCGCTGCCGTTCAAGCTGATGCTGTTCGTGCTGGTCGATGGCTGGCAGCTGCTGCTCGGCTCGCTGGCGCAGAGTTTCTATTCGTAACCCCCCGATCGGAGAACGCGAGATGACACCTGAATCGGTTATGGCGCTCGGCACCGAGGCGATGAAAGTGGCGCTGGCGCTGGCCGCGCCGCTGCTGCTGGCGGCGCTGATCAGCGGCCTGGTGGTCAGCCTGCTGCAGGCCGCCACCCAGATCAACGAAATGACGCTGTCGTTCATCCCCAAAATTCTGGCGGTGGTGGCCACCATCATCATCGCCGGCCCCTGGATGTTGAACCTGCTGCTGGACTACATGCGCACCCTGTTCAGCAACCTGCCCACCCTGATCGGCTAACCGTGCTCACCTTCGACAGCGCCCAGCTCACCGTCTGGCTCAGCCACTATTTTTGGCCGCTGCTGCGCATTCTGGCACTGATAAGCACCGCGCCGATATTCAGCGAAAAGCAAATCAGCAAAAAGGTCAAAATCGGCCTTGGCGGGCTGATCGTCATCCTGATCGCGCCGACGCTGCCCGCCAGCAATATCCCGATCTTCTCCGCCGCCGGCCTGTGGCTGGCGATTCAACAGATTCTGATCGGCGTGGCGCTGGGATTGACCATGCAGTTCGCCTTCGCGGCGGTGCGCCTGGCGGGGGAAGTGATCGGCATGCAGATGGGCCTGTCGTTCGCCACCTTCTTCGATCCCAGCGGCGGCCCGAACATGCCGGTGCTGGCGCGCCTGCTCAACCTGCTGGCGATGCTGCTGTTCCTCAGCTTCGACGGCCATCTGTGGCTGATTTCGCTGCTGGCGGACAGCTTCCACACCCTGCCTATCCAGACGCAGCCGCTGAACGGCAACGGCTTCCTGGTGCTGACCCAAGTCGGCTCGCTGATCTTCATCAACGGCATGATGCTGGCGCTGCCGCTGATCTGCCTGCTGTTGACGCTGAACATGGCGCTCGGCTTGCTCAACCGCATGACGCCGCAGCTGTCGGTCTTCGTGATCGGCTTCCCGGTCACCATGACCTTCGGCATCATGACGCTGGGCATGATGATGCCGATGTTGGCCCCGTTCTGCGAGCATCTGTTCGGTGAAATCTTCGATCGGCTGGCAGCGGTGATCGGCGGCATGACCTTCTAAGCCCCTGCTCACCCCCTTCCTCCCCCGTTTTCGCCTGAGACAAAATGGCAATAAAAACGCTTTCTTGGGACAAAAGCCTGAGAAACGTCTTTTATCCGGATTAAGGTTCAAATGTCTCCGGTGGCTTGAATAAATAAAACCCTGACCTAGAATAGACCCGGCAACAAAAAATATCGCCTTTCACCCCTTATTTTTTGCAGCGATAAAGTACGTTTATCTCGAGTAAAAAATAAGAATAACACAGCCACGCATTGTTAAATGCGCGGCAGATAACTTACACCCTGAATAAATGCGTCCGGCAGCCTGCCGGCTGCAGGGCGCAGCATCGACCTTTGCTAACCACAGGAGCGAGATCATGATTAAAGCGAAAAGCAACCGCAAAGCACGCCGGTTATTCGGCATGGCCCACTGGAAGAGCAACAAATTTAAAGTTGCCATCAGCGAAACGGCCGCTGGTGAAAAATGGAAAGTGGTGAAGAAAAAGAAATAATCCCGTACGGTTTTTAGCAAAACATTCCGGGTTGCGCCCGTATCCGGCCTCTGCTGCGCCATTCGACGCAGCACCGGGACGGCAACCCGGCTCCTGCCGTAACCGGCATTGATCACCCGTCGGCAAGTCATGTCGACATCCTGTGCATTTCATTGTCAGGAATGAAATAATGCAGCACGTCGCCCTCGCTGACACGCTAAATTTAAAGATAATGCATTAATAATTTGCTTTACTCACATCTCTTATTTATTCACTGACAAGAAAAATCGATTTCCCACCTTATTCCCCCAGCGTTATATTGGAAGAAACCTTGCAGACAGCACACTGCAAGTCTCGCCCAAATATAACCGGTGTAAATATGAAGATAAAATTCCAGCTGAGTGATTTATTCATCAGCGGCATCGCCCTTTTGATCATGAGCACTATTTTAAATACGCTGGGCTTTTCCTGGGGGTTATTTATTCTTCCGCCTGGCGTCGATAGTTTCGTCATCATCCCGTTTACTTTATTTGGCTCATTGAAGTTGGCCGAGTGCCTCTATACGCCAATACGGTGGCTGTTCAATGAGAGCCGCAAGCCTCAAATCGAAAACAACAACCCTAAAAATAACGCCAAGTCGCGTTAACAGGAGATCGACCTATGTTGAGAGAACTGGCCAGAGAAGAAATGCAACGGATGGGCGGTGCCGGCGACGGCAATAACGGCGGCGACCGAGATCGCGACTATGGCCGAAGCTCCTACGGCGCGCAGGCGAACGGCTTCCAGCCTAATTGGGCGGCTAAAGGCTATGGGCTATTTCAGGATCCTTGTACCGGCTCGGTGGTTACCGGTGCCATTGCCATGGCCGGCGCCCTGGCCAGCCGTAACGGCAGTGCGATTGGCACTGCGGCGGCCTCAGCCTTCGTCAACATAGGCAGTCAATGCACTAAAGGGTCCGGCAACGATCGCGGCGTGCCTTTCCGCTAAGGCTTAAGGTGAATGGGGAACACGCAGACAAAAAAAGGCGCGTCACTCAGTCAGTAGTGGGAGAACGAGCGACGCGCCAAACGAGTGCGCCCGGTTTCAAGAAGCCTCCCTCCCCGCGGGGCGGAGAAGGCGTTTTCTAAGCGCACTAAAGGGAAACCCGTCGCGGTCAGGCAACGGGGTCTTGCTCTTAACGATTCATCTGGAACAGCGACATGCCCTGCATATCGCTGAAGGTTTTATACGACGCCTGCAGCGCCGCCTGCTGCATAAAGTAAGACGAGATAGACTCAGCCAGATCGGCGTCCGTCAACGCGCTCATCTGGACCTGATTGGTCATGTCGCGCTCTTTACCGATGCTGTCCAACTGATCCATTTCCTGCAGCTGGCTGCCCAGCTCGGCGCGCACGCTCAGCACGTTGTTGTAGGAGTTGTCCAGGCCGCGGTTGGCTTTCGCCAGCGCATCGTTCACCTGCTGCTTGGTGGCCTCATCGGCGCCCTGCAGCGGTGTTTTCAGCGCGTTCAGCGCGATATCGATACTCTCGAACACGTTGCTGACCGGCGCGCTGCCGTCAGGCTCAGGCTTCGGGTTGCTGGTCAACGACATGAACACCGCGTTGCCGGTATGGCCGATGGTCATGGTGCGGTTGGCGTCCACCTTCTGCTGAACCGTCTTGTCGCCGCCCTGATAGCTGACGGTGCCGCCGTTGTCGACAAACGGCGCCTTGTCGTTCACGTATCCGCCGAACATATAGCGGCCGTTGCCGTCGGTGCTGTTGGCCTGGTTCAGCAGCTGATCTTTCAGCCCCTGCAGTTGGGTGGCCAACGACTGGCGGTCGTTATCGCTTTCCGTGCCGCCGGCGTTGACGATCAGCGCTTTCATGTCCGCGATGGTGGACGTCGCGCCGGCCAATACCGTTTCTTCCATCGAGACGCTTTGGCGAGCGAAAGTACGCGCCAGCGTGTATTGGCTGTTTTCCGCCTGCGACTGCGACAACATCACCGCGCGCGACGCCGCCAACGGATCGTCGGACGGGTTGATCACTCGCTTGCCGGAGGAAAGCTGCTCGGCGGCCTTCATGAACAGCGACTGGTTGCCCGTGATGCCGTTCATGTTTTGTTGGTACATCATGCCGGTACTCATGCGCATGCTGTGGGTTCCTTACTCTGAGCGACCGGCGCCGTTATCGGCGCCGGTTAACAATGAAATCAACGAATTTTCAGCAGCGCATCGAACAGCGAGCTGGCGGTCTGAATCACCTGCGCGTTGGCCATGTAGTACTGCTGGAAACGCAGCAGCTCGCCGTACTCTTCGTCAAGGTTAACGCCGGACATCGACTGCTGTTGCTCGCCCAGCTGCGTGACGATCTTGGCCTGCGAAGTGGCGATCGCCTTGGCGGCAGCGGTCTGGTTACCGACGCCGCTGACGATGCCGGCGTAAGCGCCGCTCAGGGTCGCCTTGCCGTCCACCAGGTTTTTGGTCTGCAGATCCAGCAGCTTCTTGGCGTTTTCGTTATCGCCGCGGCCGCTGTCGTCTTTACCGGCGGCGGCGATCTTGGACGAATCGGTGATGGCCACTTTCAGGTTGCCCGCCACGTCGCTGACCGGCTTCACGGTGAAGCTGTCTTTAGCCTGCGCATTGCCGTCGATGCTCACTTCCAGCCCATCGAAGTTCAGCGTCGGTTTGCCGTCCGCGCTGGTGCCCGGCGTGGCGTTGACTTTCACGTTGTCCGGCAGGCGGCTGACCTGCCAGTTGCTGCCGTCGAACTCGACGCGATAATCGTTGGCCTTCACCTTGCCGGTGTCGGTGTAGGCGACCGACAGCGACGCGTCGCCGGTGTTGCGGGTGTTATCCACCACCCGGCCACCGCTAAAGCTGAAGAAGTCGCCGCCTGCATCGCCGTTCAGGTCGAAACCGGCGCGATGCTGCTGGTTAAAGCTGTCCGCCATCGCCAGCGCCAACTGGCCCAGCTGATTGCGCACGCCGTCCAGCGTCTCGCTGCGGAATTTCAGCACACCGCTCAGCGTGCCGCTGGTGATCTGGCCTTCCGGCACTTCGCTGGCGCCATTGCCGCGGTTATAACCAATGGTCAGGCGGGAAGGATCGCTGCTGGAAGGCACGGCTTCCACCTGATACGTATTGCTGCCCTGCACCAGGGTCAAACCGTTGGCGAAGGAAACGGTATAGGCGTCGCCGTCCTGTTGCGTGACCTGCACGCCCACCAGCTGATTCAACTCGGTAACCAGCTGATCGCGCTGATCCAGCAACGCATTCGGCTCGCCGCCGGCGCTGCCGCGCAAACGGGTGATCTCGTCGTTCAGCTTGGCGATCTGTTGGCCGTAGCTGTTGATCTGCTGCGCCGTATCGCTGATCTGCTGATTGACGCCGTTGTCCATGTCGCGCAGGAATTTGTCGGTGTTATTGAACTGGTTCACCAGGCCGTTGGCCTTGCCCAACACCGTCTGGCGCGCGGCGTCGTCACCGGCGTTGCTCACCAGGTTCTGCAGGTTGGTGAAGAAATCCTGCATGTTGGTCGACAGCGGGTTGGTTTTGCTCGCCAGCAGGTTGTCTATCTGCGAAATCTTCTCGTAATAGGCGTTTTGCGCCCCGAAGGCGCTTTGCGCGCCGCGCAGCTGGTTGGTGATGAACTGGTTGTACTCGCGGTTGACGCTGGTGACGGTCACGCCGTTGCCGATAAAACCGCTCATGGTGGCCATGCCGCCGTTCTGCGCCAGGATCGCGGTCTGGCGGTTATAGCCCGCCACGTTGTAGTTGGAGATGTTGTTGCTGACGGTACTGAGCGCCACCTGAGCCGCATTCAGCCCGCTCATCGCGGTATTGATTAAGCTATTGGACATCGGGATTCCTTATGCTGCGGCGCCGGTGGCCCACAGGGTTCTAATTGAGCTGCTGAGCCTGTTCGCTCAGCCTGTCTCGGTTATCGGCAAAAATGAGAAGAACTTGAGGAAAAAAAGCGGCAATGCGGTCAGCATCCAGCCAGCCTTCATTACCGCCTATCCCCTCAATAATTGGCGTCGCAGCAAGGCGACAAGCAAGGGCGTCCCCGGGAGCCTGGTTAAGCCAAGTGACCGGGGCGAGCTTGTGCAGTCAACGCCGCTGCGGCGTCAAGCCTGACGGGGATTTAGAACAAATCTTTCAGATCGTGGGTGTAAGCTTTGACCGCCTGTTCCCCCGCGCTCTTCATCTGCTGAATCACGCTGACCAGTTTGCTGGCGTACTGCGGATCGGTGGCGTAGCCGGCGCGCTGCAGCGCATGTGCCGCCTGCTCCGGGCTGCGCGCGGCGGCCACGTCGGCATAGCGCGGGTTGTTGGTCAGCAGCTTGACGTAATCGGCGATCGCCTCGACGTACGAGCCGTAGACGCGGAACTTCGCCTTCACCTTCTTCGCCGCACCCTGTTCGAACTCGGTGGTGGTGATCTCCGTCACCGGCCCGTTCCAGCTGCCGCCGGCCTTGATGCCGAACAGGTTGTAGCTCGGCGTGCCGTCCGAGGTCGGGATCTCGCGCTGCCCCCAGCCGGACTCCAGCGCCGCCTGCGCGACGATCAGCTGATGCGGAATGCCGCTCTGCTGGCTGGCGACCTTCGCCGGTATCGACAGGCGAGCGACGAAGTTGCCGTTGTTGAGCGACAGCGGCGCGGCGGCCGGCGGGGCTTTCGGCATCGCGCGGCGCACCATCTGCTCCAGCGCCTGGTTCGGCAGCGTTTGCAGCACCTCGTTGTCCAGCGCCATCGGCGACAGGCCCGCCGTTTCGCTCGGCACCGTGTTGGCGTTGCTCATCTGCTTGACCATCATGTCGGCCAGCCCCAGCCCTTTTTGCGACATCTGCTGGGCGATTTGCTGGTCGTACATCGAGGTATAGAGCCGCGTTTGATCGCTGCTCAATACCCCGTCCTGCGGCAAGGCGGAACGCATGCTTTTCAGCATCATCTGCACGAACATGCCTTCCACCTGCTGGGCCACCTGCTTGAGGTTGCCCTGCGGGTCGGCCGCCGCATCGCGCTTCAGGCCATTCAGCGCCTGGGCGTCATAGGCCGCGCCCGACATCGCCATCAGATCGCCGGCCATCAGATGATTTCCAGCTTGGCGCGCAGGCAGCCGGCGCTCTGCATCGCCTGCAGGATCGACATCAGATCGATCGGCGTGGCGCCCAGCGCGTTCAGCGCGCGGATCACGTTGTTCAGGTTGGCGCTGGCGTTCACCTTCTGCAGCGATCCGCCCTGCTGTTGCACCGAGATCTGGGTGTTTGGCGTCACCACCGTCTGGCCGCCACCGAACGGCGTCGTCGGTTGGCTGACGGTGTTCTGCCGATCGACCACCACCGACAGGTTGCCCTGGGCGACGGCGCAAGAGTCGAGGATCACATCGCGGTTCATCACCACCGACCCCGTGCGCGAGTTGATGATCACTTTGGCATCCATCGCCCCGACGTTGACGGTGATGTTTTGAATCTCCGCCAGGAAGCGCACCTGAGAGCTGTTGCCCTGCGGCACCAGCACCTGGATCGTGCGGGCGTCGAGCGGCGTCGCGGTGCCGCCGCCGCGTTGGCGGTTGATGGCGTCGCTGATCTGCTGCGCCAGCGTGAAATCTTCGTCGTTCAGCTGCAGGTTGAGAACGCCGCCGCTGCCGAAGGTGGTCGGCAGCTCGCGCTCGATGGTGGCGCCGTTGCTGATGCGCCCGCCCGCCAGCTGGTTGACCTGCACGCTGCTGCCGCCGGCCGCCGCGCCCGCGCCGCCGACCAGCACGTTACCCTGCGCCAGCGCATAAACCTGGTTATCCACGCCTTTGAGCGGCGTCATCAGCAGGGTGCCGCCACGCAGGCTCTTGGCGTTGCCCATCGAAGAAACCACCACGTCGATGTTCTGCCCGGCGCGCGAGAACGGCGGCAGTTTGGCGGTCACCATCACCGCCGCCACGTTTTTCAGCTGCATGTTGGTGCCCGGCGGCACGGTGATGCCCAGCTGCGACAGCATGTTGCTCAGGCTTTGGGTGGTAAACGGCGTCTGCATGGTCTGGTCGCCGGAGCCGTCCAGCCCCACCACCAGGCCGTAGCCGATCAGGGCGTTGTCTCGCACGCCCTGCACCGTCACCAGATCGCGGATGCGCTCCGCCGCCGCCGGCAGACTCATCGTTCCGATCAGCAAAGCCATCAGGATTTTTTTTGTCATTAGAACCTCATTCGCCTTAGCCAAAAGGCGTTATTGTCGCAGGCAGTTTGAGGGCGGACAGCGCGCAGGAAACGGAGCGTACACGCAGTACGTGACGTTTCCGAGCACTGCCCAACCTCAAAATGGCAAGTAAAATAGCCTGTACTCAAAACGGTGAAACATTTAAGAAGAAGCGCTGCAGCCAGCCCATGGTCTGCGCTTCGTTGATATAGCCATTGCCGACGTATTCGATACGTGCGTCCGCCACCTGCGTCGAAGTCACCGAGTTGTTGCCGCTGATGGTGCGCGGATTGACGACGCCGGAGAAGCGGATGAATTCCGTGCCTTGGTTGATGGCGATCTGTTTTTCCCCTACCACGTGCAGGTTGCCGTTGGCCAGCACCTGGTTGACCGTCACCGTAATGGTGCCGTTGAAGGTGTTGTTGGCGTTGGCGCCGCCCTTGCCGCCGAAGGTGCTGTCGCCGGAAATGTCCATATCGGCGCGCGCATTGCCCAACAGGCCGTCGAGGTAACGCGGCGAGGTGGCGACGCCGAACTTGCTGGCGCCTTTGCGGCTGGCGTTGGCGGAGGAGCTTTTGCTGGCGCTGACGTTTTCCTGCAGCACGATGGTCAGGGTGTCGCCGACGTTGCGCGGACGGCGGTCCTCGAACAACGGCTGGTAGCCGTAGTTCATCGGCTGCACCGTCTGGAAGATCGAGCCGTTCGGCATCGGCGCGCTGGCCGGCGCGGGCTGCGCCGTGGTCGCGCCGTCCACCAGCGGTTTGTGCGGGATGTAGGCGCAGCCGCTCAGCGTCAGCATCACCATTCCCGCCAGCCAGCGTTGTCCCTGCCGCGGCAGGATTGCCATCGAATATGTGGTTACCACGGGTATCGCCTTTGTTTCACGAAAGAGAATGACGGGCGCGGCAAGCCGGCCCGTCAATGACAGATTACAGTTGCGTCAGCTTTTGCAGCATCTGATCGGAAGTCGAGACCGCTTTGCTGTTGATCTCGTAAGCGCGCTGAGTCTGAATCATGTTGACCAGCTCTTCCGCCACGTTGACGTTGGAGGTTTCCACGTAACCCTGATACAGCAAACCGGCACCGTTCAGCCCCGGGGTGCTCTCGTTCGGCGCGCCCGAGCTTTCGGTTTCCTGATACAGGTTCTCGCCCACGCTCTCCAGACCGCTGTCGTTGACGAACGTGGTCAGCGTCAGTTGGCCTACCTGCTGGGCGGCGGTTTGGCCCTGCTGGGTGACGCTGACGATGCCGTCGCGGCCGACGGTGATGGACAGCGCGTTAGCCGGAATGGTGATCGCCGGCTGCACCTGGAAACCGCTGGAGGTCACCAGCTGGCCGTTCTGATCGATCTGGAACGACCCGTCGCGGGTATAGGCCTGAGTGCCGTCCGGCAGCATCACCTGGAAGAAACCCTGCCCCTTGATGGCGACGTCTTTACTGTTGTTGGTCTGCGACAGGTTGCCCTGGCTATGCAGACGCTCGGTCGCCACCGGACGCACGCCGGTCCCGATCTGCAGGCCGGAGGGCAGCGTGGTCTGCTCGGAGGACTGCGCCCCCGGCTGACGCATGGTCTGATACAGCAGGTCTTCAAATACCGCCCGCTGGCGTTTGAAGCCGTTGGTGCTGACGTTCGCCAGGTTGTTGGCGATCACGTCCATGTTGGTCTGCTGCGCGTCCAGACCGGTTTTGGCAATCCATAAGGATGGAATCATCGGTTATTTCCTTGCTGCTTAACTCATTGAGAGCAGTGAGTTGGCACGCTGTTCGTTTTCATCCACGCTGTGGATGACCTTCATTTGCATTTCAAAGCGGCGGGCGTTGGCGATCATGTCGACCATGGTTTCCACCGGCTTGACGTTGCTGCCTTCCAGCACGCCCGGCATCACCCGCACCTGCGGATCGTTTTGCAACTGATTGCCGCGCTGCTGTTGGGTTTCCGGCGTCAGGCGGAACAGCCCGTCGTCACCGCGCATCACTTCGCGCGCATCGGCTTTCACCAGCTTCAGGCGGCCGATCTGCGCGATGGTGTTCGGCGGATCGCCGGCGTTCAGCGCCGAAATGGTGCCGTCGGCCGCGATGGTGATCTCCGCCGACGGCGGCACCTCGATCGGGCCGCCGTCGCCCATCACCGGCAGCCCCTGCACCGTCAACTGCCCGGTGGAGGAGATCTGAATGTTGCCGTTGCGGGTATAGGCTTCCCCCCCACCCGGCAGGCTCACCGCCAGAAAACCGTCCTGCTGCAGCGCCACGTCCAGCGGACGCGACGTGTAGTTCAGCGCCCCCTGGCTCATGTCGGCGCCCGGCGTCGACGCGGTCACCAAGGTGCGCGTCGCCATACTCGGCCCGTCGACCGGTACCGCGCGCAACGCGGCGAGCTGGGCGCGAAAGCCCGGCGTCGACGCATTGGCCAGGTTGTTGGCGGTGATGGACTGCTGTTCCAGCGTTTGGCGCGCCGCGCCCATCGCGGTATAAATCGCGTGATCCATGACTCGGCCCTATTAGCGCAGGCTAACCAGCGTCTGCAGGATGGAGTCCTGCGTCTTGATGGTCTGGGCGTTGGACTGGTAGTTACGCTGTGCGACGATCATGTTCACCAGCTCCTGGCTCAGATCGACGTTGGAAGACTCCAGCGCGCCGCTGGTCAGCTTACCGAAGCCGCCGCCACCCGACAGACCAACGCGCGGCTGGCCGGACGCACCGGTTTCCTGCCACACGTTATCGCCCTGCGACGCCAGCCCTTCCGGGTTGGAGAAGTTGGCCATGACGATCTGGCCCAGCACCTGGGTCTGCTGGTTGGAGTAGATGCCCACGACGGTACCGTCGTTGTTGATTTGGAAGTTGGTGTATTCACCGGCGGCATAGCCGTCCTGCGCCACTTTGCTCACCGAGTCGCTGCCCACGTTCTGCTGCATGCTGCCGGCGAAGCTCAGGGTGAAGTTTTGCGCCGGTGCACCGTCTTTGGCGGTCATCGGGATCACCATGTTGAACTCGCCCGGCGCGCCGTTGGTGCTGGTGGTTTTCACCAGGTTGCCGCTGGTGCTGAACTCCATGGTGCCGGCGTTCACTGGCGCTGCGCTGCCGTCCTGGGTATAGACCTGCCACTTGTTGTCTTCCGTCTTCACGAAGTAGGCGTTGATGTTGTGCGCATTACCCAGCGAGTCGTAGGCGGTGATGGTGTTGACGTAGTTGTAGCTGTCCTGTTTGGTCGGATCGAACGTCTTGTTCTCCGGCACTTTATGGGTGGACTTCAGGTTGGCGACCATCTCACCGGAGGTAGACGCCTTGGCGTTCATCATGCCTTCAGGAATGCTCAGCGGCACCGGGTTGGCACCCTGCTGGATGGTCGGCGGGGAACCGGCCGCCGGATAACCGGTCAGCTGCAGGCCCTGCATGTTGGTCAGGTTGCGGTTCTCGTCCAGCTTGAACTGGCCGTTACGGGTATAGAAGATGCCGCCGTCTTTATCCTGCATGCGGAAGAAGCCGTTGCCGTTGATGGCCACATCCAGCGCACGGCTGGTGCCGGTGGTGGTGCCGCCCTTAAAGTTCTGGGTGATGCCGGACACTTTAACGCCCAGCCCAACCTGCGAACCGGCGAACATGTCGGCGAAGGACACGCTGCCGGATTTGAAGCCCGCGGTCGCGGAGTTGGCGATGTTGTTACCGATCACGTCCAGGTTGGTTGCTGCCGCGTTCAAGCCGCTGACTGCCTGAGAAAAGGCCATGTTATTCTCCGAATAGTGGTCAGGCTATCGTCCGATTGAGCCTGATGCTTAGGGTTATAAGATCTGTCGCACGTCTTCCAGGGTGGCGTTGCCCGCCAGGCCGAGATCCAGCTTGGCGCCGTTGCCGTCGCGGATCACGCCGTTCACCAGCCCGAAGTGCAGGCTACGCGCCACCAACTGTTCACCGTTGCCTTTGGCATTAATCGCCACTTTGTAGGCGCCGTCTGGCGCGGTGGAGCCGTCATCCAGCGAACCGTCCCAGGTGAAGGCGTGTACGCCGGCGGTCAGGCCGCCGATTTCGATGGTGCGCACCACCTGCCCGCTGGCGTTGGTGATGGTGGCGGTCACCTGATCGGCGGCGCGCTCCAGTTCCACGCCAAACGGCGTGGTGCTGACCTTGCCATCCTTGCTGCCGACCAGAATGTTGTTGCCCGGCACCATCACGCCGTGACCGATCAGCGCCGTCGCCTGCAGCGACTGGTTGCTGTTGATCTGGCCGGAGATCGAGCCCAGCGTGGTGTTGAGTTTTTCGATGCCCTGAACGGTGTTGATCTGCGCCAGCTGCGAGGTCAGCTCGTTGTTCTGCATCGGATTGGTCGGATCCTGGTTTTTCAACTGCGCCACCAGCAGCGTCAGGAAGCTGTTGTGCAGATCCTGGCTGTTGGTATTTTTGCTGTTGTTACCGATGACGGTGTTGTCCAACGACTCGTTAGTGGTTGCGGCAATAGCCATGGGAACCTCCGGTTACTGACCCAGCGTCAGGGTTTTCATCATCATCGACTTGGTGGTGTTGAGCACCTCGACGTTGGCCTGGTAGCTGCGGGAAGCGGAGATGGTATTGACCATTTCCCCCACTACGTCGACGTTCGGCATGCGCACGTAGCCCTTGGCGTCCGCCAGCGGGTTGCCCGGCTGGTACACCAGACGCTCGGGCGCCGGATCGTCCACCACCTGGGCAACGCGCACGCCGCCGGTCGGCTGCCCGGGCGCCGCCGCGACCTGGAACACCACCTGCTTGGCGCGGTAAGGCTCGCCGTCCGGGCCGGTCACGCTGTCGGCGTTGGCCATGTTGCTGGCGCTGACGTTCATGCGCTGGGATTGCGCCGATAACGCCGAGCCGGAGATATCAAAAATATTCAGTAAAGACATGCGCCTTATCCTTGTTGCAGCACGGACATCATCCCTTTGATCTGCCCGTTGAGCAGCGTCAGGTCGGTCTGATATTTCAGGCTGTTATCGGCAAAGTTGGTGCGTTCGCGATCCATGTCCACCGTGTTGCCGTCCATCGACGGCTGGTCCGGTACCCGGTACAACAGGTCGAGCTGCGACGGCTGCAGGGTTTGCGCCGGGATGTGGCGCGCCGCCGTCAGGTTCAGCGACATGCCGTTGCCGTTGACGCGCCCTTGTTCCAGCACTTTGTTCAATTGGCTGGCGAAATCGATATCCCGCGCCTGATAACCCGGTGTGTCTGCGTTGGCGATGTTGGCGGCCAGAATTTCCTGCCGCTGGGCGCGCAAGTTCAGCGCCTCTTGGCCAAAGCGCAGAGCCGCGTCCAGTTTGTCGAGCATGCTCCCTCCGCGAGGTTAGAATTTGGAGTCGACAGGATAAACGCCCCCAGCACCACCCTATCGCGGGAATAGACGCAAAATGGGGCGCTATTTATCTGCTTAGCCTGCGCGCGCTGCGGGTACACTTACGCGTATCCCGATGAAGCTTGAGAAGATGACGATGAAAGGTAAAATGCTGCTGCTTATCGGCCTGCTGTGCAGTCTGAACGCGCGCGCCGACGATCTGGCGACGCAAATCGATAGCTTCATCAAAGGCAAGTTCACCGGCGAGCCGGTACAGGTGAAAGTGCGGGTGCGCACGCCGCCGGCCCAATGGCCCGCCTGCGAACTGCCCCAGCTGTCGCTGCCGCCCAACGCGCGGATCGGCGGCAACGTCAGCATTTCGGCACGCTGTGGCCAGGAGCGGCGTTTTATCCAGACGCAGGTGCAGGTGTTCGGCCGCTATCTGGTTTCGGCGCGCGGCATCAGCGCCGGCAGCCGATTGACCGCAGCGGATCTGACGCTGAAGGAAGGCCGGCTCGATACCCTGCCGCCGCGCGCGCTGACCGAGGCGAGCAAAGCGTTAGGCGCCGTCAGCCTGCGCAACATCAGCCCCGGCCAACCGCTGACCCTCGCCATGCTGCGCCGCGCCTGGATTATCAAAGCCGGGCAACCGGTACAGGTCACCGCGCAGGGCGAAGGGTTCAACATCAGCGGTGCGGGCAAGGCGATGAACAACGCCGCCGCCGAAGACAGCGTGCGCGTGCGCATGGCGTCCGGGCAGATCGTCAGCGGCGTGGTCGGAGACGACGGCGCGATTCGCATTACGTTATAAAAAAGTAAAGGTTCCGCAAACCTTGCCGATAAGACAAATCAAGCAGCATTTTATTGGCCACCAGGGCCGCAAAACTTTCATTGCAGCGTCGTCGCCCCCGAGCGGTCACGGCGTAAACGGAGATGGACCATGAGTATCGATCGCACCCAGCGGTTACAGCCGGTTTCCACTGTGCAACCGCGTGAAACCCCGGCCGACAACCCGCTTCAACCGCGTAAGGCCGCCGTGGCCGAAACGGCCGTCAGCGGCACGCAGGTCAAACTGAGCGAGGCGCAGGCGCGCCTGATGCAGCCGGGCACCCAGGATATCGATATGGGCCGGGTCGAGGCCATCAAGCAGGCGATCCGCAACGGCGAACTGAAGATGGACGCCGGCAAAATCGCCGACGCGCTGCTGCAAGACGCGCAGAGCGACATTCAATGGAACGCCGGGCGCGACTGACGGCGCGGCGGCGAGTAGCGGTAAAGGATAAGTCATCACTATGGAAAACCTGGCACAACTGCTGGATAAACTGTTGGAAACGCTGCAGGCGCTCAATGGCGTGCTGGAGGAAGAGCACGACTTGCTGTGTTCTGGCCAGTTGCCCGGCGTGGCGTTGCAGCGTGTAACCGATGCCAAAAGCCAACTGCTGGCGACGGTCGCCTACCTCGAGCAACAACGCCTGGGGGAGGAAAAAGCCTGCGGGCAACGCGCCCCCTACGCCAACCATGCGCCCTTGGCCGATCGCTGGCAGCGCGTTCAACTGCTGAGCCAAACGCTACGCGAAAAGAATCAGCACAATGGCCTGCTGCTCAATCAGCAGATCGACCATAACGCTCAGGCGCTGGCGATCCTCAGTAAGAACAACAAATCGCTGTATGGCCCGGACGGCCAGTCGCACGCCGGCAGCCTGCTCGGCAGAAAAATCGGCGTCTGACCTGACTCATTTCGCCCGGTGAACGCACCGCCGGGCGCGGGTTTCCCCGGTTATGCGCAACCTCTCGCATTTTCTTCTTACCGCTTTCTGAATTCCCTTAACGCTATGCGCCAGGCTGCGCATGCCGTGAATTTGGCTGTTTCTTTCCCTTTGGCCGCTTGTCACCCTGTGGTTATTTTTAAACCACTTGAAATATACCCTTAACGGGTATAGATTCGCAGGAAGAGCGAATGGCCGATATTTATCTCACCAAAACCTTTCTGGGTTTTGCCGCGCGCGAACGCATCAGCGACGCCACGATAGTGAAAGTGGCGCGAGAGATGCAAAATCAGTTGTACGACGCCAGTCTTGGCGGTTGCATATACAAAAAGCGCATCGCTCGGACTGGTGCGGGCAAACGGGGCGGCTATCGGGTACCGATCGTTTTTCGCGATGAAGAACGCCTGTTTTTTATGCGCGGCTTTGCCAAAAGCGAGAGAGAAAACATCAGTACGGACGAGTTACAAGGATTGAAACATCTGGCTGCGCTGTATCTGGATTATTCGCCATTCAGACTTTACCAGCTGGCCAACAACAAGGAATTACGGAGGCTAAGCGATGAGTAAAATTCTTGCCGAGATCCACCAGGAAGTTCAGGGCCTGCACCGCGCCGGTTTCGTCGACGACGTGACCATGCGCACCTTCGACATGCTGTGCCTGCGGCCGGTGAAACAGTTCGGGCCGGCCGAGATCCGCGCATTGCGCGAACGCGAAAACGTCAGTCAGCCGGTGTTTGCGCTATATCTCAACGTCAGCAAAAAGGCGGTACAGAAATGGGAGCGCGGCGAAGCGCAACCGAACTCCGCCGCGATGAAGCTATTGACGTTGGTGGAACGCAACGGCCTGGCGATCCTGGCCTGAGCCGCCCCTCCCGCCACTTCGCTCATCGGATGAGGTCGGCAGCCGTCGGCCAGACAATCGATGTTGAAATCAGAACACATTAAACAGCCCTCGATACAACAAGGAACTATCCGATGTATATTATCGATTCTATTAATTGCTTCATATCGAGAGCCAGCGAATCGGCCTATTGAATAAAACGCTTCAGGGTATTTAATATTCATACCATAAATGCCCGTAGCTTATATTTACCTTACCTGTTTTTGTTACTTAAACGGCGTCAATTTAGACGCTCGCAGCTTATAAAGCTCTTTGTTTTTCGCTTTAAACTGCCCATCGATAATGCCGCCATACCAATCGCCATACATCGGATTCGGGAAGATAATAAAACGCTTGCCAAATTCTTGCTGCACATCCTCCATCATTTTATTCCTTTCAGCCTGGCTTTTACCTTTTGAATCAATAAAGTCAGCCAGATTGTCGCCAAAATACAGCACGACGTCATACTGGCTTTCCAACGCGTCGCGACGACTCTGTTTACCCTGCATCTCCGGTGTTTTTAACAACAGATTTTCTTTTTTCGCCTGAGGCAAATTAATGCGGCGTAAATTTTTTAGCGTCACGTCAATCTGCGACTGCTTTCTGTCACTCAGGTAGAAAATGGTAACGCCGTTTTCATCGGCAAACCTCAGGAAATCGATAGCGCCGGGCACAGCTTCCGCCGCTGCCATGTCGACCCATTCATCCCAACCGTCAAGCAAAAACGACTGGTTCTTTATCAACCAGGCCTGGTGCGGGCTGTCATCCAGCACGGTCTCATCAAGATCCAGCACGACGGCACGCGGCTTCTCCGATTTGTTCTTTAATTCCTGCTCAAGTCGGAGCTTGCCCAACTGATACCCTTGATAAAAAGCCGCCCGTGCCTCTGCCGCATTCTGATACCACAATACCGACATGGCGAATTGTTCCGTGAGGCAACTCGCGGGCAGTTCAGTCCGGGAAGGATCGCAGTGATTATTTGACGAAGCGGTGAAAGCCACGCATAAAAGTAATAATGGCATATATGATTTTAAAATTTTCATAGATACTCCATATAAGTTTAATTTTATGAGAGTACGGCGAGGGTTATTTATATAGTTGATACATTGCGCATAATTTACTGAGGGACGGGTAAATTAACGCGCTTCACGCACATCTAATCTTCATAAATTTGAAGATTAAGCGTAAATTACAATAAAACAAAGAGAGAAACAACGTATAAAAATAGGATTATGACTGTTGTCACACAAACAGGCTCCAGATTGTGCCGCGCGACAAAGGCGGCCGTGAGTCTTGAATTTCCAGGCTCATTTTATCGCTTAAGCATAACGCCGGCCGGCGCCAAACTACCCCGCCGAACCGGGCGGCGATCTATTCGTAATTGACGATCACCTGATTGCCAATCACGCGCAGCGGCGGATTCAACCCGCCTTGCGACTGCACGTAATAGACAAAGCGCAATTCCGCATTGGCCGGTTCGCCCTGCAGACCGTTGCTGCTGCCGCTGCCACCGCCGAGCGGAATGCAGCGGTTTACCGTGCAGAGCTGGGCCTGCAGCCCCACCGGCTCCGGCCCCAGCAAACGGTAGCGCCAACTGACGCGGGTGATGCGCGCATTGGCATCCGGCAACGCGTTCGGCGGCCGCAAACCGGCGGACTCATCGCGCATGCCGCCCTGTTCCAACGTCACGCCCCCCCCTTCGGCCACCCAAGAGCCGGACACCGCACCGGCGGTTAACGGCGCCAGCAAACACAACACGAACAGACAGCGTTTCATCAGGCGGCTCCAATGGTCGACGTCATGCGAATCTGGCGATCGTCGTTGATTTCGAGGTTGGACAACACCACGATCTGCGGCAGACTGCGGCGCAGGAAACGCGCCAGCAAGGCCCGCAGCGCATGGTTGACCAGCAGCACCGGCGGCGCGCTGAGCATCTCTTGCCGCTGCAGCGCCTGGCGCGCCTGATCCAGCAGGCGATCGGCCAGCCCCGGCTCCAGACCGCCACCGCCCTGCAACGCCTGCAACAACAGGCGCTCCAGTTGGGTATCCAAACCGATGACCTGAATCTCGCCGTTGCCCGGGAACCACTGCTGCGTGATCGCCCTGCCCAGCGCTACCCGCACCACGGTGGTCAGCTCATAAGGATCGCTTTGCGCCGGAGCATGCTCCGCCAGCGTTTCGACGATGGTGCGCATATCGCGGATAGAAACACGCTCGGCCAGCAGGTTTTGCAGCACCTTGTGCAGCGTGGTCAGTGATACCACGCCCGGCACGAAGTCTTCGGTCAGTTTCGGCATCTCCTGCGACACGCGATCCAGCAACTGTTGGGTTTCCTGGCGGCCAAACAGCTCGCTGGCGAACTGGCCGATCAGGTGATTGAGGTGTGTCGCCACCACGGTGCTGGCTTCCACCACGGTAAAGCCCTGGATCTGCGCCTGCTCGCGCAATGCGCTGTCGATCCACACCGCCTCGAGCCCAAAAGCCGGATCGACGGTTTTGTCTCCCGCCAGCTCGCCCACGGCATTGCCGGGGTTGATCGCCAGCCAGCGGCCCGGCTGCGCTTCACCGCTGCCGATCTCGACGCCTTTCATCAGGATGCGGTAGCTGGCAGGCGGCAGTTCCAGGTTGTCGCGAATGTGTACCACCGGCGGCAAATACCCCATGTCCTGCGCGAATTTCTTGCGAATACCGCGGATACGCCCCAGCAGCTCACCGTTTTGTTGAAAATCGACCATCGGAATCAGCCGGTAACCCACCTCCATCCCCAGCGGATCCTCCAACTGCACGTCGGCCCAGCTGGCTTCGGCGGCCTGCGGGTTGTCCGGCATCACCGGCGCCTCCACCGCTTTCGGTGCCTGTTGTTCACGGCCGCGCAGCCACCAGGCCAGGCCCAGCAAAGCGGCGGTAAACAGCAGGAACACCAGGTTCGGCATGCCCGGCACCAGGCCCAACAGCCCCAGTACCCCGGCGCTCAGCAGCATCACGCGCGGATTGTTGAACAGCTGGCCCACCATCTGCTCGCCGACGTCCTGATCGGTCGCGACGCGAGTGACGATAACGCCGGCGGCGGTAGAGATCACCAACGCCGGGATCTGCGCCACCAGGCCGTCGCCGATGGTCAGCAGCGTATAGCTTTCCGCTGCCGCCCCCAGCTCCATGCCGTGTTGCACCACGCCGACCAACAGGCCGCCGACCACGTTCAGCACCATGATCATCAGGCCGGCGATGGCGTCGCCGCGCACGAATTTACTGGCACCGTCCATTGAGCCGTAGAAATCGGCCTCCTGGGTGACTTCGGCGCGGCGTTTCTTCGCTTCGTCCTCGCCGATCAACCCGGCGTTCAGATCGGCGTCGATCGCCATCTGTTTACCCGGCATGCCGTCCAGGACGAAACGCGCGCCCACTTCGGCGATACGCCCGGCCCCCTTGGTGATGACCATGAAGTTGATCAATACCAGGATGATGAACACCACGATACCGATGGCGAAGTTGCCCCCCACCAGGAAGTGCCCGAAGGCCTCCACCACGCGGCCGGCCGCGGCGGAACCGGTGTGCCCTTCCAGCAGGATGATGCGCGTGGACGCGACGTTGAGCGACAAACGCAGCAGCGTGGAGAACAGCAGAATGGTCGGGAAGGCGGCGAATTCGAGCGTGCGCTGGGTGAACATCGCCACCAGCAGCACCATGATCGACAGCGCGATGTTGAAGGTAAACAGCAGGTCGAGGATAAACGCCGGCAACGGCAGCACCATCATCGACAGGATCAGCAGGATCAACACCGGGCCGGCCAACACCTGCCACTGCGTATCTTTAAAATTGCCCGGCAAACGAAGCAGGGAGGCCAAATTAGCCATCAGAGTCACTCTCTCTTGCAAAATCCAGTGCTTCCGGCACCGGTAAACGTTCAGGTTTTTTCGGGATCAGGCCGCCCTCGCGCCGCCAGCGGCGCAGTTGGTACACCCAGGCCAGCACTTCGGCGACCGCGGCATACAGGGTGGCCGGAATATGTTGTCCAATCTCGCTGTGTCGATACAGCGCACGCGCCAGCGGCGGCGCTTCCAGCATCGGGATGCGGTGCTCCGCACCGAGTTCGCGAATGCGCAAGGCGATTTCGCCCGCCCCCTTGGCCAGCACTTTCGGCGCACTCATTTTTTTGTCGTTGTATTGCAACGCGACGGCGTAGTGCGTCGGGTTGGTGACGATCACGTCCGCCTTGGGCACATCGGCCATCATGCGGCGCCGGGCGATCGCCCGCTGCTGCTGACGAATACGTCCCTTAACGTGCGGGTCCCCTTCCTGGTCTTTGAATTCGTCGCGAATATCCTGCTTGGTCATCTTCAGCTTTTTGAAGTGGCTCCACAGCTGGTAGAACACGTCGAACGCCACCATCGGCGTCAACCCCAGTACCACCAGAAAACCGCAGAACAGAATCATCTGCAGCGCATTGCCCAACGCGTCGAGCGGCTGCTGGGTCATCAGATGCAGCATTGCCGCCCAGTTGTGCCACAGATAGAGGCCGGTCACCCAGCCGACCAGCGTCGCTTTCAGGATCCCTTTCAGCAGTTCGGCCAGCACCTGGCTGGAAAAGATGCGCTTCAACCCGGACAACGGGTTCAGCCGCTTCAAATCGAATTTGATCGACTTGCCGCTGAACAGAATGCCCCCCAACAACATCGGCGCGGCGAGCGCCACCAGCACCAGCCCCGCCATGATTGGCAACAGCGCCAGCACGGCCTGGCGCAGCAACATGCCCAGCTGGCGCAGCATCTGTTTATCGTTGCTGACCATGCCATGGTCGAAGTTCAACCCCTGCGTGAGCATCGCCGCCAGCTGTTGCGCCATGTTGCTGCCGGACATCAGGATGATCGCGAGGCCCGAGAGCAGCATCAGTACCGAGGTCAGTTCGCGGGAACGCGGAATCTGGCCGTCTTCACGCGCCTTCTCCAGCCTGTGGGGCGTGGGGGCCTCGCTTTTTTCCAGATCGCTGTCTTCAGCCACGAAACGCCGTTCCTGTGTCGAGAGGGTAAAGAATGGCGGTCAGCATGCCAAAAAATTGGCGATGTCATTGACGGAACAACGGGGGAAAAGGCGGGTTATTTAGGGGATGAGACCATCAGGGAGACGTTACAACCAATTTTCCAGCCGCAAACCCTCAACGCGCTCAAATTCGCGTCGATTATTGGTCACCAGGATCAATCCTTCGCTGCGCGCATGCCCGGCGATATGTAGATCGTTTACGCCAATAGGCGTTCCCTGGCGTTCCAGCACAGCCCGGATGTTGCCGTAGTGCGATGCCGCTTTGGCGCTGTAATCGAGAATGTCCAATCGGGAGACAAAATCCTCAACGACTCTGGCGTTCACCGCTGGGCGAGCGCTGTTCTCCACCCCGTGAACCAATTCGCCATAGGTAATCGACGAAATGACCATTTTACCTGCATAGCGATTGAATACCTCCAGCACTTCCAGCGGCCGGCGCTTAATGACATAGATAACAATGTTGGTGTCCAGCATATGGCTGAACATCAAAAATCTTCCCGCTCGCGTTGGTGCTGTCCGGCACGTTCATTGAGGAAATCATCGCTCACCTCATTTTCCGCACAGAAGAAGCTGTCCCAGGTATTCTCCAGGGGGGCAAGAATGCGCTCTTTGCCCACTACGCGGACGGTCACTTTAGAAACGGTATCAGGGAAACGCACCTCTGCAGGCAGGCGTACAGCCTGTGTCCGATTATTGGTAAAGACAGAACCTAACGCCATGGCGACCTCCTTTAACTGGAGTACAAATTATAACCGCCATGATGTATATAGCAATGCCATATACATTAATCTTTGCGGGACACCGCGCAACTTTCGGGGCGCGCCGTCGCGCGCCCCGAAAAGCCTCAGAAACCGAGACTGTCGAGCAGATCGTCGACCTGTGCCTGGTTGGCGATCACGCCGACGCCGTTCTGGTCGAGCTGCGGGCCGTTCAGCAGGCTGTCGTTCGGCCGCTTTTCCTTCACCGGCTGCTCCGGCATGTTTTCCATCAGCACCATCAGCAGCTGCTTTTCGATCTCCTGCACCACGTCCATCATGCGCTTGATCACCTGACCGGTCAGATCCTGGAAATCCTGCGCCATCATGATTTCCAGCAGCTGGGCATTGGTGAAGGCCGTATGGCCCGGTACCTGATCCAGATACTGGCGCGTGTCGTTAACCAGAGAACGCGCGTCGTCCAGTTCGATGGGGTTGGCGAACCACTCGTCCCAGCGCCCTTTCAACGCGTTCGCCCCGGATTCCAGCTCCGCCTGGCGCGGTTGCGCCGCCTCCACGCAGTTCAACGCCCGTTCCGCCGCCTGCGCCGTCATGGTTACGACATAGTCAAGACGGTCGCGCGCATCCGGGATCGCCTCTGCCGCCTGGGCGATCGCCTGATCGAGCCCCAGTTCGCGCATGCTGTCGCGCAGCATTCGGGTCAGTTGGCCGATGCGGGAGATGATCTCTCCCGCGGTCGCTGCATCGCTGGCAGGCATTGGAATGTCTCTCATCGCCCTCTCCTTACATGCCCAATTTTTCAAAAATCTTGTTGAGCTTTTCTTCCAGCGTCGCCGCCGTAAAAGGTTTCACTACATAACCGCTGGCGCCGGCCTGCGCCGCCGCGATGATATTTTCTTTCTTGGCTTCCGCCGTCACCATCAGTACCGGCATCGCGGCCAGCGCGCTATCGGCGCGGATGGTTTGCAGCAGCTCCAGCCCGTCCATGTTCGGCATGTTCCAGTCGGACACCACGAAGTCGAAACCGCCGGCGCGCAGCTTGTTCAGCGCATCCGCGCCGTCTTCAGCTTCTTCGACGTTGTTGAAGCCCAGCTCTTTGAGCAAATTTCTGACGATGCGACGCATGGTGGAAAAATCGTCCACAACCAGAAATCTGAGGTTCTTGTCTGCCATTGTTACTCCTGAAAAAGTTAACCGTTTAATGATGCAAAACCGCAGGCCGCCGCGCGGCGAACCTGGGTCATATCGCCGCCGGGAAGACCCTGCGGACTAAAATCAAATGCGCAATGCCTGGCCGCCGGCGATCTGCGCCAGCATGCGCTGGCTCATCCTGTCCAGCTCAACCACTTCGCTGACGCCGCCGCTGGCGATCGCCTCGCGCGGCATGCCGAACACCACGCAGCTCGCCTCGTTCTGCGCCAGGGTATAGGCCCCGGCGCGGTGCATCTCCAGCATCCCCGCCGCTCCGTCGTTGCCCATCCCGGTGAGGATCACGCCCACCGCATTGCGGCCGGCATATTGCGCCACCGAGCGGAACAGCACGTCGACCGAGGGGCGATGGCGGTTGACCGCCGGGCCGTCATGCAGCTTTACCTGATAGTTGGCGCCGCTGCGCGTCAGCTCCAGGTGACGATCCCCCGGTGCGATGTAGGCGTGGCCCGGCAGTACGCGCTCGCCGTCCTCCGCTTCTTTCACCGTGATCTGGCACAGCTTATTCAGCCGCTCGGCGAACGAACGGGTGAAACCCGGCGGCATGTGCTGGGTGATCAGCAGCGCCGGGCTGGTTGCCGGCAACGGCTGCAGCACCTGGCGGATCGCTTCGGTGCCGCCGGTGGAAGCGCCGATGGCGATCAGTTTTTCACTGCTCAGCAGCGGCGCATGGCTGAGGATCGCCGGCGCCGGGCTGCTGGAACGCTGCGGCAGGCGCGCTCTGGCGGCGGTGCGAATCTTCTCGGCAATCAGCTCGCTGTAGGCCAACATGCCCTCGCGAATGCCGAGCTGCGGTTTGGTCACGAAGTCCACCGCGCCCAGCTCCAGCGCGCGCAGCGTGATTTCCGAGCCTTTGCCGGTCAGCGAAGAGACCATCACCACCGGCATCGGCCGCAGGCGCATCAGCTTCTCGAGGAAATCCAGCCCGTCCATGCGCGGCATCTCGACGTCCAGCGTCAGCACCTGGGGATTAAATTTTTTGATCAGATCGCGCGCCACCAACGGATCCGGCGCGGTCGCCACCATCTCCATGTCGGCGTGGCCGTTCACGATTTCCGTCATCAGCTGGCGCATCAATGCCGAATCGTCTACGCATAACACTCTGATTTTACTCATTACCTCTCCTTGGTCAGCCCATACACGGTCTGCCCACGCAAGTAGAAATCCCGGCTGATCTGGCTGAAATTCTCGGAGTGGCCGGCAAACATCAGCCCCCCCGGCTTAAGCAAGGGAACGAAGCGGCGCAGGATGCGCTCCTGCGTCGCCTTATCGAAATAGATCATGACGTTGCGGCAAAAAATGGCGTCGAATTGCCCCGGCAGCGCCCACTCCGGCGCCAGCAGGTTCAGCGGCTGAAAGTTCACCCGCGCCGCCAGCTCCGGCCGCACGCGCACCAGCCCCTGATGCGGCCCGGTGCCGCGCAGAAAATAGCGCTGCATTTGGGTCGGCGTCAGGGTGCGCAGATCTTCCTGGCGGTAAACGCCCGCCTCCGCTTTTTCCAGCACCTGCGTATCGATGTCGCTGGCCCAGACCTGGCAACTGCCGGCCCGCTGGCCCAATGCATCGCTCAGCGTGATGGCGATCGAATACGGTTCTTCGCCGGTCGAGGCTGCGGTGCTCCAGACGCTGTAGCCGTTCGGCCGCGAGCGCGCGTGCTCCGCCAGGATCGGGAAGTGATGCGCCTCGCGGAAAAAGGCCGTCAGGTTGGTGGTCAGCGCGTTGATAAACGCCTGCCACTCCGCGCTGTTCGGGTCGCTTTCCAGCAGCGCCAGGTAGTCGCCGAAATCGTGCAATCCCAACAGCCGCAAACGGCGCACCAGGCGGTTGTAAACCATCTCGCGCTTATGCTCCGCCAGCACAATGCCGGCGCGTTGATAAATCAACTGGCTGATACGGCGAAAATGCACGTCCGACAGCGGCAGGCGCTGCACCATTTGCGTCAACATCGACGCAGTATCCCGGTTAGAAGTTGACGGCGCCTGTTTCATGCCACCTCACCGGGGAAAAACGTGCTGCTTATGCGGTTTAACAATCTTGGGCTTCCTTTACCACGGGTGAAACTGCGTTGTTGCTGTTACCTGGCGCGACGAAGTTATCGTCCGCCAGACGGAATACCGCGACCGCGTCGGCCAGGGTAATGGCCTGCTCTTCCAACGCGGTGGCGGCTGAAGCGGACTCTTCCACCAGCGCGGCGTTCTGCTGGGTGACCTGGTCCATCTGGGTCACCGCCTGCGTCACCTGCTCGATGCCGCGGCTCTGTTCATCCGAAGCCGACGCGATCTCGCCCATGATGTCGGTCACGCGGGTCACCGAACGCACGATGTCCTGCATGGTGGCGCCGGAGTTTTCCACCAGCACCGAGCCGTGTTTGACGCGGCTGACCGATTCGTCGATCAGCACCTTGATCTCTTTCGCCGCCTGCGCGCTGCGGCTCGCCAGGTTGCGCACTTCGCCGGCGACCACGGCGAAACCGCGCCCCTGTTCACCGGCGCGCGCCGCTTCCACCGCCGCATTGAGCGCCAGAATGTTGGTCTGGAAAGCGATGCCGTCAATCACGCTGGTGATGGCGCCGATTTTCTGCGAACTGTTGGCGATATCGTGCATGGTGGTCACCACGTCGCCGGCCAGTTCGCCGCCCTTGGCCGCGGTGGCCGAGGCGTCGCGCGCCAGCTGAGAGGCCTGCCGCGCATTGTCGGCGTTCTGTTTCACCGTGGCGGTCAGCTGTTCCATGCTGGCGGCGGTCTCTTCCAGCGAAGCGGCCTGCTGCTCGGTGCGGGAAGAGAGATCGTTATTGCCTTCAGATATCTCCTGCAGGCCGATCAGAATCGACTCCGCCCCGTCGCGCACGGCGCCGACGGTGCCGATCAGCGACTGCTGCGTGCGTTGCAGGCTGGCGAACAGCATGCTGATTTCATTGCGGCCATACACCTGAATCGGCGTCGCCAAATCGCCGGCGGCGATGCGTTCAAAGTGGCTGCGGATTTGGTTCAGCGGCTGCACCAGCATGGTACGCAACCACCACATGGCGCTGCCGGTCACCACGATCAGCATCAAGACCGCCCCCGCCAGCATCAGGCCCGCCAGCGTGAAGGAGAACTGGTTGGCGTCTCTGGCTTCGCTGATGTCGCCGTTGACCAACTGCAGGTACTGCACGAAGTCGGCTTCGAACAGGTCCTGGGTTTTCTGCGTCGGCTGATCCATAAATGCCTGCAGCTCCCCCTTCTCCAGGAAGCCGATCAGTTCGCGCAGCGCGCCGCGCAGCCGCTCGTAGCTGGCCTTGGTCGTTGCCGTCTGCTGACTCTGTTGCTCACTGCTGCGCTCAACCGCCATAAACTGATTGAAATAGAGATCGGCCTTCTGCAGCGAACTGCGGGCGCTGCTCATCAATTCGTTCACCTGCTCCTGCGGCAGCTTCAGCGCCGCGCGGGTGCCGGCGCGGTTCAGCGTATTGCGCGCCTGCAACAGCGACACCCAGCTCAGGCTGAGCGAATCGCGCTGCTGGCTGCCGAGGGTGATGATGTCGAGGTTGTGGTTATCGGAGCGAAACGCGGAATACGACAGGCCGCTGCTGGCCAACTGCAGAACGCAGAAGGTCATCAACAACAGGAACAAGCTGGTAGAGATACGGATTCGGTTAAACACTGTGAACCTCCTTGCAGCCGGCCGGCGACCGGCCTACGTAGGGAAAAGGGCCTCTGCGAGAGAGGCCCGATACCGGTCAGAACGTTTCCCAGTTATCCTGCAGATCGCTGGCGTTCATTTTCTTATGATTGATTACCGGTGTTACCGTCGCCTTGCTGGTGACAGGCGCTTTAAACTCTTCCTGGCCTTCCGACCTCAGCCGGAATACCGCCACCGACTGGGTCAGCATGCTGGCCTGTTCTTCCAGCGCCGCCGCCGCCGAGGCGGATTCTTCCACCAACGAGGCGTTCTGCTGGGTCACGCGGTCCATTTCCGCTACCGCCTGGCCAACCTGATCGATACCGCGGCTCTGTTCGTCAGAAGCCGACGCGATTTCGCCCATGATGTCGGTCACGCGGGTGACGGCGTTGACGATGTCGCCCATGGTTTCACCGGCGCTTTCCACCAGCACGGAGCCCATATCGACGCGGCTGACCGAGTCTTCAATCAGGCCTTTGATCTCTTTCGCCGCCTGCGCGCTGCGCTGCGCCAGGTTGCGCACTTCACCGGCCACCACCGCGAAGCCGCGGCCCTGCTCGCCGGCGCGCGCGGCTTCCACCGCGGCGTTCAACGCCAGGATGTTGGTCTGGAAGGCGATGCCGTCGATCACGCCGGTGATATCGGCGATTTTCTGCGAGCTGCCGGCGATGTCGTGCATGGTCTGCACCACGTTGGCCACGACCTTGCCGCCTTTCTGCGCGGTTTCGGAGGCACTCAGCGCCAGCTGTGAAGCCTGACGGGCGTTTTCGGCGTTCTGTTTCACCGTCGCGGTCAGCTGTTCCATGCTGGCGGCGGTCTCTTCCAGCGAAGCGGCCTGCTGCTCGGTGCGGGAGGAGAGATCGTTGTTGCCCGCGGCAATTTCCGACGCGCCGCTGTAGATGGCGTCCGCGCCCTGACGCACGCCGCTGACGGTTTCGATCAGCTCGCTTTGCATGTGTTTCAGGCTGGCCGCCAGCACGCCCATTTCGTTGCGGCTGGTCACGACGATCTGCTGAGTCAGGTCGCCGGCGGCGATCTGTTTGATGTGGTCAATCATGCGGTTCAGCGGGCGCACCAGGATATGATGGATGCCGGTCCAGGCCAGTACGATCACCGCCAGCACCACCACCAGAACCACGATCAGCGTCCAAATGGCCGAGTTGTAGGAGCTGTTGCTGCCGTCAACCGCGATTTGATACAGCTTGCCGTTTTGCTCCAGATAAACGTTGTAGCTCTGCTCAAAGTTGTCCTGGTAGCTCTGCGTAGGCTGATCGAAGAAGGCGTTAATCTTGCCTTCGCCCAGCAGTTGGATCAGTTCGGAGAGCGCACCGTACAGAATGTCGTACTGTTGCTTAACGCGCTCTGCCGACTGGGGATCCTGACGCGGATCCTGAGGGATTTTTTCGTAAGCGGCATAGTGTCTTTCCGCCTCGGCCAGCTCTTCTTTCGCTTTGCCCAGCAGTTCATCAATGGTGGCGCCGCTGCCGATCTTATTGGTATCCATCATGTAGCGAATACCGGCACGGTTCAGGGAGTTGCGCGCCTGCAGCAGGTCAACGCGGCTTTCACTCAGCTGCAGCTGCTGCTGGCGGATAGTTTGCAGGACGGTAAAGTTTTCCTTATCGCTTTTCAGCGAGGAGAAAAAGAGTCCGCCCGAAATCAACTGCAAGGCGCCAAACAGCACCAACACCAGCAACAGGCTGGTGACCACCTTCATACGATTTAACATGATTTCCCTTGTTGAAGCCCGCGCAGACAGGCTCTGATGACGTTGAATGTGAGAGTTATCGGCGCCGTGCGGCAAAACTTTATGCGGGAAAGTAACTATTTTTAGTGGGGGTTCCGGGCTCGGTCGGCGGCGTCGCGACAGGTCAGGAAGAGTGATGGATGAAGGGGGCAGCGCCCTGCCCCCTGGGGTCATGAATCAGACGCTTTTTGCCACGCTGTCGACCAGCGACATCTCTTCGCTGCTCAGCAGCTTTTCGATATCCACCAGGATCAGCATGCGCTCGCCCAGCGAACCGAGACCGGTGAGATATTCGGTCGCCAGCGTTACCGCGAACTCCGGCGCCGGGCGGATCTGCTCGGCGGTCAGCGACAGCACGTCGGAAACGCCGTCGACCACGATGCCCACCACGCGCTGGCCAAAGTTCAGCACGATCACCACGGTGTTTTCATCGTAAGACACGCTTTGCTGCGAGAATTTCACCCGCAGATCGATGATCGGGACGATCACGCCGCGCAGGTTAGTGACGCCCTTGATGAACGCCGGCGTGTTGGCGATACGGGTCACCTGATCGTAGCCGCGAATTTCCTGCACCTTGAGGATATCGATGCCGTACTCCTCGTTGCCCAGGGTAAAAATCAGAAACTCTTGCCCTACCGTTTCGCCAGCCAATTTGCTGACGGCTGCCAATCCTGCCATATCATTCACCTTTTAAATCAATAAACTCATTATTATGCGGCGGCGTCCGTCAGACGCTTTTCACGGTTCAAGGTTTGCAACGCCGAGACATCGACGATCAATGCTACGCTGCCGTCGCCCAAAATGGTCGCGGCGGAGATGCCCGGCACTTTGCGGTAGTTGCTTTCCAGATTCTTCACCACCACCTGATGTTGGCCAATCAGTTGATCCACCAGCAACGCATAGCGGCGACCGGCGCTTTGCAGGATAACGACGATGCCCTGCGTGGCATCGGTTTTGGCGCCTTCCACTTCAAATACCCGATACAGCTCCACCAGCGGCAGATATTCGCCGCGCACCTGCAGCACGCGTTCGCCCCCGGCCAGCGGATGCAGATCTTCCGCCTGCGGCTGCAGCGATTCCATCACCGCGTTCAGCGGCAGGATAAAGACTTCGTCGTTCACCTTAACCGACATGCCGTCGAGGATCGCCAGCGTCAGCGGCAGCAGGATGCGGATGGTGGTGCCTTTACCGGCCTGCGAACGGATCTCGACGTGGCCGCCCATTTCCTGAATATTCCGTTTCACCACGTCCATGCCGACGCCGCGGCCGGAAACGTCGGTCACCTGCTCGGCGGTGGAGAAGCCCGGTGCAAAGATCAGCATGCCGACCTCTTCATCGCTCATGCTGTCGCTCACCGCCAGCCCTTGCGACGCGGCCTTGGCGAGAATTTTTTCGCGGTTCAGGCCCGCGCCGTCGTCGATAACCTCAATACAGATGTTGCCGCCCTGGTGTTCGGCCGACAGCACCAGATTGCCGACCGCCGACTTGCCGGCGGCGATGCGGGTGGCCGGCTCTTCGATACCGTGATCGAGGCTGTTGCGCACCAGGTGCGTCAACGGATCGATAATGCGTTCGATCAGGCTCTTGTCCAGTTCGGTGGAACTGCCCTGCAGCGTCAGCTCCACCTGCTTGTTCAGCTTGCCGGCCAGATCGCGCACCAGGCGCGGATAGCGGCTGAAGACATATTCCATCGGCATCATGCGGATCGACATCACCGACTCCTGCAGATCGCGCGCGTTACGCTCCAGCTGACTCATGCTGTTCAGCAGGTCGCCGTGGTTCACCGGATCGAGCGTGCCGGAGCGCTGCGCCAGCATCGACTGGGTGATCACCAGCTCGCCCACCAGGTTGATCAGCTGATCCACCTTTTCCACCGCCACGCGAATGCTGGTGGACTCGCTCGCCTTGGCGCGCGCTTTCGGCGCTTCCGCCGGAGCGGCGGCCGGTTTGGCGGCAGGCGGCGCGGCGTTCGCGACCGGCGCAGGCGCAGGTTCCGGCGCGGCGACCGCTGCCGGTAAGCTCGCTTCTGCAACGGCCGGTTCGCTCTGCGTCGGCGTCGAGAAGCTGATTTGTTCCGGCTCCAGCACGAAGCACAGCACGGCGCTGATGTCGTCTTCGCTGGCGGAGGTGAGCAACGTCACGTCCAGACTGTGTTCCGTCTGATGAGGGTCTTTAACCTCGCCGAGGTTGCCCAGCTCTTCCAACATCAAGGGGATTTCACTGGCTTTCAGCCCGTTCAGGCTGATGCGCATGCCGCCTTCGATCGCCGCCGGCGCAGCCGCCGGCTTCACGACAGGCTGCTGAACGGCCGGTTGAGCCGCAGGCGCCTCCTGCTGCTGTTGCGCCTCCAACGCCAGCTGGCGCAGCGCCTGGCAAATGTATTCAAAGCTTTCGGCATCAGGCTGTTGCGAGGTTTTATAGGCGTCCAGTTGCTCCTGCATAATGTCTTTGGTTTCCAGAAACAGGTTGATAATCTCGGTGCTCAGGCTCATTTCCTGGCGTCTTGCACCGTCCAGCAGGTTCTCCAGCAGGTGGGTCGTTTCCTGCAGCACCGAAAAGCCAAAGGTCGCCGCACCCCCCTTGATCGAGTGCGCCGCGCGGAAGATGGCGTTTAACGGCTCGATATCGGGGGCCAGCGGATCCAGCTCCAGCAGGTGTTGCTCCATGTCGGCCAGCAACTCGTCCGCTTCATCAAAGAAGGTCTGATAAAAATCGCTAATGTCCATGCTCACGGGGTCACCTCTGGCTGTGAGTCGCGGTTAGTCGGTGCGGGTGCGGCCGCCGGTTGTTCCGGCGCTTGGCCGGCCGGGGCTATCGCCGGGGATGCCTGCGATTGAGCAACAGGGTCCGCCGCCGCCGGCGGCGTCGCTTGATCGGTCGGCGTTACCGCCTGGGGTTCCGGCGTTTGGCTGGCCGGCGCAGTCGCCGACGGCGCCAGCTGCTTCAGGCTATCCGGCTGGGCGATATCCATCGCGTTGCTTTCGGCATTTTCGTGTTCGATGCCTTCTTGCGTTTGCTTATTCAGCACCAGCACGGTGATGCGACGGTTAATCGCGTCATCGGCACCGTGCTGTTTCAGGCTCATGGTGGCCGCCATGCCTACCACCCGCAGCACCTTGCCTTCCGCCAGGCCGCCGGCGATCAGCTCGCGCCGGGAGGCGTTGGCGCGATCGGCCGACAGTTCCCAGTTGCTGTAGCCGCGCTCGCCGGTGGCGTAAGGGATATCATCGGTGTGGCCGGACAGGCTGATCTTGTTCGGCAGGTCGTTAAGGATCGGCGCTATCGCCCGCAGAATATCGCGCATGTAGCTCTCGACCTGCGCGCTGCCGGTTTTGAACATCGGCCGGTTCTGACTATCGATAATCTGGATGCGCAGCCCTTCGTCCATCATGTTGATCAACAGATGCGGACGCAGCGCCTTCAGGCGCGGGTCGGACTCAATCAATTCGTCCAGCTTTTCGCGCAGCTTGTTCAGGCGCAGCTCTTCGGCGCGCGAGTCCGGCGAGTCGACCTGCTTTCTCACCAGGCCGTGCTGCTGGGTAGGATCGTCGCCGCCGCCCGGGATCGGGCTGCTTTCGGAACTGCTCTTGTCGCCGCTGGTCAGGGCGACCTTGAGCGGCGTGCGGAAATATTCGGCGATTTGCGTCAGCTCCTGCGGGCTGGCGATCGCCAGCAGCCACATCACCAGGAAGAACGCCATCATCGCCGTCATAAAGTCGGCATACGCGATCTTCCAGGAGCCGCCATGATGGGCGGCATGATGCGACTTGCGCTTTCTGACCAGAACGACCGGATGATTCTGTTTCATGCTTCTTCTTCTTCCGTCGCCTGCTGCACCGGCGCTTTCACGCGGCGCACGTGTTCTTCCAGCTCAACGAAAGAAGGACGTTCGGTGGTATACAGCGTTTTGCGGCCAAACTCGACGGCGATCTGCGGCGCGTAACCGTTCAGGCTCGACAGCAGCGTGACCTTGATGCACTGCATCATCTTGACGTTTTCGGCGCTCTTCTGGCGCAGCAACGTGGCCAGCGGCGAGATAAAGCCGTAGGCCAGCAAAATGCCGAGGAAAGTACCGACCATGGCGTTAGCGATCAGCGCGCCCAGTTCCGCAGCCGGCCGATCGGCCGAAGCCAGGGCGTGCACCACCCCCATCACCGCCGCGACGATACCGAACGCCGGCAAGGAGTCGCCCACCATCGCCAGGCTGCCGGCGGGCACTTCACTTTCCTGCTCGTAGGTTTCGATCTCTTCGTCCATCAGCGCTTCGATCTCGAACGCATTCATATTGCCGCTCACCATCAGCCGTAAATAGTCGGTAATGAACTCCACCAGGGTGTTATCGGCAAGGATGCGCGGATAATTAGAGAAAATTTCACTTTCTTGCGGATTATCGATGTCGAACTCGAGCGACAGCATGCCTTGCTGACGCGATTTGGCCAGCAGGCGGAACAACAGCGCCATCAGATCCATGTACAGATCTTTGTTGTATTTGGAACGACGCATCAGCCGCGGCAGCGCGCGCAGCGTAGCCTTGATCGCCTTGCCGTTGTTGCCGACGATGAAAGCGCCGACCCCCGCCCCGCCGATAATCAGAAACTCCGCAGGTTGATATAACGCACCGAGATGACCGCCCACGATCAGGTAGCCGCCAAACACCGCACCCAATACCACGAGATAACCCAAAATAACTAGCACACGCATTCCTTAAATTAACAATGTGGATGGAAGGTGGGGCAAACGCGCCCTGGCGCGACAGACCAGGCTGCGTGTCTGGGGGCGGCATGCCGCCCCTGCGTATCACACGTCGGTATTCATTGCCGAGAGCCGGCAATGTGGCGGCTCAAATGGCGCGTTTGACCTGCTCGTCCAGCAGTTGAGGAATAATATCGGCCAGTTGCGGCGAAAGTTTACGTCTTTTTACGGCGCGGGATGGGGGTTGGCATAAACTGCAGATGAAACCGTTCAGCGGCTGGTGCGCGTGGGTGATAAATGCGCCGCCACAGCAGCTGCAGGCGGAAAGCTGCAGCATGCCGCTATCGACGAAACGCACCAGCGTCCAGGCACGGGTCAGCGCCAGCAGCGGCGCATCGCCGGCCTGCTGGGGGCACTGCTCCAGATAGAGGCGATAGGCTTTAATCACCGCTTCCACCCCGCTGCACTGCCCGCTTTTCATCAGAAACAGGTAGGCGTTGTAAAACATCGACGAGTGAATATTCTGTTCCCAGGTCATAAACCAGTCGGTTGAGAACGGCAACATCCCTTTTGGCGGCGGGCTACCGCGCAACTCCTTATAAAGTTTAATCAAGCGCCCGCGGCTGAGCTGGGTTTCGCTCTCCAGCATCTGCAAACGGGCTCCCAGTGAAATCAGCTCCATGGCGAGCTGAATGTCCTTGGCTTCTTGAACAATACTTTTCTCAACCATCATCAGGCTCTTTTCTTCGTCGGGCTAGCGTCTTTACTCGATAGCTCTTGCAGTAAATGGCTTGATAGCAAAATGCCGGTATGGATTTGTTGCAGATCGTCGACGCGCGACTCTTTGGTCAGGCGTTCGATGGTCTGGTGATCGTTAAAGCGGAAGTGGCAAACCAGCTGGTTGGTCTCGGCCAGTTTGACCATTTGCGGTAAAGTCAGCTGCGCCAACGCGTCGGCCATGGTTTCATCGATACCAAGGCGGAACATTGCGGACGCTTTTTCATCGTTGATCAAACGCTGTGCTAAAAGTAAATATGACAAATTGATGTCATAAATATGCTTAAGTAATTCAGACGTACCCATATTCCCCATCCCGACAGACTATGTTTAAAAACATACGCTGGGTGATAAATTTTATCGCCCGTGACCTGGGTTGTTTCCCAAAGTTGGCAAATTAATCTCTCAAAAACGACTGCTATAATTTTCGCCAATCGCTAAATTCGACCACTGTTCAGTATTTGCTACGAGCGTAAACCAACGTGTATGGATGTACAGCATTCTGCTTCGATAGTGTTTAGTCACCATGAAACTATTTTTACAAATTTAATAAGATTATTCCTAAAGCAGCGCAACTCTACCCCCGAACCATTAGCACACACAATGTAAGTGAGAGGCAATTTTAAATACAATGTGACATAGATCACAAAAATAAAAAATATTTAAGCTAAATACCCTCAAATACGCCCATTTATTGACCACTATTTTGCTCACAAAACAGACACAGGTAAAAAAACGTCTTAAAAACAATGTTTATCAGCCAAAAAATTATCTTTTTTAGATCAATTCGAACAAAAGCATCACCAAACCAAAATAACAGAACAAAAATCTGCATGTAGCCGACAAACTCAGCATAAATAACCAGTTAAACCGCTAAAAAATATCCAAGCTGAAAAATAACCTCTGTAAACTATAAGGTTATTAGCTATCAGATTTGACTTAAGCCCCCTGCTTGAGGCTGTTCTAATTTTCAACATCAGGTGATTAAGCCTTATCAATGATTCGCTAGCGTAGTGAACAAGCAAACAGACGTAACGATATGTTTCCGTATCAGCACGGCGAAAGAATGGTCTTTTTACGTTAAATCACCCCTAAAACGGCATATCGGCAGCACACCCTAAAACTTTAATGCTTTTTTATTTCTTTTCTGTCACCGTTATAATTATTCCGCAGGTGAATAGATTATTAACCCGCCCCCGTTTCCATCCTTTCATTGCGATAAAATAAAACGCAGTTTTGTTTTACTCTCCCCAATCTTCAGCGTCAGAGAGGCAAAGCCTCAACGCAGGCGGCAATGACAAACACCGCGTAATGCCGTTGCGCCTCTTAGGGCGGGTGAAAAAAACGCCGCGAAAGCGACAGCGCGAACTGGCGCGCAGCAGGAACAGCGGCGCTTCTGCCGTCATCCGCGCAGCCTCGCCCTGAGACTTTCCCTATTTCTTCATTTATCAGCAGGATGAGATTGCTGATGGCGCACTTGCATATTATGATTTATCGAAGCGCCGCCGCAGGCGACGCCTCATTATTACCCAGTGCAATTTATCTACTTGAAATGATTTTTGTCAGGTCGTACATCACTGCCTCGGCGGCGTCGCCGTGAGCCGCTGATGTGTTATTCACCCGGCTTTAACTATTAACAGGCTATATTTTAATCATGACCGATACGCTCGAATATTTGCTGACATTCCGTAAATGCTCCTCTTTGGACAGCCTGGAAAAGGTGTACGACAAACTGAACTACTCCATTGAAAATGATACAGAAATTAGCAACATGTATCGCGCCGCCGACCACCGTCGCGCCGAGCTGGTTGCCGGTAAATTGTTCGATCTGGGCAAAGTGCCGAAAACGCTGTGGGCGCAGGTGCTTTAATTCAGCGAAATTACGTGCGGCAACGGTTTTATCTTTTATTGCTATATAACCGGGCAAACGCAGCTTTTATTGCCGCGCGTGATGCGAAACACATTTATTACGCCCATCAGGTTCTACCCTTTATCCGAGCGCAGCATGTTCTCTAAGGCCACCGACGCGGCAGCCTGAAACACGGCGTAGACAACAAGGAGTGGGATATGGGGTATCAAAACGTTCTGGTCACCGTCGCCGTCGCGCCTGACAGCCACCGCCTGGTGGAAAAGGCCGTCTCTATCGTCCGCCCCCACGCCGGCAACATCACCCTGTTAAGCACCCTCGCCAACCCGGAAATGTACAACAATTTCGCAGGGCCGATGCTGGGCGATTTACGCACGCTGATGGAGGAGGAAACCCGGCTGTTTATGGAAGAGCTGCGTCAACGTGCCGGTTACCCAATTGCCGATATGCTGATCGTGCACGGCGAACTGGGTGACAGCCTGGAATACGCCAGCCGCAGCAGGCCGTTCGACCTGCTGCTGTGCGGCAATCATCGCGACGGTATGATGAACAAAGTCTCCTGTTCCGCCGCCCGCTTCATCAATATCAGCCATATTGACGTACTGATCGTCCCGCTCTAAGGCTAAGCACATTCGGTAACGTTGCCTTGCCGCCCCTGAACTAGGCTTAACGAACCTTGTTTGTCGCAATGCAAAGGAGCTTTCGATGTCCCCTTCTAAACAGAACCGCCGCTTCCTGCTGGCCTCGCGCCCCCACGGCGAACCGACGGCGGCGAACTTCCGTCTCGACACTGTCCCCGTGCCGCAGCCCGGCGCGGGACAGCTGTTGTTGCGTACCGTCTATCTGTCGCTGGATCCTTATATGCGCGGGCGCATGAGCGATGCCCCTTCTTATGCACCGCCGGTTGAGATCGGTCAGGTGATGGTGGGCGGCACGGTCTCGCGCGTGGCGGTCTCACAGCATCCCGACTTCAACGTCGGCGATTGGGTGCTGGGCTATGACGGCTGGCAGGATTATGCCCTGTCCGACGGCAGCGGCCTGCGCAACCTCGGCCCACACCTGCCGCGCCCTTCCCGCCTGCTGGGCGTGCTGGGCATGCCGGGGTTTACCGCTTACATGGGATTGCTCGATATCGGCCAACCGCAGGCGGGTGAAACGCTGGTGGTGGCCGCCGCCAGCGGGGCAGTCGGTTCGGTGGTCGGCCAAATCGGGAAGCTGAAAGGCTGCCGCGTTGTCGGCGTTGCCGGCGGAGCGGAAAAGTGCCGCTATGTGGTGGAAGAATTGGGTTTCGACGCCTGCATCGATCACCGCGCGCCCGACTTTGCCGAGCAATTGGCCGCTGCCTGCCCGCAGGGCATCGACATCTATTATGAAAACGTCGGCGGTGCGGTGTTCGACGCCGTGTTGCCGCTGTTGAACGCCAAAGCCCGCATTCCGGTCTGCGGCATCATCGCCCATTACAATGCCACCGGATTACCCGCCGGGCCGGACCGTTTGCCGCTGCTGGAGGGGCTGATCCTGCGTAAACGCATTCGTATGCAAGGCTTTATCATCTTCGACGACTACGGCTCTCGCTTTGATGAGTTCCTGCAACAGATGAGCAGTTGGGTCGAGCAGGGGAAAATCAAGTTCCGCGAGGACATCGTCGACGGGCTGGAACAGGCGCCGCAGGCGTTTATCGGTCTGCTGCAGGGCAAGAACTTCGGCAAGCTGGTGATCCGCGTCGCCGACGAGTAACCGGTAACAGGGCGTGGTACACCACGCCCTGCTTTTAATGCACGGCACCGTCGCCGAATCGCGCATCCTCCTCTACCGTCAGCGTCACCTGCACGATAGTGCGTACCGCTTCCACCATCGTCGCCAGCGCCATACTCGGCTTACCCGGATGCGCCGCCGCCAGCGTGTGGCTGTACGGAATATGCACGAATCCCCCCCTGACCCTCGCGTGCTGCGTCTCCAGATAGTGCCGCAGACCGTAAAAGATATGGTTGCAGTTATAAGTGCCTGCCGTATAGGACACCCCCGCCGGGATCCCCTGCCGGCGCAGCTGCTGCACCGCGGCCTTGACGGGCAGCGTACTGAAATAGCCCGCCGGCCCGCCGGCGACTACCGGTACGTCGATCGGCTGCTTACCGGCATTGTCGGGAATGCGGGCATCGATCAGATTGATGGCCACCCGTTCCAGCGATATCTCGGCGCGGCCCCCGGCCAGCCCCAGACAAATCACCGCCAGCGGCTGCAATGCCTCGATCGCAGCGATCAACTGCAGGTTGGCCTGGCCCAATACGCAGGGCAGCTCGAGCACCGCGATCTCCGCGCCGGCGATCTGCTCACCGGCCAATGCCTGCGCAACCTGCCAGGAAGGGTTCACCGCGTCACCATCGAACGGCTCAATGCCGGTAACCAAGACTTTGTTCATCATTTCTCCTGACTGAAGGCCAAATTCGTGTGCTACCAGCCTAGAGAACGCAGTATGATTCTGGAAATGGATTATCTGTATATAGAGTATTCATAAAATGAATTTAGCCAACGTCGATCTCAACCTGCTGGTGGTGTTCGAGGCGTTGTATCAGACGCGCAACGTGACCGCCGCAGGCCGGCGTCTCAACCGCGCCCAGCCCTCCGTCAGCAATGCCTTGGCGCGGCTGCGCACGCTGCTGAACGATCCGCTGTTTGTTCGCAGCGGCGGCGGCATGGCGCCCACGCCGCGTGCCCATCAGCTTATGCCGCAGATACGGCAGGTACTTGAACAGATCCACCTGGCGTTGGCACCCCCTGCCCGTTTCGATCCGGCCACCGCCGGGCAACGGCGCTTTACGCTGGCGGCCGGCGACTATGCCGATATCTTGCTGCTGCCCGCCATCATCAGTCGGTTGCGTCAGACAGCGCCCGGCATCGATATTCGCGTTTCGCGTCTGGACCGTCACAATATTTACCGGCAGCTGGATCGTGGCGAGGTGGACATCGCGCTGGGAGGGCATCTTTCAGGTACGGAAAGCCACTATGTGCGCACGTTGTTTGAAGAGCACCTGGTGTGCATCGCCAGCCGTTCGCACCCACAGCTGGCGGATGACCGCTGGGATCTGGCGCGCTATCTCAGCCTGCCGCATGGGCTGTACGCACCGGCCGACGACGGCTCTGCCAGAGGATTGGTCGACCGTCGCCTGGCGGAAATCGGCGGCCGGCGGCGCGTCGCCGTAACCTTTTCGCATATTGTCGCTCTGCCGGCCGTGGTCGCCGACAGCGATCTGATCGCCACCCTGGCCGCCAGCGTGGCTCGGCGCTTTTCCGATCCGCAACGCGTACGTTTTCTCCCGCTGCCCGACGAGTTGGCCATCGCCCCTTTTCCCATTGAACTGATCGCCGGCCGGCAGGCGCAACGCGACCCGGCCTTAATCTGGCTCTGCGAACTGATCGGCCAAATTCCCCTCGATTTCTGCCCGGCTTAACGCCGGCACTCGCTGCATTTTCAACCGTTCAAACCCGCACCTCAGGCCCCGTCGCTGGGCCTTTTTTCGCCCACCAAATAGGAATCATCCGAATTCACATTCAACAAATTTATATATTTGATCATCTTTAACTGGCAAATGGTAAGGATAAAAAACAGTCAGTGACTTTTTTTACGAAAAAAAAGAGTTGTTTTATAAACACTTTGGTTTAAGTGTTACACATTTACTTTTTGGTATTACCAATTTCCCAATAATTTGATATAAAAAACAATCTGCTCGCATCTATATGTTTTAGATAATAAAAAACAAGATCGTGAGCAAGTTAACGAATTGAGCATTGATCCAAAAGGCTATTTTGCAAATGCAGAGCTCTATTGTAGACTGCACAAATCGTGCCTTTGTGTAAACTTTGTTAAATATTTCGTCAGTTCCTGTCTCAATTCGTGACAGATACGCCATCGGGATCGCGCGCCAATTCTCGTGCGGTAGCTATGCCTAAACCGGGGAATAGTATGGATCGCCTTATCATTGCGCACACGCCTTTGCCCTCCCATCAGCTGTTGTTCCGAAGCCTTTCCGGTGAGGAAAAACTGGCCGGGCTGTTCGAATTCGACGTCGAGCTGCTCAGCCCCGACAATCGGCTCGATCTGAAAGCACTGCTGGGACAAAAAATCACGCTGGAGCTGCGGGGCAATCCGTTGGCGCCGCGTTATCTCAACGGCAATATCACGCGCATGACGCTCTCCGGACGAGAAGCCGGCGGCAACCGTTACTATATCTACCGCGCCGTGCTGCGCCCCACGCTGTGGTATCTGACGCAAAACCGCGACTTTCGCATCTACCAGGAAAAGACCGTTCCCGACATCCTGACTCAGGTGCTGGGGCAGTATCAGGTGAAAATCGATAATCGCCTGAGCTACGACTACCGCATCTGGGGATACTGCGTGCAGTACCAGGAGAGCGATTTCGACTTCATCAGCCGCCTGATGGAACACGAAGGCATCTATTACTATTTCACGCACCAGCAAGACGGCCATACGTTGGTGCTGGCTGACGCGCCGTCGGCACATCAGGAACTCGCCGGCTACGCCAGCATTCCCTATCAGCTCGCAGAAGGCGGCCTGGTGGAAAATAAAGACAGCATCAACAGCTGGAGCGTCTCGGACGCCATTACGCCCAGCCTGTATAGTCTGGACGACTACGATTTTCGCAAACCGCGCGCGCGGTTGCTGGAGGCCCGGCAGAATCCCGCCTCGTTCGCGCAGGACAAAGCCGAGGTGTTCGACTGGCCCGGGCGTTATACCGATCACGCCCACGGCCAGTTTTACGTCAAGGTTCGCCAGCAGGAGTTCGAAGCGCAGCATGAACAGATGAGCGGCGAAGGCAGTTCGCAGGGCATTGCCCCCGGCTACCGTTTCCAACTGACTCAGGCGCCGCGCACGGAAGACAACCAGGCCTACCTGGTCGTCAGCGCGCATTACTTCATGCAGGAAAACAGCTACGCCAGCAATGATAACGACGCCGGCGAGCAACGTACCGAATTTCAGGTCGTTCCGGCGGGCATCAACTGGCGCCCCGCGCGCACCACGCCCTGGCCGAAAACCCATGGCCCGCAAACCGCCGAAGTGGTTGGCCCGGAAGGCGAAAGCATCTGGACCGATAAATATGGCCGGGTGAAACTCAAGTTCCGTTGGGATCGCCACGGCAACGGCAATGAAACCAGCTCGTGCTGGGTGCGCGTCTCCAGCGCCTGGGCCGGCTGGAAATACGGCGGGATCCAGATCCCGCGCGTGGGTGAGGAAGTGGTGGTCGACTTTATCAACGGCGATCCGGATCGCCCGATCATCACCGGCCGCGTTTACAACGAAGACAGCATGCCACCGTGGGATCTGCCCGGCGACGCCACCAAAATGGGCTTTATGAGCCGCAGCAAAGGCGGCGGCACCGACAACGCCAGCTTCCTGTTCCTGGAAGACGCGCCCGGCAACGAATCTTTCGACATGCACGCCGAACGCAACATGAACATGACGGTGGAAAACGACAAGAACGTCAATATTGACGGCAGTCGCACCACCACCATCGGCCGCCTGCAAGACGACACCGTCACCGGCGACGCCACATTCCTGTACAAAGCAAAACGCACCACCACCGTCAATGGGCTCGAAACCGCCAACCTGAACGCTCACCAGACGGTGAACATCAAAGGCGGCCGCGACCTGACGATTATCGACGGCGGTGATAAGATCGACATCACCGGCAATCAGTCCTTCAAGCTTGACGGCGCGCAGACGCAAGACATCACGCAGACGCAACATGTGACGGTGAAAGGCAATCAGACCCTCGACATTACCGAGGGGCAACAGACCAGCACCATCAACAAGGGGCAGACGGTCAACATCACCGCCGGCGGCCAGCACACCACCATCACCGCCGGCGGGCAAACCACTACGGTCACCGCAGGCGGTCAAACGCTGACGGTGGAGGCTGGCGGCCAGACCACCGACATCACGGGGAATGTCAAAGAAACCTACAAAAACGATCAGCAAACGACCATTAGCGGTTCGCTCACCATCACGGCAAAAACCATCAACATTACCAGCGAGGACGGCGTGTCTATTTCGGCGCCCACCTGGAAAGACAACTGCCATGGCTATAAGTGGACCGCGATAGGCGCCAACCTTGCCTTAACGGGGCTGAGCGTCAAGCATACGATGTTCGATGTTTCCCATAACCCGCTTTCGATCAGCAAAACCAATTTCAAGCTAAGCAACGATCCCATGACGTTCACGCAGCTTGGGGCCTTAATAACCAACGGTTCTTTGCGATTGAGCAGCAAGGCGCTGGCGATCTTTTTATAAGTAGGGATGCCCATGTCAAAAGCCAAAAATATCTTCACCGTCATCGGTTTGATTTTATTGGCCCCTATCCTCAGCCTGGTGGGTTTTTTCAAATTCATCACGGTCGATATCTGGGGCTATTTCAAACATATCGGTTCTTCTCTCAGCGTGATGGAAAACGGCGTTTCCGCCTCCGGGCAAATCGTCAGCATTCGCCAGACCAATCTCTGGGACGGCAACCGACCGGTCTGTGAAGTCGAGATCAAGTACATCGCCCAAGACGGAAAGAACCATACGGCGGTGGCGAAAGGCCCGATCAGCGTCGTGGATCTGCCGCGATATCAGCCGGGTCATTTCACCGCGATAAAGTACGACCCGAAGAACCCCAAGAAAGCGGTGATCGAAGAGCTTTCCCGGCTTTGAGCGAAAATATACCTTTCAATCGACGCGTTCCGGTTTCTACGTGCTGAAAGCGACTTGTCGTCCATCAGTTCGCTAAATCACCTTGTATAAGGAAGTGTCACGATGGGTGCGTTTATTGCCTTTTCGACGCAGGACAGCCTTTGGGGACAAATCCTGTTTACCTTCTTTGGCATCCTGGTTGGCTGCGTCTTGCTCGCCGCGATCGGCAAAATCTTTTTGTCGGCAAGCCGGGCAGAGGCGTTACCTGTGCGGCTGCTGATCTTTGTCGCGCTGATGCTGGCGCTCCTGAAATACAACCAACAAGTGATGTCTGCGGTGAATGCGCCCGCAGAACTGATCGGGTTCCTGGTCTTGCCCGGTTTTTTGATGAGTTACCTGGGTGCGGCGGCACCCGGCAGACTGGCACTGGCGATAGAGCTGGGCTGTTTTGCAGCGCTGGCCGCGCTGTTGATTCTGGGCACCGCCGACATCGGCTTTTTTGCGCCCTATCACCTGGAAAGCGCCGGCCAATTTATCGCCAAGACGATCGCCGCGGCGTTGTCCGTGGCTACCGTGCTGCTGGTTCGCGGAATAAACGGGAAAGACAGCGCGCTGTCCTCTTGATCATCCATTTCGAAGCGGGGCTCGCTCCCCGCATTAACGTTCGGCACTGAACGCCGCATCGTTTTCTTCATCTGTTGTGACATAGCCTGATATCTATTAAACCGAAAAACGGATTGTTTTTGAGCAAGCAGCCTGGCTGCCGGCTGATATCCACAGGAAGCTTTACACACACACAATGAAAGTCGTAAAACCTCTGCGCCTCAGCGCGCTTCATCGCCCCTTCTCTTGGCAAGGGCAAAATCATCTGGGCGTTTCCGTTTTGGCCTTGGCCGATATGGGGGCTTCCCCGCGCCTGCGCCCCGAACCGGAGCTGTGGCAGCTGGCTGCCGAAGAGCTCACGTTGAGCGGCGGCGTGCTCGACCTGGCTATCCCGAAAGCCTGTGCGGAGTTTCTCGCCACCGGCAACGCCTACACCCACCATCAGCAAGACAAAACCGCCTGCGCCGTGAAGATCCAGCTGGATTCGCTGGAGAAAACGCTGGTGGTTTTCGGCGATCGCCATTGGATCAACGATCGTCCTTCCACTCCCCTTCCTTTTGCAGAAATGCGTCTGGACTGGCGCCGGGCTTACGGCGGCACCCAGTTCGCCGATAATCCACACGGCATCGGCGCCACTCCGGAAACATTTCCGCAAGGCCGTATCCATCGCCTACCCAATGTCGAACCGCTGCAGGAGCGCCTTACGTCGCCTCGGCATAGCGCGCAACCGGCAAGTTTTGACGCGTTGGATATCACCTGGCCGCGTCGCTTCTCCCGCATCGGTAAAAACTACGACGCCGACTGGTTGAAAAACGGCTTTCCCGGCTTCGCCAACGACATCGACTGGCGCCTGTTCAACATGGCAGACAGCGATCAGCAGTTTCCCCAGCGCGACACTCTGCCGCCCCAGGCCGCCTACCGGATATGGAACATGCATCCGTCGGAGCCGATGCAGCAAGGGCATTTACCGCCGTGGCGCGCACGCTGCTTCATCAACCGGCTGCGCGGCGGCGAAGCGCATTTCGGGGAAATCACGATGCGCCACACCACCGTGTGGTTCTTTCCCCATCGAGAACAAATGCTGTTGATCTACCAAGGCAGCCTTCCCATCAATGAAGACGATGCCGCAGACGTCATGCAGCTCATACCGGCGCTGGAAATTGAGGGTAAAAGCCGCAGCGTCGCTCATTATCGGCAGGTGCTCGATCAGCGGCTTGATAAAGAGCATGGCGCTCTGCACGCTTTTCGTGAAAAAGATTTGCTGCCGGAGTGCTGTATCGGCCCCTGGCTGGATACGGAAACGCCGACGCTGCAAAGCCCGATGGTGGAAAACATCGCCGCCTACGAACATCACCAACGCGAACAACACCGCCAACGTCTGCAGCGCGAAGGCCGAGACATCGACGACATGTTTCCCGCACCGCCAGCGGAACCGATGCCCTCTTTGGATCAGCTGGCCGAGTTTGTCGACGGCATGGAACAGCGCGCTGAAGCGCATTACCGTGAAATCCTTGATGGCGCGCAGGCAAACGGCATTGATATTGACGGCCCAGGCCCCGCCGACCTTTCCGGCGCGGAAAGCTACCAACAGCAGCGCGACCAGCTGTTTCAACAGGCGCGTCAACGCCCCGATGCGTTTAGCGACAAGCAGCTGGGGGAAAGCGAGCGCGCGCTGCACCAGATGTATTTAATGTCGGCACAGGCGCAAAACCCGGCGTTGCGTTTAAGCGGCGATCTGGCGCAGATCATTCGCCAACGCGTCACCGCTGCGATGCAGCGCGATAAAGATCTCAGCGGCCTGGACCTCACCGGCGCCGATCTGTCCGGCATGGACCTCAGCCATGCCATCTTGCGCGGCACGTTGCTGGAAAACGCCAATCTGCGCCAAACCCGGTTGGTGGGCTGTGACCTTCGCGAGGCGATGTTGGCGCGCGCCGATCTCAGCGGCGCCGTCTTGCAGCAGGCGGATCTGAGCCACGCCTCTTTGGCCCTGGCGAAATGCGAAGCGACGGATTTCGGCGGCGCGCAGCTGCACGAAACCAACATTCAACAAACCTTGTTTCAACGCTGCGATTTCACGATGGCGTCATTACGCGATTTGCTGGGATACGAAACCTTGCTCGGGCAGTGTGACTTCAACCGCGCCACGCTGGCCAACATTACGTTGATGGAACTGCAGCTGGAGCAGCTGATATTCAGCCACGCCCGGCTCGACAAAGTCAGCTTCATCAAATGCCGGCTGCTGGCGGTGAACTTCGATCGGGCGCGGCTGGAGAGCTGCGCCTGGGTTGATACCGAGACGCAAAGCCTCAGCTTCCGCGCCGCACGCCTCACCGCCTGCGCCTTCGCAGCGAAGACGCTGTTGCCGCAGGCGGATTTCAGCGACGCGACGCTGAACCAGTGCAATTTGCGCCAAATGCCGTTGCAGCGGGCTAATTTCAGCCGTGCGCGCCTCGATAATTGTGACCTGTCGGAAACCCAGCTGAACGAGGCCGATTTCCGTCAGGCCAACGGCAGCGGCAGCCTGTTCATTCGCAGCGATTTGTCCCAGGCCAACCTGCGCGACGCCAATTTCATCGCGGCGATCCTGCAAAAATGCGTGCTGTCAGGCGCCGACCTGCAGGGCACCAATCTGTTCCGGGCCGATTTGTCGCAGTCGCAGGTGGATCGGGCGACCCGGCTCGACGGTGCCTATACCGCCAGGGTGAAAACATTGCCTCGCCATAACGGGAAGGAAGTATGACCTCAAAACCTGAGCAGATACGCCAGCGCGTGAAACGCGGCGAGCTGATTGCCGGTGAGGATTTGCACGGCCTGTCATTCGCCGGTATGGATTTGGCCGGCGGCATGTTCAACGAGTTGAACCTGAGCGGCGTGAACTTCTCCGATTGCGATCTGCGCGACAGCGTCTTCAGCGATTGCCGGCTCGACCACGCGCAATTTGCACGAGCGAACCTGAAGCAAACGGCCTTCCATCAGTGCGCCATGTCGGGCGGCCGCTTCTGCGAGAGCCATATCGAATTGACGATGTTCAACAACTGCCGGCTTGAACAGAGCGACTTCAGCCGGCTGTCGCTCAATCAAAGCCACTGGATGTCATGCCAATTGGCCGGCGCGAACTTTTCCGCCACTCAGCACGATCGCACCACCTTTTACGAAAGCCCGCTCGACGGCGCCACGTTGAATCATGCGCGGTTATCCCTTGTCACGTTCTTTCGATTAAACCTCTGTGAAACAGGGGTTGAAGGGGTAGATTTCGACCGCGTCACGTTTTTCGAATGTGACCATCGCGGCAAAAGTTACGCCGGGCAGCGCCTCGTCGCCTGCCAGTTTACCGATAACCAACTGGACGACGTCGATTTCAGCCAGGCGACGCTGCGTCAAAGCAACTTCAAGGGCGCTTCGCTGCGGCGCGCCAACCTGACGGGCGTGCAAGCGCAGCAGTCGCTGTGGCTGGAGGCCAATCTGACCCACGCGCAGTGCCGCAGCGGGCAGTTCGATCAGGCGATCTTCAGCGAAGCGACGCTGGATGCCGCCAACTTCAGCCAGGCGCGCCTGTATCAATGCGTGTTCCAACGCAGCCGCGCGGCACGCTGTGATTTCAGCGACAGCGACCTGACCTACGCCGATTTCTGTTATGCCGATCTCAGCACCGCCGATTTCCGGCGCGCGCGCTTTATGCGCACCCGCATGCATCGTGCCCACCAGCAGCAAACGCGCTGGGGCGATCGCAGCGGGATTCTCGAGCGCGACGAAGAGCTGTACGCCGCCGAAACCTGGAGCGCACAGCGCCAGAGCCGAATCTGAATGCATTGACCACTTCACGAGGGGATCACCATGAGCGTTGCCAACACAACTCGCGCCGTCAACATCACACCGCCCCAGCAGGCCGCCGGCCAGGTCGTCAACCTGTTGCCGGACGGCAGCCTGGTGGTGGAGTGCGATGGCCGCGGCTGGCACTGCCGCCGGGCGGCGAGCTGCCTGCTGACGCCGGCCCTCGGCGATAGCGTGCTGGTCGCCGGCTGCGGCCACCAGCTGTGGGCGATCGCCGTTCTCGAACGTGCGGAACCGCAAAGCGCGGCGCGGCTCTGCGTCACAGGCGATCTGCAAATTGAAACGCCGAGCGGTTCGCTGTCGCTGCACAGCGCGCAGGCGCTAAAGCTGAGCGGCGACGCCATGACGCTGCAGGCCAACAGCGGCGACTGCCACGTCGACAAGATGAAATACAGCGGCGAGGAGCTGTCGGCCTTTGTCAGCATCAGTCGCCTGGTCGGCAAGCGCTGCGAGTCGCTGTGGCATTCGGTCAGCCAGATCAGCCATTCGCTGTTCCGCAAAGTGCGCCAAACCGAGCACGTGCGCGCCGGGCAGCTGGATTATCAGGCGGAAGATTACGCCCGCATTCATGCCCGTAACACGCTCATTACCTCAAAAGACATCACCAAGCTGGATTCGGAACAAATCCACGTCGGATAACCTGCGGAGGCCTTTTATGTTTGCCAACAGCCAAATGATCGGCGTGGACCTGGCGTTTCCCGACGTCTGTCTGACGCCAAGCCCGGCGCCGGTGCCCGTGCCCTACCCGGATATCGCCCTGGCGCCGACCGCCATCCCGAACGCGTTCAACATTCTGTTCGTCGGCACCCCGGCGCACAACATGGCAACGGTGACGCCGCTGACCAACGGCGACAACCCCGGCGTGGCCACCGGCGTCGCCTCCGGGACGGTGATGGGGCCGTCCCGCCACCTGACCGGCGCCTTTACCGTATTGCTCAAAGGCACCCCGGCCACCCGGCTGACCAGCCTCAGCCTGCAGAATTCCACCAACGCGCTCGGCATGCGCATTGTGCCGAGCCAATTAAAAGTGTTGCTGCTTGCGCCCTGATGACGGCGCCTTATTACACAGCCATTCAATCAAGAAAAGAGGACATTGTGAAAACACGGATTACCCTGACGCTGTTGACCGCCCTGACGCTTGCCGGTTGTTCCACCCCGCCGCCACCGCCGCCGGCGCTCAATAACGACGCTATCGTCAGCAGTGAAGTCAACGGCGTCACGCTGCAGCACCGCGCCGCGGTGAGCGCGCCGAAGCAGTTCAAGCCGATCGGTGAGGAGTACCGCAGCCTGTACGCCGCCAGCATCATGAGCAGCCCGAATTATACCGGCACCGCCGTCGGCAGCCTGGACAACGCCGCCGCGTTCTACGCGCTGGGCGAAGTGGAAAACAGCTGGCTGGCGATCTCCGCTATCCGCGGCGGCGATCTGGTGGGGTATATCCAGGCCAACGCCGGCGTACCGGAAACGCGCTACAAATCGACGCTGCGCAAAGATCTGCCGCGCCGCGCACGCGCCGCCAAACAGGACTGCGTCAAAGTCGGCGGCGACAGCAAGGCGTGTAAAAACGCCGGTTCAGCTACCTGGATCCTCCAGTAGTCAGCACGCCTGCGGGCGACGAGATTCCCATGATGACGACCCCTATCACTTCCCGCTGGTGCGGGATGCTGTTTCTGCTGCTGGGCGCGTTGGCGCTCGGCGGCTGCATGTCTTCCGCCAAAAACGTGCCGTCGCGTTACAGCCTGGTGTTCGATGCCGATCGCCAGGTCAACGCCGCCGGCGCGCAACCGGCGCCGATCAAAATCCGCGTGCTGCTGCTGCGTTCGGATGCGGAATTTATGGATGCCGACTTCTTCAGTCTGCAAAACGACGCCAAAAGCGTGCTCGGCAACAGCCTGCTGGACAGCGATCAGTTCTTCCTGACGCCAGGCCAGACCGGCAAAAAGCTCGGCGGGCAAAGCGCGTTGGATGCGCGCTACATCGGCGTGATCGCCGAGTATCAAAATCTGGACGGCAAGACCTGGCGCATTTCACTGCCGCTGCCGGAACCCACCGAAACCAATTTCTACAAGGTATGGCAATTCTCGCCGGATGAGCTGGAAGCGCATATCGTCGCGGGCGTGAATGGCCTGCGCCCCGTAAAAAAGGTCGACTGACCTACCGCTGCGCTGAAGCGAAGTAACTATAGGTGTGATGATGAAAGATGCTCATAAGGTTGTCTGGACTGAGGGAATGTTTTTGCGCCCTCACCATTTCCAGCAGGCGGAAAACTATCTCGAAGGCTATATACGCAACTGGGGCCAGGCCCACAGCGGCTGTTTCTGGGGGTTCCTCACCCTGGATCTGGACCAAACGCTGCTGCGCCAGGGCAAGATTGCGCTCAACGCCGCCAGCGGCATCATGCCGGACGGCACGCCGTTTCGCTTCGCCGGCGCCCGGCAGGCACCCGCACCGCTGACCATCGCCGAAAACAAGACCGGTGAAAACGTGGTGCTGGCCCTGCCGACCTATCGTGCGGGGCGTGAAGACGTGATCTTTCAGGAAAGTCCGGAGGCGCTGGCGCGCTATCTGGCTTACGAGAACGAAGTCGACGATCTCAACGCCGTCTCGGTGGGCAGCGCGGCGCTGCAGTTCGGCCGCCTGCGCCTACGGCTGATGCTGGAGAGCGAACTCAACGCCGAATGGACCGCGCTCAGCGTGACCCGCGTGCTGGAAAAACGCGGCGACAACAGCCTGCGCCTCGATACCGCACAGATCCCGCCGATGCTGAACTGCCAGGGCAACCCGGTACTGAAAACCTTCATCAACGATCTGCAGGGCCTGCTGCAACAGCGCAGCCAGCAGATGAGCCAGCGCCTGCTGCAGCCGGGCCGCGGCGGCAGTTCCGAAATGGTCGATTTCATGCTGCTGCAGCTGATCAACCGCCATCTTGGCCAGGTGAGCCACGCCTACCACCTCGACCATCTGCACCCGGAGCGCCTGTTCGCCGATTGGCTGCAGTTCGCCACCGAGCTCGCCAGCTTCTCGGCGCAGCGCACCCCGGAAGGCCGCCTGCCGGTGTATGACCACGACAACCTGGCGCTGTGCTTCGGCAAGCTGATGCTGTTGCTGCGTCAGGGGCTGTCGGTGGTGCTGGAAGACAACGCCATTCAGCTGACGCTGGTCGAACGCTCCCACGGGCTGAACGTCGCCACCGTACAGGACGCCAAAATGATGCGCGATTTCGGCTTCGTGCTGGCGGTGCGCGCCGACGTGGCCGCCGAGGTGTTGCTGACCCATTTCCCGGCGCAGATGAAGATCGCACCGGTCACGCGCATCCGCGATTTGGTGCAGCTGCAGCTGCCGGGCATCGGTTTGCGCACCATGCCCGCCGCGCCGCGCCAGATCCCCTATCACGCCGGCTACACCTACTTCGAGCTGGAAAAAGGCGGCGACCTGTGGAAACAGATGGAAAAATCCAGCGCCTTCGCCCTGCACCTGGCCGGCGAATTCCCGGGGCTGGACATGGAATTTTGGGCGATTCGCAGCCATACGGACCGGTAACCTATGACTCAGGAAAATAGCATGGCGCCGGCGGCCAATCCGCTGGTGGACGCCGCCAACCCGCTGCTGAACGCCATTTCGCAGATCCGCCAGTCGGCCACGCACGCCAACCCGGCGCAGCTGCGCCAACAGCTGATCGACGAAATGCGCCGCTTCGAGATCCGCGGCCAACGCGCCAACCTGCCGTACGAAGTGATCATCGGCGCGCGTTATTGCCTGTGCACCGCGCTGGATGAAGCGGCGGCGCTAACCCCGTGGGGCAGCAACAGCGTGTGGTCCGGCAGCGGGCTGCTGGTGACTTTCCATAACGAAACCTGGGGCGGCGAGAAGTTTTTCCAGCTGCTGGCCAAGCTGTCGCAAAGCCCGCGCGAGCACATCAACCTGCTGGAGCTGATCAATTATTGCCTGTTGCTGGGCTTTGAAGGCCGCTACCGAGTGATGGAAAACGGCCGATCGCAGCTGGAAACCATGAAGCAGCGCCTGCTGCAGCTGATCCGGTCGGTGCGCGGCGGCTATGCCCCGCCGCTGTCGCCTCATGCGCTGGATCTGCCGGTGCAGCAGAAGCTGTGGCGCCCGCTGGTGCCGCTGTGGGCCTGCGTGGCGTTGACCGGCTTCCTGGCTTCGCTGCTGTTCATCGCCCTCAACTGGCGGCTGGGCGACAACACCAGCCCGGTGCTGGCGGCAATTTACCAAACCAATCTGCCGCAGGTGGCGATCGGTAACCCGGCACCGGCCGCGCCGCCGACGCTGAGCCTGAAAAGCTTCCTGCGCAAAGAGATCGCCGAAGGGCTGGTGGTGGTGCGCGACGAAGCGCAGCAAAGCGTGGTGATCCTCAAAGGCGACGGGCTGTTCGACTCCGCCGCCACCACGGTGCGCGCCAACTATATTCCGGTCATCGACCGCATCGCCGCCGCCATGAACGGCGTCAGCGGCAAGATCCTGGTCACCGGCTACAGCGACAACGTGCCGATCCGCAGCGCCCGTTTCGCCTCCAACTGGGAGCTGTCGCTGGCGCGCGCCGAAGCGGTCAGCGCCCGCTTGCAAAAGCACCTCGCCAACCCGCAGCGGGTCAAGGCCGAGGGCCGCGGCGAAAGCAACCCCGTCGCGCCGAACGATAACAAAGTGAACCGCGCGTTGAACCGCCGGGTAGAAATTACGCTGTTGGTCGCCCCGGAAAATACCCAGGCGGAAATCAACGGCTTGCCGCAAGGAACCGGAAAGTAATGCTCAGTACGTTATTCTCCATCATCACCAGCCGCCTGCTGTGGGGCTTTGTCGGCATCACCGCGCTGGCGTTCATCATCTGGATGATCGGCCCGCTGGTGGCCATCGGCGACTATCGCCCGCTGGAGCCGGAACTCAACCGCCAGATCGCCATCGGCGTTATCTACCTGATCTGGTTCCTGTGCCGCCTGATCCCGCGCCTTTACAGCGCCTGGTTCAACAGCCGTTTGCTAAGCAACCTGCGCGCCGCCGAAGCAGTACCGGCGGAAGACGGCAAGCCCGAGATTAAACAAGACGAACAGCTGGCGCAGCGCTTCGACGAAGCGGCGCAGCTGCTGAAGAAGGCGCGCTTCGCACCGGGCCAGGAGGGCGGCAAGCACCGCTGGATGACCCGCTTTAGCCGCCAATACCTGTACCAGCTGCCGTGGTATGTGATCATCGGCGCGCCCGGCGCCGGCAAGACCACCGCGCTGGTCAATTCCGGCCTGCACTTCCCGCTGGCGGATCGCTTCGGCAAAACCGCGCTGCGCGGCGTGGGCGGCACCCGCAACTGCGACTGGTGGTTTACCAACGACGCCGTGCTGCTCGACACCGCCGGCCGCTATACCACCCAGGAAAGCCAGCGCGAAGAAGATGCCGGCGAATGGCAAAGCTTCGTCGCGCTGCTGAAAAAATACCGCACCCGCCAGCCGATCAACGGCGTGATGGTCACCATCAGCGTCGCCGATCTGTTGAGCGACAGCGCCGAAGCGCGCGCCGCCCAGGCCAGCGCGCTGCGCAAACGCCTGATCGAACTGCACGAACAGCTGGGCATTCACTTCCCGGTCTATGTGCTGGTGACCAAAACCGACCTGCTCAACGGCTTTATGGCCTATTTCGGCAGCTTCGACAAAGCGCAGCGCGACCAGATCTGGGGATTCACCTTCCCTTACGAACGCTCGCGGCAGCCGGACTTCAATCTGAACGCCGCTTTCGAACAACAATACGCCCTGCTGCAACAGCGCCTGGACGCGGCGCTGCCGGATACGCTGCTGATGGAACACGACGCGCGCCAGCGCGCCGAAAGTTACCTGTTCCCGCAGGAGTTCGCCGCGCTGCGCCCGCTGCTGGGCCAATACCTGGAACAGGTGTTCGCCACCTCCAGTTTTGAAACCCGCTTTACCCCGCGCGGTATCTATTTCACCAGCGGCACGCAGGAAGGTCTGCCGTTCGACCGGGTGATGGGCGAGCTGAACCGCTACCTGCAGCTGCCAACGGCAAACTCAGGGGCGCAGGCCAACGCGGCCTGGGACAGCGTGGGCCAGGAAGCGCCGATCCCGGCGGCCAAAGGCCAAAGCTTCTTCCTGAAAGAGACGCTGGAATCGGTGGTCTTCCAGGAGTCCGGGCTGGCGGGCAGCAACCGCTGGTGGGAATACCGCAATCGCGCCCTGCACTGGGCGGGTTACATCGCGCTGGCGGTGATCCTGGCAGTGCTGGCGATGCTCTGGTTCACCAGCTACGGCAACAACAAGGCCTATCTGGCGGAAGTGGCCGCCAAGGTGCCCGGCGTCGAGCGCCAGGGGCAAAACCTGACGCAGTTGGGTAACGGCGACATGTTCTCGCTGCTGCCGTTCCTCAATAGCCTGCTGCACCTGCCGGACAGCCAGAACTTTTCGCCGGACGATCCGCCGTTCACCTACCGCATGGGGCTGTTCCGCGGCGATCAGGTGGGCGACGCCGGCAATGCGCTGTACCAAAAAGCGCTGAAAGAGCTGCTGCTGCCGCAGGTGGCGCAACAGATCGCCACCACGCTGCGCAACGACAACCACGGCGATGCGGACTTCAGCTACGAAGCGCTGAAGGCCTATCAGATGCTGTATCTGCCAAAGCAGTACGACGGCAAATTCCTGCGCGCCTGGGTGATGCTCAACCTGCAGCGCAACCTGCCGCAGGGCAGCACGCAGAAACAGCTGCAGCAGATCGAATGGCACCTGAGCCAGCTGCTGGATACGCAGATCCAGGCCTCGCCTTACGCCAAAGACGAACAGTGGGTGGCGCAGGCGCAGGCCGCCATCAATCGGGCGCCGCTGTCGCAGCGCGTCTATGGCCGCCTCAAACGTCTGCTGCTGAAACAGACCGACATCAAGCCGGTCAGCCTGGTCGATTTGGCCGGCCCGCAAACCGAGCTGGCGTTCAGCCGCAAAAGCGGCAAACCGGTCACCGACGGTGTGCCGGGCCTGTTCACCTCACAAGGGTACTGGAAAGCGTTCAGTGACAACATCGACCCGGTGACCGACACGCTGCGCAAAGAAGACGTCTGGGTGTTGAACAGCCCGACGCCGGAGCAGAAAAGCGCCGATCTGACCAAAACCATCCGCCAGCTGTACATGCAGGACTTTATCAGCGCCTGGGATGAGCTGCTGGGCGATATCCAACTGGCCAACATCGGCAACCTGACCCAGCGCATCAGCAGCGCGCGCCTGCTGTCCGGCAACCCGTCGCCGATGCGCAATCTGCTGGTCAACGTCAGCAAAAACGTCACCCTGCGCGACGAGAAAAGCGACGCCGATTCCCGCTCGCTGCTGGCCAAAACCGAAGACAGGCTGAACCAAAACGCCAACCGCACGCTGGAGGCGTTGTTCACCAACCGGCCGGCCAGCGCCGACGGCGACGTGTCGGCCCAGCCGGAACAGCTGGTGATGGCGCACTTCGCGCCGCTGCTGGAGCTGGCGCAAAGCCAGGGCGAAGGCAATAAGGCGATCCCTTTCGACAGCGTGCTGAAGCAGGTCGATGAGCTGTACAGCTATCTGACGGCGGTACAGGGCGCGGCCAACAGCGGCATGTCGGCGCCGCCGAGCGACATCATCCCGCGTCTGCAGGCCGAATCCGGCCGTTTGCCGGTGCCGTTCAAACAGATGCTGCTGTCGCTGGCGATCGGCGCCAGCAGCGACACCCAACGTAAAGAGATGGAGAACGTGAAAAAGCGTATCAGCTTCGAGGTCGGCAGCTTCTGCCGCCAGGCGATCGCCGGCCGTTATCCGCTGGTGGCCCGGGCGCGCCAGGACGTGACGCCGGACGATCTGGCACGCATGTTCGCGCCGAACAGCGGGCTGATGGACAGCTTCTTCCGCGACAATCTGCAGGGCAAGGTCGACACCACCCGCGCCAACTGGCGCTTTACCCCCGGCGTGGACGGCAAGACGCTGCCCGGCGGCGAAGGCATCCTGCGTTCGTTCCAGCAGGCGCAGCGCATCCGCGACGCCTTCTTCGCCAACGGTACCGCGACGCCCTCGTACCGCGTGACCGTGCGGCCGGTACGGATGGATAACGATATCCTCAACCTGACGCTGGATATCGACGGCCAACTGTTCAAATACAGCCATGGTCCACAGGTGCCGCTGGTGGTCAGCTGGCCGGGCACCCGCAATACCAACCAGGTGCATTTGCAGCTGGCGCTGGCCAACGGCACCACCGCCAGCCTGGTGACCAGCGGGCCATGGGCGCTGAACCGCCTGGTGGACATGGCGCAATCCTCGGGCACCGGCGGCCTCGGCCGCCAGGCGACGTTCAACCTCGACGGCCATCGCGTCACGCTGGAGTTCACGCCCAACAGCATCCGCAATCCGTTCCAACTGCCGGCCTTCTCGTGCCCGTAGCCCCGAAAGGACATGATCATGAGCACTGATTCAAGCGCCCCGACGAGCCTCGGCTGGTACGGCAAACTTCCTTCCGCCGGCGATTTTCTGCAGCGCCGCCTGCCCGATCCGGTGGTCAACAACTGGGCCCACTGGTTCCATAACGGGCTGGTGAATTTGCAGCGCGATGCGCAGGGGCCAAACGGCCACCCGTTCAGCAACGCACCGGTGTGGAACTTCGTGATCCCCGCCACGCTCGGCAGCCCGTACGTGCAGATGGGCTGCCTGTTGCCGGCGCGCGATCGCGTCGGGCGGCGCTACCCGATCTGCGCGCTGCGCCTGTTCAGCCTGCAAGAATGGCGCCCGCAACAGCTGAACATGGCGGCGAGCTGGTACCAGCAGCTCGGCCATACCCTGCTGAACGGCGTGCGCAACGGCTTCTCCGCCGAACAGATCGACCGCACGCTGCAGGCAATCCCGGCGCTGCCCAGCCCGCCGGCGGAAGCGGATTCCGAGATATTGTCGATTATCGGTTTTCAGCATCCGGACGTGCCGGGTCTCGGCTGGCAACAGGCCGCCGACTGTTTCGACCCGGCGCAGTACACCAGCTTCTGGTGGACCAATCAGGCCGACGGACACCCGCTCTACACTCACGTACACAGCGGCAACCTCACCGTGCAGCTGTTTTCACTGCTGTTCGAGCCCAACGGCTGGGCACGCCCCGGCCGCGGCGGCCAGTACCCGCAAATGTTTGATTAACATCGTTCGTTGAAGGAAATTCTATGGCTATCGACACCGATACCCTGCTGGCCCCGGTTGACGCGGACAATCCCTGCGGCGACAACCTGGAATACGACGCCGACTTTCTGGCCATGGCGCGCGCCGCCACCGGCAAAGCCGAACAGCAGTTCGGCAGCACCATCATTCCGGAAGAAGCGCCGGATTGGGTTCAGGTCGAACGCCTCGCGACCTCGCTGCTGGCGCGCACCAAAGACCTGCGCGTCATGCTGTATCTCACCCGCGCCTGGACCCAGCTGCGCGGGTTGCCGGGCTACGCCGACGGGCTGACGCTGATCCACCAGTCGATACTCCGTTACTGGGATGCTCTGCAACCGGCATTGGAGTTCGACGGCGAAGCCGACCCGCTGTTTCGCATCAATGCGCTGGCCGACCTTGGCGACAAAGCCGCGCTGGCCGCCAGCGTGCGCACCGCGCCGCTGCTGAAAAGCGCCGCCGGTGAAATCTCGCTGCGCGATGCCGGCGCCCTGCTCGACGGCAGCAAGCAAGAGTGCCCCAACTTTCCCGGCGGCCGCGCACGGCTGCAGGATGAGCTGGCGCAGCAGGGCCGCCCCGAAGGCGCACTGGTGACGCACATTGCCAATACCCTGGGCGCCATTCGCAGTGAAGTGACCCGCCATCTGGGGGAAAGCGCCCTGCCGGAAATGGGCGCGCTGACCAAGGTATTTTCCCTGGTGGCGCTCGCCGGCCAGAGCGATGCCCCGGCCGCCGCCGAACCCGACGCCCCGCCGGAAACCGCCGCCCTGCAACAACCGGCTGCGATGCAAAACGCCACGGCACCGCTCAACTGGCGCAGCGCGCAGATCCAGTCGCGCGACGACGCCCAGCTGATGCTGGACAAGGTGAAAAACTATTTTCGTCTTCATGAGCCGAGCCACCCGGCGCCGCTGATGATCGATCGGGTCCAGCGGCTGATTACGCTGGACTTTATGCAAATCGTCCGCGATTTGGCGCCCGATGGGCTTAACCAACTGGAGACCATTCTCGGTCGCCCCGACCACGAGGAGAACAGCTAGCCGCCGACCTTTGTTCTCTTGACGCATCCGATACCGTCTGCCCCGGCGCAGACCCGAATCAGAACCTGACTCTCCCAGCCGGACGAGGCGCGTTCCCAATCGCCATTAGATGGAGTAAATCATGTCAAACTCGAAATCCCGCAGCGGGCAGAAATTCATCGCCCGCAACCGCGCGCCGCGCGTACAGATTGAATACGATGTCGAAATTTATGGCGCAGAGCGCAAAATCCAGCTGCCGTTCGTGATGGGCGTGATGGCAGATCTGGTGGGGAAAGCGGTCGATCCGCAAGCCAGCGTGGAAGAACGCAAGTTCATGGAGATCGATGTCGACAACTTCGACGAGCGCATGAAATCGCTGAAGCCGCGCGTCGCTTATCAGGTCGATAACACCCTGACCGGCGAAGGCAAGCTGAACATCGATCTGACCTTCGAAAGCATGGAAGACTTCTCCCCTGCCGCTATCGCCCGCAAGGTCGACTCGCTGGGCAATCTGCTGGACGCCCGCACCCAGCTTTCCAACCTGCTGTCTTATATGGACGGCAAGAACGGCGCCGAAGAGCTGATCTCCAAGATCCTGCAAAACCCGGCGCTGCTGCAATCCCTGACCGACGCGCCGAAGCCGGCGGTTAACGACGACAACAACGAGCGTGAGGATTAATCGATGAGCAACTCGCCTCAGCAACAAAATGCGTTGCAGACTACCGAGACTTTTTCCAGCGATGAATTCAGCGCGCTGTTGAACAAAGAGTTCCGGCCGAAGACCGATCAGGCCAAAGAAGCGGTCGAGAACGCGGTGAAAACCCTGGCGCAACAGGCGCTGGAAAACACCGTCACCGTCTCTTCCGACGCCTACCGCACTATCCAGGCGCTGATCGCGGAAATCGACGAAAAGCTGTCGCAGCAGATCAACCAGATCATTCACCACGACGACTTCCAGAAGCTGGAAGGCGCCTGGCACGGCCTGCATTATCTGGTCAACAACTCCGAAACCGACGAGATGCTGAAGATCCGCTTTATGAGCATTTCCAAACAGGAGCTGGGCCGCACGCTGAAGCGCTATAAAGGCGTCGGCTGGGACCAGAGCCCGATCTTCAAGAAAATCTACGAAGAAGAGTATGGCCAGTTCGGCGGCGAGCCGTTCGGCTGCCTGGTGGGCGACTACTACTTCGATCACAGCCCGCAGGACGTGGAGCTGCTGGGCGAAATGGCCAAGATCGGCGCCGCCTCGCACTGCCCGTTCATCGCCGGCACCGCGCCGAGCGTGATGCAGATGGAGTCCTGGCAGGAGCTGTCCAACCCACGCGATCTGACCAAGATTTTCCAGAACACCGAGTACGCCGCCTGGCGCAGCCTGCGCGAGTCGGAAGACGCACGCTACCTGGGCCTGGTGATGCCGCGCTTCCTGGCGCGCCTGCCGTACGGCATCCGCACCAACCCGGTGGACGAGTTTGACTTCGAAGAAGAAACCGACGGCGCGACCCATGGCAACTACACCTGGACCAACGCCGCCTACGCCATGGCCGCCAACATCAACCGTTCGTTCAAAGAGTTCGGCTGGTGCACCGCCATTCGCGGGGTGGAATCAGGCGGCGCGGTGGAAAACCTGCCGTGCCACACCTTCCCGAGCGACGACGGCGGCGTGGACATGAAGTGCCCGACCGAGATCGCCATCAGCGATCGCCGCGAAGCCGAGCTGGCCAAAAACGGCTTTATGCCGCTGGTGCACCGCAAAAACTCCGACTTCGCCGCCTTTATCGGCGCGCAATCGCTGCAGAAGCCGGCGGAATACTACGACGCCGACGCCTCCGCCAACGCCCAGCTGTCCGCGCGCCTGCCATACCTGTTCGCCTGCTGCCGCTTCGCGCACTACCTGAAGTGCATCGTGCGCGACAAAATTGGCTCCTTCCGCGAGCGCGACGATATGGAGCGCTGGCTGAACGACTGGATCATGAACTACGTGGACGGCGATCCGGCCAACTCATCGCAGGAAACCAAGTCGCGCAAACCGCTGGCCGCGGCGGAAGTGCAGGTGGAAGAGATCGAAGACAACCCGGGCTACTACAGCGCCAAGTTCTTCCTGCGCCCGCACTACCAGCTGGAAGGCCTGACCGTCTCCCTGCGCCTGGTGTCGAAGCTGCCTTCGCTGAAGCAAAACGACGCGTCCTGATGGACTGGAGTCAGGCCGCGATCGCGCGGCCTGATAAATAAAACATGGAGGTAAATCATGGGAACAAGACCCCGTTTTCTGGCTGCCTGGACTGCGGCTAAAAATATTTATGACCCAAACGATCCTCTGGGAAAAGTTAAAAATACGATTGGCGGTGCCGTAAAACGAAACTTTGAGATACCCGCCGAATCAGGTGGCTGGGAAAACAGCTGTGCTGTAAGGATGAGTTACGTGCTCAATTACACAGGCCATCCAGTTCCCAGAATAGGTCAGTTAACCGTCTCAGGCGCAGATAAAAAATGGTACTTTTTCCGCGTGCGGGATTTGATTCCCTACCTGACTAAAACGTGGGGAAAACCTGACATGATTGTTAATTACCCTCAATTACCTGTTACGCAACTGGCCAACAAAAAAGGATTAATACTTTTTGAAGTATCAGGTTGGGGAAATGCGGGCGGGCACGCCACTTTCTGGAACGGAAACAGTTGTTCAGATCATTGCTATTTCAATGAGCCCGGAACCAATTACTCTACTCCGCGAGCCAATTTTTGGGAGTTGCCATGAACAAGTTAATCACAATCGGATTGGCAACTACCTTGTTGGGGCTCTCGCAGTCATCGCTCGCCAAGGACATTCAAGATCCGGTGGCATTTATCAAACAGATGCCTTATCACCAGGTCGTAAAAGAACTGGCATTGTCACGCTGCCTGGCACAGGTCTCCGATTCGGATAAAGCGTTCTCTCTTGATGCAGCCAGAACGGCGAATGCGATGAGAGAATGGATGCCATTCGATATCGAATCAGGTGATGAGAAAATCAATGCTCTCATCGGCAAATATAAATCCAGAGTCAATGAGTTTCACAGTGAAACCAAAGGCAAGAGTCAAGGTGTCACCTTAAACTGCCTGCGGTTGTACCATAGTCCGGAATTGGACAAGCTTTCCCGACAGCTCATTGCAGGCAATCCAGATCGCACGTGGAATCAAGATAACGCGAAATAATTAAGCATTGAGCCATTAGCACTTAATAGTGGCTCGGTAACCCGTACCGATAGTTTTCGGTATTTAAGAAGGTGCATGGCACAAGGATATAAATTGGTAATGCATTACCACACTTGCAATTCCTGCTGCTATTACCTGAGTTTTTCAACGTAACGTTAATACTACTGTTAACCCTTAATAAAGAGTGAAGAAACTATGGCTATTGATATGTTCCTGAAAGTTGAAGGTGCCAGCGGCGAATCCAAAGATTCGAATCACAAAGGCTGGACCGACATTACTTCTTTCTCCTGGGGCGCTTCTCAACCGGGCAATATGGGCGTTGGCGGCGGCGGTGGCGCCGGCAAAGTGTGCTTCAACGATCTGCACGTCAACGCGCTGATCGACAAGTCAACCCCGGCCTTGCTGAAACACTGCTCAAGCGGCAAACACCTGACCAAGATTGAGCTGTCGGTTTGTAAGGCGGGCGGTAGCCAGGTTGAATACGCAAAAATCACCCTGGAAGACGTGCTGGTCACCGCCGTGCAGTACACAGGCGCAGGCGGCGAAGACACCGTGGGCGTCACCTATTCCTTCCAGGCGGCGAAAGTGAAACAGCAATACTGGGAGCAGAGCGACAAAGGCGGCAAAGGCGCCGAAAGCAGCGCAGGTTGGAACATCAAGGAAAACCGCGAAGCTTAATCTGCATGCCCCCGGCTACGGCCGGGGGTTCATAACATGGATACAATGGAGAGTCAGGATGAAAAAACCTCTATTTGGGCCCGCATGGATTCGTTTTTCTGAAGTCAATGTCAATGTAAAAAAAGTGGGTGCATTGATTGGTGGAAAAGTAGAAAGCAATATTGAAAACGGTATTTTTGAAAATGCTTGTCCTATACGAATGAGTTATGTACTCAACTATACAGGCATACCAATTCCCTCTAACTCCGGTTATGCGACTGTGTCTGGTAAAGATAAAAAATGGTATCTTTATCGTGTTAACGATATGATTCTCTTTTTAGAAAAGAACTTCGGCAAGCCTGATATCACGGTGAAATCCCCTACCCCAGCTAAATTTTCAGGTAAAAAAGGGATAATGGTTATACAAGGAAATGGCTGGCGAAATGCCAGAGGACATGTCACATTATGGAACGGTGACATTTGCTCTGACTCTTGTCATTTCATGGGGGATCCTGAGAATGGATCTTTTGTTCCTGAAGTCGCATCACTTTGGATATTAAAATGAAGACTACCCACATCGCCCTTGCTCTTCTTCTCGTTTCTCCTATGTTGCTGGCGGAAGATATAAAAATAGAAAACTTACCTCAAAGCGAAATTTATGAAAATTGGCTGATTAGCCGCTGTATTGGGAAGTCTACTGACTCAGAAAAAACCAAGCAAGATGCCTTCCGTTCCGCTTCCGCCTATTTAGAATTCAGTAAACTCCCCATGGATGCATTCGAACAAGGCGAAAAACTGGCTGAACAGTACGCAAATAAAAATAGTCAAGGCTCAGTTAAAGGAAGTTATCATACTTTAGATTGCCTTTCGCTGCAGAGTTCCAGTGAGGCTAAAGCCATCTTCGAACGTTACTCTAATTAATAATTAATATTGTAAGTTGCAATTTTATAAAACCATCAATTTAAGCAAATTAGAGTTTTATTAATTATTTTCACTGGGTATTAGCCATCAAGCATTGAGATACTCATGCGCTGGTTATGTATTACTCTGCACAAACCATACGGATTTGGAGTGTTGAGATGAAAAAAATCCTTATCTCCTTTTTTTGTCTATATGCCACTTGTGCTATAGCACAGAAAAATCAAGAAGAACCGATTGAAAAGTGGCCACCGCAGGCAGCATACAGAAACTATTTGCAAAACTATAAAGATATCGCTCTAACCTACTGCATTTCAGTCGCTTATAAGACATCACCTGAAGCCAGCAAAGATGCAATTGCCTCATCGAATGGAATCGATGCTTGGTCATACTATGCAATTCGTGATGAAGAATCCCCTATCATTGCGCTGACAAAACAGTACTTGCAAAAGAATTACATTGCTCAGGACGGAAAAAGCCGCTTAGACTTAATGAAGTGCATGGATATGTACCATAGTGAAGATCTTGACAAACTTGCGAAAGACTATGTACAGCATCCTAATGATAATTGGGTGAAAGACAATCTGGATAGAGTAAATGAAAATCATCCTCGGAAATAATCAGTGCAAAAAATCTCACTCACTGTGGCCATCGCCGCAACGTTGAACGCTAATGCAGTGACAAAAATTGACTATTCCCCTGCCGAGTACCTCAGAAACTACGCGCTTAGCGTTTGTATCGCCGAGGGGTACTCCGCAAAAGAAGTCAAAAACGATGCCGCGGCCGCCGCTCGGGGTTACATGGAGTTCGGCGATTATTCTCTGGAAGCGCATACCGCCGTCAGGGCGCTGGCAAAAGAATTTCTGGCAAAGCCCTATGACAGCATGTCTGGGGAGCCGATGACGATGGCCAAGTGCATCGATCTTGTACACAGCCAAGAGCTGCAAGCCATCATCAAGAAATACCAAGGGAAAGGCGATAACTGAGAGTAAATCCGTATCCCTTCACAGGGTAAATGTTGGTATAAAGAATAGGAAAGGAATCCTTATGCAATACAAAACAAAAGCAGATCTGGATAGATCTATCGATGAACTCAAAAAACTATCAAGAACGTTTTCACGACAGTATCTATACACTAACGAATCCAGAGCTAATTTCTCACTGGAAATAGACCAACTTATTCAGTTTGCAAAAAGGGATATCAGTATACACTGCACATCCTACGCTGGGGCAATCAGGGACATTGAAGACGAGACCAATCATCTTAAACGCCAAGCCTTTGCTATCGACGCAGGAAGAAACACGCTCTATATATCAATAGAAAAAAAGAAGAGTAACAACACCACCAACCTTATTTTGAAGCAGATAGGTTTTGTCGGTGGCGGAACACAAATATTCGCCGGAGTCGGTACTTGTGCAGCGACTCTCGGTATGGCGTGTGGCAGTTTTGGCTTACCGCTGATTGCTCAAGGCACGAACAATATTTATGAGAACGGTTACTATTTACTTTTCCGAAAAGATAAATCAGGCAGTGTAAGAAATGCCTATCGATATACTGCAAAAGCACTAGGATATAGTCAGGATACTGCGGATACAATTTATGGCACTGTAGACCTTAGCCTATCTGGATATGGAATAATCAGGAAAACATTAAAACCAGATGCCTGGAGATTATATAGGTATATCAATAGCGACTTCATTCGTGGTTGGCAAGAGATGGGCCGAACAGGTTTGACGATTGAGGTTATATCAGATTTAACAACCGGAAGCGGGATGTACGAACTCATAAAGGACAACCAAAGAAAATGACTCCAGACGTCACGCTATCAACTTACTCATATGGATTCTTACTTTCCTATTTCTCATTGTCACTCATCACTTTAGTGGCTTTATATTACTTAAAAAAATTATCGGCTCGCAAACACAATTATCCATTCTTTGTTTTCAACTGTCTCATTGTGGTTTTCATGGGTGTCATACAGCTCTCAACCTTTGCATACGGGAATGATTTTCTTAATCTCTTCTACCCACTAGGCAACGATAACTATGACTCTATACACTACGGCAGTTTGATATTCACCTTTATCTACTTAACTCAACTACCAAAAAACACCTATTACAAAAAAGAAAAGAATAGAAGTTAGCCATCAGATTAGATGACTAAATCAACATACGCCCAAAGCAGTCTACAATCCCCATCAGCAGGAATGCCTTATGCGATTTTCCATTGTAAAAAATAAAAGCGGCCAGGTTCCGCCGCAGAGCAGTTGCGATTTTCTGCCGCCGGGCGGCACCATCGGCCGCAGCGTGGACAACAACCTGGTGCTGCCGGACGAAGAGCGCGCCATTTCCCGCCTGCAGGCGATCGTGCATATTTCCGCTGACGGCGAATGCCGCATCACCAACCGCGGCAACGTCACCCGCGTGCTGCTGAACGACATTCCGCTGGAACGTGGCCGCCAGGTTGAACTGCAGGACGGCGACGTGCTCGGCATCGACGATTACCAGATTGAAGTCAGCGCGCTGCAGCAGCACGCCGCGCCACAGGCTCAACCGGTGGCCAAGGCCGCCGCCGTTGCCGCTGCTGCGGCCCCTGCAGCCGCCGCCAAAGAAAAATCCGCCGCGCCCATCCCCAACGAAATCTGGGACAGCCTGGTGGAAGAATTTACGCCGAATGCGCCGGCCGCCGTCACGCCGCCGCCGGTCGCCAATCCAGGCAACCACCCGCTGCTGGACACCCCCGCTCGCGAGCTGAACCCGGTCGATCCGCTGGCGCAGCTGGCGGGCGATGTCGATCTGCGCCAGCTGCAGCAGCAGCAAACCGATCCGGCGGCGCTGTTCAACACCGACACCACCTTTGAGCGCGAACACATCCTGGCCGATACCACTCCCAGCGCGCTGCTGGCGGAACAGGCTGCGCCAGCGCGGCCGGCAACCCCGGCTCAGAATGCGCAGCAACCGGAGCAAGAGCTGGATCCGCTGGCGCTGTTCGGCGGTTCATCCGCTCCCGCGTCGCCCGAAGCGTTAAACAGCAACGATCCGCTGGGGCTGCTGATGGGCGGCGCCGTGCCGCTGGCTCAGCCGGACGAGCCGGTACAGCCGCTCGCACCGCCGTCTCCGCCACCGATCGCCGCACAACCGCAAGCGCCCCGCCCACAGCCGACGCCGCCACCCGTGCAGACGCCTGAGCCGCAACCCCAACCTGCGCCGCAGTTCTGCCAGCAGGAACCGCCTGCACAGCCGCCGCGCCCGCGCCAGGGCAACCGCCTGGGCATCGATCCGGTCGCCTACCAGTCCGCTCAACGGCAGCACGCCGCCGCGCCGAATGGCGACACCTTAGAGGGGCCGCTGCTGACGGCGCTGTTGCAAGGTATCGGCCTCGACGATCTGCAGCCGCAGCCGCACTTCGACGAACGGCAAATCCGCCAGGCCGGCCGCCTGCTGAGCCTGTTCTCGCAGGGCACCGTCGCCCTGCTTTCATCCCGCTCGATCCTCAAGCGCGGCGTGAAAGCCGAGATGACCATGATCCTCGACGAGGCCAACAATCCGTTCAAACTGCTGCCTTCGGGCAAAACGGTGCTGATGCAGATGTTCGGCAGCCAGATGCCGGGCTTTATGCCGCCGGAGCAGGCGGTGCGTGACGCGCTGATCGACCTGCAGGCGCACCAGCTGGGGATGATCGCCGGCATCCGCGCCATCATCGCCGCCATGCTGCAGTCGTTCAACCCGGAGCGCCTCGAAGAGGAAGCGCGCAAGGAAGGCGTGGCGCCGCGTCTGTCGCTGCCCGCCAACCGCAAGGCTGCGCTGTGGGACTACTTCGTGAAGAACTATCAGCAAACCTCCGGCGAGATCGAGGACGATTTCCACACCCTGTTCGGCGAAGCCTTCCTGCACGCCTATGACGTTGAAGTGAATCAATACAAAGACTCACAGACCAAACCGGACGCGTAATGAATATCACCATAGCCTCTACCTCCAACCAGGGCGGCCGCGCCTCCAACCAGGATCAGACCGGCGAGGTGCTCGGCAACCGCGCCGCCTGCTTCGTGGTGTGCGACGGCATCGCCGGCTTTCCGGGCGGCGATATCGCCGCCAAACTGGCGCGCGACACCATTTTGCATAACTTCGACGGCGAAAAGCACCTGAACGCCCAAAGCATTCGCCAGCACATTACGCGCGCCAACGCCGCCATCCACCAGCAACAGCGGCAATCGGACGAATACAGCAAGATGGGCACCACGCTGGTCAGCCTGTTTATCGATCGCGATTACCAGCTGGCCTACTGGGCGCACGCCGGTGACAGCCGCCTGTACCTGTTCCGCCGCGGCTACCTGCATGCCGTCACCACCGACCACAGCCTGATCCAGCAGATGCAGGACGCCGGCTATCAGACCAACGGCATCAACAGCAACCTGCTGTATTTCGCGCTGGGGCTGAACGAAGAGCGCGACGCCACCTACAGCGACGTGCTGCAGCTGGAAGACGGCGACGTTTTCCTGCTGTGCACCGACGGCTTCTGGCACAGCTTCAGCCAGGCCGAACTGGAACAGTCGCTGCACATGGTCAACTCCCCCAGCGAGTGGATCGCCCTGATGCAGCAGGCATGGAAGAAAAACAATAACAGCGATAACTACAGCGCTATCGCCGTCTGGATTGGCTCACCGCAGGAAACCACCCTGCTGCATTCGCTGGCGGATGCGGAACGGTTTCTGAGCCGCGACTGAGCAGCGCACATTCACAGCAAGGTTCACTATGAAATATTGGATGCCGGGGCTCGTCGCCCTGATGGCGGTACCGACCGCGCAGGCGATGAACTATCGCCTGGTTTACTCCCCCAGCCAGAAGCTGGAAGTGTTTATCGATGACGTCAAAAACAGCAATCCCGAAAGCTGGTGCGGCAAGAGCATCCCGCTGCGCATCGTCGCGGCGCAAAGCCAAGATCCGGCGGTGCTGAACGACTTTCTGCCGCGCGTCGGCAATCTGTTGGAAAAACAGTGCCCGAAAGCCGGCCACCTGCCCTGGACGCTGACCGACAAGCGCGGTGAAAAGCTGGCCAGCGGCGAAGCCGCCAAAGCGCACGGCTGGAAACCGGTGGTCAAACAGGAGGCCGTCGAGCAGCCGGCGATCCCTGCTGCGGTAGCCGTGATCTCTCCGCAGGCGGACACCGCGCCGCCTCAGCGTTTCAACCTGCCGCAGGGCTGCCACTTCCGCACCTTCTGGCATGACGACGCCAACGGCGGCGCGCTGTTCATTCCCGCCGGCGACGCGCTGCGCTGCGGCGAGGACGGCTGGCTGCAGGGCAGCGGCGCGGTCACGCTGCAACAGGGTGGCCAAACCCTCTCGCCGACATTGTGGTTCCTGCAGGGCTATCCGCTGGCGCAGATCAACGGCGGCGATCGCGCACTGACCGTCGTCAGCGCCAACGCCCAACGGCTGGTTCTGGGCGGTAACCCGCAGGCGCCGGGCAGCTTCCTGCTGCTGAGCTTCGAACCGCAGTTGCACGCCTGGGCATTCAACGGCGAAGCGATCGTTGAAATGCCGCGCGTCGATGCCGCCGACGAGAACAAGGTCGAACAGCGCCTGCAGCAGGCGCAAACCGCCTGGCAACCGCTGCTGAGCGCCCCCGCTCCGCTGACCTTCAAGCTGGTGGAAAAGCTGGCCGCAGACCGGGTCGATCCCGCCAGCGGCAGCTACCTGTCGGTTAACGGCGCCACTCACTGATTATAAGGAAAGCCTGTGAAATCATTAGCAAGCATGCTGCAAGGCCACTCGATCGCCGCGGCCATCACCGCCGTCGAAAACGAGATCAAGGGAAAACCGGCGGATGCCGACCTGCGCGCCGCGCTGGTGCAACTGCTGTGCCTGAGCGGCAACTGGACGCGCGCCAACGCGCAGCTGAAATCCTGGCAGGCGCTGAAACCGATCGCCCAACCGACCACGCTGCTGCTGATGCAGTCGGTCAACGCCGAGCTGCAACGCCAGGCGGTGTTCGCCGGCACGGCCGCGCCGGCGCTGCTGCGGCAGGATCAGCCCTGGCTGAAACTGATGGTGCAGGCGCTGCATCAGGATGCGCAAGGCGCGGCCGAACAGGCCCAGGCGCTGCGTGACGAAGCGCTGGAGGCCGCCCCGGCCGGCGCCGGGCGGTTAACGCTGGCCGAAGGCGACCAAGAACGGCAGCTGAGTTTCGACTGGCTGACCGACGGTGACGGCCGCCTCGGGCCGGTGTGCGAGCTGGCGCTGAACGGCGTTTACTACTGGCTGCCGTTTGCCGACATCGCCACGATCCAGTTCCAGGCGCCGCAGAGCGCCATCGATCTGGTGTGGAGCCACGCGCTGGTGCGCCTCACCGACGGCCGCGAACAGGTGTGCCAACTGCCCGCCCGTTATCCGCTGGCCGAAGGCAGCGACGACGCGCTGCTGCTCGGCAAACGCACCGAATGGCAACCGCTGGGCGACGGCACCCACTATGCGGGGCTGGGCCTGAAGACCTGGCTCAGCGAAAGCGACGAATTCCCGCTGCACAGCCTGCGGCAGCTGAGCTTCGACGCGAGCGCCTGAACATGAACGATAAGCGCCCCCCCCACTACGACGGCGGCGATCTGCGCCGCCAGGGCTATCGCTATCGTCAGGACAGCGAGCGCCTGACGTCGCGCGACAAAATGCAGCCGGTGCTGCTCGACATGCTGACCGACGACGAACCGCAGAAAAAGCAGGAAGCACAGGTGCGCAACCTGGTGTCGCACAGCGAGCTGCGCCGCCGGGTGCTGCGCGATCTGCAGTGGCTGTTCAACTGCGTCAACAGCGAATCCAATCTGGATCTCGGCGACTTTCCGCAGGTGCGGCGCTCCACCCTTAATTACGGCATCGCCTCGCTGGCGGGCAAGCGCATGTCGGACATCGAATGGCTCGACATTCAGCGCGCGCTGACCGAGTCCATTCTCCATTTCGAACCGCGCATTTTGCCCGAGGGGCTGCAGGTGCGCTGCATCTCGGACACCGGCTCGCTGGAGCTGCACAACGTGCTGTCGATCGAAATCAAGGGCCGCCTGTGGTGCGTGCCCTATCCGCTGGAGTTTCTGTTCCGTACCGACGTGGATCTGGAAAACGGCCACTTCGATCTGAAAGACATAGGGTAAGGCGATGGACAGTAAACTTTTAGACTATTACAACCGCGAGCTGGCCTATCTGCGTGAGATGGGCGCCGAGTTCGCCGAACAATACCCGAAGGTCGCGGGCCGTCTCGGCATGCGCGGCATCGACGTGGCGGATCCCTATATCGAGCGCCTGATGGAGGGCTTCGCCTTCCTCACCTCGCGCGTGCAGCTGAAAATGGACGCCGAGTTCCCGCGCTTTTCTCAGCGCTTGTTGGAGATCATCTACCCCAATTACCTGTCGCCGACGCCGTCGATGGCGATCGCCGAGCTGCAGCCGGACAGCAGCAAAGGCGACATCAGCAACGGCTTCGTGGTGCCGCGCGGCACCATGATGGACAGCCAGACGCTGAAGAAAAGCGGCATCACCTGCAGCTACACCACCGCCCATGACGTCACGCTGCAGCCGGTGCGCATCGCCGGCGTCGAGCTGGGCGGCATTCCGGCCGATATTCCGCTGGCCTCGCTGGGGCTGCAGCACAGCGGCTGTGTCAGCGCGCTGCGCATTCGTCTCGAGTGCTACGAAAGCGTGACGCTCAACAACCTGCAGCTGGATCAGCTGATGTTTTACCTGGCCGGGCCGGACATGCAGGCGCAGCAGCTGCTGGAACTGCTGATGCAGCACAGCGTCGGGCTTGTCTGCCAAACGGTGGAGCCGCAGCCGCAGCGGCGCGCGCTGGCGCTGGATGGGCTGCGGCAGGAGGGCTTCGCCGCCGATCAGGCGCTGCTGCCCAACGACCTGCGCAACTTCGAAGGCTACCGGCTGCTGCAGGAGTACTTCGCCTTCCCGGCGCGCTTCCAGTTCTTCAGCGTCAACGGCCTGCGCCCGCTGCTGCAGAGCGTGCGCGAAGGGAAAAAGGCGCTGCGCCAGTTCGAGATCGTGGTGCTGCTGGATCGGCACGACGCCGCGCTGGAACGGGTGGTCGACGCCGCCCATTTGGCGCTGCACTGCACGCCAGTGATCAACCTGTTTCCGAAGATCGCCGAACGCATCGCGATCAACGAAAAAAACCACGAATACCATCTGGTGGTCGACAATATCCGGCCGCTGGATTACGAAGTGTTCTCGGTGCAGCGGCTCGGCGGCAGCGCCAGCGAAAAACGCTACGAGCAAGAGTTTCGGCCGTTTTACAGCACCCTGAGCGCGGACGACGGCAACTATGGCGCCTACTTCTCGCTGCGGCGCGAACAGCGTACGCTGTCGGAGCACGCCCGCCGCTACGGCACCCGCACCGGCTATGCCGGTTCGGAAGTGTTCGTGTCGCTGGTGGACGAGCGGCAATCGCCGTGGCACAGCGATCTGAAATACCTCACCGCCGACGTGCTGTGCACCAGCCGCGACCTGCCGTTGATGCTGCTGCAACAGGATCAGGGCAACTTCGTGATGCCCGACTCGATCCCGATCAAGCAGGTCTCGCTGCGCAAAGGCCCCACCCCGCCGCGCCCGGCGCTGGCCGAAGGCATGATCACCTGGCGGCTGATCAGCCAGCTACAGCTGAACTACCTCAGCATGATGGACGGCGATCCGGAACAGGGCGCCGCCAGCCTGCGCCAGCTGATGGGGCTGTACGGCAACCTGAGCGAACCGGCGATCGCCAAACAAATTCAGGGCGTGCGCCACTGCAACCTGCGGCCGGTCTATCGGCGAGTGCCGGAGCCGGGCCCCATCGTGTTCGCACGCGGCATCGCCATCGATCTGACGGTCGATGAGCAGGCGTTCTCCGGCAACAGCCCCTATCTGCTCGGCAGCGTGCTGGAGCGCCTGTTCTCGCGCCTGGTGGCGATGAACACCTTCACCGAGATGACGCTCTCCAGCCAGCAGCGCGGCGAAATCGCCCACTGGCAGGCGCGCATGGGCAAAAGGACGCTGATATGAACGCGGAGATGATTGCCACCGAACTGGCGCCGCCGCAGATCAACGCGCTGTATCGCCTGCCGGACGACTTCTGGCCGCGGCTGCGCGGCGCGCCTTACAAGCACGATCTGTTTCAGCTGCTGCGCCGTATCGACGCCCAGGGCGGCCAACCCTACCTGCTGGGGCGCGCGCCGCTGCCGCGTCACGAGATGCTGCGCCTGGGCCAGGAGCCGTCGCTGTCATTCGCGCCCTCCACGCTGGCGCAGGTGGCGCCGCGCGCCAACAGCCCGCTGCACGACGTCTCGATCTTCAGCTTCGGCCTGTTCGGCCCCAACGGACCGCTGCCGCTGCACCTGACCGAATACGTGCGCGAACGGGTGTACCACCATCAGGACACCACCCTGCTGGCGTTCACCAACCTGTTCCATCACCGGCTGACGCTGCTGTTTTACCGCGCCTGGGCCGACGCGCAGCCGACGGTGTCGCTGGATCGCCCGGACAACCGGCGCTTCGACGAATACCTGTCGAGCCTGATCGGCATCGGCCAGCCGGCGCAGCAGGAACGCGACAGCATCAACGCCCACGCCAAACATTTTATGGCCGGTCATCTGATTCGCCACAGCCGCGATCCGGAAGGCCTGAGCAAGATTTTGCAGCAGTATTTCAAGGTGCCGGTGCGCATCGTCGAAAACGTGCCGCACTGGCTGCGGGTGGAGCCGCGCGAGCAAGCTCGGCTCAAGGCCGGGCGCGGTGCGCCACGGCTCGGCGAGTCGGCCTTTCTCGGCATCGCGGTGCGCGATATTCAGCACAAATTCCGCATCGAGCTGGGGCCGATGCCGCAGCGGGACTATGACCGCTTCCTGCCCGGCGCCGACCTGTGCCGGCAGCTGCGCGACTGGGTGCGCCAATACCTGGGCATCGAGTTCGTCTGGGAAGTCCGTCTGATCCTGGCGAAGGAACAGGCGCACGGCCTCCAGCTCGGCGGCGCGCAACGATTGGGCCTGAGCAGCTGGTTGGCCGACGATCGGCGGCAACGCGATCTCGACGACCTGATCTTCAGCCCTGAACCGCTGGAAAATCCGTTCTGACCCTATTTCGGCCGGCGCCCTGCGGCGCCAGGCCACTCTGAGACCTGAGGAAAACCATGTCTGAAATCAGCCGCTCGGTATTATTTGGCAAACTGGATAGCCTGTTATTCACCTCTCTGGAAAGTGCGACGGCGTTTTGCAAGCTGCGCGGTAACCCCTACGTCGAACTGGCGCACTGGCTACATCAGCTGATGCAATCGCCGGACGGCGATCTGCAGCAGATCGTCCGCCACTTCGCGCTGGACGAGGGGCAGCTGGCGCGCGACATCGTCGAGGCGCTCGATCGCCTGCCGCGCGGCGCCAGCGCCATCTCCGATCTGTCCGAGCACATCGACAGCGCGGTAGAACGCGCCTGGGTCTATGGCTCATTGAAATTCGGCGCGGCGCGCATCCGCGGCGGCCACCTGCTGCTCGGCATCCTGAAAACCTACAGTCTGCGCCATCTGCTGAAGGCCATTTCCCCGCAGTTCGAGCGCATCAACGCCGATCTGTTGATGGAGCAGTTCGCCGCCATCACCGCTCACTCGGCGGAAAACGCCCAGGATGCGCCGGCGGAAAGCAGCGCCGAGAACATATCCGGCGCGCCGCGCAGCGGTGAAAGCGTGCTGGCGCAGTATGCCCAGGACCTGACCGCCAAAGCGCGCAACGGCGAGATAGATCCGGTGGCCGGCCGCGACGAAGAGATCCGGCAAATCATCGATATCCTGATGCGCCGCCGCCAGAACAACCCGCTGCTGACCGGCGAGGCCGGCGTCGGGAAAACCGCGGTGGTGGAAGGCCTGGCGCTGCGCATCGTGGCCGGCGACGTGCCGCCGCAGCTGCGCGACGTGAAGCTGTGCCTGCTGGACATCGGCATGCTGCAGGCCGGCGCCGGCGTTAAAGGCGAGTTTGAAAAACGGCTGCAGGCGGTGATCGACGAAGTGCAGTCCAGCCCGACGCCGATCATCCTGTTTATCGACGAGATTCACACGCTCATCGGCGCCGGCGGCGCCCAGGGCACCGGCGATGCCGCCAACCTGCTGAAACCGGCGCTGGCGCGCGGCCAGCTGCGCACCCTCGGCGCCACCACCTGGTCGGAATACAAGAAATACATCGAGAAGGATCCGGCGCTCACCCGCCGTTTCCAGGTGGTGCAGGTACACGAGCCGAGCGAAGACAAGGCGCTGCTGATGCTGCGCAGCACCGTCAGCCCGCTGGAGCAACACCACCGCGTGCTGCTGCTGGATGAAGCGGTAGACGCCGCGGTGCGGCTGTCGCATCGCTATATTCCAGCCCGCCAGCTGCCGGACAAGGCGGTGGCGCTGCTGGATACCGCCTGCGCGCGCGTGGCGGTCAGCCAACACGCCGAGCCTGCCCAGGTCGAAGACTGCCGCCATCGCATCGATGCGCTGCAGATAGAGTTAGATATCGCCCGCCGCGAGACCAAAGTGGGCATCGGCGATCCCCTGCGCCCGCAGGAGATTGAAGCCCAGCTGACCGCGCTGCACCAGGAGTTGGAACAGTTGACCGACCGCTGGCAGCAGGAGCTGGCGCTGATCCAAGAGATCATCACACTGCGCGCCCAGCTGCACCGGCAGGAAGAAGAGTCTACTGAAGAAGAGACGCAGGCGGGCCCTGACGCGGACGCGCTGCGCGCCCAGTTGGGCGAACTGCAGCAGCAGCTGAGCGCGCTGCAGGGCGAAGCGCCGCTGATCTTCGCCGCTGTCGACGCCAACATCGTGGCGGCGGTAGTGGCCGACTGGACCGGCATCCCGCTGGGCCGCATGGTGAAAAACGAGATTGAAGCGGTGCTGCAACTCTCCGACACCCTGAACCAGCGCGTGATCGGCCAACGCCATGCGCTGGATCTGATCGCCCGCCGGGTGCGCACCTCACGGGCGCGGCTGGACGATCCGAACAAGCCGGTCGGGGTGTTCCTGCTGGCCGGGCCATCCGGCGTCGGCAAGACCGAAACCGCGCTGGCGCTGGCGGAAACTCTGTACGGCGGCGAGCAGAACGTCATCACCATCAACATGAGCGAATTCCAGGAGTCGCACACCGTTTCGACGCTGAAAGGCGCGCCCCCCGGCTATGTCGGCTACGGCGAAGGCGGCGTGCTAACCGAGGCGGTGCGCCGCCGCCCATACAGCGTGGTGCTGCTGGACGAAATCGAGAAGGCGCACCCGGACGTGCATGAAATCTTCTTCCAGGTGTTCGACAAGGGCTGGATGGAGGACGGCGAAGGCCGCCATATCGATTTCCGCAACACCATCATCATTCTGACCTCCAACGTCGGCACCGATCTGATCGCCGGGCTGTGCAGCGATCCGGAGCTGCTGCCGGAGCCGGCAGCGCTGAGCGGCGCGCTGCGCCAGCCGCTGCTGTCGGTGTTCCCGGCCGCCTTGCTCGGCCGCCTGCTGGTGGTGCCGTATTACCCGCTGACCGATGCCACGCTGGGCAACATCGTGCGCCTGCAGCTGGGCCGCATCCAGCGTCGCCTGGCGGAGAATCACGAGATCGTCTGCACCTTCGACGACGCGGTCATCGAGCAGATCGTCAGCCGCTGCACCGAGGTAGAGTCCGGCGGCCGCATGGTCGACGCCATCCTGACCAACACCCTGCTGCCGCAGATCAGCCACACCCTGCTGACCGGCAGCGCCAACGACCAGCGCTATCGCCAGCTGCATATCGCGCTGCAGAACCACGAATTCATTTGTCAATTTCAGGCATAACGCCGCGGCCGCCGAGACGGCGGCCCTTTGAACACAGAGAGTCATCACTATGTCGGGAACCGGGATAACCAAACCGAATTCGAACAGCCTGCCGAGCGGCTATCGGTTCAACGAATTCGAGATCCAGGAAGCGATCGGCGAAGGCGGCTTCGGCATCGTCTATCGCGCCTACGATCACCAACTGGAACGCACCATCGCCATCAAAGAATACATGCCGACCTCGCTGGCGAAACGCAACGACGATCTCAGCATCGGGCTGCGCGGCGAGCGTTTCGGCAAAACCTTCCAGGCCGGGCTGAACAGCTTTATTCAGGAGGCGCGCCTGCTGGCCCGCTTCTCGCACCCCGGCCTGCTGCACGTGCTGCGCTTCTGGGAAGAGAACGGCACCGCCTACATGGGCACCCAGTTTTACAGCGGCACCACGCTGAAGAACCTGCAGGCGCAGCAGCCGGAGATGATCGACGAGGCGTGGATCCGTCGGCTGCTGCCGCCGCTGTTCAGCGCCATCAACACCATCCATCAGGAAGGCTACCTGCACCGCGACATCTCGCTGGATAACATCCAGATCCAGGAGAGCCAGCTGCCGGTGCTGCTGGACTTCGGGTCGGCGCGCAAAGAGATCGGTAACCTGTCTGACGAAACGGAGATCATGCTGAAGCCAGGCTTCGCGCCGATCGAGCAGTACACCGAGAACAGCGACGGCGAGCAGGGACCCTGGACCGATATCTACGCGCTGGGCGCCGTGCTGCATACGCTGATCGTCGGTTCGCCGCCGCCGGTGAGCGTGGTGCGCAGCATCGAAGACAGCTATCAACCGCTGGCCGAGCGCCGCCCCGCCGGCTACTCGCCGGAGCTGCTGCGCACCGTCGACCGCGCGCTGGCGCTGAAGCCGGAAGACCGCCCGCAGACCATCGATGAAATGGCCGAGCTGTTGCATCTGCCGATCGCCGATGAAAACGAAATCGTCAGCACCCCGGCCGCCGCGCCGGAGAACCTGCTGGTGGCCGCCAACCCGGCAGCCGCGGCCGCGGCCGCCGGCGCCGTTACCGCGCGCAGCACCCAATTCTCGCGGCCGATGATAGCCGGCGCCGGCGTCGCGGCGCTGCTGGTGATTGGCGCCGTCGCCTGGCTGAGCGGCGGCAAGGACGATGCCCGGGCCGTAGCGCAAAATACCGAGGCGTCACCGGCGCAGAAAACCCTGACGGAGCAGCCGAGCGCGCCGCAAACCGCGCCATCTGCGCCGGTGGAACCAGAAAAGGCGGCGCCGCCACCGCAGCCGGTGGCGCTGGTGTACTTCAAACTGCAGCCGGGCGAACAGGTCAGCCTCGACGGCAAGCCGCAGCAGGTAACGCCGGGCGAAAACGGCTTCGCCAGCCTGAATCTGGCGCCGGGCCGTTATCAGCTGGAGATCCGCCACAACGATCGGCTCCGCCGGCAGCAACTCAGCATCGACACCGCCGGCACCTGGCTGGTCAATCCGGCCACCGCCGGTTAATTCCGTTCTGAATCCCCGCCGCTGCGGGGTTTCCCCTATTTCATGAGACTGACGCACCGCTGCCCACCCTCATTGGCCGCGCGGCAAGGCCGCTGCAACGCTGGGGTAAGCAGAACACGACGTCAATCACAGAGGATGTTCTCATGTTGGATCGCATTATTGCGCACACGCCGCTGGGCCAGGAGCAACTGTTGTTCCGCTCACTGGACGGCATCGAAGCGCTTTCCACCCCTTTCGACTTCTCTATTGAATTGCTGAGCACCGACGCGCGGCTCGATCGCAAAGCGCTGCTCGGCCAACCGCTGACGCTGGAGATCCCGACTCAGGGCTTTCTCAGCGCCCCACGCTACCTGAACGGCAAGATCACCGCCATCGCCGTCAGCAGCGAAGAGATCGGCGGCACCCGTTACGCGGTGTATAGCCTGCACGTGCAGCCGGATCTGTGGCCGATGACCAAGGACCGCAACTTCCGCATCTTCCAGGAACAGACGGTGCCGCAGATCGTCAAGACTCTGCTGGCGGAGCACAACGTGCAGTTGGAAGATCAGCTGACCGGCGACTATCGCCTGTGGGGCTACTGCGTGCAGTACAACGAAAGCAGCTTCAACTTCATCAGCCGCCTGATGGAGCTGGAGGGCATCTATTACTATTTCAAACACGAGATGGGCAAACACACGCTGGTGCTCGGGGATGCGCCCCACCATCATCAGCCCTATCCCGGCTACGAGATGATCCCCTACCACCTGACGCCATCCGGCGGCAGCACCAGCAAGGAAGGCATCAGCCAGTGGACGTTGTCCGATCGCGTCACGCCGGGCATCTACAGCCTGGACGACTACGATTTCCGCAAGCCGAACGCCTGGCTGTTCCAGGCGCGGCAAAACCCGGTCTCGCCGACGCCGGGGCAGATTGACGTCTACGACTGGCCGGGCCGCTACACCGAGCATCAGCAGGGGGAGTTCTACGCCCGCGTGCGCCAGGAAGCCTGGCAGGCCGAGCATCAGCAGATCCGGGGCACCGCCACCGCGCTGGGCATCGCCCCCGGCAGCACCTTTACGCTGTATAACGCCCCGCACGCCGACGACAATCGCGAGTACCTGACGCTGCAGGCCAACTACCATCTGAAAGAGAACCGCTATGCCAGCGGCGACGATCAAAACAGCGAACACCGTATCGATTTCATCGTGCTGCCGGCGGACGTGCCCTGGCACCCGCCGCAGCAGGCCACCTGGCCGAAAACCCACGGGCCGCAGACCGCCCGGGTGGTCGGCCCGGCTGGCGAATCAATTTGGACCGACAAATACGGCCGCATCAAGGTGAAATTCCACTGGGACCGCTTCGGGCCGAAGGACGACGGCAGCTCCTGCTGGGTGCGCGTCTCCAGCGCCTGGGCCGGCCAAGGCTACGGCGGCGTGCAGATCCCGCGCGTCAACGACGAAGTGGTGGTGGACTTTATCAACGGCGATCCGGATCGGCCGATCGTCACCGGGCGCGTTTATAACGAAGCCAGCATGCCGCCGTGGGCGCTGCCTGCCGCCGCCACCCAGATGGGCTTTATGAGCCGTTCCAAGGACGGCACCGCCGACAACGCCAACGCCCTGCGTTTCGAAGACAAGGCCGGCGCCGAGCAGGTGTGGATCCAGGCGGAGCGCAACATGGACACCCAGGTGAAAAACGATGAAAGCCACACCATCGCTAACGACCACACGCATCTGGTGGGCGGTAACCAGATCAAACGGGTGGTGCTCAATCAGGCTACCGGCGTCAAAGGCGATGCCTCCGCGCTGACCGGCAAAACCCGCAGCGACGCCGTGGTTAACGCCTTTACCCTCGGCTCCGGCGAATCGCTGCGGCTGGAGTGCGGCGAAAGCGTGATCGAGCTGCTGGCGAACGGCCAAATCAACATCACCGGCACCAGTTTCAATATCACGGTGAAAGGGGACGGAGCGATCAACACCGGCGGCCAGCTGGACCTCAACCAACCCGGCGGCGCCGCGCGCACTGCCGCACCGGGCGGCGGCCATCAGGCGGCAATCCAGAGCGCCGTCGATCAGCTGTTCCCGAACGCTGAGGCGAGTGGTACGCCGGGAAAGCCGGTTAACGCCGCCCCTCGGGCGGCGGCGACAGTACCGCCATCTATCACGCAGAATGCTCAATCGACAACAAAACCCGGCAGAATTGATAATCGGGTTGTTGAATCGGTCATGGCTTCTGAAGGGGGGGCTGGAGAACAAGGTGGACGGCGTGAGTTATACGGATTCAGACAAGGGAATGGCACTGCCTATGACAAGATCCTCGCGGCTCGTAACCAATATGGCCAAGGCAGCGCTGAAGAGTTTGAGGAAGTATCCAAAGCAATGAGTGCATCGGCGAAGTCTGCCGGGGCACTGAATTTTACCGATCCAGGAAAACAAGGGGCAATAACCTCATTGGCGCATATGCGTGGTTCATCTGGCGCACAAGCGATCCTGAACTCCATGGAATCCGGACGAATAGTTAAGGCTGATACCTTAACACCAGAGGCAATATCCAAAATTGAAAGCATGTCATCAGAAAACTTTCAGGATAATTTACTTAAAGCCAGGGTAGAATACGATAAAGCAATATATGGGAATACCATCACGACGCAGGGTGGTAAACAGTACAACTGGTGGGCCCGTTATGGTAATGGTCTGCAAAAGCGGTATGCCCGGGAAGCAGAAGAATTTTTAAAGTTATCAAGCGAGTGATTTATGTTCAAAAAGATCTTATTACCTGCATTATTTACTGCTTCTTTACTCTGCTCCATTGAATCCACAGCAGCGATAAACTTGTTGCCATATAACAAAATTAGCACAGTAAGCGGGCTTGTTAACGATAAAGCGGTCACTGACAGTCTCAAAAGCACACTGGGTCAAGACTATGAAAAATACATCAGCAATTTTGATGTTTTCGGTGAACCTCATTCAGTCCCAGGCGGGGGGTTATTTGCTGAAGGCTGGCTGAAGGATCTTTACCTGGAAAGTGCCTCTGCTTTGGTCATCAATCCCGATGGGAAAATTTATGCTGCCTGGGTTGTACCTGACTCTGATGTCATAAATTACAAATCTTCTGATAAAGATGCCCCCATGAATAAGGAGATTCAGCATTGGGCTGAACGCTTCAAAAACATGCAATTCGCCACAATCAACGAAAGAAAAAAGATGAGGGCGACAAAAGAATATTTTGATACGCAGTCATTCTCTATCAAACTCACGACCATTTGCTCCAGTAAAGGCGATTGTAATGATGCAACTTACTATGGAAAACGTAAAAAAGATGGCGCCGCTTTAACTTTACAGGGCAAAGCGACACGAGCTGATTGCAATACAGCCCCATGCCCAATCATTGGTTATGAATTTAAAAACGCATCAACAACTTATATGCTCAGTAAAATTGATAACACCCTGACAGTCATAAAGGATGGTAGAATATTAATGAATCAGAAAGGGGAGTGGGTGAAATAGTCACCGAATAATCTCCAAGCAGTAAGATGGGCCTTGGCCGATATGTAAATGCCGCCATCGGGATTATCCCCCATCTTTCCGCAGCTCCTTTATCGAACAGGAATGACAATCACAGGCTGAATCGGCACATCCCATCGATTCAGCCTCTCTTCGCATCACCCTGCTCTCACCACTTCCTCACCGTCTGGTAAATCTCGAGGTCGAAATAGCCGTCGGCCTCGCAGTCGTTGAGATAGTGCTCATAGCTCACCCCCTCAACCGGCTGATAGCCGCTGGCCGGCAGCAGCTTCTGGTAGAACTCGCCCCAGACCCGTTCGAAATCGCCATCGCTGATGCGTACGCGGTAGACCGCATACTGCCCGGCGGGCAGCGTCTGCACGGCAACGCCCTCGCTGCCCGCCGGCAGCGCGAAATCGTCCGCCACGCTCATCACCACGTCGGCGCGCAGCTTTTCCGGCGCCACTTCCGCCGGATCGTCCCAGTACAACACCAGCCATTTGCCGAACGGCACGCCGTGGCGCTGACGCCAGGCCAGCAGTTGCTGCGAGCCCTGCGGAATCGTCTGCGGATACGGCCCCACGACTCTCACCCCCACCACCTTCTCCGCCGCCTTATCGATAATCCTCACGCTCATCGCCCTTCCCCCTCACATTGTCTCAGGCGCCGATTTCGGTACGCACGTCCAGCAGCTCGGGGAAAAAGGTCAGATCCAACGCCTTTTTCAGGAAGCTGACGCCGCTGGAACCGCCGGTGCCTGACTTAAAGCCGATGATCCGCTCCACCGTTTTCATATGGCGGAAGCGCCACAGATGGAAACTCTCTTCGATGTCCACCAGCTTCTCCGCCATTTCATACGCTTCCCAGTAGGTCTGCGGGTTGTCGTAGATCACTTTGAACGCCGGCAACAGATCCGGGTTGCGCTGGTAGGGCTGCGTCCAGTCGCGCTTGAGGCATTCCTGCGGGATCGGCAAACCGTGGCGCGCCAGGTACAGCAAGTATTCGTCGTACAGGCTCGGCGCTTCGAGGATCGCCTTCAGCGCGGCGTGTTTTTCCGCGTCGTTGCTGAACACCGCCAACATGGCGGCGTTCTTGTTGCCGAGCAGAAACTCGATCGACCGGTACTGGTGCGACTGGAAGCCCGACGAGCTGCCCAGCACATCGCGAAACTCGACGTATTCCGACGGCGTCAGCGTTTCCAGCACCGCCCACTGTTCGAACAGCAGCCGCTGGATCTGTTTGACGCGCGCAAGGATTTTGAAGCAGTGGCTGAGTTTGTCCTGCTGCACCAACCGCACCGCTGCCCGCAGCTCGTGCAGCATCAGCTTCATCCACAGTTCGGAGGTTTGGTGCTGTATCACGAACAGCATTTCGTCATGATGCGGCGGGTTGGAGAGCGGGTGCTGGCAGTCCAGCAGCGAGTCCAGGCACAGGTAGTCGCCGTAGCTCATGCGTTTGGAAAAATCGGTGACAATCGCGCTTTCTAATTCCCGTTTGTTCATCTGTGATCTCCGTTGCGCCCAGCGCCCCATCGGCCTGGAACGTGCCGCAAAGAGAAAACAATAGTACAGAACCCGCCGCCCCGAAGGGCGATAAACGAGAGGTGCTTCGCAGATCTCACTCATCTGCGTCAACACATTGCCGTCTCCCCACTGTTGTTTAGTAAACACCCGGCCCTGCGCCTGACGATTCTCACAAATGCGCGATCCCAAGTGCTCTGCGCCCCGGTTGCGGCTTGCCTGCGGCCGGCTTCCCTTATAGATTGCAGGCTAACGGCAGGCAGCAAGGGATCGGCAAATGGCAAATATTCGTGATGTCGCGCGGTTGGCCGGCGTCTCCATCAGCAGCGTGTCGAACCTGCTGAATAACCGCAGCCACCAGATGAGCGCGCAGACCCGTGAACGCATCGAACAGGCGATGGCGACCCTGGGGTATCGGCCGGCCCAGGCGGCGGCGCTGCCCGCACCGCAGGCCAAGATCATCGGCCTGCTGCTGCCGTCGATCGTCAACCCGAGCTTTTCAGCGCTGGCGCATGCGGTCGACGGCGCGGCGCGGGCTCACCGCTACCGCGTCTTGCTCGGCAACGCCTACCGCCAGGAACAGGAAGAGGCCACGTTTATCGACGATATGTTCCTGCATGGCGTGCGCGGCATCATCGTGGCGGCGAGCGACATTCGCCAGACCCATTTTGTCCGGGCCGCCGAGCGGGGCATGAAGATCGTCAGCTACGACAATCCGTTTCCCGCGCGGGCGGCCATCGATACCCCGCTGTTCGACAGCGTCTCGATGGACAATGTCGCCGCCGGGCGCCTGGCCGCTCAGCACCTGCTCGAACGCGGCTGCCGACACATCGTGTTCGCCACCGAAGCGACGCTGACCGTCGGGCGCAGCCACAAAATCGACGGTTTTCTGAGTGCGCTGGGGCACAGCCTGAGCGAACGCCAACGGGTGATCGAAGGCAAAGCCAACAGCGCCTACGGCGACACGGAAATGTTTGAATTGGGGCTGACGCTGGCGCCGCGCGTGCTCGCGCTGACGCCGCGCCCGGACGGCATCGTGGCGATTAACGATGCGCTGGGTATCGGGCTGATGGTGGGATTGCGCGCCGCCGGCGTCCAGGTGCCCGCAGACATCTCGGTGATCGGCATCGATAATATCGCGCTGGCCGGCCTGGCCGAACCGGGGCTGACGTCCGTCAGGCCGCCGCTGGCGGAGATGGCACAGCTGATGGTCGAGCGCCTGATCGGCCGCATCAACAATGATGCACAACCGCCCGGCGAGTTTCTCTTCCCGCCGACGGTCATCAGCCGGCGCTCGGTCAAAGCCGCCGGCTAACTGAAATAACAGCGTCTTCCCCAGGCGATGCGCAGCGGCATCGTCCGGATCGGTGTCAGCCAAAAACAAAGGAAAAGGCCGTCGCGCTTAAGGGATGCCCACGCCTCAATGAATCAGCGTCGTGCCGTTATTTAACGTTCAGCTCAGGGTTATGGGCCGGGCCTCTATTATTCCGATTAACCACATTGGAAATATCAAAATGAAAATAAGCAAGCCGCATGATATTGAACGCAGCGCTATCAGGAAATTGACGCTGCATATTGTCCCCCTCATGATTTTATTGTATTTCCTGGCGTTTCTCGATCGCAATAACATGGCCTACGCCGCCAAAGCGCTGGAAGATAACCTGGGCCTGACTGCCTCGGCCTTCGGCTTCGCCTCCGGGATTTTCTTTATCGGGTATTTTCTGTTTGAAATACCCAGCAACGCCGGCACCATTAAATTCGGCCCGCGCATCTGGTTCGCCAGAATATTAATTTCCTGGGGCATCTTCGCGACCCTGCTCGGCTTTGTGCGCACGCCGCTGGAGCTGTATATCTGCCGTTTTATGCTGGGCGTGTGCGAAGCCGGATTCTTTCCCTCGGTGGTGTATTACTTCACGGTGTTCTTCCCGGAAAAATACCGCACCAAAATTCTCGGTATGTTCATCATCGTCCAGCCGCTGTCCAACGCCGTCGGCTCGCCGATTTCCGGCTTTATTCTCAATATTCAGCATGATTGGTTCGGGTTCGCTCCCTGGCAACTGCTGTTTATCCTCGAAGGGCTGCCGCCGATCGTCATCGGCCTGCTGATCCCGTTCCTGATCAAGAACTCGCCCAAGGACGTCGGCTATCTGAACGTGGAGGAAAAGGCCTGGCTGATGAGCAACGCCGGCCGCTCCAAATCCGGCTCTAAAATCACGCTGGGCGACTTCCTGAAAGGGATTAAAAACAAGAAATACCTGCTCTACGCGCTGCTCAACTTCGGCATGGTGTGCGGCATTTATGGCTTCGGCACCTGGCTGCCGTCGATCATTACCGCCCTTTCCGGCAGCGATATCTTCCGCGTTAGCCTGCTGGCGCTCATTCCCTACGGCCTGGCCGCGCTGCTGGTGTACCCGTGGAGCCTGTGGGCCAGCAAAACCAAAAAGCTTGGCGTGTTCGCCGGCCTCAGCATGGTGGTCGCCGCTATCGGCCTGATGGGGGCGGTAACGTTTTTTAAATACGATCCGCTCGTCGCGCTGTCGTTCCTGTGCATCGCCGCCATCGGCATCTACACCGCCGTACCGCCGTTTTTATCCATGCCCGCCAACATTTCCACCGGTGCGGCCGCGGCCGCCGGGCTGGCGGTGGTCAGCTGCATCGGCAATATCGGCGGCTTCGTCGCGCCTTATGCGGTGGGCGTGTTGAACGATCTGACCGGCAGCAGCGCGCCTGGGCTGTTTTTCCTGGCCTCGTGCCTGCTGGCCACCGGGTTGATCTGCATTTTCTACTGCGCGAAACAGCGTGAAGGCGTCATCAATGCTTAACGAACCAATGAACCAATAAGGAGTCAATTATGGGCGATCTTGCGGGCAAAAAGGTCTTTATCACCGGGGCGGAACAGGGCATCGGCCGCGCCACCGCAGAGCGGCTGCTCAAGGCCGGTTGCGACATCTATTTTCACTATCACAGCGACGAAAGCGGCCCCAAAGCGCTGGTGGCGCTGGCCCATTCATTGGGGCAAAAGGCCGCTTACGGCTACGCCGATCTCATCGATACCGACGAAACGCTGCGCTGCATCTCGGCCGGCGCCGAGTTTCTCGGCGGCATCGACATTCTGGTCAATAACGTCGGCGGCATCGTCGGGCGCAAATGGCTGGGCGAGATCGACCGCGCCTTCTGGCAAACCGTGATCGACGTGAACATGACCACCATGCTGAACGTGACCCAGAGCGCACTGCCGTTCCTGAAGGCGGCAAACGGCGCCAGCATCGTCAACCTGGCCTCGCAGGCCGGCCGAGCCGGCGGGCACTCCGGCTCGCTGGTCTATTCCGCCACCAAGGGTGCGGTGCTCACCTGGACGCGCTCGCTGGCAGCGGAGCTGGGTGAATACGGCATCCGGGTGAACGCGGTGGCGCCCGGCCTGATCCTCGGCACCCGTTTTCATAATCGCCACACCACCCAAGAATCGGCGGAGGAAACCGTTCGCGCCATTCCGCTGGGCCGCGCAGGTACGCCGGACGACGTGGCGCGCGCCATCGCCTTCCTGGCGGCGGAATACGACGGCTTCATTTCGGGTGCCACCCTCGACATCAACGGCGGCATCTACCGCATGTAGTTCAGCCGCGGGCGGCGCGGCTGCCGCCCCCCTATTCAGGTATCGCTTTATGATTAAATCCGCCATCACCCACCCGCCGCTGCTCGCCGCGCTGGCGCAATGCGGGCATAAAACTCAGGTGCTGATCGCCGACGGCAACTACGCCTGCGTGACCCATGCGCCGAAAGACGCCACCGTGGTCTATCTGAACCTGGCGCCCGGCACGCTCGCCGCCCCGCCGATCCTGGAAAAACTGCTGGCCTGCATCAACGTGGAAAGCGCGGCGCTGATGGCCTGCCCGCCGGACTTCACCAACACCATCGAAGCCGAATACCGACAGCTGCTGCCGGCGCATTGTCCGGTAGAACACCTGCCGCGCGAGGCGTTTTACGCCGCGGTCAAATCGGATCGGACGCTGCTGGTGATCGCCTCCGGCGAACAGCGCCGCTTCGCCAACCTGCTGCTGACGGTGGCGCCGGTGGTGTGATGACGCCATTGCGTTAATGGCGGTTGTGCCCCAACCGCCATACCTGCGCTTTACGCCAGCTGCTGATTCACGATATCCGCCACTTCTTTCGGCTGATGATTGATGAAGAAATGATCCGACGAAACGGTGTGCAGACCGATATGCGCGCTTGTATAGCGCGCCCAAGCCGCCATGTCCGTCTTGGAAACAGTGCTGTCGCAGCTGCCGTGAATCAACACCAAAGGATAATTGATCGTCTTCTCCTTCAACGCCCGTTTCATATGAAAATTAATCGACAGCTCGTTGCGTATAATAGGAAAAAATAAGCTTCTGAAATCAACGTCATCCAAAATATCAGGTTGAGTTCCGCCATAACGACGCAATACTTCGGCCATTTCATCATCATCTGAATGCATCGGATCATGCTTAAAATCCGTAATGTGCGGCGGTGCTTCTGCGGCGATAAAAATTCGCGCTGGCGGTTTATCCTGAGCGATAAAACGACTCGCCAATTCAAAGGCGAATAATCCGCCATTGCTGTGACCAAGAAATGAGTACTGTTTTCCCGACATCAGGCTCGTGGCTTCTCGTTCAACCTCATCCAGAATTTTGCAGACATCATTGCACAACGCCTCTGAAAAGCGGCGTCCATTGCCGGGCAGTTGCATGGCGTACACGGACGTATTGCTATTGACGTAGTGAGAGAATGGCACGAATACCTCGGCATTTCCGGCGGCATAAGGGAAACAAAATAAAATATGCTCATCATCCCCACCGGTACCCCTTTTTATTTGCTCAAACCACATACGGCTTCCTCTGCTTTGCAAGAATATGACGCTATCCGCCACCGCGGAGAACGGGAGCGGCGTAATCAAAATCAATACCGTAGCGGGATCAGCGGAATAGTTTATCCCGCTGATTTCCTCTCAGGTATAGCGAACACACTGCGGCATCAAGCCAGCGTCCAATGCCCTAACCACGAAGTCATTTTTTCCGCCATCATTGCCGCGCCTTCTCCCGCGTTCATCGTCAGGTGGTTCCCCGGAATTACCTGCACCTCGAAGCGGCCCAACACCCAGGGATGCCAGAACTTGCTTTGATTTTCAGGAAAATCTGCAATCACCTCACGGTGAGAGAAAAACAGCACATCACTCATCAACGCATGCGGGTGGTAACGCTGCATCATCACGTTATGCCGTTGCCAGGTGCTCAAGTAACGAGGTAAGAACGCCGAGGAAAAGAGCGTTTCGGCCGCGGTTCCTTTGGTGATCTCAGATAAATAATGGATTTTATCCGCCATTTGGGTCATCGCCTTCCAGGCATCCCAATCAATATCCAGCGACACCAGGCCAAATGAAAGCAGGTAGTCCAAAATCTGTTCATCCGTCATGGCCGCAGGCAGATTTCCCTGTCCTGGGGAATCAATCATCACTACCGGCAGAGACACATGTTTTCCCTCTTGGTACTGCCGCGCCATTTCAAACGCGATAATACCGCCGAACGAAGAACCGGCCAGGCAACATTCGCCTCGCTCAAGATGCGGCTCCAGCAAAGCCAGATACTCCCCCGCCAATTGTTCGATGCTCTCGAAGACGCCCGAGCCATTGAGCAGAGGCGAACGTATGGCATAAATCGTTCTGCTGCTCCCCAAGCATTGAGCCAACTCCCGGTAGAAATAGATGTCGCCGCCGATGGGGTGGATCAACACAAGTGGTATCATCCCCTCATCCTCACCGTCGCGCAGCCTCACCAAACCGCTTTCGCCCTGAGGCTTCGCTGTCGCATGAGCCTCCAGCGATTGCGCTATTTGCACGACGCTCGGCTGTTCCATGGCCATAAGCTCAAGACGTATACCGGTCATTTTTTGCAGGCGGCCAATCAGTTGCAATGCGCTCAGCGAGTCGCCGCCCAGTTCGAAGAACCCGCGTTGTGGATCGACCGACTCACACCCCAGAACCTCGTTGAACAACATTGCTACCCGTTGTTGCATATCCCCTTGGTGCACGGCTGCCTCCGCCGGAACCGGGGCCGGCCGCGAATGAGCGGGTGAATTCATCACACCGAACCAATGCCGCTGAGGCGCGAAAGGATATGCCGGTAGACGCAAAGACGCTTGCCCCGTGCACCGCCAGAAACGCTCCTGGTTGATTTCCACACCTGACATATGCAGCACGCCTACGGAACGCCACAGCATCTGCGCAGCCTGCCGCTCATCCGTAGCGTTGCGCGGTGAAGAAACGACAACGGCCGCATTCCCCAATGCCGGATGGCGCGACGCCAGCGTACTCAGAATTTGACGCGGCCCTACTTCCAGCAATACCCAGTTGTCATCGGCACGGCGTTCAAGCAAGGTGCGCAGGCCGGCGTCATATTGCACCGTATGCCGCAGGTGCTGCACCCAATATTCGGGCTGACAAACCTGTTCCGCCGTTGCCCACTGGCCGGTCAAATTGGAGATAAACGGTAACTGCGGCTCGTTGAAGGCAATTTCTTGCAGCGCGGTCTTAAACTCTGCCAACACAGGCTCCAATAAACGCGAATGGAACGCGTGTGAAACCTTAACCGGATGGCAAGATACCCCTTGGGCGATCAAGCTCGCCTGCAAAGAGGCGATTGCCGACGCCGCGCCGGAAATGACACAGCTTCCCGAGTCATTAACGACGGCGATATCGACGCCCAACGCGGCAGCCTGTTCGCTTACGCCCTCCGCCGACTGTTTGATAGCCAGCATCGCCCCCGGTGCGGTGTGCGCCAATAGCGCACCGCGTTTGAGCATCAACTTGAGCGCATCCTCCAGTGAAAATACGCCGGCGATACATGCGGCAACATATTCGCCCAGGCTATGACCAATCATCACCGTCGGCTCAACACCGAGGAAGCGATACCACTGCGCCAACGCATATTCATACACAAACAGCGCCACTTGAGTGACTGCGGTGTGGTGTACGCTCTCCCCGTTCGCCAATACGTCTTCCCGCGTTATTTCACCGCCCATCATCGGCTCGAGCAATGCGAGGCAACGATCGACCTCCGCTCGGAATTGCGGTTCGGCTTCATATAACGCCTGTGTCATGCCGACGAATTGTGCGCCCTGGCCCGGGAACATAAAGGCCACCTGCGCCTCGAACGCAGGTCGGGCCATCGTTTCACCCTTCTCGCGCAACTGCGCGACGACCGCTTCCCGTGAATCTCCGGATACCCAGCGTTGACATGCATAGCGGTGTCGCCGCGCCATCAGGGCATAGCCAACCGCCTCGATCGAATGCTCAGGATGCATTGCCAAATGATCGGCCAAAGCCCCACTCATCCGTTCGAGAGCTGCGTCATCCGCCGCAGAAACGCACAGCATATTGCGCTGAGCGGACCGAGGCGCGGTTGTCGGCGTGTTCGGCGCCTGCTGAAGGATAACGTGCGCGTTGGTGCCGCCAATGCCGAAAGCGCTGACGCCGGCGGTGCGGAGCCCTGAGGCGCTTTCCCAGTCGCGGGTTTCAACATTCACATAAAACGGCCCCTCAGCCAGTTTTAATGCCGGATTCTCACGCTGCATATGTAGCGTGGGAACTAACGTGCGATGCTGCAGGCACAACGCCGTTTTAATCAAGCCGGCGATGCCTGCCGCGACATCCAAATGCCCCAGGTTACTTTTCACCGAGCCTATTGCGCAGGCGTGTTCCGCCTGTTGTCCGGCGAAGGCCGCTTTCAACCCGGCAATTTCAATAGGGTCGCCCAATGGCGTGCCGGTGCCGTGCGCTTCGACATAGGAAATGTCCGCCGGCGTGACATCGGCATCGGCCAATGCCTTGGCAATCACCGCCTGTTGACGGCTCTCGCTTGGCGCAGTGAATCCCATTTTATCCCGCCCGTCATTATTTACGGCCGACCCTTTCACAACGGCATACACAGCATCACCGTCCGCCAGCGCTTGCGCCAAAGGTTTCAGCACGACAATACCTACCCCTTGTCCTTCAATGGTTCCCGACGCTTGCGCATCAAACGGACGGCAGTGACCATCAGGTGAGAAGATCATCCCTGGCTGGTACAGGTAACCACCGCGCGCTAATTGGCCAATGGAGATGCCGCCTGCCAATGCGACCTGACAGTCACCCACCTGCAAGGCACGACAAGCCTGATGAACAGCGACCAGCGAGGATGAACAAGCCGTTTGGATCGTCATCGCCGGCCCGGTCAAATTCAACTTGTACGCCGTTTTTGTCGCCAGGAAGTGGGATTGGTTATGAATCATCAACTGGTAATGATCGATCAAATCAGCCTGCGGCATGTTCGGTAGAACAACGTCTCTTTCGTAGTTGCTGTTGCCGATGGCCGCATAGACGCCGATATCACCGGCAAAGCGCTGCGGATCGCAGTTCGCATCTTCCAAAGCATGCCAGGCGCATTCCAGGAAAATTCGCTGCTGCGGATCCATCAAACGCGCTTCCTGAGCCGTACAGCCGAAGAAATCGGCGTCAAAGCGATCGATATCGTCGAGTATCCCCTGGGCGCGAACATAATGCGGATGATCCAGCAGTTCGGGGTCAACCGATGCCGCCAGCGCCTCGCGCGAGTAATGCGTAATAAACGCCTCGCCATCGCATAACCGTTGCCAGAATGCCGCCAGCGTTTGCGCGCCAGGGAAGCGGCCCGCCATCCCCACAATGGCGATATCGTCCCGGGCATTGATCGGTCCAGTCGTCGGTGCCGGCGCCGCTTCATGTTGGCGACCTTCGATATGCGCGGCAATGCGGGCAATGGTCGGCAGACGGAAGAGATCTATCAGACCGATTTTTTGCTGAACCTGGTCGGGTAACATGCCATAGAGCCGGGTCAACATGATGGAGTTCCCACCCAGTTCAAAGAACGAGGTATTGACGCCCACCGCCTCGCAACCGAGCAATTCTTGCCAGATAACCTGCAACTGCTTCACCAGCGGCGTAGCGATTTCGCTTTGCGCCGCTGGTGATGCTTCACCGGCGTCAACCGACGGCAACGCACGAACATCCAGCTTGCCGTTAGCGTTCAGCGGCAAGGCAGATAACGCAATCCAATAGGCAGGCACCATGTAGCCCGGCAGGTGTCGACCGACGTGTTCATTCAACAGCCCGGCGTCAATTTCGCCCTGCGCCACATAATAGGCAACCAACGCCTGACCGACGTTCCCATCCCCCGCCACTTGGCATATTTGCACGGTGGCCTGCAAGATCGACTCGTGCTGCAATATAACCTGCTCAATCTCGCCCTTCTCAATACGATGGCCGTGCAACTTGACTTGCTGATCCTGCCGCCCAAGGAATGCTATTTCACGATTTGGCAAAATGCGCGCGCGATCGCCGCTGCGATACCATATCCCCTCAGCGAACGACAGTGAGACAAAGCGTGAGGCGGTCAGCTCAGGCTGGTTGTGATAACCCTCGGCCACGCCGCTGCCCCCGATATAGAGCTCGCCGATGGCCCCGACGGGCAAAGGTCTGCCGGCCGGATCCAACACCAGACAACGTTCTCCCGGCAGAGGGCGGCCTATCGTTAAAACGCGATCCGTCGCAGCACGCCGATAATGTTTACCGGTTGACCAAATGCAGGTTTCCGTCGGACCGTAGACATTGACAAGCGCCGTGAAAACAGCCAGGGCCTTCTGCGCCAAATGCGGCTCAAGTTTTTCACCGCCGACCAGAAGTAAACATTCCTTGTCCCCCTGCAATACCGGTAGGACAATTTCCAGCATGCTGGGCGTTGACTGGATGAAATCGAACTTACGGCAATCCAGCGCAGTGACATGGTGAGTTCCCAAGGTAACGCAGCCGCCGCTCAATAACGGCAAACCGTATTCAAGACCGAAAATGTCGAAAACGGGGTTGGTCATGCTGTACGTTTTCAGCGCTTCCCTGCCCTGGAAGTACTGCTGCCAGAAACCTCGCAATGTGGCGAGCAGCGCCCCATGCCCCACGCTAACCCCTTTGGGTTTACCCGTCGTGCCGGACGTGTAAAGTATGTAGGCGGTCTTCTCCGCCGCAGGTGTGAACATCGGCATCGTGGCCTGTTTGCGCCACAGCGCTTCTCCCGCGGTGCCGAACAAGGGAATAGACGGAATACCGTACTCGGCCCCTTCATCCCCAGACATCGTCAATACGGCAATAGCCTGGCTGTCACGCAGAATGAAATCGATACGCTCCTGCGGATAGTCTTTGTCCAGCGGCACATAAGCTGCGCCCAGTCGCCCTATCGCCAACAAGGCCATGACCGTCAAGACTTTGCTGTGCAGCCGCAAGGCAATAGGCGCGTGCGGCGTCTTCTCAAGGCGGCCGGCGATGAGATTGGCGAGTTGCGTCACTTCTGCGTCAAGCTGGGCGTAGTTCCAGCTGCGCTCGCCGTCACTCAGCGCCGGAGCGTCTGACCGGCTGCATGCGTAGTGCGCCAACACCTGCGATAAGGTGGCGGCATTCCCCGGCGCAGGAAGCAACAAGGGTTGCTCCGGCTCACAATAAACCGGAGCTATCGCCACCGTCTCCGTACTCGCGTCTTTCGCCATGTGGCCGACGATGTCCTTTAACAGTGCCATCGCTTGCCGCATCATCGCCGCATCAAAGTACTCCGCCGCATATTCCAGCTTAATCAGCAGAACGTCCGGCGCCTCCTCCACGCTGACGACCAATGGATAATCCCTCTGCTCATTGCGACCGACGAATTGATGACGCAGTTCGCGGTGGCGGTCTTCATCAGGCTGCGGGTAATTTTCATAAATGAACAACGAGTCAAACAGGCGTTGGCCCGCTGGCTGCAGATGAGCCAGATCGACCAGGCATCGGGTATTGGCTTCATTAATATCTTGCTGCAACCGATGTGCCTGCTGAATCAGAGGCACATCGCTTTGATGCTCCACCTTCAACGGCAGCGTATTGAGGAACATGCCCAGCGTGTTTTCAATACCATTCAACGGCAGCATCCTTCCCGCCACCACGGTGCCCACTACGGTCACGGCAGCACCGGAGTAGAGTGCGAGCACCTTGTGCCAGGCGTATTGCAGCAAGGCGTTCAGGGTCATGCCTTGGCGCTGGGCAGCGTCGAGCGCGCACCGGCGCTCTTCGGCGCTCAGTTCACAGCGGCAAATCCCCGCAGCGGAGACGCTCTTAATGGCTGCTAACGCCGATGACTCCGCATCCGGACGGCGCCATCCGCTCAGATCCGGCGAGGTGTCGACCGAGCTCAGGTAGTCGCGCCAGAAATCCGTGTCCCTATCGCGATACCGTTGAATGTAGCGCTGCACTGAAGCAAAGAGATCCGGTCTGTCCGCCGGCTCACGTCCGTGAGAAAAAGCCAGGTAAGCGTCATGCAGCGCCCCCACCAGCAGCGGACTGCTCCAACCATCGAGGATCGCGTGATGTACACAGAACAGGCAAGCGAAGTGATCATCCGCCAGTTTGACCAGGCAAACACGGTACAGTCCGCTTTGTTGGAGATCGAAGCTGACCTGCTGCTCACTTTCCTGCAGCCTGTGCAAGGCGTGTTCCCGCTCTTCAGGCGACAGATGGCTGATGTCATGGACGCGCCAAGGGAAGCGCCCTTCATGATCCACGACCTGCACGATTTCACCGCGCCAATCGAACCGCAACCGCAGGCAGGAGAACTGTTGTTGCACCCATTGCCACGCCCGCTTGAACGTCTCGGGCTCGATCGCACAGTGATAATCCCAGCGTGTAGCCACGCGATACACCCGATCGGCGTCGCCAAAAGCCAGCGAATGGTGCAACATCCCTTGCTGCAGACTATTGGCCATGAAGACAGCATCAACCGCCTGCGCATGTTGCAGCCGATCCAGATGGGATTGCGGGAGGGCGAAATCGACATCCGATTCGGTTAACCAACGCCAGGATGGCCAATTCATCGATACCAGGCCATCTTCCAACTCTCGAATAAGCCGCTGCGTCAACCAGGCCGCGTCATGCTCCCGCAGCCGGCTTTCGACCCGCAATTCAAGACGATCGCCAACGTTCAACACGACGATATCGATCAGATGCGTCCCTTCCTGGGAGGCATGGCGATGCAGCCCCACAAAGTGGTGATCCAGCGCCCAGTCACCCGCCGCCTCCATCTTGCCCAGGTAGTTGATGCTGATGCCGTCCTCTCTCACCACGGGCAAACCACACAGGACACCGAAGTTTTCCGCCCGCTGCGACCAACGTCTCAGATTATTTTTCACCGCGAGCAAATGTTCCCTGGCATCGCGTTGATAGCTAAAACGCACGGGATAACGACTGGTGAACCAGCCCATCGTCCTGGAGATATCCAGCGTTCGCTCATCCGTTTGCCGACCGTGCCCCTCAAACCATAGGCTAAAGGCGGTTTGTCCGGTCAAATCATGCAAAACGCGGCCAACCGCCCAGGCCACCATGTCCTGCGGCTGCATGCCGAACATGGCGAGGTGCTGCATCAAGCGACAGGATGGCCCTTCTCCCCACGCAAAGGCATGACGCGTCGTCGTGGTTCCGCCCAGCGCTTGCAACGCATGAACTTCGCTGCCCGGCAATTGCCCCAGCCACTCTTCACGTTCATGAGAGGTAATTTGCGCACGTTGCCGCAGATGGTTCACCCATTGGCGATAGCTGCTGGCCTTCTCCGGCAGCGTTTCCTCTTGGCTCAGGCGTCGTAAATCGTCGACGATCACCTGCAGACTGACCGCATCGACAATCAGGTGATGGCAAGCGACGAACACCCTGGCCTTGCCGTCCGCGTACCCTTCAAGAACGGCAAACGCGGCCAAAGGCCCGCTCTGCAGATCGAACGCCTGCTGCCAGCCGGCAAAACGCTGCAACAGCGCGGCGTCAAAATCCGGGTGGTCTTCCGGCAGCGACAATGCGCGAATGTCCAAAGCGTGGCAGGGCGGCAGCGCAGCCTGCGGCTGGTAACATTGACGCCATTCTCCTTGGGTATCTTTTTCGAAGCGCAGATTGAACGCGTCGTGCTGCGCCACGAGGCGCGGCAACAGGCATTGCAGGCGGGCCATTGTCATGCCAGGCGCCACCAACAGCCCGTACTGGTTCCACTGCTGCGGATGCGGCCGATCATGTGCCAGGAACCATTGCTGGATGGGCAGCAGCGGAGCTGCGCCGCTCAAGGCCCCCGTTTCGCGCTGAACGGTCTGGATACCGCCAACGGTTTGACGGCCGAGCAGAGTGTCGTAGAACGATGCGATGGTGCGATACGTCAGCAACTCTTTCAGCGTGACATCCAGCTGCAATTCGCGTCTTAACCGCCCCGCCATTTGGATACTGGCGATACTGTCGATGCCCAACTGGAACAAATCCGCCTGGGTACTGAGTTCATCCGCCGGCACGTGCAGGATCTCGCCCCACAGCCGACACAGTTGATGTTCACGGTCGTCACGCGGCGGGCAGTAAGTCGCCTGCTCTTCGGCTGCGGGTAGCGGCAAGGCGTTGCGATCCAGTTTGCCATTCGCCGTCAGCGGCAAGGCATCCAAAGCGATAAGATGCGCCGGTACCATATATTCCGGCAATTGTTCAGCCAGTCGCGAACGGAGCATTTTCTCGTCAGCGTTCGCTTCGCCGACGTAATAAGCCACCAGCATCGGTGCCGGCTGCGCCATCACCAGTGCCACGGCCTGGTGGATCCCGCCGCATTGCAGAAGCCGGCTTTCAATCTCCCCGAGCTCAATGCGATGCCCGCGCAGCTTGACCTGGAAGTCGTTGCGCCCCAGGAATTCGACATAACCTGCCGCATGCCAGCGCCCTAAATCTCCCGTCTTGTATAGGCGTCCGTGACGAGGGTGCGAAATGAAACGCTCCGCCGTGAGCTGTGGATTTCGCCAATAATTTAATGCCACCCCCATCCCGCCAAGATAGAGCTCACCGGTCACGCCAACCGGACACATCTGTCCCTGCGGATCCAAAACATAAAGCGTCTGATGAGGCATCGCGGTGCCATAAGGGATGGAACGCCAGGCCGGATCGATCGCCTCTATCGGGTACCAAACGGACCAAATGCTGCCCTCGGTCGCCCCGCCCAGGCTGATGCAGTCAGCGTGCGGCCAAAGTGTGCGCAACGTCTCCGGCAGATTCAGCGGGATCCAATCACCGCTCATTAAAAACGCGCGCAGCCTTGGCAGTGAGCAGCCCTGCCGTGCCACGGCATCGGCCAGCAGCCCGGCAAGCTGTGGAACGCTGTTCCAGACGGTGACTTCACGCTCAGCAAGCAGCGGCAACCACCGTTCCGGATCTTTTACGCTCTCTTGAGCCGGTAAGACGATCTCCGCACCGACGCTAAGCGCGCCGAAGATGTCATAGACGGAGAGATCGAAGCTCAATTCAGACAGCGCGAACAGGGCATCTTCAGCGGTCAGCGAGAGGCGTCGATTCACCGCTTGCAGCGTATTCACTGCGCCACGGTGATCGATGGTGACCCCTTTTGGCCGCCCGGTGGAACCGGAAGTGAAAATGACATAGGCCACATCGGCGGCGCTGACGTGCGGCAAGCCGAAACACGGTGGCAAAGCGGTCGCCTCATCCAGCATATCCTCGATGACCAGAAGTTGATAACCCGCTTCGCTCAGTGTCCGGATATCCACACGCGCCGACTGTGCCCGGGTCAGCCAGAGCTGTTCTACACCGGCCTGTTGTAAAATATCGGCGATGCGCCCCGCCGGCCACTCCACATGCAACGGTAGATAGCCCTTGCCGGCCTTCATGATCGCCAGACAGGCACAGACCTGGGCGTAGCTTTTTTCCGCCAATACGGCAATCAGCGGCGCGGATGAACCTACCCCCTGCTGCGCCAAAGCATCGCTGTCTTGTTTCAATTGGCCATAGGTCATGCCGATCGCCGCTTCCCCGTCATACACCGCGATCGTTTCTCGATGCCGTGCTTGCGTCGCCAACAGATCGAACGCGCTGAACAGGGTTTCTTCACTGAGAGGCTGAGTGACGGCATTTGCCTGCTGCATCATTTCTCTTTGTGCTTCAGGCAAATAGTTTTCGCATCCCACCGGCATTTCCCAAGGCTGCTGCGCTAATAGCGAGATCAGCCGGCAATAGGCGCGATTCAGATGCGCAATGGTTTCTTCATCAAACAGCTGTTCGACATAAAGCCACTTGCTCATAAAGCGGCCATCGACTTCAATAGCCTGCAGGTCGATCCAAGCCTGAGAGGTTTGCGCACACCAATATCGCTGCTCGCGCGCCTCGCTGTCTTCCAGATACGCCTGTTTATCCCAATCGCCGGTTTGTTGCCCTACGACGCCAGTGAAGACCAACGGCGACACCGCCGAATGGCGATCCAGACCGTGCAGTTTCACCAGATCGCGCTGCACATCCAACCCGCTGTACAATGCATGCTGAATGTCGTCCCACATGCGCTTATGCGTCGTCTCGATGGTGGTGAACAGGTCCTCGCCGGCATCGCGAAAATGGAACAGGTTGGTCGAGGTAAAATCACCCAAAATGTCGTTTACGTCCTCGCAAACCGCGTAGCGGTTGAACAGCGTCATGGTAATGAGAAACTCGCTGTTGCCGGAATATCGCGCGATGAGGTAGCCATAGAGGCTCAGCAATACCGACGAGTATGAGACCTGATAATGCTGCGCTTGCCGTTTGAAATCCTGCCAAATTTGTTTGTCTATATATAGCGTATGCTCTGCAAAGCGCGGGTGTTCAACCGTGGCCGACGGCACCTTGAGCGGTAAGTTTGGCCGCAGCGGCATATCGGCCAGCTTGTCCTGCCAATAAGCGCAATCTCGTTGATACCAACGGGAGGCCTTCAGGTGGGCCAGATGCTCCTGGTAGTCTTTGAAGTTCACGGTTGCCAGCGGCGGCAAGACATTTCCCCGATACAGCGCATTAAGCAGTTGATACAGCGCCAGACGGCTTTGCACATCCAGCAAAATCAGATCGAGACTGATATGCAGCACGTCGCGATCGCGCAGCCGGCTGATTTCAAAAGTGAACAACGGGAAACGGTCGACCTGATAGACCTGATGGGACAGACGCTTGCGCGCACGCGCCAGCGCGGTAGCCTCATCGTCGAGGCGCAGGTCATTCACCGCCAAGGCATAATGGCCGGCCTGCGACACCGAAATGAAGCGCTGAGTCATGCTTTCCGCGTCATACACGGTGCGCAGCACCGGACAGAGGGCGATCAATCGGTTAATCGCCAGCTCCAGACGTTCGTCATCAAGGCGCGGATAAACGAACTCGTTGTAGATGTGGTTGGCGACGTTGCCGATCTCATAGTTTTCAAAACGCCCAACCAGGTAGGCTTTCTGAATCTCGGTCATGGCAAAGCAGTCGCCGTTTTCGGCACCGCCCTGCAGAGGTAAATGCTGTAAGTCGCGTTCATCCGCAACATTGATGAAATCGCCAAGGCCGTATTGGGTTCTTCCCTGCCGTTCACAGCACGCTATCAGCGTGTCTATAGCCGCCTCCCAGGCCTCCAGCAACTGTTGATTTTGCTCACCGGACAGACCACTGACGACTTCGAGCTGCAACCGACCTTGCTCTATGTAGCTAAAGAGCGTAATACCGAAAGGCAAGCCGTTGTCAGGATGGCGCGTCTCACCGACCGGCGACATGACCAGCGCCCAATCCTTTTCATCCGGCGAAGTCAGCTGTCCCAGATAGTTGAAACAAACATTGGGCAGCGGCAACCCTAGCTCACGGGCAAACGCGCCAAATCCTACGCCCTGATGAGGCACGCCGCGCAGTTGCGCTTTGGCCGCCTGCAAACGCATTGCCGGATCGGGAGAGGATGAGAGCGCACAGGGATAAAGTGACGTGAACCACCCGACGCAACGATGAACGTCCAGAGCGGCATCAATCTCTTCGCGTCCGTGCCCTTCAACGGTCACATGGGTCAGCTCTCCGTTAAACCAGTGAGCGAGCATGCCGTCTGCACACGCCAGCAAACATTCGTCGATTTTCGCATTGAAGGCACGTAAACCCTCGGTTTGCAGCGCCTGCGTCACTTTTATTGATAACGCGAGGCGGCTGCATGCCAGCGTAGCGCCGCGCGCAGCCGGCAACGCAACGTGGCGGTAGTCCGCCATCCTGTCCCGCCAGTAAGACGCCTCTTCCGCGTGATTGGCACAATATTGCTCGAAGTGCTCAGTCCACTGACGATAACTCGTTCCCTTATCCCCAAGGCTTTCACCGTGGTAGGCGTTCGCCAGATCGCGAGCCAGAATGCCCCAGCTGACGCTATCGAGCACCAAATGGTGGCAAGCGCAGAAAATACGGGCTCGCCCCTCGTCAAACCCCGTGACATAACCAAAACGATAAAGCGGCCCGTCGGCCAGATCGATATCGCTTTGCCATTCGGTCAGCACGGCGGACAGGGCCTCTTGCCATTGCAGCGCCGAGCGTTCGACATGATGACACCGCAGTTCGATGGCGTCCGTCATCGGTTGATAGCCTTGGCGCCAATGCGACGAATCCTCAGACGTAAACGTCAGGCGTAGCGCATCGTGATGTTGAATCAATGCGTGCAGCGCTTCGCGCAGGCGTTCGACGTCCAGCGCCGGCACATCCAGCAGAAACGCCTGGTTCCAATAACTCGGATAAGGGAATGCGCAATCAAAGAACCAGCGTTGGACAGGCAGCAGCGGCAGCTCGCCAACCAATACGCCCTGCTCCCGTTTACCTTCAATCATCACCTGCTGCTGATGCTGAGCGAGCCGTAAATGGAGTGCATGCACGGTTTTGCTGGCGAACACGTCTTTCACCCGGATCGATACGCCCATCGCCTGGCGCAATTTGCTCACCAGCTTGATCGCCATGATGCTGTCCAGCCCCAACTGATACAGGTTAGCCTCACAGCTGAAATGCGCTTCATCGATCCCCATCATTTCCGCAACAATGGCGGCGATCTGCGCTTCCCTCTCCGACCGCGGTGTGACACGTTCCTGTACGACCGGCAGAGACGGTTCAGGAAGCGCACGCCGATCCAGTTTGCCATTCACCGTGACGGGCCATTCTTTCAACCAGATAAAGGTCTCCGGCACCATGTACTCGGGCAAGGCGGCGGCAAGAAAGTGTTGTAGCGTCGCCTCCGGCAACGGTGCCTGCGCCGTGTAATAGGCCACGAGGCGGGGATGGGGCTGTTGATAAACCAGCGCCACCGCCTGGCGCACCAAGTCAAACGCTTCGAGATGCTGGGCGATTTCACCCAACTCAATGCGATATCCGCGTATTTTCACTTGAAAATCATTGCGGCCAACATAAACGATTTGCCCATCATTCCGCTGATACACCAAATCACCGGTTTTATACAAACAGGCATAGTCATCCGCCCGCTCATCCCATTCGGTGCAATACGGATTGACGATGAATTTCTCCGCCGTCAGCGCCGCTTTATTCAGATAGCCGCGCGCCAGTCCGACGCCGGAAAGGTAGAGTTCACCCACCGCACCGGGCGGCAAAAGCCGCTGCCCTTTGTCCAGGACCAACACTTTCATGTTATCAATCGGCCGCCCGATCGCGACGTTATCTATATCCGGATCGTTACAGTCGAAATACAGCACATCGATGGAGGCTTCGGTTGGCCCATAAAGATTGTGCAGGGCGATATGAGGCAAACACTGCTTAATCCCTTTGACCTGGGTCAGTTTGAGTTCTTCACCGCTGCAGAACACGTAGCGCAAGCTCGGCAAGCTGACGTTTCGATCGCGCTGAATGCCCTGTAACGTCTCGGTAAAAGCCGCCAGCATTGATGGCACAAAATGCAGTACGGTGATGGTTTCGCGCTCGATCAGTTCAATCAGATAATCCGCGTCCTTGTGGCCGTCCGGATCGGCAAAAACGATGTTGGCACCGTAAAGAGAGGCCCAAATCAGTTCCCATACAGAGACATCAAAAATGTACGGCGTTTTTTGTAACACCCGATCGGCTGCCGTCAGCGGATAGGATTTATTCATCCATTGGATACGGTTGATCAAACCGCGGTGCGTGCACATCACCCCCTTGGGCTGCCCTGTGGTCCCGGAGGTATAGATGACATAGGCCAGATCGTTCGGTGATATCTGACGCGCCATGTTTTCATCGCTCAACAGCTCAAGCTCGTGGCGCAGCGATTCATCATCCAACACCACCAGCCGCCGCCCTGGCGCCGCCACCCGGTGTCGGTAGGCCTGATGGCAGATAATCACCTCGGCCCGGCTATCTTGTAGAATGTAATCGAGACGATCGTCGGGGAATGCCGGGTCGACAGGCAAATAGGCGGCCCCCAATTTCAGGATCGCCCAAATACCGACCAACAGCTCGACGCTGCGATCCAGACACAGCGCAACGCATGCGCCATGCCCCACCCCGCGTGCCGATAAGGCGGCCGCCAACTGATTGGCTTGTAGATTCAACTGGCGATACGTCAATTGCCGATGCCGATCCGCACAGGCGATATTGTCCGGCGTCAGCGCGACCTGCGCTTCCAATAAAGACGCAATATGCTCATCTTCTGAATAATCGCAGTGCGTGTCATTCCATTCGGACAGCACCTGCCGACGCTGGGCTGGCGTAATTAAATCGATTTGTTCGAGCGGCGTCTCCCAGGATTGCCGATCAAACTGGCCCAGCGCATAAACCAAAGCCTCGAGAATATTGCGAACGTAGTCCTCTTCGTAACGATTCTCCGCCGCGGTTAACGTGAAATCGATTTGACCGTCTCGTTGAGCGGCAAATAAGGACATGCCAAACTTTTCCGCCAGATCGGGATAAGGCTCCAGACGATATTCCACACCGGGGACGGCGATATCGCCGTTTTCAAAGTTATGGAAGGTAAACAGCAGCTGAACCAGTTCATTGATGCGCACCGCGCCACCGTCGATCTCCGGGGCCAAGTGCCCAATGTTTACCCACGGATGTTCCTGCAACTGCAGAATATCGTGCTGAATGCTTTTGACATTGCTCAACACGCTTTGGTCTGCGCGCAATGCGGCGATGACCGGCAGGGTGCTGATAAACGGCCCAATGGCGCGGCTGAACGCCTCGGGGCGATTCATCACTGTCAGTCCAATAGGGAAATCGCTGTCCTGGCCGCTAAAGGTCCGTAATACATGGGCGAACGTCGTAAACAACAGAGAATAGAGCGTCAGTCCCCGTTCGCCGCATGCCTGCGTCAAACGCGCGACAACCTCCGACGTCAATCCTGCCTGCACGGCAAAGGCACGATTCTCCACGCCAGAGAGATGGCGCTGCCGCAATGCCGGCGGTTCCGCCTGATTCAAACGGGCGGCCAACGATGTTCTGAACGCCTGAACATCATCTTGCCGCACCCGCCACTGCTGATATGCGGAGTAATCCAGGTACCCCGCTTCAGGCTGCGCCGATACAGACGGTGTGGCGTACGCACTCAACAGTTGATGAGCAAAATGCTGGACGGAAGGGGCATCAGACAGCATATGATGGTGAACGCACGCCAAAACGGCCTCTTGCGTCTCAGCCCGCACCAGCAGCACAAAGCGCGCAAACTGCCCTTCCGGCATCGGGAAGGTTTGTTGTGCCAACGCCCGTTTCTTACTTTCCAGCTCGGACCAGGAAATCCTTTCTACTTCCAGTGCAAACTGCTCAGGCGCCAGAAAAACGCGCGTCATATCGCTATCAATCGACTGACGCAACAGGGGCTGATGCCGTAAAAAGTTTTGCAGCGCGTTCCGCAACCGCGCGATATCCACCTGCGGCAATCCAATGAACAAGGGTACCGTATAGGTGTACGGCAAGCCGTCGATGTCGCTTTGCAGATACATGCCTTGCTGAATTGAGTCCAGCGCAAGTGGCCAGCTACTTGGCGGCAGCCTCAGAAAAGACTTTTCCTTCGCGAGCTGTTCGCTGGTCACGCCATTGTCCTGTAACAGCGTCAACAATTCGTCTTTGCGTGCCGCTACTTCAGCCTTCAGATCGGCACCAAAGCCGATATCCTTGTCGACAGAAAAACCCAACCGATCGTCCGCTTTGGCCCACAATAAAATGTTATTTTTTTTCAGGTTGTTCAATAAATCCGTCAACATCATTACAGCGCCCCTTCTTCTCTGCCGTTGCCACAAGGTTGCCCGGCGACCCACGCCGCCATTTCCTGAATCGTATTGTTGTTGTAGAGGTCTTCCAGACGCATCTCGGTTCCCGTCGCGAGGCTGATCTTGCGTACCAGTCGCATAGCCAGAAGCGAATTCCCCCCTTGAGTGAAAAAGCTTTGGTCACAACCGATTCGCTCTTCACGCTTGTCCAGAAGCTCCGCCCAAAGTCGGCGCATCCGTATCTCATCATCGCTGCGCGGAGCCAGACATTCGCTGTGCTTGACGACTTTCGGCAAGCGTGATGTATCGACCTTACCGTTGTTAGACAAGGGGATTTCCGGGATCAAAGTAATGTGCTGCGGCAACATATAGTCCGGCAAACGACGCGCCAAATGCCGTCTGATCGCCTGGGTCATCGAGACAGTAAGCGCAGGAACGTCAAAGGCCGGTTCATCTTCGGCCCGCGCATACCCTATCGCCATGCTGCACAACGTGTCCTCGGCCGGCGTGACGCCAAGAATGCAGCCGCCAATTCGCCGCTGGGCGGCGAGCGCGCCAAATCGCTGCATCATCCAGCCACTGGCCTGATAATGACACGCGTTCTTAGCGCCATGGACCTGCAACAACACCTGAGACGACTGCAACACCCCGTACACGTCTGATGATTCGGCCAGCACGGAGGTCTCGCCGAGGCAATAGTGTCGCCCTGACGCGCGAGCGACATAGGCGCCCCCCGCGTTTTCCATCACGCTGAAATCGACGCTGACTTGCGGCGGTGAAGTGACGGCGCAAGCGCCGAGATGGATCCGACACGCTAATGCGCCCTCGTCAGGTGAAACGGCGTCAGCGGGCTTGACGTAATAAGCGACGCCCAAAGACTGGAGATGCTCAGTCAGCAAGGCCAACATGTGGCCGACTTCTATCTGCGCCAAAGCGAATGCGCGCTCGGCATATAACGCGGTGATGGTTTCCCACCGAACCACCAAGTCCAGATAAGGCCCGGTGTGCTCCCCCGACGCTTCTGCCTGGTATAGATGCTGTTCCAGCGGATGGTAGTAGTAATAACCCGCGGCATATTCTCCCATCGCCGCCGGGAGCCCGAGATACACTTGCACCGCATAGAGGCTGCTGGCGGAAGGATAGCGATATTTTGGCAACGCGCGCTGCGGCGAACGGAAAGCGGCGCAGACGGCCAACAGCCCGGCCAAAGATGCAGGCGGCAGCGCGCTTCCCTCTTGCGCCATCTGTTGCGTCAACCACCCCGGCAGCGCTTCGTACAGACTGCTGATGGTTTCGGCGGATAACGCCTCCGCGGTAAACTGGCGAGTGCTCTTGCGGGCGCGGTAAACCGTTTCATCCAGCGGATAGGGTATCGCTCGCGAAGATTGCAGATCTTGACGTAACGCCGGCAGCGAAAGCACGAATGCGTCGCGGTTAGCAAAATAGAGCGGCACCGGCTGTTGCGTCTCGGGAACAACGTAAGCCATGAGGTCACCTTCGCTGAGCCGCACGATCGTCTGCCGGATCCCAGGTAATTGGCTCAAGTTATTCTCGATATCCTCCAGCTCCACGCGATAACCGTTAAGCTTGACCTGGGCATCTCTTCGGCCGAGGAACTCGATATAGCCTTCCGCCGACCAGCGGCCCAGATCGCCGGTTTTGTACAGGCGTCCATAGGTTGGATGATAAATGAAACGTTCTCGAGTCAGCGTTTCAGCCTGCCAATATCCCTGAGCAACGCCGAGCCCACCGATATGTATTTCTCCGGTTACGCCGAAAGGACAAGCACTCCCCCACTCATCCAGCACCCACATCTGTTGATTCGGCATGGCGACGCCATAAGGAATGCTTTTCCACCTCGCGTCTACCCGTTCGATTTCATGCCAAATGGACCAGATGCTGCCCTCTGTCGCGCCCCCCAGACTCACCATCTTGCCGTCTGGCGATTGGGTTTTCAGGCGATCGGGCAAATTGAGCGGCAACCAATCGCCGCTCAACAGGAACAGCCGTAACCGGGTTAGCGCCCGCGTCGCAGGTTCGACTTCGTCAACCAGCAGGCCCGCTAATTGCGGCACCGAGTTCCAGAGGGTCACGTCATGTCGGCGCAGCGCGGCCACCCAAGCTTGCGGTGCTTTGGTCTCACGCTGGGAAGGGATCACCACGCCGCCCCCCACAGCCAACAAGCCAAACAGATCGTAAACGGACAGATCAAAGCTCAGCTCGGACAGCGCCAGTATCCGGTCTTCCCGGCCGACCGACCAACGTTGGTTAACAGCCAGGATGGTATTGACCGCCCCCTGGTGATCGATCGCTACCCCTTTCGGTTTACCGGTAGAGCCAGAGGTAAAAATAATGTAGGCCAGATCGTCAGCCCTGACGATCGGCCAGGCAACCTCCGTCGACGCACGTTCCTGCGCCGGCGCCACTATCTCGTCGAACACCAAAATCGTGATATCCGAAGGCAACGCCGACAGCTCATGTGCCAGATCATGACACTGCTGAGCAGAGAGCAGCAAGATATCGCACCGGGCTTGCTGCAGAATGTCGCGTATGCGCTCCCATGGCCATTCGATGTGCAACGGCAAATAAGCGCCGCCGCTTCTCATGATCCCAAGGGTTGAGACGGCCTGCGCATACCCTTTCTCCAGCAGAATAGCGGTAATACGCCCCTTTTCGCCCTTGGTATGCCGCAATAGCGCACGCCCCAGCGTATTGCTGTCCTGTTCCAGCCTGGCGTAGGTAAAGTGGCGTTCGCCCTCGGTTTCGATCACCGCAATGCGCTCGGCCGTTTGCGGCGTTTCCAGACTGGAAAGGAACAACCCGTGCAGCGTTTGCTCCGACACCGTACTTTGCGTGGCATTCCAGCGCATGACCGCTTCCGCATGTTCCGCCGGCAGTTCAGGCTGCGGGAATGACATGGTTTCCCAATCGTGTTCTGCCACCCATCGAATCAGAGAACAATAGCCCTCGTGCATGGCCTTGATGGTTTTTTCATCAAACAATTGTTCGACATAATCCCACTCGGCAACGAACCCTTCATCGTTTTCGTAGGCTTTATGGTCGAGCCACACCTGAGACGTTTGGGAGATCGCGTATTGAACGCCGCGATATCCTTCATTAAGCGGCAATTCAAACATGCTCGCTTTATTGTTCATGCCAAGCACGCTGGTCAGCACCACCGGCGCGATAACCGTATTGGCGGATAGATTCCGCCGCTGTTTCAACAAACGCTGTACGTCAATGCCGTCAAATAAATTATTATCGACGTCATTAAGCAAGGTGCGGTGGATAGCCGATAGCTGCTCGCTCATCGCAACGCCATTTTGACGTTGGTAATTGAACAGGCTTAAAACGGTGAAATCGCCAATAATTTGCTCGACCTGAGAATGTAACGGCAAACGGTTGAACAGCGTTAAATTAAGGCAAAGGCTCTCTTGACCAGACCAATAACATAACGTTCTGCTGTAGAGCTCAAGGATCAGAGCGGTCGGACTAATATTGAAGCGCTGGCATTTGTCGACGATCTTTTGCCAACTCGACATAGGTATCGTCGCAGACAAACGCCGGAAGCTCGGCTTATCGATCCTGGCGGGATGCGCGGCCAGCGGTAATCCGGCCTCCAGCGTATAGTCATCGATTTTCTGCAGCCAATATTGCTGTGCCCGCTCAAATAATGCGCCGCCGCGCAGGCGCTCGTACTGCAGCTGATAATCGCGGTAGCTGATGTCCAGCGGCGGCAGCACCAGATTTTCGTCGTGATATAACGCAATCCACTCGCCGAATAATATTTCAAAACTGGTCATGTCAATGATAATGGCATCAAAGCTGACATGCAGAAGGTATTTCCCTTGATACTCGCTCAGGAAAATATCGAACAGCGGATAACAATCCGGTTTGTAAACCTTGTGCGAGTACTCGGTGCGCAAAGCCAATAGCTCGTCTTCATTTCTCAGGGGGTGGTAGCCTATTTTGTAATGCGCTACCGCACTTAAAAATCGCTGTTCTCCCTCTTCAAATACGGTGCGCAACGCAGGATGGCGTGCAATAAGTTGATTATAGGCACGCTCCAATTTGTCGTGATCAATATGGTCGAAAATAAATTCATTATAAATATGGGTAGAGACCTCGCTGAGATCGAAACTTTTCATTCGTCCCAGATAATAAGATTGCTGAACATTATTCAGCGGAAAAGGATGGTACAGATGGGTCTCATCACATTGCGCAATCTGGTAGTCTTGGTAAAGAAAACTGCCGCGCCCGGCGGCCACCAATGGCGTTAACCTGGCCACATTTTTTCTTTCGAAAATATCTTTAACTTTCAGATCGCACTGAAGCGTACCGTTTATGCGATTTACCAAGCGAATGGCCGACAGGCTGTTGCCTCCCAAAGCAAAAAAGTCGTCGGTAATGCCGATTCGTCCGCTTTCGCTCCCCAATACATCCTGGAATAGCTGGCACAGGCATCGCTGGAACTCGTTTCCCGGCGCTACGTAATGCGCTTTATCTTGCGCTTGTACCGGCGGCAAGGCTTTACGATCCACTTTGCCATTCATATTCAAGGGGATCTCAGGCAGGTACATATAAGCGCTGGGGAGCATGTAGTCCGGAAGCAGCGTCACCAGATAATCCTGCAGTTGCTGGCGTGCCACCGGCGATTTGGCCTGATAATAGGCAACCAGGAACGCCTGTTGTTCTTCCTTGGCCGGCTGTAAATTTACAACAACCTGCTGCATCCCGGGGTAGGTTCGCAAAACCGACTCTATTTCACCCAGTTCAATCCGATGTCCCCGCAATTTTATCTGGTTATCCCATCGGCTGAGGTATTCAAATCTGCCGTCGGGCAAACAACGCACGCGATCGCCCGTCTTGTACATGATGCGACCGAACCAGGCTGACGGCGTGCTGGAACATATGTTCGGCAAAAAGCTTGCTTGCGTCTGACGCGCATTGCCGTAGTATTCGCGCGCAACGCCCAGCCCCGAAATATACATTTCCCCGATCACGCCGGGAGGAAGTAAACGCCGCCGTTCGTCCAAGATAAAGCACTGGGTATTCGCCAGCGGGCGCCCAATGGTGACGCTATCAACCCCAGGCAACAGTTCATCCGCGGTAGACCAAACCGTCGTTTCGGTTGGCCCATACACATTCCACGCACGCTCGGTGTTTTCTGACAACCAACGCGCCACCGCATGCGGCACCGCTTCCCCACCGCACAATGCCCGAACGGGTAGCGTTGTCTCGGCATATTGCTGCACGACCTGATGCCAAAAAGAAGGCGTCCCCTGCATCAGGCTCACGGAATGACTCGCGATAAACTGCGGCAAGTCATTATTCGCCAACAACGTCTTCTGGTCGGTTAATACCACCGTGGCGCCAAACATGAGCGGCATAAATATTTCCAGAGTTGAAATATCAAATGCCAACGTAGTGATCGCCAGAAAACGATCCTGATGCGTCACAGACATGCGTCGAGAAATATCGCTGGCGATATTCACAAAGCTGCGATGTTCTACGGCAACCCCTTTAGGCTTACCTGTTGTTCCCGAGGTGTAAATAATATAGGCCAATGCCGAAGCCTCAGCCTGGGAGGGGAATTCGTTGCAACCGTCGGCCCCAGCGAAAGGAGAAGCGGCATATTCACGCCAATCCAAATAATTCAGCCCTTGCGGCAGGCTGCCGGCTGACTGAGCATGCGCACCGATGATTAACGCCGGCTGGGCATCGGCCAAAATAGAATAGGTCCTCACTACGGGCGCATTTTTGTCGATCGGAATATAGGTGCACCCCAGCTTAAGCACGGCCATCAGGCATACTACCAACTCCGCCTCACGCGGCATCATCAAGGCAATTTTGTCGCCTGCCGCTACTCCATATTGCCGTTGCAGATAGTCGGCAAGGCGACTGGCCTGTTGCTGAAGCATTCGATAACTGAGCACTTCATTTTTCGTTATCACTGCAGGGTGATCGTTAAGCGCCCGTGCCTGTTGTTCAAACATCCCGACGATAGTCTGTCTCGGATATTCACATTGCGTGGCATTAATTTTCGCATAATAACGTTGGTAGCTATTTTCAGACACGCCGGTCAACGCATCTATATCCCCTTCATTACGCATGAATGTGGCGAGCGCCGCCATAAACTCATCGATATTAGCGGCTACAACGTCGAAAAATGGGTTTTCGCCATAAAATTGCAAACTGAGCGTACAGCGCGTGCTGTTCCATACGATCCTGATCGGGGCCGCTGCCGTGTCGACATCCCCCTCATCCATGATGACATCCACGCCAACCACAGATAAAAAACGGCCGTCATGATGGGATTCGTAGAATGGGTTCGCCGGGTCCCCCTGCAGTACCCGCACTAACCAAGGAGAGAGATCGGCGTATGTTTCCCTTCCGTTGAGTAACCGTAATACTTTGCTGCTGCGTTGCCTATCTTGCAATTGCAGTGCATAAAGCCCAGGCCGCCGTGCGTTGAGCAGAAACTGCAACTGGAAAGCCAACAGCAAAGCCTGTTGCGGCTGCGCAACGCCATCGATCGTCCGTTGAACCACTGCAGCATCGTTAACGGCAGACACTTCATCCCTCAGGTTGAAGCAGCCATAACGCAGTTCGTCGTTTTCCAGCGCTCGCTGCTCTTGCTGTACCCTCTGCTGGGCAACCAGCCAATCCGTAACTCGGTTTGGCCCTTCGGGCAGAGCAATATCCAGATCTTTCGCCTCACGGCTGAGCATGACCACGCCATCGATGAACAACTCGCCCAACACCGTCTGCGACAACGCTCGGCGGGCTTCCCGCCAATGCAGCTCACGCTGAGCTAACGCCCTGATATTCCCATCTTCTTCAGCATGAATCTGGAACAACACATTTTGTCGATCGGCGAAAACGGCTAACCGGACGATGGGGCCTCTCACCGATGCGCTTTCTTCGAGACAGAGCTCATAGTCGATACGCTGATCGCCAACGTCGGAATAGCAAAAGAGGTTGTGCTGTGAACCTGTCCAGCGCGTTCGCTCAGCGTCGCTCAGACCGATTCAGTAGACAAAGTGGCCGGCATCCAGCAAGTAACGGACAATATGGCTGCGCAACGGTTCTACGGTATGGTTGACGAGAATGTTCAGAATCTTCATGGATATTACTCTTTTGGGTTATCAGGGTTTTACCGCCACGAGAATCGGCAATACGCCGCGTGAGCTGTAGTTGATATCTTTAACCGTGACCCCTGCCTGGGTTATCTGTTGTCTGATCTCTGCTTCTGAAGTGAAATTAAGGTAGGTAGCCTGAATAATGTCGCCAAAGATCGCGAACTCCTGCAAAAGGTCCGCCATTGGCGTTTCATATTTATCCCACTCACCGGTGGGCGCGTTCTTTTCCGGCGGTGGCGTGAGGAAACTGAGCAACAAGGTTCCCCCTGGTTTCAATGCCTCGAAGAACCGACGATACAAAGCCACCAGCCTGTCCGGGTCAGACTCATACATATTCAGGCCGTTACTGGTAATCACATCGAAAGCGTTTTTTTCTTTTAACTCCCAGGCATTCTGCTGCGAGAATCGGCAACGGTTCGCCATGCCAACGCGCTTGGCCTTTTCGTTGGCGTGATAAAGTGACTCCGGGTCAAGATCAATGCCGGTCAATTGCACCGCGCCATGGCCGCTGTAATCCAAATCCAATAAATCATCCATCACGCCGCACGGGATTGAAGCCAGGGTCTCCGCCTGCGTAATCAACTCAGCCAGCAAGGTCTGATAACGGTAGTAACGCTCGCGCGCCCGGCACAGCAACGAGCGATTCAGAAGCCAGTCTTCCAAAACATGTTCAGCGGGTTTTCCGGCAGGATGCTGGAAAATGTAAGACGTCCAGTAGCCATTGAGGCCGCGGTTATGCAGGAGGAAACGACCGAGCTCAAACTCCGTCAATTGATCGACCAGTTCAAGATTTCTCTCTAATGGAAGAATAAGCGAATTGCTATTTCGTAAACGCGCTTTTATTTCATCGGCCAACATTTTTGTTTCAGTCAAACAGGCCAATTTAGAATGTGTTTTATGCGAGGCGAAACTATCCATACCCATCTCCATGATTAAATTATCCAACCAATATTTTCGAATCCCTGGCGCACTATCGGCGAATTCAGAATGCCGGTTCGTTTCAAAGCCATTAGCACGTTTTTGACAATGGGGACATCAGGCGTCACTTCAAAACCGCGATAAACCTTATTGATTGACTCCCGGCTGGCTTCGCAATCATGAGTTATCTTCGATAACAGCTCAATGTTAAACTGTTTCTCTGACTCAACATTCAAATACATTTTTACGAAATCAGCGATCTGCCCGCCGTCATCGCCTGATCGTTTTCATCCAACCTCGTCCAGATATAGCCAAGTAATTCGAGAAAGAAAATATAGTGTCTGGACTCATCGTTCATATGGTCATTAACATAGTATTTAATCGATGGATGAACGCCGTCACTATTAAAGAACTCCACCAGCTCTCTCACCAGGGTCGTTTCGAAAATGCACACCGCAATGATCTCGAAAATGTCATGGCAGCGCTCAGGTAACCGTTTCATCACCTCTGTAACGGCCACATAGGCGTCAGAATCCGGGTAACTCAGCGCACCGAGATCGGCATCATGTTCTCTAAGTTGATTGATCATATGTCGGGCGATATAAACATGGTAATACTCGTCGATGATGACGGTATAGGCATTCAATTTAATCTGTTCGTCGAATTTGACAGCGAGATCGCCGTAGATAATTTTATTGCATGCTGAGTTAATGAGTTTGATCTCAAGATTAACGATATCATTGAGGTATTTAAACAATGACTGAGTAAGTATTTTCGACTTCCTCTCATTGTCCATGCTGCTCATCATGTCAGCCAAAAATATCGGCTGATTCTCCTCGGGGAAAAATGCGCCAGGAATAGTAAAGTCGATAAATTTACCGGGGCGGGTTCTTATTGATGCGCGCTGTTCCCATTTATCAGTATAGGCGGCAGACAAACCGCCCTTCGAAACCATGGTTTCATTTTCCATAGATATTCTCCAGATGAAGGAATACATGTATTTAAAAAAGTCATGCCGAGCCCGGCCAAATATAAATATTTAGCCGGGGGTCACGCGAAAACGATTATTTATTCTTCAGCTTTGCTTGGGGATGCCACGATACTCAACATAGACAACAATAAGACAACGCCTATCACACTCGCCATCACATAGCTCATTTCCTCCGGCCGCCCGATAAAGACGTAGCTGGCCATCCCCGTGATAGCCACAACCAGCAGCGAGCGCATGCTCATAATATAGGAGGCCGCCACACCGTAAATTTCAGGGTAGACACTCATGGAACGTGCGAACAGCGTCGGATAGCAGATAGAAAACCCGAAGCAGAACAGGCTCATCAGCAGGGTGATCGCCCAAGGCGTTGTCGCCGTCAGTAGAGCTAGAATGCTGACGATGGCTAACGCCATACCGATTTTCTCAGCGCGCCGATCGCCACCAAATGCGGCGATAATACGGGCGGAAAAGAGGCTGGGGATTGAAAATGACGCCACGATAATAAAAAAGTGAACGACAAATGCCGACAGCGAGAACGCAAAGGTTTCACGGTAAAGAAAAGCACTGGAAGCGATGAATACCATATAAGCAGCGAAGAAAAGTGAAGGAATCAACGATAATCGCATGAATTGGAAGCTCGCCGTCAGCCGGGCATAGCTTCCCACAATGGCTTTGAGATCGAATGGCGTTTTTTCTTTCTTCGTTTCCGGCAGGAACAACAATTCCAGCAGTACCGCCGCTGCGGTGATCACCGCGACAACCGCATAGTTTCCTCTCCACCCCCAATGCTCATTAATCCACCCCCCGGCGATTGGCGCTAGCGACATGAAAATCGAGATACAGGCATTAACCAGACCGATCATGCTGTACATGGCCGCCCCTTGATACCGGTCTGCGATGATCGCGTAAGCTACTACCACCGGGGTGCAAGCCCCCAACCCCTGAATAAAGCGGGACAACATCAAAAGATCGATTGAAGTGGCGTAGGTACATCCCAGAGCACCCAACAGCATGATAGCCCCACCGATCAACATGGTTTTTCGTCGACCAATCGACTCTGACAATGGGCCATAAATCAACGCACCAAACACAAACCCCAAGAAGTTATAGGTGATCGTACGCTGAATATGCCCTTCAGAAACACCGAAACTGGCAGCCATATCCGGAAAGCTGGGAACGGACATATCCACTTCAATACACCCAGCCAATAAGGAAACCACAAGGATAAAGGGCAGAGGCACCCACCTTCCTGTCAACATATCCGTACTCCAACAGAACATTAATCCGAATGTTAATAACCATGAACAAACTAGGAGAACAATTGTTATATGTAAATATCACTAATGAATAAAGGATGATAAATAGTGTGTTACGTGAAGAAAATCACATAACAGGAAGAAAAGTAATGAAATTATTCGATGACGGAGGAGGTGGCTACATAAGGCATACTACACAGATAAAAATCATCAACTTAAGATCAACATGAGACATGCTAATGCATTGTTCAGGGCGCGTTCATACCCCATAAAAGAGGGGGCATGCCCCCTCTTCTGCCATGAACTCGTTACATCTCGAGGATGAATTTTTCCAGTTCTCCTGCAAGAGCCGCATCGATATAGCTGGTAGCCCAGCCAAACAGATAAGCGAATGCAAAAATGCCCACCGTCGACGACACCAGCGTCGGCGCGAAAAACGCGGCGATAGCGGAGAGCGTGTAGCCTGCCCCGATGGACAACCCGAGTGCCTCAAGCTGATTACGGAACGCTTTCCAGCTGCCGGTAGAGAAACCCTCGATCGCGGCGTTTATCAGGTCAGCCCCTTTAATCGCCCAGTCCACGCCGGTAAACCCCTTGCCCAATACCCGCGCATTGCGGGCATACTGTTCCGCATCGATCTTTTTCAACCAGGCGACAATCGCCGCTTTATCCTGCGCCTTGAGCTTTTTGTTCAAGCCCTTCGTCAATTGCTCGTAGGTTTTCTCCGCATCCTGCACATTGCGGATATATCTGCCTTGAATTCCTGCCTCCAAATCCTTGGCGAGCTTGGCGTATTTCGCGCCGAGCTTTTCCGCGATATCTTTATTGATGCCGGCGGCCAGGCTGACGCCATCCTTGATGGCTTTTAATTCCGCATTTTGATATTCGACGAAGTCCTTAACGATCGTTTTTACCGAACCTGGAGATTTCACCGGCTTGCCGTTGGCATATTTCACCTCCATGGCATTCAGGTTATCCCCTCTCACCACGGCGATAAACGCGGGCCGGTTCTTATTGGCCTTATAGTAGAGACTGTAGGTCACCATTCCGTCTTGCTTTTCCACCTTCAAATGATGAAAGCCGAAATAACTCCCGGTCGTGCGGGTCGTCGAGAACTCACCGCTTTTACCGTTACCATGCCAGCCGTTGACGGGCCGATCGCGGTGTGAGTCTGTCACGAAACTGCCTAACGAAGAGGCACCGATCTGCCCGGCGTTCAGGCCATTATTACCATCTTTACCGGGGGTTGAGGTCTTGCGTGCATGGCCGGTTTCGATATCCCCAATCGCTACCATTCCTCCCTTGGCGTTGACTCCCATCACCAGTCCCCCCAAGCCAATGTGCTTCGCCTGATCGGCCGTCAGACCGGTGGCAGAAAGGCTCAGCGTGCCGGACGGGCTGACGCTTTCAATACGCAATTGTGCATCCGGGTTGATTCTGCGAGCCGCCTTGATCACCGCCGCCAGCTTCATGCGCAACGCCGGATCGTTTTGGATCGCCGCTATCTGTTGCTGTTCCGGGCTGCTGCCAACACTGGCGCCGCCGCGATCGCCGGAATGGCCTTTATCGCCGCCCCCCGGCTCTGGGCCCGTACCGCGTTCAGAACTCCAATTAGTTCCATCCCCTTTACCACCATAATTAAATCCAGGCATATGCTTTCATCCTTATTTCGTTTTATTTTTAAGATGCCGATATCCTCGTTTAGCGTTCACTAACGCGTGCCTGAGTAATATCGGCAAACCGTTTTTAGCTGCCCGTCATTTATAAAAAACCGCAGAAATAAGGACAACGGATGACGGCTGTCTGGTCGGTGAAACAAATAGGCTCCCTTTTGCAGAGCCTGAATATACCGCCGCAGGTCACGCCTGGGCAGCGGCGGCCTGTTCAGAAGTCATTGGCATACGCCATGAATTGCAATTACAATCATAGCACTTGCAACTAAAAAAGGGTGCTCCGCATGTCGCCTCAACGTATAACACTGCCCGCCGCCTCGGCCAGAACCCAAACCCTGGCCGAAGCCTGTATCCGCAAGATGACCTCCGTCAGCCAAAAAGCCGGCGCCTCGCGCCCTTCTTCCAGCGCCTGGACGGCGCAAACTCTGGACGAACTTAACGCCAGCGGCGACATCTGGCTTATCGACGGCAGAAGGCGCACCGAGCCACCGAGTTCCCACTACGCCACGGCCTGGCCACTCTGGTTTGGCCATCAATCAGAGCGTTATGAGAAGCCGCTATTTTACTTCGTCAATACGCCCTCGGTGGACATGCTGCGCGGGCTTGAGCCGGAAACCAATCGCAAGGGGATTTTCATCAGCGATGCGGATACCGGCAGTGCCGATTTGCCGAAAGGCGTGCAGGCCTGGTTCCCACTTCAGCTCACGGCCATGCCGGACTGGTTGCCTTTCGATCCGGCTAATGCCCGGGAAACCGGCGCGATACTCCATCACTCCCTGCGCGCGCTCTATCTGGAGGGAACGAGGAAGATGGTTTACCTTGCAACCAACGAAGACAATGGCACCTTCTCTTCAGAGGAACCGTTTGTCGCAGAACAGGCGTTCAAGGGAATGTATCGCGTTGCCGCCGCCGCGGACTCGCCGTTGCAGGTTCGTCTGTGCGGCGCCGGCCGAGCGCTCGCCCGCGTTCAGCAGGCGGCCGAGATGTTGAAAAACTGGGGGATTGCGTCTGAAATCTGGAGCTGCCCCAGCTACACGCGGTTGGCGCAGGACGCCGAACTCGCCGACATGCGGCGCCAGGACAGCGGCGGCGAATGCCATCTGAAAACGTGCCTGGGCACCGGGAATGTCCCCGTCGTCGCCGTCACCGACTACTCGCACCTGATTGCCAACCAGCTCAGGCGATTCATTCCCGCACGCTTTGCCGCGGTGGGCTCAGATTCACGGGTGCGCGGCGAAATCCACTACCCGCAGGCGGAATGGATTGCGCTCTGTGCCCTCAAACTGCTGGCCGACGAGCAGAAAATCCCTTCGGCGCTGATCGCCGATGCGCTGCGCGTTCTGCACATCACCACGCCCGATGCCTGATCACTCTCTGGCCAGCTGCATCGCGTTGTCCAACGCGTCGGAGAAGCGTGCGATCTCTTCTTCGCTGAACTGGTTGAGAAAGTGGGTGTTGACCACCGTGCGGTAGATCTCCCACATCTTTTTCCGCAGGGCCTTGCCTTCCTCGGTGATGGTGGCGAAGGAGGCCCGACGATCGTCATCCGATCGAAAACGCGTGACCAGCCGCTCTTTTTCCAGGCGATCCATCAGGCGGGTCAGATTGTAACGCTCAATCACCAACACGTCCGCCAGCTCATGCATGCGGCGCGTGCCGTTTTCCCCGCTTTCCAATCCCCATAACACGTCATACCAGGCGTAAACCGGCAGCCCCGCTTCCGACAACTTCGTCTCTATCTTTCTGATAATCGCCCGATGCGCGCGCACAAAGGAGAACCACAGGTCGGGTTGTTTATCTGTCATGTCATTTTTCTCGTCAAAACCGGTGAGTTGCAATTGCAATTGTAAAGGGATAGAGTGGCTTTCGCCATTATTGCATTTGCAATTCTTGCACTTGCAATTCACTAAATTCCTGTATCGCTAAGCGCCTTATCAGGTAAGTACATTTGGAGCTTTTATGAACCAACCCGCGGTAAAAGCAGATCTTGACCCACAAGAGACGGCTGAATGGCTTGAGGCATTTGAAGGTGTCACCGACATCGACGGCCGTGAACGCGCGCATTTTTTGTTGGAAAGAATGGCCGAAGCCGATCAGCGAAAGCACGGTGATTTCTTCAGCATGGTCACCACGCCCTACGTGAATACGATCCCGGCCTATAAGCAACCGACGTATCCCGGCGATCTGGCCGCTGAAGCGCGCATCAATGCATTTATTCGCTGGAACGCCATGGCGATGGTGCTGCGCGCCGGCAAACACTCCAACGTCGGCGGACATATCGCCACCTACCAGTCGGCCGCGGTGCTTTACGATGTGGGGTTCACGCACTTCTTCCGCGGGCGCACCGATGATTTCGCCGGCGACATGGTGTATATCCAGGGCCATTCCGCCCCCGGCATTTATGGCCGCGCCTATCTCGAAGGCCGCATCGACGAGGAGCAGCTCGACAACTTTCGCCGCGAATCCACACGCCGCGGCCTCTCCTCCTACCCGCACCCGCGGCTAATGCCAGATTTCTGGCAATATCCCACCGTGTCGATGGGACTGGGGCCGCTGACCGCCGCCTACCAAGCGCGCTACATGCGCTATCTGGAATACCGCGAACTGAAACCGCACCAGGGGAGAAAGGTGTGGGCGTTTCTCGGCGACGGCGAGATGGATCAACCGGAATCGCTGGCGGCGATTGCGCTGGGCGGGCGAGAAAAACTCGATAACCTGATCTTCGTCGTGAACTGCAATCTGCAGCGGCTGGATGGCCCCGTGCGCGGCAACGGCAAGATCATTCAGGAGCTGGAAGGCACTTTCAAAGCCGCCGGCTGGCAGGTGATCAAGGTGATCTGGGGCAGCGGCTGGGACAAACTGCTGCAAAAAGACCGCTCCGGGCTGCTGATGCAGCGCATGATGGAGTGCGTCGACGGCGATTACCAAACCTTCAAGTCGCAAAGCGGCGCCTATGTGCGGGAGCATTTCTTCGGCAAGTACCCGGCATTGCTCGAGCTGGTCGCCGACCTGAGCGACGAGGAGATCTGGGCGCTGCACCGCGGCGGCCACGATCCGCAAAAGGTGTACGCCGCCTACCATCAGGCGGTGCATACCACGGGCAGGCCAACGGTGGTGCTGGCCAAGACCGTCAAAGGGTTTGGCATGGGGGAAGCCGGTGAAGGGCAGAACATCAACCACCAGCTGAAAAAAATGAGCCAGGATGCGGTGAAAGCCTTCCGCGACCGTTTAGGGCTGACAATCTCCGACGCCCAACTGGCAGAGATCCCTTACCTGAAGCCCGAGCCCGACAGCGCGGCGGCGAAGTACATCACCGCGACGCGCACCGCGCTGGGCGGCTACATCCCTGCCCGCTTCGGCCAAACCGCCCCGCTGGCGATACCGGAGCTATCGCGCTTCGACGGCCTCCTGAAGGGCAGCGGCGAACGTAACATGTCGACCACCATGGCCTTCGTTAATATCCTCGGCACGCTGCTCAAAGACGCCAACATCGGCAAACTGATCGTGCCCATCGTGCCGGACGAGTCGCGCACGTTCGGTATGGAAGGCCTGTTCCGCCAAATTGGCATCCACTCCTGGCTCGGTCAGCTGTATACCCCGCAAGACGCCGGACAGCTCAGCTACTACAAAGAGGCCAAAGACGGCCAGATTTTGCAGGAAGGCATCAACGAATCCGGCGCGATATCGACCTGGATCGCCGCCGGTACCGCCTACAGCAACCACGATGTCGCGACGATCCCGTTCTATATCTTCTACTCCATGTTCGGACTGCAGCGGGTGGGCGATCTCGCCTGGGCGGCGGCCGACGCACGCACCAAGGGCTTCCTGCTCGGCGCCACCTCCGGCAGAACCACTCTGATGGGCGAAGGCTTGCAGCATGACGACGGCCACAGCCACGTGCTGTCTTCCGTCATTCCCAGCTGCGTCTCCTACGATCCGACCTACGCCTATGAACTCGCGGCGATCGTCCAGAGCGGCATGCACAGGATGTTCGTTGAACAAGAGGATATTTACTACTACATCACCTTGCTTAACGAGGGCTATCCGCAGCCGCCGATGCCGGCGGGCGTGGAGGACGGGATTATCCAGGGGGCATATTTGCTCAAGCAGAGCGAAACGGCAAACCAAGAGAGCCCGCGCGCTCAGCTGGTCGCCAGCGGCGCCATCATGCGCGAGGCACTGGCGGCGGCGGAGCTGTTGGCGGCGGACTTTGGCGTCGCCAGCGATATCTGGAGCGCCACCAGCCTGAGCGAGCTGCGCCGCAACGGCATGGCAGCCGAACGCTGGAACCTGCTGCATCCGGAAGATCCGCCGAAAGTTCCTTATATCCAGAGCCTGCTGGCGACGCACCCCGGCCCGGTGGTGGTGGTGACGGACTATATGAAGATCGTCGGCGATCAGATCAAGCCGTTCTTGCCCGACCGTCCCTTTATCGCCTTGGGCACCGACGGCTTTGGCCGATCGGATACCCGCGAGGCGCTGCGTGAGTTCTTCGAGGTCAACCGCCATTTCATCGCGCTCGCCGCGTTGAAACTGCTGGCTGACGAAGGCCGTATCGCCCGCAGCGAGGTCAACCGCGCCATGGTGCTGTATGGCATCGCCCCCGATAAGCCGGACCCGGCGGCGGTGAAGTAACGTGCAGTCTACCCGCGCCGCCGGCTGTCACCCGCGGCGTTTTTCTTCCTTCGATTCGGCGGTGCGCGGCGCCCGTTCCCCCAGCCGCACCACCGGGATATCCGCCAACCGGGTGGTGTAGGCCGGCGACAGCATGTCGCGCTTCATTTGCCACGGCTTGACGATCCCCTGCCCGGCGAACCACACCCGCCCGCGCCCTTCCTGATTTAGGCGATCGAGGGTCGCCATCAGCCGCTCGCTGTTGCGGCGCGGCGGGCAGTCGTCGAACAGATCGATCTGCGCCATGGCGGCGGCGCTGAAATCCCCCAGCACCACGCCGCCCTTCAGGTAACGCCGCCCTTCCTGCCAGATGTTCTCCAGGGCGCGCACCGCCATGGCGATAATATCGCGGCTATCGTTGCTCGGCGTTTGCAGCCGGGCGGTGCCCATATTGCTGTAATACCCCTCGCCCGCCGAATGCGGGCTGGTTTTGATAAACACCGACACGTTGCGACAGTAGCGCTTTTCCTGCCGCAGCTTTTCGGCGGCGCGTTCGGCATAGCTGCAGATCGCCTCGCGCATGTGCGGGTAATGCGTCAGCCGCTGGCCGAACGAGCGGGAGCAGATGATCTGCTCTTTGGCGGCCGCCTCATCTTCCCACTGCAGGCACGATTCGCCGCGCAGTTCGCGTATCGTGCGCTCCAGCACCACACTGAAGGTTTTACGCGCCAGCCGGGTATCGCAGTCTGCCAGCTGCAACGCGGTGTGAATGCCCATCGCCTGCAGCTGGCGAGTCAGGCGGCGGCCCACGCCCCACACCTCTTCCACCGGGAGCAACGCCAGCAGTTTGCGCTGGCGCGCCGGATCGGATAGATCCACCACACCGCCGGTGCCGCGCCATTTCTTGGCGGCGAAGTTGGCCAGTTTGGCCAACGTTTTGCTCGGCGCAATGCCGACCCCGACCGTCAAATGCAGCTCGCGCCGGATGCGATCGCGCACCCGCTGGCCGAACGGCTCCAGCGCTTCGCAATGCGCTACGCCGTCCAGCCGCAGAAAGGCTTCGTCCAGCGAGTAGATCTCCACCGCCGGCGCCATCTCTTCCAGCGTGTCCATCACCCGGCGGGACATGTCGGCGTACAGCGCGTAGTTGGAGGAGAACACCGCGACGTTGCGGCGACGCATCTCCTCTTTGATTTTGAAATAAGGCGCGCCCATCGGCACGCCCAGCGCCTTCGCCTCGGCGCTGCGGGCGATCACGCAGCCGTCGTTGTTGGACAGCACGATCACCGGCTGCCCGCGCAGATCGGGCCGAAAGATGGTCTCGCAGGAGGCGTAGAAGCTGTTAACGTCCACCAGAGCGAACAGGGTTACCGGGCCGCGTAGACGATAAAGGTCACCACGCCGAAGATCTCCAGCTGCGCCTCGTCGTCGAACACGATCGGCGCGTAGGCGGGATTCATCGGCAACAGCCGCACGTCGGGGTGGCGCTGCAGCTTTTTGACGGTGAATTCGCCGTCCACCGCGGCGATCACGATATTGCCGTGCTCCGGCGTCAGGGCGCTGTCGACGATCAGCAGATCGCCATCCTGGATATTGCCGTCGATCATCGACTCACCGCTGGCGCGCACGAAATAGGTGGCGTTGGGGTGCCGCACCAGCAGCTTGCCGATATCCAGCCTGCTCTCGACATAGTCCTGCGCCGGGGAAGGAAAGCCGCAGGCCACGCGATCGGCAAACAGCGGTAACGTCAGGGGGGTCACCTGGTGAAAAAGCATACAATCTTGAATTGCTCAGCATAATCATAACCAAACTGTATATTTATACAGTAAAGCATAAACAAAACGCGAACGCGTGCAACCCCCTATCCCCCTGCGGATCGCGCTTTCCCGCGTAATATAATAATTTTCTGAGCGATTTTTTTTTACGCCTGCTAAGCGTTTCACCGCCCCTTGCACACACGTTATCCACCAAAACTGTGGATAACCTGATGGGGGTGTCGGCAGAGCGTCATTTCCTTACGTGAGCGGGATCAGGATCCTGTATAATCCCCACACCTGCTAATAAGAATTCACTCCCGTCGGCGCCTCGTCACCGACGGTCACGAGAACGTTATGAACAAGCACCTGCTCCTCGCAGAAACCGACGATATCGAACAGGAATGCCTGTCGCGCCACGCGGTCTGGCAGCGCAACGATCTGGCTCAGGCGCAACAGGATTGGCTGGCGGAAGAAGTGCCGGTCGCCCTGGTGTACAACGGCATTTCCCACGTGGTGATGATGGCGACGCCGAAAGATCTGGCGGCCTTCGCCATCGGTTTTTCGCTGTCCGAAGGCATCATTGCCTCCCCCGACGATATCTACGACATCCGCCAACAGCCGGCCTGCAACGGCATTGAAGTGCATGTGGAACTCTCGAGCCGCCGCTTTATGCAGCTGAAAGAGAAGCGCCGCAGCCTGGCCGGCCGCACCGGCTGCGGCGTCTGCGGGGTGGAGCAGCTGCAGGAGGTCGCCCAGCCCATCGCGCCGCTGCCCTTCACGCAACGCTTCGATTTGGCCCTGCTCGACCGGGCGTTGGCGCAGCTGCAGGAGGTGCAAACGGTGGGGAAACTGACCGGCTGCACCCACGCGGCGGCCTGGATCCAGCCGGACGGCGCACTCAGCGGCGGGTGTGAAGACGTCGGCCGCCACGTGGCGCTCGACAAACTGCTGGGCTACCGCAGCCAACAGGCGTGGCTGCAGGGGGCGGCGCTGGTGTCGAGCCGCGCCAGCTATGAAATGGTGCAAAAATCCGCCATGTGCGGCGTCGAGATCCTGTTCGCCGTTTCCGCCGCCACCCGCCTGGCGGTCGAGGTGGCCGAGCGCAGCAACCTGACGCTGGTGGGCTTCAGCAAGCCGGGGCGCGCTACCGTCTATACGCACCCGCAGCGGCTCTGGCAATCGACGCCGGCGGCCTAACGCCGCCGGACAAGAATCGACTATTCTCAATAGCAGAACACCAGGAAGCCCCACGTCATGATCATTCGCCCGCACCAGAACTGGTTTATTCGCCTGTTCGCCTGGCACGGTTCCGTGCTGTCAAAGATCACCTTTCGTCTGTCGCTGAACGTACTGATGTCGATAGTGGCGGTGATCAGCTATCAATGGTACGAGCAGCTCGGCGTACATTTAACCATCGCGCCGTTCAGCCTGCTGGGTATCGCCATCGCCATTTTTCTCGGCTTTCGCAATAACGCCGGCTACAGCCGCTTTGTCGAAGCGCGCAACCTGTGGGGCTCGCTGCTGATTACCGAGCGATCCCTGCTGCGCCAGATCAAAAGCCTGCTGCCGGACGAACCGGCGGTGCATCAGAAGGTCGCCAAGCTGCTGATCGCCTTCAGCTGGAGCCTGAAGCATCAGCTGCGCGCCACCGATCCGACCGCCGATCTGTACCACAACCTCACCAGCAAAGAGCTGGCGGAAGTGATCGCCAGCCCGATGCCGACCAACCGCATCCTGCTGATGCTGGGCCAGGAGATCGGCAAGCTGCGCCGCCAGGGGCTGCTGAGCGACATCACCTTCGAGCTGCTCGACAACAAGCTGAGCGAACTGTCCCACGCCCTCGGCGGCTGCGAACGGCTCGCCAGCACGCCGGTGCCGTTCGCCTATACCCTGATCCTGCAGCGCACCGTTTACCTGTTCTGCAGCCTGCTGCCTTTTGCCCTGGTGACCGACCTGCATTACATGACACCGTTTGTTTCGGTGTTCATTTCCTATACCTTCTTATCCTGGGACTCACTGGCCGAAGAGCTGGAGGATCCGTTCGGCGTGTCGGCCAACCATCTGCCGTTAAACGCCATCTGCAACACCATCGAGCGCAACCTGCTGGAAATGAACGACCAAAGCCCGCTGCCGCCGCCGATGAAACCCGACGAGCACTTTAATTTGATTTGACCTATTTCACCCGAACACACTGGAGCCGAATGCAATGAATGCAAATAACCACCCGCCACAAGCCGTATTCACGCCGGTGACGCGCCATGCCATCTTCATCGTCGCCACCCTGTCGCCCGTTCCCGCCCATCTGGCGGCGGTGCGCGCCTGGTGCGGCGATATCGCCGCCGTGGTGCGATCGGTCGGCAAACGCGCGCCGGCGGGCAACCTCACCTGCGTCTGCGGCTTCGGCTCCGAAGCCTGGGATACGCTGTTTGGCGCGCCGCGCCCTCGCCAGCTGCATCCGTTCAGCCCGATCGGCAGCGGGGAACGCGTCGCCGTCGCCACGCCCGGCGATATCCTGCTGCATATCCGCGCCGATGAAATGGATCTGTGTTTCGAACTGGCCTCGCAGCTGGTCGGCAAGCTCGGCGACGCCGTGACGGTCATTGAAGAGGTGCACGGCTTCCGTTACTTCGATCAGCGCGCCATGATCGGCTTCGTCGACGGTACGGAGAACCCGGAGGGGCACGAAGCCTTCGACTACACGGTGATCGGCGACGAAGACGCGGCGTTCAGCGGCGGCAGCTATGTGCTGGTGCAAAAATACCTGCATGATATGCAGGGCTGGAACTCGCTCAGCGTGGAAACGCAGGAGAAGATCATCGGCCGCCATAAGCAGTCCAACATCGAGCTGGATGAAGCGGTCAAACCGTCGTCATCACACAGTTCGCTGACCACCATCACCGACGAGCAAGGCAACGAGGTGAAAATTCTGCGCGACAACATGCCGTTCGGCCGCCCCGGCCTGCGCGAATTCGGCACCTACTTTATCGGCTATGCGCGCTCCCCGCAGCCGATCGAGCAGATGCTGGAAAACATGTTTATCGGCCGCCCGGCCGGCAACTACGATCGGCTGCTCGATTTTAGCCACGCGGTGACCGGCACCCTGTTCTTCGTGCCTTCCGCCCCGCTGCTCGAAGCGCTGGCCGACCGCAGCGGCGCCGAACTGCACTGATTTTGCCAGACGCCGGGCCGCAGCGATCAGCCTTTGGTTATCCTGCGGCCCTGCGCATCGATTACCGGCTCCCCATCCTCTTTGCTGAAAGCGCCGCGCTGCGGATCCGGCAGAATATCCAACACCGCCTCCGACGGCCGGCACAGACGCGTACCGAGCGGTGTCACCACAATCGGCCGATTGATCAGGATCGGCTGTTGCAACATGAAGTCGATCAGTTGCTCATCGCTCCAGCCGCTTTCGTCCAGTTTCAGTTCGGCATAAGGCGCGACGTTTTTACGCAGCAGCGCGCGCGGCGTCATGCCCATCTCGGCCAGCAGCGCAATCAACCGTTCGCGGCTGGGAGGCGTTTCCAGATACAAAATCACCTCCGGCTCAACGCCGCTGTTGCGGATCAGCGCCAACGTGTTGCGCGACGTGCCACAGGCCGGGTTGTGAAAAATCTTGATACTGCTCATGACGGTTTCTCCGGTTAAGACAAAACGGACAGCCGCAGCGCCAGCGCGGCCAAGGTGACGAACAGGATTGGCAGCGTCATCACCAGCCCCACGCGAAAATAATAGCCCCAGGTAATGACGATGTTCTTCCTTGCCAATACATGCAGCCACAGCAACGTGGCCAGGCTGCCGATCGGGGTGATTTTGGGGCCGAGATCGCTGCCGATGACGTTGGCGTAAATCATCGCCTGCTTGATGACGCCTTCCGCGCTACTGCCGTCAATTGACAGTGCCCCCACCAGCACCGTCGGCATGTTATTCATGACGGAAGAGAGAAACGCGCTCAGGAAGCCGGCGCCGAACGTCGCCGCCCACAGCCCCTGCCGCGCCAGCGCGTCCAATACGCCGGAAAGCAGCTCAGTCAAGCCGGCATTGCGCAGCCCATAAACCACCAGATACATGCCCAGCGAGAAAATCACGATCTGCCAGGGCGCCCCGCGCAGCACTTTACCGGTATCGATCGCCCGTCCGCGTTTCGCCACCGCCAGCAGAACCAGCGCACCGCAGGCAGCGACCAAACTTACCGGCACACCGAGCGGCTCCAGGGCGAAGAAACCCATCAGCAACAGCGCCAATACCGCCCAGCCGGTTCGGAAAGTCGCACGATCGCGAATCGCATCCTGGGGTATCGGTAAACGCGTCAACGCGTAGCACCGCGGAATATCCTTGCGAAAGAACAGATGCAACATCACCAGGGTCGCCGCCACGGCGGCAACGTTGACCGGCACCATCACCGCCGCATACTCCGTAAAGCCCAGCCGGAAAAAATCCGCCGAAACGATATTCACCAGATTGGACACCACCAGCGGCAGGCTGGCGGTATCGGCGATAAAGCCCGCCGCCATCACGAAAGCCAGCACCGCCGCAGGGCGGAAGCCGAGCGCCGACAGCATGGCGATCACGATCGGCGTAAGGATTAACGCGGCGCCGTCGTTCGCGAACAGCGCCGCCACCACGGCCCCCAGCAGCAGCATGTAGGTAAACAACCATCGGCCTTTGCCGTTGCCCCAGCGCGCGACGTGCAAGGCGGTCCAGGCAAAGAAGCCGCTCTCATCCAGCAGCAGGCTGATGATGATGACGGCGATAAAGGTCGCAGTCGCATTCCAGACTATCTGCCACACCACGGGAATATCGCCGACGTGCACCACGCCGCTCAGTAATGCCAATCCCGCGCCGAACGCCGCGCTCCAGCCGATACCCAGCCCTCTCGGTTGCCAGATCACCAAGGCCAACGTCAGAATAAAGATCGCCCCTGCCACCATCATCGCCGTCTCACTGCCTCTTTAAATTTACATATATGATTTTTCGCATGTGTTTATGCAAAATTTTTATCGTTACGGGCAGCCTTTCGCCACGCGTTGCGCCAACGCCATCATCTGTTCTGGCCGACACTGATAAGCCTGCTCAATAATCCCCGCCGCCCAGGCCGGCATATGCGGCGACAGGCGATAATGTATCCACTTGCCATCGCGCCGATCGAGCAACAGCCCGTTTTCACGCAGCATCGCCAGATGCCTTGAGATTTTGGGTTGCGGCAGCGCCAATGCGCCCGACAGCTCGCACACGCACAGCTCGCCGGCGTGGCGCAGCAACAGCACCAGCGTCAGACGCGTTTCGTCCGACAAGTTTTTAAACAGCCTCAGCGGCGTCAATGACGTCATTTCGCACTCCCGTTAACCTTTCTCTTCTCCACAAATCGCTTGTGAAGATACCATCTTCATATTCGAAAAAACAAATATAAAACGCAGACGTTGTCCCTCTCGCCGAGGCATATACTTATCGTTATGCTGTTCTTGCAGGAAGGAGGCACCATGCCGCTCACATTCAAACGTTCGGAAAGGCTCTCCATCGGCACCGAAATAGAGCTGCAGCTGGTCGATGACGAGCGCTACGATCTCACCGATCGGGCCGATCGGGCCGATCGGGTGGTCAGCGCGGTCGGCGATCGCCGGCGCGTCAAACATGAGCTCACCAAATCGATGGTGGAGCTGAACAGCTCGGTGCATCGCGATCTCGATGAGCTGCACGCCGAGCTGCGCGCCCTGACGGAAACCGTCCGGCGCAGCGCACAGCGCCAGAGCTGCGACGTCTGCGGCGGCGGCCGCCATCTCAGCAACGACTGGCGCAAGCAGGTCATCAGCGACAGCGCGCGCTACAGGCAGTTGGCCAGCCGCTTTGGCTATCTCTCCAAGCTGGCCTGCGTGTTCGGCCAACACATCCACCTCGGCGTCAACGACGGGGACGAGGCAATGTACCTGTGCCATGCGCTGACGCCCTATTTTCCGCAGCTGATCGCGCTCAGCGCTTCGTCGCCGCTGTATCAGGGCGTCGACACGCACTTTGCCAGCTCCCGTTTCAGCGCCCAGAATTCCTTCCCCAACTACGGGTGCCTGGAACACATCTACAGCTGGTGCGAATTCAACGCCTACTACGAACGGCTGAACGCCGCCGGCGTGATTGAAAACGTCAAGGATATTTACTGGGATGCGCGGCCGAAACCGGAGCTGGGTACGGTGGAGATCCGCATCTGCGATACGCCGCTGCGCCTCTCGCATGCCGTGCGGCTGGTCGGTTACTGCCGTCTGCTGGCTGATTTTCTGTTGCGGCGCAGGACGCCGATCGCGCCGGAATACGATGCCTTCACCCATTACAACAAGATCAACGCCTATCGCAGCGGTTTCGCCGCCGAATACGTCGATTCCGCGACGCTGCGCCGCAGCAGCCTGACCGCCCACATCCTGCACACGCTCGAAGCGCTGAGCAGTTGCGCCGAGCGACAGGAGGATCGGGCCGTGCTGCAGGCGATCGAGCGCCATGTCCGCCAGGGCATCAGCGATTCGGAGCATATCCGTCAGATGTTGCACAACGGCCTGCCGCAGGCTCAGGTGATCAAGCGCCTGTGCGACGAGCTGTTGCAACCGGCAAGTTAAGTTTCAGCTATCGATTCCATACGCTAAAGCCACTGTTCATTATGTGCTCTTTCGCTACAATCGTGAGCACTGACATTCACCGTATCGAGGACACCATGTACAACTTCTCCCGCTATCAGGCAAAAGAACTGGCGCTGGCTTACATGAGCGGCAAAAAACACGATCTGTCGCCGCAAGAGTTTTTGCAGCAGCTGAAAAGCAGCGAACGTTCGTTTGAGCACCTGCTGAAACACGGCAGCGAAATGCCGCGTGACCTGCTGGTTAAAAGCTTCTGAACGGCCGGTCGCCGGCCACTTTTCCTCTACGCCGCCGGTGGCGAGCCTGACAGGCCCGCGCATTCCCGGCCGTTCATCCCCCACTGCTCGCCCAGCCTCGTTTCGTCCCCACAGGCGAAAACCTGATAAATTCGCATCCACAGGCGAATTATTGACATATTCGCATCCAGGTGCGAATTTATAGTCATCCCTCGGCAAACAACGGAACACGCCATGCCAACGCCAATCAGCGTTATCAGCGGCGATCTGGTCGATTCTCGCCGGTCAGACACCGCCAACTACCTCAATGGGCTGCATAGCCTGCTCGATCGGCTGCGGCGCGACGGGCGGCTGCATCAGGTGGAAATCTTTCGCGGCGATGCCTTCCAGGCGCAGGCCGCCCCGGAGGACGGGCTGCTGCTGGCGGTGTACATTCGCCTCGCGCTGCGGGCAATGGGTGCCGCGCACTGGGATGCGCGCATCGCCATCGGGCTGGGCAGCCAACGGCCCGACGCCGCCGGTTACGGCAGCGCCTTTATCAATTCCGGCAGCGCGCTGGACGCCATGGCAAAAAATTGCCGGCTGGCTCTGAAAACCGACAACGATCGGACAAACGCCATTGTCAGCGATCTGCTGCCGATGTTAGATCATGTGATTGGCCGCCTGTCACAGGCCGAAGCGCGCATCGTTCAGGCGAGAATGTTCGCCGACAGTGGCGTCGCCGTGGCGGACCAGCTGCAGAAAGCCGCCTCCACGGTCTCCGCCGCGCTGAAACGCGCGGCCTACGAGGAAATCATGCGGTTTATTCACGCCATTAACAGGATCGTCTGACTATGGATCTGACCTACGCGCCTTTGCTGGCCTGGCTGTTGCTCGTCCACCTGCTGGCGGATTTTCCGCTGCAGCCGCTGAGTTGGGTGGAAGATAAAATCCAACAGCGCGCACGTTCACGTTTTCTGGTGTTGCACGCGTTGCTGCACGGGGTGCTGGCCGCCTGGGTGGTGGCCGGTTTCGGCCTGCTGCACGGCGGGCTTTCCTCACTTCAGGTGCTGGCCAGCCTGCTGGTCATCGCCGTCAGCCACTACCTGATCGATCTGCTGAAAGTCACCGCGATGAGCCGCCTGAGCCCGGCCCGCAGTTTCCTGCTCGATCAGGGATTGCATCTGGCGGTGATCGCCTTGCTGTGGCTGGGGCTGACGCCGAACGCCGGTGAACTGCTCGCTGCACTGGGGCGGCAACTGGGGCGCTGGCAAACCGGCCTGGTGCTGGTGGCCTACAGTCTGATCTATCTGCCGATGAGTCTGCTGATCGGGCAGCTGCTGGCGCGCTGGACGCCGCAAATGCCGCCTTCGGCCAAGGCCGACAACGACTCGCTGCTGCGCGCGGGCAAACAGATTGGCTATCTGGAGAGAACGCTGATCCTGACTTTTGTGCTGCTGGGGCAAATCCCGGCGATCGGCTTTTTGCTGGCGGCCAAATCTATCTTCCGTTTCGGCGATCTGCGCCAGAGCGACGATAAGATGCGCACCGAGTATGTGCTGCTCGGCACGCTGTTTTCCTTCACGCTGACCATCATGCTTGGCCTGTTGGTCAACAAACTGCTGTAGGTGTAGGGGTGCGGGGGCGAAGAATTTCGCCCCCGAAGTGAACGCCGAGGCGGCTTAGAGCCACTCGCCGAAGCGGCGGATATAGAAACGCTTCATCAACTGCGCGACCACGCAGTAGCTGACCAGCGTAGCGGCCAACCACGGGAAGTATTCCCACGGCAGCGGCTGCAGGCCAACCAGGGCGCCGAGCGGCGAGAACGGAATGTAGATGCCGAGCGCCATCACCAACCCGGTGGTCAGCAACACCGGCAGCGCCGCGGTGCTCTGAATGAACGGGATCTTCTGGGTGCGCAGCATATGCACCACCAGCGTTTGCGACAGCAGCCCCTCAATGAACCAGCCGGACTGGAACAGCGCCTGGTGTTCCACGCTGTTGGCGGCGAACACGTACCACATCAACGCATACGTCGTGATATCGAAGATTGACGAGGTCGGCCCAATCCACAGCATAAAGCGCCCGATGTTTTTGGAGTCCCACTTGCGCGGCTTGCGCAGGAACTCTTTATCCATCTTGTCCCACGGCAGCGACAGCTGAGAAATGTCGTACATCAGGTTTTGAATCAACAGGTGGATCGCCAGCATCGGCAGGAACGGGATGAAGGCGCTGGCCACCAGCACCGAGAACACGTTGCCGAAGTTGGAGCTGGCGGTCATGTTCAGGTACTTGATGATATTGCCGAAGGTCTCGCGCCCTTTGATCACCCCCTCTTCCAGCACCATCAGGTTCTTTTCCAACAGGATGATGTCCGCCGACTCCTTGGCGATGTCGGTGCCGGTGTCGACCGAAATGCCGACGTCGGCGTCGCGCAGCGCCGGCGCATCGTTGATGCCGTCGCCGAGGAAACCGACGGTATGGCCGTTGGCCTGCAGCATTTTCAGCACCCGCGATTTTTGCAGCGGCGTCAGCTTGGTGAAGACCGTGCGCTGCTCCACTTCGCGCGCCAGTTCTTCGTCATCCATCTGCTCAATTCGCAGCCCGGAGAGCGGTTCACCCGGCTCCAGCCCAACGTCGCGGCAAATCTTGCAGGTGATCACCGGGTTGTCGCCGGTCAGCACCTTCACCGTCACGCCGTTTTCCTGCAGCGCGGCGATCGCCTGCTGCGCGCTCTCCTTCGGCGGATCGAGGAAGGTCAGCAGCCCTTGCACCACCATGTCGCGCTCGTCGGCCACGCTCAGCGGGTCGGCCGGGCGTTGCGCATCCAGCTCGCGCGTCGCCAGCACCAGCACGCGGAAACCGTCTTCGTTATACTCGCGGGCCAGCGCCTGCAGCGCCGCACGGCGCGCGTCGTCCAGTTCCAGCGTCTTGTCGCCTTCGCGCACGTGAGTGGCGATCTCCAGCATCTCCTCTACCGCGCCCTTACAGATCAGCTGCTGCTTGCCATTTTCGTCCGCCACCACGATCGACAGCCGGCGGCGCACGAAGTCGAACGGCAGCTCATCCACCTTGCTGAAACGGCCCAGGGCTTCGATCCCCGGTTTGCCGCGCCCGAAGCGGATCACCGCCTGGTCCATCAGGTTCTTCATGCCGCTCTGATGGAAGCTGTTCAGCCAGGCCAGGTGCAGCACCTCGTTATCCCTGGCGCCAGTGACGTCGATGTGGTGCTCGAGAATGATGCGATCCTGGGTCAGGGTGCCGGTCTTGTCGGTGCAGAGCACGTCCATGGCGCCGAAGTTCTGAATGGCGTTCAGGCGCTTCACCACCACCTTGCGGCGCGACATGGCGATCGCCCCTTTGGCCAGGTTGGAGCTGACGATCATCGGCAGCATTTCCGGCGTCAGGCCGACCGCCACCGCCAGTGCGAACAGCGCCGCCTCGCTCCAGTCGCCTTTGGTGAAGCCGTTGATCAGCAACACCACCGGCACCATCACCAGCATGAAGCGAATCAGCAACCAGCTGACGCTGTTCACCCCGCGATCGAACGCGGTTTGCGCCCGCGAACCGACGATCGACTTGGCCAGCGAGCCGAAGTAAGTGCGTCCGCCGGTCGCCACCACCACCGCCGTGGCGGTGCCGCTGGCGACGTTGGTGCCCATCAGGCAGATATTGGAGAGCTCAAGCAGCGCGTTCTCGCTGGATACCTCCCCGTCGCTCGACTTCTGCGCCACGTTGCCCATCGCATCGTATTTCTCGATGGGGATCGCTTCGCCGGTCAAAATCGCCTGGCTGATGAACAGATCGCGCGAGGCGATAAGACGCACGTCGGCCGGCACCATGTCACCGGCGGAGAGCTGAATGATATCCCCCGGCACCAGTTCACGGATCGGCACTTCCAGCGTCAGCGGATGCGCGCTGTAGCTGCTGCGGCGCAGCACCGTGGCGGTGGTGCGCACCATCGACTTCAGCGCTTCCGCCGCTTTGTTGGTGCGGTATTCCTGCCAAAAACGCAGCAGCCCGCTCAACGTGACCATGGTCAGAATGATAATAACGCCGGTGAGTTCAGTTTCTTCACCGCTCTGGCGCGGCAACCAATAATCGGTAAAGAAACTGATCGCAGCCAGCACCATCAGCACGAAGATAAACGGGTTGTTAAAGGCCTTGATCAGCTGAATCAAAGCATGCGGCGCCTTGTCGTGGGCGACCTGGTTGGCGCCGAACTGCTCCAACCGCTCATCGGCGTCGTCCTGGGTCAAGCCGTTGCGGTTGCACTTAAGGTTCGCCAGCGTTTGGGCGATGCTGTTAGTCGCCTCTTGCGCAATGGCGTAGGTCACCGCGTCTTTATCACGGCGACGCGTTCTTTCATTAATCTGAGTCATAACGCTATTCTCTTATTTTCGTTCTGCGCACAGGGATATCCCGCCCGATAAACAGGTGACTCTGCGCAGAGTGGAATTTTTTAATTAGCGTGACTGAATAGCGTGATTACCCTGTCAGCCACGCAGAAATCATTTCCCTTCCGGGGTCATCGTCCATAACGCCTCCTTAATGCTCCGCGTTATTCAGGCGTGCCTGAATAAACCTGAACATATAATCAAGTTAGTAAATATTTATATAAATTAATTAGACCGGTAATTCGGACGCGACGCGCCAGCGAACGGCACTCACGCTTTTTTCCAGGCTGACGCGGCAGACAATACCCTCAATTTCTTTTTGCGCAGCCGGCGTAGCGGTAATTTCCGCACACACTTCCAATTGCCCCGGGCTGGAAATATCGGCGCTGCGCAAGGACTGCAGCCGCAAGGCGACGCCATTCAGCGCCTGCAGAATCAGGGTGCGCACCAGAATTTCATCCTGTTCGCCGCAGGTCACCTGAATGCGATAGCACAGTTCCAGATCGGTCGCCTGCTGGTGCGGCTGCAGGTTGATGCGCTGCGCGGCTTCGCGCAGCAGGATATTGGCGCACAGGATAACCAGCGTAGCGACCACCGCATCCCAATGCTGGCCCAGGCCGCAAAGGACGCCGATCCCCGCCGAACACCACAGCGTGGCGGCGGTGTTGAGGCCGCGAATGTTCAGCCCTTCCCGCATGATAACGCCGGCGCCGAGGAAGCCAATACCCGAGACTACCTGCGCGGCCACGCGGCCGGCGCTGGCCGGATCGGTGGACATGGAGCTGAGAATAAAGACCGCCGCGCCGGTCGCTACCAGCGCATTGGTGCGCAGGCCGGCCATACGTTGGCGCCACTGGCGCTCGGCGCCAATCACCGCGCCCAGGCACATTGCCAGCAATAAATTTAAAACGAAAGGAGTCATAGCCATGACTGTCCCCTTAATTAACCGCAGGAGATAAAATCATGTGCTGTTTAGCACACGCAAAGTCGCGCCGAAAATAAATCAGCGAATCAGCGTGCTGTGCCTGGAGGGAAAAGGCTGTGGCTGCAGAATACCATAATAACGTCCAACTCAATTCACCTGAAACCGTCAGGCCTCAGGACACGTTTTTTATTCGGGTATGCACAGCTCAGGAATAACTGGAGAGGGGTGCTGCCCGCCGATAACGGCAAGCAACAAATCAGAAGAGAATTGGTCAGCTTGCCTTATTTGTTTTATTACAACTACAACTGTCCAATTGGGTTTCTCCACCGAAATTTTGGCTGAGTATAGTGACGTCAGGTAATGAAGTAAAGGCTAATTTATTAAACGAAAAATAAACTGGAATACCGCGATCATATTTCGATGTCACAAATAGGCAGCGACAACGTTGGGTGCCAGTGCGCTTATCGGTAAACTGTCCTCCTTCATCTTTCAAGGACGCCCCCGATGAAACACCGGCTTTCTCCGCTCGCGCTCGCGCTGCTCGTCAGCTTTCCCGCCGATGCCCTGCTGCTGCAGCAAGGCGACGCGCAGTTCGAACTCGATCCCGCCACGCTGCGCATTGCCGCCGGCGCTGTGCCGGTCAATCTGGCGCAGCCCGCGCAACCGGTAGCGGATCTCACTGCGTCGCCACAACGCGCCAGCTGGCGCTGGCCGCAGAGCGCGGTCAAGGTTAGCGCCAGGCTGGAGGACGGCGATCTGCGCCTGAGCTTCAGCAGCGACCGGCCACAGCTTCTGAACTGGTATCGCCTGCCGCCGCAGGCGGAAACGCTGTTGCTGCCGATCGGCGAAGGCAGCCGCATTCCGCTCGACAACGCGGTCTGGCGCCATTACCTGACGGCGGAAATGACACCGCTGGATACCAACTGGGATCTGAAGCTGCCGCTGTGGAGCCAGCAATACCAGGGCAAGGTCTACAGCTGGCTGATGTTGACGCCGTTCAGCAACCGGGTCACCTTCGCCGCCGCGCAGGAAAAGCTGGAGATGCGCGCCGGGCATCAGTTCAACCGCTTCAACCAACAGCAGGCATTCGAGGTGCTGCTGCACGTCGGCGACACCCCGCTGTCCGGCGCCCGCCGCTACCGCGACTATTTGCAACAAAACGGCCAGTTCAGCAGCCTGCGCGAGAAGATAAAACAGGCGCCCGAAGGCGAAAAGCTGATCGGCGCCACCCATGTCTACCTGTGGGGCGACAAACTGCTGGCGGCGGAAGACGTCAAAGATTGGCCGGGGTTACTGCACTACCTTGCCTCTCCCGCCGCCGAAGGGCTGCGGCAGAAGATGGATGCCGAGAGCAGAAAATCCTTGCTGCAGCTGGCGGGCAAAACACCGGAGGGCTGGCAGCAACAGCCCCTGATCGACGGCATCAACCAGGCGTTGACGGCGCAAATTCCGCTGGGCGCCACGCCGGATGACGCCGATTTTCTGCAGGCGCAGCAGCGCCAGGCCGCTGCGGTGCGGGAGCGGGCGCAGCGAGAGCTGGGGCGTTGGTTAACCCCGGCGGACCGTTGGGGGCCAGGGCTGGCCAAACCGGTGATCGATGCGCTGCGCCAGGCCGGTTTGCCGCGCCTGTGGTTGGGCACAGATAACTGGACCGCCGCCTTCCTGCACCCGCAGGCGGTAACCGCCGCCACAGCGGCCGGCTATCTGATCGCCAGCTACGACTCCTACGATACCGCCATTCCACGCGGCGTGAACGACAGCTGGCTCACCGCGCAACTGCCGACGGCGCTGCGGGAAACCTGCGCCATCGTGCGCGCCGACGGCAGCAAGAAACCCGGCTTCGGCAAACAGGGTTACTACCTCAATCCGGGCTGCGTCCTGCCCTATTCTCAACAGCGCATGCGCGAATTGGTGCAACTGGCCGGGTTGAACAGCCTGTTTCTCGACGTGGACGGCACCGGCATGGTCTCCGACGACTATCAGCCCAACCACCCGACCGGCGCGGCGCAAATGGCCGAAGCGCGCAACGCCAGGCTGGCCTGGTTCAGCGCCACCCTTAAGCTGCCGCTCGGCTCGGAGGACGGCAATGCGGTGACCGCCCGCAGCCTGATGTTCGCCCACGGCATGGAAACCTGGGGATTCGGCTGGGGCGATAAACAGATGAATCAGGATAAATCCTCGCCCTATTATCTCGGCGCCTGGTGGCCCAACGCCCAACCGGCGTTTTTCTTCCGCCCCGCCAAGGTGAAACAGCCCTACCGCACCGTCGAATTCGATCCGCGTTACCGCCTGCCGCTGTACCAGGCCGTTTTCCACGATGCGATCGTCAGCAGCCACCACTGGAATTACGACAATCTGAAGTTCAGCGACGTTCAGACCACCCGTAGTCTGCTCAGCCAGCTGTACAACACTGCGCCGATGTTCCATCTGAGCCGCGCCACCCTGGCGGCCCGCCTGCCGGCGATCAAGCGCGCCGACGCCGCCTTCCGGCCGCTGCATCAGGCCCTGTGGGACAAAGCGCTGACCGACTTCCGCTGGCTCGATCGGGACGGCTGGGTGCAACAGACGACGTTCAGCGACGGGGCGACGCTGACCGCCAACTTCAGCGCGCAGCCGTTCGCCGGCGTAGCGGCCCTCAGCCTGCGCGCCCAACTGGCCGACGGCCGCACGTTCGACGTTGCGCCTTAGCAAGGTCGCCGGCGGTGGGCTACGCTAGGCTATATTTCCGACGACCCGCAAGGAGTGGCCGATGACGCCTCTGATCCACACTCTGCTCGACGAGATTTGGCAAAGCCTGGAGCAACGCCCCGCGCCCTGCGACCGGTTAACCGTAAGCGGTACCGGCGCATTGCCTTCGGCTTTTCCCGTCACCGAATTGGCTACCGCCGCCTGGAGCGCCGCCGGTTTGGCCTGCGCCGAATTGCTTCGCCGCGAGGCAGCCGAGGCGCCGCAGGTCTGGATCGATCAACGCCTGGCCTCGCTCTGGTTCGGCTGGACGCTGCGTCCGCTGGGTTGGACGCTGCCTGCAGCTTGGGACGCCCTGGCCGGCGACTACGAGACGACAGACGGCTGGATACGCCTGCATACCAATGCGCCGCACCATCGGCGGGCGGTGGAACAGGTGCTGGACCCGGCATCGGATAAAGGCACGCTGGCGGCGCGCGTGCTGAGCTGGAAAAAGAGCGAGCTGGTGCAGGCAGTGATCGAAGCCGGCGGCTGTGCGGCCCAAATGCGCTCGGCGGCCGCGTGGCGGCAACATATTCAGGGCAAGAGCGTGGCGCTCGAACCCTTGATCCACACCTCGCTGCAGCCGGAAGCGTCGCCGCCGGGTTGGGCGCTGCCCATAGCCCGGCCGCTGCACGGCGTGCGGGTGCTGGATCTGACGCGCATTCTCGCCGGGCCGATCGCCACCCGTTTTCTCGCCGGTTTGGGTGCCGACGTGCTGCGCATCGATCCTTACGGTTGGGATGAGCCCGGCGTCGAGCACGAGGTGATGCTGGGCAAGCGCAGCGCACGCCTCAACCTGACCAATGCGCACGATCGCCATACGTTTGAACATCTGCTGAGAAACACCGACGTGATCGTGCATGGCTACCGTGCCGGTGCGCTGGAGAAGTTGGGCTATGGCGCGGAGGAAAGACGCGCGCTGGCGCCGGGCCTGATCGACGTTTGTCTGAATGCCTACGGCTGGAGCGGGCCGTGGCGTACCCGGCGCGGTTTCGACAGCCTGGTGCAGATGAGCTGCGGGTTGGCGGAGGCGGGCATGGTTTGGCGCAGCGCCAGTTTGCCGGTGCCGCTGCCGGTACAGGCTCTGGACCACGCCACCGGCTATTTGATGGCGGCGGCGGTGCTGACCGGTATGGCGCAGCGCCTGAGCCGCGGCACCGGCTACCACGCAAGGCTGTCGCTGGCGCGCACGGCGCAACTGCTGCTGGCGCATCCCTATCCGGCGCATTATCGGCCACAAGCGCCGGCGCCGGCCGGCCCCGCCGACGAAAACCCGGAAACGGAACTGACCGACTGGGGCGCCGCGCAACGTCTGCGCGCCCCGTTAAGCCTGCAGGGCACGGCGCTGCAATGGGCGCTGCCGGCGACCGCGCTCGGCACCTCGCAGCCGGCTTGGCTGCGCCGTTAAATAGCCGCCAACTGTTGCTGCAGCCACTGCAGCAACCGCAAAACCGACGGCGTCAACCCGGCGGTCTGCGGCCACACCAGATAAACGTCGTCATCGCTCAGGCGACAGGGTGCGGCCAACGCCACCAGCCTCCCGGCGGCGATCGCATCCTGCACCAGCAGCGTTTTCGCCAGCGCGATGCCAAACCCCTGCTCGGCCGCGCGAATCAACAATCCTGCATCGTTGAACAACGCCTGTTGCCGCCCGCACAGCGAGCGCCCTTGCGTATTGAACCAGGCGCGCCAAGGGCTGACGTCGTGCTCCAGCAAGGGAACGTCGCCGCCGTTCTCGAATGCCGTTCCCCACTGCAGCGCCATGTCCGGCGAGGCGACCGGCAGCACGTCGCCCGACGCGATGCGCTGTGCCTGCAGTCCCGCCCACTGACCGTTGCCGATGCGGATCGCCGCATCGAATCCGCGCTGCGACAGATCCTGCAATGTCAGCGACGCATCGATATCCAGCGCAATATCGGCGCAGGCTTCATGGAAGGCCGGCAGGCGCGGTAACAGCCAGTAATGGGCAAAAGACGGCAGCACGCTGATACGCAGCGTCTGGCTTGCCGCGGCGCGCCGGGCGCGGGCAACGCCCTGCTGCAGCGCCTGCAGCGCCGGCTCTACCGCCGCCAGCATCTCTTTCCCGGCCGCATTCAGACGCACACCGCGCCCGCGCCGTTCAAACAGCGGGTAGCCGACCGCCTGCTCCAGCAGCTGGATTTGCTGGCTGACCGCACCATGCGTTAAATGCACCTGCTGCGCCGTGGCGCGCAAATTCTCCAACCTGGCGGCGATAACGAAGGTCGGCAAGACGTGCAGGGGAAGGCGTTCACTCATCACTGGTTAGCCGGATTATCCAAAAAGGTTATTTTTCATCGATTTTGGCCCGCAGGCAACTGTTCTATGTTTATGCCATCTATCCCTGATGCTTTCGGAGCCGCCATGCACCCACGTTTACAACAGGATCTTACACAGTTTCCGCAGATCCTCGACCACACCCGCCAGTTGGCGGAAGATTTTCTGGCCGGGCTGCAGCAGCGATCGGTCTGCCCACCGCTCGCGCAACAGCAGCTGCAACCCGGTGACGATCGGCTGGCGGAAAACGGTGAAGGCGCCCTGGCGGCGCTGGATGACTTTTGGCAACGTTATCAGGCGGGCATTTCCGCCAGCGCCGGCCCGCGTTATTTCGGCTTCGTCACCGGCGGTGGCACCCCGGCGGCGGTCGCGGCGGACTGGCTGGTTAGCGTGACAGACCAAAATAGCCAGCTCAGCCATGATACGATCGCCGCGGCGATCGAGCTGGCCGCCGTGACGCAGTTGAAATCCCTGCTGGGCCTGCCGGAAGCGTTCAGCGGCAGCCTGGTCAGCGGCGCCACCATGGCCAATTTCGCCGGGCTGGCCATTGGCCGGCAGTGGCTGGGCCAACAGCACGGCGTGGATGTTGCCCAACGGGGCCTGGCGGCGCTGGGGCCCATCCGGGTGCTGGCGGCCAATCCGCACGCCAGCAGCGTAAAGGCGCTCAGCATGCTCGGCATCGGCCGCGACGCGCTGACGACCGTCGCCAGCCTGCCGGAGTCTGAAGCTATGGATATGGCGGCGCTGGAGCGGCAGCTCGCCGCCGGCGAGGGCCGCCCCACGTTGGTGCTGGCCAGCGCCGGCACGGTCAACACCGTCGCTTTCGACGATCTGCCGCGTCTGCTGGCGCTGCGGGAGCGTTATCCGTTTTGGCTGCATGTCGATGCGGCCTTCGGGGGCGTGGCGGCCTGTTCGCCGCTGTATGCACCGCGACTTGCAGGCTGGCAACAGGCGGACTCCATCACCGTCGATGCGCACAAATGGCTGAACGTGCCTTATGACAGCGCGATCCAATTTACCCGCCATCTGGATCTGCAGATGCAGGTATTTCAGAACCATTCGGCCTACCTGGAAGCGCCGACGCCGCGGCCGGACAACTATCTGCATCTGACGCCGGAAAATTCGCGGCGCTTTCGCGCCCTGCCGCTCTGGCTGACGCTGAAAGCCTATGGCCGCAGCGGCATACGGGATGACGATACTTAACCAAAGTGATCCAGAAAGTTTATCGGGGATTATCCGGGATTACCCGGTATTTGATGGGAGTAAACCCAATGATTCCGGGCTTCTCACTGAGAGATGATGGTGTTACATGTGGCCACAGTGCCTAAAACTATATTGATCCAATTACTGCGTTAAACTAGCGTATTGCAAATAACCTGATCCACTTGCTACCTGATTGAAACCACTTCAAAGAGCGTTCAAATTGTTCTGCTCTATTCGATACGACTTATTCTATCTGAGAGGTGTGGATGTAGCCAGCCGATACCATACTTAGTAGTATCAACCAGCTTTTTTAGTACGGTGTGATGTAGTTTCTACGGGCGCCGCTGTCGAGCCTTCGGGAAGGCTACCACGTTCGAGTAAAATCTCTTGGCGTTGGACGTCTGGAGCTTGGGATAAGCTCATAACTTCAGGTAAAAGAGCATTCAACCCACCACGTTTAAAAATATCAATAGCATAGTTTTTTTCTTCCTCGCTAAGAAGCTTGAATATCATCTCCCAAAAATCATGTAATTCATTGTTATTATTTGTTTTCCCTTTCTTTGTATGTACTCTTGTCTTTTCAGAGCCGCCGCTAAAATAGTCCTGTAGGTACTCAGGAAGCAACGATACATGGTACTCCGTTGCCTTTGTACCCTCGCGCTTTCTCCGCAGCGATGCATGTCCTTTCGATAAATCATCGAGTCTCTTGCGGACACTGGGAGCAGTACTTGGGAACCCCGGAGCTCCCATACACTCTTGTACGGTAACCCACTCTTTAATAGTCATCCTCTCTCCAAATAACTTTCTTTTCACCAACGCAAAAAAGAAAAATATTTTCTTTTTACGTTGTTCTGAGTAATGCCATTTATTATCAATGAGTTAGTCATTTAACTCAGCTCCAACTCGTCTCAGCAAAAGAAATAAACGTACTTTACATGCTTTCTTTTGTGATCTATTCTGTATCTATACCGATAATCAGCTTGTGTTATCGGTGCTGATAACCTTTAAGGATCGCAGAATGTCGCAAAAAAACCAAGACTGGCATCGCGCAGATATCAAAAGTGCCTTGGAAAAAAAAGGAAAGAACATGCGTTCTCTTTCCCGAGAGGCGGGCCTTGCGCCTGATTCACTGCGCAACGTACTAACCCGTCACTGGCCAAAGGCTGAAAATTTGGTGGCAAAAGCTATAGGAGTTCCGCCAGAGACTATTTGGCCAAGTCGTTACGAATCCAAGAAAAACGGACTGAAGGAGGCTGTATGAGAGGGGGAATTTGGGTAACGGTACAGGAATGCATTGGACTTCCAAACTTACCTACCTCGGTTCCTGGTATCCGTAAACATCTCGAAGAGTTTGTTTCTGGCAATGAAGAATTGACCCGTAAGCGCACGGGAAGTAAGGCATTTGAGTACCATATTTCAGCCTTACCACCGGAGGTAAGGGCTGCTGTATTGAAACGTCATAATCAAGTGGAAACAACCTCAGGCCTGATTACTCTCCCTGAGCGTAAGGTTGCAGATCCTGCCAGAACGCGCCTCTGGAAGTGCTGGGAGCAGGCAAACGCCGCGCAACGAGATCAAGCGTCCGAGCGAGTTAGGTCTGTTGTTCTGATGGCTGAATTAGTTGAAAGCGGCCTAAAAGTTCGCGCCGCCGCTGATGTGGCCGCCGGTAATCTCGGCATTTCTCCCAACAGTCTGCGCCGCTGGTACGGCAAAGCACAAAAGCACCCTCGTTCTGATTGGGGGCCGGCGTTGCTCGACAATCGCCTGATAGAGCGCACGGCCACTGCATCAAAAGCCGATTTTGACGAGCAGGCCTGGGAGTTCTTCAAAGCCGATTACTTGCGTTTGGAGCAACCCGCAATGACAAAATCCTACGAGCGCCTTGAACTCGCCGCCAGCAAACATAGCTGGACAATCCCCTCGTTTGATACGGTGCGCCGCCGCGTTGAGAAAGAAATCCCGGTCGAGGTGCGTGTGCTTATGCGCGAAGGTGAACATGCTTTACATCGCCTTTATCCCGCACAAAAACGCTCTGTGGCTAACCTGCGGGCGCTGGAGTGGATCAATGGCGACGGTTATCACCATAACGTGCGCGTGACCTGGTTCAATGGCGAAGTGCTGCGGCCTAAAACGTGGTTCTGGCAGTGCGTTTACAGCCGAAAAATCCTGGGCTACCGCGTTGACCTGAGCGAAAACACCGACTCTATCCGCCTTTCCCTGCTGGATGTGATCCGCCAGTACGGTAAACCGAAAGAGGCGACGATCGACAATACCCGTGCGGCAGCGAACAAGACCATGACCGGCGGTTTACCCAACCGTTACCGTTTCAAAGTAAAACCTGATGATATTGAAGGCATTTTACCCATGCTCGGCTTCAATGTGCACTGGACGAGCGTCGTCGCGGGCAAAGGTTGGGGCCAGGCTAAACCTGTAGAGCGTGCTTTTGGCGTTGGCGGCCTGGGAGAGTACATCGATAAAAGCCCGCTCTGCGCTGGCGCGTACACCGGCCCGAACCCGATGCAAAAACCGGACTATAAGCCCAAGCCTATCAACGTTGATACGTTTATGCAGGCGGTAGCTGAAGGCGTGGCCATGTTTAACGCAGCGGTCGGACGTGACACCGAAATCTGCGCCGGTAAGTTGTCGTTTAATGAGGCATTCGACGCCAGTTATCGCCAACAGATCATCGAGTTTTTACCGGATGAACAGCTGCGTATGCTGATGCTTTCGACCGAGGCCGTGACCGTTCAGCGCGATGGTAGCTTCGTTCTTAAAGCTGGCGGAAAGATTCAGCAGCAGGAAAACCGTTATATCAGCGAAGCCCTGCGCAATATGCGCACGCATAAAGTCGTTGTGCGCTTCGACCCGCAGGATCTGCATTCGAAGGTGTATTGCTACACCCTGGACGGTGAATTTATCTGCGAGGCCAAGTGCGAGGCACCGGTAGCCTTTGGCGATACGCAGCAGGCTCGCGAACATTCACGCCTGCGCACTCAGATGGTGAAAGCCACCAAGAAAGCCGCCAAGGCGCAAGTGGCAATGGATATGTTGGAATTGACGGAATTAATGGGCCGCTCTCCCGAACCGGAAGCGCCACAACGCCAGGTGGTTCGCATGTTCAATCAAGGAAATACCGTTAAGAAAGTGCAGCCCGTCGAGGATGAAGCCGAATTCAGCGATAACGAGATTGCCTTTCAACAATATATTTCGAAGCTGGCCAGTCAGCAGAAATAAAAAAAGCAGCCTCGCAACGGCTGCCCTTTAGTAAACACAAAACAGATAAGACCCGGAAAGGATATATAAAATGAAAGAACAAAATCAAGTCGGTTTTGAAGAAATACGCACCGCCATTACCGAAATCCTGGACACCACCGACTTCACCAGCGCGCAGCTGGCTCGCGAGGCGGGGTTGAGTGCGGCTCGCTTCTCGCAGTTCCTTGGCAATACCTACAAGGGCGACAACAAGAAAGTCGCCGATGCGTTGGCGATATGGCTCAAGAACTACCACGCCAAACGTGACCATTTGCCCGCGATGCCGGAATTTGTGCAGACCCCGACGGTGCTGCAAATTTGGGGGGCCTTCCAGTATGCCCAGCTGGCGCGCTGCATTACGGTGATCCACGGCAACCCCGGCGTTAGCAAGACCACCGCCGTGAGAGAGTTCGTTGTTGGCCGTCCGAATGTGTGGACTATTAAAGCCTCAAAATCACGCGCCAGCGTGCTGGAGTGCCTATTTGATCTTGCGCTGGCCGTTGGTATCGACCAGCCCATTTGTCGCCGGGGGGCATTGTCTCGCCAGATACTCCAGCGTCTGAGCCGTACCGGCGGCCTGCTGATTATCGATGAAGCGGACGTGCTGGAATATGACACCCTCGAAGAGATCCGCATATTGCAGGAAGAAACCGATATCGGCCTGGCTTTAATTGGCAACCACAATATTTATAAACGTATGACCGGGAATAATAGCCGCAACGTGGATTTTGCACGCTTATTTTCCCGTATCGCCAAGCGTGTCGTGATTAACCAACCGCGCAAGGGTGATATTGAAGCTGTAGCGAAAGCCTGGGGATTGGTGGACAACGAGCGGGACTTGATCCACTGGCTAGCCAAACAGCCTGGCGCATTACGTATCACCTTCTTTGTCTTGCGCCTTGCCGCCACCTTTGCTCAGGCTCAACGCGAGCCTATGAGTGAGGTTCATATCAAAGCCGCAATGAAAGATCTCGGTTGCGACGCGCAAAAAGGAGTAGTGGCATGAATATGTTTGATGCAGTGAATAATGTCGGTCGTGTGATGAAGTTTTTCGGCAGCGAGATCGAGAAATCGAAACGCTACCGCCGACGGCCCGCCGTTCAGGTGACGCCACCCGCTATGCCACCGGCAGAGGGTGTCATTGAAATTACCGTGTGTACCGATGGTTTGCGGCGACGTGTTCATGCTACCCGCATTCAGGGCTGTACGGTGTATTGGGAGTAATTATGTCGGAAGACGTTTTTTTCGTAATTCTGTTTTTTATCATCATCCCGCTAATTATCGGGGCGCAAAAAAGGAAATAAAGAATGGGGAAAATATTTGCTTATGCCTGGGCATCAGGACTCATTGAGTTCGGCACAACATATCCTGATGGCGCGCTGCCGATTTATTCCGGCGAGGAGGCACCACTGCGAGAAGCCGTTATGATTAGCGCCCGGCATTGCAGAATTAATGACGACATGCTGGTTCCGGGTATCCCTGAGGCCGCAAGCCAGCGAGAAGCGCTGGACGCGCTCATTAATTTCTCTGACCACATTAAAGCCACTTACTTGAGGTTAAATAACCATGCCTAAAATTACTTTCGAATTTAATGAATCACCGGCCACCTTCGTTAAAGAAGCTGGCGTTACCGGCATTCCTGTGAATGTCAATGTCAGCGTTGATGGACTCAATCGCGATAATCCCGGCCATGCCGAGCAACTTATCGCCATTCTGCACAAAGCGGCTCCAGACATCATTAAAGCCGCCAGCGACCTTTACCTGGAAAAACGCAGGGCTGCCGGAGATGTAGAGGCTAAAGGCACGTTTTATAAATCATCGTCAACCACACATTAATCGGAGTAAAAATGGCCGCTAAAGTTAAACGTATCAAGAGCGCTGCTGCGGTATACGTACCGCAAACCAAAGAAGACGTAACTTGCGATATTCGCAAGATTGGCGATTTACAACGCGAAATGATCCGCCTGGAAACACAGATGAACGACCAAATCGGCGCGATCACCCAGCAATACGCACCGCAACTTGATGAAATACGTAAAGACCTGGCCTTGTTGCAAAAAGGCGTACAGGGCTGGTGTGAGGCCAATCGTGCCGAGTTGACCAACAACGGCAAATCCAAAAGCGCTAACCTGGTGACAGGCGAGGTGCAATGGCGTAATCGCCCGCCGTCGGTGGGTATCCGTGGCACGGACTCGGTGATTGAAACCTTGCTACGTCTAGGGCTCGAGCGCTTTATTCGCCGCAAGGAGGAAATCAACAAAGAAGCGATCCTCAACGAACCGAGCGCCGTCAGCGGTGTGGCAGGAATTACGGTCAAAACCGGTATTGAGGATTTTGCCATTGTGCCATTTGAACAGGATGCGGGGGTGTAATTAATCACCACGTCACGCTCTATTATTTAATTCATCTTTGACATTAATTTAATTACGGCGCTCGCGTCATGGAACCGTGCGCCCTAAATTCAGGAAAGCCTTAATATGAAAACTCAAGATGCGCAATTAGTTGAAATGCTGAACGGTGTTATCGAATGGCACCAGAACCGAGTGGAGAACTGCCAAACCATTATTGATAGCACCGTGGACATCAACCTAAAAGCGGAAGATGGCCGCGATAAGATTATCGCAGCAGATTCCTCCGAGGCTCAATGGTTGAAAGTTGGCGTAAGCATTGCCTTGTCGCAATTCAAAGCGTTTCCGTTATCCCTTCGCGCCACTGACGACGAGGACGATTCCGATGATGAATAAACCTGCTTTATACGATGCTGCGCTGGCGAAATGGGGCTACGACGCCCAGGTGCTGGTGTTAGCGGAGGAATGCAGCGAGCTGTCCGCCTCAGCATGCCGTTTCGTCAATCATAAAGCCAATGGCGCGAAACTGGCGGACGAAGCCGCCGATGTGGAGATCATGCTCGAACAATTGCGTCATAACGGCCTGGCCTGTCATATCGATCGCGCCAAAGAGCGCAAGCTGGTGAGGCTGGCCAAGCGTCTCGCCATGCCTGACGATAATCTGCTGATTGCTGAACCGGCATCGTCCCTGGCGTTGCTGGATGAGGCGATTTATCACGTTGGGGAAGCCCAATCGCTGCGCATGGTTGGCGAATGCCCCCGTAAATCAGCCCGACATGCCCGTGTGGCGATTGGTCGTCTGATGTATGCCGCCCAACTCATGATCCGCGAAGCCCAGCAGCAGGAGCGCGAGGCGTTACAGCAAGGAGGGGCATCATGATCGACAAGCAGCAATGCATGGGGCTTGAGAACGCGCTGAAAAACGGCATGGCGATCCATTTCCTACACGAGGGTAATGAACTCACTGTCAAGCGTTGCCTGATTAAGGAAACCAAGCTGGTTTACGCCGTTTATATTAATGGAAAGATGTACCTTCCTGGCTGGGATCCAGACTCGCCAAACTACCATCCAATGGCGGAAGTCTATAGCCGGAAAATTGTCTATAACCCGCACCAACGTTTTCTAAACCAAATGAAGAAAGAGCGCGGATTTAAGCGTTATTTAAAACAAAAGGAAAATGCGTATTTATTGGAGAAAAAAGAACGGTTCGAGCCGTTCTTTCCCTCGGCAAAAGCTGTGGTGAGCCATTTCAAGAAGATCGACGGGTTGACGGTTAAACATCCTGACTTGATGGAGATCTTGCCATGACTACCAATGCAATCTTGATGAAAATCGATGCGCTTTTGTCGCACCAGTCGATGACGTGTTCGCAGCTGGCAACCGAGCTGGACGTCACGCCGGCAGAAATCATCACGCCCTTGCGCAAGGCCGTAAAGTCTGAGCGTTTTGCTGAGCGCAATGGGTATTACTCCGTTGTGTTGCCTGCGCCATCTGTTCAGGCCGCAGTCCGAATCCCCCATGCTGTTGTGACGACAGCACCCGTCGATAGCTTTACCGGACAGATTATCGCGGCGCTAACGCAACGGGATATGACCTCGAAAGAACTGGCGGAGTTTACGGGGATCGGTGCATCGCGCATTTCTGCGTTATTGCGGTATCGGGTTGCGCAGGGTTCAGTATCAAAAGCCACCAAAGACGGCCAACCCTACTACCACCTGGAACAACGGCACGAATGCGTGAGCCGCAAAGCCTTTCCCTGGGTTGAGGGGGCAGTGGTTCCGGTATGGGTACGAAGCCTGGCCGCCGGTGTTCAGGGATGCGAGAGCGTCTATATCGTTGCCGAACTGGATGCCGACAAGCAATCCCAGGGCTGGCCACAATTTATAACGGCTTACATTGACATTCGGTTAGGCCGCTGTATTTGCGGAAGTACGGCGGAAGACGTTTCCAGCCATGTGCTGCGGTATTTGCCATTTGATCATAGCGAGGTTCATGCCCCTCATGCGGAATAAATCTCTGTTTATGCTTATGTTATGGGGCATCGGTTGCAGTCTCGCGGGCTATATGTATTGGGAGCTGATAAATGGATAACGCAAAAGACAACATCGTGACGCTTTACGTGCAGTTCGATGAACCGCCAGCGCTCCACAGCCATCAGGATGTGCTGGGTGGCCACCTGCTAGGCGTGTCGTTCTGTGACACCCGCGAAGCGGAAACTTGGACGCCGGTGTCCCAGGGTTCCCCGCATATGCACCAATCGTTGCTGATGTTCACCAGCAACGAAGAATTGCTGCCCGGTCATTTCGACAATCAGGGGCTGTATATCAGTGAAATCAGCGGCAGGCCCGTTGATGATGAAGGTGCCGAAGTGACACACTGGATGTATGCGCCGGAACCGCCCGACATGGACGATGTGGAGGAATTACCATGCTGCTGATCGGCTTTTCGCTTTTTGTTTCCTCTTGTGGATTCGATGCCTGCGAGGCGTTGCCTGTGTCCGAGCGGATTTATCAGACCGAGCAACAATGCCAACAAATGCTGTCTCGCCTGCAAGCCCGTCGGCCAACGGCGGTGTTGATGTGTGGTGAGGTCTACCGGGACGAGGACGGCGGCGATGGCAACCAAAGCGCATCTGATTAAGTTGATCCACGTTGCCCGCCGCAAATTGCAACTGGATGAAGAAACCTACCGCAGTTTGTTGGCCTGCGCCGTTCCTGGCAAGAACAGTTGTCGGGATATGAGCCTCCCTGAGTTGGAGAAGGTACTGAGTGACTTTAAATCCAAAGGCTTTAAGCCGACCTCTACGTCGGCTAAATCCCAAGCTAAAGGCGCTCCGGGTGTTACCGATAAAATCCGCGCCATCTGGCACACCATGCATCGGGAAGGTTTTATCCAGCATGATACCGCCGAGGCGATCAACGGTTATGTCAAACGTATTACCCATAACAGCAACGGCGGTGTGGGGATCGCAAGGCTGGATTGGTTGCGGGGCAGCGATGCAACGGTGGTGCTGGAGAGTTTAAAACGGTGGCATCGGCGCTGCATGGTGGAAGCGATGGCGTTGAGTGATCCCCCGCGTGGCTATGACGCAGTGTGTCGACAGTACCGCCAGCAACGGCGACAGTGATAAAATCCCGCGTAATCGCGGGATTTTTTTATACTGATGTAACTGAACTGCATTTTATCAATGTGATGAATGAGTTAACTCTGATATGTTTTTTCATCTTGGTTACGGAGAGACGAAACGATGAAACATTTGGTAGGTCTGATTTTGATGAGCGCTTGTTTTTCTACCGTGGCAGCTGCAAATGAGAATGAAGCAAGCAATGCAGAAATTGTTGCGGATATTATGGCGGGAAAGGATAAGCCCAATGCAACGCCAGACGAGCAGGAAGTCGCGAAGAATCCCGCTTCTGGCTTCTGGCAATGTAATGGAACCAGGTTGCATATGGGGGTTGACATGGCTTCATGGACGAACCTTGATAATGGTGAAATGTTTACTCTGTATGAAAAGCCCAGTGCGACAGAGGACGGCAAGGGAACAAACTATGCTTTTGCTTCAACACGTAACACTGCTTACATGGAGTTTTTTGTCGCAAGTAAGGGTAAGCTTGGGATTCGTGATCTTATAAAATTCAATAAAATTTACCCCTGTAAACGCACAAAGTAGCCTACCGTGTCAAAAATCCCGCATTATCGCGGGATTTTTTATATACTTACCTTCGCAAACGTACACACGATCAGGAGGCATTATGGCTGAGACTCAAACCGATCTCTTTGAAGATGATCCGCGTGTCGGGCAGTTGCTCGATCACCTGGATTGCATCCCGGCAGCAGAAATGGAGCGCCAATGGCCGCAGATGTTGGTGGCGTTGATGGACGTGCTGGAAAATGAACTGGGCCGCCAGACGGTGCCGGGCGATAATCGCCAGCAGGCCCGCAAGTTGGTGGCGGCGCTGGCGCATTACATGGGCGGTCGCTCGTATTATCTGCCCAGCGGCGATCGTCTGATGAATGCCCTGCGTGACGACCAGATTTACAGCCGGTTCGACGGTCGCAACGTGGAACAGTTGCGTCGTGCCTACGGTCTGGGGCAAACTCAAATCTATACCATTATCGCACAGCAACGCGCCTTGCATGTTCGCCGTGCTCAACCTGATCTCTTTTCCTCGCACTAAGTAATCCAGTGCAGCCGGCTGCCTTCGAGAAGGCGGGTTTGTACTGCGACACCGGAATCCCAACCGCTAACCCCCTTTCTTTATCCTGAGTCGAATGAGATCGACTGAGCGATAAAACATGCCCGCATTACCCGATAAATTGCGCTTAAAACTGATTGCCGTCGCCACCGGTGGCGCGCTGGCCATGACGCCCGTTACCGTCAAATGGTTTGAGGGCGTCAGCCATACCCCCTATAAAGACCCGGTCGGCATTCTGACCGTCTGTTACGGTCATACCGGCCCGGACATTATCCCCGGCAAATACTACTCAGACGCTGAGTGTGAGGCGCTGCTTAATCAGGATTTAAAGCCGGTTTTCGCCACCCTTGATCGCCAGGTAAAAATTCCGCTCAACGAGTACCGCAAGACGGCACTTGCCACCTTCATCTACAACGTCGGCCCGACAGCGTTCGGCAAGTCCACCCTGCTCAAAAAACTCAATCAGGGCGACATTTGGGGCGCTTGCGATGAAATGCGCCGCTGGACGTTTGCCGGCGGCGTGCAGTGGAAAGGCTTGATCACCCGCCGCGAGGCTGAGCGTGCGTTGTGCCGTATGGAGTCAGACGATGACCTGGTTATCTACTAATTCTGTCCCGCTGCTTTTTCTCCTGGTCATTGCAGGCCTGGGCAGTTGGGGCGCTTACACCCAACAGCGTGCCGAACGTCTAGCGCAGGATAATCAGCAGTTGACCCGGCAACGGGATACGGCGCAGTTCATCCTGGGCAACCAGCAGCGCGCCATGACCTTATTCAATGCGATTGCCGAGGCCACTCATGAAGAAAAAAGCCAGAACACCCAACACATGGAGACCGTGCGCGTCATCGTTCGCCAGGAACTGGAAGCGGTGCCGGCTGCTGCTGTGCGGGTGCCTGCCGCTGTGGCTGACCGCGTGCGTAACGCCGCCGCCGACATTCGTGGCGCTCCCGCCGATCGGCGTCAGCCCTGAGTTGTTGGCCGATTGCATCGTCCCGCCCGTGCCGGAGCCTTTTACCTTCGGCGCAAGCGTTGATTACAACCTGCAATTGTTGGCGGTGATCAAGAACTGTAATGCCGATAAACGCGCCTTGCGCCAAATAGAGCAGCAGCGCCGGCAACCACTGGAACGTTAAGTCATGGATAACCTGGATATGGCCTTTGAGGCCGAGATGCGCTGGCAAGCCGAACAGCTCGCCAGACAGCAACGCCATACCTCGCAGGCTTTGCCTGTCACGGCGGTGCGTGAATGTGAAGATTGTTTGCATCCGATCCCCCCGGCGCGGTTGGCCGCCTTGCCGCAGGCGGCATGTTGCGTTGATTGTCAGGAACTGAGGGAGAAAAAGCGCCATGAATAGCTTTGGAATGACCGGGATCTACGTGCTCCTGGTTGCCGGCAATGCGGTGATCGCCTTTGCCTTATGGTATCTCCGACGTTCATTTGCGAGTACCGACGCTATGAAAAAAGTGGAAGCCCGCCTCAGCGAACTGGAGGCGAAGTATGAAACCCTGCCGACCGTTGATGCGGTTAGCGCGTTGAAACTTGAAATGATGGAGCTGCGCGGTGATATCCGCGAGGTGGCTTCACAGCTTAACGCTTTCTCTCATCAGTTGGGCCTGCTGCTTGAGCAGGCCGTAAACCGGAGTAAATCATGATTGACGATATTTTGACGCAGGATCGCCGCCTCGTGATCTTGCGTTCGCTGATGGATTGCAACAACGAGGCCAACGAATCCATTTTGCAGGATTGCCTGGATGCCTGGGGGCATAACGTTTCGCGTGATGCGGTGCGCACCTTGATCCACTGGCTGGCCGAACAGCAACTTGTCACCGTGGAAGACTTGCGCGGTTTCTTCGTCGTGACGCTTACCGGGCGCGGGCAGGATGTGGCCGAGGGCCGCGTTAATGTGCCGGGCGTCAAAAAGCCACGGGCGCGCTAAGGGGGGCAAATGGACAAGAAACCCACGCGGGGCCGGGCCAGCAAGGTTGATTTATTGCCTGCCGAGGTGAAACGCACGCTGCATGAAATGCTGCGCGATCGCAGTATTCCGCAAGCCCAAATCCTGGACGAGATCAACGCGCTGATTGATGAAGCTGGCTTGCCGGAAGACCTGAAACTCTCACGCTCCGGGTTGAATCGTTATGCGACGTCGGTCGAAAAAGTCGGCCATAACCTGCGCCAGTTGCGCGAAATGACCTCCGCACTCACGGCAGAATTGGGGGATAAGCCCACCGGCGAAACCACCAAGATCATCCTGGAAATGGGCCGCTCCCAGCTGTTTAAGGCCATGATGCGCCAGGAAGAAAACCCCGAAGCGGAAGTCGATATCGACATGCTGAAAAACGCCATGCTGGCGGCCCAGCGCCTGGAATCGACGGCGATGGCCAGCCACAAGCGCGAGAAAGAGATCCGACTGGCGTATGCCGAAGAAGCGGCGGCAGCCGTCAGTGAAGAACTGCGCGGCCAGGACGGCATGAGTGAAGCGCTTGAGCAAAAAATCCGTAACGTCCTGCTGGGGAAAGCCTGATTATGGCGGCGAAAAAGTCCGATAAACCGACCTTAATCGCCCGTGGCGATCCGCGCCTGATTGATCTGCAGGAAGAAGCCACCAAGCTGGGCGTAGATATTCAGACCGATGTATCTGCTCTCAATCCGATTGCCGAGGCGGTGTTTTTGCCCTACCAGCAGCGCTGGTTTGAGGACGAGAGCCAGATTTGTATCGCGGAAAAATCCCGCCGTACCGGTCTGACCTGGGCGGAGGCTGGCCGCAACGTGCTTACCGCCGCCAAGCCTCGCCGGCGTGGCGGGCGCAACGTGTTTTACGTCGGCTCCAAGCAGGAGATGGCGCTGGAGTATATCGCTGCCTGTGCGCTGTTCGCCCGCGCCTTCAACCAGCTGGCGCAGGCCGACGTCTATGAACAGACCTTCTGGGACAGCGAGAAGAACGAAGAAATCCTGCTGTACATGATCCGCTTTCCCAATAGCGGTTTTAAGATCCAGGCGCTGAGCTCCCGCCCATCCAACCTGCGCGGCTTGCAAGGCGATGTGGTTATCGATGAAGCGGCGTTCCATGAAAGCCTGGATGAACTGCTGAAAGCGGCGCTGGCGCTGACCATGTGGGGCGCACGGGTGCGCATCATCTCGACGCATAACGGCGTCGATAACCTGTTCAATCAGTATATTCAAGATGCACGCGAAGGCCGCAAAGACTACAGCGTGCACCGTATCACCCTCGACGACGCCATCGCCGAGGGGTTGTACAAGCGTATCTGCTACGTAACCAGTCAGACCTGGTCAGCAGAGGCCGAGAAGGCCTGGCGCGACCAGCTCTACAAAAACGCCCCCAACAAAGAGAGCGCCGACGAAGAATACGGCTGCGTGCCGAAAAAATCCGGCGGCGCTTACCTCTCGCGTGTCCAGATTGAAGCGGCAATGACGCTTGATCGCGATATTCCGATCTTCCGCTATGAGGCTGCCGACGACTTTGAAACCTGGACGCCGGAGCAGCGCGAGGCCGATGTGCTCGCCTGGTGCGAAGAACACCTCGCGCCGGTGCTGGCGGCGCTCAACCCGTTGCACCATCACAGCTTTGGTGAGGACTTCGCGCGGCGGGGGGATTTGACGGTCTTCACGCCCCTGGCGATTGACGCCGAACTGCGCAAGCGCGAATGCTTCCGGGTCGAGCTGCGCAACCTGACCTACGACCAGCAGCGGCAGGTGATGTTTTTCATCCTGGAACGGTTGCCGCGCTTTATCGGGGCCGCGTTCGACGCCACCGGCAACGGCGGCTACCTGGCGGAGGCGGCTCGTCTGAAGTACGGGCCGGAGATGATCGACTGCGTGATGCTGTCGGCCAAGTGGTACGCCGAGTGGATGCCCAAGCTCAAGGGCGAGTTTGAGGCGCAGAACCTGACCCTCGCCCGCCATCAAAGCACCCTTGACGATTTGCTGCACATCAAGGTGGTGGCAGGTGTGCCGCAGATAGACAAGGGTCGAACCAAAGACGAAGGCAGCGCAACCAGCGGCGCCAAACGTCATGGCGACTTCGCCGTCTCGCTGGCGATGGCTGTCCGGGCATCATTTATGAATGGCTATGTGATTGACGAGGACAGCGTGCGGGCTATCCCGGCGCGCGATCGCACCGATAGCGGTGAGGACGACGATGATTATCATGAATTTGAACGAGGGTGCTGGTAATGGCAGAAAGTCGGATTGTTGACATCACCGGGCAGCCGTTCCGTTTCGATGAAGGAATGCAGACCCAGCGCGAAGAGTTGTCGATGGTGGCAAATCGCTATCAGGAGCACCCCTCGTCGGGCATCACGCCGAACCGGGCGGCTGTTATCCTGCGTGACGCTGAGCGCGGTGATTTGGCCAGCCAGGCAGACCTGGCGACCGATATCGAGGAAAAGGATACGCACATCTTCTCGGAGCTGGGCAAGCGACGCCTGGCTATCCAGAGCGTCCCCTGGAGTATCGAACCGCCACCGAACGCCAGCAGCGCCGAAAAGAAAGACGCCGAGATGCTGGATGAGTATCTGCGCGACGCTGCCTGGTTTGAAGATGGACTGTTTGATGCCTCGGACGCCATCCTGAAAGGCTACGCCATGCAGGAGATCGAGTGGGGCTGGCTCGGTAAGTTCCGCTGCCCGAAAGCGTTGCACTGGCGCGACCCGGCGCTTTTCTGCTCCAACCCCGACAACCTGAACGAGCTGCGCCTGCGCGACAACAGTTACGAGGGCCAGACGCTCCAGCCGTTCGGCTGGGTACGTCACCAGGCTAAATCCAAATCGGGCTATGCCGGCACCCTGGGGCTGGTGCGCACCCTTATCTGGCCGTTTATCTTCAAGAATTATTCGGTGCGCGATTTTGCCGAGTTTCTGGAGGTCTACGGGTTGCCAATGCGCGTGGGCAAATTCCCGTCAGGGGCCAGCAGCCGCGAGAAAGCCACGTTGATGCAGGCCGTCATGGACATTGGCCGCCGTGCCGGCGGTATTATCCCGATGGGGATGCAGCTTGAGTTTCAGTCTGCGGCCAGCGGTCAGGCCGATCCCTTCCAGGCGATGATCAGTTGGGCCGAACGCTCTGCCTCCAAAGCCATACTCGGCGGCACACTCACCAGCCAAACCGATACCACCGGCGCACGTTCATTGGGTGAAGTGCATAACGAGGTGCGCAAGGAGATACGCAACGCCGACTTGACCCAGCTGGCGCGCACCGTAACGCGCGATCTGATTTTCCCGCTGCAAGCCCTCAATGCGGCGACCGCTCTCGATCCTCGTCGCTTGCCGCGCCTGACGTTCGACACCACGGAGCCGGAGGATATCGCCTCCTATGCGGATGCCATTCCCAAGCTTGCGGTCGGTATGGACATTCCTACCGCCTGGATCCACGATAAATTGCGCATTCCCCAGGCGCAGTCCGGCGAGCCAGTTTTCCGTATCCAGGCGCAGTCCGAATTGCCGCCGCTGCCCGTGAGTGGGCGCGCCGCGCTGTCTGCCACCGACTTGCCTGGCGAACCGCCGGCCAAAGACGATATGGACAAGCTGGCCGACAGCGTGAGCGCACAGCAGTTGCAGGCGGCTATCGACCCCGTGCTGAAACCGGTCATTGACGCCATTATCGCCGAGGGGCCGGAGGCCGCCATGCAGCGTGCTGCCTCGCTCTATAGTGAGATGGACGACAGTGAGTTGATTGAACTCATGACGCGCGCCCTGTTTGTTGCTGACCTGTGGGGGCAATTAGATGCCACAGACCGTTGATCTGGGTTATGCGGCGCGATTGCCGCCCAAGGAGGCCGTGGCCTATTTCCGGGCCAAGGGCTACAACATTACCTGGAACTGGTACGAGCAACTGACCGACGCCCACGCCCGCGCTTTTACAGTAGCCAAAGCGGCGCGCATGGACGTACTCACGACGCTGCGCACCGAGGTTGAGCGCGCCATTCATGACGGGATCACCCGCGACGAGTTTATCAACACCCTGACGCCCCGCCTGCAAAAGCTCGGTTGGTGGGGCAAACAAATCGCGGTCGATAGCCAGGGCAACGCCAAAGCGATCCAGCTTGGCAGCCCGCGCCGGCTGGCGCTGATTTATGATGTCAATACCCGCGCCGCCTACAACGCCGGGCGTTATGCGCAGATGATGAACACCGCCGACGCCTTCCCGTATTGGCAGTATGTGGCGGTGATGGACAGCCGCACCCGGCCTGCTCATGCTGCCCTCAATCTGATGGTGTTCCGCTTTGACGATCCGTTCTGGAAAACCCATTACCCGCCAAACGGCTGGCGGTGCAGGTGTCGTGTGCGCGCCTTGTCGGCGGCACGCCTCAAAGCGTTGGGGCTGAAGGTCAGTTATGGCGCGTCCTTTATCCAGACCAAAACCGTCGATGCCGGCATCGATGAAACCACCGGCGAAATCTTCCAGACGGCCTCGACCACCTTTAACAACGGCAAGGTCAACATGACGCCGGATGTGGGCTGGTCATACAATCCCGGCTCGGCGGCATTCAGTACCGACCAGTCGATGATCCGCAAAATGATTGAGGTGCCCGATGCCGGGCTGCGTCAGCAGATCGTGCAGGTGCTCAATGGCAGCCATGAGCGTCAACTGGCCTTTACCTTGTGGGCCAAACGCACGCTGGGGGCAACGTCGGCAGTCTCCACGGTGCAGGCGCTGGGGCTGGTGTCTGAATCGGTAGCCGATGCAGTCAACGCGCGTACCGGTCAACCGGTGCCGCGACTGCTGGCGATGAATGCCGGCAGCCTGATGGATGCGCCCGCAGCCCGTCGTCTGGCTACGGCGGATGCGGCGCGCCTTGCCACCATCACCGACAGCCCGGCAGCGGTCTTGTGGGATCCCCAGCAGCATCGGTTGCTTTATGTGACCCGCAGCAGCGATGCCGATACGATGGTCGTGGCAGAAGTGGCGATCGGCAATGGCAAGGAGGCAGAGATGCTGGAGGCGTTAACGTCTGCCTATCGGCAGGACGTGGCCACATTGCAGCGGCAGATTGCGCACGGTGATTATCAGATTATCCAGGGCACGATAAACCAGGCAGAATAACCGGAGGAAATATGGCCGTCAGCAGCATGGATTTGGCCGTCGTTATCGACGTGCAGCGTTTAAAAAATGCCTTTCGCCGGCTTGAAGCACTGGGCACCGATGGCAAGACGATCACCCGCGTGGTGGCCGCCGCGTTGCAATCGTCCACCGAGCAGGCTTTCGAGCGTGAAGCCGACCCGGTCAATGGTCAGCATTGGGCCGACTGGAGCGATCCGTATTTAGCCTGGCGGGAAAAGCACGGCTATACCCCTGGCAAGATTTTAACGCTGGGGGCTGATCTGGCGCGGAGCATCACCACCGACTACGGCCCGACGTGGGCGCTGATTGGCTCGCCGAAGATTTATGCGGCTATCCACATGTGGGGCGGCAAGGCAGGTATGGCCCCAGGGCCAGCGGCGATCCCTGCACGGCCTTACATGGGGCTGGACGATGCCGGCGAGCAGGATATTTACGAACATATCAAAAACCGCGCCAAAGACGCGCTAAAGGGCTAATATGCAATAGCGCCACATCGGGGCGCTAAAAATTCGTTAAACGCACCACGGCGTTTTTAAACGGGGTTTGAACGGGTTTGATAGCGACTGACAACCGCGATCGGCGCCACCCCGTTGTTATCTGGCATTTTCGTTCATTTCTCAATCAATTCTCCCCGCAATAACTGAGACACCGTAAACCCACCTGCACTCACGCCCGCCGCACACTGGTGGCATGAAAACCCAAAACGCATGTTCCATTGCCTATGCGGTACTCAATTCCGCGATGTTCGCGCCGATCGGCGGTGACGGCTGGTGTCAATTGATGCCTGCTGGCCGCGTCAAGGCCCGCGACGGGCGTCCGGAAAAACCAGCAGAAGGCTGGCTGATCGACAAATCCACTTGCGAACGGCTTGTGTCACGCCTTGTGGCGCTTAATCAGCCAATCAAGGTCGATTACAACCATCAAACACTTTACAAGGGGGAAGCCGCCCCCGCTGCTGGATACATTCACGCCAGTCCCGACAATTTCGCCTGGCGAGATGGCGATAAACCCGGCATTTACGTTCGACCTGATTGGAATCCGCCGGCAGTGCGGAGCCTGGAAGACAAAGAATATGCCTGGCTGTCGCCAGTTATGGGCTATGACACTGTGACCGGCGAGCCGGTTGAGCTGCGCATGGTCGCTCTGACTGGTGACCCCGGCCTGACCGGCATGGAATCGGTTGTCGCACTGAGTGCAGACGATCTCTTCAATGCCCTCCAACCCTCGGAGTTTCCCATGAATGAAAAACTACGCCAGTTGCTGGCGAAGCTGGGCATTACTGTGCCCGAAAACGCGCAACTGACCGACGAGCAGGCCACGGCGGCGCTGTCGGCAGTGATCGAGCTGCAAACCAAAGCCGGCAGCGCCGACAGTTTGCAAACCCAGGTTACCGCCTTGTCCGCCGAGGTAGAGACTGCCAAAACCGGGGCCGTGGACTTGACCAAGTATGTGCCACGCGACACCTACGACGCACTGCGCACCGACTTTGTCGCGCTGAGCGCCAACCATTCCACCGCGACGCTGGCGCAAGTCCTGGACGATGCCGAGAAAGATGGCCGCATCTTCAAATCTGAGCGCAGCTACTTCGAGCAGGTGGGCGGCCAGATTGGCGTTGCGGCGCTTTCCGCACAGTTGCAGGGCAAACAGCCGATCGCGGCGTTGGCCACCATGCAGACCCAGACCGTTGACACCCCGGCGACCAAGGTCGCGGCCCTGTCAGCGGAAGACATCCAGACATGCCGCCTGCTTGGCATGACCGAGGACGAGTTCCGTAAGGCCAAAGAAGAGGACGCCAAATAATGCCAACCCCAATCACTCCCGCCCAGATCACCTCGTTAATGACGGGCTTTCGTCGCGACTTCCAGGGCGGCCTGACGGCGGCTCCGTCGCAGTATCAACAGATTGCCATGACGGTGCCGTCAACCAGCAAGTCCAACACCTACGGCTGGCTGGGGCAGTTCCCGCAGTTCCGTGAGTGGATCGGCGCGCGCGTCATTCAGCAGTTGAAAGCCCACGGCTACATCATCACCAACAAGACCTGGGAAGACACCGTCAGCATCAACCGTGACGATTTCGAGGACGACAACCTGGGCATTTACAGCCCGATGTTCCAGGAGTTGGGGCGTCAGGGCGGCGTGCAGCCGGACTTCCTGACCTTCAAGGCGCTGGCCGATGGCGACAAGACCGCCTGCTACGACGGCCAGAACTTCTTTGACGTCGATCACCCGGTCTACCCCAAGGCCGACGGCTCCGGTACGGCGGAAAGCGTCAGTAACTTTTATACCCAGCAGGTGCCACCCGCCAAAGAAGGCGATCCGGCGACGCCGTATGCCGGCCCGCGCTGGTATCTGCTGGACTGCTCCCGCGCCGTGAAGCCGCTTATCTTCCAGAACCGCCGCAAGCTGGAACTGGTGGCGCAAACCAATATCGCCGAGGGCGTGGCCTTCACCGACAACGAGTTCGTCTTCGGTGCCTCCATGCGTAACAACGTCGGCTACGGCTTCTGGCAGATGGCTTACGCCATGCAGGCCGAACTGACCGCCGACAACCTGTGGCTGGGTTGGCAAGCGATGCGCGCCTTCAAAGGTGACGGCGGCCAGCCGCTGGCCCTGAAACCGACGCATATCGTCGTCCCGCCATCGCTGGAGAAAAAGGCTACGCAGTTGCTGGAGCGGGAACTGTACGCCGACGGCGGCAACACTGTTTCCAACGAGCTGAAGGGCAAGTTGAAACTGGTAGTTGCGGACTACCTGTAAGGCCTCGCGCGGCGGGCATTGCCCGCCATATTCCGACTTTCAAGTGAGAGTATTTCGATGAGTACACCCATCATCACTGACACATCGCCGACGTTGCCTGCCCTGGTTGAGCAGATGCGCGCGCTCTACAGCGAGCACTACCGCCAGTACTGCGACTTGCAAGAGCTGGGGCGCACATTAGGCGTGGTGCCGGTTAGCGAACCTATCCCGGAGCAACTGCCGGCAGAGGCCACCGCGTTAATCCCCGCTTTTGTTGAGGTGGCTTCTCGCCTGGACACATTGGCCAGGATGAACCGGGATTTGCAGTCGGCGATCCAGGCGGTGTTCTGAACGGCATTTCAACCGGGTTTATCCCGACTTTAAAACCTGTTTAAAGGGAGAGTGGCGTGTCATGTCTACACAACTACCTGAAACACATCACCAACAGTCTGAGCCGTTGGATCCAGCACGTTCGGCAACAGCTTTCAGCGCGGTTATCTGGTGTCCGCGCCCGGCCTACCGCCGAGCGGGCTTCACCTTTACCCGTGGCCGCACCACGTTGGATCCGGTTACGCCTGAACAGCTTGCCATCCTGGAGCAGGATCCGTGCCTCGTTGTGGAATCATCTTCGCCGGCAGCGCTGCAACCTACGCAACCGGGGGCCGTGGACGATTCGGGCGTGGGTGGCGTAACGCCGGCACAAATCCGCGCGGCTGTCGCATCACTCGATAGCGAGAACACCGAGCACTTTACCCAGGCGGGTAAACCGCGTGTGGCTGCCGTTGTCGCCGCGCTCGGCGCAGAGGTCACCGGCAAGCAAATCGAAGCCGCCCTGGCGGAAGGCGAGGACGACGCATGATTTACGCCACCGTCAGCGATATGCAGGCCCGCTATAAAAAAAGCAGCCTGGATCTGCTCACCAAAGCCAAAAGCGAAGACAGCAAGCCGGACGATGCCTTTATCGTGTCGGCACTGAGCGACGCGGGCGGGCTGATTGACAGCTATATCTCCGCCCGTTACGTCCTGCCGCTGTCGGTGGTGCCGCAGGCGCTGGCGCAACAGTGCTGCGCCATTGCCTTTTATTACCTCAACGATCAGCGCGCCACCGACCAGACTCGCCTGCGCTATGAAGATGCCTTGCGCTGGTTGCGTGATGTTCGAGACGGGAAGATCCCCCTGGGCACCGACAGCGCCGGCGACGTGCCGGAAAGCGAGGATTACGCCCAGGTGATTTCCGATCCGCTGGTGTTTTCCCGTGATCAAAAGGGGTTCATCTGATGATTGCCACCACTGAAAAAGCCTTGCTCGAGGCTATCGAGTCGCTGTTTGGCTCCACTTTGCAGCAATGCGGGACACATCCCGGCACCTGGGACGACGTGGCGATCAAGCACATGCTTCTCAGCCCGCCGGCGATTTATGTCGCCTGGCTGGGATTCGGGCCGGGTCGCACCCGCGCGGAAGCAGAGAGCCGCTGGGTGTTTTATGTGGTGGCTGAACGCCTGAATGGTGAGGACACCAATCACCTGGGCATATACCAGATGATCGACCGTCTTGTTGGTGGCATCAACGGCCAGCGATTCGGGCCATCCTCCAACATGCACCTGACCAAAGCGCAGAACCTGTATACCGACACGCAGGATGCGGCGGGCGTCGCCCTTTATGGGTTGTACTTCTCCGCCATTACCCCTGTGAGCATCGGCCCGGATATTGCCACGCTGGACGATTTCGAGCGCCACTATCAGACCTGGCAAATGCCAGACGGGACGCCGGCATTCAAGGCTCACATCAATGTTAACGGCCCAACCCCTAAGGAGTAACGCCGTGTCAGATTTCACAATTAAACCGGCCCCCGGTCGCGCCGTGCGTGATCCGCTCACCCTGGCCTTATTGCCGGCCAACGGCGATCGCAAGCCGCGCAGCGGTTACTGGCTGCGTCGCCTGATTGATGGCGATGTGGTGGAGGTCGAGACCCAAAAGGCCAAATCCCCTAAACCAAAGGATGAAGCGCAATGAGCATTTCATTTAAAGAGATTGGCGGCGATATCCGCGTCCCGCTCACCTACATCGAGTTTGACAACAGCAACGCGGTATCCGGCACGCCGGCCCCTCGCCAACGCGTGTTGATGTTTGGTCAGTGCGCCATGACCGGTAACAAGCCCGTCGGCACTGCGCCGCTCAATACGCCTCTCCGGGTGTATTCCGCCTCCCAGGCCAATGACGCCTTTGGGCGTGGCTCCATGCTGGCGCTGATGGTGGCAAAGTTCATCGAGATCAACCGTTCGGCTGAGCTGTATTGCATTGCCCAGGGTAACGGCACCGGCAGCGCCGTGGCCGCGACCATCACCCTGTCCGGCACTGCGTCCGATAATGGTGTGCTGGCGCTGTATGTCGCCGGCAAGCGTCTGGCCGTGACCGTCTATAAAGACGATACCGGCGCAAAGATTGCCGAACGGGTGACGACGCTCATCAACAACACCAGTGAGCTGCCCGTCACTGCCGAGACCGTTCCCGATGCCGGCGGCGCTAAAGCAGACGACACCCATGCGGACGTGAAACTGACGGCCAAGTTTATCGGTCGCTCGTCCATCACCGACGTGCGTTTCAACTATTACACCCAGGAGGCCACGCCGCCTGGGGTGATTGCGGCGGTGACGTATCCGACAGGCAATACCGGCAACCCCGATATTGCCGCCAGCATCGCGGCAATGGGCGAGCTGCAATACAAATATATCGTCATGCCGTACCTGGACGAGCCGAACCTCAACCTGCTGCGCACCGAGCTGCGCGATCGCTGGGGGCCGGTTAATCAGGCTGACGGTTTCGCCGTGACGTCCTATCACGGCACGCTGGGGGACATTACCGCCTTTGGCATCAGCCGCAATGACCACCTGATTTCCTGCATGGGCGTACCGCCAACGCCGGAGCCGCAGTATTTTTGGGCCGCCAGCATCTGCGCTGTCGCCGCGCAGGCGTTGACCATCGATCCGGCCCGGCCATTGCAGACGCTGGTGATCCCCAATCGTATGCCACCGCCGCTGGAAAGCCGCTTTGCCTGGCCGGAGCGTAACTCGCTGCTGTGCGACGGGATTTCGACCTTTACCGTCAATGACGGCGAAGAGGTGCAGATTGAGCGTTTGATCACCATGTACCGCACCAACAGTTTCGGCGATCCGGATCCGTCGTACCTCAACGTGAATACCATCGCCACGCTGAGTTACCTGCGTTACTCGACACGGCTGCGCATTCAGCAGAAATTCCCGCGCCACAAGCTGGCTGACGATGGCACCCAGTTTGCGCCAGGGCAACCGATTGTGACGCCGTCCATCATCAAAACGGAGCTGTTGGCCCTGTTTGGCGAGTGGGAGGAAGCCGGCCTGGTGGAGAACTTCACGCAGTTTGCGGACGAGTTGATTGTTGAGCGTAACGCCAACGACCGCGACCGCATCGACGTGCTGGCCGGCCCGAACCTGATTAACCAGTTCCGCATCTTTGCGGAGCAAATCCGCTTCATTTTGTAAGGAATCGCAATGTCAAACCCAAACCAGTATCAGGGCGTCGCCTACATCCGGGTCAATGGCCAGGAACTCCCCACGATGGAAGGGGCCACCTTTACTCCGTCAGGCAGCGTGCGCGAAGTGGTCAAGGGTGCCCGCGTCTGGGGCTTCAAGGCCAAACCGCAAGAGGCGACGCTCGAGTGCAAGCTCGCCGGCGGCAACGGTATCTCAGTTCAGGATATCCAGTCTTGGGATAACGTCACCGTCGAGTTTGAAGCCGACACCGGCGAAAAGCACATGATGGCGAACGCCTGGACGTCCGACGCCACCACCATCACCGACGGCGGGGAGATCTCCGCCAAGTTTGCCGCCCGCGCCAGCAAGCGCATTGCCTAAGAGGTTGCTATGGAAAACGTAAATACTGAACTCACCCAGGCCGACAACACGGCGCAGCAGGATCCGGCAACAACCGCCGCACTGCTCGAGCAGGAAATTATGGCCGAGCTGCAAGCCGGCGCGTTGCAACTGAAAGACGGCCTGCCGTTCGGCATCGGTGCCGACTGCGTGATGCAGTACGCCGTGACCTTCCGCGAGCTGACCACCGGCGATGTGATTGACGCACAAACGGCCTCTGAAATTCCGGTCACGACCGCCGAGGGGCCAATGCTGGTCAGCTCGCCGTCCAAGATGGGCGTCGAGATGTTGCGCCGTAGCATTGCGACCGTCGGCAGTATCAACGGCCCGCTGTCCGTGGCGCTGCTGCGCCAGCTTAGCCAGGCGGATTTCCACCGCCTGTCATTGGCGCTGGAGCTGCGCGATTTGGCGCAGGCCGCCTCTTTGAGCGCCAACCGGGGGCGAGTGGTTGCGGTGTCGAGCACAGATTGAGCAGGCGGCCATTGCCGTCGGCATGATCATGAAGGGCGGCCCCACCTGGGCGATGGGGCTGCCCCTTTCTCAACTGCTTCGATACTGCAAACAGGCAGAGCAACTCGTTAACAGGAAATAATTTGTATGGCCGGACAACAGTTACGCGCATCTATCATCGTTGACCTGGTTGGCAACATTGCCAACCGGGCGCGCCAATATGGCGGTGCGGTGGAGCAGATGGCCCGCCGCAGCCAGTCAGCGCTGCGGGGATTGCGTAGCAGCGTTGTTTCTGTCTCCGCCGGCATCGACAAGATGGGCGCAGCGGCATCGCGCTCGTTCGGAATTATCTCCCGTGGCGCAATTGGCGTTGCGGCGGCGGGCTACACCGCCAACAAGCTGTTTATTAACCCGGCATCTACTCGAGAAAACTACCGCATTGCCCTTAACTCCCAATACAACGGCGATAAGGCCAAAGCCAAGGAGGCGATGGACTGGGCGATTAAAAATGCCAAGGATACGACCTGGGGCCTGACCGGCGTCATGCAGGAGATGGTGTCGTCCAAAGGCTTCGGCATGGATGATAAACAGACCCGTGCCTTTATCGGCATGTTGCAAGATCAGGGCGCGTATCGTGGTTGGGACTTAACGGCAGCTCAGGGGGCTTCACTCCAACTCAAACAGATGTACTCCCGCCAGCAGATCACCGCGCAGGATGCCAACCTGCTGACCGGTTATGGCGTGAACGTCTACCAAATCCTGGCGGATAAGTTGGGTAAAAGCGTCAAAGATGTTCGCGCTGCCGGTGAAAAAGGGTTGTTGGGGCCTAAAAGTATTCAGCTGCTGTTCCAGGCCATGACCGAGCAGGCCAAGGGGGCTCAGGCCAATGCTATGAACACCTGGACGGGACTGACAGCTCAACTCGGCGACGTTTGGGATGATTTTGCCAACAAAGTCATGGATAAAGGCCCGTTTGACCTGCTGAAAAAACAGGTCAAGGGGGTTTTGACCCAATACGACGCAATGGGGAAACCAGGTAAAGGTGGCAAAAGCGAACTCGATGTTTTAACCGATAAAGTCGCAACTGAGCTGGTCGGGGCTTTTGACCTGGCCAAAGGGGCTGCTACCGGGCTATGGGATGCGGTTAAAGGGATTGCCAGCGGTCTCAAGTGGATCAACGAGAATGTTGTTAGCCTGGAAAAAGTGGGCAAGGCGTTGGTCGGCATTTACGCGGCCAATAAACTGCTGCGCCTCGGTGGCCGAGCCATCGGCGGTACGTATCGCATGGTTTCCGCTCCCGTTCGTGGTTATCGCTGGCTACGCAATCGCCGCAAGGGAAAACCCGGTGTGGGGGATGCCATGCCGTCCGTTACGGGCGCATTCGGCGTGCAGCAGGTGTTTGTCACCAACTGGCCGATGGGCGGTCTCGGCGGCGGTTTTGGTGCTGACGTCGGCACCAGCAAATCCCGCAAAGGCCGCCGCAAAAAAGGCCCTGGCCGCAATCTTCCCCGCAATGTCTCCGTCGCTGCCGCGCCTGCCGCCGCGAAACGGGGCTTCTTTGGCCGTATGTTTAGCGGTGCCGCCTCTCTCGCCGGCAGTGCGGCGTCCTGGGTAGGCAACTCCAGCCTCGGCAAAGGACTGGCCAGCATCGGGCAAAAATCCAGCAGCATGATCGGCTCAGCCGGCAAGTGGATCGCTAACAGCGGTTTCGGCCAGGCTGCCGGCAAAATTGCCGCTCAGGGCTCGAAAGCGTTGGGCTGGCTAGGCCGTGTCGGCAGCAAGCTCGGCGGCCCGGTGCTGTCCGCGCTGACGCTGGCCCCGACGTTGCTGGACGATGAGGTTTCCACCCGCGACAAAGGCAGCGCGATCGGGGCGACGGCGGGAGCCTGGGCGCTGGGTGCGGTCGGTTCACTCGCTGGCCCGATTGGTACGGCTGCCGGTGCGACCCTTGGCGGCTATCTTGGCGATTACCTGGGCGGCTGGATGGCGGACTTGTACACCCAATGGGAAGGTGGCCCGAAAGACAGCAGCGCTACGCAACCGCCGCCGGAGCAAAAAGTACAGGCTGACGCCTCGCTGCGCATCTCGCTGGCGGATGGCTTGCAACTGACCAGTACCAAAATTACCGAGGACGGCATGGGCCTGAACGTGTATGACGGCAACAACTATTACCCGTTCTGACGAGGTGTGAGCGATGTTTGAAGATATTTTAGGTTCCGTTAACAGCGCCCGTAACAGCGTTCAGAACGCGCTGGGCGTGACCAACAACAGCGCCGGCCTCGGTTCGTTCCGTGGGGTGTCTTTCTACACATTCCGCGAGCAACGCCAAACCGGCGGTCGCCGCATCGTCAAGCGCGAATATCCGCTTCGCGATGAAGGCGGTGCGATTGATTTGGGGCGCAAGTTGACCGAGCGCACCTTCACCGCTTGTCTGCTGGGAAAAAATGCCAAGACGCAATGCGACGCGCTGCTTGAAGCCCTCGACGCCGCCGGCGCGGGCGAACTGATGCACCCGGAGTATGGCACCCTGTCGGTGCTGGTTGATAATTACGAATGCCGGGCGGTAGCCGATGAACTGGACTATTACGAGTTCACGATCACCGTCTACCCGGAGGCGACCTCCACCGCGCCGGAGATCCAGGATAATACCGGGCAAGCGGTGGCAGCCCAAACCGACAGTCTGTTCGGTGAGCTTGGCGACACGCTTGCCGGTGCCTGGAGTGTGGTTCAGGAGGGCATTCAGGACGCGACGACCGTGCTGGACGCCATCAATGGCGTATTTGATGACATTTACAACGCCGTGGAAAATATCGGCATCATGGACGATGTGAATCGGCTCATGGGTGCCATCACAGCGGTTCAGGGCAATATCGAGGGGTTAATCAACACTCCGTCCATGCTGGCGGCCAACGTGCTCGGCGCGCTCAGCGGCATCACCTCCGTCACCGATGCCTCATCCTCTTATCGGGCCTTCGAGCGACTGGGCGTACACCTGTCTCGCCGGGCGGCAGGCATCGACACCAGCCACATTTCACCCGGTGCCGCGAAAAATGTGCAGGCGCTGTTTCATGTTGCCTCAACCGGCGCGTTGGCCAGCCAGACGCAGGCGGCATCCGGCATAGTCACGCTGGCGCTCGAGCGCGATAGCTATCAGGCCCGCAGCCTGTCGCAATCGCCTACGTTGTTCGTTGCCACCGCTGCCGGCAGCTCTACCGCATCGCCAACCGTGGCCGCCAGTTTGCAGCAAAACGTTAACCAGAAAGCCGCACAAAACAGCCTGCTGGGCGATTCGCACGCAGATACACCCGCACCGGCAAGCGTGCCGCTGTTTGAGAGCGCAGCGGACATTGCCCGCGTTGCGACCGCCCTTAGCCAGGCGCTCGACAGCGCGATTTTGACCGCTGCGGATGCCGGTTTTACCCGCTCCAGTGCCGCATTACGTCAGTTACGCCTGGTGGCCATCAACGACCTGCAGGTGCGCGGGCTCCAACTGGCCGGCGTTAGCCTGGTCATTCCCAAGCGTACCGAGCCGGCGCTGGTGACGCTGTATCGCCAAACCGGCAACAGCCGGCAGCACCAACGCCTGGCGCGCCGTAACGGTATCGCTAACCCGCTGTTTGTACCTGGCGGTGTCGCTATCGAGGTGATTAATGAGCCAGGTTGAGCTGCGCATCGATGGTAAGGTCTTTACCGGCTGGACGAACGTGAAGATCAACCGCTCGATTGAGTCGCTGTCGGGCTATTTTGACCTGGGCGTGATGGTGCAGCCGGATACTGACTTATCGTCATTGGCCACCGGTAAGGCCTTTACGCTCAGTATCGATAACCAATGCGTGATCACCGGCTGGACGGATGGTCGCACCCGCCGCATCAGTGGCGACAGTCTGGAAATCAGCATTGCCGGCCGCGACAAGACCGGCGACCTGGTGGATTGCGCCGCCATCTATCCCGGCGGCCAGTGGAAGAACCGCACGCTGCATCAGATTGCGCAGGACTTGTGTAAGCCGTTCGGCGTAACCGTGCGCTGGGAGCTGACCGACAGCGAGTCCGCCGCGCCGTTCGCCACCTTTACGCTCGACCATTCCGAGACCGTCTATGAAGCGCTGGCGCGGGCCGCCCGCCACCGTGGTGTGCTTGTCACCAGCAACGCTGCCGGCGAGCTGGTCTTCACCCATGCCGACGCCCAGCAAAGCGACATGCTGGTGCTCGGTGAGAACCTGTTGTCGGTGGATTTTGAGGAAGACGATCGCGATCGGTTCAGCGAGTACCGCGTCAACGGTTATGCGCGGGCCAACGGCAAGGTGGGCGACACGCTCAACGCCAGCAAGATAGCCAGCCAGAAAGGGATTGCCCGCGATGCCGGCATTACCCGTTACCGTCCCACTATCGTGATTGCGGACAACAAGATTGACGGCAATACCGCCAATCAGCGTGCCTTGCGCGAGCAGCGCCGGGCGCTGGCCAAGTCGCAGACCTTCGAGGCCAAACTCGATAGCTGGTTTCGGGCCAATGGCGCGCTGTGGATGCCGAATCTGTTGGTGGGTATCGATGCAAAAAAATTCGGCATCACCGTTACCTCGCTGTTAGTGAGCAAGGTGGTGCTGTCGCTCGACGATCGCGACGGTCTGACCACCACGCTCACCCTCGCGCCGCGAGATGGTTTTCTGGTGCCGATTGAACCGGACAGCAAGGGCAAAGGCAGTGCCGGCACCAACAAGGGCGGCATCGATGCGCTGGCGGAAGAATATTACAAGAAACACCCGGAGAAGCGGCCATGAATGAAAGCACCTTTTCGCGCCTCACCGCCCCGATCATGCGTCGCCTGCGCCTCATGCTGGGCCGGGCGGTGGTCAATATCGTCAATGACGGCCTCAAGGCGCAGAACTTGCAGATCACCATGATGGGTGACGATGTTCCCGACGATGTGGAGCGCTTGCAGAACTACGGACAAATCAGCGTACCACTGGCCGGTGCCGAGGCGATCATTGTCTGCATTGGCGCGCAAAGCGATCACAGTATCGCCCTGGTGGTGGAAGACCGACGTTATCGTCCCACCGGTCTGCCTGCCGGCGACACCGGCATTTACCACTATGAGGGCCACCGCCTGCGTCTGACCAAGGACGGGCGCGCCATTCTGACCTGCAAGACGCTGGAGATTTACGCGGAGGAAGGCACGACGGTGGATACCCCGAAAACCACCTTTACCGGCGAGGTTGAGATCCAGAAGAACCTGGCCGTCCAAGGTGGTGTGAACTCCCAGGGCAACCTGACCGCCCCGAACGCCATCCTGGGCGGCAAAGATACGCTGAAACATACCCATGAAGAGCATGGCGATGGCGGCGGAACCACGGGGCCAATGCAATGACCGATATCGCGATAGTTTGGGTGAACGGGCGCGGCAATATTCAACAAGCCGGTATCGATATGCTGACGGACGATTCGTTGACCACGGAAGTGATTATCTCGCTGTTTACTGACCGGCGGGCGCTGGACTCCGACGACCTGCCGGGCGGTGACAGCGATCGGCGCGGTTGGTGGGGCGACAGCTACCGCGATCGGCCTATCGGTTCCCGGCTGTGGCTGCTGTCTCGCGAGAAGACGTTGCAATCGGTACTGGATCGGGCAGCGGCCTACGCGCTGGAGGCCTTGACCTGGTTAAAACAGGCCGGGCGGGTGAATAAAATCACCGTATCCGCCAGCCAGCCTCGCGAGGGATGGCTCCAGCTGGATATCGAGTTGCGGCTACCGTCCGGCTCCACCGTTCCCTTTTCATTTAAAGCACAGTTTACCGGGGTTTAAATGCCGTATAACGCACCTTCATTATCGAACCTGATAGCGCAGACCCAGCAGGATATCGAGCAGCGCCTGCCCGGCTCCTGGCCACAGGTCAGAGAGAAAACACTGGAGGCGCTGGCGTATGCGCAGGCCGGGTTGGCTTCCGGGGCTCATGAGCATTTGTCCTGGGTCGCCCGGCAAATCATCGCCAACGAGGCCGACGAAGCCGAGCTGCTCAAGCATTGCCAGTTTTGGGGCGTGAAGCGTAAGCAGGCGAGCCGCGCCGTCGGCAACCTCACCGTCACCGTTTACGCCGCCGTGACCATTCCGGCCAATACGCGCTGGCAGCGCCCGGACGGGGCCATATTCACCAATGCCGAACCGCTGAGCACCGACAAGGCCGGTAACTTTACCGTCACCGTCGCGGCGGTGAATGCCGGCATTGAGGGCAACACGCCAAAAGATACGCCGCTGACGTTGGTCACGCCGTTGGATTCGGTGCAGGCGCAAGCCACAACCAGCGGCATTGTGGGCGGTGCCGATATCGAGTCCGTTGGCGAGCTGCTCGCCCGCCTGGAATTTCGCGTGCAATATCCGCCAGGCGGTGGCACGCAGCATGATTATGAGCGCTGGGCGCGCGAATGCGCCGGCGTGACACGCGCCTGGTGTTTGCCGACCTGGAAGGGGCAAGGCACCGTGGGCGTCGCATTCGTGCTGGACGGCAACGAAGATATTTTCCCATCGCCGGCGGACGTCAAACGGGTTGATGATTATATCTCCGGGCATAGCGATCCGGTCACGGGCCAGCTTGTCGGTAAACCGTTAGGCCCGACCGTGACGACGTTCGCGTTAACCCCGCGTCCGGTCAATATGACGATCCGGATCTCGCCGTCTAACGACGAGACGAAAATGGCCGTCAAGAAGGCGCTGGTCGCCCTATTTTACAACGAAAGCAAGCCTGCCGGTTCCATCATACCGTCGCACATCAACCGGGCGATTGCCGGCGTCTCGGGCCTTGTCGATTTTGAGTTGATCTCGCCAACGGGCATCTCCTATGCCGGCGCAGCAGAATTACTCACCGTGGGGACCATCACATGGCGATGACAACGACGCCGCACCAGCAGGCTTTCCTGCAATTGCTGCCAAACGGCTTAGCCTGGGATAAACGGCCTGACGCGCCGCTCAGTGATTTGAGCCTGGCGCTGTCAACATCGATGGGTGCCGCTGATGCCATTGGCGATCAGCTACTGGCCGAGCGCTTCCCAAATAATGCCACGTTGCTGCTGGAAGATTGGGAGCGCTTTTTAGGGCTGCCGGATTGTGCCGGCGAAGATGCGACGATCCAAACGCGCCAAATTGCTGCTGCTAACAAAATGCGCATGGTTGGCAGCCTGAATAAATATTTCTACGAAGATTTAGCCAGGCAATACGGTTATGACATTGAGTTGACGCCGTCTGACGACGGCCAATATACGACGGATGTGAACGTTAAAACGGGCGTGACGTATCGCAATGCGACCGTGCTGGATAATTGCTTAACACCACTGCGCGTTTATGACGCCGGCACGTTGGAATGTTTATTAGAGCGTTATAAGCCCGCCCATCAGGTATTTAAATTTATTTACCCGGACTGACCGGAGGAAATGGTATGTATTTTTTAGATAATAACAGTGGCGTTAATGCCATGCCGCCAATCGCACCGGTTAATAGCACGGCGGTACGCTGGTTCACCGAAGGCTCAGGCAGCTTGCCGCCAAGCTGGCCGGGTATGGATTGGTTTAATATCATTCAGGCTGAATTAATTGGCGTCCTAACCGCTGCCGGCATGTCACCCGATAAAGCCCGCGTAGACCAATTAGCCGCAGCGATTAAATCGATTATCGGTAGCGACGCGCTGCTGAAAAAGAATTACCTGAGCGAAATTAAAGAAGCCGGTGCAGCGGCGCAGAAATCGGCCAGGGATAATTTAGGGTTGGGAACGGCAGCGACAAAGAACGTAGGAACAGCCACTGGTAACGTGATGGAAGTGGGCGCATTTGGCCTTGGGGGGCAGGGTTTAGTTCTCAGTGAAGCAACAGATGCTGCATTGATGAAAGCCGCAAAAGCGAAAGGTTCCTCATTTGTTCGAAGTAACGCACGAGGTCCGTCAGTACCCGTCTACGGCGCAGGCTTTTATTCAACATCACAAGATACAAACACCATGATTACCGCGGACTACGCCACCGCAAATGTTGTTGTGATGACAACCCGTGATGCTGATGCGGATGCGCCAAAGGTTAATGTACTGTATGGCACAGCCAATAAACCAACGGCTGCTGATACAAACGCCGCCGATATGCGTAACAACTTCGCCGCCCGAATGGGGGTATCCCGCGTATTAAGCGGCGGCAATAAACCCACATCCCCCGGCGTATGGAGTGTGGAGAATAGCCAGTGGGCAGCTGTTCCGTGGGGCTCCATTCTGTGCACCACCAATAGCAGCGACCTGTCCAGCAATGAAGGGCAAGGGAAGTTCTTGCATTATTTGCAACTGTCACACGAGGCGGGCGGTAAGCCCGGACTTCGCGCGGCGGTAAACGTCAATGGGACATTCAGCGGCTGGCAGCAGGTGTTAATGTCTTACGGTGGCACTATGAGCGGCCCGTTGACCACGCCATATGTCGCAAGCACTCCCAACGTAATGCCTGAGGGCGCTGGTGCATTCTCCGATCAACTGAATAGAAAAGCACCGTTCTATCAACCTAATTGGCAATGGCCCGTAACTTCTGGCGATCTTTATGTGCCAATAGCTAAAGGCGTGGCGACCCGACAAGGACAAGGTTATCCATCCGCAGTGAGTTTTGGCTATCTGCTCAGCGGTACGCCGAGTTTTGCTCAAGCCTGCATCCATGTGAAGGGAGATAATGCCGATTTTAATTGGCGATTTGACGCAAATAGCGGGAACTTTTATTGTCCCGGCGGGGTTTATGCTGCTGGTGCTATCTTCCATGTCGACGGGAATATTACCGGAAATATTTGGGGGGGCTATCTCAGTAACTGGTTGAATAATCAATTCGTAGCCCGTGATAACAATATCAATACTCGTGCCACCTGGGATTACGTGAATCAGAACTTTGTGCGTGATATTCGCTTAGCTAGCCGTGGAGAAATTATCACCGATGGTGCCTTAACTGAGGCACCATGGGGCGCAGTTATTACAGGAGGCAACGGCAACGAAGGTAATCAGGTAGGGATTATGTTATTCCGCTATCTGCAAAAAAACGTGAACGGTAACTGGTATACGGTGGCATACGCATGAATCAATATGGCCCTTTTAAACTTTATACGCCCTTGCCGGGTACGCCCGCTGGCGAGATGGCTAACCGCATCAAAGCGCAATTTATCTGCACGCCGGACAAGCAAGACTGGTATGAGCTTCAAAAATCTTTCGCACGCAATACGCTAAAGGTGGTTTATGCCGAGAACGGCGTTATCACTCAGGCCAGCGACGATGCCAGCACGCTATGGCCCGTTGATGCTTCTGTGGCTGAAATCCCTACAGAGCAAATACCCAAGGGGTTTGCACTGCCGCTGGCGGGTGCTGACTGGCAATACAACGGTCAGCGCGTTGTACCTCGCGTATATACACCAGAAGAGCAGCGAGCAATGGCAGAGCGCCGCAAGCAGGCACTTATGGCGGAGGCTGAATCTGTGTTAGCCCCATTGGAGCGAGCGGTACGTCTGGGAATGGCAACCAACGGCGAGAAATCGCGTCTGAATGCTTGGGAGATTTATTCAGTCAAACTCAGTCGCGTTGATACTAACAACGCTGAATGGCCGACTAAGCCCGAGTAAGTAAAAAGCCCGCGATATTTCGCGGGCTTCTATATTGGCTCCCCGGTGTTGGTGAGCATTTAGATTGTTTTGCTATGCTTCGTGAATATAGAACGAATAAAACACCAAAACTTATTGAACATTCTTTTAATAAAGGGCGGTGGTTTGCAGTCTTCGCAGTAGTCAGGCTCGGCATTGATCCAGGTGGCCGTCTCAGCAATCCATCGTCCACACACTTTGCAGAATACCATGTTCATGACGAATCCTTTGCGGTGAAGAAGACCTAAAAACTGTACAGGCATTCGCATCTAGCGTTCAAATAGATACTACAGATCAATTATCGTGTTATTGATCGACGTGGCCGATCGATTAGCGAGCGAGAGGGAGCGTACTACGTTATAATGCATAGGTTTTCTAATAAGGGAGCCTGTCTAATGCGTGAGATTCGTTGTGCGCGCTGTAGTAAACTGTTAGCCAAGGCCGCATTTAGTCATTTGCAAATCAAATGTCCACGCTGCAAAGCCTTTAATGATATGCAGGCCGAGAGCCTCTCACAGAGCACCGCTGAGTGCCCCACAGGAAAAACGCAAAGTGGGGAAAATCAATCGATCCAGAATTCTTACACCGCCCCAACTCATTGAGTATGGCGGCGAGATAGTCGGCTATGGTTCGCCTGAGCTAAGGGTTGAAACCATATCTTGCTGGCTAGCCCGGACAATCGTCTGTGCCAAGCATTACAGCAAGCGCATCGTCAACAACTCCTACCTGCACCTGGGCATTTTTTCAGGTCGTGAGTTGGTTGGCGTGATGCAGTGGGGTTATGCCCTCAACCCTAACAGCGGAGCGCGCGTTGTTATCGGTACTGGCAACCGGGAATATATGGAGCTAAACAGACTCTGGCTGCATGACAAAATGCCTCGTAATTCGGAGTCACGCGCTATCAGTTACGCTTTAAAAGCCATTAAACAGCTGTATCCATCGGTTCAATGGGTTCAATCGTTTGCAGATGAACGCTGTGGCCGTTTTGGGGTTGTCTATCAGGCGAGTAATTTCGACTACGTGGGGAGCCATTACTCTCGCTTTTACGAACTGGATGGCGAGTGGTATCACGAAATTGCAGCCAATGCCGTCAAGCGTGGTGGCGCGCGGGGTCGATATCTGCGAGAGAATATGGATCGCGCGACTGTGCATCGCTTCCAACAGTTTCGCTACATCCGATTTTTAAACAAAAGAGCCAAGAAGCGCCTCAATACTAAGTTATTCAGCCCGAAGCCGTACCCCAAGCCTGAGGAGAGAGAATAGACAGTTTGCATTCAAGGTGATCCACTTAATCGTGGATCGCTTTATTTGCAAAAGTGGATCACTTTGCGTGCGCGGCTTCACGGGATATCGTCGAGCGCAACGTCCGATTGGCGCAGGCGCTGGGTGCGGCGTTAGCGGCCGACGACGGCTTCCATTTGCTGGCGCCGGTGAATTTGAACGTGGTGTGCTTCGCGCTCAGCCGCCCGCTGGGCGACAGCGAAGCGGCGCGCGATCGCTTTCTCGAGCGCCTTAACCGGCACGGCGTGGTGCGTTGCACCCCAACGACCTATAGCCATCAGCCGGGGATCCGCGCCGCGCTGGTCAACTGGATGACGGAGGAACGGGACATCCGGCTGGCGCTGGACTCGCTGCGCCACTGTCTGCCTGAGACGGCCTAAGGCGCGCGGCGCTACCCGAGTTGGAAGGCCTGCAAACGCCGCGCTTGCCGCCCGTCATCGCTGATGTTATCCGGCGACAGCCAGGCGGCAAAGGCGGCGTGTCGCGCCGGCCATTCCGCGTCGATGATCGACAGCCAATCGGTGTCGCGCGTGCGTCCTTTGACGACAACCGCCTGGCGGAAAGTGCCTTCGTAACGGAAACCCAAGCGCTCGGCGGCCTGGCGCGAAGGCAAATTGAGGCTATCGCACTTCCATTCGCAGCGCCGATAGCCAAGATCGTCAAACAGATGCCGCAGCATCAGGAAAATCGCCTCGCTGCCCAGCGCGCTGCGCCTCATCAGCGGCGACCAGTTGATGGTGCCCAGTTCGGCCACGCCGTTGGCGGGATCGATGCGCAAAAAAGCGCAGGTCCCCACGGCGCGTCCGTTCGCCTGATCGACCACCACCATCGTGTTTCTGTCAGCGCTGGACGCCTGAGCCTGGAGATAACGCTGGAAATCCTCGCGCGTCTGCGGCCGTTCCCAAAACAGATAGGTCCAGTCTCGGTCATCCTCGGCGGTTTGGTAAGCCCGATAGAGCTCATCCCCCCAGCGCTCAAGGCTAAGGGGCTCAAGGCGGCAAAACCGCCCTTGCAGTAACCTGTGACCGGGCAGGCCTGCCGGCTGCCAATGAGGAAGGGCATCGCCTATTGGCTGCCCATACTGATTCTGTCTCACTGCGACATCCTGCTTTTGAAAGGTGGAAAGGCAAGTTAAAACCAACGCGGGCCGGAGACAACTCCGACCTGCCCCCGCCCCGCTGGCGCGGACAACAGGATGATAGTTTAGAAAAACAACTCAATCACCGTTAAATATTCACCAAAATTATTTCAAGCGAAATAAATACCCATATAACCCATTGTAAAACGGTGAGTTATAGCAACAATTAAGCTACACATTTCAGCCACAACGGGCTTTGTTGAATAAATCAGATTTCGGGTAAGTCTCCCCCGTAGCGGGTTGTGTTTTCAGGCAATACGCACGCTTTCAGGCATACCTGCTTTCGTCATTTTGTTCAGCGCTCGTACCAGGGCCATAGCCTCCGCAACCTGACCATCGTAGTCACGCAGCGTCAGTGAACCCCCGAACAGCTGTTTTACCCGGTACATCGCCGTTTCCGCTATCGAGCGACGGTTGTAATCTGTTGTCCATTTCCACCGCGCATTACTCCCGGTCATTCGCTGATTAGCCACTGCACGGTTACGGTCTGCATATTCACCGGGCCAGTAACCCGCACCTTTTCGGGGAGGGATAAGCGCGCTGATTTTCTTACGCCGCAGTTCATCGTGACAGAGCCGGGTGTCGTAAGCGCCGTCTGCCGATGCTGCCCTGATTTTTCTGTGAGTCTGCCGGATAAGACCCGGGAAGGCTTCTGAGTCCGTCACATTGTTCAGCGACAGGTCTGCACAGATGATTTCATGTGTGTTGCTGTCAACTGCCAGATGCAGCTTACGCCAGATACGGCGGCGTTCCTGGCCATGCTTTTTGACTTTCCACTCGCCTTCACCGAAGACCTTCAGCCCGGTGGAATCAATCACCAGATGCGCGATTTCACCCCGGGTGAACGTTTTGAAACTGACATTAACCGACTTTGCGCGCTTGCTGACACTGGTGTAATCCGGGCAGCGCAACGGAACATTCATCAGTGTAAAAATGGAATCAATAAAACCCTGTGCAGCCCGCAGGGTCAGCCTGAATACGCGTTTAATGACCAGCACAGTCGTGATGGCAAGGTCAGAATAGCGCTGAGGTCTGCCTCGTGATGAAGGCGTTGCCGACTCATACCAGGCCTGAATAGCTTCATCATCCAGCCAGAAAGTTATGGAGCCACGGTTGATGAGGGCTTTATTGTAGGTGGGCCAGTTGGTGATTTTGAACTTTTGCTTTGCCACGGAACGGTCTGCGTTGTCGGGAAGATGTGTGATCTGATCCTTCAACTCAGCAAAAGTTCGATTTATTCAACAAAGCCGCCACAACGTTAACTTTTTTTGGTTGTTATGATAAAAAAAGAAGTGATTATCATTATCAAATAAGGAGAGAAAACATTCAACTTAATGATTTTTATCGTTAAAAAAACAAAAAACCGAAAGAACACTTTTTAGCCACTCAAAAAGTGCACTGAAAATCCTCAAAAATCTAACACATGAATTTTTTTTAAGACTTTTCCTAGCAAACTAAAATTTTGTTTCGTGACATGATGAACAGAATCTCGGCAAGCAATGTCAGCAAGCGCGGGCGCCAAGCGCAAGTCAGGCCGATCGCGTCAACGCCGAGCGATCAGCAAATCTCTCTGACTTAAGCCAAACTTATAGATTCATGTGATTAATAAGTTTAGTATGAAAATATCATTGAGTGCCGTCGTGTTTATTGATAGAACACTGGCTACACTGAATTATTGCTCCATTTTGCCTTTCGGCTTTTTAGGCTTTTTCTCATATTACCGCAGTAAAACGGATTTAAGTGGGGGTGCGATATGCCAACGATCATCATGGATTCATGTAGCTATACCAGATTGGGATTAACCGACTATCTGACTTCGCATGGCGTGAAAAAACGCCATATTAATGCCATCGAGGATATTGACAGCCTGCATGAAAAATGCAGCAAGTTGAATCCAAGCCTGGTGTTTATTAACGAGGACTGCTTCATCCACGAAGCAAACGCCACCGAGCGAATAAAACGGGTGATTTCACTGCACCCGGATACGTTATTCTTCATCTTCATGGCTATTACCAATGTACATTTCGACGATTATTTATATGTTCGCAAAAACGTTATCATATCGTCAAAATCCATCAAACCAGAGACTATGAATCAGCTACTTAGTCACTATCTCGAGAGAACGTCCCTACGGGCGGAGAAGTCCTCTCTGGACCAAACGCCGGTAACGCTGAGCCAGACCGAATCGAACATGTTACGCATGTGGATGTCCGGTCAAGGCACCATCCAGATATCAGACCAGATGCAAATAAAGGCCAAAACGGTCTCCTCCCACAAGGGAAACATCAAGCGGAAAATAAAGACGCACAACAAGCAGATCATTTACCACGTTGTTCGTTTGACCGATACGCTGACCAGTGGAATATTTGTCAATAGCCGTTGAGCCGCAGAGAATGCCCCCACTCTGTTTTGTCGGCCGTTAAATATCCGGTGATAAAGTCACCTGGATATCGGATACTGGAACCACCAAAAGAATACCTGCTGCGCTATCCCCCGCTAGCGCAGCGGGTATTTTTTTGCCGTCGATAAAAAAAATCTTACCGCAATGAAATAATCTCAAAATGGACAATTTCATTAGCAAATTAATGAGATTAACCGACGTTACTGCCCATGCTCGCGACATGGCTCCACAAACGTCCCGTCACGGCTGTCGATTTCATTAAAAAACCATACGCCCGCCGGATAGTCTTCAAGAGAAACCAGATACATAGTCCCTTCGTTGAATACCTCTACGGCCAGAATGACGCCCTCGCGCCGCGGGCCGCCGTCTGTTTTTACCGTCACTCGATCGTTAACCTGCATACCGTTCCCCATCATTTGCGATTGGCATCAGTGTATGACAAAACCCAGGGGGAAGGACACCGCCCCGCGCCAAGCCGGCCTCGCTCTCAGCGTAGCAGCCGCCCGGATTTTCACTTTCTTAACGGTTTGGCCGCAGAATCTTAAGCCGGCCTCGCGTAGCCTGTCTTCAGGCGTTTCCCCCCAGAGAAGCGCTCGCAAATGAAGAAGTAACAAGGAACTTTTGCCCGCAGACTTGCGGGCTTTTTTTTTGCGCACCGCCGAATTGCAGGCATAAAAAAAGGTTCATCGCGCTTTACCGGGGAACGCTGCTTTGATTTTCAGGAAGAAGTAAGCGTTATCCCGGTATCCATAGGCCATCCGCTTCATCACTTTTATCTTATTGTTCATCCCTTCCAGCACGCTGGTATTCAACCTGTGTCTGGCACTCGCGATGATGCCACCGGCATACCCTTTCAGTTTCTCGGCGAAGTGTTGCAACGCCTTGATTCCGCTTTCCTGAGACTGCCTGTACCAGCTTACCCAGCGTCTCTGCGCCTCTTGTTCACTCGGGGCGTACCACAGTTCTTTCAGCGCTGTTTTCATCAGCCAGACCACATTCAACGGCTGATTCGCCTCCAGCAACTCCGTGAGCTTTACCTCATGCCCTTCGGGCAGGTTTTCGGGGTTGCGCAGCAGCAGCCAGCGGCTGCGTTTGATGACCTGACGCGATTTTGGGTTATCACGGAGTTGATTGGCCTGGTCGACGCGGACCCGGTCGATAACCTCCCGGCCATACTTTGCCACCACATGGAACAAGTCATAGACCACTTCCGCCTGCGGGCAGTGATGCCTGACTTCCAGGTCTAACGCCGTATTCATATCCATGGCGACAGACTGGATAGCGGCACAGCCTTCAGCGCCCAGCCAGACGAAGAAGGGGCGGAAGGCCGCTCTGCTGCGGCCTTCGCCCACCCACAACACCTGTTGCGTATCCGCATCCATCACCACGGTGGCATAACGATGTCCTTTGAACAGGGCGAACTCATCCATCACCAGACGGCGGAGGGTATGGCGCTGCGGCTCTGTCCGTTCCCGCAGCAGACGCCGGTAGTCGATATTCTTGACCGTATGCCAGTGCAGTCCGGTGAGTTGTGCAACATGTTTAATCGGCAGTAAACGGACCAGTGACTCAACCCATACGGATAGCGTCGTGGTATATCTCTGGCGTTCAGGCAACCAGCTGATTTTTTCGGTGGTGACCCCGCAATGGGGGCAACACAGGCGCCGGACGGGGACGTTGAGCCAGACGACCCAATCGAGCAGCTGGCGTTCACGCACTCGGCGGAAGGAAACATCATGCACAACAGGCACCCGCCGCTCACAACGACGACAACAGGGCATGACGGCAGCGTCAGGCTGGAGCTGGATAAGCAGGGAGTTGGCAGAAGGATGCGAGAAGGAATTGACGATAAAGCCTTCCCAGAACAGGGAGCAAAGGTTAGCATTCATAGTGACGGCAGTTTTGAAAGTTTAGGGTGTGTTTTGGCGAATACAAACCTAAACGTTCTGACTGCCGTTTTCTATTGGTTCACGCTAAAGCGCGATGAACCTAAAAAAACCCGCCGCGGCGGGTTTTTTTCAATCAGCGGTAGACGCCAATTAGATAGCGGTAACGTTAGCCGCAGATGGACCTTTCGCACCGTTCTCGATAGAGAACTGTACGTTCTGGCCTTCAGCCAGGGTCTTGAAGCCTTGATCCTGGATAGCAGAGAAGTGTACGAATACGTCTTTGCTGCCGTCTGCTGGGGTGATGAAACCAAAACCTTTAGCTTCGTTGAACCACTTCACTTGACCTTTGATCATGTTGGACATGTCTAATTTCCTTCAATAATAATGTTAGCCGCCATGGGCGAGATAGCCGGTCATCAGTTACTTATGGAGGCACTGGAAAGGAAATTCGTCAGAGAAGGGCTATCCGGGATAACGCTTTAAATTTGAACTACTTTACTCAAAATGTCGTGCATAAATAGGTCTGTACCACAGGCCGACATCATTAACTCACGAGCGAGCGGCAATAGCAACCTTTTTCGCCGTGCAGGGGCGTTAATCTCGGCTAAGCGCACAGGATTTGACCCCGCCCGCCTACGGGATCGCCACCTTCCCCCCCATTTCATCGAAGGCAAATGATAGTAATTATCGTTACGCTGTTTTATAGTTGTACAAAGAAATCATTCAGGGAGATTCACCATGCCAAGATGGCTCACATTACCGGCCGCCAGCGTTACCGCCCTGCTGGTCTTTGCTGCTTGCAGCGCCCCACTGGGCGCGCTGGAGCTGAATTATCAGCCACCAGAGCCCAGCATTGCCCCGTCCCCAAAACCGGTGGCTCCGCCGGGGCCGGCCCCCAAGGCGGCGAAACCGCCGATTACCTGGGCAGAGGCACGCGACAAGAACGGTTTTCGCGTCGATATCGAATGCGATCATCCAGGCTGCAGCAAGCCGCGCGCCAAACCTTATCCCGCCTATGAGGGCCCGGTGAAGAAAACCGATCGCCGCCGCCAATCCGATCCTTACTCCACCAATCAGGATCCCGATTACAACATTCAGTTGGGCTATGAGTGGTAGCAGCGCTTTCGGAGTAATACCTATATCAGCCGCCCTCGCCGCTGCATAGAATAGCGCCAGTTCACCACTCCTCCTGGTGTTGAACACAACAAGCTGTGTTGCAAATCTTTATGCGCCTCCCTATAGGCGCTTTTTTTTGCTCCTCCCTCATGCCCGTTTCCCGATTACAGATTGCTCTCATTGCCCCGTAAAGTGATGAATGTCACAAATACGCCTCCTTGCCATTCTTATTCGGAGGTGATGTTCATGGCCACAGGATCCCTTGCCCTCTTGGCTGCCTTGGCCGGCATTGCGGGCTATTCGCTCTATAAACACTTAAAATCTCAGAAGAAAAGCACATTCGTTCGCCCGCACGATCGGTAATAGATAACGTGTTTACACCGCAAAGGCGCGGCACGCCGCACGCCGCGCCTTCGTGGACCGTCATGTTTTCATCACAAAAATGTCACAATATGGCCATATGATGATTCGCGATTATCCGCTCTGGCTTAACACCAAGGATTTCGCCCATGACCATAATTAAAGCTGCAAACCATCAGGAAGCAGAAAAGCTCATCCGCGCCGGCACAGCCAAGAAAATCGAACTGGCCTACGATATCGGCAGCGATGACTTCTTCCAGCTTGCCAGCCTGTGGTGCGATAAAGGCGCCAAGATCTCCAAAGGGAAAGAACACTTTATCGTCTCGTTAAAAGGGTTCCGCATCCCCCCTAACGATTGATATCCAGCCGCCCATCGCGGCGGCGTCCTCCCTTTCTCGCAAAACCGCTCTATTCGACCACGCGCACCTCATTCGATTTCGCTAAGCTAACAGCAGACTTTATTGCGGGCGTTCCGCCTGGATAACCACGTCCGCCACGATGAGGAGAATGAGCATGTCAACAAATGCAGCGCAGCCCGGCACGATGAAAGCCATTGAGATCAGCCAACCCGGCGCTCCCGAGGTTCTGGTCGTCACCGAACGCCCGATGCCCGTCCCGCAAGCGGGCGAACTCCTGGTGAAAATCGCCGCCGCCGGCGTTAACCGCCCCGACGTGCTGCAGCGTCAGGGGAACTATGCGCCACCGCCCGGCGCTTCGGATATCCCCGGCCTGGAAATCGCCGGCGAAGTCGTCGCCATCGGTGAAGGCGTAACTCACTTCGCGCTCGGCGATCGGGTTTGTGCCCTCATCGCCGGCGGCGGCTATGCCGAATACTGCACCGTGCATGAAAGCAATGCGCTGCCGGTGCCGGCGGGCCTGAGCCTGACCGAGGCCGCCGCGCTGCCGGAAACCTTCTTTACCGTCTGGGTCAACGTGTTCCAGCGTGGCCACCTCAAAGCCGGCGAAACCGTGTTGATCCACGGTGGCACCTCCGGCATCGGCACGGTCGCCACCATGCTGGCAAAAGCCTTCTGCGCGCAGGTGATCACCACCGTTGGCTCCGAAGAGAAGCGCCAGGCCAGCCTGGCGTTGGGTGCCGACGTGGCGATTAACTACCGCAGCGAAGATTTTGTCGCTCGCACCAAAGACGCCACCGACGGCAAAGGCGCCGACGTGATCGTCGATCTGATCGCCGGCGACTATGTGGCCAAGAACTATCAGGCCGCGGCGATGGAAGGTCGCATCGTACAAATCGGCACGCAAAATGGCGTGGTAAAAGAGCTCAATCTGATGCCACTGCTGTTGAAACGCCTGACCCATACCGGTTCAACGCTGCGCTCGCGCAGCGTCGCGGACAAAGCGCAGATTGCCGCCGATCTGCACGAGAAGGTTTGGCCGCTGCTGGAGCGCGGCGTCCTGAAGCCGCAAATTTTTAAAACCTTCCCGCTCGAGCAGGCCGCCGCCGCGCATGCGCTGATGGAGTCCAGCGAGCACATCGGCAAGATCATGTTGACGTTCTGAAGCCGTTCCCCGCAGCCTGCGCTGCGGGGAAACCAATGCCGCACTCAGGGAATGATGCCACGGCGGCGGAACTCATCGAACAGCGAGAAAAACATGGCTTCGGTTTCGACAAACTGATGGAAACCGAAACGCCGCGCCTTGCTGCCGTCCGCGAACATGTCATAGTCCCAGGAAAAGACGAAGTCGGCGAAACGCCAGCCGGCCACCGCGCGATAGTCCGGTTCGGTCAATTGGTGCCGTTGCACCAGCTCTCGCCACAGCATCGCTTTGTCCGCCATCATGCTCTCCAACGGCATCGGCAGCGGCGGCGCGCATTCCAGCCCGAAGTAAGCGGCGATTTTTGGCCACATCTCGCTCCACCGAAACAGATCGCCATTGTTGATATTAAACGCCTGATTGGCCGCCGCCGGTTCGGTCGCCGCCCAGAGCGTGGCACGCGCCAACAGCCCGCCCTCGGTCATTTCCAGCAGGCTGTGGTAAGCGCCCAGTTTGCCGGGGAAACGCAACGGCAGCCCAAGCGCTTTACTGATCGACGCGTAAACCGCGATACTTAACGCCAGGTTCATCGGATTGCCGAGAGAGAAGCCCCCCACCACGCTCGGGCGAATGGCGCTCCAATGCCAACGTTTGCCGGCCTGACGCTGCACCAGATACCGCTGTTGCGCCATGTTAAACTCCGGCGGCATATGCCCGGCGTCGCTTTCACGCGCCGGTGTTTTAAACGGCCCCAAATGGGCGCCATACACCTTGTAGCCCTGCATCAGGCTGATATGCTCCAGCGCCGGCGCGATCGGCTCCAGCCCCTCGACGACGTGTTGCAACATCTGCAGATTGGGCGCCACCAGGCCTGCCCAATCCGGCGCATCCTGATAGGCGGCATAGAAGACGTGGCTAATCGCGCTCAGCGGCCGCAGCGCGTCGCGCGTTGCCTCCGCATCCAGCAGATCCACCTGCAGGTAGCGCACACCAGGCGCCGGTTCCCCACCCCGGCGCGAGACACCCACCACGGGCCAGCCTTGACCGGTCAGTTCCTCAATCAATCGGCGCCCTATTACGCCATTGGCGCCGATCACTAACGCCTGCCGCTTTGCGTTCATCTTGTCACTCCTCGGGTTGTCGATGCCCCGAGTGTTATTGATTAGCACTGCTTGCGGTAGACGAGAAACTCCACTAACACTAATAAGAAAAACCTATAGGCAAGATCGACATGGATAAGCTGAACGCAATGAAAACCTTTATGCGGGTGGCGGAGCTGGGCAGCCTGTCGGCCGCCGCTCGCGATCTGCGCTTGACGCAGCCGGCGGTCAGTCAGCAAATCGCCGGTCTGGAGCAGGAACTGGGGACGCAGCTGCTGTTTCGCAGCACCCGGGCAGTCTCCCTGACCGAGGCCGGCAGCGGTTATTATCAACGCCTCAAAGCGATTCTGGCGGCGGTCGACGAAGCGGAAGAGGCGCTGCACGGCCAGCACCACCGGCTGCAGGGCAACCTGCGCCTTCACGCACCGACCGGATTCGGCCAGCGGCACGTCACGCCGCTGGCCATCGCTTTCCAGCAGCGCCATCCGGACCTCACCATCGAGCTGCTGCTGGACGATCGCCGCGCCGACGTGATCGGTGAAGGCATCGACGTGGCGCTGCGCTTCGGCGAACTGCACGCGCCCGGCATGGTGGCGAAACGGCTGGGCGAACTACAACGCCTGCTGGTGGCATCACCGGCGTATCTGGCAAAGCATGGCGTTCCACGTTCGCCGGCGGAGCTGGCAAAACATGCGCACATTCGCTACAGCGGATTGAACGACGGCGATACGCTCACCCTGATCGGCCCGCACGGCCCCGAGATAGTGGCGCTGCGGCCCACGTTCCGCGCCAACAATACGCTATCGCTGCTGACGGCCATCGAGGCGGGGCTTGGTATCGGCGGCGCTCAGCGGCCGTTGATCGGCGAGCAGCTGGCGACAGGGGCGCTGGTGCCCGTATTGCCGGAATACCGCTATCCACCCATGGCGCTGCACGCGGTCTATCCCGCATTACGATTTATTCCGGAGAAAGTGCGCGCCTGGGTGGCGCATCTGCAACAGGCGTTGACGGCGATCGAGGGAATTAGCGGAGTGAATGCCCCCGGCCAGACGCCGGGAGCATAAGCCTTATTTGAACAGTTTGCCGACCATGTCGCCCAGTTCGTTGCTGTCTTGCTGCACTTCGCCATTTGGCGAAGCGGCATCCGCGACCGTTGGCAAAAACTGTGCAATGGTGCTGGAGGCCTGAGCCGGATCGACACCCAGCTTTTCAGCCAGCTGATTGATCGCATCGCTGCCCAACGCCTGCTGTACGTGATCGCCGGTAATCGGTTGGTTTTCGCCATTGCCGAGCCAGGAGCCGACAATATCGCCGAACTGACCCTGACGGAACTTGTCCAAAATGGCCTGCAGGCCACCTTGTTGCTCAACCCACTGCATGATGGCGATGTAATCGATGCCTTTACCGTTGGCGCCGCCGCCCAGAATGTTACCCAATACGCTATCGAACAGACCCATGATATTCCCCTTTCAGCCGATACGGCCCGCGCCGCACCGCCGGATTGATTTCACGAAAAAGGGCCGCCGCGGCGACCCTGTTGAGCAACGGCTGCTTAGCCTTTGATCTTCCTGTAGACAAAAAGCACCACCAGGGCACCGATTACCGCCACCACAAAGCTGCCCAGGTTAAAGCCGTCAACGCGACCCATACCGAAGAAGGTGCTGATATAACCGCCGACCACGGCGCCCACGACCCCCAGTACCACGGTCATAATAAACCCGCCGCCGTCTTTGCCCGGCATAATCCATTTGGCCAGGATACCGGCGATTAAACCAAAAATGATCCAGGAAATGATGCCCATCTCTACTCTCCCTATTACCTTTTGCCTAACAGAAATCCTATTACCAGGCCCACGACGGCGCCGGCGCCTATCCCCGCCCAAGGATTATCCTTGATGCAGGCACATGATTGCTCGAGCGCCGCTTTTACACCGCTGCGCACTTCGCAGGCGGTGGTTTTCACGTAGTCGCTCGGTTGCTCAACACCGTTTAGATCGTCATTTTCATATGACATGTCAAATCCTTACAGACCAACCCTCTGAGAATTGCGTCACATGTTTCACGCCCGGCACCGCCCGCCCCGCGATCTTGCTCCAGGCAATCTGCCCACAGCCGCTCAATGCAGGGCGTACGGCGACAAACGCACAACTTCACACTATGACTATAGTAAAAAATCAGCGGTTTACCCATTTCCGTCCGTCTGAATTTCACCGTACAAAAAACGATCTAATTTCATCCTACTGTCATCTCGGCAGGCTAAACTTTACACAAATCTCTGGGAGGAAAAGCCCATGTTCAATGCCCCGTTCGTCCTGATTCTCGCAATGCTGTACGCGCTGGCCGCCGTTTGGGACGGTTCCGCCGCGTTACTGTTTCTCTAAGGTTACATAGCGGTTGTCACTTTTGCGATCCGCTTAATTGTGTCTTTATTTTTCAATTGCGCCAGCCGGTTGAAATAGCGGTAAATATCCTCCTTTTCCTCGGTAAAAATCCTAACTCACCCCGTTATCCGCGCGTTGCTAAATAAAGCGCAAAAAAAAGCATTAATGGAAAACCCTATTTAGCACCAAATATTCTATCATTTGCCCTATAACAATTTGGGTTAAGGTCCCATTGGGAAAGAAAAGGAAGAACAGGAAAAATGCTTTCAAACCAACGCTTTGAGCGCGAATTCTTGCGCCCTCGTTATTGGTTGCTGTGGATAGGGCTGGGAATGCTCTATCTCTTGGTGTTACTGCCCTACCCGCTCATATATCGGCTTGGACACAGCCTCGGCAGAATAGCCATGCGCCTGATGAAACGCCGGGTAAAAATAGCGCGCCGCAATTTGGCACTCTGCTTCCCCGCAATGCTCGCCGCCGAGCGCGAGGCGCTGATCGTCAAAAATTTTGAGTCCGTCGGCATGGGTCTGTTCGAAGTCGGCATGGCCTGGTTCTGGCCCGACTGGCGCATCGCCCGCTGGTTCAAGGTGAGCGGCATGGAAAACATGCAGCTGGCACGCCAGGACGGCAAAGGCGTTCTGCTGATCGGTCTGCATTTCCTGACGCTGGAACTGGGCGCGCGCATTTTCGGCATGCAAAATCCCGGCATCGGCGTGCATCGCCCGCATAACAACAAGCTGATGGAGTGGGTACAGACCCGCGGCCGGCTGCGCTCGAATAAGTTCATGATCGATCGTAAAGATATCAAAGGCATGATCCGCAACCTGAAACAGGGGGAAATCCTGTGGTACGCGCCCGATCACGATTACGGCCCGCAAAGCAGCGTGTTCGCACCGTTCTTCGCCGTTGAAAACGCCGCCACGACAACCGGTACCTTTATTCTGGCGCGCATGGGGCGGCCGTCGATCGTGCCTTTCGTGCCGCGCCGCCTGCCGCATGCGCAGGGCTATGAGCTGATCGTACAGCCGCCGCTGAAGGACTTCCCGCTGGACGATGAAACGCGCGCGGCGGCCATGATGAACCGCGTGGTGGAAGAACAGGTGCTGCTGGCACCCGATCAGTACATGTGGCTGCACCGCCGGTTTAAAACCCGTCCGCCCGGCGAACCTTCGCTGTATTAACGCCCTCGCGCCTTCGCCCGCCACACCGCTGGCGAAGGCGCGCTCGCCTCGCACAAGCATTCTTCGCCACGGGAACTACACTAATAAGTCACCGACGGCAATCATTGCCGCCAGCAACCATTTCTTCCTGCCCGCGGGCCGGTCGTTGCCTGTCGGGTCACAACCGAGGTCAATGTCATGCTGGTACAACCCTATCTGTTTTTCAGCGGTAACTGTGAGCAAGCGATTAACTTCTACGTGCAGCAGTTGAATGCCAAAATTGAAATGGTCATGCGTTACAAAGACATGCCCGAAGAAGCTCGGCAAGGCGGGCCACAGGACGTCAACCCGGAGGCGATCATGCATGCGCGCCTGCTGATCGGTGACGGCGTGCTGATGGCCTCCGACGGCTGCCCGCAGGACGACAGCGGCGGCGCTTCGCATAAAGGCTTCTCGCTGTCGCTGAATCCCAGCGATGCGGAGCAAGGGCGCAAGCTGTTCGATAATCTGGCGCAGGGCGGCCAGGTGACGATGCCTTACCAAGCCACCTTTTGGGCCAAAGGCTTCGGCATGCTGACCGATAAATTTGGCGTCAACTGGATGATCAACGTCGAATAACCCGCCATGGCGCCGCTAGCTATAGCGGTGCCAGTCATACGCCGCCTTGGCGAACAGCACGAACAGCAGCGTCAACAGCACCAACCCCAACCGCCAGTAGGGCGATCGGCGGCGGCGCCAGGCGATGTACATCATCCCCGCCAGCGCCCCCAGCGTAAGGGGGTAATACACCGCCAGCGTCAGTAAAGCGATAATGATGTAATCCGACATTGACTCTATACTCCGTAGTCTTCACACCGCCGCAGAGGCAGATTGCGGCATGCCTTTCTCCGTATCGCCTCGTTAAGGGCTAGAGGTCTGGCGCATTTATGCATAAAATATAGGATTGCTCTTAACTCAAGTTGAATAGTAATCAAACCACAAGGGTGACATGACTCAGCAGCAACCCATACAGGATGCCGTGCCGCCGCGCAGCGTTAAAAGCTCCCCATTATTATTTCAGGCCGGCGTGTTTGTCATCATCGTTGCCGCCACGCTGATCCTCTTTAACAGCTGGCAAATCTGGAACGCGCACCAGCGCGATCTGCGCAGCGCCGAGCATGAATCCGCCAACCTCGCCCGCTCGCTGGCGCAGCACGCCGACGATACCTTCATGCAGGTGGACGGCAATCTGCTCGATCTGACCGAACGCCTCCTGAACGACGGGCTGGGCCCATCGCAGCTGACGCGGCTGCAGCGCGTCATGCAGACGCAGGTCGGCAATCTGCCGCAGCTGCATGGGCTGTTTATCTACGACGCGCGCGGCCGCTGGCTGGCGACCTCCTCGGGCAAGTTCATCAAGAACGCCAACAACGCCGATCGTGATTACTTCAAATACCATCAAAACCGCGACGGCGGCGGCCTGTACATCGGCAAGGTGATCCGCAGCCGCACTAGCGGCGATCTGATCATCCCCGTATCACGGCGCTTCAACAACCCGGACGGCAGCTTTGGCGGCGTGGTGCTGGCGACGCTGTACGTCGATTATTTCCGCCAGTTTTACGACAGCTTCGCCCTCAACACCGACGCCTCGTTGAACCTGCTGCTGGCGGACGGCACCATCCTTTACCGCCGCCCTTACTCAGCGGCCTCGATCGGTAAAAACATCGCCAAGGGCGTGTTGTTCAGCGAAATTTTACCGCATTCGGAGTTCGGCAACGCCACCATCACCTCGCTGTACGACAAAGTGGAGCGCATCTACGGCTATTCGCGGGTCAATCGCTTTCCGCTGGTGATCGCTGCCGGGCTGTCGAAGCGCGACGCGCTGGCGGACTGGCGCACCGACGCCGGCCTGTTCGCCGCCGGCGGCCTCTCTCTGCTGATGATCCTGTTGGCGATGGGCATGGTGCTGCTGCGACAAATCAAGCACAGCATGCAAACCGAAGCCGAGCTGATGCGCACCCGCGATCAGCTGACCAGCATCAACCAGATGCTCGAAGAGTTGGCGCTGCTGGACGGCCTGACCGGTCTGGCCAATCGTCGCCAGTTTGATATCGCGCTGAAGAACGAGCTGGCGCGGGCTTCGCGCAACTACCGCAGCGTGGCGCTGCTGATGCTGGATATCGACTACTTCAAGCAGTACAACGACAGCTATGGCCACGTCGCCGGCGACCAGTGCCTGCAGCAAATCGGCCAAACGCTGAAGGGGCTGGCGTGCCGCAGCAACGACATACTGGCGCGCTACGGCGGCGAAGAGATGGGGATTATCCTGCCGGATACCGACGTGCAGGGCGCGCTGATTTTCGCCGAACGCGTCATCCAGGCGGTGCGAGATCTGAAAATTCCGCATCAGGGCAACCCGCACGGCATCGTTACCATCAGCATCGGCATCTGCGCCAAAGTGCCGCATATGTATAATGATACGCCGATCAGCTTTATCAATGAGGCGGACAGCGCGCTGTATCAGGCCAAGAAAAAAGGCAAAAACTGCATTTACGGTGCTTAAGCAATCATCGGGTCACCAAAATTTGGCGGCCCGATTTATTCACCCGGCAAAAATGAAATAGTTTCCCTCCGAAACATTATTTCACCGACTCGCCCCACTCTCTGAATGAAATAACGCCAATAAATAAGCAGGGTATTTATTTCTAATATAATTCAATAAGATAAAAACACGCCATTCAACAACCCATTCGTGCCATTTTTGATTATTCGTGCCTACGCCAGGCCTCGTTTAGCCCCCGTTTACTTTTTATTGGCGTTGCCGGTGATACTCTTATCAGGACTATTCTATATATCAGGAAGCCATCGCACGCTTCGGCGCACTGCGCCCTGCTGATACATCCATAATAGAACCCGCAAATTTCACGTTGCAATTGGGCGACCGGTGCAAAAATTTCTGGCGCCGCTCCAGCCAGCCACTGCGCAAGCCAGTGCAGCCAACCACGCGGCAACCTGAAAGGCGGGAATAAAGCGATATAGATTTGCGAGGAGATCTCATGCCTACTGGCGATATTACGCGTGAACGGGCCATCCTGACGCTGCCGTTGCAACAATGGGCGGCGCAAGAAGCGTCCAGCGCGGTCAGCGAACTGGAACAGGGCAAGGTGCTGTTTCTGCCCGAGCTGGCCTTCACCCTGTCTGAGCAGGAAATGCCGCTGCTGGATCCGGCATTGGTCGATCCGAAGCGCAAGAACATCAGCTATCAACCGCTGTCCGGCAAGCTGACCGGCGTCGCCGTCGCGGAACGCCGGCAGCAGGTTCAGCAACTGCTGGAGCGCTATTACCAATCGTGCCGTCAGCTGATCGCCGGGCTGTTGCCCGAGTATCAGGAGGCGCTGCACCACCCAACCGGCAGCCTGCGTTTACATCCGGTCTCCGCCTGGCGCGCCAATAGCTCCTGGCGCAAAGACGACAGCCGGCTGCACGTCGACGCTTTCCCGTCGCGCCCGAACTACGGCGAACGCATTCTGCGCATTTTCACCAACATCAATCCGCACGGTGAACCTCGCCAATGGCGGGTCGGCGAGCCGTTCCCTGAGCTGGCGGAACGCTTTATGCCGCGTCTGGCCCGCTATTCTGCGTTAAGCAGCTGGCTGCAGCACCAGGTGCGCATCACCAAAACTCGCCGCAGCCATTATGACCACCTGATGCTGCAGTTGCATGACGCCATGAAGGCCGATGGCGATTATCAGCAGCGTGGCCCACAGCTGGCGCTGGCGTTCCCGCCGGGCAGCAGCTGGATTTGCTTCTCGGACCAAACGCCGCACGCCGCGATGGGCGGCCAGTTTATGCTGGAACAGACCTTCCTGCTGCCGGTGAATAAAATGCAGGATCCGCAGCGTTCACCGCTGAAAGTGTTGGAACAGCTGCGCGGCCAGCCGTTGATCTGACTGATTTGCCGCCGTCGGTGTTACCGGCGGCGGCAAACGCGCATCACGCCTCGAAATCCCCCTGTTGGCGCGCCACCAGCGTCAGAATGCTGTACAGCGCCACCGGCTGCTGTTCCTGATTCAACACCTGCACATCCCACACCACTACGCCGTGCGGGCGATCTTCGGCGGTTTTCTGCGGCTTGCGGATTTTCTTTTTGCAGGTCAACCGCACCTGAATGGTGTCGCCGATCTTCACCGGCTCGATAAAGCGCAGATTCTCCATGCCGTAGTTGGCGATCACCGGCCCGACGGCGGCGTCAACAAACAGCCCGGCCGCGGCGGACACCACAAAGTAACCGTGCGCCACCCGTTCGCCGAACAGCGAGTCGGCGGCGCCGATCTTGTCCATGTGCGCGTAGAAATGGTCGCCGCTCAGGCAGGCGAAGTTGACGATATCCGCTTCGGTCACGGTGCGGCGCGCGGTCAACAGGCTGTCGCCCAGCTGCAGCTGCTCGAAGTATTTCCGGAACGGATGCACCGGATGCTCGACGACCGGCGCGCCGCGCACCCATTCGCCGCCGATGGCCGCCAGCATCGCCGGGCTGCCCTGGATCGCCGTGCGCTGCATATAGTGCTTCACCGCGCGCAGCCCGCCCAGCTCTTCACCGCCGCCGGCGCGCCCCGGGCCGCCGTGCACCAGCATCGGCAACGGCGAACCGTGGCCGGTGGACTCCGCCGCCGCCTGCTCATCCAAAATCAACATGCGGCCGTGGGCGCAGGCCGCCGCGCGAATGAAGCGCTTGGCCAATGCCGGATCGGCGGTCACCAGCGATCCCGCCAGGCTGCCCTGCCCCAGCAACGCCAACGCGATCGCCTGCTCGGTATCCGCATATGGCATCAGCGTCGCCACCGGGCCGAAGGCCTCAGTGCCGTGCACCGCCTGATGGGTGAGCGGATCGGCGCAATACAGCAGGGTCGGCGGATAAAACGCCCCGCCGCGCGCACCGTCGCCCAGGACTTCCAGCTTATCCAGCGCAGCGCCACAGAGCGGTTCGCAGCCGTTGCGCAGCAGGAAATCCACCTTGCTTTGCACATCATCACGCTGCTCGTGGCTGACCAACGCCCCCATGCGCACCTGCTCCAGCTGCGGGTCGCCTACCGTCACCCCCGCCAGGCGCTGCAACAGGGCCTGACGCACCGCCGCCACCTGCGCCGCCGGCACGATGATGCGGCGGATCGCGGTGCATTTCTGCCCCGCCTTGGCGGTCATTTCACGGCACACTTCTTTGATGAACAGCGCAAACTCCGGCATCTCCGGCGTCACGTCTTCCGCCAGCACGCAGCAGTTGAGCGAATCCGCCTCCATGGTGAACGCGATTGATTTTTCCAGCAGGCGCGGATGCGCCCGCAGCCGCTGCCCGGTCTGCGCCGAACCGGTGAAAGTCACCGCATCCTGATAATCCAGGTGCGCAAACATGTCGCCGACGCCGCCGCAAACCAGCTGCAGCGCTCCTTCCGGCACCAGCCCGCTGTCGACGATCAGCCTGACCATTGCCTGCGTCAGCTGCGCGGTAGCGGTGGCCGGCTTGATGATGGCCGGCATGCCCGCCAGCCAGGTCGGCGCCAGTTTTTCCAGCATGCCCCAGCACGGGAAGTTGAAGGCGTTGATGTGCAGCGCCACGCCGGGGCGCGAGGTCAGCACGTGGCGGGCGGCGAACTGCGCCTGTTTCGACAATGGGATCAGCTCGTCTTCCGGCCACAGGGTATCGTCCGGCAGATCGCGACCGGCCATGCCGGCATAGGCGAACAGCGTGGCGATGCCACCCTCGATATCAACCCAGCCGTCGCTGCGCGTCGCGCCGGTTTGATAGGAAATCTGATACAGCGCCTCTTTGTGCGCCAACAGGTGTTTCGCCACCGCTTTCAGCATCTGTGCGCGCTGCTGGAACGTCATGTGCGCCAGCGCCGGGCCGCCGTGGCTGCGCGCATAGCTCAGGCTCGCCGCCAAAGGCAGGCCGTCGGAGCAGACCTGGTACAGCGCCTCACCGGTCACGGCGTGGCGGATCTCGCGCCCCTCTCCCTGCCCGTACACCCAGGCGCCAGAAAGATAACTGTGTAACTGCTGCATGTGCCCTCCGAAATTCATAAATTTTCACCCTATAGCTTAATTACGTATCACATAAATGCCAGCCTGCGCCAAACCAAATTTTAACAAAAAGAAAACAAAAGGCGCTTTCAGGGCATTTAACCTGCTATAAACAAGGAATTAATCACTTTATTTATTTAACAAAATCAACAAAATAACAAACCACCTTGTGAGTCACCTCGCAAAACCACATGAATTACGTTTGATCTTTTTGTTATCAGTTTGTAGCCTTATGGTTAGTTAAAGTGATTCACATTTTTATATTTAATGTGAAAAATACGAATCACCAAGAGGCAAGCATGACAACTGACGCACAGTATCAGCAGCATTTCGACGACAAGATCGCGGCGGACATCGCCATTGAGGCCAAAGACTGGATGCCGGACGCCTACCGTCAGAACCTGATTCGGCAGATTGGCCAACACGCCCACTCGGAAGTCATCGGCATGCTGCCGGAAGCCAACTGGCTGACGCGCGCCCCCACGCTGCGCCGCAAGGCGGTGCTGCTGGCCAAAGTGCAGGACGAAGCCGGCCACGGTCTGTACCTCTACAGCGCCGCCGAGACCCTCGGCTGTTCGCGCCAGGACATCTACCAAAAGATGCTCGACGGCAAGATGAAGTACTCCTCTATCTTCAATTACCCCACGCTCAACTGGGCGGATATCGGCGTGATCGGCTGGCTGGTCGACGGCGCCGCCATCGTCAACCAGGTGGCGCTGTGCCGCGCGTCCTACGGCCCCTATGCGCGGGCGATGGTGAAAATCTGCAAAGAGGAAAGCTTCCACCAGCGCCAGGGCTACGAGGCGGTGATGGCGATGGCCAACGGCAGCGACACGCAGCGCGCCATGTTGCAGGACGCTATCGATCGCTTCTGGTGGCCGGTGCTGATGATGTTCGGCCCGAGCGACGCCGACTCCCCCCACAGCGCCCAGAGCATGGCGTGGAAAATCAAACGCCACAGCAACGATGAGCTGCGGCAGAAATTCGTCGACAACACCGTGCCGCAGCTTGAGGCGCTGGGCATGACGGCGCCGGACCCGAGCCTTACCTGGGACGAGGCCGCCGGCCACTATCGCTTCGGCGAAATCGACTGGAGCGAACTGCATGAGGTGATCAAAGGGCGCGGCCAATGCAACCACGAACGCCTGCAGGCCAAACGCCGCGCCTGGGAAGACGGCGCCTGGGTACGCGACGGCGCCATGGCCCACGCCGCGAAAAACGCTGCCTCCGCCGCATAGCCAACATAAGGAACCGAGATCATGAGCCACGTTGAATGGCCGCTGTATGAAGTGTTTATCCGCAGCAAACAAGGGCTGGCACATCGCCACGTCGGCAGCCTGCACGCCGCCGACGACCAAATGGCGCTGGAAAATGCCCGCGACGCCTATACGCGCCGCAACGAAGGCTGCTCGATCTGGGTGGTGCAGTCGCGCCATCTGATCGCCTCGCAGCCGGAAGATCGCGGCGCGTTCTTCGATCCGTCCGAAGACAAGATCTACCGTCATCCGACGTTTTACACCATTCCCGACGGCATCAAGAACATGTAGAGGCGACCATGACGGTTAACGATCCGCGCATCAGCTATTTGCTCCGCCAGGGCGACACGCCTCTGATCCTCGCCCAGCGCCTGTGCGCCTGGTGCGGCCACGCGCCCGAGCTGGAAATCGATCTGGCGTTGGCCAACATCGGGCTCGATCTGCTCGGCCAGGCGCGCCACTTTCTGGGTTATGCCGCCGAACTGGCCGGCCCGCCCTGCAGCGAAGACAGCCTGGCCTTCGGCCGCGACGAACGCCAGTTTCATAACCTGCTGTTGGCGGAGCAGCCGAACGGCGGTTTCAACGACACGCTGGTGCGTCAGTTCCTGCTCGATGCCTACCACGTACAGCTGCACCAGGCGCTGAGCCGCAGCCGCGATGCGCAGATCGCCGCCATCGCCGCCAAGTCGTTGAAGGAGGCCGATTATCACCTGCGCTTCAGCCACGGCTGGATGATCCGCCTGGGCGACGGCAACGACGTCAGCCACCGCAAGATCCAGCAATCGCTGGATAACCTGTGGCGCTTCACCGCCGAGCTGTTCCACGCCGACGCGCTGGAGCTGGAACTGGCGGAACAAGGCATCGCCGTCAATCCGCGCGAACTGCAGGCCCCCTGGCAAGCGCAGGTGGAAGAGACGCTGCGCCAGGCGACGCTGGCGCTGCCTGCCGAGCAGGCGTTCCGGCACGGCGGCAAGCAAGGCCGGCACAGCGAACACCTCGGCCCGCTGCTGGCGGAAATGCAGTTCCTGCAGCGCGCCTATCCAAACGGTCAATGGTAGGAGGCCACGATGAAGGTCACCCGTTTGCAACCCGCCGAAATCCCGCAGATTTGGCACTGCCTGCAGCAGATCAGCGATCCCGAACTGCCGGTGCTGTCGATCACCGATTTGGGCATGGTGCGCGACGTAGCGCGCGACGGCGCGGGCTGGCGCGTGACCTTCACCCCGACGTACTCCGGCTGCCCAGCCACCGAATTTCTGCTCAACGCCATCGAGCAGCGGCTGGCGGCCGCCGGCTTCAGCCCGGTGCAGGTGGACATTCGCCTCAGCCCGGCCTGGACCACTGACTGGATGAACGCCGACGCCCGCGAGCGGCTGCGGCAATACGGCGTAGCGCCCCCGCAGGGCCACACCTGCGATCGGCCGCACGCCCACGGCCCGGTAGCCTGCCCGCGCTGCGGCAGCACCCACAGCGAGAAGATCAGCGAGTTCGGCTCCACCGCTTGTAAAGCGCTGTACCGCTGCTGCGACTGCCGGGAACCGTTCGATTATTTCAAATGCATATAGGAGCGCTGACACCATGACGGTCTTTCATCGCCTGAACGTTGCCGCCATCGAGCGCGAAACGCCGGACGCCGTAGCCATCACCCTGCGGGTGCCCGAAGAGCTGCAAAACCAATACCGCTATACCCCCGGCCAGCACCTGACGCTCAAGGCGTTGGTCAACGGCGAAGAGCTGCGGCGTTGCTACTCCATCTGCAGTTCGCCGCAGGAAGGCCTGCTGCAGATCGGCGTAAAGGCGATTGACCAGGGGCGCTTCTCCGGCTTCGTCAACCGCATGCTGAAGGTCGGCGACGCGCTGGAGGTGATGGTGCCGCAGGGGCGCTTCGGCTACCAGCCGCAGGCAGAGCGCCACGGCAACTACCTGGCGATCGCCGCCGGCTCCGGCATCACGCCGATGCTGTCGATCATCAAGGCGACGCTGCTGCTCGAACCGGGCAGCAGCTTCACTCTGATCTACGGCAACCGCAACAGCCGTTCGATGATGTTCAAAGAGGCGCTGTCGGATCTGAAAAACCGCTACCCGCAGCGTTTTCAGCAGCTGTATCTGTTCAGCCAGGAAAGTCTCGACAGCCCGCTGCTCAGCGGCCGCATCGACCGTGAACGCCTGACGGCGATCGGCGGCGCGCTGCTGGATTTCCGCGACTATGACCACGCCTTTATCTGCGGGCCGGAATCGATGATGGACGACGCGCAAACCGTGCTGGAACAGGCCGGCGTCCCGGCCAACCACATCCACAGCGAACGCTTCAACACCAGCGGCCTGGCCGCCCGCCCGCGAAGCAGCAGCGATCGCAACGCCACTCGGGTGGCGATCCTGCTCGACGGCCGCCGGTTGGATATCGAGGTCGGCGAACAGGACGACAGCATTCTCGACGCCGCGCTGCGCCAGGGCGCCGACCTGCCCTACGCCTGCAAAGGCGGCGTATGCGCCACCTGCAAATGCCGTCTGAAGGCCGGCCAGGTGGAGATGGGCGTCAACTACAGCCTGGAGCCGGATCAGCTGGCGGCAGGCTACGTATTGAGCTGCCAGTCGTGGCCGAAAGGCGACGGCGTGGTATTGGACTTCGACGTCTAGGAGCCGCGATGGACACCCCCTTTATTTTGCATCAGCAGCAGCACCGCGTGGTCACGCTGACGCTGCATCGGCCGGAGGCGCGCAACGCCCTGAGCACGCCGTGCCTGGAACAGTTGGTTGCTCGCCTGGAGCAGGCCGACGCCGACAGCGGCGTGGGCGCCGTGGTGATCGCCGGTGCGGCGCGCTTCTTCGCCGCCGGCGCCGATTTGCGCGAACTGCAACAGCAGGATCTGCCGGCCGCGCTGGCGGATCGCCGTCCGCAGCTGTGGCAGCGTCTGGCGCAGTTCAGCAAGCCGCTACTGGCGGCGGTGAACGGTTATGCCCTGGGCGCCGGCTGCGAGCTGGCGCTGGCCTGCGACATCGTCATCGGCGGCGAAAGCGCCCGCTTCGGCCTGCCGGAGATCACCCTCGGCCTGATGCCGGGCGCCGGGGGCACCCAGCGCCTGATCCGCTGCGTCGGCAAGTCGCGTGCCAGCCAGATGGTGCTGACCGGCGAGCCCATCGACGCCCGCGCCGCGCTGCAGGCCGGCCTTATCAGCGAAGTGTGCGTCGATGCCCTGACGCTGGAACGCACGCAGCAGATGGCCGATCGCATCAGCCGTCAGGCGCCGCTGGCGCTCCGCGCCGCCAAACAGGCGCTGAAACAGGCCGAGGAAATCGGCCTTAGCCAGGGGCTGGCGATGGAGCGTCAGCAGTTCGTCACCCTGGCCGCCACCGACGATCGCCGCGAAGGCATCGCCGCCTTTTTCGAAAAACGTACGCCAAACTATCAGGGGCGCTGATTTATGGATAACGCATTGATTCTCAGCCATCTCAACGCCGGCGTGTTGACGCTGACCCTCAACCGGCCGGATCGGCTCAACAGCTTTAACGATGAGATGCATCGCCAGCTGAGCGAAGCGCTGACGCAAGCCGAGCGCGACGACAGCGTGCGCTGCCTGTTGATCGCTGGCGCCGGGCGCGGTTTCTGCGCCGGGCAGGATCTCAACGATCGCAACGTCAGCGCCGATCAACAGGCGCCGGATCTCGGTCTGTCGGTCGAACGTTTCTACAACCCCCTGATCCGTCGCCTGACCGCCCTGCCGAAGCCGGTGGTGTGCGCGGTCAACGGCGTGGCGGCCGGCGCCGGCGCCGCGCTGGCCCTGGCGTGCGATATCGTCATCGCCGCCGACAATGCCAGCTTCATTCAGTCGTTCTGCCGTCTGGGGCTGGTGCCTGACTCCGGCGGCAGCTGGTTCCTGCCGCGGCTGGCCGGCCACGCCCGCGCGATGGGCATGGCCATGCTGGGTGACAAAATCAGCGCCCAACAGGCACTGGCGTGGGGCATGATCTGGCAGGTGGTACCGGCGGATGAATTGGCCGACCGCACGCAAACGCTGGCGCGCCATCTGGCCACCCAGCCGACCTACGGCCTGGGGCTGATCAAGAAAGCCCTCTACAGCTCGGCCACCAACAGCCTCGATCAGCAGCTCGATCTGGAGCGCGATCTGCAGCGCCTGGGCGGCCGCAGCGACGACTATCGCGAAGGCGTCAGCGCGTTCTTTGCCAAACGCACGCCAAACTTCAGCGGGAAATAGCCATGAACGCGCCCCTTCTTAACGGCCAGGTGGCGGTGATCGGCGCCGGCACCATGGGCATCGGCATCGCCCAGGTGGCCGCCGCCGCCGGCCACCCGGTGCGGCTGTTCGATATCGCGCCCGCCGCCGCCCAGCGCGCGATCGACGATCTCGCTCGCCGCCTGCGCCAGCGGGTCAACGACGGCAAGGCCGACGCCGCGCCCACCGAAGCCCTGCTGGCGCGCCTCGAATGCGCCGACTCGCTCGAGCAGCTGGCCAACTGCACGCTGGTGATTGAAGCGGTGGCGGAAAATTTGGCGATCAAACAGGCTCTGTTCCGCGATCTGGAGGCGCTCTGCTCGCCCACGACGCTGTTCGCCAGCAATACCTCTTCGCTGTCGATCACCGCCATCGCCGGGGCACTGAAACACCCGGTACGCATGGCCGGGCTGCACTTCTTCAACCCGGCGCCGCTGATGAAACTGGTGGAGATCGTCAGCGGCCTGGAGACCGGCGCCGAGACCCTCGCCGCGCTGCAGGCCCTGGCGCAGCGCTGGGGTAAGCAGAGCGTCGTGTGCCGATCGACGCCGGGATTTATCGTCAACCGCGTGGCGCGGCCGTTCTATGCCGAAACCCTGCGCGCGCTGGAGGAACGGGTGGCTGACGCCGCCACGCTGGACGCGGTCTTGCGCGACGCCGGCGGCTTCGCCATGGGCCCGCTGCAATTGACCGATCTGATCGGCCAGGACGTCAATTACGCCGTGACCGACTCGGTGTATCAGGCCTTCTATCAGGATCCGCGTTTCACTCCCTCACTGGTGCAGCAGGAGTTGGTGGCCGCCGGGCACCTCGGCCGTAAATCCGGCCGCGGTTTCTACCGCTACGACGCGCCGCGATCCGCCGCCGCGATCGCCTTTGCGCCACCGGCGCATGCCGCACTGCCGCAACGCGTTACGCTGCACGGCGACTGGTCTTCGCTGGCCGATTTGGCGCAGCTGTTAAGCGAAAATGCGGGGGCGATCAAACAACCTGGCCAGACCAGCCCACACGTCACGATCGACGACGTTACACTGATGTTAACCAATGGTAAAACCGCCGGCCAACGGGCCGACGAACGTGGAACGCCCGTGGTGCTGTTCGATCTCTGTGCCGACTATGCGCACGCCTCCGCCATCGCCATCAGCTGCGCGGCGCAAAACGATGCACAACACAATGCCAAAGCGATTCGCCTGCTGCAGTCCCTCGGCAAGCAGGTCATTCCGTTGCCGGATTACCCCGGCCTGCTGACGATGCGCACCCTGGCCATGCTGGCCAACGAAGCGCTCGACGTGGTGAACAAAGGCGTCGCCAGCGCCGAAGATACCGATCTGGCGATGCTGCGCGGCGTCAACTATCCGCGCGGCCCGCTGGCCTGGGGCGCCGCGCTCGGCTGGCGCCACATTCTGGCGACGCTGGAAAACCTGCAACGCTATTACGGCGAAGCGCGCTATCGCCCGATGCCGCTGCTGCGCCGCTACGCTTCCCCCGCCTCTTTCCCAGGAGCCGAACGATGAACGCCAATACGCCGCGCGCGCTGGCTCAGCGCTGCGCCGAACAGATGTTTCAGCAAGATACCTGCGCTCAGGCGATGGGGATGCACATCGATGCCGTCGACGCCGGATACGCTCAGGTCAGCATGACCGTCGGCCCGCAGATGCTCAACGGCCACCAGACCTGCCACGGCGGCCAGCTGTTCAGCCTGGCGGACACCGCCTTCGCCTACGCCTGCAACAGCCAGGGGTTGGCGGCGGTGGCCTCCGGCTGCAGCATCGACTTCGTCCGCCCGGCACTGGCCGGCGATCGCCTCACCGCCAGCGCGGAGATGCGCCATCAGGGCAAAGCCACCGGGCTGTATGACGTCGAAATCGTTAACCAACGGGGCAAAACCGTCGCCTGGTTCCGCGGCCGCGCGCACCGCCTCGGCCACAGCATTTTAGGAGATCAGGCATGAATCAGGCATTTATCTGCGACGGCGTGCGTACCCCGATCGGCCGCTATGGCGGCGCGCTGGCCCAGGTGCGCGCCGACGACCTCGCCGCCCTGCCGCTGCGCGTGCTGTTGGAACGCCATCCGCAGGTAGATTGGGCGCAGCTGGACGACGTGATCCTCGGCTGCGCCAACCAGGCCGGAGAAGACAACCGCAACCTGGCACGCATGGCGCTGCTGCTGGCCGGAGTGCCGGTCGGCGTGTCCGGTACCACGGTGAACCGCCTGTGCGGTTCGGGCCTGGATGCGCTGGCGATGGCGGCGCGCAGCATCAAAGCCGGTGACGCCGGGCTGCTGCTGGCGGGCGGCGCGGAATCGATGACCCGTGCGCCGCTGGTGATGGGCAAGGCAGACAGCGCCTTCAGCCGCCAGGCGCAGCTGTACGACACCACCCTCGGCTGGCGCTTCGTCAATCCGCGGATGCAGGCCGAGTTCGGCACCGATTCGATGCCGGAGACCGCCGAAAACGTCGCGGCGCAGTTCAACATCAGCCGTGCCGATCAGGACGCCTTTGCGCTGCGCAGCCAGCAGCGCGCCGCTCGGGCGCAGGCGCTGGGCCACCTGGCGCAGGAGATAGCCCCGGTCAGCCTCACCGGCAAAAAAGGCGCGGTGACGCTGTTCAGCCAGGATGAACACCCGCGCCCCGACACCACCTTTGATCAGCTGCAGGCGCTGAAAACCCCGTTCCGTCAGCCCGGCAGCGTCACCGCCGGCAACGCCTCGGGCCTGAACGACGGTGCGGCGGCCCTGATCGTCGCCTCCGAAGCGATGGCGGCGCGCCAGGGGCTGACGCCGCGCGCGCGCATCGTCGCCACCGCCACCTGCGGCGTGGAGCCGCGGCTGATGGGCATCGGCCCGCTGCCGGCCACCCGCAAGGTGCTGGAAATCGCCGGGCTGAGCCTGGCGCAGATGGACGTTATCGAACTGAACGAAGCGTTCGCCGCCCAGGCGTTGGCGGTGATGCGCCAGCTTGGCCTGCCGGACGATGCCCCGCAGGTCAACCCCAACGGCGGCGCGATCGCCCTGGGGCATCCGCTGGGCATGAGCGGCGCGCGCCTGGCGCTGGCCGCCCTGTTTGAACTGGAACGGCGAGCCGGCCGCTACGCGCTTTGCACCATGTGCATCGGCGTCGGCCAAGGCATCGCCATGATCATTGAGCGTGTCTGACCCCCTGAGGCTAACCATGACAATAAATCCACAGCCCCTCGAAACGATCGAATTCGCCTCGCGCGATGAGATTGAAGCGTTGCAGCTGACGCGTCTGAAGTGGACGCTGCACCACGCCTACGACAATGTGCCGATGTACAAACGCAAGTTCGACCAGGCCGGCGTGCACCCCGACGATCTCAAACAGCTGAGCGATCTGGCGCGCTTCCCCTACACCACCAAGCAGGATCTGCGCGACAACTACCCATTCGACACCTTCGCGGTGCCGATGGAACAGGTGGTGCGCATCCACGCCTCCTCGGGCACCACCGGCCGCCCGACGGTGGTGGGTTACACCCAGCGCGACATCGATAACTGGGCCGATATCGTCGCCCGCTGTCTGCGCGCCGGCGGCGCCACCGCCAAAGACAAGGTGCACGTCGCCTACGGTTACGGCCTGTTCACCGGCGGCCTCGGCGCGCACTACGGCGCAGAGCGGCTCGGCGCGACGGTGATCCCGATGTCCGGCGGCCAGACGGAACGCCAGGCGCAGCTGATCCTCGATTTCAAACCCGACATCATCATGGTGACGCCGTCCTATTGCCTGACGCTGATCGACGAGCTGGAGCGCAAGATGGGCGGCGACGCGCGCGGCTGCTCGCTGCGGCTCGGCGTGTTCGGCGCCGAACCCTGGACCGAAGCCCTGCGCCACGAGATCGAAACCCGCATGGGCATCAAGGCGCTGGATATTTACGGCCTGTCGGAAGTGATGGGGCCGGGCGTGGCGATGGAGTGTCTGGAGAGCGGCGGCGGCCCTACCATTTGGGAAGACCACTTCCTGCCGGAGATCATCTGCCCGGAAACCGGCGTCGCCCTGCCGGACGGCGAGCACGGCGAACTGGTGTTCACCACCCTGACCAAAGAGGCGCTGCCGGTGATCCGCTACCGCACTCGCGATCTCACCCGGCTGCTGCCGGGCGACGCGCGCCAGATGCGCCGCATGGGCAAGATCACCGGCCGCTCCGACGACATGCTGATCATCCGCGGCGTCAACGTCTTCCCGTCGCAGGTGGAAGAGCAGATCATGCAGTTCGAGCAGCTGTCGCCGCACTATCAGCTGCAGGTCAGCCGCAGCGGGCACCTGGACACGCTGGCGGTGCGCGTCGAGCTCAAGGAGTCGGCGCTCAGCCTCAGCCACCAGCAGCGTTGCGACATCTGTCACCAGCTGCGCCACCATATCAAATCGATCGTGGGCGTCAGCACCGACGTCAGCATCGCCAACTGCGGCGATATTCCGCGCTCGGAAGGCAAAGCGCAGCGCGTGGTCGATTTGCGGCCGCGCTGAGGCGCACGGCGTCACGGATGACGCCGCCTCAAATTAGGCGTAATGTTATGGCTCATCGAAGGCTAACCCATGGAAAAATATGGAACATAAACTGGATGAGTTCATTCGCCATGCCGTCGACGCGCAGCCGATCAGCGGCACCTCGCTGATCATTTCGTTGTACGGCGACGCACTCAGCCACCGCGGCGGCGAAGTGTGGCTCGGCAGCCTGAGCGCGCTGCTGGAGGCCTTCGGCTTCGGCGATCGCTTCGTGCGCACCTCGGTGTTCCGCCTGCAGAAAGAGGGTTGGCTGGCGGTGGAGAAAATAGGCCGCCGCAGCTTCTACCGCGTGACCGAGCAAGGGATGCGCCAGTTCCGCCACGCCGAATCGAAAATCTATCTGCGCGAGCAACCCGCCTGGGACGGCAAGTGGGAGCTGTTACTGCTGGAAAGCGCCGAAAAAAACGCGCGCGCGCGGCTGAAAAAAGAGTTGGGCTGGCTCGGCTTCGGGCAAATCGCCAGCAACCTGATGGCCGCCCCCACCCATGCGCAAACCGACGTGACGGCGCTGCTCGGCGAGCTGAACGCCGGCGAGCAGGTGATCTACTTTCGCGCCGATTACCCCTACAACCGCTCCGAGCAAACCCTGCAGAAATTGGTGGCCGACTGCTGGTCGCTAAGCGAAGTGGCGGCCGGTTATCACGAATTTATCGTCTCCTTCCGGCCGCTGATGGCGCTGCTGCGCGAAGTCGACCCGGCGGCGCTGACGCCGCTGCGCTGTTTCCAGATTAAGCTATTATTGATTCACTTCTTCCGTCGCGTGGTGTTGAAAGATCCGCTGCTGCCGGACGCGCTGCTGCCCGCGCAGTGGGAGGGCCAGATCGCCCGCAACCTGTGCATCAATCTCTATCAGCAGGTCGATCGCGCCGCGACGGAGTACGTCAGCGCGCTGGCGGAAACCACCATCGGCGCCCTGCCCGCGCCGGCCGCCGGCTATTATCGGCGCTTCGGCGGCCTGCCGCGCGACCCTACATTTTAAGGAACTCACGCTATGCCTGTGTATCAGATTGACGGCCTGACGCCGGTCGTCGACCCCAGCAGTTACGTGCACCCGACGGCGGTGCTGATCGGCGACGTGATCGTCGGCAAGCACGTATACATCGGCCCGAATGCCAGCCTGCGCGGCGATTTTGGCCGCCTGGTGATCTGCGACGGCGCCAACATTCAGGATAACTGCGTGATGCACGGCTTCCCGCAGCAGGACACGGTGGTGGAAGAAGACGGCCATATCGGCCACGGCGCCATCCTGCACGGCTGCCGCATTCGTCGCAATGCGATGGTGGGCATGAACGCGGTGGTGATGGACGGCGCGGAGATCGGCGAGAACACCATCGTCGGCGCGATGGCGTTTGTCAAAGCCGCGGCGGTGATCGAAGCCAACAAGCTGGTGGTCGGCAGCCCGGCGCGCGTGCTGCGCGATCTGACCGAACAGGAGCTGGCCTGGAAGATCGCCGGCACCCGCGAGTATCAGGATCTGGTACAGCGCTGCAAATCCTCGCTGCACGAAGTGGCGCCGCTGACCGAAATCGAACCGGGCCGCCGTCGCCTGAGCTTCGGCGACCACCTGATCCCGAAAAGCCAGCTTTAGTCTCAGGAAATGACGCGGGCCTTCCGACCGCTAACTTGATTCAGATAGCCTGAAACAGGCTATCTGATCTGCTCAACTTTCAAGACCCCCGATTCACGGTATAACCGGAATGACGAACTAAAGTTCCGTCCACCTGATTGACCTTCCCCTTTAAAGAAAGTCTCAGTCAGGAACCCGTAGGTATGTCCTTCCTTGAACGGATAACCGAAATCAGGCACGCACGAGTCTTGTGATAAAAGGAGAGGTTGGCTTTCATTTACATCAAAATATTTTCTAAACGCTTCATTCTCTTTATCCGCTTCTACGATCTGGATCCCATTTAGATACTCATGACTTTTCGCGGGCACCTGCAGGCATACCTTATCATCGACCACATTCACCTTTGCAGCCTGAATATCGAGAATCCTTGACTCACACGCTGACAACATCAGAATGGAACAAAGCGTCGCCAGGTATTTCCTCTTTTCCATTATCATTTCACTCCTTGCAAAAAGCGGAACAGCGTTTTGCGATACCTTGTCGCTAACGTATTTTGATCTGAAACACCTTGATAAGTGACCACCGGCCAAGCCTTACACCGCTGGATATTCCATTCACGGTAGCCATAGGCCTGCAAAACATAGTAATCAGCAATAATCTGAGCCTGCTGCTCAAGCCCATAGTCCAATAACGCTCTGTCATCCAATCGATAGGTATAATCAGCTGCCCAACTGAACATTCCCCGAGCTCTTACCCACATACCTTTCTGATGCTGCCATACGTGCATCATTTCATGAATAATAGATGCCTGATATCAACGGTTGATTCAGCGCCAAAATCCGGGGAGTACAGCTCTTTTCTGAAAAACAATTCGCCATTAGGCGTCATAGCCGTTCCACGCCTTTGTAAGCCAAAAGGAAGATAGCTAGCGCAATGTATCCACACGCGCGGATAAGCTATCTCCCCACCAAAAACCGTTCTTGCTAAAGCAATCTCTTTCAACGTTAGCTGTCTGAGCGATCCTTAGCCTCAGCCCTCCCCTTATTACTCCACCTCCGGCGCCTTGAACGGCGACGGCGCAACCGCGCGGCGGCTCTGGAAGTGATAAGCCGCCACCAGCAGCAAGGTGAACGGAATACCGAACCACAGCGTCATGCGGAAGAATTCGGTAAACGCCGTCGAGATCATCAACGCTGCCATCAGCCCGGTGCCGAGCAAGGTGGTATAGGGAAAGCCCCACATGCGAAATTTCAGGTGGGTCTGCCGATGCCGGCGGCGGAAGAACAGGTGGGTGACGAAAATCATCAGCCAGGTAAAGCAGGCGCCATACACCGAGATAGACATCATGGCGGCGAACGAGGTTTCCGGCGCCACCAGGCTCAGCACGATAGACACCACGATACCGATGCACGACATCGCCAGCGCATTGACCGGAATACCGCGCCGGCTGACGCGCCCCAACGCCGCCGGCGCCTGCCCGGCGCGCGACAGCGAGAACATCATGCGAGTGGTGATATACAGCTGGCTGTTCATTGCCGACAGCGCCGCTACCAGCACGATAAAGTTGAAAATACCGGCGGCGGCGGGCAGATGGATCACGTTCATCGCCATCAGGAACGGGCTTTCGCCGGTGCCGGACTGGCGCCAGGGCACGATGGCCAGCATCAGGGCGATCGACAGCATGTAGAAGATGAACAGCCGCACGATGGTGCCCTTGAACGCCGCCTTCACCGCAATCACCGGATTCTTCGCCTCGCCGGCGGCCACCGCGATCATTTCAATGCTCAGGTAGCTGAAGATGGACACGATCACCGCGAACCACATGCCCTTGACGCCAAACGGCATAAAGCCGCCGGCGGTCAGGTTGCGCAGGCCGTAGGCCGGGTTGCCCGAGAACGCCAGAATGCCGATGCCGATCAGAATAAACGCCACGATCGCCGTCACCTTGACGGTGGACAGCGCGTATTCCACCTGGCCGAACGATTTCACGCCGATCACGTTAACAACGATCACCGCCGCCGAGAACAGCAGCACCCACGGCCAGGTCGGCGTCGCCGGGAACCAGAACTGCATGTACATGCCGATGGCGGTGACTTCGGTGCCCACCGCCAGCACCACGCAAGACCAGTAGGAATAACGCACCAGAAAACCGAACAGCGGGCCGAGGTAGAATTCGGCGTAGTCGCCGAACGAGCCGGGCGTCGGGTGTTCGGAGGTCATTTCCGCCAGGCTGCCCATCAGCAGCAGCGCAATGACGCCACCGATCAGGTAGCTCAGCAATACCGACGGCCCCGCCATCTGAATGGCGTAGGCGCTGCCGAGAAACAGCCCGGTGCCGATGGCGCCGCCGATCGCCAGCATCGACATCTGCCCGGCGGTAAGATGCTTGTTCAACCCGCCCTGGCGGCGGGCGATATGCTCAAAATCATTCATCTGTGGCATGGCTGTGCTCCCGGGCGGAGTTAGGCGGTGCGGGTGACGTCGAGGATCGCGGCGGTCACATAGTCGATGTTGCCGGGGTTAAGCCCTGGCAGGCACATGCGGCCGGGCGAGACCAGATAGATGGCATAGCGCTGCCGCAGGGTCTGCAGCTGCGCTTCGTTCAGGCCGGTATAGCTGAACATGCCGCGCTGATCGCGTATGCGCCGGTGATCCAGCGAAGAGCCGCCCTGCGCCAGCCCGGCGGCCAGCTGCTCACGCATTTGCTTGATGCGCGAGCGCATTTCTGCCAGCTCATTGCGCCAAAGCTCGCCAAGTTCGGCGTCGCCAAGCAGGGTTTCCACGATCTGGCTGCCGTGCGTCGGCGGGCAGGAGTAGCTGCGGCGGATCAGCGTTTTTAACGCCCCTTTGACGTTGGCGGCATTTTCCGCGTCGGCGCAGCGCACCGACAGCGCGCCCAACCGCTGGCCGTACAGCGCGACGTTTTTGGAAAACGAATTGCAGACCAAAAACGGCAGATCGGTTTTCAGCGCTTCGCGCAATGCAAAGCAATCCTCCTCCAGCCCGTCGCCGAAGCCCTGATAGGCGATGTCGAACAGCGGCAGCAGGCTGCGTCGCTGCAGCACGGCGAGCGTGGCGCGCCATTGCTCCGGCGTCAGATCGGTGCCGGTCGGGTTGTGGCAACAAGGGTGCAGCAAGACCACGCTGCCCGGCGGCAGGCTGTCCAGCACGTCGAGCATGGCGGCGAAACGCAGGCCGCCCGCCGCTTCGTCAAAATAGGGATAGGTTTTCACCCGCAGCCCGGCGCCTTCAAAAATCGCCCAATGATTGGCCCAGGTGGGATCGGACACCCAGATTTCGCCGCGCGTCAGAAAGTGACGCAGAAAATCCGCCGCCAGCTTCAATGCGCCGGAACCGCCGACGGTCTGCACCGTGGCGATCCCGGCCGCCTGTTGCTCACCGAACAGCAGCGTCTGCACCTGGCGAGCGAACTGCGGCGAACCCTCGATCGGCGGATAGCCATGTGGGCGACGCAGCGCCAACAATCGCTGTTCGGCCGCCTCAACCGCGCGCATCAGCGGAATATTCCCCTGCCGATCGTAATACAGCCCAATGCCTAAATTCACTTTTTTCGGATTGGGATCCTGCAAATAGGCTTCCATCAGCGACATAATAGGATCGGCGGCGGAAGGTGCAATCTGTTTAAACATGACGCATCCTTAACTCGTTATTGAATTAATATAAAGACAGGCTTAAGGAGAAATTAAATCAGGCGATAGCGCTGACGGTAATTTCTATTTTCATTCCGGGCACCACCAATTTCTCGACGATAACCGTGGAGCGATTGGGATAAGGATAATTAAAGTATTTCCGGTAAATATCATCGAGCCATTTAACGTCGTTAACGTCGGTAAGATACACGATCACCTGCAGCACCTTATCGCTGTGGCTGCCCGCCGCCTTCAGCGTCTGCGCCAGGTTATCGAAGGTTAACGCAATCTGTCGCTCCGGCGCGCCGGTGTCGATGCTGCCGTCCGCCCGTACCGGGCCGTGGGCGGTAAACAGCATGCCGCCGCCCCGGGTGGCCCAGGAAAAAGGCTGGCCGATATCCGGCAGCCCGGTCTCTACAATCTCACGCATGTCAGTGGTTCCCGTGGTGGTCAAGTTGGCGAAGCAGCGCGCCGTCGGCGGCGAACAACGCATCCAGGATGGTGAAATGGTTGGCGCCGGGCACCGCGACCAGTTCAGCCGGCAGCCCGCGTTGGCGCAGCGCCGCATGATAGTGTTGCGACTGACCTCTCAGTTCCGGCAGCTCCAATGCGCCGTAATACAGCGTAAGCGGCTTGCCGCACGTCGGCAGGCGGCGCGCCGGGCTGAGCGTTTCAATTTGCCGCGTGGTCAACTGCAGCGCCCGATTGACATAGCTTTGTTGCAGCGGCGCCAGCTCGAACAGGCCGCTGATGGGAAAGACGGCATCCACTAACGCATGCTGCTGCCAGAGCGCCGCCAGCTGCCCGCCGGCGGAATGGCCGCACAGATAAACCGGATGGGCGTAGTGCGGCGGCAGGCGGCGCTGAATGGCATCCAGCGCCATTCCGATCTGTCGGCATATTTCGTCGAGATCCACCGCCGGCGCGAGCGCATATTCCACCAACACCACGTCAAAACCCAACGCCAACGGCCCGGCGGCGATAAAGGCGAAATCCGCCTTGTCGCAGAATTGCCAATAGCCGCCGTGAATAAATATTAACGTCCCCTGATGCTGCTTTGCAGAATAGAGCCAATCCATCGTCTCGCGTTCGCTTTCGCCATACGCAATATTCTTTTCATGTTTTGTCTGATGATAAATAGCCGCGCTACGGGTCTGAAATGAAGCCAAAATAGCGTCTTCATTATCCACCGTAGCGCCGTTGTCATAGCTCCCCGCAAGTTGTTTCATATATTAAACTTCGTTTATTATTTAAGATATGAATTAACTATTAGCACCCGCAACATTATTGTCAAGACGGGTCTATCAGCAATGCGCGCCCGGTAAAATAAAACAACACCGGCAGCGAAAAGTTTAACCCATGAAACTTTTTGCGCTTATTTTCCCCGCCCGTCCGGCTGAATTTGCGGCAATGCGCTTAGCCGCTCAAACGCATAATCCCAAAAGGCGCGCACCTTCAGCGGCATGCGCTGCGCCTGCTGCGCCACCAGCTGCACCGGCATCGGCAACGGTTCATGGTCCGCCAGCAGCCGCACCAGCGTACCGGCGGCCACATCGTCCGCCACCTGATACGAGAGCAGCCGGGCGATGCCCTTGCCGGCACGCACCGCCAGCAGCTGCGCTTCCACATCGTTGAGCAACAGCCGGGGGGCCAGGCGCACCCGCTCGCCGTTTTCCTGCGGGCCGAAGCGCCATTCGCGCAGCGACGGCCGCTGGGTGCCGACGATGGTGGCATGCTCTGCCAACTGCGCCGGTGAGCGCGGCTCGCCGCAGCGCGCCAGGTAAGCCGGGCTGGCGACCGTCACCCGGCTGACCTGCCCCAGCCGCCGCGCCACGCGCGAAGAGTCCTGCAGATGGCCAATGCGCACCGCGATATCCAGCCCTTCGTCGATCAGATCGAGATTGCGATCGTTCAACACCATTTCGATCTGCATCTGCGGGTAGTCATCGAGAAACGCCATCACCACCGGCGCCACGTAGCGGCGGCCGAACTGCACCGGCGAAGTAACGCGCAGCAAGCCGCTCAGCTGCGCTTCGGCGGTATCCTGCACCACCGCCTGATAATCCTGCAGCAGCTGTTGCGCGCGCTCCAGCAACCGCACGCCCGCTTCGGTAGGCGCCAGCCGCCGGGTGGTGCGCTCCACCAGCCGGGTGCCGAACCGCTGTTCCAGCGCGGCGATCGCCCGGGTGATCGCCGGCGCCGAGCGCCGCAGTTTGCGCCCGGCGGCCGCCAGGCTGCCCTGCTGCACCACCGCCACGAAGATTGCCAACTCGTCTAACCGATCCATAGACTCTTCCGATAAGTGAAATTATCAATTTCCACATTGCCGGATTCCGCTCATTCACCGCAAGAGTATGCTGAAAAAAAACACTGAGGAGAAACGCCATGTCCACCATCACCCTCTACGGCACCCCGCTTTCCGGCCACGTTCACCGCGTGGCGTTGCTGCTGCGCATGCTGGCGCTGCCCTATGCATGGGTCGAAGCCTCGGCGGACGTACGGCAGAGCGCAGCCTTTCGCCGGCTCAACCCGTTCGGCCAGATCCCGGTCTTGCAGGACGGCGATCTGACGCTGGCCGACAGCAACGCCATTCTGGTCTATCTGGCGAAACGCTATGCGCCGGACAGCCACTGGCTGCCGGAACAGCCGGCGGCGGCGGCGCGGGTGCAGGCCTGGCTTTCCAAAGCCGCCGGCGAAGTCCGCTACGGCCCGGCGGCCTGCCGATTGATCGCCCAGTTCGCGGTGCCGGAGGATTATCAGGCGGCGCGGGCAATCAGCGATCGTTTTCTGCCGCAGATGGAGCAGCACCTGAGCGAGCGCGACTACCTGGCCGGTGAACACCCCACCATCGCCGATCTGGCCTGCCACAGCTACGTGGCGGTCGCGGCCGAGGGCGGCATTTCGCTGTCGCCTTATCCTGCGATACGTCGCTGGACGGCGCGCATCGCTGCACTGCCCGGCTTCTTCGCCATGCCGGCCCTGCCGGCACCGGCGGCGAGCTGACGCCATGATCCCGCAACTGTTCCATCCCGATGAGCTGCGCGCACAGACGCTGGCCGGTTTCGATCGCGTGGGCGGCGGCATCTACCCCGCGATGCCGGATCAGCACCGCGCGTTTTTCGCCGCGCTGCCTTACCTGTTTGTCGCCACGCTGGACGACCAGGGCTGGCCCATCGCCACCCTGTTCAGCGGCCCGCCCGGATTTTTACGCACGCCGGATGACACGCACCTGCGCATCAGCGCGCCGCGCCGCAGCGACGATCCCGCCCAGGCGCTGTTGCTGCCCGGCAAACCGGTCGGCGCGCTCGGGCTCGACTTCAGCAACCGGCGGCGCAACCGCGCCAACGGCACCGTCGGCCGCACCGATAAAAACCGGGTGGAGATCGTCGTGCACCAAAGCTTCGGCAACTGCCCGCAGTACATTCAGCGCCGCGAACTCTACCCGATGGAGAGCCGGCCACAGCCGGTTGAGCATTTAGCGTCGCTCGATGCGGCGGCGCAGGCGCTGATCCGCACCGCGGACACCAGCTTCGTCGCCAGCGGCGCGCACCTGGAACTGGCGCAGGGCGGCGTCGATATTTCCCATCGCGGCGGCCGCCCCGGCTTTATCCATCTGGAAGGCGACAGGCTGTGGATGCCGGACTTTCGCGGCAACCGTTATATGAATACGTTGGGCAACCTGCTGGCCGAACCGCGGGCGGCGCTGCTGTTCATCGATTTCGATCGCGGCGACGTGCTGCACCTGCAAGGAAAAACGCAGATCCTCTGGCAGACGCAAGGGGATCCCGGCGTTGAAGGGGCGGAACGCTATTGGCGGTTTGACGTTCACCGCGCCTGGCGCTTTGCGGCGGCGCTGCCGTGGCGGGGACGCGATCTTGAGTATTCGTCCGCGACGCTGGCGACCGGGGTGTGGCACCGCTGAAATGAAAAGCCCCGCTGCGGCGGGGCTGAATCGGGAAATTACAGGCTGTGTTCGGCCGCCGCTGCGGCCTGATAAAGCTGACTAAAATAACGCAACCGCGCAAAGAACAGGCGGCTTTGCTGTTCCGACATATTGCCGGCCACCTGCCCGGCGTCAATCTGCCGCCCTTGCCATTCCATCAGGGCGATACTCGACGCCAAAAAATCCATCTCGCTGCCGTAGGCCGCGAGATGTCTGTCCACTGATTTCATCATTCGCACACTCCTTTTAATCACATCGAAAAGGGTCATATGCCTGCTCTTTCAGTATCGGCCCGACGGCGGATATTTTTTGTACAGAAGGTGCGCATGAAGAAAACGCGCATCTTGTCGCCACGCTGGCAAACGGCGGCGGTAAAGTTTGCTAGGGTAAAGGGTAGCCGTATGGGATAGACCATTCTGTTGAACTCAGCAAAGGAAGAGACTAATGAGCACCAGCATCAGCGCTACCCTCAAGGACCCCACGCTGTTCCGCGAGGCCAATTACATCGACGGGCAATGGTTGCCGGCCAAAGCAGGCCACACGATCGCCATCCATAACCCCGCTAACGGCGAGTTGGTTGGCCATGTGCCGGCCTTCGGCGCCGAAGAAACCGCGCGCGCCATCGCCGCCGCCAAAAAGGCGCTGCCCGCCTGGCGTGCGCTGACCGCCAAAGAGCGCGCCGGCAAGCTGCGGCGGCTGTTTGAGCTGATGATGGAAAATCAGGAGGATCTGGCGCGCATCATGACGGCGGAACAGGGTAAACCGCTGGCTGAAAGCCGCGGTGAAATCGCCTATGCCGCCTCCTTTATCGAATGGTTCGCCGAGGAAGGCAAGCGGGTCTACGGCGACACCATTCCGCAGCCCCAGGCGGACCGCCGCATCATCGTGCAGAAAGATCCGATCGGCGTGTTCGCCGCCATTACCCCGTGGAACTTCCCGGCGGCGATGATCACCCGCAAAGCCGGCCCCGGCTGGGCGGCGGGCTGTACCGGGGTGATCCGCCCCGCCAGCCAGACCCCGTTCTCAGCGCTGGCGATCGCCGTGCTGGCGGAGCGCGCCGGGCTGCCCGCCGGGGTGTGCAACGTGATCACCGGCCCCAGCAAAGGCATCGGCGGCGAACTCACCGCCAACCCGGATGTGCGTAAACTCTCCTTCACCGGCAGCACCGAAGTCGGCGCGCAGCTGCTGGCCCAGTGTGCGCCCACCATCAAGAAAACCAGCATGGAGCTGGGCGGCAACGCGCCGTTTATCGTGTTCGACGACGCGGATCTGGACGCCGCCGTGGCCGGCGCGGTCGCCTCGAAATACCGCAACGCCGGCCAGACCTGCGTCTGCACCAACCGTTTTCTGGTGCAGGACGGCGTGTACGACGCCTTCGCCGCCAAACTGAAAGCCGCCGTCGCCAAGCTGAAGGTCGGCAACGGCCTGGATGACGGCGTCACCATCGGCCCGTTGATTAACCCGGACGCGGTGGAGAAAGTGCGCGAGCATATCGCCGACGCCGTCGAGCACGGCGCATCGGTGCTGCTGGGCGGCAAGCCTGACGCGCTGGGCGGCAATTTCTTCACCCCGACCATCCTGACCGATGTGCCGCGCACGGCGAAAATCTTCCGCGAGGAGACGTTCGGCCCGGTAGCGCCCCTGATCCGCTTCAGCCAGGAAGCGGAAGCCATCGAACTGGCCAACGACACGCCGTTTGGCCTGGCCGCTTACTTCTACAGCCGCGACATCGGCCGGGTGATGCGCGTGGCCGAAGCGCTGGAGTACGGCATTGTCAGCATTAACGAAGGGCTGATTTCCACCGAGGTGGCACCGTTCGGCGGCATGAAGCACTCCGGTTTGGGCCGCGAAGGCTCAAAATACGGCATCGAGGACTATCTCGAGATCAAATACCTGTGCCTTGGCGGTTTGGGCGCCTGATACGATCGGCCTCCGCGTTTGCGGGGGCCCTGTCTGGCGGATCCGGGAAGCCTTTGCTACCTTTAGGCCTCTCGTTCAAACGGTTAAAAGGAATTTCCGCTATGCAACCCCTCTCAATGCAGCTGCCCGGCTTTTACGTCGCCGGCCAAACGGTCAGAACCACCAATCAGGACGAAACCCGGCCCGAGACGGCAAAAATCCCGGCGCTGTGGTCAGACTTTTTCGCCACCTCGCCCGCCATGCCGGTCTACGGGGTCTACGCCAACTACGCCTCCGACGCCGGCGGGCCGTTTGACGTCACCGCCGGCAGCGCGGCAGAGAACGGTTTGCACATCCAACCCGGCCGCTATCTGGTGTTCCAGGCCCGTGGCGCCATGCCGGCGGCGGTTATCGCAGGCTGGCAAGCCATCTGGGCCTACTTCGAGCAACACCCGGAAATCGAACGCCGCTTCCTGACCGACTTCGAAACCTATACCGGCCCCGAGGCGGTCGATATCCATATCGGCTGCCGCTAACGTCGCATTGAACTCAACGATGACAACGTTCTTCTCCACCATTCCTATGGCGCATGTCTTTTCGGGGGACAAAACCAAGGCGTTTTACCTGAATTTTCTCGGTGACACGCTGGAATGTGAGCACCGTTTCAGCAAGACATCCCATCGCGAGATAATCTATACTGATGCCAGGATGCATTACTCTTTTCGTTTAGCGTCATGTAGATGGAGCGACAGATGGCTAACTCTGAATCGACCTGCGATTCCCTTTCAATACCAGTGGCAGATTTATTCCATGATCAATAAGAAAAACGCCGTGCTTACCCCGGCTGCAATGCTATTGCTACAGCCTATTTTCGCCAGCCAGGCACTGGCGGCAGAAAATAATGAAGAAAAAAGCGACACCCTGGTGGTGATGGCGCAACCCACCGGATTGACCGAGCTGGGATCGCCGGTCTCCGTCAGCGTGATCGACGGCGAAACCCTGCGCAACGCCGCGCCGCAGATTAACCTGTCGGAAAACCTCGGCAGCGTGCCGGGCCTGCAGATCCAAAATCGGCAAAACTATGCGCAGGATCTGCAGATGTCGATACGCGGGTTCGGCAGCCGTTCGATGTTCGGCGTGCGCGGGGTGCGCATGTACGTCGACGGCATTCCCGCCACCATGCCCGACGGCCAGGGTCAAACCTCCAATATCGACATCAATTCCGTCGAGCGCATCGAGGTGCTGCGCGGCCCTTATTCCGCGCTGTACGGCAACGCCTCAGGTGGGGTAATCAACGTTGACACCCAGACCGGCGCCCAGCCGCCGACGCTGGAAGCCGGCGGCTATTTCGGCAGCGACAACACCTGGCGCTACGGGGTGAAAGCGACCGGCGCCACCGGCGACGGCACCCAGGCCGGCGACGTCAACTACGCTATTTCCGGCACCCGATTCACCACTCAGGGCTATCGCGATCACAGCGCCGCGCGGAAAAACCTCGGTAACGGCAAGCTCGGCGTGCGCCTGGACGACGTCAGCACCCTGACGCTGATGTTCAACAGCGTCTCGATTGACGCCGGCGATCCGGGCGGCCTGACCGAGGCGGAATGGAGGGCCAATCCGCGCCAGGCGCCGCGCGCGGATCAATTCAACACCCGCAAATCGCTCGACCAGACCCAGGCCGGCCTGCGCTATCAGCGCCGGATGAGCGAGCGCGACGAACTGACCCTGACCGCCTACCACGGCGAGCGCCACACCACGCAGTACCAATCGTTTCGCAGAGAACAACAGCTCAATCCTGCCAACCCCGGCGGGGTGATCGTGCTGGAAAGAAAATATCAGGGCATTGACACTCGCTGGAAGCATGAGGATACTTTCGCATCGTTACCGGTAACACTGATCGGCGGTCTGGATTATGAAACCATGACCGAACGCCGCCAGGGGTTCGAAAACTTTATTCTGCGAGACGGCACAGTGGACTACGGCGAGAAAGGCGACCAGCGGCGCAACGAGAAGAACCGCATCTGGAACCTGGATCCTTACCTGCAAACCTCCTGGCAACTGACGCCGCACTGGACGCTGGACGCCGGCCTGCGCTACAGCACGGTCAGCTTCGACTCGACCGACTATTACATCACGCCGCGCAACGGCGACGACAGCGGCAGCAAACGCTACCACCAGTGGCTGCCGATGGGCTCGCTCAACTACAAGATCAACCCGGCATGGAACGTTTATCTCTCCGCCGGCCGCGGCTTTGAAACCCCCACCACCACCGAACTCTCCTACCGTCCCGACGGCCAGCCAGGCCTCAACCTCGGCCTGCAGCCTTCCACCAGTGATACCGTCGAACTGGGTAGCAAACTGCGCCTCGGCAACGGCCTGGTGAGCGCGGCCCTGTTCCAGACCGATACCGATAACGAGCTGGTGGTGGCGGAAAGCCAATACACAAATATTACCTACGCCAACGCCGGCAAAACCCGGCGGCGCGGCCTGGAGCTGGCGCTGGATCAAGAGTTCGCGCTGGACTGGCGCCTGCATATGGCCTGGACGCTGCTGGACGCCACCTACCGCAGCGAAATGTGCGGTAAATCCGGCTGTACCCCCGCCGGCAATCGCCTGCCGGGCATCGCGCGCAACATGGGCTACGCCTCGCTGGCCTTTGCGCCGCCGGAAGGCTGGCATGCCGGCGCGGAGCTGCGCTACATGAGCGACATTCAGGCCAACGACGCCAACAGCGCGCAGGCCCCCGCTTACACCGTGGCCGGCGTAAACGCCGGCTATCGCTTTACCTGGAACCGCTGGGCGCTGGACGTGTTCAGCCGGGTGGACAACGTGTTCGATCGCCGATACGTCGGTTCGGTGATCGTCAACGAAGGCAACGGCCGCTATTTCGAGCCGGCGCCGGGTCGCAACTGGGGTGGCGGCGCCACCTTGTCTTACCGCTTTGAATAAGGCAAAGCACCTTAAGGTTAAAAGACGGAATAGGTTTTACGTCACCCTAGCGGCTTCCCGCTGAAATATTAGGGAGAAACCGCGTGTTTTTTCCGATTTGGCTTAATCTCTAAATCGGGGACTTTCATTTTTGGTAAGGGTATTGCTATGCAAAATAAAGCGTCACTATCGCCGCTTATCGTCATAACGGCGCTGTTTGCCGCCCTGAGCGGGCTTTATCTGCTCGGCGGCGGCATTTGGCTGGCCAAGTTGGGCGGTTCGCTGTATTACATCATCGCCGGGCTGGTGCTGCTGGCGACCTCTTGGCTGCTGTTCCGCCGCCGCGCCACCGCGCTGCTGCTGTACGCCGTGTTCCTGTTGGGCACCACCGTTTGGGCCTTGTGGGAAGTCGGCCCGGACTTCTGGGCGTTGACGCCGCGTCTGGACGTCACCTTCTTCTTCGGCCTGTGGCTGGTACTGCCGTTTATCTACCGTAAGCTGGTCGCCAACGGCAAGTTCGCCTACGGTGCGCTGAGCGCGGCGCTGGTCATCACCGTCATTGCGCTGGCCTATGCCGTGTTCAACGATCCGCAAGAGATCAACGGCACCCTCGACGCCGCGCAGGTACAGCCTAAAGACACCACCGGCGCCGACTGGCCGGCCTATGGCCGCACCCAGGAAGGCACCCGTTACTCGCCGCTGAGCCAGATCAACGACAAAAACGTTGGCCAGCTGCAAGAGGTTTGGCGTTTCCAGACCGGCGATCTGAAGACCGCCAACGATCCGGGTGAGATCACCAACGAAGTCACGCCGATCAAGATCCGCGATACCCTTTACATGTGTACGCCGCACCAGAAGCTGTTTGCGCTGGATGCCGCCACCGGTAAAGAAAAATGGAAGTTTGATCCGCAGCTGAAGTACAACCCGACCTTCCAGCACATCACCTGCCGCGGCGTGTCTTACCACGAAACCGCTGCCGCCGCAGACGCTGCCGGCAACGCCGCACCGGCGATGTGCGCACGCCGCATCATTCTGCCGGTCAACGACGGCCGCCTGTTCGCGCTGGACGCCGAAACCGGCAAGCCGTGCCCGGACTTCGCCAATAACGGTGAACTGAACCTGCAGAGCAACATGCCGTATGCGACGCCGGGCCACTACGAGCCGACTTCGCCGCCGGTGATCACCGATAACGTGATCGTCGTCGCCGGCGCCGTGACCGACAACTACTCCACCCGCGAGCCTTCCGGCGTGATCCGCGGCTTCGACGTCAACAACGGCAAGCTGCTGTGGGCCTTCGATCCTGGCGCGAAAGATCCGAACGCCATCCCGGCGGACGAGCATCACTTCGTGCCGAACTCGCCGAACTCCTGGGCACCGGCCGCCTATGACGCCAAGCTGGATATCGTCTATCTGCCGATGGGCGTCGCCACGCCGGACATCTGGGGCGGCAACCGCACCCCGGAAATGGAGCGCTACGCCAGCGGCCTGTTGGCGCTGAACGCCTCCACCGGCAAGCTGGCCTGGTTCTATCAAACGGTCCACCATGACCTGTGGGACATGGACGTGCCGGCGCAGCCGACCCTGGCGGACATTACCGACAAGAGCGGTAAAAAAGTGCCGGTCATCTACGTGCCGACCAAAACCGGCAACATCTTCGTGCTGAACCGCACCAACGGCGAACTGGTGGTGCCGGCGCCGGAGAAACCGGTACCGCAGGGGCCGGCCAAAGGCGATCGCCTGTCACCGACCCAGCCGTTCTCCGAGCTGACCTTCCGTCCTGAGAAGAAACTGACCGGTGCAGACATGTGGGGCGCGACCATCTATGACCAGCTGGTCTGCCGCGTGATGTTCCACAGCCTGCGTTATGAAGGCACCTTCACCCCGCCTTCCGAGCAGGGCACGCTGGTGTTCCCGGGTAACCTCGGCATGTTCGAGTGGGGCGGCCTGGCCGTCGATACCGATCGCGAAATCGCTATCGCCAACCCGATCGCGCTGCCGTTCGTGTCCAAACTGATCCCACGCGGCCCAGGCAACCCGATTGAGCCGCCGGAAGGCGACAAGGGCGGCAGCGGTACCGAAACCGGTATCCAGCCGCAGTATGGCGTGCCGTTCGGCGTCACGCTGAACCCGTTCCTGTCACCGTTCGGCCTGCCGTGCAAACAGCCGGCCTGGGGTTACATTTCCGCCGTTGATCTGAAAACCAACGACATCGTGTGGAAAAAACGCATCGGCACCGTGCGCGACAGCTCCCCGCTGCCGCTGCCGTTCAAAATGGGCATGCCGATGCTGGGCGGCCCGGTGACCACCGCCGGTAACGTGTTCTTCATCGGCGCCACCGCAGACAACTACCTGCGCGCCTTCAGCGTGACCAACGGTGAGAAACTGTGGGAAGCGCGCTTGCCGGCCGGCGGCCAGGCGACGCCGATGACCTATGAGGTCAACGGTAAGCAGTACGTCCTGATCTACGCCGGCGGCCACGGTTCCTTCGGCACCAAGCTGGGCGACTATGTAGTCGCTTACGCGCTGCCCGATCAGAAGTAACCGCCACCGGTAATACCCTGCAAAGCACGCCGCAAGGCGTGCTTTTTCTTTTTACGCCCCGCCTGATGCGCCGCCCGCAATACCCTTAATTTTTTCATTTTCATTATTGATAATAATTATCATTCGCAATATTATGAGTGCGTGGCCCCGGCAGTGGCCCGCAATCCTTCTCCACCTTAATGGGCAATATGGCAGTCGGCCGCCTGCGGGCGGCCCTATTCGGAGGCGTATGGTCGACCACACGCAAAGACACCAAAAGAAGATCCTGCAAGCGGCGGTGAAAACGCGGCGCGCCGGCCTGCCGTTCGAGCCGGCTCCCCCCGTCCATTCGCCCTTTGTCGGGCTTCCCCATCAAACAGAGGCCGTGCTGGTGCACCTGATCGGCCAAGATGACCCACAGGAGCCGCCGGAATGAATGTGCAGCCTTTTACCGCCATGCTGATGTTTGCCTACGTGCTGCTGATGGTGCCGCTGCTCTACGTCATCGACAGCCGTCTGAGCGCCGGTAAGCTGGTGCGCAAAGCCACGCAAAACGTCATCATCATCGCGTTGACGCTGTTGTTCTTCAGCGCGATGACCCTGCTGTATTGACGCCGCAGCGGCTCAGGCGTAGGTCTGGCGCCTGAGCCGCGCCTTCACCCTCGCGGCCGCTCTACGGTTTTCAACCCGCCCATTCGCAGCCAGTGGTAGAGACCCGCGTTGCGTTTGAAACCCAGTTTTCTCATCGCCGCCTGTTTGTGGTTGCTGACGGTTTTCACGCTCAGGTGCAGGTTGCGCGCAATGGTGGCCTGCGGCAATTCACAGGCCAGATAGCGCATCACGTCCTGCTCATGGCGGGTAATGCCCTCGCGTTATACCAATGAGAACGGTGGCTCTCACTGCCGTTCACCCACATCGTCAATACCCGCTCCAGCGGGCCTAATACACTGGTTCATATGTCCCGCCCCGTTGAAATATTCATAAAACTAAACAAATAATACTTATATTTCACACCTGCGTGACTTTAATCACACAAATTGTGGATAAAACCGCATTAATACTTAAATATTTTTTATGTGAAATAAGACCGCATCTCACTCATTCCGAGCAGTTCCCTTTGAACGGCTCACCACAAGTAGGGGTAATTTATGCTTTTGCAGAAAACGTTGTTAGCTTTGGCTTCCTGTTCACTATTCTCAGTCGCTGCATTCGCCCAAACACCTCCGTCCCCGTACCAAAACGTAGCCGCCTCCTCCCTGCAACCGCGACATGGTTCTCCGGCGATCCCCATCTCTCGTCAATACCAGTGCTACAAAGAGGGCGGATATTATTGGCCGGCAGACGGTTCCGGCATTCCGCAAAGCGACTGTAAAGCGGCGTATCAGCTCGTCTATCACAAGTACCTTGATAAGTCTGGGATTGTTGTGCCGAAAGAAGAAGGGAAAAAAAGCGCCATCAACAGCAAAAAAAATGCTGTCGATATTATCGAGCAGTCCAACTATCAGTTCAGGCAGTGGAATGAGGCCTCCAAGAATGTTGCTGACTACAACAATCCGGATGCCGTTAAAGCCGCCATCCCGGACGGGCAGCTTTGTTCCGCCGGTAATGTCGGCGCTGAATGGGATGAGCGTTCGAAAGTCTGGAATGACAAATCCGGTTTAGACGCTGTGACCGCCTGGCGCGCCACCGATATCCAAAAAACCAGTGAAGGCAAGATAGATATTGTCTATGACGCCACGGCGACCCACGATCCCAGCTTCTTCGAGGTTTATATCTCAAGGCCGGATTATAACGCCGCCACCGCGCCCCTGAAGTGGAGTGACCTGGTGTTGCTGGAGAAAGTCGAGAATGTCAAACCGGAAAACCAGCAATACAAATTCGCCGTAAACGCCAAAGACTATACGGGAAAACACGTTATCTACATTCGCTGGCAACGCATCGATCCTGTCGGTGAAGGCTTTTACAGCTGTAGCGACGTAAACATCAAAGGATAATCACCGTGACCGACAGCCGGTTCACTCCTTGTACCGGATTGCCGCCTCCTCCGAGGGGCGGCATAGGTCTCTCTCCTCGGCCCTGACCCGCGGATATTTCCACAGCCAGCGCCCGCTGACCATGCGCCAGTAAAACAAAGCGCCGCACACCGCCCAATCGAGGAACATCCCCAGCCAGACGCCCACCACGCCCATGCCCAGTTCAATGCCCAGCACATAGCCGGCCACCACGCGGCAGCCCCACATGCCCAGCATCGTCACCCACATGGCGAAGCGGGCGTCGCGCGCGCCTTTCAGCCCGGCGGGCAACACCCAGGAAGCGGCCCAGATCGGCATAAAGGCGGCGTTGAGCCAGATGAGGGTTTTCACTACCGTTTTTACGTCATCCTGCGAGGTATAGAACGCGGCAAAGACGCCGGCCAGCGGCGCCGTGCCCCAGGCGATGGCGGTCAGCCCGAGGGTCGACAGCCAGAAAATATGGCGCAGCTGCCGCTCCGCCTGGCCGATCTCGCCTTTGCCGAGCCGCCGCCCCACGATGATGGTCGAGGCCGAGCCCAGCGCGTTGCCCGGCAAGTTGATCAGCGAAGCGATAGAAAAAGCGATGAAGTTACCGGCGATCACGTTGGTGCCCATGCCGGCGACGAACATCTGCGTCAGCAGCTTGCCGCCGTTGAACAGCACCGATTCGACGCTGGCGGGAATGCCGATCCCCAGCACTTCCCACAGGATGCCCATCTTCAGCGGCGTGAAATAGCTTTTCAGCGTGATGTGCAGCGCCGGGTTAAAGCCGATCGCCAGCACATAGAGAATGGCGATGGCGCCGATACAGCGGGAAATCGTCAGCCCCAGCCCGGCGCCGACGAAGCCCAGCCCGTGCCAGCCGAGCATGCCGTATATCAGAATGCTGCTGATGATGATATTGAGGATATTCATGCCGCCGTTGATCAGCAGCGGGATCTTGGTGTTGCCCGCGCCGCGCAACGCGCCGCTGCCAATCAGCGCAATCGCCGCCGCCGGATAGCTCCACACCGTGGTCTGCAGGTAAGAAAGCGCCAGCGCCTTCACCTCCGGCGAGGCCGCCCCGGCGATCACATCGATGATCGATTCGCCCGCCAGATGAATGCCTGCCGCCAACAGCAGCGCCACGCCGGTCATCAAGACCAGGGACTGACGCGCCGCCGCGCGCGCGCGCCGACGATCGCGCTTGCCGAGGCTGAAGGCCACCACCACGGTGGTGCCGAGATCCACCGCGGCGAAAAAGGCGATGATCACCATGTTGAAGCTGTCCGCCAGCCCCACCCCGGCCATTGCCTCTTTACCGAGCCAGCTCACCAGAAAGGTGCTCAGCACCCCCATCAACAGAACGCAGGCGTTCTCCAGAAAAATTGGCACCGCCAGCGGCGTGATTTCGCGCCAGAACAGCACGCGGTAGCTTTTCCGTTTGGCGTACCAGGGCGTATTTTCCACGCGCTGACGCAGGGCGGCATACAGGTTCAAGGTGGGCTCGATGAATAAAAGTGAAACATCATTTCAAATGATGAGCGATAAATCGTTATCCTGCAAAGAATTTTTGGGCGCCCGCGACGAGCGCCCGAAAGGCACACCGTCGCGCTACTCCATGTAGTCTTCCTGATCGGCCTGCGCCGCCGCGATAAAGCGTGCGGTGCTGCGGCTGAGCGTGGTGCATTTGTCCGTCAGCAGCTGATTGTCCTGCTGCAGAGTCAGGTAGCGCGCCTGGGTGAGCGCCGGCAGCTGCCGATACCCTGCCGCCTGCGTATCCCAGCCGCGATGCTGCGCCGCCCGCATCGCGGTGCGTTGCAATTTGACATCGTCCGGCACATCGCTGCGCCCGCAGTCCACGCGCAGGAAGTGGCCGCCGGCCAGCATCGAAGCGATGTGATCCAACTGCGCCTGCAGCGGCGGCGTCGGTTTATGCGCCGTTTGCTGACAGCCCGCCAGCAGCAACAACGCCACCGCGCCGCAAAGAGAAGTGCGAAACTGAGTAGACATGGGAGCTCCCGGAAAACCTGTGGGTGATGCAATGATCTTAGGTGAGCGGATGCCGGGCGGCAAGGCGAGCAGCACGCGCTGCCCGCTTAACGCCGACCGCTGCTGACCTTGGTGGCGCGGGCGGGGTTGCCGGCGACGAACTCCAGCGTGGGGGAATAGTAAAACGGCAGCCAGGCGTTATAGCCGCTCTCCCACTCCCATTTGACCGGGCAGGGCCACAGCATGTCTTCATGCAGGATGTAATAGATCCACCGCCCGGGCGGACGGCGCGGTTTGCGCATTTTCATAGCGAGTACGGCGGCCTGATGGCGTGCGATAAGGTCAACTGCTGCATTTTACCGCGATTTTGGCCGCGGGGACAGCCTGGGTTGCCGAGCGAGCGTTAGCCGCCGCTCGCGGCCCCCAGCGCCACCACCCTATCCGCCGAGTCGATCGTCGATTTTCTGTGGGCGACAATCACGCGCGTGATATTCAGCGAAGATATCGCCCGGTTGATCGCCAATTCATTCTCAACGTCCAGATGGCTGGTCGCTTCATCCATAAACAGCACGCTTGGTCGCCGGTAGAGGGCGCGTGCAATAAACAGACGTTGCTTTTGCCCGCCGGAGATGCCGTTCCCCAACTCTCCGATCAGGGTTTCGTAACCCATCGGCATCTGCATGATTTCCTCGTGAATGTTGCTGTGCATCGCACAGGCCACAATCCACTCTCTATTGGCGTTGACCTCGAAGCCGCTGATGTTTTCCGCGATCGAGCCGGAGAATAGTCGGTCGTCCTGCAACACGCAGGCGATCGCATTGCGGTAGTTATTCACGCCGATTTTATGGATATCCATCATGTCGGCCAGGATCTCTCCCGAGGTCGGGTTGAGCAAGCCGCACATGACCTTCAGCAAGGTAGTTTTCCCCACGCCAGACGCCCCGACGATGGCGACGCTCTCGCCGGCGGCGATGCGGATATCCAGGTCTTTAAAGATCGGCCGAGACAGCGCGTCATATTGATAGGTGAGGTTTTTAACCTCAACGGCAACCCCCTTGCCCGGTTCGAAGACCTGCCGCGGCGCGGACTCCACCTCCGCATCGGTAAAGACGATGTCAGATATCCTCTCATTGTGCAGCGACAGCATGCGCAGGCCGATCGCCAGATCGATCAGGCTGGAAGCCCGCTGCGAAAACTGGCCTCGATAGGCGTTGAACGCCATGAACATGCCGAGCGTCATAGTATTGTCGATGACCATCATGGCGCCGAGCCAAAGTATCGCCACCTGATCGAGCGTGGTGATAAAGGTATTGATCCCGCCGAACATCATATTGAAACGGGTGATTTTGATATTGGTATTGGCGGCATCGACATTCAAATTGAGCCAATAGCTGGAGCGCGTTTCCTTGATGCCCAGCGCTTTGACCGTGGAAATACCGTACAGCGTCTCCATGAAGTGCGAGTTCGCCTTGGCCGCCTTGACGATTTGCTCCTCCGAGAATTGGCGGTAGGTGCGGTAGGTCATCATCCTGATGAGGATGTAGACCAAGGTGAAGCCTGACACCACCCAGACCAGCCAGCCGCCATAGACCATCATCATCACGAACAAGCCGACTGTCATGATGCCGTCGATGATCCCGCCGACGATATTATTGGTAAAGGTGGTTCTGATCGCATCCAATGAGGAAAACCGCGATTGGATATCCCCCAGGTGCCGTTTCTCGAAAAAGTCCAGCGGCAGCTTCAGCAGATGTTCGAACAGCGTCGTCTTCCACTGAATATCGGTCAGCGTCCCCAGCACGATGGAAATCCAGGCCCTGGCGATGCTGACCACCGCGCGAAACAGGGTGAAGAAGATCAGCCCCAAACAGATGACCGTCAGCAAGCTGTAGTCATGCGCCTGAATGACATGGTCGGTCACGAGCTGGGTCCCCACGGGCAGCAGCAGGTTGACCGACTCAATGACGAGCGATAAGGCAAAAATCTTGAGCAGCGTCCCCGGCAGCCCCTCGATGTTTTTCATCAAATCCAGCAGGCGTAAACGGGTCTTTAAGGTCTCTTGCTGAAAAGCCTTGTCGGGCCACAGCTCCAGCGCAATGCCGGTAAAATGGTTCGACATCTCTTGCAGGCCAATCACTCGGCGCCCGAAGGCAGGGTCATGAATCACAAAGCCCGCGCGCTGAACCTTAACCAGCACCACGAAATGGTTCATGTTCCAATGCAATATGCAGGGCGTTTTCAGCTGATTGATTTCATCGATGTCCAGCGACAAGGCCCGCGTCTTCAGCTGAATTTGCGCCGCGATTTGTGACAGGGTGCCCAGGGTCGCGCCCTGGGTGGAAATGCCGAATCGCTGCCGCAGGCTCAGCATATCCACATTAAATCCGTAATAAGCAGAGATCATCGCGAGGCAGGCCAGGCCGCACTCCGATGACTCCGACTGCAAGATGCTCGGCACCCGTTTACGCAGAGAGAACGTTAACTTTTCGTTGATCCGTTCAAAAAGATTATGATCCTTCATCGACTCTCCCCACCACGCTGTTTTTTATGTCATACAAAGGCGCGACCGCCCATTGATAAAGCGGTTTCTTATCCAGGAACACAATCACCCTGGCCTGCAGCCCACTGCTGATCTCCAGATATTTCCCTTTGTCGCTGAATTGCGTGTCGCTGATGGACGCCAACACTTTGTAGTAGGCGTTTCGCTCCCTTTTATTGCCGCTGCTGTATTCCGCCATCTCCTGCGGAGAAGCCGGAACCGAAGAGATGGATTCAATGCGCCCCGGAAACTGGCCGAACTTGTCCGAGGGAAAAGCCTCGTAGCGAATGTTGATGCCATCGCCGATTTTCACGTAGGGCAAACTGTTATTCGGCAGCCACAACACCAGGTAATATTTGATGTTTTCAATCGGCTTGATCTGCGCCAGGCTGCTGCCGCTCTCGACCACCTGCCCGGCGGTCACGCTCAGCGACTCGATTTTCCCCTTCAGCGGCGCCTTGATAATCACCTGGTCGCCGGCGTTGGATTCCGCCAATTGGCGTTGCAGCTCGCTGCGTTGCGATTCGCTTTGCGATATTTGATTGTCGTAATCGGCGGCGCGAATCAGCAGATCGCTGCGCAGCTGCGACAGCTGGATATTTTGCTGAATCTTTTGGCTGTTGAGCGCCTGATAGGAACTCTGCTGTTGCTGAAAGAGCGAACGCTGATAATTCAGCTGATCCTTGGTAATCAGCCCTTTCGTCAGGTAATGCTCGTAGTTTTTCAAACTCTCCCTCATTTTTTCCATGCCATCTCTGGCACTGAGGTTAAGTTTTTCCGTTTCTTTATACGCTATCTCATAGCTGTCAATCTGTTTTCTCAGGTTCTCCAGCATCGCGTCTTTGTTTTTTTTCAGCTTGCTGATGATCGAATCCAGATTGCCGATCTGCTTGTTGATTTCACCCGCGGCAATATGGCTGACGTTACCCGAGGCCGTGCTTCTGGAAACATCGATGATATAGAGCGGCTCGTCTTTTTCCACCACATCACCGGCCTGGTGAAAAGACCGATTTACATAGCCATATTGGGAAGAAAAAACGTTCGTCGAATGCGGAATGCTGATCACCTCCCCCTCGACATCCACCCTGCGCGTATATTCACAAAAATAGAGCGCGCTCGCCAAAATAAGAATAAAAACGAGGCACGTCACGGCAATCACAGAGCTGGACGCGCCGGAAATCAGCAGCGCTCTGCCGGTCCATCTTTGACGTTGATAATTGACCGCCTCCTGGCGGAAAATATTTCTGCTCTTATTATCACTCATAGGAAGACCTGCGCATGCCTGACCGGGAGACAGCCGCAGCGCGAGCGCTGCGGCCTTGGACAGCAATATTGATTTAGCTGATGGTGCCGTTAATCAGCCCATCGAGGCCTTTTTTGGAGTATTCCAGGGTGGTATCCCAGCCAACAACGGCTGCGGCCACGCCGCTGGCCACGCCACCCAGAATACCCGCAGCGACCATGCCAACGCCCTGGCCAATGGAGCCGACGCCCAGCAGACCGCCGCCGTCGCCGCCGTGCTTACCGCCGATGACGGCGCCCGCCATGCTGCCGACCGCGGCGCCCAAAGCAACGGACGAAACGGCTTCCGCGGCATTCGTGACGGCGCTGCCAATCAGGCCGGACAGCCCATTGCTCATATCCCAGGAATAGGCGCCTGACACTTCATTCATTTCGATAACAGACAGTTCTTTCATTGGTTAATCTCCATATTTAAACCGACAAACACAGCCATACATGCGTGTTGTCATTGCATTGGCATCGGCCTGCAGCGCCGGATGCCACCAATAATGCCGCGGGAAAAGACGGCATTATATTTTTGATACGGCTCCCTTAATTCTGCGTAACGGTGAATGTCATGACGGCATCGGCCTGCCCGGGGCTAATGTCCCCCGTCTGCTTATAACGCGCCATTAAGGGAATTCTTATCTCTTTTTCGGCAGCGGTGTGATAGTTAATCGGCCGGGAAAACGTGAGCGGATTACGGTTCTCGTCCAGGACTTCCACGGCAACGCCCTTTGCCGCATCAGAACCGTCGGCAATAGCGATCATGCCTACGCCCGGCGAATTTCCGGCCGCTTCAAACGTCACCTGTACCGGAATATTGTCTTCCTGGCATTGCAGGACCACGAAGAAGTTACGTTCGGAAGACACCGCGCTGCTGCCGACCCCATTAAATTCGCTGCGTTTTGGGCTGCCTAAGTCCACCGTTTGATTTTTATAATTCAAATCCACCAGGCAGCTTTTCTGAATGACCTTCATGCCGGAAATGCTCAAATCCAATACCGAGGTCGAGTCCAGATAATATCTGGCGATAATCTTCCCCCCCATATCACCGCCGGTTTTAATCGGGCCGGTTTTGATAAACGTCAGCCTGACATCATTGCGGTTGATCCACGGCGTCAGCAGGTTGGGCGAAATCGCCGTATTGAAAGGCACGTTCTTATTGCTCTGCCACAGATCCGAAATCGTCACGCCTACGCCGTCGATGCCCGTTTCAAACACGCCGGGCAGCGCACTCGGCGTCAGCGGCGACAGGGAACGATAGGCCACCGAGCCCGAGCAAAGAAAAGAAAACGTCGTGCCGCTGATGCTGTTTTCCGTACGGACTGCCAACTGTTCGCCGATTTCAATACGCGGATCCACGGCCAGCGTCAGCAACCCCATGCGGATGGTTTTCGCGTTGGTGGTACAGGTGCCGGCATACGCCACCGTCGTTAGCGTCGCCAGCCATAGCAGAGCGCCGTAACCGAATATCCTGATAAAAACGTTCATTTTCACTCTCATTTAACAAGTCATGATGGATACGGAGCGAGATCTATTGGCAAACGCCATTGAGGGTTTGGATCCCTGCGACGGGTTTCTCCGCCGGCAGTTGATAGCTGATGCGGCACTGATGCTCGGCATTTCGCCCCCACTGCACGACGAGCCGGCCTTGTTCCGCCATGCCGGAGAGATAAACCAATCCATCCCCGCCAATCAGGAACGGCTGCGCCGAATGATCCGCATCGCGGACGCTGGCCCCCAGAGGGAGAGGCACCCCATGTGGATCCGTGACTCTCATCAGGATCCTTTTGCCGACGTGCGCCTTGAAATTCGCCCGGCTTACCGCGCCGCGGGTAGGCGTGACCGACTGGTTGGTCAGCGCGAGATCGACATCATCCGGCAAACTCTCCACATCAAGACGAATCGAGTTGTTGCGATAAGGGGTGGCGTAAGGAACGATGGCATAGCCGCGCCAGTCGGTTTTCACCCCGACCTGGTTGCCGACCGCCACATCGCTGGCGCCGGCCGCCGTCACCAGGGCGGCCGTCTCGCCAAAGGGCTGGCCGAAGGTGACGCCGTCTTCGTGGGCAATCACGCCCCCTTTTACGCCATAGTTGACGCGCTGTTGGCTGCGATCGTAAGCGTATCCCGCGACGAGTTCGCCGTAGGTGGCGCGCCAGTCGAGGTTGGCATTGCCGCTGTTGCCCTGGCCCTGATTGCCATACCCTTCCTGTACGCTCCAGTTGAGGTTGTTGCCGGCCAGCGCCGTGCCGTTGAGCCCCGCCGTATGGCTGGTATTGCCCTTTTGGCTGGTATTGAGGCTATAGGTGGCGTAGGTGTTGCTCAGCCATTTCTCCAATGGCACGCTGATATTGAAGGCAAACAGTTGGTCGCGATCGTAAATACGCCGTTGCCCCCGGTCTGAGTCACCGTAAATCGCCTGTGAATTACGGTTGTAGCTGTAGTTAAAACCGTAACTGATGCCATTCCAGCTATTGTTGTAACCCGCGCTCAGCGATTGCATGTTGCGCTCGGAATTCCAGTAATCTTCGCTGACCGCGCTGAGGGAAAGCGACCCCGCCCCCTCCCATAAATTCTGGTTGAGCGTAATCTCGGCGCGGTTTTTACGGCGGTCTGTCAGGGCGTAGCGGTTGCCGCTGCGGTAGGTGTCCAGCACTTCCTGCAGCCCATAATAGCCGCTGGTCGAATAGCGGTAGCCGGCAATGGCGAAGTTCGTGCCGGTCGCTACGATGTTTTTGCTGTAGCGCACGCGCCACGACTGGCCGTCGCTTTTCGGCTGATGTTCCTGTTTCGCCCAGGCCTGAGTCGCGTCCACCGACAGGGCGCCGAACTCACCCAGGTTTTTACCCACCCCCAAGGCCAAGGATTGATACGGGCCGGCGAACTGTCCGCCGCCATAGAGGGTAAAGCCGGCCGGCAAGCCGTAAATCAGGCTGCCCTGCGAGAAAACCTTTTTCTCCACGCTGTGATCGTAGGTGCGGTATTGGCCGGACGTCAGCGCGTATTTCAGGCGCCCTTCGCGTTGCAATACCGGCAAGCTGGCAAAAGGCACGGTCATATGCTGTTCGCTGCCGTCCGCCTCTTTGATGGTCACGTCCAAATCGCCGCTGCCGCCGGTCGGATACATGTCAGAAATCTCGAACGCGCCCGGCGCGACATAACTCTGGTAGATGACATAACCGTTTTGGCGAATGACCACCTGCGCGTTGCTGCGCGCAATGCCGCGCACCACCGGCGCATAGCCGCGCAGGCTTTCCGGCAACATGTCGTCATCGGAGGCCAGCTGCGCGCCGCGAAACGACACGCTGTCAAACACATCGGACGGACTGCTGCTTTCACCGAGTGTGAGCAAGCTCTTCATGCTGATGATATTGCGCTGGGCGTAGGTATAGACGGTGTCCCAGCGATCTTCCGACTGCCGCCCGCCACCGCCGCTGTTGTAGCTCCAGGTGGTGTAATTCCGCACCCGCCAGGCCCCCAGATTGAACCCCGGCCGCAGGTTGAGGTAGTAACTGCTCGCGCTCTGGGTAAAACGATCGCGCCCCTTGCTGTTGCTGCCGGTGAAACCGTAGTTAAGCAGCATCGCCGGCATCCCTTCGTCCCACAGTTCGGGCGGTACATAGCCGCGCACCCGATTTTCCAACGCCGCCTGGGGAATGCTCAGCACCAGCCGCTGGCGGTTAAATTGAAATTGCGCCGAGGCCTGCGGGATGGCGGCCAGATTCGCGCACTCTTCCGCGCGGTTCAATGCGGGAAACCGCTCGATCTTCACCCCGAGCCGTTGTAAATCCTCCCCCGTCAGGCAAGGCTGCAGGCCGGCTTTATCATCGCCGCCGGGCTTGATGACAAACCGAACGTCACGCGTCTCCATCAGCATGTCATTCACCCAAATATCCACCCGATACTTGCCGGGCACCTGGTTGCCGTTTTCAAACACCGACAGGTCAACAGGCTGTTGGCCCGAACGCCCCGTTTCCAGCAACGCCGGATTGAAATAGTCACGGGAAAAGGCAGGGTTGGCCATATTGCCGCATACCGCCGTGGTTGCCGTGAATAAGACGATGCGCTTCAGCCAAGCATCCCGCTTCGCTGCTCTACGCTGACGAGTTATCATTCATTAGCTCCATTATTGAATTCGTTATTCCCTTCTGCCGCCCATCCCCTGGCGGTTAAATACCTGACTGATGCTCCTTGCCGGTGCCGCCGTAGTCGTTAATTAATTTCCAACTGACCGACGACGCGCCAGAAACCGGCAATGAAAAAATTTCACTGCTCATCGGCGCGATATAAGTCACCTCTTTCATTTCGCGCCCGCCGATGCGAACATAATGAAAATTCATATAATACGGCGTGGGATTGGTGAGTTTTAATTCCTTGCCGACGCGCTGCCACGTCAACCGTTGAGTCACATCCTCGGGAACCTGTTTGAGCAACGCCGCAGGGCGATAAATCAGTTTGAGGCGCGTTTTTACCGCGATTTGCAAAGTGTTCGACTTACCCGTGTGTTCCGTCGAGGGAATGGACTTTATATTCATCCAATACAAGCTCTCTTTATCCTTCGGCAAGTCATCGCCGACGCGGACGATACGCAGCATATTCTCCTGATGCCCATCCAGACGAAATAAAGGCGGCGTAATGATAAAGGCTATCTTATCCACGCCGCTCTGTTGATTATCCAGCCAGGACTGAATTAAATAAGGTTCGTTGTCCGGGTTGTCGACGCTGATTGAGGCTTCTTTTTTTTCACCGTTAAAAATTACTCGCGTTCCACCGACAACCACACCGGCCTGCGCCGTAGAAAAAAATAATAATAAAATGAATCCCATTAGGGCACTGCAGCGATTAAACCGCATAATATTATCTCCGAGGCAATACGGCCCGCTGGAAACCAGCGGGCAAGAAAATATTATCAGTTGTAATTCAGCGTGAAGGTCGCGACGCTATTGGCTTTACCGGCAGTCACATCTGCAAGCGTGGAAATATAACGCGCGGTAAAGTCAAGATTGTTTTTTACGCCGCTGCCGGAAGCCAGCGGATAGGCCGTTGAGGCCGTGTAAAGTGGAAGAACATTATTAGAAATATCAGACAGCTGGATGCCAACGCCCGTGGCGACATCCGTTTCCTGGGTCAGCTGCAATACGTTGTTGTCACCATTATCGGCCGCGCCGTCGAACTTAACGGTGGCGCTTTTTACCGTATCCGGACAATCCGTCACTTCCAGCGTAAATTTAGTCGCCGAGGAAGTGGATCCCTTGCCCCCCGCAAATGCCGTTCGGGCCACATCGCCCAGAACAACATTTAATGGATTACTCAAGTCATTTGTGACCTTGCACGCGGCATCAACAATATTCCCGGTAAAATTAACCTGCCCGTCTGCCGCCAGGGCCGGCAAAGCACTCGAAAAACTCGCCGCAACCAATGCCAACATAATCACTTTTTTTTCCATCATGGGTACTTCTCCTTTTGATTGGACAAACTTAATAATATCCCTATCACGGCTAATCCGTGATAAAGCGAATAGGAGCTCCGCCCCTTTCACAGTTAATTATGCTTGGCTTTCCCTCTTTAGCAATACATAAAATCAATGTAAAGATGAGAAAAGATAATTACCCCGAATCGAATTGGCATCATTCTTATTTTTATTTTAAAAAAACCAAAAAAACGGCGTTTCTTGATTCATTCATCTGGCCGAAAAGGAAAGGTTTATCAGCGTGTTTCATACACCAACCACAAGATAAACCACTCATTCCCTCTTCAATGAATGTGCGTAAGGATGAATTGACACAAAAATGAAAGACGCCGCGCGGGAGCCAATGACTGGAGAGGTTTTTGATTCTTGCAAGGACAGTGGCGCGCCGACGGCGAAACCGGATGGGGCAATAAAGGTTAAGCGTCCAGAAGAGATGGAATATGAGAGGGGGGGCTCTTAAATAAGAAAACGCCGACAATAAATCAGCGTAATAATGCTGCAGAAAGGGCGCCGCCGATCATCAACGGTTCCCTTCTGACGCAGGTTAATTCAGCGATGTAGCCGCGTTATCTTGACGTTCAATTCACAGTAAACGCTTTTCCGTCTTATTTTCAGCGGGATTAATCGTCATGGCGATAATCCTCCCCCAGCCCTCGACCCGGTAAGGTTTCACACGCCAGGCCATCGCCCGCCGGTGCGGCGATCGGGTAGCGATCGTCAGGGGTGATAAAGACCGGCGAGGTCGCGATATACCCGTCGCTAAACTCGGCTTCGATAAAGGTGGCCTCCCAACCCTGTGCAGGGGCGTTCAGCCGAAATTCACCGCGGTTCGCCTCCAGCGGCGCCGGGGTATAACGCACGCCGCACGAGTAGCGAAAATCTCGGGCCGTGCGGTTATGCGCAGTCCAGCGCAACACCCTGATCGGCGGCTCGGAAAAGCGGAGCGTGCGCAGCGCCGTCTCTGAGGCGTTGCTCTGCACCTCGATCGTCGGTAGCGCAATATCACGCTGACGACGGTTGACCAAGGCCAGAACAGCGCGTTCGGGGACCGTGCGCTCATCGCCGGCGATGGCTCGCATCGAGACCTCCCCCGGCAGCTTATTCAAATAAAACCGCGTGCTGTCGGGCGGATAGCGTTCGTCGCCGCCGGCGACGATGAAATACTTCGGCGCCGGTGGCCGCCCGCGCTCGGCCAGGGGGGGATATTCGATGGGATCTTCAATCTGCATCAGCTTGTCAAACGCCGGGGTCTCTATGCGCCGATCGATGCCCAGTTGGTAATAAGGGTGAAATGCCAAAGGCCAACGCCCGCCATACGTGCGATAGGTATGCTTCATCACCTGCCGCGCCGCGATCCCCTCAGGGAAAATGGCGGCTACGGCATCGATGCGCTCATCTGAAAGCGCCGTCAGCAAGGCCGTGGTTCCCCCCTCAGACACGCCCGCGACGATAAATTTGTCTATCTCCCACTGGCGCAATTCGCGCTGCGCCAGCGTCATGGTTTGCGACAGCGCCGCCGTCATCGGGATATGCAGCGGCATCATCAAATATTCATCGGCATCATCCAGGAACAATCGCCATCCTCTGGCCCGGCTTTCCGCCCCTGAACGGCGCCGTCCCTCATTTTGGTATTCCAGGTACGGGTAAGGCAGCCGATTGACCACCACCACCACTGTTTTGCTCTGCGCCGCCAGCGCCTCGGCGGAAAACGCCGGTTTTTGATTGCCCGACGTTCCCGGGCCGGCGGCGCTGCACGCGCAGTCTTCGCTCATCACCAGCAACGCTTTACCGGTGAATGCCCCGTTGGGAATATAAATGTCCACGTCGTGCCACCACTGCGTCGGCCGGATCGCGTCTTGCGGCGACCAGGATTGCGACATCAGCCGATAATGACGAATTTCCGTGTGTTGGCCGCTCTCCACGCTTTTTAACGAAAATGACAGGGGCAGCGTGGCCAGTTGCTGGTTATAGCAAGGGATCACCGTCTGTAATGCTGGGTGCTCATCGGCGAAACAGGCGTCTTCCTCCTTGGCCGCGGCGTACCGGCAGACGGCCAAAGCCAGCCAAATCAAGGTAATATAAGCGGAGATCTTTAACATTTTTCCCCCACGATAGTTGGCGTTGCCCCGCCCTCTCAGGCCGGCGCGGCGGCAAACGGGCATCAACAGCCTCACGAGGCGTGATGAAATAATATCGGGTAGCCGAAGCTGTCTTTTTCGAACATCACATCTTTCTCGTTTTCCCCCACCAGCACGCTATAAATGCGGTTCTCCTGATAACGACTCATGGCGACGTAGAGCACGGCCTCGCGATGATCCGTCAGGGTGAACTGCCTGCGCTTGGCAGTAATTTCCAACGTAAACGCCACCACGGGATTGTTGTTTAAAAACACCGCGGTCTGTCTCATAGACAGGATTCTGGCCTGCGCTTTCTCCGCGACCTGAAAGGGGGTGGCGTCACTGGGGTAGCGGATATCCATCTTCTTTTGGATATAGATGACGTTAAACACCGCCAATGCCACCGCCACAAAAAGATTGATAACCATAATCAGCATGATTTTATTTGCCATTCATCCTCCCGCCCCGTTCCCTGCACCGCGCTCGCGGTTGATTTAAAAGTGCCCTTGCGGGCACTTTACATTAGAGGCTCAAGAGGATTTGCGGCCAAACAACTGTGAGAACGCGCTAATCCCGGCATCGATGACGGCGCCAATGCCTTCACCGAGTTTTGCGCCGGCGTTTGACGCATCCGCATGGATACCGAAAAGACCGGTGCCGGCATCCACGATGGCGCCAATACCCGTACCCAGGATTTTGCCGGCGTCGGAAGCGATGCCCGCGCCGGATACCGCCATAACTTCTGCTTCAGTCAGTTCTTTCATACTCGCTCCTTTGCATTAATCTAACGTGTTCCGTTTTGAGAAAATGAAACCCTCACTGTTCGTTCACCTCCTTTTGTCTGCCAATAAACCTCGCCCGGTGAAAACGTCAGAACAGACCGAATTCACGACAGAGATAGTCTGCGACGCCATTGCGGCTGTTGGGCAACGCCACCGGATTCAACGGCAGAGCGCGTTTCAATTCGCTCATGGCATTGCCCATGACCACGCCCGTTCCGGCCCAGCGCAGCATGTCCAGATCGTTCATCGCATCGCCGAAAGAGAGGCAATCGCGCATCGCTATCTGTTTGGAATTCAAATAGTCGGCCACGCTTCTGGCCTTGGAAATATGCTTATCCATGATGTCTATCGTTTCCGTGGAGGACTTACAGATGGACAGCGTTTTTCCGAAGGCCTGGTTGACCTGGTCAAAGAGCGTCTCGATCGGCGCCGCGTCGCCATGCACCAGCACTTTCAATATCCGCTGCCGCTTCATGGCCTCAGGCTCGACATAGCGGCAGGCCACGCCCGACGTTTTGACGTAGTCAGAAAAATGCGGGTTCTCTTCGGCCATCATCCAGCCCTCTCGGGTGAACAGGGTCACGTGGAACGGGCTGGCGAATAAAAAATCGATCAGCCCGGTTTGCAGCTCTGCGGGCAAAAAATAGCTTCTATCCGCCGCCGCCTGCCCTTCGATGTTGACCATCGCGCCGTTGCAAGAAACGATCACCGGCGAGAACCCCAGCCCATCCACGATCCCGCGCGCATCCGCGTCGCAGCGCCCCGTTGCAATGACGATTTCCAACCCCCGACGCTGTAAAATGTTGAGCGTTTCCACCGTCACATCGGATAAATTCCCGGACGGATCGAGCAAGGTGCCGTCAAGATCGCTCACGATCGCCCGGTACTTTATTTTGCCGTCGACTGCCAGCCACATATCATGCCTCCTCAGCCTGGATAATCCCGTCCTCAGCGCAGATGTCGCTGTCGGGCGGAAGATTGGCGATCGCGAGCGCAATAATCAGAAAACGTCGGCCCAATTCGACGATGTTTTCCCGAGCGATCTCGTGGGAATCATAAAACAGTGAAATGGCGAGCCGTTCCGCCTCGGGGAACAGGCACAGCACCGTTTGGTGATTGCTGCCGCTGACGATATCCATCACGCGGCACTGAAACGGCAGCCGCGGATCCATCGCCGGTTTCGGCATGTTTTCGAACACGAACAGGCTGCCGAACGGCGAGGTGGGCACCCAATTCTCGTCGTATCGATTCAGTTCGGAAAAGGCGTATTTCTGCCGGAAGGTTTGTGAATCCGCAATGTCATCCAGCAGCTCATAAAGGGGGCGGCGGCGAATCGCCCGCAGCCGCAGCACCGGGCTTGCGACACACAGGCCAAACAGCGTCTGCACCTGCTCAATGTCGGCCGGGCGCTCGCTCATGGTCGTGCCGATGGCGATATCATCGCAAGCCAGCGCCTCGGCCAGCGCCAGCATCCAGGCCAGCTGCGTCAGTTGGTTGACCGTGATCCCCTGCCGCCGACAAAACGCGGTAAGGCGCGCCATCTGCGCGCTGGAGAATTCGTCGCCATGCTGACGCATCCGGCGCCCCTGCGGTACGAGCTGCGGTGCGGCAGTCAGCGGCAAGCGTTGATTGACCGGCGCATCCCGCAAATAGTCTGCCCAGAAGGCCCGCGCCTCAGGATCATTGCCGTGCGTGCGCACATGGGCGGCAAAAGGCTCGAATCGGTTAATCTCCAGCGCCGGCACCCTGCCCGCCAACAGGGCGAGGTAATCGTTGAACCACTGGCCGAACAAGACTCCCAGCGACCATCCATCAAACAGAATGTGGTTAAAGGTCTGCACCAGATAGTGCTCGTCCGCATGCAACCTGATGAGGCGCCAGCGAATCAACGGCGGCGCATCCAGCTCAAACGCGGTCTCCCTCTCCCGGGCCAGCAGCGCCTCCATCCGTTCCTCCAGAGAGGCTGGCGCGGTATCCGACCAATCGTCCATCGCGATCGGCGCCTGCAGCGTCTCGCAGATAAAGACGTTGGGCCGGCCGCGGCGGGTTTGATCGTCAAATCCGGCGCGCAGCATTTCAAACCGCTGCAGCGCCAGCGCCCATGCCTGATTCAACACCTCCGGCTGCAACGGCCCCGCGATCTCATAAACCGCCTGATCGATCTGATACTCGCGGTTGAGTCGGTTGAAATACATCAACTCTCGCTGGGTTACCGTGGCTTCGAAAACGGCGGCGAGGCGATGCTTTTGCTGCCAGCGATCCAATTCGGCGAGGCTGACGTCGGCATGGGGGAAGTCGCCCGGGCTGGCGAGACAAACGCCGTTGCCGGCTTCGTGGCAGCAGTGCTCGACCAGCGCCGACAGGCTGTCGACATAGTGCGACCCGATCCGCGACAGCGTTTCATGCGGCAGCAGACCTGACATGACGATGCTTAGCCGATCGTCGTGAACATAAAGCACCAGATCCAATACGTTGCCGCTGACCGGCATCGCGCCATTTTCCAAATCCGCCGTTTGGTCGATCAAGGCCCATAACGCGTCGTCGGCCTGCTCGTTGAACGCGCCGAGATAATTGAACGAAATGGCCGGCAGGCGGTGGCGCCGCAGGCAAGCCGGCACCTCATCGCCCGGCGCTGAAGCGTATTTCAGCGCCGAATAACCGATACCGTGGTCAGGCATCTTTCTCAGCCTGTCCTTGATGGCGCGCAGCGTGGTTTTTTGGCACTCGTGCGCGGTGATGCGCAAGGGCATCAAGGCGGTGAACCAGCCGACGGTACCCTCAAGCCGGATCTTATCGTCATTGATATCGCGGCCATGGTGTTCCAGCGTGAGGTAACTGTCCGCACTGCCGTGCCATGCCTGCAACACCGGCGCCAGGGCCGCTAACAGCACTTCGCGCACCGAGGTGTTGTAGGCCTGGTGGCAACCGTCCATCAGCAGCGCGGTCAACGCCACATCGCACTCGAAGCGGCAAAATTCAGGGGCCTGCGTCACGCCGCTGAGCGTGGCGTAATCGGGCTGCCCGGCGATCATCGCCAGCCAGTAAGCGCATTGGTCTTGCCGGGTTGCCGCGTATTGCCTTAACCATTCTCCCCATTGGCGGTAGCTGGTGCCTTTTGCCGGCAGCGATTCCCCCTGATGCAACTGCTGCAGATCGCTGACGATGACGCGCCAGGAAACCACATCGACGATCAGATGATGAAACGCGCAGAACATCAGCGCGTAGCCGGGGGCGCGGCTGTCAAAGATGTAAACGAAGCGGCATATCGGCCCTGTCGTCGGATCAAGCCCCGATTGCCATTGACGCAGCAGCTCGGCGCGGCTTTGGCGACAAAGCGCCAGGTCATAGTAGCCCCATGAAGGGCCGCCGTCGGCCGCTGACAGGTAGCGCTGCGACACGATGACGCCGGCGTCATCGACGCTAAAACGCGCGCGCAGCATGTCATGCTGATCCGCCAGCGCGGCCACCAGATCGGCGACCTGTTCGGCGGACATCGGCGGTACCCGCACCAAAAAAGTCTGGTTGAAGAAGGCGCTGCGATTCGGCGCCAGCTCACGGTACCAGCGCTGAATCGGCAGCAGCTCGAATTCGCCCTGCAGTTCGCCCTGTTCGTTGAGCGCGGTAACCGCGTCTTGCTGCCGCAGAATGCGCTGGGCCAGAGCCCGCGCATTTCTGGTTTCGAACACCGCACGCGAGTTGCTGTGGTAACCCGACTTGCTCAATTCACTGGTGAACACAATGCTTTGGATCGAATCGCCGCCCAATCGGAAAAAGTCGTCGTCAATGCCCACGGTCTCCACGCCAAGAATGTTCGACCACAGGGAACAAATCAGCGCCTCCAGCGGGTTCTCCGGCGCGGCATAACGCCCGCTTTGCGCAAATTGCGGCGCGGGCAAGGCCGAGCGATCCAACTTGCCGTTAACCGTCAGCGGTATCTCGTCAATCTCCACATAGCTGGACGGCACCATATAATCCGGCAAACGGCGTTCAAGCCGGGAGCGCAGCTCAGCAGGATCCCAGGCCACGCCCCGCGCCATCAGCAAATAGGCGGCAAGCCGCTTGCTCTCCCGATGGACGACATCCACCACTACGCCTTTCTCGACGCCCTCCAGGGCATTGATCGCATTTTCTATCTCGCTGAGTTCAATCCTGAATCCGCGAATTTTCACCTGGCAATCATTTCTGCCGAGATATTCCAGATTGCCGTCGCGCAGCCAACGCACCCGATCGCCGGTTTTGTATAGGCGCCGGCCGTGCAACTCGATGAAACTCGCCTGGGTTTGCTGCGGCTGGTTGAGATAACCGCGCGCCAGCGCCGAACCGCCGATATACAACTCGCCGGCCAAGCCCGGCGGCAGCGGTTGCCGCCAGCGATCCAGCACGTAGAGCTCACGCCCCGGTATCGCCCTGCCGATGGGAATGCTGCTGCGCGCTTCGTCCTGAGCGATAGCGTACATCGTGGTGAACGTGGTGCATTCGGTGGGGCCATAGCCATTGATGACCCACTGCGGACGGTGGGGTTGCCGCACCAGGCGCTGCATCAGCGTGGCGGTCAGCGCCTCCCCGCCCACCAGCAGATAGCGCAGCCCGGCAAACAGATCGGGGTTGCTGAGGTAGAGATGATCGAACAAGCTGCGCGTGGCCCAAAGAATCGACACCTGCTGCCGACGCAGCAGCGCTTCCAGCTGCGGCACATCGCCGGCGATATCTTCCGTGTCGCGGATGACCACCAGTTTGGCGCCGTTGAGCAAGGCGCCCCACACTTCGAACGTCGCCGCGTCGAACGCCGGGCTGGACAGGAACAACAAGACATCTTCGGGCGTGATCGCGATGCCAGACGCGGTCGCCAACCCGCACATCGCCTGCTGCTCGAGCATCACGCCTTTCGGCACTCCCGTCGACCCCGAGGTATAAATGATCGCGCCAAGCCGTTCGGCGGCGGTGACCACCGGCAGATTATGTCGTTCATGCGGCAGACGGCTCAGATCGCCCAGTGTCAGCACGGCCTGGGGATGCGGCATCATCGCCGCCAACGCTTCCGCCGCCGTCTGCATAGAGGGCCCGGCAATCACCAAGGCCGCCCGCGTTTCCTCAAGAATATGCCGAATACGCGCCTGAGGATAATGGCAGGAGATCGGCACATAGGCCGCGCCGGTTTTCAGCACCGCCAGCAGCGCCACGACCATTTCCAGGCTTTTTTCGCTGTACAAGGCGATCGGCGAGTCCGCCTGGGGCTCGGCCCCGGTCACCGACGCATAGCGAAGCACGATCTCGCGCGCCAGGCTGTTCGCCATGCCGTTCAACTCACGGTAGCTGACGCGCAGCCCCTCATACTCCAGCGCGATATTTTCCGGGTAGCGTTGCGCGATCGCTTCAAAACGGGCGCTGAGGGTCTCCCCTGGCAGCGGGAGACTCTCATTATCCGATGGTGACCTGTCGGCGGCGGGATAGAAGGCCATGTGGCTTAACGGGGCGTCAGGCGCGCTCATCGCCTGTTGCATCAGGCGAGTAAAATGCGCCGCGCAGTCGCGCATGTCTTCCTCGTCAAACATGCCCTGGCGAAAGCGCAACCGGAACTGCAACGCATCAATATCGGCCCGGTCTTCGTATTCCAGCGAGAGCGCCGCGCTGGCCATGTCGTGATTGGCTTCGAATAGCGGCCAGGTGACGCAATCGGCCAGCGGCAATGCCGCATCGCGCAAGTTGGTTTGGGCAAAGGAGATCGGCAACGCGCGGATCCCCAACGCCCGCACCACCTCTTGCGTGGGCAGCTGGTTAAAACGTTGGCGCGACTGCGGCGGCGCGGCGGTAATAAATGCCAGCGCCCGTCGATAAACGTCGGAAAAACTCGCGCCGTCATGCAAAGAGAGGGGCAACACGCTGGTGTTCACATGGCCGCCGAGCGCAAATTTTTGCCCCTTCTTTATCGACACCGGATAGCTGATGTAGACCGTTTCCTGATTGCCGCTGCGCGCCATCAAGATGCCCCACAGCACCAGCAACGCCAGGAAATCATTCACTCGCCGAATCCCCGAGGCCTGTTTCAGCGCTTTCCATTGCGCTTTGGGACAGTGGAAGCGCAGCTCGCCCGCTTCGTCTTCACGGCCGGCGCCGCTTCGCTCAAACGGTACCTCGAGCGCGCCCAAACTTTCCGCTTCGGCGCGCCAATGCGCCAGCGCCCCATCGGCGGCCAGTTGCTTCACCTCCTGTTGCAGTTGCCGGTTAACGGCGGCGATCTCGGCCGCCTCGACGCGCGTCGCCAGCCGTTGTTGGCGATAGTACTGGCTCACCAGGGTGAAAAACTCGTCGGAAGAGGCGCCGTCAATCACCAGATGATGGCCGACCAACGCCAAGGTATAGCGCCGCTCTCCCTCGGCGAATAGCGCCCAGCGATAAAGCGGCCCGCGGTAAATATCGAAGGGCCGGCGAATCACTTGCGTCAGCAGCGTGCGATCCGTGTAATGCTGCAACGGATGGATTGCGTCATTGCGGCGCCAATACAGCTCGCCATCCTGTTCATGAATATGGCTGTTCAGCAGAACATGATCTTGCACCAGCGCATTCAGCGCGGCTTGCAACCGGATGGGATCCAGCGCGCCCTCAATTCGCTGCAGCACCAATACGTTGTAATTGCAGCCTTCAGGATAGCGATCATATTCATCGATAAAAACTTTTGAGTAGGGTGATACAGGAATTTCTTCCATGACAAACACTCCATTTAGAATACACAAGCCCTGCTTAACGGCGATCCATGCGGCATACCCAAACCTCTTTCGGCATCAGATCGCTTATCTTTTGTGAGTAATAGCCGATAAGCATGTTGATGCGTTTTTCTGAAATGACCTCCGCCGCCTGAGCGCAAACCGACTTATAAAAAGCGAGAGGGATCATTACCTTGCAACGGCTATGCAGATGCCGACACACACCGATGGCCCAAGAAAAACACTCCCTGGAAGGGTTGGAAATATCCAAGAGTTCAGCACATTCATGAGAACAGCCAATCACGGCGTAGTGGCTGCCTTTGAAACGTTCACCCGGGGTGAAATCGCGCATCTGGTGATTGATTCCACCGGGCTGAAGGTCTTCGGTGAAGGCGAGTGGAAAGTCAAAAAGCATGGCCAGGAACGCCGCCGTATCTGGCGTAAGCTGCATCTGGCAGTTGACAGCAACACACATGAAATCATCTGTGCAGACCTGTCGCTGAACAATGTGACGGACTCAGAAGCCTTCCCGGGTCTTATCCGGCAGACTCACAGAAAAATCAGGGCAGCATCGGCAGACGGCGCTTACGACACCCGGCTCTGTCACGATGAACTGCGGCGTAAGAAAATCAGCGCGCTTATCCCTCCCCGAAAAGGTGCGGGTTACTGGCCCGGTGAATATGCAGACCGTAACCGTGCAGTGGCTAATCAGCGAATGACCGGGAGTAATGCGCGGTGGAAATGGACAACAGATTACAACCGTCGCTCGATAGCGGAAACGGCGATGTACCGGGTAAAACAGCTGTTCGGGGGTTCACTGACGTGATATAATGAATTTTATGGTACAGGGGGTGTTTTTCAATATACTCAAAGGCGCGGCGATCTTTTTCCCGCCCTAAATTATTGATGAATCTTGCCTGCTGTGCGAGCCCACTTTCAGCAAAACGAAATGCCATAAACTTGTCAGGCTTTAAGGTTAATTCGACATAAGGATAGATTTGGGTATTGGTTGTTAAATACTTTCTAAATATTTTTTCGTAAACCCGGATCTTCCTGTCATCGGAAAAGCAGATATCCGCCGCCACATCCGACCGTCTGGCCTGCAGGAAAAAGTCTTTCAATACGGTGGAGGATTTTACCTGACGATGGATGCCAAGATCGCCAAGCATATTGACATTGACATTAACACCGTTGATCTTAAAGGGATAAAAGCTGGAAACGAACATCCCGAGATAACGCTCCCGATCCTTGTAGAATATGCCCGTCTTCTCCCTTGGCGCATCACAATGCGGATCGAGCAGATGCTTCCAGTGCAGGAAACGCTCCCCGCCCAGATCTCTGCCATAAAGGTCCTGCAATAATTTGAAATGATTTTTGGAAACCGTTTCCCTTACAAAACCAGCCATGTTTTATCTCCCTATAAAACCGATTCCATGCCAGGCGGCAACCATGAACGATCGCCGCCCGCACCGGTAAAAATACCGAATCAGATCGTCACTTCCCCCCTCTCCATTAACAAGAGTCGCTGTGCATTTTTAACCAGCGCAAGAATTCAATATTGTTATCGATATTCAGTTTTCTCATCGCAGAGCGTTTATGAATGCTGACCGTTTTCGGGCTGATGCCGAGCAACATCGCAGTTTGATTTTGCGAGTATCCCAGATGAATCAGACGGCACACCTTCCCTTCGCTAAAGGTCAACTGGGTGCGGCAACGCGGGCAATAGCTTGAAACCAAACTGTTTTTCTTGCGATAGCAAGACATGACCTTATCCACGATCGCCGCCACGCCGTCTTTGCGCGTAATGCTTCCGGCCTCTAGATTGCAATGGATTTTTGGAAAAATCGTTTTATGCTCAAGTATTGAAAAATAGAGCGGAATAGAAGAAAAATTGCCCTGCAAAAGCTGGGTATGGCAAAAATTGATGGACACCCGCTTATCCGGTGCCCGAAATATAATGTTGGCCCGTTCCTCTCCCGTGATCTTGGCCTTGACACCATTCTGGAGAAAACCCTCTTGCAAGGCGAGCCCCAACCCAAGCTTGAAAAATTGATTTTGATCGACGATAGCAATATTGACGCGCTCCATAAACAAACCTCCCTTTTGACTACGCTTGCCCACTCTCCTTACTGCAATATGATTGCTGTGATTATTTTTTAGTTTTGAGATGCTTTTTAATAAAAAAGCGTTATATGCGATACGGAAACGTCTTCGCCTCGCAAAAAGTGTATTTTATATATAATGATATAAACTCATCAGCCCTGGCGAGCACACAAAAGCAAGACGCGGGGAAGCACCGCGTTTTACAAGGTAATGGGTTACCGTAAGTTATATTTATAGTGCATCATTGCCATCGGCAGCACGGTGCCAAGTGCTTTCTCTGATAAGTTAATTTTACTCCAAGAGCGCAATATATCCAGATAAATATCGAAAAAAAACATAATATAGAACATAACACGGCTCTGTATTGATTGTTAAGAGCATCCGATTATGTATTAGGATTTTACTTAGAAGAAAGGTGGCATAATGCTTTATCTCGAGATGTACCTTTACCCCGACAAGCCATATTAAAAAACCCTATAACCATATTAATCCTATTGTAAAAAAAATGCATAAAGAAAAGCTACACTTTATGACGATAAGTGATTCCAAAAAAAATGCGTTGATGGGTTGAAAAAAAGCGAACGCATCGTCCGCGGATATAAGAGAATCCAGGCAGGGACAGAGATTATTCAGCGATGTGACGAAAAACAAGAAGAACGCAATCGGCGTTGCCGATGCGGATCATTGTTTATATCTTTTTTAACCTCACCAGTTTTTTAGCCTCCAGGCAGGCGATCAGCCCGAGGTGATCTTTTTTTAACTGCTTATGACTTCCGATGGGGAGAATCAGTTTCACCGTTTGCAACTTACCGTGATTATTATAGATATCAAAGACAATCACCGGCGGACCATACCCCTGGATCAGGCAGTCTAAAAATCGCAGAGCGGCGCAGCCCAAGCGGCTTCTGGCCTCGGTGACAATTTTTTCCGCCAGATCTTCATAGCGGAAAGGCCTTTCCGGTGTCGTCAAAACCTTCATAAACTCCCCTTCGGATATAGGTCATTCAGATTGAAAATAAAAACCGGTATCCCTCATTCAGCACAAACGGGGGAGACGAAAATCAGGCTTCGGCAATATATACTCTAACGATACGAAATTAAAATAACAAACAACAGAATAGTATAAAAAACAGTAATACTTCTGTTGAAAAAAAGACCTGATTTGCAATAATGAAATTGCCTGAAGTAAAGGGCTAACTGAAAAAGGAGTTTCAATCATGAAAGAATTATCCGCAATTGAAATTGAACAAGTGAACGGTGCTGGTTTTTTTGGTGACGTAGGGACACTGATTGGCAGTGCAGTGGGAACCGGTATTGATACCATTTCCGCGATTGCCGGTGTTAACCCGGATGCCAAAACCGTTGTCGGTACCATCGGTAAAGGTATTGGTCTGGCCGTCGATGCGCTGATCTCCAGCGGATTGCAGATCATTTCAAAACTGTAATAACGCATTTTCATCCCTTCCTATTTTTTAATTCGTTTCACTTTAAGCACCTTAGCGGGTGCTTTTTTTTACCTCAAAGAATCAAAAAAGATAAAAGGTCAGAAAAAGCATCATCCAAAAAAACAGGCTGGGGACCACCACAATAAAAAAGCCCATGCGTTTGTTGGCATTTCTTAACATCCATTCGTTGATCATCTCACTTCTCCTTGTGAATACCAGGGGGCATTTCGGCCCCCCGGTAAATTACCCACCGAGTCGCAGATTACAGTTTCGGCACTTTGGAAAAGAAGTCCGCCATTTCGTGCGGGAACCCTTTCGCAATCGCCGGGCGAAGATCGTCCATAGAAACATTAAAATCTTTCGGCTGTTCGCCCGTTTGCATTTTTTGGTGTGCGTTCACATTCGACTGCAACCCATTAAAAATGCCCTTCATATTGCCGAACATATCATCGCAAGATTTTGTCACGTTACTCATGACCGACTTGGCCGCATCCGGCCCCGACATTTGAATATTGCTGACGCCTTGCATAAACGGCTGGCTCAGCGACGATTGGGAGTTGGTGCCCAAATTGCCGCCGGCCTTCATGGTTTCTAAAATTTTGGCTGGATCTAACATGTTTATCACCTCTTTACGGTTGTGTTTACATCGCTTTCGGGCACGAGAATCCTCGCAACGCCCGTGACCAAAGTGGGAAATCTTTCATCGTCGAGCGCAGTTCCAGTTTGAGCACGCCCACCACCGAAGACATCGACATCGTCAGCTCTCGCCTGTCGCTGGAAAGCGGCACGGGATTGCTGGCGTCGAACATCCGGAATAGGGCCCAGGGCCCGTCGAAACTGGCGACCTGGATCTGGCCGGTGCCGGTGCGGAAGGTCAGCCGAACATAGCTGCCGCCTTTCGGGCCGGGCCAGTCGATACGCGTGGGTTGGCTAAAACCATGGCTGTAGTTAATCACCTGCCCATCGATGTCCAGGGTCGCTTCCGTGATGGTCGGCGTCAGGGACAGCGGCCTGATGAACATGGAAAACGAGAGTTTGTCGCCGGCGGTGAAGAAGGTGTCGCGAATCAAACGGGCATTTTCAAATGCGCCGAGCGTGCTCGCATTGACGATCCCCTCAGACCCCGGTTTGGCATTCCATTTCTGCGCGTTGACATCCACGTAAGCGGCCAGGTTTTCATCGAAGAACTGCTGCATGGCGCCGTTCTGCCCAAACATGCGCGAGAAATCCTCGATGCCGACCTCCGCTCTGGCGTTGCGCGAGAACGGATAGCGCCCGCTGATGCTGCCCTTGCACAGCCCGGAAGCCAGCGATGAAGCCCCTTTGCTCAGGTTCTTCTGGCTCTGCTGGATCGTTTGGCTGTCGCCGACCTGCAACAGATCCATCATGACGCTGCGCACCGGTTCCGGCTGACGCGCCGCATCCAGCTGCAGCCGCTTCAGCGTGCCGCCGGCGGGCACCACCTGGCCACCGCGCAATGAGGTGGAGAGCGTGGTCAGCTGGCTGTACAGCGCTTCGAAACTGCGGCTCAGCGGATCGTTGCTGGCGTTGGTGGTCTGCAACAGCTGATACCCCAGGCGGCGAAGCAGCTCAAAACGGTCTTCCACCGCGCGTTCCGGCGTGAGACGAAAACGCGCACGCTCGCCGGAAATCTCGCCGAGGATGTCACGCCGCTGCTGTTCAATACGATTGCGCTGGCGATCGAACCAGCTCGCCGCATCGCCCTGGTTGGTGCCGGTCATGCTGGTTTCACGCGCGGCGAAACGCACCAGGTTGGCCAGAGGGGATGAAGGATCGGACAGCTGGCGCGCCAATATCGCCGCATCCTCCAGCCCGTTGACCGGCCGGGCGCGCACGTCGCGCATAAAGGCATCCCATTTATCGGCATACTCGATGAGGTAAAGCTTCCTCGCCTCGTCGGCCAGCTTCTGCGCCGAGGCCAGCGAGTTCACCGCGTTTTTCCCTTCCGCGCTGTCGCGCAGCACCCAGGACTCTTCTTCGATCATGTCTTTGGCGGCGTCATCGAGCTGCGCCAGGAAAACATCACGGTAGCTGGCGCGGGTATAGAACCCCGGCACGGCGGTATCGGTGACCGTCGCCTGGCTCTTGCGGCGCAGCATCAATGACACGTTCGGCCCCGCGGCATCGGCCAACGAAATGTCGTTGATCGCCGCCGGTAGCGGTTTCTCTTCGATGCGGCGCACCACCCTGACCTGCATCGGAATATTCATCGCTTTCACCCGCGCCAGGCGCAGCAGATCACCGTTCATTTTCATGACCGGCGCATTCGGCAGAGAGAACATTTCCCGCAGGTGGTAAGCGAAAATGCCTTTGTTCATGTCGGTGTAGCCCTGCGGCATGAAGCTATCCCAGCGCGTCATGAACCAGTCGACCAGCGCCTCGGCGGAACGGTGCGAGGGTTCGCCCATCATCAGATACACTTTCAGCGTGCCGTAGACGTCCTTATTGGACGCCGAAACGTCATTCTTGAGTTCGTCCGCGATATAGTTTTCCACCGCCGGCCAGAAAATCTGCAGCAAATGGCGTTGATAGGTCTTTTGCGCCGCGCTGTTGATCAGCTTGTGCTCGAAATAGGGATTCGGCACCGGCGAAACCTCGCCGCCCAGCTGCGCGTTCATGTATCCCAACTGCTCATAGGCGGCGATGACATCGTCGCTGACGCGGTTCGTGACCGGTATTTCGCGCACGATGCGCTTCGTTTCGTCAAAACGCGCCGCAATGTAAGAGATGTAATCGCTCTCCCACAGGTAACGCATCGCCAGCAGGTTAAAAGAGACCGCCAGCAGCACCAGCACCAGCACATAGCGGCCCAGGGAACTCATGCGGCTGCCGAGCGGCCTGGCGTGAGAAGACTGCTGCAGCACCCCGCGCTCCTGCCTGGCGTAATTCAGCTCTGGGTGGTAAATGCGCCCGGTGGGACGGGCTTCATAGATATCCGCCGCTTCCGCGTTATAAATCGCGCCCTGCGGCGGCAAGGCGATGGTGCTGCCCAGCCATACCTGTTGCAAATGGCAGGCGTAGCCCACCGGCGTTTGCGGGAAAATCTGCTCCAGCAGCGAATACAGCGGGTTGCCCAGCGAGCCCAACGACTCGGTGAAGAACAGCAGCTGTTGGCGGTTCTGGCCGTCCGGCGCATCGTGCAGCAGTTCGAGCACGTGATGGCTGACGCGCGCCACCATCTCCCGGTAGAGATCTTCATACTGCTCGAACGGGGTTTCGCCCTGTTCGGCCCGGTTCAGACTGAACCCCATCCCTTTTTGCAACAGGTCGTCGCCCAGCATCGACAGGAAGGTCTCGCCGCCGACCAGTTGATCGAGGTGGCTGATGGTAAGATAGACCGGCAGCTCGCAGCGGAACCATGAGGCCATTTCCAGCAGGCGCACGCGCAGCGCATCGGCGACGGATTTTCTTTCCGTCAGCGAGGCATGCAGCAGCCAGCGTGCATCCAGGCACAGCATGATGCCGTCGATGCCCGGATGGCGGCGGTGGCGCCTGATCAGTTTGAACAGGGTATCGCGCGCCCTGGCGCCGTCTTCGCCAAGACCGTTCAGCTGCAGCCATTCACCGGAGGTGTCCACATACACCGAGTTCTCCGCCAGCCACCAGTTGCAATCCTGGGTCGGCCCGACGTCCACGGTCTGCTGCAGGCCGTAGTGTTCAGCCAGCAAGAAACGTTCGCCGCTTTCGCCGATCAGCGAGGTTTTGCCGCTGCCCGGCGGCCCAATGACGAGGAACCAGGGCTTTTCGCTGATATAACGGCGCGTCAGGCGGTATTTGAAACGCTGCCAGGGGGTGCGCTGCTTCGACGTGCCGACGTATTGCAAGGTGCGCAAGGCGTCGTAAAAACGTGAGGTCACGCGATCTCGCTGCGCGGTTTTTCTTTTAGCCGGGGCCGGCGCCCGCGCGTGGCGGAACACCCAGGATAAAAACGTCGCCACGAACGGCCACAGCGCCCAGCACAGGATCAGGGCGATGATGATGCCTCTGACCCAAACCGACAGCAGCGGCCGGTAGGTGCCGATGGCGATCAGCGGCCCAATCCACCACACCACCGCACACAGCAGCAAGGCAATCACCAATATGAATGATCTACGTATCATATAATTTCCTTATTATCTCTACGCCGACGGATGTCTTAGTTATCCTCGGGGACCTCGGCGGCTACCCCTGCCTGATTCAACGTGGCAGACGGTGAAGCCATCTCCCTCTCGCCGATTTTCCAAAGGATGTCCACCCGGCGGTTGCGGCGGCGCCCTTCTTCCGTCGCGTTGTCGTCCAGCGGCTCCTGATCGCCCTTGCCGACCGACGTCACGGTGCGGTTGTATTTACTGTTGGCCAATGATTCCCGCAGCTTGTCGGCCACCGTCTGCGCGCGGGCTTCCGACAGTTTCAGGTTGGAGTTGTTGGAGGTGTTGCGATACGGTTTGTTGTCGGTATGCCCGATCACCTCCAGATCGCCTGGCCACGGTGCCAGCGCTTCCCCCAGACGCTCAATGTTGCGTTTCTTTTTAAACTCTTCCGACAGCTTCGACTGCCCGGTGGCAAAGGCGCCGTCGGAGGTAAAGATCAGCAGCCAGCCGCGCGGATCGGCGCGCACCTCCAGCCACCCTTCGCTGAGGATTTGCGGCAGCGGCTGCGGCAGCGTCTCCATAATGTTGATTTTGCGCGGCTGCGGCGGCGTCCAGGCCAGAATGGCGTTGCGCAGCGCGCGGGACTGGTCATGCAGATACCAGGCGGCCGAGGCATACGCCAGCAGCGCTATCGCCAGGCCGTAGCACAGCAGTTTGAGCGGCGTGATACGGGTGGCCTTGCGCACCACTTTGCTCGGTTCGGCATCGGCCAGCGTCTGCGTCGGATTCTGGCTGTACAGATAACCGTCAAGGCGATTGCGCACGTCGGCCAACAGCACCGCGCCGCGCTCCATCACGTGGAACTGCCCCTCAAACCCCAGCGACAGGATCAGATCGTAAAACGCCAGGATCTCCTTGTTGCGCGGCGAGGCGGCCAGATACTCTTGCAGGTGCTCGAAGCATTTTTCCCCACCCCAGGCATCGCGATAAAACTCCACCAGCAGGCTGAGGTTCAGTTCCCCGGACTCCAGCGTGCTCATGCAACACTCGTCCACGTAGGAACACAGCAGATAGGCCAGCTTGTCCACATCGCCCGGCGCAACGTGATCTGCCAGCAACGTCTGCTGGAATTGTTGAATCTCCCGCACGATCTGCGCACGCACCGCCGCCGGGTTCAGCTGCTTCTGATCGCGCACCCGCTCCACCTGCAGCAATACCGGAATGGCGGCGGCGATCAGCGGGTTGTCCCAGTGGCCCATCATCACCCCGGGCTTGCTCAGCGCGGCGCGGCCAAACAGCCCGCTCGAGGTCGGCGCCGCATCGGCCTGGCGATCGCCAGGCGCGGGTTCGGCGCTTTCCGGGGCGGCGGTTTCCGCTTCATACGCCGGATGTTCGGGGGGCGCCGCCACGCCGGCGCTTCCCGGCCGCAGCTTGGCCGCCAGCGCCCGCGCGCCGAAGGACAGCGCGGCGATTTCCGCCGTGGTTTTGCCCACCGTGCCGGACGTGGGGAGACGCGGGTTCGCGTTGTTGCGCGTTACCGCCATCGCCTCGCGGATTTTCCTCTCGAATTCGTTCATCCCACCCTCCCTTGCCTTAATCCCCAGACGTCAAAACGCAGGTCCGGGAAATCACCCACGATGCTGAGCGCCATCGCCGAGCCGCCCATCATTTCCTTGTAAATCGGGTCGGCATGATCCACCTCGAAGTAGATGCTGTTCGGGTAATACGGTATGTGCCGCGGCGGCGAAGCCATCGGCAGCAAGCGAGCGCCCGGTAATTGGAGATCGATCAGCTGAATGATTTTCTCGACCGGCCCCAGCTTGACCTGCGCGGGGAAATACGAGCGCAGATGCTCGATGGACAAACCGCAGCTGACGGCAAACACCAGTTTTTCCAGCCGCAGCTGCGAGTCGTTCGGGCACAGGTAGATGCTGTCGCCGCGATCGATAAACGGCAGCGCCACCGCCGGCGCTTCGATCACCAGCGACAGCGCGCGGCGAATCGAGGCGAACAGCTGGAAATAGCAGTTGTGCGGTTCATCGTGCAGATATACCAAGTCGGCCCGGTCCCAGAGCCGCTCGCCGCCGGGAATGATGCTGAGCCGCCCCAACAGGCTCAGCAGCGTGTCGAACAGGGTTTCTGGATGCACCTGCGGGCTGGCCAACAGTTGGCTGATGCGCAAATTGAACTCGCTCAAGGTTTGCAGCAGCAGCAATTCCAACAGCTCGGACAGCCCGCCGATCGTCATGTGCACGTCCGGGCGGAACACCGACTCCAGACGCTGGCTGATCAGCCCAAGCAATTCGGTGGTGAATGCGGGCAGCCAGCCGATGGCGCGGAAATCCAGCATCGGCGGCAGGGCGCGCTCATCCAGCAGCACCCGACGATCGCTGGTGAGTTCGCGCACGAAGCCGACCGGCAGCACGCTTTCCGCGCTGCTGACCGCATCTTCCAGACTTAGCCGCGTCACCAGGCTCCCCAGCTGCATCGTGCACACGCGTGGCGTTCCCTCCAGGCTGACGCCGTGGTTGCGATCCGGCACGTCGGCGTCCATGGTGCGAAAACGGCTGCTTTTCCGCTCATCCTGGATAAGATCGATCTGGGCATTGCCGGCAATGTCCATCAGCACGGACAGGCACACCACTTTCCCCTGGCAGCCCTCTCCCAGCACCAGCGGCGGCGGCAGCGGAATATCCTCAGGCATGCTGAACGCCGTGCCGTCGGGGAAAACGCCCTTGGCTTTCTTGAGCGCAAACTTGCCCTGCTCCAATAGTCCGTTGTCGATTTCCAGCGTCAGGAACCCCCAGGTAAAGGTTTCGACGCTGCGCAAGCGCGCTTCAATCAAGTGCTCGAAAAAACGTTCCTGCTGCTGGAAATGCTGCGGTTCCATCAACATGCCTTCTACCCAGGCGACGCGTTGTTTAGGTAACATGTCATTCATCCATTTTGTCGTTAGTCACTATGCTGAGTGACGTCATCCCCACCATCACCTTCATTTGCGAATCAGCCTGCGCGGGCGATTTTTGCTCGGCGAGCGGCAATACCCCGCTGATTTGCTGAAATTCCGCCCCCACGACGACCCATCGCTCTTGCCCCGCCGGCACCTCGAAGCGATAACGCAGCGTCTCCCTCGGTTGCAAAATGCTCTGGTGCCGGCTCAGCGCCCCTTCCGACGGCGCCGTCTCGCGACAAGGGGCACCATCGCCAATCCCGTCGGGCATCCACCCCGAGCGATTGGTTTCGATGACGCACACCTTGACCGGCTGCGCCTCCCCGGCCGCATTCGGGTTCACGTTGTCGTTCGCGGTCACCTCGACGTCGATAAACCGCAATCGACGCCCCGCATCCGCAGCTTCGTCGTGAGAAAACCAGCTGCACCCGCTCAGCATCCCCACCGCCAACAGTCCCCCTGCTGCGATCCCCCGGAGCGTTTTCACCATGCTGAACTCCTATGCATTAACGAAACATTTGGTCTGGCTCGGCGCGACCTGAGTGGCGACCATGTTGTTGTTGTTCGTCGTGCTGGAATCACCTAACCGCGTGACCGGCATGCCGCCGGTGAAATACTTCCCCGACCCCTGCATCGGCTGCATCTGCGCCGAATGCGTCCCCGAGGCGGCGCCGATCACCCCGCCCGAATCGACGGTGGCCACGCGAATGCTGCCGATGTTCTGTTCATTGCCGCCGCAAAGGAAATAGTTGGGCACGTTCGGTATGCCGGTATTGTTGGGCGCGGTATTCGGGCCCGGCGCCGGGATCATCGGGTCACAGCCGGCGAAGCTGATCCCGGCCGTGTTGTTGTTGGCTGCGGTCATGATGGCTTACCCCATATGTATCTGGCCGCCGTCGATCTTCAGCACCGCCGAAGACTTCAGGGAACCAATTTCACTGTTGATGACGAGGGATTGTCGGGCATCCTGAATGATGTGCTTCGCCAGCACCTCGTCGGTTTCCTCCACCCGCCGGCTTGCGTGCTTGCTGCGCACAAACAGGCGTTGAGAGATTTGGTGCAGCGTTTCGGCGACCCAGCGGCTGCTGCGCGTCAGCAGCGTGAAGTGCGGGCTGCGCAACGTCAGCCGCTTGCCGCCTTGCAGTTCGATCTCCGGCGCCACGATGCGCAAGTTGGCGCAGCGGCTGTCCAGCGTCATGACGGCGTTCGCCTGCTGGCGCGACAGGATCTCGGTAATGACCAATTTGTCGCCGTCGACGATGACGCAAACGCGATCGCCCGCCAGCGGCTGAACCAGGCAGCTGGTGGCGACCGCCAGGCAGTGGGCGCGCATGCCATCGACATACAGGCCGCCATTGGCGTCCGCCGCCAGCGTCACCACCTTGCGCCCCCCTTGTTCGGCAAGCGGAGCGCTGCGCACCAACTGCAAAGGCGTTACTCTGGCGTTGGCATAGACCTTCTGATGCTCTCTTCTGGACTTATACATATCTGCTTACTCCTGTTGGCCGTTGATACGACGGTTGCCGCGGTCCCGGTTGTTGATGCGCATACCAGGCGTCGATCGCACTCAAGAACGGATCGGCGGTAAGCGGCACATTTTCGGCGCGATGACGCTTCGCCCCATGCAGGCGGGCGCTCTGTTGCTGGGCGGCGGTCAACGGCTGTTCCATCAGGTTCGCTTCCCGCATCTCTGCCTGCTCCATGTTGGCCAGCGCCAGATCGCACGCCCTGAACTCCGCCTGCGTCAGCCTGGCGCGCCCCCAGTGGGCGCCGTTCATCGCGCATTCGCTGAACCGGGCCTTCTGCGCCTGCGCCAGGGTCAGCGTCGCACGCTCGAAATCGCAGCGCAGCGCCTGCACTTCGGCAAAGATCGCCGACGTCAGATCGCTGTCGGCGAACGAGCACCCTTCCAGCTCGCTGCGGTGAAAGCTGGCGCCCTGCAGCCGCAGCTGGGCCAGGTTGCAGTCCGACAGGCGGCAGGTGAACCAGATGCGCGCCTGCCCCTCGATCGTCTGCCAGCTGCATTTCTCCAGCCGGCAGCTCCCCATGATGTGGCGTTCGAGGGCCGATGCCTGCCACAGGCACTGCGTGAGTTGGCAGGCATACCAGTTGGCGTCCTGAATGATGTCCTGTTGGAACATCAGGTTGGTCAGGATGCTGGACTGCACGGCCAGGTGCCCCAGGCTGCTGCGCTCGACTTCCGCCCCGTTGACCTCGCACTGGATCAAACTGCAGTCGTCCAGCAGACAGTCGCCGATGTAGCCCCCCCGCAGCGTGGTGTCGTTGCACGCCAGATTGCACAGCAGCCCCCGTTGCAGCGTCAGGTTGTCAAACCGGCATTCGTTGAACGACAGGCGCAGCAAGCTGCCGCCGACCACGTTGACCTGGTTCAGGGTGCAGCCCTCAAAGCGCACCGCCCGTAAATCGCATCCTTCAAACGTGACGCGCTCGAAATGGCAGTCGATGAAAAAACAGTCGCTCAGCGTCAGCCCTTTCAGCTCGCGATCGTGGAAGCGCCGCTTTTTGAAGGTTCGCGGCAGGGGCGGCGTCTGCGACACCGCCTGAGCGACCTCCAGCTCAATCACCTCGGTGTCAGGCAGGGCCTGCTGAATCACGCGGCTTTCAGTTTTCATGCGCATAGTCCCCCTGAATAATTCTGCGCGGCACCCAGCACGCGCGCTCCAGCAAACACCCGCTGAAACGGGTGCCGGCGTCCTGCCAGGTCATCGCCAGATTCGCCGCCGCCAGGTTGCACTGCTCAAATCCCGCATCGCGCAAATCGGCGTTATAAAACATGGCTTGCTGGGCGCTGCTGTTTTGCCAGCGGGCGTGCGTCAGCACGCTGTCTTTAAACCGCACGCCGGCCATGTCACAGCCGACGATCGCGCAAGCCGTCAGGTCGGCCTCGTCGAAATTGCATTCGGTGAAAACGCTGTACTGCAGCTGACACCTCTCCATACGCGCCGCTTTCAGCCCCACTTTGGTGAAGCAGCAGTCGCTGAACACGCCGTGGGAGAAATTCACCTGCATCCCCGCCGTCATGCTCTCGATTCGGCAACGTTCGAAACGCACGCCGCGCCAATTGCCGCCAAGAAACGAGTTCTTGGTTAACGCCATATCCAGCGCCACCGCCCCCTCGACCAGGCAGCGGTTGAAGACGCAGGCGTCCAGCTCCCCTTGCAGGAATTGCGTGCGGATCAGCGTCGAGCCGTTGAACATGCCGTTGCCAATCGCCCCGCGCTCAAAGCGGCTCGCGGTGAAATCTCCCCGCTCGAAGACGCAGTAATCCAGCCTCACGCCCTCGGCCCGCATGCCTTGCCCCTGCGGCTCTTCCAGCGTCACTTTTTCGAGCACCGCCTCCTGCCATACGCTTTCCGCCATCAGCGGCTTTTGCAGGGTGCATGACACCATGCGGATCCGGCGCAGCGCCGCCTGCGTCAGGTTGACCGCATCAAAAACGCAGTTTTCGAAGGTGCAGTTCTCCAAAACGGCCTGTGAAAAATCGCAGCGCTCAAAACGGCATTGCAGAAAATGCTTGTCCGACAGCGCAGGGCTGCGCAATCCGGTGAAGGTTTTCCCTTCCACGGTCGCGCTAGCGGGGAAAAACGCGTCGTTGCCGTCTTCGGCAGGCAGATCCGGCAAATCGGGCAACGTCACGGGGGCGGGCTCCGCCGCCGTCTGTTGCTGGTGCAAGGCAATCGCCTCGCGAATGCGTTGATAGAAAACGGCGGAGTCGCCCAAAGACATGGGCGACGGATCGTAACGCAGATCGCTGGGGTGATCCGACGCCGCCTGGATGACGTTCAGCCCCATCTCCGCCGGCATCAGATCCGGATCGAACAGGAACTCGAAAGGCGAAGCGTCGTCGTCGCTGCGTTTATGGTGCACCTGCCGGAAATAATCGAACGGGCGCGGCGCGTCGCAACGATCCAACGCCAGCATCAGGGACTCGATGGATTCGTCCAGAAGATGCGTCAGCGGCGCATTGCCGGTGAAAATAATCAGCGCCATGTCGCTGTCGGGCAGGAACCACAGCGTTTTTCGCTGCAGTTCGATTTCCTCGAGGCCTTCGCTATCGTGGCGGCGTATGAATGCCCGCCCGCGCACCGCCGGCAGCTCGCCGCGAATCGCCTGGCTCTGCGCACCGACGCCCTGCAGTTCGAAGGGCACCCTATCCGGCCACGCCGCTTCCGGCAGCCACTGTGCCGGCGGCGCCATCTGGTAATAGCGCCGATCGATATCGGCCGGCAGCCCGGGAAACGCCTTCTCCAGGTAGGCCTTGCTCGCGATCTGGCCCGCCACCTTATCGATATGCGCCTTGCGCAGCGCAAACTCGTGCGGCACCGGCGCCGGCGCCGCCAGCGGGGAACGCTCCTGTGCAGAACCCTCGGCGGACAAGGTCATCAGCAGCGGCCGCAGCCCATCATTGCAGCCGCGCCCCACCGGGTTCTCCTTGCTGTCTTTACCGCCCCAGGCCGAGGTGTGGTCCAGCGGCACGCTGAGGAACGGCTCCGCCCCCATCGCGCCGCGTCGTCCCTCGCCCTCCACCCGCCAACGGCGCTTAAGCCCGCCGATGTCGGCGCTGACGTCCAGCGTTTTTACCGGCTGCCCGACGCCGGCATGGCCGGCGATCAGGTATTCGGCGAACGGCTTCGGCTCAGCAACGTCCAACACCGGCAGACTGAGCGGCGCACGCTTCCACGCCTCCCAGATTTCGGCTTCGTTCACGAAGTGTTCCGGTCGGGACAGGTAGCATCCGGCCACGACGCTGATGCCGAGCCGGCTGTCTGCGCCGATCTGGTAACCCCCTTTAATCACTACCAATTGCTGTGGCCGTATGATTCTCATTGCCGCGCCTCGTTAGTTTTTGCTTTGCATCCCGACTTTTTTCAAATCGACGCCGGTCTCGGACAGTGACGCGCCGGTGTAGCTGATGGACACCCCCGTCGTGCTGGTGCTGCTGCCGGTATTGCTGACGCTGCTGCCGGTATTGCTGACGCTGCTGCCGGTGCTGCTGACGCTGCTGCCGGTGGTGCCGACGCTGCTGCCGGTGGTGCTCACGCTGCTGCCTGTGGTGCTGATGCTGCTGCCGGTGGTGCTGGTCGACGAGCCGGTGGTGCTGATGCTGCAGCCGGTGGTGCTGGTCGATGAGCCGGTGGTGCTCACGCTCACGCCGGTAAAGCTGGTGCTGCTGCCGGTCTGGCTGGTGCTGACCGTGGTGTAGCTGTTGCTTTCGCCGGTCATGCTGTTGCTGATGCTGGTAAAGGAGTTGCTTTCGCCGGTCATCGAGTTGGAGACGCCGGTGCAGCTGGTGCTCTGCCCGGTAAATGACGTGCTCAATCCGGTGAACGACGTGCTGACGCCGGTAAACGAGGTGCTGACGCCGGTGAACGAGGTGCTGACGCCGGTGAACGAGGTGCTCACGCCGGTGGCGCTGAGGCTGACGCCGGTCAGCGAGGCGCTGACGCCAGTGATGGACGCGCTAAACCCGGTGATGCTGAAGACGTAATCTTTGTAAGAAACGTGGTTGGTGAACCAGTCAGTAAAGGTGCGGCGGATGATGTCGAACTTGTCCATCCCCACCTCGGTGGCCTGGTTGCGCTCGACCGTGGTTTGCAGATCGCGTTCGGCGTGCAGCATGACGCGTTCGTTGTTGCGGTTGTCGTCGAAGGTCAGCTGGCTGGCATGCTGCGGTTTGCCGAAGCGCAGCGAACGCGACACCATCCCCGAGTAGTTGATGTATTCAGGCAGTTGATAAGGCGGCGGGTTATCGCCGTTATAAACGATACCTGTCACCATCGGGCGATCGAGATCGCCGTCGACATAGGTCACCAACACTTCCTGGCCGACGCGCGGCATGGCGATCACCCCCCAGCCTTTCCCCGCCCAGGCCTGCACCACGCGGATCCAGCACGAGCTGTCTTCCTCGGTGGTTTTGTAGCGATCCCAGTGGAAGTGCACGCGAATGCGCGCAAACTTGTCGGTATGCACTTCGGAATTGGGCGCGCCGACCACGGTGGCGCTCTGGATGCCCGGCATCTGCGGCTTGGGCGTCTCGCGCAGCGGGCGGAACGCCACGTCGTCGTTCAAGGCGTTGAAACGGCAGGCCACGTTGCGGCCGTCGCTGCTGCTGTCGGGGCCATCTTGCACGAACACATAGTCGCAGCGGGTCAGTTTGAAACGGCGGTTGCGGTTGGCGTCCGGGTGCAAAATCAAGGAGAAGTCCTTGCCGGCCATCAACCCGACGGCGTTGCTCTCGCCAAACAGCAGGTGGCCGTCGCTTTGCATTTCTTCCAGGCGCAAACGCGCCAGATTCTCGCCGCGTTCGGTATCCACATAGCCCGCAGCGTAGTCGTACCACTCCAGCGGCGTGTTCTGCAGGCCGAGGCGGCTCTCTTCCACCTTGGTTTGCAGGTTCTTGCGCGGGTTCTGGAAGTCGAAGTCGCGCAGCACGATTTCATTCGGACGCACTTTGCGGGAACGCTGGATGCGCTGGATCCCTTCGCGGATGGCGCGGTTTTCTTCGCTGTCCGGCATGAACGGCAACACGGCGTAACCGAAATCCAGATCGTCGAAATCCTGCCGGTCGGTGATCACCAGCGTGTGCTTATCCTCGGCGTGATCGAAGTAATACCAGATGCCTTCGTCTTCCAGCAGGCGGCTGATAAACGCGAAATCCGTTTCGGAAAATTGCACGCAATACTCACGCGTCGGATAGGTGCCTTGAATATCCAGACGGTAGTCGGCAAAGCCATAGCGAGAGAAAATTTGCTCGATGATGTCGAGCACGTTCAGATCCTGGAAAATACGGCTGTTGCGGTTCTGCATCAAAAACCACAGCCAGGTGCTCAGCTCCAGTTTGTACACGAACTTATCCTGATGCTGCCCCGCATCGGACGCGCCGATCACGTAAGCGTAGAAAGGCCGCGAGCCGAAATCCGGCCTTTCTATCTGGATGCGGATCCCTTCACCCAGCAAGGATTCATAATCCACGTCCGCCTGTTCGCATTCGAATTCGAGCGAATATTGCGAGTTGCTCGACAACCCTTCTTGGGTGGTGAAGCTGAGTGGAAACGCATTTAATTCGGCTAACACCGGGTTATCAATTTCGATTAAAGGCATAACAACCTCTCTGATCCGATATCGAACCCCGCCCCGCGTTTGCGGGCCGGCGGTAAATTAAAAATCAGTCGAAATAAACACTTAAGCTATCGTTCTCGACCATGAGTTGGATATTCTGCAGTTCCTGTCCCGTCCGTTTGCGCTGCAGCACTTCATTGCTGATCGGCGGCAAGATCGCCTGCTGCAGCAGCGACTCGACCGCTCTTCCGCGCGATGGATGGGCGCTGATGCGTTTGGCGATCCAACCTGGGATGTCGCCCTCCAGCACCAGCGACACGCCCACTTCTTTGCGCAAACGCTGCTGTAAACGTGAAATCTGTTTGGTGGCGATATGGGTTATCGCTTCGGTGGAAAGCGGCACGTAGGGAATGACGTTCATGCGCGCCAACAGCGCCGCCGGGAAGAAGCGCGCCAGCACGTCGTGCAGCATCGGCCGCAGCGCTTCGGTTTTCAGATCCGGCGTTTCCGCCAGCGTCGCTTCTATTTCGCCGGCGCCGATATTGCTCGTCATTAAAATGAAACACTGGCGGAAGCTGATCATGCGGCCCTCACCGTCTTCCATCACGCCCTTGTCGAAGACTTGATAAAACGCCTCGTGGATATCGGGATGCGCCTTGTCGAATTCGTCGAGCAAGACGATGGAATAAGGTTTGCGGCGCACCGCCTCCGTCAACTTGCCGCCCTTGCCGTAGCCGACATAGCCCGGCGGCGCCCCCTTCAGCGTGGAGACGGTGTGCGACTCTTGAAACTCGCTCATATTGAAGACGATCAGGTTATGCGCGCCGCCGTACATCGCCTCCGCCAGGGCGAACGCGGTCTCCGTTTTGCCGACGCCGCTCGGGCCGGACAGCATGAAAACGCCCAACGGCCGATCGTGCGCCTGGATACCGGCGCGGGAGATCCTCACCGCCTGCGCGATTTCATCGATCGCCGTCTGCTGGCCGAATATCTGGCGGCTCAGCAGTTGGTTGAGATTGAGCGCATTGTCCAGATCGCTTTGCAGCATGCGGCCGGTGGGGATGCCGGTCCAATCCGACAGCACTTCCGCCACGACGCGATCGTCCACCCACGGATACACCAGCGGCAGGCCGCCGTCCTGCAGCTCGCCCAACTCGGTAGCCAGCTGCGGCAAACGATCCGGCGACTGCTGCTCTGCATCGAGCAAGGTGGTGACGGCCTGCTGCTCCTGTGCCTGCCGCTGACGCAGCGCATCCAGCTCTCCCTCCATCTCGCTGAGCGTCTGCTGCAATTCGCTGATGCGGGTGAGCGCCAGATCGTCGAATTTGCTTTCTTCCTGCAGGCCGTGCATTTCGGTACGCTTCACCGCCAGCCCGGCCTCGAGCGACTCGATTTTTTCAGGCTGCGCATGCCGGCTCAGCGCCACCCGCGCGCAGGCGGTGTCCAGCAGGCTGATGGCCTTATCCGGCAGCTGCCGCGACGGCAGATGGCGCAGCGACAAATGCACCGCCGCCTGCAGCGCCGACTCGCGGATCTTGACGCTGTGGTGCTGCGCAAAATGCGGGGCGATGGCGCGCATCATGTTCACCGCATTCTCTTCGTCCGGCTCTGAAACCAGCACGTACTGGAAACGGCGCGTCAGCGCGGCATCCGGCTCGATGAACTGTTTGTATTCCGACCAGGTGGTCGCCGCCACCATGCGCAGCGCGCCCCTGGCCAGCATCGGTTTCAACAGGTTGACGGCGTCGCCGGTGCCCGCCTGCCCGCCGGCGCCCACCAGCGTATGCGCCTCGTCACAGAACAAAATCACCGGCACGGCCGAATGCGCAATGGCGTCGATCAGCGCTTTCAGGCGCGATTCGAATTCGCCCCGCATGCTTGCCCCAGCCTGCATGCGCCCGAGATCCAAAGACAGCAGCCGGGCGCCCTGCAGCAGCGGCGGCACCTGCCCTTGGGCTATCTTGCAGGCCAGCGCTTCCGCCACCGCCGTTTTGCCGACCCCGGCTTCGCCCACCAAAATCGGGTTGTTCTGCCGACGGCGCAGCAAAATGTCGATCACCTGGCGCAGCTCCGCTTCGCGGCCAATCACCGGGTCGATTTCACCGTCGCGCGCCTGACGAGTCAGGTCCGCACACCATTTATCGAGTATCTCGACCGTCTCGGGCGCATCCGGCGCCTCGCCGAGCGCGCCGTAGCTTTCTTCTTCTTCCTCCTCGTGTTCGACAGACTCCGCCAGAATCACCGGGTAGTCGTCGAACAGCTGCGGGATCGGCAGCTTTTTAAACTCTTCGCTCAGCCGGTACAGGCTGCGCTGCAACGTGGGATCCTGCAAAATGCCGACCAGGATATGGATGGTGCGCACGCCGCCGGACGGCGTTTCGGCGAGCTGGCTCATCAGCAGCCCTCTTTCCACCACCGTTTCCAGCTGCGTCGACAGATCCACCACCGCATTCGTCCGGTTTGGCAAGGTATGGAGAATGCGATCCAACGCATCGCTGACGCGCTGAATATTGATCGCGTAGTGCGCCAGGATCAGCGGCAAGTCGCCGCGTTCTTTGTCCACCAGAACTTTCAGCCAGTGTTCAAGCTCCACGTATTCGTGCCTGAAGGTCCGGCACAGCTTGGTGGCTTCAACGAAGGACTGATAAGCAAAGTGGCCCAATCGCGAAAAAAGACGTTCTCGTTGATACACCTTAAATTTCCTTATATTAAGTTGTTGATTGATAAACCAGCTGCCTAAACGTCCCTGTCTTAGGTGTCAGCCAGCTGTCTTTACTCAGCGACTTGCCGCCCAGCTGCGCCGCCATGCCCGGCTCCGTGGCGATCAGCAGGCTGACGTCCAACATCAGCTGATGGCTCGTGAAGTCATGGCAGATGCTCACCAGCGCCTGCAGCCGCCGGCTGCCGCGCTGATACTGCTGATAATGCGGGGCCCCCAGCGGCCCGATTTGAATATGCGCGCCGTACTGGGCATCGAAAAAGCGGCTACCGATACGCGTGCTCCCCAGCTTGCCCAGCTTTTGGCTGCCGTTTTTTTTGCCGTCGTCGATCCATTTGGCGTAACGCGGCGTAATTTTGATGGGGACGGCAAAGTAGGCCGCCAGCATCTTGTTAAGCTGGCGCAGCGAGCGGCGGCCCGGCAGATAAATGCCGGGGTAGGCTTCACGCAGGCGCTGGATATGCGGGTTCACGGCCAACGTGGTGTCGACGCCCACCGTCTGCCGCAGATGATGCAAGAACGGGTTTTTGTCATCGTCATGGTCATGCCCGATCATCGCCTTCAGCTGCGCCCAGGCCCGGTAATGCAGTACGGCGAAGCGCTGGCTGACGATGCCGACAAACTGCTGGAACGCCTGATTACGCCTGGCGATGACTTCGGTGCGCGCGTGCTCGGTCACATGGATCGGCAGCGGGCCGTAAGGGGCGAACATGCCGAAATGCCGCGCCTGAATCAGCACCTGCGTAGGGCGTTGTACGATGGAGGCGATTTCACGCGAGGCGAAGCCCATATCCGCCGGCTGGGTGATGCAGAGCCTTTCGCGGCTGCGATCGTTGGAGACGCCGAGCCGCGGCGCATCCGGCTGCGCACGCTCAATGCGCCGCAACAGCTCGAAGAAATCCTGCCGATTGGACAGCCCGCGGATTTCGGCCTGGCCCACGCTTTCGCCTTGGGACTCCGGCGCCGGCGCCTGTTCCAACGACAGCGCCGTTTCGCGCATCAGCGACATATCAGCCATAGTAGAGCGCCCCCCAGTCGGCGTGGGTTTCCCCATCCAGCAACAGCTTCATGCTCAACGTTTGGTTCAGGTCGCCGTATTGGCTCAGCGCGTGGTGCAATATTTTGCCGAACAGATAGGCGCCGTGATCGGCATGATGATTGGCGCTTAGGTTGACGGCGATCTCGGCCCCGCGGATCCAGGCGAGCGGCCCCGGCCCCTGATTGCGTTCGAAGTGGTGCTCCACCCAGGCGTTTTTGATGCTGGCGATGCGTTTGCGCTGGCTGGAGTCATCCTGATGGCAGAACAACGACAGCCAGTCGCGCAACAGCGCCGAGCAATCCTGCACGTCAGGGCGCGCATGGCGCAAAGGATTGGAGGCCAGCATCTGGATCGCTTGCCACGCCTGGCTGATGTTAGGCACTGCAACAGGGTTGCTCGGATAGCGGACGATCTCCACCTGGTGGATCGGCATCGCCGTTTCCAGCTGAAAATGCGGTTGCTGCAGGTGCGCAGGCACCAGATGCCGTTCGCAGACCAGCGCCTCGACGCTGAGCGACGTGATGTCATCGATGTCGATGCCGCTTTTGCCCGGCGAGATGGCGATGAAGGTATCTTCGTTGGGCAGGTGCGGATTGTTGTACTTGGAGGGCGACGGCTCCCGGCGACGGTGCAGCGTATAACCGGCCGGCTCCCGCTCGCAGTCGTAGTGCACGTCGGCCTGCAGCGAAGAGAAAATCACCGGGTTGCCGTCGGGCAGCATGCCTTTCACCTGTTTTACGCTGTGTATCTCATACAGCGAGGTGTTCAAACGATCGACCACCAGCTGGTGCTCCGTGCGCTCTCCCGTCAGCAGCACCGGCGAGCAATGGCGGCGATACAGGTTGATGACCGGGGTCGCGAAAAGATGAAAATCCCTGGCGTTGACGCGGCCGATCAGCGTAAGCGGGCGTTGCTCAAGCGCGAACAAAATCTCGAATTCATGGACGCGTTCACATTGGCGCAGAAAATCCCGCACGCCATGCAGCTCCAGGCTGAAGAAGCGGCTCGGCGCCGCAAAGTATTCGCGCATCAGCCGGTTGCCGGGCAATTCCCCCACCGCGGTGGGCAACAGCGCCTCTTCGTCGCCGACGCCGCCCAGACGCAGGCTTTCCGGTTGCAAGACTTTGATGACCGGCCGATCGTCGTTTTTCGCCCATAGCACGATGCGCAAAGTGCGATTAAGCAGCGCGGCCATCAGCTGGTTGGCCCGCACCGTATCTTCCGCCAACGTCAGGTGCAACGGCTCGAGATCCAGTTCCGAGACGGGCAACACGCCGTGCGTGGTCAGGCCGATTCTGACGTAGGCCGAACAGTCTTGCATATGCCTGGCGGCGCCGTCGGGCAAATGGTGAGGCGGCAGGATTTCGCATTCCGCCAGTGCAATCTCAACGGGCTGCACTTTAATATGCCGCGCCGTGGTGAACGTGGCGGGTTTGTTGTTCAGCGAGATATCGTTCAGGGTCATTCGGCTCCCGCGCGGCAGGTCAACCTGGCTATGCCACTGGGGAAAAGAGAGATCGGGCTTAATCGCGACGGTGGCGATCGCAGGAACCGGCGTGTACCACAAGGGCGCTAGGCGCGAAAGCATTTGCAAGGCGAATTCTGGCTGCTCGTTGTTCAGCTTTTCCTGAATGCGGGTGCAAAGAAAAGCAGAGCCCTCCAACAGGCGCTCGACGAAAGGATCCAGCACGCCGTCGATATGCATGCCTAAATGCTGAGCGACCTGGGGATGCGAAGAGGCGAACTGACGGCCGGCCTCGCGAAAATAACGCAGCTCATCATTATATAATTGGAGAAAACGCTCACTGAACATAGTCACCTCTATTAATCAAATACGTGTACGGCGCCACAGGAATAATCAAGAGCTATGCGCAAATTCACCAGCATTTCGTCACCCGGTAATGAGCAGGTGCCATAGATATCGAATAAGATCGCCAATACATACGATTGACGCTCATTCACTACCGGCACCACGCGAATCGTTTTCGGATCCAGCCGTGGCTCAAAAGACGTAATGATTCTTTGTATATGTCTCGCCAGCGTTAGCGGATCGGTATTAATCGGTATTCGTTGGCTCAGCGACGGCAGGCCATAATTCAATACCGAGCTTTCGCTGTGCGCATAATCGTGAAGTTTTAAATCTGCGCTGCGCGATGCGTCATTCAATAAGAATTCGATATCGCGCACCAGGACGCGCCGCCAATTATCGGCGCTGCCGCTTTGACTTCTCACGCTGAGCTTATCGAATAGCATGGGTAATGACGCTTTCATTTAACACCTCGCGGTAATGATTGTGTCTGCCCGCAAGATCTGCGGGCAGACGGCCTGCAATAAGTGTTACGACATCAATGATCAGATGCGGGCGTTAAGCTTGAGGTCATACCCCGTCTTAATCACCGCACCCATGGAGCCATCGTTGTTTTGCTCTTTGTACTCAACTTCGATACGTGCGAAATTCAGCTTGATAACATCGGTTGGCAGCACGGTATCGATTTCAGTACCGATGGTGGAGTTCAGCGGCATATTACCCACGGTCTTGAATGAGGAAACCAGGCAGTTACTGAAGGTCACGGCAATAAAATCTTGCTGACCCTGGCCTGATTTACGGCAAACAAGTTTTGCCTGAGGAATATGCTCGCCGGTGGCGCACATCAGAAACAGCTTCGGCGAAGCCTTATTGCTTACCATACGGAATTCAAAGTCTTTCATTTCGACTTTGCCGGAACCACCGCCGCTGCCGAATCCCCAGCGCCCGGCATTTTCCTCCGCCCATTGCCAGGCTTGCAGCTGAATCCATCCCGGATAAGTTTGGTCAGGGGATTCACCGTCAACACCTTCAATCTTCAAAAAATAGTCTACTAAAGCTTTAGTGCTCATTTTTGTCTCCTTGACTGACAGGTCCTACTACGTTAATTGAAATGTCTACTCAGATAAGTCGTTATATTGCCTACGCAATCATTGAAATAGCGACAATGGGAACCCATTAGCCATTAATAAATAGCCATGACGCAGAGAATAACGCCGCTAAATTTCAATGAAATATCAATTCTCACCCACGCCATTTAATAATTAACGTCGGCAATATCCAAACCAATAACCAGCCGTGACTTATCTGCTCCCATCTTTTTTGGCTGACGGAAGTTTTGATACCAATCGCAAGGACACGGTCATGCCTTCCAACTGGTAATGCGGGCGCAAATAGAAATGTGCGCGGTAATAACCCGGATCGTCTTCAACGTCCTCAACGCGAACTTCGGCGGCGGCCAATGGACGACGCGCTTTCGTCGCTTCCGTCGACACGGAAGGATCGCCATCCACGTAATTCATCAGCCAATCATTCAGCCACAGCTGCATATCGTCTCTGGAACGGAAAGAACCGATTTTGTCGCGTACGATGCATTTCAAATAGTGTGCAAAGCGGCACGTGGCAAAAATGTACGGCAGCCGGGAAGAAAGCTTGGCGTTGGCCGTCGCATCCGGATCTTCATATTTCGCCGGGGCATGCATGGTGCAAGAACCGATAAAGGCGGCGAAATCAGAATGTTTGCGATACACCAAAGGCAAGAACCCGGCGTCTGACAGCTCTTGCTCGCGCCGATCGGAAATGGCGACCTCCGTCGGGCACGTCAGCTCATAACCGCCCTCATCGGAAGGGAACGCGTAGGCGGGCAGTTCCTCCACCGAGCCGCCGGATTCGATGCCGCGGATTTTCGAACACCAGCCGTACTCATGGAAGGCGCGGTTGATGTTGACGCCCATCGCATACGCCGAGTTGGCCCAGGAGAAATCATCATCCATATCCGGCCTGACGGCCTCCTCGAAAGCGAACTCTTCGATCGGGTTGGTCTTCGCACCGTAAGGCAAACGCGACAGGAAACGCGGCATGGTCAGCACCAGATAACGCGAATCGTTGCTTTCGCGCAGGCGGCGCCAGGAAGCGTATTCCGGCGTGGTGAAAATCTTGCCGATATCCCGCGGGTTGCCCAATTCGTTCCACTTGCTCATCTGCAGCAGCGACGGCGAAGCGGCGGAAATAAACGGACAGTGCGAGGCGGCGGAAATTTTCGCCAGCTCCGTCAGCAGCGTCACGCTCATCGGGCTGTGATCGAACTCAAAATCGCCGATGATGCAGCCGAACGGCTCGCCACCGAACTGGCCATACTCTTGTTCATAAATTTGTTTGAACACCGGGCTTTGATCCCAGGCCGATCCTCGGTAGCGCCGCAGATTGCGCGTCAGCTCATCCTGGCTGATGTTCAATACCCGAATCTTCAGCGTTTCGCTGACGTTGGTATTGTCAACCAGATAACTCAGACCTTGCCAGGCGGACTCCAGCTTCTGGAACTCCTTATGGTGCAAGATATTGTTCATCTGCTGCGAAAGCTGCTCGTCAATCTGGGCGATCAGCGATTCAATGGTCAATACGACATCCTGGCTGACCTTGACCTTGCCCTGGTTGGCATATTCGGACAGCGTGCCGATGGCCCGACGAACCGCTTCTGAGGCCTCGTTCGTTCTGGGCCGGAACGAACGCTTGAGCAGACCGTCAAGCTCGTTTTCCGTTTCCTGCGTTTCAACTTCAGCGACCGCCGTTGCCTGCTGCTTAGCTGAATAGCGTCGTTGCCTCGCTCTCATTCCTCATCTCCTTTATTCCCGGAATCCTGCACATCCTGTTCTGCATCCGCGACCGTTTTACGTGCATCCGTCACCAAACGATGCAGAAAATCGGGCTTCTCAAGCAGATTCTTCACCACCTCTTCCGCGCTGGATTTGCCATCCATATACGTGATCAGTTCCGTGAGATGTTCGCGGGCCTCCAGCAGGCGTTGCATCTGCGGAACCCGTTTGGCGATGGCGCCGGGCGAAAAATCCTCCATCGATTCAAACTCTAATTCCACGTCCAGCAGCGCATCGTCCTCACTCAAGGTATTCTCCACGTAAAATTGAAGACGAGGTTTAATGGCCCGCATGCGATCGTTGAAATTGTCCTGATCGAACGTCAGGAATTTCCGCTCTTCGATCGGCAGCAAAGGTTTTTTCCGATGCCCAGAGAGATCGGACATGACCCCCGTGACAAAAGGTAACTCTACTTTCTTTTGTGAACCGTAGAGCTCTACGTCATATTCAATTTGCACGCGGGGCGCGTTATTTTTACCGATAAATTTCTGAGAGCTTGAGTCCTTAGCCATTGGAAAACTCCTTTGTGAGAAAAATTACTTCCCGGACAATTGATTTAACGAGGCCAGAGATTCCGGCAAAAGCTCCTCAACAATCGTCGCGAAGTCCATACCGATCATTTTTTGTGAACGTCGAATAAGAATGGGGGCCGGATGGCTGGGCTCATAGTTTTGGAAATAGTCCAAAACCTGGTCCAACAGCAAAATGACATCCTGCCGGGAACGGATATATTTGCCAGGCAGGGTGGCCGGCACCTCCGCCGCTTCCGCGTCGGCCGGCGCAGCGCCGATCTCCTCCGGCAACTCCTGCTGTTCGAGAGAGAGCAGTTGGCGGCTGAAGAGCGCTAAATAGTCGCGTACCTGGCGGCAGTCCAGCCGGTAATCTTCAGCCTGCAGGTTGGCGTAGTTTTCCACGCGCTCCAGGGCGTCGATTCCCCGCGACAGCTGTTCTTTTAATGACGGCATATTTCTGCCGGCAAAATAGCTGTCAGCCTGCCCCAACACCTTCACCACTTCCGAAAAATGCAGGCTTTTACCTTCCTGCTCGTCCATTCGCATATTGAGCAGTTCATCGGTGGTTAACGGCGTATCGGGGAAGATCTTGCTGTTTTTGATTTCGTGCAGGCAGGACGAGGTGGCGAGCCAGCCTAACGCGGCCGCATGGAAGCTGTCCGTCGCCGGCTCCATATCGGCCTGAGGGAAAATGGTGCTCCCCTCTTCGGCATATTTGCCGTCGATAGTCGTGATGCCTTGATAGACAGCCGAAAAACCATCGATATGAAGGTTAGCGCGCATAAACCACAGCACGACATGTAAATCGAAGCACTGTTCAAGTAAGGCGGCGGATTGCTCGCGAATAGCATGCCAATTGATGTCGCGCGCATTATCCACGGCATTCAGCGGATCGGTTTGGCTGTCAAATTCCGATAACGTGAATTCAATTTCACTGTATCGAGGGTCAAATTCGACGCCGTTAACTGCTGTTGAGATGACTTCATTCATGGCCTGATATCCTTTTCATCAGCACTACAAACATAAAGCCTATAAAAATGGGCTTTTACATTCGCCAGTCTTTCCCAGAGTCCTTTTAGCGTAATTAGTCGTCACCAAGCCCGCAAATTGTTTAGATGTATTAATATTAACAACAATAATAGATTAAACCTATCAATAAAAACTCAGTGATCGGTTTAAACTATTTTACATTTACACATTTATTTTTTAATTTTAAAATCAATAAGTTACAAGCAATAATTATGCAAGCTAATAATAGGAAAAAAATCAAAAAATGCCCTAAAAACAACGTTTCTCCGTTGGTAGGATAATTCCAATAAAACCTCAGAATACAAATAATTTAACAATCAAATGGTAACTATGCTAAATAGTGAAATTTTTTCATACAAGCATGACAGTCATTCGTTTCTTGCGATCGGGTAGCACGAAATGATCATGAGAACACGATGACAGTGTGACTTTCATTTCCAGCACTCAGTACTTACAAATGCGAAACCTGGTGTGAAAATAAACAATTTGGCGAGAGTTTTGATTATTAATTTTAAAGCTTAGGTTCTGAGTTAACATTCCGCCGTGGCGCACCTAACACGGTATTGGCGCGCAAACAGCTGGGTTGATAAAGCGCATTTTTTATAGTTAACCCAGGGTAATGATCAGATTAACTTAAGATTCACTCCCCCACTCACCGACGTATTCTTTTACGCCAGGCCAGCACTGAGTCAGCATCTAAAAAATCGCTGGGTTCGATAAAGTGGTATAAATAATATCATTTCACCTGCCGGAAAAATAACCACTTCAATCTTGTGACGGCGATAACCCCGTTATGACCAGCGATCCACTCCATGCTCAAGGGATGTTTTCCTAACTGATAAGACCACTAATTTGATACTAGCAAAGCCAAAACCAATATCAAGGAAAAACATTATTTTTTTAATAAAAAATTAACAAAATAATATACAATTATTAAACAATTCAACAACTTAAAAAATCAGTATTTCTGTTATTTTTAGTCTGATAAAAATAGTTCACCAAAGTTTACAACCGATCATAATGCCACTCATAAAATCAGTCGGAATCTCTTCACCGTTGAATTCACATCAAAAAAAAAGGAAAAAATCGAAAATAAATGCAACGAGCAGCATTCCTTTCCACAGGATCAACTTTCGCAAAACAAAATAAGCAAGATAATTCCCAATAAGATGGCGAAAAAGAACCGCTAATTAGTTAGCGGTACAAAATAAAAACAAGATTAACCCTATGGAGTTATATCACACGCGCTTCGTCGATTATTATTAAGGAAAAAAACCTTATTGATCTTTATGTTGCCACCATCCTCACACAGTGACGCCGCCGCGACTCCGGGGGTAAAAAAAGACATAAAAAGAATGTGCAGCCGCATAACCAGGTAACGCGTGAAAACGGCCCAGAGACTTTTTTTACCCTACGTTCAGCCGGTGTGAGAATGTTATTGCGGGTGAAAAAGCGGAACGCAACCTCCCCTGCCTCCTTGAACGTGCGCTCCCTGAGAGAGCCGCCGCCTTTCAGCTATCCCTCCACCTCACGCGAAAAGTCGACGCGAAGCCCACCGTTTTACTGATCCAGGACATCTTTCGCATTCACCTGGCTGGTACATTGATTGAAAATCATTCCTATTCAGGAGAAAAGGCCATGGTTAAATCACTGAATGCGGCATTCACTCGTCTTTTTGATCGCCCGGACGCCGGCAAGTTGGCGCTCAGATTGACCTTCGGCGGGCTGATGCTGTTTCACGGCGTAGCGAAAATTCAGCATGGCGTCGGCTGGATCGCCGGAGCGCTGCGGGAACAGGGGCTGCCCGCCTTCATCGCCTATGGCGTGTATGTGGGCGAGATCCTGGCGCCGATACTGATCATTTTGGGGCTGTTCACCCGCCCCGCCGCGCTGGTTTACGCCTTTACGCTGGTGGTGGCGTTTTTGATGGTGGGCACTGGCAAGGTATTCACCGTCACCGACGTCGGCGCCTGGGGCATTGAAAACGAACTGGTGTTCTTTATGGGCGGGCTTGCCATCCTGCTGCTGGGCAGCGGCAAATACGCGATCGCGCGCAATGAAGCCTATCGATAAGCGGTACCATGATTAAGGAGGTTCCTGATGTGAACCTCCTTTTTGCACGCTTAAGGTTTGGTGAGCAGCGTGTTCGCCATGAAAGACAATAAGGCGGTCGATTCGGGGAAGGCCGCGCGGTTCTCGGTGACCGCGCGATCAAACCGCCAGTTCATGATGTAAACCACGGGCGCAGTCGGATACCGATTAATGAAATCCCAATACAGTTGAATTTGCGCATGAAGTTGCTGGTCGTTCATTCCTAACGACGCCGTAGAAGGCGGTACCAACACCCATTTTTGTCCGGCGGCGCTTATCGGCGCCAGGCGATTGTAGGTACTCCACATATCCGCCACCGACCAGTTGTAGTTATCCACCCCAACCCAATCGGGCGTGCTTTTGACGTTGGCCGGGCACGCGGTCGCGGGTGCGCCCTGCTGTATTTCACGGATCCATTCGGCGTTGTTGGCATGCCGGTAGGACAAGATGGTATAGACGGGGATCGCGACCCCATACTGCTGCATGGCCTGCCGCAGGGTGCAAACATAGCTGGAGTATTGGTAAGCGTCATATTTCCCCGCGGTCTGTAAGGCAGGAACGTCGAACGGCTCATCGATAAAATAAATGGCGCCGGGCTTATATTTAGCTTCGGCGATCTTCTTGACCACCGTCCAGATGGCGTTCCAGGAACCTGCGGCCCGGCAACTGCTGTTCGAGACCGCCCCAGGGCAGATATCGATAAACGGCGATCCCGATACCGCCCCCGAGCCAGCCTGAATATTCACGGCGCAGGTGCCACCGGCGCAAACAGGCAGATTAAGGCTTGCCATCGTGTGCACCACATTCAGATTGGTCATACTGAAGCCGGTGTCGGTAATCGCCTTAAGCGCTTCTGTGGCGCTGAAAGACGGCGTGGCGGTTTCATAAAAGTCCAGCCAGCCATAGCCGTAATACTTGATATTGGCATTGGGGCCCGCCGCCAGCGCGTTAGCGCCGAACAGGCACCAGCACAGCAGTGCAAAACGTTTCAACATACTCTTCCCCTTCAAACCCTCGTCGATGCTAGCCAAAGGTGGGCGGCAAACGGCGCCGCCGACCGGAAACACCATCATGGCATCGGCTATCGGCGGTGGCCCGCCGTTTGCGTTGTACAGCGGCAGAGCGAACACGTTTCAGGTTTGAGGAATACGTCGCGTCGGTTTGCTTGCCGAGCGGCGAGGAGACGCGGGTAAAAAAGAACCTGGAAGAGCCAGGCAAAGCCCGGCGGGAATCAAGCTTTAGAGTCTGAACCGCCGGCTATCGGCCATTAACTCTCGGCCAGGCGGTACACCGGGACCTTGCGCGTGGTGCCGGTCAGGGTGTCGAAGATCTCCGTTTCCGCCGTCACGATCGCCATGCCGGTTTTTCTTAGCCTGCGCACCTCGGCGGCAATGCGCTGGATGCCGAACCAGAACAATCCGTCCAGCGCCGTTACCGGCAGCCCTTGCTCGAGCGCCAGTCTGAGCCGCTCACGCGGCGCCTTGAGCGCCTTGGCGATTTCCCGGTAAGGCAGCGCGTCCACGCCCGATGCCGCCCGGCGGTGAATGCGGGTCGACAGGCTGTACTGAAAGGCCTCCGGCACGCCGCTCAAATCGCTTTTCAGGCTGTAGACGCAGCCGAAACGCTTGCCGTTGAACACCACATTCTTCTGGCTGAGCGGCAGCTCCTCCCGTATTCCGGCGATCAGCTGCGGCGCCCGCACCAGCAATAACCGGAAAGGCAGTTCGAAGCTGGTTACGTAGTCCACGTTGAGCAGCGCAATGCGCAGACGCTCTTCCGCTCCGGCCTGCGTCTCGCGGCACTCGTTCAGCACTTCGCTCCACTGGTGCGCAAGCCGCGGGGCCTCATCCAGCGGCGCGAAATGGTATTTCTCGATGTGATAGTCGATTTTCTCGTTCATGCCCGTTAGCCCCCGCGTCAGTCATCATTGCCATCAGCAAATTACCCTACCCGCGGGCAACAGTACAACACCGCATCGCGTGACAGGAGGCGTAAAAACGGGAAAACGGCGCAGGTCGGGGTGGCGATCACAGCAGGACAAAGAGTGAGACGAAAAGACGGTTTGATAACGTCGGGACAGGGATATGAGGGACGACAGCCGATAGGAACGCTGGTTTTACTGTGATGGGGATCGTTGAAAGATTTATTCGTAAGTGATTGAATAGTGGCGGAGAGAGGGGGATTTGAACCCCCGGTAGAGTTGCCCCTACTCCAGTTTTCGAGACTGGTCCGTTCAGCCGCTCCGGCATCTCTCCTAACAACGCTTGCTATCATGCCCGCTTTTACGGCATTTTTACAGCATTAGCATACCGCTGAACGTTCAAGTGATGAGTTTACGAGCAACCTGATGATTAAATGGCCGTGGAAAGCGACTCAACCCTCTCAACCCCAGGCAGACACTCAGGCCCAGTGGCAGGACGCGCTGGCGATCCCGCTGCTCTCGCCGCTGAATGAGCAGGAGCAGCAGCGGCTGGTGGCCGTTGCCGGGCAGATCTTGCAGCAAAAGCGCATCGTGCCGCTGCAGGGGCTGCAGCTCACCTCGCAAATGCAGGCGCGCATCGCCCTGCTGTTCGCCCTGCCGGTGCTGGAACTCGGCGCGGAGTGCCTCGACGGCTTCAACGAAATTCTGCTCTACCCCACTCCGTTCGTGGTGGAAGACGAATGGCAGGACGAAATTGGCCTGGTGCACTCGGGGCCGGTGGTGCAGTCCGGCCAAAGCTGGGAACAGGGGCCGATCGTGCTCAACTGGCAAGACGTGCAGGACTCTTTCGATCTTTCCGGTTTCAATCTGGTGATCCACGAAGCGGTGCACAAACTGGATATGCGCAACGGCGGCGTCGCCACCGGCGTACCGCCGATCCCGCTGCGCGAGGTGGCCGCCTGGGAGCACGATCTGCACGCCGCGATGGAAAGCCTGCAGGACGAGATAGACATGGTCGGTGAAGAGGCCGCCAGCATGGATGCCTACGCCGCCACCGATGCAGCCGAGTGCTTCGCCGTGCTGTCGGAGTATTTCTTCAGCGCCCCCGAGCTGCTGGCCGAACGCTTCCCGGCGCTGTACCAGCACTTTTGCCGCTTCTACCGCCAGGATCCGCTGGCGCGCCTGCTACGCAGCCAGGCGGAGAACGACGCGCAATGGGCTGATTGACGGGCACATTGCTCAGATACCGAGCAGTCGCACCACTCAAGGCAATTTAGCGTTGACACACCCGGGGCCGCTGGATATGATGCGCCCCGTTCACACGATTCCTCTGTAGTTCAGTCGGTAGAACGGCGGACTGTTAATCCGTATGTCACTGGTTCGAGTCCAGTCAGAGGAGCCAATTTAAGGGAAGCAGACGTTCACTAACGTCTGCTTTCTGCATTTCTATCAATTGGTTATCCCCTCTCAGTCGTTCACCCTCGTTCACTAAAAACCACTCGAAGCCATATCATTTTGATGGTAAAAATGCTGGTAATGCTGGTTCGATTTCCCTTTTACCAACAAACGAGGGGGCGTTTTCATGTCACTGACTGATATTAAAGCAAAAAATGCAAAACCCCTTGAGAAGGAATATAAGCTGACTGATGGCTTTGGTATGTTCCTTCGTGTTACCCCTAAAGGTTCGAAATACTGGCAAATGGCCTACCGTTTCGAAGGAAAGCAAAAACTTTTCTCTATCGGTGTTTACCCTGCTGTTTCTCTTTCTGACGCAAGACAACGCCGTGACGAGGCCAGAAGGCTTCTGGCTCAGGGTATTGACCCTAATGCAAAGAAACAGGCAGAGGTTAAAGAGCTTAAAGCCAAACGTGATAATACACGCTCCTTCAGAACAGTAGCCAAAGCGTGGTTCTCCACGAAAACAAAATGGTCTGATGATTATGGTGATGCCGTATGGAAGCGCCTTGAAACTTATGTCTTCCCGGTAATCGGTGACAAAGATGTTGCCGAACTGGATACGGGTGATCTGCTGGTTCCGGTGAAAAAAGTTGAGGCTCTTGGTTATCTTGAAGTTGCCATGCGCATTCAACAATACATTACGGCAATCCTGCGTCATGCCGTCCAGCAAAAGCTGATACGCCATAACCCAGCCTATGATATGGAAGGTGCAGTTCAGAAACCACAAACTGAACACCGCCCTGCACTTGAGCTGGAAGAAATACCCCAGCTACTGAACAAAATTGCCGAATACAAAGGCCGCAGGTTAACCATACTGGCAATACAGCTCAATCTGATGATTTTCATTCGTTCCAGTGAGCTTCGTTTCGCTCGCTGGTCAGAAATTGATTTCAAAAGTAAGTTATGGGTGATACCCGAACAGCGTGAAGCAATTGAAAACGTCAAACATTCGACTCGTGGGGCTAAAATGAAGCGTAAGCACTTCGTTCCCCTCTGTAAGCAAGCTATGAGGATACTAAAAGAGATCCGACAACTGACTTATGAAGAAGGCCATGATGATGGATTAATCTTCACTGGCTGTTATGACTCGTTTAAACCCATGAGTGAAAACACCATCAACAAAGCCCTGCGTAATATGGGATATAACACGAAGCAGGACATCTGTGGACACGGTTTCCGCACTCTGGCCTGTAGTGCCTTAATTGAGTCCGGGCTATGGTCAGAAGACGCTGTAGAGCTTCAAATGAGCCATAAGGAAAGCAACAGCGTCCGTGCTGCTTATACCCACAAGGCTAAACACCTTGATCAACGCCGTCTGATGCTTCAGTGGTGGGCCGATTTCCTTGATGCTAACAGCAATCATATGGTCAGGCCGTTTGAGTTTGCTTCAAATAAATAAAGGGAAAGGCCGTTCGCGGCCTTTCAACTTCATGCTTAATTACACTCTATGCTGAATATGATACTGAATCTTTCTCTATCACTAAACCAGCGATTTTTTCCAGCATTATTTCCCAGAGTGCGTATTTTCTTTTGTGCTCAATAAACAGGGATTTTAAATACTCTTCTGTAGAAGGGATTTTTTCAGTCCATGTAATATCTTTACTGTAATCAATGCTTTTTTTCATATCAGATGCTGCATAGGTGTAGTATTTACTCTGAGAACGACTGATACTGTCCTCTGCCAGCACTCTACGGAGCAGAGTTGCAGAACATGCATAACCATGCCTGTAAAGCTCACTCGATAAGGTACGAACAAAAGAACCGCGTAATAAAGACATCATCTCTGCGATTTCATTTTCACTCGCATTCATGACTTCAGAATCAAGTTTTCCATAACTATCTGTCCCGGACAAGAAAAGAATAACAAACGGAAAGCCTTTTTTCTTTGCTATGCCAGAGAACAAATCCAGTGAGTCATTATTTTTCTCTACCCGATTATAGATATTATAAAAAATAACATCACACCTGTTCTTAAATCCGTCTATACAAATTGTTTTTGCCTGCTGAATCTCGCCTTCTTCAATCAACGCCAGAGCCAACACCTCAGTCCATTTATCACGAAGCCCTGCCTGATCAACTGATTTATCTTCTTTGATTTTATTGAGAACCTGAATGGCTTCCTCAGTGCACAGTTCATCAACCAGCAACTCAGCAAACTTAATGATGTATTCTGGCTGGTTCAGTTTTCTTTTCTCAAAGCATTGCCTGATGAAATCAACATCCCTGATATACAGACTTAACTCAACAGCATAATTAACATCACCTGTCTTAAGAAGACTTTCCCTTAAAGCACGAATAACATTGTATCCCAGCTCTTTTTTATACTTATCAAAAATATCAAAGTTAAAATATACATCACCTTTAAGCACGGAAAGTATTTTATCCGCTATAACATCAATGCTTTTGTCTTTTTGTAGGGACAGGGATTTCAACCATATTTCGGCAGCACCATTATAATAGTCCATCCATGATCCATCTGATGTATCAGCAATTTCGCTGACTTTATCAAATGAGAGCAGTAAATCATGGCAAAACGCCTCGGTTTTTTCAGGCAGCGTTAATACCGTCTTTTCAAGTGGAAATATGACATTCCTGTATAGCCCCTCAAAAAAAACCGCTGCTTCATAATAATCATAAAAGCGTTTTGTTTTAATTACCCTTTTGTATTCAGCCTCAGCCTTTTTCAGTGATTCTTCTGGAGTTAACAGATATTTATTAATAATAAAGGATTTTGCCTGACCATTACTCTCTGCAATATCACAAATTATTTGCATGAGTTGATCGGCAGGCATTTCCTTGAGTAAAGCAAGTTGTTTCTTGTTCAGTTTAGCCATCATCACATCCTGATAATGTTTGGTAGACGCATAAAAGCTAATTGTACTAATACAAGGACAGGACATTCAATAAATGCATTAACATAATGATTTAAAAAGAAATCTGTAGCACACTGTTCATTGATGAAATGCACTATTTACCGTAAAATATCCCCCATCACACAGTAACCTGATACAGATACGTGGAATGGTCAATGAACAAACTTTCGCCTGAAATGCCCGAACTGCAATCAATGAATATCACTGCCGATAACATCACCAAACTTAAATCATTGTTTCCTGAAGCTTTTAATGAAGACAGTGTTGATTTTGAGGTTTTAAAGCAGCTTTTGGGTGAAAATGTAGACGACAAAGAAGAACGCTATGGCCTGAACTGGCATGGTAAGCGTCAGGCTCGTCAGCTTGCTCTTACCCCTTCCCGTGGCACCTTACGCCCATGTAAAGATGAAAGCGTTGATTGGGATAACACCAAGAACCTCATGATCGAGGGTGATAACCTTGAAGTGTTAAAACTTCTTCAAAAAAGTTATGCCGGAAAAGTTAAGCTTATTTATATCGATCCTCCTTACAATACCGGTAAAGATTTTGTCTATCCTGATAACTTCCAAGATAATATGAAAAATTATCTGGAGATTACTGGGCAAACAGAAGATGGCGTGCGTGTAAGTTCTAATTCAGAAACCAGTGGGCGTTATCACACAGACTGGTTGAATATGATGTATCCACGTATTAAACTTGCAAGAAATCTTCTCAAAGAGGATGGGTTTATATTTTTAAGCATTGATGACAATGAAGTCAATAACTTGAAATTAATGTGCGATGATATTTTTGGGCAAGAAAATTTTGTTGCCAATGTTATTTGGCAAAAAAAATATAGCACAAAAGCAGATTCAAAAAACTTTTCAGAGTCACATGACTATATTCTTTGCTACAAAAAATCAGACCAATCAAAAATACTCGGCTTACCAAGAAGTAAGCAACAAGAATCAACATACAAGAATTTAGATAATGACCCTAGGGGTGTATGGGCTTCAGATAATCTTCTCAGAACTGAAGTCAGAGATTATGCAGTTTTTGGTATCACATCCCCCTCGGGGATGGAACATTATCCTCCCGCTGGTAGTAGTTGGAGATTTAACAAGGATAAAATTGAAGAGTTAATTTCTGATAACAGAATATGGTTTGGCGAAGATGGTAATAACAAGCCGCGACTAAAAAGATTTCGCTCAGAGGTGAGAGACACTATTCCTCCACAAACTCTTTGGGGATTTGAGCATGTTGGGCACACAGATGAAGGTACAAAACAGTTAGCAGAACTATTTGATAGCACACGTTCACCATTTCCTAATCCAAAACCCGTGAGGTTGCTACAGCGGATTGTACAAATAGCGACCAAAGAAAATGATATTATCATGGATTTTTTTGCGGGAAGTGGTACTACAGGGCAAGCAGTGTACGAATTGAACGAGACGGATAAACAAGATAGAAAGTTCATTCTGGTTCAACTCCCTGAAACACTATCTAAAAGCAATAAGGAAGATCTTTCTGCAATCTACTTCTGCGAAGAGCTTGATAAGCCATTGTATCTATCTGAATTAACGAAAGAACGCCTCCGCCGTGCAGGTAATAAGGTTAAAGCAATTAATCCAGACTGGAATGGAGATACCGGTTTTCGTGTGTTTAAACTCGATACATCTAATATCCGTCCGTGGGAAGCCACAGCAGAAACCCTTTCAGAACAGATTGATGCCTATGTAAGCCCAATCCTTGAAGGCCGTAGTGAAGAAGATTTGCTCACAGAGTTAATGCTAAAGCGTGGCATTGACTTGAGTGTTAACATTGAAACCCGTCAGTTTGATGGATTAACCGTTTCTTGTGTTGACGGTGGAAAATTGTTTACCTGCTTTACCCGTCAAATCCCTGCCTCTTCTGTTGAGGCACTAACCAAAGGGATCATTGACTGGCATAAGAGTTTAAAAGCTGGCAAAGATACGGTCTGCTATTTCCTTGATGACGCATTTGAAAATAACGTTGCTAAAACAAATCTTTGCGCCATTCTGGAACAACATGGCCTGACTAACCTGCACAGCCTGTAAGGGAATGAGATGAAACTACATTTTGAATCTGACCTTACCTATCAGCAAAACGCCATAACTTCGGTCTGTGATTTGTTTGAAGGGCAAGAGAAATGGGAAAGCGAAATGACTGTGCTGGCCCCAGCTCAGGGTGCACTCTCATTTGAAGGCGCAACGGGTTCAATGCCTGTTAACCCACAAATACCCGAAGATGATGTACTGCTTAAAAATCTGAACAATGTTCAGTTAAAAAACCAGCTTCTACCTTCACCTGTCCTTGACAGTCATGATTTTACTGTCGAAATGGAAACAGGGACAGGTAAAACGTATGTTTATCTTCGCACCATGCTGGAGCTAAATAAACGCTATGGCATGAGTAAATTTATTATTGTGGTTCCTTCAGTTGCTATCAAGGAAGGCGTTTATAAAACACTACAAATCACTGAAGAACATTTCAAAAGCCTGTATGCGGGAGTTCCATACGAATACTATCTGTATGATTCGGCAAAACCTGCGGATGTTCGAAATTTTGCAACCAGTTCTGTTATGCAGATCATGGTAATGACTGTGGGTGCGATTAACAAAAAAGATGTTAACAAGCTCTATCAGTCCAGTGAAAAAACAACTGTGGACGATCTGGATAAGCCCATTGATTTAATCCGTGCTACACGTCCAATTATTATTGTCGATGAACCGCAAAGTGTTGATGGTGGCTTGAACGGTGCGGGTAAAACCGCACTTGATGCTATGCACCCCATGTTCACCTTACGCTATTCAGCAACACATGTTCATAAACATCATATGGTGTACCGCCTTGACGCCATTGATGCTTACAACCAAAAACTGGTCAAACAGATCGAGGTTGCCGGGCTTGAAGTCCAGAATGCAAGCAACAGCCCTTATGTGAAACTGGTCAGTATTAATAGTAAGAAAAATGTTATCAGCGGTACTGTTCTTGTTGATATAGCCGATAAAAAAGGGAACGTAGATCGTTCAGAGATTACCGTATATGACGGTATGACACTTGATGACGAAACAGGACGTGATATTTATCAGGGTTACCGGATAAGCGAGATCCGAACGGGCAAAGAGGGTTATCTTACACTGGAAACACCTTCTGATACCTACTATATGAAAGTCGGTGATGTCGTGGGGGATATTGACCCTATGCTCATCCAGCGTCATATGATCAGACGTACAATCCGTGAACATCTGGATAAAGAACTTCGCCTGAATACTCAGCAAATCAAGGTTCTTACCCTGTTTTTCATCGATAAGGTTGATTTCTACCGTCAGTTCACTGAAGAAGGACAACGTGAACCGGGTGAATATGCCCGTATCTTTGAGGAAGAATATCTTAAAGCAATCAAAAGCCCTGCATATAAAGATTTACTCCCTTCTCATCCAGAACATGCTAAAGACGTTCATGATGGTTATTTCTCCATTGATAAAAAAGGTGCGTGGGCTGAAACAACCGAAAGCAATAATGCAGGCCGCGAAAATGCGGAACGCGGTTATAACCTCATCATGAAAAATAAAGAGAAGCTTTTGAGTTTCTCTAATCCGGTGAGATTTATTTTTTCACACTCTGCTTTGAAAGAAGGCTGGGATAACCCCAATGTATTCCAGATCTGTAGCCTTCGAGAGATGGGAAGTGAACGAGAACGTCGTCAAACATTAGGGCGTGGTCTTCGCCTGTGTGTTAACCAAGAGGGTGAACGTGTTCGTGATGACAGCATTAACATTCTGACTGTAGTTGCCAGTGAAAATTATCAAGCCTACGCCGAGCGCTTACAGTCTGAAATTGAGAACGAAACAGGCATCCGTTTTGGCATCGTCGAAAAAGATGCGTTTGCCCATCTGATATGCTCTGATTCCTCACAAGTTGTAGGTATCATCGCTTCACAGGAGATATGGTCTGAACTACATGCTGAAGGTTATCTGGAAAAAACCGGGAAAATCACCAAAACACTGAAAGAGACTCTTTTCGATGGCACTTTTACTGTTAGCGAAAAGTTCCTTCCCCTTCAGGAGCAAATTGAATCTATCCTGCGTAAATCATCAGGACGACTCAATATAAATAATGCTGATGAGCGTAAAGTAATCAAATACCGGAAAGAGGTCTTAAACAGCCCGGAATTTGAAGCGTTATGGCAGCGCATTAGTCAAAAAACATTGTATCGTCTGGCATTTGATGAAGATTTATTGATTAAATCCTGTACGAAATCACTTTCTGAAATGCAGCCTGTAGCAAAAGCAATGGTCAGTTTCAGTAAAGCCACAATAAAACAAAGCCAGTCAGGTCTTGGTGTTGAAGCTCAGTCAAAGGGAACGACAAGCTCTGTTATTGATGTTGAAGAACAGCCACTGCCAGATGTTCTTGGTGTTCTACAGGAAAAAACGGGCCTGACAAGACGCAGTTTATGCACCATCCTTAAAGAGAGTGGAAGACTCGCTGATTTTGCTAAAAATCCACAGCAGTTTATCAGTGAAGCTATAGGCCGAATCAACTACTGCAAACGCCTGTCAATTGTTGATGGTATTAAATATTATCCACTAAAAGGCGAGGTGTATGCGCAAAGTCTCTTTATGGATAAAGAGCTAACAGGATATGCCCGTAATCTTTTTGAAACCTCGTCTAAGTCAGTTTACGAATACGTTCCTAAAGATTCTGAAGTCGAAGGCCGTTTCGCTCAGGAACTCGAAGAACAGGATGAAGTTAAGCTTTATGTGAAGCTTCCCGGTTGGTTTAAAATACCGACTCCACTGGGAACCTACAATCCTGACTGGGCCTTAGTTATTGAAGACAATGGTGAAGAACATATTTACTTTGTTGTAGAGACAAAAAGTAAACACATTGGTCTTGGTCATGAAGAAGATGCGAAGATAGCCTGTGGAACTGCGCATTTTAGTGCCCTAAAAGAAGAACAGAGTAATGCAGCAAAATATGTTAGAGCTACAGATCTTACAGAAATAATGGGTAGCCTCTAAACTATATAAAATGGCCTTTCAGGAGGCCATTTAAAAAATCATAAGAATATCCGTGCTTAATAGATTCAGTGAGTTAATAGAAATCTTGTTTATTTAATTTTTATTACATTTGTTTAGTTTTTAATATTATTGGCATATAGCATAAACAGTTATAGTAGCTGTAATATTTTTAGTTGTATCACATCCTGCATACCAACTGTTATCACCATTAGGTCTGGAGACCGTTAACCAAACATATCCTTCTGCTGTATTACATTGACCGCCTCCACCTACAACTTTTTCTGAACCAGCGCAAGAAGCAACAGCTTCGGGGAAACGATAAGCAGAGGCAGATGCTGTTCTTATTACTGGACTTCCTGTTGATCCTCTCCATACACCATTAACACAAGATAAAATAGCCCCTTCTGACGTTCTTCCCTGTAATCCATTAGGAGAACATCCCCATCCTACATTCGCTTTTCCATTTATATAAACAAATGTATTAGCGTTTATTTGACCATCAGCATCAAGATTGCCAGTAGAATAAACATAGTTAGAGCTGATCTTTCTTGATGCCCATACGTAATCAACAACATCTACTCTTTCAGCAGTTACTGTTCCAGCAGAATTTATATTACCAGAAGAAATTTCAGTTGCATATAATACAGAATTAGTTTTAAGGTTAGATTCTCCAGCACTTATAGTGTTATCATCTAGCATGGTTAATCTTCCCCCATATTTCTCGAAATAAAGACCTCCATCACCTAATATTCTGAACCAGTTTTGAGTATAGGTATCGCCACGAGATATTACAGTTTTTCCAGAAACGGTATTACTTGAGTTTAAATTACCATATATTTGTCCATTTCCATAAACATTTAAATCAGATCTTAAAGTAGTTACGCCTGCTACATTTAATGTTGTTCCAACTGTAGCAGCAGCATTAGTTTTTAATATTCCTGTTGTAGTTGTTCCATTCGCAGTTATATTCTGAGCATTATAAACGCTTTGACCACCCATATTAAGGTTTCCGGTCATGGGTAAGGTTCCATCTCTACGGAGATAGATAGAATATAACGCGCTATTAAATCCTACACGGAAAGCTAATTGCCCTGCAGAGGTAATATTATTGAAATTGGCAGATGTTTCTGACCATTGACCACCATAACCAAAAGCATTTGATGTAGTTCTGGTCATTCCGCTATCAATACCCGCTATTTGCATGGCATTCCCTAATAAATCATAACGTGTTTTACCGCCTTCAATCCATGCCGTCGATGTCGTTATAAGACCATTAATAACATAGTTAGGTGTAGTTCCATCACGTTTTAATATGATTTTATACGAGGATTTATTAGCATTAGTGCCTGTATAGGCTGAAGGTAGTAAACCTTCATTAATCAATGTCTGGTAAGTAATTTCACATACTGAACCTGAACAGGTTCTTGGTCCCGGATCGGTTCCTGTTCCGGCAGCATTGGATAAGGTTGATAATTTATCATAACGGATATTTATATAGCCATTAACTGCTTCACCGATCTGTTTCATTTGTTGACCGACAGTAGAAGCCATTATACTCTCCTGTTCATTTTTCATATCCTGAAACTTCATAAAAGCCACCATCGTCCCAACACCTAAAACAAGAGTTAATTCTAGTAAAGAGAATCCTTTTTTCATTTTCATCGTCCTTTTTATTTTCACGTATTAATTAATTATCAAATAACAAACAAAAATCAAGATGAAAGAAGAACTATATATAGAAGAATAAAAACCAATAAATGATAAAAAAGGCCCCTTTAAATAAGGAGCCAAAAAAAATAATTTATTAAAACATTGTTGTTAAATAGAAGTGAAGATCAATGTATTACTGTTAGCGTCAGAACAAGCACCTGCTGTTGCCGCTACGTCAAGCGTTCCACCTGCTGGTTTAACAGTTGTAGAGCCTACTTGAGCAATGTAGAAGTTACCTGCTGTTGCTGTCATGATCTTAGTACATTCTGCTGCTGGTACGTTATCATAAGTAATTGTGAAAGAAGAACCTGCTGCTGATGATGGACCAGTGTTAGCTACACCTAATGTTACAGCACCTTTGAATGCGTTGATTGGTGTTGCAGAGTTACCTGAACCGCTTAACATGTTGTCAGGGAAGATCTTCGCTTGAACTGCTACTGAGTTATTCAAACCAGTAAAGCTTGAAGCGGAAGTATAAAGGGCTTTAACACCAGCTTGGATTGTTGCGATGTTATTACTCTCAGCTTGTGAACGTTGTGATGCTTGCACTTTAGGATATACGATAAATGCTGCTACCACTAGCGCTGCGATAATACCAAGAACAAGTAATAGTTCTAAAAGTGAGAAACCTTTTTTACTTTTTATTTTTTTAATTAATACTGTATTTTTCATTTCCTTTATATCTCCATTGTTTAATAAAATGATATAAAGAAAATAATAAATTTAAAAATAAACGCAACCACTTAAAAAATATTATATACAAAGTAGCCGATAAGCGGATTACTTAACAGAAAATAAAAAGACCGTGTTCACTTACGGTCGCTTTATCGGGAGGATACCCCCATGACTTTATTAAATACCACCACAGCTTACAAGATTTGAATATGGAGTTATTCATCTGTGATGATAAAATGAAATACAATTAATATAAAATAATGTCAAATTTAATTCAATGAAAGTTGAATACATATAACATTTTATACTTATACAATGACTTCTATATTCCATTAAGTTTTTCGGCCTTTCATACTAGCCAGAAATAACATTCCGTTTCTTTTAAATCTTTCTTTATCATCTGGATGTAGGTGGGGTATCTCTAGTAGCATACCTAAAACAAGATCCTTATCCACCGTAAAAACATCACAATCAAGAGCCTTGGCAACTTCAGCCCCTAAAATTATTTTCTGACGTGTCTCTATCTGTTTAGCTTCTTTCTTAGACTTATATTGCAAACGATTTAAACGCATCTGAGCAGATGCTAATTGCTGCTCCAGTGTCTTTTTTATTCGTGGTTTCTTTCTGGTTTGCTCTTTATCTGAAATATCACTCATTTTCTATCCTCTTATAGTTCCATGATACATATATATTTCTTATATATATGTTAGTCAATGAGGATATTTGAAAAATTGGATTATTATTTCTTTTTATACGATGGGAACTTTTCTTTTAAAATGTTAAAGCAGTTGATAACATTTTCATGCTCTACTGAAAAATGATCTATACTCCTTTTCAGAAGATCATTGGCAACATCAACAACAAATTGGCTCCCTTCACTATGATCATAGACAGTAAATACATCAGCTATCCAATGATAGCAGCAAAGCGTCAACAAAATACAATAGTCTTGATATTCTTTAATACCTGATAAAAAAGTACATCCGTTATAATCCACTTGCCTTGTTCTTCTATAATATTGTTTGAGCGTGGGCTTTATTATTATTAAATTATTTTTAACTATATCATAGTGAATGTCATCCTGAACGTAGTCGTTTTTAAGAAAAAAACTATTGCTGTGAACATATAAAGCATAGGCAATTGTTTCAGTAGATATTCCATATTTTTCGCATAAAGCCGTTGAGACAACAGGATTGTTTTCTATATATCTTATAAACTCACTTTCTTTCAAGTTTTTTGTTTTGGTTTTAGTTTTATTCATATATCCCTCACTATTATTATATCCGATTAACGACGGAAGGTTTCTGGTCTTTTCCACTCAAACACTACTGCATGACGTTCTTTGTCTCTTTCTTTTTTGATCTGACAAGATATACGATTGTTGAGGATCTTTTTTCGAGCGATTTTTAAAACTTCTTTCATTTCACATTTTACAAGCTTTCTACCTTTAATTTTCATTTCTTCATATATGGCATTATTGATAAAATCTCTTTCTTTAGCTGATAGTATCTTTAATCTTCCTTGCTCATCCGCATTATTTGATATGGTATTAATTGTTTCATCTTCTTTTTTTTCCATATCAACTTTACTCTTCTTTTGTTTTTTTGATTTTTGCTCTTTTCTAATCGAGCGGACTTGATCACGAGCAATAAATTTGACAGTTTGTTTTTCTTTTTTATTTAGTGCTTTACCTTTTAACTTAGTGGCTTCTTCCAGAAAATCATCTATTATCTTTTTTTCATTCTCAGTAAGATTTTGTATCCATCCCATTCTTAGTTTTTTTGTTTTACTTTCCATATCATTACCTTTTTATTTATATTTTTTAATTAATACAATTAAAAAACAAAAAACTCAAATTAATCCATGCACCATATTTAATTTATAAGCCTACTTATCTTTCGTTAGTGCCTTGATGAAATGGCACCTACCTACTGATATTTTTAAAATTATTTTTTTGTACTAGTAGTACTAGAATTTTATTAGATTAGGTTCTGGGGTTTTAGATAGCGACTTTCAGTCGTAGTAGTTTTCCGTCAGGAAAACTTAGTTTTTCTGCAAGCTTCACCCCCCTAACCCCCCGTAAAAAAATACTATTGTAATATTTTTTTTAGGTTCGCAGGTTGGCGATTCTCACCGTAGCTATTGAGTTCCAGCACGTTTCCATTACTGGGACACCCCATCGGACTCCTACGGATACATCATGATCATTTAAAGCATTTTCTCGTTTTACTAAAGAAAATTATACTACCGCTTTATAGATTTTAGATGAACGCTTCAAGTTGGTGGCTACCGACTTCCCCCCGTTTATATGCCACCTACAATAACCTAAGAACAAAACAGTTTTTAACACATGATGTCCAAAGATTCTTAGACCTGATACAGCAGGTTTTAACGTTATTGCTTTCGAGAACTAAAATGTTTTTGGAAATGGTATTTGAAAGGCTTGTAAAAAAGTTGCGATTTAGATTTGACAAATATGAAAAGATTATTTAATACTTTATTATATTTGTAATCACGTTGTCTCTTAACTGATTACAAGGCTTCAAAAGTCGGCAAAACTTTTTTAGTCCTTAAAAAGTCAACTTTGATAAGTTGGCTTTTTTTGTATCTTCATTTTATTTACATCGACATTTTTTATTTGTCAAATAATAATCAATAAAATATTTTCCACACATAGCTTTCAAATTATTATGTATTGAGCTATAGCCAATCATATTCTCTTTTTCGCAGCCTGAGCCTTCTACCATTTAACCATCCCATGATCAATACTTTTACCGAACTTCTTAATTAACCCGTCATTTATATATGATCTTATTTTTAATTTTCTAAAATTGAACCCATAAACTTCCTGTTGAAAAATTGTAATAATCATCGGAACGTCAGAATGCACAATCCTCCCACTATCTAGCCAATTAATCATTTTTTCCAAAACACTCTCTCTGAAACGTTCAGTCACAGTTTTAAATGATATATCAGCATCATCCATCACCTCTTTTATTTCGCTATTAATGTTATCACCATGATCACACAAAAGACTTAAAGATATTTTTTCGCCTATATCGCTTTTGATTTCCATTATCTCATCATTATATGATTTGATGATACCTTTTAGCTCATCGTAAAACTTACCATAAAAATAAAAATCTCGTGTAATGCATAGATTAATATGTTCAAGTTGTTTTTTGTTTTTCTTCTCATTATTATTTGAATTATATTCACTCATCTTATCCACCCTCAGCTAAATAGATAATACTCTTCTTATATTTATTTGCTTTTGTCAAAAACAGCACTTCGTGATTGTCATAAACAATCACTATGCTGAATAGGGCTTGCCCTATTAATGATGGTTTGTTCCAATCATGGGTTTTATTCTCATACCTTGCTAGCGCTCACTCACATAAAACAGTTTAGACCAATTAAACTAAAAGTGATGGAATATTGGAAATAATGAAATTTAAAAACATGATATGTAAAATCCACCTAGCTTTCAAAACCAGACCTCTCCGCGTTACTTATTTTTACATATTAGTGCTTTTCATTTAACCTGTTAATATCCATTCTATTTCTCATAACTAAGCTGTGATTTGTGCAGCACATAAAAGAGTCTGTTATTTTAGGAATTTCAGTTATCAACTAAAGATTTTCAACTCAATTTTAATAAAATTCACGTTCCCGCCTACGGCGGGAGACTAATTAAACTACTTTTGCCCTTACGGGCGCTATCTAAAACCAAAACATTCAATATTATTACTCTACCTCAACCGTTTATCCGATTCTAGCCCTGTTAATTTCACAGTCTGTAAAACTAGAGTTATTATTTAACTATAGAAAAACTTAAAACATTGTCGTTATTTTTAGCTCCTTTAGGAGATATAAAAATAAAGCAATGCCCACCTATACACTGCTACGCAGTGTGTGGGGTCTACCGACGGTTGCCTGCCGCAGGCTAACACCGTTTCCTTCGGAAACAAGGTCAACGTCAACACCAGAGTTTTTCTTGCGAAAAACTAAAACCAGCATAGTCGCATTGGGGAGTTATATTTTGGTTTGATATTTAAACTTATATTGAGGTTGTTTTTATTGTATGGCTATTTTTCATCTTGATTTTAAAATTGTGAAACGTTCAGAAGGCAGGTCTTCCGTTGCGAAGGCTGCCTATCATGCTCGTACACGTATAACAGATGAAAGAACAGGTGATACGTATGATTACAGTCGCCGTACTGATTTATATGGGCACTTCATATTAGCTCCAGCTAACGCACCAGAACACATCGTAAAAGATTCTACAGCATTGTGGAATGAAGTGGAAAAAGTTGAGCGCCAGAACAATGGTCAAACAGCCCGTTATTTCGATGTTTCCATTCCTACCGAGTTAAATAATGATGAAAAGAAAAAACTTGTCCTTGAGTATTGTCAGAAAAATTTCGTTGATAAAGGTATGATTGCTGATATCGCTTTCCATGATCTCGATAGCGACAACCCACATGCTCACGTTATGTTGACGTTAAAAACCATTGGCCCGGAAGGGTTTGGTAAAAAAGAAAGAAGCTGGAATGACAGAAAAATGTCTGTGTTGTGGCGTGAATCATGGGCATCTATGGCGAACAGCTACCTCGCTGCTGCTGGTTCGCCAGAACGTATTGATCATCGTTCCCTTCAAGCCCAGCACGAAGAGGCATTAGAAAAAGCGGCGGCTGCTCTGGACAATGAAGAACAAGCACTATGGCTTGCTAAAGCCGCTGAAACAAACCGTCCTCCAATGAAGCGTATCCATAGTGCCAAATGGCGTAGTAAAGCAGCACAAGAGCAAAGAGCAGCAGAACAGGCTGTTCGTGACGCTGCTAAACAAGAAGCTGTTGAAGTCTACAAAACATTCAGCGAACTTGATCTTGAAATCGTCGTTGATGTCAGAAGCTTCACGATTACACATCTTGCTGAACCAGAAGAAATTGTTTTACCTGAAACGCGATCCAGCTCTTCTACAAATGACGAACAAAGACCTTTACTGGTAGCACCAGCTCCTCATACTCGTATGCGTGGCGTTAAATCCTATCGTGATAAATCCAAAGTCAGTAAGGTTGTTGCTGGTAAGAAACCATCGGTCAGTATTTCTGATTATGAAACAAATACTATTTTGAAAACATCCACCTCTCAAAACCCAAACAGGGCATCCAGAAGCGCCCCTGACCGTGCAAGAAAGCATAAGACTACTCCACGTCAGGATAATATTTTTAAACGCTTCACAACTCTTGTCATAGATTTTTTTAAGCAGAAGTTTGTATGGGCTAAAGCAAACAAATCCCAAAATGATCTTATCAGTGAAGAACATGATAAACGTATTGCTGAAAACTATGTCTTTGATGAGGTATTAGGCCGTCATGTTCTACGCCCTGAATATGAGAAACGAGCTAAGTTTAACCAAGATGACTACAAGCCAACGACTGACGAGATCACCCGTTTCCCAAGCCGTCTTAAGCAGGATCAGGCAGAACACAATCAAAGTGAGAATCTCACCCCGTCTGTACCACTTGAGCAGATGGGAAAGGATAGCTATCCAAAGTTCAGGCCACCGGGATTACGAAGTAGAGATTCGTAGAGCTATAACAGAATGAAACTATAATATCATTTATCAGTTATAGCTTTGATTAGTTTACCAAAGCTGATAAGCCCACCCCGAGAAGTCAAATGATTAGGCAACTCTCTGGTTTTGGGAAATTTACGGTGTTTCGGACCAAAAGATAGTATTATTAGCTTTTTCTTAGTTGTAGGGTCATACCATCTGTAATGAATAACTGCTGCAGATGTTGCCCCAGATATATTTAAATCACGGATCTTGGCTTGGGTAGATGTTGAGTTAGGATCATATGGTCCAATATGATAATGCCAATGACCGCCTGCTTTATATCCTATAAGGATTGATATTTCATCACCATTAGTATCAGTCCAAGACGGCTTATTTTTCCCTCGAAGAAGTTTTCCATCTTCTACATCAAGAACAAATAGTGTTAAAAGACCAGCTTCGCAATTAGAAGTAAGATCATTAGTCAAGAGTGAGAAATCACAAAATTTCTCTCCTCTATAATTACCACTAATAAAATCAGGATGATAATAAACGATAGCAGGCATAGTAAATTAACGTATAATAGATTATTTATAAAAAAGGTGAGGGGTAGCCTCTTGCTCTTCACCAAGAACTGTTTTTGCAACCTGACGTTGCCACTCTAGAAGAGACTGTAAACGCTCTTCTCTTGTGCCATCACAAACAGGTGCTTTGATCAGGTCCGATTCGTCAATGTGCTCACCACGCTTGAGAAGCATTTCATGTTCTTTAGGCTTTAAACTCAACATAATAACCTCCTATCACTCTTAAATAAATTTAAGCCAAAAATCTCTTTTTGTCAATTATTTATACAGTTTCCTAAAGTGATATACACTCATGCAGCTTCAGGTTAATGAAGCGTAACTCAGATATTCCAACTCTAAGAATTTCAATCCTGATGGCTCAGAAACCGAGAATTGTGGTTATTAGCTGCGTATCTACGCACGTTATCTGGAAGAGTAGCTTATGAGCAATTCCCTTGACGGATTGTTTTTATATGTTATTAAATTAAAAAAATCCAATACCAAAGGTGAAACATGAAAAAGATAAATTATCCAATGGCAATATACATTTTATTATCCTGCCTGACGCTTATAACTACCATAGGTACTTCTTTAATATATTTCATAAATGGAAATAAAAACATCCCCATACTATCGATGTTATGTGGCATAACGTTGGCTTTATGGTTAGCTACTACGATTATTTTTCTCCCCCTATTCAAAAACTACAAATTATTTATGAAAAAATAGGCGGTATAAAACACCGCCTCTCTTATCTTAGGCTTTATTCTTCATTGCTATTAGTTCATCATATGTGATCATTAACTTAATAGTTATCGATGTCGCAAATATCCAGACAACAATATACACGAGTGCCATTATAATATAAAATATAATTGAACTGAACACTCCAGCATCTTTCAACGAATCCAGCATACTAATGTATGGATTTTCAACATTAATCGTTTTGAATATTAGAATACTTGCACTTAACGTTGAAGAAACCAATCCCGTTGTATCAACAAGCTTTTTGAAATAATGGATATTCACATTCGAACTATTCATCACCATCTTATGTATTATAATACCAAATGCCAGTGGTGATATAAAAAGAGTCAGGTGATGACTTGCATCTATAAACGAATCAATAAAAAAGCCAACTATAACAACAAGGAGAGGTAGAATAAAATAGATCACCCACTGCGCTTTCGTTAATATTTGGACTTCTTTTTTTGTTTCACCATTTTCACTTTCCTTAGCTTTATGAAATGACAAATCAACAGTACAGTTAATTTCAACTCCGTCAATAATGCCTTTCAGGTTCACATCACCAATTTTCTTTTTTTCATCCCGACATGATAAAGAAACACTATTTTTATCTACATTATTATCATTCATTAGTCTACCTTAACTTCATGAAATTTGTAAGCAATATAATGTTATATTAAGTGTTACAATAGTACAACACAATCATCAGGCTCCCCATTTTTGGTAGTACATGAAGCCACATCGTCATAAAACGATGCGGCTTTAAGAATAACATAAGTTAAATTACATCCTTCTTCTGAACACAACATTATCAGAGAATATCGCCTTACCAGCTATAAATCCAACAGCCGCAATTATTGGCAGGCTAATAGTCGCCCCAGCCATTCCTGCAGACATTCCGATCAGTATAGACAGGCCGAAGGTCAATAATATAACCACGAAAGCATACCAGCCGGGGTAGGTTCCATACAGAACCGTCGCCATGCAGCCGGTGCAGACATGGACGCCTCTCTGACTTTCTTTTAGGCAAAAAGGACACTGAATAGTTTTGTTTTCCATGATAGCCCCTTAGATCGCTTTCCAGCCATTGCTGGTTTTAACAAGATTAATCATGCCGTCTTCAGGTTCATTCATACCCTTGACGCTGGAGAACGCTTTTTTGTCCACCCATGCAGGAACATCCGCCAACTTCCATGTATAAGACACGCGAACAATTTTCTGATTACCGTTTCCCGGTTCAGTCCATTCCTTTATCTCAGCAACCGCACGATGACCAACACAGGCACCATCTTTACGATCCCAAAACTCAACCTCTTGGCCTTTGTCTGTTACTTCCAGAACATCAACACTGCTAAAGCCATTTGCCTGTTGTGAAACAGTGAGCAGCCCTTGTTCAACAAGTCCTTTAAGGATTTCATCACTGGCACTGTATCCGGCAGAACGGTAGCCACGGTTAACCTTAATCGGAAAACCTTTATTAAATACAATGTCGTTGTCCTGCAGGGAGTAGCACAGCTTTGATTGTGATATTTTTGCGTTGATCGCTTTCTCAAAATCCCCTTTTTCACCGCATCCCGATACAAGAGCAGCAAGACCCGCCACGAGTAAAAATTTACGCATAGTGTTATCCCAGAGTTAATGGTTGATTGTGCCGTTTCTCAGAACAACAAGACGAACTGGCATATCGGCGTTGTTGACGGTAGCGAACCCACGGACTTCGAAATTGTTTATCGTTCCGGTAACGCTGACTTTCTGGCCTTTCTTGTAAGTAAGAACGGCATCATCAATACCAGAGTAGTAATCCAGCCAGACCATCCCGCCGCAGTAGCTGGTATCGGTTGTTTTAAAGAGCAGATAATAGTTAGGGGCTGATTTAGGCATCCCCGTCATCATATCGCTGGCACTTCTGCCTTTCGTAACTTCAAGAACAGTCGCATTTGCGATTGAGATCCGTTTTCCCGTCCAATTTTTCTCTGCTGCCATTGCGTTTTCTTCATAGTCTTTGCAGACAGCACCAAGGCCAGATACAGACGATACCGAGCCAAGGCTTTGAGTGGTGGCAGTTCCCCCCAGCGTTTTACCTACTGAAGACAACGAAGAACTGATTGCTCCATTAACTGTATTCACGCCATCGTTGAGCTGCTGGCATCCTGTCAGTGCGGCAGCAGACAGCAGTAGAGGCATCACTATCCGTAATTTCATATCTATCCCCAATGTGTGGAAACTTTATGTCAAAGACAGCCCTACCCATAGGTTGGTCTCTCTGGGCTGTAAAAAAGCATTAATCAATTGATAGGATTCAATTTATTTTTCTGTTCGTCATATCGTTTGTATCGATCGAATTCAAATCATTTGATAGATAAAAACTATCATATATCTATAATCGATCGATATAAACAATTAAAACGCCGATCAATTGACGCTAATTTGATAGTTAAAATCTATCAAATGCAGCTTATTGATCTTTTATGTCGATCAATAAGAGGTGTAATGTACACGAAGAGCCATGTCAGTAGCTGTTTGCACATGGATGGAGATAGAAAGGTATAGGTCGGAACAGATAATACCCTGTCGACCATTACGCAGACAGGGATTGTTAGATCTCAGGTAATGTAGCTATCTTCAGATATGGTGTTGTAAAAACCTGTATGCAACGCATGTTTTAATATACTGTTTCATATGGAATGGTAGCTACCATTCAGACTTTTCAATCATCTTCCAAAGCACTCACACCACTTGCCGGGAAATTGGTTTTCATATTATTCGATATCTTCGGAACTAAGGACTCTATTGTTTCTTCGCTAACTTAGCTGAGTTCAGAAATCAATCTTCTGTATGTATTAATCATTCGTTCCTGATCACACTCATGTGCTGATTCTGATAAGAAGAAATAGTCATAATCTTTGACATGGATATTATCACCATTTTGCAAAGTTAGTTTTATTCCTTGTTCATTCTCTTCAACATCTTCAACAATACAAGTCATAAATGGTATTTTTTTATTTGTATGAAAGAGCGTAATAATCTTAATGTTGTTCATTCATTATTTTCCTTCTTTTTTATTATTTAATACCATATCGAATCGGTAAAAATCAAATTTAACTCATATAATAAACGTTTTACCTGTTTTTTCTTATTCTTTTGAAAAGATATTTCTCTTATGAGCTAACGCTCATGTGCTGACGCACGGCTACGCCCTAACTCTGTAAAATATATTTAACGATTTAACAATAGTCCTTGCTATGTTTTAGGGTAAAGCCAAAAGGATCAACATCTATTCTTTTATTCATGATTAAATATTTTAGATCCTATATTTCATAACAGTATTAGCACTAAAAAATATAGTATTTGCTCTTAAACGCATAGGAAAACTATATCCTCAATAGCAGCACTGAGTGATTGTCCAAAACAATCACATTGCTGGATCAGGGCTGGCCCCTGTTAATGATGGATTTATCCATAAAGAACTGCGGCAGTAGCCGCTGACCTAATAATAGTATAATTAATCTTATCAATTCATATTCGATTTAGTTCTTAAGATTTTATATACGCTAGCTTTTCCTTGAAATTAATTAAAACCTCATATTGAAAACAGATCTTTTCTTATGATCTTTCGCTCATGGCTCCGCCCCTTATCTATATATTAACGAGGAATCAATCAAGGTTATAGCATTTGCTCTTAAACGCATAGTAAAACTATATCTCCATAGCAGCACTTCGTGATTGTTCAAAACAATCACATTGCTGGAACAGGGTTCATCCCTGTTGATGATGGATTTATCCATGAATAATTGCGGCGATAGTCGCTATGAGGTAAATGGGAAACAATTTCAACTTTAATAAGATATCAGCAGCGCTTAGTGATTGTTTCAAACAATCACTTCGCTGAGATATAAATTGAAGAGAGAAAACCAATGCAATAAATAGTTAAACTATACCCTTGAAATGCCTCTGCATAGTTGTTCTCAACTTCACTAATTGAATAATGAAGAAGGAAAATGCTCTCAGGGCAGCTATAGCTCAAAACCAAGTACCGACATCCGGGAGTTAAAGTCCCGAATCCCGGTACTTAAGTTGATAAGTATTCTCAAATAAAAATGATAAAGTGTTATTTATATATATTATGTAGCACTACAAGTTTCATAAGTAAAAACATCAAGTGTTAGTTATTTTAAAAAATTTAAACTTTAAGTATTGACTTGCACGCAAAATATAGTATTTACTTAAATGTATAACTATAAAAATAAAGGAGTAAATACCATGATAGAAAATAAGATACAAACTGAAGTAAAGAAATCAAGAAGAGGTCTCCCACGTCATACTAAAAACCCATTTCTTAATGATACAAGTCTACATACAAAAACTGGAGTCAGACGTATTACTACAGGAAAAGATCGATTAGCATTAATTAATGAAAATACTGGAGAGCAAGTTGGTAATGGCGGTTTCTATCAGGCTATGGAGGTTGATAAGACACAGTTCGTGAAACTTTATGTTGACGGAGTATCTGCTATTGAAGGACTGTCTTCATCGGGTAAAAAAGTTTTCAAGATCCTTTATCTTGCTATCAGAGATAATAAGGATACTGATACTATTTTGATGTCATACGATATTGTTGATCAAGATGTCGTAAAAATATCCAGAACAACATATTTCAAAGGCATGAAAGAACTTGCTGACAAGAAGTTTATTGCAGAGACCATGATACAGAACTATTACTTCATTAATCCAGACTATATGTTTAATGGCGACCGTTTAACATTTATGAAAACATATTATCTTTCCAGCAGTAACTCTAATAAACCCAGTAATAATAAGGTGAAGAAATGAAATACTTACCCGGCTCACTCGAAATAAAACTGCATGATAGATTATCAAAAACCGATATACTTGACATCTTAGCTGAACAAATGACTATGCTTGAGGAAACATTTGGTATCGAAGAGTTTAGTCTAAATTACTATCTTGGATGTTATATTGATAGTAAGAAACAATCCTTCTATCATGAAGAACATAACGCTATTGTAGAGTCATTTAATTTAAAAAATGATACGAAGCTTGAGAACACGTCTAAACTCATCTCAAAAAATGGTAATGCCCGAATTGTTTCCTTTGATAAAAATATTAATGTAGATAAAATTCGCTCAACCGTAGAAAGCATTCAGATGCATAATCCATATCGATATTGGTCTAATAATATCAAAGTTATTCCATCATCCGTAGTTAAAAACATCATTCAAGATAAAGAGAGAAAATTACAACTAGAAAGAGATAAAATTAACTTACTCAACCAACTAAGACGTAAACAACAAGAGGAGCAAAAGCGTAAGGAGCGTGAGGAATTTGAGCGTCCATTGAAATCACTCATTGCCAAAAAGATCATGGAAAGTGGCCTCACTGATTTAGAGTTCAAAAGAACAATATGTTCAAGCTATGACTATATAAAAAGCCGTGCTGTAATAGCAAAATACCTAGCCAATAAACCTGATTTGTTAGAAAAATATCATGACTCCAGAATAATACGAATGTCCATTAAAAATGATGAAGGTAAAGTCGGCAAGGTTGAACTTTATGATCTTTCTGGAACACTAATTTTTGAAAGCTATAAAAACAATTAAGAGAGTTATGATATGCAATGTTCTTGTGATAAAAATGGTGCTGATTTAAAAGGCATAAAAGGTAATAATCATCCATTTTCTATTGAGGAAAGAAAATGGGCTGCCGAGGCAGTAGCTGATTGTTATAAAAGAATTGAAAATGGAAATGCAAAACGGCTGAATTCAAAATGTTAATTTAATGAATTCGGTAATTATCGCAAATAATATATCTGATATACACGTCGAAATAATTCTAGTGGAGGAAATAACATGCAATGTTCATGTGGTAGAGAAATGACAGAGAGGTTTTCTGTTTCTAAGAAATGCAACTTGAGATGGGAATACTCTTTTTGTAAGTCTTGTGGAAGAATCGATGCAGATTATCTTTATAGCTACGATAAAACACAGTTTATTGAACGAGGTTATTCAGCAAGGCTAAATTATAGAGACATGACAAGAAAAATAGATAATTAAATCCATGCCTCTCCATTAAATTTGACACTTATCCCTTATATATTAATATATAATATATACCCGATTAACTAAAATTAGAGAATATAACATGAAAGACTATATAAAAAAAGCACAGGAAAATGAAACAATTATTGATGGCGGTAAAGTTTACGATGAGCTTAGGCGCGATTATCTTAACAGAAGTTTCCTTTTTCCTTGCTCAGATGAAAAAACAGATGATAATTTTAATCCTTTCAGTGACGAAGCATATATTAAAATGAAGTCCTTGCATGATGAAAGAGATAATATTAATTTTAAAAACAAAATGAAAGAGATTAAAAGGAATTTATCTACATCACAAAAAAAAGAAGTCGAAAAAATAATGAAAAACAAAATAAAATAATTTTTTAAATATCCAGCCATGAAAAACACTTTCTCCGATGAGATAAATCTCATCTCTGTTTCAGAAGATGGCATTTTTATTGATTATTCTGAAGATGTTGATCAAAAAGAAAGAATATAGTTTTCATCTGAATATTATCATTCTTATTTCCCGGTTATATTTGACACTTACACTATATCTCGTAATATAAATATATCCACTGTTTTATTTACGAGGTATATATGAGGAAAGTAAAATTAGACAATGATGATTTAATTCAGTATCTGAACACCATCAAAGCATTAAAAAAATATCCAACGATGTCTGAATACAGAGAGGAATATCGCAGGCTAAGAACCGATGGCTCACCCTTGATTGAAGCAAAAAAATTTAAATCGGCGCATACCGAACTTCTGAGATTAGACAGGAAGAAAAAATCACTGCTCGATAAATTTATTGAAGAACTTAATCCTATTAGCCATGCTTCGGCTCTTGCATCCAAGAGCCTTGAGAAGGTTCAGGAATCCATGCTCTACAGAAAAACTTTATTAGAAAAAACACCTGATGAACTCTTCGCTCTCGTCATAAAACAGCGTACAGAAGCTGCTCTTGAGTTCCAACGTTCTGTTGAACAGAGTCTTGAGCAACTCTCTAACATATCGTCAGAGTTCGAACCATCAAGTCAACTACGACGAAAAATGGCCCTATAAATCAGTCCTCCGCTTTTCGTTTGAAATGGTTCAAATAGATTGCTTTAATGCTAATATTTACTATATTATTAATATGTTGGTGTGTTTTAAATCGATCATCAGACAATACTGCACACCATTTCAATCTCCCATTTTAAACACAGGATGGCATAGTATGAGTGAAGCATTAAAGGAACTGAACAATATTCGTACACTTCGCGCACAGGCTCGTGAAACTGATCTGGAAACGCTGGAAGAGATGCTGGAAAAGTTAACAGCAATCGTTGAAGATCGTCGTGAGGAAGAAAGTGCCATCCGTAAAGAACAAGAACAACGTCAGGCTAAGCTTGAAGCCTTCCGCCAGAAACTGTTAGAAGATGGTATCGATCCTGCGGAGCTACTTTCAGCGGTAGGTTCCACTAAGCCTAAAACCAAATCGACACGCACTCCACGCCCTGCTAAATACAAATATACAGATGAAAACGGTAATGAACAGACTTGGACGGGTCAGGGCCGTACTCCTAAAGTGATCGCTGTTGCTATTGAAGCAGGTAAAACACTGGAAGATTTCCAGATTTAATCTCATTACATTTTTTATTAAAAGCCGCCAATGTAATATTGTCGGCTATGCTCTTCACTTTAATTCTTACGATACGAATATGAGAAAGATATGACTGACCTATTCGATATAATCTATTCAGATCACCCAAAATCTGCAATTTTTTTTCTGTTTTTCGTAGTAGTAAATTTAATCCTATGGGGTTGGAACAAAAAGCACCCGAACAGAAAAGGTGAAAATGATGCTCTCAAAAAACCACTACTTTTCTTTCTTATTGTTGCTGGAGTCATTTACTTTATTCTGGTTGGTATTTCTGTAGTAGATTATTCCAAGAGTAAAAACCCAGTCAGTGATGTTCAGTATAACACTATTAAATAATAGTCTACCTCCCTCAAGGGAGGTTTTAAGCATAAAAGTAGATGTTCCATACAATGACAAATATGACACTAATGCATGTAATAACGTTAAAGTGTTCATCAAAGTATCGATATAATTTATTATCTTTGAGTGATGACAAGAATCTTACTGTTCTTTTTTTCATTGAAACCTCCTTTCTTATATAGTTACTAATTGAAAACCTCTCACAAGCGCCCTTCAGTCTTCTACTAAAAAGAGTAAGTCTTTTTATATGAACCTTATTTATTTTTTTATCAGACTTTATTATTTACATATAACATTGTTCATTAACATGTCAATTAAGTTAAAAATCGAAAATAGGTTTCATAAATTTCGATACAAGTGGTTTTTAATACTAAAAAATATCTTATCAACTGGCTATTAACTTTTAAGTGTGTTCCAAAAATTCACTTGCTTATTCGCTAATAGGTCACTTCATCAGAAACTAGTTTCACCTCATATAGTCAGAGTACGTATTACCGGAATCCATTCCGGTAACACATTTTAGATATACTCATGTATCCCTCTGAATAACATTACTGATATTATCTATTTATGTCCATATCCCAGTCCAAAACACTATAATCATCAAAAGATCGTCCCGACTCTATATTTCTTATCAACATATCCTTGACATATAAATCATGAAAAAACATCACCCTTTTTAATAGCTCTGTTATATTTATATATTCATACTTTTCCTTTCCTGTACCATAAGCAGCCTTGTAATACTCAAACTCAGTTAATACTTCCTTCATGTGGATTCGTAGTGCAAACTCAACAACATCTTCATCATTTACATAAATCATTGCATCATCTTTGTTTACACTTGCCATGCTGTATATCCTGTCCACATACAACATTAGCGTTGCTGAAATGGCGAATATCATCGTTTCATCTTTTTTACTCAGATTATCTTTCTTCATTTGTATCCTCTTTTTTGATTTTTAGTATTTAATAAAAAAACAGTTAATATTAACAAAACACCCAAGCATTACGTACAAGCCGTTCTGCTACTTCTTCGTAGTTAACCTCTTCAATATTCCCATGATGGCCTTCCTGCGCGGTTAACTTGTCATAGTTATGACAAACATGATTAATCGTTATCCTTATAAATGCACTCATAAAATCAGCATCATCGACAAGATGCGAAATGCTGTCACTACACATATCCTGCATTGTTTTCCAGCTCGCTTCAAAAGAACGCTTTGCAAGATCATAGAACAACTCAGTAGATGTATTTTTACTTTCAATATTTTTAATCATGATTACTCCTCATCTTTACATGATATATTTTAACTTACTCTTATTTTCAGCCCCTGAATACGGGGCTAAAACAAAAAACTACTTTTGAGAATCTTTCATAAAATCCATTTCTTTATGAAATGCCTTTAATGCTTTCAATATAAAATCGTTATCAATGAGTCTTGTTGTTAACTTTACATCAAAGAATGTATTCCTTACGACTTTAGGGAACATCTGTTTTGCTACTTTAATACTCTCCTTATAAGTATTCATCATAAAAGCTTCTTCATGCTTGAGTTGTTCTACTTGTTCAGGATGGTTCTGAATAATAGAACTCACACGCAATTCAAAGCATTGTTTAGATAAATGCAGTAATATCTTGTTTGCTTCTTTTTTCAGATCTTTATTCATGATTTCTTCCTCTTTATTTAATGCCAAGTTTAGGATAGATTTTTTTGAACTCTCTATAAGAGTATTTTAAATCTTCCATAACTTCATCAATCAAAAAAATACATTCCCCAACATTATTGTCTCTCAACCACTTGAGGAAGTCTGGTTTTGTGATATAAATAATATGATCCATAACCATATTCATATATTCTTTATCATAAAGATGACGTTCAAATTGATCACCCATTATCTTAAACATGTTTTCCACATAAAGAGCTAAGTTATCCATTGCCATTCTTGAGAAAACTTCAGTTTTATCATTATCAAAGATAAATGATATTTCAGGCACATTTATATTTTTCATGTTATTTTCCTTTTATTAGTTAGATGTATTACGAGAAGCGGTTATAGCTTTATAAATCCACTCATCAACTTCGCTTTCAATGAAAGCAACAGCTCTTTCACCGATTTTTATTTGTTTGGGGAATTTCCCCGCGCTGATAAGTTTATAAATCCACGTCTTGCCGAACCCGGTTTTCCTTATTACTTCTGATAAGCGAATAAGTTTTAAAGTTTTATCTGTTTTGTTTTGAACCATGTTTATCTCCTGTTTTTTTTACGTAATATCTTGGATATTTCGTTTTTTAGTATGTTGTTCGATGGAGATAATTCTAGGATTTTGGCTGGTTCTAAACTAGGGATGTTCACCAACCGTGAGTTTCGCGGAAATTTTTGGAGGGATACGCTTTTTAGGGATGTTCGCAGGTTGTGAACATCCCTTGTGTTTACTTTTTGTTTTTATCCGAGGATTTATCGTTAAGTGTTATCACATCAACGATTCCCCAATCCTTCAACATATTGTTTTTAATATAGAAATCATTTAAAACCTTGAAGTACTCATCGTTATCAAGATAACTTTTCGCGTAATCATAATCAGTATCTTTGATGTTCTCACTACTTCTGACCCCATTATTACCATGCAGGATGTCAGCTAAAATGGTGAAAGGTATGTTCTTACCTTCGTTGTAGAGCTGTTCCCATGAGATCAAATCCATCAAAGGGATGACTTTGTAATCAAGTATTCTTTCAAAGGTCTTATGACCAAACCTAAATTTTCGTTTCGGGGGTTTAGGCGTTTTCAGGTGCTTTTGCCATAGAGCAATCAGTACTTTCAGATGTTCTGCGAGATCGTCACTGCTGGCTTCTTCCAAGTCAATTTCAATCAGCATCTTGTTAGCAGGGTTCATGCCTCCTTGTTTCAGATACTCAGAGATGTAGTCGGAACTCACTGCAACAGGGTCTGTTTGCTCTGAAGTCTCCAGCCGATACATAGCCCGCCCATAGTTGAACAATTGAACTCTGGTCATTGGTCTTACAGCATAGCTATGCGACAGTCTGTGATTGTCTGAAATCCAGTCTGATTTAAGTATCACATCACCACATCGGATTGTGGCATCATGGTATATCGCTTGCATTTGATTATCTTTGCCTGCTGTTTCCCATTGTTGTCTTGTTTTGTAAGCCAACATCCGTCTTTCAAGCTCTGCATAGATTTGTTCTAAGGTGAGGTCTTTCAGGCCATCATATCGGCGTACATCAAACCAAGATAACGCTGCCCTGATTTCTTCCATTTCCTTTTGTGTAGTCATTGTTCTACCGATTGCTTTTGTGTTTCCTAAACGTTAGCCCATTCAACATGATAGAGAAAGTGGAAAAGAGGAGTGGGTTTTCAAAATGGTGTGAGCACAGTAAGTGACCTTGGAGGTCAGTGCTTTCACCTTGACTAAAAATGATTAATTTAATAAAAAATAACCAATTGTTTTTCATCATTTATTTTATAAAAAATAACGACAACATCATGTTGATAATGAAAGAAAATTTAGATACGTATAGTCAGATGATTATGACAACAACCAATTGTTTTTAATTGACATTTTCACCACAAGAAAACAATAATGATGGTAAATATGTTGGTAAAAATATGGCTATATTTAACAAAGGCAGTAATAACAGGAGATGTAGATGAAGTTCGAGTCCAGTCAGAGGAGCCATATTTAGAGAAGCCCGTTTAAGGAAACTTAAGCGGGCTTTTTGCTATGGGGCATTTACAGCCCGCGTTGTTCCATCAGCAGCGCCAAATCGACCAAGCGGTTGGAGAAGCCCCACTCGTTGTCATACCAGGCGAGCACTTTCACCAGGTTGCCGCCGATGACCAGCGTAGACAAACCATCGATAATCGACGAACGCGCGTCGCCCCGATAGTCGCTCGACACCAGCGGTTCATCGCTGTACCCCAAGATCCCTTTCAGCGGGCCGGACGCCGCCGCCGCGCGGAAAGCGGCGTTAATCTCCTCCGCCGTCGCCGGGCGTTTCAGCGTCACTGTCAGATCGACGATGGAAACCACCGGCACCGGCACCCGCAGCGAGTAACCGGTCAGGCGGCCGTCGAGATCCGGGATCACCTTGCCGAGCGCCTTGGCCGCGCCGCTGGAGTAAGGCACGATCGACTCTGCCGCCGCCCGCGCGCCGCGCAAATCTTTTTCCGGCTGATCGTGCAGCGCCTGGCTATTGGTGTAGGCGTGAGTGGTGTTCATCAGCCCGTATTCAATGCCGAAGGCCTGATGCAACACCTGCGCGGCGGGCGCCAGCCCGTTGGTAGTACAGCTGCCGTTGCTGACCACTTTATGCAGCGCCGGATCGTAGAGCTGGTCGTTAACCCCCATGACGATGGTGATGTCGTCGTTCTTGGCCGGCGCCGAGATAATCACCCGCTTGGCGCCGCCGTGCGTGATGTGCACTTCCGCCTTGGCTTTATCGGTAAAGAAGCCCGTCGCTTCGATCACCACGTCCACGCCCACGCTGCTCCAGGGGATCGCGGCGGGATCGCGCTGCGAAAACACCTGGATCGGCCGGCCGTCCAGCAGCAGCTGGTTGTCGCCGGCTTCCACCCTGGCCGCCAGCGTGCCGGAAAGCGTGTCGTATTTCAGCAGGTGCGCCAGCGTCTTGCTGTCCGTCAGATCGTTGATCGCCACCACTTCAAAATCGCTGCGCCCCAGCGCCGCGCGCAGCACATTGCGCCCGATCCTGCCGAAGCCGTTAATGCCTACTTTCACCATGATGCTCTCCTCGTTTTGGGCTTTGCCTCAAATCTAGCCTTGCCCCGAGGCGGCGTAAATGACGTTTACCGATCAATTTACGCCAAATTGCGCGCATGGAAGCGTTCGCGGTATTCACTCGGGGTCAGCTGCAGTTTGCGCTCAAACACCCGCCGCAGGTTAAGGCCGTTGCCGAAGCCGGTGGCCAGCGCGATCTGTTCGATGCCCTCCGCGCTCTGCTCAAGGCGCTGTCTGGCGGTATGCAGCCGCCCTTCTTCGACGAATTTGGCGGGAGAAATGCCCGTCTCGCGGGTGAACACCCGGGTAAAGTTGCGCGGGCTCATCGCCACGCGTTCGGCCAACCGATCGACGCTGAGATCGTCAGCGAGGTTTTCCAGGATCCAGGACTGCAGATCGCGGATCGGGCCCGGCGATTTGGCCTGGTTGAGCGGGTAGCGGCTGAACTGCGCCTGCCCGCCGGGGCGACGCAGAAACATCACCAGATCCTGCGCCACTTCGCGCGCCTGCACGAAGCCGTAGTCGTCCTCCACCAACGCCAACGTCAGGTCGAAGCCGGAACTGACGCCGCCGGAGGTCCAAATCGGCCCGTCCTGCACGTAGATCGGGCCGTTCTCGACCTGCACCCGCGGGAAGCGTGCCTGCAGCGTTTCCGCCAGCCGCCAGTGGGTAGTCGCCCGCCGCCCGTCCAGCAATCCGGCTTCGGCCAGCAGCAGAGCCCCGCCGCAAACGGAGGCAATACGGCGCGCCTGCGGGGCCGCGCGACGCAGCCAATCCGCCACCACGGCCCCCTCTTCTTCGGTCGCCCCCTTGCCGGCGACAATGACGGTATCGCGCGGCAGGAGCGGATCGAGATCCGCCAGGCGATGGTCGGCCAACAGGCTCAGGCCTGACAGACCGTGCACCACCCGATGGGATTGCGTGGTGGCGACCGCGATCTGATACAGCGGCGCTTCGGCAGGGCTCAGACGGTTAGCCTGCATCAGGATATCGGCGATACCCGCCGCTTCGAACAGCATGCCCCCTTCAGGGACGATAATCAGGAATGTATGCATGGCGATAATAAGAAGAACGAGCAAAACAGGACAGACAGCCACTGTATAAGAAAAGCGCCGCCGGTTCACCCTGCGGGCATAAAAAAGCCCGCCGGCAAGCGCCGACGGGCCAACAAAGCACTGCCCTCAAGCCTGCGGCAGGTTCACCCCGCCGGCGCGCGCCAACTGCGCCAGCAGCGCCGTTTGAAACGCCTCGTCGTGTACCGCCGCGTGGGGATCGAACCGTTGCTGATGGTGCCAATAGCCGCCGGACGCCAGGGCCTGCGGCTCATCGCTGGTCACCAACCACGCCTGCGTCACATGCCCCAGCGCCAGATCGTCGGGCGCATCCGCGCCGCCCATTTTGGTCGGCACCCAGCCGGGATCGACCGCGCTGCTGATCACGTCAGGCCACAGGCGCGCCACGGCGGCGGCCAGCGCGGTGACGAACAGCTTGCTGTCCGAATAGGAACCCGCTGCGCCGCCGAGCCAATCCACGCCGTTCAGTTCCGGCACGCCGTCAAAATGCATACTGCTGCTCAGGTAGACGATACGCTTGGGGCGTTCGATCAGGGCCGTCAGCAAGTAGGGCGCAATCACGTTCACCGGCATCACCTGCGGCCCGGTAAACATACCGGCGTTGTGGATCACCGCGTCCGGGCGGCCGAGGCGGTTGACCTGCTCGGCAAGCTGCCGGATCTGCTGCACATCGGACAGATCGCCAATCGCCGCCTGCGCACCGCGATCCAGCAGATCGCGCACCGCGTCCAAACGGCCGGGCTCACGCGCATGCAAAATCACCTGATGCCCTTCGTCCAACAGCGTTTGCGCGGCGGCGCGGCCCAGCCCGTCTACCGAACCGGTAATGAAAATGCGTGACATGCCACTCCTCCGTTTAGCGCCAGCCGAGCGCCGGCGCAACATGGGTTAAAATCGACTCGATGACGTGGGCGTTGTAATCCACGCCCAGCTGGTTAGGCACGGTCAGCAGCAGCGTATCCGCTTCGGCGATGGCCTCGTCCTGCGCCAGCTGCTCGATCAGCACGTCCGGCTCGGCGGCATAGCTGCGGCCGAAGATCGCCCGGGTCTGCGCGTCGATATATCCGAGCTGATCGCCCTCCTTGCCACCGCCGCCGAAGTAGTTGCGATCCCGCTGATCCACCAGCGCGAAGATGCTGCGGCTCACGGAAACCCGCGGCTCATGCGCGTGGCCGGCCTCTTGCCAGGCGGCTCGGTAGGCGCGGATCTGCTTGGCCTGCTGGATGTGGAAGGGTTCGCCGGTCTCGTCGTTCTTGAGCGTCGAGCTTTGCAGGTGCATGCCCAGCTTCGCCGCCCAGACGGCGGTGGCGTTGGAACCGGCGCCCCACCAGATGCGATCGCGCAGCCCGGCGGAAAACGGCTCCGGCCGCAGCAGCCCGGGCGGATTCGGGAACATCGGCTGTGGATTGGGCTCGGCGAACCCTTCGCCACGCAGCGCTTCCAGGAACACTTCGGTATGGCGGCGGGCCATGTCCGCGTCGCTCTCGCCGTCGGCCGGGGCATAGCCGAAATAGCGCCAGCCGTCGATCACCTGCTCCGGCGAGCCGCGGCTGATGCCGAGCTGCAGCCGCCCGCCGGCGATCAGATCCGCCGCGCCGGCGTCTTCCACCATGTACAGCGGATTTTCATAACGCATGTCGATCACGCCGGTGCCGATCTCGATGCGTTGGGTTTTGGCGCCGATGGCGGCCAGCAGCGGGAACGGCGACCCCAACTGGCGTGCAAAGTGGTGTACGCGAAAATAGGCGCCGTCCGCCCCCAGATCTTCGGCGGCGACCGCCAGATCGATGGACTGCAACAGCGCATCCGCCGCGGAACGGGTGCCGGACTGGGCGGAAGGCGACCAGTGGCCAAACGAGAGAAAACCAATCTTTTTCATCGGGCATCGTCCTCAAAGGCAAAACATGGGCCTACAGTGACAAAAATCGCGCGCTTTGCGCCAGCAAAATCGCCCCCGATCGCACTAAACGAACCGATTGCCACCGCGCCGCCCGGCGATTGTAATCAAAAAACAAATGTCGTATAACAAGCAGCTCCGAGGGGTGTCCTGTTACGGGCTGAGATGGCGCAAGCCGAACCCTTTGAACCTGATCTGGGTCATGCCAGCGAAGGGACGGTTAGGCAACAACGCTCTCACCCGTTGCCTGTTCATACCCCAGCGTGCCCGGATCTCCACTGACTCAAGGAGGTCCCATGTCCATCACCACCCTGTTCGAAAGCGGTCTTTACGGCCGGCTGCGCCAACAAGCCGGCAGCCACTGGCAGGACTACGTCGATCACCCGTTTCTGCAGCAGCTGGCCGCCGGCACCTTGCCCGAACGCGCTTTTCGCCGCTACCTGACCCAGGACTACCTGTTCCTGCTGCACTTCGCCCGCGCCTACGCGCTGCTGGTCAGCAAGCTGCGCACCCTGCCGGAAATGCGTGCCGCCACGGCGTCGCTCAACGGCATCGTCGCCGAACTGCCGCTGCACGTGGCCTACTGCGCCGAATGGGGGCTGAGCGAAGCGCAGATCGCCGCCCAGCCGGAAGCGGCGGAGACCATGAACTACACTCGCTACGTACTGGATATCGGCCATGCCGGCGACGCCCTCGATCTGCTGGCCGGCCTGCTGCCCTGCGTGGCCGGCTATGCCGAAATCGGCCTGCGGCTGCTGCACGATCCCGCCACCAAGATGGAGGGCAATCCTTACGCCTCCTGGATCCGCAACTACGGCGAAGAGGGCTATCTGGCCGGCGTGCGTGCCGCCATCGAGCTGCTCGAGACCGTCGGCCACCAGCGCGGCGCACCAGGCCGCTTCACCGAGCTGGCGCAGATTTTCACCACCGCCACCCAGTTGGAATCGGCATTTTGGCAGATGGGGCTGAACGCCTCATGACCTCCCCGCTTCTCCCGCCCGGCATCCAGGTGCGGGATCTCAGCCTGCGTTTCGGTCAGCAAATCGTCTTCGACCGGCTGAGCTTCGACATCGCCGGCGGCAGCTTCGTCGCCCTGCTCGGCGCCAGCGGCGCCGGCAAAACCAGCCTGCTGAAGATCATCGCCGGCCTGGAACGGGCTACCTCGGGCACGGTGACCGGCAGCGACGGTTTGCCGATCGCCGGGCGCATCGCCTACATGGGGCAAAAAGACCTGCTCTACCCCTGGCTGACCGTCGAAGAGAACGTCGCCCTCGGCTCGCGGCTGCGCGGCGAAACGCCGGACCGGGCGTGGGTGGCGCACCTGCTGGAGCGCGTGGGCCTGGCCGCGCATGGCCGCAGCCTGCCCGCCGCGCTGTCCGGCGGCATGCGCCAGCGCGCCGCCATCGCCCGCACGCTCTACGAACGCCAGCCGATCGTACTGATGGACGAACCCTTTTCCGCGCTGGACGCCATTACCCGCGCCGAGATCCAGAGCCTGGCCGCCGAATTGCTGGCGCAAAACACCGTGCTGCTGATCACCCACGATCCGATGGAGGCCTGCCGACTGAGCCACCGGCTGCTGGTGCTGTCGCCCTGGCCGCTGGGCCTCGACGATACCCACCGCATCAGCGGGCAACCGCCGCGCGCGCCGGATGACGCCGACCTGCTGAGAAGCCAGGCCGAACTGCTGCAACAGCTGGTGAGGGCCGCGCAATGAATATTCCCAAAGAGCGTGGGCTTACCCGCCTGCGGCGTGGGCTGACGGTGTTTGCCGGCCTGCTGCTGCTGTGGTGGCTGGCGGCGCAAAGCGGCATTCCGGCCTTTCTGCTGCCCACGCCGGGCGCGGTGGCGCAGGCGCTGTGGGACGGGCGCGGCTATCTCGCCTGGCACACGCTGGTCACCGCATCGGAGATCGTCAGCGGGCTGGCGCTGGGTGTCTTGCTCGGCGCGGCGCTGGCGCTGTGCATGATCTTCTCGCCGCGCCTGCAGCGCTGGCTGATGCCGCTGGTGCTCACCAGCCAGGCGATACCGGTGTTCGCCCTGGCCCCGCTGCTGGTGCTGTGGTTCGGCTTCGGCATGAGCGCCAAGGTGGCGATGGCGGTGCTGGTGATCTTCTTTCCGGTGGTGTCGGCCTTTTTCGACGGGCTGCGCCGGGTCAACAACGACTATCTCGATCTGGCGCGCACGATGCGCGCTTCGCGCTGGGCGCAGCTGCGGCACGTGCGGCTGATGGCGGCGCTGCCGGCCTTCGGCTCCGGCCTGCGCATGGCCGCCGCCGTCGCGCCGATCGGCGCCATCATCGGCGAATGGGTCGGCTCGGCCGAAGGGCTGGGCTACGTGATGCTGAACGCCAACGCGCGCATGCAGACCGACGTCTGCTTCGCCGCGCTGTTTATTTTGGTGCTGATGACCGTGCTGCTGTGGGCTGCGGTGGATGCGCTGCTGCGGCGCCTGATCGCCTGGGCACCGGAAAACGACTGATATACCCGTCATATTTCAAGTTACAGGTGTGTTGGCTGCCTTTGCTCACCCGAATCACTTACTTAAGTAAGCTCATCGGGACTCGCTCAGTTGCCGCCTTCCTGCAACTCGAACTATTTAGGGTATAACCTTTGAATAATAAGGAACCAACCATGATTAAAAAGACCCTCTGCGGGCTGCTGCTCAGCGCCGCTCTGGCTGGCCAGGCCGGCGCGGCCGAAAAGCTGACGCTGGTGCTCGACTGGTACATCAACCCCGATCACGCGCCGATTATGGTGGCCGAGCAGATCGGCGCCTTCAAGGCCGCAGGGCTGGACGTCAAGATCGTGCCGCCGTCCGATCCGGCGCTGCCGCCGCGGCTGGTGGCCGCCAAACAGGCCGACCTCGCCATCACCTATCAGCCGCAGCTGCATTTCTTCGCCGATCAGGGCCTGCCGCTGATGCGCGTCGGCTCGCTGATCAACACGCCGTTGAATACGGTGATCGCACTGGATAAAAACATCACGTCGCCGGCGGATCTCAAGGGCAAAACGGTGGGTTACTCGGTCAGCGGCATCGAACAGGCGACGCTGGCCACCATGGTCGAACACGAGCACCTCAAGCCGCAGGACATCAAGCTCATCAACGTCAACTTCCAGCTGACCAGCGCCCTGCTGGCGGGCCAGGTCGATGCGGTGATCGGCGGCTACCGCAACATCGAAGCGCTGGAGCTGAAGCTGCAGGGCAAGACGCCGGTGGTGTTCAACGTCGAAGATTTCGGCGTGCCGGCCTACGACGAGCTGATCATCGTCGCCCACCGCGATGCGGTGAACGAGCCGAAAATTCGCAAGTTCCTCGCCGCGCTGAAGCAAGGCAGCGACTACCTGCATGCGCACCCGCAGGACACCTGGCTGGCGTTCGCCAAGGCGCACCCGGAGCTGAATACCGAGCTGAACAAACAGGCTTGGCAAGCCAGCCTGCCGCTGTTCGCGCGCGATCCGGCCAAGCTGGATCGGGCACGCTACCAGGCTTACGAACAGTTCCTGTTCGACAACAAGCTGATCAAGAAAATCACCCCGGTGGAACGGTACGCGGTGGAGCTGGACTGATCACGCCGAGGCGGCCGGCGGCGCCACCGTCACCTCGCCCTGGCCGCTGCGCTGCAAGGCCGCCTTCACCAACCCGTTGGCTTTGCAGCGCTCGATAAAATCGTTCACGTAGGCGGCGCCCTGCGTTTTTTGCCGCGGCACCGCCATCGCCTGGCGGATGGCGGTGAAATGCCCCTCCAGCACCCGGTAGCCGGGATGGGCGGCCGCGGCGGCCAACAGCGGCTGGCGCACGCCGGCCGCCGCCTCCAGCCCCCGTTCGAAAAACAGCGCGATCGCCTCGGCGGAGGTTGCCGCCCGCACCAGCTGCGCCTGCTGCAGCGTGCGCGATAAAAACAGATCGTACGCCGCCCCCTGGCCGACCGCGATGCGCACCTCCGGCCTGTCAAGCTGCGCCACCTCAAAGTAAGGCGCGTCGTTCGCCACCAGATAGGTTCCCTCGATGATCACGTAGGGCTCGCTGAAGGCGATCTGCGCCGCGCGCACCGGCTCGATGGCCATAAACGCCAGGTTCCAGGCGCCGCTGTCCAGATCGGCGAACACCTTACCCGCCGCGTCATAGGTGACCAGTTCGAGCGCCACGCCCAGCTCCTGGGCCAGCGCGGCGGCCAGCTCCACCGAAGCGCCCTGCGGTTTGCCGCCGGCCCCGGCCTGCGCCAGCACCGGATTGCCGTAGTTGATCGCCGCGCGCAATACGCCTTGCGGGGCCAGATCGTCGAGTACCGCGGCGGGAATCGTCTGCATACTTCCTCCTGAATGGGGCTGATGGGCGCACCGTCGTGGCGCTCACTAAGCGTAGAGCGAAACCTCCGACCAGCAAGCTTTCGCCACCGAGGCCGCCGTCGGCGTGATTAGCGTCACACTATTGTCATAAAAATGTACAATAGCCGCCGCTCGTCGGCCGTAGCGGGAGATCGCGCGTTGTTCCGCCGCCGGCAATAGGCTATACCCTTCACTTTTCGCGCCGCGGCACGCTCGGCGGCGCAAACCAGGGCAGCAACGGTTTTATTTCAATCAGACAAGGTTTGGCGGATGGTTTTAGCAGTCGTTTCGTTTGTTCTCTTTTTGGCGTCGATTTTGATTTATCGCACCCGGGCCGCCGCCAACCGCTGGTGGTTCGCTATTCTGCTGACGCTGCTCGGCAGCTATCTGGTGCTGAACGTCATCCTGATCGCCAGCAACTACTTCACCGGCGACGGCATCACCGACGCGGTGATTTACACCGTCACCAGCAGCCTCAAAGGCGCGGGCATCAGCAAATACGTGCTGCCGTTTATCGGCCTGCTGGCGGCGTTGGGGCTTATCTTCGCGGTGCTGGCCCGCAGCCTGCTGCGCCGCAAGGCCAAAGGCAGCAGCGTGGCCTACAGCGTCGTCGCCGTGCTGCTTGCGCTGTTTTCGGTCGGTACCACCCCGGCGTTTCAGGACATCTCGCTGCTGGTCAAGAGCCAGATCGTCGGCGATACCGCCGATTTCACCACCTACTACAAGGCGCCGAAAAAGACCGTGCAGGGCAAACGGCCGAACCTGGTGTACATCTATGCCGAGAGCCTGGAGCGCACCTACTTCGATACCGAGCTGTTTCCCGGCCTGGCCGACGAGCTGAACGCCCTGCGCACGGACAGCATCGATTTCAGCAACACCCAGCAGCTGCCGGGCACCGGTTATACCATCGCCGGCATGGTCGCCTCGCAGTGCGGCATTCCGCTGTTCGCACCTTTCGACGGCAACGCCTCCAGCGCGGTCTCCACCTTCTACCCGGAGAATGTCTGCCTGGGCGACGTGCTGAAGGCCGCCGGCTACAGCAACTATTTCTATCAGGGCGCCGAGCTGGCGTTCGCCGGTAAAGACACCTTCCTGAAATCCCACGGCTTCGACCACGTTTACGGCTTCAAAGAGCTGCGCGAACAGGTCGCCGATCCGAGCTACAAAAACGACTGGGGCTGGTACGACGACAGCGTGCTGGACGTGGTGTACGGCAAGTTCGTCGAGCTGTCCAAACAGCGCCAACCCTTCTCGCTGTTCACCCTGACCGTCGACACCCATCACCCGGACGGCTTTATCTCCGCCGGCTGCAGCAAAAAGAGTTACGCCTGGCAGAATAAAGAAAACCGCTCGCTGAGCGCGGTGGCCTGCAGCCAGCAACACATCGCCGCGCTGATCGACAAGATCAAACGCTCGCCCTATTTCAGCAACACCGTGATCGTGGTGTCCTCCGATCATCTGGCGATGAACAACACCGCCTACGATATCCTGACCAAACAGAAGCGCCGCAACCTGTTCTTCATCATCGACGGCACCCGGCCGCTGGCGGAACAGCGCAACGAGAAGCGCAGCACGCTGGACAACGGCGCCACGGTGCTGGACGTGATGGGCGGCGACAACTACATCGGCCTCGGCCGCAGCAGCCTGTCGGCGCCGTCGCTGTCTACGGTGTTCCTGAACATCGAAGAGAAGATCAACGGCTGGAAACCGGCGGTGATCAACCAGTGGGGCCTGCCGAACCGCATCAGCGACTACAGCGTGGATACGCGCCGGCGCAGCTTCAGCTTCTCCGGCGTCACCTACAAGGTGCCGTTCATTCTGCGGGTGGGCGATAACCGCATCGAACCGATGTTCAACGTCTACCTTTCCACCCCGCTGCGCAAGCAGCTGGCCGGGCTGGGGGCGGGGGAGAAATTCGTCTGGGTCGATAAATGCTACGAGATCGGCCGGGTCTGGGCGCCACAGCTGGCGCTGAGCACCGACATCTGCGTGGCCTCCGGCACCCTGGTCTCGCCGCCGCAGATCGTGCAGGCCGGCGGCGATCGCTTCCGCGGCAAGGTGAGCTTTACCGCCCCGGCGGCGGACAGCGTCGCCGATTATCAAAACGCCGTCGCTCGCCTGCAGGTGGACGACGCGGCGATGAAGTACCGGGCGGACAGCATCGAGTTCATGCTGCCCGGCATGCCGGAACAGGTGAAGGCCATCACCGGCGTTTCCGGCGTCGAGGAGTGGGGCCGCTGGTCCGACGCCAACCTGGCGCCGGCGGTCGACATCGATTACGTCGATCCGCTGCCGAAGCGCTTCGATCTGGTGCTGCGCGCCCGCGCCTACGGCAATAACGTCGGCGAACCGATTTCGGTGCGCGTCGGCGACGAAGAGCGTTTCGTGTCGCTCGGTGAACAGGACAGCACCGTCACCCTGCGCTTCGACAACCCGCGCGGCGCGCAGAAGATCAGCATTACCCCGCCGGCGCCGACCGAGCCGAAAGAGAGCGCCAGCGGCGGCTTTACGCCGAAGAAGCTGGGCATCGGCCTGGTGTCGCTGAAGGTCGAAGCGGCCGCCCCCGCCTCCTGATCCCCACGCCTTCACGGACGCGGTATTTTCTTTGCCGCGCCCGTCATTTCGGCCAAGCTTTTACGCCCTTCTTCGGCTAACCTGTGACGGTAAAACGCCGCAACCCCGCCACAGAGCCGGGACATCCAAGGAGAAAGTATGAGCTATGCCCCACCTCGCAGCGGCCTCAGCGCCGATCAGGCACTCGATCAACTGGAAGCCCTGTATGACGCCGCGGTAGACGCGCTGCGTCAGGCGGTCGGCGACTTTATCAGCCACGGCACGCTGCCGGATGCGCAGGCGCGCGCCGCCGGGCTGTTCGTGTATCCCGAACTGCGCGTCAGCTGGGACGGGCAGCAATCCGGCCCGAGCAAAACCCGCGCCTTCGGCCGCTTCACCCATCCCGGCAGCTACAGCACCACCGTGACCCGGCCGCAGCTGTTCCGCCACTATCTGGCCGAACAGTTGGCGATGCTGGAGCACGATTACGCCGCCCATATCGAAGTGGCGCCGTCGCAGCAGGAGATCCCGTTCCCTTACGTGATCGACGGCTCCAGCCTGGCGCTCGATCGCTCGATGAGCGCCGGCATCGCTCAGCATTTCCCCACCACCGAGCTGGCGCAGATCGGTGACGAAACCGCCGACGGCCTATATCACACCACCGACAACCATTTCCCGCTGTCGCATTTCGATGCGCTGCGCGCGGATTTCTCGCTGGCGCGGCTGCGGCACTACACCGGCACGCCGGTGGAACACTTCCAGCCGTTCGTGCTGTTCACCAACTACACCCGCTATGTGGATGAGTTCGTGCGCTGGGCCTGCGCCCAGATCGCCGATCCGGCCAGCCCGTACATCGCGCTCTCCAGCGCCGGCGGCACCTATATCACGCCGGAAACCAACGCTCCGGAGCAGGCGGTATCCGATCTGGCATGGAAAAATCACCAGATGCCGGCCTATCACCTGATTTCACGCACCGGCCAGGGCATCACGCTGATCAACATCGGCGTCGGCCCGTCCAACGCCAAGACTATCTGCGATCACCTGGCGGTGCTGCGCCCGAGCGCCTGGCTGATGATCGGCCACTGCGGCGGCCTGCGCGAGAGCCAGTCGATAGGCGATTATGTGCTGGCCCACGCCTATCTGCGCGACGATCACGTACTGGATGCGGTGCTGCCGCCGGATATCCCGATCCCGAGCATCGCCGAGGTGCAGCGCGCCCTGTACGACGCCACCAAGATGGTCAGCGGCATGCCCGGCGAAGAGGTCAAACAGCGCCTGCGCACCGGCACCGTGGTCACCACCGACGATCGCAACTGGGAGCTGCGCTATTCCGCTTCGGCGCGGCGCTTCAACCTCAGCCGCGCGGTGGCGGTCGACATGGAGAGCGCCACCATCGCCGCCCAGGGTTACCGCTTCCGGGTGCCGTACGGCACGCTGCTGTGCGTCTCCGACAAACCGCTGCACGGCGAAATAAAACTGCCGGGCCAGGCCAACCGCTTCTATGAAGGGGCGATCTCCGAGCACCTGCAGATCGGCATCTGCGCCATCGATCTGCTGCGCGCCGAGGGCGATCGCCTGCACTCGCGCAAGCTGCGCACCTTCAACGAACCGCCGTTCCGGTAACGGTTCTCAGGCCCGCTGCGGCGTAATGTTTGCCAGTTAGCGTTCTTATGAAGTTGTTCGTGGAGTTTCGGTCGATAAATAAAAGTTGCGCCATGAAACTCATGTGCCTCGACCGAACAAGGGGCCGTAAGCGCGGCCCCTTGCAACCCGCGCCTTTGCCCAATCAGACGGTTGGCTTTGCCAACTGCCCTCCCTCCGCCATTTTCATTGTCTTTTAAGCAGTTAACATCAAACAGTGAGGAACACTTTCCCGATGGCAGAAATTCGGGAGTTGGCCCTGACGCACATCACCAACTGCCGATTAAAGCTGCACACAACGCACTCAGGTGGGATAAAAATTGGTTCATCGCGCTTTACCGGGGAACGCTGCTTTGATTTTCAGGAAGAAGTAAGCGTTATCCCGGTATCCATAGGCCATCCGCTTCATCACTTTTATCTTATTGTTCATCCCTTCCAGCACGCTGGTATTCAACCTGTGTCTGGCACTCGCGATGATGCCACCGACATACCCTTTCAGTTTCTCGGCGAAGTGTTGCAACGCCTTGATTCCGCTTTCCTGAGACTGCCTGTACCAGCTTGTCCAGCGTCTCTGCGCCTCTTGTTCACTCGGGGCGTACCACAGTTCTTTCAGCGTCGTTTTCATCAGCCAGACCACATTCAACGGCTGATTCGCCTCCAGCAACTCCGTGAGCTTTACCTCATGCCCTTCGGGCAGGTTTTCGGGGTTGCGCAGCAGCAGCCAGCGGCTGCGTTTGATGACCTGACGCGATTTTGGGTTATCACGGAGTTGATTGGCCTGGTCGACGCGGACCCGGTCGATAACCTCCCGGCCATACTTTGCCACCACATGGAACAAGTCATAGACCACTTCCGCCTGCGGGCAGTGATGCCTGACCTCCAGGTCTAACGCCGTATTCATATCCATGGCGACAGACTGGATAGCGGCACAGCCTTCAGCGCCCAGCCAGACGAAGAAGGGGCGGAAGGCCGCTCTGCTGCGGCCTTCGCCCACCCACAACACCTGTTGCGTATCCGCATCCATCACCACGGTGGCATAACGATGTCCTTTGAACAGGGCGAACTCATCCATCACCAGACGGCGGAGGGTATGGCGCTGCGGCTCTGTCCGTTCCCGCAGCAGACGCCGGTAGTCGATATTCTTGACCGTATGCCAGTGCAGGCCGGTGAGTTGTGCAACGTGCTTAATCGGCAGTAAACGGACCAGTGACTCAACCCATACGGATAGCGTCGTGGTATATCTCTGGCGTTCAGGCAACCAGCTGATTTTTTCGGTGGTGACCCCGCAATGGGGGCAACACAGGCGCCGGACGGGGACGTTGAGCCAGACGACCCAATCGAGCAGCTGGCGTTCACGCACTCGGCGGAAGGAAACATCATGCACAACAGGAACCTGCCGTTCACAGCGCCGGCAACAGGGGGGGACGGCAGAATCAGGCTGGAGCTGGATAAGCAGGGAGTTGGCAGAAGGATGCGAGAAGGAATTGACGATAAAGCCTTCCCAGAATAGGGAGCAAAGGTTAGCATTCATAGTGACGGCAGTTTTGAAAGTTTAGGGTGTGTTTTGGCGAATACAAACCTAAACGTTCTGACTGCCGTTTTCTATTGGTTCACGCTAAAGCGCGATGAACCTAAAAATTGCCGATCAAGCTTAATTGACCAGTAATTTTTATCCTCAACGCACCAGCGCCAGCGCGCGTTTCTCCTGGCTGCGGCCGCCGGCGATCGACAGCAGCATGTCTTTGACCAGCAGAGCCGGGGCGGACAGCGCCTGTTGGCCCGACATGCACAGCGCCAGCGGCACAGACATCGTCGGCGCATTGATGCGCGCCATCCAGGCCTTGGCCGGGCCGATCATCGCGCGCGCCACCGATTCCGGCAGCACGGTCGCCCCCAGCCCGCCGGCGATTGCGGCGCTCAGCGCGCCCGAGGATTCGATCTCCCCCACCACGTTGATCGCCAGCTTGCGCAGCGCCATCGCCTCTTCCAGCTGATTGCGTACCGCATCGCCCTCGCGCGGCAGGAACAGGTTCAGCCGCGCCACGTCCAGCAGCTCGACGCTGTTGCCGGGATGCGGCACCGCACGCGTCGCCACCAGATAGAGATCTTCCCGCATCAAGGCGATGGCGTGCAGCCCGGCGGGCATTTTGGCGCCGTAGACCATCGCCATGTCCAACGTCTGGTTAGCCACCTGCCCGGCCAGCGCCGCGCCGCTGTTCTCATGCAGGCTGAGCAGGATGCCCGGCTGCTGATCGCGCAGGCTCTGCAGCAGCGGCAGCGCCAGCTGCGCCGCCGTGCTGCCTGACGCCAACCCGAGAGACACCTGGCCGCTCATCGCCTGCCCGGCGCTGTTGACCGCACTCTGCGCCTGCTCGCACTGGCGCAGAATGGTCTGCGCGTGGGCATAGAGAATATTGCCGGCCTCGGTCGGCTGTACGCCGCGCTTGGTGCGGATCAGCAACTGTTGTTTCAGCTCCCCCTCCAGCGTCGCCAGCTGCTGGCTGAGCGCCGGCTGGGCGATGTGCAACACCTCCGCCGCCTGGGTCAGGCTGCCGATATCAACGATTTTCACGAAGTACTTCAGACGTCTGAAATTCATAGTGCCTCCAGCGAGCCGCTAAATTGAGAATGCCGAAATCCGGTCAGGCACCGCAGCAAGATCCGGGCCAGAGTCGGTAAACGGCCACGGAGGCGGGATATAAGGCGGTCAACGGCCGTTCGTCGGGCGGCGAGCGCCACAGCGCAGGGCAGACGTTGCACCACAGGCAAGCAACGGCCCGAACAACGGGCCATCCGGGGGCACTGCGCGCGGGATAAGCGACAAAAGCGAGAAAAAGCAGCAGGTTGGGCAATCTTGCAGCAAACGGGCGCATCGGGTGTTTTCGCGCTTTACAAGCCGCAACCGCCCCGCTATTATTCGCCCCGTTCACACGATTCCTCTGTAGTTCAGTCGGTAGAACGGCGGACTGTTAATCCGTATGTCACTGGTTCGAGTCCAGTCAGAGGAGCCATATTTAGAGAAGCCCGCTCAGGGAAACCCGAGCGGGCTTTTTGCCTTTCAGCCGCCGTCAAAAGCTGCGTTTCGCCACCAGATAGGCGCCCGCCACCAGCAGCAGGGCGCCGAACAGCGCCGGCAGATTCTCGCGCAGCGCCGCCGGGCCGGCGCGGTAGACGTCCACCAGCAGCCCCATGCACAGCTGGCTGGCGACCAGGATCGAGATGGTGGCCGCCGCGCCCAGTTTTTGGTAGCCCAGGATACCGGCAAACACGAACAGCGATCCCAGCAGCCCCGGCAGCAGCATCCACCACCTGGCGGCGCCGGTCACTTCCGCTACCGCGCCGAGGCCGTTTTTGGCCAGCAGCAACCCCACCAGCAGCAGCAAACCGACGCTGGAATTGATCACCAGCGTGATAAGGATGGTCGAGACGCTTTCGGTCATGCGCACCATCAGCAGATTCTGCACCACCAGCCCCATTCCCGCCGCAATCAGCAGCAATAGCATATTCATCGCCCTGTCTCCCGGGATCAGCGCGCCGGCGGTGCCGCCCGCTCGTCGAGCGTCAGCTGCAGGAAAGTCAGATCCAGCCATTGGCCAAATTTGGCGCCCACCTGCTCCATGCGCCCCACCTCGCGGAACCCGAGCGCCAGGTGCAGCTGAATGGAGGCCTGATTACCGGATTCGATGCCGGCCACCATCACATGCTTGCCGATCTCCCGCGCCCGTGCGATCAGGGCGATCAACAGCGCTTTGCCAATCCCTTCACCGCGATGCGCCTGATGGACATACACCGAGTGTTCTACGGTATGGCGATAGCCGTCCCAGGCGCGCCAGTCGCCGAACGACGCGTAGCCGATCGCCTCGTCCGCGCCGTTCACCGCCACCAGCACCGGGTAGCCCGCCGCCTGCCGTTCGCCGATCCACGCCGCGCGATTGGCCGCATCCACCGTTTGTTCATTCCAGATGGCGGTGCTGTTCAACACCGCGTCGTTATAGATGGCGGCAATCGCCGCGCTATCGTTAAGCGTCGCATTTCGTATAATCATGGTTTACCCCGGCCAATTGTCCACTATAATACTACGATATGAATATTAAATTAGACAATCTAAATCAGCTGATCGGCGCACGCATTCGCATTGAACGCGAGGCGCGCCACTGGTCGCTGTCCGATCTGGCCGAGCAGGCGGGCGTCTCACGGGCGATGGTTCATAAGATCGAGCGCGGCGAGAGCAGCCCGACGGCGATGCTGCTGGGCAGGCTGGCGGGGGCGTTCGGCCTCAGCATGTCCAAGCTCATCGCTCGGGCGGAAACGCAGGAAGGCCGGCTGCTGCGCCGGGAAGATCAACCGGTCTGGGTCGATCCGGAGAGCGGCTACGTGCGGCGCCACGTTTCGCCGCGCACCGATCTGCCGCTCGATCTGGTGCGTATCGAACTGCCGGCCGGCGCGACGATCCCGATGCCGGCCTCGGTGTATGCCTTCAAGCGCCAGCTGATCTGGGTCTTATCCGGCGAGTTGGTCTTTGTGGAAGGTGACGCGCGCCATGACATGGCCGAGGGAGACTGCCTGGAGCTCGGCCCACCGGCGGACTGCCGCTTTGAAAACCAGAGCGACCAACCGTGCGTGTATATGGTGGCGGTGCTGAGCGCCGCCTGACGCCCCGCCCGCGCTAGCCCTGCGTCGGCCGGTTATAGCCGGCGCGGAAAAACTTCTCCGCCAGCCGGCTGTCGCCGCCGGAAAAGAACTCGCTCATCGGCTCGCTGCCGAGGCCATAGGCGCGGCTCAGCTGCCCGGCTTCGAACGCCGCCCGGTTCTCGTCGCCGCAGCGCTGCGCCAAATGGTGCGCATAGCCGAGCACAAAGCCGCGCTTGTAGTCGGAGCAAAAGCGCGACAGCTCCGTCTCCGGCTTCAGGTTCTCCGCCTTTAGCCCCGCCAACAGCCCCTTGCCAAAATGGTCACCCACGGTTTCCTCCTCATCACACCATCGCTATATAACAAAACATACAGCGAATAAACGAACGAGAACATACTCCCTAAGTTTTACTCGCCGCATAAAAAAGGCCCGCCAAGCGGGCCTGAGGGAAGGCGGGCAATCACAGCGTGAAATTCAGCCCTTCGCTGACGGTCTTGCCCAGCGGCAGACGGCCCGACGGCGCCTCTTTTTCCTGCAGGAAATCCGGCAGGCGGGCCTTGTCGCCCGGTTTGCCGATCGCCACCATGGCGTGCACCGCATAGTCGTCCGGCAGCTGCAGCGCCGCCTTAATCTTGTCGTGGTGAATGCCGCTCATGCAGTGGGTCAACCAGCCTTTCAGGTGCGCCTGATGCGCCAGGCTAGCCCAGGCGGCGCCGGTATCGAACGCGTGGGTCGGGTTGTCCACCAGCCGTTCGCCGTTCAGGCTGGTGGTTTTGGAGACGATCACCACCAGCGCCGAGGCGTGCTGCGCCCAGCCGCGGTTGAAGTCGATCAGGAATTCCAGGTAGTTCTCCCAGCTGTCAGAACCGTGCTTGCTGTAGGCAAAGCGCCACGGCTGAATGTTGTAGGCCGATGGCGACCAGCGCGCCGCTTCAAAAAAGCTCAGCAGCGTTTGATCGTCGATGGCGTCGTTGGCCATCGCGCGCGGCGACCAGCGTTCGATAAATTGCGCATCAATCGGGTAATCGGAGGTTCTTGGCTGGCTCATGATAGGTTCTCGCAGTGAAGTAAAAACAAAAGTTCGCTGATATTCCCACAGCTTAGGACGGTAAAACTTTTATTTCGTGCCATTGCCCTGCGGCAGCTCCTGCTGCAGCCAGGCGAGAAATGCCCTGACCGGCGGATGCCGCTCGCGCCCCGGCGCGCACAGCACGCTGTACGCGGCGCCCGGTACGCGTACCTCCGGCCGGTACGCCACCAGCAGGCCGTTGTCCACCATATCGGACACCATCACCGAGCTGGCAAGCACCAGCCCCTGCCCGGCCACCGCCGCCTGCAGGGCGTAATGCTCCTCGTGATAGCTGCGCATCGCCGCATGGCGCTGCCACCAGTCTACGCCAGCGGCCCGGCACCAGTCATGCCAGCCGCTGTCGTACAGCGCCGAATCCCCCCACTTGACGGTGATCAGCACCGGGTTTTCCGGCTCGGCGGCGGCCAGCTCCGGCGCGGCGTAGACGCCAAAGCTTTCCTCCAGCCGCGCCGTCTGATGCAGCGCAGGATACTGCGCGCGGCTGTAACGCACCGCCACGTCCACGCTGGCGTCCTGCTGCAGATCGATCACCTCGGCGCAGGCCTCCAGGCGCACCAGATAGTGCGGGTACGCCTGGTAGAAACGTCCCAGGCGCGGCACCAGCCACAGCGCCGCGAAAGAGTGCGTGACCGAGACGCACAGCGACCCGGTGCTGGGCTGCGGCCGCAGGCCCTCGAGCGTGGCGGCGACGTCCAGCAGCGCGCCGTGCACCCCGGCAAACAGCGTTTCGCCTTTCGGCGTCAGCCGCACGCCGCGCGGCACCCGCTCGAACAGCGCAAACCCCAACTGCTGTTCCAGCGCTTTGATCTGGTGCGAAATCGCCGTCGGCGTCACCGTCAGCTCGGCCGCCGCCAGCTTGAAGCTGCGCAGGCGAGCGGCGGATTCAAAGGTGCGTAATGCGTTGACGGGCAGCATGGCAAACATGGCGAAGCCTCTTGAGATGAGTTGAAATCATCCTGGCAGAAAAGCCGTCATTTGTCGCCTGCCGGCACTTGTTTCTAGAGTAGGACTGAATCCACTTCATACCGAGGAATATGACATGAATAAAATTCATCAATCCAAACGTCTGGTAGTGCTGGTCGGCAGCCCGCGCCGCGACGGCAACAGCGCCACGCTGGCGCAGGCGATCCTGGCGGGCGCCGCCGAAGCCGGTACTTCCGCCAGCCTGCATTTTCTCGATGATTACCTGAGCGGTTTTCTGAGCGATGAACGCCACACGCCGCCGCCGGCCGATCGCTACGCCGAGCTGTTCCTGGAGCACTTCCTGCCGGCTGACGGCGCGGTATTTTGCACGCCGATTTACTGGTACGGCATGTCGGCGCAAACCAAAGCCTTTTTCGATCGCTCGTTCAGCTTCTATTCCAACGCCTACCCTCAGGCGGAACAGGTGCACCAGCGCATGAGCGGTAAACGCATCGGGCTGGCAGTGGCGTCGGAAGAAACCTACCCCGGCGCGGCGCTGGGCATCGTGCATCAGCTCCAGGAATTCAGCCGCTACACCCATTCCGCGTTCGTCGGCGTGGTGCACGGCGCCGGCAACCAGCGCGGCGAGATCGCCCGCGATCCGCGCAATCCGCTGCAGGCCGCCCGCGAACTGGGGCGCGAGTTCTTCACTCGCCCCTACTCGGATTATCAGATGGACAGCCCGCGCAGTACGCAAGTCTGGGAAGAGTAAGCGCGGCGCGCGGCGACAATTGCAAACATAACGTTAGCATCTGTCGCAATCTGTTGCGGGCCATTGGCCCGCCGTTGCCGCGCTTGTATGATACGACTCGGCGCCAGACGGTGGCCGCCGATCTCAAGCGGAAGCGAACTGCAATGTCTAAACAGTGGAAAATAGCGGCGGCCAACGCCGGTTTACGTCTCTATACCCGCATCGCGGGCAATTTCCGGCCCGCAGCGAGCTTCGATCCGCAGCAATCCTTTGAACGCATCGTGATTTTCTCCACCAGCGCCCTCGGCGATCTGATGTTCAATACGCCCGCCATCCGCGCACTGTGCGAACGCTATCCCGGCGCGCAAATCACGCTGGTCTCCAGCCATAAAAACCGGCAGCTGGTCGAAGGCAGCCCCTGCTTTCATGACGTGATTTACTGGGACCACAAGGCCAAAGACATGTTGGCCGTTATCCGGCGCCTGCGAAAAAACCGGCCACAGCTGGCGGTCATCCTGCACTCGAAGGCGCCTTACGACGTGCTGGTCGCCATCGCCGCCGGTTGCCAATACCTGTTCAAAGACGTTTACGGCAACAAACCGAGCGGCATGGAGCGCTGGCTGACCGGCGTCAGCCACAGCAGCGACGGCCATTTAATTCAGCGCAAGCTGGATATGGTGGGGCAATTGGGGTGCCGTACCAACAATCCTGACATGTTCATCCCGGTCGCGTTTCCCGCGCTTGAGAAGCCGGCGGGCAAGATCCTGATCGGCTTTCAGATGGGCGCCTCCGAAATGCTGCGCCGCTGGCCGGTCGACCGCTTTGTTGAGCTGGCACAACGGCTGCTGGCGCACTCCCCCGACTGTCAGATCGAGTTGATTGGCAGCAAGGCGGAGCGCAGCCTCGAGCGGGAATTTATGGCGGGTTTGAGCGAGGAACAGCAACAGCGGGTGGTAAGCCATATCGGCGCGACCACGTTACCGCAACTGCTGGCGACGATCGCCAATCTGCAGGTGCTGGTGACCGGCGATACCGGGCCGCTTCACCTCGCCGTGGCGTTGAAAACCGCCACCGTCAGCCTGTTCGTCACCGCTAACCCGCGGCATACCGGCCCCTATCAGGACAGCGAACGGCATCAGGTGATGCACGTGCCGGTTGACAGCGCCGCGCTGAGTGCCGCTGAGCGCCGCCAGCCGCTTAGTATTATCGCGGCGGAACAGGTGCTGGAGAAGACGCTGGCGGCGCTGTCGTCTGCACAGTCCCGATCGGCCGCCGTTTAGGCTGCGACAGCAGCAGCGCCAGCGGCAGCCAAAACAGGTACCAAAACTCCGCCGGATTGGCGATCACAAACATGCCCTGCGAACTGTAGAACACCAGCATAAACAGAAACAGGCCCGCCTCCCAGCGCCGCCCTGTGCGCCAGTGTGCGATGGCGAGCCGCGCGCCATATCCCAGCAGCGCCAGCAGCAACAGGAAACCCACGCAGCCGCCCTTCAGCAACGCGCCGAGGTACAGGCTGTGCGTGGTGTGGTTCAGCTCGCCGGTGTAATTGAGAAAGTTAAGCTGCTTGTCAAAGCCGTAGCCGAAGAACGGCGCCTGTTCGATCAGCGCCAGGCTGTGGCGCCAGATGCTGATGCGAACAAAGCTCTGTTGATACAGCTCGCCAAAACGCGTCAGCAACATTTCGCCGATCGCGCTGTAAACGACGGCGAGAACCACAGCCAGCGCGCCGGGCAACAGAAACCACAGCCACCGTCCCGGCCGGTGTCGATAAGGCATCGCCACTACCACCGCGAGCGCCAGTGCGATCAGCGGGCCGCGGCTTTGCGTCAGCACCATGAATGCCAGCAGCGGCGGGATAAAGCACAGCGCCGCTTTTTGCCCGGTATCGCGGAAAATCATCAGGCTCAACAAAATGGCGATGGCGGCGTAACCGGCCAGATCGATCACGTTGCTCGGCCCCGGATTGCGGGCGGTGGTTTCCCGCAGATAATAAATCGACGGGGCGTCGACCAGCGTCAGATACAGGCACAGCGCCGTCATGCCGGCCAGCATCGCCCACTGCAGTTGATGACGCCGCTCACCGTCGAGCAGCGTCACCAGCCAGGCGAGGTAGAGCAGGATATAGGCGCTGTGGGTCAGGGCCGACGGCATGTCGCCTGGCGTCTCGCCCCACAGCGCGCTGAGGGAATAATAAAGCAAAAACATCAGCGCCAGCCCGCCGCCCCAGCGCGCCTGACGATTGGCCCACAGCTGCCGCCGCAGCGGCGGCCAGGTGAACACGGCGGCCAGCCACAGCAGCGCCGCCAAATGAAACAGGTTGTTGACGCGGGTCTGCCCGCAAAAGATCGCGCTGAAAAACGCGAAGGCTAAAAACAGCGCGCTGCCGAAGCGATAACACCGCTCAGGCTTGCTGAAAGTAAACATTGCCGTCCACCTTCTCGAAGATATCGCTGCCGATAGCGCTGTGCAGGGAGAGGTTTTTAATCGCGATCTGCTGCTTTTTCATGATCGCGCCGGCGTGTCGAAAAGCGGGGATCACCAGCGACTCCACCTTGTCCGCCAGGAACGTCGGCAAGCGATCCTGCTCGGTTTCGTAAAAGCGCGGCTGGTGGAAGTTGTTCATGTCCAGTCCGGCGATAAACAGCTGCTTGAAGCCGAGATAGGCGATGATTTGCAGCGCCCAATAGGCCACGGTGCCGGCATCGAAAATGCCGCAGCGGATATCCTGGCTAAAGCCGAGCATGCGGCTCTCGGCGGCAAAGACCACGCCGTTTTCCCGGCAGTAGTGATCCCACAGCGCGCCGCTGTCGATCCGGGGGCGGTAAATCTTGCAGGCCGCGTCTTCGACGATCGCCAATCGGCAGCCGATCGCCGCCGGGCCAAAGCGATCGAGAATGCGCGCCACGCCGTGCACGGTGGTGAACAGCGTCAGCCCAGGCCGTTGAATGACGTCGCGCACGATCTCTGGGCGGCTGTCGATAAACCCCATGTCCACGATGACGTAGAAACGAAAATCCAGCTGCCGATGCAGGCAATAGGCGCCGTTGACCCCGATGGCGGGCATGGCGGGAATATTTTCGAAGCGCAGCGCCTTCACCGACGGGCCGGTAGCCGTCAGCAGCACCTCCCCCCGGCAGCTACTGCGCAGTTCGCTCAGCGGGACGATCGGCACCGCCCGGTGCTTGTACCATAAGGCGGCGATTTCACCGCCTTCGCCGCGCGCGATCTTCACGTAGGGCCAGAGGTTTTCGTTATGCCGATAAGGGCGCGCGTGGGAATAGCGGTAGATCTGCTTAAAAAAAGAGCCCATGGTGGCGATGTCCTGTCCAGAGTGCGTGACGATACCTACAGAGGCATCTTTCTGTATGCTCAGAATTTAAAAACGTGTCAGCACTGGCCAGGCCGCACAGCGAGTATCTAAATATTCGTTTAGTGAGGCAATTTTTGTAATTTGAATTATTAGTCAGCGTATCGATAAGAGATATGTCGAAGTGTTAATTGAATGAGAAACTGTTGCAGCACGTAAAAATAACGTGAGTGGCAGCGGCACCGCCGCTTGGCATTGAAGGGGTTTTGTTATAATGTATCACAACTTCAGCCAAAGGAAGACGACGATGAAAATCCAGCTGTCGCTGCTGTTTCTCAGCCTGCTGGCCGGCAAGGCCGCGGCGTTTCAGTCAAAAGTGCCCGAACCGCGCCCGGAACAGGCGCGCGCGGCGGAACAAAACATCGAAAATCTGTTTTACGGCTTTCACGCCATGGACGCCCAGCCGGTGAACATCGGCAGCTGCGCGGCGGTGCCGGTAGCGGGATGCCAATGCGCGTTCTGTACCCAGCTGCGGCAGGCCGGGCGCTGAACCTTATTCACCCCAGCTCATACTGCACGATCAGCTGACCTTTCTTCATCTTTACGCCGGTGATCGCAATTGCCCCCACCTCGCCCAGCCTGGCGACATGGGTGCCGCCGCAGCCGTAGGCGGGCAGTTCGCCGAAGCCGACCTGGCGCATCCCCTCCACCGCCTGTTGGCGGCGCGGTAAATCGGCGGCGATCAAGCGCACCAGCTCCGCCTGCAAAAAGTTCGCTTCTACCGTCTGCGCATCCGGCCCTGGCGTAAACGTGATGCGCCCTTCCCCCGGCCAATGATGTGCCTTGACCGGCCGCCAGCCTCGGGTTTCTCCCAGCCAGCCGATCAGATGCCCGCCGGAGTGCCAGCGGGCGTGCAGGCGGCGCTGCGCTTCATCGATTTGCATCGTAACCGGCCCGAGCGGCAGCGGCGCAGCGGTAAAGTGCAGCACGGTATCCCCTTGCTGCTGCACCCGCAGCACGGCGACGCCGCCTAACGTCCCCACGTCGGACGGCTGGCCACCGCCCTGCGGGTGGAACAGCGTGGCGTCGAGCTCTACGGCGTAAGCGCCCGCCTCGGCCGGCGCGCAGCTCAACACCTGCGCCTGGCCCTGTACATCGTCACTGTAGTAATAACGTCGTTCGGTCATCATTTTTCTCCTCGGTTCGAAGAGCCATTATATTCATGTCATAATCGAGGGATAATCCGCCGCTATCACAATGGACCTTTGCGTCATGAGCACAAATCTTTCTTACGCCCTGTTGCCCGAAATGGCCGTTTTCGTTCAGGTGGTAGAGAGCGGCAGCTTTTCCGCCGCTGCCCGTAAACTGGGCACCTCGCCTTCCGCCGTCAGCCGCAGCGTGGCGAAACTCGAGCAGGCGCTGGCGCTGCAGCTGCTGCACCGCACCACCCGCAAACTGCGGCTGAGCGAAAGCGGCGAAGAGGCGTTTGCGCACTGCCGCACCCTGCTGGCGGCGGCCGACGCGGTCATGGCGATCGGCGGGCGCGGCGCCGTGGAGCCCGAGGGGCTGGTCAGCGTCAGCGTGCCCAAGGCGGTGGGCCGCTTCGTGCTGCATCCGCACATGCCGGAGTTCCTGCGCCGCTACCCGAAGGTGGACGTGAGGCTGCGGCTGGAAGATCGCTACATGGATTTGATCGACGATCGGGTCGATCTGGCGCTGCGCATCACCGATCGCCCGTCGCCCGGGTTGATCGGCCGCCAGTTGATGAGAATAGACCATCTGCTGTGCGCCACGCCGCACTACCTGGCGCAGCACGGCACGCCGCAGCACCCGCACGATCTGGCGGCGCACAGCTGCATCTATCTGGGCGAAACGCCGAGCGACGCGCAATGGAAGTTCCGCCGCAGCGGCAAAACGGTGACGGTCAACGTGCGCGGCCGCTACGCCGCCAACCACACCGGTGTGCGGCTGGACGCGGTAAAACAGCATATCGGCATCGGCAGCCTGCCGTATTTTACCGCCCGCCAGGCGCTCGACGACGGCGAGATCGTGCAGGTGTTGCCGGAGTGGGATTTCCTCAGCAGCTATCACGGCGGCCTGTGGTTACTCTACGCGCCTAACCAGTATCTACCGCCCAAACTGCGGGTGTTTATCGACTATCTCGTCGCCTGCCTGGCGCAGGAGCCGCAGCTAAAGCGCCTTGCGTAACGTGATGTTGATGCGGTGTGGCCCCACCAGCGAGTGGTAGCCTTCCTTGACCGGCAGGATGCCGTGAAAACAGAGCCGCGCCGGGCCGCCCCATACCACCACGTCGCCGTGCGCCAATGGGATGCGCTGCGCCCGGTCGCTGCGTTGCAGCCCGCCGAACTGAAACACCGCCGGCAGCCCGAGCGACACCGAGACGATCGGCGCACCGAAGTCGTGCTCGTCTTTATCCTGATGCAGCGACAGCTTGCTGCCAGGATCGTAACGGTTCATCAGGCAAGAGTCCGGCACGAAGGGGCCGAAGCCCGCCTGCTGCGCGGCTTCGTCCGCCAGCGCCATCAGGATGGGGGGAATGGCCGGCCAGCGTTTGCCGCTGCGCGCGTCGCGTTCCGAATAGCGGTAACCGCGGCTGTCGCTGGTCCAGCCATTGCCGCACCAGCTCATCGCCACCGACATCACATGCCCGCCGGGGGTAGTCAAATGCCGCCACGGCACCTGGGCGACTACGCCCTGCACCGCCGCCAGCAGTTCCGGCCCGTGATCGCGCACGAAGCCGTGCATCACCACCGCGCCGGGGGCGATCTCTTCGCGCCACGGCGGCGGCAGCGCGTCTTCAAAAAGATCGATTGTCATCGCCAAAACCTGTATGAATACACAGTATTCATTGTAACCCGCCGCCGCCGATTGTCCAGCGCCCGGCAACGCCATTGTCGTTGGCGGCAAATTTCTCTACAGTAGCCGCCATAAAATCAATCACTCACCAGGAATGCGTGTGATTAAGGGCATCACTCTTTCGGTCGTCGCCTCCATCTTGTTCGGCGCGATGTATTACTTCACCTCTACCCTCACCCCGCTGAACGGCGAACAGGTCTACGGCTGGCGCACGCTGCTGACGCTGCCGTTCCTGACGCTGTTTATGGCGCTGTCCGGCGATTGGCGCAAAGTGGGCGACACGCTGGCCTGGATCGGCCAACGGCCGCAGCGCCTGCTGGGCCTGCTGCTCACCTCGGCGCTGCTGGGGGTGCAGCTGTGGCTGTTCCTGTGGGCGCCGCTGCACGGCAAGGCGCTCGACGTGTCGCTCGGCTATTTTCTGCTGCCGCTGACCATGGTGCTGGCGGGCCGTTTTTTCTACCGCGATCGGCTGTCGCTGCTGCAAAAGCTGGCGGTGGCGTGCGCCATGGTGGGGGTGGGCAATGAGCTGTATCAGGCGGGCGGCGTCTCGTGGCCGACGCTGGTGGTGGCGCTGGGCTATCCGCTCTACTTTATTTTGCGGCGGCGTTTCGGCACCGACAATCTCGGCGGGCTGTGGTGCGAGCTGGCGCTGATGCTGCCGGCGGCGGCCTGGTTCGCCTTCGGCGACGGCGGCGCGGCGGCGCTGCAGATCAATGCCGAGCTGTATTGGCGCATTCCGCTGCTCGGTGTCATCAGCGCCGTGGCGCTGGTGTGTTACATCCTCGCCAGCCGCCTGCTGCCGTTCAGCCTGTTCGGCCTGCTGAGCTATGTGGAACCGGTGCTGCTGGTGATCGTCGCGCTGCTGCTCGGCGAAAGCATCGGCCAAAGCGAATGGCCGACCTATCTGGCTATCTGGCTGGCGGTGCTGCTGCTGGCGGCGGAAGGCGCGCAGCACCTGCTGCGCCGCCAGCGGGTCTGACTCAGGCGGCCAGCGTGGCGCCGCCGTCGATCACGATGTCCTGCATGGTGATATGGCTGGCCAAATCGGAGGCCAGGAACAACACCGCGTTGGCGATCTCATCCGGGCGGGCGATTTTGCCCAGCGGGATCCCCAGCTTGAACATCTCGGGGAAACCGGCGATGGTGCGTTGCTGCGCGTCGTCGGTCTGCCACATGCCGCGCTGCATCGGCGTGTCGGTCGAGCCCGGCGACACCAGATTGCAGCGCACGCCGAACGGCGCCATCTCCAACCCCACACAGTGGTTCAGGCTGGTCAGCGCCGCCTTGGAGGCGCAGTAGGCCGCCATCTGCGCGCGCGGTACGTGCGCGGCATTGGAACCAATGCTGACGATCGCCCCGCTGCGCTGCGCCTTGAAGTGCGGCAGCACGGCGCGGAACAGGTAGAACGCCCCCGAGGCGTTGACGTTGATGCACTGATGCCAGTCATCCACGCTCAGATCTTCGGTATTGCCCATGCGCAGAATGCCGGCGGCGTTGACCAACACGTCCAGTCGCGGGTTCTCCGCCAGCTGTTGGCGGCACACCGCCTCCACCTGCTCCGGCCGGCTGATGTCCAGCATCACGCAAGGGTAAGGCAGATCCGGGTTGGCGAACTCGCGGTCAAATCCCACCACCTCGGCGCCCTGCGTCAAAAAATGCCGGGCGATCTGCTCGCCGATGCCGCGCGCCGCGCCGGTCACCCACACGCGTTTGCCGGTGAAGTCCATCTGAATGCTCATGCGCACACCGCCATCCGGGCACGCTGCCGGGTCATGTTGTTGTTCATCGTTGTCTCCTGCGAAAGCGTATGACGCGGCGCGCACTGCGCCGCAAAGAGGCCTACAGCGCGCCGCTGTTCAGGCCGAAAGCGTTGAGCATGGTGCCCAGTTTGGCGGCGGTTTCCATCCACTCGGACTGCGGCGTCGAGGCGGCGACGATGCCCGCGCCGGCGAACAGCCGTACCCGGTTGCCGCGCAGCAGGCCGCTGCGGATGACGATCGCCCACTCACCGTCGCCGTTGGCGTCGCACCAGCCGACGATGCCGCTGAACAGGCCGCGATCGTGCGGTTCCAGATCGGCGATCAGTTGGCGGGCGCTCTCGGTCGGGAAGCCGCACAGCGCCGGCGTCGGATGCAGCAGGCAGGCCAGCTGCATCACGTTGAGATTCGGGTTCAGCAGCTCGCCGCGAATGCGGGTGGACAGGTGCCACATGGTGCCGGTGCTGAGCAACGACGGGCCGCTGGGCACGCTCAGGCTGGCGCACAATGGCGCCAGGTGGCGGCGAATGTCGTCGATCACCAGCTTGTGTTCGTATTTGTCTTTGGTCGAGCGCATCAGGCGCTCGCTGCCGAGGCGATCCTGCTGCGGATCGTCCTGACGGCGCGCCGAGCCCGCCAGCGGATTGGTGTGGATCTCGCCGCCCTGCTTGCGGATCAGCAGTTCCGGGCTGGCGCCGATCAGCACGCCGCCATCGGCCAGCGGCAGGGAAAAGTGGTAGCCGGTCGGGTTCTGCACCATCAGGTTATTGAGGATCTGGTGGCCCGCCACCGGCTGCTCCAGCTCGATGTCGAGGATGCGCGACAGCACCGCCTTGTCCAGCTTGCCCTGTTTAAAGCGGCTGACCGCTTCCGCCACCGCGTGCTTGAAGCGCGGCTCGTCCGGAATGCTGGTGCAGGCGGCCAGGCGATGCGCCTGTTGCAGCATCGGGCGCGCGGCGCGGGTAAAGCTGTCGTTGGCGACAAACTGGCAGTTTTCAGGCACGTACAGGCTGGAAGGCCGGCGCGTATCGAACGGAATGGCGCCCACTACCACCGGCGTCTCCTGGCCGGCGGCTTTGGCGCGCGCCAGCGCCTGGCGGATATGCTGCGCCAGCGCGCTGCCTTCCTGCTCGCCGCCGAACGCCGGCGTCTCGATACGCTCGAACACGCCATCGGCGAAGAGGGAACGGAATTCGGACCGGTACAAAAAGGTCGATTGTTCGGCGTACACAAACCCGGGGAAGGTTTGGTTTTCTGTCGTCAGTGTCGCCACTAGACCACTCCTTTGTTGCGCCTTACCAATGATAATGTTTATGCGAATAATTATCATTAGCTATAAAAGGAGGATAAATTACACCGGATCCCCACCGTGGGTCAATCTCCGATGAATGAATCTTTCCGCCCGCTGCGGCAAATCCGCGTTACGGCAAAGTAAGAAATAACACACTGTTATGATTGTGTTTTAGCAGAAAATAAAAGTCGTGACGTCGTCACCTTCACGCCAAAAGCGCCCGTTAAACCGGCGGCCGGCGGGGCAATTTGGCGTCAACGTCTTAAGCAGCGCTAATACAAACGTCTGCCGCTGCATATCCACGGCGACCATGCGCGCATCGAGAAAATCGAAGTAACAGCGCACCTGCGGATAAAGCGCCTTGAACAGGCTCTCTTTGGCGGAAAACGTCAGCGTCAGCAGTTCATTGAACGGCAGCGCCTCGCGCAGCAACGCCTCGCGCTCCCCCGCCGAAACGATCGCGCCCCACAGCTCCTCCGCCCGCACGTCGGAGAGCAGCGTCTCCACATCCAGCCCAACGCCGCCCAGCCCGCTCTCGCGGTGCACGGCGCACAGCGCGGTATCAGAATTATGGCTCAGCGCCCCGGCGATGCCCGGCGGCCACTGCGGCGCGCGATCTTCGCCGCGCGCCAGGGTGAAATCGGCAAAACCGAGCGGCGCCAACAGTTGCCGCGCCAGAAAACGCCCGGCCAGATACTCCGCGCGGCGCTTCGGCACCGCGCGCGCCAGATGATCCGGCAGCGCAAAGCCCGCCTCGGGAAAACTCTCGTCACGATACTCCGCCAGCGCAAAATGGCAGCGCGCCACCTGGCCCGGATAGCCGTCCGGCGTGAAAAATTCGATATGGCGGATAAAAGTAGGCAACGGCGGTATCCATGATAAGCAGGCAGGCTGATGATGTTAGCCCCCGAAACGGCCTGCAACAATGACCCTGGGCAAAATAAATGGCGTTAAGGCCCGCACGGCGGCGCGTTAGCCGGGATGGGGAGAGGCCTCTCCCCCGCATTCGGGAGAGAGGCTGAGCATTACAAGATGCCTTTCATGGTCTTTTCGAAATCGCTCCAGGCGCAGAAACCGTCCTTGTCGATCGGGCAGCCTTTCAGCGCCAGCGTCACCCGCTGCGGCGGGGTTTGCAGCGTCAGCGGCGTCGCCTTGCGCAGCTGTTCGGTGGACTGATAGACGTACTCGATCTTCAGCAATTCACGGTCGTTCTGCGCGTCGCGCCAGCGCTGGAACACCAGTTTGCCACCGATCGGCGTTTTCTCGTATTGCTGCGGCAGCTGATACGGCTGGAACTGCATGGCCGACAGCAGCGAGGCAATATTGGAATCGTGGCCGACCAGCACCGTCAGCTTCGGCGCGTCCGGTTTGCGCTCGCCGAGCAGCGCGTTGTTGATGTAGGTCAGCAGCGGCTTGGCAACGTTCTGCGCCACCACCGGTGAGGTGAACAGCGAGTCCTGATAGCCGTCTTTCAGCTGCGCCAGCTGCTGCCACTGGTGCGGGGTGGCGATTTTGCCCCAGGCCACCTCTTTCATCGGGAAACCTTCGTAATACTGCAGCATAAAGGCGTCCACCAGCGAGTTGCCTACCCGCAGCGGGCCGGAAACGCCCGGCTCTTTGCCCGGCACCGCGCTCATCACGCTGGTTTCTTTGGTCAGGTCACAGTGTTTGTCGGTCTTGCAGGCGGCGGAATCCTTGTAGTCGATGATCTTCGCCAGCTGTTGGTAAGAAGCGTCCAGCTTCAGCGAGCCCAGCGCGGCGTTCATCGCCGCCAACGCCTGCTGGTTGAAGGCCTCGCTGGTGTCGGTGATGATCGGGTTGAAGGTCGGATCCATCTCGCCCATCTTGTCCTGATGGTGCACGCTGACGTCACAGCCGGGGAACGCGCCGTTGCTGAAGAACTGCGCGGTGGCCACCGTGCGCTGCAGGCTGTTGGCGTAGACGTACACGCTGCCGGCGGTCGGGCAACCCTCTTGCGGCAACAGGCCGGTCTGCTTCAGCCAGGCGTTGAAGTAGTGCCCCATATACACTTCCAGCACCCCGCCCTTGGTGGTCAGCTGGCCGCCCGGCGTTTCCCAGGCCGGCCAGGCCTTCGGCGTAGACTGCGCCAGCACGCTGCCGTTGTTGGCCAGCGGCGCGCGCAGGTTATGGCGGCTCATGACCAGCACCTGTTCCAGCTGATAACCGCCGGCTTCCGCCAGCGCGTTCCCGGTGAATAACAAAGGCAGGCACAGCAATAACGTTTTTTTTCTCATCCGCAGAGGCTCCCGGAAAATGATTATTTTTAAGGTGTTAGCGTTTGCCCAAGTATGATGGCGGGGTTAGTGTGACAAGTGTGTGACAGGGTTCACGGGAAAGGATCGTAACCGCGGCCACCGGGCGGTGGCCGCGTGGCTTCAACTCAGTACCACAGGCTCATGATCGGCCAGCCGATCAGCAGCAGCGCGGCGATGTACACCACGCCGAGAATGCCGCCCAGGCGCCAGTAGTCTTTCGACTTCACGTAGCCGCAGCCGTAGATGATCACCCCCGGCCCGGTGGCGTACGGCGTCAGCACGCCCATGATACCGATCGACAGCACCAGCAGCATCGACAGCTGCTCCATCGGCACGCCCGGCAACCCTTTACCGACCGCCAGGATCACCGGCAGCATGGTGGCGGTGTGCGCCGACAGGCTGGCGAACAGGTAGTGGGCGAAATAGAACACCAGCACCAGCGCCACCACCGTCATGTTCGGCGAGAAGCCGTCCAGGTGGGTGCTCATGGTCTGGGCGAACCAGTCGATAAAGCCGGAGCGCGTCAGGCCGTTGGCCATCACCACCAGCGTCGCCAGGTTAACCAGCGTGTTCCAGGCGCTGGAATATTTGGTGATCTCTTTCCACGACACCACGTGCAGCGCCAGCATCAGCGACACCGCCAGCAGACACACCGCGGTAGCGTCCAGCATTTTGCCGCCGAACACCCACAGGCACAGGCTGAGCAGCACCAGGCCGATCAGAGTGTATTCCTTGCGCGTCAGCTTGCCCATTTCCCCCAGCGCGGTATCCGCCCAGGCGGCCACTTCGCTGCTGTGGGTCACGCCCGGTTTGTACAGGTAGTAGGAGATCAGCGGCGCGATGATCAGCAGCAGCAGGCCGACCGGCAGGAACGCCAGGAACCACTGCATCCAGCTGATGTGCACCCCGGCGATCTTGCCGACGAACTCGATGCCCAGCACGTTCGGCGCGGCGCCGGTGACGAACATCGAGGAGCTGATGCTGGTGCCGACCACCATCATCCACATCAGGTAACCGCCGATGCGGCGTGAAGAGGGATCGTTGGGGAAGGAATCGAACAGCGGCGGCAGGTTTTTCACCACCGGAAATACCGTGCCGCCGGTGCGCGCGGTGTTGGACGGCGTGAACGGCGCCAGCAGGATATCGATGATCACCACCGCATAGCCCAGCGTCAGCGTGCGCTTGCCCATGAACTTCACCAGGAACAGCGCGATGCGCCGCCCCAGCCCGGTGGCCTCGTAGCCCAGCGCGAAGATAAAGGCGCCGAACACCAGCCAGACGGTGGTGCTGGAGAAGCCCGCCAGCCCCCATTTCAGCGCCTCTTTACCGGCCTTGAAGCCCGGCTCCGCCAGCTCCTGCGCGCCGAACAGCACCCAGTTGGCGCTCAGCACGCTGACGGTCACTGCGATAAAGCTGATGGCGGTGGCCGGGATCGGCTCCAGAATCATGCCGACGATCATCGCCACGAAGATGGCGAAGTAGTGCCAGGCCTGCGGCGGCATGCCGTCGGGCACCGGTATCAATAACAGGATCGCGAGCACCGCCAGCGGCGCTATCGCTTTCCAGATCTTTTCCTGGGTTTGGGACATAGGGACTCTCCTGAAGGCTTGGTTATTATTCTTGGGCACCCAGCTGCGCCAGCAGCCAGGTCACTATCAACAGGTCGGCACTGCCGCCGGGGCTGAGGTTGCGGGCGATGCAGTCGGCATCGAAGCGCCGCAGGCGCGCCAGACCCGCCTCCCCCGCCGAGCCGCCCTGCGCCAGCAGCAATGCCGCCCGGCGCCGCAGCCAGCGCAGCCCGTGCAGGCCGCCGCGCGAGGCGACGTTGGTGTCGTCGTTGTGGGCCATCAGCCACAGCAGGCTGTCCAGCAGCGCCCGCTGTTCGTCGTCGCCGCCGGCCAGCCGTTGCCGATACAGCGGCAGCGCGCCGTCAATGACCAGCCGGAAACCGGCCTCCGCCTCGCCGCGCGCGCCGCTCAGCCCGTGTGCGGCGAACAGCCGCTGGCCGGCGGTCTGCCCGGCGTTGTTGCGCCGCAGCTCGCGATCCACCAGCCCCCGGCACATCGCCGCCACCTCGGCGCACAGCGCTTCGGCGCCGATGGCGCGGCCCTGCTGCTGCAGGCGGCCGAAGGCGGTGCACAGTAACCCGAGCGAGAACACGCTGCCCTTGTGGGTGTTAATGCCGCCGGTAGCGCGAAACATCTGGTTTTCGCAGGCCAGGCCGAGTGGCCGCAGCCGCGCCAGCTGCTGCTCTGCCGGCAAAGTGGCGTCTTCGCGCCCGCGTTGGATAAAGCGCGGCAGCCACACGCCGATGGCGCGGGCGCTGCGATAGAAGTGCCCGAGATCCATGTCGCGGTGGGCGCCGGTGTTATGGCGATCCACCAGCCCCGGCTTGGGCGTGAGGTTGACTTCCACCAGCAGCGCGCGGAAAGCGGCGCGGGCGAAGTCGCAGGCCGGTTCGGCACGGTGGGCGGGCAGGTTAATCGGCAGAGATCGCATCGTTGAACATCCTTTCCATTTCATGCAGCAGCTGCTCGCTGCTGTGCCGCCGCTGGCGGGCGCAGATCTTGGCCGGTTGGCCGCACAGCAGGCAGCGCCGTTCCGGCAGGCCGATGTCGCGGCGCGACAAAATGCGCCCCTGCGTATCCAGCACGTCGATATCCCACAGCCGGCCGATCGGGCGGCTCACCTCCAGCTGCATGGCGCAGTCCTTCACCCGCTGGGCATCGGCGCGCAGCGCGACAAACCCTTCGCAGCCGGTGGAGAGCGCCAGCGCCTCGGCCTGCGGGCTGGGCCAACCCTGTTCGGCGCACAGCCGCAGCAGCGCCGTCCACCCCAGGTTGAAGATGCCGCGCGTCAGCGCGCTGTCCTTCACCGGGCCGGGCACCACCAGCGTCAGCACCAGCAGCGTGCACTCGTGCTGCGCCAGCCATGCCTGCTGCCGCGCCTGGCGGCATTCGCGGCTGGTGAGCAGCGCCGGCAGGCTGACCGCGCGTTCGGCGGCCAGTTGGGGATCGACGGCGGCCATCGCTTACTCCGCCACCTGATGCACCACGTCGATCACCGAGCCGTCGCGGTAGCGCACCACCGCCACCACCTTGTCGGTAAAGGCGATCGGCTGCGGTTCGCCGGTCAGCTGCAGCGCACGGGCGCGCAGCCAGTCGATGCTCACCACCTCGAGGCCGGCCTCCCGCAGACGCTGCGCCAGCTCCGGCCGCGCCGGGTTGACGGCGATGCCGTGGTCGGTCACCAGAATGTCGATGCTGGAGCCCGGCGTGACACAGGTAGTCACCTGCTCCACCAGCGTCGGGATGCGCCCGCGCACCAACGGCGCAACGATGATCGCCAGCCGCGCGGCGGCGGCGGTATCGCAGTGGCCGCCGGACGCGCCGCGCAGCACGCCGTCGGAGCCGGTCAGCACGTTAACGTTGAAGCCGGTGTCGATTTCCAGCGCGCTCAGCACCACCACGTCGAGCCGATCGACCGACGCGCCCTTGGAACTGAAGTTGGCGTACTGGTTGGCGCTGATTTCGATATGGCGCGGGTTGCGCGCCAGCGAGGTCGCCGCCGCCCGATCGAAGCTCTGCACGTCCAGCAGCTTGCCGATCAGCCCTTTCTCGTGCAGATCCACCATGGTCGAGGTGATGCCGCCGAGGGCGAACGCGGCGCGAATGCCGCGGGCGCGCATCTTGTCCTCCAGGAACCGGGTCACCGCCAGCGAGGCGCCGCCGGTGCCGGTTTGCAGCGAGAAGCCTTCGGTGAAGTAGCCGGAACCGGCGATCACCTCGGCGGCGCGGCGGGCGATCAGCAGCTCGCGCGGGTTCGAGGTCATGCGCGTGGCGTCGGCGCCGATCTTGTCGGCGTCGCCCACCCGCTCCAGCTGCACGATCAGATCCACCCGATCCTGCGCCAGGCTGGCGGGATGATGCGGGTACGGCACCAGCTGCTCGGTCAGCAGCACCACGGTGCCCGCCGCCTCGGCGTCCACCCGCGCATAGCCGAGCGAGCCGCAGCAGGCTTCACCGCTGTAGCCGTTGGCGTTGCCGAACTCATCGCAGGCCGGCACGCCGAGGAAGGCCACGTCTATCTTCAGCTCGCCGGATTCGATCAGGTTGACCCGGCCGCCGTGCGAGTGAATTTGCACCGGCTCCGCCAGCAGGCCGCGCGAAACGGCGTCCGCCAGCGGGCCGCGCAGCCCGGAGGTGTAAATGCGGCTCACCACGCCGTGGCGGATATGCTCAACCAGCGGCGCATGGCAGTCGGTCAGCGAGCTGGACGCCAGCGTCAGGTTGCGGAACCCCATCGCCGCCAGCGTCTCCATCACCTGATTGAGCGCCAAATCGCCACCGCGAAACGCATGGTGGAAGGAAATGGTCATACCGTCCTGCAGTCCGCTGCGGCGCACCGCTTCCTGCAAGGAGTCGCACAGCTTGAGATCGCGCGGTTTGCGCGCCTGCAGGTTGGCTTTGGACACGTCCTGATAACCCGGCAGATCCGCCGGGTTGGCGAAGGTCATCAATCGTTGTTGGCGGTTCATCATGCTTCCTCCCCGTGCTGCGCCGGTTCTTCCCGTAAGCCGGACAGCGCGGCGCGCTCCAGCACCAGCCGGGCGCGCTCAATCACCGGGCTGTCGACCATTTTTCCGTTGAGCGACACCACGCCGCGCCCTTCCCGCTCCGCCGCTTCGGCGGCGTCCACCACCCGCTGCGCGTGCGCCACCTCTTTGGCGGTCGGCGCGTACAGGTTGTGCAGCAGCTCAATCTGGCGCGGGTTAATCAGCGATTTGCCGTCGAAGCCGAGCTGTTTGATCAGCGCCGCTTCCTGCAGGAAGCCGGCCTCGTTATTGGCGTCGGAATAGACGGTGTCGAACGCCTGAATGCCGGCGGCGCGCGCCGCCTGCAGCAACGAGCAGCGGGCGAACAGCAGCTCGATGCCCTCCGGCGAGCGCTCGGTGCGCAGGTTGCGCACGTAGTCTTCCGCCCCCAGCGCGATGCCGATCAGCCGCGGCGAAGCGTGCGCGATCGCCACCGCGTTGGTGATGCCCTGCGCCGATTCGATCGCCGCCAGCAGCCCGGTGCTGCCAACCGGCCGGCCACAGGCCGCTTCGATAGTGGCAATCTCGCGTTCCATATCGATAACGTCCTGCGCGCTGTCGGTCTTCGGCAGGCGCACGATGTCCGCGCCGCCGCGCACCACCGCCTGCAAGTCCGCCAGGCCGTAGGCGGAGTCGAGCGCATTGACGCGCACGATGGTTTCCACCTCCTGGTACAGCGGGTGCTGCAGCGCGTGATACACCAGCCGGCGCGCCGCATCTTTTTCACGCAGAATCACCGAGTCTTCCAGATCGAACATCAGCGCATCGGCCTGGTAGATAAAGGCGTTGCTGACCATCGCCGCGTTGGCGCCGGGGACGAACAACATGCTGCGGCGCAGCCGGCTTTTATTCAGCGTTTTCATCTTTCGCCTCCCACGGCAGTTGGCCGCCCTCGCAGGCGCGCATCAGTGCCGTTTCCAGCCGGGCGCGCAGCACGCAGTCCAGCGCCCCCTTGTCGTCGACGATCACCTGCACCGGCTCCACCTCATAGCGCTGCAGCACCTCCAGCAGGGTGTGGCGGATCGCCGCGCCGAACTGTTTTTCCACGCTGCTGGCGATCAACAGATCGTGCTGCGGCCCCTCGGCGGGCGCGATGCGCACCATGACATCGCTGGATTCCAGCGTGCCGGCCATTGCTTCTCGGATAATTTTCATCATTCACCTGATTGTGCGGACTCAAAAGGATGCGGGGCCGCCTTGGCCCGGCGCTGCGTTTGCAGATCCTGCAGGTAGTACAGGGTGTCCGGCGGCACCAGCGGCGCGGCGGCGTGGAAGTCCCCCGCCGCCAGCAGCTTGCGCACCCAGGAGGCGGAGATCGCCGTGCCCTGATATTGCAAACGCTCGATTTCCACCAGCGCGATCGGCGGGCTGGGCAGCGCCGGCGTTTCCAGCCAGTAGCGCATGTCGCGGTTGTATTTCGCGGTCACCGCGCAGAACGGCTCGTTGCCGACGAAGCGGTGCGTAATGCCCAGCGCGGGCGCCAGATACTGGCGGAAGATCTTCAGATCGATTTCGGTGTAACAGTCGTCGGCCACGCCCTGATCCTTGATGAAGTAACAGGGGAAGGTGGCGCGCGAGATCACGTACTGCGAGCCTTCGTGTACCCTGAGGTTGGGGATATCGGCGGTGCCGGCCAGCACCAGTCGGCGGCGGTCTTCATAGCTGAAGCGCGAGGTGTTTTCCTTCACCAGAAACAGGTGCAGCCAGTCGCAGCGTTTGGCCGCCTGACGCACCAGATACTGATGCCCGCGGGTGAAGGGATTGGCGTTCATCACGATGCTGCCGATGATGTCGCCCGGCCGGCGCTGGCTCGCCAGCTGGGCGGCGTAGCGCTTCAGGCGGCACGGGCTATTTTCCATCAGCACCACGATGCCCGGCACGGTGGCGATCGGGTAGAAACCGCACTGGCGGAACAGCGGCTCGTTCTGCACCTTGGTGTAGATAAACAGCTGAGTGTGGTGGCGCTCGTAGGCCAGGTTCACCAGCTCGGTCGCCAGCGCCAGCGCCAACCCTTCTCCGCGCATCAGCGGGCTGATGGCGACGCATTTGATAATATTGTCGGCGATGCCGCCGCAGGCAACCAATTTGTCGTGCTGGGTAACGGTAATAAATATTTCAACCGTGGTGTCGATATTCAGATCGTTACTGCGCAAGAAGGCGCTTATTTCCGAAATCGCTTTATGATCCGATCGCTTTACCCGATTAAATACGGCATCGCCTAACATAACACGCTCTCTGGGTTAACTGGCAAACAACAAATTAAATACAAAAAGGCATTTTAATTAACATCATCAAGGGTAATTAAAACCTTAAAAACCATGGAGATAAACGCCGTCTCGCGTTCGATAAATCAATGGTAAACAGAAAAAAAACGCCGATTATTGACCTATTTCACAAACCGATTCCGGTTAATAAGTTATTTAATGTTCTTTATTTACTTAATTAATCTTATGGTGTTTATTATTGAGATAATCTTTATTTGGCGCCGCAATTTACTTACATTCATTTAGCATCTTGATTGCAATAGCAGGTTTCATTATGGAATGGCTGAACATCCTGATCGTTGAAGACGAAACGCCGCTGGCGGAAATGCACGCGGAGTTTATCCGCCAGAACGGCGGCTGCCGCCAGATTTGGCTGGCCGGCACCCTGGCGCAGGCGCGCGCCATGACCGAGCGTTTCAAGCCGGACCTGATCCTGCTGGACAACTTTCTGCCCGACGGCCAGGGCATCACCCTGCTGCGCGAACTGACGCTGAGCGGGTATCGCGGCGGCATCGTGTTCATCACCGCCGCCAGCGACATGGCCACCGTGGCCGAGGCTTTGCGTTACGGCGTGTTCGACTACCTGATCAAACCGCTGGCCTATGACCGGCTGAGCCAGACCCTGCAGCGCTTCAGCCAACGCCGCGAAGCGCTGAAGGACAAAGCGCGCCTCAACCAGCGCCGCATCGACGAGATGTTCAACACCTACGCCCGCGGCGAACAGCAGGCGGCGCTGCCCGCCGGCATCGACGAGCTGACGCTGGGTAAGGTCCGCGCGCTGTTTGCCGAACCCGCCGCGCGCCACACCGCTGAAAGCGTTGCGCAAAAAATGGGGCTCAGCCGCACCACCGCGCGCCGTTATCTGGAGTTTTGCACCGCCGCACAGCAGCTGCGCGCCGAGATCATTTACGGCAAGGTCGGCCGCCCGCAGCGGATCTACCGCGCCGGCGAACCGCATTAACGGTTATTTGATCGCCCTTGCAAGGTTGCGTGTAACCGCTTTACTTTTTATGCGCCGGTCAGCATCTTGGTGAGCATCACCTAGCCGACTGGACGATCGCCGATGCCCGCTGCGCCCCTTGCTTCCCTGACCGAGATCCTCGCCCGCCGTGACTGGCAAAACCCGGCCTGCACCCACTCCCGCCGGCTGGACGCCCACCCGCCGTTCGCCAGCTGGCGCACGGTGGAAGACGCGCGCGACGACGCCCCCAGCGCCAGCCGCAGGTCGCTGAACGGCGAGTGGCGCTTCAGCTATTTCCCGCGCCCAGAGGCGGCGCCGGAAGGCTGGCTGCAGCAGGATCTGCCGGACGCCGCCCCGCTGGCGGTGCCGAGCAACTGGCAGCTCGCCGGCTACGATGCGCCGATCTATACCAACGTGCGCTACCCGTTCCCGGTCGATCCGCCGCGCGTGCCGGAAGACAACCCAACCGGCTGCTACTCGCGCACCTTCAGCGTCGATCCGGCCTGGCTGGCCGCCGGCCAGACGCGCGTCATCTTCGACGGCGTCAACTCGGCGTTCTATTTGTGGTGCAACGGCCACTGGGTCGGCTATTCGCAGGACAGCCGCCTGCCGGCGGAGTTCGATCTCAGCCCGTGGCTGCAGCCGGGAGAAAACCGGCTGGCGGTGATGGTGCTGCGCTGGTGCGACGGCAGCTATCTCGAAGATCAGGACATGTGGCGCATGAGCGGCATCTTCCGCGACGTCAGCCTGCTGCACAAACCCGCCGCGCACCTGAGCGATGTGCGCATCACCACGCCGCTGCATGACAGCTTTACCCGCGGCGAACTGGTGGTGACGGCGCGCGCCAGCCGGTCCGGCCCGCTGCAGGTGCAGGTTCAGCTGTGGCGCGATGGCACACGGGTGGCCGAACGCACCCAGCCACTCGGCGGCGAGATCGTGGACGAGCGCGGCGCCTATGACGATCGGGTCACGCTGCGCCTGCCGGTGGAACGCCCGGCGCTGTGGAGCGCCGAAACGCCCGCGCTGTATCGCGCCACCGTCGCCCTGCTCTCACCCGAGGGGGAGGTCATCGAGGTGGAGGCCTATGACGTCGGCTTCCGCCAGGTAGAAATCAGCGGCGGGTTGCTGAAGCTCAACGGGCAGCCGCTGCTGATCCGCGGCGTTAATCGCCACGAGCATCATCCGCGCCACGGCCAGGTGATGGACGAGGCGACGATGCGCCACGACATCCTGCTGATGAAGCAGCACAACTTCAACGCGGTGCGCTGTTCCCATTACCCCAACCACCCGCTGTGGTACCGGCTGTGCGACCGCTATGGGCTGTACGTGGTGGACGAAGCCAATATCGAGACCCACGGCATGCAGCCGATGAACCGCCTGGCTGACGATCCGCTGTGGCTGCCGGCGATGAGCGAGCGCGTCACCCGCATGGTGCAGCGCGATCGCAACCACCCTTGCATCATTATCTGGTCGCTGGGCAACGAGTCCGGCCACGGCGTGAACCACGACGCGCTGTACCGCTGGGTGAAAAGCCAGGATCCGACCCGCCCGGTGCAATATGAAGGCGGCGGCGCCGACACCGCCGCTACCGACATCATCTGCCCGATGTATGCGCGAGTGGATCAGGATCAGCCGTTCCCGGCGGTGCCCAAATGGGCGCTCGGCAAGTGGATCGGCCTGCCGGAGGAACAGCGGCCGCTGATCCTGTGCGAATACGCCCACGCGATGGGCAACAGTTTCGGCGGTTTCGAGCGCTACTGGCGCGCGTTCCACGCACATCCGCGCCTGCAGGGCGGCTTTGTCTGGGACTGGGTCGATCAGGCGCTGATCAAGCGCGACGCCCAGGGCGAAGAACACTGGGCCTACGGCGGTGACTTCGGCGATACCCCCAACGATCGCCAGTTCTGCCTGAACGGGCTGGTGTTCGCGGATCGCACCCCGCATCCGGCGCTGTTCGAAGCGCAGCGGGCGCAACAGCTGTTCCGTTTCGCCTTCGACGCCGCCTCGCTGACGCTGACCGTCACCAGCGATTACCTGTTCCGCCACACCGACAACGAGCAGCTCAACTGGCGGCTGGAGCTGGACGGCGTGGAGCGCGCCAGCGGCAGCTTCGATCTGGCGCTGACGCCGCAGGGCAGCCATAGCTTCACCCTGCTCGATCGCCTGCCGATGCTGCATCAGCCCGGCGAGCTGTGGCTGAACGTGGAGGTGGTGCAGCCGCAGGCCACCGACTGGTCCGAAGCGCACCACCGCTGCGCCTGGGATCAGTGGCGGGTGCCGCGCGCGCTGCATCCCGCGCCGCCGCCGGCGCAGGGCGTGCCGCCCACGCTGACTGAAGACGAGCAGGGGCTGACCCTCACCCACGGCGACCAGCGCTGGCGCTTCGAGCGCAGCAGCGGCCACCTGACGCAGTGGTGGCAGAATGAGCAGCCGCAGCTGCTGACGCCGCTGCGCGACGGTTTTGCCCGCGCGCCGATCGATAACGACATCGGCGTCAGCGAGGCGGACCATATCGATCCCAACGCCTGGGTCGAACGCTGGAAGCTGGCGGGCCTGTACCGGCTGGAGGAACGCTGCACGCGGCTGCAGGCCGATGCGCTGCAAAACGGCGTGCGGGTGGTGAGCGAACACCAGTTCGGCGTGGACGAGCAGATTTTGCTGATTAGCCGCAAGCAGTGGCTATTCGACGCGCTGGGCGCGGTGAGCGTGAACGTGGAGGTCGAGGTGGCCGACGCCCTGCCGCCGCCGGCGCGCATCGGCCTGCACTGCCAACTGGCGACGGTGCAGCCGCAGGTGGAATGGCTGGGCCTGGGCCCGCACGAGAACTACCCGGATCGCCGCCTGGCCGCGCAGCACGGGCGCTGGCGCCTGCCGCTGGCGGATCTGCACACGCCGTATATTTTCCCCGGCGAGAACGGCCTGCGCTGCGACACCCGCAGCCTGCGCTACGGCGGCTGGCGCATCGACGGCCGCTTCCACTTCTCGCTCAGCCGCTACGGGCTGCAACAGCTGATGGCCTGCAGCCACCAGCATCTGCTGCAGCCGGAAGCGGGCACCTGGCTGCACCTGGACGGTTTCCATATGGGGGTGGGCGGCGACGACTCCTGGAGCCCGAGCGTGCACCGGGATTACCTGCTCACCGCCGGCATTTACCGCTATCAGCTGCGCCTGCAGCGGGCGCCAGAGAGCTAAATCTGCCAAAAAACTCAACGGGTTGCGCATTCTGTAAGCAAACAGTCACAGAATGTGTAATCCGCCTTTGACATGCCGACGGCGCCTCGCTATTATTCGCCCCGTTCACACGATTCCTCTGTAGTTCAGTCGGTAGAACGGCGGACTGTTAATCCGTATGTCACTGGTTCGAGTCCAGTCAGAGGAGCCATATTTAGAGAAGCCCGCTCAGGGAAACCTGAGCGGGCTTTTTGCTGTTGGGAGGTCATCATCGATGATCCCCTGCACTCTCCCTACCCGAAACCGTTCAGCCATCCGTTGAACGGGTAAGTTTCTCCCATTGTTCAATTTCCTTGCCTAACGCCTCAAGCTTTTGCCGCACCAAACTTAATGCGTCACTGCCTAACAACAGATGCGTGGGTGGGTTCCGGCTCTCGATCAATGCCAGCATGGCGCGAGCCGCCTTCACGGGATCGCCCAGTTGCTTGCCGCTTTTTTCCTGGCGCGCCTGACGAACAGGTTCAAATAACGCGTCATAGTCCGGGAGACAGCGAGGGCTGCGTACCATTGAACGCCCGGCCCAGTCCGTCCGAAACGAGCCCGGCGCCACGGCGGTCACGTGTAGGTTGAACGGGGCAAGCTCTTTACTTAAGGTTTCTGATATCCCTTCCAGTGCAAATTTGCTGCCGCAGTAATAGCTGATACCGGGCAAGGTAATGAAACTGCCCATTGAGGTGATATTGATAATGTGGCCGCGACGGCGTTGGCGCATGCCTGGTAGCACGGCTTTGATCATCGCCACTGCGCCAAACACATTGACGTCAAACTGGCGGCGCAGCTCTGCAAGCGGGGATTCTTCCAGAATGCCTTCGTGGCCGTAACCGGCATTGTTCACCAGCACATCTATTGGACCGACGGCGGACTCAATCTTTCCAACCACCTCATCAATACGCTCAACGTCCGTGACATCAAGCAGATAGCCAAAAGCCCGCTGCGTATCGAGCGCGCCGAAAGCCTGCAGTGCTTCGCTGTTGCGCACCGTCCCTACAACCCGATGCCCTACGGCGAGGGCTTCCCGTGCCAGCGCCTGGCCAAAGCCACTGCTGACGCCGGTGATTAAAATCGTTTTTGCAGATGCCATAAAAAGAACTCCCGTGAACCATGAAGGTTGCATGGTATTCTCTACTCTGCCGCATTTTTAGGCCGTATTTTCTCTTTTTCTTGCCTGATTTTATGAGGTGGTGGGATGTCCGACATGATTGCCCTGATGAATAAACTTGCGGTGCAAGAGGGATACAACCTCACTGCCCTACCTGATGTGCGAATTTTACGTTCCGATCGCCCGCTTGCCAGAACGCCGGTGCTTTACGATCCGGGGATCGTGATCGTCTGCCAGGGCAGCAAACGCGGCTATTTCGGTCAACAGACCTATTTATATGATGAGCAGCACTACCTGGCGGTTTCGGTGCCGGTGCCGTTTGTGATGGAAACCGACGCGTCGTCAGCACATCCGCTGCTGGCGATTTATATGCATCTGGATTTTCAGCTTGCCGCTGAACTGATGTTGCAGATTGAACAGCATGGCGCCCCGCATCCTCCCGTCGCGCCGCAAAGCATGATGTCGAGCCCCATGGACGACAGGGTAAAAATGGCCGTACTTCGCTTACTTGACGTCCTGACCAACCCGCTTGAGGCGGCGATCCTCGGCCCGGCGCGGGTGCGTGAGCTTTATTTCCGCGTGCTGACAGGCGCACAGGGCAACGCAATGCGTGCCGCGCTGGCCTTGCAGGGCCAGTTTGGCAAAATCGGTAAAGCGTTGCAGCACATCCATGCCGCTTACGCGGAGCCGTTAACGCTGACGCAGCTGGCGATAAGAGCCGGCATGAGCGTGCCGACCTTTCATAGCCATTTCAAGGCGATAACGCAGATGCCGCCAATGCAGTATGTGAAATCGGTACGCCTGCACCAGGCACGGATGCTGATGGTACGCCAACAAATCACCGCCGCCGCCGCGAGTTACGCCGTTGGCTATGAAAGCCCATCGCAATTTAACCGCGAATTCAAACGTCTGTTTGGCCTGCCACCGGCAGAGGAGATAAAACGCATGCAGCGTCACTTCGCCATTCCGCCCGCGCAGCCTGCCTCGGTATTTGTTTCGTCGCACTGAGGCTTATTTGGTATGGCAAACTCTACCTTGAGGTATGGAGTGTTCGCTTCTGGCGCATAAGAACGCGAACGATTCCAGTCACCGCTGGAATGAAAGATGCCGACAAGTTAAGGCCCTCTGTGCCTCTTACCCTCGTCACCGAGCGGACGAGGGGATATGCCCGACAGTGGCTGTTTCGGCAAGGAAGGATTCGATAGCCCTGACAAGCGCGAGCGGTGTCTCGTTCATCGGATAGTGGCCGGCGTTTTCCAGAATCTCAACCGTTGCATGGGGATAGCGTTGAAGATAGGTTTTGGCCATTAACCCGGCATTGAATGTTGGATCGTGCTCACCCACAAGCACCTTTATCGGATGCGATCCGACAATCTCATCGCTGAAATCGGTATCGGCCCATGCATGAAAATACGCAGAAAATGCTTCCTGAGAGGAATGCGATACCGAATACGCTGCTTTCCATTCGACCCAGGATAAGGGCAACCGTCCGCCAGTACTGCGGTCTATGATGGCTTTTCGATTGTCCAGTTGCTCAGCAGCATCTTCAAGCAGGCGGCGCGTCGTAGCATCGTACGAAATGCCGCCGCAAGGAACGGGTGCAACGGCAACGAGTGCCCGCACTCGATTGGGCGCGCGCGTTGCAATCCGCTCAATCACCATTCCCCCCATCGAATGACCTATCAGGCTGAAGTCGTGAAAGCCAAGAGCGTCAATAAGCGCCAGCGCATCGGAGGCAATCTCATCGATCGTGTATGCGCCGCGCGTTTCCTGCATGCCCCCGTAGCCGCGATAATCCATGAACACATAGTTGAACGCGTGGACATTCAACCAGGGTTCAATCTCTTCGAACGAGTGCGCGTCACCGAACCAACCGTGAAGAACGAGAACGGGGTGGGGTCCGTTGCCCACGCGATGATATGTGTTAGTCATATTGACTCCAATGTGAGAAAAATGTGGTTTTCAGCCTGCGTGACGCGAACTTTCCGTAGACGCCATTGCGCCATCACACGACGATTTAACCGATAAGGCTTAGGAATGGCGGGTAAGTCATCCAAACGGCTATGCCAGATGACGACGTCCGTTTTATAGCTCGATCAGGACCACGCCTTTGAGGCGACCGGCACAGGCTTCCTGCAATGCAGATATCGAGCTTTCAATTCCCTTGAAGGTCGTGGACGTAAGATGAATGCGTCCGTCACGCTTCCATGTCTTCAGATCGCGTAACCAGAATCCAAACGCATCGGGCGAATGATCCGCGCTGAAGCCGCGTAATGTCATACCTTTGAAGATGATTTGAAAGCTGTCCAATGTAACCGGAGCCTGCAAAGACGCCTTTTCTGCGTTCAGCTCAGCGGTGAGCGCACCGAGCAGAACGCCACGGGCACCATCCCTTGCCAACTTAATCGCCGCCGCGAGCTGTTCACCCCCCACCATGTCTACGATGACATCAATGCCTTCAGGTGCGGCTTTCGCCAGTTGCTCGTTCATGGGGCCGCCGTCTCGGGTGACGACGGCATCATAGCCCAGTTCCTCTTGCATCCAGCGGGCCTTGCTGGATCTGCTCGTGCTACCGATCACGCGTGTCGCGCCGAGGAGCCGTGCGATCTGTCCAGCCATCGAGCCAATGGCCCCCGCGCCGCTGGAAACGAACACGGTGTCACCTTTCTTCACCTGAACGCCTCGGGTCAACGCGGCATAGGCCGTCCAGCCATGGCCGAGATAAGCCGCTGGGTCAGGTTCGCGGCAATCGATGAGCTTGCCGTCGTGTTCGTGGATCACAGCATATTCCCGCCAACCGAACGGATGCATGACAAGGCTCCCTACAGGAAGGCTGCAGCCCGATCCGGTCTGGACCACTTCTCCGATCGCGCCGTCCGCCAGAGTGTCTCCGGGGTTGAGAGGCGGGAACGGAATGCCTTCGGCGGCCTTTGCATCCTCCTGCGCCATCAACCGTGTCGAGATGGATACACGGAACCAACGGTTGCGGACTACGGCTTCATACGGTCCGGGCGCAGGAATGGTCGTTTCCATGATGGCGAAATCTTCGGGGTGAATTTCTCCCTGCACATGGCGGATAAGTTTAACTTCGCGGTTGTTTGATAAACCTGCAGACATAATGGTCGCTCCATAAGACTCATTTCGCTCTTTCTGGTAAAATCCAAAATATGAGCACTTGCTCATATTAATAATGGAGGTTGTTTATGGCTACTCGCATTCCTACAGAACACCGCGCGATGCGGAAACGCCCTAAACAACAGCGTTCCCAGAACACGGTGGAGAGTATCGTCGAGGCAGGTGCTCGCGTTTTGGCGCAGAGAGGTTGGGCAAACTTCACGACTAACGAGGTGGCGCATACTGCCGGCGTCAGCATCGGATCGCTGTATCAGTATTTCCCAAATAATCTGGCGATTGCCGAGGCTATTCGGAAACGGCATCTCGATGAAATCCTGAAAGTGCTTCCTGATATCAAGACACAAGGCGAAAGGGTTCCGCTCGAGGAACATATTGGCCGATTGATTGATGCGGTTGTCACGCTTCATGCAACTAACCAAGATCTGCATCGTGTTCTGATCGATGAGGTTCCGCTCGCGCCGAGGGAATTCTATGACGCTTTTGAGCGTGAGTATCATCGTCGCTATGAAGACCTCATCCGTGCGGCGGCCCCGTCAGACGATACTGAAACGGACCACTTAGTCGCGGCCCGCATTCTCGCAGATGCGTTGGAGGGCATCGTTCATTCCGCCTCTCGCCGGAATGAACTCATGTCGCCTGTGATAAAGAGAGAAGCGACGAGGATGATAATGTCTTATCTTCTGGCACGAGAGAGAACCTGAAAAGCCGGTCATGCGAAGGGAGGCGCGCTATGTGAGCAGCCAGAGGCGGCATAGAATCAGTATGATCTGCTCCCCATTGATAACCACTTAAAGTCAGCAGTTGCCATTGAGTAACTTATTTTTATATTTAGCCGCTATGATAAATGCCAACGTCCGCTTCTGGCACAAAGCCGACCGTCAGATTACCCACTCCGGCATTTCCCCACTCCACCCCATTCCACACCCAACCATTCCACACTCCAGCAGCGCCCCCCGGCGTTGCCGTCGGTGTGAATCCGCAAAGCGGCAGCCACAATCACCGCCATAACACCAACGCTTGGCCAACCCCATCCAGCGAAACCCACTCTTTTGTCTAAGAAGATTCCTAACCGAGCTGACGAAAATGCCTTCCTGGCACCAATACGCGGATTAACCCGCCGATTTACAGAAATAATCCTGTAAAAACAAGCGATAAGCCAATCTCTCTCGCTCAGCAAGTTGCGTCTATCCTTTCGCTATGGGCGCCTGCCGCCCATCGTTCGCTGCGGCTCGCGGCATGCGCGTTTCTGGCTGTACGGGTTTCGGTTTATTTCATCGCGCGTCTCCATTCATCATGTTGAATTTCAAAGCAATCTCTCAGCAACAAGGAGTGTTTATATGGCTTACGTCATTACCGACCGAGAAAAACTGCAAGCGATTTGGGAGGCCGCCAAAGCCGGCGACTGGCCGGCCGTGTATGCCGCCTCCGTCGATGCGCTCACCGATCCCAACCATGCCAATCAACCTATTCAGGGCGTGGATATCGCGGTGTATACCTGGATCAAAGGCGCCTATGGCGTGAACTCGAACCAGGGGGCGTTTGCCCATTACATTCGTGACCAAACCAAGCTGCAGTATGAGCTGCGCACCGGGCATGTGCCCGATGACTGGGAAACGCGCATCCAGAATGCCTCCGACAACATCGCCAAAAACTTCGCCAAGACGCTGTTTGGCGTCGATCTGAGCAGCGATCCCAACGCGCCGCTGCCGGATGCCCCGCCCACCAGCGCCAAAGTGCCGGACATTCACGAGGTCGGCCTGATCGACGCCGGCGCGGCGGCGTCCGAGGTGTTCACCGATGCCTCCTCGACCGGCGCCCCCAACTATTCCCCCTGGGCCGGCACCACGCTGTTCTCCTATTTAGGCGACACCTCGTTCTTTACCGAATGGGTGGCCACCAACGACACCTCGCCTTTTAAGATCGAAAGCGGCACCTACGATTTGATTGCGGCGGCGCAGGTCTCCATGCAGATGAAAAACCTCAGCTACGTGGTTGAAACGCTGCTGGCGGGCGAAGTGCCCACCTATTTAACTACCCTCGGCATTGGCCACGAGACCCTCCGCCTCGCCGCCGAAGCGGCGCGTGATTTCTACACCGAATCCTACGGCAGCAGCGTGACCGGCGGCGGCAGCATCATTCCCGGCAAGCTGGATATCGGCTCGGCGATTTTCAACGACATTGCCGACGTGCTGTCCACGCCGAATCTGTACCGCGTCGGTACGCTGTATGACGACGATTTCACGCTGGCGTTCGGCAATATCGCCGTTAACACCGGCAGCGGCGACGACACCATCAGCGTGCCGCGCGGCTGGCAAAACAACGCCGGCAACTACGGCTGGACGGTGATCGACGGCGGCAGCGGCCACGATACGGTCGATTATTCCAGCCTGTCGCACGGGGTAAACCTGAAGTTTGACGCCCAGGGCAGCTATGGCGGGCGCGGGGTGGTCGAGAAAAACGGCATCGGACTGTATGGCTTTAAGGACGGGCTGTACAACATCGAGGCGGTGAAGCTGACGGACTTTAAGGATAACGTCACCTTTAACGATCGGGTGCTGACGCCGGCCAACGGTCTGGAGGTCAACCTGGGCAAAGGCTCCAGCGAGATTCGCTTCGAACACGGCTATACCACTGCACCGGGTGGGAGCGCGCCGCAGGATTATCTCGGCGTGAACCTGAGCATGCTGTCCAACGATGTGCCCTTCCCCAACAGCCTGCTGAATATTCCCGTAAAGCAGACCCACAATATCTACATCGACGACAGCTTCGAGCTGGGCTTTTTACAGGCCTCTTCCCTGTCTATCGATAACCACCTGCTGGCCTTCGGCACCGAAGGCTCAAACAGCAGCTTCTCGCTGAACTACAACGCGCAAACCCATACGCAGGATCTGTCGATATTCATGCAGGGCGAAAGCGCGCTCAATCAGCACGTCGTCAATATCTACAATTGGGCGCAAGGCGACTTCGGCATCACGCTGGAGCAGCCGGCCATTCAGCTTGTCGGTTTGCAAACCGTTACACCGCAAGAGCTCGCGGCCGCCTAAGCGAAGCCCGCCGGGTTTACCGGCGGGCTGTTTACCTTCAGCGCGACGGCTCAGGCCCCATCCCGCTCCGCAACCCGCGCCATCAACGCTCCCAGCAGCGCCAGGTCGACCAGCAACGCCAGCGCGAAACAGCCTCCTCTCGCGCCCGGCGCGGCGTAGGTTTGAATCAGCAAAGCGGCAACCACCACGGCGACGATGCTCACCACCGTCGCCAGCCTGCACGCCACGGCGAACGCCGTTTTCTCCCCCACCGCCGTGCGGTAGGCTACGCCCTGCCCCAGGCCGCCGAGGGCGATGCCCGCCAGCAGGGCCGGCCAATCATGGCCGCCGAACAGCATCAGCAGCGTCAATAGCCACCCCGCCGCCGCCAGCAAAAAACCGTAGCGGAGCATAGCCAGCACAGGCCGGTTCCGCAGCGGCTGCCAGCGGGCCAGCGCGGCGCCGCCGAGAAACGCCAGCACCAATGCCGTTAGCAGCATCAGCGTTGCAACGATGCCCAGCAGGCTCTCCGCCTCCAGCAGCAAAGCGCCCGCCGCGACCGGCACGCTGAGCGCCAGGGCGCTCGCCGCCGTTCCCGTGTGTTCCATGGCGCCTAGGGCGCCGTTGTTGATATAGAGGCTCATCGTTAACTCCCGACATGTGGGAATGATGAAATTAATTCATTCACCTGTTCACATGTCGCCAGCCTATCTCTTGTATAATCGATCAGACAAACTCATAGTTTTCAGCCTTAGATGAGAATAACTCAGCCATGAGAAAAACCCGTTTGCCGCCGCTGGGCGCGCTGCGCGCCTTCCACGCCGTGGCCGGCTGCCGCAGCTTCAAACTGGCCGCCGAGGCGCTGGGCGTCAGCGCGACGGCGGTCAGCCACCAGATCAAGCTGCTGGAGTCAGTGCTGGAATGCCGGGTGTGCGAGCGCAGCGCGCAGGGCGTCAGCCTGACCGAGACCGGCGAGATCCTGTATGCCGGCACCCAGCGCGCCTTCGCCGCGCTGGAGCAGTCCGTCGCCCAAATCACCCGCGCCCGGCAGCCGCCGGCGCTGACCGTCACCACCACCTCCAATTTTCTCACCCACTGGCTGGTGCCGCGCCTGGCGGATTTCAAGGCGGAATTTCCCGCCATCGATCTGCGCCTGCATACCAGCGTCGAGCGGGTCGATCTCAGCCAGCGCACCGTGGACGTCGCCATCCGCTACCGCGAAACGCCGGAAAGCGATCTGCATTGCACCCTGCTGCATGAGGATCGCTTTATGGTGGTGGCCAGCCCGGCACTGGCGCTGGAGCGCAGCGAGGATTTGCAGCGGATAACGCTGTTTCACGTGGAACATCGGCAGGTGCCTGCCGACTCCCCGACCTGGGAAAACTGGCGGCGGCGCTATGGGCCGGAAGGGTTGAACGTGGAAGCCGGGCTGACCTTCAGCGACGAGACGCATGCACTGCAGGCGGCGGTGGCGGGCCAGGGGGTGGTGATCGCCAGCCGGCTGCTGGCGCGCGATTTGTTGCAGCGCGGCGTGCTGGCCGCGCCGTTCGAGATGGCGTTACCCGGCGCCAACTATTACCTGGTGACCACCGAAGAAACCGCGCAGCGCCCCGATATCATCGCGCTGCGCGAGTGGTTGCTGCGGCAAATGACAGCGGGCTAACGGCGCTCGGGGGCGATCTCCCCCAGGCGGATCGCCACGCCGATCGCCTGTGCGGTGGTGGCGGCGCCAAGGCGTTGGCGAATGCGGCGCAGGTGGTTTTCCACCGTGCGTTCAGACAGGCCGAGCATCGCGGCGATATCCGCCTGCCGCCGGCCGATGGCGGTCCAGCTCAGCACCTCACGCTCGCGTGCCGACAGCCGGCCCTCTCCCTCGCCGGCCGCCGGTGCGAACAGCCGCCGCGCCGCCTGAAAGGCCGCCGTGCCCACCAGCGACAGCGCCAGCCGCACCGGCGGCGAAGCGTCGATGCGCTCACCCCCCAGGCTGACGGCGCCCTCCAAACCGGCCGGGCCGAACACCGGGATCTGCACGCCGTGCAGGCCCGCGCCGCGCGGCGTGCGCACAATCCGGTAGCGTTCACCCTGCTGCACCCGGGTCTTGGTCCAGAAAAACGGCTCGCTGACCCGCAGCATGTGCCGGGTCACCGGGCAGTGCCGCACGTAGGTCAGGGCATCGACGGCCTCGCCGTCGCCGAACCAGTCGCCCTCGACCCAATAGATATGCTCGATCCCCGCCTCCGCCGTGGCGGAAGCGGAAAACAGCACAAAGCGATCGAAGCCGAACGGCGCGGCAAAGGCGCGAACCCGCCCCTGAATGGCGGACAGGGTTCGCTCGTGGTCCATCGCCAGCGCCGTCTGGAAAGCGCGCTGCGCGATCTCGTCGCTCATCGCGCGGCGACGTCGGCCAACAGCGTCTCCGCCGCCAGCTTGCCGAGGTTGTTGGAGGCCAGCGGGCTGTCGCCGGTCAGCAGGCGCCGATCTTTATGCACCTTGCCGGTGATGTCGGCGTTGACGATCTTGACGCCCCGCTCGCGCAGGCGCTCGCCCACCAGCCAGGGCATCGGGCCGGGGATGTAGCCGATGTCGATGTTGGCGCCGGTATCGAGCGAGTCCGGGAACACGCACATCTCATAGCCGCGATAGAGGAAATCCTCTTTGCGCTCGCCGATGCCCGCCGCCAGCAGGCCCGCCGGCCCGTGGCACAGCGAAATCACGTAGCGATCGTTGTCGTGCGCCCAGTGCAGGGTCTTTTTCACCTCTTCGCTGAACGGAATATCATTCAGCACGCCGTGGCCGCCGGGGATGAAAACGCCGAGGTAGTTGCCGCCATCCAGATCCTTCACCACCTCCGTCAGCTTTTTCGGCTGCTTGAGTTGGCTACGGTACTTCTCGTAGGTGGCCTTGACCGCTTCGTCTTCCTGCGGGAACGCCCACATCTCCAGCTTCACCGGATCGCCGGACGGCGTGGCGATGTCGATCTCGAAACCGGCCAGATCCAGGTGATACATCGGCAGCAGCATCTCGACCGGGTGGTTGCCGGTGGAGAAGAACTTGCCGTTTTGCATCAGCAGGTAGCGCTCCTGCGAGGCGATCATCAGCACCTTCCACTTGCCGCCGCGATAGGCGTTCGGGTAGCTGGCGCCCGCAAAGTCGGTTTTGGACGAGGTGTACTGGCTGAGGGAGTAAGGCGATGGGAAGAACGCGTTGTCTTCCGCCACATCCGGGGTAGGATTACGATCGTTGGACACTGAATCAGTCATGATTATCTCCATATTCACCGTTACGTTGCCCTTTCAGCTTAAATAACCGCCGGCGGGGCCGCAATGAGGGATATCCCTCAAGCATCGCCCAGGCGGTGGAGATTCCGCCCGGGCGATAGGGTTAGCTGTTCACGAACGCCAGCAGATCGGCGTTGACCTGATCGGCATGGGTGGTCGGGATACCGTGTGGCGCGCCCTTATAGGTATGGAGCGTGCCGTTCTGCACCAGCTTGGCCGACAGCACGCCGGAGTCCTGATAAGGCACCACCTGATCGTCGTCGCCGTGGATCACCAGCACCGGAATGGCAATCTTCTTGAGATCCTCGGTGAAATCGGTCTGCGAGAAGGCGACGATGCCGTCGTAGTGCGCCTTGGCGCCGCCCATCATGCCCTGGCGCCACCAGTTCCAGATAATCGCCTCAGAGGGTTTGGCACCCGGACGGTTATAGCCGTAGAACGGGCCGGCGGGCACGTCGTAATAGAACTGTGCCCGGTTGGCGGCCAGCTGCGCCTGAAAATCATCGAACACCGCTTTGGGGGTGCCCTGCGGATTGGCGTCGGTTTTTACCATCAGCGGCGGCACCGCGCTGATCAGCACCGCTTTGGATACTTTGTCCTCGCCGTGGCGCACGATATAGCGCACCACTTCGCCGCCGCCCGTCGAGTGGCCCACGTGCATCGCGCCCTGCACGCCCAGGTGTTTTACCACCGCGGCGACGTCATCGGCGTAGTGGTCCATGTCGTGCCCTTCCGACACCTGGCTGGAGCGGCCGTGGCCGCGGCGATCGTGCGCAACCACGCGGAACCCTTTGTTCACGAAGAACAGCATCTGGGCATCCCAGTCATCGCTGGACAGCGGCCAGCCGTGGTGGAAGTAGATAACCTTGCCGTTTTTGGGGCCCCAATCCTTGTAGAAAATCTCGACGCCATCGCTGGTCGTTACGTAACCCATGTCGTTTCTCCCATTTACACTATGGTTAAAAAAGAAGGTTTATACTGCGCGCGGCGCCGGGATCTCTGGCTCCCTCATCCCGGTTGGCCGACGATCTTGCGTTGATCGTTTAACGAGTATAGGTTTAAAGCTCACTTTAAGGTCAAACACGATTCGGCAAACCGCATTCCCGCTTTCACTCGGCATCAGGAGAATTCAAGTGCAGGGAGATGACATCCTCATGACGATGGAGCAACGGCTTGCCGCCCAGCGCCATGCCTTCCTGCGCGACGGCGCACCGACGATCGCTCAGCGCAAGGCCGCCCTGCGCCGCCTGCGGAGCGCCATTCTGGCCCAGCGCGGTGCGCTGACGGCGGCCGTCAGCGCGGACTTCGGCCACCGCTCGCCTTACGAAACCGACATCCTGGAGATCCTGGTCACCGTGCAGGCGATCGATTATCTGCTGCGCCACCTGAAGCGCTTTATGCAGCCGGAACGCCGCCACGTCGCCCTGCCGTACCAGGCCGGGCGCGCCTACGTGCAATACCAACCTAAAGGCGTGATTGGCGTCATGGCGCCGTGGAACTATCCCTTCTCGTTGACCTTCATCCCGCTGGCCACCGCCCTGGCCGCCGGCAACCGCGTGATGCTGAAACCTTCGGAGCTCACGCCGCGCACCAGCCAACTCATCGAAACGATGTTGGCGGCGCTGTTTCCCGCCGATGAGGTCGCGGTGGTGACCGGCGGGCCGGACGTCGGGGCCGGGTTCAGCACACTGGCGTTCGATCACCTGGTGTTCACCGGCAGCACGGCGATCGGCCGCCAGATCATGCAGGCGGCCGGTAAAAATCTGGTGCCCTTGACGCTCGAGCTGGGCGGCAAAAGCCCCGCCGTCGTGGCGCCCGGCGCGCTCACCGCCAGAACCGTTAACAGCCTGGTGTTCGGCAAGCTGTCGAACGCGGGCCAAACCTGCATCGCACCCGATTACCTGTTGCTCCATCAGGACGATGTGGAAAACTTCATCGCGCTCTACGACGCGGCGGTCAAGGCGTTTTACCCTGACGGGCCGACGAGCCATGACTACGGCGCCATCATCAACGACAGGCACTACCACCGTTTGCAGGATCTGCTCACCGACGCCCAGGCGCGGGGCGCGCGGATCGTTCCGGTGGGCCACCGCCCGGACTCGGCGGCGGAACGGCCGAAAACCCTCGCCCCCACGCTGATCGTCGGCGCCCCCGACGACAGCCGGATCATGCAAGAGGAGATCTTCGGGCCGCTGCTGCCGATACGCACCTACGCCGCCTTTGATGAAGCGATCGACGTTATCAACGCCGGTCCGCGCCCGCTGGCGCTGTACTACTTTGGCCCAGGCGGCTCCCTGCAGGACAGGCTGCTGGCGCGCACCACCTCCGGCAACGTCAGCGTCAACGCCACCCTGCTGCATTTTGCCCAGGACGATCTGCCGTTCGGCGGCATCGGCCCCAGCGGCATAGGGGCCTGTCACGGCATTGAAGGATTCCGGGCGCTGAGCCACGCCAAGGGCGTCTTCATCCAAAGCCGCTGGCACTTCACCGATCTGCTGCGCGCACCGTTCGGCAAGCTGGCGGACGCGGTGCTCGCGTTCATGTTGCGGCGTCGATAACGCGACGTGTTGACTATCAATAGCACATCGATGAATCGCCGCAAGCTATCACAATATTCACTCATTTCTATTTTATCTCTCCGCCGCCGCTGACTAAGCTTACCCATGTGTCACCCTCTGCCCGTTGACGGTGGGGGTGACGTAAATCGATTGAGTTCAGTTATTTAGCGCAATACCCGACGCAAGCCTGACCCGCCTGCCTTGTTAACCGCTCCACGCCCGGCGGCTGGAGCATTTTTACGGAAGCAGAGAGCGCATTATGACAACTGAAAGCAAATGCCCGTTTTCGGGCGGCAAGCAGCCCGCCCCGCAGAACGGCCCCACCAATCAGGATTGGTGGCCTAATCAGCTCAGCCTGAAACCGCTGCACCAGCACTCCCCCCTGTCCGATCCGATGGATAAAGACTTCAACTACGCCGATGCCTTCAACAGCCTCGATCTGGCGGCGGTCAAACAGGATCTGCACGCCCTGATGACCGACTCGCAGGCATGGTGGCCGGCGGACTTCGGCCACTACGGCGGCCTGTTCATCCGCATGGCCTGGCACAGCGCCGGCACCTACCGCATCGGCGACGGCCGCGGCGGCGCAGGCGAAGGCCAGCAGCGCTTCGCCCCGCTCAACAGCTGGCCGGACAACGTCAGCCTCGACAAGGCGCGCCGCCTGCTGTGGCCAATCAAACAGAAATACGGCCGCAACATCTCCTGGGCCGACCTGATTATCCTGACCGGCAACGTGGCGCTGGAATCGATGGGCTTCAAAACCTTCGGCTATGCCGGCGGCCGCGCCGACACCTGGGAGCCGGACGACGTCTACTGGGGTTCGGAGAAGATCTGGCTGGAGCTGAGCGGCGGGCCAAACAGCCGCTACTCGGGCGACCGTGACCTGGAAGACCCGCTGGCGGCGGTGCAGATGGGCCTGATCTACGTCAACCCGGAAGGCCCGGACGGTAATCCCGATCCGGTGGCCGCCGCGCGCGACATCCGTGAAACCTTCGCCCGCATGGCGATGAACGACGAAGAAACCGTGGCGCTGATCGCCGGCGGCCACACCTTCGGCAAGACCCACGGCGCCGGCCCGGCGTCTCACGTCGGCGCCGATCCGGAAGCCGCCGGGCTGGAAGCGCAGGGCCTTGGCTGGCACAGCACCTTCGGCACCGGCGTCGGCAAAGACGCCATCACCAGCGGCCTGGAAGTCACCTGGACCACCACCCCGACCCAGTGGAACCACGACTTCTTCCGCCACCTGTTCGAATACGAATGGGAGCTGAGCCAAAGCCCGGCTGGCGCGCACCAGTGGGTGGCGAAAGACATCGGTGAAACCATTCCCGACGCCTTCGATCCCAACAAGAAACGCCGCCCGACCATGCTGACCACCGACCTGTCGCTGCGCTTCGATCCGGCCTACGAGAAGATTTCGCGCCGCTTCTATGAGCACCCGGAAGAGCTGGCCGACGCCTTCGCCCGCGCCTGGTTCAAGCTGACCCACCGCGACATGGGGCCGCGCGCGCGCTACCTCGGCCCGGAAGTGCCGCAGGAAGAGCTGATTTGGCAGGATCCGATCCCGGCGGTCGATCATCCGCTGATCGACGAGCAGGATATCGCCGCGCTGAAAAACGCCGTGCTGGCTTCCGGCCTGTCGGTGTCGGCGCTGGTCTCCACCGCCTGGGCTTCTGCTTCCAGCTTCCGCGGCTCAGACAAGCGCGGCGGCGCCAACGGCGCGCGCATTCGCCTGGCGCCGCAAAAGGACTGGGCGGTCAACCAACCTGCGCAGCTCGCCGCGACGCTGGCCAAGCTGGAGAGCATCCAACGCGCCTTCAACGATGCGCAGACCGGCGGCAAACGCGTCTCGCTGGCGGATCTGATCGTGCTGGCCGGCGCGGCGGGCGTGGAACAGGCGGCGAAGAACGCCGGTTTCACCCTGACGGTGCCGTTCGCCCCGGGCCGCATGGACGCCTCGCAGGAACAGACCGACGTGGACTCCTTCGAGGCGATGGAACCGCTCGCCGACGGTTTCCGCAACTTCCTGAAGGGCAAATACCGCGTGCCGGCCGAAACGCTGCTGGTCGACAAGGCGCAGCTGCTGACCCTGACCGCGCCGGAAATGACGGTGCTGGTCGGCGGGCTGCGGGTGCTCGGTGCCAACGTCGGCGGCACGCAGCACGGCGTGTTCACCCAGCGGCCGCAGGCGCTGACCAACGACTTCTTCGTCAACCTGCTCGACATGGGCACCACCTGGCACCCGGTCGGTGAAGACGGCCTGTTCGAAGGGCGCGATCGCCGCAGCGGCGCGGTCAAATGGACCGGCACCCGCGTCGATCTGGTGTTCGGTTCGCACGCGCAGCTGCGCGCGCTGGCCGAAGTCTACGGCAGCGCCGACGGGCAAGAGAAGTTCGCCCACGACTTCGTCGCCGCTTGGAACAAAGTGATGAACCTCGATCGTTTTGATCTGGCGTAACTAAGCGACAGCACAAAGCCCGCCACGGTAAACCTGGCGGGCTTTTTAATCATTGATGCATATCTTTATCGCAATCTCGTGCTAACGTGGGCTAACCACAGCCAAGGAGATGGCATGATACAGACATCGGATAGCACTCACCCGCTCTTCAGCAGTTACAAAAAGACCTTCACCTACTCAGGCCGCGAAAGCCGTAGGCCTTACTCAATGCTGCTTTTGTGCCAGCACGTTTGGTTTCTGCTTTATCTCGCCGTTATCGCCAGCAAGATGAATGAGATTTCCATTTTCGCGCTTGCGGCGTTTTTGCTGCCTATGCTAGCGGCCAATGTGCGCCGTTTGCACGATGCGGGTTACTCCGGTGGTTGGTGCCTGACCTGGTTCTGCTTCACACCCTATGTAATGCTGATCTTCGCGCTGTTCCTTCCCGCAAAGAACCTCAACAATCCTTACGACGATCGCCCAAACCTGGCGTAAGCCCCCTCAACGGCCTGCTTCGGCGAGCCATGGCTGGCGCCGCGATATTCTCTTTACCCGCTTATTCGTATTTACTCAACAAGTCATATAAAAATTTGATGGGCGGCAATTCTTTTAATGCTGTATTTATATTTAGACGGCAATGGAGACCGTAAACTCAGCTGGCTAATGCGATATATCCCATCCAGGAGAACACCGTTATGGATTATCCTCGATTCACCTCAATATGCGCCAAGGCGGGCCTTATTCTCATCGCCGCCCCTTAGCGGCTGCGGGCCCGGCCGCCAAAGGCGCCCAACGTTTTTATGCCAATAAAAAAAAGAGGTTCTGCACCTGGGCGATATTCGCTTGGGCGCCAGACGCTCGCCCTTATTTAATGCTTCACTCCGCGCACTGCGCTTTTCTTTTTTATTTTTCAACCGACGGGGAAGGTCATAGGGAATCACTCTTCACTCAGGAAAATAACCGCTACCTGGAGGTCATCATGCAACATATCATCGGTATTTCTTCTCGTCGGCTGAGGATATCGGCCCTTGCGCTGCTGCTCCCGGCAATGTCCTGGGCGGCCGATACGGCGTCTCTCGCCGTAGGGCCGCAATATGACACCACCCATGTCTACGTCGAACGCGGCAAGATGGATGCCTTTGTCGACAGCATCCTGAAAACCTTCGGCGGTACCAGCACCGAACGCGTGCTGGTCAACGTCACGCCCACGCCGAGCGAAACCTACTCCCAGCTGATACTGACGCCGGCCGGCAGCTTCTCGGTGTTCGATTTCAAAACGCCGATCCCGCACCCGTTCGGCACCGAGCGCAATGGTTTTCTGGTCAGGGATATGGACGCCGCCATCCACCAGGCCAGGGCCGCCGGCGCCGATGTGCAGGTCGAGCCTTTCGACGATCCCATCGGCCGCGACGCGGTGATCCAGTGGCCCGGCGGCGTCAACATGCAGCTCTATTGGCACACCAAGGCGCCTGACTACAAGCCGCTGCTGAGCGTGCCGGAAAACCGCCTGTATCTCTCCGCCTACCGCGTCGACGATTTCCTGAAAAGCTACCAGGCGTTCTCGCACGGCAAGGTCGTGAGCGACGAACGGGTCAGCGATACGGCGATCGGCCGCAGCGACAACGGCAAGATCCGTCAGATCGAACTGGACTCCCGCTTCGGCAAAACGCGCATTTTCGTCACCGACGGGCATCTGCCTTATCCGTTCGGCCATGAGCGCACCGGCTATGGCGTCGACGATCTGCCGGCCACGCTGGCCAAAGCGACAGCCAGCGGCGCGCAGGTGCTGTGGCGTTCGACGGCGGCGGAGCGCCGCGCCTCGGCGCTGGTGCGTTTCCCCGGCGGCTACATCGCCGAAATTCACCAGGCGGCTAAATAAACCCAAGGCGCGCTGCGGCGCGCTTTTTTCTTCGGATATCCATGATGAAACGCACGCTACCCGCACTGTTGCTGTTCTCCACGCTCCCCGCCCTGGCGGCGGAGCCCGCCGCGTCCCCCTGGAAAAACATCCCGTTAGGCGATACGGCCACCCTGTCTTTCGACGGTTCACTGCGCGAGCGCTATGAATGGACGGATCAACGGGATCTGAGCGGCGGGCGCGACGATACCTTCATGCAGCGCTTGCTGGTTGGCGCGCGCCTCGACTACGGCGACTATTTCGGCGCCTATGTGCAGGTGGGATCGTCGCTGGCCACGCCGCGCGACCGTGGGCGCAAGCCGACCGACGAAGATCATGCCTACCTCGGCCAGGGCTATGTGGATATGAAACTGCCCACCGCCTACGGCCTCGGCACCCTGCGGGTCGGCCGCCAGGAGATTGCGCTGGGTTCGCTGCACCTGATGGGCACCCGCGACGGCCCCAACGTGCGCCGTTCTTTCGACGCCGTCCGCGCCAGCTGGGCCAAGGATAAAAACCGCCTCGACGCCTTTATCGGCCATCCCGTCACCCTTAAAACCGGCAGTTTCGACGACGATACCGACAACAGCCAAAAGGTGTGGGGGCTGTACGGCACCACGCCGCTAGCCGCGCTGGCTTCCTCGCTCGATCTCTACACCTTCGGCTTTGAGGATAGCGATGCCCACTACGCGCAGCTCAGCGGGCAAGAGCGGCGCTATACCGTCGGCGCGCGCATTTTCGGCGCGGCGCAGGGATTCGACTGGGACAACGAGGCCGCCTGGCAGTTCGGCAGCGCAGAACAGCGCGACATCCGCGCCTGGTCGGCGTCGGCGCACGCCGGGTATACGGTGAGCGACTGGCGCTGGCAACCGCGCTTCGGCGGCAAAATTGGCATCGCCAGCGGCGATAAAAACGGTCACGATGGGCAGCTCAATACCTTTAACGCCATGTACCCCAAGCTGCCCTACCTGACCGAGAACGGGCTGGTGGCGCCGGCTAACCTGATCGCCATCCACCCTTCGGTCACGATTACGCCTTGGCAAACCCTGTCCATCGATTTCAGCTGGGACGCGTTGTGGCGACAACGTCGCGAGGATGCCGTCTACCTCGGCCCGATGCGCCCGGTGAAAGGCAGCGAGCAAGGCTCGCGCTTTATCGGCAATCAGTATCAGGTCGAAACCACCTGGACACCGCGCAGCGATCTTCAGTTCAAGGTGGCCTATGTCTACTTCGACGTCGGCCACAGCCTGCAACAGCATGCCGGACTGAAAAACATGAACTTCGTGCTGGCGCAGGGCACCTACAGTTTTTAAGTATCAGTCAAGTTAATCGGTGTACGCGAGTGTCCTTAATAATCCCGTACTCAATTAATGTCGATCGCCGGCGAGTAGCCGCCCATATGCATTACGGTAATGGCGGGTACTCACCGCCATTCACAGATAAAAATCAAAGAAAAGCAAAAAGATAAACCAGTCACATAAACTTCGCGAGCCAATTACAGAGTAATATTAAATAAAGGTTTAATTCCATCCAGTTATTTAAGCACGCCTTTTACGCATATCTTATGTAAAAGATTCATATAAGAATAACTCATTAATAAAATAATTATGCCTATACTGCTTTCAGCCAACCACTGCGCACTATTAATTCCTCACCGTGATTAATGATAAGGACATATCCCGCTTGAGTGCGATATTCAAGCCAGACCAAGGAGGCAAACTAATGATAACCCACTAATTATCCCCTATTTTCAAACCTGTGTACGAGCATATAGAGCGTTAGGTGCAATATTGTCAACGTCCAAAGGAGTTTGATATGTCATTAGCGACCGATAAGATTTCCGATTATTTAACCCGTTATGAAAGAGGCGATCACGCGGGGAGCAGTAAACCGTCATATACCACGCAAGAGGTTTCAGATCTGCTGCTGAGGAGCCATTATTCCGCCAATGGCAAAGGCGTGACCGACCATGCGGCTACCTTGACCTACTCTTTCCCCGTCTATACCGGCAGCGATAAGACGGGCGCCGCGCAGCTTACCGCCGCGCAGCAAGCCCAAACCAAGCTTTCATTGCAGTCCTGGTCGGACGTGGCCAATATCACCTTCACCGAGGTCAAAGGCACCGATGCCAAAAGCGCTGATATAAAGTTTGGTTTTTATAAGGCGGCCAGCGGAGGCAATTACACCTCCTATGAAAGTACGCAAAACGACCTTAAAAGCACCATCTGGATCAGCGGTAACAAAGGCTACGACGCTTCGAATCCGCAGACCAATAACTATGCCAGGGATACGCTCACCCATGAAATAGGGCATGCGCTCGGGCTCTCCCACCCCGGAAACTATGATGCCTCCAACGCGACTTACCCCACCTACACCAACTCGGCGAAATATTATGAGGACGACCATCAATATTCTTTGATGAGCTATTTTAGTGAACAAAACACCGGTACCGACTATAAAGGCGTATGGCCCTCGGGGCCGCAGCTGGATGATATTATCGCCATTCAGAAGCTGTACGGCGCGAATACCACCACGCGCACCGGCGATACCACCTATGGTTTCAACTCGAATACGGACAGAGACTTTTTGAGCGTTAAGGCGTCCACGGACAAAATCGTGGCGGCTATCTGGGATGCCGGCGGCAATGACACGCTGGATTTTTCAGGCTACAACCAAGATCAGCGCATCAACATTAACGAAGGCGCATTCTCAGATGTGGGCGGATTGAAGGCGAATATCGCCATCGCCTACGGCGCGCAGATTGAAAATATCATCGGCGGCAACGGCGCAGACATTTTAGTGGGCAACGCGCTGAACAATACGCTAAAAGGCGGTGCAGGCAACGACATCATTTACGGTGCCGGCGGCGCCGATCAGCTCTGGGGCAATGCAGGCGCGGACACCTTTGTCTTCCGCGCAGCCGGCGACAGCCAAGCCGCCGCACCGGACTGGATCCGTGATTTCCAGACGGCGGTGGATAAAATCGATCTCTCGTGGATCAACCAGACGGCTAAGGCAGAAGGGAGCGAGTTGCACTTCGTGAATAGTTTAAGCGGCTCGTTGTATGAAGCGGCGCTGAATTATGACGCGCAGCAGAATGTCACCGATCTGGCCATCAATCTCTCCGGCAATCAATTGCCTGATTTCCTGGTTAAAATCGTTGGGCAGGTCGACGCCTCCGCCGATATTCTCGTCTAGCCAAGACAAACCCGCAGTCCGGCGCGAACGCCGGACTGTTTATTTCTTTTCAGGCCTGCCGCTGGCGTTTTTTGCGCGGTTCCCACATCCATCGCCAAAGCAGTAAATGGGTGTGGGGAGCAACGGAACAACAAACACACTTAAGCAGTCAATTTAAATGACCATTGATCTATAAATTAATAAGTTATCACGTCATCGCCAGAAATCATCCGTTCTACTTTCTTGTCTCATCCACCACACAACAAACGATTGTCATTATCATTTGATATTTATTCTTGATGCTCACAAACTACTGTTCATACATACAGATTTCGTACTTTTTTTAACCATATTCGCCTTAAATGCGCAGCGTCGTTAACTGTCTTTAAGGCGTTACCATGCGCCATTTCCATGGCAGGAACTTATTAATAAACTGAGGAATTATCATGGCTGAACAAAAGAAAAATGCCCAGGTACAGAGTGGCGTCAACGACGACATCACCGAACTTAAATCACTCACCACCCTTCGCAAACGGGTCATCAGCGACGATGAAATCGTCTCAAAATCTGCCAACGGCTTTCGACTGGCCAACGGCAACACCGGCGTGATGTTGCGTAACGATGGCAAAGATTTTTATGCCCTGACCACACCAAACGGGCAGGCCCAGGACGGGCAGTGGAACACGCTGCGCCCCTTCTCGTTCAATCTGGTTTCCGGTCGGGTGGCTCTGCGCAACGGCGTAGATATCTCCGGCGGAGCGATGGTGTCGCATAATGCCGGCATCTCCACCGCGACCACCGGTCCAGCCCCACTTATTAATGGGCAGGTCTATGATGCGGCTGCCGTACATACCGACTTCACCAGCGGTAACGTCACTACGGCCATGTTGATGGGGTCACGCGTGGTCGCCGGCAAAGAGGATTATGGCCTGCTCTCTTACCGCGACTGGCAGGGAAACTGGAACGAACTCCAGGTCAGGCCGAATGCCGAATTGTCAGTAGGACAACTGATTAAGCGTAATGTTAATGGATGGATTTGGGCGACCGGTAACCAGAATGTAAACAATAATGCAGACCGCATTACCAACGGGATGCATATACAGGGTGCTGGCAACCTGTCAGCCGATTTGTACCATTATGAGCGCATCGGCAAACATCACATGCTCGCGTTGCACGTGGCCAATGGCGGCGCTGATGGTTGGTATGAATTCCGCAATGATGGCCATGCCTACACCAATGGCGCTTGGAACAGCAGCTCAGATGTCCGCATGAAAACCGATATCACAAAAATTGACGGCGCCCTGGACAAGCTGGCCCATATCGGCGGTTACACCTACCTCAAACAGGGGGTGCCAGAAGCCGGCGTGATTGCACAGGAAGTGGAAGAAATTCTCCCCCAATCCGTGACCCAGACCGAGCTGAAACTCAATGACGGCAGCGTGCTGAAAGACGCCCGCAGCATCAATATCAACGGCGTGGTCGCGTTGCTGGTTGAGGCTCTCAAGGAAGAGCGAGTGCTTCGAGAGGCCGAACATGCAGCACGCCTTGAGCTGGAAGCGCGGCTGGCTGTTTTGGAAAAAGCGGCGAACGTGAAACAAGACTGATATATCGCTAGCCTGACAACGATACTGTCGAATAAGCGTATTTGCTACTGATAGACAGATGAATTTGATAACGCACGAAATAATCAAGGAGATGTAGTAATGACAACACCTGCGTACTACAAAGATGGAATACCCTATAGTGCCGATGGTCAGGTCATTATCACCATCACCAACGGTCCTCCAGGTACAACAGGAAGCGTAGGGACTAACCCCAATAATCCGTTCCCCGTTTTTGTGCCATGGGGGCCAGTACGTGGTGGTGGGAGCATAGCATACGACCCAAATAAGGTGCGCCTTTTTGGGTTATACGACCTGCGCCAGAGCCAAACAGCAATCAATCAGCTCCTGGATAAGGCCAGAAACGCGTATCCACAAAATGCAGTGCAAGTCAGAGACGAAGCCAACGCATTACTTGCCGCACTTAGGAATTCTGGACTCATCAATAACTCAGAAATTAACTCGGCGGCAAATGCATTGCAGGATGCGGTTAATTCCTTGCAGATGAATATAGATTTAAAAAACCAGGAAGAACAAATTGTTCAAGGAAAAGAGCGCGAAACAGATAACGCCTTTAAAACCTTTATGAATAATAACCAGCTGTCGAATTTTATCGACAAATCTGCTGCAACAATTGATTTTGTAATATCAGTAGGCGGACCAGGAAATATCGACGCATGGAATAAAGCTGTTCCGCCTAAAATCAACGCGGAAATTGAGGAAAAAAACAAGCTCGTCACGTACCTTGACCGGGTAAAAACCATTACAGATGACGTGACAGCCAAAAGAAATGCCCTGGCGGTGATAAAAGACAGACTTGAAGCTGAAGCACGTCGAACCGAAGAGGCCCGCAAAGCTGAAGAAGCCCGCAAAGCCGAAGAGGCCCGCAAAGCTGAGGCTGTACGGAAAGCGCTGTTCGCCAAAGCCGGCGTACTGGACGCCCCGGTCTATACACCCGGCATGATAAAAGCGGCCAATGCCGCGATGGCCACGGCCGGGGTCATGGTGCTCAACCGCGCGGGCGGTATGGTACAATTATCGACATGGATCAACAGCGTGATGACCAGCGCCAGTGAGCTGGCCGGCTGGGTATCCGGTGGAGTGTGGCGCGGCGCCGTCGAAGTTTCCCGGGTTGCCACGCTCAGTGCGGTAGCTCCGGCAGTCGGCGCCTTCGTTGTCGGATTCTGGCCGGGGAAAGCCGGTGAAAGTCAGAGCGATATTGATAAATTGCTGGGTCGTGATTTGACACAGATGTTTACCGTTCCGGCCAGCCTGGTTGCCGCAGGGAAAACACCGATTCAGCCGGAAATGACCACGGTCGATTTGCCGGTGCGCGGGTTTATTCGCCGGGGGAATAACGGTCAGCAAGAGGTAATACTGGTCAAAACAGGAACGGGCGGCGTCTCCGCTACCGTGCCGGTGTATCGGCCGGTTCGCGATGAAAAAACCGGTCTGGACCGGATCACCTTGCCGGCGGTGGCCGGTGCGCCGGGGCGAACCATTTTGATAAACCCGGGCGCTGCCCCGTCGGGGCCGTGGCATACCGGCAATCCTGCGCCTGCAGCGCCGGTAACGCCGGTGCATACCGGTACGGAGATAAAGCAGGCCGACAGTATCGTCACGACGACGTTCCCTGCAGATGACATGCCACTGCAGGATTTTATCTACTGGCAGCCTGATGCAACGGGGACCGGCGTTGAGCCTGTCTATGTCATGCTAAGTCGGCCTTATGGCGAAACCAACGCTAAAGGGCAATACAGTGGTCGCGACTACAACACGGACAAGGCCGGTGGCCCAATTCAGAATCTGGACTGGAAAACCGCCACCATTGACCGTGCCGGCGTGGACAAGGTGAAGCTGCATACCCAGCGGTTTGCTGAATCTGATGCCAACAAGGTAATGATCAACCGCCTGGATAAAATCCTGAGGGGCGAAATGCAGCCCACCGATACCGACAAGCGTTTTTACACCCATGAAATCAGGGAGTTGGAACGATATAGGAATCTTGGGATTAAGGATGGCATAATCCCCGATAACCAAGGTGAGGTATGGAATAATACGCATACTGCCACCCTAGAAGACTATAAAATAAATGAACGAAATGAACCTTTGTATACTCCTGAAGCAATTAATGCAGCAGAAGAGCAAGCTAAGAGGGAAGAACTATGATTGATTTTAAGTCTATGATTGAAAAAGAAAGTGTATACGATGTAGTGTCTTTCTTCGCTGGTTCGACAAAAGGGATCGGTTATCCGCAGTTGGATAATTTCTTTGTTCGTTACCGATTTGATGTTGTTGGAAATGGAGAACTATTGAAAGTTTTTGAAGAGATGCGCAGTAATGGGATTGTCGAATGGGGAGAAAAAATGCTTGTTAAAAAAGGTCCAAACTGGAAAGAACCCGCATTCGTAACCGAGAAAAAATACGGTATTGAGTAATTACCAGTGCCTTCCATAAGTGCGTTTTAAGCAGCGTCCAACAAACGAGAGTTTGTTGGACGTTTTCGTTGATGGCTAATTCCACGCCAGATTGGTTTTCAGTCGAGCCCAGGGTCAGAAAACGACGGTTTTGGCTCCGTTGCTCCCCCCAAATCGCGCATACGAGGTCACAGCGCTTCCAGCTCCGCCGCCAGGGTGGCGACCAGCTCCGCCGCCGGCATCGGCCGTGCCAGGCCCACGCCCTGCCCGGCCCACAGCGACATAAACTCTCCGCGACCGGCCTTGGCCGCCGCCTGGCGGATATCGCCGGTGAGCGCGTTCTGCACCGGATAAGGCAGGATCTGCGCCTCTTCCGCGCGCATCTGGCACATGAAATCATTGACGATACCGCGCGCCGGGCGGCCGCTGAAGGCGCGCGTCAGGCGCGTGCTGTCATCACCGGCGTTGCGCAGCGCCGCCCGCCAGGCTTCGGCGATGCCCGACTCCGGGCTGCACAGGAACGCGGTGCCCAGCTGCGCCGCCTGCGCGCCCAGCAAGCGCGCCGCCGCGATGCCGCGCCCGTTCATGATGCCGCCTGCGGCGATCACCGGGATCTTCACCGCCGCCACCACCTGCGGCAGCAGGGCCATCAGGCCGACGCAGGATTGCTCGATGTCGCCGAGGAAGGTCGGGCGGTGCCCGCCCGCCTCCGAGCCCGAGACGCAAACGAAGTCGGCACCCGCCTCTTCCCAGGCGCGGGCTTCCGCCACCGTGGTGGCGGTGCCGATCACCCGCGAGCCGGCCTTCTTGAACTGCGTAACCGTGGCGCGCGGCAGCACGCCGAAGGTGAAGCTGGCCACCGGCGGCGCAGCCTCCAGCAAGGCCGCGATCTGGTCACGGTTGTTTTCGGCAAATTGGGTGGGGATCGGCGGCTCGCTCAGCCCCAGCGCTTCGCGGAACGGCCGCAGCAGGTGCTGGGCGCGCTTGAGCTCGGCGAGATCCGGGTGCTGCTCATCGAGCAGAAACAGATTGATGTTGAACGGCGCGGCGGTCTGCGCGCGGATCTGCTGCACCCGTTCGAGGATCACCGCCGGTGAAAACAGCGCCGCCGCGCACGAGCCCAGCGCCCCGGCGTTGCTCACCGCCACCGCCAACGCCGGCGGCGACGCGCCGTTCATCGGCCCCTGAACGATCGGATAGCGCAGCCCAAGCTCGCGGGCAAAAGCAGAAGGTGCCGTCATCAATGTGTCTCCCTGTGCTGACTACATTCGTCTTACGGCGGCCGCGCCGCCGAACCGACCAAAAGCATAGCACCTTCTCACCGCCTGGCCGTGCAGTTAATGCTTCGCCTGATGCCTGTCGAGCGACAGGAAGTGATGCACCACCGGTTTCTCCGGCCCGATGTGGAAGCGCAGCGCCTCCTGCTGCAGATCGGCGTCGGCGTGCGACACCCGCTGGTGCTGCCGCAGGTGCTCCGCCCAGGACTCCACCAGGAACCACTCCATGATGCATTCCGGATCGCCGGTGTGCTCGGTGATGCCCCAGGCGTAAGCGCCGTCGCGGCGACGCGCCCGCTCCAGCATCAGTAGCGTGCGCAAGAACTGCGGCCGATCCTGTTCGCGGATGCGGTACTCCACCTGAATCATCACCGGGCCGCGATCGTTCTCAACCGGCGTGTTGACCAGCGGCTCCGGCCAATGGTTCGACGGCTGCAGATCGGCCTCGCCGGTCGGCAAGCGCAGGCGGTGGAACAGCAGCCCCGCCGCCAACAGGCCGACGCCGCCGACCAGCAGCGTGGCGGCCACGCCCAGCTCCTGTGCCACCAGCCCCCACAGCAGGCTGCCCGCCGCCATCGCGCCGTTGAACACCATCAGGTAGATGGCCAGGCCGCGGCCGCGCACCCAGTTGGGCAGCACGCCCTGCGCCGCGCCGTTGAGCGTAGTCAGCGCAATGATCCAGCCGGCGCCCAGCACCAACAGCAGTACCACCGCCAGCCACTGCGGCGGCGCCAGCGACAGGGCCGCCATCACCACGGCGGTGAGCACCGCCGCCAGCAGCACCAGCCCGTCAGCGTTGAGCCGCTGGCGCAGGCGCGGCAGCGCGATCGCCCCGAGGATCGCCCCGGCGCCTACCGCCCCCAGCAGCACGCCGTAAAAACCGGCGCTGCCGCCCAGCATGCGGCGCGCCACCAGCGGCAGCAGCGCCCAGACCGAGCTGGAGAAGGCGAAGAACACCGCTGCCCGCAGCAGCACCACGTGCAGCTCACGGCTGGAACGGGCATAGCGCAGCCCGGCGCGGAAAGCGCCGAAGAAGTGTTCCGACAGGCCGCTGTCCTCGGCCTTCGGCCGCTTCCACCACAGCAGCGCCGCGATCACCAGCACATAGCTCATCACGTCCGCGCCGTAGGCTGCGCCGGCGCCGAAGCTGGCCAGCAGCAGGCCGCCGGCCGCCGGGCCGATGGAGCGGGCGATGTTAATGCCCAGCGAGTTCAGCGCCACGGCGTTTTTCAGCTCGGTGCGCGGCACCAGCTCCGGCACGATCGCCTGCCAGGTCGGCCCCATCAGCGCCGCACCGATGCCGCCGACGAAGGTCAGCGCCAGCAGATATTCCACCGTCAACGCACCGGTCTGTGACAGCACCAGCAGGCTGCCGCTGACGCAGGCCAGCAGAATTTGCACGAAGATCAGAAAGCGCCGCCGATCGAGGATGTCCGACAGCACCCCGGCCGGGATCGCCAGCAGAAACACCGGCAGCGTGGCGGCGGTTTGCATCAGCGCCACTGCCGAGGGGTTGCTCGACAGATCGGTGATCAGCCACGAGCTGGCGACGTCGCGCATAAAGCTGCCGACGTTGCCGAGCACCGTGGCGCCCCACAGCACCGCAAATAATGGGATTTTCAGCGGCGCGAAGCCGCCCGCCGCCGCCTTGTTTTCCGTCTGTTCAGCCATCCGTTCGCTCCTTCAAATCGTTAAATGCCACCAGCAACAGCGTGCCGGCCAGCCCGAGGTGTTCAAAAAATCCGTTCATCATCTGGCCGCGCTCCGCCCCGTCGAACTGCCAGAACGGATTGGCCATCAGCGTCGCCATCAGGGTAAAACCGGCCAGCGCCAACGCGCCGAGCCAGCGATAAAAGCCGCTCAGGATCAGCGCCGACGCCGCCAGTTCCAGCAGCGTCACCAGCACGGCGAACAGCGCCGCCGGCTGCAGGCCGAAGTGGGTCATCTCGGCAACCGCGCCTTCGACGTTCAGCGCCTTGACCAACCCGCCCTGGATGTAGGCAGCGCAAATGGCGAGCAGCAGCAGCCAGCGCACTGCGGGCGCATGCAGCCGCTGCGCGCAGCGGGCGGCGATAGTAGTCAGGTTCATCGCGCCCCCTTAAAACGGCGAATTCTGGATAAAGGCCAGCAGATCGGCGTTGAAGCGATCGGGATCGACCTGCGCCAAGCCGTGAGCGCCGCCGGCGTAAACGTTCAGCTCCGCCTGTTGCATAAGCTTAGCGGCTTTCAGCGCCGAGGCGCCGATCGGCACGATCTGATCGGCGTCGCCGTGCACCAGCAGCGTCGGCTTGTCAATCGCCAACAGATCGGCGGTGTAATCCACTTCGGAGAACGCGCTCACGCCGTCGTACTGCCCTTTCACACCGCCCTGCATGGCCATCAGCCAGAAGTGGTCGATCAGCCCCGCATTGCTCTCCACCTCGTCGCAATGGAAGCCGTAGAACGGCACCGCCAGATCTTTGAAGAACTGCGAGCGATTGCCCGCCACGCCGCTGCGAATGCCGTCGAAGGCCGCCATCGGCACGCCTTCAGGGTTGGCCGGCGTTTGCAGCATCAGCGGCGGCACGGCGCCCACCAGCACCACCTTCGCCACCCGATCGCTGCCGTGGCGGCCGATGTAGCGCGCCACTTCGCCGCCGCCGATGGCGTGGCCGACCAGGATCAGATCGCGCAGATCCAGCGTTTCAATCAGCAGAGCCAGATCGTCGGCGTATTGGTTGATGTCGTTACCGTGCCAGGTCTGATCCGAACGGCCGTGGCCGCGGCGATCGTGGGCGATCACCCGGAACCCGCTCTGGCCGAAAAACAGCAGCTGGTTGTCCCAGGCGTCGGCGGACAGCGGCCAACCGTGGGAGAACAGGATCGGCTGGCCGCGGCCCCAATCCTTGTAGAAAATGCGCGCGCCATCGGGCGCGGTGAGGATGCTCATGACGTGTTCCCCGCTCGGTATTGAATTGGATTTTGTACCGGGTAACAGTACGGCAGGCGCAAAAGCAGTGATAACGGAATAATTTTCGCATGATCGCGAGTTTTTTTGCTGAAGAGGCCGGCGTCGCCGCCGGCGCAAAACGTCAGATGTTTTCCAGATCGATGCCGCGCGTTTTCGGGCCGAACAGCCCGATCACCAGCATCACGATCAGCATGCTGGCGACGATAAACGCGATCACCCCCAGCGAGCCGCCGTACTGCAAGATAATGCCGATAATGATGCTGCTGAACACCGTCGACAGCCGGCTGAAGGAGTAGCAGAAACCGACGGCGCGGGCGCGGATGTGGGTCGGGAAGATCTCGGATTGATAGGAGTGGTAGCTGTAGGTCAGCCAGGCGTTGGACCAGGTGATGAAGAAGCCGCACAGGATCAGCCACAGCGGGTTGTTCTGCAGCGCGAACAGCGAGCCGAAGATCACCGTCACCAGGCAAGACAACACGATCTGCCACTTATTCTCCATCTTGTCGGCGTAGAAGCTGCACAGCAGCGAGCCCAGCGGGTAGGCCAACGTAATGAAGAAAGCGTACAGCAGGCTGTGGGTGACCGAAGCGCCCTTGCCCGACAGCAGCGCCGGCAGCCAGTTGCCGAAGCCGAAGAAGCCGATGGCCTGAAAGAAATTCATCACCACCAGCATCAGCGTGCGATCGCGATACTGCGGCGCCCAGATGTCGCGAAAGCGGCCGCGCGGCGGCGCGCCCTCGGCATCGTCAACCGGGCGCGACGGGAAGTCCGTGGCCACCACGCCGCAGCGCCGCTCCATATCCCGCATCACCAGCCGGGCCTGCGCATAGCACCGCTGCTGCACCAGCCAGCGCGGCGACTCCGGCAGCCCCTTGCGCACCAGCCAAATCACCAGCGAAGCCAGCGCGCCGGCGATCACCACGTAGCGCCAGCCGCTCAGGCCCCAAATCGTCTGCGGCACCAGCCACCAGGACATCAGCGCCACCGCCGGCACCGACAGGAACTGCACGAAGAACGCGAAGGCGAAAGCCCGAGTGCGCAGATGCGCGGGCACCCACTCCGTCAGGTAGGTATCGATGGTCACCAGCTCAATGCCGAGCCCGACGCCCACCAGAAAGCGCAGAAAGATCACCCACTCCGCCTGCTGTTGAAACGCCAGCAGCAGCGAGAAGGCGCCATACCAGATCAGGGCGAACATGAAGGTGGCGCGGCGGCCGAAGCGATCGGCGTACGGGCTCAGCAGGCTGGCGCCGACGAACAGACCAAGAAAGGTGGCGGAGGCGAAGGCCGCCTGGTCCGAGACGCCGAAGACGCCCTGCGCGCCGGTGTGGAAAATGCCGTCGGCGATAAGGCCGGTGCTGATATAGCCGGTCTGGAACAGATCGTAGAGTTCGAAAAAGCCGCCCAGCGACAGCAGAATGATAAAGCGCCACAGGCCGGCCGACGCGGGCAAGGCGTCGATTCTGGCCGCCAAATCCCGCGCATGGATCGGCGACGCCGCTACAGAGTCACTCACCGTTAACCTCGCATTAACATTTTTGATGACTTTCTATGCTAGCGAAGCGGCGTCGGAGTTAAATTTTTAATTAGCAGACTATGAAAAAAAGTTAAGCATAAAACGCTGCAGCAGCCTGTTTTATAGCAGGAAAATGCAACCTGGGATGCCGCAGCGGCATCCCGAATCGGTGGCTTAACGGCTGGGGTGCTGCTGCAGCCGTTCGCTGCGGTAGAAGCTCAGCAGGCACCAGCCGAGGGCGATCAGCGCCAGCGGCGCGGCGACGAAGCCGATGTTGCCCATGCCCAGATGCAGGCTCACCTGGTTGCCCAGCAGCGCCCCGCTGCCGATGCCGAAGTTGTACAGGCCGGAGAAGATCGCCATCGCCACGTCGGTGGCATCCGGCGCCAGGCTCAGCACTTTGGCCTGCATCGACAGGCCGATGGCCATGATCGCCATACCCCAGAAAATGCACAGCACGGTCAGGTGGCTTTCGCTGCCGGCGGCCGGCAACAGCAGCACCAGGCTCAACGTCAGCAGCGCGATGGCGCCGATAAAGAAGCCGGAAGGAAAACGCTCGCTGTAGCGGCTGAACAGTAAGCTGCCGACGATGCCGGCGGCGCCGAACAGCAGCAGCATCAGCGTGGTGAAGTTCTCCGACAGCCCGGCCACGGTCTGGATAAACGGCTCGATGTAACTGTAGGCGGTGAAGTGCGCCGTCACCACGATGACGGTCAGCATGTACAGCGCCAACAGCGCCGGGCGTTTGAACAGCAGCGGCACGCTGGCCAGCGAACCGGAGTGCTCGCTTTTCAGCACCGGCAGCAGGCGCCACAGCAGCACCAGCGCCAGGGTGGCGCACACCGCGATGCCGATAAAGGTCATGCGCCAGCCGAGCAGCTGCCCCACCACCCGCCCGAGCGGCAGGCCGAGCACCATCGCCAGCGCGGTGCCGCCCGCCAGCAGGCTCAGCGCCTGGGCTTTCTTGCCTGGCGGCGCCACGCGGATCGCCAGCGAGGCGGTGATCGACCAGAACACCGAGTGCGCCAGCGCCACGCCGGCGCGCGAGATGACCAGCGTGGTGAAGTTCCAGGCCACGGCGGTCAGCACGTGGCTGGCGATAAACAGCATGAACACGCCGATCAGCAGCTTGCGGCGCTCGATTTTGCTGGTCAGCAGCATGCACGCCAACGAGGCGGCGGCGACGATCCAGGCGTAGATGGTGATGATCAGGCCGACCTGCTCGGTTTGCATCGAGAAGCTGGCGGCGATGTCGCTCAGCAGACCGACCGGAATAAATTCGGTGGTGTTGAAGATAAAGGCCGAGACGGCGAGGATAACCACGCGCAACCAGGCGGTTGAGCGCGAAACGGCAGCGTGTTCCATGGTAAACAAAATCCGGACAGGTGCGGGCAAGTAGCGATATTTTAACCAACCGGCCCGCTAAATGCGATACGCGTCACACTTTAATTGTGTGGTTTTATTCGCCGCATTTCGACACATTCGCAGACACACGGTTGCACAAATGCTGTGCTAATCTATTGAAGCGTACCAATTTTTCCTGCCGCTCTTCCCCTCCGGCCGCCGCAGACGACGCGCCGCGCCGAAGAACCGCGCGCAGTGTCCATTTGGCGTTTTCTGAGGCGAGGTCATTATGTCCGCGATTTATGATTGGTCCGTGCTCGCATTGCGCAATGTTTACGATCGCCGCATTCAGGGCAAGCCGGTGCTCGACAGCGCCGCGCTGTTCCCTGACGCCGAACGTTTCACCGCCCAATGGCGGCAGATCCGCGAGGAGGCGCTGACCGTCGCCCACGATCTGCACAATATTCCCCGTTTTCACGAGATCATGATCCAGCAGGAATCGATCTCCGCCAACGACGCGCGCGACTGGCGCATGTTCATCATGAAGGCCTACGGCCAGCCGATCGCCCGCAACCTGGCACGCTGCCCGACGCTGGCGGCGCTGATCGCCTCGTCGCCGGACGTGCTGTCCGCCTCGCTCTCCTTCCTGGCGCCCGGTAAACAGGTGCCGCCCCACCGCGGGCCGTTCCGCGGCATTCTGCGCGGCTATCTGGTGCTGGACATGCCCAAACGCGCCGACGGGGTGCCGGCGGCGGTGCTGAAAGTGGACGGCCGCGAATACCGGCTGCACGAGGGGGAGTTCATGCTGTGGGACGATACCTTCGAACACGAGGTGTGGAACGACAGCGCGCAGGTGCGCACCGTGCTGCTGCTGGACATCCGCCGCCGCGACATACCCGGCGGGCTGCGGCTGCTCTCCAGCGCCATCATCGCCCTGGTGCGGCTGAACGTGCGCTGGATGCAGCGCCAGTTCTAAGTCCGGCGCTCAGGCGACTAACCGTCCTGCGAGGTCGGGCATTGCTGCGCCAGCCACTGCTCGGCGGTGGTGGTGGCTATACCCTGGCGCGCATTGAAGGTCTTCGCCTTATCCCAGGCCACGCCGTCGGGCCGGGCGAAAGCCAGCCGGTATTTGGCGCCGACGTCACGCGGATGGTTCAGCACCTCCTCCTGCAGCCGCTCTTTGTTCAACAGGACTCTGTTGACCTCAACGCCCCAGTGCGCCTGCATGACATCGGCAAGCTCGCGGTAGGTCAACGTGTCCCCGGCGATATAGACCACCTGGTTGCGAAACGCGGGCCGATGGAAAAAAATCGCGGCCGTCAGCCGGCCAATGTCCTCGGGGGTGGTCAGCGTCACCGCGTAACGCCAGTCGCCCAACGCGCGCACCGTTTTGGTGGCCGCGTCCACCACGCCAAAACCCGAGTCAAACAGGTAGCTGGTGAAAATGCCCGTGGAAACAATCACCCACTCCGTCGCCTTCTGCGCACGCAGCAGGTGGCGCACTTCGAGCTGTTCATCCCACACCTGTTGCCCGCTGCCTGTACCGACAACATCGTAGTCCACGCCGAACTGCCACGGGAAATAACGCGCCACGCCCGCCTGCAAAACGGCCTGGGTGATCTTTATCTGCGTGCCCGCCCCGCCGACAAAGCCGCTGCAGTTGATCACCGCGTCAAAGCCGCGCAGCAGCGTACTCAGCTCATCCACGCTGTTTTGCTGCAGATCGCCTTCCACCACGGCGATACCGAGCCGCGCCAGCGCATCCCGCCGCGCGCGATGCGGGCCGGTGACGGCGCGGGCAGCCTCCGGCCGCAGCAGCACGCTGATGTTTAAAGCGTGGTGTAACCGGGCCTGCCGGCTCATCGCGCGCAATACCGGCAGCCCCAGTTCACCGGCGCCGAGTATGAGCACGGTATTGATGGATGGATTTGTGGATTTCATTCTTGCCTCCTGTCTTGACACTGCGCCATCCTGACAGCTGACAAAAACGGGTTCAATTAGGTACACGCGTGATACCGGAGAGGAATATGGCGAACGATCGGGAAACGCTGCTGCAATTTTCGCAGGCGTTCTGTGAAGAATTGAGCAACGACGATGAAGGGTTGAAGCGTGAGATCCTCGCGCATGCGGGCAACCGTTGGTCGCTGGGGGTATTGCATATCCTGGGCACCCACGGGCCGCTGCGCCACGGCGAGATAGGCCGCCAATTAGCGGGCGTGACGCAGAGAATGCTGACGCGGACGCTGCGCCATCTCGAACGGGACGGGCTGATATCGCGCTGCGATTATCAGGAAAAGCTGCCCCGCGTGGTTTACACCATCACCGACGCGGGGAAAGAGATGCTGCTCAACATGCTGCCGCTCTGGTCGTGGATTATCGCCTCCGCCGACGCCTTCAGGGCGGCCCGCTCACGCTACGATGATCAAGAACGAAGCGCCGCCGAGGGATGAACGCGGGCCTCCCTGCCCGTGGGGCGGCGCTCAACCGCCGCCCAGATAGGCCTTTCTTACCTCCGGATCGTTCAACAGCTCCTGCCCGCTGCCGGTGAGGCGGATCTGGCCGTTGACCATCACATAGCCGCGATCGGACAGCTTCAGCGCATGGTTGGCGTTCTGCTCCACCAGAAACAGCGTCATGCCGCTGCGGGTCAGCTCGCGCAGCACGCCGAAGATCTGCCGCACCACGATCGGCGCCAGCCCCAGGCTCGGCTCGTCCAGCAGCAGCAGCTTCGGCCGGCTCATCAGCGCGCGGGCGATCGCCAGCATCTGCTGCTCGCCGCCGGACAGGGTCATCGCCCGCTGGTTGCGCCGCTCCTTGAGGCGCGGAAACAGCTCGAACATGCGCGGCAAATCCTCTTCCAGATAGCGGTTGCCGACGGTGATGGTGCCCATCAGCAGGTTCTCCTCCACGCTCATGTCCGGAAAGATGCGCCGCCCCTCCGGCGCCTGCGCGATGCCGCCGGCCGCCACGTAGTGCGTGGAGCGGCGGCTGATGTCCTCGCCGCCAAACAGGATCTGCCCGCCGGCGATGCGCGGCTGGCCGAAGATCGACATCAACAGCGTGGATTTGCCCGCGCCGTTGGCGCCGATCAGCGCCACCGTCTCCCCAGCGTTGACCTGCAGTGACACCTGGCGCAGCGCCTGGATCGGCCCGTAAAACACGTCCACTTCGCGAAATTCCAGCATCGCTTCGCTCATCCCGCCAGCTCCTCTTCGTCCGCGCCCAGGTAGGCGGCGATCACCGCCTCATTGTGCTGGATCTCCTGCGGCGTGCCGCGGGCGATCACGTCGCCGTGATCGAGCACGATCACCCGATCGGAGATCTCCATCACCATGCCCATGTCATGCTCGATCAGCAGCACCGTGATGCCGTGATGCTGGCGCAGAAAACGGATGATGCGGCTCAGCGTAGCCGTTTCCACCGGGTTCAGCCCGGCGGCCGGCTCGTCGAGGCAGATCATCTCCGGCGCGGTGCACATGGCGCGCGCGATCTCCAGCCGCCGCTGCTGGCCGTAGGACATCTCCCCCGCCAGCCGGTTGGCGCAGTCCACCAGATCCACCACCTCCAGCCAGTAGAAAGCGTGATCCAGCGCGGCGCTCTCCGCCCGGCGGTAGCCCGGCGTGTTCAGCACCCCGGCGATCAGGTTGCGGTTGCTCTGCATGTGCTGCGCCACCAGCAGGTTCTCCACCACCGACATTTCGCGGAACAGGCGGATATTCTGGAAGGTGCGCGCCAGCCCGGCGCGGTTGACCAGATGGGTGCCGCCGAACATCTTGTAATAGAGGCGCGAGCCGAACCGCTTCGGGCGTATCCAGTCGCCGGCGCGAAACTTCTGCCCCAGCACCTGGATCACGTCGGTCGGCCGCTTGTGGGTATTGAGCAGGATCGCGCCGCCGCTGGCGCGGTAAAAACCGGTCAGGCAGTTGAACACCGTGGTCTTGCCGGCGCCGTTGGGGCCAATCAGGGCGGTGATGGAGCCGCGTTCCACCTCCAAATTGACGTCGTTCAGCGCCTTGATGCCGCCAAAGCGCATCATCAGGTGCTCCACCCGTAAAATGGCGTCGCTCATGGCGCCACCCCCTTGCGTTCGGCGAAGCTGGCGCGGCTGATGCGCACCAGCCCGCGCGGCCGCCAGATCATCATCGCCACCATCAGCACGCCGAACAGCAGCACCCGGTATTCGGCGAAACTGCGCAGCAGCTCCGGCGCCACCGTCAGCACGAAGGCCGCCAGCACCACGCCGAGGGTGGAGCCCATGCCGCCCAGCACCACGATCGCCAGGATCAGCGCCGACTCGAAGAAGGTGAACGAGGTCGGGTTGACGAAGCCCTGATAGGTGGCGAAAAATACCCCCGCCAGCCCGGCGGTGGAGGCGCCCAGCATAAACGCCGACAGCTTCACCAGCACGTGATTGAGCCCGAGAGAGCGGCAGGCTATCTCATCCTCGCGCAGCGCCTCCCAGGCGCGGCCGATCGGCATGCGCGTCAGCCGGTGCTTGATGTACAGCACCAGCAGCACCACCAAAAACAGCACCGCATAGATGAAAATGAACTTGAGGTTGGGGTTGTAATCGATGCCGAGAAATTCGTGGATCGGCACCCCGCCGTCTTTGGCGCGGCGGCCGAACTCCAGGCCGAACACCGTCGGCGCCGGCACCGAGACGCCGTTCGGCCCGCCGGTGAGCGACATCCAGTTGTTCAGCACCAGCCGGATGATCTCGCCGAACCCGAGCGTAACGATGGCGAGATAGTCGCCGTGCATGCGCAGCACCGGAAAGCCCAGCAGCGCGCCGGCCAACGCCGCCATCAGCGCCCCCAGCGGCAGCATCGCCCAAAAACCGAGCCCGAGATACTGGTAGCCCAACGCCAGTCCGTAGGCACCGATGGCGTAAAACGCCACGTACCCCAGATCGAGCAGCCCCGCCAGGCCGACCACAATGTTCAGCCCCAGGCCGAGCAGCACGTAGATCAGGCCGAGGATCGCCACCGTCAGCAGGTATTTGGTGGCGACGAACGGGAACAGCAGCGCGATCGCCGCCATCAGCGGCAGGATCCAGCGCAGGTTGGATTGATAGCCCAGCGGCCGCACGTAAACGCCGTCGTTGCCACCGTCGAAGCGCGCCAACACCCTGCGCCCCGGCGCGGTTTGCAGGAACAGGCTCAGCAGCAGCCGCCCGGCCATCACCGCGACGATAATCCACACCAGCCGGTGCGGCTCGAAGTTGAAGCTGTAGCCGTTCAGCACGATGCCGACGATCGGCCCGAACACGATCAGGGCGATCAGCCCGGCCAAGACGGCGTCCAGCAGGCTGCGTTTAACGTCCAGCCCGCCGTTGATCACGGATTGCGACATGGCGTTCTCCTTAAACCTTGGCGATCAGCGGCCGGCCGAGCAGGCCCTGCGGACGGAAGATCAGGATCGCCACCAGCAACCCGAAGGAGAACACGTCCTTGTAATCCGAGTTCACCATGCCGGCGAACTGCGCCTCCGCCACGCCGAGCAGCAGCCCGCCCAGCATCGCGCCCGGCAGCGAGCCGATGCCGCCCAGCACCGCGGCGGTGAAGGCCTTGATGCCGATGATAAAGCCGACGTAAAAATCGAAGGTGCCGTAGTTCATGGTGATCAGCACCCCGGCCAGCCCGGCCATGGCGGCGCCGATCACGAACACCAGCGAGATCACCCGATCGGTATTGATGCCGAGAATCGAGGCCATTTTGCGATCCTGCTGGGTGGCGCGGCAGATGCGCCCCAGCCGGGTGCGCTGAATGATGTAGGTAAGGATCGCCATGCCGAGCAGCGACGCCACCAAAATAAACACCTTGGTGTAAGTGATCTGCACCACGCCGCCGTCGAACTCCAGGCGGAACACACCGCTCAGCAGCGTCGGGATGCCCTGCTGGCGCGGCCCCTGGCTGATCTGCGCGTAGTTTTGCAGGATTAACGACATGCCGATGGCGGAGATCAAGGGCGCCAGGCGGGTGGAGTTGCGCAGCGGCCTGTAGGCGATGCGCTCGATCACCCAGCCGTACACCCCGGTGATGACGATGGTGAACACCAGCGTGCCGAGGATCAGCAGCGGGAACGAGTGCAGCCCGAAGAACGACAGCAGCGCCAAGCCGATGGCGCACAGGTAGGCGGAGATCATGTACACCTCGCCGTGGGCGAAGTTGATCATGCCGATGATGCCGTAAACCATGGTGTAGCCGATGGCGATCAGGCCATACACTGCGCCAAGGGTCAGGCCGTTGATCAGCTGTTGCAGAAAGAATACGTCCATAATGAGCAGTCTCGCCTGGTAAGGCCGCCAACGCAGTCCGACGCGGCCCAAAGGTCATCGCGGAACGGGCTCGCCAGGGCGGCGAGCCCGTCGGTCATAGGGTTACAACTTCAAGGTTCGGCCGTTTACAGCTGGTGATATTTACCCTTGTCATCCCATTGGTAGACCACGTAGTCCGAGACCTTCAGGTCGCCCTTCTGGTCCCAGGCTTTTTTGCCCATCACGGTATCGACGTCGTGCGACTTCAGCCATTCGGCGGCCTTGGCGCTGTCTTTGCCGCCGGTGGCGTTGAAGGCGGCGGCGATCGCCTGGATAGAGGCGTAGGAGTAGAGGGTGTACCCTTCCGGCTCAAAGCCGCTGGCGCGGAACTTGGCGATCACCGCCTTGCCTTCCGGGATCAGGCGCGGATCGTTGCCGAAGGTCATCAGCACGCCGTTGGTGTACTGCGGCCCGCCGGCGGCGGTCACCAGCTCTTCGGTCACCACGCAGTCGCCGGAGAAGAACTTGGCGGTCACGCCCTGCTCGCGCATCTGGCGCACCAGCGGCCCGGCTTCGGGATGGCAGCCGCCGAAGTAGACCACGTCCGGCTTGACCGAGGCGATCTTGGTCACCAGCGCGTTGAAGTCTTTCTCGCCGCGCGACAGCCCCTCATACAGCACCTCTTTAACCCCGCGCTTGTTCATCGCCGCCTTCGCCGCGTCCGCCAGCCCCTGGCCGTAGGTGTCTTTATCGTGGATCACCGCGATGCGTTTGGCCTTCAGAGTATCCAGCATGTAGTTGGTGGCGATCGCGCCCTGCTGATCGTCGCGCCCGCACATGCGGAACATGGTCTTCATGCCGCGCTCGGTGATTTGCGGGTTGGTGGAGCCGGGGGTGATGGCGATGATGCCGGCCTCGTCATACACCTCGGAAGCGGGCATGGTGGATGAGGAACAGAAGTGGCCGACCACCGCCGAGACCTTGTCCTGATCCACCAGCCGGTTGGCGACCGCGACCGCCTGTTTCGGTTCGCAGGCGTCATCCCCCTGCACCAGCTTGATTTTTTCCCCTTTGATGCCGCCGGCGGCGTTGATGTCCGCCGCCGCCTGCGAAGCCCCGCGCCAATACTGATCGCCATAGGTGGCGTTCGGCCCGGAGAACGGCCCGGCGACGCCGATGACGATATCGGCCTGCGCGGAAAACGCCGTACCTAAACAACCGATGAGCAAAGCAGCGAGCGGACTTTTTATCAATTTCGATGACATTGTTATCTTCCTCAGCACTGTTTTAATACCCTAGATAATTGGCGTTGCATCCAGGCGGCAAGAGCATGAGCCCCGAGAGCTGACTCAAGGTCAGTGACCGGGGTAAATGCTCGCAGCCAACACCGAGGCAGCGTCAAGTATGACGGGTATAGCGGAACGCCCGGGGGCGCGGAACTTTCACTTTATGTGTAGACGGGGAAAATAATTTTCTTGAGAGCGCAGTCGCATTCCCCAAAAATGGGTAAGCAAAAATCCAGCCATTGTGACGACGAATACATATTGTTTGCTTATTCATCCTACATATCAGTTGCGGCGCGGCGTGTGGCAGGGATAACAGGGGGCAAGGCCGTACGGCTAGCGTGAGAGGGTGAGTGGCCCTGCACCATCGCCGTGCAAGGGCTTGTGCAAGCGATGCGACAACGAGACAGGCGGGAAAAATCAGCGCCTGCCGGCGAAAGATGCCGAAAAACAGCGCAAGGTGCTCATTCCCTCAGCAAACGCGCTTTTTTTGCAGTTTAGCGCTTTGACAAACCCCAGGCGCCCCGCTATTATTCGCCCCGTTCACACGATTCCTCTGTAGTTCAGTCGGTAGAACGGCGGACTGTTAATCCGTATGTCACTGGTTCGAGTCCAGTCAGAGGAGCCATATTTAGAGAAGCCCGCTCAGGGAAACCCGAGCGGGCTTTTTGCTTTGCATAGTACGATGTCACTCATCCCATCGTTATTTATCTATTAATTTCCGTCCTTACTTTATTTCATTAGCGAAGCGCTCTTCATCAACACCGCGCCATATTGGACAGAAATCCTTATTCAAGCTAGATGTATATTATACCGTCACGAACTGGTCGGCGACGCTCTGAACACCCAGGATCTCAGCTAAATATTAAATAGAAAAATCAGTTATCTAAATAACTACGTGCTGAAATACGCTGGGCTACTCTTCGCCTCCCCCCCTCTCGCTTCGGTCATCAATGCTGTCGACAACCCACTGTCGGAGGGCGATCATGAAAGGCTATGCGGAACTTGAGATCGTGTTTCAACGGAATTCACTCGATGAATTTCAAGCCAGCTTTCGACAGCGCTTTGACGAAAGTGAAAATATTACTCCTTTCATCCCGCTGGCATTAAACATCCACGATCCGACATTTTATTCCGGCAACCCGCAAAGAATGGGCCAGTTATTATCGGAATCACTGTTTATGCCGCCTGCGCTGCGTGATGCATTTACATCCGCACGGGCATTTTCCGATCATCAGCAAAGCACGCTAAAAATACGCCTACTTATCGATTCAAATGCATCCATATTGCACAGCCTCCCTTGGGAAACGCTGGTTGATCCCACCGATACAGCCACACATCTATTGCGCAGCAATCAGTGCGTTTTTTCGCGCTATCTGGCGGCCCGAACTTACCGCCTCCCGATGTTGCGCCCTAAACAAGGCATTAAGGCACTATTAGCCATCGCTAATCCTCAGGGCCTATCGGAAACCTTCACGCCCATCAACGTTCCTCAAGAGCAGGAGCTCGCTGAAAATGCGCTGCGTCATGTTCCGTTGACCACGCTCACGCGGCGCGGAAGCGCGACGCTCCAGGCGATTATCGAAGGCATAAAAGAGGGAGCCGACATTATCTATCTCATGTGCCACGGCATTGTCGGGCAGCAAGGCGCCGTGTTGTGGTTGGAAGATGAGGCCGGGAATGCCGCCAGCGTCACCGGCGAAGATTTCGCCGCGCGTTTGGGCGCGCTGGAAAGAATTCCCAGCTTGGTCGTCCTATGCTCCTGCCAAAGCGCCGGTGCCGGCAATCCCGCACGCGACGCGCTGGTCGCCCTGGGCCCCATGTTAGCCAAAGAGGGCGTGCCGGCGGTATTGGCGATGCAGGGCAAGCTTTCGATGTCTGCGGCAACGCAATTTATCCCGGAGTTTTTCAGACAGCTGGCGGAGCATGGCGAAGTCGATCGCGCTACCGCCAGTGCGCGGGCAAAAATCATGGACTCGCCGGACTGGTGGATCCCCGTCGTTTTTACCCGGTTGAATAATGCGCGTATTTGGTATCCCCCCGGATTCAGTATCGCCGACGGTGAAGATGATCCCTGGGCTCTAATCGTCGACAATATTACCAGCCAAGACAGCACTCCTATCCTCGGTCCGAGCATGAACGAAGCGCTGTTCGGCTCGCGGCGTGAACTGGCGCGTGAATGGGGGGAAATCTACCACTACCCGTTAGGCGGACACGACATAGAGGGGCTGCCGCAGATTGCACAATACCTTGCCGTGACGCGGCAAGGTGCCTATCTCAGGAAAGAACTTTACAGGTATGTCTATGGACGAATACTTGAGAAATATCCTGACGATGTGCCCGACCGGCTAAAGGGGTTAAAAAAAGCAAAGATATACACTTCACTGGGGGAGTTGGTTTCAGTAGTGGGGCAAAAAATCCGCGCCCGTAACCCTCTCGACCCGTTGCGAATATTGGCCGGCTATAAACTCCCACTTTACATCACCACCGATCCCAGCGATCTACTGGTCGATGCCCTCAAAGAACAAGGCGCGACTCCGACTGTACGCCTCATGAAGTGGAATGAGCCCGCTGAAATTTGCGATGCCAATTATGTCAACCGAGCCCCTGCCGGCCCGGCGGACGAAGGCACCGAGACCCATCCGATTGTGCTCAAGCTCTTCGGGGATTTATCCAAACCAGAATCGCTGGTGTTAACCGAAGATCATTTTTTTGACTACCTGACCAAAGTCTCTTCCGCCAAAGACGCCATTCCCCCTTACGTGCGCGCCAGGCTGAACAGCAGCGCGCTGCTGTTTGTCGGCCTGCAGGCTGAATCCTGGGAGTTTCGGGTACTGTTTCGCAGCCTTTTACTGTTGGAAGGCAATGACCTACAGAAAGACTACGAACATTTTTCCGTGCAGATTGATCCAAACAGTATTCTTGATCCCGGCAGCGCACGCCGCTATATCGAAAAATATCTGCAAAGGAAGGCCAAATGGCGTCTGTACTGGGGGGACGTTGCCACCTTTATGGCGGAATTAAATGCCCGTACGCAGGAGGACTCATGAAGGCTCCTTACGTAGGCCCCAGCCCTTTTAGCGCCGAACAAACGCTCTTCGGCCGCGACGCGGACATTAAGCAACTGCAATGGCGCTTAATCTCGGACCGGATAATCGTGCTGTACTCCCCTTCCGGAGCGGGTAAAACCTCGCTTTTGATGGCCAAGAACGGCCTTTTATCCACGCTGACAACACGGTTCCATGTTTTACCCGTGCAGCGCATCGCGCAGGCCGATGATACCGATCCGGTCGCCTCCCTCTTGCAGCGCCTGGAACAAGGTCGTTTTGGCTCGATTCGCCCCAATGATACGCTTCTTACCTACTTCAACCGTATCACTCTGCCTAAATCTGATCCGCCGAAGCGTCTTCTTTTAGTGCTCGATCAATTTGAGGAGGTGCTAACCTGCAATGTCACTCCTGAGCGGCAAAAAGTCTTTTTCCAGCAGTTGAAAGAACTGCTGTCAAACGACGAAAGAACCATCTGGCTTCTCATCAGCATGCGAGAAGAATACTTCTCCTGGCTTGATGATTTCCGAGATGATATTCCCACCCGCCTTAACAACACCTACCGTTTAAACCTGTTGTCGGTCGAGCAAGCCGTCGCCGCCATCAAGGGGCCGGCAGAAGCCATGGGCGTCGCTTTTCCAGTGCAAGACGGAACAGATGCGGCGCAGGTGCTGGTCAGCGAATTGATTAAAGCGCCGGAAGGCGCACGCCCGAGTAAAACCGTGGAACCGGTACAGCTGCAGGTTGTCTGCACGGATCTGTGGAACACCTTAAGCCAAACCGAGCGGCAGGTCTGTGAGGTTCGCGTCGCCGACGTGACGGGATATAACCCGGACAATGCCTTACTGGATTATTGCACCAAGACGCTCAATCTGGCGGCGCAAGGTCCCCATAGATTCAGAACGTTGGGAGATTGGATAGACCGGTATCTGCTGACGTTAAGTGGGCGCCGCTCCGCCGTGATCTTCAGCCCGCAAAGCACGGACGGGCCATCACTTCAGGAAATTCAAAAGCTCGAGGAGCACCATCTCATCCGTCGTCAAAGCCGTGAAGACGACATGTGGTATGAATTGGCGCACGATCGTTTAGCCAGCCCCGTACGCCGCAGCATAGAAGAGTGGCGCAACAATAATCTGAAAGAATGGCAAAAACAGGCGCGGATATGGCATATGGACGGCGAAAAACCAGATTACTTTCGCGCCCTGCCATACCGTACCCAACGAAAAATGAGGCTGGCGGAAGGCGATGCTCCTGATTCAAAAGTCGAGGCGCGATTCCTCGCGGCGTATGCGTCGTATCGCCGCAGGAAACGGCAGCTTTTTTGCGCTTCGGGTTTAGTCATCGCCGTTTTGGCGATAATTATTGGTTTCTTTGTTGACAAAAGCGCCGATGAACAACAGAAAACCAAGCTCGCGTTGAATTATCTCGCCATTCAAACCGGTATTCTTTCCATTCTCAACGATCACCCCATTCCAAGTTTGGAAGCCCTAGCCACCGCGGCCGGCGCGCAGTTACGGTTACCAGCCAACGCAGGCAATCTGCCAACGTTCAAGTTTCAAACGTTGCTCGGCGACTATCTCGGCCGCTATAGGCAACTTGAACACATTGCAACGCTCGGCGATGGCCAAACCACCGTAGTGCGAATCCGCAATAACGAATGCGTTAGCGCCAAGATCGGCAGTGGCCGTTACTCGATAAAGAGCTGTGGAGAAAATAGCGAATTAATCCCCCTCAGAGAGATACAGCAAGCGCATCCCAAAGGCATTGCGGCATTAGCATTCGTTACGCCCCACCTCTTGGCGATCGGTGATATCAACGGAACGATCCGCATCTGGGATCTAACAACAAAAAAAACCGTGGGAGCTCCGCTGAATCAGCCCGTGAGTGACAAGGGTAAACCTGTAAGCAGCAAGGTACGCACCCTCACCGCCACCGACAACTGGCTTTTTGCCGGATATCAAGACGGTACGCTGGCCACCTGGAAAATATCCGAGGCCAAGTTTGAATTATTGTCACAACCCACCAAGAAGAAAACCAACGCCGTAATGGCGATCGCCGCCACAACCCCCAAGAACGCACCCGATAAGGTCACCATCGCCACCAGCATGACAGTCAAATGGCAGACGTTTAACCAAGATAAATCACAACAGTCCGTCCAGTTGGCGACCATCGCACGAGATGCCGAGTACAGCAAAACCTTTTACAGCATTGATATCAGCCCCGATGGGCGACTCATCGCCGCCGGCAGCAGGAATGGCTACATTTATATCTGGGACACTTCACGCCTTTCTCCGACCAAGAATAACGTCGAAAAGGATGTTTCGCCGCGAGCCGACGGCCCCTTGCCAAAATCGTCGTTCTCTTACTCGCCAACGATTATCAACGCGCATCAGCAAACCGTCGCACAACTCAAATATCTGCAAAATGGAGACCTCTTGTCGTTAAGCTGGGATGGAAGCCTCAAATTGTGGCCATTTTCGAACAATAATGCCGCCGCTCCCGCCAACCGCACCCTTTTGCAATTTCCGCGGCAGTTGGTGAGCGTCGCGACCGAGCCTGATGAGCAGAACGCCTATGTCACCAGTGAAGCCGGCGACATACTCAGAGTCAATTTGCGCGTTGACAGGCATCCGTTCGGGCAATTTTTGCTTAGCTCCCGCGAGCCTGCACTGTTTGTCGACGGTACAGAAAATCGTCAAATATTCACCGTGCAGGCTACGGGGCTGACGCAATATCGGTTGGACACCAATACCGGCCAACCAACGCGCCTTCGGCAGTTGCCAGTATCGGACGTCGTCGCTCTCGCCTGGTCAACCTCCACCGCGACGCTCTTTGCCGCACAACAACAAGGCGTTACGGTGTTTCGTAATGTGCTGATTTCACCTTCCCAAGGCGAGCCGCTGGCGTGCCTGCTGCAACCGCCAGGCCGCCGCATCGCCGCCATTCGCGTCAATGATGCCGGCACCCTGCTGGCGGTCACCCTCGTCGGCAAGAACGGGCGAGAGCTCGCCAATAAACTGTATCGCCTCACCGCATCAGCCGCCTCTGGATTCACGTGCCAAGAAATTAAAACCCCGAGCGGCATCTATTTTCCCTTGCCTTGGTTCAGACCCGACAGTGAAGAGATCATCACCGTAAGTGAGAAGAACGAAATCGTCTCATGGGTATTCAACCCGAAGTCGCGTGATACACCTGAACTCGTCCCCAGTCGTACCATTCTGGCTCAAAACGCGCTTTCCGATACTCTCGGACCGATCGAAACCCTGGCGTTCGACGCTTCAGGCAGCACCCTGCTGCTGAGCGACTTTTCAGGCAAGATGTATTTGGCAAAATTTGATGGAAAGCGCTGGTCGTTCACACAGAAGAAAAACGATTCGTTTTTTATCCCCCATCTCTTGGCTGCCAGTGGTAACGACATCGTCGCCATGGCGGACAACAAGGGGCAGTTGTCCTTGCTCTTCGCAGGTTCAGCCATGCGCATCGTTCAAGATTTCCACACGACGCCAATCACAGCCCTCGCCCTTTCTCAGGATGGAGAATGGCTGGTTTCTTCATCAAGCGCCGGGACAGCCATTTGGGATCTGCGCATGGAAAGTTGGGTAAAACAGGCCTGCAAATTGGCCAATCGCCAGAACTTCGATCGTGAAGAAATCAACAATTACTTCCACTACGCGTCCATTAACGCACCCTGCCCCGACAATCCACCGAAATGACTTTTTAGGAGGTTGTATGCCATACCGCACGATCCCGACAACGGATACACGCTATTTCATGATTGTCACCGATAAAAACGGCGCGGAACAAGATAACGATCCCGATGCACCTAACGGCAAACTGAGCGAGTTGATGCTGTCATCCCTGGTGGAGAACGGCATTACCGACGTGTTCATTCGCTGCCACGGCTGGCATCAGGATAAGGCCAAAGCCTTCGCTCAATTTGACAGTTGGATCGGCGTTTTTGCCTCGCTGGATGAAGATCGCCGGCATATGCAGCAACAAATCCCCTCGTTTCAAGAAATGCACATTGGCTTTCATTGGCCCAGTCTGGCATGGGGGGATGAAAAAGAGGCCTCAGACACCAGTTTCTCCCCTGCAAACACTCAGACATTGAGAGAAAGGATCGACTTCCATATCGAGGAGCTCGGCGGCACACCGGATGTTCGGGCGGCATTGTATAAAATCTTTGATGAAGTACGCACAGACTCCGCGTCAATGACGTTATCCGACACCTTGCGTGCGGCCTATTTAGAGCTCAATGCCGCACTGGATTTGGGTGCCAACGGCGCACCGGGTGAAGGCTCCGCCGATCGTCTGCCTTTCGATCCCGATCAAACCGTGGCTGAAGCCGTCAATAATGTGGCCTTCGGTAATGATGTCGGCGACAACCCGTTACTGGCGCCTCTGCGGCAATTAACCTTTTGGACGATGAAGAAAAGAGCCAAAGACGTCGGTGAAAGAGGGCTGCATCCTCTGCTGCGCGCTATGCAGCAAGCCTCACCCGCCGTACGCATCCACCTGATGGGACACAGTTTCGGTTGCATTGTCGCCAGCGCGGCCATTGCGGGCCCCTCAGGCGCTGCGCCGTTGCCATTCCCGATAAACTCTTGCGTATTGGTCCAAGGCGCCATGTCTATCTGGTCCTTTACCTCATCACTCCCTACATCACATGAAACGGCCGGATTCTTCAATAACATTCTGGTGGATAAGAAAATCAGCGGTCCTTTCGTGGCTACGCGCTCGGACAGCGACATGGCCGTCGGCAAACTTTATCCCTGGGCTGCAGGGGTGGCAGGCCAGGTCGCCTATATGTTTCCCCCGCTCTATGCCGCAATTGGCGCGTTGGGCATTTGTGGCATACCCACCGTTCACAATATTACCCTATTGTCAGGTGCCGGCGCCTATGCCTTCGTTCCAGCTCACATTTATAACGTGAACAGCAGCAATTTTATTTGCCATGGCGACGGCATCTCCGGCTCGCACAGCGATATTGCCGGCCCCGAAGTGGCTCATCTGCTCTGGCAAGCGGCGCTCAAAACGGCGGACGCATCATGATTGACGAAGAACGGATGCCGCTACTGGCTTTCGGCATTCACGCTGATACGGGGTTGCCATTGGAAACCGGGGGCATGGGCCAGCACGAGCAGCATCAGTCTGCAGCTGAATCACTGCTCGGACAAACCGTCGGCGCGGCATTTCCCGACAGAGCGCATTTGGGGTTGCAATTCGGTTTCGATGCCGACCAACTGTCCGAAAGTGGCTGGGGGCTCATCTTCGCCGCGAATAGGGACTCTGCACCTCATTTGGCCGCGCTGGCCCCCCTGATTGAATTGCGACGGCGGCAGGCCGGCGGCACACTCCGCATCTTCGCCGGTCCGGACGGTTACCGACAGGGTGAAAGCGCCAGCGGCTGGCTTAATCGTCATGGTTCCTCATTAGACATGATTAACCCCGATCTCGGCATGCCTTATTATCTTGTCCTGATCGGTTCGCCAGAGGCCATTCCGTTTGAATTTCAATATGCGCTGGATCTCGTCGCCGGGGTTGGGCGATTGGATTTCCCCACGCTTGAAGAATTTACCGCCTATGCAGACAGCGTCGTGGCCCATGAAACAGATGCCACTCGCAAAACAGCTCGGCGTATTGAACTGTTCGCGACCCGCCATGATTTCGATCGCGCCACCCAGTTGTTCATCAAGCATGTCGCCACCCCCTTTGGCACTGGCACAGGTTCACTCGGGCCGTTGGGTGAAAAGTATCGCTTTGCGTTAAACAGTTCATTAAGCGAGCAAGCAACCAAAGCCTGCCTGAGCCACCTGCTCAGCGCCCCACATAACCCGCCTTCGCTGCTGATCACGGGCACGCACGGCATGGCCTTTCAGGCCGGCGACCCTCGACTGGCGGAACATCAAGGAGCGTTGGTGTGTCAGGATTGGCCTGCTTATGGCGATATCACCCATGAACACTGGTTTGCCGCGCAAGATATTCCAGAGCATGCCAACGTTCATGGCATGATCCATTTGTTTTTTGCCTGCTATGGCGCCGGTACACCGGCGTTCGATAACTTTCACTCTGACGCGGATCGCGTTCGCATTGCGCCGCATGCGATGACGGCCCGCCTGCCGCAAAAACTCATGACGCTTCCCCAGGGAGGCGTTCTGGCTTCTCTGGGGCATATTGATCGGGTGTGGGCATCCAGCTTCCTTTCTGAAATCGGTCTGGCGCAGCCCCAACGATTTCGAGACGTCATCCATCGCTTGCTTTCCGGCCAACGCGTCGGTATGGCCACCGACGCTTTCAACGGGCAGTGGGGGGTGCTAAGCACCAGGCTGTTGGAAAAACTGAATAACAAACTGAATGGACAGGCCGTCCCCGCCGCTGAATTGCTGGCATTGCAAATCGCGCGCGATGATATTCGTAATTACGTCGTATTGGGCGATCCCGCGGTTAGGTTGAAGCCAGAGCAGGATCATGTGAGCGGGTAAGTATCGCCATACCCCGCCGGCCCCTTTATGAACCCTGTCACAAAATGCGCATGCCGTTTTCGGCGTTCTACGCCGCGGGCGGTGAGCAATAAATTTGTTAACGCCACGTTACACCGGGTTAGGCAACATTGTTAACGCCGATTGATGCGTCAAACGCATCGCGCCATGCGTTTATTGCGCTTATTTAGTTTATTTTCCTGAGCGAGTCTTCAGCAACAGGCGCGGCGTCAGGCGCCCATAACAAACTGGAGATAAAGATGCATTCCTCTACCTCACCCATGACCACCCGGGCCAGAACCGGCGCGATCCTGCGCGTCACTTCCGGCAACTTTTTAGAGCAGTTCGATTTTTTCCTGTTCGGCTTTTACGCCACCTACATTGCACACACCTTTTTCCCGGCCAGCAGCGAGTTCGCCTCGCTGATGATGACCTTCGCGGTATTCGGCGCAGGTTTTCTGATGCGCCCGATCGGCGCCATCGTGCTGGGCGCTTACATCGATAAAGTCGGCCGCCGCAAAGGGCTGATCGTGACCCTGTCGATCATGGCTGCGGGCACCTTCCTGATCGTGCTGATCCCCTCTTACCAAAGCATCGGGCTTTGGGCGCCGCTGCTGGTGCTGTGCGGGCGCCTGTTGCAAGGCTTCTCGGCGGGCGCGGAGCTGGGCGGCGTGTCCGTTTATCTGGCCGAGATCGCCACGCCAGGCCGTAAAGGCTTCTACACCAGCTGGCAGTCCGGCAGCCAGCAGGTGGCTATCATGGTGGCGGCGGCCATGGGCTTCGCGCTCAATGCGGCGCTGGAAGAAAGCGCCATTCGCGAGTGGGGCTGGCGCATTCCGTTCCTGTTCGGCTGCCTGATCGTTCCCTTCATCTTCATCCTGCGCCGCAAGCTGGAAGAGACGCAGGAATTTACCGCCCGCCGTCACCACCTGGCGATGCGCGACGTGTTTAAAACCCTGCTGAAAAACTGGCCGGTGGTGATCGCCGGTATGCTGATGGTCGCCATGACCACCACCGCGTTTTACCTGATCACCGTCTATGCGCCGACCTTCGGCAAAAAGGTGCTGCTACTCAGCGCTTCCGACAGCTTGCTGGTCACCCTTCTGGTGGCGATCTCCAACTTCATCTGGCTGCCCATCGGCGGCGCGCTGTCGGACCGTTTCGGCCGCAAACCGGTGCTGGTCGCCATGACGTTGCTGACGTTGGCCACCGCCTACCCGGCGCTGAGCCTGCTCGCCGCCGCCCCCAGCTTCAGCATGATGCTGGCCGTGCTGCTGTGGCTGTCCTTCATTTACGGCCTGTACAACGGCGCGATGATCCCGGCCTTGACGGAGATCATGCCAACTGAAGTACGGGTGGCCGGATTCTCGCTGGCCTACAGCCTGGCGACGGCGGTGTTCGGCGGCTTTACGCCGGTGGTCTCCACCGCGTTGATCGAATACACCGGCGACAAGGCTTCACCGGGCTACTGGATGAGCTTCGCCGCGCTGTGCGCCCTGCTGGCGACGCTGTATCTGTATCGCCGCATCGCCATGCCGCTGCAAACCGCGCGCTAAGCCTCCATCGCAAAAGGAATAATGCCATGCAAAAACTCACTCGTTCGATCCTCGCCGCGCTGGTGTGCGCCTCCTGCAGTACGGCGGCGCTGGCCAAAGACGTGACCGTCATGATCTCCGGCGGCTTCAAAGCCGCGCTGGAGAAGCTGGCCCCGGAGTATGAAGCCCAAAGCGGCGACAAAATCATTCTGGTGTCCGGCCCTTCGATGGGCAAAACGCCACAGGCGATCCCCGCGCGGCTGGCGCGCGGAGAGCAAGCCGATGTGCTGATCATGGTGGGCGACGCGCTCACCCAACTGGAAAAAGAGCGCTGGACCCAGCCGGGTTCGCGCGTGGAGCTGGCCGATTCGCCGATCGGCATGGTGGTCAAACAGGGCGCGCCCAAGCCGGTGATAAAAACGGATGCCGACCTGCGCAATGTCTTGCTGCAGGCTGACTCTTTCGCCTATTCCGACAGCGCCAGCGGCCGCTACGTCAGCGGCCAACTGTTCAAAAAGCTGGGCATCGAGGAACAGGTGAAAGGAAAAGCGCACGTGGTTGAGCGCATTCCGGTGGCTTCTGAAGTGGCACAAGGTAAATATGCGCTGGGCTTCCAGCAGGTCAGCGAATTGCTGCCCGTGGCGGGCGTGACCTTTATCGGCGAGCTGCCGGAAAACGTGCAGTACATCACCCGCTTCGCCGGCGCGCTAACCGCCAAGGCGGAGCACCGCCGCGAAGGCAAAGCGCTGCTGGACTTCCTCGCCTCCTCTCAGGCACAGCTGACCATTCGCGCAACCGGCATGCGAACCGTGCCGGCGCAGCAGCCGGTCAGGCAGAGTGATACTGTTCAGTAATCAGCTTTTCCAGCTCGGCGGCAACGAAAGACTGCATGCGGCCGCCGCGTCTGATGAGGCCTACGGTGCGTTTCACCACCGGATCGACCAGCGGCACCGACGTCAACACCGAATGTTCTGAAGCGGGCATCGACATGGCGGGCACGGCGGCAATGCCGATGCCCGCCTCAACCATGCCCAGCATGGTCGTCACATGGCGAGTTTCGCACACGCTGGGGCGCTCCGGCATGAGGTGTTCCAGGCGCTGATCGAGCAGATTGCGATTGCCGGAGGTTTTATCCAGCGACACGTAGTCCTGCTGATAAAATTCCCGCCAGGTGAGGCTCTTTTTAGCGGCGAGCGGATGGTCGCGTCGGCAAGCGGCCACGTAAACGTCCCCCACCAACGGCACAAATTCAAGATGAGGTTGCAGCCGCCCGGCAAAGCAGATGCCGAAATCGGCCTGGCCACCGGTGACCGCCTCAATGACATTGCCTGCGCTGCCGTCGATCAGCTTAACGCGCACGCGCGGATAGCGAAGCCGGAAGCGGCGTATCACGTCGGGCATGAAATAGTATGCCGCCGACGGCACCGTGGCGACGGTGACCAGCCCGGTACGCTCCTGGCTGACCTTATCGATATCGGCCAACACCGCTTCGACATTCATCAGCAGCTGATCCGAACGCTCGGCAAAAGCCTGCCCGTACAGCGTCAAGGTCACGCGCCGGGTGGTGCGATCGAACAGTTTGCTGCCCAGCGCGTTTTCCAGCTTCTCAATCCTGCGGCTCAGCGCCGACTGCGACAGGCAGATAGACTCCGCAGCCAGCCGAAAATTGCCGTACTCCACCAGCGCGCGGAAGGCATAAAGATCGTTGAGATCAAAATTCACGGGCATAGCGGCAACCTATCCTTACCATGGCGCCAAAGGCGCAAAGCAACGATAATAGCCGCTTATTTAGCCGCAGCAACCGGTTTAATGCCGAAGCGCGCCTCGCCGTTATCCTCCCAACAGCACCGTCCCCCAAATAATGATGGTCATTATCACCGCCACCAGCTGCGCTGCGCCGCCCAAATCTTTGGCGCGTTTGGATAACGGATGTAATTCCAGCGAAATGCGATCGACCACGGTTTCAATCGCCGTATTCAGCAGCTCCACCACCAATAGCAAGAAACTGCAGGCGATTAATAACAGCTGCTCCATTTTTGTAATATCCAAACCAAATGTAACAACAAGTAAAATGACGTTAATAACTAATGTTCGTGGAATGAAGATGGTTGAATAACAAACTTATTCAAAACCTATTCATAGTAAAATATCAATTACCTCGCCAAGAGTCTTTTATCTCTTTTGGTGATTTTTAATCTATGGCTAGTTTGTCTATGTCTGAAACAAGTTCCGTTCATTCTCTTCCCATGCGCTATGCGGACTTCCCCACTTTAGTGGACGCGTTGGATTACGCGGCGCTGGGCAATACGGGAATGAATTTTTACGATCGGCGCAATCAACTCGTGACCGTTCTCGAATATCGCACGCTGCAGCAAAAAGCGATCTCGGACGCGCGGCGTTTATTGTCCCTGAAGCTCAAGAAGGCTGCTGACCTACATCGCTTACCAGATCGTCCTCAACCTGGGGTTGCTGTTCGCCCTCAACGCGCCCTTCACCGCCCTCGCCCCGCCGCTTTTGATCCTGGCGTTGGCGCTGGTTTATCGGTTTGATCGGCGGGGTTAAAAACCCGCAGCAGCCTTTGGAAAACAAGAACTTTCCGGTTAATCTTTGGCCGGCTTTACAAATTGGCTTGAGCCGTTATCATCCCTTATCTGGTGTCCTATGCGCCGTTAGCTACCGCTGACTGCCGTTCGATAACATGCCCCCTCAGGGCCCATCGAGTGCAAGGAGTGCGAGCGCCCGCCTGAACAGGCCGAGACGCAGCAAGCAAAGGAAGAGACACACTATGTTTTCCCGTTTGAAACTGCTGTATATCGCCGATGATATTATTTCACCTGATGAATTCCCCCGTATAGTCAGCCCTTCCCGCGCCTGTCACGGCCTTTCATACATGCCGGATAAAGACATTCTGTCGCTTTTTTCTGGTTTTCGCGGTGGTGAGCGGATCCGCCGTGAAGTTGGCGTTACGCAAAACGGAATAAGCTCTAACCTGCGCGCAAGAGTGCAGAGCGACCTGATGAGCGGCGTTGTCGTGGCGGTCGAAACCCGGCCCGGTGTGTTGGCGACGATGGGGCCATTTTACGCCGACATCGACGGCAACCTGATACCGCAGGGGCGACAAGAGCCCAACTACCCGGTGGACAAGATAGTGAGGCGGTACGAAGAGGCCGTGAAGTCTTATGGTGGCCGCCGGGCGCGCCCATCCGTCTTCCCCGCACAAGTCACGCGGGCCAAACCGGCCCTTGGCCCGGATATCCCGGCGCAAGGTGGAAGAGCCTCACAGTCGGTCGTGTCTGGCCCCTTGACCAAAGCGCAACGCTGGCAAGAGCGAAAATACCTCATTGGCCGCGGGCAACGGAGTATCTACCCGGACGCCCGAATCGCCTCGGAACGCCTGGCGGCAAACAATGTCGCCGTCGAGAAGGCAAAACTGGCGGAGAATATCTACAAGACCACGAATCCGCTAAAGGAGACTCCCGGCGTTCCTGAGGGTTGGAAAGATATCAGTAACGATGAGTTGGCGCTAAACAAACTGGGTCTTAAAAGCTCAATGCTTTATGATAACAATTTATCTCCAGATTTTCTGGCCCGAGTATATCAACCTGATAGAGGTATTTTTGGTAAAGAGATGAACCCAACGGTCGTGTTCAGAGGGTCAAGAGCGCCAGAATTCCCGCAGGGAATCGGCAGTGCCGCAAAAAAAGCACTTAAAGGTGATTTATCGGGCATTAAAAATGTAAATGACTGGATAAATAACGGTGCTCAAGGGATTGGTAAAAGTTCTGAGTATTATAAAAAGGCTGTTGAGATTGGTGACGGCATATCAAAAACCCCCAGTATTGATATCTCTGGTCATTCATTAGGTGGTGGAATGGCCTCCGCAGCATCAATGACCAGTGGAAAACCCGCATGGACGTTTAATGCAGCCGGACTCCATCATGGAACTGTAGGAAGATATGGATCTGAGATGATTGGTTCAGCCAAGAACATACAGGCCTATCGAGTGGAAGGTGAGCTATTAACCACGTTACAGGAGGTTAATAACGAAAGTGATTATGAGCTTATAAAAAATGCCCTGCCCGATTCTTTGCAAAAACCCTGGGGCGTAGCATTGCCTTTCACCTTGAAAGAGTGGTCATCACTGGCGCTGCCTGATGCCGCTGGCATACCGCACACGCTTGCCGGTGGGACAGGAACCCTGCTCGATAAACACGGTATAGACCAGACAATAACGTTGATTGAAGACCAGAAAGACGAGGATGTCGCCACTATTAGGGGGAGAATATGAGCAAGTTGATAATGGCAGTCGCGTTACTCTTTACTGTTCTCATGATGCAAGGATGCAAAAAAAACATGGAATATGAACCACAGGATTTTTTTGAAGGCCGTCAACTGGAAGTCGCAAAGCTGATTTATGATGGCGACGAAGTGAAACTGAATGAGAAGCTTCCTTCAATAAGCAAGGAAGAACTGAATCGACCAGTGAAAGCAGACATGACCCTGCTGTTTTGGTCGGTGCTAAACGCAATCTATGATAAAAATACGCCTAAAAGACTGAGCATTATTACTGACTTGGTTAAAGCGGGTGCAGACCCATTGCAACCCAGACAGGAAGGGGGAAGCAGTCCAGCTGAGTTTGTCCTGCAGGGCGATAAAGGCGTCTGGATAAAAGCAATGTTGGATGGTGGGTTACCACCGAATTCTAGAGATAAAGTTCATAACGAGCCAATTATATTCGAAGCGTTAGACGCGAAAAACACTGAGACTTTAAAGGTGATGTTGGATTATGGTGCGGATATAAACACAAGGGATTCATTGGGAAACACCTTGTTAATAAGCTCACTGGATTCTCGTTCGTTTGATCATACTATACTTCTGTTGGAGAGAGGCGCGGATAGTAAAATCAAAGGGAAGTTTGGTTGGACTATGGGTAATCAGCTCCAACGCTTTATAGATAGAGACGTAGGAGATGCCGAAGACAAAGAGAAAATTAATAAGATAAAAGAGTTGTTAATTAAAAAGGGTGGTGACTGGCCTCCACTACCTGTAGAGAATTGACTCTATTCTATCGCCACTATCAGGGAGAGAATATGAGAAAGTTGATAATGGCAATGGCGTTACTATTTACTGTTCTCATGATGCAAGGATGCAACAAAAACATGGAATATGAGCCACAGGATTTTTTTGAAGGCCGGCAACTGGATATCGCACAGCTGATTTATGATGGCGATGAAGTGAAACTAAAAGAAAAGCTTCCTTCAATAAGCAAGGAAGAAATGAATCGACCGGTTAAGGCGGACATGCCCCTGCTGTTTTGGTCGGTGCTAAACGCAATCTACGATAAAAATACGCCGGAAAGGCTGAAAATAATAACCGACCTGGTTAAAGACGGTGCAGATCCGCTGCAACCCAGACCGGAGGGCGGGAGCAGCCCAGCGGAATTCGTCATGAAAGCCGACAAGGGGATTTGGGTCAAAGCCATGCTCGACGGCGGTTTACCGCCAAACGCAAAAGATAAGGTATTCAATGAACCCATTGTATTCCAAACAATCAAAGCCAAAAACACTGAAACGTTAAAGGTGATGCTGGATTACGGAGCGGATATAAATATCAGAGACTCCTTGCAACAAACCTTATTAATGGATGCTTTTTTTAGCTCAGCCTTTGAACACATGACCCTACTGCTCAATCGGGGTGCGAATCCTAACCCAGTAAATATAAACAATCTTTCGCTGTTAACAGCAGTGAATCGGCAAATAAAAGACAGCCAAGATGGCTCAGAATACAATGAACAGTGTAAGAAAATACTCGAGCTCATGCTTTTGAAAGGGGCAAAGGAAGCGCAGTAATTTCATCAACGCTGATCTGACAGCTTCCGGTTATTTATACTGAGGCTGTCAGATGGCGTCTGGCTAAATTTTCTCAGCCCAGATGCATGTTTCACCAAGTAACGTTTTCATTGGCACCCGCTCACAACACAGAGCACTTTCCCGCGATCGACAAAGTACCTAACTATGTATTCCACATCTTTGAGCAGGTGTTGAATGGCTGCTCACCCCGCCGCTACTGATCCTGGCGCTGGTGTAAAGGCGATCTTGGCAAGGTTTGCGAGAAAAGAAAAGTACCAAGCGCCCCGCAGGTTGAACCCTATCGGCCAGGGTTGAGGGAGTGCCTGCGCCGCCACTCATCGGCGACATCACCTAACGTCTTTGGCATGTCATTGCGTATCCATGCCATAAATTCACGATCGAAACGAAAATCTTCTCCGCACGCCTCAACCATGAAACGCCGAACGTTTTGCGTATTTTTGTAGCTTTTATCCACGATCGTGGCGCGTGTTAGCAATGCGCTATGCCAATCGATTTTCAATTTACCCACTCCTATGAAGAGCCGTTCGATAAAGAGCTTCAACCTGGCCTGACAAGTCGCACTTTTGTCACGCCCGTTTCGGCGCAAAGTGGATGTGGGGAAAAGCATAGCCCAGATCGCCATTTCCGCGCTGTTATATGCACGAGCGCATACCATGCGTCTTCGAACAGGGGCTGAATGACAACCGCCCCTGCTCGCTACGTGGAATTAACGCAATTCCTTCGCTATCGCGCTAAACATCAGCGATGCCTCCAGCGGTTGCGCGCTGAAAGAAGGCTCCGCCTGCGGCCAGGTAGACCACTGGACGATCACCAGATTCTCCGCCTGATTGACCATGATCATCTGGCCGAAGATCCCCAGCGCCCACAGGGAATGTTTGAGGGAGGTCTGCGGAGCAGGCTCAACGTTGGTCGCATTCACCGGCACTTCGTTGTTCCACCATTGGAATCCGTAAATGCCGTCAGGATGCGCCGCCGATACCGAGCCCGCCGCCCGCGTCCAGTTGGCCGACTGGGCTACCCAATCTTCCGGCAGGATCTGTTTGCCGTTCGGCAACGTCCCGTTATGCAGAATGAACTCACCGAAACGCCCCCAGTCTTCCAGCGTGGCGTTAAAGCCGTGCGCACCCACGTCGTGCTGGCTTTTGGCGTAAGCATGCCACACGCCGTCGCTCGCCATGCCGTACGGCTGCCAGATGCTTTGCTCAAGATAGGCCGCCAGCGGCATGCCGGTGGCGCGTTCCAGCACGTCGCCCAGCAGCCACGCGCCGCCGGAGGAGTAAGACCAGTTCTGCCCGGCCGGATGCGCACGCTGCAAACCGGCCACCAGCTTGCGCACGCAGGCATAGGTGCCGGGTTTGGCCTCACACTCTGTCAGCTGCGCGAAGTCCGATTTCTGGTTGGTGTAATCCTCATTCCACGCCACGCCGGAGGTGTGGGTGATCAGCTGCCTGAGGGTCACGCCGTCCCACGCGCTGCCTTTCAGATCGGGTTCGTATTGCGTGATGAGATCGTCGAGCGAGCGGATCTTGCCCTGTTTAATCGCCACGCCCACCAGCGTGGCGACCACGGATTTGCCCACCGAGCGCGACGTCCACAGCGTGGCGTCGGTATTGCCCTCCCCCAGATATTTCCAGGCGATTTTGCCGTCTTTCAATACCAGCATGCCGCTGACGTTCTGGCGCTGCAGATAGTCCTGCAGGTGGTAGGTTTTGCCATTCACCCGATAGCTGGCGTCCGTTAGCTGTTTAGCGGCAGCCGGCAGCGGCGCGGCGTCGCCGTGATGGAACACATCCCCCGCATAGTTGCGGTAGTCGTTACGAAAACCGATCACCCGGTCGCTCTGGCTCCAGGTGAGCATCTTGTGCGTGTCCGGCAATTGCGCATCGAAAGGCGCGGGACAGGCGCTGAGTTCGGTGCCCGCACAGGCGGCCAGCGCGGCGGGCGCCAACAGGCCGCTGCAGAGACTGATGACAACGCCCGCCAGCAGGCTGCGGTTAAACACTTTGCTTTTCATATTTTTTCTCGCTTAGCTCAGGAAGGCGTTCAGCTTAAAAAAACGCGGCCTATAATAAAAAACGCCTGATGGGGGAAAATCCCCCGCAAAATCGACGGGAGAACCGCGTGCCGAGCCTGATTTATTCCTTTGCCCAACTGGAAGCCTTCACCGCCGTGGCCGAGCACGGCAGCCTGGCAAAAGCCGCGCTCAAACTGGGCAAAGACCGCACGACGTTGCGCGATTTGATTGATTTTCTCGAGGATGGTTTGGGCTATGCGCTGTTCCTGCGCGAGGGACGCAGCCTGCACCTGACGCCGGAAGGGGAACAGCTGCAGCGCCAGGCACACCTGCTGATGCGGCAGGTGAAAGCGTTTGAGGCGTTTGCCAAAGACGTACCGAAGAGCGCGGCGCAGGAAATCTCGCTGGTCTACGATCCCTTTACGCCGCGCGCATTGCTGCAGGCGCTGATAGCCGCCATGGCCCAGCGCAACACGCGCCTGAGCCTGATTAACGCCTCGCGCGACGAAGCGGAAAGCCTGCTGGCAAACGGCCAGGCCGATCTGGGCATCTGCCAGGCGCGCCACCGCAGCGTGGGCGACGCCATGGAGTGGCGCGCCTTAGGAGCGATAGAGATGGATTTTTACGCGTCTAAAGCGCTTTTCCCCGGCGCGGAACAGTCGCTTTCGCTGCTGGAGCTCTCGCTCACGCCGCAGGTGATCATGCACCCGTATTCTGACGAGCCCGTGGCGCGCCGCCTGCAAATTTCCGGGCATACCATATTTACCAACGAGCTGGAGATGCTGCGCGCCCTGCTCGAACAGGGCTGCGGCTGGGGATTCCTGCCGACGCATATGCATGCCGAACGGTGGAAAAACGTCAACACGCTGCACACCGAAGTGGGCAGCCAGGGGATCAGCCAAACCATGGTGACCATCTGGAAGCCGGGCAATGACCGGCGGGCGCTGATTGATGAGACGTTGGGGTTGTTGCCGGGGTTGTGGCGGGAGGTTGGGGAGTGAAAAGTCGCTGTTAGATTTGCGGTGTTGTTATCGAGAGTCGATCGTTGAACTCATCGTCCTGGCGTATCCAAAAATGACGATCAGTTGTATCAAGACCCAAACAATCCTCTTTTGAAAAAAATAGAATGAGTAGTAAAATACTTAAGTTGTGATAGAGAAATTATAAAATTAAGGAAAACAATAGGGATTTCATAATGCATATAAAAAGGTTGAACTCAAAAAATTCAAAAAATATAAAGACTCATCAATAAAATTAAATAATGAACTGAGTCTTGTAGTAGGAGGAGGAAATAACTCTGGAAAGTCATCTTTACTTCAAGCAATGGCAACATGGCAGTTTTGCAAAACCTTATTGGAAATTGAAAAGGGAGGGTTAAGCTGGACAAGGGGAGCGACAAATCAAGGTTTGGGATTAGGCATGGTTGATTTCACTCCAATGTTTATCCCATCCCTAAACCATTTATGGACGAATTTAAAACCTCAAAAGCAAACAGAATTAGATGGATACACTCTTAAAATAAAATTATACTGGGATGACAAAGCGGGAAATGAAAAACACTTAGAAATGGGATTATCATTAGCCAACGACAGACTTTTCATTAAAAATACAGCCAGTAACCTAACAATAAATGAAATTGAGAATGTTGATGGTTCGCCAAATAATGAAAACATACCTCAAATTGCATACCTACCTCCTTTCGCTGGAATTACAGACCGCGAAGTCAGAATGAGTCCAGCAATGAGAAATAGATTAATAGGGCAAGGTTTGTCCGGCGGGGTAATAAGAAACTCTCTATATGATATCCATCTGTCAAATCAGATCAAACGCCAAAAACTCAAGGGAACAGGTGACAGGATTTCAACAAAAAACCTAAACGAATTGCGAACCCACGATGCGTGGGAAATTTTACAAAAAACATTATTTGATCTTTTCTCACTTAAAATTGAAGTTAAACCATTCAATGAACAATATCATAGTTATTTAAAAATAGAATGTGTTTCTGGCATTGCTAATGGATATCAATTCACTAAACATAAGAACTTTAATGCTAGAGATATAATGGTTGAAGGAAGTGGCTTTCTTCAATGGTTGAGTGTTTATACCCTAGCTTTATCGGAAGAATTCAATGTAATCTTACTTGATGAGCCGGATGCTCACCTACATACACAACTGCAGAAAAACCTTACAGAACGCTTAGAAGAAATAACCATAAGAAATGGTAAGCAAGTACTATTGGCAACGCATTCAACAGAACTTATTAGGGCCTATGAACCTTATAAAATCCTTTCTCTTTCAAGTGCAAAAGGTAAATACCTTGGTTCTGATGATGACAAAATTGGGTTATTAAGCGGTATAGGCACAATGTTCAGTCCGAAAGTGCATAAATTAACAGAGCAAAAACGATTATTGATCGTCGAAGGTGTAAGCGATGAAAGATTTTTAAAGAAAATTTTCACAAAGTTAAATCTAGAATGGCCTAAAAATCTTGTAACTTGGTTTTGGACTGGTAAATCCTCAGAAAGATATCAACTTCACAAACAACTCAAAGCCGAGATTCCAGATTTGAAAACCATTAGCATACGAGACCGAGATGATGACAGCGATGGTTCCGTTGATGTCACTTTAAAAGATAAAGGTACTACTTATAACGACCCTAGTTTCCAAGCAATGAAGTGGAGGCGCAGACACATCGAAAATTATTTCCTCGATGTGACAGCAATATCCCTCGCCGCAAATAAAGATGAGCAAAATGTGTACAGTTTCTTTGGTCTTAGACATGCATTGTTCATGCCGGCGTCTATAGTTTCTTCTGATATAGCTCCTGCCCTTAGAGATGCACGGGGTAAAGAAATTTTCATTGATGGGACAAATAGTCTTAAACATGAATTCTCAATTACAAGAGACGATGTTCTGGACAACATGAGCATAGATAGAATCTGCGATGATATAAAATACTTTTGCCAAAGCTTAATAGCCTTTTCTAATCCTTGAAGTTTTATCTTAACAAACGGAGGAGGGTATCGCGGACAGTGATCACAACGGCATTATTAATGCCCAAAGATCTTCGCTCTACATACCGCACCTCCGGCCCACACGGCTTACACGATCACGCAAACCGCAATGATGCACCAGCGCAATCCGCTGTACCTTACCCTCAAACTGCACGCTTGCTGCACAGTTTTCAGATATTTCGCCGTGCGCAGCTTCGAATGCGCCCTTTTTTTTTTCGGGCCGTGACCTTTCGCGGCTCGTAGCCACTGCCATCAGGATTACGCTGCAACCGGATACTGTTTTGCTGATTCCGGCTCAGCTCCTGCGCCAGTTCTCGTATCAGCGCTGCTGTTCTATAGACTCTAAATGCGCCAGCAGCGCTACCATAATTTCATTACGACGGTGCGCCGAATTGCTGCAGGAGTTCACCACATCTTCCATATCCAGCGTGTCATTTATCTCCTCCCTGAAAGCAGCGCCAGTCTAAACTGAAGTATCGGTTTTTTCTTCCATCTCACCGAGAGGCACATCATCATGAAAAAGACTCATTATACCGAAGCACAGATTACGTTTGCGCTGAAACAGGCCGAAACTGGCCCCCCCTAGCACCGCCCCCGCCCTTTCCCTACAATAAGGGATCTGTTGAGGCATAACGCAAGGAAAGACGGTGTCGAAAGCCAATCCCAATGCCACTATCGTGGATATCGCCCGCCGCGCCAGGGTGACCAATATCACCGTTTCCCGCGCCTTCAATAAGCCCGAGCTGGTCAAACCGGAAACCCGCGAGCGCATTCACGCCATCGCCAAAGAGCTGAACTATGTGCCCAACGCCTTCGCGCAGGGGCTAAAAAGCAGCAGCAGCCAGATTATCGGCATCGTCACCAGCAGCATGTACAACCCGTTCTATTCCGGCCTGATCAAGACCGTGTCGCGCATTGCGCGCCAGCAGGGCTACCAGATCATGCTGTTCGACACCGACGGCAGCGAAGAGGCGGAAATGCGCGCCATTCAGGCGCTGTTCGGCTACAAGGCGCGCGGCATCCTGCTGTCGGCGGTGCGCGACGACAAGCGCTACCGCCCCGCCTATCTCGAGCTGGCCGAGGTGTATGGCGTGCCGCTGATCCTGATCGACCGCGATCTCTACGATCAGCAGCTGAGCGGCGTGTTCCTCGATAACCGCGAGATCGGCGTGCTGGCCGGGCGTTATCTGGCGGAGCAGCCGGAGCAGAAGCTGCTGATTATCGGCGGCCCGGCGGATTCGGAAATTACGCTAACGCGCACCGCCGGCATCGTCGCGGCGCTGCAGGGCAGCGGCCGTGAGATTCATATCATCAACGGCGACTACGATTTCACCTCACAGGAAAGCGAAGTACGCGCCTATCTGGCGCAGCCGGAGAACCGCCCGGATTACATCATCGGCCTGAATGGCATCATCACGCTGGGCGCCATCGCCATCTGCCACGAGATGGGCCTTTATCAACAGGTGAAGTTCTTTTCGATAGACGAACCGCCGCGCGCCGGCGCTTACGGCCTGCACATTCCGGGGGTGTATCACGATACGCAGAAACTGGGGGAGATCGCCGCGGAGCTGCTGTTCAGCGCCATTCACAGCCCGCGCGGCGAGCTGCCGGTGCGCAGAGAGTTCTTCACCGGCTCGCTGTTGAATCGCTGACGGGCGCTATTGCCCGTAGTAGGCGTGTTTGCCGTGCTTGCGCAGGAAATGTTTGTCCAATAGCTCCGGCTGCATCGGGGCGATGGCCGGCGCCAGCTGGCGCGTCGCCATCGCCATGATCGCCACCTCCTCCAGCACCACCGCGTTGTGCACCGCATCCGCCGCGTCCTTGCCCCAGGCGAACGGGCCATGGGAATAGACCAGCACTCCCGGCACCTGCTGCGGATCGCGCCCCGCCTGACTGAAGGTTTCGATAATCACCTTGCCGGTTTCCCCCTCGTAGTCGCCGGCGATCTCCGCCTCGCTCATCGGCCGGGTGCAGGGAATGTCGCCGTAAAAGTAGTCGGCGTGGGTGGTGCCCAGCGCCGGGATCGGCTGCCCGGCCTGCGCCCAGATGGTGGCGTTGCGGCTGTGGGTGTGCACCACGCCACCGATATCGGCGAAGGCGCGGTACAGCGCCAGGTGGGTGGCGGTGTCGGATGAGGGTTTGCGGTGCCCTTCGCGCACCTTGCCCTCCAGATCCACTACCACCAAATCCTCCAGCGTCATCGCCTCGTAGGCGATGCCCGAAGGCTTGATCACCACCAGTCCGCTCTGGCGGTCGATCGCCGAGACGTTGCCCCAGGTAAAGGTCACCAGCCCGTATGCCGGCAGGCTGAGGTTGGCGGCCAGCACCTGCCGTTTGAGTTCGTTCAGCATGCGATGCCTCCCTCAATCATCTGTTGTTCGATCCAGGCCTTGGCCTGGGCGATGCGTTGCTTATCCTGCCCGTCTTCGCGCGCCCACATCTCCAACAGGTAGGGGCCGCGATAGCCGAGCGCGTTGAGCACGGAAAAGGCGTGGGCGAAATCCACGCAGCCCTCGCCGAACGGCACGTCGCGGAACTGCCCGGCGCTGCCCGGCCCCACCGCGACGGTGTCTTTGAGGTGCACGGCGGTGATGCTGCCGATGCCCAGCGCCAGCTCGGCGGCGACGTCGTTGCCCCAGGCGCTGAGGTTGCCGAGATCGGGATACACCGTGAACCACGGACTGTTGACGTGGCGGGCGATGTCGCGCCATTTGCTGATGCTGTTGATGAACGGCGTGTCCATCACCTCCACCGACAGCATCACCTGCGCCCTGGCGGCCTGTTCCGCCGCCCACTGCATGCCCTCGATAAAGCGTGCGCGGCTGTGGCGATCGGCAGGTTCGTAATAGACGTCGTAGCCCGCCAGCTGGATGTTGCGGATGCCAAGATCCGTTGCCAGTTCCAGCGCCTTGCTCATCAGCACCCGCGCCCGCTCGCGGGTGGCGGCGTCGGCGCTGCCGAACGGATCGCGCCGGTGCGCCGACAGGCACAGGCTCGGCACCGTCACCCCGCTGTCGAGCCGCGCCTGGATAAACGCCAGCCGCTGGCGGCGATCCCAGTCCAGCCGCTGCTGGCGCGCCGGCTGCTCGTCGATCGACATCTCCACAAATTCAAAGCCCAGCTCGGCGGCGGTGGCCAGCCGCTGCGGCCAGCTCAGATCGGCGGGCAGCGCCTTTTCATACAGCCCCAGACAGGCGGCGTTAGTCGTTTGCATCAGTCACCTCACTCAAAGCCTGGGCGACCGCCAGATAGCGCGCCTGCTGGGCGCGCAGGCGCCGGTGAGCGGCGGTCGCGGGATAATAACAACGCAGTTTGGGCGGCGCGGCGGCGATCGCTTCAGCGAACCCGGCGTACTCCCCGGCGCCGACGGCGGCGCACAGGGCGGCGGCGCGGCAGCCGCTTTGGCGGGTTTCCACCACCTCGAGCGGCAGGTTGCCGGCGTCGGCGTACATCTGCATCCAGACCTCGGACTGCGTCGGCCCGCCGGTCATGCGCACCCGCTCGATGCGCGGGTTCAGCTGCACCATGCGCTCCTGATGAATCAGGTGCGAGAACACGATGCCCTGGTAGATCGCCTGCACCACGTCTGCCATCTCGTGGTGGGCGCTCAGGCCGATCAGCCCGCCCGGCGTGTTGCCGCCGAGGTTGGAGCCGTACAGATACGGCAGGAACAGCAGCCCGCTGGGCTGCTCGCGGCGCTCGGCCACCCAGGCGTTGAACTGGGCGTAGCACTGCCGGTCGTCGGCGCAGAACTGGCGCAGGAACCAGGCCAGATTGCCGGCCGAGGTCGGGCTGCCTTCGTGCACGAAATAGCGGCCGTCGATGCAGTAGCGCCCCCAGGCGTAGGGGTAATCGGCGGGAATGATGCGCTCGGTCACGCAGGTGGCGATCGACCAGGTGCCCGCCACCGCGCTGAGCGTGCGATCGTCGGCCACGCCGGAGCTGAGCGCCGCACCCACCACGTCGAACAGGCCACCGTACACCGCGGTGCCTGCCCGCAGGCCGCACTGCGCCGCTGCCGCGGCCGTCACCCGCCCGGCCAGCTGCGCCGAGCCGATCGTTGGCGCGGTTTTCTCCTGCGCCTCTTCGATGCCGAAGGCCGCCATCAGCGCCGGATCGTAAGCGCCGCTGCGCTGGTTAAACAGGTTGCTGCCGGAGATGTTGGTCACCTCGGCCGCCGCCTCGCCGGTGAGACGAAAGCGCAGGTAGTCGTGCGCCATCAGGATGCGATCGATGGCGGCGTACTGCGCCGGTTGCTGCTGCTTCAGCCAGCGCAGCAGCAGCGCCGGGTGGCTGGGCCACAGCGGCTGCAGGCTGCGCGGGTAGGTCTGCGCGTCCACGCTGGCGCGGCGCAGCTCAGCCGCCGTGGCCGCCGCGCGGTTGTCCGAAGAGAGGATGCCGTTGCCGACCGGTTTGCCGTGGCGGTCGATGGCGTACAGCCCTTTGCCGTGCGCCGAAAAGCTGACGCCGCGCACCTGACCGGCCTCCAGCCCCGCCGCGTGCAGCGTCTGGCGGATCGCCGCGCAAACGTCATCCCACAGCGCGTCCATATTGCGTTCGCTGAAGCCCGGCTGGGCGGCAATCGCCGCGCCGCCGCGCTCGGCGATCGCCAGCTCTTCGCCGCTTGCCCGATACAGCCCGGCCTTGATCACCGTGCCACCGACGTCTATGCCAAGAAAGACTGCCATCGCGCCTCCTATTTGCGCCGCACGGAGCTGAGGTAGATGGCGGCCAGGATGATGCCGCCCTTCACCACGTTCTGGATATATGGCGACACGTTCATCAGATTGAGGCCGTTGTTGAGCACCCCGAGCATCATCGCCCCCACCAGCGTGCCGACGATGGCGCCGCGCCCGCCGGAGATCGCCGCCCCGCCCAGCACCACCGCGGCGATGGCGTCCAGCTCGAAGCCTTCGCCGGCGTTGGGCTGCCCGCTCATCAGGCGCGAAGTCAGCACCAGCCCGGCCAGCGCGGCGGTCAGGCCGCTGATCACGTACACCAGCATCTTGTAGCGCGGCACGCGGATGCCGCTCAGGCGCGCCGCCTCTTCGTTGCCACCCATCGCGTAGACGTAGCGGCCGAACGGCAGCTGGTTGAGCATCAGCCAGGCCAGCAGGTACACGCCGAGCATGATCAGGATCGGCACCTGAATGCCCAGCACCGTGCCGCGGCCGAAGAAGGAGAAGACGTCGGGCAGGCCGGAGATCGGGTAGCCGCCGGTATAGAGCAGCGCCAGGCCGCGGGCGATGCCCATCGACGCCAGGGTGACGATGATCGGCGGCATACGCAGGTAGGCGATGCAGGCGCCGTTGGCCAGGCCGAACAGCGCGCCGACCGCCAGCGCCGCCACCATCGCCAGCGGGATCGGCACCGCCGCCAGCATCAGCCCGGCGGCGACCGAGCCGGCCAGCGCCATCACCGGCCCCACCGAGAGATCGATGCCGCCGGTCAGGATGGCGCAGGTCATGCCCACCGCGATGATGGCATTGATCGACACCTGGCGCGCCACGTTGGTCAGGTTGTTGACGCTGAGGAAGCTGTCGTTCAGCAGGCTCATCAGCACGAACAGGACAGCGAAGCCGATAAACGGCAAGACCGCCGGATGATGCAGCAGTTTTTCCCAGCGCTTGCCGAGGCTGGGGCCGGCGGCGCGGCGCGCCACGGCGGGTTGTTCAATTCCGATCATAAGGCACTCCCGGTCGCGTGAAGCATAATGTGGTTGGATTCGATGTCGTCGCCGGTCAGCTCGGCGACGATGTGGCCGCCGCGAAACACCAGCACGCGGTCGCACACGCCGATGATCTCCGGCAGTTCGGAGGAAATCATGATGATGGAGATGCCCTGCTGGGTCAGTTGCTGCATCAGCTGGTAGATCTCGGCCTTGGCGCCCACGTCGATGCCGCGCGTCGGCTCGTCGAAGATCAGGATGTTGCAGTCGTTGTTGAGCCAGCGGGCGATCACCACCTTCTGCTGGTTGCCGCCGCTCAGGGTGCTGACGGCGGTCTCGGCGTCCGGGGTTTTCACCCCCACGGCGCGGATCAGCCGCTGCACCACGTCGCGATCCTTGCGGGCGCTGACGAAGATCTTGCCGCGCCGGTGGTGCCGGTTGAGGGTGATGTTCTGCGCCACCGAGAACGGCAGCACCAGGCCTTCGGTTTTGCGGCTCTCCGGCAGCAGGCCGATGCCCTGCGCCAGCGCCTGCGCCGGGGAGCGCAGCGCCGCCGGTTGGCCGCCGAGGTTGACGCGTTTGCGGTGGCAGCGGCCGGCGCCGATCAGCGCCGAGACGGTCTCGGTGCGCCCGGAGCCCACCAGCCCGGCGAAGCCGAGGATCTCGCCCTTGTGCAGGTGGAAGCGGTCGGTCACGCCGTGTTTCTCGCGCTGGATCTCCGCCTCCAGCAGCACCGTCGCGGTATCGACCGGGTGCTGTTTCACCGGGAAGGCGTTCTCGATTTTGCGCCCGACCATCAACCGCACCAGCTCTTCCACGTTGGTGTCGCCGGTAGCCAGCGTTTCGATGTAGGCGCCGTCGCGCAGCACGGTGATGCGATCGCAGATGGTGAAAATCTCGTCCAGGTGGTGCGAGATAAACACCATGCCGACGCCCAGCAACCGCAGATCGTTCATCACGCTGAACAGGTGCTCGGCCTCGCCCGGCGTCAGCGTGGCGGTCGGCTCATCCAGCACCAGCACCCGCGCCTCCAGCGACAGCGCCTTGGCGATCTCAACGAACTGCTGCTGCGCCACGCTCAGCTGCTCCACCGGGCAATCGAGATCGATAGCCACCGTCAGCCGCTTGAAAATGGCCTCGGCCTTGCGCCGCATCGCCCGCCGATCCAGCAGGCCCCAGCGGTTCCTGATCTCCCGGTTGAGGAAGATGTTGTCGATGGCGCTCATGTAGGGAATCAACGAGAATTCCTGAAAAATAATGCCGACGCCGGCCTCGATCGCCTGGCGATAGTTGTTAAAGCGGCGCTGCTCGCCGTCGATAAAAATATCGCCCTCGTCCGGCTGATAAATGCCGCACATGATTTTCACCAGCGTCGATTTGCCGGCGCCGTTTTCGCCCAGCAGGGCGTGCACTTCGCCGCGTTGAATGGCCAGATCGATGCCGTCCAGCGCCTTCACGCCGGGAAAGCTCTTTTTTATTCGCTTCAGTTCCAGTAAAGGTGTCACCGCATTGCCCTCCGCGCCGAACGCCCCGCCGCAGCGGGGCGAACCTGGCCGCTGTTACCAGCTAAAGCCGGCCGCATTGCTGCGGTCGATCAGCTTCACTTTGACCGGCACGGTTTTCGGCACCGTGGCGCCCCAGTAGCGGGCCAGCGCAATGCCGAGCGCGATGCGCAGCTGGTCGCGCGGGAACTGCGCCGAAGTGGCGATAAACGGCGAGTTCGGCTTGAGGATCTCTTTGATGGCTTCCGGCTGACCGTCTACGCTCACCAGCTTGACCTTGGCGCCGTTGCTTTCGATCGCCGCCAGGGCGCCGAGCGCGCCGACGTCGTTGACGCTGAAGATGCCCGCCAGATCCGGCGCCGACTGCAGCATGTTTTCGGTCACGGTCAGCGCGGTGTCGCGCTCCTGCTTGCCGTTTTGCTTGGTGACGATCTTGATGTCGGGGTATTTCTTCATCGCCGCTTCAAAGCCGCGCACGCGCTCCAGGATCGGCACCACCGGGATGCCGTCGAGGATCGCCACCTTGCCTTTGCCGCCCAGCGCTTTCGCCAGGTACTCGCCCGCCTGGAAGCCGGCGTCGTAGTTTTCCGAGCCGACGAACGAATCCAGCGGCCCTTCCGCCTGGGCGTCGATCGCCACCACCACCGCGCCGGCCTTATGGGCGGAGATCACCGCCGACTGCACCCCCACCGAATCGGTCGGGTTGATCAGCAGGATGTCCACTTTCTTCTGCAGCATGTCTTCCACGTCGCCGATCTGTTTGGCGACGTCATGGCGCGCATCGGCCACGTATACCTTGGCGCCGATATCCGCCGCCGCCTGATCCAGCGCCTGCTTCATGGTGACGAAGTAGTCGTTGTTCATTTCCTGGAACGACATACCGATAGTGATTTGCTTGGCCAGCGCCCCATGGCTGGCCGCCAACATTCCACCGGCGACGATAAAAGGTAAGGTCTTTTTGAATAATGAAAACATAGCCAATTCTCCTGTAGGGAAGCTTCTTGTTGTGGTTATCAGAGCAACAGCATGTCTTTACGTTTGGCCGACCGACCGGCCCCCCATTGCGAGCGGGCCGGCGATCGTGACTGCAACAGCGGTACGGCGGGAGGGTCAGGGAACCAGGATCACCTTGATGGAGTCGGTCGAGTCCGCCAGGGCGAAGGCTTCGTCCCAGTCGTTCAATGAATAGCTGTGGGTAACCACGCCATTGGAGGTCACCAGCCCGCGCTCGAACAGATCGATGGCGATTTCGTAGCTGTAAGGCGCCAGGTGCGCGCCGCGAATGTCCAGTTCTTTGCGATCGCCGATGATGGACCAATCGACGGTGGTTTCCTTGCCGAATACGCTGAACTCCACGAAGCGGCCCAGCTTGCGGATCATCTGCAGCCCCTGGGTGACGCCGATCGGCGCGCCGGTGGCCTCGATGTAGACGTCGCAGCCGTAGCCGCCGGTCAGCGATTTGACGATCTGATCGGCGTCTTCCTTCAGCGGGTTGATCACCACGTCGGCGCCAAATTCTTTCGCCAGCGCCAACCGCTCGTCGATGGCGTCGATCACGATCAGTTTCTTCGGCGTCTTCAGGCGCGCCACCTGCACCATGCACAGCCCGAGCGGCCCGGCGCCGGCCAGCACCACCACGTCGTCCAGCTGGATGTCGCCGCGCGCCACGGTGTGGATGGCGCAGGCCATCGGCTCAATCAATACCGCGTCTTCATGGCTCAGGCTTTCCGGGATCTTGTGCACGATGGCGTTTTCGGAAAAACGCATGTACTCCGCCATGCCGCCCTCCGCCACGTCTTTTTGAAAACCGTAAATGTTATGCGTCTCACACATCCAGTAACTGCCGGATTTGCAATAGCGGCACTCCCAGCACGGTACGATCTGCTCGGCGATCACCCGCTCGCCGATCCGGTATTTGCCTTCCGCGCCCTCGCCCAGCGCGGCAATGCGGCCGTAGAACTCATGCCCCGGCACCACCGGCGGTTTAACCCACGGGTTCTCTCCCCAAAACATCTGCGCGCCGTTCTTGCACTTGCAGTCGCCGGCACAGATGCCGCAGCCTTCCACCTTGATCACCAGCTCGCGCGCCTTCGGCAGCGGCGTGGGCACCTGTTCGAAACGATAATCCTGCGGGCCGTGGCAAACGACCGCGCGCATTTTTTCCGGCAACTGGCTCATCTCTTCCTCCAATACACTCGTTAAACGCTTGAATTTTCTTAATGTTGACGTTGTCATTTTTATCAAACAAAAAACAATAAGCGTTATAAAGTGATAAATTTCAATTTATTAATCATAAAACACCCAGGAAAACTCAAAATGACAACGTGAACATAGAGCGACATATAACCAAAGCTGCGAAAATAATTATTTGAGCAAAATCACATATCGTTAACATCGCGGCTAAAAATGCTACAAATGCGGATCGCGATCCCATTTGCGGGATCGGCGATCCGGGGAGATCCGCTACATCAGCAGGCGCACGCGATCGTAGATCTGGCGATCTTCCGGCCGCGCCGATCGCGCCTGCTGGCGCAGGGTGCGCACCAGCGTGTCGATAAACGCATGGGCGGCGGCGCTCAGAATGCTGTTGCGCCGGGTGACGATATTCAGCTGCGCCGGCTGGCAGCTCTCCCGCAGCGCCAGCGGCTGCAGGCGGGAAGCGAACTGCGGCAGCGCGGCGATCGGCCGCGGGCACCAGGTACACATCTCGGCGGACTCCACCAGCGCCTGCAGCATGCCGAACGAATGCGCCTGGATGATGCGCTGGCGCGGCAGGCGCGCGCCGTGGCGGTGGAACACCGCATCAAGCAGCGCATCGAAACTTTCCTGGGTATAGCTCATCACCCAATCCTGCTCCAGCAGCTGATGCAGCGAGGTGCTGTGCGCCAGCGGGTGGCCGCGCCGCACCATATACGCCGTTTCATACTCCAGCAGCGGTTCGCAGTGAAACTCCTGCGGCGCCGACGATGCCGGCAGCGGCGTGATGGCAAAATCCATCGTGCCCTCGCGCAGCTGCGACTGGGCATTGGCCATCAGGCTTTCCGACAGTTCCAGCCGCACCGCCGGCACCTTGCTGCGAAACGCCATCACCGCCGGCGGCAACACCGTCAGCATCAGCCAGGGGGTGATCGCCGCCTTGACCAGATCCGCCGTCCGCCCGCGCAGCGCCGCCATTTCCCCCTGCGCCTGCTCCAGCTGATTCAACACCAGCCGGGCGTGCGCCAACAGGGTTTTGCCGTAGGGGGTAAAGCCCAGCCCGGTCGGGGTGCGGATCAGCAGCGGCAGCGCCTGCTCCTGCTCCAGTTCGCGCAGCGCGCGGGTCACCGCCGCCTGCGACAGCCCCAGATGCCGCGCCGCCGCGCGAATGCTGCCGCTGTCGGCGCTAGCCACCAGCGCCTGCAGTTGGTGCAGTTTCATGTTCACCTCCTGACAATCATCAGTTGTCAGCATAACCGAACGGCGGCTACCCGGCAAAAACGGAGTTTGCTAGTCTCGATGCCTATCCCTCTGCCCCATTCCCCGCCCGTTGGCCGGGACCCTTTGCCGGAGACCGTGATGAGCCCTTCACTCGTACTGCCTGAGATCGCCGCCGTTCATGATGAAATGGTCGCACTTCGCCGACACATTCACGCCCACCCGGAGCTGGGCTTCCAGGAGTTCGCGACGTCGGATCTGGTGGCGCAACGGCTGGCGGAATGGGGTTACCGCGTCACGCGCGGCGTAGGACAAACCGGCGTTGTCGCCACACTGCAGCGCGGGCCGGGAAAATCGCTCGGCATCCGCGCCGACATGGACGCCCTGCCGATTGCCGAAACGACCGGCTTGCCGCACGCCAGCACCCATTCCGGGGTGATGCACGCCTGCGGCCACGACGGGCACACCGCCATGCTGCTGGCGGCGGCGCGCTATCTGGCGCGGCAGCCGAACTTCAGCGGCACGCTGCACCTGATCTTTCAGCCGGCGGAAGAAGGCGGCGGCGGCGCCAGAGTGATGATTGAAGACGGCCTGTTTGAGCGTTTCCCCTGCGACGCGGTGTTCGCCATGCACAACGTGCCCGGCTTCCCCGCCGGCCACCTGGGCTTCGCCAGCGGCCCCTTCATGTGCTCGGCCGATACGGTACACATCACCCTGCACGGCCACGGCGGCCACGGCGCGGTGCCGCAGAGCACCGTCGATCCGGTGGTGGCCTGCGCGGCCATCGTCATGAGCCTGCAAACCATCGTGGCGCGCAATATCGATCCGCAGGAAACGGCAATCGTCACCGTGGGGGCGATGCAGGCCGGCCAGGCCGCCAACGTGATCCCGGCGACCGCCACCCTGACGCTCAGCGTGCGCGCGCTGACGGCAGCGGTGCGTGAGCGGCTGGAGCAGCGCATCACCGAGCTGGTCACGGCGCAGGCCGCCAGCTTCGGCGCCCGCGCGGAGATCGACTATCAGCACGGCTACCCGGTGCTGGTGAACCACCCGGCAGAGACCGAGCTGGCGCGCGCGGTGGCGCTGGAATGGGCCGGAGAAAACCGGGTTATCCCCACGCTGCGGCCGTTCACCGCCAGCGAAGATTTCGCCTTTATGCTGGAGAAGTGCCCAGGCAGCTATATCTCGATCGGCAACGGCCCCGCCACGCCGGGCAATTCTCTGCACAATCCCGGTTATGACTTCAACGACGACAGTCTGTCGCTGGGCGCCACCTACTGGGTCAAATTGGTCGAGCGCTTTTTGGCTCGCCCTGCGGTTTAATCGCCAACGCTGAGGAAATGACATGAAAACCATCAAAGGGCTGTTGTTGTTACTGCCGCTGGCCGCGAGCTTTCCCGCGCTGAGCGGTGAATTCAGCGGCAAAGTGATCAAGCTGGGCATCGATCCCACCTTTCCACCGCTGGAATATAAAACTCCGCAGGGCAAGCTGACCGGCTTCGGCGTCGATATCGCCCAGGCGCTGTGCGACCAGATGCAGGCCAAATGCGTGTGGGTAGAAAGCAGCTGGGACGGCATGATCCCCGGCCTGCAGGCGAAGAAGTTCGACGCCATCGCCTCGTCGATGACCATCACGCCACAGCGCCGGCAGCAGATCGCCTTCTCCAGCAAAGTCTCCAACGCCCCGGCGCGGCTGGTGGCGCATAAGGGCAGCAACCTGCAGCCTACCGTCGCCTCGCTGAAGGGCAAATCGGTCGGCGTGCAGCAAGGCTCCAGCCAGGAGGCCTATGCCAACGCGCTGTGGCGCCCGGCCGGCGTCAACGTGGTGGCTTACCAAAGCCAACAGGAAGTGAACGAAGATCTGGCCAACGGCCGGCTGGATGCGTCGCTGCTGGCCAGCGTCAGCGCCAGCGAGTTTTTCAAAACGCCCGGCGGCAAAGATTTCGCCTTTATCGGCGCCGAGCTGACCGACAGCAAATACTTCGGCGTCGGCGACGGCATCGGGGTGCGCAAAGACGATACCGCGCTGCTGAACGCCTTCAACGCCGCGCTGCAGGCGATCCGCGCCAACGGCACTTACAAGAAAATCAACGACAGGTATTTCGACTTCGACATGTACGGCGCGGAGCAGTAACAAGCGTTCCCCGGCGGTCACCTGCAGATCCTGCAGGATGGGGAGGCGCCTTCGGCCGCCGGGGAACGCCCCAACGGAAACGGCAGTGTCGGCAAGAACGGCAAATCAGGCGGGATAAGGATGCGGGCCAGGCAGGACGCCCGGCCCGCTAAAGCGGGTTACTTCACTTCGCCCATTGCTTTCAGCTTTTTGGACAGCTCGCGGCGCTCTTTGGACAGATCGGCATTTTTGATGATGTAGTCATCAACGCGATCTTCGTAGTCGCTGCGCATGTTGGCGATGATGCCCTGAATGTCTTCAATGCTCATGCCGGGCTTGATGTACTCACTCAGGTTGTCGAGCAGCAGCACGCGCTTCTGGTTATCACGAATTTTCTTTTCGTTGTCGACGATCTCGCGTTGCAGTTTGTTTTTGCGGCGGAACATACGCACAAACTCCAGCACGTCCTGGAAACTCGGCTTATTTGCATTATCCATCTTTATACCCTTGCTTTAGTAATACACAGATTCATTTGCTTACGGCCACATGGCACCAAGATACAGGTTTGTGGCAGTCCGGCACAACAGTGATTGCCTTATCTTACCCACTTTGCCCCGGCGGCCAAAACCCAAAGCGCCGCCTTCATGATCTGACCCCTTATTCGCGCCCGGCGGCGGTGCAGACCTGGAGCAGATCCCCCAGCTCTTCCAGCTGCTGCGCCAGCTCCATGCTGAGCCAGACATAGCCGTAAATCGGCGCTTCGCCGTGCTGGCCGAGGCTGACCTCTTGCATCAGCGTTTTCAGCTCGCCGGCGATCTCCGCCAGCTGCCCCGCCGCCGCCTGCCGCTGCGCCTGCGGCCCTTCGCGCATCAGCACCGCCAGCGATTCCAGCGAGCTCAACGTCAGCAGCTGGGTGCTGCGCAGCGTGCGGGCGTTTAACATGATGAAGTGCGTTTCACGCGAGGCCCAGTAGGCGTCGGCCATCAGCTCCAGCGTGCACACCAGATTGCGGCTGAGGGTTTGCACCGCCTCGAACACCGCTTTGGGGATGCGGGTTTCCTTGCTGGCGGGCACGATCAGGCTGCGCAGCTTCACCACCTGATTCAGCAGGTCCTTGAGCTGCGGCTCCAGCCGCGGCCGCTCAATGACGTTCGGCGAAAAATACGCGCCGTAGAGGCGGGCGGCGGTTTGCAGGCAGTCCGCCATCTGCATGCGCCACAGAATATAGGCGCGCTGTGGGTAGATGCTGGTGAACAGCAGCGCCAGCAGCGAGCCGAAGATCACGTCGCCGCTGCGCCACAGCGCGGTGTGCATGTCACCGGCGCCCGCGCCGCACACCACCGCCAGCGTGATCCCCACCAGCAGCGCCATATACGGCCGTTTGCCCAGCGTCAGGTAACCGCAGACGAACATCACCACGCCGCACCAAACCAGCATCAGCGGCAGCGAATAGAGTTCCAGATACAGGGCGATCAGGCCGGACGCGGCGCCGAATACCGTGCCGGCAATGCGTTGCAGCGCCCGCTGCAGCACGTTGCCCCAAAACGAGATCGGCCCCATCACCACCACCAGGGTGATCAGCGGCCAGGTGCCTTCGGGCACCGCCAGCAAGCGGATCAGCAGAAAGGTCAGGATAAACGCCAGCCCGATGCGCACGCCGTGGACGATGCGATAGTGGCGATAGGTCAGCAATTCAAGGGAAGAGATTTTTCGATCGAGGCGCACAATGCCTCCGATAAAGACCAGCCAGGCCGCTATTTTAGCGGAGGAAGCCCGGCAAGGAAAAGGCGAATGAGGCGTCCCCCATTCGCGGTCAGGCTCAGGCGGCGTACTTGTCGACCAGCGCGCGCAGAACGGCGGCGGTTTCGACATCCATCACGCCGTCATACTTCTGCTGGCGGAAGTGCAGCTGGAACGCGCGCACCAGCTGGCGATAGCCTTCTGCGGTATTTGCCGCCGAGGTGTCGTAGCCGTATTGGGCGAACAGTTTCAGCAGCTCGGCCTGCGCCGGCAGCCCCTGGCGGCAGTATTCCTGCTGGCGCTGCTGCTTGGTCGCCTCGTCATACCAGGCGCCGACGCCGGCCTGATACAGCTGCTGCCACGGGAACTGCGGGCCCGGATCGCTCTTGCGGCCCGGCGCGATGTCGGAGTGCGCCACCACGTTCACCGGCGAGATGTCAGGGTAACGCTGCAGGATATTCTGCGCCAGCTGGGTGACCGCCTCGATCTGCTGCGGGTTAAACGGCGGGAAGGTGATGTTTTCACCGTCGCCGCTCGCCAGGTTGACGATCTCGATGCCGATCGAGGTGTCGTTGATATTGCTGCGGGTGCCCCACTGGCTGGTGCCGGCATGCCAGGCGCGCTCGTTCTCGTCCACCAGGTTGAAAATGCGCACGCCGCTAAAGCCGGCGGCCTGATAGGTGGCCTCGGTCGGATCCGGCACCAGATAGTGCGCGCTCACCGATTTTCCGGTCAACGACTTCACCGAGTCGGCAAAGTTTTGCGCCGTGTAGTGCAGCACCAGAAAGCGCACGCGGTGGCCGAAGCTGGCGACCGATCGGTAGCTATTGTAATCAATCTTGTACATCGTAAAGTCCCTCTCTCGTTTGATTTCACTGAGCGGCCTCTCATCATGACAGGCCGCTCCGCACAGGTGAACCTTTGGCTCACCCTTTTGTTTTAGCTAATTGCTAAATCATGCGCAAGTGTTTTTTAGCAAAACCGTTATTTACCTTTTTGCTAAAGAGTGCGATCATCGAACAATGGAAACTAAAGAAATCAGGCGCAACAATCTGCGCGAATTGATGGCCCGCTACGCCCGGCAAGGCGTCAACCAGAATGAGTTCGCCACGCTGGTTGAGTCTTCCGCGCCGACGCTGAGCCAAATCATCGGGGAAAAATCCTCCCGCAATCTTGGCGACAATCTGGCCAGGCGGATCGAGGCCAGGCTGAATTTGCCCAAGGGCTGGTTCGACGTGTTTCACGAAAAGCAGCTGGTGCGCCCATTTGACAACGTGGCGGCGGAGTCGGACTTCCAGCCCGCCCGTTTGAAACCGGTGGTATGGGAAGATACCGAACAGGACAAGGAAGAGTTTGTGGAGATCCCGCTGCTGGATATTGATTTTTCCGCCGGCGACGGCTGCTACGAAATCGTCGATCGCGAGGAGTTTTCGCTGATCTTCCGCCGTTACTACCTGCACAAGATGGGGGTGGCGGTCAACGCCGCACGCATCATTCGCATCTCCGGTTCCAGCATGGAACCACGGCTGCAGGACGGCGACGTGGTCGGCATCAACACCGACGACACGCGCATCCGGGAAGGCAAGACCTACGCCATCCGCCACGGCAATTTGCTGCGGGTGAAGGTGCTGATCGAGCAGCCGGACGGCGGCGTCATCATCCGCTCTCTCAACCGGGAAGAATACCAGGACGAGCACCTCAGCTATCAGCAGCGCAAAGAGCAACTGGTGGTGCTCGGCCGCGTCTTCTGGTCCTCTTCGTCCTGGTAGCGAAGCAACCTCGGGCGCCCGCTGCGCCCGGCGGTTATTTGAAGTCCACCACCATCTGCTGCTGGATAGACAGCCCGCGGGTCGACTGCACGCAACCGGCGATGTAGTCGGTGAAGCGTGGCGGCTTCGGCATGCCCAGCTTGAGGATCTTCTCGTTGCTGAAACGCACGTTGAGCATGGCGAACGATCCGTACAGGCGCATCGCTTTGAGCATCAGCCGCTCGTTGCACGGGCCGAAAATGTCTTTCAGCTGGCGGCGCATTTTCACCAGCGCGTCATACGTCACCTGCGCATACTCATCACCCACCGGCGCCTTTTCCAGCGCCGCCGCCATGGCGTTGTCGATTTCGGCAAAGCTGACGCTGCTCTCCACGCCGGCGGAGATGTGATACACGTCGTTCTCCAGCGTTTCGCTGTTCATCAGCATCACCAGCGCATCCGCGCAGTAGTCCGCCGGGATCACGTCGATATTGTCCTCCAACGAGCACATGAATTTGCGCAGCATCAGCGCCATGCCGAACACCCAGAAAATGCTGCTGGAAGGCTGGCAACCCAGGCGGGTGTGCCCCACCACGATCGACGGACGAGCGATGGTCAGCGGCATTTGCGGGCAGCGTTGGCGCATCAGCTGTTCGATGGTGGATTTGGAACGCGTATATTCCACCAGGTGCTCGGCGTCTTCCTCAAACTCGCCGCTCTCCGCCACCAGCGAACCCGGCTCCGGCGAACAAGACATGGCGGTACCGACGTGCAGGAAACGTTTTAATCCCGGCACCTGCGCCATTCTTTCGGCAAAGGCCAGAGTGCCTTCTACGTTTACCTTCCAAATGAGCGGGTTATTACCAAATGAGGCAACGGCTGCACAGTTAATAACGTGCGTGACATTGTTAATACGTGCGTCAGTTAAAAAGTCGGCCGGCTCGGAAAGGTCGCCCAACAATATATTTTCTATCGTAATTTTAGACAGCAGATTCGCATCGATATTAAACTTTTCCATATTCGCGCGAATACGGGCCAGCCCTTGCTGCGCATCATCGGCGCGCACCAGTAAAAGATAATTAATAGACTGATTTTCAATCAATAATTTTTCGAGAACTGCACCACCGAGAAAGCCGGTAGCGCCGGTCAACAGTAGCGTTTTCATAATTGTCACCCACATTGGCATTGAATGTGGAAGATTGTATCTGCGGATAATTAAACAAATATTAAATAGAATTACGGCGCCCCTACTCAATTTTCTTAATATTATCTTAAGGAATCTTTTGAAACATCCATCATGGATTTCGTAACAAAAGAGTCGGGCACACATTGCGATTAATCCCTACTGTTTAAATACCATTGATGTAGCCCCTGATTTAATTTAACGGTCAATGTTATTTCTCTTCTCGTCCGTGGAGGACTTATGACCTATAACCAAAAAGCCTGGTTGGGGGTTTTGCTGCTGTGCACCCTGTTTTGGGTGGCGGTCATCGGCGGCGCCTGTTCGCTGTATAACCGGGCGGATCGCCTCAATGCACACCAGCCGCAGAGCGAGTTCGCCGCGCGCCACAGCCTGGCCCCCTGCTCGCAGCAAGGCGCTCAGGCGTCGACCGCCCCCCGGAATGGGTAGGGACAAGACCCGCTAACGATCCTATTATGCCCTAAGGTTAACAGGGAGATAACGATGGCTCGAAAGCTGGATAGCTTACCGCAGGCACAACGCGAAAAAATAGAAACCGATTTGCTGGCCATCAGCGTGATCTACAACGAACGCTACGGCATCGCCTCCACTCAGGCGGAAACAGAACAACAGGTCCCCGACCACCTGCTCCCCTACTTTCATCAACGGCTGAATTATTATCGCCGTGCGTAATTGCGCGCATTTCGCTAACCGCCGCTTGGCATCGCTCCCCACGCCGTTACAATAGGGGCATCTTGTATCCGCCACTGAAGAGACGCGATTTTGAGCAGCAAGGCAACGGCCACATTTTACATTCACGACTATGAGACCTTCGGCAAGAGCCCGTCGCTGGACCGCCCGGCGCAGTTCGCCGGCGTGCGCACCGATATGGATTTCAACATTATCGAAGAACCGCTGGTCATCTACTGCGCCCCGGCCGACGATTACCTGCCGGAACCGGAGGCGGTGATGATCACCGGCATCACGCCGCAGGTGGCGCGCGCCAAAGGCGTTAACGAAGCCGAATTCACCCGCCAAATCCATCAGGCCTTCAGCGTGGCCGGCACCTGCATTCTCGGTTACAACAACATCCGCTTCGATGACGAAGTGAGCCGCAATATCTTCTATCGCAACTTCTACGATCCCTATGCCTACAGCTGGCAAAACGGCAACTCGCGCTGGGATCTGCTGGATGTGATGCGCGCCTGCTATGCCCTGCGCCCGGACGGCATCGTCTGGCCGGAAAACGAAGACGGCTTCCCCAGCTTCCGCCTGGAACACCTGACGCGCGCCAACGGCGTCGAGCACACGCAAGCTCACGACGCGATGTCGGACGTTTACGCCACTATCGCGATGGCCAAGCTGGTCAAGCAGGCGCAACCTCGGCTGTTCGACTTCCTATTGCAGCACCGCAACAAACACAAGCTGAACGCCCTGATCGACGTCGCCGACATGACGCCGCTGGTGCATGTCTCCGGCATGTTCGGCGCGGCGCGCGGCAACACCAGCTGGGTGTCGCCGCTGGCCTGGCACCCGGACAACAAGAACGCAGTGATCATGTGCGATCTGGCCGGCGATATGACGCCGCTGCTGACGCTGAGCGCCGAGCAGCTGCGTGAACGCCTGTATACCCGCCGCGACGACCTGGCGCCGGATCAGGCGCCGGTGCCGATCAAGCTGGTACACATCAACAAATGCCCGGTGCTGGCGCCGGCCAAAACCCTGCTGCCGGAGAACGCCGAGCGGCTGGGCATCGATCGCCAGGCCTGCCTGCAGAACCTGCAGCTGCTGAAACAGCACCCGGAAGTGCGCGAGAAAGTGGTGGCGCTGTTCGCCGAAGCCGAGCCGTTCAAAGGCTCCGACGACGTCGACGCCCGGTTGTACGACGGTTTCTTCAGCGACGCCGACAAGGCGGCAATGAGGATTATTCAGCAGACCAAGCCGCAGAACCTGCCGGCGCTGGATCTGGCCTTCAGCGACGGCCGCATGAAAGAGCTGCTGTTCCGCTTCCGCGCGCGCAACTACCCGAATACGCTGGACGATGCCGAGCAGCGCCGCTGGCTGCAGCACCGCCAGGAAGCGTTGAGCGCGGAGCGCGTGCAGAGTTACCTGCTGCAGCTCGAGTCGCTGTATAACCTGCACGAAGGCGACAAAGAGAAAACCGCCCTGCTGAAAGCGCTGTTCGATTACGGCAAAGAGTTGGTGGGGTAAAACCCGCAGCAAGCAGAAAAAGGAAAATCAATTCATTGATTTTCGGCTGATAACCACAAGAGAGGAAAAAACCGTTTTTCCTCTCTTGTCAGCACAATAAAAAGGCCGCGAATGCGGCCTTTTTGGTGGCAGAGGAGACGGCTCGCGCTTAGGCGGCGTCTTCGCTCGCTTGCGGCACCGGCAAACGGAAGCTGCGGGTGACGAAGGCCAGGTAGATCAGGCCGATAGCCGCCCAGACCAGACCCAGCGTCATCGAGCTGGCTTCCAGGTTGACCCACAGCGCGCCAACGGTCAGTGCGCCCATCACCGGCAGGATCAGGTAGTTGAACGTGTCCTTCACGGTGCGGTTCATCTTGTCGCGGATATAGAACTGCGAGATCACCGACAGGTTGACGAAGGTGAAGGCCACCAGCGCACCGAAGTTGATCAGCGCGGTCGCGGTCACCAGGTCAAACGATACCGCGGACAGCGCGATGGCACCCACCAGCAGCACGTTCAGCGCCGGGGTACGCCACTTCGGATGTACATAGCCGAAGAAGCGAGTCGGGAACACGCCGTCGCGGCCCATCACGTACATCAGACGCGAAACGCCCGCATGCGCCGCCATGCCAGACGCCAATACCGTCACGCAGGAGAACACCAGGATCACCGACTGGAAGAATTTGCCCGCCACGTACAGCATGATTTCAGGCTGCGACGCGTCAGGATCCTTGAAGCGCGAGATGTCCGGGAAGTACAGCTGCACGAAGTAAGACACCACGATAAAGATGATGCCGCCGATCAGCGCCGTCAGGAAGATGGCTTTCGGGATCACTTTCTCTGCGTCTTTGGTTTCTTCAGACAGCGAGCTGATGCCGTCGAAGCCCAGGAACGAGAAGCACAGGATGGTCGCACCGGTAATCATCGGCACCACGTGGGCGTTATCGGACCAGAACGGGCGGCTGCTGACCAGCGTACCGGCGCCTTCGCCGTGGTAAATGCCGTTGATCACCAGGCCGAGGAACACGATCATGATCGCCACCTGCACCACCACGATGATGGAGTTCAGGTTAGCCACCAGCTTGATGCCGCGCAGGTTGAAAATCGTCATCAAGCCGACCAGCACCGCCACGAAGATCCAGGACGGGACGCCCGGGAAAATCGCTTCCAGGTAAATCTTGGCCAGCAAGATGTTGATCATCGGCATGAACAGGTAGTCCAGCAGCGATGACCAGCCCACCATAAAGCCGACGTGCGGGCTGATGGCTTTCTGGGCGTAAGTGTAGGCAGAACCGGCGGAAGGGAACTTCTTCACCAGCTTGCCGTAGCTCAGGGCGGTAAACAGGATCGCCAGCAGAGCGAAGGCGTACGCGGTCGCGACGTGACCATCGGTCAGGCCGGATACGATGCCGAAGGTATCGAAGATGGTCATTGGCTGCAGATAAGCCAGTCCCATCATCACTACCGGAACCAAAGTCAGGGTTTTGCGCAGCTGAGTGCGCTGAGCCGGAGCGGCGTTGAGGGTATTATCGGACATTGTTCAGCCCCCCCTTACCTTGAGCCTTGCGGATGGCGGACACGCCAAGACTTAAGGTTGCGGGGAAACTTCGCAACGAGCGACTTAATTCTAAAAGAAGGGGGTTGTAAGCTGGATAACGGGTCGAGGAAACCTCGGCTGCTCCATAGTCGCTGCGGCCACAGCGGAAACCGGCGGGCACCGGTGCTAAAGTGAAAAATTGCCCCATCTTTCTAATCCTCATGAGTCACGACCATAAAGTTTTGTTTGATCGTGCACGAAACTATTTATCTATCCGGATCGGTGTCCGGCCTCGCTTGGTGTATGAAACGCTACGTTGGTAAAACTTAATGCAAAAAAAATAACCGACGCTTTCAAAACGTCGGCTATCTGCATTTGAGATATTTTGCACCAGAATGCCTCCGGATGACAAGATCCGGAAGCCCCCAAATACAAATTCTTTTTGTCGATCGAACGGAAAACCAGCCCGGCAGGCGAATTAATCCGCTACCGGTAGGCCGGTCGCCCGCATATACTTCTTACTTTATACGCCCATTCAGGCATTTTTCAACATCCAGTCGATCTCGGTTTCCGTCACCCGCCGTTCAAACTGCAGCAGTTCGTCCGTCTTGCAGGCGTGATAAACCTGGGTAAAACGCTCGCCCAGATAATGGGTCAGCGCGTGCTGGTGTTCGAACTCGTACAATGCGTCGCTCTGGCGGATCGGCAACGGCAGCCCCTCCTGCTCCAGCCCATTGCCGGTCACCGGCTCGGGCAGCGGCAGCGCGTTGTCCAGCCCGTACAGCATGCCGGCCAGGATCGCCGCCATCACCAGATAGGGATTGGCGTCGGCGCCGGCGACGCGGTACTCCACCCGGTGGTTCTCCGGTTCGCCGCAGGGAATGCGCAGCGCCACGGTGCGGTTGTTGTGGCCCCAGGCGGCCTGGATCGGCACATACATCCCCGGCTGGAAGCGCCGGTAGGCGTTGACGTTCGGCGCCAGCAGCGCCATCGACGCCGGCATCAGGGTGATCATCCCGGCCAATGCCTGTTTCAATAGCGGTGAATCCTCGCCTTCGGCGTCGACGAACAGGTTGTTGCCCGCCCCGTCCTGCATACTGACGTGCACGTGCATGCCGCTGCCGGCGTAATCCTCATAGGGTTTGGCCATAAAGGTGGCGTGCATGTCGTGGTTCTCGGCCACCAGCCGCACCAGCCGCTTCAGCGCCAGCGCGTGGTCGCAGGCCAGCAAGATATCGTCGGTATGACGCAGGTTGACCTCGAACTGCCCCGGCGACGCCTCCGCCACCGCACCGTCCGCCGGCAGCCCCTGCAGCTTCGCCAGCACGTCGATGTCGTTCAGCACCTCGGCGAAATGGTTCAGGTTATCGACGGAATACACCTGGCTTTGGGTGTTGCGCTCCTGGGTGCCGGGCGCGCATGGCGGCTGCAAATCGCCCTCCGCGTCGCGCTGCCGATCGATGAGATAAAACTCCAGCTCTACCGCTGCCACCGGGAACAAGCCGCGCTGTCGCAGCACCTGCCACACGCGGTTCAGCACATTGCGGGGTTCAACGTCAAAGGGAGTGCCATCTTCATCCAGCATGGTCAGCAGCACCTGGCCGATATGCTCGGGATCGGCGGCCGACGGCGTCAGCGAGCCGGGTACCGGCAGGCATACGCGGTCCGGTTCGCCGAGCTCCTGCCCAAGACCGGTTTCCTCCACCACGTTGCCGAGGATGTCCATGGCGAACACCGATGCGGGGAAGTAGCTGCCTTTTTCCAGTTTTTTCAACCCTGAGACGGGTATGCGTTTGCCGCGGAAGGAACCATTGAGATCGGTGAGAAGGATATCGACATACTGCGTGGCGGGATGGCGTTCCAAATAATGAGCAACCTCATTTTGGAACGCGCTACTTCGCCTCTCTTCATGATGCTGTGCAAAATGTTCAACTGCTGCGCTATTGGTTTGCATACGTCACCCGCCATTATGCTCTTAAGGCGCGTTGGCGCCCGTCCGCCGTTCGATTCAACACATGATTGGATTTCTCGCCAGGCTGCGCCGCTGCTGGGCGCTCAAAATAACATCCACAATATGAAACATAGCCTTAACAGAATAGGTTTGCAAATGTTACAATCCTGTTTGATTATTCGCCACCGGCTGCTAAATTGATAAAATATTGACCGAAAAGGCCTTGCCGTCCTTTTTGCGTCAACTATTTCGTCCAACGCACCGAGAGTGAACATGGGCAATATATTTTCCAAACCTGCCCTAACTACCGATATCATGCAGCATCGTTATCGCCCAGACAGGCGCCCGATAGCGATATTCATGTCTGCCTGTCGCCCCTACCAGAAGGAAGTACCGCTATGAGCGAAGCCAGCTTGGCACCGGGCAAACGCCTGTCGCAGATCCGTCAGCAATTGGGTTTGTCGCAGCGCCGGGTCGCCGAACTGTCCGGGTTAACCCACAGTGCGATCAGCACCATCGAACAGGACAAGGTCAGCCCGGCCATCAGCACGCTGCAAAAGCTGCTGAAGGTGTATGGCCTGTCACTGTCGGAATTCTTTGCCGAACCGGAAGCCGCCGACGAACCGCGCGTGGTGATCGACGCCGAGGACCTGATTGAGATCGGCAGCCAGGGGGTGTCGATGAAGCTGGTGCACAACGGCAGCCCGACGCGCAACCTGGCGATGATGCTGGAAACCTACCAGCCCGGCACTACCACCGGCGAAAAGATCAAGCACCAGGGCGAAGAGATCGGCACCCTGCTGGAAGGCGAGATCGTGCTGACCATCAACGGCCAGAGCTACTGCCTGACCGCCGGTCAGAGCTACGCCATCAACACCGGCATTCCGCACAGCTTCAGCAATACGTCGGCGCGCATCTGCCGCATCGTCAGCGCACACACCCCCACCACCTTCTGACCGCTTCTCGCACCGGCGCAGCCTGACGCGGGTTGCGCCCCTGTCCACCCACGCTTTTCATCGCCGTTATGCCATTTTGTTGGTTGCCAACGGCGCAATCTGTGTTACAACAGAGCAAAACAGCCATCTAAACATCTAAACGGCCTTACTACGCAATGTCAACCGCAACGCCTTCGCGCCTCGAGATGCGCAATATCTCGATCGCCTTCGCCGGCTTCAACGCGCTGCAAGACGTGGACTTCACGCTGCAGGGCGGCTCAATTCATGCGCTGGTCGGCGCCAACGGCGCGGGCAAGTCGACGCTGATGGCGATCCTCTCCGGCGCCCACGATCACTACCGCGGCGAGATCCTGATCGACGGCCGGGCGGTGGAAATTCATTCCCCGCTGCAGGCGCGCCGCCACGGCATCCACGTGGTGCAGCAAGAGGTGGACGTCGCGCTGATCCCCACGCTGTCGGTGGCGGAAAACATCATGCTGGACTGGCTGAACGAACCGGGCCACTGGCTGAACTGGGCGGAGCTGCACCGCCGCGCCGCGCAGCTGCTGCAGCAATGGGCGCTGCCGCTCAACCCGCGCAGACGTCTGGCGGACTGCACGTTGGCGGAAAAACAGCAGGTGCTGCTGGCGCGCGCGCTGTCGCACCGCTGCCGTTTTCTGGTGCTCGATGAACCGACCGCGCCGCTCGATCGCGCCGAGAGCGAGCGCCTGTTTAACGTGGTGCGCCGCCTGCAATCCGAAGGCATCGGCATCGTGTTTATTTCCCACCGCATCCACGAACTGAGCGACATTTGCGATCGGCTGACGGTGCTGCGCGACGGCCGGCGCGTCAGTGAAGACCCCATGCGCGGGCTGCGCGGCGAGCAGATCGTCGAGAAAATGCTCGGCCATCGGCTGGACGACATTTTCCCGCCGCCGCGCCCGCCGCACGCCGAGCGAACGCTGCTGCAGGTGCAAGGCTTGCGCGATCGCCACAAGCTGCGCGATGTTTCGCTGCGGCTGCATGAGGGCGAAATTCTCGGCATCGCCGGGCTGGCCGGAGCCGGCAAAACCGAGCTGTGCAAAGCGCTGTTCGGCGCCGGCGCCGTGCAGCTCGAGCGTGGCGAACTGCGCGGGCAACCCTGGGCGCCGCGCGCGCCGCACCTCTCGGTCGAACAAGGATTGGCGCTGGTGCCGGAAGAGCGCCGCAAAGAAGGCATTTTTATCGATGAGGCGATCCCGATGAACCTGAGCGTCAGCGCCGACGACAGCTTCTCGCGCTGGAGCCTGTTCAGCCGGCGGCAAGAGCTGCGCTGGGCACGCGAGATCATGCAGCGCCTGAACATTCGCGCCTCGGGCCCGCAACAGCGGCTGGCGCGCCTGTCCGGCGGCAATCAACAAAAAGTGGCGATCGGCAAATGGCTGCGCGGCGACGCCGAGGTGCTGATCTTCGATGAACCGACCAAGGGCGTGGACATCAAGGCCAAGCAAGAGCTGTTTGGCCTGATCGACGGCCTGGCGCGCGCCGGCAAAGGCGTGATTTACGCCTCCGGCGAGTTCGCCGAGCTGGTTGGCCTGTGCGATCGCATCTGCGTGCTGTGGGACGGCCGCATCGTGGCGGAGCTGAACGCCGCCGACATCGACGAAGAAACCTTATTGCTCTATTCCACCGGAGGAACCCCTGCGTGAGTAAAGAATTAGCCCTGCGGCCTGCGCTGCCCTGGCGCCAACAGCTGTTCGATTTCCTCTACAAATGGGGCATGTTGCTGACCGTGGCGGCGCTGATCGCCCTGTTCGGCCTGGCGTCGGACAACTTTCTCGATGCCAACAACATCATCAATATCCTGCGTTCGATCGCCATCGTGACGGTGATCGCCATCGGCGTCTCTATCTCGCTGTCGGTCGGCGGTTTCGATCTGTCGGTCGGCTCGACCGCCTCGTTGGCCAACGCGCTGGTGATTTCGCTGTTCGTCTGGCACGGGTTCGGCACCACCGGCGCCATCGTGGTAACGCTGCTGCTGTGCACGCTGGTCGGCCTGTTCAACGCCCTGCTGATCGTGGTGTTCAGAATTCCCGATATGCTGGCGACGCTGGCCAGCCTGTTCGTGATCCAGGGCGTGGCGATGACCTACAGCTACGGCGGATCCATCACCCAAAACATGGTGCTGCCGAATGGCGACATGGCGGAAGGCCTGATCCCGGAGGTGTTTTCCGCCCTCGGCCAGGTGCCGGTGATCGTGCTGATCATGCTGGCGGTCACCGTGGCGGTGCAGCTGTTCCTGTCGTTGACCAAGCATGGCCGCCGCATGTATGCCATCGGCGGCAACCCCGAAGCGGCGCGTCTTTCGGGCATCCGCACCGTGCGTTACAGGGTTGCCGCTTACGTTATTTCTTCTTGGCTGGCGGCGCTTGGCGGCATCTTGCTGGCGTCACGTATCGGCTCTTCGCAGGTCAACGCCGGCGGCGGTTATCTGATGGATGCGGTGGCGGCGGCCTATATCGGCTTCTCGCTGGCCGGGGCCGGTAAACCCAATGCGCTCGGCACCCTGATCGGCGCGGTGCTCCTCGGCGTGCTGCAAAATGGCCTGGTGATGCTGTCGGTGCCCTACTACGCCATGGACATTATCAAAGGCCTGGTGCTGGCGCTGGCGCTGGCCATCACCTACATCCAGAAACGCTGATCCTCCCCGGCGCACATCCGCTGCGCCGGTTTTCCCTTTAATTCATCCGGTTACTCTTTCTCACCAGCAGAACAAGCATACAAATGATATGAATTATCATTAGCGTTTACATTCAGAAAAAAATCCTTACAATACCCTCACGCAACGCTGATGAAGCACCGGAACTCTCAGCGAACTATGAATAATTTCTTTAGAAATTCAATTGGTTAATTACTTTCACTTCAATCCAGGAAAGGTTTACCTCATGGAAACGCCACGTTACAGCAAGCTCGCCGCTCTGGTGATCGCCGCGCTCAGCGCCACCGCCGCACTGGCCGCGCCGCAGGACGATACCCAGGATACCATGGTCGTCACCGCCTCCGGCTTCCAGCAAAAAATTCAGGACTCCGCCGCTTCCATCTCGGTGATCCCGCGCCAGCAAATTGAAGACAAAGCCTATCGCGACGTGACCGACGCGCTGAAAGACGTGCCGGGCGTGGTGGTCACCGGCGGCGCCAGCAGCAGTGACATCAGCATCCGCGGCATGTCCTCCAAGTACACGCTGATCCTGGTGGACGGCAAGCGCGTCGACACCCGCGGTACCCGTCCGAACAGCGACAACGCCGGCATCGAGCAGGGCTGGCTGCCGCCGATGGAAGCCATCGAGCGTATCGAAGTGGTGCGCGGGCCGATGTCTTCGCTGTACGGTTCCGACGCCATGGGCGGCGTGATCAACGTCATCACCCGCAAGACCTCCCGCACCGAGTGGAAAGGCTCGCTGCACGGCGACGCCACCCTTCAGGAAAACCGCGATTCCGGCGATCTGTTCCAGACTAACGCCTACGCCTCCGGCCCGCTGATTGAAGGCCTGCTCGGCGTGCGGGTTAACGGCCTGCTGTCGCGCCGCGCGGAAGATAAAATCGTCAACGGTTACAATGAACAGCGCATGCGCAGCGGCACCGCGGTGTTTACTCTGACGCCGGACGAGAAAAACGAATTCGACTTCGAAATCGGCCGCTCGCTGCAGGATCGCAACAGCACGCCGGGCAAATCGGTGGTGGCGGAACGCTGCAGCAAAGGCAAATGCACGCCAACGTCGCGCAGCGAAAGCCTGTATACGCGCACCAACTACGCGCTGACCCACAACGGCTATTACGACTTCGGCAACTCAACCAGCTACGTTCAGCGGGAAGAGACCAACAACCCAGGTCGCAATATGAAGATGTACAACACCATCTTCAACACCCAGAACCAGTTCGAGCTGGGCTCGCATATGCTGAACCTCGGCGGCCAGTATCGCTATGAAAAACTGAGCGATGGCGGCAACCAGCTTGAATCCGCAAAAGACGTCAACCAGCTGACGCGCTGGAGCTGGGCGCTGTTCGCCGAAGACGAGTGGGCATTGACCAACGACTTCAGTCTGACGACCGGCATCCGCATGGATCAGGACGAAAACTTTGGCAGCCACTGGACGCCGCGCATGTACGGGGTCTGGCACCTGACCGAACAGTGGACGCTGAAAGGCGGTGTCTCCGCCGGTTACAAATCGCCGGACCTGCGCCAATCCTCCGCCAACTGGGGCCAGGTTACCGGCGGCGGCGTGCGTAAAGGCATCATCGTCGGCAATCCGGATCTGCAGCCGGAGAAGAGCCTGAGCGAAGAGATCGGCCTGATGTGGGATAGCCTGAAAGGCATCAACGCCGGGGTGACGGTCTTCAACACCGACTTCAAGAACAAGATCACCGAAGTGCGCCGCTGCGAAGACACGCCGGACTGTAAGATCGGCAACGATCTCTACGACTTTATCAGCGATCGCGTCAACGTCGACAAAGCCAATATGCGCGGTGTAGAAGCCACCTTCGGCTGGCAGATCAACAAAGACTGGAAGTGGAACACCAACTACACCTACACCGCTTCCGAGCAGAAGAGCGGCGAGTTCCAGGGCAAAGCGCTTAACCAGATGCCGAAGCACATGGTCAACACCGTGCTGGACTGGCGCGCCACGCAGGACCTCAGCCTGTGGTCGCGCGTTAACTTCCGCAGCAAAACGTCGGAATACCTGAGCCGCACCTCGATGGCCAAGAGCACGCCGTCCTACACCTTCGTCGATGCGGGCCTGAGCTACCAGGCGGCGAAAAATCTGCAGCTGACCGGCGGGGTCTACAACATCCTCGACAAGACCGTGGATTACGATCACTACCGCACCACGCTGGACGGCCGCCGTTACACCGTCGGCATGACCTACAACTTCTGATGCCCCCGGGCGCGCGCTGCGCGCCCTTTTCATTCCATCACCGTGAGGAAGCTCCATGAGATTACGCCGCTCCCCCCTGATGATCGCCCTGCTGGCCGCGATGGCGCTGGCGGGTTGCCACAGCAAAACCGACGCGCCGGTGGCTCCGGCCACCGTCAACGTCCAGCACCTGAACGGCAGCACCGAGGTGAAAAAACACCCGCAGCGCATCGTGGTGCTGGATTACGCCTCGCTTGAAACGCTGCAGCTGCTGGGCGTCGAGCCGCTGGCGCTGCCCGGCAATCGCAAGAACTTGCCGGATAGCCTGAAGCGCTATCAGGATGACAAATACCTCAATGCCGGCACCCTGTTCGAGCCGGATATGGCCGTGTTGCGCGCCGCCAAGCCGGATCTGATCCTGATCGCCGGCCGGGCGTCCAAAGCCTATGACGAGCTGAACGCGCTGGCGCCGACGCTGAACATGTCCGTCGATCCGCAGGATCAGCTGGGCAGCCTGAAACAGCGCACGCTGCAGCTGGGCGAGCTGTTCGATAAGCAGCAGCAGGCGCAGGCGGCGGTCGATAAGCTGGATGCGCAGATCGCGGCGGTCAAACCGCAGGCCGCCCAAGCCGGGCGCGGGCTGGTGGTGCTGTTCTCCGGCGGTAAGATCAGCGCCTACGCCCCCAAGAGCCGTTTCAGCTTCGTCTATGACGCCCTCGGCTTCTCGTCTGCCCTGCAGTCCGACGAAAAAGACGTGCGCGGCAACAAGCTGACGCCTGAGCAGGTGGCCAAACTGAATCCGGACTGGCTGTTCGTTATCGATAGAGACGCCGCGACCGGACGGCCAAACGCGGTAGCACCGCAGAAGATCCTTACCGGCACCGCGCTGAAGAAAACCACGGCGGTGAAAAAAGGCCAGGTGGTTTACCTGCCGGCGGCCGAGGTGTATCTGTCCGGCGGCATCGTCACCGCCCAACACGTCGTCGAACGCGTGAGCGAGGCGCTGAACCACACTGCGCGATAAAGAAAGCCCGGCGATGCCGCTCACTTAAGCCTGAGTGGCATTTTTTATCCAGCCTCTTTACGTGACGTGCAGGATAAATTGCCGTAAATACCCCGAATTTCTCTGTTATTGCAATGAACGGCAATTGGAGGGGCCGAAGGCGCAGCCCCTCCCCCCGCGCCCTTGCTTAACACCGTCTGTCCGCTGTGCGGAAATTACTCGGCCCATCCTGGGCCTCGCCCCTTCGAGGCCCAGGGATGGGCTGAGTAACGTTGGCAAAGCCAACCGTCTGATAGGGCAAAGGCGCGGGTTGCCAGGGGCCGCGCCTTCGGCCCCTGGCTCGGTCGAGGTGCAGAAGCTTCATGATGCACCTCTCATTTATCGACCGAAAACTGCACAAATACGTTCAGAAAAACGCTAACTAACCAGCATTACGGCGATGCCGGGGTTTTTCTTGCGTTAAATGGTCGGCTGGTTCACCAGGCCGTCTATCAGCACCTGCGGCGTGCCCTGCGAGCAGCGTTCGATGCGCCCGCGCACGCCGTAGACCCGCGCCAGGCTCTGCGGCGTAATCACCTGCTCCGGCGCACCGTCGGCGATCAGATCGCCATCCTGCAGCATCAGCACGTGGTCGCCGTGGCGCAGCGCGATGTTGATGTCGTGCACTACCACCACCGTCACGATATTGCGCTTGCGGGTTTCACGGCGCACCAAATCCATCACGTGGAACTGATAGTTGAGATCGAGCGCGCTCAGCGGCTCATCCAGCAGCAGCAGCGAGGGCTGACGGATCAGCGACTGCGCCAATCCCACCAGCTGTTTCTGGCCGCCGGACAGTTGATCGAGGTAGCTCAGCGCCAGGTGCGCGATGCCCAACTGCTCCAGCAGGGCCATCACTTCCGCTTCGCTGCCGGCGTTGCTGCGGCCGCCCGAGGCGCGCTGCGCCACGATGATCGACTCCAGCACGTGCAGATGCACCCCGGCGGGCAGCGACTGCGGCAGATAGACCACTTTCTCCGCCCGACGGGCGAACGGCATCTGCATCAGATCGCCGTCGTCCAGCCACAGCTTGCCCTGCGCCGGGTTCAGCCCGGCCAGCGAGCGCAGCAGCGTTGATTTGCCGCTGCCGTTCGGCCCCAGCAGCACGGTAATTTGCCCGCGTGGCAGCATCGGCACCGAGAGATCGTCGATCACCGGGCGCTTCGGGTAGCCCGCCGAGAAGTTTTCTATTCGTAAGCCCTGGATCATACGTTCCCCCGATGGCGCAGAATAATGCTCAGGAAGAACGGCACCCCGACCAGCGACGTGACGATGCCCACCGGAATGATCACCCCGGGCACCAGATTTTTCGACGCCACCGAGGCCATCGACAGCACCAGCGCGCCAATCAGCGCGCTGGCCGGCAGATAGAAACGGTGATCTTCGCCGAAGATCATGCGTGCGATGTGCGGCGCCACCAGGCCGATAAAGCCGATCGGCCCGACGAAGGCCACCGCCAGCGCCGAGAGAATGCTGATGCGCAGCAGCGTGGTCAGCCGCAGACGGCGCACGTCGATGCCGAAGCTCACGGCCCGGTCTTCACCCAGACGCAGCGCGGTCAGTTTCCACGAGCTCATCATCGACAGCGGCAGCAGCACGGCGAATACGCCGAACAGGATGCCCAGCTTGTCCCACGAGGCGCGCGCCAGGCTGCCCATGGTCCAGAACACCAGCCCCTGCAGCGTGTCCTCGCTGGCGATGAACTGCATCATCGATACCAGCGCGTTGAAGGTAAACACCAGCGCGATGCCGAACAGCACCACGCCGGAGGTGGCGACCCGCGTCCAGCGCGTGATGCCGTCGAGCATCAGCGCGGCGAACAGCGCAAAGATAAAGGCGTTGGCGGAGATGAACCACTGATCGGGAATGCCCGGAATGCCGATGCCGAGCACGATCGCCAGCGCGGCGCCAAAGGCCGCGGCGGAAGACACGCCGAGGGTAAAGGGGCTGGCCAGCGGGTTATTCAGGATGGTCTGCATTTCCGCCCCGGCCAGGCCAAGCGCAAAGCCCACCACCACCGCCATCAACGCGTAAGGCAAGCGGATGTCCCAGACGATCACCCGCGTGCCGGCATCGGCCGCGGCGGGATCGAGCAGCGTTTGCCATAAGGACGACAGCGACAGCCCGGACGGCCCCATGGTGAAATCCAGCAGCAGCGAGCCCAGGATTGCCAGTGCCAACGCGCCCATCATCAACAGGCGATGGCGAAGAATATGCTGATAACGCCCCATCACGCCGGCGTCGGGTTGCCCCTTGGCTTCAGTCGTGGGATCGGTGGATACGCTCATTAGTTAGGATACCTGTTACAACCATCATGACAGCGGCGCGAAAGCGTCCGCCGTAAACCGGAAAGCGCGCGGCGACAGCTTGCGCTCAGCCGTCAACAATAAAGCAAACGATAATACTTATCAATCATATCAATAGGTGAAAACGGCGTTATGAAAATGTAATAAATTGTTTTCTATCGCCATTTTTCATCCCCTCGCCTTTACCCCGCCAACGGCCATTAGGTTCATTATTCTGAAAGTTATTCCTGATCCGACCAGACTCTGACAAATAACGAAAAAACCACTTAGAATCCAAAACCACAGCACCGCGCGTGCAAAAAACCTTCAGGCCGCCGCAAGAGCGGCCTTTATTAACGAGGCTGTAATGAGAAGTCCATCTCCGGCGGTAACGCCCAAACGCCCGGCGCTGCTGAACTGGCTGTTGTACAGCCCGCTGCACGCCGACGACGAGCCGTTTCAACGCCAGCTGCGGCTCACGCTGACGCCCTCTCCCCTCACCCCCTGGCTGAATGCCGTAGGGCCGGCGGCGCTGTTGGTGGGGTACGCCTGGCTGAACCAGCGGCTGGTCGGCATCGGTTTGCTGCTGCTGCTGTTGCTGTTAACCGCCGGACGCGCCGGGTTGGCGCAGCGGCGCCAACCCGCCTGGCCGGACGCCATGCTGGTGACGGTGCTGCTGTGGATGCTGCTGGTCGGCACCAGCGCCGCGCTGGCGATGCTGTCAGGCCGCTTCGTTTTAATCCTGTTCGCCGGGCTGACGATCACCGCTCTGGCCTGCTGGCTGATGCAGCGCCACGCCGCCGCGCCGCGCTTCGCGCTGCTTGAGGTGATTGCGTTGACGCTGCCCTACCTGCTGGCGGCGCCACTGTCGCGCGTGCAAAACCTGTTTGTCCTGGCGGACCTCGCGCCGCTGTGGCTGGTGCTGGCCCATGGCATGATCGCTCGCTACCATCGCCAGCGGGTACAGCACGTCACGCTGGCTTGGGAGAAGCAGCAGGCGTCGCACCGCGATCGCCTGACCGGCTTCCTCAACCGAGCGGGCGGCGAGGTGGTGATGCGCAGCATCTGCCGCCCCGCAGCGGCGCAGACGATCTCCCACCTGTTCATTCTTGAGTTCGGTCCGCTGGCTGCGCTCTACCAAAGCCACGGCGTCCAGATTGGCGATGACGTGCTGCGCACCGTCGGCGAGCGCCTCAAGACGCTGATCCGCCCCAGCGACTATGTCTGCCGCTATACCGGCGGCCTGTTTTTGATACTGGTGCACGATCTGCCCTACGGCGCGGAAAGCGAGTTCCTGGCGCGCATCGTGCCGCCGCTGGAGGCGCCCTACGATTTTGGCGCGTTCGGCGAGGTGAACATGCAGCTCAACGCCGGCATTTTGGCGCTGACGCAGGATTATGCGACGGTGGAAGATTTGATGAGCTCGGCGCAGCAGGCGCTGGCGGAAGCCAAAGGCGGGAAAAAGTAAAACCACACGCGGCGGGAACCCCCGCCGCGTCTCACTCGCCGAAAATTACTTCACGTCCATCTTCGGGAATTCCATTTCGCTGTACTTCACGACGCGGGTGCCGCGCGACAGCTTGTAACCGAACCAGATCAGCAGGAACAGCGGAATGCCGATGTAGGTCGCGGTCACGCCGTACCAGTCGATCTTGTCTTGCAGGAAGGCCTGGTAGTTCTGGCCCAGGGTAATGATCAGGCACAGCACGAAGGCGAAGATCGGCCCCAGCGGGAAGAACCCGGAACGGTACGGCAAGTCGTTCAGATCGCGCCCCTGCAGCATGTAACCGCGACGGAAGCGATAGTGGCTGATGGCGATGCCCAACCAGGCGATGAAACCGGTCATGCCCGAGGTATTCAGCAGCCACAGGTAAACCGACTGGTTACCGAACATCGACGTCAGGAAGCACAGCCCGGCCACCACGCAGGTCGCGTACAGCGCGTTGCGCGGCACGCCGCCTTTCGACAGCTTGGCGAAGATGCGCGGCGCCTTGCCTTCTGACGCCAGGGTGAACAGCATGCGGGTAGAGGCGTACATGCCCGAGTTACCGGCCGACAGCACCGCCGTCAGGATCACCGCGTTCATCACCGCCGCCGCCGACAGCAGGCCGGCATGCTGGAACACCAGGGTAAACGGGCTGACGCTGATGTCCTTCACGTCGTTGCGCAGCAGGCTCGGATCGGTGTACGGAATGATCAGGCTGATGATCAGAATGGCGAAGATATAGAACAGCAGGATACGCCAGAACACCTGACGCACCGCGCGCGGGATGTTTTTACCCGGGTTTTCCGATTCGCCGGCCGCGATGCCGATGAGCTCGGTACCCTGGAACGAGAAGCCGACGATCATGGCCACGCCGATCATCGCCGAGAAGCCACCGGCGAACGGCGCGTCCCCTATCGTCCAGTTCTGCCAGCCGGCGTGCTCGCCGCCCTTCAGAATGCCGACGATCATCAGCACGCCGACGGCGATGAAGATAATCACGGTGCTGACCTTGATCAGCGCGAACCAGTATTCCGCCTCGCCGAACCCTTTCACCGAAATGTAGTTCAGCAGGAACATCAGGCCGAGGAACAGCGCGCTCCAGATCCAGCCGGGGGTGTCCGGGAACCAGTAGCTCATCACCAACTGCGAGGCCACCAGGTCAACGGCGATGGTCACCGCCCAGTTGTACCAGTAGTTCCAGCCCAGCGCGAAGCCGAAGCCTTCTTCCACGTATTTGGCGCCGTAGGTGGAGAATGAACCGGAGACCGGCATAAAGGCCGCCAGTTCGCCCAGGCTGGTCATCAGGAAGTACACCATCAAACCGATCAGCGCGTAAGACAGCAGTGCTCCGCCGGGGCCTGCCTGAGAAACCGTGGCGCCGGAGGCGACGAACAGGCCGGTGCCGATGGAGCCACCGATGGCGATCATGGTCAAATGCCGGGCTTTCAGCTCGCGGCGCAATCCGGGTGCTTGCTGCCCCGATGTTTTTATATCCTGCTGAGCCATTCGTACCCTATCTGCTCTTTGAAAAATGAGGGCGGATTGTAACAAATACCCGCCGGTGAACTAGCAACATTGCACTGATATAAGATAGCTTCATAATTCAGAGGCAATTATTAGCCGCGGCCCTTATGGCCTTACTTACTCTCATTAATGTGAGCGCGCGCAGGTTTTTATGCTTTTTCCGGCCTGCGCGGCAGCAGAGGGCGTGACGCGCTGCCGATTACAGCGCGCAATAGCTGAGAAAACGCTGTAATGCGTTGGAAATGTGCTTTTGCCGATGGCGGATCAGGTACAGGGTGCGCCGCAGCGGCGGCAGCGGTACCGGCAGTTCTACCAGCGCGCCGCTGGCCAGCTGTTCCGCCACCACCCGCCGCGACAGGCAGCTGATGCCGATGCCGTGCCGCACCGCGTGCTTGATAGCCTCCGAGTTGCCGAGCTCCATCACCAGCTGGAAGTGCGGCAGGTGCGCCAACAGCAGATGATCCAGCACCTCGCGGGTGCCCGAACCGCGCTCGCGCAAGATCCACGGCGCATTGGCCAACGCCTCCAGCGTCGGCGGTTGATGGGCCAGCGGGTTGTCCGGCGCGGCGAACACCACCAGCTCGTCCTCCAGCCACGGCTGCGTCACCAGCTCCGGCATATGGCAAGGCCCTTCGATCAGCCCCAGATCGACGCGGAAATCCGCCACCGCCACGATCACGTCCTGGCTGTTGCCGACGTTCAGCTCCAGCGGCGTGGCCGGAAAATCCCGGCGGTAACGGGCGATCATCTCCGGCAGCATGTAGTTGCCGATGGTGCTGCTGGCGGCGATGCGCAGCGCCCCGCCGTCATGACGAAACAGCTGCTCGATCTCCCCCGCCTGCTCCAGCAGCGCCAGCGCCTTGGGATACAACAACCGGCCGTGCTCGTTGATCACCAGCCGTTTGCCGACGCGATCGAACAGCTGCACGCCCAGTTGCCCCTCCAGATCCGCCAGCGCCGCGCTGACCGCCGACTGCGACAGCGCCAGCACCACCGAGGCCTGAGTGGTCGAACCGCTTTTCAGCACTTCGGTGAAGACTTCCAGTTGACGCAACGTGATATGCATAGCCGTCCCGGTAGTGAAAAAGGGTTCTGCCAGAGAACCGCAAAATGATGTCAATATGATGTGGGTAGCCCGGCGAGGCTACCCGGTTTACAGCCAATTCGGCGCGTTACTTGCCCAAGGCGACCAGCTGCGCCGCCGCAGCCAGCACCGCCTCGCGCGGCGTGCCGGCTTCGTCCCGCTGTATTAATTGCAGCATCGCCACCAGGCGATCGCGATCGACCACCTTGTTTTCTTCAATCAACCGCCGCACCGCGCGCCCCACTTCCTGGTCTATCTGCTCTCTGCGTTGATCGTCGGTATCCATCGCCTGCTCCTGTTCAGTTGGAAAGTTGACGGCGGCTCGCCGCTCCTCCTCACCCTAGCCGCAATGCGGCTTTATGCCAATGCCTGACGCCATACCACTTATTCAGATAGGTTATAAATATATAATCAATTTCTCTTTTATTCAGCCCAAACGTACTCTTAGCAGCAAGAAACAGACTGAAGGACTGACTTTTATGGCGACTGATACCACTCACACTTATCCCGAGCGACGCTTTCCGCTGTTCGGCCTGCCGCGCCTGATACCGGGGCTGGCGCTGACCGGCGCGCTCACCGCGCTGGCCGTCTGGGCCGGCGACATTCCCTGGGTGGCGGAGCTGGGCCTGGGGGCGCTGACGCTGGCGATCCTGTTCGGCATTCTGGTGGGCAACACGCTGTATCCCCGCTGGCAAACCGTTTGTCACGGCGGCGTGCAGCTGGCCAAACAACGCCTGCTGCGTCTGGGCATTATCCTTTACGGATTCCGCCTGACCTTTCAGCAGATCGCCGACGTAGGCGCCAGCGGCATCATCATCGATGCGCTGACCCTGACCACCACCTTCCTGCTGGCCTGCTGGCTTGGCAAGAAAGTGTTCGGCATCGACAGCCAAACCGCGATGCTGATCGGCGCCGGCAGCAGCATTTGCGGCGCGGCGGCGGTGATGGCCACCGAGCCGGTGCTGAAGGCCGACTCCAGCAAAGTGGCGGTGGCGGTCTCGACCGTGGTGGTGTTCGGCACCCTGGCGATCTTCGCCTACCCATGGCTGTATCAGCTGAACGAACACTTCCAGTGGCTGCCGTTCAGCCAGGAAACCTTCGGCATCTACGCCGGCTCCACCATCCACGAAGTGGCTCAGGTGGTCGCCGCCGGGCACGCCATCGGGCCGGACGCCGAAAATGCGGCGGTGATCGCCAAGATGATCCGCGTGATGATGCTGGCGCCGTTCCTGCTGCTGCTGTCGGGCTACATCAGCCGCGGCGGCGCAGGCAAGGCGGAAAAATCCGCCATCACCATTCCGTGGTTTGCCGTGCTGTTTATCGCCGTCGCCGGGCTGAACTCCTTCAACCTGCTGCCGGCCACGCTGGTGCGCCACCTGATCACCGCCGACACCTGGATGCTGGCGATGGCGATGGCGGCGCTGGGCTTGACCACCCACATCAGCGCCGTGCGCCAGGCCGGGATGAAACCGATTCTGTTGGCCACGCTGCTGTTCGTCTGGCTGCTGGTCGGCGGCGGCGCGATAAACCAGCTGGTGCAACACTGGCTCTAATCATCCCCTTCAGCGGCCCGCTTCGGCGGGCCGCCGCTTTTCATCATTCAATCCGCCCGCCATCAATGCCATAATGTCACCGATAACACAGGAGAATGAAGATGAAGTTTGTCGGTGCACATGTCAGCGCGTCAGGCGGCGTGGATCAGGCGGTTATCCGCGCGCACGAATTGGAGGCGACCGCGTTCGCCCTGTTCACCAAAAATCAGCGTCAATGGAAGGCCGCGCCGCTGGCCGCCGACGTGATCGATAAGTTCAAGAGCGCCTGCGCGCAGTATGGCTTCGGGCCGGGGCAGATCCTGCCGCACGACAGCTACCTGATCAACCTGGGCCACCCGGTGGCCGAGGCGTTGGAAAAATCGCGCGAGGCGTTTATCGACGAGTTGCAGCGCTGCGAACAGCTGGGGCTGACGCTGCTGAACTTCCACCCGGGCAGCCACCTGCTGCAAATCGATGAAGACAAGTGCCTGGCGCGCATCGCCGAATCGATCAACATCGCGCTGGATAAAACCGCCGGCGTGACGGCGGTGATCGAAAACACCGCCGGCCAGGGCAGCAACCTGGGCTTCAAATTCGAACATCTGGCGGCGATCATCGACGGCGTGGAAGACAAGAGCCGCGTCGGCGTTTGCATCGACACCTGCCACGCCTTCGCCGCCGGGTACGATCTGCGTACCGAAGAAGAGTGCGAGCGCACTTTTAAGCAGCTTGGCGACATCGTCGGTTTCAACTACCTGCGCGGCATGCACCTGAACGACGCCAAAAGCGAGTTCAACAGCCGCGTCGACCGCCACCACAGCCTGGGAGAGGGCAACATCGGCAAAACGGTGTTCAGCTACATCATGCGCGATCCGCGTTTCAACAATATCCCGCTGATTCTGGAAACGGTAAATCCGGATATCTGGGCGGAAGAGATCGCCTGGCTGAAGGCGCAGCAGTAACCCACCTCTGGCCGCTCGCCTAGGCGCGAGCGGTTTCCCCCACCGCGTGCTCCGCCGCCAACATGGCGCTGAACTGGCGCAGCGTCTCTTCATCCAGGCCCGCAGCGCTGAACACGGCGGCGGTAAAGCTGACCGGCGCCGATCCCGGAGCCGTAATGACACGGTCATCCACGACGGCGGCGGCGCTCGCAACGAAATGGCGCTGCCCGGTGTAGCCCTCAGCATGGCGCGTCAAAAACCCGGCGTCGTTGGAAGTATGCGCCCTGCCGTTCAACAGGCCGGCCCGCGCCAACGCCAACGTTCCACCGCAAATGCCCGCCAGAGTCGCGCCACGTTGAAACTGCTCGTTGAGCAACGCGCTGATATCCGGCGCCCGTTCGGTTTCCCACAGGGTGCCGCCGACCACCACCAGCACCTCGGGGCGCCAATCCGCCAATTCGGCCACGCTTTTTTCAACCTCTACCGTCAGCCCGCCCTGCGAGCGAAACGTTCCGACCTGCGGCGCAAAAAACGCTACCTCCAGCCCATAAAACGGGCCGCCAACGCCGGCAATCAGCGCGTATTCCCAATCGGCGAAACCGGATGCCAGTACGATCGCCACTTTTTTAGCCACGGATGAATCTCCTTGAGTCATTCCTTGTTCGCATGAACAAAGTCGCGCTGTCAGCTTAGAAAGCGTTGTGGCTTTTGGCCAGGGGTAAATCGTGCTAACTGCCTCAACCACAAACAAAAACGCGCAGCCCAGGGCTGCGCGTTTTGGCGATACCGACGTCAGTTACGCCGCGGCGGCCACCGACGTTTCAGCACGCTTCAGCAGGGCATAAGCCACGCCCGCCAGCAGGGTACCGGCGGCGATCGCCACCAGATACAGCAGCACCGGCGTGATTGCGCCCGGGATCAGCAGCACGAACAGCCCGCCGTGCGGCGCCATCAGTTTGGCACCGAACGCCATCGACAGCGCACCGGTCAGCGCCCCGCCGGCAATGCAGCAAGGCAGCACGCGCATCGGATCGCGGGCGGCGAACGGGATCGCCCCTTCAGAGATAAAGCACAGGCCCAGCACCAGTGCCGCTTTGCCGCCTTCCCGTTCGGATTTCTCGAACTTGTGGCGCGCCAGCAGCGTCGCCAGCCCCATCGCCAGCGGAGGCACCATGCCGGCGGCCATGATCGCCGCCATTGGCGCATACACCGAGGAACTGAGCAGCGCCACGCCAAAGGCGTAGGCCGCTTTGTTCACCGGGCCGCCCATGTCGGTACACATCATCGCGCCGAGAATCGCCCCCAGCAGCACCGCGTTGGCGGTGCCCAGCGACTGCAGCCAATGGGTCAGGCCTTCCATGATTTTCGCGACCGGCGTGCCGACCACGTAAATCATGATAAGACCGGTGATCAGGCTGGCCACCAGCGGAATGATCAAGATTGGCTTCAGCGCTTCCATGCTCTGCGGCAGGCGCAGCTTGCTGCTGATCGCCTTGGCGACGTAACCCGCCAGGAAACCGGCGATGATGCCGCCGAGGAACCCGGCGCCGGTGCTCACGGCCAGCATGCCGCCGATCAGGCCCGGCGTCAGGCCCGGGCGATCCGCGATGGAGAAGGCGATGAAACCGGCCAATACCGACACCATCAGCGCAAAGGCGGAGCCGCCGCCAATCTGCATCAGCGCCGCCGCCAACGTGTCTTTGACTTCAAACGCCTTGATGCCGAACACGAACGACAGCGCGATGCACAGACCGCCGGCCACCACCATCGGCAGCATGTAGGACACGCCGGTCAGCAGGTGGCGATACGGGCCGTTGCCCTCTTTCTTTTTACCCGCCGGCGCCGCACTACCGCGCTGCTGCGGCTGGAATACCTCGGCCTCGGCCAGCGCCTTGTCCAGTTCCTGGGCTGTTTTCTTCAGCGCCAGGCCGGTGGAAGTGCGGTACATCGGCTTACCGGCAAACTTCTCCAGATCCACTTCGATATCCGCCGCGACGATCACCAGATCCGCCGCCGCCACTTCTTCCGGGGTGATGGCGTTGCCGGCACCGACGGAGCCGCGCGTTTCCACCTTCACCCACCAGCCGCGTTTCTTCGCTTCGCTTTCAATGGCTTCGGCCGCCATAAAGGTGTGCGCCACGCCGGTTGGGCAAGCGGTGATCGCCACGATGCGTTTTTGCCCATCGGCTTTCACCGGCGCCGCCGCCTGCGGTGCCTGATAGGTTTCAGCTTCGGCCTTGGCGCGCGCCAGAAAAGCGTCCGGTTCACGCACCGCCTGCTCTACGTCGCCCACATACACCAATTTGCCGTTCAACCCGGCATCAGCAGGGGCTGACTGCCCCATCACCGCCACCAGTTCGGCGTCCTGCAGCGACTCGACCAGCGTCAGGCCGGTTTTGGCCGCGGCAGCCTCCAGCATGCGTTTCGCCAGGTGGCCACGGGCCTGCCCCAGCGAACTGTCTACCATCAGCAGCGTTTTCATTCTGCCTCCTGCTATTGATTGAAAGGTTTCAGATCGACGCGCGCCATCATCGCGGCCAACTGGGGACGATCGGTCACGCCGACGTTGCTCTGGCTGACCGCCAGCGCCGCTACCGCCGTGGCCAGACGCAGGGTGTGTTCACTGGATTCGCGCATCAGCAGGCCGTAAATCAGGCCGCCGACCATCGAATCGCCGGCGCCCACGGTGCTGACCACCTCACAGGACGGCGGTTTGGCGATCCAGGCGCCGGACGCGTTAACCCACAGCGCGCCTTCCGCGCCGAGGGAGATCACCACGTGGGCGATGCCCTGTTCGCGCAGCGCATGCGCGGCCTCGACCACGTCCGCCAGCGTCGGCAGCGGGCGGCCGGCCCAGATTTCCAGCTCGCGGCGGTTCGGTTTGACCAGCCACGGCGAAGCCTTCAGCCCGGCGACCAGCGCTTCGCGGCTGCTGTCGAAAATGATGCACGGGCACTTGGCGCGCAGCTGGGTCATCCAGTCGGTAAAGGCATCGGGATCGACGCCGGCCGGCAGGCTGCCGCTCACCGCCACCATGTCGAACTGGCCCAGCCAGCTCAGCGAGTCGCTGACGAAGCGATCCCAGTCCTGCGGCGTCACTTCAAAACCGGAGAAGTTGAAGTCGGTCACTTCACCGTCTTTTTCCGTCAGCTTGACGTTGATGCGGGTGCGGCCCGGCACCACCTGGAAGCGGTTGGCGATCCCCAGATCGCTGAACAGCAGCTGGAAACCGTCCTGATTGTCTTTGCCCAGGAAACCGCCGACGGTGACGTCGATGCCCAAATCCTTCAACACTTTGGCGACGTTGATACCCTTACCGGCGGCATGCAGGCCGGCGGTTTTTACCCGGTTGACTTCCCCGCGCTCGATCTGCGGGCAGAAGCCCACCAGATCGTACGCCGGGTTCAAGGTGATCGTTGCTACTCTTCTGCTCATGCTGCGCCCTCGCCCAGTCCTTCATTAATCGCTTCGCCGATCGCCTTCAGCGCGGCTTCAGCATCTTCTCCATTGGCGGTAAAGCGCAGGTGATGCCCTTTCTTCACGCCCAGCGCCACCACCTTCATCAGGCTGCGCCCGTTGGCCGGCTTACCGCTGCCGTCCAGGTTGGTGACGGTGATGTCACTGTTGAAACTTTTGATCACGTTGACCAGCGCCGTGCCCGGCCGTGCGTGCAGGCCGTGCTCGTTGCGGATCACAAATTCGGCGCTCAGCACGCTGCTCTCCTCGGCCACTTCGCTGGTCAGCAGCGCCAGCACCCCGGCGGCATCCGCCTTCAGCAGGCGTTCAGCTTTGTTGGCCAGCAGCAGATCGCTGAGGTAGTTGAGCACCGCCAGCGGCTGCGCATCGGCGACCGACACCGTCAGCAGCAGCGCCACCGGCTCGCCGTCTTCCACGAAAGCCTGCGCCGGGCGGCTGACGGTGGCAGCGCTGGCCAGGTTGCCTTCGACGCTGTCGCTCAGCCAGATGCCCTGCCCCAGGTTCAGCGGCTTGCGGGTGATGGCATCGCTGACGAACTGCGCGTTGACCGCGCCGGCCTTTTGCAGCCGGCCGGCGTTCAGCGCCTGCAGCGTCATCAGGCTGTCGGCCGCGACGTCGAGCGCAATCAGCGAAACGTCGAACTGGAATTCGGCGCTCTGCTGTTCGCCCATCAGCAGGCTGCGCAGCTCTTCCGCGGAGGTGGTTTTCGCCAGCCGCTCCGCCACGCCGTCATCGCTCAGCACGTGCGTGAGCTGGCGCAGCAGCGCCAAATGCTCGTCGGAGCGGGCGGCGATACCGATCGCCACATAGGCGGTCTGGCCTTCGCCCCAGGCGATGCCCTGCGGGAACTGGAATACCTGCACGCCGGTTTTCAGCACCAGATCGCGGGTATCGATGGTGCCGTGCGGAATGGCGATGCCGTTGCCCAGATAGGTGGACGTCTGCAGTTCGCGCTGCAGCATGCCGTCCACGTAACCGGCGCTGACGCAGCCGGCTTCGGTCAGGGCGGCGGCCACCTGGCGGATGGCCTCCTGCTTACCGTCGGCAGCGGCGCCCAGATGAATGTCTTGCGGTGACAACTGGAACATGATTCTCCTCTCCTGCTGAATTGAATCGTTTCAGCTTTATTGAGAAAAAGGAGCGTGACCCGCTCGCCACAAGCGGCCGGATAACGCTGAAACGTTTCAAGGAGTGTGTAAGCAGCGCAAGGTGAAAGCAAGCTTTCTCCCTTTTGCCATTGCAGATTTTTGAGCTTACGCACACTTTCGCCGGCGCATTGGTCAGCGCCGGGGCAAAATGACATACTGTGCTGAAACTTTGCTGACGGAGAAAAGCATGAACGTAGTGACGGGCGTCGGGGTGATCATCGTCAACCCGCAGGGCGAGATTTTGTTGGGCAAACGCTGCGGTTCCCACGCGCCCTTTTGGTCGATCCCCGGCGGGCATCTGGAGGCCGGTGAAACCTTCGAGCAGTGCGCCCAGCGCGAAATCGCCGAAGAGACCGGGTTGCTCATCGACCCGCCGCGCTTCGTGGGCGTCAGCAACAATCTGCAAACCTGGCGCGCCGAAGGCAAACACACGGTGTCTGTTTGCCTGCAGGTGGATCATCCCGGCGGCAGCGCCGAGTTGAAAGAACCTGAAAAGTGCGCCGAGTGGCGCTGGTGCGCGCCGGACGCCCTGCCGGAGCCGCATTTCGAAGCCAGCCGCACCGCCATCCGCCTGTGGCTGAGCGGCCAGGCCTATGTGCCCACGGCCTGACCCATCGCGAGCGCATGTTGCGCTCGCTTCCCCTGCCGCACTGCTTCACCGCTATATAAATTAGAATATAACGCTATTTTTTGCGATATATGCCCTTTTTTTGACTACGGATAACCCTATGGGGTTAACCCTCTTCTATTATTACCCCTGCAATCGACGTGGCATTCTGACCTCCGGTCGGCGGCCTTTTGGCAAGATTTTATTTTAAATTCATAATTATAAGCGGGTTTACCATGAGCAAAAAACTGACTGGCTTTGAAAAAAAGCGCCGGTGGGGATGGCTATGGCTTTTGCTGCTGGGGATTATCCTCGGCGCGGCGCTGTTGGCCGGGACCGCCACCGTCTTCCATAAAACCAGCGATACCGCCTTCTGCGTTTCCTGCCACACCATGCAACAACCGCTGGCCGAATATCAGGGCAGCGTCCACTTCCAAAACACCAAGGGTATCCGCGCCGAGTGCGCCGACTGCCACGTGCCGCACCAGCCGATCGATTACCTGTGGACCAAAATCCGCGCGGTGAAAGACATTTACGGCGAGATGGTCGGCACCATCGATACGCCGGAAAAATACGAAGCGCACAAGCTGGCGATGGCGCAGTCGGTCTGGAAAACGCTGAAAGAGAACGACTCGGCCACCTGCCGCTCCTGCCACAGCTACGACGCCATGGACATCACCGCCCAGCGCCCTGAGGCGCGCCTGCAGCACCCGGTGGCGATCAAACAGGGCGAGACCTGCATCGATTGCCATAAGGGCGTAGCCCACATCCTGCCGGATATGAGCGGCGAAACCCAGGCCGGCGCCGCCGAGCTGGCGAAGGCCGCGGCGCTGACCGCACCGGACGCCACCACCCTTTACACCATCGCCACCGAGCCGTTCTTCCTCGGCGCCAACGACAGCCATAACGCCGGCAACCTGATGCCGTCCACCGAAGTGCAGGTGGTGAAGCAGGAGGGCGACAAGGTGCTGGCCACCGTGAGCGGCTGGCAGCAGGACGGCGTCAGCGAAGTGTTCTACGCCGCGCAGGGCAAACGCATCCTCAGCGTGCTGCTGGGTGAAGACGCGCGCCAACAGCTGAAGACCGCCTCCACCCAGACCGATGCGGAAACCGGCCTGGTCTGGCATCAGGTTTCTCTGCAGGTGTGGCTGCCGCGTAAACAGTTAATTGACGATCAGCAAAAAATCTGGCGCTACGCTGCGGACATGATGTCGGCCAACTGCACCGGTTGCCACGGGCTGACCGCGCTCGATCGCTTCAACGCCAACCAATGGATCGGCGTCATCAAAGGCATGGCGCCGCGCACCTCGCTGACGCAGGAACAGCTGCGCGTGCTGACGCAATACGTACAAAAACACGCCAGCGACATGCCACCTGCCGCACCGGCCAAGCTTTAAGGGAGAAGCGCAATGAGCAACCAACAACCGTTAACAATGAGCCGCCGCCGCTTCCTGACCGGGGCCGCCGCGCTGGCCGCCGCCCCGCTGCTGGCAGGCTTATGGCCCAAAGCGGCGCTGGCGCAGGCCATCAGCGAAGCGCTGCCGCAGTTCATCGTCTTGCGTCAGGCGCAAAAAGGCATTCTGACCGGCGCCCACTGGGGCGCGTTCGAGGCCATCGTGCAAGACGGCAAGATGGTAGGCGTGCAGCCGGTGCAGGACGGATCCGTATCCGAATGAGCTGATCACCATGGCGCCTTATCAGGTGCACGCCGAGAACCGCATCAAATACCCGATGGTGCGTAAAAGCTGGCTGGAGGGCGGCCCCGGCAGCCGCACCGAGCTGCGCGGCCGCGACGAGTGGGTGCGCGTCAGCTGGGACAAAGCGACCGAGCTGGTGTGCAATGAGATCGTTCGCCTGCAGAAAGATCACGGGCCGCAGTCGATCTACGCCGGTTCCTACGGCTGGAAAAGCGTCGGTATGCTGCACAACAGCCGCACGCTGCTGCAGCGCCTGATGAACCTGACCGGCGGTTTCCTCGGCTACGCCGGCGACTACTCCACCGGCGCGGCGCAGGTGATCATGTCGCACGTGGTCGGTTCGATGGAGGTCTACGAACAGCAGACCGCCTGGCCGAACGTGATCGAGAACAGCGAGCTGGTGATCCTGTGGGGTTGCAACCCGATGGTCACGCTGAAAAACAGCTGGAACGTGCCGGATCACGTCGGCCAGACCGGCTTCGAGGCGCTGAAGCAGAAAGGCACCCGGGTGATCAGCATCGATCCGGTGCACAGCGACAGCGCCAAGTTCGTCAATGCGCAGTGGATCGCCCCGCGTCCTTATACCGACGGCGCCATGCTGATCGGCATCGCCCACACGCTGCTGACCGAGAAGCTGCATAACCCGGACTTCCTGAAAACCTACACCGTCGGCTTCGACAAGTTCCAGGCCTACCTGCTGGGCGAGAGCGACGGCGTGGCGAAAACCGCCGAATGGGCGGCCGACATCAGCGGCGTCGATGCCGACACGCTGCGCGGTCTGGCACGCGAGATGGCGAAGCATCGCACCATGATCATGGGCGGCTGGGGCATTCAGCGCCAGCACCACGGCGAACAGCAGCACTGGCTGCTGGTGACGGTGGCGGCGATGCTCGGCCAGATCGGCCTGCCGGGCGGCGGCTTCGGCTTCAGCTATCACTATTCCTCCGGCGGCAGCCCGACCGCCAAGGGCGGCATCATCGCCGGCATCTCCGCCGGCAACGCGCCGAAGAACTCCCCGGCGCCGATCCCGGTGGCGCGCATCGCCGAATGCCTGAGCAACCCGGGCAAAACCATCGACTTCAACGGTGCCAAGGTCACTTACCCTGAGGTGAAAATGGTGTATGTGGCGGGCGGCAACACCTTCCACCAGCATCAAGACACCAATAACTTGGTCAAAGCCTGGCAGCGGCCGGACACCATCGTGGTCAACGAGCCTTACTGGACCGCCACCGCCAAGCATGCCGACATCGTGCTGCCGGCCACCACCAGCTACGAGCGCAACGATCTGGAAATGGGCGGCGACTATTCGCAGCTCTACGTGTTCCCGATGCATCAATGCGTGCCGCCGCAGCACGAGTCGCGCAGCGACTTCGACATCTTCTCGGCGATGGCGGCCAGGCTGGGCGTGCAGGAAGCCTTTACCGAGGGCAAGGACGAAACCCAGTGGCTGAAAGGCATGTACGACGACATGAAGAACCAGGCGCGCGCGGCCCGGGTGGCGCTGCCGCCGTTCGACATGTTCTGGCAATCCAACAACTACGTGCGCTTCCCGGTGCCGGAGGCCAACAAGCAGTGGGTGCGCTTCGCCGACTATCGCGACAACCCGCTGTTGAACCCGCTGGGCACGCCGTCGGGCAAGATCGAGATCTACTCCGACGCCATCGCCAAAATGCATTACGAGGATTGCCCCGGCATCCCGACCTGGATGCCGCCGCACGAGTGGTATCGCGGGCCGGAAGCGGCCAAGTATCCGCTGTCGCTCAATACCGCGCACCCGACCAACCGGCTGCACTCTCAGCTCGACAACACGCCGCTGCGCGAGAAATACGCGGTAGCGGATCGTGAAGCTATCCTGATCCATCCGCAGGACGCGCAGCCGCGCGGCATCAGCGGCGGCGATCTGGTGCGGGCGTTCAACGATCGCGGCCAGATCCTGGTGGGTGCGGTGGTCAGCGAAGACGTGCGACCGGGCGTGGTGCGCATCAGCGAAGGCGCCTGGTTCGATCCGGCCGATCCGGCGCAGCCCGGCTCGCTGTGCAAGAACGGCAACGTCAACTGCCTGACCTTCGACATCGGCTCTTCCAGCCTGGCGCAGGGCAACTGCGGGCAGATGGCGCAGCTGCAGATCGAGAAGTATCGGGGGCCGGTATTGAAAAATACCGCGCACGCGGTGCCGCAAGGCGCCTGATTTACCGGCAAGCAAGGGGGCGCAACGCGCCCCTTTTTTCTCGTCGCCGCGCGACATATCCGTTTACCCTTCGCCGAAAGGGAGCGGTTTGCGTTTCATTTCAACGGGCGTATGATGCGCGCGACCTTCCTTTTTCGACGAATTCTCAACCACCATGCCGACTTCATCCGCAGTAACGCGACGCGCGCCCGATCTCACTTCGCTGGCCTTTTTGGCGGTGGCGTTTCTTACCGGCATCGCCGGCGCCCTGCAAACCCCGACGCTGAGCCTGTTTCTGGAAACCGAGGTCAAGGTACGGCCGGCGCTGGTCGGGCTGTTCTTTACCGGCAGCGCGGTGATCGGCATTCTGGTCAGCCAGTTTCTCGCCGGCCGTTCGGATAAACGAGGCGACCGCAAATCGCTGATCTTCCTCTGCTGCATGCTGGGTGCGCTGGGGTTCACGCTGTTCGCCTGGAACCGTGATTATTACCTGCTGCTGATCGTCGGCGTGGTGCTTACCAGCTTCGGCTCCACCGCCAACCCGCAGATGTTTGCGCTGGCGCGTGAGCATGCCGACCGTACCGGCCGCGAGGCGGTGATGTTCACCTCCATCATGCGCGCCCAGGTCTCCCTGGCCTGGGTCATTGGCCCGCCGATCGCCTTCGCGCTGGCGCTGGGCTTCGGCTTTAAGGCCATGTATCTGGCGGGCGCGGCGGCCTTTGTACTGTGCGGCCTGCTGGTGTGGAAACAGCTGCCCTCGATGCCGAAAACCGCGGCGACGAACGCGCCCCTGGCCGCACCGCGGCAGCACCGCCGCGATTCGCTGCTGCTGTTCGTCGCCTGCACCCTGATGTGGACCGCCAACAGCATGTACCTGATCAACATGCCGCTGTACGTGGTGCACGAGCTGCGGCTGCCGGAGCGGCTGGCCGGGATATTGATGGGCGCCGCCGCCGGGCTGGAGATCCCGATCATGCTGCTCGCCGGCCTGGCGGCGAAGCACAGCGGCAAACGCCGCCTGATGCGCGGGGCGGTGGTCGCCGGCGTGCTGTTCTACTGCGGCCTGCTGTTTATCACCGGCAGCTGGCAGCTCATCGCCCTGCAACTGCTGAATGCGGCGTTTATCGGCGTGCTGGCGGGGATCGGCATGCTCTACTTTCAGGATTTGATGCCCGGCCAGGCCGGGGCGGCCACCACGCTGTTCACCAACACCACCCGGGTGGGCTGGATCATCGCCGGCTCAATCGCCGGCGCGGTGGCGGAAATCTGGAACTACCATGCGGTGTTTTACGCCGCGCTGGCGATGACGGTGGGGGCCACGCTGTGCCTGTGGCGGTTGAAAGACGCTTAGGGCGCGGTGTCCGCTTCCAGCCTGGCGAGATAAATCAGCGCCTGATCGCGGTGATCGTGGCACATGTCGCGGCTCGGCTGCAGGCTGCCGCACACTTTCGGCCGCAGCGGCGAATGAAACAGGCCGCAGCGCAGCCGTTCATCCAGGTGAATGCAGCGGGTATTGGCGGGCTTGCCGTTCGGCATGCCGGGGATCGGGCTGGATATTGACGGCGCGATACAGCAGGCGCCGCAGTCGCTGCGACAGTCCATCAGCGCTACTCCTGGTGGGCTGGGGAAAAGAAGCGCGACAATAGCAGCCGCGCGCGGCTGCCGCCAGCAGAATCCCTGCGCCCCGGCGATCTTTACACTCATCGCCCTGCGCCGGCCGGCGTCATCCTATGGCGAATAAACGCCCAACACACCTTGATTTAAAGACAAAAACGCGTGAAACGTGCAATTACCCCGCTTTACATGCGCCATACACCCATGTACCATTGAGCTAGTACAAAAGAACCTCTTCCATCAGGAGCACGCATGTCTACGGACACCATCCAGAAGCTGGCCCGCCCTTCCGTCCTCGGCGGCGCGATGATCATTGCCGGAACCGCCGTTGGCGCCGGCATGTTTTCCATTCCGATCGTCACTTCCGGTGTCTGGTTCAGCGGCTCCGTCGCGCTGTTGGTGTATACCTGGGCCTGCATGTTGCTTTCCGGCCTGATGATCCTCGAAGCCACGCTGCACTATCCGAGCGGCGCCAGCTTCAATACCATGGTCAAGGACCTGCTGGGTAAAGGCTGGAACGCTGTGAACGGCCTGTCGGTGGCGTTCGTGCTGTACATCCTGACCTACGCCTATATCTCCGCCGGCGGCTCGATCATCGCCCACACGCTGGAGGGCATCGTCGGCGTCGGCCAGACCACCGCCGGCCTGGTGTTCGCGCTGGTCGTGGCGTTTATCGTCTGGCTCTCCACCCGCGCGGTCGATCGCCTGAGCACCATTCTGATCGGCGGTATGGTGATCACCTTCGTGATGTCGGTGGGTGACATGTTCACCCACGTGCAGCCTGCGGTGCTGTTCAACACCGGCGATGATCAGGCCAGCTATCTGCCTTACGCCCTGGCGGCGTTGCCTTACCTGCTGACCTCGTTCGGTTACCACGGCAACATTCCCGGGTTGGTGAAGTACTACCACAAGGACAGCGGCTCCGTGGTGCGCAGCCTGGTGTACGGCACCCTGCTGGCGCTGGCGATCTACATCCTGTGGCAGTATGTGATTCAGGGCAATATCGCGCGCGACGCCTTCAAACAGGTGATCGCCGAGGGCGGCAATATCGGCAGCCTGCTTAAGCAAATGGGCAACGTCTCCAGCAGCCAGACCGTCAGCCAACTGCTGAACGCCTTCTCCTATATGGCGCTGGCCAGCTCGTTCCTCGGCGTGTCGCTGGGCCTGTTCGATTACCTGGCGGACTTCTGCAAGTTCAAGGACGACGCCGTCGGACGCAGCAAGACCGCGCTGGTGACCTTTGTGCCGCCGACCCTGGCCGCGCTGCTGTTCCCGAACGGTTTCCTGTACGCCATCGGCTTCGCCGGGCTGGCCGCCACCATTTGGGCAGTGATCGTGCCGGCGCTGATGGCGCGCGCCAGCCGCCGCCGCCACCCGCAGGCGGGATACCGCGCACCGGGCGGCAACGGCGTGGTCCTGTTCGTCATCCTGTTCGGGCTGATCAACGCCGCCGCGCATATTCTGTCGCTGTTCGGTCTGCTGCCGGTCTTCCACTAATCTCCGAAGGGAGAGCATCTGCTCTCCCTTTCCCGCACTGTTTTTACGCCGGGCTATTGCCTGAAATCAGCGGCGCGAGTACCTTGTCGCAACTTCTCTAATACTCTTCATTGCGGATGAATTGAAATGGCAAGAGCTAACGAAATTAAGCGCGGCATGGCGATCAGCTACAACGGCAAGCTGCTGCTGGTAAAAGATATCGACGTGCAGAGCCCGAGCGCCCGCGGCGCCAGCACCCTATACAAAATGCGCTTCTCCGACGTGCGCACCGGCCTGAAAGTGGAAGAACGCTTCAAGGGCGACGATATCCTGGACACCATTTCCCTGTCGCGCCGCAAGGTGAACTTCTCCTATATCGACGGCGAAGAATACGTGTTCATGGATGACGAAGACTACACGCCGTACATCTTCAAGAAAGACCAGATTGAAGATGAGCTGCTGTTCATTCCGGAAGGCGGCCTGCCGGGCATGCAGGTGCTGACGCTGGACGGCCAGGTGCTGGCGCTGGAGCTGCCGCAGACCGTGGATATGGAAATCGTCGAGACCGCACCGGGCATCAAAGGCGCTTCCGCCAGCGCCCGCAACAAACCGGCCACCATGGCGACCGGCCTGGTGATCCACGTGCCGGAATACCTCAGCGCAGGCGACAAGATTCGCATTCATATCGCCGAACGCCGCTACATGAGCCGCGCCGACTAGTCGACGCCAGCGGGGCCGAGTCCCGGCCCCGTTTCATTTTCCGCTACGGCAATTCCGGGAAAAAGCGCCGCTTGAGTGCCAGCTCGACGCCGCGCAGCTCCGCCAGCCCTTTCAACCGCCCGATGGCCGAATAGCCCGGATTGGTTTTCTTTTTCAAGTCGTCCAGCATCTGATGTCCATGATCGGGGCGCATCGGGATCGGCCGCCGATCGCCTGCCCGTTGCCGACGCAGCTCTTCGGTCAGGATCGCTTCGATCACCGCCACCATGTCCACATCGCCCTGCAGGTGCGCCCCTTCGTGGAAGCTTTTCGGGTTCTCCTCGCGGCAGGTGGCGCGCAGGTGGGTAAAGTGAATGCGATCGCCGAAGGTCTCAATCATCCGCACCAGATCGTTATCGGCGCGCACGCCGTATGAACCGGTGCATAGGGTGAAACCGTTATAAATGCTGTCGACGGTCTGCTTCAGCCACTGCATGTCTTCAATCGTGGAGACGATGCGCGGCAGACCGAGGATCGGCCGCGGCGGATCGTCGGGGTGCACCGCCAGCCGGATGCCGGCCTCTTCCGCCACCGGCACGACAGCGCGCAGAAAGACCGCCATGTTTTCGCGCAGCCGCGCCTTGTCGATGCCGTCGTATTCCGCCAACCGGCGGCGGAACTGTTCCAGCGTGTAGCCCTCCTCCGCCCCCGGCAGCCCGGCGATGATGTTACCGGTCAGCCGATTTTTTTCTTCCTCACTCATGGCGGCGAAACGGGCCGCCGCCTGGCTGCGTTCCTGCGGCGTATAGTCCGCCTCGGCGCCGGCGCGCTGCAGGATATGCAGCTCGAACGCGGCGAAGGCTATCTGATCGAAACGCAGCGCTTTGGAACCGTCCGGCAGCGGATAGGCCAGATCGGTGCGCGTCCAGTCGAGGATCGGCATGAAGTTGTAGCAGACGGTGTCGATGCCGCAGGCCGCCAGGTTGCGCAGCGACTGCTGGTAATTGGCGATGTACCGCCGCCAGTCGCCGCTGTGGGTTTTGATCTCCTCATGTACCGGCACGCTCTCCACCACCGACCACACCAGCCCCTTTTCCGCCAACAGCGCCTGCCGCGCGCGGATTTCGTCGATCGGCCAGACTTCACCGTTCGCGATATGATGCAGCGCCGTCACCACCCCGGTCGCCCCGGCCTGACGCACATCGTCCAAAGAAACCGGATCGTTCGGGCCATACCAACGCCATGTTTGTTCCATGTTTTGTCCTTATACCTGTCTCGCACCGCAATGCTGTTATACCAGTTTAATTTAGATGTCAGTTATCTTTAACTTACTCTTTCGGCCTGCGCTGTCAAAACCGATCCCCTCATTGGTTGATCCACTTCACGATTCTGGCTTATTTTGGACTGACCAATTCCTTTAATTGGCCGACATCTTTACACTGGTCGCAGTTTTTTATCACCGGTGCCACCCTGCCTGCACGGCGGAAAACTGGTCTGCTAACTTGGCGCAAGTGGCCCGCAAGCTGTCTTACCCGTTTTGGAGATGAGATGAAAACGATCGCCAACACCCCGCTGCCGAGCGCCGTCCGGCAGCCGGACTATGACCGCCGGGCCCTGCGCAGCCGCATCGTGCACCTTGGCTTCGGCGCGTTCCACCGCGCGCATCAGGCGCTGCTGACCGATCGGCTGCTGAGCGCCCAAGGCGGCGATTGGGGCATTTGCGAAATCAGTCTTTCCGGCGGCGTGCCGCTGTTTGAGGCGCTGCGGCAACAGGATCATCTGTACAGCGTGCTGGAGAAAGGCGCGGACGGCCATCAGGCCATCGTGGTCGGTGCGGTGCATGAGAGCCTGCATCGCAAGCTGGAAGGCATCACCGCGGTGCTGGAGAAGCTGGCCGAGCCGCAGGTGGCGATCGTTTCGATGACCATTACCGAAAAAGGCTATTGCATCGAGCCCGGCAGCGGGCGGCTGGATCGACAGCATTCGGGGATCGTCGCCGATCTGGCGTGGCCGCATCAGCCGCAGACCGTGCCCGGCATTTTGGTGGAAGCGCTGCGGCTGCGGCGCGAACGCGGCTTGCCCGCCTTCTCCCTGCTCTCCTGTGACAATATTCCGGAGAACGGCCACGTGCTGCGCCGGGCGGTGCTCGATCTGGCGCAGGCGCGGGATCCGGCGCTCGCCGACTGGATCGCCACCGCCGCCACCTTCCCCTGCACCATGGTGGATCGCATCGTGCCGGCCGCCACGCCGGCCACGCTGGATGAGATCGCCGCCGCGCTGGGCGGCGTGCGCGACGAATGCGCCATCGCCTGCGAGCCCTTCATCCAATGGGTGGTGGAAGACAACTTTACCGCCGGACGCCCGGCGTGGGAGCAGGCTGGCGTCCAACTGGTCAGCGATGTACTGCCGTTTGAACACATGAAGCTGCGCATGCTGAACGGCAGCCATTCGTTCCTGGCTTACCTCGGTTACCTGGGCGGCTACCGCTATATCAACGAGTGCATGGCGGATGAGCACTACCGCCGCGCCGCCCTGCGGTTGATGCTGGACGAACAGGCCCCGACGCTGAGCGTCACCGGCATCAGTCTGGCCGACTACGCCGCACAGCTTATCGCGCGCTTCAGCAATCCGGCGCTGCAACACCTCACCTGGCAGATCGCCATGGACGGCTCGCAGAAGCTGCCGCAGCGCCTGCTGGACGCGGTGCGCTGGCATCTGCGGCACGGCGGTGACTATAGCGGGCTGGCGCTGGGCGTGGCGGGCTGGATGCGTTACGTCGGCGGCGTCGATGACGCCGGTCAGTCGATCGACATTCGCGATCCGCTGGCAGACGTGTTGCAACAGACGATCGCCGCCACGCCGGACGATCGGCGGCGCGTAACGGCGCTGCTGGCACTGAAATCGGTGTTCGGCGAAACGCTGGCGGCGCATGCGGCGTTTACCGAAGCGGTAACGCAAGCCTATTTGTCGCTGCGCGATCGCGGGGCGCGTGAAACGGTGAAGGAGTGGGTGATGCGGTGAGGAGCCTGCAGGGCCGAGAATAACCATGCCGGCGTAACGTTACGCCGGCATGGCGGAACGACTTAACGATAAACGACCGTCATAACAGCGAGCTTCTTCTGTTGGTCTACCCACTTCATTTCGGTTGTGCCTAGATTTAGCGGAAGTTCTTTGCGTGTAGTATCAAAACCTGACAACGCTTGCTGGGCCTGATAACGCTGGCCGTTGCGGTAACATTGCGTATTCGCCTTAGAATCTGCAATATTGACCGTGCAAGGACTTTCAACGATAGAACCGACGAAGCGAATTACCCCGCCGGCCACTCCTGCATGACTCACTGCCGTCCATGAAAACAACATTCCTACGATCAAAAATAACCGAAAGGTATTCATGGCAACCTCATTTTTAGTTAAGCCAATTTAACCATAGAGGATCTTGTTAGGAATAATCGCAAGGAAAGGGACGCAATTTGATCGTTAATCGCGTCATTAACAATGTAAAAACAAGCTACTAACAAAAGTTAACCGCATCTAATACAGGGTTTTATCTAAGAATTTTCTTGCTTTGAAAAGTGGCTTTTGCCGGTTGAAAAGCGCAGGGTGACGTGCAAAATTTGCGAGATAGAGCACAAATTAAATTGCGGCCGCTTCATCGACAAGGCAGCGTAACTCATTTATTAAGCAAGTTAATTTTTACGCCAGGAATTATTAATGACCAAAACCAATTTGATTACCGGCTTTCTCGGCAGCGGTAAAACCACCACCATCCGCCATTTGCTGGCTCATAAGCCCGACCAGGAACGCTGGGCGGTACTGGTCAACGAATTCGGCGAGATCGGCATCGACGGCGCGCTGCTGGCGGACAGCGGCGCGGTGCTCAAAGAGATCCCCGGCGGTTGCATGTGTTGCGTTAACGGCCTGCCGATGCAGGTGGGCTTGAATATGCTGCTGCAGCAGGCCAAACCGGACCGGCTGCTGATCGAGCCGACCGGGCTCGGGCATCCGAAACAAATCCTGTCGCTGCTGACCCAGGAGAGCTATGCCGGCTGGATCGATTTGCAGGCCACGCTGTGCCTGCTGGATGCCCGCCAGCTCAGCCAACCCCGTTACCGCGACAACGAAAACTTCCGCGATCAGCTGGCCGCGGCCGACGTTATTTTGGCCAGCAAAAACGATACCTATCAGCCGGAAGACAGGTGGGCGCTGGAAGCCTGGAGGGCGCAAGATCCGCTGCAGCGGCCCTGCTACACCATCGCGCAAGGCCAAGCGGATGTCGCGCTGTTGTCCCTCCCGCGCACGAATCGTGCAGAATTACCGGACGCGCAGCATCATCATGGTCAGGCGAAAACGCAGGGGCTGGCGGCGCTGCGATTGCCGGAGCACGCCCGCTGGCGGCGAGCGCTGAACGAGGGGCAAGGCTTCACCAGCTGCGGTTGGATTTTTGACGCCGACACCCAGTTCGACACCGTCGGCTTTATGGAGTGGGTACGACTCGCGCCGGTCGAACGCGCCAAAGGCGTGGTGCGCATTCCCGAAGGCACATTGCTGATCAATCGTCAGGGGCAGGATCTCAACATCGAAACCCGCCCGCTCGCGCCGCTCGACAGCCGGATTGAACTGATCCACAGCGAAAATACCGACTGGAACGCCCTGCAATCCGCCTTGTTTAAGATTCGTTTAAGTTAAACCCCGTACCGTTGCCCCCCGGTTGTCGCAGGGCGGCCGTGTTTTGTTTCGTTTTCATTTTTTCAACAGGTTATGTCATGACACGCCGCAATTTACCCTTCATTCTCTTCTTCAACTTACTGGGCGTTGCGCTGTTTCTGTCCTGGTTCCTGCCGGCCAATCACGGCGGCTGGTTTACCCTGGATTCGGCGATTTTTTTCTTCTTTAACCGCCATCTGGCCACCGACCCGGCATTTTTGCATCTGGTCGCCATCACCAATAACCGCGCGTTTGATGTCATTTCGCTGCTCGCCATGGGTCTGCTGTATCTGTACTTCTACCTGAAGCAGGACGCCGCCGGCCGCCGCCGTCTGGTGATCACCGGCGTGGTGATGCTGCTGACCGCCGTGGTGCTGAATCAGCTTGGCCATCTGCTGCCGGTGAAACATCCGAGCCCTACCCTGACCTTCGACAATATCCATCGCGTCAGCGAGCTGACCGGCATCCCGACCAAGGACGCTTCCGGCGACAGCTTCCCCGGCGACCACGGCATGATGCTGATTATTTTTTCCTGCTTTATGCTGCGCTATTTCGGCCGCGGTGCCTTCGCCGTCGCCCTGCTGATTACGCTGGTCTTTTCATTACCACGCGTGATGATTGGCGCCCACTGGTTTACCGATATCGCCGTCGGTTCGCTGTCCGTGGTGCTGGTAGGCGCCAGCTGGGTGCTGATGACGCCTTGCAGCGACTGGATTGTCGATCGGTTGAATCGCCTGTTGCCCGGCAAGCACCGCCCCGGCCAACCATAACTTGCGTCTATGACTCATGCCGGGAGGCCCACGCCTCCCGTGCTCTCCCCCCCCGCAGCGCGCAAAATTTCACCGCCGTCCGTTAACCCTTTTGCAACCTGATTTCACGCCAGATTCATACATCGGACAATTGGCGTTTTTTATATGAAGATTTACATTATGTTACATCACAAATTCATATAAAAAAGACGGCAAAAAGGCTCGCAATCCCCTATTTGTTCCGGTAACCTCAGATGCGTTTGTGCCTGGTTTAAGTCGAATCAGTATGGAATCCGATAAAAATGTGCGTTCTCGCACGTTTTCAACGGTAACTGGTTGTCGATGCAACAGGTGCGGACTAGGCTCGTTCCGTTTGGCATTTTTCAGGTAGCGACTTTCGTCGTTAAGGACTTCAAGGGAAAACAACAACAATGGTCAAATCTCAACCGTTTCTGAGATATTTTTTGCGGGTAGTCCCTGCAATTGCCGCGGCGGTTATGCTGTCAGCGTGCAGCTCGACTCACACTTCGAACTTGAATAACGCACAAACTGAGATGCGTGCAGTTAATGACAAAGACGGTCTTTTACTGCAAGCCTCTCAGGATGAATTCGAAGCAATGGTCCGCAACGTTGACGTCAAGTCAAAGATTATGGATCAGTACGCGGACTGGAAAGGCGTTCGCTACCGCTTAGGCGGTGACACCAAGCGCGGCATCGATTGCTCGGCGTTTGTGCAGCGTACCTTCCGCGAACAGTTCGGCATGGATTTACCGCGCTCTACCTATGAACAGGAAGATCTCGGCAAGAAAATCCAGCGCACCAAGCTGCGCGCCGGCGATTTGGTGCTGTTCCGCGCTGGCTCTACCGGGCGCCATGTCGGCATCTATTTAGGCAACGATCAATTCGTTCACGCCTCCACCAGCAGTGGTGTCATGATTTCCAAGCTGACCGATAACTATTGGGACAAACGTTATCGAGAAGCGCGCCGGGTGCTGACCAGCGGCTGACGGCGCATCGCCTTGAAGATTCTGAATACCAAACGAGCGATAAGCGCCGCCTACGGGCGGCGTTTTTTTTGGCGGTTGAACAGGTTCCCTCGCGCCTGGTCCCTGGCTTATCGTCACCTCTCCCCGCTTAACGCCGCCGCACGCCATTATTTTGATAAACTGTTGGCAGGAAATCACGCCCTCGAGGAAAAACTCGCCTATTATCGTCAGATGACGGCAACGGCGCCCCGGCGTTATTTAAAACGTTTCCGCTTAGAATAGGCGCATTATATTTCTGTCGGCGACGCCGCGTATTTAAACGGCGCCGCCGGTTGGTACGGGATAAAAAGGCAAAAATGAAAAAAAAGCCGTTGGTACAATCCATTAACTGGCTGTGCACCCCCCCTGATGCCCTGTTGCAGAGGACTCGGTTATGGGCTTGAAAAGGGCTTTCGCCCGCAGCGTCTCTCACCGACAGCGCAGCCTGGCTAAAAGCGGCGTCGCCGCTCTGGTATTTTTTACGCTATTCACCGCGGTCACGCTTTCTTTGATCAACCACCAGCGCACGCAATATCAACATAAAGTCGAAGCGCGTACGCAAAAGTTCACGCTGGGTTATATCTCGCACCTGACGGCCGTGATGCAGCAAATGATACCGCTGCTGGACAAGCCTTGCCTCTCCAGCCAGTCGGACATTACCTACCAGGCAGCCTTTACCAGCGGCGTGCGCACCTTCCTGTTGGTGAAAGACGGCTACGCCTATTGCTCCTCCGCCACCGGCGACATAATGCTGCCGATGAAAAACCTCTATCAGGACATCGACTGGGATCTGCCTTTGGATCTCAAGCTGCAGCAGGGCACGCCGATCGTGCCAAATAAGCCGGCGGTTGCGGTTTGGCTGCGGCATCCCGGCGAGCAGGCCACCGGCATCCTCGCTACGCTGGACATCGATCTGATGCCCTATCTGCTGTTCACCTCGCACGACGAACAGGCGCCGGGCATCGCCATCGTGATGGGCAATCGCGCGCTGACCACCTTCAGCCCGAACCTGATGCCGATCGATCAGCTGCCGAAAAGCAAGGCGGATAACCTGACGCTGCCCAATCTGCCGTTGACCATCATGTTCTACAACGAGAAGCTGACACCCAACGACATTCGCCTGACGCTGTTGGGCAGCCTGGTGCTGTCATTGATGATCGGCGTACTCTGCTACTACATGCTGCTGCTGCGGCAAAGCCCGGAGCGCGCACTGCTGCGCGGCATCAAGCGCAACGAGTTCTTTATCGAATACCAGCCGGTGTTCCACACCGACAGCAACAGCATCGGCGGGCTGGAAGCGCTGATCCGCTGGCAGCATCCGATCGAGGGCCGCATCCCGCCCGATGTCTTTATCCCCTACGCCGAAAGCAACGGGCTGATCGTGCCGCTTACCCGCCAGCTGTTCAGGCTGATCGCCGAAGATGCGCCGCAGCTTGCCAAAACGCTGCCACGGGGAGGTAAAGTCGGCCTCAACATCTCCCCTGCCCACCTTAGCGCACCGTCGTTCCACCAGGACGTGTATGAACTGTTGGCGCAGCTGCCGGGCGATTACTTCACGCTGGTGTTTGAAATCACCGAGCGCGGCATGGTGGAAGAAGAGAGCGCGCTGGCGGAGTTTGACTGGCTGCACAAACAGGGCATCGAGATCGCGGTAGACGATTTTGGCACCGGGCACAGCGCGTTGATCTATCTTGAGCGCTTCACCATGGATTACCTGAAGATCGACCGTGGCTTCGTCAACACCATCGGCCAGGACACGGTCACCGCGCCGGTGCTGGATGCGGTGATCTCGCTGGCGAAAAAGCTGAAAATGCTGACGGTGGCCGAAGGCGTCGAAACCGCCGAGCAGATGCAGTTCCTGCAAGAACACGGTGTCAACTTCATGCAGGGATACTACTTCAGCAAGCCGCTGAGCATCGACAATTTCGTCGCCTACTGCAATGCTCATCAGGTCTTTGATTATCAGGCAAAAAAATAGTTAATCTTTAAGCATCTTTACCCTGCGCTCACCCGAAGAATGTTATGCTGGGCGCAGGTTGTACTTTATTCCACAGCAGGAGCTTACCGTCCGATGTCCGTGCGCATTTTCGCTGCTCTGGTGCTCTCGGCACTGAGCTTCGGTCTGCAGGCCGAAGCCCTCAACGAAAGCTACGCTTTCGCCCTTCTCGGTGAACCGAAATACGCCACCGACTTCAGCCATTTCGACTACGTCAACCCGGCGGCGCCCAAGGGCGGCGACGTGCGGCTGGCGGCCATCGGCACCTACGACAACTTCAACCGCTTCGCCACCCGCGGCGTGCCCGGCGAGCGCACGGATCAACTTTACGACACGCTGTTCGCAACGTCCGACGACGAACCCGGCAGCTTTTATCCGCTGATTGCCGAATCGGCGCGCTTCCCGGCCGACATGCGTTGGGTGGAAGTGGATATCAACGCCCGCGCGCGTTTCCACGACGGCAGCCCGATCACCGCCGCCGACGTGGCCTTCACCTTCAGCAAATTCATGGCCGAGGGCGTGCCGCAGTTTCGCTCCTACTACAAAGGCGTCACGGTCAAAGCCATCTCTCGGTTGACGGTGCGCATTGAATTCCCGCAGCCGAACAAAGAAGCGATGCTGTCGTTATTCGGCAGCCTGCCTATTCTCCCGGCCGCCTTTTGGCAAAACCATAAGCTCAACGAGCCGCTCAACACGCCGCCGCTGGCCAGCGGCCCGTATAAAATCGGCGATTATCGCCTCGGCCAGTACATCACCTATCAACGGGTGCGCGACTACTGGGCCGCCAACCTGCCGGTGAACCGCGGCCGCTATAACTTCGACAGCATTCGCTACGATTATTATCTGGACGATAAAGTGGCGCTGGAAGCGTTCAAGGCCGGCGCTTACGATTTCCGCATCGAGCCGTCGCCCAAGAGCTGGGCCACCCAGTATCAGGGCGGCAACTTCGCGCGCAACTACATCATCAAACAGGACGAGACCAACCAGGCGGCGCAAAACACCCGCTGGCTGGCGTTCAACATCCAAAAACCGCTGTTTGCCGACCCGCGCGTGCGCGAGGCGATCACCCTGGCTTTCGACTTTAACTGGATGAACAAGGCGCTGTATTACAACGCCTATCAACGCGCCGACAGCTATTTCCAAAACACCGCCTACGCCGCCCGCGGCTATCCGGACGCCGCCGAACTGGCGCTGCTGGCGCCGCTCAAAGGCCAGGTGCCGCCTGAGGTGTTCACCAGCATCTATCAACCGCCCGCCTCCGACGGCAGCGGCAACGATCGGCAAAATCTGCTGAAGGCGACCCAACTGTTGAAAGAGGCCGGTTGGGTGGTCAAAAATCAAAAGTTGGTCAACGCCAAAACCGGCCAGCCGTTCGCCTTTGAGCTGATGCTGCTGAGCGGCAGCAACTTCCAGTACGTGTTGCCGTTCCGCCACAACCTGCAGCGGTTGGGCATCGATATGGCAATCCGCGAGATCGACGCCTCGCAATATACGCGCCGCATGCGCGAACGCGACTTCGATATGATGCCGACGGTGTACATGGCGATGCCGTTCCCCAGCGCCGATCTGCAAATCCTGTGGGATTCGCAATACATCGATTCCAGCTACAACACAGCCGGCGTCAAAGATCCGGCGGTCGATAGCCTGGTCAGGCAAATCGCCGCCCATCAGGGCGACGAAAAAGCCCTGCTGCCGCTCGGCCGCGCGCTGGACCGGGTGCTGACCTGGAACAACTACATGCTGCCGATGTGGTACTCCAACCACGATCGCTACGCCTATTGGGACAAGTTCTCCACGCCGCCGATCCGCCCGGCCTATGCGATCGGCTTCGATAACTGGTGGTACGACGTCAACAAGGCGGCGCGTTTACCGGCTCAACGGCAATAAGGAGTCGGAATGGCGGCCTATCTGATACGCAGACTGTTACTGGTGATCCCCACGCTGTGGGCGATCATCACCATCAACTTTTTTATCGTGCAAGTTGCCCCCGGCGGCCCGGTCGATCAGGCCATCGCCGCCATTGAGCTGGGGCATGGCAGCGGTTTTGGCGGCGGCGGCGCAGGTGAAGGCCTGGGGCATGCCCGGGCGGGCATCGCGGCAGGCGACGGCCAATACCGCGGTTCACGCGGCCTGGATCCGGAGGTGATCGCCGAGATCACAAAACGCTACGGCTTCGACAAACCGCTGCACGAACGCTACTTCACCATGCTGTGGAACTATATGCGCTTCGACTTCGGCGACAGCCTGTTTCGCGGCGCTTCGGTGATGCAGCTGATCGGCCAGAGCCTGCCGGTCTCCATCACGCTGGGCCTTTGGAGCACGCTGATCATCTACCTGGTGTCGATCCCGCTCGGTATCCGCAAGGCCGTCCACAACGGCAGCGCGTTCGATACCTGGAGCAGCACGCTGATCATCATCGGCTACGCCATTCCGGCTTTCCTGTTCGCCATCCTGATGATTGTACTGTTCGCCGGCGGCAGCTACCTGGACTGGTTCCCGCTGCGCGGCCTGGTGTCCAGCAACTTCGACACCCTCTCGTGGCCGGCGAAGACCGCCGACTACCTGTGGCACATCACCCTGCCGGTGCTGGCGACGGTGATCGGCGGCTTCGCCACCCTGACCATGCTGACCAAGAACTCGTTCCTCGACGAGATCCGCAAGCAGTACGTCACCACCGCCCGCGCCAAAGGGCTGGATGAGAAAAAAATCCTCTACCGCCACGTGTTCCGCAACGCCATGCTGCTGGTGATCGCCGGTTTTCCGGCCACCTTTATCAGCATGTTCTTCACCGGCTCGCTGCTGATAGAAGTCATGTTCTCGCTCAACGGCCTGGGGCTGCTGGGCTACGACGCCACGCTGCAGCGCGACTACCCGGTGATGTTCGGCACGCTGTATATCTTCACCCTGATCGGCCTGCTGTTGAATATCCTCAGCGATATCACCTACACCCTGGTCGATCCGCGCATTGACTTCGAGGCCCGCCAATGAGCCGCCTTAGCCCGATCAACCAGGCGCGCTGGGCGCGTTTTCGCCGCAACCGCCGCGGCTACTGGTCGCTGTGGATCTTCTTGGTGCTGTTCACCCTGAGCCTGGCCGCCGATCTGATCGCCAACGACAAACCGCTGTTGGTGCGTTATGAAGGCCGGTTGTACCTGCCATTTATGATTAACTACAGCGAAACCGCCTTCGGCGGCGAGCTGAACACCGAAGCCGACTATCAGGATCCGTTCGTACAGCAGCAGATCGAACGGCACGGCTGGGCCGTTTGGGCGCCGATCCGCTTCAGCTACGACACCATCAACTTCGCCACCGAGGTGCCCTTCCCCTCGCCGCCTTCGCGCCACAACCTGCTCGGCACCGACAGCAACGGCGGCGACGTGCTCGCTCGTGTTCTGTACGGTTTTCGCATCTCGATGCTGTTCGGCCTGGCGTTGACGCTGTTTTCCAGCCTGATCGGCGTGTGCGTCGGCGCAACCCAGGGGTATTACGGCGGGCGTTTCGATCTGTGGGGGCAACGCTTTATCGAAGTGTGGTCGGGCATGCCGACGCTGTTTCTGATCATTCTGCTGTCGAGTATCGTCCAGCCCAATTTCTGGTGGCTGCTCGGCATCACCATCCTGTTCGGCTGGATGAGCCTGGTGGGGGTGGTGCGCGCCGAATTCCTGCGCACCCGCAATTTTGACTACATCCGCGCCGCGCGCGCCATGGGCGTACCGGATCGGGTGATCATGTCCCGCCATATGCTACCCAACGCCATGGTGGCGACGCTGACCTTCCTGCCGTTTATCCTGTGCGGCTCGATCACCACCCTGACGTCGCTCGATTTCCTCGGTTTCGGTCTGCCGATCGGTTCGCCGTCGCTCGGCGAGCTGCTGCTGCAAGGCAAAAACAATCTGCAGGCGCCGTGGCTCGGCATCACCGCCTTCCTGGTCTTGGCGGTGCTGCTGTCGTTATTAATCTTTATCGGCGAAGCGGTGCGCGACGCCTTTGACCCCAGCAAGGCGCATTGATATGGCCACTCCTTTGCTCGCTATTCAGGATCTCAGCATCGCCTTCCGCCAGGGCGACACCGTCACGCCGGTGGTCAACGAACTCTCGCTGCAAATCGCGCCGGCGGAAACGCTGGCGCTGGTGGGGGAATCCGGCTCCGGCAAAAGCGTCACCGCCCTGTCGATACTGCGCCTGCTGCCCGCGCCGCCGGTGGTTTATCCTGCCGGCGATATCCTGTTCAACGGCGACTCGTTGCTGCATGCGCCGGAAGCGGCGCTGCGCAAGGTGCGCGGCAATCAGATCGCGATGATCTTTCAGGAACCGATGGTGTCGCTTAACCCGCTGCACACCATCGAAAAACAGCTCGCGGAAGTGCTGATGCTGCACCGCGGCCTGCGGCGCGAAGCCGCGCGCGCAGAGATCGTCGAATGCCTGGAGCGCGTCGGCATCCGTCAGGCCAAAAGCCGGCTGCAGGATTACCCGCATCAGCTGTCCGGCGGTGAACGCCAACGGGTGATGATCGCCATGGCGGTGTTGACCCGCCCGAAACTGCTGATCGCCGACGAGCCCACCACCGCGCTCGACGTCACTATCCAGGCGCAGATCCTGACGCTGCTGCAAGAGCTGAAGCAGGAGATGGGCATGGGGCTGTTGTTCATCACCCATAACCTGAATATCGTGCGCCGCCTGGCGGACAACGTGGCGGTGATGCGTCAGGGGCGCTGCATAGAGCAAAACGGCCGTGCGCAGCTGTTCAGCCGGCCGCAGCATCCTTACACACAGCAGCTGCTGGCCGCCGAGGACGTCGGTGAACCGCTGCCGCTGCCTGCCGCGGCCAACGGGCGCCCCGGCGACGAGCGGCCGCTGCTCAAGGTGGAAAATCTGCAGGTGCGCTTCCCCATCCGCCGCGGCCTGCTGCGCCGCACGGTGGATTATCACTATGCATTGAAATCATTGAGTTTCGAGCTGCGCGCCGGGGAAAGCGTGGGGCTGGTGGGGGAATCCGGCTCGGGTAAAAGCACCACCGGGCTGGCGCTGCTGCGCCTGTTGGCCTCACAGGGCGCCATCTGGTTCGACGGCGAACCGCTGCACCCGCTCACGATGAAGCAGATGCTGCCCTACCGCAGCCGGATGCAAATCGTCTTCCAGGATCCCTACTCCGCCCTGAACCCGCGCCTGAACGTGCAGCAAATCATCGCCGAAGGGCTGGAAGTGCACCAGCGACTTAGCGCAGAGCAGCGGGAACAGCGCGTGATAGAAGTGTTGCAGGAAGTCGACCTGGATCCACAGCTGCGCCATCGCTATCCCACCGAGTTTTCCGGCGGGCAGCGCCAGCGTATCGCCATCGCGCGCGCGCTGATCCTGCAGCCGCAGCTGCTGATCCTCGACGAGCCGACCTCTTCGCTGGATAAATCGGTGCAGGCGCAGATCCTGACGCTGCTGAAATCGCTGCAGCAACGCCACCGGCTGGCTTATCTGTTCATCAGCCATGACCTGCAGGTGGTGCGTTCGCTATGCCACCAGGTCATCGTGTTGCGACAGGGAGAAGTGGTTGAACAGGGAGACTGCCGGGCGATTTTCGCGGCGCCCGCCGCCGACTATACCCGTCAACTGCTGCAGTTGGCGGATTAGCGGCGAATGCTAGAAGGGGTATTGCGCGCTGAGCGGCTCGGCGATCGCGGCGCCGACGTTTTTCAGGCGGCACATGGTGGCGCTCTCGTCGCTGCGCTGCACGAACAGGCAAGGCTCCCCTTCCCATTCGACGATCGCGCAGTCGACCTGAATCTCCTGCAGCGACAGATTGAGCTGTTGCATTACCTGCCAGGCCTCGGCACCTTCATGGCTGAGTAACTTCAGCCCTATCAGGTTGTTATCTTCGTCTATTCCGTTAAACGGAATCGGTTCTACCTTTACGCCGGTGAAACCGGATAGCCAACGATAACTTTGCGGCAAGCGATGCACTACCGAAAGTTGGATATTCTCCACATGAAATCCCTAGATTGAAAAGGTGAAACACTTTTACCTGACAGGGTTACTAAGTTATAGCCGCTGACTCCCGACTCTGCCGCGCACAAATGTTATTTAAATGTAAATTTTGCCGCTAGCCATTAACCAGACCCCGTGCTTGCCGATGCCGTGCCATTTTTTGGCGCGCCGTGCGGTGTTATTTCACGGCATTTTGCGACTCAGCTCGCATTTTTGCGTTATATGTAACCCTTTCCCGCAGCGATCTCAACTCTTTTTTCTTGCAATGCGACTACTTTTCCGTCGCCATATTTTTACAATGAAGAAACATTTGGCCCACCACGTTAGCGCAGCCTACCCTGCTAATGCCTTGATTTACATCAATCCTAATACAAACCACCCGCCGCGCTCAGCCGGCAGAACGCCGCGCCTCCCGGGGAATAATGGGTGGTGCGGCGACGGAGTTTTTTAACAAAAAGCACACAGATGAGAAAATGGCCAATTGATTAGCTTACGTATATTTAGCAACAAAATTTTCATTGCCAGTTGCACCCTGAAATGGCATGGCGCAACCCTATGACGATGCGGGGCGACACGCCCCGAATCGGGAGAACGTCAGGCCGCGCGATCGCGCGGCCGGCTGGCGTAAAGATAAAACAGCACCGCCACGATGCTGCACAGCGCCATTGAGGTAACCATGGGCCACGCGCTTTTACCCGGCGCCATCGACAGGACCGCCCCCACCAGCGCGCCGATGCTGAAGCGCAACGTGCCGGCCAGGGAAGACGCGGTGCCCGCCATATGCGGGAAGTCATCCAGGATCACCGCCATGGCGTTGGAGGAGATCATCGCGATGCACCCCAGATAGACCGCAACGCCGATCACCAGCGCCCAGAAGCCCAGGCCGACGGCGCTCACCGCCACCAGCCACAGCCCCATCGCCAGCTGTACCAACAGCCCCAGCTTGAACATCTTGACCGCGCCGAACCGCCGCACGTTGCGGCTGTTGATCAGCGTCGTCAGGAACAGGAAGACGATGTTCAGCGCAAAATAGTAACCGAAATGCTGCGGCGAAACGTGGTTCAGTTCGATGTAGACGAACGGCCCGGCGCTGAGGAACGAGAACATGCCCGCAAACGAGAAGGCGCTGGCGAGCATGTAGCTCAGCACCCGCTTATGGCGGAACAGCGAACCGAAGTTGCCCAGCGTGGTGCGCAGGTGGAACCGCTGTCGCCGCTCTTTCGGCAGCGTCTCCTTGATGAACAGGGCCACCAGCAGTGAACCGATCAACGCCGCGGCGCCCATAGTCCAAAAGATGGCGTGCCAGCTGAACCACAGCAACAGCGCACCGCCGATCATCGGCGCCAGCAGCGGCGCGATGGTCATCACCAGAATGACGAACGACATCATGCGCGAGAACTCATCCTTGGTGAACATATCGCGCATCAGGGCATTGATCACCACGCTGGCGGCCGCCGCCGCCAGGCCATGCAGGAAACGCAGCCCGATCAGCTGATCGATCGATTGCGCCATGGCGCAGGCGCAGCCGGCGATGGCGAAGATCAGCGTTCCCCACAGGATCACCGGCTTGCGGCCGAGGCTGTCCGACATCGGCCCATAGAACAGCTGCCCGAAGGCAAAGCCGAGCATATAGGCACTGAGGGTCATCTGCACGCTGCCGGACTCGACGCCAAACTGGGCGGCGATCACCGGCATACTGGGCAGGTACATGTCGATGGCCAACGGCATCAACATGGACAACAGGCCCAGAATGAAAATCAAACCGAGATGAGAGGTTCGGTTCTGTTGCACGTTCCACGACTCCTTAATCGGCCGCAATCAATGATCGGTTTTCAGTCCTGCAGGTGCGGCGCGCCCACGCTGGCGATCTCTTCTTCGGTCAGTGGGCGGTATTCGCCCGGCGCCAGATCGTCATCCAGCACGATGGCGCCGATGCGCTCACGGTGCAACTCGATCACCCGGTTGCCGACGGCAGCGAACATCCGCTTCACCTGGTGGTAGCGCCCTTCGCTGAGGGTCAGGCGCACCACGCGCGCGTCAACCTGCTCCAGCGTCGCCGGGCGCGTCAGGTCTTTCTCGTTGTGCAGCTGCACCCCTTCGGCGAAACGCTGCGCGGTGTCTTCCGCCAACGGGTGCTCCAGCGTCACCAGATAGGTTTTCTCGCAGTGGTGGCGCGGCGACGTGACGCGGTGCGACCACTGGCCGTCGTCGGTCATCAACACCAGCCCGGTGGTGTCGATATCCAGCCGTCCGGCGGCGTGCAGCTTGTACGCGACCGGTTCATCGAGAAAATACAGCACCGTCGGATGATCGGGATCGTCGGTGGAGCAGACGTAGCCCTGCGGTTTGTTGAGCATGAAATAGCGCGGGCCGTTCTGCTGCTGCAGAGGATTGCCGTCGAACGCCACTTCTTGCTCCGGGGTCAGTTTGATCGCCCCGCTCTTCACTACCTCACCGTCCACGGTGACGCGTTTAGCCCGAAGTTCGCGCGCGACCAGCGCACGGCTGATGCCTAACTGCTGAGATAAAAACTTGTCCAATCGCATGGGATCTGCTTTGCCTGTCGTTGTTATGATCGCATTGATCGTATTGCCAAAATATGACGCCCGCCGTTGCACCGGGTGCAAATGGCAGGTTCAGGGGGGGAATCGCGTGGGGGCACAGCGATTGCTGTCACACGAGTATAGCGGCACAACGCGTTGCCCGACAGAGGTAATTTTCACGCTCCTCGCACCGCGCGCGCACAGAAGGCATAATAATAGAAATTTTTCGGCTGTCCGGGGAGTAGAATGTCACGGTTTCTGTGGGAGCAGCGGTGACAAAGCCGCTTCCCGACGGCCCATCCCAACCCACGGCGTTCATTTATGGCCTTTACCCTACGCCCCTACCAACTGGAAGCGGTCGAAGCCACCATCAATCATTTCCGGCGGCATCCCGAACCGGCGCTGATCGTGCTGCCGACCGGCGCCGGCAAAAGCCTGGTGATCGCCGAGCTGGCGAAGCGCGCCCGCGGGCGGGTGCTGGTGTTGGCGCACGTCAAGGAACTGGTGGCGCAAAACCACGCCAAATACTGCGCCTACGGCCTGGAAGCGGACATCTTCGCCGCCGGCCTGCAGCAGAAAGAGAGCGCCGGCAAGGTGGTGTTCGGCAGCGTGCAGTCGGTGGCGCGCAACCTGCCGCTGTTCGACGGCGCCTTTTCGCTGCTGATCGTCGATGAATGCCACCGCATCAGCGACGACGACGACAGCCAGTACCAGCAAATCATCCAGCATTTGCAGAAAACCAACCCGCAGCTGCGGCTGCTGGGGCTGACCGCCACGCCCTATCGCTTGGGCAAGGGCTGGATTTACCAGTATCACTACCACGGCTTCACCCGCGGCGACGGCGCCAGCCTGTTTCGCGACTGCATCTACGAGCTGCCGCTGCGCTATATGATTAAGAACGGCTTCCTGGTGCCGCCTGAGCGGCTGGACATGCCGATCGTGCAGTACGATTTCAGCCGGCTGGAAGCCAGAAGCAACGGCCTGTTCAGCGAAGCGGATCTGAACCGCGAGCTGAAGCGGCAAAACCGCGTCACGCCGCACATCATCAGCCAGATTGTGGAGTACGCCGAAGACCGCAAAGGGGTGATGATCTTCGCCGCCACCGTCGAGCACGCCCGCGAGATCCACGGCCTGCTGCCGACCGGCGAGGCCGCGCTGGTCAGCGCCGAAACGCCGGCCGCCGAGCGCGATGCGCTGATCGAGGCGTTCAAACAGCAGCGTCTGCGCTATCTGGTCAACGTCGCGGTATTGACCACCGGCTTCGACGCGCCGCACGTCGATCTGATCGCGATCCTGCGCCCGACCGAGTCCGTCAGCCTGTATCAGCAAATCGTCGGCCGCGGGCTGCGGCTGGCGCCCGGCAAGGAGGATTGCCTGATCCTCGACTACGCCGGCAACCCGCACGACCTGTTCACGCCGGAGGTCGGCGTCAGCAAGCCGCACGGCGACAGTCAACCGGTGCAGGTGTTCTGCCCGGCCTGCGGCTTCGCCAACCTGTTCTGGGGCAAGTGCACCGAAAACGGCGACATTATCGAGCACTACGGCCGCCGCTGTCAGGGCTGGCTGGAGGACGACGACGGCCACCGCGAGCAGTGCGATTACCGCTTCCGGTTCAAGAGCTGCCCGCACTGCGGCGCGGAGAACGACATCGCCGCGCGCCGCTGCCATCAGTGCCAGGAGGTTCTGGTCGATCCCGACGACATGCTGAAAGCGGCGCTGAAGCTGAAAGACGCGCTGGTGCTGCGCTGCGGCGGCATGGAGCTGCAAAGCGGCCGCGACGACAAGGGCGAATGGCTGAAGGCCACCTATTACGACGAGGACGGCACCAGCACCAGCGAGCGCTTCCGCCTGCAGACGCCGGCGCAGCGCAAAGCGTTCGAGATGCTGTTCCTGCGCCCGCATCAGCGCGCGCCGGGCGTGCCGTTCGCCTGGCACACCGCCGCCGACGTGCTGGCGCAACAGCAGGCGCTGCGCCATCCGGATTTCGTGGTGGCGCGCAAACGCGGGCAGTTTTGGCAGGTGCGCGAGAAAGTGTTCGATTATCAAGGCCGTTTCCGCCGCGCCAATCAATTGGCCTGAGCCAACTGTCCCCAACCTGGGCAGGTTTTCGTTGCCCTGCGGGCGGCTTTCCGTTAAAATGCCGCGCGCTTTACCTGGGCCTGCCCAGCGTTAAAGCGGGTTTCCGAACTTGCTACTTGGGTCGCCTGTAGCAGGGTAAATTTTCTTTTAAGAGAAAAAACAATGTTCACTATCAATGTAGAAGTACGTAAAGACCAGGGTAAAGGTGCGAGCCGCCGCCTGCGTGCAGCAAACAAATTCCCAGCTATCGTTTACGGTGGCAAAGAAGCTGCAGTTTCCATCGAATTGGACCATGATTCTGTTAAGAACATGGAAGCTAAACCAGAATTCTACAGCGAAGCAGTAACTCTGGTTATCGACGGTAAAGAAACCAAAGTTAAGGTTCAGGCTGTACAGCGTCACCCGTTCAAGCCAAAACTGGCTCACATCGACTTCGTTCGCGTTTAATCGCTACGTTTTCGAACCTTTCGGGACGCCGAAATAAAGAACGCCGCAATTGCGGCGTTTTTTATTGTCTGCGATTCGGCAAGCTTACTTGCCGCTGCCGGTCCGGCGCTGCAGCTGATCGCGCAGGTTCGGCGGCGTGCCTTTGATGGTCAGCGTGTCGGTGGCCGCATCCCAGAAAATGCGCTCGCCCAGCAGCATGGCGTCGAAGTTCAGGCTGATGCCGCCGCCGCTGCCGGCGAATTTGGTCAGCTGCCGCAGCGTGCCGCGATCCGCCGGGAAGCTCTCTTCCAGCTCATACCCTTGCTCGCTGGAGAACTGCATGAAGTCTTTCTCACCGACCGGCGACAGCTCCTGCGACAGCGCCTGCAGTTCAATCTCTTCGCCCGCCTGCAGCTGTTCGTTGCAATAGCTGTACACCTGCTGGCGCACCGACTGGCGCTCGTTCTTGTCCAGCTGCGCATCGGCGCAATAGTCGTCTACCGCCTGCAGCAGCCCGCGGTTTTGCGCCTTGGTGTCCAACCCTTCGGACGCCGCCAGGAAGTCCATGAAGAAGTCAGCGACCTTGCGGCCCACGCGCCCGCGCAGGAAGGTCAGGTAGCGGGTCGATTCCGGGTTGGTTTCCCACTCGGTCAGATCGATGCGCGCAACGATATCGGCGTTGTTGATGTCCAGATAGTGCGTGGTGTTGATATCCAGCTCTTCGTTGACGCGCATGCTGTTACGGCTGTTCAACACCGCGATCAGCAGGTACTCCACCGCCAGATAGCGGTATTGGCCGAACAGTACCACGCCGCCTTCGGCGAACGGATACTTCGCCAGTTCGTCGCGTAAGCGGCCGGTCGCCGCGCGGCTGAAGGCCAGAAAGTCTTTATCGTCCTTGCGGCAGGTGCGCAGCGCTTCCGCCAGTTCGCTGCCTTCGTTGAACAGGCCTAAGGCCTTGCTCTTGGCGCTGTAGACGCGATGCAGTTCCGCCATCATTTCTTCCACCGCCGCGTTGGTGGGAAGCAAGGAATCGCGCAGCACCACGTCCAGCGTTTGCTCGTCGCGTTTCACCAACTGATGCAGAGCGATCTGGTCGATATCCAGACTCATGGTAAATCCTCCTGTTCTTTAGGCGCGTATTCAAACACTGAAGGCCCCGCCCTGCAATACTAAAAAACCGCGGCAAACCGGAAAGGCGCAGCGAGGGGCCGCCCCGGCGCGGGCAAACGATTTCCCGAATGACAGGAAGTGATAAAAGAGCGGAAAATCACTGTCCTATACGGTAAGATAGGGCACTTTGCAGATTACTAAGCGCAATTTTATGCCACAATCATCCCGTTACAGTGACGAACACGTTGAACAACTGCTCTCAGAGCTGGTCAATGTTCTGGAAAAACACCATACCCCCACCGATCTTTCCCTGATGGTGCTGGGCAACATGGTCACTAATTTGATCAACACCAGCGTTGCCCCCGCGCAGCGGAAAACCCTGGCAAGATCGTTCGCGGAAGCCCTGCAGGCTTCTGTCCGTGAAGATAAAGCGCATTAATATTGACTTATGGTGACAAACCGTCAGCGTTATCGTGAAAAAGTCTCCCAGATGATCAGCTGGGGGCACTGGTTCGCCTTATTCAACATTCTGCTCGCCCTTGGGCTGGGTAGCCGCTACCTGTTTGTCACCGACTGGCCCGCTTCCCTGCTGGGCCGCGTCTATGCCCTGGTCAGCCTGCTGGGGCATTTCAGCTTTATCGTGTTCGCCGGCTATTTGCTGGTGATCTTCCCGCTCACCTTCGTGGTGATGTCGCAGCGGCTGCTGCGATTTATTTCCGCCACGCTGGCCACCGCCGGGCTCACGCTGTTGCTGGTCGACAGCGAAGTGTTCTCCCATTTCCACCTGCACCTCAATCCGGTGGTGTGGGATCTGGTGGTCAACCCGGACCAAAGCGAGCTTTCGCGCGACTGGCAGCTGATGTTTATCTGTGTGCCGGTGATCTTCCTGGTGGAGATGCTGTTCGGCACCTGGAGCTGGCAGAAGCTGCGCAGCCTGAATCGCCGCCGTTTCGGCAAGCCGCTGGCGGCGCTGTTTATCAGCGCCTTTTTCGCGTCGCACCTGATTTATATCTGGGCCGACGCCAACTTCTATCGCCCGATCACCATGCAGCGGGCCAACCTGCCGCTCTCGTACCCGATGACCGCGCGCAAGTTCCTCGAAAAACACGGCCTGCTCGACCAGCAAGAGTATGAGCGCCGCCTGGTGCAACAAGGCAACCCGGAAGCGGTGGCGGTGGAATATCCGCTCAGCGATCTCAGCTACGGCGATAAAGGCAGCGGCTATAACCTGCTGATGATCGTGGTAGACGGCATTCGCGCCAAAGACGTGGCGCAAGACATGCCGGCGCTGACGCGCTTCGCCCAGGAAAACGTGCGTTTCAGCGATCATTACAGTTCAGGCAACCATGCCGATACCGGGCTGTTCGGCCTGTTCTACGGCATTTCCCCGACCTATCTGGACAGCGTGCTCGCCGGGCGCAAGCCGTCGGCGCTGATCAATGCGCTCAGCGATCAGGGCTACCAGCTGGGGCTGTTCTCCTCCGACGGCTTCAACGCCAGCCTGTACCGTCAGGCCCTGTTGACCGACTTCTCGCTGCCGACGCCGACGCCGGCGCCGCAAAGCGACGCGCAAACCACGCAGCAATGGCAGCGCTGGCTGACGGTTCAGGGCGATAAAGAGCCGTGGTTCTCCTATATCAACTTCAGCGGCGCCGAGCCGGCCGAAGGTGCCAAAACCCCGGCGCCGGCCGACTTTATCCAGCGCTATCGTACCGGCGCGCAAGACGTGGACGCCCAGATAGCCCGGGTGCTGGACACCCTGAAACAGCGCAGCCTGCTGGACAAAACCGTGGTGGTGATCACCGCCGAGCACGGCGTCGAATTCAACGACAGCGGCAAAGGCCAATGGGGGGCCGGCAACGGCTTCAACCAGGCGCAGCTGCAGGTACCGTTGGTGATCCACTGGCCGGGCACCCCGGCCCAGACCATCAGCAAGCTGACCGGCCATAACGACGTGATGCGCACCCTGATGCAACGGTTGCTGCACGTGAAGACCGCGCCGAAAGATTATTCGCAGGGCGAAGATCTGTTCACCGCCCAGCGCCGCAACAACTGGATCGCCACCGGCGATGGCAATCAGCTGGTGATCACCACGCCGACGCAGACGCTGATGCTGGACAACAGCGGCAACTATCGCGTCTACGATCACAACGGCGATGAAATAAAAGACGAGAAACCGCAGCTTGCTCTGTTGCTGCAGGTGCTGACCGATGTAAAACGCTTTATCGCCAACTAACTGCTTAAAACTAAAGCAATCAAGTGGCGAGGCGCTTGCATTAACATCGGGAATCGGTAGTATGAATTTTCATAGCGTCGGCATGTAGCGCAGCCTGGTAGCGCACCGTCATGGGGTGTCGGGGGTCGGAGGTTCGAATCCTCTCATGCCGACCAAATTATCCCCAACGTTTTGTCTACTGAAGTCCAGACAAGACTATAAAAAACAGAATTAACAGTGGGTTGCGTAGACCCGCTGTTTTTCTGTTGTCTAGTAAAGTCTACGCTGATACAGTGAAATCCAACATTTTTAGGCATATCTTTAGGCATACAATCCATCGTGTCGTCTGAGCCATATGCCTAACCAGTGATTGGAGAATAATATGGCGCGTCAGACAAAGCCCCTTAACAACACCGAAGTCAAAAATGCCAAAGCGACTGAACGTGCCACTATCCTGTATGACGGGGATGGCTTAGAACTACTGGTGAAGCCCGGAGGCTCAAAACTCTGGCGATTCCGCTATTACAAACCTTTCACTCGCAAACGCGCAATGATTAGCTTTGGTGCTTACCCTGCTGTATCTCTCTCTGAGGCTCGTCAACTTCGTGAAGATGCCCGTCTTCTATTAAGCAAAGATATTGATCCGCAGGAACATAAAAGAACTGAACAGTTGCGGCAAAAAAGTGCCACAGAAAGCACCTTTGAAAAGGTTGCAGGAGACTGGTTTAAAACCAAAGAATCAGCGGGGCTGGCAACTCATACGTTAAACGATATCTGGCGTTCTATGAGTAAATATGTATTCCCACATATTGGCTCTATGCCCATTGCTAACATCACGGCTCAGCAGTTCATCGGAGCGTTAGAGCCAACACACGCTGCCGGAAGACTCGAAACGGTTAAACGTCTAAGCCAGCGTATCAATGAAGTGATGGATTACGCCCTCAATTCTGGGCTGGTATCTGTGAACCCCGCAGCACGAATCGGGCGAACATTCCATAAACCAAAGGTAAAGCATCGCCCTGCCCTTCCTCCAGAGCAACTCCCCCTTTTAATGAAAACTCTGGCATTTGCCAGTATCGGACGACAAACCCGCTGTCTTATCGAATGGCAATTGCTTACGATGATCCGACCAGCCGAAGCGTCAACGACTCGTTGGGATGAGATCGACTTTCACGCGAAAGAATGGCGTATCCCTGCTGGTCGCATGAAGATGAAACGTGAGCATATCGTTCCACTTTCTGAGCAAGCTTTGGCTATTCTGGAAGTGATGAAGCCCATCAGTAAGCACAGAGATTATGTTTTCCCCGGCTACCGGAATCCACTTGAACCTATGAATAGTCAGACAGCAAACATGGCGCTTAAACGGATGGGCTTCAAAGATCTGTTGGTGGCTCATGGAATGAGAGCGATTGCCTCAACAGTGCTTAACGAGAAAGGTTTTCCACCAGACGTGATTGAAGCTGCTTTAGCTCATATCGATACTAACGAAGTCAGGAGAGCCTATAACAGATCACAGTATCTGGAACAGCGTAGAGAGATGATGATCTGGTGGGGTGAGTATGTAGAAGCAGCTTCTTATGGTGGAACAAGTATGGGATCGATACCGGCCATAACACGCCTTACCCCCATGATGAAGAAGTGTTTATAAAATAATTATAATTAATTCATGCACTTACTTAAAAAAATAAATAATTTTGAATCTACTTTTAGAATACATTTCAAACGACATGCTAATGGTATTAGTTTAGAACTTAACGACTCGATTCAAACATTAAATTTCCGACTGAATCGAGTCGTGGGAATTCTTAGGCTGTTTTAGGATGCAGGTCTTTCAAATAATGGTTTCCACGGTTCTTTCCCCGCTTTGCTCTGGAAAAGAATTGGTAAACTGTTATTTGGGCAAGTTTCAGGTAATACCAATAGCAATCCTTGCTCATTGAAGCCCAGAGGTTTCTTGTAAATTTTAGTCCCAAGCTTTAAAGCTAACGCTTTAGCTCGGTGCATTTCATCTAAATCCTCCCAAAATCCAAACCCTTCTTTAGGAAAAGCGATACTTGTATTTTCGAGCATTTCCGAAACATGAATTTTATTAATTACAGAATGTTGTTTAAGAATGTTATTAACTTTTTCTTCACCCTCTTCAGTGCCAATGAGAGCGATAACTAACAAGGGAATCTTTAAATCTTTAAGATGACTTCCAATAGAATTTAATAAACCCTCTATTCCTTTTGAAAGAGTTTCACCGCTTCCAACAACATCATCCACCAACACTATAGCTTTGGGTGCCGGATTTTCTAAGTCAATAGATGTTATTTTTTTGATAAGCGAGTTTAAATCCACAATACAACTAGTCGAAATGGAATTAGTTTTAGCATACATTCGAGCATATTGCGTTCCACTTTTCCCTATACCATCACAAGAAGTTATGAGAATATCTGTTCTGCGATCGCTTCTTTTTATCATCGTAGTAATGCCAATTGTATCTCGAACAATTTTTGAATGTGCATCTTTTAAGAATGAATCTATCTCAAGAGGAGCAATAAATCTCAAATTATTTAATAGCTTGAACATTAATCTTTGTGAGAGAATATCTGGAACCTGTTCCAGCCAGGCTCTAATTCTTTCTCCATCAACTCTTTGCGAACGATATAATGGCCACTTCTCAACTAATTTTTGAATTTCAACAGAGGTAACATGAGCCTCATCTTCCGCTCTTTTTATCCCCTCTTCTAACTCATCGCCTAAAGTACTAGTAATGAGTTTATTCACACCAAATTCTTTAAGCCAATTTTCAAAGAGAGGGATGGTAAAATAAAACTCTTTGTTTTTTTCGTATATAATCTCTCTTCTTTGGAAATCAGATAGATGAGGAGCTATTTCTTGATTGAGTAGTTGAGAGCCATTAATGTTTTTTTCAATATCCTCAAGAGTTCGACTATTCTCTCGGATACATCTTCCAATAGAAACCAAAAGCCTGAGACGTTTTAATTCAATAACTTCAGTCTTTTCTCTCTCAAAATTAATCCCATCCTTCCATAGATGAGCAAAAGCATTGGTGTCTAATTCAGACAATAGAAAAACCATATCTTTCGAAACATCTGAAACAATGATCTCAGTATCTCTTTCTTTTATTGATGCATTAACTATTTTGGAACATAAGAGTTTGGTATAATAAGGGTGCCCATGAGTTAGATTGAATATGGCATTTATTGCCGCATCATCCCAGTTAATTTTTCCATCAACTGGTTTTTTAATGAGATCGATGTACTCATCCCATTCAGAGCTTCGAGAAAAATAATCAAGACTTTCCCGTGAAAATTTATTTAATTGATCACCTTGCGCTCCTATTATAAATGGCATTTTTTCGCCACCTACCAATATAAACGCCAAATTCTTCCTGGCTGCCAAGGTTCTAAGATTAGCGAAGAAAGTTTCTGCTAATGGACCAGATCGGTACATTTCTGGATGAATTTCATCAAATTCATCTAATATAATAATAAAGCGTTTTTGGGGAGATTTAGACTCTAAACTTCTCGCCATCATATTTAGATCAGCCAAGGATTCAGAGAAATCTGGGGTTTGCTGATAGGTTCCAGGAAAAAAATCGTGCAAAAAATTAAAGATATTTACGCCAAGTGACTGTAAAGTTTTCTGTGGTGAAGTTGAGCAATATTCTCCATACTCAAGATACAAACTATGAAAATCATTGTTTTCTATTTCTAAATTATTTGCAACAGCTTTTGCTAATGAAGTTTTACCTATTCTCTTCTGACCTGTAACATATGTTGAGGTCATTGGTGTTTTTAATAATTTATTAACTATATTACTTACCTTAGCTTTACGCCCAACAAACATATCTCCTTCAGCAACCTCAAGACTGTATGGTTCTAATTTCTCAAGCTCGTTCCAATCAACTTTTTCATTCTGCCCCTCAATACACATATCGTATATCTGGCTGTTTTCACTTCCAAATATTTCCTTCCAATTAATAGCCAATGTTAACTCAAGCTTCTTTGCAGGCTCGATAATATGTGCTTCTAAACAAACAGCAAACTCCCCAGGCCTGACATCTCCACACTTAATTTTCTCATTAGCAATTATGATATTTTCATCACCCCCGCAATCTATTTCTATATCAACATCGAGAGCAGTACTTGGACCTTTATTTATGAATGGAATGATTATTTTTAATTCTTTATCTTTCTGGTGAAGGGGATATCTTTTTTCTGCTGAGTTAGGTGGCTGCCTTTTTAGCTCAATAACGGCACCGCTCATTTCTGAGGAATTTTCTCTTATGCTATCCACTTCATTTTTAATTTTTGTGAGCAATGGGGTGGCATATTTTTTTGTAAAAAAAGACTTCGATTCATCGAGTAAAAAAGACAACTCAGAGACAATTCGTTCTAATTCCTCCAGACTAGTTTTATAGTCTGCGCCCTCGCTAGAAAGATGTGATTCAACAGCTTCAATTAGGGCCTCAATTTTTGAACGAATGGGTATAAAATTATAAACTTCTAAATAAGATTGATAAACCTTATGTTTTAAACATTTTAAAATCGTTTCTTTTTGTGTTAAGAACTCCTTTAAGTTATTTGGAACTTGAGCTAGAGGATTGTAATTAACACAAATTGCAGAGTGGATCTTTTTTATAAGATTGATTTTTTCATGATTTTGTTGCCTGTCAACTTTAAAAATCTTTAATATAGCTGGGGTGTAGTTTTCGCAAAGAGTTATTAGCTTTCTAATCATAATATTTTGCGTTTCATCAATCGGTATTAATCCATCAACTGATAAACAACGGATAAATATTATAGCTACCTCACTATGCCCTTGGGTCGCGAGTTCAACCTTGCCAAGAACCCGCTCAAAATTCGCTCCTGTGTATGATCCACTTATTGCACAAATGTTTTTCACGACCTCAACTAGAGCATTTCTAGCAGGCTCACATGCTGCTGAAGAATTTTCCCCTTCTGCCAGAAGTTCTATTTCACTTTCCAATTTTGCAATAAGAAAAGCCCTTTCCCCGGCCCCTAAATCACTGTTTTTTTCATCTACAAATTCATCATTAATCATTTTTAACCTTGCTTAAAGAAAGTTATAAGTTTAACAAGAAAAAATTATCTCGCCAAAATACTTAAGGAATTCAATAATTGAGCATCCAGCGTTTCAGTTGCAGGAATAGGTAATCCGTTCGCAATGCGGTAATTTTTCACAGACTGCCTCGTAGATGGTCCCATTATGCCGTCAATATTCCCATTGTAAAATCCCTTGTCCAGCAATGCGAACTGAACACGCATGATTAAGCGCTTACGCTTCTCTGTACCAGAAGTAAGCCCATTACTTGCACGGTTAGCTTCTGTAGTTCCAACTGAATTCGTAGTAGTAGAGTTAATATTGTCGTTAGAACGAAGCGAACGCACAGAGGAAGAGGACGATGAGGAACTTGTTCCTGAACTTGAAGACCCGGATGAACTTGGTGAGCTGTATGTTTTTGGATAATAAGGAGTGCTGCCACCATAGTACCCGCCGCCTGATGATGATCGGTGAGAACTATGGCTCCGATGGGAGCTATGACTGCGATGCCCTGCAATGTAGAATGGAACTTCGGTGTTAAGTGGTGCTATCACTAAATCATGTTCATTAAGAGTCATACCAGGCAAATCACTTGCTCCGGTAGATGAATCACTTGCCCATACAGAATTATTAAGTGCCAAAAATCCCGGAAGTAGAGCAGCAAAATTAAATTTTTTCATAAAATTGGTCTCGGTGGTTGATGAAAACGGCCTGTTGAGGAACTGAAATAACCAGCACAGGAAGACTTCTGAGTGCATTCATCACATTCTTTCGGATAGTAATTTTTCCAATCAGAGATCGACTGAGCAGCAAGCTCCCAAGCTCTTTCAGGAAGATGACACAAAGGATAATTAAAAATTGTTAGAGGTATGCCTGACCTGTGTGCAGTGTCTATGGCGGAGGTTATTTTCTCACTATAACTGCTGTGCTCAATGAAGATTGTTGACCAGTTCTTTCGTGCCCAACCGATAGATTCCAGCCCCATAAGGGAAATCTGATTAATGTTGGAGAACACTCGGCCAACGAACTCTACAATATCATCCAATTCTGTATAGTTAGCCAGTGTCGGAATAACTCTAAGTTCGATATTAATCCCTGAGTTTCCTGCATTGATTAACCCCTTAACCGTTTCATTAAATGCGCCATCACTCCCTACCAGATGATCATGCACAAGTGGTCTTGATGAGTAGAGCGGGATACCAAAGGTGATTTTGATCTTTTTGCTTCGCTTTGCCATTTCCTGAGTAAAGTTGATATCAGCAAATTTGCGTCCGTTTGTTAAAACATGCAAAGCAGTATCTGGTGAATTCTCGATGATAAAATCAATGAAGTGAAGGAAATCATCTCCATACAGCAAAGGTTCTCCACCACTGACCCCAACAACTCCATCCAAACCAAATGAAGCTATAGCAAGAGCTGATTGGGTAAGTAGCCAGTCATCATTTGATTTCTTTGGTGGCTGCGAACAAAACAGACACAAGTTATTGCAGCGTTCCGTTACTAAGACAGTATTATGATTGGCTCTGCGGGACAGAATTACGCGTATCATATTGCCATTGTTGATTATCCCAATATCTCCATCTTCAATTGACTCATATAATTCAGTGCTAATAACAGAGAAATCAAAGCATGGTTGAATGGCATCATTATTGCCTTCAGCAACTACCAGTAAATTGGGCAAAAAGAATAAAGGGTTCATTGGTTTTTGTTTGCATAACCGATAGAACCCCGTGGGCACATTCTTTTTTGAAGCAAAATGAAAGATATCGTTCCTAATAACCTCAGACATATGCCCATCCTTTTAGCATCTCAGCCTTCGGACCACCTTCTGAGATGCAGTTCATCAGATACCTGAACATCCCCTTGTGATACTGACAAAACGTTGAACGACTCCTATCACCAACAGGCTCACCCTGTACACTTATGTTCTGGCATGGATCTGCACCGCAAAATGGTTGATATGCACATGTATCACAACCTGGCAGAGCAAAATTGAACGATGAACTCAACACTGCGTTATAGTAAGGACTCTTAGAAAATGATAGCGTTTTAACCTCACCCGCACTGAACTCCGTTTCCGGGTTCACCTTCTGCAACATACGGCTCTCATCGCTACCATATACTCGACCGTCATAATTGAAAAGAATACTGTTAAGCACGACCCCGCTTGGCGACTTTAAATCCGCATAACCACTAAAGCCGGGATTGAAGATCCTTTTCAGATGAATGGAGGCCGAATGTTCAACAACCCTTATCCCTTCTTTGTTGATCTTAAGAATTTCATCTATCAAAGAGGAATAGAAACTGAAGTATTCGTCCATAGAAAAGGTGAACGATGCTTTTTGTGCAAACCCATAGGGACTAACAGGTCGGATAAACATGTCCTTGAGGCCAAGAGATAAGTGAGCCTGGACAATCGATTCAGGGTGCCTGATAAGATCTTTAGTAACTGTAGTAACCGTTGCAACGCGACCAGCGCCTAAAGACCGTTTGATAGCCTCTACCCCTGACACTGTTCTACTGTACGCAAGCCCATGACCAAGAATTCGATTACTGTTGTGAACAACTTCCTCACCATCAAGCGAAACAGAGAACGTTATGTTCCTGTCTCTCGACCATTCAAGCATATCCTCATTAAAGACAGACAGGCTTGATGCTATCACCATCTCAAAATCGGTGCTTCCCAGCGTTTCAGTACATTGCTCATAGATAGACTGAATTAAATCGAACCGCAAGAGTGGCTCTCCACCCTGTATCTCTATCTTGTAAGGTGGTGTCGATAGTTTTTTAATAGTCGAAATGATATCAGGGATGAGATCGGGATCTAGATCATAACCAGAGGCGTTCACTGAAGCTCTACTGACCTGACAATACTTGCAGGTATGGTCGCAACGTAATGTGGGCACAATCATGAAAATTGGCCTGATCGCCAGTTCATTCATCAATCGTTTTGCAAAAGCAGAACTTAAAGCATAGGGAGCAATAGCTGATGAGCTTTCGTTGGTTATGAACAGCTTGCTTTCAAGTGCGTTTGATTGTTCCGCATTGATTTGCTCATCAGAAAGATCAAGCAGCTCTTGCTCATCAATGAAGTGATGAAAACCAGCGAGATTGCTTATAAACACCTGTCCATTAGGCAATCTGTCAAAATTGAATGGCATCAATTCCATTACGAAAGCCTTTCATCGACACTGCGAAGCACTTTATGGACAATAGAATCTCTCAACGCCCCTGTTTTATGCTGTAGTTTTTCTCGCAAAGTGTAATCATTCAGCAGCCTCTCGAATTCATAGAGGCATTCGGGACTATCGTTTTCAAAAGAGATTGTCCAGGAGGATATATCTTCACAAAGCTTCCATTGAGTAAGAGAAGTCATCCAATACAGGCTATTGCGTATAACCCATTCAGAATAAACATCTTTTTTAAACATCCTTTCGCACATTGCCATTACCTCACAAAACTAATAATCACAATCAGCAACCGCTTTAAAGCGGATTTTTCCTATAGAAATGAGGATACACCATTTAATTAATATGTTACAGGATGTTAGCATCTGAATGGCAACTGCTTACCATGACTCGTCCAGCAGAAGCTTGAATGACTGGCTGGGATGAGATAGATAAAGAGGCAAAGGAATGGCGTCTCCCGACTTGCCGTATGAAGATGAAGCGTGAGTACGTCGTTCTGCTTTCTGAACAGGCTCTGGTGATTCTGGAAAGAATGAACCCCATCACTAAGCACAGAGAATACGTTTTTCCTCCTGGCTATCGTAATCCACTTGAACCGATTAACAGTTAGACAGCAAATATGGCGTTAAAACGTATGGGCTTCAAAGATCTGCTGGTAGCTCATGGCATGAGATCTATTGCCTCAACGGTTCTGAATGAGAAAGGCTTTCCACCTGACGTGATTGAAGCTGCGTTAGCACATATCGATACTAACGAAGTCAGAAGAGCCTACAACAGACCACAGTATCTGGAACAGCGTAGGGATATGATGAGCTGGTGGGGTGAACATGTAGAAGCGGCTTCTTTTGGGAGGACGAGTATGGGAGCAATTTCTGCCAAGGCACAGCTTAAATCAGAAACTACAAGCTAATGATGCAGCAGTACCATTTTTCAGTAATTAAACTTTTGAAATTTAGGAACAAAGTCTTTACTGAGTAGGTCATAGTTTACTGATGGGATACTTTTTTATGAATGCGAATGCGATAATAGATTATGCTCTCGTTTCCAGCCTAGTCTCTTACTAGAACCGCTTCCGTTTTCGATGAAAACTTCGGCTTTTGCCAATATTGGGCGGCAAACTCGTTATCTTAGGAATGCTCGGCTTGCCGTATGAAGAGGAAGCGTGAGCACGTCGTTCTGCTTTCTGAACAGGCTCTGGCAATTTTGGAAGTGATGAAGCCCATCACTAAGCACAGGGAATACGTTTTTCCAAGCTATCGCGATCCACTTGAAACAATGAACAGTCAGACAGCGAATAGGCGTTAAAACGTATGAGCTTCAAAGATCTTCTTGTCGCTCATGGTATGAGATCTATTGCCTCAACGGTTCCGAATGAGAAAGGCTTTCCACCTGTCGTGATGGAAGCTGCGTTAGCACATATCGGCACTAACGAAGTCAGAAGAGTCTACAACAGATCACAGTATCTGGAACAACGTAGAGAGATGATGAACTGGTGGTGTGAGCATGTGGAAGCGGCTTCTTTTGGGGCAACGAGTATTACTTCTGTGGCTGGATAAATTAATGGAAAATACTGTACTGAATTATAGCAATACGTATCTTTGGAGATAATGTGAAGAAATCAGATATTAGTATAATTTTCGATGAAAATATTCCCGCTGAATTTTTCAAAGATTTTGAAAACGATGTAGAAGTACAAGGTTTAAATCTAGTTATTGAGTCCAGAGAACCAACAGGTCCAATGGCCTGTGCTGAGTGGTTCATACTTCCAGTTGTTTTTGCATTCATCGCTAAAAGCTACTTTGATGGCTTCCTGAAAGAAATGGGGAAAGATCACTACCAATCCATGAAGGAAAGCCTATCAAACTTAACAACAAAAGTAATGAAGACCCCTAGGTTTGAGCCAACACTATTTAGTACCAAGGGGAAAATCAGTAGTCGCAGTCCATTTTCTCTTGCATTCTCAATTCTGGCAGAAGCAGAAGATGGTTATACATTCAAACTACTAATACCTAAAGCAACAAATGAAGCTGATTATGGTTTAATCGCTAATAGATTTATGGATTTTCTTTCTGACTATCATTCAGGGATTGCAACCTTGGAATCCATAGGATATATATCTGAAGGATACAAACCCCCTCTGGAATAATATTCGTACATTACAACGCTGATAATAAATCTATCGAATGGTTGAATGAAAAGGATTATCGTTAAAAACCTATCATTTAATATATAGAATATAAAATGGAGTAATATAAAAGATATTACCGTCGAAAAGAGCTAAAAGGACTTATTACGAAATTTATCTGGTGGATTCCATTACCACCAGATAAAAAAGTTGAAAATCAAACCTTAGAAACACTAACAACCTCAAGACATTCTTCTGGGTTGCTCAAAAAAACCTCATTGTCATTATTTATATCCTTAATAAAAAAGACACCATCTAACAGCGCACTGCATTTATTTAATGCAGCAATCAAGTCATTATTTATCTGCTCATGGTTTGGATACGAAGTGTAGAAACTAGAGAACTTCATAATATGGCCACCAGTAAATTGAACCATATCTAATGCTTTTCCTGTTTTAAATTCATAAAGATAAAAAGAGGATGATTCTTTTGAAACAAATTCACCTCCGAAACCTTTATATGCAAGTGCTGATTTTGAATTAAAAGAATACCAGTATCCATTTGGAAATATTGGTTCTTCTAATAATACCAGCCTATACAATAGCATTCCTCTTGGGAGTTTATATAACGGTAAATTAGACAGATAATTAGTGTAGTTATCTATGATTAAATTTCGCTGCATAGTTAATTCTCTATCATAAAAGCTCACATATTAGACAATTAACCATAAAACCGCAACAACTTTATATTCTTTTAATAGCTCCTGTCGGTCTGAACGAACAACGAAAACAATTCTGACACATCGTATTTGATAGTATTTCTCTCTGGTGTTTTATCTTTATTTCCCTTAGCTTACATTCCAAATCTAAAATAGAAAATGGAATTGATACCCCACCGTTAATTATATGATATTTTTTATTCTCAATACATAATTTATCATTCCTCTTTGGGAAGAGCTTTCTTTCAGCCTCTCCGAATCCTTCATGTGTAGATAAATAAAAGATAACAGACATATAATCCTTAAAATCAAGACGATCAATCTCTTTAGAAACGTCTCCTTGGAGATTTATTTTATTTACAAATTTTATTATTTCTTTCTCATCCATACGCACCCCAGAACTATTTTAAATTACAAATATATCTTTTAAAAGAAAAAACGAATTTGTCAACTTAAGCAAGGGCTAACTCTACGAAGCGCTACGCTGCTTCTTCGAGTTCTCCCTTGTTTTTTCGCCCTTTGGTTGAAAAAAATTAAAAGCAAAATCAACACACTGCATTGACATTATTAGTTCCTATCATATAAATAAATTAAGCATAAGGAATATGCTTTTATTTAATTATATGAAAAGGAGTTAATATGGTCGCAAGTAATACTTTTAATAAGATCGTTGTGAGTAAGCATTCTCATAATGGAAGCGTTAACGAAGCGAAGTTCTCGCACAACAAGATTCGTTCTCATTGCGTCAGTGTCAGATTAAATGATGAAGAGCTAACGCTTCTCAATGAGAGACGTGGCCGTCATCGTAAAGGCGAATGGCTTCGTATGGCGTTTCTGCATAACCTCCCCTTTGTTATTCCATCGATTAATCTCGAAGCATGGAAATCGCTGAGCGAAATTTCACAGAAGCTGAACAAGCTTGTCGCTCATCTGGATAATAAAAGCCAGGGTAGCTCTCTGACGCACACAGAACTATTCGCAGTGAAGCGCCAGATATCTGAGCTTCGCATGAAGCTGATCACAGCCGACCTATGGAGATCACCTTCTGATGAAGGGAATGCAAAAAATCAGCAGGGGTAAAAACTTCTCTGGTGTCGTTCTCTACGCATTAAAGCCAGGCTCTCAGCATAAATGCACACCTTATGTCATTGGTGGGAATATGGATGGAAGTGATGCTGGAGATCTAATAGCTGAATTTGATGCTACAAAAAAGCTTCGCCCGGATGTTGCTAAACCCGTCTGGCACAATTCGCTTCGCTTGCCGAAAAACGAAGCGCTGACAGATGCTCAGTGGTCAGGGATTGCTGATGATTACATGTCCCGAATGGGCTTCTCTGAAACGCACCTCAGATGCTATGTCCTTCATGATGATGCGGCCGGCCAGCACATCCACATTATTGCCAGTCGTATAGATCTATCCAATAGAAGCCTTTACTTGGGCAAAAATGAAAACCTCATCAGCACCCGTATCATCCAACAGTTAGAAATAGATCACCAACTGACCAAAACCAAAGGGCCAGAATTGGTAGCATCACCATCTCCAGCTTCGCTATCCAGAAAATCCCTGCCCCAAAAACCGATAATCGCAATACCGAAGCCTAAAAAGCTATCGCGTAACGAAGCGATGATGGAGAAGTATAAAGGAGAGCTATCACCCAAATCGGTTATCCAGGAAGCTCTGAAAGCATTACTTGTCGATAAACCATCCACCACTGATTTCGTGATGCAGCTTGCCGCCAACAATATCAAAGCGCTTCCGAATATTGCCTCAACAGGGAAAGTGAATGGGTTTTCATTCGAATATCAGGGGATCGCTTTCAAAGCTTCGCAGTTAGGTAAAGGTTATTCCTGGTCTGCCTTACAAAACAGGCTAGATTACCAGCCGGAACGCGACAATGCTTTCCTGTTTGCATTGAAAATGCCCTCAGTCAGTAAGGCATCGGTTAGCGAAGCGCCTGATAGTGCCATAGCAACACATCCCCATGAAATCACAACAGAAGACTTTAACAGTCCTGTCGAATCGCTTATCCTCGATAAACGAGCTGCTGGTCAGGACGAATACACTAACGCTTCTGTAAAGCAGTTTCACTTAGAAGATGGTGCTGGTGCTAAAGAATCGTTAAAAGAAGCCCCCGACCGAAGCTATGCAGTTTCAGCCTTCAGGTGGTTGGAATACATCCCCTACCTCGATGTAATTTATCGTATGTTGAAAAACCTCAAAATACCAACCCTTAAACGCCCTCGAAAACACAAAACCATCACTGGCGTGAGAGTGGTAGAGATTATGCCTATCCCCCAAAAAAATCTCATCGAATCAGCACCTCATTCCAGAAGAACATCGCTTTCGATGTAAGGCTGGCAAACCTTTTTTGATAAATATAGCCCAACATATTGATCGTTTATACCGATCGATAACCTAGTGTTGATAGCCTATATCTATCATTAATTCATAATCGATCGGTACAAGTGATTTGCGTTTCTTACGAACTAAGTCAAAATGTCAATTTACATGCAATCATCTAACGATATGATTTAACTAGTCTATTTACTTATTCATTAGCTCAAAAGCAGGGTTTGAAATGGCAACTACCATCTCAACTGTAAGCCTGGACGGTTTCATACATCACCGAATATGACTTCATTTTGAACACTAAGGAACTTGTATGAGCATCTCCGCTATGAAAAGCAGGAAGAAAGAAGCTGAAGCTGGTCTTTCTGATGATCCTCGGCAAACGGAAATCACGACACCCAATTTTGTGCTGTTTGGTGAAACTTTCACATTTATTGAGACTTTCTCTGCCACTGTCATCAACTCCGATCCAGGCAACGGTCATATCTGGGTAAAAACCAACACAGGGGATGAGAAGCAGATTTCTGACTATGGTATCCCTTTCAGAAGTTCACACACTATCCATAAATACGAACTTCGCCAATATAGTGAGAATGGTTCGTATGATGCATATAAAGATGCGCTTATCGTTAATAAGAAAACGGGTGAACACGAGGTAAACTTAAAAAGAAAAACCATTATTATCCCCGCTTTTCTGACAATGCTATTTCATACTGCCTCCACAGCATCGTATTACAGAGCAATGCCTGTTCCAAAGTTTCTCACCGTTATTTTCATTTTACTTTGTGCTGCTGCACTTATTTCATTTCTCACACTACCCTGGGGATTTAAAGACGGCTACATGTGGAGCGACCACAAATACATGTGGTTTACATATCTTTTCTCAAGAGTTGGAAGTTTTATTTGTATCAATTTGATGAAAAGACGAAGCCAGAAATTTGAAAATGAACTTAGAAATCTTATTGAGTCAGTAAAGCGCTAAAATTTAAAAATAAAAAAAGGAAAGTGTGGTATGAAAAAAATCATAATCGTAGGATTCGTTTTTCTGACCTTGGCAGGTTGTTCTTCAGTAGGCAACCAGTCATTGAAAAATGAGACGCAGGAAAGTGTGAAAACTAAAATTGTTAAAGGCAAAACTACAAAACAGGACGTGTTAGCATCGTTCGGTGAACCTGACAGCCGTTCTTTGATCGATGGTGAAGAACAATGGTCATACACTATGTATAACAGCCAGTCCAAAGCAACCTCTTTCATCCCCGTTGTAGGACTGCTTGCAGCTGGCGCAGACTCACAAACTAAATCTCTGACAGTTTCTTTCAAAGGCGAAAAAGTCAGCACATACATCTTTAATGCTGGAACAAGCAACGTGAAGACTGGCATTTTTTAGATAAAAGACAAAACCAGCATCAAGGGAAAATTTAGCCCGCAGTTGAAACCTACGGGCTTTTTACAGAAACATAAATCACTTTTTAAAGAAAGTGATTATCTTTTTCAGCCTCCCCCAAACTTTACTATTCATTTCTACAGTCTCAGTATTTTCCTTTAAAGAGGATTTCATTGGCTCTGGCTCTGGCTCTGGCTCTGGCTCTGGCTCTGGCTCTGGCTCTGGCTCTGGCTCTGGCTCTGGCTCTGGCTCTGGCTCTGGCTCTGGCTCTGGCTCTGGCTCTGGCTCTGGCTCTGGCTCTGGCTCTGGCTCTGGCTCTGGCTCTGGCTCTGGCTCTGGCTCTGGCTCTGGCTCTGGCTCTGGCTCTGGCTCTGGCTCTGGCTCTGGCTCTGGCTCTGGCTCTGGCTCTGGCTCTGGCTCTGGCTCTGGCTCTGGCAAAGGAGAACTAAAATCTAATGAAGTTTCAATATTATATTCATGATTTTTATGGTCTATATCAGATAATGAAATGGGTTGTTCATTCAATGATGATACAGACAGATCATTTTCAATGTAATAATTACTATCATTATATGAGCTTTCAAATTTACCCAAGAAAGCCACATATACTAATTTAAAGTGGTTTGTCTTAAATAGAAACTTATTATTTTCATCCGGCATCCCAAAAAAGAAAACCGTCAGGTATTTTTTAGCATTCCTTTTATCTTTAAGTCCCTTATAATACCTATCAGCTTCCTTCCTTTGCTTTTCATATTCTTTCCAAAACACATCCTTCTGACTTTTATTCCAGTCAGAAACATCAATTTCAAGCGTAAATGGTTTTTGGGTCTTCTTATCCCTTGCGAGGAAAGTTATACAATGTTTATCTGAATCTTCATGCAGACGAATATTAGACTGGACTACACCATAATAAATTGCAGGTTTGTAATAACGTATGTTGTTTTTGTAAAAAATAAGTTGAAACGTATCTTTATAAGATCGCGTGCCATATGGAGGGATTGATAGCTGTTCATTATGATTGCTATTATTTATGTAATAGTCAACGACTGGCTTAATACTTGATGAAGATACAGGATGTTCATTAGCTTTTTTTTCATCCTTGTGATTTTCATTTTTACTACTTCTGGCATTTTTAACACCACCTCTTGGCTTCACATCAATTTTTAAAAGTGATATAACCGGAGCAGGTGGCGAATTATGTTTTCTTTCGTCATTTGAAGTATGATTGTTTTTATATCTTGGATCATGAATACCACATCCATCCTTATGTTTATCACCATATCTAAAATATGATTGATTAACATGTTTCATAGTAAAACTACAAGGTGTGGCTTTAATTTTACAAGGCTCGTATGGGCATTCAAAACTCGTTGTCTTAATGTAAAAATCATCCATTCCACGGAGATCATTTCCATGAATGATTTCATCAGTCGAACTATCCTTCGCAATCGTCATATCTTAACCCTATGAAAACCTATGTCCTTCTAAGGATTCTAGCTTTTTCTTATTGACGATCCAATCAAAAAATTGTACTCCAACTTACCAAAATACACTATCAAGCAGAAGTTATTAACTTAAGAGGTATAATTAGTATTTTTCAAAGAAATTAAATGTTTGACAGAACGATGCTGAATAATATCGCTAACCTTAATAAGGTCAGGGAGTTGTTATACACAACTCCCCTCTATTATCGTTTGTTAAAGGTTCTGGGTATGTATGCATGGTAACAGTAAAAGCATCTTAGAGGATGCTTTTAAGCATTAATTAGATTCATGGAATTATAGATTTACGAATCTAATATTAAAATTTAGACTATAGATTAAGTAAGTTCAATGAAAATCATACAAACACTACAACCCATATCTTTTCCTTTTATCCTTTTTCGATAATTCTCTTTTTAGAGTTGAAGCCTCATATTTCCTTTTCTCATTAGCATAGACTTTCTCTGTTCGGCTACCATTACTGACTATAAAGTTAATCAATGAAGAACATACATGCTTCATACGCTCTTTGTTGATCAAATTATCATCCAGTTTATTTATATGACTATAATATGAAAGTAGCAGAAAGGTTAAAACGACCTCCCTGTTTGAAAAAGTTAGCTTTTCTATTTCAGGCTGGTATTTAATGTAAAACCCGGCACAAAACAGATATGATTGCTCTATAATTTCCTGTTCTTCAAAGCCTGATTCCGTAAGTTTATCAACGAATCGATCAAGCAGAAGAAGATACCTTTCCATGAGATTAATATTTATTTTTTTCATAATATGCATCCTTGCAATTTATTTTTGTCTTCCTGACAATTAAAGAAATATCATAATTATTAATGATGTCAATAGTTAAAACCTATCAAATTATATTTAAATATCTTTTACAGGCAAGGGTCTATTAAGCTCTTCAACAGTTATTTGCTTCAAATGAGAATTATAAAGCCATATCTTGAACTGCTCTAAATATCTGTTATTTAATGCTATCAAAGCTTCGTTTTCAGTTTCGAGCCTTTTTATTCTCTGACAAGCGATTTCTAAATTGGCAGGTTTAATAGAACATGTTTTTTTAATACCAAGCTTGAGAATCTTCTTTTTTGAATTAAAACAATCCGAAACCTTGACATGACTACTTAAAGATTGTCTTGAAGGTCTCTTACCAATGATCTTTACTAACTTGTCGCATAAAGCATCCCAGGTTAGCTTCTCATCTTTATTCCAGTTATTTATAACATTTGTTATGCTTTTTTCATCATAACCAGTAATATGTTTAGCCATTCACTCTCCTTTTATAATTTTATTTTGAAACTCATACCATTTTTCAGCATTGACATTCCCATCATTTTTATCATCATAAGTTTTTTCAATAATTTTATTATGAATTACCAATAGTCGATCATCATCCTTTCCAGAGTCTTGTATTGGATAATAACCACATATGTCAAAAGCATATGAGTGCTTGCAGTAACCATGCTTAGTAACGAGCACAGCTCCATCATTCAATGAATCGAAATCAGTTATATCCATGATAGCTATTTCTTTTTTTCTATGCCTATTACTTGCCTCGATTGTCGTTTTTTCTCTTATGAGCTTAGTCATTTGTAAGTGTGATCGGTGATCATAGGAAACATTTTGTGAGCCCAACTTTCTTCCAGACCATCGAGCGATGCTGAACTCATCCATGCCATTAATTTGAGAAAAAGTATTCAGCAGATGCCTTATTTGATGAGTTCTAATAGAATATGGAATACCATCCTCATTGATATATCCGTGTCTTTTGAACAGGTTTGTTGTGCCTTTAATACTTGCAAAAGCATTAATATCCATTCTAAAAAACTCAGCCGTGGGTTTGAAAAAAGATGTAAAATCTTTTCTTGTCTTCTGACACAGTTGCCTGTCAAATAAAAGACATAAAGCATTTGAATATTTAATTCTTTTTTCTTCATCATACCAAGGAAAATTCTGAGGCTTTGTGGTAACGAGTGCAAATTTGGATGGATCAGTGCCTTGGCCTTCCATTGTCCTTGAGGCAAACCTTGCATTGCTGGACAGTTTTTTTAATCGGGCTATCGCCTTTTGAGCTATAGGGGCCATTACTGTAGGAATCCATTTGATATCCCCAGCATAACCCTTTGCTGAAAAAAATCTTAAACCATATCGTTCAATGCCTTTGTCATCTTTTTCAGTAATCTCACAATCCGCTGGAAGACTTAAAATTTCTGAAATTCTTCCTGGAGCACACATGAGTAGTGCAAGAACAGAAGTAGTAAAAATGTCCCTTGTAGACAATTGGCTTTCATCTTTTGAGAAAATCTCAGCAATAGCTATTACGGATTTTATGTCTGGTAGTTTTGAGTGTCCTTCGAGTGAAGGCTCATAACCTTTCCAGCTCTGAGTTATTTTATGCCTCAACGGATTTACCCAGAAAAAGTATGATGATGTCGTCATTCTATTTTCAGTTAAGAATAAACATAGTTTCTCAAGTTCTTTACCAATTCCAACTGCTAGTACTTTTGAATATTTGGCAGATGCTATCCTTGCACATTCATCAAATATGTTATTATTACACTTAATAACATTAGCTTCACCGTATGATTTCAATAAAACAAACTCTATGATTTTCAACATTGACAAAGTATTCTGGTTTGACTTTGACTTGCTAAACGAGTGAATATGAAACATATAAGCTTTAGCAAAATCAATGAAACTACCATCTAATCTATCTTTGCTATTTCGATTATTATTCATGTCAAATTTATTGAATCTATAATATCTCTTCCATACATTACTTTCCCATGAAATCGCTAACTTCGAGTTGAAAATATTACTCTTACAAAATTCAATAAATTCATCAACATTTGAACTCGGATTATTAGCATTTGCTGGCTCGAATAAAATGATATTGGTCATTGGGAACTCCAGGGTCTAAAGTTTTTACAAGTGAAACGGCTTTGTTGAATAAATCGAACTTTTGCTGAGTTGAAGGATCAGATCACACATCTTCCCGACAACGCAGACCGTTCCGTGGCAAAGCAAAAGTTCAAAATCACCAACTGGCCCACCTACAATAAAGCCCTCATCAACCGTGGCTCCATAACTTTCTGGCTGGATGATGAAGCTATTCAGGCCTGGTATGAGTCGGCAACGCCTTCATCACGAGGCAGACCTCAGCGCTATTCTGACCTTGCCATCACGACTGTGCTGGTCATTAAACGCGTATTCAGGCTGACCCTGCGGGCTGCACAGGGTTTTATTGATTCCATTTTTACACTGATGAATGTTCCGTTGCGCTGCCCGGATTACACCAGTGTCAGCAAGCGCGCAAAGTCGGTTAATGTCAGTTTCAAAACGTTCACCCGGGGTGAAATCGCGCATCTGGTGATTGATTCCACCGGGCTGAAGGTCTTCGGTGAAGGCGAGTGGAAAGTCAAAAAGCATGGCCAGGAACGCCGCCGTATCTGGCGTAAGCTGCATCTGGCAGTTGACAGCAACACACATGAAATCATCTGTGCAGACCTGTCGCTGAACAATGTGACGGACTCAGAAGCCTTCCCGGGTCTTATCCGGCAGACTCACAGAAAAATCAGGGCAGCATCGGCAGACGGCGCTTACGACACCCGGCTCTGTCACGATGAACTGCGGCGTAAGAAAATCAGCGCGCTTATCCCTCCCCGAAAAGGTGCGGGTTACTGGCCCGGTGAATATGCAGACCGTAACCGTGCAGTGGCTAATCAGCGAATGACCGGGAGTAATGCGCGGTGGAAATGGACAACAGATTACAACCGTCGCTCGATAGCGGAAACGGCGATGTACCGGGTAAAACAGCTGTTCGGGGGTTCACTGACGCTGCGTGACTACGATGGTCAGGTTGCGGAGGCTATGGCCCTGGTACGAGCGCTGAACAAAATGACGAAAGCAGGTATGCCTGAAAGCGTGCGTATTGCCTGAAAACACAACCCGCTACGGGGGAGACTTACCCGAAATCTGATTTATTCAACAAAGCCAAGTGAAACATTCAATTTGGTCGTTTTTAATATTAAAAAAACCGAACGTTTTTAAAACATATTCAGTAAAGAGCTTCTTGTTTTTTGATTTTTCTTCTCCAAGAAATATCTTTGATAGCGGTTCAAAAAAAGGATTAAGCATCTTGTCTATATCATGAACATTGTCTGGACAATTTTTTACGTATATCCCTGATGAGTTTATAGATTTATGGTCTAATGCTTTCGCGATTACTTCAACTGATGCTCCTTCCTTTGCTAAACGAGTTCCCAGGGTATACCTGAATCGTCTTGCATTAAGTCGTATATGATCGTTATTACTTGATGACCTAATGTTGAATTTAGTAGTCAAATTACTTAGTTTGTTTGAGATAAAAGAATTCCTCATATGTAGAAAATCAGTTGCCATGATTGTATCTAAACTTTTATCGGAATGAATTGATAAAGATTTTTTAGTGTCCATAAATATAGGTAATTCATTTTTTATATGGTCCATACTCTGACTAACGCTATCTTCAATATGTTTTTGATTCATATTAACCAAGGTTGTTAGTTTCTCATAAAGGGAGTCATCGATACTTACCAAGCTGAACTCACTTCTAAAGTCCTTCCTTTGTTTTACTTTCGGTATTTTTAGAAAGCAATTTTCTCCCGTTCTGATGAGATCTTTTGCTTTTAACGAAGTTAACTGTAATGGCCTCCTTCCCGTTGTTGCTAATAGAATAATGTAGCAATAAATAAACAGAGGGATTTTATCTTCTTTCAACAAGTTGCTGATACTTTCAAGTATGATTTTCATCTCTTCTTCCGTTAATGGTCCACTATTCGGATCTCTTCGTTTAACGGCCTCCCCTGTTAAATTAGGTTTAATACTTATTTTTTCCAGCATCCTTAGAGCTGAGTTATCAACTCCTTCATAACCGAGTTTTTTCCATTTACTAAGGAAGTTCTTTATTGAATTTAGCATATAATTTTTCTCAGGGCCTAAGCTAACATTAAATTGATAAACCGCTTTGGAATTAATCATTTCAAAATCCATCAATCTTAGCCATTGACTAAAGATATGGTTTATATTCTTTATATAACCTGCACTATATTCAGACGAAAAATATGCCAAAGTATTAAGGTAACCAACACGCATCGACTCTGGCATTTTATCGGCAACTTTATATGGGTAAACACAATTATTTATATCTAATTGCCATTTACTATCAGAGATTCTGAAGCTATACCCCGTCATCATTGAAAATAATCTATTATCTTTTTTTAATACATTTGCTTTCATTTCATACCTCCTTAGTTATTTTTCTTAAAGAGTCATAAACCTTTTCAATAACTTCTTTTTCTTTTATTGATATATGTTTGAAATTATAATTTTCTGACATCCTTGAATCTTTTGACCATCCCATGAGATAGCACCTTAACCCTGATTTTCGGCTAATGTCTAAATTCGAATCATCAATTTCATTTGAATAAAAATAGTTCCAGGAATGCCTCAGTTTATGACCTGATAAATTTTTTAATACCGGGCTTGATTTTTTAATAGTCGAAATTATCTTTTCATATGCGGAAACAGATAAAGGCTCCCCTATTGTTTTACATGAACTGTGTGTAACAAACAGGAAGTCATGCGTCTTCTTTTTGGTGTATTTATTTCTATAGTTATTTATGTAATCCAAAACCTCCATTGCTAACTCGTCCGACAATGGAATTTCCCTTTCACCAGTTTTGACTAAAGGTTGATTCAGCCTTCGATCTTCAATGCAATCGTGTCTTCTGAAAATATTGAGTGTGTAATTTCTAGGAGAGAAATCATTAACTTTTAAATTTAATAGCTCTCCTGCTCTTAAACCACAATTCAACAGTAAGGTAAAAATGAGTCTGTTTCTCACCTGAACCTCCTTCTGGAAAGGATTTTGGCTTCCTTCCACTTCCAACAGCTTAAATAAAGTTTTTATTTGTTCTTCACTTAGAGATTTATCTTTTCTGTCATTCACGCCAAGTGATTTATTTAGCGGAAGATGGGCTTTAATACTTTCTATGAAACCCTCGACTTCATATTTAGCATGAATTCCCTTAATAGAATGAAGTAATCCGCACAGCCAATTAAGATAGCTCGAAAAAACATGAATCCTATAACTGAAAGTTCTTTTAGCAACCTGTTCCATTTTTATCAATCTTACATTCGTAATCTTTTGCTTATCGAATCTCTGCCTTGCATACCTTATCAAATCATCTACTTCAGCTACATTTAAGAACCCCTTGGTTTCAATCCTATCAATGATATTTATGTTCCTGCTTTTTAGGAAATTGCTTAGTATAAGTAGGTTTGTTGCGACTATTTCTAGCGTTGATGCTGTCGCACTTCTGTTCCTAACATTTGTTGTGAGATAAAGGTTTTGATAGTAAACTGGTAATTGTGTCTCCTTATCGAGAATCAAACACCCTCTTTCACCATTACTCATCACAAATTTTTTAATTTTATATGACATAAATAATTATCAACCCTCCGAAAACTTTACATTTAGTAATCACTACGGCTTATCTTTATTTTATCAATTTAAATTTTGCAAATTTTTTTGTCATATTTGGCTTTTTTTATAGTCAATTTAATTATTTAAAAAAATTTCTTTCACGTGAAAGAAACAGGTACGGCTAGCATGTTGTATCCATACCCGATATTAAGAAACCACCTTTAAATGCCTATGGCGTAAGCCCTGCATGAAAAAACGTAAAGAATTACGTTAAATATAGGTTTTGTTAAGATATAAACTTTACAAATATGAGAATTAATCTTCATAAATATGAAGGCTGTAATTTTATTTCAGGAGACATGCTTTCTTGAATTTTCGATAGTTAATTGAATCCACTCTTCCACTTCACTTTCAATGAAAGCAACTGCACGAGATCCAATTTTCACTGGTGATGGGAAACATCCTTTGCTGATTAGATGATAGATCCAGGCTTTACCATAACCGGTTCGATTGAGAACTTCAGGGAGGCGAATAAGACGGGTGTTGTGCTGATTCATAGTCGTTTCCTCTTCTTTCGTTTTGATGGAAACGACTATACGAATGAATCAGCGGGAAAGAGACAGAAGCTGGGAACGCCAGAGCTAATGGAGGTTGGCCTTAGTCAGAATCAGCGATTTTCATCACGTCTGAAACTCTGATGTTTTTGAGATGGCTGTTTTTGTTGATGAACAGATGAAACTGTCGGATGAAAGGTATACTGGCTGCTTTTATCGCCAGTGGTCTGTCTGTGTCCCGAATTTGGTGATTAAGTCGGGTCTGTTCTTCATCATCATCGTCGGTGTAAAGGAGGCGTGAAAGTCGATCTTCTGATATGCGAACCTTATGCAAGGTTGACCATACAAGGATGTCGATCATGGGTATCAATCTGTAGTTGATGAGTTTCTTAATCGTTCCATAACCGAAGCGGATAGCGTCCGTTGTATCTGCCTCGATACCTCTGACTTTACGCCATTGAGGTAGCGCTGCTTTGAGTGATTCAGCTATTTCCTCATCAGTTCCATTCGCAAGGTCAATTTCGACCATGACCGTATCCCTGAACAACTTGGGGAGAGCTTCTGATACAGGGCTATCGAGGAATTCACGGTTAACCGAATACTCATCACTCCCATCCCAAAAGAACAGTGAATTTCGCAGACCGTTGATGCTCAACTGTGCCAGTCGTTCGGTGGTTGTGAGAAAGAAGTGCGGTGGCTGGTAAAGGGTATCCTCTCTTGTGAGATAGCCGAGATGCTTTTCTGTGATGAGAAACGGTTTTCCAGTGAAGATCCTGTCGATGTAAAGCCTGACCGCTTCTGCTTCAAATTCCTCATGATACGGCTTAAAGAACAGTGTTCTTGCCAGTAGCTCATGGTAAAGCTGTATGAGCGGAAGCTCTTCAAACTTGCGATAGCTATCAACATCCAGCCACTTCTTCACATCTCTCGTATGCTCAACTGACCAGTTTTTCATAAACCCCATTACGTTAACCTTTTAACTAATATTTAATCAATTAATGTGGGCGGAATGATTACTAAATTCACTTTATACTTGATAAAATATTATGTTTATAAATTTATATGGCACCTTATTAGGATTTTGTTTTTTGATTTGACTCTTTTTATTAGCTTGAAAGCCAACACTCATGTCAAATCTTGTCAATTCAACATGAGGTTTATTTATTTTAAAAACTCCGTTGGTTTTTTGGATATAGTAAAGATATCTATAAAACTACTATCATTACAAATTGTATCATCCGTTTTGTCCTTATATTTAATTACTAAGGATTCATTCCCCCACTTCGTCATCAGCTTTATAAAATTCTCATATGCATTTGGGTCCCTGGCAATAGAATATCTGATTAAAAAGAATGCTCTTTTTTCTATACGGCAAACTGCGCCGCTGAAACATTCTTTCATCATTTTATCGTCAAGATCTCCTTTTAATATTCCAACTGCTGCAAATTCATAAAAATTAAGGAGATATGACAACCCCTTAATACCCTCGACATAAGAGAAATATTCTGATGCATATAACGGATTTTGAAATGACGGCTTTGGTTGATCCTTAATTTTAAACACCCTATCTGACCAATCTGGATGTACTGTAATATTCATTCCAAAGGCTTTAACTAGATCGTCGTTCTTTCTCATATATAAATCACTAAATCTCTGATTCATAATCAAATTTAGTGTATGACTTTTACGTTGCGATGATCTATTTATAGTTGATTGGGTCCACCAACCAGCACAAATAAATAATGAACTCACCAATAGTGAAAGCGTTGTCTGATACTCCATAGATATCTTTGACATTAAATAGTAATATATGGAAAGTGTTAAAAACATCGCTGTAGATATCACAACTAAAGATTTTTTTATCTCTTCATACTTTATGGATAACACTAAATAAAAACTAAAACTGAATAATAATATCAGCGATATATACAACCAATCTCTGCGGTTGAGTGATCTAATATTAAATGGTTTTGTTTGACAGAAAAATAGCACTCCGATTAAAAAAATAATGCTAAAGATAACTAATATATATATTACGTTTTGCAATGAAAATTTATTATCATTTTTCATTAGGTAGCCTTAAAAAAAAGAGCAGTTTAAACTGCTCTTTAATTAAAAAATACTCTTTTATTCAAAATAAGCGTTTTCTGTGATATTTTTTAATAGATTATGTAGCATAAATCCTCCTTTGTATTGATCAGCTAATGAAGTATCCACTTACTTATTTTATACGATCTTTTAATAAAAAGCAATATAGATATTTATTACCTTTATTTTCTCCTCCAATCATTATATCTTCTTCACAAAGCTAATATAATGAGCCTAATGTTAAATGATAAATTTGGTTTCTGCTGAAAACCCTAAATATGTTGAGGCTTATGGCTTTCACTTTAAACACTCCTGATTTGGCTTGAATCCTTGCCATCAGATCATCGTAGAGCGGTATGAGAGTCAGCTCTTCCCGCGATACGTATCAATATCCAGCCATGTCTTAACATTCTTCGTATGCTCAACTGACCAATTTTTCATCATCCAGCCCGCCCCTTGAATCCATGTGGTGGCTTTAGCTTACTGCAACCCTTAAGTCAGGTGAAATTTTAGAGTAGCAGTGTTTTTCCTCCATCTAAGATGACTTTACCTTTTAGGCATACGCTTAGGCATACACTGATACAGTTCAATAAAAAAATCAATTATAATCAATATATTATATTGCTTTATTTAATCCTCTCATGCCGACCAAATTTAAGAAAACCTGCTGTTACAGCAGGTTTTTTTTCGTCTGCACACTGAGAGGATGAGAATCTCCGAAGGAGGTTTGAGCCGAGCGCAGTGAGACCACGTTGCTTTAGCAACGGCCCGCAGGGCAAGCATCGAAGATGCGCATAATCCTCTCATGCCGACCAAATTTAAGAAAACCTGCTGTTACAGCAGGTTTTTTTTCGTCTGCCGTTTACGCGGAAAGTTTGACGATCGCCGCTGGAATGCCCTGGCGCACCGCCGCACCGGTTACCCAATCCAGCCAGGTGTTCGGCACTTCGCGCGTCGGATCGGCAAAGCCCAAATCGTTAAGGTTGATGCCGGCGGCGATGCGCTCATCCATCGCCAGCGGTTCGCCGTCCAGATAGTGCCGGCTGGCCCCCATCTCCCGGTGGCCGTAGCCGTGTTCCACCGCGATCACACCGGGCATCACCCCCGCCAACAAACTGATCTGCGCCTCCCGGCTGCCGCCCGGTGTACTGATGCTCACCCAGTCACCGTGTTGAATGCCGAAACGCACCCCGTCCGCCGGGTTCAGGGCCACCAGGTTCACCGGCTTCACGTCGTGCAGGCGCCGGATCACCGCGGTGGAGCTGCTCATCACATTGGATTTGAAGGACATCAGCCGCAGCGGCCACTGCCGCTCAGGGTAGAGCTCTTCCACCGCGCGGCCGTCCGACAAACGCGCCGGGTAACAGGTGGGACAGCCGCTGAAACGCTCGCCGGTGATCGCATGGCGATGCTTCGCCACTTCCGCATTCCAGATCTGCAGCGGCTTCTCCCAACGATTGCCCACGCTACCGTCGCGGCGGCCGCTGTCATGATCGGCGAAGCGGCCGCCGCGGCTGTAGATAAACGCCACGCGGTCGATTTCATCGGCGCGCAGCGTCTGCGCAAGCTGCGGCAACAAGCGATCGACGCCGCACAGCGCCAGCTCTTCCGCCCTCGCGGCCGGCACCGCCGCCTTGCCGGCAAACGCCACGTTGGCGGCGGCGCGCAGATAGTAATCCTCGGCGCGGTTGAGCGGCAGCAGCCCGCCCTGGCCGTCGCCGATCGCGCGATCGCCGAACCCCGGCAGCGCCAGGCGTTTGGCGACGGCGATGCAAAACGCCTCCATGGAAATCGGCTGCCCTTGCGCCGTTTTCGCGGTCGCCGGCGTCACTATCGGCCAGCGCGCGGTAGTGGCCTTGCTGGCGACGCCGCCCCAAGGGGCGCTGAATCCCCAGCTCTCAAAGTTATGGGTATCCGGGATGATATAGTCGGCCAGCGCCGTCGTTTCGTTGATAAACGCATCGATGGCGATAAACAGCGGCAAACGCGCCGGATCTTTCAATCCTTCCTCCGCCACGCCGCGCAACCCGGCGATACCGTACAAGGGGTTGGTCATGTTCGAGATCCAGGCCTTCAGCCCGTACGGATACCCCGCCAGCGCCGACGTCAGCAGCTCGGTCAACTGCCCGGCGACGAACGGATACCAGGGCGCCCTGGCCGGCCAGGGTGAAACGCCCGCCGCCACTTTTTCGCGGTATTCGTCGGAGGTTTCATAGGCGGCCTTGCTGCGCGCGATATTCAGCCCTTTCGGTTTTACCAGGCCGGGAAAATCGACCAGGTTATAGCGCGGCCCCTCGGCGAAGCCGTTGAATTTACCGCCGCCGACGAACACTCCACCCTCCAGGCTAAGGTTACCGACCAACACATTGAGCATCATCACCGACCAGGTATTGTAAAACCCGTTTGCCGCCATCATCCCGCCATGGGCGACCACCGCCGCCTTGCGCCCATGGGCGGTAAAGACCTCGGCCAGCGCCGCGATGCGTGCCACCGGCACGCCGCATTCCCGGCTGTACGCCTCCGGCGACAGTTTATCGGCGGCCTCTTTCAGACACTGGAAACCACTTTTCACCGCCACCTGCGCGCCGTCGTGCAGCGTCACCGTGCGGGTTACCCACAGCTCGGCGCGGTCGCACGCCTCGGCCGGCACCAGTTCCCCCGCGCCGTTGACGACCACCGGCGACGCTGACTCGGCGCCGTTCAGATGGGCCAGCGTCAGATGCTGCCCCGCCAGCGGGTGCTCGCTCTCGGCGATCACCAGATGCGTGGCGTTGGTCCAGCTCTTCTCGCCGGCACGCTGCATGGCGGCCTCCGACGGGATGGCGAGATAGCCGGCCTGATAACGCCGGTTGTCGAGGATCCAACGGATCATCGCCATCGCCAGCGCCGAGTCGGTGCCCGGCAGCACCGGGATCCAATGGCCATGATCGTCCGCCAGCGTGGTGGTCAGCGGCAGCGCCGGCGCCACTACCGCGTAGCGGAACTCGCTGCGTAATCTGGCGCTGGCCAGCTGCCGGGCCTGCCGCTTGAACGGGTTGCCGGACTGCGCCGGCGAGGTGCCCATAAACAGCGCGAATTCGATCTGTTCCCAGTCCGGTTTCACGTGCGGGTTCTTGTCCAGATCGTTCATCAATGCACCGGAGCCGGCACGGTAGGCCAGCCCACAGTAAGCGCCGTGCGCGCTGAAGTTTTTGCTGCCGAAACTGTTCTGGGCGAAGCGCCGCAGGAAGCTGTCACGCCCGTCGTCACCAGCATTGGTCACCAGCAGCTGGTTGGCTTTCGGCCCCAGCCCCGGGCGCCGAACGTCGATCGGTGTTTCCAGATCGCGGATCGCTCGCAGACCGTCCACATGCCCCTCGCCGAACAGATCGCCCCCCTCCACCACTTCAGCGATAAGCTGCTCAAAGCTGATGCGCTGCCACTTGCCCTCGCCGCGCTTGCCGACGCGCTTCATCGGCTCCAGCACGCGCAGCGGGCTGTAAAGCCCCTCCAGCAGCGTGGCGCCGCGCGCGCAGGCGGTGGAACGGGCGTCGAGGCCGCTTTCGCCGCCCAGCTGCGCCAACGCGTCCTGCAGCGGCAACGCCGAATCGACGTGCCGTTCCTGAGACAGCGGATGATAAGGGTTGCCGGCAATGCGCAATACCCGATCGGTCTGCCTGTCCACCCGTACCCGCACGCCGCATTGCGTCCAGCAGCCGAAACACTGGGTCATCGAGATGGCCTGCTGCGGATTGCCTTGCCATTCCGGCACTGCCCGCCCTTCGGGCTGCAGCGAGTTGCCGTTGATGCGATCCAACGTCACCCGCCCTGAGGTGCCATGAATCAAGCCGTCGATCGCCCGTTTGGCGACCTCACGATAGCTCAGGCCAAAAGCGGACAGCCCGCCGAAGGCCAGGCCCACTTTCAACCACTGACGCCGGGTGAGTTTAGCCATGTTGTTTTCTCCGCAATAAAAACGCCTGTGCTTCACGCACCATGATCATTAACGCCAGCCACAGCCCGAAAGTGCCGACGATCGCCAGCAAACCGTCGGTACCAAGCGGCAGGCTATAGGGGGAATAAGACGCGTTGTATTTCGGCACGGTTTGCACTTCGATCAACAGCGTCCAGCGCATCAGCCAGCTCAGCCCCAGTGCGCCGGCCACCAACAGCGGCGCGCCGCCGCGCGGCAAACGTCGATAGGCAGCCCAGGCGGCGCACGCCAGCGCCAGCCCCCACAGTGCGATCCATCCCGCGGCATACTGGCGCGCCGTCGCCTGCGTCTGCAGCCAGTGGCGTACCGCCGCGCCGGATAGCGTATCGCCGCACACCCACAGCAGGATCGCCCCGCCGAGCAGCAACAGCGTCAGCAGTGTCCCGCGCGCCAGCAGCGCCTGCAGGCCGGGCCGTTTGCGCATCGCCAACAGCAACAGGGCCAAGACCGCCTGCAGCGCGCTGAGGAACATCACGATCGGAAATCCGTAGCTGAACCAGATGGGGCGGGCGCGCACGACGGAAACCTCACGCCCGGTGTACAACAGCAGGCCGATAGCCACCAGCGCGCAGGCGGGCGCGATCCCACGCAGCAGCGCAACCGGTCTGCCCGTCAGCCGCGTAAATTCGATCGCGAGAAACCACAGGCCAAGCAGCAAGGTAAACAGCGGCAAGAACAGCGCGCCCCACGGCATCCACGACCAGGGCGTCGGGTAAGCGTAGAAATGCCAAAAGCGGGCGGTTTGATGCAGATCGGCGGTTAACGCCAGCGGCGCGGTGATGGCGCACGTCAGCCCGATAAACAGCGCCATGCGCTCCAGATGCGCGGCGTTATCTCCACCGCGCCAGCGCCACACGCAGGCCAGCAACGCGGCACAGGCGGCGATGCCGATAAAGAAGAAATATTGCACGGCCCACGGCAGCCAGCTCACCGCCTGCGGTTGGCTCAGTACTTCTGCGATCATCAGTTGGCGGCTCATCGTCCCTCCCCCCATAAGGCGACCTGCGCCCGCCCCGGCAGCGGCGTGACGAAGGCGTCATCCAACCCCAGATAAAAGACGTGGGGCGCGGTTTGGTTCTCCGGCTTGAGGACTTTGATCTCGGCCTCATGGCGCCGCAGCAGCTTGCTCAGCCTGCTGTGCGGATCGCGCATATCGCCGATGATCCGCGCCCCGCCCACGCACGACTCCACGCACGCCGGCAGCAATCCCGCTTCCAGCCGGTGCACGCAGAAGGTGCATTTGTCCGCCGTTTGGGTGGCGTGATTGATAAAACGGGCATCGTACGGACAGGCCTGCACGCAATAGGCGCACCCCACGCAGCGTTTGTTGTCGACCACCACGATCCCGTCCTCGCGCTGGAAGGTGGCCTGGACCGGGCATACCGGCACGCAGGGCGGGTTGTCGCAGTGGTTGCACAGCCTGGGCAGCAGCACGTTGGTCGCTACTTCTTCCCCTTCGAGGCTGACCTGGTACTGGTTTACCGTGGTGCGAAACTCCCCGTGCGGCGTCTGGTTTTCAATGGCGCAGCTCACGGTACAGGCCTGGCACCCGATACAGCGCCGCAGGTCGATCAGCATCGCATAGCGTCGGCGAACATCCCCCTCGCGCCGCGTCGGCGCCCACGTTAACCCGGCTTCCGCCATGGGGATCAGCGAAGCCCCCGCCGTCAACACGCCCAGCCGCTGCAAAAACTGCCGTTTACCGAAATCCATGCGCCTCTCCCACACCCTGGGCATCACCCCGATCACGCTATTGATGCCCGTTAGATGAATAAACAATGTCGATGATTTACAGTGTAAAAATGGCATTGGGCTCAGCTCTATTGTGGTTAACCACATACCGAACCTAACGTTGATCTAAAACAAGTGACGGCAGGCAGATTGCCCATCAGGAGGGGCCGTGAGGGTCGTGTTATTACTGCTGCTCAGTCTCGGCTGGGGGATGGCGGCACAGGCGGGCGAGTGGTCGGTCGGCGTGCTGGCGATGCGCGGCGATGCGGCGACCGCGCGTGACTGGCAGCCGCTGATCGACAGGCTCAACGGCAGCGTCGGCGGTGAACACTTCCGCCTGCGGCCGCTCGATCTGGCGCAGATGCGCGAGGCGGTCAATCGGGGCAGTGTGCAGTTCGTGGTCACCAATCCGGCGCAGTTTGTGCAGCTGAACAGCCACTATCATCTGCGCTGGCTGGCGTCGTTGCGCGCCGCCAACGGCGACCGGGCAACGGGCAACATCATCGGCAGCGTGATTCTGGTGCGGCGCGACAGCGGCATTACGACGCCGCAGGCGCTGATGGGCAAAACGGTGGGCGCCATCGATCCGCAGGCCTTCGGCGGCTATCTGACCGGTTATAAGGCGCTCAGCGACGCCGGCATACGGCCCGAGCGCGATTTTCACCTGCGCTTTACCGGTTTCCCTGCCGACGCCCTGCTCTATCTGTTGCGCGAACGCGCCATTCAGGCCGCCATCGTCCCGGTCTGCCTGCTGGAGAAAATGGATCAGGAAGGCCTGATCAATCCGGCGGATTTTCGCCCGCTGTTGCAACAGGCCGCGTCGGTTCCCTGCGTTACCAGCACGCCACTTTACCCCAACTGGTCGTTCGCCGCCCTGCCCGGCCTGGATAACTCACTGGTGGATGCGGTGGCAAGGGCCTTGCTGACCGCACCGCCGCAGTCGCCCTTCCTGTGGGGCGCACCGGCCTCGACCAGCGAGGTGGAAGCGCTGCTGCGCGCCGTCAATCAACACCCGGAACAGCGGCGGCTGTGGCTGGATATCAAGAGCTGGCTGATCCAGCATCAGACGGCCGTCGGCCTGTCGCTGGCGGTGCTGGCGCTGTTGATCGTCAACCATATCTGGATCGCGCTGCTGGTACGCCGGCGCGGGCGACAGCTGCTCCATGCCGGAGAGCAACTGCGGCGACAGGAGCAGGCACTGGAGAACGCCAGGCAGCTGAACGTGCTGGGGGAAATGGCCTCCGGCTTCGCACACGAGCTCAATCAACCGCTGGCGGCTATTCGCCACTATGCGCAAGGATGCCTGATCCAACTGCGCAAAACGGACGCCGGGCATCCGTTGCTGGGGCCGCTGGAAAATATCGACCGACAGGCGCAGCGCGGCGGCGAGACGATTCATAACCTGCGCCAGTGGGCACAGCCCACCGCAGAGGCGATAGACCAAACGCGCTGGCAGCCCGCTGCGGTAAGCGAAACCACCGAGCGGGTGTGGGCGCTGCTGCGCCTGACGCAGCGCTACCCCGACCTGACGCTGTTCAACAACGTGGCGCCTTCGCTGACGCTAACCCTGCCGCCGGCGCTGCTGGAACAACTGCTGGCGAACCTGCTGCTGAATGCGGCGCAGGCCGGGGCCAATGCCGTCTGGCTTTCCGCCGCCCAGAGCGAACGGACGATCGAATTGCATCTGCAGGACAACGCGGGCGGCATGACAACGCCCGGGCTGGAACAGGCTTTTCGCCCCTTCAACACCACCAAAGCCGGCGGCATGGGGCTGGGGCTAGCCATTTGCCGGCGCCTGGCCCGCTATGGCGGCGGCGAAATCCGCCTGGCTAACCGCCCCGCCCCCGACAGCCGCAATGGGCTGTGCGTAACGCTGCATTTCATATTGAACCATGAGGAAAACCATGTCGCTAATTCATCTGCTGGACGATGACGTCGCCGTCACCGACGCCTGCCATTTTTTGCTGACCAGCCTCGGCCACGACGTGCAGTGCTGGAATGACAGCATCGACTTTTTGGCGCAGGCCGACCTGTTTCAGACCGGGATCGTCTTGCTGGACATGAGGATGCCGAAACTCGATGGGCACCAGGCCTATGCTGAGCTGCGCCGCCTCGGCAGCACGCTGGCGGTGGTGTTCCTGTCCGGCCATGGCGACGTGCCGATGGCGGTGGAGCAGATGAAGTACGGCGCGGTGGACTTCCTGCAAAAACCGATCGCCGCTGAACCGCTGATCGCCGCCCTCGAACGCGCGCACCGGGTTTCGTCCGCAGCCTGGCAACGCCATGAAACCCTCGGCCGCTACCGCACGCTCACGCCGAAAGAACGCGACATCGCGCAGCTGGTAGGGCGAGGCATGATGAATCGGGAAATGGCGGAGCGGCTGAATATCGCCCTGCGCACCGTGGAGGTTCACCGGGCGAAAGTGATGGAGAAAATGCAGGCCGCCAGCCTGGCGGAATTGGTGATTCAGCTGCAGGCTCTGCCGCTCACGCCCCGGGAGTGAACGCATCAAGCCCTCATCAAGTTAACGTCCCGTATTCCTCTTCCCATGATTGACACAGCGCGATCCAGGCAATATATTCATTAGAAACATTAATGGATTACGGTAAAGTCATCTTTTCTCAATCAACAGGCCATCAGCATTCTTCGCAAAACCCAGCGTAGCGCTTTCGCCTTCAGGAACCCGTGAGGGAAAGGAGAGGCGTTGCCTTGAATAAAGAGAAACGATGGCCATGCGACATGGCTCGAGCATCATTGCGCCACTATCTGGCCGCTTGGTTGACGTTTTAAATAAGTATGGATTATGAATAACAGAAGAACACGGACTAAATAAGGAATAAAAATGCAAGGAAATCTCAAGCTCTATGGCCTTTTTGTTGGCCTGACGGTGACCATTATGATCACCTGCGACACGTTGGTTTATAAGGTCTTTGATATCTATGGTTTTAAAATAACGGCCAGCGGCATTGTATTCTCCCTGTGTTTCTTGATCTCCACATTGCTTACTGAGGTTTACGGCTATAAATTGTCGGTCAGAGCAATATGGATCATGGTCTTCTGTCAAAGCCTATATGTCATAATACTTAATCTCTCAGCCGCTATTCAGCCAGAAAACAACGATATCGCCACACACTATTATTCTTTGTACCACGAATTCTGGCGAGTCATGATCGGCACCTGGGTGTCCGTTCCGGTCGCTTATTTCGTCAATGGCTTCATTATTTCAAAGATGAAGATTATCTTCTCCGGCAAATACTTCTTTATCCGATATATTGTGGGCTCCATGTCTACACAGGCCGCCCTGTTGCTGACAGCCTATCCGATCAGTCTTTCAGGAAAATATACCTTCATGGAGTTGGTTAACATCATAAGTACAACCTGGTCTTATAAAGTTGTCGTCTCCATTGTCTTGCTGCCGCTCGCCATCGCCTTAGTCGAGTGGGTGAAGAAGATAGAAAACACCGATCACTATGATTGGGGCACCTCATACAATCCATTTAAGTAATATCAACAGGGTCTCGCATGAAAGTAATTCAGATTAGCGACATACATATTATGCCTAATGAAAGCGCGCTGGCTTCGAAGCATCTTGCTAATTTCGACAGGGCCATTGACTTCATTAACGCCAATGCCGATAAAATCAATGCCGATTTAATCATTGTGACGGGTGACATCTCTCATGATGGCGATATCCCCTCTTATGAGCGCTTCTTTAAGATAATGAACCGCACTTCCTTACCTTTCTATTTTTTCCCAGGCAACCACGACAACAAAAAGAACCTGGACGATGTAGCCCGTAAACAGGGCGGCAGCTATGATATAAACTCGTTTGAAGATGACGAATGGCGCCTGCTCAGCATCGACTCGGTGGTTGATAACGAAGATTTCGGCAGGATCTCGACGCAATCGCTCGACATGCTTGAAAAAGCCATCGTCGCAAGTGGCAATAAAAAGGTCGCCGTCTTCTTGCATCATCACCCTATTCCTGTAGGCACCCCGATTGTTGATAGCTGTATGTTAAACAATGCTGAGGAGCTTTTGAGCCTCTGCCAACGATTAAACGTTAAGTTTATCGGCTCAGGCCATGCGCATACGTTATTCCAAAGAAAGCTGGGGGAAACCTTAATCTCTGTTTCCCCGGCAATTTGTTCGCAATGGAAAAACGGCACAAGCGATGTCAGCAGCATAGACAACTCGGCTTTCAGCGTAATTACGTTCGATGAGCATATTCACGTCGAACCCTGGTTTATTTAATCAACGTCAGTATTGTTTTTTTAGACTTGTCGCTTTTCTTTGCATTTTTCAAAGAGGCAGAGAGTGCTCTGCCTTCTTTTACCCCGGCATAAAAGGCTATTTTCGTCGCATCCAAGGACTCGGTTTTGTCGACAAGATCGCGATCCTTTAGGAAATCCGCCCCTGATATTGATATCGAGTCAACGTCGTTTTTCAACGTCCACATACAGTTTCTTTTTTCTTCATGAATCGACAGTTTGGCCGAGGCGATTTTTATTTTAGACTCAGTCTCGGCGATAAAAGCGATGTCTTTCGGGTTAACGTGCCTGAGAAAATCGCCCTCGATGAGTTGCCCCCAGTTTTTTTTCACGAAAGTATGGGTGCCAAACTCTTTGAAAAGCCAATATCCATCCGCCGTTCGGATCACGCTGCGATCTAACGTATAGAGGTAACTGGGAGAGTATATTTTTCTTAGCCTTCTCATTATGTTAAATAAACCCATTTATTTCAGCCTCTTTATCGTTTTCACCAGAACACCGACGATCGCATAATCGCTATAGGACTTCACGCTGCTATCTGAATCTAATGAGATATTTGTAAACAACAAGTCGTCGTCAGAAACAAAAACTCGCCTTAAGCATATTGGGTAATTTTTCAGCTTAACAAGGACGATGTCACCATCACAAAATGGCTCCTTGAGGGAGATCACACAATACGTTCCACGGTCTAATTCAGGCGACAGTGAATTATTCGTTATCTCTGCCACAAACAGCGAATCGTCCGTCATGTCATCGACTTCCGTCGTATAGGTATCTGCCGTTCTGACCCTGTTGGCCAGAAAACGCTCTACATCGCTGTAGCTAATGAGCGGCAGCGATCTCACATTGTGTTTGGCCTCCCCTGTGACGCTTAAATCCTTGTCAGTCAGCTCCCCTACTTTTACGCTGAAAAATTCACCAATGGACGCAAGCGTGGCGATCGTGGGATTCCCCACCCCTTTCCTCAGATTATTGATGGTGGCAATACCTATCCCTGTTTCGCTGCTCAACCGACTGGCGTCAATCCCGTGCATGCGCATGAGGTAAGTGAGGTTTTCGCCTATCATTTTCAATGACATACCATTTTCTTCTGATATTTTAATGTTGTTTGGTTGCATTATAATGTTTTAAACCTATACTTTAGCTTCGTTAAAGTGAATTAAAAACATTAAACCACTTACAAGGTGGCCATGACAATGATCCTGAGCGAGCGACGGACGAAAAACACAGAAAAATTATTGTAATAAAATGATCTTATTGCAAATCATCTTTCTTGATGAACGTGACTGGTTTTTATTGAAATGATTCAGTTTACTTATAAAAAGCTATCTAAGCAGGCTAACTCATATCCCGTTCATCAAGCTTAAGAGGCGATTTACAACGCCCGGGATATCTTCATCGCATTCACGCCATAGCTGCCGCGGGAGGAACTAAAATACTGATCATTAACCTCGCAGCAATTTAGTGCAAGAAAGCCCACCTGGAGAGCAAACCGCATCCCGGTTTAATTTTAAACGAAATGAGATGAGTGCCTTATTCAGCGCTCATAGAGCGACTAGTGCCCAACACTCGGGATTTTTTCTCCGTCAGAACGCGAAGACGCTGCGTCAGCGCCCGTAGCGCCGAGTTCCGGCGCATACCTGCGTTGAGCAACATTATGCCAAGAACGGCGACCAGAAAGGTGGCGCCGGGCCTCCAACACCAGGGAGCCCCGGCCCGACGCCACCGCCTTACGTACTGATTTTTAAGGGAGAAAAATGCAGACTGCGGGAATGATCACGCCCTTTGAAGATTCACGCGCGAAGTGAGCAGGGAAAATGCAGGCCACTGACCAGACGTAAGAAAATGATGCAGTGGGCAGGCTTGGCCGCCCGCTGCGCAAGCAAGAATGAACGCCTCATACAAAATTGCGCCTCCCTCTTGCCAACCCGCCTTCCTCAGGCCAGAATACTGTACATTAAATCAGTATTTACAGGTGAGTCATGTTTGTAGAATTAGTGTACGACAAGCGCAACGTCGCTGGGCTACCCAACGCCGCCGAGATCATTCGCAACGAGCTGGAAAAACGCGTGCATGCGCTGTTTCCTGAAGCCGAAGTGCGCGTAAAACCGATGCAGGCCAACGGCCTGAACTCCGACGCCAGCAAAAGCGATCGTGAGAAGCTGAACCGAATGTTGGAAGAGATGTTCGAAGAAGCGGATCAGTGGCTGGTCACGGATATTTGACGGGCAGTAACGCTATTGACTCCCACTCAGCGGGAGTTTGCCGGGCGGAACGGGCCGCGTGTTTGCCCGAGCCTCTCGGTGATAATGCCGGCGCCGATGCAATAGGCGGCCAAAAACCTACTGCACCGGCATTTTACCTGGCATCCACTTTATTTATGAAACCGCGTTGGTTTCCGATGACACGTCATCGTTTGATACCAGCGCGTCCGGCGGCAACACGTCCACCTCTTCACGCGCCGGCATGGCGAGGCGCAGATCGATCCAGCGCCCTTCCGGGATATCCATCGGTTCACCAGCTACAATCGCAGCAGTGTCAATGTCAAAGCGGCGCTTACTGACCTTCACATAGATAGTGCCATCCTTGCCGGTGTTAGCTGAGACAAAGCACAGGCGATTGCCGTTCACGTCCTGCGGCACTTCGATGTTCCAGCCCTCTTCCGCAAAACCTAACGCGCCGGTGACTTTGTAAACGCCAACTGAAACACGTTCAGCTGATACCCCCTCAGCTTCACCGTTAACAGCCGCATAGCCTGACAGCGTAAATCCATCCAGGTAGTCATCAGCCATCTTTTCCGGCGCGCGGCTTTGTTGAATAAATCGAACTTTTGCTGAGTTGAAGGATCAGATCACACATCTTCCCGACAACGCAGACCGTTCCGTGGCAAAGCAAAAGTTCAAAATCACCAACTGGCCCACCTACAATAAAGCCCTCATCAACCGTGGCTCCATAACTTTCTGGCTGGATGATGAAGCTATTCAGGCCTGGTATGAGTCGGCAACGCCTTCATCACGAGGCAGACCTCAGCGCTATTCTGACCTTGCCATCACGACTGTGCTGGTCATTAAACGCGTATTCAGGCTGACCCTGCGGGCTGCACAGGGTTTTATTGATTCCATTTTTACACTGATGAATGTTCCGTTGCGCTGCCCGGATTACACCAGTGTCAGCAAGCGCGCAAAGTCGGTTAATGTCAGTTTCAAAACGTTCACCCGGGGTGAAATCGCGCATCTGGTGATTGATTCCACCGGGCTGAAGGTCTTCGGTGAAGGCGAGTGGAAAGTCAAAAAGCATGGCCAGGAACGCCGCCGTATCTGGCGTAAGCTGCATCTGGCAGTTGACAGCAACACACATGAAATCATCTGTGCAGACCTGTCGCTGAACAATGTGACGGACTCAGAAGCCTTCCCGGGTCTTATCCGGCAGACTCACAGAAAAATCAGGGCAGCATCGGCAGACGGCGCTTACGACACCCGGCTCTGTCACGATGAACTGCGGCGTAAGAAAATCAGCGCGCTTATCCCTCCCCGAAAAGGTGCGGGTTACTGGCCCGGTGAATATGCAGACCGTAACCGTGCAGTGGCTAATCAGCGAATGACCGGGAGTAATGCGCGGTGGAAATGGACAACAGATTACAACCGTCGCTCGATAGCGGAAACGGCGATGTACCGGGTAAAACAGCTGTTCGGGGGTTCACTGACGCTGCGTGACTACGATGGTCAGGTTGCGGAGGCTATGGCCCTGGTACGAGCGCTGAACAAAATGACGAAAGCAGGTATGCCTGAAAGCGTGCGTATTGCCTGAAAACACAACCCGCTACGGGGGAGACTTACCCGAAATCTGATTTATTCAACAAAGCCCCGGCGCGCTGGAAAGTCTGATAATCGGCGAAGCTTTCTTGATAAAACCGTTTGCATCTACCGTCGTATTGGCCGTTCCCCAAATGACGTTTCTTTTCACATTGTTGATGCTGTTATCGTTACACGTTAAAACGAATAGATTAGCGTCTTGGTAACTGGCAACTATTAGCGTATTCGTGTCCTCTGAACGAGCATAAACCCCAGCGCCGAACTGGGGGACGCCAGCCGTGCCGCTGTTATTTCTGACAAATCCCCCACCCTGAGCCTGGCACGCTTTCATCAGATCGGTTGTCGTCGCAGCCATGAAACCTTTCGATGAACCGCCCACCCCGTAATCACCGCGATACACAATATTATTATCCAGACCAGATTTGGGAATGGGTGAACTATCGCTCCACACCTTAATAAACTTCAACATCATATCGTTTGGCGGAGGTGGCTCTTTAGCAACACCCACATGAGTCCATATACGTTGCGCTGATGCTATACTTTCGAACTCCAAAACATAAAAACTTCTGTTAGTATTAGCCCCTATTTGCAAATAAATTTCGTATTTATTTTCAGCGACCTCAGAAAATGCCGCATTCAGAATAGGCGGCGCTACTCCAGACTGCTGGTAAATTGTCATTCCAGCGCGCCCATTAGTATTAACTTTACCGGTCCCGTTTCCAGTCCGTAGCACTATAGTTGCTATACCATTCTGGTCTGTACGTCCGTTATAACCTGCGCTGCCTGTTATCTCAATTCTGAGTGTGTCGCCCGTCTGAATCAGGCCGTTAACAGTGCCCAAATGTACCCATGTTGTAGCTGCTCCAGTCCCCGGTATTCTGTAGCGACCTGCTGCCAGCATCCCCGCGTTCAAACCGCTATTAACTTCGCTTTGTTTCGCCGCCGCTGCCGATGCCGCTGATTTATCTGCTGACAACGCTGCATCGGCACGCAGGCGATCGACCGTCTGCACAATCTCTGGCGTGATATCACTTTCACCTGGACGGCGCAGGAAATCATTGAGTGTACCGGGTAGGGAGTCGGTATAAACCTCTATCGTGCCTACTCGTTCCGGTTGTGCACCATAAACTGACACAATGACTTCATAGGCACCTGGCTCAATATTTAACGAGTACCGGCCTGTATCATCGGTGACAGATTGCGACTTCGCTAAATTCAACACCGTGGATGATGTTTTTATTGAGCGCATCGTAATCGTTACGCCAGAGCGAGAATCGCCGTAAGGCCCCTTTAATGCACCGCTAATTAATACCATCTTTTATTTCTCCATGAGTGATTTCATTAGCTCATCTTGGCTGTCAATTCGCTCCAGCATATCCTTATTAGTCGCCAACAAGAAGCCGATTACGGAGAGCGGATCAAGTGCCATATTTCCATTTGACAGCGTAATAACTGAGTCAGGTATTATTTTAATAATCTCTTGCGCAATTACGCCGTAGGAGTATTTTTTCCCCTCCATCGTTTTAGTTTCGTCACTTTCTTTATAATAAGCATCTTTAAACTTATATGACACCGGGCGAATCATTCGCAATTGCGATAGCGCTGCACCTTTCTCAACATCAATAATATTTTCTTTGAGCCTTTCATCAGAATCAAAAAAATTAATACCTTTTTGCTGTCCATCCACCAACACAGTTAAGTAGGTTGGATTTATCGCGACAAAAGACTTCACCCGTCCCCCCATTGATGTTGAACCATTCGGAGAGTTAAATACGCCATCTGGGCCGAATTTATAGCTGGCGAGTTCAGCCGTGTTTTCTTGGTTCACAATTCGAATATTAAAACCACCTACACCACCGCCTTTATTTACAACTATGGAACCTTCACCCTGTCCGTTAGATTCATTCCAGGATAAATACGTTCCCTGCCCGTTGACGCTGGCCGGGTTGCTAACACCAATCCCTGATGAGAGTTTACCGCCCGTTTTCCCATTAACCGTACCTAACCGACCATCATCACCAGCTGCGACCGTTCCTGATGTTGTGCCAACACTTCTCGTCGCAGAGTTGCCAAGACCAAGGTTTGTGCGCGCAGTAGCCGCGTCTTTTGCACCAGTACCACCTTGAGCAATGGTGATAGCGGTGCTCAAGGCCTTCAGCTGGGTTATATCGTTATTCACCCCTTTAGCGGCTTTATTTTCCAATGCAGCAGTAAAACTATTCCAGGCCGGGCCAGTGTAAGTGCTTCCGTCAGGTAGCGTCACCGTAATATTTCCGGTGCCGCTGAATACCTGTTGCCAGTTGGCTTTATCGAGATTCAGCCCGCGCAGGGCTTTGGCTGTCTCTGCGGCCAGCTGGGCGGTAATGGTGTTCATCGCGTCGCGCGGTACGGCATACCACGCGGCTCCTGCCTGCGTTGGGCCGTCATAGGCTTTAATCAGCGTCGCCTGTGTGGCGCTATCGACGGTTTTCACCGGTAGCGTATAGGTGACGCCGCCGACAACGCTCACGATAAAATCACCGGATTTCAGCTCGGTATTAAACGCCGTCCCCGTGCCTTTCACTACGGCGGAATTGTTCGTTAGGGTAAGAATGCCTGCGGGCATAGTGCTCTCCTGAATTTGGGCAACAACAAACCCGGCGCGGTATCCGGGTTATAATTTTTATAAATTCACGTTTAATTATGGAGGTAAATGTTTTTAATCAAGATTTGATAGCTTTGCAATCGGTATTCTCAGCCCATAAGGTTTCATTGTTGACAGCCAAGAATCCTGATGCTGACTTATCCATTGGCAAGACAAAGCCCCATTAATGAATCGAAAAAAAAGACCGCTATATCCCGTATTTCCACCATCAAAGGATATAGTTCCAGGTGCGTTGCTTGCTAAAATCCAAGTATCAGTGCCAATATACTGCGAATATGCAGCACTATCTAAATCAAAATCCACAGGAATATCATAGAACCCAATGATTCGAGGAATTTTAGCCGCATGTACAACAGACCAAACTAATTCACCCGAGGAATTAAATACGTCACGATAACCACTTTCAACAGGTAAATCACTACGTGACCTTGCCATTCTTCCTGCGTTGACTGTCATCAAGTCAGTATCGCCGAAAATCATTTTCGCTCCGTTGTTAGGCTTGAACCACATGAGGCTATCACTTTCAGGAAATTTATTGGAAACATATCCCATATCAAGACTATTTCCAATAGTTGTTTCAATTTGGTAAAAACCAATATCAGTTATATTCTGATACTCCATGCTATCCTGATAATATGTGCCTTTGTAGTTCGAATCAATCATTAGAGCACCGTTCGAATTCCAGTATTGAAACCCACTCACTTTCACTCCTTAACTCACAGAAAGCTATATAAATCGACCAAGACAACAACAGCGGCATAAAACCCAGGGGCTAGGCAGTATAGTCTAATGCCGCCGTCGTATGCCCTTGTCATATAGAGATTCGGTGGCCTGAAAGTACCAGGAGGGGGCTTTGTAGATACAACTACGCCAAACGAACCAGATTCGGTTAATCCTGAGTATGCTGACGTTGTGGTAACTACATATGCAGGCATTGTTATTTCTATCCTACCAATATACCTAACATTGTAATCTCCTATGTCAACAACCAGCTTTCCATTTTCATTCCAGCACTGAATTCCACCTGGCATGGACACCTCACCAAAGCCCAGAACGCATTCGCAGCGTTCCATTTGCATCAAAAACTTGTTCAAGGGTTGCTGTAACTACACGCCTTCCCGAACCATTAGCACCGTTCATTTCCATTGTCCCACCTTTATCTAGGCGCCATCCTTGCCTTCCAGCAACATAATCATTCGACTGAATATAGTTACCAATCTTGGCGTTATTGATTGAACCATCCTGAATGAAAGCATCGCTGATAAACACCTGGCCGTTGATTACAGCGAACGGCGAGTATTGGGTGTCTCCGCTGCCGCTCATCAGCACGAACTGATTGGCGTTGAAACCGATACGGGTGATGACGGGTTTGCCGGTTTCCGCCAGCACGGCGATCGACATGCCCGCGTTGTAGAAGGTGCCGTTAACCCGCACACCCGCTTTCAACGTGTGGATTGCCGTTGCGCCGTCAGCGTCGACCGTCGCCGTCAGTTTGTCTTCCAGCACCGCCGTGACGTCGTCAATCTGCGCCTGCACCTGGGTAGACAATTCGGCCAGGGCATGATCGACTTCCGCTATCGTGGTTTTCACCACCAGAATATCAGCCCGTACCGTGCCATACTGCGCCCACTGGTGCTCAACCGTCGCGTTGTTGGCCAGCGCGTTCTGGATGATAGCCTCAATGTTTGTGTCAATGTCACCAGTGAGTCGGTCACCGTCCTTATCCGTCAGGAAGCCATCGCCGATGCTCTCCAGGTAGTCACCGGCGTCCGCGTTCGCCTGCCCGGCGGCCCAGCCCGTCCAGTCCCCCTGATTGCCGGTGCGGTCTTGCAGCCGCGCGCGGAACCAGAACTCTTGCCCCGCCTTAAGGCCGGTCATGGTATGGGTATGCAGCGGATACGGGATATCGGCTAGCAACATCGCGTTATTCCCGGCGGCGTTGTCTGCATACTGGATTTCTGTTTTCAGCGTGTCTTCGGCCCCGTCAGGGAATCCCCAATCGAGCTGGATACCCCACAACAAAGGCGAAGCCTTGAAGCCGACCGGCACCGGCGGCTTACCCTCTTTGCCCTTGAGGTAGGTTTCCATCGAGGTCGCCCAGATGGACGACACATTGCTGGCATTGATGGCCCGCACCCGCACCCGATAACGGCCGGCGTAAATGCCCGGCACCTCGAAACCGAGCGCCGAGGTGCGCGACACCGACACCCAGTTGCCGTTATTTTTGCGCCATTCGGCCTCATAGGCGATGGCATTTTCAACCGCGCCCCAGGCGGCGCGCAGCGTGGTAATGGCGATACCCTGGCTCACCGAGGAGTAGCTGTCGATGGTGATGTTTTTCGGCGGTGCCTGCACGCCGGGCGGAATGATGGAAATCGGCCGATCGTCGATACGCGCGCCGGTATCGATGCGGGCGTACTTGTTCGGATCGTGTTCCGCCGCGTTGACGGTATAGGTGTTGTCACCGTTATCGGCGATGCCCACCACGCGGTAAAGCTGCACCGCCAGATCGTCCGCGTCGATGGACCAGGCCGCCTCCGGCGCCGGCGCCTCGCTGTAGGCGGTGGTGACGGTCACTACGCGTTCATTCACCGCCTGCACGGTGCGCGCCTGCGCCCGGCCGGAAGGCAGGTTGACGATCAGGCGATCGCCGACTTTGGCGCCCGGCTTCCTGTCCAGCGTCAGTTTACGGCCGTCCACGCCGCTGAGGCGCCCACCAATCACCCGCCCGGCCAGCATCTGGTCCGCCACGCCGACGATATGCCCCGGCATGGGGATCATGCCGTCCAGCCCCACGGAGAAGCTGACCGTGCGATCCTTGCTGTTGGTCAACAGCGCCCAGCGGCCGCGGCGGTTCGCTTCGCTCGGCGTGGTGCAGCCGATGGCCGTCAACTCGGTCTGGTTCACGTCGTAGCGGCGCACCAGATCGCTATCGAATACCGCCTCTATCGCATCGGCGTAATGGTTGCCCGGATCGGACCAGCTGACCATCGCGGTGCTGTAGCGGGTGCGCTCACTGGCGGACGAGTAGGTAAACTTGCCGTCGATGACGTTGGCGCGGGTGTAGGTGAAGTCCATATCACGCGGCATGTCCGCCAGGGCGACCATTTGGTTTTGCCCCCAATAGGTCATGCCGCGGAAAATGCCGGCTAAATCGCTCAGCACCGTCCAGGCCTCTTCCCGCGACTGCAGATAAACGTTGCAGGTAAAGCGCGGCTCCATGCCCTCGCCGCCGCGCCCATCCGGCACCGGCTGATCGCAATACTGCGCGATACGATACAGCTCGGACTCGGAAACCTGGGAAGCGTCGATGCGATCGCCCAGGCCGAAACGCTCGGCCAAAATAATGTCGTAAAACACCCACGCCGGGTTATCGCTGTAGGCCCACTTAAAGCCGCCGCTCCAGATACCGGTATAGCTGCGCGTTTGCGGATCGTAGTTGTCCGGTACGCGGATCAGGCGGCCGCGCGGTTTGCAGCTGATCTTCGGGATGTTGGGGAACTGCTTCGAGTCGAACTCCACGTAAAGCAGCGCGGTGTTCGGGTAGCGCAGCTTGGCGTCGATGATTTCGGTCAGCGCCTCGATATTCATACGGTCGGCGATCCGGGCGCTGTTGGCGTTAGGCGTCAACCGACGCACGCGCAGCTGCCATCCCGTGGTGGCCTTCGGCAAGTTGATGCGGTGCGAGCGTTCATACAGCGAGGTGGTTTTATCGTCGATCGCCGCCGTTAGCACCTCCTGGTAGCTGCCGCCGTCGGTCGCCACGTCGATGGCATACTCGATGCGATAGCCGTTGACGTCGCCGTTGTCCGCCTGCTTTTGCAGCATGGGCCACCCCAGGCGCAGGCGGACGGCGGAAAGTTGCAGGTTCGCGACGGAACGCACCCACGGCGCGCCGCTTTTCAGTTCGCTGCCGACCGAGATCTCATTCTCAACGGCGGGAATGCCCTGGATATATTCCTGCGCCTGCGAACCGGGGCGGAATTCCCAGCGGAAACCGGGAAAGTTTTCCGTTCCGTCGCTGCTCAGCACCGGCGTACCGTCAACAAAAATGTTTGTGCCATCCAGCCCGCCGGCAAACTCCCCTTCGCCCAATGCGAACAACATCTTCGCTCTGGCGATCGACTGAATGCTGTCCGGCGATTCCACCGGCGTGTGGCCGCCGCCGCCGCCGCCTTTTCGCCCACGGATCATGTTCTGTGCCATATTTCGCCCATAAAAAAAGCCGCTATTGCGGCTGTCTGTTCAAACGGATGTTGTTATTGCTGGTCTTCGGTATAAATGCCTGCGGAGATAATCGCCCCGCCAATTTCACGCGTGCCGTACAGCACGCCGACGGGGTTGCCCTGCGCCGTGGTATTGACCGGCCCGCCAAAGGCATAGCTCGGTTTATTTTCCGGGCCTTGCCGCATGCGCAGCCCGCCCATTTGCGGGGAAAGCATTTGGAGAATGCCACCGAGGGCCATGGAAGCACCAGCCATCGCCGCCATGCCCGTTCCCCCACCCGCCGCAAATGCCCCCATGGCACCTGCCGCACTCCCCGCTGAAACATACATAGCCACGGCAACCAGCGCCACACCCAGCACGGTCTGGAATAAGCCCGCACGCTTGCTCCCAATCACGACGGGAACAAGGTGAATATCTTCCGCCCCTTTGGTGAGCTCGAGTTCATCCTGCCCGATATTGCGTTTACCGACGAAAATAGAAAATGTCAGGCCGCGTTTGTGTGCCTCCAGCATGTAGCGTTCAAAGCCTGGAAGCAGATTTTTCATCGCATCGATCGCTTTTGGCACCGTTGGCGCCCGATATTTAAATTCACGGCCGAAAACCTTAATCATGGGACCATGAAAACGAATGGTTCTGAGAGGAATATCAATAAAATCCATACAGCCTCCAATAAAAAGCCCCACTAGAATGGGGCTATATATTTACTTGCGGGCGCTATTTATTATTATTTTACATTCGCGCTTATTAAGTTCAATACCACCTAGCGCTGTGGTTCCATTTTTACAGTCTGTTGAAAGTTTTCTAATACTCAACGCACCATATCTATCACCTTTTGCATCAAGTAGTTCGTTAATTTTTTTTGAGTCTGACGTATTATATTTTTGCTGAGCATCCATTAATGCCATAAACCAAGCCCACTTCCTTACATACTCACCAAGAATTGGATCTTCGTCTATTTCTTTATGATGACTAAGATATGCATCCAGCGTAGTTGCATTAGCAAAAAAAGAAGTCATAAAACACAAAGCCAACGCAGAGATTATTTTCTTCATTACCCTTTTCCTTAAGTTGAAAAGTGGAATGATAGCATCACATCAGCGCTTTGTGCCGCAACACCTTCACCGTTCGCTCTTTCCAATAGCCACCGTAAGGCACCCGCTGGCTAAGCATGCCGTACATATGGTGCAGCAACAGGCCATCTGCCAGCAGAATGCCGGCGTGGTTGGCCACCGGCGCCGAAACCTGCATGATCGCCATATCTCCTGGCTGCGGCGAGCCGCCAAACTCGCGAAAACCGCACGCGTGCCAGTTATCCAGATAGCGGTTTTCACCCCGTTCCCACCACGGATAATCAACCCGATAATCTGGCAACGCCAGGCCGTGCTCCTGCCGGTAGTAGCTCATGACCAGCCCCCAACAATCGGTATGCCCCAGCACGAACTGGCGGCCCACCAGCGGCAGTTCGCCGCGCGGCAAGAGGGTGCGCAAATCTCCCTCCGGCCAGCTGGCGATCGCCCAGGGCAACTCCATCGCGTCGCACTGCACCTTGTCCAGTTCACTCGGCTGCGTGGTGGCGTCCGGGTGGCTGTGCACAATGAGAGTGATGGTGCCCCATTCGGCAGCGGCCACGTAGTCTTCCGGCGCCAGATGAAACTGCTCGGTGGGCTTGTCCGCCAGGTTGCGGCACGGGAAATAGCGCTCCACGCGGGACTTTTGCGCCACCACGCCGCAACATTCGCGCGGATACTCGGCCCTGGCGTGCGCCATAATGGCCGCCGCGGTTTTTTCTTTCATGCTCGCCCCCTACTGCCGGATCAAAGCCGCGCCGGGGAAGCCGCCGAACGGCAGCGGCTCGTGCTCGCCAAAGCGTTTTTGGCAGTCGCTCAGCAGCCCGCCGCAGCGATCTTGGCTCGGGTCATCCACCGGATTGCCCTTGTCGTCAAAGTAACGGCTACCGGCGTAATCGCAGCCCTTGCCGGTGCGATAGCCGCCGCGCGAGCACCAGGTGCACAGGCTGTGGATTTGCCGGGTCGGAATGCGCAATCCCCGCAGGTCCGCCGGGCTGGAGAGCTCGAATTCCACCGCCTCGTCGCTTTCCGTCGCCTTGCGATCGATGTAGAACACCTGCAGCTTTTCCTGCAGCGGATCGGCCGAAGAGTTCCCCTGCGGGAAGTTGCGGGCATCAAGGTAGTGCACCAGCGTGTCGTGGATCCGCACCTTGGCCTGCGCCATGTCCTCAAACTGCAGGCAGAGCGCGCTGATCAGGCCATTGATATTGGCGACCGACAGCTTGGGCGCATTGCCCTGGCTGTCGGCGGAGATCTCCAACCCTTCGACGCTAAACGGCCACGGGCCGTATTCCTGCCCCTGCCACCAGACCGATTTCGCCGGCAGTTTGGTTTCATCACCACCGGCGGCAGCCAGCTCTTGCGGCGTAAAAGGCAGGGTATCGCAATGAAAGCGCAGAATATCGGCGCCAAATCGGGTGCCGTCTACCTCAATCAGGCGGATGCGGTTGCCCGGCTCCAGCTTTTGCAAATCTGAATTCAGCATCATCTCCCCCCGGTTAAACGTGGAAGGCCTCGGTAAACGTGGCCGTCAGTGAATAGTTGTCCCCGCCCATGGCGACCGGCTTATAGCCCTCGCAGCGGTACAGGCCGGGAACCTGAGTTGGTGGCGTCCATTGGAAGGACTTCACCCCGTGATGGTTTTCCAGAAAGACGATGATCGGCGTGATGTAGTCATACTTGCCGACAAAGGTCAGATCCCAGGAGCGCACGATCGGGTTAATGCCGTCGCCGGAGACCTGCGCATAGCCGTCGCCAAACTGCGCCTTTCTGACGCGAAAACGCATATCGCCGGCGGCATTGACGCGCGCCGGAAATTCAAATGTCTGAATGCCCATTACATCCCCTTGATTGCTTTCCAAATCGGCTGGCCCGGCATCAGGTTGCGGTTGATCACCTTTTGGCTTTCCTGCGCGGCGATATTGCCCATCTGTTTACCGAACTCGCCCCATCCCGGATCGGCCTGCGAACTGACGTTGCCGCCGTTCTCGATGGTGATGTAGACATTCGGCGCCGCCGCAGGCTGCTGGCCGCCGCCGATCGCCCGCACGCCAAGCGAACCGTCCGCGCCGCGTTTGAGCGGCATGATGGCCTCCGGCCCGGCTTCGCCCATTAAACCGGCACCTCTGGCGAACGCGAACAACGTGGGATTGCTGACGATCTGGCCGCTGAATGCGCTCAGCGAAGGTGAGGCGTACACGCCGCCTTTGGCGTTGGGGACATAGCCTTGCCAACCGGTCGGCATGCCCATCGCGCCTGAACCGGCCACGCCGGCGCTTGCCGCCCCGCCCAGCAAGCCGCTGCCGATATTCATAAAGGTGGAAAGAATGGTTCTGGTCAACAGCGCCTGCATCGCCAGATCGATCAGTTGCTGAATGATGGACTGCGTCATGGAGGTCATCAAACCGAGCATGCTTTGCTTAAAGTTTTGCGTCCCGGTCAGCAGATCGAACATCATGCCGGAGGTCCGTTCCCGCGTCATATCCACCAGCCCCAGCGCCATCTTGTGCACGCGGCTCTGCCCGCCGAACAGGCTCAGCGCCTGCTGATACTGAGCGTCCGACGATTCTTGCGTCGCCGCCTGCATCAGCTGTTCATAGCGCTGTTTATCCAGAATGCCTTGCTGGTAGTAAGCCTGGTATTGCGCCTGCTGCTGCACCAGTTGGTTGTTAAGGCGAGCGACCGGATCCACATCACCGGCAATGTTCATACGCGGCGCGGCAAGCGCATCGGTTTCAGCCTTCAACCGCTGGCGCGTCGTTTCTTGCTGCTGCATCCGGCTGGCGGTGTGGTACTCGCGTTCGGTCAACAGCCGCCCGTCATACAACGCCTTCAGCTCCTTGCCAACCTCTTGCTCTTTACGCACCGCCGCCTGCCCTGGCGCGTATTGTTCAGCGAGCTGTTGCCGCTGCCGCTGGTACTTCTCGGCGTTCAGCGCCATCGCACGCTGCACATCGGCCTGCCCGGCACCGGCCGCCTTGGCCGTTGACGCCAGCTTGGCCTGCGCACTTTGTTCATCCTGGGTGATTTTTTCGAGGCTGCTCAGATGCGCCTGCTCGATTTCCTGACGCAGTTGTTGGTACTGATCAAGAGCCTGCTGTCGCTCACGTCCAAGATTATCTGTATTTACAATATCCAATGTATAAGCAGGGGGCGGAGAGGGCATCAACTGCGCCTGCGCAGTTGCAGTAGCGGGCAAAATATTATCTGCTGGCTGATTAAAATGACGAGCAGCCCCTGTCAAAACAAGAAGGTTAGCTTGGTCAATATTTTGCATACTAGTGCGAGTATTTTGAATCCCGATGTCTATTGACTCGAGAGCCGCTTCTGCACGCACCCGCGTAGCTTGCATCTGCTTTTGAACACCAAATATGTCACCCAGCCGACCTGGGTTACTCTGTATTCGTTCTATTCGCTTGTTTGCATAATCCAACAAGTTCTGCTGCTTATCTCGCTCACTAAGCTGTTCCTCGAGCTGCTCACTGAGATCTAATTTTCTAAGGGCAAGTTGCTTACTAGACAGTTTGATAAGCTCTGACGTAGTTAGAATCGCAGCATCTTTCAGACTCACCGCAGCCTCTTTGGCTTGCATTGTTTGCTCATAAAAGTATGCCATCCCCAATCCCGCCTGGATGGCGACACCGATCGGGCCACCAAGCATCCCCAGCGCAACACGAGACGCCGCGCCGACGCCTGATGTCGCCTGCGCCGCCCCGCGCGCCGCCGTCGCCTGATCGCGCCAGGCCGCCGCGCTGTCATTCAGGCCGCCGGCCAGTTTCAGCATCTCCTCCGCGCGGCTGCCGCCTTCGCCGGAAGCGCTGCTCGCCTGGCGGGCCGCGTCGTCCAACTGCTTCATCTGCGCCGTCGCAGCGACGGTGATGGACGCAAGTTCGGTGAGCGCCTGTCCATACTGGCGCGAGGTGGCGGCGAGGCCCTGCAGCGACAATTCAACGCCGGCCAGCCCCGCCAGTTTCCCCGCCAGGCCGCCAAGCGTGCCGCCGATACGTTGATATGACTCGTCGGTCTTTTTCGCGTCCTGCTGAGCCTGGCGGTTAAATTTGGCGGATTGTTCCCCGGCGGTACGGTAAGCCGCCGTCAGTTTGTTTTTAAAGTTGGTGTCATTCAGTTGCAACCCGACGACCAACTGTGCGGTATCAGCCATTTCCCAGCACTCGCATAACGTCAGCACACTGCATATCAATACTGCTTTGCGCGGGCTGACCGGATTGATGAACGGGGGCACTCTCCGCCGCATCGGCCGTCATGCCTTGCAGTTTGAAGTATGCCCGCCAGTGATTCAGAATGTGCGCCGGCAGCGCGGCGATCTTGCGAGGATCCGACTCACCCCAGCGATCGGCCAGTTGGAACACCAACATCAGCCAGGGCGAGTCAGTCAGTTTTTTTCCGCTTCCTCCAGGCTGCCGACCGCATGGCGCTTAACGGTGCCGATGGCTTCGACCAGCGTCGGGTTGTCGTGCGCCGCCAGCAGATCGTCTACGCTCGGCAGGGCGCCGGCCGGGATGCGTTTGCCGTCCGGCGTCATCAGGCAAGACAGCAGCAGCTGCACGTTGAGCTGCGCGGCTTTGTTCATGTCGCCGCTGTCGATGGCGGCCTTCATGCCGTCTTCGTTTTCCTGCAGTTCCGCCGCTTTCAGGCGGCGGATAAAGGCTTTGGCGCCAAAGATCTGCGTTTCGATCACGTGGTCGTCGGATTTCAGCAGCGCCGCTTTCAGCGCTTTCAGATCGTATTTCTCAGTCATCGGTTTTTCCTTGTTCATATCATGTGCTCTGCATAAAGAAAATTGCCGCAGGCCACATGGCCCGCGGCGGAAACGATCGCGTCGAACGCCCTCAGGCGTTAACCCAGCGCGATCGTCGGTTCGTCACACCTTCGGGGTAACCGAGCCCCAGGTGTTGCTGTTTTGCTTGCCCTGGACGGTAATCTGAATGACTTCACTCGCCGGGGCGGTGATCTCATTCATTTTCCAGCCGGACAGCGACAGGATGGAGGTGGAAGTGCGGCCGTTCGGCAGCTCGACGTAAAACTGTACCGTTTCGCGCTTGTCCGCCGCATTCAGCAGCGCCGCGAAATCGGCGTTGGACGGATCGTCGATGAAACCGATGGATTTCTCCGCGCCTTCCGGCAGGTCGGAAATAAACTGCTTGGCGGTATCCAGCAGCGTGGTGCAATCGACAAAACCGCCGGTTTGCCCCATTTCACCCACCGCTTTACAGTTGGTCAGCGCCTTCATGGCCGTGGGCGCAGCCCCAACGGTGCCCCATTTGACGATAGTGCCGGCAGGCAGCATGGCGTATTCTGGCGAAGTTTTATCAGCCATAGTTTTTCTCTCTCTTTTTTGATGAAGGATGGTAGCGGTCGCTACCGGTTTTCGATGCCATAGCGGACGTTAGCCGCCAGGATGCGTAACACTTGGTGCTTATGGTGATCCAACGCAGGGCGAATAAACGGGGCGGCGGCTTGCGTTGCCGTGCCGTACTCCTGCGCCAGGGCTCGGTGGTAATGCTGTTTACTGGGGCCGACGCGCAACGTCACCGCGTTCCATCCAGCAACGGCCGGGCGTATCGCGATGCCGGCGCTCAGCGAGGGTTCGCTGTTTGGCGCCCCCCGATCGGCACACTGCCGCATCGAGCCAAGGACCGGGGCCAACGCGGCGTGGCCGGCTTCCGGCAGAATGTGGCTGGTGACCTCGCGCCGAATCGTTTCCAACCGGCGAGTCAATTCCGCCATGCCGGAAACCTTCATGGCGATCACACCGCCACCTCGGAATGCGTGATGAGGTAATCGCGCGCCATCCGATACTGAACGCGGTTATCCGCCAGGGGCGTGGCGCTCTGCAAAAGGGTACTGCGCGTGACCGCCTGTACCGGCCATTGACCGATATGGCCATGCCGAACCCCTTCCCAGGCATTCAAAACCGCCTTATCCAGAGCGATCAGCCGGGAGTAATCGTCGATCACGTACAGCACGATCTGAAAACGGCTCTGCACCAGCGAGCTGTCAACCAGACCGGTGTTCACTTTCAGATCGCTGATCTTCTGATAGGTCACGCCTTCTTGCTGCGAATCCGGCAAGATCAGCGGGTAAGCCGCCAGATGGGTTAGCGCGGCCAGCGAGCGTTGGATTTCATCTTCAATCATTCGGGCAAGGTCTCCGTCATTTTGAGGGGGGAATCGTTGTGCAGACGTATTCGGGCATCAGGACAGAAACAGCGCGCGTTCCGCCGCGCGCCGGGCAACCAACCCATCGAGCCGCACGCCGCCCGCATTGACCCATCGACCGAACTGGTCGGCCGCTCCCTGCCAATCGCCGGCGTTCAACCGGCGCAGCAGCGTCGAGTTCTCCAGCGCGCGCAGGCCCAGGTTATAGGCAAAGCTCACCAGCGCATCGAACTGCCCCTGCGTGATCGTCACCGCCACCCGCCGTTCGACGCCCTGTTCGAATTGGGCGATGCCGCACAGCAGCAAATGCTCGGCCGTTGCGGCATCGATCGCCATGCCGGCACCCACTTTTCGTCCTGCGACCGGCTGGGTCCAACCGTAGCCGATGGTCCAAACGCCGACCGAGTCCTGATAAGCCTGCAATCGCAAACCTTCGAAACGCTTGATCAGCGCCATGCCATCGTCACTTATCTTCATGGTTTCCTCCTGACGCTTTATTGAGAAATCGGCGTTCCAATGCCTTGATCAGCGATGCTCCCGACCATCCCGCCATGCCACATACGCCGCCCATCACCTCCGAAGGCCAGTCGTAATGCAGCGCAATCATCACCATGGTCAAACCGGCGAAAATAGAGACGAACAGCTGCAAGAACAGCGTCCTCCAGCTAAAGGTTTCGCCGTTCAATACCTTGAAGGAATAGCTGGCGATCGCCCCCAGCAGCGTCATGCCGAAAGCAAGCAGCATTGAAAGGATGTTTGGTTCATTTTTCCAAGGCATAATCATCACCCTCCCCTTGCCGGGGCATAGCCCGATCTTCGGGAGTCATGGAAAAGAGCCGCTAAATGCGGCGCTTCTCCCCGTCATTCCTGTTCCATTTAAAAAGCGGCCATTTACGCTGTTGAAGCTCTGCTGAGCCTGGGCAGATAAATAAAATTGCGCTGTTTTATAAAGAAGAGGGATTAGCCTCCCGTCGTGGTCATTCAACGACAGTCATTATTCAGTGAGTGATTGACCGTTTTGACAAGGAGGCTAAAAATGAAAAACCCCGCCAGAGCGAGGTTTATCTATCGTGCGGCGGCGCCGGCAACAATTCAGTTTTATCAGATTACCGGCTTATTTTATTTGCGTACGCGTGAGTCTTTTATTATAAAAAAAAAAACCCCGCCGGAGCGAGGTTTGGCTATCGTGCGGCAACGCCGGCAACGACTCAGTTTTATCAGATTACGCGTTTATTTTCGTACGCGTGAGTCTTTTATTATAAAAAAACAAAACCCCGCCGGAGCGAGGTTTAGCTATCGTGCGGCAACGCCGGAAACGACTCAGTTTTAGCAGATTACAGTCTTATTTGCGTACGCGTGAGCTTTTTATGATAAAAAATAAAACCCCGCCGAAGCGAAGTTTATCTATCGTGCGATAGCGCCGGCAACGACTCAGTTTTATCATATTACCGGCTTATTTGCGTACGCGTGAGATTTTTATGAAAAAAAATAAAACCCCGCCGGAGCGAGGTTTATCTATCGTGCGGCGGCGCCGGCAACGACTCAGTTTTATCATATTACCGGCTTATTTGCGTACGCGTGAGCTTTTTTTAATTATGGCGACGCGCAAGATATTTTACTCGCCCTTGCTATTCCTTATGTCATTAGGAGGCGAGAAATAAACTCTCTTCGATTTCAACGGCAGCCTTTTCAGCGATCCATACTCAACGTTATATCCAGCATCGCCAGGCATCCACCGATAAATCCCTCCGCCGTTTGCATCTCTTTACGTATCGTACCGTCTGAACATTTCCTTTTCAGGGCAATCTTGCGCAGAGATATGCCATAAACATGGTGGGCAATGATGAGATCGAACTCTTCGGGTTTGTATTTCTTCAATCTGCCCACGCAACCGTCGATCACCAGGCCGTCATCATCGCAGCAGGAAAGCTCGCCATTCGATTTATAGGACAACAGCCCTTTGAACCCGGCGGCAATGGGGGAATAATCAATGCCGCTGTTATCCCTGGCCCATACGCCCCATCGCTCCAACACTTCATTCATATCTCTCATGCTTCCACCTCCTTTGGGCGTTTGCCACATCGCCAGGGCTCCATGTCGCTTACCGACGTCGGTCGAGCCGTTGTGCTGCTCGGCGTACTCGCCGAGGAATGTCGCACCAAATACTGTATAAATAAACAGTATCAAGTATACCCAGAGGTATCTTTTTTTCAATAGCGAAAAGCCATTTACCTGCAGCTAAATTTAGGTACGATGGCCTCATGAAAAACGAGCAAAAATTGCACCTGCAGGAGATGCGGCGAGAGCGCCTGATCATCCTGATCGACAACCTCGGCGTCGGGGGCCAAAAGCGCCTTGCCGAGGCGCTCGGCATTGCCGCTGACTATGTCTCTCGCCTGCTCTACCCGCCGGGCAAGAAAGGAAAAAAAGGCATCAGTGGCGATATGGCGCGAAGGATTGAGCAGTACTTCGCCGTGCAAATCGGCTGGCTGGACGGCCTGGAGCAAACCGGGCTACGCCCCGCCAGGAAGAAGGCCGCGCAGGCCCCAGGTAAAACGCTGCCGCTGTTGGCGTGGACACTGCCGTTGTCTCACGAACAGCTGAACAAAGGGACGGTCGTCCACTACCCGGCGATGGTGCAGTGCAGCGCTCAGGCCTACTGGCTGCCCGTGCGGGATGACACGATGAGTGGCTCTACCGGTGCCAATTACCCGAAGGGCGCCTTGATACTTGTCGAACCCGCTGCGGCCGGGATTACCGAGCTCGTCTCCGGCGACAAGGTGATAGCGAAACGCTGCAACAATGCTGAGCTCACCTTTAGAAAGTATGTTGAGGAAGCAGGGCATCGATGGCTTAAGGGGAGCATGCCGGATTGCCCGGCGCTGAATGCCGATGAGTACGCGATTATCGGAGTGGTGCTTGGCGCCTGGCTGCCCTAGCCCCGTACACGCCGCGTTGGGAACGGCATAAAGCAAAAAACCGCCAACCTTGCGGCTGGCGGTTTTTTTGGCACTCAGGGTGCCGATACTGCTTTATCATGGTGCCGGCTACCGGAATCGAACTGGTGACCTACTGATTACAAGTCAGTTGCTCTACCTACTGAGCTAAGCCGGCTGAATTTGGCGGAAGGACAGAGATTCGAACTCTGGGAGCTGTTACACTCGACGGTTTTCAAGACCGTTGCCTTAAACCACTCGGCCATCCTTCCAATGGGCGCTGATATTAGCGATACCGTTATGAAATGTCTATCGTTTTCATGAAAAAAAAATGGCACAACCGGTGCAGTTGCCTAAACTTCAGGCCTTAAACGCTTAAAAAATGAAAAGCCCCGCGCAAGCGAGGCTTTTTGGGTCGGCCGAAACGCGATTATTTCGGCTGAGAATCGTAGTCTGAACAGGTTTGATAGCCCTTGTTCATGACATGGCCCGTGTCGTTGTAGCTGACAAAGTACGTTTGCACTTTGCCGTCGCGCGGCGCCACCGCATAGGTGTCGCAAGTGCCCTGCGCATGAACCAGCGTGGCGGTGGTCGACGGCGGACCCGCGATAGCCCGCACCTGTTGCTTGGTCATCCCTACTTTGACATCGCTGACCACCGGCTCATTGACATAGCTGGCTGCACGATCATAGGTGGTACAGCCGGCAAGAATGGAAAATACCGCCGCAGTGCCGACGGCCAAAACCAACTTCTTCGTCATAGCTTGTCCTCTTGGAGTGCGTTTGTTGTCCCCTAAGTCTAGAAGTGGAAAGGCTTTTCTACAAATTCACCTTTGTCGATCGGTGCGCTTTTTCTCACTAGCGGCCATCGCGGGCGCGACGTCAGATTCAAAAACCGAAATCGCTCAGGGCCGGGACATCGTCCGGGCGCCGGCCGAGCGGCCAATGAAAACGCCGATCCTGTTCGCGGATCGGCATGTCGTTGATGCAAGCATGGCGGTTGATCATCAGCCCCTCCTGATTGAACTCCCAGTTTTCGTTGCCGAAGCTGCGATACCAGTTGCCGGAATCGTCGCGCCATTCATAGGCGAAACGCACCGCGATGCGCGCGCCATCAAACGCCCACAGTTCCTTAATTAGCCGATACTCCAACTCTTTCGCCCATTTGCGTTGTAAAAAACCGACCACCGCTGCGCGGCCGTCGACAAACTCCGCGCGGTTACGCCAATGAGTATCGAGGGAATATACCTGCGATACGCGTTCGGGATCGCGACTGTTCCAGGCATCCTCCGCCAGCCGCACCTTCTCGATGGCGGATTCGCGGGTAAAAGGCGGCAATGGGGGTTTAATGCTCATGTTCATCTCCTGAGTGAAGGCATGTAGACAACTCTGTCTACAATATTACGCTAGCGCATGTAGACAGAGTTGTCTACAATCAGTCGGAAATAGCCCAGGAGAAAATGATGACCGCCGATCTCAACGCCTTGCCCGCCCGCCAGCGCATCCTGCTGACGGCGCACGATCTGTTTTATCAGGAGGGGATCCGCGCCACCGGCATCGATCGCATCATCAAGGAATCTGGCGTAACCAAGGTGACGTTTTACCGCCATTTTCCCAGCAAGAACGACTTGATTACGGCGTTTTTGGCCTATCGCCACCAGCAGTGGCTAGCTTGGTTCAGCACAGCGTTGGCCAGGCATGTGGCGCAAACCGGCGGGTTGCTGGCGGCGCTGGCGCCCTGCCTGGCGGAATGGTTCGACGATCCGCGCTTTCGTGGCTGCGCGTTTATCAATACGGCGGTGGAACTTGCCGACCTGCTGCCGGAAAGCCTGCACATCGCCAGCCAGCATAAGCGACAAATGGCGGACGAGCTGGCACGTCACCTGCCCGCCGGCCCACAGCGGGAACAGCACTCAGCGATGTTGGCAATGCTGATCGACGGCGCCATCGTCAGAGTGCAGATAGAGCGGCAACCGCAGGCCGCGCTGCAGGTGCTGAATGCCACGTTGGACATGTTGGCGCAAGGCGGGTTCGATCAGTAATTGGCCCAAATGCCCGGCGTCACCAACTCCAGCAGATGAGCGTCGGGATCGCGAAAATAAATGCTCTCTCCGCCGTGTTCCCAGCGCATCCGCCCCTCTATCTCCACGCCGTTGGCCATCAGATGCCGTTCCCAATGCGGCAGTTGGTCTTTCGCTACCGCCAGCCCGATATGCGCCGGCCCCACGCCATCGTGCGCGGGAATAAACCCGGTCGGATAGTGCGCCCCGCGCAGCGAATCGCCCTCAATAAACAGCAACAATACGCTTCGATCGCCGACGTTATAGGCGCGAAACCGTTCGTTGGCGACCATCGCCGGCAGTTGCAGCACCTCTCGATAAAAAGCGTCCGCGCGTTCAATATCGCTGACGTACAGCACCGTTTCGATCACCTTGTCGATCTTGAGTTCCATATCACCTCCGCTCTGTTTGCTGTTCTGACAGCGTAGGCCCAGCGGGGGAGATCCGAAGCGCTTCCCGTGCCGACAACGGATCAATCCGTGCTTTACAGGCAAAAAAAACGCGGCCCGAAGGCCGCGCGATGACGTTCACACTGAGGTGCTTAGAACTGGTAAACCAGGCCCACGGCCACCACGTTGTCGGTGTTGATACCGGCAGCTTGGGTGAAGTCGTTGTTATCCAGCAGGTTGATTTTGTAGTCAACATAGGTGGACATGTTTTTGTTGAAGAAGTAGGTCGCACCCAGGTCGACGAATTTGACCAGATCTTCATCACCGTAGTCCTTGCCGTTACCGGCGCGGCCCAGATCCTTACCTTTGGTTTGGTTATAACCCACGAACGGACGCAGACCGAAGTCGAACTGGTAGTGCGCGTAGGCTTCGAAGCTCTGCGCCTTGTTGGCGTAACCGAAAGCATCGCTGGTAGAGCTACCGAAGCGCGCCGCGTTGTAGGACTGGGTGAACATCACGGCCAGGTAGGTGTCGTTGGCGTCATATTTCAGGCCACCGGAGTAACCTTCCGCCTTGTCGCCGCGGCCCATGATGTTTTGATAGCCGCCACCGCCGTTCTGCTCGCTGGTACGACGAGAGTTGAAGAAGGCACCGGCGGCACTGATGCCGTAACCCATGTCATAGCTCATCGACATGCCGTAGCCTTCACCGTTTTGGCCCAGGACATCACGGCCGTTGTTGGTCTCTTCAGCGCTGCCGTTCTTACCCTGATACTGCAGGGCGAAGTTCAGGCCGTCAACCAAACCGAAGAAGCCGTTGTTACGGTAGGTTGCCAGGCCGCTGGAGCGCTGGAACATGAACTGGTCAGCGCCGTAGGTCGAGCCGTCGAACTCAGGCTGCAAGTCGGTGTAAGCCGCGACGTCGTACAGCACGCCGGTGTTACGACCATAGTCGAAGGAACCGTAGTCGCCGAATTTCAGACCGGCGAAGCCGTAACGGGTGAAGTTCTTGTTGTCCTGGTTTTCAGCATGGTTCAGGTTGGCCTGATATTCCCACTGGCCGTAACCGGTCAGCTGATCGCTGATTTGCGTTTCGCCACGCAGGCCAAAACGCATATAAGACTGATCGCCGTCCGCGCCATCATTGCTGGAGAAATAGTGAAGACCGTCGACTTTACCGTACAAATCCAGTTTATTACCGTCTTTGTTGTAGATTTCCGCCGCGCCTGCTGTGCCTGCAACCAGCAGTGCGGGTACCATCAGAGAGAGTACTCGAAGTTTCATCGTTATTATCCTCGTTAATTATGTCGAGCTACGGCCACTGCCCTTTTCGAGCATTATTAGCACGACTGTGCATTACCATTCTGGTAACAAGGGTTATATTAATCCAGAAAGAAAATGATACCAAGTATCCGATAGTGTTTCATTGTAATTAATAAAGGTTTCAAAATGTAAATACGCGCGAACTTTCACAAAACCTTACAGACAAACAACCACCGCGCATTACTCCCGGTCATTCGCTGATTAGCCACTGCACGGTTACGGTCTGCATATTCACCGGGCCAGTAACCCGCACCTTTTCGGGGAGGGATAAGCGCGCTGATTTTCTTACGCCGCAGTTCATCGTGACAGAGCCGGGTGTCGTAAGCGCCGTCTGCCGATGCTGCCCTGATTTTTCTGTGAGTCTGCCGGATAAGACCCGGGAAGGCTTCTGAGTCCGTCACATTGTTCAGCGACAGGTCTGCACAGATGATTTCATGTGTGTTGCTGTCAACTGCCAGATGCAGCTTACGCCAGATACGGCGGCGTTCCTGGCCATGCTTTTTGACTTTCCACTCGCCTTCACCGAAGACCTTCAGCCCGGTGGAATCAATCACCAGATGCGCGATTTCACCCCGGGTGAACGTTTTGAAACTGACATTAACCGACTTTGCGCGCTTGCTGACACTGGTGTAATCCGGGCAGCGCAACGGAACATTCATCAGTGTAAAAACAAATAAAGCACTTAAAGACAAAGAATAGATTAACTGATAAAAAATCATGTAGTTATACATATCTTTAAGAAAAAAAAGGCAACCATACAATTAGGCCGGGCAATAAGCACATTGTGCCAAAACGCTGTCCGCACGCAGCCGCTATAATCACCTCGCTATCATCATTATTTTCATTATTACCTTCATTATCCGAAGATAATTTCAGCATTCCTTTAACCGGCTTCTGGCCGGTTTTTTATTTCCCCCCACACTCTCCTCACAATTTCAGTTCGTACAAATAGCAAGCAAATAAATAACCTCATGATATAGTTTCACTAATTCACCTCCGCACTAATTGCTAATCTTTTCTGTTATTTTAGTCTATAAATTGAGCTTGCTTTTCATTTCGTGCTTTATCCCGTCCGTTATTTCTCGCCGCAGGCATAATTAGCCGCGGAGTTTCACTTCTGATAGCCTGAAAAAAAGCTCACCCTCAGCGAGTAAAGTTATGATGCCCTTTCAACCCGACGTGCTGTGGCAGCGGCTGCAAAGCTCCCCCTTCCGCGCCCGTTTCCGTTTAAATGCCAAAGACCAAACCTACCTCGACGACAAGGGATTGCCGCTGATCCTCAGCCATGCCCGCGATTTCATCGACCGTCGCCTGGCCGCCGCCCATCCTAAAAATGACGGTAAGCAAACGCCGATGCGCGGCCACCCGGTGTTTGTCGCCCAACACGCCACCGCCACCTGCTGCCGCGGCTGCCTGGAAAAGTGGCACGGCATACTGCAGGGTATCGCGCTCGACCAACGGCAAAAGGCGTATATAGTCCAGGCGATCGCCCTGTGGCTGGTGCGCAGAGGCGGTGCCAGAGAGGAATCAAACGCGAATCTTTTCGACCCGGATCGCGGATTGTGATAAAAACTGTCAGTAACTTTCGCCACTCTTTTGACCCAAGATCCTGACGCTTACATGACAGCCACCTTGTGCAATGAACAGCAAACGCCCGGCGTTCCTCAACAGATCGCCACCCGCCTGGCCTTTTTCGTCGCCGGTCTTGGCATGGCCGCCTGGGCGCCGCTGGTGCCCTTCGCCAAAACGCGCATCGGTATCGATGACGGCTCGCTCGGCCTGTTGCTGCTCTGTATCGGTGCCGGTTCCATGCTGGCGATGCCGCTGACCGGTTTCCTGACCGGCAAACTGGGCTGCCGCGCAGTGATCCTGATGGCGGGGCTCGGGTTATGTATCGATCTGCCGCTGCTGGCGCTGATGGATTCCCTCGGCGGCATGGCCGTGGCGCTGCTGCTGTTCGGGGCGGCGATCGGCATGATCGACGTGGCGATGAACGTTCAGGCGGTGATCGTCGAACGCGCCAGCGGCAAGGCGATGATGTCCGGTTTTCACGGTTTCTTCAGCATCGGCGGCATTGCCGGCGCCGGTGGCGTCAGCGCGCTGCTGTGGCTGGGCCTGACGCCGCTACAATCCACCCTGCTTACCGTACTGGCGGTGATAGTGCTGCTGGCGCTCGCCAGCCGCCATCTGCTGCGTGAGAGCGGTGCCGACGACGGCGGGCCGATGTTCGTCTTGCCGCGCGGCTGGGTGATGTTCATCGGCATCCTGTGCTTTATCATGTTTCTGGCGGAAGGATCGATGCTCGACTGGAGCGCGCTGTTCCTCACCACGCTGCGCGGCGTCGAGCATAGCCAGGCCGGCCTGGGCTATGCGCTGTTTTCCATCACCATGACGCTCGGCCGGCTCAATGGCGATCGGGTGGTGAACTCGCTGGGCCGCTACCGGGTGCTGCTGCTGGGCAGCCTGTGCGCCGCACTCGGTCTGAGCCTGGCCATCGCCTTCAATCACGCCACCGTGTCGCTGGTCGGTTTCATGCTGGTCGGCCTGGGCGCCTCGAACGTCGTGCCGATCCTGTTCAGCGCGGCGGGCAACCAGCGCGACATGCCGGCCAATTTGGCGATCGCCTCCGTCACCACCGTCGGCTATGCCGGTATTCTGGCCGGCCCGGCGCTGATCGGCTTTATCGCTCAGTTTTCCAGTCTGACGGTGGCTTTCGCCTGCGTCGCCGCCCTGCTGTTGGCGGTAACCGCCAGCGCCAAGGCCGTCACTCGCTGATTCAGGAATGCGCAGCCACTATGCAAAATAAACAACTGACCATCAGCTCCAGCAACATTACCCGCTGCTTCCTGCTGTTTATCGTGCTGCTGACGATCGGCATTGGCCTGTATGGTTACAACTACACCAACGCCTGGCTGGCGGAAAAGAAGTACACGCTGAACAGCATAGCCGGTTCGCTGCAAAAGCGTATCGATACCTACCGCTATATGACCTACCAGGTCTATGACAAATTCGGCAATGCGCCGGCACAGAACAGCGATCCCGGTTTGCAGGAAACCCGCCTGCGGCCCGACGTCTATTATGTCGAAAAGCCGCACAAGAAAACCGACGCGGTGATCTTCGGCAGCCATGACGAGAACACGCTGGCAATGATCGCCAACATCTCGGACTACCTGGACACCCGCTGGGGTGCCAAGACCGAGAACTACACCATGTATTACCTCAATGGCCAGGACAACAGCCTCAGTCTGATCACCACCCAGCCGCTCAAAGAGCTGGCTTCACGCTTTCGAGAGAGCTACCTGACCACCTCGGCGGACGAACGCCGCGCCGAGATGCTGCAACAGGCCAACATGCTCGACGAGCGCGAGAGCTTTTCCGATCTGCGCAAGCAGCGTTTCCAGAACGCCTATTCGTTCTCGATTCGCACCACCTTTAATCAGCCGGGACATCTGGCGACGGTGATCGCCTTCGACTTGCCGATCAACGACATCATTCCGGTCAATCTGGCCCGCGCCAATTTCCTGCTGCTGCCGGACGATGTCGATCTCGACGACAGCGCCATCCCGGCGGAAACGGCTCTCGGTACCCATGCGACGATGAGCGGTGGTTGGGTCGAGTTCAGCGCCGCCCTGCCCAATGCGCCGCTGAAGGTGGTGTATCGCGTTTCGGCCATCAATCTGGCCATCGATCTGCTGCGCAACAACATCTGGCTGATCGCGATCAACCTGCTGCTGCTGGCGCTGTCGATGCTGAGCATCTATTTTATCCGCCGCCAGTACATTCGCCCGAGCGAAAACATGGCGGTGGAGCTGGAAGCCGAGCGCGCGCTGAATCAGGAGATCGTCTCCAGCCTGCCTTCCGGCCTGCTGGTCTACAGCTTCGCCAACAATACGGTGATCGCCAGCAACAAAATCGCCGAACACCTGCTGCCGCACCTCAGCCTGCAAAAAATCGCCCATATGGCCGAACAGCATCACGGGGTGATCCAGGCGACGGTCAACAATGAAGTGTATGAAATCCGTATCTTCCGCAGCCAGCTGTCGCCGGACACCTACCTGTTCCTGATGCACGACCAGGATAAAGAGGTGATGGTGAACAAGCGGCTGCAGCAGGCGCGGCGCGAATACGACAAGAACGTTCAGGCACGCAAGCTGATGCTGCACAACCTGGGCATCGAGCTCAATCAGCCGGTACGCCAGATGCACGATCTGGTCGAGCGTCTGCGCGACCGGCCGGATGAGCAGCAGCAGCAGGCACTGCTGGGCCAGTTGATCGCGGAGTCGGCTTCGGTGCTGGGTTTGATCGATAACATTACCCTGCTGACCCGGCTGGAAACCCAGGACTGGCAGCCTACGCGCGAACCGTTCAACCCAGCGGCAATGGTCGACGAGTTGCTGCTGGAGGCCCTGCCTGCCCTCAATCAGAAGGGGCTGGCGCTGTTCAAACATTTCCAGCTGGACGTCGAGCAGAACTATATCGGCGACGCCAACGCGCTTCGCAAAGTGATCGCGCTGCTGGTGCATTACGCCATTATCACCACCGCCTGCGGCAAGATTTCGCTGGTTGTCGACCATGAGCCCGAGCACCCGGATCGCCTGATTTTCCAAATCAACGACACCGGCTCCGGCATCTCCAACGAAGAGATCAGCAACCTCAACTATCCCTTCCTCAGCCAGACGCTGGTGGACCGCTTCAACCACGGTTCCGGGCTCACCTTCTTCCTGTGCAACCAGCTGTGCAAAAAGCTTAATGGCCAGTTGGACATTCGCAGCAAGGTGGATATCGGCACTCGCTATACCATTCGCATCGCCATGGAGATGGAGAAAAAAGAGCCGCAGGAGCAGGAAAAGCTGCTCGACGGCGTCACCACCCTGCTGGACGTCACGTCGGATGAGGTGCGCGGCATCGTGACCCGCCTGCTGCAGGCCTACGGCGCCGACTGCCTTGTCGCCGAAGATCGCGCGGTCAACCGCGATTATGACGTGCTGCTGACCGATAACCCACAACGCGCCGATGACTACACCCTGTTGTTGGCGACCGATGAGCCGGGCTGGCAAGCGCTGGATAAACGCTACATTCGGGTGAACTATAATCTGAACGGCGCATTAATCGACGCCGTGATGATGCTGATCGAACAGCAAATGGCCGCGCTGGAACAGGAAGAAAGCCCGCTTTCATTGAGCTCAGAAGATATCCAACTCTATGAAAAACAATTGAAATCAAGTGATTACTATGGGCTGTTTGTCGATACAGTACCCGACGATGTCAAAAAACTGTATACTGAGGCGGGCAGCAGTGATTTCAATGCGCTGTCACAAACCGCACACCGCCTTAAAGGCGTGTTTGCCATGTTAAATCTGCTTCCCGGCAAGCAGCTGTGCGAATCGTTAGAACAGCGCATCGCAGAAGGTGATGCGCCCGAGATCGAGAATAACATCAGTCAGATTGATTTTTTCGTCAGCAGACTGCTGAAGCAAGGTAGCCAACAACATGAATAACCTGAACGTAATTATTGCTGATGACCATCCTATCGTACTGTTTGGCATCCGGAAGTCACTTGAGCAAATTGAATGGGTGAATGTCGTTGGGGAGTTCGAAGACTCAACCGCACTGATCAACAATCTGTCCAAGCTGGACGCCAACGTGCTGATCACCGATCTGTCGATGCCGGGTGACAAGTATGGCGACGGCATCACGCTGATTAAATACATCAAGCGCCACTATCCGCAGTTGTCGATCATCGTGCTGACCATGAACAATAACCCGGCGATCCTGAGCGCGGTATTGGATCTGGATATCGAAGGCATCGTGCTGAAACAAGGCGCGCCGACCGATCTGCCGAAGGCGCTGGCCGCCCTGCAGAAAGGCAAGAAATTCACGCCGGAAAGCGTCTCTAAACTGCTGGAGAAGATCAGCGCCAGCGGCTATGGCGACAAACGCCTGTCGCCGAAAGAGAGCGAAGTGCTGCGCCTGTTCGCCGAAGGTTTCCTGGTGACCGAAATCGCCAAGAAACTCAACCGCAGCATCAAAACCATCAGCAGCCAGAAGAAATCGGCGATGATGAAACTGGGCGTCGAGAACGACATCGCCCTGCTCAACTACCTCTCCTCCGTCAGCATGACGCCGTTGGACAAAGACTAAAGCCCGCCTCACGGCAGGTTAGCACCAAACAGGCACGGCACTCGCCGTGCCTGTTTGCTTTTCAAGCCTCGCTGCGGCTGTAGCGTACCCGTTGGCTGTAGTAAGCCAGCGTCTGTTCCAGCGTCTCCAGCGTGACCGGTTTCGACAGGCAGTTATCCATACCCGCCTCGAGGCAGCGCTGCTTCTCTTCCGCCAGCGCATTCGCCGTCACGCCGATCACCGGCGCGCTGAACTGCATCTGTCGCAGTTCCTGCGTCAGGCGATAGCCGTCCATATTCGGCATGTTGACGTCAGTCAGCACAATATCGACGTGGTGCTGTTTCAGCACGCCGAGCGCGTCGACGCCGTCGTTGGCGGTCACCACCTGATACCCCAGCGATCCCAGCTGATCGGACAGCAGGCGACGGTTGATCGGATGATCGTCAACCACCAGCAGATGAATATCGCCGTTGTCCGCCGCGCTGGCCTTGGCGGGCACCGGCAGCTGCACCAGCGCCTCTGCCGCGCCGCTGCCGACGCCGAACAACCGGTTGAGCAAGCTTAGCGTTTCTCGCGGCGTGGAGGTGCTGTGCATCCAATAACCCGGCCGGGTTTCCAGCGATGGGCCGATATGTTCGGTAGAGAATTGGATCTGAGCCAGCAGCGGCGTGTCCAGCATCAGCGGATGATCGCTGAGCATCACCTCTCCGGCGGCGGTCTCTTGGCCGTCATAGCGCTGGATATCGGCGCCGTACCCCCCCAGAATCGCCATCAGGTAACTTTCCAGCCGCTGATTGCGGATATCCAGCCACAGCCGACGGCCCTGCCAGGTATCGCTGGCCTGCGGGATGGGGAACTGAGCGTTGAACAGCGGAATGCGGATGCTGAACAAGCTGCCCAGACCCGGTTCGGACTCGACGGCGATATCGCCGTCCATCAGGTTGATCAGTTTCTCACAGATAGCCAACCCCAGGCCGGTTCCCTGGAAATGGCGCTGCACGCCGGTGCCCACCTGGAAGAACGGATCGAACAAACGCGAGATCTCCTTCTCCGGAATACCGACGCCGGTATCGCGCACGCTGAACTCCAGATAGCTGCCGCGGGTGCAGACCTGCAGCACGATACAGCCGGTATCGGTGAACTTGATGGCGTTGTTCACCAGGTTGGAGAGCACCTGCTGCAGCCGCACCGGATCGCCGAAAATGCGCTCCGGCACGTTCTGTTCGATAAAGCAGTACAGCCCCAGACGTTTCTTCACCACCAGCGGCAAATAGTTGCCGGCGATATGGGTGATCACCTCCAGGCAGGAGAACTCGCGCGGTTCTATCTTCAGCTGCTCGGACTCGATTTTGGAGAAATCGAGAATATCGCTGATGATTTTCAGCAGCAGGCCGGAAGAGTTGTTCATCGCATTGACCAGCCGATCGACCCCCTGCGGCAGCGCCTTGGTTTGCAGCAAATCGAGGTTGCCGATAATGCCGTACAGCGGCGTGCGCAGCTCATGGCTGACGGTGGCCAGGAACATCGATTTGGACTGGCTGGCCTGCTCCGCCGCCGCCGCCATCTCCTGCAGCGACTCTTCCATCTTCACGCGGGCGCTGACGTCCACCAGCACGCAAATCGCCACATCTTCGTTACGGTAGCGCGAGTGGACAAAGCTGATCTGCAGGTTGTTGTTGTTGCTGGTCATCACATCGACGAAATTCGCCTGCTGTTCGCAAATGATGCGCGTAATGCGATCGCGATCTTCGTGGGTCAACAGGTTGATGTAGTTGTGCGCCAGTTCGTTACTCAGGATATTGGTGCCGTCGCTGATGCGCAGGATACAGATGCCCACCGGTGCCGAAGCGACGATCTTGCGGTTGAACTGCTCGTGCTCTTCCAGGCGAAAGGCGTTGTCCTCCGCCGGCAGGAACATTTTACGCTCAAACAGCCACGCCAGCGTGAACAGCACGATGGCCGACAGCAGGTTCAACAACAGCGCGTTGAGGATCAGCATTTTGAAACGTTCTACTACACTTTTCACCGGCAGCGCATAGACGATGCTCAGCGAAGAAGGCGGCAGCACTTTCTTCAGGATCAGATCGCGATAATTGTCGACATAGCCGAAGTAGGCGTGCTCTGCGGGATAGCTGTTGAGCGAAGCGGCATAGCGATCGCCGTCCGCCAGGCGCAGCACCGGCTCGTTGTTCTCATCCAGCAGCGTGACGCCGATCGGCAGGTTGCCGGCGGTAACGAAATCCTCCAGCCGAACGGTCTGTTCGATGCCCAGCAGCGCCTCCAGCTTGTTGCCGATATAAATCGGCGTCAGCACATACAGATAGCCGACGTCCGGCCGCTGCGCGCTGGGGCTGATCCAATACAGGTTGTTGTCTTTGTCCAGATTCTTGGCGTTGCGGTATTTCAGAATGCGCTCGTGCAGCGACTTCAGCACGTTTTCCCGATTGGCGCTCGCGTTGCCGCCGCCGAACTCCGCCATACACAGGCTGTCGCCGCCGATGAAGAACACCCGGTTGAGATCGTAGGCCGCCACGAAGTTCTCTTTCCAATACTGGATCAGGCCGCTCAGCGAATCGAGCGAACTGCGGTAGGTGGTGCTCAGCGTGCAGTTGGACTCCGGGTACAGCGGAAAGAATTGCGGTGGGCTGCCCTTGCCGGGAAACACGCCGCTGAACATGTCCAGGCTGCTGACCGACCCGTTGAGACGGTTCTCCGCCATATACTTGATGTCGCGGATGATGTCGGCGGAATGGCGGATGTAGCCCTGCGCCTGATCGAAGTTGAGGTTGTAGTCCTGCCGGATATCCGACTCTTTCTGATGCAGGATATTCAGAATATAAAAGGTGGTGAGCAGCGCTCCCAACGACCACAGCAAAATCGCCAGCACCCGGAACAGATAGCGGGATATCTTCAGCGTAGTTCGAAAAGAGGCTAAGTATTTCAATCGGATACCATACGAAAGTCAGTGGCGGCGCACGCATTCGCCGGCGCGGCAGCCGGCGGCTCGGTGCGCCAATTAAACCATATAACTGAAAAAGGGCCTAGCATCGCTGCCAGGCCCTTCTGTCTCAGTGCATTAGGGTGTCGGCATGCCGACGCCCTCACCTTGCTTTAAACGTTGTCGTCGTCCATCGGCTCAGCCGCGTCGTCGCCATCGTCCAGCGGCGTGGTGTCTTCTTCCACCGCTTCCGCCCCCGGTTCCAGGCTGTCCAGCTCTTCGTCTTCCACCGGCTCGGCCACGCGCTGCAGGCCGACGACGTTTTCGTCTTCCGCCGTGCGGATCAGCGTCACGCCCTGGGTGTTACGGCCCACCACGCTGACTTCCGAAACGCGGGTACGCACCAGCGTGCCGGCATCGGTGATCATCATGATCTGGTCGCTGGTTTCCACCTGTACGGCGCCGACCACCTGGCCGTTACGCTCGCTCACCTTGATGGAGATAACCCCCTGGGTGGCGCGTGACTTGGTCGGATATTCGGTCACGGCGGTGCGTTTACCGAAGCCGTTTTGCGTCACGGTCAGGATGTCGCCTTCGCCGCGCGGCACGATCAGGGAGATCACGCTGTCGCCTTCGCCAAGGTTGATGCCGCGCACGCCGGTTGCGGTACGGCCCATCGAACGCACCTGCGTTTCCGGGAAGCGTACCACTTTACCGTTGGCGGAGAACAACATCACTTCATTGCTGCCGTCGGTCAGATCGACACCGATCAGTTCGTCGCCCTCGTTGAGGTTGACGGCGATGATGCCGGCGCTGCGCGGACGGCTAAACTCGGTCAGCGCGGTTTTCTTCACGGTACCGCTGGCGGTGGCCATGAACACGTGGCGCCCTTCTTCATACTCGCGCACCGGCAGGATGGCGGTGATACGCTCATCGGCTTCCAGCGGCAGCAGGTTGACGATTGGGCGACCGCGCGCGCCACGGCTGGCTTCAGGCAGTTGGTACACCTTCATCCAGTACAGGCGGCCACGGCTGGAGAAGCACAGGATCGTATCGTGGGTGTTGGCCACCAGCAGGCGATCGATAAAGTCTTCTTCTTTAATACGCGCCGCAGATTTGCCTTTGCCGCCGCGGCGTTGAGCTTCATAGTCGGACAGCGGCTGATACTTCACGTAGCCCTGATGAGACAGGGTCACCACCACGTCTTCCTGGTTGATCAGGTCTTCGATGTTGATGTCGGAAGTATTGGCGGTGATCTCGGTGCGGCGGCCGTCGTTGTACAGCTCTTTGACTGCCACCAGCTCTTCGCGGATCACTTCCATCAGGCGCTCTGGGCTTTCCAGAATAAAGATCAGCTCGGCGATAAAGTTGAGCAGTTCTTTATATTCGTCCAGCAGCTTCTCGTGCTCCAGGCCGGTCAGTTTCTGCAGGCGCAGATCCAGAATCGCCTGAGCCTGCTGCTCGGTCAGGTAGTATTTGCCGTCGCGGATGCCGAACTCCGGCTCCAGCCACTCAGGACGGGCGGCGTCGTCACCGGCGCGCTCCAGCATGGCGCTGACGTTGCCCAGATCCCACGGCTGCGCCACCAGCGCAACTTTCGCTTCGGCCGGGGTCGGCGCACGGCGAATCAGCTCGATGATCGGATCGATGTTGGCCAGCGCGATGGCCAGCGCTTCCAGAATATGGGCGCGGTCGCGGGCCTTGCGCAGTTCGAAGATGGTGCGGCGGGTAACCACTTCGCGGCGGTGACGCACGAAGGCTTCGAGGATGTCTTTCAGGTTCAGCAGCTTAGGCTGGCCCTGATGCAGCGCGACCATGTTGATGCCGAAGGTGACCTGCAGTTGCGTCAGCGCATACAGGTTGTTCAGCACCACTTCGCCGACCGCATCGCGTTTGACTTCGATCACGATGCGCATGCCGTCTTTATCGGACTCGTCGCGCAGCGCGCTGATGCCTTCCACGCGCTTTTCTTTCACCAGCTCGGCGATCTTCTCGATCAGACGCGCCTTGTTCACCTGATACGGGATCTCGTGAACGATGATGGTTTCGCGCCCGGTCTTGGCGTCGGCTTCCACTTCCGCGCGCGCGCGCAGGTAGATTTTACCGCGCCCGGTGCGGTAGGCCTCTTCAATGCCGCGGCGGCCGTTGATGATCGCCGCCGTCGGGAAGTCCGGCCCCGGGATGTGTTCCATCAGCCCTTCGATGCTGATGTTTTCATCGTCGATATAGGCCAGGCAGCCGTTGACGACTTCTGTCAGGTTGTGCGGCGGAATATTGGTAGCCATGCCCACGGCGATGCCCGATGCGCCGTTGACCAGCAGGTTCGGGATCTTGGTCGGCATGACGGCCGGGATCTGCTCGGTGCCATCATAGTTAGGCACGAAGTCGACGGTTTCTTTTTCCAGGTCCGCCAACAGTTCGTGAGCAATCTTGGACATGCGCACTTCGGTATAACGCATTGCCGCGGCGGAGTCGCCGTCGACGGAACCGAAGTTACCCTGGCCGTCCACCAGCATGTAGCGCAGTGAAAACGGCTGGGCCATACGCACGATAGTGTCGTAAACCGCGCTGTCACCGTGTGGGTGATATTTACCGATCACGTCCCCGACGACACGGGCCGATTTCTTGTATGGTTTATTCCAGTCGTTACCCAGTACGCTCATCGCGTACAGAACGCGGCGGTGAACCGGCTTCAGTCCATCACGAACATCTGGCAGCGCACGTCCGACAATAACGGACATCGCATAATCCAGATACGAGTTTTTCAACTCGTCTTCGATGTTTACCGGTGTGATTTCTCTGGCAAGGTCGCTCATGGAGCTGCTATCCCTCTACTAATGATTCATCTGCCCGCTGCCATAGTGGCAAAGGTGTAAAACTATATCACAAAGCACGCTTTACGGGAAAATAACCGCCGCTGTTTCACGGAAATTGTGCAGATAAGTGCGCTAAAAACGCATCGGCGCAGACGATGCCGCGCCGGAACATGTATAATCCGCGCAACGAGAACAAGGAGCCAGACAAGCCCATGAACGCAGAATCATCCAGCCGAGTGCAAAACGTTGACCACCAGGAAATCGCCAAGTTCGAGGCCGTCGCCTCCCGCTGGTGGGATCTGGAAGGCGAGTTCAAACCGCTGCACCGCATCAACCCGCTGCGCCTGAACTACATCATGCAGCGCGCCGGCGGCATTTTTGACAAGCAGGTGCTCGACGTGGGCTGCGGCGGCGGCATTCTGGCGGAAAGCATGGCGCGCGAAGGCGCCAAGGTCACCGGCTTGGACATGGGCGCGGAGCCGCTGCAGGTCGCGCGGCTGCACGCGCTGGAAAGCGGCATGAACGTCACTTACGTGCAGGAGACGGTGGAAAGCCACGCTCAGGCCAACCCACAGCGCTATGACGTCGTCACCTGCATGGAGATGCTGGAGCACGTGCCGGATCCGGCCTCGGTGGTGCGCGCCTGCGCCCAGTTGGTGAAACCGGGCGGCCATGTGTTCTTCTCCACCATCAACCGCAACACCAAAGCCTGGCTGATGGCGGTGATCGGCGCAGAGTACGTGCTGAAGATGGTGCCGCAGGGCACCCACGATCATAAGAAGTTCATTCGCCCTTCCGAACTGATCGGCTGGGTCGACGGCACGCCGCTGCGCGAAAAGCACATGATCGGCCTGCATTACAACCCGATCACCGATCATTTCAAGCTTGGACGCAACGTTGACGTGAACTACATGGTGCACACCCAGCACGAAGGCTAAGCGTTGTAAACCGCGCCGGCCCTGCATTACCGGGGGGCGGCGCCGGCGGAGCATTCGGAAAAATACCTAATTTCCGCAACTTCGATCAAAATAGCCGTTGTAAACAGTTTTTTAGAATATTAAATCAGATCAATATGCCGTTTTTTTCTAACGTTTAATAAAGCGCCAAACGATCGGTTTTTTCAGTTTTTCAGTAAAATCTGATCGCGCTTATTGACAAGCTTGTCGCGCCAGTCACGGCGCGCGCTTCGCGCGGCAAGTTACATTTCACCCCCAAGTTATCCACAAATTAGGCCGGTTTTGTTCACTTGCAAACGCCGTTTTTTCTCACTATCTTGTTACCTCACCGACATACAACCCCTATATATAGTGTTTACATACTGAGCAGAGCGACTACACTTCTGCTTAGGGGCACCATACGGACAGGTAAAACACCACATGAACCAAAGTCTGCTTGTAACTAAACGCGATGGCCGTAAAGAGCGCATCAATCTCGACAAAATCCACCGGGTCATCGATTGGGCCGCGGAGGGATTACACAACGTCTCGGTTTCTCAAGTAGAGTTGCGTTCACACATTCAGTTTTATGACGGCATCAAAACCGCCGACATTCATGAAACCATCATCAAAGCCGCAGCCGATCTGATCTCCCGCGATGCGCCGGACTATCAGTACCTGGCCGCTCGCCTGGCGATCTTCCACCTGCGCAAAAAGGCTTATGGCCAGTTCGAACCGCCGAAGCTGCACACCCACGTCACTCGCATGGTCGAGATGGGCAAATACGATAAGCATCTGCTGGAAGACTACAGCGCTGAAGAGTTCGAGCAGATGGATTCCTTTATCGATCACTGGCGCGACATGAACTTCTCCTATGCCGCCGTCAAGCAGCTGGAAGGCAAGTATCTGGTGCAGAACCGCGTCAGCGGCGAGATCTACGAAAGCGCCCAGTTCCTGTACATGCTGGTGTCCGCTTGCCTGTTCTCCAACTACCCGCGTGAAACTCGTCTGGATTACGTCAAACGTTTCTATGACGCGATTTCCACCTTCAAGATTTCGCTGCCTACGCCGATCATGTCCGGCGTGCGCACCCCAACCCGCCAGTTCAGCTCCTGCGTGCTGATCGAGTGCGGCGACAGCCTGGACTCCATCAACGCCACCTCCAGCGCCATTGTGAAATACGTCTCGCAGCGCGCCGGCATCGGTATCAACGCCGGCCGCATCCGCGCGCTGGGCAGCCCGATCCGTGGCGGTGAAGCCTTCCATACCGGCTGTATTCCGTTCTACAAACACTTCCAGACCGCCGTCAAATCCTGCTCGCAGGGCGGCGTGCGCGGTGGCGCGGCAACGCTGTTCTACCCGATGTGGCACCTGGAAGTGGAAAGCCTGCTGGTGTTGAAAAACAACCGTGGCGTTGAAGGCAACCGCGTGCGTCACATGGACTACGGCGTGCAGCTGAACCGCCTGATGTACCAGCGCCTGATCAAGGGCGAAGACATCACCCTGTTCAGCCCGTCCGACGTGCCGGGGTTGTATGACGCGTTCTTCGCCGATCAGGACGAATTCGAACGCCTGTATACCCAGTACGAGAAAGACGACAGCATTCGCCAGAAGCGCGTAAAAGCGGTTGAGCTGTTCTCGCTGATGATGCAAGAGCGCGCCTCTACCGGCCGCATCTACATCCAGAACGTCGACCACTGCAATACCCACAGCCCGTTCGATCCGCAGATCGCGCCGGTACGTCAGTCCAACCTGTGCCTGGAAATCGCCCTGCCGACCAAGCCGCTGGAAGACGTCAACGACGAAAACGGCGAGATTGCGCTGTGCACCCTGTCCGCCTTTAACCTAGGCGCGATCGACAGCCTGGACGATCTGGAAGAATTGGCAACCCTGGCGGTGCGCTCGCTCGACGCCCTGCTGGATTATCAGGATTATCCGATCAAGGCTGCGCACCGTGGCGCGATGGGCCGCCGCACCCTGGGCATCGGCGTCATCAACTTCGCCTATTACCTGGCGAAGAACGGCGTGCGCTACTCCGACGGCAGCGCCAACAACCTGACGCACAAAACGTTCGAAGCCATTCAGTACTACCTGCTGAAAGCCTCCAACCGTCTGGCTCAGGAACAAGGCGCTTGCCCGTGGTTCAAAGAGACCACTTATTCGCAGGGTATCCTGCCGATCGACACCTACAAGAAAGACCTGGATGCGGTCTGCAACGAGCCGCTGCACTACGACTGGGAAACCCTGCGTAAAGAGATCCAGGAAACCGGTCTGCGCAACTCGACGCTGTCTGCGCTGATGCCGTCGGAAACCTCTTCGCAGATTTCCAACGCCACCAACGGCATCGAGCCGCCGCGCGGCCACATCAGCATCAAGGCGTCGAAAGACGGCATCCTGCGCCAGGTGGTGCCGGAGTATGAGCGTCTGAAAGACAACTACGAGCTGCTGTGGGAAATGCCAAGCAACGACGGCTATCTGCAGCTGGTGGGGCTGATGCAGAAATTCATCGACCAGTCGATTTCGGCCAACACCAACTACGATCCGACCCGCTTCCCGGGCGGCAAGGTGCCGATGAAGCAGCTGTTGAAAGACCTGCTCACCACCTACAAGTTTGGCGTGAAAACGCTGTACTACCAAAACACCCGCGACGGTGCGGAAGACGCCCAGGAAGATTTGCAGCCTGCCAAGGCCGGCGATGACGACTGCGAAAGCGGCGCCTGCAAGATCTAAAGTTTGACCTAGCGGGCCGGAATTTTCCGGCCCCTTCATTTAGCCACGTTACGATGGATTCAGGCTTATGGCTTACACCACTTTTTCTCAGACCAAAAACGACCAGCTGCAAGAGCCGATGTTCTTCGGCCAGTCGGTAAACGTTGCGCGTTTCGACCAGCAAAAGCATGAAATCTTCGAAAAACTGATCGAAAAGCAGCTCTCCTTCTTCTGGCGCCCGGAAGAAGTTGACGTCTCCCGCGATCGCATCGATTACCAGGCGCTGCCGGAGCACGAGAAGCACATCTTCATCAGCAACCTGAAGTATCAGACGCTGCTGGATTCCATCCAGGGCCGCAGCCCGAACGTCGCGCTGCTGCCGCTGATCTCGATCCCTGAGCTGGAAACCTGGGTGGAAACCTGGTCGTTCTCCGAGACTATCCACTCCCGTTCCTACACGCACATCATCCGCAACATCGTCAACGATCCGGCGCTGGTGTTCGACGACATCGTCACCAACGAAGAGATCAAGAAGCGCGCGAAAGACATCTCCGGCTACTACGACGATCTGATCGAGATGACCAGCTACTATCACCTGCTGGGTGAAGGCACCCACCAGGTGAACGGTAAAACCGTCACCGTCAATCTGCGCGCGCTGAAAAAGCAGCTGTACCTGTGCCTGATGAGCGTGAACGCGCTGGAAGCGATCCGCTTCTACGTCAGCTTCGCCTGCTCCTTCGCATTTGCCGAGCGCGAACTGATGGAAGGCAACGCCAAAATCATCAAGCTGATCGCCCGCGACGAAGCGCTGCACCTGACCGGCACCCAGCACATGCTGAACCTGATGCGTTCCGGCGCCGACGATCCTGAAATGGCGGAGATCGCCGAGGAATGTCAGCAGCAGTGCTACGATCTGTTCGTGCTGGCCGCCCAGCAGGAGAAAGAGTGGGCGGAATACCTGTTCCGCGACGGCTCGATGATCGGCCTGAACAAAGACATCCTGTGCCAGTATGTGGAGTACATCACCAATATCCGCATGCAGGCGGTCGGCCTCGGTCTGCCGTTCGAAACCCGCTCCAACCCGATCCCGTGGATCAACGCCTGGTTGGTGTCCGACAACGTACAGGTAGCGCCGCAGGAAGTGGAAGTGAGCTCCTACCTGGTTGGCCAGATCGACTCGGAGATCAACGCCGACGACCTGAGCGACTTCGAACTGTAAGCAATGGCGACGCCAATCGTAACGCTGCGCGCCGCCGGCACGCAGCTCTCCTGCCCTAACAGTGAAAACTGCCTGCTCGACGTGCTGGAACTGCACGACGTGCAGGTGGAGTACCAATGCCGCTCCGCTATTGCGGCGCCTGCCGCCTGAAAGCTGGTGAAAAGGCGAAGTGGCCTACCGCCAACAGCCGCTGGCGTTTTATCAACGCCGGCGAATCCTGCCCTGCTGCTGCATGCCGCTGACGGATATCGAGCTGGAAATGTAAAGTGTCGGGTGCCGGAAAACCACGCCTGGGAGACCAGAAGGCGGGGTTGTCCCCGCCCTAGGGATTACCGCTTCACCTCACACGCCAACCCTGATCAGGATAGTGATATTTTCCTGGTCAGATGTTTCAGGCTTCGCACAGCGAGTCCTCCTTATCATCCACGATAAATAACAAACCGTAAATAAAACTACAAACGGCTAGCGAGTGAAACACATACCTTAAGCGCAATGCTTGCCTCCTTGCTGTGAAGGGGCTACCATACCGGTGTCTAGGCGGTATGTGCAGCCCCATTCTGTACTGACCCCAAAAAGTTGGACAGTTAAACACGAGGCACATAGGTCTGGGTTCGATATTCAATTGGACTCAGACCTTTTAATTTCAGGCTAATTCTTCTGCTGTTGTAGTAGTCAATATATTCCGTAACAGCATCCTTCAGTTCGCTTATATTACTGAACTCGTCAAGATAAAAACACTCCGACTTTAAGGTTCCAAAGAAACATTCCACGACTGCATTATCCAGACAATTGCCTTTTCTGGACATGCTCTGTGTAATGCCTTGTTCTTTAAGGATGTTTTGATACCTTCTCATACGATACTGCCATCCCTGGTCAGAGTGCAGAATAGGATGCTCGTGAGGCTTAAGCTTTTTGAATGCCTGATCGAGCATATTCTCGACCATGTTCATCACAGGTCTTTCCGACAGGCTGTAAGAAATAACTTCGTTGTTGAAGAGATCTATTACTGGAGACAAATACAGCTTTCCCCATTGACTGCAAATTCAGTAACGTCGGTAACCCACTTCTCGTTTGGCCGTGTAGCCTTGAAATCCCTTTGGAGAACATTGGGGGCGGTTTGCCCTACCTCTCCTCTGTAGGAGCTGTATCGCTTGACCTTAATCGCTGCCTTAAGCGAGAGGGTTCCCATCAGGCGCTGAACGGCTTTATGGTTAATCCGTTCCCGTCTCGATGGAGAGACAACGTTACCCTACGGTATCCGTAACGACCTTTATTCTCGTGATAAATCTCACCAATACGCTTTTTAACATCCGCATACTTATCAGGCTTGCTGAGAGCCTTTAGATGGTAATAAAACGTACTGCGCGGTATCTCCGCTGCCTTGAAAGCTCATCAAGAGGGTAAAACTGCCTTAGCTCGTTGAGTACTTTCACTTTTTCGCGGGATGAGCTAAGGCTTTCAGCTTTTTTAGATACGTAAGCCGCATTTCAAGGAATCGAACTTGTCTTTCAAGATCCTCAATACGTCGGTCTTTCGACAGCTCCAATGCTAACGCCGCTTTTTCTGGATCAACTGACATTGTAATGTTTCTTTTGGTGCCGATCTTGAGTGCGCGTAAACCAGCTTCTCCGTGCTCCTCATAGACTTTCAGCCACTTGGCTACAGAACCACTACCAGCAGCATAAAGTGAGCAGCAGCCTGATTGAGGGACATCTGCTGCTCGGTCACGGCTTTCACGACCTTAATGCGCAACTCTGGATCAGCACTAACGCCTTTAGTTTGGGAATTAAACCTTTTTCTCCATGTTTTTCATAGAGGGCAACCCACGTCCTGACCTGTGTTCGAGGCACACCAAAACGTGCAGAGATGATCCTGTAACCATCATCAGTTGTGAAGTAGTGATTCACGACTTCAAGGCGCTTTTCGAAGGGGTATTTTGGCTTTGACATATCAGGGACACCCGTCAAGAGAGTAACAGCATTCCCCCGGCGCGAATATCCCCTATAACATTATGATTAATCAGGGATATATAACCGTCACAAAAGCATCTCCTCCCTCATCCCCGGCCTGATTAGCGCCCCTTTCCCGCCAATGTGGAAAAATAACGCGCCGGGGAATCGCCGAAGGCTTTACGAAACATGGCGATAAAATTGCTCGGCGAGGCATACCCCAGCGCCTCCGCAATCTGCAGCACCGTTTCGCCTTCGGCCAGCTTCGCCAACGCATATGACAACCGAGCCTGCTGACGCCACTGGGCAAAACTCAACCCCGTCTCGCCGATCATCAGCCGCCGCAGGGTACGCGGCGACATCGCCCCCCATTCAGCCCACGCCTCCAGTGAACGTTCGCTCCCCGGCTGCGCCAGCAAGGCCTGCAGAACGCCGGCCAGGCGCGGATGGGACGACATCGGTAAATGCAGCGGCTCCGTCGGCGCCAGCCGTATCTCGTCACGCATCACCTGCGCCATACGCTCCTGCTCCAGGGTAAGCGCGCTGCGTTTGTCCCAGCCTTCCGCACGCTGAGCCAACGCCTGCAGCACTGCGCTGATGCCGATAACGCAGGGTGTATTCGACAGATCGTGGCAGGCCTCCGGCGCCAGCAGCAAACTCCAGCCGCTCAGCGCGCCGCAGACCTGCACCCGGTGCTGCGTCGCCGGCGGGATCCACCCCGCCCGCTGCGGCGGAAGCACCCAGTCGCCCTGCGCCGTGCGTACATGCAGCAAGCCGCTTTCAACGCACAGCAACTGCCCTCGCACATGCTGATGCCAGTCGTATTCGCGCGTGCCCAACCGATACTCCCGGCCTGCCGCGTCGCGGCCGCCAAGGGCGATCAGCCAGGGGCCCGCCGACCATTCGCTGCAGTCAGCGTCGAGGGCATGAAGGTTTGCATTCATATTGGCCACTAATCACTATTTTTAGTCCAGATACCGTTATACCAACCTTTTCCTGCGCCGACATAATGAAATGCTTCCGGCCGCGACCGTCTGTGGCCACTGACTCAAGAGGGAACATGATGACAACACTCAGCATTGGCATTATCGGCGCCGGGCCCGGCGGCCTGTGTCTGGCTCAGGGACTGCGCCGCTTCGGCATCCACGCCACGGTGTTTGAACGCGACACCACACCGCAAGCGCGCGATCAGGGCTACCGGCTGCGCATCGATCCGTCGGGCCAGCAGGCGCTGGCCGCCTGCCTGCCGCCGGCGCACTACCGGTTGCTCTGCGCCGGCTGCGCGCAAAACAGCGGCGAGAGCAATCTATGGGATCCGCAGCTTGCCCCGCTCACCGGCCGGCGCCCCGAGCACTGGTTGCCCTCCAGCCAGCGCCAAACGCAAGAACCGGGCGGCGATCTCGGCATTCATCGCCAAACGCTGCGCGAAATCCTGCTTGCCGGCCTGCAAGAGCGGGTGCGTTTCGGCCATACCTTGCGTGAATTTGCGCAGACGCCGCAGGGCGTGGAACTTCAGTTCGCCAACGGCGAACACGTGCGGGTCGATGTGCTGATCGCCGCCGACGGCGTCAACTCGCTGGTGCGGCGGCGCTGCCTGCCCAAGGCGGGCCCCGAAGACAGCGGCGCGGTCACCCTCTACGGCAAAACGCCGCTCGATGCGGCGACCCGTGCCCAATTGGCCCCCGAATTGCTGCGCGGCGTGTCGGTCGTCTTCGCCGACGGCTTGTCGCTGGTGATTGAACCGATGCGCTTTCAGGCGCCCATGGCGCAGCTGGCAGCCGACTATGCGCCGGATTGCCCCCTCACGCCGGTCGACGACTATCTTTATTGGGCCTGTATCGGAACGGCTGAACGGCTCGGCGGGCCGGCGCGGGCGGAGGGAAGCGCTGCGCTGCAGGCACGCGTAAGGCATATCTCGCAGGGATGGGCCCCCGCTTTGCAAACGGCGTTAGCGCTGGCGGATCCCCTGTCGCTCAGCGTGCGGGCGGTGCAGGTCACGAAGGCGATGCCGGTGTGGCACAGCGAACGCATCGCCTTTCTCGGCGACGCCGTGCATGTCATGAGCCCGGCGGGTGGGCTCGGCGCCAACACCGCGTTGGCGGACGCCGCCAGCCTGGCGACGCATCTGGCGCAGGCCGGCAGCGCCGCGCAGGCACTCAAGGACTATGGTGCAGATCTGCAAACGCGGGGCGCGGCGGCGATACGCCTTTCACGCCTGGCGTCCGAACGGCTGCAGCAAAACCGTGACGCCGGCGACTCAGCGCCATGACCGTCACTCGATAATTTCCACCACCTCCAGCCAGGCGTTTTTACCGCACGCCTGGCCCCCATTAAGCCAGCGGCGCAGCATATCCAGCGCCAGCATCGCCACCGACTCCTGCCGCAGCCGCAGGCCGTGGCGCGACGCCCGATAACGCACCGTCTGGCCAATGCCGCCGCGCGGCGTATGCAGCGCAATGCTCACCTGCTCGTCGCGCATGGCGCTGACCGCCAACGCCAACGGCGCACCGGTCAATTCCGCCAGCGAACGGGCGCGCGCCAGCGTCGTTTCCAGCGTTTCGATGCAGTGCGCCGGCAGCAGCTCGCCCCCCGCCAGCGGCGCCCCTTCGCTCTGCAGCTGCAGATTGATCAACCCGGCGCTGAACTGCTCGCTCAACGCCAGCTTCAGCCCTTGCTGATTCAGACGCTGCGTCAGCGTCGCCGGCAACCCGGCGGTGCCTTCAAAGATGCAGTTGTCCCCCGCCACCTCGCGCACGCGTCGCCAGGCCTGCTCCATTTCCACACGCCGGCTTTCCGGCCCGGTCAGCTTCAGCTCGATAATCGGGCTGGATGAGCGGTAGCCCAGCACCACTTCCGGCGGCAGCGGCATGCCATCCAGCTCGGCGGCCAGATCGCTCTCGGAGGTGCCGAAGGTGGTCAGGCGCAGGCACAGCGGCGGCGCCGGCAAGGTGAAGCGCTGGCGCAGGCGCGGCACGATCTGCTGTTCGACCATCACTTTGAATTCCGACGGCACGCCGGGGGTGAAGAACATCTGACATTTGTTCAGCTGCAGCGCAAACCCACAGGCGGTGCCTACCGGGTTATCCAGCATTTCCGCGTTGGCCGGGATCTGCGCCTGCTTGCGGTTGGAAGGGGCCATCGGCCGCCCGCGCTCGGCGAAATAGGCTTCCATGCGCGCCAGCCAGTCGGCCCGTTCGACCAGCTCTACGCCACAGGCTTTCGCGGCGGCCAGCGCGCTGAGATCGTCGCTGGTCGGCCCCAGGCCGCCGTTGACGATCAGCACATCGGCGATATGGCTTCGTTCCTGCAGGATCTCGATCAACGCAGAGAGGCTGTCCCCGACTGTTTCACGCCCGCTCATCGGCACTCCCTGCTGGAACAGGTAGTCCGCCAGCCAGACGGCGTTGGTATCAATAATTTGCCCGTGCAGCACCTCATCGCCGGTGCTGAGCATCTCCACCCTTAACATTGATCTCTCCCACATTTTTTGGTCATTCCACTATAGAAGCCCGTAAATAACTTTTCACTAGCCGCCTGCGGATAATTTCAGCCATGGGCCCGTTCCTCATGCGCCATGCAGCTCGCCACAATGTAAACATTGCTGTACACCATGCGTAACGTCGGTTTGACACAAATTAGGGCTTCCACTATCCTGCCATCCTCATAAATCGTTACCTATAATTTTCAAAATCTTTCGGCTGGTAGAGAAAAAACGTGAAGAATCGCACTCTTGGCAGTGTTTTTATCGTGGCGGGCACCACCATTGGCGCCGGGATGCTGGCGATGCCGCTGGCGGCAGCCGGTGTCGGCTTCGGCGTCACGCTGGCCTTACTGGTCGGGCTGTGGCTGTTGATGTGTTACACCGCGCTGCTGCTGGTGGAGGTTTACCAGCATGAGCAGGCGGATACCGGTCTGGGCACGCTCGCCAAACGTTATCTCGGCGGCGGCGGCCAGTGGCTGACCAGCTTTAGCATGATGTTCCTGATGTACGCCCTCACCGCCGCCTATATCAGCGGCGCCGGCGAATTGCTCGCCACCAGCATCAGCCAATGGACGTCGCAGGACTTCCCGGTGTCGCTCGGCGTCCTGCTGTTCACCCTGGTGGCCGGCGGCGTGGTGTGCATCGGCACCCACTCGGTGGACTTGTTCAACCGCATCCTGTTCAGCGCCAAAGTGGTGTTTCTGGTGGTGATGCTCGGCCTGATGTTGCCGAATATCCACCAGACCAATCTGATGACGTTGCCGCTGGAGCAAGGCCTGGCGTTATCGGCCATTCCGGTGATCTTCACTTCATTTGGCTTCCACGGCAGCGTGCCGAGCATCGTCAACTACATGGGCGGCAACATTCGCAAACTGCGTTGGGTGTTTATCATCGGCAGCGCCATCCCGCTGATCGCCTATATCTTCTGGCAGCTGGCGACGCTGGGCAGCATCAGCTCCGACACCTTCGTCGGCATTCTGGCGCAGCAGGCCGGGCTGAACGGCCTGTTGCAGGCGGTGCGCGATGCGGTGGCTTCGCCGCACGTTGAACTGGCGGTGCACCTGTTCGCCGACCTGGCGCTGGCGACCTCGTTCCTCGGCGTGGCGCTCGGGCTGTTCGATTTCCTGGCCGACCTGTTCAAACGGCAAGACAACGTGCGTGGCCGCCTGCAAACCGGCGCCATCACCTTCCTGCCGCCGCTGGCCTTTGCGCTGTTCTACCCGCGCGGCTTCGTGCTGGCGTTGGGATTCGCCGCCATCGCCCTGTCGGTGCTGGCGCTGCTGTTGCCTTCACTGCTGGTGTGGAAAACCCGCCAAAAACATCAGGCGCAGTATCGCGTCTGGGGCGGTACGCCGGCGCTGGCGCTGGTGTTTGTCTGTGGGGTAACGGTGATCGCCATCCAACTGGGCATCGCCAGCGGCATGCTGCCGGCGGTGGGGTAAGCCAGGCAGAAAAGATAAAGGGGCCTGAAGGCCCCTTTTTCGCAGCGTCAGAAGCTCAGACCGACACCGACATAAGGGCCATCGGCCAGGGTGTTGTCGCGACGCCCGTCTTTGCCTTCCATTTGCATGTAACGGTAGCCCACGTCCACGCTCAGCGGACGGAACTTCCAGCGCAGGCCGCCGCTGGCTTCGTTATAGGCCTTCACGCCGCTGGTGAAAGAGTCAGGGGCAAAGTAACCTTCGCCGTGCAGGCTGAAGTAACGGTTAATTTCCCACTCCAGGCCGCCGCCCAGCGCCACCGCCCCGCCGCTCTTCCCATCTTTCGGGCTGAGGTACAGCGCTTTGGCGCCCACGGTCGCCGTCAACGGCCCCAGCGGCACGCCGAAGTTCAACCCCACGCTGCCGACGTTACCGTCGTGGTCGCTGCGCGCCCAGTTGCCGGTCAGGCCCAGACCTGAAGAGCCGGTGCTCATGCCAACGCCCAGGTTGGTGTAGTGTTGCCCGGCTTCGCCCGACACGCTGATGGCGTTCGCCGCGCCGGTCACAAACAGCAATCCTGCCGCGCACGCGACCCAAGTCTTTTTCATCATCTTTCCCTCTGGTTTGTCATCCGTACCGAATGATCGAATCAACGCAAAATAATAACGTCATGAGTCTATACCAAAGCGCAATGAGTATTTAAGGGATAAAAGCGAAAAAATTCTTCAATAATCAAATAAATGTAAAAATTTGCAAACAAAAATCCTTATTCGTCAAGGCGATGCCAACGATAACCGAGACCTATTTGCCGTCGCTCGGCAATAGGGCTACAACCAGTAGTGGCTTTGACCAAGGTCAGGGGAAGAAGCCCCGCCAAAGGACTATGCTGATGAACGCTTAAACCGCCCGAGTCTTTACTTAACTGCACTACGATAAGGAGCAAGTGATGAGCAAGAAAGGACTGACCACCGCAGCCGGCGCCCCGGTTGTCGATAACAATAACGTGATCACCGCGGGCAAACGCGGCCCGATGCTGTTGCAGGACGTGTGGTTCCTGGAAAAACTGGCCCACTTCGACCGCGAGGTCATCCCCGAGCGCCGCATGCACGCCAAAGGATCCGGCGCCTACGGCACCTTTACCGTCACCCATGACATCACCCGCTACACGCGCGCCAAGATCTTCTCCGAAATCGGTAAGCAGACCGACATGTTTATCCGCTTCTCCACCGTCGCCGGTGAGCGCGGCGCGGCCGACGCCGAACGCGACATTCGCGGTTTCGCCATGAAGTTCTATACCGAAGAAGGCAACTGGGATTTGGTGGGCAACGATACGCCGGTGTTCTATCTGCGCGATCCGCTGAAATTCCCCGACCTTAACCACGTGGTGAAACGCGATCCGCATACCAACCTGCGCAATCCCGTCTACAAGTGGGACTTCTTCTCCCACCTGCCGGAATCGCTGCACCAGCTGACCATCGACTTCAGCGATCGCGGCATTCCGAAATCCTACCGTCACATGCACGGTTTCGGCAGCCACACCTTCAGCTTTATCAATGCCGCCAACGAACGTTTCTGGGTGAAATTCCACTTCCGCTGCGAGCAAGGCATTGAAAACCTGATGGATGAAGAAGCAGAAGCGATCATCGCCAAGGATCGCGAAAGCTCACAGCGCGATCTGTTCGACGCGATCAAACGCGGCGACTTCCCGCGCTGGAAGCTGCAAATTCAGATCATGCCGGAACACGAAGCCTCGCAGACGCCGTATAACCCGTTCGATCTGACCAAGGTCTGGCCGCACGGCGACTATCCGCTGATCGACGTCGGCTATTTCGAGCTGAACCGCAACCCCGACAACTACTTCTCAGAGGTTGAGCAAGTAGCGATGAACCCCGCCAACGTGGTGCCGGGCATCAGTTTCTCACCGGATAAAATGCTGCAGGGCCGTCTGTTCTCCTATGGCGATGCGCACCGTTATCGCTTGGGCGTCAACCACCACCAGATCCCGGTGAACGGCGCCAAATGCCCGTTCCACAACTACCATCGCGACGGCGCGATGCGCGTGGACGGCAACAGCGGCAACGGCGCCACCTACGAACCGAACAGCTTCGGCCTGTTCCAGGAGCAGCCGGACTTCAGCGAGCCGCCGCTGAGCATTGAGGGCGCGGCCGACCACTGGAATCATCGTGAAGACGACGATTACTACAGCCAGCCGCGCGCGCTGTTCAACCTGCTGAGCGCCGAAGAGCACCAGCGCATGTTCACCCGCATCGCCGGCGAACTGTCGCAGGTGCCGGAACACATCCAGCGCCGTCAGGTCGAGCTGTTCACCAAGGTGCACCCGGACTACGGCGCCGGCGTCGCCAAGGCGCTGGGGCTGAAATAACCCCCTGCAGCCATCCGCTCAGCCGCCCTTTCGGGCGGCTTTTTTATGCCTGAGAGAGACGCTGCGCCACCCACTGCTGCAACTGGCGGCGCGAAATCTTGATGCCGCCGTTTTTCAGCTCGTCAGGCAGCGGAAGCAATGCCGTCGGGCGTTGGAAATTGGCGAGCTTATCCTGCGACCAGGCGAGCAGCGTCGCCAGCGACAGCGACGGATCGCCGTCGATCACCGCCACCGGCCGCTGGCCGAACTCGGCATCCGCCACCGGCACCACAAACGCCTGCGTGATCTGCGGATGCGCCGCCAGCACGCGTTCGATATCCTCCGGCTGCACCCCTTCACCGCCGCTGAAGAACAGGTTGTCCAACCGGCCGAGAATACGCAGTTCCCCCTCGGCCATCGCGCCGCGATCGCGGGTCGCAAACCAGCCCTGTTCATCGGCCAGCGGCTGCAGATGCCCATGACGCCAGTAGCCGAGCGCCAGGCTCTCGGCGCGGATCCAGACTTCTTCGTCCACCAGTTTGATCTCGCGGCCGCCGAGCGGCAGGCCAACGCCCGGCCGCGCATCGGCGCGCTTGGCGCACACCGTGGAAGCCAGTTCGGTCAAGCCGTAGCCGCACCAGCAGCGGATCCCCGCCTCCTCCGCCCGCTCGGTCAGTTCCACCGGGATCATCGCGCCGCCGAGCAGCACCGCCTTCAGCGTCATGCCCGCCAGCGGTTGCGCCAGCAGCCGCCACAGCTGGGTCGGCACCAACGAGGCATGCGTGCATCCCGCCAACGCCTCGTTCAGCGGGTGCATCTCGCGCACCGCCAACCGGGCGCCCGCCGCCAGCCAGCGCCAGACAATGCCCTGTCCGGAGACGTGAAACAGCGGCAATGACAGCAGCCAGCAATCCTCGCGCTGAAACGCCATCAGCTCCAACACCCCGGCGGCGCTGGCCAGATGGTTGGCGTAGCTGTGCGCGGCCGCTTTCGGCATGCCGCTGGAACCGGAGGTCAACGTCAGCGTCGCCAGACGCTGCGCATCCCACGTCGGCAGGTCTGGCCAACGCGGCTCGGTCGACGGCGGGGTCAATCGAATCACGTCTTCCGGCAGCAGCGGCAACGAGTCCGGGCCGAAGACAAAGGTCATATCCAATTCCGGCAACAGCTGCGCCAGCAGCGGCGTCGGCAGGGCGGGATTGAGCGGCAACAGGCGTGCGCCGCACTGCAACAGCGCCAGATAGGCCAGCAGCAGTGGATAGCTGTTTTTACCGCACAGCGCCACGCCGCAGCCCGGTTCAACGCCCTGATGCTGGAAATCCGCCGCCAGCTCATCCACCTGGCTTTGCAACGCCAGCCAGCTCAGCGGTTGTTCGCCGAGCATCAGCGCCGTCGCCTGCGGCTGAGTGCGCGCCCAGTGTCGCCACGGCCAATCGTTCAACGGCGCCATAGGCACTCCAACGCCGAGACATCCAACAGCGGCAACGCGCTGCCCGGCCACGGGCGCAGCACCTGCGCCTGCATCAACCCCAGCGTGTCCAGCCCCGGCACGGTGTCCGGCGTCAGCCAGCGGGCGATGCGCGCCAGCTGGGTTAACCCCAGGCTGGACTCGATGCTGGAACTGATCACCGCCGTCAGCCCCGCCGCATGCGCCTGCGCCACCAGCGCCTGGCAGCGCGCCAGGCTGCCGACCAGCGTCGGTTTGATCACGATGGCTGCCACGCCCGGCTCGGCCTGCACCACAAAGTCCGCCTCACGCACGCTCTCATCCCAGGCGATGGCAATGCCGGTCGCCCGGGCGAAATCGCGCGATTCATCACGGGTCTTGCAGGGCTCTTCCAAAAAGGCGATGCGATCGCGCCACGCCGGGTTGACGTATTTGGCGAAGCCGTCGGCTTTGGCGCGGGTCCAGCTGCGGTTGGCATCCAACCGCAGCCGAAGATCCGGCAGCGCCTCCAGCAGCACGTTGACGATCATGCCGTCGCGCACCGCTTCATACAGCCCCACCTTCACTTTCGCGACTTTCTCGCCCGGCAAGGCGCTCAATATCTCGAACAGCTCGTCCGGATCGCCGGTGCACAGCGGCGCCTTGCGGAAATCCGCCTGCGTCGGCAAACGCTGCTCCAGCTCGGCCTGCGCGCAGCTAATCCCAAAGGCCACCGAGGGCAGCGTGCTGTCATCCGGTTCGTTGCCCGCCAACCAGGCCTGCAGCCAGTCCAACGCGGCCTGTTCGGCCTGCGCCGACGTTTCCCGGCTGAATTCCGGCAGCGGCGCGATCTCGCCCCAGCCTTCACGCTCGCCCTGACGCAGCTGCACCACCCATCCGTCACGCGTTTTCAACCGCTGATTGCGCAGCACCACGCCCGCCTCCATCGGCAGGCTGTAACGGTAAAGCGCCGCGCTGCGGTTTACCCCGCTCATTACGGGTTACGCTTGAATTTGCTGAAGTCCGGCTGACGCTTCTCGTTGAACGCGTTGCGCCCTTCCTGCCCTTCGTCGGTCATGTAGAACAGCATGGTGGCGTTGCCCGCCAGCTCCTGCAAACCGGCCTGGCCGTCGCAGTCGGCGTTCAGCGCCGCCTTCAGGCAGCGCAGCGCCATCGGGCTGTTCTGCAGCATTTCTCGGCACCAGCGCACCGTCTCTTTCTCCAGATCGGCCAACGGCACCACGGTATTGACCAGGCCCATGTCCAACGCGGCAGCGGCATCGTACTGGCGGCACAGGAACCAGATTTCGCGCGCCTTCTTCTGGCCGACGATGCGCGCCATGTAAGACGCGCCCCAGCCGCCGTCGAACGAGCCCACTTTCGGGCCGGTCTGGCCGAAGATGGCGTTATCCGCCGCGATGGTCAGATCGCACATCATGTGCAGCACGTGTCCGCCGCCGATCGAATAACCGGCCACCATCGCCACCACCGGTTTCGGGCAGGTGCGGATCTGGCGCTGGAAGTCCAGCACGTTGAGGTGATGCACGCCGCTGTCGTCGCGATAGCCGCCGTAGTCGCCGCGCACTTTCTGATCGCCACCGGAGCAGAAGGCCTTATCGCCGGCGCCGGTCAGAATAATGACGCCGATGCCATCGTCGTAACGGGCGTTGGCCAACGCGTCAATCATCTCTTTGACCGTTTGCGGACGAAACGCATTGCGCACCTGCGGCCGGTTAATGGTGATTTTGGCGATGCCGTCGGCGGACTTGTGATACAGAATGTCTTCGAAATCGCCGGTGCAATCCTGCCAGACGATGGCGGCATACAGCTGTTCTTCATTCGGATAAAGCATGTTCGGTTCCTTTAACCAGGGTTAACGAGAAAGGTCTGCAGCTCGGCGACGAAATCCTGCGGATTGGCCAGATGCGCGTTGTGCCCGGCCTGCGGCACGATGCGCAACGGCAACCCGGCGTCGCGCGCCAGCCGTTGAAATTTGGGGTCGTTCTCACCGCACAGCACCTGCAGCGGCACGCTCAGTTGGCGCAGCTGCGGCGCCAGATAGGGCTGCCGCCCGAGCGACGTGGCTTCGAGCATGTCGGCGATCGCCGGGCCGCTGTTGACCGAGCGCGCGGCGATCAGCGCCTGACGGTGCACGTGGCTAAGCTCTTTGAACACCGGCTGCTGGTACCAATCCGCCAGGACCTCGGCGATCGGCTCACTGCGAAAACGCGCCGCCCACAGCGCATCCTGTTCGCAGCGCCGGCGGCGCTGCTCTTCGTCCTCCAGCCCCGGATTGCCGCCCTCGACGATCACCCCCTGCAGGCCGGCATGGCGGCCGTGGCAGGCGTGATACATGGCGATGCGCCCGCCGAGCGAGTAGCCCACCAGCCAATAACGTTCGATATTGCGCAGCTGCAGCGTGGCGGCGATCTGCGCGCTGATGTCGTCGAAGCCGCGGCAACTCACCGCCACGGAATCGCCGTGGCCGGGCAGATCGATGGCCATCGATGGCCATTCCGGGCAGCGTGCGGCGATCACCCGCCATTCATTGTTGTTGCCAAGCAGGCCATGCAGCCACACCAGCCACGGGCGGCCCGCTTCGCCCTGTTGCAAAATTCGCGTCGCCAGCATCATTGCACCGCCATCTGTTGCACCAGGTATTGCAGGCTTTCGGCCCCCGCGCTCGGCGTCACCTGCAGTTCGATAAGCGTGGCGCCGCCGCGCCGCCAGCCTTGTTCAACCGCCTGTTGCAGCTGGCTCCAGCTCTCCGGCCGCGCGTAACCCAGTTGGAACATCGCCGCCGCGTGGCTGAACTCGACGTTCTGCGGCATGCAGTAAAAGCGCTGACGATCCTCTTCCGGCGTCGGCAGCAGCGAGAAAATTTGGCCGCCGTTGTTGTTGACGACGATCAGCACCGTCGGCGCCGAGCTCTGGCGCAGCAGCGCCAGCGCATTGAGGTCATACAGAGCGGAAAGATCGCCCATCACCGCCAACGTCGGTCTGGCGGTGGCGCGCTGCACGCCGGCGGCGGTGGAGATCAGGCCGTCGATGCCGCTGGCGCCGCGGTTGCTGAATACCGGGTAGGCGACGGGCAATGGCGTTAACGCGTCGATCAGTCGCACCACCAGGCTGTTGCCGAGAAACAGCTGGCCGTTCACCGGCAGCAGTTCCGGCAGGCGGTGCGCCAGCTGCGCTTCGCCAAAGCTATCGTGCAGATGCGTGGATGCCGCCGTCAGCGCCTTATCCGCCAGCGCGGCCAGCCCGGCGGCCCACGGCGCACGCGGCTGTGCCGGGTGCTGCGCCAACCACTGTGCCACGCCGGCGCGCAGGCGCCGCCCCCGGTGCTGGGCCGGATCGAGCCGCCCCGGCAGCTCGTCGATGACCCAATACTCTTCGGGCCGGCACTGCGCCTGCCACTGCAGCAGGCGTTTGCCGGTCAGGCTGCCGCCGAACTGCACCACCAGTTGCGCATCTTGCAGTACGCGCTGCGCCTGCGGATGAGCGAGCCACAAATCGGCGCAGGGCAGCGGTTGCCCGGTCTGCGACAGCACGTCGCCGATCAGCGGCCAGCCCAGCGTTGCGGCCCATTCGGCCACCTGAGCGCCCTCTTGCGCGCTCAGGCGCCCGGCCAGCACCACGCCGCGTTTCTGCCGCCAGAAGAACCAGTCCGGCTGCGGCAATGGCGCCGCATGCGTCTCGCTTTCCTGCAGCCACGGGCGATCGCTCTGCCACCAGTCGCCCAGCGCGGCGGACCAATCGGCATAGTGACGTTCGTCGCCGCCGTACAGCGGCTCGGCGAACGGGCAGTTGATGTGCAAAGCGCCGTGCTGCAGGCGCGCCATCGCGCTGTCGACGCTGGAGGCCAGCCACGCGGCCGGAATATCCGGGGTAGGACGCGGCAGCTCGATCGCCAGCGTCGGGTGGCTGCTGTAGAGGCCGTTTTGACGGATCGCCTGATTGGCGCCGCAGTCGATCAACTCCGGCGGCCGATCGGCGGTGAGAAACACCAGCCGCTCACCGGTCAGGCCGGCTTCGATCAGCGCGGGATAAAGGTTCGCCGCCGCGGTGCCGGACGTGACGATCACCGCCACCGGCTCACGCGCCGCCTTCGCCAGCCCAAGCGCCAGATGGCCGAGCCCGCGCTCATCAAAATGGGTATGACAGATAAACGATCGGTTGGCCGCAGCGGCCAGCGTCAGCGGTGTAGAGCGCGATCCCGGAGCGATACAAACATGCCGTACCCCATGGCGGGCCAGCGCCTCGAGCAGCACAGCCGCCCACCGGCGATTAAAAACACTTGTCGACATAGTTCGCTCACAAGTCAGTTAGCAGAGATCGTCTCCGGCGCAGCCGACGGACGCCGCGCCTGTAGTTACGCTCTGTATTATATGAGGTGTTATTTTCACGGCTTTTGCGCCAGCGCAAGAACGCCGTATATCCCTGGGTGTTTACACCAGATAATTATTTGATTTAGAACAAAAAACAAACAATAAAAACACAAACACTTTACACTTGCGGCGGCGCCGGCTCAATCCGTCCATACAAAAACAAGGGAAATAGAGGCGCTCCGACGACGGCTAGCGGGAAGTATAGGCGGGATAAGGGAAAACCAGCGGGGAAACAGCGAGATGAACAACACAGTCTGCAGAAAAGCACGAGGCGACCTACGCCGCCCCGATGCCGTCATTTATTTACGGGCCAGCAGCAGCCCCAGCACCAGCCCGACGGTGGCGCCGATACCTACGCTGTGCCAGGGTTTATCCCGCACGTAGTCGTCGGTGCGGTGCACCGCTTCTTTGGCGCGCGCGTAGTAGGATTCACCGGTGTTCGCCCAGCGCGCCTTGACCTCACTCAGCGCCTGCTCGGCGTGCGACTTGATGTCGACGTAAGCCTGATCCGCGCGATCGCCGGTGTATTGCAGCACTTCTTCCAGCGTCTCGGTCAGCATTCTCAGATCGTCATCCAGCGTAGTTTGCTCCGCATCCGTATGTCTTGCCATCGTGAGATCTCCGTGGTTGAAAAATTAAGCGTTCCTACACTATAGACAAGGATCGCCGCCTGCGGCCATCAGACTTTTACCCTAAAACACCAATTGCACCTTGGCGGCCTGGCGCTTATCGCCGGCAAACTCCAGCGCCTGCGCCAGCTGCCCGCTGGCGAACTCCGCCGACAGCAACGGCAGCGGATCGACCACGCCGTCGGCCAGCCACGCCACCGCCAGCGCAAACTCCGCCACGAAGCGGAAGGATCCGAGCAGGTTCAACTCCTTGGCGATCAACAACATCAGCGGGAAATCGGGGAAGCTGCCGCCCATGCCCACCTGCACCACGGTGCCTTTGGCGCGAGTGATCTCCAGGCAGCGCTGCAGCGACTGCGGGTGCCCCGCCACTTCGCAGGCGACGTCGAAATACCCCTTGTCCTGCTGATAATCGCTAACATCGTCGTCCGCGGCATGCAGGCACCGATCGGCCCCCATTTGCCTGGCGATCGCCAGGCAGCGTGGGCTGAGATCGGCACAGACAATCTCGGCGGCGCCCAGCGCTTTCAGCGCCGCCACCAGCAGGCAGCCGATCGGGCCGACGCCGGACACGAAGACCTTTTTTCCCGTCACGTCGCCGGGCTGTTTCGCTGCGTGTATCGCCACCGCCAGCGGTTCGGCGAACACCATCACCCTGTCGTCGCAATCGGCGCCGTAAGGGACACACTGCGCGCTATCCACCACTTTGTATTGGGTAAAAGCGCCGTCAACGTGCGGAAAATACATCGCGCTGCCGAAAAAACGCATCTCGACGCATTGATTGCTTTGCTGCGCCAGACAGTATTTGCACTGCCCGCAGGGTTTGCTGGGATTGAGCGCCACCTTCTGCCCGACCGGCAGCTGCGGTGAATCGCTGGCGACCACCTCGCCGATCACCTCATGGCCCAGCACCATCGGCTGACGCACCTGAAAATTGCCGACCTTGCCTTCCTGAAAGTAATGCAGATCCGAGCCGCAGATACCGCCGCGGCTGATTTTCACCAGCGTTCCCTGCCCCCGGTAATCCACTTCTTGCGCGATCACCGCCACGTCTCGTTTGCCATTGACCACGCAGGACTGGGTTTGAATTTTCATCTCAAGACTCCACGAAAAAAGGTTACACCGCCGCCGACATGCCGCCATCGACAAACAGCAGCTGCCCGTTGACGAAGGCGGAGGCGTCGGCGGCCAGGAACACCGCCGCGCCGATCAGCTCCTGCGGATCGCCCCAGCGCGCGGCGGGCGTGCGTTGGGTCAGCCAGGCGGTGAAGGCCGGATCGTCGGCCAGCGCCTGCGTCATCTCGGTTTTGAAGTAGCCGGGGGCAATGCCGTTAACCTGAATGTTGTAGCGCGCCAGCTCCACGCACATGCCGCGCGTCAGCATTTTCACCGCCCCCTTGGACGCCGCATAAGGGGTGATGGTGTCGCGGCCCAGCTCGCTTTGCATCGAACCGATATTGACTATCTTGCCGCGCCGGCGCGGCACCATGTAACGCGCCACGGTCTGTGACACGATGAATACCGCTTTCTGGTTGACGGCGATGATGTCGTCCCAGTCTTGCTCCGGGAACTCGGTGAAGGGATGACGGCGCTGGATGCCGGCGTTGTTGATCAAGACGTCTATCGCGCCGATGTCCGCTTCGATGCGGTCGATGGCGGCATGCACCGCCTGGGAATCGGTGACGTCGAACGCCGCCGCATCGGCACGCAGCCCCTCTTCGCGCAGGCGATCGGCGGCGTGCCGGGCATGTTCTTCGGTGGTGGCGTTGACCAGAATATGTGCGCCTTGCTGCGCCAGGCCGCGCGCCAGCAGAAAACCGATGCCGCGCGAGGCGCCGGTGATCAAGACGATTTTATTATCCAGAGAAAACAGGTTGTTCATGGTGATTCCCGGCCTTCAGGCCTCCAATCGGACAGGCCTCTATCTCAGCCGATTGTTACCGGTAAAAACGTGATGGAAATCACTGAAAATCATGTTACGAAACCCTGTTACCCTTAACGTGATCTCACGCAGGCAGCACGCGGGTAAAAATCATCTATCCAATTGAAAAGTGGCTATTTTCAATAGAGGCGCATTCATTGTTATCGCCAAATCGATTTGTTAACATACCGCCATCCGCCCTTGCCGCACCGCCCGTGAAGGCCACCGAATGAAACACCCCCGCGTTACGCTACAGGACATCGCACAATTGGCCGGCGTGACCAAAATGACCGTCAGCCGTTTTCTGCGCACGCCGGAAAAAGTGGCGGCCGACACCGCCGAACGCATTGCGCAGGTCATGCGGGAGCTGAACGTCACAGATGCCGATACCGCACAGGCCGGCAGAAAACCGCGCATCGGCGTACTGATCCCCTCCTTCAACAACCAGATCTTCGCCGACCTGCTGGCCGGCATAGAATCCGTTACCCAAGCGCGGGGTTACCAAACGCTGGTGGTGAACTACGATTACAGCCCGCAGCGGGAAGAAGAACAGATCGCACAGCTGCTGAGCTACCCGATCGCCGGGCTTATCCTCACCGACTCTGCGCATACCTTGCGCACAGAGACCTACCTCGGCGCCGCCAAAATCCCCCTCGCGCAGGTGATGGATCTCGACGCGCCGCCGGGGCGGATTGCGGTGGGATTTGATAATGAACAGGCGGGGTATGACATGACCGAAGCGCTGCTCGCCAGCGGCAAACGCCATATCGTTTACTTTGGCGCCATGTCGGACGCACGCGACAATAAACGCTATCGGGGCTACTGCCGCGCCATGGCGTCTCAGGGGCAAACGCCGCGTCAGATCGCGCCGCATCGGGTCTCTTCGGTTTCGATCGGCGCCGACATGCTGGCGATGGCGCGCGAACGTTACCCGCAGCTCGACGGTATCCTGTGCACCAACGACGATCTGGCGGTGGGCGTGTTGCAGGCCTGCCTGCGCCTCGGCGTGCGCGTGCCGCAGGAGGTTGCGTTATCGGGATTTCACGGCCTGGATATTGGCCAGGCGACCACGCCGAGCATCGCCAGCGTGATCACGCCGCGCTTTGACATGGGGAAAACCGCCGCCGAAATGCTGCTGTTGCGGATCGCGGGCGAACCTTGCGCCGAGCGCCACGATCTGCATTACCGCCTCTCACTCGGCGGCACCGTTTGAGCCGGCATTCGGGCCGATCGGCGGCGTAGCGCGGGCTTTTTCGCTGCGCGCCGCCCACCACAGACCGCTGTTTTTCATCGCATAGCCGAACAGCAGGCCCACCAGCAGGGAAAGCGTCACCAGCGGCCAATCGCCGCCGCCGGCGAAGGTCGCGCAGGCGCCGATAAAGGTGCCGGGCACAAACCCCAGCCACTGCTGTTTGGCCTGAATGCACATCAGGAATGCCACGACGCCGGTCAGCAGATACCCCAAGAGATTCCACTGCGGCGCCAGTTCGCTGCCGTGGATGATCGCCATTGCCCAGAAGACGCCGCTGCAGCAGGTCAACGCGCCGATCACCAGCCCTTTCAACCCACCCTGCGGGCAGGCGAAATACGCCGTGCAGCCGAGAAAACCGGCCCAACCGATCAGCCCCAGGCTGACGGCAACCCAGCCCCACACGCCGGAGAGGATCCCGGTAGTAACGGCAATGGCGAAAAGAACGTTCATAAAGTGACCCGCGGCAAAAAGAAAGCGCGCAGTTTACCCGAAAACAGGCCAATTTATGCGATACAAATCACATAATAAATGTAATTAAAGAATTATTAATTATAAAAAATAGATATCCATCACAAAATAATTAGCGAGGGAATCCCACCCGGGACGTCTTCCATGCCAGCAACAGGCACACTGCGCTGCTGCTCAGGAACAGCAAATGAGTCGCCTGACGCAGATCGACGCGATCGACCACCACGCCCAGCAAGATAGGCACCCAGTTGGCGATATAAGCGATAACGTAAAACAGCGAAAGCAAACGCGCATGGCTGGTCGGCGGCGAAATCAGATTCACCAGGGTCGCGCTGCCAACGAAAATGGCGCCGTAAGCATAGCCGGCCACCACCAGCCCCGCCGCCGCCAGCCCCAGTGAATGCCATTGGATCGCCGCGGCGAATACCACCGCCGCCAGCACCTGCGCCAGGCAACCGAACAACAGCGAATGACGGGCGTTAAGACGGCGGCTCAGGATCTGGCTGATACCGGCGATCAACAGATACACCGCAATGGCATAGCCAAAGACGCCCCGCTGGTACATGCCTAACAGCGTTTCCGCCACGCTAGGGCCAATAGCCAAAATGCTGGCGGCCAGGGCCCAACAGATAAACAGCGCCCCGGCACAGACATAGAATTTACCGCCGGTGATACGCAGACCATCAAGCAGCGAGCTTTTTTCTGTCGCAGCCGGCGCAGCATGGGTCGGCGCCGTAACCACGCCACGCGGCCACGAGAACATCACGCCCAACGCAGCCACGGCGGCAATGACCATGATGAAAACGAACGGCAGCGTCGTGGGATGAAAACCGGTCTGCAAAGCGATGCCGCTGAAGATCGGGCCCAGCGCCAATCCTGTGGTAAAGGACAACGTGGCGATCAACGCGGCGTTTTTACCGCCGTCTCGTGGCCCAAAACGCACCAACGCGATGTTTGCCGCACCGGTCAATGCCCCGGTGCCCACCCCGGCCAACAGTCGCGCCATGAGCATCATGGCAAAGGTATCAGCCCGCGCGAACAGCAGCGCACCGCTCAATACCACCAGCAATGCCGGCACGATCATGCTGCGCAAATCCTTCACTTTTCCGGCCAGATTGCCGACGCCGAACAAAGCGATCAGCACGCCGGCGGCGTAGGCGCCGTAAACGACGGTCAGACTGACGGAGCTCAGTGCAAACTGCTGCTGATACAGCGGATAAAGCGGCGTCGGCGCACTGCTGTTCAGCAATGCCGACATCAAGGCCAGCGCCAGGAACAATAAAATGGTCCTGCGCGACGCCTGAGCATTTTGCGGTGCCGCGCTCTGGGCGGCGGTATTTTCTGACATGCTTCAACTTCCAAAGTCGGCAGGCGGCGGCCTGCCATCGATATCTTTTCTCACCCGGCCTGCCGGGAACGGCGCTTATCATAGCGTTGCGGCAAAGGGCGAAGTATCGTCAAGAATGAATCACCCTGATGCATTCTTGCATCACCGGAGAAATAACCGCCGATGAGCAGGCCGTTAACCGTCTTTCTCTCCCCACGGGCGGAACAACACTTTATGATAGAAACCGTTGTCGTTCGCCCGCACCGGCCCGAGCCCCACGGCGCCGACAAATCTGCAGAGAGGAAATGGCATGATGAATTGGGACGACGCGCGCTTCTTTTTGGCCGTTGCGCGCTGCGGCACGCTACGCAAAGCCGCCAGCCAGCTGCATGTCGATCAGGCGACAGTCGGTCGACGGCTGTCCGCTTTCGAAGACGCACTCGGCTCCAAGCTGTTTATCCGCACGCCGAAATCCTTCGCCCTCAGCCCGCTGGGGGAGGAAATGCTGGCGGACGTGATGAAGATGGAAAATGCGGTGCAGGCGATCAACCGTAAAGCCGCCAGCGGTGACGAAAGCCTGTGTGGCAACGTGCGCATCGCCACCACCGACACCCTGGCCGAAGCCTTCGTGATGCCGGCACTGCAAGATCTGCGGGAACGCTATCCGGCCATCACCGTCACGCTGCTGACGGCGGTCAACATCGCCGATATTTCTTACCACGGCGCAGATCTGGCGATCCGCGGTGCCCGTCCCGATGACGATGAGCTGATCATCAAACGGTTACCCACCATCGAAATGGGCCTGTATGCCACCCAGCACTATTTGGCGCGGCGCGGCATGCCGGTCAGGGGCGAGCAGCTGCGCGGCCACGATCTGCTGATGTTCCCGCGCGAGCTGGTGCCGCGACACTGGAACAATTTCTGCGGCGAGGCCCTGCACGAGCCCAACGTCGTGCTGCAATGCAATTCGCAGCTGCTGCTGCGCTCCGCCACCCGCAGCGGACTGGGCATCGGTCTGCTCTCCGCGTTTTTGGCGGACAAAGACCCTGAGCTGGTGCGCCTGTTCCCCGAGAACAAAGACTGGGTGGATATCTGGCTGGTGCTGCATCCCGATTTGCAACGTGCCGCCCGCGTGCGCGCGGTGGTGCAGGCGCTGGAAACGTCGTTTAGCGCCCATTACGGCTGAGTGCCGTTTCCCCATAAAAAAAGGTCGCCGAAGCGACCTTTTTACCGTCTGAAGCGTTATCAGAACGTCGGCTGAGCCATCTGCACCAGCGAAATCAGCGGCTGCGGATAGACGCCCAACAGCAGCACCAGCGCGGCTGAAATCAGCACCACGACGCCACCGGCGGTCAACGCCCAGTTGTTCGGGGTATCGCGCTGCAGCGATTCCGGCGCGCTGAGGAACAGGCTGACGGTCACGCGCAGGTAGTAGTACAGGCCGATGGCGCTGCCTACCACGACTGCGCCGGTCAGCCACCACAGGTGTGCGCTGACGCCCATCGCGATCACGAAGAACTTACCGATAAAGCCCAGCGTCATCGGGATACCGGCCAGCGACAGCATCATCACCGTCATCACCGCGGACAAAATTGGCTTATGCCAGAACAGACCACGGTAAGAGAACAGCGAATCCGCATCCGGGCCGCGGTACGGGCTGGACATCAGGCTGACCACGCCGAAGGCGCCCAGGCTGCTGAACAGGTAACCGGCCAGGTAAACGCCGGCGGTTTCCAGCGACAGCTGGTGGGTTTGCACCGCAATCAGCGCCACCAGCAGGTAGCCCAGGTGAGCGATCGACGAGTAACCCAGCAGACGCTTGATGTTGGTCTGGCTGATGGCCATCAGGTTACCGAACAAGATAGAGCAGAACGCGATGATCGACAGCACCATGCGCAGCGCTTCGTTGTCGGCGGCCGGGGCATACAGGAACAGACGCATCACGACCGCGAAGATCGCGATCTTGCTGGCGGTCGCCAGGAAGGTCGAGACCGGCGCAGGCGCGCCCTGATACACGTCCGGCGTCCACAGTTGGAACGGCACCAGCGACAGTTTGAAGCCCAGACCGACGATCATCATGCCCATGCCGGCCAGGATCAGCGGCTGGTGCATCATGTTTTCCTGCAGGCTCTTGCCGAGGCCGGCCAGCGACAGATCGCCGGATTCGGCATACAGCAGCGCCATGCCGAACAGCAGGAACGACGACGCGGCGGCGGACAGCAGCATGTACTTGATGGCGGCTTCCAGCGGGCGCTTCTGGCGGTAGGCATAGCCCACCAGGCCGAACAGCGGCAGCGAGATCAACTCGATACCGATGAACAGCGAAGCCAGATGGTTGGCGCTCGCCAGCAGGATGCCGCCCATGGCGGCGATCAGCACCAGCAGGTAGAACTCTTCGCGGTTATCCGGATAGCCGACCAGCCACGGATACGCGAAGGTGCAGGTCGCCAGACTCGCCAGCAGCACCAGCCCGGTGTAGAACATCGAGTAACCGTCAACCCGCAGCAGCGGGGTGACGTCCATTGGGCCTGCCTGGCCGACAAAGTACAGCGAAAGCAGCGCCAGGTTGAGACCGATCACGGTCAGGGTGGCGTTGATAAAGTGGTCGCGTCGCCACGCAATGCCTAGCATCACAACCACCACCGTCAATCCGACGATCAACAGCGGCAGCAGTGCGATCAGTTGTTGAGGAGTTATTGTCATGGCGAATTACGGCCTTGTTGTTGAAATTGCTGAAACTGACGAACCAAACCAGTGTTGCACGTTGCTCATCGCCGCGTTGGAAGTATCCAGAATCGGCTGCGGGTAAACCCCCAGCAGAACCAGCAACACCACCAGCAGTAGAATGATGAACAGTTCGCGCGCGGTCATGCCCTGCAGCGGCTGGTCGGATTTAGGCGCACCGTAGTAAGCGCGCTGCATCATGATCAGCGAGTAAACCGAAGCGAACACCAGACCGAAGGTAGAAATCACGGTGATCACCGGCACCACCTGGTAGCTGCCGAACAGAATCATGAATTCGCCGACGAAGTTACCGGTACCCGGCATCCCCAGCGTGGCCACGGCGAAGAACAGCGACAGCGCAGGGATGAACTTGATACGCCCCCACAGGCCGCCCATCTGACGCATGTCGCGGGTATGCAGACGCTCATACAGCTGGCCGCAGATGATAAACATACCGGCGGCGGACAGACCGTGCGCGATCATCTGGATCACCGCGCCCTGGTAAGCCAGTTGGCTGCCGGTGTAGATGGCGATAAGCACGAAGCCCATGTGCGAGACCGAGGTATAGGCGATAAGACGCTTGATGTCGGTCTGCGCGAATGCCATCCAGGCACCGTAGAAGATGCCGATCACGCCCAGCCACATAGCGATTGGCGCAAACTCGTGCGAAGCCTCAGGGAACAGCGGCAGGCTGAAACGCAGCAGGCCGTAGGCCGCCGTTTTCAGCAAGATGCCCGCCAGGTCGACGGAACCTGCGGTCGGTGCCTGGCTGTGCGCGTCCGGCAACCAGCCGTGCAGCGGCACCACCGGCATTTTCACCGCGAAGGCGATGAAGAAGCCCAGCATCAACAGATATTGCACGTTGTGGGACATCGGCGTTTGCAGCAGGTCTTCGTAATCGAATGTCCACACGCCGGTCGCGTTGTAGTGCACAAACACCAGGCCCAGGATCGCAATCAGCATCACCAGACCGCTGGCCTGGGTGTAGATGAAGAACTTGGTCGCCGCGGTGATACGGGTTTTACCGTCCGACGCCTTGTGGCCCCACAGCGCGATCAGGAAGTACATCGGCACCAACATCATTTCCCAGAAGAAGAAGAACAGGAACATGTCGATGGCGAGGAACACGCCGATAACGCCGCCCAGGATCCACAGCAGGTTGAGGTGGAAGAAGCCCTGATACTTCTGGATTTCACGCCAGGAACAGAGGATCGCCAGCACGCCCAGCAGACCGGTCAACACCACCATCAGCAGCGACAGACCGTCCAGCGCAAGGTGGATGGAGATGCCGAAGCGCGGGATCCACGGCAGCAGGAATTCGCTCTGCCACTGCGGAATGCCTTTCGGCGTGGTCAAGGTATAGCCGCCCTGCATCCACAGCTGCAGAGAGAGCGCCAACGTCAGCCCCATTGCGATCAGCGCTATCCAGCGCGGCACCTTAGTACCGAAGCGCTCAAGCTGCCAGCACAGCAGACCGCCGATAAAGGGGATAAGAATTAGCCAAGGTAATAGCATGGCGTTTTGTGTCCCTTATACGAATAATTTCAAACTTTGTACGTAGCGCCTGCCCGGCGCTACGCCCGAAAAATGCGTCTGTTTAAATTATTCAATTAAACCAAAATCAACAGAGCCAATACGACCACTGCACCCACACCCATAGACGCTATATACCAACGCACCTGGCCGTTCTCGCTCACCGTCAGACCGCGGTTCCCCCAGCGGGAGAAGACGGCCGGCAGGTTCATCAGCGAGTTCAGCGGATCGCGCTGCAGCAGCTTCGCAATGCCCAGGTACGGCTTGACGAACACTTTGTCATACAGCCAGTCGAAGCCCCAGGCATGGAACCACCAGGTCGAGAAGAAACGTCCCGGCGCGCTGTTGGCGATGCTGTTGACCAGGCTGCGTTTGCCCAGCCACAGCGCGGCCGCCAGCAGAATGCCGACGATAGCTACCACGCCGGAGGTGATTTCAAGCGTCAGCACGCTGCCGTGCGCCAGCTCGGTCGTATCCGGCAGCACGCCCTGCAACGGCGGCACGATCATCGCGCCGACGAAGGTGGACAGCACCAGCAGAACCAGCAGCGGCAGGTGGTGAGTGATGCCTTTACCGGCATGCGCTTTGATTTTCTCTTCGCCATGGAACACGATGAAAATCATACGGAAGGTGTACAGCGAGGTCATGAACGCACCGACCAGGCCGGCCACCATCAGGTTGATGTGGCCGTTGGCCATCGCGCCCGCCAGGATCTCATCCTTACTGAAGAAGCCGGCCGTGACCAGCGGCAACGCAGACAGCGCCGCGCCACCCACCAGGAAGCAGACGTACACCAGCGGGATGCTCTTGCGCAGGCCGCCCATCTTGAAGATGTTTTGCTCGTGGTGGCAAGCCAGGATCACCGAACCGGACGACAGGAACAGCAGCGCCTTGAAGAACGCGTGGGTCATCAGGTGGAAGATCGCCGCGTCCCATGCCTGCACGCCCAGCGCCAGGAACATGTAACCGATCTGGCTCATGGTGGAGTAAGCGAGCACGCGCTTGATGTCGGTCTGCACCAGCGCGGCGAAGCCGGCCAGCAGCAGAGTGACCGCACCGACGATGCCCACCAGGTGCAGCACTTCCGGCGCCATCAGGAACAGGCCATGCGTACGGGCGATCAGATAGACGCCCGCGGTCACCATGGTCGCCGCGTGGATCAGTGCGGAAACCGGGGTTGGGCCCGCCATCGCGTCCGCCAACCAGGTTTGCAACGGCAGCTGCGCCGATTTACCGACCGCGCCGCCCAGCAGCATCAGGGTCGCCCAGGTGATGGCCGTATCGCCCACCGCCAGTTTCTGCGGTGCCAGGATCATCAGCTCGCGGATATTCAGCGTGCCCAGCTCGTTGTAGAGGATGAACAGTGCGAACGCCAGGAACACGTCGCCCACGCGGGTCACGATGAAGGCTTTCATCGCCGCCGCGCCGTTGGCCGGATCTTTGTAGTAGAAGCCGATCAACAGGTAGCTGCACAGGCCCACGCCTTCCCAACCCAGATACATCAGCAGCAGGTTGTCCGCCAGCACCAAGACCACCATGCTGGCGATAAACAGGTTGGTGTAAGCGAAGAAGCGCGAATAGCCCTCTTCACCGCGCATGTACCAGGAAGCGAACATGTGGATGAAGAAGCCGACGCCGGTGACCACCGACAGCATGGTCAGCGACAGGCCGTCCAGCACCAGGGTCACGCCGATATTGAAGTTGCCGACGGCCATCCAGGTCCACAGGCTTTGCTCGAACAGCTGCACGCCGGCGGCTTTCTGGGCGAAGAAATCCATCGCCACATACACCGTGACCAGCGCAGCCAGGCCGATAGAGCCCACGCCGACGGTAGCCGCCGTGTTCTCAGACCAACGGCCGCGGGAAAATGCCAACAGCAGGAACCCGATCAGCGGTAGCAGAATTGTTAAATATAATAGGTTCATCCGCGCATCTCACTGACAGTATCAATATTCAGGGTATGACGACGACGGTAGAGCTGCAGCAGCAGCGCCAGGCCGATACTGGCCTCGGCTGCCGCCAGGCTGATCGCCAGGATGTACATCACCTGACCGTCCGCCTGGCCCCAGTAGCTTCCCGCCACGATAAACGCCAACGCCGCAGCGTTGATCATCACTTCCAGGCTGATCAGCATAAACAGCAGGTTGCGGCGCACCAGCAGCCCGGTCAGCCCGAGCACAAACAGGATAGCCGCCAGGATCAGGCCGTGTTGAAGAGGGATCATGCTTGCTCCTCCGATTTTCTTCTCGCCATTTCGCTACTCGCCGGCGCGTTGCTCAGCACCTCGCCAGGCTTGTGCTCGCGGCCGATATGGAAGGCGACAACCAGACCCGCCAACAGCAGCATTGAAGCCAGCTCAACCGCCAGTACGTAAGGCCCGAACAGGCTGATGCCCACCGCCTTCGCGTCGACCATCTCGCCGCTGACACCCTGGTCGGATACGCTGCGGATCGCGACGATCAATACCACCAGCAGCGCCAGCGACAACAGGCCGGGCCCGATCCACACCGTCGGCTTCATCCAGTCGCGCTCTTGCTGCTGCACGTTGCCGAGGTTCAGCATCATCACCACGAACACGAACAGCACCATGATGGCGCCCGCATAGACGATGATTTCCAACGCGGCGGCAAAGTAGGCGCCGAGCGAGAAGAAGACTGCCGAGATCGCCAATAACGAGACGATCAGGTACAGCAGCGCATGCACAGGGTTGGTATGGGTGATCACGCGAATCGTCGCGGCCACCGCAATCAAACCTGCCAGGTAAAATGCAATTTCCATGCTTGCTGGCTCCTTAGGGCAACAGACCTTTGACGTCGATCGGTTTGGCTTCGTTTTCGGCTTCGCCTTTGGCTTTGCCGTCAATCGCCATACCGGCCATCCGGTAGAAGTTATATTCCGGATATTTACCCGGCCCCGAGATCAACAGATCTTCTTTTTCGTACACCAGATCCTGACGCTTGTACTCACCCAGTTCGAAATCCGGCGTCAGCTGGATAGCGGTAGTCGGGCAAGCCTCTTCGCACAGGCCACAGAAAATGCAGCGCGAGAAGTTGATGCGGAAGAACTCCGGATACCAACGGCCGTCTTTCTGCTCCGCTTTTTGCAGCGAGATACAGCCGACCGGGCAGGCCACCGCACACAGGTTACAGGCGACGCAGCGCTCTTCGCCGTCCGGATCGCGCGTCAGCACGATGCGGCCACGGTAGCGCGGCGGTAGGTAAACCGGTTCTTCCGGATACATCTGGGTTTCGCGCTTGGCGAAGGCATGCATGCCAATCATCCAAATGCTGCGCACCTGGGTGCCGAAACCAACCACTAACTCTTTCAATGTCATGGTTTATTCACCCCTTATTGAGCGTTGTACAAAATGACCGCGGCGGTTGCCAGCAGGTTCAGCAGCGTCAGCGGCAGGCACACTTTCCAGCCGAAAGACATCACCTGGTCATAACGCGGACGCGGCAGCGAGGCGCGGATCAGGATGAACATCATCATGAAGAAGGCCGTTTTCAACGCGAACCAGATGAATGGCGGCAGGAACGGACCCTGCCAGCCGCCGAAGAACAACGTCACAATCAGGGCGGACACGGTGACGATACCGATGTATTCCCCCACGAAGAACAGACCGAACTTCATGCCGGAGTATTCGATGTGGTAACCGTCAGCCAGTTCCTGCTCGGCTTCCGGCTGGTCAAACGGGTGACGGTGGCACACCGCCACGCCGGCGATCGCGAAGGTCACGAAGCCGAAGAACTGCGGAATGACGTTCCAGACGTGCGCCTGGGATTCAACGATGGCCTGCATGTTGAACGAACCCGCCTGCATCACCACGCCCATCAGCGACAGGCCGATGAACACTTCGTAGCTCAGGGTTTGCGCGGAGGCGCGCATCGCGCCCAACAGCGAGTATTTGTTGTTGCTCGACCAGCCGGCGAACAGCACGGCGTACACCGCCAGGCCGGCCATCATCAGGAAGAACAGAATACCGATGTTGAGATCGGACACCGCCCAGGTCGGGCTGACCGGAACGATGGCAAATGCCAGCAACAGGGAAGTAAAGGCGATCATCGGCGCCAGGGTGAAGATCACCCGGTCGGAGAATCTCGGCACCCAGTCTTCCTTGAAGAACATTTTGATCATGTCGGCGACCAGCTGCAGCGAGCCGCCCCAGCCTACGCGGTTCGGTCCGTAACGGTTCTGGAACAGGCCGAGCAGGCGGCGTTCGCCGAAGCTCATTAACGCCCCGCACGCCACGACCACCAACAGGATCACGACCGCTTTAAGTACGGCGATCAGAATGTCGATCACCTCAGGGGTAAACCAGCTCATCGTGCCGCCTCCCGCAGATTGTCTACCTTAGCACCCACCAAGATCGGCGGGATCCCTGGCAAGCCGAGCGGCAAACCAACCTGGCCCTGGGTCAGGGTTTCACTCAGACGCACCGGCAGACGCAGGGTCTGGCCCGCACAGCTGAACTCCACCAGGCTGCCTGCGTTGACGCCAAGCGTCGCCGCGTCGGCCGGGTTGACCATCACGTAGGCTTCCGGCATGCGCTGCTGGATCACGTGAGAGCGCTGCGACATTTCATCGCTGCCGAACAGGTGGTAGTAAGGCGCGACACGCCAGCCGTCGTTCGGATTGAAGGCGGCTGGTACGCGGTCGAAGTAACCGAGGCTGCCCTCCCCCGCTTCGATCAGGCGCACGCCCGGATCGCCGTGGCGCAGTTTGCCGCCCACTTCGGCCTGGAACTTGTTCCATGCCTGCGGTGAGTTCCAGCCTGGCGCCCAGGCGAACGGGATCTGCTGACGATCGGCCAGCGGGCTGTTGTTCCCTTCCATCGAGAAGGCGAACATGGTGTCTTTATCCTGCGGCTGACGCGGCTCGTGCACGCTGATGTTGGCGCGCATGGCGGTACGGCCGCTGGAACGGTGCGGCGAACGCGCCAGCTTCTGACCGCGAATGCGGAAAGTCGCGTCCGGCGCGGCATCGACGATGCCCTGCAGCTGCGGCAACGCGGCGACGCAAGCGGCGATCACGTCATCGAGCTGGGTCCAGTCCACGTGGCGGCTGGTGTAGGTGGAGTGCAGCGAGTGCATCCAGCGCCAGCTTTCCAGCATCACGGTGAACTGATTCTTCTTGGCGTCGTCGTAGTAAGCCGGATCGTATACCTGGAAGAAGCGCTGCGCGCGGCCTTCCTGGTTGATCAGCGTACCGTCGCTCTCGGCGAAGCTGGCCGAGGAGAGGATCAGGTTGGCTTTGTCCATGATCGCGGTGCGCTGGTGGTCGGCGACGATCAGGTTGTTGACCTTGGCCAACGCTGCATCCACCTGCGCCGCCGGCGCATGACGATAGAGATCGTTTTCCATCACGATGGCGGTGTCGGCTGCGCCGCTCGCCAGCTGTTCCAGCGCCTGATCGAGCGAACCGCCGCCGATCATCGCCAGGCCCATGCTGTTGGCTGCGCCCGCCACGAAGGTGATGCCGACATCGGAACCGCGGCCCTTCAACGCTTTGGCGATGTTGGCCGCCGCTTCGATGATGGCTTCGCTGCCGGCGTTGCTGCCGGTCACGATCAGCGGTTTGCGTGCGCCGGTCAGCGCCTGCACGATGATATCGACTTTCTTGTTCAGGCCTTCAGCCAGATCGTTGACCGCCGGCGCCGCGCTGTCCAGCGCGTGAGCGATGGCGAAGCCGAAGCGCGCCTGTTCGTCCACCGGCGCGCGGTAGTTCCAGGCGGCGATGTCGTCCAGACGGGTGTTGTCGACGTTGGTGGTGAACAGCGGGTACTTGGCGTGCTGACCGATGTTCTGCACCGCCGCGATCTGCCAGTCGGCCACGCGTTGCGCCGCCGCCATCGCGCGGGCTTTCCCCTTGACGGCCTGGCGCACGGACAGCGCGATACGCGCACCGGTTTGCGTCAGGTCTTCGCCCAGCACCAGCACCGCGTCGTAATCTTCGATCTCACGCAGCGCCGGCGTATGGACGCCGCCGTTTTTCAGCACGTTCAGCATCAGCGCCAGGCGTGATTGCTCCGCCTGAGCGATACCGGTGTAGTAGTTCTCGGCGCCGACCAGCTCGCGCAGTGCGAAGTTGCTTTCCAGGCTGGCGCGCGGGGAGCCGATGCCGATGGTTTTCTTCGCCTGACGCAGGATGTCCGCCGCGCCCTGCATCGCCTGCTCGGCGTTCAGGGTGATCCAGTCATCGCCGCGCAGCTGCTGCGGTTGACGCGGACGATCTTTCTGGTTGACGTAGCCGTAACCGAAACGGCCGCGGTCGCACAGGAAGTAGTGGTTCACGCTGCCGTTGTAACGGTTTTCGATACGGCGCAGCTCGCCATAGCGTTCGCCCGGGCTGGTGTTACAGCCGATGCTGCACTGCTGGCAAATGCTCGGCGCGAACTGCATGTCCCATTTACGGTTGTAGCGTTCGGAGTGCGTTTTGTCGGTGAATACGCCGGTCGGGCACACTTCCACCAGGTTGCCGGAGAACTCGCTTTCCAGCGTGCCGCTTTCCGGGCGACCGAAGTAGACGTTGTCGTGCGCGCCGTACACGCCGAAGTCGGTGCCGTCCGCATAGTCTTTGTAGTAACGCACGCACCGGTAGCAGGCGATGCAGCGGTTCATCTCGTGCGAGATAAACGGCCCCAGCTCCTGATTATTGTGGGTGCGCTTGGTGAAGCGGTAGCGGCGGAAGCTGTGGCCGGTCATTACCGTCATATCCTGCAGGTGACAGTTACCGCCTTCTTCACAGACCGGGCAATCGTGCGGGTGGTTGGTCATCAACCACTCGACCACGCTTTCACGGAACTGCTTCGCTTCACCGTCATCGATGGAGATGAAGGTGCCGTCGGATGCCGGGGTCATACAGGACATCACCAAACGGCCGCGCGTATCTTCCGCGTTTTGGTATTGCTTTACCGCACATTGGCGGCAAGCGCCGACGCTTCCCAGCGCCGGATGCCAGCAAAAGTAAGGAATATCAAGGCCGAGGGAAAGACAAGCCTGCAGCAGGTTGTCCGCTCCGTCTACCTCATACTCTTTGCCGTCTACATGAATCGTAGCCATAGTCAGCATGCTTCCAAGTGGCCTGCCTTGCGGCAGGCGTTAATCAAAAATTCTGGCCGTGTTCGGGCGAGTCGGCTTACCAGCGCTGCTTCAGCAGATTGTTCGGCTGAATGCCGCCAATCGCATGGGCATTGCCGAAGTGCTGCACGGCGATGCCCGCCTCGAACTCTTCACGGAAATATTTAATCGCGCTTTGCAGTGGCTCTACGGCACCTGGCGCGTGGGCGCAGAAGGTTTTGCCCGGGCCGAGGGAACGGCACAGCTGTTCGAGGGTTTCGATATCCCCCGGCTGCCCTTCGCCGTTTTCCAACGCACGCAGGATCTTCACGCTCCACGGCAGGCCGTCGCGGCATGGCGTACACCAGCCGCAGGACTCGCGGGCGAAGAACTCTTCCAGGTTACGCACCAGCGGCACCATGCCGATCTCGTGGTCTACCGCCATCGCCAGCGCGGTGCCGAGACGGCTGCCGGCTTTGCCGATCGCGCCGTATTCCATTGGCAGATCGAGGTGATCGGCGGTCAGGAAGTCGGTCCCCGCGCCGCCCGGCTGCCAGGCTTTGAAGCGCAGACCGTCGCGCATGCCGCCGGCGTAGTCTTCCAGGATCTCGCGCGCGGTGGTGCCGAACGGCAGCTCCCAGACGCCCGGATTTTTCACCCGGCCGGAGAAGCCCATCAGCTTGGTGCCTTTGTCTTCACTGCCGGAGATGCCGGTGTACCACTCCACGCCGTTCGCCAAAATGGCCGGCACGTTGCACAGCGTTTCGACGTTGTTGACGCAGGTCGGCTTGCCCCACACGCCGGCGCTGGCCGGGAATGGCGGCTTGGAACGCGGGTTGGCGCGGCGGCCTTCCAGCGAGTTGATCAGCGCGGTTTCTTCGCCGCAGATGTAACGGCCGGCGCCGGTGTGCACGATCAGCTCGAAATCGAACCCGGTGCCGAGAATGTTCTTGCCCAGATAGCCGGCTTCGGTGGCTTCCGCGATGGCGCGACGCAGGTGCGCCGCCGCTTCGATGTACTCACCGCGAAGGAAGATGTACCCACGGTAGGCTTTCAGCGCGAACGCGGAGATCAGCATGCCTTCCACCAATAGGTGCGGCAGCTGCTCCATCAGCAGGCGGTCTTTATAAGTGCCCGGCTCCATTTCATCGGCGTTACACAGCAGGTAACGGATGTTCATGGATTCGTCCTTCGGCATCAGGCTCCACTTCAAACCGGTGGAGAAGCCCGCGCCGCCGCGTCCCTTCAGCCCGGAGTCTTTCACCAGGCTGACGATCTCGTCCGGTGCCAGGCCTTTGAGGGCCTTTTCTGCGCCGGCATAGCCGTTTTTGCTGCGGTACTCGTCCAGCCACAGCGGCTGCTTATCATCGCGCAGACGCCAGGTCAGCGGATGCGTTTCGGGAGTGCGTACAATGTGCTTGGTCATTGATACTGCTCCAGTAGCGTCTCGATATCTTCAGGCTTCAGCTGACTGTGAGTGTCCTCATCAATCATCATGGTCGGCCCTTTATCGCAGTTGCCCAGACAGCAGGTCGGCAACAGCGTGAAGCGGCCATCAAAGGTGGTTTGACCCGGCTTGATGTTCAGCTTCTTCTCGATAGCGGCCTGAATGCCCTGGTAACCGGTGATGTGACAGACAACGCTGTCACAATAACGGATTACGTGACGTCCTACTGGCTGACGGAAAATCTGGCTGTAGAACGTGGCCACGCCTTCTACGTCGCTGGCGGGGATGCCCAGCACTTCCGCGATGGCGTAAATCGCACCGTCCGGAACCCAGCCGCGCTGCTTCTGCACAATTTTCAGTGCTTCGATGGAAGCGGCGCGCGGATCCTCGTAATGGTGCTTTTCGTGCTCGATCGCATCACGTTCTTCCGCGCTCAGTACAAATGCATCAACGCCGCTCTGAGGAGCGGCTGCGTTGATGGGCTCGAGCGCATCATTGACTGCGTGATTGTCTTTTTGATCATGCATAGTTAGCGGTCCACATCTGACATTACAAAATCGATACTACCCAGATAGACGATCAGGTCGGAAACCAGGCTGCCACGGATGACCGATGGGATCTGCTGCAGGTGCGCAAAGCTCGGCGTACGTACCCGGGTGCGGTAGCTCATGGTGCTGCCGTCGCTGGTCAGGTAGTAGCTGTTGATCCCTTTGGTGGCTTCAATCATCTGGAATGATTCGTTGGCTGGCATCACCGGGCCCCAGGAAACCTGCAGGAAGTGGGTGATCAGCGTTTCAATATGCTGCAGCGTGCGCTCTTTCGGCGGCGGCGTGGTCAGCGGGTGATCGGCCTTGAACGGGCCTTCCGGCATGTTGTTCAGGCACTGCTCGAGGATGCGCAGGCTCTGGCGCAGCTCTTCCACCTTCAGCATCACGCGGGTGTAGCAGTCGCTGGTGCCGTCGCCGACCGGCACTTCGAAGTCGAAGTTCTCGTAGCCGGAGTACGGACGCCATTTACGCACGTCGAACTCGACGCCAGTGGCACGCAGGCCGGCGCCGGTTACGCCCCACTCCAGCGCTTCTTTGGCGTTGTAAGACGCTACGCCGATGGAACGGCCTTTCAGGATGCTGTTCTTCAGCGCCGCTTTCACGTAGGAGTCCAGACGCTTCGGCATCCAGTCGAGGAATTCACGCAGCAGGCGATCCCAGCCGCGCGGCAGATCGTGCGCGACGCCGCCGATGCGGAACCAGGCCGGGTGCATACGGAAACCGGTGATTGCTTCCACCAGATCGTAGATTTTCTGACGGTCGGTAAAGGCGAAGAACACCGGGGTCATCGCGCCGACGTCCTGAATGAAGGTGGAGATGTACAGCAGGTGGCTGTTGATGCGGAACAGCTCGGACAGCATCACGCGGATGGTGTCGACGCGCTCAGGCACCTTGATGCCGGCCAGCTTCTCGACCGCCAGCACATAAGGCATTTCGTTCACGCAGCCGCCGAGGTACTCGATACGGTCGGTGTACGGAATGTAACTGTGCCAGGATTGACGCTCGCCCATCTTCTCGGCGCCGCGGTGGTGATAGCCGATATCCGGCACGCAGTCGACGATCTCTTCGCCGTCCAGCTGCAGAATGATGCGGAACGCACCGTGCGCGGACGGGTGGTTCGGGCCGAGGTTGAGGAACATGAAGTCTTCGTTCTCGGTACCGCGCTTCATGCCCCAGTCTTCCGGCTTGAAGGTCAGCGCTTCCATCTCCAGATCTTCTTTCTGCTTGGTCAGCACAAAAGGATCGAATTCGGTGGCGCGCGCCGGGTAGTCCTTGCGCAGCGGGTGCCCTTCCCAAGTCTGCGGCATCATGATGCGCGACAGGTGCGGGTGGCCGTCGAAGGTGATGCCGAACATTTCCCAGGTTTCGCGCTCGTACCAGTTGGCGTTCGGGAACACCTTGGTCGCCGTCGGCACGTGCAGGTCTTTTTCAGACAGCGCCACCTTCAGCATGATGTCGCGGTTGCGTTCGATGGAAATCAGATGGTAGAAAACGGAGAAATCCGCAGCGGGCAGGCCGTCGCGGTGGGTGCGAAGACGTTCGTCCACGCCATGCAGATCGAACAGCATGACATACGGCTTCGGCTGTTTTCTCAGGAACGTCATTACTTCCAGCAACTGGTCAGGTTTAACCCATACCACGGGCATGCCGGTACGGGTGGCCTGAACAGTAAAGGCTTCCGGCCCAAAACGGTTGCGCAGTTCGCCGATCACCGGGTCGTCAAGGTGATCTCGGGTCTGCCAGGCAGGCAAGGCGTCGTGCGTCGTCAAATCTGTCATAATTTTTTTTCACCACACTAAAGGGTTATTCGCCGCAAGTTTCACTTTTCGCTGTGTTAACCAATAGCGCACTAAGATGGACGTTAAATGAACGTCTTAAATCTCGTCAGGCGTCCGGAGGTTGGTCACCGCGATACGCTCGCCGTGTTTACGCTCTCTTTCAGACTGCATATTGGCGCGGTAAACGCCCTGATCGCCGACAACCCACGACAGCGGGCGACGTTCTTTGCCGATGGATTCCTGCAGCAGCATCAGCGCTTGCATGTAGGCTTCCGGACGCGGCGGGCAGCCGGGAATGTACACGTCGACCGGCAGGAACTTGTCCACGCCCTGCACCACGGAATAGATGTCGTACATGCCGCCGGAGTTGGCGCAGGCGCCCATCGAGATCACCCACTTAGGCTCCAGCATCTGCTCGTACAGGCGTTGGATGACCGGGGCCATCTTGGTGAAACAGGTACCGGCCACCACCATCAGGTCAGCCTGACGCGGGGAGGCGCGCAGTACTTCCGCACCGAAACGCGCCACGTCGTGAACGGCGGTAAACGACGTCACCATCTCCACGTAACAGCACGAAAGGCCGAAGTTATACGGCCAAATAGAGTTTTTACGCCCCCAGTTCACCATGTCATGCAGCACATGTTCGAGTTTACCCATGTAAACCGTGCGGTGGACCTGTTGTTCCAGGGGATCGGCGACGATCTCCTGTTTTTGCAGGGGATAACGGTCGTTCTCACCGTTCGGGTCTATGCGGGTGAGCGTATAGTCCATCTTAATGCCTCGCTGTTACTGCGGATGACTGTTGGTGTTAGTGATCGTGCTCGGTTTGCTGCGGCGTTGGGAACGCGCCGGAGTCCAATCCAACGCGCCGATGCGCACCAGATAAACCAGACCGGCCAATAGCACCAAAATGAAAATGGCGGCTTCGATAAAGCCTACCCAACCGCTCTCGCGAACCGAGACCGACCAGGCATACAGGTATAAGGCTTCAACGTCGAAAATAACGAAGAACATGGCCACCAGGTAGAACTTGGCGGACAAGCGCATGCGCGCCGTACCGACCGAGTCGATGCCTGATTCAAACGGGGTGTGTTTGGCGCGCGCCCGGGCTCTCCCACCCAAGAAGAACGCACCCAGCAGCATTAAGCCGCAAAGCCCGATAGCCACGACGAGAAATACGGCGAGCGCCCAGTGATGAGCGATAACTTCAGTGGTTGTTGACATACTCTATGCTTACTCATCAAAAGTGGCGTCGATCGCGCTGCTCTTGTCACCGGCAGTTAGTGCGCCACATCGATTTAAGGGAAGGATAAATAACCACACAAACAAACTGCTTTTACAGCGAGTTAGGCAGCGTTTTTCTGTGGGCTTTTTACTCCTTTCTATAACCTTTTGTCAACTTTGACAAAAGTATCTACACACTAGTTTACATACGTATCATTTGATTAACATTTGATGCGCCAGGGGCTGGCTAAATCGTGTCAGTTAATTTTTGTGTAGAAACAGATAGATATAAACCAACGTGCACATTTCAGTTTTACTATACCATTGTCTCAGGAATTCCCTGTTCTTCCACTCACTACCTAGGGGTATTTTTTTGATCCAGGACACGTTTTCAGCACAAATCCTCAAAAAAAGTGTGGCCCTTTAACAATTTTCCTCAAATTAAGCCGCAAAAACGGCCGCTATAAGCTAACAAAATAACCCTGCTATTACCATGCCTTTAACCCATTCAATCTTATTGCTCAAAAAACAAACTCAGCGTCTTAAACCCGGCCAAACTCTCTTTTCAGTAACGCTTAAAAGTTAATAAAACAGCCAACTCATAACAAAATCGTCATTAAATCCCTATAACAGTAAAAATAGCCAAAAAAAGGGCAAAAAAAACCTCCGCCGAAGCAGAGGTTTTCATCAGAGCTAACGCCGCGGCGTTATTCTTCTTCGTCCACCAGGCTGGCGTCATCCTGATCGCCCTGGAGACCAGCTTCCGCGCCGTTGAAGCCATAACCGTCATTGCCGCCCTGCATTGCGCTGAAGATGGCCATCGCCAGCTCATTGCTGCACTGCGCGTTTTTGCACAGCGCATACTGGGTATCCGGCAGCGGCGGCAAACCTTCCACCGCCCCCAGCACCCGCAGATCGGGGCTCATCATCTCGATCGGCCGCGCGGTCACGCCCAAGCCGGCCTTACAGGCCGCCCGCACCGCGGACAGCGTGGAGGCGACGTAGGCGATACGCCACGGGATACCGGCTTCGTCCAGCTGCTTGATCGCCAGCGCACGGAACGGGCTTGGCTCATCCATCACCACCAACGGGATCGGTTCGCCCGCCTGATAGTGGTAATCGGCGGCACAGTACCACAGCGTCGGCGATGTGCGCAGCACGATATGCGGATGTCCGGCCGGATCGGCCGTGGTCACCGCCAGCTCGATCTCGCCCTCTTCCAGCAGATCGACCATCGTCGTGCTGCGCTTTACGCGCACGTCAATGGCCAGCTTCGGATAGATGGCGGTCACGCGGTTCAACAGGAAAGGCAGAATGGTATCGGCGGTGTCGTCGGAAGCGCCGATGGTCAGAACACCTTTAATATTGTTGTACATCAGCGAGGTACAGGCTTCGTCGTTAAAGCGCAGGATCTTCCTGGCATAACCGAGAAGCTGAATACCATGCTCAGTCAGGAGTTTGTTACGCCCATGGCGGGCAAACAGTTCTTTGCCGACCAGTTGCTCTAATCGCTGCATTTGTTGACTGACGGCTGATTGAGTACGGCATACGGCAACCGCCGCCGCCGCAAAGGTATTCAAATCAGCAACCGCAACAAAGGTTCTTAGCAGATCGAGGTCGAGATTAAGTATCGGACGATTTGCAGTTGTCATAGTGTATTCTTCACTTTTTTAAATTCTAATTTACGAACTACTACCCTGGTGTGTTTCTCAGACGCCGTTGAAAAGGACGGAGCCTGTTATGACAGTACCCCACTCATAAGTGGAGGGCAAAAAAATTACTTATGATTCGTTACCTCTATCGCTTTTTAAAATGCGATCTATCGATGGTGCTTATAGAACGCGGGGAGCTGAATACCGGTGAAAAGGGAACCCCCCCACCGAACCTGAGATTTTACTCATTCATACTGCCTAATTTCCACTCCATTCGTGCTACTGAGAACCCTTATCAACCGGCGTTCAGACTGCATTACAGAGCAAAAAAGATAAATAATTAACGATACCGACTTCGTGTTACCACTCAATGAATTTAATAAATTCAATCAGTAAGATTTTTGCTTTAAATAATAATCCTATAACCACATAAACAATGCTTAAGATAAAATATAAAGTAAAGCTAATGTAAATATGTCATTTTTCTTAGTGTGGTGCGCTAACTGACTCCCCGCTATCAGACAACTCCGGTATTATCGTTCCTTTACAGTTTATTGAAGCCTATTCTCCCTTTCGGCTTATCAGTTCACTGCTGCCGGCCGCGATCGCCGGCACGTCGCGTTTATCGAGGCGGGATTTTACAGAACAAAACCCTAGTAAAATTATAGTTCATGAAATTATGAACCACAAAATAACTTTACCTTTGCTTATCATAACTAAAATCCCCCGTTACGACATGCATTTGCACCAAAGGCGTGCAAAACCCTTCAAAAGCAACTACGCCAGGAGTACATTGGGCGGGTTGCGGCGTCCCACGGTAGGAGCGCCCCTATCCCAGCAAAAGGCTCAACTTTTTATGTCCCCCATTGAGAAATCCAGCAAACTGGACAACGTCTGCTATGACATTCGCGGCCCGGTGCTTAAAGAAGCTAAACGTCTTGAAGAAGAAGGCAACAAAGTCCTGAAACTGAACATCGGCAACCCTGCCCCGTTCGGTTTCGACGCCCCGGACGAAATCCTGGTCGACGTGATCCGCAATCTGCCCACGGCGCAAGGCTACTCCGATTCCAAAGGCCTCTTCTCGGCGCGTAAAGCGATCATGCAGCACTATCAGGCGCGCAACATGCGTGACGTGACCGTTGAGGATATCTACATTGGCAACGGCGTCTCGGAGCTGATCGTCCAATCCATGCAGGCGCTGCTCAACAGCGGCGACGAAATGCTGGTGCCGGCGCCGGACTACCCGCTGTGGACCGCCGCGGTATCGCTGTCCGGCGGCAAGGCCGTGCACTACCTGTGCGATGAGCAGGCCGGCTGGTTCCCGGATCTGGACGACATCATCAGCAAGATCACCCCGCGCACCCGCGGCATCGTGATCATCAACCCGAACAACCCGACCGGCGCGGTTTACAGCAAAGCGCTGCTGGAACAGATCGTCGAGATCGCCCGTCAACACAACCTGATCATCTTCGCCGACGAGATCTACGACAAGATCCTGTATGACGAAGCCGAGCACCATTCGATCGCCGCGCTGGCGCCGGATCTGCTGACCGTGACCTTCAACGGCCTGTCGAAAACCTACCGAGTGGCGGGCTTCCGCCAGGGCTGGATGGTGCTGAACGGGCCGAAGAAGCACGCCAAAGGCTATATCGAAGGGCTGGAGATGCTGGCTTCGATGCGCCTGTGCGCCAACGTGCCGATGCAACACGCCATTCAAACCGCGCTGGGCGGTTATCAGAGCATCAGCGAATTCATTCAGCCCGGCGGCCGCCTGTACGAACAGCGCAACCGCACCTGGGAACTGCTCAACGACATTCCGGGCGTCTCTTGCGTAAAACCTCAGGGCGCGCTGTACATGTTCCCGCGCATCGACGCCAAGCGCTTCAACATCCACGACGACCAGAAACTGGTGCTGGACCTGCTGCTGCAGGAAAAAGTGCTGCTGGTGCAGGGCACCGCGTTCAACTGGCCTTACCCGGATCACGTGCGAATCGTCACCCTGCCGCGCGTAGACGAACTGGAAATGGCGGTCGGCAAGCTGGGCCGCTTCCTGGAAGGTTACCACCAGTAATCGCCTGGGGCGCAGCGCCTTGCTGCGCCCTTCTCTCATTGCCCGGTTGCAAAATTCGCCGTCACTGCTTCACAATGGGGCCCTCACTTGCCGTTAAAGAGAGCACCATGAGCCAGAGCCATTTCTTCGCCCATCTATCCCGCCTGAAACTGATCAACCGCTGGCCGCTGATGCGCAACGTGCGTACCGAGAACGTCTCCGAACACAGTCTGCAGGTAGCTTTCGTCGCCCACGCATTGGCGGTGATCAAGAACCGCAAATTCAACGGCAACCTCAACGCCGACCGCGTTGCGCTGCTGGCGATGTACCATGACGCCAGCGAAGTGATCACCGGCGACATGCCGACGCCGATCAAGTACTACAATCCGCAGATCGCCCATGAATACAAGAAGATCGAAAAGATCGCCCAGCAAAAGCTGCTGGACATGATCCCCGCGGAGCTGCGCAACGACTTCCGCACCATTCTCGATGAGCACTACTACAGCGAAGATGAAAAGCAGGTAGTGAAGCAGGCAGACGCACTGTGCGCCTACCTGAAATGCCTGGAGGAACTCTCTGCCGGCAACAACGAATTCACCCTGGCCAAGGCGCGGCTGGATAAAACTCTGGAACAGCGCCGCAGCCCGGAAATGGACTACTTCATGGACGTGTTCATTCCCAGCTTCAGCCTGTCATTGGACGAAATCAGCCTCGACAGTTCGCTGTAATCCCGCCGGCGCAGCCTCGCTGCGCCGTTAAAAGCCGTAGAGCCACGGCACCACAATCACGCTGACCGCCATCACCAGCAGAGTGAACGGCACGCCGAGACGCACGAAATCGCCGAACTTGTAATTGCCCGGCCCCAGCACCAGCGTGTTGACCGGTGAAGAGACCGGCGTCATAAAGGCGGCGGACGCGGCGATGGCGATAATCATCGCGAACGGGTATGGCGAGACGCCCATTTCGCGCGCGGCGGCGATGGCGATCGGCGCCATCAGCACCGCCGTCGCGGTGTTGGAAATAAACAGGCCGATGGTGGCGCACAAGATGAACAGGCACAGTAGCATCACGCGCGGCCCCGCACCGCCGGCGACGTCCATCAGCCCGCTGACGATCAGATCCACCCCGCCGGTCTTTTGCAGCGCCTGCGCAAACGGCATCATCCCGACGATCAAAATGATGCTCGGCCAATGAATCGATTTATAGGCGCTCTCCATATCGATACAGCGGAACTTGCCCATCAGCAGACAAGCGATCAGCGCCGCGATGGGGTTGGGGATTTCGTCGGTCAACATCATTGCCACCATCAGCGCCAGGCAAAACAGCGCGTGCGGCGCCTGCGTGATGGCCGGTGCCACTTCGTCCACCTCGGCCGGCAGGTTGAGCACGATAAAGTCGTGGGTTTTGGCCTGCAGCTGACGGATCGCCTTCCAGTCGCCGATCACCAGCAAAATGTCGCCCAGCTCCAGCGGCTCGTCCACCAGCTTGCCGCCCAGCGTCTCGCCGTGGCGACGGATGCCCACCACGTTGAGATCGTAGCGGCTGCGGAACGCCGCTTCGCGCAAGCTTTTGCCCAGCAGCGCCGAGTCCGGGATCAGCGACACTTCCGCCATGCCGACGTTGCGCGACTGTTCAGAGAAGTAATCGCCGCGCAGCACCATCGGCTCCAGCCGCTGCTCGCCGCAGAATTCGCGCAGATCGACCTGGCTGTCCGACATGTCGATCAAAAGAACGTCGCCCTCGCGCAGCTCGGTGCTGCCGGAAGCGCTGACCATCACCCGCCGGAAGCGTTTCCAGCGCTCGATGCCCACCACGTTGGCGCCATAGCGCGCACGCAGGTGCAGTTCATCCAGCGAACGCCCGATCAGCGGCGAATCGCTGCGGACAGCCAGCCGCCGCGCGCGGCCGGTCAGCTTGTAGTCGCGGATCAAATCGCGGAAGGTGCGGCGCTGCCAGTCATCGCCGGCTTTGCCCGTTTCACCGCTGCCCAGCCAACGCCGGGCGATCAGCATGTAGCCGACGCCCAGCGCCAGCACCACCAGGCCAATGGGCGTCACGCTGAAGAAACCGAAACCATGGATGCCTTCACGCACCAGTTCGCTGTTGACCACCATGTTGGGTGGCGTGGCCACCAGCGTCATCATGCCGCTGATCAGCCCGGCGAAGCTGAGCGGCATCATCAGCCGCCCCGGTGCGATCTTCATTCTGGCCGTCACGCTGAGCACCACCGGGATAAAGATCGCCACCACGCCGGTCGAGCTCATGAACGCCCCCAGCCCGGCGACCGTGACCATCAGCAGCATCAACATTTTGGTTTCGCTGCTGCCGGCCACTTTCACCAGCCAGTCCCCCACCTGATAGGCCACGCCGGTGCGCACCAGCCCTTCACCGATCACGAACAGCGCCGCGATCAAAATCACGTTGGGATCGCTGAAACCGACCGTCGCCTCCTGCAGGCTGAGCGTGCCGCTCAGTACGAAGGCGATAATCACCAACAGCGCCACCACGTCCATGCGCAGCTTGTTGGTGGTAAACAGCACGATGGCAATCAGCAGTAAACTCAGCACCCACAGTAATTCGCTGTTCAAAACGGCCTCATCCGGCAAATGTCCAAGGGTCTAAAAAATAGCATAAAAAAAACCCGCCGAAGCGGGGTCTAATCAATTAGGGTGAAGATAATGCCGCTCAGGCCAGCCGGCGAACGATTGCGCCCTGCGCCGTTTTATCGACGGCGATCTGCGCCAGCGAATCCAGCCGCAGGTCGACCTGATCCAGCTTCGGCGCATCCGCCGGCGCGTTGACCGCAATCACCTGGCAGCCCGCCGCCAGGCCGGAGAGAATGCCGGCCGGCGCGTCTTCAACCACCACGCACTCGTGCGGCGCAAGCCCCAGGCGCTCGGCGCCCAGCAGATAGGCGTCGGGCTGTGGCTTACCGTGTTTAACCTGCTCGGCGGTGATGAACACCTCCGGCTGCGGCAAACCGCCGGCCTGGCGACGAGCGCCGGCCACCGGCACCGAACCTGAGGTGACGATCGCCCAAGGGATACCGAGCGCGTTCAGGCGCTCCAGCAGCGCAATCGCGCCCGGCAGCGCGCGAACGCCGTCGGTATCCTGCGCTTCGGCCTGCTCCAGCAACTCGAACTCGCGCTGAATTTCCGCTTCGCTTTCGCCCGGCATAAAGTGGCGCAGAGAAGTCATGGCCTGTTTACCGTGAATGAAGTCCAGCACCGCTTGCGGGTTGACGCCGCGGCGCTCGGCCCAGTGCGTCCAGGCGCGCTCTACCGCCGGCAATGAATCCACCAGGGTGCCATCAAGATCGAACAGAAAACCCTTACACTCCACAGAAAACCTCTTCTTAATCAAGCATTGATGATTTGCGCTATCTCAACGGCGCTCAGGTGATACTGGCGCGGACAGGCCAGCCAGATCGCCAGCATACGCTGGTATTTTTCCCACATTTTGGTCTGGGCGTTGAAACCATGGCTGCCGGAATCGAAGTGAGTATAACGCCCCTCGGTGCTGACCAGGAAACGCACGTAGCTCAGGTAGCGCGCTTCGGTGGCGGCGTCGAAACCGAGAAACGCCAGGCGGCGCTCGTCCAGATCCTGCTTCTCTTTCAGGTTGCCCCAGGAAACCTGCAGCGCATGGTGCATCTCCATCACGTTGATGATGGTGCGGCACACCTCTTCGCTCAGTTCGCCGAAGTCGCGATCCAGTTCGCGCATTTGCAACCCGAAGCCGCGTTCGACGATGGTTTGCAACCGGCGATAACGGTCGCCGTTGTCCGGATCGAGCAGGGTCATCATCTTGTACTGGTTCGACAGGATCAGCCGCTGGGCGTTGGTCATTTCCATCAGGATTTCCTCATTTCTGTGTGATGGCGGGAGCATCGCACAGCGCAAGAACGCAGGAAATCACAACTCGACCGTTCTTTGATTTAAACCGGGGTTATTGACGCTTAGACGAAAAAGGCCGCATCAACGCGGCCTTTTCTCAGTTACAGATCGTCGAGGAAGGTTTTGTCCAGCTGCTTGAAAGCACGCTTGAGCAGATCGGCCAACGTCTGATAGGTCGGCGTGCCTTCGAGCGGCGCTACCGCCTGCCCGGCTTCCGTCAGCTTGTTGCGCACCTCATGGAACCATTGCAGCAGCGTCGGCGGCAGCGGCGTAACAGAACGGCGCCCCAGCCACCACAAGCCCTGCATCGGCAGACTGCAGGCGAACAGCGCGGTGGCGATCGCCGGGCCGAGCTGGCCGCCCAGCGCGATCTGCCAGGTCAGCGTGAAAATCGCCAACGGCGGCATGAAACGGATAGCGAAACGGGTGGCACGCGCAACGCGGTTCTCCGGAAAGACCGGTGCCAGACGTTTGTCTGACGGCCAGGTTTTCATATAATGCTGCCCGCGCTGGAAGACCTGAAACCAGCTTACGGAACCGGACGGTTTGCTCGTCATTGCGTACCTCAACGTCACGTAAAGAAACTAAAAGCGTGCTGCCAGAGCCCATACTAAAAAATTTGAAGCTTTAAATTTATTTTGTGTTTGCACCGGGCTATCGGTATCCTAAGCCGGCCTTGTGGCCGGTAGAAGATGACGTAAATTTTGTCAACTTTTAGCCCTATAAAAATCAAGATTATTTAAACCGCAGAGAAATCATCGGTTTTTCCATCATCCTGTGATTTGTGCACTTCACATGATGTTAATCATAAATGTCATCGGCACTATGCGCTACGCTTGTTGTCTGATTGACGATTAATTCACCACGTGTTTTCGATTTTCTTTTAACAACACGACTATTTAAGTAGGTACTTCCATGTCGAGTAAGCTAGTACTGGTTCTTAACTGCGGCAGTTCTTCTCTGAAATTCGCCATCATCGATGCCGTTAACGGCGACGAATTCCTCTCCGGTTTGGCCGAGTGTTTCCACCTGCCTGAAGCGCGCATCAAGTGGAAAATGGACGGCGCCAAACACGAAGCTGCCCTGGGGGCCGGCGCTGCACACAGCGAAGCGCTGAACTTCATTGTTAATACTATTCTGGCACAAAAACCAGAGCTTTCTGCGCAGCTGACCGCTATCGGCCACCGCATCGTGCACGGCGGCGAGAAGTTTACCGCTTCCGCCGTGATCAACGACGAAGTTCTGCAGGGTATCAAAGATTCCGTGCCGTTTGCACCACTGCACAACCCAGCTCACCTGATCGGCATCGCGGAAGCGCTGAAATCCTTCCCTAACCTGGCCGACAAGAACGTTGCCGTGTTCGACACCGCGTTCCACCAGACCATGCCGGAAGAATCTTACCTGTACGCCCTGCCGTACAGCCTGTACCGCGACCACGGCGTTCGCCGCTACGGCGCACACGGCACCAGCCACTTCTACGTGACTCAGGAAGCCGCGAAGATGCTGAACAAGCCGGTAGAAGAAGTGAACGTGATCACTTGCCACCTGGGCAACGGCGGTTCCGTTACCGCAGTGCGCAACGGCCAGTGCGTTGACACCTCCATGGGCCTGACCCCGCTGGAAGGCCTGGTGATGGGCACCCGCAGCGGTGACATCGATCCGGCTATCATCTTCCACCTGCACGATTCTCTGGGCATGAGCGTTGACCAGATCAACAAGATGCTGACCAAAGAATCCGGCCTGCTGGGCCTGACCGAAGTCACCAGCGACTGCCGTTACGTTGAAGACAACTACGACAGCAAAGCCGACGCCAAACGCGCCATGGACGTGTTCTGCCACCGCCTGGCCAAATACGTCGGCGCCTACAGCGCCCTGATGGAAGGCCGTCTGGACGCGGTGATCTTCACCGGCGGCATCGGCGAGAACGCCGGCATGGTGCGTGAGCTGACCCTGAACAAACTGGGCCTGCTGGGCTTCGAAATCGACCACGACCGCAACATGGCCGCTCGCTTCGGCAAATCCGGCGCCATCACCAAAGACGGCAGCCGCCTGGCGCTGGTGATCCCGACCAACGAAGAGTTGGTCATCGCGCAGGACGCATCCCGCCTGACCGCGTAATGCTCTCAAAACACCGTCAGCCCAGGCTGACGGTGTTGTTTTAGCCTCATGTTAATCGTGAAGAGGACTATTCTGTGTCACGTACTATTATGTTGATCCCCACCGGCACCAGCGTCGGCCTGACCAGCGTCAGCCTGGGTGTCATCCGCTCCATGGAGCAAAAAGGCGTTCGTCTGAGCGTGTTCAAGCCTATCGCTCAACCGCGCACCGGCGACAACGCGCTCGACCAGACCACCACCATCATCCGCAGCAACTCCACCATCCCGGCGGCCGAACCGCTGCGCATGGACTACGTTGAGGGCCTGCTGAGCTCCAACCAGCAAGACGTGCTGATGGAAGAGATCGTGGCGCGTTACCACGAGAACACCAAAGACGCGGAAGTGGTGCTGATCGAAGGCCTGGTGCCGACCCGCAAGCATCAGTTCGCCAACGCGCTGAACTACGAGATCGCCAAAACCCTGAACGCCGAGATCGTCTTCGTGCTGGCGCTGGGCAACGACTCCCCGGCGCAGCTGAAAGAGCGCATCGAACTGGCGCGCACCAGCTTCGGCGGCAGCAAGAACAAAAACATCACCGGCGTGATCATCAACAAGCTGAACGCACCGGTCGACGATCAGGGCCGCACCCGCCCTGACCTGTCCGAAATCTTCGACGACTCCACCAAAGCCAGCATCGCCCACGTCGATCCTGCGCAGCTGTTCGCCAACAGCCCGCTGCCGGTTCTGGGCTGCGTGCCGTGGAGCTTCGATCTGATCGCCACCCGCGCCATCGACATGGCTCGCCACCTGAAGGCCCGCGTGGTCAATGAAGGCGACATCATGACTCGCCGCGTGAAGTCCGTGACCTTCTGCGCGCGCAGCATCCCGCACATGCTGGAACACTTCCGCCCGGGCTCTCTGCTGGTAACCTCCGCAGACCGTCCTGACGTGCTGGTCTCCGCTTGCCTGGCGGCGATGAACGGCGTGGAAATCGGCGCCATCCTGCTGACCGGCGGCTACGCCATCGACGAGCCGATCAAGAAGCTGTGTGAACGCGCCTTCCAGACCGGCCTGCCGGTGTTCATGGTCGACACCAACACCTGGCAGACCTCGCTGAGCCTGCAGAGCTTCAACCTCGAAGTGCCGGCGGACGACCACCAGCGCATCGAGAAAGTGCAGAACTACGTGGCCAGCCACATCAACACCGAGTGGATCGACTCGCTGACCGCCACCTCCGAGCGCTCACGCCGTCTGTCTCCACCGGCGTTCCGTTACGAGCTGACCGAGCTGGCGCGTAAAGCCGGCAAACGCATCGTGCTGCCTGAAGGCGACGAGCCGCGCACCGTGAAAGCGGCGGCCATCTGCGCCGAACGCGGCATCGCGGAATGCGTGCTGCTCGGCAACCCGGACGAGATCCAGCGCGTCGCGGCAGCGCAAGGCGTTGAGCTGGGCAAAGGCATCGAAATCGTCGATCCGGTCGCCGTGCGTGAAAACTACGTGCCGCGTCTGGTTGAGCTGCGCAAGAGCAAAGGCATGACCGAAGTGGTCGCGCGCGAGCAGCTGGAAGACAACGTGGTGCTCGGCACCCTGATGCTGGAACAAGGCGAAGTCGACGGTCTGGTCTCCGGCGCGGTTCACACCACCGCCAACACCATCCGTCCGCCGTTGCAGCTGATCAAAACCGCGCCGGGCAGCTCGCTGGTGTCCTCCGTGTTCTTCATGCTGCTGCCTGACCAGGTACTGGTCTACGGCGACTGCGCGATCAACCCGGATCCGACCGCCGAGCAGCTGTCTGAAATCGCCATCCAGTCTGCGGATTCCGCCGCGGCCTTCGGCATCGAGCCGCGCGTAGCGATGATCTCCTACTCCACCGGCAACTCCGGTGCGGGCAGCGACGTCGAGAAAGTGCGCGAAGCGACCCGTCTGGCGCAGGAAAAACGCCCGGACCTGATCATCGACGGCCCGCTGCAGTACGACGCCGCCATCATGGCCGACGTTGCCAAGTCCAAGGCGCCGAACTCACCGGTAGCCGGCCAGGCGACCGTGTTCATCTTCCCGGATCTGAACACCGGCAACACCACCTACAAAGCGGTACAGCGTTCCGCTGACCTGGTCTCCATCGGGCCGATGCTGCAAGGCATGCGCAAGCCGGTGAACGACCTGTCGCGCGGCGCACTGGTTGACGATATCGTCTACACCGTTGCGCTGACGGCGATCCAGTCTTCCCAGGCTGACGCTGCCGCCAAGGCGTAATTCATCGCCAAACGAAACAAGGGCCGGCATTGCCGGCCCTTGCTATTTCATTCATCCCTTCTCTCGCTTTATTACTCCGCGCTGGCAATAACCTGCAAAATCTGGCCGTCGCTGATTTTCAGCGAGAAACTGCGCTGCCAGAAACGTTTGGAATCTGCATCCTGAGGATCCACGGTACTGATTGCCACGGTGTATAGCGCATTGCTCTCAAATGCCTTGAACGAGTATGGGATACATTGGCCGGGCGTAATCGTCTCAACGGGCTTCGGTGGTAGAGTGGTCCTGCGCCAGAGCTCATGCGTTTGACTATCCAACCGTTGTTCAATAGCGATGCTGACCAGACTGAACCTGCCACTCTGTGTTGAGTAGGTTTGCGGTAAGATCATTTCCCCGCAGCGTAATGTCCGCAGCGTAAAAACGTTGCTTTTCAAGGATACAGCCACTGAGCAACATCATCATGATGAGGGTATAGATTCTTCTCATTTCAGGTTTCCCTGTCGGCAGGAGTATTAAGAAATCCTTTCAAAACATGCTCATAACGGCTTTTCAAATCAGGACCTATAATACCTTGCATCAGTTTCACCTCAAACCACCGTTCTTTGCCATAACGAGAAAGGATGAAGTAATCTGCAAGAAGGCTGGCTTATGCCTCCATACCATAATCAGCTAAGGAGTAGTAATCAGGCAGCGAGTATTTATAAGTTACCGCCCAGCTCATTATTCCCCGCAGCCGGACGTTCATCCCCATCTGATACTGCCATACGTGGGCCATTTCATGCATGAACCACCATAGGTAGCGCGTTGTTTCTGTGGAAAAATCTTCCCTGAAGTGTTTTTTAGGCCAATAAAGTTCACCATTAGGCGTAACGGCCGTTTCCTCATTCTGCAAACCAAACGGGAAATAGCTCGCGTTATGCACTTTAACAAGACTGTAGTCGATGGCATTTTTATAGAGAAAACGGGATAGCGTGATCTCGCCTGGCGTCAGCCTTCTGAACGAGCCTCTTGCTGTTATCATTATTCACACCATGAATATAACTTATTGTATTTATTAGACTGTTTTTATTATCTCTTTTTACCCAAGCATTGACTATCTATTATCCATTAAAACAAAAAGCCCCCTAAGGGGCTTCTCAGTTGATAACGTATGAGTCATAACTCAGATACTGGGCAGGAAGGTATGTGCTTTATACATAGCACCAGACCTCATTCGTTACAGCAGTTGTTATTGACTCGAGAACTGCTTTTGCAGCAACTGCCCGGCGGCCTCCAGGATATGCTCGGCGGTCAGGCCGTACTCCTGCTGTAGAAATGCCTGGGTGCCCACCTGGCCGTAACGCTCCTTCACCCCCACGCGCCGCATCGGTGCCGGGCACTCTTCCGCCAGCACCTCCGCCACCGCCGATCCCAGCCCGTTATGAATGCTGTGGTTTTCACAGGTGACGATGCGCCCGGTCTTGGCCGCATAGGTTTTGATCAGTTCACGGTCGATAGGCTTGAGGGTGAACATATCGATCACCGCCGCGCTGACGCCCTGCTGCGCCAGCATCTGCGCCGCCTTCAGCGCCTCCGCCACCATGATGCCATTGGCAATCAGCGTAATGTCGTCGCCGTCGCGCAGCAGGTTGCCCTTGCCGATGGTAAAGCGCGAACCCTCCTGGTAGATGCGCGTCGCCTGCTTGCGAATGGTGCGCACCCAGTAGAAGCCGCGCAGATCCATCAGCTGACGCAGAATATCGGCGAACATGGTGGCGTCGGTCACCTCCAGCACCACCGAATGCGCCAGCCCGCGCACAATGCCCATATCCTCGAACGACATGTGGGTGCCGCCGTTGTGGCAGGCGCTCACCCCGGCGTCGGAGGCGATCACCTTGACGTTGTTGCGCTGATAATCCAGCGACATGAACAGCTGATCGAAACAGCGGCGGCTGGCGAAGGCGGTAAAGGTATGCACAAACGGCACCCTGCCGGTGAGCGACAGCCCGGCGGCGACGCCGATCACGTTGGCCTCCATGATGCCGCAGTTGATCACGTGCTGCGGGTGATCCTTGTGCACGCCGTCCATCGCCATCGAGCTCATCAGATCCGCCTCCAGCGCGATGATCGGCGCGCCCGCCTCAATCTGCCGACGCACCGCGCCGGCGTAGACTTTGCGCATTTCGACGGCGTCGTTTTCCAACTGCGTCACTACGTTAAACATGGGCGGCCTCCAGTTCGGCGATGGCTTTTTCGATTTCCTGCTGCACGTCCGGCGTCAGGCGCAGGTGGTGAGAGTTCGACAGGTTTTCCAGATAGGCCACGCCCTGCCCTTTGATGCTGTCGAGCACGATCGCCAGCGGCCGCTGTTCGCCACCGCGCGCCGGCGCCACCGCCGCCAGCAGCGCCGCGATGTCGTCGCCCTTGATGGTCTGCACCTCAAAGCCGAAAGCGCGGAACTTGGCGGCCAGATCGAACGGTTGGATCACCTCGTCCAGCGCGCCGTCCAGCTGTTGCTTGTTGTAATCGATGAACAGCGTCAGGTTGTTCAGATTGTGGTGGGCGATAAACTGGAACGCCTCCCAGCACTGCCCTTCGTTCAGTTCCCCGTCACCGAGGATGCTGAACACCCGATTGCGGCGCCCCGCCAGCCGATGGGACAACGCCATGCCGGCGGCGATCGACACGCCCTGCCCCAGCGAGCCGGTGGTGGCGTCCACGCCACGCGTGCGCAGCCGGTCCGGGTGGCTCGGCAGACGCGTGCCGTTCTGGTTAAGGGTCTTCAGCTCCGCCAGCGGGAAGTAGCCCTTGATCGCCAGCGTGCTGTACAGCGCCGGGCCGGCGTGCCCTTTCGACAGCACGAAGTCATCGCGCTCCGGCCAGTCCGGATCCGCCGGATCGATACGCATCACGCTGCCGTACAGCACCGCCAGCGTCTCCACCACCGACATGCAGCCGCCGTAGTGGCCGAAGCCCAGCCCGGTCAGCGCTTTCAGCGTTTCCAGGCGGATCGCCCGCGCCAGGGTATGCAGCTCTTCAATTTCCGTTTCGCTCGTTGTGTCGTTCATCAGTCTGCCCTCGTTATTTCTCGACGCGGTCAGCGGCCGGCGCGCCTTTGCGTTTTCCCAGGAAGTTATGCGCCACCAGCAGCGCGAACACGGCGACGATCGCCAGCATGATCATCTCCTTCGACATAAAGCGCGCCATATTGCCCAGCAGGATGCCGATCGCGCCGAAGTCGGCGTCGGAGAAGGTGGTGTTGGCAAAGCCCAGCGCCCCCAGCACCGGCAGCAGCAATACCGGCAGGAAGGTGATCAGCAGCCCGTTGGCAAAGGCGCCCAGCATCGCGCCGCGCCGCCCGCCGGTGGCGTTGCCGAACACCCCGGCGGTAGCGCCGGTGAAGAAGTGCGGCACCACGCCGGGCAGGATCAACACCATCTTCAGCTGCCCCAGCAGGAACAGCCCGGCCAATCCGCCAAGGAAGCTGAACAGGAAGCCGATCAGCACCGCGTTGGGGGCATAGGGATAGACCACCGGGCAATCCAGCGCCGGCCGCGCATTCGGCACCAGCTTTTCCGAGAAGCCGGTGAACGCCGGCACAATTTCCGCCAGAATCAAACGCACGCCCTGCAGGATGATGAACACCCCGGCGGCGAAGGTGATGGCCTGAATGATCGAATACACCAGGTAGTTCTGGCCGCCGCTGAGCTCGCTTTCCACATAGGCCCGCCCGGCGCAGATCGCCAGGATCAGGTAGATGACGATCATGGTCATCGAGATCGAAATGGAGCTGTCGCGCAGGAAGCTGAGGTTTTTCGGCAGGTTCATCTCCTCGGTCGAGCGCGAGTTTTTGCCCACCTTCGAGCCGATCCAGCCGGACAGCACGTAGCCCAGGGTGCCGAAGTGACCGAAAGCGATATCGTCATTGCCGGTGATGCGGCGCATATAGCGCTGGGCGATCGCCGGGAAGAACGCCATCACCAGCCCCAGGATCAGCGCGCCGGTAAACACCAGCTGCACGCCCTCGAAGCCCGCCACCGTTAGGATGATGCCGATCATGCAGGCCATGTAGAAGGTGTGGTGGCCGGTCAGGAAGATGTATTTCAGCCGGGTGAAGCGTGCCACCACGATATTCGCCACCATGCCGAACGCCATGATCAGCGCGGTGGAGGCGCCGTATTTCTCCAGCGCGATGGAGACAATGGCTTCGTTATTCGGAATGATGCCCTGAATATTGAACGCGTGTTCGAACATGCCGCCCAGCGGATTGAGCGACCCGACCAATACCGTGGCGCCGCCGCCCAAAACGATGAAGCCGAGAATGGTTTTTACCGTGCCTTTCACCACGTCGGAAAACGATTTTTTTTGCGCCAGCAAACCGATCAGCGCAATAAGCCCGACCAGTACCGAAGGCACCTTTAATATATCCACCACAAACTTAAGCGTTTCCTGGATAAACATATCCACCTCGCCAATCGTTTTATTCAGATGATTGAGTGGGCTTCGAAGTAAGCGCGCAGCTTGGCTTCCAGCTCATTAATGTCGATGATATTGCTGATCACCACCAGCTGCTCGGCCGGTACGCTGGCGCTGTCGGCGATGTCTTTCGCCATCACGAACACGTCGGCGGCGCCGGGGGTGGCGGACGACAGATCGGAGTGTTCGACCTCGGCCGCCACGCCCATCTTTTTCAGCACCTTTTTAATGTTCATTTCCACCATAAAACTGCTGCCGAGACCGGAACCGCAAATCGCCATGATTTTCATAATATCCACCTGTTGAATTTAGCGTGTAGGGTAGCGCCGCCGGTCATATTCCCGGCGTTGTTAGCATTAATAGTGTTCCTGGTGATTAAGCGTTAATAGCGGGCGATAATATCCTCGATTTGCCGTTTATCTTTGGCGTGAAATAACGCCTCCATGGCCTGATTGTCTGAAAATAATTCCGCCAGTTGCGAAATCAATTCGATGTGGCTGTCGCCGTCGGGCGCCGAAAGCATCACCACCACCTGAACCGGATCGTTATCCGCGGAATGAAAGTTCACCCCCTGATGGATCTTCAGCAGCGATAATCCCAACGCGTTGGCGCCCTCCTCCGGCCGGGCGTGCGGCATGGCGATGCCCGGTGCCAGGACAAAGTAAGGCCCGAGCTTCTCCTGCTGATGAAAGATGGCCGTCAGGTAATTCGGCGTGATCACGCCGTCTTGCAGCAGCGGCTGCGCACTCAGCGTTACCGCCTGGCGCCAGTCCTCCACCCGTTCGCACAGCTGTATATGATCGGCGGTCAGCCACACTTTCAGCACGTTACCCTCCTAAAGGTTGATGGTTTCGGCCGGTGATTAATTCACCGACGACGGTAAAACTTTAATCAACCCCTCCCGGCCACACAGTGATGGATATCACAAAGATAGCGCTACCAAAGCGCTATCATGCAGATCTGTGATAGCGCTATCAAAACGCCGCGCCGCGGCATGGCGTTAACCACAATTTTTTCTCGCTCTTTCGGGTAACGGGGTAGAATGTGCCGCATACGGGGATCGTCGAAGCCGCGCCGTCGGCTTCCCGCCCTCACCATTTTTATGCGCCGCGCGCGCATTTCAGTCGGGATTAGGCATGTCGATCGGTAAAAAACGACGCAGCACGGGCAGGGTGACGTTGGCTGACGTAGCGCAGCTGGCAGGCGTCGGCACCATGACGGTGTCGCGCGCGCTGCGCACGCCGGAGCAGGTTTCAGACAAACTGCGCGAGAAGATTGAAGCCGCGGTGAGCGAACTGGGGTATCTGCCCAACCTGGCCGCCAGTTCGCTGGCGTCGGCCTCGTCCTACACCATCGCCATGGTGGTGCCCAGCCTGTCCGAATCCGGCTGCGCCGAGATGTTCGCCGGCCTGCAGAAAGTGCTGCAGCCGGCCGGTTATCACATCATGCTGGCGGAATCGCAGCATCACCTCGAACGCGAAGAGAAGCTGCTGGAGACCCTGCTCTCTTACAACCTGGCGGCGGCGGTGCTGCTCAGCGTCGAGCATTCGCAAAACGCCCGCAACGCGCTCATCGCCGCCAACATTCCGGTGGTGGAGATCGGCGCCGTGCGCGCCGATCCGATCGACATGAGCATCGGCATCGACTACGTGGCGGCCATGTATCAGCTGACGCAAACGGTTATCGCCAGCGGCTACCAGAACATCGGGCTGCTGTGCGCCAATCAGGAACAGTGGATCTTCCAGCAGCACCTGCAGGGCTGGCACAAGGCGCTGCTGCGCAACCATATGTCGCCGCATCGGGTGATCAACGCCGCGCAGCCCGCCAGCTTCAGCACCGGCGCGCAGCAGCTGCCGGAATTCCTGCTGGCCTGGCCGGAGCTGGACGCGCTGGTGTGCGCCTCGGACGAACTGGCCGGCGGCGCGCTGTATGAATGCCAGCGGCGGCGCATCAAGGTGCCGGACAATCTGGCGGTGGTGGGGTTCGGCAACAGCGAGTTCAGCCGAGTCTGCCAGCCGCCGCTGACCACCATGACCATTCCGCATCGTGACATCGGCATTCAGGCCGGCCAGGCGCTGCTGGCGCGCTTGAACGAGCAGCCCTGGCTGCCGGCAGGCTCCCTGCCCGCCACGCTGTGCCGCCGCGACAGCTGCTGAACCCGCGCCATAAAAAAGCCGGTCGATGACCGGCTTTCTCACGCGTTGGCGTCTCAGTGGTTGTCGAGCGGCTTACCGTAATCCTGTTCGTTGTTGCGCGTCAGCCACAGCGACAGCGCCTTCAGCGAATCCGGAGTAAACTCGTCGCAGCGCGCGGTGATCTCTTCCGGCGTCAGCCAGCACACCTCGGCCACTTCTTCTTCCTGCAGCGCGAACGGGCCGTGCGATACGCAGCTGAACAGCGCGCCCCACACCCGGCACTGCTCTTCTTCGAAGTAGAACAGACCGTGTTCGGCGAAAGGCACACCGGCGATGCCCAGCTCTTCTTCCGCCTCGCGGCGCGCCGAATCCAGCACGTTTTCACCGCTTTGCACTACGCCACCCGCCGTTGCGTCCAACCAGCCCGGGTAGAGGTCCTTGATCTCGGTGCGACGCTGCACCAGAATTTTTCCCATCCCATCATGCACCACAATATAGGTAGCACGATGACGCAGCCGCTCCGCCCGCATCTGTTGACGACTGGATTGCGCGATCACCTCGTTTTGCTCGTCGACGATATCAACCCATTCGGTATCTGCAGCCTGACCCTGTTCCGCCATCCTCTAAAACCTTCTATTTTGGCGCGATGCATCCCGCGCGCTGGTTAATCAATGAGTGTTTTTCAAAGATTTTTATTGTGTGTGTATAAATTAGTGCGTTTAGCGTGTTAACGCCACTTCCGCGACGACCTTGCCGTCGTCGAGCGTCAGCACGCGCAAAGTGCCCCGATCCAACATGCCGTAGCTGGCCGGAAAGCCCCCTTTGGGAATGCTGACCGAGCCCGGATTGAAGCAATAGATCTCACCCTGCCGCTCCGCCTGCGGCAGATGCGTATGGCCGTAGGCCAGGACGTCACCGCGGGATAACGGCGGCAGTGCCGAGGGATGATAAAGGTGACCGTGGGTCAAAAACAATCGTCTTTTTTGCAGTAAAACCTGTTGCCAGGGCGCCTCGATGGGAAACGTCAGCAGCATCTGATCGACCTCGCTGTCGCAATTGCCGCGAACGGCGATGATCTTGTCGCTATAGCGATTCAATCGTTCGGCAACCTGAGCGGGCTGATACCCGGCCGGCAGCGCGTTGCGCGGGCCGTGATTCAGCAAATCACCCAGAAGAATCAACCAGTCGGCGCCGTTTTGTTCGAACAATTCCAGCACGCGTTCGGTAGCAGGCAGCGATCCGTGAATATCCGAGGCGAACATCAGCTTCATAACCTTGTCCTATAGAGGGAAATAAGCGCCATTTTACCGCGCCGGCGCCGTGCGGCAAACCGCCGCCCGACCCGGTGGAGAATTGTGATCCAACCGCGCAGATAGCATCGGACGAATCCCACATAGCCTGCTATCCTTAGCTGCTATTGTTGGATCTCTGATATACCTTTGTGCGCGGCGAAGACCGCAGCAACGTGTAATGAATTACAGATCACCTTACCGCAGGAGGCAACATGATTGACCTGTATTACGCGCCTACTCCCAATGGTCACAAGATCACCTTGTTTTTGGAAGAGGTCGGCTTACCCTACCGTATCCATCGCGTAAACATCAGCGCCGGCGAGCAGTACAAACCGGACTTTCTGAGCATTTCTCCCAACAACAAAATCCCGGCGATCGTCGATCAGCAACCGGTGGACGGCGGCGCGCCAATCAGCCTGTTCGAGTCCGGGGAAATCCTGCTGTATCTGGCGGAGAAAACCGGCAAGCTGTTGAGCAAGGGCCTGCGCGAACGCGCCGCCACCCTGCAGTGGCTGTTCTGGCAGGTGGCCGGTTTCGGGCCGATGCTCGGGCAGAATCACCACTTCAACCACTACGCGCCGCAGCCGGTGCCTTACGCCATCGAGCGCTACCAGCTGGAGACCAAGCGGCTGTACGGCGTGCTGGAAGCCGAGCTGCAAAAGCACCCGTATCTGGGCGGCGACAACTACAGCATCGCCGATATCGCCACCTACCCGTGGGTGGTTTCGCATCCGCGCCAGCGCATCGATCTGGCGGATTACCCGGCGGTGCGCAACTGGTTCGAGCGCATCAGCAACCGCCCGGCGACCGAGCGCGCCTATAAGCTGGCTGAACAGGGCTAACCCCCGCTCCCCGACTCGACTCCCCGCCGCCGGGGAGTCACATCGCCCCTGCGTTATCATTTCTCTACTTTCCGTGTATTCTGAACGCCAATAATCAGACCTATGGAGAATCTCTGATGTCTTTCAGTCAACCCGACGCCGTTATTCGCATTAAAAATCTGCGGTTGCGCACGTTCATCGGTATCAAGGAAGAAGAAATCAACAACCGACAGGACGTCCTGATTAACGTGGTGATCCACTACCCGGCGGACAAGGCACGCAACAGCGAAGACATCGCCGACGCGCTCAACTACCGCACCATCACCAAAGCGATCATCCGCCATGTGGAAGATAACCGTTTCGCGCTGCTGGAAAAATTAACGCAGGATGTGCTCGATATCGTAAAAGAACACGCCTGGGTGACCTATGCTGAAGTGGAGATAGATAAACTTCTGGCCCTGCGCTACGCCGATTCGGTCTCCATGACCATGAGCTACCGCCGGGACTAACTCAGGGAGGTCGACCATGCGGATCCTGATCACCGGCGCAACGGGATTGATAGGCAGCAGCCTGACGGCCAGGCTGCTGGCGCTTTCTCACCACATTACGGTGCTGACGCGAGACGAACGGCGAGCCCGGGCCAGGCTGGGCGACCAGCCGAGCTATTGGCAAACGCTGGACGACCGGCAGTCGCTGGATGACTTCGATGCGGTGATCAATTTGGCCGGCGAACCTATCGCCGACAAGCGCTGGAGCGCACAGCAGAAACAGCGGCTGTGCCATAGCCGCTGGGATCTGACCGAGCGGTTGGCGCAGCTTATCAAGGCCGGCAGCACGCCGCCCGGCGTGCTGATTTCCGGTTCCGCCGTCGGCTACTACGGCGACCAGGGACAGGCGGTGGTCACCGAAGAGGAGCCGCCGCACGACGAATTCACCCACCAGCTGTGCCAACGCTGGGAAGCGCTGGCGCTGCAGGCGCAGAGCGGCGCAACCCGCGTCTGCCTGCTGCGCACCGGCGTGGTGCTGGCGCCACAGGGTGGCGCGCTGGCTAAAATGCTGCCGCCGTTCCGCTTCGGGCTGGGCGGCCCGATCGGCGACGGCCGCCAATACCTGCCGTGGATCCATCTCGAAGACATGGTCAACGGCATTATTTATTTGCTGGATCACGCCACTCTGACCGGCCCGTTCAACATGGTCGCTCCCTACCCGGTGCATAACGAGCAGTTCGCCGCCCAATTGGCCAACGTGCTCGATCGCCCGGCGTTTCTGCGGGTACCGGCGTTCGTCATGCGTTTGTTGATGGGGGAAGCGGCGGTGCTGGTGCTCGGCGGCCAGCGGGCGGTGCCGAAGCGGCTGGAGGAGGCCGGCTTCCACTTCCGCTATCTGGAGCTGGAACAGGCGCTGGATGACGTGATTAATCAGCGGGCCGAAGCCCGCTGATCTGAAGTTACTTCAACGCGCCGGACAGGAACTGCTGCAGGCGCGGGCTTTTGGGGTTGCCGAACAGCTCGGCCGGCGGCCCCTGCTCTTCAATCAACCCTTTGTGCAGGAAGATCACGTGGTTGGAAACGTGGCGCGCAAACTCCATTTCGTGCGTCACCACCACCATGGTTTTCCCCTCCTCCGCCAGCTTCTGCATGATACGCAGCACCTCGCCCACCAGCTCGGGATCCAGCGCCGACGTCGGTTCGTCAAACAGCAGCACTTCCGGCTCCATCGCCAACGCGCGGGCGATAGAAACACGCTGCTGCTGGCCGCCCGACAGGTGCACCGGGTATTTGCCGCGCGCCCGCTCATCGATGCCCACCTTATCCAGATAGCGCACCGCGCGCTCGTGCGCTTCGGCCTTGCTCAGCCCCAGCACCTGCACCGGCGCCTCCATCACGTTCTCAAGCACCGTCATGTGGCTCCACAGATTGAAATGCTGGAACACCATGGTCAGGCGGGTGCGCAGCAGCTGCAGCTGCTTCTTGTCGAACACCTTCAGCTGGCCGTCTTTGTCGCGCACCATGCGAATGTCTTCGTTGTTCAGGCTGATCGAGCCTTCGCTCGGCTTCTCGAGGAAGTTGATGCAGCGCAGAAAGGTGCTTTTGCCGGAGCCGGAGGAGCCGATGATGCTGATCACATCCCCGGCGTTGGCCGCCAGCGAGACGCCCTTCAGCACTTCGTGGTCGCCATAGCGTTTATGCAGTTCCGTGACGGCTAATTTATTCTCAGACATGGTTTTTCTTCCCGTCATTTATCAGTGACTAACGTGTGCCATCCAGCGTCTTTCAGCCTTGCGGAACAGGCTGATTAACACGTAGGAGATGATCAGGTACAGCACCGCCGCAATGCCGAAAGCGTAAAACGGCTGATAGGTCGCGGCGTTGATGTCGCGCGCGATCTTCAGCAGATCCGGCACGGTGGCGGTAAACGCCAGCGCGGTGGAGTGCAGCATCAGGATCACTTCGTTGCTGTAAGCCGGCAGCGCGGTGCGCAGCGCCGAAGGCAAAATGATGCAGCGATACATCTTGAAGCGCGAGAAACCGTAGGCGTTGGCGGCCTCGATTTCACCGTGCGGCACCGAGCGGATGGCCCCGGCGAAGATCTCGGTGGTATAGGCGCAGGTGTTGAGCGTCAGCGCCAGGATGGTGCAGTTGAGCCCGCTGCGGAAAAACGCGTTGAGAAACTCGCTGCCGCGCACGATCTCAAGGCTGTACATGCCGGAGTAGAACACCAGCAGCTGCACGTACAGCGGCGTACCGCGAAACACATAGGTGTAGAGCCACACCGGGAAACGCACCCAGCGGATGGAAGAGACGCGCGCCACCGCCATCGGGATCGCCAGCAGCCCGCCCATCACCACCGAGGCGATCAGCAGCCACAGCGTTACCGCCACGCCGGTGAAGCGGTAGCCGTCGCTCCACAGCAGCGACTGCCAATACTGTTGCAGGATCTCAATCATAGCTCGGCCCTCTTGACGCCCAGTGAGTAACGCCGTTCAAGCCACAGCAGCACGCCGTTGGAAACGGTAGTGAAGATCAGGTAAACCACGCCGGCCACGATGGCGAAGAAGAACGGCTGATAGGTGCCTTTCCCCGCCAACTGCGTGGCTTTCACCACGTCGTTCAGGCCGAGGATCGACACCAGCGCCGTCGCCTTCAGGATCACCTGCCAGTTGTTGCCGATGCCCGGCAAGGCGAAACGCATCATCGCCGGGAACAGAATGCGCCGGAAGATCTGCGCGCCGCTGAAGCCGTAGGCCGTCGCCGCTTCGATCTGCCCTTTCGGCACCGCCAGATAGGCGCCGCGGAAGGTCTCGGTAAAATAAGCGCCGTAGATAAAGCCGAGGGTAATGATGCCGGCGCCGAGCGGATCGATATCGATCTGCGCGAAGCCCAGCAGCATGGTGATGTTGTTCAGCGCGATCTGCAAACCGTAAAAGATCAGCAGCATCAGCACCAGATCGGGCACGCCGCGGATCAGCGTGGTATAAGCGCCGAACAGGCCGGAGATAAAGGGGTTATGAGACAGTTTGCCACCGGCGCCGATCAGACCGATCACCACCGCCAGCACCACGGAACTGAGGGCCAGCTCCAACGTCACCAGAGCCCCCTCGAAAATCAGTTGGGAATAGCCTTGCAGCATCTACTTCACCCTGTGGTCTAGGATCCGAACCATCGGGGCCGGCGCACCGGCCCCGCAGTCACAGCATGGAACGGGAAGCGGATTACCCGCCGTAGACGTCAAAGTCGAAGTACTTTTTCGCGTATTTGTCGTAGGTGCCGTCTTTACGCATCTCGGCGAAGGCTTTGTCCAGCGCCGCTTTCAGCTCGGTATCGGTCTTGCGCAGCCCCATGCCGGTGCCGACGCCGAAGAACTTGTCATCCTTCACCGATTCGCCGGCGAACGCATAGTCTTTGCCCGGCGGCTGTTTCAGGAAGCCGTCGCTGCCCGCCACTTCATCCTGGAAAGCAGCATCGATACGGCCGGAGGCCAGGTCGGCATAAGCCAGATCCTGATTCTGGTAAGGCACGACGGTCACCCCTTTCGGCTGCCACATGGCGTTGGCGTAGGCTTCCTGGGTGGTGCCCTGCAGCACGCCCACGCTCTTGCCTTTCAGCGCTTCGGCGGTCGGCAGCAGCTTGGAGCCCTTCGGCGCGATCAGACGCGCGTTGGCGGCATACAGCTTGTCGGTAAAGGCGATTTCCTGCTGGCGTTTTTCAGTGATGGACAGCGAAGAGATAATGGCGTCAATCTTCTTCGCCTTGAGGGATGGGATCAGCGCATCGAAGTCGCTCTCCACGAAGGTGCATTGGGTATTGATGCGTTTGCACAGCTCTTTGGCCAAATCGATGTCAAAGCCAACCAGCTCGCCTTTGGCGTTTTTGGATTCAAACGGCGCGTATGTCGGATCGGTGCCAATCTTCAGCGTGGAAGGAATGGCGGCAAAGGCGCTGCTGGCGGCGCTCAAAGCCAGAACTAACGGCAAAATCAAAACCCGCTTTTTCATAAATTACCCTCAAATTGATTTTTTTGATGCCACTACGGGCATTACTTTCCCCACCAAATCAATTTGCAGTAATCGTGCCACATTCGGTGCTACGGGCGGAGGGAACGGCTCCGGCCTTCACAATACTGTTTCCTGGGACGATAACCGCAAAATTAAATCGGCCGGTCGGGGCCGCGCCACTGGCAGCCGCGACAAGGCGGCGCCATGAAACAGTGAGCGTGATGAAGTGGGATCATTATGGTGCATACTCCGCCCTAATTCAGTGCGGTGTTGCACAAATGTACCAATTTAGGGATGAAACTGTTAATTAACACCCTGCCAGCGGGTGAACAGGTCGGTCGGCAGTTCGATATCAAACTGGTCGATCACCCGATTAACGGTCTGATCGATGATGTCTTCCACGCTTTTCGGCTGGTGGTAAAACGCCGGCACCGGCGGCATGATCACCGCCCCCATCTCCGCTGCCTGGGTCATCAACCGCAGGTGCCCCAAATGCAGCGGCGTTTCCCGCACGCACAGCACCAAACGGCGGCGCTCTTTGAGCACCACGTCGGCGGCCCGGGTCAGCAGCCCGTCGCTGTAGCTGTTGACGATGCCGGACAGGGTTTTGATCGAGCAGGGCAGGATCGCCATGCCCAGGGTCTTGAAGGAGCCGGAGGAGATGCCGGCGGCGATGTCGCGCGCATCGTGCACCACATCGGCCAGCGCCTGCACTTCACGCAGGCTGTACGGCGTTTCCAGCGCCAGCGTCTGTCTTGCCGCGTTGCTCATCACCAAATGGGTTTCCACCTCTGCGACGTCGCGCAAAACCTGCAACAGGCGCACGCCGTAGATAGCGCCGCTGGCGCCGGAAATGCCGATGATGAGTCGTTTCATGGAAAATGGCCTCTGCCGTAAAAAGTAAGATCAGGCAGACTTTGCCGCAATGGCGAGGGATAAGCAAGTCAGAGGAGCAAGGTGCACCGCCGCAGACGCGGCGATGCACCCTGAGGGAGCAACGCAGGCGGTTAGCCTTCGTTATGCAGTTCCAGATTTTCCGCTTCGGTTTGCCCCCGCAGCGCCTTGGCGTCGTCGCTGCGCAGCGACTCCAGGTATTCCAGATAGCTTTGGTCGACGTCTTTGGTCACGTAGATGCCGTTGAACACCGAACATTCGAACTGGGTGATGTCCGGGTTCTCTTCGCGCACCGCTTCGATCAGATCGTCCAGGTCCTGGAAAATCAGCCCGTCGGCGCCGATGATCTGGCGGATTTCATCCACTTCACGCCCGTGGGCGATCAGTTCGTTGGCGCTCGGCATGTCGATGCCGTAGACGTTCGGGAAGCGCACTTCCGGCGCGGCGGAAGCCAGGTACACGCGCTTGGCGCCCGCTTCGCGCGCCATCTCGACGATCTGTTCCGACGTGGTGCCGCGCACGATGGAATCATCCACCAACAGCACGTTCTTGTCGCGGAACTCGGCGCGGTTGGCGTTCAGCTTGCGGCGCACCGACTGGCGCCGCGCCTGCTGGCCCGGCATGATGAAGGTGCGGCCGACGTAGCGGTTCTTCACAAAGCCCTGGCGGTATGGCTTCTCGAGAATGCGCGCGATCTCCAGCGCGATGTCGCAGGAGGTTTCCGGAATCGGGATCACCACGTCGATGTCCAGATCTTCCCACTCGCGGGCGATCTTCTCACCCAGCTTCTGGCCCATGCGCACGCGGGCGCTGTAGACCGAGATCTTGTCCATAAAGGAGTCCGGACGCGCGAAATAAACGTATTCGAACAGGCACGGGTTGGTTTTCGGGTTCTCCGCGCACTGGCGGGTGAACAGCTGGCCCTTGGTGGTGATGTACACCGCTTCGCCCGGCGCCACGTCGCGCAGGAACTCAAAGCCCAGGGTATCCAGCGCCACGCTCTCGGAGGCCACCATGTACTCGCTGCGGCCATCCTCCAGCGTGCGCTTGCCGATCACCAGCGGGCGAATGCCGTTCGGGTCGCGGAACGCCAGCAGGCCGTGGCCGATGATCATCGCCACGCAGGCATAAGCGCCGCGCAGTTGCTGATGCATGGCGGCGACCGCGGTAAAGATGTTGTCGGCCTCCAGCGGGTAGTGCGGGAAGCGGTCCAGCTCGCTGGCCAGCACGTTCAGCAGGATTTCCGAGTCGGAGGTGGTGTTGACATGGCGGCGGCCGCTTTCGAACAGATTTTGGCGCAGCTCATGGGCGTTGGTCAGGTTGCCGTTGTGGGCCAGCGTAATGCCGAACGGCGAGTTGACGTAGAAAGGCTGGGCCTCAGAGGCGCTCGAGCTGCCGGCCGTCGGGTAACGCACATGGCCAATGCCCATGTTGCCCTGCAAGCGTTGCATATGGCGCGCCTCAAACACATCCTTCACCAGGCCGTTGGCTTTACGCAAACGGAACCCGTTGTGGGCGTCAATGGTGACGATGCCTGCGGCATCCTGGCCACGGTGCTGAAGCACCGTCAGCGCATCATAAATCGACTGGTTTACCGGCATGAAACCGGCGATACCGACAATACCGCACATGTTGTCTTTTCCTCATCAGCGCTACCGCCCCGGCAATTGGGTCGGCAAGAAACTCGACGTGCTCTGCAGGTAGTCAAAGAACCACCTGATGACGTAACTGAACTGGGGAATGAGCTGCGACTGTTTCCAGTCGGCGCTTTGTGAGAAGCCGGTAAAGGTGTCCAGGAAGAACAGGATCGCCGCGACGATCAACACTCCGCGCAGCGCGCCGAAGCAGATGCCCAACACGCGGTCGGTGCCCGACAACCCGGTTTTCTCTACCAGTGAGCTAATCACATAGTTAACAATAGCCCCTACGATCAAGGTCGCGATGAACAAAATCGCGATCGCGATGCCGTTTCGCACCAGTTCATCTTCAAAACGAGTGAAATAGACCGCAAGGTAAGAGTAGAAATGGCTGGCAACAAAAAACGCACATCCCCATGTCACAAGTGACAATGCTTCGCGAACAAACCCTCGGATCAGGCTCACCAGAGCCGAAAATCCAATCACCGCTATAATGACGTAATCAATCCAGACCATGAACTATTCCAATGATGAATCGCCCCTGCATCCAATTCGCGGCGAATTCTAACAGAAAAAGAAAACGTTTGCGTAGGGGATTTCCTACCACGTTACAAATAAAAAGCGGCGATCAAAAAATTCCCAATCGCCGCGCCTACATAGGTGATTTCGCCTGTAAAAGGCGCGGTTTTTCTCGCTTTCTCTCCACAACTCCTTAATTCAGGGGCGCATCGTGCTGCGCCCCTGCGGGGTTTAACGGCCGTACGGCTTCACCTGCCCGCTCAGCCCGCTGATCGAGTTCAGCGACGGCAGCGCCGCCTGCAGCTTCTGCTTGGAAGCGTCCGGGCCGACGTAGATGCGGGTGATCTGCCCCTGCACCGGCGTTGACGGCACGGTAAAGGCGCGATAGCCCGAGAGGCGCAGCGAGGCGACAATCTCGTTCGCCTTGGCGGCGTTTTTCAACGCCCCGAGCTGCACGACATAGGCTTGTCCAGCCGGCGCTTTTTCTTCCGCCGGTTTCGGCTGCGGTGCCGGTTCAGGCTTCGGCGTCGGTTCAGGTTTCGGCTCCGGCTTCGGCGCCGGCTTCACTTCCACCGGCTTCGGTTGCGGCGTCGGCTTCGGCTTCACTTCTACCGGTTTGGTTTCTACCGGTTTCGGCTTGGGCTGCGGCACCGGTTGAGGACGCGTTTCGACCGGCGGCGGTGCCACCTGCGTCGGCTGCTGAGCAGTCTGCCGCGCCGCCTGTTGCGCCGCCGCTTCGTTGGCCGCCTGCTGCTCGACCAGCGCGCCCGCCCCTTCCGGCGGCTGTGCCGGCAGTGGCTGCGTCACCGGCGGCAGCACGTCGTTCTCTTCGACATCGCCCGCCTTCGGCACCAACGGAATGGCCGCGAATTCATCCTCGTAATGCTTCTTTTTGCCGTCCAGCAGCCCTGGCAGGATGATTACCCCCAGCGCTACCAGAATCACGGTTCCGACCAGTCGGTTCTGAAATTTACTCGCCACTCACACTCCCCGCATCTCGTCTAACGCCGCCATCACCTGCGCCACGGTGTGGAACGATCCACAGACGATCACAATATCCTGTTTATCAGCATCCTGCATAGCCTGCCGCCAGGCAGTTTCGACATCATTAAAGCGGCGCGGTTCCGTCAGATGTTGCGCCAGCTGTTCGACGCTGGCGCCGCGCGGCCCGTCGAGCGGTGCGCAGTACCATTCATCCACCTGCTCGCTGAGGCAGGCCAGCGTGCCGGCGATGTCTTTGTCCGACAGCATGCCCACCACCGCGCGCACCTTGCCGCCGTCGCGCGGCAGTTTGGCCAGGCGCCCGGCCAGATAGCCGGCGGCGTGCGGGTTGTGCGCCACGTCGAGGATCAGCGTCGGCTCCCGCCGCACGATCTGGAAACGCCCCGGCAGTGTCGCCTGTTGCAGCCCGGTGAAGATCGCGCGTTCGTCGATTTCCAGTGGGGAGCAGTTCAGCGCCGCCAGCGCGGTAGCGGCATTGGCCAGCGGTACGTTCGGCGTCGGCAGATCGGTCAGCAGCGTGTCGCCGCCCTGCCACTGCCAGCGATCTCCCTGCTCGCTGAAGCTCCAGGCTTCGCCGCGGCGATACAGCGGCGCGCCCAGCGTTTCGGCAACCTGACGAATGCTGTTCGGCATGTCGGGTTCGCCCACCACCGCCGGCTTGCCGCTGCGGAAAATGCCGGCCTTCTCGCGGCCGATGCTTTCGCGATCGTTGCCCAGCCAGTCGGTGTGATCGAGCGCGATGCTGGTGATCACCGCCACGCTCGGATCGACGATGTTGGTGGCGTCGAGACGCCCGCCCAGCCCCACTTCCAGGATCACCACGTCGAGCCGCGCCTGTTTGAACAGCTGCAGCGCCGACAGGGTGCCGAATTCGAAATAGGTCAGCGACGTTTCGCCGCGGCCGGCTTCAATGGCGGCGAACGAGCGGCTGTGCTCCGCTTCGCTCAGCTCTTCCCCCTGAATGCGCACGCGTTCGGTATAGCGCACCAGATGCGGCGAACTGTAGACGCCGACGCGCAGGCCGGCGGCCAGCAGAATGGCTTCGAGGGTGCGACAGGTGGTGCCTTTGCCGTTGGTGCCGGCAACGGTGAACACCGTGGGAGCGGGGGTCAGTAAATCCAGATGTGCCGCGACGCGCTGTACGCGCTCAAGGCCGAGTTCGATCGCCTGGCTGTGCAGACGTTCCAGATAATAAAGCCACGAGCTCAATGGCGACGTGGCTTGGGGAATTTGGTGGTTTTGCATGAGTCCCATCACTGAACTTGGGTTCATTAATCCATCAGGGCACCACCCTCACCGCGGTAAAGGCGATGCGCTTCGTGACTGCCGCCAGCCTGCAAACCGCAGCGAGAAGGGCTGCGGCCGGCAGGGAACGGGCATCAGCCGTCACTTAGCCACAAAGTGGCGGCTGAACCCGGGCGGGATCCGTCTTTGCCTCAGGCGTCGGCCTGCTGCTCCGGCTCAATGACCGGCGCGGCCTCATCGAAATGCGGCTGCGGCTGGTTGGTCAGCTTGGACAGAATGCTCGCCAGCGTTTGGCGCATTTCCGGGCGGCGAACGATCATGTCGATCGCGCCTTTTTCGATCAGGAACTCGCTGCGCTGGAAGCCCGGCGGCAGTTTCTCGCGCACGGTCTGCTCGATCACGCGCGGGCCGGCAAAGCCGATCAGCGCTTTCGGCTCGGCGATGTTGATGTCGCCCAGCATCGCCAGGCTGGCGGAGACGCCGCCCATGGTCGGGTCGGTCAGCACGGAGATGTACGGCAAGCCGCGCTCCTGCATTTTGGCCAACGCCGCGCTGGTTTTCGCCATCTGCATCAGCGACATCAGCGCCTCCTGCATGCGCGCGCCGCCGCTGGCGGAGAAGCACACCAGCGGACAGTTGTCCTCCAGCGCCTGCTCAACCGCACGCACGAAACGCGCGCCAACCACGGAAGACATCGAACCGCCGATGAAGGCGAATTCAAAGGACGCCGCGACGATCGGCATGCCGTACAGCGTGCCCTTCATCACCACCAGCGCATCTTTCTCGCCGGTCGCTTTCTGTGCGGCGACCAGACGATCTTTATAGCGCTTGGAATCCTTGAATTTCAGAACGTCTTTCGGCTCCAGATCGCTGCCCAGCTCCACTTCGCTGCCTTCATCCAGCAGGGTATGCAGACGCGCGCGCGCGCTCATACGCATATGGTGGTCGCACTTCGGACACACTTCCAGATTACGCTCCAGCTCGGCGCGGTAGAGAACCTGGCCGCAGCTGTCGCATTTGGTCCAGACCCCTTCAGGAATGCTCGCCTTACGGGTTTGTGTGATATTGCTCTTGTTAAGAATTCGTTCAATCCAGCTCATCGATGACCTTTCTGTTTGAACCTGGCACACGCCAGTCCGCTGTTCATGCTTTAACAATCCCCCCGAAAACACCCCAATGAAAAAATGCCCGTTCGCGGCGCGGCAAGCGCGGCGACTGAGGCATCGGCTTCAGGGTTGTTCGCAGGAACAGACCATAATGTCGCTCATTAAACCATATCGGCCCGACGCTGTGGACAAAAAACTGGTCGAACCGACAGGTTGAGCGATGTTTTTATTGTTTTTGCTGGCGGGCGGCGGCGCGCTTGTGGCGCCAAATTTCAATCACGCCCGGCAGAATCGAAACGATGATGATCCCGACGATCAGCAGTTTCAGGTTCTCCTGCACCACCGGCAGATCGCCGAACAGGTAGCCAGCATAAGTGAAGAGCAGCACCCAAACCAGTGCGCCAATCACGTTGTAGGCGGCGAAGTGGCGATAGGACATATGCCCCATACCGGCGACGAACGGCGCAAAAGTACGCACGATCGGCACGAATCGCGCCAGAATAATCGTTTTCCCACCGTGTTTCTCATAGAACTGGTGCGTCTTGTCCAGATAGCTGCGGCGGAAAATTTTCGAATTCGGGTTGCTGAACAGCTTCTCGCCGAACAATCGCCCGATAGTGTAGTTCACCGCATCGCCGAGGATCGCCGCCACCACCATCAACGCCACCATGGTGTGCACGTTCAGATCGTTGGTCGGCAACGCCGCCAGCGCACCGGCGACAAACAGCAAAGAATCCCCCGGCAGGAACGGCGTCACCACCAGACCGGTTTCGCAAAACAGGATCAGGAACAGAATAGCGTAGACCCACATGCCGTATTGTGCGACCAGTTCGGCCAGGTGCACATCAATATGCAGAATGAAATCAATAATAAACTTGATGATGTCCATAAATTCTCTCATTGATGCCGGGTGTTTCAGTCACCCGGCAGAAGCACAAGGGAGCGACGCTTTCAGGCGTGCCGGCGTTTAATCGTCGGGCAAAAACAGCGGCCCCATCGGCGGTCGCGGTAGACCAAAGTGGTCAGGGTAATCCACGGCAACCAGATACAGCCCCTCGGCTCGCGCCGTCGCCGCCGCCAGGTTGCGATCTTTCAGCGCCAGCAACTCGGCCATCCAGTTCTCATCCTGATTGCCGCAGCCGATCTCCATCAGGCTGCCGACGATGTTGCGAACCATGTGATGCACGAAGGCATTCGCCTTGATATCTACCACAATATATTCGCCGTAGCGCGTAACCTTAACGTGTTTTACGCAGCGCCACGGGGTGCGCGACTGACATTGCACCGCGCGGAACGAAGTGAAGTCGTTTTCGCCCAGCAGCGCCTGCGCCGCCCGATGCATACGATCGGCGTCCAGCGGGTGATAAAAATGCGTCACCCCCTGTTGCAGCACCGCCGGCCGGTAGCGATGGTTGAAAATAATATAGCGGTAGCGGCGCGCGGTGGCGCTGAAACGCGCGTGAAAATCGTCGGCGACGGGGCTTACCCAACGCACCGCGATATCCGGCGGCAGATGGGTGTTTACCCCCATCGTCCAGGCGGCGTCCTTGCGGCGCGCGGTGGTTTCGAAATGCACCACCTGCCCGGTGGCGTGCACCCCGGCGTCGGTACGCCCGGCGCACAGCACGCTAATCGGCGCATCCGCCACCTTGCTCAACGCCTGCTCCAGGCGTTGCTGCACGCTGGCCACTTCTTGCTGCCGCTGCCAGCCGTAGTACCGGCTGCCGTCATATTCGATGCCCAGCGCAATTTTCAGCGTCGGCTGAACGGGCGAGACCACCTCAGACATCAGTACATCTGCTCCTGCACCAAACGCTCGGCGGTTTCGATAGCCATCAATGCGCCGCCGAAGCGCACATTGTCCGCCACCGTCCAGAACTGCAACAGCTCGGGGATGCCGTAATCGTTACGCAGACAACCGATGCTGAGCGCATCGCTGCCGGAGGCGTCGGTGACCTGAGTCGGGTAATCGTCCTCTTCGCTCAGCTGAATGTCCTCGACCTCTTCGAGCTCGCTGCGCGCCTCTTCGGCGGACAGCGGGCGCAGCGCTTCCAGGTGCACCACCTGCGCGTGGCCGTAAAACACCGGCGACTGAACGCAGCTCACCGAAATCGGCAGCCCTTCATCCTGCAGCACCTTGCGCACCTGATCGACGATCAGGCGTTCTTCGCGCACGCTGCCCTGCTCGTCGGCAATCAGCGGCAACAGGTTGAACGCCAGCTGCTTGCCGAAAACGCCTTCCTCGGCCGGGATGCCGTTCAGCAGGCGCGCGCTCTGGCCGGCCAAGTCGTCCACCGCCACCTTGCCGCGCGACGATACCGACATCAGCGTGGTGACGTGCAGACGCGACAGCCCCGCCTGTTCGGTCAGCGGTTTGATCGCCGTCAGCAGCTGACTGACCATGCTGTCGGCCACCGCCACGATATTGCGGTTGCGGTAATCCGCCAGCACCTGCGGGTTAACGCCCGGCACCACCAGCGGCACATCCGGCTCCATGGCGAACAGGCCGCTGGTGTCGATCACCAGGCAGCCCATGTTGCCGGCTTCTTCGGCATAGCGCGCGGAAGCTTCGCTGCCGGCAACGAAGAAGGCCAGCTGCGCCTGTGACCAGTCGAACTCTTCGGCGTTTTGCACCAGAAGAGACTTGCCGTTGAAGCGCACATTGGCGCCCGCGCTGCGTTCGCTTGCCAGAGGATAGAGCTCACCCACCGGGAACTGGCGTTCCTGCAACAATTCCAGCAACGCTTCACCTACCGCGCCAGTGGCGCCGAGCAGCGCGATATTCCAGCCGTCAGACATCGGGTTTTCTCCAGAGTATTTCATTCATAAAAGCAGACGGGCAGTGCAACCACCGCCCGATAATCTTTGCCGCTCACTGTAGCGGCGTTGGCTTAAGACAACCTTACGCGCTATGCCACGCTGAAACCCAGCTTGCCGAGCAGCTCGGCGCTGGCGCTGTCATCGCATTGCACGGCCAGCGACGACCACTCGCGGCGTTCCTGATAGTGCTTGCGCAGGCGATCGAATTCGCCCGGTTGCCCGGCGACTTTGCGCAGCGGCGCATCATCGCGGCGCACATCATACACCAAGTGCATCAATCGTTTTAACCGCGCTTCATCCAGCGGCCCGTTGAGGCGGATCTGGCTGAACTCCGGCACCGGCAGCAGCGAGGCCAGCGCCACCTGCTGCGGCTGCCCCAGATGGCGGCTGAACGCTTCGAACACCTGAGTGGTGCCGCGCGCCTTGCCTTCCAGCGTATACCCGGCGATGTGCGCAGTGCCGATATCCACCCGCGCCAGCAGCGGCAAGGAGAGATCCGGCTCCGGTTCCCACACGTCCAGCACCGTGCTCAGCTTTTTGCCCTTTTCCAGCACCTGCAACAACGCGGCGTTATCCACCACCGGCCCGCGGCAGGCGTTGATCAGAATGCGGTTGTCCGGCAGCGCCGCCAACAGGTCGGCGTCCGCCAGATGCAGCGAATGGTATGGGCCGGATTTATTCAGCGGCGTATGGAAGGTCAGCACGTCGGCCTCGGCCACCAGCTTCTCCAGCGGCCAAAACTCCCCGGCGTCGCCGCGATCGGCACGCGGCGGATCGCACAGCAGCGTGCGCACGCCCAGCGCTTTGAGGCGCGCGTCCAGGCGGGAACCGACGTTGCCCACGCCGATGATGCCGACGGTTTTATCCCGCAGATGGAAGCCATCGCGTTCGGCCAGCAGCATCAAGGCAGAGAACACATACTCGACCACCGCGATAGCGTTGCAGCCCGGCGCGGCGGAAAAGCCGATGCCCTGCCGTTGCAGCCAGGCGTCATCGACGTGATCGGTGCCGGCGGTGGCGGTACCGACAAAGCCGATGCGGCTGCCGGCCAGCAACGCTTCATTGACCTTGGTGACCGAACGCACCATCAGCGCATCGGCATCCGCCAGCGCCTCACGCGGGATCGGGCGGCCCGGCACAGCCTGCACGTCGCCCAGGCGGCTGAACAGCTCGGCCGCGTACGGCATATTTTCATCAACCAGAATTTTCACTGCGTTCTCCGACGGTTTACGGCTATTTGTCTGCGAAATAGTGTGCCACTGAATCAGGCACGGCGAAAGCGCTCAGGGGTGGTGCCGGCGATCTGCTGGAACATGACGATAAACGCCGACGCGGAGCTGTAGCCGACGTCCAGCGCCACGTCCTGCACGGTCTTGCCCTGCTCGAGCAGCGACACGGCATGCAGGAAACGCAGGCGCTGGCGCCATTCGCTGAATGACATGCCCAGATCCTGCTGGCAGCGGCGCGACAGCGTGCGCTCGGTGGTGTAGACCCGAGCCGCCCACGCCGCCAGCGAGGTGTTGTCCGCCGGGCAGTGCTCCAGCGCTTCCAGCACCGGCGCCAAAAATTTGTCGTCCGACGACGGCAGATAGGTTTGCTGGCGCGGCGACAGGCGCAGCTGATCGATCAGCACCTGGCACAGGCGCAAATCCTCTTCCGTTTGCGGAATGTACTGCTTGCGCGCATAGAAATCCTCGGCGATAGCGCGGAATATCGGCGTCACGCTCACCAGGCAAGGGTCGGCCGGCATGCCGGCACACAGCGCCGGCGTGATGTCCACCATGCGGCACTGCGCCAGCCGCTGGTTATAGCAGGAGTGTTCGATGCCGGCCGGCGCCCACAGCACGAACTCCGGCGGCGCCAGAAAGCGCTGCCCGCCGATGCGCAGCACCATCACCCCGGCTTTGCCCCACATCAACTGGCCCCAGGTGTGGCTGTGCGGCTGGAATTCGGTGCGCGCGTTGAACTCCTCGCAGCGGAACTGCACCGGCTTCGGCGCCGGGATCAGCGATTCGGGGAAATGGCGGATTTCTGGCATGGTTTCGTCCCGTGATTTGTCTTGTTTACGCCGATTTTTGTCTGGATATCGCTATATATGATAAACCGGACACGCGTAGACTAGCCAGCATGTTGGACGTTATTGAGAATAATTATCATGAATATGCTTTTCCCGCTGTTGGCCGTGCTGATTTGGTCGATTAACGCCGTCGTCAGCAAACTCTCCGCCACCGCCATCGATCCGGCGGCCATCTCGCTCTACCGCTGGCTGCTGGCGTTGATTGCCCTGACGCCGTTCGTGCTGCCGGGCGTGCTGCGCAACTGGGCGCAGGTGCGCACCAACTGGTGGAAATTGATGATCCTCGGTTTGCTGGGCATGGTGCTGTACCAAAGCCTGGCCTATTACGCCGCACACAGCGTCAGCGCGCTGTTTATGGGCATCATCGTATCGCTGATCCCGCTGCTGACCATCCTGATCAGCATCGTACTGCTGCGCATTGCGCCAACCGTCGGCGTGCTGCTCGGCAGCATACTCTCCTTCTGCGGCCTGATCTGGCTGGTCAGCGGCGGTCAGCCCGGCGTGCTGCTGCAGCACGGTATCGGCAAGGGGGAATTGATGATGCTGCTCGCCACCGCCTCTTACGCGCTGTATGGCGTGTTGACCAAACGCTGGGCCATCGCGCTGCCGAACTGGCAATCGCTGTACGTGCAGATCCTGTTCGGCGTGCTGCTGCTGCTGCCTAATTTCCTGATGGCGCAGGATGTCGGCTTGAACGGCCATAACCTGCCGCTGGTGCTGTTCGCCGGCATTCCGGCTTCGATCATCGCTCCCTTCCTCTGGATCCAGGGCGTGATGCGCCTGGGCGCCAACACCGCCTCGATCTTTATGAACCTGGCGCCGGTGTTTACCGCCGCTATCGCCGTGCTGTTCCTGCATGAACAGCTGCACGGTTACCACCTGATCGGCGGCGGCATCACCCTGCTGGGCGTTATTCTGTCGCAGCGGCTGCGCACGCCGCTGACGCGTAAAGCCAAAGCCCCGGCGGCCGACGTCGAATCCTGCAAAGAACAGGCTTAAGGCAGCAGCCTGAAACGCACCCGCACCAACAGGCCGCCCAGCGCGGCGGAGCTCAGCAGCTCCGGGCGGGTGCCGTGATACGCGGTGATGTCCTTCACCAGCGCCAGCCCCAGGCCGGCGCCCGGCTGATCGCCCACGTTGTCCAGCCGATGAAACGGCTGCAGCGCCAGCGCCTTGTCCTGCAAGGCGATGCCGGGGCCGCTGTCTTCAATCTCCAGCACGCCTTCCCCTGACGCCTGATCCTGAGTGAGGCGCGCGGTCACCACGCCCTGGCGCGGCGTGTATTTCAGCGCGTTGTCCAGCAGGTTGGCGCACAGTTCGGCCAACAGCAGCGGTTCCCCCGCCACCTGGCACGCCGCCTCGCCTTCAAACCCGAGATCGATCTGTTTACTGCGCGCCTGCGGCAAGCGGGAAAAACAGGCGTCGCGCAGCACCTGCGCCAGATTGACCGGGTGCAGCTGGCGCTCGGCCTGGTGCTCGCTGGCCTTCAGGCGTGAGAGATGCAGCAGGCGGTCGGTCAGCGCCACGGTATTATCCAGCGTCGTGCTCATCGCCTGCAGGCTTTCGCGCCACTGCTGCGGCCGGTCGCTGGCCAGTGCCACCCCGACCTGAGTCTTCAACACCGCCAGCGGCGTACGCAGTTGGTGCGAAGCATCGGCGCTGAAACGCTCTTGGCGCGCCACCATCAGCCGCAGCCGTTCGATATAGCGATTGAACGCCACCAGCAGCGGCTGCATCTCTGACCACGGCAATACCCGCGGCAGGGGCGTCAACTCGCCCGGATCGCGCCGCAGCATGATGCAGGAGAGCTTGCGCATCGGCTTCAACACCCGCTTGAGCAGCGCGAACGCCAGAATCAGGGTTAACACCACCACCGTGCCCTGGCTCAACAGCGCCGCGATCATCATCTGTCGCGCCAGGTAACGGCGAGACTCCAGGGTTTCCGCCACCAGAATGGTCGCCATGCCGCTCACGCCCGACTCGTTGATCGGTTGAAACAGCGCCGCCACGCGGATCGCCCGGCCTAGGTATTCCGCATCGTAAAAATGCACCAGCGCCGGGTAGAGTGTGGAACGCGGGATATGGGGCGGCAAAGGCGGCAAATCGTCATAGCCCGAAATGCTTTTCCCCTGCGGCGAGATCACCTCGTAATAGAGCTGGTCGTTCATGTTGCGCTCGAAGCTGTCGAGCACCACATAGGGCATATCGACCGCCAGTTTGCCGTCGCGCACCACCAGCCGCTCCGCCACGGTGCGCGCCGACGCCAGCAGCGTGCGATCGTAAGCCAGGGTGGCGGCGCTCATGGCGCTGAAATAGTGGGTGTAGATCGAGATGCCGCCCAACGCCACCAGCGGCAGGCCAAAAAACAGCAGCAGTTGATAGAACAACGAACGCGGCGCGTTAAACCACCGCATTGCACCGCTCCAGGCTGTAACCCAGACCGCGCAGCGTGATGATTGCCACGTCGCTGCCCTGCAGCTTTTTCCGCAAACGGTGTACGTAAAGCTCAATGCTCTCCGGATTGGCCTCATCGGACAGCGTAAACACCTGCTCAAACAGCTGCTGCTTGGCCACCGGGCGGCCGCGGCGGTGCATCAACGCGGTCAACACCGCCAGTTCGCGCGGCGTCAGCGCCAGCGGCTTGCCCTCCAGCAGGAAATAGCCTTCGTCGTGATAGGTCAACGCGCCATACTGCAACGCCGGCTGCGCGGCGCCGACGCTGCGGCGCAGCAGCGCCCGAATGCGCGCTTCCAGCTCATCCAGTTCGAACGGCTTGGTGAGGTAATCGTCCGCCCCCAGATTCAGGCCCTTCACCCGATCGGCCACGTCGGTGCGCGCCGTCAGCAGCAGCACCGGCAGATCCTGCCCGCGCTTGCGCAGGCGCGCCAGCAAATCCAGGCCGTTCAAACGCGGCAGCGCCACATCCAACACCGCCAGCGCATAGCGTTCGTTGAGCAACAGATGATCGGCCGCCACGCCGTCCGGGGCGACGTCGACGGCAAAGCCGGCGCCGGTCAGCGCCTTTTGCAACCAGTGAGACAGCTCGGGGTGATCTTCAACCAATAACAGTCGCATGTTTCCATTCCATTGATTTACCTGAACAACCTGACGCCGATAGCGTGCTTGTTAACAGGTCGATAACAGAGAATGGCATGGAAAATAAGGGGATAAAAGAGTGCCGCGCCGCCAGTTTTGGGAGCTGGCACACAATTATGCATATGGAGCGCGATCGCAGGCCGGTATCAGCTCAGCGGAACGGGGCTGTCGGCAACGGCAATGTCCAGCACCGGGCGCAGCTTGTCGGCGGTAAACGGTGAAGACACCAGCACGGAGCGATTGTTGGCGGCAAACACCAGATCGATGCCGGTCACGCAGGCGGTCATCTGGCAGGCATACTTTTCACCGTAGGCATTGACGAAATGCAGCTCAAATACGCCAATATCGGCACGCAGCCGCTTTAAACGACACTGCCCGGTTTCACCGGTCATCTCTGCATAGACCTCCGGCAGCCGTTTAATCGCGCACACTTTGGCGCTGTCCCTGCCACCAAACAATTTCCCTAACGAAAACATATTACTGCGTCTCTATTCATTTTATTGCTCATGATTCTATCGCGAGAGCAGAACCGCAAACCTGATATTACGCAGGATTTTGGCCGGTTTTGCCCCCTGTTCTTCTCTTCCTTTCTATGGTAGTGCACCCGCTCTTCGCTCGCGACAAGCGACCCCAATCACAGACTGGAAACTTTTCCGTCCGCTGAAAGGTAAATGAAAGGTTGTTGTTTTAACAATCTTGCAACCGCACCCGGCGGGATTTCACAACCAGAACAATACCGAGGGCAAGTCACAATGAAAAAAATAATGACCCGTACCTTTACCGCCGCCGCCCTGCTGCTGGCGGCCAATCAGGCCTTTGCCGTGGAAGCGCCCAAACGCACCGAATGCATCGCGCCGGCCAAGCCCGGCGGCGGCTTCGATCTGACCTGCAAGCTGATTCAGGTGTCGCTGCAGGACACCAAGGCCATCGATAAGCCGATGCGCGTCACCTATATGCCCGGCGGCGTCGGCGCAGTGGCCTACAACGCCATCGTCGCGCAGCGCCCGGCGGAGTTCGGCACCGTGGTGGCCTTCTCCGGCGGCTCGCTGCTCAATCTGTCCCAGGGCAAGTTCGGCCGCTATAACGTGGAAGACGTGAAATGGCTGGCGGCGGTCGGTACCGACTACGGCATGATCGCGGTGCGCGCCGACTCGCCTTACAAAACCCTGAAAGATCTGATGGACGCCTTCCAAAAAGATCCCAACAGCGTGGTGTTCGGCGCCGGCGCCTCCATCGGCAGCCAGGACTGGATGAAAACCGCGCTGCTGGCGCGCGAAGTCGGCGTGGATCCGCGCAAGATGCGCTATGTGGCCTTCGAAGGCGGCGGCGAGCCGGTAACCGCGCTGCTCGGCAACCATATCCAGGCGGTCTCCGGTGACCTGAGCGAGATGGTGCCTTATCTGCAGGGCGACAAGATCCGCGTGCTGGCGGTGTATGCCGAGCAACGTCTGCCGGGCCAGCTGGCCGACATTCCAACCGCCAAAGAGCAGGGATACAGCCTGGTGTGGCCGATCATTCGCGGCTTCTACGTCGGGCCGAAAGTCAGCGATGAAGAGTATCAGTGGTGGATCGACACCTTCCAGAAAATGATGGCGACCGACGAATTCAAGCAGCAGCGCGATCTGCGCGGCCTGTTCGAATTCAACATGACCGGCAAAGAGCTGGACGCCTACGTGAAGAATCAGGTTGCCCAATACCGTGAGCAGGCAAAAGTATTCGGCCTGGCCAAATAACCGCAGGGGAAAACCATGAGCGATCGTATTTTTGCCGGTTTCTGGCTGCTGCTGTGTATCGGCGGGCTGTTCATCGGCTGGGGCATCCAAAGCGAATATAGCTATGAACCGCTGGGGCCGCGCCCGTTCCCGCTGGCGATCCTCAGCCTGATGGCGCTGTGCGCAGCCCTGCTGTTGCTGCGCCGCCCGCAGGCGGTGGAGTGGCCGCACAACAAGGTGCTGCAGCGGCTGCTGGTGCTGGTGATCACCCTGGTGCTGTATGCCTGGGGCTTTGAATGGCTGGGCTTCCCGCTGGCGACCGCGCTGCTGACGTTCAGCATCGGCCTGCTGTTTCAGGCCAGCCTGCCGGCGGCGGCCATTTCCGGCGTCGTCATGGGTGCAGCGCTGTATTACGCCTTTGACCAACTTCTCGATGTCACACTGCCGCTCGGCGCCTGGCTGAGCTAACGGGAGCGATGATGGATACCTGGATGTATTTGACCCAAGGGTTCGAAGTGGCGCTGGTGCCGCAGAACCTGATTATCGCCCTGATCGGCTGCTTCGTCGGCACCATCGTCGGCCTGCTGCCGGGCCTCGGGCCGATCAACGGCGTGGCGATCCTGCTGCCGCTGGCGTTTGCCCTCAAGCTGCCGGCTGAATCGGCGCTGATCCTGCTGGCGACGGTGTATATCGGCTGCGAGTACGGCGGGCGCATCTCGTCGATTCTGCTCAACGTGCCGGGCGACGCGGCGGCGATTATGACCGCGCTGGACGGCTACCCGATGGCGCAGCAGGGGCGCGCCGGCGTGGCGCTGTCCATCTCGGCGGTCAGCTCGTTCGTCGGATCGATGATCGCCATCGGCGGCATCATCCTGTTCGCGCCGCTGCTGGCCCGCTGGTCGCTGGCCTTCGGCCCGGCGGAGTATTTCGCCCTGATGGTGTTCGCCATCGCCTGCCTCGGTAGCATGATGAGCCAGAACCCGCTGAAATCGCTGCTGGCGGCGCTGATCGGTCTGGGTCTGGCGACGGTAGGCGTTGACGCCAACACCGGCGTTTACCGCTTTACCTTCGACAGCGTGCACCTCTCCGACGGCGTACAGTTCATCGTCGTTGTAATCGGCCTGTTCTCGGTCAGTGAAATCCTGCTGATGCTGGAGAGCACCAGCGCCGGGCAAAAGCTGGTGCGTAAAACCGGCCGGTTGCTGTTCAACCGCAAAGAGGCGGCGCAGTGCGCAGGCCCTACCCTGCGTTCGTCGGTGATCGGCTTCTTCGTCGGCATTCTGCCGGGCGCCGGCGCCACCATCGCCAGTGCGCTGACCTACATGACCGAGAAGAAAATCAGCGGCAACAGCGACACCTTCGGCAAGGGCGACATCCGCGGCGTAGCGGCGCCGGAAGCGGCCAACAACGCCTCGGCGTGCGGCTCGTTCATTCCGATGCTGACGCTGGGGGTGCCGGGTTCCGGCACCACGGCGGTGATGATGGGCGCGCTGACGCTGTACAACATCACCCCCGGCCCGGCGATGTTCACCGAACAGCCGGATATCGTCTGGGGGCTGATCGCCGCGCTGCTGATCGCCAACGTCATTTTGCTGATCATGAACCTGCCGCTGGTCGGCCTGTTCACGCGCATGCTGACCATCCCGCTGTGGTTCCTGGTGCCGGCGATCGCCGCGGTGTCGGCGGTGGGGGTTTATGCGGTGCACAGCACCACCTTCGACCTGCTGCTGATGGTCGGGTTGGGCGTGTTCGGCTACATCCTGCGGAAAATGCACTTCCCGATGTCGCCGCTGATTCTGGGCTTCGTGCTGGGTGAGATGCTGGAGCAAAATCTGCGTCGCGCGCTGTCGATCAGCAACGGCGAGTTCGGCATTCTGTGGAGCAGCAGCATCGCGCAAACGCTGCTGGTGCTGGCGGTCGCGGTACTGGCGCTGCCGCCGCTGCTGCGCCTGATGCGCAAACGCCGCCAACCTGCGGCCGAGGCCAAAGCCGAGTAACGCGAAACGGGCGGGGATCCCCCGCCCGTTGTGTTTAACGGCGTAGGGCCGCAATTCCCCTTTCCAACGCCTCGATATCGTCATCGGCGAGCAGGGGCAGAATCACCGCAAAGTCCGCCTCGGACAAGTCATAGAGGCGCAAGGCAAGCAACCGCACGATAACCTCCGGCGTGAACCGCCAACGGATAAACCGTGCGGGGTTACCGCCGACGATGGCATAAGGCTCAACATCGCCGGCCACCACGCTGCCGGCGGCGACGATCGCCCCCTCGCCTATCGAGATTCCCGGCATCAGCATCGCCCGCATGCCGATCCAGCAACCGTCGCCCAGCCGGGTATCGCCTTTGGGGCGGTACGCCTGTTTGATGGTTGCCATAAACGGATACAGGCTCAGCCAGTCGATGCGATGGGTATGGTTGCCGCCCATCAGGATCACCGCTTCGGCCGCGATGCACACGTAATCGCCGATCAGCAGGCGGTCTATGTCGCCCAGCGGCTGCCATTGCCGGCTGACCGCGTCGCCGTGCAGATAGCGCACCACCGAGCGCTCGAAGCCGTTATCCCAGCAGTCGCTGTAGTAGCTGTGGGTGCCTTTGACGATTATATTCGGGTTGGTCACCGTCTGATGCAGCAGCTCGGTTTTGGACCAGTGTTTTTCGGACATGGCGTATTCTCTTGTTACGGGAATAAAAGCCACGGAACGGAATGTCTGTGGCCGTGTTGTCGTTCACTCAACACGGCCATTCAAGCGATAAGCGCTCGTTTCAATCTCGGGTTATTCATCTTACGGTCTCTCTTGCGAGGCGTAATGGTAGCCTATCACGCCTCGGCGGTCTTGCTTTTCAACAGCAGCACCCCGCCCATCACCAGCGCGCTGCCCAGCAGCTGCAGCTGATTCATGCTCTCCCCCAGCAGGAAATAAGCGATCACCGCGGTGAACACCAACTCCAGCGACAGGATCAGGTTGGCCACCGCCAGCGGCAGCGTTTTCAGGCTGATGTTATACAACCCGAAGCCCAGCAGCGTCGGCCCGGCGGCCAGCGCCAGCAGCAACAGCCAGCCGCTCCACTGAATGCCCTGTGCGCCGTGCGACAGGAACCACAGGTCGCCGGCCATGCCGTGGAACGCCGCCAGCGGGAACGCCGTCAACGCCGCGTTGAACGCCAGCTGGTACAGCGCCGAAAAACCGAACACGTACAGAATAGTGTTCCACACCGGATAGCCGCGTTCGCTGGCCACCCGCCCGCCGAGGGTATACAGGGTATAGCCGATGCCCGACAGCATCCCGACCAGCAGCCCCAGCAGATCGAAGTGGCTGTTCCCCATGCTGTCGCCGTTGCTGACCAGGAAGCAGCCGCCCAGGCTGATGGCGATCACCAGCAATTGGCGCAGCGTCAGGCGTTCGCTGTACATCACCCAACCGAGGAACACGGTAAAGCCCACCGAGCAGTAAGTCAGAATGGTCGCCACCGACGCGCCGTTCAGCGCCACCGACAGCGTCCACAGGCTGTTGAACAGCGCCAGCAGCAGCCCGTAAAGCGCGTAGAACACCACCTGTTCACGGCGCAGGCGCGCCCACTGCGGTTTTACCAGCAACAGCAGCGGCAACAGCACCAGCGCCACCAGCGCCGCGCGCCAGAACGCCAGCACAAAGGTCGGCAGGTGATAGTACTCGGTCAGCGCGCGGATGATGATGGCGGTAAAGGCCAGCAGCATGGCGCTGATAATGGCGATGACGTAACCCTGGTGGCTGCCCTGAAAGAGGCGCGCGCCGGGCAGCGCCGGCCGGGCGGAAACGCCTGACGGTAATGACATGAGATCCTCGGAGAAATGGCGACGTAAATGCTCAGGCGGACAGTGTAACGCGGCCATTTTTTCTCACTATAGCCACTTTACGGCGTTGTCATGCAGGCCACTTTTCTGCGCTTGAAGCCCTGTTGACATGGGGTATAGTAAAAATCACTCTCCATAACCGAGCCAATTTTGCATGCATATCCCGTTGGATCGCGAGCAGGACGTTCCGCTCTATTTACAGATCGAAGAAGCGCTGCGGCGCGCCATCCTCACCGGTGTGTTCGTCGATGGCGACAAACTGCCCTCGACGCGCACGCTGGCGGCCGAACTGGCGGTCAGCCGTTTAACGGTGGATAACGCCTACGCCGAACTGGCGGCCAAGGGCTTTTTGCATCAGCGGCGCGGCAGCGGCGCCTATGTCGCGCACCCGCAAGCGCAGGCGCGCCCGGCCCGGCCGAGCAGCGATGCTCCATTCCCGCTGGAGAGCTTCACCACCCTCACCTCACGGCTGGACGGCTACGCCGACGCCCCGCTGCCGGAGGGGCTGATCAACTTCGCCGCCGGCGTCGGCAGCCCTAAGGTGTTTCCGCTGGAGGCGTTTCGCAAAGTGCTGCTGTCGGTGCTCAGCCGCCATGCGGAAGAGGCCTTCAGCTACGGGGAATACTGCGGCTACTACCCGCTGCGCGATACGCTGAGCCGCATCCTCAGCGCGCAGGGCATCCCCACGCAGGCGGAACAGGTGCTGATCACCAACGGCTCGCAGCACGCCATCAGTCTGGTGGTGCAAAGCCTGCTGGCGCCGGGCGATACGGTGATCGTCGAAGAGCCGACCTACGCCGAAGCGCTGGGCCTGCTGCGCCAGCACCGCATCAATATCGTCACCGTACCGGGCGATCGCCACGGCATGCGGGTGGATTTGTTGCCGGAGTTGTTAGAACGCCACCGCCCTAAACTGATCTACACCATCCCCAATTTCCACAACCCGACCGGCCGCTGCCTGAGCGAGGCGCGGCGGCGACGCCTGCTGGCGATCGCCCAACAGGCCGGCGTGGTGATCCTGGAGGACGACTTCGTCGGCGATCTGCGTTACCAGGGCAAACAGCTGCCGTCGCTGCGGGCGCTGGCGCAGCCGGGCGCGGTGATCTACGTCAGCACCTTCTCCAAAATGCTGCTGCCCAGCATGCGCATCGGCTATCTGGTGGCGGACAGCGAACACTATCAACGTTTCGCCAGGCTGAAACACGTCGACAGCTTCACCTGTTCCAGCCTGATCCAGCGGGCGCTGGACGCGTTCGTCACCGTCGGCCGTTACGACAAACAGCTGCGGCGCGCCGGGCGCGTCTACCGCCGCCATCTGGAGGTGATGATTGATACCTTGCAACGGCGGCTGCCGCCGGGGTGCCGCTTCGAAACGCCGCAGGGGGGCTTGTTTATCTGGCTGACGCTGCCGGCGGCGGTGACCACCGCCGAACTGATGCCGGTCGCCTGGCGGCACGGCGTGACCTTCGCACGCGGCGAATGCTTTTATGCGCAGGAACAGCTGGGCGCGCACGGCCTGCGGCTGAACTTCGCCGCCAACTCGCCGCCGCAGATTGAAGAAGGTATCGCCCGGCTGTGCCGGGCGATTGAGGAGGTGATAACGGAGAAAAACGCCGGTTAGACGGCGGCCCACCACAGCCGCAGCTTCATCCCCCAGTAGCTGGTCCAGCCGGTGGTGCTCTGCACCACCTTGCCCTGCGAGACCACCACGAAGGTCGGCGTCACGCCAATCTGCCACTGCGCCGAGAGCGTACCAGCCGGATCGTTGACCACCGGCAGCGCCAGCCGTTTGCGCGCCAGCCAGTGTTTCACCTGGGTATCGTCGCCCGAGCGCAGCGCGACGGTCAGCACGTTGCCGCCCGCCGCCTGCAAACGGGCGACGTCCGGCGTAGTGAAGCGGCAGACGCCGCACCAGCTGGCCCAGAAGTAAACCAGCAGCGGCCGCTCATGGCTGAGCTGCGCCAACGACACGCGCTCGCCGTCCAGCGTGGTCAGGGTCTGAGCATCGAAGGCCGGCGGCGCCTGCGGCGCGTTCAGCCAATCCATCACCGTCACCACCGCCAGCGCTATCAGCGCCAGCAGCAGCAACTCGCGCCCCCAGCGCTTGAGCTTAGCCATGGTCGGCCTTCGCCAGCTGCTGCTTCACCATCGCTTCCAGCTCTTCATTCGACACCGCCCCCGGCAGCATCCGATCGCCGATCAGCGTCGCCGGCGTCCCCTGCACGCCCAGCTGTTCCGCCAGCTCCATATTGGTGCGCAGCGTGGTCATGCTCTGTTCGCTGGGCGCCACCGCCTTGACGCCGGTTTTCTCTTGCGCGGCGGCGATGCTGGCGTTGTCGTGGAAGCCCTTTTTCGCCATCAACCGCTGGTGCAGGGCCCAGAATTGATCCGGGTGCTGTTGCCAGGTGGTGAGCGCCACGCGCGCCGAACTGACTGAGCTTTCGCCCTTGAACGGCAGCAGCTTCACCACCAGCGCCACGTCCGGGTATTGCTTGACGATCTTCTCCAGCATCGGATCAAAACGCTTGCAGTACGGGCAGTTATAGTCGGTAAAGGTCACCAGCGTCAGTTTGGCGTTGGCGGCGCCGAGGCGCGGGCTGGCCGGATCCTGGTACAGCGTTTTGGCGTTCTGCTTGATAGCCTGGCTGATTTGCTGGCCGGCGGTTTGCTGCTGCCAGGCGTCCACCGCCTGCGCCAGAATGTCCGGGTTGGACACCAGCGTTTCGCGGATCATCTCTTTGATACGCGCCTCTTGCGCCGGGGTGAAAGGCTCGACGGCCCACACCGGGGCGGCGATGATCATCAGTAAAATCAGTAGTTTTTTCATTGTTCGGTTCCTTTGGCATGGGAAAGGGTTTGCAGCACGGCGTCACGGGTCAACAGCGGGGATAACACCTCGCCGTCCGGGCTGCCGGGGCCATAGATTTGGTTGAAAGGCACGGCGACGCTGCCGCGCTTTTGCAGGAAGGCGCTGATGTCGGCCGACGGGCGGCTCCAGTCGCCGCGCAGCGCAACCACGTCGTCGGCGCTCAGCGCGCGCTGTACGTCATCGCGCAGCAGCACATTGAATTTGTTGGCTTTACAGGTCACGCACCAGTCTGCGGTCACGTCGACGAACACCCGCTTATGCTGGGCGAGCGCCTCGGTAATCGCCTGTTCGCTCAGCGGTTGCCACTGCACCCGATCCTGCAACGGCTGGCGCCACAGGCCGGCGGTCAGCGATCCGGCCAGCAAGGCCACGCCCGCCAGCACCAACGTGCCCGCAGCCAGCTTGGTCGCCAACCGTGCGCCCTGCTGACGCCACACCGCCAGCAGCAACGCCAGCAGCGCCAACGCCCCCAGCCACAGCGTGGCCTGCACGCCGATATGATTGCTCAGCAGGCTCAGCAGCCACAGCGACGACGCCAGCATCAGCAGCCCCATTGCCAGCTTGACGGTATTCATCCAGCGGCCGGGGCGCGGCAAGCGCAGCGCCAGCGATGGCCAGGCGGCGATCAGCAGCCACGGCAGGCTCATGCCGATGCCGAGCGCGATGAACATGCCCCACAGCACCGGCAGCGACGCCGCCAGCGCGAAGGCCACCGCCGTGCCGAGAAACGGCGCCGAGCACGGCGTCGCCAGCAGCGTGGCGAACGCGCCCTGCCAGAAATGGCCGCTCAGACCGTGCCCATTATGGGTGGCCAGCGACGTATTCAGATCGGACGAGAGGCGCAGATGGAACAGGCCAAACAGGTTGGCGCTGAACAGCAGCGTCACCAGCACCATAAAACCGATAAACCATGGATTCTGGAACTGAATGCCCCAGCCGAGCGCATGGTTGCCGAGCCGCAGCAGCGTCATCAGTAAGGCCAACGCCATAAACGAGGCGACGATACCTAACGACGACGCCAGGAACTGCAAACGCACGCTGCGCCGATCGCGCCGTTCCACCTGCAGGATAGAGCCGAGCTTGATGCCCAGCACCGGCAGTACGCACGGCATCAGGTTGAGGATCAACCCGCCCGCCAGCGCCATCAATACCGCCTGCCATAGCGGGAATGCCGCACCGGCGGGCGCGGCCAGCGGATCGCCAATCGGCAGCGTAATCTGCTGCGCCATGCCGCCGTCGTCGATCACCAGCGTCAGCGTTTTGCCGCGCAGATCCGGCGCCGCATCGCCCCAGCCATCGCTGACCGGCACTCGCGCCAACAGCTGAGCGCCGTCGGTCTCGACCTGCGGCTTGCCGAGATCGGCATCCGCCAGCGTATCGAAGAACAGCGCGGGCTGCTGCCAGCCGGCGGCGCGTTGGGCGGAAATCTGCAGCTCGCCGTTGCGGTAACCGGCCTTGACGCTCTCCGCCACCCCGGCGGCGATCGGCACCTGCCCCATTGCCTGCGCGAAGTCGTGGTTAAACTGCGGATCGTTCGGCGTCGTCAGATCCAGGCTGAACGGGTAGTCGGTCAGAATGCAGACGTTGCTGCAGGTGGATAGCGTCAGGGTGCCCGCCAGCGGGCCGGATACCTGGCCTGACATCACGATCGGCAGCGTAACCCGATCGTGATAGCCCTGGGTGGAAATGCCGGCCACCTCGAAACGCTGCGGCGTCGGCCAGTGCCAGGTCGCCGGCGGCGGGTTGCCCTGCCAGACGATAGCCGGCGCGATGCCGCCTTCGCCTGGGGAACGCCAGTAGGTTTTCCAGCCCTTTTGCAGCTCGACCGACAGCAGCAGGCGGGTCTCCCCCGGCTGTGACGTGTCGGCGCGCAGCCGCACCTTGGCATGATCGTTGGCCGGATTTTGCAGCCAGCCGCTGTCCGCCGCCTGCAAGGCAGGCAGCCACAGCATAAACAGGCAAGCGCAGGCCAGCCTGATAATTTTCAACATGTTAATTCTCCATAAATGATTAATTCACCGCGAAAAACGGGCGATTAACTCATTCACGGAAAACGCATAATCGAAGGTGCACCCTGAGGGTGGGCGGTGAAATGGCGCGAGGAGGAGGAACACGCAGGCGCGCGGCAATGGTCGGCGCCAACAGCGCCAGCAGCAGGCCCAGCCCGAACAGTACGGTTTCGAACATCACCGGCGGCGCGGCCAGCAATGACTTGGCGCTCAGTTCACAGGGCGTCGGCTGCGCTTCGGCGGCGGTATCACTGGACTGAACGGCGGTGGCCGCCGGGATCCCCAGCGTTTGCTGCAGCGCATGCAGGCCCGCCATGCGCTGGGTCATGCACGTCAGCACCACCAGGCAAGCCAGGCATAAAAACCATTTTGCAATCCGCTGCCGTTTAACCATGCCATCCTCATGTTCGGGTCTGGGGTTATCTTAGCGACGCGGGCGCGATTAGCAACGTTTTGTCGGTAAAGAAATGTCTGAGCGGCGGTATTGATGGCGGCGATTTACAGGTATTATAGAGGGTAAGCCTGCGCTTTTCGCCGGGTACGATGATGATTCTCTCCTCCAGGCATTCTGCGGGGATACACAGCGAAGGACTGGTGATATGCAACCTTTGAGTGGGCCGGGCACCCCAATCGCCGGCGAACGCCCTCCCTCCCCGGGCAAAACGGCGGCCACTGACGATCAACCCCTTTCTCCGGCACAGCGCACGACGCTGGAAAAGCTGATCGTGAAAATCATGACGCTCAGCCCGGCAAAATCGGCGGAGATCTGGGCGACTCTGCGCCACGATCTCGGCGCCGACAACGGCGGTGAACTGCTGGCGCGCCATTTTCAACCGGCGGAACAGCTGCTGCAAACGCGCCTGACGCAGGCGCAGCAAAACCACGCCGGGCGCCAGCTGTTGCAACAGCTGGCCGAATTACTGCCGCAGGGCAACAACCGCCAGGCGGTCAGCGACTTTATTCGCCAGCAGTTCGGCCACACGGTACTGAGCCAGCTGAGCCCACCACAGCTGCAGCAGGTGCTGAATCTGTTGCAGACCGGCGGCCTGACCATTCCTCAGCCGCAGCAAACCGCCACCAGCGATCGCCCGCTGCTGCCCGCAGAGCATCAAAGCCTGCAGCAGCAGGTCACCAAACTTAGCGCGGCCACCGGTGAAGCGCCGGCTAAAATCTGGCAAACGCTGTTTGATCTGGCGGGCGTGAAAACCAACGATCCGCTGCCGGCGCGCCACTTCCAGCTGTTAAACCAATTCTTGCAAGTGAAGGTGGCCCTCAGCCCGCAGAGCGCGCCGACGCTGAACAATCTGCTGGCGGCACTCAAGCAGCCGGCGGACGAGCAAGAGCTGCAGCAGATGAACGACTATTGCCAGGCGCGCTTCAACTGCGGCGCCAATGCGCCGCTGACGCATCCGCAAATGAGCGACGCCATTCATCAACTGTTTGCCCGACGCCTGGAAAAAGCCGGCCAGGCTCAGGCTATCGTCAGCCACCCTGTCGATCCGCAGCCGCTGCTCAACCCGCTGATCGCTGCCCTGCCGCTGCCGCTGCAAAAAGCGCTCAGCAAACCTGCCGTCGCGCTGATCCTGCTGCTGTTGGCGCTGGCCGTCGTGCTGGCGCTGGTGTTTTAACGCTTCAGGCGCAGCCGCAATCCTCAACAGCCGCCCGATCGCGCAACGATCCCGGCTGTTCGCCGATGGCCAACGGATGGCCGTCGCGCAGCCAGAAGTCCAGCCCGCCGATCAGCTCCTTCACCCGGAATCCCAGCTTCGCCAGCTTGTAAGCGCCCTTGGTGGAACCGTTGCAGCCGATGCCATCGCAGTAGGTCACATACACTTTTTCGCGATCCAGCTGCGCCGTGCCGGCTTCATCCATCAGGCGATGCGGCAAACTGAGCGCACCGGGAATATGCCCGGCGGCGTACATCGTCTCCGCGCGGGTGTCGATAACCACCACCCCGTCCACGCCATTGCGCAGATCCTCCGCCACGTCCCAGGCATCCGCATAGCGGCTCAGTTTGGCCGCCAGGTAGGCCAGGCTCTCTTCCGGCGCCGCCGGAGGAAAAGCCAGCACCAATGATTCTTTCGACATACCATTCACTCCCGTGCATCAAGACAGATGACAATAGTGCCCCATTTTGGTCTTATGATTGATACCCATTTCCCAACCGTGATAAGACCCATTATGCAGCACTCGCTGGTCACGTTGTTTCAGCAATCGCCCCACACCGCCGGCACGCTGCGCGATCGCCTGTGCGGCGCATTGCGGCAGGCCATCCACCAAGCTGCATTGAGCGTTGGGCAACGCCTGCCTTCCAGCCGGGTGCTGGCCAGCGATCTGGGCCTCTCGCGAGTGACCGTCGAAGCGGCCTACGGTCAGTTGGAGGCGGAGGGATACCTGCAGCGCCGCGTCGGCCAGGGCACCTTTGTGGCGATTATCATCGCCAAATCACCACCGCCGGCGACCGCTGCCGGCATACCGCGCCTTTCGCAGCGCGGCCAACAGATCGTACAAACCGGCGGCTGCCGCGAACCGCAGCAGCCACGGGCGTTTGCCGCCGGCTCGCCGGATCTGCGTGCGTTTCCGCTGGCCTTGTGGAAGCAACTGACCGCACAGCGCCTGCGGCTACAGGGAGAAAGCCTGCTGCGCTACGGCGACCCGCAGGGCTATTTGCCGCTGCGTGAAGCGATTGCCGCCCACGTCAATCAAACGCGCGGCGTGATCTGCGATGCACGGCAGGTTATCGTGCTGACCAGTTCGCAGCAGGCGCTGCAGCTGATCGCCACGCTGCTGCTGGACAGCGGCGACAGCGTCTGGATGGAAGAGCCGGGTTACACCGGGGCAAGAAACGCTTTTATCAGCGCCGGAGCCGCCCTGACGCCGGTCGCGGTGGACGGCGACGGCCTGCGTGCTGACCCCTCCTTGCCCGACCCTCGTTTGATTTATCTGACGCCCTCGCACCAATACCCAACCGGCGCAGCGCTCAGCCTGGCACGCCGCTTGGCGCTGCTGGCGCTGGCGGACAGGCAGCAGGCCTGGATCGTCGAGGACGATTACGATAGCGAGTTTCATTACGACGGCCTGCCGATACCGGCGATGCAGGGCCTGGATCGCCGTGGCCGGGTGCTGTACCTCGGCACCTTCTCCAAATCACTGTTCCCTTCGCTGCGGTTGGCGTACCTGATCGTCCCGCCTACGCTGGTTGACGCGTTCGTCACCGCGCGCACGGTGTATGACGGCCACAGCGCGCAGCTGATGCAGGCGGTCACCGCCGAATTCATCCGCCAGGGGTACTTTGCCGCGCATATCCGCTACATGCGCCAGCTCTACCGCAGCCGGCGCGATACGTTGCTGGCGGAAGTTCACGAAAAACTCGGCCACTTCGCCACGCCCGCTCCCGCCGCCGGCGGCCTGCAGCTCAGCGTCTGGCTGCCGCCCGGCCAGGAGGCGGCGCTCAGCCGACAGGCGCAGCGGCTCGGCATCCTCACGCCCGGGCTGACGGCGCAATACCAGACGGCGCAGACGCAGCGCGACGGCTGGCTGCTGGGCTTTTCGGCCCTGACGCCGGGCGAGATCCGCAGCGCCGTCGAGCGGCTGGCGCAGATTGCCGTAGCTTAGCCCGGCCCCAACGGAATGCCGACCGGCTTATTGCTCGGTCAGACGCATTTCCGCCACCAGCGGCAGGTGATCGCTCACCGCCGGCCAATGCACGCCGTTCCAGTCGCCGCTGGCGTTCGGTACCGTCAGGCTGTCCAGATGCCAGCGCTGCGCGTTGCCGGTGAAGAGGTAATCCACCTTGATCTCGGCATTTTCCGCCGGCCAGCTGCGGCCATCCTGCCCGTTAGGCATGATGTCGTTCCAATAGCGGCTCAATTCCAGCCAGGTCACGCTGCCCGGCACATCGTTCATGTCGCCGAACAGCAGCTTGATACCGCGCACTTCGATGGTGCGATCGTTCAGCTCCCGCACCTGATCCAAGCGCATTGTCGGATCTTCCTTGGTATCGAGATGAGTGTTGAACAGGGTGATCGGCGCCGGGAACTCCGGCACGTCGACCTTGGCGCTGAAGGCGATGCGCTGTTCGCGCTGGCCGGACGGCAGCGGATAGATCACGGCGTCGTGCAGCGGATACCTGGACAGAAACGCCAGGCCATATTCGCCGCCGTCGAAGTCGATCGCCCGGCCGAACACCGCCTGCATGCCGGTCAGCTTCGCCAGCTCAGCCGCCTGATCGACGCGGCCGCTGCGGGCGGTGAGCTTATCCACCTCTTGCAGCGCCACCACGTCGACGTTCATCGCGCGAATCGCCTTGGCGATGGCGGTCATGTCGCTGACCTTGCCGGCGGCGATATTGAAGCTGGCGACGCGGATCTTCGGCGCCTGTTCCAGTTCGTAGGTTTTGTTTTTCAGGCCGCCCAGCGCGCTGGCCACTTCGCGGCTGTTGGCGTTGCTGTTGGCATGCCCGGTGTCGGCAGAGGACCAGGCGCTGGGAGAGAGGCCAAGGGACAGTAAGGTGATAAGCAGAGCGTGACCGGTGTGCATGAATTCTCCTTGAGGAACAGATAAGTGTTATGTAGGCGCTTCCCGGCCCACAGCTAACACCGATTTTGCCGCAGAAACCTGCGACGATTTCCTAGTTTCACCGCTATTTTTTGTTTCTGCGCGATGCTTCGCATTCTGGCAGTTTACGCATTGCACCGTTGGACAAACGGCTGATTTCGTTTTAAAACCGGTAGATTGCCAACCGCGAGGAGTTCCGATGACCAGCCCGATTGCCGAACAGCTCACCGAACGTTTCTTCCGCTACCTGGCGGTGACCAGCCAGAGCGACGCCGCCGCAACCACCCTGCCCAGCACGCCGGGGCAGCATGAGATGGCGCAGCTGCTGGCGGAAGAGCTGCGCCGGCTCGGCCTGGCCGACGTGCAGATAGACGACCACGCCACCGTCACCGCCCGCAAGCCCGGCACCCAACCCGGCGCGCCGCGCATCGGCTTCATCACCCATATCGACACCGTGGACGTCGGCCTGTCGCCCGAAATTCGCCCGCAGCGCCTACGCTTCACCGGCGAAGATTTATGCCTGAACGCCGAGCAAGATATCTGGCTGCGCACCGCCGAGCACCCGGAGATCCTGCCCTACCGGAACGAAGAGATCCTGTTCAGCGACGGCACCAGCGTGCTGGGCGCCGACAACAAGGCGGCGGTCACCGTGGTGATGACGCTGCTGGCCAACCTGACCGCCACCGATCGCCACGGCGATATCGTGGTGGCGTTCGTGCCGGATGAAGAGATCGGCCTGCGCGGTGCCAAGGCGCTGGATCTGCAGCGTTTCGCCGTCGATTTCGCCTACACCATCGATTGCTGCGAATTGGGTGAAGTGGTTTACGAGAATTTCAACGCGGCGGCGGCGGAGATCCGCATCGAAGGGGTAACCGCCCACCCGATGTCGGCGAAAAACGTGTTAATCAACCCGATACGCATCGCCAACGACATCATCAACCGATTCGACGTGCAGGATACCCCGGAACACACCGACGGACGCGAGGGCTATTTCTGGTTCACGGATCTGGCCGCCAATGCCAATCAGGCGACGCTGAAGGTGTCGATTCGCGACTTCGATCGCGCCACCTTCGAGGCACGCAAAGCCCGCCTTGAGGAGACGGTGCGCCAGGTGGCGGCCAGCTATCCACGCGCCAACGTCAGCTGCAGCATCAGCGACATCTACAGCAACATCAGCAACGCCATCGGCGAAGATCGGCGCGCCATCGATCTGATCTTTGGCGCCCTTGCCGCCCACGGCATCCCGCCGAAGGTGATCCCGATGCGCGGCGGCACCGACGGCGCGGCGCTCTCGAGCCGCGGCATCCTGACGCCCAATTACTTCACCGGCGCGCATAACTTCCACTCGCGCTTCGAGTTTTTACCCGTCAGCGCCTTTGTGAAATCCTACCAGGTGACCCGCAGCATTTGCCTGTTGGCCGCCCGGCAGAGCGGCAATCAGAGTTAGCTCAACAGCCAGCCGACCAGCGCGGCCCACGCCAGCAGCGGCAGCGAGTAATAGTGGAAGCGCAACCAGATCTTGCGCTCCCCCGCCATGCGCAGCGCAATCAGGTTGGCGAGCGAGCCGACCGCCACCCCAAAGCCGCCGGCATTAACCGCATAGGCCAACTGCGCGCTGGCGGGCACATAGTTGAGCAGCAAAATGGTGGCCGGCACGTTGCTGACGATCTGCGACAGCCCGACGCCCAGCGCGTACACCCCGCCGTCGCTGAGCCCGGCGATCGCGGCAAACGCCGGCTGGAGCGGCGGCAGGCGGGTAAACAGGCCAACATCGATAAACATGGCGGCGAACACGAAAATCAGGCTCCAGTCGATCTGCAACAGCACCCGGCGCGCCAGCAATAAAAAGCCGGCGAACACCGCCAGCAACCCATACAGCGGCAGACCGATATCCAAGCACAGCAGGAAGACCGCATACAGCCCCACGCAGCTCAGCAACAGCGGCCGTTGATAGGGGTAGCCCTCGGTATTCGGCGTTTTCACGATGTCGCGCGCCGGGAAGCTGAACCAGGTCAGCGCCAGCAGGCTCAGCATCATCGCGGCGCCAAACGGCGCCATCTGGCCGATGAAGCCGAGGAAAGAGAGGCCGGAGCGGCTCCACAGCAGGATATTTTGCGGGTTGCCGATCGGCGTCAGCAACGAACCAGCGTTCACCGCCAGCGCCTGAAAGATGATCAAACGGCCCACCGGCAGCGCCGACAGTTTTTTCAGCGTGATGGTGAGCGGAATGACGATAAACAGCGCCACGTCGTTGGTCAGAAACGACGACAACAGCGCGGCAGAGAACACCAAGAACAGCGCCAGCCGCCGTTCGCTATGCAGCCGGTTGATAATCTTGCGGCCAACGAAGTCGAAGTAGCCGCTGACCTCAACGCCTTTGGTCAGCAGCATCAGTCCCAACAGAGTAATGAGGGTGCGGCCGTCGATAAACCCGCCCAGCGCCGCCATCGGCTGCGGATGAAAGGCGAACATCGCTACGCCGGCCAACAACAGCGCATGCAGGAAACGGTCTTTGACAAAGGGATGGATAAGCCGGGAAATGGCGGTTGAACTCATGGTGGCAGCTTGAAACCTCAGCGAGAAGCATGAGCGAGACGTTAGCTCAGGCGCAGCCACAACGCCAGCAAAATGCTATTTTACCTTTATCCGCTTTCCATTTGCCGCGCTTTACTTTATTTGTAGCGGCTTTCTCGTTTTCAAAGGACATGTTATGGCTTCCCTGTTCGCCAAAGGGGCGTTGCTCAGCGCCTTATGCGCCCTGCTCGCCGCCTGCGACGATGCCTCCTCCCGCCCGCAAATCGATATCGACGGCAAGACCATGGGCACCTTCTACAGCGTTAAAGTCAGCGGTGACGTCGCGATCGGCAAGCAAGAACTGCAGCGGCAGATCGACGCGGTGCTCGAACGGGCCAACGACGATATCTCCACCTACCGCGCCGACTCGGTGCTGTCGCAATTTAACCGTAGCGCCAGCCTCGAACCGCAGCCGATCCCGCGCGGCATGGCGGACATCGTGCTGATGGCCCAGCGCATCGGCCGCGATACCGGTGGCGCCATGGACATCACCGTCGGCCCACTGGTGAACCTGTGGGGATTCGGCCCCGACAAGCATCCGGTCAAGGTGCCGGAACAGGCGCAGATCGACGCGGCGAAGCAGCGCATCGGCCTGCAGCACCTGAAGCTTATCAGCGACAATCGCGGGGAGTGGCTGCAAAAAGATCTGCCGGACATGTATGTCGATCTCTCGACGCTGGGCGAAGGCTACGGTGCCGATGAACTGGTGCGCCTGATGAACCGCAACGGCATTACCAACTACCTGGTATCGGTCGGCGGCGCGGTCTCTTCACGCGGCGTCAACGGCCAGGGCAAACCCTGGCGAGTGGCGATCCAAAAGCCGACCGACCGTGAAAACGCGGTGCAGGCGCTGGTGGATCTGCACGGTTACGGCATCAGCACCGCCGGCAGCTACCGCAACTACTTTGAACAAAACGGCCAGCGCTACTCCCATGTCATCGATCCGACCACCGGCAGGCCGATCAACCACCGACTGGTTTCCGCCACGGTGATCGCCCCTACCGCGCTAGAGGCCGACGGTTGGGATACCGGCCTGATGGTGCTGGGCACGGAGAAAGCGTTGAAACTTGCCGAAGAGAAAGGGCTGGCGGTCTACCTGATCAGCAAAACCGACGACGGCTTTAGCGCCGTGATGACGCCGCAGTTCAAGGCGTTTTTGGTGCAGTGAAATAAAAAAGCCCGGCACGCAATGGCCGGGCTGGTTGCATGCGCCCGCAGGCGCCGCGCCGATCACTTGGTCAGCGCGATGATGCCGAGGGTCAGACCGGCCACTGCCGCCGCGCCGCCGGCGATCGCGCCCGCGGTTTCCCAGTTATCCTGAGTGGTGCCCTTCATGCAGGTGTTGGTGTGCACCAGACGCCCCTGGTCATCGTAGACCGGAACGCAGGGAGAATCGGTGGCGCATCCGGCCAACACGGCCGACAGTAACCCAACCGCAATTAACTTTTTCATACTTCTTGCCTCAATGTTCGATCACTTTAGAAAGCCACGCCGAGCGATAATCACGCTACCTGGCTATTGTATGCCCAACGCGTGTAATGGCGAGGTAATGATGTGTCAGGGGATGTGATTTGGGAAAACTCCGAGCGCTCGCCCGGCGGGCTTTGAACGGTAAAAAGCCCGCGAAAACGCGGGCTTGATGGCGAGATGAAGCTCAGGCGGAATTATTTTGCCAGTTTGCGCATCACCAGGGTGGCGTTGGTGCCGCCGAAGCCGAAGCTGTTGGACATCACGGTGGTCAGCTCGCGCTGAGTCGGCTGAGTCACGATGTTCATGCCGGCCGCCTGCTCATCCAGGGTTTCGATGTTAATGCTCGGCGCGATAAAGCCGTGCTCCAGCATCAGCAGGCTGTAGATCGCTTCCTGCACGCCTGCGGCGCCCAGCGAGTGACCGGTCATCGCCTTGGTGGAGGAGATAGCCGGGGTATTGTCGCCGAACACTTCACGAATCGCGCCCAGCTCTTTCACGTCGCCTACCGGCGTGGAGGTGCCGTGCACGTTGATGTAGTCGATAGGCGCATCCAGATCCTGCATCGCCATCTTCATGCAGCGCACCGCGCCTTCGCCCGATGGCGCAACCATGTCGGCGCCGTCGGACGTTGCGCCGTAGCCAACGATTTCTGCGTAGATGTGCGCACCGCGCGCCAGCGCGTGCTCCAGTTCTTCAACCACGACCATACCGCCGCCGCCGGCGATGACGAAACCGTCACGATCGGCGTCGTAGGTGCGGGAAGCTTTTTCCGGCGTGTCGTTGTACTTGGTGGACAGCGCGCCCATCGCGTCGAACTCGCAGGCCATTTCCCAGCACAGCTCTTCGCCGCCGCCGGCGAACACGATGTCCTGTTTGCCCAGCTGGATTTGCTCAACCGCGTTACCGATGCAGTGTGCAGAGGTCGCGCAAGCGGAGCTGATGGAGTAGTTTACGCCGTGGATTTTGAACGGCGTCGCCAGGCAGGCGGAAACACCGGAGGCCATGGCTTTGGTGACCACGTACGGGCCAACCGCTTTCAGGCCGCGCGGGCTGCGCATCGCATCGGCGCCGAATACCTGGAAGCGCGGAGAACCGCCGCCGGAACCGGCGATCAGGCCCACGCGCGGGTTGTTTTGATACTCTTCTTCCTTCAGGCCGGAAGAAGCGATCGCTTCTTGCATCGCCAGGAAGGCATAGATGGAAGCATCGCTCATGAAACGCGCCGCCTTGCGGTCGATCAGGCCGGTCGTGTCGAGCTTAACTTGCCCCCATACGTGACTACGCATGCCGGAATCTTTCAGTTCCTGGGAGAAAGTGATCCCAGAACGTCCTTCCTGCAGGCTCGCCAGGACCTCCTGCTGGTTATTACCAATGCTGGAGACAACTCCCAGGCCAGTAATCACTGCACGTTTCATTCAATACCTCTTCCACTATTTACCTACGGGATTTTGCATCGCACTTTAGCGTACAGATGTAAGCCGAACAAGTCCGATCAGCGTTTTTCAGCTTTATTGTTGTCCAGTTTGCGCCAGGGCGCCAGCGCCGTTAGAATTCGCGGCATCCCTTGAATTTCGAGCTATTGACCGTGAACCACGCCCCCATCCAAACCGCAACGCTAACCTGGAACGAACAGGGTACACCTGTTTCGAAACAGTTTGATGACGTCTATTTTTCCAATCAGGATGGGCTGGAAGAAACCCGCTATGTCTTCCTGCACGGCAACCGGCTGCCGCAGCGTTTCGCCACTCACCCGCGCCCGCTGTTAGTGGTGGCGGAAACCGGATTCGGCACCGGGCTCAATTTCCTTACGCTGTGGCAGGCCTTCGCGGGCTTCCGCCAGGCCGAGCCGGATGCTGCACTACAACGCCTGCACTTTATCAGCTTTGAAAAATTCCCCCTGCAGCAGGCCGATTTGGCGGCGGCGCATGCGCGCTGGCCGGAGCTGGCCCCCTATGCCGACGAGCTGCGCGCCCAATGGCCGCTGCCGCTGCCGGGCTGCCATCGTCTGCTGTTGGCCGAAGGCCGCATTACGCTCGATCTGTGGTTCGGCGACGTCAACGAACTGCTGCCTCAGTTCGACGCCAGCATGAATAACCAGGTCGACGCCTGGTTTCTCGACGGCTTCGCACCGGCCAAAAATCCCGACATGTGGACCGAGCAACTGTTCGCCGCCATGGCGCGTTTCGCCCGGCCGGAAGGCAGCTTCGCCACCTTTACCGCCGCCGGCTTCGTGCGCCGCGGCTTGCAACAGGCCGGGTTTCAGGTCAACCGTTGCAAAGGCTTCGGCCAAAAACGTGAGATGCTCGCCGGCGGTCTGCCGGCCGATACGCAGCCTACACCCCACCCGGCGCCCTGGTATCGGCGTCCGGCGGCGGACAACACCGCCGACATCGCCCTGATCGGCGGTGGCGTCGCCAGCGCGCTCACCGCGTTGGCCTTATTGCGGCGCGGCGCCAGCGTCACGCTGTACTGCGCCGACGAGCAGGCGGCCGAGGGCGCTTCCGGCAACCGCCAGGGGGCGATTTATCCTCTGCTGAACGGCAGCGGCGACGCGCTGGAGAGTTTCTTCAGCGCCGCGTTTCCCTTCGCCCGTCGTCAATACGACACCCTCTTGCAACAAGGCGTCACCTTTGATCACCAGTGGTGCGGCGTCAGCCAGCTGGCCTACGACGAAAAGAGCGGGGCCAAGATCGCCAATATGCTGAAAACCGACTGGCCGCCGGCGATGGCGATGGCGGCCGACCGCAAGACGCTCAGCGAACTGTGCGGCGTCGATACCGGCTTTGGCGGCATCACCTACCCGCAGGGCGGCTGGCTCTGCCCGGCCGAGCTGACGCGCGGCGCTCTCGCGCTGGCGCAGCGGCAGGGTCTGGTCTGCCGCTACCGGCACGACGCGCAGGCGCTGGCGCGTGAAGAAAACGGCTGGCGTATCGACTTCGCCCACGGCGAAAGCCACCGCCATGCGACGGTGATCCTGGCCAACGGGCACCGGTTGGCCGAGCTGGCGCCGACGCAAGTCCTGCCGCTGTACTCGGTGCGCGGGCAGGTGTCGCACATTCCAAGCTCGCCGGCCCTCGGTCAGTTGAAACAGGTCTTGTGCTACGACGGCTACCTGACGCCGGTCAATGCCAACAACGGCCAACACTGCATCGGCGCCAGCTACCAGCGTGGCGACACCGCCACCGACTACCGCGAGCAGGAGCAACAGGAAAACCGCGAGCGCCTGCTGCGCTGCCTGCCGGAACAGGCCTGGCCACAGCAGGTGGACGTCAGCGCTCATCAGGCGCGCTGCGGCGTGCGCAGCGCCACCCGCGATCATCTGCCGATGGTCGGCGCGCTGCCGGACTATCAGGCCACGGTGACGCAGTATCAGGATTTGCAGCGGCAGAACCAGCGTGGCGAAACCGTCGCCGAGGCGCCGGTCTATCCCGGCCTGTTCGCTATCGGCGGGTTGGGATCGCGCGGGCTGTGCTCGGCGCCGCTGGCGGCGGAAATTCTGGCGGCGCAGCTGTTCGGCGAACCGTTGCCGGGCGATGCACGCCTGCTGGCGGCGTTGAATCCGAATCGGATGTGGATACGAAAGCTGCTGAAAGGGCGTGCGGTTTAATTCATGAATGAGGGGCGCGGTGATGCGCCCCGGCATGGCGGTCAAGCGGCAGGCGTGGCGGCCTGATAGAGGTTTTCCCACATGCCGCGCACCAAGATCTGATCCGGCGGCGAGAGTTCCCCGGCGGCGATCGCCTTATGCAGGCTCTCTTCCACCCGCGCTTTCAGCGCTTCGGCAGTGTGCTCACCCTGCTCTTCCGCTTCGGCCACCGCCAGCGTCAGATGACCGCGCAGGTAGCCACCGGCAAACAGTTCATCATCGCTGGCGTGCTCTACCATGTCATCAATCAGCGCCAAAATGCGCGCTTCGAATTCTGCGATCATCAAATTTCCTCATTAAATAGCGGGCTGTGGCGTCAGTTGAGATCTTCCGGGTACGGAAAATGCTCGGCCGCCAACGGTGGCGTATTGTAGAACGATTGCAACGCCTGAATAAAGCGCGCAGGCCGTGTGGGTATTCCCTGCTCCAGCAGCGCCAATACCCGGGCGCGCACCTTGCGCTGGAACGCGATACGATCCGGCTCGCAGTCGCCGTTCAGGTTGTCGCAGCTGACGTTGAACGGGAAACCGGCCGCCACGCAGAACATCCATTCCAGCGCCTGCGGTTTGATCTCTACCGCTTCGAATTCACTCTGGGTTTGCGCGTCGCGCCCGTCCGGGCAATACCAGTAACCGAAGTCCACCAGCTGGCGGCGCGCTTCGCCGGCGATGCACCAGTGCGAGATTTCGTGCAGGCCGCTGGCGTAGAAGCCATGGGCAAACACGATGCGGTGATACGGCAGTTCGTCGTCGGCCGGCAGGTAGATAGGCTCGTCGTCGCCCTTCACCAGGCGGGTATTGTAGTCATCGCTGAAGCACTGATTGAAGATCTCGATCAGCTGTTCATAACGATGACGGGTCTGCATGTCTGACATAGAAACTCTATAACCACAAAAATAAAGAGGCCATTATACCCGATAAGACAGGGTGCGTAAGCAACGCCCCCTGTTCATCTTTAACCGTGCACCAAGGCGGTCAACCACTGCTGAATTTCCGGGCCGTGATTGTCGTACAGCAGCTTGAGGCTCATCACCAGCGAGACGATCACGATCATCGGCCGAATCAGCTTCTGCCCGCGGGTCAGCACCATGTGCGCGCCCAAACGCGCCCCCAGCACCTGCCCCACCAGCATCACCAGACCGATGCTCCACACCACCTTGCCGCCGATGATGAACAGCGCCAACCCGCCGACGTTGGAGGTGAAGTTCAGCACCTTGGCATGCGCCGTAGACTTGGCGAGGTTAAAACCGCACAGCGTCACATAGGCCAACGCGTAGAAAGACCCGGCGCCGGGGCCGAAGAAACCGTCGTAAAACCCGACGCAACCGCCGGCCACCAGCCCAAACGGCAAGGCCCCGAGGCGGCGTTGACGATCTTCCTCACCCAGCCGCGGCATCAGCAGGAAATAGAGGCCGATGCCGATCACCAGCAACGGCAACATCTGCCGCAGCAAATCGGCACGCATATGCTGCACCAGAATGGCGCCGGCGATCGAACCGATCAGCGTCAGAAATATCGTCAGCTTTTGGTCGTTGAGGTTCACCGCGCGCCGACGAATAAAGTACAGGCTGGCGGAGAAGGAGCCGCCGACCGACTGCAGTTTGTTGGTGGCCAGCGCCTGCGCCGGGGGAACCCCCACCGCCAGCAGGGCCGGTACCGTCAGCAACCCACCGCCGCCGGCGATGGAGTCGATAAACCCCGCCAGCAGCGCTACCGCAAACAACACCCCGAGCATCTCGGGGCCAATGACAAACCAGTCCATGTGTTATTCCGCTGAGAAATGGTGATCCAGCAATGCCTGACAGGTCGGCGGTAACGGCGGCGGCACGGATTTGCCCGGCTTGGCGTTAGGTTGATGCGGCACGAACCAGCTCGCCAGTTCGGCGCCGCAGCCGTCGCCCGGCGGCGGCGTATCCTGCTCCTGGCACTCCAGGCTGCCGGCCGGGCAGCGCAGGCGCACGTGCATGTGCGCACGATGGCCGAACCACGGGCGCACCTTGTGCAGCCAGGCGCGATCGGCGCCGGCATCCAGGCACAGGCGCTGCTTGATCGCCGGGTTGACGAAGATGCGCGTCACCTCCGCGTCCTGCGCCGCCAGCTTGATCAGCGACTCAATTTGCGGCTGCCATTGGCTGGCCACCACCTGTTTGCCGTCCCCTGATACCAGGTCGATCGGCTGTGGTTTCAGCAATTGCTGCGCGCTCCAGCGTTGGCGCGGCAGCTGCAGCCAGATGTCGACGTCGAGCCCCGACTGGTGGCTGGCGTGGCCGCTGCTGAAGCGGCCGCCGGCCGGCATCGCCATGTCGCCGATCAGCACCGTGCCCAGCGCTTTCTGGTTCGCCTGGCTGCTGAGGCGCTGAATAAACGCCAGCAGATCCGGGTGGCCGAAATAGCGGCGCTGGTCGGTACGCATCACCTGGTAGTTCGGTGAGTTCAGCGGCAACGGCTGCGCGCCGATGATGCAGCCGTTGGCGAAACCGCCCACCGCCTGTGGCGCGCCGGCCACCGGGTGATCGATTTTCTGCCACGGCGTCAGCGCCATGGCGGAGGCGGAGGCCGTCAGGGCCACCAGGCCCAACATCCAGTTTTTCATGGCGATTACCAGCGAGGCACGTCGGAAACCACATCACCGTTTTGCGCACGCTGGCGCAGCAGGTGATCCATCAGCACGATCGCCATCATCGCTTCGGCGATCGGCACGGCGCGGATACCCACGCACGGATCGTGGCGACCGCGGGTGACCATTTCCACCGCTTCGCCCTGGCGATTGATGGTGCGGCCCGGCACCATGATGCTGGAGGTCGGCTTCAGCGCCAGATGCGCCACCACCGGTTGGCCGCTGCTGATGCCGCCGAGAATGCCGCCGGCATGGTTGCTCTGGAAGCCTTCCGGGGTGATTTCATCGCGGTTTTCGCTGCCTCGTTTGGTCACCACGGCGAATCCGTCGCCGATCTCCACGCCTTTCACCGCGTTGATGCTCATCAGCGCGTGCGCCAGATCGGCGTCGAGGCGGTCAAATACCGGCTCGCCCAGGCCAACCGGCACGTTTTCTGCGATCACGCTGACCTTGGCGCCGATGGAGTCGCCCTCTTTTTTCAGCGCGCGCATCAGTTCGTCCAGCGCTTCCAGCTTGTCCGGATCCGGACAGAAGAACGGGTTCTGCTCGACCTGATCCCAGTCTTTCAGCTCGCAGGTCACGTCGCCGATCTGCGCCAGATAGCCGCGTACCTGCACGCCGAATTTCTGCTGCAGGTATTTCTTGGCGATAGCGCCCGCCGCGACGCGCATGGCGGTTTCACGCGCCGAAGAACGGCCACCGCCGCGATAGTCGCGCAGGCCGTATTTCTGTTCGTAGGTGTAGTCGGCATGCCCGGGACGGAACACGTCTTTGATGGCGCTGTAGTCTTGCGAGCGCTGATCGGTGTTCTCAATGATCAAACCGATGCTGGTGCCGGTGGTCACGCCTTCGAATACGCCGGAGAGAATGCGTACCTGATCCGGTTCGCGACGTTGGGTGGTGTAACGCGAGGTGCCCGGACGACGGCGGTCCAGATCGTGTTGCAAATCGGCTTCGGTGAGCGGAATGCCGGGCGGCACGCCGTCGACGATACAACCCAGCGCCACCCCGTGAGATTCACCGAAGGTGGTGACGCGGAAAATCTGCCCAATACTGTTTCCTGCCATCACGGCTCCTTACCGTTAGTCTTTTATTGTTATGAGGCCCGCCGTGCGGGCCCTGGAAATGCGGTTTAGCTGCGGTAGAGGCTGAAGTGTTCCTTGCAATCCACCAGCTGCTGTTTGGTCAGCATGAACACGCCGTCGCCGCCGTTTTCGAACTCCAGCCAGGTGAACGGAATGTCCGGATATTGATCCATCAGGTGCACCATGCTGTTACCCACTTCACAAATCAGCACGCCGTCGTCGGTCAGGTAGTCCGGCGCGCAGGCCAGGATGCGGCGCACCAGCTTCAGGCCGTCGCTGCCCGCCGCCAGGCCCAGCTCCGGCTCAAAGCGGAACTCCTGCGGCAGATCGGACATGTCTTCCGCATCGACGTACGGCGGGTTGGTGACGATCAGATCGTACTGGATCGCGGGAACGTCGCGGAACAGATCGGAACGGATCGGGATCACCTGGTGTTCGACGCCGTGCGCCTGAATGTTGCGCTCGGTCACCGCCAGCACCTCACTGGAGATGTCCACCGCGTCCACTTCCGCCTCCGGGAAAGCGTAGCCGCAGGCGATGGCGATACAGCCGCTGCCGGTGCACATGTCGAGGATATGGCGTGGCGGGTGTGGGATCAGCGCGCTGAAGCGATCGTTGATCAGCTCGCCGATCGGCGAACGCGGCACCAGCACGCGCTCGTCGACGTAGAATTCCATGCCGCAGAACCAGGCCTTGTTGGTCAGGTAGGCGACCGGGATGCGCTCGTTGACGCGGCGGATCACGCGCTCAACGATGCGATGGCGCTCGCTGGAGGTCAGACGGGCGGTGTGCATGTCCTCCGGAATATCCAACGGCAGGAACAGGCTTGGCAGCACCAATTGCACCGCTTCGTCCCACGGATTATCGGTTCCGTGACCATAGTAGATATTGGCGGCGTTGAAACGGCTTACCGTCCAGCGCAGCATATCTTGAATGGTGTGCAGTTCGTTCACTGCTTCGTCGACGAAAATTTTGTCCAATTTGCCCTCCGGCAGGCGCTGTGTTTCATGATTTAGCCGCATAGTTTGCCATGAAGCCCGCGACAAATCACGCTTGCCCCTCGCGCTTTTCACTCTGGCCCGAGTTTTGCGTCGACAGCGCTCATTCACAAGGTAAACTAGCGAAATAAACGATTTCCGGTGAATGAAGCATGAAGAACAAGCCCCCTCTGAGCAAAGACGAACAACAGCTCTTCAGAGAATCGGTGGCGGGCGCGAAAAAGCTGCGCCAGGACACCATCGTCCACCGCCCGCCGAAACCCAAGGTCAAACAGATTGCCCCGCAGCGGCTGCTGCAGGAGCAGGTCGATGCCAGCTATTATTTTTCAGATGAATATCAGCCGCAGCTGGAAGAAGAAGGCCCGACGCGCTACGTGCGCCCCGGCAGCAGCCCGTATGAGCTGAAGAAGCTGCGACGCGGCGATTATTCGCCGGAGCTGTTTCTCGATTTGCACGGCCTGACCCAGCTGCAGGCCAAGCAGGAGCTGGGGGCGCTGATCGCCGCCTGCAAACGCGAACACGTGCACTGCGCCTGCGTGATGCACGGGCACGGCAAGCACATTCTCAAACAGCAAACGCCGCTGTGGCTGGCGCAGCATCCCGACGTGCTGGCGTTCCACCAGGCGCCGAAGGAATGGGGCGGCAACGCCGCCATCCTGCTGTTGGTGGAGCTGGCCGAGTAGACCCGCAGAAACGACTCAGGGCGATGTCAGACATCGCCCTGAGTTTATTCCGCACCGCATCCGCGGCTCACACTTTGGCCATCACCTGCGACGGGCTGACCTGCCATTCAAACTTGCCGTAACTGCCGTCCGCCGGCAGATCGACGTTGGCAATCGCCGAGGTCGCAAACATCGGCGGGCACTCGCCCGGGCACAGTTCGGCCACCAGATAGCCCACCAGCGGCAGGTGCGACACGATCAGCACCGAGCTCACCCCTTGCATCGCCAGCGCCTGCAGATAGCTGCCGACCTGTTCGGCGTTGCCGCCCGGCGTCAGCTCAGGCAGCACTTCTTCGCCCTCCGGCAGCGTCAAGGCTTCACGCACCGTCGCCAGCGTCTGTTCGGCCCGCAGGTAGGGGCTGACCAGCACGCGTTCAATATCTACAGACTTGGTGTTCAACCAGGCCGCCATCTGACGGGACTCGTCGCGGCCGCATAGGGTAAGGGGCCTTACCGCATCGCTGGCTGCCTCGAGCGCCGCCTCTCCGTGACGCATAATCAAAACTTGCATATTGCACCGCTGTTGTTGACAAAGTAACGCTATACAGAAACGCCGTGCGTGCTGTACCGCCGAGTTTTACAACCCAAAGCCAAAGCTTTAAAACGATAACGCGCCGTCTCTTTATGGCGGCCGGGCATTTTGCCTGAAAGTTTGCGTAAAGAAAACGCTGTTTTTTACAGCAATCCTCCCCGGGCAAACCTAGATTGCTCACAGAACAATCAATTCAACGGGTTAAATTTTAACCTTGCCGCCATGAAATTTATTGATGGCGGTCAAGCTAACTTACCGCTGCCTCCGCCTCGCTGTACAGCCTCACCGGCTGACGCTGTTGCAAGGAGTGATGGCGATCACAACGCGGCCCTGTTGCAACTATAGTGCAAATCGGGCCGCCCTGCGTTCAGCTCCCCAGCGGGTAAAAGCGCTCGCCCTGCTGCGCCATGCGCTGCAAGCGTTCGCACGGGGCGAAGTGTTCGCCGTGCTGCTGACGCAGGTAGTCCAGCGTCTTTACCACTTTCTCGGCGCCGAGCTCGTCCATATAGCGGAACGGGCCACCGAGGAACGGCGGGAAGCCGATGCCGAACACTGCGCCGACGTCGCCGTCGCGCGCGCTGCGGATCACGCCTTCGTCCAGGCAGCGCGCCGCTTCGTTCAGCATCATCATCACGCAGCGTTGAGCGACGGTCGCCGGCAGCATGTGCGCCTTCGGCGTGACGCCGAGCAGCGTATACAATGAGGTATCCGCACGTTTGCGCCGCTGCCGCTGCTGCCCTTCGCTCGGGTAGAGATAGAAGCCGCGGCCGTTCTTGCGCCCTTTGCGCCCGTCTTTCAGCACCGCATCGAACGCAGCCGGCGCAGCGAAGCGCGGCCCCAGCGCCTCGACCAGTACCGGGATGATCTTGGTGCCGACGTCGATGCCCACTTCATCCAGCAGGGTGATCGGGCCGACCGGGAAACCGAAGTCCACCAGCGCCTTGTCCAGCGACTCAATCGGCTCGCCTTCCAGCAGGCAGCGCGCCGCTTCGTTGATGTACGGCGCCAGGATGCGGTTGACGTAAAAACCGGCGCTGTCGCCCACCACGATGGCGGTCTTGCCCTGCTTGTGCGCCAACGCCACGGTGGTGGCGATGGTCTCTTCACTGGTGCCGGCGTGCGGGATCACTTCCACCAGCGGCATCTTGTCCACCGGGCTGAAGTAGTGCAGGCCGATCACCTGCTGCGGCCGCTGGGCTTTTTCGGCGATGCGGCCGATAGGCAGCGAGGAGGTATTGGAGGCGAACACGGTATGCGTCGCGCAGTTTGCTTCGACCTCGGCCACCATCTGCTGCTTCAGCGCCAAATCTTCAAACACCGCCTCGACCACGATATCCACCTGTTCAAAGCCGGTGTAATCGGTAGAGCCGGAGATCAGCATCATCTGTTTTTGCCGCTCGGCCGGGCGCATGCGCTTGCTGCGCACCCGCTTGCCGAGCACGTCCCAGCTGTATTTCAGCGCGTGATTGATGCCGGTTTCATTGATGTCTTTGATACGAACCGGCAAACCGCCGCGGGTGGCGGTGACGCAGGCGATGCCGCCGCCCATCAGACCGCCGCCGAGAATGCCGACGCGGTGCAGGGCGCGCGGCTGAGCATTGCCGCCCCGCTCTTTTTTCAGCGCGGTGGAGGCGAAGAACAGGCTGCGCAGCGCCGCCGACTGCGGCGTCATCGCCAGTTCGCCGAAGGCGCGCGCTTCGGCCTCATAACCGCTGGCGCTGCCGTGATCCAGCCCGGAGCGCACCACCTGAATGATGCGCTCCGCCGCCGGGTAGTTGCCGTGGGTTTTCGCCAACGTTTTCTTGCGCACGATGCTGAACAGCAGATTTTTGCCCAGCGGGCCGTTGAGCAGGCGATCCTGCCACGGCAGCTCGCGCTGATGTTTCCAGCCCTGTTTCACCCGCTCGATAGCGGTCTGCAACAGAATCGACTGCGGCACGGCGTCGTCCACCAACCCCATGCGCAGCGCCTGGCGGGCGCGAATGTGCTTGCCGGTCAGGATCATGTCCAACGCCTTGGCGGCGCCGACCAGGCGCGGTAGGCGCTGCGTACCGCCGGAGCCCGGCAGCAGGCCCAGCTGCACTTCCGGCAGCCCGAGCGCGGTTTTGTCATCGAGCGAACAGACGCGGCCGTGGCAGGCCAGCGCCAGTTCCAGCCCACCGCCCAGGCAGGCGCCGTGAATGGCCGCCACCACCGGCACCGGGAACGCGGCGATCTGCGCCAGCGTGCTCTGCCCTTTCTTGGCCAGCGTTTCCGCCTCTTTGGCGCTGGTGCAGGCGGCGATCATGGTGATGTCGGCGCCGGCGATAAACGAGTCCGGCTTGCCGGAAACGATCACCAGCCCTTCCAGCGCGGTATGCTGTTGCGCCCGGATCAGCACGTCGTTCACCTGTTCGACGAACTCGGCCTTGAGCGTGTTCACCTTGTCGCCCGGTACGTCGATGGTGATCACGCCGATGTTGTCGGGGCGAATCGTCAGCTGAAAGGCCGACGGTTTGGCGCGCTGTTCATGCAATGCGTTTTCAAAGCTCATCATTCCACCTCCACGATCATCGCGGCCCCTAACCCGCCGGCGGCGCAGGCGGTGGTCAGGCCCAGCCCGCCGCCGCGGCGTTTCAGCTCATGCAGCGTCTGGGTGATCATGCGCGCGCCGGTGGCGGCGAACGGGTGGCCATAGGCGATGGAACCGCCCAGGACGTTGAATTTGTCCATGTCCACCTCGCCGATCGCCTGGCTGCGGCCAAGCTTCTCGCGGGCGAACTCTTCGCTGGCGAACATCTTCAGGTTAGCCAGCGTTTGCGCGGCGAAGGCTTCATGCATGTCGATGAGCGTCAGATCGGCCAGGCCGATACCGGCGCGATCCAGCGCCAGCGGCGTGGCGTAGGAAGGCCCCAGCAGCATGTCTTCCCACACGTCGATGGCGGCGAAGGCGAAGCTGCGCAAATAGCCCAGCGGCTGCAACCCCAGCTCTTTGGCGCGCGACTCGCTCATCATCAGCACCGCCGCCGCGCCGTCGGTCAGCGGCGTGCTGTTGGCCGCGGTAACGCTGCCGTGCTTGCGATCGAACGCCGGCTTCAGCTTGGCGTAGGACGCCAGGCTGGAGTCTTTACGGATGTTGTTGTCTTCAGAAAGCTGCGCGCGGTAAGGCGGTACGTAGGCGGTCATCACCTCATCGCGCAGCCACCCCTGCTGCCAGGCCTTGGCCGCCAGCTCGTGGGAACGGTGCGCCAGCGCATCCTGCGCCTCGCGGGTGATGCCGTGGCTCTTCGCCATCTGCTCGGCGGTATCGCCCATGCGCAGCCCGGTGGAATACTCCGCCACCGCAGGCGGCACCGGCATCAGATCGCGGAATTTCAGCCGGCTGAACAGCTTGAGACGCTGCGACAGCGTGCGCGCCTTGTTGACGTCCACCAACGTGCGCGCCAACGCCTTGCTGACGCCAATCGGCAAGACGGAAGAAGAGTCCGCCCCGCCGGCGATGCCGACGCTGATGCTGCCGGCCATGATGCTCTCCGCCACGTTGGCGATCGCCTGGAAGCTGGTAGCACAGGCGCGCGACACGCTGTAGGCGTCGGTATGGACGCTCATGCCGGTGCCCAGCACGATTTCACGCGCGATGTTCGGCGCCTCGGGCATTTGCACCACCTGGCCAAACACCAGCTGTTCGATAAGCTGCGGATCGATACCGCTGCGCGCCAACAGCTCGCTCACCGCCGTTTTCCCTAAATCCACCGCCGGAATGCCGTGATAGGCAGTCGCCTGTTTGGCAAAGGGGGTACGCAGTCCATTCACAATCGCAATGCGGTCACCATGACGGGTCACCAACGGCAGTGCCTTACTCATAAATGCTCCTGAAGAAAATAACGTCAGCGCAATGGGCAGAAAGAGGTCTGACCTGATGAGGTCATTGTTAACCAAACGGTTACATTTGGCAAACCGGCAGAGATCAAAACTGCGAGCAGGCGCACTTTCTATCGGGGGGCGATGTAGGGAAGGCAATCCCCGACGCGCGGCAGGCGGCGCCGGGGGTAAAGCGGGGATTAACGCAGGCCGAGCTGGAAGATCAGGGTTTCCGCCTGGCAGGCGAAGGTGAAATCGGCCTCCAACTGCACGCCGCCGTCAACCGGTTTAATGCTACTGCTGATGTCACAAGGGTCGGATTCTACCGCGCGCGCCTTTTCGCTCAGGGCGGCCAGCATGGCTTCTGCATCTTGTTGATTGCTGAACACCTGACTGTAGGATGCGGTGCAATCGGTGTTATCCATCACGGTGCCGACATCCACGCAGCAACACGCGGCGGTTTCCTGGGCGCTGCATTTATTAATTGCATCTGACATGATTGGTTCTCCTCAAGGGCCTCGGTTATCAGCCCAAATTGCCGTTTTACTCACCGGCACAAAGCCACAAAATTCTGCAGGTATTTTACGCTTCCGCGCCGGCAATCACTAGCACTTACTTTTACTGGGTGTTTTAAGTGATGGAAATCACAAATAAAAATGAGCGTCTGCTAAGGAATGGTAAGAATTTTGTTATTTACCGCCGGCTTTTTGTTAAGCAGATCTCTTTTTTGATATCAGGTTGGAAATATTTCAAAAACAAACTTGCAACAATTTCACAGGTCAGACCTATACTTCAGCCACTGGTCTGATTTGTCTGAACGATAACGGACCCTACAATCCCGCGCTCCTTGTTACCTTGTGTAACATAGTTTAAATAATAAACACATAATGAGGTTTTGGTCATGAGCCAGAAAAACCTATTGACTAAATCAGCTCTCGCAGCTGCAGTGGCAATTATTTCTTCAAACGTGTCTGCCGCAGGATTCCAGCTGAATGAGTTCTCATCAGCTGGTTTAGGACGTTCGTATTCTGGCGAAGGCGCCATGGCCGATACGGCGGCCTCCGCGAGCCGCAACCCGGCGTTGCTGATGATGTATACCCGCCCGGAACTCTCCATCGGCGCGGTCTTCATCGATCCGGACGTAGACATCACCGGCAAATCCCCTTCCGGCGCCAGTCTGGATGCGAAAAACATCGCGCCAACCGCCTGGGTGCCGAACCTGCATTATGTTCACCCGATTAACGATCAGTTCGCCGTAGGCGGCTCGGTCACCAGCAACTTCGGTTTAGCGACCGAATTCAATAACGGCTACACCGCGGGCGCTTACGGCGGTAAAACCGATCTGCAAACGCTGAACCTGAACCTGAGCGGCGCTTACCGCCTGGATCAACACTTCAGCTTCGGCCTGGGCTTTGATGCCGTCTACGCCAAAGCCAAACTGGAACGCTACGCCGGTGAGCTGCCGAAGCTGCTTGCCGGTCAAGGCCTGCAAACCGGTAAATTGACGCCTCAGCAAGCCGGGATGATCGCTCAGATCCCTGGCGATACCCAGATTTCTCACCTGAAAGGCGATAAGTGGGGCTTCGGCTGGAATGCCGGCCTGCTGTACGAAGTGGACGAAAACAACCGCTACGGCTTCACCTATCGTTCTGAAGTGAAAATCAAGTTCGACGGCGACTACAAGAGCAGCCTGCCGGCGCAGTACAACCCAATTACCCAGGCGCTGGGCGTTGGTTTGCCGTGGGGCACCAGCGGCAGCACCATCCCAGGCTCACTGGACCTGCACCTGCCGGAAATGTGGGAACTGTCCGGTTACAACAAAGTGGCGCCGCAGTGGGCCATCCACTACAGCCTGGCGTACACCAGCTGGAGCCAGTTCCAGGAGCTGAAAGCCACCGGCAGCAGCGGCCAGACCCTGTTCCAAAAGCATGAAGGCTTCCGCGATGCCTACCGCATTGCGCTGGGTACCACTTACTTCTACGACGACAACTGGACCTTCCGCGGCGGCGTCGCCTTCGATGACAGCCCGGTGCCGGCACAGAACCGTTCCATCTCCATTCCGGATCAGGACCGCTTCTGGGTCAGCGCAGGTACCTCTTACGCGTTCAACAAAGACGCGTCGGTCGACGTCGGTGTGTCCTACATGCACGGCCAGAAAGTCACCATCAACGAAGGCCCTTACACCTTCAACTCGGTGGGCAAGGCCTGGCTGTACGGTGCCAACTTCAACTACCGCTTCTAATCTCACTTGAGAAAGAAGCCAAAGCGCCCCACGGGGCGCTTTTTTTTGCCCGTCGCTTGCCGCCGGCATAAAAAAACCCGCCTGACGGCGGGTTTTCATTGGCGTAACGCCCGTGATTACTGCGAGTCGATGTCGTCCAGCTCGCCCTGAATCGCCTTGGCGTTCGGGTTCTCTTCCGGCTTGAGCGAGCCGCCGTTGGCGATGAAATCGTGGCGCTGGAAGTAAGCTTCGCGCACCATGATGTAAGGATCGGAAGAGTTGCGCAGCAGACCATCGGAATCCAGCAGCTGGGCGCGGGTTTCGATCCCCTCGACCACCCACTTGCCCGCCGACATCCAGAAGGTCAGGTAGCTCAGCATCGGATACAGCGTATCCGCAAAATCGCCGCCTTCGTCACGCAGCGTGAAGCTGCCGTAGCCCGGCAACATCACGTACGGACCGTAACCCACATCGTAATGGCCCAGCGTGCTGCCGAAGCGGTTCGGTTCTTCGCGCGCCAGTTTCGGGTTGGCCATGCCGGCCACGTCGATAAGGCCGCCCATCCCGAGCAGGGTATTCAGGAAGAAACGGTTGAAGTGGATCATCCCGCGGTAAGGATCGCCCTTCAGGAAGGCGTTGACCATGCTGGCCGGCTCTTCCAGGTTGGAGGTGAAGTTGCTGATGCCGTTACGCGCCGGCATCGGCACGTAGTCGCGCCAGGCCACCGCGACCGGGCGCAGGATATAAGGATCCAGGACGTTGTAGTTGAAGTCGAACATCGTCCGGTTAAATCCTTCCAAAGGATCGGAACGCCCTTGCGGATCTTTGTCTGGCGCGCTGGCACAGCCCACCAGTAATACCGTTGCGAATGCCACCCCAGTCAGGCGAAAGTTCATATTTTTCTCCATAAAAACACGTTCGGTCTTATTTTTCAGGGACCTGCTTGTTTATCTGAACGCTAACCTGCTCTTTACCGCTGAATGTCTGCAGCGAGCTTTCGCCGAACCAGTCTCCCGGCTGCGGCGTGGCCAATCCGTCCTGTGAGAGGCGCACACGCACCTGCACCTGATGCTGTGCCGAGAGTAGACGCTCAGGCATCATGGCGTTGCTGTCATCCAGAGAGAAAGACAGCGGAAAACGGCTCAGCGGCAATTGTTTTACCGCCACCGGCACCGGGCTGACGCCGTCGGTAACCGAGATGACCAGCGTCCCCTGCGTCGGCAGGGCTTTCGCCGCCTGCGGTGACAGCAAAACGGTCACATTCAGTTTAACAGTTTCTCCGCCGGCCTGGGCTTTTGCTTGTGCAATGCTGCGCTTTATCACTTCCGCGCGCGGATCGTTGGCCGGCAGCAGCTGCAGCATCACCTGCCAGGCGCCTATCGCCTGCTTGAAGTCGCCCTGTTCGAAGGCATTGAATGCCAGCAGGCTCAGCACCCGCGGATCGCCGTGATTTTCCGCGATCATACGCCGCAACAGCTGCGTCGCCTGCTTGTTATCCTCCGGATCGTTGGAGCGCGTCAAGACCTCAGCATAGCCGAGCCGCACTTCCAGACTATTCGGATCCAATTGATAAGCATGGGCAAACGCCTGCGTAGCGGTGGTGGCGTTGTTCAGCGCCATACCGACCCGCCCCAGCATCATCCAGTCGTTGATGTTGCGATCGTCCTGCTGCAGCGCGGTGCGCAGCCCCAGCCCGAGGCGGGCGATCTCTTCCATGCTCAGCGGTTTGGCGCGCTCATTGGCGACGCGCTCGCGCAATTCCGGCATTTGCGCCTGCACCAGGCGCCAGTCCAGCACCTGCGCCAGTCCGCCGGTTTTCAGATAAAAGCCAACGGTCACCGCCAGCAATAACAGCACGCCCGGCACCAGCGCCCAGCGATTGATCGGCTTCGCCTGCGCCGCTTGCTCGACGGGAATGTCGTTCAACAGATTCTGTTGCAGCTCTTTCACCAGCTCCGGGCGCTCGGCCACCACGCCTTGCTGCTCGTCCTGCTCCAGCTCGCTGAGGCGATCCTGATAAAAAGCCTTGTTCAACGCATCGCGCGTGGCGGCGCTCTGCTTGCCGTGGCGCATCGCCGGCACCACCAGCAACGCGGCGGCGCCGGCCAGCAACACGCAAATAATCAGCCAAAAAGCCATTAGGGTTTCTTCCTGTCAGTCTCTTGCAACAGCGCCGCCAGGCGCTGCCGTTCCCGTTCGGAGAATTCATCGTCCACCGCCGCGCCAGGCCGGCGACGGGTGCGCAGGATCACCACCGCCCCGCCGATCAGCACGAACAGCAGCGGGCCGATCCACAAGATCAACGTCGCCGGCGTTACCGGCGGCTCGTAGGTGACGAAGTTACCGTAGCGCGCCACCATGTAATCGATGATCTGCTGCTTGCTTTGCCCCTGTATCATCAGCTCGTACACCTTGGTGCGCATGTCGGCGGCGATGATGGCATTGGAATCGGCAATGCTGTTGTTTTGGCATTTCGGGCAGCGCAGCTGTTCGGTCAACTCGCGATACTGCTGCTCCTGCTCGACGGAGTTGAAGCGATAGGTATCGATCGCCGCGGCGGCGCTCCAGCTCAGCAGCGCGGCGCACAGCAGGACAATCAGCCTCATGCCTCACCCCCGTACTTTTTATACAGCGGCAGCACTTCCTGCTGCCAAACGCGCTCGTTCATGTCGCCGGCGTGGCGATAGCGAATAATCCCCTGTCCGTCGATAAGGAAGGTCTCAGGCGCGCCGTAGACCCCGAGATCCAACCCCAGCATACCGTCGCCGTCGTACAGGCTGAGGGCATAGGGATTGCCGAGGGAATTCAGCCAGGTCACAGCCTTGGCACGATCGTCTTTATAGTTCAGGCCAACCACCCGCACGCCGCGCGCCGCCAGCGTATTGAGATACTGGTGTTCCGCGCGGCAGGTCGGGCACCAGGTGGCCCAGACGTTGAGCAATATCGGCTTGCCGTCGCGCAGCACCGCCTGATCGTAGGTTTTGCCGGGCTGATCCAGCGATTCCAGCCTGAAGGTCGGCACCGGTTTGCCGATCAGCGCCGATTCCAGCATGGTCGGATCTTCGCCGCCGGCGTTGCGCGTCAGTTGCACCATCAGCGCCGCCACCAGCAGCAGGAAGAGGACCAACGGGATAAACAGCAGCTTACGATTCATGGTTGTGCCTCCAGCTTGCCTTCGCGCTTGAGTTTTTTGCTCATGCGGTAACGCGGGTCGAGGATGCACAGCAGGCCGCCGATCGCCATAAAGACGCCGCCGAACCAAATCCAGCGCACGAAGGGTTTGTAATACAGGCGTACCGCCCAGGAGCCGTCCTCCAGCTCCTCGCCCAGCGCCGCGTACAGATCGCGGCTGAAACCGCCGTCGATCGCCGCTTCGGTCATCATGCTGCGCGCCACGCTGTAGTAGCGTTTCTCCGCGTGCAGCGTCGCCTCCGGCTTGCCGTTGCGCGTGACGTCGATGATGCCGACGCCGCCGCTGTAGTTCGGGCCGCGAATGTCGTGCACGTCGCGGAACACGAAGTGATAGCTGTGAATATCCACGCTGTCGCCGGCCTTCATCCGCACGTCGCGCTCCACGCTGTAGTTCTGGCTGAAAGCGATGCCGATCACCGTCACCGCCACGCCGAGGTGGCCGAGCACCATGCCCCAGTGGCTACGGGACAGCTGGCGCAGGCCGCGCCAGAAACCGTGACGGTGGGTAGCGCGCTCATGCAGCTCCATCAGCGTCAGGATGATCACCCACAGCGCCATGATCAGGCCCACGACCGTCATGCCGGCGATGCTGTCCTGCAGCAGCCACGGCAGCAGGATTGACAGCACCAGCGTCGCCAACAGCGCCACGCCGAGGCGGCGCCACAGCTTGCTCGGCTCATCGCGGCGCCAGCGCACCAGAGGCCCGATGCCCAACAGCAGCGCCAACGGCGCCATCAGCCAGGTGAACATGGTGTTGAAGAACGGCTCGCCGATCGAGATGCTGCCCAGCCCCAGCTGTTTGTGCACCAACGGCAGCAGCGTACCCAACAGCACCACCAGCATGGCGGCGATCAGCAGCACGTTGTTGCCCAGCAGGAAGGTCTCGCGCGAGAAGGTCTCGTGCTGCACCCGGCTGCGCACCTGGCCACCCTTGACCGCGTACAGCAGCAGCGAACCACCGATCACGATCACCAGATAGGCGAGGATAAACATGCCGCGCGCCGGATCGGAGGCGAAGGAGTGCACCGAGACCAGCACGCCGGAACGCACCAGGAAGGTGCCCAGCAGGCACAGCGAGAAGGCGGTGATCGCCAGCAATACCGTCCAGGCTTTGAACGTGCCGCGTTTCTCGGTCACCGCCAGCGAATGCATCAGCGCGGTGCCGGCCAACCACGGCATAAAGGAGGCGTTCTCCACCGGATCCCAGAACCACCAGCCGCCCCAGCCCAGCTCATAGTAAGCCCAGGCCGATCCGAGCACGATGCCGAGCGTGAGGAACACCCAGGCCGCGGTGGTCCACGGGCGTGACCAGCGTGCCCAGGCGGTGTCGAGCCGGCCGGCCATCAGCGAGGCGATGGCGAACGCAAAGGCGACCGAGAAGCCGACGTAGCCCATATACAGCAGCGGCGGGTGGAAGATCAGGCCGATATCCTGCAGCAGCGGGTTGAGATCGCTGCCGTCGATCGGGAAATTCGGCAGCGTGCGGGTGAACGGGTTGGAGGTCATGATAATGAACAGCAGGAAACCGGCGGTGATCATCCCCATCACCGACAGCACCCGCGCCACCGCATCCTGCGGCATCGCCCGGCTGCACAACGCCACCGCCAGCGACCAACAGCTCAGCAACAGCACCCACAGCAGCAGCGAACCTTCATGCGCCCCCCAGGTGGCGGCGATGCGGTAATACACCGGCAGTTGGGTATTGGAGTTGGTGGCCACGTAGGCGACGGTAAAATCGTTGACCACGAAGGCGTGCACCAGGCACAGGAACGCCAGCGCAATCGCGGCGAACATGCCGTAGGTCAGCGGGCGGGCGACCGCCATCATACGGCTGTCTTGCCGCGCCGCGCCCCACTGCGGATAAATGCTCAGCAGCAGCGCGATCGCCAGCGCCAGGCACAGCAGAAAACTGCCCAGTTCCGGCATCATGACTTGGCGCCCTCCGCCTGCGGCGCGTTATACGCTTCCGCCGGGCCTTTGTGGTTCTCTTTCATCGCGTCGGCCACTTCCGGCGGCGTGTATTTCTCGTCGTGTTTGGCCAGCACTTCGCGCGCATTGACCACGTTGCCCTCGCCCAGCACGCCCTGCGCCACCACGCCCTGCCCTTCGCGGAACAGGTCCGGCAGAATGCCGGTGTAGGTCACGCCGATCGCGCCGCGCGCGTCGTAAATCTTGAAGCTGACCTGCAGCGTATTGGGATCGCGTTTCACCGAGCCCGGCATCACCATGCCGCCGATGCGCAGCCGCTGGCCGACCTCGGGCTTCTCATGATTTTCGCCCTTGCCCTGCAGGATTTCACCCGGGGTATAGAACAGATCGATGTTGGAGCGCAGCGCGTACAGCATCAGGGTCGCGGTCAGCGCGATGCCGATCAGCACAACGATCGCCAGATAAAGGCGGCTTTTACGACGTGGATTCACAATGATTTCTCCCGCGGTGCGGCGGATTTTTGTTTTGATTGTTGCGCATGGCGAATGCGCCGCTCGCGCGCCTGACGGCGGCCGATCTCGGCGAGCAACTGCCGCCGTTGCCAGACGGTGTGCGCCACCAGCCCCAACAGCGAAATCAGCGTGGCGGCGACCGCCAGCCAGACATAGAAGGCGTAACCGCCCATGGCGAAAAACGCCGACCAGGAATCGAACGCGGCATTCATGACTGACGCTCCTTATTCACCAGCCCGGCGACCCACGGGCGCTGGCGCTCCTGGAACAGGATCAGATTGCGCAGGCGCATCAGCGTCAGCGTGACGAACAGCAGCAGGTAACCGAGGATCGCCCAGCGCAGCGGGGTGCGCATGCTTGGCGCGATAGACTGCTGCATATTGGTCGAGCCCTGATGCAGCGTATTCCACCATTCGACCGAAAAATGGATGATCGGGATATTTACCACGCCCACCAGCACCAGAATCCCGGCGGCGCGGCCCGCCAGACGGCGGTCTTCAAAGGCGTTGTACAGCGCGATGACGCCCATATAAAGGAACAGCAGCACCAGCTCGGAGGTCAGACGCGCATCCCACACCCACCAGGTGCCCCACATCGGCTTGCCCCAGGCGGAGCCGGTCACCAGCGCGATAAAGGTGAACACCGCGCCGATCGGCGCCATCGCCGCCACCACGGTATCGGACATTTTCATCTGCCACACCAGGCCGATAAACGCCGCCACCGCCATCGAGGCGTAGATACCCATCGACCACATGGCCGCCGGCACGTGAATATAAATGATGCGGAAGCTGTCGCCTTGCTGATAATCCTTCGGCGCGAAACCAAAGCCCCATGCCCAGCCAAGCAGCAGGCAGGCCGCCGCCGCCAGCCCCAGCCAGGGGATAAAGCGGCCGCAGACGTGATACAGCCGTTCAGGCCGCGCCAGTTGATGTAACCATTTCCACATTGTCGTCAGTGCTCACGGTAATTTTTATGCGTCGGCCGCCTCGAGCGATCGAAACGGCGAAAATCTTCTGCGGGGTACGCTCTTGTCGGCCTTGCCCCGTCTGTTCATTCAATACGTTAGCTAGTGCACGCTCACTCGCAGCGCCGCCGCGGTGGCAAACGGTGCCAATGTCACGCTGCCCGCCAGCATCGCGCCGAGTATCGCCAGGTAACCGTCGATCGGCATGCCCATCGAGGCGGCGTCGATCGCGCCGGTGGCGAAGATCAGCACCGGGATATACAGCGGCAGCACCAGCAGGCTGAGCAGCACGCCCCCTTTGCGCAAGCCGACCGTCAGCCCCACGCCGATAGCGCCGATCAGACTCAGCGTCGGCGTGCCGAGCAGCAGCGTCCCCGCCACCGCCAGCCAGGTCTGCATATCGAGCGACAGCAGCAGCGCCACCAGCGGCGACAGGATCAGCAGCGGCAGCCCCGTCACGACCCAGTGAGCACACACTTTGCCCAGCACCGTCATCGGCAGCGGCGTCGGCAGCAGCAACAGCTGCTCCAGCGAGCCGTCGAGGAAGTCGTCGCGAAACAGCCGCTCCAGCGACAGCAGCGAGGCCAGCAGCGCCGCCACCCACACGATGCCCGGCGCAATGCGCGCCAGCAGCTGTGGCTCCGGGCCAATCCCCAACGGAAACAGCGTGATCACAATCAGGAAAAACCACAGCGGGTTGACGATCTCCGAACCTTTACGGCAGGCGATCTTCAGTTCGCGGCGCACCAGGGTCAAAAACATCACAGGCCCCCCGCGTCATGTTCCGCCAAACGAACTTTACCTACCGTTTGGCTGACGCCGGCCAAATCCTGATGGGTGGTCAACAATACCATGCCGCCCCGCTGCGCATGTTGTTCAAAAAGGCTAATCAACTCAGCTACGCCCTGTTTGTCGATCGCCGTCAGCGGCTCATCGAGGATCCACAGCGGCGCCGCGCTGAGCCACAGCCGCGCCAATGCCACGCGCCGCTGCTGCCCGGCGGACAGCTGCGCCACCGGCAGATCCTCGTAACCCACCAGCCCCACCTGCTCCAGGGCGCGCCAGATGGCCGGATGATCGGTTGTGCCGCGCACCGCTTGATAAAACTGCAGATTTTCGAAGGGCGTCAATACGGCTTTGATGCCGGGCTGATGGCCGATAAACAGCAAATCTTGCTGGTAACCCGCACGATCGCGCAGCGTGCTGCGCCCGCGCCAGCACACCTCGCCGCCGTCCGGCCGCGCCAGGCCGGCGAGAATGCGCAGCAAACTGGTTTTGCCCGCGCCGTTCGGCCCTTCTACCTGAATGATATCGCCCGGCTGAACTGAAAAGCTTAGCTCGCTAAACAGGATGCGCTCATCGCGCACGCAACTCAGACTTTTGGCTTCCAGCATCGGGGAACTCATATTTTTCTTTGGGATAGCGAATCATAGCATAAGCCTTTCCCCGCACGCAGCCCGCGGCGGGCGCGCCGACGAGCCAATATGGCGAGCAGGATCAAGAATGCGTGGAAAAAATCGGCGGATTTTAACTCTTGTTACCTTTTTCTGTATTTCGCCGCATTTGGGCCGGGCAACTACGCTTAATGACGTGAACTCACCCTTAATGAGCAGGAGCGACAGCATGAGCGAGCAGCAGCGCCAGGAGCACGAGCCGGATGAGACGATGCAGGTAGAGAGCGAGGAGCAGGAACAGGGCAAGCGCGAAATCGAAGTCAGGGAAGAGAATCTGCCGTCGCGCGCGGCGGCGGTGCATGAACAGATCCGGATGGAAGGCGAAAAAGAGCTGGAGCGCGACGGGCTGGCGCTGCTGTGGTCGGCGATCGCCGCCGGGCTGTCGATGGGCGCCTCGCTGGCGGCAAAAGGCATTTTCCACGCCCGCCTGCCGGACGATCCCAGCCGCTTTTTCATCGAGAACCTCGGCTATACCTTCGGTTTCATCATTGTCATCATGGCGCGCCAGCAGTTGTTTACCGAAAACACCGTCACGGCGGTATTGCCAATCATGCATAAGCCCACGCCGCGCAACCTGCTGATCCTGCTGCGCCTGTGGGGTGTGGTGCTGCTCGGCAACCTGATTGGCACCGGGCTGGCGGCGCTGGCGTTTACCCATATGCCGCTGTTCGACGCCGAAACGCGCGGCGCTTTCGTCAGCCTGGGCGAAGAGGTGATGCGCCATACGCCGGGAGAAATGTTCGCCAACGGCGTCCTGGCCGGTTGGATCATCGCCACCATGGTGTGGATGTTCCCGGCCGCCGGCGCGGCGAAAATCTGGGTGATCGTGCTGATGACCTACCTGGTGGCAATTTGCGATTTGACCCATATCGTGGTCGGTTCGGTCGAGATCCTGTATCTGGTGTTCAACGGCGCGATTGGCTGGCAAGAATTCATTTACCCGTTCGCTCTGCCGACGCTGGCGGGCAACATCATCGGCGGCACCTTTATCTTTGCGCTGATAAGCCACGCGCAGATCCGCAACGATTTGTGCGCCAAAAACCAGGCCGCGCGTCGGCAAGAGGAAAAGCGGCGCCACGGCGGGGAAAAACCGTGATCGCGGTCGGTTAGCCGAGGAAATTTCGGCGTAAAATGGCGAGGTATTGAGCAAACGCGCCGCTAAGCGCTTATTCTGCTGGTAAAAAAAGGTATAATGCCCCGGCAGCTTCGGTTGCCGGTCCGCAGCGTCCCCGTAGTTAAACGGATATAACAAGCCCCTCCTAAGGGCTAGTTACTGGTTCGATTCCAGTCGGGGACACCATTCTTTCTTATCACGCTATTCCTCATCCTCTGCACCTGCAATCCGCCCCTTTTCCCTGTTCAGGTCCGATTGTCGCCGAGCGTTATAATTGGCATCAATTAAAAAACTTAATATCCGTCGGCGTTGAAATCGTCGCCGCCAGCCTTCTGGCCTGCAACTCGCCCTTTTCATCATCGAAATCGAACAGCGTCACGCTATTGGTGAATACATTCGTCACATAGAGATGGTTACCGCCAGCATCGAAAGCGAGCGCACGCGGTTCAATGCCGCCGGCCTCATAGCGCGTCGGCACGCCTGGCAGACCGTCCCTGCCTATTTTTAATACCAGCAGGTGGTTATCGGTGCCGCGATTGGTGGCAATAAGATATCTGCCGCTCGGGCTCAGGGTAATGGCCCCACCGCTTTTCGCCTCCGCCGAATCGAGGCCGCCGTTCAGTTTCACTTTCCCTTGCCGCGTCAATCGATTGTCGTTAACGGCAAACGCCTCGATCTCGCCCGCCATTTCGGTGATGACATAGGCATAGTCGCCTGCCGACGAGAACACCATGTGCCTTGGGCCGGCGCCGGGCGCAAAGGCGACATCGCGCGAAGCATCTGCCTGCAACGGCTGCGCGTTATCCGAACGATAGCGGTAGGCGTGCAGCTTATCGCCACCGAGATCCGCCGCGTACAGGTATTGGCCATCGCGACTGAAGGTGGTGGAGTGCGCATGCCCGCCTTCCTGGCGCCCCTGCACGATGCCGGAGCCGGGCGTAAACGGATAATGCTGTACGCGTTCCCCCAGCCTGCCGTCGCTGCCAATCGGCAATACCGTCACCCCCGCGCCGCCTTTGGCGACGGAGTAGTTGGCGACCAACAGAAACTTGCCGTCCGGGCTGAGGGTGGCATGCGTCGGCTGCCGACCCGCGCTGCTCACCGTATTCAGCACCCGCAGGCTGCCAGCCTGGTCTATCGCCAAGGCGGTCACCGTTCCCGCGTCCTCCTCATTGGTGGCATAGGCGAAGCGGCCATCGCGGGATGTGACGATCCACGACGGGCTTTTCATTTTAATGGCATCGAGCAGCGTTAACGTGCCGTCGCCATTAACCGCCAGACGATAGAGCCCTTCACTGCGGCGTATCGGCTTCTGCACGGCCGGCGCATCCGGAATATGGGTCCAGGTGCCGACTAACGCTATTTGATGCTGTTCCCGATTATTTGCCATCGCATTTCCTGAAAACATGAAGAGCGTTAATGCCAGCGCTAATTGAATAGCCTGCCTGCCCAAACCTTTAACGTTCACTCTGCCAAAGGCAGGCAACGTTAAAGGTAGCATAAAGAGCGCGCGGCGGTGTTTATTAATCGAGCCAGAGGATTTTTCTATACTCATGATGCCTCCTTTCCTCAACACTACGCCACAGGAATAAGTATATCGACATTGATGATCTTACTGTTTAAATGCTCGTGCCTGTATAATTCGATGAAAAAGCTCTCCCTCATTTTGACATTGATAGCCGGCAGATGGGCGTCATAGATACCCTCAAAAAAGGCAATATACTCAGGCAGCTCCCCTATAAAGGGAATGACAATATATTTCCCCATGGGTATATAGAAGTTAAATATGGAATGAAAAACCTCTTGCTCCTTGCCGTTGGCATGCGGCCGCCCCCCTTTTCTTTTTTCTACGCTATAAGCCCTCCCATTTTTACTGAGCCATTTATCATTCGTCTGGGTAATGTCACTGGCATCTCTGTACTTCCTGACGGAGTGGAAAATCAATGCCTTGTACTGCTTCAACATGTCGATATCATCCGGCATGACCGTATGATAAAAATAGGGTTTATTGTCGCTGCCATACGGTGGGATCTGGGTGGAGAAATCCCATCCCCGGCTGTTCCTAAAGCTGTTGGGCGTTTCGCCAAAGAAACGTTTGAATGCCCGCGTGTAGCATTGCTGAGATGCAAACCCGGATGCCAGGGCGACATCCAATATGTTACCTTGATGCTGTTTGAGCAAGACAGCGGACCGGCTCAGCTTTCTATTCCTGATATAAGTCCCTAACGTAATGCCAAAATAATGTTTAAATAACCGCTGTAAATGCCATTTAGAGTAACCCGAGACAATGGAAACCTTCTCAACGGAAAGCCCCTCTATAATATTTTTCTCCATATACTCCAAGACCTGTACAAGAATATCCTTTCTATAATCCATGAGCGCTCCCTGCCTTTATAAAAACCGTGTCCTTTTTATTAAAATCGTTAACCTCTCAAATCAAGTCATTAAGATTAATCCTAAAAAAATTCACCCTGTCAATGCAATTTTTACGGCATAGGAAAAGTCATCGTATAAATAACTGAAAATGATCATGTTATACAAATACGCTTGCGAAAAATCCGTGAATAAAAAATGCGCCAAGCAAAGTGCATCCATTAAAGATGCATTTGCCCCGCCAGGGTGAATCACACTTTATGTTAATTGTTTTATCTTAAAGTGTTTTTTTACGTTCCACGGGCATGGCCGAATAGGAATTTCATCATCAAAAATTAAATCGTGTTTTATTGTTTGGCCGGTTGATAAAACTATTGAGCCGAATACGAAAAAGTATGAACGGTGGCGAAGGAAGATGCGGCGGATAAGCGCAAGATCTTAACCTCGGGCCCGATAATCACAGATCGTCATTGCAAGTTTCTTTTTTATCTTCTCCCGCACGGTGAAGAATCGACGTTTCAACAAACCTTGTTCGATGCCCTATTTTCCCTCCATGTCAATTGGCTCGCCACTGGTGCCCCGCTGAACCGCCTCCCCTTCCCTCGTAACAGTACCGCGTCTGCTTGTGCCACGCTTTATTGACCAAGCGCAGCAAAAAGCCCGGCTCGCAAAGCCGGGCTTTTCATTCACGGACTGATCAATCAGCCAGGTTGTCGATCTCTGCGGACCTGTGCTTACGCAACAGATACAGCAGCAAAGACACCCGCCGCTCGGTGCGTTCCGGGGTATCCGGCGGCAGGTTGTAGCGCAGGGTATAGCGCTCGTTGTTCTCGTTGCAAAAATCGATAACGAGTACGGGCGCAGAAGCCCCGGCTACTCTTCGATAATTCAGCGAAATGCACGACAGGTTTTTTTTCATCTCAACTTACCGCGAGGGTGCGGCGGGTTGATTCGGCAATCCTCCCCACGCCGGCGCTCAGCGCGGCGCCCAACAGCAGCACCAACAGCGACCCCCATGCGGCGCGCGACAGCTGTTTAGCCGCTTCATCGGCCGCTTCACGCGCTTTCTGCTCGGCCTCAGCCTTGAGTTTCTCTACTTTCTGCACCGCCTGCTGATAAGCCTGAGCGTAGTTATCGACGATTTGGCTCGCTTCATCACGGCTCTTGCCGGTGCGCGCCGCAACGATATTCACCAACGCATCCTTATCGGCCGCGCTCAACGTCGGCTCGCCGGACTGCTTGACGCGGTCGAACCACTGCTTGAGCTCGGAGGCGGCCCGCGCCGGATCGGCCGCCGCGTCCATGGCCGATTGCTTGCCGTCGGCGGTCGCCCTATCGGCCTTCTGTTCCAACCGAGCCGGATCCAGTTCCGGCTTGCCGGTCTGCTTGAGCGTGGCGTTCAACTGGTTTTCCAGGCTTCCCCAGTCAAGGCTGATGCCCTTTTTATCCAGCTGTTGCTTGAGGCCTTCGCCCACGTTTGGCGCTGCCGCCGCCAGGCCGCTGCCCGCCAGCGAAAGCCCTTTGCCCACCGCGCTACCCGCCAGCCCCACCACGCCACTCGCCAATGAAACCACCAGCCAGGTGGTCAGCAAGGTGGTGATCGCCCAGCTCAGCAGACCATGCAAGCCGCCGCGATTCGGTGCGGTGCGGCCGGCGACGAACGCGCCTGCGGCCAGCGAGGCCAGCGTTGAAACCAGCAGCCAGATCCCGGTGCCGGTGCCAAAGCCGCTCAGCGGGTTGCCCTTTTGCATCATATCCACGGCCTGGGCACCGACAGCCGTACCCAGCACGCTGAAGATCAGATAAGTCACCAGCGCCACGGCACTCCCGGCCAATATCGAGCCCCATGACACCTGAAACGCAAAGCGATTTGATTCATAGACAGTGGTCATCGTTGTTCCTTATATTTTCTGGACAAGTGATTGCACGCGCGGCGGATAACCGCGCAGACAAATCCAGTCTGCCGCGCGGCGCTGTCGGCCGTCCCGGTTCATTTGCGCCAGAATGACTAGTGCATTCACACCCTGCGAATACGCACGTTATGCACTAAGCTGCTCAGCGAGTAGCGTAACCCGCGGCCCCCGTCAGAGGCCGCTCCCCCTTCTGTCTAGCGGAGAGCACATGAACCCATCCGTCCTGGCCAGCGAAACCCACCGCGGCCACCTGCAGCAAATCATCTCCGGCTTGTCCGACGGCGTGATCCTGACGGATACCGATCAAACGCTGCTTTGGGCCAACGAAGCCGCGTTGGCCATGCATGGCGTGAGCCACCAGAAAGCCTTGGGGGCCAATGCCGCCGAGTACGCAGCGCGGTTTGCCCTGCGTTATCGCAACAATCACCCGCTGGCGCTGGAACAGTACCCGCTGAACCGGGTTGCCGATGGCGAGACCTTCACCGATGTGGTGGTGGAAGTTCGGCAGGTCGACGATCCGGACAGCTTCTGGGTGCACCGCCTGCGGAGCCTGATTATCACCGATGCGCAGGGGCAGCCGGAGCTGCTGGCGCTGATCCTGAGCGACGCGACGGAGTGGGCCAGCGCCGAACAGCGCTTTGAAAAAACCTTCAACGCCAATCCGGCGCCGGCGGTCATTTGTCGGCTAAGCGACCTGCGTTACGTCAAGGTCAATCAGGGGTTCCTCGATATGACCGGTTACCAGCGTGAACAGGTTATGGGGCGTTCGGTCTATGAACTCGACGTATTGGAACAGGCTGAGCACAAAGAGCTGGCGATTCAGCGCCTGGGGGAAGGCGCAACCATTCCGCAAATGGAGGCCGAGCTGAAACTGCCCGGTGGCGGAAGCAAGCTGGTGGTGGTTGCCGGCCAACCGCTGGACATCAATGAAGACGACTGCATGCTGTTCACGTTTACCGATCTCGAACCCCGGCGTCAGGCGGAATCGGCGCTGCGGGAAAGTGAAGAGCGGTTCGCCAAGGCATTTCGCCTGAGCCCGGTGCCGACGTTGTTGTGTACGGCGCACGAGCGGCGCGTGCTGGACGTCAACGAAGCCTTCACCCGCACCACCGAGTACGACGCCGAAGCCTTGATCGGCAAAACGGTCGATGAGATCCAATTTATTGACGATCCCGAGGCGAACCGCCGTTTGTTTGCCGCGCTGGAAAAAAGCGGTAACGTCGAAGGGCTGGACATCCGGGTGCGCAAGAAAGGGAGCGAGTCGATCGACTGCGTGGCCTCGGCAGATGCCGTCAGCATTCACAATGCGCCCTGCTACCTGCTGGTGCTCATGGACATTACCGAACGCAAACGCTCGGAGCTGGAGCTGGTGAGCGCCATCGAAGAAGTGATGCAGGACGCTTCCTGGTTCAGCCAAACCTTGATTGAAAAACTGGCCAACGTGAAAAGCATCAACCGGCCCGATCAGACCGGATTTAACGCCAGCGATCTCACGCCGCGCGAGCGCGATGTGCTGGAATTGATTTGCGAGGGGCTGCCGGACAAGAAAATCGCGGCGCGCCTCAATCTGGCGCTCAACACCATTCGCAATCATGTCGCGACGGTCTATTCCAAACTGGGCGTGCATAGCCGCAGCGAAGCCATCGTCTGGGCCAGGGAGCGCGGGCTGTTTACCGGCGGGCCGGCCACCAGGAACGGCAAGTAGCCTGCAAATGCACTATCCTTACCGATGCAAACGCCCCTTATAGGCACAAAGTGAAGTGCATAACATGGAGGTGCAAATGCAGGTTTTCGCCCTGTGCGGAAGCCAAACGGATCGAACCTTAGGAGCGCATCATAATGAACAGCGAAAAAGCCAATGGCATGATGGAAAAAGTGGCGGGCAAAGCGCAGGAAATGGCGGGCGACGTCACCGGAAACGAACGTTTGCAGGCTGAAGGCGCCACGCGCTATGCAGCAGGCGCGCTGCAAGAAAAATACGGTGACGCCCTGAGCTGCGCCGGCAGCATGATGAAGAAAAACCCCCTCGTCGCATTAGCCCTCATTGCCGGCGCTGGCCTGTTGGCCGGCCTGCTGCTGCGCCGCCGTTGATGCGCGCCGACCAGCACACAGTCTTTCCCTGAATGCCGCGCTCGGAGGGTCACCACCGGGCGCGGTTCTTCGCGGCCAGGAAATAAAGCCGGGTGAGATGAGCGACCTTATCGATTTATTCAATCAGTATTTATAGAAACCTATGGCTCGCCTTTGTTTCAACGCAGGAAAAATCTCTTCCATACCCTATCTATCACAGCATCCGAAAATTATGACCTCGGCCATTTCACCCCACGTTCGATCATCATTTTTTTGATGGTCAGACATTCGTCATTATACTCCCCGCCTTCTTTGCTGTTTTTTATTTCTTTACTGACCATCTCAACTAAGGAAACGCCTTTCTTATTTATGGGGTTAGGATTAGCGCCGTTATTAAGAAGATACTTAACATTATCAAATGATGAATACCTAAAAGCATCCATCACCACGGTTTGGCCAAGAATATCTCTTGCTTCTAAGTTCGCACCATGTGCAACCAGAACCTTCAGGGTTTCTGAGTTCCTGGCTTTTGACGTTTGAAATATGATAGGTAACTCGTCTACCTTGCCCCGAGCATCTGGAGACAATCCCCCATCAAGCAATGCCTTTAACCAAATACCGTTGTCTAATTTTGCCATCCATTCAGCAGGACTGGCACCGCCATTGGGGCGAGGTTGCAGTGGATCGGCTCCGGCCTTTACCAACTCGGTCGCAATCTGCAGCCGTTCCGGCGTGGCATTGTCATGAGTCGACGTCGCCAGGGCATAAAACAATAATGTCATATCGTGTTCACCGGAGCTGTTCAGATCCGTCTCTTTCGCCAACCGTTTGATGTCGCCGATATTCCCATCGCGGATAGCCTTAGCCAACACAAGCTGTTGACCTGTAAAGTAACCTTCTGGCGGCAAGTCCATTTCTTTCTCCTTACATCCGGTTGTAAGCATCAATCCAATCGCGATGAACAGCGCTGCGAACACGTTAAAAACTTGTCTCATTAAGCTACTATATCCTGTGACCGATTGTGGCGATATCATCGTCTTTTTCCTGTTCGATGCAGTCTATCACTTGTTGGATGCCATGTCGGTCACCCATATTGCCCACACCGCCATCAAGCGTGTGTTTAACACCAACGGCATCCGGCAAATGCGACGATAATTTTTCCTTCGCGGCCAATAACGCAAGGTTGCCATTAACGTCGATAAAATCTTGCCTGAGATCGACTTCCTGTAACCTCGTCAAAACTTCGCCCTTCACCCGGTAGGCGTTGATAATATCTTCACGGCCCACCAAGGAACCGCCATACTTTTCCACGGTACTCGAATTCAACCCCGCGGCATTAAATGTCCACCCTGGCTTACCGCTAGCAATGGATGCAGCAGAAGCCAAACCGCCCCCCAGAGAATGCCCTGAAATATCGATTTTTGTTGTAGAGCCATCTAATCTTTTACCTATAGCAACAGCCTTTTTATAATATTCAGAGTCAGCCCCCCGACCTTGATTGAAATTATTCGTCCAGTCTTCCAGATTTTTTATCTCCGGCAGTTCACGATCGATAAATAGCTTCTTCGCTGCATTCAATTTGCCATTAGGGAGCTCAGGCATTCTTGAACCGCGAAAGACGACTGTCGGATTCATATCATCGCCAAACACGGCTCTATCAGGTGCATAAATTCTCGACAAAAAGTTTGCTTCGATCTCATTATCAAAAAGCATGTCCCTGCGAAGTTCCAATTTTTCCAAAAAACCGCCGTCATTACTCACATCCCGCCATCCTTCCGGCACGCCAGGCGTAGCCGCCAACGGATTGGTCGTGTTATAGACATTCTGCGCCAGCTTGGCCTTTTCCACCGCGACGTTATTTTGCGCCAGGCGTTGCGCCGCAATCCGCGCATCCGGATAGATACTTCGCTCCCCCCGACCAATCAGATATTTTCTCGCCTGCCAACGCTCCTGTTTGCTCATTGGGCGAACGACCTCTTTGATGACGGTAAGGCTTGAGCCAACGGCGGCGGCCACCGCCTGCATCAGCGGCGGATTTTTAGCGGTGTTTTGTCTCGGGGGCAAGGAAGTTGGTTTAGGCCTGGCGGCGTATCGGCTGATCATCTCTTCATAACGTTGAATTATACGTTCGACTGGGTACTGCGGCGGCAATACACTGCCGGGATAGCGCTGCAGGCGCCCTTGCGCATTGATGAAAAACGGATATTTGACGGGGCTCCAGGCACCGATACTTGCATCGACGGCCAGCAAACTGCCGCGTTTTAGTTCATCAAACACGCCGCGCTTCATGCCGCTATCTTCCCGGTAACTCGATACGCCAATACCGGACTGCGTATTGCGCGTGATAGTGTGCCTGCTCGATATCGACGACATGGACGAACCGCCGAACAGGTAATGTCGCTCCAGCTCATAACGCGCATCGGCGGGATTGAGGATGCGGGCGAATTTCTCCGGCGCCAACGATTCCGACATAAAATAAATCAACTGCACAATGGCCTCCCTTCGGCTTGCTACTGGCTTTCCCTTCGTCTGTCAGTGAACGTCACTGGACGAGCCAGTTTTTCATCATACCTACTGTTCTACTTGACCGATACGTGCGTAAGAAATAACGGCCTTATTTTTCACCGTTTCTCCTTCTACGTCACATTTATCTTTAACAGGTTTATGTCAGACCTCGTCAATTTCTAATTTCAGTCTGCCAGCAGACAAGTCATTTATCGGTTCATGTTATCTCATCATCTTAATCCTTAAAATCTATGACGGTAATCAGTAAACAGGGCCCTGATATATAACCTGAACATATTAATCAACTTGGGTTTATCACTCATACTTTTATTGATTCCATTTTTACACTGATGAATGTTCCGTTGCGCTGCCCGGATTACACCAGTGTCAGCAAGCGCGCAAAGTCGGTTAATGTCAGTTTCAAAACGTTCACCCGGGGTGAAATCGCGCATCTGGTGATTGATTCCACCGGGCTGAAGGTCTTCGGTGAAGGCGAGTGGAAAGTCAAAAAGCATGGCCAGGAACGCCGCCGTATCTGGCGTAAGCTGCATCTGGCAGTTGACAGCAACACACATGAAATCATCTGTGCAGACCTGTCGCTGAACAATGTGACGGACTCAGAAGCCTTCCCGGGTCTTATCCGGCAGACTCACAGAAAAATCAGGGCAGCATCGGCAGACGGCGCTTACGACACCCGGCTCTGTCACGATGAACTGCGGCGTAAGAAAATCAGCGCGCTTATCCCTCCCCGAAAAGGTGCGGGTTACTGGCCCGGTGAATATGCAGACCGTAACCGTGCAGTGGCTAATCAGCGAATGACCGGGATTAAGTGTTAATATTGGCGCATTGCGCGCACGGAGAAATAGCATGTTCCCCAGTAAAAAACATTCACAGCGGGCCACCCCGCTGACCAGCTATCAATTTTCCCGGCTGCATACTTTCGAATGCGTCGCACGTCATTTATCTTTTGCGCTGGCGGCGCAAGAATTGTCGATCACCCCCAGCGCCGTAAGCCACCGCATTAATCTGCTCGAAAAGGAGTTGGGCTTCCTGCTATTCCAGCGCTTTCATCGCAGAATTACCCTGACGCCGGAGGGCGAGCGCATGCAATGGGCGCTGGACAGCTCCTTCAACACGCTGAACCAGGAAATTCTGGACATCAAGAATCGCGAGCTGACGGGGACGTTGACCCTCTATTCGCACCCGTCTCTGGTGCAATGCCTGCTGCTGCCGCGCATCGGCGACTTTATCGCCCAGCACCCCACCATTCACCTCAACATTCTGACCGGGCAGGAGATCATCAACCTGGCCAACCGCGGCGTGGACTTGGCGATGTACTTCGGCAAACTGCCCTCTGGGCGGCATCTGGACGAGGCCTTTATGCAGGAATCGATGGTGCCGATCTGCACGCCACAGTATGCCGCCGCACATAGCCTGTACGATGCGCCGGAAAACCTGGCCCACTGCACGCTGCTGCACGATCGCTACAACTCCGGCGAAGACGAGTGGCAAACCTGGTCGCAACACTTTGCGCTGGGGCTGGATACCGACAGTAAAAGCATGGAGTTCGACCGCTCCGATCTCGCGGTGCTGGCCGCCACGCGGCACCTTGGCGTCGCCATGGGGCGGCTCAATCTGGTGCAGGACTGGATCAAAAGCGGCGAGCTGCTCATTCCGTTCACCGACATGACCGTGCCCTGCGAGCATTGCTATTTTACCTCGACCATCTCCGAGCGGCAGTGGCCGAAAATCCTCGCGTTTAAGCAGTGGATCATGAAAATCGCCCCTCTGGTCTGATGGCCAGAGGGTTAGCGCTCTATTTTGGGGGAATAAGAAAAATGCAGCGCGCAGGCGTAGAGCCGACCGGCCTTTGAATAAGAGATATATTTGCGGTTTTTATCCCAGGTAAGCAGGGAATTATTGGCAAAATAATAAACCTCCAATTCCCTCCCATTAGCCAACCTCGACCAGCCTCGGCTTCTTATCACGGTAAAATCACCGTTATCGCTGAGCGTAATCAGCGGTACGCCCCAGGCATAGCGGGATATTTGCAGCTGAATAATTAATTGGCTTTCGCAGCTTATTTGGTAGTTCTGTACATCAACATCCATAATTTATATTTTTGGTGCCACCCTTCGGTCAAAATAAATAAGATAAGAACAACTCACCACGATTAATCCCAGCACGATCAGCACGGCCCCCAATACAAACTCAATTTGCAACGGCTCACCGAGAATGACGCTCCCCGCAAGGATACCGAATACCGGCGTCATAAAGGTGAGAATGCCCAGCGAGGAGGCCTGATAGCGACGCAGCAGCGAAAACCAGATCAGATAGCTGAAAAACGATACCACCACGGTCTGGAACAGCAGGCTGTACCAGGCCACCGGGCTCAGGGTGAAATGCAGGTTTCCCGTCGCCAGCGCCGGCAACGACAACAGCACACAGGCGCCCGTCAACTGGCACAGCAGCGTCTGTTTGGCCGGGCACTCCGCCAGGCGCGTGGTGCGGATCACCAGGGTAGAAGCTCCCCAGGCGATCCCCGCCAGCAGGCCGTAGAGATCGCCTTTCAGCCGTTCTGCCCCGCCGTTTTCCACGGCCATGCCCGATATGGCCAGCACTACGCCGCCAAAGGCGATGAGCATGCCCAGCCACTGCACCGGCGACAGGCGCTCTTGAGGAAGGAGAAAATGCAGGCCAAGGGCGGAAAACAGCGGCGCAGTGTACAAAAACACCGCCATATGCGAGGCGCTGGTGTAACGCAGCCCTGCGGAGACAAAAAAGAACTCCAGCGCGAATAATGCCCCCACGCTCAAACCGGCGCACAGCGTGGCGCGATCCCAGGTGAAGCGCTCGCCGCGGCCGCGCGCCAGCAGGTAAACCGCCAGCGCGGCGAGACCCGAGCGAATGGCGATTTGCAGCACCGCCGACACATCCGGCTCGGCGGCCTTGATTGCCACCTGTTGCATTCCCCAGATGGCGCATAGCATCACCATCGCGGCGGCAGCCCTGCCGTCGATTCCGACTCTCGCATTCATAATAGGGTTCTCGCCACCGTGAGAATAATAACGGGCAACCGTCGTATTATTCTTTATAAACCACGATTTCCTGATAAAGCTTAATAACCTCACCATCGCTATCGACAGAGTCGGTATATTCCGTTTGCTGCGCCAAATGAATCACCTTCCATCCTTTGCGCGCTAATTCAGGGATCGTCAGGCGCCCCACGCCGCGGCAGGTGAACAGGGTGTCATCCGACAACCTAAGCTTACTAACCTCTGCGTAATCATAAGCTTGAGAATGACAAACGTGCGACTCCGCCGCCATCGCCGGCAGTGAAAACAGCCCCACTAACAACATTAACAGGTTTCTCATGGCGACCTCCCAATCGCTTATTCATGCCGGCCGATTACGCAGACAAAGGCTGACGTTAATACGCCGGTGAAAGGCTCAAATTAATTATCTCTTGCACGGATGAAATTACAGGCTGGCGCCGGTGACTGACAAATGAAAAATATAAACCTTGGCGTTAAATGAATTCATCCGAATCGAGAAACATGAACAGCGGCCCTTTGCACCGCACGGAATGGTCAAAAACCGGCCAATAATTAGCAAGAAAAGTAATTATTTATGCCCCTGTTTATGTTACAAATGCCGCCCGCCGCTAAAACACCAAAAAAAACCGTCAAAATGCGCATAAACGCAGCGTTATGCGCAAAACATCGGCATGGCGGCGCTGATGGGGCGGTCATACATAAAACAGGGATAACACATGGCAATGAAATTGCGCGTATTGACTCAAGCGGTGGCGCTGGGTCTGGCGATCGGCAGCGCGTCCTTCGCCGCTCAGGCGGAAATCACCCTGCTGAAGCAGGATCCGCAGGCCGGCGATCCGCTCAGCCGCCTGAACTTCACCGTTGGCGGCAGCATCCGTCCGCAGTTCAACAACATGACGGGCGACGGCGACAAAGGTTCCTACAAGCGTAACGGCTTCGACGGCGGCACCCGCTTCCGTTTCGCGACGGACTACTACCTGTTCGACGATATCAGCTGGATCAGCTACTATGAGCTGGGCGTGAACATTCCGGCGCTGTTCGACTGGGATCATCACTATGCCGACGGCGCGAGAAACACCAGCCGCCGCATGCTGTACACCGGCCTGAAAAGCAACACCTGGGGCCAGATGACCTTCGGCCAGCAGAACAGCGTTTATTATGACGTGGTGGGCGCCAAGACCGATATCTGGGACTACGACATGTTGGCCCAGGCGCCGGGCAACGGCATCAACGGCGACTACGACGGCTCTTACCGTTCACGCAAAATGCTGAAGTACAAGAACCGCTTCGGCGATGCGGACGTTTATGCGTCGTACCTGTTCAACGACAGCGACTACCTGCCGGGCAACGGCCTACGCTATAAGCGCAAAGGCGGCGGCTCACTGGGCGTGGATTACCACATCACGCAGGATCTGACCTGGGGCACCGCCTGGAACTACACCCGCGCCGAAATGCGCAACCCGTCCACCAGCGGCAGCAAGAGCTACGATCAGAACATCGTCGGCACCGCCCTCAGCTGGAAACCGGACAACTGGACCCTCACCTTCGGCGGCGGTTACTACCACGACTTCCTGACCACCAAGAAAGCCGACGTCAACAATTACTTCGCCGGCGATGCGTGGGGTATCGAATACCTGGCCGGTTATACCGTGCCGGTTGGCCAGTACGCGGTGAAATCGGTGATGCCGTACTTTATGGGCGATCGCCTGGAATACGTCACCGGTCGCAACTACCAGCGCATCGACAACGGCCTCGGGGTTACCGTACAGTTTGACTACGGCTTCCGCGTTGACGTTGAGCACGTGCTGACATCGAGCACCGACAACCTCGGCGATATGACCGTGGTGCGTCTGCGCTACGATTTCTGATGCTCAGAACGTAAAAAAGGCCGCGCAAGCGGCCTTTTTCGTTTATGGGCGCAGCGTCAGAAACCGCCGCGCGCCGAGCGCCCTACCGCTTCGCCCAGCTGCCATACCGCCATGGCGTAATGGGTACTGTGGTTATAGCGGGTGATGGTGTAGAAGTTCGGCAGGCCGTACCAATACTGGTAGCCGGTGCCGACGTCCAGCCGCAGCAGGCTGGCTTCCTGGTTATCCCCGAGCGAACCCTGCGGGCTCAGGCCAGCTTCCGCCAGCGCGGTGACCGAGTAGCGGGTCTTGAAGCCATTTTCCAACCCCGGCGCCTGGCCGTTGGCCTGAATCGCGACCGGCTCGCCTTTGGACCAACCGTGCGCCTTGAAGTAATTGGCCACGCTGCCAATGGCATCGACCGGATCCCACAGGTTGATATGGCCATCGCCGTTGAAGTCGACCGCATAGCTCTTGAAGGAAGAAGGCATGAACTGCCCATAGCCCATCGCGCCGGCGAAGGAGCCGCGCAGTTCGAGCGGATCGTCGCCTTCGGTGCGCGACATCAGCAGGAAGGTTTCCAGCTCACCGGCAAAGTAATCGGCGCGGCGCGGGTAGTCGAAGGCCAGCGTCGCCAGCGCATCGATAATGCGGGTTTTACCCATTACGCGGCCCCAGCGGGTCTCCACGCCGATAATCCCCACGATGATCTCCGGCGGCACGCCGTACACCTGCCAGGCACGCTGCAGCGCATCCTGATATTGATTCCAGAACACCACGCCGTTTTGCACGTTATCCGGCGTGATGAACTTGTTGCGGTAGCGCAGCCAGGAGCCATTCGGCCCGGTTGGCCCCTGGGTCGACGGCGTCGGCGCCTGCCTGTCCATCAGCCGCAGTACCGAATCCAGGCGCCGTGCCTGCGCCAGCACGTCGTGCAGCTGCTGCCGATCAAAGCCGTGTTCCTGCACCATCTTATCGATAAAGCGCGCGGTATTCGGGTTATTGGCGAAATCACCACCCAGCGGCGCGCCGCTGTGCGCCGGGCTCAGCAAAAAGCCGCCCTTTACCGGGGTGCCCTGCGGCGTAGCGGTGGGACTGGGTTTCGGCGTGCTGCTACAGGCAGCAAGCAAGGTAATCAGCGGTAAAAGCGCAACCAGGTGACGCATCGGATATCCATATAACCATGCAAGAGATAAGTGGGAGTTATGTTAATGCATTGTTCGGCGCGAACAAACTGGATTATGTCGCCAATTACCGCGTCAGGTAGCCAAACGTGCCAAATTGTGACGTTTTGCACGGTGAAAGGACGCCCGGTGCGGCCGCGCGGAATCTCAACCGCGACTAAATGAGAAAAATTATCACCTTGACGCCCCCTTTTACCCCGATAAAATGCCCGGCTGCTTGCCATCCGGCTATCGCCGCAATGATCACGACAATGGACTGTAATGGAATCTCTCGGACAACTCGCCAAAGATCTTTACCGTGGGCGCATCTCGCGCAAACCCTTTGTTTTCTCGCTGGCGATCTTCGCCGTTGGCATCGTGTTGCTGTCGTTTCTGTCGACCTACCTGGATAAAAACCATTTTCGCGCCCATGCGCACGGCGATACCGAGGAATTCGTCTCGGTATTGCTGTACCTGCTGTGCATTATGGTTTGGGCGCTGTTCTGTTTCGGCCTGGTGACGTGGTTTATGGCCAAAACCGCGTTTCGGCTCAACGATATCGGCCTGCCGGGTTGGGCGCTGGCCGTGGCGTGCTATGTTTGCTCGGTGCTCAACAACTACTCCCCCGGCCCGGTGGCGCGCTGGCTGCCGCTGTTCAGCCTGGCCGTCATGATCTGCGCCCTGCTGTTGCCGCCGGGCGGGCTGCGCCGCAAGCCGGACGGCAACGCTGACGACTAACGCAGCTGCACCACCTTGTTCGCTGCCGGTTCGGCCGCCGTCAACCTGCCGCTGACCTGGCTGATGCCGCCGCCGCTGTTATGGGACACCACGGCGATCGGCAAACGCCGCAGCTGCCGGGTCAGCTCCGGCGTGATATAGCCGATGTGGGTGTTCTGTTGCTGTTTCCGCCAGCGGCCGGCCGCCCTGCGGCGGGAGAAATACTGGTTGTATTTGGCCCAGGCGATCAACGTGACGGCATTGAACAACGCCACAATGATATACAGCGAGATCACCTCCAGCAGCGACAGGGCAGAACCCACCCCGTGCTGATCCATCACCGATATCAGGCCGCGGCTGAACAGATAAAGGAAGCCGCACCAGGCGAAAAGCGTCAGCAGGCTGTCTACCACGCGCGGCAGCAGGCCGCGTTCGGAATAAATCAGGACGTCCGTCATTCTTTGATCCTCCCAATGCCCCGATCGGGGCTGATCCAGCGCGCACGCCCGCGCCGAGCTTTCAACATCACTTTGGAAAACGCCACCAGCGTGGTCAGCAGGCTGAGCAGCCAATACACCAACGGATACCAGATGATCCAGAACAGCGAGCGGCCGAAGCCCTTCTCATAGCGCTTCTCCAGCAGCAGGCTGACGGTGAACTGCAGCAGGCACACCACACCCAGCACCAGGCCGGTAAACGCCGGCGTCAGCAACGAGTGAATGCGGATGCCCTCCGGCAGCGGCACCGCCAGCCCGACCAGGAAAATCAGCACGCTGACCAGGTAAGTGAACGCCCACAACGTAGAGAGGCAATACTCGGCGAACAGCAGCCACATATGCCGGTGCTCCCAGGCCCACAGGTTGCGCAGATTCTTTAAAAACACCTCGGCGCCGCCCTGCGCCCAGCGCAGGCGCTGCTTCCACAGCCCGCGCAGGGTCTCCGGCATCAGGATCCAGCACAGCGCCCGCGGTTCGAAGAAGATAGCCCAGTGCTTGAGCTGCAGCTTCCAGCTGATGTCGATGTCTTCGGTGATCATGTCCTGGCTCCAGTAGCCGACATCGGTAAGCGCTTGCTTACGAAACGCGGCCACCACGCCGGAGATGGTGAACAGGCGGCCATAGACGCGCTGCGTGCGCTTGATAAGGCCGATGATCGACGAAAACTCACCGACCTGGATGCGGCCGATCAGCGTGGAGCGCGTGCGGATGCGCGGGTTGCCGGTCACCGCGCCGACGTGCGGATTGTCCAACAGCGGCGCCACCAAATAGGCCGCCGCATCGCGATCCAGCAGCGCATCGCCGTCGATGCACACCAGAAACTCGCTGCGCGCCGCCGCCGCGCCCGCCTGCAGCGCGATCGCTTTGCCCTGATTTTGCGCCAGATGGATCACCCGCAGGCGGGGGAACTCCAGCGTCAACTGATCCAGCACCTCGGCGGTGTCATCGCTGGAGCCGTCGTTGATGGCGATCACTTCGATATTTTCATAGCGCTGCGCCATCGCCGCCGAAATGGTTTCACGCGCGTTCAACCCTTCGTTGAAACAGGGGATCAGCACGCTGATCGACGGGTTGCCCGGCAGCACCGGCGCGGGCATGTCCGGGCTCCAGCGCCAATGGCGCTCGCGGTGCAGCCAGAAATAGATACCACCGGCGATCCAGATACCGGACATGAACAGCGGCCAGAAAAACACGAAGTTGAGCAGCACTTCGCCGGTAAACAGCAGGACGATGCCGAAAGGCACGCTCAACACCAGGCACAGGATAAATAAGGCAATTAAACGATCGGTCATGGCAGTGGGAACCAGGCTGAGGACAACACCGGGCGAACGGCATCCAGCTTAGGCCGATCGTCGAGGAAGTTGTCGGGGTAATAACCAAAGCTCTGAGCGCCATTGCGCTGCAGGCGACGCATCCATTCGGCCAGCAGTTGACCGTCATCCAGGCTGATCCGGCGCTCCTTGCGCCAGTCGACGGCCTGCAACTCAAACACCGTTTTATCGAGCGCGCCGGGGTAAGCGGCCACTTTGCCCACCAGTTGATCCAGCCAGCGGCCGCTGTCGGCGCGCGACACGTTTTCCATCAGCGGCATCGCCATCGGCGCCACCCAGTCGTAGGCCTGCAGGAAATCCGCCAGGTTCTGGCCGAACCAGGCTTCGCTGGCGGGATCGAGCACCGGCATCGCATAGATGTTGCGCGCGGTTTGCACCTGCGGGCCGCGGATCGCCCGCACCCGCTCGGTCAGCGACTGGGTAAACGCGATCAGCGCCCGGCTCTTGAAGCGCGTCCAGCGCGCCATCTGCTGCGGATCCTGGCGTATCGCCGCCACCGAATCGGTGAAGCCGGCCTGGCGGTAGGCCGCAACGGCGTCGGGGCCGGCATCTTCGAAGTCCGACAGCAGGGCATCGTCGTGGAACAGGATCCCTTTAAAGGTGGCGTGCGCCGCCAGATCCTCGTAGATCTCACCGATGCGCTGGCGCGCCACCGGGTTGAACGGCGACAGGCGGCGGTACTGCTTGTCGTCTACCGACAGCTGCCCGCTTTGCGGATCGAGGCGCTGCACGCGCGGCACGTCAGATCCCAGCTCGAACGCCAGCACCGGCATCCAGGCATACACGGCCACGCCGGTGCGCGAAGAGAGCTGCCAGGAGACCCGGTTGAACAGGTCGGCCTTCATCGGCAGCCAGCGGTTGGGGAAATAGAGCTCGCGCACGTTGCCGTCGCCTTTTGGATCGGCGAACGCCTGCAGGAAAACGGTATTGATGCGCAGGTCGTAGATGCGCTGGATCAGCTTGTCGAGATTTTTGGCCTGCTGCTGCGGATCGGGATCGTAGAGGTAGTCGAGATCGACGTGCGCCACCCGCATGATCTGCCGGTTCTGTATCTGCGTCAGCTGCTGGGCGAAGCTCGTCAGCGACGGGTTGCCGGCCACCAGCATGCGCGGCACGTTTGCAGGCGCGTTGACGTCTCCCAGCCCGTTCTCCAGCGTCAGCGCCATGCGGTAACCGTGCTTGCGCGCGATGTCCAGCGCCACGCCGCCGGCCGCGCCGTACGGCCAGACCCACACGCGCGGCGCCTTACCGGTGGCGGCGGTGATGCGCTGAGTGATCAACGCCACGTCCTTCTCGATGCGTTGGCGATATTCCGCCTCGCTTTCGTAGCGGCCCCGTTTGGCGTCATACAGCCGATTGGCGACCGCCGGTTCGGTATTGCCCTGCGGGTTGGCGATGCCGCCGTAATGCGACGCGTAGGTGTGCGCGCCGATCTCCACCAGCCCGGAGTCCGACACTTCCCGCACCTGCTGCCAGGTGAGGAAGCGATCGCGCGGCGTCATCAGGCCGCCGAAATCGACCGGCTTGCCGGCCGGCGCATCCAGCCAGACGCCAACAGGCGCCAGCACCGCCGGCCAGTTGTAGGCCTTCAGCAGCGGAAAGACCCGGCTGTAGAAGCTGCGGTAGCCGTCGTCGAAGGTCAGCAGCACCGCCTTGTTCGGCAACGCCGGGCCGCCGTTTTGCGCCTGCAGGATCTGCTCGACCGATACCGGCTGGTAGCCGTTTTGCTTCAGCCAGGCGAACTGTTCGTTGAGCGCGCTGGTGCGCACCGACATGTAGCGCTGGTCCGCCGCGCCGTCTTCCACGTCATGATACGCCAGCACCGCGTAACGGTTGGCCGGCCAAGGACGTTCCATCGGCCCCACGGGGCGCTCCGCCGGCGGCGTGAAGCGCGGCACGTCCGCCTGGCTGCAGGCGGTGGTCAGCAACACGGCCAACACGAAAAACGAGGATCGAATAAGCATGATTATTCCTTTAAAAACGATAATTCAGATCAAACGTCACGCCGATGTTCCGCTCGCGTTTGCCGTCGTACGGATGCTTCTCAAACTGCAGCATCGCGCCGGCGTCCAACACCCCGCTCCAGCTGATGCGCTGGCCGTAACCCAGCTGGGTGATCGGCTTGCGCGCATAGTCCCGCTGCCAATAGCTGCCGGCACCGGCCTGGAACTGCTGACTCCACTCGGTCTGATAATGGCGATACAGGGTGTGATCGAGCGTTAACGACGGCAGCAGCGTGAAGTCGCGCTTCGGGTTGTAATACGGCACGTTCTCCTGGCTGTTGCGGCTGCCGGACAGCGTCAGGTTCATGTCCAGCCGATAGCGGGCGCCGGCGAGCAGCCGTTGCCGCCCTTCCAGGCCGTATTCCAGCCGGTTGTTGCCGTCCGAGAAGTGCGAAGGCGCCACGCTGGCGCGCAGCTCGCGGCTTTCGTTCTGCTGCCAACGCAGCCACAGGTTGCCGCCGTTGGCGCTGATGCCGTTGGTCAACGCACGCAGCGGCGTCTCGGCCGACAGGCGCGCCACCGAACCGCCGAGGCGCCATTGATCATTCAGGTCATACCAGGATGAGAGGCGCAGGCCGAGCTCATTGCCATGGCCGTAGTTGCGATTGGCCACCTCGGCCTCCAGCCACAGATCGCGCGAGCGCCACTCGGCGCCGGCGCTGAGATCGCGGTTGATGCCTTTGCCCTCGTCGAACTGGCCGGTGTTGAATCCCCAGCCGGTGAACAGCCGCCAGTTGTCGTCGATCGGCGGCGAATAGAGCGCAGCGTGAATGCCAAAATCGTGGCTGCCGCTGACCGGCCCGTCGGAATCGATGCCCTGATTGCCGCTGATGCGCAATTCAGACATGTGGTGAATGCGGCGCGAACGCTCGAGCTGCTGAGCGGCGACGCTTTCCGGCGCGCGCTGGATGACATCGTCGGCCAGCAAATCCAGCTGGCGCCACTCCTGCAACTCCTGCGCGACATAGCCCTGCTGGATCTCCAACGGCAGGCTGCGCGGCTCCAGCCCTTCCACCTGCTTCAGCTCATCCTCGGCGCGACGCGGCCAGCCGCGCGCCAAATAAACGCTGGCCAAGGAGATGCGCAGACCCTGATTGCCCGGCGCCGTTCGCGCCAGATGGGTCAGCTGCCGTTCGGCCTCGGCCAGATCGCGTTGATAAACCCGCGACTGCGCCAGCAGCGATTGGCCGACCAGCCAGTCATCGTTGTAGGCCAGCGTCGGCAGCTGGTAAAGGCGGGTCGCGTAGGGATAGCGCTGGCTGACGCGCTGTGCCAGCAACGCCGCCTGATCGATGCGTTCGTTCTCCGCCTGCGCGTAAAACAGATCGGTTTCGTCTTCGGCGGTCACCGCCTGCGGTGCGGCGGCGTTCAGGCGGCCGAAAATGGCCTGCGCCTTGTCCGGCTGCTGCAGATAGAGGTAGGCGGACGCCGCCCAGCGCTGGGCATAATCCGGCACCGTACGCCCTTCCGCCTGCAGGGTTTGATACTCGCTCACCACGTCGGCCATTCGATAACGCGCCAGCAGCGCACCCAGGCGATCGATACGCGCCTGTTGGTAGCTGTCCTGCGCCTCCGGCAGCGGCCGCCACTGCGTCAGCAGTTGGTCATAGCGCGCCAGCGCGCGGTCGGCGATGACGAAACGTTCCTGTTCGCCGCGAGCATCGATAAACGACAGCCGCACCAGTTCGGCGGCTTCATCCGCCTGCAGGCGCCGCTGCTGAGCGGGCGGCAATGCCAGCCCCTGGCTTTCACGCAGCGCCGGATCCGCGACCCGATTCGCCGCCAGCAGCGTCACGTAATAAGCCTGAATTCCGGTGTCGGACGGCGCCAGCGCACGAGCATGAGTGGCGTTTTCCAGCGCCGCCCAGCTGCGGCCGGCGGCCTGGTCCACATAGGCGCGCGTCAGATACCACGTCGCCGGCTCCAGCAGCTTCTCCGCTTTTGCCGCTTCCGTTTGCGCCTGCACATCCTGCCCGGCATCCGCCAGCGTCATCACATAGCCACGCTGCAGACCGCCGTCGGCGGGAGCGAGCTGCAACGCCGCACGCCACAGGCGCAGCGATGGTTGCCACTGCTTCAGGTTGCGATAGGCGCGGGCCACCGTCGCCAGACTGGCGCTATCCCGTTGCAGCGCAGCGCCGTCGGCACGCCAAAGCGCGACCACCTCTTCATCGTGGCCGGCCCAGCCGGCCACCTGGATATAATCGGCTCGCTGCTGCAGGCTCAATCCCTCCTGAGCGCGCCGCTGTGATAAATACGCCAGCACCGGCGCGGTATCACCCGACCTGGCCTGACGGATCAGCGCGTCATAGCGTTCATCCGCCAGCGCGGCGGCCGGCAGGGATAAACCGATAAACAGCAATGACGCCGCATATTTGGTGGCGTGGCGTTCGGTAAAGCGTAATGAACGCGAGTTAACTTTAGGCACGAGGTATTCCTTTAATCCGTGAGCTGCTGTCCTGGCAAAGTGGAAATGCGAGCAGGCACCCGAAAAATCGGCTAAGGCCGTCGGGTAATAAGCATGGAGTAATGAATATTTCTGTCTGGCGCACGCTTAAATAGAATCGAATGCGCCTTTGCCTAAAAAGAGTATTTTATAAATCTGCCGATGAATACCGCAGCCAGGTGATATCTGAATGAAAATGGAATTTCACAATTGTTAAAAAGTGAAATAATAAAAATTAAAACCATAAAAATCATAAACATGAGATTTTGTCATGATCAATATTCTTATCTTCACCCTTTCGTGTGAAATTGTATAAAAACCGACGTGATATTTGATTTCAATTCTCATTATCAATCATTAATGGGGATATTAATCCAAGCACCTAATTAAATAATCTTTCTTCCCGCAAAAAATAATGAGAATATTGCTAACAATACAATTAAATTTGCCTGCTAATAATTATTGCTTTCAATTTAAATTCCCCCACGGCTACGTTCATGCTGGCTATCTCCCGGGCATGCCGTCACAATAGCGCCTCATTCAGGCTTCAATCAGGGATTGCCATGTACAGCCACTACCCCGCCCATTACACCTTCGATAGCGACAGCGACGCCTGGCAGATCGGTTTCCACGACTTCCCCGAGTGGCAATCGGCCTGCTATAAACGCGAAGACGTCGAGCTGGAAGCGCAGGAAAGCCTGCTGGCCGCCATTACCGCCGCGATGGACGAAGGGCTGCCCCTGCCTGCTCCTTCCCCGCTGCAAACCGATAACTTGAGGATACACCTGCCGGCGCTGGTGGCGCTGAAGATCGAACTGCACAACGCCATGCTGCGCAAAAACACCGGCAAAGCGGAGCTGGCACGCAAGCTGGGATTCAACGGCGGGCAAATGGAGCGGTTGCTGGATCTCGGCTACGCCTCGAAGGTTGAGGCGTTGGAGCAGGCGCTGTATCTGCTGGGCTACGAAGTGCGCGTGACAATAAGCGAAGTTTGCCAATAAGTTAGCGGCAGGTAAGCGAAATATTATCCGATGGGGCTAAATTTTCCCCATTGTGCGCCGATATGATCGTTACCTAATCACTTGTCGCAACAACGAAGGCTAAAAATGGAGTGGAGTCGCCGTCATATTTGGGCCGTTATTCTGCTGTCTTGTCTCGTTTTTTGGGCCATTTTGGTGACCGGCATCAACGCCGTCGCTTGAGCGCCTGCTACCGCATTGCAATACCTAACGCTTAACGTCGCCCATGACTGAGTGATATCAGCCATGGGCGATGAAACAAAACCCCGTGCAGACCTAAAGACCTAATATAAAAATATGATTTAATATCAATCAATTATCAATTAACCCTAAGCCTTCTTTCAATAACACGAATGATTACCGGGCTTACTATAAGCGTAATAACCAAGCAGCCGATAAGTAGCGCTATACCTACAAACCCCTCAATATCGCGCTCACCGAACAAGTTTGCTGCTTTTATCCAAAATGCACGCTCCCCCTGAGTCGAGGGGTCTGAAGGCCTCGCAAGCAAAAATGTCAGTATATAAATGCCAGCCCCTATCAGAAGTTTAATCCCTATTGGGACACGTCTGCTTTCCATTAAGAATGACCTCAATCGTTCCATAAGACATCAGGCCGTTAACTAACCTGACTGGCCGGGTAGAGACTAATGCCTGACGAATAGCTAAAAAGTCAGTCCGATGCTGCAATGTAATACAGCCCAAAGAAATACCTAAAGGACCTGATGGATGCAAACGGAAATATCCCCGTTTTACCCCATTGATCCATGTATAGTCGTCAATTTTGCCATCTTCACGATAGAGGGCAAACCACTCATATTTGATAACCGGTGTCGATGTCGGCCACGAATAGAAATCATGAAGATCGGTTCTCAACATTCATTTCCAGCCGCCCGTTAGCCTGTTGACGATGTGATAACGGCCCTGAGGGATTGGGCCATTGTCAGGAATAGCCACGCAACCGGCTTGGTTACGATATATTCCATTGCCCGAGTAAGCCAGAAAAGTGCCAACACCGTATATGAGTAAAGGGGAGAACTGAGCATCATTAACGATAAACTCTCCATGTAGCGGCATAGGTAAAACTCCTTTTTACCGTTCATTAGTATAAAATTCGCACAAACACAAAAATCATCTACCGAAAAAGAATACCTGCGGCTATCGTGGGTCAGAAAGTTGGCCTATCCCGACTTAAAAAGCGTTATAAAACAGTCTTCACTGTGCAAAAAACAGCCGAAAATTGTGATCAAAAACACAGTATTGAAATCAGACCAGTATTGAGAGTACATTAGCGCCGATCCTGTCGCGGTTCGGATTTTACCTCACGGAGCATGAGGCGCGACAACCGGACAACCCGTACGTGGGGCCGTTGTTCTTTCGCTTGGAAGAACCCGCCCGACAGGCAGGTTGCCCATAAAACACTCAGCACAACAATCGGGATCATTGCTGGCGAGGACTCCAGACAGGAGTTGTTCAGTGAAATATTTTTTGATGGGCGTGTCATTCATGCTGGTTGCCTGGGTTGGCACCTTCATGTTGATGGTTGCCTGACAGCAGCCTGACCAAGAACACAGCCAAAGGGACGCGCAAGCGTCCCTTTGTCGTTTCGGCTTGCGATCATTTGCCCGGCATCATGCGACGCAGGGTGTCGTCCTTGCGCAGATAATGGTGATACAGCGCCGCCAGCGCATGCGCGCCAATGATAAAGTAGCCGATGTTTGCCAGCGTCTCATGAACCGTTTTGACCAGCTTGCGCATCACCGGATCCGGCGTCACCCACTGCGGCATCGGCCAGCCCAGCAAAGGCCACGATTTCCCGCCGTAGGCCAGGGTTAACATGCCCAACAGCGGCAACATCAGGAAGACCACGTACAGCAGCCAATGGAAAATCTTGGCGCCTACCTCCTGCCATTCCTCCAGCGGTGGCGTGGTCGGCGGCGCCGCGTGGAAAGAACGCACCGCCAACCGAATCAGCATCAGGGCAAAGACCGATACCCCAAAGTTGAAATGCAGATTTTTGACCATCGGCGCCCACGCCTCCGGCACCGAATCTTTCAACAACATCGCCGCATAGGTGAGGATCACCATCAACAGCGTCAGCCAATGTAAAACGATTTGCGATCGCGCGTAGCGGTTGCTCATACACTCTATCCAAAAAATAAAATTCAGCGTAGTTGAGCATAATGGGGAAATGATGAAGAAAACCTTGGGACGGAAAAAAATAAGGCCGAGCGAACGCCCGGCCTGACAGGATTATTTGCCGCTGCCGGCCTTGCCCGGCTTCAGCAACCCGTCCGCACGGAACATCGCCTTGATGCCGCGCACCGCCTGGCGGATACGGTCCTGATTCTCGATCAGCGCGAAGCGCACGTGGGTATCGCCGTAGTCGCCGAAGCCGATGCCCGGCGAGACGCAGACCTTGGCCTCCGCCAGCAGGCGTTTGGCGAACTCCAACGAACCGAGGTGGGCATAAGGCTCGGGAATTTTCGCCCACACGTACATCGACGCCTTCGGATTTTCCACCATCCAGCCGGCCTCGTGCAGCCCCTTCACCAACACGTTGCGGCGCTGCCGATACTGCTCGGCGATATCGCGCACGCACTGCTGATCGCCTTCCAGCGCGGCGATGGCCGCCACCTGCAGCGGCGTAAAGGTGCCGTAATCGTGATAACTCTTGATGCGCGCCAGCGCGCTGACCAGTTCAGGATTACCGACCATGAAACCGATGCGCCAGCCGGCCATGTTGTAGCTTTTCGACAGGGTGAAGAACTCCACCGCAATGTCTTTCGCCCCCGGCACCTGCATGATCGACGGCGCTTTCCAGCCGTCATAGACGATATCGGCATAGGCCAGATCGTGGATCACCAGCACGTTGTACTGCTTGGCCAGCGCCACCACCCGCTCGAAGAAATCCAGCTCCACGCACTGCGCAGTCGGGTTGGACGGGAAGCCGAGGATCATCATTTTCGGACGCGGGATGGTTTCCCGAATGGCGCGCTCCAGCTCACCGAAGAAATCCACGCCGTCCACCAGCGGCACCGAACGCACCTGGGCGCCGGCGATCACTGCGCCGTAAATGTGGATCGGGTAGCTGGGGTTCGGCACCAGCACGGTATCGCCGTGATCGAGGGTCGCCAGCATCAGATGCGCCAGCCCCTCTTTCGAACCGATGGTGACGATGGCTTCGCTTTCCGGATCGATATCCACCTGATAACGATCGGCATACCAGCGCGAAATGGCGCGGCGTAGGCGCGGAATGCCGCGCGAGGTGGAATAACCGTGGGTGTCGTCGCGCTGGGCGACGGCGCACAGTTTTTCCACGATGTGCGGTGGCGTCGGGCCGTCGGGGTTCCCCATGCTGAAATCGATAATATCCTCGCCGCGACGGCGTGCGGCCATCTTCAGTTCGGCGGTGATGTTGAATACGTAAGGGGGAAGGCGTTCAATGCGCGTGAAACGGCGCTGTGGACTGTTATCAGCCATAGGGGATTCCTCGATAGACGTTAGCGCCCGGACCGTCCGAGCGACGCAGGCCAGCGAACTGACCGAATATCGAACATAGCGCAGCGCCGACGAGCTTGTCGATACCCGGCGCGATATTTTTATTTGCCGCCCTGAAACTCCGCCGCCAGCAGCCCGAACAGCCAGTCGTCGCACCACTGCCCCGCCAGACGGAAGTTATCGCGCAGCGTGCCTTCCAGCTGAAAGCCGCACGATTCCAGCAGGCCGCGCGAAGCGAGGTTGCCCGCGGTCACGGTGGCGGTCAGCTTGTGAAAGCCGCAGGCGTTCACCGCAAAATCCAGCACCGCCCGCAGCGACTCCTTGCCATAGCCCTTGCCCTGCCCGGCAGGCAAACTCCCGTATCCCACTTCCGCCTGCCGATACGGCACCCACTGCGGGCGAAAACCGGTAATGCCCACCGCCTCTCCGCTGTGCTTCTCACGCATCACCAGGCACAGCCACTGCTCGCCGTGTTTGTCCCAGGCCGGCAGCCGCTCCTCGAACCGGGTGCGGATCTCCGCTTCGCTGCGCGGATCGGAGATGTAACGGATCACCTCGGGATCTTGGTACAGGCGCAAAAACAGCGGCCAATCCTCGACGGTTATCGACTGCAAACTCAGACGTTCAGTGACCAGCTTCATAAAATCTCCGAAAAACGAAAAAGAGGAACTTACGAATGAAATATATCTCTTTATTTTCCCCGATTGGTTGCCGATAATCATTCACGTTAAAACTACAAAACCATAACGTCTTGCCCGATTCCCTACAACCGCTCGCCGCAGTCACTCACGCGGCACGAGGAGAACACCATGGCCTCTTTAGTCATCGACGATATTCCGCAGACGATCGTTAACGTCAAACGCCAGCTGCGCCAGGCATTGCCGAACTACCGCGACGTATTTCTGGCGCTGGAAGAGAACATCCGCAGCCAGGTCGAACAGATCCGCCGCGAGCTGGCCGCCGGCCACAATCCGGTGCCGCAGATCGACGCGGAAGATATCCTGCAGCAGCGCGTCAGCGAGCAGCAGATAGCGCTGATCAAACAGCGCGGCGCCTGCGCCATTCGCGGCGTGTTTCCCCGCGCCAAGGCCGAGGGCTGGAACCGGGAAATCGGCGACTACCTTGAGCGCAACAACTTCGTCGAGCGGTTGAAAAACGCCGCTGAAGACAACTATTTCGGCAAGCTGGCCGCCAGCAAACCGCAGATTTACGGCATCTATTGGTCGAAACCGCAGGTCGAGGCGCGGCAGGATGCGCGCATGCATGCGGTGCAGGTGTTCCTCAACAGCCTGTGGGCCACCGAGAGCAACGGCAAACAGCATTTCGATCCGACCCGCGTCGCCACTTACGCCGATCGCACCCGCCGCCGCCCGCCGAACTCCTCGTCGCTGGGCCTGTCGCCGCACGTCGACAGCGGCACCATCGAGCGCTGGCTGGACGAAAACTTCCGCTATGTGTATCGCCACGTTTTCTCCGGCGACTGGCAGCAGTACGATCCCTTCGCCGCCGACGGCCGCACCGAGGTGCGCGAGATAGCCTCCCCGGCGGTCTGCTCGATGTTCCGTACCTTCCAGGGCTGGACGGCGCTGACGCCGCAGCGCACCAACGCCGGCACGCTGAACCTGGTGCCGATCGCCAACGCCATGGCCTATGTGTTGCTGCGCGCGCTGCAGGACGACGTCGCCGACGACGATCTGTGCGATGCGGCGCCGGGCCGCGCGCTGTCGATCTCGGAAAAGTGGCATCCCCTTTTATTAAGTGGGATTTCCCCTATTCCCGATCTGGAGCCGGGCGACACGGTCTTTTGGCACTGCGATGTGATCCACGCGGTGGAGAACGAGCATAACGGCGAATTCGACAGCAACGTGATGTACATCGCCGCCGCGCCGGGCTGCGAGAAAAACGATGCCTATCTGCAGCGCCAGCTGCCGAGCTTTATCGACGGCAGAACGCCGCCGGACTTCGCCCCCGACGACTTCGAGGTGGATTTCGACGGCCGCGCCACCGCCGACCTGCTGACGCCGCTGGGCAAAACGCAGCTCGGCATGGGCTGATCCCCCGCCCGTGGCGCGCGCCACGGGCCCCTTTCGCTGTGGTATACTGCCGCCATCCGTAGGCCGCAGCGAGAACCCGTCGTGCACCCTTTTTTTGAAATGCTGTTGGCGGTGTTTGATCGCGCCGCGCTGATGTTGATCTGTCTGTTTTTCCTGACCCGCACCCGGCTGTTCCGCCAACTGCTGCAAAAAGAAGACCATACGCCGCTCGAGCTCGGCATCGTCACGGCGATTTTCTCGCTGTTCGCGCTGTTCAGCACCTATTCCGGCATCAACGTCGAAGGATCGCTGGTTAACGTGCGCGTCATCGCCATTATGGCCGGCGGCATCCTGTTCGGCCCCTGGGTGGGGATCGTCACCGGCATCGTCGCCGGGGTGCACCGCTATCTGATCGACATCGGCGGCATCACCTCGGTGCCTTGTCTTATCACCAGCATCATCGCCGGCATCAGCGCCGGCTACATCAACCTCAAGGTGAAAAAAGAGCAGCGCTGGCGCGCCGGCATCGTCGGCGGCATGCTGTGCGAATCCCTCACCATGCTGTTGATCGTGCTGTGGGCCAAGCCGACCGAGCTTGGGTTGGACATCGTGTCGCAGATTGCCCTGCCGATGATCCTCGGCACGGTGTGCATCGGCCTGATCGTGCTGCTGGTGCAAAGCGTCGAGGATGAAAAAGAGGTGATCGCCGCGCGCCAGGCCAAGCTGGCGCTGGATATCGCCCACAAGACGCTGCCCTATTTCCGCAACATCAACAGCGAATCGCTGGCCACCATCTGCGATATCATCCGCCAGGACATCCGCGCCGACGCGGTGGCGATCACCGATACCCATCAGGTGCTGGCCTACGTGGGCGTAGGGCGCGAAGCCTATCCGATCGGCCGCGAAGGGCTGAGCCGCGTCACCCGCGAAAGCATTCGCCACGGCAAAATCATCATCAAGAACAACCTGGAAAACCCGGCGGCGCCGCAGATCCATTCGCAGCTGGTGGTGCCGCTGTGGGAAAAAGGCGAAGTGACCGGCGCGCTGAAAATTTACTACTGCCACGCCCACCAAATCACCAACACGCTGAAGGTGATGGCGGTCGGGCTGTCGCAGATCATCTCCACGCAGATGGAAGTGTCCCGCATCGAGCACCTGCGCCAGATGGCAGATAAAGCCGAAATGCGCGCGCTGCAGAGCAAGATTAACCCGCACTTCCTGTTCAACGCGCTGAACGCCATCTCTTCCTCTATCCGCCTGAATCCGGACACCGCGCGCCAACTGATCATTAACCTGTCGCGCTACCTGCGCTACAACCTGGAGCTGAACGACGAACTGATCGATATCCGCAAGGAGCTGCATCAGATTCAGGACTATATCGCCATCGAACAGGCGCGCTTCGGCGCCAAGCTGACGGTGATTTACGACATCGACGACGACGTCTCGGTGCGCATTCCGAGCCTGCTGATCCAGCCGCTGGTGGAGAACGCCATCGTGCACGGCATCCAGCCCTGCAAGGGGAAAGGGGTGGTGGTGATCGCGGTGAAAGATCAGGGCGATCGGGTGAAGATTTCGGTGAAGGATACCGGCCACGGCATCAATCAGGAAACCATCGATCGGGTAGCGTGCAACGAGATGCCGGGCCACAATATCGGCCTGCTCAACGTGCACCACCGCGTGTCGCTGCTGTACGGTGAAGGGCTGCATATCCACCGCCTGGAGCCAGGCACCGAAATCGCGTTCTACATCAGCAAAAACGGCGGCAAGCTGCATCAGGAAGCGAGCGCGCCGCCGGTCGGGGAGGCCTCATGAAAGCCATTATCGTAGAAGACGAATTCCTCGCGCAGGAAGAACTCAGCTACCTGATCAAGAAACACAGCAATATCGATATCGTCGCCAGCTTCGAGGACGGCCTCGACGTCCTGAAATACCTGCAAACCCATCAGGTTGACGCCATTTTCCTCGACATCAACATCCCGTCGCTGGACGGCGTGCTGCTGGCGCAAAACATCAGCAAGTTCGCGCATCGCCCTTCGATCGTGTTCATCACCGCCTATAAAGAGCACGCGGTGGAAGCGTTCGAGATCGAGGCGTTCGACTACATCCTCAAGCCCTATCACGAGGCACGCATCGTCACCATGCTGCAAAAGCTGGAGGCGCTGCATCAGCGCCCCGCCGGCGCGGCGGAACCGACCAGCGCACCGAGCCGCGGCAGCCACAGCATCAACCTGATCAAAGACGAGCGGATCATCGTTACCGACATCAACGACATCTACTACGCCGCCGCCGATGAAAAGGTGACGCGGGTCTACACCCGCCGGGAAGAGTTCGTGATGCCGATGAACATCACCGAGTTTTATGGCCGGCTGCCGGAAGAACATTTTTTCCGCTGCCACCGCTCTTACTGCGTTAACCTGTCGAAGATCCGCGAGATCGTGCCCTGGTTCAACAATACCTACATTCTGCGGCTGAGCGATCTTGAGTTTGAAGTGCCGGTCAGCCGCAGCAAGGTGAAAGAGTTTCGCCAGCTGATGCGCCTGTAAGCGCTTACCAGCGCGGGCCCGGACGGTAGTAATAGCCGGGCGGTGGCGGCATGCGGTAATGCGGCCGGTCGCGCCAGTCGCGCGGCGGCGGCCCGTAGTAAATCACCCGTGGCGGCGGGCCATAATAGTACCCGCGCGGGCGTTCATACCGGTGGTGATCGGCCCACCAGCGCGGATCGCGCCAGCGATAGCCGTCCCAGTAGTGGCCGCGATTGTCGCGATCGCCGATATGCAACGACAGGCCCGGCACGTTCACGCCGATGGACACGTCGGCCTGGCTCGCCAGCGGCAGCGCCAGCAGCGCGGCCAGTAACAACAGCGTTTTTTTCATTTCATGGACTCCTGCAGAGCGGACCTCGTCCGATCGCAGATAACATAGTCCCGCGCTCATCGCCGCTCTATAGGCGCAATGCCGATTTACGCCTTTCAGACGCATCCTTCACAATTTCACCACAATCATTCACCGGCAGTTAACAATAAATCGTTGATATCTTTGATGTAGATCACGTGCCACCCACGGCATTTCACGCGCTTTTCGGTGCAAAAACGGCAGCTCACGCCGCATAACATGCATTTCATTCCTTCCGCCGTGCAACTCATTCCCGATCCGCCGCCCGCCGGGGGGGCCGGCCATATAATAAGCCCATACCGCGGGAACAAAGCTTCACCCCGCAAATTTCAGCCAGCGGCTCACGCCCGGCAACGCACACACAGGAAGGAGACCGGCCATGAACACCAAACCGGCAAATCGCAGCTTAATCGTTCTCGGCACCATCATCTGTCAGATGGGCCTGGGCACCATCTACACCTGGAGCCTGTTCAACCAGCCGCTGGTCGACAAGTTCCACTGGGGACTGGCGGACGTCGCCACCACCTTCTCCATCACCAGCTTCTTCCTGGCCTTCGCCACGCTGTTCGCCGGCAAGCTGCAAGAGCGCTTCGGCATCCGCAACCTGACGCTGTGTTCCGGCATCCTGGTCGGCCTGGGCCTGATCGCCAGCGCCCACGTCAGCTCGCTCGACATGATCTACCTGCTGGCCGGCGTGGTGGTGGGCTTTGCGGTCGGTATCGCCTATATCTCCACCCTGTCCAACCTGATTAAGTGGTTCCCGGCCAACAAAGGCCTGATTTCCGGCATCTCCGTCGGCGCCTTCGGCAGCGGCAGCCTGCTGTTCAAATACGTCAACGCCGCCCTGATCGCCGACGTCGGCGTTTCCGGTGCCTTCTTCTACTGGGGCGCCATCGTGATGGGCCTGATCGTCGTCGGTTCCCTGCTGCTGAAAGAGCCGGTGCTGGCGACCAACGCTGCGCAGCAAGGCGCCAACGGTCTGGGCAACGACTTCAGCGTGCGCCAGATGCTGGCCACCAAAGAAGCCTACCTGCTGTTCACCATCTTCTTCGCTGCCTGCATGAGCGGTCTGTACCTTATCGGCATCGTGAAAGACATGGGCGTTCAACTGGCCGGGATGGATTTGGCCACCGCCGCCAACACCGTGTCCGCCGTCGCCATCTTCAACACCGCCGGCCGCATCATCCTGGGTACGCTGTCCGATAAAGTAGGCCGTATGCGCGTCATCAGCTTCACCATGCTGGTTACCGTGCTGGCGATTGTCGCGCTGAGCTTCATGACCCTGAACCACACGCTGTTCTTCATCTGCGTCGGCGCGGTAGCCTTCTGCTTCGGCGGCAACATCACCGTGTTCCCGGCGATTGTCGGCGACTTCTTCGGCCTGAAGAACCACAGCAAAAACTACGGCATCATCTACCAGGGCTTCGGCCTGGGCGCGCTGGCCGGTTCGTTCGTCGCCAAATACTTCGGCGGCTTCCACGCCACCTTCATGGTGATTGGCGTTCTGTCCGCCGCTTCTCTGCTGATTACGCTGTTCATCAAAGCGCCGAAGGCAGTGGAAGCGGAAACGGCAGAAACCACCCAAACGGCGGAGCTGGCCAAAGCCTGATACCCCGCGAAAGTAAAAGACCACCTCCTGAGGAGGTGGCTTTACACGACGCCCCCTAAAAGGGGGCCATTTTCGAGTTAATCCTGCAACAACTCCATCTGCTGTTCGATCTCTTGGTCCTTCTTATCCTGATGCCTCACGTATCGCCTGATAATTTCTTCGTTTACTCCTACCGTATCGACAAAGTATCCCCTTGCCCAAAAATGATTGCCCCACAACTTCTTTCGTATATGTGGAAAACGATTGTAAAGCCGGATTGCACTGCGTCCTTTCAGGACGCCCATCAACGTCGAAATCGATAGCTTCGGGGGGACTATCACGACCAGATGCACATGATCTGGCTGAATATTTAGCTCAAGGACTTCACAGTCCTTCATGTTGCAGAGGATATAAATTGTTCGGTAGAGCTCTTTACCCACCTTGTCGCGGAGGATTTTAAATCGATACTTCGGCGTCCACACCAGGTGGTATTTGCAACGCCAGAACACATGTGATGAACTCCTGTATAAACCCATGTTGGTGATTTCCTTCTTACTTGTGGTGAGTAAGCTGGAATATTCCGGCATGGGTTTCCTTCAGGCTAGAGCCTCACAGGTTCAATCACCACCTCCTTAGGAGGTGGTTTAAGGCTTACAACGACAAGGGGCGCAACCTGTGGGTTGCGCCCCTTTTTTTTGGTTCATCGCGCTTTACCGGGGAACGCTGCTTTGATTTTCAGGAAGAAGTAAGCGTTATCCCGGTATCCATAGGCCATCCGCTTCATCACTTTTATCTTATTGTTCATCCCTTCCAGCACGCTGGTATTCAACCTGTGTCTGGCACTCGCGATGATGCCACCGGCATACCCTTTCAGTTTCTCGGCGAAGTGTTGCAACGCCTTGATTCCGCTTTCCTGAGACTGCCTGTACCAGCTTGTCCAGCGCCTCCATGCCTCTTGTTCACTCGGGGCGTACCACAGTTCTTTCAGCGCGGTTTTCATCAGCCAGACCACATTCAACGGCTGATTCGCCTCCAGCAACTCCGTGAGCTTTACCTCATGCCCTTCGGGCAGGTTTTCTGGGTTGCGCAGCAGCAGCCAGCGGCTGCGTTTGATGACCTGACGCGATTTTGGGTTATCACGGAGTTGATTGGCCTGGTCGACGCGGACCCGGTCGATAACCTCCCGGCCATACTTTGCCACCACATGGAACAAGTCATAGACCACTTCCGCCTGCGGGCAGTGATGCCTGACCTCCAGGTCTAACGCCGTATTCATATCCATGGCGACAGACTGGATAGCGGCACAGCCTTCAGCGCCCAGCCAGACGAAGAAGGGGCGGAAGGCCGCTCTGCTGCGGCCTTCGCCCACCCACAACACCTGTTGCGTATCCGCATCCATCACCACGGTGGCATAACGATGTCCTTTGAACAGGGCGAACTCATCCATCACCAGACGGCGGAGGGTATGGCGCTGCGGCTCTGTCCGTTCCCGCAGCAGACGCCGGTAGTCGATATTCTTGACCGTATGCCAGTGCAGGCCGGTGAGTTGTGCAACGTGCTTAATCGGCAGTAAACGGACCAGTGACTCAACCCATACGGATAGTGTCGTGGTATATCTCTGGCGTTCAGGCAACCAGCTGATTTTTTCGGTGGTGACCCCGCAATGGGGGCAACACAGGCGCCGGACGGGGACGTTGAGCCAGACGACCCAATCGAGCAGCTGGCGTTCACGCACTCGGCGGAAGGAAACATCATGCACAACAGGCACCCGCCGCTCACAACGACGACAACAGGGCATGACGGCAGCGTCAGGCTGGAGCTGGATAAGCAGGGAGTTGGCAGAAGGATGCGAGAAGGAATTGACGATAAAGCCTTCCCAGAACAGGGAGCAAAGGTTAGCATTCATAGTGACGGCAGTTTTGAAAGTTTAGGGTGTGTTTTGGCGAATACAAACCTAAACGTTCTGACTGCCGTTTTCTATTGGTTCACGCTAAAGCGCGATGAACCTTTTTTTTGGTTCATCGCGCTTTACCGGGGAACGCTGCTTTGATTTTCAGGAAGAAGTAAGCGTTATCCCGGTATCCATAGGCCATCCGCTTCATCACTTTTATCTTATTGTTCATCCCTTCCAGCACGCTGGTATTCAACCTGTGTCTGGCACTCGCGATGATGCCACCGGCATACCCTTTCAGTTTCTCGGCGAAGTGTTGCAACGCCTTGATTCCGCTTTCCTGAGACTGCCTGTACCAGCTTGTCCAGCGTCTCTGCGCCTCTTGTTCACTCGGGGCGTACCACAGTTCTTTCAGCGTCGTTTTCATCAGCCAGACCACATTCAACGGCTGATTCGCCTCCAGCAACTCCGTGAGCTTTACCTCATGCCCTTCGGGCAGGTTTTCTGGGTTGCGCAGCAGCAGCCAGCGGCTGCGTTTGATGACCTGACGCGATTTTGGGTTATCACGGAGTTGATTGGCCTGGTCGACGCGGACCCGGTCGATAACCTCCCGGCCATACTTTGCCACCACATGGAACAAGTCATAGACCACTTCCGCCTGCGGGCAGTGATGCCTGACCTCCAGGTCTAACGCCGTATTCATATCCATGGCGACAGACTGGATAGCAGCACAGCCTTCAGCGCCCAGCCAGACGAAGAAGGGGCGGAAGGCCGCTCTGCTGCGGCCTTCGCCCACCCACAACACCTGTTGCGTATCCGCATCCATCACCACGGTGGCATAGCGATGTCCTTTGAACAGGGCGAACTCATCCATCACCAGACGGCGGAGGGTATGGCGCTGCGGCTCTGTTCGTTCCCGCAGCAGACGCCGGTAGTCGATATTCTTGACCGTATGCCAGTGCAGTCCGGTGAGTTGTGCAACATGTTTAATCGGCAGTAAACGGGTCAGTGACTCAACCCATACGGATAGCGTCGTGGTATATCTCTGGCGTTCAGGCAACCAGCTGATTTTTTCGGTGGTGACCCCGCAATGGGGGCAACACAGGCGCCGGACGGGGACGTTGAGCCAGACGACCCAATCGAGCAGCTGGCGTTCACGCACTCGGCGGAAGGAAACATCATGCACAACAGGCACCCGCCGCTCACAACGACGACAACAGGGCATGACGGCAGCGTCAGGCTGGAGCTGGATAAGCAGGGAGTTGGCAGAAGGATGCGAGAAGGAATTGACGACAAAGCCTTCCCAGAACAGGGAGCAAAGGTTAGCATTCATAGTGACGGCAGTTTTGAAGGTTTAGGGTGTGTTTTGGCGAATACAAACCTAAACGTTCTGACTGCCGTTTTCTATTGGTTCACGCTAAAGCGCGATGAACCTTTTTTATGCCCCATTTCTGAGCTTACAGGTGCATGCCCAGCGTCTGGCGCAGATGCGCACCGGCACCCAGCAGGCCCGGCTGACCGTGCGTTATCATGAACACCGGGATTTCGCGCACATAGTCGCGGAAGCGCCCCTTGTCTTCGAAAGCGGCGCGGAAGCCCGAGGCCTTGAAGAATTCCATAAAGCGCGGCACGATGCCGCCGGCGATGTACACGCCGCCGAAGGTGCCCAGATTCAGCGCCAGGTTGCCACCGAAGCGCCCCATGATCACGCAAAACAGCGACAGCGCGCGGCGGCAGTCGATGCAGCTGTCTGCCAGCGCCCGCTCGGTGATGTCCTTCGGCTCCCATTTCTCCGGCAGGCGGTTGTCCGCCTTGACGATGGCGCGATACAGATTGACCAGGCCCGGCCCGGACAGCACACGCTCGGCGGAAACGTGCCCCACTTCCGCGCGCAGCACCTCCAGAATGATGTCCTCTTCTTCGCTGTTCGGCGCGAAATCGACATGGCCGCCCTCGCCCGGCAGGCTGACCCAACGGCGATCGACGTGCACCAGGTGAGCAACGCCCAGCCCGGTACCGGCGCCATACACCGCAATCGGTTTGCCCGGCTGCGCATCGCCGCCGCCAAACTGCAGCACGTCGTCCGACGAAAGCATCGGGATCGCCATCGAGACGGCGGTGAAATCGTTGATCACTTCCAGATGGCTCAGCCCCAGGCTGGCCTTCATTTCTTTGATCGAGAACGCCCAGCTGTGGTTGGTCATCGCCACCCAGTCTTCGGTCACCGGGCAGGCGATCGCGATACAGGCGTCCTGCACCTCGATATCGCACGCTTTCAGGTATTGGCGGATCACCGCCTCCAGGCTGTCGAACTCCAGGCCGGAATAGGTTTTCGCCTGGGTAATCTCACCCGTCGCAACAGTGCACAACGCCAGGCGGGCATTGGTGCCGCCAACATCACCTACGAGGGCATAGGTCATTGATTTCGTCTCCGCAAAATGAAAAATAAAAAGCTGCCCACACTGTAAAATCCTGCTGCAAAAACAACAATCACCCGCCTCGGATCTGCACCCCAATAGCGATCCGGATCACAAAAAACGTTTCAGCTGGCCTGCGGCGCCGCGTTTTGAAACAAATTGCGGCAAAAAACGCCCCCCCGGCGACTGTTAACCGTCATCGACGCCAGGCAATATCAATGCGTGCCTGCACGCCGATAGTCTGGCAAGCTGTGGCCACTGCTCAACCACCCGCTCTCCCTGCCCTGCCGGGAGGCATCGACAAGGGATTATCCATGCTGCATCCGCGCGCCAATGCCATGTTGGCCTTTGCTTTGCCTGCGCTGATTATCGGTTCCGCTTCCAGTCTGGTGCTGCTGTTGGTGATAAAAATTGCCGCCGCACTGCAGCAATTACTGTGGGTGACGCTGCCCGATGCGCTGAGCCTGGGCGCCCAGTCGCCCTGGTGGCCGGTCGCGATGCTGACGCTGACCGGCGTGGCGGTCGGCCTTATCGTGCGCTATATGCCGGGCCACGCCGGGCCGGACCCGGCGACGGAATCGCTGATCGGCATGCCCCTGCCGCTCTCCGCCCTGCCGGGACTGGGGTTGGCGCTGATCGTCGGCCTGGCCGGCGGCGTCAGCCTGGGGCCGGAGAACCCGATCACCGCCATCAATATCGCGCTGGTAGCGGCCGCCGGTGCGCGCCTGCTGCCGAAGGTGCCGCGCATGGACTGGATCATCCTGGCGGCTGCGGGCACCATCGGCGCGATGTTCGGCACGCCGGTCGCCGCCGCGCTGATCTTCTCGCAAACCCTGGCGGGCAATAACGAAACGCCGCTGTGGGATAGGCTGTTCGCCCCGCTGGTTGCCGCCGCCGCCGGCGCGGTCACCACCCAGATGTTCTTCGTGCCCAATTTCGCCCTGCAGCTCGACGCCTACGATGTAACGCGGCTGTCGGACATCTTCAGCGGCGCCATCGTGGCGCTGATCGCCATCGCGCTCGGCATGGTGGCCCTGTGGTGCTTCCCGCACGTTCACCGCCTGTTCCATTCGATGAAGAACCCGGTGTTGATGTTAGGGCTGGGGGGCTTTGTGCTGGGCCTGCTGGCGCTGGTGGGCGGAGAGATAACCCTGTTTAAAGGGCTGGATGAAATGAAGCGCCTCGCGGCAGACGGCAGCTATTCGGTGCCGGCGCTGTTGACCATTACCCTGACCAAGCTGGCGGCGCTGGTGATCGCCGCCGCCAGCGGCTTTCGCGGCGGGCGTATCTTCCCGGCGGTGTTCGTCGGCGTGGCGCTGGGGCTGATGCTACACCAGCACGTTCCCGCAGTGCCGGCGGCGATCACCGTCTCCTGCGCCATCATGGGGCTGGTGCTGGTGGTCACGCGCGACGGCTGGCTCAGCCTGTTCATGGCGGTAGCGGTGGTGCCGGATCTGCACCTGCTGCCGGTCTTGTGCATCGTGATGCTGCCCGCCTGGCTGGCGCTGGCGGGCAAACCGCTGATGCTGGTGAATCGCCGGCAGCCGCCGCACGACGATTAGGCCAACGCGAACGCCGCGGCGGCGCGGGCGTGGATCGCGGCGGTGTCGAACACCGGCACCGACGCATCCCGCTCGCTCACCAGCAAGCCTATTTCGGTGCAGCCGAAAATAATCCCCTGCGCGCCCTGCTGCTCCAAATCGCTGATGATCCGGCGATACTCGTCGCGCGAGGCATCGCGAATTTTACCCAGGCACAGTTCGTCATAGATGATGCGGTGTACGATGTCGCGATCGGCGCTGACCGGCGTCACCACGTCGATGCCGTGCAATTCCTGCAGGCGGCCGCGATAGAAGGTCTGCTCCATGGTAAAGCGCGTGCCCAGCAGCCCGACGCGGCGAATGTTTTTTTCCCGCACCTGCAGCGCCGTGGCATCGGCGATGTGAATCAGCGGCAGGCCGCTGGCCTGCTCGACCGCCTCCGCCACCTTGTGCATGGTGTTGGTGCAGATCACGATAGCTTCGGCGCCGGCGGCGCGCAAAGCCACTGCGGCGGCGGCCAGCAGCCGGCCGGCGCCGCTCCAATCGCCCTGGTGCTGCAAGCGTTCAACCTCCTGAAAATCGACGCTGTAGAGCACGATTTTGGCCGAGTGCAGCCCGCCGAGGCGCGCCTTTACCTGCTCGTTGATGGTGCGGTAATAAGGAATGGTGGATTCCCAGCTCATACCACCCAGCAAGCCCAACACTTTCATCATTCGTTCCTCAGCATTTCCGACGATCCTCTGACCTTACCTGAGAATCGCCGGGCTGACGACGCCTTATTTGGCGCCGGAATTGATCGGCTGGCGCGCTTCGAACCAGCGCTGGCGCAGCGTGTCGTACAGCCAGTTATAGGCCATGGTGTACGGCAGGAAGAACAGGAAGAAACCGATTTCCAGCATAAACGCCTGTGCCCAGGAGATGCTCAGCATCCAGGCGGCGATCGGCACGCCGATCAGGATAAAACCGGCTTCAAAGCCGACGGCGTGCAGCGCACGCACTTTCAGGTTACGCACCACCCGGCCGACCGGCCACAGGCGGTCGAACACCGTGTTGTAAACCATGTTCCACAGCATCGCGACGGTGGAGAGCATCACCGCCAACGCACCGACCTGCACCATTGAGCGGTTCAGCAGCCACGCGCCCAGCGGGGCGCAAACCATCACGGCGATGGCCTCGAAACCGACGGCGTGGACGATACGTTCAATGAGAGACTTGTTTTGCAGTTGCATACATCACCTTTTTTCAACAGTTGTTGCGAAAGCCAGGTGATTATCATCGTTTTTTCGGGTAGGTTAAAAATAGGTTCCATCGATAAAGTAGATAGGTTATGCACTATTCTCCGGAAGCGCTGCATGCGTTTGTCGAAGCCGCCGCCCTCGGCTCGTTTTCCGCCGCCGCGCGCAAGCTGCGCAAAAGCCAATCCACCGTCAGCACCGCCATCGCCAATCTGGAGGCCGACCTGGCGCTGACGCTGTTCGATCGCAGCGCGCGCCAACCGGTGCTCACCGCCGCCGGCCGCAAGGTACTGGGGCATGTGCAGGCGATCCTCGCGGCCAGCGAACGGCTCGATGCCCTGAGCATTCAGCTGGCGGGCGAGGTTGAACCGCGCCTGAGCATGGTGTTTTCCGATACCTACCAGCCCAAACATCACGATCGGTTGATGCAGCTGTTCGAACAGCGCTACCCGGAGATTGAGCTGGAATGGATGATCGCCGAGGAAGGCGACGTTATCGATCTGCTGCAAAACGGCCGCGCGCATTTGGGCATGGTGGAAGTGCAAAAAAGTTATCCGTCGGATATCGCCTTCTCCCGGCTGCCTGAGCAGACCGGAATGGGGCTGTTCGTCGCCCATCAGCACCCGCTGGCCCAGGTCGCCGCGCCAACGCCGGAGCAGCTGTCCAGCATCCGCCAGCTGATCCTGAATACCTACACCGGCGCCGAAGCGGCCAGACAGGGTGGCCTGGTCTGGTCGGCGCCCAGCTATCTGCTGTTGCTGGAGATGGCGGAACAGGGGTTCGGTTGGGCAGTGCTGCCGCACTGGCTGGTGCAACAATACGGCCACGGCAAACTCACCCAGCTGCGGCCGCGCGGCTGGCCAAAACTGATTTCGGTGGATGCGGTCTGGTCCAAACTGACCCCGCCGGGCCCGGCGGGGTTCTGGATGCTGGATCGCCTGCTGGGCGATACCCAGCCTTAAGCGGCGGCGTTGCGTGCCTGAATGGCGCGCGAGACGGTATCGAGCAGTTCCGGCATGTCCATCTTCGGCAGCATCACTTCGATGAAGGCCAGCCGATCGTCGTCCGCGACCTCGCGCAGCGCCTGGCGCAGTCCGTCCGGATCGCTGACCCGCAACGTCTTCACCGGCCGCTCGCCGGCCAGCGCCGGCGGCAGCTGCGTCCAGTTCCAGCGCGCGATGTCGTTATAACGTTGCTCCGGTCCGTGGATCGCGCGCTCGATCGTGTAACCCTGATTATTCAGCACGAAGATCACCGGCTTAAGCCCGTCGCGCAGCATCGATCCCAGTTCCTGTACGGTCAGCTGCGCGGCGCCGTCGCCGATCAGCAATATTGCCCGCCGCTGCGGTTCGGCGGTCTGTACGCCGAACGTCGCCGGCAGGGTATAGCCGATCGATCCCCATAGCGCCTGCACGATCAGGCGGCAGCCACGCGGCAACGTCAACGCCGCCGCGCCGAAACAGGCGGTGCCCTGATCGGCCAGCACGATATCCCCGGGCCGCAGGAAATCCTGTATCTGCCGCCAGAAGGCGTGCTGATCCAGCCCTTCCCCATCGGTTTCCGGCAGCGTCGGGCGGACGATCGGCGGCAACGGCCAGCGTGACGCCAGCGACAGGCTCAGGCGGTGCAGCGCCTGCACCGCCTCGCGCATCGGAATGCGGCTAAAGCGCTGCCGCCCGACCCAGGCTTCGAACGGTTGAATGTCGATGCATTTTTCCACCGGCAAATGATGCGTGAAACCGGCGGTAATGGTGTCGGTCAAACGCACGCCGACGTTGATCACCACATCGGCGTTTTCGATAAGCTGTTTCACCGCCGGATCGCTGGCGCCGCCGCAGTAGGTCCCGACAAACCCGGCTCGGTTCTCATCCAGCACGCCTTTGCCAAGCAGCAGCGTAGCGTGCGGAATGTCGACCGCCTGCAGCCACTCGTCCAGCGCCGCTTCGGCACCGAAGCGATCGACCAGGAAGTCCGCCAGCAGCGATACCCGCCGCGCCGGCAGCAGCTTTTCGCGCGCTGCGGCGATAAATGCCTGCAATGCGCTGCGCGACAGTTTGGCCTGACGCAGCATCAGCGGCGCCGGTTTGGCCGACAGCGGCGCTTGTGCGACGTCGCTGGGCAACATCAGGTAAACCGGGCGATGCTCCAGCAAGGCGACGCCGATCAGGCGGTCTATCTCCACGGCGGCGTTGTCGGCGGTCAGGTCGGCCTGTGCGACGGTCACCTCTTTGGCTATCCGGGCGAAGTGGGTAAAGTCGCCATCCCCCAGCGAATGGTGCAGCAAATCACCGGCGCGCTGGGCGCGCTGCGCCGGCGTGCCGACCACGTGGATCACCGGCAGGTATTCGGCGTAACTGCCGGCCACCCCATTCAACGCGCTCAGCTCCCCCACACCAAAGGTGGTGAGCAGCGCCGCCGCCGGTTTGCAGCGAGCGTAACCGTCGGCGGCATAGGCGGCGTTCAGCTCGTTGGCGCAGCCTACCCAGGTGATTTGCGGATGAGCGAGAACGTGATCGAGGAATTGCAGGTTGTAATCCCCCGGCACGCCGAAGAAATGACGGATGCCAATTTGGGCCAGACGATCGAGCAGATAATCGGCCACCGTATAGGTCTGAGTCATGATCATCACCTGTCTGCAGCTGGAGCGATTATCTTAAGTATCGAAGATGCCGTTCAAATTTCGAACAAACGCTCCTGCCTCGATCGGCAACCTGGCGTTACATGCCGGCGCTGTGATCGCTCCCCCGGCAGCGCGGTGTGAAAGCGTATACACTCAAAGCACTTCACCTCCCGCCGACAAGGATAACCATGTCCTACCAAGCCTCCCCTACGCGTTATCAAGATATGGAATACCGGCGCTGCGGCCGCAGCGGGCTGAAGCTGCCCGCCGTCTCGCTCGGGCTGTGGCACAACTTCGGCGACGCCACGCTGTACGACAACGCCCGCGGCCTGATCCGCTGCGCCTTCGATCGCGGCATTACCCATTTCGATCTGGCCAACAACTACGGCCCGCCGCCCGGTGCCGCCGAGGAAAACTTTGGCCGTATTCTCAACGGCGATCTGCGGGCCTGGCGCGACGAACTGATCGTGTCATCCAAAGCCGGTTACACCATGTGGCCCGGCCCCTATGGCGATTGGGGATCGAAAAAGTACCTGGTCGCCAGCCTCGATCAGAGTCTGAAGCGCATGGGGTTGGAGTATGTGGATATCTTTTATCACCACCGGCCGGATCCGGACACGCCGCTGGAAGAAACCATGGCGGCGCTGGATCTGCTGGTGCGCCAGGGCAAAGCGCTGTATGTCGGCCTGTCTAACTACCCGGCCGAACGCGCGCGGCAGGCATTCGACATTCTGCAACGGCTGGGCACGCCGTGCGTGATCCACCAGCCGAAGTATTCTATGTTGGAACGCACGCCGGAGGCGGGATTGCTGGGCACATTGGCGGAGCATGGCGTCGGATCGATCGCCTTCTCGCCGCTGGCGGGCGGCCTGCTGACCGACCGCTACCTGCACGGCATCCCGCAAGATTCCCGCGCCGCCAGCGGCAGCCGCTTCCTGCAGCCGGAGCAACTGACCGCCGAACGGCTGGACAAGGTGCGCCGCCTCGATGCGCTGGCGCGGCAACGCGGGCAGAAGCTGTCGCAAATGGCGCTGGCCTGGGTGCTGCGCGGCGATCGCATCACCTCGGTGCTGATCGGCGCCAGCAAGAATGCGCAGATAGAAGACGCGGTGGGCATGCTGGCCAATCGCCACTTCAGTGAAGAAGAGCTCGTACAGATCGAACAAATCCTATTGTAATCGCTTACAAACACCGCCGCTCCACCGAGCGGCGATCCCCCAGAAAAATCTCAAATCTCGGCCTGCGGCGCCGTTTTCAGAGTGGCTCTCAGATTCAACCCTACGCGCCGGCGCTATGATGCCGATATTGCAGCAAAAATAACGATAAGGCCGCTTTTTAAACTGATGAACGCGCTTCATAAAGTGATTAACGGCCAGGCCGCGCAAGCGGAAAGGAGAAGTCATGTTTAAACCTCTGCTCTTGGCTGCCATCTTGGCGGCGACGGTGTTGCCCGCCGTACAGCAGGCTCACGCCGAAGGGCTCAGCATCGATCTGATGCCGGGCGTTTCATTGCGCATCGGCAATCAGGACAATCGCGGCCGTTACTGGGACGGTTACGACTGGCGCGATCGCGACTGGTGGCAAGGCCATCAGGGACGCTACCTCGGCGATCGCAGCCCGCGCGGCTATTACTGGGATGGCTATCGCTGGCGCGACCGCGACTACTGGCGCAAATATTACTACTCGCGCGACGGGCGCTATTACAAATGCGACCATCATTGCGACAAGCATTACTGGAAGAAAGAGAAAAAACACCACCATGATCACGATCGCGATCGCTGGCGTCGCCACGGCGATGACGACCGCGATTAACGACAACGGGCCGGCGCAACGCCGGCCCGCACTGTTTTCGCCTACAGCACACTGCCGATCAGCAAGTAACCATTCAACCCCACCACCACCAACACGATCAGCTTGCCCAGGTTTTGCACCACGGGGCCGTTAACCATCTCCCCCATCAGCGCCCGATTGCCGGTGAAAGCCAGCAGCGGCACCAGCGCCAGCGCAATGCCGAAGCTGAGCAGCACCTGGCTCAGCACCAGAATGCGCGTGGCGTCCATCCCCAGCATGATGACGATAAACGATGGCAGCATGGTCACCGCGCGGCGCAGCCACAGCGGGATATGGAAATGCACGAACCCTTGCATCACCACCTGCCCCGCCAGCGTACCCACCACGGTGGAAGAAAGACCGGCGGCCACCAGGCTCAGGCCAAACACGGTAGCGGCAGCTTGCCCGAGCAGCGGTTGCAGCGTCAGATAGGCCACGTCGAGATCGGCGATGCCGCTGTGGCCGCTGAAATGAAACGCGGCGGCGGCAGTGGCCATCATCGCCAGGTTGACGAAACCGGCGATGGTCATGGCGACGGCGACGTCGACTTTGGTGGCGGCATAGCGCTCCGCCTTATCATGCTCACCGCCGACTTGGGTGAGCGACGAATGCAGATAGATCACGTGCGGCATGATGGTGGCGCCCAATACCCCGGCGGCCAGAAATACCGCATCGCCGTTAGGCAGATCGGGCAGCGCCATGCCTTTCAGTAGCGGCGCGAGCTGCGGCTGGGAGAACGCCAGCTCGACGATATAAGCGGCGGCGACGAACAGCAGCAGGCCGCCAATCACCAGCTCCAGCGGCTTTTGCCCGCGCTTTTGCAGCATCAGAATTAAAAAGGTGGCGATGCCGGTCAGCACCGCGCCCTGCAACAGGGAAACGCCGAGCAGCAGCTTGAAGCCGATCGCCGCGCCGATAAACTCGGCCAGATCGGTCGCCATGGCGATGATCTCCGCCTGCACCCAATAGGCCCACACCGCCGGCCGCGGAAAGCGATCGCGAATATGCTCGGCCAGGTTTTTCCCGGTGGCGATCCCCAGCTTGGCGGACAACAGCTGGATCAGCATCGCCATCACGTTGGCCCAGACCACCACCCACAACAGACTATAGCCGAACGAGGCGCCGGCCTGGATATTGGTGGCGAAGTTACCGGGATCGATATAGCCGATAGCGGCGATGAAGGCGGGCCCCATCAGCGAGAGTTTGATTTTTCTGGCGGAGCGACCGGAGGTGGTTTCAACCACGCGACTGTTCAGCATATGTTGAACCCTTACTGAAATTACGTTTATCTCCACTCTATATAAATGATAATAATTATCAAGCGCATTTATAGTGGTAAAACTTATCTCTGCAATAGCCAACATTAACGGTTTTATCGAAGGGTTCAGCGCGGAGCTTGCCGATTTCCGTGCTTTTCTGATGGGGTTTGGGCTGCAATACCCCTGAAAGACAGGTTAGCACAAGAATACGAATTTCCTATTGCTGCTTTAACGTCTTGATTTTTTATGCTTTTGCGCAACACTTTAGGAGAACTCCCACTATGATTTTCCATATTTGCAATAGAAGTCTCGTTTTTAAACGTAGCGTTACATAAAATGACAGCCGAAATTCAGCCTGCCTCAAATTTGGAGCAAACATGTCCCATATTGCGCACTTTGCGTTGGCGATAGTGGTGGTGGCGATCCTGGCCCTGTTGGTGTGCCGCGATCGTAAAAGCATCCGCATTCGCTATGTTATTCAACTACTGGTTATCGAAGTACTGCTGGCCTACTTTTTCCTGCATTCGGAAGCGGGTTTGGGCTTCGTAAAAGGATTTGCCGCGCTGTTTGACAAACTGCTCGGGTTTGCGGGACAAGGGACTGATTTCGTATTCGGCGGCATGGGCGACAAAGGCCTGGCGTTCTTCTTCCTGAAGGTGCTGTGCCCGATCGTCTTCATTTCGGCGCTGATCGGTATTCTGCAGTACATCAAGGTGCTGCCGTTCATCATCCGTATTATCGGTACCGTGCTGTCGAAAGTGAACGGCATGGGCAAGCTGGAGTCGTTCAACGCCGTCAGCTCGCTGATCCTGGGCCAATCCGAAAACTTCATCGCCTACAAGGATATCCTAGGCAAGATGTCGGAAAAGCGCATGTACACCATGGCGGCGACCGCGATGTCTACGGTGTCCATGTCCATCGTCGGCGCCTACATGACCATGCTGGACGCCAAGTTCGTGGTGGCGGCGCTGGTATTGAACATGTTCAGCACCTTTATCGTGCTGTCGCTGGTCAACCCGTACGACACCAATAAAGAAGAAGAGCTGCACCTCGGCAACCTGCACGAAGGCCAGAGCTTCTTCGAAATGCTGGGTGAATATATCCTGGCCGGCTTCAAAGTAGCGATTATCGTTGCCGCGATGCTGATCGGCTTCATCGCCCTGATCGCCGCGCTCAACGGTGTGTTCAGCGCCATCTTCGGCCTGAGCTTCCAGGAAATCCTCGGCTACTTCTTCTATCCGTTCGCCTGGATCATGGGGATTCCTAAACACGAAGCCCTGCAGGTTGGCAGCATCATGGCCACCAAGCTGGTTTCCAACGAGTTCGTGGCAATGATGGAGCTGCAGAAAGTGTCTGCCGAACTGTCGCCGCGCAGCCTGGGGATCCTGTCGGTGTTCCTGGTGTCCTTCGCCAACTTCTCCTCCATCGGCATCGTGGCCGGTGCGATCAAGGGCCTGAACGAACACCAGGGCAACGTGGTGTCGCGCTTTGGCCTGAAGCTGGTGTACGGCTCTACGCTGGTCAGCATCCTTTCCGCTTCCATCGCGGGTCTGGTACTGGGCTAAGCCTCGAACCGACTGCGATAACAAGGCGCCTGCGGGCGCCTTTTTTATTATTTGCCGCGCCTCTCACCTCTGCGCTGGGAAGAAATAAATCTCAGCCCCTGTTGGCATGCCAAATCATAAAGCCTTACTTGCAGTTTGTATAAAAAGAAAACACGCTAAAAAACGAATACCTTAGTTTTTAGGGCGTACTTTCCATTATATCGGTAAAATTGAACGCACGTTATTGTGAAGAAGAATGTTCACTAGCGGCTAATGATAAGATGCATCCTTACTCTGAACCGACTTTTAAAAATAAAGGCTAGTTGCTCGAATCCGTTAAAAACGCTGTGATTTCCTCAGAAATAATCGGCGACGCATTATAGTAAGAATCAACACTTTCCACGACCACGATTTTCTTGTTATCTTCACTTGCAGTCCAACATGGAACCACCGCCAAAGTCCCTTCCACATAGGAAAATGAAGAGATAATGGTAAACAACGAATCCGAAATGATATCTAACTTTCTGCGGTCGATGTAGGCACCGATATCTAAGCTTCGCGTCAAAAACTCCGCAGACTGAGGGACATGAATATCTCCTCCTACTCTGACGATCTTGCCATCAACAGAAGGGACAATCCACAAATTGAACTCCCTTTCTGTAATCATCATAGGCGAAAGCAGATTACCCACAGAGTGGGAAAGATAATAATCTCTAAATACCCGATTAACGGCAGGGCACACCTCGAAGGGTGAGACTATCTCATTGATATTATAGCCATTTGTAAACTTTATGACCGTGTCGTACATGCGTTTATTTTCATCAAAAAAAATCACGCCACTCTCGATACTGTTCAAGTCGCCAATATTTTTGTTTCTAAACACATTGACACTGGTAAAGAAAGCCAGCTCATCCTGAAAGTAGGAAAAAATTTCTGCCGTATTTAGCAAAATGGAATCATAACTCACAAAAACAGATTTGTTTTTACCGTTAAGGAAAGAGGGAAAATTGATGGATTCATCATCTCCGCCGTTTTTCACTTCATAGGGTAGATCATGCTGTTCATAGAGTCTCGCGAGGTGAGGTATTTCAGATCTTTCGACGATGCGAACCATCTTTTCTTTTCTGCCGAACTCACCGCTGGAGGAAAGAATGAACTTTTCCCACATCCATTGCGACTGGGTACATAAACGGCTGAGGCGTTGGTTATTTTCATGAATGCGTCGCCACAGACAATGATTTCCAAATGAAGTTTTGAAGTCGTCATAATCTCTGTCATCAAGGAAGAAATCGACGGAAATTCCTTTTCTGGCGCAAGCCAGCGCCGTCATCGCCGCAGTTACCCCACCGCCACCCACAATTGCGATATTTTTATTTTTTTTCATGGATAACCTCATCCAGCCGTAATGAAATAATGACAATAGTTTCTTCAAGAAAACAGCACCAATGTCAATAGATACCAACAACAAACATTAATTAGCACATTAACTATTTCGCGATTAATCAGAGAATAAAACTATTAACATCGCTAAAATTTGATATAAACTCACACCATTACAGCATAAAAAACTATTTATATAGAATTATATACCAAAAACACAGCAATAGCCGCCCTTAACGACTGACAATTTTTTTTTCATGTAGACTGAATTTCATTAACAACAGCACACGAAATGCGCGACACAACTAGCACAAAACACCATTTAAAAAACTAAAATCAGTTTTTTAAAGAAATCTAACATTAAAATCATGGTATCAATCACCAGAAAAGGGGGGTATTTAACATCTATTTACACATGATGGCACAAGAGTTGAAAACGTATAATTTACATACAGTTATAACACAAGGATATTTATATGAATAAGTACATGCTGAACTCATTGCTGCTTGTCGGTGTTCCTTTGGCGATGACCACCATTACCAAGGCTGCCGCGGCGGACGGCACCATTAATTTCACCGGCAATGTCACCGATCAAACCTGCACCGTAGTCGCCGGCAGCGCCAACCAAACCATTCCGATGGGCAACATCAGCGCCAAAGCATTTAAAAGTGCTGGCGATACCGCCCTACCGACAAAGTTCAGTATTGCTTTAACCAGCTGCCCTGAAACGGTGACAAAAGCGTCGGTAAAATTCGACGGGACATATGCACAAGGCAACTCGACATTGTTGTCACTCAATTCAGAAAGCGGTGTGGCAACGGGTCTTGGCGTAGCCCTCTATGAGGCTGACGGCACCACGCAAATTCCTATGGCTTCGTTTTCTAATGCGCAGAGCGTGCAGAAAGACATCAACAACGTCTTTACCTATGTCGCTAAATATATGGCGACATCGGATAAGGTCACGGTCGGGCCGGCTAATGCCACGACACAATTTAGCATTTCATATAACTGATAAAAATAGCCTGTCAGGTCAGCAAATATGGCTGGCCTGACGGCAAAAAACATCAAGGACGCCATAATAATGAAGCTAAGTAAATATTCTTTGCTGGCAATAGTCTTTTTTTCATGCGGCGCATCGGCAAGCGTGACGCTAGCCGGTACACGTATCGTTTATGAAGAAGATAAAAAAGAGGCAAACATTTCCGTCACCAACCAGGATCACAATAGCCCGGTACTTATTCAAACTTGGGTAGAAAGTTTCTCGCCTGAAGATAAAAAAGAGGTTCCATTTGTTGTCACCCCGCCATTATTTAGACTGGAACCAGAACAGGATAATATCATCAGAGTCATTTATTCTGGAGGAAATCTGCCACAACATAAGGAATCGATATATTGGCTGAGCGTAAGATCAATACCCTCAACCAAAAAATCAAAAGAAAACAAGTTGCTCATTACCGTACAAAATAAAATAAAGCTATTTTATCGCCCCAAAACCCTATCAAGAGATGAAGCCATAGATGCCTACAAAAAAATTCATTTCTCATTGAAAGGAAAGACCTTAGAGGCAAAAAATCCGTCACCGTTTTACGTCTCCTTTTACTCAGTAAGCATTGATGGAAAAGAGGTAAAGGAGGTCGATATGATCGCGCCACAAAGCACGAAAAAATGGCTATTACCACAGGAAGCTCATGGTAAAGAAATAAAATGGCAAGCCATCAATGACTATGGGGGAGTGACCCGTGCGATAAGCGCACCATTATAGTATTTGCCAGGGGATGCGAAAATGACGATGAATAACAAGGCCACCAATAAAACATCGGTGCTGTTTTTTTGTGTTCTATCTTCACCTGCGGTTTTAGCTGAAGACTACTTTGAACCCTCAGCGCTGAACAGAGATTACCAGACCATAACTGACTTATCCCACTTTAATAGTGCGCGCAGTCAATTGCCTGGTGAGTATTGGGTTGATATCTATTTGAATAATGTATTTTTCGCTAATAAAAAAGTGTCTTTCTATTATGTGGATGGTACTTTGCAGCCCCGAATTTGTCACAGCGCTCTGGTTAACCTCGGTGTTCGCATGGACAAACTGGAAGTAAACAATGACACCGACCTTGCCTCAACGCCTATCAGCAAGATTATTCCCGGCAGTCAGGCCAAGTTTGATTTTAATCGACAACGATTGGATTTAAATATCCCGCAGGCTTATATCGAAAATCTTCCTCGAGACTGGGTTAACCCCGCACTTTGGGATGATGGCATTCGCGCATTTTTAATGGATTACAGTTTTAGTGGTACCGAGTCATGGAAAACGAAAAATAAAAAAGATAATGGAAATCAATATTTAAACTTGCGCAGTGGTTTTAACTATGATGCCTGGCGCTTCAGAAACTACTCTACCTATTCAAACCAAAGCAGTACTAAATGGAAAGGTATCAACACCTATGCCGAGCGCAGCTTTCGGGACAGCAAAAACACGCTGACCATTGGCGATAGTTCAACATCGGGCGACGTTTTTGACAGTTTTCAATTTCGCGGTCTGAAATTAGCAAGCGATCCCAGCATGTGGCCTGACAGCCAGAGAGGGTTTGCCCCAACGGTTAGAGGTATAGCGCAAAGCAATGCTGAGGTCACTATAAAACAAAATGGCTATATCATTTATCAAACACATGTACCTGCGGGAAGTTTTGAAATAACGGATATCTACCCCACCACCTCCAGCGGTGGGCTGCATGTGATCATCAAAGAAGCCGATGGCTCAGAAAGGAGTTTCTTCCAGCCTTTTTCCTCTGTCCCCATCATGCTCAGGGAGAACATGATAAGAAATGAATTCACAATGGGGGAATATCGCTCTGCGCGAAGCGCTAACCAAAAGTATAAGTTTCTACAGGCATCGACGATTTATGGCCTTAAAGATGATAAAACACTCTATGGTGGCGCCATTATTTCGGAAAAGCACCAGGGAATTTCTGCCGGCATTGGCAGCAGCCTGGGGCATTTCGGCTCCGTCTCTGCCGATGTCACTCACACCAAAAGCCGATTAGCCACAGGGCAAGATCGTAAAGGACAACAATACCGTATCCAGTACGCAAAAAATATTGAAGCAACGGGTACCAACTTTACGCTGGCCGGCTATCAATACTCGACGTCTGGCTACTTAAGTTTCTCGCAGCTCAGTGATATGAATGCCAACATTGAAAGAAACTGGCTGGCGCGCGGCGTGAAAAAAAATCGGCTGGTTCTCAATATTAATCAGCCTATCCGTGATTTCGGCAGTCTATACATCAATGGTTACCAACAAAACTATTGGCACAGCGATGCCGTTGAACGAAATTTTCTCATGGGATTTTCCACGAACCAATCTGGAGTGAGTTACAATATTGGATTGGGCTACAACAGCGGCCGCTATACGGACAAGCCCGACAAGATCGCCACGCTTAACGTCCAGATTCCGTTAAGCAAAGGGCAATCAAACAGCTGGATGAATTATACCTCGAGCAAGAGCAGCAAAGGCAAACTCAATCAGCAATTAGGGCTAAGCGGTACCGCACTGGAAAATAACCAGCTCAGTTATAACGTCTCTGCAGCTCAAAGCGGTACTCGTGACGGCTATTCTGGCAACAGTTCGGCTTATTATCGCAGTAGATATGGTGAAATAGGTGCCGGATACAGCTTTGATAAAGATGTGCAGCGAATAAACTACAGTTTACGAGGCGGCGCCGTGGTTCATCGAAACGGCATTACACTATCCCAATCGCTGGGTGACACTATTGCTTTAGTCGAAGTGCCAAATGCAGACAATGTTGAAATCATCAACAGTACCGGTGTCACCACAGATTCGCGAGGCTATGCCGTGGTGCCTTATATCAACAGTTATCATAAGAATCGAATTAATTTAAACCCGCAGTCCTTTGATGACTCAGTAGAAATAGAGAACAATAGCCAAACCGTCATCCCGACGAAAGGCGCCATTGTTGTCGCCAACTTTGCATCTAACATAGGAAACCGAATTATTTTCAAAGTACATCATCGTGGGACGGAAATTCCTTTCGGCGCCGTTGCCACATTGCGCGGCGACCCAGCGAAATCAGGTATCGTCGGCAATAATAACGCGGTCTATATGAGCGGCATGCCAGACGCTGGAACAATAACATTGCGTTGGGGAGCGGGAGGAAGCTGCCAGGGAAGTTACAGTATAGAGCCTAACGATTCTGCCTCAAGAGTTAAGCAGATTAGCTTGCAATGTGAATAAGATAAACACGACAAATCACTATCGCTTGCTTTATTAAATTTTTAGAGCATGGTAGCCCGTAATAAGCAGATTAATAAATCATTTTCGAGAGAATAATCGCCAAAGGACATCAGCATGACGACATCAAGGCTAATCACAGCCGCACATATCGCCAAAACAGTAAGCATTCTGATCTTATTATTTTCCTGTTCAGCCAGGGGAGATGGTGATTGCCGTGCAATATGGCACAATCCACTGCGCATCGAGCAATCCGGCATTACCGTCACGGCTGGCGCCAAAATAGGCGATCTTATCGGCCAGGGAGAATCTTACTTTTCAGTAAAATTACTGGAAAATAACACGGGATTCTCCTTGGGTGAGCGAGGCGACTTGGTTATGCAGCCCTTCTCCGATCTGACTGCGACAGATTTAAAGTACAATGGCATCACTGTCTATCAAACGAGTTGGAAGGGCGTCGGCATTGCCATGTCGCTTAATGACAAACCGGGCCTCATCGAGTTCTATGGTCCCCGCGAGACGCCTGTCGGCTATATCCTGGGCGCTAACTTTAAACATTATCTGATCAAGACAGGCGATATACAGCCTGGCACCATGCCCTCGTTTGCGCCTTTCTTTTTCAACTATACCTGCTTAAGAGCCTCAAATGCCAGGAGATTGGGCCACGTTTATTATCCTGCCGTCAATATTGCCGTCGAGGGCTGTCGCCTGAACACACCCTCGAAACAGGTTATTTTAGACAAGGTTAATCGGCGGGTATTTTCCGGTCCTGGCAGCGTGGCCGGGAATACTCCCTTCAACATCGCTCTGGAGTGTAATGCCAACACAAAAGTTGATTTGGAAATACGCGGGGAAACGGTTAATGGCCTTCATCAAGTCTTGGCGATTACCCCCTCCAAAGAGTCCGCCACCGGCGTGGGCCTACAGATTCTGCACAACGGCGTTCCCTTTGAACTGGGCTCCGCGGCCAACGTATTAAACGAAACATTAATAGGGATAAATGAAATCCCACTCAGTGCGCAATATTACCAAACTGAAGAGAAAATCACGCCGGGAGAAGTCAATGGCATCGCTCATTTCACCGTCTCATATCGCTGATTTTAGTATTGTTATGACGTGCCAAGACGAAACCGGACAGAATAGCGGCAACGTCTAGCGAGGGTATCAAGGAAAAATTTTGCGTAAAAGTAGCGGACAAAGGCAACTAAAAGGATATAAAGCAAAAAGCCGACCCTAAGGTCGGCTTTTTAAATGGTGGTGGAGCTAGACGGGATCGAACCGTCGACCTCTTGCATGCCATGCAAGCGCTCTCCCAGCTGAGCTATAGCCCCACAAAAGTGGTACGCGTTGACCGGCGTTACGGTATCCCCAACCTTGCTGAGAAGAAGGTTGGTGGAGCTAGACGGGATCGAACCGTCGACCTCTTGCATGCCATGCAAGCGCTCTCCCAGCTGAGCTATAGCCCCGTTCCACAATCACTTTGTGCTGTGAACGGGGCGCATAATATGAAACCCGCTCAAAGCTGTCAACGGCTAAATTGAATTCCTGAATCAAGCGTTGAAAAAGCCGCCAAATCAGCATGTTTGGCGCCAAAAAATCATCACTTTGTGCAGAGTTCATCCATTTTGCGCGCTACATCTCAAAATGGCAAAAGACCCTGTATATCACGTTGATTTTTAATTAACGGAATGTTAGCGAAATGCGCTTGAGTCGGGCTCCCGAGCGGCATAGACTGCCCGCGCCATAAACTTTATTACTATAAACCGAGTCCGTCATGTCTTTGCATTCACCAAAAGAAATCGCCGCCCTCGCCGTTCAGGCCGGGGCAAACAAAAGCCGCGCCCCTCTCGCTAATCTGCTGATTCTGGGCTTTCTCGCCGGCGCCTTTATCGCCACCGGCTTTCTGCTGGATATTCACGTCATCGGCACCCTGCCGGCCGAATGGGGCTCTTTCGGCGCCCTGTTGGGTGCCGCGGTGTTCCCTATCGGCCTGATCCTGACCATTCTGGCCGGCGGCGAACTGCTGACCGGCAACATGATGACCTTGCCGATGGCCTGGTTCGCCCGTGAAATCCCCGCCATCGCCGTGCTGCGTAACTGGTTTTGGGTCACCCTGGCCAACCTGGCCGGCAGCCTGGCCGTCGCCTACTTCTTCGGCCATTTGCTGGGTCTGACCGAAGGCGCGTTCTTGCATAAGACGCTGGCGATCGCGCAGGCCAAAGTGGATGCGGACTTCCTGCACGCCTTCATTTCCGGCGTCGGCTGCAACTGGCTGGTGTGCCTGGCGGTGTGGTTAGCCTTCGCCAGCAAGGATGTACCGGGCAAAGTGATCGGCATGTGGTTCCCGGTCATGGCTTTTGTCGCCATCGGCTTCCAGCACGTCGTGGCGAATATGTTCATCATCCCGGCGGCCATCTTTGCCGGCGGCATGGGCTGGGAGCAGTATCTGCCCAATTTCGTCGCGGTATTTCTCGGCAACGCGCTGGGAGGCGCCGGCTTTGTCGGGCTGATGTATTTCCTCGCCTACCGCCCGGGGCTGCCGGCTAGCGAGCAAGCCTGACGCACCGCCATGAAAAAAGCCCCGGGATCGCTCCACGGGGCTTTTTCTTTAAGGCGTAACAGCGAATCAGGCTTGCGCTTCGCGCTCGGCAATGTAAGCCAGCGCCATGTCGATGCGCTGCAGTGAACGCTTCTGGCCGATCGCATGCACGGTCACGTCCATACCCGGCGACTGGCCGGCGCCGGTCACCGCGACGCGCAGCGGCATGCCGACTTTACCCATGCCGACACCCAGCTCATCCGCCGTGCCCTGAATGGCGTCGTGCACGTTTTCCGGCGTCCAGACGGTGATGGCGGCCAGCTTGGCGCGCACCGCTTCCAGCGGCTGACGCGCCACCGGGCGCAGGTGCTTCTTGGCCGCGTCGGCGTCGAACTCGCTGAAATCTTCGTAGAAGTAACGGCAAGACTCCGCCATCTCTTTCAGCGTCTTGCAGCGCTCGCCCAGCAGCTTGACGATGTCCTTCAGTTCCGGCCCGTTGCGGGTTTCAATGCCCAGTTGCTCAACGTGCCATGCCAGATGCACCGCCACTTCTTCCGCCGGCATATGGTTGATGTAGTGGTGGTTCAGCCACTGCAGCTTCTCGGTGTTGAACGCGCTGGCAGATTTGTTGATCGCTTCCAGCGTGAAGAACTCTTTCATCTCGTCGATGGAGAAGATCTCCTGATCGCCGTGGGACCAGCCCAGACGCACCAGGTAGTTCAGCAGCGCCTGCGGCAGATAGCCGTCGTCGCGGTACTGCATCACGCCCACGGCGCCGTGACGCTTGGACAGCTTTTTACCGTCGTCGCCGAGGATCATCGACACGTGCGCGTATTCCGGCACCGGCGCGCCCAGCGCTTTGAGAATGTTGATCTGGCGCGGGGTGTTGTTGATGTGGTCTTCGCCGCGGATCACATGGGTGATTTCCATGTCCCAGTCATCGACGACGACGCAGAAGTTATAGGTTGGCGAACCATCGGTGCGGCGGATGATCAGATCGTCCAGCTCCTGGTTGCTGAATTCGATCGGGCCGCGAATTTTGTCGTCGAAAATCACCGAGCCTTCCTGCGGGTTGCGGAAGCGCACCACGTGCGGCTCGTCGTCGGTGTGGCTGCACTGGCTGTCGCGGCAGTGGCCGTCGTAACGCGGCTTCTCGCCGTTTTCCATCTGCTTCTCGCGCAGCGCTTCCAGACGTTCCTTGGAGCAATAGCATTTATAGGCCGTGCCCTGCTCCAGCATCTCGTCGATGACCGCGTTGTAACGATCGAAACGCTTGGTCTGGAAATACGGGCCTTCATCCCAATCCAGGTTCAACCAGTTCATGCCATCCATAATTGCGTCGATCGCGTCCTGGGTGGAGCGTTCCAGATCGGTATCTTCGATACGCAGAACGAACTCACCGCCCGCATGGCGGCTGAACAACCAGGAATAAAGTGCGGTACGCGCGCCGCCGACGTGAAGATAGCCGGTCGGGCTCGGTGCAAAACGGGTTTTGATTTTCATTGGGTTCACTGCCTTATTACGCAACGCGTGTCGGCGATGGCCGACGATTGCTCGGAATTGAAAAAAGAGTGGACGACATTGTATCACCACGCGCTAATTCCTCAACGCCGACACGATATTGCACCGGTCGATTTCGCGCGTTTTGCGGCGAGTTTCGCATAGCGTTGCGCAAAGAATCGGCGCCGTTGGCGATAATTATCGCGCCCTGCCTAAATTTGCGGCGAACGATTGAAATCATTTTAAAAACCGTTGACTCACTTTGAACTATCCCTATAATGCGACTCCAACAAGACGGGGCGATTAGCTCAGTTGGTAGAGCATCTCCTTTACACGGAGGGGGTCGGCGGTTCGAGCCCGTCATCGCCCACCATCTTGTTGAGTAAAAATGAGAACGAATGAGGGTGATTAGCTCAGTTGGTAGAGCATCTCCTTTACACGGAGGGGGTCGGCGGTTCGAGCCCGTCATCACCCACCATCATTCTCTCGTTTAGCAGTACCTGGAAGTCCTGAAGTGGGTGATTAGCTCAGTTGGTAGAGCATCTCCTTTACACGGAGGGGGTCGGCGGTTCGAGCCCGTCATCACCCACCACTTCTGCGGGTCGTTAGCTCAGTTGGTAGAGCAGTTGACTTTTAATCAATTGGTCGCAGGTTCGAATCCTGCACGACCCACCAATTCAGAGAAAAGCGCCTTTTGGCGCTTTTTTCGTTTCTGCCGTTCCCCCCCCCTCTTCTTCTTTATCCAGCCACCGCGTGCTGAGATACGAATGGTTATCATTTTGCCGGCTTGAATGGTAAATTAGCGGGCATCCACCACGCAGCCAATCCGCCGCCGGATTGATACGCCTTAGTTCAAGGAAAGAAAGAGCCCTCTCATGACCCTATCCTTACGCCAGCTGTTCTTTGCATTTATCGCCACTTCCAGCCTGCTGCTCAGCGGCTGCGGTCCGGACGACAAGAGCGACGGGCAGAAACCGTCCGCCCCCGCTGCCGACAGCAGTTGGCCGCGCACCATCGACAGCGCCAAAGGGAAGTTCACGCTGGAAAAACCGCCGCAGCGCATCGTGTCCACCAGCGTCACCATCACCGGCACGCTGCTGGCTATCGACGCCCCGGTGGTCGCCAGCGGCGCCACCAGCCCGAACCCTCTGGTGGCCGATAAACAAGGCTTCTTTACCCAGTGGAGCGAGGTAGCCAAACAGCGCCACGTCGAACGGCTGTATCAGGTGGAGCCCAATGCCGAGGCCGTCGCCGCCGCCGCGCCGGATTTGATCGTCGTCGCCGCGACCGGCGGTGATTCGGCGTTGAAACTGTATGACCAGCTGTCGGCCATTGCGCCGACGCTGGTGCTCGATTATGGCGACAAAAGCTGGCAACAGCTGGCCAGCGAGCTCGGCAAGATCACCGGCCATGAAGCCGGCGCCAAACAGGCGGAAGATCGTTTCGAACAGCGCGTGGAGCAAGTGAAGCAGGCGATCGCGCTGCCGCCGCAGCCGACCACCCCGCTGGTGTATGCCGACAACGGCCGCGAGGCCATGCTGTGGACGCCGGGGTCAGCCCAGGGCAAGCTGCTGACCCAGCTCGGCTTCCAACTGGCCACCCCGCCGGAAAGCGCCAAAGGCAATGCCAGCATGGGTAAACGCCATGACATCATCCAGATCTCCGGCGAAAAAATGGCCGAGGGTCTGAACGGCAAAACGCTGATCCTGTTCGCCACCAACGAGCGTAAAGTGCAAGAGGTGCTGACCAACCCGTTCCTCAAACATCTGGAGCCGGTGGAACAGCGGCACGTCTACGCCGTCGGCAACGACACTTTCCGTCTCGATTACTACAGCGCCACCAACATGCTGAACCAAATCGAACGGCTGTTCAAAAAGCCCTGAACCACGCCGTCGGCGGGCCAACCTCCTGCCGACGTTTGCCATAAACAGGGCAACCGTTCACATTCAATCAATTGAAATATCAATAGTTATTAACATCGTCAACGCACCTGCGCCACCAACCGGCGGGTGCATGCGGGCGTAAACTCGTGCTACTATTAGCGCCCGCATGAACGCAAATAACAATGAGAATAAAAATCATACAGGAGTTACCGGTGTGAACGTACCCACTCCGACTGAGCGGACGCTTTCGTCCGCACCGCACGCAGCTTACGCCAGTGGCTTCAAACGCATCGCCGGGTTCGGTATCGGCACGGCGCTGTTGCTGCTGTGCATCATTGCCAGCCTGATGCTGGGTTCCAAAGCCATCCCCTTCCATACCGTCTGGCTCAGCCTGCAAGGCGCCGCGAGCGGTTCCGACAGCACCATCATTCTCAACGCCCGGGTACCCCGCACGCTGGCGGGCATCTTGGCCGGCATGGCGCTCGGCGCCGCCGGCGCGCTGATTCAGGCGTTGACGCGCAATCCGCTGGCCGATCCCGGCGTGCTAGGCATCAACGCCGGCGCCAGCTTCGCCGTGGTCATCGGCATCATGTTTTTCGGCGCGGCCACCACCGAAAGCTATATGGCCTACGCCTTCGTCGGTGCCGCCCTCACCACCCTGCTGGTCTACCTGATCGGCACGCTGGCGGGCGGACGTATCAACCCGGTGCGGCTGACGCTGGCCGGCGTGGCGATCGGCGCGGTGTTGCTCGGCATCACCACCGGGCTGTCGCTGATCGATCCGCAAACCTTCGACCAACTGCGCTTCTGGCAGGCCGGTACGCTGGATATCCGCACGCTGTCCACGCTGCCGGTTACCGCCCCCGCCATTTTGCTCGGCTGCCTGCTGACGCTGCTCATCGCCCGGCCGCTGAATACCATCGGCATGGGGGAAGACCTGGCTATCGCGCTCGGCGCACGCGTGGTGTTGACTCAGGTCGTCGCGGTGATCGCCATCACGCTGCTGTGCGGTGCGGCGACCGCCACCGTCGGCCCAATCAGTTTCATCGGCCTGATGGTGCCGCATATCGCCCGCTGGTGGGTCGGCCCCGACCAGCGCTGGATCCTGCCCTACTCCATGCTGCTGGCGCCGATTTTACTGCTGTGCGCCGACGTGGTCGGCCGTTTGCTGGCGGCCGGTGAGCTGCGCGTTTCCATCGTGGCGGCCTTCATCGGCGCGCCGGTGCTGATCTGGCTGGTGCGCCGCAAGAAAACGCTGGGGGGGCTGTGATGAGTCTGCCCCACACATTGCATATCGGCCGCCCGGACGGCGTCATCAACGGGCGCATGCCGCTGCGCCTGCTGTTGGTCAATATTTCACTGCTGGCGTTGTGCCTGGCGATGGCTGTTGCCGCGCTGTGCTACGGCACGCTGCAGCTTTCTCTGGAACAGGTCTTTGCCGCGCTCAGCGGCGAGGCGCCGAAAAATCTGGTCACCGTGGTCACCCAATGGCGCTTGCCGCGTATCGCCATGGCGCTGCTGTTAGGCGGCGCACTCGGCATGAGCGGCGCCATCTTCCAGTCGATTATCCGCAACCCGCTCGGCAGCCCGGACGTGATTGGCTTTAACATGGGGGCTTACACCGGCGCGCTGATCGCCATCACCCTGTTCAACGGCGGCTATTACTACATCGCCGGCGGTGCGCTGGCCGGCGGCATTCTCTCCGCGCTGGCTATCTATCTGCTGGCCTGGCGGCAAGGCATCGCCGGCTTCCGGCTGATCATCGTCGGCATCGCCATCAGCGCGGTGCTGGTCTCTACCAATACCTGGCTGATCATCACCGCCTCGCTGGAGCGCGCCATGGACGCCGCCATGTGGCAGGCCGGTTCACTCAACGGCATGACCTGGCAGAAAGCCCAGCCCGCCACGGCGTTCATCGTGCTGGCGGCCGCGGCCGCGCTGCTGATGGGCAAACGGCTGCAGCTGCTGGAAATGGGCGACGACACGGCGCGCGCGCTGGGCGTGAACGCCGAAGGCAGCCGGCTGTGGCTGATGCTGTTCGGCGTCACCCTCACCGCCGCCGTCACCGCCACCGCCGGGCCGATTTCCTTTATCGCGCTGGCGGCGCCGCAGATCGCCCGCCGCCTGGCCGGACAATCCTCGGTCACCCTGACGTCCTCGGCGCTGATGGGCGCGACGCTGCTGCTCGGCGCCGACGTGGTGTCCCAACATCTTTTTGCGCCGATCCAACTGCCGGTCGGGGTCGTGACCGTCTGCATCGGCGGCCTGTACCTGATTTGGCTGCTCATCCGTGAGGCCCGCCGATAATGAAAAGTGATAACGCCATGAGCCACCGCCTGCACGCCTCGCACCTGAAGCTGGGCTACGACAATAAAATCATCGCTGACGATCTGAGCGTGGCGATCCCCGACGGCGCCTTCACGGTGATCGTCGGGCCGAACGCCTGCGGCAAATCGACGCTGCTGCGCGCCCTGTGCCGTCTGCTGAAACCCAGCGCCGGCGAGGTGATGCTGGACGGCAAAAACATCAGCAGTTTCGCCACCAAAGCGCTGGCGCGCGAGCTTGGCCTGCTGCCGCAAACCTCGATCGCACCGGACAGCATTACCGTGGCAGACCTGGTGTCGCGCGGCCGCTATCCGCACCAGAGCCTGCTGAAACAGTGGACGCAGGCCGACAAACAGGCGGTGGAAGCCGCCATGGCGGCCACCAACGTCAGCCAACTGGCGGATCGAAGCGTCGACGAGCTGTCCGGCGGGCAGCGTCAGCGCGTCTGGGTAGCGATGGCGTTGGCGCAGCAAACGCCGCTGCTGCTGCTGGATGAACCGACGACGTATCTGGACATCGCGCACCAGATCGAGCTGCTGGATCTGTTCCGCCAGCTCAACCGCGAGCGCGGTCAAACCTTGATCGCGGTGCTGCACGATCTCAACCACGCCTGCCGCTATGCCGATCACATCATCGCCATGCGCGACGGCAAGATCGTGGCGGAAGGGAAACCGGCGGAGATCATCACCGCCGAACTGGTCGAGCGGGTGTTCGGCATGCCGTGCATGATCATCGACGATCCGCTGTCCCACACGCCGCTGGTGATCCCGCGCGGCCGCTACCACTGCGACGTGCCGCAGGCATGAAAAAGGCCGGGTTAACCCGGCCTTTTCGTTACCTCTCCAGCGACACCTGTTTGAAGATGTGTTTGCCGAACGGGTCGATTTCGTAGCCTTTCACTTCCTTGCGCACCGGTTCGAAGATGGTCGAGTGCGCGATCATCAGCGCCGGCATCTGATCGTGCATCATCACCTGCGCCTGCTGGTACATCGCCACCCGCTTGGCGTGATCGTTCTCCTCGCGCGCCTGCAGGATCAGCTGGTCGAACGGTTTGTAGCACCATTTCGCCGAGTTGGAGCCGCCGAGCGAAGCGCAGGTGAACAGCGGGCCGAAGAAGTTGTCCGGATCGCCGTTGGCGGTGGTCCAGCCCATCAACGCCGTCTGGTGCTCGCCGTTTTTAATCCGCTGTAAATACTCGCCCCACTCGAAGGTGACGATTTTGGCGCGCACGCCGATTTTAGCCCAGTCGGCCTGGATCATCTCCGCCATGCGCTTGGCGTTGGGGTTGTAGGGCCGCTGCACCGGCATCGCCCACAGATCGATGTCGAACCCCTGCCCCAGCCCGGCTTCCTGCAACAGCTGCTTCGCCCGCTCCGGCGAATACGGGTAGTCTTCAAGCTGCGCGTTGCTGCCCCACTGGGTCGGCGGCAGCAGGTTCTTGGCAGGCTGGCCGGCGCCGTGGAACACCGCCTCGATGATCGCCGGCTTGTTGACCGCCAGCGCCAACGCCTGGCGCACCTTGACGTTATCCAACGGTTTTTTCTGGGTATTGAACGCCAGGAAGCCGATATTCAAGCCGGATTTTTCCATCACCTGAAGGTTGCCGTCCTGCCGCATGCGCGCCAGATCCGCCGGGTTGGGGAACGGCATCACCTGGCACTCGTTCTTTTGCAGCTTGGCGTAACGCACCGTCGCATCCGGCGTGATCGAAAACACCAGCCGGTCGATCTTCGGTTTGCCTTCCCAGTAGCGGTCGAACGCCTTGTAGAGGATTTTCGCGTCCTTCTGGTACTGCACCAGCTGGAACGGCCCGGTGCCTATCGGATCGTTGTCCACCCGCTGCGGCGTACCGGCCTTCAGCATCGCGTCGGCATATTCCGCCGAAAAAATAGTGGCGAAGTACATGCCCAGATCGGCGACGAACGGCGCCTCGGCGCGGGAGAGCTCAAAGCGCACGGTGTGATCGTCCACCTTGACGATCCGGTCGATCAGCGTGCCGAACTCCATCGACTCGAAGTTGGTGTAGGCGCCGTTGGAGACCTTGTGATACGGGTTGTTGGCATCCTTTTGCCGCATAAACGAGAAGATGACGTCATCGGCATTGAAATCGCGGGTGGGCGTGAAATATTTATTGCTCTGGAATGCCACCCCTTTGCGCAGGTGGAAGGTATAGCGCTTGCCGTCCTCGCTCACTTCCCAGCTTTCCGCCAGGCTGGGTTGCAGCTCGACGGTGCCGGGTTTGAAGTCCACCAGCCGGTTGTAAATCGCCGCCGAGCTGGCGTCCACCGTGGTGCCGGAGGTGAACAGCTGCGGGTTGAAGCCTTCCGGCGAGCCTTCGGAACAGTAGACCAGCGTATTGGCCCGCGCGCCACCGGCTATCGCCAACGCCAGCAGCCCGATCGTTATTGCTTTTCTTTTCATTGCGCTATCCCCAGTGGTGAAAAAACAGCCCAACGGATAGCAATAAATCATGCAGTTAGCGAAGTAAAGGACAAAATCTGCGCATAAAAACGGGCAGGCGCGCAAGCGGCCTGCCCCGGTGAAACCGCGCGATGATGAAATTAAATCATCTGGCTGAAGTTCATCTGCGCCATCAGCTTATAGTTGTCGGCATAGTCGACCGGAATGGCCACCACCACCGGCCCCTGGATCGCCATCGCCTTGCGCAGCATCGGCCGCAGATCGTCCACCGACTGCACGGCGAAACCGACCGCGCCGTAGGATTCCGCGTAAGCCTTGAAGTCAATCGGCCCAAACTCCACGCCGGATTTGCGCTGGTATTTGTTCACTTCCTGCATTTCCACCATGTTGTAGGCGTTATCGACCCAGATGACGTGCACGATGTTGTTTTTCAGCCGCACCGCGGTCTCCAGTTCCATGCTCGACTGCATGAATCCGCCGTCGCCGGAGATAGACACCACTTTATCGCCGGGGCGCACCAGCGCCGCGCCGATGGCCCACGGCAGCGCGACCCCCATGGTTTGCTGGCCGTTGGAGATCAACAGCTGGCGGGCGCGGAAGCTGTACAGGTAGCGGGCGATCCAGATATGGAAACTGCCCATGTCCACACACAGGGTTACATCGTCGCTGACGATGTCCTGCAGCTCCTTGACGATACGCAGCGGGTGGATCGGCATGCCGCCGCGGCGGGCGGCGCGCTCCGCCAGTTCAGTGCGCTGGCGGCCGAGATCGGTGAGGATCAGCTCCACCTCCGGCGGCACGCAGACCGCCTCAGTGAACGTTTCGGTCATCATGTTCAGCGTGGCGCTGATGTTGCCCACCAGCTCGACGTCCGGCCGATAGCAGGTATCGATATCCGCCGGCAGCACGTCGATGTGCACCAGTTTCAGCCGCCCGTGGCTGTTCCACATGCAGGGATCGTATTCGATCGGATCATAGCCGACGCTCACCACCAGGTCGGCCTTCTGCAACAGCTGATCGGCCGGCTGGTTGTTGAACAGGCCGACACGGCCGGCGAAACGGGCGAAGTGGTTGACGTCGATCACTCCCGCCGCCTGATAGGTGCCGACCACCGGCATATGGGTGCGGTACAGCAGATGGCGCACCGCTTCGCTGTTCTCCGGCCGGCTGGCCTGCAGGCCGAGCAGCAATACCGGGCATTTGGCCTGGCGGATCAGTTTCACCGCCGCCTGAATGTCGTCCGCCGCCGCGGCCCCCATGCGCGGCAAGCGACAGCCGGCCAGCACCGGCGCGCTGACCGGTTCATTGACGATATCCATCGGCAGGCTGACGAACGATGCCCCCGGCCGGCCGAACTCGGCGCGGCGAAAGGCGTTGGCGATCACCTCGGAAATCGCCGAACCGGCATGCACTTCGGCGCAATACTTGGTCACCGGCCGGAACATGCTGACGGTATCCATGCTCTGGTGCGTCTGCTTCAGGCTGTCGGCGCGCTTCACCGCCCCGCCGAAGGCCACCACTGCGTCCCCTTCCGAAGTGGCGGTGGCCAGCCCGGTGATCAGGTTGGAGCTGCCCGGCCCGGAGGTGACCAGCGCCACCCCGGCCTTGCCGGTCAGGCGGCCGACCGCCGCCGCCATAAAGGCCGCGTTGGCCTCATGCCGCACCACCACCGTTTCAATCGATGGCGCGTCCTCCAGCGAATCGAACACCCGGTCGATCTTGGCGCCCGGAATGCCGAAAACGTGTTTGACGCCCTGCGCTTCCAGGTTTTTCACCACCAAGTCGGCGCCGCATTGCCAGTCATTGCCTGTTTTTTCCTGTGCCATGGTTCCACCTCCTAAGAAAACGATCGCCGGGATTAGCCCTCGGCGGAACGAATCGCGCGATCCAAATCCTCTGGACAGAGGTTGGCGCGCAAGAAATCCGCATCATGCGGCAACTGAAGATTGAGACGGGTGATGACGCCGAACTGCAGGCGGCCATGATCGAGCTGGTAATCCAGCACGTGGCCGCCGCCGCTGCGGTCGTCGGTAACGAAGTGTTCGTGATAGCCGGCCACGCCGATGCCCTGCATGTAATCGGGCGAGCGGAAGCCGACCAGCGTGCCGCGCCGCTGATGGAACGAGAAGGTCGGCTGCTCTTCTATCGCTTCCAGCATTGGGCGGTAAGGCCGTTCCTGACGCGGCACGGTACGGGTTTCCACGTGGCTGAACTCGCCGTCGACCCGCACCGCGCAAAACAGGTTCGGCGAGGCGACCTGCTCGTCGATGCACTGGTGCAGCTGCGCCTTGGTGATTGGCCGGTCGAATTGCTGGCTGACGCTGGGCTGGAAAAAGGTGACGACGGCGAAGGGGGTTTTCTGTTGCAGGCCGGCCGGCCGGGCGCTGCCGTCGGCGCGCAGCTGGTGTATTTCCTGATCGAAAGCGATCAGTTCGCCGTCCAGATGATTGAAGGTACCAAGGCCGAAATCGCCGTGCTTGAGCAGCTCGGCAATGGTGGTCTCCCCCTCGTAAACCCCGTCGATGAGCGCGCTCATCAGCGAGATTTGATAGATTTCGCCCTCCCCGGCATTGATCGACTGCCTGGCAAAACCCTGCGCCAAATGGCGCGCACAGGAACACCCGTGTTTTTCGTTCATGACTGACTCCTCCACCAGCGCGGGATCGCGGTTCCGCGCGTTCAAAAGGCCCACCGACGGTGAGCCAAGATGCCCCCAAGGCGCGTTCATCAGTTGGAACGATTCAGCCTAAGGCGACAAAAAAACCGGCACGGCTGGCCGGCCGATAACCAGGTATCAGATCAGAATGAGATAAAGTAAAGACTTACTAATCATTGAGACTGAACCGGTTATCAAATTGAACGGTTAATCTGGTGTTGGAGCGACAATCAACTCCGCAGGCGGCTCGCGCAGCCTGGGAAAAACATCTGTTATTTAGTGCTAAGCGCCGCAAGGCTTATACGTTTTCTCTCTATACGGCCGGGATGGGACGGCGTTGAAGCCCGTCGTCAACCCGCAGCCAGAGTAGCCGCCGCGCCGTCGGCAGAGAAGCGGGTATTCATAAGAAACGCTTTTGCATATAATGCAAAAATGAATGACGCCCGCTATGTAGAACATCTGCCAATTTTTCTCGACGTGGCCCGCCTGGGCAGCTTTTCCGCCGCCGCGCGCCGGCTGGGCATGGTGCCCTCCTCGCTGGTGCGCCACATCGATGCCCTGGAAAGCGCGCTCGGCGCCGCGCTGTTCGTGCGCTCCACCCGTGGCCTGCTGCTGACCGACGCCGGCGAGCTGCTGCTGACGCGCGCCGCCGCGCTGATGACGGACATTACCGGCCTTCGCGCCGAGCTAAGCGCGCTGAACGAAACGCCGCAGGGCACGCTGCGCATCAGCTGCCTGCCGACCTTCGGCAAAACCTATGTGCTGCCGCTGCTGCCGACGCTGGCGGAACGCTACCCACAGCTGTCGGTCGACCTCGATCTGACCGAACGTCTGACCGATCCGACGCAGGAACGGCTCGACGCCGCCATCCGCATCGGCGAACAGAAGGACAGCGCGCTGTACGCCAGCCGCATCGCCACCCAACGCTGGGTGATGTGCGCCAGCCCCGCCTACGTCGCCCGCTATGGCCTGCCGGCCGATCTGGAAGCGCTGCCGCAGCATCGGCTGATCGCCCGCTACCACAAGCAGCAGCCGGCCTGCTGGGCGCAGATCCTCGACGCGGCGCTGATGAGCCGCTGCACCATGGCGCTGCGCTGCGACGACTTCACCGCGCAGCGCCAGGCCGCGTTGCTCGGGCTCGGCATCGCCTTCCTGCCCAACTGGGTGGTGGGGCCGGACGTGCAGCACGGGCAACTGGTGCAAATGCTGGAAGATCCGCGCCATGAGCAGCAAGGTATCTATCTGCTGCGCCCGATGGCGAAGGTGTCCGCCCGGCTGGCGGCCTTCACCGCCCTGCTGCAGCAAACCATCGGTCAACCGCCCAGCTGGGGATAAAGCGGCGTCACCCGGCCGTGCAGCGCCGGGTTGTCGCTCTCGTCCTTCAGCTCGATGCCGCTCAGCCGCCGCAGGAACGCCTGCTCCAGCAGCCAGGCCAGGCGGAACGCCGCCTGCGGATAATCCAACCCTTCGGGCCGCACGTTGGAGATACAGTTGCGCTCGGCGTCCGTTCTGCGCGCGTTCGGCCCCCAGGTCAAATAGACACCCAGGCTGTCCGGCGACGACAGCCCCGGCCGTTCGCCGATCAAAACCGCCACCGCCCGGGCCTGCAGGCATTCGCCGATCTCATCCCCCAGCGCCACCCGCGCCTGATGCGCCAGCACCACCGGCGCAACGGTCAGCCCCAGCGTATCGAGATAGGGGCGCAGCGCCTGCAGCAGCGGCAGCGCCTGGCGATGCACCGCCTTGGAGGAGAGGCCGTCCGCCACTATCAGCAGTAGATCGACGCGGCGCGATGGCGAACCGAGCAGCAGGCTGCGGCTGTCCGACGCCAACCGCCGCCCCAGATCCGGTCGGCGCAGATAGGCGGCGCGGTCGGCGGCCCCGCTGTGCACCGCCAGCGTGGGCCAACCGGCATCGTGCAGATCCGCCGCCAGCCGTTCGCTGTCGAAAGGCTGATGCACCGCGTCGCGCGCCTGGGCGTGAGCCAGGCCGAAGCGCAGCAGTTCGTCGGTCGGCAGGCTGGCGCCGGTGCGCCCCAGCGCGATGCGCGCATCGGTAAAGGCGCGCAGCGCGTCCCAGCTGTTGACGTGAACCGGTTTGCTCATGTGCGTTCTCCCTGCAGCGCCAGCAACAGCGGATGATTGGCGGCGGCGTCGCGCAGCCGCCCGCGTTCGTCGGTAATGTTCATCGCCGCCAGCCAGGCGGCGAACTCCGGCGCGTGCTTCAGCCCCAGCAGCTCGCGGATATAGAGCGCGTCATGGAACGACGTACTTTGGTAGTTGAGCATGATGTCGTCCGCGCCCGGTACGCCGATCAGGAACGTTAACCCGGCGGCAGCCAACAGCGTCAGCAGCGTGTCCATGTCGTCCTGATCGGCTTCGGCATGGTTGGTGTAGCAGACGTCGCAGCCCAGCGGCAGGCCGAGCAGCTTGCCGCAGAAGTGATCCTCCAGCCCGGCGCGGATAATTTGCTTGCCGTCATACAGGTATTCGGGGCCGATAAACCCTACCACGGTGTTGATCAGCAGCGGCGAGAAATGGCGCGCCACCGCATAGGCGCGCGCCTCGCAGGTTTGCTGATCGACGCCGTGATGGGCGTTGGCCGACAGGCAGCTGCCCTGCCCGGTTTCGAAGTACATCACGTTGTCGCCCAGCGTGCCGCGCCTGAGGCTCAGTGCCGCCTGCTGCGCTTCCGCCAGCAGCGCCAGACTGATGCCGAAGCCGCGATTGGCCGCTTCGGTACCGGCGATCGACTGAAACACCAGATCCACCGGTGCGCCGCGCTCTATCAGCCGCAGCGTGTTGGTCACGTGGGTCAGCACGCAGGATTGGGTGGGTATGGCGAAGCGCTGGATTACGTCGTCCAGCATGTAGTTGAGCTTTTCCAGCAGCGGCAGGCTGTCGCTGGCCGGGTTGATGCCGACCACCGCGTCGCCGCTGCCGTACAGCAGGCCGTCCAGCATGCTGGCGGCGATGCCCTGCAGGCTGTCGGTCGGGTGATTGGGCTGTAGCCGCACGCTGAGGTGGCCCGGCAGGCCAATCGTATTGCGAAAGCGCGTCACTACCCGACACTTCTTCGCCACCAGGATCAGATCCTGATTGCGCATGATCTTGCTCACCGCCGCCGCCATCTCCGGCGTGATGCCGGCCGCCACCTGCGCCAGCATGGCGCTGTCCGCCTGCTCGCTCAGCAGCCAATCGCGAAAATCACCGACCGTGAGGTGCGAGATGGGCTCAAAGGCGGCGGCATCGTGGCCGTCGATAATCAGGCGCGTCACCTCGTCCTGTTCGTACGGCACCAGCGCCTGCTGCAGGAACGCCTTGAGCGGCAAGTCCGCCAGCGCAATGCGCGCCGCCATACGCTCTTCGGCGCTTTGCGCCGCCACCTCCGCCAGATAATCGCCGGAACGCGCCGGCGAAGCCTTCGCCATCAGCTGACGCAGATCGCCAAAGCGATAGCCGCGTTGGCCCACCGTTGCCTGATACATAGCCCCCTCCCTTGCCCCGAGTGACGAGATAAAAGCCCTGCACCAAGTGTAGTCAGTGGGAAAAGAAAATTATTTTGCACGCGATCGCCGCCGTTGCGCTTTCCCCCATTTAACCCGCCGCCGCTTCGGGTTACAGTAGCCGCGAAAAAAGGAGGGGTGATGGATCCGCAACGGCAAATTATCGACTGGCTGCAACAAGATGACGCTCGCATGGCCGCCCTGCGCACCGTGCGCCGGCTCGGCCTGAATGACTGGTGCCTGGGCGCCGGCTTCGTACGCAATCTGGTGTGGGATCGGCGCCACGGCTACGTGGACGCCACGCCGCTCAACGATATCGACGTGATCCACTTCGATGCGCAGCGCGCGGACGCCGAGCGCGATCGCATGCTGGAGACGCGGCTGCACCAATGGCTGCCGCAGCCTTGGTCGGTCAAGAATCAGGCGCGCATGCACCTGCGCGGTGGCCGGGCGCCTTACCGCGACAGCGAAGAGGCCATCAGCTTTTGGACCGAAGTGGAAACGGCGATCGGCGCGCGTCTGAACGCCGACGACAGCATCACGCTGGTGGCCCCCTTCGGGCTCGCGGCGCTGTTCGACGACACCATCACCTTCAACGTGAAAAACGGCGATCGCGCGGCCTATGCCCAGCGCGTGCTCGACAAAGGCTGGCTGCAGCGCTGGCCGCACCTGCGGCAGGTAAAGATTTAATCGCCGCTGCCGATACCCTGAACAGCGATAGCCAGACTCAGGGAGAGCATCCATGTCGACCACCATCACCATGATCGTACCGATCAAAAATACCGTTCCCGGCGTCAGCAACGTCTTCAGCGCGCCGGGCCATCAGGGCGAATTGCTGATGGCCAAACCGGTCAACAACCAGCCGCAAGGCGGCAAGATGGAGAAAAACGAACGCGCCAACGGCAATGACGAACCGGCAAATCTCAACGAAAGCCGCGCCTCGGCGCGTATCAAGGCGCTGAACCGGCAGATTCAGGCTCTGCAGCAAAAGCTGGTGGAGCTGAAAGACTCCAGTGCCGATCCCAAAGAGATCGAGAAGCAAAAGCAGCTGATCGAAGCGCAGATCAAGATGTTGCAGGCCGAGATCGCGCGCATCCAGAAAGAAGAAATGGAAAAGCAGCAGCAGGAGCAAATGAAGAAAGCCGCGGCGCAAGCCGGCGACGGCGTAAACCGCCCGACGCCGCTCAACGCGGTGGACGTCTATATCTGAATCAATATTCCGCGTTTTCCTGCCGGCGCTGGTGCAGCAGCGCCGCCTGCTGACGCGCCACCTGCCAGATGGCCTCCGCCGCCGGCGTCAGCGAGCGGTTCTTGCGTCGCACCAGCATCAACGCGCGATTGATCTCCGGCACCAGCCGCCGCACCCGGAGCCGCCCCCCTTCCGGCAGCGGCAGCGCCAACGCCGGGAAGATGCTGATGCCAATCCCCTCCGCCACCATCGGGAACAGCGTGGCCGGATGGCCGATTTCCTGCACCACCTGCGCCTCGACGCCCTGCTGCCTCAGCGCGCTGTCGATCAGCGGTCGGCTGCCCGACGCATAATCCTGCAACACCAGGCGGCAGCCGTTTAACGCCGACCAACGCACCTCTTGCTGCGCAGCAAACGGGTGATCGTCGCGGCACAGCAGCAGGAACGGTTCATGCAGCACCGCTTCGCACTCCAGGTCCACCGCCTGCACCGGATCGACCACGATGCCGAAATCCACCTCGGCGTTGCGCACGCTGTGCAGTACCTGCTGCTGCGCCTGATCGCGCAGCATGATGCGGATCTCCGGGTATTCGCGCTCGCCGGCGGCGATGCACTGCGGCATCAGATGGGCGGAAATGGTCTGGCTGGTCGCCACCCGCACCGTGCCGCTGCGCTGTACGCCAAAGCTGCGCGCATCCAGCAACGCGGCCTGCAGCTCGTCCAGCAGCCGTTCGACCCGGTTGGCCAACCGCAGGCCGGCGTCGGTCAACACCACTTCACGCGTGGTGCGATCCAGCAGGCGCACGCCGACCTCCGCCTCCAGCTCTTTCACGCTGTGGCTGACCGCCGATTGCGTCAGGCCGATCGCCTCGCCGGCGCGGCTGAAGCTGCCGTGGCGGGCGACAGCGACGAACACCCGCAGCTGTTTGAGTGAGTAATTCATGCGTTTTATTCATAGATGAATTAAATAAATCAATTTAATTATTATATGCCCACGCGGGAGAATAGCCCCATCGATTTTCTACCCGAGCGCATCGCCATGAGATTCCTGCCCGATCGTTTTACCCTGACGCTGATCGCCACCGTGCTGCTGGCTTCTTTCCTGCCGGCACGCGGCGAGTTCGTCGGCTGGCTCAACGCCCTGACCATCGCCGCCATCGCCCTGCTGTTCTTCATGCACGGCGCCAAGCTGTCGCGCGAGGCCATCCTGGCCGGCAGCAATAACTGGCGGCTGCATCTGTGGGTGATGTTCAGCACCTTCATCATTTTTCCGGCCCTGGGGATGCTGTTCGCCTGGTGGGCGCCGATCGACGTCAGCCCCGAGCTGTACGCCGGTTTCATCTACCTGTGCATTCTACCCGCCACCGTGCAGTCGGCCATCGCCTTCACCTCGCTGGCGGGCGGCAACGTGGCGGCGGCGGTGTGCAGCGCCTCCGCCTCCAGCCTGCTGGGGATCTTCGTGTCGCCGCTGTTGGTCGGCCTGCTGATGAACGTGCACGGCGATACCGGCAGCCTGCGGCAGGTGGGTTCGATCGTGCTGCAGCTGCTGGTGCCGTTCGTCGCCGGCCACCTGCTGCGGCCGCTTATCGGCGGCTGGATCGAGCGCCATCGCCCGCTGATCGGCAAAACCGACCAGACCTCGATTCTGCTGGTGGTGTACGCCGCCTTCAGCGAGGCGGTCACGCACGGCATCTGGCATCAGGTGGGGATCGGTTCGCTGGCGTTTATCGTTGGAGGTAGCATCGTGCTGCTGGCGATCGTGCTGGTGGTGAACACCTGCATGGCGCGCTGGTTGGGGTTCAGCAAGGCGGACGAGATCACCATCGTGTTCTGCGGTTCGAAGAAAAGCCTGGCGAACGGCATTCCAATGGCCAATATCCTGTTCCCGGCGGCGACGGTGGGGATCATGGTGCTGCCGCTAATGGTGTTCCATCAGGTGCAGCTGATGACCTGTGCGGTGCTGGCGAAAAGGTATCAGCGCAAGCAGCGGACGCAACAGGCGGTGCCCAACGCCAACGCGCAGGCGTCGCGCGGGTAAAAAAGACGGGCCAAAGCCTAATGCTGGTCAGTTAGCGTTTTTCTGAACGTATTTGTGCAGTTTTCGGTCGATAAACGTGAGATGCCCCATGTGGCTCACGCACCTCGACCGAGCCAGGGGCCGAAGGCGCGGCCCCTGGCAACCCGCGCCTTTGCCCTATCAGACGGTTGGCTTTGCCAACGTTACTCAGCCCATCCCTGGGCCTCGCCCCTTCGGGGCCGCTGCAAGCAGCGTTCAAATCTGCTCCAGGCAGATTTGTCCTCCCTCCGCCATACCGCATTGAGGCCGGTTGCGACAGGCGTCCCTGCCTGTCTCACCTGAAACCGCCGTCCATGGCGGTTTCTCCTAATGCGCTATGCCTGCGTTCGGCGTCTTCAAGGGCGCCCAACACCGTGCTCATCTCCAACTTCTCTACCACAACCTCATAAGCGACAGATTTCCCGGTAGCTGCCAGCTCAGGTGTTGACCCTGGGCGCGCATCACCGGCTGCCGAGCAAGACGGCATTGTCAGGGGCAACCGGCCAGGGAAGGCCGGTTGAGGCGAGACTAACAGGGACGTTTGTCGCAGCCGACCCGCCCGACAATGCAGACGCGGCGAGGGTATCCGCACAGCGGACAGACGGTGTTAAGCGAAGGCGCGGGTGGAGGGGCCGCGCCTTCGGCCCCTCCAATTGCCGTTCATTGCAGTAACAGAGAAATTCTGGGCATTTACGGCAATTCGTCCTGCTCGTCACGTAAAGAGACTGGATAAAAAATACCAGTCAGGCTTAAGTGACCGGCATTAGGCCAAGGCCCGTCAGATCAGTTTTTTTTCAGCGGCTTGACCAGGTGGTCAAGCCCTTCAATTTTTATCGCCAACGTCATCTCCATCAGCATGCCGAGCTTGCCTTTGGGGAATTCGCCCTTGCGGGCGAACCACAGCAGGTACTCTTCGGGCAGGTCGATCAGTACCCGCCCCTGGTACTTGCCGAACGGCATCACGGTATTGGCGATCTCCAGCAGGTTTTCCTTTTCCATCAGTCACCCAGCAGGCGGATCATTTCCGCTTCGTCGATCACGGCGATACCCAGCTCCTGCGCCTTCGCCAGCTTGGAGCCGGCCGCTTCGCCGGCGATCACCAAATCGGTTTTCTTCGACACGCTGCCACTGACCTTGGCGCCCAGCGCCGTCAGGCGATCTTTGGCCTCGTCGCGCGACAGTTGGCTCAGCGAGCCGGTCAGCACCACGGTTTTGCCGGCGAACGGGCTGTCTATCTCTTCGGCGACCACCACCACCGGCGCCGGCCAGTGGATGCCGATCTCGGCGCCCACCAGCTCGTTGATCACCTGCTGATTGAGCGCTTCATCGAGGAAATTGCGGGTGTGTTTGGCCACCACTTCACCGACGTCCGGCACCTCTTTCAGCGCCTCGATATCGGCGGCGAACAGCTTCTCGAGCGATCCGAAATGCGCCGCCAGGTTGGCGGCGGTCGCCTCGCCAACCTCGCGAATGCCCAGCGCATACAGGAAGCGAGCGAAGGTGGTCTGTTTGGATTTCTCCAGCGCATTGACCAGGTTCTGCGCCGATTTCGGCCCCATGCGATCCAGGCCGGTCAGAATGCCTGCGGACAAACGGAACAGATCGGCCGGGTTCTTCACGTACTCTTTGTCCACCAGCTGCTCGATGATCTTGTCGCCCATGCCTTCAACGTCCAGCGCGCGGCGGGAAACGAAGTGCTTCAACGCCTCTTTGCGCTGCGCGCCGCAGATAAGACCGCCGGTGCAGCGCGCGACGGCCTCGCCTTCCACGCGCTCAACGTCGGAGCCGCACACCGGGCAGTGCAGCGGGAACACCACTTCGCGCGCATCCTGTGGCCGACGATCTTCCAGCACCCCCACCACCTGCGGGATGACGTCGCCGGCGCGGCGCACGATCACCGTATCGCCGATGCGCAGCCCCAGACGCTCAATTTCATCGGCGTTGTGCAAGGTGGCGTTGCTGACGGTCACCCCGGCCACCAGCACCGGCTCAAGGCGCGCCACCGGCGTAATCGCGCCGGTGCGGCCAACCTGAAACTCCACTTCGCGCACCACGGTGATCTGCTCCTGCGCCGGGAATTTGAACGCCGTCGCCCAGCGCGGCGCACGCGCCACAAAGCCCAGCGTTTCCTGCAGATCGATATCGTCAATCTTGATCACCACGCCGTCGATGTCGAAACCTAGCTGCGCGCGGTCCTGCTCGACCTGGCGATAAAACGCCAGCACTTCCTCGCTGCCGGTGCGGCGTTGGGCGCGATCGCTGACCGGCAGGCCCCAGGCCTTGAACTGCATCAGGCGCTCAAAATGGCTGCGCGGCAGCTCGCCGCCTTCCAGCAGGCCGACGCCGTAGCAGAAGAAGGTCAGCGGGCGTTTGGCGGTAATGCGCGGATCGAGCTGGCGCAGCGAGCCGGCGGCGGCGTTGCGCGGGTTGGCGAACACCTTGCCGTCTTTGCGGCGGGCTTCTTCGTTCATCTGTTCAAAACCGGCCTGCGGCATGAACACTTCGCCGCGCACTTCCAGCCGGCGCGGAATGTTGTCGCCGGTCAGGCGCAGCGGGATGGCGCGAATGGTGCGCACGTTGGTGGTGATGTTCTCGCCGGTGGTGCCGTCGCCGCGCGTCGCCGCGCGCACCAGCTCACCGTCTTCGTACAGCAGGCTGACCGCCAGGCCGTCCAGCTTCAGCTCGCAGCAGAAGGTCAGCGGATCGCTACTTTTGAGCCTATCCTGCACGCGCTTGTAAAACGCCAGGAAGCTTTCTTCGTCGAACACGTTGTCCAGCGACAGCATCGGCACTTCGTGACGCACCTGGTCGAATGCCGCCAGCGGCGCGGCGCCCACGCGCTGGGTCGGTGAATCGGCGGTGACCAACTCAGGATGCGCGCTCTCCAGTTCGCGCAGTTCGCGCATCAGGCGGTCATATTCCGCATCCGGCACTTCCGGCGCATCCAGTACATGATACTGGTATTCATGATGGCGCAGTGTGGCTCGTAGTTGATTGATTTGTTGGATTATCGATTCCATGGCTCACCATCAAAGATAAAAAACCCCCGGCTAGCGGGGGCTTTGTTGTTACGGATGTTCAGTGCGCGCGGCAACCCGGTCAGGCGTTGTTTTCCAACACTTCACGGATACGCGCTTTGTAGGTTTCCAGCTTCTGCGGCGTCATCATGCGGCGCTCGTCGTCCAGCACCACGCCGCCCACGTCGTCGGCGATGCGCTGTGCCGACTGCAGCATCAGCTTGAAGTTCTGATTGGCGTCGCCGTAAGACGGCACCATCATGAACATCGACACGCCCGGCGTAGAGAAGTCGGACATCATGTCAGGATCGAACGACCCCGGCTTGACCATGTTCGCCAGGCTGAACAGCACCGGGCCGCTACCGGCCGGGCTGATATGGCGGTGGAAGATGCCCATCTCGCCAAACTGGAAGCCCGCCTGCAACACGCTCTGCAGCAGCACTTCGCCGCCGATTACGCCGCCCTGATGGGCTGCGACGTGCAGCACCAGCACGGTCTCTTTCAGCTTGGCCTGAATGGGCGCAGCCGCCGGCTGTTGTGGCTGTGGCGCAGGCTCCTGCGCCGGCTTCACTTCCGGCGCCTGCTGCACAGGGGCAGGCTCGGCGTGGAATGCCGGTTCCGCCCCTTGCGGCGCCTCATGTTCATGCGGCAGATCGTCGACGCGCGGCTCACGGCGCGCGGCCGGTTGCGGTTGCTCGGCCTGTTCTTCGTCCGGCGCGTAGTTGTTCAGCAGGATGTCATCATACTCCGGCCGCTGAGACAGCGGAGGAGGCGTCTGATGGGCAGCCGGCTGTACGGCGCGGGGCGCAGGCGCCGAAGCAGGCTTCGGCGCGGCCACGGGTTCTTCGCGTGCGGCATCGAAATGGCCGAATGACGGCTCGTCTTGCGGGTGAGCGGCGCGTACGCGCACCTCACCGACGCCTTCTTCGAGATCGTCGATCGGAGTTTGTTCACGTTCCTTTTGGGAACGTTTGGCTGGGCGATCGCGGAAGAGCGCTGACCGTTCTTTGCGACTGGTCCACAGACCGTGCAATAACAGCGCTATTATGGCGATCGCGCCAACAACGATTAATATCAGACGCAAATCCTGCATCATTGCTATCTCTGTTGTTCCAATACATTGCCACCGCGGCAAACATTCACTCTTTAACTCTATTTGCCCGCGCACACAAGTGCAAGTCCGTGCTGAACTTTATGCCAATAAAGATGATTATACTGCCTTTTTCTGCTGGTTTTTCAGCCAACCCTACCCTAGCCAGTGGAAAATCATCCCTATATGATAATGATGCCTGTTCAGACAACGAGATAACTTAAGATATGTCCTATACGCAGCCCCCTGCCCGCTCAACCAGCGGCATTCACTATTTCGCCGAAGGCTGGCGCCTGATTTCGCGCCCGGGGATTAAACGCTATGTGGTCCTGCCGTTGCTGGTCAACGTGCTGCTGATGGGCTCCGCTTTCTGGTGGCTGTTCAGCCGGCTCGGCGACTGGATCCCGGCGATGATGAGCCACGTTCCCGACTGGCTGCAATGGTTGAGCTACCTGCTGTGGCCGCTGGCGGTCATTTCGGTGCTGCTGGTGTTCAGCTATCTGTTCAGCACCCTCACCAACCTGATCGCCGCGCCGTTCTGCGGCCTGCTGGCCGAACAGCTCGAAGGTAGCCTGACCGGCAAACCGCTGCCGGACACCGGTCTGCTCGGCATCGCCAAAGATCTGCCGCGCATCATGGCGCGCGAATGGCGCAAGCTGATGTATTACCTGCCGCGCGCGCTGCTGCTGCTGGCGCTGTACTTCGTGCCCGGCATCGGCCAGACGGTGGCGCCGGTGCTATGGTTCCTGTTCAGCGCCTGGATGCTGGCGATCCAGTATTGCGACTACCCATTCGACAACCACAAGGTGAGCTTTGCCGACATGCGCCGCGCCTTGCGCCAGCACAAAACCGACAACCTGCAGTTCGGCGCGCTGGTCAGCCTGTTCACCATGATCCCGATCCTCAACCTGGTGATCCTGCCGGTCGCCGTCTGCGGCGCCACCGCGATGTGGGTCGATCGCTACCGCTCGCAATTCGTCCGATAACCGCCGCTTTTTACCGCCGATAGCGCGGGAATTTTCGACAGGGCGCGCATTTCGCGCCCTTATCATTGTGCTTAAAACTTATTTCCTAATAACATATAGATATACCAATTCTTTACTTCCCTGCCGGTACTGTTAGCGTATGCTTTCGATGTTCCCCACATTTTCATAGAGTTAAAGGACGGGCTATGAGCAAGATATATGAAGACAACTCATTAACAATCGGCCATACGCCGCTGGTTCGTCTGAACCGTATCGGCAACGGACGCATTCTGGCCAAGGTTGAATCACGCAACCCGAGCTTCAGCGTCAAATGCCGCATCGGTGCCAATATGATTTGGGATGCGGAACAACGTGGCGTGCTGACCGCCGGTAAAGAGCTGGTGGAGCCGACCAGCGGCAACACCGGCATCGCGCTGGCCTTCGTGGCCGCCGCGCGCGGTTACAAGCTGACGCTGACCATGCCGGAAACCATGAGCATCGAGCGCCGCAAGCTGCTCAAGGCGCTCGGCGCCAATCTGGTGCTGACTGAAGGGGCGAAAGGCATGAAAGGCGCTATCGCCAAGGCCGAAGAGATCGTCGCCACCGATCCGAACCGTTACCTGATCCTGCAACAGTTCAGCAACCCGGCCAACCCGGCCATCCATGAAAAAACCACCGGCCCGGAAATCTGGGAAGACACCGACGGTGAAGTCGACGTGTTCATCTCCGGCGTCGGCACCGGCGGCACGCTGACCGGCGTCAGCCGCTACATCAAGAACACCAAAGGCAAGGCCATCACTACCGTGGCGGTCGAGCCGACCGACTCGCCGGTCATCAGCCAGGCGCTGGCCGGTGAAGAGCTGAAACCGGGCCCGCACAAGATCCAGGGCATCGGCGCCGGCTTCATTCCGGGCAACCTCGATCTGGACCTGGTGGATCGCGTCGAGAAGGTCTCCAACGACGAAGCCATCAGCATGGCGCGTCGCCTGATGGACGAAGAAGGCATCCTGGCGGGCATCTCCTCCGGCGCAGCGGTCGTGGCGGCGGTGAAACTGGCCGAAGAACCGGCGTTCGCCGACAAGACCATCGTGGTGATCCTGCCCTCTTCCGGCGAACGTTACCTGAGCACCGCGCTGTTTGCCGATCTGTTCACCGAGCAGGAATTGCAGCAGTAATTCCACCACTGCACAAATCGCTAAAAAAGCACCCTACGGGGTGCTTTTTTGTGGACTGGATCAAACTTTATAGCAGTCCAAGATTGCTTTTGCCCGTCGGCTTTAGTATTTAACGGTGCATTATTTCGATGCGCAAAATTAATCATCCCCCGAGCCCGGTCAAGGCTGAATCGATTTACTCATCTGTCGCCGACGCGTCGAATCGGGCATAATGGGGAGCGGATTGGAACGACGTCTAAAGCCGAGTTTTTTGATCTGAAGTGCCTAACGCGTCGTTTTCTGTTGCATCAACGTTCGCCCCTGTCCATAGTCAGGCGCTATAACCAGACAAGCTAAAGTCAGGCCCCTGGGCTAAACTTTAGCTCCACAACATTAATCCAATAAGTTGGGGAAACATCAATGTTCCAGCAAGAAGTTACTATTACCGCTCCGAATGGTCTGCATACTCGCCCTGCCGCTCAGTTCGTTAAAGAAGCCAAAGGCTTCACGTCTGACATCACCGTGACCTCCAACGGCAAAAGCGCCAGCGCTAAAAGCCTGTTCAAACTGCAAACTCTGGGGCTGACTCAAGGGACCGTAGTGACCATCTCCGCTGAAGGTGAAGACGAGCAGAAAGCCGTTGAGCACTTGGTAAAACTGATGGCAGAGCTTGAGTAATCGGCCCGTCTTTTTAGTTAACACCAGTCAAGAGTAAGGTAGGGTTATGATTTCAGGCATTTTAGTATCACCGGGCATCGCTTTTGGTAAGGCTCTCTTGCTGAAAGAAGACGACATCGTCATCAACCGGAAAAAAATCTCTGCTGATCAAGTAGAGCAGGAAGTCTCGCGTTTTCTGGCCGGCCGCGCGAAAGCGTCCGAACAGCTGGAAGCGATCAAGACCAAAGCTGGCGAAACCTTCGGCGAAGAGAAGGAAGCTATCTTCGAAGGCCACATCATGTTGCTGGAAGACGAAGAGCTTGAGCAGGAAATCATAGCCCTAATCAAAGACGATCTGGCCTCCGCAGACGCCGCCGCCTACACCGTGATCGAAGGTCAGGCGAAAGCGCTGGAAGAGCTGGACGACGAATACCTGAAAGAACGCGCCGCCGACGTGCGCGACATCGGTAAGCGCCTGCTGCAGAACATCCTGGGCATGCCGATCGTCGATCTGGGCTCCATTCAGGACGAAGTGATCCTGGTGGCCACCGATCTGACCCCGTCAGAGACCGCGCAGCTGAACCTGGACAAAGTGCTGGGCTTCATTACCGATCTCGGCGGCCGGACTTCCCACACCTCTATCATGGCGCGCTCCCTGGAGCTGCCGGCGATCGTCGGTACCAGCGACGTGACCAAGCAGGTGAAAAACGACGACTACCTGATTCTGGATGCAGTTAACAACAAAATTTACGTTAACCCGACCGCTGACGTTATCGATCAGCTGAAAGCCGCCCAGAACCAATACATCACCGAGAAAAACGATCTGGCCAAGCTGAAGGACCTGCCGGCGATTACGCTGGACGGCCATCAGGTTGAAGTCTGCGCCAACATCGGCACCGTGCGCGACGTCGCGGGTGCAGAGCGCAACGGCGCGGAAGGCGTCGGCCTGTATCGTACCGAGTTCCTGTTCATGGACCGCGACTCGCTGCCGACCGAAGACGAGCAGTTCCAGGCTTATAAAGCCGTGGCGGAAGCCATGGGCTCGCAGGCCGTGATCGTCCGCACCATGGACATCGGCGGCGACAAAGACCTGCCGTACATGAACCTGCCGAAGGAAGAGAACCCGTTCCTCGGCTGGCGCGCCATCCGCATCGCGATGGACCGCCGTGAAATCCTGCACGCCCAGCTGCGCGCCATCCTGCGTGCCTCGGCGTTCGGCAAACTGCGCATCATGTTCCCGATGATCATCTCCGTGGAAGAAGTGCGCGATCTGAAAGGCGAAATCGAGACGCTGAAAGCGCAGCTGCGCGAAGAAGGCAAGGCGTTTGACGAGAGCATCGAAGTGGGCGTGATGGTGGAAACACCGGCTGCGGCGGTCATTGCTCACCACCTGGCGAAAGAAGTCGACTTCTTTAGTATTGGGACAAACGATCTAACCCAGTATACTCTGGCGGTAGATCGCGGCAACGAGCTGATTTCTCATCTCTATAACCCGATGTCCCCATCAGTGCTTGGCCTGATCAAACAGGTTATTGATGCATCTCACGCGGAAGGCAAGTGGACCGGCATGTGCGGCGAACTGGCTGGCGATGAGCGTGCTACACTGTTGTTATTGGGCATGGGGCTGGATGAGTTCAGCATGAGTGCGATTTCAATCCCGCGCATCAAGAAAATTATTCGTAACACGAATTTCGAAGATGTGAAGGCGTTGGCAGCGCAGGCCTTGGCACAGCCAACGGCACAAGACCTGATGAATTGCGTCAATAAATTCATCGAAGAAAAAACGCTCTGCTAAACTTCCACGACACTGGAACGCCGCCCAATTTAATGCTTAGGAGAAGATCATGGGTTTGTTCGATAAACTGAAATCTCTGGTTTCTGATGACAAGAAAGACACGGGCACTATCGAGATCGTCGCTCCCCTTTCTGGCGAAATCGTCAATATCGAAGATGTGCCGGACGTAGTGTTTGCTGAAAAAATCGTTGGCGACGGTATCGCCATCAAACCGGCCGGCAACAAAATGGTTGCTCCGGTTGACGGCACCATCGGTAAGATTTTCGAAACCAACCATGCATTCTCTATCGAATCCGACAGCGGCATTGAGCTGTTCGTCCACTTCGGCATCGATACCGTAGAACTGAAAGGCGAAGGCTTCAAACGCATCGCCGAAGAAGGTCAGCGCGTCAAGAAAGGTGACGTGGTTATCGAGTTCAACCTGCCTCTGCTGGAAGAAAAAGCCAAGTCTACCCTGACGCCGGTCGTTATCTCCAACATGGACGAGATCAAAGAGCTGATCAAACTGTCCGGCAGCGTGACCGTTGGCGAAACCCCGATCATCCGCATCAAGAAGTAATCGCGAATGAGCAAGAAAAACGGCGCCCTCGGCGCCGTTTTTTTATCCCCTTCGTCTTTCGAACCGCAGCGTTGTTGCCCGCACGTGCTCACCCCGGTCACTTACCGGAACCGGAGTAAGCTCCCGGGGATTCCCCCGCTTGCCGCCTAGCTGCAATTCGAAATCCTTTGGGTATGCCGCGGATAATAGACGTTATCGGCGCAGGCAGTTTGAACATGGACAGCGCGCAACCTTCGGAGCGTACACGCAGTACGTGACGAAGGCGAGCACTGCCCTGGTTCAAAATGGCAAGTAAGATAGTCTATTATTGCCAGCGCGGGATACGCAGGGTAATGACCAGCCCCTCTTTATCGCCGTTGCGCGCCTCAACCTGGCCGCCGTGCGCCAGCACCACCTTGCGGGTGATCGCCAGCCCCAGGCCGTAACCCTTGCCCGACAGCGCCGACTTCACGCGCACGAACGGATCGAAGATGCTCGACAGCTTCGCCTCCTCGACTCCCGGCCCCTGATCGCTGACCGCGATCTGGAACTGGTTATCGACGCGCGTCAGCGCCACCGTCACCCGTTGGCCGTGGCTGGAAAAGCGCAGCGCATTGCGCACGATGTTGTCCACCGCTCGCCGCATCAGCTCCGCATTGCCCTTGACGGTGTACTCCACGTCCGACTCGGCCTGCAGCACGATATCCACGCCGGGCACCTGCGCCTCGTAGCGTGCATCGCTCACCACCGCATCCACCAGGCCGTACAGATCGAAATACTCCTCGTCCGGCAGGCTGCTGTGTTCGGCGCGCGACAGCGCCAGCAGCTCGCCGATCATCTTATCCAGCCGCCCCGACTCGTGTTCGATGCGCTTAAGCGAGGTTTCGACGTTGCCGGCATTCTGTCGCGCCAGGCCGATTGCCAGCTGCAGGCGCGCCAGCGGCGAACGCAGCTCGTGCGAAACGTCGTGCAACAGCTGCTCGCGGGCGCTGACCAGCAGCTCCAGCCGCTCGGCCATGGTGTCGAAATCGCGCGCCACGTCGGACAGCTCGTCATGACGGCGGCGCATTTTCGGGAACAGCCGCACCGACAGATCGCCCTGCGCCACCCGATCCAGGCCGCCGCGCAGCTGACGCATCGGCCGGGTCAGGTTCCAGGCCAGCACGGCGCTGAACAGCAAACCGCCCAGCCCGCCGACCCACAGCATCGGCGCAGGAATGTTGAAGAAATGGGAACGCCGCTCCGGCCGATACTCTTCCCGCAGCCCGCGCACGTTATAACTCAGCCAGTATCCCTGCCCTTCCCCGGTTTGCACCCAGGCAGAGATTTCCTTCGGCATCCGCCGCCCTTCAAATACCGGTTCTTCCGGCGCGGGCGGCGGCGGTTGGGTCATCGGCGTCACCGACAGCAAACGCCTGTCGTCCTCGGGCCAATCGCGCATCAGGGCTTCCAGCGCTGGCATGCCGCCGCTGCGCAACTGGGTAGCCGCCGAGGTCAGCTGCAGGCCGATGACCCGCCGCGCCATGGCGTTTTCCGGCGGCACATAGCGATCGCCATACAAAGAAAACGCCACCCACAGGGCCTGCGTCATGATGAGGAAGGTCAGCCAAAAGCCGAGCAAGATTTTCCAGAACAGTCTTCCGCGCATGTCAGGTTACCGAATGCGATAGCCGATGCTGCGCACCGTCTCGATGCTCAGCGTATTGCCGGCCAGCGCGCTCAGCTTCTGGCGGATATTGCTGATATGCACGTCCACGCTGCGATCATAGGCCTCGCGCGGTCGCCCCAGCCCCTTCTCGGACAATTCATCCTTCGACACCACGCGATCCGGCGAGCGCAACAACAGCTCCAGCAGATTGAATTCCGAAGCCGTCAGATCAAACGCCTTACCGCGCCATTCGCTGCTGCGGGTTGAAGGGTTCAGCGTCAGCTCGCCGAAGCTGATGGCGGCTTCGTCGTCCGCCTCCTGCGGCCGCTCTTCGAAACGGCGCAACACCGCGCGCAGACGCGCCACCAATTCGCGCGGGTAGCAAGGTTTGGGCATGTAATCGTCGGCGCCCATCTCCAGGCCAATCACCCGATCGATGTTGTCGCCTTTGGCGGTCAGCATGATGATCGGCAGCCGGCTCTTCTTACGCACGTCGCGCAGCACGTCGATGCCGCTCATGTCCGGCAGCATGATATCGAGGATCATCGCGGTATAGTCGCCCGACAGCGCACCCTCTACCCCCGCCTTGCCGGTCAGCACCAGCGTGGCGTCGAAGCCTTCGCCCGTCAGGTATTCGCTCAGCATGGTGCCAAGCTCCAGGTCATCGTCGACCAGTAAAATTTTCATGCCTTGCTCCTTCACCGATTTTCGTTATTTTCCCGCCAATTCCGCCGGCCCGCAGCCGGTTTTACTCAATCCTTACACATCGCGGTTCGCGTCACGCCATCGTTATTGTGGCTGCTGTCGCGCGATTTCTCTACTTCTGTCAGGGTATTGGCGTGCAGACAGGCGCCGGCCACCGCGCAGGCGGGCCGGCTATGCCGTCGGTCAAAAGGGAAGTGAGAGGGGTTTTCCCGGCGGAACGCGCCGCCGGGAGGACACATTCAGTCGAACACGCCGGTAGAGAGGTAACGGTCACCGCGATCGCAGACGATCGCCACCACGACGCTGCCCGGGTGGGCCGCCGCCACGCGCAGGGCGCCGGCCACCGCGCCGCCGGAGCTGACGCCGCAGAAGATGCCTTCACGCTGCGCCAGCTGGCGCATGGTCTGCTCGGCATCGCGCTGCTCGATATCCAGCACCTGATCCACCAGCTCAGGGCGGAAAATGCCCGGCAGGTAAGCGGGCGCCCAACGGCGAATGCCGGGGATGCTGCTGCCTTCTGCCGGCTGCAGGCCGATAATCTGCACCTGCGGATTCTGGCTCTTCAGGTAACCGCCCACGCCGGTAATGGTACCGGTGGTGCCCATGCTGGAAACGAAGTGCGTGATGCGTCCTTCGGTCTGGCGCCAAATCTCCGGGCCGGTGGTGGTGAAGTGGGCGTAGGGATTGTCGAGATTGTTGAACTGATCCAGCACCTTGCCCTGCCCCTGACGCTGCATCTCCAGCGCCAGATCGCGCGCCCCTTCCATCCCCTGCTCACGGCTGACCAGGATCAGCTCGGCGCCGTACGCGCGCATCGCCGCCTGCCGCTCCAGGCTCATGTTCTCCGGCATCAACAGCTTCAGCGTATAGCCTTTGAGCGCGGCGATCATCGCCAGCGCAATGCCGGTATTGCCGCTGGTGGCCTCGATCAGCACGTCGCCGGGCTTGATCTCGCCGCGCAGCTCCGCCTGCTGGATCATCGCCAACGCAGCGCGATCCTTCACCGATCCCGCCGGGTTATTACCTTCCAGTTTGACCCATACCTCGCTGCCCGCCTGGGCGGCCAGCCGTTGCAGTTGTACCAGCGGGGTGTTCCCGATGCATTGTTCGAGCGTTGTCACGATCTTTGCCTGTGTTGGTGTGCGTAAAGTAAAAAGGCAACCCGCGGGTTGCCTTGAAGAAAAGGGCAGCTAAAACCTATCAGGCACTTTTGGCTAACGCAACAGGTTGCAGCAGTTGATCGCCGGCATACAGCCGCGCATTGAGGCTGCCGACGTAATAACGGCCGCCGCGTACCGGGGTTGGATTGCCTTCCGGCAACACCACGCCGATCGGTTCCTGATGCCAGCCGATCGGCTGCACCGTCAGCTGCCAGAAGTGGCCACGCGGGCTGACTTCCAGCACCTGCACCGGCAGCGGGCAACGCTCGCTGCTTTCGGTCGCCACTTCCATTTCCCACGGGCGCAGAAACAGATCGACGCTGCCCTGGTGCATCGGCTGGAACGACAGCGGCCACTGGTGCGCGCCGACGAACAGCTGGGAGCCGCGAATTTCGCCGTTCAGGCGGTTCACTTCCCCCATGAACTCCAGCACGAAGCGGCTGGCCGGTTCGCGCATAATCTCTTCCGGCGACCCGACCTGTTCGATATTGCCCTGGCTCATCACCACGATGCGGTCGGCCACTTCCATCGCCTCTTCCTGATCGTGGGTGACGAACACGCTGGTGAATTTCAGCTCTTCGTGCAGCTGACGCAGCCAGCGGCGCAGCTCTTTGCGCACCTGCGCATCCAGCGCGCCGAACGGTTCGTCCAGCAGCAGAATTTGCGGTTCCACCGCCAGGGCGCGCGCCAACGCCACGCGCTGTTTCTGGCCGCCGGACAGCTGAGACGGATAGCGGTTGGCCAGATGGCCCAGCTGTACCATTTCCAGCAGCTGGGTGACTTTCTGTTTGATCGCCGCGGCGTTCGGCCGCTCGCGGCGCGGCAGCACGGTCAGGCCGAAGGCGATGTTGTCGAACACCGTCATGTGGCGGAACAGCGCATAGTGCTGAAACACGAAGCCCACGCGCCTGTCGCGCGCGTGCATGTGGCTGACGTCGGTGCCGTGGAAGCCCAGCTTGCCGCCGCTCTGGCTTTCCAGCCCGGCAATGATGCGCAGCAGCGTGGTCTTGCCGGAACCGGACGGCCCGAGCAGCGCCACCATCTCGCCGGAAGCAATATCGAGCGAGATATCGTTCAATACCTTGGTGCGACCGAAGGACTTGTTGATGCCGTTAATCTCAATGCTCATGATTTTCCTCCCGCTCGAGACGCGCGTTTTGACGTTCCAGACGCCACTGCAGCGCGCTCTTCAAAAATAGGGTAACGATCGCCATCAGGGTCAACAGGGCGGCGGCGGTAAAGGCGCCGACGGTGTTGTAATCCTGCTGCAACAGCTCGACCTGCAGCGGCAGGCTGTAGGTTTCGCCGCGAATCGAACCGGACACCACCGACACCGCGCCGAACTCGCCGATGGCGCGCGCGTTGGTCAGCACCACGCCGTACAGCAGCGCCCAGCGAATGTTGGGCAGCGTCACGCGGCGGAACATTTGCCAGCCGGACGCCCCCAGCAGAATGGCGGCCTCGTCTTCCTGGCTGCCCTGGCTGAGCATCATCGGCACCAGCTCGCGCACCACGAAGGGGCAGGTGACGAAAATGGTCACCAGCACCATGCCCGGCCAGGAGAACATGATCTGGATGTTATGCGCATCCAGCCAGCCGCCCAGCAAGCCGTTGCTGCCGTAAAACAGCAGGTAAATCAGCCCCGCCACCACCGGTGAAACGGCGAACGGGATATCGATCAGCGTCAGCAGCAGCTGGCGGCCGGGGAAGGTGAAGCGCGTCACCAGCCACGCCAGCAACGTGCCGAACACCAGGTTGAACGGCACGGTGATCAGCGCGATCAAGACCGTCAGCCAAATGGCGTGCAGCATGTCTGGATCGAGCAAGTTGCTCCACATCGCGCCGAACCCTTTGGAAAAGGCCTCGGCGAAAATCGACATCATCGGCACCACCAGCAGCAGCACCGAGAACAGCGCGCCGATGGCGATCAGCGTCCACTTGCCCCAGTTGACGCGCGGGCGCTCGGCGCCGTTGAAGGCGGAAACATCGGCCATCAGAGCCCTCCTCCCAAACGTCTGCCGAAGCGGCTTTGCAATACGTTAATGCTGAACAGCAGCAGCAGCGACGCCGCCAGGATCACCGAGGCGATGGCGCTGGCCGCCGGGTAATCAAACTCCTGCAAACGCACGAAAATCATCAGCGAGGTCACTTCCGTCTTCCAGGCGATGTTGCCGGCGATGAAAATCACCGCGCCGAACTCGCCCAGGCTGCGGGTAAAGGAGATGGCGGTGCCGGCCAGCAATGCCGGTGCCACCTCGGGCAACACCACGCGGCGGAAACTCTGCCAGCGCGTAGCGCCCAGCGTCTCGGCAGCCTCTTCGTATTCCGGCCCCAGCTCTTCCAGAACCGGCTGCACGGTGCGCACCACAAACGGCAGGCTGGTGAACGCCATCGCTACCGCGATCCCAAGCCAGGTAAAGGTGACCTTGATATCGAAGTGCGCCAGCCACTGACCGTACCAGCCGGTGGTGGAAAACAGGCCGGCCAGCGTCAGGCCGGCCACCGCGGTCGGCAGCGCGAACGGCAGATCGATCAGGCCGTCCAGCAGCGAACGGCCGGGAAAACGGTAGCGCGTCAGGATCCAGGCCATCAGCATGCCGAACACCGCGTTAAACAGGCTGGCGACGCCGGCCGCCAGCAGCGTCACTTTATACGCCGCCACCACCTGCGGGTTGGAAATCACTTCCCAGTATTGCGCCAGGCTCATCTGTGCCAGCTGCATCACCAGCGCGGTGAGCGGCAACAGCAGGATCAAACAGGTATAAAACAGGCTGCTGCCGAGGCTGAGGCCAAATCCGGGCAGCACCCGCTTACTGGACGACAACGCCAACATTTACTTGCGCCCTGCCGCTAACAGCTGATCCAACTCGCCGCCGGTGGCGAAGTGGGTTTTCATCACCTGCGGCCAGCCGCCGAACTGGTCTTCCACCCGGAACAGTTGGGTGTCCGGGAATTGCCCCTTCGCCGTCGCCATCGCTTTCTGGTCATACACGCGGTAGTAGAAGCTGGTGATCACCTGCTGCGCCGCCGGGCTGTAGAGATAGTTCAGATAGGCTTTGGCCGCCTGTTCGGTACCGTTGCGCTCGACGTTTTTGTCGACCCAGGCCACCGGGAACTCCGCCAGAATATCGACCGGCGGTACGATCACTTCGTATTTGTCTTCACCGTATTGCTTGCGAATGTTGTTCACTTCGGATTCGAAGCTGATCAGCACGTCGCCCAAGCCGCGCTCAACGAAGGTGGTGGTCGCGCCGCGACCGCCGGTATCGAACACCAGCACGTTTTTCAGGAAGCGAGTCATGAAGGCGCGGGTCTTGGCCGGATCGTTGCCGTCGGCCTGATTGGCGGCGCCCCAGGCGGCCAGATAGGTGTAACGGCCGTTACCGGAGGTTTTCGGGTTCGGGAACACCAGCTTCACGTCGTCGCGCACCAGATCGTTCCAGGTGTGGATGCCCTTCGGGTTGTCCTTGCGCACCAGAAACGCCATGGTGGAGTAGAACGGCGAACTGTTGTTCGGCAGGCGCGCCTGCCAGTCCGCCGGGATCAGCTGCCCGCGATCGTGCAGGATCTGCACGTCGGTGACCTGGTTGTACGTCACCACGTCGGCGCGCAGGCCCTGCAGGATCGCCAGCGCCTGCTTGGAGGAACCGGCGTGCGATTGTTTGATGGTCAGCTTGTCGTTCGGATGCTGTTGATTCCACTGCTGTTCAAAGCCGGGATTCAGCGCGACGAACAATTCACGGGAAACGTCATAAGAGCTGTTCAGCAATTCCGCCGCCGACGCGGCGCCGCTCGCCAACAGCGCAGCCGCCAGCCAACCTTTCAGCACGAGATTTTTAACCCGGTTTTGTTTCATTCTGCACCTTATCACTGAGTCATTCCTTCAGGCTTTCGCCTTATTGACGACCAGTGTATTTATAACTCGGTGCGGAGCTGTAACGCTTTTATATACCGTTTAGTGATTTACAAGCATCAAACGCTATAAGGCAGGGAATGCGAGGCGTTTTCGGGACGGGAAACGGGCCGAAGCCGGGCGCGCCGGCTTCGGCAACGGCGTCAAAGTGACAGCAGGCGCGTCAGCGATGGCGCAAAGTAGTAGCTGCCGGTAACCGCACGGCTGAAACGCAGCATCGCGTCGCGTTTGCCGTCCAGATCGCCGAACATGCTCAGCAGCTGCTGCTCGATATTGTGCAGGCGTGCGCAATAGGCGATGAAGAACAGACCATGCTTGCCGCTGGCGGTGCCATAAGGCAGGCTCTGGCGCAGAATTTTCAGGCCTTTGCCGTTCTCTTTCAGATCGACGCGGCTGACGTGCGAGGTATCCGGGCGCTGATCGGCCGGCAGCTCTTCGCTGTCGCGCTTGGTGCGACCGATGATCTGCTCCTGCTGTTCGGTGGTAAAGCGCTGCCACTGGCGCAGGTTGTGCTCATAGCGCTGCACCAGCACGTAGCTGCCGCCTGCATCTTCTTCGCCTTCGGCAATCGTCGCCACTGCCGGGCGCTGCTCGCCCTGCGGGTTTTCGGTACCGTCGATGAAACCGCTCAGATCGCGCTCTTCCACCCAGCGGAAACCGTGGGTTTCTTCTTCAATCTTGATGGCGTTGCCGAACGCCGCCAGTGCCGCCTGCGCCAGCGTGAAGTTGACGTCGTGACGCAGCGACTGAATGTGGATCAGCATATCGCGCTGGGTGGCCGGTGCCAGCCCTTTGCCGAGCGGCGTGAACGGCTTCAGCTCTTTCGCACCCTGGCCGTTGGAAAGATCGTGCCAAACGTCATAGCCGAAAGCGATCACCGCGCCGAGACGCGCATCGGGAAACTGCTGCTGCAGCTCGCTCAGCGTCTGACAAAACTGTTTGCAGCCCTGGCGCAAGTCGGCGAATTCGCCCTGTACGGTGGCTTCCATAAAAATGGCGAAACGGCAGTGCTCCAGCAGAATGCCGCTCTGAACCTGTGTCATGTTGTTATCCTCAATACCAGAATCCGGCAACAGGTAAGGTATGGCGGTTGACGCGCGGGTTCCCTGTTACAAACGCGCGCTATCATACCGCAAGCACGGGCGATTGCCTTGCAGCAGCGCAAAGAAAATAGGGGTAATGGCTTGAAAAGGCAGGCGCCGTGAACCGGCGCCCGTTGAACATATTACTGCTGCGGCTTGGCGTGCCAGATGATTTTGCTGACCGTCCAGCTTTTCAGGGTGTCGTCCGGCGGGATGATGTCCTGCGCCCCGGCCCACTTGCCGCTAAAGATATAGGTAACGTACTTGCTCTGTTCCGCCACGCACTCCACTTTGCCGGCGTCTTCGCCGCTGCCCGGTTTACAGGAGCCGAACGCTTTGCTGTACATATCGCCGAACGGCGTGCCGAGCTTGTTGCCCCACTCCGTTGCCACTTTCTGATCCATTACGTCTACCCGCTGCACGTGCCCTTTCGGCTCGCCGGTGATCACCAGCTTCACTTCGTCGCCGGACAGCGCCTGGTAATAAGAGACGATCTGGCCGTTGCTGGTCGCCATGCCGCCGCGCAGGCGGTAGTTGCCGTCCAACCCGTCGTTGATGGCGCTTTCCGACATCGGCGTGCCGGCGTTGAGCTTGCCGACGCCCTTGGCGCCGACCTCCAGGCTGCTGCCGAACCAGTTGAACGGCGACAGGCTGGACCAGGAGAAATTGGACATGCTCGAACAACCGGTCAGTAACAGCGGAAGCCCTAACAACAGGGGGCGAATATTCATCTCTAGCTCCTTAAACATCAATGGCACGGGGCGGTAACCCGCCGCTGCCGCACTCGGCGTTTTGCTGCGTGCCAGCCTCTCACAACGGCCCGCACTACGCCAACGGTTGCCAGCTTGGAGTGCGGAAAATGCGAAAAGTGCCGCACTTCTCGGCAATTAGTCGGCGTGCTCCGCCGGCGCAAAACAGGCTTTCAGGCGCGCATTCAACAGCAGATAGCTCAGCGCCAGCGCATCGAGCAGCACCAACGCCAGCTCCAACCCCGGCGCATCGCCGTCCTGGCGCCACAGGCTGAACAGCGAGCCACCGAACGACGCCAGCACGGAGATAACCAGCCCCCAGCGCCAGCCGCTCCACAGCCGCGGCCATTGGTGGCGACGGCCGCTCAGCAAAAACGCCAGCGCCGCCGGCAGGCCGAGCAGCATGCCGTACCAAAAGCGTTGGGTATCCGGATAAAACAGCGCCAGCAAGCTTTCGCCCTGCTCACGCGAAGCGCCGGCCATCACGAACAGCAGCCAGGTGCGCGCCTGCAGTATCAGCACGGCCCAAAATCCCAGCGGCAGCCGCAGCGCGCCGTGCTGGTCGTAATCGTCCGGGGAAAAACGGGGTGAGAATGGCTTCAACGATCGTTCCTTGCCAACAGAATAAAGACTATGGCTACAGATGGGCGCCGGCGGCGTGAATTTCAATGCGTCGGCTTAAGAAGCTCTTAAGATCGGCGTGTTTTAATCCTTATCACTGAGCAAGCAACCCGATATCAGCGGGATGTGATTTTCGATAACGATAAGGAAGCGCAACATGAAAAAACTGACTCTGGCCGCTCTGATCGCGCTGTGCAGCGCACCGGTACTGGCGCAACAAGGCGGGTTCCTCGATCCGGCCGCGCCGCAGGCCCAAACGCAAACCACCGCACAAGGCGGTTTCTCCGGCCCCAGCGCGGCGCTGACCACCGTGGACAAGGTGAAATCGATGAGCGACGACACCTGGGTGATGCTGCAGGGCAACATCGAGCAGCGCATCGGCGACGAAACCTATACCTTCCGCGACGCCACCGGCACCCTGACGGTCGATATCGATCGCAAACGCTGGAACGGCCAAACCGTTACGCCAAAAGACAAGGTGCAGTTGGAAGGCAAAGTGGATAAAGACTGGAACAGCGTCGAAGTGGACGTGAAAACCGTCAAAAAGCTGCCGTAATGCACTGCGGCGGGCGGTGCAACGCCGCCGCCCGCCGCTCGTTCAATATTCCTGATCTTCGATCAGCCGCTTGCCCAGGCTGGTGATGCCCTGGATCTCGTAGCCGAGCTTCTCGTACATTTCGACCACCGTGTCGTTGTCTTCGCGCACCATAATCTGGATCTTCGGGCAGCCGCGGGCGATCAACTTCTTCTCCAGACGATTGATCAACGCATTGGCGATGCCGCGCCCGCGATAGTCGGGATGCACCCCGAGGTAATACGCCGAGCCGCGGTGGCCGTCATAACCGCCCATCACCGAACCGACCACTTCGCCGCCGACTTCCGCCACCAGGAACAGCTCCGGATCGTGGTTCAGCTTGCGCTCGATGTCCATTTCCGGATCGTTCCAGGGCCGCAGCAGATCGCAGCGCTCCCACAGGGTAATGACCTCTTCAAAGTCGTCTTGTCGAAATACGCGAATTTCCATCGATGTTGGCCGCTGTTAATTAAGGTGTTTGTTTGATTATCGCGTGATTATTCACTTACGCAATATCAAACTGCGATTTACCGCGCTATTTGCCCAGAAATCGCCGGTAACAGGCGTAATAAATGGAAATAGTTATCGGGTCGATTAATGATTATCAATACGATATAACGTCGCAAAATAGAAACGTCGATGGAGCGTTGCGTAATGAAAAAGCAGGGTAAACAATTCCTCAATTTTAAGCCGCTTGCCGTTTCCCCGACGCGACGCCAACTTTTGCTTTCCGGCCTGGCGGTGGCGCTGTTCGGCGTGAAAAACCGCAGCGCCAGGGCGGAAGGCCTGCTGCGCAATCAGCACAGCAAACCGGCGGCGAAACCGGCCGGCGGCAAAAAGCTGGTGATGATCGATCCCGGCCACGGCGGCATCGACTCCGGCGCGGTCGGCCACGAAGGCTCGCAGGAAAAACACATCGTGCTGGAAATCGCCAACCACGTGCGCCGTTTTCTGCATGAGCACGACCACGTCGAGGCGCGCCTGACGCGCGAAGAAGACGAGTTCATTCCGCTGTTCCAACGGGTGGAGATCGCCCACCAGCATCAGGCTGACCTGTTCATTTCGATTCACGCCGACGGCTTTACCAGCCCATCGGCCTCCGGCGCTTCGGTGTTCGCCCTCTCCAACCGCGGCGCCAGCAGCGCCATGGCGCGCTACCTGTCCAACCGTGAAAACGCCGCCGACGACGTGGCGGGCGGCAAGTACAAGGATCAGGACAACTACCTGCAGCAGGTGCTGTTCGATCTGGTGCAAACCGACACCATCAACAACAGCCTGACGCTCGGCCGCCACGTGCTCGGCCAAATTCGCCCGGTACACCACCTGCACAGCGACAGCACCGAACAGGCGGCGTTCGCGGTGTTAAAATCCCCGTCCATTCCCTCGGTGCTGGTGGAAACCTCGTTCATCACCAACCCAAACGAAGAGCGGCTGCTGGGCACCACCGCGTTTCGCGAGAAAATAGCCCGCGCCATCGCGGATGGCATCGTCAACTTCTTCGACTACTTCGACGCCCACCAGCGCAAACCCCGCTGATGCCGCGCGCGGCGAATAAGAGTATACTCAGCGCCTTGTTCAGCCAGACGCTATAAAGACCCCGCATGAGTTTACCTAACATCGCTGAAGTAAAATCCTTCCTGCTGGCGCTGCAGGATCATATCTGCGCGCAGCTCGCCCAGGCCGACGGCGGTGCCGTGTTCACCGAAGACCAATGGACGCGTGAAGAAGGCGGCGGTGGCCGCAGCCGCGTGCTGACCAACGGCGCGGTGTTTGAACAGGCGGGGGTCAACTTCTCGCACGTCTCCGGCGCCACCCTGCCGGCCTCGGCCACCGCGCACCGTCCGGAACTGGCCGGGCGCAGCTTCCAGGCGATGGGCGTCTCGTTGGTTATCCATCCGTTCAGCCCTTACGTGCCCACCAGCCACGCCAACGTGCGTTTCTTCATCGCCGAAAAACCGGGCGAAGCGCCGGTGTGGTGGTTCGGCGGCGGCTTTGATCTGACGCCGTTCTACGGCTTCGAAGAGGATGCCGTGCACTGGCACCGCACCGCGGCCGATCTGTGTGCGCCGTTCGGCGACGAGGTCTACCCGAAATACAAGCAATGGTGCGACGATTACTTCTTCATTAAGCATCGCAACGAAGCACGCGGCATCGGCGGCCTGTTCTACGACGATCTGAACACCCCGGACTTCGGCCACTGCTTCGCCTTCACCCGCGCGGTGGGCCAGGGCTTCCTCGACGCCTATCTGCCGATCGTCGAAAAACGCAAGGCCTTGACCTGGGGCGAGCGCGAGCGCCAGTTCCAGCTGTATCGCCGCGGCCGCTACGTGGAATTCAACCTGGTGTGGGATCGCGGCACGCTGTTCGGGCTGCAAACCGGCGGGCGCACCGAGTCCATCCTGATGTCGATGCCGCCGCTGGTGCGTTGGGAATATAATTACCAGCCGGACGCCGACAGCCCGGAAGCGGCGCTGGCGCGCGATTTCCTGCCGGTGCGCGACTGGCTGCAGGAGCCGAAATGATGCAGATTTGGGTCGATGCGGACGCCTGTCCGAACGTGATCAAGGAAGTGCTGTTCCGCGCCGCCGATCGCACCGCCATCACCGTGACGCTGGTGGCGAATCAGCCATTGCGCACGCCGCCGTCTAAGTACATTCGTTCATTGCAAGTCGCGGCCGGCTTCGACGTGGCCGACAACGAGATCGTGCGCCGCTGCGAAGCAGGCGATCTGGTGATCACCGCCGATATCCCGCTGGCGGCAGAGGTGATAGAGAAAGGCGCGGTGGCGCTGAACCCGCGCGGCGAACGCTATACGCCGGACACCATCCGCGAGCGCCTCAACATGCGCGATTTTATGGATACCCTGCGCGCCAGCGGCATCCAGACCGGCGGCCCGAACGCGCTGAACCAGCGCGACCGCCAGCAGTTCGCCAACGAGCTGGACAAATGGCTGCTGCAGGCGAAACGGGCGCTGTGATGAACTGCGCCCGTTTCGCTGCGGTTTAGAAGCGCACCTCCCCGCCGAAGATATAAGTCCGCCCACGGGCGGTGTTGGTCGGCGTCTCATACTGCGACTGCGACGGCAGCGAGTTCATCTTGTTCAGCGCGTCCGAATAGTCTTTGTCCATCAGGTTTTGCACGCTGAGCTTCAGCAACAGATTGCGATTCACCTGATAGGTGCCGTATAGATCGATAATGGTCGGAATATGCGGCGCCGGCTCTTTCAGCAACTGCTCATTCTCATCGTAATCAGAGTCCGGCGACAGGCGCACCGATTTGCCGGTGTATTTCACCACCCCGCCCAGCGTCAGTTTCTCGTCCAGCAAGCGTACCCCGCTGTCCAGCGTGAAGTAGAATTCCGGCAGTTCGCTGACATCGCCCGCGCCGAACACGTTGCTGGCCTGGTTGGTCGGCTGCGAGGTATGCTCCTTGCTTAACGACAGCTTGGTGAAGGCGAAACCGGCGTCGTACAGCGCTTCAAGCTCCACCCCGCGCATTTTGACCGGTTCGGGGGCGTTGCTGTACATGGTCATGCTGACGTTGACGTCCGCGTTATCCCACTCTTCCTGCGTCGCCTGCGAACGGTTGCACTTCTGGCGGTTTTTACACACCAGGTAGGTTTGGCTGGATATGTAGTTTTTGATTCTGGTTTCGAAATAGACCGCTTTCAGTTGGAAACTGTCCTGCTTGAACAACAGATCGTGGGCATTGGCATTGAAACCGCCCTGCCAGGTCTCCGCTTTTTCGCCCTTCAGGAACGGGTTCATCGACTGACCGCCGCTGTTGGCGAAGAACACCTCCTGGATATTCGGCCCGCGCATCGACTTGCTGTAGCTGACGAAAGGTTGCAGCCACGGCGTCACCTGCGCCGACAGCATGACCGACGGGTTGAAGCCGTGTTCGTTGCGGTTGATATTGCCGGCGCCCTGCGGGAAGCACTCTACGCGCTCGTCACAGGCTGGCTTATAGCCGGAAAGGCGATAGGCGGTGTAGTTCAGATCGAAATTCCCCTGCCAGATACCGTAGTTGGCCTGCAACCCACTGTACAGGCTGGAGATATCCTGCTTGCCCGACATTCCCACCGGCATGCTTTCCGCCTGATTGTCATCCGTCACCAAACCGGAGGCCTTTTTCTTATACTCGTTGCGCACCAGCTTGCCGCCGTAGCTGAAGGCGAAATCGACGTCCTGCTGGCTGAAACGGCTGGTGTTGTTGATATCCAGCGCATCGGAGATGTTTTTCGCCGTGCTGTCGCTGAAGCCCGCCATGTTGTTGGACATGAATTTCTGCTCACCCCGGCTGGTGCTGGCGGTCAGGTTGAAATCGATCAGTTCCGAGAACGGCGCGTAGTGATATTTAAGGTAAAAATCGTCGCTGTCGATGTGGCGGCGGGTGATTTTATTCTGGTAGCTGCGCGCCGACAGTTCGATGCTGTTAAAGGCATCCGGCTTGATGTCCACCTTAAACAGCTGGGATTTCGGGTTCTGGCGGTAGGTTTTATCGACGTTGAACATCTCGCTGTCGAAACCGGCGCCGTTTTTGTAGTTGGAGGTGATGGAACTGCCGCTGATCGCTGCCATCGCTCCCAGGCTGCCGCCGTCGGCAAAGGCGGCGGTTTTGGCACCGACGGCGATCATGCCGCTGCGGCCGATGCCGTTATTGCCCACCGAGAATTTGGTGCGCACGCCGAACGGGTTATCGGAAAACACCACGTCGTCCACGCCGATAGTGCGGAAGTTGGCGCTGCCCGCCAGAGCGTTCACCCCAGCGGAGCCGGTGGCATTGCCGCGCGCCACGTCGACGCCGACGATAAAGTTAGGATCGATCAACGCCCCGAACTGGCTGGTGGGCAATCCCCCGTGCGCTGCGTCGCTCGGCGAGTTGCCGTAGTAGTTTTGCGTGATGCCGTCGACCATGGTGTTGACCCGGCCAAAGCCGCTCAGGCCGCGAATATTGACGCTGACCGATCCCTGGCCGGGATCGATCTGGGTATAGGTGCCCGGCATACTGCGCAGAATGCTGTCCACCGACTCCAGATTCTTGTTTTCATCGCGCGAGCTGAACGCGCCCGGCCGGGCCAATGCGTCTTTTTCGCTGCTCTTGCCGCTGTCGGCGGCCGAGACGTTGAGCGGGCTGAACGCCACGCTGCCTTTATTATTTTCCGCCTGTTCCTGCGCGGCCGCAGCCGGCCCGTACAGCGCCAGTCCCGCGCCGATCAGGCTCGCTATCATTTTGATTTTCATATATCCCCAGAAATAGCCAATAAGGTTTGATGGCCGACAATGCCCAGCAAAAAGCCCGCCGAAAGCGCGGTAAAAGTTGTTATTGTTTTATTGCGCCGCAGCGTGCTGCGGCGCTGAAGGTTATTTCTGCGCCTGCCGATCCGCCGCCAGAATAAAGGCGTACTCCAGCGCGCCGTTTTCCAGCCGCGCCAGGCGGCCCGATTTGCCGCCGTGGCCGGCGGTCATGTCGGTAGAGAGCAGCAGCAGCGAATCGCCCTGCTTGAAGCGCCGCAGCTTCGCTACCCATTTGGCCGGCTCCCAATACTGCACCTGCGAGTCGTACAAGCCGCTGGTGACCAGCAGGTTCGGGTAACGCTGCCTGCGCACGTTGTCGTACGGGCTGTAGGACTTCATCAGCGCATAGGCGGCCGACTGGTGCGGGTTGCCCCACTCCTCGTATTCCCCGGTGGTGAGTGGAATGCTGTCGTCCATCATGGTGGTCACCACGTCGACGAACGGCACCTGCGCCACCACCGCGTTGTACAGCTGCGGCGCCTGATTGATCACCGCTCCCATCAGCAAGCCGCCGGCGCTGCCGCCCATGGCGTAGATGCGCCCCGGTTGGCCGTAGCCGTCTTTGATCAGCGCCTGGGTGGCGTCGATGAAGTCGTTGAAGCTGTTCGGTTTATGCGTCAGCTTGCCCTGCTTGTACCAGCTCTGCCCCAGCTCGCCGCCGCCGCGCACGTGGATCAGCGCATAGACGAAGCCGCGATCCAGCAGGCTGATGCGGTTGGCGCTGAACGCCGGATCCATGCTCATGCCGTAAGCGCCGTAGCCGTAAACCAGCAGCGGGTTATGCCCGTTTTTGAACAGCGATGTGCGGTACACCAGCGAGACCGGCACCTTCACGCCGTCGCGCGCCGTGACCCAGATGCGCTCGCTGTGATACAGGCTCGGATCGACACCTTTCACCTCCTGCTGCTTCAGCAGGGTGCGCTCGCCCTTGTTCAGATCCCACTCATAGGTGTGGGTCGGCGTGGTCATCGCCGAATAGCCGTAGCGCAAGCGATCGCTGTCCGGCTCAGGGTTATAGCCCAGCCAGGCCATGTAGCTGGCGTCGTCGAACGGGATGGCGCGCTCGGTTTTGCCGTCCCAGCTGATTTGCCGCAGCTGCACCAGCCCGTTGGCGCGCTCCTGCACCACCAGCCAGTCGCGGAACAGGCTGAAGTTCTCCACCTCGTGCTGCGCCTGCGGCGCGATCAGCGTCTGCCAGGGTTTGCCCGCCGCCGCCGTGCGGTACAGGCCAAAGTTCGGATCCTGATGGTTGGAACGCAGGTAGAACTCACCGCGGTAGTGATCGAGGTAATACTCGCGGCCGTTCTGCCGGGCGGCGAACAGCTGCGGCTCGCGCTGCGGCTGGTTGGCGTCGATCAGGCGCACTTCGGAGGTGGTGTTGCCGCTGATGGTCAGAATCAGGTAATCGCGCGAGGACGAGCGGCCGAGGCTGAGGTAGAACGCCGGATCGTTTTCCTGGTACACCAGCTTATCTTCCGCCGTCGGCGTACCGTACTGATGGCGATAGACCTGGTATGGCAACAGCGTTTGTGGGTGGTTGCGCACGTAGAACAGGGTTTGGTTGTCGTTGGCCCACACCATGTTGCCGGAGGTGTTTTCCAGCGTTTCCGGCGACCAGCGTTCGCTGCCTATATCGCGCAGGGAGATGCGGTATTGGCGGCGGCCCTGCAGATCTTCGGCCACCGCCAGCCGGCGGTTGTCCTGGCTGACATCCATCGCCCCCAGGCGATAGTAGGCGTGGCCGGCCGCGCGCTGATTGGCGTCCAGCAGGGTTTGCCACGGCGCGTCGGCGGTGAGCGCCTGGCGCTGATACAACGCGAAATCTTTACCGGCAGCGTAGCTTTCCTGATAGCGATAGCCGTTGAGCTGATACGGCACCGAACGATCGTCAGGGTTCATGCGGCCCAGCATCTCCTGATACAGCGTGGCGCGCAGCTTCTGGTACGGCGCCATCATCTGCTCGGTGTAGCGGTTCTCCGCCTTCAGGTAGTCCAGCACCTTCGGCTCTTTTCGGCTGTCGTCGCGCAGCCAGTAGTAATCGTCGGTGCGCGTCTCGCCGTGGGCGGTCAGCGCTTTCGGCGCGCGCTCCGCCAACGGCGGCTGCGGTTGCGCCAGCGCGGCGCCGGCGATGCCTAAAGAAAGCCAGAGCGCGGCCGCGATGCGACGGCGCGGGGTGAATAACAGCGGATTCATAATCCCTCACGAAGTTTGAAGAGGCGCACGACGGCGATGCGGCGCCTGCGGGCATTAACGGCGGGCATTCAGCTCCGCCAGATTGAAATCGATCGGCATCGTCACCTTGACGGCCCCCTGCTGCAGCATCTCCGGCGGCGGCGGCGGCAACGGCTGGGCGCGTGACACCACCGCCACCGCTTCCCGATCCAGCGACGCGGTGCCGGAACGCACCTGCAGCATGAGGTTCGAGACCCGCCCCTGCGCGTCGACGCTGAAGCTGACCTGCGGCATGCCGCTGCGCCGACGGCTGCGGGCATCCAAAGGGTAATCCTTGATGCGGTTCAGTTTGCCTTTCACCAGGCTCTCCCACGACAGTTTGGCCTGCGCGTTGCTGTTGGCGTCGCTGTTGATCGGTGCGGCGGTCTGATGGGAGAGCGTCTGCGCCTGCGGCGCGGCGGCGCTGGACGCGGCGGCATTGCGCGTCTCTTTGGCCTGTTCCTGCGGCTTCGGCTGCGATTTTTGCGGAGGGCGGTGTTTGGCGCGCTTCTTCTGCGCCGTCACGATTTTCGCTTTCTCGGCGCGCGCCAGCTTGGGCAGATCCGGCTGTTGCTGCTGCTCCGCAGGCTGCGCCGCGGCGGATTCCGCCTGCTGCACGCCCAGCGGCAGCGGCTTGCTTTCCGGCGCTTCAATCTGCGCCGCCCAGCTCATCATCACCGCCGGCGGTGGCAGTACCACCGGCTCCAGCGCCGTCTGCGGCCAGTAAAACAGCAGCACCAACGCCGCGTGCGCCGCCAGGGCGAGCAGCAGGCCGCGCGCCCAGCGCGGCTGCGGCAGTTCAAAGGCCGGGAGGGAGTAAGACTGACTTAACATAGGGGCATTAGCTTGCTTAATTGCGAATGATTGCAGATCACATTTACTAATGATAATCATTTGCAATTATAATTAACACCCCTTTTCACTGTCTTAACGTATTCATTTCACTGATGGTGTGATCCACAGGTAGTCTGCGGTGTTCGCATCGACCTGTACGCCCGGCTCCGCCAACATCAGCACCGTCGGCGCCGCCGCCGGTTGCAGATCCCGCACGTGCAGCGGCACCCCCACCGATTTGGCGGCGTGATAGCCGCCGGCGATCAGCAGCGCGGGCGTCGGCGCCGCCAGCAGACGTTCCGCCATGCGCCGGTCGCGCTGCTGCTGGATCGCCAACATCGCCTGCAGCTGGTCGGCCTCAATCTGGCCGCCGTGCGAAGTGCGGATGGTCTCTTCCAGCGCCTTGCGCACCGCCGGCTGCGCCGATAGCTGCCCCGCCGGGAACTGCGGCTGCTGATAGAACGCCGTAATCTCGCTGCGATCCAGGTTGGCCGACCACAGCGGGTAAGGCGCGCGCATCGCCGCCATCGTCACCCCGCCATACAGCTCCCACTTCCAGCCCGGCTGCCAGGCGATCAGCTCCGCTACGCGGCCGTCACGCACCGTGGGATCGCTCTGCAACCACCGCTTGACCTTGTCGACCTGCGCCTGTTGGCTCGGGTTGATCATCTCCATCAGCACGCTGCCCTGCGGCCGCCGCAGCGGCAGCTGCTGCACCAGCCATTGCTCAATCTGATGGTGATAAGGATTGTCATGCTTCTCCCCCAGGATCACCCGCGGCTGCCGCGCCAATCGCGTCAACAGCTGCTCCGGCGTCAGGGTCGCGCCGCTGTGCAGATCGGTGATGCTCCCCAAACTCGCGACGTCGTTGGCCGGCGCTTTCACCGGCGCCTGGCTGCAGGCGCCGAGCGCCAACGCCGCCAATAAAATCAGGTATCTCATCATGTGGCCCCATTATCGAAAATGGCGACATTATAGATAATAATTATCATTTGCATATAGATCCGACTTAACGATTTTTTTACGCGCCGATCGCCGGCTGCGCATTGCGTTGAAAAAGCATTGCGGGTATAACCAATAGCCATTCAGATATTTAGACGTCTATACGGATAGATTATTATGCAACCATCGGCACCCGCCGCAGGACAGTTCAAACGCAGCATGAAGGCCCGGCACCTGGTGATGCTGTCGCTGGGCGGCGTGATCGGCACCGGGCTGTTTTTCAACACCGGCTACATCATCTCCACCACCGGGGCGCTCGGCACACTGCTGGCCTACCTGATCGGCGCGCTGGTGGTGTATCTGGTGATGCTGTGCCTGGGCGAGCTGTCGGTGGCGATGCCGGAAACCGGCGCTTTTCACGTCTATGCTTCGCGCTATCTGGGGCCGGCCACCGGCTATGCCGTCGCCTGGCTGTATTGGCTCACCTGGACGGTGGCGCTCGGCTCCAGCCTGACCGCCGCCGGATTCTGCATGCAGTACTGGTTCCCGCAGTCGCCGGTGTGGCTGTGGTGCCTGATCTTCTGCGCGGCCATTTTCCTGCTTAACGTGGTGACCACCCGCTTTTTCGCCGAAAGCGAATTCTGGTTTTCGCTGATCAAAGTGGTGACCATTCTGGCGTTTATCATTCTGGGCGGCGCCGCCATGTTTGGCCTGCTGCCGATGAAAGACGGCACGCCGGCGCCGTTCCTGCATAACCTGACCGCTTCCGGCTGGCTGCCGCACGGCACGCTGCCGATCCTGATGACCATGGTGGCGGTGAACTTCGCCTTCTCCGGCACGGAGCTGATCGGCATCGCCGCCGGTGAAACCGAGAACCCGGAAAAAGTCGTGCCGCTGGCGATCCGCACTACGGTGATCCGCCTGATGCTATTCTTTATCGGCACGGTCTTCGTGCTGGCGGCGTTGATCCCGATGGATCAGGCGGGGATCGTCAAAAGCCCGTTTGTGCTGGTGTTTGAACGCATCGGCGTGCCTTACGCCGCCGATATCTTCAACTTCGTGATCCTGACCGCCATCCTGTCGGCGGCCAACTCCGGCCTGTACGCCTCGGGGCGCATGCTGTGGTCGCTGGCCCACCAGCGCACCCTGCCGGCCTACTTTGCGCGCGTCAATACACGCGGCATTCCGATCAACGCCCTGACCTTCAGCATGCTCGGCGGCGTGCTGGCGCTGTTGACCAGCGTGATCGCGCCGGACACGGTGTTCGTCGCCCTGTCGGCGATCTCCGGTTTTGCGGTGGTGGCGGTGTGGCTGAGCATCTGCGCGGCCCACTTTGCTTTCCGCCGCGCCTACCTGCGCAGCGGCCAGCCGATAAGCGGCCTGAAATACCGCGCGCCCGGCTACCCGCTGACGCCGATCCTCGGCTTTGCGCTGTGCCTGCTGGCCTGCATCGGGCTGGCGTTCGATCCGGAGCAGCGCATTGCGCTCTACTGCGGGCTGCCGTTCGTCGCCCTGTGTTACCTCACCTATTTCCTGACCCGGCGCGCCGGACAAAAAACCGCTTTGGGAGAACAACATGTCGGTTAACAACCCCGTCGCCCGCCTGCTGGCCGAACACCCCACGCTGATCCTGGACGGCGCGCTGGCCACCGAGCTGGAAGCGCGCGGCTGCGATCTGACCGATCCGCTGTGGTCGGCCAAGGTGCTGATTGAGAATCCCGAGCTTATCTATCAGGTGCATCTCGATTATTTCAACGCAGGCGCCCACTGCGCCATCACCGCCAGCTATCAGGCCACGCCGCAGGGCTTCTTGCGCCGCGGCCTGGATCAGGAGCAATCGCTGGCGCTGATCGCCAAAAGCGTGCAGCTGGCGCAACGCGCGCGCCGGGATTATCTGGCCGCGCACCCGCAGGCCGCGCCGCTGCTGATCGCCGGCTCGGTGGGCCCGTACGGCGCCTATCTGGCCGACGGCTCGGAATACCGCGGCGACTACCGGCTGGCGCAGGATGACATGATCGCCTTCCACCGCCCGCGCCTCGCCGCGCTGGCCGCCGCCGGCGTCGATCTGCTGGCCTGCGAAACACTGCCGTCGTTCGCCGAACTGCAGGCGCTGCTGACGCTGCTGCAGGAATTCCCGACGCTCGGCGCCTGGTTCGCCTTCACCCTGCGCGACAGCCAACACCTCAGCGACGGCACGCCGCTGCCGGAGGTCCTGTCCGCGCTGCGCGGCAACCCGCAGGTGTTGGCCATCGGCATCAACTGCATCGCACTGGACAAGGTCGCCCCGGCGCTGCGCCAACTGGGCGCGCTGGCCGATAAACCGCTGCTGGTGTATCCGAACTCCGGCGAGCACTACGATGCGGTGAGCAAAACCTGGCACGCCTGCGGCGGCGAGCACGGCAGCCTGGCCGATCAGGCGGTGGAGTGGCGCGCGCTCGGCGTACAATTGATCGGCGGCTGTTGCCGCACCACCCCGCAGGATATCCGCGCCATCGCCGCACGCTGCAAGAAATGAGAAAGGGGGGTTATTCGGTTAGCAGGCGCAGTTGCTCCGCGGCTTGTTCAACGTTGAGGCGGCCTTGAGCTGCTTCAACCGTAATTTCGACCAATTCTGCATCTTCCCGCAGTGCAATGCCATTAATACCGAGAAATAGCGCCATGCTTTGGAAGGCCGTACGTTTGTTGCCATCAAGAAAAATGTGACCGTGGCTGATGGCGATGAGATAGAGCGCGGCCAAACGATAAACGTCGGTGACGTTTTCGTAGTGGTAAGCATTGAGCACGCGGTTGGCGGCAGCCTCAACTTTTCTGCCTTCCTGGCGGCCGTGAGGCACTATTTCAGCATTGAATTCCGCAATATCCTCTGCGGTCAAAAAGATCATCTATTCGCCAGCGCCTTAATCGTATCCGCGTGTTTAGCCTGAATGCGCGCTTTCACCTTGGCTTTGACCAAGACCTCATAGTCGGCCTTACTGATGATGTAAACCTCATCGTGTCCGCGGCGCGTCACTTCCACCGGCTGTTTTTGCGCTTCCAAAAGCACCTCGGCCAAATTGTTTCTCGCCGCCGTGTAGCTAATCGTAGTCATTTTCTTTACCTGTACATGTACATATTTGACGATTATTTGTACCACGTCCGCTGGAAATAAAAAGCCCCCGGCGCCAACGGCGCAGGGGGCCAGTCACTCAACCCGGGCTTACAGCGGTTCGGTCTGGGCTTCCACCACCGCCAGCGCCACCATGTTGACGATGCGGCGCACCGAGGCGATCGGCGTCAGGATGTGCACCGGCTTGGCGACCCCCATCAGCACCGGCCCGACGGTCACCCCTTCCGAGCAGGAGACGCGCAGCAGGTTGTAGCTGATGCGCGCCGCTTCCATGTTCGGCATGATCAGCAGGTTGGCCGAGCCTTTCAGCGGGCTGTCCGGCATCAGATCGTGACGGATGCTTTCCACCAATGCGGCGTCACCGTGCATTTCGCCGTCGATCTCCAGCTCCGGCGCCAGCTCGTTCACCAGCTCCAGCGTTTTGCGCATCTTGCGCGCCGCCGGGCAGTCGGAAGAGCCGAAGCTGGAGTGAGACAGCAGCGCCACCTTCGGCTCGATGCCGAAGCGGCGCACGGTTTCCGCCGCCATCAGGGTGATCTCCGCCAGCTGCTCCGGCGTCGGATCGTCGTTGACGTAGGTGTCGGCGATAAAGGTGTTGCCGCTCGGCAGCAGCAGCGCGTTCATCGCGCCGGCGACGTGCGCGCCTTCACGGAAGCCGAACACGTTCTTCACCACGTCGTAATGCTCATGGTAGCTGCCGATGGTGCCGCAGATCATCGCATCCGCTTCGCCGCGGTGCAGCATGATGGCGGCGATCAGCGTCGGGTTGCCGATCACCGCACGACGCGCCTGTTCCTGCGAGACGCCGCGACGCTTCATGATCTGGTAGTACTCGCCCCAGTATTCGTTAAAGCGCGGATCCGACTCGTTGTTCACCACTTCGAAATCCTTGCCCGGCGTCAGCTGCAGACCCAATTTTTTCAGGCGCATCTCGATCACGCTCGGGCGGCCGACCAGGATCGGGAAGGCCAGCCCCTGCGACACCAGCTCCTGCGTGGCGTGCAGCACGCGCTCTTCCTCGCCTTCCGCCAGCACCACCCGCTTCACCTCTTTGCGCGCCTGCGAGAAGATCGGCTTCATGAACAGGTTGGTTTTGTAGACGAACTCCGCCAGCTTCTCGACGTAGGCGTCGAAGTCTTCGATCGGGCGCGTCGCCACGCCGGACTCCATCGCCGCCTTGGCCACCGCCGGCGCGATCTTGACGATCAGGCGCGGATCGAACGGTTTCGGAATGATGTATTCCGGCCCGAAGGAGAGATCCTGGTCGTCATAGGCGGAAGCCACCACGTCGCTCTGCTCCGCCAGCGCCAGATCGGCGATGGCATGCACGCAGGCCAGCTTCATCTCTTCGTTGATGGTGGTGGCGCCCACGTCCAGCGCGCCGCGGAAAATAAACGGGAAGCACAGGACGTTATTCACCTGGTTCGGGTAGTCGGAGCGGCCGGTGCAGATGATGGCGTCCGGGCGCACCGCTTTGGCCAGCGGCGGTAAAATTTCCGGTTCCGGGTTGGCCAGCGCCATGATCAGCGGATCGCGCGCCATGGTTTTCACCATATCCTGCGTCAGGACGCCCGGGCCGGAGCAGCCGAGGAAGATGTCGGCGTTCGGGATGGCGTCGCCCAGCGTGCGCTGGCCGTTATCCTCGATGGCGTAGGCGGCTTTGGTCTGCTCCATATTGGCGTCGCGGCCTTTATAGATGACGCCCTTGGAGTCGCAAACGGTGATGTTCTGTTGCCGCAGCCCCAGCGCCACCAGCAGGTTCAGGCAGGCGATGGAGGCCGCGCCGGCGCCGGACACCACCAGGCGTACGTCGGAGATATTCTTCTTCACCACGCGCAGGCCGTTGAGCACCGCCGCAGTGGTGATGATCGCCGTGCCGTGCTGGTCATCGTGGAACACCGGGATCTTCATGCGCTCGCGCAGTTTCTGTTCGATGTAGAAACACTCCGGCGCCTTGATGTCTTCCAGGTTGATGCCGCCGAAGGTCGGTTCCAGCGCGGCGATAATGTCGATTAACTTGTCAGGGTTATGCTCATCCACTTCGATATCAAACACATCAATACCGGAAAACTTCTTGAACAAAACGCCCTTGCCTTCCATCACCGGCTTACCGGCCAACGCGCCGATATTGCCCAGACCCAGTACCGCCGTGCCGTTGGAAATCACCGCCACCAGGTTGCCGCGCGCGGTGTATTTGTAGGCTGCCAACGGATCTTCGGCGATCTCGAGGCAAGGCGCGGCGACGCCCGGCGAATAGGCCAACGCCAGATCGCGCTGGGTCGCCAACGGTTTGGTGGGGGAAACCTGGATCTTCCCTGGGACAGGAAACTGATGGAAATCAAGGGCACTCTGTTTGAGCTGTTCGTCCATTATGGATTCCTTTGTTTTTTGCTTTTATGTTGAGGTAAGGCTTTGAGGCTGCGCCCTGCCGTGGGCCGTGGCGCCCAAGTACAATGACAGGGCGCAGCCTTGAAGTATAGTGAGAGAAACATCACAAACTTTGAAGCGGGCCATAACCTTGGCCGAAAGACCGTTTTAAAAGTAAAAAAAAGAAGGTCTGCGGGACGCGCACAGAAACGCCGCCGTCAACGTGGCGGCAGCGTGGTGCGCCAGGCGTTGAGCGTCTCCACCTGGCCGGCGCAAATGTGTAACGAGGTTTGTAACGCCAGGGTATAGCTTACCGCATCGCCCCAGGTCTCCCCTTGCAGCTGCGGTTGCTCACAGGGCGCGAATACCGACTCAGGGGGCAACAGCGGCACGGCCTGCGGCGCCGGCGGCCGGGCGCAAGAGCTCAAGCACAGCGCCAGGCAGAGGCTGAGCGGCGCAGGGATCGTTTTTAATCGCTTCACGGTATTTCCTCTGATAAGCCTCGTGTTGTTGGCGCAGCTGCCGTTCCTGCCGCTGCTGCGCCGCCATCAGCGCACGGTTTTGCGCATCCTGGGTCTGCAGGGTGGCGATCAGCCCGGCCTGCTGCGCCAGGCTTTTCTGCAGCTCTGCCGCCTGTTGCCGCGCGGACGCCAACTGGTGCGACAGCAGCGAGCTGTAGCCGCCGAGGCAGATGGCCGCCAGCAACAGCAGCAGCAACCCGCCCTGCAGCAGTTTTTGCAGCCAGTCGCTCATGCCGGGTAATCCCGGAACGCCAGCTGGAAATGCGGGCCATCCTTGAGGGTTTTCCACTCGCCGCCCCATTCGACGTTAACCCCGCATTCACGCGCCGCGCGCCGCACCGCCACCGCAATCTGCGCGTAGTAATCCCACTCCCAGGAAACCACGCCCGCCGGCATCGCCACCACGTCCACCGCGTGGCCGGTCAGGTGGCGGCTGCGCAACGTTTGGCTGCTGCCGGCGCGCACCATTTCCCGCTGGCGCGCCATGCTGCGCAGCCCCTCACTGACGGAGAACGGCACCAGCGAATAACGCAGCGCCAAACGAATAACGCGCACCAGATCCGGGTGTACGCCGCGCAGGTTCTCTTCGCTGCGGGCGGTAAAACGAATATCTTCGATGTCATTTAACATTTTTAAACCCCGTTTTTTTGCCAATGAATTTCTTAATTAAGGCGTTGATGTAATCCGCCCCCATAAAGCCAATCAGCACGCTGGCTAAATTCGCCCACTTTAATTCCAGGCCCATCAGCGCCAGCGCATCGCGCACCGTCCAGGCCAATAACGCGCACATCGCCGCATTCAATAAACGCCGCCGAATACCCACGTTGCGGTAGGCGCCGTGCAATAGCGCCATTACGCCGGCCAAAATGGCGTTTAATACCGGCTGAAGATATTCACATACTCGCTGGACTATTAAGCCAACAGCGTCAGGCTCTATGCTGGACATAGCTCATCTCCTTTTTTATTTTTAATTAAATGCCAATCACGGCCGGTGGGACATCGGATAATCAGAATCTAGTTAAGGATGCTATGACAAAGCAAATGAATAAATACAGACCCTATGGTCGAATTCATTCATGCTGAGCGCTGGCACAACACCTAAACGCCAATGCAGGTGACGGTGAACAAAAATTCATTGTTATCGTGATTTATTTCGACTTTTATTTTCACCAAAAATAAACATTAATGGCTGTGGGAAATAGTTCCCCATCATAAAAACATCCACTCTGGAGAAATATCATGTCCACACGCAAAGCCGTTATTGGGTATTATTTTATTCCAACTAACCAAATCAATAATTACACCGAGTCCGATACGTCCGTCGTGCCGTTCCCGGTTTCCAACATCACGCCGGCCAAAGCCAAACAGCTGACGCACATCAACTTCTCGTTCCTGGATATCAACAGCAATCTGGAATGCGCCTGGGATCCGGCCACCAACGACGCCAAGGCGCGTGATGTGGTCAATCGCCTGACCGCGCTCAAAGCGCACAACCCCAGCCTGCGCATCATGTTCTCCATCGGCGGCTGGTACTACTCCAACGATCTGGGCGTGTCGCACGCCAACTACGTCAACGCGGTGAAAACCCCGGCGTCGCGCACCAAGTTTGCCAAATCCTGCGTGCGCATCATGAAGGATTACGGCTTCGACGGCGTGGACATCGACTGGGAGTACCCGCAGGCCTCAGAAGTGGATGGTTTCATCGCCGCGCTGCAAGAGATCCGCACCCTGCTGAACCAGCAAACCGTCACCGACGGCCGCCAGGCGCTGCCGTACCAGTTGACCATCGCCGGCGCCGGCGGCGCTTTCTTCCTGTCGCGCTATTACAGCAAGCTGGCGCAGATCGTCGCGCCACTCGATTACATCAACCTGATGACCTACGATCTGGCCGGCCCCTGGGAGAAGGTAACCAACCACCAGGCGGCGCTGTTCGGTGACGCGGCCGGGCCGACCTTCTACAACGCGCTGCGCGAAGCCAATCTGGGCTGGAGCTGGGAAGAGCTGACCCGCGCCTTCCCCAGCCCGTTCAGCCTGACGGTCGACGCCGCGGTGCAGCAACACCTGATGATGGAAGGCGTGCCAAGCGCCAAGATCGTGATGGGCGTCCCCTTCTACGGCCGCGCCTTCAAAGGCGTCAGCGGCAGCAACGGCGGCCAGTACAGCAGCCACAGCACGCCGGGCGAAGATCCGTATCCAAGCACCGACTACTGGTTGGTGGGCTGCGAAGAGTGCGTGCGCGACAAAGATCCGCGCATCGCCTCCTATCGCCAGCTGGAGCAGATGCTGCAGGGCAACTACGGCTATCAGCGGTTGTGGAACGACAAGACCAAAACCCCTTACCTGTATCATGCGCAGAACGGGCTGTTCGTCACCTATGACGATGCCGAAAGCTTCAAATACAAAGCGAAGTACATCAAGCAGCAGCAGCTGGGCGGCGTGATGTTCTGGCATCTGGGGCAAGACAACCGCAACGGCGATCTGCTGGCCGCGCTGGATCGCTATTTCAACGCCGCAGACTACGACGACAGCCAGCTGGATATGGGCACCGGCCTGCGCTACACCGGCGTCGGCCCCGGCAACCTGCCGATCATGACCGCGCCGGCCTACGTGCCGGGCACTATTTACGCGCAGGGCGCGCTGGTGTCCTATCAGGGTTACGTCTGGCAGACCAAGTGGGGCTATATCACCTCGGCGCCGGGTTCCGACAGCGCCTGGCTGAAAGTAGGCCGCGTGGCGTAAGCCATAAAAAAACCCCGTAGCCGAACGCTGCGGGGTTTTCATTGAGTTAACCGTTTGATTTTCGCGTCCCTTCGTCTCTATTCCTTCAGTTGTGGCACCAAGGATAGCCGCCATCCCGCACCACTTCCCGGCCCATCAGGCTGTAAACATCGCTTTTGCGCGTCAGCCGCTCATGCCACCAGCTAAACCCGGCGCCCTTGCTGGCCGGATGCCACGCCAGCCAAATCATTTCGTCGCCCTTTTGCATCTCCACCGGCACCGTCACCAGTTCGCCGCTGGCCAATTCCTTTTCGATCAGCGCAGGCGGCAGAAAAGCGTGGCCGATGCCGCGTTTGAGCAGCGCCAGGTTGCTTTCCACGTCGCACACCACCAGCTGACGCTGCAGAGGCAGTGTGCCGTGATTGCGTTTAGGCAGCTCATGGCTGCTGTCGGCGATCACCACCACGATGTCGTTCAAGCGCTGCTTCTTGCACACCGGCTTTCTCTGCGCCGCAAACGGGTGCGAAGGCGACACGCACAGCACGAAGTTGAGCTTGCCGAGCATCAGGGTTTTGGCCTGTACGCTGTCGGGAATTTGGCCGATGGCGATGATCAGGTCCGCCCGGTTGTTCTTCAGCGCATCCCAGGTGCCGTTCAGCGCTTCCCGCTGCACCGAGATATTGGCGTTCGGGCAATGCTGAATATAGTCACGGATATCCTGCGTCAGGGTCTCCAGCGGGAAGAAGGTGTCCACCGCCAGGCGGATATTATTGTCCAGCTTGGGGATGTTTCTTACCCGACTTTCCAGATCCTGCACCGCATTTAATATCCAGCTGCCCTCCTGCAGGAGAAATTCCCCTTCATCCGTCAGGGTAATCATGGGGCCATTGCGATGAAAAAGTTTCACGCAGAGTTTGCTTTCAATATTGGAAACCCGATAAGAGATCGCCGAAGGCGTTTTATGCAGTGCCTCCGCCGCCATAGAGAAAGAGCCGGTGCTCTTGATGGTGCTGATTATTTTAATCGCGTCCAGGGATAATCTAGTCATACAAATTCCTCTTTAAAATAAAATAAGAAAAATGACACTAAATTCCCAAGGTGGTGGCGCACAAAAATCGATCAAATCGAACAAGGGTACTCAAGGCAACAAGCAATATACTTCATAAATGAGAGCGCTATCTTAAATACTATTCATCACTACATGATATAAATTTCATCATAGCGCCGTGCTTTTACACTGTGACAGTTAAATAAATTCAACCTAACGATCAAAGATCGTCATCATAATAATTTTCGTTAATAGCCGCTAAAACATTCCGCTCTGCTGCACAACCAGAATGATAAAAATAAAACAAGCCGACAAACAGGGTTATTTCTAATTGCGTTATTAGCCTCTCATTTTGTCGGTGAAATACGCTCAACTTACAACATAATTTCAGTCAGGAGTGACTTATGAACAAAACTTCCCGTACCCTGCTCTCTCTGGGCCTGCTGAGCGCGGCCATGTTCGGCGTTTCGCAACAGGCGAATGCCCACGGTTATGTCGAGTCGCCGGCCAGCCGCGCCTACCAGTGCAAACTGCAGCTCAACACCCAGTGCGGCAGCGTGCAATATGAACCGCAGAGCGTCGAAGGCCTGAAAGGCTTCCCGCAGGCCGGCCCGGCTGACGGCCATATCGCCAGCGCCGACAAGTCCACCTTCTTCGAACTGGATCAGCAAACGCCGACGCGCTGGAACAAGCTCAACCTGAAAACCGGCCCGAATTCCTTTACCTGGAAGCTGACCGCGCGTCACAGCACCACCAGCTGGCGCTATTTCATCACCAAGCCGAACTGGGACGCTTCCCAGCCGCTGACCCGCGCCTCCTTTGAACTGACGCCGTTCTGCCAGTTCAACGACGGCGGCGCCATCCCTGCCGCACAGGTGACCCACCAGTGCAATATACCGGCAGACCGCAGCGGTTCGCACGTGATCCTTGCCGTGTGGGATATAGCCGACACCGCCAACGCCTTCTACCAGGCAATCGATGTCAACCTGAGCAAATAATCGGCCAAATGAGGAGATCGTTGAGGGTTCAGCCTGGCGCTGAACCCTTCTTTTTGGTTCATCGCGCTTTACCGGGGAACGCTGCTTTGATTTTCAGGAAGAAGTAAGCGTTATCCCGGTATCCATAGGCCATCCGCTTCATCACTTTTATCTTATTGTTCATCCCTTCCAGCACGCTGGTATTCAACCTGTGTCTGGCACTCGCGATGATGCCACCGACATACCCTTTCAGTTTCTCGGCGAAGTGTTGCAACGCCTTGATTCCGCTTTCCTGAGACTGCCTGTACCAGCTTGTCCAGCGTCTCTGCGCCTCTTGTTCACTCGGGGCGTACCACAGTTCTTTCAGCGTCGTTTTCATCAGCCAGACCACATTCAGCGGCTGATTCGCCTCCAGCAACGCCGTGAGCTTTACCTCATGCCCTTCGGGCAGGTTTTCGGGGTTGCGCAGCAGCAGCCAGCGGCTGCGTTTGATGACCTGACGCGATTTTGGGTTATCACGGAGTTGATTGGCCTGGTCGACGCGGACCCGGTCGATAACCTCCCGGCCATACTTTGCCACCACATGGAACAAGTCATAGACCACTTCCGCCTGCGGGCAGTGATGCCTGACCTCCAGGTCTAACGCCGTATTCATATCCATGGCGACAGACTGGATAGCGGCACAACCTTCAGCGCCCAGCCAGACGAAGAAGGGGCGGAAGGCCGCTCTGCTGCGGCCTTCGCCCACCCACAACACCTGTTGCGTATCCGCATCCATCACCACGGTGGCATAACGATGTCCTTTGAACAGGGCGAACTCATCCATCACCAGACGGCGGAGGGTATGGCGCTGCGGCTCTGTCCGTTCCCGCAGCAGACGCCGGTAGTCGATATTCTTGACCGTATGCCAGTGCAGGCCGGTGAGTTGTGCAACGTGCTTAATCGGCAGTAAACGGACCAGTGACTCAACCCATACGGATAGCGTCGTGGTATATCTCTGGCGTTCAGGCAACCAGCTGATTTTTTCGGTGGTGACCCCGCAATGGGGGCAACACAGGCGCCGGACGGGGACGTTGAGCCAGACGACCCAATCGAGCAGCTGGCGTTCACGCACTCGGCGGAAGGAAACATCATGCACAACAGGCACCCGCCGCTCACAACGACGACAACAGGGCATGACGGCAGCGTCAGGCTGGAGCTGGATAAGCAGGGAGTTGGCAGAAGGATGCGAGAAGGAATTGACGATAAAGCCTTCCCAGAACAGGGAGCAAAGGTTAGCATTCATAGTGACGGCAGTTTTGAAGGTTTAGGGTGTGTTTTGGCGAATACAAACCTAAACGTTCTGACTGCCGTTTTCTATTGGTTCACGCTAAAGCGCGATGAACCTTCTTTTTTGCCTCTCACTTTACCGCCCCCTTCACCTCCCCCCGCTGCAAGCCGTGCCCCGCCTGGGTTTATTCGGCATTCATTGTTATTATCCATCGCAACAATCAGAAAAAGCGCATTTTCATTCCCGACCCGATGATGCAGTGTGTTCCCCCTATGATGAAAAAGGTTCTCATTTCCCTACGTTGAGCTTGGTCAAGGAGCTTATTAATGAATCAATTAGACGCACTCAAGCAGCTGACCACGGTGGTCGCCGACAGCGGCGATATCGAATCCATCCGCCAGTTCGAACCCCAGGACGCCACCACCAACCCTTCGCTGATCCTGAAAGCCGCCGCGCTGCCGCAGTATAAAGCGCTGATCGTCGAAGCACTGGATTACGCACGTCGTCAGGGCGGCAGCAAGGAAACCCAGCTGATCAACGCCAGCGATAAGCTGGCGGTCAATATCGGCGTCGAGATCCTCAAAAGCGTGCCGGGCCGCATCTCCACCGAAGTGGACGCCCGCCTGTCGTTCGATCGCGGCATGTGCGTCGCCAAAGCGCGCAAGCTGATCGCCATGTATCAAGAACAGGGCATCGACAAATCGCGCATCCTGATCAAACTGGCTTCCACCTGGGAAGGCATCAAAGCCGCCGAAGAGCTGGAAAAAGAAGGCATCAACACCAACCTGACGCTGCTGTTCTCTTTCGCCCAGGCCCGCGCCTGCGCCGAAGCCGGCGTGTATCTGATCTCGCCGTTCGTCGGCCGCATCTATGACTGGTACCAGGCCAAACAGCCTGCCGCCGACTACAATGCCGATCAGGATCCGGGCGTGAAGTCGGTGCGTACCATCTATGAGTACTACAAGCGTCATCGTTACCAGACGGTGATCATGGGCGCCAGCTTCCGTAAGGTTGAGCAGATTTTGGCGCTGGCCGGCTGCGATCGCCTGACCATCGCACCAAACCTTTTGGAACAGCTGAAAAACAGCGACCGGCCGGTCGAGCGTAAGCTGACCCCGTCTACCGAGGGCTTCCACCAACCTGCCCCGCTGGCCGAAGCGGAGTTCCGCTGGCTGCACAATCAGGACGCCATGGCGGTGGAAAAACTCGCCGAAGGCATTCGCCTGTTCGCCGTCGACCAGCAGAAGCTGGAAGACATGCTGGTCGCTCAACTGTAACCGTACTGGAGTTTCGTTATGTCTTCTCGTAAAGAGCTTGCCAACGCCATCCGCGCACTCAGCATGGACGCCGTACAAAAAGCAAATTCCGGCCACCCGGGTGCCCCTATGGGCATGGCGGACATCGCCGAAGTCCTGTGGCGTGACTACCTCAACCACAACCCGACTAACCCGCACTGGGCTGACCGCGACCGTTTCGTGCTCTCCAACGGCCACGGCTCCATGTTGATTTACAGCCTCCTGCACCTCACCGGCTATGACTTGCCGATGCGCGAGCTGGAAAACTTCCGTCAGCTGCACTCCAAGACCCCAGGGCACCCGGAGTACGGCTACACCCCAGGCGTTGAAACCACCACCGGCCCGCTGGGCCAGGGCATCGCCAACGCCGTCGGCTTCGCCATCGCCGAACGCACCCTGGCGGCGCAGTTCAACCGCCCGGGCCACGACATCGTTGACCACCACACCTACGCCTTCATGGGCGACGGCTGCATGATGGAAGGCATCTCGCACGAAGTCTGTTCTCTGGCCGGTACCCTCAAGCTCGGCAAGCTGACCGCTTTCTACGATGACAACGGCATCTCCATCGACGGCCACGTCGACGGCTGGTTCACCGACGACACCGCCCTGCGTTTCGAAGCCTACGGCTGGCACGTGGTGCGCAACGTTGACGGCCACAACCCGGATGCCATCAAGGCCGCGATTGAGGAAGCGCGCAAGGTGACCGACAAGCCGTCGCTGCTGATGTGCAAGACCGTTATCGGCTTCGGTTCGCCGAACAAGGCCGGCACCCATGACGTGCACGGCGCCGCGCTGGGCGCAGCCGAAGTGGCCGCCACCCGCGAGCGGCTTGGCTGGAAATACGCCGCCTTTGAAATCCCGCAGGACATCTACGCCCAGTGGGACGCCAAAGAAGCCGGTCAGGCCAAAGAAGCGGCCTGGAACGACAAGTTCGCCGCCTACGCCAGGGCCTTCCCGGAGCAGGCTGCCGAGTTCAAGCGCCGCATGAACGGCGAGCTGCCGGCCGACTGGAAAGCTGACGCCAAAGCATTCGTGGAAAAACTGCAGGCCAACCCGGCCAACATCGCCAGCCGCAAGGCGTCGCAGAACGCGCTGGAAGCGTTCGGCAAGGTGCTGCCGGAGTTCCTGGGCGGCTCTGCCGACCTGGCACCGAGCAACCTGACCATGTGGTCCGGCTCGAAAGCGCTGAACGTTGACCCGGCGGGCAACTACATTCATTACGGCGTGCGCGAGTTCGGCATGACCGCCATCACCAACGGCATCGCGCTGCACGGCGGCTTCCTGCCGTACTCGGCGACCTTCCTGATGTTTGTAGAATACGCCCGCAACGCGGTGCGCATGGCGGCGCTGATGAAGCTGCGCAACGTGTTCGTCTACACCCACGACTCCATCGGTCTGGGCGAAGACGGCCCGACCCACCAGCCGGTGGAGCAGCTGGCGAGCCTGCGCGTGACCCCGAACATGAGCACCTGGCGCCCGTGTGACCAGGTGGAGTCGGCGGTGGCGTGGCAGTACGGCATCGAGCGCAACGACGGCCCGACCACGCTGGTGTTCTCGCGCCAGAACCTGACCCAGCAGCCGCGCAGCGCAGAGCAGCTGGCGAACGTGTACCGCGGCGGCTACGTGCTGAAAGACTGCGCGGGCACGCCGGACGTCATCCTGATTGCCACCGGCTCCGAAGTGGGCATCACGGTGGAAGCGGCGGACAAGCTGACCGCAGCGGGCCGCAAGGTGCGCGTGGTGTCGATGCCGTCGACCGACGCGTTCGACAAGCAGGATGCGGCGTACCGCGAGTCGGTGTTGCCGGCGGCGGTAACGGCGCGCGTGGCGGTGGAAGCGGGTATCGCGGACTACTGGTACAAGTACGTGGGCCTGAACGGCGCCATCGTGGGCATGACCACCTTCGGTGAGTCGGCGCCGGCGGAGCAGCTGTTCGCCGAGTTCGGCTTCACCGTGGACAACGTGGTGGCCAAGGCGCAGGCGCTGCTGAAGTAAGCGGCCTGGCGCAAGCCGATAAAAAAGCCGGTCATCGTGACCGGTTTTTTTTATGCCATCACCCGATGAATCTGCAAATATTGCAGCAGCATGATGGTCTTGCCGTCTTTAATGCGGCCGTCGGCGATCATCGCCACCGCTTCGCTGAACGGCAGTTCGATCACTTCGATATCTTCATCTTCAATGCCGCCGCCGGCCGCGCGCCGCTCATCGTCATGGTATTCGGCGATAAAGAAGTGCACGATCTCGGTCACGCCGCCCGGCGACATGTAGGCTTCGAAGATTTTCTTGACCTCGCTCACCTGGAAGCCGGTTTCCTCCACCGCTTCGCGGCGCGCGCACTGCTCCGGCGAATCGGCGTCCAGCAGGCCGGCGCAGGCCTCGAGCAGCATGCCGCTTTCGTTGCCGTTGACATAGGTCGGCATGCGGAACTGGTTGGTCAGCACCACCGTGCCCTTGGCGCGGTTGTACAGCAAAATGGTGGCGCCGTTGCCGCGATCGTAGACCTCGCGCATCTGTTGCACCGAACCGCCGTTTTTGCGTTTCAGATCGAACGTGTACTTGTGCAGCACATACCAGTTGTCCGACAGCAGCTCTTTCTTCACATTCTCAATTTTCGACGACATGCCCTTTTCCCTTGAGTAGTAACCTGAAGATCATACCGCGATTAGGCCGCGCCGCGGCAGACGATTTGCAACAAAAATCACACCGCGCCCGTCGGACAAGCCGGGACTTAACATTGCTTAAAATAATGAAAAATAAGTCGCGCTCAGGCGCATGACATTGCATAAAACCCAGTGCGATTCGCCCCCCAAAGACAAATCGCCGGAGGAAATCAGCCCGCCGCGGAACATCGACGAGCGTTTCGCTATTCATTTGATTACACAACCACAATTGTTCCCGTTTTGTTGACAACTTGATACAAATCGCGGTGCATTTTAGTTGCAAAAGTTATAGTTTTGCTTTCGAATGAAACTGGCGACGCGCCCTACCTGAGAGAAGGATCCTTGATTGCTTGTTAAACGTTCCGTGACCGGCAGCCTGGCCAAAGCGCTGTTCGGCATCGTGATACTGTCGGTGCTCGCCACCGGGTTGGCGTTGACCACCGTCGCCGGCAGCCAGAGCGACGCCGAAGCGATCAATATCGCCGGTTCGCTGCGCATGCAAAGCTACCGGCTGGCCTTCGATCTCGACCAGCAGAGCCCGGAGCTGGAGCTGCACCTGCAGCAGTACCGGCAATCTTTACAGGCGCCGGCGCTGCAAAAGCTGGCGCGGTTTTACGTACCGGCCGAGGTGCGGAATCACTATCTGGCGCTGCAACGGGCATGGCAAACGATGGAGCGCCAGATCCGCGGCGGGCAGGCGGCCGCCTACCGGGCGGAGGTCGCCGGCTACGTCAACCGCGTCGATCATTTCGTTTCTGCCCTGCAGCGCTATTCCGAGCTGAAACTCACCCTGGTGGCCGCCGTCAGCGTGATCGGTTACGCCGCCATCATCGGCCTGGTGCTGTTCTGCATTCGCTTTATGCGCCGCCAAGTGGTCACGCCGCTGCAGCATCTGGTCGACGCCAGCCAGCGCGTGCAGCAGCGCGACTTCAGCCACCCGCAGCTGGACGTGGCGCTGCCGAACGAGCTCGGCGTGCTGTCGCAAACCTTCAGCGCCATGTCGGACGAGCTGGCCCGGCTCTATCAGTCGCTGGAGCTGAAAGTACAGGAAAAGACCCGGCGCCTGCAGCAGGCCAACGAAACGCTGGAGGTGCTGTATCGCTGTTCGCAGGCGCTGAGCGTGCGCCAGATCGATCAGCAGGCGTTCGAGAATGTGCTGCGCATCGTGCGCCAAAGCGAACGGCTGCGCTGCATCCGGCTGAACGTGGCGGACGACCACGGCCAGTGGCAACTGAATGAAGGGGAACCGGCGCCGACGCAAGCCTGGAACACGCTGCCGATCACCCAGAGCGACAAACCGCTTGGCGAGCTGCGTTGGCAGCCCGAGGCGCACCCGCCGCATCCTCATCTGATGCAGAGCCTGGCCAATATGCTGGGCCGCGGCGTCTACTTCAACCGGGCGCAAAAGCAGCACCAATATTTGCTGTTGATGGAAGAGCGCGCGACCATCGCCCGCGAGCTGCACGATTCGCTGGCGCAGACGCTGTCGTTCCTGCGCATTCAGCTTACGCTGCTCAGGCGCGCCGCCGATACGCCGGCGGCAAAGGCGATTATCGACGATTTCGATCGCACGCTGGCCGATGCCTATCGCCAACTGAGAGAATTACTGGCCACCTTCCGTCTCAATATTCAGGAGGCGGACCTGAACGCCGCGCTGGAGCAGCTGTTGCAGCCATTAAAAGCGCTAACCCCCGCGCGGATTCAGTTACACTGTCGGCTGTCTTCGCAGGCGCTCAACGCCCAGCAGCAGGTGCACGCACTGCAGATCGTGCGCGAGGCGGTGCTCAATGCCGTCAAGCACGCCGGGGCGAACGAGATTACGGTGTGTTGCGAGGTCAACGCCGCAGGCGACAACGTTTTCAGCATTATCGACGACGGTTGCGGCATCGCCAGTCTGGAGGAACCGGAAGGGCATTATGGTTTGACCATCATGAGCGAACGCGCGGCGCGATTGGGAGGAACGCTGCACATTCAGCGCAGAAGCGGCGGCGGCACGGCGGTTTGCCTGACATTCTCGCCCTGACCTTGCGGCTGTTCATTCTGCGTTACGGTTGCCGCCGGGCGGAAGGCCGTCCGGGGAGGTTTACGGCGCTGATTGCCGCTATTTTTGAAGAGACAGTCCCACTGTGAAGCACGCCGCAGGGCGCGTTTGAGTGGCTTTACTTGCTACAGGGAGCATATTTCATGGTGATGAAGCAATACCGAGTCATGATCGTTGACGATCATCCGTTGATGCGGCGCGGCATCAAACAACTGCTGGGACTGGATGCGCGATTTAGCGTGGTGGCGGAGGCCGGCAACGGCAGCGAGGCGGTGGCGCTGGCACTGCAGCACACGCCGGACGTGATCTTGTTGGATCTGAACATGAAAGGCATGTCCGGGCTGGACACGCTGCGGGCCCTGCGCGACGAAGGCGTGGATGCGCGCATCATCGTGCTGACGGTTTCCGACGCGCGCAGCGATCTGTATGCGCTGATCGACACCGGCGCCGACGGCTACCTGCTGAAGGACAGCGAGCCGGAACAGCTGCTGGAACACATCAGCGCCGCCGCCGAAGGGCAGAACGTGATCAGCGACGCCATGGCCGACTATTTGCTGGCGCGCGGCGAGCAACGCGATCCCTTCGCCGCCTTGACCGAACGCGAGCTGGACGTCTTGCAAGAGGTGGCGCGCGGCCTGTCCAACAAGCAGGTGGCGGCGCAGTTGCATATCTCTGAAGAAACCGTGAAGGTGCACATCCGCAACATACTGCGCAAGCTGGACGTGCGTTCTCGCGTGGCGGCGACGGTGATGTACCTGGAGCACAAAAGTCAATGATCGCCCCGCCCCGGCCAATGCGCCGGGGCAGCTTACTCGATGGCGCTGAGCAGCGCCTGATGATGCTGGTGCACCCAGCTCTTGTTGAACGGCCCCCAGCTTTCCAACTGATAAAAACCGTCGTTGTTACGCACGCCCTGCTGCACGAACTGCAGCTCAACGCCCATGCCGGGCAGCGCCTTCAGCACATCCTGCAACGTGCGGCGCGGCCAGCCGGTCAGCGCCATCAACCGCGGCACATTGGGCCGCTCACTGTGGCTGATCAGCCAGCACAAATAAAGCCGACGGGCAAATACCGGGTTAATTCCCATGCCAAGCTCCTGCTGTAAGGTAAGTCCAGTTTTTACTTTCCGGTTCCCTGCGGCGAAGAGATGCGCAAGGCCTTTGATAGTAATAAAAATGTCTTAATAGCGTACAATTACCGCCGTCAGTGCACCCACGCCGTTTTCCGCTACCGTTATTTACACTATCTCCTTTTTTTCTCCACGCTTTCCTCGGCTATCCCGAGTACAGTGCAATAGCGCCGGGATCCCTCCCTGCCGCTGAAATGCATAATTCTGATGCGTTTTAAAGATAGAACAAGTCATAACGAGGTTCGCGCTGCATGGCCAATTTTTTTATTGATCGCCCGATTTTCGCCTGGGTGCTGGCAATTATTCTTTGCCTGACCGGGGCGTTGGCGATTTCTTCCCTACCGGTAGAACAATACCCGAATTTGGCGCCGCCGAACGTGCGCATCAGCGCAACTTACCCAGGTGCTTCGGCGCAAACGCTGGAAAACACCGTTACCCAAATCATTGAACAGAATATGACCGGCCTCGACAACATGATGTATATGTCGTCGCAGAGCACCAATACCGGCCAGGCCACCGTCACGCTGACGTTCGAAGCCGGCACCGATCCCAACGAGGCGATGCAGCAGGTGCAAAACCAGCTGCAGGCGGCGATCAAACGTCTGCCGCAGGCGGTGCAGAATCAGGGGGTCACGGTGTCGAAATCCGGCGACACCACGCTGATGATGGTGGCGTTCGTCTCCACCGACAACAGCATGGACAAGCAGGACATTGCCGATTACATCGTCTCCAACCTGCAGGATCCGCTCAGCCGTATCAACGGCGTCGGCAGCATGGACGTGTACGGCTCGCAATACGCCATGCGCATCTGGCTCGATCCCAACAAGCTCAACAGCTACCAGCTCACGACCCAGGACGTGGTCAAGGCCATTCAGTCGCAGAACGCCCAGGTGGCGGTCGGCCAGTTGGGCGGCACGCCGTCGGTCGATAAACAGGCGCTGAACGCCACCATCAACGCCCAGTCGCAGCTCCAGACGCCGGAACAGTTCCGCCAGATCACCCTGCGGGTCAATCAGGACGGTTCGCTGGTGACGCTGGGCAACGTCGCCACCGTTGAGTTGGGCGGCGAGAACTACAACTACCTCAGCCGCTACAACGGCATGCAGGCCGCAGGCATGAACATCAAGCTGGCCTCCGGCGCCAACGAACTGCAGACCGATCAGCTGGTGAAAGACAAGATCGCCGAGCTGTCGCAGTACTTCCCACACGGGCTGGAGGCCAAGGTGGCCTATGAAACCACCCCGTTCGTCAAAGCCTCGATCAAGGACGTGGTGAAAACGCTGCTGGAAGCCATCCTGCTGGTGTTCCTGGTGATGTACCTGTTCCTGCAGAACTTCCGCGCCACGCTGATCCCCACCATCGCCGTGCCGGTCGTGCTGATGGGCACCTTCGCCATCCTTTCCGCCTGCGGCTTCAGTATCAATACCCTCACCATGTTCGCCATGGTGCTGGCGATCGGCCTGCTGGTGGACGACGCCATCGTGGTGGTGGAAAACGTCGAACGCGTGATGAGCGAGGAAGGCCTGCCGCCGCGTGAGGCCACGCGCAAATCCATGGGGCAAATCCAGAGCGCGCTGGTCGGCATCGCGCTGGTGCTGTCGGCGGTGTTTGTGCCGATGGCGTTCTTCGGTGGCACCACCGGCGCCATCTATCGCCAGTTCTCCATTACCATCGTCTCCGCCATGGTGCTGTCGGTACTGGTGGCGATGATCCTGACCCCGGCCCTGTGCGCCACGCTGCTCAAACCGATCGCCAAGGGGCACCATCACGGCAAGCGCGGCTTCTTCGGCTGGTTCAACCGCATGTTCAACCGCAACGCCGAACGCTATGAGCGCGGCGTGGGGCGGATCCTGCACGCCAGCGGCCGCTACATGGTGATTTATCTGCTGTTGCTCGGCGGCATGGCGCTGCTGTTCATCAAGCTGCCAACCTCGTTCCTGCCGCAGGAAGACCGCGGTATCTTCACCGTACAGGTGCAGCTGCCGGCGGGCTCCACCCTGCAGCAAACCTCTAAGGTGGTGGAAAAGGTCGAGCAGTATTTCCTGACCGAAGAGAAACAGGATGTGGTGTCGGTGTTCGCCATCATCGGCTCCGGCCCCGGCGGCAACGGCCAGAACGTGGCGCGCCTGTTCGTGCGATTGAAAGACTGGGATCTGCGCACCTCGGGCGCCAACAGTTCGTTCGACATCATCGATCGCGCCACGCTGGCATTCAACAAGATTAACGAAGCGCGGGTGATCGCAAGCAGCCCGCCGGCGATCACCGGCCTCGGCAACTCCTCCGGCTTCGATATGGAGTTGGAAGACCACGCCGGGCTCGGCCACGCCAAGCTGATGGCGGCGCGCGATCAGCTGCTGCAGCTGGCCGGGCAAAACCCGCTGCTGTCGCGCGTGCGCCACAACGGCCTGGACGACAGCCCGCAGCTGCAAATCGATATCGATCAGCGCAAGGCCCAGGCGCTGGGCGTGTCTATCGACGACATCAACAATACCCTCTCCACCGCCTGGGGCTCGACCTACGTCAACGACTTCGTCGACCGCGGCCGGGTGAAAAAAGTCTACGTACAGGCCGCGGCGCCGTTCCGCATGCTGCCGGATGACATTAACAAATGGTATGTACGCAACAGCGCGGGCGGCATGGTGCCGTTCTCGGCCTTCGCCAGCTCGCACTGGGAGTACGGCTCGCCGCGGCTGGAGCGCTATAACGGCAGCTCGGCGCTGGAGATCGTCGGCGAGGCGGCCAACGGCGTCAGCACCGGCACCGCCATGGCGGAAATGGAGAAGCTGGTCAGCCAGCTGCCGACCGGCTTCGGCCTGGAATGGACCGCGATGTCCTATCAGGAACGGCTGTCCGGCTCGCAGGCGCCGGCGCTGTACGCCATCTCGCTGCTGGTGGTGTTCCTGTGTCTGGCGGCGCTGTATGAGAGCTGGTCGATCCCGTTCTCGGTGATGCTGGTGGTGCCGCTGGGGGTGATCGGCGCGGTCGCCGCCACCTGGCTGCGCGGCCTGGAGAACGACGTTTATTTCCAGGTTGGCCTGCTGACCATCATTGGGCTGTCGGCGAAAAACGCCATTCTGATCGTCGAGTTCGCCAATGAGCTGAATCATAAAGGGCAGGATCTGATGTCCGCCACGCTCGATGCGTCACGCATGCGTCTGCGGCCGATCCTGATGACCTCGCTGGCGTTTATCTTCGGCGTGCTGCCGATGACCACCAGCAGCGGCGCCGGTTCCGGCAGCCAGCATGCGGTCGGCACCGGGGTCATGGGCGGCATGATCTCCGCCACCCTGCTGGCCATTTTCTTCGTGCCGCTGTTCTTCGTGCTGGTGCGCCGCCGTTTCCCGGGTAAAGCGCATCCGGCAGGCAATACGACGGCCGCCGGGGACTGATCCGCGGGATATAAAAAAAGCAGCGTCGGGTGAACCGATGCTGCTTTATTTCGAACGATAATCTCGTTCCCAAGGTGTTTCAGTGACGCTCCAATGACTCAACCTTGCCATCTGCTTCAACGCTGTGTCAGTTGCCCAACATCTCATCAATGAAGTCTTTCCAGTTTCCTAATTCACGATCAACCATAATACTTTACAACCTCAATTATTTGACGAAGCGGATTCTACGCCTGTTTTTTGACCATGTGAAGGGAAACGGGAACGATGCCGGGCCCGGAAACCGGGGTTAGCGCACATTTTCGTATTTATCTGATCAATACTCAGTGCAGCTATTCCCTTGTGATATCAATTTCTCCACGATAGCGTGTAAAAGGTATAAAAATACGCCAATGGAGCGCCGATCATGCCCACCTCCTTGTCTCTTTCACAGCTGAAAACGCAGGGCCGCTATCAGGAAGCCACTGCTCTGGCGCTACGGCAGCTGGCGGCAGAGCCGGAAGCGGCGATGCTGCACTTTCAGCTGGCCTGCCTGTATGACGTACAGGGTCTGGAGCAACAGGCCATTCCCTGCTACCTCGCGGCGCTGGCCCGCGATTTGCCGCCCGCCCAGCGCCGCGAAGCCTGGCTGGGCCTCGGCAGCACCTACCGCGCCCTGGGAGAATACCCGGCTTCGCTACGGGCTTTCGACGACGGCCTGACCGAGTTCCCGCAGGCCAACGAGCTGATGCTGTTTCGCGCCATGACGCTGTACAACCTGGGCGAAAATAAACGGGCCGTGGCCGATCTGTTGTTGCTGTTGGCGGACACCTCGTCAGACCCCGACATCCGCGGCTATCAGCGCGCCATTCGGCACTATGCCGCCGATCTCAATCTTATTGGTTAGAGGAAAACGATGGAAATTGTCACCGATTTGAACCGCCGCGCCATCGACTGGTAGCGACTGTGCGAATTGCTGAAGGCAGCCGGACTGGGCAAGCGCGATCCGCACACCCTGCGGCGCGTTTACCAACACAGCCAGTTTTGCTATTGGGGGTTTATCGGCGACGAGCTGCTCGCTACCGCGCACGCCATCAGCGATCTGACCTCGATCGCTTACCTGGCCGACGTGGCGATCGATCCGCGCTTTCAGGGGCAGGGATTGGGGCGCCGGTTGATGGATCGGGTGATGCAAGACCTGGCGCCGCTCGGCAAGATTTTCATCTATTCCGTCCCGGAAAAGCTGGCCTTTTATAAAAAGTACGGCTTTCACGATTTGACCACCGGCATGGTGTATGCGGACGGCGCCTCCCTGCAGCGCCTGCAACAGGGAGGCTACGTGCGTTAAACGCGCTTCACAGGGTTTTGCTCATAAAGATGCGGCTAGTCCCCGGCGGCAAGCAAGGCACTTCGCCCATGCGTTGCCAGCCATGCCGTTGATAAAATTCCGGCGCCTGAAAGCTGATGGTGTACAAGACGGCGGAAAGGCAACCGCGCCGGCGGCCTTCCTGTTCGAAACGGCGCAACAGTTCGCTGCCCAGCCCCGTGCCGCGCAGCGCTTCCGGCAGATAAAAGAGATCGAGAAACAGCAGCCCTAATGATGAACGCCCGGTAATTCCCCCCAGAACGTCCCCACTGTCGGGATCTTTTACCACCACCGCCAGCGGCAGACGATCGCCGTAGCCGATCTGTTGATCATTAAAACGGTCCAACCCTTCCGCGATACAGGACGTTATTTCCGGTGTTACCCGATCGGAAATTTCGATATGACATTCTTTCACGCTAGCTCTCCGTATCAATCACCCACATTTATGCGATGTTTGTAGCTAAAAACATCGCATTTTCTTTGTTTAGATTTATCCTTACATCAATTTCCACGCTAATTTCCACACCGCTTCATAACCGGTTCTATCATCGATTGAAATAAAATCGCCGAACGTAACAAAACTAAGAAATATCTTAATAATTAATTCATTAGCCCCAAAACTCGCCAACAAACGATCGACAAAAACGATCGAAATTAAAAATTTAATAGCCACAAACTATGTTAATTCCTTTTAATAACCACGGTATTAATAGAGGATTTCTATTTTATCGATCTCACATTGCTTAGGCCGTCGGTTAAAAAAAATTTTACTCGTTATAAATCATGCTAGTATATGACTCCCCCGCGAAACTCGCGCCCAGCTACCGCTCATTAGTTTGCGGCGCAAGATAAGTTCAACATGAAATTATTTATATTATTTCTTTTTTTATGTTTTAAGATATCGATCCTCACCGGGAAATAGAAAGTAAAGGACTATAATAAAATGGAAATTGATATTTTCAGCGAGTGTGCCTATACCACCGTCGGCATCCGACAACTCATTAAGCAAACCTGGGCGGAAAAACGCGCACCGGCCGGCTTTAGCCGCAAAAGAGTCTGCTTCATCGATGTCACCATCGCCAATTTTGAAGCGCGTTACCGCGATGAATATGCCAACCCCAACACCTACAAAATAGTCATTATCACCGACTGCCCGCATGAAATGGTGATTGTCGACAGAAAGACCATTATATTATCAAACCTTATATCATTGAGCCGTTTTAGCCACCTGATCGGCGACTTATATAAACGTTACAGCCACTATACCGAGCCGCCGCAACTGTCCCAACGCGAGTCGCTTTTCCTCTCGGAATGGTCGACGGGAAAATCACTGGCTGATATCAGTAGTGCCATGAATATCAGAAATAAAACCGCCAATCATTACAAGTCACGAATAATGAAAAAACTCGGCGCCAGCCGGATAAAACCGCTATTGCACATTACCCGCGTGCGCTGTTTAACCGATCGTTTAAACATAAGAATAAATAAAGAGTAACGCCCTCTTCTTCAGATTCGCATTTGCGGCTGAACGCATTCGCCGGCATCTCTTCGAGAGCACCGCCGGCGAAGGCTGCCGCTCCGCCACGTTGCCTCTCCCTCTCCCAAGCACCCAATCGCACCTCGCCCGCATCGTTGTCTGGATCTCGCCGCCGCTTTACTGGCATTATCTCTGCTATCGCCGGGCGGCGAGAGGGCCAAAGATCGCGCCCGCCGCTCAGTATCGACTCGACGAGACAGGTAGCTTTACGCCATGGCAAACAAACCGCAACAGACAACGCTGACGATGTACGGCATCAAAAACTGCGACACCATCAAAAAAGCCCGCCGCTGGCTGGAAGATCAGGGCGTGGCCTATCATTTTCACGACTACCGCGCCGACGGCCTGACCGAACAGCAGTTGCGCGGTTTCATCGCGCAACTGGGTTGGGAGCCGCTGCTCAATACTCGCGGCACCACCTGGCGCAAGCTGGATGAAGCGCAACGCAACGCCTGCGATAACGCCGACGCCGCCATCGCGCTGATGCTGGCGCAGCCGGCGATCATCAAACGCCCGCTGCTGGACGACGGCAACGGCCACGCCCTGCTCGGTTTCAACGCCGACGCTTACCAGCAATTTATCGCCGAGGTCGCCGTATGACTTGCCCGGTTATCGAACTGGCCCAGCAGCTGATTAAACGCCCTTCCCTCAGCCCAAATGACGAAGGCTGCCAGCAGTTGATGATAGATCGCCTGCAGGCGATCGGCTTCACCGTCGAGGCAATGGACTTCGAAGACACCCAAAACTTCTGGGCCTGGCGCGGCGAAGGGCAAACCCTGGCGTTTGCCGGGCATACCGACGTGGTGCCGACCGGCGATGAGAAGCGTTGGGATAACCCGCCGTTTGAACCGGCGATCCGCGACGGCATGCTGTATGGCCGAGGTGCGGCAGACATGAAAGGCTCGTTGGCCGCGATGGTGGTGGCCGCAGAGCGCTTTGTCGCCGCCAACCCGAATCACCAGGGCCGCCTGGCTTTTCTGATCACCTCAGACGAAGAGGCCAGCGCCACCCACGGCACGGTTAAAGTGGTCGAAACGCTGATGGCGCGCAATGAGCGCCTGGATTACTGCCTGGTCGGCGAGCCGTCCAGCACCGAGCGCGTCGGCGACGTGGTGAAAAACGGCCGACGCGGCTCCATCACCGCTAACCTGCACATTCACGGTGTGCAGGGGCACGTCGCCTATCCGCACCTGGCGGACAACCCGGTGCACCGTGCCATGCCGGCGCTGAATGAACTGGTGGCGATCGAATGGGATCGCGGCAACGAGTTCTTCCCGCCGACCAGCATGCAGATCGCCAACGTGCAGGCCGGTACCGGCAGCAACAACGTGATCCCGGGCGATCTTTACGTGCAGTTCAACTTCCGTTTCAGCACCGAACTCACCGATGCGATGATCAAGCAGCGCGTGGAAGAGCTGCTGGAACGCCACCAGTTGAATTACAGCATCGAGTGGCGGCTGTCCGGCCAGCCGTTCCTCACCTCGCGCGGCGCGCTGGTGGATGCGGTGGTCAACGCCGTCGAGCACTATTCTGAATTGACGCCGCAGCTGCTGACCACCGGCGGCACCTCCGACGGCCGCTTCATCGCGCAGATGGGGGCGCAGGTGGTGGAGCTGGGGCCGGTCAACGCCACCATCCACAAGGTCAACGAATGTGTCAACGCCGCGGATCTGCAGCTGCTGAGCCGCATGTATCAACGCATCATGGAGCAATTGGTCGCATGATCAACGCAGAGATGCTCACCGGCCGCTCAACCGAACACCTGGCGCCGTTGAGCGGGAACCATCGGCTGCAGCCGCAGGCGGTCAACGCCTTCCTGGCGATGCAGCAGGCGGCGCGTGAGGCGGGATTCGATCTCCAGCCCGCCAGCACCTTCCGCGATTTCGACCGGCAGTTAGCGATCTGGAATGGCAAATTCTGTGGTCAGCGGCCAGTATTAGATAAGGACAGCCGCCCGATAGACGTCGCGCCGCTGTCCGCCGCCGAGCGCTGTGAGGCGATCCTGCGCTGGTCGGCCCTGCCGGGTGCCAGCCGCCATCACTGGGGCAGCGATCTCGACGTGTATGACCCGTCGCTGCTGCCGGAAGGGCAAAAGCTTCAGCTGGAGCCGTGGGAATATGAAGAAGGCGGTTACTTTGCGCCGCTCAACCAGTGGCTGACGGCGCATATGGCCGAGTTCGGTTTCTATCGCCCCTTTACCGAAGACAGTGGCGGCGTGGCGGTAGAGCCGTGGCATCTGAGCTACCGGCCGCTGGCGCAAGAAGCCGAGCATTTGCTGAGCCCGGCGCTGTTGCTGGCGGCCTGGCAAGATAAGGAGGTCGCCGGTGCCGAATGGCTCGAACGCCATCTGCCATCGATTTTTTCGCGTTTTATACGCAGTGAAGGAAAGGAGTAGCTATGCAATGGTTAGCTGATTACTGGTGGATTATCCTGCTGGTTCTGGTGGGAATGGTCGTCAGCGGCATTAAGGAACTGCGCCGCGTCGACGTGAAAAGCTATCTGGCCAACAAGCCGGAGATACCGCCGCACCGCGACAACAACGCCCAGTGGGATGACGAAGACGACTGGCCGAAAAAGAAATGACATCAGGGCGCTCATCGGCGCCCTGAATTTTTAGCGAAAGGCGATCAGCTCGCCGCGCTTACCGGACAATGCCTCGTCCCAGTAGCGCTGCGGCACATAATAATGCAGCCTTTCCAGCGCGGCGTTCATCATGCCCTGGTTGATTGCGTGCCCGACGTTTTCCTCCACGTCCAGCGTAAAATCGGCGCCGCCGGCCCGTAGCGCTTCTGCCGCCGCGTGAGCGTGTTGCACCGCGATCACCGCGTCCTCTTCACCGTGGATCAAATGCACCACGCTGTCGCCGAAAGCCTGCTCAGGCAGCTGGGCGAAACGCCCGCTGAACGCGACCACGCGCCCGGCCAGCCGGTTTTCCGCTTTTAGCGCCTCAAGCGCCATGATCGCCCCCTGCGAGAACCCCACCAGCGCCGTGCCGGCATAGCCTACGCCGCTCAGCCGCTGCCAATGGCGCACCACCGCCACAAACTGCGGCATTACGTCTGCGATGCGGGCCGCGCGATTCTCTTCGGTCACGTCCTGCACCGAAAACCACTGGCGCCCGGCGCCGTTGCCGAACGCTTCGGGGCCACCGATGCTCACCACCTGTGCCTGAGGAAAGTCTTTGGCGAAGTAGCTGCCGATCTCCCCCATCGCCACCGGGTTGTCGCCGACACCGTGAAACAACAAGATCAGCTGCGCCGCCGGGGTCGCCGGGCTTTGGACAACGAAATGCTCATGTTTCATCGATGACTCCTTAATAGTAACCAAACCTGGTGCGGCGACAGTCGCCACCTCACCGCTGACAGTGACTATACGCCGTTGAGAAATCGGGAAAATCGGGTTTTATTGAGCGAGTTATTCAATTTATTGCAACGACTGCGTCCAGTCGCGCCAGTAGCGGCAGTGCTGCGCATTCAGCTGTTCCAGCGCCTGCGCCGCTTCGTGCCGCCAGTGGCGCAGCAAGGCTTTCTGCCCGCTGACGCCCGCCAGCTCCGCGCAGGCCGCCAGGGATTGCCGCCGTTGCAGATGGCCGCGCAGCGTGGGCAGCGGCAGATTGCTGGCCAACAGCAAACGCTGCAGTGCCCCCAGGCTGGCCTCCAGCGGCCGATGGGCGAAAGCGAACCCGGCCAGCTCGCGCCAATCCTCTTCGCCCAGCGGCGTGTCGCCGTCGTCGCCCGGGATCGCCAGCGCGAGTTCAATACGCTGCCGCAGCCAGGGCCAGTCGCGCGCCAGATGCTTGTGCGCCGCGTGCCGCAGCGCCTCTCCTTGCTCGCTCAGGGGCAAGATAGCCATCGCGGTATAGCAGCCGCTGCTGGCCTCCGGCTTGCTGCCGATGCGCACCAGCTCGAAACCGCAGGATTGCCAAAAGCGCCACAGCGGCTCGGTATAGCCAAAGCTGACCGACAGAAAATCCAGCCCCTGCGCCTGACGGCGTTGCCGCTCGACCAGCTGACGCGCGATACCCTGCCGCCGCAACGCCGGCAGCGTCGCGATGCGGGTAATGCGCCGTGACCGCAGCGTCGGCGCCCACCACTGGCCGCCATGCGCCGCCAGCGACTGCGCCACCAGGTTGCCGCGCGGCCGGCGGCGGCCAGCCCACACATCGTGCGCCAACTCGGCGCTCAAGCCGCCTTCGTCCACCAGCCACACTGCGCCGACCACCTCCTGCCCGGCCTGCGCCAGCCCGAAGTGCATGCCGGGCGCATCCATCAGCCTGCGCAAATCCAGCGGCGAAGTGCGGTAATGCGCGCTGCTCAGCAGAGCATAGAAACGCGCCAGCCGCTGCGGATCGGCGCACAGTTCGCGCTGCTCCGCCTGGCTGTAATCGATCGTCTGGCCATCCGCCGGCCAGGCGGGCAGCTCGTTGAACAACAGCGCATTGTCCGTTATCCGCTCCAGCGCATCCCCCTGTGCCCAGCGCATCGGCTGTTGCAGACTCAACGCCTGATAGGAAGGCAGCCCGGCGCAAAACTTCAGCAGAAAACCGCGGCCGGTGCCCTCATAGCCCTGCACCGTGGTGGTCAGCAGCACGCGCGGGAAATAACCGATCAGCTGCTGCAACAGCGGCGCAGGGATCGCCGCCGCTTCATCCACCAGCAGCCACCCCACGGCGCTGACGTCACCCTCCCGGCACTGCGCCAGCAAGGCATCGGGCGCCCAAAACTGCGCGCGCCCCTGCGCCCATTCCCCGGCCACCTCAGTGGCGGCGCGGCTCGGCCCGGTTATCCAGCAGGTCAGCGGCGACTGCGCTACCAGCATGCCGGCCAGCGTCGATTTGCCGCGGCCGCGGGCGGCGGTCAGCACCCACACGCCGGATTCGGCCTGCAGCAGCGCCGTCAAGATCGCCTGCTGTTCCTCGGTCGGCCGTCCATCCGGCGGTTGCCATCCTTCACGCGCCGGCAGCGCGGCCAGCGTCAGGGGCTCATCCTGCCGCCAGATCGTCACTTCTCGGTCGTCGACCAGATGCTGTTGCAGATGGTGGATGAAATGCGGGGTGGTAATTGGCTGCGGGCAATCGCTCCAGCGCAGGCTGTCGCCGTCCGGCTGCTGCGGCCATTGCCGCCAGGGCGGCGTCAGCAACAGCAGCCAGCTGCCGGCACGCAATGCGCCGCACAGCGCCGCCAACGCCTCCACGTCCAGCGACTGACCGGCGTCGAACACCGCGTGCAGCCGTTCCTGCCCCAGCAGTTGGCGCACTGCGCCGCTCGCCAACACCGTCAGGCCGGGCGGCGGTTTTTCCCCCACCCACGGCCAGTCGCCGGGCAACGTCGCCGCCAGCCGCTGCGCCTGTTCGCGGCACCAGTCAGGTTCGCCGCTGAGCACCAGCAGGCGCCGGATGCCCTGCCGCCGCATGAGTTGTTGCGCTGCCTGTAGCATAAGGCTGTATCTCAATTCGAAAAAAATGCCGGAGTCAGGCTCCGGCACGTGAGGTGTTAACGGGATGCGAAGGTGTTGCAGGTATTGGGATCGCCGCTGTCGAAGCCCTGTTTAAACCAGGTGTAGCGCTGCTGCGAGGTGCCGTGGGTGAAGCTGTCCGGCACGACGCGGCCCTGGCTCTGCTGCTGCAACCGATCGTCACCAATCGCCTGCGCGGCGTTCAGCGCCGCCTGCAGGTCGCCCTCTTCCAGCATCTGCTGCTTCTCGGCGTATTTGCCCCACACGCCGGCGAAGCAGTCCGCCTGCAGCTCCATTTTCACCGACAGACGGTTCACTTCCGCCTGGCTGGCGCCCTGCTGCATCTGGCGCACCTTGGGCTCGATGCCCAGCAGGTTCTGCACGTGGTGGCCGACTTCGTGCGCCACCACATAGGCCTGGGCGAAATCACCGCCGGCGCCCAGCTTGGTTTTCATGTCCTGATAGAAAGACAGATCGATATACACCGTTCTGTCACCCGGGCAGTAGAACGGCCCCATCGCCGCCTGGCCGGTGCCGCAGCTGGTGCGCGTGACGCCGCGATACATCACCAGCTTCGGCGGTTGATAGGTTTTGCCCATGCGCTGGAAAATCTCTTTCCAGTTATCCTCGGTGGAGGCCAGTACCACCGAAGTGAATTTGGCCAGCTCATCGTCTTTCGGACTGATGTTGGCGCTCTGCTGTTGACCCTGCGGTGCGACGTTACCGCCGTTCAATAGCGGCGACAGATCGATGCCGTAATAGCCGGCCACCAGCACCACCACCAAAATGACGATGCCGCCCTTGCCGCGCACCGGCACGCGGAAACCGCCGCCACCGCCGCCCAAACCTGAAGACTGCCCGCGACGATCCTCAACATTGTCACTTTCCCGACGCCCTTGCCAACGCATAAATATACTCCAGATATTTCCCCTGCTCGTTGAAGTTGCGCCGCGATCGTAAGCGCAAAGGCAGCTTCAAGCCTGAGTGGGATAGGTTTTAGTCATCTCGCATCCATCATTATAAATGGTCTGCCGCGGAGGAAATGTAGAAATTTTCTGGAAAAACGCAGAATAGCGGGACGATCCGGCCGGATCGCCCCGAATGGCGGTGCCAATGCTTAGTCGAGCTTCACGCCGATGCGGCGCGCCACTTCTTCATAGGCTTCGATCAGGCCGCCCAGGCTTTGACGGAAACGGTCTTTGTCCATCTTGTCCAGGGTGTTTTTGTCCCACAGGCGGCTGCCATCCGGCGAGAACTCATCGCCCAGCACCACTTCACCGTTGAACAGGCCGAACTCCAGCTTGAAGTCGACCAGGATCAGGCCCGCGTCGTCGAACAGCTGGGTCAACACGTCGTTGGCGCGGTAGCTCAGCTCGCGCATGCGCGCCAGATGCTCTTTGCTCACCCAGCCAAAGGTTTCGCAGTAGGATTCGTTGACCATCGGATCGTGCATGGCGTCGTTTTTCAGGAACAGATCGAACAGCGGCGGATTCAGCTCCAGGCCTTCTTCGATGCCCAGACGCTTCACCAGCGAACCGGCGGCGCGGTTGCGGATCACGCACTCCACCGGCACCATGTCCAGCTTCTTCACCAGCACTTCGTTGTCGGACAGCAGACGCTCCATCTGGGTCGGGATGCCGGCTTCTTCCAGTTTGCTCATGATGAAATGGTTGAACTTGTTGTTCACCATGCCTTTGCGATCGAACTGCTCAATGCGCTGACCATCCAGTGCTGACGTATCGTTGCGGAACTCCAACACCAACAGATCGGGATTCTCGGTGGTGTAAACGGTTTTTGCCTTTCCGCGATACAGCTCAGCTAGCTTTTGCATCTTACTTACTCCAGTGATGTATCCCCGTTGTCTCCCGAGCGCGGCCCGAAATTAGGGGGTATAGAATTGACCTAATGAATTCTTTGGCGTGCCGGACACTATTGTGCCAAACCTGCGACGCAAACGATACCGTATCGACAAAACAAAAAGGGGCCGAAGCCCCTTTTTGATTATTTAACGCTGGTTTTACTGAAGGCAGACTGGAATGCCGCCACCAGTGCGTCGTTTTTCGACTGGGTCAGCGGTTTGCCTTTCGGATCGATGAATTGCAGGCTGGTGCGGTTGTTGAGATCGCCGACCTGCAGTTTGTAATCGCCTTCCGCCAGTTCAGGATCCTTGACGCCCAACGCATCCCAATCGCTGCTGCTCAGGGACTTGTAGGTCACGGCAACGGTGCCCTGCGGACGGCTGCGGTCACCCACTTTCATCCCCAGTTTTTCGAGCGCCGCCGGCAGGCGATCCCACACCACGGTGTACGGGCCGCGCACCACCAGCATCGGCAGGCCGGTGTCATCGGCGCCGCTCTGCACGTCCAGCGCGCCGAAGCGGCTGGCGGTCTGGCTGCTCGCCAGGTTGTCCTGCTTGTCCAGGCCTTCGATCAGGGTGTTGATCATCATGCCGTTGTAGCGCTGAATCTCAGACTGGTCGGTCACCTGCTCAGTCTTGCCCTGCTGCTGCAGGCCAACGCTTTTCACCACCAGCGCCTGCTGGTAGCCCTGCTGCTGCACGCTGATCTGATAACGGCCTTCGTACTGGTTGTCTTCGTCCAGACGGTTCCACTTCACCCAGTCGGTGGTCAGGGTCTGACCGGCGTCCTGGCGGGAAGCGATCGCGATGTTCTTCGCCTGCAGCAGGCTGACCACGCGCGACCACAGGTTCTGGTTCTGCGGGCTGTTTTCCAGCAGCAGCGTGCCGCTGTCGCCGGCGTATTGCGCGCGTGAACCGCTCAGCAGCGCCAACGGCTGCACCGGCGGACGAATGTCCAGTTGCTTGCCGACGTTGCCTTGCAGCGTCGTGGCGGGAACGTCATAGTTGCCGCTCTGCACCGGCAGGATCATGCCGGACGGCGCGTTCAGCGCCTTGAGCGGAGCCGCGTCGAGGTAAGCCTCGTCGCCGCTGACCTGGCGCTTGTAGCGCTGATCGCTGCTGCAGGCTGCCAGCATCATCACCAAGGAGATGCCCACTACTTTTGCTACCGTCGACTTTTGCAATGAATAAGCCATCAAATTTCCCTTAGAGTTACAGCAAACCGACGCTTTTCAGCGCGCGCTCCACCACCGGGCGGGCGGCTTCGCTCAACGGCGTCATCGGCAGACGCAGCGTATCGGTTGCCATCAATCCCAACGCCTTACAGGCCCACTTCACCGGAATTGGGTTTGCTTCTACAAATAGATCCTGATGCAACGGCATCAAGCGCTGATTTAAACGGCGCGCTTCGGCAAATTTGCCCTGCGCCGCCAGCGCGCAAAGTTCCGCCATCTCGCGCGCGGCCACGTTGGCCGTCACGGAAATCACCCCTTTGCCGCCCAGTTGCATGAAGTCCAGCCCGCTGGCGTCGTCGCCGCTCAGCAAAATGAAATCTTCATCGTCAACCAGCACTTGGATCTGACTAACGCGACTTAAGTTCCCCGTCGCTTCTTTTACAGCAACAATATTCTTGATTTTCGCCAGCCGAGCGATGGTCGGCGGCAGCATGTCGCAGCCGGTGCGCGAAGGCACGTTATACAGGATCTGCGGCAGCTCGGTGCTCTCGGCGATCGCCTTGAAGTGCTGGTACAGCCCTTCCTGCGTCGGCTTATTGTAGTACGGCGTCACCGTCAGGCAGCCCACTACGCCGGTATTGGCGAAGCGGGTGGTGAGCGCGATGGCTTCGGCGGTGGCGTTGGCGCCGGTGCCGGCGATCACCGGGATGCGGCCGTCGGCCAGCTCCAGCGTCTGCAGCACCACGTCAACGTGCTCGTCATGGGCAAGCGTTGCGGACTCGCCGGTGGTCCCTACGGAAACGATCGCCGCGGTGCCACTGGCTACATGATAATCGATCAATTTTTTTAGGCTCGCGCGATCGACAGCACCTTTGTCGTCCATCGGCGTAACCAGTGCAACAATACTTCCCGTAAACATTGGCCGTCCCCTCCACAAACAAGTCACTCATGGTACTTTTGCTGCCTATCCAAAAGCAAGCGCACAACCGCGTTGTAAGCGCTTGGCAGGCGGTTTTTTTTATGTTTACCATGGTAACCCCATTAAGCACGACAGGAAGCGCTATTTTGCCTCAGTCAGACGAACACTATCTCGTGATTACCGCGCTCGGCGCCGACCGCCCCGGAATCGTCAATACCATCACCCGCCACGTCAGCAGTTGCGGATGCAATATCGAAGATAGCCGTCTGGCCATGCTGGGAGAGGAGTTCACGTTCATCATGCTGCTGTCCGGCAGCTGGAACGCCATCACCCTGATCGAATCCACCCTGCCGCAAAAAGGCGCGGAGCTGGATCTGCTGATCGTGATGAAGCGCACAAACTCGCACGAAAGGCCGCCGATGCCGGCCACGGTGTGGGTGCAGGTGGAAGTGAAGGACTCGCCGCACATCATCGAACGCTTTACCGATCTGTTCGACTCCAGCCAGATGAATATCGCCGAACTGGTCTCACGCACGCAGCCGGCGGACGGCGATCTGCCGCCGCAGCTGTATATCCAAATCACCGCCCACAGCTCCGGCGATCGGGACGCCTCAAATATTGAGCAAGCCTTCCATCGCCTATGTACAGAATTGAACGCGCAAGGCAGTATTAGCGTGGTGAACTATCCACAGCATGACGAGAAAGATGGAGAGTAGTGATGAGCCCATTGAAAGCCGGTGACACAGCGCCGAAATTTAGTTTGCCTGACCAGGACGGTGAGGAAATTAATTTGGCCGACTTCCAGGGACAGCGAGTATTGGTCTATTTCTATCCGAAGGCGATGACGCCGGGCTGCACCGTGCAAGCCTGCGGCCTGCGGGACAACATGGACGAATTGAAAAAGGTCGGCGTCGAAGTGCTGGGCATCAGCACCGACAAACCGGAAAAACTGTCGCGCTTCGCCGAAAAGGAGCTGCTCAACTTCACGCTGTTGTCTGATGAAGATCATCAGGTAGCGCAACAGTTTGGCGTGTGGGGCGAGAAAACCTTCATGGGCAAGACCTACGACGGTATTCACCGCATCAGTTTCCTGATCGATGGCAAAGGCAAGATTGAAAAAGTGTTTGATGATTTCAAAACCACCAATCACCACGACATCGTTCTGAGCTACCTGCAGCAGTAATTCTCACGAAGCGCAGCGGCCTGCTGCGCTTCGTTTCTTCCCTGTCAGTCGGCCTTGTCTTCCACTTCGACCCGCAGTTCATCCGGCCAGGCATGGATCACCGCCTTCACCAGCGTCGCCAGCGGTATGGCGAAAAACACGCCCCAAAAGCCCCACATCCCGCCGAACACGATCACCGACAGGATAATCACCAGCGGATGCAGGTTGACCGCTTCGGAGAACAAAATGGGCACCAGCAGATTGCCGTCCAGCCCCTGCACCACCAGATAGGCGACGATCAGCGTCCAGAAATCGGCGCCGACGCCCCACTGGAACAGCGCCACCACCATCACCGGAATGGTGACCAGCACCGCGCCGATGTAGGGGATCAACACCGAGAAGCCCACCAGCACCGCCAGCAACAGCGAGTAGCGCATGTCCAGCACGGCGAACACCAGATAGGTCGCCACGCCGACAATCACCATCTCCAGCACCTTGCCGCGAATGTAGTTGGTGATCTGCTGATTCATCTCGTTCCAGACCTGCCCCGCCAGGCCGCGATTGCGCGGCAGCACGCGGCGCACCGCGTTCAGCAGCTGTTCTTTGTCCTTCAACAGGAAGAACATCATCATCGGCACCAGGATCAGGTAGATAGCCAGCGTCAGCAGGCCGACCAGCGACGCCAGCGAGAATTTCACCACCGACTCGCCCATGCCGGACAGCCGGCTGCGCAGGTTCTCCGCCATCATGTCGATGATGCCGGCATCCACCAGCGCCGGGTAACGCTTCGGCAGCGTCGCGGCATAGTTATAGAACTGATTGAGCATGCCCGGCAGATCGCTCATCAGATTGATGCCCTGCTGCCAGGCGGTTGGCGCAACGACGAACACCAGCAGCATGGCGACGCCCGCGAACACCAGCAGCATGATGCTCGCCGCCCAGGTGCGTGAACAGCCGATGCGCTGCAGGCGCGCGGTCGGCCACTCCAGCAGATAGGCCAGCACGATGGCGACCAGCAACGGGGTCAGAATACCGTGCAAAAAATAGAGAATAAGGAACCCGGCGACCAGGATCACCAGCAGCGCGATAGCCTGCGGATCGGTGAAGCGGCGGCGGTACCACTGTAATAACATCTCCAGCATCAGAGCGGGCTCCTCGAGATTTGGCGGGCGGGCATGGCGATTCCTGTGATGGGTCTGATTAAAGCATAGATGGAACGGGCGCACTCGAGGTGTGCAAAGCACTCAGAGTACTCAAAGTTGGCCATACATCAACAGCGATTTGGCTGATTTTATCGCGCGGGCAGGCAATCGGCGCAAAAATCCGCAGACGCGGCGACAGACTGGGTAAACGGCCCCGGACGGGGCCGCGGAAGATTACAGCGAGGTACCGATAGAAAGGGGCGAACCGACCGCCAGTGCGAACAACAATACACAGCCAATCGCGATCGCCGCCGCCAGATCATTTTTCATAGTCCCGTCCCCTGATACTTAAACTGGTTATCGTCACGAACTCTGTCGGTTCTACGTTGAGGGCCTTTTCCGATGCACGTCATTAAAAACCCCGCCTAAGCGGGGGAGAAAACGTTCTGGTGCATCAAGTGTTACAAGGAGGTCATGAGGGATTGCTAACCCTAAATGACTATTTCAAGCTAGGATTATTCCCAGAGCATGGCAAGCGATCGCATCGAGGTTATCCGCACTTTGAGATAAACCTCATAAAAAAATCCCGCACGGCAGCGGGATGAAGGGATGATAACGTCATGAATTTTTTATGCGGACAATGAGGCGGTATTGTCGTCATTTGGCGACAATACCGCGCCGACACGGTGGTCACAAGGGAAATTTGGCCACGACCAGGAAATCAGAATTTCGCCAATGCCCGCGATCGTGCGCCAGTCAGCATCAACGAAAAAATGGGATTTTTGTCAGACAGTCGCCGGCCAAAAATCGGTAGCATGGCCGATATAATCCCAAACGCCGTAGGGGAAAAAAGATGAACAGCAAACCGCGTGAATTTGATGAAGCCATCTGTCTGGCGATCGGACGTGGCGTTTGGGAAGTCGTGAAGATAGGAGACGAAATCAGCGTTTTCTCCCTGCTGGAAGCCATCGAGAGCTTTATCGAACGGCAGGCCCTCAGCGAGAGCGAAGTCGCGGCGGCGGACGACGCGCTGGATCTGATCACCGGTTTGGTCCGCCGCCAGTGCTGAGGCCGGTTACGAGGTGCAGCCGATGAGCCGTTGCTCTATCGCAACGCCGGGCATCATTTGCCGTAAACCGGCAATCAATTCGTCGCCCGCCGCATGCAGCGCCGCCAACGGCATTGCCGGCAGGCTCTCCAGGATGAACCACATCCGTTCGGCCTCGGCGCTCAGCCGGGTTCTGACGCCCTGACGCCAGTTCCAGCGGCGGCAGGTCACACCGCGATCGTCGCGCCAGATCACCTCCCCCGCCTCCGGCGATTCATGGATCACCGCGCCCTCCTTGACGGTATCGAACAGCTCGCTGCCTTCCGCGACGATCAGCCGCGGCTCGCCGACATAAGCCGCGATATTCTCGCCCCCCACCGGCACCGCATAACGAATGCTGACGGCGTTGTAGAGGTCGACCACCGGATCGATGCTGGGCATCGTGCCGTCGCGCAGCGCGCGCTTGCGCAAGGCATCGGCGGAACAGGGCGTACGCTTGGGTTTGGCGCCAAACAGCATGAAGACATCGCGCCAGGCCGAGAGATGCGCCTCAGCCCAGGGCGCGTCCTCCTCGCCGAGGGCGCGACAGGCCTGCGCCAACGCCAGCGCCCCTACGTCCGGGTTGGTTATGGGAGCCGCGGCCACGGTAATGCTTAACGCCCGGAAACCGGGCGCCAGCGCAGCGACGGCCGGATCGATTGACGGATCGACTAAAATCATCGAATAATCCTATATTGACCATTTTATTTCATGATATTGACCGATGAGCGAAAAAGTCAACAGACCGACCGAGTTCGGCGCCGACGTGCAAACCGTCAGCGAAGCGGTGTCGCACCGCATCAAACAACAGCGAAAAAGCCAAAAGCTGTCGCAGGACGAACTGTCGCGCCGGGCGGGCGTCAGCAAGGGCATGCTGGTGGAGATCGAGAAAGGCAGCGCCAATCCCAGCATTGCCATCCTGTGCAAGCTCGCGGCGGCGCTGGGCCTGTCGGTGGCGGACATCGTCAACGTGACCCGCGCCCCCGCCGCCTACCTGATTGAAAGCCAAGACATTCCCACGCTGTGGCACGGCGATCGCGGCGGCTCGGCCCGCTTGCTGGCAGGCACCCGCGGCCCAAACATGATAGAACTGTGGCGCTGGGAAATGGCGCCGGGGGAAGCCTATGCATCGAGCGGCCATCCGGCGGGCACCTTCGAACTGCTGCACGTTGAACAAGGCGTCTTGAGCCTTGCCGTCGAACAAACCGAGCTCAGGATTACGCCAGGCTGTTCGGCGGTCGCCAGAACGGACGGCCCGCACCGTTACACCAACGAGGGCGAAGACACGCTGATTTTCACCATGACGGTCGCCGAACTGCACGCCTGAACGGCGGCCCAGACCTTAACGCTTGCACAGGAGAAGAACCCTCATGACAATCCCTGCCCCACGTGAGTGGCGGCGTGCTGACTATCTCGTCAGCACCGAGCCCAGCCTGCTGGATATTGACGCCATTCATGCGTTTCTTACCCGTTCGTCATGGGCGGAGGGCATTGATAAAGAGACCGTTCGCCAGTCCCTCTCCCACAGCCTGTGCTTCGGCTTGTATCACGGCACCAGACAAATCGGTTTCGCCCGGCTGGTCACCGATTACGCCACCTTCGGCTATCTGTGCGACGTTTACGTGCTGGAGGCGCATCAAAAAGGCGGGTTGGGCCTGTGGCTGGCGGAATGCTGCCAGGCCCATCCACTGATGGCGACGCTGCGGCGAATCATGCTGGTCACCAGCACCGCCCCCTGGCTCTATGAAAAAGTGGGGTATAGCGCCATCAACTGCCCCGATTTTGTCTGGCAGATCGCCCGACCGGACATCTACCGACGGTAATTTTTCAGCAAGACCGCCCCAGTTCACACACTTCCCCCGCGACATTGGCAATCGCGGTGGTTAGGGCCCATGCTGGCGACAAATTTTACCTTTTGCCCCTTTCAAGGAGAATCTATGCCCGTTTCAGCCCGTAACCAGTTAGCCGGTACCGTGTCCGCCGTCGCTAAAGGCGCCGTCAATGACGAAGTGGAGATCACCCTGCAGGGCGGTGAAAAACTGGTGGCCATCGTCACGGTACAAAGCCAACAGTCGCTGGGGTTAACCATCGGTAAAGAGGCCGTCGCGCTGATTAAAGCGCCGTGGGTGATCCTGGCGACGGAGGATTGCGGTTTGCGTTTTTCCGCCCGCAACCAGTTTGCCGGGGAAGTGATTGCGGTTGAGCACGGCGCGGTCAACAGCACCGTGCACCTCAAAGCGGATGCCGGTTTTGTGCTGACGTCGGTGATCACCAATGAAAGCCTGCAGGAGATGGCGCTGAAGAACGGTTCGCGCGCCGTCGCCCTGATTAAAGCCTCATCGGTGCTGCTCGCCGTCAAAGCCTGATACCGCCAGGCCCGCACAGGCGGGCCTTTCAAGGCGCTATTTCAGCGCCTGCTCGGCCAGCAGCCCGAGGGCGATGACGATCATCGCCGCGCCGGAGATGCGCCCCACGACCTTCGCGGCCTGCGGGCGCGTGCGCAGCACCGACTGCGAACCGAATCCCACCAGCAGATACACCAGGCCGCAGCTGATCAAATGCACGACGCCCAACGCCAGCATCTGCATCGGCACCGAGCATTCGGCCCGGGCGTCGGTAAACTGCGGCAGCAGCGCCAAAAACAGCAGAAACACCTTGGGATTCAGCCCGCTGACGCACACGCCCTTACCGGCCCAGCGCAGCCAGGAATCGGAACGCTGATCTTCACCGGCGCCGGGCACCGGCGGGTGCAGCAGCATGTTGAAACCGATCCACAACAGATAAGCCGCCCCCAGCAAGGTAAGCGCCGTCAGCGCCAGCGGGTTGCCGACCAGCAGCGCGCCGACGCCCGCCACCACGATCGCAATCATCAGCAGGTGGCCAAACAGCAAGCCGGCGACGGCGGGCACCACTACCCGCCCGCGAATGCCCGCCGAGATCACATAGGCCCAATCCATACCCGGCGTGATCACCAACAAAATCGACACCGCCCAAAAAGCGGCGAACAGCGCGAGCGTCATGCCGGCGCCCTCTCAAACGCGCCGCGCCATTCAGAACAAAGAACCATTGCGCTTTCCTCTTTGGAAGAAGAACGGCCTCCGCCTGCCGCGGCGGCCGTCAAAACCGTTCAATAGATGGCAAGAATATCCTCAAGGCGTTAAAATGTGCTTTCAATTACTTGCCTGAAACCGGCATAAGCGGGGAAATTTTTCCAAATGGATAAGATTGATCGCAAGATTCTTGCTGAACTACAGGCCGACGGGCGTTTGTCGGTGACCGAGCTGGCCGAGCGGATCGGGTTGAGCGTCTCTCCCTGCCACCGCCGGGTGCGGGCGTTAGAGGAGTCCGGGGTGATCAGGGGTTACCGCGCCCAGCTCGATCCCGGCAGCCTGGGCTATAACTTTTCCGCCCTGGTGTTCGTCACCATGCGCGAAGGCGATCGCCGCGCCGTTGAAACCTTCGAAAACGCCATGATGGACATTCCACAGGTGGTGCAGGCGCAGCGGCTGTTCGGCGATCCGGACTATCTGCTGCACGTGATCGCCCGCGATCTGCCCGCTTTCCAACAGCTTTACGACGAGAAACTCTCCGCTCTGCCGGGCGTGCAGCGCCTGAGCTCCACGCTGGTGATGAAAACCGTGGTGCCGGAGCGCTCGTTCCTGCCGCTGGGAAAATGACGACGGGAGCGTTGCCGCTCCCGTTTTGACTTCCTTAAGGCACAATCACGAAATCCGGATTGGCGACGGCAAACAGCGCCTCGCGATCCGCCGCCGGTGGATAAATCCACTGCGTGTTGATCTCCTGCTTCATCTTTTTGCCTTCCTGACGGGTAAAGCGCACCTGGCGCTCCCAGCCTTCGGTATACAGCGCGCCCCAGGGCCCCAGATCCAGGCAGGTCACATACTTCGGCTGGCTGTACGGGTGCGTCGGCAACCCCGCCAGCTCCGCCGCCGCATTGTGGCCGGCCACGCGGCCAAGGCTCATCGCATGCTGGCAGGTCATCAGGTTGTGGTTGCCGAGATCATCGGTCGCCGCCTTCACCGTATCGCCGGTCACGAAAATGCCCGCCGCCGCCGGCGCGCGCAGGAAGGCGTCGCCGATCACCCGGCCGCTACCGTCGCGCTCGCCGGGGATCTGCTCGGTCAGCGGATGCGCCCGCACTCCCGCCGCCAGGATCACCGTGTTGGCGGCGATACGCTCACCGTTCGACAGCATCACCCCCTCAGCGTCGATAGCCGAGACGCGCAGGCCGGCTCGCGCTTCCACGCCGCACTCCGCCAGCGCCTGGCGAATCACCGCCCCCGGTTCCGCGCCCATTCCGGCGCCCACTTCCGGGGCGCTATCGACGATCACCACGCGCACGGTCTCGTCTTTGCCCAGCGCATCCCGCAGCCGCTGCGGCATCTCCGCCGCGCTCTCCAGCCCGGTCAGCCCCGCGCCCACCACCACGGCGGTGTTGCGCGCCGGCGTCGACGGTTTGGCTGCCAGCGCTTTGATATGGGCATCCAAACGCTGCGCGCTTTCCAGCGTATCGACGTTGAAACCGTATTCGGCAAAGCCCGGCACCGCAGGCACGGAAAGCCGACTGCCGGTGGCCCACACCAGGCGGTCGTAGGCCAATTCAAGGGATCCCCCCGTCGCCTGCGCCACCGTGAGCGTCTTGGCGTCGGCATCGATGCGCTCTACCGCCCCGGCCAGGTGGCACACGCCGACGGCGGCGAGCTGCGCGGAAATGTCCGGATTCATGTTTTCCAACACCGCTTCATACAGGCGCGGCCGGATGGTGACCGTTGGCGTCGGCGAAACCATGAGCACCTCGATATCGTCATGCTTACCGGCGAGGGTAATGGCGCGCATGGCGGACACGGCGGCCCAAAAACCGGCAAAACCGGAACCGGCAATCACTATTTTCTGCATCATGGGATGACTCCTTCATAAAGGGTTAACCGGGCGATAAGGCTGCCCGCAGTTTTTTCGGATGAACGATGCCGTTCCGCTCCCGTAACAGGGTGCAGAAAGCCCGCCCGCCCCTTCCGAAGAGGCGGGAAAAAGTCTGTTTGGCTTTAAGGAAAGGCGGTGGTTAGGTTTTGGCCCGCGCCGTTTTGCCGCTGCGCGCGGTGCGTTCCGTCATGCGTTCATCGAGCCAGAGGTTGACCTCACCGAAGAAGCCCTGCGGCGCCTTGCGGCCAAAGCGGGCCGCGACGGCGCCGAGGGTCTGTGCCGCCAGCGCATCGCGCATCGCCTTCTCCGCCTGCAGCATCACCGCGTGGATGGCGCATTTACCGGAGACCGCCCAATCCGGCGGAGAATCGTCGAACACTGCGCAGCGCCCGCGTACCTCCTGGCAATCGAACAGCGGCTTGTGCCCTTCGATGGCGTCGATGATCGCCAGAAAACTGATCTCATCCGCCGGGCGCGCCAGCCGGTAGCCGCCGCGCACCCCTTCGCTGGCGACGACGATCCCCGCCTTTTCCAGCTTGGGGAAAATCTTGGCCAGAAAGCTGGGGGAGATGCCCTGCAGCTCGGCGAGTTCGCGGCTGCTGAGCGCGCGCTGGTTATCGCCGACCAGCCACAGCAGGCAGTGGATGCCATATTCAACGCTGGTTGTGATGTACGCCATATGTCCGTTTTCGACCGTCAATGAACCTTCAATAACGCAGACTATATGAGTCTGCGTTTATCTTGTCAATAAAACACGGATCAACTTTGTCCGTGTTTTATTGACAATGCGCGCCGTCGGCGACGCAGAAAGCGCCCTTCAAAATGAAAAATAAAACTTTTTTGCCCGATCCGCGCCCGGCTAACGTTTCCTTGTCGGCTGCGGCTGACTATGATGTGATGGGTGCCGCCGCTGCAGTTTATGAGCCGCCGCACTTTCGCGCGGATTGCGCCGTGGGAATAAAGAACTCTTGTCTGCTGCTGACGTCTTAGAAATGATTATTTAAGGGAAACGCCTGACTATGACCAACCGGTTGACCAAAACCGCGTTAGCGGTGCTGCTGCTCGGCACGCTGAACGCCACCGCCCTGGCGCCAGCACAGGCGGAAAGCCAGGACCAGTTGCCAGATATGGGCACCTCCGCCGGCGGCACCCTGAGCATCGGACAAGAGCTGGCGATGGGCGATTTCTACGTGCGCCAACTGCGCGCCAGCGCCCCGCTGATCAACGATCCGCTGCTGAGCCAGTACATCAACCAGCTGGGCAACCGGCTGGTGGCCAGCGCTTATTCGGTGCGCACACCGTTCCATTTCTATCTGGTGCGCAACGACGAGATCAACGCCTTCGCCTTCTTCGGCGGCAACGTGGTGCTGCATTCCGCGCTGTTTCGCGTCAGCGACAACGAAAGCCAGCTGGCTTCGGTACTGGCGCACGAAATCTCGCACGTCACCCAGCGCCACCTGGCGCGCGCAATGGAAGATCAGCAGCGCAACGCCCCGCTGACCTGGGTGGGCGCACTCGGCTCCATCCTGCTGGCGATGGCCAACCCGACCATGGGCATGGCGGCGCTGAGCGGCACCCTGGCCGGTACCCAGCAGGGCATGATCAGCTTTACCCAGTCGAACGAACAGGAAGCTGACCGCATCGGCATTCAGGTGCTTCAGCGCGCCGGTTTCGATCCGGAAGCGATGCCCGACTTCCTGCAAAAACTCTCCGATCAGTCGCGCTACGCCTCCAAACCGCCGGAAATGCTGCTGACGCACCCGTTGCCGGACAGCCGCCTCTCCGACGCACGCAACCGCGCCAACCAGATGCCGAAACACATCGTACAGTCTTCGCAGGACTACCTGATGGCCAAAGTGCGCGCACTGGGTATGTACAGCTCGGAAGGCTATGGCCTGAACGAAGAGCTGCTCGGCTCACTCAGCAAGGGCAACGTGCGCGAACAGGCGGCCGCCAAATACGGTCGCGCCATCCTGTTCTATGAAGCGAAAAAATACGACGATGCGCGCAACATCATTCAACCGATGCTGGCGCAGGATGCGAAAAACGTCTGGCTGATCGACCTGATGACCGACATCGATCTCGGCCAAAAACGCGCGCCACAGGCCATCGCCCGCCTGCAGGCGGCCAACGCCGCCCAGAACAACAACCCGGTGCTGCAGCTCAACCTGGCCAATGCCTATGTCGAAGGCAACCAGCCGGCGCAGGCCTCGAAGATCCTGAACCGCTATACCTTTGCCCATCCGGACGATCCGAACGGCTGGGATCTGCTGGCGCAGGCCAGCGCCGCCCAGGGGCTGCGCGATGAAGAGCTGTCGGCCCGCGCCGAAAGCCTGGCGCTGACCGGCCGGCTCGATCAGGCCATCGGCCTGCTCAGCAATGCCAGCTCGCTGCAGAAACTCGGCAGCCTGAAACAGGCGCGCTACGATGCGCGCATCGACCAGCTGCGCCAACTGCAACAGCGCTTCCGCCAATACCAGCGCAGCTGATTCAACAAGGAATGAACGCCATGAAAAACGTCACGATTTACCACAATCCGCGCTGCTCCAAGAGCCGCGAAACCCTGGCGCTGCTGGAGCAGCACGGTGTCGATCCCAAGGTGGTGCTGTATCTTGAAACGCCCCCGTCGGCCGATGAGCTGAAAAAGCTGTTGAAAGAATTAGGCTTCACATCCGCGCGCGATCTGATGCGCAAAAAAGAAGATCTGTACAAGGAATTGAAGCTGGCGGACGACAGCCTGAGCGAAGAACAGCTGCTGGCAGCGATGACGGCGAACCCGAAACTGATCGAACGCCCGATCGTGGTGAAAGGCAGCAAGGCGCGTATCGGCCGGCCGCCGGAGCAGGTGCTGGAGATTTTGTAAATTCGAATTCGGGCGCGCACTGTCGCGCCCTTTCTTTTGCGGTCGCCGCTACAGCCCCAGGATCTCTTTAACGAACGGGATGGTCAGCTTGCGCTGGGCGGTGATCGAGGCGCGATCGAGCTGATCGAGGGTCATAAACAGCGTGCGCATCTCGCGATCCAGCCGTTTCAACAGGAAGCGGCCCACGTCTTCCGGCAGCTCGAAGCCGCGCAGTTTGCCGCGCAGCTGCAGCGCCAGCAGTTTTTCTTCGTCCGACAGCGGCTGCAGCTTGTAGATCTGCCCCCAGTCCAGGCGCGAAGCCAGATCCGGTAAGCGCAGGTTCAGCTGACGCGGCGGGCGATCCCCGGTGATGAACAAACGGGTGCGGCCGGTTTCCAGGATGCGGTTGTAGAGGTTGAAGATCGCCATCTCCCACTCTTCGTCGCCGGCGATGCATTCGATATTGTCGATGCAAACCAGCGCCAGCTGCTCCATGCCGTCCAACACTTCAGGCACGAAGTAAGCGCGTTTGTCGAGCGGCACATAGCCCACCGCTTCCCCCTTCTGCGAAAGCTCGGCGCAGGCCGCATGAAGCAGATGGCTGCGCCCGCCGCCTTCACGCGACCAAAAATAGATATAGCTGCCATGTTCCTGACGGACGGCGGATTGGATCGCGGCTAATAGGGATGGGTTCTCGCCCGGATAAAAACTGGCGAAAGTTTCATCATCGGGAAGATAAAGTGGCAGTGAAAGCTGTGCCGGCGTATTCAGAGAAGCACCTCAACCAAAACTGGCAGAAAAACGCAGGCAGTTTAACACAGAAAACGGGCGCTGTTGAACCGGCAGGATCTTATGCCGCAATAGTGAGCAATGCCTTAGCGCCGTTTAATCGATTGCGGCTCCCTCACCGGCAAGAATAATCTGATATCAAACCCTAACTCCATGCCTAAGCAGGTTAAATTTGTAATTTAAGTAAAACATGACCTAGTATAGGTAGGCAAAACGCAATCACCATCAACAAGGTTTCTGCAAGGATATAGACGATGAAAGTATGGAATAAAGTGCTGTTAGCCTCCTTTATCGGGTTGTTGGTTGCCGGCTGTGATGACTCTTCCAAGGTTGACGCCAACCTGGATAAAGCCAAAGACAGCGCCGAGCAGATGAAAGACGCCGCCCAGAAAAAAGCGGACGATCTGACGGACAAAGCGAAAGCGACGGCAGATGAAATCAAAAAAGAGGCCGCCACGCAGGCAGACCAGCTGAAGGACAAAGCCTCGGCGATTAAAGATGAAGCCGCCAAGCAGGCCGACGCCATCACCAACGACGCCAAGGCCAAGGCCGCCGCGATCAAGGATGACGCCGGCAAACAAAGCCAGCAGCTGGTGGATCAGGCCAAGGCCATCAAAAACGACGCCATCAACGGCGCTAACGATCTGACCGAGCAGGCCAAGGCGAAGACCGAAGCCATCAAGAACAGCGCCGAAAACAAAACGCAAGAGTTGAAACAAGAGACCGATGCGGCGGTGAACGGCAATACGCAGCCGGCCACCCAGCAGTAAGCCATTCTCAGCCACAAAAGAAAGGAGCAGTAAATGGGGATTATTTCCTGGATTATCTTCGGCCTGATCGCCGGTATTTTGGCTAAGTGGATCATGCCCGGCAAAGACGGCGGCGGCTTTATCCTGACCGTTGTGCTGGGGATCATCGGCGCCGTGGTCGGCGGCTATATCAGCACCTTCTTCGGCTACGGCAAGGTTGACGGCTTCAACTTCGGCAGCTTCGTGGTAGCGGTTATCGGCGCCATCGTGGTGCTGTTCGTGTACCGCAAAATTCGCAGCTAAGCCGCACACCCCAAGTCAAAAGGGCAGCCCCTGGGCTGCCCTTTTCGTTACTTCTGCTCCGCCGGTTCGTCCGGCGCGTCAAGCACCTCTTCTTCCTTGCGGAACAGGCTGATGACCTTGAACAGCAGGCTCAGGCCAATGCCGACGATGGTCGCCAGCGCCATGCCTTTCAGCTCCGCCGCGCCGATATGCACCTTGGCGCCGCTCACGCCGATGATCAGGATCACCGAGGTCAGAATCAGGTTTTGCGCCTTGTTGTAATCCACTTTGGACTCGATCAGCACGCGAATGCCCGAGGCGCCGATCACGCCGTACAGCAGCAGGGAAACGCCGCCCATCACCGGCACCGGCACCGCCTGGATCGCCGCCGCCAGCTTGCCGATGCAGGACAGCAGGATAGCCAGCACCGCCGCGCCGCCGATCACCCAGGTGCTGTAGACCTTGGTGATGGCCATCACGCCGATGTTCTCGCCGTAGGTGGTGTTCGGCGTGGAACCGAAGAAGCCGGAGAACACCGTCGAAATGCCGTTGGCGAACATCGAACGGTGCAGCCCCGGATCGCGGATCAGGTCTTTTTTCACGATGTTGGCGGTCACCACCAAGTGGCCGACGTGCTCGGCGATCACCACCAGCGCCGCCGGCAGAATGGTGAAGATGGCGAACCACTCAAAGCGCGGGGTGTAGAAGGTCGGCAGCGCAAACCAGTGCGCCTCGCGGATCGGGGTCAAATCCACCACGCCCATGAAGAACGACAGCGCATAGCCCACCAGCACGCCGATCAGGATCGGGATAATCGCCAGGAAGCCGCGGAACAACACCGAGCCGAGCACCGTGACCGCCAGCGTCACCAGCGAAATGGTGATGGTGGTCGAGTCGGCGCTGGTGCCTTCCGCCGGCAGCAGCCCCGCCATGTTGGCCGCCACGCCAGCCAGCTCCAGCCCGATGACGGCGACGATCGCTCCCATCGCCGCCGGCGGGAACATCACGTCCAGCCAGCCGGTGCCGGCCTTTTTCACGATCAGCGCCACCAGGCAGAACAGCACGCCGCACATGATGAAACCGCCCAACGCCACTTCATAACCGAGCGGCAACAGCAGCAGCACCGGCGAGATAAACGCGAAGCTGGAACCGAGGTAGGCCGGGATCTTGCCTTTACAGATGAACAGATACAGCAGCGTGCCGATGCCGTTGAACAACAGCACGGTCGCCGGGTTGATCTTGAACAGGATAGGCACCAGCACGGTGGCGCCGAACATGGCGAACAGGTGCTGGAAGCTGAGCGGAATGGTCTGGAGCAGCGGCGGGCGCTCGCTGACGCCGATGGCGCGACGGGTCATGTGTGCTTTTCCTCTGAGTCATTAATCGTTATGCAAGCTGAATTGTCTATGCTCAATGGATTTCAAGTTACAGCCAGGCGGCCAGGGCAATAATCCCCAGGAGCTTATATCAAATAAGTGACTGAGGTTACTGCCTGCAGCCAACAACGCTGTAGCTTGAAAGACGAAGAGCATAAAAAAGCCGACTCGTTAAGTCGGCTCAAATGTTTACTTAGTACCAAATATCTTGTCGCCCGCATCGCCCAGGCCAGGCACGATATAGCCCTTGTCGTTCAGGCACTGATCGATGGAGGCGGTGTACAGCTCAACGTCCGGATGCGCTTTCTCCAGCGCGGCGATGCCTTCCGGCGCCGCCACCAGGACCAGCACCTTGATGCTGTGGCAGCCGGCTTTCTTCAGCAGATCGATAGTGGCGATCATCGAACCGCCGGTGGCCAGCATCGGGTCGACGACCAGCGCCATGCGCTCTTCGATGTTGGAAACCAGCTTCTGGAAGTACGGCACCGGCTCCAGGGTTTCTTCGTCGCGGTAAACGCCCACCACGCTGATGCGCGCGCTCGGCACGTGCTCCAGCACCCCTTCCATCATGCCCAGGCCTGCGCGCAGGATAGGCACCACGGTAATCTTTTTCCCTTTGATCTGTTCCACTTCAACTGGCCCGCACCAGCCTTCGATGGTGACTTTTTCCGTCTCCAGATCGGCGGTCGCTTCATAGGTCAGTAAACTACCCACTTCTGAGGCCAGCTCACGGAAGCGTTTGGTGCTGATGTCATTTTCGCGCATCAGGCCAAGCTTGTGTTTTACCAGCGGGTGTTTCACCTCAACGATCTTCATCATTTTTCTCCTATTAAGGTGGTTGCGGCCAAAAAAATCGCGGGATTATACCTCCTTTTTTTCGCTGCGCCACCCACAATAGCCCGATCGGGATCAACAAAAGTTTGAATATCAGTATAGATGACGAAAAAGCGGAGCCGGTTCACAAGCCGCTCGCAAACGTTTGCCTGCGCTGTTAGAATTGCCGCGCCTTATTCCGGAATCAACATCGGAAGCACAGTTTTCAAACCGCAAACCGTCGTGGGGAATCGCGCAGTGACCGACAAAACCTCTCTCAGCTATAAAGACGCAGGTGTCGATATCGATGCAGGCAACGCATTGGTAGATCGCATCAAAGGTGTAGTTAAACAGACCCGTCGCCCGGAAGTGATGGGCGGTCTGGGCGGGTTTGGCGCCCTGTGTGCGTTGCCGCAGAAATACCGCGAGCCGGTGCTGGTTTCCGGTACCGACGGCGTGGGCACCAAGCTGCGTCTGGCGATGGATCTGAAACGCCACGACACCATCGGCATCGATCTGGTGGCGATGTGCGTCAACGATCTGGTGGTTCAGGGCGCCGAGCCGCTGTTCTTCCTCGACTACTACGCGACCGGCAAGCTGGATGTGGACACCGCGGCCAGCGTGATCACCGGCATCGCCGAAGGCTGCAAACAGTCCGGCTGTGCGCTGGTGGGCGGCGAAACCGCTGAAATGCCGGGCATGTACCACGGCGAAGATTACGACGTGGCCGGTTTCTGCGTCGGCGTGGTCGAAAAATCCGAGATCATCGACGGCAGTAAAGTGCAGTCCGGCGACGCGCTGATCGCCCTGGGCGCTTCCGGCCCGCACTCCAACGGCTACTCGCTGGTGCGCAAAATCCTGGAAGTGAGCAACACCGATCCGACCGCCACCCAGCTGGAAGGCAAACCGCTGGCCGACCACCTGCTGGCGCCGACCAAGATTTACGTGAAGTCCGTGCTGGAGCTGATCGAGAAGGCGGACGTCCACGCCATCGCTCACCTCACCGGCGGCGGCTTCTGGGAAAACATTCCGCGCGTGCTGCCGGAAGGCATGCAGGCGGTGATCGACGAAGCCAGCTGGCAGTGGCCGGCGGTGTTCACCTGGCTGCAGCAGGCCGGCAACGTCAGCCGTCATGAAATGTACCGCACCTTCAACTGCGGCGTAGGCATGGTCATCGCCCTGCCGGAAGCCGAAGTGGAAACGGCCATCGCGCTGCTGACCGCGGCAGGTGAAAAAGCGTGGAAAATCGGTAAACTGACCGCCTCTTCCGACGAACAACAAGTGGTCATCAACTGATGAAAAAGATCGTGGTGTTGGTCTCCGGCCAGGGGAGCAATCTCCAGGCGCTGATTGACGCCTGCCAGCAGGGCCGCATCGCCGCCGAGATCGTGGCGGTATTCAGCAACAAGGCGCAGGCTTACGGCCTGCAACGTGCAGAGGCGGCGGGCATCGCCGCCCAGGCGCTGGATGCCAAGGCTTACGCCGATCGCGCGGCGTTCGACGCCGCGTTGGCGGACGCCATCGACCAGTACCAGCCCGATCTGGTGGTGCTGGCCGGCTACATGCGTATCCTCAGCCCGCAGTTCGTGCAGCGCTATGCCGGCCGCCTGCTGAACATCCACCCTTCCCTGCTGCCGAAATACCCGGGGCTGCATACCCACCGTCAGGCCATCGACAACGGCGACAGCGAACACGGCACCTCGGTGCACTTCGTGACCGAACAGCTCGACGGCGGCCCGGTGATTTTGCAGGCCAAGGTGCCGATTTTCGCTGACGACGAGGAAGATGACGTGGTTGAACGGGTGCAAACCCAGGAACACACGATCTATCCACTGGTGGTGAGCTGGTTCGTCGACGGCCGCCTGGCAATGCGCGACGGCGCCGCCTGGCTGGACGGCGAACGCCTGCCTGAGCAGGGCCACGCCGCCGACTGAGGCGCGCAGCCTGAACCTTGCCTAAACGGCGCCCACGCGGCGCCGTTTTTTTTCGCCTTCATCCATTCTGTGAAGTTATACTTTGCACAATTTCACGGCACAGAGGAGCCCACATGTCCAGCACTGCCAGCGTCAGGTTACGCCCATTGGAAAGGGACGATCTGTCGTTCGTCCACCAGATGGACAACAACGCCAGCGTTATGCGCTATTGGTTTGAAGAACCCTACGAAGCCTTTGTCGAACTTTCCGATCTCTACGACAAACACATCCACGATCAGAGCGAGCGCCGCTTTATCATCGAGCACGAAGGCGCCAAGGTCGGCCTGGTGGAACTGGTGGAGATCGATCACATCCACCGCCGCGCAGAATTCCAGATCATCATCGATCCCGCCCACCAGGGCAAAGGCTACGCCAGCACCGCCGCCCGCCTGGCGATGGACTACGGCTTCTCGGTGCTGAACCTGTACAAGCTGTACCTGATCGTCGACAAGGAGAACCCGAAGGCGATCCACATCTACAGCAAGCTGGGCTTCAACGTGGAAGGCGAGCTGATTGACGAGTTCTTCGTCAACGGCGAATACCGCACCGTGCTGCGCATGTGCATCTTCCAGCCGCAATATCTGGCGAAGTTCAAAACGCCCAATGATAAGCCGCTGGTGAAGTGACGGCTAGCGAGAAAAAGAGAAAACCCGCGCTGGCGGGTTTTTTATTGGCGAATAACCGGCTAGTATTCGGTGATGCCATTTTTACCGGAAAATGAGCTGATAAAAAAGCCAAGAGCGTATTTAACCGGAATAGTGGATGAAACAGTAACGCACCGCAATAACAAGAACCTTTCCTCTGAATTTCTACGAAGGAGTAACGTAAATGGCTAAAGTTTCAAACCTGCTGCTTTTTATCGGCCTGGCGATGCTCGCCATCGCCGCCGGTCTAAATACCTATAGCGGCTACGCGCCTGCAGATCCCAATAGCACCCCGCGGTTTTCCCCGCTCTGGTGGACGCGCTGGTTCCCGCTCTATGCCTCGGGGGCCGCGCTGCTGTTGGTGGGGGTGGTGTTGCGGGTTTCGGGGCGGGGACGTTAAAAAAAAGAAACGGCTGCGAAGAGCCGTTTCTGTGTGCGGATCAGGTCCAATCTTCGTAGCCGCTGTCATGGATCCAGACGATGCCGCCGGGGCATTCCTCTGTCAGAAACCAGAATCCGTCGAAGGCATCGGCATCCATTTCCTCCTGATTTTTGGGGAAAACATGTTTAAATAGCGATATTTGCTCACTAGTGCTGCCTCGAAGATACTTACCATGAGAAGCCAACCTAATTTTCCCATCTTCAAGTAGCATCTGTAATAGTTGAAAGAAAAATGATTTTCTTTGACTAAAACTTGGTTCCTCGCCATAACACTCTGGTAGAGTCACATGCCAGATAGCATTCATCGAATGACCTTCTAAGGCATTCTTGTATTCGAGAAATTCCTCAGCTGTAATTTTCATATGAGTTACCTAAATTTAATTTCAATAGGTTTTTTAACTTTTCCCTGTAGATTATTGAGTTGTTCATTTTTTATAATTTCAATCGTCCATCGAGCCTTTGTGCTATCCTCACTTTTGGAAAAATCTCTAAGATTGATAACCATTCCATCTTTTTTTGCAAAGTAAACCATGCCTTTTGGGGTTTTTATCTCTTCTAATGGCATCGTTCCAGCCAGCGATTGGGCATAGTCGATGATTTCTTGTTTTGACAATTTTTCAGTCGCAAAAACCTTGGTCGTCCCGGATTTGTTGCTTCCACCTTCGCCCAGAACCTGCTCAAACTGCTGACCAAACACGTTCAGCTTACTTTCGTTCTGTTTCGGGTCAAACACCTTGACCAACTGGTTAGTGTTAACCTTCTGCATGTCCCGTAGATAATCTGCCGTTTTAGTCGACAAATTCGCCCCGGCTGCCGTTTCCCCTTTGATAAAATCGGCAACCGGCTGAGTGTTGAACGTTTTTGTTTTGTATAATTCATCGGAAGCGTTCACCAGCTGTCGGCTCAACTTCCTCACGCTGTCTTCGGTTTTCCCCAGAATCAATGTGCTGCCGGTGGTTACGGCGCCAGTACCAATAATCGCCTCTGGTGCCACAATATCTGCCGCATAAATACCGGCCTGGTTCAGGCAAAGCGCGGGGTTGGTTTTACAGCCGGCAATTGCCAATCGTGCAGCCAGAACCAATTCTGGCGCAGCTCCCACCAGCGTCATTCCCCCCGCAGCAAGTACCAGACCGCCGCCACCTACGGTCGCCACTATTGCGGCAGCTTCTCGGCGAGCCACAACACGTTTTGCCGCAGCAACATCACCTTTATCAGCGGCCAAAATGTCTTTCTGATTATCCAGCGCATACTGCATCAACATATGTTCGGTCATGTTGTAGCGATAAACCGACTGCGCACTGTCCGCAGCACTGTAGGCGCCTTCCGGCGTATGCGTTGTCAACGCCCCGGTCAAAGCCCCGATCACTCGTGCCGTTTGCTCTTTTACTTCATTGCCGTTTAGCGCTTCCTGCAAACGGTAGAGCTGGCGTTCCTTTTCGTTGAGATTGGCCGGTTCGAACAGCGTGCTCTGCATCACGACGCCGGCCAGCTCCGCTGCCAGCGCCCCGGCAGCAGCCCCTTTACCGTCGCCGCGCCCGATTTCCGCAGCGATACCTGCCACAACCGCATGGCTGACTGACTTCCCGGCCGCACCCAGAACGTCGCCGTTATCCCCGATCAGATTGGCGCCCTCGGCCTGAACCTGGCTGCCGATGTTCGCCAGCAGCGCATTGGTCAGGTTGTCTTTGAAACTGCCACCATTGATGGCGGTATTCAGGCTGGAGCTTATGACCGATTGCCCGGCCACCCGCTGCGCCACCTTGCTCCAGTCACCGTTACTCAGCTGCGGCAGCTTGACGTTGTTCGGGTTGAGCGGTTTGCCCGCCGCATCCTATCGGCGTTTATATGGAATACAACATCAAGAGAAAACGGCTCCGGAGAGCCGTTCGTATGGGCATTATATTTCCGTCAATCGTGGCCTATAGTGGTACTTTTTACCTTGGCGAGCATTTGCATGAGCAAAGCGTGCTTAATCTCAAACTGTTGAGAACGGTGAGGTTACTCAGGCTTATCAAGCAATCCAAGCAACTCCATATCATAAAGCAAGTTCCTTTTCTCATCATCAGAGATGTCTTCAATGAGAATATTCAGAGGGGTTTCGCTTATAATCAAAGTGATAGCATCACGAGTGATATTCTCTGCTTTCTTCGGCCCTCTACCGGCCCTTAAAATTAGAGTAAATACCTCGAACATTAGCTTTTCTATCGGCGAAAAAGGAGTATTTTCGCATTGATAGATTGCATATCCAATTTCTAAGCCATCATAAGATGTTCTTTCACCGGTCTTCTTATTAATGTCAAGTATGTTTCTACAGCAATCATAGAAGCACTCCAGTGTCATTTTCCGTATTTCACCGTAAGTCATACGTTCATCGTCCATTACTTCAACCTCCCAGGAATTAACATTACATTGTTGTTGTCAAGGACTTCCACTTTGATTCCGGGGTATTTCTTCTGAAATTGATCCACAACACCCAAGCAGCTCTCACAGGCAGCACGTTCAGTGAAAATAGTGACTTTACCTTTGATAGACACATTGCTACCTAACTTATCAGCCAGATTGTCAAGAATTTTGTACTCCGAGTCTGTATTCCGAGGTATTGGTTCACCCTTTACATTGTTGACGGTTTTAAATTTAAAATTGCCGCTACCTTTCCCTATAAAGCTTTTTTCTGCTACGTCGACACGACTGTGTGCCGCAAGTGTCTTGGGCATACCCGGAACATCGATTTGTGCAACTGCGGCATTCCCCATCCTCCTGATATTTTGAGAAAACGGCGCCCTGGCATCCAATACCTGCTGCCTGAACGCAGCCGCCTGCTGAACGGTCTTCTCATTGACCAGATACCCTTTCCAGGCGCTGGTTGGCCCTACCAGTTTGGATGACAGGTATTGGTTGCCGACGTTCGCTTTACCCATACCGGCAAATGTGCTGGCAATAGAGACCGCCATCACCGAGGCATTCACCCAGTCCGGCGACCAACCGGTCAACTTGCTGATTTGTTCTATCTGCTGGTTGCGTGCAAACAGCTGGCCGTCGGTTATCTGGTCGCCCAAATCATACGTGAATAACTTTTCGCTGTCATAGCCGGCAAACGCCGGATAGTTGCCGAAACGCTGGCGCTCTTTTTGTACCCAGTAGTTGGCAATGAGGCCGTCTTCATCCCGCGTTGACGGGTACTTATTCATCAGGGCTTCAAACTGCTTGCGTTCGTCTGAGTTCAACGCCTCTTGCGTGGTGCAAGCTACTTTTCGGCATGAAGCCGCCATCAGACGCGCTTCTTTTTCCTTGTCGCCCTTAGCCAACTCTTTAATCGCGTTGAGTTCTTCCTGGTGCAGCTGTCGATTGAAACGCTCGACAAACTCACCCGCATTTGCACCGCTGGTGGCGCCTGCGGCTTTGGCGGTTACGATAGCCCCTGCAAAGGCGCCCGCTACGCGGCTGATTTGAGCCTGACGCTCTTGCCAACCTTCACTTCTGACCAAATTATCATTGATGATCACCCCGGCCAGCTCCGCCGCCAGCGCCCCGGCCGCCGCACCCTTGGCATTGCCTTTGCCGATTTCTGCGGCCACGCCTGCCAGAACGGCATGGCTTACGGCCCGGCCCGGCACATCGAGAACCTGACCGTTATCCCCAATCAGATTGGCGCCCTCGGCCTGAACCTGGCTGCCGATGTTCGCCAGCAGCGCATTGGTCAGGTTGTCTTTGAAACTGCCACCATTGATGGCGGTATTCAGGCTGGAGCTTATGACCGATTGCCCAGCCACCCGCTGCGCCACCTTGCTCCAGTCACCGTTGCTCAGCTGCGGCAGCTTGACGTTGTTCGGGTTGAGCGGTTTGCCCGCCGCGTCCTTGCTCCAACCCATCGCGCTGTCGAAGCCGTTGAGCGCGCCGCCGATCGCCATCGCCGTGGCGGTCGCCTTGACGTTTTCATTGCTGCCCAGCGCCTGCAGAGTTTTTGACAGGTTGCCCTGGTTCTCCACCAGCGCCACCGCCGCCTGGGAGGCCAGCGAAGACATCCCGGCCGTGACTGCGCCGCTGGTTACCGCCCCGCCGCCCACGGCGCCGGAAACGCTGGAGGCTGCCGTGGCCGCCAGTGAACTGCCAGCGGTCACCGCCGCTGCTGCGATGGCGATCACCGCCGCCACCGCCGGGTTCAGGTGCTGGCTTTTGTAATCCCAGCTGTCGTAGGCGTCTTTGACCTTGCTCCACTGCACGTCGTTGCGCTTGTTCAGACCTTTGATCCAGGTGGTGCCCGGCGTATTGCCCAGGGCGTCGATGGCGCTTTGCAACGCCTGGCCGTTTTTCACCTTCACATCGGCGCTGACGCCCTTGGCGGCCTCTACGGTCAAGGCGCCACCGGTATGAATGCTCGGCAGCACCCACTTATTGTCTTCGTACCCTTTATTGGCCTGCTTGATAAAGAAGCCTTTCGAATTGCTGACGGTCTGTTCGAAAGAGGTGTTTTTCACCGCGCGGAAGTTAACCTGGCCATGCGTGCTGGTCAGGCGTGCGTTTTGCCCGGCGGCGATTTTGCTGGCTTCATAGGTGCTGTCGTCGCGGCTCATTAGCGTGATATTGCCGGCGGCGGTAAACTCGGTGACCTTGTTGGTCACGTCGTGGCGAGTCTGCTTAACCTCGGTTTTCTTGCCCCACCATTTGCGCTTGGTTTCCTTTTTCTCGTAGTGGCTGGACTCCTCCATCGCCTGAGCGTAGAGATAACCACCCTTGGCGGCGATATCCATATTGCCGGCGCGCATGGCTTCAGCCTGGTTGTGGGCGTCGACCTGAGCTTTTTGTTTGGCTTCGTCAATGCCTTTGCTTTGGGCTTCCTGGCGCAGGGCGGCAAGACTGCGCTCCGTTTCACCTTTTTCGCGCTGAGACTGTTCGATACGCTGCTGCGCCTGAGCAACGTCATTTTGAGCTAAGCTCGCCGAGCCACGCTCTCTGCTAACATCGCTTTCTTTCGCGTCAGCCTCTTGCTTGGCTGCCTGGAACTGATTGTACAACTGCATGGCATGTTGGTAACGAACACTGCTAGTATCGCTCATCGCTCCGGTTTTCAACATGCGCATATGTTCATCGTACAACCGCTGTTGACCCTGTCGTAGTCTGTTGACCTCTTCCTGCTGTTGATTTGCGATAGCGTTATGGCTTGCAACGCGTTGTTCTGCCGCTGTTTTATCTTGTGAGGCCTGCTGTATGCGTTGCTGCGCCGCATTTACTGCCTGCTCTGCCGCCGCAATACGACTGCCCCAGTCCGTCACCGCTACCGGCGGTTTCCAGTTCGCTCCCAACCCTTTAACCACCAGCTTGGTCGCCTGGAACAGAATGCTGCCGCCGGAAATCACCGTCATCAGGCCACCGGCATTCAGCTCGGTACCTTGCTGGGTACGGGTTTCGGTGAACTCGTTGCCGCCCTCGCGGTAGGTGTGGTTTTGCACCGCCTCGAAGCGCATATCGCCGCCGGAGGTCAGCGCCATGTTGGCGCCGGAAGTCAGCTTGGCGCCGTAAGTCAGCAGTTGGTTGTTCGCCGACGCGGTCAGGTTTTTCCCGGCGCTGAGGGTAGTGACCACATGGCGATCGTCTTTATTGTTGTCATTGGCGGCATCGATAGCGGAATAGGCGACATTCGATAACCATAGATTCTGCCCGGCCAGCAGCGTGATATTGCCGTTGGCGGACAGCGTGCCGCCCTGGGTGCCGATGTCGCGGGCCGAGTTAATCAGTAAATTGCCGCCGGCGTGCACCCGGCTACCCAGCTCAGGCGTGCGGGACACAGGGAAAAGCGCATTGAATCGGCCGTCAAGTTCACGGTAGTTAAGATCGGCGTTATGGGCGGCTAACAGCGTAACGTCCTTGTCCGCATTAATCTTGGCGCCGCGTAGCGCCAGATAGCCACCGCTATTGAGCAGCACCGAACCCGTTGCCCTCATTTGGCCACTGGCCAACAGCTGGTTGAAATATTCTTGCCGCTTAGCCGGAGAAACCGGCCCCCCCAATAGCGGCCCCTCCAACAACGCGCTGTTTTTGACGATTGCAATGCTGCCGTTAGCCGTCATGGCGATATTTCGGCTTTGTGGCGCCAACAGCGTATTCAGCAACGTAATGGTGCTGCCAGCCGTGAGAGACAAATCGCGTGAAGCCTCAAGGCTGCCCAACCAGCGAGAACCGTCAGGGCGGAAGTAGTGAGGTTTCTCACTGGAATGTATTTTTATCTCACCGTTTTTGGCGTTTAACGTGACGTCCTGCCCTTTCAGCTCACTTTGCCATGCGTCGATAGCGTTGGCTGCCGTCAGAGACAGCTCTTTTCCGGCGGCCAAAATGCCTTGCCCAAGAACAATTCGATCTTCGGCAATCGCGGTGATATTGCCGTCGGCACGAATCGCATCAGTGCCGACGATGTTTTTGGCATGCAGCAGAACATTCCGCGCCTTAAGCGACTCAGGTCTGCCGGAGGTGACCACTTCATTCAGCTGATTTTCATGAGGCGTCGGCGTACTGATTTCTATCTTATTTTTAAAATCCGCAGTGAGATTATTGCCGGCGGTAATCGATGATTGTTGCTGCCCCTTTGCTTGCCAGACAACAAGCTCCTGCTGCTTGGTATAAGGGGCTTTTTCCGTAACATACAGCAGATCCCAATCTCCGGGAGGCGCATCTTCGTCACGGGCAAACTCCCCAACGCCAAACGTGTTCGTTCCCAGGCGCCAGTACCGATCTTTCTGACCGAGTTGAATGCTCTTTACGGTAAAATCATTCCCCGTCAGGATCAGATCTTTGGCCACGCTGATATTCGACTGATCGTTCCATAGCGTTGTCGCGTTGATATAAGCGTTGTTGCCTGAATTTATCACTCCCGGCGCCTGTGATTTCACCAGGAGATACTCGTCTTTCCCCACATTAACCTTGTCGCCTTTCGACAGGTTAATTTCGCCAAACCAACTGCCGATGCCAAAGTCCTTCAGTTCAGGTTCCAACAGCACAATAGCGTCAACACCTTGCCGCGAGTCGTAATAACTTCCCACCAAGGATTTATTGAACGCTTTGGAGTTACCGGGAGTACTTTTCCAAACGGCTTGAACCTCTTGCCTCACATTGTTCAAACTCTCCGTGCGTATCACCAAATCGCCACTGTTGGTCAGGATTTTCGCCGAACGGTTCTCGACGGATTTAGCCTTGTTGCCCTGCGCATCCTTTTGGATCCACATATTTTTATTGGCGTGCAACTTGGCGTTTTCCCCGGCGTTGCGGATATGGTCGCCAAAGATACGCATATCGCCGCTGGTGCTGGTTTGCCCGTCATTCACCAGCGTCGTCGTCGCCAACGTGGCGTTGCCGTCCGCCTGCACGACAGCCCCCCGCGTAATGTGCATCCCCTTGGCGCTGACATTGAGGTCCCCCTTGCTGTGCGTAGTGCCGTTAAGCACCAGGTTACCGTTCACGCTCAGCGTAATATCCCGCTGCTTGCTGGTGAGGTCTTTCAGGTTCACCCCTACTCCATCCTCATTGGCCACCAGGCGGATTTTGTTGGCGTACATGCCACCCAGCGCCTTGGTATCCACCGCCAGCACAGGTTTTGCGCCTTCACCGGCGATCGGTTTAATGCTTCCATCCTTGAAGCTGATGCGGTTGGCGCCCTGGGTCAGCGATAGATTTTGCGCATTGATTTTGCCGTTCAGCTCGGTGGCACGGCTGATGATATCGACGTAGTCGGCGCCGCTGCCGTCCAGCCCTTTACCGCCGATGGTGACACCGCCTTTTTTCACCTCCAGCGCTTCCAGCGCGCCCTGCTTGTCGAACTGCGGTTTGCCGGTGGTTAACGTCACGCCCGGCGCATTGATAAAGCCGCAGCCGTCGCAGGTGATGCCATTCGGGTTGGCGATCATCACGTTGGCCTTGTTGCCGAATACCTCGAGCTTGCCCTGCAGCTCGGAACGACTGCCGCCGATCACCTCATTGATGATCAACTCCGCCGGTTTTCCCTTCAGGTAGGTGTTGCCCTGCGCGCTGTAGATCTCCACGCCCAGCTGCGTTTTGCCGCCGTGCGTGGCGTTATTCAACACGGCGCCCTGTGGCCCAACGTTGAAATCTTTATAGGTGTTGTGCGAGATGCCCGCACCGTTCGGCGTGGCGATATTCACCACCGGCACGTCGCCCGGCTTGATAACCACCTGCGTATTGCCGTTGGCGGCGGTAATGCCGGCGGCGAACGCCGGGTGCAACGGCTGGAAAGCCGTCAGGTAGATCAGCAAATAGCTGGCGCCCCGCGCCAGCGGAGGGTTGAGCTTATCCATATTCATTCCTTCGAAAGGATGTTGTTTTGAACGCCGAGGGCGTTCCTGCTGTGTGCTGGCGTTATAACGTGACGGTGGCTTGCCAGTAGGCCACCCAACGATCCGGTTGCAGGCTGTCTGGGTGCGTCAACGGTTTACCGACGGTGATCGCCTGATTGAACCAGCGGCCGCTTAGCGTGGCGCCCAGCGCCGCACCAACGACGCTGCCGCCGTCTATCTGCCCGGCGCGCCCCTGCAACCAGCCGGCGTCTAACGCGCCGGTCAAAGAAAGCTCCCCCAACCCCGGCAACGTCCACCATTGCCAGTTGAGTTCATTGCGCCAGTAGGCGCCGCGATTGTCGGTCAGGTACTGCTCTTTAAAGCCACGCACCGAGTATTGCCCACCGATGGAAATGCGCTCGCCGGCATACAGGTTGTCTGCGCTGGTTTGTCCGTAGGCCGAGGTCAAGTAGTAGAGAGAGGGTGCGAGCGGATAGAAATAGCTGGCGCTGAGACCAAGCTTGCGGAACTCGCTGCGCGGCGCCCCGTTGCGCTCCGGATCGTCGGCGGTAGCGCCCAGCATGCGTAACCCGCGGCTTACCGTCGGGTTCAGCGTCATATAGCCGCCGCCCGCGACCGCACTGTAATTGAGGCCCAGGCTGGCGATGCTGAGCGTCGGGCTGCTGACGCCCAACCGTTCCCCCGCCAGCTTATTTTCCGTGGTGCGCCGCGCCAGCCCGATATCAACGGCCAGCTTGCGTTTGCCATCCCGCAGCAACGTGCGGTTGGCGCCCAAACGCTGGGTCTGGTTATTGCCCTGATAGCGGTAAGCGGCACCGCTGAACGGCACCTGCTGGAAAAAATCGTTCCAGGCGTACTGGTAGCTGAACAGCCAATAGCCATAGGGTAAGGTGACGCTGCCGTTCAGGCTGCGGCTGCGATGATGCGGGCTGAAGTCGTTATTGCGCGCTGCGGAAAGCGACCATTGATCGGCGAGACGCAGCGGATTATCCAGCGAGAAGGCGGCGTTCATCTGCCCGGTGCCGGTGCTTTTCTGGCCGCTGTTATCGGCGCCGAAAGAGAAAGAGACCGGTACGCGCGTGGCACCGCGCAGCAAAACCACTTTGGAAAAGCCGGGTTGCTCGCCAGGTTGAATATCGATAGTCACCTGTTGCGACGGCAGGCGGTTGAGCTGCTCCATGCCCTGCTCAATATCGCGCAGATTCAATACGTCACCAACCAGGCCGGGAAACGCCATCTTCAACGCCGGCGTCAGCTCACCGTTTTGCGTAATGGACTCGATTCGCCCTTCGCTAACGCTGACGGTCAATACGCCGCGGGAGATATCCTGCTCCTGCAGCCAGGCCTGCGAAGTGACATAGCCGCGTTGCAGATAAGCATTGGTGGTTTCGTGCACCAGACGGTTGATGTGCTCCAGCGTCAGGCAGCGCCCCTGATACGGGCGGGCCAGGCTTTCTTTTACCGACCAGGAAAGATGTTCGGCGCCCTGAAAAACGATCTGTCGCACCGGTTGGCAAACCGCCCCTGCGGCGGCCGGCTCAGGCAGCGGTAACGCCGGCAGTTCAACGCTATTTTGCAGCGCCTCGCGTTGCTGCTGCGCCTGTTCCAGCAACGTTTTCTGCTGTTGGGTAATGCTGTCGCGGTCAGCAGGGCTGGTGATTTCCGCACACCACGCCGAGCTGCAAAACGCTAATAATAGCGACCATGCGCCAAGCCTCCATGTACACATTTAAACACATCCATTTGCACTTATTTACACAGATTGGCGAATTATAAACAATTCGCTGGCTCCGTCCATGCAAATGAGAATTATTTTTATTAATGTAACCAGTGAAAAGACGTGCCTGGCGTGTTAGCGAGAATAATCGGAGGAAACACAAAGACGGGAAAAGGGGCGCCGTATGCAACGCCCCCAGAACTCAACCATACCGCCCGGTAATATAATCTTCGGTGCGGCGCTGGCGCGGCGAGGTGAAGATGGCGTCGGTGTCGTTGTACTCCACCAGCCGCCCCTGATGGATAAAGGCGGTGTAGTCGGAGACGCGCGCCGCCTGCTGCATGTTGTGCGTCACCAGCACCACGCTGTAACGCTGTTTCAGCGCGGAAATCAGCTCTTCGATAGTCAGCGTGGAGATCGGATCCAGCGCCGAGGTCGGCTCGTCGAGCAGCAATACCTCCGGCTCGATGGCGATGGCGCGCGCGATCACCAGGCGCTGCTGCTGGCCGCTGGACAAGCGGAACGCATTTTCGCGCAGCCGGTCCTTCACCTCATGCCACAGCGCGGCGGCGCGCAGCGAACGCTCCACCGCCTCATCCAGCAAGCGCCGGTCGCGCACGCCCTGCAGCCGCAGGCCGTACACCACGTTTTCATAGATCGATTTCGGGAACGGGTTCGGCCGCTGGAACACCATGCCCACCCGCCGCCGCAGCGCCGCCACGTCGATCTGTGCGCCGGAGATCGCCGCGCCGTTCAGCTGCAGCTCGCCCTCGATGCGGCAGTTGTCCACCAGATCGTTCATGCGGTTGAAACAGCGCAGCAGCGTCGATTTACCGCAGCCCGAGGGACCGATCAGGGCCGTCACCCGGTGTTTCGGGATACGCAGCGAAATATCGTGCAGCACCTGTTTGTCGCCATAAAACAGGTTCAGGCCGTTGACCGCCAGCGCGGTCTGTTCATCGTCGAGATGCTGGACATCCAGCCGGGGCAAACTGCCTGGCGTCATCAAACCCATTACGCACTCCCCAAAAATAGCGTCATTGTTACTGCGACCATGCTCGGTACCGCTCCCTCAACGAATGGCGGATACCCATCGCCGCCAGATTCAAACTCACCACGATCGTCACCAGCAGGAAGGCGGTGGCGAACACCAGCGGCCGCGCCGCCTCTACGCTCGGGCTTTGGAATGCCATATCGTAGATCTGGAAGCTCAGATGCATAAACTTCCGCTCCAGGTGCAGATACGGGAAAATCTCGTCCACCGGCAGCACCGGCACCGATTTCACTACCCCCACCAGCATCAGCGGCGCGGTCTCCCCGGCGGCGCGCGCCACCGCCAGAATCAGGCCGGTCATCATCGCCGGCGCCGCCATCGGCAGCACGATGCGCCACAGCGTCTCGGCCCGGCTGGCGCCCAGCGCCATCGAGCCCTGCCGCAGCGAGGTGGGAATGCGCGACAGCCCTTCCTCGGTGGCGACGATCACCACCGGCAGCGTCAGCAGCGCCAGCGTCAGCGCCGCCCACAGCACGCCGGGCGTACCAAAGGTCGGGTTGGGCAAGGATTCAGGATAGAACAGCTGGTCGAGCGTGCCGCCTATCATATAGACGAAGAAGCCGAGGCCGAAGACGCCATAGACGATCGAGGGCACGCCGGCCAGATTGACCACCGCGATGCGGATCACCCGCGTCAGCAGATTGTTGCCGGCATACTCGTGCAGATACACCGCCGCGATCACGCCAAACGGCATCACCACGATCGACATCAGGATCACCATCAACACCGTGCCGAAAATGGCCGGGAACACCCCGCCTTCGGTATTCGCCTCACGCGGGCTGTCGGTGAGGAACTTCTTCACCTGCTCGCCCCAATGCGCCAGCTTCTCGGTGATGTTCATGGCGTTCGGGTACCAGGCATCGCGCACCTGGCTGAGGGGAATGGTCAACGTCTGGCCATGCATGTCGCGCAGCAGCAGCGCATCGCGCTGGCGATCGCGGTTCAGCCCCGCCAGGCGTTCGGACAGCAGCTGGTATTGCCGCTGTAACTCCAGCCGCTCGGCCTTGATGGCGTCCTGCGCGCGGGCATCCAGCTTATCGTCGCGCTGCAGGCGCTTTTCCCGCAGCCGCAGCGCGTCAAACTGCTGATTGATGCGCGCCATATCGCGGAATTGAATGTCGTGCGCCTGGCGCGAGAGCGCGGCAATTTGCGGCAGCCGCTGCTGCAACGCCTGCCCCAGATTGCGGCCGGTCAGCGGTTGCCCATCCTCCAGCAGCCCCGCCAGATAGCCGTAGGCGGTACCGTGGCTGTCGCGCTCCAGCACCAGCAGGCCGCGCGGCGTGCTTTGGCTGCGGATGTCGCTGGCCAGTAGCGTGCGGAAATCCTGCCCCTCGCGCTCGCGGTTGCCGACCTTGATCAGATAGCGTTCGACGCTTTGCGCCTCGCCCGGCGGCGTCACGCCCACTTCCGCCAGCTGGCGGCGCGAAATGCTTTGCTGCTGGTACAGCTCGCCGATCACCGTCACCGGCCCGGCGCCGTTCTGATTCAGCTCGAACTGATAAACCGGGCTCGGCCAGAAATAGCGCATCCCTTGTCCGGCCAGCAGCAACAAAATGCCGATCAGCGCCAACAGGCTGACGGCCACCGAACCGGCGGTCAGCCATATCCACGGCGACCCGCTCTTCACCCAGTTCTTCATGGCGCCTCCTGATTTGGCGTGTAACGCTTGCGCAGCCGCAGGCGCACCGCCTCCGCCAGCGTGTTGAACACGAAGGTGAAGACAAACAGCACCAGCGCGGTCAGGAACAGCACGCGGTAATGGCTGCTGCCGGAGACCGCCTCCGGCATCTCGATGGCGATATTGGCCGCCAGCGCCCGCAGCCCCTGGAACAGGCTGCCGTCGATAATTGGCGTATTGCCGGTGGCCATCAGCACGATCATGGTTTCCCCCACCGCGCGGCCAAAGCCGATCATCAGCGCGGAGAAAATACCGGCGCTGGCGGAAGGCAGCACCACCTTGATCACCGTCTGCCATTGGGTGGCGCCCAGCGCCAAAGAGCCCTGGCTCAGGGTGGCCGGCACGCTGAACAGCGCGTCCTCCGCCAGCGAGAAGATGATCGGCACCAACGCGAAGCCCATCGCCACGCCCACCACCAGCGCATTGCGCTGGTCGTAATTATCCCCCAGCCAGAAATGCAGCGGCTCACCGAACAGCGCCACCTCCAGCCGCGGCCCCAGGCTGAGCGCCAGCCACACCGTCAATGCCAGCAGCGGCAACAGCAACAGCAGATCGACGCCCGGCCGGCAACGCGGCATAAAGCGATGGGTCAACGCGCCGCACAGCAGCACCGCCGCCGCCAGCAGCAGCGGCAACGCCAGCACCGCCAACAGATACTGCTCGATGATCGGCGCCAGCCAAATGCCGGCCACCAGCCCGATCACCACCGTCGGCAGCGCCCCCATCACTTCGATAGCCGGTTTGATCACCCGCCGCAGCCCCGGCGTCATAAAGTAAGCGGTATAGATGGCGCCGGCCAGCGCCAGGGGAATGGCGAACAGCATCGCGTAAGCCGCCGCCTTGAAGGTGCCGAAGATCACCGGCATCAAACTGAATTTGGGTTGGTAACTGTCTTCGCCGGAGGTGGACTGCCAAACATAGGCCGGCTGCGGGTAGTTCTCGTACCACACCTTGCCCCACAGCGAACGCCAGGTGACGTCCGGATACGGGTTGTCGAGCGCATAGCGCTGCCAGCCCTGCGCGCTCTCCAGCAGCAGGCCATCGCCGCGCGGCGCGAACGCCATTTGCCGTACCTCGGCGCCCAAACGGGTATTCAGCAGCGGCTGGGATTGGATCGTGGAGAATAACGAGAAGCCGCCATCGGGCCGCAGGGTGGCGAACACCCGGCGATAAGGTTCAGCCACCGTCAGCTCCTGCCCGTCGGCGCCGTGGTCGAAATGCTGCACCGGCGTCAGTCGCCAGCGCTGCTCTTTTTCCACCTCGAACCACTCGCGCAGGTTGCCGTCGGCGCCCTTGATCAGCAGCGCGCTGCCGCCGGGCAGCGCCGTCATCTGGTACGGGGCGTGTTCGCCCAAGGTGCGCGTTTCACGCAGCTGCAGCTGCGCGCCGTCGATCTGATAACGCGCCAGCCGGTTGCCGGTCAGCAGGTAAAGCTGGCGGCCATCCGGCGTCAGCACCAGTTGCTCAGCATCGTGTTCCAGCGGCCGCTCGCTGAACTGCGGCGGCCGGTCAGGGCTGAAACGGCCGAACACCAGCCGCCGATCGTCGGTCACCCCGGCCAGCAGATACTGCCCGCGATGCGCATCCGCCAGCGACAGCAGTTTCAGCGGCTTGCGCTGCGGATCCAGCGCCAACGGCTGCTGCCCGAGCGGGAACAGCCACTGCGGCCGGCCGTTTTCCGCCGTCGCAAAATCCGCGCGCGCCACCACCAACCGGCCGTCGGCCTGCGCCAGCGCGAACAGATCGCGCTCTCCGGCGGCCTGGGCAAGCAGCGCCGGTTTGGCCAGCAGCGTCTGCTGCGCCAGCGGCGCCTGGGGCTGGCCGTTCGGTGCCGGCGTAAGGCGATAAAATTGCCCCGCGCCCTGCGCGTCGATGCGGTAACCGACGCGCTGCTGCACGTCCATGCCCAGCGCCAGCGCCGGGGCCGACGCCGCGATCGGCAGCGGCTGCGCCTGGCCGAGCGAGGCCGGTTTGAACAGCGGCAGCACGGCAAACAGCAAATAGACGAAGATCAGCATCAACGTCATCAGCACCATCAGCCCGCTGGCGGTTACTGCCGCCTGCACGCCGCGGTCGATGCGCCCACGCAGGCGATCTCGGGGATGTTGATTGGCCGTCGTCTGTGTCATGTGTCTCGCTGTCGCTGATGTAATCGGGCTTGCGCCGTAAGATAACCGGGCATCTTATGTCAGTTTTATGACGTTTGCATGACAAAGTTACCCGCCACACTCCAGGTTTTTTACACTGCAAACAGACAATATGGCGTTGATATATTGCTGAAAAATGAACGTAAACACGCTTAATACCACCAAGAATAAGCCTGCTAACCTTCATTTCATGCTGCTCATTCCACCCCCCTGCGCCCTGCATCGACGAAAATTTATTGCCGCCAAAAAACGCCGCGCGCCAACGCAATGGATATGTTGGACTTTCCTGTCAATCTCTCGCAATAATGATGAAGGACACTAGAGCGGCATCCGGGCGCTGCGTCCCGGATCCTATTCTAAATTTGAACTGGAGTGGCAATGGGTCAGGAAAAGCTCTACATCGAAAAAGAACTAAGCTGGTTATCCTTTAATGAACGCGTGTTGCAGGAAGCCGCAGATAAGAGCAATCCCCTGATTGAACGTATGCGTTTTCTGGGCATTTACTCCAACAACCTCGACGAGTTCTATAAAGTCCGCTTCGCCGATCTCAAACGCCGCATCCTGATCAGCGAAGAGCAAGGCTCCGCCGGCGCCTCGCGCCACCTGCTGAAAAAGATCCAGGCCAAGGTGCTGAAAACCGATCAGGAGTTCGACGGCCTGTACAACGATCTGCTGCTGGAAATGGCGCGCAATCAGATCTTCCTGATCAACGAACGCCAGGTGTCCGAGAACCAGCAAATCTGGCTGCGGCAATATTTCAAACAGCATCTGCGCCAGCACATCACGCCGATCCTGATCAACCACGACACCAACCTGGTGCAGTTTCTGAAAGACGATTACACCTACCTGGCAGTGGAGATCATTCGCGGCACGCGCATCGACTATGCGCTACTGGAGATCCCGTCCGATAAGGTGCCGCGCTTCGTCAATCTGCCGCCGGAAGCGCCGCGCCGCCGTAAGCCGATGATCCTGCTGGACAACATTCTGCGCTACTGCCTGGACGATATCTTCAAGGGCTTCTTCGACTACGACGCGCTCAACGCCTACTCGATGAAAATGACCCGCGACGCGGAGTACGATCTGGTCACCGAAATGGAATCCAGCCTGCTGGAACTGATGTCCTCCAGCCTGAAACAGCGCCTGACCGCCGAGCCGGTGCGCTTCGTGTATCAGCGCGACATGCCGAACGAAATGGTGGAGCTGCTGCGCGGCAAGCTGGGCATCTCCAACTACGATTCGGTGATCGCCGGCGGCCGCTACCACAATTTCAAAGATTTCATCAGTTTCCCGAACGTCGGCAAGGCCAACCTGGTCAACAAGCCGCTGCCGCGCCTGCGCCACATCTGGTTCGACGGTTTCCGCAACGGCTTCGACGCCATTCGCGAAAAAGACGTGCTGCTCTACTACCCGTACCACACCTTCGAGCACGTGCTGGAGCTGCTGCGCCAGGCGTCGTTCGATCCGAGCGTGCTGGCTATCAAGATCAACATCTACCGGGTGGCGAAAGATTCGCGCATCATCGAATCGATGATCCACGCCGCGCACAACGGCAAAAAGGTCACGGTGGTGGTCGAGCTGCAGGCGCGCTTCGACGAAGAGGCCAACATTCACTGGGCGAAGCGCCTGACCGAAGCCGGCGTGCACGTGATCTTCTCCGCGCCGGGCCTGAAAATCCACGCCAAGCTGTTCCTGATTTCGCGCCGTGAAGGCGATGACATTGTGCGCTATGCTCATATCGGTACCGGCAACTTTAACGAAAAAACCGCGCGCATCTACACCGACTATTCGCTGTTGACCGCCGACTCACGCATCACCAACGAGGTGCGCCGGGTATTCAACTTTATCGAGAACCCCTACCGGCCGGTCACCTTCGACAACCTGATGGTGTCGCCGCAGAACTCGCGCCTGAAGCTGTATGAGCTGATCGACAACGAAATCGCCAACGCCCAGGCCGGGGAACAGGCCGGCATTATGTTGAAAATAAATAATCTGGTGGATAAAGGGCTGGTAGATCGGTTATATACCGCGTCCGGCGCCGGCGTGAAGATCCGCCTGCTGGTGCGGGGCATGTGTTCCCTGATTCCCAACCTGCCGGGGATCAGCGACAATATTCAGGTGATCAGCATCGTCGATCGCTTTTTGGAACACGATCGGGTTTACGTTTTCGACAATAAAGGTGACAAACGGGTGTATCTGTCCTCCGCCGACTGGATGACCCGCAACATAGATTACCGTATCGAAGTGGCGGTATCGCTGCTGGATCCGGCGCTGAAACAGCGCGTTCTGGACATTCTGGAGATCCTGTTCAGCGATACGGTCAAGGCCCGTTATGTGGATAAAGAACTGAGCAACCAGTACGTGCCGCGCGGCAACCGCCGCAAAGTGCGTGCCCAGGTAGCTATTTACGAGTATTTAAAAGCTCTGGAACAACCAGGACAGTAGGCCAGCAACTATGCCGCTAAAAAACACTGCAACGAACAAACCGCAGGAAATCGCCGCCATCGACCTCGGGTCGAACAGTTTCCACATGGTGATCGCCCGCGTCGTCAACGGCGCCTTACAGGTATTGGGCCGTTTAAAACAGCGGGTGCATCTCGCCGACGGATTGGACAGCAACAACGTACTCAGTGAAGAGGCGATAGAGCGCGGCCTGGCCTGCCTGGCCCTGTTTGCCGAACGGCTGCAGGGCTTCCCGGCGGATAACGTCACCATCGTCGGGACGCACACCCTGCGTCAGGCGGTGAACGCCGAAGTGTTCCTCAAGCGCGCCGCCAAAGTGATCCCCTACCCGATCGAAATCATCGCCGGTCAGGAAGAAGCGCGCCTGATCTTCATGGGCGTGGAGCACACTCAGCCGGAGAAAGGCCGCAAGCTGGTGATCGACATCGGCGGCGGATCCACCGAGCTGGTGATCGGCGAAGACTTCGAGCCGCTGCTGGCGGAAAGCCGCCGCATGGGCTGCGTCAGCTTCGCCCAGCTGTTCTTCCCGGGCGGCGAGATCAGCAAAAACAACTTCCGCCGCGCGCGGCTGGCGGCGGCGCAGAAGCTGGAAACGCTGGCCTGGCAGTACCGCATTCAAGGCTGGCAGTACGCGCTGGGCGCCTCGGGCACCATCAAGGCCGCCCACGAAGTGCTGGTGGCGATGGGGGAAAAAGACGGTCTCATCACCCTGGATCGCCTGGAAATGCTCGCCGAGCAGGTGCTGCAGTTCAAAAGCTTCGGCTCGCTGAGCCTGCCGGGGCTGTCGGAAGATCGCCAATCGGTGTTCGTGCCGGGGCTGGCTATCCTGTGCGGCGTGTTCGATGCGCTGGCGATCCGCGATCTGCGCCTGTCCGACGGCGCGCTGCGCGAAGGCGTGCTGTATGAAATGGAAGGCCGTTTCCGCCACCAGGACATCCGCAGCCGCACCGCCAAAAGCCTGGCCGATCACTACAACATCGATCGCGAGCAGGCCAAACGGGTGCTGGAAACCACCGAGCTGCTCTACTCGCAGTGGATGGCGCAGAACACCAAGCTGGCGCATCCGCAGCTGGAAGCGCTGCTGAAATGGGCCGCCATGCTGCACGAAGTGGGGCTGAGCATCAACCACAGCGGCATGCACCGCCATTCGGCCTACATTCTGCAAAACTCCAACCTGCCTGGCTTCAACCAGGAACAGCAGCTGCTGCTGGCGGCGCTGGTGCGTTTCCACCGCAAGGCGATCAAGCTGGAAGAGCTGCCGCGCCTCAACCTGTTCAAGAAGAAACACTACCTGCCGCTGATCCAACTGCTGCGTCTGAGCACCCTGCTCAACAACCAGCGTCAGTCGACCACCACGCCGGAAACGCTGCGCCTGACCACCGACGACAACCACTGGACGCTGCGCTTCCCGGCCGGCTACCTGGCGCAGAACAACCTGGTGCAGCTCGATTTCGAACGCGAGCAGGCCTACTGGAACGACGTCGTCGGCTGGAAGCTGCTGATCGACGAAGAAGGCTCGCAAGACGAACAGCGCTCCGCCTGATCCCCACGCCCCCTGCCTGTCAGGGGGTTTTTCTTTCCGCCCTCGCCCCGTCAACCTAAACGAAACCCTAATGCGCCGTCCCGCACGCCGGAAAAAAATGGACAACTTTTGTCATCAGCGCCTAAAATCCGGTTACAAATTCTCGAGCGAATCACACAGGACACCGGCATACCGGGTGATATATGCGCAAGAAAACCACCGGACAGATGACGAAGATAGTGTTGTTTATCAGCTTTATCATTTTAGTCGGCCGACTGCTGTACGCCGCCGTGGTGGCGGTGCCTCATCATCAGGAAAAAAAGCAGGCCGCTGCGCAAAACGCCGCCGAAGTCAGCGCGCCGCAACAGGACGCCTCCTCTGAATAACCGCCGCGCCCCGTCCGTTTCATAAAAATGACTCCGGCACTCGCTATGCTCTATCTTTTAATGAGCCTGCGTCAGGAACGCCGAGCGCCCGTTAAGGAACACCATGTCAGCCGCAACCCATAACGTCAAAAAAGTCGCTGAACACCGCCAGCGCATTCTCACTCTGCTGTTGAACAATAAGGAATTGGTCGACGGCATTCTCGGCCGGCCAGGGGATGAGCACGCCCTCAGCCAAAGCGAACTGCTGAACCAGACGGCGGAAATCACCGGCCTGTTGGACGACATGCACGCCGCCGACCTGGCGGACCTGCTGGAAGCGCTGCCGCAGGATGAACGTATGGCGCTGTGGCGGCTGGTGGGCAACAGCAAACGCGGCCAGACGCTGGTGGAGGTCGCCGAGCCGGTCTGGGACAGCCTGATCGAGGAAATGAGCGACAAAGACCTGCTCAAAGCGATCAAAACGCTGGACGTCGACGAACAGGCCTACCTGGCGCAATACCTGCCGCGTAACCTGATGGGCCGGTTGCTGACCTCGCTGGAGCCGGAGCAGCGCGCCCAGGTGCGCGAGATGAGCCAGTACGCCAAAGACAGCGTCGGCTGGATGATGGATTTCGAACTGGTGACGGTGCGGCCGGACGTCACGCTCGGCGCGGTGCACCGCTTTTTGCGCATGCGCAAAACCATTCCCGACGCCACCGATAAACTGTTCGTCACCGACCGCAAAAACACCCTGCTGGGCGAGCTGCCGCTGACCGCGGTGCTGCTGAACGATCCGGAGATCCCGGTGCGCGAAGTGATGGACAGCGATCCCGCCACCTTTCAGCCCGAAGACAAGGCCGATGAAGCGGCCGGCGCGTTCGAACGTTACGACCTGATCAGCGCCCCGGTAGTTGACGCCAAGGGCAAACTGATGGGCCGCCTGACCATCGAAGAGATCGTCGACGCCGTCAACGAAGAGAGCGACACCAACCTGCGCCGCATGGGCGGTTTAAGCCCGGAAGAAGACGTGTTCGCCCCGGTCAGCAAGGCGGTCAAGACCCGCTGGGCCTGGCTGGCGATCAATCTCTGCACCGCGTTCGTCGCCTCGCGCGTGATCGGCCTGTTCGAACACACCATTTCCCAGCTGGTGGCACTGGCGGCGCTGATGCCGATCGTCGCCGGCATCGGCGGCAACACCGGCAACCAGACCATCACCATGATCGTGCGCGCGCTGGCGCTGCACCAGATCGAAGTCGGCAACATCTCACGCCTGATGCTCAGAGAGCTGGGAGTGGCCATCATCAACGGCGTGGTGTGGGGCGGCATCATGGGCGTGATCACCTGGCTGCTGTACGGCGACGCGGCGATGGGCGGCGTGATGACGCTGGCGATGCTGCTCAACCTGCTGCTGGCTGCGCTGATGGGCGTGGTGATCCCGATGACCATGCTCAAACTGGGCCGCGATCCGGCGGTCGGCTCGAGCGTGCTCATCACCGCGCTGACCGACACCGGCGGCTTTTTCATCTTCCTCGGCCTCGCCACCCTGTTCCTGCTGTAATACGCCAAAAGCCGGCCCCGCGCCGGCTTTTTCGTCATTCTGTCGCCGGGCTTGCGTGTAACGCAGTAAAGTCGGTCTTCCCGGTAGGTTTTCCTCTCGCGCTGTACTACCCTTTGCCAATAAATCGTCTTAATTCATCCACGTCATGAATCCAATCACTGACAGAGGCCATCGGTAAGGATGTCTATGGAGATCAGCGCGCCGAACACGTTCGGCACCCGCAAAGGCGTCATGCTGACGCATTCCCTGTTAGTGGCGTTGGCGACGTTTCTGCTCGCCTTGCTGAGCCTGTCGCTGTCCAGCGAAGCCCGCCACTTCACGCCGCTGTGGTTCCCGACCGCCGCCGCGATCGCCGTGCTGTACCGCCACGCCCCGCGCCACTGGGGCCTGCCGCTGCTGGCCAGCGGCCTCGGCATCGTGCTCGCCAGCTTCTTGCTGTTCGGCATCAGCATCATTCCCGTCAAGCTGGCCGCCATCAACCTGCTGGAAGCGGCGGTTTGCGCCCTGCTGCTGCGCCGCACGCTGCCGGCGAACGATCCGCTGAGCGATCTGGGCTGCTGGCTGCGCTTTGTGGTGTGCGCGGTGATCTTCACCCCGCTGTTCAGCGCGCTGCTGGCCGCCGGGCTCTCGCCCACGCCGGATCAAACGTTCTGGCAATCGTTCGGCATCTGGTTCATCTCCGAAGCAATAGGGGTGCTGTCGCTGGCGCCGCTTGGCCTCACCTATCACCGCCGCACCTTGGCGGCGCTGAACCCCTACCCGCTGCTGCTCACGCTGATGGGCTCCCTGGCCTTCAGCTACCTGGCGCTGACCTATCTGCCGTTCCCGTTCACCTTCGTCATCCTGCCGCTGCTGTGGGCCGCCATCGCGCTGCCGCGCTTCGAAGCCTTCGCCGTCTGTTTCTGCACCCTGCTGCTGATCACGGTGCTGATCTCGCTGGGCGTGCTGCACCTGCAGGCCTCTGCACACGTCTTCGGTGAGCTTGGCCTGTACTTGCCGATGCTGCTGATCCTGATCCCGGCACACGCGATGGCGATGGTGATGCACACCTTTCGGGTGGAGAAACAACACATCGTCGAGAGCGAAAGCCGCTTTCGCAGCGCGCTGGAGTATTCCGCCATCGGCATGGCGCTGGTGTCGCCGGAGGGCAAATGGCTGCAGGTTAACCAGGCGCTGTGCAAGCTGCTCGGCTATCCGCCCGAAAGACTCTATCGCCTGACCTTTCAAGAGATCACCCACCCGGACGACCTCAACGCCGATCTCAGCCAGTTGCACGATCTGCTCGACGGCCACATCAGCAGCTACACCATGGAGAAACGCTATATCCGCAGCGACGGCCAGACCGTTTGGGCGCTGTTGGCCGTCTCGCTGGTGCGCGACGCCGAAGGGCAACCGCTGTACTTCATCTCTCAGGTCGAGGACATCAGCGGCCTCAAACGCAGCGAGGCAGAGAACAACCGGCTGGTGGAGCGCATTACGCTGGCCAACCAAGTGGGCGGCGTCGGCATTTGGGAATGGGTGATGAGCCAGGAACACTTCACCTGGGATCAGCGCATGTTCGAACTCTACGATCTCAATCCCGACCAAACGCCGACGCTGGCGCTGTGGCGCACCCTGCTGGTGCCGGAAGATCGCGAACGCACCGATCGCGAGCTGGCCGCGCTGCTGGCCAATCCCAAGCCTTTCGTCATGGAATTTCGCATTACCACGCGCGGCGGCAAGCTGCGCCATATTCGCGGCCAGGGCAACGTGATCCTCGACGACCAGGGCCGGCCGCTGCGCATGATCGGCACCAATATCGACATGACCGAGCTCAAGATCCTCGCTGAGGCGCTGCACGAAGAAAAAGAGCGCCTGCACATCACCCTCGACGCCATCGGCGAAGGGGTGATCTCCACCGACAGCCACCTGCGCATCACCTTTATGAACCCAGTGGCCGAGCAGATGTGCGGCTGGCCGCTCGACCTGGCGATCGGTATGCCCATCGCCGGCGTGGTGCGCCTGACCAACGGCAAAGACGGCCCGGAAATCGAAAACCTCACGCAATACCCGCGGCAAGGGCCGGCGGATTACGCGCTGGTGCTGCACAGCCGCGACGGACGTTATTTCGACGTGCAACAGTCGGTCTCACCGCTGAAAACGCTCGATGGCGAAACCATGGGCGCGGTGATGGTGCTGCAGGACGTCACCGCCTCGCGCGAACTGATGAAAAAGCTCAGCTACAGCGCCTCGCACGACGCGCTGACCGGCCTGCCGAACCGCACCCGCTTCGAGAAGCAGCTGAAGGCGGCGATCGCCGCCGGCGGGGAACCGTCGTCGTCGCATTCGCTGGTGTTCCTCGATCTGGATCGGTTCAAAGCGGTAAACGACACCGCCGGCCACGCGGCGGGTGATGCCTTGCTGCGAGACATCGCCCAGCTGATGCGGCACCAGCTGCGCAACAGCGACTGCCTGGCTCGGCTGGGCGGTGACGAGTTCGGTTTGATCCTGTTCGACTGCCGGCTGGAGCAGGCGAAATCGCTGATGCAGCAGGTAGTCAACCAAATCAGCCAGCATCCGTTCTACTGGGAAGGGAAAATTTATCGCGTCGGCGCCAGCGCCGGCATCACGCGCATCGGCGGCGACGCCAAAAGCAGCGAACTGCTGGCCCAGGCCGACATCGCCTGCTACACCGCCAAGCACCACGGCCGCGGCCAGGTTTATCTGTACGAAACGCGGCAAAAACAGCTGCTGGAACGGCAGCATGAATTGCTGAACCCACAGGAGGTACAGACGATCATCAGCGAGGGGCAGCTGCGGCTGCTGACCCACGCGGTCGCGCCGCCGGCGACGCCGCTGTCGGCCGCGTTCCATCAAGTGAAGCTGCAGGTTATGGCGCCGGACGGCAGGCCGCTGCCGCACGAGGCGTTCATCGCCGCGGCGCAGCTGTACGGCCTGATGCCGGACATCGACCGCTGGGCGGTGACGCAGCTGTTGGTATCGTACGCCGACGACATCAAGCGCAAGGGGCTGTCGCTCGCGTTGCCGCTGGCTACCGACAGCCTGCTGAACACCGACTTCCAGCGCGACCTGACGGAAACGGTGCGCGCCTCTTCGCTGCCGCCGCGGGCACTGCTGTTCAGCGTCGATGAAGCCGTGGTGCTGGAGCACGCCGCGCAGTGCCGAGCGTGTCTGCGCGAACTGCAGCAGCTGGGCTGCCGACTGATCGTCAACGGCTTTGGGCATAACATCAATGCCTTCGATGAGTTGGGCGATCAGAAGATAGACATCATTCGCATCGATGAACGCTTCATCACCAACGTGCACTGCAACCAGATGGATGAACTGATGGTCTCGATGCTCAACGGCGCAGCGCACCGGATCAAGGCGCAAACGCTCGCCGGGCCGGCCCACCAGCCGGTGACGCTGCAGGCGCTGCGCGATGTCGGCGTCGATCTGGCAGAAGGCGACCAAGTGGCGCTGGAGCAGCCGTTGGCGGTTCTGCTCAGCGACGGCTACTTCGGCATCCGCTAAGCCTTCCCTCGCCGGCGCCGTCTCACGGGCGGCGCCGCACCTCTCGTCTTTCACATTATGTTAACCAATACAAGATTAGTGATATAAATAACACCTGAAGCTTAAACGATTAAGTAAGATGAAGCTCCCATGCGGACATCGACGTATCCGTTGATTTTCCTCGACATGTGATAGCTCAGGGATAAGGGACTATGGAAAAGAAATGGTTTTCCGCCAGGGAACTGATGGGAAAAGCGGGGTTGCCCTCGACCCCGCAAGGGGTCAATCTGATGGCCCGACGCGAAGGCTGGGTCAGCCGCCGCCGCAGCGGCGTACAAGGTAAAGCGCTGGAATACCATATCGACAGCCTGCCGTTCGGCGCGAGCAGCCTGTCGGCCTTGCGCGAGGCCGACCATCCGGACTACGACATCAAACGCCAGGATCCGGTTCGGGTCTGGATCGAATATTACTACCATCTGACGCCGGCCGAGCGGGAAAAGCTGCTGGCGTTCCTGATGCGCGAAGGCATGAGCCGCCTGCTGCAGCTGATCGACGCCCCGCGCTAGCCCGAATGCGCCTCACTCCTCCCCTTCCGGCGCCCAACCGTCGTTGTGCCACAGGTGCAACGTGGCGTAAGAGCGCCACGGGCGCCAACGTTCGGCATAGCGTTCGATCTGGCGCGGCGTCATGCCAGGGAAACGCTGTTTGATCAGGTAATCGCCGGCCAGGAACACGTCCGGCCACGACCAGGCGCGCATCGCGATATAGCTGGCGGTCCAGCTGCCGATGCCCGGCAGCGCGGTCAGCGCCTTGATGCCCTGTTCAATATCCAGCACGTTATCGAGCTGCAGCCGCCCTTCGCCCAGCGCGCGGGCGATCTCGATCAGCGCCGCCGCGCGCTTCAGCTGCACCCCGAGCGGGCGCAGGGCTTCGGGCTGCAGCTGCGCCACCCGTTCGGCGGCAGGAAAAACGTGGGTGATGCCCTCGTGCGGCGCCGCCAGCGCTTCGCCCCAACGTTCGGCCATCCGTCCGGCGAAAGTTGCCGCCATTTTCACGCTGACCAATTGCCCCAGCACCGCACGCGCCGCCTGTTCGAAGCTGTTTACGCAGCCCGGCAGGCGCAGCCCCGGCGCATCGGCCGCCAGCGAACCCAGCGCCTCATTGATGCGATCCGGCGCGGCGTCCAAATCGAACAGCAAGCGTACGCGGCGCAGCACCTCGGTCGTCACCAAACTGAGCGCCGGCGCGATCTCTACCCTGACCCGGTTGCGCGCTTCTTCCGGCTGCACGCTGAGCCAGCCGCAATACTCCGTACCGCCCTGACTGACTGAGATCGAACGCAGATAGCGGCGGCCCTCGACCCGCTCTACGCCCTGCACGGCGCGCGCCTGCAAGAAGTTCAGCATGCGATCCCAGTCATAGGGCGGCCGATAGCCCAGGTGGAACACCAGGCCGCTGGCGGCGGCCCGTTCACCGCGCGCGCCGCCGCTGCGCAGCGCCGACGGAATCAGGCGATAGCGCGCCTTGAACAGCTCGTTGAAACGCCGCAGGCTGCCGAAACCGGCGGCGAATGCCACTTCGCTGAGCGGCAGATCGGTATCCGCCAACAGACGTTTGGCCTGCAGCAGCCGGTGCGACTGCGCGTAATCGATCGGCGAAGCACCAAACTGTTCAGCGAAGATACGCCGCAGGTGGCGATCGGAAATGCCGAGCCGCGCCGCCAGCGCTTCGCAGCTGTGTTCGGACAGATAGCCCTGCTCGATGAGCTGCACCGCCACCTGCGCATAGCGGTTGCCCAGATCGATCAGCGCCAGACCGGGCGCCAGTTCCGGCCGGCATTTGAGACAGGGGCGAAAGCCCGCCAGCTCGGCCGCCGCCGCGCTCGGATAGAAGGTGCAGTTTTCCAGCTTCGGCGTGCGGGCGCTGCACACCGGGCGGCAATAAATGCCGGTGGAAGAGACGCCGACGAAAAAGCGGCCGTCGAATTTGCGGTCACGCGCGCGCAGCGCGTCGTACAACGCTTGCTGTTGGGTATTCATGGCAACGCTCGGGTTCGGTTTTTTCTGCATTATGGGGCTCGGCTGGCGCGCTGACGTGCGGAATTCGGACATTAAGTTAAGCATGCCGATGCCGCGCCCGCTAAATTTTTCGACACTCGCGCATCAGCGCATTGCCCACCGGCCCCGTCTCGGGTAAAGTCGCCCCCCTTCATTGGCATGGGGACAAAAAAGAGATGTTTATTGGATTCGACTATGGGACAGCCAACTGTTCCGTCGCGGTGATGCGCGACCACGGCCCCGAGCTGCTGACGCTGGAAAACAACGAGCCGTATCTGCCTTCAATGCTGTGCGCGCCGACCCGCGAAGCGGTGAGCGAGTGCCTGCACCGCCACTGGCAGGTGCCGACCGGCAGCGAAGAAAACCAGCAGCTGCTGCGCCGCGCCATCAGTTACAACCGCGAAGAGGACATTCCGGTCGGCGGCGACAGCGTGCTGTTCGGCCTGCAGGCGCTGGCGCACTACATGGAAGATCCGGAAGAGGTGTACTTCGTGCGCTCGCCGAAGTCCTTCCTCGGCGCCAACGGCCTGAAGCCGCAGCAGATCGCCCTGTTCGAAGACCTGGTTTGCGCCATGATGTTCCACATCAAACGCCAGGCGGAAAACGTGCTGCAGGCCGGTATCGATCAGGCGGTGATCGGCCGACCGATCAACTTCCAGGGCATCGGCGGCGAAGAGGCCAACCGGCAGGCGCAGGGCATTTTGCAGCGCGCCGCCGAACGCGCCGGTTTCAAAGAGATTGAATTCCAGTTCGAGCCGGTGGCCGCAGGGCTGGACTTCGAGGCGACGCTGAGCGAAGAGCAAACCGTGCTGGTGGTGGACATCGGCGGCGGCACCACCGACTGCTCGGTGCTGCTGATGGGCCCGCAGTGGCGCGACCGCGCCGATCGTCAGCAGAGCCTGCTGGGCCACAGCGGATGCCGGGTCGGCGGTAACGATCTGGACATCATGTTGGCCTTCAAACAGCTGATGCCGCTGTTCGGCCTGGGCGGCGAAACCGGGAAAGGCATCGCCCTGCCGGCGCTGCCTTACTGGAACGCGGTGGCGACCAACGACGTACCGGCGCAAAACGACTTCTACAGCGCCGCCAACGGCCGCGTGCTGCGCGATCTGATCCTCGACGCGGCGGAGCCGGAAAAGGTCAAACGCCTGCTGAAAGTGTACCAGCAGCGCCTGAGCTATCGGCTGGTGCGCGCGGCCGAAGAGAGTAAGATAGCCCTGTCCGGCCAAACCGCCATCAGCGCGCCGCTCAGCTTCGTGCAGGCCGATCTGGCGGAAAGCATCAGCCAGGATCAGCTCGCCGACGCCATCTCGCAGCCGTTGATGCGCATCCAGGAGCAGGTCAGCGCCGCGTTGGCCAGCAGCCAGACCGCGCCGCAGGTGATCTACCTGACCGGCGGCAGCGCACGTTCGCCGCTGCTGCGCGCCGCGCTGCAACAGCAGCTGCCTGGCATTCCGATCGTCGGCGGCAACGACTTCGGCTCGGTCACCGCCGGGCTGGCGCGCTGGGCGCAAACGCTGTTCCGTTGACGGTTCAAGGGCGCGGCTCGCCGCGACCTTGCTCATTGGAGGCTATGCATCATGTCAACCATCCTTACCCTCGACAGCGACAGGCTGCGGCTGCGCCCCTGGCGCGACGACGATCTGCCGGCCTTCGCCGCGCTTAACGCCGATCCGCAGGTGATGCGCTATTTCCCGGCGACGATGACGGCCGAAGAAAGCCGCACGCAGGCCGAACGCATCCGCGCCTTCATGCAGCAACATGGTTGGGGGCTATGGGCGGTGGAAGTGAAAGGCGGCGCGCCCTTTATCGGTTTTGTCGGGCTGGCGCGGCCGGGCGACGACCTGCCTTGCTCCCCCTGCGTGGAGATCGGTTGGCGGCTGGCGGCGGCCCACTGGGGCAACGGCTACGCCGCTGAAGCGGCACGCGCTGCGCTGGCGTGTGCCTTCGACACGCTGTACTTGCCGGAAGTGGTGTCCTTCACCGCCGAAGATAACCAGCCGTCGCGCCGGGTGATGGAGCGCATCGGTATGCACTTTGACGGCGAAACCTTCCTGCACCCACGCCTGCCGGCGGGGCACCCGCTGCAAAAACATGTCTTGTACCGGCTGAACCGGCAAACGTGGCGCGAACGCCACGGCGATTAATACAGCGTATCCTTCAGCCGCTGCGGCAGCGCTTGGTCGTACTCCTCACCGTCGAAGCGCGTTTGGCTCACCTCGGCCAAAATATGGCCGGGGCTGGGCAGCGCCGAACGTTCGAGGCGGCTGCCCTCTTCCCAGAGTCCCGAACGCAAGATCGCCCGGCTGCACTGGAAAAACACCGCCTCCACCCGAATGCGCAACACCGAACGCGGCAGCTGATTGCGGTGGGCGAAGCGCTGCAGCACCGCCGGCGCCACCACGATCTCCGCCCGCCCGTTAATCCGCAGCGTTTCGCCGATGCCGGGGATCAGCAGCAGCAGCGCCACCCGGTTGTCGTGCAGAATATTGCGCAGGCTATCGATGCGGTTATTGCCACGCCGATCCGGCAGCAGCAGGGTTTTCTCGTCTTCGATGTGGATAAAACCGGCCGGATCGCCGCGCGGCGAGACATCCATGCCGTCCGGCCCGACCGTCGAGAGGGCGGCAAACGGCGCCGCCTCGATAAACGGGCGGTACGCCGCGTGGATATAGCTGACTTCTTTAAAAACCGAGGGGGCGCCGGGTTTGCCGTACAGCTGTTCCAGCGTCGCGAGGTCGTTGATGGTATCACCAGACATTGCGGTTTCCTGAATGGGCCATGTTGACCCCTTCAGCATAGAGCAAAATCGCCGCCGGGTAACGCGCCTTACCCGGCGCTGGCGTGGTTCAGCGCCTGGATGTCGTCCGCATCCAGCGTCAGGCGCGTGGCGCTGACCAACTCATCCAGCTGCGGCAACGAGGTGGCGCTGACGATCGGCGCGGTGATGCTCGGGCGCGCAATCAGCCAGGCCAGCGAGACCTGCGCCGGGGAGGTGCCGTGCTTGCCGGCCACCTGATCCAGCGCCGCCAGAATGCGGAAGCCGCGCGGGTTAAGGTAGCGTTCGACGATGCGATCGCCGCGCTGGCTTTTACCCTCATCCGCTTTGCTGCGGTATTTGCCGGTCAGGAAGCCGCTGGCCAGCGCGAAGAAGTTGATCACCCCGAGACCATGGCGCTGCGCCACGCCTTCCAGCTCGGCTTCATACTCTTCGCGCGCATACAGATTGTATTCCGGCTGCAGGGTTTCGTAGCGCGCCAATCCGTTGCTTTCGCTCACCCGCAGCGCTGCTTCCAGGCGATCCGCCTGATAGTTGGAGGCGCCAATCGCCCGCACCTTGCCGGCCTTGATCAGCGCATCGAACGCCGCCAGCGTCTCTTCCAACGGCGTATCGCGGTCATCGTCGTGCGATTGGTAAAGATCGATATAATCGGTTTGCAGGCGGCGCAGCGAGTCTTCCACCGCCTGCTGAATATAGCGCGGCGACAGCCCCTGTTTGCCTTCGCCCATCGGTTTGCCCACCTTGGTGGCGATGATCACCTGGTCGCGCTTGCCGCTCTTCTTGAGCCATTCGCCGATGACGCTTTCCGATTCCCCCCCCTGATTGCCCGGTGCCCAGCTGGAATAAACGTCGGCGGTGTCGATAAAGTTGAGCTGATTGTCCACCAGCGCATCCAACAGGCTGAAAGAGGTCGCTTGATCCGCCGTCCAGCCGAACACATTGCCGCCGAAGGTCAACGCCGGCACCTGAATGCCCGAACGGCCCAGTTGTTTTTTGCTCATTGATAGAGGCTCCATGGGTTAAATAATTCGCTTGTTAATTATTAGCGCCGAACACAGAAAGTCGTTAAAACGCATTGGCTATAAGTTAAAACCCAACGCTTATAAACAGAGTAGGCAACAATCGTTAACTTATTCGGAAAATGCTGACGGTTCCTCCTTATTTCCTTCATTTTTATGCCGTCTTCGCTGGCTAAACTAGTATCCTGTAAGGAGTGTCATTTTTGTGGCAATGAGTGCCCGCACCCCTGCCTTTTGGAGAGAGTTTTCACCACCATGAATGCAAAACCCCAACGTCGTTCCCTGCTGCTGCGCCTGCTGGTTGCGGCGATTGCGATCATCGTCGCCGTTCTGGCCTGGCGCCATTTCAGCGCCGCCCAACCGACCGCCGGGACGACGCCGGGCGCGCACCAGGCCGCGGGTAAAACGGGAGCGGGCCGCGCGGCGGGCGGCAGACGCGGCGCACCGATGTCGCCGGTGCAGGCGGCGACCGCCACCCGCCAGACGGTGCCGCGCTATCTTTCCGGCTTGGGCACCGCCACCGCCGCCAATACCGTGACCGTCACCAGCCGGGTCGATGGCCAGCTGATGGCGATCCACTTTACCGAAGGCCAGCAGGTCAAAGCCGGCGATCTGCTGGCGGAAATCGATCCCCGGCCGTTCCAGGTTCAGTTGACCCAGGCTCAGGGGCAGTTGGCAAAAGATCAGGCCACGCTGGCCAATGCCCGGCGCGATCTGGCGCGCTATCAGCAACTGGTGAAAACCAATCTGGTTTCCCGTCAGGAGCTGGATACGCAGGCCTCGCTGGTGCAGCAGACCGAAGGCGCGATCAAGGCCGATCAGGGCGCGGTCGACAGCGCCAAACTGCAGATCACCTATAGCCGCATCACTGCGCCAATCGACGGCCGCGTCGGCCTGAAACTGGTCGACGTCGGCAACTATGTCACCAGCGGCAGCACCACCGGTCTGCTGGTGATCACGCAGACGCACCCGATCGACGTGGTGTTCACGCTGCCCGAAGGCAACATCGCCGATCTGCTCAAGGCGCAAAAAGCCGGGCCGGTGAGCGTCGAAGCCTGGGACCGCACCAACCAGAACAAGCTGACGACCGGTTCGCTGCTGAGCCTGGACAACCAAATTGATACCGCCACCGGCACCATCAAGCTGAAAGCGCGCTTCACCAACGAAGATGACGCGCTGTTCCCCAACCAGTTCGTCAACGCGCGGCTGCAGGTGGATACCCTGCACGATGCAGTGGTAATCCCGACCGCCGCGCTGCAGATGGGCAACGAGGGCAACTTCGTCTGGACGCTCGGTGAAGACAACAAGGTCAGCAAACATCGGGTCACCGCCGGCGTGCAGGACAGCCGGCAGGTGGTGATCAGCGCCGGCCTCAACGCCGGCGATCGGGTGGTGACCGACGGCATCGATCGCCTGACCGAAGGCATGCAGGTGGAAGTGCTCGCGCCGAGCGAAGCGTCGGCGGCGGCCAACGCCAAGCGCGAACCTGACGTTCAGAGGAAGTCCTGATGCAGGTGATGCCTCCCAACGCCGGCGGCGGTCCGTCCCGCCTGTTTATTCTGCGTCCGGTTGCCACCACGCTGCTGATGGTGGCGATATTGCTGGCGGGGATTATCGGCTACCGCGCGCTGCCGGTGTCCGCCCTGCCGGAGGTGGATTATCCCACCATCCAGGTGGTGACGCTGTACCCCGGCGCCAGCCCGGACGTGGTGACCTCCGCCATTACCGCGCCGCTGGAACGCCAGTTCGGCCAGATGTCCGGTCTGAAGCAAATGGCGTCGCAAAGTTCCGGCGGCGCCTCGGTGGTCACCCTGCAGTTCCAGTTGGCGCTGCCGCTCGACGTCGCGGAGCAGGAAGTGCAGGCGGCGATCAACGCCGCCACCAACCTGCTGCCGAGCGATCTGCCCTACCCGCCGATCTACAGCAAGGTAAACCCCGCCGATCCGCCGATCCTGACGCTGGCCGTGACCTCCACCGCCATGCCGATGACGCAGGTGGAAGACATGGTGGAAACCCGCGTGGCGCAAAAAATTTCTCAGGTGACCGGCGTCGGCCTGGTGACGCTTGCCGGCGGCCAACGTCCGGCGGTGCGCGTAAAATTGAACGCCGCGGCGGTCGCCGCCTATGGCCTGAACAGTGAAACCATCCGCGCCGCCATCAGCAACGCCAACGTCAACTCGGCGAAAGGCAGCCTGGACGGCCCGACCCGATCGGTCACCCTGTCCGCCAACGACCAAATGAAGTCTGCCGACGACTATCGCCAGCTGATCGTCGCCTACCAGAACGGCGCGGCGATCCGCCTGCAGGATATCGCCACCATCGAACAAGGGGCGGAAAACACCCGACTGGCGGCCTGGGCCAACAAGCAACAGGCGATCGTGCTGAACATTCAGCGCCAGCCCGGCGTCAACGTCATCACGACCGCCGACAGCATCCGCGAAATGCTGCCGACGCTGATTAAAAGCCTGCCCAAGTCGGTCGACGTCAAGGTGTTGACCGATCGCACCACCACCATCCGCGCCTCGGTCAGCGACGTGCAGTTCGAGCTGCTGTTGGCGATCGCGCTGGTGGTGATGGTGATCTACGTATTCCTGCGCAACGTGCCGGCGACCATTATCCCCAGCGTGGCGGTGCCGCTGTCGCTGGTCGGCACCTTCGCCGCCATGTACTTCCTCGGCTTCTCCATCAACAACCTGACGCTGATGGCGCTGACCATCGCCACCGGCTTCGTGGTGGACGACGCCATCGTGGTGATCGAGAACATCTCACGCTACATCGAGAAAGGGGAAAAACCGCTCGACGCCGCGTTGAAAGGGGCCGGCGAGATAGGCTTCACCATCATCTCACTGACCTTCTCGCTGGTGGCGGTGCTGATCCCGCTGCTGTTCATGGGCGACATCGTCGGCCGCCTGTTCCGCGAGTTCGCCGTCACGCTGGCGGTGGCGATTTTGATCTCCGCCGTAGTGTCGCTGACGCTGACGCCGATGATGTGCGCACGCATGCTCAGCCACGAGTCGCTGCGCAAGCAGAACCGTTTTTCCGCCGCCTCCGAACGCTTTTTCGACCGGGTGATCGCGCAATACGGCCAGTGGCTGAAAACGGTGCTTAATCATCCCTGGCTGACGCTCGGCGTGGCCGTGGGCACCCTGGCGCTGACGGTATTGCTGTACCTGCTGATCCCGAAAGGTTTCTTCCCGGTGCAGGACAACGGCATCATTCAGGGCACGCTGGAGGCGCCGCAGAGCGTCTCATTCAGCAATATGGCCGAGCGCCAGCAGCAGGTCGCGGCGCAGATCCTCAAAGATCCGGCGGTGGAGAGCCTGACGTCGTTCGTCGGCGTCGACGGCAGCAACGCCACGCTCAACAGCGGCCGACTGCAGATCAACCTGAAGCCGCTGAGCGAACGCAGCGACCGCATTCCGGCGATCATCAGCCGCCTGCAGCAGCAGACGGCGCAGTTCCCCGGCGTGAAGCTGTATCTGCAGCCGGTGCAAGATCTGACCATCGATACCCAGGTCAGCCGCACCCAGTACCAGTTCACCCTGCAGGCGATGTCGCTGGACGATCTCAGCCTGTGGGTGCCGCAGCTGATGAATGAGCTGAAGCAAACCCCTCAGTTGGCGGACGTCACCAGCGACTGGCAGGATCAGGGGCTGGTCGCCTACGTCAACGTCGACCGCGATTCGGCCTCCCGCCTCGGCGTCACCATGAGCGACGTGGACAATGCGCTGTACAACGCGTTCGGCCAGCGCCTGATCTCCACCATCTACACCCAGGCCAACCAATACCGCGTGGTGCTGGAGCACGACGTCAGCGCGACGCCGGGGCTGGCGGCGCTCAATGAGATCCGTCTGAGCGGCAACGACGGCGCCGTGGTGCCGCTGAGCGCCATCGCCAAAATCGAAGAGCGCTTCGGCCCGCTGTCGGTCAACCATCTCGATCAGTTCCCGTCGGCCACCGTTTCGTTCAACGTCGCCGACGGCTACTCGCTCGGCGAGGCGGTGGACGCGGTCACCCAGGCAGAAAAAAATCTCAACATGCCAAGGGACATCACCACCCAATTCCAGGGGGCGACCCTGGCCTTCCAGGCGGCGCTCGGCAGCACGCTGTGGCTGATCCTGGCGGCGGTGGTGGCGATGTACATCGTGCTGGGCGTGCTGTATGAAAGCTTCATTCACCCGGTCACCATCCTCTCCACCCTGCCGACCGCCGGGGTCGGCGCGCTGCTCGCGCTGATGCTGGCCGGCAGCGAGCTGGACGTGATCGCCATCATCGGCATCATCCTGCTGATCGGCATCGTGAAGAAGAACGCCATCATGATGATCGACTTCGCGCTGGCGGCGGAACGCGAACAGGGTTTATCGGCGCGCGACGCCATCTATCAGGCCTGCCTGCTGCGTTTTAGGCCGATCCTGATGACCACGCTGGCGGCCTTGCTCGGCGCGCTGCCGCTGATGCTGAGCACCGGCGTCGGCGCGGAGCTGCGGCATCCGCTCGGCGTCTGTATGGTCGGCGGTTTGATCATGAGCCAGATCCTGACGCTGTTCACCACGCCGGTGATCTACCTGCTGTTTGACAAACTGGCGCGCAACACGCATCGCCAGCCGGATACGCAGGAGCTGCCGTGAAATTCTTCGCCCTGTTCATTCACCGGCCGGTGGCCACCACCCTGCTGACGCTGGCCATCGCCATCAGCGGCGCAATCGGCTTTCGCCTGCTGCCGGTGTCGCCGCTGCCGCAGGTGGACTTTCCGGTGATTTCGATCAGCGCGTCGCTGCCGGGCGCCTCGCCGGAAACCATGGCGTCCTCGGTGGCGACGCCGCTGGAGCGCGCGCTGGGCCGCATCGCCGGAGTTAACGAAATGACCTCGATGAGTTCGCTCGGCAGTACCCGGGTCATTTTGCAGTTCGATCTCAGCCGCGACATCAACGGCGCCGCGCGCGACGTGCAGGCGGCGATCAACGCCGCGCAAAGCCTGCTGCCGACCGGCATGCCGAGCCGCCCCAGTTACCGCAAGGTCAACCCTTCCGACGCGCCGATCATGATCCTGACGCTGACCTCGGACACCTACAGCCAGGGGCAGCTTTACGATTTCGCCTCCACCCAGCTGGCGCAGAAGATCAGCCAGACCGAGGGCGTCGGCGACGTTTCCGTGGGCGGCAGTTCGCTGCCGGCGGTGCGGGTCGAGCTGAACCCTTCGGCGCTGTTCAATCAGGGCGTGTCGCTGGATACCGTACGGCAAGCCATCGCCAATGCCAACGTGCGCCGCCCGCAGGGCGCCGTGGAAAACCCGCAGCAGCGCTGGCAGATCCAGGCCAACGATGCGCTGAAAACCGCCGATGCTTACCGTCCGCTGATCATTCATTACAACAACGGCTCGGCAGTGCGTTTAGCCGACGTGGCCGAGGTCAAAGACTCGGTGCAAGACGTGCGCAACGCCGGGATGACCGACGCCAAACCGGCGATCATTCTGGCCATCAGCCGTGCGCCGGACGCCAACATCATCGAAACCGTCGATCGCATTCGCGCCGAGCTGCCCGCCTTGCAGGAGAATATCCCGGCCTCGATTCAACTCAACGTCGCGCAGGATCGTTCGCCGACCATCCGTGCATCGCTGGCCGAGGTGGAACAGTCGCTGGCGATCGCCATCGGGTTGGTGATCCTGGTGGTGTTCATCTTCCTGCGCTCCGGGCGTGCCACGCTGATCCCAGCGGTCGCCGTGCCGGTGTCGCTGGTCGGCTCGTTCGCCGCCATGTATCTGTGCGGGTTCAGCCTCAATAACCTGTCGCTGATGGCGCTGACCATCGCCACCGGCTTTGTGGTGGACGACGCCATCGTGGTGCTGGAAAACATTTCCCGCCACGTCGAGGCCGGCATGAAACCGATCAACGCCGCGCTGCTGGGCGCGCGAGAAGTCGGCTTCACCGTGCTGTCGATGAGCGTTTCGCTGGTGGCGGTGTTTATCCCGCTGCTGCTGATGGAAGGCCTGCCGGGGCGCCTGTTCCGCGAGTTCGCCGTCACCCTGTCGGTGTCGATCGGGCTGTCGCTCATCGTCTCGCTCACGCTCACGCCGATGATGTGCGCCTACCTGCTGCGCCACCAGCCGCCGCGTTCGCAGCGGCGGGCGCGCGGTTTCGGCAAAATGCTGCTGGCGCTGCAGCAGGGCTACGGACGCTCGCTGAACTGGGTGCTCGGCCACTCGCGCTGGGTGCTGGCGGTGTTCCTCGCCACCCTTGCGCTCAACGTCTGGCTGTATATCAGCATCCCGAAAACCTTCTTCCCGGAACAGGATACCGGGCGCCTGATGGGCTTTATCCAGGCCGACCAAAGCATTTCGTTCCAGGCGATGCGCGGCAAACTGGAAGACTTCATGAAAATCGTGCGCGAAGATCCGGACGTGGAAAACGTCACCGGTTTTACCGGCGGCTCGCGTACCAACAGCGGTTCGATGTTCATCTCACTGAAACCGCTGTCGGTACGCAGCGACGACGCGCAGAAAGTGATCGCCCGCCTGCGCGCTCGCCTGGCCAAAGAACCGGGCGCCAGCCTGTTTCTGATGGCGGTGCAGGATATCCGCGTCGGCGGGCGGCAGGCCAACGCCAGCTACCAATATACGCTGCTGGCGGACGATCTCGCCGCGCTGCGCGAATGGGAACCGAAGATCCGCATCGCGCTGGCCGCATTGCCCGAGCTGGCGGACGTCAACTCGGATCAGCAGGATAAAGGTTCGGAAATGGATCTGGTCTACGATCGTGAAACCATGGCGCGCCTTGGCATTTCGGTGTCCGACGCCAACAACCTGCTGAACAACGCCTTCGGCCAGCGGCAGATTTCGACCATCTATCAGCCGCTCAATCAATACAAGGTGGTGATGGAAGTGGCGCCACCCTACACCCAGGACGTGAGTTCGCTGGACAAAATGTTCATCATCAACAACGAAGGCAAGGCGATACCGCTCTCCTACTTCGCCAGTTGGCGGCCGGCCAACGCGCCGCTGTCGGTCAACCATCAGGGGCTGTCCGCCGCCTCGACCATCTCCTTTAACCTGCCGGACGGCGGCAGCCTGTCGGACGCCACCGCTGCGGTAGAGCGCACCATGACTCAGCTCGGCGTGCCGTCCACGGTGCGCGGCGCGTTCGCCGGCACCGCCCAGGTGTTCCAGGACACCCTGAAGTCGCAGCTCATCCTGATCCTGGCGGCGATCGCCACGGTGTACATCGTGCTCGGCGTGCTGTATGAGAGCTATATCCATCCGCTGACCATCCTTTCCACGCTGCCTTCCGCCGGCGTCGGGGCGCTGTTGGCGCTCGAGCTGTTCGGCGCGCCGTTCAGCCTGATCGCGCTGATCGGCATTATGCTGTTGATCGGCATCGTGAAGAAAAACGCCATCATGATGGTCGACTTCGCCCTCGAGGCGCAGCGCAACGGCGGCATCAGCGCCCGAGAGGCAATTTTCCAGGCCAGCCTGCTGCGTTTCCGGCCGATCATGATGACCACGCTGGCGGCGCTGTTCGGCGCGCTGCCGCTGATGCTGACCAGCGGCGACGGCGCGGAGCTGCGCCAGCCGCTCGGCATCACCATCGCCGGCGGCCTGGTGATGAGCCAGCTGCTGACGCTGTACACCACCCCGGTGGTCTACCTTTACTTCGACCGGCTGCAGGCGAAATTCCGCCGCAACAAGCAACTGGCCCCGCTGCCCCATTAATGGCCGACCGATGCTGATGAAACACGCCGCCACGGTACGCTGGCAACTCTGGATAGTGGCATTCGGCTTCTTTATGCAGACGCTGGATACTACTATCGTCAACACCGCCCTGCCCTCGATGGCCGCCAGCCTGGGGGAGAACCCGCTGCGCATGCAGTCGGTGATTGTCTCCTATGTGCTGACGGTAGCGGTGACGCTGCCGGCCAGCGGCTGGCTGGCGGACAAGGTCGGCGTACAGCGAGTGTTTTTCAGCGCCATCGTGCTGTTCACCCTCGGCTCCATTCTCTGCGCCCGCTCGGAAACCCTGAACGAGCTGATCGCCTCGCGCGTGATTCAGGGCATCGGCGGTGCGATGATGGTGCCGGTCGGCCGCCTGACGGTGATGAAGATCGTGCCGCGCGAGCAGTACATGGCGGCGATGACCTTCGTGACGCTGCCGGGCCAGATCGGCCCGCTGATGGGGCCGGCGCTGGGCGGCTTTCTGGTGCAATACGCCAGCTGGCACTGGATTTTCCTGATCAATATTCCGGTGGGGATCGTAGGCGCCATCGCCACGCTGCTGCTGATGCCCAACTACCAAATGCAAACCCGACGCTTCGACCTCAGCGGCTTTATCCTGCTGGCGATCGGCATGGCGTCGCTGACGCTGGCGCTCGACGGCCACAAGGGCATGGGGCTCTCCGGCAGCGCCATCGCCGGCCTGGTGGCGCTGGGCGTAGCGGCGCTGTTGGGGTATGTTTGGCATGCCTACGGCAATAGCCGCGCCCTGTTCTCGCTGCGGCTGCTGCGCACCCCGACTTACAAGATCGGGCTGCTGGCCAGCCTGCTGGGGCGCATCGGCAGCGGCATGTTGCCGTTCATGACGCCGCTGTTCCTGCAGGTGGGCATGGGTTTCACGCCGTTCCACGCCGGGCTGATGATGATCCCGATGATCATCGGCAGCATGGGCATGAAACGCATCGTGGTGCAGGTGGTCAACCGCTTTGGCTACCGCAACGTGCTGGTGGCCGCCACGCTGCTGCTGGCGCTGGTCAGCCTGAGCTTCCTGTTGGCGGCGATGCTCGGCTGGCTGTGGCTGCTGCCGGTGGTGCTGTTCTTCCAGGGGATGATCAACTCGCTGCGCTTCTCGGCGATGAACACCCTGACGCTGAAAGACCTGCCGGATCGGCTGGCCAGCAGCGGCAACAGCCTGTTGTCGATGGTCATGCAGCTGTCGATGAGCCTTGGCGTCAGCGTCGCCGGCATCTTGATCGGCAGCTTCGCCCATCACCAGGTGGTGGCCGACAGCCCGGCCATCCACAGCGCATTTATTTACAGCTACTGCTGTATGGCGTTGATTATCGCTCTGCCCGCACTGGCCTTCGCGCGCGTGCCGGCCGATAGCGCGCCCAACCGCACGCTGACCAAAGAGCCGGGTACCGGTTCAACGAGGTTGCAATGAAGATAGGTATTACCGGGAAACTGTTCCTGGCCATTTTCGCCACCTGCATGCTGGTGCTGATCACCATGCATTGGGGGGTGCGCGTCAGCTTTGAACGCGGCTTTATCGACTACATCAAACACAGCAACGAGCAGCGTATCAACATGCTGAGCGAAGCGCTGGAGGAACAGTACAGCCACCACGGTAACTGGGTGTTCCTGCGCAACAACGATCAGGTGATCTACCAGATCATGCGCTCGTTCGAACAGAACAGCGACAGCAGCCACAACCTGCCGCCCAAGGGCTGGCGCACCCAGTTTTGGGTGGTGGACAGCCAGTTCAACCGCCTGGTGGGCCACTCCGGGCCGGTGCCGAAAGAGGGCCCGCGCCACCCGATCCGCTACAACAACGAGATCGTCGGCTGGGTGATCACCACCCCGGTCGAGCGCCTGACGCGCAACACCGACATCAACTTCGATCGCCAGCAGCGGCGCACCAGCTGGATCATCGTCGCGCTCTCTACCTTGCTGGCGGCGGCGGTGACCTGGCTACTGTCGCGCGGCATGCTGGCCCCGGTCAAGCGCCTGGTGGCGGGCACCCATCGCCTGGCGGCGGGCGATTTCACCACCCGCGTGGCGGTCAGCAGCCAGGATGAACTGGGCCGGCTGGCGCACGACTTCAACCAGTTGGCCACCTCGCTGGAGAAAAACGAACAGATGCGCCGCGCTTTTATGGCCGACGTCTCGCACGAGCTGCGCACGCCGCTGGCGGTGCTGCGCGGCGAGCTGGAGGCGCTGCAGGACGGCGTGCGGCAGCCGACGCCGGCGTCGCTCAGTTCGCTGCAGGCCGAGGTGTCCACCCTGACCAAACTGGTCGACGATCTGCACCAGCTGTCGCTCTCCGATCTCGGCGCGCTGGCCTATCGCAAATCGTCGGTGGACTGCGTGCACCTGCTGCAGATCGCCGTCGCCGCCTTCCACGAACGCTTCCGCGCCAAAGGGCTGGAAATCGTCACCCATTTGCCGGCCCAGGCGCCGCTGTTCGGCGATCCCGACCGTTTGAACCAGCTGTTCAATAACCTGCTGGAAAACAGCCTGCGCTACACCGACGCCGGCGGCCGATTGGAAATCAGCGCCGAGCTGCAGCCGGGGCGACTGTTCCTCTACTGGCAGGACAGCGCGCCGGGCATCAGCGATCAGCAGCTGACGCGCATTTTCGAACGTTTCTACCGGGCGGAAGGTTCACGCAACCGCGCCAGCGGCGGTTCCGGGCTGGGGCTGGCGATCTGCCACAACATCGTGGAAGCCCACGACGGGAAAATCCGCGCCGAGCATTCGCCTTTAGGCGGCGTGCGCATTACAGTAGAATTTGCTACCCCGATAAAAAAGTAAGGCGCCCTGATGGACATTCAGAATCACCCCGTGCAGATCATGATTGTTGAAGATGAGCCCAAGCTGGGCCAGCTGCTGGTGGACTATCTGCAGGCGGCGGGTTACGCCACCCGCTGGCTGACCAACGGCAACGAGGTGGTGCCGACCGTGCACCAGCATCCGCCGGCGCTGATTTTGCTCGACCTGATGTTGCCGGGCGCCGACGGTCTGACGGTGTGCCGCGAGCTGCGCCGCTTCAGCGACGTGCCTATCGTGATGGTGACGGCGAAAATCGAAGAGATCGATCGCCTGTTGGGGCTGGAGATCGGCGCCGACGATTACATCTGCAAACCCTACAGCCCACGAGAGGTGGTGGCACGGGTGAAAACCATCCTGCGCCGCAGCTATCGGCCGCAGGAGAATGCGCGGGAAGATGACCTGCTGCACATCGATGAGCCGCGTTTCCAGGCCAGCTATCAGGGGCAGTTGCTGGATCTGACGCCGGCGGAATTCCGCCTGCTGAAAACGCTGGCCAGCCAGCCGGGCAACGTGTTTTCACGCGAGCAGCTGCTGAACAACCTGTATGACGACTATCGGGTGGTCACCGACCGCACCATCGACAGCCACATCAAAAACCTGCGCCGCAAGCTGGAGCTGATCGACGGGCAAAAATCCTTTATCCGCTCGGTATACGGCGTCGGTTACCGCTGGGAAGCCGAGCCCTGCCGGCTGGTGAATGGGATTTAGGGGATCAGCGCGTCCAGTCTTCAACCGCCAACCCGGGCACCATGGCGAATGCGCGATCGTTGGTCACCAGCGTCGCGCCACGGCTCTGCGCGTGAGCGGCGATCAGTTGATCCAGCGCGCCCATGATTTTGCCCTTTCTCTCCATGTTCGCGCGCATTTCACCGTAGCAGCGGGCGGCCTCGCTATCCCATGCATAGACCGTCACCGCGGCAAGAAAGGCCTCGACCATGCTTTGCAACGCCTTGTTCCGCCGTTTAGCCACACCGTAAAGCAGTTCCGCTTCCGTGACGCTGGAAATACATACGGCAGAAGGCGGGAGCTTTTCCATGACGTTAAGCACCTGCGGATGCTGCCGAAACAAGTGGCTGACGGTGTTGGTATCAAACATGTACATCGCCTACTCTTCCTCTGAGAATGGATCGCGGTCTGCAACCCCTTGCTGACGATCTTCCGCGCCAAGAAACTCTTGCGGCACCGGCGTTTGGGCGATAATGCTCAGCAGCGGTGCCCAGCTGTCCGGCTTTGCCGGATATTTGGATAAAATCACGTTGCCCTCCCGATCGCGACGGATATAGACACGATCCGTATCAAATTCAAATTCCACCGGTAACCTCACCGCCTGATTTCTGCCGTTTTTAAACAGCTTTGCGATTCTTTCCATCTCGACACCTCCACAGCAGGCATAGGCCAAAGCATATGCCTGTAGCGTGTCGATGCCAAGATGTATCGCTCATTTTTCATCCACATTGACGATACGGACAAACCGTAACGCACAATCTCACGGGGTGAAACCCTGTTCCCCTTGTTATGCGGCGCACTGCGCAATCACCACGCCTTCCCTTAGCTTCCCGTGCGGCAGCGGGCTTCTCGGATGAAAACTCCGCGCCGGCGCAAGAAAGCTGCGCATTTTTTAGACTAAGCTGCTGTGAGGTTTAGCCGCCGATTTTCAAGCGATTGGCTACACTTACATCACGAATCGGAACCTACAGGAGAAGAACCATGGCAATCGGTCATTACGAGCTGAAAAAAGCAAAGAACGGACAGTACCACTTCAACCTGAAAGCCAGTAACGGCGAGATCATTCTGGCCAGCGAGATGTATGCCAGCAAAGCGTCGGCGGAGAACGGCATCGCCTCGGTGCAGACCAATGCGCCGCACGAAGCGCAGTTTGAACTGAAGCACAGCACCAGCAATCAGCCCTATTTTGTGCTGAAGGCCAAGAACCATCAGGTGATCGGCGTCAGCGAAATGTACAGCTCCGAAAGCGCAGCCAAAAACGGTATCCAGTCGGTGATGAAAAACGGCCCGACCACCGATATCCGCGATTTGAGCGCCTGATCCCCCGTGTCGCCCGCGCGGTGGCCGCCATCGCGCGTTTTCCGTTTGACCGGGATCAATCTCCCTTGAATAAATCCGGTTAACTGCTGATTTCTTGCTGCGCTGCGGCTACAATCCCCCGCTTTTACTGCGCCATCTGGGGCGCGATATACCCACTGGCTTTCACACGGCAGCTAGGCGGCAAGTTCGTGAGTCTCCAGGAGCTTGGTCAACCAAGTGACTGGAGTGAGCGAATGCAGCCAACAACGCTGCAGTTCGAAAGACAGAGGTATACTGACCTGAAATCAGACCGAGACACACTATGTTTACACCGGAACTTCTCTCCCCGGCCGGAACGCTGAAAAACATGCGTTACGCCTTCGCCTATGGCGCCGATGCGGTTTACGCCGGCCAGCCGCGCTACAGCCTGCGGGTGCGCAACAACGAATTCAACCACGAGAATCTGGCGCAGGGCATCAACGAAGCCCATGCGCTGGGCAAAAAATTCTACGTGGTGGTGAACATCGCTCCGCACAACGCCAAGTTGAAAACCTTCCTGCGCGATCTGAAGCCGGTTATCGATATGGGCCCGGATGCGCTGATCATGTCCGATCCCGGCCTTATCATGATGGTGCGCGAAGCCTTCCCGCAGATGGACATTCACCTGTCGGTGCAGGCCAACGCCGTTAACTGGGCAACGGTGAAGTTCTGGAAGCAAATGGGCCTGACCCGCGTGATCCTCTCGCGCGAGCTGTCGCTGGAAGAGATCGCCGAGATCCGCGCCGAAGTGCCGGACATGGAGCTGGAAATCTTCGTCCACGGCGCGCTGTGCATGGCCTACTCCGGCCGCTGCCTGCTGTCGGGCTATATCAACAAGCGCGATCCCAACCAGGGCACCTGCACCAACGCCTGTCGCTGGCAGTATAAGGCTGAAGAAGGCAAAGAGGATGACACCGGCAATATCGTGCACCTGCACGAGCCGATCCCGGTGCAAACCGTCGAGCCGACGCTGGGCATCGGCGCACCGACCGACAAGGTGTTCATGCTGTCTGAAGCGCAAAAACCAGGCGAATATATGAGCGCCTTCGAAGACGAGCACGGCACCTATATCATGAACTCCAAGGATCTGCGCGCCATCCAGCACGTGGAGCGTCTGACGCAGCTCGGCGTGCACTCGCTGAAGATCGAAGGCCGCACCAAGTCCTTCTACTACTGCGCCCGCACCGCCCAGGTCTACCGCCGCGCCATCGACGACGCGGCCGCCGGCAAACCCTTCGATCCGACCCTGCTTACCACGCTGGAAGGCCTGGCGCACCGCGGCTACACCGAAGGCTTCCTGCGCCGCCACGTGCACGAAGCGCAGCAGAATTACGACTACGGCTCCTCGCTCTCCGAGCGCCAGCAGTTTGTCGGCGAATTCACCGGCGTGCGCCGCGATGGCTGGGCAGAGGTCGACGTGAAGAATAAGTTCTCACTCGGCGACAGCGTCGAGATGATGACGCCGGGCGGCAACGTGGTCTTCACCCTCGAAAGCATGCAAAATAAGAAAGGCGAACCGATTGAGGTGGCGCCGGGCAACGGCCATATTGTTTATTTGCCGATCCCACAGGATATCGATCTCAATTATGCATTGCTGATCCGCAATTTGGCGGAAGAAAATAGCGTCGGGGCATAACAATGAATCGCCGTCATTCGGCGGCGATTTTTAGCAAATATTAGAATTGGATCACATCAATGTGCGCGTAGCTTGGTTACTATCACGCTGCTTAAAACGAACAACGAAAATATTTGCATAGCAATACTAGGAACCACCTCCTTAGCCGGCCCAATCTCCCTTGGGCTGGCTTTTTCTTTTATGGGCACGCCTATTTTTTTCGCTGCGCTTATTTCCGTAACTTATTCCCGTTATCCGTTTTAATAATAATAATCACGCCGCTTCGATATATAAATAACGCTACAGCGATTAATCCTCTCGTCTTTAAAACTTGGCTTATTTCCGCGTAAAATTCAGATAAATTCGCCTTGCTTCATATTCACTGAGCGCCGGGGAATAACCAGAATTAGCTGAATATTCTGATGGATTGGTGGCGGCAGCTGGTTTATCTTGAAGCATTCTTGGTTTTCCGCCGGAGGAGATCGGCAATGCCTCAACACTCACATGCGCCCGCCCTGCTTATTCTCAACGGCAAAGGCGCCGGTAACGAAGAGCTGCGTCAGGCGGTCAAACGCCTGCGTGCAGAGCAAATCACGCTGTACGTGCGCGTGACCTGGGAGCACGGCGACGCCGCGCGCTACGTCGCGGAAGCCGCACAGCTCGGCGTCGGCACCGTCGTCGCCGGCGGCGGTGACGGCACCATCAACGAAGTGGCCGCCGCGCTGATGCAACTGCCGGCGCACAACCGGCCGGTATTGGGCATCCTGCCGCTCGGCACCGCCAACGATTTCGCCATGGCCTGCAATATTCCCCCGTCGCCGGAACAGGCGCTGCAGCTGGCGATCAAGGGCCGCTCGGTGCCGATCGATCTGGCCAAGGTCAACGGCGAACGCTACTTCATCAACATGGCCACCGGCGGCTTCGGCACCCGCATCACCACCGAAACGCCGGAGAAGCTGAAGGCGGCGTTGGGCGGCGTGTCCTACTTCGTGCACGGCTTGCTGCGCATGGATACGCTGCAGGCCGACCGCTGTGAAATTCGCGGGCCTGACTTCCGTTGGGCCGGCGAAGCACTGGTGATCGGCATCGGCAACGGCAAACAGGCCGGCGGCGGCCAGGAGCTGTGCCCCAGTGCGCTGATCAACGACGGCCTGCTGCAGCTGCGCCTGCTGATCGCCGATGAACTGCTGCCGGCGCTGGTCGCCGCCCTGTTCAACGACGAAGAGAGCAACAGCATCCTCAGCGCAGCGCTGCCGTGGCTCGAGATCGACGCGCCGCATGAAATGACCTTCAATCTCGACGGCGAACCGCTCAAAGGCCGTCATTTCCGCATTGAAGTGTTGCCGCAGGCCATCAAATGCCGCCTGCCGCCCAACTGCGCCCTACTGGGCTGACCTTGTCGGGCGCAGCGTGTTCCTCCGATCGCCCTGCAGAACACCGAGTGGTTCGAGATCGAATAATCAATCGCTTAGCGCGCCGGGGGCGATCGCCCCCGCGTATTTGGCCTCGCAAATGGCATTTCCTCTCAATCGCATCTATTGTTTGTCCTTGCCGGATCCAGTTCGGTAGTATCGCTTTACAGCTTCAATCACCGCTTTTTTACTGCGCCGGTGGTCAAAAACCCTTGCATTGCCGGTGTATGAAGAAGCTTAATCGGGAGTGAATCATGACTGATATTGTGCAGTTGCTAGGAAAGGAAGCGGAAGATCTGCTGCAACACCGCTGTACCACTATCCCCGCCGAGAATCTCTACCTGCCGGGCGCCGACTTCGTCGACCGCGTAATGATCGATAACAACCGTCCCAACAGCGTGCTGCGTTCGATGCAAACCCTGTTCAACCACGGCCGCCTGGCCGGCACCGGCTACCTGTCGATCCTGCCGGTCGATCAGGGCATCGAGCACTCCGCCGCCGCCTCGTTCGCCGCCAACCCGCTGTATTTCGATCCGAAGAACATCGTCGAGCTGGCGATTGAAGCCGGCTGTAACTGCGTCGCCTCCACTTACGGCGTGCTGGCGTCGGTATCGCGCCGCTACGCGCATAAAATTCCGTTCCTGGTCAAACTCAACCACAACGAAACGCTGAGCTACCCGACCCAGTACGACCAGACCCTGTACGCCAGCGTCGAGCAGGCATTCAACATGGGTGCGGTGGCGGTCGGCGCCACCATTTACTTCGGCTCCGAGCAGTCGCGCCGCCAGATCGAAGAGATCTCGATCGCCTTCGAGCGCGCGCATGAGCTGGGCATGGTCACCGTGTTGTGGGCCTATCTGCGCAACCCGGCGTTCAACAAGGATGGCGTGGACTACCACTCCAGCGCCGATCTGACCGGCCAGGCCAACCACATCGCCGCCACCATCGGCGCCGACATCGTCAAACAGAAAATGGCGGAAAACAACGGCGGCTACCGCGCGGTGAAATTCGGCTATACCGACGATCGCGTCTACACCAAGCTGACCACCGATCACCCGATCGATCTGGTGCGCTACCAGCTGGCCAACTGCTACATGGGCCGCGCCGGGCTGATCAACTCCGGCGGCGCCGCCGGTGAGAACGACCTGCAGGAGTCGGTGCGCACCGCGGTGATCAACAAACGCGCCGGGGGCATGGGCCTGATCCTGGGGCGCAAGGCGTTCAAGAAATCGATGAAAGACGGCGTGGCGCTGATCAACGCCGTGCAAGACGCCTACCTGGACAAGAAGGTCACCATCGCCTGATGTGACGGACCACCTGTCCTCAAGCCCGGCTCGCCGGGCTTTTTTGTGCCCGCTTTCTCCCACTCATGCCACAGACCTTCTCTTTCTTTCACTTTAAGCTTTCAAAATAAAATATTTATCTTTCAAATTGTGATCTATTTAAAACAAATAGCCCAACAAAGTGACTACTGTAAGGCCCATGGCGACAGAGCCGCCGTTCGCTCCAGGCCATATCAGTCCATTACAGGAGAACATAATGATTGAGCTAATCACCCACGGCGCCGAGTGGTTTATCGGCCTGTTTCAGAAAGGCGGTGAAGTGTTTGTCGGCATGGTGACCGGCATTTTACCTTTGTTGATCAGCCTGTTGGTAATCATGAACGCGCTGATCAAATTTGTTGGCCAGGAACGTATCGAACGATTGGCGCAGCGCTGCGCGGGCAACCCCGTCTCGCGTTATCTGCTGCTGCCGCTGATCGGCACCTTTGTCTTCTGCAACCCGATGACCCTCAGCCTGGGGCGCTTCATGCCGGAGAAATACAAGCCGAGCTACTACGCGGCGGCCTCCTACAGCTGCCACTCGATGAACGGCCTGTTCCCGCACATCAATCCGGGCGAGCTGTTCGTTTACCTCGGTATCGCCAGCGGCCTGACCACCCTCGGCCTGCCGCTCGGCCCGCTGGCGGTGAGCTATTTCCTGGTGGGGCTGTTCACCAACTTCTTCCGCGGCTGGGTCACCGATCTGACCACCAGCCTGTTCGAACGCAAGATGGGCATCCGTCTGGATCGCCAGGTGCAACTTTAATTCGTGGAGTGCAGCATGAGTGCTTATATCCGTATTGAAAAAGGCGCCAGCGGCTGGGGTGGCCCCCTGGAGCTGCCGATAGAGCCCGGCAAGAAAGTGGTGTACATCACCGCCGGCACCCGGCCTTCGATCGTCGATCGCCTCAGCGAATTGACCGGCTGGCCGGCCGTCGACGGTTTCAAAGAGGGCGAGCCGCCGGCAGAAGAGATCGGCGTGGCGGTGATCGACTGCGGCGGCACCCTGCGCTGCGGCCTGTACCCGAAACGCCGTATTCCGACGGTCAACATCCACGCCACCGGCCAGTCCGGCCCGCTGGCGCAGTTTATCCTCGAAGACATCTATGTCTCCGGCGTACGCGACCACAATATCAGCCGAATCGAAGCGGCAGATAGCCAACCCGCCGCCGTTGCAGCACCGCCCAAGACGCGCGACTACGACACCAGCAAGAAGATCACCGAGCAAAGCGACGGGCTGCTGGCGAAGGTCGGCATGGGCATGGGATCGGTGGTGGCGGTGTTCTTCCAGGCCGGGCGCGACACCATCGACACCGTGGTGAAGACCATCCTGCCGTTTATGGCGTTCGTCTCGGCCTTGATCGGCATCATCATGGCCTCCGGCCTCGGGGACTTTATCGCTCACGGCCTGACGCCGCTCGCCAACAGCCCGATCGGCCTGGTGACGCTGGCGCTGATCTGCTCATTCCCGCTGCTGTCGCCGTTCCTCGGCCCCGGCGCGGTCATCGCCCAGGTGATCGGCGTGCTGGTCGGGGTGCAGATCGGCCTCGGCCATATTCCGCCGCAGCTGGCGCTGCCCGCGCTGTTCGCCATCAACGCGCAGGCCGCCTGCGACTTCATTCCGGTCGGCCTGTCGCTGGCGGAAGCCAAGCAGGACACCGTGCGGGTCGGCGTGCCCTCGGTGCTGGTCGGCCGCTTCCTGACCGGCGCACCGACGGTGTTGATCGCCTGGGCCGCCTCGGCCTTCATTTATCAATAAGCTGATTTCCAGGGAGACGTTTATGCACACCATTTTTCACACCACCATCACGCAGATCGGTGGCTGCGCCCGCGACGCGTTGCTGGACAACATGTTGATCACTTTCCGTGAAGGCGCGCCGGCGGATATCGAAGAGTTCTGCTTCATCCACCGCCACGGCGCGACCGCCGGTGAGCTGCAGGTCGGCGGCGTGATGGAGCTGGCGCAGCATCGCTACGCCATCACCGCCGTCGGCAGCGTCGCCACGCAGAACCTGCGCGAACTGGGCCACATCACCGTGCGCTTCGACGGCGAAGCCGAAGCCGAATTCCCCGGCTCGATCCACGTTTCCGGCCCGACGCCGACCGATATCCCGTTGGGCAGCACGCTGTCATTTATCGCATAAGGAGTAGACCATGTCTGAAGTAGCTGTAGTGATTGGCGGCGGCCAAACGTTAGGCGCCTTTTTGTCCCACGGGCTGGCGCAGGCCGGTTATCGGGTGGCGGTGGCCGATCTGAACGCCGACAACGCCAATCAGGTGGCACAGCAGATCAACGAAGCGTTTGGCGCAGGCAGCGCCTGCGGTTTTCAGGCCGACGCCACCGACGAACAGAGCGTGATCGCGCTGGCGGCGGCGGTTGACCGGGCGTTCGGCCAGGCCAACCTGCTGGTGTACAGCGCCGGCATCGCCAAGGCGGCGCCGATCACCGACTTCCCGCTGGGCGACTTCGACCGCTCGCTGCAGGTGAACCTGGTGGGCTATTTCCTCTGCGCCCGCGAGTTCTCGCGCCTGATGATCCGCGACGGCATCGCCGGGCGCATCATTCAGATCAACTCCAAGTCCGGCAAGGTCGGCAGCAAGCACAACTCCGGCTACAGCGCCGCCAAGTTCGGCGGCGTGGGGCTGACGCAGTCGCTGGCGCTCGATCTGGCGGAGTACGGCATTACCGTGCATTCGCTGATGCTCGGCAACCTGCTGAAGTCGCCGATGTTCCAGTCGCTGCTGCCGCAGTACGCGCAAAAACTGGGCATCGCGCCGGACCAGGTGGAGCAGTACTACATCGACAAAGTGCCGCTGAAGCGCGGCTGCGACTACCAGGACGTGCTGAACACCCTGCTGTTCTACGCCAGCGACAAGGCCTCTTACTGCACCGGCCAATCGATCAACATCACCGGCGGCCAGGTGATGTTCTGACGCCATCGACGCCCCCTTCCACGGAAGGGGGCCTAAGGAGACCCCCATGACTCAAGCTCTGATCGCCTTCGCGCTGCTGGCCTGGCTGCTGCAAATCGCCTTCGGCTGGTGGCAACTGCAGCGCTTCAACCGCGCCTTCGACGGCCTGTGCCGGCTGGGCGCCGTCGGCGTCGGCCGTTCCGGCGGCCGCTTCCGCCCGCGAGTGGTGCTGGCGCTGGCCTTCGACGCCGATCGGCGGGTGTGCGGCAGCCTGTTACTGCGCGGCCTGACCGTTTTCGCCCGGCCCCGCCCGCTGCCTCGATTGCACGGTTTGCATCAGCGGGATTTACGCCCGGATGTGATCTTCCCCGAGGATCGCGCATGCCAGTCTGCACTATCGTTAGCGATTGCGCCCAAATCGTGATATTTTCACATTAAAAGACATTACCTTTCATAGTGAATTATTCAGCGAGAGGAAATGCCCAACTCTTGTGAACGGGAATCGCGATGAAACCAAAGCAGCGGCAGGCCGCTATCCTTGAATATCTGCAGCGGCATGGCAAAACGGCAGTGGACGCCCTGGCCGAGCATTTCTCCACCACCGGCACCACCATCCGCAAGGATCTCACCCTGCTGGAAGAAGAAGGCGAGGTGATCCGTACCTACGGCGGCGTGGTGCTCAGCCGCGACGACGGCGATCAGCCGATCGACCGCAAAACCCATATCAACACCGAGAAAAAACGCCACATCGCCAGCGCCGCCGTGGCGCTGATCGCCGACGGCGACTCGCTGATCTTCGATGCCGGCAGCACGGTGCTGCAGATGGTGCCGCACCTGGCGCAGTTCAATAACATCACGGTGATGACCAACAGCCTGACCATCGTCAACGCGCTGGTGGAGCTGGACAACGATCAGACCATCCTGATGCCCGGCGGCACCTACCGCAAAAAATCGGCCTCGTTCCACGGCAGCCTGGCCGAATCGGCGTTTCAGCAATTCAGCTTCGACAAGCTGTTTATCGGCGCGGACGGCGTCGATCTCAACGCCGGCGTCACCACCTTCAACGAAGTGCACAACGTCAGCAAAGCGATGTGCGAAGCCGCCGGCCGCATTATTCTGTTGGTAGACTCCTCGAAATTCGGCCGCAAGAGCCCGAACGTGGTGTGCGAACTCAGCGCCGTCGATACGCTGATCACCGACCGAGACATCAACCCCGATTACCTCGCCGCCCTGCAGGCGAAAGGCATCAATATCCTTCTGGTAGGAGACCCCGATGAGTAACGCCAACGCCCTGCTCGCCTTCGCCCGCGAAACGCTGGAGATCGAGCTGACCGAAGCGCAACGCCTGCTGGCGCGCCTGGACGACAACTTCGTCTGCGCCTGCGAACTGCTGCTCAACTGCCGTGGCAAAGCGGTGATTTCCGGCATCGGCAAATCCGGCCATATCGGCAAGAAGATCGCCGCGTCGCTGGCCAGCACCGGCACGCCGTCGTTCTTCGTGCACCCGGCCGAGGCGCTGCACGGCGATCTCGGCATGATCGGCGCCGACGACGTGGTGGTGTTCATCTCCTACTCCGGCCGCGCCAAAGAGCTGGATCTGATCCTGCCGCTGCTGGCGGAGAACGGCATTCCAGTGATCGCCATCACCGGCGGCAAAGAGTCGCCGCTGGCGCTGGCCGCGGCCTGCGTGTTGGATATCGGCGTCGAGCGCGAAGCCTGCCCGATGGGGCTGGCGCCGACCTCCAGCGCGGTCAACACCCTGATGATGGGCGATGCTCTGGCGATGGCGCTGATGCGCCAGCGCGGTTTCAACGCGGAAGATTTCGCCCGCTCGCACCCGGGCGGCAGCCTGGGGGCGCGCCTGTTGAACCGCGTGCATCACCTGATGCGCACCGGCGATCGCCTGCCGCGCGTGAGCGAAAGCGCCAACGTGATGGAAGCGATGCTGGAGCTGAGCCGCACCGGGCTCGGGTTAGTGGCGGTCTGCGACGCGCAGCAGCGGGTGGTGGGCGTGTTTACCGACGGCGACCTGCGCCGCTGGCTGGTGAAGGGCAACAGCCTGCAGGATCCGCTCAGCCCGGCGATCACCCGCCCCGGTTATCGGCTGCCGGAGCAGTGGCGCGCCGGCGAGGCGCTGGAAGCGCTGCACGAACAGCACATCAGCGCGGCCCCGGTGGTCGATATGAACGGCGTGCTGGTGGGGGCGCTCAACCTGCACGATCTGCATCAGGCCGGCATCGGCTGATCAACGCCGGGGGCGCCATCACCGGCGCCCCCGGTCAGATCATTTCCAGTCGGGATTGTTCTCGAACTGCTGCTTCAGCAGCGCTTTCATGTCGTCATTCGGCTTGCCGAGCCACTGGTACTTGGCATACTTCTTCGGATGATCGACGGCTTCCGGCCGATCTTCCACTTCCACCCGCACGCCCCAGGCCTGGGATTTGTCCGCGCTGAACGCCACGATCAAAAAGTTGTTGCCGCAGTCGTGCGGCTTGCACAGATTGCCGACCAGATACTCTTTGCCCTTCCAGTTCAGATTCTGCGCCGGCGTTGAGGTGCCGACGCCCTTACGCGCCCAGCCCGGCATCCGCGCCTGGCCTTTCACCATGTTTTGCCAGCTGGCCTGATACCCCGGCTGCTGAATCAAATCCGACGTGGTGACGATCTGCTGGGCAAAGCTGCCCGCGCTGAAGCTGAGCAGTGCGCCGAAGAGGGCGCAACGCAGCGCCTGGTGTCCCGTCATAGTCCTTCTCCCTAGGTTAAATCAGGTTTCGCCCATAAAACCGGGCCTGAACCAGTCAGACCACGGTTGTGGCAAAAAGTTGACTCACCACCAGGCATGGAAATGATGCACCGGCCCGATACCGTGCCCCACTTCCAGCGTGTCTGCCTGTTGCAGCGCTTGTTGCAGGTAGTCCTTGGCGGCGGCCACTGTAGCCGCCCAGTCGGCATGGCGCGGGCGCAGCGCCGCCAGCGCGGCCGAGAGCGTGCAACCGGTGCCGTGGGTGTGGCGGGTAGCGACGCGCGGCGCGGTAAAGCGCTGCTCGCCTTCTGCGCTAAACAGCCAGTCCGGGCTCTCGTTTTCGCTCAGGTGGCCGCCCTTCATCAGCACCGCCCGGCAGCCCATCGCCAGCAGCGCCCGCCCCTGCTCGCGCATCTGCGCTTCATCTTCCGCCGGCGCGCACGCCAGCAGCGCCGCCGCTTCCGGCAGGTTCGGCGTAATGATCGACACCAGCGGCAACAGCTCGCGCCGAATAGATGCCACCGCCTCCGGCGCCAGCAACGGATCGCCGCTTTTCGCCAGCATCACGGTGTCCAGCACCACGAACTCCGGCCGGTAATGGCGCAGCCGTTCGGCCACCGCCTGCACGATGTCGGCGTTGGCCAGCATGCCGATCTTGACGCTGTCGATGCGCACGTCGCTGAACACCGAGTCCAGCTGCGCGGCGACGAACGCCGGATCGATGTAATACACCGACTGCACGCCGCGGGTATTCTGCGCCACCAGCGCGGTGATCACCGAGGTGCCGTAGGCGCCAAGCGCCGAGAAAGCCTTCAAATCGGCCTGAATGCCGGCGCCGCCGCTGGGATCGGTGCCGGCGATGGTCAGGGCGTTAATGCGTTTCATCACAGATCTTCCCCGCGCAGCTGATACAGGGCATCGAGGAACGCCGGCGTAAAGCTGCCCGGCCCGCCGGCCTGTCTGGCCGCGAGGCCGCCGCAGTGGGACATCACCCGGCAGGCGGTCGCCGCGTTGTCCAGGCGATCGCCCGGCAGGGCGCAAAACGCCGCCACGACCGCCGACAGCGCGCAGCCGGTGCCCACCACCCGCGTCATCAGCGGGGAACCGCCTTCGATCGCCCAATCGCGTTGGCCGTCGGTGACGTAATCCACCGCGCCGGTGACCGCCACCACCGCGCCGCTGCGCTGTGCCAGCTCACGCGCGGCGGGCAAGGCCGCCAGCGAATCGTCGCCGCTGTCAACCCCGCGGCCGCTGGCCAACAACCCGCTGAGCGCCATAATTTCCGAGGCGTTGCCGCGTATCGCCGCCGGTTTCTCGTCCAGCAGCTGTTTGGCGAAGGCGGTGCGGTAGGAGAGCGCGCCGACCGCCACCGGATCCAGCGTCCAGGGCTTGCCGGCCTGATTGGCGGCGGCCACCGCTGCCCGCATCGATTCGGCGCGCAGCGCATTGAGGGTACCGACGTTGATCAGCAGGCCGTCGGCCAGCGCGCTGAACTGCGCCGCCTCTTGCGGCTCCACCACCATCGCCGGGGAGGCGCCGAGCGCCAATAGCACGTTGGCGGTCAGCGATTGCACCACTTCGTTGGTCAGGCAGTGGATCAGCGGAGGCCGCTGTTGGAATTGGGTCAGACAGGCCGCGGCGCGCGCGCCGGGTAGTGCATCAGGTCGAGCGATCATATTCCTCCCAACCGGCGTTCAAGAAGGCGGCGCCGGCTGGGCGGCCGTGACTTCCCTACGCTGGCATTATCCAGATCAGGTAATACGGGTATTTCTCAGCCTTCACGTAGAAGGGCACCCCGAGTCATGAAAATCAATAGGTTGTGATCAACGTTGCGTTAATCCCTGCAGGGGATCATGCCAGCGGCGGCGCGGACAAACAAGCGAATAAATCGGCCCGGCAGGCATACGCCGCGCAATGCGCTATAGTGAGCACAAACCACCGGGAGATGCCATGCAGATAAGACCCTACCAAGAGACCGATCGCCCCTTCCTGCGCACGCTGTACCTGGCGTCGCGCAAGGCGGCGTTCGGCTGGCGCGATACCTCAAACTATCAGTTGGAAGATTTCGACGGCGCGACGCTGGGCGAAGCGATTTGGGTAGCAGAAGACGGCGGCACGCTGCTGGGATTCGTCTCCGTCTATCGCGAAGACAACTTCATTCATAACCTGTATATCGATCCCCATCAGCCGCCGCGCGGCGTCGGCAGTGCGCTGCTGCAGGCGGCGGAAGCCACCTTCACCGCCACCGGCTCGCTGAAATGCCTGGTGAAGAATGAAAAGGCGCTGGCGTTCTACCGCAAACACGGCTGGCGCATCATCTCTACCGGCAACGACGGCGAAGAAGATTATTACCTGATGCATTCGCCGGCCCGCTAGCCCTTACCCGCGGCATCCGGCATCCCGCACAGCGTCAGCCGCCAAAACAGCAGCGCGCTCAGGCTGACGCCCGCCCCCAGCCAGCAGACGCCGCTCCACCCCGCCCAGGCGTACATATGGGTGCCGGCAAAGGCGCCCAGCCCGCTGCCGACGGCGTAAAACAGCATGTAGCAGCCCACCAGCCGGCTGTGCGACTGCGGGTGGGCACTGAAGATCATGCTCTGGTTCAGCACGTGGATCGCCTGGCCCGCCAGATCCAGCAGCACGATGCCCGCCACCAGCCAAACCAGGCCGCTGCCGAGCAAACCGAGCGGCAGCCAGGCCAGCGTCAACAGCAGCAGACACACGCCGCTGGCCGCCTGCCCCAGCCCGCGATCCGCCAGATGCCCGGCGCGCACCGCCGCCAGCGCGCCCACCGCGCCGACCAGGCCGAACGCCCCCACCGCGGCATGGGTGAAGTTGAACGGCGCCTGGCTCAGCGGCAACACCAGCGAACTCCAAAAGAGGCTGAAAGCGCCGAACATCAGCAGCGCCAACATGCCGCGAATTTGCAGCGTGCGGTCATGCAGCAGCAGGGTCAGCATTGAACGCAGCAGCGCGAGATAGCTCAGCGTACTGGGAGCGGTGCGCGGCGCAGGCAGCAGGCGCGACAGGATCGGCAGCAATACCAGCGTCACCCCGGCAGAGAAGAAGTACACCGTGCGCCAGCCGCCGACGTCCGCCAGCGCGCCGGACAGGGTGCGCGCCAGCAGCAACCCCAATACCACTCCGCCCTGCGCCGCACCAACCACCCGCCCGCGCTCCTGCGGCGCCGCCAGGGCTGCGGCGTAAGCGATCAGCCCCTGCGTCATGGCGGTGCCCAGTAGCCCCACCAGCAGCATCCCCGCCAGCAGCCAGGGCGCGCTGTGCGCCCAGCCCACCAGCAGCAGCGCGCCGATCAGCCCCAGCTGTTGCCCCGCCAGCAACCGATGCCGATTCAGCCGATCCCCCAGCGGCACCACCAACAGCAGCGCCAGCGCGCAGCCCAGTTGGGTCACGGTGATCACCATGCCGACCGCCGCCAGACTGATGGAAAAATCATGGGCGATGGCGTCCAGCAGCGGCTGCGCATAGTAAACGTTGGCCACGCTGAAGGCGCTGGCGGCGGCCAACAGCAGCACCAGGGTGGCCGGCAGGCGCCCCAGCGCCGCGCAGGGAGGATCCAACAGTTTGTCGCTCATCGCATACCTCAATCTGGTTTCATTATTAAACCCAATGCACTTTAGGTGTAGAGGTTTTATAATGCAACCAGAATGTGCAGCTGGAGATAAACGCCGTGAAACGTAAAAGCCTGGAAGACGCGCCGTGCCCGGTGGCGCGCACGCTGGATGTGATTGGCGACTGGTGGTCGCTGCTGATCGTGCGCGACGCCTTCGACGGCGTCACCCGCTTCAGCGAATTTCAAAAAGGGCTGGGGATGGCGAAGAATATCCTTGCCACCCGCCTGCGCGCCCTGGTGACGCACGGCGTGCTGGAGATCGTGCCCGCCGCAGACGGCAGCGCCTATCAGGAATATGTGCTGACCGAGAAAGGCCGCGCGCTGTTTCCGGTGATCGTCGGCCTGCGCCAGTGGGGGGAAGATCATCTGTTCGCCGAGGGAGAGGCGCACTCAACGCTGGTGGAAAGCGACAGCGGCCGCCCCGTCCCGCGCCTGACGCCGATCGGCAGCGCCGGGCAGACGCTCACCCCGCTGAATACCCGGGTGGTGAAGGTGGAGGAACGGTGATGAGAGTTAGTGGCGGTGCCCGCAGCTCACCCGCTGAAAAACCTGGCGGATAAAGAGCCATTCCAGACACCCAGCCAGCAGATAAACCGCGCCAAAAACGAGCGCACCAAACCATTCCGTATCGTTAAAATGGAAAAACCCACTGGCGTCAATCAGCCAAGCGGTTTGATTCTGGTTTAGCCTGGGTACAGGAAAAAGCTTTATTGTCAGCACAGCCAGCCCAACAACAGCCAATACGTTAGCGAGCAACAGGGCAAGTTTTTTCATAGCCTTTCACCTCGATAGTCCCATATGCCTGTAATGTCGTTCCCGGAACTCTGGCTGTTTTCGATTTCAGCAATGCAGCTCGCAGACGATTGAATTCGTTTTGGGAATAAAAGGTTACACATCCTTCGGATAATCCAAGTGGGCCGATTGGATGCAACCTGAATTGTCCACGCATAATGCCGTTAATCCATGTTCTATCGTTAACTGTTCCATCATCTCTGTATAAAGCAAACCAACTATTGTGATCTACATTGGTCACAATATCTTTTATGAAAGTAATAGTCTGCGACTTTTAACCACCGGACGGCCGATCCACAATCCAGTAAGTACCGGCTGGTATAGCCCCGTGATTGGGAACATCTGTGCATCCTGGTTGATTTGTATACTGTTTATTACCAGAAAACACAGAGAACATCCCAACCCCTTGACACAACAGAGTGTTTATTTTGTTTCCATTATGAACTAAAAAGCAGCGAAGCATTTTATTTCCCCCATCCTTTGGCTGAGCACCGATAATATCCAGCAAATAAAATTTTATCTATCTTATTGATTTTTTGAATATTGTTAACTCGTAATGATAGAATAAGCAATGAGTAAGGCCCAATCAGCATTGATGGCGCATGCATCACCTTGCGCTATTGCATCTATTCTCGAACAGCTTCCGCAATCCCCTGCGGGTAATGTATAGTCCGCGTTTTACGGAGATCCCATGCTGACTAACTCATCCATTCGTTTGAACAAATACATTAGCGAGAGCGGTATCTGCTCACGCCGCGACGCCGATCGATACATCGAACAGGGCAACGTTTTCATCAACGGTAAACGCGCCACCGTCGGCGCTCAGGTATTTGCCGGCGATGTGGTGAAGGTTAACGGTCAGTTGATCGAACCGCGCAATGAAGAAGATCTGGTGCTGATCGCGCTGAACAAACCGGTCGGCATCGTCACCACCACCGAAGACGGCGAGCGCGACAACATCGCCGACTTCGTCAACCACAGCAAACGCATCTTCCCGATCGGCCGTTTGGACAAGGATTCGCAGGGGCTGATCTTTCTGACCAACCACGGTGACCTGGTCAACAAGATCCTGCGCGCCGGCAACAATCACGAGAAAGAGTATCTGGTGACGGTCAACAAGCCAGTGACCGACGAGTTTATTCGCGGTATGGGCGCCGGCGTGCCGATGCTGGGCACGGTGACCAAAAAGTGCAAGGTGAAGAAAGAGGCGCCTTTCGTGTTCCGCATCACGCTGGTGCAGGGGCTGAACCGCCAGATCCGCCGCATGTGCGAACACTTCGGCTACGAGGTCACCAAGCTGGAACGCACGCGCATCATGAACGTCAGCCTGAAAGGCTTGCCGCTGGGCGAATGGCGCGATCTGACCGATGACGAACTGATTGAACTGTTCAAACTGATTGAAGGCTCTTCGTCCGAGGCCAAGCCGGCGAAGAAGGCCCCGGCCAAATCCGCCGCGGCGAAAAAGCCGAGCACCGGCGGGCCGAAAGGCGCCGACAAAGCCGCTGCGCCGGCCGGCCGCAAACGCTTTGCCCAGCCAGGGCGCAAGAAAAAAGGGCGTTAAACGCCCTTCGCCCTCGCCAAGCCCGCCGTTGTGCGGGCTAGGCGAGGGCGAAAGCCTAAGCACCACTTAGACGAGTCTGATTGAAAGCGAGGAAAAACTCAGAGGGTAAGAGTCACTATTTTTTTAACAGCGTGGTCTTACCGTCACGCTCTTGAGCGAAAGTCTTCCCATCCAGACTGATAAAAACTCTTTTATTAACATCACCATTAATAATCATCGCTATATCCTTATAGATACATTTATTCTTGGCATCACCCTCGCTAAGACAATGATAGTCATCAATACTTCCATCATTGCTGCCAGTCGGAGCGGCAACATAGCCGTCAAAATTCATTACGGCAACGGTAAAATGATTCTCGTCTTTGATAATATGATACTTATCCTGAAGTTTATCTTTATTATCATTCCACCAAGATATTTTACCTTCCGTGGTCAGCGGAAGGTATTGAACATAAACAGCAGCACCATCAACCCGCACAACATTAGCAGGTCTGACAAGCACCCAAACCAACCAAAGAGCCGCTACGGCGACCAAAGAAAAGAACGCAACCTTTTTTTTGTTAAGCATAGTTTTCACCTGTCACTATTATTTTCGCGCCAAAGTTGGTGAAAAAGGGTCTAAACGCGAACTCTTTATACCTTTGAAGTACAAACCAAATCCTGAAAAACCCAATAGAACTAAACTTTAATTTACTAATATCTTCTTTATCTAACCCAAAATGATCCTGAGCTTTATAGCTAATCACAGCAGTATATTTATTATCTTGAAAAAACAAAGAATCAATACTGATCTCTGTACTATTGACCTCATGTACACTGACTCCCATTCCATTTATGCAATCTTCCCAGCGAACATACTTTGGCAAACGGCTCTGTGATAACTGAAGAGTAAATGCATCTTTATTCAACTGATATGAGTTAAAATCAAAGGTATCGAGAACACTTTTAATTCGAATTAGCGTACTATTTTCTGATTTATCGCTCAGTATCAACCTTTTATAGGCTAAGTCCATTTGAACATCTTGAAAGTCAGTTCCGTTATTGTACTGCATATGATTGAAAAGTTTAACTATCAGCCCTTGATAAACGCCAGTAAAAGAAAAGTATCTCGATGCAGCTCTCAGCTCATCAAAAAGCATTGCAACCGCCTTTTCTTTTCCAGCTGCCGGAATATTTCGCGTTGCCGGATGATCATAAGGCGATTTATAAGTACTCCAATCGATAAACGTTGATACTTGCCCCAAACGGTACCGTTGCTTAAGTGTACATTCATCCATATCGCCATATTGCATATCATCAGCAAAACGGTCGTTAAAAGGCTTCTTGCTGGTGAAAATCGTTAACGGCCTTGTCAAGTCACGCATTGGAAAATCAGTCCCTTGCCCATGCTAAGAAGAACATTAATCATACAGGCAATCCCGCCCTGCTCATATCGGGAAATGTCTTAGCGCCCCCTTACGCAGGCTCACGGGAAACTTAATGTTCACCATAAAAAAGGCCCGCATCAAGCGGGCCTGCAAGTACCAGAGAAGTCTAGAGGAAAAATCAGAACGACCAGCGCAGGTTGGCGTTGACCGAATTAACGCGGGTATCGGCGCCGAATTGCCCCTGATAGCCGACATCCAGCGTCGCGGCGCGCGACAGTTTCACGCTCACGCCGATATCGCCCACCATCACGTTGTCATCCACGGCCTGGCCCTGAGTGACGAACGCGTCACTGCCGGCAAACGCCATGCGCGATGAGGTGTTCTTATCGCCGTAGGCGTGCTGCCAGCCGAGCGAGCCGTAGAGGCTGACGTTCTTCGGCAGCTCGGTCACGCCGCGCACCCCGAGCGTGGAGTAGAAGGTGTTCATCGTTTCATTGCGCACGCTCAGCGCCGCCGCGCCACCCGACTCCTGGAAGCTGTCGGTATGCAGGCGGATGTAGCTCAGGTTAATGAACGGTTCGACGTTCATCTCCGGCTGGCCGAAACGGTAACCCGCTTCGGTGAACGCCAGCAGCGAGTTGGCGTCGTAATCCGACTTCAGCCGATCCGAGAAGCCGCTGAAATCGACGTTGCGCTTGCCTTCGATCTTGTGCCAGGTGTAACCCAGCGCGCCGCGCAGCGAGAACGCATCCTGCTGCCCCGCCGCATACAGGCCGAGGTGGTAGTTGTCGGTATCGGCCTTGGAACGGCGGCTGTCGACGTCGTAGTCACCGCGGCTGTAACCGAAGTAGCCGCCGATGCGCACGTTATGGTCCGCCAGCTTGCGATCCGCCCCCAACAGGAAGCCGGTGGTGTTACCATCCAGCTTGCCCACGTTGCCGTTGCCGCTGTTTCTGCCCCAGGAACTGAAGGTCTGCCCCCAGACGCCGCTGTTTTGCGCCTGCGCCGGTTGCACCAGCGACATCGCCAACGGCGGTATCGGCAGGCTGTCGTTGTCGAACAGGCGCAGCATGCGCTGGTTCAGTACGTTGAACAGCTGGGTGCTGCCGGCGATCAGGTTAGACTGCATCGACGGATAGACTTCGCCGGACAGCTGATTGAACGCCTCGCGCGCTTCCGGCGCGCTCAGCAGCAGCAGCGAGTTGTACAGCGCCAGCGAAGGGCCGCTTTGTGCCAACGTCGAGAGCGCACCGGCGGTATTCCACTGGTTGCCGCTCTCGGCCACCGTTTGGAAAATGCCCGGCTTGCCGCTGCCTGGGTTCTCGCCCCCCGGATTTTCACCGCCTGGGTTTTCCCCGCCCGGATTCTCGCCCCCCGGATTTTCACCGCCAGGGTTTTCCCCACCCGGATTCTCGCCCCCTGGATTCTCACCGCCTGGGTTTTCCCCACCCGGATTCTCGCCGCCAGGGTTTTCACCGCCCGTGTCTTTCTGCGCGATGGTCAGATCCACGGCGTTGGGGCTGTGGTTCAACGCCACATCGAGGAAGGCAGACTTGGAGACCGCCGCCGCGAATTGGCCGTCAATGCCGCCGTCCGAGGTCAGAATGCGGTAGCTCTGGCCGGTTTTATAGCTGGTTTGCGGATCCAGCGCCGTGACCTGCACCTTGGCCCGATCGCTGATGGTGGTTTTGCCCGCCACCAGCAACTGATCGCTGCGGCCGTCGCCGGCGATATCGACGTCATAGAAGGATTCGCCGATAAAATTCAGGTAGCGTTTCAGCGTCAGCGTGCCGATATTGCCGTCGCCGGGCGAGATATGGCCGCCGGACTGGATCTCGGTCTGGCCCAGCGTGCCGTTGCCGCCCAATGTGCCACCGGCCTTGATCGACGCGGCGCTGCTGTAGCCCTGCCCGTTATTGACGTCGGAACCCGCCGTCGCGTTGAGGATCAGCGTGCCGCCGTTTTCGGCGCTGAGGGTTTGGATCTCGAAGATATCGTCTTCTTTCTGGGTATTGATATCGCTGGCGATGATGAGCTTACCGCCACGCGCGGTAACGTTGGCCTGCAGCCCAGTGAGATCGCCGTTTAGCGTCGTGTGCCCGGCGGTGTTGATCACCTCACCTTCGCCGCTCATCTTGTTGCTGAAGACGTAATTGCCGTCGGTATGGTTAAAGTACACATAGCTGCCGAACAGCCCGCCCCGCAGGGCGATCGCCGTCTGGGCATCGATAGTGCCTGCGGCGCCCGCCGCGCCGAGCGTCGGCTCGGTCAACCCGGTGCCGGTATCCATATTGCCGCGGCTGCCGATAATCAGCGCGCCGCGGTTCGAGCCGGAGCCGGTCTTGCCCAGCACCACTTCGTTGCCGCCGGCGGAGAATGTTCCGCCATCCATGACCGCCAACACGCCATTGCCGTAATCACCGACGTTGACGCTGCTGCCGCTGGTCACGCGCGAGCCGCTGCCGGCGATCGTCAGCTCGGCGGTTTTACGCGCGCCGGAGACGCCCGCCACCTGAATATTACCGACGTTGACCGCGCCGCCGTTCAGCACGTCCAGATCGCCGTAAAGCGTGAGCGCGCGGCCAACGTTCCATTGGGAATTGGCCCCTGTGACCGTGGCCTTCGGGCTCAGCGTATCGGTCTCGCCCGGCCCGCTGCCATTACCGATGCGCGCGTCAAAGGCGGTATTCAACACCGCGCCGTCTTCAATCGCCAGCGTGGATCGCGCCCCTAAGTCGGTGCCGACACTGAGAAAATTGCTGGTGACGCGGGAACCGGCGCCGGTGGCGATCAGGTGGCTGTCATAGCCGCGCGTGGTGCCGACCACGATCTCTTTTGCGCTGGCCAGCGCGCCGTCTTCAACCCGCAGGGTGCCCCGCCCCAGATTCAGGCCGCCGCGCAGCACGAACTGATCGTTCACCGCGTTCAGCTCAGCGTTCGGCCCGCGAACCGTGACCAGGCTGTCATGAATTTGGCCGTTGAACATCCGGCCGATATTGATGTTATAGGCGCTGATCTTGCCATTCTCGATCAGCAGATTGCCGCTTTGATTGCGGCCGACGTAAACGTCCCCGGTGTAGGCCAATGATTCGGTAATTTTTGAGTCGCCGTCAAAAATAGCATCGTCTGCGCGAGCGATATCGGCGGGTGCCAGCATCAGCAGCGGCGCGGAAAATAGAGCGAGGTAAAGTTTGGAAAGCGGTGTTTTAACCGCTAAAGGGTGCGATGTCTTGTCATTCACGGGCTATCTCCGTACTCGTTGGCATGATGGCGCGAAATTTATTGTTATGGGTAAACTCACTGCGCTAGAGGAAATGTGAGGCGTTATTTCGCGCACGCCGGTTTAGTGATCGTCGAAGCAAAAGCTTATTGCCCCCCGGCGCTGACGCTCCGACGATGGAAAACCAGGAAGCGGAAATACCGCCCCCAAAGCAAATTATTTATGCGTGACCACCGGCGTACAGGTCGGCGCGCTCAACGACGGCGACGAACCTAAAATTCCCGGCATCATCAGCGACGAGCAATCGAAAATACGGCCTTTTTCCGTGGTGGCGCGATATGAAAGTTTTTGGCCGCCCAGCGCATCCGGCTGCGCGCCATTGACGTTGGTCACGGTAATTTCGTCCGATGAGCCCAGGCCCAACATTTTGGCGGTTTCCGCCTGCAGCAGTGGAATGGCCTGATCGGTTTTCAGGGTGGAACAACCGGCTATCATCATCGTCACGGTTAAAGCAATAAGTGGTTTCTTCATAAATTATCCTTTATAACCAATCAGTTAAAATTATCGATTGGCTTTATGTTTTCTCTTATCCAAATCCTCGAATAATATATTTCCCTTTCCTAAACGAAAAAACCCTCCTAAAGTAGGGAGGGTTGATAATAATTCATCAGACTTATCTGAACTGTGAAGGCGAAAGGAGAATCCTTTGGGGCAGGATTATGCGTTGGTCGTTGATGACCATCCATTGGTAGCAAGCGGCATCGCTAATTTTCTCAGCACGCATTGCCGATTCAAACAGGCGCATGTGGTGACCAATGAAGAGAATTGCTACCGTCATATTAGGGAAAATGGCCCACCGCGATTACTGGTGATCGATTTCTGGCTCTCCTCCGGTACCGCATTGATATTACTCAAAGAAGTAAAACAGCGTTATCCGCAGGTACGGATTTTAGTGGTCAGCGGCGACGAGAATAACGATATCTGGCAGAAAGTGCACACTGCCGGCGGGCACGGATTCGTATTAAAAAACGAGCCACCTGAATTATTCGCCAGGGCGGTTTTTGCGCTAAACAATAATCAGGAGTGGTTCCCGGAGGGAAATGAATGCGCTATTAAAAGCAGCCATGACCATTTAAATAAATTCAATTTAACGCCGAGACAAATCGACGTATTAACCATGATGTTGCGCGGCTTACCAAATAAAAGAATCGCGACGCAACTCTCTATTTCCGAACCTACCGTCAAAGAACATATCAGCAATATATTGAAAAAGATCGGCGTCAACAGCCGGGTAGAGGCCATCACGCTGTTGCACGGCAAACGGGATCCGTCGTCATGAGGTTTTTCCAGAATTTACAAAATGATGGTATCTCCCCACGCGCGCAGATCCGCCTGCTGGACAACACCTTCATGCGGCTGGTGTTCAGTTTCACCGCCGTGCCTTTCGTCGGCATCCCGTTCGCCATCTGGATTTATTTGCTGGGTGATGAACTCGGCCCAACCATTACCTGGATCATCGTTTACCTGCTATGCGCCGTGGCGATCCGAATATGGCACCGCCGCTACCTGCATGAGGCCAAAGAAAATGATGAAAACGCCGTGCTGCGCCGCTGGCTGCCGCGCATTAATAAGGTGGCGTTTATTCACGGGTTGGGGATCTCATCACTCTATTTAATTACGCCGCAGACCCATAACTTTGACTTTTTTCTGCTGCTCAATATCAGCATCGCCGCGATCGTCGCCGCCAACGCAACGCATCTGACGCCGGTTATCAGCACCTTTACCCGCTTTTTCTTCGCTTCCTGGGGGCTGCTGAACCTCGGCATCATCTGCCGGCTGGAAGACGTGATGTTCATCGTGCTGATGCTGAACTTGCTGTACGGCTTCGCCATTTACCGCCACGCGTTAACCTCACATGCGTTCTTTATTCAGCAGGCGTTGCTCGAGGAACAAAGCTCGCGCCTGGCGGAGCAGTTCCGCCAGGCTAAAGAGGAAGCGGAACAGGCGCTGCTGGACAAGAACCAGTTCCTGACCACCGCCAGCCACGATCTGCGCCAGCCGGTGCACGCCATGGGCTTTCTGATCGAAGCCATCATCCACAAAAACCGCGACGACAGCCTGACGCCGCAGCTGCTGGATCTGCAGCAGAGCGTGCGTTCGGTGCATTTGATGTTCAATTCACTGCTCGATCTCAGCAAGATCGAATCCGGCAACGTGCGCACCGCCGCCACCCATGTGGATATCGGCGCCCTGCTCGACTCGGTGATCACCCTGTTCCGCGAAGAGGCCAACAGCCGCGCCCTGGCGCTGCGCACCTGGCGGCCCAAACGGCGCATCAGCGTGATGGGCGACCCGCTGCTGGTGCGGCAATCGTTGATTAACCTGATCCAAAACGCCCTGCGCTACACGCAACAGGGCGGCGTGCTGATCGCCATCCGCCCGCGCGGCGCCGAGTGCCTGGTGGAAGTGTGGGACACCGGCGTGGGCATCGCCGACGAAGAGAAAAGCAAAATCTTCTCCCCTTACTACCGCCCCGAGCTGGCGTGGAAAATCGACAGCGCCGGCCACGGGCTGGGGCTGGCGGTGGTGGCGCGCTGCGCCAAGCTGATGAAGGTGAAGTACGGCATGCACTCCGTCGAAGGCAAAGGCTCACGCTTCTGGATGCGCTTCACGCAATACATCGGCGAAGACAAAGCGCCGGAAACCGCGGCCGCCTACGATAACACCGCCACGCCCATCCGCTATGCGCCGCTGCGCGGCGCCTGCCTGGTGGTGGACGACGATCCCTTGGTGACCTCCGCCTGGGAGAGCCTGATGAGCACCTGGGGCATCACCGTGCGCTGCGCGGCCTCCGCCGAGGAAGCCTTCGCCATCGTCAACGACGGCTTTACGCCGTTCGCCGTGCTGTGCGACCAGCGCCTGCGTTCCGGCGAGAGCGGTTTCGACATCCTCAAAGCGCTGTTCGAACGCCTGCCGGACGTGAGCGGCGCCATGGTCAGCGGCGAGTTCAACTCGCAGATATTGCAAGAGGCCGAGCAGGAAGGCTATCTGGTGCTGCGCAAACCGCTGGAGCCGGCCAGGCTGCATGCGCTGCTGACGCAGTGGGGGGCAAGTTAACTACGCAGATAGCGCAGGTTATCCGCCAGCAATAAGGCAGGCTCAATGAATAAAACATTAAGCCTGCCGCATTTTACGTGGCGTTATCTAAATACGATTAATCGCATTTAGGCGGTTCTGGTTTGCAGACCGGCGGCTCAGGTTTACATACCGGCGGTTTTGGCGTGCAACCGCCCCAGGCATTATTCCACGCGTTTCCCCAGCTGTTAACAACCTTGCCGATAATAGCCAGACCCAGGCCAATCGTTGCGCCGTTCACCTGCTGAACTTCTGTTGAGTTTAATTCTCTCATTTTTCATCTCCATTCACTAAAAAGAATCAATTAAAAAAGACTGCTTTTTATGAACCGTTGGTTCACGCTTTAGGTATAAGACGCCCAATACATTAATTCAATAACGAAAATCTTAATTAAAGATGAAATAAATATAAAATTTTATCTTTCATCAAACAATTACACCATTGTATTTCCAGGTTGCAATGTAATTACCCGATCTGCCGATGAAATCGTCGATGGCCGATGAGCAATGATAACGCGGGTCATTTTCAACGAGGATATGGCTTCGCTCACTCTTTTTTCATTGTCCAGATCCAAATGACTGGTGGCTTCGTCCATAAACAGAATACTGGGCCTTCGATATAACGCGCGGGCGATAAGAACTCGCTGTTTTTGCCCGCCGGAAAGGCTGCCCCCCAATTCGCCCACCAACGTTTCATATCCCATCGGCATTTTCATAATATCGTCGTGAATATTGCAATGCTTGGCGCATTCAACGATAAATTCCGTATCGGGATGAGCATCAAAACTGCATATGTTCTCGGCAATTGAACCGGCAAGCAGTTTATCTTCTTGCAATACACATGCGATGCACTCCCGATAATTATTAATGCCGATATCATGAATGTTAATGCCGTTGATAAACAAGCGCCCTTCCGTCGGTTCCAACAGCCCGCACATCAGCTTCATCAACGTGGTTTTGCCGACGCCTGAAGGCCCGACGATCGCCACGCTTTCTCCCGCTGCGATCTGCAGGCTGAGCCCGGGGATCACTGGGCGCGAAAGGCTGTCATATTGATAAAGTAGATCGCGCACTTCAAAAGTCACCGCCTCGTTGGGATTGCATATCTTGCGATAGGGCTTTTCTTCCTCTGTCGTAGAAAGCACGATGTCCGCCAGCCTTTCATTATGCAAATTCAGCATTCGCAGCCGGATTACCATATCGATAAGATTTGACGCGCGATCGGAGAATTGCCCCCGATAGGCATTAAAGGCGACAAACATGCCTAATGTCATTTGACTGTCGATCACTAAAGACGCGCCTAACCACAAAATAACGATTTGATCGCAGGCCGCAAGAAACGCATTCACGCCGCCAAAGAACATATCGAGCTTCGTCACCCGAATATTAGCGTTTGCCGTATCGATATTTAAATTTAACCAGAACTGCGAACGCGTTCCCGCCAACCCCAACGACTTCAGCGTCGCGATGCTGTACAGCGTCTCCATAAAATGTGAGCTGGCTTTCGCCGACTTCACCAATTGCTCCTCGGAGGCTTGCCGATAATAGCGATAGGTCGAAAGGCGCAGCAGAACATATAACACCGTAAAGCCGGAGGCTACCCACACCAGCCAGCCACCGTACATGAACATCATGATAAATACGCCGACCGACATGATGCCATCAATGATGCTGGAAACGATACTGGTGGTAAACGTGGTGCGAATGGCGTCCAACGAGCCAAAGCGCGATTGAATATCACCCAGCTTGCGCTTTTCAAAATAGGCAAGCGGGAGCTTCATCAGATGATCAAACAACCCTGATTTCCACTGTATATCGATCAGCGCGCCCATCACGATGGAGATCCATGAGCGAAACATCGAAACGCAGGTGCGGAACAAGATAAAAAACAGTAAACCGACGCAAATAATGACCAATAAATTATGGTCACCGGCCTGGATGACGTGGTCCATCACCAACTGAGTCCCGACGGGCATCAGCAGGTTGACGGCCTCAATGACCAGCGACAGCGCGAAAATTTTTACCAGCGCGCTTTTAAGACCGGTGACATTGCTGAGCAGTTTTCTAAAGTGCAGGCGATTTTTCTGCACCACAGGCGTGAATTCACTGCTTGGCCATACCTCTAAAGCGATTCCGGTAAAATGAAGGGAAAACTCCTGCAGGCCGATAACCCGGCGGCCAAATGCCGGATCGTGCAGGGTTATCCGCCCACCGCGAATGTTGACCAGGACCACAAAGTGATTCATATCCCAGTGCAATATGCAGGGCCTTTTCACCTGATGAATCTCATCCAGGCTCAAGGATAAAGCCCGCGTTTTCAAATTGAGATTCTCGGCGATCGCGATCAGCGAGCTCAGGGTGGCACCGCGGGCCGAGATATCAAACTTCTGGCGCATCGACAGCATATCGATGTGCATGCCGTAATAGCCGCACACCATCGCTAAACTGGCCAGCCCGCATTCGGCGGCCTCCGTTTGCAAGACCTGCGGCACTTTTCTTCTGAGCGACAGGTTCAGCTTGCCAACGATATTCTCATAAACTTTATTCACGAAGTGGCCCCGACACACTGTTTTTCATGTCATAAAATGGCGCGAACATCCATTGGTAGATGGGTCTTTTCTCCAGGAAAAGCGTGGCTTGCGCCTTCATGCCGCTTGAAAGGTTCAGCTTCTTTCCCTGATAGCCAAACTGCGTGTTATCGATAGCCACCAGCACTTTGTAGTACGACTCAACCAGTTCAGCCGATTGTCGAGTTGGCGAACTGCTGTAAGTGGACATTTCCTGAATCGATGCGGGAACATAAGCGATGCTTTCGATCACGCCGGGAAACTGACCAAATTTTTCATACGGAAAGGCGTCATAGCGAACGTTGATGTGATCGCCTCGGCTCACGTAAGGCACGCTGCTGTTGGGCAACCATAAAACCAAATAATAGATGGCATGATTACTGGGGATTAATTGCGCCAGGCTGTCTCCCGTATTGACCATTTGCCCAGGCGTCACGCTGAGCGATTCAACGCGCCCGTCCGCCGGCGCATTGACAATCAACGAGCCGCTGGCGTCCGCTTCGGCCAGCTGCCGCAGGAGATCATTGCGCTGAAATTGATATTGTGAGATTTGATTATCGAAATCGGACGCTCTTGTCGCGAGATCGCTATTCAGGTTAGTTATCTGCAAAGACTCTTGAATGCTTTGGTTATAGAGACTGTGGAACGTACTCTGCTGCTGATAGTAGAGGTAAACCTGGTTATTCAGCTGATCCCGATTAATGAGCCCCTTACTGCGATACTCATCGTAATTTTTCATGGTTTCGCGCATGAAGTTAACGCCGTTGCGTGAATTCTCGACCATCTGTTTGGACTGGCTGTGCGCCAGTTTATATTGGTCAATCTGCGCTTGCAGATTGACCAGGGTCGTTTTCTTGTTCGCCTCCAATTTGGCGATGATGCTATCGACCTGCGCCAGTTGATTTTCTATCGCCTGCCGCGTGCTTGCGCTGACAGTGCCGGAATCCGTCACCCTGCTGACGTCTATCTGATAAAGATGCTGCCCTTTTTTTACCTGATCGCCCACATTGACAAAGCGTTGCGCAATGAATCCCTGCTGAGTAGCAAATATGTTGACCGATCTTGGCAGCGTCGTGACCTCTCCGCCCACGCTGATACGCCGGGTATAACCGCCATAGGTCACGAAAATGATCAGTACAGAAACGAATGAAAGTGAAATGCCCGCGATGACCCAGGCCGGCAACCCTGCAATTAACAATGCTTTTCCTGCCCATTTAGAACGACTGTGCGATAAGGCCTCTTCCCTAAACAAATTCTGACCTCTCCATATATAGCGACACCGTTCATTTTTATCTTTTCCATGGCCCAATACGGCGCTTATTTAGATTTAGTCTTTGTTGGCAAAACCCACAAGTAATAATAATCTTAAAAAACCACAAAACTGCTGAAACGTCACAAAAAGTGCGACACCAATATTAACGACGGCGTTATGAGTTGCATATTTCAACGCCGACCTCTTTAATCTAAGCGTATTCTCATCAAGCTGTCATTCACAAAGGCTGCGAGAATTAAGCGGCGAAACGCTTTACGTTTCGTTCCTGAGGCATAGGGATAAAGTTGAAAGGATTTACTATGAAAGAGCTAAATACTGCAGAGATCGAAATCGTTTCTGGTGCGGGGATTATTTCCGATACGGCAAGCTTTGTATCAGGATTTGCCGGCGATGTTATCATTGATACCGTAAAATTGGCCAATGATGCGCTTAATACCCGATTGATCTCTTCCGTAGGCCAAGGGTTCAACGCGATCGGTTTTGGCTTGGGCGCCGTTCATAATGTCGCGGACTCGCTTGGCTATGCGGCATTTAAAAGCGTTGCAGCCGTAGGCTCCCTGCTGGGCGGGGATGCAAGCCGTATCGAATATCATTACGAGAAAGAATGGGGTGCTTGAAAACAAGCGGCTCCCTCTGAAAGGTTAATGATGCTAACCACCTGCCCAATCAGGTGGTTATTTCAATTACGCACTCACTAACTCTTCTGTTTGAAAACCGCTTTGGTCAATGGAGAGGAGAACACGTTGTGCGGATCGTACTTATTCAGCACGTTGCAGGCATGATTCCAACTGTCATTGTTCCCTGCCCCGGCATTAAAGCTGCGCGGAATGTTTACTTCGAGTACGGTTTTATCCTGCCACGCTGCCTGTGACGTATAACCCCAGCCTTTACTCCACTCTACGCGAACCGTCGCATAGTCGCCCGCATAGTGGCTAAAAATCCATTTTTCCATTTCACTGTAAAATTTATTGGCATCCGGCGTATCGGGCATGGTCAGAATATCCAACCAGATCGCGACATCCCATTCCGGATGGGATTCAACGGGACGAATAGCCGAAAGATCGGGAGCAATGGCATTGGCCACCGCGCTCTCTTTTGCACTGTCCAATCCGGTGACGCGAATTTCAATCGGGCCATTCATCGGAAATGAATTCTTGCGCTGGTAATCGGCCACCATTTCTTCATATTTTTTCGTGAAATCGTGCAATACGTTTTGAATATTGCTCCGCTTCGTGATTATCGCGTAACCATTGGCCGTCACGCGCAGCGTTGTCGGCTTCACATACAACAGCAGATCCTTGCTCCACCCCCACAGATCCGCCGACACGGTGGCCCCTAAACCAATGCTGACCAACTCCATCTGCGCCTTGCCGAGTGTCGGGGTCAGCTCCGGGTGGCCATTATTGATTTTTTTAATGATATCGGAAATTTTAACCGGCAAATTATCCGAGAACGGATAGTTAAATGGACCATTAACCGGTTTTGACACTTTTGGGAAGCTGTCTTCTTGCTTCCACACTTTCAGCCATGGTTTTTCCGTGAACGGGAACCAGATGACTTCAACGCGCCCGCACAGATCCAAGAAATGGCTGAAGGTATTTTTTGTCGTGCTCGCAGTGGAAAAAAGATCCGCCGCGGTGACATTAACATAACTTTGACAGCGTAAACGCCGGTTGCGCGGCACCTGCAACGTCACTTCGCTGATAAAAGCCCGGCCGACATGCACCAGGAATGCCGAGCTCTCCGCATTATCACGCGTAAACTCCTTTAATTCATACTTCGACCGCGCCTGATCCCAGACGACAGCTTTTAGCGACACCACGCTATTGCTCACGGAACCAAAGCTGGCAAACTCAGCCAGAGGCTCATCTTTTGCCGGGACGCAGGTTCCATGGCCGCCGATGGCGAGCACGCCGCCCAGGGTCAGATCGCCAGGCGCCGGCGTCGCGTAAAAGCCGAGTTTCTTTTTTTCTAATTCAGTGAGCAAAGCCTGCATTGTCACCCCCGTTTGCGCGGTGACGTATCCATGCTCTCCCACTTTATTGATTGAGATGTTTTTGAATTTCCTGGTGAGGTCGATCAGCACGACATTGCTGTTATCCTCCCCGTTTGCAATAACGAGCGGGGACCAGTTGTGCTTGATGCCAACCGGACGCACGCAATATTTATTCTCATGCGCCCAGTTAATTACGGCCAAGAGCTCATCCGTATTTTTTGGATAGCAGGTCAGAATATGATTGCCGGAGATTTCTTTTGACCAATTAACAAAATTGACATACTCATAGCCCACAGGGAACGTGTTCAAACTAGAACCAGTCATAACTGACTTCCTTTTAAAATTAAAATCGATAGAGATAAAAACGGCAACAGCCCGAGCGCTAATTAATCACCCTGATAAGCACCTCCTTTTCCTTGGGATAATCCCTCTGTTTTACTGCCCGAATAGCGTCAAGACTTACCAATATAAATCAACACCTTGACGTTAATTTCCGCGTATTGAAAATTCTTTTCTTTATGCAACTCAATTAAAAAGCCGTTTCTTATTCGCACACCAAGCAAAGGAAGATAGGCGTCATAGATGCTGTCAAAAAAAACCAGGTATTCGTTCAACCTGCCGTTAAACTCGAACAATAAATACTGCCCCCTTATCAACGTCAGATTGCGTGTCTCGTAGTACCCTTTGCTGAGCGTTACTTCCCAACCGGATGAAGCCAACTTTACCGTGCGCATTAACGTATCGGTATTTTTCCCTGTGCGGCTGCCGTATTTCTGTCGTTCCTCTCCTCCAGAGCTGGAAGCATTCATCGAATGATAGAGAAAAAACTTATATCCCTTAATCAGGTATATGTTCTTGGGCATTTCGATAAAATGATATGCTGACGGATTTTGTATTAAAAAGGGAGGGAGATGTTTGGAAAAGTCCCATTCCTGGCTCGTTCTAAAGTCCTTTGGGCTTTCACCGAAAAAGCGTTGAAAGGCGCGGCTAAAAGCCTGCTGGGAGCTAAAGCCGATAGCAGTAGCCACTTCCAATACTTTTAAATCAGACTGTTTGAGCATGACGGCAGACTTGCTCAGACGCCTATTTCTGATATACGTCGCTATTTTCATTCCCGTATAACGCTGAAACATTCTTTGCAAGTGCCATTTCGAATAACCAGACAAATCCGATAACTTTTCTATCGAGAGATCATGCTGTATATTCATCTCGATCAAATTAACTAGCTCGACCACAATACTATGCTGGTAACTCATAATGACATCCATGCCCTAACAAAACCCACCCTCAGACAACCTGCTCATTGGGCTGTTATCCATTAAAATGAAAAACAAAGCGCTGCCGCAATCATGCAATTAGGATTAGAATGTGAAAAACGATGAACCTTTTATAGTTGATTAACAAAGAGATACTTCTTTTTTGGTAGACACACTCCTTGTGACGTTATTGGTATAATTCTTATAAAGCTTTTCCCTAGTGAAGGCTTTTCCTGTCTCTTTCATCTTGACCAATATCCACCCTGACGTTGTGCAACTAAGCAGTCAAAAGAAAGCATATCCTGGCATCCGTTGATAAATCGTTTGCCTCCCTCTCGGCGGTGCATTTTAATACCCTTACATTTAGAGTAGCCTATGTAGATAGCTTAGAAAATATCAAATTCCAGATAATTACACAGTTCGCACTTTATGTTACGACAATAATTAAAAGATAAGAAAAATCATATAATTAGAATTTCAATCCCAAACAATGAATGCCGATAAAACGTAGGAATCGCCCTTGAGCAGGGTTATTAAAAACAATGAAACCGCTGATTTCCCCAATAAAAACAGAAGGAAAGATTTATAAAATAAGAAATAGACTAATTCACCGCATCTTTCTGATATATTTATTCGTCAGACCAAGTCTTTCAGAAAAATCCCATAAAAGGGCGCACGGAGTCCTTTAATTTTCGCAGAGGATTAATTAGCTACGCCATCGCCCGATGCCGATGAGTTGACGCGCCTCAATACGGCAATTCATTTTAATGCCGCTGCCCGGCGGATACGGTGAATAAAGCCCCGTTATCCGATGACATCATCGCACCGGCGAAGTGCGCGTAGTTGCAGAATACCATTCTGCGGATAGGCGCAAAGCCGAGATGGAAAACGCCGCGCCTCAGGAAATGAGCCGTAAGCAAAGCGCAGGCAGCTCCGCGCGGGCTGTCCTCTCCATTCGCGCCTCTCTCAACCCAGCCCTCCTTTCGGATCGGAGGCCGTCTACGGCACAGGGCGCCAAACATCGGGCATAAAAAAACCCGCCGTTAAGCGGGTTTGGTTCTCATGTGCGGTTCACTGACGCCAGTCTATGCCGGACGCGAAATCATTCCCACTCGATCGTCGCCGGCGGCTTGCCGCTGATGTCGTACACCACGCGGGAGATGCCGTCCACTTCGTTGATGATGCGGTTGGAGACGCGGCCGAGGAAGTCATACGGCAGGTGCGCCCAGTGCGCGGTCATGAAGTCGATGGTTTCTACCGCACGCAGGGAGACCACCCAGTCGTATTTGCGGCCGTCGCCCATCACGCCGACCGAACGCACCGGCAGGAACACGGTGAACGCCTGGCTGACTTTGTTGTACAGGTCGGCTTTGTGCAGCTCTTCGATGAAGATGGCGTCGGCGCGGCGCAGCAGATCGCAGTACTCTTTCTTCACTTCGCCCAGCACGCGCACGCCCAGACCCGGGCCCGGGAACGGGTGACGGAACAGCATGTCGTACGGCAGGCCCAGCTCCAGGCCAATTTTGCGCACTTCGTCTTTGAACAGCTCTTTCAGCGGCTCGACCAGGCCCAGCTTCATCTCTTTCGGCAGGCCGCCCACGTTGTGGTGCGACTTGATCACGTGCGCTTTGCCGGTGGCGGAAGCGGCGGATTCGATCACGTCCGGATAGATGGTGCCCTGCGCCAGCCATTTCACCTGCTCTTGCTTGCAGGCTTCTTCGTCGAACACTTCAACGAACACGCGGCCGATGATTTTACGCTTGGCTTCCGGCTCGTCCACGCCCGCCAGTGCGGTCAGGAAGCGATTTTCCGCCTCGACGTGCACGATGTTCAGGCCGAAGTGGTCGCCGAACATTTCCATCACCTGCTTGGCTTCGTTCAGGCGCAGCAGGCCGTTGTCGACGAACACGCAGGTCAGGCGTTTGCCGATGGCGCGGTGCAGCAGCATCGCGGTCACGGAGGAGTCTACGCCGCCGGACAGGCCGAGGATCACGTGGTCTTCACCCACCTGCTCGCGGATGCGCTCGACCGCATCTTCGATGATGGTGGCCGGGGTCCACAGGGCTTCACACTGGCAGATGTCCAGTACGAAACGCTCCAGCATGCGCTGGCCCTGACGGGTGTGGGTCACTTCCGGGTGGAACTGCACGCCGTAGAAGCGTTTTTCTTCGTTGGCCATAATGGCGAACGGGCAGGTGTCGGTGCTGGCGACGGTCACGAAGTCGGACGGGATCGCGGTCACTTTGTCGCCGTGGCTCATCCACACGTCCAGCAGCGGTTTGCCGGCCGGGCTGATGGCGTCTTCGATGTCGCGCAGCAGCGCGCTCTCTTTGACGATTTCCACCTGCGCGTAGCCGAACTCACGTTCGTTGGAGCCCTGCACATGGCCACCCAGCTGCATCGCCATGGTCTGCATGCCGTAGCACACGCCCAGCACCGGCACGCCGGCGTTGAACACGTAGTCCGGGGCGCGCGGGCTGCCGGCTTCGGTGGTGCTTTCCGGGCCGCCGGAGAGGATAATGCCGCTTGGGTTGAATTCGCGGATCTGCTCTTCGCTAACGTCCCAGGCCCACAGTTCGCAGTAAACGCCGATTTCGCGCACGCGGCGGGCGACCAGTTGGGTGTATTGCGAACCGAAGTCCAGTATCAGGATGCGATGCTTATGGATATTTTGTGTCATTGAGGCGAATTCCAGCAACAAGAGAAAAAGAGCGAAAATGTGTGTTTCGGGATGGGGCTTAACGCCCCACCCCGGCCTCTCACTCAGGAGAGGTTAAGGCATTAGCCCATGCGGTAGTTCGGCGACTCTTTGGTGATGGTCACGTCGTGCACGTGGCTTTCCTGAATGCCGGCGCCGCTGATGCGCACGAACTCCGCTTTGGTGCGCAGATCGTCGATGGTGGCGCAGCCGGTCAGGCCCATGCAGGAGCGCAGGCCGCCCATCTGCTGGTGCACGATGGCTTTCAGCATGCCTTTATAGGCGACGCGGCCTTCGATACCTTCCGGCACCAGTTTGTCGGCGGCGTTATCGGTCTGGAAGTAACGATCGGAAGAGCCTTTGGACATCGCGCCCAGCGAGCCCATGCCGCGGTAAGATTTGAACGAACGGCCCTGATACAGCTCGATTTCGCCCGGGGATTCTTCGGTGCCCGCCAGCATGGAGCCGACCATCACGCAGGATGCGCCCGCGGCGATCGCTTTGGCGATGTCGCCGGAGAAGCGGATGCCGCCGTCGGCGATAACCGGGATGCCGGTGCCTTCCAGCGCTTCCACCGCGTCGGCGATGGCGGTGATCTGCGGTACGCCCACACCGGTCACGATGCGGGTGGTGCAGATAGAGCCAGGGCCGATACCGACTTTCACCGCGCTCACGCCGGCTTCAGCCAGCGCTTTGGCGCCCGCTGCGGTCGCGACGTTGCCGCCGACGATCTGCAGATCCGGGTATTTGGCGCGGGTTTCGCGGATGCGCTGCAACACGCCTTCGGAGTGGCCGTGCGAGGAGTCGATCAGCAGGACGTCAACGCCTGCCGCCACCAGCGCGTCAACGCGCTCTTCGTTGCCGGCGCCGGCGCCGACCGCCGCGCCTACGCGCAGACGGCCGTGCTCGTCTTTACAGGCGTTCGGTTTGCGTTCCGCTTTCTGGAAGTCTTTAACGGTAATCATGCCCAGCAGGTGGAAGCTGTCGTCCACCACCAGCGCTTTTTCTACGCGCTTTTCGTGCATCTTCTGCAGCACCACATCGCGCGCTTCACCTTCTTTCACGGTGACCAGGCGATCTTTCGGCGTCATGACCGCGGTGACCGGCTGGGTCAGATCGGTCACGAAGCGCACGTCGCGGCCGGTGATGATGCCGACCAGCTCGTTGTCTTCGGTGACGACCGGGTAACCGGCGAAGCCGTTGCGCGCGGTCAGCTCTTTCACTTCCTGCAGCGTGGTGGCCGGGGTAACGGTCTGCGGGTCGGTGACTACGCCGCTTTCATGCTTCTTCACGCGGCTGACTTCTTCAGCCTGGCGCTCGATGGACATGTTTTTGTGGATGAAGCCCAGGCCGCCTTCCTGCGCCAGCGCGATGGCCAGGCCGGATTCGGTAACGGTATCCATGGCTGCGGACAGCATAGGGATGTTCAGGCGGATGGTTTTGGTCAGTTGAGTGCCGAGCTCTGCGGTGTTAGGCAGAACCGTGGAGTGGGCTGGAACCAGGAGGACGTCGTCAAACGTCAGAGCTTCTTTAGCGATACGTAGCATGGGCAATATCTCACCAGGGTGGGCTGTGAAAAAGATAAAATATTGCCGCGGCATTATACAGAGCGGAATCGGTTGCCTCCAGCACTTTCTTACAAAAAGTCTTGATTACCTTTTTCAGCCATGTAGTATCGACCAATTAAGTGATTGTTTTGAAATTTGATCTGGGTCACATGTCGCTACCTGTTTCGCCTTCCATTTTTACCGTAAGCCGCCTCAATCAGACGGTTCGCCAACTGCTGGAAATGGAAATGGGGCAGATTTGGCTCTCCGCCGAGATCTCCAACCTCTCCCAGCCCGCCTCCGGCCACTGGTATTTCACGCTGAAAGACGACCGCGCCCAGGTGCGCTGCGCGATGTTCCGCAACAGCAACCGCCGCGTCACCTTCCGGCCGCAAAACGGCCAGCAGGTCCTGGTGCGCGCCAGCATCACGCTGTATGAACCGCGCGGCGACTACCAGCTGATCGCCGAGAGCATGCAGCCCGCCGGCGACGGCCTGCTGCAGCAACAGTTCGAGCAGTTGAAACAGCGCCTGAGCGCCGAAGGGCTGTTCGATCAACAATTCAAGCAGCCGCTGCCCTCTCCGGCCAAACGCGTCGGGGTGATCACCTCCGCCAGCGGCGCGGCGCTGCACGATATTCTGCAGGTATTGCAGCGGCGCGATCCGTCGCTGCCGATCGTCATCTACCCCACCTCGGTGCAGGGCGCGGAAGCGCCGATGCAGATCGTGCGCGCCATCGAGACCGCCAACCGCCGCGACGAATGCGACGTGCTGATCGTCGGCCGCGGCGGCGGTTCGTTGGAGGATCTGTGGAGCTTCAACGACGAACGCGTGGCGCGGGCGATCTTCGCCAGCCGCATTCCGATCGTCAGCGCCGTCGGCCATGAAACCGACGTCACCATCGCCGATTTCGTCGCCGATCTGCGCGCGCCGACCCCTTCCGCCGCCGCCGAACTGGTCAGCCGCAATCAGCTTGAGCTGTTGCGCCAGCTGCAATCGCAGCAGCAGCGGCTGGAGATGGCGATGGATTACTACCTGGCACAGCGCCAGCAGCAGTTCACCCGCATTCACCACCGTTTACAGCAGCAGCATCCGCATCTGCGCCTGGCGCGCCAGCAGACGCTGCTGTTCAAGCTGCAGCGCCGGATGGAAGACGGCATGCAGCAACAGCTGCGCCTGGCCGCCCGCCGCAGTGAACGCGCCCAGCAGCGGCTGGCGCAGGTGCAGCCGCAGGGCCGCATTCACCGCTACCAACAGCGCGTACAGCAGCAGGAATACCGCCTGCAGCAGGCGATGGAGCGGCAGCTCAACGCCTACCGCCAGCGCTTCGGCGTGGCCTGCAGCCAGCTGGAGACCGTCAGCCCGCTGGCGACGCTGGCGCGCGGCTACAGCGTGACGCAAACCCCGCGCGGCGAGCTGCTGAAAACCACCAAACAGGCGCAGGTCGGCGAACTGCTGAAAACCCGCCTGCAGGATGGCTGGGTGGAAAGCGAGGTGAAAACCATCACCGTCGCCAAAAAGCCGCGCAAGAAACGCGCGGCCGAGTAACCCCTACTCCAGCGTAAAACGCTCGCCCGGTTCGCCGTTCACCCACAGTACGCGCGTTTCGCCTTCCGGCAGGCTGAGCGTCAGCGTGCGCCAGGCCGGGCGGAAACGCCCTTCCGTCGTGATATCCAGCATGATGCGCTGATTGTCGCAGCGCATTTCCCAGCGCAGCCACAGCGCATCGCCCTGCCGCCAGCCGTCGCTTTCACCGTCGTCCTCAAACAGCAGCCCGCTGCTTGCGCCGCAGCCCTTGAGCGGAAACAGCCGCAGCTCGCGCCGATCGTCGGCGGCCACGTCCACATGCGCCAGCCGCTGCGACAGCGGCAGCGCCGCCCCGGCGCGCACCAGCAGCGGCAGGCGCTCCAGCGGCGCCGCCAGCGTCACCGTTTGGCCGCCGCCGAACCATTGGCCGCTGTAGAAGCAGTACCAACCTTCGCCGTTGTCCGGCAGATACACCGAACGCCGGCGCTGCCCCGGTTCCACCACGCTGGCCACCAGCAGATCGCGGCCGATCAGAAAATCGTCGTTCTCGCCGAAGGTGCGCGCATCCTGTTCATGATCGAGGAAGGTCGGGCGCAGCATCGGTTCATCGTCGGCGCAGGCCTGCCACAACAGGGTGTAGAAATACGGCAGCAGCCGGTAACGCAGGTTGATCGCCTCGCGCACCGCCGGGGTGGCGGCCGGGTACATCCAGGGCTCGTTGACCGTGGCGTCGTCGTTCCAGGAATGAATGGTGAAACGCGGATGCATCACGCCGTTTTGCACCCAGCGCACCAGCAGCTCCGCATCCGGTTTGTCGCCGGAGAAGCCGCCGACGTCGTGGCCGAGGTTATACAGCCCGGACAGGCTCATGCCCAGCCCCATGCGGATGTTGTAGCGCAGCGTCTGCCAGCTGGTGCGGTTGTCGCCGCTCCAGGTCTGCACATAGCGCTGCATGCCGGCGCAGCCGGAGCGCGAGATCAGGTACGGGCGCTTCTGCGGCGCGAAGCGCTGCTGGGCCTCCATCGAGGCCCGCATCATCAGCAGTGGCATCACCGGGCGGATGTGCTTGATGGCGATCGGCCGCCCGAAGCCGTGGCAGCGCGCTTCGCCGTCCCACACTTCGTACTCGTTGTTGTCGTTCCAGGTCGAGTCGATGCCCATCTCCAGCAGCTGCTGCGTGACGCCCTGCTGCCACCAGCGCACCGCCGCCGGGTTGGTGAAGTCGAGGTGCGATCCCTCGTCGTCCCAGAAGCTGGAGCGCTCGGGCGCGTCACTTTGCGAATCGCGGATAAACAGCCCCTGCGCCGCCACCGCCTGATACTGCGGGTGATCCTGCAGCAGACACGGTTTGATGTTGGCCGCCAGCCTGAGGCCGGCGTCGTGAAACGCCTGGCTCAATTGCTTGGGCTGCGGCACCTTGTCGTAGTTCCAGTTGAACACGTAGCGCTTGTTGTTGATTGAGGTGTAGCCCGACGACAGCTGGAAGGAGTCGCAGGGGATGGCGTGTTGGCGGCACAGCGCGATGAACTGCTGCAGCTGCTGCTGGGCGTCCGGCGCGTCGGTGTAGTGCATGGTCGAGCCGCTGTAGCCGAGGCTCCACTTCGGCCCGAAGTGGGTGCGGCCGGTCAGGCGCACGAAGGCCTTGGTGACGTCCACTACCTTCGGCCCGAGGAACAGGTAGTAATCCAGATCGCCCGCTTCGGCCTGATAGCGGCGATAGGCCGTATGGTAGTTGTCGATCTCGTTGCCCAGATCCAGCCAGCAGCTGCTCAGGTTGTCGTAGAACAGGCCGAAGCTCGCCTCCGGCCCACGGGTGATGGTAAACGGAATGTGTTTGTACAGCGGATCGGTGCTGGCGGCGTTGTAACCCATGGCGTCCAGGTTACGCATCTCGAAGCGGCGGCCGGTGCGCTCCAGATCGCCGGCTTTCTCCCCCAGGCCGTAATAACGCTCATCGGCGAAACGGCGCTGGTAGTGCGCCACGCCGTCGCCGTGCGCATTGAGCAGGTAGGCGCTGGTCGGCCGATCCGCCGCCAAGGGCCGCCACTCGCCGGCGGCGTTACAATACTCCCACGCCAACCACAGCGGCTGATGCACCGTTACGCGCAGCCGCGGCGTGCTGACCACCAGCCGCTCGCCCTCCTGGCGCAGCTGATAGCCCGGCAGGCTGAAGCCGGCGACGCTGAGCCGATCGCGCCCCTCCCAGGGCACATCCTCCTGCGGCGCGATGCTCCAGGTGCGATCCAGCGCCAGCTCGCCCTCACGTTTGATCAGCACGCGGAACAGATCGTTTTCCAGCACGTACAGGCAGAAACGGTGGCGTTCATCGACCAGCAGCTCAACGTGGTCGGCATGCTGCGCCGCCAGCGTCCAGTTTTTCAAGGTTTTCATAAGCATTCCACTTAGCTGTGTGAAGGTGTTTTCTTACCGCCGCGTTCGGCGATCAGGGCAATCAGGAACAGGGCGCCGATCAGGTCAAAGAAACCCATGGCGATGAACAGCGGGTTGAAGCCGACGGTGTCGGATACCGCGCCGATCAGCAGCGTGAACAGGAAGCTGGCGATCCAGGCGCTGGAGCCGCGCATGCCGTTGACCGTCGCCATCTGGTTTTTATCGAACGATTCCACCACCAAGGCGCTGAGCATGCAGGAGATCACCTGGTGGCCGAAGCCGCCGATCGAGATCAGCGCGATCGCCACATAGGGATCTTGGGTGATCGCCACGAACGCCAGCGACACCATCAGGAAAGCGCCGGTCACCGAGCTGGCGACCACCGAGTTGACGCGGCTGCAGCCGAACCATTTGCGGTACAGGGTGGTGAGATAGCCGCTGGCGACGCTGCCGATATCCGCCGCCAGGAACGGTAACCAGGCGAACATCGCAATCTGTTTCAGATCCATGCCGCGTTCGGTAGCCAGGTACAGCGGCACCCAGAAGCTGAAGACCGCCCAGGCCGGTTCGGCGAGAAAGGCCGGGATGGCGATGCCGTAGAACTTCTTGTTCTTGCACAGGCTGGCCAGCGAGGTGAGGAACGGCAGCTTCGGCAGCACCGGCTCGTTGTCTTCGCGGATCAGATCCAGCTCTTGCTGGCTGAGGTTCGGGTGCTGCTGCGGCGAGTGGTAGAACAGCCACCACAGCACCACCCAAATCAGCGCCAGCCCGCCGGAGAACAGGAATGCGCCCTGCCAGCCGAAGGAGACGTGAGCGATAACGATGATCGGCGGCGCCAGCATGGCGCCGATGGAGAAACCGACGCCCGCCCAGCCGGCGGCGATCGGCCGCTCCCGCTTCGGGAACCAGTCGGAGATCGCCTTGGCGTTGGCCGGGGTGGCCGCCGCCTCCGCGCCCCCCATGAAGAAACGCAGAATGGCCAGTTGCAGCCAGCTGCCGGCGCCGGCGTGCAGCATGCATACCACAGCCCAAATGCCGGCGCAGACCAGAAAGCCCATCTTCAGGCCGATAACGTCGATCAGCCAGCCGCAGATCGGCTGAAACACCGTGTAGGCCAGCTGGAATGACGCCACCACCCAGGCATATTGCTCGGTGCTCATGTTCAGGCTGGTTTTCAGCTCCGGCGCCAAAATGCCCAGCGAGTTGCGGGTGATGTAGTTGACCGTGACGCCCAGCAAGAACAGCGCCAGCATCCACCAGCGCAGCGATTTGAACTTGCGCCTGCCGCTCTGCGCGACCGCCTGATTGATCTCCACACTCATCGGTTCTCTCCCCGCGGCCGCCGGCGACGGCGACGCGCGTTTTGGTAGGGTACGTTGTGCTATCAAACTCGGGACGGTGAAAACGGGTCGGCGCCGTAGCATTGGCCGACAGACAATCACAACCCCATGATTTATTTTTTGTTTTCTTTTTCGTACACCGATAAAATTGGACTGACAGGTCGCTAGAATTGGTGTACCAATGCAGACTACTCAGCGAGAGCGCGTAGCGAAACGGGGTTTTTTGCAAAGATTTTCACAGACGGGTGAAAAAATAGTCATAATGGGCATGAAAGCCTGTCAAGACGCTGAAAATCCGCGGTGAAAATATTCTCATGGACGAATTTGAAGGAGATCACAGAATGAACGGAAAGCTGAAAATTCAGGAGATCGCTCGCCAAACCGGGTTGTCGATCAGCACCGTTTCCCGCGTACTGGCGGGCAAGGCCAACACCAGCGCCGAAGCGCGCCGCAAGGTGCTGGACTGTGCGCAGCAAAACGGCATTCTGCAGGGTATTTCCAGCGGCCGGCTGATGCTGAACAACGTGATGGTGTTCGCGCCGCAGCGCGCGTTCGACGTACGCACCGACATCTTCTACTACAAGGTCATTCAGGGTATCGCCGCCGCGCTGATGGAGCACGAGGTGCGCATCCGCTACTGCGGGTTGGAAGAGCAGCACAGCGACGGCGCGCTGTTTCTGGAAAAGATGAGCGACCCGCACACCGAAGCGGCGCTGATCATCGGCATCGACGACGAACACATCCACACCCTGGCCGCCGATCTGCACAAGCCCTGCGTGCTGATCAACTGCAGCGATCGGCAAATGCGGCTGGACAGCGTCTCACCGGATCATCAGCTGATCGGCGACTATTCCGCCAGCTACCTGTTTCAGCAGGGGCACAGCCATATCCTCAATCTGCAGTGTCTGCGCCGCCACACCATGGAGCTGCGGCTGGCGGGCATCCGGCAGGCCTACGCCCGGCATCATTTGCCGTTCGACGACGGCCGCCATCTGGTCACCACCTCCGGCTTCGGCAGTGAAGAGGCCGAGCAGGCGCTGACCACCTATCTCGATGGCCTCCACGGCCACTCCCCGCTGCCGACGGCGATCCTGGCCGGCGGCGACTACATGGCGGTCGGGGCGGTCAAGGCGCTCAACAAGCGGGGACTGAGCGTGCCGGGCGACGTCTCGGTGATGAGCATCGACGGCTTCAACCTGGCGGAAATCCACGATGTGCCGCTAACCTCGGTGCAGGTTCCGCGCGATGAGCTGGGCTACGAGGCGATCCAACTGCTGCAGCGGCGCATGCTGCGCGCCGACGCGCCGCCGTGCAATCTGCTGCTGCACGGCCGGCTGGCGGTGCGCGCCTCGGTGCGGCGTATCAGCCCGCACAAGACCGCGCCGGCGGTGAGCACGCATGACCACAGGCTTTATGACGAGTAGGCTACACTTAGGCACAGTGCATTCATTCGATGAGGTAAAATTTTTGCCTAAGGAGAGCCACTATGCCAGCCCAGCGCATGCGTTCCGTCATTCCTCCCTACATGCTGCGCCGCATCATTGAACACGGCAACGCCCCGCAGCGCGACTGCGCGCTGCACACGCTGAACCACGTGCAAAGCCTGCTCGGCAACAAGCCGCTGCGTTCGCCGACCGAGAAAAACGCCCGAGCCGGTGAAGCGCTCCGCGATATCTACGACGCCCAGAACGGCACCCAGCTGCCCGGCAAACAGGTGCGCAAAGAAGGCCAGCCCAGCAACCACGACGTGGCGGTGGACGAAGCCTACGACTACCTCGGCGTCACCTACGATTTCTTCTGGCAGGCCTACCGCCGCAACTCACTGGATAACCAGGGGCTGCCGCTGGTCGGCAGCGTACATTACGGCAAGGAGTACCAAAACGCCTTCTGGAACGGCCAGCAGATGGTGTTCGGCGACGGCGACGGCGAAATCTTCAACCGTTTCACCATCGCCATCGACGTGGTCGGCCACGAGCTGGCGCACGGCGTGACCGAGAGCGAAGCCGGGCTGATCTACTACCAGCAGTCCGGGGCGCTCAACGAGTCGCTGTCCGACGTATTCGGCTCGTTGGTCAAGCAGTTCCACCTGCAGCAAACCGCCGATAAAGCCGACTGGCTGATCGGCGCCGGGCTGCTCGCCAAGGGCATCAAAGGCAAAGGGCTACGCTCGATGTCGGCACCCGGCACCGCCTACGACGATCCGCTGCTGGGCAAAGACCCGCAGCCCGCCAACATGAAAGATTATATCCAGACCAAGGAAGACAACGGCGGCGTGCATCTCAACTCTGGTATCCCCAACCGCGCCTTCTATCTGGCGGCGACGGCGCTGGGCGGCTTCGCCTGGGAGAAAGCCGGCTACGTCTGGTATGACACGGTGTGCGACAAAGCGCTGCCGCAAAACGCCGACTTCGCCACCTTCGCCCGCACCACGGTGAAACATGCGCTAGCGCGTTTCGACCAGAGCGTGGCGGACAAGGTGCAGCAAGCCTGGCATCAGGTGGGGGTGGAATAATGAAACCGCTGCCGACGCTCAATCAGGATACGGTCATTGAGCTGGCGCGCGAGGGAGGCTTCGCCTACATTCCCAAACTGGCGGGCCAGCGCCGCATCGCGCTGGCCGATATCACGCCGGAGCAGCGGCAGCGCCTGAATCAGTTGCTGAACCAGACGCTGCCCTATGCGCAGGAAGAAGGCCAGCCCACCTCCCCCGGCTGCGGCGACCAGCGCTACTACCGCGTGCAAATCAACTACACCAGCCCCACCCTGAGCACTGAGATCGTGCTGTTAATCCCGGAAAGCAGCGCACCGCAGGCGCTGGTGGATCTGTGGAAAACCGGCCAGGTGGATGAGTGAGGGCTTACAGCGGCTGATAGCTGAAATTCACCCGTTTTTTGGAGATCAGCCCGTGCCCGTTCTGGCACAGGTAATCCACCGCCCCGCAGGCTTTCAATTCTTGCAGCGGCTGCCCGCACTCCGGGCAGCTCGCCAGCTGCCGATAATCGTGCTGACAGGCTTCACAATGGTAGTGACCCGCTACCCACTTCATGGTCTGACGGCATTGCGGACAGTGCGCTTCCATAACGACTCCAGGTTAAATCGCGCCCCATGAGCGCAAAAAATAGATCCCCAACGCGGTGGTGAAGAACGAACCGACGGTGGTGATGGCGATAATGTTGGCCGCCAGCGTGGCGTTGCCGCCCATGGCACGCGTCATCACATAGCTGCCCGAAGCGGTCGGCGTGGCGGAAAACAGGAAGATAATGCCCAGCGCCGCCCCCTGAAACCCGCACAGCCAGCCGGCCAGCGTCATCAGGCACGGCACCAGAAACAGCTTGGCCGCCGACGACAGCGCCGCCACGTTGGACGAGCGGAACATGGCGCGAAAATCCAGGCTGGCGCCGGTGCACAGCAGCGCCAGCGGCAGCGACAGCGCGGAGATATAGCTGCCGGTCTGGCGGATCACGGTCGGGATGCCCAGCCCGGTTTGCGCATACAGCAACCCGCACACCAGGCCGATGATCAGCGGGTTGGTAACGATGCTGCGCAGCAGCGACAGGTGGCTGATTTTCTTGCCCTGCCCGCCCTGCAGGCTGCGCGTCAGAGTAATCACCGACAGCACGTTGAACAGGATCACCGTCACCGTCAGGTACAGCGAGGCGAGCGCAATCCCTTCGCTGCCATAGGCGGTCATGGCGTAGGCCAGGCCGACGATGGCGGTATTGGCACGGAAACCGCCCTGCACGAACACCCCGCGCTCACGCGGTTCTTTCACCAGCCACTTGGCCGCCAGCTCCAAGAGCAGGAAGGTCGCCAGCGTGCCGACCGCGCCGAACAGCACCAGCGGCAGGTTGCCGAGCAGCTGCGGGTGGTTGGTGGCGATGCTGAAAAACAGCAGGCACGGCAGCGCCAGATTGAACACCAGGCGGGTCGCGCCGTCGACAAAGCGGTCATCCATCAGGCGCCAATGGCGCAGCAGGATCCCCAGCAGCATCATCAACAGATTCGGTACGGTGACGTTGAACGCAAAACTCCAGGTTTCCCAGGACATGGTGTTCCTTCAGGCAGGCGAGGTAATCTTCAGATAATAAAACGATTTCGGGCCAATAAAAAAGGGGCGCGGCATCGCTGCCGCGCCCCTCATGAGCGATTACTTGCTCTTTTTCAGGTGGCTCATCAGGCGCTTGCGCTTGCGCATCTGGGTCGGCGTCAGCAGGTTGCGTTTGCCGGCGAACGGGTTGTCCCCCTCTTTGAACTGGATGCGGATCGGCGTCCCCATCACGTTCAGCGAGCGGCGGAAGTAGTTCATCAGGTAGCGTTTGTACGAATCGGCCAGATCGCTGACCTGGTTGCCGTGGATCACCACGATCGGCGGGTTGTAACCGCCGGCGTGGGCATATTTCAGCTTCACGCGGCGGCCGCGCACCAACGGCGGCTGGTGATCGTCAACCGCCATCTGCATGATTTTGGTCAGCATCGAGGTGTTTACGCGACGGGTTGCGCACTCGTAGGCTTCCTGTACCGATTCGAACAGGTTGCCGACGCCGCTGCCGTGCAGCGCGGAAATGAAGTGCACGCGCGCGAAGTCGACGAAGCCCAGACGCAGGTCGAGCATCTCTTTCACGTGCTCGCGATCTTCTTCACTCATGCCGTCCCACTTGTTGACCGCAATCACCAGTGAGCGCCCACTATTGAGGATAAAGCCGAGCAGCGAAAGATCCTGATCGGAGATGCCTTCACGCGCGTCGATCACCAGCAGCACGACGTTGGCGTCTTCAATCGCCTGCAGGGTTTTGATCACCGAGAACTTCTCGACGGTTTCAGTCACCTTGCCGCGTTTACGCACCCCGGCGGTGTCGATCAGCACATATTCGCGTTCGTCGCGCACCATCGGAATGTAGATGCTGTCGCGGGTGGTGCCCGGCATGTCGTACACCACCACGCGCTCCTCGCCGAGGATACGGTTAGTGAGCGTAGACTTACCGACGTTCGGGCGACCGACGATCGCCAGCTTGATCGGCAGATCCTGCGGGTTGAACTCTTCTTCCGGCTCTTCGTCTTCTTCGCCTTCCAGCGTTTCGCCGTTTTGCTCGGCCCAGTAAGCGGCGTTGGCCTCTTCCTCGGTCAGCTCGACGTCTTCCGGTTTTTCCGGCACGAACGGCACCAGCACGTGTTCGATCAGCTGGGTCACGCCGCGGCCGTGGGAAGCGGCGATAGCGAACACTTCACCCAGGCCGAGCGAGTAGAAATCGGCGGTGGCGGTATCCGGATCCAGCCCGTCGGTCTTGTTGGCCACCAGGAAGGTCGCCTTCTGGCGGCTGCGCAGGTGTTGGGCGATGCCCTGATCCGCCGGCATCAGGCCGGCGCGGGCGTCGACCATGAACAGCACGATGTCCGCTTCTTCGATCGCCAGCAGCGACTGACCGGCCATGCGCGTTTCAACGCCGTCTTCGGTGCCGTCGATACCGCCGGTATCGACGATGATGAATTCATTGCCTTCGATTTCAGCACGACCATACTTGCGGTCACGCGTCAGCCCCGGGAAATCCGCCACCAGCGCATCACGCGTATGGGTTAAACGGTTGAACAAGGTGGATTTACCCACATTCGGGCGCCCGACCAGCGCGACGACAGGTATCATTGTTGAAGCCTCATTACTTAATAATCAATGCGTTACTGCACTGTGGATAGACACCAGCGGTGCAGCTTATAAAATACGAAACGGCCCCTGAACATTCAGGAGCCGTTTTCCCCTTCATCTTTCGCGCCACAGCGACCTTGTCTGCGCACCTTCGCCTCGGTCACTTAGTTCACTAAGCTCCCGAGGGCTAATGCGCTTGCCGCCTGGCTGCAACCCGAAATCTTTCGGGCGCAAGAAGGGTCACGACGAGCGGCGTTAGCGGGTGAAAGCGTAAACTTTCCCGCCGCGAGCCTGGATGACCAGCTTGTCGCCGGCCACCATCGGCGCAGACAGGAAGCCGGAGCTGTCCACTTCCTGCTGGGCGACAAAACGGCCATCGGTGGTGTTGATCCAGTGCAGATAGCCTTCGGCGTCACCGGTCACCAGATAACCATTATACATCACCGGCGGCGTCAGGTTGCGGTGCAGCAGATCGCTCTGCGTCCATACGGTCACGCCGCCTTCGGTGCTGAGCGCGACTACGCGATCGTTCTGGTCGATCAGGTAGATGCGGCCCGCGTCGACGATGAAATCGTTCACCGAACCCAGCTCGCGTTTCCAGATAATCTGGCCGGAACGCAGATCCAGCGCCGTCAGGTTGCCGTTGTAACCCAGCGCGTAGACCACGCCATCAACGATCACAGGCGTGGTATCCACGTCGTTCAGGCGATCGATTTCGGTTGCGCCGCTCGGCTGGGAAATGCGCTGTTGCCAGATAATCTGGCCCTGCTGCATCAACACGGCGCTGACGCGGCCGTTGTCACCGCCGACGATGGCGGCGCCAAAGGCGACGGCCGGCGCGGATTCACCGCGCAGCGACAGCGAAGGCATGTCCAGGTTAACCGTCCACTTCACCGCGCCATCGGCTTCGTTCAGCGCCTGCAGCATGCCGTTGGAGGTGTGCACCAACACCATGCCGTCGCTGACAACCGGACGGGAGATCGCTTCACCGGCCACTTTGGTCTGCCAGGCGATGGCACCGTCGGCGGTGTTCAATGCGTAAACCACCGCTTTTTCGCTGCCGACGTAAACCTTGTCACCCGCGACCGTCAGGCCGCCCGACAGCAGCGCAGACAGGTTGCTGGAGAAGAAGCCGGTCTTCTCTGAGAGATTGACCTTCCACTTCTCGTTGCCGCTGTCGGCGTCCATCGCTTTCACGATGCCGAAGCGATCGGCGGCGTAAATGGTGCTGTCCTGATAGGCCGGACGCAGGTGGGAGTAATACTCACCGATACCGTCGCCCACCGAGGTGCTCCACGCCTTGTTCGGCGTAAACTGATTTTCAACTTTCGGCAACGGCGACATGGTAACCACGTCTTCTTCGCTGTTAAACAGCGAGCAACCACTCAGCAAGGCAGCGGAAACCAGTCCGACCAAGAGTGTTTTACGCAATTGCATGGGAATTCCCCTTAGCTGGACAAGTTATTCAATTTCATGCGCAGCAGAACCTGCAGCGCCTGAGAAGCGTTGGACTCAATGCCTTTGCTGTAAGCTTCGCGCGCGCCCTTGGCGTCGCCCTTGGCCAGCAGCACATCGCCGCGCACATCCTGCATCATCGCCGCCCAGCCTTCGCCTTTCACGCCATCCAGCGTTTTCAGCGCTTCATCCAGCTTTTTCTCCTGCAGCTGGACGCGCGCCAGACGCAGATCGATCATCGCCAACAGGTTGTCGTCTTTGGTCTGGCCCTGCGCCAGCGCCAGTTGTTGTTCCGCCTTGGCGAAATCATTCTGTTCGACAAAGTGCTTGGCCAACTGCAGCGCGGCCAATACGCCGTAGCTGTTGCCGTTAGCCTGGACAAATTTCTCCGCGGCAGCCACGTCATCCGGCTTGCCGGCCGCCAGACGATCGCTGGCTTCCTGATAGGATTGCGACGCAGCCATCATGTTGGAGTTTTCATGGCTCTGCCAGTAACGCCAGCCAACCAGGGCACCAATTCCGAGCACCACGCCCACCGCCAGCGCTTTGCCGTTCTCGGCAAAGAACCGACGCAGTGCGTCGACTTGTTCGTTTTCAGTGGTATAGACTTCCACGGTGTCCTTCTCCTTAACCTAACATCAAAGCCAGACGCGCAGCGACTTCGCTTTGCGCCAGCGTTTCTTGTTCACCACTGCGCAGGTCTTTCACCACCACCTGCTGCGCCGCCACTTCGCTCTCACCCAGGATCAGCGCGATGCGCGCGCCCCATTTGTCCGCACGGGTGATCTGCTTCTTGAAGTTGCCGCCGCCGTAATTGGTCATCAGCTTCAGCTGCGGCGCCGCATCGCGCACCTGTTCAGCCAGCTGCATCGCCGCGCTCTGGGTGCCCGCGCCGGAAGAGATGACGTACACGTCGATAGCCGACGGCGCCTTGAATTCCGGGTTAACCGCCTGCACCAGCAACACCAGGCGCTCGAGGCCCATGGCGAAACCGACCGCCGGGGTGGCACGGCCGCCCAATTGCTCGACCAGGCCGTCGTAACGGCCGCCCGCGCAGACGGTGCCCTGCGCGCCCAGGCTGGTGGTTACCCACTCAAACACGGTGCGGTTGTAGTAATCCAGACCGCGCACCAGGCGCTCGTTAACGGTATATGGGATACCTGCCTGCGCCAAAAGTTCACACAGACCGGCGAAGTGAGCACGGGATTCTTCGTCCAGGTACTCGGACAGGCGCGGCGCGTCGTTCAACAGCGCCTGCACCTCAGGATTCTTGGAGTCCAGCACGCGCAGCGGGTTGCTGTACATGCGGCGTTTGCAGTCTTCGTCCAGCACCTCGACGTGCTGCTCCAGGAACGCCACCAGCGCGTCGCGGTAGTTGGCGCGTGCCTCCAGCGAACCGATGGAGTTCAGTTCCAGCTTGACGTGCTCGGCGATGCCCAGCGCTTTCCACCAGCGGGCCGTCAGCAAGATCAGCTCGGCGTCGATGTCCGGGCCTTGCAGGCCGAACACTTCCGCACCCAGCTGATGGAACTGACGGTAGCGGCCCTTCTGCGGGCGCTCGTAGCGGAACATCGGGCCGATGTACCACAGACGCTGTTCCTGATTGTACAGCAGACCATGTTCGATGCCGGCGCGCACGCAGCCAGCCGTCCCTTCCGGACGCAGCGTCAGGCTTTCGCCGTTGCGGTCTTCGAAGGTATACATCTCTTTTTCCACGACGTCGGTCACTTCGCCGATCGCGCGTTTGAATAACGGGGTCTGCTCTACAATCGGCAACCGGATTTCGCTGTAACCGTAGCTGCCCAGCACCTGCTTGAGGGTGCCTTCAATACGCTGCCATAATGCCGTTTCTTCCGGCAGGTAGTCGTTCATGCCGCGAATGGCTTGAATGTTCTTTGCCACGTGAGTTCTCTGTCCGTTGTCTGTAAAAATGAACCCGATTATAGGGACTTTGCCGCCCGGTATTCAACGCGGATGCGGTTTTCTGCCCTTCAGGTTCATAAACAAGCGGGCCAACAGGCCCGCCGCGTAGCGATAACGCTTATTTTTCCAGCAGGTTGACCGTGATGCGGTTGCTTTCGTCCATCATCGCGGCCTTGGCGCGAATTTTCGCTTCCAGCTGGTCGATCATCTGTTCGTTGTCGAAACGCTCTTTCTGGCGCACGCCGTCTTCATAGAAGCCGCTCTTCTTGTGGCCGCCGGTCACGCCCATGGTGGACACCAGCGCTTCGCCCGGGCCGTTCACCACGCAGCCGATGATCGAAACGTCCATCGGCGTGATGATGTCTTCCAGGCGCTGCTCCAGCGCGTTCACCGTGCCGATCACGTCGAACTCCTGACGCGAACAGGTCGGGCAGGCGATGAAGTTGATGCCGCGCGCGCGGATGCGCAGCGACTTCAGGATATCGAAACCGACCTTCACTTCTTCGACCGGATCCGCCGCCAGCGAGATGCGCAGGGTGTCGCCGATGCCTTCAGACAGCAGCATGCCCAGGCCGATGGCCGATTTGACCGACCCGCTGCGTGCGCCGCCGGCTTCGGTGATGCCCAGATGCAACGGCTGATCGATGCGCGAGGCCAGCAGGCGGTAAGATTGCACCGCCAGGAACACGTCCGACGCCTTGACGCTGACCTTGAACTGGTCGAAGTTGAGGCGATCGAGGATGTCCACGTGGCGCATGGCAGATTCCAGCAGCGCTTCCGGCGTCGGTTCGCCGTACTTTTCCTGCAGATCTTTCTCCAGCGAGCCGCCGTTGACGCCGATGCGAATCGGGATGTTCTTGTCGCGGGCGCAGTCCACCACCGAGCGAATGCGCGATTCGTTACCGATGTTGCCCGGGTTGATGCGCAGGCAGTCTACGCCGTATTCGGCAACCTGCAGCGCGATGCGATAATCGAAATGGATATCGGCGACCAGCGGCACGTTGACCTGCTGCTTGATCAGCTTGAACGCCTCGGCGGCGTCCATGGTAGGAACCGAAACGCGGACGATGTCGACGCCCACGCGCTCCAGCGCTTTGATCTGATTAACCGTTGCTTCAACATCGGTGGTACGGGTGTTGGTCATCGACTGCACGGCAATCGGCGCGCCATCACCAATAGGCACCTTGCCGACGTAAATGCGTGTAGATTTTCGACGGTTGATGGGCGCTTGGTTATGCATTACTTACTCTCCATTGCTGCTCTGACATCACGACCGGGGCCGCGCGATTACTGCGCGGCGACGGTCAGGCGAGCAACACGGTTTGACTTAACGAACCGGCTTAAATCAACCGGTTTACCCTGATACTGGATCTGTACTGCCGCCGGCGCGCCGATGGTCAGTTTATACGGCGCGGTGCCGGCCAGGTTCAGCTTGCCGCCCTTCTTCTGGGTGCCGCTGAACAGCGTTTTACCACTCGCGTCGCTCACCTGCAGCCAGCAGTCGGCGGAGAAGTCCATTACCAGCGCATTTGGATCGGCTGCGGGCGCAGCCACGCCCGCATCGGCGGTCGGCAGCGGCGCTTGTGCCGCCGGGGTGGTTTCCGGCAGGGTAGTCTGGCTTGGCGACACCACGGCAGGCTGCTGCTGAGCCGTGCCCGGCACCTGAGCGGTAGCCGCCGGTGCCTGAGCCGCTGCGCCGGCATCGGCCGGCGCAGCGCTGTTGTCGGTCAACGGCACGTTGGTGCCGGCGTCGGCGTTGCCGTCGGTCAGCGGCACGGACTGCCCTTCGTTATTCTGTGAAAGCTGCGCGGAGGACTGATCGGCCATGGTGGCGATCTCTTCCTGCTGGGCCTTGTGGTTTTGCCACCACCAGGCGCCGGTCAGGCCGATCACCACGAACACGATAAGCCAGGTGAAGCTCATCAGCCAGCCGTCGCGTTTCTTGCGGCGCTTGCCCAGCGAGAAGCTTTGCATCGGCGCCACTTTCGCCATCTTCAACGGCGCCTGCTTGGCCAGCATCGGCAGCAGTTCGTCTTCCGGCAAATGCACCAGCTTGGCGTAGGAACGGATGTAGCCGCGCACGAAGGTGGACGCGAGGTCAGCAGACACGCTGTCTTCCTCGATATCGCGCACGGTGGACATTTTGAGACACAGGCGTTCTGCAACGGTCTGTTGGCTCAGCCCGAGTTGCTCACGGGCCTGACGCAGGCGCTGGCCCGTCGTCATGGATACGGTTTTATCTTGGGAGGCTTCAGTATTCATTAGCTAAGAACTGCTGGTACTGTTTGGATTGTGGAAAACTTCGCGCTAGCTGCTTGCCATAGCGTTGAACGCTATCCTGACGGCCGGCTAACGCGGCGAAACGAATCTGTAACCATAAGCTGCTGGCGCTGGCCGGCAGAACATGCTGATAAACATTCAATAAAAGTTGCGACTGGGCGCGCTTCCCTTCTCCAAATTGCTTTTCGGCCTCCGCCAACAGCGGAGTGCCTTTGTCCGGATCGACCTTCAGCGCGCGGCTTAACAGCGTGCGCGCCTCATCGTTTTGTCCGGCCTTGAGAAAACAGTAACCTGCGTTTTCCAGGCTGTCGGCGACCTGGCCATAATCGGGCGCCAGCGCCGCAGCGCTAAACTGCTGTTGCGCCGGTACATACTGCCCTAAACCGCAAAGAAACGCACCGTAATTATTCAATACGGTGCCATTGCCTGGCGCAAGTTTGAGCGCTTGTCGATAACGTTGTTCGGCTGCGGCATTTTCACCGATCCGCTGCTCATAGAGCGCCATGCCCAACTGCGTGCGGTAATCCTGCGGGGCCGCGTCCAGCGCCTTTTCCAGGTTCTGGCGCGCGGCGTCCATGTCGCCTTGCTGCAGGTACTCCAGGCCCAGTTGCAACCGCGTCTGGCCCGCCTCAGAGACTTGTGCTTCCTTTTCCGGCGCTGAACCGGAACACCCGGCCAACAACCCGGCCGCCAGCCACACACCCCACAGTTTCAGCTTCATGCCCGCATTCATTTCCTTATCGGCCGTCAGCTAACGCCCACCAGCGACATGCTTGCGCATAACAGGCTGTTAGATAACAAAAAATGGTGTTATAGGATTCAGACCGCCCGTACGTTGATAGGTTCCCCAGCCATTTTCTTCTTCAGGGTACGCTTGGTACGGTCGATCACTTCACCCGCCAGTTGCCCGCAGGCGGCGTCGATATCGTCACCACGGGTTTTACGAACAATAGTCGTAAAGCCGTATTCCATCAACACCTTGGAGAAACGATCCACCCGGCTGTTGGAGCTGCGGCCGTAGGGGGCGCCCGGGAACGGGTTCCATGGGATCAGGTTGATCTTGCACGGCGTGTCTTTCAGCACTTCCGCCAGTTGATGCGCATCGTCGGTGCTGTCGTTGATATGATCCAGCATCACGTACTCGACGGTCACGCGGCCCTGATTGGCGTTGGATTTCTCCAGATAGCGACGCACCGCGGACAGGAAGGTCTCGATGTTGTACTTGCGGTTGATCGGCACGATCTCATCGCGGATGGTGTCGTTCGGCGCGTGCAGCGAAATCGCCAGCGCCACGTCGATCATGTCGCCCAGCTTGTCCAGCGCCGGCACCACGCCGGAGGTAGACAGGGTCACGCGGCGTTTGGACAGGCCAAAACCGAAGTCGTCCAGCATGATTTCCATCGCCGGCACCACGTTGTTCAGGTTGAGCAGCGGCTCCCCCATCCCCATCATCACCACGTTGGTGATCGGACGTTGGCCGGTCACCTTCAGCGCGCCGATGATTTTCGCCGCGCGCCACACCTGGCCAATGATTTCCGACACGCGCAGGTTGCGGTTGAAGCCCTGCTGCGCCGTCGAACAGAATTTACACTCCAGCGCGCAGCCTACCTGCGAGGAGACGCACAGCGTCGCGCGGTCGGCTTCCGGGATGTACACGGTTTCGACCTGCTGATCGCCGACTTTAATCGCCCACTTGATGGTGCCGTCGGCCGAACGCTGTTCTTCCGCCACTTCCGGCGCGCGGATTTCCGCCACGCGCTGCAGCTTGCCGCGCAGGACTTTGTTGATGTCGGTCATCTGCTCGAAATCGTCACAGCAGTAGTGGTAAATCCACTTCATCACCTGATCGGCGCGGAACGGTTTCTCGCCCATTTCGGCGAAGAACTCGCGCATTTGCTGGCGGTTCAGGTCCAGCAGGTTGATTTTGGCCGCAGCCGGTTGCTCCACGTTAACGGAGGGGGTAGTCAGCGAATTATTTTCAGACACGGTGTGCTCGGACGTGATGGGTTCTAACATAATGATCTCTGGCCTCGTTATTACACGTTATGGCGCTAAAGAATGGACAGTAAGTTGTGCATTTCAGCCCGCATGGTTCGGGTGGCGGCACTAAAAACACGCCCCTGACAAGTCGTCTTATCAGGGGCGCGGCATTGTACAAATTTTAGTAGCGGGTGGCTACGGCTGAAAGGCATTCAGGGCATTTTTATTGTTTCAGCCGGTGAATGCCTGGTTATCAGCTAAGAAACGGCACGATTAACGTGCGCAGATTTCGCTTTCGTTGAAGAAGTAAGCGATTTCGCGCTGTGCGGATTCAACGGAGTCGGAACCGTGAACGGCGTTAGCGGTGAAGCTGTCCGCGTAGTCGGCACGCAGGGTGCCGGCCAGGGCGTTGTCCGGGTTGGTTGCGCCCATGATGTCACGGTTGCGCTGCACGGCGTTTTCAGATTCCAGAACCTGCACCATGATTGGGCCGGAGGTCATGAACTCAACCAGACCGTCGAAGAATGGACGGCCTTTGTGCTCAGCGTAGAAGCCTTCAGCTTGTTCGCGAGTCAGACGCAGCATTTTAGCGGCGATGATTTTGAAACCGGCGCGCTCGAAACGAGCATAGATAGCGCCGATGTCGTTGTTGGCTACAGCGTTTGGTTTAACGATGGAAAAGGTACGTTCTACGGTCATGATGGCCTCTGTATGACTTCCAAAACAGGCCGGTCTGCAATGTTGCCGGCCTTCTCAAGTGGCGCAGATTATATGTGCGCCGTTAACGCTTGCCTACGGGAAAATCAACATTTCATTAAAAAAATATGATCTTCATGGGCCATTTTCGACAACGTGGTGGCGCTACTGGGTCTTGTCGGTAGACGGGATCAAATTGCGCAGCCAGCTGCCCCAGCGGCGCTGATAAAACGGCTGCGTATGGGAGATCAGATAGTGGCTGATGCCGCGCTCCTTCTCCGACACCAGGCAGAAATCCACCGGTTCGTCGTTCGGCGCCGTTTCGCTGGCGACGCTGCCGGCCTCGTTGATCAACGCCTCGATCTCCGCCGGCTCGGCGTCCACTTCCAGCCCGATCAGCAAATTCGGCTTCTCATCCGCCGCCTGGTCGTGCATCAGCGCCAGAAACGCGCGGCGCACCGGCTTGCGCTGGCTGAACAGCGTGGTCAACGCATCCACCATCGCCGACGGATACTCTTCGGGCTGCCCCAGCAGGATTTGGGTCTCTTTGTCGACGTAATGCTCCACCGGTTTGACGACGCCGCCGGTCGCCAGCAGCATCGCCACCTCTTCCGGATAGAACTCCTTGCCGTACTCCGCCTTCGGGTTGAGGAACAGATCCGCGCCCTGGGTGATTTCGAACAGCACCCGCGCCGGCATGGCGATAAATGGCTGTTCGTCCTCAACGGCCTTCTGCAGCGCTTCCAGCGAGGTGAAGAACGGAATGATGCTGCCGCCGTCCTGCTTCTCCCAATGCTGGATATTGACCGGCGTATCCGCGTTCAGCACGATGTCGCCGTCCTGCTGCACCTGCTCGCTGTCGCCGAGGATCAGCACCGTGGCGTCGAGCAATTCACGGAAGAACGCCGGGCGGTGGGCCGGCTCCGTCACCGCCAGCTTCAGCAGGCGTTCAAGTTCGTTCTCGCTCGGGGCGGCATCGTGATGATGGGCACTCATGGCAAACTCCAGGGATCAAATAGCGAGGCCCAGCATGCTGGGCCCCGAAGATAATGCGCATTCTAGCGCCCGACGCGGCGGGCGTTCAATTATTTGGCTTTGCTCAGCAGCAGATTGGCCAGGGTACGCACGCCCAAACCGGTCGCGCCGGCCGACCACTGCTCCACCGCGCCTTTGCGGTAGGTGGCGGAACAGTCGATGTGCAGCCAGCCTTGCTGGTAATTCTTGACGAAGTGCGACAGGAAGGCCGCCGCGGTGCTGGCGCCGGCGGTGTAGGCCGGACCGGCCACGTTGTTCAGCTCGGCGAAGTTGGACGGCAGCTGGCTGCGGTGGAACTCGGCCAGCGGCAGACGCCAGAACGGCTCTTGCTCGGCGGCGGCGCTGCTCAGCAGCTCCTGCGCCAGCGCGTCGTCGAAGCTGAACAGCGCATGGTAGTCGTTGCCGACTGCGGTTTTGGCCGCGCCGGTCAGGGTGGCGCAGTCGATAATCAGCTGCGGGTTCTGCTCAGAAGCGTCGATCAGGCCGTCGGCCAGCACCAGGCGCCCTTCCGCATCGGTGTTCATCACCTCAACGGTTTTGCCGTTGCGGTAGCGAATGATGTCGCCCAGTTTGAAAGCGTTGCCGCTGACCATGTTGTCGGCGCAGCACAGGTACAGCTTCACGCGCTGCTTCAGGCCGCGCGCCGCCGCCAGCGCCAGGGCGCCGGTGATGGTGGCCGCACCGCCCATGTCAGCCTTCATCGAATCCATAAAGGCGCTCTGCTTCAGGCTATAACCGCCGGTATCGAAGGTGATGCCCTTGCCGACCAGGCAGGCAAACACCGGCGCGTCCGGGTTACCGGTCGGGTTGAAGTCGAGCGCCAGCAGCACCGGTGGGCGCTCGGAGCCGCGGCCGACGGTGTGGATGCCGGCATAGTTCTGCTCGCGCAGATCTTCGCCCTTGGTGATGCGGTAGCTGACGGCATCGCAGCCGACGTCGCACATCAGATCAACGGCGCGGGTCGCCAGCTGCTCTGGCCCCAGCTCTTCCGCTGGCATGTTGATGGTGTCGCGCACCCAGTCTACGATCTTCAGGCGCTTATCCAACTCCTGACGCGCGGCTTCCGGCAGTTCGGCCCATTCGACGTTGCGTTTCCCTTTCGGCCCGCGGTAACCCTGCCAAAACGCCCAGCTGTTTTCCAAGTCCCAACCGTCGCCGGCGAGTTTGACATTTTTGATGCCCTGACCGTCAATTTTGCGGCCCGCGCGCTGGATCGCGCCCAGCTTGTCGGCCCCGGTCAGGTGGATGGTCATCCCTTCGCCGTTGGTGCTCAGCAGCGCTTTCTCGCCCCAGCGGGCGTCGGCAGGTTGTTGCGACAGCGTGACCTGCATGAATTCTGTTGTCATAGCCTTCTTACTCCGGATGTTCCCTTTATTATTTCATTAGGGCTTTATTGCATACCCTATGGATTTCAAATTGCAGCTAGGCGCCCAGCGATCTCATCCCCAGGAGCTTACTCAGGTAAGTGACTGGGGTGTGATCGTGCAGGTAACAACGCTGCGGTTTGAAAGACGACGGGTATGTCGGATACAAAATAAACGGGCCGCCCATGGCAGCCCGTTACGCTATTTACTCCGCTTCATCTAACCAGACCAGCAGGATCGCTTCCAGTATTTTTTCGTTGGAAGCCTGCGGATCGTCGTCGAACTCTTCCAGATCGCAGATCCACTGATGCATGTCGGTAAAACGCACGGTTTTCGGATCGGTGTCCGGGTATTGGTCGTACAGGGCTTCGCCGATTTCTCGGCTGTCGGTCCACTTCAGTCCCATTATGATCTCCGGGTTGGCGCTGCGGCTAACAATTAATGCTCACGCGCGTGGTTGACGGTGTAGCGCGGCATTTCGACCACCAGATCTTCGTCGGCGACCAGCGCCTGGCAACTCAGACGGCTTTCCGGCTCCAGCCCCCACGCTTTGTCCAGCATGTCGTCTTCCAGCTCGCTGCTCTCTTCCAGCGAATCGAAGCCTTCACGCACGATGCAGTGGCAGGTGGTGCAGGCGCAGGATTTCTCGCAGGCGTGCTCGATTTCAATGCCGTTGCGCAGCGCAACGTTGAGGATCGACTCCCCTTTTTCGGCTTCCAGAACCGCCCCTTCCGGGCAAAGATCTTGATGGGGCAGGAAAACAATTTTAGGCATGGTTAAACCTCATCCACAGAATGGCCAGCCAGCGCGCGGCGAATGGAAGCGTCCATGCGGCGCGCGGCAAAATCTTGCGTTTGTGCATCTAATGTTTTGATGGCGTCTTCGATAGCGGCGGGATCTTCCCCCTGCACCGCCTGCTGCAACGCCTGGGTCGCGGCGGCGATCGCCTGGCTTTCCGCCTCGCTCAGCAGCGCGGCGTCGGTGGCCAGCGCGCCCTGCAGGCTTTCCAGCACCCGTGCGGCTTCCACGCGTTGCTCCGCCAGCTTGCGCGCGCCCACGTCACTTTGCGCGTTGGCCATCGAATCCTTGATCATGCCGGCGATTTCGCTGTCCGACAGGCCGTACGACGGCTTGACCTGGATCGACGCTTCAACGCCGGTGGATTTCTCCATCGCGGTGACGCTCAGCAGACCGTCGGCATCCACCTGGAAGGTGACGCGAATGTGCGCCCCCCCGGCAGGCAGCGGCGGCAGGCCGCGCAGCGTGAAGCGCGCCAGCGAACGGCAATCCTGTACCAGCTCGCGCTCGCCCTGCAGCACGTGGATCATCATCGCGCTCTGGCCGTCTTTGAAGGTAGTGAACTCCTGCGCGCGCGCCACCGGAATGGTGGTGTTGCGCGGGATCACTTTCTCCACCAGGCCGCCCATGGTTTCGAGGCCCAGCGACAGCGGGATCACGTCCAGCAGCAGCATGTCGCTGTCCGGCTTGTTGCCCACCAGAATGTCGGCCTGGATCGCGGCGCCGATGGCGACCACTTTATCCGGATCAATAGACGTCAGCGGCGTACGGCCGAAGAAGGCGCCCACCTGCTCACGCACCAGCGGCACGCGGGTGGAACCGCCGACCATCACCGCTTCCAGCACCTCGTCGGCGGCGACGCCGGCGTCTTTCAGCGCGCGGCGGCAGGCCATCAGCGTACGTTTCACCAGCGGAGCGATCAGCGCTTCGAACTGGGCGCGGGTCACCTCGCCCTGCCAGCCGGCCACCTCGACGCGCACGCTGTCGGCATCGCTCAACGCGATTTTAGCGGCGATGGCGGCGTCCAGCAGCTGGCGCTGCACGCCGTGGTCGCTGCGATCGGCCACGCCGGCCTGCTCGCGCAGCCAGTCGGCCAGCAGGTGATCGAAGTCGTCGCCGCCCAGCGCGGAATCGCCGCCGGTGGCCAGCACTTCGAACACGCCGCGGCTGAGGCGCAGAATGGAGATATCAAAGGTGCCGCCGCCCAGATCGTAAACCGCGATCACCCCTTCCTGGCCGGAATCCAGCCCGTAGGCGATCGCCGCCGCGGTCGGTTCATTCAGCAGGCGCAGGACGTGCAGGCCGGCCAGACGCGCCGCGTCTTTGGTGCCCTGGCGCTGCGCGTCGTCGAAGTAGGCAGGAACGGTGATCACCACGCCATCCAGCTCCCCTTCCAGCGCCGCTTGCGCTCGTGCGGACAGGGCCCGCAAGATATCAGCGGAGACGCCGACCGGGTTAACCGGGCCGGCGGCGGTGACGATCAGCGGCAGGCCGTTGTCGCTGGCCTGGAATTGATAAGGCAGGTTCGGGTAACGTTGCTGCACGTCCGCCAACGAGCGGCCCATCATGCGTTTGATGGAGCTGACGGTATTGGCCGGATCCTGCGCCGCCTGTTGGCGCGCCTCCCAGCCGACGCGCTGCGCGTCCGCCTGATAATGCACCACCGAAGGCAGCAAATGGCGGCCCTGTTCGTCGGCCAGCGTTTCCGCTTGCCCACTGCGCACCGTGGCGACCAGCGAGTTGGTGGTGCCTAAGTCGATACCGGCGGCCAGACGTCGCTGGTGCGGCGCGGCGCTGAGGCCAGGCTCACTAATTTGTAATAAGGCCATCTTGAAGCTTCCACAATCAGAATCAGAAGGTGTTACTCAAAACCCAGCAGTTTTTCTTCGAGTTGTTCAACCTGTTGCTGGAGTTTGTCCAAAAAGCGCAGCTTGCGCACGGTGTCGGCGGCGTCCGCCCACTGTTCACTGTCCAACTGCTGCAGCATCAGCGCGCTGCGCTGCTTGATGGAGGAGGCCAGCCGCGCGCCGAAATCGGCCAGCAGGCGCTCGGCCTCCGGCTTGCGCTCAATGGCGTCGAGCTCTTCGCGCAGTTCCAGCTGTTCCATCAGGAACGCGGTGTCGCGCATCGTATGCTGTTCGTTGCCCAGATCGAAGCCGTGCAAAGATAGCATATACTCCGCGCGTTTTAACGGGTGCTTCAGCGCCTGGTAGGCTTCGTTGATGGTCGCCGCCTGCTGCAACGCCATCAGGCGTTCGCGCTCCGGCTGGTTGGCGAAACGATCGGGGTGAAATTGGCGCTGCAGATCCTGGAAGCGGGACGCAAGCAGGCTGCCGTCCACGGTGTAGCGAACTGGCAGCCCGAATAAAGTAAAGTAATCCATAGCGTGCTCTGGGCGTTAGCGGATGAAGTTCCCCCGCCGAAACGGGGGGGCACGATGGACTGTCAGACGTTGAAACTCTCGCCGCAGCCGCATTCGCTTGAGACGTTCGGGTTGTTGAACTTGAAGCCTTCGTTCAGGCCTTCCTTAACGAAATCAAGCTCGGTGCCGTCAAGGTAGACCAGGCTCTTGCCGTCGATGATCACCTTGATGCCTTTGTCTTCAAACACGATGTCGTCATCGTTGGCTTCGTCAACAAATTCCAGCACGTACGCCATCCCGGAGCAGCCGGAAGTTCGCACTCCCAGACGCAGGCCGAGACCTTTGCCGCGGTTCGTCAAAAACGCCTGAACACGCTGCGCAGCGCTGTCGCTCATGGTAATAGACATCACAACCTCACACTTCACATCAAAGCCCGGCGCGGCCGGGCCGACTCAGACAAATTACTTGGCGCTATGCTTGCTCTTATAGTCGGCAATCGCTGCTTTGATGGCGTCTTCAGCCAGGATCGAGCAGTGAATTTTGACCGGCGGCAATTCCAGCTCTTCGGCGATCTGGGTGTTTTTGATCGCTTCAGCCTGATCCAGCGACTTGCCTTTCATCCATTCGGTCACCAGCGAGCTGGAGGCGATGGCGGAACCGCAGCCGTAAGTTTTAAAGCGCGCGTCTTCGATGATGCCTTCATCGTTAACCTTGATTTGCAGCTTCATGACGTCGCCGCAGGCCGGCGCCCCTACCATGCCGCTGCCGACGGTAGGATCTTCGTTGTCGAAAGAACCCACGTTACGCGGGTTTTCATAATGATCGATTACTTTTTCGCTGTAAGCCATGACCTTGCTCCTGAAACCTGAGAATTAATGATGCGCCCATTCGATGCTGTTGATGTCCACGCCCTGCTTGAACATCTCCCACAGTGGGGACAGATCGCGCAGACGGCCGATGGATTTACGCACCAGTTGAATGGTGTAGTCGATCTCTTCTTCCGTGGTGAAACGCCCCAGAGAGAAACGGATCGAGCTGTGCGCCAATTCATCGCTCATGCCCAGCGCGCGCAGCACGTAGGACGGCTCGAGGCTGGCGGAGGTACAGGCTGAACCGGAGGAAACGGCCAGGTCTTTCAGCGCCATGATCAGCGACTCGCCTTCAACGTAGTTGAAGCTGACGTTCAGGATGTTCGGTGCGCCGTGCTCCAGATCGCCGTTCAGATACACTTCTTCCATATCTTTCACGCCGTTCCACAGACGATCGCGTAGGGTGCGCAGACGCGCCATCTCTTCGGTCATCTCTTCTTTGGCGATGCGGTAAGCTTCGCCCATGCCGACGATCTGGTGGACAGGCAGGGTGCCGGAACGCATGCCGCGCTCATGACCGCCGCCGTGTACCTGCGCTTCGATGCGGATGCGCGGCTTGCGGCGCACGTACAGCGCGCCGATGCCTTTCGGGCCATAGATTTTGTGGCCGGAGAACGACATCAGGTCGACTTTCAGCTTGCTCAGATCGATAGGCAGTTTGCCCACGCTCTGGGTGGCGTCAACGTGGTAGATGATACCGCGCGCGCGGCACATTTCGCCGATCGCTTCGATATCCTGCACCACGCCGATTTCGTTATTGACGTGCATGATGGAGACCAGGATGGTGTCATCGCGCAGCGCCGCTTCGAGATCCTGCAGGCTGATGATGCCGTTGCTCTGTGGCGCCAGGTAGGTCACTTCAAACCCTTCGCGCTCCAGCTGACGGCAGGTGTCCAGCACGGCTTTGTGTTCGGTTTTGCTGGTGATGATGTGCTTGCCTTTTTTCTGGTAGAAATTGGCAGCGCCTTTGATCGCCAGGTTGTCGGATTCGGTCGCCCCGGAGGTGAAGACGATTTCGCGTGGGTCGGCGCCCACCAGTTCGGCGATTTGGTTACGGGCGATGTCTACCGCCTCTTCCGCCTGCCAACCGAAACGGTGGGAACGGGAAGCCGGGTTGCCGAAAGTGCCGTCCAGGGTCAAAAACTGCATCATCTTCTCAGCAACGCGCGGGTCGACCGGCGTCGTTGCTGAGTAATCCAGATAAATCGGTAATTTCATTGCTCTTGTGCTCCGTACATCACTTCCAAAAACTAAAAAAATTTCGCCAGCTGCTTATGCGCGCAGATTAACGTTGATAGTTTCTTGCGGACGACCGTTGGCCGTGCGGCGCGTATCGTTGTTTTGACGATCCGCCACCACCAGCACTTCCTGGTTGTTGACCAGTTCTGCCAGCGTAATGTTGTTCAGGAACCCGCTGATGCGCTCGCTCAGATCGCGCCACAGGGCGTGGGTCAAGCAGCGATCGCCGCCCTGACAGCCTTCTTTACCCTGGCAACGGGTTGCATCTACCGATTCATCGACGGCAGTGATGACAGCGCCAACAGCGATCTCACCCGCGTCTTTACCCAGCAGATAACCACCGCCCGGACCGCGCACGCTGGCCACCAGGCCATTCTTGCGCAGACGGGAAAATAATTGTTCCAGATAAGAGAGCGAAATACCCTGGCGTTCGGAAATGTCCGCCAGTGGCACCGGCCCTTCCTGGGAATGCAGCGCTACGTCGAGCATAGCGGTTACGGCATAACGGCCTTTGGATGTCAGTCTCATAGCTCAATGGTTACCTGTTGGTCAAATATGGCCGAAAGTCTGACATTCCTGAGTAAAACAGTCAACTATTTAACCTAGTAATTGACTCAAGTATTAGCACGTTTTGAACTTAGCAAGAACAAAGGTATATAAAATACATGTTATAACCTTTGGATAACTAATACTATTGTCGCCCACCGTTATGCCACATCAATTAATTACCTTGATGTTTATCCTGTTTCTCGATCGACGTCAGCATGCCGCGCAGGATATTCAGCTCCTGCCCTTCCGGGCGCGCACGGGTGAACAAACGACGCAGGCGGCTCATCACCTGGCCCGGATGGGACGGGCGAATAAAGCCGGTGCGCTGCAGCGTCTGCTCCAGGTGCTGATAGAAACGCTCGAGGTCGTCCACCAGCGGATACGGCGTCTCTTCCAGCTGCGGCGCGCCCGCCTGTTGGCGATCGAGGTAAGCCACGCGCACTTCATACGCCAGGATCTGCACCGCCATCGCCAGGTTCAGCGAGCTGTAGTCCGGGTTGGCCGGAATGGCGACGTGGTAGTGGCACTTCTGCAGTTCATCATTGGTCAGCCCGACGCGTTCGCGGCCGAACACCAGCGCCACCGGCGCGTGTTCGCCTTCGTGCACCGCGCGCACGCCGCATTCACGCGGCTCCAGCATCGGCCACGGCAAGGTGCGAGAACGTGCGCTGGTGCCCACCACCAGGCTACAGCCGGCGATGGCGTCATCGAGGGTGTCGACAATAGTGGCGTTGCCGATCACGTCGCTGGCACCGGCGGCCAGGGCGATGGCCTGAGAATCGGGTTTGATCAGCGGATTAACCAGATAAAGGTTGGTTAAACCCATGGTTTTCATGGCTCTGGCGGTCGAGCCCATGTTGCCGGTATGTGAAGTCTCTACCAGAACAATGCGGATATTGTGCAGCATACAAACTCTGAGCGTGGCGGAAAATCGCAGCATCTTAACACAGCCATAGGCAATTTGCCGAACAGCTGCTATACTTCGCGCCGTTTCCTGTTCTTTAACATCCTAGTTGGAAGATACCCATGCATCCGATGCTGACTATCGCCGTGCGCGCTGCGCGCAAGGCCGGTAACCTGATTGCCAAAAACTACGAAACCCCGGACGCTGTAGAAGCGAGCCAGAAAGGGACCAATGACTTCGTCACCAACGTCGATCGCGATGCAGAGCATCTGATCATCGACGTCATCCGCAAGTCTTATCCGCAACACAGTATCGTGAGCGAAGAACGCGGTGAGCTGATCGGCGAAGATCGCGATGTGCAATGGGTGATTGATCCACTGGATGGCACTGCAAACTTCATCAAACGTTTCCCTCATTTCTCCGTTTCCATCGCCGTACGCATCAAAGGCCGCACTGAAGTGGCCGTGGTTTACGATCCGATGCGCAACGAACTGTTCACCGCCACTCGCGGCCAGGGCGCACAGCTCAACGGTTACCGCCTGCGCGGCACCAACGCCAAAGATCTGGATGGCACCATCCTGGCGACCGGCTTCCCGTTCAAGGTCAAGCAGCACGCAACGCCTTACATCAACATCGTCGGCAAGCTGTTCACCCAGTGCGCAGACTTCCGCCGCACCGGTTCCGCAGCGCTGGATCTGGCCTATGTGGCCGCCGGTCGCGTAGACGGGTTCTTCGAAATCGGCCTGAAGCCGTGGGATTTCGCCGCGGGCGAACTGCTGGTGCGTGAAGCCGGCGGCCTGGTGACCGACTTCGTCGGTGGCCACAACCACTTCAGCTCCGGCAACGTGGTTGCAGGCAACCCGCGCGTAGTGAAAGCCATGCTGGCCACCATGCGTGAAGAGCTGAGCGAAGCGCTGAAGCGTTAATCGCCAGAAGCGAATCGAAAAAAAGCGCTGCCGATGCAGCGCTTTTTTTATGCCCGTTAGCGGGAGAAGGGCCGGATGCCGCCGCCGAATTCCGGCTGCGCGCTGACGTACAGCAACAGCCCCGCAGCCAGCAGGATCAGGCCGCCGGCCAGCGCCAACGCCCCCCAGGCCACCGCGCTCCAGGCCGCGGGCGCGCGCGAACGGCTGAGGCGCACCGCCAGCCGGCGGCTGTAATGCACCAGCAGTGCCAGCATCGAGATGGTCAACGAGGTGCCGAACGCCATCGCCAGCGCGGAGATCACTCCCCAGCCGAACACGCCGATCACCTTGGAGAACAGCAGCACCAAAATCGCCCCCGAACAGGGGCGCATGCCCATCGCCAGCACGATGGCGGCCTGAGTGCGCCAGTCGCTTCCCGCCTGCAGCTCGCTGTCGCTCGGCAGATGCCGGTGGCCGCAGCCGCAGTGGGCGCTGTGCACATGATCCGCCGCCAGCGGCGTCAGGCTGTTGATGCGCAGCGCCGGTGCCGGGCGCATCGCCTTGATCGCCGCAAACAGGCGTTTCAGCGCGCGCCAACTCAGCAGCACGCCAAGCAGCATCACCAGAATAAAACTGCCCTTTTCCAGCCAGAAGCTGCTTTGGTGCAGCTGGCGCGAAGAGAGCTGCAATACCACCAGCATCAGCGTGACCAGCGCGATCGCTACCCCGCCTTGCACCAACGAGGCGGCGAAGGTCAGCTTCAGGCTGCTTTTCAACCGCGCCGGATGGGTAGCCAGGTAGGTGGCGATCACCACTTTGCCGTGGCCGGGGCCGAGCGCATGCAAGATGCCATAGCCGAGGCTGAACAGCATCAGCGCCAGCCCGGCCTGCTGCGGTGCAGCCTTCACCTGCTGTAACAGCCCCGCCATCTGCTGGTGCAGCGCTTTTTGCCATACCACGCTCTGCATCAGCAGCTGCGGCCAATAGTGCCACGCCAGCAGCGCGGCGGCCGCCAGCGCCAGCGTGAACGGCAGCAGCGGCCACAGACCGAAGACCCAGTGGCGTCGGCTCGTCGTCGGTGGTGAGAAATTTAACGACATTGCAGCGTCACCCGCTGGGCGAACTGCTGCCCCAGCGCCAGGTCCTCACCGGGCGAGTCGTTCTTGTCGAGCGACAGCGCATAGGCCTGCAGCGACGCATTCGGCTTCGGCGTCATCAGCTTGTAGCTGCACAGCTGCGCCATCTCCGGCGGCAGATGCAGCGCATTTTGGTCTTTATAGGTCATATCCACGAAATAAGTCGGATCGTAAGTAGAAAGTTCGAACGGCTTGCCCGCCAGCGGCTGCGGTTCGGCCAACGGCAGCACGAACTCCAGCACCGCCTGATTACCCTGGCGCGACAGGTGATATTCGCTGGGCAAGTTCAGGTATTTCACCGGCTTGCCGTCGCGGTAAAGATCGGTGAAATAGTGCTGCCCCAGCACGTTGGCCATCACTTCCGCCGCCAGCTTTTTCCACACTTCCGAATCGCTCTTGGCGTTTTTCGCATCGTAGAGCAAATCCGCCGAGGTGATTTCATCCATCACCCACACCATTTTCAGGCCGACCAGCCGCTGGTCTTTGGCGACGAAGGTGGTATTCATGTCGATAAAGCTGTGCGGATGCGCGATCGCACCGGCGCTGAACACGGCGCCGAAGGCAGCCAAAAGACGACGTAACTTCATCATTATCCTGTCTTACCTGCATTTGTTATAACGTAACACAAATAAATACCGAACGGCCCGCCTCTCCCGGCGATATTTGTGACGAAAGTTGTAAGCCGAAGTAAAAGCCGCGCAGTAACCCTGCCATTACAAAGCCTTTTGCTATGCTTAGGCATAATCGCAACCTTTTATGCCGGAAGGTGATAATGAGCCTGGACACCTCTCCCGTGCCCGAGCTCTCCGGACAACAACGGCGCTGCCATCTGCTGCTGATGCTGTACACGCCGGAGCCCGAGTTGCAGCTGGAGACCCTAAGCCGAATCAACGGCGTCGCCCCCCCGATAACCCGGCAAGATATAGCCGAGGTGGCCAGTGAAATCCAGCGTTTCCACCACCTGGAGATCGCCGTCGGTCCCGATCGCGGTTACCAGCTGCGGGGCAGCGCGCTCGACCAGCGCCTGTGCCTGATCCATTGGCTGCGGCGGGCCCTGCGCTGCAGCCCGCAATTCGTTGAAGGCGATTTCGCCCCGCGCCTGCGGCACGCACTGGCGGCCGATGCCGCCCCGGCGTCTGCGCTGGCAGAGGCGATCGATGCTTGCGAACCGCTGCTCAACCGCCGCTTCGATGCGCGCGACCGCCAATTCCTGCAGCATTATCTGCTCTACTGCGCCTGGCAAAATCGCCTGCGGCAGCATCCGCGTTTCGACGCCGTTCAGCGCGACTGGCTGCGGCAAAAGCCGGAGCAGCAGGCCGCCGCCTGGCTGCATCAGGTCTGCAACCGGCTGTTTAACCAGCCGCCGCAGGCAGACGAGCGCGATTTTTTGGCGCTGACGTTTACCATGTTGAAAAATCACAGCTACCACAGCAACGACTCCGCGCAGGAACAGCGGCTGATGGCGGCCATCGACAGCATGGTCGAGCGCTTCCAGCAGCTTTCCGGCATGGCCTTCAGCAGCAAGGCGGAGCTGGTCAGCCAGCTGTTCGCCCACCTGGCGCCGGCGCTGGAGCGCTGCCGTTTCGCCATCGGCATCGACAATATGCTGCTGGAAGAAGTGGTGCGCAAATACCCGCGGCTAATGCGCACCACGCAGGAAGCGTTGAAACCGCTGGAACAGGAGTACGGCGTGCATTTTTCCAACGAGGAGGCGGGCCTGGTGGCCATCAGCTTCGGCGCCTGGCTGATGCAGGACAACGCGCTGCAGGAAAAACAGGTGCTGCTGCTGACGCTGGACAACCCGCAGTTGGAAGAAGAAGTGGAATACCAGATCCGCGAGCTCACGCTGCTGCCGCTGAACATCAAGTATCTGCCGCTGAGCGACTATCTGCGCGGCGGAGCGCCGCAGGGCATCATGCTGGTGATCACCCCTTATGCGGCGGTGCACAGCGATCCGCACCCGCCGCTGATCTATACCGAACTGCCGCTGGAAACCCGGCAGCGCCAGGCGATCCGCGCGCTGCTGGAAGCCCCTTAATCAGCGGCTGACGCTGACCGCCGGCGGCCGGATGAACAAGGCCGGCACCGCGACCGCCGCCATCACCCAGAATACCCCGCCCTGCCAATGTTCGAACAGGAACCCGGCAATGACCGTCATGACGGCGATACCGCCGCCCATCGCCAGCGCCGAATACACCGCCTGCAACCGGATCACCTCTTGCCCCTGGCGCGCGGCGATAAAGCGCATCGCCGCCAGATGGCAGACGGTGAAGGTGCCGCAGTGCAGGATCTGGATCAGCAGCAGCCAGCCCAGTTCGGTGCTGTAGGCCATCAGGCTCCAGCGCAACACGCCGCAGCAGGCGGAAAGCAGCAACAGGTTGCGCGCATTCCAGCGGCGAAACAGCACGTTGCTGCTGGCGAAAATAATCACTTCCGCTACCACGCCCAGCGACCACAGATAGCCGATAGTCGAGGCCGAATAGCCCGCCTCCTGCCAGTAAATGGAGCCGAAGCTGTAGTAGCCGGCATGCGCCCCCTGCAGCAGCGTGACGCACAGCAGGAAGCGCCAGACCGGCCCCTCTTTCAACAGTGCCCACAGCGAGCGCTCGGCTCCGCTGTGCGTGCGCGCTTCGCCCTGTGGCATGACGCTCGGCTTCAGCAACATGCCCAGCAGCATCGCCAACACGCTGAAGATCAGGCTGTAGAGAATCGCGTTATGGCCCCACACCGCCACCAGCTGCCCGGTCAGCGCCGAGCCGATGACGAACGCCAGCGAGCCCCACAGCCGCACCCGCCCGTAGTCCATGCGGATCTGCTTTTGCCAGGTGCCGGCCAGCGCGTCGGTCAGCGGCACCAGCGGCGAGAAGAACAGGTTGAAACCCGCTATCACCAGCATCAGCCAGCCCCAGCCGTTGCCGAAGCAAAAGCCGACCGCGAAGGCCAGGGTCAGCAGCGCCAGCAGGCGCAGGGCGGAGACTAAATGAGAGGGATCTTTAACGCGGGGTGCAATCAGTAAACTGCCGAGGAAGCGGGCCACCAAGCCGGCACCGAGCAACATGCCGATGGTTTCGGGCGCGATGCCCTCACCTTTCAGCCATACGCCCCAGAACGGTAAGAAGATGCCATAGGAAAAGAAGTAGGTGAAATAACTGAGAGCGAGCCAACGCGTTGATTGCAGAACCATGATCCCTCCGGAGTGAGGGCAATACTTTGACAGAGCTCACACCGCCCCGCAATCGTCATTCCACTTCAATACGTTAGAGTGCCATACAGTTCACAGTTTGCTGCTAGCGGGCATAAAAAAACCCGCCGCAGCGGGTTTTGTCAGGCGAAAGCGGGATTATGCGTAAACCGGCAGGCGGGCGCAGATATCCAGCACTTTCTTCTTGGTGCGTTCGATGGTGGCTTCATCGTTGATGTTGTCCAGCACATCGCAGATCCAACCGGCCAGTTCGCGCACGTCGGCCTCTTTGAAGCCGCGACGGGTCACGGCCGGGGTGCCGATACGCACGCCGGAGGTGACGAACGGGCTCTTCGGATCGTTCGGCACGCTGTTCTTGTTGACGGTGATGTTGGCGCGGCCCAGGGCAGCGTCCGCTTCTTTACCGGTCAGGTTTTTGTCGACCAGATCCAGCAGGAACAGGTGGTTATGGGTGCCGCCGGAGACCACTTTGTAGCCACGCTGCAGGAACACGTCCACCATCGCCTTGGCGTTGACCGCCACTTGCTGCTGGTAAACCTTGAACTCAGGCTCCATCGCTTCTTTCAGCGCCACCGCCTTGCCGGCGATCACGTGCATCAGCGGGCCGCCCTGGCCGCCAGGGAACACGGCGGAGTTCAGCTTTTTGTACAGCTCTTCGTCGCCGCCCTTCGCCAGGATCAGGCCGCCGCGCGGGCCCGCCAGGGTTTTGTGGGTGGTGGTGGTGACGATGTGCGCGTGCGGTACCGGGTTCGGGTACACGCCGGCGGCGATCAGGCCCGCCACGTGCGCCATGTCGACGAACAGGTAAGCGCCGATGCTGTCGGCGATTTCGCGCATTTTGGCCCAGTCAACCACGCCGGAGTAAGCGGAGAAGCCGCCGATGATCATTTTCGGCTTGTGGGTTTGCGCCTGCTTGGCCAGATCGTCATAGTCGATTTGGCCTTTGTCGTCGATGCCGTAAGGCACCACGTTATACAGTTTGCCGGACAGGTTGACCGGAGAACCGTGGGTCAGGTGGCCGCCGTGCGCCAGGTTCATGCCCAGAATGGTGTCGCCCGGCTGCAGCAGCGCGGTGTACACGGCGAAGTTAGCCTGGGAGCCGGAGTGCGGCTGCACGTTGGCGTAATCGGCGCCGAACAATTCTTTGGCGCGATCGATAGCCAGCTGTTCAACGATATCCACGTATTCGCAGCCGCCGTAGTAACGCTTGCCCGGATAGCCTTCAGCGTATTTGTTGGTCAGCTGGGAACCTTGAGCCTGCATCACGCGCGGGCTGGTGTAGTTCTCAGACGCGATCAGCTCGATGTGCTCTTCCTGACGCACCACTTCCTGCTCCATGGCACGCCACAGTTCCGCATCGTAATCGGCAATGTTCATTTCACGCTTTAACATCCGGCATCTCCTGACTTAAATCAGCTAACTAAAAAATCACCAAATAACTACCCGTTTGGGTTCTGGGCCACAGTGTAAACCGTTTCGCCCCACCGAAGATAGGTCTTGACAGAGGTTTTTACGCAAACGATTGGCATAAGGTGGCGCAAGGCTTTGATCCGCGAAACACCGCCGTTTATCAACGGACATTTCCTCATGCGAACAATGCGCTTTTTTCATGTTCTGTGAGCGCGATCGACGCCCGAAGAACACCGCAACGAAAACAAGGGTATTTACAAGCGACGCGGAACCCAATAAGATGCATTTAAAATACATCATTAAAATTCTCGTCAAGATCTCAACCCAAGGAGCGCTTCCATGCTGGATAGCCAAACCATCGCCACCGTGAAATCCACTATTCCCCTGCTGGCTGCGACCGGGCCGAAGCTGACCGCCCACTTTTACGATCGCATGTTCGCGCACAACCCGGAATTGAAAGACATTTTCAACATGAGCAACCAGCGCAACGGCGATCAGCGTCAGGCGCTGTTCGACGCCATCTGCGCCTATGCCGCCAACATCGAGAACCTGGCGGCGCTGTTGCCGGCGGTGGAGCGCATCGCGCAGAAGCACACCAGCTTCAATATCCAGCCGGAGCAGTACAACATCGTCGGTGGTCATCTGCTGGCGACGCTGGACGAAATGTTCAGCCCAGGCCAGGAAGTCCTGGACGCCTGGGGCAAAGCCTACGGCGTGCTGGCCAACGTATTTATCCAGCGTGAAGAGCAGATTTATCAGCAGAGCGAAACCGACAACGGCGGCTGGCGCGATCTGCGCGCGTTCCGCATCCTGAAGAAACAGCCGCAGAGCGACGTGATCTGCAGCTTCGTGCTGGCACCGGTGGACGGCGGCCGGGTGGCGGACTTCAAACCGGGGCAATACCTGGCGGTCTACATCAAGCACGACAGCCTGGAGCATCAGGAAATTCGCCAGTACTCGCTGACCACCTCGCCGAACGGCGAGTTCTACCGCATCGCGGTGAAGCGCGAAGATCAGGGGAAAGTATCCAACTACCTGCACCAGCAGGCGCAGGAAGGCGACGTGATCTACATCGCCCCGCCGCACGGCGACTTCTTCCTCGACGTGGCACCGACCACGCCGGTGGCGCTGATCTCCGCCGGCGTCGGCCAAACCCCGATGCTCGGCATGCTCAACACCCTGCACGACAACCAGCATCAGGCGCAGGTCCACTGGCTGCACGCGGCGGAAAACGGCAGCGTGCACGCCTTTGCCGATGAGGTAGCGGATATTGCCGGGCGTATGCCGAATCTGAGCCACCATGTGTGGTACCGCGAGCCGGGTGCCGATGACGTGGAAGGCCGCGACTACCACAGCCGCGGATTGATGGATTTGAGCGCGCTGCAAGGCAGCCTGGCCGATCCGCAGATGCACTATTACTTCTGCGGCCCGGTGGCCTTCATGCAGTTCGTGGGCAAACAGCTGCTGGAGATGGGCGTAGAGGCCGAACGCATCCACTACGAATGTTTCGGCCCGCATAAGGTGCTGTAATGCTTGCGGAGCGCGGCCGTCAGACCGCGCTCCCCTCTCATTTCGCCTGCAGTTGGCGCGCGTCCTGCACCTGCTGCACCGTCACCGGTGCCGCCTGGTTGCCCCAGCTTCCCCGCAGATAGCTCATCAGATCCGCCGCCTGCCGATCGTTCAACGCCCAGCCGTAAGCCGGCATATCGAACGCCATCGCGTGCTGCGTGGCTGGCGTATGCGCCCCCTCCAGCACCACCCGCAGCGCGGTCAGCGGATTGTCCGCCGTTACCGTGGCATTGCCCGCCAGCGCCGGAATGGCAAAATCGGTGCCTTCGCCCTTGTTGCCGTGGCAGGTCGAGCAGTACATCGCGTAGGTCGCCTTGCCGCCCGGATTATTCGCCTGCACGGCAGGCGCAGCGGCTTTGGCGGCGGTTTCCGGCGCCAGGCTGCGCAGGTACACCGCAATGGCGTTCAGATCGCCGTCGCTGAGATACTGCGTACTGTGGGTCACCACCTCGCTCATCGGCCCGGCGACCGCCGCATGGCGGCTGCGGCCGGTTTTCAGCAGCGCCGTCACCTCTTCCGGCGGCAGGCCGCGTAGATTGGAGGCATACCAGCCGTCCAGCTCGGCGCCGCTCAGGAATACCGGCGCCTTACCGTCCAGCCCCTTCTCCTGCATCGCCCAGCCGCGCGGCGTGTGGCAGCTGCCGCAATGGCCCGCGCCCTGCACCAGGTAGGCGCCGCGGTTCCACTCGGCGCTTTGCTGCGGATCTGCCTGATACGGCTGGTCGTCGTGGAACAGCTGGTTCCACACCGCCAGCGGCCAACGCATCGACAGCGGCCAGCTGATGTCGCTGTCCCGGTTGGCGACGTTCTGCGCCGGCACTTCATTCATCAGATAGTCATACAGCGCGCGCATGTCTTCCGCGCTCATTTTAGCGTACGAGGTGTACGGCATCGCCGGGTAAAGCCGGTGACCATCTTTGGCCACCCCCTGGCGCATGGCGCGATCGAACTCTTCGAACGAATAGGCGCCGATGCCGTGCAGCTTGTCCGGCGTGATGTTGGTGGCGTAGATAGCCCCGAGCGGCGTCGGGAACTTCATGCCTCCCGCCAGTTCAGCGCCGCCCGGCGCGGTGTGGCAGGCGGTGCAGTCGCCGGCTTTGGCGACATATTCCCCGGCCGACATCGCCTGGGCCGAGCCGCCGGCAGCCAGCAGGCTCAACAGGTACAGCGAACGCAAACTCATGCTCCCTCCTTGGCGGCAACCTTACCGTAGGCCAGTTCGTTCACCGCGCGCCACGCCTGATCGATCGCCGAGTTGGCGTACGGGCTCCAGTCAGAATCGGAGTTGGCGATAACGATCTTACCGATCGGCTGCCGCGCCGTTTCGATGATTTTCTTGGCTTCTTCTTCATCGTCAAACAGCCCGTTGAGGAAGTAGGAATAACCGTGCGACCAGCGGTTGACGGTGATCGCCTGAATATCGCGCTGATGGTCGAAACCCGCCTCGCCCAGCATGCCCTGCAGCTGTTCGCGGATCATCTGCTCATGCACCTCGAACGGCGTGCCCAGCAGCAGCGCGCGCCCTTTGCGCGACTGCTCGCGCGGGCTGAGGCCGCTGCCCGGCAACGTCGGCACGTAGACCATATGCAGGCCGATTGGCCGGTCCGGATCGCGCGGGTGCTGATACCCGCCCATGCTCACCGGGTAGTCCAGCTTCACGCGGCTGTACGGCGCGGCCGGCGAATAAATTTCGTGCACGCCCAGCTTGATGAACGGCTGCCAGTTGCGGATCACCACTTTGCTGTACACCAACGGCGCCTTGACGTTCTGCTTGAGCGCCTCCTGCTGCTCGTGCGACATCTCCGGCACCAGGTACGGGATCATCATGTTGTAGCCGGCCATCACCACCTGCCCGGCACGCACCTTGGTCATCTTCTCGCCGGTCATATAGGTGACTTCCACCTTGTCGCCGACGTTGGCCGCGTGCAGCCCGGTGCTGTTCAAACGCAGCTTCACCGGCGACTCCGGCCGATCGAGCTGGCTGTAGTCGAATTTGGCCAGCACCACGTCATTCATGTCTTTGCCGGCCGGCGCCACCGCCGGGATCAGCTTGCGCACCATCAGGCGCGTCAGCGTGGCGTTGCCGTCCGGGAAGTGGAACACGTAAGGATCGTCGAGATCCGCCTGCGACTCTTCGTCCAGCGGCGGCAGATTCATGCCGCCGAGGCCCGGCAGATCGCAGATGCGCGCATCGCTGCACGACGTGCCGTCGATGCCCACCGCCTGGAAGTCGTTGGTGGTCTGCTGGAAATAACGGATCGCCAGCTCGCTCAAGCCCACTTTTTCACGCAGGAACTGGGTGTAGCTGTGGGTATCGAGCCACTCGATCTTCTGCTCCAGCGTCATCTCCGGCAGATAATCTTTCTCCACCGTATGCAGCGCGATCAGCGCCTGCCGATCGCTTTCCGGCAGCGGGAAATCACCGATGAACGCTTCATAAGAGCGGCCGTTGAGGCGATCGCGCGGAATGTCGTCCGCCACCGTGCGGCCCGGATCGCCGCTCACCACTTTGTCGACGCCGAAGTTCTTGCGATCGAAGTAAACCCCGCGGCTCAGGTTCAGATCCGGGTAGAAGGTGGTGTCAAACGCCTGCTCCAGCCGATCGATATCGACGCCGAGCTTGCGCAGCAGCCCCATCGCCACCGGGCTGAAGTTGGAGCGCGGCGACTGCAGCGATTCGCTGCCGCCGTAGCCGAGCAGCATGCCGTCGTCGGTGCTGAATTCGTTGCGCTTGGCGTGGCCGCCGAAGTCGTCATGGTTGTCGATCAGCAGAATGCGCTGCTGCTCGCCTTTCAGCTGCTGCCAGAAACAGGCGGCCGCCAGCCCGCTGATGCCGGCGCCGACCACCACCAGATCGAACTCTTCAACGGCGGGCACGCTGCCGAAATCAAAGGTTTTACCGTCGCGCCCCAGCTGGTGCGCATGCTCGAACGAGCCCGGATGGTTACCCCGCAGCCCGGTCAGCGCCGGCGGGTAGTACAGGGTTTGATTGGCGGTTTGCGGCGACGCGCGCAAGATTTGCAGCGGCGTCAACCCGGCGGCGATGGTGATCGCCACCCCGTTGAGAAAATCGCGTCTGGTGATACCCATATAGGCTTCCTTTTTTATTATCATCGGCCGGCCGGGGCCGGCCCGAAGGCCGCGCTATTGTGCGGATAATTATTGTAAAATCAATGTTTGAACATCACATGACGAATGGCGGTGTAATCCTCCAGCCCGTACATCGACATGTCCTTGCCGTAGCCGGACAGTTTCTGGCCGCCGTGCGGCATTTCGCTCACCAGCATGAAGTGGGTGTTCACCCAGGTGCAGCCGTATTGCAGGCGGGCGCTTAAGCGATGCGCGCGGCCCACGTCGCGGGTCCACACGGACGACGCCAGCCCGTAGTTGGATTCGTTCGCCCAGGCCAGCACCTGCTCTTCGTCGTCGAACGGCGTCACCGTCACCACCGGGCCGAACACCTCGCGCTGCACGATCTCATCCTCCTGGCGCGCGCCGGCCAGCAGCGTCGGCTGGAAGTAGTAACCCGGCCCCTTCACCTTCTCGCCGCCGGTCACCACCTGCACGTGCGGCAACGCTTTGGCGCGCTCGACAAAACCGGCGACCCGCTCCAGATGCTGGGCGGTAATCAATGGCCCCAGCTCGGTGCTCTCGTCGTCCGGCGCACCGATCTTCAGGCTGGCCACCGCCTCGCCCAGCCGCTTCACCAGCTCGGGATAAATGCTTTTCTGCGCGTAGATGCGGCAGGCGGCGGTACAATCCTGCCCGGCGTTGTAGAAACCGAAGCCGCGAATGCCGTCCACCACCTGCTGCAGATCGGCGTCGTCGAACACCAGCACCGGCGCCTTGCCGCCCAGCTCCATATGGGTGCGCTTAATGCCGGCGGCGGTGTGGGCGATGATGTGCTCGCCGGTGGCGATCGAGCCGGTCAGCGACACCATGCGCACCTTGTCATGCCCGGTCAGCCGATCGCCGACGCCGGCGCCGCGGCCGAACAGCACGTTGAGCACGCCCGGCGGGAACAGCCCGACGGCCAGTTCGGCCAGTTTGAAAGTGGTCAGCGGCGTCTGCTCCGACGGCTTGATTACCACGCAGTTGCCCGCCGCCAACGCCGGCGCCAGTTTCCAGGCCGCCATCATCAGCGGGTAGTTCCACGGCGCGATCGAGGCCACCACGCCGAGTGGATCGCGGCGGATCATCGAGGTATGCCCGGCCAGATACTCGCCGGCCGCCATGCCGGTCAGGCAGCGGCTGGCCCCGGCGAAGAAGCGAAACACGTCGGCCACCGCCGGCAGTTCGTCGTTCAACACACAGTGATAAGGTTTGCCGCAGTTGAGCGACTCCAGCCTGGCGAAAGTCTCGGCATGCTCGTCGATCAAATCCGCCAGCTTGAGCAGATGCTCGGCGCGCTCCTTCGGCGTGGTTTGCCCCCAGGCGGCGAACGCGGCGTCCGCCGCCAGCACCGCGCGATCGACCTGCTCCGGGCTGGCCTCCGCCACCTGCGCAATCACTTCGCCGGTCGCCGGGTTATACACCGGCTGGGTCGCGCCCTGGCCATTCACCAGTTGGCCGTCAATCAACAGTTGGCTTTGCATAGGGTTATCCTTTTATCAGAGGTCGGGTAAGGAAATTATTTGCCGCTGCCGGCGACGCTTTCCCCACCTTTGGTCAGGTAGTAAGCGCCGAGGATCGGCAGCATGGTCAACAGCATTACCGACAGCGCCACCACGTTGGTGATCGGCACGTCGCGCGGGCGACCGAGCTGGTTCAGCAGCCACAGCGGCAGCGTGCGCTCGTGGCCGGCGGTAAAGGTGGTCACGATGATTTCATCGAACGACAGCGCGAACGCCAGCATGCCCCCGGCCAGCAGCGCCGAGCCGAGGTTCGGCAAGATCACGTAACGAAAGGTTTGCCAGCCGTCGGCGCCGAGATCCATCGACGCTTCGATCAGGCTGTACGAGGTGCGGCGGAACCGGGCGATGACGTTGTTGAACACGATCACCACACAGAACGTCGCATGGCCGACGACGATAGTCAGGATGCCCGGCTCGATGTTCAGCGCCTTGAACGCCGCCAGCAGCGCCAGACCGGTGACGATCCCCGGCAGCGCGATCGGCAGCAGCAACAGCAGCGAAATGCTGTCCTTGCCGAAGAAATCGCGCCGATACAGCGCCGCCGCCGCCAGGGTGCCGAGCACCAGCGCGATGGCGGTCGCCAGGCAGGCGATCTGCGCCGACAGCAGCACCGCATCGATGATGTCCTGCCGCCCGGCGGCAACGTTGAACCAGTGCAGCGTGAACCCCTTCGGCGGGAAGCTGAAGGCGGCATCCTCGGTGTTGAAGGCGTAGATGGCGATGATCGCCAACGGGAAATGCAGGAAGATCAGTCCGCCCCAGGCGGCCAGCTTCAGCCCTAAGGGCGCGCGTTCAGAGTGCATCGAAAGCCCCCAGACGTTTGACGATAGAAAGGTAGATGGCGATCAGGACGATCGGCACCAGCGTAAAGGCCGCGGCCATCGGCATATTGCCGATCGCACCCTGCTGGGCGTACACCATGCTGCCGATGAAATAGCCCGGCGGCCCCACCAGCTGCGGCACGATAAAGTCGCCCAGCGTCAGCGAGAAGGTGAAGATCGATCCGGCGGCGATGCCCGGTACCGCCAGCGGCAAAATGACGTGGCGGAAGGTCTGCGCCGGTCGCGCGCCCAGATCCGCCGAGGCGTGCAGCAGCGAGGGAGGCAGGCGCTCCAGCGCCGCCTGGATCGGCAGGATCATGAACGGCAGCCAGATATAGACGAACACCAGAAAACGCCCCAGCCCCGAGGTCGACAGCGTGTTACCGCCGACGCCGGGCACCGTCAGCAGCGAAGCCAACAGCGGCTCCAGCCCCAGGTGCTGCAGGAACCATTGCGCCACGCCGTCTTTCGCCAGCAGCAGGGTCCAGGCATAGGCTTTAACGATATAGCTGGCCCACATCGGCATCATCACCGCGATGTAAAAGAACGCCTTGACGCGGCCACTGGTGTAACGCGCCATGTAATAGGCGATCGGGAACGCCAGCGCCGCGCTGGCCAGCGACACCAGCACCGCCATGGTCAGCGTGCGCAGGATGATGTCGTAGTTGGCCGGGTTGAACAACGCCGCCAGGTTGGCGAAGGTCAGATCCGGCGTCACCGCCATGGTGAAATCGTCGAAGGTGTAAAACCCTTGCCACAGCAGCGTCAGCAGCGAACCGAGGTACACCGCGCCAAACCACAGCAGCGGCGGCACCAGCAGCAAAAGCAGATACAGCGTCGGCCGGCGATAAAGCCAGGTCGACAGCGCGCGCACGGTACCGCCGCGCGCCGAGGGGGAATCGATGCTCATGTCCATCTCACCTCTCCTCCAGCAGCGGTACCATCGCCGCGCGCGGCCAGCAGGCGACGATCGGCTGGCCAATCTGCCGCTGTTGCCCTTCGGCGATCCACTGCGGATTGGCCTGGCTGACCAGCAGCTTTTCGCCGCCGTTCAGCGCGATTTCATACCGCGTGGCCGCACCCTGGTAATGGATTTCCTGCAGCGTGCCCTGCACCTGGATCTCGTCCTGCGCCGCGCCGCCGTACTCCAGCAGGCGGATGTGTTCCGGCCGGATCGAGAAGGTTCGGCTTTCGCCGAGCAGGCGCTGCGCCAGCTCGCTGCGCACCACGTTGGAGGTGCCGACGAACTCGGCGACGAACGGCGTCTTCGGCCGCATGTAAAGCTCGCGCGGCGTATCCACCTGTTCAATGCGGCCGTTATTGAACACCGCGACCCGATCGGACATCGACAGCGCTTCGCTTTGATCGTGGGTGACGAAGATAAAGGTGATACCCAGCTGGCGCTGCAGCTTCTTCAGCTCGCCCTGCATCTGCTCGCGCAGCTTGAGATCCAGCGCGCCGAGCGGTTCGTCCAGCAGCAGCACCCGCGGCCGATTGACCAGCGCGCGCGCCAACGCCACGCGCTGCCGCTGGCCGCCCGACAGGTGCGCCGGCTTGCGTTCGGCAACGAAACCGAGCGCCACGCTCTCCAGCGCCTCTTGCGCCCGCGCCAGCCGCTCGCGTTTAGCGACGCCCTTCACCATCAGGCCATAGGCGACATTTTCCAGCACCGACATGTGCGGGAACAGCGCGTAATCCTGAAACACGGTATTCACGTCGCGCTGATACGGCGGCAGGTTGGCGGCTTCCTGGCCGTGGATGCGAATCGAGCCGGAAGTGAGCTGTTCAAAGCCGGCGATCAGGCGCAGGCAGGTGGTTTTGCCCGAGCCGGACGGCCCGAGCATGGAGAAGAATTCCCCGTCCTGAATGTCGATAGATACCCGATCCACGGCGCGAACATCGCCGAAAGTCCGCGAAACATCGATGAATTGCACGGCAATGGTCATTTCCTGTGCTCCAAAAAATCAAATGACTTCGGCGGATTGGGCGACAACCCGTAACCTAACCAGACCTATCCGCAAAATAATTCGAGCTGCATCGAGGCGGCAACCAAACGCATCCCCGGGAGCGTACAAATCGTACGTGACCGGGGTAAGTGCGGGCAGCCAACAAAGAGGCGGCTTGAAGTATGAAGGGGATATTAGCGGCCGCCCATGATGGCGATGTAATCCTGGGTCCAGCGGCTGTACGGCACGAACTTGCCGCCCTGCGCCTGCGGCGTTTTCCAGAAGGCGATTTTGTCGAACTGGTTGAAGCCGTTGGTTTCGCAGCCCTTCTCACCCAGCAGCGCGCTGGCCTTGCAGCCCGCCGGTGAAGCCGGCACCGATCCGAACCAGGCCGCCACGTCGCCCTGCACCTTCGGCTCCAGCGACCAGTTCATCCACTGGTAGGCGCAGCTCGGGTGCTTGGCGTCGGCATGCAGCATGGTGGTGTCCGCCCAGCCGGTCACGCCCTCTTTCGGGAACACGGTGGCGATCGGCTGCCCCTCGCCCTTCAGGGCGTTGGCCTGATACGGCCAGGCGCTGGAGGCCACCACGCCTTCGTTTTTAAAGTCGCTCATCTGCACCGAGGTGTCATGCCAGTAGCGGTGGATCAGCGCGTGCTGGCTGCGCAGCAGCTTCAGCGCCGCCTGATACTGCTCTTCGTTGAGCTGGTAAGGATCGCTGATGCCGAGCTGCGGCTGGGTGGCCTTCAGGAACAGCGCCGCGTCGGCGATGTAGATCGGGCCGTCGTAAGCCTGCACCCGGCCCTGGTTGCTCTTGCCGTCCGGCAGGTTCTGCTGCTGGAAGATCACCGCCCAGCTGTCCGGCGGCGTCGGGAAGGTTTTGGTGTTGTACATCAGCAGGTTCGGCCCCCACTGGTACGGCGTGCCGTAGGTTTTGCCGTCCACGGTGTACCAGGCGCCGTTCAGCAGGCGCGGATCGATGTTCTTCCAGTTCGGGATCAGCGCGGTGTTGATCGGCTGCACCCGCTTGCCGAAGATCAGGCGCAGCGAGGCGTCGCCGGAGGCGGTCACCAGATCGTAGCCGCCCTTGGCCATCAGGCTGACCATTTCATCGGAGGTGGCGGCGGTCTTCACGTTCACCGCGCAGCCGGTTTGCTTTTCAAACTGGGTGACCCAGTCGTAGTTTTTGTCGGACTGGCCGCGTTCGATGTAGCCGGGCCAGGCGATGATATCCAGCCGGCCTTCGCCTTTGCCCAGCGACTGCGGCAGATCGGCCGCCTGAGCCAGGCCGCACAGCACGGTGAGACAAAGCGCGGAGACGGTGGTGGTGACTGCGGTAGTTTTTCTCATCGTAATTACCCCTGTGTTGCGTATCTGTGTGCGGCAGGGAACGGCTGCCGCCTGATTTTGCTTTATAGAACCGCTAGAAGCTGGCTTTGAACTTCGCCATTACGTGCCTGACAACGCTGTAATCCTGCAGCGAATCGCTGGACAGATCCTTGCCGTAGCCGGAGCGTTTCAGGCCGCCGTGCGGCATCTCGCTCGCCAAGGTGAAATGGGTGTTGATCCAGGTGCTGCCGTACTGCAGATGGGCGGCAATGTGCAGCGCCCGATCGATATTTTGCGTCCACACCGACGAAGCCAGCCCGTATTCCGAGTCGTTGGCCCACTCGACCGCCTGCTCCAGGTGTTCGAAGCGCGTGATGCTGACCACCGGGCCAAACACCTCGCGCTGCACGATTTCGTCGCTTTGCAGGCAGCCCGCCAGCAGGGTCGGCTGGTAGTAGAACCCCGGCCCGGAGTGGGCCGCGGCACCGGTGATCAATTCGATATGCGGTTGACTGAGCGCTCGCTCGACGAAGCTGGCGACGCGATCGCGCTGGCGGCTACTTATCAACGGGCCGATCTCGTTGTCCTGATCGCGCTTGCGGGCGAAACGCAGGCTGGCGACCGCCTCGCCCAGCGCGTCCACCAGCTTGGGATAGATACCCGCCTGCGCATAGATACGGCAGGCGGCGGTGCAGTCCTGGCCGGCGTTGTAATAGCCGTAGGTGCGAATGCCGTTGACCACCTCGTCGAGATCGGCGTCGTCGCAGACGATCACCGGCGCCTTGCCCCCCAGTTCCAGGTGGGTACGCTTGACGCTTTTGGCCGCCGCCTGAAGAATTTTTTGCCCGGTGACGATATCGCCGGTGACCGACACCAGCCGCACCTGCGGGTGCCCCACCAGCTGGCTGCCGACCCCTTCCCCACCGCCGTAGACGATATTCAGCACGCCCGGCGGCAGGATCTCCTGCAGCGCCGGCACCAGCGCCAGAATGGTCAGCGGCGTATGTTCGGAGGGTTTAAACACCACGGTATTGCCCGCCGCCAACGCCGGCGCAATCTTCCACGCCGCCATCATCAGCGGATAGTTCCAGGGGGCGATCGAGGCCACCACGCCGATCGGATCGCGGCGGATCATCGAGGTGTGGCCCGGCACATACTCGCCGGCCAGCTGCCCTTGCTGCGTGCGCACCGCGCCGGCGAAAAAGCGGAACACGTCGACCGCCGCCGGCAGATCGTCATTGAGCGCCTGATGCAGCGGTTTACCGCAGTTGAGGGCTTCCAGCTGCGCCAGCTGCGGCGCCTGCCGCTCAATGGCGTCGGCGATCCGCAGCAACAGAGCGGCGCGCTGGGCCGGCGTGGTGCGCGACCAGTGGCCGAACGCCTGCTGCGCGGCTTTCACCGCGCCGCCGACCTGCGCCGAAGAGGCTTCGGTCAGGGCGATCAGCGTCTCGCCGTTGGCCGGATTGACGATGCACTCCTGCTGGCCTTCGCCGTCGACCAACTGACCGTTAATGAACTGCTGACAGGACAAACCTGAGAGAACCTGCACATCTGCCATCGCCTGACGCCCCTAAGTGACAAAAACGTTAACCAAATGTGAATAAGTTAGTTTTAATCAGCCTAAGCGAGCCTCTGGCGGGCAACAAATTCTAAATACTGAACGCCGCGTTCGATTAAATCGAATGCTTAAGCCCGGCGGCGTGTTTGCTGCCGTTCTCGCGCGCGATGGTAAGGAACGGCGTTACCAGCTCCGGCCGCGCGCTGCCGCGCCGCCACGCCAGCCCGATATCCAGCGGCTCCAGCAGATCGTCCAGCTTACGCGCCTCGATCATGTTGCCCTCGAGCGACCAGGCGCGGTACGCCATGTCCGGCTGGATGGAGACCCCCATCCCCGCCGCCACCAGGCTGCGCACCGCCTCGGTCGAGGCGGTCTTCATGGCGATCTCCGGCTTCAGCCCGGCGCGCGACCAGATGCGCCGCGCGTGCACGTCCATTTCATCGGCGTTGAGCTGGATCAGCGGCTGTTTGGCCACGTCCGCCAGGCTGATGCTCTCGTGCTCCAGCAGCGGGTGCAACGGCGGCAGCCAAAGGCGATACGGCGAGTGCATCAGCACCTCGGTCTGCAGCGCGTCGCGGTCTTCGATGTTCGACAGGATCAGCACGCCGATGTCGATCTCGCCGCTGACCAGCAGGTGCTCAATATACGGGCGCTCGTCTTCAACCACCTGCACGGTGACGTTGGGATAGGCCGATTTAAAGCGCGTGAGCAGCTCCACCAGGAAGTAGCCGGCCACCAGGCTGGTAACGCCGACGGTCAGCTTGCCGGTCAGGCTTTCGGTGCCGATCTGCAGGCTGCGCTTGGCGTTGTCCACCGTCGCCAGGATCAGATACGACTGGCGCAAAAACTGATGCCCCTGATGGGTCAGCGTCATGCCCTTGGCGTGGCGATCGAACAGCCGCACGCCGATCTCGGTTTCCAACTGCTGGATCGCCAGCGTCAGCGAAGACTGGGAGACAAACACCGCCTGGGCGCCGGCGGAGATCGACCCGGTTTCCGCCACCGCGATGAAGTGGCGGATTTGGCGTAACGTCATCATCCCCATCGCCTTTCAAGCCGCTGCGTTGTTGTCTGCGTTCTATTACGTGGCCCATCCGTAGGCCACGCCCTAACGGGCCGCTGCAAGCAGCGTTCAAATCTGCTCCCGGCAGATTTGTCCCCCCAGTCACTTACCTGAGTAAGCTCCTGGGGATGCACGCCCTTGCCGCCTAGCCGCAACTTGAAATTCATTGGGGATCACCTCAATCAAGATAGTTAGATTGATTGTAGATCCCGCGAGAAAAGCGATCGGGAAAAGTATCAAAAACGCGATAGCGTTCGCTTTTTTAGAATGCCGACGAGCAAAAAGAGGGAAACGGCGAGGCGAAGAAGCATGATGCGCGGGGAGCAGAAATGACAAGGGCGCAGCACGCTGCGCCCTGAATAGCCGATGATCCTGCGGAGGATCAGATCGCTTCTTCGTCCTGCTCGCCGGTACGGATGCGCACCACGCGCGCCACGTCGAAGACGAAGATTTTGCCGTCGCCGATCTTGCCGGTCTGCGCGGTTTGCATGATGGTTTCCACGCAGGTGTCGACGATATCGTCGGCAACCACGATCTCGATCTTCACCTTAGGCAAAAAGTCGACCATGTACTCGGCACCGCGGTACAGCTCGGTGTGGCCCTTCTGGCGGCCGAAGCCTTTCACTTCGGTGACCGTCATACCGGTGATGCCCACTTCGGCCAGCGCTTCGCGGACGTCATCCAGTTTGAACGGCTTGATAATCGCGTCGATCTTTTTCATCTTCTTTCCTTTTACCAATTTTTGCGGCCAAAACCGGATGTGATGGGGTAGCGGCGGTCTTTGCCGAAGTTACGGGCGGTGATACGCGGCCCGACGGCCGCCTGACGCCGCTTGTATTCGTTGATGTCCACCAGGCGGATCACCTTGCGCACGATCGCTTCGTCGAACCCTTCGGCCACCAGATCGGCAACCGACTTGTCGCGCTCAACGTAGCCTTCCAGGATCGCGTCCAGGATATCGTACGGCGGCAGGCTGTCCTGATCGACCTGATCCGGCGCCAGCTCGGCGGACGGCGGACGATCGATCACCCGCTGCGGGATCACGTAGGAGACGGTGTTACGGTATTCGGACAGCTTGAACACCAGCGTTTTCGGCACGTCCTTCAGCACGTCGAAACCGCCGGCCATATCGCCGTACAGCGTGGCGTAACCCACCGCCATTTCGCTCTTGTTGCCGGTGGTCAGCACGATGCTGCGGCGTTTGTTGGACAGCGCCATCAGCACCACCCCGCGGCAACGCGCCTGCAGGTTTTCTTCGGTGGTGTCGCGCTCGGTGCCGGCGAACATCGGCGACAGCTGGCCCATAAAGGCGTCGAACATCGGTTCGATGGAGACGATATCGAACTCCACGCCGAGGATTTCCGCCTCTTCCTTGGCGTCGGCGATGCTGATATCTGCGGTATAGCGGAACGGCATCATCAGCGCCTGCACCTTGTCTTTGCCCAGCGCATCCACGGCGATCGCCAGCGTCAGCGCCGAGTCAATGCCGCCGGACAGGCCCAGCACCGCGCCTTTAAAGCCGTTTTTGGTCACGTAGTCGCGCACCGCCAACACCAGCGCCTGGTACACCTGCGCCAGCTGCGGCAGCTCAGCGGCCGGATCGGCCATCGGCACCACGGCCAGCTCGTTGAATTCCAGACGAGTCACCTGCTCGTCGAAGGCCGCCAGACGGTGAGTCATGGTGCCGGCGGCGTCGAATACCTTGGAGCAGCCGTCGAAGATCAGCTCATCCTGGCCGCCGACCTGATTGAGGTACACCAGCGGCAGCTGGGTGCGCTGGCAGTGGCCGGCCATCAGCGTTTTGCGGATATACGGCTTTTCGCGGTTATACGGCGAGGCGTTGATCGACAAGATAATTTCCGCGCCGGCGGCCTTGGCGGCGTCGATCGGCTCAGGGAACCACAGATCTTCGCAAATCAGCAGACCCAGACGGTAGCCTTTCAGCTCCACCACGCAGGTGTCGTTACCGGCGTGGAAATAGCGCTTCTCATCGAACACGCCGTAGTTCGGCAGCTGCTGCTTGAAGTAGCGGGTCAGCAGGCGGCCTTCGGCAAACAGCGACAGCGCGTTATACAGCTTGTCGCCTTCGCGCCACGGGTGGCCAACCAGGATCGCCGTCTCGGCGGAGGCCTGCTGCAGGCGCAGCAGCTGCGCGTCGCAGCGCTGATAGAAGTCATTGCGATACAGCAGATCTTCGGGCGGGTAGCCGGACAGCGCCAGTTCGCTGAACATGACCAGATCGGCTCCCGCCTTCTGCTGCTCCTGCACGATTTGCAACATGCGTTCGGTGTTGCCTTCAATGTCGCCGACCAGCAGGTTCAGCTGGGCCAGGGCGATGGAAAGTGATCTGCTCATTTGTGTACGATCCCGCTTAATACGTTCCATGGTGCTCTACGCCGGGGCGCGCCGCGGCAAAAGAGAACGGAGTGTAAATCATTCCGCCGGATTTGTTGAGAACCTGCGTGGCAGGCGCCGGCGGCAAACTGTCATTCTTTAAAATCGTTGGCGTCCAGTTCGTGGCGCGACAGCAATTTGTAAAACTCGGTGCGGTTGCGGCCCGCCATGCGCGCGGCCTGGGTCACGTTGCCCTTGGTGATCTGCAGCAGCTTGCGCAGGTAGTGCAACTCGAACTGGTTGCGCGCTTCGGCGAAGGTCGGCAGCGCGGTGTTTTCCCCTTCCAGCGCCTGCTCCACCAGCGCTTCGCTGATCACCGGTGCCGAAGTCAGCGCCACGCACTGCTCGATGACGTTGACCAGCTGACGCACGTTGCCCGGCCAGCTGGCGGTCATCAGCCGCTTCATGGCGTCGGTCGAGAAGCTGCGCACGAACGGCTTGTGCCGCTGAGCCGCTTCGCGCAACAGGTGATTGGCCAATAGCGGGATATCTTCGGCGCGTTCGTTGAGCGCCGGGATCTTCAGGTTCACCACGTTGAGGCGGTAGTAGAGATCCTCGCGGAACTCGTTCTTCGCCATCGCCTTTTGCAGATCGCGGTGGGTGGCGGAGATGATGCGCACGTCAATGTCCAGATCGCGGTTGCTGCCCAGCGGCCGCACCTTGCGCTCTTGCAGCACGCGCAGCAACTTCACCTGCAGCGACAGCGGCATATCGCCGATCTCGTCGAGGAACAGCGTGCCGCCCGCTGCCGCCTGGAACAGCCCTTCGCGGCTGCTGACCGCGCCGGTAAAGGCGCCCTTGGCATGGCCGAACAGTTCGGACTCCAGCAGCTGCTCCGGCAGCGCGCCGCAGTTGATGGCGATGAACGCCTTGCCGGCGCGCGGGCTGGCCGCGTGGATCGCCTGCGCCACCACCTCTTTACCGGTGCCGCTCTGGCCGTTGATCAAGACGCTGACGTCGGACTGCGCCACCATTTTCACCTGCTCCAGCAGGCGCAGCATCAGCGGGCTGCGGGTGACGATGTCTTCGCGCCAGGCCTCGTCGCCGGCCGGGGTGGCCGACAGCGCGAGCGCCTCGTCGATGGCCTTATACAGCGCATCGCGATCCACCGGTTTGGTGAGGAAGCTGAACACCCCCTGCTGGGTGGCGGCCACCGCATCGGGAATCGAACCGTGCGCGGTGAGGATGATCACCGGCATGCCCGGCTGATGCTTTTGGATCTCGGCGAACAGCGCCATGCCGTCCATCTCGTCCATACGCAGATCGCTGATCACCAGATCGATCTGTTCGCGCGCCAGCAGGCGCAGCGCTTCCTGGCCGCTTTCGGCGGTGGTGACGTGAAAACCTTCGCTGGTCAGACGCATGCCCAGCAGCTTCAGCAGGCTGGGATCGTCGTCAACCAAGAGCAAATTGGCCGGTTTGCGTGCGGTCATTGCGCGTGGGACTCCTTATTGGCAGGGTGCGGCGTATAGGTGTCTTCCGGTTCAACCGGCAGCGCGGTGCCTTTTTCCGGTTCGTCCTGCGATTCAGCCCCTTTGGCGGCCGCGCCGTTTTTACCGGCGGATTCGCCCTTTTGCGAGCCTGCGCTGTTGTCCGGGATTTCCCCTTGCAGCTGCTTGCGCGAAGAGAGCTGGCGCTCGATATCGGTCAGGTTCTCCAGCTTGCGCGAGGTGTCCTGCAGCTGCGATTGCAGACGCGCCTGGCTCTGGCGCAGCGAATCGATCTGGCTGTCGCTGCTCTCCTGCAGATGCTGATAGCGTGCTTTCTCATCGAACAGCGTGATCTGCAGCAATTGCTGCTGGCGCCACAGCTGCGTCAGCGGACGCAGTGAACCAGGGAATTCCATCCGATAGCTGTTGATCCTGTCGATGATCTGGCGGCGTTCGCCGGAGGTCGGCTGTGCGCTGCCCAGCAGGATGCTCTGTTTGAAAACGCCGGACCAGCTGTCGCCAGGCACCGTTTTCGCCAGCGCGCGCGCCTGGGTCGAGCCGATACGATCGGCGCAGTCCATCGCGCGCAGCCAGTAGAGCGCGTTATCCAGCGCGTCCTTGTCGTCCAACTGCCACAGGGTATCGCAAGCCGCGGTGCGGTAATCAATCACCTTGGTATCCGGGATCGCCTCTTGCTGCTGAGGGTTCAGGCCACCGCTGACGGCGCGATCGACACAGCCCGCCAGCAACAGCGGCATAAAGAAGACGGCACCCAACCAGCTGATCGGGCGTTTGCCGAGCGGCGCTCTGTGCGTGGCACGCGGTGAACGTTCGGTCTGTGAAAGACGAAGGCGTTTAGACCATGTGTACATTATTTATTCATTCTCGGCGGTTAACGGCAGTTCAATGCGGAAGCAGACGTCTGCACCGGCGACCGTCGCCAGTTGCAGCTCACCGCGCATGCGACGGATACAGTCCTGAGCGATGCTCAACCCCAGTCCGCTTCCTTTTACCGCCCCTTTTCGCTGGTGACTACCCTGGAAAAAAGGCTCGAAAATCATGGCTCTTTCAGCCTCGGGGATCGGCGTGCCGCTATTGGCGACGTCGATTTGCACCCGTTGTCCAACCTGACGGCTGCGGATCCAAATGTTACCGGATTCCTTGCCGTAGTGCACCGCATTGGAGTAGAGATTATCCAGCACGCGCATTAATAGCGTAGGCTCTGCCCAGCAGATTTCCGCCTCCAGCGTAATTTCGGTGGAAATCATCTTCGCCCGCGCCGGCAAACTGTGCGCGGCGACCACCAAATCGACCATGTCGCGCAGCTCGACGTTCTCGTGTTCCGCCGGGCCATCGGCCAATTTGCGGTTGTAATCCAACAGCTGTTCAATCAGCTGCTGCAGATGGCGGCTGCTGTTGTCGAGGATCGCCACCACCTCTTTCTGATCGGAAGTCAGCGGCCCCGCCACCTCGTCGGCCAGCAGTTCGGTGCCTTCACGCATGCTGGCCAACGGCGTTTTCAGCTCGTGCGAAATATGGCGCAAAAACTCGTGGCGCTGCGACTCCAGCCACGCCAGCCGCTCGCTCAGCCAGATGATGCGCTGCGCCAGCGAACGCAGCTCGCGCGGCCCCTTGAACGACGCGGTGCTGCCCAGCGCGCGCCCTTCTCCCAGGCGGTTGATCATCCGCTCCACGGCCTTGACCGGCCCGATGATCATGCGGGTGAACAGCACCACCAGCAGCACGCTGACCAGGAACAGCAGCAGCGCCTGCCAGCCGAAGAACTGGCCGCGCTCGGCGATGGCCTGCTGCAGCTGCTGGCCGCGCGAGAACACCACCGCGCGCGTGGCCTGCACCATTTCGGCGTTGGAACGGGAGAACGACTCGAGCAAGGCGGAAGCCTCTTGGTCCGGCCCGCTGTTATGGCATTTGATCGCCGCCAGCTGGGTCAGCAACTGGCGCAGCGTTTGGTAGTAGCGCTCGTCCGGCAGGATCGGCGCGTGGGCGTCCAGCATCTGCGAATACTGCTTGCGCTGGTTCTGGTACAGCTTCTGCAGCGTAGGATCGACCAGCACACAGTACTGGCGATAGCTGCGCTCCATCTCCAGCGCCACGCTGGTCATCGCCTCGCTGCGCCGCGCGTCCACCAGCGTGGTGCGGTTGATGTCCGCTGCCTGCGCGCTGAGGTGATCCAGACTCTGGTAGGCCTGATAGGCCAGCACCAGCAGCGGCAACAGCACCAACAGGAACGCCAGCAGCACCAATTGCCGCAGCGAACGGGGGAATAAACGCCATTTTTTCAACGAAATCATCTCATTCTCTCAGCTCTGTCACGATGCTAACTGACTCGCCGGAAAGAGAAAAGCCCGGCAAGGGAGAATCCTGAACGCACAAGGAAAAAGCTGCGGGTTCGGTGAACCGCGCCCATAGGCCTGGCCTGCCGACGGCATGCGGCCTCGGTAACATCAACCGGTGTGAAAGCAAGAGTGTGGGGAAAGCGTCTGCGTTCGAGGGCATAGGCAACGAAACGGGAATAAGCGCAGCGTTGATAAATGACATCGGGGCAAGAAACTTGCCCCAACGCAAGGAAAGTGTGGATGCCCTTAAGTCTCGTCCCCAGGGTGATGTAGCGCAGCGGCTGGCATCGAACAGGACGAATAGCATCCGTAAGTATCCAGGATTGATGAACCCTTCATCACAGTTGGATACAGGCGGTGCCTCACTCCACGTGTCGCCCGATGCTTGATAAAGCCGTTTGCACGGTCTGTTATCGGTTTGGTTGGACGATAGGCACCATTTCTTTGGCATCATTCGGAGGCTTATGAGGCGATTTGCCGTCTATTTACGGCGCCGTCATAAAAAGTTGAATGAGCAACCGACGAGAATAATGCACGTTGCGTGCCAACTTTGCAATAAAAATAATAACAATATGATTTTATTGAAAAATAAAACCATATCAGCAAATTTCTTTGCGCATCACGCCCCGATGAGCGATGAAAAAAACGCCGCGCTGTCGCCAAATGCAGACAACCAAAGCCAAACCCACTTATGGCCAATAAAATCAAAAAGTTAAATGTCTCCATTTGGCGACACGAAAAATAGCGCCTGTCGCAAAATGCAGACACTGCCGCCAATCGCCGAACCTCGGCCATAAAAAAGGCGCAATTGCTTGCGCCCTGTGTACGGTGGTGGCCGTATTTAGCCCAGTTGCTTACGGGCGTTGCGGAACATGCGCATCCACGGGCTGTCCTCGCCCCACTCTTCCGGGTGCCAGGAGTTGCTGACCGTTCGGAACACGCGTTCCGGGTGCGGCATCATTACCGTGGCACGCCCGCTGGCGCTGGTCACGGCGGTAATGCCGTTCGGCGATCCGTTCGGGTTAGCCGGGTAAGTTTCCGTTACCTGACCGGCGTTGTTGACGAAACGCAGCGCCACCAGGCCATGGCTTTCCAACGCCGCCAGATGCGCCGCATCGCGCACTTCGACATGCCCTTCACCGTGGGAAACGGCGATCGGCATGCGCGAGCCGGTCATGCCCTGCAGGAACAGCGACGGGCTGGCCGCCACTTCCACCAGGCTGAAGCGCGCCTCAAAGCGATCCGACAGGTTGCGCACGAAGCGCGGCCAGTGTTCGGCGCCCGGGATCAGCTCACGCAGGTTGGACATCATCTGGCAGCCGTTGCACACGCCCAGCGCCAGCGTCTGCGGACGGTGGAGGAACGCTTCGAACTCGTCGCGCACCCGCTCGTTGAACAAGATAGACTTCGCCCAACCTTCGCCGGCGCCCAGGACGTCGCCGTAAGAGAAGCCGCCGCAGGCCACCAGCGTGTGGAAATCCTGTAGATCGCGGCGTCCTGCCAGCAGATCGCTCATGTGCACGTCCACCGCGTCAAAGCCGGCGCGGTGGAACGCCGCCGCCATTTCAACGTGGGAGTTCACCCCCTGCTCGCGCAGCACCGCCACTTTCGGGCGAGCGCCCTTGGCGATGTACGGCGCGGCGATGTCTTCCTCCGGTGCGAAGGTCAGCTTCACGTTCAGACCGGGATCTTGTTCATCCTGCTTGGCCTGATGTTCCTGATCGGCGCACGCCGGATTGTCGCGCAGGCGCTGCATCTGCCAGGTGGTTTCCGCCCACCAGGTGCGCAGCGTATTGCGGCTTTCGCTGTACAGCGCCTTGCCGTGTTGGGTGATGACGAAACGATCGCCGGCCTGCACGCTGCCGATGTGATGCACGTTGTCGGTCAGTCCGTGCTGAGCGAACGCCTGCTTCACGTCGTCGAGACGTTCGGCGCTCACCTGGATCACCGCGCCCAGCTCTTCGTTGAACAGCACCGCCAGCGCATCGTCGCCGAGGCCGTCGAGATTGACGTCCACACCACAGTGACCGGCGAAGGCCATCTCCGCCAGCGTCACCAGCAGGCCGCCGTCGGCGCGGTCGTGGTAAGCCAGCAGCGCTTGCTCGGCCACCAGCTGCTGCATGGCGTTGAAGAAGCCCGCCAGCTGCGCAACGTTGCGCACGTCGGCCGGTTTGTCGCCCAGTTGGCGGTAAACTTGCGCCAGCGCGGTGGCACCCAGCGCGTTATGGCCGTTGCCCAGGTCGATCAACAGCAGCGCGCTGTCGCCCTTATCGGTGCGCAGCTGCGGCGTCACGGTGTGGCGCACGTCCTCCACGCGGGCGAAGGCGGTGATGACCAGCGACAGCGGCGACGTCATTTCGCGCTGTTCGTTGCCTTCCTGCCAGCGGGTTTTCATCGACATGGAGTCTTTGCCCACCGGGATGGTGATGCCCAGCGCCGGGCACAGCTCTTCGCCCACCGCTTTCACCGCTTCGTACAGCCCGGCGTCTTCGCCCGGGTGGCCAGCGGCGGCCATCCAGTTGGCGGACAGCTTCACGCGCTTCAGGCTGCCGATCTCGGTGGCAGCCAGGTTGGTCAGCGCTTCCCCGACCGCCAGGCGGCCGGAGGCGGCGAAGTCCAACAGCGCCACCGGCGCACGTTCGCCGAGCGACATCGCTTCGCCGTAGTAGCTGTCCAGGCTGGCGGTGGTGACCGCGCAGTCGGCCACCGGGATCTGCCACGGGCCGACCATCTGGTCACGCGCCACCATGCCGGTAACGGTGCGATCGCCGATGGTGATCAGGAAGGTTTTCTCCGCAACGGCCGGCAGATGCAGCACGCGTTTCACCGCGTCGGCCAGCGTGATGTTCTCACGCTGCACCGCCTGGCCACTTGCTTGCAGGCGGGTAACGTCGCGGGTCATTTTCGGCGTCTTGCCGAGCAGCACGTCCAGCGGCATGTCGATCGGCTGGTTGTCGAAGTGGCGGTCGTTCAGCGTCAGGTGCTGTTCTTCGGTCGCTTCGCCGATCACCGCATAAGGTGCGCGCTCGCGGCGGCAGATCTCGTCGAACTGCGCCATCTGTGCCGGGGCAATCGCCATCACGTAACGTTCCTGCGATTCGTTGCACCACACTTCCAGCGGGCTCATGCCCGGCTCGTCGTTGAGGATATCGCGCAGCTCGAAGCGGCCGCCGCGGCCGCCGTCGCTCACCAGCTCCGGCATGGCGTTGGACAGGCCGCCGGCGCCGACGTCATGGATAAACAGGATCGGGTTCTGGTCGCCCAGCTGCCAGCAGCGGTCGATCACTTCCTGACAGCGGCGCTCCATTTCCGGGTTGTCGCGCTGCACCGAAGCGAAGTCCAGATCGGCATCGGACTGGCCTGACGCCATCGACGAGGCCGCGCCGCCACCCAGGCCGATATTCATCGCCGGGCCGCCCAGCACCACCAGTTTGGCGCCGACGGTGATTTCCCCTTTCTGCACGTGATCGGCACGGATGTTGCCGATGCCGCCCGCCAGCATGATCGGTTTGTGATAGCCGCGCAGCTCAACGCCGTTGTGGCTGTTGACGCGCTCTTCATAGGTACGGAAGTAGCCCAGCAGCGCCGGACGACCGAATTCGTTGTTGAACGCCGCGCCGCCCAGCGGGCCTTCGGTCATGATATCCAGCGCGGTGACGATGCGTTCCGGCTTGCCGAAATCCTGCTCCCACGGCTGTTCAAAGCCGGGAATGCGCAGGTTGGACACCGAGAAGCCCACCAGGCCGGCTTTCGGCTTGGCGCCGCGGCCGGTAGCCCCCTCGTCGCGGATCTCGCCGCCGGAGCCGGTCGCGGCGCCCGGCCACGGCGAGATCGCCGTTGGGTGGTTGTGGGTTTCTACCTTCATCAGGATGTGCGCGTCTTCCTGATGGTAATCGTACTTGCCGTTCTCCGGCGCGGCGAAGAAGCGGCCGACCTGCGAGCCTTCCATCACCGCGGCGTTGTCTTTATACGCCGACAGCACGTAGTCCGGCGTCTGCTCATAGGTGTTCTTGATCATCTTGAACAGCGATTTAGGCTGCTGTTCGCCGTCGATGATCCAATCGGCGTTGAAAATCTTGTGGCGACAGTGCTCGGAGTTGGCCTGTGCGAACATATAAAGTTCGATATCCGTCGGGTTGCGCCCCAAACCGGTAAAGGCATTCAGCAGGTAGTCGATCTCGTCCTGCGCCAGCGCCAGGCCGAGCCGGACGTTGGCCTGCTCCAGCGCGGTGCGCCCTGCGCCCAGCACGTCGACCGACTGATACGGCGCCGGCTGATGGTGCGCGAACAGCTGTTCGGCCTGTTGCAGTTCGCTGAAGACGGTTTCCATCATGCGATCGTGCAGCAGCGCGGCAAGCTGGCGCCACTGGGTTTCCGTCAGCTCGGGCGCCTTGACGTAGAACGCCAGGCCGCGCTCCAGGCGCAGCACCTGCTGCAGACCGCAGTTGTGGGCGATGTCGGTGGCTTTAGAAGACCAGGGAGAAATGGTGCCCGGACGCGGCGTGACCAGCAACAACCGGCCTTCGGGAGCGTGTTCGGCGAGAGAAGGACCGTACTTGAGCAGCCGCTGAAGTTTGGCGTGTTCTTCGGCACTGAGCGGTGCGCTAACATCGGCAAAGTGGACGTACTCGGCGTAGATATCACTGACGGGCAGGTGGGCGTCCTGGCAGCGGGACAGCAGTTTGGTAATGCGAAAAGCCGATAAAGCGGGCGAACCACGCAGAATTTCCATAATCAAAGTTCTCTCGTCTTCGAAGCGACGGATAAGACGCTTCATTGGGCGCAACAGGGGAAAACGCGCGCCATTATAGAGAATCCTCGCCGCCGACGAAACCGTTTGCGTAGGGATTATTGATAAAAGCGTGCCGCACCGTCGAATTGTCATAACGTGTCAATAAAGTTGCACACTGGCGTTTTGTTGCGCAAAATGCCCCCGCACTGGTGATTTAACCATGAGAAAAGTCGCGGTTGTCGTCGCCGGTGTACCTGTGCCACCACTGGATAACTATTTGAAACGTCTTAAAATAAACTACATCCTCATCGGCGTTGTCACCCTGCTTCTGGCTCTCGCGCTGTGGCCCAATATCACCTGGCGCAGCGGCCAGGGCGGGCAACTCCAGGAGATCATCTCCCGCGGCGAGTTGCGTATCAGCACGCTGAATTCACCGCTGACCTATTTCAACACCAAGCAAGGGCCGGGTGGGCTCGACTACGAACTGGCGAAGCGCTTCGCCAACTACCTCGGGGTGAAGCTGGTGGTGATCCCCCATCAGAACATCAATGACCTGTTCGACGATCTGGATGACGACGACGCCGACCTGCTGGCGGCCGGCCTTATCTACAACCAGGAGCGCCTCAGCCGCGCGCGCACCGGCCCGGCCTACTACTCCGTTTCCCAACAGCTGGTGTACCGGCTGGGCACCCCGAGGCCAAAAGGCTTCGCCGACATTAAAGGCAAGCTGGCGGTCGCCTCCGGTTCCGCGCACGTCAGCACGCTAAAGCAGCTCAAACAGGATAAATACCCGGATCTCGCCTGGGAGTCCTCCAGCGATCTCACCTCCAAAGAGCTGCTGGAGCGGGTGGCCGACGGCAAGCTGGACTACACCCTCGGCGATTCGGTGACCATCGCGCTGCTGCAGCGCATCCATCCGCAGCTGGCGGTGGCGTTCGACGTCACCGACGAAGAGCCGGTCACCTGGTATCTGAAACGCGACGGCGACGACAGCCTGTACGCGGCGATGCTGGACTTCTACAGCCAGATGGTGGACGACGGCACCCTGGCGCGGCTCGAAGAGAAATACCTCGGCCACGTCGGCAGCTTCGACTATGTGGACACCAAAACCTTCCTGTCGGCCATCGACTCGGTGCTGCCCAACTTCCGCCCGCTGTTCGAGAAGCACGCCAACGAGATCGACTGGAAGCTACTGGCGGCCATCGCCTATCAGGAATCGCACTGGAATCCGCAGGCCACCTCACCCACCGGCGTGCGCGGCCTGATGATGCTGACCCGCGCCACCGCCGACGGCCTGGGGGTCAACGACCGCCTCGATCCGGAAGAGAGCATTCAGGGCGGCGCCCTTTACCTGCAACGGCTGATGGCCAAGGTGCCGGACAGCGTGCCGGAAGACGAGCGCATCTGGTTCTCGCTGGCGGCCTACAACATGGGCTGGGGCCACATGCTGGACGCGCGCAAGCTGACCAAGACGCAAAAAGGTAACCCCGACAGCTGGGTCGACGTCAAGCAGCGCCTGCCGATGCTCAGCCAGAAGCGCTACTACCCGCAGTTGACCTACGGCTATGCGCGCGGGCGTGAAGCCTACAACTATGTAGAGAACATCCGCCGCTACCAGGTCAGCCTGGTGGGCTATCTGCAGGAAAAAGAGAGAAAGGCGGCGCAAGCGGCCGCCGAGCAGGAGGCGTTGGGGAAAGGCTACCCGACGGTGATGCCGGAACTGGCGCTCAACTACTGATTATTCCGGCTTTTCCGCCGCCCGCTGCGCCAGCCTGAGCGCTTTTTTCTGTTCACGGCGCAGACGGAAGAAATTGCTCAGGGTGGCGGCGCATTCGTCCGCCAGCACGCCCGAGACGATCTCCACCTGATGGTTCATGCCCGGATGGCGCAGAATGTCCACCAGTGAACCGGCCGCGCCGGTTTTCTCGTCGGCGGCACCATACACCAGCCGGCGGATACGGCTGTGCACCATCGCACCGGCGCACATCACGCAGGGCTCCAGCGTGACGTACAGCGTGGCGTTCAGCAAACGGTAGTTTTGCAGCACCGCGCCGCCCTGGCGCAGCGCCATGATCTCGGCGTGTGCGGTAGGATCGTGTCGGCCGATCGGGCGGTTCCAGCCCTCGCCGATGACCTGATTGTCCAGCACCAGCAGCGCACCCACCGGCACCTCGCCCTCTTCCTGCGCGCGCAGGGCCAGCTGCAATGCCTGACGCATCCAGTACTCATCGTTATATTCAGTCATCGCATAATTCCTCGTGCGCTTTTGCGGCGGGCATTATACACACTAGCCTCCCTTTGTCGTAGCCGCCCGCCAATGGCTATACTGGCCAAATCAGCGTGTGATTCAGGGACAAGAAGCATGAAACTCAGTAAAAAGAACGCGGTCGTGGTGCGCAAGGCGCTGGACGGCTGGGTGGGAGAAGGCGCCTTGACGGCCGAACAACGGCAGCAACTGCTGCAGCATGTGGCCGTGCAGCCTTTCGACTGGCGGCGGCTGGCGCGCTATGCGTTTCTCGCCGCGCTGGCCTCGCTGCTGATCGCCGTCACCAGCCTGTTCGCCGACAGCGCACTGCTTGAATGGCTGAGCGAACTGTTCCGCTTCGACGCGCCGGTGCGCATGGCGATCGCCGGCATACTGGCGGCGCTGGCCTACGTCTGGGCGCTGCGTCGCCGCCGGCACCACCCGGAAAAACGCTACGGCAATGAGGCCGCGCTGTTTGTCGCCGTGTTGCTTACCGCCTGCGCCTTATGGCAGCTGGGGGTCTGGCTGGATAACGGCAGCGGCCGGGTTTCCGTGCTGCTGCTGTTCGCCGCGCTGCTGTACGGCGCGATCGGCTGGTTCAGCCGCTCCGGGCTGGTGTGGTGGTTCGCCCTGCTGTCGCTCGGCAACGCCTTCGGCGCCGAGACCGGCTACCTGTCCGGCTGGGGCGCCTACTGGCTCGGCATGAGCTACCCGATTCGCTTTATCGCCTTTGGTGCGGTACTGATCGCCGCCGCGCTGCTGTTGCGGCCGCTGTTGGCGCAACGCGGCCTGCAGCGGGTGTCGCTGGCGATGGGGCTGCTGTACCTGTTTATCGCCCTGTGGCTGCTGTCTATCTTCGGCAACTACGGCGATCTCGACAGCTGGTACAGCGCGCGCCAGATCGAGCTGTTCCACTGGAGCCTGCTGTTCGGACTGGCTGCCCTCGCCGCCATCTGGCTGGGGTTGAAGCATGACGACGCCATGCTGCGCGGCTTCGGGCTGACCTTCCTCGGCATTAACCTTTATACCCGTCTGTTCGAGTTTTTCTGGGACAGCATACCGAAGGCGGTTTTCTTCGTGCTGCTCGGCCTGAGCCTGTGGGCACTGGGGCATTATGCGGAGAAGATTTGGCAGCTGGGGCGCAAGCCGCACGACGTGACCGACGACTGATCGCGCTGCAGATAGATAAAAGCAGAAAGGGCGGAATCTTCCGCCCTTGGTTTATTCCAGCTGCTGCAGCTCACCCTGCTTGCTTACCCGCCAGCGGTGCTCACAAAAGAACAGCAGCGGATTATCCTGCTTGCTGTCGCTGTAACCGCTGTACAGCTTCAGCGGCGCACCGAGCCGCTGCTCCAGCTGTACCACTTTCTGCGCTCCCAGGCAGCGCAGGGTCAAGACCCAGCCGCCGCAGCGGCGCGTGATGCGGCTGCCGATCAACCGTACCCGCGGCAGAAACGCCGAATCGCGATACACCTGCTCCACCAGCCGCTCCGGCGAGCCGGTAATCAGCCACACTTCGGCATCGTGCTCCTCCAGGTACTGCCGCAGCCGCATTTGCACCACCGGAAATGCGGTCACCTTCTGGCGAAAGACCTCGATAAACTGCCGCTCCAGCGCCTTTAGCGTCGCTTCGGAACGCCCGAAAGTGATCGCCCACAGCAGCAGGCTCATCGGCCAACGCGCGGCGCGCCCCAGCAGCAGCAGCGCCAGACCGATCGGCAGCAGCAGCGGTATCACCAGCAACAGGTTCAGCGGTAAGCGGCGCAGCAGAAAACGCAAGAAACTGCCGAACATGTCCTCCTGATGCAGGGTGCCGTCCAGATCGAAAAAGACCACGCGGCGCCCCTCTGCGGCCGGTTGTTGCTGCTTGTCGCTCAAACGCTACTCCTCGGGATCGTTGAACCCCATCATCCAGGTGAAGAGAAAACCGGCGATAATCGTAATCAGCATCCCCGCCAGATACAACATCACCTTACCTGAGACGATGGTCAACGCCAAAGGCAGCCCCGAAATGCCGAAGGTGATCACCGTCGCCACCTTCCAGTAGCTGATAAGCGCTCCGCCGACCGCACCGCCGAGGCAGGCGCCGATAAACGGCCGGCCCAGCGGCAGCGTCACCCCGAAGATCAGCGGCTCGCCGATGCCGAGAATGCCGACCGGCAACGCCCCTTTGATCACCTTTTTCAGCCGCGCATTGCGGGTTTTCAACAGCACCGCCAGCGCCGCCCCCACCTGCCCGACGCCGGCCATCGCCAGGATCGGCAGCAGCGGGTTGGAACCGTGCGCCTGCACCAGCTCGACGTGGATCGGTACCAGCCCCTGATGCAGACCGGAGAGCACCAGCGGCAGGAACAGCCCCGAGAGCAGCGCTCCCACCAGCAGCCCGCCCTTGTCGATCGCCAGATTGGCGCCGTGGGCGATGGCGTCGGAGATAATGCCGCCGATCGGCTGCAGAATCAGGATCGCCAGCGAGGCGGTGACCAGCGTGGTCAGCAGTGGGTTAAGGATCAGTTCGACCGACTCCGGCAGCAGCGTGCGCAGGCGTTTCTCCACCCAGCACATCAACGCCACCACCAGCAGCACGGCGATCACCCCGCCGCGCCCCGGCTGCAACGCCTCGCCGAACAACGTGATCTGCGCCAGCGCCGGGCTGGAGAGAATGCCGGCCATGACGCCGCCCATCGCCTGAGAGCCGCCGAATACCCGCGCGGCGTTGACCCCGACCAAAATGTTCATGATGGCGAACACCGCGCTGCCGAAGATCGCCAACAGCCCCAGCACGTTCGGGTAGTCCACCGCCAGCTGGCCGGCGATGTCGGGCCGTTTCAGCAGGTTGATGATGCCGGTGATCAGGCCCGAGGCGATAAACGCCGGGATCAACGGAATAAAGACATCGGCCAGTTTTTTCAGCGCGCCGCTCATCGGCGCAGCGTATTTTTGCTTGGCCTGCACCTTGGTGCGGGCCGCGTCACCGACGGCGACGACGGGCTGCGCGCTACCGCCCAGCAATTCGCGCATGGCGTCCACCACCTTGGCGGCGGCGCCTGGGCCGACGATAAACTGATGCTGCTCACCCTGTTTGATATAGCCCTTCACGCCGGGCAGCTGCCTGAGGGCGGCCAGATCCAGGCGCTGCTCGTCGCTGACCTCGACGCGCACCCGCGTCATGCAGTTCTCCAGTTTAAGGATATTACCCTCGCCCCCCACGCCCGCCAGGATCTGTGTCGCCAATGCCGTTGTCTTGTCCATCGCCGCCCCCACCGTGAATTAACGCGCCAGCGCCGCGCGCAGGTAGCCGTCGTGCCGCTGCAGCCGCTGCTGCGCCTCTTCAGCGCTGACGCCGGCTAAAATCATCAGGATCGCCGGTTTGACTTCGAAGCCGGTCTGCGCCAGCGCTGCCTCCGCCTGAGCGCGTTCGGCGCCGGTCGCCTCCACCACGATGCGGCAAGCGCGATCCACCAGTTTGACGTTGGTGGCCTTCACGTCCACCATCAGGTTCTGGTAAACCTTGCCCAGCTTGACCATCGCGCCAGTCGACAGCATGTTGAGCACCAGCTTCTGCGCAGTGCCGGATTTCAGGCGCGTCGAGCCGGTCAGGGCCTCCGGCCCCACCACCGGCGAGATCGCCACCTGCGCTTCGTGCGCGATCGGCGAATCCGGGTTGCAGGAGATGGCCGCCGTCGGGCAGCCCAGCCCGCGCGCATAGCGCAGTGCGCCAATCACATAAGGCGTGCGCCCGGAGGCCGCCAACCCCACCACCATATCGACGGCGGTGAGGTTCAGCGCCCGGAGATCGGCTTCGCCCAAAGCTTCGTCGTCTTCCGCCCCTTCCACCGCTTTAAGCAACGCGCCCGGCCCGCCGGCGATCAGCCCCACCACCACGCCGTGCGGCACGCCGAAGGTCGGCGGGCACTCGGAGGCATCCAGCACGCCCAGGCGGCCGCTGGTGCCGGCGCCCAAATAAATCAGCCGCCCACCGGCCTTCAACGCCGCCGCGGCCAAATCGACCGCCTGCGCGATCGCCGGCAGCACCTTTTCGATCGCCTCCGGCACCTTGCGGTCTTCCTGGTTAAAGCAGCGGACCATCTCCAGCGTCGACATCTCATCCAGCCCCATGGTGGCCGGGTTGCGGGTTTCCGATACCAGTGCGCCTAAGTTCATCTGTTCACCTTTGAATTTTTAATTCACAAAATTAAATCAATATTTGAATATTTTATTCAACAAAGCGAGCGCTATTTGCTATTTTAACGGCGAGCTCACAAAAATTTTCACCGCGCGTTTTCGCCGCCTGCATGGCAAAATGGCCGCTGGTTTCCAGGGAAAGATCAATGAGTACCCTTCTGCGCATTCGCCAGATGTATCCGACACTGGCGCAAAACGACCGCAAGCTGGCGGATTTTTTGCTGAACAACGCCGAGCAGGCACGCCATCTCAGCTCGCAAAAGCTGGCACAGCTGGCCGGCATCAGCCAGTCGAGCGTGGTGAAGTTCGCCCAAAAGCTGGGCTATAAAGGTTTCCCGGCGCTGAAGCTGGCGCTGAGCGAGACGCTGGCCCAGCCGCAGGCCGAACCGGTAGTGACCGTTCACAACCACATCCTCAGCAGCGACACGCTGAAAACCGTCGGTGAAAAGCTATTGGCGGAAAAGCAGGCGGCGCTGCGCGCGACGCTGGACATCAACAGCGAAGAGCGACTGCATCAGGCGCTGGACATGCTGCGCCAGGCGCGCCGGGTGATGCTGATCGGCATCGGCGCTTCCGGGCTGGTGGCCAAGGATTTTTCCTTCAAGCTGCTGAAAATCGGCGTGATGGCGGTGGCCGAGGCGGACATGCACGTTCAGCTGGCGGCGGTGCAGGCGCTGGACAAACGCGATCTGCTGCTGGCTATCTCCTTCAGCGGCGAACGGCGTGAAATCAATCTGGCGGCGGAAGAGGCGCGCCAGGCCGGCGCCAGGGTGTTGGCGCTGACCAGCTTCTCTCCCAACGGCCTGCAGCAGCGCGCGGATCACTGCCTCTACACCATCGCCGAAGAGCCCCACACCCGCAGCGCGGCCATCTCTTCCAGCACGGCCCAGTACGCTCTCACCGATCTGCTGTTTATGGCGCTGATTCAACACGATCTCGATCATGCCCGCGACCGCATCAAGCACAGCGAACAGTTAATGAAAAAGTTGGTTTGAGGCGTATAATGGCGGCCGATAAAACGCCGCCAGCTCAATTATTTTCCTTCTCTGCATTCGAAAAATAATGTGCGGACGGTGACTCGCTCAATTATCGATCAATAATTGAGCATGCATGGACAGCATTATTTAACGATACCATTATGAATACACACACAGTCATTTTAGATAGATTACGGCATTCCGTTACTCATCCGATCCTGCGCGCCTTTTTGTTTTATGCCATTACTGCATTGATACTCATCAAGGCGATGGGATACGGCGGTAGCAAAGGCATTGATATTCTTTTTATTGCGCTTATCCTACTATTATTATCTGCCCACTCGCTTACCCGTTACGGCCTGATTATTCCGTTTATTCTACTGTGCGCGTTGTATGCGCCGGTCGGGGCCATTTACGGTTCCCCGTCAGCGGCCGTGGTGTCCGCCCTGCTGCAAACCAACCGTACAGAAGCGGGTGAGTTTCTGCATACCCTTCCGGCCAGCTGTTATTTGCTACCTGCCGTAATATTTATCATGCTTATTATTTTAAAAAGGTTTATTTGGCGACAAGCGCTACCCAAAAAAGTCATATTGCCTTTGCTGGCGTTATTTGCGGTTATCGTCATCGCCAAAATATTCAGCGGCAGCTTGGTTAAGCTAAAATTGCCTGACTTCTTTTTATCCACTTACTCCGCTTACGATCAATATCAACAGCAGATTGATGAATTAAACACCGACGCTTCAGCACCAAACCGCTGGTCGCTTACCGCCGGCGCACCAACGAATGAGAACTATGTCATTATCGTCGGCGAAAGTATGCGCAGGGATCATATGTCCTTATTTGGTTATCCGGTGTCCACTACACCGTTTCTGGATAATGCCAAGGGACGGTTTTACAGTAACTATATTTCCACCGCGCCGAATACGTTCGAATCGCTCCCCCGCACGCTGGCTTTAAGCAACGGCCACAACATTGCCCTCGGAGATAATATCATCACCCTGGCAAAAGCCGCCGGCCTCAATACCCACTGGCTGTCCAATCAGGGCCTGTTCGGGCAATTCGATACGCCGGTATCAAAAATCGCCATGTTCAGCGATAACCATTACTTCCTGAAGAAAGGCGACTATCAATCGCGCAACACCGATGATGATGCACTGCTGCCGATATTTGACCAATTATTGAGCCGCCAGGGGCAAGGCAACCTGTATGTGCTGCATCTGATGGGCTCGCACGCCGACTTTTGCGAGCGGCTTAACGGCGAACCGCCGAGCGTCGAGTCGCCGAATAAGGAGCTGGCCTGCTACCTCTCTACCTATCGCAAGACTGATCGTTTTATCGAGCAGGTTTATCAAAGTCTGAAACAGACCGGCGCGCCGTTTAAACTGTTCTATTTCTCCGATCACGGTCTTTCCCATAAGGATATCGGCGGCATACGTTCTCTGCGTCACAGCGGCGATACCCGGCAGAATTACCAGGTGCCGTTGCTGGTGCTGAGCGATCGCGACCAACAGCACCAGATCATTGATGATCCCTTGAGCGCGTTCGATTTTATCGGGTTGTTTGCTCAAGAGGCGGGAATACGGGTTGCCCATCCGGAGGTGATGCCTACGATGGCGGATACCGATAAGCGCTGGGTGTTTGACGGGCAGAGAAGGGTTGATTTCGATCAGTTGGCTGACGACCCACCTGAGTTACCCTAAGCGGTAAGATGACGAAAAAACGCCCGCCGCGCGGCGATTCTATGATAGATTGCGCGCCAGCCCGAGCACACCGATGGAAAGATAACTGACAATGGCACTGCTGATTACCAAGAAATGCATCAACTGCGACATGTGCGAGCCGGAATGCCCGAACCAGGCGATTTCGATGGGCGATGAGATTTATCAGATCGATACCGATCGCTGCACCGAGTGCGTCGGCCATTATGATACGCCGACCTGCCAGCAGGTTTGCCCGATCGACAACACCATCATCACCGATCCGCAGCATCGCGAGACCAACGAACAGCTGTGGGACAAGTTTGTGGTGCTGCACCACGCCGATCGCATTTAATCCGCCGCAGGACTGACAAGGGCGCCACAGGCGCCCTTTCTATTTTCAACTTTCGACGATCACCGTCGCGCAGGCATAGCGCCGTTCGTCGGCCAGCGAAACGTGGATCGCGGCGACCCCCATTTCCCCGGCGAGCTCGGCGGCACGGCCGTGCAAACGAATATTCGGCTTGCCCAACGCATCGTTGAACACTTCGAACTGATTGAACGCCAGGCCGTTGCGAATGCCGGTGCCGAACGCCTTGGCGGCGGCCTCTTTCACGGCGAAACGTTTGGCCAGAAAGCGAATCGGCTGCTGGTGCTGCTGATACAGCGCCCACTCGGCGTCGCTCAGCACGCGGCGCGCCAGACGATCGCCGCTGCGCTCCACCACCGCTTCGATACGCGCCATCTCAACGATGTCGGTACCCAGCCCGAGCACCGCCATTACCGGCGCGCTTCCCGCATCAGCACTTTCATGTCGGCAACCGCGGCCGGCAGCCCGCACATCACCGCCTGGCCGATAATCGCATGGCCGATGTTCAGCTCGTGCATTTCCGGCAGCGCGGCAATCGGCTGCACGTTGTGGTAGGTCAGGCCGTGGCCGGCGTTGACCTTCAGCCCCTTCTTGGCCGCGTAGGCGGCGGCTACCGCGATGCGGCGCAGCTCGGCCTGTACCGCCAGCTCGCCCTGCGCTTCGGCGTAGGCACCGGTGTGGATCTCGATATAGGGTGCGCCCACCGCCACCGCCGCGTCGATCTGGCGATGATCGGGATCGATGAACAGCGAGACCAAAATGCCCGCCTGCGCCAGGCGTTCAACCGCCACGCTCATTTTGTCCAGCTGGCCGGCGACGTCCAGGCCGCCTTCGGTGGTCACTTCTTCACGTTTTTCCGGCACCAGGCAGCAGAAGTGCGGCTTCAGCTCAATGGCGATGTCCAGCATCTCGTCGGTCACCGCCATCTCCAGATTCATGCGCGTCTGGATGGTCTGGCGCAGCAGGCGCACGTCGCGGTCGGTGATGTGGCGGCGATCTTCGCGCAGATGCACGGTAATGCCGTCGGCCCCCGCCTGTTCGGCAATGAATGCCGCCTGAACCGGATCCGGGTATTGGGTTCCGCGCGCGTTACGTAACGTGGCGATGTGATCGATATTGACGCCCAGCAGCAAATCAGCCATGACAACCTCTAAATACGATTTTCAGTGCCAGCAGTTTACACGCGGGCGCAGGGCGGCAAAAGGGGAAAAGGTCAGGCGTCGTCGACCGGCGTATTCGGCTGTTTGCGCACGAACTGGCGGAACAGTTCGCGGCTCTTCAACGGCTTGCCGCCGAGGTAGGGTTTCAGCGCCATACGGGTGAAACGCTTGGCGGCGCGCAGCGTCTCGGCATCGGGAAACTGCCGCTCCGCCAGCGCGCGCAGTTCGCGCCCGGTGAAGCTGTAGTGATCCACCACCAGGCTGGCGATAAAGCCTTTCTCTTCGCGATAGCGATAGGTCATGGCGTCATCCACCGGCAGGCCGCTGCCGGCGCAGTGCAGGAAATCGAGGCCGTAGCCCAGGTGGTGCAGCAAGGCCAGCTCGAACTGACGCAGCGCCTGTTCCGGCGAGCTGTCTTCCGCCGCCAGCGCCTGCAGGCATTGCAGATAGTCGAAGAACAGCACCGAGTAGTTGGTTTCCTGCTCCAGCACGCGCGCCAGCAGTTCGTTCACGTACAGGCCGCTGTAAAGCATCATGCCGCTGAGGGGTAAACCGAGGGAGACCGCTTCGGCGTTGCGCAGCGTTTTCACTTCGCCGCGGCCGCCCCAACGCACTAACAGAGGAGTAAAGGGCTGCAGGCAACCCTTCAGATTGGAGCGGCGGCTGCGCGCGCCTTTCGCCAGCAAGCGCACCCGCCCATGACCTTCGGTAAACAAATCCAGCATCAGACTGGTTTCACTGTACGGCCGCCCATGCAGGACGAAAGCGCGCTCCCAGCCGTCCACGGATCGTTACTTCAGATCGTCAACATAGCCCAGGCTGCGCAGCGCACGTTCGTCGTCCGCCCAACCGGATTTCACTTTCACCCACAGCTCAAGATGCACTTTGGCGTCGAACATCTGTTCCATGTCCTGGCGTGCTTCGATGCCGATGGTTTTGATCTTGGCGCCTTTGTTGCCGATGACCATTTTCTTCTGGCCTTCGCGCTCGACCAGGATCAGGCCGTGCACATCGTAGCCGCCGCGATCGTTAGCCACGAACTGTTCGATTTCTACCGTCACCGAATACGGCAGCTCTTCGCCCAGGAAACGCATCAGCTTCTCGCGGATGATCTCAGACGCCATAAAGCGCTGGGAGCGATCGGTGATGTAGTCTTCCGGGAAGTGGTGTTCCGCTTCCGGCAGCAGCTTGCGCACGATGCCGGCGATGGTGTCAACGTTCATCCCTTTCTCGGCGGAGATAGGCACCACGTCGAGGAAGTTCATCTGCTGGCTGAGGAACGCGATGTGCGGCAACAGCTTGGATTTGTCGGTGACGTTATCGACCTTGTTGATCGCCAGCAATACCGGGCAGCGCAGGCTGCGCAGCTTGTTGACCACCATTTCGTCGTCGGCGGTCCAGTTGGTGCCTTCGACCACGAAGATCACCAGTTCGACGTCGCCGATCGAGCTGCTGGCCGCGCGGTTCATCAAGCGGTTGATGGCGCGTTTTTCTTCGATGTGCAGCCCAGGGGTGTCGACGTAGATCGCCTGATAAGCGCCATCGGTGTCGATGCCCATGATGCGGTGACGGGTCGTCTGCGGCTTACGCGACGTAATGGAAACCTTCTGCCCCAGCAGTTGGTTCAGCAACGTCGATTTGCCCACGTTCGGGCGGCCGACGATGGCGATAAACCCGCAGTGTTGTTTTACTTCGCTCATTCAAGCTCCAGCTTTTTCAGCGCTTGTTCCGCTGCCGCCTGCTCGGCTTTACGGCGGCTCGAGCCGGTGCCCACCACGGGCTCGCTCAAACCACTCACCTGGCAGTGGATGGTAAACTCTTGGTCGTGCGCTTCACCGCGAACCTGCACAACCAAATAAGAAGGCAACGGCAGATGACGCCCCTGCAAAAATTCCTGCAAACGGGTTTTCGGGTCTTTCTGCTTATCACCGGGGCTGATTTCGTCCAACCGGCTGCGATACCAGTCCAAAATCAGACGCTCGACAGTCTGGATGTCGCTGTCCAGGAACACGCCGCCGATCAATGCCTCCACCGTATCAGCCAGGATTGACTCGCGGCGGAACCCACCACTTTTCAATTCGCCCGGCCCCAGCCGCAGACATTCGCCCAGGTCAAACTCGCGCGCCATCTCCGCCAGCGTGTTGCCGCGCACCAGCGTGGCGCGCATGCGGCTCATGTCGCCCTCGTCTACGCGAGGAAAGCGGTGATAGAGCGCATTGGCGATGACAAAGCTCAGAATCGAGTCACCCAGAAACTCAAGACGTTCATTGTGTTTACTGCTGGCGCTGCGGTGAGTCAAAGCCTGCAGTAAAAGCTCCTGCTGTTGAAAAGTGTAGCCCAGCTTCCGCTGCAGCCTGTTTATTACGATGGGGTTCATGAGTTACCAATAGATCAAGAATGCGTCAAAAACTTGCAGCATACGGAACAGGCCTGCTTCGCCGAAAGCCGATCCAAAGCTGTTTCGTTTGCAGTGGCTCCCAGCAGGAGCCAACTTTTTATCGCTCGAGGAACTATTCTACAACGAGTGGAAACATAATGCTGTGTTTATATCCCCTTAATCTTTCACGCCGCAGTAGGCTGCGGCGTGAAATAGACAGAGAATAAGTCAGCGATTAATGAATGCCGCCGATCCGGCTGAAACGCACGCCGGTAGGCCACTCGCCTTCCTGCTTTTCAAAGCTCATCCAGATGGCCGTGGCTTTACCCACCAGATTCTTCTCCGGCACAAAGCCCCAGTAGCGGCTGTCCGCGCTGTTGTCGCGGTTGTCGCCCATCATGAAGTAATGCCCGGCCGGCACCACCCACTCCGCCAGCGGTTTGCCCGGCTGTTGGTAGTAAGCGCCCACCTGATCCTGCGTGCCCGGCACGGTCAGGATGCGGTGGGTCACGTTGCCCAGGCTCTCCTGACGCTCGCGCAGACGAATGCCGCCCTGCGGCACGTTGTCGTTCAGCGGGATTTGGTAGAAGCCGTTGCTGGCCTCGCCCATGCCGCTGCGGCTGAACAGCTGCACGAAGTCGCTCGGCTGGGCGTCCGCGTAGGTCACCGCCAGCGCGGTATCGCAGGACTGCCCGCTGTTGCAGGACGGCTGCACCGTGACGCGCTTATTCACCGGATCGTAAGTAATACGATCGCCCGGCAGGCCAATTACGCGCTTGATATAATCGAGCTTCGGATCCAGCGGATATTTAAATACCGCAATATCGCCGCGCTTCGGATGGCCGGTTTCAATGAGCGTGGTCTGGGTAATCGGATCTTTAATGCCGTAGGCATATTTCTCCACCAGAATGAAATCGCCAATCAACAGCGTCGGCATCATTGAGCCGGACGGGATCTGGAACGGTTCGTAAATAAACGAACGCACCACAAAGACCAGCAACAGCACCGGGAACACCGATGCGCCAGTCTCTACCCAACCAGGCTGCTTCGCCACTTTCGCCAGCGTTTTATCGTCTACGGCGCCCGCGGTCTGCTCGTTGACCGCCGCGATCTTCGCGCGGCGGGCCGGCGCCCATTTAAAGCGCTCGAAGCACCAGATGATCCCGGTGACCAGGGTGGCCAACGCCAGGATCAGGGCAAACATATTCGCCATGCAAACTCCCTCGTTTCGCGAACTCGTCGCGGTTACTTGCCGTCTTTACCGACGTGCAGAATGGCCAGGAACGCTTCCTGCGGCAGCTCGACGTTGCCGACCTGCTTCATGCGTTTCTTACCGTCTTTCTGTTTCTGCAGCAGCTTTTTCTTACGGCTGACGTCACCGCCGTAGCATTTTGCCAGCACGTTTTTACGCAACTGCTTCACGGTGGAACGCGCGATGATGTGGGTGCCGATCGCCGCCTGAATCGCGATGTCGAACTGCTGACGCGGGATCAGCTCTTTCATCTTCTCCACCAGTTCACGGCCGCGGTACTGCGAGTTGTCGCGGTGGGTGATCAGCGCCAGCGCATCCACGCGCTCGTTGTTGATCAGCACGTCCACGCGCACCATGTCGGAAGCCTGGAAGCGCTTGAAGTTGTAATCCAGCGACGCATAGCCGCGCGACGTGGACTTCAGGCGATCGAAGAAGTCGAGCACCACTTCCGCCATCGGGATTTCATAGGTCAATGCCACCTGGTTGCCGTGGTAGACCATGTTGGTCTGCACGCCGCGTTTCTCAACGCACAGGGTGATGACGTTGCCCAGGTATTCCTGCGGCATCAGCATGTGACATTCGGCGATCGGCTCGCGCAGTTCCTGGATATTGTTCAACGGCGGCAGCTTGGACGGGCTGTCGACGTAGATCACTTCTTTGCCGGTGGTTTCCACTTCGTAGACTACCGTCGGCGCGGTGGTGATCAGATCCAGATCGTATTCACGCTCCAGACGCTCCTGAATGATCTCCATGTGCAGCAGGCCGAGGAAGCCGCAGCGGAAGCCGAAGCCCAGCGCGGTGGAGCTTTCCGGTTCGTAGAACAGGGAGGCGTCGTTGAGGCTCAGTTTGCCCAGCGCATCGCGGAAGGATTCATAGTCGTCGGAGCTGATCGGGAACAGACCGGCGTACACCTGCGGCTTCACTTTCTTGAAGCCCGGCAGCGCTTTATCCGCCGGCTGACGCGCCTGCGTCAGGGTATCGCCCACCGGCGCGCCGAGGATGTCTTTGATCGCACAGACCAGCCAACCCACTTCGCCGCAGTTCAGCACATCGCGATCGACCTGCTTCGGCGTGAAGATGCCCAGGCGATCGGCGTTGTACACCTGGCCGGTGCTCATGACCTTGATCTTGTCGCCCTTGCGCAGCGTGCCGTTCTTGACGCGCACCAGAGACACGACGCCCAGGTAGTTATCGAACCAGGAGTCAATGATCAGCGCCTGCAGCGGCGCATCCGGATCGCCCTGCGGCGGCGGGATGTCGCGCACCAGGCGCTCCAGCACGTCAGGCACGCCGACGCCGGTTTTGGCCGAGCAGCGTACCGCATCGGTAGCGTCGATGCCGACAATGTCTTCGATTTCCTGCGCGGCGCGATCCGGATCGGCGGCCGGCAGGTCAATCTTGTTCAGTACCGGCACCACTTCCAGATCCATTTCGATCGCGGTGTAGCAGTTGGCCAGCGTCTGGGCTTCTACGCCCTGACCGGCATCCACCACCAGCAGCGCGCCTTCGCAGGCCGCCAGCGAGCGGGAAACTTCATAGGAGAAGTCAACGTGGCCGGGGGTGTCGATAAAGTTGAGTTGATAGGTCTGCCCATCCAGCGCCTTATAATCCAGCGTCACGCTCTGCGCTTTGATGGTGATGCCGCGCTCGCGCTCCAGATCCATGGAATCGAGCACCTGCGCGGCCATTTCACGGTCGGACAAGCCACCGCAGATTTGGATAATGCGGTCAGACAGCGTCGACTTACCGTGGTCAATATGGGCAATAATGGAGAAATTTCGTATATGCTTCATTATAAAAGTTTTTCTGCCTTGGTATTTCTGAATTACTCGCCTATAGAAACCCGCATGGACCTAAAGCGACAGTGAATGGGTTAGGCCGTCTTGCACCTGAATCGCTGCATTCTACATGCCACACCACTGAAAACCTAGCGATCGGTGCAGTGAAGGCATTCTATTATGCGCAGCTAAATGTTACAGGGCACCCCGGCGGGTGAAAACAGATGTTAACGCGGACGATACGGCCTGAACCCAAGGCTTGCAGGTGCTTCGTGGCCGTCAAACTCCGGCGCTAATACATAACCGGCCGCAGCGCAATAAACCCTCTCCGAAATTATAAGAAAAGAATATTTGGATCAACCTCTTAGAATTCCATTTCGCCCCTCTGCCTTTAGGAAAAACCCCATATACGCCCCCACCGCCCCTCGGATAGAAAGGGCGTGAACTCCGCGACAAAACATTATTCCGGGCACGACATCGGCAGCCCACCGGGGTTCAGCAGCATATCTGCGTACGTTGATTGGAAGGTGCATATGATCGATAAAGGGCAAATGCTGAGCCGGCACGATTTTTCGAAGGTCAACTGGGGCATTCTGGCGGCGGCGGCGCTGCTGTTTAGCGTGGGGGCCGCGCTGTTGGTGCTGCCGCTGCTGAGCAACATTGATGAGAGCGAAGTCATCACGCTGTTGCAGGCCGGCGCGGGCACGGTTTTACTCGGCTGTACGCTGCTGGCGCTGCGGCATTATCTGCGCCCGGCGCTGACCTATCGCCTGTACGAGCATGGCGTGCGGGTCTTTGACGGCCACCATCACAAAGAGCGCTTCATTCCGTTTGAGAAGATCGGCGACATCTATCGCTTTCGCGGCGGCAAAGCTTTTGGCGGGCTGTTTGACGTCACGGCGTTCCGCGCCGGCGCGGATCAGCCCTGGTGTACGGTTTTCAGCAACGTCGCCCATTCGTGGCGGCTGGCGGACGTGATCGTTGACCAACAGCTGCAGCAGCGCGGGCCGCTGGCATTGAATGCGCTCTATCAAGGGGAGGTGGTGCCGTTTCACACCGTTGAGGGCGACGCACGCTGGCTGTGGCAGCTGCTGCTGGGCAAACGGCAAGGTACGCCGACCGAAACGCTGCGGCTAAGCGCCACCTTGCTGGCCACGGAAAGGGGAAACGTGCCGCTCGAGCAGATCCGTGCGGTGGAAAACCATCCGCAGCGCGGCATCCGTTTGCTCGACGGCCAGGGAAATGTGCTGTTTGCGATTAACTACGATTCGCTGCTCAGCGCCGATCTGTTCATCGCGCTGTTGGAGCATATGATCCACAACCGCATCCCCGCCTATCACAACCCGGCGATGACGCGGCCGTCGGTTTAAATCAGCGGGGAGTTTTCCGCCTGCATGCGCATCGCGGTAGGCGGCAACCCAATCTGCAGCACCACCGGCTGGTACTCGGCCTGCTCGCCCAGACGCCGGGCCAACCGGCGCGCCAGCATAAAGGCCGCCCCGCCGCCCAGCACGGCGCCGACTGCCGCCGAAGCGTCGCTGCCGAAACAGTATTGCAGCAACGTGCCGCCCAACATCATGCCCAGCAGCGGCGTTAAGTAAACCAGCATGGCGGAGCGCAGCAGGCTGCCTTCCGCAATGCCGACCTCAACGCGCTGCCCCGGTTCAAGCGGCTGATCGATATGCACCTGCAGCTGATGCTCGGTTTCCGGCACCAGCTCGTTCAACGCGCGCGCGCCGCAGCCGGAGCGCGCGGTACAGCTGCCGCAGCCGGCATTGGGTTCACAGCGCAGCAGCGCTACGCCCTGTTGCCACGAAACCACCGTGGCCCACTCTTTCATCATTACGGCGATACCTTGAAAGAAATGCTGTCGGCGATGCGCTTGGCCGTAGCCGGCGGCAATTCGCCCACGATAGTGATTTCGTTGCCCGAGCGTACTTCGGTCTGAATGGTGCGGCGCCCCTGACGGTAGTATTGCTGCCCGGCTCCGCTGCCCGCCGGGCTGACGTTGACCGAGAAGCTGAACAGACCGTCGCTGTAAAGCCGGGATTCGACCGGCACGGCAACGTTTGGCAATTTGCGACGATTGCGCGCCACCTCGTCCACCCCGGCCGGCAGCCAGCCGGTGCTCCAGCTGAGCTGGACGTTCTCCACCGCCGGCAGCGACAGCAGCGGCGGCAGGTTGGCCTTGAGCAGCCCCTGCATCGCGCCCTGCACCTCGGCGCCGACCGCGAAGGAGATCACCCGATATTGCTCCAGCGTTTCGCCGTCGCGATCGAGCAGATCCACCCGCAGCGGCAGCTTGGTGTCCTCGTCCATCCAGACGATGTAACTGTAGCGGGAACCGTCGCGCGCCACCACGCGCAGCACTTCACACGGCCGATCGGCGATGCGGGTGCTGCCCACGGAGATGAAGTCGTAGTACTTGGCCAGACGGGTGAAATCGGCATAGACGATCGCCGGCAGCGCATCGACGATGTGATCGCCGGTGAGCGTGAACGGCTCCAGGCCAGGCTCGAAGTAGCTGATCCCGCCGCCGCGCTGCAATACTTCGCGGCGCGGGCCATCCATGTGCAACAGCTGACCGAGCGGCACGTTGCCGATCACCGCATGGCGATAGCGCAACGACTCGATTCCCTGCTTGCTGATGCTGATGTAGGCGAGCTCGTAATTGAGAGAACGGCTGGCGCTGCTCATCTGTTGCAATAACGCCCCGGACGCAGTCGGCTGCGCCGGGGCGATGCTGGAATAGAGCAGGCTGCCCGTCAATAAACAAACGGAGAACCAGATTTGCTTCATTACTGCTGTTGCATTCCTAAAGACTGAGTTCCGGGAACCTGAATGGCAGCCTGTTGCGGATTGCTTTGTTCAAGCTGCAGCTGATCCGAATGCAGGCGACGTTGCAGTTCATAGTCCTGCAGCATGGCGTTGATACGCTTGCGCTGTTCCTGCACCTGCTGCTGTTGGCCGCTGCCGGTGGAGAAGCTGTCGGCCGGGACGCCCAGGCTGACCGGTGAAGCCTGGCCCATAATCGGCAGCGTGGTGAAGGCCGGCGATTCGGACGCGTTCGATGACGCAGCAGGTTGGTTATAGTGCTGTACGCCGACGATCACCGCCAGCGACACGCAGGCCGCCATACCGATTTGCGTAATCTGGCTCGCCCAAGGACGCACTTTGTCCCAGAACGGCATTTTCTGCCAGGTGTGAGGCTGCGGCTGAGATTCCTGAACGGCGGAAGGCACCAGCCGGGCAGGTTCTTTCTCAAGTGCAGCGGCGACGCGATCGGCGATATCGAAATGCATCACTTGTCCGATATCACCCCGCAGTGTGTCACGTATCAGGTGATAGCTCTGCCAGCTTTGCTGAAGCGTTCGATCTTGCGACAGAGAACTCAACAGCTCGCTGTCGAACGATTCACTATCCATCAGAGCGGAAAGCTTTTCTTTCTGCATGCCTAAGTACCCTTCCTGTGCCCGCCATTGCTAACGCTGGATCAGCGGTTGAACTTTATTATCGATAGCTTCCCGGGCGCGGAAAATACGCGAACGTACGGTTCCGACCGGGCAATCCATGATGGCGGCTATCTCTTCGTAGCTTAGACCATCCAACTCCCGCAGGGTAATCGCCATGCGAAGATCCTCAGGGAGAGACTCAATGGTACGGAAAACTATCTGTCTCAGCTCTTCTGACAACATTAAGTTCTCAGGGTTCGAAATTTCTTTCAGTGCGCCCGCACTTTCGTAATTTTCCGCATCGTTGGCGTCCACATCACTGGATGGCGGACGGCGCCCCTGAGCAACCAGATAATTCTTTGCCGTGTTCACGGCGATTCGATACAACCAGGTATAAAAAGCGCTGTCGCCACGGAACGACTCCAGTGCGCGATAGGCCTTGATAAACGACTCCTGCACCACATCGGGCACATCGCCCTGCGGCACATAGCGGGAAACGAGACTCGCCACCTTATGCTGATAGCGCACTACCAGTAGGTTAAACGATTTCTGATCGCCCTTTTGGACCCGCTCGACCAGAACTTGATCCGTTAACTGCTCGCTCATCCGAGGTAAACTCTCCCCAAATCCGTCTCCACGCGTAAAATTGTACTGCCAGCCATACATTATTTTCCTGAGCAAGCACTCGCTTGGAGTTCATATAGAACACGAAGTTCCATATCGCCATTGTTTTTTCTGTTGATGTCACCCTATCCGTGGCTTTTGCCCGGACAGTTAGGCTAACATGAAATTCACTCTTCTTCTGCACACATCATACGTTATGCAACCATCATCTGAACATGTTAGCGATGTACTGATCGTCGGCAGCGGCGCTGCGGGCCTGTCACTGGCGCTGCGCCTGGCGCAGCATTGCAAGGTTACCGTTCTCAGCAAGGGGCCGCTCAGCGAGGGCGCCACCTTTTACGCCCAAGGCGGGATCGCCGCGGTGTTCGATGAGACGGACAGCATTGCCTCACACGTTGATGACACTTTGATTGCCGGCGCCGGCCTGTGCGACAAAGAGGCCGTCGAATTCATCGCCGGCAACGCGCGCCACTGCGTGCAGTGGCTGATCGATCAGGGCGTGCTGTTCGACACCGAGGTCAACGCGCAAGGCGAGGCGCATTATCACCTCACGCGCGAAGGCGGCCACAGCCATCGCCGCATCCTGCACGCCGCGGACGCGACCGGTAAGGAAGTAGAGACCACGCTGGTGGGGAAAGCAAGCGCTCACCCCAATATTTGCGTGATGGAGCGCCGCAACGCGGTTGACCTCATCACCTCGAACAAAATCGGCCTGCCGGGCACCCGCCGAGTGGTGGGCGCTTACGTCTGGAACCGCGAGCTGGAGCGGGTGGAAACCTATCGCGCCAAAACGGTGGTGCTGGCGACCGGCGGCGCGGCCAAGGTATACCAATACACCACCAACCCGGACATCTCCTCCGGCGACGGCATCGCCATGGCCTGGCGCGCCGGTTGCCGGGTCGCCAACCTCGAGTTCAACCAGTTCCACCCGACCTGCCTGTTCCATCCGCAGGCGCGCAACTTTCTGCTGACCGAAGCGCTGCGCGGCGAAGGGGCTTACCTGAAGCGCCCGGACGGCAGCCGCTTTATGCCCGATTTTGACCCGCGCGGCGAACTGGCCCCGCGCGATATCGTCGCCCGCGCCATCGACCATGAAATGAAGCGCCTGGGCGCCGACTGCATGTACCTGGACATCAGCCACAAGCCGGCGGAGTTCATCACCCAGCACTTCCCGATGATCCACGAGAAGCTGCTGACGCTGGGCTTCGATCTGACCCGACAGCCGATCCCGATCGTCCCGGCGGCGCACTACACCTGCGGCGGCGTGATGGTCGATCAGCACGGCCGCACCGATCTCGACGGGCTGTACGCCATCGGTGAGGTCAGCTATACCGGTCTGCACGGTGCCAACCGCATGGCGTCGAATTCGCTGCTGGAGTGCCTGGTATACGGTTGGTCGGCGGCGGAAGACATTCTGCAGCGCCTGCCGTTTATTCAGCAGGCCAAACAGGTGCCGCACTGGGATGAAAGCCGGGTGGACGATGCGGACGAACGGGTGGTGATTCAGCACAACTGGCACGAGCTGCGGCTGTTCATGTGGGATTACGTCGGCATCGTGCGCACCACCAAGCGGCTGGAGCGCGCACTGCGCCGCATCAACACGCTGCAGGCGGAAATCGACGAGTACTACGCTCACTTCCGCATCTCCAACAACCTGCTGGAGCTGCGCAATTTGGTGCAGGTGGCCGAGCTTATCGTGCGCAGCGCCATGGCGCGCAAAGAGAGCCGCGGCCTACACTACACGCTGGACTATCCGGACCTGCTGCCGGAAGCGCTGCCGACCATTTTGCAGCCTTAACCTCTGCGACAGGGCGCCTAATCGGCGCCATTTTCTTTTCAGTAGAACAGGTAGAAGTCGGCGATCAACCGACGGAAATCGTCGGTGTAGCTGCCATCGGCCTGTTTGATCGCCAGCGCCTGCTCCCGCAGCGGCGTTTCCCGCCGCGTCAGCGCCAGCAGCACCCGATGCAGCGGCGTATCGGCCCGATCGCTGACGTTCACCTTCGCCGCCGTCTGCCAGCCGTTTTGCTGCGCGAGACGTTCGAATTCGGCGCCGATGTCGTGCGGCAGCACCACGCAGAACGTTCCCTGTTCCGCCAGCAGCTGTGCCGCACAGGCCAACAGCGCATCGTGCGTCAGGGTTTCGGTGTAGCGCGCGTTGTGGCGCGCCTGGTCGCGGCAGGCCACCGCCGGCTCGAAATAAGGCGGATTGCTGACGATCAGATCATACTCAGCGGCATGCTGCTGCGCATAATGGTGAATATCCTGCGCATGCACGCGGATCCGCTGCGGCCACGGCGATTCCGCCGCGTTTTCGCGCGCCTGGCCGGCGGCGGCGTCATCCAGCTCCACCGCATCGACGGTCACCTCGTCGCCGCTGCGCTGCGCCAGCATCAGCGCGATCAGCCCGCTGCCGCTGCCGATGTCCAGCACCCGACGCGCTTGCCCCAGCGGCGCCCAGGCGCCAAGTAGCACCCCGTCGGTGCCCACTTTCATGGCGCAACGATCGTGGGCGACAAAGAATTGTTTAAAGGTAAAACCCCCGCGGCGCGGGGTAAAATCGGCTTTCGATCGCTTGCTCACACTCACCACCTGGCTATAAAACTGGCGTAGCATAAGGCAATCTGATCGGCGGGAAAAGAGCGGCTTTCCGCTTAAATAGGTGAAGATCGCGGCCAACCCGTCTATAATCGGCGCCCCAAGTAGAGGTAGACCATGACAGCAACCACTTTTTCCGAACTCGAACTCGATGAACGCCTGGTACTCGCACTGCGCGATAAAGGCTACGATCGCCCCACCGCTATTCAAGCCGAAGCGATCCCGCCGGCGATGGACGGGCGCGACGTCTTAGGTTCGGCTCCGACCGGCACCGGCAAAACCGCCGCCTTCTTGCTGCCCGTGTTGCAGCACCTGCTGGACTTCCCACGCAAGAAATCCGGTCCGCCACGCGTACTGATCCTTACCCCGACGCGTGAGTTAGCGATGCAAGTGGCCGATCAGGCGCGTGAGTTGGCTGCTCATACCTCGCTGGATATCGCCACCATCACCGGCGGCGTCGCTTACATGAACCACGCGGAAGTGTTCAGCGAAAACCAGGACGTGGTGGTCGCCACCACCGGCCGTTTGCTGCAATACATTAAAGAAGAGAACTTCGACTGCCGCGCGGTGGAAACCCTGATCCTCGACGAAGCCGACCGCATGCTCGACATGGGCTTCGCGCAGGACATCGAAACCATCTCCGCCGAAACCCGCTGGCGCAACCAGACGCTGCTGTTCTCCGCCACGCTGGAAGGCGAAGCGATCCGCGAATTCGCCGAGCGCATCCTGAAAGAGCCGGTGGAAGTGGAAGCCGATCCGTCGCGCCGCGAACGCAAAAAGATCCTGCAGTGGTACTACCGCGCTGATGACGTGCAGCACAAAACCGCGCTGCTGATCCACCTGCTGAAGCAGTCGGACGTGCAGAAATCGGTGATCTTCGTGCGCAAACGCGAGCGCGTGCACGAGCTGGCCACCTGGCTGCGCGAAGCGGGCATCAACACCTGCTATCTCGAAGGCGAAATGGTGCAAGCCAAACGCAACGAAGCGGTCAAACGCATGATGGATGGCCGGGTTAACGTGCTGGTCGCCACCGACGTTGCCGCACGCGGTCTGGATATCCTCGATATCACCCACGTGTTCAACTTCGACATGCCGCGCACGGCGGACACCTACCTACACCGCATCGGCCGTACCGGCCGTGCCGGGCGCAAAGGCACCGCCATTTCGCTGGTGGAAGCGCACGACCATCTGCTGCTGGGCAAAGTGGGCCGTTACCTGAACGAGCCGCTGAAAGCACGCGTGATCGACGAACTGCGGCCGAAAACCAAGGTGCCGAACGAGAAGAGCAACGGCAAGCCATCGAAGAAAGTGCTGGCCAAACGCGCGGAAGACAAGGCGAAGAACAAAGAAAAGGCCAAGGTAAAAGTGCGCCATCGCGACGCCAAAAACGTCGGCAAACGCCGTCAGGCGAAGGCCAAACCGGCCGGCGACGCGGAATAACCACCGCCGCCTAAGAAAAAACCGCCTTTACAGGCGGTTTTTTTATGGGCGTTTACGGCTGCCCGTAGTGCGTGGCCAGGCGGTGCCCCTGCAGCCATTTATCCAGCTCGCGGAACTGCGCCTTCAGCTCGTCATTCTGCAAATGCGCCGGCGTTTGCGAGAAATAAAACTGGAACGCGACGCCCTGCTGGTTGCGCGCCCGGGCATCGGCCCCGGCCTGCAACAGCAGCAGCGCCAGGTGCGGCGCGTTAATCTTCGCCGCCAGATGCAGCGGAGTATCTCCCAGCCGATCGCTCAACGTGGTGTCCGCCCCGGTCGCCAGCAACAGCCGCAGCTGCTCCTCACGCCCGGCCAGCACCGCCGCCGCGAGCGGCGTGGCGCCGGTAACGGCATTACGCACGTTCACCAGCGCCCCTTTGGCCAGCAACAACCGCAGGTACTGCGCGTCTTGCAGCATCGCCGCGGTGTGCAGCGCGCTGTTGCCGTCCAGCCCTGCCGCCGCCGGGTCGGCGCCGAGATCCAGCAACGCCTGCACGCTACCCGGCTGCTGCGAAAGCACCGCCCACTGCAACAGCGTGACCTGCCGATCGCCCCGTTCGCGTAAGCGATCCTGCGTGGCCTGCGCATGGATACGCTGTGTATCGCCGCGCGCCACCGCCTGAGCCAGCGCCAGATTGCTGTGGCCGTCAAACGGCGAAATCTCCTGCCCCATCTGTTGCTCCTTAGCCATCATCAGTAAACCGGTCACCGCGACCAGCGCCAGTAAGGCTATCGCCAGCGCCCACCGCAAGCGACGTCCTTCAGGCATTGGCCTTCGCCTCCCACGGCTTTTGTTCCGCCATCGAACTTATCACCTTGTCGATGCCGTGTGCCGTCAGGCTGCGATCCAGATGCTTGCTCGGCCGCCAGTCATCGATGCCGGTCAGAGTATCGTTGTTGGCCAGGGTGATGTTGTGGCCAATGGCGTCCGGGATCAGCGAGGTCGATTCCTGGGTGCTGGTCAGCATGTCATATTGCTCGCTGTAGCGGCGAATGCCGCCGGCTTCGGCATCTTTCTTCGCCGCCGCCGGATCGATGCCCAGACGATTCAGGGTGTAATCCGACACCCCGGCCGCGTTGAAGGTGACCGCGACGGTGCCGGTCGCCAGCGCGGCGGTGGCCGCCAGACCACCGCCAAGCGAATGGCCGGCGATCACCAGCGCATCGCCGAAGGCCGCCTTGGCGCTTTTGGCTGCGGCAACCGCCTGATTGTACTGCACATCGTCATAGCCCGTCGCCTGCCGCACGTTGCTCAGCCAGTCGCGCCAGTCGTTGGTGCCGGCGAACGCCAACACATACTGCTTGTCGTTGCTGTAAATCCCAGCCTGGAAACCGCTGCCCGCGTCGTGCAGGCTGGCGGGATCGATGCCGAAACCGAGCAGCGCGCTATCGCTCAGGCGGTTGAACCCGGCAGCACCTTGGCCATTGAGTGAGTAAACGTCCTTGGCCAACAGCGCCAACGCATAATCCCCCTCCTGCGATTGCTGCCCTCGCGTCACGCCCGGCGCCGCCGCAGCCGTCGATGCCGCCGCTGAGATATCACCGACCAGCGTATTCAACAGAGCCTGCGCATTGAGCGTGTTCTGAGAGGGAGAGGCCACCGGCGCCGGATTTGCCGGCGCTGCCGCGGGCTGCGCCGCTGTCGCCGTCGCCGTTTCGGCAGCGGCGCGAGGTGTAGGGATCGCGGCCACCGAGGATACTGCAGAGGTAAAACTTAAAGGCATACTCATGCCGACTCCTTGTCGATAGACTTTTTATTGAGCACCTGAATAGGTGCTGATTTAGCTATCGGCAGGTCGGATGAGTTCTGTATCAGGAATGCTTATCTTTGTAAAGAATGTGATCCGCGTTCGGTTTTCGGCCGCAAAACGCCAGAAAGGGAGCCGAAGCTCCCTGATTGACTGCGCCGCAAATTACAGGCTTTCGGTAAAGGTGCGGGCGATAACGTCGCGCTGCTGTTCCGGCGTCAAGGAGTTGAAGCGCACCGCATAGCCGGAAACGCGGATGGTCAGCTGCGGGTATTTTTCCGGGTGCTTGACCGCGTCTTCCAGTGTTTCGCGACGCAGCACGTTGACGTTCAGGTGCTGACCGCCTTCCACGCGCACGGTCGGCTGCATTTCCAGCGGCACTTCACGGTATTCGATCTGGCCCAGGTCGCTCACCGCGACAACCTGATCTTCCGCGTAGTTGGCCTTGGCGCACACGCAGCGAGCTTCCGCTTTTTCATCGTCCAGCAGCCAGAAAGAATTCACCAGCGCCTGGTCATTCGCTTTGGTAATTTGAATACCGGTAATCATTATGTTGCCTCCGTACAAGGGCGTAAAAATTCACGTCGTGAGAAAACCCAATTCTGGTTTCGGCCATTTGGTAAAACCATTGTTGTCTTGTTGTTCTGTATACCAGCCTGACCGGGCCAGTTCCTTGATTAAAGTCAATTTTTACCGGGTAGGCACAGAGCGTGAAGGGGCAAATTTATGTTTTATATCAATTTTCCCGCTGCGGAAAAAACCAATTATTTTTGTAAATTTTCAAAAATAATTGCATAAGACACGGCGGCGAGAAATGAAAAGCGGGTTTCGCTGCGCGTGCCGACACGGTAAGCTATAGCCCATGAATTGCTAAAGAAAACAAAGGAGAGCGTTTATGGCCACCTCCCTCACCTGGCATGACGTGATCGGCAAAGAGAAAGAGCAGCCCTATTTTGTTGAAACGCTCGCCTTTGTTGCCGCTGAACGCCAGGCCGGTAAGACCATTTATCCACCGCAGAAGGACGTGTTCAACGCTTTCCGCTATACCGAGCTGGCGGACGTCAAGGTCGTCATTCTCGGCCAGGATCCGTATCACGGCCCCAATCAGGCGCACGGCCTCTCTTTCTCGGTGCGCCCCGGCGTACCGGCGCCGCCGTCGCTGGTGAACATGTATAAAGAGCTGGCGACCGACATTCCTGGCTTCGAACGCCCGGATCACGGCTACCTGCAAAGCTGGGCCGAACAGGGGGTGCTGCTGCTCAACACTGTGCTGACGGTGGAAGGCGGCCGCGCGCACTCGCACGCCAACCTGGGCTGGGAAACCTTTACCGACAAAGTGATCGCCGCCCTGAACGAGAACCGTGAAGGCGTGGTGTTCCTGCTGTGGGGCTCGCACGCGCAGAAGAAAGGCAACTTTATCGACCGCAACCGCCACCATGTGCTGAAGGCGCCGCACCCGTCGCCGCTCTCCGCGCACCGCGGTTTCCTCGGCTGCCGTCACTTCTCGCAGGCCAATCAGCTGCTGGAGCAGCAAGGGCTCACGCCAATCGACTGGATGCCGCGCCTGCCGCAGGCGTAGTCCGGAGACAAAAAAGGCACCCTCGGGTGCCTTTCTTTATGCCGTTGCCGAGGCGATTACGCCTTGGCTTTGGAGACTGCAACCATCGCCGGGCGCAGCAGGCGGCCGTTCAGCGTATAGCCTTTCTGCATCACCATCATCACGTGGTTCGGCTGGTGATCGGCGGATTCCATCATGCTCATCGCCTGATGTACTTCCGGGTTGAACGGCACGTTGACGTCGCCGACGATTTCGATGCCGTACTTGCGCACCACGTCCAGCAGCGATTTCAGCGTCAGCTCGATGCCTTCGATCATCGCGGCCAGTTCCGGGTTGTTTTTATCCGCCAGATCCAGCGCGCGCTCCAGATTGTCGATCACCGGCAGCAGATCGCCGGAGAATTTCTCCAGGGCGAACTTGTGCGCTTTCTCGACGTCCAGTTCGGCGCGGCGGCGAATGTTTTCCGCTTCCGCTTTGGCGCGCAGCAGGCTGTCGCGCTCGTGCTGCTGAGCTTCCGCCAGTTGGGCTTCCAGTTCGGCGATACGCGCATCGCGCAGATCGACGCCTTCCGCCGCTTCCGGCAGCGTATCCTCGTGATGAGCGTGTTGTTCCATTTCTTCCGAGACTTGCTCGTTTGGCGTCTTCTGTTCTTTACTACTCATGAATATCTCCGCGTTTTAGCATTAATCTCGCAACTTGGCTTATTATGGGGATCAAAACCGGGGTTTCAAGTCAACCGGTCACAATGTGGGGCATAAACGGGTCCCGGTGAGGAAAATCACAACAAATGAATAAAAAATTCGCCTGTATTGGCATTGTTGGCCACCCGCGTCACCCTTCAGCGCTGGCAACCCACGAGATGCTGTTCCACTGGCTGGTCGCCCGCGGCTATTCGGTGATGGTCGAACGCCAGATCGCCCATGATTTGGGGCTGAAAGACGCCGTGACCGGCAGCCTGGCGGATATCGGCCAGCGGGCCGACCTGGCGGTGGTGGTCGGCGGCGACGGCAACATGCTCGGCGCCGCGCGCGTGCTGGCGCGCTACGACATCAAGGTGATCGGGGTCAACCGCGGCAACCTCGGCTTCCTCACCGATCTCGATCCCGACAACGCCCTGCAGCAGCTGGCGGACGTGCTGGAAGGCGAGTACATCGACGAACAGCGTTTCCTGCTGGAAACCATCGTGCATAAAGAGCACCAGCAGTGCCGCATCAGCACCGCCATCAATGAAGTGGTGCTGCACCCCGGCAAAGTGGCGCACATGATCGAATTCGAGGTGTACATCGACGATCGCTTCGCCTTCTCGCAGCGCTCCGACGGCCTGATCATCGCCACGCCGACCGGCTCCACCGCCTACTCGCTCTCCGCCGGCGGGCCTATCCTCACCCCGTCGCTGGAGGCGATCGCGCTGGTGCCGATGTTCCCGCACACTCTCTCCGCCCGGCCGCTGGTGATCAACGGCGACAGCACCATCCGCCTGAAGTTTTCGCAGATCGGCAGCGATCTGGAGATCAGCTGCGACAGCCAGATCGCGCTGCCGATCCAGGAAGGCGAAGAAGTGCTGATCCGCCGCAGCGATTTCCACCTGAATCTGATTCACCCGAAGGACTACAGCTATTTCAACACGTTAAGCACCAAGCTGGGCTGGTCGAAAAAATTGTTCTAAAATCTGCGCCGGCCACTTTACTGTATATAAAACCAGTTTATACTGTATGAAACTACAGTTATGTGTTTATACACAGGAAGGTTCCCATGCTGGCGCAATTAACCATCAGCAACTTTGCTATCGTTCGTGAGTTGGAAATCGATTTTCAACCGGGTATGACGGCGATCACCGGTGAAACCGGCGCCGGCAAATCCATCGCCATCGATGCGCTGGGGCTGTGCCTCGGCAACCGCGCCGACGGCAACGTGGTGCGCCTGGGAGCCGCCCGCGCCGACATCTGCGCCCGCTTCTCGCTGGCGGACACCCCGTCCGCGCGCGAGTGGCTGGAACAGAACCAGCTGGACGACAGCAACGAATGCCTGCTGCGCAGGGTGATCAACGCCGATGGCCGTTCGCGCGGCTTTATCAACGGCACCGCCGTGCCCCTGTCGCAGCTGCGCGAGCTGGGGCAACGCCTGATCCAAATCCACGGCCAACACGCCCATCAGCTGCTGCTCAAACCGGAGCACCAAAAAGCGCTGCTCGACGCCTACGCCGACGAACCCGCCCTGCTGGCGGCGATGAGTCAGGCCTACCAACGCTGGCACCAGAGCTGCCGCGAGCTGGCGCACCATCAGCAGCAGTCCATCGAGCGCGAAGCGCGCAAGCAGTTGCTGCAATACCAACTGAAAGAGCTGAACGAATTCGCGCCGCAGGCCGGCGAGTTCGAGCAGACCGACGCCGAGTACAAGCGCCTGGCCAACAGCGGCCAGTTGCTGACCCTCAGCCAGCAGACGCTGCAGCTGCTGGCCGACAGCGACGAGAACAACATGCTCAGCCAGCTCTACAGCGCCAAACACCTGCTGCTTGAGCTGGCCGAGCTGGACGATAAGCTCAGCGGCCTGCTGGACATGCTGGAAGAGGCTTCTATCCAGATCAGCGAAGCCAGCGACGAGCTGCGCCACTACGCCGATCGCATGGATCTCGATCCCAACCGCCTGCACGAGCTGGAACAGCGCCTGTCGCGCCAAATCAGCCTGGCGCGCAAACACCAGGTTGCGCCGGAAGAGCTGCCGCAGCTGCATCAACAGTTGCTGGATGAACAACAGCTGCTTTCACAGCAGGAAAGCGACCATGAACACCTGAACGAGGCGGTCACCCTGCATCACCAGCAGGCGCTGGCGCTGGCGAAGCAGCTGCATCAGAAACGCCTGCACTACGCCGCCGAGCTGACCACGCTCATCACCGACAGCATGCAGGCGCTCTCCATGCCGCACGGCAAGTTCAACATCGACGTGCGTTTCGAGCCGCAGCATCTGAGCGCCGAAGGGGCCAGCCGCTCCGAGTTCTGCGTCTCCACCAACCCGGGGCAACCGCTGCAGCCGCTGGCGAAGGTCGCCTCCGGCGGTGAGCTGTCGCGCATCGCGCTGGCGATTCAGGTAATCACCGCCCGCAAGATGGAAACCCCGGCGCTGATCTTCGATGAAGTGGACGTGGGCATCAGCGGCCCGACCGCCGCCATCGTCGGCCGCCTGCTGCGCCAGCTCGGCGAATCTACCCAGGTGATGTGCGTGACCCATCTGCCGCAGGTGGCCGGATGCGGGCATCAGCACCTGTTCGTCAGCAAGCAGACTGACGGCACGGTCACCGAAACCCAGATGGCGCCGCTGGATAAGCGCGCCCGGCTGCAGGAGCTGGCGCGCCTGCTCGGCGGCAGCGAAGTCACCCGCAATACGCTGGCGAACGCCAAAGAACTGCTGGCGGCATAAAAAAGCTCAACTTTTTCACTTTCCTGCGGTCTGACAGTGACGCTGTTGACCCGAAAGATATCTAAAGTGCGGCGCGGCGGCGATTCGAAGCCTCCTCAACGGCCTGAAACAGGCCAAGCGCTTGAGGTGCTGAAAGAAAGCCAACGCGTCGCAACTTGAAAGATGAAGGGTATAAAGGTTTCCAACTGCCGCAAGGTCTATTATCATCGGCATCCTATGCCCTAAAGGAATGTGATTACTATGCGCTGTAAAACGCTGACTGCCGCCGCTGTAGTTCTTGTGATGCTGACTGCAGGCTGTTCTACTTTTGAAAAGGTGGTTTATCGTCCTGACATCAACCAGGGGAACTACCTGACGTCGACCGACGTGGCGAAAATTCAGAAAGGGATGACCCAACAACAGGTCGCTTACACATTGGGCACCCCAATGCTGCAAGACCCGTTCGGGACTCAGACGTGGTTCTATGTGTTCCGCCAGCAGCCTGGCCATGAAGACATCACCCAGCAGACGCTGACGCTGACCTTCGACAGCGCAGGCGTGTTGACCGACATCCAGAACAAACCGGCGCTGACCAAGTAATCGGCGCTGCCCGCTCTTCCGGCCCATGAGGGGGCATGATGTTCCTCATGACAGTCGCAGGCTGCAACGCGGAAGAGAAAATCAGTTTCAGATAAAAAATAAGGCGCTATAAGCGCCTTATTTTTTTGCCTTTTCTGCCCGTTGCCGGCGCAGCTCTTTCGGATCGGCTATCAGCGGCCGGTAGATCTCCACCCGGTCGCCGTCGTTCAGCGTATCGCCCAGCTTGGCCGGGCGGCTGTAGATGCCGATTTTGTTGCTCTTGAGATCGATATCCTGGCGCAGCTCCAGCAGGCCCGAAGCCTGGATCGCCTGCTCGACGCTGCTGCCCTCGGCCAGTTTCACCTTGCGCAGGTACTGACGCTCCGGCAAGGCGTACACCACCTCGACCTGGATGTCAGACACTGTAGACCTCTTTCGCCCGCTGGGTGAATGCCTGCACCATACTGCCCGCCAGCTCCTTGAACACCTTGCCGAACGCCAGCTCAATCAGTTTGTTGGTGAACTCGAAGTCCAGGTGCAGCTCCACCTTGCAGGCCTCTTCGCTCAGCGGCGTGAACTGCCAGCCGCCCATCAGCTTGCGGAACGGACCATCGACCAGCTGCATATTGATGCTTTGGTTATCCAGCAGCGTATTGCGCGTGGTGAAGGTCTTGCTGATACCGGCCTTGGCGACGTCCACCGCGGCGGTCATTTCGTTGGAGGTAGCGTTAAGCACCCGGCTGCCGGTGCAACCTGGCAGAAAATCGGGATAAGAATGAACATCGTTAACCAACTGATACATCTGCTCGGCGCTGAACGGCACTAATGCAGACCGACTGATCTGGGGCATATCATTTCCTGTGAGACATAAAACGTACAGATAATACCATTTATCTGGCGGCAAACAAAAAATCTGCTAAGGGCTGAGGGCGCCAAAAATGCGAAAAATTGCGCAGGTGCTGAACGGGAAAGGATTTCTTTCGCTGAAGCATCCAGTATAATGAACACACTATGACAAAGAAAAAAGCACACAAACCCGGTACCGCCACCATTGCTCAAAACAAGCGCGCGCGTTTCGAATACTTCATTGAAGAAGAGTTCGAGGCGGGCCTGTCGCTGCAAGGGTGGGAAGTTAAATCGCTGCGTGCAGGCAAAGCCAACCTCAGCGACAGCTACGTGACGTTCCGTGACGGTGAAGCCTATCTGTTTGGCGCCACCATCACCCCGCTCAACGTGGCTTCGTCGCATGTGGTGTGCGATCCGACGCGTACCCGTAAACTGCTGCTGAACCGACGCGAGCTGGATACCCTGCTCGGCCGCGTCAACCGCGATGGCTACACCGTGGTGGCCTTGTCCCTGTATTGGAAAAATGCCTGGAGCAAGATCAAGATCGGCGTAGCCAAAGGCAAGAAAGAGCACGACAAACGCGATGACATCAAAGATCGCGAATGGCAGACGGCGAAAGCCCGTATCATGAAGCACGCCAATCGTTAAGCCGCTGGCTTATCGAGGTAAACTTCTGGTATACTGCACAAAGTTACTTGGGGCTGATTCTGGATTCGACGGGATTTGCGAAGCCCTAGGAGCATGCCGAGGGGCGGTTGGCCTCGTAAAAAGCCGCAAAAAAATAGTCGCAAACGACGAAAACTACGCTTTAGCAGCTTAATACCCTGCTTAGAGCCCTCTCTCCCTAGCCTCCGCTCTTAGGACGGGGATCAAGAGAGGTCAAACCCAAAAGAGATCGCGTGGATGTCCTGCCTGGGGCTGAAGCGTTAAACTCAATCAGGCTAGTCTGTCAGTAGCGTGTCCATCCGCAGCTGGCCGGCGAATGTAAAGATTGGACTAAGCATGTAGTGCCGACGGTGTAGTAATTTCGGACGGGGGTTCAAATCCCCCCAGCTCCACCAAATAAAACAAGGGGTTACGTGAAAACGTAGCCCCTTTTTCTTGCAAGTGGCGACAAAATGGCGGCAGAAATTCTAGCGTTTAGTCCTATCAAAAGGATTGACCTCATATGAAAAGTGCAGCAAAAAAGTTAGATGCAAAAAAGCTTTATGAGAATGCGATTGTATCGATACAACTCGGCATTGAAGACTTCAAGCTATCCCAACTCCCCGAAAGCGATGGCGGCAACCCTTTTAGAGCACTTTCATCCGTTCGCAATCTTCATGCTGGATTGCTATTGCTTTTCAAATACAAAATAGCCATATCAGTAAACACTGATGAGCTGGCTTATGAATTAATCCATAGTCCTCCTAACAAAATATTGCCTCATCCAGATGGTAGCGGTGGAGTGACTTGGCAACCTGAAGGCAGATTTAAGAAAAGCACTATCGATGTTTCCGAAATTAAAGAACGCTTTAAAAATTTTGGGGTTACCGTTGATTGGACTGTTGTCGAAAAACTTCAGGAATGCCGAAATCATTTAGAACATTTGCACCCTAACAATTCACTTGGTGAAGTAGCAGAATTTGTTGCTGATTTATTCCCTGTTGTACGAGATTTCATTACAAGTGAGCTTCATGATTTTCCACAGAACGTACTAGGTTCTGCATGGGACACAATGCTCAAACACAAACAGTTTTTCTCTCAGCAACTCATTAACAGCCTATCTTCTTGGGAAAAGGCTGGAGTCCCAGCTGGTATGGAAGAGTATCTTGAACATTGTAGCTGCCCAGAGTGCGGCTCCAAGCTTTTGAATGCTTCGCATATGAATTTAGCTGCTGGCGAAACTGTTTCTGAGGATGAGAATTTATTTAATTTCATTTGTACTTCCTGTGGGGAAACCGAGTTGATAGCGCCTTTATTAATAGAGGCTTTACAACGTGAGTTCTTTTATTGGCCTCCAGATGGAGATGAGCCTACATATGAAATGTGCTATCAATGTGGACATGAAACTTTTTTAATAGCTGAACAAAGTTGTAGATGGTGCGAATGTGTTTTAGAACGTAAATCATGCTCGATTTGCGGTGAAATGCTCACACAAGATGAACAAGATAATGAAGGATTATGTAGTTACCATAACTATTTATCCTCAAAATATGACATGGATGATTAATATGAATTTAAAAGCCACAAAGAATTATGTTCTCAATTTTTTCATAACCAACCCACATTTAGGACCATCATTAATTTTATTCCTGTTAGGCGTAACCTTCCTTTTAACAATGAACTTTGCTGCTGTATCCGGTGCCTTATTCGGTGCCAGCGCTTCATTATTGGGTGCTTGGATTTCGGATTTTAACTCCCGTAAAAGAGAGATTGAATCAAAGATACAGAAAGAAAGAGATGCTATAAAGTTCTTAACTCCTGAACTGTTAAGAACAATATCAAGAGTCCTCTACATTCAAGAACGAGCAATAATCAACTATAGTATGAATGCGACTGAAAACAATAAGAATGCTGATTTAGGGCAACCGCTCAACCACGAAATTCACGACTTGGTAAACTTAGGCGATCAAAAAGAAGATTTTATCCCCTACCTTCCTCTCCTATATCCCAACGCACCACAAGCCAAATATTTGGATGGGGAAAAGGCCATTAAGTTAATAAATTACTATGATTCACTATATAAATTAGAGTCATTCGTAAAAGACTGGTGGCGTAGACCGGGCCAACTACCATCTAACATTTTCAATGAAATAAGCCATCTATCAGAAAAAAGCCTTTTATTATCTCTAGAGTGTTTAGCAGAGCTTCGAATAAATAAGAGTGATGATGGTTTTCCTCATAGTAATACTCTTTCCGTAAAAATCACTAATGCACTGGACATGGCAGTTAAAACAAGATCGCGATGCTATGATGACTTTGAGAAAGCAAAGGGGAAACAACATGGAAGATATTAAAACAGCCAGCACACGATTAATCTTATCCTCAGCTGGTCTCATTCTCTTTTTAGGGGGTTGGGCATCTTTCGCCGACTCCATCCCGATCGGCAATCTGGGGCTAAAATTAACCTCTCTACATGTTGCTCCTATCATATTGATTGCTTTTTGGCTCTTTAGCTGGCAGCGTTTTTTTGTGTTATCTCAGGACGCTAATAAGCCAACAATTGACGCTTTATTGCTCAAAGGCGTCAATGCTTCCGAACTTGCCCGATCGGTATTCCCTCCTAAATTGTTCGGCTTACCTGGTGCAAATGGGATAGTAAAATGGGGGTGGCCTCATGCAGAAATCCCTCGAGAAGCTCCACACAATCATATTTTTTATAAGCGAATGTTTTATAAGCGTTTATTCATGTTTCAATATTTTGGAAATGACGTAAACGATAATGGGCTATACGTTCACTTTGGCCCTGTTGCTGTCAATATTAATAATGGAGTTGTAACACCGCTAAGCCGTGGTTATTGGAAATGTATTTGGTTTGAAATCAAGGTATTAGCACCAAGAATTTTTGATACCTCTATCATAGGTTTTCACTACTTCCCCCACATATTCGCCTGGATCGCTTTTGCTTATATCTGCATTTGGAGCCTTGGCCTAGTCATATGAATTTCAGTTTCACCAAAACACCCACACGCCCCCAAACCCTTGCGGCGTCTGGCCTGCCAGGTTCTGCCAGCATTTCTTGGCGATCCGCTCCAGACACGCCGCGATCCACGTAATTTACAAATAACCCTTTATATTCATCATCTTATTGATTTCACCCACAACACCACGCGATCCAAAAACTGAAAAAACATGAAATTCTTTTCAATCTTTTCAGTTTGGGATTGCTCGCAAAGCCCCAGGCGCGGCGCGGCTCGGCGGGGTGTTTTGTAGAAAATCAGAACTGAAAAAATTTCTTGATCCAAATTGCGCAGGCGGGTGCGGTGTAGTGCCGTTTTCGTGGGCAAGATGTTTATTTCGTGGGGTTTCTGCCGCGCTGGCGGCACGCTGCTGCGGTGATCGGATTTATTCACGTGGGATTGTCGCCGGGCTGGAAAGCGGCTCAGAATGGCGCACAGGCGGCCAGATTGCGGGCATGAAAAAGCCCGCGCGGGGCGGGCTGGTGCTTCCTGGTGTTGGCTTTCTTGTTTGTTCAATTTCTACACGGTTACGCGCTCAAAAGATAATTGGTTGTGTAGATCAATTACTCATTATTGATCGGTGCGGGCGATCAATATTTAGCCCTACCCAATCACTGGCGCGTATTTGGTTTTCAGCTGGCTGGACTTCGCGCCGGCGGCGCTGATTGCCTGCGCGTTCTGCGGTGCGCCGGTGTTACTGTGGGTGTGGGCGGCAGTCTGCTGCGCCAGCTCCTGCACCACCTCCAGCGTTTCCAGCATCAAGGCCATCACATTGATTTGCTGGCTCCCCACCCATACCACCGGGGCGATCACTTCCTGGCGCGCTGCCGCTATGCTGCTGCGGATTTTGCCGATCTTCTCCATCAGGCTGCCGGCCACCGCCGTGGTGGCATCGCCGCCCACGCTGGCCACCTTGTTGGCCTGCGTCGCTACGCTGTAATCGCCCTCTGCGATGTGCTGCACCGCACCGGCCAACAAGGTGGATGTGCCCAGCACCGTGGTTTTATCGTTAGCCTGCACGGTTGTGCCCCTGGCCACCACGGTGCGCGTTTCCTCATCGGCCTGGATTTCCCTGGTCATTGAATTTTCACGGATCGCCTGGTCGGTTTTCCGCTCCCAATCCCCTGCCTGCGTCACCCGCTGGGAAACTTCCTCCCGCTGCTGCTGTAGCTGCTCGCCGGGCTTCACATCCGGCAGCGTGTTGCCCTGGGCCAGCGTCTGCCGGATAAACGGCTTATCAGGCCGCCCATCAGTAAAAGCCACCTCAACCAGCGTTCCCACCGGCGGAAACTGGAACATGCCCGAATCCTGGCCCGCCATCGGCACCGGCAGCGGCACCGCCGGATAAATCGGCGTGTTTTTTGCCGGCTGGCCGTCTGCGTCCAACAGCTGCAAATCCACGGCGTAGCGTGGCCGGAACGGATCGGCCAGGTCACCACTGGTCACCGCCTCCGCGTGGGCCTCTACCCTGGCGAATTTTGGCAGATGCAGGCCCGCCGATAACTCCGGGTAAGCCGCATCAATCTGGCGCTGCGCCGGCGTCATGGCCACGGCCTTGCCCGTCAGCGGGTTTACCGCCAGCCATGTGATCGTGGTGTCGTCGTTTTCCAGGCGAACACTCGACAGCCGGCGGCCATTGACGACCACACCAGGGCGCAGCGCCTGCACCATTGGCAACGTCATGCTGTTGCCGCCGGCGCGCGCCTGGCTAAACTCGGCGGGAATATCCACCGGCTTGCCGGCAAACATGGAATGCGCCCAGCTCCCCAGGAACACGCCGCCATCCGGCAACGGTTGCCAAACGTAATCAGGCACGCCAAACGCGGCCCCCAGGTTGGCCAACAGCTGATAACCCGTCCCGCTATGGGTGAAATGGGGGATCGGCTTGTCCAGGTAATCCGCCTGCGCCGGCAGCGCGATCGTTATTCCGCTGTTTTCTTCCAACCAGTTGGCCACCTGGCGCAGCGTCGGGTGCTGGAACGAACACGGCCACAACCTTTCGAACACGCCCGCCAGCTCTCGCACAAACAACCGCTGAAAACCGTTCTCTGCCGGCTGCGCGCGCTCCACATACCCGGTGAACCAACGCAAAATGCTATCCGTATAGCCGGCATCCAGGCGCACCAGCTTGCCGGTGTAGTCCGTTTCGGTCTGCGCGGTGATAAACCCGCGCCCGCAGCCGTTCAACTCCAGCACCAGGTTAAGATCAACCAGCGGCACCGCATCCCCGGACAACATCAGACGCTTAATCGGTTTCATTCGCCCCCCACCACGCCGGCCAACGCATCATCCGCCGGCTTCAAAACGCGGCGCTCAAACCAACTCAATTTCTGTTCGTCCTCTGCCGCTGCGCCCTTCCCGTTTACCTGCCCATTCGCGCCTGGCGTCTGTTTTTTGGCGGCGGTTTTGCTGCCCTCCCGCGCGTCTTTCTTTTCCGGCACGCTCAAATGCTCGCGCATCGTGAACGTCACCAGCCAGGCTTGCTTGCCGTCCTGTTTCGGCGCGTCAATAGAACCGGTGAACGTCGCCAGCCTAAAATTAATGGCCTGGGCGGTATGGTTGGCCACGCGGTAGCGTTTCAACTTGCCGCCCTCCGTGGCCTCCGCCAGGGCAAACAGGCGCGTTAACACCTTGGCTTCACTGAACGGGATCGTGCCGGAAATGCGCAGTTCCTTGGGCTTGATGCCCTGCTCAGCGTTCGCCGTGCTCGAGGTCTGCCCGGATTGGTCTTTATCCTGAAACTGCATCATCGGCGTCACCATGATCCCTTTAAGCGGGATTGCTTCACCATTAAGCGCCAGCGTGACTATCGTCATGGATCATCGCCTCCAACTGCCCTAAATCTTTGCCTACGAACAACACCGCCAGGGTAAAAACCGCATCCTGGTGAGGAATATCCTTTTTCATCGCCGCGCCAACGCTGGCGGCGGCCCCCTTCGCCGTGAACACCCACGCCGGCGCGCTTTTTCCCTGTAACGCCGTCATGGCCTCGCTCACCATCGCCAGGGCGGATTGGCGAGCCTCGGCAAAGCCGGTCAAAGCCGACTGCAAGCCGCCAATACTCGCCCCAAGCGCCGCGCCCGCCTTGGCTTCTGCGATACGCTGCGCATTCAGCGCCAGGCGCTGCGCACTGGTCGAAAGCACCGCCGCCGCCGGCAAGCCGCCGCCCATCTTCCCAGGCAGTTGCATCCGGGTAACGGCCTGCGTGGCCGCCGTCTGCGCCATGCGCTGCACCTGGTTTAACGCCGGCAGCGGCAGCACCCCCGACAGCGACGCCACCAACGGCATAAACTCGGCGTGTGAGTTGGCGCAGATCATAAACACGGTGGCGGTGATTTCGGCCCCCTGGCCGGCCAGCTTGCCCGCCAGGTAATCCACGGCATTGGTCGGGCTGAGGTAACTACCAGATGCCTCTTGCCGCCCTACGCCATAAACCCACGGATGCGCCGGCACCATCGAGCACGTCAGCGCCTGCATATCACCAGGCATCCGCAAAACAGCCTTACGCCACACTCGGCACCTCCGGCCAGGTGATTTTGTCCGCGTGTTCCACATCGATGCGATTGAGCAAAACCCGATATTTCTTCCAGGCCAGCAACGCCGCTTTCTCTGCTTCTGACGCAATCCCCAAATCATCCGCATCCTGTAAGGGGGCGATCGCCTTGCCTGCCTTTTCCAGTAGCAGCCCTTTTTGCCAGGTGGCTGCAGCGGTCTGCGTTTCCTTCGCTGGAGCGGGAATATCAACCCAGCACGGCAAGCCGCGCTGATTTGCGCCGCGCTCTTTTCCTTCCGGGCCTTGCATACAATATTTTTCCCACACCTGATCGCTAACGGGCTTTACATCCTCCGGCCAATTACCGTTTGCCTCATAGCTTTCTTTATCTTCGTAAACATAGAAAGCCTTGGTCGTTGCGCTAAATCCATAGCTCATCGTTACACCCCCACCGATTGCCAAAACACGACCTGTTCTTGACCGTCCATCATTGCATTAAACCCGTTGTTATCCAGATCCCGCGCCTGGATATTGACCCGGCTATCGCCGAACCAATTCCCGTTGGAGCTGGCCAACGTCAGTTGCACACCGAAGCACTCCCGCGCATAAGCGCGTGGGAAACCGACACGGTTTACATAGTCCACTCGGTTAACCACCCCGCCTTGAATAATGAACCCCGTCACCTCGTCCTTGTACCACCAGGCATTGCGGCCGCCGGCAACAGCTGAACGGCTGTTTACATAGTCAATAGTTGCCCTGGCCCCAACATCACGATTGTATGACCCCCAATCAACGCGACCGTTAATCTGGTTGTTTAGCCAGTTGCTGAGATAACCGCCCCAGATAGAGCCTTTAATATTGCCGTCGTTCTGATACACCGCGCCGCCGGCAACCAGGTTACCGGGGGCAACAAACTGCTTAGTGTTCGGATCAAACCGCCAGATAGCCTCTGCGTTATTATCCCCCCGCACATGAATGCAGGGCTTAGCAAAGCTGCCTGCCCCATCCATCAGATAGCCAAAACTTACAGCCGTTGGGTAACCCTGCCCCTTTCGGGTGCTTTTGCCTTTGACCAACGGGACATAGCGGCCCCCTTCGGCAACATCCCAATTGTAATTTTCCTGATAGAAAGGGGCTTTGGTGTCGAGTTGCTCGGAATACGTGCCGCTCCCTTCTGGAGGTGCGCCCGTTGGCGTTGACAGATATTTCGCCGTAATTTCGGCACTGCTCGTCAACGCCCCCGAAAGCTGGCCGCCTTTCCTGGGTAGATAGCTTTCCCAGCCGGTGAATCCGCCGTTCACATCCGTTGCAACATAGAACTTGTTCGCGGTGCCGTGGGCGATAAACAGATAGTGAATAAATTTCCCGTTACCGGAGGCCGTGCTTAAATTGGTGCCGTTGGTGGCCACATACAGCGTTCCCCACGCAACAGGCGTCCAAGAGCTATTTTCCACGCTCCATACGCCTGGAGACGTCGGTTTTTCTGCCCCGGTAAGCACACGGGCAACCCCCATCCGCGCAGCAAAGTTATTGCTGTGGTCGGCGGCCTTCACATCGCTAATGGTCGGTTTGTAGTCCGTGGTGTACACCCGCGCCCACTCAGTAGAGCCAGGGCTATCTTTCCGCATGGATCGCAGGTAGAAAGAGCGGTCACCCGACCCCACCAAAAACTGCGCGTTGCGAAACTCGTTTGCCTTGCCGGTGAACAAAATCCCCATGCCACCCGGCACCGGATACCCCTTATTGGTGGCCTCGGCCAACGATTCAACGGTAAATCCGTTGGGGCGGTTCACATCGCTATCCGCGTTTGCTGTAGACCCATCAGGAAACACAATGCGCGGCACCGTCAGCGGCCCGGTCATGGTGTCGCCGGCCTGTTTCACAAAACGCCCGTCTGCCTCGGTCTTGTTCCAGGCGTTCACATCCGACGCCAACAAGTTAACGTCACCGGTCAGCGGCTTGCCGTTCACGCGGATAGAACGCAGGGCATATTTCTGCGCCGCCTGGGCATCGGTCAGCGCGCCAACATCCGCCGCCGTGGGCTTGTTCGCCGGCGAGTAAACGCGGGCGTCGCCATCCCACACGGATGCGCCAGTGATCCGCCCCTTGGCCGAAAATGACCCGGTGCGCACGTTCAAGAACGCCGTTCGCCCCTGGATCCCTTCCGCTTTACAGGTGTTAAAAAAGCCCAGGCCATACCAGCTTTGCAGATCCACATTGCAGGTTTCATAGCTGGCCCCGTCCCCGTTCCCAGGGAAAAGGCCGCCTGGTTTGGCTTTCCAGCTATTCGCCACCATCACGCCGCCGGATGCCTGGATTTCCTTCTTGAACTCGCCGCCCTGCGTGGCCGATACCGCGTCCACATCCTGCGCTTTCGGCTTAAATTTCGTGGTGTATACCTGGAACCAGGTCACCCCGTTATCGGGAATATTCGACCGACCGATAAAAGCATCAGCGTTGTTCTGCACAGCCAGATAGCCACCTGACGGGCCGCCGTCGCACGGCAGACTCAAGACGCCATAAACCTGATTACCGGGGGCGTTTTTCGAGGCGTTGTTTAACCGGTAGATTTCGCCCTGGTTACAGTAAGCATCATCACGATGCCGGGCACCCATGCCCAGGCCAAACGCCCCGACCTCCATCACATTGCCACCTTCCACGCCTACGTTACGCGTGGCGGCGGTGCCCAGGCCCAAACTCCCCCGGCTTTTCGCCTTGTCCTTGAGGGACGCCAAGTTATCATCCTTGCGCAAGTAGGCATCATTGCCGGCCTGGTCGGACAGGGAACCTTGCGGGCGCAGGTCGGTAATGTTGCCGGCGGCGTCGATACTGGCCACCGCAAACACATAGTGCTTAAAGCCGGCGTTATCCGTGTAATCCGCTGCGGTAGCCGCAACGGTGAATTTCACCGCCGCCGCCCACTGGCTTACCACGTTGCCCTGCAAACTCACATCAGCCCACACCTTGATAGGCTTGGCCGTCACGGTAATGTTTTGGTTGGCCGCCAGCACCGCGCGCAGCCCGCCCACATAGCCGGTGCCCGCCGTCACGAAATACTGCGCGCCGGCCTTGGCCACCAGGAACCCATTGCCAAAGAACGCGCCGGCACCGTAGTGATCGCGGTTAATCAGGCGCTGCATCTCATCGATACCGCCCAGGCGCGCTGTAAAGTCGATCTGCCAGGTTTCCGCCGGCGAGGTGATCGCCGTCTCGCTGGCCGCGCCGTCATACTCCATCACAAAGGAGCGGGTGATCGCGTTGCCCTGCTGGCCGGCATGGTTGGCCACCTTGCGTTGCGTCGGCGCATGAACAATCATCGCTACCGTGTTGCTGGCCTTGTTCACCAGGCCGATCCAGTTGAAGTCAAAATCGCCCACCTCGGTGCCCAGGGTGACCGAATACACCACGGCGTTGTTGTTCACGACGCCGGTTTTGTTCACTGCCTGGCGGTGCACAATCTGGCCCGCCGGCGGCATTCCTTCTTTGCGGTCAATCGGCTTGCCGGCATCGAGGCCCGGCACGTTGGCGAAAACGAACTCATCCAGCACCACGCGGGAACCGTTCACGGCTTCTTTTGCTTTCCATTGCTCAAAGGCAAAGGTGATCGCGGTTTGTGACATGTTGATTATCCTTTCAGTGTTGCGCTCGCCACGGTGGCGGAATGTTGGTTATTGATACTGGCCACCGCGCTGGCGGCGCTGTAAGTCACGTATTCACATCCCGCCCAGCCAGCGCGTAATTGCAGGACAGAATTGTTAATCACTTCAAATCGATAGCGGCGACAGGTGCGGCCATACTGCCGGATAACCTGCATCAGCAGATCGGGATTACTGGCCACCTGGCCATCAGTCACGCGGACGCTGATCACGTCCCAATCTATGCCCGGCTGGCGCTCCAGGATTTCCACATAACCCACGCCCAGGCGCTCAAAAATGGCGATAAAGCCCGCCACCGATCCCGCATCGCGGGCGTTGATAAAGGCGTACTGCACGCGCTTGCGGAACAGCTCCAGCGGCTCCCCGTTGAAGCGGGTAATATCGCGCTGGTACGCCAGCACCTGGAGCAACGGCACCGCACAGGTGGCCGCATCCAGCTGTTTCAGCGGCCAGGTCAGCCAGCCATACACCCACAACCAGAAATGGCGGCAGGCGCGCAGCAGCTTGGCCGGCTCCCCGCGATTCATCCAGGACGGCAACAGCATCCCCGCCAGGCGTTCTTTAAAATCAGGCATCGGCAACCTCCAGTTTCAAGGTTTTCAAACGCGGCACGTTCAGCTCGCTAACAATATCGCCCAGGGAAAACGCGATAGATTCCAGCTCGGGGAAAGCGCGGTGTAACTCCCTGGCCAGGTTCGAAAACGAGAAGCGCGCATAAGGCCAGGTTTTCTTTACGTCGTACTCGGCGTTTTGCCGGAACGCGCAGCGGATCAGGGTTTCGCTGTTTCGCGTCAGCGCGGCCAGCGCATCCGCCGTAAAGTTGGCTTTGTTCTCCACAAACAGCGTTACGGCCAGGTTGTGTTGGGTTTCCGGCATGGCGAAACACTGCATATCATCGCCGTGGCCGTGGTTCCCTTTGTTCGTGATGTAATCATTGACCGCGTTAATAAACGGCTGCGAGGCCACGCCGGAATCCAGCAGCAGATAGGCATTTGCCGTTCCTGGCCCGCGCGGGGCGTCGTGCTGGAAAAAAATTCGGTCGATACTCAGCCCGGCGACGCTGGCGATCATGCTGCGGTAAACCGCATCCGTGTGATAGTTGCCCGCCAGGTTGTATTGGTTGCGCGCCCTGTCCCGTAAATCGTCGTCGGATTCCTGGTCAGCGCCAGGGGCCAGTAACCAGCCCTCCTCGTTTTCCACCCGCACAATGCCCGGCACCGCCTGGGGTAAAATCCGGTAGTAACCGGGGGCAAGGTTATGCGCGCCGCCTGGCTCGGTCGCTTTCACCGGCACCAGCCCGCCGGCGGTGCCGGCGGCCAGCGTGGTTTCCTTCACCACCGCCACGCTGTAAACATGGCCGTTAAGCCGCTCGGTTTGCACCACCGTGCCGGCGGGGATCGTGACCATGACACTGGCGTTTTCCTTGTCGAACCGAAAAACGCCCTCGGCTGCCGTCGCCGGCTTGCGCTTCACGTTGACGCCCCAGGCGAACATTTCCAGCCAGGTGCCGCCGGCGGTGGCCAAATACATGTTGGCCATGACGACCGACACCAGAACATCCTTTAACCACATCACCGGGGCGGTAATAATCGCCTGGATAAGTCGCCAAAACGGTGACATTTTGGACGTATTGGTAATTAACCCTTCGGCGGTCACCAGCTCGTTAAATTTGGAATTAACTTGCTCCGTGGTAATGGGCATTCCGCTTTCTGTTAATGCTTTCTCGTAATCAACCTGCGGTTTCATTGTCATAATTAACGCTGGCCTCCACTTTGCCGAAATCATAAGTTTCTGCGGTCACCCACAACCGCTTTAACGTTTCCTCGCTAATCACGACCGTGCCCGGAATAATTCGTGTATCGTCTTCCAGCAATAACACCATTTGCATAATGACGTCAGCGCGGAGCGTTGGACTTCTTTCCGCCACTAATTGCGTGACCAATCCACTTTCTAAAATGGCATGGACACAATCTTGCCCAATACTTACCCGGTTATGACATAACACCGGCTCCCGGCCTGTATTTAGCGAGAAATCGCCATTTTCAATTAGCAGGTCAATATAAAGGGGTTCACTCATTAACTTAATTCCTGCCATTCCATTAGCTGCTCAGGCGTCATACCTTGCTTAACGTTAATATGGACGTTCTCAATATTTTTGCGGTTGTCGGTAATGGTTCGGGAATTATTGTTAATTTCCTTATTAATCCCACCGGGGCCAATTCCTTTTAACCTGCCGCCGCTTAGCAACTTATCCGGCGCGGGCGGTGGCGGCGCGCTTTTCTCGGTCTGCACCTGGGCCAGCACCTGCACCTGCTGCGCCGGGGGCTGCGGCACCTTCACCACCGGCACCGCCGGCGCGGGCGTCGCCGCCGTTCCCTGCATCGCCCTGGGCACCACGATAGGATCGCTCACATCCTCAATCAGCGTTTTGCGTGCCCCCGCCGCCGGCATCAGCGCCGGCGCAGGTTGTGGCACAGCCACCGGGGCCACTGCCGCAGCCTGGGCCGCTGCCGGCAATGCGCTGCTACCCTCCAACGTAGCCAGGCCAGTGGGCAACGCGCCCGCATCAATCGCCGGCACCGTCACCGGCGGCATGTTTACCATTCCCTGGGGTTCAGTCACCGTCGGCACCACATCCACATGCATGGGGTCAATACTGACGCCCGGCAACATGTTGATTTTGTCGATGATCCAGTTGTAGGTGTCGGCAAACGCAGACCGGAACACGCCCCACAGCTTGGTAAATACGCCCGATACCACACGGCCAATCGTCATAAATGATTCAATCGGCGAGGACGGATCAAACGCGGCCACCACGTCCAGCCAGCCTTGCTTAACGATGCCGAACGCATCGAACAAGTGCCCGACCGTCTTGATCACCAGCTCAATCGGCGACAGCAGCAAGCCGATCGCGCCGGCAACGATCTGGCCACACAGCTGGCCGGCAGTGGTGACGGCTTGCAGCTCCGCCGCCGTGCTCTGGACAGGGGTTAGCAGGTTAACGAACCAGCCAAACAGCGTCTTAATCGCATCCCATACCCCAGCCGCCGCCCGCTTCACCAGGTCAAACGCGCCGGCAAAGGGTGACAGCGCGCCGGCGGCCTCTTTAAAGCCGGCAATAAACCCGGACACAAACGCCTTAATCGGCTTCCAGAACATCCACACCGCCGCCACCACGGCACCGATAGCGGCCACCAACAGCGCGATCGGCCAGCTCATCAGCAGGAACGACACCGCACCGGTGCGGGCGGCAATCGACGCCGCCAGCAGGCCCGCACGCAGCATCACCAGACCACGGTTAAACACCGCCGTGGCCGCGCCGCCGGCCAGCATGGCCAGGCGATTGAGGCCCAGCAATTTGGCCACCGGCCCCAGCAGGTTGCGTAACCCCAGCATCAGGAACATGTGGACGCCGATCGCCAGGTTAGCTATCGCCCCCGCCGCCGCCAGGCTCAGGAACGCCAGCACCGCCAGGCCAATGGCCCGCGCCAGGTTGGGGAACAGCTTCAACCAGCGCACCAGGGTTTGCCCCGCGTCCGCCATTTTGTTAATCAGCGGATAGAGCACCGGCAACAGCGTTAACCCCATCGCCGCCCGGATGGAATACCAGATCGCGGTAAGCCGTTCCCACGGATTGGCCATGCGCTCCGCCATTTCCGTGGCGCGCTTCATCCCGTCATTGCTGCCCAGCTCGGTAATGTGCCGTTTCAGCAGATCCACATTGCCGTAAAGCTGCTTAATCAGTACCGACGAATCGCCAAAAGCATCATCCAGCGCGGCTTGCGCCTTGAGGTTCCCCTCTATGCTTTTGCCGTAGCGCGCCTGTAATTTCTCCAGCATTTCCGGCAAGCTGGCCATGCCGCCCGCCGCGTTAACAAAGCTCATCCCCAGCTTTTTGGCCCCGTCCTGGGCCGTCTGGTAAAACGACTCGTAAACGCTGCTGGCTTCCGATCCTAACGTGCGCTCAAGTTGCCCCATCACGGCTAACTGCTCATCAATGCCGACGCCGTAATTTGCCCCCACGCCCCTGGCGCCCTCCATCAGGTCAGAGATCGCCCCCATGTTGGTGCCAAAGGCTTTGACCATGTAGGCCGTTTTGCCGGCGAGTTGCTCGGCGAAATTCACGCGGCCCATCTTCTCGGCGTAGCTGCTGAATTTGTTGTACATGCTGCCCATGTACTCCGCCGCCTCTGCGCCGCTGGCTTTCGTGGCCGCTGCCAGGGTGTTGGTTGCTACGGCAAACGCCGGCAACTCCTGGTTGGTCAGCAATCCCACCTGGCTGCGGATCGCTTCGGTAGACGTGATAAAGTCCACCGACGACTTGCCATATTTGGCGGCAAAGGCCAGCGCATCGCCCGCCACCTTCTGCAAGGTGCTGTCATCAATCCCTTTCGTGGCCGCCGCGTTCAGCGCGTCGGTGATCTCGATAGCTGGGCCTAACGCTCCCTTAATCGACAACCCAACGCCGACCAACCCGGCACCACCCACGGCAATCTTGCCAAAGGCCGCTTGCGATTTTTCCGCGAAACCGGTAACCGATGCCTGGGCCTGTTTCAGGGGCCGCGTCAGTTTGTCGATCAGGCTCAGGGTAAAATCTAGCTGTTTCATTATTCGCCTTTAAATGCCAAAGAAATGCCGTTTGCGGTGGCCACGCGCATATTTTCCCAATGCCGGTTATCCAGCCAAATGGCGCGGGCTAAGTTCTCAGAGCTATCATTTTCAGCCGGCAAGTAATAACGCCGCAGCGTTAGCGCTTGTTCAATGAAATTGTTATCAATAGCCCGCAGCCGGTTGGTTAGTTTTTTACTTCAATTTCCAGTTTCGGCGCATATTTCGCATTCACCGCTTCCGCGATTTGCAATGGTGCACCCGGCAGTTTAAGCAGATCGTCCAGGTCGGTTTTACTTTCCGCCGCAACGATACGGCGCAAATAGGTCACATGCGGGGCGACTTTATTATCCATCGCCATATCGTTAATCAGGCTGTTATAGGCCGTGGTGTTTGGCTCAAAAGCCACGTCTTTGCCCTGGATAGTCAAAGTAATTTTATTTTCTGCTTTGCTCATTGCTGTAATTCCTTACGTTGATTTATTTCGTCTACTAATTGGTTATGCCGCGCGGCGCACAGCGGATAAATATCTAAATAGGTTAATAACGGCTCGCTAACGTCTTTACCGGTTACCCCGTTTATCCTGGGTAATTGCTCCGGGCATTTAACGAGCAAACTTTCCTGAAATGGCACGTTCGGCTTTATCTGCGGCCTCGTTGTACATCCTGACAAGCTCATCAGACACACAAACGCGGGTAAATACCGGCTTAACCACTTCGGTGCGGATCTCTTTCGGTTGAGCATCGCGCAACGCCTCCAGCTTGCTTTCCAACTGCCGGGCCGAACGGCTGGCCACGTCCTCCGATGCCTGGCGGGATTCCTCCCCAGCCCGCTGCGCGGCCCGGTTTACGGCCAACTCCAGGCTATCCCGATGCCAGCCATTGGCCTGCCAGCCGCCGGCAAAGCTGGCCACCAGGGCCAGCAGGCCCAACCATGCCCCCTTGGCCATCAGCGCCGCCCATCGTGCGCCAGGCTAAAATGGTTGCCGTCCGGACGGTCTTTGAATCGGCCACCCCAGGCACCACCCAGGCTTTCCCAATACTCGCCGAGCGGTTTATATGCCTCGGTTTGGGTCTGGTAAACGCCGTTAATAAACAGGTTGAAGTCCACCGCCAGGCGTTGCGTATGCAGGCTATTGGCGATGCCTGCGCCGGTCTTGGCGTTGCGCGCGGCCTGCTCAGGCGTGCGGTAGGCTTCGCCGAACGTCAGCCGGTAGCCATGATCGCCGGCCCAGGTGATCAACTGGCCGATCAAGGCGGTAAACAGCTGCTGTTTTTCACTCAGAGTCATATTTTCCTTTCCCTTTCAAAAGATTACTTCCCTTACGGCGTAACCACAGCTCAACAGCCTGGTGGCCGGCGATGCCCAGCGCGGCCCCTAATCCCACTATCGCCAGCGGCGACAGCCCCGGCACCCAGATAAGCGCGGCTCCCGCCGCCATCGAGGTGGCCGATCCCAACACGATGCGTCCGACAAACAACCGCAGGGTAATGGGTTCCTCGCTGCTCAGGACTTGCCCCACGGCGATCACCGCCCCCAACATCAACAACCAGAGAATATTTTTCTCATGCTCCTGCATCTCTATCCCTTACCCGATCAGGTTCTGCGTCACTTCCGCTTCCAGGTAAGGAATGCCGCCCAGGCGCACAAAATCCGCGTCCGTCACCACAAACTTAATCTTGTGCGTCATGATGCTTCCGCCCTTCGGATCAACATCCAGAATGTCACTCAAAATCAGCTTGCAGCCGAACGCCTCCACTTTCAGCTCCTCCCCGCCGGCCTTGGCGTACCACATCAGATCAATCGGCGGGATGCCGCGCCAGCTGCCGGCGGCCCGCGCTTTGGCAGTCACCTGCGCCAGGGATTTGGTGCTTAGCTCCATTTCCCCCTCGGCGGCCACGTCGCCGGAAACCCAGCCATCGGGCACGCCACCCGTTTGGGCTGCGGCGGTGTTGTCGGTAATGCTCAGGCTCACTTTTTCCGCATGGACTAAATCACCGTCCATATTGAAATCAACCGACTGGCCAGAAATTCGTTTTGTCATGCCGCGCCCTCCAGCGAGTTATCCAACATCAGGCTAACCGTGATGCCTTTCGGGCATTCGTAGGTACGGATCACCAGGTAAATTTCCACCTTGGTGGAGGTGCGCCAGGTAATTTGCACATCCCCCTCTAGCGGCGCTTTGACTTCGCCGGGGAACGTCACGCCGTTAATCTGCGTACTGCGCGCCATTTCTCGCAGCGTCTTGGCAAAATACTGTTGGTGCGCCGCAATGCTGGTTGGCGTGCTGTTCAGTGACCGATCGGCAATCTTAGGAATTGCCAGCAGTCGCACACGGCGCGCCGCCTTATCCACCACACGCAGGCTTTCAATCGCCTGGAAATCGCCGCTCTCCACATCCAGGGTGCGCCCGTCAGACCAGTAAAGGCCGTCGTAATCGGGATACCACATCGGCACGCTAAAGCGGTTTGCCTCCAACGCCTGGAGCGTCGCCAGCTCCAACACTTCCCCGGAACCGTCCACCGGTGTGGACGTGCTGCCCATTTCGACCAGCGCCCCAGTAGCCACACGGGCCGGGCTATCGGCGATCGTCACAGCGCGGTTACACAGTCGGCCCGCCAAAACGCCCGGCTCATTGCCCCACAGACGCGGCACCAACTGGATCGCCGGCTCGGCAACGCCTTTTTGCAGGTCGTTGATGCGGCCCACATACTCGGCCCAACCCTCTCCCTTTTGCAGCGATTCCACCGACAGAATGAACCACTGCCAGCGGCCAAACTTGGCGATAATCTCCGCCCGCAGGCTCTGCGCCTGCTTCACTACATCGAGCGTTGCCGGCACCAGGTTAACGATGCCCTCCACACTCGCCACACGCTGCGCGCTCAGTACCGCCGCCGGCCAGTTCTTGCCGGCGTCGGCTTCCGCCAGCACATGCACATACGCGAACCAGTTTTGCCCGGCGTTCAGCTTGGCGGCCTGGAGGTTGCTTTTCAGCACCGAATCCCCCACGCCCAACAGCACATCCAGATCGGTTTGCGTGTTCACCGGCAGCGTTTTGCCGATATTGGTTTTACCGGCCCCGACAAACAGCAATACCCGCTCGATCTCTTTGGTTTCGCCCTGGTGCCGGTTTACCTGGTTAACCTGAATCGTTGGCCAACTCATTGTTTCCCCTTAATGTCTTGCGCTTTCACATTCCAGCCAAACCCAATTGCCTGGAGTTGACGCGCTAACGCTTTGTTAAAATCCGCGTCACTCATGCCCAGGAACGGGCGGGACGGTAAATCGACCGTCCAGGCCGTTTTGGCCGCCTTGCCGCTCAACTTACGGATCAGCAAGCCGGCCTGCGCGAATGACATATTTCCCACAATTTCCTTGAGCGGCGGCTTTCGCCAGCGCTTCCCGCGCCTCACCTGATAACCCAGCTGGCGCAGCTTCTTAGCCTGGCGCAGCGTGGCTTGCCGCTCGGTGTCGGCTTTCCTGCCGGCCACCTGTTCCCGCTTGATGGAAACCCGCATACCTGCCGATTGCGAAAACCCCACCACGCCCGCCGGCACGGCCTTATTGCCGTTGCGGTATCCACCGCCCTGGAGGTAAAGCCTCACGGCCTCCCGCTCTGGCATGTCGCGGATATGCAGCAAATTGGGCATATTGCGCAGCATCTTGCCGCGTCGCCGGGTCTTCCTCCCTTCCCAGGGCGTGCCGTCCGGCTGCTGCTGGTTGCGCACGTTGCGCTTAGCCGCGGCTATCACCCCGTATTTGGCCATGCGCCATAGCAGGCGCTGGCGTTTGGCCTGGGGCATTTCCAGCTTGGCCAATTCTTTGCGCAGCTCCCGCAGCTGCGGGCGGCTCAGCTCGCCGTTGATAATCACCGCGCTTCACCGATCGGCGCGCCGGTACTGCCCACGCCATACACGCGCCCTTCCAGGGCCCACCAGATTTCCGGGTCGGCCAACCGCCAGCGCTTGCCGTCGAAAGGGATTAGCCCTTCCTCGTCCTGGGTCAGCGTGAGCGGCTCCGCCATCTTGAGCGCGATTTCCACCAACGCGGTTTTATCGTCCGTGACCACGATCGCCAGATCCGGCAACACCGGTTCAAATCCCTGCTCAATCAGCCCCTGATCGGCGTTCTCAATCAGCCAGGCCAGCAACAGCGCGCACAGGTTGCGCGGGTCAAATTGGCGATACGGGAAGCGCCCCCAGGACAACACCGCTTCGTACTCCATCACCGCCATTTGGTATTGGTTCAGCCCCAAATCCTTCTGTGCGTTGATAAAGCTCACCTCTTCCATGTCGCTGCTAAAACCCAGGTTAGCCACACGCGCCGGCAAATTGGCCTGGAGGAACGCGGTTAGCGTCTCTAACTTGCTCATACCTTTTTCACCGTTGCCCGCTTCAACCCTTTCATGCGGCGGATCACTACAGACGCCTCCGCCAACAATCCCGCGCGGGTTTCCGTGCTTTCCTGCCCAGGGTGGCTATCACGACGCCCAATCGTGGCGAACTCCCCCAACAGATCGGCTTTCGCCCTGGCGAATACCGCTTTTAGGTACTGCGCACACAGGCCGTTAAGGTCGCCCAGGCTTACCCCTGGAACATCAGCCGCCGCCAGATAACCTTTCATCCTCCACCGCGCCTCTACAGTTTCCAGCTCCGCGTTAACTTCCGTCACTGCCGCCAGCAGCGCTTGCGCGATAGTGTTGGCGTCAATATCGGGCGGTAATGACCGCTGCGCCTGGAAATCTTTCAGGTTCAAGTCCGGCCAAAATCCGGCGTTTTTGAGCGGCTCATCCTGGTAATCAATCGGCTTTCCGCTAAACATAAATTCCCCGTAAAAGGGCGGGCTGACCGGTTTCCACGGCGCAGATTCACTTTCGTGGCCTGCCCTCCACCGCGCCCGCCTGGCTTGCGGTAGTCTTTAACCCTGCGTCAGTTTTCGCATCCGCGCCGCAATGTTCTGCCGCGCAGTCCTGACGCCGATTTTGTAGTAATGCGATTCAGCGGTAGCCAGCAGCTGATCGGCTTTTTCCAGCGTTTGAACATCATCCACACCCGACGCCGCTTTTTGCCCGCCGTCACCGCGCAGCATTTCCAGCCCCGCGAACTTGTACCATTTCGCCGTTACTTGCTCATGCAAGCGCCAGGTGTTCGCCACACGCTCAAACGTTCGAGAGAAATACGGCTCAACACTTTCCCCGCGCCCCGCCGACTCTTGCGCCCATGCCAGCATGGTATCCGCCACAAACGTGGGGAAATTGCTACGCAACTGCTCCGGCGTGGCCTGGTGCTGCCCGATCGCAATGTCAGCCAGATCCAACGCCTTATCCAGGTCGCCCACATCGAATAACCAGATCACGCACCACGCCAAAACAGGGTTTGCATAAACCTGGCCACTGGCCAAATAGGCTTCCACCGTTGGCATCCAGCGCGGCAACAACACGTCGCGCTTAAACTCAACACGATCGGCAATCAAAGGCAGGCTTCGAACATGCTCAACATCGGCTTCCAGCGCCCTGATCATCAGGTGCAGGCTTTCCGTGCTTTCAAGCGCCTGGCTCTGCTTTAGCTTTTGCTCCATCTCAATGCGCTGGTTATGGCGCTGGGCGGGAGAAAGTGCCATTTATCAGCCCTCCAGAGGTTCGTTAACCTTGCCGATCGTTACAGCGGATTCATCGATAGCCGCGTACAGCTCCGGCACTTCCACCGCATAACCTTCATTACGCAAGTATTTGCTTTCGAACTGTTTACGGTCTTCCACAAACTCCGCTTTGCGCATACGGGTGTTGCGCTGGGTATAGATATGCAGGTTTTTCAGCGGCGTAACGACCATGCGCTTACCCGGCATAAATGGCGGAATAATGGCCGTGCGCCCGGCAATTGTTGAACCCAACATTTGAGCGGCGATTTTTTCGGTTGGGCGATCGGCGGCCTGATACAGGCGGTACTGTTCAGCAGCGACCAAATCGGCACCGACAAGCACAACTAAGCGCGGGTCATTGCGGTATTGCTCCGGGATCTTGGCGTTAATCAAATCTTGCGCCATTGAATCCAAGGACTTGTAATCGCCGGCCGCATCCAGCACCACCGGATCAGTCATGATTTGTCTACCGCCCAGCATCGATTTCATGCGCTCATGCCAGCCGATGTTTACGTCTTCACCGTTTGGATTCTTTTCGGGGTCGGTAGTCTTGGCGCGGGTTTTACCGTTAAAACCAATGCGCAGCATATCCAGCGCGAAAGCCTGGGTAGAAAACGTCTGTACGAGGTTAAAGAACTCGTTTTCTTCCTGGCCGGCATTGGCCCAAACAGAGAGCAGATCCCAGCGCAGATCCGCGCTGCTGTCGGTCTCAACCAGATCGTAGGTATTACCGTCTACGCCAACACGCTTGTGAAAACGCCCGTTCTCACTGCGGCCCGTATGCAAACCGGAAGCACCCACCGAAATCACTTGGCCACTCAGTTGGTCAACGTCCATGCAGCTAAGCATGTTCAGGAATTCGACAGACTCCAGCATCGCCAGGCGTAGCGCAATTTCCTGCGGGTTATTCATGGAGAAATAACGGGAGGTATCGCGGGCACCATAATGCGCCGCCATACCAGCCGAATATTTATCCAGTAAATCCCGTGCTTCATTATTAAGATACATAAAACTCCCTCGCAGCAATGCGATTAATTAATAGCTCGTTATATGTGTGCGAGAATTACAGGTAATTGAACTTGCCGGCCTTAGACGGAAGTTTACGGCCTGGATTACGTTTACCGCCATTACCCAGGGAATTGAAACGGTTAACAATTTCTTTCGCGTTATCGCGAATAGCTGAAAACTCTTCCGTGTCTACCACTTCTGTAATGGTGTCCACGTCTTCCTTCACGGAATTAAGCTGATTTTCAATGGTGGCTACACGCGCCTCCAGATCGTTCAACGCATTTGCCAACGCCTGCAATTTATCGTCGTTTTGCGCCGAATCGTCTTGTGGGGTTTCTTCCTCAAACTTCGGTTTAATACCAAACAGCTTTTGCCAATTTTTCATCTTTCCTTCCTGCTTAATTTTTCCATCATGGGAAATTACATAACTGTAATATCCCTTCTTAGTTAAATTGCGCCGACTAAAACGCAGGCGTGTGGTGCCAATACTGGCTGGGGTATCCGTTACAGCCAGCCCCTTGAGGTAAGTACGTTCCCCACCGCGCCAGTTAAGTTCTGGCTCAACAGAGAAATAAAGTAATTGCCCTTCCTCATTCGCATAAAGCAAACGTCTATTTGGGCAGATACTGACAAATAGCCGGGCTAAACCATCATTCCCATCCTGCCAAAACGCATCCAGGACTTCGCCAAAATTACCGGCGTCACACTCATGCTCAGGCCAGATCAGTGCGGCATAGTGGTTTATGTCGTAGGTTTCCCCCATATCGACAATCCATTGTCTTTCTAATATCCGCCCATCAACGGTATCCCCTTCGGTAGCAACACACAGCCAGTCAGTTTTTAAATGAGACATATCCCTCCTGATTCCCCCCTGACGCTGCAAATCAATTATTGCCAATTAAACACACCGGCGCACCCTGCATTATTCTGGATAATTCGGTTATAGCCCTTTATCGAACATTCACGAATCTGCGCCGTCATTTTTTATTACAGCCACGGCATAATTAACCGCATGGCTAAATACTCTGAAGAATTAAAAGGCGTTGCGCGCGCTCTTTACCTGCGCCGCTATACGCCTAAGGAAATTGCATCCGAATTAAATCTGCCTAATGGGCGGATCGTTTACTATTGGGCTGAAAAATATGGCTGGCCGGATCTGCTGAGTGTTGAGAGCACAGAAGACGCGATCGAAAGGCGCTATCAGCTACTTGCCGGGCGTGATAATAAAAGCGATCTCGACCTGAAAGAAATGGACTTGCTTATCGCCCATGCCACAAAGCTACGGGCACAGCGCAATAAGCATAAGGAGAAGATGGCAGGCAGCCAGGGCGGAGAACCGGCAGGCGAACACGCAAACGACGAGGAAGGACGCAAAGGCAAACGGAAATATAAGAAAAATGATATTTCTACGCTGACGCAGGAAGATTTCGATACCTGGGCAGAAGAACACCTTTTCGCCTACCAAAAGCACCTGCGCCAGAATATTGGCCAGCAGGTGCGAAACATCCTTAAAAGCCGGCAGATCGGGGCAACCTGGTATTTCGCGTATGAGGCGCTTGAAAATGCAGTAATGACGGGCGATCCGCAAATATTCCTTTCCGCGTCAAAGGCGCAGGCGGATGTATTTCGGTCTTATATCGTCAACATTGCAGAGCAATATTTCGGCATCACCCTGACCGGGAACCCTATCCGACTGAGCAACGGCGCAGAGCTGCGCTTCCTCTCAACAAACAAGAACACGGCGCAGTCATACAGCGGGCACCTGTATTGCGACGAGTATTTTTGGGTGCCGAACTTCGCCCACCTTAACGAGGTGGCCAGCGCAATGGCCACCCATGACAAATGGCGCACAACCTACTTTTCTACACCATCGGCCAAAACGCACCAGGCATACCCATTTTGGATGGGGGACGAATGGAAACAGGGCAGCAAAAAGCGCACGGCGGTTAAATTCCCTGATTTCGATGAACTGCGCGACGGTGGCCGGGTGTGCCCTGATGGCCAATGGCGCTACATCATTACGATGGAAGACGCGATCGCCGGCGGCTTCAACCTGGCCAATATTGAAAAACTGCGCAACCGCTACAACACGGCCACATTCAACATGCTCTATATGTGCGTCTTTGTTGATAGCAAGGACTCCGTTTTTAGCTTCGCCGACCTGGAAGCCTGCGGCGTTGAGGTGGACACCTGGCAAGATCACAACCCGGACGCCTTGCGCCCATTTGGCGATCGCCCCGTTTGGGGAGGTTTTGACCCCGCCCGCAGCGGTGATTTGTCGTGCTTTGTGATTGTCGCTCCCCCCATGTTTGCCGTGGAGAAATTCCGCGTATTGAAGGTGATTTACTGGAAGGGCATCAATTTCCGTTACCAGGCAAGGCAGATTGAGCAGCTATTTAAAAAATACAACTTCACCTACCTGGGGGTAGACGTTACCGGCATTGGGAGCGGTGTATTCGACAACATCCAGCACTTTGCCATGCGTGTGGCGGTGCCTATCCGTTATGACGTGAACACGAAAAATCAGCTGGTTTTAAAAGCGGCTGATGTGGTGGAAAGCCAGCGCATCGAATGGGACAAAAACCTGAAAGAGATCGCCGCCAGCTTTATGGCGGTGCGCCGTACAACCACCCAAAGCGGTAATGCAATGACGTTTGTTGCTGACCGTAGCCAAGACACTGGCCACGCCGAGGCGTTTTGGGCGATCACGCACGCCCTACATAACGAACCCCTTAACTACGAGAACAAACCCAAATCCCGATGGGGAGTGAAAAAAGCAGCATGACGAAAAAGAAAAAGTATGTGAAACGCGAGCACCGCGGCCCACAGTCAAAAAAAATGAGCATCATCTCATTTGATAAGCCCGAACCAGTTTTAACCACGGGAACGGATTACCGGAATATCTGGTATGACAAAGCCGCCGATCACTACACGCAGCCTATCGACCGGTTAGCCCTGGCGCAGCTTATCAATCTCAACGGCCAGCATGGCGGCATTATTCACGCCCGCAAAAACATGGTGTTGTCTGATTACCAGGGCGGCGGCCTTACCTATGACCAGCTGGAGGCAGCAATTTTTGATTATTTGACCTTCGGCGATATTGCGTTAGCCAAAGTGCGCAACGGATGGGGGGATGTAATTGGGCTTGACCCCCTGCCCGGCCTCTACTTGCGCCGGCGCAGAACTCAGGAGGATGGGCACGATATTCCTGGCGATTATGTCGTACTGCAAGAAGGGGAACCGCAGGTGTACCCCGAGGAAGATATTATCTTCATCAAGATGTATGACCCGCAGCAGCATATTTACGGCTTGCCCGATTACATCGGTGGTGTTCACTCGGCGTTGCTTAACAGTGAAGCGGTCATTTTTCGCCGCCGTTATTACCATAATGGGGCGCATACCGGTGGCATTCTTTACACCCGAGATCCCAGCATGACGGATGAAATGGAGGAAGAAATCGAACGGCAGTTGCGCGACAGCAAAGGCATCGGCAACTTCTCCACGATCCTGGTGAACATTCCAGGCGGTGACGGCGACGCCATCAAATTTATTGAGATGGGCGATATATCCGCAAAGGATGAATTCGCCAGCGTCAAGAACATCAGCGCCCAGGACATTTTAAACGCGCATCGCTTCCCTGCCGGATTGGCAGGCATCGTTCCGCAGAACACAGCGGGATTAGGCGACCCCGAAAAGGTGGATCGGACGTATAAAAAAAGCGAGGTGTACCCAATCGGGCGCCGAATGGCAATGGCCATCAAGAACGATCCTGAAATCCCTCCGCACCTGTATCTAACTTTTGCTTCTGAAACAACAGATAAGGATGCAGCATGAGGCAAAAAAGGCTAAAATCCCGGCATGTTTTAACAGCTGGAGAGCGGAATATGAGAGTCCTGAAAATTGAATGCCCGGAGTGCGGCTCAAAGGCTGTGATTCGCAAGACCAACCGGAAACACCGGCAGATTGCAGATATTTATTGCGCCTGCGCTGATGTGGAGTGTGGGCATACTTTTGTCATGAATTTAACCTTTTCCCACACGATTAGCCCTAGCGCGAAAACAGGGGATAAATTGCTGAAAACCGTTGTTGAAGGCATGAGCCAACAACAACGGCAAATGATGCTCGATTTATTGCAGGGTGCCGCCTCCGCCGCCTGAATTAACGCCTCCACCCTGGGGGCGTTTTTGTATCTGCCGGTCAACGTCTGCGGCCAGTGTAGTAGTCATCTCAGAAATCCATGATAAAGCCAACTCCCGATCGTCGCTGCTGCAACGTCCGTTAGCGACTAAGCGCGCCACAAGTTCAATGCGCTGTAAAGCCAGTGATTCAAAGAAAAAATCGCTCACGGCTCCCCCTTCTTGTTGTTCGTTTAGCAAAATGATACTGTATATTCGTACAGTATACATATTATTTAGCAAAATGAATAATTCTGTAACTACCCATTCCAGCCTGGCCACAACTCACACGCCGGATCGCTGGCCGTTTCCTCCAGGCGTCCATTGCGCATTTTTAACATTCGGTCGCCGTATATCCGCAGGGCGCTGCCCCTGGTGAGTATGTCTATCTCATACTGATCGCCGGCAAAACCACGTCGTTGTAACTCCCTCGATAATCGCCGCCATTCCTCTGGCGTACAGTTATTGACAGAACTCCAAGGGGCGGCGTTGCCGCCAGGTAAACCGGCCTCCGCTTCGCTTTCGGCCAACTTAGGCACGATCGCCCACTTCACCAACCGCGTACAAACCGCCGACTCCTCCCCCAAGCGAGGAGAATAAACACCCGTGACGCGCTGCACGTCTTCCGCGTAGACGTTGCCGCGCTCGGTGACCTCATAGGCCAGGCGCACGGTTAAATCTTTGCGGGCGACCAGCGGCCCGCCCTGAAACTCGGTATAGGCCGACCAATTCCCCACGTCGGCGGCAAAACGCACGTTGTCCATATCCTGATCGGGAATGATCTGCCCATCGCCAGGCAGTCGGCGCAGTTCACGCCAAACGGTCACCGGCGCGCCACCGATCTGCTGAAACTGGCGGATGCGCCAGCGACTTGCCCAGGCGCTTACCGCCTTGGCCATGTCTTTCAGGTTCTCGCCGGTTTCGTCGTCGGCCTCACCGTCCAGGGCGTAACCGTCGATGTTTTTGGAAATGTATTTGGCGATGTAACCCGTAGCGCTCCCCTTTGCCGGATCGATCGGCTCAACGTGGAAACGTGCTTTCAGCGCCTTGGCGGTCTGCAACTCCTCGGACTCTGCCCGGCGAGCGTGATAGCAAAGAATATCGCGCACCTGGTCAACGTCGCCCGGCAGCATGAATAACAGCATGTGCCAGTGCGGGGTGCCATCGTGGTGCGGCTCCACCACGCGGAAACCGAAAACGTGAATGCCGGCGCGTGCGATCGCCGCGCGGGCCTTAGCCCAAACGCCGCACAGGTATTTTTGCGTTTCCTGCGGGCTTGCGCCGTTCCACTGCGACACAAAACCGCCGGCGCTATGCACCGCGTGATACTTTGACGGGGCCGTTATGGTGTAGAACTCGCCCACACACCCCATTTCAGCGGCCAGATCTTCAAAGCCGCGCATTCTTACCATAAGTTCACACCTCCGAATTGCAGGGTTGGCATTGCTGCCGTTTACCATGTCGGCCAGCGACACCCGATCGCCGTCCTCGTTTTCCAGCTCAAACGAATTGAAAAATTCGCGGTTGCGTTTCTTCTGCTCTATCCACTCGCCCAGGGTTGAACGGCTGACATAGGCCGACGCAGCTTTTTGCACCTGGCCCACTGCAATGGCCAGGTGTTCACGCATCAGATCACGGCGACGCTTCAACCGCGCGCGCCACCACTCCGGGGCCATCATCCGCAATAAGCCGGATTCCATTTGCGCCAATTTGATGCCGCGCCCAGTTGCCTGCCGCCAGTAAGGCGGCTCAGTGCCCACCTGTCGGCACAGCCCCGCAAGGTTGCGATAGGCGGCCCAGGTGCGGGCGCGCATTTCTTTATCCGTGGTGGCCTGGCCGGTAAATTTGCGGTCGATATAGTCGGAAAAGCTGGCCGCCAGAAAATCGGCCACGCGGTGCGCCAGGTTGCGCAGGTCATCGCGGCCCAGGGTCGGCAAGCGGGCTAGATCGTCATTGAAGGGGAAAGGCATAAAACCCGCTGTATGGAAGCGGGTTTCGTATCGCTGGGTAACTTGCTGTAGACGCGGCAATATATTTTCGCCCACCGTGGTGCGCAAAAATGCATTGGCGCGGCGTCGGCCGTCCTCGCCCTTTTTGAAAAGCTGCTCATACCGGCGGCCAAAGTAGCCCGCCAGGTAATCGGGCATTTCGCCCAGGTACTGACTGCGCCACTTGTGATCGGTTTTATCCAACTGCCACAATTGGCGCTCAGTGATGCTTATATCATCCGGCGCACCAGGCGCGAATTGCTCACGCTGCCAACGGGTGGCAGCGTGGTAATCGCCGTTTCTTTCCTGCTGTAGATGCAGACTCACACTCTTCCCTAATCGTAATTTTGATTTTCAGGGCGCTGCGCCGCCTTTTTGTCAGCCGCGCGCCCCATCCACACCCAGACGGCGAAAAAGACGCCGATCAGCAGTACCCAGCACATGAAAGCCCCTCGTTTTTCCATTTCTCAGCGTCCTGGCGCAGCAGATCCACGATCTCAACGGCGGATAACTCTTGGTTGGCCATCGCGGTGGCCATACGGTCTAAGTGGCTGGAAAACTTCACGGCGGCATCCGCCTGGGCTTCGCGGCGCGCCAGGTCGAGCGCATGTTTAAGGGAGGCACGCGCGGCGCGGTTGCTAATGTCTTGGCCGATAGTTGGCATGGTGTTTTCTCCGATTTGGGCAAAAAGAATCCCCCGGCTACCAGGTGGAAGCCGTGGGGCATTTGTGATTAGTGGGTTTTAGTGTCGGCGCTGGCCGGCGGTTGTATCGATAAAGCGTGACGCGCTGCCATCCCGAAAAATCAGCGAGTCAGCAGGGGAAACGTTCGGCGCTGGCAGGCGGTGCAGCTCATAGGTTGCCGACCACCATTGGAGGATCAGCGCGGTAATGCTGCCCTGGCCCAACATCCCCGCCACATAGAAGAGGGCGCGGATAGATGCCAGGGTTTCCGCCTGTTCTTCAGCGGTGCCAGCTTCACGGTATGCGCGGCACCAAAACGCCGCATTGGAGGCAAACCACTGGTAAGGGCTGGTCAAATGCATGGAGTCATTGAAAACAAACGGCTCCAGGGCAACAAGGCCATCAACTTCTTGGCATTTGGCCAGGAAAAAGCGGGCATAGTTCGGCGCTACTCCCCAAGCGGCCAAATCGTCCATAAGCCCCTGCTTTTCAACTGCGATCACTTTCATGTTTACCTTTCCTCTGCCTGGCCTTGCAGGCTTTCTTGTTGCTCTAACATCCTGATAATGTGCGGCGCTGCCACCATTTCCACTTGCTTGCGCACCGGGTGATGCTCCTTCAAATTTCGGCGCGTTCCCTTCCGCTGAAAGTCCGATTCACGCAGAGATCCAAACCCACCAAACACATTCCGCGCCTTTTGGATGCCGGCACGAATCTGCATGATTGCTTGAGGGGGTAGCCGCTCGAACAGCTCGCGCCAAAGGCAATTGCTCAAACTGGCTTTTAACTCCTCCCTCCCTTCCAGCGCCGCAGCGTGGATCACTACGCCGCGCCACTCTGGTGATAGGCCATTCCAAAAGTCGGCGGCCTCTGAATGTTCGGGGCAAACCTGGGCGCGGATTTTGGCCAACCAATAGTTGTTATCCGCCATCGTTACCCCCTCATACCCATCAAGCGGAACCACCAGGGGCGGCGCTTGGCCTGCTTACCTGGTGCAACGGAATCCCCTGAAAACACCACTCGGCTGGCGCATGGCTGCCAGCGCTGGCCGTTCGGCAGCTCAATCCAACCGTGGCCAAAGCTGGCCAGCTGCGGGGCCGGTGATTGTCGTTTCAGGTATTGCGCAAAAGCTTTCATGTAGTTACCTCAGCTCATGCCGAACGCCGGCGCGCAGGTGTTGAACACATCAACAGCAGCGGCCAGCACTGGCGTAGATTGGAAACGCGCTTCTACCGACACGACGATCAGCGACAGATCACGAATTGCCTGGTTGGCACGGTCGAGAATGGCGTTTTTACGGGATTGCGTCATAGGCGCATTGGATGCGGTTTCGCCGGCGATAGCGCCGATCGCCGCAGTGGCGCTTAACGTGTGAGTAGGCAAGCTGTTGGGCTTTGCCTCGTTGGTTGGCACCGCCGGCAAGCAATTAAGTTGCGCCAACAGGCCATCAAGGATTGCCGCGTCGTCAGTGATCGCGGTGAGTGTAACCAGCTGGGAAAGCGTCAGCTCGTGCGGCTGCTCCGGGTTCAGCTTATTGCGCAGCACCTGCGGCGAGACATTCAGCGCCGGGGCCAGCTCCGCTAGATTGTGCTCCAGGGCAAACCGGCGGCAAGCACTATCAAGGTGCTTATGTATGGAGCTTTCAAAATCAAACATGTTCACATCCCCAAAAAGTTCGCAATATGGAACTAATGAACGCCAACAACGTTAATTGAGAAGTTTGAATGCCCAAGAATTTCACGGGCTTGCTGGGCTTTGTACTTTGCGTACTTGATGCGAATGCGCCCGCCAGCTTTCTTTTTACCTGGTGCGATTTTTTGGGGGAGGATCTCCAGCTTGCTTTGCTCTTTCCATTTGTAGACGGTGTGGATCGACATACCTTCCAGCTTGGCGAACTCTTCCGGGTATACCCAATCGCGAGGAATGTTGATTGAAATGGTTGCAGCCATAAGGCAAAATCTCCGGTTTATCTCGTGTTTGTTAGTATCTGTTCGTATCTGTTTGCATTTCTTAGCAGGAAATCGCATTCGCTCGCATTTGAGATCAATCACTTTATATGCACTCAAATGCGAAATGTCAACGATTTTATTCTCAGGTGAGAGCATATGAAAATGGCAACTGATGGCGCGGCCTCCATAGATAGACTGATGGAGGCTTACGGATTTAGGTTTAAAAACGACCTGTGCCGCCACTTCGAAATTTCGTCCAGCACCCTTGCTACCTGGATTAAACGAGATACGTTCCCGGCAGAGTTGATTATTCAATGCGCCCTGGAAACCAATGCATCATTGCAATGGCTGGCAACGGGAAAAGGTCGCATTTTCGAGCACTCTCAAAGTGATATTGCGACACTGAATAGTTACCTTCTCAAAGATGGTTCTTTGAAAAACTCCGGTAGCTTGATGTTTGATAAGGTTTTTCTACCTAACAACCTGAAAGAGCCGTATGTAATCCGCACGGAAAACGAGGCATTTTTTGTTGATAAAGGCTTTACGGATCTGGTTGATGGTCGCTGGCTAGTTGAAGTTGAGGGGAAGCACAACATTAGAGAATTAGCTTTCATCCCAATTAAGAGAGTTAAGGTTATCGGCGGCGGTGTACCTTTTGACTGCGGCATCGATGAGATAAAAATCATTGCGCGGGTGGTCGGTGTATTCAGGAAGGAATGATTCGTGACGATCAGGAAGTTAGCTACCGGCAAGTGGTTGTGTGAGTGTTACCCCAATGGGCGAACAGGCAAAAGGGTACGAAAACAATTTGCCACCAAAGGCGAAGCAGTCGCCTTTGAAAACTTCACGATGGAGGAAGTGGACAACAAGCCTTGGCTTGGCGAAAAAGTAGACCGCCGCCGTCTTTCTGAACTGATAAGCCTTTGGCACTCGCTCTATGGCCAAACATTGGCTGATCCGCGTCGCATGTCTGCCAAACTTAAAATTATCTGCGACGGGCTTGGCGATCCTGTTGCTGGTGAGTTTAGCGCCGCTGATTTCACGTCATATCGGGAAAGGCGGTTAAATGGCCTGGTGAAACTAACAGACGGCACCTTGCTACCAAAGGTAAAGCCCAGAACGGTTAATCTAGAACAAAGCAACCTTTCAGCGGTGTTTGGAACCTTGAAAAAAATGGGGCACTGGCATGCTCCAAATCCATTAGCCGGCCTGCCTGCGTTCAAGATTGCTGAAAGCGAACTTTCGTTCTTAGCCCCAATCGAGATCAAGCGCTTGCTGGACGCCTGCGAGGAATCATTGAACCCTGACCTGATCACAGTTGCGAGAATTTGCCTGGCAACTGGTGCACGCTGGAGCGAAGCCGAGGGATTGAGCGGCCACCAGGTAACCAAATATCGAATCACTTATACGAAAACCAAAGGCAAGAAAAATAGAACCGTTCCAATTTCCCAGGCGCTATATGAAGAAATACCAAAAAAGCGTGGCCGGTTATTCAGCCCATGCCGTAAAGCGTTCGAAAGAGCATTGAAAAGGGCAGGTATTGAATTGCCAGAGGGGCAATGCACCCATGTGTTACGCCATACCTTTGCCAGCCACTTTATGATGAACGGCGGAAACATCCTGGTATTGAGAAATATCCTCGGACATGCCGATATAAAGATGACGATGGTATACGCACATTTCGCTCCAGATCACCTTGAAGATGCCGCAACTAAAAACCCACTGGCCGGCCTTAACTGGCACCCTAAAGGTGGCGGCAAAGTGGCGGCAGAGAATACAAACAGATACTAACCGATACTAATAAATACAAACTAACCATTTGAATAACATAGCAAATCATTGATATCCAACCCCCTGAAATGCCATGTAGTAATTTCGGACGGGGGTTCAAATCCCCCCAGCTCCACCAAATACGTCGCCAGTGAACCAGATAGACCCGGCGATAATAGCGAAAAAGCCCACAACTTCGGTTGCGGGCTTTTTTGTTTTTATCCGAGAACACCCAGTAAAATCCGGAGAAGAAGCGTCCGCTCGAACCTGTGGGGAATTGAATCGGTGGTTAAGAATATGCCTGCCTAATCGGGCTACCAACCCACTAACGACACAGTTTCCCAGGATGCTCCGCACAGAGCCAGTAAAAAAAATAGCCCCCCGAAAGCCTTGAGAATGCAGTAGGTGAAATAATTGGCACAGTGGAATCTTTGTAATGGCGACAAGAAAATTACGTCGCCACTTTGTTATCGCTCCCCACGCAGCCATGCAATCGCCAGGGTGATTAGATAGCCGGCAACGAAGAACCCAACAAAGCCAGCAACCTTCATCACTGCCCCATCAAGTAAGAACAGCGACATGAAAGCAGCAATCGCGCAAACGCCGGTTACTATCGCTTCCAAAGCATGCGAAGCACCTAACCCTATATACTTAGTGAGTTTTCTGGTTAGAGAGGATTTTGCAGAGTTCATTCTGAATACCTTTACAAAGCATAGGGTGGCTGTTAATGAATTGGAGATACGGCTCTAGTTGCTCCTCAACCAAGAAATATGCCATATCTAAATTTAACGCCGACACCTTCCGGTATGTTTGAGGAAACTTAACTTGCATTCGTCGGGATGCTTGGGCTGCCTCTTCGATAAGTCCCTGTAACATTACAAGGTTGAGAGTGAACGAAGCGCCAAAGCGTACAAATTGTTTATACGCTAATGCGGAGGTCGCTTTCCTTAGCATCATGTGAGCCGCAAATTGCGCCAATGCAAATTGGCCCCCAGTTCGTCCACCAAGACGACCGGCACCATAGGCTAGTTTATTATTGATGGACTCTTTGCCGCTAGCGTCTAATTTCTGATAGAAATCAGTGATCACAATAGTAATCAGGCGTCGTAAGGGTTCTTCACTGTTACCCATCGACTTGACCATACGGGCGAAACGTTCTGTTTCTTCTTGGTTTCTAGTCTTAAGGTTGCTACCAGCCAATCCAGCTCCTTGCCAAGTGCGAACGACACCATGATACATCCCGCTCGGAATGGTCGAAATTCCATCCAAAATTCCATGTGCAATTTGCTTTGCGTCCATTCACTTTCCTTAAGCAAAATGTGTCCAGCTCAGAGAATAACCAAACCAGGGAGCGATTACCAATTCACGCATTTTTCAGTTTGGGACTACGCCAAAGTCCCAGGCGTGGCACGGCCCGGGGGGGATGTAGGAAATCAGAACTGAAAAAACTTTCTGAACCAAATTGCGTAGGTAGATGCAGCGCAGTGCCATTTCGATGACAATACATTGAGTTATATAAATTTATATCGCGCTGGCAGCACGCTGCTGCGGTGAACGAATTTATTCGAGTGAGGATTTTCACCGGCCTGAAAAGCGGCTCAGAATGGCGCACTGGCGCCCCGTATGTGGGCTGGTATTCTCTAGTGTTCGCTTTCTTTTCTGTTCAATTTCCACACGGTTATCGCCTTGTCCCTTCGTTGTTCAAACGCCATCGTTCGCTTCCTTTCAGTGGAGATTACCCTTTGGTGAGCTGATACGTGCTTAAGCCCCATTCCCAAATATCCGGCATGCCCGCAGGCATGCCGGACGCTACCTCACCGCCCCTCTTTTTCCCCCAGGAAGAAATACCACAGCGGAATGGAAAGCAGCAGGGTGAACACCAGCGTATACAGCAGCACCATCAGGCTCTGCATGATCACCATCTGTGCGCTCCAGTCACCGATCGGCAGCTGAAACTGTTCGACGGTGCCGCCGAGGATCGCTCGGCCCATCACGCAGCCGACCGCCACCGCCACTGTCGCCACCGCCGCGCGGAACTTGCGCACCTCGGCGCGGCGGGCGGCCGCTTCCGGCGTTTCGTCCCAGTGGCTTTGCCGCTGGCCGCGCCAGCGCCATACGTCCACCAGCAGCAACGCCGCGAGGCTCACGCCCATTACCGGCAGGCAATAACCCAGCGCCGCTGCTACCAGCAGCGTGCCGGCACGCGCCGGCAGGGAAAGCGCCAGCCAGGCGGCGACCAGCGTCTGCACCGGATGCTGCGCCCCCGCCGCCGGGCGGCGGATCCACCACATGCGGTAACCCAACGCGATCATCAAGCACAGCCCAAGGCCGAACGCCGCCAGCAGCAGCTGATTCGGCAAGCCAAAGAGAATGCCCATGTGGGCGTCGATGCCCCAGCGGGTCAGCTTGGCGATGAGCGGGAAGGTGTCGAACCGCACCTGGTCGACGACGGCGAAGCTTTGCGGCGCGATGGCAACCGCGTCCACCTGCGTTGGCCAGCTGCGATCCACTTCGGTTACCGTCCAAGCTTTGCCCTCGCCTTTCGGCTGGCGCAGCTCAACCTTGGCGGCGTCGATCCCGGCGGCGCGCGCAGCGTGTAGCGCCCGATCCCAGTCGCCGTTCAGCGCATTGCTCTGCGCGGCAGGCCCCATCTTCATGCCCGGCATCATCCCGCGGTGCTCGGCGTGCGGATCGGCCGGCGTCTGCGGCGCATCGGCCTGCAGGCTGGTGTTGACCTGCGGCGTCAGCCAGCCCAGGTTGGCCCGCAGCGCGTCGATGTTGCCGCCGGCCCACTGCGACCAGGTCAGCCCGGTGGCCGAGAAGAACAGCAGCCCGGCCAGCAGCGCCACGCCCAGCGTGATATGCCAATGGCGGTTAGCGGCGAAGCCCCCTTTCACCCTGTTCAGCTTGCGCTTCGGCCGCGTCGCCAGCCACAGCGCCACGCCGCCCAGCGCGGCCACCCACAGCCAGGAGGCCGCCAGCTCGCTGTAGTTGCGGCCCAGATCGCCAAGCAGCAGGCTGCTGTGCAGCTTGTCCAGCCAGGTGCGCAGCGGCAGTACGCCGGAGGTGCCGTACACCGTCATATCGCCCTTGATCGCCAGGGTATACGGATCGACAAACAGCGCACGTGACTCGGAAGCGCCCAGATCGGCACTCGCGAACTGTACGCGCGTGGTGTCCATTGCGCCGGGTGCCGGGCGCACGGCGTAAATGCGTGCCTCGTCACCCACCGCACGGCGGGCGGCGGCGATCTGGTCAGCCAGCGATCTCGCCTGCCCGTGCGGTTCGGTGAAAAGCGCATCGCGATACAGCGCCTCTTCAAGCTGCGGCGTCAACACATACAGCGTGCCGGTCAATGCAGCGACCAGAATAAAAGGAGCGACCAGCAGGCCGATATAAAAATGCAGCCGTCTGATCAGGTTCAGCATCGCGCCACGCGGCGATGCGGCAGGTGGAGTTTTGGTTATTGAAGACATGGCCTTTCTCGTTTTTCAAACTGTGCGCGCAGGCAAACCGTCCGCAGCGATACGGACGGCGTTACCCATGATCAAGCAATAGGGAAAAACGGTTGGCCGGGTGGCCCGCGCGGGCTCGGCCGCAGAGTAAGGCGCCGAATGGGCGGAGAAACGATGCGCGGCGCGCAAGGCAGGCGCGCGATGCGCGCCATCAGCCACAGCAGCGGGACGAATGTCCACAGCAGCAGCGGCACGTGGATCAGCAGCTCGCAATAGCCGCAGAAAATCATCTCCGCCGAATCGATGCCGGGGTAACCGGCATGCTCGGCGGCGGGCATCGCCATCGCGTGCATGTCGTGCGGCATGGCGGCTGCCGACTGCGCCATGCCGCCCATCATCGGGTGGTGCATCAGCGATTTCGACACCACCGGCGCAACAAACAGCAACAGCACCGCCATAATGGCGATGCAGGCGGTAAAGCGTTGCTGTAGCTGGCGTGGCACTCTCATCGCGGCGGCGAATTAACCTGGTCGGTGGCGAACAAGCGGCCAGTGTAACCCGCGATGCGCGATGAGGTGAACGAAAAGAAAAGTCAGGTTTGTCTTACGCGCCCCCGGCGAAGGCGATCACAGTACCCGCGAATAGACCCGCGAGGCTTCGCCCCAGGGGTGATACCCGAGCCCGTTATAAACGAAGCCGTTGCGCTCGTAATAGCCTTCCAGATCGGTGCACAGGTGCAGCTGCGGGAAGCCCAGCCGGCGGGTTTCCGCCGCCACATGCTCAATCAGTTTGGCGCCGTAGCCCCGGCCGCGCTGCGCTTCCTCTACGTAGAGCGCACACAGCCAGGGATACAACTCCCCACGGCTGATAAAGTCGTTGGTGATCAGCCCCGCACAGCCGAGGATCCGGTCATTTTCCACCAGCAGGTACCACTGCGGCAGCGGGTTGGCGGCGCCGAGGCTGCGGTTGATGGCGTCTTCATACATCATCAGCGTCTCTGCAGTGGCCCAGTGCCGCTGAAAATACGCAATGGCGCGCGGCGCCAGTTCGGGCACTTGCCGCACCGAAATCATGTCCATCGTCATTCCCGTTATTCATGTTGTCAGCGTAGAATTATGCAGCACTATGCACGGTATGGCAGCAGCATTCCGCCGCCGTCATTCACCACAAGGAGTCATCATGACGCAAAACATCTATGACAATCAGGCCTTTTTCGACGGCTATGCGCAGCTCAGCCGCTCGCAGCACGGCCTGGACGGCGCGCCGGAATGGCCCGCCATTCGCCGCATCCTGCCGGATTTACAGGGCAAAAGCGTGGTCGATCTCGGCTACGGCTACGGCTGGTTTTGCCGCAGCGCGCGCGAACAGGGCGCCGCCGACGTGCTGGGGCTGGACGTCTCGGAAAAAATGCTGGCCAAGGCGCGGGAGATGACCGCCGACGCGGGCATCGAGTACCGTCGGCAGGATTTGGCGCAGCTGCAGCTGCCGCCGGAAAGTTACGATCTGGTCTACAGCTCGCTGACCCTGCACTACCTCGAGGATCTGGCCGCCCTGTTCACCACGGTTTACGCCGCGCTGAAACCCGGCGGGCAGTTCATCTTCACCGCCGAGCACCCGATCTACACCGCCCCGGCGCAGCAGGGCTGGCTGACCGACGGCAACGGGCAGAAATCCTGGCCGGTAAACGGCTACCAACGAGAAGGCCAGCGCGTTTCCAACTGGCTGGCGGAAGGTGTCATCAAGCAGCACCGCACGCTCGGCAGCTATATCAACCCGCTGGCGCAGCAAGGGTTTATCATCCAGCATTTGAACGAATGGGGCCCCAGCGCGCAGCAAATCGCCGCTAATCCGGCGCTGGACGAAGAACAGGAGCGCCCGATGATCTTCATTCTCGCCGCCCGCAAACCCGCATGCTCCTGATCTGAACCACCCGCAGTAAACTATTCACATCACCACAGTTGGGGAGGCTGCCTCCCCCCAACGGCTATTATGCCGGCAGCGCCGCCCCGTGCGCCGCGAAGTGCGTCAACGCCTCGCCCTCCATACGATAGCGCACCCACTCGCCCTGCGGCTGCGCGCCGATGCTGAGGTAGAAATCGATGGCCGGTTGGTTCCAGTCCAGCACGCTCCACTCCAGGCGGCCGCACTGCCGTTCGCACGCCAGCTGGGCGATGTGCCGCAGCAGCTTTTTACCGGCGCCCGCGCCGCGATGCTTCGGCGCCACGTACAGGTCTTCCAGATAGATGCCGTTTTTACCCAGCCAGGTGGAGTAACTCATAAAGAACACCGCATAACCCGCCGGCTCGCCGTTCACCGTACAAATCAGCGCTTCGGAACAGGCGCCCGGCCCAAACAGGCTGCGTTCGATATCTTCCACGCTGGCCAGCACCTGCTCGCGCGCCTTTTCGTACACCGCCAGCTCGATAATCATATCCAGAATCAGTTTGGCGTCGCTTTTTTGCGCCGGGTAAATCTCAATGTTCATGGCAAATCCTGAGTGTGTTGATGACTGTGCTTGCCAGCATATCGCGCCTCAAATACTGTATGAACTGCATTTTCATCAACAGGTAATGAATATCATGCATCTGGATTTGAAGCGTCTCGATCTCAACCTGCTGCTGGTGTTCGAAGCGGTCTATCGGCTGCGATCGGTGACGCGCGCCGCGGCGGAGCTGGCCATAAGCGCGTCGGCGCTGAGCCACGCGCTGATCCGGCTGCGCAAGGCGCTGGCGGACGAGCTGTTCTACCGGGTCGGCAACGACATGCACCCGACGGTGTATGCCGACAGCCTGGCCCCGACCGTCAGCGAAAGTCTGGCGCTGCTGGCCAAAGGGCTGCATCCGCGCCCGCGTTTCGTTCCCGCCGAAAGCCGGGAGAGCTTCACCTTCGCCATTACCGATTACACCGCCTTCGCGGTGTTTCCCGCGCTGATGGCGCAAATGCAGCGCCTGGCGCCCAGGCTGTCGTTCCAGCTGCGCTATTCCGAGCGCAAGGTGGCATTGAACGATCTGTTGGCGGGGCGCATCGACTTCGCGCTGGGCTTTACCGAAACCGACGGCGAAAGCTACCCGGAGATCGATGAGGTGAGCTGGCTGGAGGATGAGTATGTGGCGATTTGTTCACCCGCCTTCAGCGTAAAATACGGCGAACTGACGCTGGAAAACTATCTGCGGGCGCGCCATCTGGTGGTGACGCCGTGGAACGAACAGCGCGGCGTCATTGACTACCAGCTCGATAAGCTGGGGCTGCAGCGCGATATCGCCATCCGCACGCCTTCGCTGTTGGGAGCGCCGTTCATCGTCGCCGACAGCGAACTGGTGATGAGCATGCCGCGCTACGCCGCGCAAAAATTGCGGCAGGCAGCGGCGCTGGATATTCACCCCCTGCCGTTTCCGGTGCCGCCGTATCAGATCAAAATCTACCTGCACCGCAAGAACGGCCGGCCGGAGGCCTGTCGCTGGTTGCGGCAACAGCTGCAGACGCTGGCGGCGTTATAGCGCGGGTTCGCCGATCGGCAGATACCCCTGCCACAGCGGCCGGGCCGGTTTGCCGTGCGGGTTGGCCCTAAGATGCACGTGGTAACCCTGCAGCGCCTGCAGCAGCAGGCAGTCGTCCACCTCGGTCAGGTCATCCTTGTGCTGCTGTGCGCTGTCCGTCAGCAGCACCCGTTTGGCTTTGTCCTTCGCCTCGTCGGCGGAACGCGCCACAAACAGGCCGAACTGGTGCAATTCCGCCAGCTCATCGCTGCGGTAGCCGCCCACGTTGACGAAAAACAGCTTCTCTTCACCGGCGAACGGCGCAGGCTCCAGGCTCACGTCGTAACCGTCCGCCCAGTCGATGCGCGCATAGCCGTCGACATGCACCTTGCGCTTATCACCGAACCACTTTTCACGCAGCAGCGGATACGCCTCTTCCGGTCGATCCGCCGCCGCGAACTGTACGTCGTGCAGCTCAATATTGGCGCCCGGCGCCGTACCGCCCACATAAAACATCAATAATCCCGGCATGTTATTCTGCTCTCCTTGGTGATAATCGCTATATAAAATAATACATAACGAGACTCATGCCAACGGCAGCGCCATTCTGTGTTATCAATAGGTGAGGTTTAATCTGTTGTGGAGGAACGCATGGCATTCAATATCGGTGATTTTGTTCAACGCACCACCGGCGGCCCAAAGATGACCGTGGTGGCGATCGACGGCGAAACCCTGGTTTGCAGCTGGAATGAACTGGGCACAGAGCAGCGCACAGAGGTGCAGGCCAGCGATGTGGCGCTGTACCACGAAGACGGCGATTTCGGCGTCTGCTGAATAACCGGGGCGCACCGCGCCCCGTTATCGCCTCAGGCGCGAATGTCCTGATAGGCCGGCGTGGTATCAAACTCATGCTTGGCGAACGGGCACAGCGGAATGATTTTACGCTGCTCCGCGCGCATCTTCTCTACCACCAGCGCCACCAGCTTTTTGCCGACGCCCTGCCCCTTCAATGACTCATCCACCCAGGTGTGATCGATAATGGTCAGCTTGTCGCCGCTCGGCACGAAAGAGATCTCGGCGATCAGCTTGCCCTGCTCGTCATTGATATAAAAACGCTTGTCGTCTGCCAGTATTTTATGTTCCATATTATTTCTCCCTATATTTAAGTGCGCCGCTGGGGCAGGTGTCGATAACGCGTTTCACCTCCGCCGTATCGGCATTGTCCGGCATAATCCACGGGCGGCGGTTCAGGGTAAAAATAGCCGCGTTGCCACGCACGCAGTTGGCGGAATGGCGGCATATCGCGCTGTTAAAATAAACGTCAATCTTGTCGCCGGAATAACGGCGGTAACCGGCGGCGGTCAATTCCTCATCCATTTTGGCCTCACATTGCCTGTTTTATTGTTTTTGCTCCAGGCTCAAGTATAGGCAATACCGCCGGCTTCACCACGCGTCTCACCCAACGAAAAAAGTGGCGCAACCGCCCGTCGCCGCTAGAAAAAAACGTAAATTGTTCTAATCTTTATTCAGTAAGACAACATCATTCCGACAGTGGCTAAGGAGTTCGAAATGGGTGATAGCTCAAAAGACGGCGTAATTCTGCTGTCCCGCATATTACTGATGGTTCTGTTTATCATTTTCGGCTGGATGAAACTGGTCAACTTCGGTGCGACCGTCACGGCAATGGAAGGCTACGGCACGCCGATGCCTTATTTAGCGGCGATCGTTGCCGTGGTGGTGGAGTTTATTTTCGGCATCGCGCTTATTCTCGGTCTGTTTACTCGCCCTATCGCGGTCATTTTCGCCCTGTATGTGTTGGGCACCGCGTTTATCGGCCATCCGTTCTGGAAAATGACCGGCATGGAAATGATGGGCAACGAAATCAACTTCTTTAAAAACATCAGCATCATTGGCGGATTGCTGTTGCTGGCGGTAACCGGCGCCGGCCGTTATTCGCTGGACTATAAAATATTTAATAAATAATTCATCGATGGCCGGCGATATTCGCCGGCCATTTTATTTCGGCTATCCCTTCAACGGCTGCGCTTGGCGTGGCGCTCAAAGTTTTCCGCCTTGGCCTGCGCCGATTTACGCAGCGTGACATAGCAGGCACCCTCGCCGCCGTCGCGCGGTAAGGCGCGGCAAAACGCCTGTACCTGTTCAAACTGCGCCAGCCATTTGGCGACGTAACTGCGCACGATATTCGGATGGCTTTCGTTCTGCCGCCCGCGGCCGTGCACGATCAGCAGCGAACGCAGGTTTTGCGCCTCCGCCTGCACGATAAAGCGAAACAGCGCCTGCCGGCTGGCTTCGACCGACTGACGCAGCAGGTTCAGCGACGCCTGCGGCGGATAACGCCCGTTACGCAGCTTGTCCAACACGCCCTGTTGAATGCCTTCCCCTTTGAACTCCAGCGGCTGTTCGCAGGGGATCACCTCGAGAAAATCGGTGCTGAGGAAGTTTTCCTGCATCAGCCGCTGCGCTTCGCGCCGCGCGCTTTTGTCCACCGCCTCCTGCGGCTTGAGGTACAGCGTCTGCCGTCCGCTCGCCAGCGGCACCACGTCCGCCATCGCCTGTTCAAAAAAGTCTTTTTCCTGCTCGCTCATCTTCCACCTCTCTTGAACGGCAGCCTTTACGGCCGGGAATGGGGTCGATTGTAAGACGCCTTGCCACGGTTGCAAGCCGGGAATTGTCAGCGGCATTTGTCTCATTCGTCGTCAACGGGTGAGCTTGCGAACAGTTTTCGCTATACTGCTAAGCCATCATTGAGTGCCGCAAAGGATCGAGCCCATGACAATGCGCGAGCTGGAAATCCAGTTTCAAAATGCGATGAATGAGTTGCAGAGCAGCTTCGAACGGCAACACCGCGAATGGCAGCAGAGCTACCAGGCGCTGCAGCAACTGCTGGAAGAAGCCAAACAGCGCGAAGCCGCGCTGCGGGCGCAGAATGAACAACTGGCGCGCAAGCTGAGCACCGCCAGCTCGGTACCGGAACAGCATGCGCTGGTGAAGCAGATCAAAATGCTCGGCGCTCATCTGGACGCGCTGGCCAAAGACGCGGCCACTTTCAATCACCACCTGCGCCAACAGAGCGCGGTCGGTAATTTCAGCGGCGAACAGCATTGATAGCGGGCGCTGTCGCACAGCGCCTCCCGCCCCTCTTCTGGCGTATTGAGAGTGTAATAAAGCCTAAATGACCTGGATCATCCTCGCCGCCCTGATCGTCGTATTCATTATCGGTTACCGCATCCTGACGTCCGACACCCGCAAAGCCATCGATTCGCTGGCCCATCTGCTGAGGGTCAAACCGATGCTGATCGAATCGATGATCCAGGAAATGGGCGGCCGCCAAAGCCAGACCTTTATCCGTATGCTGAACAACGGCTACACCGAAGAGATGCACCAGGCGGCTTATCTGCTGTTCATCTACCTGACGTTCATCAAACAGGCGGACGACGAACAGATTGCCCTGTGGCGCGACGTGCTGCTGCGCGCCGGGCTGTCGCCGGAGCTGCACGCCGAGCACACCGAAGCGGCGCTGTTTTACTTCGCCGAGCTGGATATCGATGCGTTTGAACTGGCGCAGTTCCGTCGCGCCTACAACGAGCGTTTCAACCGCGAAGCGTTGGCCCACGGCTGATCGCGTCCCCCAAGGCGGGGGACCGATTACAGGAACATGCTGAAGAGGTAGCGCGACAGCGCTTCGCGCGAGCTGAAGCCGTGTGCGATGCCGTAACGCAGGTTCGGGGCGTCGCCGCTTAAATCCAGGGGAAATTCCAGATACTGCTCGCTGGTGCGCACCGGGGAGGTTGGCGTGGCGAAATGCACGCTTCTCTCTTTCAACGCCGGGTGGATCACCAACGCGGTTCTGCCCATCCGCGCTTCGCGATTCACATACACGTAGTGCGCACCCTTGCGGTAGCCATAGGCCTGATCGGTGACATAATCACGCTCAAAGCCGGTATTCTCCAACACTTTAGCCACTTCATCCGGCCGTAAATACATCGATTCCTCCTCTCATTCTGGACCGCTGAGCGACCTTACCGTAATCATTCACCGAAACAATGATTTTCTGGGGAGGAATCCGGGTTTCGGACTATTCCTGAATCAGCGCCGGCTGCGCTGCAGCAGGCGCAGAGTGAGCAACACCCCGAGCGCCACCAGCAGCGCCGCCGCCAGATAGATCGACCGCACGCCCGCTTGCCCAATCAGCAGCCCGGCCAGCGGGCCGGTGATGCCCAGCGCCAGGTCGAGGAACGCCGAATAGGTGCCGAGCGCCGTGCCCTGATTCTGCGGCGGCACCTGTTTCACCGCCTCGACGCCCAGCGCCGGGAACACCAGCGAGAAACCGGCGCCGGCCAGCAACGCGCCGGTTTGCACCATCCAGGGCTCACCGGCCTGCCAGATCAACAGCAGCCCGACGATCTCGACCAGAAACGACGCCAGCGTCACCTTCAGACCGCCGTGGCGGTTGATGACATTGCTGAAGATCAGGCGGATGCCGACGAAGGCGCAGCTGAACAGCGTCAGCGAAAACGCCGCGCCGCTCCAACCTTTGTCGGCATAGTAAAGCGTGATGAACGTGGCGATCACGCCGAAGCCGACGGTGCCCATCGCCAGCCCGAGACCATAGGCCCAAATGCGACCGAACACCGCGCGAAAGGCGATGCGCTGCCCGGCGGCGATCGAAACGTCCGGCTTGCCGCTCGCCAACAGCAGCGCCACCGCGACCGCCAGTACGATCAGCCCCGCCACCCCGGCCAACCCCCACTGCTGATTCAGGTACACGCCGAGCGGCGCCCCGGCCGCCATCGCCCCGTAAGTGGCAACGCCGTTCCAGGAAATCACCCGCGCGGTGTGCATCGCTCCGACCCGGCCGATACCCCACAGCGTGGAACCGGTGCTGGCGAAGCTTTCGCCGACGCCGAGAAACACCCTCCCCACGCACAGCAACAGCAGGCTGAGCCACGGGTAATCGTCAACGCCGAACGCCAGCGCGTAAAACAGGCCGCTGGCACCGCAGCACGCCAGGCCGAACAGCACCACCTTCTTCGGCCCCAGCTGATCGGCATAGCGCCCGGCGTGTGGGCGGCTGAACAGCGTGGCGAAGTACTGCGCGCTGATGATAAGGCCCGCCAGCACCGAGTTGTAACCCAGATGGTCATGCACAAATCCCGGCAGCACCGCCAGCGGCAGGCCGATGGTCAGGTAGCAGACGAAGGTGAACATCACCACGGACAGAATGCGTCGGTTCAGCTGGAGGTTATTTTCTGCGGTCATCGAAGGTGGCTCGCATCGGACGGGGTAGACAGAGATTGCCAGCATACCCCGATGGGATCTGATGATAAATGAGAGAGTTATAACGAATTATTATTTAACTAAGTCTTTGCTGCCTGCGCCATTCGCTGGGATTGGCACCATATACGCGCAAGAATTCGCGGTTAAAATTCGACTTGGTGGTAAATCCCGACTCATGCATGATTTCGGTTATCGGGCGGTCGCCGACAAGCAGCCTTCGCGCCGCCTCACCGATGCGCAATTGGTTCACGTATTGCGAGACATTCATCCCGGCATGCTGATTGATGGCCTGCGACACCCGGCGCGCCGGCAATCCACTTTTGCGCGCCAACAGCGCCAAATTCAGCTCCGGTTGCAAATAAAGATCGTCTTTCAGCAATCGCTGTTGCACCTGAACAAACCAGTGGTGGATCTGGTCATCATTCACTGCGACGACTTTAACAGGCTCCGGCGTTTCCTCGACCGGTTGCTCCGCCGGCCGGGTGCGGGACAAGACCTGGTACACGCCCAACGTAAGCAGCAGAGTGTCGACCGTCACCAACAGGCCGGCATGTCGCCCGCCAAACCAGGCAAAATCGAGGGTAATGATCAGCTCCGCTATCGCGACGGTGAACAATAAAATGGCTAACCCACGCCACAGACGGCAGCAGAGCCAGCTTTCCGCCAACGCCACCTGCTTCAAACTATTCTCACCGCCGCGCAGTGCACACCACAAGGCCACACCGTAACCCGCATCGGCGGCAATAATCAACGCATCCAACCAAACTGGCGCATACCAGCTGGCCAACAGCGTCAGGCATAAGGGCGCAAAATGCCAGACATCGGCAAGCCGCAATCGCCCCTGCGTGCTCACCCGGAAGGCCAGCCAGACCAGCACCGGGATCATGACGGCGCCAATTGGCTGCAACCGATTGAACTGCGTTAAGTCGTAACCGTAACGCAACCCCACCAGCAGGCTTTGCCATGCGCACAGCAGCAGTAACAGCTGGAAAACCCAACGCCGGGCGCTGGGCCGGCCAAGGCGAAGCAACAGCCCGCAGCACAGCAGGCTGAACAAAAAGGTAACGGGAATGAGCGGCATTCATTACGCCTTATCCAAAGAGACGAAGCGGAAAAGTGTATGGCGTGAAGTCTGTTAAAACAATAATTTAACGACCTTAATCGCGATCGAGGTCGCGGAGAGGCACAGCCGATGTCACCTTTGCGCTTTTGTCGTAATGAGGATGTGAAGATGAAAAAGTTACTGTCTCTGTGGCTGCTGTTGTGCACGACGGCCAGCGCATCGCCTTATCAGATCGCCATTCATGATGAAGCGTTTTCCCGGGATTCGCGCACGCTCGCCAGCCGTATTTATTATCCCACCGAGGCCGAAGGCCCACGACAAAACGTCGGTGCCAATCCGGTATTCACCGGTATTGCCGGCCAAATTGACGCACCACCGGCCAAGGGCACCTTTCCCTTGGTGGTGTTCAGTCACGGCAGCGGAGGGAACAATACCAGCCAGGCCTGGCTGGCGGCAGCGCTGGTTAGCCAGGGCGTGGTGGTGATTGCCGCCAACTCACCCGGCAGTACCACCGGCGACTCAGTCCCGGCGCAGTCCATCAATCTTTGGCGGCAAACCGAAGATATCTCCGCGCTGATTGACGCGATCGGCGCCTCCCCTCGCTGGGCTGCTCTCGTCAACCCTCACGTCATCGGCGTTGTCGGCCACTCCAAGGGCGGTTACAGCGCCATCGCGGCCATCGGCGGCAGAGTCAGACTGGCAGATTTCATCGCCGGTTGTCGGCAACGGCCGCAGTCACCCAATTGCCGGTTCTATACCCAGGCCAGGGTTGACCTGACGCAGGTCACCGCCGATCGGTTCGATGCCGATTATACCGACCCGCGCATCCGCTTTGCCGTCGCCCTCGATCCCGGCATGGTGCCCTATCTGCGGCCGGAGAGTTTGCATCACCTAAACGCACCCTTGTTGATTATCGAACCGCAAAACTATCTGCCAAGCGAGAAAGGCTCGCGTTTGGGTGGGGCGTCGCTGGCAGCTAACGGCGCTGAACAGCCTATCCGCGCACAGCGATTAACCCGCGGCAATCATTTCGATTTCTTACCCATTTGCCAACCCAACGGCCGCAAAATTTTGGCCTCTGAAGAACAGGAAGCAGAGGTACTATGCGCAACCACGCCTGCCCAACGTGCATGGGTACATCAGCAAACGGTGGCGGCAATATTGCCGTTCATTCGCCCCTGGCTACCCGCGCGCGCAGAAAATCGATAAACGCCCGCACCTTTTCCGGCACATGGCGGGTGTTCGGGTAGAGCGCATAGATGCTCTGCTCGGGGAAACGGTGATCCGGCAGCAACCGCTGCAGCCGGCCGGCGTCGATTTCGGGCTGTGCCAGCCACGCCGGCAGCAGCGCCACCCCGGTGCCATGCAGGGCGAACGCCAGCAATGCCGCGGCGCTGTCACCGGTGAGCGTGGCAGCATCCGCGACCTTGAACAGCACCGCTTCGCGCTGCGGCGTGGCCACCAGCCAGCTGAGCGGTGAACTGAGCCGGCTGTGGGCGATCCACTGCGCCTGCGCCAGATCCGTCAGCGAATGAATCGGCCGGTCGGCCAGATAACCCGGCGCCGCCACCGGAAAAATGGCGAAGCTGTCGATCAACGCCGCGCGGTGGCTGGAATCCGCCAGCTGGCCCAGGCGGATCGCCACGTCAAAGCGCTCCGAGATCAGATCGGCATGATAAGAAGAAGAGACATGCTGGATGCGCAGCCGCGGATGCTGCCGCGAAAAAGCCGCCAGCGCCGGCACCACCACCTGCGCGCCGTACTCCGGCGTGCTGGTGATGCGCAGCACGCCGCTCAGCCCGTGATGATCGCGGCGCACGTCGTCCAGCACGTTTTCCGCCTCCTGCAGCAGCTGCAGGCTGCGCTGGTAAAAGCGTTCGCCGGCGTCGGTCAGCGACAGCCGCCGGGTGCTGCGCGCCAGCAGTGACACCCCCAGCTCATTCTCCAGCTGTTTGACGTTAAAACTCACCACCGCCTTGGTTTGCCCCAGCGCCGCCGCCGCCGCGGTAAAGCTGCCCGCTTCCACCACCGCCGCGAAGATCGCCAGGCGCTGCAAATTCAGCATTTCGCCGCCCTTATTGTCAAAATAATTTTGACAGTGTAATCGCCCGCCGCCGATTTATCCGCACTTTTCCCCCCGATACACTGCTCGCCTTCAACCGGAGGCACCATGTCTTATCGCAGCAAAGTGGCAATCGTCTATCTGCTCGGCTTTTTCGTCGATCTGATCAATATGTTTATCGCCAACGTCGCCTACCCCGCCATCGGCCAGGCGATGCGGGCGTCGGTCAGCCAACTGGCGTGGGTTAGCAACGGCTATATTCTCGGCCTGACGCTGGTGATCCCCCTCAGCGCCTGGCTAGCGCAGCGCATCGGCGGGCGGCGGGTGTTCCTGCTGTCGCTGGCGCTGTTCATGCTGGCGACCCTCGGCGCGGGCAACGCCGACAGCATCGGCGCGCTGATCGGCTGGCGCACCCTGCAGGGCATGGGCGGCGGCTTGCTGATCCCCATCGGCCAAACGCTGACCTACCAGCTGTACCGCAGCCATGAACGCGCCGGGCTGTCGGCGGCCATCATGCTGGTGGGGCTGCTGGCGCCGGCGCTGTCACCGGCGCTGGGTGGCTGGCTCGTCGATCGGCTGGACTGGCGCTGGGTCTTTTTCGCCAACCTGCCGCTTGCGGCCGTGGCCCTGGCGCTGGCGGCCCTGTGGCTGCGCGCGGAAACGTCGACGGCGATGCGTAAACCGCTCGACGGCAAAGGACTGCTGAGCGCCTGCGCAGGGTTGACGCTGCTGCTGCTCGGCCTGACCCGGCTGAGCGAGGCCGGTCATCAGGCTTCCGGCGCGGCGCTGCTGGCCGCCGGCCTGCTGGTGCTGGCGTACTATCTGCGCCATAGCCTGTGCACCCCGCAGCCGCTGCTGAACCTGCGGCTGGTCGGCGATCCGCTGCTGCGCAACGCCATGGCGGTTTACTTGTGCATTCCCGGCCTGTTCATCGGCGTCAGCCTGGTGGCGATGCTGTATCTGCAAAACCAGCTGGGGATGGCCGCCGCCCAGGTCGGCGGCCTGATGCTGCCCTGGGCGCTGGCGTCGTTCCTGGCCATCACGCTGACCGGCAAAACCTTTAATCGCCTCGGCCCGCGGCCGCTGCTGATCGCCGGCTGCCTGTTGCAAGGCGCCGGCATGCTGACGCTGGCGCAGATCGATCAGGCCGGGCAGCACGCATTGCAGATCGCCGCCTTCGCACTGATGGGATTTGGCGGCAGCCTGTGCAGCAGCACCGCACAGAGCAGCGCGTTCCTGCAGATCCCCGACGCTCAGCTGGCGGACGCCAGCGCGCTGTGGAACATCAACCGCCAGATCAGTTTTTGCCTCGGCGTGGCGCTGCTCAGCCTGCTGCTGAATCTGCTGCTGACCGGGCTGCCGCCCGCGGCGGCCTACCGCACCTGCTTCATTCTGGCGGGCGCCAGCGTATTTATCCCGCTGCTGCTGTGCCTGCGCCTCGCCAACCGCGCCATCGTGCGCCAACTCAACGCTCAACAGGATGCTTTATGAACCCGTACTTTACCGAAGTGATCGACGCCCACATCGCCATTGAACGCTGGCTGGGCAAAGGGGCTGGCGAGGAACAAGCGCTGCTGGCGCGCTTTACGCCGGATTTCAGCATGATCGCGCTGAACGGCGCTCCGCTGGATTTTGCCGCGCTGTGCGCCTTTTTCCGCGCGCATCGCGCCGCCAAACCGGGATTGGAAATCGAGATAGAAGAGATGAAGCTGGTGGCCGAATGGCCGACGGGCGCGGTAGTCAGCTACCGGGAAAAACAGAGCCTGCCGGGGCAAAGCGCCACGCTGCGCTATTCCACGGTGGTCTTTGAACGTCAGCCCAACGTACTCGTCTGGCGGCATTTGCACGAAACCGCCGCAGCGCAATAATTACAGAAAGCTGCCGGCCAAAAACAGTTCCCAACCGACGATCACCCCGCACAGGGTTACCGCACTGAAAATGACTTCAAACAGATAGCGATTGATCATCGTTCGTCGCCTCAAAAGAAGACACCCGGAAGAACCGGGTGTCTGGAGTACGGGCTGGAGAGTGCGGAACCTTTCGGTTCCGCAAACATCACTTAATTAAGCTTTTTTACCGGCTTTTTTGTGGTGTTTTTTAGCGGCCTGAGCTTTCTGCACTGGCGCTTTTTTGTGGTGTTTTTTAGCAGCCTGGGCTTTCTGAGCTGGCGCTTTTTTGTGGTGCTTTTTAGCGGCCTGAGCTTTCTGGGCTGGCGCTTTTTTGTGGTGCTTAGCTTTCTTGTGGTGCGTTGCTTTAGCTGGCGCTTTTTCAGCAGCAGCCGCTGGCGCAGCGGTAGTGGTGGTCGCAGCTGGCGCGGTGGTGGTAGCCGGAGCAGTAGCTGCAGTATCAGCAGCGAAAGCAACAGAAGACAGACCCATAGTGGCAGCAACGATCAGCGCTAATACTTTTTTCATCTTTAAATCCTCAGAGTGTTGTTTCGGTAAGCTCCGGTGGAGCCGTTGAAACAGATACTAGTGGAATCAAACGGCCGTTTCCGTGAGTGATTGGTTTCGCCGAGTAACCAAATGTACAACGTTTGTGAACGGCGCTTGTGAACCGAATCGGCAGATATATGCTGAAGGAATCCCCCCCTCGGCACAGGGTTCACTCACGCGATGAAAACTGCCTCGCTGAAGTACATGCCAGGCCGCCTCACCGGTCTGGCACTCGCCGGTCTGTTGCTGGCGCTGCTCTATCTGTTCGTGCGTCACTGGGCGGACTTCGTGCAGTATTGCATTACCTTCCAGATTTACATGCACCGCTATCTGGTGCTCTATCTGCTGCAGCAGCGCAACCAGCAATACAGCGGCGGGCTGATGCTGACGCTGGCCAGTTTCGCTTACGGCTTCCTGCACTCCATCGGCCCCGGCCACGGCAAGTTCGTCATCACCACTTATCTGGCCACCCACCGCGAACGGCTGAACGCCAGCCGGGCGATCACCCTGCTGGGCAGCCTGATGCAAGGCGTGGTCGCCATTGTGTTCGTGGTGGTGCTGGCGGTGGCGCTCAACCTGTCGATGGGCGATCTCAGCCTCAGCCGTTACTGGGTGGAAAAAGGCAGCGCGGTCTTCATCGCCGCCTTCGGCCTGATGGTGATCCTGCGCGCCGGCGGCTGGCGCTGGCGCCGCGCATCGCCGTGCTGCTCGGCGGCGTGATCCTGTTCGCGCTGGTGTTGTTCAATTCGGTGATCCCGGTCAGCGCCAACGGCGATTTTATCGCCGCCGGCTGCTAACGCCGGTGAAATCATCGTTTTTTTGCGTGATCGACCACACAAATCTCGGCATGGTCTACACTTAAAAGACATGTGTCGAAATGGAGAGCTGAATGTTTAAGAAAGCGGAAAGAACAGAACGCGATATCGATCAGGACGTCACTCTGTTGGCCGATACGCTGGATGAAGTGTTGCGTGAGTCCGGTGACAAGACCAAAGAGGAACTGAAAGAGCTGCACAGTAAGGCGAAAGGCGTACTGCGCGACGCCCGGGCGCGGTTCAATGGCTCTACCAGTCTGACACAGCATGCGCGCGACGCGGTCGATCAAGCCGACAGCTATGTGCGTGACAAACCTTGGCAGGGCGTAGGGATCGGTGCCGCCGTCGGCATCGTGCTCGGCGTGCTGCTGGCCCGGCGTTAACACCCCTGCAGTCATAAAGATAAAACAGATGTGCGTCTGGCCCGCGGAAATCGCGGGCCGTTTAATTTAGACGTTTGAACAGCTGCGCCAGCCCCTGCACCGCCCGCTCCGTCTCCTCTTGCCGAGTGAAATTGGCGAACCCCAGCAGTAACCCCTGCCCCGCCGGATGGTCGATTCGCCAGTCCGACAACGCCTGCGCCGCCAACCCCTGTTGCCAGGCTTGCGCCGCCAACGGCGTATCCGCCACCCCGTCACGCAGCCGGGCCAACAGTTGAATGCCGCCCTGTTGCGGCACCGCTGTCAGCCACGTCCCCAGTTGCCGTTCCAGCGCCTGCGTCAGCCACTCGCGCCGCTGGCGGTACAGCGGCCGCATGCGTTTCAGGTGGCGGTAGAAATGTCCTTGCCGGATAAAATCCGCCACGCCGACCTGCAGCAGCGGCGGACAGCCGCAGCCACGTAGCCGGCTGCTGCGTGCAAAGGCCTCCGTCAGGCCGGCGGGCACCACCAGGTAAGCCATGCGCAGCGCCGGGAACAGCGTTTTGCTGAAGGTGCCGGCGTACAACACCCTCCCCTGAACATCGAGGCTTTTCAGCGGCGGCAATGGCCGCCCGTGATAGCGAAACTCGCTGTCGTAGTCATCTTCCAGGATCCAGGCTTCGCGCTGCTGCGCCCAGTCGAGCAGCGCCATGCGTCGCGCCAGGCTGAGCGTGACGCCGAGCGGGCTTTGATGGGTCGGCGTCACCACCGCCAGCCGCGCCTCAGGCGCCGTCAGCATACCGGCGGCCACGTCCATGCCTTGTTCATCCACCGGCACGGCGACCGGCCTGACACCGGCGGCCCGCAGCAGCGGGCGCGTAACCGGATAGCCGGGATCTTCGATCCATACCGCGTCGCCGGCGTGCAACAGCGTCTCCACCACCCAGTCCAACAGCGCCGGATAGCCAGCGCAGAGGAAAACCTGCTCCGGCCTGCAGCTGATACCGCGCGACAAATGCAGATAATGGGCGATCGCCTCACGCAGCTCTGGCAGGCCGCCGGCCGGCGGCAGCGCCAGGGAAGCCACCGTGGAACCGCGCAGCTGGCGGGCGACAATGCGCTGCCACAGCGCCCTTGGAAACGCGTCCAGCGCCGGCACGCCCAGCTGGAAGGGCTGCAGCATGCCCTGCGGCTGCAGCGGATCGGGCGCCATCGCCGCTAACGGCGGCGCAGCAGATACCGCACCCGGCGGCACGTGCGGCAGCTGCGGCGAGACATAGGTGCCCGCCTGCCCACGGCTCTGCAAGAAACCTTCGGCGATCAGCTGCGCGTAGGCGCTTTCCACCGTGGCGCGCGCCACGCCCAGATCGCTCGCCAACCCGCGCACCGAAGGTAACCGGCTGCCCGCCGCCAGGCTGCCCTGGGCGATGGCGTCTTTAATCCGCAGGTAAATCTGCCGGTACAGCGGTTCCGCAAGCCGGTTGTCCAGCCGCAGTGAGGTCAGGAAAGATGGCATCATGGCCCGGTTAAATAATCATTTTATGGCCCTATAGCATAGACCATAAGGCCGCTAAAGTAGCGCCATGATTTCGTTACTACCGATTGAGGTTGACCATGATTAAGCAACGTTTGAACTATGCCGAGCTGGCGCCCGCCCCGTACAAAAATATGGTAAGCGCGCTGATGGCGCTGGAGAAAGGCGCCCTGGACAAAGCGACCATCGAGTTGATGTTTATGCGCGTTTCGCAGATCAACGGCTGCGCCTACTGCCTGGATATGCACGGCAAAGCGCTGCGCGAAAGCGGCTTCAGCCACGCCAAGCTGGATACGCTGGCGGGCTGGCGCGTCAGCCATGAGTTCAGCGAGCGCGAACGCGCCGCGCTGGAATGGGCCGAGTCGGTGACGCTGATCGCCGCCACCGGCGCACCGGACAGCGCTTTCGAGGCGCTGAAAGCGCACTTCAGCGATACCGAGATCGCCGATCTGACCTTCGCCATCAGCATCATGAACGCCTTCAATCGTCTGGCCGTCAGCATGCGTCAGTAATGCGCTCGATTCCCCCTCTTCACTGAGAGGGGGAATTTCTCACCCGCAAAAATTTTTTCCCTCGCCTTTTCCAGCCCCGACGCGGCCTGCACGCAAAACCTCACAAAACACCATATATAGCGTGGTTGATAAAACAAACATCAATATATAGTATTTTATGAGTCAGCCGCAGGGAATGTCGTTCGGTTGATAACGCCGTCAGAAACGCCAGGAACGATGCTCCGTTATCTGACTTGTCCGCCTTTCCTTCAGCCTAAAGGTAAATGCGAATCATGAGCATTATTATTTACAGCAAGCCGGACTGTGTCCAGTGCAACGCCACCTATCGTGCATTTGATAAACAGGGGATTGATTATCAGGTGATCGATCTCACCCAGGATCAGCAGGCGCTGAACCACGTTAAATCCTTAGGTTATCAGCAAGTTCCGGTGATTATCGCCGGTGACGATCACTGGTCCGGGTTCCGGCCGGACAAGATCGGCGCGCTGGCGCTCACCTGCTGAGGCCCGCCGATGAATCCGCTGGTCTATTTCTCCAGCAGCTCGGAGAACACCCATCGGTTCGTTGAGAAACTGGGCCTGCCGGCGATCCGCATTCCGATCGCCGGAGCCCGCAGCAAATTGCTGATGGAACAACCCTATATCTTGATCGTGCCCAGCTATGGCGGCGGCAGCGCCGTCGGCGCGGTGCCGATCCAGGTCATCCGCTTTCTCAACGTTCCGCAAAACCGTTCATACCTGCGCGGCGTCATCGCCGCCGGGAACACCAACTTCGGCGCAGCATACGGCATCGCCGGCGACATCATCGCCAAAAAATGCCAGGTGCCTTTTTTGTACCGCTTCGAGCTGCTCGGCACCGCGCAAGACGTTGAAAACGTTCGACAGGGAGTAACCGCATTTTGGCAACGACAGAACTGACCAGGCCCGAGACGGGCGCGCTGGATTACCATTCGCTCAACGCGATGCTCAATCTTTACGATGCGGAAGGCCGGATCCAGTTCGATAAAGATCGGCTGGCGGCGCGGCACTACTTCCTGCAGCACGTCAACCAAAACACCGTGTTCTTCCATAACCTGGAGGAAAAGCTGCGCTATCTGGTGGAGGAAGGCTACTACGAGCCGCAGGTGCTGGCGCAGTACGAATTCCCGTTTATCAAGCAGCTGTTCCAGCAGGCCTACGCCAAAAAATTCCGCTTCGAGACCTTCCTCGGCGCCTTCAAGTACTACACCAGCTATACGCTGAAAACCTTCGACGGCAAACGCTATCTGGAGCGCTACGAAGATCGGGTATGCATGGTGGCGCTGCGGCTTGCGGCGGGCGACACCGGGCTGGCGCAGGATCTGGTGGAGGAGATGATTTCCGGCCGCTTCCAGCCGGCCACCCCAACCTTCCTCAACTGCGGCAAACGCCAGCGCGGCGAGCTGGTCTCCTGCTTCCTGCTGCGTATCGAAGACAATATGGAATCGATCGGGCGGGCGGTGAACTCCGCGCTGCAGCTGTCGAAACGCGGCGGCGGCGTGGCCTTCCTACTGAGCAATATTCGCGAGGTGGGCGCGCCAATCAAGCGCATCGAGAACCAGTCCTCGGGCGTCATTCCGATCATGAAAATGCTCGAAGACGCCTTCTCCTACGCCAACCAGCTCGGCGCGCGCCAGGGGGCCGGCGCGGTGTATCTCAACGCCCACCACCCGGACATTCTGCGTTTCCTCGACACCAAACGGGAAAACGCCGACGAGAAGATCCGTATCAAAACGCTGTCGCTGGGGGTGGTGATCCCGGATATCACCTTCGAGCTGGCGAAGAACAACGAAGAGATGTACCTGTTTTCGCCCTACGACGTCGAACGGGTGTATGGCGTGCCGTTTTCGGAGATTGCCGTCAGCGAGAAGTACCGCGAGATGGTGGACGACAAGCGCATCCGCAAGTCGCGCATCAACGCGCGCGAGTTCTTCCAGGTGCTGGCGGAGATCCAGTTCGAATCCGGCTACCCGTACGTGATGTTCGAGGACACCGTCAACCGGGAAAATCCGATCGCCGGGCGCATCAACATGAGCAACCTGTGTTCGGAGATCCTGCAGGTCAACCGCGCCAGCACGTATCACGAGGATCTGAGCTACGATCGCATCGGCAAGGACATCTCCTGCAACCTCGGCTCGCTGAACATCGCCAAAACCATGGACGCGCCGGACTTCGGCAAGGCGATCGAGATCGCGATCCGCGCGCTGACCGCGGTGGCCGACATGAGCGATATCCGCTCGGTGCCGTCGATCGCCGAGGGCAACCGCAGCGCCCGCGCCATCGGCCTGGGCCAGATGAACCTGCACGGTTACCTGGCGCGCGAGCGCATTTTCTACGGCTCGGAAGAAGGCATCGACTTCACCAACCTCTATTTCTATACCGTGGCCTATCACGCCATTCGCGCCTCGAACCGGCTGGCGATCGAGCGCGGCGGCGCCTTCGACGGTTTTGAACACTCCCGCTATGCCAGTGGCGAGTACTTCGACAAGTACACCGAACGCGACTGGCTGCCGCAGACCGAGCGGGTGCGCGAGCTGTTCGCCGCCGCCGGCATCGCCATTCCTGGCCGCGACGACTGGCGCGCGCTGCGCCAGTCGGTGATGCTGCACGGGCTGTACAATCAGAACCTGCAGGCGGTGCCGCCGACCGGTTCCATCTCGTACATCAACAACGCCACCTCCAGCATCCACCCGATCGTTTCGCGCATCGAGATCCGCAAGGAAGGCAAGATCGGCCGCGTTTACTACCCGGCGCCCTACATGACCAACGACAACCTGGCGTATTACCAGGATGCCTACGAGATTGGCCCGGAAAAGATCATCGATACCTACGCCGCCGCCACGCAGCACGTCGATCAGGGGCTGTCGCTGACGCTGTTCTTCCGCGATACGGCCACCACCCGCGATATCAACCGCGCGCAGATCTACGCCTGGCGCAAAGGCATCAAGACCATTTACTACATCCGCCTGCGCCAGATGGCGCTGGAAGGCACCGAGGTGCAGGGCTGCGTGTCCTGCTCGCTGTGAGGCAACTTATGACGACCCTAACATCGGCGCCGCTGGTACGCGCCATCAACTGGAACATCATCGAAGACGACAAGGATCTGGAGGTATGGAACCGCCTGACCTCCAACTTCTGGCTGCCGGAGAAGGTGCCGCTGTCCAACGATATCCCCTCCTGGGCCACGCTGACGCCGAAGGAGCAGCAGCTGACCATTCGGGTGTTTACCGGGCTGACGCTGCTGGACACCATCCAGAACACCGTCGGCGCGCCGGCCCTGATCGCCGATGCGCTGACGCCGCACGAAGAGGCGGTGTACTCCAACATCAGCTTTATGGAGGCGGTACACGCCCGCTCGTACAGCTCAATCTTCTCCACCCTGTGCCAAACGCCGGACGTGGACGACGCCTACCGCTGGAGCGAGGAAAACCGCGCGCTGCAGAAAAAGGCCGGCATCATTCTGGCCCACTACCGCAGCGACGATCCGCTGCTGAAAAAGGTCGCCAGCGTGTTCCTCGAGTCGTTCCTGTTCTATTCGGGCTTTTATCTGCCGATGTACTGGTCGAGCCGCGCCAAGCTGACCAACACCGCCGATCTGATCCGCCTGATCATTCGCGACGAGGCGGTGCACGGTTACTACATCGGCTATAAGTTCCAGAAAGGGCTGGAGAAAGTGGACGCCGCGCGGCGCCGGCAGGTGAAAAACTTTGCCTTCGACCTGATGCAGGATTTGTACGACAACGAGGTGCGTTACACCGAGGAGCTGTACGACGGCGTCGGGTGGACGGAAGACGTGAAGACCTTCCTGCACTACAACGCCAACAAGGCGCTGATGAATTTGGGGTATGAAGCGCTGTTCCCACCGGCGATGGCGGAGGTCAACCCGGCGATCTTATCGGCATTGTCGCCGAACGCCGATGAAAACCACGACTTCTTCTCCGGCTCCGGTTCGTCTTACGTCATCGGCAAGGCGGTCAACACCGAGGATGAGGACTGGGATTTCTGACGGCATGACAACGATACCGGTCTTTCAGGCCGGTATCGTGCATTCAATACCCTTGTTCTTTCTGACTACGGATCGCCAGAACAAACGCCGTATCGATATCAGGGATATATTTGTAGAGCGCCAAATAACCGCGAGCTTGCTGCCCAATAGTCAATTCACGCAGCCCTGCGCCAAGGGCTCGTCCGATCAATGGGTTATGTTCCAATACCGCAATCGCCTGGATGATTTCCTGAATGCGCCGCCCTGAATCCGCGGCACCATGCGGAGCCAAATGAGCGAGAATACGTTCGATATCATCCCTGACCTCTGGCGCCAACTCGACGTTTGCCATCAGCGCCCCAATTTTTTAACCGGAGGTTTAACAGCGTCAGTGTTACCCGCTGCGTAATTTTCCAAATAACCGCGCATCTCTTTCCAAGAGACAGTCTCTCCCGTCGCAATGATCTTGGCATAGCGTTTTTCCGCTTCATTCTCAAAGTCGCGGCGCAACTCTTCTTGCTGCGTTTTCTCCGCTATGGCCTGCAAAATAAAGCTGTGAGACGTCACGCCAGCCTGCTCGGCGACGGCGGCGACTCGGGCTTTAAGCTCATCTGGAATACGGATGGTCGTCGTCGACATAATCGCTCCCAACGTCGGTCAATCACATGTAGCTCAATAGTGCTACATGGAGTCTGGCAGCGCAATCGCAATAATGCTGGGGATTATTTCACCCACTGACGCAGCTCAAGCCGCCGCCAAATAGCGCGTTTCTCCGCGTCACTGGCGGTCGGCCAAGTGGCGATCTCCGCCCGCGTGCGCCGGCATCCGCGGCACTGCTGGGTTTCGTCGTCGATCCGGCACAGGCTGACGCAGGGCGATCTCACGCCGTGCTGGAATTGCTGATTGTCGCCCGCCATAAATCGCCCTTGATGTGATGTGTGCCGCCACAGGATACCCGATCCTGCGGCGGCGCGTCGCCAATCAGATGATGCCGCCGTTGGCGCGCAGGGTTTGGCCGTTGATCCAGCCGCCGTCGGCCCCCGCGAGGAAGGCCACCGCCGCGGCGATATCTTCCGGCGTGCCCAGGCGCTCCAGCGGCGCCATCTTCGCCAGCCGCTCGATAAGCTCCGGGGTTTTACCGTCGAGGAACAGCCCGGTCGCGGTCGGCCCCGGCGCAACGGCGTTCACCGTGATATTGCGGCCGCGCAGCTCTTTTGCCAGCACGCTGGTCAGCGCCTCGATCGCCGCCTTGCTGGCGGCATACATGCCGTACCCCGGCTGCAGCAGCCCCACCACGCTGGAGGAGAAGTTGATGATGCGGCCGCTGTCGCGCAGGCGCTTCGCCGCCTCGCGCATCGTGTTGAAGCTGCCTTTCAGATTGATGTCGATCAGGCGATCCGCGTCTTCATCGCGCATGTCCGCCACCGGTGCCAGCACCATCACCCCGGCGTTGTTGACCAGCACGTCGACACCGCCAAACGCCTGTTCGGCGCTGTCGAACAATCGGGAAACCGCAGCCGCATCGCTGACGTCGGCTTTGGCGCCGAGCGCGCGGCCGCCCGCCAGTTCTATCTTGCGCACCAGTTCATCGGCCGGCACCGGGTTGCCTGAATAGTTGATGATGACGGTAAAACCGTCGGCGGCCAGACGCTCGGCAATGGCGGCGCCGATGCCGCGCGATGCGCCGGTGACGATGGCGACGCGTTGAGTGGCGTGCTGCATAAGTCTCTCCTCCTGGGTCAGTGAGTTGTCATCATGCACCTTTCGATACGACGAATAATCCCCTATTCTTCGTTATCACTATCCGAAATAAACGAACAATTATGGACAGAATCGACGCCATGCGCCTGTTCACCCGCGTGGTAGAACAACGTAGCTTTACCCAGGCGGCGCAGGATCTGAACCTGCCGCGCTCCACCGTGACCGACGCCATCAAACAGCTCGAAGCCCGGCTGCAGGTCAGGCTGCTGCAGCGCACCACCCGCCACGTCAGCCCGACGCTGGACGGCGAAGCCTACTATCAGCGCTGTCTGAGCATTCTGGCGGACATCGAAGAGGCGGAGATGGCGTTCGCCGGCGCCAAACCGCGCGGGCTGCTGCGCATCGAGGTGCACGGCACGCTGGCGCGCCATTTTCTGTTGCCCGACTTGCCTGATTTTTTGGCGCAATACCCGGATATCGAGCTCTATATGAGCGAAGGCGATCGGCTGGTGGACGCGCTGCGGGAAGGCATCGACTGCGTGGTGCGCGTCGGCAAACCGCGGGACAGCGACATGGTGGCGCGCCGCCTGGGCGAGCTGGAAGAGGTGACCTGTGCCGCCCCGGCCTACCTGCAGCGCTTCGGCACGCCGCAAAGCCTGGACGATCTGCGCCATCACCGCATGGTGGGCTTTCGCTCTTCGGCGACCGGTGCGCTGATGCCGCTGGCGTTCACAGTGGCGGGGCAAGCGCAGCCCATCACGCTGCCGGCGACGGTGTCGGTCAGCGCGGCGGAGAGCCTGGTCGCCGCCGCCCGCGCCGGGTTGGGCATCATTCAGGTGCCGCGCTATCACCTGCGCGGCGATCTGGCCGACGGCAGCCTGTTGCCGCTGCTGCCGGATTGGCCTTCTCCACCGATGCCGGTCTCGCTGCTTTATCCGCGCAACCGCCAGCTGTCGCCGCGGGTGCGCGTGTTTCTCGATTGGTTCAGCCGGGTATTCGCCGAGCGCAATCGGTAGTGACCGAGTGCGTTACAGCGCGCCGTAATTCAGCGGCACCCAGTTGTACCCTTCGCCCTGGCGGTTCAGGTAGCCCAACCCCGGGAACGACAGGTGCGCACCACCCACCAGCTCGCTCTGCCGCGCGCTGTCGCCGAACACCCGCAGCCGTTGAGCGACCGCCGCCTTAGCGTCGCTGTCAAAGCTGATAGCCACCTTCGGATGCGGCATCTGCACCGCCGCTACGTGGATCAGATCCCCCAGCAACAGCAGCTTTTTGCCCTGGCTCGTCACCTGATAGACGCTGTGGCCCGGCGTATGCCCGTGGGCGGCAAAGGCGGCGATGCCCGGCGAAAGCTCGCCGTCGCCGTTGAATGGCTTAAAGTGCCCGGCCGCCTGATAAGGCTTGATCGCCGCCTGGGCTCTTTCGAAGTTGCTTTTATTTTCCGCATTGGCCCTTTTCAGCTGGTCGGCGCTCAGCCAGAAGTCCGCGTCCTGGCTGGCGGCGCGCACCACCGCATTGGGGAATACCGCCTTGCCGTCGTGCGCCAGGCCGCCGAGGTGATCCGGGTGCATGTGGGTCAGGTAGATCTCATCCACCTGCTCCGGCTGGTAGCCCGCCGCGCGCAGGTTATCCACCAGCTTGCCCAGGCCGTTGCCCAGCAGCTGGCCGGCACCGCTGTCGATCATCACCAGCTTGTCGCCGGTATTGATCAGATAGGCATTGACCGAGGTGACCACCGGCAGGCTTTGATGCCGCTCGGCCAACCCGGCGGCGATCTGCTGCGGCGTGGTGTTCAGCAACAGCTTGTCCGCCGGCAGGCGAATGACGCCGTCGGACAACGCGGTCACTTCAACGCTGCCCAGCATGATGCGGTAAAATCCCGGCGTCGGGGTTTTGGCCTGCGGCGCGGCGGCCCCGGCCTGTAATGACATAACGGCCAGCGCCGCGCCCAGCAGACAACGTTTCCAGAACATGATGACTCCTTGCGAGAATTGGACAGCGCTAAGTATTGACGCAAAAGGCCCGATGCGCCTGTTTAATAAATGCCTTTGATAAATATATAAATAATATATTTATTATGAATAATTCTGTTTGCCGAGCCACACAACCCCAATCCATATTTTCTCGCTCGCCACTTGGTTATTTTCCTTACTCCCTAAACCAAGAGTGAGGAAATATCATGAACTATCAATTCGAAAATCTGGTCTTTGAAGGCGGCGGCGTAAAAGGCATCGCCTATGGCGGCGCGCTGGAATTGCTGGAAGCCAAAGGCATCATGCCGCAGATCAAGCAAACCTCCGGCGCCTCGGCGGGCGCCATCGCCGCGCTGCTGGTCGGCCTGGGCTGCAGCTCGGCGGACGTCACCAAAATTCTGTCGGCGATGGATTTTAAAAAATTCCTCGATTATAACGGCGGCTTTTTCGGTACGCTCCAGGACGCCTACCGCCTGTTCAATCAATACGGCATCGCGCCCGGCGATTATTTCTATCAATGGTCGCGCGATATTATCAAGCAATATACCGGCAAGCCGGATATTACCTTCGAGCAGTTCGAAGCGATGAAGGCGGCGAAAGGGTTCAAGTCGATTTACTTTATCGGCGCCAACCTCAACAGCGGCCAGCGCGAGGTCTATTCGCATCGCACCACGCCGCGCATGAAAGTGGCGGACGGCCTGCGCATTTCGATGTCGTTCCCGTTCGCCTTCGTGGCCAAGAACAATACCCAGGGCGATCTGTGCATCGACGGCGGCATGATCGACAACTACCCGGTGCGGCTGTTCGACTATGACTTTTCCGCCACGCCGCCTTATATCGACAGTTCCAGCCAGCGCATCAACACCCGCACCCTGGGCCTTCGCCTGGACTCCGCCGGCGAAATCGCCCAGGCCGCCGGGCAGGCCGGCCCGCGCACGCCGGTCAACAACCTGTTTGATTTCACCCTGGCGGTGGCCAACGTGATGCTGGACATCCAAACCAAGGTGCACCTGGACAGCGACGACTGGAAGCGCACCGTGTATGTCGACACGCTCGACGTCGGCACGCTGGAGTTCGGCATCAGCGAGGAGAAGAAACGCGCGCTGATCGAATCCGGCCGCCGCGGCGTAGAGCGCTACTTCGCCTGGTACGACGCCGCCATGAAACAGGCAGCGTAACCGGTATTATCTCTGCCCGCGCGTACGGCCGGCGCGCGGGCAAAAAAAATCCCCGCGGGGGCGGGGAAAGGCAAAGTAACGCTAAGGATTTATAGGAGTTATACGAAGAACTTGGCCAACACCAGCAGCGACAGCGAGACGTTGATAGCGCCCCCGATACGCGTAGCGATCTGGGCGAACGGCATCAGCGACATGCGGTTGCCGGCGGTGAGGATCGCGACGTCGCCGGTGCCGCCCTGCCCGCTCTGGCAACAGGAGACAATCGCCACGTCGATAGGGTGCATGCCGATTTTCTTGCCGACGAAGAAACCGGTCGCCACCAGCGCGCTGACGGTTGTGACGATCACGATCAGATTCTGTACGGTGAACGCGTCCACCAGCTCCTGCCACGGCGTGATGGCCACGCCGACCGCGAACAGGATCGGATAAGTCACGGCGGTGCGGAAGAATTTGTACACCACCTGCGAACCTTCCTGAATGCGCGGCGACACCCCGTGCGCCAGCTTCACCGCCACGGCGGCGAACAGCATGCCCACCGGCGCCGGCAGACCGATCAGGCGGTGCAGCAGCATGCCTACCATATACAGCAGGATGGCCAGCAGTGCGCCGCAGGCGATGGTGCTGACGTCCACCTTGCCGCTGATTTTTTCCACCGCGTTCATGTCGCTGTCGCCCTGCTTGCTCGGCATCAGGCTGCCTTCGCCGGTCAGGTGCGGATAACGCTTGCCCAGTTGGTTGAGCAGGCCGGCGATGACGATGGCAGTCAGGCTGCCGAGCATCACGATCGGCAGAATGCGCCCCAACGCCACGCCCTGCTCCATGTGCAGGATCGCCGCGTAGCCCATCGACAGCGGGATCGCCCCTTCACCCACGCCGCCGGCCATGATCGGCAGGATCAGGAAGAAGAAGATCTGGAACGGCTCCAGGCCCAGCGCCATGCCGACGCCCATCCCCACCAGCATGCCGACGATCTCGCCGCACAGCATCGGAATGAAGATGCGCAGGAAGCCCTGGATCAGCACCTGGCGGTTCATGCTCATGATGCTGCCGACGATGATGCAACAGATGTAGAGATAAAGAATGTTGGTCGATTTGTAGAACTTGGTGGTCGACTCCACCACCACGTCCGGCAGCAGGCCGTAGTGCACCAGCGCGGAAGGAATGAAGGTGGCGCAGATCGCCGCCGCGCCCATTTTGCCGATCAGCGGCAGGCGCTTGCCGAATTCGCCGCAGGCGAAACCGAAGAACGCCAGGGTGGCCACCATCACCACGATATCGCTCGGCAATTTGCCTTCCAGGCAGTCGAGCAGAATCAATACGCCGGCCAGAATAAAGAACGGTAACGGAATAATCCCTACTTTATAATTGTCCAGTATCCGCCACCATTTCTCACGCAGAGGAATATCGGCGGCCTTGTCTTTGGCTACGAGGTAAGAATCATCTGTTGTGCTCATAATCTGGCCTCTTATTAGTTTGTTCAGCCATCATAGAGAAGCGCACGGATTATCTGCTGTGATTATGTTCAAAGTTAAAAAGGGTTTTTAATGGTGGTTATGGTTTCTATGGGGTTAATTAAGATTATGTAAAAACCGGCGTGGTTTTAATGGTGTTAATACCGCTTTTATTTTAAAGCTTATCAACTTTATCGCAGACGAACAATTCTCGTCCGGTTCACTCTAATCCCGTGTGAGGGATCACAAGTTGATCGGGCGCAATATTACAGACCCCGCTTCTCGTGATAGGGTAAGGCTTCAGGATCTCTTTACGGTGAAGCACCGCCATGCGCCTCAAACTCTCATTTCAAATCAAGCTGTTTCTGTGCCTGGTGGCCTTCTCCTGCCTGCTGCTGACCTGTATCGGCGCCTATACCTATTACCAGCTGGATGCGCAGCTGCACCGCGATCTCGGCGCCCGCGCCCAGGTACAGGCGCGGGAAATTGCCCTCATTCCTTCGCTGGTCGACGCAGTGGAGAACAACGACGCCGTCCGGATCGCCGCGCTGATGAAAAAAATCCGCGCCAGCAGCGACGCCAGTTATATCGTCATCGGCGATAATCATGCCCGCCACCTTTATCATTCCGAATATGAAGGCCGCCTGGGCACGCCGATGATCGGCGGCGATAATAAAGAGGTGCTGGAAGGAAAAAGTATTATTTCCATTCGCAAGGGCGGCATTGGCGTTTCATTGCGCAGCAAGGCGCCGATCGTGGATGAAAATAATCGCGTGATCGGCATCGTTTCCGTCGGCTATTTGAAATCGCATATCGATAATTTAAATGCCAGGACGTTGACGCAAATTATCGGCTCCATCGTCCTGCTGCTGATCGCCCTGTTCGTCTTTTCCTGGCTGCTGTCGAAAAACCTCAAGCGCCAGATGTTCTGGCTGGAGCCGAAAGAGATCGCGCTGCTGGTTCGCCAGCAAAAAGCGCTGCTGGAAGCCATCTATGAAGGGGTGATCGCCATCGATCCGCAGATGCGGATCATCACCATCAACCATGCGGCGCGCGAGCTGCTGGATCTGCACCAGCCCGCCGCCGGCTTGCTGGGCCGGCCGATCGGCGACGTGATCCAGGCGCAGCCGAACTTCTTCGCCGCCGCGCAGCTGGGCCAGGATACGCATGACGAGGTGTGCCGCTTTAACCACGTGCGGGTGATCGCCAGCCGGGTGCGCATCATGCAGGAACAGGAACTGCAAGGCTGGGTGATCAGTTTCCGCGACAAGAACGATATCAATACCCTGAGCAGCCAGCTCAGCCAGGTGAAACGCTATGCCGACAACCTGCGCATCATGCGCCACGAGCAGCTGAACTGGACCGCGACGCTGGCCGGGCTGCTGCATATGCAGCGCTACGACGAGGCTATCCGCTACGTGGAGGCCCAGTCGGAGGGCGCACAGGAAATCCTCGATTTCATCTCGCAGCGCTTCAGCTCGGCGGCGCTGTGCGGCCTGCTGCTGGGCAAATACTCCAGCGCCAGAGAAAAAGGCATTGAGCTGCGCTTCGATCCGGCCTGCCAGCTGCGGCAGATCCCGGCGGCGCTGAATGAGACCGAACTGATGTCGATCGTCGGTAACCTGTTGGATAATGCCGTGGAGGCGACGCTGCACTGCCCGGCCCCGCACGAAGCGATCGAGCTTTATATCAGCGACGGCAGCGACGAGCTGGTGATCGAGGTGGCGGATCGCGGCACCGGCATCGCCGAGGAGATTCGTGATACGCTGTTTGAACAGGGCGTGACCACCAAAGCGGATAAAAGCGACCACGGCATCGGCCTGCATCTGGTCGCCAGCCACGTGGCGCAGGCGCACGGCAGCATAGAAGTGTCGGACAACGAGCCGCACGGCGCGATATTCTCTATATTTATCCCTAAATAAAACCCATAACCCGATTTTTTTTGAGCACCCGATTATGTCACACCAAACACTGGACGTTCTGATCGTGGAAGACGAGCCGCAACTGGCGACGCTGCACGCGGAGTTCATCGAGAAAAATTTCAACCTGCGGGTGGTGGCTTACGCCGCCACGCTGGCCGAAGCGCGGGCCAAAGCCAATGCGCATCAGCCGCGGCTGATCCTGCTGGATAACTTTCTGCCGGACGGCCAGGGCATCGAGCTGATGGAAGAACCGGCGGTGAAGAACCCCGCCTGCTCGGTGATCTTCATCACCGCCGCCAGCGACATGCATACCTGCAGCCAGGCGATCCGCAACGGCGCCTTCGACTACATCATCAAGCCGGTATCCTACAAGCGGCTGCGCAACTCGCTCGAGCGCTTCATGCAGTTCGTGCAGACCCAGCGCACCTTCAAAATCATCGATCAGGACAATGTCGATGCGCTGTACAACCTGCAGTCGAAGCAGTTCTCCAGTGAGCCGAGCGCCAAAGGCATCGAAACCAACACGCTGGAGCTGGTGCAGGCGCTGTTTATCGCCCAGCCGGCGGTGGCGCATGCGGTGGAAGACGTGGTGGAGCAGGTCGGCATCAGCAAGACCACCGCCCGCCGTTATCTGGAATATTGCGTCGCCACCCAGTTCGTGCGGGTGGAGATGCTGTACGGCAATATCGGCCACCCGCGGCGGCTGTATCGCAAGGCCTGAGGCTGCCATCTGGCTGTCATATTACGGCGGTAACATAGCGCCCGACGATATCCCCCTCGATATCGGCACCTGTCGTTAAAACTGATGAAATACTGATGACTTTTGCCCGACCTCTGGTCGGGTTTTTTATTATCCAAACGGCAAGCGCAGAAGCGAAATATCCCCCTGCTTCACGCCGCGTTATTTCCCCCAAAACCAATCCATTATGGCGAATAACGGCCATCAATTTTGAGTCACGGGCCAAATTACCATAACTAATTAAAACCTTGATGTAAACCACTAATACCCCATTTAAACGACATTCAGGGTTGTCTCAGATATTCACTGTGTTAGGGTAAAAAGCTCTTTTATTTTTGCTAAGGACAGCTCATGTCGTTTTAATTAAACCAGAGGAAACAGCAAATTGCATGGCAATTAAACTCGAAGTAAAGAACCTGTATAAGATATTTGGCGAACACCCGGAACGCGCATTCAAACTGCTGGATAAAGGTCTGACAAAAGATCGGCTGTTTGAAAAAACCGGCTTATCGCTCGGCGTAAAAGACGCCACTCTGGCCATTGAAGAAGGCGAGATATTTGTCATCATGGGGCTCTCCGGTTCCGGCAAGTCCACCCTGGTACGCCTTCTCAATCGTCTGATAGAACCCACCCGCGGTCAGGTGCTGATCGACGGTGAGGACATCGCCAAAATATCCGACACCGCGCTGCGTACCGTGCGGCGAAATAAGATCAGCATGGTATTTCAATCATTCGCGCTAATGCCACACATGAATGTCCTGAATAATACCGCCTTCGGTATGGAATTAGCCGGCATACCGCTGCAGGAGCGCCAGGAAAAAGCGCTGGACGCCCTGCGTCAGGTCGGGCTGGAGAATTATGCGCTGTCTTATCCGGATGAATTATCCGGCGGTATGCGCCAGCGCGTGGGATTAGCCCGCGCCCTGGCCAATAACCCGGATATATTATTGATGGACGAGGCCTTCTCGGCGCTCGATCCGTTAATTCGTACCGAAATGCAGGATGAGCTGGTGAAATTACAGGCCCAGCATCAACGCACCATCGTGTTTATTTCCCACGATCTGGACGAAGCGATGCGCATCGGCGATCGCATCGCCATCATGCAGGGCGGTGAGGTGATCCAGGTCGGTACGCCGGACGAGATCCTGAATAACCCGGCCAACGACTATGTACGCACCTTCTTCCGCGGCGTGGACATCAGTCATGTGTTCAGCGCCAAGGATATCGCCCAACGGCGCCCGGTGACGCTGATCCGCAAAACCCCCGGTTTTGGCCCCCGTTCGGCGCTGCAGCTGCTGCGCGATGAGGACCGGGACTATGGTTATGTTGTTGAACGCGGGAAGAAATTTATCGGCGTAGTGTCGATAGAGTCGCTGAAAAAGGCGCTGTCCGCCAATCAAACGCTGGACGATGCCCTGCTCGAGGCCCCCGCCGCCGTGCCGGCCGACACGCCGCTCAGCGATCTGATCTCCCTGGTCGCCCAGGCGCCGTGCGCGGTGCCGGTGGTGTGCGAAGAACATAACTATCTCGGCATCATCTCCAAGGCCATGCTGCTGCAGGCGTTGGACAAGGAGGGCTCCGCCAATGAGTGATACCACGCAAACCCAAGATCCCTGGGCTACCGCACCGGTCGATGCCGGCGCAGCCGGAGCACTTCAGCCTGCTCGATCCGTTCCACAAAGCCTGGGTGCCGTTCGATGCCTGGGTTACGCAAGGCATCGACTGGCTGGTGCTGCACTTCCGCCCGCTGTTCCAGGGTATCCGCGTGCCGGTGGACATGATCCTGAGCGGCTTCCAGCAATTGCTGCTGGGCATGCCGGCGCCGATCGCCATTTTGGTGTTCTCGCTGCTCGCCTGGCAGGTCTCGGGGCTCGGCATGGGCGCCGCCACGCTGCTCTCCCTGGTCGCCATCGGCGCCATCGGTGCCTGGTCGCAGGCGATGGTCACGCTGGCGCTGGTGCTGACCGCGCTGTTCTTCTGCATTCTTATCGGCCTGCCGCTCGGCATCTGGCTGGCACGCAGCAAGCATGCCGCCAAGGTGATTAGACCGCTGCTCGACGCCATGCAGACCACCCCGGCCTTCGTCTATCTGGTGCCGATCGTCATGCTGTTCGGCATCGGCAACGTGCCGGGCGTGGTGGTGACCATCATCTTCGCGCTGCCGCCGATCGTGCGCCTGACCATTCTGGGCATCAAGCAGGTGCCGGAGGATCTGATCGAGGCCGCCGAATCCTTCGGCGCCAGCCCGCGTCAGCTGCTGTTCAAGGTGCAGCTGCCGCTGGCGATGCCGACCATCATGGCCGGCGTTAACCAGACGCTGATGTTGGCGCTGTCGATGGTCGTCATTGCCTCGATGATCGCCGTCGGCGGCTTGGGCCAGATGGTGCTGCGCGGCATCGGCCGGCTGGACATGGGCCTGGCCGCCGTCGGCGGCGTCGGCATCGTGATCCTGGCGATCATTCTCGATCGCCTCACCCAATCGCTGGGGCGCGATCGCCGCAGCAAAGGCATCGGCCGCTGGTATCGCCGCGGCCCCATCGGGCTGCTGACTCGCCCGTTCATCAAACAAGCCTGACGCTTTTCCCGCCGGCGGCTGCGGCCCCGGCGGGCTATGACACCACCACATCGAAAAAAGGGGAAACACTATGCGCACTATGGGCATCTGGGCTCTCGCCCTGACGACGCTGATTGGCTCACAGAGCGTGAGCGCGGCAGATTTACCCGGCAAGGGGATCGCGGTACAGCCGGTGCAAAGCACCATTTCCGAAGAGACGTTCCAGACGCTGCTGGTCAGCAAGGCGCTGGAAAAATTGGGTTACGACGTGAAGGAACCGCGTGAAGTGGATTACAACGTCGCCTACACCTCGATCGCCTCCGGCGACGCGACCTTTATCGCGGTCAACTGGGATCCGCTGCACGCCGATCAGTACAAGGCCGCCGGCGGCGACGCCAAGTTCTACCGCGAAGGCGTCTACGTCAACGGCGCCGCGCAGGGCTACCTGATCGACAAGAAAACCGCCGAGCAGTACCACATCACCAACGTCGAGCAGCTGAAAGATCCCAAGATCGCCAAGCTGTTCGACACCAACGGCGACGGCAAGGCCGATCTGACCGGCTGCACTCCGGGCTGGGGCTGCGAAGCGGTGATTAACCACCACATCAAGGCCTACGGCCTGAGCAATACCGTCGAACACAATCAGGGCAACTACGCGGCGATGATCGCCGACACCATCACCCGCTACAAAGAGGGCAAACCGGTGCTGTATTACACCTGGACGCCGTACTGGGTCAGCGATGTGATGGTGCCGGGGCGCGACGTGGTCTGGCTGCGGGTGCCGTTCTCCTCCCTGCCGGGCGAGCAGAAGAACGTCGACACCACGCAGCCTAACGGCGCCAACTACGGCTTCCCGGTGAACACCATGCGCATCGCCGCCAACAAGCAGTGGGCCGAAGCCAATCCGGCGGCCGCCAAGCTGTTCGCCATCATGAAGCTGCCGATCGCCGACATCAACGCGCAAAACCTGCGCATGCATGAAGGCCAGGCTTCGGAAGCCGACATCCAGAACCACGTCAACGGCTGGATCAAGGCGCACCAGGCCACCTTCGACGGCTGGGTGAAAACCGCCGCCGAAGCGGCGAAGCCGTAACCGTTCAGGGGCGCCGCCAGTGCCGCGCCCCTACCCCGCCATATCGATGCCGCTGAAATGCAAAAAGCGCTCGGCGATAGTCGACATGGGCTGCGGCCAAATGCAATACACCTGGCGCCGCGGCCCGTCTTCAATCGGAATCGACACCAGCGCGCTCAAGCGTTGCGCGGTCGAGATCGGTACGATGCCCGCCGCCAGCCCGCGCCGCACCAAATTCTCCAGCCATTCGATATGATCGATTTCAAAACTGACGTGCCGACGAATGCCCGCCGCCTGAAAGGCGCGATCGGTTTGGCGCCGCGCGCCGGTGCCGCTGTAGAAATCCACCAGCGGCACTTCCGCCAGCGCCTGCAGGTTCACCCGCTCGCGGCCGGCCAGCGGATGCTGCGGTGCCACCAGCGCCACCAGCGGCTCATCGGCCAACTGCCGGTGCGACATCGGCAGCAGATCGGCATCGCCCGGCCAGATGCCGACGAACGCCATATCGCATTTTTGCTGGCGTACGTCCTCCAGCAGCGCTTCGCTCATGCCGACGTACAGGCGGATATTCACCGCCGGATAGTGGTGGTGAAACTTGTCGAGCCTTTCGGTCAGAGCCATCACGTTTATCGTTGAAATGGTGCCGATGGTCAGGGTGCCTGACACCGCGCCGTCGGCCGCCGTCACCTCCTCCACCAGCGCCTGCTGCGCCGCCAGCAGGCGCTGCGCAGGGGCCACGAAAGCCTGGCCGGCGGGGGTCAACCGCACCCGACGCGAAGTGCGTTCAAACAGCGTACAGCCCAGCTCTTCTTCCAGTTTGGCGATCTGGTGGCTCAGCGCCGACTGCACCGTATGGCAGCGCTGCGCCGCCCGGGTAAAGTTCAGCTCTTCCGCCACCGCCAGCGCATAGCGGATCTGTTTCAGGTTCATGGCATCTATCTTGAAATGAGATAAATAAAATGAAAATTATACATTGGTTTCCCGGCGTGCGTTGCCGGATACTGCGCGCCATCTTCTTCCCGTGATGAAAAAACCATGAGCCAACAAAACGCCCACCCGGGCCTCAGCCCGGCGCTGACCGTGCTGATCGCCATCGCTACCGGTCTGGCGGTCGCCAGCAACTATTACGCGCAGCCGCTGCTGGAAACCATCGCCACCGGTTTCAACCTGTCGGTCAATCAGGCCGGCTTTATCGTTACCGCCGCGCAGCTCGGTTACGCCACCGGGCTGCTGCTGCTGGTGCCGCTCGGCGATATGTTCGAGCGCCGCGGGCTGATCGTGTTCATGACGCTGCTGGCCGCCGGGGGCATGCTGATCACCGCCACCTCCGCCACGCTGCCGATGATGATCCTCGGCACCGCGCTTACCGGGCTGTTCTCGGTGGTAGCGCAGATCCTGGTGCCGCTGGCCGCCACGCTGGCCCACCCGGAAAAGCGCGGCAAGACCGTCGGCATCATCATGAGCGGCCTGCTGCTCGGCATCCTGCTGGCGCGCACCGTCGCGGGCGCGCTGGCGTCGTTCGGCGGCTGGCGCACCATCTACTGGGTCGCCAGCGTGCTGATGATCCTGATGGCGCTGATCCTGTGGCGCGCGCTGCCGCGCTATAAGCAACACTCCGGGCTGAACTATCCGCAGCTGCTGGCCTCGATCTTCAGCCTGTTCTGCCGCACGCCGCTGCTGCGCACCCGCGCCATCCTCGGCGCCCTGTCGTTCGCCAACTTCAGCGTGCTCTGGACCTCCATGGCCTTTCTGCTCGCCGCGCCGCCGTTCAACTATTCCGAAGGGGTGATCGGGCTGTTCGGCCTGGTGGGCGCCGCCGGGGCGCTGGCCGCTTCACGTGCCGGGCATCTGGCAGACAAGGGCAAAGCCGGATTGACCACCACCGTCGGCCTGGTGCTGCTGCTGCTGTCCTGGATACCTATCGCGTTCGCCAAACAATCGCTGTGGGCGCTGATCGCCGGCATCCTGATCCTCGATCTGGCGGTGCAGGCGGTACACGTCACCAACCAGAGCGTGATGTACCGCATCATGCCGGACGCGCGCAACCGCCTGACCGCAGGCTACATGACCAGCTACTTTATCGGCGGCGCCCTCGGCTCACTGCTCTCCGCCTCGGCCTATCAGCATGCCGGCTGGTACGGCGTGGCCGCCGCCGGCGGGGTGTTATGCCTGCTCAACCTGCTGACCTGGTGGCTCGGCAAGCACCACGATCCGCAGGGGCCGGCGACAATCTGATTATCGTGCAAATAGTCACTTAAGAAATTTATTAGCGGTGCAGGGTATAAACATTACTTACTCTCTGGTAATGTTCTGGACATAAACTATTGAAGTCCTATCTACCCTGCGACCCACAACCATGCAAAGCCAAGCTGCAGACAGCCTCAATCCGCCCGCCGTCAGCGCCACCTTCGCCAACGGCGTCGTCGACAGTTTGCCGATCGTCATCGGGTATGTCCCGGTGGCGTTCGCCTTCGGCCTCAGCGCCGTCAAACTGGGCTTTTCCCCGCTGGAAAGCATTTTTTTCTCCTGCATCATCTACGCCGGCGCCAGCCAGTTCGTGATCACCGCCCTGCTGAGCGCCGGGATGTCGCTGTGGGTCTCCGCGTTGACGGTGATGGCGATGGATGTGCGCCACCTGCTGTACGGCCCGGCGCTGCGCCACCGCATCGTCTCGCGCATGTCGCCCGGTAAAACGGCGATGTGGGCCTTTGGCCTGACCGATGAGGTCTTCGCCGCCGCTACCGCCAGGCTGATGCGCAATAACCGCAGCTGGAGCGAAAACTGGATGCTGGGCATCGCGCTCTGTTCCTGGCTTTCCTGGGTGGCCGGCACCGCGCTCGGCGCGCTGTTCGGCAACGGCCCGCTGGAGCAGTTCCCGGTGATCGAAGCCTCGCTGGCCTTCATGCTACCGGCGCTGTTTCTCAGTTTCCTGCTGGCCGCCTTCCGGCGCCCGCAGAGCCTGACCATTGCTGCCGCATTGGCCGGCGCGCTGCTCGGCGTGGTGCTGTTCTCCATCCCGGTCGCCATTTTGGCCGGCATCGGCGCCGGCTGCGTCGCCGCCCTGTTCCAGCCCGCCCCTGCGGAGGCCAACCATGAACACTGATGTGCTGGTGATCGGCCTGGTGGTGGGCTGCGCCAATTACCTGTTCCGTTATCTGCCGCTGCGGCTGGCGCCGGCGCGCGCCCAGCCCGGCCTCAAGCGCGGTAAAGCCGCCCTGTTGCTCGACAGCATCGGCATCGCCTCGATCTGCGCCCTGCTGGTGGTCTCCAGCACGCCGGTCGTCATGCGCGAGCCGGCCAAGCTGCTGCCGACGTTGGTGGGGTTCGCCGCGCTGGCGTTGTGCTTCTACCGCAGCAAAAGCATCATTCTGTCGACGCTGCTCGGCGCGACGACCTTTGGCGTCACATTAAAGCTGTTAATGCTTTTCGGTCTGGGCTGACGCCGCTCCCGATCGTTTGGCTTCACTTTGGCGTTTTCATGCGCCACATCTTTACAAACACTGACAAATGACACGAATTGCTAAATTATCCGCACGGCTGAACATTTACATTATTTGTCACCGTCGTTACTATCTCGAACGAAATTAATGAGGCCCTAAATTATGGAAAGCTCGTTTGCCCCCATAGAACAAATGCTGAATTTCCGCGCCACCCGGCAGAAAGATTTCCCTTATCAGGAAATCCTGCTGACCCGCCTGTGTATGCACATGCAAGGCAAGCTGCTGGAAAACCGCAATAAGATGCTGAAGGCGCAGGGGATTAACGAAACACTGTTTATGGCGCTGATCACCCTGGATGCGCAGGAAAGCCACAGCATCCAACCTTCTGAGCTAAGCTCTGCCTTAGGCTCCTCGCGCACCAATGCGACCCGCATCGCCGACGAGCTTGAGAAACGCGGCTGGATCGAGCGCCGGGAAAGCGACAACGATCGCCGCTGCCTGCATCTGCATCTGACGCCGCAGGGGGAAGAATTTCTCAGTCAACTGCTGCCGCCGCAGCACCAATGTCTGCATTTCCTGTGGTCCACGCTGACCGACGATGAGCAAAAACAGCTGGAACAGCTGACGCGCAAATTGCTGGCACGTCTGGATCAAATGGAAATCACAGAACAGTTATCCTAATTCACAATTTCTGTTCAGGTACCTACTTATGCGATCCCCATTTAACTGGAGATTCACCCCGCTGTTCGCCGTGTTGCTGCTGGTCGGGTGTGCTTCGACCGATAATATTGCCCCGCAATCCACGCTGATGGATCCGCAGAGCCTGCAGTTGGCTCAGCCGAAAGTCAGTTCGCTGGCCGTCAGCCCGCAGTGGTGGCGCGCCCTCAAGGATCCGCAGCTGGACGCCTTGATGACGCAGACGCTGCAAAGCTCGCCGACCCTGCGGCAGGCCGCCGCCCGCGTGCGCGAAGCGCAGAGCGTGGTGGGTGAAGCCAGCGCCGCCAACGGGCCGAACCTGGATCTGAACGCCAGCACCCAACGCCAGCGCGTGCCGCAAAACGTCAATATGGGGCTGGGGTATCCGCATAAGCCGATCTACGAAAGCTCCAATTCGCTGGGGCTGAACCTGGCGTACGAGTTCGACTGGTGGGGCAAATACCGCAATCAGGTGAACGCCGCCAAGGCGCAGGTCAACGCCGCGCGCGCCGAGCAGGAACAGGCGGCGCTGACGCTGACCAGTTCGGTGGCGTCCGCCTACTATCTGCTGCAGAGCAATTTGGCACTCGAAAAGCTGCTGCAGCAGGAAGTGAACAACAATGAGCGCCTGACCGCGCTGCGCCAACAGCGCTATCAGGCCGGCCTGACCGGCGTCGACGTGCCGCAACAAACCCAGGCGCAGTCCGACGTCGCCAAGCAGCAGATCCTGCAGCTGCAATCGCAGATCGAGCAGCTCAGACACCAGCTCGCTGCGCTGGCCGGCCAGGGGCCGAACGCCATGCAGCACCTGCGTCAGGTGCCGTTGCCCGCAGACAATCTGATGGCGCCGCAGGGCGAGCTGACGGCGGATCTGCTGGGCAAACGCCCGGACATCGCCGCGCAACGTCAGCTGGTGGAGTCTTACAGCCAGCGCGTCAGCGCCGCGCGTAAAGAGTTTTACCCCAGCCTGACCATTTCAGCCTTCGCCGGCCTGATGACCACCAATACCAGTGGCACCAGCCCGAATCTGTTTGAAGCGGCCAGCCAGGCCTGGAACGTGATGCCGGCGATTTCACTGCCGATCTTCCACGCCGGGGCGCTGCGCAGCAAGCTGGGCGAGGAATCCGCGCTGTATGACGAAGCGGTGGAATCCTACAACCAAACCATCCTGAATGCGGTACAGGAAACCGCCGACGCCATCACCATCCAGCAGAGCTCTGCGCAACAGCAGCTGCAGGCGGCGTCCGCGGCCCAGTCGATGCAACAGGTGTATCAGGTCGCCAACGCCCGTTACCAGGCAGGGATTATCGGGCGCGACGATCTGTTGACCAGCCAGACGCAGCTATTGCAGCAGCAACAGGCGGAGTTGAATGCCAGCAGCAATTTACTGCAGGCGAAGATAGGACTGATCCGCGCGCTGGGCGGTGGCTATCAGGCCCCGGCCGCAGCGGATTCGAAAGCATAATAATATAAGGCTTGGAGAACACCATGAGCGCAAGCGCGGAAATCCAAAACCCGCAGCAGCCGAACGGCAAAAAGAAGCAGCGTAAATTTTGGCTGCTGTTGCTGACGGTTATTTTCATTGTTATAGGGGTGGCTTACTTAGTGTATTGGTTCCTGGTGCTGCGTCATCACCAGGAAACCGACGACGCCTACGTCTCCGGCAACCAGGTGCAGATCATGGCCCAGGTGTCCGGCAGCGTGAACAGCGTCAATTTCGACAACACCGACTACGTCAAGCAGGGCGACGTGCTGCTGACGCTCGATCCGACCGATGCCGAGCAGGCGTTTGAACGCGCCAAGACCGGCCTGGCCAACAGCGTGCGTCAGACCCACCAGTTGATCATCAACAGCAAGCAATATCAGGCCAACATCGCCCTGCGCAAGACCGATCTGAGCAAGGCCGAGAACGATCTGAAGCGCCGCGTGGTGCTGGGCAGCGTTGACGCCATCGGCCGCGAAGAGCTGCAACACGCTCGCGATGCGGTCGACAGCGCCAAGGCCGCGCTGGAAGTGGCGGTGCAGCAATACAACGCCAATCAGGCGATGGTACTGAACACCCCGCTGGAACAGCAGCCGGCGATCCAACAGGCCGCCGCGCAGATGCGCGATGCCTGGCTGGCGCTGCAGCGTACCAAAGTGATCAGCCCGATCACCGGCTATGTCTCGCGCCGCAGCGTGCAGGTCGGCGCGCAGATCGCCGCCGGTTCGCCGCTGATGGCGGTGGTGCCGGCCGATCACATTTGGGTCGACGCCAACTTCAAGGAAACCCAGATCGCCAACATGCGTATCGGCCAGCCGGCGACGGTGGTCAGCGACGTCTACGGCGACGACGTGGTGTATCAAGGCAAAGTGGCCGGTATCGACATGGGCACCGGTAGCGCCTTCTCCCTGCTGCCGGCGCAAAACGCCACCGGCAACTGGATCAAAGTGGTGCAACGTCTGCCGGTGCGTATTGAGCTCGACGCCAAGCAGGTGGCCGATCATCCGCTGCGCATCGGTCTTTCTACGCTGGTGACCGTCGACACCGCCAACCTGGACGGCCGCGTGCTGGCCGACGTGGTGCGCGACAAACCGCTGTACCAGAGCGACGCGCTGGCGTTGAATCTGGCACCGGTTAACCAGCTGATCGCCGACGTGATCCATGCGAACGCCGGCTAAGCGCGCGGGAGGCCATCTTGCCACAGAAACCGCTTGAAGGCGCCCAGCTTGCCTGGATGACGGTCGCGCTCGCCATGGCGACCTTCATGCAGGTGCTGGACTCCACCATCGCCAACGTGGCGATCCCCACCATTTCCGGTAACCTCGGGTCTTCCAACTCGCAGGGCACCTGGGTGATCACCTCGTTCGGCGTGGCGAACGCCATCTCGATTCCGATCACCGGCTGGCTGGCGAAGCGCTTCGGCGAAGTGCGGCTGTTCCTTTGGTCCACCGCGCTGTTCGCCCTCGCCTCCTGGCTGTGCGGCATCTCCAACAGCCTCGGCATGCTGATCTTCTTCCGCGTGATCCAGGGCGTGGTGGCCGGGCCGCTGATCCCGCTGTCGCAGAGCCTGTTGCTGAACAACTATCCGCCCGCCAAGCGAGCGATGGCCCTGGCGCTCTGGTCGATGACCGTTATCGTCGCGCCGATCTTTGGGCCGATCCTCGGCGGCTACATCAGCGACAACTACCATTGGGGCTGGATCTTCTTCATCAACATCCCGATCGGCGTCTTCGTGATCGTGGCGGCGATGGCGACATTGAAGGGGCGAGAAACCAAAACCGAGATCAAACCGATCGACACCGTCGGCCTGGTATTGCTGATCGTCGGCATCGGTTCGCTGCAGATCATGCTCGATCAGGGCAAGGAGCTGGACTGGTTCAACTCGACCGAGATCATCACGCTCACCGTCGTCGCGGTGGTGGCGCTGCTGTTCCTGGTGGTGTGGGAGCTGACGGACGACCATCCGGTGGTGGATCTGTCGCTGTTCAAGTCGCGCAACTTCACCATCGGCTGCCTGTGTATCAGCCTCGCCTACATGCTGTACTTCGGCGCCATCGTGCTGTTGCCGCAGCTGCTGCAAGAGGTGTACGGCTATACCGCCACCTGGGCGGGGCTGGCGTCGGCGCCGGTTGGGCTGATCCCGGTGCTGCTGTCGCCGATCATCGGCAAGTTCGGCAACCGGCTCGACATGCGCCGGCTGGTCACCTTCAGCTTCATCATGTATGCCGTGTGCTTCTACTGGCGTGCCTATACGTTTGAACCGGGCATGGACTTCGGCGCTTCCGCCTGGCCGCAGTTTGTCCAGGGCTTCGCCATCGCCTGCTTCTTCATGCCGTTGACCACCATCACGCTGTCCGGCCTGCCGCCGGAACGCATGGCGGCGGCGTCGAGCCTGTCGAACTTCACGCGAACGCTGGCGGGGTCGATCGGTACCTCGATCACCACCACCCTGTGGACGCAGCGCGAATCGCAACACCATTCGCAGCTGACGGAGTTCGTCAACCCGTACAACCCGCAGTCGCAGGAGATGTACCGGCAGTTGGAGCAGCTCGGCATGAGCAAACAACAGGCGTCGGCGTATATCGCCAACGAGATCACCGCGCAGGGCCTGATCATCTCCGCCAACGAGATCTTCTGGCTGTCGGCCGGGGTATTCCTGGTGCTGCTGGTGCTGGTGTGGGTGGCGAAACCGCCGTTCAGCTCCGGCGGCGGTGGGGGCGGCGGCGCTCACTAAGCTTCAATAAACGAAACGGGCGCCCTGCGGCGCCCGTTTTTTTATCCGACGTAGAACAGATTACGCCTGATTCTGACGCCACCAGTCCGCCAGCAGAATGCCGGTCGCCACGGAAACGTTCAGGCTTTCCACCTTGCCGGTGCCGCCGATAGACACGTTCATGTCGCCCTGCTGCCAGGCGCTGTCGCTCAGACCGTCACGTTCCTGGCCCAGCACCAGCACCATCTTGGCCGGCAGCTTGGCCTGCGCCAGCGCGGTGCCTTTGTGGCTGGAGGTGGTAACGATGGTGTAACCCGCCTTGCGGAAGGTGTCCAGCACCGACAGGAAATCGTCGGCGTTGATCGCCTTGATATGCTCAGCGCCGCCCTCTGCGGTACGCACCGCCGCACCGGATTCCAGCAGCGCCGGATCCTGCAGCAGCACGCCGTTGACGCCGAAGTGAGCGCAAGAACGGACGATAGCGCCCAGGTTATGCGGATTACCCACTTCTTCCAGCGCCAGCACGCAGTCGGTCGCCGGTGCGCTTTTCAGGTAGGTCTGCGCATCCAGGCCCTGACGCTTTTTGATCAGGAAGCAGACGCCGCCGTGGTGCTCGGTGCCGGAAGCCTTGGCCAGCTCTTCCTCATCCACCACGTGGTAAGCCTTGCGGTTAGCCGCCATCCAGCGCAGCGCTTCGCGGAAACGCGGGGTGACCGACTGCACGAACCAGGCGCGCACGATCGCTTCCGGACGGCTGGCGAACAGCGCCTGACAGGCGTTTTCACCGTAAACGCGGGTTTCTTCCGCGCGCTGGCGGCGCAGCTGCTCCGGATCGATAAAGCTTTTGCCGCTGATACCGCCGTGATCGAACGCCGGCTCTTCATTCGGCGCGCGCGAGACGGTTCTCCACGGCGACTCGTTGCCACCGCGATCTTCAGTGCGCGCCGGACGGCGAGGACGATCGCTTTCACTGCGGCGGGAGTCGGCACCGCGGCGATCGTTGCCGCCGCGCGCCTTGTCTTGACCGGTGCGGCCGGAGCGCGCACCGTCAGCCGGACGGCCTTTGCCGGCCGGACGTTTATTCTTGTTGCGGTCGTCGCCGTTGTCGTCGTCACTGCGGACGTACATCACTTTGACCTTACCGTTCTTGCCACTAAATGAATCGTTCATTGTCTTCTCCACCAACGCGCAGGGCGCGAAGATTACCTGATGTTGGTGCACGAAGCCACCAACTTGCGCTAAAAGCTCCCAACTATCACATCCATTGAACAAACCTCATTGTTCATGCGCCGGGTTTTGCCGATAATTGTCAGCATTAAAGAAACATCTCCGCAACCGCGTTGCGGGGACCATGCTTTCTCTGTACCCGAGGTCAACATGAATACAGTTTGTGCAGCTTGCAATGCCACCAACCGCGTGCCGGAAGAACGTCTGGCGGACAACGCGAAATGCGGCCGCTGCGGCCATGAGCTCTTCGACGGTGAAGTGATCAACGCCACCGCCGCCACGCTGGACCAGCTGCTGCAGGACGATCTGCCGGTCGTGGTCGATTTCTGGGCGCCGTGGTGCGGCCCGTGCCGCAGCTTTGCGCCGATCTTTGAAGACGTGGCCGAAGAGCGCGCCGGCAAAGTGCGCTTCGTGAAAGTGAACACCGAAGCCGAGCCGGAGCTGAGCGCCCGTTTCCGCATCCGCAGCATCCCAACCATCATGGTGTTCCGTCAGGGCAAGATGGTCGACATGCTCAACGGCGCGATGCCAAAAGCGCCGTTTGACAACTGGCTCAACGAGTTAGTGTGATTCGGCAAGTATAGGCCGTATCCCGCCATCGCGCGCGAACGCGCCCCGATCGAGCCCGCCCCTCCCGGCGGGCTTTTTTCTGCGTTACAATAGCGGTTTTTCCCCAGGATCGTTATGACCGACAACGCCGTACTTCGCCTGCGCCAATTCCGTTTAGACCGCGCCACCCGCCCTTTTCTGGCGCGCGGTTGCCGGGTGGCGCGTTGTCAGGGTTGCCTGCTGCCGCATAAAAACTGCCTGTGCGACACCATTCGTCCGCAGCAGGCCGGCAGCCGTTTCTGCCTGATCATGTTCGGCGCCGAGCCGCTCAAGCCCAGCAACACCGGCCGCCTGATCGCCGATATCCTGCCGGACACCCAGGCGTTCCTCTGGTCGCGCACCGAGATCGATCCGGCCCTGCTGGCGGCCATCAACGATCCGTTGCGGCAGCCTTATGTGGTGTTCCCCGCTTCCTACGCCGACGCCGAACGGCCGGTGTTCAGCCAGCTGCCCGCCGGCGGCAAACCGCCGCTGTTCATTATGCTGGACGGCACCTGGGCGGAAGCGCGCAAAATGTTCCGTAAAAGCCCGTACCTCAATCAATTCCCGGTGTTTTCCCTCAACGTCGACGCGGCATCGGACTACCAGCTGCGCGAAGCCAGCCGCGCCGAGCAACACTGCACGGCGGAAGTGGCCGCCGCCCTGCTGCAACAGGCGGGCGATCTGCCGGCCGCCGACGGATTGAATCAGCATTTCCGCTATTTCCGTCAACAGTATCTGGCGGGAAAACCGACCCGGCCGGAGGCACCGGTCACAGCAATGTAGCCAGAAAGCGCCTAAAATCAGGCGTAACGTCGCCAAAAGGAGCCGTGCATGAGCCAGCGAGGGTTAGAAGCGCTACTACGTCCCAAATCGATCGCCGTGCTGGGCGCTTCGCAGCAGCCCGGCCGCGCCGGCAACCTGATGATGAGCAACCTGCTGGCCGGCGGATTCGGCGGGCCCATCTTGCCGGTCACGCCGCGCTACAAGGCGGTATGCGGCGTCATGGCCTACCCCGACGTCGCCAGCCTGCCGCTGACGCCGGATCTGGCGATCATCTGCACCCACGCCAAACGCAATCTGGCGCTGATTGAAGCGCTGGGCCAACGCGGCTGTAAAACCGCCATCGTACTCTCTTCGCCGCCGGAACAGTTTGCCGAGCTGAAGGCCTGCGCGCAGCGCTACGCCATGCGGCTATTGGGCCCCAACAGCCTGGGGCTGCTGGCGCCGTGGCAGGGTATCAACGCCAGCTTCTCGCCGGTGCCGATCCAAAAGGGCAAGCTGGCGTTTATTTCGCAGTCCGCCGCCGTGGCCAACACCATTCTCGACTGGGCACAGCAGCGCGAAGTCGGTTTCTCTTACTTTATCGCGCTGGGCGACAGCCTGGACATCGACGTCGACGACCTGCTCGACTTTTTGGCGCGCGACAGCAAGACCAGCGCCATTTTGCTGTATCTGGAAAACATCAGCGACGCGCGGCGCTTTCTCTCCGCCTCGCGCAGCGCCTCGCGCAACAAGCCCATTCTGGTGATCAAAAGCGGCCGCAGCCAACAGGCGCAGCTGCTGCTCAACAGCCAGCTGGGGCTGGATGCCGCCTATGACGCCGCCATCCAGCGCGCCGGCCTGCTGCGCGTGCAGGATACCCATGAGCTGTTCTCGGCGGTGGAAACCCTCAGCCATATGCATCCGCTGCGCGGCGAGCGGCTGATGATCGTCAGCAACGGGGCGGCGCCGGCGGCGATGGCGCTGGACGAACTGCTCGGACGCAACGGCAAGCTGGCCACGCTGAGCGATGAGAGCCTGGCGACATTGAGCGACGCGCTGCCGGATTTCATCCGCGCCGGCAACCCGCTCGACCTGCGCGACGATGCCACGCCGCAGCGCTTCCTGGCGGCAATCGAAGCGCTGCTCGATAGCCACGACTATGACGCGCTGCTGTTAATCCACGCGCCGAGCGCGGCGGCGCCGGGCACCGCCACGGCGGAACGGCTGATCGAGGCGCTGCACCGCCATCCGCGCGGCAAACGCATCACGCTGCTGACCAACTGGTGCGGCGAATACTCTTCGCAAGAGGCGCGCCGGTTATTTACCGAGGCCGCCATTCCCACCTACCGCACGCCGGAAGGCGCGGTGACCGCCTTTATGCATATGGTGGAATATCGCCGCAACCAGAAGCAGTTGAAAGAGACGCCGGCGCTGCCGGTCGGCCTCACCGCCAACACCGCCGACGCCCACCGCCTTATCCATCAGGCGCTGGCCGAAGGCGCCACCCAGTTGGATACCCACGAGGTGCAATCCATCCTGCAGGCCTACGATCTGAGCACCCTGCCGACCTGGATTGCCGAGGACAGCGCCGAAGCGGTACACATTGCCGAACAGATCGGCTACCCGGTGGCGCTGAAGCTGCGTTCGCCGGATATCCCGCACAAATCGGAAGTTCAGGGCGTCATGCTCTACCTGCGCACCGCGACCGAAGTGCAGCGCGCGGCGGAGGCGATCCTCGATCGCGTGAAGCGCACCTACCCCCAGGCACGCATCCATGGCCTGTTGGTGCAGAGCATGGCCAACCGCGCAGGCGCCCAGGAGCTGCGCATCGCGGTAGAGCAGGATGCGATTTTCGGCCCGCTGATCATGCTGGGCGAAGGCGGCGTAGAGTGGCGCCAGGAAAATCAGGTGGCGGTCGCGCTGCCGCCGCTGAACATGGCGCTGGCGCGTTATCTGGTGCTGCAGGCGGTGAAAGGCGGCAAGATCCGCGGGCGCAGCGCGCTGCGGCCTTTGGATATCCCTGGGCTGAGCCGCCTGCTGGTTCAGGTATCCAACCTGATCCTCGACTGCCCGGAGATCGCCCGGCTGGATATTCACCCGGTGCTGGCCTCCGGCAGCGAGTTCACCCTGCTGGACGTTTCGATGCAGCTCGCGCCGTTCAGCGGCGATCCGCAGGCGCGACTGGCGATCCGCCCTTATCCGCATGAGCTGGAAGAGACCATCGCGCTGAAAGACGGCAGCCAATGCCTGTTCCGCCCAATCCTGCCGGAAGACGAGCCGGCGCTGAAGCATTTCATCGATAGAGTGACCAAGGAAGATCTCTATTATCGCTACTTCAGCGAGATCAACGAGTTTACCCATGACGATTTGGCCAACATGACGCAGATCGACTACGATCGTGAAATGGCCTTTGTGGCGGTGCGCGCAGACGAGATCATCGGCGTGACCCGCGCGCTGTCCGATCCGGACAACACCGACGCCGAATTCGCCGTGCTGGTGCGTTCCGATCTGAAAGGCGTGGGCCTGGGCCGTCAGCTGCTGGAGAAAATGATCGCCTATGCGCGCGCTCATGGCCTGACTCGTCTGAGCGGCATCACCATGCCGAATAACCGCGGCATGATCGCACTGGCGCAGCGGCTGGGCTTTGGCATCGAGGTGCAGCTTGAGGACGGCATCGTCAATCTGACGCTGCCGCTGCAGGCCGCCGACGCGCAGTGACCTGCGTCGCAATGCGCTACGAATCCACCACTTAACGCCAAAACATACGCACAATCGAGGCAACTAATGGTATTATCGCCCGATTATTCGGTTTATTGTTTTTAAGCCTGTGGCGTTCCGGCCATCAATCATGAGAGAAGAAACGCACTGTGATGTTGTCAAAATTTAAACGTAGCAAACATCAACAACACCTTGCACAACTGCCCAAACTCCCCCAGACGGTTGCTGATGTTCGTACGCTGTACGCGCCGTCCGACTTTCGCACCACGCTGCTGGACGCCATCGCCAACGCCACCCAACGTATCTATCTGGTGGCCCTGTATCTGGAGCATGACGACGCCGGGCGCGAGATCCTCAACGCGCTGTATCAAGCCAAGCAGCAGCGGCCCGAGCTGGAAATCTACGTGCTGGTCGACTGGCACCGCGCACAGCGCGGGCGCATCGGCGCCGCCGCCGCCAATACCAACGCCGACTGGTACTGCGCCATGGCCAGCCAACATCCAGAGCAATCGGTGCCTATCTACGGCGTGCCGGTCAATACCCGCGAAGCGCTGGGCGTACTGCACCTGAAGGGCTTCGTGGTCGATGATACCGTGATCTACAGCGGCGCCAGCATTAATGACGTCTATCTGCATCAGCATGAGAAATACCGTTACGATCGCTACCAGCTGATTACCAACGAGGCGTTGGCCGATACCCTGATCGATTACATCAAGCAGCATCTGCTCACCGCCGGCGCCGTACAGCGCCTCGATCGCAGCGATCGGCCGAAAAGCCCGGAGATCAAAAACGAGACCCGTTTGTTCCGTTTCGCCCTGCGCCGCGCCGGTTACCACTTCCGCGGTAAAGCCGGTAACGATGAGCTGGCGGTGACGCCGCTGGTTGGGCTTGGCAAGCAAAGCGTGCTGAATAAAACCATTCATCACCTGATGTCGTGCGCCGACCAGAAACTGACGCTGTGTACCCCCTATTTCAACCTGCCGGCGCTGCTGGTGCGCAACATCATTTATCTGCTGCGCCAGGGCAAACAGGTGGAGATCATCGTCGGCGACAAAACCGCCAACGACTTCTATATTCCGGAAGACCAGCCGTTCAAAATCATCGGCGCGCTGCCCTACCTGTACGAGATCAACCTGCGCCGCTTCCTGAGCCGCTTGCAGCGTTACGTCGACACCGGCCAGCTGATCGTGCGCCTGTGGAAAGATGGCGATAACAGCTATCACCTGAAAGGCATGTGGGTAGACGAAGAGTGGCAGCTGGTCACCGGCAATAACCTCAACCCGCGCGCCTGGCGGCTGGATCTGGAAAACGCCATTCTGATCCACGATCCCAAGCAGGAAATGCGCGAGCAGCGGCAAAAAGAGCTGGAATGCATCCGCACCCACACCACCGTGGTCGGCCATTATCAGGAGCTACAAAGCATTCAGCAGTACCCGATCAAGGTGCGCAAGCTGATTCGCCGTCTGCGGCGCATCCGCATCGATCGGCTGATTAGCCGTATCCTGTAAGATGTACTCTGACCCCGGCCAAGGCCGGGGTTTTTATTACAGCTGTATCTCCTTGCCTTTGCGATGCAGCCGGAGCGAGACCAGCAACGCCAGCAGGCACATGCCGGAAACGTACCAGAAGAAAGCGTTCTCCACGCCGAACGATTTCAGCGACAGCGCGACATATTCCGCCGAACCGCCGAACAGGGCATTCGCTACCGCATAAGACAAGCCTACCCCTAACGCACGCACCTCCGGCGGGAACATCTCGGCTTTAAGCAGCCCGCTGATCGCGGTGTAGAAGCTGACGACGAACAACGCCAGCACGATCAGGCCGAACGCCATAAAGGGGTTGGTCACCTCTTTCAGGGCAAACAGGATTGGCACCGTCAACACCGTGGCCAATGCCGAAAAGATCAGCATCGAGCTGCGTCGGCCGATTTTATCCGAGAACGCGCCGACCACCGGCTGCAGCAGCATAAAGACGAACAGCGCGACGGTCATGATGGCGCTGGCCAGCTTGGCGTCCATACCGGCGGTGTTCACCAGATATTTCTGCATGTAGGTGGTGAAGGTGTAGAAGGTCAGCGAACCGGCGGCGGTAAAGCCCAGCACCATCAGAAACGCTTTGCGGTTTTTCCACAGCCCCGTCAGCGAACCGGCATCCTTATGGTTACGCGTCTTCGCATCGGAGGTTTCATTCAGCGAACGGCGCAGGTACAGCGCCACTACCGCCAACACCGCCCCCAGGGCAAACGGAATACGCCATCCCCAGGCCTTCAGCTCTTCGCCGGACAATATTTGCTGCAGGATCACCAATACCAGCAGCGCCAGCAGTTGCCCGCCGATCAGCGTGACATACTGGAACGAGGCATAAAAGCCACGGCGGCCCTTGATCGCCACCTCGCTCATGTAGGTGGCGCTGGTGCCATACTCACCGCCCACAGACAGCCCCTGGAACAGGCGCGCAAGCAGCAGCAGCGCCGGTGCCCAGCTGCCGATCGCCTCATACGTCGGCAGACAGGCGATCACCAGCGATCCGGCGCACATCATGCAGACCGAAAGCAGCATTGAGTTTTTTCGACCATGTTTGTCGGCAATATAGCCGAACAGCCAGCCGCCGATAGGTCGCATAAAGAAGCCGGCGGCGAATACCCCGGCGGTTTGCAGCAGCTGCGTGGTGCTGTTGCCCGCCGGAAAAAATGAGGCGGCAAAGTAGATTGAGCAGAAGGAGTAAACGTAAAAATCAAACCACTCCACCAGATTGCCTGACGAAGCCCCAACGATAGCGAAAATGCGTTTTTTGTTATCCAGCGCCCCCTGTTCGACGCCGCGATCACCCTCAAGAGCCGAGGTTGTTTCTGTCATGATGTTTTCTCCGAGCCATAGCAATGATGAAGTTCGGCTTCCTGCCGCCCTGGTTGTTACTTTATTGTTATTTATAAGTTAACAGCCAAACTTAATAGCGGACGAAGAATATCTGGAGTTCATTCAAAAAATGGATTGGTTTTGTGATGAATATAGAATCGTGAGATGAAAGATGAAGCGGGTTACAACCGGGATTATCCATTTTACGCATAGCAAAAAGCCCTGAACTGACGTTCAGGGCTTTCGGCTTGGTTTGATGCCTGGCAGTGTCCTACTCTCGCATGGGGAGACCCCACACTACCATCGGCGCTACGGCGTTTCACTTCTGAGTTCGGCATGGGGTCAGGTGGGACCACCGCGCTATTGCCGCCAGGCAAATTCTGTTTCATTCCAACCGCTTCACTCTCGTGTCGCCATCAGAATCAATCTCGGAACTTCGCTGAAAATCTCTCTAAAAACACCTTCGGTGTTGTAAGGTTAAGCCTCACGGATCATTAGTACTGGTTAGCTCAATGCATCGCTGCACTTACACACCCAGCCTATCAACGTCTTAGTCTTAAACGTTCCTTCAGGGGCCTTAAAGGCCCAGGGAAGACTCATCTTGAGGCAAGTTTCGCGCTTAGATGCTTTCAGCGCTTATCTTTTCCGCACTTAGCTACCGGGCAATGCCATTGGCATGACAACCCGAACACCAGTGGTGCGTTCACTCCGGTCCTCTCGTACTAGGAGCAACCCCTCTCAATCTTCCAACGCCCACGGCAGATAGGGACCGAACTGTCTCACGACGTTCTAAACCCAGCTCGCGTACCACTTTAAATGGCGAACAGCCATACCCTTGGGACCTACTTCAGCCCCAGGATGTGATGAGCCGACATCGAGGTGCCAAACACCGCCGTCGATATGAACTCTTGGGCGGTATCAGCCTGTTATCCCCGGAGTACCTTTTATCCGTTGAGCGATGGCCCTTCCATTCAGAACCACCGGATCACTAAGACCTACTTTCGTACCTGCTCGAGCCGTCACTCTCGCAGTCAAGCTAGCTTATGCCTTTGCACTAACCTCACGATGTCCGACCGTGATTAGCTAACCTTCGTGCTCCTCCGTTACTCTTTGGGAGGAGACCGCCCCAGTCAAACTACCCACCAGACACTGTCCTCACCCCAGATTATGGGGCCGAGTTAGAACATCAAACATTAAAGGGTGGTATTTCAAGGATGGCTCCACGCAGACTGGCGTCCACGCTTCAAAGCCTCCCACCTATCCTACACATCAAGGCTCAATGTTCAGTGTCAAGCTATAGTAAAGGTTCACGGGGTCTTTCCGTCTTGCCGCGGGTACACTGCATCTTCACAGCGAGTTCAATTTCACTGAGTCTCGGGTGGAGACAGCCTGGCCATCATTACGCCATTCGTGCAGGTCGGAACTTACCCGACAAGGAATTTCGCTACCTTAGGACCGTTATAGTTACGGCCGCCGTTTACTGGGGCTTCGATCAAGAGCTTCGCCTTGCGGCTGACCCCATCAATTAACCTTCCAGCACCGGGCAGGCGTCACACCGTATACGTCCACTTTCGTGTTTGCACAGTGCTGTGTTTTTATTAAACAGTTGCAGCCAGCTGGTATCTTCGACTGGCTTCAGCTCCATCCGCGAAGGACTTCACCTACATGCCAGCGTGCCTTCTCCCGAAGTTACGGCACCATTTTGCCTAGTTCCTTCACCCGAGTTCTCTCAAGCGCCTTGGTATTCTCTACCTGACCACCTGTGTCGGTTTGGGGTACGATTTAATGTTACCTAGAGCTTAGAGGCTTTTCCTGGAAGCAGGGCATCAACTACTTCTGCACCGTAGTGCATCGTCATCACGCCTCAGGGTTGATATGCAACCGGATTTACCAGGTCACACCCCCTACACGCTTAAACCGGGACAACCGTCGCCCGGCTAGCCTAGCCTTCTCCGTCCCCCCTTCGCAGTAACACCAAGTACAGGAATATTAACCTGTTTCCCATCGACTACGCTTTTCAGCCTCGCCTTAGGGGTCGACTCACCCTGCCCCGATTAACGTTGGACAGGAACCCTTGGTCTTCCGGCGAGCGGGCTTTTCACCCGCTTTATCGTTACTTATGTCAGCATTCGCACTTCTGATACCTCCAGCAACCCTCACAGGCCACCTTCAACGGCTTACAGAACGCTCCCCTACCCAACAACGCCTAAACGTCGCTGCCGCAGCTTCGGTGCATGGTTTAGCCCCGTTACATCTTCCGCGCAGGCCGACTCGACCAGTGAGCTATTACGCTTTCTTTAAATGATGGCTGCTTCTAAGCCAACATCCTGGCTGTCTATGCCTTCCCACATCGTTTCCCACTTAACCATGACTTTGGGACCTTAGCTGGCGGTCTGGGTTGTTTCCCTCTTCACGACGGACGTTAGCACCCGCCGTGTGTCTCCCGTGATAACATTCTTCGGTATTCGGAGTTTGCATCGGTTTGGTAAGCCGGGATGGCCCCCTAGCCGAAACAGTGCTCTACCCCCGAAGATGAGTTCACGAGGCGCTACCTAAATAGCTTTCGGGGAGAACCAGCTATCTCCCGGTTTGATTGGCCTTTCACCCCCAGCCACAAGTCATCCGCTAATTTTTCAACATTAGTCGGTTCGGTCCTCCAGTTAGTGTTACCCAACCTTCAACCTGCCCATGGCTAGATCACCGGGTTTCGGGTCTATACCTTGCAACTATTCGCCCAGTTAAGACTCGGTTTCCCTACGGCTCCCCTATACGGTTAACCTTGCTACAAAATATAAGTCGCTGACCCATTATACAAAAGGTACGCAGTCACACCACGAAGGTGCTCCCACTGCTTGTACGTACACGGTTTCAGGTTCTATTTCACTCCCCTCGCCGGGGTTCTTTTCGCCTTTCCCTCACGGTACTGGTTCACTATCGGTCAGTCAGGAGTATTTAGCCTTGGAGGATGGTCCCCCCATATTCAGACAGGATGTCACGTGTCCCGCCCTACTCATCGAACTCACGACCTGTGCATTTTAGTGTACGGGGCTATCACCCTTTGCTGCGCGACTTTCCAGACGCTTCCACTAACACACAAGCCGATTCAGGTTCTGGGCTCCTCCCCGTTCGCTCGCCGCTACTGGGGGAATCTCGGTTGATTTCTTTTCCTCGGGGTACTTAGATGTTTCAGTTCCCCCGGTTCGCCTCATGCCACTATGTATTCATGACATGATAGTGTGTCGAAACACACTGGGTTTCCCCATTCGGGTATCGCCGGTTGTAACGGTTCATATCACCTTACCGACGCTTTTCGCAGATTAGCACGCCCTTCATCGCCTCTGACTGCCTAGGCATCCACCGTGTACGCTTAGTCACTTAACCTCACAACCCGAAGATGTTTCCATCGTTCGCGCTGCAAACATTTGAGAGACTCTATGACAGGTTACTCTTTACCCCAATACTTCTACGGAGGGATAAATTTCAGCCGTCATGTTTCAATTTTCAGCTTGTTCCAGATTGTTAAAGAGCAAAATACTTCGCAGCATACTGTTTCCAATATACTCTGAAGTATTGAAATACCGGACTATATGGTGGAGCTAAGCGGGATCGAACCGCTGACCTCCTGCGTGCAAGGCAGGCGCTCTCCCAGCTGAGCTATAGCCCCATACAGTCACGCGCAGTACCTTTTCCACTTCCGAGAAGTGGTAGGCCTGAGTGGACTTGAACCACCGACCTCACCCTTATCAGGGGTGCGCTCTAACCACCTGAGCTACAAGCCTATAAAGGTATTTCTGCTCGTTACTTTCTATCAGACAATCTGTGTGAGCACGCCACTCGAACTAATATCTTTAGGTAAGGAGGTGATCCAACCGCAGGTTCCCCTACGGTTACCTTGTTACGACTTCACCCCAGTCATGAATCACAAAGTGGTAAGCGCCCTCCCGAAGGTTAAGCTACCTACTTCTTTTGCAACCCACTCCCATGGTGTGACGGGCGGTGTGTACAAGGCCCGGGAACGTATTCACCGTAGCATTCTGATCTACGATTACTAGCGATTCCGACTTCATGGAGTCGAGTTGCAGACTCCAATCCGGACTACGACATACTTTATGAGGTCCGCTTGCTCTCGCGAGGTCGCTTCTCTTTGTATATGCCATTGTAGCACGTGTGTAGCCCTACTCGTAAGGGCCATGATGACTTGACGTCATCCCCACCTTCCTCCAGTTTATCACTGGCAGTCTCCTTTGAGTTCCCGGCCGAACCGCTGGCAACAAAGGATAAGGGTTGCGCTCGTTGCGGGACTTAACCCAACATTTCACAACACGAGCTGACGACAGCCATGCAGCACCTGTCTCAGAGTTCCCGAAGGCACCAAAGCATCTCTGCTAAGTTCTCTGGATGTCAAGAGTAGGTAAGGTTCTTCGCGTTGCATCGAATTAAACCACATGCTCCACCGCTTGTGCGGGCCCCCGTCAATTCATTTGAGTTTTAACCTTGCGGCCGTACTCCCCAGGCGGTCGATTTAACGCGTTAGCTCCGGAAGCCACGCCTCAAGGGCACAACCTCCAAATCGACATCGTTTACAGCGTGGACTACCAGGGTATCTAATCCTGTTTGCTCCCCACGCTTTCGCACCTGAGCGTCAGTCTTCGTCCAGGGGGCCGCCTTCGCCACCGGTATTCCTCCAGATCTCTACGCATTTCACCGCTACACCTGGAATTCTACCCCCCTCTACGAGACTCTAGCTTGCCAGTTTCAAATGCAGTTCCCAGGTTGAGCCCGGGGATTTCACATCTGACTTAACAAACCGCCTGCGTGCGCTTTACGCCCAGTAATTCCGATTAACGCTTGCACCCTCCGTATTACCGCGGCTGCTGGCACGGAGTTAGCCGGTGCTTCTTCTGCGAGTAACGTCAATTGATGAACGTATTAAGTTCACCACCTTCCTCCTCGCTGAAAGTGCTTTACAACCCGAAGGCCTTCTTCACACACGCGGCATGGCTGCATCAGGCTTGCGCCCATTGTGCAATATTCCCCACTGCTGCCTCCCGTAGGAGTCTGGACCGTGTCTCAGTTCCAGTGTGGCTGGTCATCCTCTCAGACCAGCTAGGGATCGTCGCCTAGGTGAGCCATTACCCCACCTACTAGCTAATCCCATCTGGGCACATCTGATGGCAAGAGGCCCGAAGGTCCCCCTCTTTGGTCTTGCGACGTTATGCGGTATTAGCTACCGTTTCCAGTAGTTATCCCCCTCCATCAGGCAGTTTCCCAGACATTACTCACCCGTCCGCCGCTCGTCACCCAGGGAGCAAGCTCCCCTGTGCTACCGCTCGACTTGCATGTGTTAAGCCTGCCGCCAGCGTTCAATCTGAGCCATGATCAAACTCTTCAATTAAAAGCTTGATTTGCTTCCACTCGAGAAGCGATGCTCAAAGATTTACTGCATGAATTTTACTTCAGTTAGTCACTCTTCAAGACTTGATATTTTTTTGCATCCGAAGATGCTGGATATCGTCTTGTGGAGTGCCCACACAGATTGTCTGATAAATTGTTAAAGAGCAGTGAGTTAGGCGCTTTCGCTTGCTAACTCGAGGTGGCGTATATTACGCTTTCCTCTTTCAGAGTCAACCCTAATTTTCAGGATTTTTTCTCTTTCTTCCCGGTCACCGTGTGAAGTGAATCACTTGCGCCGTGTCGATGGAGGCGCATTATAGGGAGCCGGTTCAGAATGACAAGCGATAATATGCATTTTTTATCTGACCGCTCACTATTCATTCGTAACGCCTATTAAACCCGCTTTTTGATGGCTGCAGGCAGGTCCGCCAGGCTATTTAGCACCCAATCGGCCAGCTGTTCGCCCTGCTCGGTCACCGGCTTGCCGGTGCGCACCAACACCTTGGTGCCAACGCCGGCCGCGAGCGCCGCCTGCATATCTTCCGGTTTATCGCCCACCATATAAGAAGCGGCCATATCGATGTTCAATTCCTGCTGCGCTTGCAGCAGCATACCCGGCTGCGGTTTGCGGCAGTCACACACCTGACGATACTCTTCTATTACTGCCTCCGGATGATGCGGGCAGAAATAGATGCCGTCGAAGTCGACGTCGCGATCGGCCAGCGACCAGTCCATCCACTCGGTCAGGTACATAAATTGGTCTTCGCTGAACTTGCCGCGCGCAATGCCGGACTGGTTGGTCACCATCACCAACGCGAAGCCCATCTTTTTGAGTTCGCGACAGGCGTCAATCACGCCGTCAATAAAGTGGAAGTTGTCGATTTCATGGACATAGCCATGGTCAACGTTAATCGTACCGTCACGATCGAGAAAAATTGCTGGAACGCTTTGTGTCACCGCTTTGCTCCTGAGGGCCTGTATACGCTGACAGTATCGCATGTTTTACCCCGCACTGAGAACGCCGGAGAACGTCGTTGGCCGTTGACTTAGACGTCTAGACGCCTTAACATCTGATCCATACCTTGGTTCCGCGCCGAGGTTTACTTTTATCTAGCCACGGGCAACCACGCTAAAATAAGAAGAATATGATTAAACTTTCTAACATCACTAAAGTGTTCCAGCAGGGTTCGCGCACTATTACCGCGCTCTCTGACGTGACCCTTCACGTCCCTGCCGGGCAAATCTATGGCGTTATCGGGTCTTCCGGTGCCGGCAAAAGCACGCTGATCCGCTGCGCCAACATGCTGGAGCGCCCAACGTCCGGCCAGGTCCTGGTCGATGGTCAGGATCTGACCTCGCTGTCTGAAAGCGAACTGACGCGCGCCCGTCGCCAAATCGGCATGATCTTCCAGCACTTCAATCTGCTCTCTTCCCGCACGGTGTTCGGCAACGTGGCGCTGCCGCTGGAGCTGGACAATACGCCGCGCGCCGAGATCAAAAAGCGCGTGACCGAACTGCTGGAGCTGGTCGGCCTGGCGGACAAGCACGACGCCTACCCGGCCAACCTGTCCGGCGGCCAGAAACAGCGCGTGGCGATCGCCCGTGCGCTGGCCAGCAATCCCAAAGTGCTACTGTGCGACGAAGCCACCAGCGCGTTGGATCCGGCCACCACCCGTTCCATCCTGGAACTGCTGAAAGACATCAACCGCCGTCTGGGCCTGACCATTCTACTCATCACCCACGAAATGGACGTGGTGAAACGCATCTGCGACCAGGTCGCGGTCATCAGCCAGGGGCAGTTGATCGAAAAAGACAGCGTCAGCGAAGTGTTCTCGCACCCGAAAACCCCGCTGGCCCAACAGTTCATTCAGTCCACGCTGCATCTGGATATTCCGGACGACTACGCCGCACGCCTGTCGCCGGAACGTCAGGGCGACCGCCAGCCGCTGCTGCGCCTGGAATTCACCGGCCAGTCGGTCGATGCGCCGCTGCTGTCTGAAGCCGCTCGCCGCTTCAACGTGAACAACAACATTATCAGCGCCCAGATGGATTATGCCGGCGGCGTGAAATTCGGCGTGATGCTGGCGGAGCTGCACGGCAGCGACGAAGACGCGCTGGCGACGATTAAGTTCCTGCAAGAAAATCAGGTAAAAGTAGAGGTTCTGGGTTATGTCTGAGGCAATGATGTGGTTGATGGCGCGTGGCGTGTGGGAAACCGTCATGATGACCTTTGTCTCCGGCTTCTTCGGTTTCGTGCTCGGCCTGCCGGTCGGCGTGCTGCTGTATGTCACCCGCCCGGGGCAGATCATCGCCAATAACTCGCTGTATAAAATCCTGTCCGGGCTGGTGAACATCTTCCGTTCCATCCCGTTCATTATCCTGCTGGTTTGGATGATTCCGTTTACCCGCATGATCGTCGGCACCTCTATCGGTCTGCAGGCGGCCATCGTGCCGTTGACCGTGGGCGCCGCACCGTTCATCGCGCGCATGGTGGAAAACGCCCTGCTGGAGATCCCGTCCGGTCTGGTGGAAGCGGCGCGCGCCATGGGCGCCACGCCGATGCAGATCATCAAGAAAGTGTTGCTGCCGGAAGCCCTGCCGGGCCTGGTCAACGCCGCAACCATCACGCTGATCACCCTGGTAGGCTACTCCGCCATGGGCGGCGCGGTCGGCGCCGGTGGTCTGGGACAAATCGGTTACCAATACGGTTATATCGGTTATAACGCCACAGTGATGAATACCGTATTAGTATTACTGGTAGTTTTGGTTTATCTGATCCAGTTCTGCGGCGATCGCATCGTCAAAGCCGTTACCCATAAATAGTTTCACAGCATGTTAATGCGAGTCTAATGAGGAAGGGATATGTCGTTAAAATTTAAATCCATCGCGGCAATTGGCGCACTGATCGGTACTCTGGCTCTGGCGGGCTGCGGCCAGGATGAAAAGAATCCAAACCACATCAAGGTCGGCGTGATCGTCGGCGCTGAGCAGCAAGTGGCTGAAGTTGCTCAGAAAGTGGCGAAAGAGAAATACGGTCTGGACGTTGAACTGGTGACCTTCAACGACTACGTGTTGCCTAACGAAGCGCTGAGCAAAGGCGATATCGATCTGAACGCCTTCCAGCACAAGCCATACCTGGATCAGCAAATCAAAGATCGCGGCTACAAGCTGGTGCCGGTCGGCAGCACCTTTGTTTACCCGATTGCCGGTTACTCCAAGAAAATCAAATCGCTGGACGAGCTGAAAGACGGCTCTCAGATCGCACTGCCTAACGATCCGACCAACCTGGGCCGTTCGCTGCTGCTGCTGCAGAAAGTCGGCCTGATCAAACTGAAAGACGGCGTTGGCCTGTTGCCAACCGTGCTGGACGTGACCGAGAACTCGAAAAACCTGAAGCTGGTTGAGCTGGAAGCGCCTCAGCTGCCACGTTCCCTGGACGATCAGCAGATCGCGCTGGCAGTGATCAACACCACCTACGCCAGCCAGATCGGCCTGACGCCGGCGAAAGACGGTCTGTTCGTGGAAGATAAAGACTCGCCTTACGTCAACCTGCTGGTTGCGCGCGAAGATAACAAAGATGCGGAAAACGTGAAGAAATTCGTGCAGGCCTATCAGTCTGACGAAGTTGACGCCGCCGCCAACAAAATCTTCAACGGCGGTGCGGTGAAAGGCTGGTAAGCGCTTATTCGCCAATTTTATTCCTATAATTGCAAGACGGGCCAAGGCCCGTCTTGTTATTTCCGCCATAGATTGCTTCAATAGCGCCACTTTCATTAAGGCAGAGGAATCTCAATGCGTGTTTTACCTCTCTGTTTGTTAGCGCTCGCGCTGGCCGGATGTTCATCGCAACGTATCGCGCCGTCCTCAACAAACAGCACCAGCAAGCCGACCACCACCAGCCCGGCCAAGGCCACGCCGGCCGCCCGCCCTGCTCCGGTAAAACTGTACAAAAGTGCAGAAGAGCTCGTGGGCAAACCGTTCCGCGATCTGGGTGAAGTGTCCGGCGAATCGTGCCAAACCACCGTACAAGACTCCCCACCGAATCTGGCCACCGCCCGTAAACGCATGCAAATCCGCGCGTCTTACATGAAGGCCAACGCCGTGCTGCTGCACGACTGCCAGATTGTCAGCGGCGTCGCCGGTTGTTACCAGCAGGCCGTCTGCCAGGGCTCGGCGCTTAACGTCTCGTCCAAATGACCGAATTCGTTTTCGAGCAGATCGGCGTGATCCGCTCGCCGTATAAAGAAAAATTCGCCGTTCCCCGCCAGCCGGGGCTGGTCGAAGACGGTGGCGGCGAACTGCTGCTGCTGCCGCCCTACAACCAGGCGGAGGCGGTACGCGGCCTCAGCGATTTCAGCCATCTGTGGGTGATGTTCATTTTCCATCAAACCCTGGAAGGCGGCTGGCGGCCGACGGTGCGACCGCCGCGTTTAGGCGGCAATGCCCGCATGGGGGTGTTCGCCACCCGCTCCACCTTCCGCCCCAACCCGCTAGGTATGTCCCTCATTGAGCTGAAAGGTGTGCGGATAAAAAACGGCGACGTGGTGCTGGAGCTGGGCAGCCTCGATCTGGTCGACGGCACCCCGGTGGTGGACATCAAGCCTTATCTGCCGTTCGCCGAGAGCCAGCCACAGGCCCGCGCCGGCTTTGCCCAGGCCGCGCCCGCCGGCGATATGCCGGTGCGTTTCGCGCCGCAGGCCGAGCAGCAGCTGCAGCAACATCAGGCGCGTTACCCGCAATTAAGGCGTTTTATCAGCCAGGTGCTGGCGCAAGACCCCCGTCCCGCCTATCGTAAAGGAGAGGACGTCGAACGGGATTACGCCGTCTGGCTGCTGGATTTCAACGTGCGCTGGCGCGTCGTGGACGGTCATACCGAAGTGTTGGCGCTCGACCCGCGTTAAAATTCCGCCGCCTCTCTTTTGGCGACCCGCTCGCGCTGGTAAACTAAACCACTTTTGTCACTTTTGGCCGCCACTCTGGCAGCCCGATGCAATTTGCAGTTCTAACGGAACCAAAACACCATGCGTACTAGCCAATATCTGCTCTCCACACTGAAGGAGACACCTGCCGACGCCGAAGTGATCAGCCACCAGCTGATGCTGCGCGCCGGGATGATCCGCAAGCTGGCCTCCGGTCTTTACACCTGGCTGCCGACCGGCCTGCGCGTTCTGAAAAAGGTTGAAAACATCGTTCGCGAAGAAATGAACAATGCTAACGCGATCGAAGTGTCTATGCCGGTGGTTCAGCCTGCCGACCTGTGGCAGGAAAGCGGCCGTTGGGAGCAATACGGCCCCGAGCTGCTGCGTTTCGTCGATCGCGGCGATCGTCCGTTCGTGCTGGGCCCGACGCATGAAGAAGTGATCACCGATCTGATCCGCAACGAGATCAGCTCGTACAAACAGCTGCCGCTGAACTTCTTCCAGATCCAGACCAAGTTCCGTGATGAAGTGCGCCCGCGTTTCGGCGTGATGCGTTCCCGTGAGTTCCTGATGAAGGATTCCTACTCCTTCCATACCTCACAGGAGTCTCTGCAGGAGACTTACGACGCGATGTACGAAGCGTACAGCAAAATCTTCAGCCGCATGGGCCTGGATTTCCGCCCGGTGCAGGCCGATACCGGCTCGATCGGCGGCAGCGCCTCGCACGAATTCCAGGTGCTGGCAGACAGCGGTGAAGACGATATCGTGTTCTCCACCGGTTCCGATTTCGCCGCCAACATCGAGCTGGCGGAAGCGGTCGCGCCGGCAGAGCCGCGCGCCGCGGCCAGCGAAGCGCTGCGCCTGGTGGATACGCCGAACGCCAAAACCATCGTTGAACTGGTCGAGCAGTTCCGGCTGCCGGTGGAAAAAACCGTGAAGACGCTGATGGTGCGCGCCACCGAAGAGAGCGGCCACAAGCTGGTTGCCCTGCTGGTGCGCGGCGATCACGAGCTGAACGAAGTCAAGGCCGAGAAGCTGGCACAGGTTGCCGCGCCGCTGACCTTCGCCACCGAAGAAGAAATTCGCGCCATCGTCGGCGCCGGCCCGGGTTCACTCGGCCCGGTCAACCTGCCGATGCCGGTGGTTGCTGACCGCAGCGTAGCGGCGATGAGCGACTTTGGCGCCGGTGCCAACGTTGACGGCAAACACTACTTCGGCATCAACTGGGAGCGCGATTTGCCGCTGCCGCAGGTGGCCGATATCCGTAACGTGGTGGAAGGCGACGCCAGCCCGGACGGTCAGGGCACGCTGCTGATCAAACGCGGCATCGAAGTGGGCCATATCTTCCAGCTCGGCACCAAGTACTCGGAAGCGATGAAAGCGACCGTGCAGGGCGAAGATGGCCGTAATCAGGTGCTGACCATGGGTTGCTACGGCATCGGGGTCACGCGCGTCGTGGCCGCTGCCATCGAGCAGAACCATGACGAACGCGGCATCATCTGGCCGGACGCCATCGCGCCGTTCCAGGTAGCGATCCTGCCGATGAATATGCACAAGTCGTTCCGCGTGCAGGCGCTGGCCGAAGAGCTGTACAACACCCTCCGTTCCCACGGCATCGACGTGATCCTCGATGACCGCAAAGAGCGCCCGGGCGTGATGTTCGCAGATATGGAGCTGATCGGCGTGCCGCACTCTATCGTTATCGGTGACCGCAACCTCGACAACGAAGAGATCGAGTACAAGAACCGCCGCGTCGGCGAGAAGCAAATGATCAAAACCGGCGAAATCGTTGATTTCCTGCTGGGCCAGATCAAACGCTAAGCGACGAACGTCAGAAAATAAAAAACCCGCTCAGGCGGGTTTTTTTATATCCGAAATCGCTTATTTGCTGCTGCAGTTCTTGCTGCGGTCGAACGCGATTTTACCGTCCGGCACCAGCGCCTTTTCGGTCAGACCTTCCTCCATCGACGGCTGCACGCTGAAGTGCGCGCTGAACGTCAGGAATACCGGCTCACCGGCGGTCTTATATGCTTTGGCGTAACCTTGCTCCAGCGCGATGTTGTTGTCTACCGGGAAGGTTTTGCCGGTCGCGCAGTCCTTGAAGACGGCCGCGTCCGCCATATAGGTGTAGCTGCCTTTCAACGTCATCGGCGTTTTAGGCAACGGCTTCTCAACCGGATCCAGGCGGTAATTCAGTTTGGACTCGATCGGCACGCCGCTGCGCTCCAGCATTTCCAGGCTCTTGCCCACCGGGCGGAAGTAGCGTTTTTCGCCGTTGCTGTCGGTCAGCACCAATTTATCCGCCGTGCGCGCCCATTTACCGTAATCGGCAAAGGTCTGATCGCCGTCTTTGGTGCCGCGATAGGTTTCCTGCAGCACGAAGGTGCCGTCCTCATCCAGGAACAGCGCCGTATCCAGACCGCCGCAATCGGCGCAAGGCAACACCCCTTGATAGCTCTGCGGCATCGGCTGCAGCGGTTGTTCCTTCGGTTGATAATGATTGTTGCATCCCAACAACGAGAGTGCGCCTGCCGCGAGGAACAGGGCTACCGTAATTTTTTTCACAGTTATTCTCCTACTGTGTTCATGTATTCCTAAGTGCGAACCTTGCCACGCAGCGCCTTGGTGGCGCCTTTACGCGCCTTGCCTTCCAGGCGACGCAGTTTGGCCCCTTTCGTGGGCTTGGTCGCCTTGCGGGTTTTTTCCACCACCATCGCCTGCCGAATCAGCGCGGCCAGCCTGGCCAACGCCGCTTCGCGATTCAATTCCTGGCTGCGATACTCTTGCGCCTTGATAATCACCACGCCATCAGCGGTAATAAGATGATGATTCAGCGCCAGCAGCCGTTCCTTATAATACTCTGGCAGGCTGGATGCCCGGATGTCAAAGCGCAAATGGATCGCCGTTGAGGTTTTGTTCACGTGCTGGCCGCCCGCGCCCTGCGCGCGGATCGCCGTCAATTCCAGCTCATTATCCGGTATGGCTACGTTTCTTGACAGTTCCAGCACCGGTCACACCTGTGCCTGCTGCCACTCGGCAAACTGGATTTCCAGACTATTCTGAGCATCGGACAGCCAAATAGTTCCCTCTTGCAACGTCGCCTGCAGCGTCATGGTGCGACTGGCCAATGCCGTCAGGCGCGCCAGCTGTTCGTCGTCGAGAAAACGCACGCTCAGGTTCTTGTGGCCGGCCACCTTGCCCTGCATTCCCTGCCACCATACGTGCGCGGCGCGCTCGCCGTAAGCGTACAGCACCACGCGCGGCGACTGGTTGCAGGCCTTGCGAATGCGCTTCTCGTCGGGCAATCCCATCTCGATCCACATTTCCAGCCCATTGTGGTCGTTGCGCTGCCAGATCTCCGGCTCGTCGTCGGCGCTCAGCCCTTTGGTGAACACCAGCCGTTCGTCCGCATGGCAGATCCAGGCCAGCAAGCGCAGCATCATGCGCTGCTCGTTTTCGGACGGGTGTTGCGCCAGCGTCAGCGTGGCGTCGTGGTAGAAGTGACGATCCATATCAGCAATATTGACCGCGGCTTTATAAATGGTTGCTTTCAGCGCCATGGGTGACCTCGTTATTATCCGGCGACAGTGTACTTGATCAGGGCCAAACCCCGCCAGCGCGGCCAGGCCGCGGCAGTGCGAAAGGCGTGCCAGGGTGCTGATAACTCCATAACAGCTGTGCTATAGTCGTCTAGGATAGGATAAAACTCCGAGAGCCTGCGCCTCATCGCGAGAGCGGTCTTGATGATGCAGAGGTTCTTAAGGGAGGAAACTGTGCAACAATACTGTGAGTTAGTACGCCGTACTTACGCCGAGATTGGCAGTGGAGATCTTGGCTACGTGCCTGATGCGCTGGCTTGTGCGTTAAAGGCATTGGACGATGTCGCAGCGAACGACGCGCTACCGTCCTCCGTTAGGGAACAGGCGGCCTTTGCCGCCGCTAACTTATTGGTGAGCGACTATGTTGATAAATGATGAGTACCAACCCATCAATTGCGATGACTACGACAACCTGGAACTCGCCTGTCAGCATAAACTTATTCTGAAGCTGGAGTTACGCGACGGAGAAGTGATCGAGGCCAAGGCGATCGACCTGCTGCAAAAGAAACGCGTTGAGTATCTGACCATCGAACAGAACGGCCAACAGCGCGACCTGCGCCTTGACCATATCAGCAGTTTCAGTCATCCGGAAATCGGTACCGTGGTCGTCAGTCTGTCGGACTGAGTAGCGGTAACCCCATCCCAACAGGGCAGCCCAACGGCTGCCCTCGTCATTTAAGGCTTCAGGCTGGCGTAAAAGGCCGCCAGATCGGCGATATCGTCATCCGACAGCCCCGACACATAGGCCTTCATCACCTCGGCTTGGCCGCCGTTGCGCTCCCCTTTCTTATACGCCTGCAGCGCGTGCTGCAGGTACATGGCATTCTGCCCGGCCAGATTCGGGTACATCGGCACCGTCACCTTGCCCTGCGCGCCGTGGCACGCCGCGCAGGCGGCGGCTTTCGCCTGACCGGCGGCCGCATCCCCCGCCGCCAACGCCGGCAGGCTGAACAGGCCGGTGGCCAACAGCGTGATCCCCACAAACTTCATCATTGCTCCTCGCTATTATGATTTTTTTCCCAGCGCAGCCGCCATGGGCGTTCGCCTTCCGGCACCAGCCCCGCTTCACAGACGAATACGCCCAGCGCGGCGATCAGCTGCTCATCATAATAAATCAACGGGATGCGTTCACGCTGCCAGGGCGGAATACCCAGCTCCTGCCACAGTTTTTTTATCGGCCGCGAATGGGTGCGCCCCACGATGCGTACCGTGCCCTGCACGCCGCCGAAACGAATGCTGATCCGCTGCGATGGCTGCGGCGCACGCAGCGCCAGCTCGCCCTCACCGGCGACAAGCCGCCCCAGCCCATCCGGCAGCGCCAGCGGCTCGTCAGGCTGCCAGGGCAGATGCACATCGCGCAGCGCCGCCAACGGCGGCAACAGGTGCAACCGGCCGCGGAAACGGCGAATCTGATAGGTGCCGAGCTGCAGCTGCGGTTCGGCATCCTCCCGGCTGAGCGCCACCTCCTCCCACAGGCGTTGCAGCTGCTCACGCGCCGGCATGGCGACGTTAAACAACGCGATCCAGCGCCGCAGCAAGGCGAAGCGCCGCACCGGCGAACAGTCCGTCAGGCCGTCAATCGCCAATGAGCGATCCGCCGCCAACAGGTTTTGCAGCGGTTCCGCCAGCAGTTCGTCCAGCAGTTGCTCCTGCTCGGCGCACAGGCCGGCGCTGCGCGCCACCGCCGAGGCGAAGTGCGGCCAGCGTTGATTGAGCTGCGGCAGCACCTGCAACCGCAGGAAATTGCGATCGAAGCGCGTGTCCTGATTGCTGTCGTCATCGATCCAGGTTAAGGCGTGGCGTTGCGCATAGCTTTCCAGCGTCTGACGCGAACAGCCCAACAGCGGCCGCAACAGCAGGTGCTCACCCAACGCCGCGCGCGCCGCCATCGCCGACAGCCCCGCCGGCCCGCTGCCGCGCTTGAGCGCCAACAGGAAGGTTTCGCTTTGATCGTCGAGGTGTTGAGCGGTGAGCAGCGCTTCGCCCTCCGTCAGCGCGGTGCTGAAGGCGGCATAGCGCGCCGCACGCGCCGCCGCTTCGATACCGCCCTGGCGGGCGTCCACCTGCACGTGCGTCACCGTCAGCGGGATCTGCCAGTCGGCACAGCGGCTGCGGCAATGCTCAACCCAGCGGTCGGCAAAGGCGCTCAGGCCGTGATGCACGTGCAGCGCACGCAGCTGCAGCGCCGGACGCTGGCGTCGCAACTCCGCCAGCGCATGCAGCAGTACGCTGGAATCCAGGCCGCCGCTGAACGCCACCAGCAGCCGCTGCTGCGCGCCCAACTGGTCCGCCACCCGCGTCGTTAATTGATCAGTATTCATCGATAGGCTTTGTCACTTCTACATAGCTGCACGTTAACCCCGCCTACCGTCATCAATCAAGCATTAACCGTCCGGGCCTGGCGCCGCGTCAGCAACCACCAGCCGCCCAGCACCGCGATCACCGCCAGCGAGCATCCGGCCGCTCCCCAGCCGATCTGAGCGAAAATGCGGCCATACGCCTGCATCGCCGCCCCCTCGATGTGATCCTCGGCGGTCTGATTGGCGATAATGCCCGCCAGGTAGTTGGCGATCGAGCCGGTCGCCAGCATATAGATACCGGTCAGCACGCCGGTGGCGCCGGGGATATTCAGCCGGGTGATCTGCGCCATCGCCACCGGATCGATAAACAGTTCGGCGAAGCCCATCACCGCCAGGCCGGCGATCATCAGCCCCATCGATCCCGGCCCGTGCAGCCGCGTATTGAGCGCCATCAGCGTAAAGCCGACGCCGATCAACAGCAGACCGAAGGCGAACTTGCACCAGATGCGCAGCGTGCGATCGCCCGTACCGTCGCCGCTCGCAAGCCATGCCAACGCCACGCCGCCCAGCATCACCGCGCAGGCGTTAACCGACTGGAACAGCGCGGTCGGCACCGTCCAGCCGAACCAGCGCCGATCGACGAAGTGATCGATAAACAGGCTGATGGAGCTGCCGCCCTGCTGGGCGAAAGCCCAGAACAGCGTGCCCAGCAGCATCAGCACAGCGATCTGCCACAGCCCCCGGCGCTGGCCGGCGTCCGCACGCAGCATAATGCGCGCCACCAGCACCACCGCCGCCACGCATACCAGCCCGAGCAAATAGCCGGCCCAGTCGTGCACAAACAGCAGCGTGAAGAACAGCGGCGATGCCAGCAGCGCCGCCAACAGCCAACCCCAGTGCGGCAAACCCAGGCTTTTGGCGCGCATCAGCGGTGCATTCACGCCGCGGGTATGGCGGAAGTGGCGCCCGCCAAGCAGGAAGATCGCCAGGCCGGCGAACATGCCGATCCCGGCCAACGCAAAGCCGACGTGCCAGCCATAGCGCTCGGCCGCCAACCCGCAGGCGATCGGCGCCAAAATGGAACCGACGTTGCCGGCGGCGTACAGCAGCGAGAAGCCCCCTTCGCGGCGCGAGTCCTGCGCCGGATACAGCTCGCCCAGCAGGCAGCTGATATTGGATTTGAACAGACCGTAGCCGCAGATGATGATGGCCAGCGCCAGATAGAGCGACTGGGCGGAGACCGCACTCAGGCCGAGCACGATATGCCCCAGCGTCATCAGCGCCGCGCCGGCAATCACCGCGACGCGATTGCCCAGCAGGCGGTCGGCGAGCCAGCCGCCCAAAATAGGAGTGACATAAACTAACGAAGCGTAAGCGCTGTAGAGATCGATGGCGTGGCTGTCGGTATAGCCGAGTTGGTGGGTCAGATAGAGAATCAGTAACGCACGCATGCCGTAAAAGCTGAAATATTCCCAAATTTGTATGGCTACGACATAGTAGATTGCGCGCGGCTGTGAGGGTGTTTTCATGGAGGTCTCCCATCAGTCGGTGAACGACAAAGGGGAAGCGCGAGCGCCTCCCCTGTTATTGGCTGCGGTTATTTCGCCTTCAGCACTTTCACCCGATAACGTCCGTCCGCCTGACGATAGGCGCCGTGAATGTCGGTTTCAAAGCCCGGATAATGCGCGCCGATTTCGCACAGCATCTGCAGGAACTCCAGCACCGGCCGGCTCTCCTCGGTCAGCATTTCGCCCGGCATCACCAGCGGCACGCCCGGTGGGTATGGGAGGATCATATTGGCGTTGACCTTGCCGACCATCTCTTCCAGATAGACTTCTTCCACTTCGCCGTGCAGCTCTTTCTGGAACGCCTGATACGGGTTCATCACCATGGTTGGCAGCACTTCGAACGCGCGATACATCAGATCCGGCAGGTTGTGTTGCTCCACCAGGCGGTGAATGTTCTGCGCCAGATCCTGAATGCGCATGTTTTCATAGAAATCAGGCGCTTCCTGATACAGCGAAGGCAGCATGTTTTTCACCCGCAGGTTCAGATCGAACGAGCGTTTGAAGTCGGTCATCGCGCGCAGCAGGCTGAGCGCCTTGGTTTTGTCGATGCCGATGCTGAACAGGAACAGCAGGTTGTACGGCCCGGTTTTCTCGACGATGATGCCGCGTTCGTCGAGGTATTTCGCCACGATGCTGGCCGGGATACCGAACGGCTGCATCTCGCCTTCCTTGCTCATCCCCGGCGTCAGAATGGTGACCTTGATCGGGTCGAGATACATGTGTTCGTTATCGATATTCTTGAAGCCGTGCCAGGCGCTGTCGGAACGCAGCGGCCAGCATTCCGGCTCATCGATATGCTCCGGCTGCCAGACGTCGAAGAACCAGCCGTCGGATTCAACTTTCAGGCGTTTGATCTCTTTGCGGAACTTGATCGCGCGCTCGATAGAGCCGTTGATCAGGCGCTTGCCGGCGTTGCCTTTCATCATCGCCGCGGCGGTTTCGGTCGACGCCACGATGCCGTAGTGCGGCGAGGTGGTGGTGTGCATCATGTAGGCTTCGTTGAAGGTTTCTTCGTTGATGTCACCCTTCACGTGAATCATCGAAGCCTGCGAGAAGGCCGCCAGCAGTTTGTGGGTGGACTGGGTTTCATAGATCACCTTGCCCTCCACGCGGCCGCCGCTCATGCCACACTTGCCTTTGTAGATCGGGTGGAAGTTGGTGTAAGGCACCCAGGCGGAATCGAAGTGGATCGACTTCACGTCCAGGGTGTTCTTGATAAAGTCGGTGTTGTACAGCAGGCCGTCATAGGTGGAGTTGGTGATCACCGCGTGTACCGGCCAGGTGGCGTTCGGGGTGTCCTTCACGCGTTTGGCGATGGTGGCGCGCTGGAACTCGCTCTGCGGAATGCCGCCGAGGATGCCGTAGGCGTTGCGGGTCGGGCGGAAGTAGATCGGCGTGATGTCACTCATCATCATCAGGTGAGTCAGCGACTTGTGGCAGTTACGGTCAATCAGCACCGTGCTGCCCGCCGGCGCCGAGTACATGCCGACGATCTTGTTGGCGGTGGAGGTGCCGTTGGTGACCATGTAGCTGCGTTCGGCGTTGAACACGCGGGAAATGTACTCTTCCGCCTCTTTGTGCGGGCCGGAGTGATCCAGCAACGATCCCAGTTCGGACACCGAAATCGAGATATCCGACTTCATGGTGTTCGGGCCGAAGAAATCGTAGAACAGGCTGCCCACCGGGCTCTTCTGGAACGCGGTGCCGCCCATGTGGCCCGGCGTACAGAAGGTGTATTTGCCTTCGCGCACGTATTTGAACAGCGCCTTGGTCAACGGCGGCAGGATGGTGTCGATATACTCGTCGGTATTCTGTTTGATCTTGGCGGCGATGTCGGTTGCCGCGCCGAGCGCATATTCGAAGAAGCGCACCTGCATGCGCAGATCGTTCAGGCTGACGTCCAGCGTCGAATAGGTGTTGGCGAACGCGTACAGCGGCATGTACTCGTTCAGCTGGCTGATCTCTTCGCACAGCTCCAGGTTGTATTTGTCCCAGTCGAAGATCACCCCGCACAGACGGGCGTTGTTCTCGATCAGTTTCAGCAGGTCTTCGCGATCGTTAGGGTAAACGATGCGGAAATCCAGACTTTCCAGCGCCTGATGCAGTTCACGGATAGGCTCTTCTTTGAAGTAGACACCCATGTGATTCATGATGGCGATAACGTTCATATGCATTTCTCCTGGCAAAGCAAGCCCCTTCCCGTCGCGGCTGACAGGTCGGAAAGAAAGGGGCTGGGTAAATTCAGTCGGTCAGCGGACGCGAATCAGTGCGCTTTGGCCGTGGTGTTTTCATCGACCGCCGCTGCGTTGGCAGCCTGGCGGGTATTCATTTTCCGGGCGTAGAACATCAGGATAATCAGGCTGATGATAAAGGTGCCGGACAGTTCGAATGAGTTGGCGCCCATCAGCGCGATGAAGCAGAAGCCACAGCCGCACACCGAAGCGATCAGGCTCAGCAGGTTGCGCACGTTGACCCCTTCGAAGCGGATCAGGTCTACGCAGGAGTAGAAGTAAGGCAGCATGGTCAGCAGCACCGCGATGCCGGTCAGTTCGCCGAACAGGTCGGACGCTTTGCCGCCGGCGGAGCTCATCAGGGTGATCAGCACCATCAGCGCGGTCATTTTGCAACCGGCCAGCAGCAGGCCTTTCTTCGGAATGCCGTTTTTATCCAGCTCGCCGTACACTTTCGGGAAGTTGCCGTCGTTGGCGGCACGTACCCCGGCCTGGCCGACCAGCATCATCCACGAACCCAGTGACGTCAGGCAGGCGAAGGCGGTGAAGGCGGAAACCATCGGTGCGGCCCAGTTGCCCATAATCGCCGAGGCGCTGATGGCGAACGGCGCGCCGCTGGCGGCCATTTCAGACGCCGGGAACATACCGCTGATCACCTGGGTGGCAGCGATGTAGATAATGCCAGCCAGGCCGGTGCCGAGCATGGTTGCCAGCGGCACGGTACGTTTCGGGTTTTTCACCATGCCGGTGCTGACCGCTGCGGATTCCACGCCGATAAACGCCCACAGGCACAGCAGGATACTCTTGATGACCGCATGGCTGTCGGTGGTGCCGGAGGTATTCCAGTTAGCCTGATAGGTGGCGACGTCAAACCAGTGCCAGCCGATGGTGGCAGTCACGATCACCGGGATCAGCACCAGCACCAGGCCCAGGGTGGTCAAACGGCTGACCCAGGTTCCGCCCAGCATGTTCACGAAGGTGAAGACCCACACGATAGCGATACAGGCGATGCCGGCAGGTACCGGGTTGTTCAGCGCCGGGAAGAAGGTGGAGAGATAAGAAACGGCGGTAATGCCGATGGCCAGGTTACCGATCCAGTTGGCATGGTAATAAAGCACGCCGGTCTGGAAACCGAAGGCCGGGGAGATTTCACCCGCGTAGGCGATAGGGCCGCCCTGCTGCGGGTTTTTGGTGGCGAGGCGGGCATACACATAGGCCAGCGACATCGCCCCGATAATCGAGATCACCCATCCCCAGATGGCGATAGATCCGAGACTCGCCAGATTGGCGGGCAATAAGGCAATCCCGCTCCCCATCATATTACCGGCGACAACGCCGGTGCAGGCAATAAGCCCTATTTTCTTGGGTGAAGCCATGGTCAGTTTCTCCTGATTTACGTTTCTTATAAGCCACACCCATAAATAAAAGATTTTAATGAGCCGGCTTGATAGTCAGGATGCTAACCATCGGGGGGAATAAAGTCCTAAAGATAAAGTGAGATTACGCTCATGATCATACAAATGATAACCTGAGGTTTTTCATTAACACATCAAGATAAAAAGGTAAGCTAAAGAAAAGATAAACATCATTTTAAAACAACAATATAGAAAGGTTAAAAACAAATAACAAACGGCAGAAAAGAAATAATATCGCGCAGCAAAATAATACACTCACGCAACATACCTTCACCAATAAATAACGCCACCATGATTCCCGGAGAATAATAGCGGCGTGATATCGGTTAATTATTGGCGCTGATAGTTATTTAAATAAGGCACCACGTTGGTCAATGACGTCTGGAATACGCCATTGGTTATCCAATGCAATGTGTCTTCGCCGGGGCGAAGATTGAATGCGGTAATATAAGAATCCGCTGCCAAATGGTTCTGCCCCTGCATTTCATACACCTTGCCCAGCAGCACATAATTCAGCCACGACATTTGCAATTCAATCCCCAGATCGATCGCCCGGTGCGCCTCGTCAATGCGCCCCTGCGTCAATGCATCTACCGCCAGAACTTGCTGCATGATTGGCGTGTTTTTCAATTCGGGGATCGTCGCCAGATGGCTGATATCGGCGCGCAATTGCGCCAGGGCCTGGCTGTCGAACGGTTGATAAGAATTACGCAGCAGATCCACCAGCGCCTTTTCGGCCAGCAGGTAGTGGAAGTTCGGCGCGCTTTTAATCAGCTCGCTCAGCTGGGCGCTGGCGCGGGTCAACGAATCGGCGTCGCCGTGGATCAGCAACTGATGCGCCTGGTAGAAACGCTGCAGCAACGGCCCGTTGTCGGGCAGCAGCTGCGCCAGGCGCTGCGCCAGCTGTGGCGGCCAAGGCTGCTTCAGCGCAGCGGACAGGCTGGAGAGGAAGTCGGTCTGGATCTTCAGCTGGTTATCGGCGGTAATAAAGTAACGCTTGTCCAGCATGACTGAGCTGTCGGCGTTATCCACCAGCCGCACGGACAGGAAACACTGCTGGGCGCGATAGTGGCGCTGATTGACGAACTCGATATACAGCGACTTGCCCGAGTTGCTGGGGCCGGAATAGTTGTAGTTGGTCTGGTCGTGCACCAGGAAGGTCGAGTAGGTGTTCAGCGAATCGGTGATCAGCTCGCTGACGCCCACCACATAAGAGAGCTGCGGCATCCAGTTACTGCAGCTCTCGCCGCCCTGGATGCGAATATCGATATCGCGCGGGTTGAGCAACACCGGCATGGTGGATACCGGCACGCGCTGCGACAGCGTGGCGATGCCGACAAACGCCACGCAGACGCTGAGCGCCGCCAGAAACGCCAGCCACACCCAGAAGGTCGAGCGACGATAAAAACGCGGCTTCTTTTCGCCGGGCGCGGCAGGCGGTGCGCTTGCCCGGCGCGGCGGCACATACGGCGTCTCGTCTTCCTCGCTGCCGTCTTCCGGCTCATGCATGATCACCGCGATCTGCGGCGCCAGTGCGGGAGCGGGTTGCGTCTCCCCTTCTTCACACCAGATCACCGACGTCGCCAGCTTATACCCGCGCTTGGGCACGGTGATAATGTATTCCGGGCTGTCGCTGTCGCCGTCTTTCAGGTATTTGCGCAGCTCTGAAATACATTGGGTCACCACGTGGTTGGTGACGATATTGCGCTTCCAGACGTTGTCGATCAGCTCGTCGCGGCTCAGCACCACGTCGGGATGCCGGGCGAAATAGCACAGCATGTCGATCAGGCGCGGTTCCAGCGTTTTTTGGCGTCCGTCGCGGCTGATGGTGTTGTCGGCAGGGGTCACCAGCCACTCCCCGACGCGAAAAGCAGGCTCTTGCATGGCGGAAATAACTCTGTAGGCATGTAGGGCAAGGGCGCGATCATAGCATAACCGCCCCCGGCTGTGGCCGCCGGGAGGCGATTAAGCCGTTAACTCTCGTATAATTCTAACGGTAAACCATCGGGATCGCTGAAAAAGGTAAAACGGGATTGGGTATAAGGATCGACGCGGACCGGTTCGCAGGCGACGCCGGCCGCCTGCAGATGGGCGATGGCCTGGTCAATGTCGTCAACGCTGAACGCCAGATGGCGCAGGCCGCAGGCCTCCGGGCGGCTGACGCGGGCCGGCGGCGAAGGGAAAGAAAACAGCTCGATAGTGTATTGCCCGTTGAGCGCCAGATCGGCTTTCCAGGAGCCGCGCTCCTCGCGGTAGACTTCGCTCAGCAGGGTAAATCCGAGAATGTCGCAGTAAAAATGCTTACTGGCGGCGTAGTCCGCGCCAATGATCGCGATATGGTGTACCTGACGTAACGCCAGCATGGCGGCCTCTCCTGTTCGGTTTGATGAGGCAAGGTATCCGGCGGCGGCGATGACGTCAATGAGAACGCCCGGCATATCTTTCCAAACCGCCGGGCGTGTAATGCATTACGGCTGCGGGGCTTTCAACACCTTCACCAGATAGCGTCCGTCCTCCGTCAGTTTGGCGCCGTGGATGTCGGTTTCAAAGCCGGGGTAGCGTTCGCCGATCGAGCACAGCATCAGCAGAAAATCGAGCACTGCCCGGCTCTCTTCGGTGATCATTTCTCCCGGCATCACCAGCGGCACGCCCGGCGGATACGGCAGGATCATATTGGCCGCCACCTTGCCCACCAGCTGATCCAGCTCACAGGTTTCCACGTTGCCGCGCACCTGCTCCTGGAACATCTGGTGCGGCGTCAGCTTCATTTCCGGCAGCACATCGAACGCCCGCTGCATCAGGCGCGGCAGCTCGTGCTGGCAGATCAGGCGGTGAATGCCGGCGGCCAGATCCTGAATGCGCATGTTGCGATAGAAATCCGGATCCTCGGCGTACAGATCCGGCAGCATGTTCTTCACCCGCAGGTTGAGATCGTAGGCGCGTTTGAAGTCGGTCAGGCCGCGCAGCAGGCTCATCGCCTTGGTTTTATCGATGCCGATACTGAACAGGAACAGCAGGTTGTACGGCCCGGTCTTCTCCACCACGATGCCGCGCTCGTCGAGGTACTTCGCCACCAGCGCCGCCGGGATCCCCTCCTCCTCCAGCGTGCCCAGCTCGTTCATGCCCGGCGTCAGGATCGTCACCTTGATCGGATCGAGGTACATGTGATCGCGATCGGTCTGGCCAAAACCGTGCCAGTTGTCGTCCGGATCCAGTGGCCAGCATTGCGCTTCATCGATCTCTTCCGGCTGCCAAATGTCGAAGAACCAACTGTCGCTCTCCTCGCGCAGCCGCTGCACTTCACGGCGAAAATGCAGCGCACGCTCCACCGAGCGGTTGATCAAGCGGCGCCCCGGGTTGCCGCGCAGCATGGCGGCAGCGGTCTCCATCGATGCCACGATGCCATAGTGCGGCGAGGTGGTGGTGTGCATCATGTAGGCTTCGTTGAAGGTGCTCTCGTCGTAGTCGCCCTTGATATGAATCATCGAAGCCTGCGAGAAAGCCGCCAGCAGCTTGTGCGTCGACTGGGTTTCGTAGAAAACCTTACCGGGCACCCGCTCGCCGCTCATGCCGCTTTTGCCGTCGTAAATCGGATGGAAGTTGGTGTAAGGCACCCAGGCGGAGTCGAAGTGGATCGATGGCACCTCCAGCGTCTGCTTGATGTAGTCGGTGTTGTACAGCAGGCCGTCATAGGTGGAATTGGTGATCACCGCGTGCACCGGCCAGGTAGCATTCTGGGTCTCCTGCACCCGGGCGGCGATGCTTTCGCGGGTAAACTCGCGCTGCGGAATGCCGCCGAGGATGCCATAGGCGTTGCGCAGCGGGCGCAGATAGATCGGCACGATATCGCTCATCATCAACAGGTGACACAGCGATTTGTGGCAGTTGCGGTCGATCAGCACCGTGCTGCCGGCCGGCGCCGAATACATGCCGACGATCTTGTTGGCGGTGGAGGTGCCGTTGGTGACCAGATAGCTCTGCTCGGCGTTGAAGGTACGCGCGATATACTCTTCGGCCTCCAGGTGCGGCCCGGTGTGATCCAGCAGCGAACCGAGCTCGGTAACCGAAATCGAGATGTCGGCCTTCAGGGTATTGGCGCCGAAGAAATCGTAGAACAGGCAGCCCACCGGGCTTTTTTGAAACGCGGTGCCGGCCATGTGGCCCGGCGTGCAGAAGGTGTACTTCCCTTCGCGCACGTAGTTGAACAGCGCCTTGGTGAGCGGCGGCGTAATGGTATCGATGTATTCCGCGGTGTACTGCTGGATGCGCTGCGCGATATCGTCGGCCGCATTTAGGCCATACTCGAAGAAATAGAGCACCATGCGCATTTCATGCAGGCTGACGTCGAAAGTGGAGTGGGTATTGATAAAGGCGTACAGCGGCAGGTATTCGTTCAGCTCGTTGATCTCGCTGCACAGCTCCAGGCTGTAGTCGTCCCAGTCGAAGATCACCCCGCAGATGCGGGCGTTGGCTTCGATCAGCTTCAGCAGGTCGCCGCTGTTTTTGGGGTACACCAGCTGGAATCCCATAGCAGCCAGCGCAGCATGGAGCTCGCGGATCGGCTCATCTTTGTAGTAGACGCCCGTCGGGCCCATGATGGCGATGATATTCATCGGCAGCTCCTGTCAGTTAACGGCCAAGTCTCTATAACACCACGAAAATCCGGCGGTGTGTAGCCAAAAAAAAACGAAAAAATCAGCTGGTTGCCTGAACGCCAGAGATATACCACGACGCTATCCGTATGGGTTGAGTCACTGACCCGTTTACTGCCGATTAAACATGTTGCACAACTCACCGGACTGCACTGGCATACGGTCAAGAATATCGACTACCGGCGTCTGCTGCGGGAACGAACAGAGCCGCAGCGCCATACCCTCCGCCGTCTGGTGATGGATGAGTTCGCCCTGTTCAAAGGACATCGCTATGCCACCGTGGTGATGGATGCGGATACGCAACAGGTGTTGTGGGTGGGCGAAGGCCGCAGCAGAGCGGCCTTCCGCCCCTTCTTCGTCTGGCTGGGCGCTGAAGGCTGTGCTGCTATCCAGTCTGTCGCCATGGATATGAATACGGCGTTAGACCTGGAGGTCAGGCATCACTGCCCGCAGGCGGAAGTGGTCTATGACTTGTTCCATGTGGTGGCAAAGTATGGCCGGGAGGTTATCGACCGGGTCCGCGTCGACCAGGCCAATCAACTCCGTGATAACCCAAAATCGCGTCAGGTCATCAAACGCAGCCGCTGGCTGCTGCTGCGCAACCCAGAAAACCTGCCCGAAGGGCATGAGGTAAAGCTCACGGAGTTGCTGGAGGCGAATCAGCCGCTGAATGTGGTATGGCTGATGAAAACGACGCTGAAAGAACTGTGGTACGCCCCGAGTGAACAAGAGGCGCAGAGACGCTGGACAAGCTGGTACAGGCAGTCTCAGGAAAGCGGAATCAAGGCGTTGCAACACTTCGCCGAGAAACTGAAAGGGTATGCCGGTGGCATCATCGCGAGTGCCAGACACAGGTTGAATACCAGCGTGCTGGAAGGGATGAACAATAAGATAAAAGTGATGAAGCGGATGGCCTATGGATACCGGGATAACGCTTACTTCTTCCTGAAAATCAAAGCAGCGTTCCCCGGTAAAGCGCGATGAACCAAAAAAAACCGCCCGGAGGCGGTTTCTTGCAACGAAGCACAGAACTCAGCAGTAGCCGTAGTTCATCAGACGTTGGTAGCGACGGTTGAGTAACTCTTCATCGTTCAGACCGTCCAGATCTTTCAGATCGGCCAACAGCTGCGCTTTCAGCGCGGCCGCCATCGCCGGCACGTCGCGGTGTGCGGAACCGAGCGGCTCCGGGATCACCGAGTCAATCAGCTTCAGCTCTTTCAGGCGCGGCGCGGTGATGCCCATCGCTTCTGCGGCCAGCGGCGCCTTGTCGGCACTCTTCCACAGGATGGAGGCACAGCCTTCCGGCGAAATCACCGAGTAGGTGCTGTACTGCAGCATGTTCACCTTATCGCCCACGCCGATCGCCAGCGCGCCGCCGGAGCCGCCTTCGCCGATGACGGTGCAGATGACCGGTACGTTCAGACGCGACATCTCACGCAGGTTGCGCGCGATGGCTTCAGACTGGCCACGCTCTTCCGCGCCCACGCCCGGATAAGCGCCCGGGGTGTCGATAAAGGTGATGATCGGCATCTTGAAGCGGGCGGCCATTTCCATCAGGCGCAAAGCCTTGCGGTAGCCTTCCGGCGCCGGCATACCGAAGTTGCGGCGGATCTTCTCTTTGGTTTCACGGCCTTTCTGGTGCCCGATGATCATCACCGGGCGACCATCCAGGCGCGCAATACCGCCGACGATCGCTTTGTCATCGGCGTAAGCGCGATCGCCCGCCAACTCTTCGAAGTCGGTAAAGATGTGTTTGATATAATCCAGGGTATAAGGACGGCGCGGGTGGCGTGCCAATTGGGCAATCTGCCAAGCCCCAAGATCGGCAAAAATCTTGCGCGTCAGCTCAACGCTCTTTTCACGCAGGCGCTGAACCTCTTCGTCCAGATTAATATCTAATTTTTCGTCTTGACGGCTGACTGCAGTCAGCGAGTCAATTTTCGCTTCCAGCTCTGCAATCGGCTGTTCAAAATCAAGAAAATTCAGACTCATAGCATTCCTATTTTAGTCAAATTCCAAGTCCACCTGCTCATTGCCTACCAACGTCCGCAAGTCTATCAACAAGCGGTCGGTGGGCGTCACGCGCCAGGTTGCGCCAAAACGCAGCTTGGCTCGCGCATCTTCCCGTTGATAGTAGAGATGCACTGGAATCGTCCCCGATCGATGGGGTTCCAACGACTGACGGAGACGGTTCAAAAGCTGGTCATCAATTTGCCTGTCAGTCAGCGAGATAGCAAGCCCGCGAGCGTATTTTTCCCGGGCTTCACTGATGTCCATTACCTCGCGGGCCATCATTTTAAGCCCGCCGCTAAAGTCATCAAAGCTGACCTGTCCACTGGCGATAAGGATACGGTCTTTTTCCAACAAATGCTGGTATTTTTCTAACGCTTCGGTGAATAACATCACTTCCAGGCGGCCCGAACGGTCATCCAATGTACAGATACCGATGCGGTTGCCGCGCTTGGTCACCATCACCCGCGCGGCGACCACCAGCCCGACGGCGGTGGTCATTTTGCCCCGATCCGTCGGGTGCATGTCTTTCAAACGCTGGCCACCGGCGTAACGTTCGATCTCCTTCAGGTACTGGGTGATCGGGTGGCCGGTCAGGTACAGCCCCAGCGTCTCCCGTTCACCGTCCAGCACCACCTGCTCCGGCCAGGGGGCGATATTGGCATAGGATTGCTCCACCTGCTCCGGCGCCTCCGCCAGCACGCCGAACATATCTACCTGGCCAATAGCTTCGGCTTTCGCATGCTGATCCGCCGCTTTCAACGCGTCGCCGAGCGAATTCATCAGCGCGGCGCGGTGCGGCCCGAGGCGATCGAACGCGCCGGACATGATCAGTTTTTCCAGAATGCGGCGATTCAGTTTCTTGATGTCGGAGCGCGCGCACAGGTCAAACAGGTCTTTGAAGTAACCTTGTTCGCCGCTGTTGCGCGCCTCGATAATGGCCTCGATCGGCCCTTCGCCCACGCCCTTGATGGCGCCGATGCCGTAAACGATCTCGCCGTCGTCGTTGACGTGGAAGTGATACAAACCGCTGTTGATGTCCGGCGGCAGGATCTTCAGCCCCATGCGCCAGCATTCGTCCACCAGCCCCACCACTTTGTCGGTGTTGTCCATATCGGCGGTCATCACCGCCGCCATAAACTCGGCCGGATAGTGCGCCTTCAGCCACAGCGTCTGATACGAAACCAGCGCATAGGCGGCGGAGTGCGATTTGTTGAAGCCGTAACCGGCGAACTTCTCCACCAGGTCGAAGATTTTCACCGACAGTTCGCCGTCGATACCGCGCGCTTTCGCGCCGTCTTCAAAGCCGCCGCGCTGCTTGGCCATTTCGACCGGGTTCTTTTTACCCATCGCACGGCGCAGCATGTCCGCGCCGCCCAGGGTATAGCCGGCCAGCACCTGGGCAATCTGCATCACCTGTTCCTGATACAGGATGATGCCGTAGGTCGGTTCCAGCACCGGCTTGAGCGACTCATGCTGCCACTGAATGTCCGGGTAGGAGATCTCTTCGCGGCCGTGTTTGCGGTCGATGAAGTTATCCACCATGCCCGACTGCAGCGGCCCCGGGCGGAACAGCGCCACCAGTGCGATCATGTCTTCGAAGCAGTCGGGCTTCAGACGTTTGATCAGGTCTTTCATGCCGCGCGATTCAAGCTGGAACACCGCCGTGGTTTCCGAGCGCTGCAGCATGTCGAAGCTTTTCTTGTCATCGAGCGGAATGGCGGCGATGTCGATCGGTTCCAGCCCGGTTTTGGCGCGCCGGGCGTTGATCATCTCCAGCGCCCAGTCGATGATGGTCAGGGTACGCAGACCGAGGAAGTCGAACTTCACCAGCCCGGCGTATTCCACGTCGTTCTTGTCGAACTGGGTCACCGGATGGTGCCCTTCGGCGTCGCAGTACAGCGGCGCGAAGTCGGTGATTTTGGTCGGCGCGATCACCACGCCCCCGGCGTGTTTACCGGCGTTGCGCGTCACCCCTTCCAGCTTGCGCGCCATGTCGATCAGCGCCTTGACCTCTTCGTCGGCCTCGTAAATTTCCGGCAGCTGCGGTTCGGCGGCGAAGGCTTTTTCCAGCGTCATGCCCGGATCCGGCGGCACCAGCTTGGAGATGCGATCGACGAAGCCGTACGGATGCCCCAGCACGCGGCCCACGTCGCGGATAACCGCTTTCGCCGCCATAGTACCGAAGGTGATGATCTGCGATACCGCTTCGCGGCCGTACATCTCCGCCACGTGCTCAATTACCTGGTCGCGCTTCTCCATGCAGAAGTCGACGTCGAAGTCGGGCATCGAGACACGTTCCGGGTTCAGGAAGCGTTCGAACAGCAGGTCGAATTCCAACGGATCGAGGTCGGTGATTTTCAACGCATAGGCCACCAGCGAACCGGCACCGGAGCCGCGCCCCGGCCCCACCGGTACGTTGTTGTCCTTCGACCACTGGATAAACTCCATCACGATCAGGAAGTAGCCGGGGAACCCCATCTGGTTGATCACCTTCAGCTCGACGTCCAGACGCTCGTCGTATTCCGGGCGGCGCTGCGCGCGCACTTCAGGATCGGGGAACAGGAACTCGAGACGCTCTTCCAGCCCCTCTTTCGATTTGAGTACCAGGAAGTCCTCGGTGCTCATGTCGCCGGTCGGGAACTGCGGCAGGAAGTATTCGCCGAGGCGAATGGTGACGTTGCAGCGCTTGGCGATCTCGACGCTGTTCAGCAGCGCTTCCGGAATGTCGGCGAACAGCTCGCACATCTCGTCTTCGCTGCGCATGTATTGCTGCGGGCTGTAGTTGCGCGGCCGCTTGGGATCGTCCAGCGTAAAGCCGTCGTGGATGGCGACGCGAATCTCATGGGCATCGAAGTCGTCTTCCACCAGGAAGCGCACGTCGTTGGTGGCCACCACCGGCAAACCGCGTTCGGTGGCCAGCGCCACCGCCGCATGCAGGTAGTTCTCTTCGTCCGGGCGGCCGGTGCGGATCAGTTCCAGGTAGTAACAGTCCGGGAAGTGCTGCTGGTAGAAGTCCAGGCACTGATCCACCTGCGCCTGGTTGCCGCGCAGCAGAAACTTGCCGACGTCGCCCTGACGCGCGCCGGAGAGCAGAATCAGCCCTTCACGATGTTCAATCAGCCAGTCGCGATCGATGGTCGGGCCGGCGGCCCCGTAGCCACGCTGATAGGCGCGGGAAATCAGCAGCGTCAGGTTCTGGTAGCCTTCGTTGTTGCTGGCCAGCACCGTCAGCTGAGCCAGCTCGTCGCCCAGCTCTTCGCTTTGCACATGAAAATCCGCGCCGATGATCGGTTTGATCCCGGCGCCGTGCGCGCTGCCGTAGAACTTCACCAGCCCGCACAGGTTGGTGAAATCGGTGATTGCCAGAGCAGGCATGGCTAACGCGGCGGCTCTTTTCACCAGCGGCGCCGTCTTGGCCAATCCATCAATCATGGAGTAGTCACTGTGGACGCGCAGGTGAATAAAACGAGGTTCGGCCATCTCCAGATACCTGATTGAAGGGGCTCAGCAGGCTGAGCCCGGGTTAATGCTATCGTCGAGCCTGGTCAACCAGGCCCGCAGACTAGAGCGCCAGCGCCCTTTTCACCGGCGCGAAGCTGCGGCGGTGGTGCTCGGTGGCGCCCAGCGCGGCCAGCCGCTCCAGGTGGAGGGCGGTCGGGTAGCCTTTATGCTGCGCGAAACCGTAGTTCGGGAACTCGCTGTCCAGCTCGGCCATTTCGCGATCGCGCGTGACCTTTGCCAGAATGGACGCCGCGCTGATCTCCGCCACGCGGCTGTCGCCCTTCACCACCGCCTGCGAACGCATCGGCAAGTGCGGGCAACGGTTACCGTCGATTAAAACCATGTCCGGCGCGATATGCAACCCGGCCACCGCGCGCTGCATCGCCAGCATGGTGGCGTGCAAAATGTTCAGCTGGTCGATTTCCGCCGGCTCGGCGCGCCCCAGGCTCCAGGAGAGCGCCTTGGCGACGATTTCGTCATACAGCGCCAGGCGGCGTTTTTCACTGAGTTTCTTGGAGTCCGCCAGCCCGACGATCGGCTGCGCCGGATCGAGGATCACGGCGGCGGTGACCACCGCGCCAACCAACGGGCCGCGGCCCACTTCGTCCACACCGGCAATCAGCGTGGCAGCGGGATAGATAAAGGGTTCAATCATGCTTTCGCCAGCTCCAACACAGCCTGAGCGGCCTGTTCGTCCGCACCGCAACGGATGCTTTGGTGCAAGGTAAGGAAAGTCTGTTTCAGCGCTTCGGTTTGCGGGCTCTCTTCCAGCAGCGGCATCACGGCGGCGGCCAGTTTGTCCGGCACGCAGTCATGCTGCAGCAGCTCGGTGACGATCTCGCGCCCCGCCAGCAGGTTCGGCAGCGAAACGTAAGGCGTTTTCACCAGCTTCTGCGCCAGCCAGAAAGTGAACGGCTTCATGCGATAGCCCACCACCATCGGGCACTTGGCCAGCATGCACTCCAGCGCCGCCGTGCCGGACGCCAGCAGCGCCGCGTCGCTGGCGATCATCGCCTCGCGCCCCTGGCCGTTCAGCAGGTGTACGGTCAGATCCGGCGCCACTTCCGCCTTGATGCGCTCAAACTGCTCGCGCCGTTTGGCGTTAACCAGCGGCACCACCACTTCAAGCTCGGGATAACGCATGCGCAGCAGCTGCGCTGTTTTGAGGAAGTCGGCGCTCAGCATCTCAACTTCGGCGCCGCGGCTGCCCGGCAGCAAGGCCAGACAGCGCGCCTGCGGATCGATGCCAAGCTGAGCGCGCGCCGCCAGCCGATCGGGCTGTAACGGCATGGCATCTGCCATGGTATGGCCGATAAACCGGCAAGGCACGTTGAAACGATCGTAAAACGCTTTTTCGAAAGGGAGAAAGGCCAGCACCAGATCGGTGGCTTTGCCAATTTTGAAAACGCGCTTTTGCCGCCAGGCCCACACGGAAGGGCTGACGTAGTGAATGGTGCGGATGCCGCGCTGCTTGAGGCGGCCTTCCAGCGTGATGTTGAAGTCCGGCGCGTCGATGCCGACAAACACGTCCGGCCGCAGCTCGCCGAAGCGGCGGGTGAGATCCTTGCGGATCTTCAACAGGCGTGGCAAGCGCTCAAGCACTTCCACCACGCCCATGACCGCCAGCTCTTCCATTTCGTACCAGGCTTCGCACCCTTCGGCCTGCATCAGCGGGCCGGCGACGCCAACGAAACGCGCGTCGGGGATCTGCGCCTTGAGCGCGCGGATCAAACCGGCGCCGAGAATGTCACCGGAGGTTTCTCCGGCGACCAATCCGATAGTCAATGGACGATTCGACATAACTCAGCGAATGATGCCACGGGTGGAACGGGTGAAGAAATCGAGGTACAGCTGCACCACCGGTTGCTCTTTGGCCAGGGCTTCGATTTCCGCTTTCGCTTCATCCAGCGTTTTCTCGCTGCGATACAGGATCTTGTAGGCATTGCGAATCGCCTGCATTTCATCCTTGTCAAAACCGCGACGCTTCAGGCCAATCGCATTGACGCCGAACGGCGTCGCGTGGTTGCCCTGAGCGATGACGAAAGGAGGCACGTCCTGAGCGACGCCGGAACAACCGCCTACCATCACATGCGCACCGATAACGCAGAATTGGTGGATCGCCGTCATGCCGCCGATGATGGCGTGATCGTCGATTTCCACGTGTCCGCCGAGCGTAGCGTTGTTGGCCAGCACACAGAAATTGCCGACCACGCAGTCATGCCCGATATGCGTATTGACCATCAGCAGGTTATCGTTGCCCACTTTGGTCAGGCCGGTGCCCTGCGCGGTGCCGCGATGAATGGTGACGCTTTCGCGGATGCGGTTGCGATCGCCCACTTCAACGCGCGTCGGTTCGCCCGCGTATTTTAGATCCTGGTTCACTTCACCGATGGAGGCGAACTGATAAATCTGGTTATCGCAGCCGATCTTGGTAATGCCGTTCACCACCACGTGGGATTTCAGCACCGTGCCCGCGCCGATTTCCACCTGGGAGCCGACGTAGCAGAAAGGGCCGATATGCACGTTGGCGCCGATCACGGCGCCTTCTTCGACTATCGCGCTAGGATGGATAAAGGCGGTTTGGTCAATCACGGATTAAGCCTCCCGGCTGCGGGCACACATCATGGTTGCTTCGCAGACAATCTTACCGTCAACGGTCGCCACGCCTTTGAAGCGAGTCAGGCCGCGGCGAGTTTTCTCGAAGGTGACTTCCATGACCATCTGATCCCCTGGCACCACAGGACGCTTGAAGCGTGCTTCGTCGATACCGGCGAAGTAATACAGCTCGCCCGGCTCCAGTTTGCCGACGCTTTTAAACGCCAGGATACCGGTGGCCTGCGCCATGGCTTCCAGGATCAATACGCCTGGGAAAATCGGTTTGCCAGGGAAGTGGCCCTGGAAAAACGGTTCGTTCACCGATACGTTCTTCACCGCACGCAGATATTTGTGCTCTTCAAACTCGAGGACGCGGTCGACCAGCAAGAACGGGTAACGGTGAGGAAGCAGATCCAAAATTTCTGCAATATCCAGAGTATGAGTGTCAGTAGTCAAAATACTCTTCCTGTCTCTAAAAACTGATGGCATCAACAACACGGCCTGCGCTGACCCCAAAAGGAGATCATCATGCAGGCCGCAAATTAACATCTCTTTGCGCTTTTGGTCTCACGACCAACGCGTTTCGTTTTGTCCCCGCCAAGGCGGGCGGCAATGATTAGTCTTTTCCGACTTTACGTTCGACAGCTTTCAAGCGCTTGCTGATCTCATCGATATTCATCACCAACGCAGCGGTTTTACGCCAAACCTTGTTAGGCTGCAACGGAATGCCCGAAGAGTATACCCCAGGTTCGGTGATTGGTCGCATAACCATTCCCATTCCGGTAACAACAACCTTGTCGGCAATCTCCATGTGACCGTTGATCACGCTGGCACCGCCGATCTGGCAGTAGCGGCCGATTTTCAGGCTGCCGGCCATGATCACGCCGCCGGCGACGGCGGTATTGTCGCCAATCACGACGTTATGTGCAATCTGACATTGGTTGTCGATGATAACACCATTCCCGATTTGGGTGTTATCCAAAGCGCCGCGGTCAATGGTGGTGCAAGCGCCGATTTCGACGCGATCGCCGATAATCACCGTGCCCAACTGAGGGATTTTGATCCACTCGCCGCGCTCATTCGCATAGCCGAAACCGTCCGCGCCGATCACGGTGCCGGACTGGATCAGGCAGCGCTGGCCAATTTCAACCGCATGATAAATTGTGACGTTCGCCCACAGACGCGTTCCCGCGCCGATGCGTGCGTGTTTGCCAATGAAGCAGCCCGGGCCGATAACCACGTTATCGCCCAGCACCGCACCCGACTCGATCACCGCGTTCGCCCCAATGGCGACGTTGTGCCCCAGCTGCGCCTCAGGCGAGATCACCGCGCTTGGCGCGATATCCTGCGCCGGTGCCGGCGTGGTGTCCATCAGCTGCGCCATGCGCGCGTAGGTCAGGTAAGGGTTCTTAACCACCAGCGCCGCAGCACGGCAGTGTGGTAAATCCGCTTCGGTAAGCACCACGGCGCTTGCCTGGCAGGAAGACAGCTGCTCTTGATAGCGGCTGTTTGACAAAAACGTGATTTGGCCAGGCTGTGCCGAATGCATAGAAGCAATGCCGGTGATGACGAGATCGCCATCACCGTGCAATTGTGCATCCAACTGCTGCGCTAAATCAGCCAGTCGAATTGAAAGCATGTGTTATTTAACCTGTTTCAGCACGTCAGCAGTGATATCTTTGGAAGAGTCTGCATAGGCAACGGCGTTGGCGTCGATCACCACGTCATAACCGCCTTTGCTGGCAACAGATTTCACAGCGTCCTGGATGCGGCTCAGGATCTTGTTACGCTCTTCCATCTGGCGACGACGGTTGTCCTGCTCGAAAGCCTGCGCTTTCTGAGAGAACTGCTCGCGCTGTGCCATCACGTCTTTTTCCAACTTGCTGCGGTCACCGGCTTTCATGGTAGCGCCGTCACGCTGCAGACGTTGCATTTTGGTCTGCAGGCTACGTTCCATGTTCTGGAGTTCGCTTGCACGGCCCTTAAACTCGTTTTCCAGCTGTTTAGCGACCGCTTCGCGGGCCGGCAGCTGTTGGAAAATGCTGGAGACGTTAACGACAGCGATCTTATCTGCTGCCTGAACGCCAGCTGAAGCAGCCATTGCTAAACCGAGGCCTGCGGCACACAACCACTTTTTCACTATAAACTCCTTACCATCACCCATTTGTGTCATATGACACTGAAGTACACAATTTGCCAGACTTATCCCACCAAACAATGAGAATCATCTCCCTCTGCCGGCGGGCGCCTGGCCATTGCGATTCTTAATAACTGTTATGCCCAGAGGCGAGACCCGTTACCAGGTCTTACCGATGTTAAACTGGAACTGTTCGGACTTGTCGCCTTCGTATTTCTTAATCGGGTTGGCGTAAGAGAACACCAACGGCCCCAGCGGCGACATCCACTGCAGCGCGATACCGGCGGAGGAACGAATATTGCCCGCTTTACTGTAGTCCGGCACGCCGTACATCAGCGTCTCGTTGGTATTCTTCCACTTGGTATCCCACACGGTACCGGCATCGATGAACAGCGACGTCCGCACGGAGTTGGCGTATTTATCGCTGATGAACGGCGTCGGGGTAATCAACTCCAGGCTGGCAACCGCCATGGCGTTACCGCCCACCGCGTCATTCGAGCTGCAGATGTTCTGACGATCGGTCGTGCTGCCGGCTTTGAACTGGCACCGGTACGAGTTGGAGTTGTAGTACACCGCCTTCGGACCGATGGTGTTGGACTGGAAGCCACGCACGGTGCTCGAACCACCGGCATAGAAGTTCTCATAGAACGGCATTTCCTTGCCGCCCAGCCCATCCGCGTAACCCAGACGGCCACGGCCCAACAGCACCCAGGTGCGATCGTCGTTGATCGGCACGTACTGAACGCTGTCCAGCGTCACCTTATAGTATTCGTTGTCCGAGCCCGGAATGGTGACCTTACCGTTCAACGTGGTGCGGTTACCCGACGTCGGGAAGTAGCCGCGGTCCAGGTTGTTGTAGGTCCAGCCCAGGTTCAAGGTAAAGTCGTCCGTCGAGTAGCTGGCGCGATCGGTTTTGTTCGCATTCACGCCCATCGAGTCGAGATAACGCCACATGGCGATCTGCGGCTGCATTTTCGACAGGCCGTTGTGGACGTAGCCCAGACCGGTGCGCAACGAGTTGTTTTCGTTGATCGGGAAGCCCAGCGTGCCGTCAACACCGTAACTCTTGTTGGTGTAGTCCGACAGATCCGCGTTATCCGCTTTAAAGTCGTTGTAGAACACGCGGCCGCCCAGGCTCACACCGTCAACGGTGAAGTACGGGTTGGTGACCGACAGTTCGGTATAGGTTTGGTAGTCGTTTTTGGTGCCGCTGATGCCGACCGAGTAGCCGGTACCCAACCAGTTGTCCTGCTGCACGCCGGCCTGGAAGCTGACGCCGCTCTCGGTGCCGTAACCAACGCCGAAGTTGAAGGTACCGGTGTTGCGTTCTTTCACCTTGTAGGTCACGTCGACCTGATCGGCGGTACCCGGCACGCGCTGGGTTTCCACGTCAACCGTTTCGAAGTAGCCCAGACGGTTCAAACGCTCCTTGCCCTGCTCGACCTGTTCGTTGCCGAGCCAGGCGCCTTCCATCTGGCGCATTTCGCGACGCAGTACGGAATCCTTGCTGGTGTCGTTGCCTTCGAACTTGATGCGGCGCACGTAGAAGCGGTTGCCCGCGTCGACGTTGACGTGCAGCTTGACGGTTTTATCCGCGTCGTTGATCTCCGGCTGAGTGCCGACGCGCGGGTAGGCGTAACCATAACGGCCCAACATCGTTTTGATGTTGTCTTCCATTTTGGTCACCTTGCTGCCGTTATACAGCTCGCCCGGTTCGATCTTGGTGATCTGAGCGACTTCCGCCGAGTGGCCGGCCAGGTTGCCGTTCACGACAACATCGGAAAGCTTGTACTGATCGCCTTCGGTGATGTTGATGGTGATGTAGATGCCTTTTTTATCCGGCGTCAGGCTCACCTGGGTAGAATCGATGTTGAAGCGGGCATAGCCGCGATCCAGATAGAAGCTACGCAGGGTTTCGAGATCGCCCGCCAGTTTTTGCTTCTGGTATTTGCGATCGCCGACCAGGTTCCACCACGGCACCTCGTCACGCAGCTGGAAGCGCGAGATCAGTTCGTCGTTGGTGAAGGCATGGTTGCCGACGATGTTGATTTGTTGAATCTTGGCGGAGACCCCTTCCGTGAACACCAGCTTCAGGTCGACACGGTTGCGCGGCAGCGGCGTGACCACGGCTTTCACCGAGGCGCTGTATTTACCGACGCTGTAGTAGAAGTCTTCCAGCCCTTTTTCAATGCTGGAGATCGTGGTGCGGTCGAGCGCCTCGCCCACCCGGACGCCGGAGGCTTCCAGGTTCTGCTTGAGCATGTCATCCTTCACCGACTTGTTGCCGGAGAAAGTGATGCTGGCGATGGTAGGACGTTCCTTCACCTGCACGATCAGGGTATTACCATCGCGCAGTACGCGCACGTCCTCGAAGTTGCCGGTGGCAAACAAGGCACGGATGGTATTACTGATGTCATCGTCAGTGACGGTATCGCCTACGCGAACCGGCATGTTGAGTAACGCCGCACCGACGGCGACTCGCTGCAGGCCTTCGAAATGAATGTCTTTCACTACGAACCCGTCTGCACCGTATACGGTGGCGCTGCCAAACAGCAGCGACGCTATGAGCAACTTTTTCATCGCCATCGTTGTTATGCGTTCTTCCTAACCTATCCCCGCCCCTAGAGGCGGGAAAAATCATTGAAAAGTGCAAGACCCATCAACAACACCAGCACGATCGAACCTATGCGGTAGCTGTAGTCCTGTACTCGCTCGGAAACCGGCCCACCCTTCAGCTTTTCTATCGCCAGGAAGAGGAGATGCCCACCATCTAACACCGGTAATGGGAACAGGTTGATGATCCCCAGGTTGACGCTAATCAACGCCAGGAACATCAGATAATACACGAACCCGACTCCGGCTGACGCCCCTGCTCCCTGTGCAATCGAGATCGGGCCACTCAGGTTGTTCAGCTTTACATCACCGGTTATTAATTTGCCCAGCATGTTAACCGTCAGCCGCATCAGCTGCCAGGTCTTGTCGCCGGCCTGATACAGCGCCGGGAACGGTCCATACTGGCGAATCGTCTTATACTCGTCCGGCAGCGGCAGCACCTTTGGAATGATGCCTGCAAAACCCACCGATTTGTCTTTTCCCACCGGCTTTGTATCCGGTATCAGCGTCAAAGACAAGGGGGCGCCGTTTCTTTCAATCTCCAAAGCCAGCGGTTGCCCCGGGCCATCGTGGATACGCTTCACCAGCGTCTGCCAACGACCCAACGGCTGACCATCGACTTTAACGATCCTGTCCCCCGCTTGTAAACCCGCCTTTTGCGCCGCCGAGTCAGGCTGCACTTCCGCCAACACGGATTCAATCTGCGGGCCGCGCGGCATAATGCCCAGCGCGACAACGGGATCCTGCTTGTCCGGCTCAAAGTTCCACTGGCGTAAATCCAGGGTTTTGGTCACTACCTGCGAAGAGCCGAATGGGGCAACGCCGACTTCGGTTTGCGCATCGCCAATCTTCGCCACCAGCGCCAGACGAACTGACTCCCAATCAGGCGTTTCGATGCCGTCAACCGACTTTAGTTCCATGCCAGACGAAATTTCGGCCCTGGCGGCGATGGATTGCGGCGCGATTTCGCCGATCACCGGGCGGAAACTCGGCACGCCGATGATGAACACCAGCCAGTAGGCAAGGATAGCAAACAGGAAGTTGGCGATGGGGCCGGCGCTGATGATGGCCGCGCGCTGCCAGACGGTTTTGTTGTTGAAGGCCTGATGGCGCATTTCCGGCGCCACCGACTCCACGCGCTCGTCCAGCATCTTCACGTAGCCACCGAGCGGAATCAAGGCGATGACGTACTCGGTGCCCTGGCGATCGGTGCGGCGCCACAGCGCGCGACCGAAGCCGATGGAGAAACGTTCAACGCGCACGCCGCAACGGCGGGCAACCCAAAAGTGTCCGAACTCGTGCACGGTTATCAAGATACCGAGCGCAATCAGAAACGCCACCAGGTTCCAAAGCACGCTGACCATCATCCCTCACTTTCCGTCATCGACGGATTAAAACACCAACAGCATCAGGCAGGCAAACACCGGTACCGCCGCGGTCAGGCTGTCGATACGATCCAGTATGCCACCATGACCGGGGATCAAATGACCGCTGTCCTTGATACCCGCTTCGCGTTTGAACATGCTTTCGGTCAAATCGCCCAGCACCGAAGCCAGCGCGGCGAGCACCGAACAGGCCAACAGGGTGGTCGGCACCACGTTCAGTGGCGCATAGCGGCCGAACAGCCAGGAGATTACCGCCGACGTCAACAACCCGCCGATCAGCCCTTCCCAGGTTTTGCCCGGCGAGACCTTCGGCGCCAGCTTATGCTTGCCGAACAGCTTGCCGAACATGTAGGCGCCGGAATCCGCGCCCCACACCAGCAACATCACGTACAGCAGCCACCAGGCGCCGGTAAACGGGTTTTGCTCGTAGCCGTACTGGCGCAGCGCCAGCATGCCCCAGAAGAACGGCACGATGGTCAGCAGGCCGAACAGCAGGCGCAGCGGGCGCGAGTTGCGCCAGATGGCGGCCGAGCCGGGGTAGAACAGCACCAGCAGCAGCGCCGCCAGCCACCAGACCAGCGACAGCCACAGCGAGCCGCTCACCTGCGGCACGGATTGATGGTACGCGGGAACGCTGAGCATCATCAGCGCCAGCAGAAAACCGCACAGTATCGCCAGCCAGATGCGCTGCGAACGGGAGGTAAAACCGGCCAGTTGGCCCCACTCCCAGGCTGCTAACATGCACACGACGAGCGTTACCAGAGCAAAGGCCAGCGGCGGCAACAGGAACAGCGCCGCGATAACGATCGGGATTAAAATCAGAGCAGTTATGAGGCGATACTTCAGCAAAAGTTCTCCCTAGGACGCATCGGCGCCGATAGGTGTTGTTCCCCCGAAGCGGCGCTCACGTTGTGCAAATGCATTCAGCGCACCTTCAAAGACAAGTTCATCGAAATCAGGCCAGAGCACATCCGTAAAGTAAAGTTCAGCATAGGCGATTTGCCACAGCAGGAAGTTACTGATGCGATGCTCGCCACCGGTGCGGATAACCAGATCCACCGGCGCCAGGTCGCTCATGCAAACCCGCTCACTCAATAATTCCTCGCTGATCTGATCCGGGTGCAACTCTCCCACCCGTACCCGTTCGGCCAGCTCCCTTACTCCCTGAATGATATCCCAACGGCCGCCGTAGTTGGCAGCGATATTGAGCGTCAGGCCATCGTTATTTTCCGTCAGCGCTTCAGAGCGGCGGATCCGCTCCTGCAAACGCGAGCTGAACCGGCTGATATCGCCGATCACCCGCAACCTGACGTTATGTTTATGCAGGCTTTTTACTTCACTATCCAGAGCACGGACAAAAAGCTCCATCAGGGCGGAGACTTCCTGCACCGGACGGTTCCAGTTTTCGCTGCTGAAGGCATAAAGCGTGAGCGCATCTAAATGGTGGCTGGCGGCAAAACTGACCGCGCGGCGAACCGATTTCACCCCTGCTTTATGACCGAAGACACGTAACTTGCCCTGACGTTTGGCCCAGCGTCCGTTACCGTCCATGATGATGGCAACATGGCGCGGCCCCGGGGAAGATAGATTAGCCTCTTGTTGGTTTGCGGACGACATAACTCGTACTTATTTCCTCAATAGAAATATAACTGCCTTTCCGGAACATCAGGCCCTTACGCGCAAAAAAAGCCGTGTGCCCGACACGGCTTTCAGCCTGCCCTCGCGATGCCCGGCGCAGCCGGGTCACCATTGACGCTCATGGCGCCAATCGGGCCATAATTCAACGGTATAACCGCTGACAGGTGGCGCAGACTATACCACCTCAGCGGAACATGAACAAACGGCCCCGCTGCGGCATACGCGAATTACGAACAAAATCGGATAATCACCGTGCTCAACCGCGCAACGCGCGAACGCGCTCCTCGGCGGCGGCGCGCGCCTGGCGGTCAATGTCTAAGACCGCTTCGATGCACGTCGGTTCCTGCAGCGCAAGGCGCTCGACGACCTGCCGGTTGACCGCGGCAATGTCGGTAAAGCGAATCTGCTGCTGCAAAAATGCCGCCACGGCGATTTCATTCGCCGCGTTCAGTGCGGTGGTCGCCGCCTGGCCGGCGTCGAACGCTTCGATTGCCAAATACAGGCAAGGATAGCGCTCGCGCTCCGGTTCGGCGAAGGTCAGCGAACCGATGCGGCAGAAGTCCAGCGCTTCCACGCCGGAGTTTACGCGCTGCGGATACGCCATCGCATGGGCGATCGGCGTGCGCATATCCGGCGTACCCAGCTGCGCCAGCACGCTGCCGTCGGCATAGCGCACCATCGAGTGAATCACCGACTGTGGGTGCAGGATCACTTCCATTTGCTCGGCCGAAGCGTTAAACAGCCAGCGTGCCTCAATATATTCCAGACCTTTGTTCATCATGGTGGCGGAGTCCACCGAGATCTTGCGGCCCATCGACCAGTTCGGGTGGGCGCAGGCTTGATCCGGCGTCATTGCGGCGAACTGCTCCAGCGGGGTGGTGCGGAACGGGCCGCCTGAGCCGGTAAGCACGATGCGCGAAACGCCATGACTTTCCAGGGAAGAGTACCCCAACTGACGCTGAATGCTCTCAGGCAAACTCTGAAAAATCGCGTTGTGCTCGCTGTCGAGCGGCAGCAGCTGCGCCTGGCTTTGCCGCACTGCGTCCATAAACAGACGGCCGCAGGTGACCAGCGACTCCTTGTTGGCCAGCAGCACCTGCTTGCCTGCGCGGATCGCCGCCAGCGTCGGCAACAGCCCTGCGGCGCCGACGATGGCCGCCGTCACTTGATCGACGTCATCCAACGCCGCCAGTTCGCAGGCCGCTTGTTCCCCGGCCAAGACCTCGGTAGCGACGCCGTTTTCCGCCAGAATGGCGCGCAGCTCGCGAGCGGCGCTTTCCTCAGCCATCGCGGCGAAGGCGGGCCGGAATTCCATGCATTGCTGCGCCATGACCGCGACGTTGAGGCCGGCCACCAGTGCTTTGATCGCAAAACGGTCGGGATTCGCCCTGACCACGGCCAGGGTGCTGGTCCCTACCGAGCCGGTCGAGCCAAGAATGGTCAGTTGCTTCATGAGTTCACTCTGAATAACTGTCTGATGAGATCGGAGGTGCTCCAGTGTGGAACCTTGGACACCGCTTGTCCATGATCTTTCAGTACGATGAAACGGGATCTGCGCCACAAAAAACAAAGCGCCGCCCAGGCGACGCTTTGTTTCTGCGCGATGCTGATTAGAAATCCATCAGCTCTTTTTCTTTCTCTGCCAGCGCGGCATCGACCAGCTTGATGTAAGCGTCGGTCATTTTCTGAATCTCGTCTTGTGAACGACGTTCTTCGTCTTCGCTGATCTCTTTGTCTTTCAGCAGCGCCTTGACCTTGTCGTTAGCGTCGCGACGCACGTTACGCACCGCTACGCGGCCCTGCTCGGCTTCGCCGCGTACGATCTTGATCAGATCCTTACGACGTTCTTCGGTCAGCGGAGGCAGCGGAACGCGAATGTCAGAGCCGGCGGAAGACGGGTTGAGGCCCAGATCGGAGCTCATGATCGCTTTCTCAACGGCCTGGCTCAGGCTGCGGTCGAACACGTTGATTTTCAGCGTGCGGGAGTCTTCCACGGTCACGTTGGCCAGCTGGCGCAGCGGCGTAGCGGCGCCGTAGTATTCCACCATGATGCCGTCCAGAATGCTTGGAGAAGCGCGGCCGGTGCGGATCTTGCTGATTTGGTTTTTGAATGCTTCTACGCTTTTTTCCATGCGTGAATCAGCATCTTTTCTGATTTCATTAGTCACGTTGCAAACCCTTGGAAGCTGGTTACTTGGCAGGCGATACTCAAGTATAGCCCGTAATCGTACTCGGAGAGCGCGCGGCGCCTGGCGTCACGCGCACCGAAAAAGGGGTGTGAACAGCCTTATTTGCTGATCAGCGTACCTTCGTTCTCACCCATCACCACGCGGCGCAGCGCGCCAGGCTTGTTCATGTTGAACACGCGGATCGGCAAGCCGTGATCGCGGGCCAGCGTAAACGCCGCCAGATCCATCACTTTCAGCTCGCGCTCCAACACGTCCTGATAGGTTAATTGTTCATACAGCGTCGCATCCGGGTTTTTCACCGGATCGGCGGAGTATACGCCATCCACTTTGGTGGCTTTCAGCACCACGTCCGCTTCGATCTCGATACCGCGCAGGCAAGCGGCGGAATCGGTGGTGAAGAACGGGTTGCCGGTACCGGCGGAGAAGATCACCACGCGGTTGTTGCGCAGCAGGCTGATAGCCTCTGCCCAGCTGTAATTGTCACATACGCCGTTCAGCGGGATCGCCGACATCAGGCGGGCGTTCACATAGGCACGGTGCAGTGCATCACGCATAGCCAGGCCGTTCATCACGGTAGCCAGCATTCCCATGTGGTCGCCCACTACGCGGTTCATGCCGGCTTGCGCCAGGCCCGCGCCGCGGAACAGGTTCCCGCCGCCAATAACTACACCGACCTGAATTCCCAGTTCGACCAGCTCTTTCACTTCCTGAGCCATGCGATCCAAAACGCTGGCGTCGATACCAAAACCTTCTGCACCTTGCAGGGCTTCGCCACTCAGTTTAAGCAGAATACGCTGATATACGGGTTTTGCATTGGTTGCCATGGTGTTCTGTCCTAAGAAGCAGTATTAGTATTGGGGATTTCAGCCGATGAAACGCGCCTGAGGTGAGAATCACGCTGCAGGGCCTGCCACCGGTGTAATTCTGGCTGGATAGTATGGAACCGCCAGACGGCGGTTCCATCGACAGTCATTAAGACTGTTTGCTCATCGCGGCAACTTCAGCAGCGAAGTCGGTTTCGACTTTCTCGATGCCTTCGCCCACTTCGAAGCGAATGAAGTTGGTCACGTCAGCGTTGTGCTCTTTCAGCACCTGAGCAACGGATTTGCTCGGATCCATAACGAAAGGCTGACCGGTCAGAGAAACTTCGCCGGTGAATTTCTTCATGCGGCCTTCAACCATTTTCTCTGCGATTTCTTTCGGCTTGCCGGACTGCATGGCGATGTCCAGCTGAACCTGGTACTCTTTTTCTACCACTTCAGCAGACACGTCTTCTGGCTTCACGAACTCTGGCTTGCTTGCCGCAATGTGCATTGCGATTTGCTTAACCAGCTCTTCGTCAGCGCCTTTAGCCGCAACCAGTACGCCGATACGCGCGCCGTGCAGGTAGCTGCCCAGCACTTCGCCTTCCAGGGAAGCAACGCGACGAATGTTGATGTTTTCGCCGATTTTTGCCACCAGCGCTACGCGCTCTTCTTCGAACTGTGCTTTCAGCACGTCAACGTCAGTGATTTTGCCGGCCATAGCGGCATCCAGCACTTTGTCGGCGAACGCCTGGAAACCGGCGTCTTTTGCTACGAAGTCAGTCTGGCAGTTAACTTCCAGAATGATGCCGTAGTTGCCTTCGATCTTGGTTTTGATCACGCCGTCAGCAGCCACATTGCCTGCTTTTTTAGCGGCTTTGATCGCACCGGACTTACGCATGTTTTCGATTGCCAGTTCGATGTCGCCGTTGGATTCAACCAGCGCCTTCTTGCAATCCATCATGCCAGCGCCGGTACGCTCGCGCAGTTCTTTTACCAGGGCAGCGGTAATATCAGCCATTTATTTTTCCTCGGTTATCTCGCGTGGAGACAGTTCTCATTCAGATAAGCAAAGGGGGCCTTTACAGGCCCCCCTAACCAACATATGTCAATACCTGGTTAATAAGGGCTCAGTGATGAGCTTGCCTTATTATTCAGCTTCTACGAAGCCTTCTTCCGCCTGAACGGCCAGATCTTGAGAACGACCTTCACGCACAGCGGCAGCAACGGCAGTCAGGTACAGGTTTACTGCACGGATTGCGTCGTCGTTACCAGGGATGATGAAGTCAACGCCGTCTGGGTTGGAGTTGGTATCAACGATAGAGAATACCGGGATACCCAGGTTGTTGGCTTCTTTGATCGCGATGTGCTCGTGATCGGCATCGATAACGAACAGTGCGTCTGGCAGACCGCCCATATCTTTGATACCGCCCAGGGAGTTTTCCAGCTTGGCCAGTTCACGAGTGCGCATCAGCGCTTCTTTCTTGGTCAGCTTGTCCAGGGTGCCGTCTTGAGACTGGATTTCCAGATCTTTCAAACGCTTGATGGACTGACGAACGGTTTTCCAGTTAGTCAGCATGCCGCCCAACCAGCGGTGGTTCACGAAGAACTGGTCACAGCTGTTAGCAGCGTCTTTTACCGCTTCGCTTGCTGCGCGCTTGGTACCAACGAACAGGATCTTGCCTTTACGGGAAGAGATCTTGCTCAGTTCAGCCAGAGCGGCGTTGAACATTGGTACGGTCTGCTCCAGGTTGATGATGTGAACCTTGTTACGAGCGCCGAAGATGAAAGGCTTCATTTTCGGGTTCCAGTAACGGGTCTGGTGACCGAAGTGAACACCAGCCTTGAGCATGTCGCGCATGGAAACAGTTGCCATGATTAAACCTCTATAGATTAATTGGGGTTATGCCTCCACGTATCCCATAACGCCGACCCTGGCGGCGACAAGTCACCTCAGGGCACCCCGGCGGATGTGCCGATACGTGTGTGTTATTTACACAAAATGAGTGCAGTTAAAGTATTTTCGGCCAATTCCTGCCAGGTCACAAGAACCAAGTCGCGGATCGCCGGCGCGCTTTATACCATAAACCCGCCGCCGACACCAACTTTTGTTGCTTTACGCCGGGCATCGGGAAATGAAATTTGGCAGCCTCCGGCCGGGCTGATACCATAAGTCACTGCTTCTTATTGTCGACGATAACGACACCTGCGGACGAATTTCATGGCAATCTCAATTAAAACACCTGATGACATCCAAAAAATGCGCGTGGCCGGCCGCCTGGCCGCCGAAGTGCTGGAAATCATCGAGCCGCACGTCAAACCTGGCGTGACCACCGGCGAACTGGACCGTATCTGTCACGAGTACATCACCAACGAGCAACAGGCCATTTCCGCCTGCCTCGGCTACCACGGCTTCCCGAAATCCGTGTGCATCTCGGTGAACGAAGTGGTGTGCCACGGCATCCCAAGCGATGACAAAACGCTGAAGGACGGCGACATCGTCAATATCGACGTGACCGTAATTAAAGACGGCTTCCACGGCGACACCTCGAAGATGTTCATCGTCGGCAAACCGACCATTCTGGGCGAGCGCCTGTGCCGCGTCACTCAGGAAAGCCTGTATCTGGCGCTGAAGATGGTCAAACCGGGTATCCGCCTGCGCACCCTGGGCAAGGCTATCCAGCAATTCGTCGAGGCCGAGAAGTTCTCTGTGGTGCGCGAGTACTGCGGCCACGGCATCGGCGAAGTGTTCCACGAAGAGCCGCAGGTGCTGCACTATGATGCCGATGACGGCGGTGTGGTACTGCAGGCGGGCATGGCCTTCACCATCGAACCGATGGTCAACGCCGGTGACTACCGCATCCGCACCATGAAAGACGGCTGGACGGTAAAAACCAAAGATCGCAGCTTGTCGGCGCAGTATGAGCATACTATTGTGGTCACTGATAACGGCTGCGAGATAATGACGTTGCGCAAGGATGACACCATCCCCAACATCATTACGCACGAGATGTAAGCACCGCGGCGAACGCCGCGTGCAGAATATCACCAGGCCGGCTTTTGCCGGCCTTTTTTATGGGCTGCGCACTATGTCTGACAATCTCCTTCAACAAGCGGCCCCGGCCGTGCCGATGCCGCCCGCCTCCCCCAGCACCTACGGCAACGACGAGCTCACCTGTCCGGTGCTGAAACAGCGGCTGGAGCAGTTCCAGCTGTGGCTGGCGGCAGCGTTCGACGCCGGCGCCAGCGCCGAAAGCCTGGTGGCGGCGCGCAGCGACTTCATCGATCGCCTGCTGCGCCGGCTGTGGACCTTCTACGGCTTCGAAGATATCCCGGAAACCGCATTGGTGGCGGTCGGCGGCTACGGCCGCGGCGAGCTGCACCCGCTGTCGGACATCGACGTGCTGGTGCTCAGCCAGCGCCGGCTGACGGAACAGCAGTCGCAGCGGGTCGGCGAATTCATCACCCTGCTGTGGGATCTCAAGCTGGAAGTGGGCCACAGCGTGCGCACCCTGGAAGAATGTCTGCTGGAGGGATTGGCGGATCTGACCGTGGCCACCAACCTGATCGAATCGCGCATGATCTGTGGCGACGTCGCGCTGTTCCTGCAGATGCAAAAACATATCTTCAGCGACGGCTTCTGGCCCTCGCCGCAGTTTTTCCACGCCAAGGTCAACGAACAGCAGGAGCGCCACCAGCGCTACCACGGCACCAGCTATAACCTGGAGCCGGATATCAAAAGCAGCCCCGGCGGCCTGCGCGACATCCACACCCTGCTGTGGGTGGCGCGGCGCCACTTCGGCGCCACCTCGCTGGACGAAATGGTCGGCTTCGGTTTCCTCACCCAGGCCGAGCGCAACGAGCTGAACGAGTGCCAGAGCTTCCTGTGGCGCATCCGTTTCGCATTGCACCTGGTGCTGCCGCGTTACGACAACCGCCTGCTGTTCGATCGCCAGCTCAGCGTGGCGCAGCTGCTGCGCTATGAAGGCGAAGGCAACGAGCCGGTCGAGCGCATGATGAAAGACTTCTACCGCATGACGCGGCGCGTCAGCGAGCTGAACCACATGCTGCTGCAGCTGTTCGACGAGGCCATCCTGGCGCTGGATGCCACCGAGAAGCCGCGCCCGCTGAACGACGATTTCCAGCTGCGCGGCGATCTGATCGATCTGCGCGACGAAACGCTGTTCATCCGCGAGCCGCAGGCCATCATGCGCATGTTCTACCTGATGGTGCGCAACCGCGAGATCAAGGGCATTTATTCCACCACCGTGCGCCAGCTGCGCCACGCCCGCCGCCATCTGAAACAGCCGCTGTGCACCATTCCGGAAGCGCGCGATCTGTTTATGGCCATTCTGCGCCACCCCGGCGCGGTCTCGCGCGCGCTGGTGCCGATGCACCGTCATAGCGTGCTGTGGGCCTATATGCCGCAGTGGGGCAAGATCGTCGGCCAGATGCAATTCGACCTGTTCCACGCTTATACCGTCGATGAACACACCATCCGCGTGCTGCAAAAGCTGGAGAGCTTCGCCGATGCGCAAACCCGGCCGCGCCATCCGCTGTGCGTGGAGCTGTACCCGCGCCTGCCGCATCCGGAACTGCTGCTGCTGGCGGCGCTGTTCCACGATATCGCCAAAGGGCGCGGCGGCGATCACTCGATCCTCGGCGCGGAAGACGTGGTGGAGTTCGCCGAACTGCACGGCCTCAACTCGCGCGAAACCCAACTGGTGGCGTGGCTGGTTCGCTGGCACCTGCTGATGTCGGTCACCGCGCAGCGCCGCGATATCCAGGATCCGACGGTGATCCAGCAGTTCAGCAGCGAAGTGCAGAGCGAAACCCGCCTGCGTTACCTGGTGTGCCTGACGGTGGCGGATATCTGCGCCACCAACGAAACCCTGTGGAACAGCTGGAAGCAGAGCCTGTTGCGCGAGCTGTACTTCGCCACCGAGAAGCAGCTGCGCCGCGGCATGCAGAACAGCCCGGATCTACGCGAACGCGTGCGCCATCACCGCCTGCAGGCGCTGGCGCTGCTGCGCATGGACAACATCGACGAAGAGGCGCTGCACCGCATCTGGAGCCGCTGCCGCGCCGACTATTTCCTGCGCCACTCGCCGAACCAGCTGGCCTGGCACGCCCGTCACCTGCTGGCCCACGACTCCACCCAGCCGCTGGTGCTGGTCAGCCGCCAGGCGACGCGCGGCGGCACCGAGATCTTTATCTGGAGCCCGGATCGCCCCTACCTGTTCGCCGCCGTCGCCGGCGAGATGGATCGCCGCAACCTGAGCGTGCACGACGCGCAGATCTTCACCAACCGCGACGGCATGGCGATGGACACCTTTATCGTGCTGGAGCCGGACGGCAGCCCGCTGGCGCAGGATCGCCACGCGGCGATCCGCCAGGCGCTGCTGCAGGCCATCACCCAGCGGGAGTACCAGCCGCCGCGCGTGCGCCGGCCTTCTTCCAAGCTGCGTCACTTCAGCGTGCCGACCGAGGTGACCTTCCTGCCGACCCACACCGATCGCCGCAGCTACCTGGAGCTGATCGCACTCGACCAGCCCGGCCTGCTGGCGCGGGTGGGCGAAGTGTTCGCCGACCTAGGGCTGTCGCTGCACGGCGCGCGCATTACCACCATCGGCGAGCGGGTCGAGGACTTGTTTATCCTGGCCGACGGCGAGCGACGCGCGCTCGATCAGGAAACGCGCAGAAAGTTGGAGCAACGGTTGACAGAGGCCCTCACCCCAAACGATAAAATGTGATACAAGTAACTTTTTACCGACAACATCAGGAAAGAGAACAGCATGCAGCAATTACAGAACGTTATTGAAAGCGCCTTCGAGCGCCGTGCGGACATCACCCCGGCGAACGTAGACACCGTAACGCGCGAAGCGGTAAACCAGGTGATCGGCCTGCTGGACAGCGGCGCCCTGCGCGTCGCCGAGAAGATCGACGGTCAATGGATCACCCATCAGTGGCTGAAGAAAGCCGTGCTGCTCTCTTTCCGCATCAACGACAACAAGGTGATGGACGGCGCGGAAACCCGCTACTACGACAAGGTGCCGATGAAGTTTGCCGACTACGACGAAGCGCGCTTCCAGAAGGAAGGCTTCCGCGTCGTGCCGCCGGCCACCGTGCGCCAGGGCGCGTTCATCGCTCGCAACACCGTGCTGATGCCGTCTTACGTTAACATCGGCGCCTACGTCGACGAAGGCACCATGGTCGACACCTGGGCCACCGTCGGTTCTTGCGCGCAGATCGGCAAAAACGTTCACCTGTCCGGCGGCGTCGGCATCGGCGGCGTGCTGGAGCCGCTGCAGGCCAACCCGACCATCATCGAAGACAACTGCTTCATCGGCGCGCGCTCCGAAGTGGTGGAAGGCGTGATCGTGGAAGAAGGCTCGGTGATTTCGATGGGCGTATACCTCGGCCAGAGCACCCGCATCTATGACCGCGAGACCGGCGAAATCCATTACGGCCGCGTGCCGGCGGGTTCGGTGGTGGTTTCCGGTAACCTGCCGTCGAAAGACGGTTCTTACAGCCTGTACTGCGCGGTGATCGTCAAGAAGGTCGACGCTAAAACGCGCGGTAAAGTCGGTATTAATGAGTTATTGCGCACTATCGACTAAATTGAAATAGCGGGTGATTCACCCGCTATTTTTTTGTCTGCGTTTCGCTGGCAGTCACAGTCGCAGATCTCGCTTTCCGCCATAATCGCAGTCGTGGAATATAACGATCACATCTAAAGAGGGCGCAGTATGTACGATAACTTGAAGAGTTTGGGCATCAATCAACCGGAAGACGTCGATCGCTATAGCCTGCGTCAAGAGGCCAACAACGACATCCTCAAGATCTATTTCCGCAAAGATAAGGGCGAGTTCTTCGCCAAGAGCGTGAAGTTCAAGTACCCGCGCCAGCGTAAAACCGTGGTGGCGGACAACGCCGGCCAGGGCTACAAGGAAATTCACGAGATCAACCCGAACCTGCGCTACGTGATCGACGAACTGGATCAGCTGTGCCAGCGCGATCAGGTGGAAGTGGATCTGAAGCGTAAAATCCTCGACGACCTGCGCCATCTCGAAGGCGTGGTGTCGCACAAGATTGCCGAGATCGAAGCCGATCTGGAAAAACTCACCCGCGGCAAATAATGCGGATCGGTTGACCCTCATCATCGCCAAGGCGCCCTTTCGCGGCGCCTTTTTACTTTACGATTGCAGCAGCGTGCCCCACTGCTCGACCCACGGGCAGGCAGCCACTTCCGGCTCCGGCTGTTCCATCGCATCGATCTCCAGCACTTCGCCAACGCGGGTGGCGCCCTGCTCTTGCAGCAACGCGTCGAATGCGCGCCCCGCGCCGCAGAAGTTGTCATAGCTGCTGTCGCCGAGGGCGATCAGCCCATAGCGCAGCTCCGGCTGGTAGCCGACCCGATCGCGAATGGCGTGGAACAGAGGCGCGATGCTGTCCGGCAGATCGCCCTGCCCGGTGGTGGAGGTGATCACCAGCGCGTAGTGCTGACGATAAAACTGCCAGGCCTCCAGCGTGCCCTCTTCGAACAGTTTGACCTCATGGCCCTGCTCGCTGAGGATGTTTTGCGCTTCTTCCGCCACCAGCAGCGAATTGCCGTAGACCGTTCCCACGAAGATACCAACCTGAGCCATGGCTCCTACTCCCTTCATTACCTTTAAAAATTGTCAGCTATCCTGACCGTTAGCCGCGCTAAACTCAACCCCGGCAAGTTCAGGGAATACCCCCGCCCAGCCGAACTGCGCCATCACCCCTTGCCAGTCTTCGTCCCAGCGCGCCGTCACCCGCAGCGGCTCGCCGGTCACCGGGTGCGTCAGCTGCAGATGGCTGGCGTGCAGCATCAGGCGCGGGCAGCCGAAATGCTGCGCCATACCGCGGTTCTGCCGCAGATCGCCGTGCTTGCTGTCGCCGATGATCGGATGGCGAAGATGCGCCATGTGGCGCCGCAGCTGGTGCTTGCGGCCGGTTTCCGGCTGCAGCTCCACCAGGCTGTACCGCGCGCTGTCGTAGCGGCCGACGGCCACCGGCATCTCTACCTGTGCCAGCGGCCGGTAGTGTGTCACCGCCGGCTGCGGCCCCTTATCGGCATCGGCATGTTTATCAGCGATTTTGTCCAGCTCCGCCGTCAGCGGGTAGTCGAGGGTCGCCCCCTCCTGCACGTAGCCGCGCACCACCGCATGGTAGGTTTTCTGCACCTGATGCTGCTCGAACTGCTGCGACAGCAGGCGCGCCACCTCGCTGGAGAGCGCCATCAGCAATACGCCGGAAGTCGGGCGATCGAGACGGTGCACGGTAAAGACGTGCTGCCCGAGCTGATCGCGCACCGTCTGCATCATAAAGCGAGTTTCATGACGGTCCAGCCAACTGCGGTGCACCAACCAGCCCGACGGCTTGTTCACCGCCACCAGGTGTTCATCCTGATACAAAATCTCTATCACATCGCTTTCCCAGGTAAATAGCCGTTTCGGGCGCGAGTATAACAGGCGTGCGGCTCAGCGCTAGTTCACCCATTCGATGGTCACCAGACGCGTATCGGCGCGGCCGCGATCGTCCACTGCCCGAATGCGGTAGCGCCCGTTGTTGATCGGCCGCCAGTCGATCGGCTTTTTGCTGGCGCTGCTGCCGAGATAGATATCGTCGACGAACCAGTACACCGTCTTGCTGTCGGCGTCCGTCACCGCGTTGAAGGCGATTTTATCCCGCCCCTGCTGCGACTGGCGCAGGGTATAGGTGGTATTTTTCAGCGGCGAAGTGATGCGCGGCGCGTTGCCGCCGACGGCGACACCGTTGTCCTTGCAGCGGTTGACCGGCGGCGCCTGCTTCGGCAGCCCGGCCTGGGCGAATACGTTGGCCAAATCGGAAGGCCAGAACTCAAAAATTTCGGTGCGGGTCTGCGCTGCGTCATACGGCGGGCAGACGACCTCGCCGCTGTGAATATCCAGCACCACCGGCCGGTAAACGCTGTCGACCTTGATCGGTGACTTGCCGGGAATAAACCAGGTCTTGCCCTTCTGCTGGCACCACGGCGTTGGCAGATCGCCGCTGGCGAGGCAAATGTCCACCCTCCGCAGCCGTTGGGGGAACGGGTGCTTCGGTTCCCGCAGGCCTGGGTAGCTGGCGTTGACGCTGTCGATGATATTGAAGAACAGCGGCGCGGCCGCCTCGGCGCCGACCAACGCATTGTTGCCGCGCCCGTCGAAGTTGCCTTCCCACACCACCAGCACGTAAGGGCCGAAAATCCCGACGCTCCAGGCGTCGCGAAAGCCCCAGGAGGTGCCGGTCTTCCAGTACACCGGCAGCGAAGAAGAACGCTGTGCCAGCGTATCGCCCGGCCGCCGATGCTGGCGCAGCATATCCAGCGTAATGAAACTGGCCTCCTCGCTCAGCAGCCGAACCGGCGTCGATTCAGTCTCGTTCAGCTGCATACGAAGCGGCCGCAGCTCGCCGCGGTTCGCCAGCAGCGCATACAGCTTCGCCAATTCCTGCGCCGTCACCTCGCCACCGCCCAGCACCAGCGAAAGCCCGTAGTGGCTCTCGCTGGCCATATTGGCCACGCCGGTCAGACGCAAAAACTGATAAAAGGTCGGCTGGCGCAGCTGCGAGGCGACATACACTGCCGGAATGTTGCGGCTGAAATTCAGCGCATCGGTGGCGGTCACCGGGCCGAGAAAGCGCCGGTCGAAGTTTTCCGGCGCATAGGCGCCGAACGACGAAGGCACGTCTTTCAGGATGGTCATCGGATGCAGCACGCCCTGCTCCATGCCCAGCGCGTAGATGAACGGCTTCAGCGTCGAACCCGGCGAGCGCTTGGCGTTGGTACCGTTCACCTGCCCCTGGATCGGCCGATTGTAATAGTCCGCCGATCCCACCAGCGCACGCACCCCCATATCGCGGCTGTCCACCAGCAGCACCGCGGCGTTTTGGATGCCGCGGCTGCGGTTGCGGGCGATAAACGCGTTGACCTGCCGCTCGACCAGCCGCTGCAACCCGGCGTCCAGCGTGGTATCGACGCGCGTATCGCGCTGCACCAGTTGCTGCGTCTGCAGCCGCAGCTGCTCGATAAAGTGCGGCGCGATATAGGGCACTTGCTCAGGCTGCCGCAGCGCCAGCGGCAGGCGGAACAGCGTTTGCTGGCTGGCGTCGGTGGGGTAAACCCGCTGCCAGCGCTGGAACAGACGGTTGCGCGCCTGCGTCAATGCAGCGCCGAGCACGCCGGTTTTCGGCTCCAGACGGTAGCTGGGCGACTGCGGCAGCACCGCCAGCGTCAGCGCCTCCGGCAGGGTCAAATCCTTCGGCGACTTGGCGAAATAGATCAGGCTGGCAGCGCCGATGCTTTCGATGTTGCGGCCGTAGGGGGCATAATTCAGGTAGGCTTCCAGGATATCGTGCTTGGAGTAGCTGAGCTCCAGCTGCACCGCGCGCAGCACCTGCAGCAGCTTGCCGCCCGGCGTGCGGGTGTTGAGATGCCAGCGCATACGCGCCAGCTGCATGCTGATGGTCGACCCGCCCTGCATTTTTCCGCCGGCGACATAGCTGCGCCAGAAGCCACGCATCAGGCTGACGGGGTTAAAGCCGGGGTTGTAGTAGAACCAGCGGTCTTCGTGCAGCAGCAGCCCGCGCACCGCCAGCGGCGACACCTGCTCCAGCGGGGTCCACAGGCGGTAGCGGTCGTCGTTGGCCAACGTGATGCGCAGCAGCGCGCCGTGCCTGTCGTAATAGACGGAAGACTGCGGCAGCCCCTGCCACAGGGGCGGATGCGGCCACAGCCGAATCGCGGTCAGCAGCAGCGCCAGTAAAAACGCCGCCATCAAGCCGTTTTGCAGCACGCGCCCGGTCAGGATCTTCATACGTTCTCACCACCCCGGCGCCAGACGCTGGCCTGGCGCCGGATCCGGCCTAGTCGTTGCCCGCCGGCACCACCACCAGCTTGCCGCCGCCGGCCGACATCGCCTGTACTTCACGGTCGTACATGGCTTCGCCGTAGGCCGGTGGAACAATAAAGCTGCCGGTATTGGTGGCCTTGATCTGATAGACGAACTCCTGCACCTCGGTGCCGGCGCTGCCGTAGATAATCACCCGATCTTCACGGATATCGCTGTAATCCGGCGCCCAGGTGGAGCCGGTAGCGGCCAGCGGCGACTGCCAACCGCCGCGGTCTTCGCTCTCCTCGCCGGCGTCGGCCGGTTCCGGCGGCGTCTGCTGCACCACTTCGAACCCGCCCGGCAGCAGATCGACGATCGCCAGGTTGCTCTGCCCCTCTTTCGAGTTGGCGCGCACCTTCAGATGGACGTTGATCTTCTGCCCCAGCGTCACCTGCGTCACCGGTTTGCCCTGTTCGTCGGTGTAATCGCGAACGATCTCAATCCCGCGCGACAGCGCTTTTTGCGGCGCATTCAGGTCGTAACCGGCCTGCGTCACCACATACCAGGCCGGCGCATTGCCGCCGTTGGTGAAGCGCACGACGGTAGCATCGGCGTTGAACTGCCCCTGCACGAACAACCCCTGCAGCTCACTGATGCGCTGCGGCTCGCCGCCGGCTTTGCCTACCTGCACGATGCCCAAGGCATCCGCATTGGCGGATTGCGCCGCCACCTGGGTCGAGTAGCTTTCCAGCGCCAGAATGCTCATTGCGGAGGAGTAGGTGGTGTAACGCTCTTCTTTCAGCGCCTTGACCATATTCTCCAGCGCCTGCGGCGGGATCGACGCCACCTTCTCAGGGAAGTGACGGGTAATCAGATACAGCCGCGTCGCATCCTGCACCAGCGGATCGAAATAGTTCTGCGTCCACCAGGCGCTGTCATACGCCTTGCTCAGCTGCTGCCAGCTGGGTTGCAACAGCGCGGCGGCTTCGTCGTCCATCTTCAACAACCGATAAGAAGAGGCCAGATACAGCGCGCTCAGATCGGTTTTCCACCCTTCGCCATAGCGTTTTTGCAGCGTATCCTGCACCGCCGCCAGCGAGTTGGTGGTCACTTCGCCCTGCAGCGTCAGCAGGTAAACCGCCCAGCTGCGCAGGCGCAGCAGATACAGATCGTCGAATCCGCTGGCCGCCAGCTCGCGCAACGCGCCGTTGGCCTCGTCCAGCATGCCTTCCGGCAGGGCGTAGCCCGCCGCTTTGGCTTCGAGCAGATACTGCACCACATAAGGCGTGACGAAAGGATCGGCATCCGGCGACGAACGCCAGGCGCCGATCGCCCCGCTGTCGTTCTGGCGCGCGCGCAGCACGCCAAGCAGGTTGCGCAGCTGCTTGCTGACTTCCGCCTGGCTCAGGCTGCTTTTCATCTCTGGGTGGCGGCTCTGCAGCATCAGCGGAATGGAGCGGCTGACGATCTGCTCGGAACAGTAATACGGATAATCCGCCAGGTATTGCGCCAGCCCGCGGGTCAGCACCAGCGGCGAATTCGACACCGCCGCCCGGCGCTGCGCGAAAGCGTCGAACATCTGGCGCAGGCCATCGACGTTCTGGCTGCTGCCGCTCATACGCCCCATCACCGACTGGGTGCGGTACGGCGCCGCCGGCCGCACCGAGGTGCTGACGGTGCGGCGGCTGGCCTGGTCGCCGTAACGGGCGTCGAACACCAGCGGTGCATCGCCCAGCGCGGATTTGGCGCGCAGACGGAAAGCGATCACACCCTCGCGTTTTTCCGCCAGCGTCAGGCTTTGCGTCGCGTTGCCCACCACTTCCAACTGCGGCGGCGGCGTCAACAGAACGTTGATGGCCACCGACTGGCCGTTCAGCCCTTCGAGGTTGTTGCTGACGCCCACGCTGACGTCGAACTCGTCGCCCGGCGCTACCATCGCCGGCACGTTCGGCGTCATAATGAAGTTGTCGCGCACCGTGGCGGCGGTTTGCGCCTTGCCGATTTTCTCCGGCGTCACCGAAATCGCCATCACGCGGATCTTGCCGTTAAAGTAGTCCGGCACCGGGTAGACGAACTGCTTCTCGCCGCTGACCTCGGTAATGCCGGACCAATAGGCCACCGGCTTGTCGCGTTTGCGCTTGAACGGGTTGAGGTTGAGATCCAGCCCTTCGCCCGCATCGCCGCCCGGCGCCGCGGTCAGCGCCATCAGCTTGCTGAACTCCGGCAGGATCAGGTCGAGGATCTGCGAGCTGCTCACGTTCAGTTCACGCTTGCTGAAAAAGAACTCCAGCGGATCCTTCAGGCGGTAGCGCGCCACCTGCAGAATGCCCTCATCGACGGCAAACAGCGCCACCTGCTGCGGCGCGTCGGTCTTGACCGTCATCGTCAGGTTTTCACCCGGCTTGATGACCTCCGGCGCCGTCACCTCAAGGCTGTTTTGGCGCGCCTGTGTGCTGATCTTGAACGGCATCACGCCATAGCTCAGCGGGCTCATGAAGATTTCGCTGGAGTTGATGTCGCGCACGAACTGCACGTTGATGTAGCCGTTGCCCTCCATGCCGGCCGGCACGCGGATCTTCTGCACCGAGCTGGTAGTGTCGCTGTGGAACCACTGCCAAGCGTAAACCTTGTCCTTCTCGATGGTGATCAAGCCGCTACCGGTATAAGGCGCGTTGATCGCCACCTCGATCTCCTCGCCCGGCTGATATTCCGCCTGGTTCAGTTTCAGCTTCAGTTCGGCGTTGCGATCCAGCGAACGGCTCAGGTTGGCGTTACCGGCCACGCTGTAGGCGACGCGGTTGAGCGTCTTGCCCTGCGCATCTTCAATCACCAGCACGAAGTCGCCCGGCTTATCGGTCGCCAGCCGCAGATCCGCGCCCTGCTCGCTCAGTGCCAGCGGCTGTTCCGACAGCTGCACTTCCTTCATCTTCGACTGGTATTTGTAAACGCCCGAATCCTGTTTGGTCAGCACCGAAATGTATTTCTGCTCGATCAACACCTGCTTCAGGTTCGGCATGGCGATCTGTTTCAGGTCCGGATCGATGGCGATCACGTTCAGATGCCGCTCCGCGTCGCGGTTGATGTAGCCCAGATCGCCGTCCGCCTTCACCCCAATCAGGTAATCGTAAGGCGAGACCAGCGTGCGGGCGGTAGCTGCCACCGAGCGCCCGCCGCCGGCGACGAACGCCTCCGACAGCAGCTGCAGCTGATAGGTCGCGTCGGCATAGGATTTCAGATCGAGCGGAATATCGGCCACACCATGCTCATCGGTGGTGCGATCTTCCAGCTCGGTTTCGAACCCGTCGCTGTTTTGCCGGTTTTCATAGAACGCATAATCCGGGAAGCGATCGAAGCTCGGATACATCGGCCGCAGCGTCAGCCTGGTGGTCACGCGGCGATCCTGCGCCGGGGTACCGAACAGGTTCTGCACATCGATGCTGGCCTTCAGCTCGGACGGTTTGACCCAGCCTTGCTGGCGATTCGGCGTCAGCGCCAGCTTCACTTTCAGCTGATCCGGCTCGAACTCCTTCACATTGACCGCGGTATGGCCGAGCAGCGTGGAGGTATCGTTGTTTTTGCCGATCAGATACAGATAGACGTTCCACTCGCCGGTGGGCGAGTTTTCATCGGTGGTATAGCTCAGCTCGTTGAAACCGCTGGCGCCCAGCGTCAGCGGCACGGTGGTCATCAGCTTGTCGCGCGGATCGCGGACTTCGGCGCGCACCGGCACGCCGGCCAGGCCAACGCGCCAGTCGGCGGCGCGGGTGATCAGGCCAATATTGAAAGTATCCCCCGGTCGATAAACGCCGCGATCGGAGAACAGGTAGCTGCCGAGCGTGCGCGGATCGGTCGGCGTTTGTTCACCGGCGACATCGAAGCGCGAGAAGTCCAGCCCGCGATCGTTATAGCTGCCGGTCGGCAGGAAGGAAACATCCCCTTCCTTTTCCACCAGGAACATCACCGGCTGGCGCTCGTTGGTGTACACGTCGAGCGCCGGGAAACGCACGTGGCCGTCGGCCCCGGTGGTTTGGCTGAGCAGCGTCACGCCGTTTTTGGCCACTACCGACACGTTGGCGCCGCTGACCGGCGCGCCGCTTTGAATCGACTGCACGAAGACGTCGCGCGTCTTATCCTGCGAGCTCTTGGCGACAATGCCCAGATCGGTCACCACCACAAAGCGCGAATCGCCGACGTCGGGCTGATCATCCCCGGTGCTCTCGTCCGGTTCCTGTTCTGGTTCGGCGCCCGCCTCTTCCGCCGCCGGTTTCCGGTTCGGCTGCCATTCAGACAGCGTCAGCAGGAACACCCCGCGATGGGAACTGGCGTTGGTGGAGAGATAACGGGAAAGATCGATGCCCTGATAGTTCACTTCCCCCGGCCGCTCGTTATTGAGCGCCGTCTGGTATTTGAAATGCTCGGTGAAATACTCATCGTTGAGCCGGTTGAATTCCGTGGACGAATATTCCCGGCTTTTGAAGGAGACGATGTGCTGCAGCTGGCTCGGGATCACCCGCTTGATGTCCAGCCGCAGGCCCGCCACGTTGCGCGCCGCCACGCTGATCTGTTTGTCGCCGTTGACCGACAGCAGCGAGCCTGCGGACATGAACTGCAGCGATTTCGGGAACTCCGGCACTTCGACCACCCGATAAACCTTCTTCGGCATTTTGTAACCGCCGACGGAGACCAGCTGGTTGTCTATCTCGATCAGCACGAAGCGGTGCGCCGGAGCTTCAAAGCGGAAGCTGAACTGCGGTTGATAGGCCTCTTCCGCCTCGTTAAGCGTCAATGGCAATGCCGTCGCCTGCGCCAGCACGTTTTTACCGACGCTGTCGACCGTCCATTGATAGAAGTCTTCGGCATCGTTGGCGGTCTCGGCATCGCTCGGATCGTGCTGCGGCAGCAGCCAGGCTTTGGTGGCTCGCGCCAGCTCTTTATCCTTCACCGCATCGCTGAAGCCGACCACCAGCGCACGCTGCCCTTGGCCGCCGTCGGTATCCACAACCTGTGCACTGGCGTCGCTCAGCGCCAGGCTGTACAGCGTCGGGACTTTAACCCAGTTGCTTTTCGCCTCTTCGACCGCATTGCCGGCCGCCGTCGATTTGACGCCCTTGCCGACGGTCAGATGCACAGCGCCGCCCTGATCCAGCGCCTGCAGCGGTTCGGAATGCACCCAGGCGTTCAGTTTTTTCTCGTCATAGACCAGAGAGAAGTTCAGCTTTTTCTCGGAGGAAGTGCTGCCTTCTTTCAACCCCAGCGAAATCTGTTTTTCAAAGCTGGCGACGTCGACCGGCGCGTTGAACTGCAGATTGAAAATCGCGCTGCGTTTCTGCGCATCTTGCGGATCGCGGTAATACTCGGCCTGCCCCAGGCGGTAATCGAACGCGGGCACGGTGAAGGCATAGCGGGTTTTGGCCAGTTTGATCTGCGGCGCCAGCAAGGTGGCGGGCTCAAGGGTCACGTCATACTTCGCGCCCATCGGCAGCGGCTTTTTCGGCGTGAACAGCAGCGTCGACTCATTGATCCATGCCCACTGCCCTTCCGCCGTCGGCTTCAGAATGATGCCGGCGCTCACGGTTTTACCCACTGCGGCGATCGGCGCGACCGACCCGCTGAAGGTCAGGCTCACCGTTTGCGGCACCTGCCGGGCGGCGGCGTAATCTATCGGCTCGGGGTTGGCAAGCGATGCGCTGACCTCCTGAACCACCATCGGCGCAGGCTCGATAGGCTGAGGCCGGTTTTGCCACCAGTGCCAGCCGTAAAATGCGCCGCCTGCGGCGCCAGCCAACAGCAACAGGCCTAAACCGATCGCTTTCGGGTGTTTATCCACGCCGCTTTCGAGCCGCATGAAACCGCGCGGCAGCGCAGCCCACCAGGCCGGCGCACGCCAGCTGAGGTTACCGACCAGCGGTCTCAGCAGCCGCCCCAACAGCGACAACGCCCCACCCAGCAGGCGACAGACGCCCTTAACCAGGGTAAAAGGCAAACGCAGGATAAACCTTAATAAATCCATTATTGCAGCACCTCATCATCCTAATGCAGCCCCCGGTCAACCGCCGTGGTTCAACCGAGCCGAAAGACGCCGTCGGCTCTCCTACCCGGCATCCGCGCGAGTACTCTACACTGCCGGGCGGCAAAAATCTGCGCGCCGCCGGCGAATTACGGCTCTTTATTCAACATCAAATCCAGCTGTTGCAGCAGCACCAACAGCGGCAGGCTGCTCGGTTCACGATCTTTCAACGCCTCTTCGAAATAAGGCGTGATGGCGAAGCGCGTCGGCAGCGGCGCTTCGGCGTCCAGCAACGCATACATGCGCGGCAAGAACACCCACTGCAGCCAGGCTTCGGCCGACATGCTGTCGATGCAGAACGGCTCGGTGCTGGAGAAAGCCTCATGATCAGGCGGCGCAGCCTGCCACAGCGCCAGATCGCGCATGGATTGTTCAATCGCCTGCAAACTGCGGCGCACCTGGTTATGTATACTCATCTGCATTCCCGATCTCTTTTCATCATGGTATTCAGCGCGCTGGCTGAAAGGCGGCAAAGCATAGCATTTTTATAGCCCAAATTCGGCGCGCCTGAGACAGTCCGCCGTTTTTATCTGGTGGCGTTCGCCGCCGCGCGGCACAATAGGCTCACCGAGTTCACCACACAGATAAAGATTCATGTCCGTAATAACAGAGAAAAAAAACCACGCGACGCCCGGTAAAGCCATGCTGGCTTCGGTCACCGGTTATGCCATGGACGGGTTTGACCTGCTGATCCTCGGCTTTATGCTGCCGGCCATCAGCATCGAATTGGGATTAACCTCATCGGCCGCCGGTTCTCTGGTCACCTGGACGCTGATCGGCGCGGTGCTGGGCGGCGTGATTTTCGGCCACCTCAGCGATCGTTTCGGCCGTATCCGGGTGCTGACGATCACCATTCTGATGTTCTCCCTGTTCACCGGCCTGTGCGCCGTGGCGCAAGGGTATTGGGATCTGCTGGCCTATCGCACCCTGGCGGGCATCGGGCTGGGCGGCGAATTCGGCATCGGCATGGCGCTGATCGCCGAAGCCTGGCCGGCGGAGAAGCGCAACCGCGCTTCGGCTTACGTCGGCATGGGCTGGCAATTGGGCGTGCTGGCGGCCGCCTTCCTGACGCCGCTGCTGCTGGAACACATCGGCTGGCGCGGCATGTTTTTGGTTGGCCTGCTGCCGGCGCTGGCGTCATTCCTGATCCGCCGTACCCTGGGCGAGCCGGAGGCGTTCGTGCGGCAGAAAGAGGCCGGGCAACCGCTCTCCTTCCTGCAGCGTTTGCGCCTGCTGTTTAAGGATCGCGCCACCAGCAGGGCCAGCATCGGCATCTTCATTCTCTGTTCGGTGCAGAACTTCGGTTACTACGGCCTGATGATCTGGATGCCGACTTACCTGGCGAAAAACTTTGGCTTCTCGCTCACCAAGTCCGGCCTGTGGACGGCGGTGACGGTGGTCGGCATGACGTTCGGCATCTGGCTGTTTGGCATGCTGGCCGACCGCTTCGCCCGCTGGAAGATCTTCGTGCTTTATCAGATCGGTGCCGTGGTGATGGTGATCGGCTACGCCCAGTTGAGCGACCCGACGCTGATGCTGTTCGCCGGCGCCGTGATGGGCATGTTCGTCAACGGCATGATAGGCGGCTACGGCGCGTTGATTTCCGATACCTATCCAGTGCAGGCGCGCGCCACCGCGCAGAACATCCTGTTCAACCTGGGGCGCGGCGTCGGCGGCCTGGGGCCATTGGTGATCGGTGCGCTGGTGACGCAGGTGTCGTTTACCGCGGCCATCAGCCTGCTGGCGGCGATTTACCTGCTGGATATCTACGCCACGCTGTTCCTGCTGCCGAAAAAACAGGGCGCAGGCGATACGCTGGGCGCGATTGGTTAACGCTGAAGAGGGATTAAGGCGGGGCGCACGCGCAGCGGGATAAAACAAAAAGTTGGGGGCACTGCGTTAACAGTGCCCCCGGTTCGTTTTATAGCTATCCCGCTACACAGCGTGCTCCCTGCTCAATCCTTGAAAACTTTTCCTGCGGCCATCCTGACCAAGTGGTCCTTGCATCATCCTGCAGCATCATCCTGACGCGGTTCCTCAGCCTTCCTGACCCGCCGACAGTCCTGTGCCGGCTCTCAATCTCCGTCCTGGAGGTGTCCCTGGTTTCTATCCTGAAACATCCTGGGCATCTCCTGACGCCATCCTTCGCTCTTGCCTGAGCGCATCCCTTTCTTCTTCCTGAAGCTGCATCATCCTGATGCTTTCCTGCTCCGCCGGTTCCGTTCCGGTAACGATAAGATCGCTTAAATTCCCCGGAATCACAAGGGTTTGGGAGGTGTCTCACACTAAATTAAGACTAAGAGTTATCCTAAAGAAATTCTAACCAATTGATCTGGATAACAATAATCTCATAGCCTGGAGAAAGGCGGGAAAAATTAAGAGCGATCTCTCACAGGCCGTGTAAGAGATCTCTCACACGGGTGACGGCGAATCCGTCGCGATTCAGTCCAACACCGGGCGCAGCGCATCGAGGAAATTCCCCAGCGTCGCCGCCAGCAGGGTGCGTTTATCGCTGCCGAACTGTTCCAGCACCACGTTGCCGCTGACGTTGCACAACGACACCATCGTCATCTCGGATTCGGTGGTCGCCAGGAACAGCGTTGGCGACAGCTTGAGACGTTTTTGCGTCACCAGATGGCCGATCAGGTTCTCCTGCAGGCGGATAAAATCCTCTTCGCTCCAGACCTGCAGCAGGCTCAGGCGATGCTCGCCGAACTGCGCGCTCATGTCGCCGGCGTATTGCTGCGTGTAGAAGCGGTGCGCATCCGGCTGCAAACGCAGCTCCAGCGCGGTTTCTACCTTTTCCAGCGTCGCCGCCGGTTCGAAAGGCCGCGGCAACCACAGCACTTCGTCCTCGCGGTTCTCCACGATGCAGGGCGACGGCACGCCGTACAGCGCCTGGCTGGCCGGCGCGTGGCCGCGCTCTTGCTGCCACAACTCGACATAGCGTTGAGTGAATTCACGCAGAGCGTGCGATACATCATGGTCCATATTCTTTCTCGCATACGTTAAACTGACGGCCATTGTACCTATCTCTGACCGAGGTGACAGCAGATGTCCTCATATCAAGACCACCAGGCCCTGTCGGGGCTGACGCTGGGCAAACCCACCGCCTACCGCGATCGCTACGACGCCACGCTGCTGCAGGCGGTGCCGCGCAGCATGAACCGCGAGCCGCTGGGCTTGTATCCCGATAACCTGCCCTTCCACGGCGCGGACATCTGGACGCTGTACGAGCTCTCCTGGCTGAACGCCAACGGCTTGCCGCAGGTAGCGGTTGGTGAAATCAGCCTCAACGCCGACAGCCTGAACCTGATCGAATCGAAAAGCTTCAAGCTGTACCTCAACAGCTTCAACCAAACCCCGTTCGCCGATTGGGAAACGGTGCGCAGCACCCTGCAGCGCGATCTGTCCGCCTGCGCCCAGGGCGAGGTCAGCGTCACCCTGTTCAGCGTCGAGCAGCTGCAAGGCACGCCGATCGCCTGCCTGGCCGGCGATTGCATCGACCAGCAGGATATCCGCATCGACAATTATGAGTTCAACGCCGACTACCTGCTGAACGCCGCCGGTGAAGAGGTGGTGGAAGAGCGCTTGGTCAGTCACCTGCTGAAGTCCAATTGCCTGATCACCCATCAACCGGACTGGGGCTCGGTGCAGATAAGCTACCGCGGCGGCAAGATCGATCGCGAAGCGCTGCTGCGCTATCTGGTTTCCTTCCGCCACCACAACGAATTCCACGAGCAGTGCGTCGAGCGCATCTTCAACGATCTGATACGCTATTGCCGGCCGCAAAGCCTGACGGTCTACGCTCGCTATACCCGCCGCGGCGGCCTGGATATCAACCCGTGGCGCAGCAACGTCGCGTTCGCCCCCGAGCACGGCCGCCTGGCGCGCCAATAAGTGCGAAACATTGCTCAACAACTGAGCTAACGAGCGGTTTGTGTTGGTAAAAGCACAGGGACGGCGGTAAGGTTAAAACGAGGCTGCGGCCGGGCAGAGCGCCCGCTTCGCCGCAGCACGCCAACCATAACGAGATGCTGTTTTGCTGCGTATGGATTACTACCGCCCCGCACCGGGTGCAAAGGAGTTACCTTGATTACACACATCAGCCCGCTTGGCTCTATGGATTTATTGTCGCAGCTGGAAGTAGACATGCTGAAGCGCACCGCCAGCAGCGACCTGTACCGCCTGTTCCGCAACTGTTCGCTGGCCGTGTTGAACTCCGGCAGCCAAACCGACAACAGCAAGCAGCTGCTGTCGCGCTATGAAACCTTCGACATCAACGTGCTGCGCCGCGAGCGCGGGGTGAAGCTGGAGCTGGTCAATCCGCCGGAAGAGGCGTTCGTCGACGGCCGCATCATCCGCTCGCTGCAGGCCAACCTGTTCGCCGTGCTGCGCGACATCCTGTTCGTGCATGGCCAAATCGCCAGCGCCGGCCGCTTCCAGCACCTGAACCTGGAAAACTCGGCCCACATCACCAACCTGGTGTTCTCGATCCTGCGCAATGCACGCACGCTGCATCTGGATGAAGATCCCAATATGGTGGTGTGCTGGGGCGGCCACTCGATCAACGAAAACGAATACCTGTACGCGCGCAAGGTCGGCAGCCAGCTGGGCCTGCGCGAGCTGAACATCTGCACCGGCTGCGGGCCGGGCGCCATGGAAGCGCCGATGAAAGGCGCGGCGGTCGGTCACGCGCAGCAGCGCTACCGCAACAGCCGCTTCATCGGCATGACCGAGCCGTCGATCATCGCCGCCGAGCCGCCTAACCCGCTGGTCAACGAGCTGGTGATCATGCCGGACATCGAAAAACGCCTGGAAGCCTTCGTGCGTATCGCACACGGCATCATCATCTTCCCGGGCGGCGTCGGCACCGCCGAAGAGCTGCTGTACCTGCTGGGTATCCTGATGAACCCGGAGAACAGCGAACAGGTGCTGCCGCTGATCCTGACCGGGCCAAAAGAGAGCGCCGACTACTTCCGCGTGCTGGACGAGTTCATCATGAACACGCTGGGCGACGAAGCACGCCGCCATTACACCATCATCATCGACGATCCGGCGGAAGTGGCGCGGCAGATGAAGCAAGCCATGCCGCTGGTGAAGGAAAACCGCCGCAACACCGGCGACGCCTACAGCTTCAACTGGTCGATCCGCATCGCGCCGGATCTGCAGCTGCCGTTCGAGCCGACCCATGAGAACATGGCGAACCTCAATCTGTATCCGAACCAGCCGCCGGAGCAATTGGCCGCCGCGCTGCGCCGCGCGTTCTCCGGCATTGTGGCCGGCAACGTGAAGGAAAACGGCATCCATGCCATCGAGCAGTTCGGCCCGTACAAGCTGCACGGCGAACCGCAGATGATGAAGCAGATGGACAGCCTGCTGCAGGGCTTTGTCGCCCAGCACCGCATGAAGCTGCCGGGTAGCGCCTATGTGCCCTGCTACGAAATCGTAGCCTGACCCTCAATCCCGGGCGGCGTAACGGCCGCCCTGTTTTTTCTGACCTTGCCGCCCATGATGATACACCTACTGATTGTCGACGCCCTGAACCTCATCCGCCGCATTCACGCCGTGCAGGGCTCCCCTTGCGTCAACGCCTGCCGCCACGCGCTGCAGCAGCTGATCCAACACAGCCGCCCGACCCACGCGGTGGCGGTCTTCGACGAGGACGATCGCCGCGACAGCTGGCGCCACCAAATTCTGCCGGACTACAAGGCCGGGCGCTCGCCGATGCCGGAAAACCTGCAGCAGGAGATGCCGCAGCTGCGCGAGGCCTTCGCCGAATTGGGCGTCGCCAGCTGGCATTCTCCCGGCAACGAGGCGGACGATCTGGCGGCTACGCTGGCGGCCAAGGTCGCCGGCGGCGGCCATCAGGTGACCATCGTCTCCACCGACAAAGGCTACTGTCAGCTTTTGGCGCCGAACGTGCAGATCCGCGATTACTTCCAGAAACGCTGGCTGGATATGCCTTTCGTGCAACAGGAATTCGGCGTACAGCCGCAGCAGCTGCCGGACTATTGGGGGCTGGCGGGGATCGGCAGCAGCAAGATCCCCGGCGTGGCGGGTATCGGGCCAAAAACCGCCGTGCTGCTGTTGCAGCAGTCGGGCAGCCTGGACGGGCTCTATCAGCACCTGGAGCAGGTGCCGGAGAAATGGCGCGGCAAGCTGGAGCAGCACCGCGAGCAGGCCTACGTCAGCAAACAGGTGGCCACGCTGCGCACCGATCTGTCGTTGGACGGTAACCTGCAGCAGCTGCGCCTGCCGATACAATAAGGGCGCTGCAAGCAGCGCCCTTTATCAGGCTTAACGCGATTAATCGCGCTCGTCGCGCCGGCCCGGCACCGCCGACCACATGCGGCGCACGTGTACGGTGATCTCTTCGCGGTCGTGATACAGCTGCTTGGCGTGCACTTCGACGCTGATACCGGCGGCGCCCAGCGCTTCGCGGATGCTCGTCAGGTTTTGCGACACTTCCTCATAGCGCTTTTTCATCGGCAGCTTGAGGTTAAAGATCGCTTCGCGGCACCAGCCTTTCACCAGCCACTGAATCATCAGGCTGGTCACCTTCGCCGGTTTCTCCACCATGTCGCACACCAGCCAGTAGATCTTGCTGCTGTTCGGCTCGAACTTGAAGCCGTCGGCGCGGTGGTGCGTCACCTGGCCGGTTTCCATCAGGCTCGGCGCCATCGGGCCGTTATCCACCGAATGCACCATCATACTGCGTTTCACCAGCTGATAGGTCCAGCCGCCCGGGCAAGCGCCCAGATCGACCGCGTGCATGCCGCTGGCCAGGCGTTCGTCCCACTCGTCGGCGGGGATGAACACGTGGAACGCTTCTTCCAGCTTCAGCGTCGAACGGCTCGGCGCATCGGCCGGGAAGCGCAGACGCGGAATGCCCATGTAGAACGGCGAGTTGTTGTTGCTGTAGGAGTAACCAACGTAGCAGCAGCCCGGCGCGATGAAGAACACGTGCACCACCGGGCGAGTCGGGTTCTCGCGCGCCATCAGCACCTTCTGCTCGCGCATCGCGCCGCGCAGCGGCACCGTCAGCTTGCGGCAGAACTTCATCAGCTCTTTGCTTTCGTTGGTGTCCGGCACTTCCACCCGCAGCTCACCGCCACGGTCAACCACGCCGATCAGCATGCCGACGATCGGCGATACCCGATCTTCCGGCGGCAGATCGCGCAGCAGCTCACCCACCACGATCATCTGGCGGGCGAAAATCAGTTCGCGGAACGGAATTTCCCGCGCCAGGCGGTCGGCATCGTCCGGCTGATAGCATTCGAACAGCACGTAACCGCTGTGCTCTTTTACCCGTGCAAAGCCGTAAATCTCCAGCTGTGCGGCTTTGTCGGTGATCTCCGCCGCACACTCTTTTTCAAAGCCGGGGCGGCAGTACAACGCAATCTTATTCATGGCGCTCGGCCTTTTTCCTCAGACGCAAAGCGCCAATCAACATCAATATCCAGCCGATCAGGAAGCACACGCCGCCAACCGGCGTGATATAAACCCAGACCTTCAGGTGCGACAGCGCCAGGCAATAGAGGCTGCCGCTGAACAACACGGTGCCGAACGCCAACAGCGCTCCGCTCCAGTAAAACCACAGGCTCACGCGGCGCTGCATCGCGACCGCCAGCGCCAGGATGGCCAGGGTGTGGAATCCCTGATATTCCAGCCCGGTGCGGATCCAGGCCATTTCGTTGGCGCCGAGCGTACCGCTTAGCACATGCGCGCCGAATGCGCCCAACGCGACAAACACAAAGCCGCTGATAGCGGCGAAAACCAGCATGGAACGGCTGCTCATCGTGATCTATCCCATTAAAAATCACCGGCCGCGGCAAGACGGCGGCCGGCCTTATTGTTCGTAGCGGAAGCGGAACTTCTCTTGTTCGCTGGCGGCACGCGCCAGGATCCACTGCCGGAAGGCGGCTATTTTACCCAGTTCTGCCTGGCTGTCATGACATACCAGATAAAAAGCGTTTTTACTGACCAGCACATCGTTGAACGGGCACACCAGGCGACCGGCTTCAATCTCGGTTTGCGCCATCACGTTGTTCACCAGCGCCACGCCCTGGCCGTGTACCGCCGCCTGCACCACCATGGCGCTGTGGCTGAAGATCGGCCCCTGCTGCACGTTGATGTGCTGCAGCCCCAGCTGGCGCGTATAGGCCAGCCAGTCGCGGCGTGAAACGTCGTGCAGCAGCGTATGATAAGCCAGATCCTCTGCGGTTTTCAGAGGATGATCGCCGGTCAGCAGGCTCGGCGAACACACCGGCAGCAGATATTCCGCATACAGGCGCTCGGCGCGCAGCCCCGGCCAGTTGCCGCGGCCGTAGAAAATCGCCACGTCGACGTCGTCCGCCAGCTTGTCTTCTTCGCGGTCCACCGCCTGGATGCGCACGTCGATCCCCGGATAAGCTGAGTTAAAACCGGACAGGCGCGGCACCAGCCACTGAATGGCGAAGCTCGGCGGCAGGCTGACGGTCAATGCCCCCTTGGCGCTGCGCGCCTGCAGCTTGCGCGTCGCCTCGTTGATCGAAGAGAAGATCTCCTTGATATCAAGGTAGTAACTTTGCCCCTCTTCGGTCAGCAACAGCGAGCGGTTGCGCCGGCGAAACAGCTTCAGCCCGAGGAAGTCCTCCAGCGACTTGATCTGGTGGCTCACCGCGGCCTGGGTCACGAACAGCTCTTCCGCCGCCTTGGTGAAACTCAGGTGGCGAGCGGCCGCATCGAACACGCGCAGCGCATTGAGGGGAGGTAAGCGTTTAGACATTAAATTAGCTACTTTTGTGTAACATTAATCCGAATGATTCGGCGCCGAAAATCGGGCGGCTTTGCGTGGCAAGCCATCGGTAAACGCTAACGGCGTATTGCCATTAGTTTTTTTAATCCGATCCATTATAATTTGTCCGTTGAGGATGCGCCAGCAAATACCTATAGTGGCGGCACTTCCCGGGCCGGAACGAAAAGGGAGTGGGTGTCGAGGACGCCGATGAACTTTTGGCTTGTGGTTGTGATGTTGTGTTTGCAAATTGTCCGGCGATTCCGGACATGGTAGCTAGGCTACTGTTTTTTCACTTCCTGTACATTTACCCTGTCTGTCCATAGTGATTTTATGCAGCACCGCAAAACTTGCGGTGCTTTTTTTTGCCTGACGGTTACTGGTTGCTTTCAACCATCTCTTTCACATCGGCGCGGTTGATCTGCTGCTCGACGCCGTTGGCGTCTTTATAGCTGATCATGCCGGTATCGTTGTCCACTTTAGGCTTGCCGTCAGCGACAATGGTGCGTCCGTCATTGGTATGCATCACGTAGTTGCTGGAACAGGCGGCCAGGGTGAACGTAAGCATCAGGGCAGAGAGAACTGCGGCTGTTTTCTTCATTGAGGACTCCTTTGTAGTTTTAAATGCTGATAAATACCTTTTATCTGTATATATGCGATTAATTAGCGCACATTTAATAGCATAACAAACTTTCCAAATTTTGCCAGGCGATAAGTCCTAATAGGCAGGATCGCTTGTCTCCGGCGGCAAAATAGGACAGGATCACCCATCGATTCAAGCCAGTGATAATCAGGGTATGACGCCTTTTAACCCCAGCCTTTTTCGCCAACAGTTTCCCGCGCTCGCGCAGGACGGCATCTATCTGGACAGCGCCGCCACCGCGTTGAAACCGCAGGCGGTGATCGACGCCACGCAGCAATTTTATCGCGATGACGCCGCCACCGTGCACCGCAGCCAGCATCGGGCGGCGCAGGATCTGACCGCCCGTTTCGAACGAGCGCGCGGCCAGGTGGCGCAGCTGATCAATGCACCGTCGGCCGACGACATCGTCTGGATGCGCGGCACCACCGAGGCGATCAACCTGGTGGCGCAGAGCTACCTGCGTCCGCGCCTGCAGCCGGGCGATGAAATCCTGGTGAGCGAAGCGGAACACCACGCCAACCTGATCCCCTGGCTGATGGTGGCAGAGCAAACCGGCGCGCGGGTGGTGAAACTGCCGATCGGCGCCGATCGGTTGCCGGATTTGACGCAGCTGCCCACCCTGCTCAACGACAAAACCCGCCTGTTGGCGCTGGGGCAAATGTCCAACGTCACCGGCGGCTGCCCGGATCTGGCGCCGGCTATCGCGCTGGCGCATGCCGCCGGCGCACGCGTGATGATCGACGGCGCTCAGGGCGTGGTTCACGGCCCGGCCGACGTACAGCGGCTCGACATCGATTTCTACGCCTTCTCCGGCCACAAGCTGTATGGCCCGACCGGCATCGGCGCGCTGTACGGCAAAGCCGAGCTGCTGGCGCAGATGGCGCCGTGGCAAGGCGGCGGCAAGATGCTGACCCAGGCGTCGTTCGACGGTTTTACCCCGCAAAAACCGCCGCACTGCTTCGAAGCCGGCACGCCGAACATCGCCGGCGTGCTGGGGTTGGCCGCGGCGCTCACCTGGCTCAACGAGCAGGACATGGCGGCGGCGGAGCGCTACAGCCGCGAGCTGGCGGACCAGGCGGAACAGCGGTTAGCGCAGCTGCCGGGCTTTCGCAGCTTCCGCAGCTCCGGCTCCAGCCTGCTGGCGTTCGATATCGCCGGCGTACACCACAGCGACATCGTCACGCTGTTGGCGGAGCAAGGCATTGCGCTGCGCGCCGGCCAACACTGCGCGCAGCCGCTGATGGCGGCGTTAGGCGTCAGCGGCACGCTGCGCGCATCGTTCGCCCCCTACAATACGCAACAGGACGTCGATACGCTGGTCAGCGCGTTGACTCACGCCCTCGATCTGCTGGCCGACTGACTTGACTCCCGGAGACGCTATGCTCGCCCCCCATCCTTTTGGCCGAGAGGTCACCGCCGAAGCGTTGATCGCCACCTTCAGCACGCTGAAACAGTGGGAAGACCGCTACCGCCAGCTGATTATGCTCGCGAAACGGCTGCCGCCGCTGCCGGAGGCCTTGCGCAGTGAAGAAATAGCGTTGAGCGGGTGTGAAAACCGCGTCTGGTTGGGGCACCAGTTGCTGGAAGACGGCACGCTGCACTTCTATGGCGACAGCGAAGGCCGCATCGTGCGCGGCCTGTTGGCGGTGCTGCTGACCGAAGTGGAAGGGAAAACGCCGCAGCAGATCGCCGCATTGGATCCGCTGGCGCTGTTCGACCGCCTGGCATTGCGCGCGCAGCTGAGCGCCACCCGCGCCAGCGGCCTGGCGGCGCTGGCCGCCGCCGTAAAGGCGATCGCCGCCCGTTACGCCTGACGCGCCGCCTTCGCCACCATCTTTTTCAGCGCGTGCGACACGGCGACGAAGCCGAAGGTCGCGGTGACCATGGTCGCCGCGCCGAATCCCGCGCTGCAATCCATTCTTTTCGGCCCTTCCGCCGTGCTGCGCGAAGCGCACACCGAACCGTCCGGCTGCGGGTAAACCAGCGGCTCGCTGGAGAAGACGCAGTCGATGCCCAGCTTGCCCTTGCCGTTTTTCACCACGTTGAAATCGTGCTTCAACCGCTCACGCAGCTTGGCGGCCAGCGGATCCTGGATGGTTTTCGCCAGATCGGCCACTTCGATCTTGGTCGGGTCAATCTGCCCGCCGGCGCCGCCGGTAGTCACCACCGGGATCTTGAAGCGGCGGCAGTATGACAGCAACGCCGCCTTCGGCCGCACGCTGTCGATCGCGTCGATGACGTAGCTGAAGTTATGGTCCAGCAGCTCGGCGACGTTGTCCGGGGTGATGAAATCGTCGATGCAGGTCACCCGGCATTCCGGGTTAATCGCCAGGATACGCTCCGCCATCACCTCGGTTTTCGACTGTCCGACGTGTTGGCGCAACGCGTGGATCTGGCGGTTGGTATTGGTGACGCAAACATCATCCATGTCGATCAGGGTGATGGCGCCGATGCCGGTGCGCGCCAGTGCCTCAGCCGCCCAGGAACCCACGCCGCCGATGCCGATCACGCAGACGTGCGCCTGCGCGAACACCGCCAGCGCCTGCTGGCCGTACAACCGCGCCGTGCCGCCGAAACGCTGCAGATAGGCTTCCGAATAAGCTGTGCTCATAACGCTTTAATTACCTTCGTAATGCAAATGATAAGGGCCGGAAAATCCGGCCCTTGCGGGTCACTCTTTTCACGCCGTATGCGTTTAGCGGGTGGCCAGCAACGAACCGCCGCCGTTTGACTGATTGGCGCTGAACAGCTGGCCACCGCCGTTGTTCTTCAGCACCCAGACGCGGCCATAGTGGTTGTAGTATCCCGCCGAGTGGCCGGCTTCCGGCCCGATGCCCTGATACATGTCAAAATGCTGGCCCTTGATGGCGCCGCCCACGTCGAGCGCGACCATCAGGCGCATCTCGTATTTTCCCGTGAATTTGCCCTTGTTGTCCAGCAGCGGCACTTCGGCCAGCAGCGTGGTGCCCGCCGGGATCAGCGAACGGTCGGAGGCCACCGAGGCTTTGGCGATCAGCGGCACCGCGCTGGCGCCCTTCACCGGCGCAAAAGCTTCCGGGCGGAAGAACACGAACGACGGATTCTGCTCCAGCAGCTCACGCACCTCTGCGGCGCTGTGGGTATCCGCCCACTGACGGATCGCCTGCATCGACATGTCAGCCTTGGCCACTTCGCCGCGATCGATCAGCACCTTGCCGATGCTGCGATAGGCGTGGCCGTTCTTGCCGCCGTAGCCGAAGAACACCAGCGGCTGGCCGTTGCCGTAGTCGACGTAGCCACTGCCCTGGACTTCCATCATGAAGTTGTCCATCAGCGAGTTGGTGTAAGCGATGATATAGCGATCGTCGAGCGCGCCGGAATAGATGCCCGCGCGATCCGGCAAGCGGCCTCTGCCCTTCGGCGGCATGCGGTACAGCGGATAGCGGAACTCGCCCTGTTGGGTATAGCGCGCCTGCACCACCGGCGTGTAGTAGCCGGTAAACTGCACGTTGCCGTAATTGTCGACGCCTTCCATCTGGTAAGCGCTGAGGCCGTACTGGCTCAGCATGCGCGTGTCGGCGCCGGACGCCATCCAGCTTTGCACCGCCTGATAGGTGCTGCTGTTGCGGTTAAACAGCGAAGGCGACGCGTACTTGATCTCCATCAGCTGATCCGAGTAGTCCTTGGCGTTGACCGGCGAACCTTTGGCGTTGGGCTGATTGACCAGCTCCAGCGATTGATCCAGACGGCCGTCTTTATATTGCTGACCCCGATCGGTCGGCTTGGACGAACAGCCCGCCAACACCGCCACCATCAACCCGCCCAGCAGGTATTTGCCCCAACGTCCTTTCATCGCGCACACTCTCAAACTGATATGATCTACCGGCTGAACGATAACAAACGCTCATTGATAAAGGAATCGCTGCAAATAAAAAAAGCCGCATGGAGGATGGTGATGAAAAAGAAGGCAAATTGCGGGCAAATCCAGCAGAAAAACGGGTTTAGGCCAATAAAATGCAAAAAGGGTTTGCAACAAAACGCATGGAGAGTATAGTGCGCATCCATCGGACGCGGGGTGGAGCAGCCTGGTAGCTCGTCGGGCTCATAACCCGAAGGTCGTCGGTTCAAATCCGGCCCCCGCAACCAACCGATGCCGCATTAGCGGTATTTGTGTTTGGCTTCGATAACAAAGTATTATACGGACGCGGGGTGGAGCAGCCTGGTAGCTCGTCGGGCTCATAACCCGAAGGTCGTCGGTTCAAATCCGGCCCCCGCAACCAACCGAATGCCGTACCAGCGGCATACCATGAAACGGTGGTTTCGTAGTAATACAGCATCAAGACGGACGCGGGGTGGAGCAGCCTGGTAGCTCGTCGGGCTCATAACCCGAAGGTCGTCGGTTCAAATCCGGCCTCCGCAACCAACTCTTGATGACAACAGACAAGCACCCTGAGGGGTGTTTTTTTGTATCTGCAATCCGCAAAATAGCCGGACTCGCGCCCGGCCCGGCTTCTATCGGCTCGCCAGCGCGCCGCCGTTGGCGAAATAAGCCTTGATGCCCGCCAGAATCGACTCTGCCACCTGCTGCTGGAAATGGCTGGTGCGCAGCTTGCGCTCCTCCTCAATGTTGCTGATAAACGCCGTTTCCACCAGGATCGACGGGATATCCGGCGCTTTCAACACCGCAAAACCGGCCTGATCGACGCGATTCTTGTGCAACCGGTTGATTTTCCCCATCCGATTCAACACTTCCTTGCCGAACTTCAGGCTGTCGTTGATGGTCGCGGTCTGGATCAGATCAAACATGGTGTGGTCGAGATAGCGGTCGCCGCTCTTGCTGACGCCGCCAATTTGGTCCGAAGCATTCTGCGTCTGCGCCAGGAACTTGGCCGCCGAGCTGGTGGCGCCCTTGGTAGACAGCGCGAACACCGATGAACCGCGCGCTGCGCGGCTGGTAAAGGCATCGGCGTGAATCGAAACGAACAGATCCGCGCGCTGCTTGCGCGCCTTGGCGACGCGCACCTTGAGCGGGATAAACACGTCTTCGTTGCGCGTCATGAACACCTTCATGTTCGGCTCGCGCTTGATCATGGCGCTCAGCTTGCGGGCAATCTGCAATACGATGTCTTTCTCGCGCGTCTTGTACTTGCCGATAGCGCCGGGATCTTCACCACCGTGGCCGGGATCCAGCATGATGACGATCGGCCGATCGCGCCCCGCCTTGCCGGCCTGCGGCGCCTCCGGCGGCAGCGTGCGCTCCAGATCGCCCTTATTGTAATCTTCCAGTAACGCCAGTAGCGGATCATACTCCTCGCCGCCGCTGCCGGCCTTGGTCGGGTAGAGATCCATTACCAGGCGGTTGCGATACTCCGGCACCGGCGCCAGCGTGAAAATATGCGGGCTGACGCTCTGCTTGAGCTCCAGCACCAGCCGCACGGTATTCTGATCGAACTGGCCGACGCGCGCCTGCTTGAGATAAGGGTCGTCGGCACGTACCTGCCCGGCGATGCCTTTCAGCACGCTGTTAAGGTGAACGCCTTCGATGTCCACCACCACGCGATCGGGATTGGTCAGGGCAAACTGCTTGTATTTCAGCTCGACGTTGGATTCCAGCGTGACGCGGGTATAGGTGGAGGATGGCCAGACGCGCACGGCGATCACGTGCGATGACGCGGCGAAGCCTGTACGACTCACACTCAGCAACCAGCTGGCGGCAACGCCCTGTAATAAACGACGGCGGCCCAGATTGTGATTAGAGTTTGGCATGCGGCTCCGGCAGTAATAGCTGTTTACAACAGATGAAAAAAACACCAATAAAATGGGGATGCCGAAAACTTTAACCAATCATTCCAGCCCTGTCATCAGAAAATCTTTTTATGGTTTTTCAATTTATTAACCATTTAGCACCCTTAGCGCACTCTTCATGACGATTTCCCGCTTGCCATCGGCGCAATAAAAGAATAAAAATACAAAAATACCGTATAAATATGCAAAAGAGGTTTGTCGTGAAGGAACGTAGTACAGAGCTGGTGCAAGGATTCCGTCACTCAGTCCCCTATATCAATGCCCACCGCGGCAAGACGTTTGTCATCATGCTCGGCGGGGAAGCCATCGAACACGAGAATTTCTCCAACATCGTCAACGATATCGGGCTGCTGCATAGTCTGGGCATTCGCCTGGTGGTGGTTTACGGCGCACGGCCGCAGATCGACGCCAATCTGGCGCAGCACAACTATGAGCCGATCTACCACAAACACACCCGCGTGACCGACGCCCATACGCTCGAGCTGGTCAAGCAGGCCGCCGGTTTGTTGCAGCTCGATATCACCGCCCGGCTGTCGATGAGCCTCAACAACACGCCGCTGCAAGGTGCGCATATCAACGTGGTCAGCGGCAACTTCATCATCGCGCAGCCGCTGGGCGTCGATGACGGCATCGACTACTGTCACAGCGGCCGCATTCGCCGCATCGATGAAGACGCGATCCACCGCCAGCTCGACAGCAACGCCATCGTGCTGATCGGCCCGGTCGCGGTTTCGGTCACCGGCGAGAGCTTCAACCTGACTTCGGAAGAAGTGGCTACCCAATTGGCGATCAAGCTGAAAGCGGAAAAAATGATCGGTTTCTGCTCCTCACAGGGCGTGACCGACGCGGAGGGGAACATCCTTTCCGAGCTGTTCCCCAACGACGCGCAAAAGCGCCTTGAAGAGCTCGAGGAAGGCGGCGACTACCATTCCGGCACCGTGCGCTTCCTGCGCGGCGCGGTAAAAGGCTGCCGCAGCGGCGTACGCCGCAGCCACCTGATCAGCTACCAGGAGGACGGCGCGCTGGTGCAGGAGCTGTTCTCGCGCGACGGCATCGGCACCCAAATCGTGATGGAGAGCGCCGAACAGGTGCGCCGGGCGACGATCAACGACATCGGCGGCATCCTGGAGCTGATTCGGCCGCTCGAGCAGCAGGGTATTCTGGTGCGCCGTTCGCGTGAACAGCTGGAGATGGAGATCGACAAGTTCACCATTATCGAACGCGACAACCTGACCATCGCCTGCGCGGCGCTGTACCCGTTCTTAGAGGAAAAAATCGGTGAGATGGCCTGTGTCGCGGTACATCCCGATTACCGCAGTTCTTCGCGCGGCGAGATGCTGCTGCAGCGGGTGGAAAACCAGGCGCGGCAGATGGGGCTGAAGAAGCTGTTCGTGCTGACCACCCGCAGCATCCATTGGTTCCAGGAGCGCGGATTCACCCCGGCGGAAGTCGACGTGCTGCCGATGCAAAAGCAGGCGCTGTATAACTACCAGCGTCGTTCCAAAATCCTGCTGGCCGATCTGTAATCCCCACGGCGCGGCCGTTGCCGCGCCCCTTCAACGCTTATTCCGTCGCCTGCAGCCGTTCAGCCAATCCGCTGCGACGCTGAGTCGGCATGCGAATGGCCCGCAGCAACACCGCCTCCGTGGCATACAGCGAGAGCTGCTTACGCGCGCGAGTGATCGCGGTATAGACCAGCTCACGCGTCAGCACCGGCAGGAAGTGATTCGGCAACACCAGGACCGTATGGTCAAACTCCGATCCCTGAGATTTGTGCACCGTCATGGCATAGGCGGTTTCATGCGCCGGCAAACGGCTCGGCTGCACCGACTTGATGCTGCCGTCCGGCAGTTGGAAATGCACGCGCAGATCGCCGTGCTCATCCGGCAGCGTGATGCCGATATCCCCATTGAACAGCCCCAGCGCGCTGTCGTTGCGGCCGATCATCACCGGCCGGCCCCGGTACCAGCGGCCGAGCACGCCCGGTTTGCGGTCGATCAGACCGGCACGCTGCAGCCCGAGCTCAATACGATCATTCAAGCCGGCGACGCCGAACGGCCCTTCACGCAGCGCGCACAGCACCTGAAAACGGCCAAAGGCCGCCAGCACCGCCGCCGCGTCCGCGCCTTCGGCGGTCAGCCGCAAATAGTCGCGATAGCCCGCCACGCAGGCATCCAACAGCGCCTGATACTCTTCGCTCGTCGCCAGCGCATAGCCCGTGACATCGCCGAAACTGCCGTTTAATGCCGCCAGCGCGCGATCCCCCGCACCGGCGTTGACCGCCAACGCCAACTGACCGATACCGGAACGGGCATCGAAACGGTAGCTCTTGCGCAGCAGACACAGGCTGTCGCGCACCGCCGCTTCCGCATCGGCCTGCTGCCCTGCGAGCGAACAGCCGGTCAGGCGGCTCAGCTCTGCGGCACGCGCGTCGCTGTATCCCTGCTCGGCAAAGCGGCAAATATCTCCCAGCACCGCGCCGGCCTCCACCGAGGCCAGCTGATCGCGGTCGCCGAGGAAAATCACCCGCGCCCGATCGGGCAACGCGGCAATCAGGCGTGCCATCATCGGCAGATCGACCATCGAGGCCTCATCCACCACCAGCACATCCAAATGCAGTCGGTTGCCACGGTGATAGCGCATGCGCTGACTGTTCGGTTGCGCCCCCAACAGACGGTGCAACGTCGCCGCCTCCGTCGGGAACAGCGCCTGCTGCGCCGGGGTCAGCGCCAGTTGACGGCTGGCGCTGCCAAGCGACTCCGTCAGGCGCGCCGCCGCCTTGCCGGTCGGTGCCGCCAGCTGAATGCGCAAGCGCGCGCCTTCATCCAGCTGCACCAGCGCCGCCAACAGCTTGGCGACGGTGGTGGTTTTACCGGTGCCAGGCCCGCCGGAAATGACCGCGATACGCCGCGTAGCGGCCACTGCGGCGGCGATCTTCTGCCAATCGGGCTCGTCACTCGCCGCGCCGAACAAGCGGTCGAGAATAATGCGCAGCTCAGCCTCCGGTACCGCCAACGACTCGCCTTCACCGCCGATAAACGCCGCCACTTCACCTTCGTTTTGCCACATGCGCTGCAGATACAGGCGCGGCCCGCGCAGCACCAGTGGCGTAGCGCTACTGCCGTCCCCGACCGCTGCGCTGGCCGCCAAACGCTGCTGCCAACGCGCGCTATCCGGTCGCCCGGCCGCCTCCCACACCGCCAGCGCCAACGCCGGCTGGCGCCCTTCAAACAGCGTGTCCGCCTGCAGCTGTTCCAGCATCAGACAGACGTGACCGGCCCCCGCCTCTGCGCTCAGGCAGGCGGCGGCCAGCAAAATATCGGGCTCGTCTTCGTTCGCCACCACGCGGGCGAACTGCACGTCCAGCGGGCGCAGCACGCCAAGCGCTACCGCCTGCTCCAGCAGTGCGATCATGATCCTTCCTCCGTCGCCGCAGCTTCGCCGCTGAACAAGCGATCCATCCCCTCCACCAACTCAAACTCGGGGAGACAGGTGAAAATGCCGTTGCCCGGGTGCGCCGCATCCACGCCGCGCAGGAACAGATAAATCACCCCGCCAAAATGGCGCCGATAATCGTAATCCGGCAACCGATGACGCAGATAACGATGCAGCGCCAGCGTATACAGCTGGTATTGCAGATCGTAACGATGCTCCGCCATCGCCTGCTCCATCGCCGGCCGGGTATAGGCGCTACTGTCTTCCCCCAGCCAGTTGGACTTGTAGTCCAGCAGGTAGTATTTGCCCTGCCAGCAGAACACCAGGTCGATAAAGCCTTTCAGCATGCCCTGCACCTGATGAAAATCCAGCGCCGGACAGCGGGCGGAAAGCGGATCGTAACGCTTCACCAGGGCATCGAGCTCCTTCGCCTGCAACAACCGGTTAATCGGCAAATAGAACTGCAGCTCGGCCTGCTTGTGCTGCGGCGTCAGCGCCGCCAGCGTCACACCGCTGTCGGCGAGCGGCGTGTTGAGCAATACCCGCATCCACGCCAGCAAAATCGGCTGCCAATGTTCGGCGAACCCGTGCTGTTGCAGCTGTGCCAGCAGCCACTGTTCGTCCAACGGCTGAGTGAAATCCAATGTTTCGAACAGGCTGTGCAAGAAGGTGCCGGGCGTTGCGCCGCGCGGGAAGGTATGCGGTGTGAGCGCTGGCTCACTTTCTTCCCCGCGCTCGCCCGCGGCGTCAACATCCAGACGCGGCAGCAGATCCTGCATCAGACTCGCGCCGTGCTGTTGCAAACCGGTATAGCTGGTCACCCGCCAAAAATCCTGGATCCGCCGGGTAAAGTTTTTCGCCGCCAACGCTTCGGCCAGCGCCGCCTGGGGCTGCCAGGGCGCCTCGTCCGGCGGTTCCACCAGCGACAGCGCAATGCCGCCGCCCGCCAATTGCTGCAGCCGCTCCTGCAGATACGCCGCGTCGCCGGCCTGCCCGCCCTGCACCAGATAACCCAATGCGCTGCGGTGCAGATCGGTCTCGCCCTGTTTCTTGCGCGTGCCCTGGAACAACGGCGCGATGCCGATGCTGCAGTGATACACCGAGCGGGTCAGCGCCACGTACAGCAGACGCAGGTCTTCCGCCAACCGCTCCTCCTCTGCCCAGGCCTGGCTCTCTTCATTGGCGTCGAGATCCAGCAATGCCTGGAAGCTATGGCGATCGTGATACAGCGCCTGTTGCTGCTGGCGGAAATTGCCGACGAACGGCAGCCACACCAGATCGAATTCCAGCCCCTTAGACTTGTGGATGGTGATCACCTGCACCAGATGCCGGTCGCTCTCCAGCCGCAGCTGTTGATTGTCGGACTGGCGATTAGGCTGGGCAATCTGCTGCGCCAACCAGCGAACCAGCGCATGCTCGCTGTCGAGCTGCGCCGCCGCCTCTTGCAACAGCTCCCCCAGGTGCAGCACGTCGGTCAAGCGACGCTCGCCGCCGGCGCTGGCCAGCAGGTTCTCCGCCAGCTGGCGCGCTTTCATCACCTCGCTCAGCATCGGCAACACGCCGCGGCGCAGCCAGAGCGTGCGGTAATCGTCGAATTCATTAACCAACGCGTCCCAGGCGCGCTCATCGCGGCTCAGGCCGTCCAGCGTCGGCGCGTCCAGCCCCATCAGCCCGGTGGCCATGGCGCTGCGCAGCGTGCGCTCCTGTTCCGGCGCCAACACCGCCTGCAACAACCACAGCAGGTCTTTGGCCTCCGGGGTGTCGAACACGCTGTCGCGGTTGGATAGATACACCGATGGAATGGACAGCGCGCTCAGCGCATCGCGCACCAACGCAGCCTCATTGCGGCTGCGCACCAGCACCGTGATATCGGAAGCTTGTACCGGCCTTGGCTCTTTGCCGCCCTGCAGCCACGCCTGGCCCTGCTGCCCGGCGCTGAGCCAGTCACGAATTTGCGTGGCGCACAGGCGCGCCATCAACTGTTGGTAATCACTTACACCGGCGCCTTCCCCCTGCTGCAGCCAGAACTGCATCGCCGGTTGCGGCTTGCCGTGCAGGTCAAACGCCAACCCTTGGTTCTTTTCTGCCGCGCTGACCTCGATAAAGGGGATTTGGCCGAACAGGAAAGGCTTTTCTACCTGAGAAAACAGGTGATTAACGCTGGCGACCATCGACGGCGACGAGCGCCAGTTAGTCTCCAGCGTATAGTGGGCGCTCACCTCTGAACGCGCCCGCATGTAGGTAAAAATGTCGGCGCCGCGAAAGGCGTAAATAGCCTGCTTGGGATCGCCGATCAGCAGCAAGCCGCAATCGGGCCGGCCGACGTAAAGCTTTTGGAAAATACGGTATTGCTGCGGATCGGTATCCTGGAATTCATCGATCATCGCCACCGGGTAGCGCTGACGGATCGCCTGCGCCAGCTGTTCGCCGCCGCCGCTTTGCAGGGCGCCGTCCAGCCGGCTGAGCAGGTCGTCAAACCCCAGCTCGGCGCGCTGGCGCTTTTCCTGCTGAATGGAAGTGCGGATCTCGCTGAGCGCGCGCGCCATGATCAGGTCGCGCAGCGTCAAGGGTTCATCGAACAGTTCATCTATCGCCGTGAACAGCGCATGCCGCGGCGGCTCGCCTTTCTTGGTCTTCTCCAGCAGCACCGACTGGCGAAATTTATCCAGTTCCTTCGGCAGCTGGTAGTCCTGAGTCTCCTGCCCGCTCCATTCGCCGACCTTGTTCAGCCAGTTCGGCAGGTGCTTGCTGCTGTAACTGCGCTTATCGACGCCTGACTGGGCGATCAGCGCCTCCAGCTCGCCCGCCGCCGCCCGCCATTGCGCCTTGATGGCGTCGATGCGTGCGACGATCTGCTCGTGGCGCATCAGGACGGTTTCTTCCTCCTTCGGCGGCCGACGCAGCGCCGGCGCTTCACCGTGCAGATAACCGGAGAGATCGGCCAGCAACGCTTCCGGGCCGCTCCACTCCTGGCTGACCGCACGCGCCACGCCCAGCGGCAACGGATAGCAGTGGCGACGCCAGAAGTCGGCACAGGCCTGCCGCCGCAGCGGCAGCTCGTCCTGCACCAGCGTTTGTTCAAACAGCATGCCGGACTCGAAGGCGTTGTGCGTCAGCATTCGTTGGCAAAAGCCGTGAATGGTGTAGATCGCCGCTTCGTCCATCTGCCGCTCCGCCGCCAGCAGCTGCGAAGCGGCGTCGGTCAAATCGTCAATTTCAGCCATTAGCGCCGAAAACAGCGGGTTGGCGCTGACGCCCCGTACACAGGCGATGCGTAATCCGTGAATATTGTCGCGGATACGCCCGCGCAGCTCCTCAGTGGCGGCCTCGGTAAAGGTCACCACCAGGATTTCTTCTACCGTCAGCGGGCGAGGAAACGCCGCTTCACCGCCCAACCCCAGCAGCAGACGCAGATACAGCGCGCCGATGGTAAAGGTTTTGCCGGTGCCCGCCGACGCCTCGATCAGGCGTTCGCCGAACAGCGGCAGCGTCAGCGGCTCCAGCCTCTGCGGGGCAGTTTCCGTCATGGCGTCGCCACTTTGCGCGGCAGGATCTGCTGCAATGCAGACGCGTTCGGATAGGTGACCCAGTCCTTAGGCGCCGCGTAATCCGCCTTGTCTTGCCCGCTGCCACTCACCTGTGACAGCACCGCCAGCCCCTGTGGCTGGATCACCGCCTGGTGGAAATAATCCGCCAGTTTGGCCGACGTCAGCTGTTGCACCTGCGCAATCAGCTTCTGACGGGTATCGAAGGCAAAATTGCCGCGATCGAAATCGTTGGCGAACCGACTGGCCTCTTCGCTCAGGGTTTGCGGCCGCTGCTTCAGCTCATTGATGAGCGCCTGTTTGTACTGCTCAAAGTCCGCCTCGCTCATGTCGCGCAAGCGCTTCTCGGTTTTCGGGTAGAAATCCTGATAGCGCTGGTACAGGTAGGCCGGCTGCTTGCTGTTGCTCTGCAACAGGAAGCCCACGCCCCACTGGCGCCCCACCGACATCGGGAAGGCAAAGACCGCATACCCCAATTGCTCCTGAGTGCGCAGTTGGCTATAGAACCACGGCTGAATAATCTGCCCCAGCAGCGAGCTGTAGGCCATGCCGGTCACTTCGTCGTAGCCGGTCGGCACATAGACCGCCGCCAGCGCCGAGTCGGTGCTGCTGCCCACCTGTTGCAGGTTGGCCAGCTGATTCTTGTCCACCACCACATCTTCGCCGTGCCACCATTCAATGCCGGTACAGCCCAGGCGATGCTTCAGCGTCGACGCCAGCGTGTCGACCTGCTGCTTGCTCATGTTGCCCACCACCAACAGCTCTGGCGTGGCCTCGGCCAGCAGGCTATCGCGATAGGCCAGCACGTCTTTCAGCGTCAGCGTCTTCAGCACTTCGCGGCGCTCGCGGCGTTCGGAATACGGCACGCGCGAAACCATCTGCACCGGCTGAATGGCCAGCTCAAACGCCTTGCCCTTCTCGGCGGCGTCCAACTGTTCCAGATACCAGGATTTGGCCTGCGCCAGCTGATCTTCCGTCGGCGTGAAGCTGGAATAGCCCTCGATCAGCGCCGTCAGCAACTGCGGCAAACGCTGGGTAAAACCGTTGGCGTTAAACATCAGGCCGTTGTTCGGCGAGGTCGAGAAGCTCAGTCCGCCGACCGATGCCTGATAGCTCAGCTGATCCAGCGCGAGGCCGGCCAGATAATCCGTCAGCGAGAACAGCACCTGGTTACGCGCGGAATCCATGGTCTTGGCGTTGCGGAAAGCGACGGTGACGTCGGCCTTCGGCTCGTCGGCGAAGTAACGGCTCGGCATGTACAGCACGCGCAGGCCAGGTTTATCCACCACCATTTCCGGCTTTTTGAACTCGTGCGACGGCTTGGTCAGGGTAAAGTCATCCGGGATGTACGGGTTGAGCGCCGGCAACGACAGGGAAATGCCGCTGCCCAGCTGCTGCCACTGCGTAAAGCGCTGCGGCGTGATTTTGTCGACCTGGTAAGGCGCGTTGACGAAATAGGCCGTCTTGTTGTGCGGCTCATCCGGGCTGACGAACCAGATGCGCGCGTTTTGCGGCGTCATGGCATCCAGACGTTCGGCGATCGCCTTAGGATCATAACGATCGGCCAGGTAAGGCGCGTCCAGCGCATGCTCAACCGGCACGCGCAGCATCGTGTCCACCAGCCATTCGATGTAGTCCATGTCGCGCGTGATCGACGGATAACGGAAATCCAGGTTCAGAACATGCGAGATTTCATCGAAGTAGCTCTGCTTGATGCCTTCGCTGCGCAGCATTTTCAGGTAGTTGAAAATGGCGGCGACGACTTCGTCGCGCTGGGCCAGGCCTTTGTCGGTCAGGGAGACGCTGATGGCGAAGACGCCGCCGTTGCGATCGACCATCGGATCGGCGCCGGCATTGATGGCGTCCGCCAGCCCCTGCTTCTGCAACCAGTCAGACAGCGTGTTCTTGCTGCGGTTGCCGATCAGGTAGCTGATGTAGGTATCGGTTTTGCTGCGAAACGCGGCGCTGTTGTTATCGATGCGGAACTCGACCTTCAGCTGCTTGCGCGGCTGCGCCGGCACATAGTGAATGATGATGCCCTGCTGTTCCGGCGTCACGGCCGGCACGGTGATCGGCGGCACGCTGGCGTCGTGATTCGGCACGCGGCCGAAGGTTTTCGCCGCAATATCAGCCAGCTGCGGCAACGGCTGATTGCCGTACAAAACGCCCATCATCAGGTTGGCGGAGTAGTAGCGTTTATAGAAGCCGGTCAGCTCATCGTGCAATTTGCTGTCCGGCTTGTCTTTCAGCGTATCGAGATTACCGCCGGAGAAGCGCGCGCTCGGATGCGCCGGGTTAAGGGTTTCCGCGCCGACCTGCGCCATACGCATGCCGTCGCGCGAACGCGCCATCGTCAATTCGGCGTTCACCGCGTTGCGCTCGCGATCGGCATTGCCCGGATCCAGCAGCGGCTCGGCAATGGCGTCGGCCATGCGATCGACCGCCTGCTCCAGCGCGTCATTTTCCACTTCCAGATAGAAGGCAGTGCGATAAGAGGCCGTGCTGGCGTTGTGGCTGCCGCCGTGCTTTTTCAGGAATTCGGACAGGTTCTCCGGCTCTGGGTAACGTTTGGAGCCCATCAGTACCATATGCTCCAGATAGTGCGCCAAGCCCAGTTGGCTGTTCGGATCTTCGAGTGACCCAACCGGCAATGCCAGCGCCGCCAGCGATTTCGGTGCCCGGGCATCGGACACCAGCAACACCGTCATGCCGTTAGCCAACTTGATCGCTTCATACTGACGTGGATCGTGTTCGCTCTTGTTGATCTTCTCCGCCAGCGGTTGCCATCCTTGCGCGGCCCAACTCAACGGTGCCCAACACATAGCCAATAATACCAGCCCGGCGATACGGGCCAACTGTCTGCGCATATCCAAAATAAACCCCTATTCTGACGTCGCTACGCCCACTCCCTGACGTTGGCGACGTGCATCAAAACCACATAACCAAATCGGTACTCGCCGGGTTCTTCGCCAATGTGGCGGCCCGAAACACGGCGGGTATATGCCTGTTCGTTATGTAAGACCGGGAATTACCCCAATGGTTGAATATAACCTTCGTTATTTTTACCACCTCCCGCCGCACAGCACCACCGGGGGATTGTTACCCCAGGTTATGCCGCGCCACCGGCAACAGATAACGCTCTGTTTCGGCCAGTATTTGCGCCAAGTATTCATTATCCAATTGGCGGAACACCCGCTGCACGTAGGGATCTTCCCCTTCTCCGGAAATGCGCTGATCGCCCTGCCAGGCCTGCAGCAGTTTGGCGCGTGCCTTAATTTGCGCTTCTTCCTCCCAGTCGATTTCCTGCGTTTCCGGCAGATAGCACTGACTTAGCCACGCCCAGCCGCTCTTGTTCAGCAACAGCAGCGGCTGACTCAGACCGCGCTGATAGCCCGCCAGCAGTTCCGCCAGCTGCGCCTGTGCCTCTTCTGGCGCCAGCGCGGCAAAGCGCCAGGCGGAATTCTTGCGGCCATACATGCGGCTCTCGCCGGTGCCGCCGGCGCAGCAGTACACCAGGTGCTCCAGCCACAGCAATATGCCGTCCACCGCCGACAGCGTAGCGGGCCGCCAGCGCAGCAGGCCGTCATCCTGCACCTGATGCAGCCAGCCGCTGAGGCGCACGCCGGCGATATCGATATCCAGCTCCAGGCTATGGCTCTCTGCGCGTTCCGCACGCACCTGCTCGGCCAGTTCGCTCATCTCTTCCTGCTGCTTTTGCCAATAGATTTCGCCGAAGGCGCCATAGGGCAAGCCGCCGGCGGCGCGCACCCGCAGGAACAACCGTTCGGGATCGTCGCCGTCTATCAGCGTATTCAGCAGCTGGCTGTTGAACTGGTAGCGGCTGAGGTTATCCAGCGTGAAGGGTTCTTCGTCGGGCAGCTCGGTCTCTTCCAGGATAAAACTGACGCCCAGCCGCAGTTGGAAAAATGCGCGAATCGGATGGCGGTAAAATCGCAGCAGCTCATCCAACGATATTTGCTGCAGCGCTTCGGCAGGCAGCGGCTGGTTGAACGCCGGATGCGCCGCACCGCGCCCATCGGCGGCGGGCAGCCACTCGGCGGCATAGCTTTGCGCCTCCGAGCCCGGCAAGAAATTCTCGGCGGCGAACGGCATGCGCGCGTGCCACTTCAGCAAGTGCTCACCTACCCGCCGGGCGCTGGCGTCTGCGCTGAGTTCCTCATCTCCCGGCAGACAATAGCTTTGCTCCAGGTACTCCAGCAGCTCGGTGACCAGCACCGAAGGGTAGCGCAGGCTGTTGTCCTGAATGGAACGGCCGATGAAACTGATATACAGCCGCTGCTGAGCGGACAAAATCGCTTCCAGGAACAGATAGCGGTCGTCATCGCGACGGCTACGGTCACCGCGCTTAACCTGCTGCGCCATCAGATCGAACCCCAGCGGCGGCAGCGTGCGCGGATACACGCCGTCATTCATGCCCAGCAGGCACACCACCTTGAACGGAATGGAACGCATCGGCATCAGCGTACAGAAGTTGATTTGTCCGGCGAGGAAGCGCTGGCTGATGCGCTCCTGATCGAGGCGCGCCGCCAGATCGTCACGCAGAATGGTCAACGGCACCTCATCGGGATAGCGCGCCGCCAGGCCAAAATTGATGGCCTGCTGCCACTGCTGTTCGATCAGCGCCAACACAACTTCGGTGTCGCTGTCCGCAGCGAAGAAGGCATCCAGCAGTTGCCGGCACAGCGGCAGCCACGCTTCGAGCGGGCGCGCTTCGCTCAAGATTTGCCGCCAGTGGCTGAGCTGCGCCAGCAGATCCGCCAACTGCCCCGCCAACTCGGCGACCAATCCGCTCGATTCGTCGTAAGGTAAAATGCCCTGCCAATCGCCGGCATTGCTGTCCATCGCGTAGCCGAGCAGCATACGCGTAATGCCGAAGCGCCAGGTATGCTGGCCGGTGGCGGGCAGATCCAGTTCGCGCACGTTATCGTCGTCCAGGCCCCAGCGCACGCCGGATTCACCGACCCAATGACGTAACAGGCGCAGCCCCTCTTCGCCAATGGCGAAACGGGCGGCCAGGGCCGGCACCTCCAGCAGCGCCAGTACCTGTTCCGAGGTAAAGCGACTTTGCGGCAGATCGAGCAGTGAAATGAACGCCTGCAGCGCCGGATGTGCCTGGCGCGCTTTACGGTCGGAAATGGCGAACGGCAGGTAGCGCTCGGCGGGGGCATTGCCGAACACCGCCTGAATGTAAGGCGTGTAGCTGTCGATATCCGCCACCATCACGATGATATCGCGCGGCGTCAACGACGGATCCTGCGCCAGCATGCTCAGCAGTTGATCGTGCAAAACCTCCACTTCTCGCTGCGGGCTGTGGCAGGCATGCAGGCTGAGGGAGCGGTCGTTCTCATCAAGCGGACGTTTGCTGAAGCTGCTTTCCAGCGTTTCCGCGGTAATACCGATTACCGCATGGTCTTCCAGCTCCAGCATATCGCGCTGAACGGCGTGCAGCATGGTATCGGCCGGGATGTCGACAAAGGCGTCGACCTCTTGCGCCCCTTCCATCTGCGACAGCAGATAGAGGTGATCGCGCCCCAGCTTGCCCCAGGAGGCCAGCAGCGGGTTACTGAGCTGCTGCTGGCCTTCGGCGTCAAACAGGCGCGCCGCGTCATCCGGCTCGCGGAACAGCCCCTGCTCACGAGCCTGGTGGTAGTGACGGCGCTTGCGGCTCTGCAAGCGAGCCAGGAAAGCGTAATCCTGAATGTCGCCCCAGTAATAGCGACAGGGGTTGGTAAACATCAGGTGGATATCGATATGCCGCCCCAGCGCCTGCAGCGCCTCCAAATAGACCGGCGGCAATGCCGAGATGCCGCAGATAAACACCCGCGGCGGCAAACCGGGCGGGCACGTTTTTGCCTGCTCCAGCGCGTGGATAAAGCGGCTGTACAGATTGGCGCGGTGCCATTCCGGCTGCCCCAGCTCTTGCGTGTACTCCACCAATCGCGCCCAGAGCGGCGCCTGCCATTGCTGAGCCTCCGCCAGACCGTCGATACGCTCACCGCGCTGCCAGCTCTCCAGCCACTGCGGGCGATAAACCAAATACTGGTCGAACAGGTCGGCGACCCGGCCGGCCAACTGGTGGATCTTGCGCTTGTCGCCGTCATCGGTCAGATAGTGCTGCAGTGGCGCAAACGCCGGCTGGGTCAGCATCTCCGGCAACAACCACATCAGCTTCCAGGTCATGGCGTCCTTGCTGAAGGCGCTCTCTTTCGGGATATCCGGCAACACCCGGGTGAACATGTCCCAAATAAAGGTCGCCGGCAGCGGAAACGCGACATTGGCGGCGATGCCGAACTGTTCCGCCAGCTGCATCTGCAGCCATTGCGCCATGCCGGGGCTCTGCACCAGCACCACTTCCTGTTGAAAAGGATCGGCCAACGGATCTCTGGCTATCAGCGCGCTGGTCAGCGTTTTCAACAAATCCAGCTGATTGGAATGATAAACCGTGAACATCAAGGCTCCTTTAAAACAAAAGACATACCGGCTTAAAAGCGGGTGCAATACCAGCGGCTCAGCGTTGCCCACTGCCGCTGCGGCGTTTGGATCCTGACCGTCAATCGGCGGCAATCACTCTCCGCATCGTCAAGCGCCGTCTCGCGTCGCCACCCTTCCGGCAGCGGTTCAGCCTCGAGCCGTCCGGTGACGGCAAACGCCTCCAGCTGCTGATGCGCCAGCCCCCAGGCTTGCCGGTAGTGCCACTGGCGCTGAAACGACTGCAACAGCACCTGATGATACTGTAACAAGCCCAGCAGCGACACCGAGAACAGCAAGGCAGCCACCAACACTTCCGGCAGGCTGAAGCCGTTGCGGGATAGCCGCCCAGTCCGAGCGTTAGCCGTCACAGTCGGCCAGCCTTTTCTCGGGGCAAAAATCCAGCCGACCGCCCGGCTGTGCTTGCACCTTGCCAGCGGCCTCCGCGCCGTTAAAAGTGCCCCATTGATACAACCATAGCGGTTCACCGCCGCGCATTTCGCCAAGGCCGCGTACCGTCACAACGCCCGCTCTGGCAGACAGCCGAGCGCAGGCCGTCAGCTCCGCGCGCTGCCTGCATAACCAGGCCGCCGCACTCAGCTCAGCGCGTGGCCAGCGCTGGCTGATGCCCCAACTCAGCGCCGAAGCGGCCTGATTGTAAGCCTGAAGGTAACGCTGCTGATCGGCAGCCAGTAACAGCGCGTTATCCAACTGCCGATGCTGAGCGTTAAGCAACATCAGCCCCAGCGCCAACAGCAACATCACCGCCGCCAGGGTGCTACCGCCTCGCTGGGTGCGCCGGTTCATGGCAGCGCTGCCATTTCGACGCTCCCGCTCAGGTTGCGCCCGATACGCGCATCGCTGGCGGAGCGCCCCGCCAGCGTCAGACGGGCCAGCGCCCCGCCGTGCTCCCCGCGCTCAATCGCCACATGAAACCGCTCAATGCGCACCTCGTCATGGTCGAGTAGCCGCTCCCAGCCACCGCCACCGCATTGGCTCACGCCGCGCTGCCCTTCCAAGGCGCCATTGCGCAGCCGGTAACCGAAATAGCCTGCATCCTCGCCCGAAGTGAGCCATTGCCCGCTGCGAGTAATGTCGTAGGCGACGATAACGCAGCTGCCCGCCGCTTCTCCCGCAGCCTGGCCGATCAGCAGCGGCCGGCCGGCGCACTGCCCGGCGCAAAAACCGGCGCGGCGCAGATCTTTCTCAATGCCGAACGCCAACTGCCGCAGCGTTGACTCCAGCCGAAAGTGCTGGCCGACGGCCACGCTTTGCTGGCGCAACAGCGGGTACGTTTTCGCCGCGCCAAGCGCGATTACGCTGCCGAAGACCAACGCCAACATCACCTCCGGCAAGGTAAAACCGCGTTCTAAAGTCAACATAGCGCCATGCCCCTGAGCCGCTGCCCTTCGTTGCACAAACGCAGTCGCCCACGGGCAGACAGCACCAACCGCAGGCTGCCTGCGTCGTTGCTGAGAAGGATGTGCCCCGCCTGTGCGGTATTGCGCAAACCGTAAAACCCAATCTCTTTGCCGGTGTAGCCGCTCAAAGCGACGTCGCGATAAGACGGTGAGAAAACGGAACCCTCGGCGGAAGCGCAATCCGGCGGCGGCACCCCCCCGCCCAGGCACCAGGGCGTGCCGTTCTTGAACCACAGCAGCGTCGTGCGGTTGCGCCAGTTGGCGTCCGCCTGCAGCCGCAGCAGAAACGCCAGCAGCTGCTGGGCAGTATGTTCCAGGCGCAGCGTTTGCTGATGGTGGCGCCATTGCCCGACGCCCCAGCCGGTCAGCATGCCGGCGATCAGAAGCGCCGCCAACAGCTCAATCAGCGTCATGCCACGCTGGCGGTCATTGATGTTCGATAGCGTATTTTCTTTCATGCGGCCAGTGTAAGGGCCGTAACAAGGCGGTAAAGCCGCATGCGCAAGCCTTGCGGCAAGCTATGCAATGTTTTCCCTATAGCGACAAGTGGCGACAATAAAATGCGGCGCGGTGCGCAATGCGGATAAAAAAAGGGGCACAATCGCTGCGCCCCTGATGTGATGCGGTTAAGGTCAGATCGCGACCGGTGCCTTGATGGCCGGATGCGGATCGTAACCTTCGATCTCGAAGTCTTCGAAACGGTAATCGAACAGCGAAGCCGGCTTGCGTTTGATCACCAGTTTCGGCAACGGACGCGGTTCACGCGTCAGCTGCAGCTGAGTCTGTTCCATGTGGTTGCTGTACAAGTGGGTATCGCCGCCGGTCCAGACGAAATCGCCCACTTCCAGATCGCACTGCTGCGCCATCATGTGCACCAACAGCGCGTAGCTGGCGATGTTGAACGGCAGGCCGAGGAAGACGTCGCAGGAACGCTGGTACAGCTGGCAAGAGAGCTTGCCGTCCGCTACGTAGAACTGGAAGAACGCGTGGCACGGCGCCAACGCCATCTGATCCAGCTCGCCGACGTTCCAGGCGGAAACGATGATGCGGCGCGAATCCGGATCCTGCTTCAGCTGTTGGAGCACGTTGCTCAGTTGATCGATCTGACGGCCGTCCGCTGCGCCCCAGGCGCGCCACTGTTTGCCGTACACCGGGCCGAGATCGCCGTTTTCATCGGCCCACTCGTCCCAAATGGTGACCTTGTTGTCACGTAGGTAGGCGATGTTGGTATCGCCGTTCAGGAACCATAACAGCTCATGAATGATCGAACGCAGATGACATTTCTTGGTGGTCACCAACGGGAAACCTTCCTGCAAGTTGAAACGCATCTGGTGGCCGAAAATCGACAACGTGCCAGTGCCGGTACGGTCGGCTTTAGGGGTGCCCTCGGCGAGCACCTTGTTCATCAAATCCAGATACTGTTTCATTTGTCCCTCACGACAGTTGTTGCTGCGGGCGACGACGGTACGCCCAAATCATCATAATAACACCGGCCACCACCATCGGGATGGACAGGATCTGCCCCATGCTGATAACGCCGTCGAACAGGCCAAGCTGGGCATCCGGCTGGCGGAACGCCTCAACGATGATGCGGAATGTGCCATAACCGATCAGGAACAGGCCCGATACGGCGCCCATCGGCCGCGGCTTGCGAATAAACAGGTTCAGAATGATAAACAGCACCACACCTTCCAGCAGCAGTTCATACAGCTGCGACGGGTGGCGCGGCAGTACGCCGTACTGGTTCAGCAGCGGCAGCAGAGAAGGATCGGCGGCGGCGAGGGCCACGTCTTCGCTGCGCGAGCTTGGGAACAGCATTGCCCAGGGGGTATCGGTGGTCACGCGGCCCCACAGTTCACCGTTGATGAAGTTGCCGAGGCGGCCGGCCCCCAGACCAAATGGGATCAGTGGCGCGATAAAATCGGAAACCTGGAAGAAGGTGCGTTTGGTGCGGCGAGCGAACCAGAACATCACCAGAATCACCCCCATCAAGCCGCCGTGGAACGACATGCCGCCATCCCAGACCTTGAACAGATAGAGCGGGTTATCCAGGAACAGCGGCAAGTTGTAGAACAGCACATAGCCCACGCGGCCGCCGACGAATACGCCCAGGAAACCGGCGTAGAGCAGGTTTTCAACTTCGTCTTTGGTCCAGCCGCTGCCCGGCTTGTTGGCGCGGCGCACCGCCAGCCACATGGCAAAAACGAAGCCGACCAGGTACATCAGGCCGTACCAATGCAAAGAAACCGGGCCAATGGAGAAAATGACCGGATCAAATTTAGGAAACGCCAGATAGCTATTGCTCATCTATCACCACAACATGTCTGTTATTTTTCCCCATGCGGGGGCGGCAGGTGCCAAGCGGCGACGAAGATTATCCCGCGCCTTGCAAACGGCAGCGTTAGCCGCTGTGGTGTGCAAGGCGACGAGCATGCGCCGCGCTGAGGTTGCGCATCATAACATAGGCTTAGCGCGGTCCGGTCCGGCAGGGCGGGAAAAGTTCTGTAAAAAAATCACACCGCGCGGCGGCTATCGGCCCCCGCGGATCAGCCCGCCCATGCCGCGCCGCTCCATAAACGCCGCCACCAGATGGCGCACTTCGGTGGTCATCTGAGTGTTCAGCACCCGCTGTGCCAGCACTTCGGCGTCGGCAAGGTCGATATGCCGCAGCAGGTATTTGATGCGCGCCACGCTGCGGCCGTTCATGCTCAGATTACGATAGCCCATACCCACCAGCAACAGCGCGCCCATGGGATCGCCGGCCAGTTCACCGCAGAGGCTAAGCTGCAACCCGGCTGCTTTCCCCTGCTCGGCGATCAGTCTCAGCACCTGCAACATCGCGGGATGCAAACTGTCGTATAACGAGGCGACCCGGGTGTTGTTGCGATCCACCGCCAGCAGGTACTGCGTCAAGTCATTAGTGCCGACCGAGATGAAATCAACGCGCCCGGCCAGATGCGGGATCAGGAAAATCATCGACGGCACTTCCAGCATCACGCCGATCTTCGGTTTCGGGATCGTGTAGCCGAGCACTTCTTCCACCTCGCGCCCGGCGCGGTCAATCAGGCGTTTAGCCTCGTCGACCTCCTCCAGGCTGGTGACCATCGGCAGCAGAATGCCCAGGTTGCCGGTGCCGGCGTTGGCACGCAGCATCGCGCGCACCTGAATCAAAAAGATCTCCGGCTGATCCAGGGTAATACGGATGCCGCGCCAGCCCAGGCAAGGGTTCTCTTCGCTGATCGGCATATAGGGCAGCTGCTTGTCGGCGCCGATGTCCAGGGTGCGCAGCGTGACCGGCTTGCTCGGGTAAAGCTGCAGCATGCCCTGGTACTGCGCGACCTGCTCCTCTTCGGAAGGGAAGCCGCTTTGCAGCATGAACGGGATTTCGGTGCGGTATAGCCCCACGCCATCCACCCGGCCGCCCAACAGCTGTTCATGTTCCGGGCTGAGGCCGGCATTCAGCATCACCTGAATGCGCTCGCCGCTTTTCAACTGCGCAGGCTGCTCGACGTCGTCTTCCGCCAGCTTGCTCAGCTCCAGCTCTTCGCTGATCAGCCGTTGATATTCCTGCACCAGTACCGGCTCAGGATCGACCAGCAGTTCACCGCGATAACCGTCGACGATCAGCAGCCGCTGGCTGAGCAGAGAAGGCTGGATGTCGGCGCCCATCACCGTCGGTACCCCCATCGCCCGCACCAGAATTGCCGCATGCGAGTTGGCGGCACCGTCGCGCACCACCACGCCGGCCAGACGATCCTGCGGCACTTCGGCCAGCAATGTCGCGGTCAGTTCATCCGCCACCAGCACAAAACGCGCCGGCCACTGGGTGGCGCCCTGGGTGGTGTCGTCGAGGTGGAACAGCAGGCGCTGGCCCAGCGCGCGCAGATCGCTGCCGCGCTCGCGCATGTAGGTGTCCTGCAGTTTGGCGAACTGCTCGGCAAAGGTTTCTATCACCTGTTTCACCGCCCACTCCGCCACCGAACCGTTGTCGATTTCGGCGAACAGTTCGCGCTTGAGACGGGCGTCGTTTAACAGGTGAGAATAAAGATCGAAGATCGCCGCGCTCTCTTTTTGCGAACTGGCGGCAAAACGCTTGCTGAAGCGGCGAAATTCCGCGCCGGCCTCTTCCAGCGCCAGGGTCAGGCGCTCGCGCTCGCTGGCGGTGTCCAGCGTCGACGCGCGGTAAACCTGATCGAGAGAAGGCTGGCTGCTGTCCTGCCACCCTTCCGCCACCGCCACGCCGGGCGAAGCCGCCAGCGCGCGCACGCGCGTTTGGCGATACTGGCCGAAAATGGCGTTGAGCTGCGACTGTGACAGGATCCCAGCCATCTGCGTGGCCAGGGTGACCATGAAAGACTCTTCGCTTTCGTCGAACTGGCGCAGTTCGCGCTGCTGCACCACCAGCACGCCCAGCAGCTGGCGCCGATGAATGATCGGCACCCCGAGGAAGGATCGGAAACGATCCTCTTTCACCTGCGGAACGTATTTGAAACTGGGGTGGCTTTGGGCATCGGCCAGGTTGATAGGCTCGGCCCGGCGGCCGACCAACCCGACGACGCCCTCGTCAAACGCCAATGCGATAGTGCGCCCACGCGGCTTTTTCAGCCCGCGCGTGGCCATCAGGTAGTAACAGCGGCGATCGTTGTCCGCCAGGTAGATGGAACACACTTCGGTGTCCATCGCCAGACAGGTTTCATTGACCAGCAGATCCAGCGCATCCGTCAGACTGGCCGCCGCGGCCACCTTCTCTACAATTTCTCGCAAGCGCGTGAGCATAGTCGGCTTAACTTAACCTCTCTTTCGGCGATAAGCGGGGGCCTGCCGCGGCGCCGCCTGCTCTTGCATCGGCATCACGGTCACAGCGAATTCTTTCATCACCCGGCGGTAGACGTCGCGTTTGAACGACACCACCTGGCGCACCGGATACCAGAAGCTCACCCAGCGCCAACCGTCGAACTCCGGCGTGCTGCTGCGCTGCATGTTGATATCAGCGTCATTGCACAGTAGCTGCAACAAAAACCATTTTTGCTTTTGGCCGATACAAACCGGCTTTGTGTCCCAACGCACCAAACGTTTCGGCAATTTATAGCGCAACCAGTTGCGGGTCGAAGCCAGGATGCGCACATCCTTTTTACTCAGCCCCACTTCTTCGAACAGCTCACGGTACATCGCCTGCTCCGCAGTTTCGCCAGGGTTAATCCCACCTTGGGGAAACTGCCAGGAGTGCTGACCGTAACGGCGGGCCCATAAGACCTGCCCCTGACGATTACAGATTACGATACCAACATTCGGGCGGTAGCCATCATCATCGATCACCGGACTACCTCGATAAGCTTAAATTCGCATAGATGTCCTGATTGTTTCACACAAGCTACAGGCGGTAAACCACTGCTTTACGGCGCTGCGGGCCGGATAACATTGAGATAACTCACAGATATAGGCAAAGTTATAAACATACCCCAGCCTATCTGGCCGGTTTTATTCACTTTTTCTGTGGATAGGTGTGTGCAGAACTCGAGGGATAAGCCGGTACAACTCTTAAACCCCAAAATCCCCCATTGCCCCCTAAAACACATATTTACTTTAAAAATATATATTTAATTAATGCCCCATCATTATGTACAGGGTAAAAATGTGATCTATGCACGGTAAGGATCTTACCCTGGCGAAAGATCCACCAACGCCGTTTTTATCCACAGATTATCCGAGCAAGTTACGCACAAAACGGACAAATTCGTAAAAAACTGCCCGAGTCAAGGCTGTAAATTGAACCAGTGATCGGTAAAAATTTGGGTTATCCCATAAATCTGTGGATAAATAGGTGTAAGATCCTGTTTATTGTCGGTGGCTTCAGGTGAACAAGCCCCGCCAGTGCATTGCCTACCCCGCAAGGAAATGAAAAAAGTCATGTAAAATCATGCTACTATTATTCTTTTCCCCAGGCGATGATGGTTATTGTTCGTCGTGCATAATTGCAGTACGTTTTTCAACCAAATTCGACAGGCTTGATTTATGGCGTTTTTATCCCCTTTGCCGCCCCCGCCGGAAAATGAACGGCAGCTGTTCGAGCGTGCTCAGGCGCTGGCCGGCGCCAGCTTTGGCGAGCTGGCCGCCCGCGCGCAGCTGCCGATCCCCAAGGATCTGAAGCGCGATAAGGGCTGGGTGGGCATGCTGCTGGAGCTGTACCTCGGCGCCATGGCCGGCAGCAAACCGGAGCAGGACTTTCCCGAACTGGGCATCGAGCTGAAAACCATTCCTGTCGACGCCGCCGGCAAACCGCTGGAAACCACTTTTGTCTGCGTCGCCCCGCTTACCGGTAACAGCGGCGTCACCTGGGCCAGCAGCCACGTTCGCCACAAGTTGGCGCGCGTCTTGTGGATACCGGTAGAAGGCGAACGGCAGATCCCGCTGGCCGAACGCCGCGTCGGCTCGCCGCTGCTGTGGAGCCCGAGCGCCGCAGAAGAAGAGAGTCTGCGCCGCGATTGGGAAGAGTTGATGGATCTGATCGTACTCGGCCACGTAGAGCGCATCACCGCGCGCCACGGCGAAGTGTTGCAGCTGCGCCCCAAAGCCGCCAACAGCAAGGCGCTCACCGAAGCCATCGGCGAACAGGGGCAACCTATCATGACGCTGCCGCGCGGTTTCTATCTGAAAAAGAGTTTTACCGGCGCGCTGCTGGCAAGACATTTCTCAATCTAAGCAATTTCGTTTAACTCTGGTTTAGCTAACCCTGTCAGCGCCACGATAAACGCGTATAATTCACGTTTTGCATTTATTAAGTATTAAGGTGTGCCGGGCAATGTTCGAATGGATTATGGATCCCAATGCCTGGTTAGCGTTAGGTACGCTAACCATTCTTGAGATCGTACTGGGTATTGATAACATCATTTTTCTGTCGCTGGTGGTGGCCAAGCTGCCCAAAGCGCAACAGAACAAAGCTCGCCGGCTCGGTCTGGCCGCCGCCATGATTATGCGCCTGGCGCTGTTGGCCTCTATCGCCTGGGTGATCCGCTTGACGCACCCGCTGTTTACCGTGCTGGATCACGCCGTTTCCGCCCGCGATCTGATCCTGCTTCTGGGGGGGCTGTTCCTGATCTGGAAAGCCAGCAAAGAGATCCACGAAACCATCGAGGGCACGGAAGAAGAGCACCACACCAAGGTGCACAGCTTCTTCGGCGCGATCGTGCAGATCATGCTGCTCGATATTATCTTCAGTCTGGACTCGGTGATTACCGCCGTGGGCCTTTCCGACCATCTGTTCATCATGATGGCGGCAGTAGTGATCGCCGTCGGTGTGATGATGTTCGCCGCCCGGCCGATCGGTGAGTTCGTCAATCGCCATCCGTCGGTGAAAATGCTGGCGCTGGCGTTCCTGATCCTGGTGGGCTTCACGCTGATGCTGGAAAGTTTCCAGGTGCACGTGCCGAAAGGCTACATCTACTTCGCCATGTTCTTCTCGATGTCGGTAGAAGCGCTCAATCTGATGCGCAGCAAGAAAAACCGCTCGCCGGAATAACCCTACCCGGAAGCCGCCATCGGCGGCTTCCATCGCTTCGTTGACCTCTCATTTCACTTTTTCTTATCAGATAAAGACTTATCTGAGACGCCCTTCGCCGAGAGTTTGCTAATCTTGAAATAACAACCTTTTCTGCATAATTGAGGATCCGCAGGATGAAAAAGTGGGTAATGGCAGTGTCGGCGCTGGTGATGGTGGCCGGCCTGGCGGGATGTTCCAGCGACTACGTGATGGCGACCAAAGACGGCAACATGATCCTGACGCAAGGCAAGCCAGAGATCGACAAAGACACTGGCCTCATCAGCTATAAAGACGAGAAAGGCAACCACCGCCAGATTAACGGCGATCAGGTTTCCCAGGTTATCGAACGCTAATCACCACCCGCCGGCTATCGCCCGCGCGAGCACGGTAGCCCTCATTCGTGTCCGCACGGAATCCGCTTCCCCCATCTTCACCGCTTGGTTATAGTCAGGAAAGGCGACATCGCCGCCCGACGGACTTTGCGCCGTCTTCTGACATTGGGCTCCTGTTTCACCGGGCCGCGCGGCCCGTCAGCGCTAACAAGAAAGGAAGGCCGTTAATGCAATACCACCGTATTCCCCACAGTTCTTTAGAAGTGAGCGTGCTGGGACTGGGCACCATGACCTTTGGCGAACAGAACAGCGAAGCCGACGCCCATGCGCAACTGGACTATGCATTGGCCGCAGGCGTGAACCTGATAGACACCGCCGAACTGTACCCGGTGCCGCCCCGCCCGGAAACCCAGGGCCTGACCGAGAGCTATATCGGCAGCTGGATCAAGGCGCGCGGCAATCGTGAAAAAATCGTCCTGGCCAGCAAAGTCTCGGGCCCGGTGCGCGGCACCGACAGCAGCATCCGCCCGCAGCAGGCGCTCGATCGCAAAAACATCCGCGCCGCTTTGGACGCCAGCCTCAAGCGGCTGAACACCGATTATCTCGATCTTTATCAATTGCACTGGCCGCAGCGCGCCACCAACTGCTTTGGCAAACTCAACTATCAATACACCGATGACAAAGCTACGGTTACGCTGTTGGAAACGCTGGAGGCGCTGACCGAGCAGGTGCGCGCCGGCAAGATTCGCTATATCGGGGTATCCAATGAAACGCCCTGGGGCGTGATGCGCTACCTGCAGCTGGCGGAGAAACACGAGCTGCCGCGCATCGTGTCGATTCAAAACCCTTACAGCCTGCTGAACCGCAGCTTTGAGATTGGCCTGGCCGAGATCAGCCAGCACGAAGGGGTAGAACTGCTGGCCTATTCCAGCCTGGCGTTCGGTACTCTGAGCGGCAAATACCTCAACGGCGCTAAACCGGCCGGTGCGCGCAATACGCTGTTCACCCGCTTCAACCGTTATTCAGGGCAGCAAACCCAGCTGGCGATCGCCGAGTACGTGGCGCTGGCCAAAAAACACGGGCTGGATCCTTCGCAGATGGCCTTGGCCTTCGTGCGTCAGCAGCCGTTCGTCGCCAGCACCCTGCTGGGCGCCACTACGGTGGAGCAGTTGAAAATCAACATCGACAGCCTCGATGTGGTATTGGATGAGGACGTGCTGCAGGCGCTTGAAGAAATCCATACCCGGTTTACCATTCCGGCGCCTTAATACAGCCGGGGCGCAGCCAGGCTGCGCCCCGTTTTTTACCGCCGCTGCGACCACCACAGCACGCTAATCGCCAGCGCAAACACCACGCCAAACCCTACGCCGACCCCCACCACCGGCACGCCCAGCTTCACCACCAGCGAATACAGCGCCAGCATCAGCAACATGGCGGCGTTTTCACCCAGGTTTTGCACCGCGATCGCATTGCCGGCACCGACCGAATGCTTGCCCCGCTCCTGCAGCAACGCATTGAGCGGCACCACGAAGAAGCCCCCCAGCATGCCGATGATCGCCAACAAGACATAGGCATTGAGCATGGTGGTTTGCAGCGCGAACACCGCGACCGCGACGCCGATCAGGATCCCGGCCGGCATGCAGCGTTTTACCGTCTTCAGCGTGACGAAGCGCGCGGCAGCGCCGGCCCCCACCACGATACCGACGGCCACCATGGCGTTCAGCAGCGTCGGCGTGGCGTTATCGGCGATGCCGAGCGCCAGCGGCACCCACAGCACCAGCAGAAAACGCAACGTCACGCCGGCCCCCCAGAACAGGCTGGTGCCGATCAAGGAGAAACGCGTCTGCCCATCGCGCCATAACGTGACGCAGGCGGTAAAGAAGCTGTTCGTCATAGCCCGCGGGCGCCAGGAGGCCCCCGGGCGCGCCGCCGCCAGACGCGGAATATACAGGTTGGCGACCACCGCTCCCGCGTAAACCAAGGCGCAGGCCGCCAGCGCCGCGACCACATGCCAGTCCGCCAGAATACCGCCGGCCACCGACCCGGTCAGAATGGCGGCGATGGTCGAGGCCTCCATCAGGCCGTTAGCCTTGACCAGCTTCTCACCGCTGGTGATCTCGCCCAGAATGCCGTATTTGGCCGGCGAATACGCGGCGGCCCCCACGCCGACCAGGCTGTAACCGAGAAACGGGTTGAACCCAAAGCAGATCACCAACGCCCCCGCCAGCTTCAGGGCGTTGGCGAACATCATCACCCGCCCTTTGGCGAAGCTGTCGGCCACCTGGCCGACAAACGGCGCCAGAATGATGTAGGTGGCGACAAAGGCCATCTGCAGGATCGGCTGGCTCCAGTCCGGATACAGCTGCTGCTTGATCAACGCCAGCGTGGCAAACAGCAACGCATTGTCGCCGAACGCCGAGAGAAACTGCGCGCTGATGACGGCGATCATACCGCGTGACAACAAAGGGGATTCGGTCGAAGGATTCATCAGGCACTCTCCGGCTGTTCGGCCATATGACGCAGGGTGACGAAATCGGGTTTGCCGCTGCCGAGCACAGGCAGCGTTTTCAACAGGCGAATATCGCGCGGCACCGCCAGCTCCGGGCTGCCCAGCTCGCGCGCCACCCGCAGCAATGCCTCGCGGGTAATGGCGGGATCGGTGGTGAACAGCACCAGCGCCTCGCCTTTGCTGCTGTCGCTTTTGACGGTGGCGGCATGCAGTTTTTCCGGCGACAGCCGCTGCGCCAGCAATTCGACGCTCTCGAGCGACACCATCTCCCCCGCCAGCTTGGCGAAGCGCTTCACGCGGCCGCGAATGGTGCAGTAACCCTGCTCATCCAGGCTGACGATATCGCCGGTGTCGTACCAGCCCGGCTGCAGCACGCCGTTCGCATCTTCCGCCGCCGGCGGCTCCAGCTCGCCGGGGCGCTCAACCCGCAAATAGCCTTTCATGATATTCGGCCCCTTCAGCTGCAGGCGGCCGCCGTTATCGATGCCTGGCACCGCGATCAGGCGCGCCTCCATCTGCGGCATGATGCGGCCAACGGTGCCTACTTTCGTCGCCAGTGGCACGTTAATGGAGACCACCGGCGCGCACTCGGTCACGCCATAGCCTTCCAGAATGCGAATGCCGTATTTATCCTGGTAGATCTGTTTGGTGCTGTCCGCCAGTTTCTCCGCGCCGGCCACCACGTAGCGCAGGCGGGCGAAATCATACGGATGCGCGAAGCGCGCATAGTTGTTGAGGAAGGTCGCCGTGCCGAACAGCACCGTACAGTTGCGGTCATACACCAGCTCCGGCACCACGCGATAGTGCAGCGGGCTGGGGTAGAGGAAAATGCGGCTGCCGGTGATCAGCGGCGTGAGTAGCCCCACCGTCAGGCCGAACGAGTGGAACAGCGGCAGCGACGACATGAAGCGGTCGCGCGGCGTGAAGTCGGCGATGGTGCGAATTTGTTCTACGTTGGCCAGCAGGCTGGCGTGGGAATGCACCACGCCCTTGGGGTGGCCTTCGGAACCGGAAGTGAACAGGATCAGCGCCGCGTCTTCCGGGCGTTGCGGCAACGCCGCGCGCTGCGGCTGCAGCAAATGCCGCAAAATCCACAGCTTGTCCGCCAGCGTGACGGTATCCTTCAGATCTTCCAGATACACCCAGTTAGCCTGCGGCACCTGCTCCGGCAGGTGGGTCAGCTTGCCCTTTTCCAGAAACTGGCGCGAGGTGACAATGGTCTTGATGCCGGCGGCGAGCATCGCGCTGTTCAGGCCGTTGGCGCCGGCGGTGTAGTTGAGCATCGCCGGGATGCGGTTACGCAGCGAAGCGCCAAAGATCGCCGCCGCGGTGATGGTGGCGTTCGGCAACAGCAGCCCAACGTGTTCCCCTTCGGCGGTAAAGCGCTGCAGAATGCGGCTGACACCCAGCGATTTCTTGATCAACGTCTGATAACTGTCTTCTTTGAAAGCAATGTCTTCGATACAGGGCTTGCGGCGCCCGTAGCGGTGCTGCGCCGCCAGCAAAGCATGGAACAGCGTCTGCGGTTCACGCGTATCCATCCGCGCCCGCATCATGATCTGCATCAGCCGATCGCCCGCCAGCGCCCGGCGTTCACGCGCGCGCGGCGCTTCCGGCATCGGCAGCGTGGTCGGCGGCAAGATGCGGATGCTGATTCGCGGGAACCAGCGGATCTTGAATACCCCGGCCATGCGGCCGAACGGGCTGAATTCGGGGCCGTCGATCCGCACCGGCACTACCGTGGCACCCGATTTGGCGGCGATAAACGCCGCGCCGTCGTAGATTTTCATCAGCGCGCCGGTCACGGTGATGCGCCCTTCAGGGAACACCACGATCGGCCGCCCCTGCTCGACCATCCGCACCAGCTGTTTGATGGCCATCGGCTTGGTGGGATCGAGCGAAACGAAATCGATGTAGGGCCGCAGCCAGCGCATAAACCAGCTCTCGCCGATGCTGGCGTAAACCGCAAACACCGGTTTAATCGGCAGGAACAGCGCCAGCAGCACGCCGTCGAGGAAAGAGACGTGGTTCGGCGTAATCAGCAGTTTTTGCCGCTCGAAGTGCTGAACATCCCCTTCGACCCGAACCCGAAACAGCAGGCGAAACAGCGCGCGCAGCAGTGAAAAAATCATGCCCTTCTCCCTTGGCCATGGAGGTGTAAATCGTTGTAGGAAAAAGAATACTATATGGCAGGCAAAAAAAAACCTACGCATCCGCGTAGGTTGGTGCAATTGAAAATGGCTTCAACATACAGAGTATGCTGATTTCTCACCAATCAATACCTCTGGGATCACCTACTCTAGAGAGATGGCGAGCAGGAAACTACCGGCGAATCGCAAGAGTTCTGCTCCAAATGCAACCAGCTGTAAATTTCCCGCGATCTGCTGTAATAACTCAATGAAACTTAAACCTTCCCGCAGCGGCGAAAAAATAAATATAACAACGACGGCGAGCCGGTTATCCCGACGTGAAATCGTCATTCATCGCGCGCTGACCTCCACCAGACAGCTCATGGCGTTCGGCCCCTGCGTCAGCGGCGAGGTGCCGATATCCAGCGTCAGCACGTTCGGGTTGCCCGCCTGTTCGACCGGCCGGCGCTGCGCGTCGTAACCCGGCTCGAACCAGGCGCCGGTCGCCATCAACACCACGCCACGCGTCACGCCGTCGGTGAGGGTCGCCCCCGCCAGGCAGCTGCCGCGCGCATTGCTGACCAGCACTTCGCTACCCTCTGCTACGCCGCGCTGCGCCGCGTCTTCGGGATGCATATACAGGGTTTCGCGCCCGGCGGTCTTATTGCCCTGCGCCAGCGGCGCCGGATCCATCTGGCTGTGCAGACGATCGCTCGGTTGGATGGAGATCAGATGCAGCGGCCAGGTTTCGGTCTGCGGCGCACCCAGCCACTCCACCGGCGGCCGCCACTGCGGATGCGGCGCGAAATCTTCGTAGCGATAACCGGCGATCCGCTCGCTGAACAGTTCGATCTTGCCGCTGGGCGTCTGCAGCGGATTAGCCTGCGGATCGGCGCGGAACGCGTCAAAAAAGACGAACTCCTTGGCCGGCGCGGGCAGCTCGACATAGCCCCGGCGCCAAAAATCCTCAAACTCGGGCCAGGCGACGCCGGCACGCTGCTGCGCCGCGCCGCATTGCCGATAAATCTCTTCGATCCAGGCCCGCTCGTCGCGGTTTTCGGTAAAGCGTTCGCGATAGCCCAGGCGCTCCGCCAGATCGGCGAAGATATCAAAATCGTTGCGCGCCTGATGCTGCGGCGCAATCGCCTGATGCATCGCCAGCACGTAGCGATCGCGCGAGGAGCCGCCGATGTCGTTGCGCTCCAGCGAACTGGTGACCGGCAACACGATATCCGCCATTTTGGCCGCCGCCGTCCACCAGATATCTTGTACGATCACCGTATCCGGCTTCTGCCAGCCTTCCACCAGCCGGTTCAGCTGCTGATGATGATGGAACGGGTTGCCGCCGGCCCAGTGCACCAGGTGAACATCCGGGTACTGGCGCGTCTCGCCGCAAAATTGATAGGCTTCGCCGGGATGCAGCAGCATGTCGCAGATGCGCGCCACCGGGATCGCCAGCCCGGCCGGGTTATCCCCTACCGGCATGGTCGGCGCGGGGGTGTCCACGCGCGGGTTGCCGACGCCGTTCATCGAGCCATGACCGAAGGAAAAGCCGCCGCCCGGCAGCCCCACCTGGCCCAGCATCGCCGACAGCGCGATCATCATCCAATACGGTTGCTCGCCGCGGTGCGCGCGCTGCACGGAGTAGGAACAGGTGATAAAACTGCGCACGCCGATCAGCTGCCGCGCCAGCCGCGCGATGCGCGCCGCCGGAATGCCGGTAATGGCGCTGGCCCAGGCCGGCGTTTTCGCCACGCCGTCGCTCACGCCGTTCAGGTAATCCGCCAGCTGTTGATAGCCTACGCAGTGGCTGTGCAGGAAGGCTTCATCCTGCGCGCCCAGCTGCTGGATTTCGTAAGCCAGCGCCAGCATCAGCGCCACGTCGGTATTCGGCCGGATCGGGATCCACTCCGCGTTGACGAACCCGGGGCAGTCGTCACGCATCGGGCTGATGTTGACAACCGGCGTGCCCTTCTGCGCCAGCTTTTGCAGCCAAGGCTTGAGCGCATGCTCCGCCGCGCCGCCGGAAGAGACCTGGGCGTTTTTCAGCGCCAGCCCGCCAAACGCCACAAACAGCTCGCAATGCTCCACCACGCTCGGCCAACTTGTGACGCGCCCGGTCAACGGCGAGAAAGTGCCGATCACATACGGCAGGAAAAACTGCGCCGCGCCCCAGCTGTAGTTGCCCTGCTGATCGACCCCGCCGCCGCCGCTGAAATAGAACCGTCGCACCAGCGAACGCGCATGATGCAAGCGCCCGGCCGATGACCAGCCATAAGAGCCGGTAAACAGCCCGGAGGCACCGTAGCGATCGCGCACCCGGCGGTTCTCCTGCGCCACCAAATCGAGCGCCAGCTCCCAGTCCACCTCGACGAAGTCTTCCCTGCCGCGCAGCGTACGGTCGCTGCCCTCGCGCTTTTGCAGCCACGAACGGCGCACCGCCGGCTTGCGGATACGTTTGTCGGAGTAAACCATCGGGACGATGGAATCGAGCAGCGGCGAAGGATCGGGATCGTCGGCGAAGGGTTCACAGCGGATAAGCCGGCCGTCTTCAACCACGGCGGTATAAGCGCCCCAATGGGCGAGCTGCGGATAGCGTTTAATGGACATGGCGTTCTCGGCGCAAATCGGAATGCACAGACGTTACCTCAGCCCGCCGCCAGAGCCAACGTACAAATTGCGCTATCGTTCGGCAGCCGACGGTTATGCGCGCAGACGCGAAGAGATTCTGCAACAGCCGCCACAAGTTGCGCACGAGACCGCTTGCAGCCCCGGTTTTTTTCCGCAAAACTGAGGGATGTAAGCGATTACCCAGGATGTGTTGACTGATATGGCTACGATAAAGGATGTTGCCAGGCTGGCGGGTGTTTCCGTGGCCACGGTATCCCGCGTGATAAATAATTCCCCCAAGGCCAGCGAAGGGTCGCGCACCGCGGTGCTGGCCGCCATGGAACAGCTGCAGTATCACCCTAACGCCAACGCTCGGGCGCTGGCGCAGCAATCCACCGAGACGCTGGGCCTGATCGTCTCCGACGTTTCCGATCCCTTCTTCGGCGCGATGGTCAAAGCGGTCGAGCAGGTGGCCTACGCCACCCACAATTTTCTGCTGATTGGCAACGGTTACCACGACGCCGAAAAAGAGCGTCAGGCGATTGAACAGCTGGTGCGGCACCGCTGCGAGGCGCTGGTGGTGCACGCCAAGAGACTGAGCGATCGGGAACTTTGCGGCTGGATGCAACAGATCCCGGGCATGGTGCTGATCAACCGCACGCTGCCGGGTTTTGAAACGCGCTGCGTGGCGCTCGACGATCGCTACGGCGCCTGGCTGGCGACACGTCATCTGATCCAGCAAGGGCATCAGCGCATCGCCATCATCTGCTCCACCCACCAGATTTCCGACGCCACCGATCGCCTGCAGGGCTATCTCGACGCGCTGCAGGAGCACGGCATTGCCGTGGATGAAAAGCTGATCGCCTACGGCGAGCCGGACGAGATCGGCGGCGAACAGGCGATGACTGAATTGCTCGGCCGCGGCCGTTCGTTCTCCGCCGTTACCTGCTACAACGATCCGATGGCCGCCGGCGCACTTTCGGTGCTGAGCGACAACAGCGTCGACGTGCCGGGACACATTTCGCTGATCGGTTTCGACGACGTGCTGATTTCACGCTATCTGCGGCCGCGCCTGACCACCATTCGCTACCCGATCGTGGCGATGGCAACCCAGGCGGCGGAACTGGCCCTGGCCTTGGCCAATCGCCAACCGCTGCCGGAAATCACCAACATGTTCAGCCCGACGCTGGTGCGCCGCCACTCGGTCGCCACCCTCAACAACGCGCACGAACAGCCGTAATTCGCGCCGCCGCATGGGTGAGCCGTCACCCATGCGCTCAGATTGCGCAGCCCGCCGCATTTCCCACTTTTGGATTTTTTCCGCTCCCAGCGTTCGTGCATATTGTTGGCACAATAATCTTTACACTATATAGCACAAACGCTATATTCGGAGCGCATCATGTGGCAAGTGGTGACCGTCGAACGGTTCGACGACTGGTTTTTAGCGCTGAACAACGCCCAGCAAACAAGCATCCTGGCGGCGATCTTCAAATTACAGACGTTCGGCCCGCAATTGGCACGGCCGCATGCCGATACGCTGCATTTTTCCGACGCGGTCCGGCAGTTGAAGGAGCTGCGCATTCAACATCGCGGGCGCCCTTTCAGGGTATTTTTCGCCTTTGACCCACAGCGGCAAGCGGTATTGCTGTGCGGCGGCGATAAAACCGGCGACCAACGCTTTTACCAGCGCATGTTGCCCATCGCCGCCATGGAGTTTTCACATTATCTGGCAACCCGGAGGTAGTGCAGATGGCCAAACCTTTATCCCAACTGATCGACAAGCTCGATCCCGCCGTCGTTGCCACTGCCAGGCAAAAAGCGGACAAGGAAATTTTCGAGCTGCGGCTGGCGATGCTGAGGGAAGAGCTGGCGGTCTCTCAGGTTGAATTGGCGAAGCGGCTCGGCATCAGCCAACCCTCCGTCGCCAATTTGGAAAAGCGCGGCAGCGAAATCAAACTGTCATCGCTCAAACGCTATATCGAGGCGATGGGTGGCACGCTGTCGCTGGATGTGCAATTGCCCAATGGCCAGCACCGCCGCATGACGCTGTAAAGCGGGCGCAGCACGCCCGCCCGCTTATCAGATAATCTCCAGCGCGATCAGTTCTTCGATGGTTTGGCGGCGGCGGATCAGGCGCGGCTCACCGTTTTCGAACAGCACTTCAGGCAACAGCGGACGGCTGTTGTAGTTGGAGGACATCGATGCGCCGTAGGCGCCGGTGTCGTGGAACACCAGATAATCGCCGATCTGGGCCGGCGGCAGTTCGCGGGTTTCCACGCCGCCGCCCGCCTGCTGGGTGAACACGTCGCCGGATTCGCACAGTGGCCCGGCGATCACCGTTTCGCGCAGCGGTTGCCCCGAGGTATCGCGCCCATCGGCCGGCAACAGCGAAATATGGTGATAGCTGCCGTACATTGCCGGGCGCATCAGATCGTTAAAACCGGCGTCCACCAGCACGAAGTGACGGCTGCCCATGTCCTTTACCGCCCGCACCTCGGCCACCAAGACGCCCGCTTCCGCCATCAGGAAACGCCCCGGTTCGATCTCCAGCTGCACCGGATGCCCCAGATGCGCGGCGATGCGTTCACGCGCCCGGTTCCACAAACCGAAATAGTGTTCGGTATCGATCGCCTCTTCGCCGTACTGGTACGGGATAGACAGGCCGCCGCCGGCGGAAATGGCGCTGATGTCATGACCGAGATCGATCACCTGCTGCACCATCGCATCGCAGACCCGTTCCAGATGCTGGTAATCGACGCCGGAACCGATGTGCATGTGCACGCCGATCAACTTCAGGCCGTAGCGGCGGATCTTCTCCACCGCCTGCGGCAGGTCGGCATACCAGATACCGTGCTTGCTGTTCTCGCCGCCGGTGTTGGTTTTCTGGCTATGGCCGTGGCCAAATCCCGGGTTAATGCGCAGCCACACCGGGTGCCCTGCGGAAACCTGGCCGAGCTGATCCAGCATGTCGATGGAACCCGCGTTGACCGGGATCTTCAATTCGCTGACGCGCGCCAGCGTAGCGTGATCCAACACGTCCGCGGTAAACACGATCTCGCTCGGTTCGCCGCCCGGCTGAAAACCGGCCCGCAGCGCCCGCTCGATCTCGCCCAGCGACACCGAATCCACCTTCACGCCCTGCTCGCGCATCAAGCGCAAAATATGAATGTTCGAACAGGCCTTCTGTGCGAAACGGACAGTATCGAAATGGCGCAGCTGAGCGATGCGCTGGCTGATGATGTCCGCATCATAGGCCCAGACCGGGCAGCCGAAACGCTGCGGCAAGGCCAACAGGTTAGCGGCGTTCAACGCGGTGGAGGTGTCGTGCAACGGGCGTGGCATGGCGATATTCCCAATTCGAAAATGACGGCAGATAACGCCATAGTGCCGCACGCTGAATTGGGTGGAAAATATCTATTTAGCCGTAGTCTATTCATTTATGATATGGCTTTCCCCTTAACCGAGCGGCCTCGCCATGCACAGCATCTCTTTGCGGCAGATCGAAATCTTTCGGGCGGTAATGACCACCGGCAACCTGACCGAGGCGGCGGCCCTGCTGCAAACCTCGCAACCGACCGTCAGCCGCGAGCTGGCGCGCTTTGAGAAGCTGATCCGGCTGCAGCTGTTCGACCGGGTGCGCGGTCGCTTGTCCCCCACGGTGCAGGGCCTACGGTTGTTCGAAGAGGTGCAGCGCTCCTATTACGGCCTCGATCGCATCGTCAACGCCGCCGCCGGCATTCGCCAGTTTCAGCAGGCGCAGCTGTCGATCGTGTGCCTGCCGGTATTTTCCCAATCACTGCTGCCGGCGGTGTGTCGGCCCTTTATCGAACGTTACCCGGAAGTCAGCTTCAGCGTCATCCCGCAAGAGTCGCCGCTGCTGGAAGAGTGGCTGTCTGCCCAGCGTCACGATCTCGGGCTGACGGAAACCACCCTGACGCCGGCGGGCACCGAGCGGGTGACGTTGATGACGTTGAACGAAGTCTGCGTGCTGCCGACAGGCCACCCGCTGCTGGTGAAAGATCGGCTGACGCCGCAGGACTTCGCCGGGCAGAACTTTATCAGCCTGTCGAGCACCGACAGCTATCGCCACCTGCTGGATGCGTTGTTCGGCGAACAGCGCGTCGAGCGCCGCATGGTGATGGAAACGCACAGCGCAGCGTCGGTGTGTGCCATGGTGAGGGCGGGCGTGGGGGTGTCGATCGTCAACCCGCTGACGGCGCTCGACTATGCCGGTAACGGTGTGCACGTGCGGCCGTTCAGCATCGACGTGCCGTTCACCGTCAGCCTGATCCGGCCGCTGCACCGCCCTTCATCGGCGCTGGTCACCGCCTTTATCGACCACCTTCATCAGCAGGCCGCCGCCTTTGCCGCCCGGCTGGCCGCCGCCGTCAGGCGCTGAAAGCGGCGTGGGAATATTGCCGAAGCATCAGCGCAGCGTGGCCTGCCACTGCGGATCGGTGGCGAACCACTCCACCAAAAAGTCCAGCATGGTGCGCAAGGTGGCGGGCATCTGGCGGCGTGAGGTATAGATGCCGTAGATGCCCATCGACTGCGGCCGGTAATCCGGCAACAGTTCGACCAGTTCGCCGCTGGCCAGCAGCGGCGCCGCCGAATAATAGGGCTGCATGGAAATGCCCGCCCCCTGCACCGTGCCGGCCATCAGCACCACCGACTCGTTGGCACTCAGGTTGCCGCTGACCGCTACCGCCGATTTCACGCCCTGAGCATCGAAGTGCCACAGGCTTTTGCCGAAATAGGAGTAGGTCAGGCAGTTGTGCAACGCCAGATCCTGCGGTTGACGCGGGGTGCCGTGCGCCGCCAGATATGCCGGCGCAGCGCACACCACCGATGCGCAGGTGGACAGCGGGCGGGCGATCAGGTTGGGATCCAGCTCGTTGGTGATACGCAGCGCCAGATCGATGCGCTCTTCCACCAGGTTCACCGCCCGGTTGTTCATCTGCAGATCGACCGCCACCTGCGGGTGACGCTTCAGATACTGAGCGACGGCCCCCACCAGCGCCGTTTGCCCGAGCGACTGCGAACAGGTGATGCGCAGCAGGCCGCGCAGCTCATCGCTCTGCCCTTCCTCCACCAGGTCGATCTCCCCCGCCAGCGCCAGCATTTGCCGGCAGCGTTCCAGAGTACGCTCCCCGGCGTCGGTCAGACTAAGCTTACGGGTAGTGCGGTGCAGTAAACGCGCCCCGGCCCATTGCTCCATCTGCGCCAGGTAGCGCGTCACCATCGCGCGCGACATCTCCAGCGTTTCCGCGGCGGCGATCATGCTGCCGCGATCGACGATGGTGACAAAAACCTCAGCGGCGGTAATGCGATCCATGATTAGTCCGATTTATGCAACGAATAATTGCTTATTATCCGGTTTTTCTATCGCTTTATGCAACCTAACATCATTACAACATTAACCGATACCTAAGGACCTGTGCCCATGTTTAAGAAATCACTGTTAACTCTGGCCTTCACCGGCGTCGCCACCCTCAGCACCTACGCCACCGCGGCCGATACCCTGACCATGGAAGTGTATAACCCGGGCGAGAAAAGCGTGTTCCCGGTGTCTTCCGAAATCATCAGCGGCAAACACGAAGTGGCGCTGATCGACGCTCAGTTCCAGCGTAACGATGCCGAAGCGCTGGTGAAAAAGATCAAGGCGACCGGCAAGAAACTGACCACCGTTTATATCAGCCACTCAGACCCGGATTTCTATTTCGGTCTGGACGTGATTAAAGCGGCCTTCCCGGAGGCGAAAATCATCGCTTCGCCAGGCACCATCAAGGACATCAACGCCACCAAAGACGGCAAAGTCGCCTATTGGGGCCCGATCCTGAAAGACAACGCGCCGAAAACCGTGATCGTGCCGCAGCCGCTGCAGGGCGACAGCTTCACCATCGACGGCCAGAAAGTGGAAGTGAAAGGCCTGAACGGCCCGACCCCCGATCGCACCTTCGTGTGGATCCCGGCGTTGAAGGCGGTCGTTGGCGGTGTCGCGGTCGCCGGTGACAACATCCATCCGTGGATCGCCGACAACCAGAGCGTGGAATCGCGCCAGCACTGGCAGCAGACGCTGAAAAACATCGAAGCGCTGAAGCCGCAGGTCGTCGTGCCGGGCCACTTCCTGCCGGGCGCAGCGCAAACGCTGGCATCGGTTCACTTTACCCAGAAATACCTGACCACGCTGGAAGCCGAACTGCCGAAAGCCAAGGATTCCGCCGCGCTGATTGAAGCGATGAAAAAGCACTACCCGACGCTGAAAGACGAGTCGAGCCTGGAACTGAGCGCGAAAGTGCTGAAAGGCGAGATGAAGTGGCCGCAATAAGCGCCCGTGCGTGATTGAACCAGCCCTGGCGCCGCGGTGAACTGCCGCGCGCCAGGCGAGGAGTAAAGATGACCGAAACCACTCTGCATTACATTTTCGATCCGCTGTGCGGCTGGTGCTACGGCGCCGCGCCGCTGGTGAAAGCGGCTCAGAGCCTCCCCGGGCTGAAGGTCGTGCCGCACGCCGGCGGCATGATGACCGGCAACAACCGCCGCCAAATCACCGACGAATGGCGCAACTACGTCATTCCGCACGACAAACGCATCGCCGAGATGACGGGCCAGCCTTTTGGCGAAGCCTATTTCAACGGCCTGCTGCGCGACACCACGGCGGTGATGGATTCCGAGCCGCCGATTACCGCTATCCTGGCGGCGGAAAAGCTGGCGGGACGCGGACTGGACATGCTGCACCGCATTCAGCAGGCACACTATCAGGAAGGCCGGCGCATCGCCGACACGCCGGTGCTGGAAGCGTTGGCGAAAGAGCTGGGGTTGCCCTCGGCGGCATTTATCGCCGAAATGCGTTTCAGCAGCGGCGCGCCGACCGCGCAACACATCGCGGAAAGCCGGGCGCTGCTGGCCAAAGTGCAAGGCCAGGGCTTCCCGACCTTTGCGCTACAGGACAGCGAAGGCCGCCTGCGTCTGCTGCCGGCCGGCAACTATCTGGGTAATGTAGAAGCCTGGAAAAACCTGCTGGGCGCCGCCGCGCTAGCGTAACCACCCTTTCTCGCCCCGGCTGCCGGGGCGGGTCATTCGACCCGCACGAACCGCCCTTCCGCCCGCACGTTGTGACCGAACCCGCAATCCCCCCGCGTGTGCATCTCCAACGTTTGCTCACCAAACTCCAGCGTGACGTCGCAGACCTGCGCGCTTTCCGAGTCATGCTGATGATAAACAGCTTTGCCGTGCTCGATCGGCAGCTCGGCGGTGAAATCACCCATGTTCGGGCCGTAATACAGCCCCATCTGCGGCATGGCGTAGCCGGAGAAATCGATCAGCCAGCGCTCGCCCTGCGGCTTCACCACCACTTCGCTCCACACGCCGCGCCCGGCGTATTGCCAATACACGCCGCCCGGCCCCTGCGGCTGCGGCCGCTGCGCCAGCCGTTGGCGCAACAGGCTCATGTTGTGCTGCGATTTGTCATCGTGCGGCGCCAGCGCCAGATAGGCCTGCGCCTTGAGCAATTCGCCGGCGTGCATCAGCGACAGCGCCACGTTGTTGTAGGCCGTGGCGACGGCCTGCTCGCTCAGGCCGCAAAACTCGCTCCAGGCCGCCTGATCGCGAAAGATGTCGGCAGCGTTGGCGTAATCCTGCCGCTGATAGGCCTTTTTTCCCAGCTCGGCGTAGCTCGCCACCTTTTGGCAGTCGGCGGCGATGTCCGGCTCGTCAATGTGCGCCCAGGCCCGGGCGCTGGCGAAGACGCCGCAGGTCAGCAACAGGGGAACCCAAGCCTTCATCGTTTATCCTTTCTGCAAAAATTCGGCGCCAGTATAACCGCCCGGCGGCGGAGTGTATGCCGCAATTGCGCCCATCTGCGCACCGCTGACGATTCAACCGCCTTATTTCAAACGGTTAGCGAGGTCAAAACTGCTTACAGTCGCGGTTTGTTTGTTACCGGCCCGCGGCCCATGCTGAACAAAATGCCGCAATTAACGAGTCGCTATGAACGCAACCCCCTTGCAGAAACACGCCGTTTGGCAGCTGATCAAACCCTTTTGGGTGTCGGAGGAGCGATGGCGCGCCTGGATGATGCTGATCGCCATCGTCGTCCTGTCGCTCGGTCTGGTCTATATCAGCGTGCAGATCAACCAATGGAACCAGGTGTTCTACGATGCGCTGCAGAACAAAAACTACCCGGTATTCAAGGCGCAGCTGTGGCGCTTTACCTATCTGGCGCTGATCTTCATCGTGCTGGCGGTCTACAAGATCTACCTGACTCAGGGGCTGCAGATGCGCTGGCGGCGCTGGATGACGGAAAAGTTCATGGAAAAATGGCTGGCGCACCAGGCGTATTACCACACCGAGCAGCAGCAGATCGTCGATAACCCCGATCAGCGTATCGCCGAAGATCTCAACGTGCTGACCCAATATACCCTGTCGCTGTCGCTCGGGCTGCTCTCCAGCCTGGTGACGCTGCTTTCCTTTATCGACATCTTGTGGCACGTCAGCGGGCCGATGACCTTCGCGCTCGGCCAGCACGCCATCACGCTGCCCGGTTATATGGTGTGGTTTGCGCTGCTGTATGCGGTGCTGGGATCGCTGCTGATCTGGTGGGTCGGCAAACCGCTGGTCATGCTGGGCTTCAATCAGGAACGGTACGAGGCGAACTTCCGTTTCGGCCTGATCCGCATCCGCGAAAACAACGACGCCATCGCGCTGTACCACGGCGAACCGCGCGAGGCGCAGCAGCTGGGCGATCGTTTCGACACCATTCGCAGCAACTGGTGGGCAATTATGCGCATCACCCGGCGGCTGAACATCGCCACCAACTTCTATGGCCAGTTCGCCATCGTGTTTCCCCTGCTGGTGGCAGCGCCGCGCTACTTCTCCGGCGCCATTCAGATGGGCGGCCTGATGCAGATCGCCTCGGCCTTCGGCCAGGTGCAGGGTGCGCTGTCATGGTTTATCGACGCGTTTAACGATTTGGCGACCTGGAAAGCCTGCGTCAACCGTTTGGCCGGCTTCAACGCCGCCGTCGATCAGGTGCATCATCAGCCGCGCGGCATTCAGCTGCGGGAAGAGACCGCCCATCCGTTAACGCTGGATAACCTCAGCCTGAGTTTGCCCGACGGCCAGCCGCTGCTGGCCGGCGCCGAGATGACGCTGCAACGCGGCGATCGCCTGCTGATCGTCGGCCCTTCCGGCTGCGGCAAGTCGACGCTGCTGCGGGCCATCGCCGGTATCTGGCCTTACGGCGCGGGGGCTATCGGGGTAGCGGCCAATGCCAACACGCTGTTCCTGCCGCAGCGCAGCTACATTCCGATCGGCACGCTGCGCGAAGCGTTGAGCTACCCGAGCCTGGCGTCGGAATACAGCGATCCGCAGCTGATGCGGGTGCTGGAAAACTGCCGCCTGAAGCACCTGCAGCGCTGGCTGGATACCTCCGCCAACTGGAGCCACCGCCTGTCGCCGGGCGAGCAACAGCGGCTGGCGTTCGCCCGCGCCCTGTTGATTCGCCCGAGCATCCTGTTCCTCGACGAGGCCACCAGCGCGCTGGACGACGAAACCGAACAGTTGATGTACTGCCTGCTGGTGGATGAACTGCCGGACGTGACGCTGATCAGCGTGGCGCACCGCAACAGCGTGGCGAAGTACCACCAGACCTGCTGGCGCTTCAGCCGCAGCGAAGATCAACCGGCGCGCCTGGCGCTGAGCCCGCTGCCGGTATAACCCGCAGACCGACGGCGTTCGTTCAGATGCCGTCGGTCTGCACGTCTTCGCATTTCACCCGGCGGCGCTCATGCCACAGGCTCGTCAGGCCGCGTTTGCCGCACGCCAGCGCCACCTCGCGAAACTCATCCAGGCTCAACCCGTCGCGCTCCAGCATCATTTCCGCCGCCAGCTGCATATTGACGCCGGTCAGCACTTCGCAATCGCCCTGCGCATCCGCCAGTTCGCAGGCGCTGCGAAACGGCGAGCCGCCGAGCATGTCGGTGAGAAACACCACGCCGTCCGGCTGCGCCACCGCCGCCAGCGCCGAGCGCAAGGCGTCGTTGAGCTGCGCGGTGCTCATCTGTTCGGGGAAATCGACCGCCGCGCAGTGCGGCTGCGGCCCCACCACCTGCTCCACCGCCTGCAACAGCCCGGTGGCGAAGCCGCCGTGGCCGGTAATCACAATGCCTGGCATAGCCCACTCCTCACAAAATGCCGATAAATTTGCCCGCCACGCCGATCGCTACGGTGACGCCAATCAGCTTCACCGGCGAGAAACCGCGCTTCATCAGGAAGAAAATGAGCAGCGTGAAGCACAGCGGCAACAGGTTGGGCATCAGCTTGTCCAACACGTCTGTCTGCAGCGCCACGCTGGCCTTGCCGGCATGCATGACCAGCGGCGTGGACAGGTGCACATACGAGGCCACCAGTGCGCCGATCACCGTCATGCCGACGATCGACGCGGCGTGAGAAATGCGCCGGGTGTGGGTCTTCAACAGCGCCAGCGCGCTGGTGCCGGCCTGATAGCCGTAGTGCGCCAGCCCAAAGCGCAGGCCGAAGTGAAACAGGTTGAACAGCAGCAGGAAGACGATCGGCCCGAACAGGCTGCCCTCCAGCGCCAGCGAAGCGCCTATCCCGGCGCAAATCGGCAACAGCGTCAGCCAAAACAGCGCGTCGCCGATGCCGCCGAGCGGCCCCATCAGCGCCACTTTCACCGCGCGAATGGTGGAGATCTTCTCCTTGTTCTGTTCCATCGCCAGCACCAGGCCGGACAGGAAGGTGACGTCGAACGGGTGCACGTTGATAAATTCCATGTGCATCTTCATCGAGTTGGCCAGATCCTGTGGGTTGCGGTGGATCTTGCGCAGCCCGGGGATCAGCTGATACAGCCAGCCGCCGGCCTGCATACGTTCATAGTTGAACGACGCCTGCAGCAGCAGCGAACGCCAGGCCATGCGGTTGATGTCGCCGCGCGTCAGCGCTTCGGCGGGCTGGCTGTCCAGATAGTCGTCCTGCTCCACCTGACTGGTGGCCAGCGCCTGCGCCATGCGTTGCTCGGCCTTTTGCGCCAGCATATCGTCGGAATCGTTAAATGCCATCTTCGGCATCCTCCTGCGGAGCGGGCCGGGCCGTCGCCTCTGCCGCGCCACGTTGCGTGTTGAAGAAGTCGATCAGGGCGATCGCCAGGGCACCCAGCGCCACCGCCAGAATCGGCAGCTTGAGGAACGTGACCGAGATGAAGCCAAGGATAAAATAGGCCACGTAGGTTTTTTTCATCATCACCTTCATCAGCAGCGAGAAGCCGATCGCCGGCATCATGCCACCCGCCACCGCCAGACCGTCCAGCAGCCAGCCCGGCGCCTTCTGCACCATGGCGCTGGCCGCATCGGCGCCGAAGTAAATCGGCAGGAATGCCACCACGAAATAGAAGATGAACAGGATGCTGATGCCGAGATAGTTCACCCGTTCGATGCCGCGCCAGTTCAGCTCCTTCACCATGCGATCGCAGCGGTGCATCATCGGCGAGAACAGCGTAAACAGCAGCGTAATGCAGCCCTGCACCGCAATCGAGAACGGTACCGCCACGCCGATCGCCACTTTAGGGTCGGCCTTGGTCAGAATGGCGAATGCGGTGCCGATCACACCGCCGATCACCACGTTCGGCGGTTGGGCGCCCGCCAGCGGCACCATCCCCATCCACACCAGCTCCAGCGTGCCGCCCACCAGCAACCCGGTGTAGACGTCGCCCAAAATCAGCCCCACCAGCGGCCCCATCACCACCGGCCGGTGGAAGTGGGTCAGGCCGTCGAACAGGTCAACCCCCGCCAACCCGGCCAACAGCGCAATCAATAACGCATCCGTCAACATGCTTTCCCCCTGGCTCAAAAGAGCAGTTTGCCGATCGCCTCGCCCGCCTCATCCGGCACCCGGCGCACTTCGCACTCCACGCCCAGCGCCGCCAGCGCGCGAAACGCGGCCACGTCGCCGTCGTCCAGCGACACCGTTTTGTGCACCTGCCGCTTCCCCTCGGCGAAGTGCATGTTGCCGACGTTGACGAACCGGATCGGCACCCCGCCGCGCACCAGCGTCAACACGTCCTGCGGCGTTTTGCACACCAGAAAAATCTTCTGCCGATCCGCCGCCTTGTGGATCACGTCGATGGTTTTCTGCAGCGTGAAGTAGCGAGTCTGCACCCCTTCCGCCACCACCATGTCCATCAGGTTCTGCTGCACCGGATCGGCGGCCGCCTCGTCGTTGGCCACCACCACCAGGTTGGCGCCGAGGGTGTTGGTCCAGGTCACGCCCACCTGGCCGTGCACCAGGCGATTGTCGATACGGGTCATTAAAATGTTCGGCATGTCAGCGGCCCTCCGGGTAGCAGGCGGCGTGATAATCGTCGAGCACCTGCGTCACTTTATGCAGCACCCACTCCTGCGGATCGGCGCTCAATTCGCCGGCGTTCAGCGCCCGCGCCTGATCCGGCAGGTACTGGCTGAGCAGCGCCAGCGGCGCCGGGCTGCGGCGCAGGTTGTCCAGCAAACCGTCGACCGCCTGCTGCACCTGCGGCTGCGGCCAGTAGTAACGCACCCGATCGCTCAGGCTGTAGTGGCGATCGAGATACTGCTGGTGCGGCGTACCGTGGTAGTAGCGGCTCCACTGCTGCGGCTGCTCGCGCATCACCTGCTCCAGCGTGGCGCACAGCTGCGCCGACTGGCGTTCCCCCAGCCATTCACGCTCGATGCGATCGAGGGCGAACAGCGCTTCGCGCAGCGCGAAGGTCAGCGCCGGCCCCACCTTCAGGATGGCGAAGTGATCGCGCACCAGTTGGCGGTAGGCCTGCGGTGGTTGGTAGTCCGTAGAGTGCGCTTCATAGATCATGCCCGGCTGCCGTTCGATGAAATGGCTCAATGCGTCGGCGCGCTGCGGTTGGTAATGCTCAACGCTGTGGTGATCGAACTCGACGCCCGGCTGTACCACCAGCGCGATAGTTCGCTGCCAGGCATCGTTCAGCTCGGCTTTTTGCCAGGCGATACGGTGCGTTTCCAGCGTTTGCGCCACCGCCTGCGGCGTGGTGACCTGCAGACCCGCCAGCGCCTCCTGCGCGCCGCCCGGCACCGGCACTTCGGTGCCGATCACATAAACCGGCGCTTCGCCGCCGCTCTGCGCCCAGGCCCGCTCCGCCACCGCGCACAGGCGCGCCGCACGCTCGGCAACCGTGGCATCCCCCAGTGGAGCAGGATCGCCGGCGCATGACATGGAGCAATCGAGGTGAATTTTGCGAAAGCCGGCGCGAACGTAATCGTCGATCAAGGTTTCCGCCAGCGCCATCGCCTCCTGAGCCGGGCGATCTTGCCAGGCGTTGGGCCCCAGATGATCGCCGCCCAGCCACACGCGATCGCGTGCCAGGCCAACCTCATCCGCCAGGCGCCACAGCGCATCGCGGAACTGGGCCGCCGTTTGGCCAGTATAGCCGCCGAACTGATTGACCTGGTTGGACGTCGCCTCCACCAACACCGGTGTGCCGCGCGCTTTGGCCTGCCGCAGCGCGGCCTTCAGAACCCAGGGATGGGCGGAACAGACAGAAAAGATCCCGACCGGCATACCGGCCTTGTGCTGCTCGACAAGCTGTAACAACTGCTGCATGAAGCCCCCATGCAGGCGCCCTGCTACCGATCGGCGATGATGACCTCCACGCCCAGCTCGGTTAACGCCCGCTCGTAATCGTCCGGAAGACGGCTGTCGGTGATCAGCCGATGGATTTGTCCGGCTTCGCGAATCATGCAAAAGCTCTTGCGACCAAATTTGCTGGCATCCGCCACCGCGATAATCTCGCGCGCCACCTCGCACATCACGCGATTGAGGTGCGCCTCACCGGGGTGAGGCGTGGTGATGCCGGCGCTCAGATCGAACCCGTCGACGCCCAAAAACAGCTTGTCGAAGCGGTACTGACGCAATTGCTGCTCGGCAGCCGGACCGTAGAGCGAGTAAGAGTTGCGGCGCACGCTGCCCCCCAGCACCATCACCTCCACCCCGTCGTTTCCCGAAAGCTCGTAGGCAATGTTCAGCGCATTGGTCATCACCACCAGATCGCGCCGCCCCTTCAGGAACGGCACGATCTGCGCAGTGGTGGAGCCGGAATCGAGAATCAGCGCATCGCCGTCGCGCACATAGCCGGCCGCCGCGTTGGCGATCAGCGTTTTGACATCGCGATTCAACCGCCCTTTGTCCCGCAGCGGCCGATCGAAAGCGAATTGCTGATTGAGCATCGCGCCGCCGTAAGCGCGCAGCGCACACCCTTTTCGTTCCAGAAAGCGCAGATCGTTGCGGATCGTCACCGTGGATACCGCAAACTGTTTGCTGAGCTGCTCCACGCGCACGCTGCCGTGCTCGCATAACAGATCGATGATGTGTTCACGTCGCTTTGCGGTATTCACTGGCATGAGCTGCGGTCCTCAGGTTTCCGGCCTCGCCGGGGAGAAGATGGCTTTCGCTCTACTGCGCTGGCATTACAGCAAAGCGAAAGCAATGAAATTGTGATCGGGCTTACAGCCCCGTTTTAGCAAAAAAATCGCCAAAAAACCTTTCGAATCGAAACAGATCGAAAAGCCAAAAAGCGGAAAGGGGGAAAAGTGAAATGCCATGACGGGCGCGAACGCCGGGGGGCCACAGCGCCGGCGGTGAGGAAAGCGAAAGCGACGCATGGCGCGCCCCGCGCCATGACTTTTAGTTCACTCAGTGACCAGGATCACATAATGGCAATTATCCTGCGGCCGGCAGGGGTTAACCGCCATCATCCCGCCGGCCCGTCCCCTTGTCAGCGTGAGCCATCTTCCCTACACTTGCGATCGGATACCGCCAATTTGTCGGTACGTAAGCGTTAACGTCAATCAACGCATCACGCCATGCAGCACTGATTGACTGCATGCCCTGGTGCGAGGAACCCATGCCGCAACCCGCTTCATCCCCAGCGTCCACCGCGACCCCGCGTCGCCGTTTACACCGCCCTGTCCTGCTGATCGTCGGCATTATGCTGATCGCGGCCAACCTGCGCGCTGCCCTGACCAGCGTCGGCCCGCTGTTGGAGCAGATCCAGCAACAGCTGGCGTTGTCCGCCACCGCCGCCGGCCTGATCAACTCGTTGCCGCTGATCCTGTTCGCCGTTCTCTCGCCGCTGACTCCGGCGCTGGCGAAACGCATCGGCATCGAGCGCACCCTGGGCCTCGCCCTCGCGCTGCTGGTCTGCGGCATCGCGCTACGTTCCCTGCCGCAAGACGCCATGCTCTGGCCGGGCAGCATCCTGATCGGCGCCGCCATTGCCTTCGCCAACGTGGTGCTGCCGACACTGGTGAAAAGAGATTTCCCGCATCGCGCCGCCGCGATGATCGCCGCCTATGCGGCGGTGATGTCACTGGTTGCCGCCATCGCCTCAGGTCTGGCGGTGCCGCTGGCTGCCCTGGCCGACCTCGGCTGGCGGTTCTCTTTGCTGTGCTGGGGTTTGCCCGCCTTGCTGGCGCTGCTGGTGTGGCTGCCACAGCTGCGGCGCTCGGCCACTCCCGCCACCAAAGAACCGCAGCCGACGGAGCCACAGCGCTATCGTTCTCCCTGGGGCAGCGCGTTGGGTTGGCAAGTGGCGATGTTCATGGGGCTGCAATCGATCGCCTTCTACACCATCATCGGCTGGTTCAGCGCCTTTGCCGCCAGCCACGGCACTTCCGCCCAGCAGGCAGGATTCGAGCTGTTCGTTTACCAGGTGGTCGCGATCGTCGCCAACTTTGTCATGGTGGTGATTTTGCCGCGGGCGCGCGATCAGCGGGCAATCGCGCTGGGCAGTTCCCTGCTGATCTTTATCGGCGTCGGAGGATTATTGGTGCAACCCGCCAGTTCACTGGTGTGGCTGACGTTTGCCGGGTTGGGGGCGGGGAGTTCGCTGGTGCTGGCACTGTCGTTCTTTGGCTTACGCAGCCAGCATCATCATCAGGCGACGCTGCTGTCGGGTATGGCGCAATCCGTCGGCTATTTGTTGGCGGCGCTGGGGCCCACGTTGTTCGGCCTGCTGCACGATCTGACGGATGGCTGGCGCTGGCCGCTGATCGTCCTGCTGTGCCTGACCGTTCTGCAAATGCTGTTCGGTGCGCTGGCCGGCCGCAGCCGCGTGATCAGCTAGCGCCGTTGGGCGAGGGGCCGTACCGGCTCAGGCGCGCTATCCTGCCACAAGTCTTCAATGAAGGCGCGTTGCTCATCGCTCAACACCCACGAAGGCGGAATTTTGGACTGCGCACGACGCTGTGCGCCCTCACGGTTTTTAGCCTGCTTTTTGTTCACAAGTCGCCTTCCTGCTTAACTTACTTAATTCAGTAACCAATAAATCACGGCGGCGGTGAACAGCCAGAACAACCCGCTACCGATAAATACACACAGCCATGCTCTACGTTTGATATCTGATCCATCCTTGCTCACCACAGCGCCCTCAACCAATAGATTAAACCATTTAAATGGTGATTATTGATCTGTTTTAACGATCGATAAAGTCGTTTTTTCCTATGGAAATTAAAAAAACAGCTGCTAGCCATAGACCTGCATCACCGCCTCAGTAAGAACGGCACCGTGGATATCACTGTTATCGGCAGGCGATAACTTGTATTGATAGGCGAACGAACGTGCAGTGTGCCACACCTTGAGAGGTCAAAATTAAACCACTGGTAAATGATTCAGCAGTCAATTATTTGACTGGCCGTAAGCCAAATCGGCAACAGACCGCGCTGAAGGCGGGGGAGAAAATGAAGCGACGTACTGGGATCATACGGAGAGAAGCACCGGCCCGTTTGGTTTCGCTCGGGCCGGCGTGAATTAACCGATTCTGCTGACGGAATCCCGGCTGGCGTGTTCACGCTCGCTGCCGATCAGCTCACGCAGGTGACCTGAGCGCATCTCCAGCAACCGATCGGCGTGTTCGAAGTAGTGATCGTCATGGCTGATGGCAAACACCGTTTTGCCCAGCGCGCGCAATTCAGGCAACAGCTCGCGATAGAAAATCCGCCGGAACTGCGGATCCTGATCTGCGGCCCATTCATCCAACAGCAGGATATCGCGCTGCTCTGCCACCGCCAACAGCAGAGCCAGGCGTTTACGCTGCCCCTGCGACAGCTGCGGGTTGGTCACCCTGGTGCCGTCGAACTGCAGTTTGCTTTTCATATTCAACCGCTCAAGCCAGCCGGCGACCAATTCCGCATCGGGTTCACCGCCTTCCGGCCCTTGCAAGCGATCGAACTGATGAAAATCGGTGAAAATCGCCGAAAACAGCCGACGGTAGTCCGGCATATCCGCCGCGGTCTGTGCGACGCCATCCAGAACGATGTGCCCGCTCACCGGTTGGTACAACCCGGTCAACAACATCGCCAGCGTTGACTTGCCACTGCCGTTGCCGCCGATCAGAAAGACCAACTCACCACGGCGCAGCGTCAGATTGAGCGGCCCGACGGCAAAACCGGGCTGCTGTTCGGTATCCGCATAGTGAAAAACCACGTCGCGTAGCTCCAGCGTCTGCCAGGAACGGCTGACGGCGGCAGGAAACGCCGCTTGATACTCGGCCAGGCGCAGCGTCTTCAGCTTGTTAAAGGCCACTTCGGCGCTGACCAGCGTCGGAAACGCCCCGACCGCCTGCAGTAATGGCGTGCGCAAGAACAGCAGCGTCAGTGAATAGGTAGCGGCCACCGCCGAGTCCGCCCATCCCAGACTGTTGGCCATAAAGAACACCAGCCCAATCGCGCCTAACATCATGATATTTGACCAGTTGAGCGCGCTCAAATGGAAGGTGTCGGCGCGAATGATATGGTAGCGATAAGCTTGCGCATCGGGCTGATAGGCCTGTTCGTACAGCGCCTGCGCCCGCTTGCGGTTCAACGTCAGCTCCTTACGACCGTCAATCACCGACTCATAACGATGATAGAGACGCTCCTCCGACTCACGCAAACTGGCCATATGACGATAAACCCGTGACACCAGGCAGCCGCTGCCCACGACGGTCACCGCCACCCAGACTGCCGTGACCGCCAGCATTTTCGGTGATAGCCACCCCAGATAGGCCGCCGCCCCCAGGGTTAAAATCACCCCTTGAACCAGTTCAGGCAAGCGCACGAAGGCGACGGTAATATTGCGAATATCGCTGGACAGGCTGGCCAACAATGAGGCGCTGCCCAATTGTTCAAGGCGTTCAATATCGGTATCCAAAATGCGCTTCACCAGCTGCCCACGCAGGCGATAGACGAAGTAATGGCCCAATGTCGTCAGCGCCAATTGCGAGCCCAGCGTGACCGCCATCAGCAATGCCAGCAGGGCGAGAAACATCGGCAGCACGGCCAGTGCATTGCCGCCGGCCTCCATCAAGTATTGATTGATAAATGCAATGATACCGATGCCTAAACCGGCGCTGGCCAGGGTCAGCGCCATGACAGCCAGAAATGGCCAACGGTACTGGTGATAAACCACCCGTAGCAGTTCCATGAAAAAACCTCTGAAGTCGCGATCTGGCAGGCATTGTAAGCGGCGTGAGAATGAGATCAAGACGAATTCTCATTGTTCACGCGACCCCCGATTGCGGCGCCAATGGCACTTTGATGATTGCTTATTGAAACGAGAGACTTACACTGACGCCTCTTTCCGCTGAAGGGAACAGCCGATTATGCTCGCCACTCACGAATACGCCAACGACCTGATTCTGTTCGCCCTGATTGTCGACTGCGGCTCGTTCAGCAAGGCCGCGGAGAGCGCCGGCATCACCAGCTCGGTGGTCAGTAAACGCATCGGGCGGCTGGAAAAATCGCTGGGTGCCCGGCTGTTGTACCGCACCACCCGCAGCCTGACACTGACCGAAAGCGGCCAGGCGCTCTACCAGCAGGCCAAAGAGATCGGCGCCAAAGTGCAGGCGGCGCTGTATGCCGTCAGCGAAAAGAGCGAAGAATTGACCGGCGCCATTCGCATGTCGGTGCCGACCATCTCGGGCGAGCTGCTGCTGAGCGAGAGCGTGGCGGAATTTTGCGCTCTGCACCCCAACCTGAAGGTCGAGATGCGGCTGGAAAACCGCTTCGTCGATTTGGTGGAAGAAGGCATCGATCTGGCGATCCGCACCGGCACCATGCCGGATTCGAGCCTGATTGCCCGGCCGATCTTCGATTCCCGCTGGGTGATCGTCTGCTCGCCGGGCTATCTGGAAAGCCACCCGGAACCGCGCAGCGCCGAAGATCTGCTCGGCCACAACTGCCTGACCTACACCTACCAAGAGAGTGGCACCGCCAACTGGCTGATGAAGCGGCCGGGACGCAACGAAATCTACGAGCTGCAGGTTAACGGCAACCTGTCGGCCAACAATGCGCGGGCGATCCGCAAAGCGGTGATCGGCGGCCACGGTATCGCCATGGTGCCGCGCTGCATGGTGTATGAGGATTTGCAGGACGGCAAACTGACGGAGATCCTGGCCGGCCACTGCGGCAAAGTATTGGGCATTTACGCCGTCTATCCTTACACCCGCAATCTGCCGTTAAAAACCCGTCTGCTGATCGAACATATCATCGGTTCCTACCAAAATATCAGCCATTATTTTTGAGTTCCCCCGCTCTGATTATTTCCCCGCGGCCGTAAAAAGCCGCGGGGATTACCGCATTTTTGGACATAATCTATTGAACATTCCCGCCTAATTAATGTGAGCTCGCGCATTCATCACACAAAAAAAGCCTCTTATCAATATGATTTTTAAGCAGTTAATTTAGTCCCTCCTATCGACCATTTTCCCACCGCCGGCGCTGGTCGCCGATGTTAAAAAATTACCGCATGGCATCGTCGCCAACGTTGTGATTAGAATGAAAATGTTGCGGCAATTAACCTTTCAGCTACATATCTCTGCCCATAAAAATAATAACCCTGAGGATCTTATGCCCCTGCTTTTCAGTATTGCGCCCATCGTCCTGCTGATTTGGATGATGACCAAAAGGAATGGCGTGCCCTCTTACCTCGCCCTGCCGCTGACGGCCGCCGTGGTGTATGCCGTACAGCTCCTGTGGTTCGATGCCTCGCTGCGGCTGCTGCATGCCAATATCATCACCGCGCTGGTGTCGACGCTGACGCCGATCACCATCATCGCCGGCGCCATCCTGCTCAACAAACTGATGCAGGTAAGCGGCGCGGAAAACGCGGTGCGCCGCTGGCTGGAAACCATCAGCCCCAATCCCGTGGCCCAGCTGATGATTATCGGCTGGGCCTTCGCCTTTATGATTGAGGGCGCCAGCGGCTTTGGCACACCGGCCGCCATCGCCGCGCCGATTCTGGTCGGGCTGGGCTTCAACCCGCTGCGCGTCGCCCTGTTGACGCTGGTGATGAACTCGGTACCGGTTTCCTTCGGCGCCGTGGGTACCCCCACCTGGTTCGGCTTTGCCAACCTCGGCCTGTCGGACGCCAGCCTGCTGGAAATTGGCCGGCAGACCGCGCTGATCCACTTTGTCGCCGGCTTCGTCATTCCTCTGCTGGCGCTGCGCTTTATCGTTTCCTGGCAGGATATCCGCCGCAACCTGCCGTTTATCCTGCTCAGCGTGCTGAGCTGTACCGTGCCCTATCTGCTGCTGGCTCAGGTGAACTATGAATTCCCGGCGCTGGTCGGCGGCGCGATCGGCCTGGCGCTCTCGGTGCTGTTGGCGCGCGGCGGCATCGGCCTCACCCGCAGCGACAAATCGCAGAGCGCCGGTCAGGCGGTGCCGTTCTTACAGGTGGTCAAGGCCATGACCCCGACCCTGCTGCTGATTGCCATTCTGATAGTGACGCGCGTCCATCAGCTGGGCCTGAAGGCGCTGCTCAACAACACCGCGCTGCAGTGGCAGGAAAATCTCGGCTGGCTCGGAGAGCTGCGCATCAGCCGGGCGCTGATCGTCGAACTGCAGCAGGTGCTGGGCACCTCCGCCGCCGCCGGCTACAAAACGCTGTATGTCCCGGCGCTGATCCCGTTCCTGCTGGTGGTGCTGCTGTGTATTCCTCTGTTCCGTCTGAATGGCGGCCAGGTGCGGCAAATGTTCAGCGAAACCGGCGGGCGCATCGCGCGGCCCTTTATCGCGCTGTTCGGCGCGCTGGTGATGGTCAACCTGATGATGCAAGGCGGCGACAACGCGCCGGTGATCCTGATCGGTAAAGCGCTGGCGGCGCTGACCGGCGAGAGCTGGCTGCTGTTCTCGTCGTTCCTCGGCGCGCTGGGCTCGTTCTTCTCCGGTTCCAATACCGTCTCGAACCTGACCTTCGGCGGCATTCAGCAGTCGATCGCCCAGAGCAGCGGCCTTGACGTCAATCTGACGCTGGCCTTGCAGTCCGTCGGCGGCGCGATGGGCAACATGGTGTGCCTGAACAACATTATCGCCGTCTGTTCGATCCTCGGGATCGGCAACGCCGAAGGCAAAATCATCAGAAAGACCGTGCTGCCGATGCTGGCGTACGGCGGGATTGCGGCCGGCATGGCAGCGCTCCTCACGCTCTGACTGAACACTCGTTATCGCAAGCAAGACAAGAAGGTAAACACTATGATCATCTCCGCGTCAACCGACTACCGGGCCGCCGCCCAGGCCAAACTGCCACCGTTTCTGTTTCACTACATCGACGGCGGGGCCTACGCGGAGCATACGCTGAAGCGCAATACCGCAGATCTGGCCGATATTGCCTTGCGCCAGCGCGTGCTGCGCAATATGTCCGAACTCAGCCTGCAGACCACGCTGTTCGGCGAGCAGCTGACGATGCCGGTGGCGCTGGGGCCGGTGGGGTTGACCGGCATGTACGCCCGCCGCGGCGAAGTGCAGGCCGCGCGCGCCGCGGCTAAAAAAGGCATTCCGTTCACGCTGTCCACCGTGTCGGTCTGCCCGATCGAAGAGGTGGCGCCGGCGATCGATCGGCCGATGTGGTTCCAGCTTTACGTGCTGAAAGATCGCGGCTTTATGCGCAATGCGCTGGAGCGCGCCAAGGCCGCCGGCGTGAAAACGCTGGTGTTTACCGTCGACATGCCGGTGCCGGGCGCCCGTTACCGCGACGCCCACTCGGGGATGAGCGGCCCTAACGCCGCGCTGCGCCGCGTGCTGCAGGCGTTTGCCCATCCGCAGTGGGCCTGGGATGTCGGCCTGCTCGGCAAGCCGCACGATCTGGGCAACGTCTCGGCCTACCGCGGCAAACCCACCAGCCTGGAAGACTACATCGGCTGGCTGGGCGCCAACTTCGATCCGTCGATTTCCTGGAAAGATCTGGAGTGGATCCGCGAATTCTGGGACGGCCCGATGATCATCAAAGGCATTCTGGATCCGGAGGACGCCAAAGACGCGGTGCGCTTCGGCGCCGACGGCATCATCGTCTCCAACCACGGCGGCCGCCAGCTGGACGGCGTGCTGTCGACCGCGCGCGCCATGCCGGCGATCGCCGACGCGGTGAAAGGCGACATCACCCTGTTGGCCGACTCCGGCATCCGCAGCGGCCTGGACGTGGTGCGCATGATCGCCCTGGGGGCCGACAGCGTGCTGCTGGGGCGCGCCTTCGTCTATGCGCTGGCGGCGGCCGGCGAAGCCGGGGTGGCTAACTTGCTGGATCTGATCGACAAGGAAATGCGCGTCGCCATGACGCTCACCGGCGCGAAAACCATTGCGGAGATCAACGCCGGATCGCTGGTCAGAAACGCCTGAATCAAAGCGGCTGCACGCCTTCCGGGTAGGCGTTGTAGCTCATCTTGCTGATGAAGGCCCCGGCCGGTGACACCAACACCCGGCCGGCGGCGTCCAGCCCGAGGAAAGTGCCGGTGCAGCGCCCGGAAATAAAGTCGAAGAAGAACACCGAGCACACCGGGATAATCTTTTCCCGGAAGGTGAACAGGAACATCTCGTCCTCAAACTTGTAGTAGGTGGCATAGTCCATATCGCCGTGGCCGAATTGCTCGCCGCGCAGGTTTTGCCAGGCATAGCGCTCGGTGTTGACGTAGAAGTGTTCGTAATAGTGATTGGGACTGTAGACATTCAGCGTACGATAGCCGATCAGCTCGCGGGTCAGATGCGGCGCGACGCCACTCGGCGTGACGCCGACAATCCGGCCGACGTGGAAGCTTTGCTTGAGGCGCGAGCCCTTTTCCACCGTCTGTTCCGGCAACAGCGTGCTGCGCACCAGCAGCGCCCGGCCGCTGTCACGATTGAGTACCAGCGTCAGGCACTCGTTTCCCGGCGACTGCAGCGGAATATTGAAGAAATAGCGTGCGGCGGAGGTTTGCACCTCTTCGTAAGCGTCCTCACCGCTCTCCCCTCCCCAGGCCCACAGCACCCGTTGCCGATCGGCACTGAAACGCAGCGTGATTTCCCCGTCGTTGTCAAAGGCGATCTGCAGCGTTTTGCCCCGCCACTCCTGGGTGCCCGGCAGGCGGTTAGTGTCGATACCGCGCGCGAAATCGTCGTAATTCTTCCAGTCCGGCTCGGCATTTTGATTCAGTACGGATTGTTCTGCTGACATCTTCGTTCTCCTTGATCGAATGGGATGAAAACCGCCTCAAACGTCGGCGACGCTCGCCGGTTTCACCGCTCTGCGGCTCACCACCGCGGGAGCAGTTTCATCGAGAAAACAACTCAGTACGCCTGCGCACACGGCGCCGGCGGCCGCCAGCCACATCACGCTGACCAGCCCGTAGCGATCGGCGATCAGCCCGGCGATAAACGGCGCCAGACAGCCGCCAATCACCTCACCAATCCCCATCACCAGCCCCAACGCGGTCGCGATGCGGGCCGGCGATACCGTTTCCGACGGGATGGTGGCCATAAACAGCGTGAAGCAGCCAAGGCCGGTATAAGACAGGAACACCAGCACGCCCAGCAGCCACGGGTTATCGACGTAGCTCAGGAACAGCGGGCAGCACACCGCCAGCAGCGAAAAGAAGATCAGCGTCGGCTTGCGGCCGAGGCGATCGGAAATCGCCGGCACCGCCACACCCCAGAACACCCAGGCGGCGCCGATGGCGCTCATGATGCCGCCCATCGTGCCTTCGCCGAAGCCGCGGTCGGTCACCAAAAAGTTGGGGGTGAAGGTAATGATGATCATGAACCAGGTGACGAACACGCAGGAAATCAGAATGCACAGCGCCACATTCTTGATTTTAAACAGCTCGCCGTAAGCGGCTTTGTTCGCCGCCTTGCCGGCCGCCGGCGCGGCGCTGAAAGCGGGATCCTTCTTGCCGTTCACATAGCGATAGATCAGCCACGCCAGAATGATGCCCGGCACGGCGGTCAGATGAAACGCCATGCTCCAGCCCCATTTCTGCGCCAGATAGATGATCAACGGCGGCGCGATAATGCCGCCCAGCAGCCCCGGCGCCGCCCCCTGGATCAGCCCCATGTTGAAACCACGGCGCTGCGGCTGCGATTTTTCCACCATCAGCGATTGCGCGATCGGCAGCACCGGCCCTTCGGCGATCCCCATCAGCGCGCGGAAGATCAATAACATGGCAAAGCCGCTGACTAGCCCCGACAGCGCGGAGAACAGCGAAAACACCAGGATCGACAGGATCAGCATCGGTTTACGGATATTGAAGCGATCGGCAATCGCCCCCAGCCCCGCCCCGGACAGCGCCCAGGTCAATGCCAGCACCGCCGACAGCGTGCCAAGATGCACATTGCTCAGTTTCAAATCGGCGGCGATCATCGGAAACAGGAAAGAGATAGTCAGGCGATCGACGAACACGCAGCCGAACACGAAGAATAAAATAATCAGCAATCGGTTCTCTTCGCTCAATCGCGAGCGCTGCCCTGGCGAATTATTCATAGCGTCATTGGTCCATAAGTTAACTTATGAATGGCGAGCGGCCATGGCATAAGTCGATTAAGCGCGCGGCCAAGAGAAACATTGGCCATCGGTCACGATAACAACTCATTAACATGTTAACGATATAAACTTATCTCAAGTAACGGGCATGTCAAACGGCCGTTGAAAACGACGACGGGGTGGCAAATCAGGTATTTTTCACAGAGCACGAATGACATGAAAATAAATCAACATTATGTTTTTACTGATTTAAATAAAATTATCCTGCACTTTTTACTTTTATCGAAAAAACCAAAATGCCGTGATTTATAAACGGGTTAATAAATAAAAGTTAATCTTCCCTTATAAATGGACGGTATTTCCCTTTTCATCGGCCGCATTGCCCCACCCGCTTTATTATTTGAATCCGTTTGCTTTATAGCGGTTATGGCGCGAACAATTAACTCCATTGTGTTAATCAATAATCACGTCATGACATTATCAATGCTGAATAATAATAAAAGCGTAGGCCGTGACAGGAATCACAAACAGAACGCCCTTTAACGCCCTGTGAGCGGGTTATTACCGGCGCGGCTAGCTTATGCCAACTCGATCCAACCCCGGATGGAAAAACGGCGGCATGATAAGCGGCAGGTAACCAGCAAGGAGATGAACATGACGACAGCACTGACAAAAGCCGGTTTCTGGCGCAAAACCGCCGACTCTTCATCGCTGCGTGAGCCACGCGTGCTGATTCGGGTCTACGTTGGCGAAGGCGAAATCGATCGCACCATCGCGTTTTACGAGCAGCTGCACGGCGTAACAGCGGACATGCGCTTCGATTTTCCCGAGCATCGGCTGGTATTGGCGGCGGTGGGGCCATTTCTGATCCTGGAGGGGGCGGAAGAGCAGTTGCGCCCTTTCCGCAGCACCGTCGGCACGCTACTGGTCGATGACATTTATCCCTATCACCAGCGGCTGCTGGCCGCCGGAGCAGAGATTTTCTTCGGCCCGGTGGAGGTGCCCACCGGCGCCTGTTTCAATGCGCGCCTGCCGGACGGCACGACTGTCGAGTACGTGCATCACCGGCCGCGTGCAGACGAATAAACCACCTCAGGGCAGCACCGGCTTCATGGCGTAACGGCACAGATCCTTGCGCAGGCTGACCATGTACAGCACGATCACCGCCGAGAACGGCAGGCCGCACAGCACCACCGCCGTCTGCATCGCGCTGAAACTGCCGGCATACAGCAGGCCGGCGCATACCAGCGTAGTCACCGCCGCCCAGAATACCCGCAGCCAGGCCGGCGCGTCATCATGGGCGGAACCGCCCTGGCAGGAGAGGTTCGCTATCATCAGCGTGCCTGAATCGACCGGCGTCAGGAACAGCACGAAGCTTATCACCACCACAAAGCCGGCGGTCAGCTGGGTATAGGGCAAGTATTCGAACAGCTTGAACACCGCCATCGGCGGATCGCTTTGCGCCACCTGCCCCAGGATCGCCTGCCCGCCTTCCAGCACCAGGCTGATGGCGGTATTGCCGAAGATGGACAGCCAGGCCAGCGTGAAGCCCAGCGGGATCAGCAGCACGCCGAAAATCAGTTCGCGAATGCTGCGCCCTTTGGAAATGCGCGCGATGAACAGCCCGACGAACGGCGCCCACGCCACCCACCAGGCCCAGTAGAACAGCGTCCAGGCGCCCTGCCACTGGCGCGCCTTGCCGTACAGATACATATCGAAGCTGCGGCTGACCAGCGAGGTCAGATAATCACCGAGGTTTTGCAACATGCCGTTCAGCAGATTCAGCGTCGGCCCGGCCAGAAACACGAACAGCAGCAGCAGGCACAGGAAGCCAACGTTGATGTTCGACAGCATGGCGATGCCCTTCTCGACGCCGGTGACCGCCGCCAGCGTGGCCACCACCATCATCACCACGATCAGGGCCAGCAGCACGCCGGTGCTTTGCGGAATATCGAACAGATAAAACAGCCCCGAGTTCACCAGCAGCGCGCCGATCCCCAGGTTGGTTACCATCGAGATCACCGTCACCAGAATGCCGAAACTGTCCACCAGATGACCGACGCCGCCGTGGATGCGTTCACCGAAGATCGGGTATAACGCAGAGCGCAGCGCCAGCGGCAGGCCGCGGCAATAGGCGAAATAGGCCAGCGCGGTGGCGATCAGCGCATACAGCGCCCAGCCGTGCAGCCCCCAGTGCAAAAAGGTCAGCGCCATCGCCTGTCGCGCCGCCTGCACGGTGCCGCCGCTGCCTTCCGGTGGCGACAGGAAGTGATCCAGCGGTTCATAAGCGCCGTAGTACACCAGCGCAATGCCGATGCCCGACGAGAACAGCATCGCCACCCACGAGGGATAGCTGAACTGCGGCGGTTCGTCATCCTGGCTGAGGCGAATATGGCCGAAGCGCGACAGCGCCAGCCAGAAGACGAATGCCATACAGGCGACCATCAACAGCATGTAGTACCAACCGAACACGTCGGCGACCCAGCTTTGCGCGGCGTTCAGCCACAGTTTGCTGGCGGCGGGAAACAGCACGACCAGCGATCCCAGCAGCAGGATCACCGCCGCCGAGCCGAAAAATACCGGAGCATTCAATCTGACAGGTTCTTCGTCAAGCGATGGAGGAGTTTTTGTTGTCATTGGCAGGCTTCCATGGTGCGAAAGACAGACGATTTCAATGCAACTTTCAGTTAACATTTTATCGTCATTTATTTGACATTTTTGCAGCATATAGAGTATTGATTGACCGTTCAATCAATCAAATCCAAAGTGTGATTGGCCTATCAGTTGGGGAAAATATGTACCGCAGAGATATTCCGGAGCAGCGTAAGGAGCAGCTGATTAACGCCGCCTTCGAGACCATTAACGTCGTCGGGCTGGCCGGCGTCACCCTGTCTCAGGTGGCGAAAGAAGCCGGGCTGTCGACCGGCATCGTCAGCCACTATTTTGGCGATAAAGAGGGGTTGCTGAGCGCCACCATGCGCAAAATCCTGCGCGATCTGCGCGACGCGGTGGCCGAATGCCGCGCGCAGGCGGCGAGCGACAGCCAGTCACAGCTGTTCGCCATTATCCAGGGCAACTTCCACCCCAGCCAAACCAACGCCGTGTCCATGCGCGCCTGGCTCGATTTCTGGGCCGCCAGCATGCACCAGCCGGTGCTGCGCCGCCTGCAGCGCGCCAACGATCGGCGACTCTATTCCAACATTTGCTGCCAGTTCCGCCGCGAGCTGCCGCTGCGGCAGGCGCGTGATGCCGCGCGCGGGCTGGCGGCAATGATCGATGGGCTCTGGCTGCGCGGCAGCCTGGCCGGCGACGAGACAGACCTGAAGCAGGACTGCCGCATCGCCTGCGACTACGTTGCACGGCGACTCAATGCCGCGCAGCCGCTGGGGTAAACGCCCTCGTCAGCGCGATTCCTGCTCTTCGCTGTACTGGGTTTGCCACATCGCGGCGTAGCGGCCGTTCGCGGCCAGCAGCGCCTCGTGCCCCCCACGCTCGACGATCTCCCCCGCCTCCAGCACGATGATCTCATCGGCCTCCACCACGGTGGAGAGCCGATGGGCGATCACCAGCGTGGTGTGGTTGCGGCTCACCTCGCGCAGGTGCCCCTGGATTTCGCGTTCGGTCTGGGTATCCAGCGCGCTGGTCGCCTCGTCGAACACCAGGATGGCCGGATTTTTCAGAATGGTGCGTGCGATCGCCACCCGCTGCTTTTCACCGCCCGACAGCTTCAGCCCGCGCTCGCCCACCCGGGTGTCGTAACCGTCGGGCAGACCGACGATAAAATCATGGATATGCGCCAGCCGCGCCGCCCGTTCGATTTCTTCATCGCTGGAGCCGGTTTTGCCGTAGCCGATGTTGTAGCGCAGCGTATCGTTGAACAGCACCGTATCCTGCGGCACGATGCCGATCGCCTGCCGCAGGCTGGCCTGGGTCAGTTGGCGAATATCCTGGCCGTCGAGGGTAATGGCACCGCTCTGCACATCGTAGAAGCGAAACAGCAGGCGCGACAGCGTGGACTTGCCCGCGCCGGAGGCGCCGACCACCGCCACCGTGTAGCCCGCCGGAATGGTAAAACTCACCTGTTTGAGGATCGGCCGGCGCGTGTCGTAACCGAAGCTGACCGCATCGAACCGCACTTCGCCGCGATCGAGGCGCAGCGGCTGGGCATCCGGGCTATCGACGATTTCACGCTTTTCCTGCAGCAGATCGAACATGTTCTCCATGTCGATCAGCGCCTGGCGCACCTCGGAATAAATAAAGCCGAAGAAGTTCAGCGGCTGATACAGCTGCAGCAGGTAGGCGTTGACCAGCACGAAGTCGCCGACCGTCATCGTCCCCTGCGTAATGCCCTGCGCCGCCATGGCCATCATCACGATCAGCCCGATCGAAATAATGGCGGTTTGCCCCAGGTTGATCGCCGTAAAACTGAATTGGTTCTTGATGGCGGCGTATTCGTACAGCCGGCGCGACAGGTCGAAACGCTCGGCCTCGAACTCTTCATTGCCGAAGTACTTCACGGTCTCATAGTTCAGCAGGCTGTCGATGGATTTGCTGTTGGCGTCGGCGTTGGCCTTGTTGAGCTCGCGGCGAAAGCGGGTGCGCCAGCTGACCGCCAGCACGGTAAACAGGATGTAGCAGCCGACCGTCGTCAGGATCGCCAGCGCGAACCAACCGTTCAGCATATGCCACATGATCGCCGTGACCAGCGTCAGCTCGAACAGGATCGGCACGATGGAGAACAGCAGCCGCGACAGCACCGTGGACACCGCCTGGGTGCCGCGCTCGATGGACAACGACAGCCCGCCGGTCTGGCGCTCCAGATGGAAGCGCAGGCTCAGCGCATGCAGCTGGCGAAACACCCGCACGCCCAGCAGGCGCGTGGCGTTCTGGCTGACGTGGATAAACATCACGTTGCGCAGCTCCTCAAACAGCGCGCCGCCCACCCGCGCCACGCCGTAGGCGACGATCAGCCCCAGCGGCACCGCCAGCATTTTCGCCGTCTCGCCGCTCAGCGCATCGACCATCGCTTTGTAGGCCAGCGGCACCAGCGTGGTGGTGACCTTGGCCGCCACCATGAACACGAAGGCCACCACCAGATACCTCCGCAGGCGCGGGTTGTCTTTCGGCCACAGGTAGGGCAGCAGGAATTTCAGCAAACGGGAACGATCCATCATGTAATATTCATCTTCTCGGTCGGGATCGCGGCACACGGCCGCGCGGGGGTTATGAGTTTGGCCTGGCCGGCGGCAAACGCCGCAGCCATCCCGTTGTCCTGCGGCGGCAACTCAGCATCATCCGTCAGGAGAAGCGGCGGCGGCTCGGGCAAAGTTCAGGCATGGAGGAGACAATCACATGACCCAGACGTATGCAAAGCGCTTTGCGCAGGTCTTTGACTATATCGACCGCCACCTGGACGAGGCGCTCACCGTCGAAAAACTGAGCGAAGTGGCCCACTTTTCGCGCTTTCACTTTCAACGCCAGTTTAGCGCGTATTGCGGCATCTCGGTGTGGCGTTATATCCAGTGGATGAGGCTCAAACGCGCCTCGTACCGCCTGGCGTATAACCCGCTGGAGCCGGTGATTGACATCGCGCTGGACACCGGTTTTCAAAACCCGGAGTCCTTCAGCCGCGCCTTCAAACAGGCGTTCAGCCAAACGCCAAGCCAGTTTCGCAAACGGCCGGCCTGGATCGATTGGCAGCAGCGCTTTCCCGAGCCGAAACACAAAAGGAAACACCCCATGAAGGTAGACATTGTCGACTTCCCGGCCACGCCGGTGGCGATGATCGAACATCGCGGCCCGTCCGCGCTGGTCAACGAAACCGCCGCGCGCTTTATCGAGTGGCGCAAAACCAGCGGCCTGTCGCCGGTCAGAAGCAGCCGTACTTTCGGCATCGCACCGCACGATCCGGCCACCACCGAAGCGCAGGACTTCCGCTTCTTCATCTGCGGCGAGGTTACTGCGCCGATCCCCGAGGACAACGCCTTCGGCGTGGTGAACAGCACGCTGCCGGCCGGGCGCTGCGCGCTGCTGCGCCATCACGGCTCACTGGATGGGCTCTCGGAAAGTGCCCATTATCTGTACCGCGAGTGGTTGCCGGCCAGCGGCGAGGAGCTGCGCGATTTTCCGCTCTATTTCCACTACCACAACTTCGTGCACGAAGTGGCGGAATATGAACTGGTGACCGATCTTTACCTGCCGCTGAAGTAACTGACATCTGGCTCCGCAAGGAGCCAGATTGACGTTAACAGGACGGCGACGAACCTTGCGGCGGCAGATAGCGCTGCGGATCGAGCGCGGTAGCGCGGTAGCGGATCTGGAAGTGCAGGAACACCGAATCGGTGCCGGTGCTGCCCATGGTGCCGATCTTCTGCCCCGCCTTCACATCCTGGCCGTTGCGCACCAGCGTGGTGTCGTTGTGCGCATAGGCGGTAATAAAGTCTTCGCCGTGCTTAATCATGATCAGGTTGCCGTAGCCGCGCAGCTGGTTGCCGACGTACACCACTTTGCCCTTGGCGGAAGCGTAGATCGGCTGGCCGCGTTTGCCGGCGATGTCGATGCCCTTGTTGCCACCATCTGAATTGGAGTAGGCCTGCACGATCCGGCCGCTGGTCGGCCAACGCCAACAGCGGGCAGCGCCCGGCGGCGGCGTTTGTTTGGCGATCGCGGCGGAAGAAGAAGAGGTTTTACGGCGCGTGGCGGCGGTTTTGGTCGGTGCGCTGCCGCTCAGCCGCAGTTTCTGCCCCACTTCCAGGCTATAAGGCGGGCGTATCTTGTTGATTCTGGCCAGATCGCTGACTTCGCTGTCGGTGATCCAGGCAATGTAGTACAGCGTATCGCCCCGTTTGACGGTGTAGGACTTGCCGGTGTAGCTGCCCTTCGGCAGTTTGTCGTAGTCGCGGTTGTAGGTGTTTTTACCCGAACATCCGGCCAACAACAGCCCCAATGTCAGACACACCGCGATGCGGCGCCACCCAGCCCATTTGCTTCCTGTGCTCAAGTCCAGTCCTCAGTCGTCGTTTCGGTTCTGATACGCGTCAGCCGCACAGTGTAACATTTGCGCCGGGTCAGTCAAAAACCCCCAGACGGTCTATGCTAAACAGGTAAGGATGACTGATTAATTACCCAACGACGATATGGAGTACTGTCATGTTGAACCTCGACCGCAATAATCTGCCCCTCCTGAGCGAAGAACTGCTCAAAAAGCAACGCACCACCCTGCTGATCATCGCCTTCCTGCTGCTGGCGGGCGGGATACTGTGCCTGGTCAATCCTTTCGCCTCCGGCGCAGCGCTGAGCATCGTGGTCGGCATCCTGCTGCTGTTGAGCGGCGCCGGGCTGATTATCGCCATGATCGCTAACCGGGCGCAGAATACCTGGCCGATGATCGGCGGCATTTTGCTGGGCGTGGCCTACCTGATTATCGGCTATGTGTTCATCACCAGCCCGCTGGCGGGCATTCTGGCGCTGGCGGTGTACCTCGCCGTGCTGTTCGCGCTCGGCGGCATCGCGCGCCTGGCGGCGGGCTACATGCGCCGCGGGCTGCCGGGCAACTGGCTGCAGTTCGTTATCGGCGTGCTCGATTTGATCATCGCCTGGATGCTGATCGGCTCAGGCCCGGCGGCATCGGTCACGCTGGTGACGGCCATCGTCGGCATCGAGATGCTGGTCAGCTCCTTTGCGCTGTTCCAGGCGGCGAATCTGTTTAAACGCGCCTGACGCTCCCGGCCCGCCACCGCGGGCCTCATCGCTTTCGTTGTTTCCAGACAAAACAAGGCGATACCCCCTCTGCTTGTCCGTGGTTATCTTCATCGGTAAGTGCCAATATAGGCGCAGACAAGGGAGCTGAAACCGATGACAACCCATTCCAACCCGTTGAACTCGCGGGAAGTCTGCCTGCAATTACGCCACTTCAATCAGGTAATCGGGCAACAATGCCGCAATATGGCGCGCCAAAAAACCACCTGCCCATGCTGCCTGACGGACATTGCCACCGGCTGCGACGCCGGTATCAAACTGTGCGGGCAACAGTTAGCCAAACCCAGCCCGCAAACCCCGTTATTCCAGCAGATTCGCAACTTGCTGCTCGATCTGCGCGCCGAAGCGAAAGGGGTTCGCCGAATCGAGACGCTTAATCGCACCAACAACGAAATATCCTGGCTGTTGCGCGAGCTGTATTTCGAGACGTTCTGAACATAAGGGCCGCGCGCCCATCGCTTAACGTCAATCGGCGCGGCTATCATCCGCGCCGAATCATGGCGACACCATTCTCATCTCCCCCTTATTCTCCCCCTTTTAGCGCGGGCGTTCATCCAGCTTTACGACCGCCGTCACACCTCGCCACCACCAAATTGCGTTGGTTATAGAGTCGTCTACAATTCAATCGAATTACCCCCTACAACATCAGAAATTATTATTATTAGAGGTGATTATGTTACAGAAACACGAAAACGTAATAAGTATGACTGTACTAAGCCCACAAGCCACCCAACAACTGATGCCTTCGTTTTCCTCCTTGCCCCACACGCAACACGCCGACGGCAAATATCGCCTGCGCCGTTATTCGGTCGTCAAATACCTCAACCCCAACGTCGCCGAAGTGGGGCCGCGCACCTTCATGCAGTCCGATCAGATCAACCACTTCCAGGGCAACGTGGTGCGCCGCTTCGAGCCTATCGACAGCGCCGTGCTGCAGAGCGCCGGCATGGCGGAGATGTGCAACCTGTTTGCCGAAAATAACGAACTGCCGGAGGGTGCCGAGATAGAGATCCACCAAATGCGCGTGGTCGCCATCCAGAAAGATACGCTGGTGGCGCCGGAAGGCATTCACCAGGACGGTTTCGACCATATCGCCATGATCGCCATTCACCGGCACAACATCGTCGGCGGTGAAATCATGCTGTACGACGACAGCCACCACGATCCCTTCTTTAAAAAAGCGCTGGCGGACGGTGAAGCCGTGCTGCTGGCAGACAGCAAACTGTGGCACAACGCCACGCCGATCAACGCCGTAAGCCCGAAAGAAGAAGGCTATCTGGATCTCTTCGTCCTCACTGCGCGGGGAGAGAAAGCATGACCTTTACGCCCGAGCTCGCCCGACGCCAGTTCAGCGCCCTGTCCCAGCACATCGACGGCAAACCGGCGATCTTTTTCGACGGCCCCGGCGGCGCACAGGTTTCACGGGGCGTGCTGGAAAAAATGACGGACTACCTGGGGAAATACAACGCCAACCTGGGCGGCCACTACTTCTCCAGCCGGGTCACCGGCGAGGTGATGGGCCAGGCGCGAGAATCGGTGCGCGCCTTGTTAAATGCGCCTTCGCCCGACAACATCGTTTTCGGCATGAATATGACCACGCTGACTTTCCATCTCAGCCGCATCATCAGCCGCGACTGGCAGGCCGGCGATGAGGTCATCGTCACCGCGCTCGATCACTACGCCAACGTCTCCAGCTGGCAGCAAGCCGCCGCAGACCAAGGGGCCGTGGTGCATCAGATACCGCTGGAGGGCGCCGACTGCGCATTGGACGCCGCAAAGGTGTGTGAGCGCATCAACGCCAATACCCGCCTGGTGGCGGTCAGCTACGCTTCCAACGTCACCGGCAGCATCGTCGATATCAAAACCATCGTCGAAGCTGCGCATCGGGTCGGCGCGCAGGTGTATGTCGACGCCGTGCACTATGCACCGCACAACCTGATTGACGTGCAGGCGCTGGGCTGTGATTTCCTGGTGTGCTCCGCCTACAAGTTCTTTGGCCCGCACGTCGGCATGGCCTATATCGCGCCGCAGTGGCTGCAACGCCTGCGGCCGTACAAAGTCGAGCCGGCCACCGATGTCGGCCCCGGCCGTTTCGAGACCGGCACGCAAAGCTTCGAGGCGCTGGCCGGCGTTGCGGCAGCGATCGACTATCTGGCGCAGTGGGGGACGCCGGGCGCGCCGTTAAGGCAGCGTTTGCAGGAGAGTTTCGCCGCCTACCACCGGCATGAAGAGGCGCTGTGCCGCCACTTTTTGCAACGGCTGCAGCAACTCGACGGCGTGCGGCTCTACGGCCATTCACAGGCGGACAGCACGCGCCGCACGCCAACCTTCGCCCTGACCTTCAGCGGCCAGACGCCTGACGCGATCGCCCGCCGCCTGGGGCAGCACAACATCTGCGCCGGCAGCGGGCATTTCTATGCGCTGGGCCTGATCCAGCAACTGGGGTTGCAGGACGGCGGCGTGCTGCGCATCGGCATGATGCACTACAATACCCTGGGCGAAATAGACACGCTGTTTAAGGTGATCGCCGAAGATATCCTCAGTTAACTCGCCACATCGGCCCGCTCACCTTATTGAGCGGGCCATCGCGGCACGCTGGGGGTAGAATCAAGGAGATTTTATTTTAGAAATGGATTTTTACTTTGCGAAAATATGCAGTTATCACCGCCGCATTGATGATGTCTTCCTGTGCCACGCCGGAGAAATGGGAAGCGCAAACGGCAACCCCAACGCCCCTTGAAGCGGCCAGAACCCACTGCCGGCAAGAAGCCGAACAGCGCTATCCCGTGAACCTGTCTTTGCACGCCAGCTCGCCGACCTTCTCCTCCATGACGATCAACGGCACGGAGATCCCCAACGCCGGTGGCGGCGCTTTCCCCTCGGACAGCAATGAAATGCGCAGAACAGAATTCGTTAATGCCTGCATGAAATTGGAAGGATGGGAAAATAAAAATAAGGTGACCGGACTATTGGCATTTTTATTTAACTAACGGCAACACGGAATAACTCGAAATTACCGCACTCAGGCAGCGGTAATTCCGCCCTATTGACCGGCACCGACAGCCTGACTATTTTGCTACGATATAACAGGTTACACCTCTCCTCCATTCAGGGCGATAATCAAACAAATGGAATAAATTAATTTATGAGTGAGAAAGACACCCCCCTAAAAAAGCCGCAAAGCCATATCAACAAAGCGGTATTCTTCACCTCTGCAGTCCTCATTTTTCTTCTGGTCGCGTTCGCCGCCTTTTTCCCCGACGTCGCTGACAAGAACTTCAAGCTTCTGCAGCAACAAATTTTCACCAACGCCAGCTGGTTTTATATTTTGGCCGTGGCGCTGATTTTGCTCAGCGTGACGTTTCTGGGGCTTTCCCGCTACGGCGACATCAAACTTGGCCCCGATCATGCGCAACCCGATTTTCGCTACCACTCATGGTTTGCCATGCTGTTTTCAGCGGGGATGGGCATCGGCCTGATGTTCTTCGGCGTGGCAGAACCGGTGATGCACTATCTCTCGCCACCGGTCGGCACGCCCGAGAGCGTCGAGGCGGCCAAACAGGCCATGCGCCTGACCTTTTTCCACTGGGGGCTGCACGCCTGGGCGATCTACGCCATCGTGGCGTTGATTCTGGCCTTCTTCAGCTATCGGCATGGCCTGCCGTTGACTCTGCGCTCTGCGCTTTATCCGATCATCGGCGAACGTATTTATGGCCCTATCGGCCACGCCGTCGATATCTTCGCCGTCATCGGCACCGTGTTCGGGGTCGCAACCTCGCTGGGTTATGGCGTGTTGCAGGTCAACGCCGGGCTTAACCACCTGTTTGGCGTGCCGATCAACGAAACCGTTCAGGTGATCTTGATCGTGGTAATTACCGGGCTGGCCACCATTTCGGTGGTTTCAGGGCTGGAGAAAGGCATACGCTTTCTGTCAGAGCTGAACCTCGGCCTGGCGCTGTTGCTCCTGGCCTTGGTCTTGCTGTTGGGGCCAACCGTCCTGCTGTTGAAATCCTTTGTGGAAAATACCGGCGGCTACCTGTCCGAGCTGGTCAGCAAGACGTTCAACCTGTATGCCTACGAGCCAAAATCCAGCAACTGGTTAGGCGGATGGACGCTGCTCTACTGGGGGTGGTGGCTCTCCTGGTCGCCTTTCGTCGGTATGTTCATCGCTCGGGTTTCCCGCGGCCGAACCATCCGCGAATTTGTCACGGGCGTGCTGTTCGTCCCGGCCGGCTTCACCCTCATGTGGATGACGGTGTTCGGCAACAGCGCCATTTACCTCATTATGGAACAGGGTGCGACAGACCTCGCCACTACGGTGCAGCAAGACGTGGCGTTGGCGTTGTTTAACTTCCTGGAGCATTTCCCGTTCTCCAGCGTGCTTTCGTTTATCGCCATGGCGATGGTTATCGTCTTTTTTGTCACGTCCGCCGATTCCGGCGCCATGGTCGTAGATACGCTGGCTTCGGGCGGCTCCAGCAACACGCCGGTTTGGCAACGCATTTTCTGGGCGTCGCTGATGGGCATCGTCGCCATCGCCTTGCTGATCGCCGGGGGGCTCAGCGCGCTGCAAACCGTCACCATCGCCAGCGCATTGCCGTTCTCGGCCATCTTGCTGATATCCATTTACGGCTTGCTTAAAGCGCTGCGCCGCGACCTGACGAAACGCGACAGCCAAAATATGGCCACCATCGCCCCCACCGCCGCCCGCAACCCCATTCCCTGGCAGCGCAGGCTGCGCAATATCGCCTATCTGCCAAAACGCTCGCTGGTTAAGCGCTTTATGGATGAGGTTATCCAACCGGCCATGACGCTGGTGCAGGAAGAGCTGAGTAAACAAAACACGCTCAGCAGCATCAACGCCACTGCGGAAGACCGCATTCGTTTCGAGGTCGATTTGGGCGATGAGCTTAACTTTATCTATGAAGTCAGACTGCGCGGCTACAGTTCGCCGACGTTCGCTCTGGCCGGGCTGGATAACGATGAACAGCAAGCCGAGCAGCACAAGTATTATCGCGCGGAGATCTACCTGAAAGAAGGCGGCCAGAACTACGATGTCATGGGCTGGAATCAGGAGCAGTTGATCAACGATATTCTCGACCAGTACGAAAAGCACCTGCATTTCTTGCATCTGGTGCGCTAAAGAGCGACATGCCGTCCCCAGGGGCGGCATTTTTTTGCCCCGCTTTCCTCACCACGGCGCTGATGATGCTGGTGGGATGGCGGACAACCAGTGATAACGCTTACAGGGGCAAAGGATTGGGTTAGGGTAATCTTTCGGAGAATCAGGATGTTTTCAGGAGGAAGTACTGGAGCGGTGAAGGGAGTAGAACGCCATAGCAAAAACCCAGTTAAACGGGACTTCATAGACTTTATAAAAACCAAACTACACACATTTCTATACACATTAGTTTTTGCTTGGGCCTCTGCCCTCACGTCTTTCCTGTCTCAATGGCCCTAGCTGGTAAGATCTGAATTGGCAAAAAAATGTGTATATATACAGAAACTGTGTCAGTTCAGTTGGTTCGGTTGGTTCACAGGCATCTAACCCTTACCACGACTGGGTTTGACTGAACCAACATGCGCGAAAAAATGTTGGTTCATCCCAGAGAGATGTTGGTTCAGTGCCAATTATCTCGTCTTACACGTACTGGTCGCGAAACTCAACCGGCCAGGGAAGGTTCCATCACTCTCTAGCGTGTCTTTAAATTCAGTCACCGGCAGTGTATAACGTCGTTATACAGCAGTACACTGTATGGCTACCAACTGGCTATCGAGGTGCGAGTGTGAGCAAATCCAACTTAGTGGCGTTCCGGGTTCCGGCAGATTTACAGGATGCCTTTAATCAAGCTGTGGCGGCGTCAGGTGGCGATAAATCGGCTTGGCTGGTCGATGCCATCAGAAGCAAACTAAATCGCCCTGTGGCTGATTCTGATAAGCGTATGCTGGCGCTGGTGGAGCGAATGGAAACGGCAGCAGCGGCGCTGATTGTCGGGAGGTCTGGTATACCTCCACACCCGTACAATGAAAAGGCTGTTATTGCTATTGTGGCGCAAACTATCGGGGAAGGTTTGGACAATGGCCGAATCATCGCTGAACGGCTCAATGATGCAGGCCATCAGACCAAGGATGGTAAGGCATGGGATAAGGATATTTACAGCGCCTGGAAGCGCCAGGGGAATAATTCTCTCCTGATTGCTAATGCGTTGGCTGTATAGTTACCTAGCTAAGATTTGAAATTAGAGTTAATCAATATCAAATAAGCCCCGAGGGAACCCCTGGTTATCAGGGAATCCCATCGCAGTCAAGTTACACCCTGGTAACAGTGGCTTGGCATCTATCAAGTCAGCAACATGCCTAATCCAAGTTGACCCGGGGCCAATTTCTTTCACCAATAACCATAGCACGGCTATCATCCCGTACATCCTTTCGTAAGCATCGTCGTTCATGTGCAAACGTTCGAAATAAGGATGGTTTGGCAATGGCATTATCTTTGGCTCGTTAACTTTGTTCCAGATACGTGAGTGATGAGCGCAACGATTTCTAAGTACGTTCATGGCACTAAGCCAGTTTTGAAAGATGGCGCCATTACCAGGAGCTATACCCAGCCTAGAAAGTATCCCATTGCGGTGACCATCCTTCAGCATGGCATAGTATTTTGACATTAAGCCAAAATCCCAAACCTCAATAGCTACCCAGAACGGCAATCCTTCATACTTACCCTCATGCCACTTGATAAAATCCTCTCTACTTTTGGCTACTTCGTTTGAATGCTTAGTAAGCCATTCTTCTCTTGCGCTACAACGCCCGCCACGCCGAGGTTTCAAGTGCTTGGGGTTTATCATCGCATCGTCCAAGTACCCAAGAGGGGATATTTTACCAATTTCATGTGCAATGACAGAGCGAACATAAACTTCGACTCGTTCCAAGGCATTCATCATCAGAAGACGTAGATTTTTATCGAACAAATACAGGTCGTATACATCTCGGAAGTTTGTCCCTGGGCGAACCTGATCCAGTCGAGTTCTGATATTTTCTGGGGTTATTTGAGGTATTCGACATGGATACCAAAACCCCGAGAGGCGGTAATAGCCTACCTGCGAGATTTTTTTTATTGCATGTGGACGGTCGGGTACATCCATGCCGCGAGAAAGTAGCAGATCGATGAGTTCGTCATATTCTTTATGAACCTTTACCGGATCAGCCATTGAAAATTTTCCCAACCTCCAGATATAAGAAGGCCCAGCCATAACCATCACCCATCTAGGATGGGGTCAAGCCAGGGGGCCGGGCTCAGTTGAAGCTAAATCTACACTATGCGGTCTCTATGTCAACGTGACCTGTCACGATAGAGTTTGTATGGTTCGTTACACATCGACACCAAACCACCATATGTAGTTGTTCCCTCACTGCTTACTCACCTAAAGGATGTGTTGAATGTTTTTACCTATCAATCTTATCAGTGGTGCTTTAATCGTAGTTATGGGTGTTGTGCTACCGCAACACCTTGCTGTGATCTTGTTTGATTACCGGCGAGGGACTGGCTTCTACCACTACCAATGGCAGAGCTACCACCCTAGTTATCCCCTGGCTATGTGTTAGCCAGAAGATCACTAAGGTGGAGTAATAATAGATATTCGCTTTTTCTGTCGCCCCCATATCCCAACAGATTGCACTCATCTAACGCTGACAAGTTAGGTTCTCTCTCCATCATCCAGCCTAAATCGCGACTTCGATGGATGATTAAAATTGTACCAGGTTGCCCCACCCCACCGATTCCCCTGACGCCCCTTATGCAGCAAAGAATGTTGGTTCATTGCCCTCTCAAGCGATACCATAAAGCCCGTCAATTCATCAGAAGACTGTAACTTGCCGCTGTCTATACCACTGCGGAATTAACCGCAAGTGAGGAGATAGCACAATGAAAGCAGCAATTCGAAAACCCCAACTCCTGGCGATGGTTCCCATGTCGGAGTCGCAGATCACCAAACTGGAAAAGGCAGGAGAGTTCCCGCAGCGTTTTGCACTGACAAACCGCACGGTGGCCTGGAACAAGGACGAAGTAGAAGCGTGGCTCGATAAGCAACAGGCCGAGAACACCGGCCGCACGCCGGATTATTCTCCCGACGTCCGCCAGCGCAAACGCAGGCCAGTACGCTAAGTTGACTACTACATCCTGCAGTGCGCCAAGAACATGGCGGCGATCGCCACGCACGCGGCGTTCATCGCGCAGCAGACGAAGGTGCAGTAATCAGCCGGCTGAAGATGCGTCCAAACCTGGACGCATCCCACGCCCGCTACATAGACCACCAGATTGGCAAGATGTAATATAGCCACGCTCATAAGTGGGCAAGGTATCTATATGAAAAAGATAATAATCATTCGGTAATTTTATCTTCTGAATTATTGAAATGCTATTAATTTACATCTACCACATAAATAGGAACAATTGATGACTAAATGTCCAAAGTGCGAAAGCCCAGTAAAATTATCAGGCGTAGTATCTTGCTGGTGCGATAAGGATCAATGTTTTGGTCAACGGTGTGGTGCCAATGAAATGTCAGATCACTTCGAATGCACCAATACAAAATGCGGGCACTCTGGAACTCCACCTGAAACACAGCACTACTACGAACGACACAGCAAGTAATATGAAGAGCCGACTCAAGCTTGAGTCGGCTATCTGATGTGATTATCTGATCTATGTCACGAACCTGTTAATAAAACCAGATTAACCCCTTAAAGTAGTTAATGTATTCTTCTGTGACATTACTTTTTCGGCTTTGCCAAAGGTTTAACCATGGACACAGCAAGCATACTTGACATAAAAATTTCTCTTAGATACGACGGACTGGACGCGGAGAACCATGAAATTGATCTCGCATGTCTTGGGGAGTCGCTAAAGGGGTTTTCGAAAATTCTGGCCACTGCAGGAAATTTTGCAGTAACACAGAGGTACAGCAAAAACGTCGCCGGACAGGATGTCAAGGTGTACGCAAAAGAAGCAAGAGCAAATTGCTTCACGCTTGATGCAGTGCTGAATTTCGTAGGTCAATCCCAATTGTTCTCTGGTGCTGTGGGTTCTATACTGGGGGCGTTGATACCTTACATTTTTAGCCGGAACTCACAGAAAAAAGAAGAAATGAAACTGCTTAAAGACTCTCTCGACAAAGCGATAGAGGCTCTTGGCAACAAAGACAGAGCAACTATCGATGGACTACTGGCCGTCATCGACAAGATGGCTGGAGAGTTGCGTCCATCGGTTAGGCAAGCAGTTTCACCAATCGGTAACACCTGCAGAGAGATCAGCGTCACAACTAACTGTGGTTATGACCCAGCCAGGATAGACGAAGAAGATAAAGCCGTGATCGATCGCCTAAATGATGATGAGGTTATTGGGCTGCGCGAATATAAGGTATTCATAACTGAGTTCGATGCGCAGAGAACCACAGCAAAAGTCATATTGCTCGATGACGATAGTGGTAGGCGCGTTCCGGCAGAGATCAACGACCCTTCAGTTAGGAGGGCTGGCAACCCATACATCACCGCCCTTAACGCTTATCTTGAATCACAAGGCGCAGACAGTGCATGTATAACGGTAACAGCAAAAGCATCGGTGAAAAAAGGCAACATTAGCAAGCTATATATTGCTGATGCATCATAAAGAAAGCCCGCGATACGGGCTTTTTGTTGTCAATTGAATTGTTTCAGGATGAATAAATGGCAGCATCATTATTAGAATTAGTTATTCCTGCATCGGTATCTGTCGTTGTTGCATGTGGCACTGTGATATGGACGGTAAGATCAAATAGAAAATTAGAAAATGAAAAGCTTTTAAAACAAAAGAAGGAAGAGTTGTTTTCATTTTATCTTGACTCTTTATCCATAATTTATGATTTAAAGCAAGCTAGCTATAACGAGACGAAATTAATTTATCTTGCAAGGAATGTAAAGGAGAAATTAAAAAGCAATTTATTGAAAATAAAAATCATATCAAATCTGTATTTCCCAGAGTTAGAGTGGATTGAACTTCAGGACGCATCAACGCATGCTCATCGCTTGATAGAAGACATATGCGAAGGCAGAGAGCCAGAAGAAAAGATATATAATGAAGCAATGCGCTATATGAACAAGTTACATAACAAAATACTTTCTTTATAAAGGTGTCATATGGACAGTACACTTCTCGGAGCGTTGATTGGTGCGGGGGCTGCGATTGCCGGCAGCATTGTTACAGCAATAGCCACATACCACATAAACAAGTCAATAGATAAAAATAAATTACTGATTGAAAAAAAGAGGTTCTCTTTCAGACAATCATTGAAATTGAAAGGGCCATGTACAGATATTACGTATGTTTTAACTTGGCTCTTAATGGCGCGGAATTCAATTTAGAACCTATTGATGAAAATAGAGATAGGGCAATAGCTAGGCTTGAGATAGTTTCAAGCATTTACTTTAACAACCTTGGTCTTTCTGACCTCTTGGCGTCCATCATCAAGTATGAACAGGAGAGTGTTATACAAATACGACAACCATACTTCAAGGGCAGTGTGACATATGAGCAGTGCAATATAGCTAAAGAAAATTACGACAAAATACCACTAGCAACAAGAAGCTTGAAGGATTTGGTTAATCAACTATAAGCCCCTGGCGGGGCTTGGTTTTAGAATGTTTTTTTGTTATTACTTTTCACCATTAATAAAATGAATGCAATTAGTATGATTACAATCAAAGTCACTGGGGATGATATAAACCCAGTCGCAGTAGACAGATAAGACATCGGAGTTCCATCTACAACACCGCAAAGAATTTGTTCATTATAAATTTGTGATGTTCTATCATCTATAATTGCATTAAAAACATCTTTCTTAATACCATGTTCTGGTATGTTAACATGACCAACCCCATAGTGCATAAAAGCTTGCTCAGCTATACTTTCATCAACAAATTCAGAACTACTTTTTGCTGCTATGCCATCTAACTTTGAATTTCTAAAGTATGAAACTAAAGCACTATCATGCCATCCAGATGATAATGAAGCGGTGAATACCTCACTGAAGGATGGCTGCATACTACATAAAGACTGATTGCCCCCAGTCATGGGGTTATCTGTATATATTGCCACGGTTCCTCCTTGACTATCTTCCAAGCATAAACTGAGACGGTGGAACAATGAAGGTGTTCCCCTGTTCTTTTTCTACCCGCTGGAGATATCGCTCCAGAGATCCAGGGCTAAGCCATTCTTGCGCACGGTTTAGAATAAGATAGTTCATCGCCGGTCGCACTACATGCAGATTCATGAATGGTGTATGGTCGATACCAAACTTCAACAAGTCAGCCGCTTTTGCATCACCGTCTCTAGTTCGCAGGAACAGGTTTCGGATCTGGTCAAGGTCTCCAACGGTAGGGCCAGCCAAACTCGACGCCAAGCCACCACCAAACCGATTGTATTCACCAAACAGGAAATCGCCCATAATGCCGAGACCGCCCCCCTGCGCAGCAGCAGCCAAGAACGTTTTCGCATCCGCTGGGCGTGGCGTCTGCCCTTTCAGTAACAACTTGGTTTGCATCGATACATATCCCAATGCCGTCATCCAAATGAACAACTGGGCAAGCCCCAGCTTTTCTCCGTTACCATTGCGCATAGCATTGGCCAGGCTGGTGAAGCGACTTTGCCCCAATTCTGCCGGCGTATAGCCGCGACCATATATTTCTCGCCCAATGGTATTCTGCATGAAAGAGCCGGTAAACGATTTGAACTGGCCTCCAAAGCGAATAGCTTCACCAAGTGGAGTGCCTGGCTGCGTACCCTGCTTCATCATTGCGCGGGTTCTGGCGCCAGGCTCTGACATGGCAATGAGCACCCGATCAAGATAATACCCGCGTAGTTTACCTTCCAGAGACTCGCGCGCCGCAGCAATGCTGGACTTATTGACTTGGAGTCCATCGGCGGCAATATATTCAGCGATACGCTCATCAGGAATGTATTTAACGCCATTGGGGGTCATGTGCTGATTGCCTCGTACGCTATCCATTTCCATGCCGCGATAAAGATTCCATTCACGCTCAGTGATACCGCTGGAGTTTAGGACCCGTCGTAGGTCTTCATTCAAGGCTGCCCAGGAAGATTTTGAGTTTCGTGCCATCCAGTTTGACATTACCAAACCCATAGATTTTCTACTGTTCTCTGTCCACCAGTTCAATAGGTTTAGCTTGAAGAAGGTACGCTGTAACCGTGATATGCGGCCTGGCACAGACGTATCACCTGAAAATTTAGCTATCATCTCATCGCGCACTGAGTCAGTAAAAATCCCCATGTACCCAAGAATTTCTTTCTGATCTGCCGCGCTGTATCCCTTGAGCTTGCCTGCGATGCTCTTCCCCATAGCATCCATTAAATTCATACCCTGGTAGCGTAGCTCCATCGCGGCGTTGCCAACGTCGTTAAACGAAGATATGACAGCCCCGCCAAGCTTGGTCATTCCCTCTACAGCCCTAATGGTCGCACCAGCTCTGGCTATCGCTGAGTTTGCAGGTATGCTGTTGTACCCCAAAATTTCTGAAAGCTCATTTTCCAAAGCGCGCCGACGCCCAGCAAAATCCGCCTCGGCCGCAGGATTGTTCAGCCTCTTGAGTCGCGCCTGTTGGATTTCGAATAAATGACTGAACATATTTTCAGGGTTTGTGCCGAGCACGCGCATTACGCCGGTAGTCCTGGCGGAACTGGTTAGCCCTGACATGACAGATTCGCGAAGGTTGCCGACACCATAGGCCTTGTTGTACTCATGCCATGCAACGCCATCCTTAAAGTGTAAAACGCGCTCCTGGCTCGCACGCTTTGCCTGATTGGATCCTCCTTTAAATCCTGATAACCAATCTGACTTCTGATTACTCAAATGGATACCAGACGCCAGACCGTTATAGACGCTCCGCAAAAATTCGTCGCGATTAGCTACACCATCGAAAGTTGACTGATCAAGTCGGGGAAGAATTGTATCTCGCCAGGCTTCATAGCCGGCACCACGGATTTTCGCCCAGTCATGGCTTTGCCGTGTTATATAACCAGCCAGCTTGCCAATGAATGATCCCGCGCGGTTACTATCAAGCCTTGCCACCTCTTGCCATTTGTTAATTATCTCGGCGAGTTTGATGGACTCTTTCGACAAGCCTGCTGTTGGCTCACCACGACCCACTTTCCAAAGCGCATCCGCAATCTCTTGGTCATACTCTCCAGAGGATAGAGCCTTGGATAGCCCTGACTGATTTAAATCATGCTCAAATCCTGCAATGTACTTCCCCTCGAGCTGCCCCTGCTCGCGAGACGCCGAGGCGCGGAATCCTTCCGCAGCCTCATTGCGGGAAACCAATAGTGCTGATAGCGCTATATCGGGACGATCGGCACCAAGAGATTCTTTGCTATTGTTTAAAAAGCTCTCAAGCTTAGTCCTGATCTTAAGGTTAATCGCCTTGTTACGAGCCTCGATCACCCTGGCCAGCTTGTCGCCCCTGACCATTTCATCAGCAGCCTTCAGAGCAGCCTCTTCAAGAGTGATTGAGGCATTCTCTGCCTGATAGCGATCGATGTTTCTCCGAAGCTGCCCGAACACATCCTGCAGTTCATCATCTGACAAGTCACGGCCGGCGGCCTTGATCACCAATTTTTCACAGTCAGCCAAGTATCGATTTGCCATCACATTTTACCTATCATGCAGCCAGCAGCGGCCTGGATACCTTTTTGCAGACTGGTATCGTTAGCTTCCTGACGAATTGTTTTAAGTTCTTCTTTGAGCTTTGCATTGTCTGCAGAGTCAGCGAACGCATTGAGAATGTTTAATTCAGCCTCAAAATCCTCTTGGGCATTTATAAAATCGGCATCTTCACGTGTCGCACGTTTAGCCTGTTGCTCCGCCGCAGCACTGACAGACCCAGCAACGGGATCGGGCTGAGGCTGGGATTGTCTTGAAAGTTGCTCAATGGCAGTTGGTCTTTTAACCGGATCCATGAGGTCAAAGAACGGATCTACATTGATGTCCTCTCCGCGTTTTGCCTGCGCTATAGCGGCGCGCATTGCGTTTTCTCGAATTGATATATCAGCATCATCAAATCGTTGTGATGCTGTTCTGACCCCACGGGCAAGCGGGCTTTCCTGCAAGCCCTCTCTTATCTGCTGGGCACGTTGTTCAATCAGCGGCTTGGCTGATTCCGGTATAATCCCTTTACTTATATCAGCAATATCCTGCGCAGCCTTTGCCCCTTCGACATGATTATCTATCTGTTGTTGAAGTTCTGCGTTGTGTGACTCGAGAGCCGCTTTTTCATCAGCAATATCCTGACGAGCCTTAGCTTGCGCCTCTTTAAATTTCATTCGTTCAGCCTGGTAAGCTGACGTTCTTTCTTTCAATGTTGCATCTAAAGATTGGGTTAGCTGATTATTCCTGGTCAACTCGGACCGCAAAGCATTAACGTTATCTATCTGCTGGCCAGCTATAGCACGGCGTTGTTCGATAAAATCAGGAACAACATCGCTGTATCCTGTTGAATACGCATAATCATCAATGCTTTTGGATATAGAGTTATTTAACTCCGACCGACTGGTCTCAACTGGAACGATATCCAAGGAGCGTGGTGGTGGAATTACTTCCGCTGGCATAGCCGAATCAACAGGGATAATGGCTGGCTCCCCTGCGTCAACAGCGCCAGGATCTGATGACTGACGGCGGCCACGGACCATATCCGCAATGAAACCACCGCCAGCATGAAGTGCACCACCAGCGATCATTCCCATCAGCAAGTTTCCGCCGGCATCGCCAATGGTGTAATTGTCACCCTCAGCCGCGGCACCCATAGCGGTAAATGGTAGTGTTACCGCAGTTTGCGCCCCACCCATCACCGTGCCCTGCCCAAAACGCTCAGCAGCCCTTCCAAGCATTGTTGCAGATCTTGCTTGCCCGAAGAATGGAACCAGCCCAATTGCAAGGTTACCCGGGTCAACCATGTTACCGCCAAGGTTCGCAACGAACTTCAACGGAGAAGACACAATGCCAGACGGGGCTGACTGAATAATTGCCTCTCGCTCGAGTCGGTTACGAGTTTCAGAAATTACATTGTCATAGAAAGCCTTGCTAATCCCTTGCGGTGGAACATTGATAGACTTTACTCCGTAAGTTTTGAAACCAGCCTCTGCTTCATCTTTCGTCATCCGCGGAGATTCAGGATCCATGTTCAATGCATCGGCTTTCGATGCGCGAGCCCATGAGTTTAGAGGACCTTCCCTAAATCCCTCGGTAAATTCAGCCGATAGGCTTTCACCAAGTCCTGATTCTAAATTTGCGAGTGGCCTGGTAACTGATGAATCAGGCTTAGTTGTGTAAATTGTCATTGGCCACTCCTGTGCTGAAGGGCATTACCCAGAGGGTTTTCCGCAGGCTTCTGTTCCTGGTAGCCAGTAAACTCCCTCGCTGGTTCTCCACGCAGGCTACGATAGACATCCGACAAATCATTATTGATAGCGCGGTTGTCCATCCCATCCGCAGGAGTGAAAGTAGCTGGGTTTTTTAATTCATGTAGCCGTGCATTAATGAAACTTCTGTCTGCAATTCCAAGCTGAGAAAGTTCCTTGAATGGAACAAAGATAGGATTGCCATCGGCCCCATTGATATATGTCCGATCTGCAGTTAGATAAAGCCCTTTTTCGTCTTCACTGGTAACCCATTCAGCATTGTTTTTAATTCTAGACAAAGCCATTGCCCTACCAACTTCTGCAGGTAAGCGAGTGTCACCCACAAAACCTTGCGGGTCTATATCTTCTGGCTTTAATTTTTCCAGGTAGTTATCTGTTCCGTCAGTAATATCACGGACATTTAGGTTCAATGATTTTGGCAGACGCCAAGTACCTTCAAATTCGTATTGGTCGCCAGCGATCTGGTTGAATGCCATCTTGGCAGCAGATGCCCCGTCCATGCCACGCGATGCATAAATATATGCAAGCCGCTTGCCCTGCTCATTGAAGTCTGAGTATGCCTTCAGGCCGCCCCTTTGAGATGCTAGTGACACACCAAAATCAGCAAACTGATCTGACCATTCACTTTCAACAGATGATGATTGTGTTCCAGCCGCCTTCTTTAATTCATCCGTTGATAGCTTTCTGTTTTGGAACAATGCATTAGCTGCATTTGCGTTATCAACAGACATTACAACACTTAGTGCACTTCCCGACTTCCCCTGTAATTGCGAGATTACAGCTGGAGCCTGGCTTCCATAGCTCTGGGCGATAGATTGTACTGCCGCCACACTTTGTTCATTGCTGTTATCTATCTGGTGCAGAATGCTATTGACCATCTCGGTAGGAAGTATGTCTTTACTACGTATTCCCAAGCGCTCTTTTTCAGCCTGAATTCGCGATGCAAAGAATTCACCGGTTACCTGGCGTTGAGAAAATTGGTCATAGACATCTTTGATGACTGGAGAGTTCTGAAGAAGCCACGTTCCTGGATCATCCTCCCTTGCCTTCTGCACCTGCGCAAACTTACTGGCAACTTGAGCATATCGTTGCTGCTTGAACGTAAAATCTGGATCGCTAACATCTGGCTTCATGGCATTTACTGCCGCCATGCCCTGCTGCGCGTCACCTTGCACAATCGTTTGATAGGCCGGTTGCATGGCAAGGGTTTGTTGGTAGCGTTGGTATGATTGCTGTAGTTGCATGCGCTCTTGCGGCGTGGCACTAAGCGGCATTGATGCGATCCATTCTCTATCAGTAATAGGCTCAGGAACTTTGAGACCAAGCTCAACGCGCGAAACATCATCCTGCATTCGGTTCTGTAACCCAATGCGTGCCGCTGAATTCTGAAGATCGTATAGCCCAGCAATTTTTGCCATGGCCGCAGATTTGTTCTGAGGACTCATGGCCTGCCAATATGGAGTATTCATTAATCCAGTAATCGAGGCGTTGACCGGGATCCCTGGAGCAGAACCAACCACTTTCGAGACATAGTTACGTGTTTCTTCAAATGGTATTTTTGCTGCAAATTCAGCAGAAGAAATCACCCCTTTACGTGGGTCGCCAATTTGCTTGATCCATTTATCAACCTGACCATGACCTGCATTGTATGCGGCCACAGCAAGCACGGAATCCCCGCCATAACGTTTCATCTGAGACTGAAAATAGGCATGCCCAATAGTTGCGTTGTAGCGCGGATCATTAAGCCACTTATCCCTATCCCATGATAGACCAGCAAGCTGAGCCGCCTCGGGCCCGGTGGCTTCAGTTACCTGTGCAATGCCAACAGCTCCTTTTGATGACATCAGCGGCGAGCCATTATTATCAAACTGGTTTCCACCGCTTTCGGCACGAATCATCGCAGAGAATAATTGATCGCTATTTGCACCATCCGTTACCGGAATTATCCCACCCGGCCCCATAGTCTGTTGATACATATTGGTATAGGCGGTGCTAAAGGCGGCATTGGCTGCGCCTTGATACCATTGTTGCCAATTCGCCTCTATCTCTTCTGGACTCTGACCATGGCTCGCACCGAAGTCCATTATCGCCTGGCGAGCAGAAAGAACCACTGGCACAAACTGCGCTGGGTTTTTAGCTTGGGTCAAAAAATTACTGAGTACGCCTTGCTGTTGACCCACTTCATACTGCTGCTTCTGCCCAACCTCATACTGCCGGAAGCGGTTACCGTAACTACGTCCCAGTGGCTGGATCTGCTGGTCAAAAGTATGGCGCATGTACTCAGGTATCGATTCACGAATCGATGCAGCTTTATCTGATATCAGCCCGGCGCGAGTTTCTCCCTGTCCAACGGCATTTTTACCCTGCAGGGTTATTAGGCCGTTCTGCGGGTTGTTGTAGAGGTCATCGGCATACACGGAAAACTGGTTAATCTTGTCCTGCATGTCAGCCAAATCGACCTTTTGCCTCTCTTGCTGGTACACATCCAGCCCCTTTGCGCCTACATCGGCCAGCGCTGTAAAAACATTGTCTTTCGGAATCCTCAAATCTTGAGTGTTAACCGGCGCCATCTGGGATTGCGATTGACGTTGATAAGTTGGGACGATTGGCATGGAACTACTCTCCTACTTGTTGCAATGCCTTGCGTATTAGGCCGCGGGCAATATCTTGAAGGGAAGGCGCGACGCCAAGTGGAGATTTACTGCGTTCCTGCTCTTGAAGGCGCTTCATCGCCTCAACGCAATCGTGCTCGATAAGTATTGGCTTGGGGTTGAAGCGGGCATTTTTCATGTATGTAATCCCATGACTGGTTATGCATACAATGATACTTCAGGACGAAAAACACGCAAAATAAATTTTCCATTTAAATAAAAATAAATAGAAAAATATTCTATTAAATTAATGTAAAGTAGTATTTATTTTCATTAGGCAATCATGCATTAACCATTTGAAAGAAATGGATAACGTAATGATTTGGCGTATAAAAAGTGATAACTAAAGTGATGATGGTTAGTCTTGTGATTGTTTATTCATGGGATAGAACCGCCAAGCGGCGGAAGCTGTGCTGTGTGACTTGCCGTGACTCGTCACGCTTTACCATGTGACACGTCACAGCGTCTTGAGCATCAGCTCTCACCAGATCTATGTCTGCCCATACGCAACTTCACCATTGCGGAGCGGTGTGGTGGTTGTTCCAGCCACAATTGTACTTCCTGTTGGCGGCGAGGTGTTTAGGTCGGAAAACCGCGTTCATGCCAAGGGGCGCTAAGGTGCCCAAATGCAGTGCTCTTTCCGTTGTGCCGCAACCGTTAACAACCTGAAGCTGTGTGCAAGATTTAGCTCAGCTTGCGCGAGCATTTTTTATGGTAAGTTATATGGCCCCTACACACATAAAGGATGTTTTATGCGCCCTGACGAATTTTTTTTCCCTCATATTTTCACTTATGAATCCCAGACGTTTTACGGTAACAAGGTTAATAGTAAAAACGAAATATTGATCACTCTAATTGATGAAACCTGCCCTTTTGATATAGGGAAACTCATAACTCTTCAGCAGGGGACAAAAGAGCGGCACTTTGAAATTCTAGATTATGATGTAAATCAAAGCCTTGATATTGACGGCGGCGGTTATCCCTACTTAGCTAGCCTAAAAGTCAGAGCGTTGGATGTAAAGCCCACACCTCAACCAAATGTAACTAGCATTACATTCAATGGAGCAGTACATGCGAGGGGCGATTTTCAAGCTGGCTCTATTAACTCGATAACCAAAAATATAACTATTGAGCAGTTAGCAAAAGCTATTGAAGAAAGTAATGACCCTGAGGTGAAGAGTCTTTGGAGTAAATTGACCAATAACGCTTCATTTGCAGCTATTGCTGCAGGCGTGGCTCAATCATTGCTTGGCTGAGGTAAAAAGCCACCTGCTGAGATGGTGGCTTTACACAACGCCCCTCAACAGAGGCCATATTCGAGTTAATCTAGCAAAAACTCCATCCAGGATGGATATCTAAGATATCAACAAGAAACCCAATAGTTTGTTAGTTCAAAAGTGCCATTTGTTGGTTCAGTGTTAGTTCAAAATGAACGATAATTCTCTTTTAGAACAACCATCTTTACAAGTTGAACCAACTAAACTGACTGAACCAACATATTTTTATCACATGTATAGATTTACTCTTCTGACTGTTCGCCTTCTGGCAAATGATGGATCACGTACACATTAATCTGCCGCCCATCTATGCGCGGTGATTTTCGCTGATAACCCCTTCCACTGGCTGGCAGTGTCAGCATTCCAGCTCCTGCCAAAACTTTGGCAAAATGCTTCGAATTGAAACCCCGTGCTATCTCATCCTCGAAAGCTGCAGGAAACGTATAGAACACCATGGCATCACTATCATGCTTTCCCTTATCTCTGTAGCCAGCCAAATCACGTATAGGAAACCCCTGCGGGTCATAAGGTAGTGGTGCGAAGCGGCTCAAACCGTAGGCATTCAGGAAAGATTCTGTCTGCTCGATAATCTGCTGGTGTTCTTTGTTGCCAGTACCGAACTCTTTGATCCAGGAGTTGAAATTGTGTTGTATCGCGTCTCGGCATTCCTGCTCATTCCATCCAGTAACAACACAGCCGAGAAGTAATGCGGCTTCAAGTACAGCAAACCGCGCCGCTACCCGGTGAACCTGTTCGCCGTAATCTGCCGGGATTAGTGAGCGCCATCGTTCCTCAGCAGCTCTCACCGCAACTATGGCCTGTTGCTTGTGGTCAGCGAGGTGCTTAATCCAATAGCGTCCAGCGGCCCCATAGTTGTGCTGATAGGCATCTTTCAGGGCGTCGGCGTGAGCCTTTCCGTTAGGTGTTTCGTGATGGTGTTGTGACTTCTCCAGCGGGATGTTTAACAGGCGCACCAGTTGTCCTGCCTTCACTTTGCGTCCAGCGGTAGCAATGAAGGTTTCAATGTCCATTTCCCCGGTACTGAGAGCCACTGTACGCCAACGCTTCAAATCACGGTTGCCGCCCTCCTTGGCCCCTTGCAGCTTACCGACGCCGTTAAACAAAGTGTAGGCAGATTTCGCTACACTATCCGGATCAGCACCTTGTCCCACCTCATCAAGCGGCATCAGGCCGTCATTGTGCGCAGCCGCCTCGTTGGCTATCCCTAGCGCGGTACCGAACCACGTCAAGCGCAAGCCATCTGGCTCACCGTACAGACTGCTGGCAATATTGGCGGTCGTAGTCTTACCGGCACTGGATTGCTCGTAGAAGTGGATGCCGAACCCGTCAGCGCCGGCCAGCCCAATTAGTGGGGCTGCCAACGCAGCGCCGATACCTGCCATCATGGACGGGTTTCCCCTAGCCAAGCGCGCCACCGAATCACGCCAGCTTTCTGGCGTTCCCTTGACGGTATATCCGGCTGCCGCGGCACTGCGGCCATTGAATAGTACCGGTCTTTCAGGTGAACCGATTATTTCTCCGTCTGGCATGATATATGCCCCACATTGCCAGCCCGTAGCCTGTGCCACACGCCAGATTTCGCGGGAGCCGCCACACTGCAGCCAGTCGGCTAGTGTCGCCCTGAGCGCGTTTTTTGTGGTCACGTTGACCCCACCCGCCTTAAGTGTTCTCCAACCCTCACGCTCGCCAATATCGGCCAAAGGGATAGCGGCGGTAGTAGGTGTGCTTTCACCCACCGGTAGCCAGCGAATAATCAGGTATTGGTCTTTGTCGTCCCTGCCGGTGCCGATCACTTCCAGCGGCGAACACAACCACGATTCATTGTTGATAACCTCACCACTCACTTGATCTACCTTCGGCGTGATCCAGAAAACGCCGTCCTTGCGGCTCTCAATGCGAGGTTTTAGCGGGTCAGCCTCTTGGTGGTCTTTTTTACCGCCCTCAATGGCTTTCAGTTGGACACTCACACCTTCCCCCTTGGGTTGACACAGTGAATTGTTAAATGCCAGTACAGCGGCTTCTATCCCGTTCTGCTGGCGATAATCATCCCAATCAGCCTTGTACTCTGTCGGTGGTATTGAGACCCACCCAGCGACAGCAGCAGCGGCTTTCTCTGCTGCGATCCGGCCCGTGTTCTTCCTCGGCTTACCGTGCTCGTCCAGTTCGCCCGGTTCGTGGTAGTCGTTATCCCCTGCAATGATGATTTGCGCGTCTGGATACCGGCGGTGCATCGCCTCCGCTACATGTAATAGGTTCCCGGCATCGATCGCGGCTACCGTCAGCGCGTCAGGGTGTATCAGGTGAGCGGTTAGGGTAGTTGCCAGCCCTTCACCAATAATCACCACTTTTGGGTGCTCTGGTCCACCAGCCAGGGTATGGGATGCTCCGCGCTTGGTGCCGTCCGTTACCTGACGTTTCTCACCTGCGGGGGTGATAGTCTGTGCTGCCGTGACTGCGCCGGTTTCATCAGTCAGGGCCACCAGCAAGCGGCCATCTTTCAGTGTGGGGAAGGTGAAGCCGGTCAGCCCCTTAGCCTTAAGATATTCAGGCTCGCTTTCCACTGCATCGACAGTCAGTGATTGCCAGCGCCGGTTAAACTGCTGGCTCTTACGCTCATGATCTGCGGCTTCTGCCTGCCGGCGCTCCTGCTCACGTTGTTGCCGCTCAGCCTCCATTGCAGCCTTGTTCTGGCGAGTAGCTTCTGATCCGGTATCTGCTGCCCGGTAATCGATAGCCAGCACGTCAGCAACCATCCGAGCGGCTTCGGTGGCGTCGCACCGGTTTACTTTCTGGATGAGATCTAACCCGTCACCAGCTCCACATTGGTTGCAGAAATGGGAGCCGCGCCCGTTATCATCGAACCGAAACCGATCACGCCCGCCACAAGCAGGACATGCCACTTGCGCACGTGGGCTAGCGGGAACGTCGATCCCCACCATCGGCAACACATCAGGCCAGCGGTTGGCTGCTAATTTGGTCACTTCGCGGATCAGGTCAATGTTACGCATCATGCCGTTCCCCATTGCCCAATACAGTTGCGTACATATCTTTCTTTATGCACTGCCAGACTGCCAAACCTCGCGGTGTCAGGTTGCCATCGTCTAGGCATTTACTAATCATTTGAATAATTAACAAATCCAACTGCGGGCAATTCAGCTTTAATGCATCCAAAAGGTAAGAATCAACCAAGTCACGGATGCCAGGCACACCCCCCATAATGGCAACATAGAGGGCTTCCCCATCCATGCCAAAATCGAACTGGCAGCCCTTGTTCTGCTGAATTACATAACGATACACAGCAACCGCATACTGGTTTGCGAGAGCATTCAGACGGGGATTTTTAGTGATGAGTTTCATTAGGTAAGCCCTCCGTGATGTAGGCCTGCAAGAATCCCTCATGTAACTCATTCAGTGTGTCGCGCCCAAACGCCGATATACCGACAATATTGCCGTTACTAATTTCAAGCATTTGCTGATAGAACTTAACGATAAACTTTGCGCCCTCTTCAATTCCGTAGCGCTCGATACCAGTACCTTCAATGTTATTCGCGATAGCCAATCGCTCAATCTTCCGGTTTGTCACCATACCGCCATTCTGCCCGTGGAACTCTTCTCTTCCATTTATGGCCACCAAGTCAGCGATGTAAGCATCAGCCACCAGCCAGCGATAAAGCACTACGAGGTTATGTGGGGAATGGTTCTCCGGGATGCCCCCCCACTCAGCTAGCAGTCGCAGCGCCAAAGAACGATTATCATCCCACTCTCCATCATCAGCACGTATCAGTACATCAGCGAACGGGATTACTTCTTGCTCGTGGTATCTGTTATCGCTGTATTTCTGGTATACCTTCACGCCATCATGAATGGCCTCTGCATAGTATTCACCTGGTTGTTCAGTCACTTCTTTTACTTTTTGGAAAGGGATAACGTTGCTCATTCTGTCTCTCCCGCCTTGCTATCATCTGATGATGCGGCATCATCGATAGCCTCATTGCACTGCAATTTACTTAGAAGATTGCTGCCAATGTTTTCTGCGGCATCGACTAAAAAACTCTGGCGTTCGGTATCTTCGACATCGTTAATCGTGCGTAAGATTGCTAACAGGCACTCTGTGTCATGGATAAGTGCCGCGGTGAGAAAATGAGTTGTATTAGTCATAGGTTTTCTCTCCGGCAAAGGTAAATTCAGATTCAAAGCGATTGAGCGGATACGTGCATTCAGCTTGATAACCAGCACGGATAAATATCACGCGATTGAAAATGCATGATTTGATGGTAATGAACTGACCTCGCTTATCTTGATAGCGTTCTTTTGGCATGGGTTTACGCATGGCTTACCTCCTGAATCGGCAGGCGCCCAGCGAATGACAGGATGAAATGAGGGGCTAACACCTGGCGGGCTTCTTGTTCGGTGTAGGCCTCTACAGACATACGGCAAGGATTTGCCTTACGGTCTATACGTGATAACGCCAGAAAGCGCCAGGTGAACTTATTCTGGGTGAGCGAACTCCGCCCGGTTAAGGGTGTGATATGATCTGACATAGCTGCCTCGATACTGATTCTATCGTTGGTAGTAAGAGGCCCGGTTAGTGTTCCACCACTACCGGGCTTCGCTGTATTTACAAAATGATATTGATTTACCACAAAGCGGTAGTTACCATTTGTATCACCATTATAATACCGGTAACTACCAATGCAAGACGAAAAAGAAAAAAAGGCGTTTGACCGCAAAGGCAGCACGATGAAGCACATACGCTTTGAAGACTCACTACTTGAACAAATTAACACCATTGCTGGGCAGGGAAATTTCAGCTCATGGGTTAAAGATTCTTGCCGAGATAGATTGCGTAAAGAAGGAATTGAACCAAAGGGTTGAGCACCTCGACCTAATGAAAATTGGTTACCCAGTAGATTGGTAACATACTGATTTTGTTCATAGCTCAAATTTGAGTCATGACCCCGAAGGGTTACATTAGCAGTGCAGCCCTTCTTCATTTGTGCCAATCCACCAGCGGAACAGTAATGGATACCGCCTAGGGGAAAGGCATCTTTCTGGCTGGAAGCGTGGTTATGCATGCTCTGCCCCTAAACGTTTCGCCATCCAACGTTGTGATAATCGCGCCAGTTCTGCCTTGCGCTGGTGGTAGTCCTGCCCTAACTCGATCAACGTTATGTTGGTGCTTTCCAGATAGGTAAGGTGCTCCAATTGCTCCGCGTTCATGCTGTCACGCGGATCGCCGTCAATTCCGTTAACCTGAGCCCACTGCTTAGCTGACAGCCCACCCAGCACAATCCTGGCAATCATGTTGCTTTCATTGTTGTAGTGGTGCTGTAGCGTCTGCTTACCCTGTTCAGCGCGGGCAGTATCCAAAGCGACACACATTGGCTTAAACAGGTTAGCTGCACCTATGCGAGCCTTAAGCTGGCGACGGAACTGGGCGGCCACTTCTGGCGCACTGAGCTGTAATGCTTCTTCGCACTGAATGAAGTAACGGCGAACGGCACGCCCCTGCTCATTACGTTCAACCATTGCCAACTCTTTAGCCATACCCAGGGTTATCAGGTAGTCATGTTCGAGCTGTTGCCTGGCTTTTGCGCTCGCCCGTTTTGGCGCGCTCAAACTCTCAACAAACATATAATCGGCAGTGGCTATAAATCCATATTGGCTAATACGGCCTTTAATCCAGTTAGTAAAGTCACGGCCTACACCCAGTGTTTTGTGTAATGCCTTCGCGCTCACAATATTACTTTCACGCCCACCTATCCGCCCATGAGAGACCGGCACCAAAGATGCAAAGCTGCTGCCGTTAATATCGCTTTTACTTTCTTTATGATGTGTTTGTCCCCGACCAGTGTTGGCCGTTTTTTCAATATCCATTAGTTATCCCTCGCTAAAGCTTTTCATTGCTGCCGGTGAATATTGAATGCAACTCCCCGCAAGCACCCGCAAAATCTGAACTCCCGATGTTCTTTATCAGGAAACCTCCTTGCGGGATTCAGCAATGCGTTGATTGACCCAGTCATCAATTTCACTTTCAACAAAAGCAATGGCACGAGTACCAATTTTTACGGATGGGGGGAACTTTCCCTGAGACATAAGATGATAGATCCATGCCTTACTGTAGCCTGTGCGACGCTGAACATCATGCAACCGAATGAGTGATTGAGTCATATATACCTCGTAAAGTCTGTTGTCGTTTACAAGACATATCGTCGCACAAAAAAAAGAGAAAGATTCAAAGCCTCAGGCATGAGGGTATTTATACTCAACTTACCCTTAGGGTTGAGGGTAAGTTGCAATATCGTTTTGAATAACTACCCTGAGGGTAAGCCTAATTAGCCCTAGGGGGCAAGAAGAACACCCTTGCCCCTAGGGTTACTATCTCTTTATCGGGCAGGCAACCAGTTCTATAGACTCTGCCTGTCTCTTTGTATAACCTTTGTTTTGTAAATACGTGATGATGGCATCTTGATTTCCGCGAGTAGCTCTATCATTTTCCGGATCGTATTTTTCCCACTCTTTATTCCGTATTTCTATAGCTAACAGCAATGGATCATCACTCCTATACTTCCCTAGTAACAAAGGAATCGCAGCTGAAAGCTTTCTATTTTTTTCTTTTAAAGACTCATTCTCTTGCATGAGTTTTTCTAGTGACACTTTTTCCTCTATACAATTAAATTCATCATATTCAAGTCGTATGCTTTCTTTAATTTCATCTAAGGGTATGTGCAAGAAAACACCTGTACCCTCTAAAAAATTCGCCAACTCATCACGTCTGAAGCCATAGCTATCAAAATAATCAGCTTTTGTATTATCTACACTACCCCAGCCACCAGCCATATTTAACCCTCCAAATCAAAAAGGAATATCATCATCAAAGTCCATTGGTGGCTCTGATGGATTACTCGCCATCAAACCAGAAGGAATTTTATTTACACTCGATTGAATCCTTACTATAGGCACGGCCCCATCCTCCAAGACTATATCGAGAAGACGGTCAAACTCAGGATCCTCATTCCATTCGGTAGGCTCAATATCCCCACGTCTGTTTCGCCAAACAAACTCAGGCAACTGCCTGTTTTTTGTCAACCAAGAAAGCCACTTAGCTATTTCTGCATCAGTAACATGAGGTTGTAGGAGTCTAATGCGTTCAAACAATTCTCTGACCGAAATAAACTCTTGCTCCTTTGCCTCCAGATCAGCAAGGATATTTAAATTATTTCCCATACGCCACCTCGCGTCCTCTAATTTTGGCGGCTATGCCAGTCCGTAGAGGTGTACGGGTTTTCGGGGATCAGCCTAGACATAGCCTATTCTTTGGTAATCTATGCAAGTCTACTGCGGTCTACTATAACTGTCTATGCATCCAGTTATGCTCGTAGTCCAAATGTGCCGTGTACGACATTTTCGCCTTTCTCCAAGGTGTCCATGTAGTCTGCATACCACTGAAGCATCTCCCGCCGGCCATCCAGATACTGGGCATGGTTGTAGGTTCCACGAATGCTGTTCTTATCCACGTGAGCCAGTTGGGTTTCAATCCAAGCGGTGTTATACCCCTGTTCATGGAGAATAGTACTCATTGTGTGGCGGAAGCCGTGCCCTGTGACGCGCCCAGCATAACCAATGCGCCTAACCAGCACATTCATAGCCATTTCACTGATTGGCTTGCTGTGGTGAATCCTGCCTGGAAACACGTAGCTGTAATGGCCCGTCAGGGGTTTTAGCTGCTCCAGAATGCTAATCGCCTGGTCGGATAGTGGTACGCAATGAGGGCGGCGCTTCTTCATGCGTTCGGGTGGAACTTCCCAAAGCCGCTTATCAAAATCAAACTCCGACCATTCAGCCTTACGCAGTTCTCCAGGCCTGGTTCCTGTGATAATAAGCAGACGCATAGCCAACTTAACGATTTGGCTGCCAGTGTATGTATTAAAGACGCGGAAAAACTCGGGCAGCTCGGAAACTGATAGGAAGGCATAGTGTTCTTTTTTATGCGGTGAGAACGCGCTGGCGAGATCCGGAGCTGGGTTATATTCAGCCCTACCGGTGACGATGGCATATTTCCATACCTCCCCGCACCGCTGGCGTACCTTGCGCAATTTCTCTGTTGCGCCGCGCTCATCCAGTTTAGAAAGCGTCCCCATAAGCTCCATTGGCTTTATCTCGGCAATTGGCCGCTGGCCGATGTATGGGAAAACATCGCTCTCAAACGTTTTCATCATCTCTTCGGCGTATGATTCCGACCAGCGATCACGCCGCTTGCCGTACCACTCCCGCGCTATCCCCTCAAAGGTATTGCCGGTAACATCTTGCCGAGCTCGTTTCTGCTGCTTCCTGGCTTCGCTAGGGTTGATGCCCGATACCACCAGCTTTTTAGCTTCATCACGCTTCTGCCTTGCCTCGGTGAGTGAAACTGTGGGGTATGTACCGAGGGAAAGCATTTTGGGTTTGCCATCGAAACGATAGCGAAAACGCCAACCCTTGGAGCCGTTCGGCTCAATGAGTATAGAGAGCCCTCCGCCATCACTGAGTGTATAGGGCTTTTCTTGCGGCTTTGAGCGCCGTAGCTCAAGGTCTGTGAGGGGCATGTGTATAGCTCCGAGGTAAATCAAACGTCCTATACTCATTACTATACACATGGATGTATAGATTTGGGTAGATGTGCGTAGACGTTGAGATAACCAGATTTTACCGGGATACTTGTCTTTACTGGGTTTAGTAGGCTTTGGTGGACGTTGAGAGAAGTGTGTTTGGAGCGGGTGAAGGGAATCGAACCCTCGTATGCAGCTTGGGAAGCTGCCGTTCTACCATTGAACTACACCCGCATCGGTGTGCGACAGGCATTATAACCGGTTATCGGCGGCGGGCAAGCGGAGATGGCGCGTAACTGTCGATGTTTTAAGCGGTTAAGTCCGGTGGGCGAAAAAAAACCGGCGCAGTTGCCTGCACCGGTGGTTTCACGCTAAACGGAATTATTTCTGTGGGCGCATCGCCGGGAACAGAATCACGTCGCGGATGGTATGGCTGTTGGTGAACAGCATCACCATGCGGTCGATACCGATGCCCAGACCGGCGGTCGGCGGCAGGCCGTGCTCCAGCGCGGTGACGTAGTCTTCGTCGTAGAACATCGCTTCGTCGTCGCCGGCGTCTTTGGCGTTCACCTGATCGGCAAAGCGCTGTGCCTGGTCTTCGGCGTCGTTCAGCTCGGAGAAGCCGTTGCCGATTTCACGGCCGCCGATGAAGAACTCGAAGCGGTCGGTGATTTCCGGGTTAACGTCGTTGCGGCGCGCCAGCGGCGACACTTCAGCCGGGTACTCGGTGATGAAGGTCGGCTGAATCAGATGGCTTTCCGCCACTTCTTCGAAGATCTCGGTCACGACGCGGCCCAGGCCCCAGCTCTTCTCAACCTTGATGCCGATGGATTCGGCGATGGCCACCGCTTTGCCCATGTCGGCCAGGTCAGCCAGATCGGTTTCCGGGCGGTATTTCTTGATCGCCTCGGTCATGGTCAGCTTCTCGAACGGCTTGCCGAAGTCGAACACTTCGTCACCGTACTGCACCTGAGAGGTGCCCAGCACTTTCTCGGTCAGGGTGCGGAACAGCGTCTCGGTCAGCTCGATCAGGTCTTTGTAATCCGCGTAAGCCATGTAGAGTTCCATCATGGTGAACTCTGGGTTGTGACGCGGAGAAACGCCTTCGTTACGGAAGTTGCGGTTGATTTCGAACACGCGCTCAAAGCCGCCGACCACCAGACGCTTCAGATACAGTTCCGGCGCGATGCGCAGGTACATGTCGATGTCCAGCGCATTGTGGTGCGTGATGAACGGACGCGCGGACGCGCCGCCCGGGATCACCTGCATCATCGGGGTTTCGACTTCCATGAAGCCGCGTTCCACCATGAAGTTGCGGATAGCCGACATCACCTGAGAACGCACCTTGAAGGTGTTGCGCGATTCTTCGTTGGCGATCAGGTCCAGGTAACGCTGGCGGTAACGGGTTTCCTGATCCGCCAGGCCGTGGAATTTGTCCGGCAGCGGGCGCAGCGCTTTGGTCAGCAGACGCAGCTCGGTGCAGTGGATCGACAGTTCGCCGGTCTTGGTTTTGAACAGCTTGCCGCGTGCGCCGAGGATATCGCCCAGGTCCCACTTCTTGAACTGGTCGTTGTATACGCCTTCAGCCAGATCGTCGCGCGCGACGTACAGCTGAATGCGGCCGCCCACGTCCTGCAGCGTGACGAAGGATGCCTTGCCCATAATACGGCGGGTCATCATGCGACCGGCGACGGTCACTTCTACGCCCAGCGCTTCCAGCTCTTCGTTGTCTTTATCGCCGTACGCGGCGTGCAGTTTGTCGGAGGTGGAGTCACGACGGAAGTCGTTCGGGAACGCAATGCCGTTCTCGCGCAGGCCGGCCAGTTTCTCGCGGCGGGACTGCAGTTCGTTATTGAGATCCAGCGCCTGATCGGCGCCCTGTACTTGTTGTTCAGACATTTCTATTCCTCATAACCCGGCTTTCAAACTTGCCTCAATGAATTTATCCAGGTCGCCATCCAGTACGGCCTGCGTGTTACGCGTTTCGACGTTGGTGCGCAAATCCTTGATGCGGGAGTCATCCAGCACGTAAGAACGGATTTGGCTGCCCCAGCCGATGTCTGACTTGTTGTCTTCCATCGTCTGCTTATCAGCATTTTTCTTTTGCATCTCAAACTCGTACAGCTTGGCTCGCAGCTGTTTAAACGCTTGATCCTTGTTCTTATGCTGAGAACGATCGTTCTGGCACTGCACCACGATGTTGGTTGGCAGGTGAGTAATACGTACGGCGGATTCGGTTTTGTTGACGTGCTGACCGCCCGCACCGGAGGCGCGGTACACGTCGATACGCAGATCCGCCGGGTTGATTTCGATATCGATATCGTCGTCAACTTCCGGGTAGATGAACACCGAGCTGAACGAGGTGTGGCGACGGCCGCCGGAGTCGAACGGGCTCTTGCGCACCAGGCGGTGAACGCCGGTTTCAGTGCGCAACCAGCCGAACGCGTAGTCGCCGATGATCTTGATGGTGGCAGACTTCAGGCCCGCGACGTCGCCGTCGGACTCTTCGATCACTTCGGTCTTGAAGCCCTTGGCTTCAGCCCAGCGAAGGTACATGCGCAGCAGCATGCTGGCCCAGTCCTGCGCTTCGGTGCCGCCGGAGCCGGCCTGGATATCCAGGTAGCAGTCGGCGCTGTCGTACTCGCCGGAGAACATGCGGCGGAATTCCAACTGATCCAGCTTGCTCATCAGTTGATCCAGCTCGGCGACCGCTTCGTTGAAGGTCTCTTCATCGTCGGCTTCCACCGCCAGTTCCAGCAGCCCGCCGACGTCTTCGCCGCCCTGCTCCAGCTGATCGATGGTTTCAACGATGGCTTCCAGCGCGGCGCGCTCTTTGCCGAGCGCCTGTGCGCGCTCCGGCTCGTTCCAAACGTCCGGCTGCTCCAGCTCGGCGTTGACCTCTTCTAGGCGTTCCTTCTTGGCATCATAGTCAAAGATACCCCCTAAGAACCGCAGTCCGCTCGGACAGGTCCTGAATTCGGTTTTTTACCGGGTTAATTTCAAACATGGTTTCGTTCTTTTACGTTGATGTCGTCGATGGCGGAATGCCATTGGAACCGCTAATTCTAACGGATCCGGGCGGCAGTTTATAGCGAGTTGGTCAGTTTTTGTGGCGATCGGGAAGGATGCAGGGGATTGGAGAGCCCAATCCCCGAATTGTGTTCAATTTCGCCTCAGCGCGGCCAAAGATGCTGGATCAGCAGCTGCACGTTGCGGTTGCCGCGAAACTCGTTGACGTCGAGCTTGTAGGCCAATTCGACCTCGCGCACGCTGCTGTCCGGCCACAGCGTGGTGTCCACGTTGAACGCGATGCCGTCGAGCAGCGGGCCGCCGCCGAGCGGTTCCACCATCAGCTTCAGGTGTTTCTCGCCCACCAGCCGCTGCTGCAGGATGCGGAATTTGCCGTCAAAGGTCGGTTCCGGGAACGCCTGGCCCCACGGGCCGCCCTCGCGCAGCAGCTCCGCCGTCGTCAGCGACAGCTCCTGCATCGCCAGTTCGCCGTCGGACCAGATCACCCCTTCCAGCATCGCCGGATCGAGCCATTCCCCCACCAACTCGCCGAAGCGCTGGCGGAACTCGTCGAACCTGGCCTCTTCCAGCGACAGCCCGGCCGCCATCGCGTGGCCGCCGAACTTCATCATCAGGCCGGGGTTCAGCATATCCAGCCGCTCCAGGGCGTCGCGCATGTGCAGGCCGGGCACCGAACGGCCGGAGCCTTTCAGGATGCCGTCACCCGCCGGCGCGAACGCGATCACCGGACGGTGGAAACGCTCTTTGATACGTGAAGCGAGGATACCCACCACGCCCTGGTGCCATTCCGGGTGATACATCGCCAGTCCGTAAGGCAGCTCGGTGCTGGTGCGCTCCAACTGGTCGCACAGCTGCAGGGCTTCCACCTGCATGCCCTGCTCTATCTCGCGTCGCGTCTGGTTCAACGCGTCGAGATCGTTGGCCAGCATACGCGCCTGCGCGATGTCGTCGCTCAGCAGCAGCGCCACGCCGATCGACATGTCGTCAAGCCTGCCGGCGGCATTGAGACGCGGGCCGAGGGCGAAACCGAGATCGTTGGCCGCCAGCTGGCGGGCGTCGCGGTTGGCTACCTCAAGCAGCGCGCGGATGCCCGGACGGCATTTGCCGGCGCGGATGCGGTTTAACCCTTGATACACCAGAATGCGGTTGTTGGCGTCCAGCGGCACCACGTCGGCCACGGTGCCGAGCGCCACCAGATCCAGCAGTTCCGCCAGATTGGGCATCGCCAGCGCGCGCTGTTCGAACCAGCCGCTGTCCCGCAGCCGGGCGCGCAGCGCCAACATCAGGTAGAACGCGACGCCCACTCCGGCCAGCGATTTGGACGGGAAGGCGCAGCCGCGCAGGTTGGGATTGACGATCGCTTCGGCCGCCGGCAGGGTCTCGCCCGGCAGGTGGTGATCGGTCACCAGCACCTGCATGCCCTTGGCGTGCGCCACGTCGACGCCGGCGTGCGAGGAGATGCCGTTATCGACGGTGACGATCAGCTCCGCGCCGCGCGCCGCCGCCTGCTCCACCACTTCGGGGCTCAGGCCGTAGCCGTCTTCAAAGCGGTTCGGCACCAGATAGTCGACGGTTGCGCCGCCCATGCTGCGCAGCGCCAGCACCGTCAGCGCAGTGCTGGTGGCGCCGTCGGCGTCGAAATCGCCCACCACTATGATGCGGCGACCGTCGGCCAGCGCCTGTTGCAGCAGGCTGACGGCGTCGTCGATGCCGTCCAGCTGTTGCCAGGGCAGCATGCCCTTGACGCCGCGCTCCAGCTCCTGCTCACCCTGCACGCCGCGCAGGGCGTAAAGCCGGCGCAGCAGCGGCGGCAAACTGGCGGGCAGATGCGTGTCGTCCGCCGCCGGACGGCGGCGTAGTTGCGTTTTAATACTCACCGGCGATTAACCACCGGCTTTGGTGGCGGCCTGGTGCGCATCCAGCATGGCGGCCATCTCTTTTGGCCCCTGATAGCCCGGGATCATCATGCCGTTTTCCAGAATGATCGCCGGCGTGCCCTGAATGCCGAACTGCACGCCCAGCTCGTAATGCTTGCTGATGTCAGTTTTGCAAGTGGCCGGAGAGATGGCGTCGCCCTTCATGGCGGCGTCGAACGCCTTGGCCTTGTCGGCGGTACACCAGATAGACTTCATGTCTTTCTCAGCCTGGGAAGCCAGCCCCTGACGCGGGAACGCCAGGTAACGCACGGTGATGCCCAGATCGTTGTACTCTTTCATCTGCTGGTGCAACTTATGGCAGTAACCGCAGGTGATATCGGTGAACACGGTGATCACGTGTTTCTCTTTCGGCGCTTTGTAGACGATCATCTGATCTTTCAGCGCGTCCATCTTGCTGCTCAGCAGTTGGTTGGTCACGTTGACCGGCTCTTTGCCGCTGACGTCGAACAGCGGGCCCTGCAGGATGTGCTTGCCGTCTTCGGAGGCGTACAGCACGCCGCTGTCGGTCAGCACGGTTTTCAGGCCGTTAACCGGCGAAGGCTGCACGTCCGCCTGCTGGATGCCCAGGCTGGCGAGCGCTTTTTTGATCGCCGCGTCATCGGCATGGGCGGCACCGGTCACCGAAGCCACCAGCAGAGAGAGCAGCATTAAACCTTTTTTCATTGTTCCAATCCTTTCGAACCCGCCGCTCAGGCGCGCGGGTGATGCTGTTGATGTAGCTGTTTCAGTCGTTCGGTCGCTACATGAGTATAAATTTGCGTGGTCGAGAGATCGCTGTGCCCTAACAACATCTGTACGACACGGAGATCGGCCCCATGGTTCAGCAAATGGGTGGCGAACGCGTGCCGCAACACGTGCGGCGACAGACGTTCGCTGTCGATGCCCGCAAGGATGGCATAGTGTTTGATGCGATGCCAGAACGTCTGTCGGGTCATTTGCTGGCAACGGGTGCTGGGGAACAACACATCCAGCGTCTGGCCGTTGACCAGCCACGGGCGGCCGTGTTCCAGATAATTTTCGATCCAGTAGACCGCCTCTTCGCCCAGCGGCACCAGCCGCTCCTTGTTGCCCTTGCCGATCACCCGCACCACGCCCTGGCGCAGGCTGACGTCGCTGATGCTCAGCCCCACCAGTTCGGAAACCCGCAGCCCGGTGGCGTACAACACTTCGAGCATCGCCTTGTCGCGCAGCTCCAGCGGTTGATCGACGCAGGGCGCCTGCAACAGCGCATCGACCTGCGCCTCGCTCAGATCCTTCGGCAAACGCTGCGGCAGTTTGGGAGAGGCCAGCTGCGCGGTGGGATCGTCGGCGCGCAGTTTTTCGCGATACAGGTACTGAAACAGGCGGCGCATGGCGCTCAGCAAACGCGCCGAGCTGGTGGCCTTGTAGCCGCCCTCCACCCGCTCGGCGAGAAAGGCCTGCAGATCCAACGCCTGCGCCTGCAGCAAGGCGGTGTTTTGATGGCCAAGCCAGGTGCCCAGGGCCTGCAAATCCAGCCGGTAGGAGGCCAGCGTATTTTCCGCCAGATTGCGCTCAAGCCACAGCGCATCCAGGAATTGTTCAATCAGCGCATTGTCTTGCTGTTGCACGCGGTCCTCTCTTTGTTGCATTTCCACCCGCGCCATTATGCCTTAAGCCGACGCAAATCAGGTATACTCGCTGCAATTCTCTAAACAGCAACGTAACGGTTTACACATGAAGATTGGTCTGTTTTACGGCTCCAGCACCTGCTACACCGAGATGGCGGCAGAAAAAATCCGTGAGATTCTGGGTGAAGACCTGGTCGACCTGCACAACCTGAAAGACGTCTCTCCCAAGCTGATGGAGGACTATTCCATTCTGATCCTCGGTATCCCGACCTGGGATTTCGGCGAACTGCAGGAAGACTGGGAAGCGATCTGGCCGCAGCTGCCGGCGCTGGATCTGAAAGGCAAGATCGTCGCCATGTACGGCATGGGCGATCAACTCGGTTACGGTGAGTGGTTCCTCGACGCGCTGGGCATGCTGCACGATCAGATCGCGCCGCTGGGCGTACAGTTCGTCGGCTTCTGGCCGACCGACGGCTTCGAGTTCACCAGCCCCAAACCGCTGAGCGCCGACGGCAAACACTTCGTTGGCCTGGCGCTCGATGAGGTCAACCAATACGATCTGAGCGAAGAGCGCCTGCAGCAATGGTGCGAACAGATCCTGTTGGAGATGGAGCCGCTGCTGTAGCCGCTGTCGGGCGCTGAGCGCGCCCGATTTCCCCGCTTATTTCCACAGACGAAAGCGTGGCTCGTCTTCTCCGGCCGGCGTCTCCTTGGCCAACCGCGCCGGATCCGCCACCTGATACCAGTCCAGCTTGCGCGTCAACAGCATAATGCCCGCCAGAATGGCGAACAGCAGCCCTGCCCCCAGCACCAACGCGTTGTCCTCCGACTGCAACAGCAAATAGAGCACGCCGTACAACAGCAATAGGCTCGCGGCGAACAGCGCACCGCGCAGCTTGCCGCGCAGTACGGCGCTCAGATAGAAGCCGATCAGACCGCTGCAGGCGATGCTGGCCGCCAGGTAAGCGAGAGCGAATCCCAGGTGTTCGGAGAAGGCCAGCAGAATCAGGTAGAACAACACCAGCGCCGCGCCGACCAGCAGATACTGAATCGGGTGCACCCTCAGCCCGGTCAGGGTTTCGAACAGGAAAAACGCCATAAACGTCAGCCCGATAAACAGCAGCGCGTATTTGACCGCGCGCTCGGCCAGCTGATAGTGATCGACCGGTTCGACCAGGCTGGCGCTGAAGGCCGGCAGCTTGTCCTCGTCGATAATGCCATCGTCGTAATGGAACGCACTGTTGATATTGTTGGCGAACCAGGTGCTGCGCCAGCGAGCGCTAAACCCCTGCTCCGTCACCCTGCGTTCGTCCGGCAGGAAGTTGCCGAGGAAATTCGGGTGCGGCCAGTTGCTTTGCAGCTGCAATTCGCTGCTGCGCCCCAGCGGCACCAGCGACAGGCTGCTGGTGCCCGCCAGCGTCAGGGTGAAGTCGGCGTTCAGCCCCTCTTTTTGTTGCAGCGCCGCCAGCGTCAACGGTGCGTGGATCCCCTGGCGCAACGATCCCACGCCGGTGCCCGGTTCAAACGCCACCGGCTGCGGTATTTCCAGAGGAGAAATGCTCTTGATGCCGCGAGAGTCGCTCAGCGCCACCAGCAGGAACGGCTGGCCGAGGGTCACGTTGGCACGTTGCAAATCCGCCAGTTCCGGCTGGCCGAAACGCACCTTGAAGTTCAGCGGCCCCTGGTAAACCTGCGTCTGATAAATGCCCAGTTTACGCACCTCTACTTTCGGCGCCCCCAGCACCTGAAGCGACTCCGGCAGCAAATAGCGGTAATGCTGCACCCGCTGCACTACCGTTTGTCCTTTCTCGTCTTTCTTCTCTTCTCGTTCGACGTAGGGAATGACAATCAACGGGCCGAGCACGCGCTGCGCCCCGCTGGTGCTTTCGCTTACCTGCCCGACCACGCTTTGCCGATAGCCGCTGCGTTCGTCGATCACGCTCATCAGTTGGGCGATGGGGATCAACATCACCACCATCAATCCCAGCAGCGTGGTTATTTTCCAGAAAAGTACCGATTTCATCATGCTCGCTCCTCATAGGTAATAAGGCCACGATAAAACCCGCAGGTGAAATCAGAATGTGGTTATGTGAAGGGAAGGTGAAGTCACAGCGATAACATCAACGTCGCTTCCACCCCGTGCGGCCGACGGTTGCGCAGGTGAATGCCACCATGATGCAGACGGGCGACCTCCTGCACGAAGTTCAGCCCCAGCCCGCTGCTTTTCGGCCGTTCGGCGCGCGGCAGCGAATAAAAACGTTCGAACACCTTATCGAGCGCATAGTCCGGAATGCCGCTGCCGTCATCGCAAACGCTGATGCAGTAATGCTGTTCCCGCCGTTCGCCTCGCACGCTGACGCAACCGCCCGGCGGGGTAAAGTCGATCGCATTGTCCAGCAGGTTGGTCAGCGCCTGGCTGATCAGCAACGCATCGCCGTTCAGCGTCACCTCTGCCAGCGCCTCCAATTGTAACCTGACGCCGCGCTGCGTCGCCTGTACCTCTTTGCCCGCCATCGTCTGGCTGATCAGCGCCGCGATCGCGATGGGCGCGGTCTCCATATCTGGCCGACTCTCCAGCCGCGCCTGCACCAGCAGTTTGTCCACCAGTTGCTGGATGCGTGCGCTTTGCTGCTCGATATTGGTGAGAAAACGCCGGGCGGTCTCCGGCGGCGGCAACTCTTGCAACAGCTCTGCCGCGCCCCTGATCGCCGCCAACGGGCTTTTCAGCTCATGCGTCAGGGTATGTGCATACTGTTCGATATAGGCTTTGCCTTCCAGCTTCAGTCGCATGCTCTCCAGCGCCTGCGCCAGCTGCGTCAGTTCCCGGCCGCCCACTTTGGGCAGCGGCGCGTTTTCTCCCTGCGCCACCCCGTCGGCATAGCGTACCAGCCGGCCTATCGAACGGGTGATCCACCAGACGAATACCGCCCCGATCAGCAGCGCGATCCCCAGCAGCAATGCGCCGGCCCACAGAATGCGCCGTTCACTGCGTTTGATCACCGGCGCCATGGTGCTGTTGGGTTTGCCCACGGTGAGCACGCCGATAATACGCCCTTGTTCTATCACCGGCGCGGCCACATACATCACCGAACTGTTTTCATCCTGCGGGTCGCTGCGGGTACTGCGGGCGCCGTACTGGCCGCGCAGTGTCCGATAAACGTCATTCCAGCGCGAATAGTCCTGCCCCTGTGCGCGGCCGGCAGAATCGAAGATAACTCGCCCCTGGGCATCGGTAAGATAGACGTGGTATTCGCTGCGATCCTTGCGGATGCCGGAGATATTGGCGCCGATCGGCCGCTGGTTCAGCTGCGTAAACGCCTGCGCCAGTTGACCATGCGCCGCATCGCCGCGCTGCATGTCCTGACGGGCGATCTGCGCCAGCAGGTTAGCGGTGTCCACCAGCGTGCCTTCGGTAGCGCGCCGCACGCCGGGCTTCACTTCCTGGACGAAAATGCTCAGCACGAAATACCCGGCCACCGCCACGATCAGAAAATACCCCAGCAGCAGGCGCAGGCCAATTTTCATGGCTGGCGGCTCACGCTGTAGCCCAATCCGCGGTGGGTGTGGATGGGCGGTTCACCGGGCTCCACCGCACGCAGCTTGGCGCGCAGCGTTTTGATGTGGGTATCGACGGTGCGATCCAGGCTTTCTTCCGCCTGCGCCCAAACGCTTTCCATCAGTTGCTGCCGCGAGAACACCCGTCCGGGCGCCAACAGCAGCGTTTTCAGCAGCAGGTATTCGTAACGGGTCAGCGGCAGCGGCCGCTGATGGTAGGAGATGGTGGCCGCGTCTTCGTCGAGCGTGAAAGCGCCGAAATGGTAGCGCGTGCTCTGTTGCAGGCGCTGCTGCTTATGCAGGCGGCGCAAAATGGTGCGCACCCGGGCGCTAACCTCGCGAGGGGAGAACGGCTTGGCGACATAGTCGTCGGCGCCGATCTCCAGCCCGATCAGGCGATCCACTTCATCACTGCGGGCGGTAAGAAACAGAATCGGCAGGTCGGCCGCCTGAGCCAGCAGGCGGCGACACAATTCAAAGCCGTTGATATCCGGCAAACCGACATCGAGGATAGCGAGCGCGGGCGCGCCTTGCGCCAGCGCCTGCAGCGCCGGTTCCGCGCGTTCGAACCAGCGGACTTCGAAGCCTTCGCTCTCCAGCGTGTAAACCAGCGTATCGGCAATGCTGGGTTCATCCTCCACCAACCAGAGTACGGGTTTCATCAGGCCTCCTCGCCGTCACCCACCGGCGGATACAGCAACAGCTGCCGCAGGTGGCGCCACTCCTCTTTGCTCATGCAGTCGGAAGCCAGCCACAGCCGGCGGCGCTTTTTGCCCTCCGTCGGCTGCAGCGTCAGCAGCATGCCGTAACCCGGCATCCACGGTTTTTTCGCCAGCCGCCACTCGCGGCCGTGCCAGCTGAAGCGCCGGTCCGCCAACAGCCGCAGCTCGCCCTGCACCGCGGCGATGCGCTTCTGGCTGCGAATGCACTGAAACACCACCAGCGTCAGCAGCACCAGCCAGAGCGGACCAAAGCCTTCCGGCCAGGGCGAAATCAGGATCAGCAGGATCAGAACGCCGTGGGTCAACAGGGAAAACAGCTGAGTGCGCCAGGAAATGCGGATATCACATCGCCACTGGGCCACGGTCTTTATTTCGCGTTTGGATCAGGGTCACCATTCTCTGCAGCTCGCTGTCCTGCGGCGCGCCATGATTCATCAGCCAGTTGAACAAATCGGGATCGTCGCACTCCAGCAGGCGGATGAACAACGCCTTGTCCGCGTCATTCAGGCTGTCGTATTCGTATTCGAAGAACGGCATGATGGAGATGTCCAGCTCGCGCATGCCACGGCGGCAAGCCCAGTGAATACGTGCTTTGTTGTTAATATCCATGTTGTTATGACTCACCTCTTTTCAGCGCGGCAGCGCCAGCGCAGGGTTCAAATGACACACTGTATGGCAACGCCGTCGCAATATAATTCCATCAGCCGGGGATCTGTCTGCAAGGGTGCCCAGGCCGCAAGCCTATAGAGTAACAATTTGACATACACGCCGGGAAGGCGCTTTGCTGCGGAAAACGTAATAAAGCGCAAAATGCCAAAAAAAGCGCACCCCGGCGCCACGGCGCGAATAACAGTTTGCAAAGCCCGCCGCCTCTTTTACCATGGGTTCAATACCCTTCAGGTAAGCTAAACGTTAAGCAGGAACTTACTATGGCGCATAACATTCCATTCCCACCCCGTCAGCCCTCCGCTTCCACCCATCTGCCCCTGACGCTGATCTCGCTGGAAGATTGGGCGCTGGTGACGTTAAACGGGCCGGACACGGTGAAGTATCTCCAGGGCCAGGTGACGGCGGACATCGACGCGCTGGCGGCCGATCGGCACGTGCTGTGCGCCCACTGCGACGCCAAGGGCAAAATGTGGAGCAACCTGCGTCTGTTCCACCGTGGTGAAGGCTTCGCCTATCTGGAACGCCGCAGCGTGCTGGACAGCCAACTGGCTGAAATCAAAAAATACGCGGTGTTCTCCAAAGTCACCATCGCCGCCGATAACGATGCGGTGTTGCTGGGCGTCGCCGGTTTCCAGGCGCGCGCCGCGTTGGCGGGCCGGTTCGCTACGCTGCCGGATGCCGAACACCCGGTGGAGCAGGACGGCGAGACCACGATTCTGCACTTCAATGCGCCGGCGGAACGTTTTCTGCTGGTGACCCGCCCTGCCGTGGCCGAACAGCTGATCGGCAAGCTGCATGACCAGGCGGAGCTGAATGACAGCGGCCAATGGCTGGCGCTGGAGATCGAAGCCGGTTATCCGGTTATCGACGCCGCCAACAGCGCGCAGCTGATCCCGCAAGCTACCAATCTGCAGGCGCTGGAAGGCATCAGCTTCAGCAAGGGCTGCTATACCGGTCAGGAGATGGTGGCGCGCGCCAAATTCCGCGGCGCCAACAAGCGTGCGCTCTACTGGCTGGAAGGTAAGGCGGCCCGCGCCCCGCAGGCGGCGGAAGATCTGGAGCTGCAGCTGGGTGAAAACTGGCGCCGCACCGGCACCGTACTGGCGTCGAGCCAACTGGCCGACGGCACGCTGTGGGTACAGGTGGTGATGAACAACGATTTGGACGCCGACAGCAAGCTGCGGGTGCGCGACGATGCCGCCAGCCAGCTGGCGATCAAACCCTTGCCGTACTCGCTGGCCGAAGAGAAATAATCCATCGGCCGCAGGCGCCCTGCCTGCGGCCGTCTTCGTTACTCGTCCAACTCCCCGTCGCGCTGCACCAGATAGATCAGCACCAGGATGATGGTGATGAAAAAGCGAAACGCATCGGGCACGCCGTTCCATTGTTTCGACATCCACATGCCGAACCACTCTCCCCCAATCGACATAAAGCCGACCTGCCAGGTGAGGAAACCCAGCGTCAGCCCCACTACCGCCAGTTTTTTCCGGCCGTTGAAGGCTTTAGCGGGTAGTTTCAGGCCGCTCAACAGACGCAGACCGCCGATCCAGCACAGCAGCGCGGTCAGGCTCTCCAGCGCAATGATGAAAATATAGCCGGCGTGATGCAGCCACGGCGTTTGTATAGAACGGTAGCCGATGGTGGCGTCGGGGAAAATGGTGTCCATCATAAAGACGTGGCGCACGAAGGCGAAGTTGGAGCCGTAATCGGTGATATTGCCGAAGGCCACCAGCGAAGCGAACAAAGCGATAGCGCAGACCAGCAGCGCTTTGGATAAGCGAACGATCATCGTGATGAGTCCTGAACAAAGTTAAGAGAAAGAGTATGCGGGCTCAGAAATGAAAGAACGGGCTTGCTGGATACCCGAAAGAAGCAAGCGCCTCTTTTTTAAAACAAAAGAGGCGCCTGTTCAATACGCATTCAGACGTAGCGGCAACGCTTAGACGTACAGGTAGATCGCCATGAAATGGCAGGCGCTGCCGCCGAGCACGAAGGCGTGCCAGATGGCGTGGCCAAAGCGGATGCGCTTGGAGGCGTAGAAAATCACCCCCAGGGTATAGACCACCCCGCCTATCGCCAGCAGCGTGACGCCGCCGGCCTCCAGCCGCGTAACCAGCTGATAAATCACGATCAGCGACAGCCAGCCCATCGTCAGGTAGGTCACCAGCGACAGGGCTTCAAAACGGTGGGCGAAGGCCAGCTTGAACAGCACGCCCAGCAGCGCCAACCCCCAGATTACCGCCATCAGGCCCTTCGCCAGCGGCGAATCCAGCCCCACCAGCAAAAACGGGGTATAAGTCCCGGCAATCAGGAGATAAATGGCGCAGTGGTCAAATTTTTTCAGCCAATGCTTGGCCTTCTGATGCGGAATCGCATGGTACAACGTGGAAGCGAGAAACAGCAGGATCATGCTGCCGCCGTACAGGCTGTAACTGGTGATGGCCGTCGCATCCGCGCCGGTATTCACCGCCTGCACCAGCAGCAACACCAGGCCGACGATACCGAATACCAGCCCGATGCCGTGGCTGATGCTGTTGGCGATCTCTTCCGCCCACGGATAAGCCGCGGCGACAATCTTATTGTTCCCGGCTTTCACTACGTCCGTTTTCCCCATAACGCGTAACCCCTCAAAATGCCCTGCTTTGTGCGAAATTAACGCAAAGCAGCTTAACTGAGAATAATTCCAGTGTACACGTGTACGCTAAAATAAAAATGTGAACGCGTGTAACCATCGAAATCGCCCGTCCGGTGGTCTACAATCGTCAGGCTTCAACCCACCCACCTTGAGGTTTACACCATGTCATCCGCTGTACCCGCGTTAGATTTCGGCTCAATGACCCAGGTCATCCAGTTCCTGATGGAAATCGATAAGTTGAAGGGCGTGCAACGCCGCACCAAAGTGCTGGGTACCCAGCGCCAGGAAAACTCCGCCGAACACAGTTGGCATTTCGCCATCGCCGCCATGAGCCTGGCGCCCTACGCCGGTGATGACGTAGACATTCAGCGCGTGATCCAGATGGCGCTGCTGCATGACATCGTGGAAATCGACGCCGGCGACGTGCTGGTCTACGATCTGGCGGCCCGCGCGGCGATCCACGATCAGGAAGTGGCGGCGGCGCGCCGTCTGTTCGGCATGTTGCCGGAGGCTCAGCGCGAGTATTTCACCGCTTTATGGCAGGAATATGAAGATGGCGAAAGCGCCGATGCGCGCTTCGCTTTGCTGCTGGATCGCACCATGCCGATGCTGATGAACCTGCACAATGAAGGCCAGAGCTGGGTAGAGAACGGCATCAGCCTGGAGCAGGTGCTGGCGCGCAATGCATCGATCGCCGACGTGCACCCCGAGCTGTGGCACCACATGGAGCAACACCTGCGGGATGCGCAGCGCAAAGGCTGGTTGAAGTAAGTGAACCGGGCTGCCGCGGCAGCCCTTCAACGTCAAGCGAACGCCCGCTGGCGTTCCAACGCCTCCTCATAGCTCGGCATCGATCCCGCCGCCCCGGCGCGCTCCACGCAGACCGCCGCATAGGCGGCGGCGAAGCGCACCGCATCGGCTAACGGCACCTGATTCGCCAGCTGCGCCGCCAGGGCGCCGTTAAACGCATCGCCCGCGCCGGTGGTGTCTTTCGGCTGCGCTGGAAACGCCGGGATCAGCTCGCTGTTTTCCCCGTCCGAGAACAACGCCCCCTGCGTGCCCAAGGTCACGATCAGTAAGCGAATGCCTTTGGCATGCAGCACCTGCGCCGCCTGGCGCGCCGAAGCCACATCCCGCACCGGCACGCCGGTCAGCAACGTACACTCGGTGGCGTTGGGCGTCAGCATATCGACCTGTGCCAGCAGGCTGTCCGGCACCGGCTGAAACGGCGCCGGGTTGAGGATGATGAACGTCTGCGCCTCGCGGGCGATGGCGATCACCTGCTCAATCGCCGGCAGATTGTTCTCCAGCTGGGTCAACAGAATGTCCGCCGCGGCGATCGCCGGGCGGCACTGGCGCACCTCGTCTTCGCTGACCGTCAGGTTGGCGCCGGGATCGACGGCGATCATGTTCTCCGCCTCCTCGCCGGCAACGTAGATAAGCGCATTGCCGGTCGGGCAATCGCCGGTCGAGAACAGCGTCACCGCATCGAAACCGGCGGTGGCGAGGTGGCGCCGGGCGAAGGTGCCGAAGTCATCGCGCCCCACCTTGCCGATATAATGCACCCTTGCCCCGGCGCGCAGCGCAGCGGTGGCCTGGTTGGCGCCCTTACCGCCCGCGCCCATCATGCTGTTGCGGGCGATCAGCGATTCACCGGGCTGCGGAAAGCGCGCCATGCCGGCGACGATATCCAGGTTGAACGAACCGAACACGCAGACTTTGCCTTTCATTGCGGGTACTCCCTGCTCAATTGGAGGTGGCGCCGGGCGGCCAGGCAGGCGCCTTTGCTGCCGGTTTCATCGGTCAGGCGGCTGATGGAGATCGCCAGCCCCTGCGCCGGCTGCGGCCCGCGCAAATGGCGGCGGATCGCTTGCTCAAGGCGCGCCAACGGGAAACCGCTCATGGCGATCACGCCGCCGCCCAGGATCAGCCGCTGGGGATCGAGCACATTCATTTCGATGGCGATGGTCTGCGCCAATCGTTCGACGAAGCGCCGCAGATCCGGATGTTCGCCGTGGCGTTCGAACAGCCGTTCGAACGGCGTTTGCGCCGCGTTGGCGCGCGCCCAGCCGGTCAGCCAGTGACCGGAGGTCAGGCTCTCGACGCAGCCCCGTTTACCGCACGGGCACTCGCCCTGATGGCCCGGCCAGGGAATGTGCCCCAGCTCACCGGCGGCGCCGTGCGCCCCGTGATAAAAGTCGCCGTTCAGCCACAGGCTGTTGCCCATGCCGGTGCCCAGATACAGCCCCACCGCCACCTGCGGCAGCGCCGGCAGCTGCTGCAAGTCCCACCACAGCAGGTGATTGACGTCTTTATCCATCCGCACCGGCAGCGCCAGCGCATCGGCCAACAGCGCCGCCACCGGCTGGGCGTCCAGCGCCGGAATGAACGGCAGCGACAGCACCCGCGAACGATCGCGGCTGAGGATCCCCGGCAGCCCGAGCATCACCTGCGCCACCTGACGATCCTTGCAATGCCCGACGATCAGGCGGCCCAACGCCACCAACGGATCGGCCTGCCGTGCCCAATCGGCGGTCGCTATCTTGCGGTACCCGCTGAACTCGCCGTCATCATCCATCAACAGCAGGCGGGTATTGGTGCCGCCGACGTCTACGCCAAGAAAATGCCGCATCATGTCCCCCGCCTCAGGCCGCCTGCCGCATCTGATCCAGCATTTTTTCCCATGCCGTCTCCAGATCCGGATCGAGGTTGAACAGCCCGGAGCTGCCGACGATCAAGACTTCCGCGCCGGCGCCCATCAGATCGCGGTAGGTGCGCTGATTACAGGATCCGTCGATCTCGATCAGATAGCTCAGGTTTTGTTGGCGTTTCAGATCGCGCAACTGGCGGATCTTTTCCAGCATTTCGGGAATGAACGGCTGCCCGGCATAGCCCGGATCGACGGTCATCACGGTGATCTTGTCCAGCAGATGAAGGTAGTGGCGGATAAACTCCACCGGCGTGGCCGGGTTCAGCACCACCCCCACTTTTTTGCCCAGCGCGCGGATCTGGTTGATCACGCGGAACGCGTCGCGGTTGATGGTTTCGGCGTGTGGGCAGATAAAGTCCGCGCCGGCGCGGGCGATCGGGTCGATAAAATCGGTCGGGTTCTCCACCATCAGATGCACGTCCAGCAGCAACGAGGTGTGCGGGCGGATCTGTTCGATAAAGAACGGCGACAGCGTGATGTTTTTCACGTAGTGCCCGTCCATGATGTCGATATGCAGCATATCGGCGCGGCGGTTCAGCACCGCCAATTGCTGCCGGATATCCATCAGGTTCATGCACATCAGTGAAGGCGAAATCTGGTATTTCATTAGCGTTATCCTGCGCAAAAGGGAAAAGGATCAGTGGCCCGCTGCGGCTCTGGCCTGGGCCGCGCTGCGGCGCATCGCCCGCCGCTGCCGATAGCGATGGCGGAAAAACTTCAGCGCCAGCACGGCGATCAGCACCGCGCCCCACATCGCCAGGCTGAAATGCGGGCTGACGTTCATCAGGTTCAAACCGGTGGCGATCACCTGCAGCACCACCAGCGCCAGGACCACGCCGCTGACCCGGCCAAAACCGCCGAACGGATCGGTACCGCCCAAAATGATCGCCAGCACCGTCAGCAGCAGATAAGAGTCGCCGTAGCCCATGCGCGCCGAGTTGAAGCGCGCCATCATCACCAGCCCGGCGATCACGCACAGCAGGCTGGAAAGGGTGTAAATGGCGATTAGCACCCGATGGGTATTCACGCCGCTGAAGTGGGTGGCGTTGATGTTGCTGCCACTCATGTAGATGCATTTGCCGAGCCGGGTTTTCTGCAAGAACAGCGCCAGCAGCACGGCAACCGCCAGGAAGATCCACAGCGGTACCGGCACGCCCAGCACGCGCTCGGCGCCGATAAACCGCACGATCTCCGGCATGCCGCTCAGGGCCGCACCGCGCGTCAGGTAGATGCCGATGCCGTTAACCGTGGTCATGGTCGCCAGCGTCACCAGAATCGGATGCGCGCCGACGTAGGCCACCAACGCGCCGGTCACTGCGCCGATCATCACGGCCAGCAGCATCGCCGCCGCCAGCGCCAACACCAGCCACAGCGCCTGCAGCCCCAGCCCGGCGTCCGGCGGCAGATAGCTGATGAACAGCCAGGCCATCAGCAGGCTGGTCAGGTTGGCGCTGGCGATAATGCACAGGTTCAGGCCGCCGCTGAGGATCGGAATGAACATCGCCAGGGTCAGCAGGCCCAGCTCCGGCAGCTGGAACGCCACGCTGGTGAAGGTGGCGCCGCTGAAGAAGCGCCCCGGCATCAGCAGGCTGAAGGCCAGCACCACCGCCACCAGCAGCGCCAACAGGCCGACGGCGGTGCCGTCCGGACGAAATTTCAGGTAGTTGCCCATCAGGCGCTCCTCAGGCGAAACCGACGTCGGTTTCTTTGCGTTTCTTGTAGTGGGTGACGGTAATCGCCGCGACGATCACCAGGCCGATCACCATGTTCATGAAGTAGCTGGACACGCCGATCAGGTTGAGGCCGTTTTTCAGTACGCCGATCAGGAATACGCCCATCAGCGTGCCGATCACACTGCCCTTGCCGCCGTTCAGGCTGGCGCCGCCCAGCACCGCCGCCGCCAGTACGTCGAGCTCACCGCCCACCAGCGCGTTGGGCACCACCTCCCCCATGCGGTACACCTGCACCAGGCCGCCGATCGCCGCCATCACGCCCAGATAGCCATAGGCGAACAGGTGCAGCAGGCCGACGCGGATGCCGATGCGCCGCGCCGACTCCGCATCGCCGCCGACGGCAAACAGCTGACGCCCGAGGTGCGTCTTGTTCAGCAGCAGCCAGGTCAGCAGCGCCACCGCCAGCATCACCAGCGTCGGCAAACCGAGCTGATAGCTCTGTTCACCCAGCTGGAACGGCAGCACGCTGCGCGGCAGCGTCCACCAGTCCGGCAGCGCGTACAGGCTGCGGCCGTTGGTCAGCCACATCAGCATGCCGAACAACAACGCCTGCATACTGATGGTGACGATGATCGAGACGATGCGCAGGCAGTAGATCAACAGCGCGTTGACCATGCCCAGCGCGGCGCCGATCGCCAACGCCAGCAGAATGCTGCCCGCCGGGCTGCCCAGCCCGTAGTGGGCCGCCAGCGTGGCGATCAGGTACTGCACCACCGAGGCCACCGCCGCGAAAGAGATATCGATACCGCCGGTCACCAGCACCACGAACAGGCCGAGGGCGAAAATGCCGCTCACCGCATAGCTTTCGCTGAGATCGAGCAGGTTTTGCACCGTCAAAAACCGATCGCTGAGCAGCGAAAAAACGATGACCGTCAGCAACAGTACCCAGGCCAGGTAGCCTTCGTTGCCGCGCGGTTTCAGGTTGAATCTACGCATTGACCGCCTCCGCCAGCTGTTGCTGGCTCACCTGCCCCGGCAGGTATTCGCCGATCACGCTGCCGCCGCTGAAGTGCAGCACCCGATCGCAGTTGTAATACACCTCCGGCACCTCGTCGGAGATCAGTAAAATGGCGATCCCCTCCTGCGCCAGCAGATGGATCAGTTGGTAAATGCTGGCCTTGGCGCCAACGTCGACGCCGACGGTCGGCGAGTCGAGGATCAGGATCCGCGGCTGAGTCAGCACCCACTTGGCTAACACGATCTTTTGCTGGTTGCCGCCGGACAGCGTCGAAACCGCCTGGTCCGGATCCGCCACCCGCACGCCGAGTTTGGCGATCCACTCCGCGACGATGCGATTCTTGCGGTAGTCGTCAATCAGGCGAAAACGCCCGCGCAGCTTATCGAGAATGGTCAGCACCGCGTTGTCCGCCACCGACTGTTGCTGCACCAGGCCGAGCGTCAGGCGCTCCTCCGAGACGTAGCCGATGCCGGCCTTGATCGCGTCCTCATGGCCGCGAAAGCGCACCGGTTTGCTGTCGAGGTAGAGCTTGCCGCTATCCGGTTGGGTCATACCGAACAGGCTCAGCGCCAGCTCGGTGCGCCCGGAGCCGAGCAGCCCGCATAGACCGAGCACCTCGCCCTGATGCAGCCGGAAGCTCACGTCCTGATACTGCCCGGTGCGGCAGAGGCGATCCGCCTCCAACATCACCCGATCCTTACTCATGCTCGGCGACTTCAGGCGATAGTCCAGCTTCAGACCGGTCATCAGCTCGGTCAGACGATCGCCGGTGATCTCCGCCGCCGGCCAGGTGCCGATCTTGTTGCCGTCGCGGATCACCGTGACGCGATCCGAAATCTCCAGCACCTCGTCCAGACGGTGGCTGACGAACACCACGCAGATGCCTTTCGCTTTCAGGTAATCCACCGTGCGCAGCAGCTGATTAACCTCGGTGCGGGTCAGCGAGGCGGTCGGTTCATCCATGATCACCAGCCGCGCCTCCGCCACCAGCGCGCGGCAGATCGCCACCTGCTGGCGCTGGGCGATCGGCAGCTCCGCCACCCGTTTGTCGAGATCCAGATGGAAACTCAGCTCCTGCAGCAGCCGCTCGGCGGTGCGCCGCAGCCGGGCCGGGCGGTACCATCCCAGCAGCCCATGCAGGTTGTGCTCGAAGGCGATGTTTTCCGCCACCGTCAGGTTGGGAAACAGCGACAAATCCTGGTAGATCACCTGAATGCCGAAGGCGCGCGCCTGATCCGGCGACAGCCGACCGAAGGTTTGCCCGTCGATGGTGATGCGGCTGCCGTCGTCCGGTTGATACACGCCGGCGATCGCTTTGATCAACGTACTCTTGCCGCAGCCGTTGGTACCCGCCAGGCAGTGCACTTCCCCCGGCATCAGCGCCAGCGAGATAGCGTTCAGCGCTCGCTGGCCGCCAAAGGTCATCGACAGCTGCTGCAGCGCGATCAGCGGCGCGCCCTGCGTTGCCGTATTGCCGGAAATCGCCATGATTACAGCCCCATCTTCACCAGCTTCGGCAGGTTTTGCTTATCCAGGCTTTCGGTGACGTTGCCGAGAATGGTGTGCTGCTGCGCATCCACCTGCACCTTGCCCATGCCTTCGATGGTCATGCCGTCGGTGATTTTTTCTCCCTTATGCATCATGTCGGCGATGCGCACGAACACTTCGCCCGCCACCAGCGGATTCCAGATATAGCCACCCTTGATGGCGCCACGGTTGACCAGCGAAGCGCCCTGGCCCGGGCTGAACGGCCCGATGACGCAAATATCGTTGCTTTTGCCGCGGTTGAGCACCGCGCGTCCGGCGCCGATCGGCCCCTGTGAACCAAAGGCCAGCACGCCTTTCAGATCGGGATATTTGGCCATCAGATCGTTGGTAGTGCGCACGCTGTCATCCAGCGATTCGCCCACGCCGAACTTGTCGCCCACCAGCTGCATGTTCGGGTAGTGCTGCTTCTGGTAGTTGATCGCCGAGTCTGACCAGGTGATGTGCAGCGGCACCGTCAGGCTGCCGACGTACACCGCGTACTTGCCCTGCTCTTTCATGCAGGCGGCCAGCGCTTTCATGTGGTTGACGCCGTGCTGCGAGGCGTCCACCAGCTCAAAGTCCCAGTCGGCGTACTTTTGGCCGGGGGATTCGTGCACGATCACCTTGATGCCCGCTTCCTGAGCGCGCTTGAGCACCGGCTCCAGCACCCGGGCGTCGTTCGGCACCACGCCGATGATGTCCACCTTCTGCGCGATCAGATCTTCGATGGCGCGCACCTGCAGCGCCGGATCCGCCGCCGTCGGTCCGACCATCCAGGCATCGATGCCGCGTTTGGCGCCCTCGCTTTTGATGCCGGCCTCCATGGCGTTGAACCAGGGAATGCCGCCGATCTTCACCACCACGCCCATTTTCAGCTTGTCCGCCGCCTGCGCGGAGACCGAAAGCAGCAGCGAGGCAAACAGACCGACCAGTACGGATTTTTTCATTGTTCTCTCTCCACAAGTGTTGGCTGTAATAAGGGTTTTCGTTGTTGTTATCGCGCCGCCCTTTTCGCGGCGGGTGAAACTTCAATCACGTCGACATTGTTCCAGGCCAGTTCCTGACGAAATTCGTCGTCGCTGAGCCGATCGGTGATTAAGGTATCTATCTCCCGGTAGTGGCAGATGCGCGCGAACGAGCGGCGGCCGAACTTGTTGCTGTCTACCAGCAGGAACTTGCGCTCCGACGCCAGCAGCATCTGCTGCTTCAACCGCGCATGGTGCTCGTTGCTCTCGCGGATGCCGCCATCCTGGCAGATGCCGTGGCAGGAGAAGAACAGCTTGTTGATCACAAACTCCTTCAACATCTGCTCCGCCAGCACGCCGATAAAATCCTCGTACTTGGCGGAATACTCGCCCCCCAGTCCGATGGTGCGCACGTTGGCCTTGCAGGCCAGCGTCTGGATGATGTGCAACGAGTTGGTCAATACCACCAGCGAGATATCCGGCAGTTGGCGCGCCAAAAACCAGCTGGTGGAGCTGCTGTCCAGCAGCAGACAATCCCCCGGCGCGATAAATTCCAGCGCGCGTTTGGCGATGCGCGTTTTCTGCTCCGGCGCCTCGTTGCTGCGCTGGCGGAAAGATTCCCCCTGGTCTATCTCGGCGGGCACATAGGTTTTCTCCACCGCCGGCGGCTCGACGAACACCGCGCCGCCGTGGCTGCGCAGCAGCAGGCCGCGCCGTTCCAGCAAGGCCAGATCACGCCGCGCCGTCTCGATAGAGATGTGGCACAGCTGCGCCACCTCCTGCACCATCACGCGGCCGCGCTGGCTCAAGACTTCGGTGATAAAGCGATGACGTTCTACAGGCAGCATGTTTCTTTTCTCCTCCAGGACGATGATTACGATATCGATTTGCCGCGCCGCGTTTTGCGCGCAGACGCAAAGCGCATCGCCCCGCGATCGGTCAACGATGGCGGTGTGATAGTTGTCAAAAAAATCGGGCAGGAAATGAAATGAATAATTACGAAATTGTGGAGTAACAGGCAGTTATGATGCGTGTGCGTCTTAGACAGACAGGAGAGAAACGGTAAACGGTCACAATTCCACGCTCCGCGACCTGACCGTTAATGACCGTTTTTGTGGTTTTGACCGAACGCCGGACCCCAAATAGCCCGGCGTTCTATTTACAGCGGCTTATGCGCCGTTTCCCGCGCCGCCCACACCGCCCAAAGCGTGATAAGCAGAGCCAACGCAACATAGGCGGAAATCGCCAGCGTGCTGTCGTAAGATTTAAACAAAGAAGTGATGATCAGCGGGGCAAAGCCGCCACCGATAATCCCCGCCAAGGTATAGGCTAACGAAGATCCCGCATAACGCACCCGTGTCGGGAACTGTTCCGTGATGAATGCCGCCTGTGGCCCATACATCGCCGCATGGATCAACAGCCCAATCACCACAGCCATGCAGATCAACACCGGTTGACTGCTGTCGAGCAGGACGAAGAACGCAAACGCCCACACTATCGCCGCCAATGCACCGCCGATATACACCGGACGACGGCCGAAGCGATCCGACAACGAGCCAAACAACGGTACTGCGACGGCGTTGCCTATCGCCCCCAACATGGTGGCTCCCAGCGCCAGCGGGCGCGGCAGATTAAGCACGGTGGTGACGTAGGTCAACGTGAACACAACCACCAACGCATAGAGCACGTCAGAACCAATACGCGATCCGCCTGCGATCAGCAGTGGACGCATGTGCTGCGTGAAGACTTCGCGGATCGGCGACTGCGTAACATCTTTCGACGCCTCCAGTTGCAAAAATGCCGGCGTCTCACCCACACCCCGGCGCAGCCACAAACCGAAGATGACCAGCACCAGACTCAACAGGAACGGAATCCGCCAGCCCCATTGCTGAAAATCGTCCGCCGACATCGCCAACGTTACCAGCGTAATGAGGCCTGTGCCGATCAACGAACCGCAGGACGGCCCTACCTGAGCAAAAGACGCGTTGCGCCCGCGCTGATGCGGCTTACCGTGTTCCATCGACAACAGTACCGCACCAGCCCATTCTCCGCCCAGCGCAATGCCCTGAATAAAGCGCAACGTCACCAGCAGCAGTGGGCTCCAAATCCCCCAGCTGGCGTAGCCGGGCAGTAATCCCATCAGCGCCGTGGTCACGCCCATGATCACCAGCGTGGTGACCAGTACAAAGCGCCGCCCCAACACATCGCCAAGGTGGCCGAATACGATGCCACCGATCGGCCGGGAAACATAACCCACCGCGTAAGTGGAGAAAGCCAGAATCGTGCCCACCAGCGGATCAAACGATGGGAAGAATACATGGTTGAAAATCAACGCGGCCATGATGTTGTAGACGGTGAAATCGTACCATTCCAACGCCGTGCCGATCGAGCTGGCCGCCGCCAGTTTGCCGGTATTGGGCGGTGCGGCGGCACTTTCTGCGGCCGGTGTGGCAGCCTGTGCCGTTTCAGTAGTGTATGCATTCATGATGTCAACTCCTGTGCGGTCAGTTGCCAGCCAAGGACATAGTGCCAGGCATCGGCGGCGGACATGTTCAACGCTTCAGCGGCCTGCTCGCTTAAACGCAGGCCGGCTTCGGCGTCGCTGCTTTCGATCAATAGCATCGGCAGCATTCGGCGGTTTTCTCGCGATTCTTTCGGCAGCGGGGAACTGAGTTCGGCATCCGGCGTCAATAGGCTGCTGCGCACGAATCCGTGCTGTTCAGCCAGCTGCGCGCCCAGTTGCAAAATGCGGGCATGCAGCGCTTCCGATACCGCCGACGGCAGCACGAAGATACAGAGATGGCTGCCGCACCCTTGGCCAGTGACCGCCTCCACCGCACACACTCGGCGTATTGGATCACGCATTTTCTCCAGACTGGCCACCGACCATGGCGTTTGGTGTTGAAACGCGGCGCGATAGGCTTCGGAAGTGAAACTGGCCAACGATTCGGTTTTATACAACCCCAAATATTGACGCCCCCCCTGCAATGCCCGATAGCGTGTGCCGGATAAAAAGCCGGGCACCCGCACTCGCTCCTCCACATGTTCGCGGTCATACCAGCGATTGAAATCCGCATCATCCTGCGTGGCAACATCCGTCGCGACAAACAGCATTCCGTTCTGGGAATCATTCATGGATATTCTCCTGGTCATCTCAAAAGGCAGGCCTGCGCCCACCGGAAAATCACGCGTCGGCGAGGCAGCGCTCGATCGCCAGCGCCCACCCTAACAACGCCTCATCACGCATCGGCAAGCCCGCCAGCATCAGACCGACCGGCGCCTCTCCTGGCTGTTGGCAAGGCAAGGACAGCGCGCAACCGTCGAGGAAATTGATGATCGCGGGATTGCGCAGCATCAGTCCGTTGCAACGGAAGTAGGCATCATCCGCCGCCAGCTCGCCGATAGTTGGCGCAATCATCGGCACGGCCGGCATCAGCACAGCGTCAAACCTCTGCAGCTCCGCCGTAACTCGCCGCTGCCAGTCGGCGCGTTGTCGCTGCAACAGCTGCAGATCGGCGTCGCCCAAGGATGCGCCACGGCGAATGCGCGACAGTACCCTTGGGTCATAGCCATCAGCCCGTTCAGCGATCAACGCTTGATGCCAACGCCAGGACTCCAGCGCGGTGAAACCGCCATCGGCATTGATCGCCGCCAGCTCGGCGAACGCCGTGGCGGGGATAAATTCAATACGTGCGCCAGCCTGACTCAGGCATTGCAGGCTGCGCTGGAACGCCCCGGCGACTTCCGGCTGCAGTTCATCCAGCACCACCGCTTGCGGCACGGCAAAATGCGCCTGCGCCAACGTTTTTTGCGGCACCCGTAGCGGACAGTCGGCAATCAGTGCATCCAGCGCAATACAGCTGGCGACGTCATGAGCAATCACGCCTATCGAATCCAGCGAAGGCGACAGCGGCAGTAAGCCAGCGTCATTGATACGCCGTGCAGTGGGTTTATAACCGGTCAACCCGCACAGCGCGGCGGGAATACGTACCGACCCGCCGGTATCGCTGCCAATCGCGCCCAGGCACATGCCGTCGGCCACCGCCACCGCCGCACCGGAAGAGGAGCCGCCGGGAATACGCGCCGCCTGGCGCTCCCAAGGATTGGCCGGCGTCCCGTAATGCGGATTGATGCCCAGACCGGAATAGGCGAACTCCGTCATCGTCGTTTTGCCAACCACCACCGCGCCGGCTTGCAACAGCCGCTCCACTACCGCAGCGTGTTTTTCAGCGGCTGGCGCATCCGCCAATACGCGGGAACCGGCCGTGGTCACCTCACCGGCCACGTCAAACAGATCCTTGACCGAGATCGGCACGCCATCCAGCGCCGACAGAGGCGAGCCGGCGGCGCGTCGCCTATCGGAGGCCTGCGCTTGCCGTTGCGCCCACTCGGTGTATGTTCGCGTAAACGCGCGTCCCCCCTCCCCCCGCTCATCGACGATCTGCGCCAAAGCGGCGGCGGTGAGTTGCACTGCGGTGAACTCACCGCTAGCCAGTCCGGCGGTGGCCTGCATCAAAGTCAGCTTTTTCATTACGCCACCACCGGTAATTCGATGCTGCGGTAGCAATGACTGATGGTTCGCCCAAGCACCTCGTCTACCAGTTCCATACGAAACTCGCCGGCCGGTCGAATGCCGCCGATCGCCGCCACCGTGCCGCAAGTCATCGCCAACCCATCGGGCGTTTGCGGCTGCGCCAACCCGCACTCCGGCGGCTGCATACCGGTGAAGTAACGTTCCAGCAAATCACCGGGCGTACGCAACGCGGCAAGGCAGCCCTGTTGATACAATCGCCATTCGCTCTCTTCCCTGATCCACGAACGCAAGATCAAACTGTCCCAATGTTCCAGTACCTCCTGCAGCGGCCAGGCGGCTCGTGCCACCGGTTTAACGCAGATCTGTTTCGACAGCGCTACGCTGTGCGCTTCGAGTTGACGATCGGTGTGATCGGACGCCAATGACACGAACAGTTCGCCGCGGTGGGCAAAAATCAGCGGCTCCACTTCGCCGGACGTCGCGTTGCCAATGACTTCAATGGTCTCTTGCTGGCTCAACTGATTGGCCGCAACGCGGTAAAACAGGGGGATTGCACTGGGCTGGGGCACACCCAGCTCGGCCAATTCACGAATATGGTGCAAGATCGCTTCGCGATCGCGTCCGGTCCAACCGGCGATCACTAGATGATCAATCTCAACATTCAACGTCGCCGCGCCGCAGGATTCAGGTAAAGTGAAGGTCAGTCTCATGGTCGTTTCGCCCCTTTTGTTAAAACACTGTGAAATTTCACTATATCTTTAGTTACCAAATAAGCGATTTCCATGCCATGTTTTTGTGTACTATGTCTAAAAACTTTCTTCTTGCAGGAGCAAAACGTGAAGACTGTTGACGCAGAAAGCCCGCAGCGCCCGATGACGGAAGAAGCCGGCGTGTCACTGAACGAGCTGGCCTACCGGCGTTTCAAACAGGCGCTGGTCACACTCAGCTACAAGCCGGGCGAATATCTCAATACCGCGCAGGTGATGAACGATCTGGATATGGGCAGAACGCCGATCAATCAGGCAATTCACCGCTTGGCCAACGAGGGGTTATTGCAGATCATCCCGCGCAAAGGCGTGATGGTTTCACCGTTGTCGATGGACGATGCGTTGGAATTGATCGAAGTAAGGCTGGCTAACGAGATGCTGTGTATGCGGCTGGCAAGCCAGAAGATTACCGAGAGGCAAATCGCGATGCTGACCGAACTCAATCGGCAAATCGAAGCCGCGAGCCAGGAGCGAGATAGAGTGCGCATGATGACACTCGATCATGAATTTCACCAGGAACTGGCGCAGATCGCCGGCAATAACATGCTGGCGGATATCCTGAGTGTACTGCACGCCAGAGCGCAGCGTTTTTGGGCTAGCACCCTGTCGCGAGAAGGGCATATGCGCGAAGTGATCGACGAACACCGGGCAATTATCGCCGCGCTGGCCGCACAAGACAGCGCCGCCGCCGCCGCCGCCGCGCAGGCGCATATCCTGTCGTTCCGCAGCGCGCTGCTGCACGACGGGTAACCCCGCGGCGCATGATATTACCGGGAATAGCTATGATGACCCTGTTCTGCCGATGGGCAGGAGATAAACGGTAAACGGTCACATTTCACGCTCCGCGGAATGACCGTTTTTATAGTTTTGACCGAGCTCCGTCGAGAGGTGGCCGACGTTGGTAGGCGTTGCCCTAAAAAAACTGCAAAAAAATCCGGTGAGAACCTCACCGGACCGTTACCCGTCTGACACGACTTATTCCTCGTGCTCATGCTCTTTCAACATCGCCTCACGCAACACGGTGTTCAGGCGTTTCTGATAGCCTTTGCCTGGCCGCTGAAGCCAGGCCAACACATCCGCATCGATTCGGATGGTTTTCGATACTTTCATCGGTTTATAAAAACGCGCCTGCACCGCAGTCTGCCACTTTTCCTCACCCAGGGCCGGGACATCGGCATAATCGATATCCTCATCCGGCAGCGCGCTCAACGAAGCAATTTGCGCTTTCTGCTCCTCCGTCAACGGAGGGAGTACGCTATGCGCCAGATTTTTGGCTGAATTTTTGCGCTTCATATCTTCCCCTCTCTTTGGCATCGGCCTTGCGTGCTGAAATGATACGCACGATCTCTACTGTATCGCCTTCGACATCCGTTTCGATCGTCGTGCAGCAACAAACAGGAGCCGACCGTACCGAGCGTTTGCCAGCGTTCTTCTCCGCCCTCGATCCTCTCCAGCACGGCCAAATGGTTGGGATCCAGAAAAATCCGTTGCGCAATCTCAAAACTGACGCGGTGTTTGCGCTGGTTGCTGTGATTTTTATCCTGATTCCATTCAAAATAGACATACATTTTTGTAACTACATTTTGATTGTTATTTAATCAAAACACACTCCGCACGTCGGGATGTCACCCCCCCCTCATGCATTCAACGCCCGCCTGCGGCCTCGATAAAAGTGCCGGTCACGTAAGACGCGGCGTCAGACAGCAGCCAAGCGATCGCCTCCGCCACTTCCTGCGGCTGCCCGCCGCGCTGCATCGGCAAACTGCCCTTCACGCGATCCACCCGGCCGGGCTCGCCGCCGCTGGCGTGCATCTCGGTATAGATGAATCCGGGCCGCACGCCGTTGACGCGGATGCCCTGCGCCGCCACCTCGCGCGATAACCCGATGGTCAGGGTATCGACGGCGCCTTTCGAGGCGGCGTAATCGACGTATTCCCCGGCAGCTCCCAACCGGGACGCCACGGAGGAAACGTTGACGATAGCGCCGCCCTGCCCGCCATGGCGCAGCGCCATGCGCTTCACCGCCTCGCGGCAACACAGGAAGTAACCGGTCACGTTGGTGCCGAGCACCTGATTGATGCGCTCGGCGGTCAACTGTTCAATGTTCGCCTGCTGGAACAGAATCCCGGCATTGTTGACCAGCGCGCTGAGCGTGCCCAGCCCGGCGTCCAGCGCAGCGAACATCGCCATCACCTGTGCTTCATCGGCCACGTCGGCCTGCAGCGCCAGCGCCTTACCGCCCTGCGCCTCAATCTCCGCCACCACCTGCCGCGCCGCGCTTTCGTCGCGCAGGTAATTCACCCCCACCGCATAGCCCTGCCGGGCCAGCAGCAAAGCAACCGCACGACCAATTCCCCGGCTCGCGCCTGTGACCAATGCCACTTTCGTCATATTGTTTTTCTCTGGTTGGCGATATCAACACAGCGGCCTGCGCACAGGCGCCCCATTTGCCCGTCAGAGTATAGAGACGCGCTCTAAAAAACGCTTTAAAGCTGAGCCAGGCGGCGCAGCTGCTTTTTAATGCGCGCTTTGACGCAGCCGTAGGCGTCCGGCGTCGTCACCTGATGCACCCGTTGCAAGCCGGCAGCATGCAGGCCGCTATGGCCATGGCTCTGGGCGTCGCCGCGAAAAGACAGCATCAACAGAACGAGCACGGCCGCCACGCCTGAATATATCAGCCGCCGCGAGGTGCTCGCGAGCGGGGAACCGTCAGTCTGCATGTTTCGCTCCTTCTGTTGTGATATCGAATGGCAGCAAAATAACTGAAATTCCCCCGCGTTCCCTTAACGCGAGATTAAAGCCAGATTAAGGTTTGCTTAAGAACGCGCAGGCAAAGCGATTTTCCCCGTTGTCTTCCCGGCAGGGTTATAGTTAGATAATCGCGACTTGAGGATCTCAACGGAACAAACGTGAACATACTGTTGGTGGAAGACGACCTGCAATTAGGCAAGGCGCTATGCCGCGCATTGGAGCTCACCGGCTTTAATTTGTGCTGGGTGCGCCTGCTCTCGGACGCAGAAAATAAACTTTCACCCGGCGGGTTCGACCTGATGCTGTTGGATCTTACGCTGCCGGACGGCGACGGTTTGCAAAAGCTGATCGCCTGGCGCGCCGCCGGGCAAAATATCCCCATCATCATCCTGACCGCCCGCGACCGCATCGAAAGCCTGGTGAACAGCCTGGATTCCGGCGCGGACGACTTTCTGGCCAAACCCTTTGCGCTGCCCGAGCTCATCTCGCGCGTCAAGGCGGTCAACCGGCGCATGGCGGGCTTCGCTTCGCAAACCTGGAGCCTCGGCACGCTGTATCTCGACCCGGTCAACCATCAGGTGACGCTGGATAACGAACTGCTGATGCTGTCGAAAAAAGAGTATCACCTGCTGCACGAGCTGATGCGCTGTGCCGGCACCGTGGTGCGCAAAGCGGTGTTGGAACAGCGGCTGTTCGGCCACGGCGACAGCGTGGAAAGCAACTCGCTGGAAGCGCACATGCATAATTTACGGCGCAAGATCGGTAAAGAAAGAATTATTACCGTACGCGGCATTGGTTATTTGCTGAAGAAAGAGTAGCAGGATGATCGGTTTCAAGTCCTTCTTTATGCGCACCATTATTTTCCAGGTCCTGGCCATTTTATGATTGTGGGGGCTCCTCGTCGCCTGGGTGAAATATTGGTATTACCCCGACATGGAAAAATACTTCGATAACCAGCAACGCATCGTCGCCGTGGGTATCGCCAATATTCTCGATGAAACCGGCACCGACAATATCGATTACCGCGGCATCATCAAAACCATTGAAGGCATGTACATTGATTCCATCAATAACGGCATGCAGGATCAAATCGATTACCGCCCGCTGTTCGTGGTTTACGACCGGGACAACCGGGTGCTTTACAGTTCGCAAACGCAGGGAGAACCGCTGCGCCTGCCGCCTTCGGTGCTGTCCGGTTCCGTTAAGTACGCCGGCGCCAACTGGCATCTTGCCGGCAGCTGGAGCGAAAAGCGGCAGTATCGGGTGATTGTCGGCGAATCCTTCGCCGATCGTTCCACGCTGTTCGGCAACCCGGCGGAAAGCACCGCCGTGCCGCTGCTGGGCATTCTGGCGGCGATCATCATCACCTTGCTGTTTACCGCCTACTTCAGCCTGCGGCCGCTGCGCCAGATCGCCCGCACCATCTCAGATCGCCAGCCGGGTAACCTGTCGCCGATCAACGTCAGCGAGCAGTATCAGGAAATCCGGCCGGTGGTGGTGGAGGTCAACAAGCTGATGGCGCGCATCGACGCCGCCAACCAGCGCGAAAAACGCTTTATGGCCGATGCGGCGCACGAACTGCGTACGCCGATCGCCGCTGTGCTGGCGCAGCTGCATCTGCTGACCCAGGTCAGCGAGCAGCAGGAGCGCCGGGAAATCATCGGCGACATGCAGCAGGGGCTGGATCGCGCGGCGTCGCTGTCGCGCCAGCTGATCAACCTGGCCAAGCTGGAGGCGGAGGATTTTCCGCTGAAAATCGAGGCGGTGGACATCTACGCCGACATTGGCAAATGCATCGCGCAGCACGTCCCCTATGCGTTGGAAAAGGATGTGGAACTCTCGCTCGACGGCAGCGAGGACGTGGTGATAAACACCGATCGCCAAGCGCTGATCGCCATCTTCACCAACCTGCTGGACAACGCGCTCAAGTATGCGCCGCCCGGCAGCCGCATCGAAGCCAATGTCCGTTCGCTGGCGCCGCTCGGCTGCTATATTACGTTGCGCGACAACGGCCCCGGAGTGAGCGAAGAGCACCTTCCGCGCCTGTTTGAACGCTTTTACCGCGTGCCCGGCACGCAGCAGACCGGCAGCGGGCTGGGTTTGGCCATCGCCCGGAACCTGGCCGACAAAATCGGCGCGCAGCTGCGCGTTACCGAAGGCCTCGACGATCGCGGCATCGGTTTTATTATCGATTTGCCGGAAAGTTACCGGCCACAGACGGAGAGTGAACAACGATCATGAGCGCCCCTGTTCTGCTGCAACGGCAGCAACTCGACCGCCTATGGGATATCGACCGCAGTGAAATCATCGACACCCTGTATCGCCTGCAGGACGGCAAGCTGCAAGCCTACCCGGATTACTACGACGTGCGCGGTTGGGATCCGCACGACCGGGAAACCTATACGCCGATCCACGAAGCCTGCTTCGATCGCGGCGGCGCGTTCTTCGCGCGGTTCGAAGGCAAGGAGATCGTCGCGGCAGCGGCGCTGGACACAGAGCCGCGCGGCCCGCAGCGGGATCTGCGCCAGCTGCTGTTCTTTTACGTCAGCGCGCGCAAACGCGGCCAGGGGCTGGGCAAGCAACTGTTTCAACTCTGCCTGCGTCAGGCGGCACAAGAAGGCGCTGCTGGGCTATACGTCTCCTCCATCCCCAACAAAAGCACCGTAGACTTCTATCTGGCGCAGGGCTGCCGGCTCATCGAGCGCCCGGATGCCGAGCTGTTCGCCCGCGAGCCGGAGGATATTCACCTGGTCTGCCCTTGCCGTTAAAGACAAGGGCCTAACGGGCGATGCGTATCACCGAACGCACGTCGCTTTTCTTGTTCAGATCCCACACTTCGGCTATCTCCGCCAACGCATGCTCCTGCGTCTCGATAGTGAGCGCACCCGTCGCCGCCAGCGCCAGAATGTCGGTCGCGTAGCGCTGCATCTCCGGAATCGGCGGGAAGTTGCCGGTGCCGCTGCCGAGGATCTGCAGCTGATTGCTGCGCAATACCGCCGCCGGCAACCGAATATCCGCCGCGGCCATCGAGCCGACGTTGACCAGGCGAATACCGCGCCCGCCGGCGTAAGACGAGAGATCGTGATTATTGAGCGTCGCGAGCAGCGCTTCGGTCGCCGGGCCCCAGATATAATCGACGATCACCTGATAACCGCCCGGCCCCGCCGCCGACGCGAAGGCCTGCGTCAGCGCCTCGCCCTGCAGGCTCAGATCCACCGTGGCATCCACGCCCAACGCCTCCAGTACGCTCAGCCGACGGCCGGCGGCAACGATGCGCCCGGCTCCCGCCTGACGCGCCGCCGCAACCGCCAGTTTGCCCGAGGTGCCGGTAGCGCCGATGATCAGCACCGTTTCACCGGGCTGCAGATCCGCTCGCCAGCGCAGCGGCAGCCAGGCGGCGAAGGCCGGGTTGATCAGCGCCGCCGCCGTGGCGTCGTCTACCGCCTCCGGCACCGGCACCGTCCATGACGCGACGCTGCGCTCAGCCATCGCGCCGTAAGGACGGCGGAAGGAGGCGAAATAGACCCGTTGCCCGTCGGCCGTCCGGCCCACGCCGTCGGTGCCGGGCACGATCGGCAGCTGCTTGGGGCTGGAGTAATGGGTACCGGCGACGGTAGCGCGATCCAGCTGTTTGATGCCGGCCGCCAGAACCTCGATCGGCACTTCATTCGCCTGCGCCAAGGGCTCCTCAAAGGTGCCGAAAACCGGGGCTTGCCCCAGCGCTGTTACGATTGCCGCTTGCATGGTGACTCCTCAAATCGTGGGAACGTACAGGAAAGAATAGGCCGCAATAAAATAAAAAGGGACACCGCATGATGCGGTGTCCCCCGAACACAAACTTTGCCGAACGTGTTATTCGTAATCGCTCATCGGCACGCAAGAGCAGAACAGGTTACGGTCGCCGTACACGTCGTCCAGACGCTTAACGCTCGGCCAGTACTTGTTCTCGCGCACGCCGGCCACCGGGAACACCGCCAGCTCGCGGCTGTACGGGTGCTGCCAGTCGCTGACCAGCTCCGCCTGCACGTGCGGCGCATTCACCAGCGGGTTGTCTTCCAACGGCCATTCGCCTTTGGCGACGCGGTCGATCTCACTGCGGATCGCCAGCATCGCATCGATAAAGCGATCCAGTTCCACCTTGCTTTCCGACTCGGTCGGCTCGACCATCAGCGTGCCCGCCACCGGGAACGACATGGTCGGCGCGTGGAAGCCGAAGTCGATCAGGCGCTTGGCGATGTCCATTTCGCTGATGCCGGTCTCTTCCTTCAGCGGACGAATATCGAGGATACATTCGTGCGCCACGCGGTGATCGCGGCCGGTATACAGAATCGGGTATGCGCCTTTCAGGCGGGTAGCGATGTAGTTGGCGTTCAGGATCGCCATCTGGCTGGCCTGCTTCAGGCCTTCCGCGCCCATCATGCGGATGTACATCCAGCTGATAGGCAGGATGGAGGCGCTGCCGAACGGCGCCGCGGAAACCGCGCCCTGCTGGGTGGTTACGCCGTCGATCTGCACGACGCTGTGGCCCGGCACGAACGGCGCCAGGTGCGCTTTCACGCCGATCGGGCCCATGCCCGGGCCGCCGCCGCCGTGCGGGATGCAGAAGGTTTTATGCAGGTTGAGGTGCGAAACGTCCGCGCCGATGTAACCTGGCGTGGTGATGCCCACCTGGGCGTTCATGTTGGCGCCGTCCAGATACACCTGACCGCCGAACTGATGCACGATCTGGCACACTTCGCGAATGGTTTCTTCATACACGCCGTGGGTCGACGGGTAGGTCACCATGATGCAAGAGAGTTCTTCGCCCGCCTGCTCTGCCTTGACGCGCAGATCGTGCAGATCGATGTTGCCGTTCTTGTCGCAGGCGACCACCACCACGCTCATGCCCGCCATTTGGGCAGAGGCCGGGTTGGTGCCGTGTGCCGAGCTCGGGATCAGGCAGACGTGGCGGCCCGCTTCGTTACGGCTTTCGTGGTAGCGACGGATCGCCAGCAGGCCGGCGTATTCGCCCTGCGCGCCGGAGTTCGGCTGCATGCACACCGCGTCATAACCGGTCAGCTGTACCAGCCACTGAGACAGTTGGCCGATCATCTGCTGGTAGCCGGCAGCCTGCTCCGGCGGGCAGAATGGGTGCAGCTCGGAGAATTCAGGCCAGGTGATCGGGATCATCTCCGCTGCGGCGTTCAATTTCATGGTGCAAGAGCCCAGCGGGATCATCGCCTGGTTCAGCGCCAGATCCTTACGCTCCAAGCGATGCATGTAGCGCATCATCTCGGTTTCGCTGTGATAGCGATTGAATACCGGATGGGTCAGGATCGGATCCTGGCGCAGCATGGCGGCCGGGATCGATTGACTGTTCTTGCTCACCGCCGCGTCCAGCGCGTCGATGTCCAGACCGTGGTTGTCGCCGGCCAGCAGTGCAAACAGCGTTTGCACGTCTTCACGCGAGGTGGCTTCATCCAGCGTGATGCCCACGGCGCCGTGGATATCGGTGCGCAGGTTGATGCCGAAGCTCAGCGCGCGTTCCAGCACCGCCGCCTTGTCTTTCACTTCAACGGTCAGGGTGTCGAACCAGGTGTTGTGACGCAGCGTCAGGCCGGCCTTCTGCAGCCCGGCGGCCAGAATGTCGGTCAGGCGATGGATACGCCCGGCGATGCGCTGCAGCCCCTGCGGGCCGTGGTACACCGCGTACAGGCTGGCGATGTTGGCCAGCAGCACCTGCGAGGTACAGATATTCGAGTTGGCCTTCTCGCGGCGGATATGCTGCTCGCGGGTCTGCATCGCCATGCGCAGCGCGGTGTTGCCGGCGGCATCGCGGGAAACGCCGATGATGCGGCCCGGCATCGAGCGCTTGAACTCGTCGCGGCAGGCGAAGAAGGCGGCGTGCGGGCCGCCGTAGCCCATCGGCACACCGAAGCGCTGCGCGGAGCCGAACACCACGTCGGCACCCTGCTTGCCCGGCGCGGTCAGCAGCACCAGGGCCATGATGTCGGCGGCCACGCTGGTGATGATTTTGCGCGATTTCAATTCGGCCAGCAACGCGCTGTAGTCGTGCAGCTCGCCGGTGGTGCCCACCTGTTGCAGCAGCACGCCGAACACGCCGTCCAGCTCCAGCACTTTTTCCGCTTTATCGACGATGACGTCGAAGCCGAAGGTTTCGGCGCGGGTCCGCACCACGTCCAGCGTCTGCGGATGCACGTCGTCAGCCACGAAGAAGCGATTGGCGTCTTTCAGCTTGCTGGCGCGTTTGGCCAAGGCCATCGCTTCGGCGGCGGCGGTGGCTTCATCCAGCAGCGAAGCGGAAGCCAGATCCAGGCCGGTCAGATCGAGGGTCACGGTCTGGAAGTTCAGCAGCGCTTCCAGGCGGCCCTGCGACACTTCCGGCTGATAAGGGGTATAAGCGGTGTACCAACCCGGATTTTCCAGCATGTTGCGCAGGATCACCGGCGGCGTCAGCACGGCGCTGTAGCCCATGCCGATATAGGATTTGTAGCGCTGATTTTGCGAGGCGATCGCCTTCAGCTCAGCCAGCGCCTGGTGTTCGGTCGCCGCGTCGCCGACCGGCGGCGGCCCCGGCAGCTGAATGTCCGCCGGCACGATCTGTTGGATCAGCGCGCTGAGCGAGCGAGCGCCCACCGCTGCCAGCAACTCCTGGCGTTGTTCCGCAGAAGAGCCGATGTGGCGTTCAATGAACGCTTCGCTGTGTTCGAGTTGGCTGAGTGTCTGAGTCATTGCTACAAATTCCTGAATGCTTGCGTGATACGGGATATAGCTTGAGCGGTAACTAAAACGCCCCGGCCAACAGGCCTGGGGCGTGGTCACGATTACTCGTCGATCGAGGCCTGATAAGCCGCGGCGTCCAGCAGGTTCGCCAGCTCGCCTTCGTCGGCGGCTTTAATCTGGAACAGGAAGCCGTCACCGTAGGGCTCGCTGTTCACCAGCTCCGGAGAGCTTTCCAGCTCGCCGTTCACCGCCACGATTTCGCCGCTGATCGGCGCGTAAATGTCCGACGCCGCCTTGACGGACTCCGCCACGGCGCAATCTTCACCGGCGGCGACGTTGCGGCCCACTTCCGGCAGATCGACAAACACCATATCGCCCAGCAGTCCCTGCGCGTGTTCGGTGATGCCTACGGTGTAAACGCCGTTACCTTCTGAACGAACCCACTCGTGGGAGGATGCGTATTTCAATTCTGTTGGCACATTGCTCATAGCCGATTACTCCTTCGAAGAAATAATTTCCCGTCATCTTTCACACTGCAGCGTTGTTGGCTGCGTACGTTCACCTCGGTCACTTACCGCAGTAAGCTCCCGAAGACTCGCGCACTTGCCGCCTAGCCGCAGCGCGAAATCCCTAGGGAAGAATCAATAAAAATCAATTTGTCAGCGGCTTGCCGGCGCGAACGAAACCGGGCTTGGTCACTTTGACCGGCATTTCACGGTTGCGGATCTGCACGATGGCCTGCTCGCCGATACCTGCCGGCACGCGCGCCAGCGCGATGCTGAAGCCCAGCGTCGGAGAGAACGAACCGCTGGTGATCACGCCTTCGTGAGTTTGCCCCGCCGCGTCGGTGAAACGCACCGGCAGCTCATTACGTAATACGCCTTTTTCCGTCATGATCAAGCCGACCAGTTGCTCGGTGCCCTGCTCGCGCTGTTGTTCCAGCGCTTCGCGGCCGATGAAACGGCGATCTTCCGGCTGCCAGGCGATGGTCCAGCCCATGTTGGCGGCCAGCGGCGAAACGCCTTCGTCCATCTCTTGCCCGTAGAGGTTCATGCCCGCTTCCAGACGCAGTGTGTCGCGCGCGCCCAGACCGGCCGGCTTGACGCCCGCGGCCAGCAATTTTTGCCAGAAATCCGCCGCCTGCTCTTTCGGCAGCGCGATCTCATAGCCGGCCTCGCCGGTATAACCGGTGGTGGCGATGAACAGCTCGCCGGCCTGCACGCCGAAGAACGGCTTCATGCCTTCGACCGCACTTTTTTGTTCCGGGGTGAACAGCGTGCCGGCACGCTCTTTGGCCTGCGGGCCCTGTACCGCGATCAGAGCCAGATCGTCGCGCACCGTCAGCGCAACGCCATACGGCGCGGCGTGCTCTTCAATCCAGGCCAGGTCTTTGTCGCGCGTGGCGGAGTTCACCACCAGGCGGAAATAGTCTTCAGTGAGGAAATAAACGATCAGGTCGTCGATCACGCCGCCGGAGGCATTCAGCATGCCGGTGTACAGCGCCTTGCCGGGTTGGGTCAGTTTGGCGACGTCGTTCGCCAGCAGGTAGCGCAGGAACTCGCGGGTGCGGGCGCCGTGCAGATCCACGATGGTCATATGAGACACGTCGAACATGCCGGCATCCTGACGCACCGCGTGGTGCTCATCGAGCTGCGAGCCGTAGTGCAGCGGCATCATCCAGCCGTGAAAGTCTACCATGCGCGCACCGCACGCCACGTGCTGGTCGTACAGTGGGGTTTGCTTTGCCATCTTTTCCCTCTTTCCACTCGTCGCTAGAAGTTAGGGTGCTGCCACGCAATGCGGCGGAGCCTGGCTCGCGGCCCGATCGCCATGGCGCACTGACTGCTCAACACAAATGCTGCGCCGGGACGGGCGGAAACTGCGTGCAACCGCCGTGACGCAAACGATACCTTTCCCTCGAACTTATCACCGAACGACCACATTAACCATAAGTTAAAATAGGCTCATCGCCGTTCCAGGGCGGTAAAATGCCGGGCTAGTGTGCAGAGTTTTTCACTGGAAAAATGCGCTTTAAGGCACAAAATTAACAATTAAAGCGGCAAAACTCCGAAGTTATATAACAAACCGACGGCCGCACATGAGATTCCGACTTTTGATAACCGAACATGGAATTAGAAAAAGTAATGATAAAAAGCGGCTGAAATTAGATTATTTCAAATGAAGGGTTATATAAGGAAAGACGATGGCATAAGGCGAGAAGCGCGAGCCCGCTGGGGGCTCGCAGAAGGCAGGTGTCAGGCAAGCCACTCGGGCAGATCGTTCAGGCCCATTGCCTGACGCACCAGCTTTGGCTTGACGCCCGGCAGGCTGTCCGCCAGCCGCAGCCCCACGTCGCGCAGCAGCTTTTTGGCCGGGTGGTTGCCGTCGAACAGTTCGCGGAAACCCTGCATGCTGGCCAGCATCACCGCCGCGCCATGTTTGCGGCGGCGCTCATAGCGGCGCAGATAGAGGTGCTGGCCGATATCCTTGCCCTGCCGCTGCAGGCGGCGCAGTTCGGCAATCAGCTCGGCGGCGTCCATAAAGCCCAGGTTCACGCCCTGCCCGGCCAGCGGATGCACGGTATGCGCCGCATCGCCCACCAGCGCCAGGCGGTGCGCGGCGAAGCTGCGCGCATAGCGGCCGGTCAGCGGGAACGTCAACCGCTCGCTTTCCAGGCTGCAGGCGCCCAGACGCATATCGAAGGCCATCGCCAGCTCGCGGTTGAACTGCTCCGGCTCAAGCTGTTTGAGCCGCTCGGCGTCTTCCGGCGTCACCGACCAGACGATGGAACTCAAATGCGGATCGCTGAACGGCAGGAACGCCAGAATGCCGTCGCCGTGGAAAATTTGCCGCGCCGTCGCCTGATGCGGTTCTTCGGTGCGAATGGTGGCAACCAGCGCATGGTGGCGGTAATCCCAGAAAGTGAGCGGGATATCGGCATGCTGGCGCAGCCACGACTGGGCGCCGTCGGCGCCGATCACCAGACGGGCGGTCAGCATGCGCCCGTCCTCCAGCGTGACAAAGGCATCGTTCTCGCCCCACGCCACCTGCTTGAGCGCGGCCGGGGTAATCAGCGTGATGTCCGACAGGCTTTCGGCGCGTTTCCACAGTGCCTGCTGGATCACCGCGTTTTCGATGATGTGCCCGAGATGGCTGAAGCCGCACTCGTCGCCGCGGAAGGCGATTTTGCCAAAGCTGTCGCGCTCCCACACTTCCATCGCGTTGTAAGCGCTGGCGCGCAGCTGGAGAATGTCGTCCCACACGCCGATGTGCTGCAGCAAACGCTCGCTGGCGGCATTGATGGCGGAGACGCGCAGCGCAGGCTGCTCCGACGGCGGCACCATGTCCGGCTGACGCTGCTCCAGCACCGCCACGCGCAGCCCGCTGCCCTGCAGGCCGCAGGCCAACGCCAGCCCCACCATACCGCCACCGGCGATAATCACGTCAAATGATTGCATGCTGCTCGATTTCCTTAAATGACGCGCGACGCCTTGCCGCGCCGCGTTTTGGGCGCGCCACAGGGCGCCCGATTCTGTGTCTAACGTTCTACCCAGCCCAGCGTGCGCTTGGCGAAGGCGTCGCGCACCGCCGGCAAACGCTCCATCGCCATCAGCCCCAGATTGCGGCCGACCACCAGCGGGGCATAACGGTTGGCGAACAGGCGGATCAATCCGTCGGTCACGCCGATCGTCGCCTGCTGATCGTTTTGCCGCCGCTGCTGATAGCGACTCAGCAGCGCATAACCGCCGGCGTCTTCGCCGCTGTCTACCGCTTCCGCCAGCGTTTCCGCCAGCGACATCACGTCGCGCAGGCCGAGGTTGAACCCCTGCCCGGCGATCGGGTGCAGCGTCTGCGCCGCGTTGCCCACCAGCGCCAGACGATGGCTGACATGGCGATCGGCGGTCAGCAGGCTGAGCGGATAACTGTGCCGTTTACCGGCCTTGAGGATACGCCCCAGCCGCCAGCCGAAGGCCTGTTGCAGCTCGGCGATAAAACGCTCGTCGTCCCAAGCATCCACCCGGGCGCGATCTTCGCGCGCATGGCACCACACCAGCGAACTGCGCCCCTGCGACATCGGCAGCAGCGCCAGCGGCCCGTAGCGGGTAAAACGCTCGAAGGCGCGCCCCTGCGGATCTTCCGCCGTGGTGACATTGGCGATGGTGGCGAACTGCGGATACTCCTCTTGCCGCCACTGCACGTTGCAGGCCTGCGCCAGCGCCGAACGTGAACCGTCGGCCGCCACCAGCAGCTGCCCGCACAGGCGCTGACCGTTGTCCAGCAGCACCTCTGCCCGCTCTGCGGTGCGAATCACGTCCACCACCCGCGCGGGGCAATGCAGCGTAACGCCCGGCGCCTTCGCCAGCAGCGCGAACAGCCGCTGCCCGGCGTCGTGCAGTTCGATCACCTGGCCAAGCGCATCGACCTGATAATCCTGCGCCTGCAGATTCACGAAACCGGCGTGGCCGCGATCGCTGACGTGCACCTGAGTGATCGGCGTGGCGCAGTCGCGCAGCGCCGGCCAAACGCCGATGCGCGCCAGCTGTTGACAGGTGCCCTGCGCCAATGCGATGGCGCGGGCGTCAAAGCCTGGGTGGCTGCGGTCATCCGGCCGAGTCGCCTCGACCAGATCTACGGCCATTCTTCCCTGAGTAAGCGACGAGATAGCCAGCGCAAGCGTCGCGCCCGCCATACCGCCACCAACGATAATTACGCTCATTCCGTTACCTTGCCGCCGCCATCAAAGCCTCGATGGCATCGGCGTCTTTCACCACGGCGGCGGTCAGGTTTTCGTTGCCGTCGGCGGTGATCACGATGTCGTCCTCGATGCGGATGCCGATGCCGCGGTATTCCGCCGGCACGTCCGCATCCGGCGCAATATACAGCCCCGGTTCCACGGTCAGCACCATGCCCGGCTCCAGCAGCCGATCGCGGCTCGGCGTGCCGTAGTGGCCGACGTCGTGCACGTCGAGACCCAGCCAGTGGCTCAGCCCGTGCATGAAGAACTGCCGGTGCGCCTGTTCGGCGAGCAGCTGGTCGACTTCACCTTTCAAGACGCCCAGTTCCACCAGCCCGACCACCATGATGCGCACCACTTCGTCGTTGACTTCACGGATGCTGGTGCCGGGTTTGAACAATGCCAAAGCGCGCAGCAGCGACGCCAGCACAATGTCGTACACCGCGCGCTGCGGCTTGCTGAACTTGCCGTTAACCGGGAAGGTGCGGGTAATATCGCCGGCGTACCCCTGATACTCGCAGCCGGCGTCGATCAGCACCAAATCGCCGTCGCGCATCTGACTCTCGTTCTCGGTGTAGTGCAAGATGCAGCCGTTTTCGCCGCTGCCGACGATGGTGTTGTAAGACGGGTAGCGGGCGCCGAGGCGGGTGAATTCATGGTGAATTTCCGCTTCCAGCTGGTATTCGAACATGCCAGGGCGGCATTTTTCCATCGCGCGGGTATGCGCCAACGCGCTGATCTCACCGGCGCGGCGCATCACAGCCAGCTCTTCCGGCGATTTGAACAGGCGCATGTCGTGCAGCCACGGCCGCCAGTCGGTCACGGTGGCCGGCGCCTGCAGATTCTGGCGGAACCCCTTGCGCAGCTTGTCCAACGCGCCGAACAGGATCTGATCGGCATACGCGTATTCGCCCTGCGCGTGGTAGACCACGTCCAGGCCGTTGAGCAGCAGGTGCAGCTGGTCATTGATTTCATTGAACGGCAGCGCGCGATCCACGCCCAGCTTCGCCGGCGCGGCGTCTTGCCCCAGGCGGCGGCCAAACCAGATTTCCGCCGTCAGATCGCGCACCCGGTTGAACAGCACGCTGTGATTGTGCGTTTCATCGCTTTTGATCAGCACCAGCACCGCTTCCGGTTCATTGAAGCCGGTCAGGTACCAAAAGTCGCTGTTCTGCCGATAGGGATAGTCTGAATCTGCACTGCGCGTCGTTTCCGGCGCAGAGAAAATAACCGCCGCGCTGGCCGGCGCCATTTTCGCCAACAGCGCCTGACGGCGGTTGTTGAATTCCTGCTGAGTCATTACCTTCTCCTGAAATCATGCCATCCGCACCGCCGGCGGAGGGGCGATAGAACGTTTAGTGCAACGTCGGTTTGATGTTTTCCGGCGCCGTTGGCTTGTGACGGGTGAATTCGCCGTGGCACATGATGGCGGCGACCCGCACATACTCCGCCACTTCTTCCAGCGACTGCTCCAATTCTTCCTGATCTTCGTCTTCGTCGTAGCCCAGCTGCGCGATGTTGCGCAGATCGTCGATCGCTTCCCCGACTTCGTCTTTCACCTGGGCCAGCTTCGGCTGCATCATCCCCAGCCCGAGCAGGAAGTGGTTGACCCAACCGGCCAGCGCATCGGCGCGATCGAACACGCTGACGATCTCCCCTTCCGGCAGCATCAGTTGGAACAGGAATTCGTCGTCTTCGAGCGTTTCGCGCGTCACTTCATACAGCTGTTGCAGCGGTTGGCTGAGCGCCTGCGGGAAGGCGACGCCTTCGTTGGTCAGATCGTGCACCAGCGCCTGCCAGCCGGCATCACGGCTGCCGCCGCACAACAGGCCGCTGATCAGGCCATGCATTTCTGCCGCGGTCAGCGCCACCGACTGCTGGTTGAGGGCCACGGTCAAAGATTGGTAACTTGGAAATGTATTCTGTATAGACATGCGCATTCGTCATCGTTGGCAGGATAAGTTCGTGTTATGCTACCACCAAGGTCCGTCGCTATACCAGATAAGCGCGACACCTCAGTGGCTAGTTATAATCGCGATGTGGCAGGTTTCACACGGCGCCGTCGGGTGGCAAAAGTGCGGTAAATACGCATTTTGAAACCCTTTTTTGACTGGCAATGTGCGCCACAGTAGATTACAACCAGGTACTGAAAAAGGGGTTGTATCTTGGTACCGAGGTATATATAGTGGCGCCCGCTTTGACGGCCCGGCCAGGGCGGACAAGGCTGGCGCGAAATTTAGGCAGGAAGGTGGCATGTCTGCACAACCGGTAGATATTCAAATTTTTGGCCGCTCGTTAAGAGTCAATTGCCCGCCAGAACAACAAGATGCGTTGAATATGGCGGCGGACGATCTTAACCAACGGTTGCAAGATCTTAAAGTTCGCACTAGAGTCTCCAATACTGAGCAACTGGTTTTCATCGCGGCATTGAACGTCTGTCACGAACTTGCTCAAGAACGGTTGAAAACCCGTGACTATGCGTCCAATATGGAACAACGCATACGGATGCTGCAGCAGACCATTGAACAAGCATTGCTTGAACAAGGTCGCATCTCTGAACGTCAGGATGCACAATTCGAATAACTTAAGTTGTTGAAATCAAAGTTTCGGCAACGAGTACAAAATTTCTCTGAGATGTTCGCCAGCGGGCCAGTCCCCTGAGCCGATATTTAGTACAAACAGAATGTGTTGCTCCGCGATCGGTGAGCACGCTCGGTGCGCCGAGAAGCCTTAAGATTGCGACGGCACGTTCACCTTGAACCATGGGTTCAAGGGTTACAGCCTGCGACGGCATCTCGGAGATTCCCCTTTTCAGCGGTTTATGTGTGCCGAACGCCACACTGAGCAAGCCTGATACGATGCCTTTTCAACCCCAATTCGCGCAGCAGCGCCAAGCCATTCGTCAACTCATTCGCCAACGTCGGCGCGAGCTTACGCTGAGCCAGCAACGCTTTGCCGCAGAAAAAATAGCCGAGCGCGTCGTCGCGCATGCGCACATTAAGGCGGCGCACAGCATCGCGGTATTCCTGTCGTTTGACGGTGAACTCGACACCGGGCCGCTGATCGAGCAGCTGTGGACGCTCGGAAAACGGGTTTACCTGCCGGTGCTGCACCCGTTCAGCCCGGGCCACCTGCTGTTCCTGCGCTATGCGCCGGAAACGCCGCTGGTGCGCAATCGCTTCAATATTCTCGAACCGCGCCTCGATGTGCGCCAGGTGTTGCCGCTGGGCGAGCTGGACGTCGTGCTGACGCCGCTGGTGGCATTCGATCATACCGGGCAGCGTCTGGGTATGGGGGGCGGTTTTTACGATCGCACCCTGCAAAACTGGCGCAGCGGCGGCCCCTATCCCATCGGGCTGGCCCATGATTGCCAGCAGGTGGAGCACCTGCCGACCGAGCACTGGGATATCCCGCTGCCGGAAATCCTCACCCCGCTCTGCAACTGGGCCTGGCACGAACCTAAATAGCAAAAGGCCGGATCGCTCCGGCCTTTTTCGTTGCGGCATGCCGCCTAATCAGAACAGCAGACGGGCGCGAATGGTGCCGTCGATGGCCTTCATACGCTGCAGCGCGGCATCGGCGCGCGCGGTTTCCGCTTCGATGTCGATCACCACGTAGCCGATTTCCGGGCCGGTTTGCAGATACTGCGCGGCGATGTTAACCCCCTCTTCAGCGAAGATCTGGTTAATCTGCGTCAGCACGCCCGGGCGGTTTTCGTGGATGTGCAGCAGGCGGCTGGCATTCGGGCCATGCGCCGGCAGCGACACTTCCGGGAAGTTGACGGCGGACAGGGTCGAGCCGTTGTCGGAATATTTCGCCAGCTTGCCGGCCACTTCATCGCCGATGTTCTCCTGCGCTTCCTGAGTGGAGCCGCCGATGTGCGGCGTCAGCAGCACGTTGTCGAACTCACACAGCGGCGAGTTGAACGGATCGCTGTTGGTTGCCGGCTCTTCCGGGAAGACGTCGATCGCCGCGCCCGCCAGGTGATTGCTGGCCAGCGTATCGCACAGCGCGGGAATATCCACCACGGTGCCGCGCGAGGCGTTGATCAGAATGGCACCTGGCTTCATCAGCGCCAGCTCTTCCGCCCCCATCATGTTCTTGGTGGCCGGCGTTTCCGGCACGTGCAGCGTCACCACGTCGCTCATATTGAGCAGATCGGACAGATGGCGCACCTGCTGCGCGTTGCCCAGCGGCAGCTTGTTCTCGATATCGTAGAAGAACACCTTCATGCCCAGCCCTTCGGCCAGAATGCCCAGCTGGGTGCCAATGTGGCCGTAGCCGATGATGCCCAGCTTTTTACCGCGCGCCTCATAGGAGCCCACGGCCAATTTGTGCCACACGCCGCGGTGCGCCTTGGCGTTGGCGGCCGGAATGCCGCGCAGCATCAACAGCAGCTCGCCCAGCACCATTTCGGCCACGGATCGGGTATTGGAGAAGGGGGCGTTGAAGACCGGAATACCGCGTTTGGTCGCCGCTTTCAGATCAACCTGGTTGGTGCCGATGCAGAAGCAGCCCACCGCCACCAGTTTTTCTGCGGCGGCGAACACCTCTTCGGTCAGGTGCGTACGCGATCGGATGCCGACGAAATGCGCATCGCGGATGGATGCCTTCAGCGATTCGGTGTCTAACGCACCCTTGTGGTATTCGATGTTGGTATAACCGGCGGCACGTAAATTATCGACCGTGCTCTGATGAACCCCTTCCACCAACAGGAATTTAATCCTGTCTTTCTCCAATGATACTTTTGCCATTTACCCGACCCTATGTTCAGACTTCAGAAGCGGCTGTGACGACACAGCTCCCATCCAACATAACAAAAATAACGCGGGCGGCAATACAAACGATTGCCTGCCCGGCAGGACAAGGCGCAGCGTTGATGGCGGTTTACGGCAGAAAATGCCATAGGGAAAGTTTTCGGCAGAAGCTTTGGGGAGTCAGGTTTCACAATGTGACATAAGTCACCAAATTTGCCGTTTTTCAGAAAAGATATTTTAACCGAAGAATTATGCGGCCCGGCGCTACCGGGCCACAGACGGCGGAGGCTTATTTGACCACTTTCACGCCTTCCGGGGTGCCGACCAGCGCCACGTCCGCGCCGCGGTTGGCGAACAGCCCCACGGTCACCACGCCGGCGATGCCGTTGATCTTGTTCTCCAGCGCGATGGCGTCGGTGATACTCAGGTTATGCACATCGAGGATCACGTTGCCGTTGTCGGTCACCACGTTCTGACGATACTCCGGCAGGCCACCGAGTTTCACCAGCTCGCGCGCCACGTAAGAGCGGGCCATCGGGATCACTTCCACCGGCAGCGGGAACTTGCCCAGCACGTCCACCTGCTTGCTGGCGTCGACGATGCAGATGAATTTCTTGGCGATGGCGGCGATGATCTTCTCGCGCGTCAGCGCAGCGCCGCCGCCCTTGATCATCTGCATATGGCCGTTGATTTCGTCCGCGCCGTCCACGTAGATATCGAGCGAGTCCACTTCGTTGCTGTCGAACACGTGGATGCCGAGGCTTTTCAGCTTGGCGGTGGAGGCGTCGGAGCTGGACACCGCGCCTTCGATCTGGTGCTTGATGGAGCCCAGCGCGTCAATAAAGTGGGCGGCGGTAGAGCCGGTGCCGACCCCGACGATGGTGCCCGGCGTCACGTATTCCAGCGCCGCCCAGCCCACCGCTTTTTTCAGTTCATCCTGCGTCATAATTATGTCCCTTGCCTCTGTACGAAAACGTGTGCGTATTATAGGGTAAAACGCTGTTTTTCACGCCGGCAGGATCACACTTATTTACCGCAGCCCGCATTTTTACCCGCTTGGCGGCGAGGTGGGGGCGTGATTTTCCACCTGCGCCGTGCGCAAAATGTGGCATAGTGCCGGTATCATTCTAATTTAAGGTATATCTTTCCGATGAAACGCCCAGACTATCGTACGCTGCAAGCGCTGGACGCGGTGATCCGTGAGCGCGGCTTCGAGCGCGCCGCTCAAAAACTCTGTATCACGCAATCGGCGGTATCCCAACGCATCAAACAGCTGGAAAACCTGTTCGGCCAACCGTTGCTGGTTCGTACCGTGCCGCCGCGCCCGACCGAACAAGGGCAAAAGCTGCTGGCGCTGCTGCATCAGGTGGAGTTGCTGGAAGAAGAGTGGCTGGGCAACGACACCGGCGTCGATACGCCGCTGCTGCTGTCGCTGGCGGTCAACGCCGACAGTCTGGCAACCTGGCTGCTGCCGGCGCTGAAACCGGTGCTGGCGGACTCCCCCATTCGCCTGAATCTGCAGGTGGAAGATGAAACCCGCACCCAGGAGCGGCTGCGCCGCGGTGAGGTGGTGGGCGCGGTGAGTATTCAGCCGCAGCCGCTGCCGAGCTGCCTGGTGGATCGGCTGGGGGCACTGGACTATCTGTTCGTGGCCTCCAGCGGCTTCGCCGAGCGCTACTTCCCGAGCGGCGTCACCCGCTCCGCGCTGCTGAAAGCGCCGGCGGTGGCCTTCGATCATCTCGACGACATGCACCAGGCGTTCCTGCAGCAGAACTTCGATCTGTCGCCGGGCAGCGTGCCCTGCCACATCGTGAACTCGTCGGAAGCCTTCGTGCAGCTGGCACGCCAGGGCACCACCTGCTGTATGATCCCTCACCTGCAGATCGAAAAGGAGCTGGCATCCGGTGAACTGATCGATCTGACGCCGGGGCTGTACCAGCGCCGCATGCTGTACTGGCACCGCTTCGCGCCGGAAAGCCGCATGATGCGCAAAGTGACCGACGCGCTGCTGGAACACGGCCACCAGGTGCTGCGTCAGGATTAAAACGAAAAAAGGTTCGCCGCAGCGAACCTTTTCTTCAATACGAACACCTTACTGCGCGGCGTTGCGCTGCAGCTCGAACACCACATCCACCTGATCGTCGAAGTGAATGCTTTGCTGTTCATAGGTTTGCGCCGCGTCGCTTTCCGCCGCCGCACCGGCCGCCTTATACATCCGCGCCACCGGCATCGGCTGGTAGTTGGCAACCCGGTAGCGAATGCTGTACACCGGCCCCAGCTTGGCGTGGAAGCCTTTGGCCAGGGATTCGGCCTGCTGAGTCGCGTTCTCGATCGCTTTTTGCCGCGCCTGCTCGCGATACACATCCGGTTTGGCGACACCCAGCTCCACAGCGCGGATCTCGTTCAGGCCAGATTTCAGCGCGCCGTCCAGCAGCTCGTTCAGCTTGTCCAACTGACGCAGGGTCACCTGCACCTGGCGCACCGCCCGGTAGCCCTTCAGCACCGACTCGCCGGTTTTCAGGTAGTCATATTCCGGCTGGGTGCGCAGGTTGGCGGCGCTGATGTCTTTCTTCTCGATGTTGTTTTTCTGCAGGAAATCAAAGTACTGCGCCACGCGCTCGTCCACCTGCTTCTTCGCCTGGGCGGCGTCTTTGGAGGAAACGCTCACTTCGATCGCCAGGGTGGCGATATCCGGCGTGGCGTCCACGCTGGCGGTGCCGGAGGTGACGACGTGCGGCCCTTCAGGCACTTCAGCCGCCTGCAGCGCCATCGGTAACGTCCCTAATCCGACCATTGCGGCCATAGCCAATGCTTTTAGCTTCACAGTGTCTCCTTAATGACAGGCTGTCTCTGATCGCCGGCTTTTCCCTGTGAGAACCGCCGGATTCCTGGCATCAAACGTAGCATATCGCGCGGCGTTTTGAATTCGGATTAGTGACAAATTCTTATAAATTTGCCCCCTGCCAGGCCAGCTGCAGCGCGATGCCCCACATCACCAGCCCGACCAGCGCGTTGATGATGCGCTGCGCCCGCTGCGTGTTCAGCCACGGTGCCAGCCAGGAGGCCAGCAGCGCCAGCCCGAAGAACCACACCGCCGACGCGCTGACCGCCCCGAGCGCGAACCAGGAGCGCACGTCCGCCGTCAGCTGCCCGCCCAAACTGCCGAGCACCACAAAGGTATCCAGATAAACGTGCGGGTTCAGCCAGGTGACCGCCAGCATGGTGACCACGATGCGCCAGCGGCTCTGCGCCAGCTCCTGCGCCGCGGCCTGCGCCGGTTGCGGGCTGAAGGCGGAACGGAACGCGCCCCACCCGTACCACAGCAGAAACGCCACCCCGCCCCAGGTGACCAGCGCCAGTAGCAGCGGTGAGCGGGTCAGCAAGGCGCTGCCGCCGAAAATTCCGGCGCAGATCAGCACGATATCGCTCAAGGCGCACAGCGAAGCAATCATCAAATGGTACTGGCGGCGAATGCCCTGATTCATCACGAATACGTTCTGCGGGCCCAACGGCAGGATCATGGCGGCGCTCAGGGCAAAACCCTGCAGGAAGACGGCTAACATGGGGATTCCTCGAATGATAGAAGGCGCCGGACGAGGGCGCGTGTCGGTCAACACGCGCATCATACGAGGAAGCGATCATTAGGTGAAATTGATGTTTCTAATCCAGCATCAGCGGGACTAATACTCAAATCAGTGAGGGAGGATCCACGCTATGAACGCCGTCAAATTCGCCCCTCGGTGAAAAATTCGCTATCATCCGCACCCACCTTCCAGCCGGCCGCCCGATGTCTACGATTACCGATACCTTTATCGCCCCGCCATGCCATGACCAGATAGAGATCCTCTATCAGGACGACCATCTGGTGCTGATCAATAAGCCGGCCGGGCTGCTCAGCCTGTCGGGCAAGAATCCGCAGAATCTCGACTCGGTACACCACCGTCTGGTACAGATCTTCCCCGGCTGCGCGCTGGTGCACCGCCTGGATTTCGGCACGTCCGGGTTGATGGTGGTGGCCCGCAACAAAGCCGCCAACGCCGCGCTCTGCCGGCAGTTCAGCGAACGCACCGTCAGCAAAGTGTACAGCGCGTTGCTTTGCGGCCATCTGGCGGATAACGAAGGGGTCATAGACGCGGCGATCGCCAAAGATCCGGCGCTGTTCCCGCTGATGTCAATTTGCGCCCTCCACGGCAAGCCCGCCCGCTCCCGCTATCGGGTCGTCGAGCGTTTTTATCGTGAAGCGGAGGACGGGATCTCGCTGCCGCTGACGCGGGTGCAGCTCACCCCAGAGACCGGGCGCACCCACCAGCTGCGTATTCACAGCCGGCAGTTGGGCCACCCTATTTTAGGTTGCGATCTGTATGGCGGGCGCCTGCTGCCGGGTACCGAAAAGACGCCGCGGCTGATGCTGCACGCCAGCGAGCTGGACTTTGTGCACCCCGTCAGTGGAGCGCGGATCGCCGCTCGTCACGCTGCGCCGTTCTGAACGCGGCTTACCACATCAAATCGTCGGGCACTTTAAAGTCGGCGTACGGATCGTCTTCATCCTGCTCTTCCTGACTCAGCGCGCTGTGCAGCACAATGCTGGCCGCATCGCGCTGCGCGATTTTATCGGCGACGCTCGCGGGGATAATCGCGTATTCACACTCTTCGCGGTTCTCGACCACCAAGCGGGCAATGGCGAGACGGCCATTGATCAGCTGGGTCTGCGTCGCCTTATCCACCAGGATTTTCTTGATCAGGTTACCGTCGGTGAAGTTGAAACCGATATCGCCTTTCGCCAGGACGATGCGGTTCATCTCGATCAGCTGCTTCACCTGCGCCTTGTATTCTTTGGACAGCGCGGCCTGCTTTTGCTGCTCGCTCAGCTGCTTATCGCGCTCAAGCTGCGCCTTTTTATTCTCTTCCACCGCCTCTCTGGCCTCACGGGCCTGAACGCGTGATTTTTTAGCCGTTCTTTGGACTTTGGCCATTTTCTTGCTGGTTACCAAGCCCGCTTTGAGCATCTGCTCTTGTAAGGTGAGTTTTGTCATGTTCGTGTCTGAAGCCGTGGGGTCATGGGGGGATTATACCCGTAATTTTTCAGGCTGCACCAGGTTGCCGGCCCGTACGTTGGCGGTTTGCGCCGCAGGGCAACGGCGGCCAACCGGCCCGAACGCCAGATCATGAATACCGCTCATGTAGTAATGAAATTAAGTCTCTTTCACTCCCTTCGGGACTCTGGCAAAAATAGACCTCATTAACGACAGACAATATGAAATCGGCTGAATAAAAAAAGAGAAAAAACAACCCATTGAAATAAATGGATAAATCCAGCCTTCATATCATATAACAGGATACTATAAGACCATGAATAGAGACTTTGCCTTTACGATTAAGAGCAGTTCTTTCGATGAAGATTATAACCCTTCTGAAAGTACGCGTATCACCACCAACTTCGCCAATTTGGCCAGAGGGGAAAACCGCCGGGAGAACCTGCGCAACACGCTGGTGATGATTAACAATCGCTTCAATTCGTTGGCGCATTGGGATAATCCCAAGGCCGACCGCTATTCGGTCGAGCTTGAAATCATTTCGGTTGAGATGCGCGTTGAAGATCAGGGTGCCAGCTTCCCGGTGATCGAAATCCTGAAAACCAACATCATTGATAAAAAAACGCAAAAGCGTCTTGAGGGCATCGTCGGGAATAACTTCTCGTCTTACGTGCGCGATTACGATTTTAGCGTCTTGCTGCCGGCGCACAATAAAAACACGGCGGAGTTCAACATTCCGGATGATTTCGGCGATTTGCACGGCAATATCTTTAAGCACTTCGTCAATTCAAACGCATACCATGAGAATTTCAGCAAACCGCCGGTGATCTGCCTCAGCGTGTCCAGCAAAGACACCTATCATCGGACGGGCAATCAACATCCGGTGTTGGGCGACGAGTATCGGCAAGACGGCGCGTCGCTGACCGACCGGTATTTTAAAAAAATGGGCCTGCAGGTGCGCTACTTCATGCCGAAAAATAGCGTTGCGCCCCTGGCGTTTTATTTCCCCGGCGATTTGCTGAGCGATTACACCGATCTGGAACTGATCGGCACCATCAGCACGATGGAGACCTTCCAGAAAATCTATCGGCCTGAAATTTACAATGCCAACTCGGCGGCGGGGCAATGCTATCAGCCAAGCCTGAATAACCAGGATCATTCATTAACCAAGATTGTTTACGATCGCGAAGAGCGTAGCCGGTTAGCGATTGAGCAGGGGAAATTTACGGAAGAGCAATTTATCAAGCCCTACAAGCCCATTCTTGAACAATGGTCTGCTCACTACGCGCTTTGATTCACTTAAATACAGGTCATCTATTATGAAAATATTGCTCCCTACCTCGACCGCCGGCAGCTTGCCTAAACCTTCCTGGCTGGCCCAGCCTGAAACCCTGTGGTCGCCCTGGAAATTGCAGAATGAAGAATTAATCGAAGGGAAACAGGACGCCTTGCGTTTGTCGCTGGCTGAACAACAACAGGCCGGCATCGATATCGTCAGCGATGGCGAGCAAACGCGCCAGCACTTCGTCACGACGTTTATCGAGCACCTCAGCGGCGTCGACTTCGAGAAACGCGAAGTGGTTAAAATTCGCAATCGCTATGAGGCGAGCGTGCCAACCGTCGTGGGTGCGGTCGCGCGCCAAAAGCCCGTTTTCGTTGAAGACGCCAAATTTTTACGCCAGCTGACCAAGCAGCCGATTAAATGGGCCCTGCCGGGGCCGATGACCATGATCGACACGCTCTATGACAACCACTATAAAAGCCGCGAAAAATTGGCCTGGGAATTCGCCAAGATCCTCAATCAGGAAGCCAAAGAGCTCGAGGCCGCCGGCGTCGACATTATTCAGTTTGATGAGCCCGCATTTAACGTGTTCTTTGACGAGGTGAATGACTGGGGCATCGCCGCCCTGGAAAGGGCCGTTGAGGGGCTTAAGTGTGAAACAGCCGTACATATCTGCTATGGATACGGCATTAAGGCCAACACCGACTGGAAAAAGACGCTGGGCTCTGAGTGGCGGCAATATGAAGAGGCGTTCCCCAAGCTGCAAACGTCTACTATCGATATTATCTCGCTGGAGTGCCATAACTCGCACGTGCCGATGGATCTGCTTGAACTGATTCGCGGTAAGAAAGTGATGGTCGGTGCCATTGATGTGGCGAATCATACCATTGAGACGCCGGAGGAAGTGGCCGCTACGCTGCGCAAAGCGCTGCAGTTTGTCGATGCCGACAAGCTCTATCCGTCGACCAACTGCGGCATGGCTCCCCTGCCTCGTCAGGTCGCCAGCGGCAAGCTGAATGCCTTGAGTGCGGGCGCCGAGATCATGCGCCGGGAACTGCTGGCCAAATAACCTCACCATCGCCCGCCACAGGAGCCTCCTGTGGCGGGCGATTATCATCGACTCCCTCTCCCCGCAACGTCCCCCCTCTGGTGTATACTCGGGTTTCTACGCGATGCCAGCCACAGCGGCCTGAACGGCCCCTCAGCCAGCCCACAACAGCTTAATAACAGTGGAACCCTCATGAGCCCAGATACCGCTCGCATCAGCGAAATCATCGATCGCGCCAGGATCTCGCCTTATCAAATCCTCATCCTAACCCTGTGTTTCCTGATCGCCCTGCTGGACGGCTTCGATACCGCCATCATCGGCTATATCGCCCCGGCGCTGCGTGAAGAGTGGGGCCTGCACCCCGCGCAGCTCTCTCCCGCCTTCGGCGCGGGGCTGTTCGGCCTGCTGCTCGGCAGCCTGCTGTTCGGGCCGATCGCCGACGCCATCGGCCGCAAACGTGTACTGCTCGTCGCGGTGCTGGTGTTTGGCGGCTGCACCCTGGCTTCGGCCTATACGCAATCGATAGAATCCCTGACCTTGCTGCGCTTCATCACCGGCATTGGCCTCGGGGGCGCGATACCGACCTGCATTACTCTCAGCTCGGAGTACTCACCGGCGCGCCGCCGCATGCTGATGGTCACCCTGAGCTGGAGCGGCTTTACCGCCGGGTTGGCCCTGGGCGGGCTGCTGGCCGGGCAGCTCATCCCGGCATTCGGCTGGCGCGGCGTGCTGCTGGTCGGCGGCATTGCGCCATTGGCGCTGCTGCCGCTGCTGGCCTGGCAGATGCCCGAGTCGGTACGCTTTATGGCCGCCAACGCCAAACATGCCGATCGGCTACGCCGGGTGGTCGAGCGTATCACCGGCCGGCGTTGGACGGGGGGCACCATCGTCGATGACGAGCGCCCGGCACAGGCCAAGTCGCCGATCTCGCACCTGTTTATCGAAGGGCGCGCCGTGCGCACCCTGCTGCTGTGGGCGGCGTTCTTCTGCTCGCTGTTCGTGTTCTACCTGCTTACCAGCTGGCTGCCGACGATCCTCAAAGACGCCGGTTACGATATCGCCCACGCCTCGCGCATCGGAGCGATGGTGCCGCTCGGTGGCACCCTGGGCGCCATCCTGATGGCGCTGCTGATGGATCGCGTCGGCCCCTACCGCGTGCTGGCCGTCTCCTACCTGGGCGCCGCGCTGGTGATCGGCGCGACCGGTTACCTGATGGGCGACGTCTATACGCTGGCCGCCGTTGTGTTCCTCATCGGTTTCGGCGTGGCCGGCGCGCAAAACGGCCTGAATCTGGTCTCCGCCACCCTTTACCCGACCGCGGCCCGCGTGACCGGCGTCAGCTGGGCCATGGCCAATGGCCGTTTCGGTTCGATCGTCGGCTCGATGCTCGGCGCCTGGATGATGACCGCCGCCGGTTCGGCGGAAGCGTTTTTCCTCTGGCTGGCGCTGCCGGCATTGCTGGGCGCGGTCGCCATCTTCCTGCTCTATCGCCTCAGCCTGCGCGGCCGTGCGCCGCTCGCCGAGCCGGCCGCCGGCGCCTGAACTCGCGGAAAAGAAAAGGCCGAGACGCCATCGGTGACGTCCCGGCCTGCCATAAAAAAGGGGGCCAAAGCCCCCTCTCTGTTATTCCGCCTTGGCGGAAGCGTCTTCGGTGCGATACAGATGCACGTCCATCTGCGGGAACGGAATGCCGATATTGTTGGCATCTAGCGCGCGCTTGAAGTTTTCCATCAGATCGAAGTACACGTTCCAGTATTCCGCGTTGGTGGTCCAGGAGCGGGTGACGAAGTTCAGGGAAGACGGCGCCATCTCGTTCAGACGCACGGTCACGCCTTTGGCGTGCATGATGCGCTTGTCGGCGGCGATCACGTCGCCCAGCACCTTCTTCACCACGTCGATATCGGCGTTGTAGGCCACGCCCACGACGATATCCACGCGGCGATTCGGCTCGCGGGAGTAGTTGATGATGTTGCCGGCGATGATTTTACCGTTCGGCACCACGATGGTTTTGTTGTCTGCGGTACGCAGGGAGGTGGAGAAAATCTGCACCTGATCGACGGTACCGGCCACGCCACCCAGATCGACATATTCACCCACGCGCAGCGGGCGGAAGATCACCAGCAGCACGCCGGCGGCGAAGTTGGACAGCGACCCTTGCAGCGCCAGACCGACGGCCAAACCGGCGGCACCCAGCACGGCGATCACCGAGGTGGTCTGCACGCCGACGCGCCCCAGCACCGCGATGAAGGTGAACGCCAGCACGCCGTAGCGCACGATCGCCGACAGGAAATCTGCCACAGTGGCGTCGATGCCGCGCAGCTTCATCACGCGGTTCAGCGCATTGCCGACCACGCGGGCCACGATCGAACCAATGATCAGGATAACGATGGCGGCGACGATATTCACCGCGTACTGGATCAACAGATCCTGGTTCTTCACCAACCAGTCGCTGGCACCGTTGATGCCGTCTACTACATTCAAATCTTTCATTCGTGTCGTCCTAACTCAGTCCCTAACGGGAGAAACTCGCAAAAATACACTGGCCTCGGCGGCCAGTAGGAAACCACCGCCTAAGGGTAACCAACATTAAAGGCTCATGCCAACCGTCAGCGTTAAAAATAGCCGAAACCGCCCGCCGCTTCTTCTATGCTGAGAACAGCGCGTTGGCCATTTCACGACAAGGGATCCGTTAATCATGCACATTCGCTCTTCGCTCAAACACTATTGGCAAGTTCGGCCCAGGCTGCTGTTTTCCGTCGGCGCCGGGCTGCTGTGCTTTCTGCTGCTGCCCGCCCAACTCTCGCTGCTGCAGCGCCTGATGATCGGCTGGAATACGCTGGCCTGGCTCTACCTGCTGTTTCTCTGGCGGCTGATGCTGATCAGCACGCCGCAGCACATTCGCCAGATCGCCCGGCGGCAGGATGAAAGCGCCAGTATGGTGCTGACGCTGGTCAGCCTTGGTTGCCTGGTCAGTTTACTCGCGATCCTGTTTGAACTGAGCAGCGCCAAACAGGTGGCCGGCTCTCTGAAGACGCTGCATTTGCTGCTGACCGGTGCCACGCTGGTGGTCTCTTGGCTGCTGCTGCCGACCGCCTTCACCATGCACTATGCCCACCAGTTTTATCGCCAGGGCGCACAGCAGGATCCCTTGCCGCTGCTGTTCCCCGGCAACCTCACCGAGCCGACCTATCTGGATTTCGCCTACTTCTCCTTCACCATTGCGGTGGCGTCGCAAACCGCCGATGTGGCGGTCGGGGCGGCGGAGGTACGAAAGGTCACCCTGCTGCAGTCGGTGATCTCCTTCGCGTTCAACATGCTGATCCTGGGCTTGTCTATCAACGTCGGCGCCGGCCTGCTGGGCTGAAAACGAAAAAGGCTCCCCGCAGGGAGCCTTTTGCATCGTGCAACAGGTGCCGAAGATTACAGAACGTCTACCGCGTTCAGATCTTTGAAGGCCTGCTCCAGACGCGTCACCATGCTGGTCTGCGCTGCGCGCAGCCATACGCGTGGATCGTAGTATTTCTTGTTCGGCTGATCGGCGCCTTTCGGGTTGCCCAGCTGGCCCTGCAGGTAAGCTTCGTTCGCTTTGTAGTACTGCAGGATGCCGTCCCAGGTCGCCCATTGAGTGTCGGTGTCGATGTTCATCTTGATCACGCCGTAACCCACAGACTCTTTGATCTCTGCGTCGGTAGAACCGGAACCGCCGTGGAACACGAAGTTCAGGCTGTTGTGCGGCAGGTTGAATTTCTTGGACACGTAGTCCTGAGAATCACGCAGGATGGTCGGGGTCAGCTTGACGTTGCCTGGCTTGTACACGCCGTGCACGTTACCGAAGGAGGCAGCGATGGTGAAGCGCGGGCTGATGGCGTTCAGTTTTTCGTACGCGTAAGCCACGTCTTCCGGCTGGGTGTACAGAGCGGATGCATCCATATGGCTGTTGTCCACGCCATCTTCTTCACCGCCGGTGCAGCCCAGTTCGATTTCCAGCGTCATGCCGATTTTGGCCATGCGCTTCAGGTAGGCGCTGCAGATCTCGATGTTTTCTTCCAGAGACTCTTCAGACAGATCGATCATGTGGGAAGAGAACAGCGGTTTGCCGGTAGCGGCGAAGTGCTTCTCGCCGGCGTCCAGCAGGCCGTCCAACCATGGCAGCAGTTTCTTCGCGCAGTGGTCGGTGTGCAGGATCACCGGCACGCCGTAGTGTTCAGCCATCTGGTGAACGTGGTGTGCGCCAGAGATAGCGCCCAGAATCGCTGCGCCCTGAGGCACATCGGTCTTCACGCCTTTGCCGGCGATGAACGCGGCGCCGCCGTTGGAGAACTGAACGATGACCGGCGCGCGCACTTTAGCCGCGGCTTCCAGCACTGCGTTGATGGAGTCGGTACCCACGCAGTTTACCGCTGGCAGCGCAAAGTTGTTCTCTTTAGCAACTGCGAAGACTTTCTGAACGTCATCACCCGTGATGACACCCGGTTTTACGAAATCAAAAATTTTAGACATGTTACTTTGTCCTGTTTCGTCGGCCGTAGATGGATGTAAATCGATGTTTTCACGCCGCGCAGCATTAGCCGCGCGGTATAAAACAAACGGGCGGCTTTCGCCTCCCGTTGTCTGAATTACTGCTTAGCGCGCTCTTCCAGCATCACGACTGCAGGCAGCGGTTTCCCTTCAACGAATTCCAGGAATGCGCCACCGCCGGTGGAGATGTAGGAAATTTTGTCAGCGATACCGAACAGATCGATGGCTGCCAGAGTGTCGCCGCCGCCAGCGATAGAGAAAGCGTCGCTATCGGCGATCGCGCGGGCGACAATTTCGGTGCCCTTACGGAAGTTAGGGAACTCGAATACGCCAACCGGGCCATTCCACAGAATGGTCTTGGCGTTCTTCAGGATAACGGCCAGACGCTCGGCAGAGACGTCGCCCATATCCAGAATTTGCTCGTTGTCCTGGATCTCGTTGGCCTGCTTCACGGTTGCGGTCGCGGTTTCGGAGAACTCGGTCGCGACGCGCACGTCGGTCGGAACCGGGATGTCGCAGGTTTCCAGCAGTTTCTGCGCGTTCGGGATCAGGTCAGGCTCGTACAGGGACTGGCCCACGTTGTTGCCCTGCGCCGCCACGAAGGTGTTGGCGATGCCGCCGCCGACGATCAGCTGATCGGCGATTTTGGACAGGGAATCCAGCACGGTCAGTTTGGTGGACACTTTAGAACCGCCCACGATGGCGACCATCGGACGGGCCGGGTTGCCCAGGGCCTTGCCCAACGCTTCCAGCTCGGCGGACAGCAGCGGGCCGGCACAGGCGACAGGCGCAAACTTGCCCACGCCGTGGGTGGAAGCCTGCGCGCGGTGCGCGGTGCCGAACGCGTCCATCACGTACACGTCGCACAGCGCCGCGTATTTCTTGGACAGGGTTTCGTCGTCTTTCTTCTCGCCCTTGTTGAAACGGACGTTTTCCAGCACCACCAGTTCGCCTTCGGCGACGTCGACGCCATCCAGATAATCCTTCGCCAGGCGCACTGGGGATTTCAGGTGATCTTTCAGGTAGTTGACCACAGGCAGCAGGGAGAATTCTTCGTTGTACTCGCCTTCGGTAGGACGACCCAGGTGGGAGGTTACCATCACGCGGGCGCCTTGCTTCAGCGCAGCTTCGATAGTCGGCAGGGAAGCGCGGATACGCGCGTCGGAAGTCACTTTACCGTCTTTTACCGGCACGTTCAGATCGGAGCGGATCAGTACGCGTTTACCCGCCAGATCCAGATCGGTCATCTTAATTACAGACATGGTGAACCCTCTTTATTGAATCTCTATAAAATTGCCTGAGCAGCGCGCCCGTCACGCCGGCGCCGCCGTACTAGAAACCGCTGGCGGCCATTGCCCGTGTGGTATCCAACATCCGATTGGCAAAGCCCCATTCATTGTCGCACCAGACCAAGGTCTTTATCAGGTGCTGCCCGCTGACCCGGGTCTGCGTACCGTCGACGATAGCGCTGTGCGGGTCATGGTTAAAATCGATCGAGACCAATGGTAATTCCGTGTAGTCAACTATACCACGAAATGATTCCCGTGCGGCCTTTTGCAACAGCTGGTTGACCTCCGCCACCTTCACCGCGGCGCTCACGCTGACGCTGAGATCGATAGCCGTCACGTTGATGGTCGGCACGCGCACCGAGATCGCCTCGAAGCGATCGCAAAACTGCGGGAAGATACGGGTGATGCCCGCGGCCAGCTTGGTGTCGACCGGAATGATCGACTGGCTCGCCGCGCGGGTGCGCCGCAAATCCGCGTGATACGCGTCGATCACCGGCTGATCGTTCATCGCCGAGTGAATGGTGGTCACGGTGCCGGATTCGATGCTGTAGGCGTCGTCCAGCAGCTTGATCACCGGAATAATGCAGTTGGTGGTGCACGAAGCGTTGGACACGATGCGATGTTCCGCCAACAGCGTCTGATGGTTGACGCCGAACACGATGGTAGCGTCCAGATCGTTGCCGCCCGGATGGGCGAACAGCACTTTCTTCGCCCCCGCCGCCAGATGGGCTTCGCCATCCGCCCGGCTGCCGTACACGCCGCTGCAATCCAGCACCACGTCGACGCCCAGCTCGCCCCAGGGCAACTGCTCCATCGCCGGCTGATGCAACAGGCGAATCGCGTCGTCTCCAACGCTCAGCGTGTCGCACTCTTGCCGCACATCCCAGGCGAAGCGACCGTGGCTGGAATCGTACTTCAGCAGATGGGCCATGCCCTCGGCATTCGCCAGCTCGTTGATCGCCACCACGGAGATTTCCGCCCGTCGTCCCGATTCGTACAGTGCGCGCAATACGCTGCGGCCGATGCGGCCAAAGCCGTTTATCGCTATGCGGATGGTCATGCTGCTCCTGAAAAAGGGCCGTCCCCGCCGGGCTGACTCACCGGCGCCGGGCCGGCGCTGACTGGTTGTCTCACTAACCCGCATAGAGTAGTGGATCGCACCGCCCGCTGTGAATCGCCGCGTTTGCATTATTCCCGCGCTTCAGCGGCTTTTCGCCGCCGTCACATCGGCATTTCTGTCGAAGAGTGTCTCAACTGAAACGCTTCAGCTGAGCATAAACCAAAGTTTTGGCAAAAGGAACAGGTGCAACAGTTCCACAAGTAACGGAGGGGAGTTTTACGAGCATAAGATGATCTGGCGCACATTTTTGGCCTCAGGGCCGCGGCGGATTTTCACTCGCCGCCCCCGTTTCGCCGTAGTGCTCACGGAAATAGTCGCGCAAAAATTCGACCGTCACCCGCACTTTCGCCGACGTTGCCAGCCGGGAAACGTACACCGCCCAGATGTTGGCCGGCTGAAAATACTCCGGCAGAATGTGCACCAATCTGCCGCTGTCGATGTTCTCTTTCACGTCCCAGGCGGAACGCAGCGCAACGCCCTGCCCGTCCAGGCACCACTGGTGCACGATTTCGCCGTGGTTCGACGCCAGCGCCCCCGTCACTTTCACCGTCTCTTCGCCGCCCGGCCCCTGCAGCCGCCACAGCCCGAACGGGTGATCGCGCTCCTTGATCACCAGGCAAGCGCGGCCCGCCAGCTCCGCCACGCTTTTCGGCACGCCGTGGCGCTGCAGATACGCCGGCGAAGCGCACAGGATGCGCTGGTTGTCCGCCAGCTTGCGCGCGATCAGATTAGGGGCGATATCGTCGCCGATGCGGATATCCAGATCGAACCCTTCGCTGACCAGATCCACCAACCGATCGGACACGTCAAGCCGCAGCTCCAGCTGCGGATACTCCCACGCCAGCGCCGACAGCGCCGGGGCCACGAAGCGCCGGCCGAAGCCGAAGCTGCTGACCACGCGCAGCATGCCCTGCGGCGCCTGGCGCACCTCGGACAGCTCGTCCATCATCTGATCGACGTCGTTGAGAATGCGCTGCGCCCATTCGTAGATGCGTTCGCCGTCCTCGGTGATCGCCACCCGCCGCGTGGTGCGGTGCAGCAGCGACACGTCCAGCGCCTTTTCCAGCAACGCGATACGTTTGCTGATAAAGGCCGGCGACACGCCCAGCTCTTCGGCGGCGGCGGCAAACCCGGCGCGGCGCGCCACCAGCACGAACACCCGCAGGTCACTCAGGATCGGCATATTGTTCATGATTCGTGTTTTATGTTTCACCGTTTTCGAGATTGATTAACAGTTAGTCAATTATAGGATAAGAGTGTTGTCAATCTCCCCTACCTACAAATGAGACCTCTGTATGAGCAAAACTTACAAGATTGCCGCTATCCCCGGGGACGGTATCGGGCGGGAAGTGTTGCCGGAAGGCATACGGGTATTGCAGGCGGCGGCGGCGCGCTGGGATCTGTCGCTGGAATTCGACACCTTCGAGTGGGCCAGCTGCGACTACTACCAGCACCACGGCCAGATGATGCCGGGCGATTGGTTTGAGCAGCTCAAGGGCTTCGACGCCATCTACTTCGGCGCCGTCGGCTGGCCGGATACGGTGCCCGATCACATTTCGCTGTGGGGTTCGCTGCTGAAATTCCGCCGCGACTTCGAGCAGTACGTCAACCTGCGCCCGGTGCGGCTGTTTCCCGGCGTGCCCTGCCCGCTGGCGAACAAACAGCCGGGCGACATCGATTTCTACGTGGTGCGCGAAAATACCGAAGGGGAATACTCCTCGCTCGGCGGGCGGATGTTCGAAGGCACCGAACGCGAGATGGTGATCCAGGAATCGGTTTTCACCCGCCAGGGCGTGGACCGCATCCTGAAATACGCCTTCGAGCTGGCGCAGCAGCGCCCGCGCAAACGCCTGACCGCCGCCACCAAGTCCAACGGCATGGCCATCAGCATGCCGTACTGGGATGAGCGCGTGGCAGAGATGGCGCGCCAGTACCCCGATATCGCCTGGGACAAACAGCACATCGATATTCTGTGCGCGCGCTTCGTGCTGAACCCCGAACGCTTCGACGTGGTGGTCGCCTCCAACCTGTTCGGCGATATTTTGTCGGATCTCGGCCCGGCCTGCACCGGCACCATCGGCATTGCGCCGTCGGCCAACCTGAACCCGGAGCGCAACTTCCCGTCGCTGTTCGAACCGGTGCACGGCTCGGCGCCGGACATTTTCGGCAAGAACATCGCCAACCCGATCGCCATGATCTGGAGCGGCGCGATGATGCTGGACTTCCTCGGCGACGGCGATGCCCGTTACCGCCAGGCGCATGACGGCATCCTGCAGGCGATCGAGCGTATCATCGCCGACGGGCCGCGCACGCCGGACATGCGCGGCGATGCCTCCACCCAGCAAGTCGGCCAGGCGATCGCCGCCCTGCTGCAACGCTAAGCATCACCGATTTTCCTGTGCGGGGCGCCCTTTCGCGCCCTGCTTTGCCACGTCCGTTTTTCCGCTTCGATCGCCGCCGCAAATCCGCTGAAAACCACCGCAGAAAGCACGCCAATACCCCGGCCAAGATCACAACAAATTGTTTACATACTGTGTTTTATCCTTTTACAGATGCCCCAATTGTGGCCCTCCTGTAATTTGTGCACACTCGAAAATGTTAATGAAGAGTAAATACTGCCGGCGGCGTTCTGCCGGGGCGTTTGCTCCTCGCGGTGTAACAAAACAAAGGGTTCAAACCAATAAGGCCCGGGCGCACCCTACGCTTCGCGCACCGGCCCACCACCGATAACAGGAGTTCACTCCCATGCAGAGCAACCCTAAAAAGGATGTCACGCTCATCGCCATCAGCCTGTGCAGTATTGCGCTGATCGCCATTTGCCTGATGCTCTTTCCGGCTCAATCCGCGCTTATCGCCAACACCATTTTCAACGGCGTCACCCGGCTGTTCGGTTCAACCATTCAAATCCTGGTGCTGATCGCCCTGCTGGTGGTGCTGTATCTGGCGTTGAGCAAATACGGCAACATCCGCCTCGGCGAAGGCAAACCGCAATACTCCACGCTGGCCTGGCTGTTCATGTTCATCTGCGCCGGCCTGGGCTCGTCCACCCTGTACTGGGGGGTGATGGAATGGGCGTATTACTACCAGACGCCGGGGCTGAACATCGCGCCGCGCACCCCGAAGGCGCTGGAATACAGCATCAGCTACTCCTTCTTCCACTGGGGCCTGAGCGCCTGGGCAACCTATGCCCTCGCCTCGCTGATCATGGCCTACCACTTCCACGTGCGTAAGAACAAAGGGCTCAGCCTGTCGGGGATCATTTCCGCCATCACCGGCGTGCGCGCCAACGGCCCGATTGGGCGGATGGTGGATCTGATCTTCCTGGTCGCCACCGTCGGCGCCCTCACCATTTCGCTGGTGCTGACCGCCTCCACCTTTACTCGCGGGCTGACGGCGCTGACCGGCATCCCCGACAATTTCGTGGTGCAGGCGACGGTGATCCTGCTGGCGGCGGTGATCTTCTGTCTCAGCTCCTACATCGGCATCGACGGCGGCATGCAGCGCCTGAGCAAAATGGTCGGCTGGGGCGCTTTCGTCTTCGCCGGGCTGGTGCTGCTGGTCGGCCCCACCGAATTCACCATCAACAACACCATCAACGCCATCGGCCTGACGGCGCAAAACTTCCTGCAGATGAGTCTGTTTACCGATCCGATGGGCGACGGCAGCTTCAGCCGCAGCTGGACGGTGTTCTACTGGCTGTGGTGGATTTCTTACACCCCGGGCGTGGCGATGTTCGTCACCCGCGTCTCGCGCGGCCGCAAGATTAAAGAGGTGATCTGGGCGCTGCTGCTCGGCAGCACCCTCGGCTGCTGGTTCTTCTTCGGCTCGCTGGAAAGCTACGCCATGCATCAGTTCATCAGCGGGCAGCTCAACGTGCCGGAGATCCTCAACACCCAGGGCGGCGAAACCGCCGTGCAGATGCTGCTGACGGCGCTGCCGCTCGGCAAACTGTTCCTGGCCGCCTATCTGTTCATCATGATCATTTTCCTGGCCTCGCACATGGACGCCGTGGCCTACACCATGGCCGCCACCAGCACCCGCAACCTGCAGGAGGGGCAAGATCCCAGCCCGATGCTGCGCCTGTTCTGGTGCGTGGTGATCACCCTGATCCCGCTGTCGATCCTGTTCACCGGCGCCTCGCTGGACACCATGAAAACCACGGTGATCCTGACCGCGCTGCCGTTCCTGCTGGTGCTGCTGGTGAAAACCTACGGCTTTGCCCGCTGGCTGAAGCAGGACTACGCGGCCATTCCGGCTCACCTGATCGAAAGCAGCGCGCCGGCGCTGCCCGAGGCGCCGCCGGCCGCCGAACTCTCTGCTCCATCGTCGTATCAACCGCGCCCTATGGCGAAATGACAATAAGAAAAGAGGAAGGTTAACTTATGAGCACTCTGATCCCTGAATTTACCTTACCGAAAGATTTCTGCGCCGACGCCCGCGAGGCCTACACCATTCCGGCCCGGTTCTATACCCACCAGGCGGCGTTCGAGCACGAAAAAGAGCAGGTGTTCGCCACCAGCTGGATTTGCGTGGCGCACCGCAGCGAGCTTGCCCAACCGAACGACTACATCACCCGCGAGATCATCGGTGAAAACATTCTGGTGGTGCGTGGCCGCGACAACGTGCTGCGCGCCTTTTACAACGTCTGCCCGCACCGCGGCCACCAGCTGCTGGCGGGCGACGGCCGGGCGAAAAACGTCATCACCTGCCCTTATCACGCCTGGGCGTTCAAGCTGGACGGCGAACTGGCGCACGCGCGCAACTGCGAAAACGTGCAGAACTTCGATAAGGAAAACTCGCACCTGATGCCGGTGCGGGTCGAAGAGTACGCCGGGTTTATCTACGTTAATCTGGACTCGCAGGCCGGCACGGTGGAAGACCAGCTGCCGGGCCTCGGCGCCAAAGTGCGCGAAGCCTGCCCACAGGTAGACGATCTCAAGCTGGCGGCGCGCTTCGTCACCCGAACCCCGGCCAACTGGAAGAACATCGTCGACAACTACCTCGAGTGCTACCACTGCGGCCCGGCACACCCCGGCTTCGCCGACTCGGTGCAGGTCGACCGCTACTGGCACACCCTGCACGGCAACTGGACGCTGCAGTTCGGCTACGCCCGCCCTTCCGAGCAGTCGTTCAAGTTTGAAGAGGGTAAAGAAGCCAGCTTCCACGGCATCTGGCTGTGGCCGTGCACCATGTTCAACATGCCGCCGCTGGAAGGCATGATGACGGTGATCTATGAGTTCCCGGTCGATGCGGAAACCACCCTGCAGCACTACGACATCTACTTCACCAACGCCGATTTGAGCGACGAACAGCTCAAACTGATCGACTGGTACCGCGACGTGTTCCGCCCGGAAGATTTGCGGCTGGTGGAGAGCGTGCAAAAAGGCCTCAAATCGCGCGGCTATCGCGGCCAGGGGCGCATCATGGCCGACGGCGCCGGCAGCGGCGTCAGCGAACACGGCATCGCCCACTTCCACAATCTGCTGGCGCAGGTTTATCAACCCTGATGCGACGGGGCCCACGGGCCCCCTCCCCCTGACTTGTGAGGTTCTTTGTGAATATTTTCGATCGGGCGCTATTCCGCCAACAAGCCTACATCAACGGGCAATGGCGCGATGCCGACAACCAGGAAACCCTGCCGGTGAGCGATCCCGCCACCGGCCAACTCATCGGCAGCGTGCCCAACATGGCGACGGCAGAAACCCAACGGGCGATCGACGCCGCCCAGCAGGCGCTGGAAGGCTGGCGCGCGCAGCCGGCACAGCAACGCGCGCAGCTGCTGCGCCGCTGGTTCGAACTGATGCTGGAACACCAGCAGGATCTGGCCAGCCTGATGACGCTGGAGCAAGGCAAGCCGCTGGCGGAGTCGCTGGGCGAGATCCGCTACGCCGCCTCCTTTATCGAATGGTTCGCCGAACAGGCCAAGCGCACCAATGGCGACATCATTCCCTCGCCGAGCGGCGATAAACGCCTGATGGTGCTGAAGCAGGGCATCGGCGTGTGCGCGGCGATCACGCCCTGGAACTTCCCGGCGGCGATGATCACCCGCAAGGCCGCGCCGGCACTGGCGGCCGGCTGCACGCTGGTGGTCAAACCCGCCAACGAAACCCCTTACTCGGCGCTGGCGATGGCCGAGCTGGCCGAGCGCGCCGGCATTCCCGCCGGGGTATTCAACGTGGTGACCGGCAACTCGCAGGCGATCGGCGCCGAGCTGACCCGCCACCCGCAGGTGCGCAAGCTGAGCTTTACCGGCTCCACGCCGGTGGGCAGGCTGCTGATGCGCCAGAGCGCGGACACCATCAAGAAAGTGTCGCTGGAGCTGGGCGGCAACGCGCCGTTCATCGTGTTTGACGATGCGGACATCGATGCTGCGGTGGAAGGCGCGCTGATCGCCAAATACCGCAACGCCGGGCAGACCTGCGTCTGCGTCAATCGGTTCTACGTGCAGCGCGGCGTTTACCCGCAGTTCGCCGAGAAGTTTGTCGCCCGCGTGGCGGCGCTGCAGGTCGGCAACGGCTTCGAACCCGGCGTGCAGATCGGCCCGCTGATCAACCGCAAGGCGCGCGACAAGGTGCTGGAGCTGCTCGATGACGCGCTGAACAAAGGCGCTCAGGTGCTGACCGGCGCCACGCCGCACGCGCTGGGCGGCAATTTCTTCACGCCGACGGTGCTGGGCGACGTGCAGCCCGGCTCGCTGTTGCTGGAAGAAGAGATCTTTGGCCCGGTCGCGCCGCTGGTGGTGTTCGATGACGAAGCCGAAGCGATCCGCCAGGCCAACGACACCATCTACGGCTTGGCCGCCTACTTCTACACCCGCGATGCGGCGCGCATCTGGCGCGTTTCGGAGCGGCTGGAGTACGGCATGGTCGGCATCAATACCGGCCTTATCTCCAACGAGGTGGCGCCGTTCGGCGGGGTGAAGCAGTCGGGCCTGGGGCGTGAAGGCTCCGAATACGGCATCGAAGACTATCTGGAGCTCAAATACCTGTGCCAGGCGGTATAACTTTTTCATGCGCGGGGACGCCCGCGCTTTGGAGCCAATGAATGACCAGCTATCAGATGCTTGATGTTCGCGTCGTCGACATCGAACCCGTCACCGCGCAGGTCAAGCGCTTTACCCTGGCGGATCCGCAAGGCCGGCCGCTGCCCGCCTTCAGCGGCGGCAGCCACATCATCGTGCAAATGCAGGACGGCGAGCAGCGTTACAGCAACGCCTATTCGCTGCTGAGCTCACCGTTCGAGCTCGACCGTTACCAGATCGCCGTGCGCCGCGAGTCCCCTTCCAAAGGCGGTTCCGACTTCATGCACGATCGGCTGGCGATCGGCGATACGCTGACCATCAGCACCCCCAATAACCTGTTCGCGCTGGCGCCGGAGGCGCAGCATCACGTGCTGATCGCCGGCGGCATCGGCATCACGCCGTTTATGGCTCATCTGCACGAGCTGCAGCGCAGCGGGCAACGCTATCATCTGCACTACTGCTTCCACAGCGAGGAACACAACGCCTTCCAGCAGCAGCTGACGCAAGCGCCGTTCACCGACAACGTCAGTTGCCATGTCTCCAGTCTTAACGGCCGGTTGGATCTGGCGCGCACGCTGGCCGACGTGGAGCCCGGCGCACATATCTACGTCTGCGGCCCGGCGGCGCTGAACGAGGCGGTTTACCGAACCGCCGCCGAACTGGGCATCGCCCCCGGTCGCTTGCACAGCGAAGCCTTCGCCGCCGAAGACACGGCGGGCGGCGCCTTTACGCTGGTGCTGGCCCGGTCGGGTATTGAGCTTGAAGTGGCGGAAGACATGACCATCCTGCAGGCGCTGGAAAACAGCAAAGCGGCCAAGGTCGAGTGCCTGTGCCGCGAAGGCATTTGCGGCACCTGCGAAACCCGCATCGTCGAAGGAGAAGCCGATCACCGCGATCAGTATCTCAGTGACGAAGAGCGCGCGGCGCAGCAAACTCTGTTGATCTGCTGCTCGCGCGCCAAAGGCAATCGGCTGGTGCTGGATCTGTAAACGGAGCGCTCGCGCCTGCGGGCGTCCTGACTAGGCTTTCGGGAATATCCACAGATGATCGGCCGGCAGGGAGAGCCGGCACAGCGCCCGATCGCGCGCTTCGTGGCCATAGGCGCGCACCACGAAATCCTCGGCCACGGTGCGGAACAGGTATTCCCAGCGATCGCCGAGATACATGCTGGTCAACAGCGGCAGCTCAAGCTGGTTGCCCTGCGGATCTTCGCCCAACCGCACGCGCTCCACGCGGATCACCGCCGAGCCCTCCTGGCCAACCTGCACGCCTTCGCCCGCTTTGCCCCACAGCGCCCAGTCCTTGCCTTCGATGCGCGCCCGATCGCCTTCCAGCGCCACGATCTTGCCCGGCAAGCGGTTGTTGCTGCCCATGAACTCGGCGGTGAACAGCGTGGTGGGTGAACCGTACATCTCCTGCGGCGTACCCTGCTGTTCGATTTTGCCGTTATTGAGCAGCAAGATGCGATCGGAGATGGCCATCGCCTCATTCTGATCGTGGGTCACCATCAGCGCCGACAGACCGAGCTTGATGATCAACTCGCGCAGGAATACCCGCGCCTCTTCGCGCAGCTTGGCGTCAAGGTTGGACAGCGGCTCGTCCAGCAGGATCACCGGCGGGTTGTAGACCAGCGCACGCCCAATCGCCACGCGCTGCTGCTGGCCGCCGGAAAGCTGATGCGGATGGCGCTTGGCCAGATGCCCCAACCCGAGCTGATCCAGCACCGCCTGCACCCGCTGGGTGATTTCCGCCGAGGCGATCTTACGCAGCTTCAGCGGGTAAGCGACGTTCTCAAACACCGTTTTATGCGGCCACAGCGCGTAGGACTGAAACACCAGCCCCAGGTTGCGCTCTTCGGCGGGAATTTCGCTGCGCGCGCTGCCGTTGTACACCGCGCTGTTGCCGATGACGATCCGCCCCTGGCTTGGTTTCTCCAGCCCGGCCACCGCCCGCAGCAGCGTGGTTTTTCCGCTGCCCGACGGGCCCAGCAGCGAGACCACTTCGCCCCGTTTCAGATCCATCGACACCCCTTTCAGCACCGGGTTGTCGCCATAGGTCAAATGCAGGTTCTCTACCGAAAGTTCAATCATGTAATTTCACTCCAAAGCGCAAGGCGATCCCCAGCCCCAGCACCACCAGCAGGATATTGATGAACGACAGCGCGGCGACGATATCGATGGCGCCCGCGGCCCACAGGGAAACCAGCATCGAGCCGATGGTTTCCGTGCCCGGAGACAGCAGATACACCCCGGTGGAATATTCGCGTTCAAAGATCAGGAACATCAGCAGCCAGGAGCCGATCAGGCCGTAGCGCGACAGCGGAATGGTGACGTGGCGGGTGATCTGGCCGCGGCTGGCGCCGGCGCTGCGCGCCGCCTCCTCCAGCTCCGGCCCCACCTGCAGCAGCGTGGAAGAGATCAGCCGCAGGCCGTAAGCCATCCACACCACGGTATACGCCAGCCAGACGCTGAAGATGGTGCTGCGCAGCGAACGCAGCCAGACAATCCAGTTAGCACGCAGCCACTCGGCCATCGGCAGCGCCGACAGCCAGCCCTCCTTGAGCGATTTGTCCAGCCACATCGGCAGGAACAGAAACACCCACAGGAATGCCAGACCGGCCAGCAGCCCCGGCACCGCGCGCGGTACCAGCACGCTGTAGTCGAGGAAGCGCGTGGCGCCATCCGGCTTGCGGTGCATGGCGATGCCGATAAACAGGTAGCACGCCACCGCCAACGCCCCGCCGATCACCCCAATCGCCATTGAGTTGACGATGGCGCGCAGCAGGTTGGGCTGCGCCCAGATGGTGCGGAAGGTGTTGATCGACAGCTCGTCCCAAACAGACACGCCCACGCCCCAGTTGGAGATAAAGGCGCGCAGCACCACGCCGATCAGCGGCACGCCGATGGTGACGGTCAGCCAAAACACCACCACCGCGCCGGCCACCCAGCGCCATTTGCCCAGCGGCAGCGCACGGGCCTGCGAGGCTTTGCCCTTGACGGTGACGAAGCGGTTGGCGGTACGCATCAGCCGGCGCTGCAGCATCACCAGCGGAATGGTGATGCAGATCAGCACCACCGCCACCGCCGCCATCAGGTGGTAAGACGGCGTGCCCAGCTTGTTGGTCAACTGGTACAGGTAGGTCGCCAGCACCAGGTTGCCCTCCGGATCCCCCAGCACCAGCATCAGGCCGAACACTTCCAGCCCGAGGAAGAACAGCAGCACTCCGGCATACAGGATAGACGGCCGCACCATCGGCAGACTGACGGCGGTCATGACCTGCAGCGGCGTGGCGCCGGCGGTGCGCGCCGCTTCTTCAACGTCGGAGCCCACGCTGCGCAGCGCCGAGGAGATATACAGATACGCGTGGGGTACGTGCGTCAATCCGGCAATCACCACGATGCTGGCCATCGAATAGATATTCCACGGCACGAAGCCCAGCAGCGCCTCCGCCCACAGCGAGAAGAAACCCACCGGCCCCGCCGCCACCACGTAGCCGAAGCCCAGCACCATCGGCGACACGAAGATCGGCACCAGAATCAGCGGCTCGATGATCCGCCGCCCCGGCAGATCGGTGCGCACCATCAGGAAGGCCAAAATGCCGCCGAGCGGGATGGCGATGATCACCAGCCCGAATGCCAGAATAAAGCCGCTCTTCAGCGCCTTGTAGAAATCAGGATCGGTAAAGATGAACTCGAAGGCCTCCAGGCTGAAGACCTTGGAGGGAGAGAAGAACGGTGCCGAGAGGAAGCTTTGAATGATGATAAACGACAGGGGGACATAGATAACCAGTGCGGTTATCAACACCACCAGGCCGCGCGGCAGGCTCTGCCACTTTCTGCGCCATGCTTGCATAAATGCTCCCTATGGTTGTAAACGCCGACCAAAGGGCGCGCGCCGCTAAGGCAGGCGCACGTCCGAATGCAGTCCCTGTTATTTCGCCGCGGCGGCGCGCCATTGTTTGATGTAGTCGAGGCGTTTGGCCGGCTGCAGGTATTCCAGCAGGCTGTCATCGACCGGAATCGGCTTGAGCGCGTTGCCCAGCAGCTTGGTCATGCCGTCAATGTCGTTCTTGCCTTCGATGTCGTTGCGGATCGAGGGGATATCCGCCTGATTGGCGAGAATATTTTGCCCTTTCTCCGACAGCACGTAGTCGAACCACAGCTTGGCGGCGTTAGGGTTGCCGGCCTCTTTGCTGATGAAGCTCACGCGCGACAGCACCAGGGTATAGTCTTTCGGATAGACGATGCCGAGCGACGGATCGCTCTTGGCGCGGGCCTCGGCGTACGAACCGAGGATATTGAAGCCGATCAGGTTTTCACCGGAGGAGACGCGCTCCATCATGGTGCCGGTGGAGGATTGTACCGCCAGCCCACCCTTGGCCACGTCGGCCAGCGTTTTGAAGTAGTTAGGATCGGCCTTGAAGTCCTGCACCGACAGCATGAAGCCGACGCCGGATTTTTCGATGTCGTACGTGGTGACTTTCTTCTTGAATTTGTCCGTCTGGCCGGCGATCAGTTTAGCCAGCGCCGCGTGCGAATCCGGCACATCGCCTTGCGGGATCAGGCGTTTGTTATAGATAAACACCACCGGCTCATAGGTGGTGCCATACACCTTATCTTGCCATACCGCCCATTTCGGCAGCTTAGCCTGCTCGGGGGAGGCGTATTCCTGTGCGTAATCGCCCGCCAGTTTCAAAATGGTGTCCATCGACGAGCTCCACACCACGTCGCCGCTGGTGCCGCCGGCCGCCTGCTCGCTGATGAAGCGGTTATACAGTTCGGTACTGTTCATGTCGTTGTATTCCACCTTGATGCCCGGATACAACACCTCGAACCCCTGGATCAGCGGCGCCGCCGCCTTGGTGTCGGTGGTCGAGTAAATCACCACCTTGCCTTCTTTCTTCGCGCCGTCGACCCGTTTCTGATAGTCGGCGGGGTAGCCCGCCGGGAAGACCGCATAGGCGGAAACGGAGCCCAGTAAGGTGATTGCAGCTACGGTAGCGCTGATTTTTTTCATCATCATCCATCCCATGATCACATTTAATAAACCAAAAATTAACATATAGTTAATAAGTGTGACGAGGCAACGGCGTTGCTTTGTTATCTTTCGGTTTTGTGATGTTGGCCATTTTTCAGCCAATAAAAAAGGTTCATCGCGCTTTAGCGTGAACCAATAGAAAACGGCAGTCAGAACGTTTAGGTTTGTATTCGCCAAAACACACCCTAAACCTTCAAAACTGCCGTCACTATGAATGCTAACCTTTGCTCCCTGTTCTGGGAAGGCTTTGTCGTCAATTCCTTCTCGCATCCTTCTGCCAACTCCCTGCTTATCCAGCTCCAGCCTGATTCTGCCGTCCCCCCCTGCTGCCGGCGCTGTGAACGGCAGGTTCCTGTTGTGCATGATGTTTCCTTCCGCCGAGTGCGTGAACGCCAGCTGCTCGATTGGGTCGTCTGGCTCAACGTCCCCGTCCGGCGCCTGTGTTGCCCCCATTGCGGGGTCACCACCGAAAAAATCAGCTGGTTGCCTGAACGCCAGAGATATACCACGACGCTATCCGTATGGGTTGAGTCACTGACCCGTTTACTGCCGATTAAACATGTTGCACAACTCACCGGACTGCACTGGCATACGGTCAAGAATATCGACTACCGGCGTCTGCTGCGGGAACGAACAGAGCCGCAGCGCCATACCCTCCGCCGTCTGGTGATGGATGAGTTCGCCCTGTTCAAAGGACATCGCTATGCCACCGTGGTGATGGATGCGGATACGCAACAGGTGTTGTGGGTGGGCGAAGGCCGCAGCAGAGCGGCCTTCCGCCCCTTCTTCGTCTGGCTGGGCGCTGAAGGCTGTGCTGCTATCCAGTCTGTCGCCATGGATATGAATACGGCGTTAGACCTGGAGGTCAGGCATCACTGCCCGCAGGCGGAAGTGGTCTATGACTTGTTCCATGTGGTGGCAAAGTATGGCCGGGAGGTTATCGACCGGGTCCGCGTCGACCAGGCCAATCAACTCCGTGATAACCCAAAATCGCGTCAGGTCATCAAACGCAGCCGCTGGCTGCTGCTGCGCAACCCAGAAAACCTGCCCGAAGGGCATGAGGTAAAGCTCACGGAGTTGCTGGAGGCGAATCAGCCGTTGAATGTGGTCTGGCTGATGAAAACGACGCTGAAAGAACTGTGGTACGCCCCGAGTGAACAAGAGGCATGGAGGCGCTGGACAAGCTGGTACAGGCAGTCTCAGGAAAGCGGAATCAAGGCGTTGCAACACTTCGCCGAGAAACTGAAAGGGTATGCCGGTGGCATCATCGCGAGTGCCAGACACAGGTTGAATACCAGCGTGCTGGAAGGGATGAACAATAAGATAAAAGTGATGAAGCGGATGGCCTATGGATACCGGGATAACGCTTACTTCTTCCTGAAAATCAAAGCAGCGTTCCCCGGTAAAGCGCGATGAACCATAAAAAAGCCCGGCAGCGCGGGCTCTACGGCACTTCCTGTTGCAGACTATTCGGCCAGGCGAGAGCGCCGCAGCAGGCGAATTCGCTGTACGATGGCGACCCCCAGCAGCGTCAGCACAAATCCCGCCAACTGCAGTAGCGACAGCGCCTCGCCAAACAGCATGTACGCCTGCAGCGCCGCCGCCGGCGGCACCAGCAGCATCAGCGCGGTAATGCGAGTCAAATCGCCGTGGCGCACCATCCAGATAAACAGCGCGGTGCCGCCCAGCGACAACACGCCGGCCGACCACAGCAGCGAGAACCACAGCGTCGGCGAATTGTCCCAGGCGCCGGAGCCCATCACGGCCGCCAGCACGCCGGTCACGATCGCGGCGCCGAGGTGCTGAATGGCGCCTGCCGCCCGCAGATCGGCCGCCGCCAGCGAAGACTTCTGCACCATGATGCCGATCGTCAGCGCGACGATGCTGCCAAAGCCCATCAGGATCGGCAACAGCGCCATATTGCCGACGTCGATACCGGTCAGCCGAGGGGAGAGCACCAGCGCAACGCCGATAAAACCGACCGCCAGCCCGGCCCAGGAACGCAACCCTATCGATTTGCGCAGCACCAGCGCGAAAATCAGCGCGGTGAACAGCGGCTGCAATCCGCCAATGAGCGACATCACCCCGGCCGCCAGGCCGTTCGCCACCGCCCACCAGCTTGCGGCGAGGTAAACGCCGTTCATCAGCATGCCGGTCAGCAGGTGCATCACGAACTGTCGCCCCTTGGGCCAGGCGCAATGCAGCGCCAGCAGGGCGAATACCGCAGCGGCGATCAAAAAGCGAAAAGTCAGGAAAAGGTTGGGATCGGCATGATCCGCCACCGCCCGCGCGGCAATAAAGCCGGTCGACCATATTAATATCAGGAAAAACGGCGCGATAAATGCCTTTCGCCGATCGCGTTTTTCGCGCTGAGTTATTTCCATATCACTACCTGAAAAATGCGGCTGATGAGTTAATGCGGAACATACTAACCAATTTAACACTGGCTTAACAGCACCGACACCGGCCCCCCAAGCCTGCGTAATGAACACACTTGCGGGAAATAATGACGTTTCAATTTTATATAATTCACCAAGCTTATAATTAATCTCACCCCGTTACGACAATGTAAATTAATTGCTACATCCGGTATAACTATTCCCCTCCTGGCGGCGTTGTCGGAATAATTCCCCTTTGCTAGCCTTCCTGAAGCCACTTAATTAACTGGACTGACTTATGGCCGAAATCACTGATTTTATGAAACTGGATATGCGTATTGGCGAAATTATTTCCGTGGAATATAACGACAAGGCGTTAAAGCCCGCCTATAAGCTGCGCATTGATTTCGGCGAAGAAATTGGCATTAAAAACAGCTCGGCGCAATTATGCGAAAACTATCAGAAAGATGATCTGCTCGGCAAAAAAGTCATCTCCGTCGTTAATTTCCCCGCCAGGCGGGTTGCTGGATTTAAATCCGAAGTGCTGGTACTTGCTGCGGTCACCCGGGATCAAGGCACCGTCTTGCTGAAAACCGATTTCGACGTGGAGATCGGCAGCAAGATTTTATAATCGCCACATCATTCGTGAGGCCCCCGAGAAATGCGACAGTTATCCCTGCTTGATGAAGTTAAGAAGGCGTATCAGGAACACCGTTCAGCCTTTATCCCCGGCGCCACCATGCAAGCGATCCTGCTGGCGCTGGGTGCGCGGCCGGAAGATTTCGCCAAGCTGCAGCAGGTCAGCGGCAATCTGGCGGACGATCCCACGCTGCCTTTCCGCAAGTCCAGAAACGGCCGCTTCTGTTTCGACTTCGATCGCGCCCAGATTGAGCGGCTGGAGTTCCAGCCCTTCGTGCTCTCAGTCGAGGAAGACTTCATCCGTTACGATTCGGGAAAGGTGCGCCACTTTCGCGGCATCAACGACGATCTGCAGTTGAATACGGCATTCCAGGCGCTGATGAAATTCAAAGCCTACGTGATCGATGGCGTGAGCGTGACGCCGCGCGCTCGGCTTAATCAGGAGATCAACAAGTTCGTCTGCACGGTGTTCAACCTGCGCACCGTCACCACGCCGCAGATGCTGGGCGAACCGGCGCTGGAAGGCGTGCACAGCGACGGCGTCGACCACACCATGACGACCTTCCTCGGCTGCGACAACATGACCGACGACAGCGCCAAGACCTTTATTCACGATATGCGCGAAACCAGCGGGATCAAATTCGATCGGGCCCGGCCAGAATGGATTTTGGGCGAAATACAGCATCGGCATTTCCTCGATACCCTGCTGATTGTCGATCATGAACGCAAACACAGCCTCTCACCGGTGGAAGCGCAGGACAAACGCCGGCATTCGACCCGCGATATGCTGATCTTTTTCACCCGCAAACCGGTCGAAGACGGCCACGTCTCTTTCGCGTATGACTCTTTCAAACCGCATATCGAAATCCCGCTGTCGATAGACATGGTGGCGCGCGCGAGCTAACGCGCCGCCGGGCCGGCCGCCATGATCCCTCTGTGCGGCCGGTTCACGCCAGGATAAACAGCGCTGGATTAATCAGGTTTTTGTCGCCGAATTATTATATCCTGCCGGACGAAAATTTTGCGGGCGCTCGCTGCCCTCTGCGCCTGCCCTCTGCAGTTATCCATTCCGCAGCAGGCCGTTTATTTCATGAATACAGGCAGTGCCATACCGTTATGACCAAGAATTTATCCCCGAAAGACATTATCGCCCTGGGCTTTATGACCTTCGCCCTGTTTGTCGGCGCCGGCAACATCATTTTCCCCCCGCTGGTGGGGCTGCAGTCCGGCGAGCATCTGTGGCCGGCCGCCCTCGGGTTTATGGTGACCGCCGTCGCCTTGCCGGTGATCGCCGTGATCGCGCTGGCGCGCGTCGGCGGCAGCATCAGCCTGCTGACCGGCCCCATCGGCCGCACCGCCGGTCTGCTGTTGGCGACCGTCTGCTATCTGGCGCTCGGCCCGCTGTTCGCCACGCCGCGAACCGCCAATGTCTCTTTCGCCCTCGGCATCGCGCCCTTCACCGGCGACGGCGCCCTACCGCAGTTCATCTACAGCCTGCTGTTCTTTAGCCTGGCGATGATCGTCTCGCTGTATCCCGGCCGGTTGCTTGATAACGTCGGCCATATTCTGGCGCCGCTGAAAATCCTGGCGCTGGCCGCGCTCGGCATCGCCGCCCTGGTTTGGCCCGCCGGTGAACCGGTCTCCGCCGTTGGCAGCTATCAGGCATCGGCGTTTTCCACCGGCTTCGTGCAGGGTTATCAAACCATGGACACGCTGTCGGCGCTGATGTTCGGCTCGATTATCGTCACCGCCGCCCGCTCGCGTGGCGTCAGCGACAGCGGCCTGCTGCTGCGCTACACCCTGTGGGCCAGCCTGATCGCCGGCGTCGGCCTGACGCTGGTCTATATCTGCATGTTCAAACTCGGCGCCGGCAGCGGCAGCCTGGTCGAGAGTGGCGCTCAGGATGGCGCGGCAATCCTGCACGCTTATGTGCAACACACCTTCGGCGATCTGGGCAGCGTCTTTATGGCGGTACTGATGTTCATCGCCTGCCTGGTGACGGCGGTCGGCATGACCTGCGCCTGCGCGGACTTCTTCTCTCGCTACCTGCCGCTCTCTTACCGCACGCTGGTGGTTATCCTCGCCCTCTTCGCCATGCTGGTCTCCAACATGGGGCTGACCAACCTGATCCGCGTCTCGCTGCCGGTGCTGACGGCGATCTATCCACCTTGCATCGCGCTGGTGTTGCTCAGCTTCAGCCAGAACCGCTGGCGCAGCGCCAAGCGCGTCTTCGCGCCGGTGATCGCCACCAGCCTGGTGTTTGGCCTCACCGACGGCCTGAAGGCCTCCAGCTTCAGCGGCCTGCTGCCCGTCTGGTTCGATAAGCTGCCGCTGGCCGAACAGGGTCTGGTCTGGCTGCAGCCTACGCTGCTGGTGCTGTTGCTGGCGGCGGCTTATGACCGGTTGCGCAGCGTCGAAAGCGCCAACGCCGCGTCGTAAGCGCGGGTTACGCCCATAAAAAAACATTGCGGGGTCACCACCGAAAAAATCAGCTGGTTGCCTGAACGCCAGAGATATACCACGACGCTATCCGTATGGGTTGAGTCACTGGTCCGTTTACTGCCGATTAAACATGTTGCACAACTCACCGGCCTGCACTGGCATACGGTCAAGAATATCGACTACCGGCGTCTGCTGCGGGAACGGACAGAGCCGCAGCGCCATACCCTCCGCCGTCTGGTGATGGATGAGTTCGCCCTGTTCAAAGGACATCGTTATGCCACCGTGGTGATGGATGCGGATACGCAACAGGTGTTGTGGGTGGGCGAAGGCCGCAGCAGAGCGGCCTTCCGCCCCTTCTTCGTCTGGCTGGGCGCTGAAGGCTGTGCCGCTATCCAGTCTGTCGCCATGGATATGAATACGGCGTTAGACCTGGAGGTCAGGCATCACTGCCCGCAGGCGGAAGTGGTCTATGACTTGTTCCATGTGGTGGCAAAGTATGGCCGGGAGGTTATCGACCGGGTCCGCGTCGACCAGGCCAATCAACTCCGTGATAACCCAAAATCGCGTCAGGTCATCAAACGCAGCCGCTGGCTGCTGCTGCGCAACCCCGAAAACCTGCCCGAAGGGCATGAGGTAAAGCTCACGGAGTTGCTGGAGGCGAATCAGCCGTTGAATGTGGTCTGGCTGATGAAAACAGCGCTGAAAGAACTGTGGTACGCCCCGAGTGAACAAGAGGCGCAGAGACGCTGGATAAGCTGGTACAGGCAGTCTCAGGAAAGCGGAATCAAGGCGTTGCAACACTTCGCCGAGAAACTGAAAGGGTATGCCGGTGGCATCATCGCGAGTGCCAGACACAGGTTGAATACCAGCGTGCTGGAAGGGATGAACAATAAGATAAAAGTGATGAAGCGGATGGCCTATGGATACCGGGATAACGCTTACTTCTTCCTGAAAATCAAAGCAGCGTTCCCCGGTAAAGCGCGATGAACCTAAAAAAAGCCGGTCACGATGACCGGCTTTTTTATCGGCTTGCGCCAGGCCGCTTACTTCAGCAGCGCCTGCGCCTTGGCCACCACGTTGTCCACGGTGAAGCCGAACTCGGCGAACAGCTGCTCCGCCGGCGCCGACTCACCGAAGGTGGTCATGCCCACGATGGCGCCGTTCAGGCCCACGTACTTGTACCAGTAGTCCGCGATACCCGCTTCCACCGCCACGCGCGCCGTTACCGCCGCCGGCAACACCGACTCGCGGTACGCCGCATCCTGCTTGTCGAACGCGTCGGTCGACGGCATCGACACCACGCGCACCTTGCGGCCCGCCGCGGTCAGCTTGTCCGCCGCTTCCACCGTGATGCCCACTTCGGAGCCGGTGGCAATCAGGATGACGTCCGGCGTGCCCGCGCAGTCTTTCAGCACGTAGCCGCCGCGGTACACGTTCGCCAGCTGCTCTGCAGTGCGCGGCTGCTGGGTCAGATTCTGGCGCGAGAACACCAGCGTGGTCGGGCCGTCGTTGCGCTCGATGCCGTACTGCCACGCCACCGCCGACTCCACCTGGTCACACGGGCGCCAGGTGCTCATGTTCGGGGTCACGCGCAGGCTCGCCAGCTGCTCCACCGGCTGGTGGGTCGGGCCGTCTTCGCCCAGACCGATGGAGTCGTGGGTGTAGACGAACACGTTGCGCAGCTTCATCAGCGCCGCCATGCGCACCGCGTTGCGGGCGTATTCCACGAACATCAGGAAGGTCGCCGAGTACGGCAGGAAGCCGCCGTGCAGCGCGATGCCGTTGGTGATGGCGGTCATGCCGAACTCGCGCACGCCGTAATGAATGTAGTTGCCCGCCGGGTCAACGTTCAGCGCTTTCGAGCCGGACCACATGGTCAGGTTGCTCGGTGCCAGGTCGGCAGAGCCGCCCAGGAACTCCGGCAGCACCTTGCCGAACGCTTCCAGCGCGTTCTGCGACGCCTTGCGGCTGGCGATGTTGGCCGGGTTGGCCTGCAGTTTTTCCACGAACGCTTTGGCGTCGGCTTTCCAGTCGGCCGGCAGCTCGCCGTTCATGCGGCGCTTGAACTCGGCAGCCTGCTCCGGGAAGGCCTTGGCGTAGGCGGCGAACTTGTCGTTCCAGGCCGCTTCTTTAGCCTGACCGGCTTCTTTGGCGTCCCACTGGGCGTAGATGTCCTGCGGGATTTCAAAGGCGGCGTATTTCCAGCCCAGCGCTTCGCGGGTGGCGGCCACTTCGGCTGCGCCCAGCGCGGCGCCGTGCACGTCATGGGTGCCGGCCTTGTTCGGCGAACCGAAGCCGATAACGGTCTTGCACATCAGCAGCGACGGCTTGTCGGTCACCTTGCGCGCTTCTTCAATCGCGGCCTTGATGGCGTCCGGGTTGTGGCCGTCAACGTTGCGCACCACGTGCCAGCCGTAGGCTTCGAAACGCAGGGCGGTGTCGTCGGTGAACCAGCCGTCGACGTGGCCGTCGATGGAGATGCCGTTGTCATCGTAGAAAGCGGTCAGCTTGCCGAGCTTGAGGGTACCGGCCAGAGAGCAGACTTCGTGCGAGATGCCTTCCATCATGCAGCCGTCGCCCATGAAGGCGTAGGTGTGGTGGTCAACGATGTCGTGGCCCGGGCGGTTGAACTGCGCCGCCAGGGTGCGTTCGGCGATGGCGAAGCCGACGGCGTTGGCGATGCCCTGGCCCAGCGGGCCGGTGGTGGTTTCAACGCCTGGGGTGTAGCCGTACTCCGGGTGCCCTGGGGTCTTGGAGTGCAGCTGACGGAAGTTTTCCAGCTCGCGCATCGGCAAGTCATAGCCGGTGAGGTGCAGGAGGCTGTAAATCAACATGGAGCCGTGGCCGTTGGAGAGCACGAAACGGTCGCGGTCAGCCCAGTGCGGGTTAGTCGGGTTGTGGTTGAGGTAGTCACGCCACAGGACTTCGGCGATGTCCGCCATGCCCATAGGGGCACCCGGGTGGCCGGAATTTGCTTTTTGTACGGCGTCCATGCTGAGTGCGCGGATGGCGTTGGCAAGCTCTTTACGAGAGGACATGTTTTACTCCAGGTCGGATAAAAAAAGCAGTCAAGTTCCCTATTTTCTCAGACTCCACATCACAACGGCAATCCCTAATGCCAAATGAGAGCGAGTTCACCACTTATTAGCACGATTGGACGCTTTTTCGGAATAACACTATTCTCGCCCCGTCTGACGTACACTAGGCTCTTGCGACAAGATTTCCTCCAAGCAAAATGATTCTTTTACCTTGTTACCTTCACAGGAAGATGGCGTTATGAAGATCCGTACCTCTTTGATTGCGTTGGGCATTGCCACCTTGGCAACCGGCTGTCAAAACCTGAATACCGAAACCTTGATGCAGTCCGGCGCCCAGGCGTTCCAGGCGGCGACCCTGAGCAACAACGACGTTAAGGCCCTGAGTGATAAATCCTGTGCCGAGATGGACAGCAAGGCACAAATCGCGCCGGCCGACAGCACCTACGCCAAGCGTCTCAACAAAATCGCCGCGGCGCTGGGCGACAACATCAACGGCACCCCGGCCAACTACAAGGTCTACGTGACCAAAGACGTCAACGCCTGGGCGATGGCCAACGGCTGCATCCGCGTCTACAGCGGCCTGATGGACATGATGAACGACAACGAAGTGGAAGGCGTGCTGGGCCATGAAATGGGCCACGTGGCGCTGGGCCACACCCGCAAGGCGATGCAGGTAGCTTACGGCACCGTGGCGCTGCGCACCGCGGCGTCCTCCGCCGGCGGCGTCATCGGCTCGCTGTCGCAGTCGCAGCTGGCGGACATCGGCGAGAAGCTGGTCAGCGCCCAGTTTTCACAGAAGCAGGAAAGCGAAGCGGATGATTACTCGTTCGATCTGCTGAAAAAGCGCGGCATCGATCCGAACGGCCTGGCCACCAGCTTCGAGAAGCTGGCCCAGATGGAAGCCGGCCGCCAGAGCAGCCTGTTCGACGACCACCCTTCTTCCCAAGCGCGTGCGCAGCACATCCGCGATCGCATCGCGGCAGAGAAATAACCACGAAAACGCCCGGCAATCGCCGGGCGTTTTTTATCGTATTAATACAGCGTTTTCTGCGGCGGCCCGGCGAAAGTCAGCGGCCCAACCTGTTTCATGTCCACCTCGACCACCGACGGCCCCGGGTAGTTGATCGCTTCGGCCAGCACGCCGTTGAACTGTGCCGCTGCGTCCACCTTCCAGGCTTTCAGCCCCATCGCTTCGGCGATCTGGGTGAAAGCCGGCGTGTGCAGCTCGTTGTAATACTGGCGCCCGGCGAAGTACTTGTCCTGAATGCCGCGCATCACGCCATAACCGCCGTCGTTCATGATCAGCAGGGTGATATTCACCTGTTCCTGCGCCATGGTCGCCAACTCGCCCAGGCCCAGCGCCAGACCACCGTCGCCCACCAGCCCCACCACCTTGCGCTGCGGGTTGGCAATCGCGGTGCCGATGGCCATCGGCAGCCCCATACCGATGGCGCCCGCCAGCGAGTGAATGTTGCACAGCGGCGAGATCGCCCGGAACAGCCGGCTGCCCCAGACGCTGCCGGAAACGGTGATATCGCGTACCAACAGCCCGTCCTGCGGCAGCGCGGCGTCGATGGCGTCGTTGAGTTTGGCGTATTCACCGGACTGCTGGCGCAGCGCGCTCTCCGCCTGCCGCACCGCCCCCGCGATCTCGGTATCCCACTCGGCATTGACCTTCTCGCCGGGGGCCAGCCGCGCCGCCAGCGCCGCCAACAGCGCCGCACAGTCGCCGTTGATCTGTTCATCGGCCAGATAGTTGCGGTTGGCCGCCGCCGGATCGATGTCAATCTGCACCAGCGGGCGCGGCAGCGGCAGCGTCCAGGTACGGGTTTCATTGCTGCGCAGGCGCGAACCGGCCACCAGCGTCAGATCGCACTGCGTCAGGATCGCTTCGATGCTCGGTGAGTTATGGAACGCCCGCAGGCTGCGCGGATGGCTGTCCGGCAGAATGCCGCGCCCGTGGGTGCTGGAGATCACCGCCACGCCGGCGTCTGCCAGCTTGCGCACCGCGTCGCCGCAGGCCAAGGCGCCGCCACCCAACCACAGCAGCGGACGCTTAGCCTGTTTCAGCCGCTGATGCAGCCGTTCCACCGCCGCATCGTCCGCCTTCGGTAGCGGCGCCGGCGCCAACGGTTCGGTCAGCACCGAACGGGAAACCAGGCTGCTTTGAATATCGATCGGGATCTCGACCGCCACCGGGCCGCACGGCACGGTTTGCGCATCCAGGATCGCCCGTTGGATCACCGCCACCGCCTGCTCCGGCGAATTGACCCGGTAAGCGCGCTTGGAGCAGGCGCGCAGGAAGCCGAGCTGATCGCGGGTTTCATGAATAAAACCGGCGTCGGCGTCCAGATAGGCTTTCTCCACCTGGCCGGTGATATGCAGCAGCGGCGTGTTGGCGTTGAGCGCCTCAATCATCGCCCCCACCGCGTTGCCGGCGCCGGCGCCGGTGCTGGTCAACGCTACGCCCAGGCCAGAGAAACGCCCGTGCGCGTCGGCCATGGTGACCGCCCCCGCTTCGCCGCGCGCCGGCACGAAGCGAATTTTATCGCGCTGCCCCACCGCATCGGCGATCGGCAGATTATGAATCGAAATGATGCCGTACATCGCCGACACCGCATACTGTTCCAGAGTCCGGGCTATCGCCTCGCCAACCGTGATTTTATCGCTCATCATCTGCCTTCTTAGGGTATTCGTTATTAGGGTTATGCGTAGAGGTGTCGGCCTAGTCGCTCCAGCGGTTCACCTGATGGCTCAGCGCCAGATACACGCTTTTCTGCTGCATGTAGGCCTTGATGCCGTTCAGGCCCTTTTCGCGACCCAGCCCGCTTTCCTTGAAACCACCGAACGGCGTGGAAATCGAGAACGTTTTGTAGGTATTGACCCAGACGGTGCCGGTTTCCAGCCGCTCCGCCAGCGCCATCGCGCGAGGGAAGTCACGGCTCCAGATGCCGGCCGCCAGGCCGTACACCGAGTCATTGGCCTGTTCGATCAGCTGTTGCTCATCGTCAAACGGCAGCGCCACCAGCACCGGGCCGAAGATCTCTTCCTGGCAGACGCGGGCGTCGTTGTTCAAGCCTTCAATAATGGTCGGCAGGTAATAGCTACCGCTCGCCAGTTGCGGATCGGCCGGCGCTTCGCCGCCGATGACCACCCGGCCGCCCTCCTGCCGCGCCAGCGCCACGTAGTCCGCCACGCTTTGCCGATGTTTGGCGCTGATCAGCGGGCCGAGATGCACGCCCGGCACCAGCGGGTTGCCGATGCGCAGCCCCGCCGTCAGTTCGGTCAAGCGCGCCAGCAGCGGCTGATACAGCGAACGATGCACGAACAGCCGCGAACCGGCGATGCACGCCTGGCCGGCGGAACTGAAAATGCCGTAGCAGATGCCGCGCGCCGCCTGCTCCAGATCCGCGTCCTCCAGCACGATGGTCGGCGACTTACCGCCCAATTCCAGCGAAGTGGGGATCAGCTTGTCGGCGGCGATGTGCGCCAAATGGCGCCCGGTGCTGGTCCCGCCGGTAAAGGAGATCTTTTTCACCCGCGGATGGCGCGCCAACGCCTCGCCGATCACCGAACCTTTGCCCGGCAACACGCTGAGCAGCCCGGCCGGCAGGCCCGCCTGTTCGAACAGTTCGGCCAGCTTCAGCGCCATCAGCGGCGTGGCTTCGGCCGGTTTGAGCACCACCGCGTTGCCCGCCGCCAGCGCCGGCGCCACCTTCTGCATTTCGCTGGCGATCGGCGAGTTCCACGGCGTAATGGCGGCGATCACTCCCATCGGTTGATACTGGCTTAGCGTCATCACCTCGGCGCTGCGCGGGGTCGGCAGCTCGCCTTCCAACACCTCGCAGGCGGCCGCGAAGTAGCGCGCGGTCGCCGCCGCGCTGGCCACCAGCCCGCGGGTTTCCGCCAGCGGCTTGCCGTTGTCGCGGGTCTGCAGCTCGGCCAACTGTTCCTGCTGCGCCAGAATCAGGTTGCTGACGCGGTAGAGGATCGAGGCGCGCTGGTGCGGCACCAGCCCTCGCCATTCCGGCGCGCGCCAGGCGCGTTCCGCCGCTTCTACCGCCTCGTTCACGTCCTCGACGTTAGCGGCACGCAGCCGCGCGTTGACGCTGCCGTCGGCCGGGAATACCGAAGCCATCTCTTCGCCGCGCCCTTCACGCCAGCGCCCAGCGACAAAAATATTCAATCGTTCCATGCTCCGCTCCTGCCGTTCAGGCAATAAAACCGCCGTCCACCAGACGGCGACAGGCTTGTACCGCGCTCAGCGCCGCCAGGGTTGATGTTTTGGGATTGCTCGCCAGCGGGGTGCCGCTCAGCTCGATGTGAAATTCGCCAAAGTCGCCGCACACCTGCAGACGATGGGTATTGCGCCGGGTGGCGGGATCGACCTGCAGGCGTACCCGGGTGGCGTCCATCCCCAGGCCGTTGAGCGCAATGGTGGCCGCCACGTTGGCATTGGCCGGGAACAAACGCGCCGCTTCGCGCGCCGACCCTTCAAAAAATACCTGCGCTTCGCTCACCGCATCGAGGTCGATCAGCTGCTCCGCCGGGCTGCCGCGCCAGCTGGCCGGGCTTTTGCTGGCCTGATAGGTCACGCTTTCCAGCCCGCCTTCGCGCGCCGACGCCAGCCCATCCATCCCCGCCACCGCACCGGACAACACGATCAGCTGCCCGTGACGGCGGCGGCAAACCTGCTGCAGCCGCTGTTGCAATGTGGCGTCCGCCAGCGCGCCGGTCGAAATCAGCGCCAGCGGCCAGCCGCGCTGCAGCACCGCTTCGCCGAACTCCGCCACCGCCTGCTGGCTGGCGCATTCCAGCACCAGATCCGGCCGCTGCAAACACTGCTCGGGATGGGTCAACGCCTGCACCCGCCCGCCAAAGGCCTCGGCGATCGCCGCATGATGAGCCGCGCGCGCCAGGATCCAACCGACCTCCACGCCTTCCGGCAAACGGGCGATCACTTCCTTCGCCATCGCGCCGTAGCCAATCATCATGATCTTCTTCATCTTTATCGGCCCCTGCTACACATGGCGGTTAAAGCCGCCGGATACGTCCAGCGCCGCGCCGGTGGTAAAGGAAGCCAGCGGCGAAGCGAGGAACAGCAGCGCCTGCGCCGGCTCCTGCGGCTTGCCGAGGCGCTTCATCGGGATGCCGCGGCGTTCGGCGATCGCCGCCGTCCACTGCTCCCAGCTTTGATCTTTATCGCTGCGCTCGTCGAAACGGCGGCGCCATTGGCCCGACTCCACCATCCCCAGCAAGATCGAGTTAACGCGAATGCCTTTGCCCACCAGCTCTTTCGACAGCGTCAGCGTCATGTTGAGCAGCGCGGCGCGCGCCGCCGAGGTGGCGATCATGTGTTCTTCCGGCTGCAGCGCCAGCAGCGAGTTCACGCAAGTGATAGACGCGATGTCCGATCGTTCCAGCGCCGGTAAAAACGCCTGCACCGGGTTAATCACGCCGAACAGCTTCAGCTCGGCCTCATGCAGCCAGGCTTCGCGCGGCGTTTGGTCAAAATGGGCGACGAAGCCCTGACCGGCGTTGTTGATAAGCAGATCCACGCCGCCGAAATGCGCCGTCACCTGGTCAGCGAACTGCGCCACCTGCTGCGCGTCCAGTACGTCGCAGCGCAGCGCCAGCATCTCCGCCTGCGGAAACTCCGCGCGCAGGCTGGCTGCTGCGCCGGCCAGTTTGTCCGGATCGCGGCCGCAGAACGCCACCCTCGCCCCTTCGGCCAGCAGCAGCTTCAGGGTTTCGAAACCGATGCCCGACGAGCCGCCGGTCACCACCGCCACCCGATTCTCAAGCTGAAAATTCATCGTTGGATTGCTCCCGTAAAGTCCCGCAGATAGCGGTTGAAACACGCCGCCGCGTCGAGGTAGCTGGCATGGCCGGCGGCGGCGATCAAACGCAGCGTCGCGTCCTGCTCACGCGCCAACTCGGCCGCCTTCTCCGGCGGCGTAATGCGATCCTGTTCACCGCACCAGACTTCCAGCGGGCCGCGATAGCGCGCCAGATAGCGGCCGATATCGTCGTTGGCCAGCATCCAGGCGGCACTCAGAAAACCGTCGGGATCGAGCTGCTGCATGCCGTTGCGCACCCAGGCGATATCCTGCGGATCCGCCCCTTCACGCAGCAAGGCCGCCGCCCGCTGCTCGCCGTAGCCCACCGGCCCCAGCGTCTCTATCATCTGTTGGCGCTGGCCATAGACCTGCCGACGTTTTTCCTCCGGCGCCGTGGCATAGCCCTGCGCCGGATCCGCCAACACCAATCCACATAACCCGTCCGGATAGCCGGCGGCATAGGCGCTGCCGATCAGCGCCCCCAGCGAATGGCCGACGATCAGCGGCTGCGCCAGCTGCAGCTCATCAATCAGCGCCGCCAACGCCGCCGCATAACCGGCGGCATCGGCCTGAGGATCCGCCAACGGCAGGCTGCCGCCGTAGCCCGGCGCATCCCACGCCAACAGACGGTGGCCGTCCGTCAGGCCGCTATCGTTGAGCTGCTTGATCCACGAGGCCGATCCGGAGCTGATGCCGTGCAGCAACACCACCGGCCGTCCCTGCCCGGCCTCGCGCCAGCTCAGGGTGTACGCCCCGCAGCGCGCCCGTTGGCGTTGCGCCAGGCCGTTCATCAGTTGCGCTTCACTTTGGACAGCGGGTGATCCGCCGGATAGGTCGGGATCTCCGGCTTGGCGGTGCCGAGCATCACGCACATCAGCGCCTCTTCCTCGCCGTGATTGAACAGGCCGCGATACACCCCCGCCGGCACCGAGATCAGATCGCGCTCTTTCAGCCTGGTTTCGTAATACTCTTCCCCATCCTGAATCATCAGCGTGATGCTGCCTTTCAACATGAAGAACACTTCTTCCACGTCGTCGTGCAGGTGCAGCGGGCCCTCGCACTTCGACGGCAGCACCATGGTGGAGAAGGTGAAATTGCCCGCCGGAATGGTGTTGGCGTCGCTGGCCACGCCGGTAGCGCCGGTACCGATGTAGCGCATCTGCGCACGGCGGTATTTCGGGTCAAAGTCGGCCTGGAATTTCAGCGCGTTCCAGTCGTATTTACGGCCTTCGAACCGGGCGATGCGCGACTCCACCCAATTTTCCATCGACAGATCCTGCGGCTTGACGCCGGCTTTGTTCTCAACCTGAGACATGTTGTCACTCCTCTGTTGAATCAAATGGTTATCCCCTTCGTCTTTCACGCTGTGGCGTTGTTGACTGCATTCGTTCGCACCAGTCACTTACCGCAGTAAGCTCCTGGAGACTCACGAACTTGCCGCCTAGCCACAGCATGAAATCCATTGGGCTTAGCAATTGTTAATTCAGTACTTTCTCAGTAACGGCAGCAGAATGAGGCAGCCGACGAAAGCCATCACCACCAGGAACAGCAGGCCGTTATCCATATTGCCGGTGGCGGCGATCAACGCCCCCATCAGCACCGGCGCCAGCGCGCCGGCAAAATTGCCCAACCCGTTAAAGATGCCACCGGCGGTAGCGCTGACCTTGCTGCTGGTCGCCTTCGCCAACAGCGCGAAAATATTCGGCGCGCCGGCGCCCCACATAAAGGTGCTGAAGGCCATGGCGGCGATCACGCTGTAGGTGCCCTGCAGGTGCAGCACCACCGCCAGACCGAGGCCGGCGCCGCACAGCGACAGGAAGCAAGCCAGCGCGCGCCGATCCAGCTTGTCCGACAGCCAGGCACCCAGCACTTCGCCGAGCAGCATGGCGATGAACGGCAGCGAAGAGAGGTAACCGGCATGCTCCAGATGAATGCCTTTCCCCTTGATCAGGTAGCTCGGCAACCAGCCGTTCATGCCCCACAGGTAGGTCAGGAAGGCGATGTTGAACAGGCAGATCATCCAAAAGTGCGGGCTGCGCAGCAGCTCGCGGCGATGCTGTTGGCGTTCGGACACCGCCGGCTTGGTCGCCGCCGCCGGGCGCGCGACGTTCAGGTGGCGCATGCCGAACAGCACCAGCAACATCACCGGCAACGTCAGAAACGCCATAAAGAAGAAGGTGGCCTGCCAGTCGAAGGTATTGAGGATGTACAGGGTGACCGGGAAGCCAAGCGCGGCGCCCAGCGGCGTGCCGAGCAGCCACAGCATGGTGGCGCGCGCCTGCAGCTGCGGCGGGAAGGCCTGACGAATAATGGCGTAGGCCATCGGCAGCAGCGGCCCTTCGGCGATGCCGAGCAGAATGCGCAGCGTCATCATGGCGTGATAGGAACGCACCATCCCCATCAACACCATCAGCACGCCCCACACCACCATCATGCCAATCAATACCTTGACCGGATTAAGCCGATCGCCGATGCCGCTGAGCAGCATCGAGGAAATGCCGTAGGAGAACAGAAACGCGCTCATCAGCAAGCCCAGCCGCGCCGGGTCAAAACCGATCCCTAACGCCTGCTGGAACTCACTATCGGAAAACAGCGCCGCGATGCTGATCTTGTCGAAAAACGCCAACAGCACGCAGGCAAACAGCGCAATCGGCACCGACCAGCGCACCCGCTGCTGCGGATTTTCGGCAACGGCTTCCCCCGCCCGTCCAGCGCGGGCGTCAATGTCTTGCGTAGTCATAAAACGCTCCCGAGGTTCGGGCGTTATTTCAACGCCATCAAAGAAAACTCCGCATCCGCCAGCTGCTGCGGATCCAGCACCCGGCCGCTCGCCAACCAACGCTTGCCGAGCTTGATGGTGCGCGCGTCGTTGAACGCCACCATCTGCACCAGCTGCCGATCGGCGTTCAGCGTGAAGAACACCTGCGACTGCGGCGTGCGGCGCACCACATGGTGCACGCCGCCGCTCGGCACGCCGAGGATCTGGATATTGGCGTCGTATTGATCCGACCAAAGCCAGGCCACGTCGTCATACGGGGCGGCGAAGGCGTCGAGCATCGCGCAGGCGGTGCTGATGGCCTGATTTTGCGCGTAGGCCCAGGACTGCAGGCACAGGCCGAGCGTCGGGTGGCGCGCCACATCGCCGGCGGCGAAGATCGCCGGATGGCTGGTGCGCCCCTGGCCGTCGACCACGATGCCGGACTCGATCGCCAGCCCGGCGCTGCGCGCCAGTTCGAGATTCAGCTCGACGCCGATCCCCACCACCACCAGATCGAAGGCCTGCGGATCGCTGACTTCGCTGCCGATCCAGGCGGCGCCGTCGCGATCTTCCAGCGAGATCTCGCCGCAGCCGCACAGCACCGTGACGCCCTGCTGGCGATGCAGTTCGAGCAACGCCTGTGAGACGTCGGCGCCGACGCTGCGCATGCACAGCGCAGGCTGGCGTTCAAACACCGTCACCTCGATGCCGAGACGGCGCGCGGAAGCGGCGATCTCCAGCCCGATCCAACCGCCGCCGACGATCGCCAGGCGACGGCAGCCCTGCAGGCCCTGCCGCAACCGGGCCGCATCGTCCCAGGAACGCAGCGTCATCACGCGCGGGTGCTGCGCCCAGGCGGCGCTCGGCACACGCGGCCGCCCGCCGGTGGCGATCAGCAACTGCTCGAACTGCAGCCGTTGCCCGTCGCTGAGCGTGACGATTTGCTGTTCTGCATCAATGGACTCGGCGCGCAGCGGGCGACGCCAGTCGATATTCAGCTCCGCCACCGTCTGTTCGCTGAACAGCCGGCTGAGGGGAGCTGCGGCATCCAGCAGCGCCGCTTTCGACAGCGGCGGCCGCTCGTAAAAATCGTAGGGTTCGTCGCTGACAACCGTCAGCCGGCCGCTGTAACCGCGATCGCGCAGCGTCTTGGCCGCCCAGCCGCCGGCCTGGCCGCCGCCGACGATAACGATGCCCGCGTGTTCCGGCCGTTTCATAACGCCTCCGCCTTTTTATGCTGGCGGCGCGTGTCGTGATCGATGCCGCCCTCTACCGCCCATTCGGTGAAGGAGACCAATGAATGCTCCAGCTCGCGCGGCTGCCAGTTTTCCGTCAGATAATCGTCGTTGGTGTAGTACTCGAACGCGCCGCCGGTCGGGCTGTTGACGTACCAGAAATAGGCCGAGGAGATCGGGTGGCGGCCGGGGCCGATAAAGGTGCTCCACTTCTCTTTGTTCATGGCGATGCCGCCGCCGATCACTTCGTGGATATCGCGCACGGTGAATGCCACGTGGTTCAGGCCCCGTGGGCGGTTCGGCAGCTTCAGCAGGAACAGGTTATGGTGGCCGCCGCGCGCCTGGGTGCGCAGGAAGACGGCGCGATCGATATAGCGATCGGAAACCTGGAAATCCAACAGCTCGCGATAGAAACGCTCGGTCGCCGCCAGATCCTCAACGAAGAACACCACGTGGCCAATGTTGATCGGCTGCGCCTGCGAATAAACCGGGCTGGGTTGATCGATGCGGCGCACGTCGCCCCATTGGTTGATCGGCGTGACCGGCACCTCGACCGCCTGCTGGCGGCTGACGACGAAGCGCAGCGTCATGCCGTTGGGATCGAGGCATTCCAGCTCTTCTCCCACCTGACGGAAGCCGGGCATCAGCGCCAAACGCGGCTGCAGACGCGCCAGATCGGCGGGCGAGGCCACGCCCCAGGTCATGCGGCGCAGGGTTGAACCGCCCTCAAACGCCGCAGGCAGCGCCGCGCTTTGCAACGGGTGCAGGACAACCCGCGCCCCGCTCAGGGTAGTGAATTCGCGCTGCGGTTCGCCCCAATGTTGCGTGGCGGGCTGCAGGCCGAAGTCTTGCATGAATTTTTCGCAGGTTGGCAGATCTTCGACGCCAAACTCCAGTTTTTCGATTCCGATTACGCTCATTGTTCAGCCTCACGTTCTCGCTGCATACGGTTTTCAGGCATGAGTGAACCCCGGCCCCTGTTTGCTACGGGCCTTATCCCTGCCTGAGTAAAAGAGTCGGTCCTGTCGGTTAGCCGACGTTGGCCTGCGGCGGCGCGCCGAGGAAGCCGGAAATTTTCTCCGCCGCGTCGCGCACTTCCATGCGCAGCCGCTCGCGATCCGCTTTCGGGATCTCATCGGACGGCACCATGATGCTGACCACCGCCTCGACCCGCTGCTCGCGGTTGAAGATCGGGTAGACGATCGAGGAGATGCCGTGGCGGAAGAACGATTCGCCGATCACATAGCCGCGCGCTTTGTCTTGCTGCACCATCTGCCACAGCGTTTCGCGATCCGCCGGGGTGCCCGGCGCATTGCCCGGCAGCTGCGCGTCCGGATAAAGTTGTTCGAACTCGCTGCGGGTGGCGCTGGTCAACAGCATGCGCCCAAGCGAGGTTTGGTGCACCGGCAAACGGGTGCCGACGCTGACCTGATTGATCTGCGAACCGGCGGCGCTGACGCGGGCGATGTAGATAACGTCGCGCCCATCGCGGATCGCCAGATGGCTGCTGCACTGGCTGCGATCGCGCAGCTGCTCGATCACCGGCTGGCCGGCCTGCGCCACGTCCAGCGACGCGATGTATTCGAAGCCAAGGCGCAGCACCTTGATGCCGAGCGCAAAGGTGTTGGTGCGCGGATTGCGCTCCAAAAAGCCCAGGTGCTCGAGCGTCTGCACCACGCGGTAAGCGGTGGCCTTCGGCATATCGACCAGGCGATGCAACTCGGCGAAAGTCATTTCCTTATGCTGCTCGCCAAACGCCAGCAGCAACTGCAACCCGCGATCCAGTCCCGGGATCAGATACTTACATGCTTGCTCGTCCGCCATCTCTCGCTCCTGCGCTGTGCGCCTGCCCTGCGGGCCTCAGTTGAATACGAAGCCGCCGTTGACCGGCAGCAGTTGGCCGGTGACGAAATCCGCCAGCGACGACAGCAGATAAAGCACCGTACCGTTCACATCGTCCGGATGCTGCGCCCCGGCCAGCGCGCGCCCCTGCTCGTAAAGCTGATGGCGCTCGGCGGGCACATACTCGGTGGCTTCCACCCGCGTCAGGCCTGGTGCGATGGCGTTGACGCAGATCCCCTGCGGACCCAACTCGCGCGCCATCGAGCGGGTCATCGCGATCAGCGCGCCTTTGCTGGCGACATAGGCCATCAGGCGCGGCGCGCCCCACAGCGCAGTGTCCGACGCCACGTTGACGATTTTGGCGTGCGGGTTGCGTGCCAGCAGCGGCACCGCCGCCTGACTCACAAGCCAGGTGCCGCGCACGTTGACCTGCATCACCCGATCCCACAGGTCGATATCGTATTCCATCATGGTTTTGCCACCGACGCCGGTCGCCAACGCCGCGTTGTTCACCAGGCCGTCGATCCCGCCGCCTGCGGCGATCTTCTCGAACGCCGAACGGATCGAGTCCGGTGACGCCAGATCGATCGTCTGCGTTTCCACCTGAGCGCCCTGCTCGCGCAGCGCAGCGCCGCTCGCCGCCAGCTCATCCGCCAGAATGTCGCACATCACCACCTGTGCGCCGGCAGCGGCGATGGCGGCAGCGAAGCTGTAGCCCAGGCCGCGCGCCGCCCCGGTGACCACGATGCGTTTACCGTTCAGCAGGCCGTTCACTGCGCCGCCTCCCGCTCGCGCAGCGTCGCCAGCTGTTTCTGCGCCTCTTTCTGCATCAGGCGGCGCAGTCGAGAAAGACCAACGTCGTGCTGGTACAGGTATTCGCGGCCGCGGGCGTTAGGCGCCATGTTCTCAAGCACGATGCGATCCTGCTCGAGCACGTCCCAATGCAATGATTCCAGGCGGTTGCGGTACATGAAGCGCCACATGTCGCGCTGCCAGTCTTTGACCTTACGGATGCGCCAGAAGAAGACCCGGCAGTGATCCTTGTCTTCCGGCACCACCATGCCGATGATCCAAAAGTGACCACCCGGCCCGAAACGCTTCTTGTATGGGATCGACAGGCGCATCCAATAGGCGCCGCTGCTGCCGAACTCCACCCAATCGAAGTTGACGCCGATCTGGCCGTTCTTCTTGAAGATAAACCCGCTGTCGGTCGGTTCCAGCCCCATGTCCGCCTTGCGATCCCCTTCCGCCATCGAGTGCGAGGAGGAGTGCAGGTAGGTGCCGTGCATCGGATCCATCACGTTTTCCAGGGCGTATTGGTAGTTGCAGTTCCAGCTGGCGGTGCACAGGAAGTTGCTGTACGAGGCTTCGTCCGCCAGCTCTTGCGGGAAAGTCAGCGCCGCCGGCGCTTCATCCGCCGTCACGCCGAAATAGAGGAACACGGCGCCGTAGGCTTCTTTGGCCGGGTAAGACCGCAGGCATTTTTGCCCTACCAGCGGGCAGCGATCCACTGCCGGCACGTCTTTCACCGTCCCGTCGCCGCCGACCTCTACCCCGTGATACCAGCAGGCGATGCGATCGCCGAGGTTCCACCCCATGGAAAGCCGCGCGCCGCGGTGCGGGCAGCGGTCTTCCAGCGCGTGGATCTGGCCTTCGCCGTCGCGCCATACCACGATTTGCTGCTCCAGACGGGTGATGCCGACCGGGTTGTTGCCCACTTCCCAGCTGGCCAGCACCGGATACCACATGCCGCGCAACCCTTGGTCAAGATAGTCCTGCAAGCTCTGTTCGGAGGATGTTGTGTTTGCTGTCATTGTCTTCTCCCGGATGTGGCTCAGAAACCGTTAACGTGAAGGAATTCGCGGAACGTCGCCTCATTCCACGGCTGGCCGCTGCGATCGAACAGGCGGCGCTGATTCAACGCGCTGACGATCTGCTCCAGCTCTTCCGCACCCTGATCGAAGATCGTTTCCAGCGCCGCCACCAGGGCGGCTTCGAAACCGTCCGGCACACGAGCACGGTTTTGCCAGATGACATTGCGGAACTGGCCCGGCTGATGGATTTGACCGTTGCCGCCTTCGCGGGCCGGCGTCACCTGTTGGGTGTCCGGCAGCCAGGGATTGAAATCGGTAATGTGCTGCATGATTACTCCTCCGCGATAAAGGTGATCTGGATTTGGTTGTCGACCACCCGGGTGGGATAGGTTTGCAGATCGCGACCGCCCGGCTCGCGCAGGCACTGGCCGGTGCGCACGTCAAACAGCGCTTCGTGCAGCGGGCACTCAACCTTGCCGTCGTCTACAAACCCCTGGCTGAGCAAGGCATAAGCATGCGGGCAAACGTCTTCCAGCGCGTAGTAGTTACCGTCGAGCAGGTACACCCCGATCTCTTTTCCTTCCACTTTGCCGGAGAAAGGAAAATCTTCTTTCACCTGAGACACTTCGCACACATTCTTCCAGCTCATTGCTTTTGTCCCCTATCTGATTGTTTCATATATGAAACTCAGTTTCTTATTTAATACAGCCACTATAGGTCTGGCGAAACTTTCGTCAAGCGAGCGGAACGGCAAATGTTAATGAAAGGTTGTTTAAAAATGACAAATGCGGGAAGGATCACGAAATCATGCACCGATATGAAAAACCTATGTCAGTTGTGCGCTCCCTTACTAATTTATGGCAAAAAATGCGTTGATCCCGGCGGCGAATTGCGCGTAAAAGTGTTCTCTCGCTGTCTTTTACACCCAATTTTATAACAATAAATTTACATCAATCAGCCTCATCCCCCGCATTTGCGCGAAATGGCATCCGCGGGTGAGTTTACTGCTGCCTGAATTCGTCAACCGCTCGCATTGAGGAACGCAACGTGCAACAACGTCAACGCTGGTTTGGGGTGATCGCCCTGCTGTTTCTGATCGTTATCGCCTATGCGGATCGGGTCAATATCGCCGTGATGCTGGTCAATCCCGACTTCCTGCAACACTTCCAACTCGGCGGCGACCGCGCCCACCAGGGCACGCTGATGACGGTTTTTTTGCTCGGCTACGGCCTGTCCGCCATGTTGCTGACGCCGTTTCTGGAAACGCTGATGGGTTACCGCCGCGCGCTGACGCTGAGCGTGGTGCTGTGGGCGCTGCTCACCGCCGCCTCGCCGCTGGCGGGATCGCTGATGCTGCTGTGCGTGGTGCGCGCGCTGCTTGGCGTCAGCGAGGGGCCGCTGTTCTCGCTGAAGACCATGTACATCAGCGACCATTTCGCCGCCGACGAGCGCGGCAAGCCCAACGCGGTCAGCGCGCTGGGCGTTTCATTGGGGCTGGTGCTCGGCTTTCCGCTGGTGAGTTTTCTGATGGCGCATTTCGGCTGGGCGATGTCGTTTCACCTGCTGGCGCTGCTCAACCTGCTGCTGGGGCTGGCGCTGGTGCGGCTGTTCGTTCATCCCCTCGCCCTGTCTTCACCCTCGCGCCCTGCTGCTCCGCAACCGGTGCTGAGCCGCGTCTGGCACACCTTTGCGCTGGCCTGGCGCACGCCGATGCTCGGCTGGATCCTGCTGATCGAGATCGCCACGCTCAGCTATCTGTGGGGCTCCAGCTCCTGGCTGCCGGCGTATCTGACCGATGAAAAGGGGTTCTCCATCAAGCAGATGGGCTGGATGGCCGCGCTGCCTTTCATCGTCAGCATCGCCTCCAAATACCTCGGCGGCGTGTTGCTCGATCGTATCCGCCCTTATCAAGCGCCGCTGATCTTCGTCTGCGGCGGCGCAGCGACCGCGCTGTGCATCTATGGCGTGATGAACAGCCATCAGCTTGGCTGGATCGCCTTCTTCCTGCTGGCGGCCAATGCCTGTTGGGGCGCGCAGGGTGCGGCGATCCCTACCCTGCTGCAACATTATGCGCGGCCGGAGGCGGTCGGCAGCGCCTATGGGCTGATCAACGGCATCGGCAATCTGTTTTCGGCGTTTGTGCCGATGGCGATGGGCATGGTGATGGCCAGCCAGGGCAAGGTGTCTTCAGGCTTTGCGGTGCTGATCGCCTCGCAGCTGCTGACATTACTGGCGGGCGGCGCACTGTTTGGCCGCATGTTGCTGGCGCGGCAGGTAAAGCGGGCATAGACCCGTTTCTCTGTCCTGCGCGGCGGAAAACCGACAGCGTTGAGAGGGTGCTCATGGATCTGGACGCCAACAATCAGCAGACGGGGGACATCCCCCGTCGCCGAGTTGCCTTACCGTTCGGATTCGTAAGCCAAAATGGCCGCAACCTCCGTGTTGCCCGATCGGATCCGCAGCTCACACAGCGTGCTGCGAGTTATCCATGCCAGTGATATTACCGTGGCACAAATAACCACCAATTTTAACAGGCTCCGTTTGTTCGGCATCATGCCTTCTTCTCCTTGCCTCGCGGCGGGTAAGAGGCTAACTTAACGTTGTCTGGCGTTAGAGTAGGCCTCGGGTTGATGGATATCGACTCGGGGCTTTTCTCTTTGTACCTTTCACGCAGGCTCCAGAGACAAAGATCCAGAGCACCCGCGCGCAGTATATGCATCCTCCCCGCAATCCCGGTTCCTTTTCTCTGACTCAGTTTCATTTCTGCGCAGAATTGCGCAAAGGCGTTGCAACAGGCTGAAAATCGCAGCGCGGATGGCGACAAATGAAATAAAAAAAGCGGCCCCATACGATGGGAGCCGCTTTTTCAGCGAGGCGTGGCCTGGCGTCAGGCGTGTTTCTTCGCCGCCTGCAGGTACAGCATCTCCAGGCCCAGGGTCGCCGCGGCCAGCGCAGTGATCTCGGACTGATCATAGGCCGGCGCCACTTCTACCACGTCCATGCCGACGATGTTCAGCGACTGCATGCCGCGCACCAGTTTCAGCGCACGATCGGAAGTCAGGCCGCCGATCACCGGCGTGCCGGTGCCCGGTGCGAACGCCGGATCCAGGCAGTCGATGTCGAAGGTCAGGTACACCGGCATATCGCCGACGATGCCTTTGATCTGGGTCAGCAGGTCGTCCACGCTGCGATCGTTCACCTGCGCGGCGTCCAGCACGGTAAAGCCGTTGTCATGATCGAACTCGGTGCGAATACCGATCTGCACCGAGTGGTGCGGATCGATCAGGCCTTCGTTCGGAGCATGGTAGAACATGGTGCCGTGGTCGAACTTGCTGCCGTTGGCGTAGGTATCGGTATGGGCGTCGAAGTGCACCAGCGCCAGCTTGCCGAAATGCTTGGCGTGCGCGCGCAGCAGCGGCAGGGTCACGAAGTGGTCGCCGCCGAACGAGAGCATACGCTTACCGGCCTTCAGCAGTTTCTCCGCGTGCGCCTGCAGCTTGTCGCTCATGTCCTGCGCATCGCCGAAATTGAACACGATGTCGCCGCAGTCAACCACGTTCAGCCGATCGCGCAGATCGAAGCTCCACGGCCAACGGTTGCCTTCCCAGGCCAGGTTGGTGGATACCTGACGAATAGCCGCCGGGCCGTGACGGCCACCGGCGCGACCGGAGGTCGCCATGTCAAACGGAATGCCGGTGATGACCCACTCTGCATCGCTGTCGTAAGGCATGAAGTTCAGCGGAAAGCGCAGGAAACCAAAGGCGTTGGACACTAATGAATTATCGGACTGATGGCCTAAGGTGCTCATAGTAAACCCTCGTAGTTCAACAAGTTGCCGGGCGCAGACGCCGGGCCGTTACAAAAAAAAATCCCTCCCGCGTCGTTAGCCCGACGAGAAAGGGATTTATTCGATGTGTGTTTCGGTGCTACCGATACGGCAGATTATGGCCGCATTTTTCCTAAGCTTCAAGCGGGTGAGAGCGACAATATCTGAACGAGCAAGGTTCATATCCTGCCCTGGCATGCCAGTTCATTCGTTCCAAGACGGAACAGCCAACCTCCCTTAAAACCTCCTATAACCAGTAACGACTCCGTTCGCCGAGAACAAATCTCAATATCGCTTATCTACCCCGCCCTCATCTCTGGCACGAACCTTATGCTCAAAGATAGTCCAGTGATACTTGCAACATGGTATTGCCACTGCCCCCACTGATATTATCGCTAACTGAAACATATTGAGCATAGAAACGAGCCCATTGTTTATTATGTTGCTGGGTCCAGGGTATTTGGTAATGAAACGTCGGTCGACCATTAGGTTTGGCAACTCGCTCATCACCGTTTATCCTGGTTATCAACTTCAGTCCTATCCCTTTAGCACCACTTACCTCATCCAGTGCAAACACTTCAGGATTGGCATCCGAAGCTTTACCTTCAAGCCGTACGCCTACGAGCGAAGAAGCCCCACATTCAATTTCCAGATCGAATATCTTTTCAAGACTTCCATCACCGATAGAACTGAACATCGACCGATTAACCTCCCCCATTTCAATCGTCATATCTTTCGAACTGGTAGCTATATTACAGGCACTTTCCGACACCCTGCCGGTAATATTGATATTGCCATCCGCTGCGTACACCAGTGGTGTCAACATAGCTGCACTAAGTAATGCTAACAGCGGTATCGTTCTTTTTACTTTCGTTATCATAGCTAAATTCCTTATGACTGGACGGGGTATTATTTATGCTGATAATTTAAATAACCCGACGGAGCGATACATCGGGTGGATTGGTTTAGTTATAGAGCAGGGTAAACTGTACAGCGGCATTAGCACGGCCTATAAAAGCGTACGGTGACTCCCATGAGCCACCATCAACGGCTACCTGTACCCCAACTCCAGATGCAACAGAGTCACTATTTAATTCAAAGGTGTTTCTTCTCTCGTATCGGTTAGCTTCACTACCATGAATACTGAAGTCGGCTCTTAAATCCGGGACACAGTCATATTGATAGATTTCAACCACTCACATATAGATAAGACTGATCTGCACGGTAGTATTAGCGCTGCCAGGAACAATATCCTTAATATATCCAGAAGAATTATAATACCTAGCATAAAAATATAGCGTAGCCTCACCTAAAGAGTTAGGGGTAACATATACTCTTTCATCCCCAGGGCCTATGCTCGTATACTCATTAATAGCTGGGAAGTAGCCACCTATGGCGATAACAACTCCCTTAGCCGTAGATTCCTTATCCAAATAAAAATATTTCCCAAAATTAGAATTTAATCCCGAACCATCAAAACGAATGCCAATACGAGCGCTCCCATCTGGTGGACACCCCGTAGCCTTAAGGCTAAAATAAGAAGTTGACTGAGCATATACAACATCCTTCCGACTAACATTCCCCAATGGCACGGTCATTGTTTTACTTTCATCAGTCAGATTACAGCTGGCATGAACGAATGTTACCTCAGATTTTAATGTAGCATCTGAAGCCAAAGCCGAGAATACTGTTCCAAAACTGCTTAACAACAAGCCGAAAATTACCTTTTTCATTATAATCCCCTTATAGTGCAACGCACCACCCAGAAGCAATTAGTTATATGCAACAGAAATTTGGACATTGACATTAGCCTTTCCAACTGTAATAAATTTATTTTTATCCAGACGAGAAACACCAAAAGTAAATGGAATAACATTTCTACTTCCCGCTCCTGTGTTTAGCCCGCCTGCGTCTAAATAGTCATTAGGTGCGATATATTTATAATTCTCATCATATATATAAAATGACACATTACTCGCCGCACCTGGCTGATCATGATTATCCGGCACAAAAGATCGTCCATCGTAAGATGAAACATTACCTTCAAATTTAATACGTACAAAATCCACAGGGCAGTCCAATAATGTAATCGCCCTCTTTTCAGATGCGCCAGATTCATGCTTTACAGAATTACCCAGCCGCGTACCAAAATCTACGATGATATTCTTGGACTCATCATCAACCCGGCATGTTCCTTCCCGTACCTGACCTGTCACATTAATATTCCCGTCTGCCGCGTATAGCGGCTGCGCCAGCATGGCAGTACCGAGCAGCGTCAGGGGCAGTGCTATTTTTCTCATCATCATCTTCGTCCTTATTGATAGGTGAGGCTAAAGGTCGCCACCGCGTTGGCCTCGCCGGCGGCGATCTGCGGTTGCGTTTGGTAATAACGGGCGCTGAATGGGTAGCTGCGCAATCCCTGCAAGGCCGTTTCTAACGGCAGCCGTTCGCCCAGCACCAGCGGCGCGCCGCGATAAAGCAATTGCACCCCTACGCCGCGTGCGCTGGACTGCTCATCGGGATTAACCAGCGCTAATACGCCAGGCATATCGCCGTCTGCGGCGATGCCATCGAATTGAATATTGACCCGCGCACCGGCGTCACAGGCCAGATCCAGCAGGAAAGGCTGTTCGCCGCGCGTGCTGCCCACGCCGCGAAAATCGCTGCGCGCCACTTCACCCAACGCGACGGTGCGATGACGGCTGCCCTGCAGCTCACAGGCTAAACGAGCGATCGCGACCGGTTTTTGCAAGGCGATATCCAACACCGCTTGGCCGTTGAGGGTGCGGCGGGCCAGGGTTTCCGCCGTCAATACGCCGGAGGATAATGGCCCGGTCACCACCAGGCGCAGGCTGATTTGCCGTCTTCCGGCGGCAATGGCGCCGCTTGCCGGCCAACCACCGCTGAAGGCGGCGTCGGTATCCAGCGCATACCCCAGACCGCTGATAGTGGTGCCATAGACCGCGCTGTTGCCGCTTTTCAAACCGCTGTCGCTACCCAACAGGTTGAGGCGGGCCTCTTCCGCACCTTCACAGGGCGCCAGCGACGCCGCTTGCTGCACCTGGCGCGTGCCCTGCCATACCACACTGCCCACCGGCAGATCGCGTTGCAGCGTCTGTGCCGGAATGTCGAACAGCAGCCGTTCCGGGCTGCCGGCCGGTGGGCATTCCGCCCCCCAGACGCCGCCTGCTGCCCATAGCCCGCATAGGCAGAGCGTCCATACTCCTGCTTTCACCTTTCGCTCCTTAACGGCACTGGGCCGCGATCTCCGCAATCTCCGCGCCGGCCGTCTCCGGCAGTGCGTAGTTAGCCCGGCACTGCTGATCGGCCTGCTTGCCCCACTGCACGTGCAGCGCCCCGCTAAGCGGCGCGCCGGCCAGGAACAGCAGACCGCCATCCCCCACGATGCTGCCGCCATCCTCGCTACCCATCAGGCTTGCCGTCGCGCCAAAGGGCACCGGCCGGCCGTCGGCGCGCGTCAGCGTTACCATCAACCGAGAGCCGACTTTGGTCTGATAATCCGCCAACACCACCGCGCCGCGGGTTGGGATCACCGTCTGGCTGGTCAGCCCCAGCTCCACATCGTCCGCCAGAGTGGTCGGATCCAGCGCGATCATGTTTTGGCGATAGGCAGAGAGATAAGGCACCACCGCATAACCACGATCATCTGTTTTCACTCCCACCTGATTTACCACGCTGACCCCGCCGGCACCCGGCGCGCGCACCAACGCCACCGTGTCGTTAAGCGGTTGCGACAACGTTATCCCGCCGGCATGTAGCAACACGCCGCCCTGCATGTCGTAGTTCACCCGCTGACGCTGGCCATCCAGGCTCAGCCCGGCGCCGAGCAGCGCCTTGCTGCCGCGATAACCGAGCGTCAGGTTGCCGTTCTCACCTTCCCCCTGATTGCCGTAACCGCCGGTCAGCCCCCAGTTCAGGTTGTCGCCTTGCAATGCGGTGCCGTTCACGCCCAGCGTCTGCAGCGTTTTACCGTTTTGGGCGTTACTGATGCCGTAACTGCCCCAGGTGTTGTGTGCCCAGAGGTTCAGCGGCACGCTGACGTTCAACGCCACTACACGATCGGTTTGCGCCCGATAGCTTTTGTTCTGGCTGTAGTTGAGGCCATAACTCACGCCTGCGAGGCTGCCGTTATAGCCCAGGCTGACAGACTGGCGCTTACCCTGCTCATGCCAGCTTTGATCCTCCGCCAGGCTCAGGAACAACGAGCCGGGTAACGGCCCCAGCCCCTGTTGCAGCGAAAGTTCTTTACGGCTGCGGGTGGCGGCGTTGTTTGACCCGCCGAGGGTTTGCATCGCCTGTTGCAGCGTGCGATAGCCTTCGCTCGCATGACGATAGCCGGCAAGGCTCAACTGTGTGCCGGTGAGCGGGAAACTTTTCTCATAGCGCAAGCGCCACATTTTGCCTTGCCGCTCGCTCCTCTGAGCGGCCTCCTCCGGCCGTCTGGCCCAGCTTTGCGTCACGTCCAACGAGAGCGCACCGGCGCGGCCAAGGTTTTGCCCGACGCCTATCGCGAGGGAGCGGTAGCGATTGGCCCACTGCCCGCCGCCATATAGCGTGGTGCCAAGCGGCAAACCGTAGATCAGCGTGCCCTGCATAAACTTCTCATCATCGGCGCTCGCGTCCGGCGCACGGTATTGCCCGGCGGCCAGGCCGTAGCTGAGCCGCCCTTCGCGCTGCAGCACCGGCAGCGAGGCAAACGGCACCAGCAGGCGCTGTTCCGTGCCGTCGCTCTCCTTGATGGTGACATCCAGATCGCCGCTGCCGGAAACCGCATAGAGATCGCTGATTTCAAACGCCCCCGGCGGCACATAGCGCTGATCGATCACCACACCGTTCTGGCGGACGATCACTTCCGCGTTGCTTCTGGCGATGCCGCGCACCACCGGCGAGTAGCCACGCAGGCTGTCCGGGTACATCTCCTCCACCGAAGCCAGCAGCAGGCCACGCAGCGGCACCGAATCGAAGATATCGCCCGGTGTGGCGGCATCGCCCAGCGTAAGCAACCCATTCAACTGGGTAATATCTCGCTGCACGTAGCTGTTCAAGGTGCGCCAATGCGCCTGCCCCTGCTCGTCTCGGTTCCACACGCCGTCGTGCCGCAGCCGCCAGGCGCCCCAGTTGACGCCGTTGCGCAGGTTGACGAAATAGCTGCTTGTATTACCGCCCCCCTGTCGGTTGCGGTCGTTCGCCCCGCGCAGGGTGTAATTGCTTAACAGCGCCGGAATGCCGCTGTCCCATTGCTCCGGCGGCACATAGCCGCGCGCCTGGCGCTTTAACGCCGCCTGCGGGATGCTCAGCTTCAACTGTTGCTGTTCAAACAACAGCTCCGCTTTCGCCCCCGGGATTGCCTGCGGCAGGTTGATGCATCCTTCGGTTTGCCGCAGCGCGGGAAACGCGGCCATATCGACACCAAAGCCTTCCAGATCCTCCCGCTGCAAGCAGGGTTGAAGGTGCTCCCTACCCTGCCCGTCGGGCTGCAGAGAGAAGGCCAGCGCACGGGTATCCCGCTGTTGTTCGTTAAGGAAGATATCGACACGATACTCTCCCGGTGGCTGCTGATCCGCCTCGGAAAACAGCGCCAGATCTACCTCGGTAGGCGGCGTATTACCGATTTGCAGCAGGCTGGAGCTGAAGCGGTAATCGGCCTGTGCCGCCCCGCCATACAACAGCACACCGGCAATCAGCCAGGCCAGCGAGCTCAGCCGATGCTGGCCGTTGTGCCGCTGCGCACCGCTTTGCCATCCATATTTCACGTCCCTGTTCACGCCGTATCCTCAGATAGCCGATGGGCACGTTACAGCGCCTGTTGGAACTGTGCACTCAGGCCACCGTAGTCGTTAATCACCTGCCAGCTCACCTGCTTGCCCGTTGCTGAAGGCGGCAAGGTATAGGCCAGCGTGGCGAACGGCGCCACCATCTGCGGCTCTTTGATTTTTTCGCCGGCGACGGAAACCGTGGAGAAGCTTAAGTAGTAGGGGGAGTCATTGATCGCCTTCAGCGTGTTGCCGCTGCGCTCCCAGCGCACCTTTTTAGCCGCCTCTTCAGGCAAACCGACCAGCGACGCCGGGCGATAGAACAGTTTGATGCGGGTGCGCACCGCGATTTGCAGGTGGTTGCCTTTGCCTTCCGCCTCCGGCGGCACCGTTTTGACGCTGAGCCAGAAGACCGATTCGCGATCTTCCGGCAGCGCCTGCGCGGTTTTCACCACCCGCAGCGTGTTTTCTTTGCCGCCATTCAAGCGAAACAGCGGCGGCGTCACCAGGAACGGTGCTTTTACATTACCTTCCAGATCGGCGTTAACCCACGACTGCACCAGATAAGGGATATCGTCCGGGTTTTTTACCGTGATGGTCGCTTCCTTCTTACCGCCGGGATAGACCAAACGGGTGCCGCCAACCACGACGCCAGCGGCGGCCTGAAAACTGTTGAGTAACAACGTGGCGCACAACGCCAGATAGACTGCCTTCATTGTTTCCATTCCCTGATGTTATTTCCCGTTTCTCAATAAGCGCTGCGGAATACCCATTCTGGCGGGCGAAGATGCAGCGAATAACCGGCGAAAAGGTATTCCGCCGGTAAATTAATGCTAAAAAGAATGGTTCATCGCGCTTTAGCGTGAACCAATAGAAAACGGCAGTCAGAACGTTTAGGTTTGTATTCGCCAAAACACACCCTAAACCTTCAAAACTGCCGTCACTATGAATGCTAACCTTTGCTCCCTGTTCTGGGAAGGCTTTGTCGTCAATTCCTTCTCGCATCCTTCTGCCAACTCCCTGCTTATCCAGCTCCAGCCTGACGCTGCCGTCATGCCCTGTTGTCGTCGTTGTGAGCGGCGGGTGCCTGTTGTGCATGATGTTTCCTTCCGCCGAGTGCGTGAACGCCAGCTGCTCGATTGGGTCGTCTGGCTCAACGTCCCCGTCCGGCGCCTGTGTTGCCCCCATTGCGGGGTCACCACCGAAAAAATCAGCTGGTTGCCTGAACGCCAGAGATATACCACGACGCTATCCGTATGGGTTGAGTCACTGACCCGTTTACTGCCGATTAAACATGTTGCACAACTCACCGGACTGCACTGGCATACGGTCAAGAATATCGACTACCGGCGTCTGCTGCGGGAACGAACAGAGCCGCAGCGCCATACCCTCCGCCGTCTGGTGATGGATGAGTTCGCCCTGTTCAAAGGACATCGCTATGCCACCGTGGTGATGGATGCGGATACGCAACAGGTGTTGTGGGTGGGCGAAGGCCGCAGCAGAGCGGCCTTCCGCCCCTTCTTCGTCTGGCTGGGCGCTGAAGGCTGTGCTGCTATCCAGTCTGTCGCCATGGATATGAATACGGCGTTAGACCTGGAGGTCAGGCATCACTGCCCGCAGGCGGAAGTGGTCTATGACTTGTTCCATGTGGTGGCAAAGTATGGCCGGGAGGTTATCGACCGGGTCCGCGTCGACCAGGCCAATCAACTCCGTGATAACCCAAAATCGCGTCAGGTCATCAAACGCAGCCGCTGGCTGCTGCTGCGCAACCCAGAAAACCTGCCCGAAGGGCATGAGGTAAAGCTCACGGAGTTGCTGGAGGCGAATCAGCCGCTGAATGTGGTATGGCTGATGAAAACGACGCTGAAAGAACTGTGGTACGCCCCGAGTGAACAAGAGGCGCAGAGACGCTGGACAAGCTGGTACAGGCAGTCTCAGGAAAGCGGAATCAAGGCGTTGCAACACTTCGCCGAGAAACTGAAAGGGTATGCCGGTGGCATCATCGCGAGTGCCAGACACAGGTTGAATACCAGCGTGCTGGAAGGGATGAACAATAAGATAAAAGTGATGAAGCGGATGGCCTATGGATACCGGGATAACGCTTACTTCTTCCTGAAAATCAAAGCAGCGTTCCCCGGTAAAGCGCGATGAACCAAAAGAATCAGTTATACGAAACGCTAAATTGGATAGTGGCGTTAGCATCACCGGCGGTGACTTTATCCGTTGATTTGTAGACTGCTAAGAGGGTGAGGGAATTAGTACCCTCCTTTAATTCGAGAGCTTCTGACTTGCCACCTGGGACGATATCCTGACTTGGCCCCTTAATACGCAAGGCAAGCCCGGTGGCGCCGCCGGCGGTGAGCTTAAACAGATCTTTATTATCGGCATCCGCCTCGCCGTCCAGTTGCACGGTGGCTGTTTTCAGGTTGGCCGGGCAATCTTTCAGATCCAATGAGAACAGTCTGGACTGCTCTTGAGCCTCATCACCGACATTTTTAAATGCCGCCGCCGCCACATCCCCCATCTGCACGTTCAGCGTCGGATCCACTATGCAGGCGTTGTCGACGATTTTTCCGGTGAAGTTAATTACGCCGTCGGCGGCGAATGCGGAGGAAGAGATCGCCGCACAGGCCAGTGCGGAAGCTACCAGATACTTTTTCATATAAGTCCCTTATATTATTTAAACCACTAAGTTATATGTCGATATACATAATTTACCGTGGCGTGAACACCACGTTTACTGCGCATCTCTATTACCGATGCCAATATATAATACTTCACGCAAGATAATATGGGTGCCATGCATGGAGTCATCATTATAAAATCTAAGGAATGTCATTAGCACTTAGAAAACCACCAAGGATAATAAGACATTTAAAAACATTAATTCAATCAAAAACAAAAAAAGGAGAAAAAAACAAAACCAAAGACCATGATTAATGAATTTACTTTTTTAAAAATCAGAATCAGACCCTAACAACAGGAATGAATAAATATAGAAAAAAATACAACCCGCTATAAAACAAGGAGATTTCTCATTAATAAGGAAAGACCAAACCATACAGGCATTTAATAAAAAACTTAATCCCATAACAAATATAAAACAAAACGAAAGACAAACTGTTAAATTATCGAGCTTATAATGAATAGCAATAAATAATATTGATTATATTTTTAACAGGAAAATATAGTTTGTGAATGAAAATGTTAATTTCAGAGGTTTCTTGTATTTAGGAAATGAATTTATCGGAAGGATAAATTAAATAACAATATGAAATAAAACATACTTTTCGTAACGCGTTGAGCTCACCACTGCATAGCAGGACGTTGCATCAAGGCGGCAAAAGCCCGGTAATATTTAGTACGCCCTGCGACACCGTTAAAACGACAGCATAAGTATCTGCGACCTGTACGCCATCTATAACGTACCCGTGCAACAGAAAAGAAAAGGCCGGGTGCCTTAACGACGCCCGGCCTTTCTTCATTTCATCACTCGTCTTCCAGATACGTGTAGCCGTACAGACCGGCCTCAAACTCTTCCAGGAACTGCGCCTGCAGCTCGCTGTCCAGATCGGTTTCTTTGACCTGATCGCGGAATTTGGCCAGCAGCGCACTCGGATCGAGCTGCACGTACTCCAGCATATCCGCCACGGTGTCGCCCTCGTCGGACAGTTCGGTCTCGACGCTGCCGTCCGGGAACACGTACACGTCAACCGAGGCGGTGTCGCCAAACAGGTTGTGCATGTTGCCGAGGATTTCCTGGTACGCGCCGACCATGAAGAAGCCCAACGCCGGCGGATTCTCCGGATCGTACGGCGGCATCGGCATGGTGGTCGCCACGCCGTCGCCGTCGACATAGTGGTCGATGGTGCCGTCGGAGTCGCAGGTGATGTCGAGCAGCACCGCGCGGCCTTCCGGCGGCTTATCCAACCCTTCCAGCGGCAGCACCGGGAACAGCTGGTCGATACCCCAGGCATCCGGCATCGACTGGAACAGTGAGAAGTTGACGTAGAACTTGTCCGCCATGCGTTCTTGCAGTTCGTCGATGATTGGGCGGTGCGCGCGGTTGCTCGGATCGAGCTGCTGCTGGATCTTGTTGCAGATGTTCAGATACAGCTGCTCGGCCCAGGCGCGCTTGGTCAAGTCCAGCATGCCGTGCGCGTATTGGGTATGCACGTCGTGCAGATCCATCTGGCTGTCGTGCAGCCATTCGCGCAGCGAGCGGCGGTTCTCCGGCTCGTTCATTTCCAGCCAGGTTTCCCACATGCTTTCCAGCGCGCGCGGCGCGTCGGCTTCCGGCGGCAGCGGTTCGCTGAATTCGTTGCGTTCTACGCCGATCACGTTGGAGACCAGCACCGTGTGGTGCGCGGTCACGGCGCGGCCGGACTCGGTGATCACCGTCGGGTGCGGCAGGCCGTGTTCGTTACAGGCGTCGCCGATGCCCCAAATCACGTTGTTGGCATATTCGTTCAGGCCGTAGTTCACCGAGCAGTCGGACTGCGAGCGGGTGCCTTCGTAGTCGACGCCCAAGCCGCCGCCCACATCGAAGCACTGAATGTTGACGCCCAGCTTGTGCAGTTCAACGTAGAAACGCGCCGATTCGCGCACGCCGGTGGCGATATCACGAATGTTGGCCAGCTGCGAACCCAGGTGGAAGTGCAGCAGTTGCAGGCTGTCAAGGCGGCCCGCTTCACGCAGGGTTTCCACCAGCTTCAGCACCTGCACCGCCGCCAGACCGAACTTGGATTTTTCGCCGCCGCTCGACTGCCATTTGCCGGAGCCCTGCGAAGCCAGACGCGCACGCACGCCCAGGCGTGGTATGACGTTCAACCGTTCGGCTTCTTCCAGCACCAGGTTGATCTCGGACATCTTCTCGATCACCAGGTACACCTTGTGCCCCAGTTTTTCCCCGATCAGCGCCAGGCGAATGTATTCACGATCTTTATAGCCGTTACAGACGATCACCGAACGGGTCATGCCGGCATGCGCCAGCACCGCCATCAGTTCGGCCTTGGAGCCGGCTTCCAGCCCCAGCGGTTCGCCGGAGTTCACCAGCGATTCAATCACGCGGCGATGCTGGTTCACCTTGATCGGATACACCAGGAAATAACCGCCCTGGTAACCGAAGGACTCGCGCGCGCGTTTGAACGCGGCGTTGATCGAACGCAGGCGATGCTGAAGGATCTGCGGGAAGCAGAACAGCGCCGGCAGACGTTGGCCGTCTTGCTGGCGCGTTTTCACCAGTTCTGCCAGATCGACGCGCGCCTGCGGGACATCCGGATCCGGGCACACGCTGATATGGCCCAGCTCGTTGACGTCATAGTAATTGTTGCCCCAGTAGGCGACGTTATAAGTACGCAGCATCTTGCTGGCATTACGATCATTCATGGCAACCTCCTGCATGGAGCGCAAAGATAAAGACTCGCCCGCAACCGGCGGACGGTGAATCAACAGATCATCAGACATGGTTCGCCTCACATTCCGCACTGACGAAACCGTCAGCCACTATCGCAGCTACAACCCGCGAGAACAACCCAACAAGCCGCGCCGGCGGCAGCGAAGAGAACTGCCGTTCGCGGTCAGCGATCGGTTTATCACTCATATAATTGTAAGACACCCTGTTCAAACCTCGTGAATCGGGCCAAGAAACATCCCACAGGAAGGCTGCAGGCTACCCTTGTTCAGTTCTTCAGACGACCGTTAGCCGGCCCGAGAATCCTGAGTAGCGGCCAAGTGTTTATCGCACCTGGTAAGTGACAGAGAGACAAGACGGGAAATAGCAGAAGAATGTGCGCCAGAACGGCACTGCTGTTGAGAACCAACAACCGGTAGACAACGGATCATTAATCCAACCACCTCCACGCGCGCCGTTCGGAGTGAACGACCCAGCCTCTAAAATAGTGTAAGAACGTGACCGTTCGATGAAGCGGCGGCGCTTACGGCGAACGCCCGCGACGGATAATAGCGCAACGCCGGCGAATGCAAAGCGGAAGTTAATCGCACCTTCCACCACGCCAGACCGCCGTACTGTGCAGCAAATGAACCGCGCGCGCAGTTTATACCGGTAAGCAGGTGAAAAAGCAAAATGAAAATTCGCCGAAAACTGTTTCAAGCGATGAAAATGGCGCCAACCCGTTTGCGCAAAAGAGCGAAAGCGCAAAAAATTACTGGCAATCTGGCTAAACCCTGACCTAAAATAGACGTCCAGATGTTAATCCATCTATACTGGTTAACTGATAAACTGCTTAACGGCTTTGCCTGAGGGGCGTTGCAGGATGCATCTCGCGCCATCAGCGGAAGACCCTTCGCTTTGATGCCGGATCTCCAGCGCTGTGCAGTAATTTCTAACCCGTCTTATGCAAGGTAAAGAACACAATGGCTAAACACCTATTCACGTCCGAATCCGTCTCCGAAGGACATCCTGATAAAATCGCCGATCAGATCTCCGATGCCGTCCTCGACGCCATCCTGGAACAAGATCCGAAGGCGCGCGTCGCCTGCGAAACCTACGTGAAAACCGGCATGGTGCTGGTCGGCGGTGAAATCACCACCAGCGCCTGGGTCGATATCGAAGAGATCACCCGCAAGACCGTGCGCGAAATCGGCTACGTTCATTCGGACATGGGCTTTGACGCCAACTCCTGCGCAGTATTGAGCGCCATCGGCAAGCAATCCCCGGATATCAATCAGGGCGTTGACCGTACCGATCCTCTCGAGCAGGGCGCCGGCGATCAGGGCTTGATGTTTGGCTACGCCACCAACGAAACCGACGTGCTGATGCCGGCCCCGGTGACCTACGCGCACCGTCTGGTGCAGCGCCAGTCCGAAGTGCGCAAAAACGGCACCCTGCCGTGGCTGCGTCCGGACGCGAAGAGCCAGGTGACCTTCCAGTACGACGACGGCAAAATCGTCGGCATCGACGCCGTGGTGCTGTCCACTCAGCATTCCGAAGACATCGCGCTGAAAGATCTGCAAGAAGCGGTGATGGAAGAGATCATCAAACCGGTCCTGCCGGCAGAATGGCTGACGGCGGGCACCAAATACCACATCAACCCGACCGGCCGTTTCGTTATCGGCGGCCCGATGGGCGACTGCGGCCTGACCGGCCGTAAGATCATCGTCGACACCTACGGCGGCATGGCGCGCCACGGCGGCGGCGCCTTCTCCGGTAAGGATCCGTCCAAGGTTGACCGTTCCGCGGCTTACGCGGCGCGCTACGTGGCGAAAAACATCGTCGCCGCCGGCCTGGCCGATCGCTGCGAGATCCAGGTGTCTTACGCTATCGGCGTAGCGGAACCGACCTCCATCATGGTGGAAACCTTCGGTACCGAGAAAGTGCCGACCGAGCAGCTGACGCTGCTGGTACGCGAATTCTTCGATCTGCGCCCATACGGCCTGATCCAGATGATGGATCTGCTGCAGCCGATCTACCGCGAAACCGCTGCCTACGGCCACTTCGGCCGCGAGCACTTCCCGTGGGAAGCGACCGACAAAGCCGCGCTGCTGCGCGATGCCGCCGGCCTGAAATAAGCCCCGACATCAACATGAAAACGGCGAGCTTAGGCTCGCCGTTTTTTTTGAGCGGATGGGTGCTCCCGGATCAACGCAGCGACTTGCCGGCAAGCGGAGGCAAAGCCCCCGCCGCCGGGTTGCCTTACCGTTCGGATTCGTAAGCCAAAATGGCCGCAACCTCCGTAGTGCCCGATCGGATCCGCAACTCACACAGCGTGCTGCGAGTTATCCATGCCAGTGATATTACTGTGGCACAAATAACCACCAATTTTAACAGGCTCCGTTTGTTCGGCATCATGCCTTCTTCTCCTTGCCTCGCGGCGGGTAAGAGGCTAACTTAACGTTGTCACGCGTTAGAGTAGGCCTCGGGTTGATGGATATCGACTCGGGGCTTTTCTCTTTGTATCTTTCACGCAGGCTCCAGAGACAAAGATCCAGAGCACCCGCCCGCAGTATATTCATCTCACCACCACGTCTCGTGTTCCTTTTCGCACGCAATATCGTTTTTGCGCAATCGCTCGCAGCTCCTTGCAACACCCTGAAAAATAAAAAAGGCTCAGCGACGCTGAACCTTTGAGGGCAGAAAAAGCACGGCCGAGATGCCGATTACGACGTCTGCTTACGCAACAGATAAACGAAGTACGGCGCACCGATAAAGGTCGCCAATAACCCGGCGGGGATCTGGTACGGGAACAGCAGCATCCGCCCGCACCAGTCGGCAAACACCATCAGCAAGCCGCCCAGCAGCGCGGCGATCACCATCTGCGGCAGCGCACGGCGGAAGCCCAGCATGCGTGCCATATGCGGTGCCATCAGCCCGACAAAGCTCAACGGCCCTACGGTCAGGGTCGCCATCGCGGTCAGCACGGCAGCCAATAAAAGAATGGTCAACCGCGCCGGCGTCAGCGCAATGCCCACCGAACGGGCGGTGGCGCCGCCGAGCGGCAGGATGGTCAACCAACGGCGGCACAGCGGCGCCAATACCATCAGGCCGGCGGCCACCAGCGCGGTACGCAGCGCCTGCGCCGGCTCCACCGAATAGGTCGAGCCGGAGAGCCAGGTCAGCAAGCCCCCCATACGCGGATCGCCGCTGGCCAACAGCAGGAAGATGACGGTGGTAAAGGCGGTGCTGAGCGCGATACCGGCGAGCAGCATGCGTTCCGTCGAGAAACCGCCGCGGCCTGCGGCGATCATGATGATCAGCAGCGTTGCGGCCGCCCCCAGGCTGCCGGCGGGCAGCAGCCAAACGAAGGCGTCGCCCGGCACCATAAACAGCATCATCACGACGCCAAAAGCGGCGCCGGAACTGATGCCCAACACTTCCGGGCTGGCCATCGGATTGCCGGTCAATTTCTGGATCAGCGTGCCGGCGACCGCCAGCATCATGCCCGCCGCCAGCGCCGACAGCACCCGCGGCCAGCGCCACGGCAGCAAGGAATCCAGTTCCGCGCCCAGGCTCCAGTGCCAGCCGCCGGCATTTTTGCCCAGCATCAGCGCCAGCGTCAGGCCGATCAGCAGTACGAGGCCACCCACCAGGATCCAGGCAGGCAGATTCCCGCGTTCGGCAGGCACCTTGTCGCCGAGGTTCATCGGCGGCGGCGTGGCGGCGCTGCGCAAACGCGGCAACAGCCACAGCAGCAGCGGTGCGCCGAACAGCGCGGTGGCCGCGCCGGTCGGGATCTCGCGCCACACCTGCGTTACCCCGAGCATCACCTGATCGGTCAACCACAGCAGCAGCGCCCCCAGCAACGGCGCCAGCATCATGCGGTGCGCCAGGCGGCGCGCGCCCAACATCTTCGCCATCAGCGGTGCAAACAGGCCGATAAAGCCGATAACGCCCACCGCACTCACCAACATGGCGCTGAAGATAATGGCCAGCCCCAGGGTGCAGAAGCGCGCCATCGATAGCCCCAGCCCCAGGTTACGCGCCACGCCGTCGTCCAGCCCCAGCAGCGTCAGCGGGCGCAGCAACAGCGCCGCCAGCGCGCCTGCCACCAGCAAACGCGGCAGGAGGAACTGTACGGCGCTCCAGTCCTGTTGGTTCAGCGCACCGGTTCCCCACAGGAACATGCCCTGCAGCTGATCGTAATGAAACAGCGCCAACAGGCTGTTGACCGCGCCGCAGTACAGCCCCAGCACCAGCCCGGCCAAAATCAGCGTCACCGGCGACATCCGCTTGCCCCAGGCGACGCCAAACACCAGCCCGCCGACCACAATCGCGCCCACCATAGCGGCCAGCTGGCGAGTGAATTCGCCCCCCGGCAGCACCCACAGCGTGGCGATGGTCAGGCCGAGCTGCGCGCCGGCGGCAACGCCGAGCGTCGACGGCTCCGCCAACGGATTGCGCAACACCTGCTGGAACAGCACGCCGACCAATCCCAGGCCGGCGCCGGCCAACAGCGACACCGTTAACCGCGGCAGCAGGCTGTAATGGAACAGCATTTGCCGCACGTCGTCGATGTCCGGCGCGCTGAGCGCCCGCAACCATTGCGCCGGCGGCAGCTGCTGCGCCAGGTTGTATATCGTCAGGCCGCCTGCCGCCGCCAGCAACAGCAGGATCAGCGTCAGTGGTAATCTCCGAATGCCCGCATTCATGCCGCGCTCTCCTGGGCCTGCGCCAACAGGCGGCAAAATCGCATCGTCGACAGCGTAGCGCCATAGAACCACACCGCCGGCACCTGCCGCAGCTGGTTTTGCCGCACAAAGGGCAACGACTGCCACAGCGGCGTCGCGCTGACCTTGTCCATCATCGCCTGATTACCGTGATCGAGATAGATGACCCGGGCGTTACGCACCGCGGCCAACCGTTCAATGCCCACCACCGCCGTGCCCCAAAAGTCGGTTTGCTCCTGCCAGGCATTGCGGATGCCCAATTGATCCATCGCCTCCTGAAACAGGCTTTTCTGGCCGATGATCAACGCATGGCGCGTATCGATCAGTGAAAACAGCAGCAACGGTTGCCGGGTGTAGCTTTGCAGGCGCTGACGCGCATCCTGCATAAAGCGGTCGAACTGCGCCAGGTGGTTTACCGCCCGGCTTTCTATGCCCAACCGCTGGCCCAGCGCCATCAGCGACTGGCGGGCGACGGTCAGCGGTTTGCCGCTGCCGTCGTTGAAGCCGAAGCTCATGGTTGGCGCGATGGGTTGGATTTTCCGCGGCGTCGGGCCATAGCCTTGCGACAGCAACACCAGCGAAGGCTGGAGCTGCTGCAGCAGTTCAAGATTGGGTTCGGTGCGCTGGCCGACATCGACCACCGCCGCCGGCAGCTTCGGCTCCGCCACCCACAGGTTGTAGTTATGGACATCGGCCACCGCCAGCGGCGTCACGCCCAATGCCAACAGCAGCTCGATCGGCAGCCATTCCAGCGCCGCAACGCGCGCGATATCCGGCGGCACATCCGCCGCTCGGCCGGGCAACGAGCCCAACAGCGGCGACAGCGCCAGCGCCATCAATAAACGGCGGCGCAGCGGATCGTGAGAAGAAGTGAATGCAGAAGACATCAGTAGACAAAACTCACCGGCGCGCCGCCGCTCGGGTGCGGCAAGGTGCCCATAGGAATACCGTAAATTTGCTCCAGCACCGGCCCCTGCATCAGTTCCAGCGGGCCGCCCTGGGCGATCATTTCACCGCCGCGCAGCGCCACCAGATGGTCGCAGTAGCGCGCCGCCATGTTGATGTCGTGCAGTACGGCGATCACCGTGAGATCGCGTTCGCGGCTCAAGCGCTGGATGAGTGCCAGCACCTCGACCTGGTGCGCGATGTCCAGCGCCGACGTCGGTTCGTCGAGCAGCAGGCAGCGGCTGTCCTGCGCCACCATCATCGCCAGCCAGGCGCGTTGGCGCTCGCCGCCGGACAGGCTGTCCACCAGGCGGTTGGCGAACGGCTTCAGCCCCACCAGTGAAATGGCCTCTTCCACCAATTGGCGATCGTTGGCGCCAAAACGCCCCAGCGCGCCGTGCCACGGATAGCGGCCGACGGCCACCAGCTCGCGTACCGTCATGCCTTCCGCCGCCGGCAACTGCTGCGGCAGGTAAGCCACCTGGCGGGCGAAGGATTTGCTGTCCCACTGCGCCAACGGCTGCCGATTGAGCAGTACCTGGCCACCGCTGGGGGCATGATGCCGCCCGAGCAATTTCAACAGGGTGGATTTACCGGACCCGTTATGGCCGATCAAGCCGCAGACGTTGCCCTGGGGAAAACTGAGCGACAGCGGTTGCAACAGCACCCGGCCGGGGACGGCGAAGCTGGCGTTATCCAGCGCGAAAGTTGCGCCGGGATTAAGATGTTTGTCCTGCATAGATCCTGCTTTGTCCAGGGCGGCGCGGCGCCGCCCCGGCTATCCGGTTAGAAACGGAAGGTTGCGGTGGCGACCACCTGGCGTTCTGCGCCCCAGTAGCAGGCGTAGTCGCGGTAGCAGCTCGACACGTAGGTCTTGTCGAACAGGTTGTTGATGTTGACGCCCACGGACGAGCCCGGCAGGCCAAAGCGCGCCAGATCGTATTTAATGGTAGCGTCCACCAGCGTGTAGTCCGGCACCTTGAAGGCGGAATTATCGCTGTTGAAGCTCGAGCTGGAGCCGACGTAACGCACGCCGGAACCCAGCGTCAGGCCGCTCACCGCCGTTTCGTGGAAGGTGTAATCCGCCCACAGCGAAGCCATGTGTTTCGGCACTTCGACGGTCGGTTTGCCCTGATAGGTATTGTCTTTGGTGTACTTCGCATCGGTATAGGTATAGGAGGCGATCAGGTTGACGTTGGCATTCAACGCCGCCTTGGCTTCCAGCTCCACGCCGCGCGAACGGATCTCGCCGCTCTGCACGCTGAACCGTGCATTGCTTGGGTCCGGTGTCAGGTTGTTGTTTTTGGTCAGCTGATACAGCGCACCGGTCAGCACGATTGGGCGATCCTTCGGCACGTATTTCACGCCGGCCTCATACTGCTTGCCGATCGACGGTTTGAAGGTGCTCCCCCCGCGGGTTGTACCCAGATTCGGTTCAAACGATTCGCTGTAGCTGAAATACGGCGTCACGCCGTTGTCGAACAGGTAATTCAGGCCGCCGCGCCAGGTGAGCTGGCGATCGGTCTGCTGGCTCGTCGAACTCGTATCGCGGTTATAGGCGGAAGTCTTCGCCCAGTCATAACGCCCGCCCAGCGTCAACAGCCACTGGTTCCACTCCCCTTGCTCCTGCACATACAGGCCGGTTTGCTCCTGACGGTTCAGGAAGTTGTAATAAGAACCCACCTCAATAGCATCATTGCCATACTGCGGATGAGTCATGCTCAGAGCGCTGGCGCTGCCATAAATAGCATTAATGTCGTTACGCATGCGTGAGTAATCCACCCCAAACAATAAGGTGTGATCGATCTGCCCCGTTTTCACCTTCGCTTGTGCCTGGGTATCTACAGAGAAGTTGTTCAGGTGTTCCTTCGATTGAACATAGAAGCGATTGATCGTCGTCGGTGATGACAAGCCGAATCCGTAGATGCTCTTCATATCGGTGTCCACCTGCATGTAACGCAGGTTCTGTCGTACCGCCCAGGTATCGTTGAAGGCATGTTCGAAGCTGTAGCCGATCATCCGCTGCTTGCGCGCCATATAGTTGCTGGCTTCGCCTTCGTTGAAATCGGTCGGCAGTTTGCTACCGTCCGGCAACGGGATCAGCGTGCCCTGCTTCGGCAGCCAGCCGTAATAACCGGTATAGGGATCGTTTTGAATGTTGGCCAACAACGTGAAGTTGGTTTTGTCATCCGGACGCCAGCTAAAGGACGGCGCGATCGCATAGCGCTTCTCTTTGCTCATGGTCTGCTGCGTATCGCTGTCTTTCGCCAGGCCGGTCAGGCGGTAAGAATAGATACCCTGATCGTCCAGCGCGTCGCTGAAATCGAAACCGGTCTGGAACAGGTTATCGGTGCCCATTTTGAACTGGATTTCGCGCAGCGGCTCGGTGGTTGGCCGCTTGCTGACCATCGAGACCAAACCACCCGGGTTGCTTTTGCCGTACAGCACCGAGACCGGGCCGCGCAGCAGCTCGGCGCGCTCGAGGAAATAAGGATCGATGGACGCTTCGCTGTAGTTGTCGCCCAGCAAGCGCAGACCATCCAGATACTGGGTGGTGTTGGTGGCCGGGAAACCGCGGATCGCCACCGCATCATAGGTCGAGGAGCTGCCGCGGCTGGCAAATACGCCCGGCGCATAGGCCAGCGCGCCCTTCACCGTATCCGGCTGACGCATGTCCATCTCTTCACGCGTCACCACGGAAACGGACTGCGGGTTCTTCTCGATCGGCGTATCGGTTTTGGTGCCGGTGGCGCTGCGTTTGGCGACATAGGTGCCGACCGGCCCCCAGGCGCTTTCCTGTTGGGCGGTGTTGCTACCGCCCACAACGGTAATCGTGTCTTCCTTGGCGGCCGGCTTGGCGTCGGCGGAAAAAGCCGGCATCGCCAGCGTGCCCAACGCCGCGGCGACGGTGATCGCTAACGCGCTGACGGAGGTACGGCCCTGCTTGGCCGCGGATGATGAAAGGCGCTTGGTCGGCATAGTTGATTTCTCTGATGAATAATTAAATGACGAATCTAAACGATAATAATTATTATAAGCGTCGCATTTTATGCAGAAGCCAAATTAAACTGCAAGCCGAATTCATAAGGCAAATAGGTTAAGGATTAGGCGCTTAGCCATGCGGTTAACAGGGAAATAAAACGAGCGGAAAAATAAAAAAGCCCGCAACCAAGGTTACGGGCTTAATAACAAAGAAAAAATTTTCACCGGGGCCGACGCCCCGGTAGCGATTACTGGCCGAACATATCCTTGATCCAGCCGGCGACGCCATCGCCATCTTTTTGCTCACCCGCCGCCGGTTGCTGCTGTTGCTGCACCGCCGCCTGGCTGGCCTGGCACAATCCCTGCGGATTGTCGGTCCAGACCGGGATGGTGCGCCAGCTGCCGCCGCCGCAGATAAAGTTACCGGCAGAGTCGATGCTCATCTGGTTAATGCCTTCCGGCGGCTGCAGCATCAGCGGCAGCGGCGTCTGGTTTTCCAGATAACGGCGATACAGGGTCAACGCGCCATTGGCGCCGGTCAGTTTGGCCGGGCCGTTGTTGTCGCGCCCTACCCAGGCGATCGCCACTTCCTTGCCGTCGATACCGGCGAACCAGCTGTCGCGCAGATCGTTGGTGGTACCGGTTTTCGCCGCCAGGTTGTAGTTCGGGAACTTCACCGACAGCGAGCGGGAAGTCCCGCGTGCCACGCCCTGCTGCATCGCGTACAGCGTCAGATAAGCGGCCTGCGCCGGCACCATGCGTTCCGCCTGCGGGAAGCTCTGGTACAGCACCGTGCCGTCTTCGGCGATCACCGACCGCACCGCCGACAGCGGCGCACGGTTACCGCCGCTGGCGATGGTCTGGTACTCCTGCGCGACTTCCATCGGCGTCAGGCCGATCGCCCCCAACAGCATCGATGGCACCGGGTTGATCTCCGCTTTCGGGATACCCAGGCGTTGCAGCGTAGCGCTGATCTGATCCAGCCCGACCGACAGGCCGAGGTTCACCGTCGGCACGTTCAGCGAGTTGGCCAACGCATCCACCAGCATCACCTGACCGCGGAATTTACGGTCATAGTTGTTCGGCTGCCAGACGGCGCCGTTAGGCTGTTTCAGCGACAGCGGCGCATCCGCCAGCCAAGTGTTGAGGCGGTATTTATCCGGTTCGGACAGCGCGGTCAGGTACGTCGGCGGCTTGGCCAGCGAGCCGACCAGACGGCGCGCCTGCATGGCGCGGTTAAAGCCGGCGAACTGCGGGTTGGCGCCGCCGACCATAGCGCGCACTTCACCGCTGAAGCGATCGACGATCACCATCGCCGCTTCCAGATCCTGCAGGTGACGCGCGGCGCGCAGCGCCGGGATGCCGTCTTCGACCGCTTTTTCCGCCGCGTCTTGCGACACCGGATCCAGCGTGGTGAAGATCTTCACGCCAGACAGGTCATTGACCTTCTCGCCCAGCTTGGTCTGCAGTTCCTGACGCACCATCTGCATAAACGCCGGCTGTGGCGTAATGACGCCGCCTTTCGGCTGCACGCCCAGCGGACGCGCGCTCAGCATGTCATACAGCTCGCCGTCGATCACACCCTGGTTCTGCAGCAGTTTGAGCACCAGGTTGCGGCGCTCCAGCGCCAGTTTCGGGTTACGCCACGGGTTGTACAGCGACGCGCCCTTGACCATGCCGACCAGCAGCGCCTGCTGATCGAGGCTCAGCTCATCCACCGGACGGCCGAAGTAGTACAGGCTGGCCAGCGGGAAACCGCGGATCTGGTCGCTGCCGCTCTGGCCGAGGTACACCTCGTTCAGATACAGCTCCAGAATGCGGTCCTTGCTGTAACGGTAATCCACCAGCAGCGCCATATAGGCTTCGTTAGCCTTACGCCACAGCGAACGTTCGTTGCTCAGGAACAGGTTCTTCACCAGCTGCTGCGTCAGCGTACTGCCGCCCTGCACCGCACGCCCGGCGGTCAGGTTGGCCAGCACCGCACGGCCGATGGAGTACGGGCTGATGCCGTCATGCTCATAGAAGTGGCGGTCTTCCGTGGCGATCAGCGTATCCACCAACAAATCCGGGAAACCGGAGCGCGGCACGAACAGACGCTGTTCACCGTTCGGCGACTGCAGCATGGTGATAAGACGCGGATCGAGGCGGAAGAAGCCGAAGCTGCGGCCGCTGTCCAGGTTTTCGATCTTCGCCAGGCGGTTGTTCTGGAAGTCGAGACGGGCGCGGATCTGCCCTTCTTTCCCATCCGGGAAATCGAACGGGCGGCGCAGCATCTCGATGCTGTTGGCCTGCACGGTAAACTCGCCCGGACGCGTCATGCGGCTGACCTGGCGATACTGCATGCCTTCCAGCAGGTTGACCATCTCCTTCTTGCTGTACGGCATGCCCGGCTCCAGGTTGACCATGCGGCCGTACACCGCCGCCGGCAGCTGCCAGACTTTGCCGTCGATGCGGCTTCGGATCTGCGAGTCCAGATAGACGCCATAGATCGCCAACAGGACGGCGATCACCAGGATCAGTTTGATAAACAGGCCAAGCCAACGGCGTTTTTTACGCGGCGGAGTCGCTTTTACCTTACGCGGCATGCGTTCCTCCTCCTCTTCATACTCATCATCGTCATACTCGTCTTCTTCGTAATCGTCATAATCGTCGTCTCGGCGACGGCGCGGCGGCTTGCGCGACGCGGTGCTTTTTGGTTGTTTTCCTTTGCGCCCGATGGGCTCGCGGTCATCCCCAGCCATGGCTGTTGTTCTCCGAGCTTGCCGACACTGCCGGCCATGATTAGTCGCTTAATCTGTGCCTACGCCGCAGCGCTGACCAGAAGAAACATCTGAATTCCAAACCTTAAATGATCGCGACCTACTGATATTTCTTCGTTCGGCGCGTCGGTACCGCCGTGGCCGGATCGTCCGGCCAAACGTGTTTCGGGTAGCGGCCCTTCATCTCTTTTTGCACCTCGCGATAGGCGCCTTGCCAGAAGGCCGCCAGATCGCCGGTGATTTGCAACGGCCGGTGCGCCGGTGAGAGTAACTCAAGCACCACCGGGATGCGACCCTCCGCCAACATCGGGCTGCGCTGCTCGCCGAACACCTCCTGCAAACGCACCGCCAGCGCCGGCGGTTTGCCGGCCTCATAACGGATCGGCAGGCGGCTGCCGGTCGGCACAGTGTAATGAGTGGGTAGCGCATTATCCAGCCGCTGCTTTTGCTGCCAGTCCAGCAGACGGGACAGCGCCTCGGCGATGTTGACCTGCTTCAAACCGCGCAGATCGCGCACGCCGTTCAGCGACGGCAACAGCCACTGCTCCAGCGCCGCCAGCAGGGGTTCCTCGTCCATCGCCGGCCATGCCGCCTCCGGCAGCCAGGCTTGCGCGCACTGCAGGCGCACCCGCAATTGTTCGGCGGCGCCCTCCCAGTTGAGCACCGCCAGCCCCTGTGCGCGCACCCAATCGAGCAGCGCCTGCTGCAGCTCTTCATCCGCCGGTTTGGCCAGCGGCTGGGCGCGCAGCGTCAGACGGCCGATCTGCTGACGCTTCCAGGCGCGCAGCGTGCCCTTCTCGTCATCCCACTCCACCGCCGTGCGCTGCGTGACGATCGCCGGCAGCTGCGCCGCCAGCGCGTCGATATCCACCGGCAACGCCAACAGGATACGCGCATCGGGGCTGTTGTGGCCCTGCAACAAACTGGGGACGATGAGCCAAGGCGCGCGCGACAGCGCCTCGTCCTGGTTCATCGCCGCCCCCAGGCCGTTGGCCAGCAGGTAGCGGCCGTCCTGGCCTCGCCGCTGGGCGATACGATCGGTAAATGCCTGCGCCAACAGGCGCGGCGCCAGATCGACGTCGATTTGCCCCGCACGTTGCGGCAGGCGTTTGGTCAACTGCGCGGCACGCTGCCGCCAGTTCGGTTGCGGGCGGCTCAGCCAGTAGCCGATATCCATCTGCCCGCCGCGCGGCGGTTCTTCCAGCAATGCCGCCAGCAACGCCGCCGTCGCCAGGCCGTCGGCACTCAGCGCCGCGCCGGCGACCAGCATCGCCGCCAGCCGCGGCTCGCACCCCAGCGCGGCCATCTGGCGCCCCGGGGCGGTAAGTTTGCCGCCGTCATCCGTGGCCCCCAACCGGTGCAGCAACGCCCTGGCCGCCGCCAATGCCGCCGCCGGAGGCGCATCCAGCCAGATCAGCTGCGCCGGATCATGGCATCCCCACTGCAGCAGTTCGAGCCAGAAGCCGGTGAGATCGCTCTGTAAAATGTCCGGTTCGGCGTGTTCCGCCGCGCGCTCCGCCTGTTCTTTGGCGAACAGATGCCAGCAAATGCCCGGCTCCAGGCGCCCGGCGCGCCCGGCGCGCTGCACCATCGACGCCTGACTGATGCGCTGCGTCGCCAGCCGCGTCAAACCATTGCGCACGTCGTAGCGCGCCACACGCTCCAGGCCGCTGTCCACCACCAGCCGAATGCCCTCGATCGTCAGGCTGGTTTCGGCGATGTTGGTCGCCAGCACCACCTTGCGGCGGCCAGACGCCGCCGGTTGAATCGCTTTTTGCTGCTGGGCCAGAGGCAGCGCCCCATACAGTGGGCAAAGATCGGTATCGCTCGCCACCTCGCCGGTCAATCGCTCCAGCACCCGATTGATCTCCGCCACGCCCGGCAGGAACAGCAGCAAAGATCCCGGCTGCTCGGCCAGCAACCGCTTCACCGCCGCCGCTACGCCATCTTCCAGCCGCTGATGGCTGGCCAACGGCTGATACAGACGCTCAACCGGGAAGCTGCGCCCCTCGGACACCACTACCGGCGCTTCCGGCAGCACTTGCGACAGGCGAGCGTTGTCCAGGGTGGCAGACATGATCAGCAGTTTCAGATCGTCGCGCAGCCCTTGCTGCACGTCGAGCAGCAGCGCCAGCGCCAGATCGGCCTGCAGGCTGCGTTCGTGGAACTCATCGAGGATCACCAGCGACACACCCTGCAGTTCGGCGTCCTGCTGCAGCATGCGGGTGAGAATGCCTTCCGTCACCACTTCCAGCCGGGTTTGCGGCCCGCTTTTACTTTCGGCGCGCATGCGGTAGCCCACGGTCTGGCCGGGTTCCTCCCCCAGTTGCTGCGCCAGGCGATAGGCGACGTTTTTCGCCGCCAGCCGCCGCGGCTCCAGCATGATAATGCGCCCCGGCAACCCGGCCTTAGCCAGGATCTGCAGCGGCAGCCAGGTGGATTTACCGGCGCCGGTCGGGGCGTGCAACAGCACCTGAGGAGCGGACTGCAACGCAGCCAACAACTCATCAAGCACCGCGCTGACGGGCAATGAAGACACTGAACTCTCCGTGGTGATTAACGTTAAACGGCGTACAGTGTAGCATTAGCTTTGTCCCCGTAGCCTTTCAAACTGCGGCGGCGTTAGCTATAGTACGGAGCTCGTCCATGCGTCCCGCTTCGCGCGGGACCGTTGCAAGCCGCATTCATCTCTGTCCCGACGGATTTGTCATTATTTACCGAGCCCCCATGTCCAATTCGCGCCGCCTGTTTTTCGCTCTGTCCTTGCCTGATGCCCTGCAACAGCAGGTGATCCGCTGGCGCGCCGAGGCGTTTGCGCCGGAGGCCGGCCGACCGGTGGTGGCGGCTAATTTGCACCTGACGCTGGCGTTTCTCGGCGAGGTCACCGCGCAGAAAGAGCTGGCGCTGCGCAAACTGGCCGGCCGCATCGTGCAACCCGGCTTCAGCATGCGGCTCGACGATCTCGGCCATTGGCCGCGCCCCGGCGTGGTCTGGCTCGGCACCCGCCGCGCGCCGCGCGGGCTGCTGCAGCTGGCCGAGCTGCTGCGTTCGCAGGCCGCCCGCAACGGCTGCCATCAAAGCGCGCTGCCGTTCCATCCGCACATCACGCTGTTGCGCGCCGCCACCCAGCCGGTGGCGATCCCGCCGGCGACGCCGGGCTGGGCGTTCAGCGCCGACGCCTTTTCCTTATATGAGTCGGTGTTCGAAAACGGCCGCACCCGCTATCAACACCTCGAGCAGTGGCCGCTGGCCAAGCAGGCATCCGCATGATTTTCTCTCCACCGCTGCGTTCCGCCACGCTGATCAAACGTTACAAACGCTTTCTGGCGGACGTGATCACCCCGGAAGGGGAAACCTTTACGCTGCACTGCGCCAATACCGGCGCCATGACCGGCTGCGCCACGCCCGGCGACACCGTTTGGTACTCCACCTCGGATAATCCCAAGCGCAAATACGCCCACAGCTGGGAGTTGACCCATACCCGACAGGGGCACTGGATCTGCGTCAACACCCTGCGCGCCAACACGCTGGTGCGCGAGGCAATTGAACACAATTTAATCAATGAATTATCCGGTTACAGTAAAATCAGCGGCGAAGTGAAATACGGCGGTGAAAACAGCCGTATCGATTTGTTATTACAGGCAGAAAATCGGGTTAACTGCTATATTGAAGTTAAGTCAGTCACATTACTGCAACAACAACGTGGTTACTTTCCTGATGCGGTAACGCTCAGAGGGCAAAAGCACCTGCGTGAGTTGCTCAGCGTGGTTGAAAGCGGGCAACGGGCGGTGTTGTTCTTTGCCGTGTTACACAGCGGTATTGAGCAGGTCGCACCGGCACATCATATAGATGAGCGCTATGCGGCGCTGTTGGCACAGGTCCGGCAGTTGGGAGTGGAAGTGGTTTGTTACGGGGCAAAGTTATCACCTGACGGTATTTATCTCTGCGATAAGCTGCCGTTTTTTATCGATTAGCGCAGTCGGGTCCCTATAAATAGACAACCGGCCAGCACGATCGCCAAATACGCCCTCCTTCACACGATTGTCAAGCGGGCGACAGGAATAATTGCCAACCTACCTTCCTTCTGTTATTTATAGCGGCCTGTTTTTCCCCCGCATTGGGGATTCGATAGTGCGTGTGTATGTAGGAGAAGCAACATGCAAGAAGGGCAAAACCGTAAAACCTCGTCCTTGAGCATTCTCGCCATCGCTGGGGTGGAGCCGTACCAAGAGAAGCCGGGCGAAGAGTACATGAACGACGCCCAGTTGTCGCATTTCAAGCGCATTCTTGAAGCGTGGCGCAACCAGCTCAGGGACGAAGTGGACCGTACTGTATCGCATATGCAAGAAGAGGCAGCCAACTTCCCTGATCCGGCCGACCGTGCTACCCAGGAAGAAGAGTTCAGCCTTGAACTGCGTAACCGTGACCGTGAACGCAAACTGATCAAAAAGATCGAGAAAACGCTGAAGAAAGTGGAAGACGATGATTTCGGCTACTGCGAATCTTGCGGCGTGGAGATCGGCATTCGTCGCCTCGAAGCGCGTCCGACCGCCGATCTGTGCATCGACTGCAAGACGCTGGCTGAGATCCGCGAAAAGCAGATGGCCGGCTAATACCGTTGTTACCGCTGCGGCGTGCGCACCTGCGTGCGCCGCACAGAGAAAAGGGAACCTCTCCCCTCTGATATGCAAGAAAGTCATTATGTGGGGCGCTTTGCCCCATCGCCTTCCGGGGATCTGCATTTCGGTTCGCTGATTGCCGCTCTGGGAAGCTACCTTCAGGCTCGCGCCCAACGCGGGCAGTGGCTGGTTCGCATCGAAGATATCGACCCGCCGCGCGAAGTCCCCGGCGCCGCCGCTCGCATCCTGTCCGCGCTGGAACATTATGGTCTCCACTGGGACGGCCAGGTCATCTATCAATCCCAACGTCACGACGCCTATCGCGCCGCGCTGGATCTGTTGCAGCGCCAGGGGCTCAGCTATTACTGCACCTGCACCCGCAGCCGCATCCAGCAGATCGGCGGATTGTACGACGGCCACTGCCGCGATTTGCAGCTCGGCCCGCAGGGCGCCGCCATCCGCTTGCGCCAGACCGCGCCCGTTTACGGGTTCCACGATCGCCTGCAGGGAGAATTGCACGCCGATCCGGCGCTGGCGGGGGAAGACTTTATCATTCGCCGCCGCGACGGGCTGTTCGCCTACAACCTGGCGGTGGTGATCGACGACCATTTTCAGGGCGTGACCGAGATTGTGCGCGGCGCCGATCTGATCGAACCGACGGTGCGCCAAATTGCCCTCTATCGCCAGCTGCAGGCGCCGGTGCCCGCCTATGTGCATCTGCCGCTGGCGCTGGGCGCCAACGGCATCAAGCTGTCGAAGCAAAACCATGCGCCGGCGTTGCCCGCCGGCGATCCGCGCCCGGTGCTGATCGCCGCGCTGAAATTTCTGCGTCAACCGCTGCCGGAAAGCTGGCAAGATCTTGACCTGCCATTATTATTGAGCTGGGCGGTCGCACATTGGCGGTTGGAAAACGTGCCGCGTCAGGAGGCTATCCCTCTGGATGAAAACACGCCGGCATTCTCAAAGGAGCCATGGTGAGCTATGATTAGCCGCTATTTTTTGTTAGCTCCATTTTTATCAGTCACTATCGAGGTGTACCATTTTTACCCGAGTAGCCAACTTCTGTCGTAAGGTACTGACCCGCGATGACAAGCTGCCCCGCGACGACGCGGCGGCCGGCGATAAAAACGTAGTCCGCGAAGAGCGTGCCGCGGCGCCAAGCCGCCCTGCGCCGCAGCCGCGCGCCGCCGATAACGGCAGCAATGCCCCTGCCCGCCGCTCAACGCCGCGCAAGCGTCCGCCTTTTCCTATCGCCGAGAGCAACGACTCGATGACCGTGATCCCGCGCGAACAGCACTCGATCTCCCGCAAAGACATCAGCGAAAATGCGCTGAAAGTGCTTTACCGCCTGAACAAGTCAGGCTACGAAGCCTATCTGGTCGGCGGCGGCGTGCGCGATCTGTTGCTCGGCAAAAAGCCGAAAGACTTCGACATCACCACCAACGCCACGCCGGAGCAAGTGCGCAAGCTGTTCCGCAACTGCCGCCTGGTCGGCCGCCGCTTCCGCTTGGCGCACGTGATGTTCGGGCCGGAGATCATCGAAGTGGCCACTTTCCGCGGCCACCACGAACAGAATCAGGAATCCGACAAAAACTCGTCCCAGCAGGCGCAAAACGGCATGCTGCTGCGCGACAACATCTTCGGCTCGATCGAGGAAGACGCCCAGCGCCGTGATTTCACCATCAACAGCCTGTACTACGGCGTGGCGGATTTCACCCTGCGCGATTACGTCGGCGGCCTGAACGACCTGAAACAGGGCGTGATTCGCCTGATTGGCGATCCGGAAACCCGCTACCGCGAAGATCCGGTGCGCATGCTGCGCGCGGTGCGCTTCGCCGCCAAGCTGGATATGCGCATCAGCGAAGAGACCGCCGAGCCGATCCCGCGCCTGGCCTCGCTGCTGCATGAGATCCCGCCGGCGCGCCTGTTCGAAGAATCCCTCAAGCTGCTGCAGGCGGGTTACGGTTTCCAGACCTACCTGAAGCTGTGCGAATACCAGCTGTTCCAACCGCTGTTCCCGCTGATCGCCCGCAACTTCACGCCGAACCACGATACGCCGATGGAGCGCATTCTGGTGCAGGTGCTGAAGAACACCGATCACCGTCTGCAGAACGACATGCGCGTCAACCCGGCCTTCCTGTTTGCCGCCATGCTGTGGTACCCGCTGCTGGAGCATGCGCAGAAGCTGGCGCAGGAAAGCGGCCTGGCCTACTACGACGCCTTCGCGCTGGCGATGAACGACGTACTCGACGAGCAGTGCCGTTCGCTGGCCATCCCGAAACGCATCACCACGCTGGTGCGCGATATCTGGCAGCTGCAGCTGCGCCTGTCCCGCCGCCAGGGCAAACGCGCGCACAAGCTGATGGAGCACCCGAAATTCCGCGCCGCCTATGATCTGCTGGCGTTGCGTGCGGAAGTGGAAGACAATCAGGAGATGCTGCGTTTGGCCGAGTGGTGGGGCGAATTCCAGGACGCCACGCCGGCGCGGCAGAAAGCCATGCTGAGCACCCTGGGGGACGATCCGGCGCCGCGCCGCGCGCGTCAACGCCGCCCTCGCCGCCGGGCACCGCGTAAAGAAGGGGCATAATGATCCGCGTTTATATCGCGCTGGGCAGCAACCTGGCGCAGCCACTGCAACAGGTTAAAGCCGCACTGGAGGCGCTGGAGCATCTCCCGCGCACCCGGCTGGTCACCTGTTCTTCGTTTTACCGCACCAAGCCGCTGGGGCCGCAAAACCAGCCGGACTTTCTCAACGCGGTGGTGGCGCTGGATACCCTGTTGCCGCCCGAACAGCTGCTCGACCATACCCAGGCGATAGAACGCAATCAGGGGCGTGTGCGCAAGGATGAACGCTGGGGGCCGCGCACGCTCGATCTGGACATCATGCTGTACGGCGACAAGGTGATCCATACCGAGCGCCTGACGGTGCCACATTACGGCCTGAAAGAGCGCGAATTCATGCTCTACCCGCTGGCGGAAATCGCCCCCGACCTGATTTTCCCCGATGGCGAGCCGCTCGCCAGCTGCCTCAAGCGCGTGCCGGAAAACGGCATGGCGCTGTGGCACCAGCCAAAACCCAAGTCCTGACCCTCCTACAGCGCCAACCGCGCAACAAACCCGCCCGCCGGGCGATTGGCGAAACTGACCTGTAGACCATGCAAGCCGGCGATACGCTGCACGATCGAGAGCCCCAGCCCGCTGCCGGTTTGCTCCTGTCCCGGCGGGCGATAGAAGCGTTCTCCGAGCCGCGCCAGATGTTCCGTGGTGACCCCCGGACCGTCGTCCTCCACCGTCAGCGAGCGTTCGCTCAGCGTCACGGTGACGACGCCGCCCTGCGGGGTGTAGCGCACCGCGTTATCCAGCAGGTTGCGCAATAGCAGCGACAGCAGCAAGGTTTCCCCCTGACGCGGCGGCGGCGTTCCCCGATGTTCATAGCGTAGCGTCACGCCCGCCGCATGGGCCTGCCGATCCTGCTCCGCCAGGGTCATCGTCACCAGGTCGTTCCAGTCGATCGGCGCCAGTTCGGCCAGATCGGACAGCGAATCCAGCCGCGACAGCGTCAGCAGCTGATCCACCAGTCGGGTCGCGCGATCGATGCCGAGCGTCAGATTGTCCAGCGCGTGCTCGCGCATCGGCGCATCGTCCCCCGCCAGTTGCACCACTTCGGTCTGCACCCGCAGCGCCGCCAGCGGGCTGCGCAACTCGTGCGCGGCATCGGAGGTGAAGCGCCGCTCCCGCACCAGCAGAGCGTTGATGCGGGCGAACAGCGCATTGAGCGCATCCACCAGCGGGCGCACCTCGGTCGGCACCTGGCGCGCGTCCAGCGGCGTCGCGTCATCGGGTGCGCGCCGGCGCAAACCGGCCGCCACAGTGCGCAGCGGCCGCAGCTCGCGCCCGACCATCAGCGCGATCAGCAGCATCAGCACCGGCAGCGTCGCCAGCCAGGGCACCAGTTGGCCGGTCACCATGCCCAGCGCCATATCGCGCCGGTAATCCCACTCCTGGCCGACCACGATGCGGTAGCGCCCGTCCGGGCTGGTCAACCATACCAGGCGCCAACTGTCGTCATCGCCTTTGCGCTCGCCGTCGGTAAAACCTTCACGCTCCCCGTCAAACAGGAAGTCGGCGCCGTTCTCGCCGTCGTTGAGCAGCATCTTGCCTTGGCGATCGAAGATGGCGAACGCCAGCGCGTCGTCGTCCTGCTCGCCGCGCTTGCCGTGATGCACCAGCTTCTTGGTTTTCGGCAGGCTGCGCGCACTTTCATCGGCCAGCAGATCGCCGAGGTTGGCGGTCGCCAGCCGTTTGGCGAACAGCATCTGTTGGGTGTCGAACACTTCGTTGATGGTGTTGCGCGACATCACCCAGGCCACCACGCTGGCGGTGCTCCAGGTCAGCAGCGCCAGCAGGCTGAAGATCAGGATCAGGCGCAGCCGCAGGCTGAGACGCTTCACGGCGCATCCCCCAGCGTGTAACCCACGCCGTGGATGGTACGGATGAAGCCGTTGCCCAGCTTGCGCCGCAGGTGGTGAATATGTACCTCCACCGCGTTGCTGCTCACCTCGTCATCCCAGTTGTACAGCTTCTCCTGAATCAACGGCCGCGCCAGCACCCGCCCCTTGTTGTGCAGAAACAGTTCCAGCACCGCCAATTCGCGCGGCGTCAGCGTCACCGGCTCGCCGTTGCAGCTCACGCTGCGGGTGGCGCTGTCGAACACCACGTTGCCGTGCGTCAGCTGCGGCATCAGTTGGCCGTGGCGACGGCGGATCAGCGCCTGCAGGCGCGCCGCCACTTCGGCCAGCGCGAACGGCTTGCACAGATAATCGTCGGCACCGCTTTGCAGCCCGCTGACTCGCTGCTCCAGCGCGTCGCGGGCGGTGAGGATCAGGACCGGCACGTCTTGCCCGGCCTGGCGCCACTGGCGCAGCAGATCCAGACCGTCGAGGCCCGGCAGGCTGAGATCGAGGATCACCGCGTCGTACGGCGCACTGTCCAGCGCATTTTTGCCGACGACGCCGTCGGTGAACCAGTCCAGATTGAAGCCGAGTTTGGTCAGCCCGGCCTTGATGCCGTCCCCGATCAGTTTGTCATCTTCGATCAGCAAAATTCGCATGAGTATCCCTTTTGAGTCTTGGCGCCATTGCACCACAAGGTTCTTAAGAACCGCTTAAGCATGGCGATCCGCGCTACCCACCCCGATCGGGTTACAGTAGAATGGCTGCACTTTTTTGCAGCCTGGGCCTGCGTAAGCCGCACGGCCCGTTTCAGGAGACGTTGTGATGAAACCCACCACCGTGACCCACTTGCGCCAGTGGAAACAGGAGCAGCGCAAGTTTGCTACCCTTACCGCCTACGATGCCAGCTTTGCCAAACTGTTTGAAGAGCAAGGCATCAAAGTCCTGTTGGTGGGCGATTCGCTGGGCATGACGCTGCAGGGCCACGACTCCACGCTGCCGGTCACCGTCGCCGACGTGGCCTACCACACTCGCGCCGTGCGCCGCGGCGCGCCGGCCTGCCTGCTGTTGGCCGATCTGCCGTTCATGAGTTACGCCACCCCGGAACAGACCTTCGCCAACGCCGCCGAGCTGATGCGCGCCGGCGCCAACATGGTGAAACTGGAAGGCGGCAGCTGGCTGTGCGACACGGTGAAAATGCTCGCCGAGCGCGCAGTGCCGGTGTGCGGCCACCTGGGCCTGACGCCGCAGTCGGTCAACGTGTTCGGCGGCTATAAGGTACAAGGACGTGACGAACTGGCCGCCAAACAGCTGTTGCAGGACGCGCAGAATCTGGAACTGGCCGGTATTCAGCTGCTGGTGCTGGAATGCGTGCCGACCGAGCTGGCGCGCCAGATCACCGAAGCGTTGTCCATTCCAGTCATCGGCATCGGCGCCGGCAACGGCACCGACGGCCAGATCCTGGTGATGCACGACGCCTTCGGCATCACCGGCGGCCATACGCCGAAGTTCGCCAAGAACTTCCTGGCGCAGAGCGGCGATATCCGCACGGCAGTGCAGCACTACATTCAGGAAGTGGAGCAAGGCCTCTACCCGGCGGCTGAACACTCTTTTAACTAAGCGATGGTTCCAGGAGTCACCCAATGATTATTATCGAAACCCTGCCGATGCTGCGTCAACAGATCCGCCGCTGGCGCCAGGAAGGCAAACGCATCGCGCTGGTGCCGACCATGGGCAACCTGCACGACGGCCATATGACGCTGGTCGATGAAGCGCGCGCCCGCGCCGACGTGGTGGTGGTGAGCATCTTCGTCAACCCGATGCAGTTCGATCGGCCGGACGATCTGGCGCGCTACCCGCGCACGCTGCAGGAAGACAGCGAGAAGCTGACCCGCCGCAGCGTCGACCTGGTGTTCGCGCCGGCTCCGGCCGCGGTCTATCCGCAGGGGCTGGAGCAGCAGACTTACGTCGACGTGCCGGGCATCTCCAGCATCCTGGAAGGCGCAAGCCGGCCGGGCCACTTCCGCGGCGTTTCCACCATCGTCAGCAAGCTGTTCAACCTGGTGCAGCCTGATTTAGCCTGCTTCGGCGAAAAGGATTACCAACAGCTGGCGCTGATCCGCAAAATGGTGGCGGACATGGGTTACGACATCGACATCGTCGGCGTGCCGACCGTGCGCGCCAAAGACGGCCTGGCCCTCAGCTCGCGCAACGGCTACCTGACCGCCGAAGAGCGCAAGGTCGCTCCGCAGCTGAGCAAGATCATGAACGCGCTGGCGCAGCAGTTGGCCAATGGCGAACGCCATGTCGAAGCGCTGCTGGAGCAGACCGCCGAGCAGCTGCGCGCCGCCGGCTTTACGCCGGATGAGCTGTTTATTCGCGACGCCGACAGCCTGCAGCCGCTGACGGTGGACAGCCAGCGGGCGGTGGTGCTGATGGCCGCCTGGCTGGGCAAGGCACGTCTTATCGACAATCAGCAGGTCGACCTGACGCTGTAAGCCATTTTTTATACTGTCGTCACCCTGAAACCCAGACCATTGGTAGACAACGGCGGGGCAATCGGTGACGATAGAGATTGCAGGGATGCAGGAGAGATGTTCAACCCCAGCGCCTGTGAAGGCCGATATTCAGTTAGGTAAAGCTATGATACGTACTATGCTGCAAGGCAAGCTGCATCGCGTCAAAGTCACTCAGGCTGACTTGCACTATGAAGGGTCCTGCGCCATCGACCAGGATTTCCTGGAGGCCGCCGGCATTCTGGAATATGAAGCGATCGATATTTACAACGTGGATAACGGCCAGCGCTTCTCCACCTACGCCATCGCCGCCGAGCGCGGTTCGCGCATCATTTCGGTCAACGGCGCCGCCGCGCGCTGCGCCTGCGTGGGCGACAAGCTGATCATCTGCTCCTATGTGCAAATGACCGACGCCGACGCCCGCCAACACCATCCGAAAGTCGCCTATTTCGAAGGTGACAATAACCTGCTGCGCAAGGCGAAAGCCGTGCCGGTTCAGGTCGCCTGACGCTAAAACGGGCGCCTTGCGCGCCCGTTCTCCCTTACTGCACCACCACCGTGCCCGGCTTGTTGGCTATTCGATCCGCCATGGTCTGGATCGAGTCGGTGCGCAGAATATACAGCCGCTTCAGCGTATAGGGGTTATCCCCCGGTTTCACCTTGCCCTGCACCGTGGTCACCGCCAGATGGAAACCGGCATCCTGCGCCGCCTGGATCGCCCGCTGGTTATAGCCGCCGAACGGGTAGGACAGATACAGCACGTGCGGGTTGAACTGCGACAGCGCGCGGCGCGAGCGCTCAAAATCGAACTCGATATTGTGCAGCGAACGGCTTAGCAAAATCGGCTGGCGATTGCCGTCGGTGCGGTGCAGGAAGTGGGTGTGCGACTGCACGTCGAACACGTCCTGAATCTGCTTCAGCTCCGAGACGCTCATAAACTGCAGCGAGTCCGGGTTCCATTTCTGCGGGTGGCGCTTGATGCGCGAAGAGATGATGAACGCCGTCGCGCGGAAACCGTAATCCTTCAGCACCGGATAAGCGTAGCGATAAACCGACTTCAGCCCGTCGTCGAAGGTCAGCACGATCGCCTTGCCCGGCAGGTTGATCTGGTTCTTCAGGTAGGCTTCCAGCTGGTACAGCGAAATGGTGTCGTAACCCGCCTGTTTCAGGTAGGTCATCTGGTTGCTGAACGCCACGTCAGAGGTGGTAGTCGAGGTGTGGCGGAAGCGTTTGTTCTCTTCGTTTTTCAGCAGGTGGTGGTAAGTCAGCACCGGGATGCCGTTATCGATCTCGCAGTCCAACTCACTGACGAACCCCAGCCGATCGCCGATGTTGACCTCGTACCAGGTGTTGTTCAACCGGTCCTTCAGTTTGCCGATGATCGGGTAGCGCAGGTTGCCTTCCAGCGTGCCGAAGACCTCGCTGTCCTTGTCCGCCGCGGTGTAAACGTCGATCGTTTTTTGGGTGATCAGGTTCTGGTTGGTCAGCGGTTTGTTCAGCTCGCCCAGATCGTCTTGCACCTTGCGCGACTTCTTCAGCTCACGCACGTCGTCTTTATCGATAAAGCCGGTACCGTGCCCGAATTTGAATTCGTAGTATTCCGCATCCGCCGGGAACACCTGGATCAGCTGCCCGCGCTTCACTTCCCCGACCGGGATCACATGCTCGCCTACCAACGCATAGACTTCGCTGTCGCGCTGCGCTTCCATGTATTCAGATTTAACCGCGCTGTCTTCCGACAGCAGATTCGCCAGGCTCACAGGGGAAACCAACGACATCAGAATGCCGAGTAACCCAGCCGCTAACTTGTATTGAGGCCGCATGATGATGTTCTGCTTACGAGTGCGTAATGACAAAAGTGAAGGAAATGTGGAGCGCCAGCATAGCACGATTTGAACAGCGGGGAACTAGCGGTTATCTGAGCAATTCTATTGATTTACGTGCCGCCTGCGCCAAATCAAGAAAAGTGCCCCCGCCGGGAAAGCGGGGGCGCGATACGATCAGCTGCGCAGGCCGCGGCCGCGCTCGATCAGGTACCAGGACAGCAGGTAGAACACCGCGATAAACGCCACCAGCACCGCCATGGTGAACGCCAGCGGCACATCGTTGATGCCGAGGAAACCGTAGCGGAACCCGCTGATCATATAGACGATGGGATTCAGCTTGGACACCGCCTGCCAGAATGGCGGCAGCAGCGACAGCGAGTAAAACACCCCGCCCAGGTAGGTCAGCGGCGTCAGGACGAAGGTCGGGATCAGGCTGATGTCGTCGAAGGTGGTGGCGAACACCGCGTTGATCAGCCCCGCCAGCGAGAACAGGATCGCCGTCAACAACAGCGTCAGCGCAATCACCCACCAGGCGTGTACCTGCAGCGGTACGAAGAACAGCGAGATGATGGTCACCAGCACGCCGACGCAGATGCCGCGCGCCACGCCGCCGCCGACATAGCCGGCGATCACCACGTGGGTCGGCACCGGCGCCACCAGCAGTTCTTCAATGTTGCGCTGGAACTTGGCGCTGAAGAACGACGAGGCGACGTTGGCGTAAGAGTTGGTGATCACCGCCATCATGATAAGGCCGGGCACGATGAACTGCATGTAGCTGAAGCCGTGCATATCGCCGATGCGCGAGCCGATCAGATTACCGAAGATGATGAAGTACAGCGTCATGGTGATCACCGGCGGCACCAGGGTCTGGATCCAGATGCGCGCGAAGCGGTTCACCTCTTTGGCCCAGATGCTCTGTAAGGCCACCCAATACAAACGCGTCATGCTTTTTCTCCATTGCCGTTAACCAGGGTGACAAACAGCTCTTCCAGGCGGTTCGCCTTATTGCGCATGCTCAGCACCTGCACGCCCTGCGCGCTCAGCTGGGCGAATAAGCCGTTCAGCCCCTGCTCGCGCATCACCTCCACTTCCAGCGTGGAGGTATCCGTCAGGCGGCTGCGGTAACCGTCCAGCTTCGGCAGCGGGCTCTTCGCCGCCAGATCGAGGATAAAGGTTTCCGACTTCAGCTTGGCCAGCAGCCCCTTCATCGAGGTGTTTTCCACCAGCTCCCCGTTCTGGATGATACCGATGTTGCGGCACAGCATCTCCGCCTCTTCCAGATAGTGGGTGGTAAGGATAATGGTGGTGCCCTGGGCATTCAGCTCTTTCAGGAAGCCCCACATCGAACGGCGCAGCTCGATATCCACCCCGGCGGTCGGCTCATCGAGGATCAGCAGCTTCGGCTGATGCATCAACGCGCGGGCGATCATCAGGCGGCGCTTCATGCCGCCGGACAGCATGCGGGCGCGCTCGTTGCGCTTGCCCCACAGATCCAGCTGGTTGAGGTATTTTTCGGCGCGCGCCATCGCTTCACGCCGCGTGACGCCGTAGTAACCCGCCTGGTTCACCACGATCTGCAACACGGTCTCGAACGGGTTGAAGTTGAACTCCTGCGGCACCAGGCCGAGCTGGCGCTTGGCGTTGACGATGTCTTTATCGATGTCGTAACCGAACACCCGCACGCTGCCGGCGGTTTTGTTCACCAGCGAGCTGATGATGCCGATGGTGGTGGATTTACCGGCGCCGTTTGGCCCCAAAAGGGCATAAAAGTCCCCCGCCTCGACGCTCAGGTCGATGCCGCGCAGCGCCTTGACGCCACCGGCGTAAGTCTTGGTCAGCTGCGCTAATTCCAGTGCATAATTCATATGTAAAATAGTACCTTATGACGATGAGTATGCCGCCGCGCCCCTGTCTGCGAGGCTTGAAACAATAACGATAATCCTAGCATCGGCGACGTTTCCACTGAGTCGAATCCGTGCGGAAAATGAGGTTGCACCACTGTTCCGATTTCCAAATTGTGACGCTTACCCTATATTACCCCAACGCAATCTGTTCGTTACGAGTCAATAAACTCCATGAAAGAAATCGAAGAGCTTATCGCCAACAACCATGCCTGGTCGGCCAATATCAGTCAGGAAGACCCGGAATTTTTTGAACGTTTAGCCCAGGCGCAAAAGCCCCGTTTCTTATGGATTGGTTGCTCTGACAGCCGCGTTCCCGCCGAACGCCTGACCGGCCTCGAGCCGGGTGAACTGTTCGTCCATCGCAACGTGGCGAACCTCGTTATCCATACCGATCTTAACTGCCTGTCGGTGGTGCAGTATGCGGTAGATGTGCTGGAAGTCGAACACATCATCATCTGCGGCCACCTGGGCTGCGGCGGCGTGCAGGCGGCGGTGGAAAACCCGGAGCTGGGGTTGATCGACAACTGGCTGCTGCACATTCGCGACCTGTGGTACAAGCACAGCTCGCTGCTGGGCGAACTGCCGCCGGAGCAGCGTTTCGACATGCTGTGCAAGATCAACGTCATTGAGCAGGTGTACAACCTGGGCCACTCCACCATCATGCAGTCCGCCTGGAAGCGCGGCCAGAAGGTGATGATCCACGGTTGGGTCTACGGCATTCAGGACGGCCGCCTGCGCGATATGGAAGTGCTGGCGACCAGCCGCGAGAGCCTGGAGATGGGCTACCGCAAAGCGATAGCCAAACTGAAGCAGGATAAGGGCGTATAATCCCGCCGCGGGCGCGGCTGGCCGCGCCCCACATCAATTACTCGTCCAGCAGCACCACTTTACCGACGTACGGCAGGTGACGGTAGCGCTGAGCGTAGTCGATGCCATACCCCACCACGAACTCATCAGGGATCGAGAAGCCGACATATTCGACCGGCACCTGTACTTCACGGCGCTCAGGCTTGTCCAGCAAGGTGCAAATCGCCAGCGATTTCGGCCCGCGCAGCGCCAAAATCTCGCGCACTTTGTTCAGCGTGTTGCCGGAATCGATGATGTCTTCCACGATCAGCACGTCTTTGCCGCGAATGTCTTCGTCCAGATCCTTGAGGATCTTTACGTCGCGGGTGGTGGACATGCCGCTGCCGTAGCTGGAGGCCGTCATAAAGTCGACTTCGTGCGGCACGTCGATCGCGCGGCAGAGATCGGCCATGAACATGAAGGAGCCGCGCAGCAGCCCGACCAGCACCATGTCGCTGCCGCTGTCGCGGTAATGTTCGGTGATCTGGCGGCCAAGTTCGGCGATACGGGTCTTAACTTCCTGCTCGGAAATCATTACGTCTACAGTGTGTTTCATAGTATTCAGGTCAGTTGCCGGAAGAAAGGCGCAGAGTTTAGCATAGGCCGTTACCACTTGCCTCTCTCCCGGACAGGGGAGTTTTCTTTATTAAGGGTATTCCTGACGAGCGTGCAGGACACTCACTATTTCAATATGTGCAGCCAGCACGCGGTAAACCACAATGTAATTAGGATGAAAAACCATTTCACGAGTCCCGTTCACCCTGCCTGGCCTGAATAGATAAGGATGTTCCGCTAACGGGATAACCGACTCTTCAATGCGTTGCAACAAAGCCTCAGCGGCAAGTGGATTTCGCTCAGCGATAAAAGCCAGCGGCGTATATAACCCGTTTTTGCTTCGTCAGCCCATTTGACGGTTAACATAAGGGTCAGGCCGATTTTCTTTTGGCTTTCGCCTGCTCGATAATGTGACGAGCGCCGGCCATGACTTCGTCATGGGGAATACGGGGGGAGTCGCTATTGATGGAAGATTCCGCGGTGCTTCTGAACCAACGATCGTAGCTATCAGCCTGCTCTTGAGTCTCAAACTCAGAAACGATGGGATCCAATTTTGTCGGCATGACGCACTCCTCAGTAGCTGATATTTTAATCAGTATAACGGCTTCCTTTCATTGAACCAGGCGATGGCGACGCGAGCGCGCCACCGCTTGAGCACCGGGCCGCCATCAATCGGCGACGGTGAAGCCCATCATCATGCCGGTATCTTCATGTTCCAACAGGTGGCAGTGGGCCATGTACGCATGTTCGCTGCTGGCCGGATGGTCAAAACGCACCAGCACTTCACTGCGCCACCCTTCGACGCGCACCGTGTCCTTCCAGCCGCTGCGATGCGCCGCCGGCGGTTTGCCGTTTTCCGACAAGATGCGGAACTGGGTGCCGTGAATGTGGAACGGGTGCAACATCATGTCGCCCTCGCCGGAAATGGTCCACTTTTCATACTGGCCCCGTTTGGTGGCGAACATCGGCTTGGTCATATCGAAGGCCTTGCCGTTGATCATGTTGCCGTTGCTGAAATCGAACGGTTTGGCTTTGCCCTGCGCGCCACCATGCTCCATCCCGGCCATATTGCCATGATCCATGCCCTTCATGTTGCCCATGTTGCCATGGTCCATGCCCTGCATGCCGCCCTTCTCCATGCCTTTCATATCTGCGCCACCCGTCGCGCCATGATTCATGCTCATGCCGGCCATCGCCTGGTGACCATAGCGATCCATCAGCGCCTGCATTCCGAGCATATCCAGCTGCGGATCCATCATCAGCTGCAGCCAACGCTCCTGGATGCCGGTGGTGGCAGGCAACGTCGGCAGCTTCACCAGGCTGTCCGGCATGGTTTTGATGCCCTGCGCCAGCGACGGCTGAATGCGCAACACCGGTAGCGTTTGATCGAACGGCGCCAGCGTCATGCCCATCTGCTTCACCGGCAGCGTCACGATATCGAACGCTTTCCCATCCGAGGCATCGACCAGCACTTCAAAGCGTTCGCCCATCAGCATCGGCAGCTCGGTCAGTTTCACCGGCTCCGCCAGGAAACCGCCATCGCTGGCGATGACATACAGCGGACGGTTGTCACTGGCCGCCAGATTCAGCGAGCGGGCGTTGCAGCCGTTGAGGAAACGCAGGCGCAGCCAACCGCGCGGCGCCAGATGTTGTGGATACTGCGCACCGTTGGTGAACATGCGGTCGCCAAACCAGCCCACCGCCGCACTCATCACGTCCAGGCGGTATTCGATCTGCGCGTCTTTGCCCAGCCGCTTATCCTGCAGGATCACCGGAATATCATCCTGTCCCCAGGTTTTCGGCAGCGGCAGTTTGGCGCTCTCTTCGTCTTCCAGCAGCACCAGCCCCGCCAGCCCCATCATGACCTGGCTGCCGGTTTTACCGTGCGTATGCGGGTGGAACCAGCAGGTGGCCGCCGGTTGATCGACGGTGAAATTCACCGTGCGCGTCGCGCCGGGATGAATCAATGCCTGCGGGCCACCATCGACGTCACCGGGAATCTCCAGGCCGTGCCAGTGGACGGTGCTGGCCTCCGCCAGGCTGTTTTTGATATCAACCGTTACCGGCTGGCCACGCTGCAGTTTCACCGCCGGCCCGAGCAGCGCGCCGTTGAATCCCCAGGTTTTGGTGGCGGCGCCGGGCAACCAGCGGGTTTCCCCCGCCTGCAGCGCCAGCGCAATCTTTCCCTGCGCGTCCGGCATCAACAGCGGCGGTACCGGCAGGGCCGGCCGATCGGCCGCCCAGGCGGTCCGGCTCCATAACGGCAATGCGCTCGCGGCGCCCAGCGCGGCGGTTAATTTAATAAAATCACGGCGTAACATCGCTGACTCCCTTTTCTCAGTGACATAACTCAATGCCGCCAGCCTAAACCTTCCCCCTGGCGGAAGGTCAAGCCTTTCCTGGCGGTATTTTAAGCTATGCCTCACAATCAAGAGAGCGCCATTGACGAACGCGAGGCCGCGCCCAGCGGCAATAAAATTTGGTGCCTTTACAGGCAAGTGTGGTAACGTCTGCAAACGACAAACAGGCCTATTTCATGATGAAAAAAACAACGTTATCGATGCTGTTGCTGGCGATGCTGGGCTTCTCCAACGCCAGTCTGGCGCTGAATGAATCCGAGGCGGAAGATCTGGCCGATCTGACGGCGGTATTTATTTATTTGAAAAATGATTGCGGCTACAACGATTTGCCAAATGCGCAAATCAAACGCGCCATCGTCTATTTCGCGCAACAAAACCGCTGGGATTTGAGCAACTACAACAGCTTCAATATGAAGGCGTTGGGCGAAGACAGCTACCGCGATCTCAGCGGCATCGCCATTCCAACGCCTAAAAAATGCAAATCGCTGGCGCGCGACTCTTTGAGCCTGCTGGCCTACGCCAACTAATTTCCCCCCTTCTCCCGCCCGCCTAACGCTCTCTCTGTCTGAAATTCAACCGTGCATCGCCAGGCAGAGTTAGCTATGATGTTGCGCCGATTTTTCATGGCTGTTATTACGGAGTTTCCCGCACATGACCCAGAAAGAAATTTGGTACGAAACGCTGCATACGGGCTTCGGCCAGTACTTCTCGGTAGAGAAGGTGCTGTACCGCGAGAAGACCGATCATCAGGATCTGGTGATCTTCGAGAACCCGGTGCTGGGGCGCGTGATGGCGCTCGACGGCGTGGTGCAAACCACCGAGCGTGACGAGTTCATCTATCACGAAATGCTGACTCACGTGCCGCTGCTGGCGCACGGCGCGGCGAAGAAAGTGCTGATCATCGGCGGCGGCGACGGCGGTATGCTGCGCGAAGTCAGCCGGCATCCTGGCGTGGAACAGATCACCATGGTCGAAATCGACGCCGGCGTCGTCGAGTTCTGCCGCCAATACCTGCCCAACCACAGCGCCGGCGCCTATGACGATCCGCGCTTCAAGCTGGTGATCGACGACGGCGTCAACTTCGTGAACCAAACCGACGAAACCTTCGATGTGATCATCTCCGACTGCACCGATCCGATCGGCCCCGGTGAAAGCCTGTTCACCTCAGCGTTTTATGAAGGCTGCGCCCGCTGCCTGAATGAGGGCGGTATTTTCGTCGCGCAAAACGGCGTCTGTTTCCTGCAGCAGGACGAAGCGGTCAACAGCCACGCCAAACTGAGCGGCTACTTTAGCGACGTCAGCTTCTATCAGGCAGCGATCCCGACCTATTACGGCGGCATCATGACCTTTGCTTGGGCAAGCCAGAACCCGGCGCTGCGCCAGATCGATCTGCCTACTCTGCAACAGCGCTTTAACCAAAGCGGCCTACACTGCCGTTATTACAACCCGGCAATTCACGTCGGCAGCTTTGCCCTGCCACAATATTTGCTCAATGCCCTGAACGTAACACGTTAAGCGAGAAGATAAAGGAGGTGGCCCAAATTGCATAAGCTAAAACTGCACGGCTTCAATAACCTGACCAAGAGCCTGAGTTTTTGTATTTACGATATTTGTTACGCCAAGACCGCGGACGATCGCGACGGCTATATCACCTACATTGACGAACAATATAATGCCAACCGGCTGACCGAGATCCTGAGCGAGACCTGCTCAATCATCGGCGCCAATATTCTGAACATCGCGCGTCAGGACTACGAGCCGCAGGGCGCCAGCGTCACCATCCTGGTCAGCGAAGAGCCGATCGATCCAAAAGACGTCGATACGTCGGAACACCCCGGCCCGCTGCCGAACACGGTCGTCGCGCACCTGGACAAGAGCCACATCTGCGTACACACCTACCCGGAAAGCCATCCGGAAGGCGGACTGTGCACCTTTCGCGCCGATATCGAAGTCTCGACCTGCGGCGTCATTTCGCCCCTCAAGGCGCTGAACTACTTAATTCACCAGCTGGAATCCGACATCGTCACCATGGACTACCGCGTGCGCGGTTTCACCCGCGACGTGAACGGCGTGAAACATTACATCGATCATGAGATCAATTCGATCCAGAACTTTATGTCGGAAGACATCAAGACGCTGTACCACATGATGGACGTGAACGTTTACCAGGAAAATATCTTCCATACCAAGATGTTGCTGAAGGATTTCGATCTGAAGCACTACCTATTCAACGCGGCACCGGAAGCGCTGAGCGCCGTCGAACGCAAACAGATCACCGATCTGTTATGGAAAGAGATGCAGGAAATCTATTACGGCCGCAATATCCCGCCTCTGTGATGGAAAGGGCGCGGCACGCCGCGCCCTGATGCTTAGTATTTCAGCATGAAAGAACGATAGGCCTTCAACACCAGCAGGAAGTCCTCAACGCCGCAGAATGAGAGGCTTTCTTCGTCGTAGTAGTTCATCCCCTCTTCCATTTCATCGCCTTCGAACTCCAGCTGATTGGCGCGGATCATCACTTCTTCACCATCCATCAACAGCGTATATTCATGGCCTTCCAGCTGCCATTGACGTTCGCTGCCTTTGACCTCGGCCGCACCGGCTTCTATGCGGTCCAGCAGGTTGAAATCGCCTTTGACTTCTTCGTTGATCCAGTGGCCAATCGCTTCATGCCCCATCGAAAATCTGACGATCACCTGACCGGTAACGTCACGCAGAAATTCGTAATCCATAGCATGCCCTCCTGAGCCCTTTTTCTTAGTGTAAACATAAATTGATTGCTAACTCAGTGAGCGCTCGCAAAGTTGGCAACTCGGCAAAATAAAACCTTGGCGGCACGCAATATAGCGGCTTGCGGCGGCGATGGGAAGACGCCGGCCGCGATCCCTTAAGGAAAGCGAAGCGGTGCCTCGTCGCCGCGCGGCGCATGCCCGCCATGCGAAAAGTCTGCCGATAATCCGCCGCTCGCAGGTTATTTATTTGAATCATGTAGATACCGTGGAGATGTATGTCACGATTTTATCGGGATTATAATTTCCCTTTAAAATTAATAAGTTAATTGTTTCTGGCGCGACGCGGCTTTATTGACATCCCCTCAATATCGATTAGCTTTTAAATAAAGGAGCTCTAATTATGTTCACCAGCGGCCAGTGGTGTTCTCACCTCATTCATACCTATCACCACGATCAGGATGTGTGCCATGAAATACATAACCTCCATTGTCGCATTGAGCATGATGTTCTCTGCATCGGCGTTCGCCGCCAAACAAATCACCCTTGAAGAATCCGCCAGCTACACCAAACTCGGCGATCTCTCCATTCAGCAGACCGGCGTGCCTACCGTCGGCCATAAATATATTTCCTCAGAGGTTGATAAGAAATGTAATGAACTCAGCGGGTTGGATGGGAAATACTGCTTCTATCGCATCATCTCCGCCACCGGGCAAGAGAGCGATCACAAAGATATCCACGTAGAAATATTCAAAAAATAGCGGGCAGGCTTTGAACGTAAAATAAAAAAACGGGGCCCTGGAAAGGGCCCCGCAGCTTGGGATTGACGCTGAATTAAACCGCGGTCTGGAAGATCACGCCGTCGGCTTTTTCGGTGTACTGCCCCAGTTGGTCAAAGTTCAGATAGCGGTAGGTATCCGCCGCCGTCTTGTCGACCTGCGCCATATAGGTCTGGTACTCGTCCGGCGTCGGCAGGCGGCCCAGCAGGGACGCAACCGCAGCCAGTTCAGCAGACGCCAGATAGACGTTGGCACCGGTACCCAGACGGTTCGGGAAGTTACGGGTCGAGGTGGAGACCACCGTCGCACCGTCCGCCACGCGCGCCTGGTTGCCCATGCACAGCGAGCAGCCCGGGATCTCGATACGCGCCCCGCTCTTGCCGAAGACGCTGTAGTAGCCTTCTTCGGTCAGCTGAGCCGCGTCCATCTTGGTTGGCGGCGCCACCCACAGACGGGTCGGCAGCTGGCCCTTGTGCTGATCCAGCAGCTTGCCGGCCGCGCGGAAGTGGCCGATGTTGGTCATGCAAGAACCGATGAACACTTCATCGATTTTGCTGTTGGCCACGTCAGACAGCAGGCGTGCATCGTCAGGATCGTTCGGCGCGCACAGGATCGGCTCTTTGATCTCGTTCAGATCGATGTCGATCACCGCCGCGTATTCCGCATCCGTATCGCCTTCCAGCAGCTGCGGATCCGCCAGCCATTTTTCCATGCCCTGAATACGGCGCTCCAGCGTACGGCGATCGCCGTAGCCTTCGGAGATCATCCACTTCAGCAACACGATGTTGGAGTTCAGGTACTCTTCGATCGGCGCCTTGTCCAGCTTGATGGTACAACCGGCGGCGGAACGTTCGGCGGACGCATCGGTCAGCTCAAACGCCTGCTCGACCTTCAGGTCCGGCAGGCCTTCGATCTCCAGAATACGGCCGGAGAAGATGTTTTTCTTGCCCTTCTTCTCGACGGTCAGCAAGCCTTGCTGGATCGCGTAGTAAGGGATGGCGTGCACCAGATCGCGCAGGGTGATGCCCGGCTGCATTTTGCCTTTGAAGCGCACCAGCACCGACTCAGGCATATCCAGCGGCATCACGCCGGTCGCGGCGGCAAACGCCACCAGGCCGGAACCGGCCGGGAAGGAGATGCCGATCGGGAAGCGGGTGTGGGAATCGCCGCCGGTGCCGACGGTGTCAGGCAGCAGCATACGGTTCAACCAGGAGTGGATCACGCCGTCGCCCGGACGCAGCGAGACGCCGCCGCGGTTCATGATGAAGTCAGGCAGCGTGTGGTGCGTGGTCACGTCGACCGGTTTCGGGTACGCGGCGGTGTGGCAGAACGACTGCATGACCAGATCGGCGGAGAAGCCGAGGCAGGCCAGGTCTTTCAGCTCATCGCGGGTCATCGGGCCGGTGGTGTCCTGAGAACCGACGGAGGTCATCTTCGGTTCGCAGTACTCGCCAGGGCGAATGCCGGCGACGCCGCAGGCGCGGCCGACCATTTTCTGCGCCAGCGAGAAGCCTTTGCTGCTGGCGGCAACCGGCTTGGCGATACGGAACACGTCGCTGTGCGGCAGACCCAGCGCTTCGCGCGCCTTGGTGGTCAGGCCGCGGCCGATGATCAGCGGGATACGGCCGCCGGCGCGCACTTCATCCAGCAGCACGTCGGTTTTCAGCTCGAAGTTGGCGATCAGCGCGCCGGTCTCGTGGTTGCGTACTTCACCTTTGTACGGGTAAACGTCGATCACGTCGCCCATGTTCAGCTCGGACACGTCCACTTCGATTGGCAAGGCGCCGGCATCTTCCATGGTGTTGAAGAAGATAGGCGCAATCTTGCCGCCCAGCACCACGCCGCCGCCGCGCTTGTTCGGCACGTGCGGGATGTCGTCGCCCATAAACCACAGCACGGAGTTGGTGGCAGATTTACGGGAAGAACCGGTGCCGACCACGTCGCCGACGTAGGCCAGCGGGAAGCCTTTCTTGTTCAGCAGCTCGATCTGTTTGATCGGGCCGACGCTGCCCGGCTGATCCGGCACGATGCCTTCACGTTCGTTTTTCAGCATCGCCAGCGCGTGCAGCGGGATGTCCGGGCGCGACCAGGCGTCCGGCGCCGGAGAAAGGTCATCGGTGTTGGTTTCGCCGGTGACTTTGAACACGGTGACGGTGATCTTTTCCGCCAGCTCAGGGCGTGACAGGTACCATTCGGCATCGGCCCAGGACTGCATGATCTGCTTGGCGTGCGGGTTACCGGCCTTGGCCTTCTCTTCCACGTCGTAGAAGTTGTCGAACATCAGCAGCGTGTGGGACAGCGCTTTCGCGGCGATGGGCGCCAGCGTTTCGTTGTCCAGCGCTTCGATCAGCGGATGAATGTTATAGCCGCCCTGCATGGTGCCTAACAGTTCAATGGCTTTCTCGGGGGTAACCAGGGGGGATGTCGCTTCGCCTTTGGCGATGGCCGCCAGGAAACCTGCTTTGACGTAGGCGGCTTCATCGACGCCCGGTGGAACACGGTTAATCAGCAGGTCTAACAGGAATTCTTCTTCGCCTTTTGGCGGATTCTTCAGTAGTTCGACCAGCGCGGCCATTTGGGTGGCGTCTAGCGGCTTAGGGGCGATGCCCTCAGCAGCACGCTCGGCTACGTGCTTACGGTATTCTTCTAGCACGACGTTCTCCTCGCTCTCATTGTCATTTATTGTGCCTGGCGTATATGCAAACCGGGTTTATACCCTTGGGGTTTCACTCTGCGGCTAGGCGATCGGCCCGTAAAGGCCCCGAAACGGTGATTGGGGCAAACAAGCACGGTCAAACAGCGTTACAGCATGAAAGACTGATGGGTAGAGCGCACGGCGATATAGATGCCATCTATCCTGACGGGGCACTGCTGTCGATGTCCTGGACTGTAAGGTACAGTGCCCGGTTCCGCTCAGCCAGCATATCAGGATTTGAAACGGTTGTTAATTCGTTCACATAAAAGCAACATTAAATCTTTGCTGAATCGTTGAGCGCAGCGTAATCGGCTGCCGGACTAGCAGGGCATTATATCCATATAGTTAGAATGGATATAAGCAGGAGGATCGGAATTTGGCGCAGCGGCCACAAAAATACCGCTTTCTGAGTTTGAGCAAAAAAAACGGCCCCTTGTCAGGGGCCGCTGGTTAACCGGTCAAGCCAGCAGAATTACTTCTTCTTGGCTTTCGGGTTAGGCAGGTCGGTGATGCTGCCTTCGTAGATTTCCGCCGCCAGGCCCACGGATTCGTGCAGGGTCGGGTGAGCGTGGATGGTCAGCGCGATGTCTTCCGCATCGCAGCCCATCTCGATAGCCAGACCGATTTCACCCAGCAGTTCGCCGCCGTTGGTGCCGACAATCGCGCCACCGATGATGCGGTGAGTTTCTTTGTCGAAGATCAGTTTGGTCATGCCGTCTGCACAGTCGGAAGCGATCGCACGGCCGGAAGCCGCCCACGGGAAGGTGGAGGTTTCGTAGCTGATGCCTTTCTCTTTCGCTTCTTTCTCGGTCAGACCCACCCATGCCACTTCCGGCTCGGTGTAAGCGATGGATGGGATCACTTTCGGATCGAAGTAGTGCTTCATGCCGGCGATAACTTCTGCGGCAACGTGGCCTTCGTGCACGCCTTTGTGCGCCAGCATCGGCTGACCGACGATGTCGCCGATAGCGAAGATGTGCGGCACGTTGGTGCGCAGCTGTTTGTCGACGTTGATGAAGCCACGCTCGTCAACTTCAACACCGGCTTTGCCGGCATCCAGCAGTTTGCCGTTCGGCACGCGGCCGATCGCCACCAGCACCGCGTCATAACGCTGTGGTTCTGCCGGCGCTTTTTTACCTTCCATCGTGACGTAGATGCCGTCTTCTTTGGCTTCTACCGCGGTCACTTTGGTTTCCAGCATCAGGTTGAACTGCTTGCTGATACGTTTGGTGAAGACTTTCACCACGTCTTTATCTGCCGCCGGGATGACCTGATCGAACATTTCAACGACGTCGATCTGTGAACCCAGCGCATGGTATACGGTGCCCATTTCCAGGCCGATGATGCCGCCGCCCATAACCAGCAGACGCTCTGGGACGGTTTTCAGTTCCAGCGCATCGGTAGAATCCCACACGCGTGGATCTTCATGAGGAATGAATGGCAGTTGGATCGGACGAGAACCTGCAGCGATGATGGCGTTGTCGAAGTTGATGGTGGTTGGGCCGTTTTCGCCTTCCACAACCAGGGTGTTAGCGCCGGTGAACTTGCCCAGGCCGTTGACCACTTTCACTTTACGGCCTTTCGCCATGCCAGCCAGACCGCCGGTCAGCTGAGTGATGACTTTTTCTTTCCAGACGCGCACTTTGTCGATGTCGGTTTTCGGCTCGCCGAAAACGATGCCGTGTTCGGCCAGCGCTTTGGCTTCTTCGATCACTTTGGCAACGTGCAGCAGTGCTTTGGAAGGGATACATCCCACGTTCAGGCAAACCCCGCCCAGAGTGGAATAACGTTCAACCAGAACGGTTTCAAGACCTAAGTCAGCGCAACGAAAGGCTGCAGAGTAACCTGCCGGGCCCGCCCCAAGTACCACGACCTGAGTTTTAATTTCAGTACTCATCATGACCTCTTAATTGATTGTCCGGCGGGTCAGACGTCATTTTTATTGCTAATCGATCTCATAACGCCCTTCATCCACCGGGACGCTTACACCGCGAGCAGTTTACAGAATTGTTAATAATCTGCAAAGCGTGTTCGAGTGACCCGTGTCTCAACAATTTTGTCGAGTTGTGCAAAATCCGACAAAACTGCTACAGAATCGTCAGGGGCGCAGCATGCTGCGCCCCTTTTGCATTACATCACCAGACGGCGAATGTCGGACAACATGTTGTTGATGATGGTGATGAAGCGCGCACCATCGGCACCGTCGATAACGCGGTGGTCGAAGGACAGCGACATCGGCATCATCAGGCGCGGCATGAACTCTTTACCGTTCCAGACCGGCTCCATCGCAGACTTGGAGACGCCCAGGATAGCCACTTCCGGCGCGTTGACGATCGGCGCGAAGTGAGTCGTCCCGATGCCACCCAGGCTGGAGATGGTGAAACAGCCGCCCTGCATCTCGCCCGCGGTCAGCTTGCCGTCGCGCGCTTTCTTGGAGATGGCCATCAGTTCGCGAGACAGCTCGGTGATGCTCTTCTTGTTCACGTCCTTGAACACCGGAACCACCAGGCCGTTCGGGGTATCTACCGCCACGCCGATGTTGATGTATTTCTTCAGCGTCAGCTTCTGACCGTCTTCGGACAGCGAGCTGTTAAAGCGCGGCATCTGCTCCAGAGCGGCAGCCACGGCTTTCATGATGAACACGACAGGCGTGAACTTCACGTCCAGCTTGCGCTTGGCCGCTTCTTCGTTCTGCTGCTTGCGGAACGCTTCCAGATCGGTGATGTCGGTTTTGTCGAAGTGAGTCACATGCGGGATCATCACCCAGTTGCGGCTCAGGTTCGCGCCAGAGATCTTCTGGATGCGGCCCATTTCGACTTCTTCGATCTCGCCGAACTTGCTGAAGTCCACTTTCGGCCATGGCAGCATGCCTGGCAGACCGCCGCCGGCAGCCGCCGGTGCCGCTTCAGCGCGTTTCACCGCGTCTTTCACGTAAGTCTGAACGTCTTCGCGCAGGATGCGGCCTTTACGACCGGTGCCCTTCACTTTCGCCAGGTTAACGCCGAATTCACGCGCCAGACGACGAATGACCGGGGTCGCGTGCACGTATGCCGCGTTCTCGGCGAACTCGCCTTTGTCGTCAGCTTTCGCAGCCGGAGCGGCGGCTTTAGCGGCGGCCGGAGCCGGCGCAGCTTCCGCTTTAGCGGCTGGAGCGGCGGCAGCGGCAGGCGCAGCGCCTTCCACTTCGAACACCATGATCAGGGAGCCGGTTTTCACTTTGTCGCCGGTCGCGATCTTGATCTCTTTCACGGTACCCGCGAACGGTGCAGGCACTTCCATAGAGGCCTTGTCGCCTTCCACGGTGATCAGAGACTGCTCGGCGGCAACCTTGTCGCCCACCTTAACCATCACTTCGGTCACTTCGACTTCGTCGCCGCCGATATCCGGCACGGCGACGTCTTTGGCCGCAGAGGCCGCAGGCGCTGCAGCGGCGGCAGGGGCTTGCGCCGCAGCCGGGGCCGCAGCGGAAGCGGCGCCGGCCACTTCGAACACCATGATCAGGGAACCGGTTTTCACTTTGTCGCCGGTCGCGATCTTGATCTCTTTCACGGTGCCCGCGAACGGCGCAGGGACTTCCATGGAAGCCTTGTCGCCTTCCACGGTGATCAGGGACTGCTCGGCTTCCACCTTGTCGCCCACTTTCACCAGGATCTCGGTCACTTCGACTTCGTCGGCGCCGATGTCCGGCACGGCAACGTCTTTGGCCGCAGCGGCGGCCGGGGCAGCAGCTGCCGCCGGTTTTTCTTCCGCTTTCGCCGCCGGTGCAGCTTCCGCTGCGCCTGCCGCTTCGAAGATCATGATCAGTTTGCCGGTTTCGGTTTTATCGCCGACCGCCACTTTGATCTCTTTCACCACGCCCGCCTGCGGGGAGGGCACTTCCATGGAAGCCTTGTCGCCTTCCACGGTGATCAGCGATTGTTCCGCTTCAACTTTATCGCCGACCTTCACCAGAATCTCGGTGATTTCGACTTCATCTGCACCGATGTCCGGTACGTTGATTTCGATAGACATTATTCAGTACCTCTTAGGCCAGACGCGGGTTAACTTTTTCCGGGTTGATGTCGAATTTCTTGATTGCATCGGCAACCACAGAAGCTTCGATCTCACCGCGTTTAGCCAGTTCACCCAGTGCAGCAACCACCACGTAGGATGCATCGACTTCGAAGTGGTGACGCAGGTTTTCGCGACTGTCCGAACGACCGAAGCCGTCGGTGCCCAGTACGCGATAGTCGCTGGCCGGCACATAAGTACGAACCTGTTCGGCGAACAGTTTCATGTAGTCGGTAGAAGCTACCGCCGGCGCGTCGCTCATCACCTGAGCAATGTAAGGCACGCGTGGCGTTTCGGTTGGGTGCAGCATGTTCCAGCGCTCGCAATCCTGGCCGTCGCGCGCCAGTTCGGTGAACGAGGTCACGCTGTAGGTGTCGGAACCCACGCCGTAGTCCTTCGCCAGGATCTGCGCAGCTTCGCGCACGTGGCGCAGGATGGCACCGGAGCCCAGCAGCTGTACCTTGCCTTTGCTGCCTTCCAGCGTTTCCAGCTTGTAGATACCCTTGCGGATACCTTCTTCCGCACCCTGCGGCATCGCAGGCATGTGGTAGTTTTCGTTCAGCGTGGTCAGGTAGTAGTACACGTTTTCCGGGTTGTCGCCATACATGCGCACCAGACCGTCGTGCATGATCACCGCCACTTCGTACGCGTAAGCCGGATCGTAAGAGATGCAGTTAGGGATGGTCAGAGACTGAATGTGGCTGTGGCCATCTTCGTGCTGCAGACCTTCGCCGTTCAGGGTAGTACGGCCCGAGGTGCCGCCGATCAGGAAGCCGCGCGCCTGTTGGTCGCCCGCTGCCCAGCACAGGTCGCCGATACGTTGGAAACCGAACATCGAGTAGTAGATGTAGAACGGAATCATCGGCAGATCGTTGGTGCTGTAGGAAGTCGCTGCGGCCAGCCAGGAAGAGGCTGCGCCCAGTTCGTTGATGCCTTCCTGCAGGATTTGGCCTTTCTCGTCTTCTTTGTAGTAAGCCACCTGCTCACGGTCCTGCGGAGTGTACTGCTGGCCGTTCGGGCTGTAGATACCGATCTGACGGAACAGACCTTCCATACCGAAGGTACGCGCTTCGTCGGCGATGATTGGCACCAGGCGATCTTTGATCGACTTGTTCTTCAGCATCACGTTCAGGGCACGCACGAAGGCGATAGTGGTGGAGATCTCTTTGTTCTGCTCTTCCAGCAGCGAGCTGAAATCTTCCAGCGCCGGCATTTCCAGCTTCTGGGTGAATTCCGGCAGACGCGTCGGCACGTAGCCTTTCAGCGCCTGGCGACGTTCGTGCAGGTATTTGTACTCTTCGGACTCTTTGTCGAAGGTGATGTACGGCAGTTTTTCGATGTCAGCATCGGCAACCGGCACGTTGAAACGATCGCGGAAGTGGTGAACCCCTTCCATGTTCATTTTCTTCACCTGGTGAGCGATGTTTTTACCTTCCGCGGTTTCACCCATGCCGTAACCTTTGATGGTGTGGGCCAGGATAACGGTCGGTTTGCCTTTGGTGTCCTGCGCTTTTTTCAGTGCAGCGAAGATTTTCTTCGGATCGTGACCACCACGGTTCAGCGCCCAGATTTCGTCGTCGGTCATGTCTTTGACCAGCGCCGCGGTTTCCGGATAACGGCCGAAGAAGTGCTCGCGCACGTAAGCGCCGTCTTTGGATTTGAAGGTCTGGTAGTCGCCGTCCAGGGTCTCGTTCATCAGCTGAACCAGTTTACCGCTGGTGTCTTTACGCAGCAGCTCGTCCCAACGGCCGCCCCAGATCACTTTCAGCACCTGCCAGCCTGCGCCGGAGAAGATGCCTTCCAGTTCGTTGATGATCTTGCCGTTGCCGGTGACCGGGCCGTCCAGGCGCTGCAGGTTGCAGTTGATGACGAACACCAGGTTGTCCAGCTTCTCGCGGGTCGCGATGGTGATGGCGCCTTTGGATTCCGGTTCATCCATCTCGCCGTCGCCCAGGAAGGCGTAAACGGTCTGCTCAGAGGTGTCTTTCAGGCCGCGATGTTCCAGGTATTTCAGGAACTTCGCCTGATAGATGGCGCTGATTGGGCCCAGGCCCATGGATACGGTCGGGAACTGCCAGAATTCCGGCATCAGCTTAGGATGCGGGTAAGAGGACAGGCCATTGCCGTGCACTTCCTGACGGAAGTTGTTCATTTGTTCTTCGGTCAGGCGGCCTTCAAGGAAGGCACGCGCGTAAACGCCTGGAGAGATGTGGCCCTGGAAGTACACCAGGTCGCCGCCGTCTTTCTCGTTGCGTGCGCGGAAGAAGTGGTTAAAGCAGACTTCATAGAAGGTCGCGGAAGACTGGAAGGAAGCCATGTGGCCGCCCAGCTCCAGGTCTTTTTTGGATGCGCGCAGAACGGTCATGATCGCGTTCCAACGGATCGCTGAGCGAATGCGGCGTTCCAGATCCAGGTTGCCTGGGTAGGCCGGTTCGTCTTCTACCGCGATGGTGTTGACGTAGTTGTGCGCTGCAGCACCGGCCGCAACGTTAACGCCGCCTTTGCGGGCTTCTCCCAATACCTGATCAATCAGAAACTGAGCTCGCTCAACACCCTCTTCACGGATGACCGATTCGATCGCCTGCAGCCAGTCGCGGGTTTCGATCGGATCCACGTCATTGTTTAAACGTTCTGACATGGTGGTATTCCTTATCTGTCTAATGGTTTGTTTGGAGCCTGTCTTCCTGTGCTCTGTGCAAAAAACACACGAAGACAGGCCCATCAGTTTAGTTGCCGCTTAAGTACTTAACTAAGTACCTCGAACTTAACCCCCGCAGGCTGGTGTACCCTGAAGAGGACAGCTCTTAATCCTTGCGTTGCTGGAGACGCCGTAGCGATCTCTCGCGCCGAGTATGCTCCCGGCTGAGATCCAGCAAGATTTCCTCGATAAACGCCAAGTGGCGATGCGAGGCTTCACGGGCCTTTTCCGGCTCGCGTGCCACAATCGCCTCAAAAATTCCGGCGCGGTGGCTGCTCACTTTTGCCAACATCTCACGGCGCGAGTAGAGCAATTCAAAGTTCTGACGCACGTTCTGTTCCAGCATCGGCCCCATGCAGCGTAGCAGGTGAAGTAACACAACGTTGTGGGCAGCTTCGGTCACGGCGATTTGATACTGCATGACCGCATCGGCTTCGGCGTCGAGATCGCCGCTGTCTTGAGCCTGTTGAATCACGATATGGCAGTCGCGGATGCGCGCCAGATCTTCATCGGTGCCGCGCAGCGCCGCGTAATAGGCGGCAATGCCTTCCAGCGCGTGACGGGTTTCCAGCAGATCGAACTGTGATTCGGGATGGTCGGCCAGCAGCTCGGCCAGCGGATCGCTGAAGCTCTGCCACAGATTAGTTTGCACGAAGGTGCCGCCGCCCTGACGGCGCAGGAGCAGCCCTTTCGCTTCCAGGCGCTGAATGGCCTCTCTCAGAGAAGGACGGGAGACATCAAATTGTTTCGCCAGCTCGCGCTCCGGAGGCAGTTTTTCGCCTGGGCGCAGTGTCCCCTCGAGGATCAGGTATTCGAGCTGTTGCTCGATAACATCTGACAACTTGGGTTGGCGGATTTTGCTGTAGGCCATGAGTGAATTCTTCTCTGCGAATGGCGCGGAGTCAATTGGTAATACCAATTTCAAAAACGTGACGGTAAAGTAACAAAGTATTCACCTCCTGTCCATACGGGCCTTGATCGAAATCAGGTTACCTGCACATTTTAACACCCCGCTGAAAACCCCGCTGCAAACCGGTAACGCCGTGATGGTATTACCATTTACGCGCCGGGTTGGGGATTTAACTTTTACCAAACCTTACGCAAGGCAGAGTGCAAACTTTTTGCCCGAGTTTTATTGCATGGTTATGACGCTTTAATGAATGGCTATTTGGCGAGCAGCGCAACGGGATTTCGTTCATTATTTGAACGCACGCCATCGCTCGGATCTACGTTATTTTTGCGCATTATGTGATTTGTTGCTTATTTCATGCACTGAATCCCCCCCCGCCGTCACACAACCCGCATTTTGTTTCCTAAACTGCTGCAATCTTAATCACTCACACGACAAAGCAGGTGCAAACTGACGCGCATAACATTATTCTCTGCCAAACGGTAGCGGCGCCGTGGAATTAATAGCTATAACGCCGTAAATAAAACAAAACACACATCGTAACCACTGCTTTACAGGTATGTGGTCATTCGCAACGACAGAGGGTTAGATTGATGGATGGTCAACAGCATGGTGACCAGCTGAAACGCGGCCTGAAAAACCGCCATATTCAGCTCATCGCCTTAGGTGGCGCAATCGGCACCGGGTTATTCCTCGGTATCGCTCAAACAATAAAAATGGCCGGCCCGTCAGTGCTCCTCGGCTACGCCATCGGCGGCTTCATCGCGTTTCTGATCATGCGCCAGCTGGGGGAAATGGTGGTGGAAGAACCGGTTGCCGGTTCCTTCAGCCATTTCGCCTACAAATACTGGGGCAACTTCGCCGGCTTCGCTTCCGGCTGGAACTACTGGGTGCTGTATGTCCTGGTGGCGATGGCGGAGCTGACCGCGGTCGGCATCTACGTGCAGTACTGGTGGCCGGAGATCCCCACCTGGGTCTCCGCCGCGGTGTTCTTCCTGGCGATCAACGCCATCAACCTGGCCAACGTTAAAGTTTACGGCGAGATGGAGTTCTGGTTCGCCATCATCAAGGTGGTGGCGATTATCGGCATGATCGTGTTCGGCGCCTACCTGTTGTTCAGCGGCATGGGCGGCCCGGAGGCCACCGTCACCAACCTGTGGGCGCAGGGCGGGTTCTTCCCGAACGGCGTCATGGGCCTGGTGATGGCGATGGCGGTGATTATGTTCTCCTTCGGCGGCCTCGAGCTGGTCGGCATCACCGCCGCCGAAGCCGACAATCCGCAAAAGAGCATTCCGAAAGCCACCAATCAGGTGATCTACCGCATCCTGATCTTCTATATCGGTTCGCTGGCCATTCTGCTGTCGCTGTACCCGTGGGGCAAAGTGGTCGAAGGCGGCAGCCCGTTCGTGCTGATCTTCCACGCGCTGAACAGCAACCTGGTGGCAACCGTGCTGAACATCGTGGTGCTCACCGCCGCGCTGTCGGTGTACAACAGCTGCGTCTACTGCAACAGCCGCATGCTGTACGGCCTGGCGCAGCAGGGCAACGGCCCGAAAAGCCTGCTGAAGGTCGACGGCCGCGGCGTGCCGGTGGTAGCCATCGGTATCTCCGCCCTCGCCACCGCGCTGTGCGTACTGATTAACTACCTGATCCCGGGGCGGGCCTTCGAACTGCTGATGGCGTTGGTGGTGTCGGCGCTGGTGATCAACTGGGCGATGATCAGCCTGGCGCACCTGAAGTTCCGCGCCGCCAAAAACCGCGAAGGCGTGGTGCCGAAGTTCAAAGCCTTCTGGTACCCGTTCAGCAACTATCTGTGCCTGCTGTTCATGGCCGGCATCCTGGTGATTATGTACCTGACGCCGGGCATTCAAATCTCGGTGCTGCTGATCCCGGTGTGGGTGGCGATCCTGGCCGTCGGTTACGCCATCAAACAGCGCAGCCAACGCGTCGACGGCGTCACCAGCCGTTGAATCCCGTGACCGCACAATAAGTAAAAGACCACCTCCTGAGGAGGTGGCTTTACACGACGCCCCCTAAAAGGGGGCCATTTTCGAGTTAATCCTGCAACAACTCCATCTGCTGTTCGATCTCTTGGTCCTTCTTATCCTGATGCCTCACGTATCGCCTGATAATTTCTTCGTTTACTCCTACCGTATCGACAAAGTATCCCCTTGCCCAAAAATGATTGCCCCACAACTTCTTTCGTATATGTGGAAAACGATTGTAAAGCCGGATTGCACTGCGTCCTTTCAGGACGCCCATCAACGTCGAAATCGATAGCTTCGGGGGGACTATCACGACCAGATGCACATGATCTGGCTGAATATTTAGCTCAAGGACTTCACAGTCCTTCATGTTGCAGAGGATATAAATTGTTCGGTAGAGCTCTTTACCCACCTTGTCGCGGAGGATTTTAAATCGATACTTCGGCGTCCACACCAGGTGGTATTTGCAACGCCAGAACACATGTGATGAACTCCTGTATAAACCCATGTTGGTGATTTCCTTCTTACTTGTGGTGAGTAAGCTGGAATATTCCGGCATGGGTTTCCTTCAGGCTAGAGCCTCACAGGTTCAATCACCACCTCCTTAGGAGGTGGTTTAAGGCTTACAATAAAATGGCCCGCAGATGCGGGCCATTTTTTTCGCCTGAACGCCGCTTACTTGCGCAGCGCTTTCACCTGCTCGGCGGTGATGTCCGCCGGCAAGCCGCCCCAGGTCACGCGCGAAGCCCGGCATGCTCTGCATGCTTTCATCGTTCGGGAACTGCTGGGCCGGCAGGCCGTCCAGCACCGACACGATCAGGTTCTTGCCGTCCGCCTGGCGCAGCGTGGCATTATCGCGCATCGCCGGTGCCACGTGCGGTTTGCCCTCGCCTTCACGCGCGTGGCAGCCGGCGCACTGATCCAGATAGGCCATGCGCCCGGCATCGCTGCCCTGGCCCATTTTCACCGGCACCGCCGCCGGCGGCTGCTCGCCCATCAGATACAGCGCCAGCGCCTGATGGTCTTCCGGCGTCAAATGACGGGTGCTGAGATCCACCACCATATGCATCTCGCTGAAGGCGGAACCCTGCGGCGCGAGGCCGGTGCTGAGGAAGCGGCTGACGTCCTGCGGCGTCCAGCCGCGCTGCGCCAGACCGTGCGGCGTAATGTCCGGTGCCATGAAGCGGCCGAGATCGCCGCCCTGCATCGGCTTAGCGAGATCCATCTGCCCCAGCGCGCCGCGCGGCGTGTGGCATTCGCCACAGTGCCCCAGCACGTCGGCCAGATAGCGGCCGCGCTGCCATTGCGGCGAACTGCCCTGTGAACTGGCCGGCAGCGGATCCTGGCTGCGGAACAGCAGATTCCAGCCGATCAGCGCCATGCGCTGGTTGAACGGGAACGGCATCTCGTTGGCCGGAATGGCCACGTCCACCGCCGGGCGCGTCATCAGGTAAACGTAGATGTCGTCAGCGTCCTGACGCGACATGCCCTTGTACGAGGTGTAAGGCATCGCCGGGTACAGGTGTCGCCCGCCCGGTGCCACGCCCTGCGTCAGCGCCAGGAAGAAGTCGTCCTTGGTCCAGCGCCCGATGCCGTGGTCGGCCGACGGCGTCAGATTGCTGCCGTAAATCGTGCCGAACGGCGTGTCCAGCGGATAGCCGCCGGCCAACGGCGCGCCGCCGCTGGCGGTATGGCAGGCGGCGCAGTCGGCAGCCTGAGCCAGATAGCGGCCGCGGGCGATCTGTTCGGCGCCGGCGGTCACCTGCTGCACCGGGCCGTCGTAACGGCGGTTTTCCCGCCACCACAGCAGCGCAATCACCACGATCGCCACCAGCAAAATCAACACTGCGAGACGTTTTTTCATTGCGCCGTCTCCTTCAGCAGGCCCGGCGTTTTCAGCACCACGTCGCGCACCGCTTCGTAGTAACGCACGTAGCCGGTGCAGCGGCAGATGTGGCTGTCCAGCGCCTGCTCGATGGCGCTTTCCAGCTGCTCGCGAGCGATAGGTTCACGCTTGAGCTTTTCCACGAAAATGGTGGCAGCATTGACGAAGCCCGGCGTGCAATAGCCGCACTGGAAGCTGTAGTGCTCCAGAAACGCCTGCTGGATCGGCGACAGTTCAACCACCTCGCCCTGCTCGTCCACCTTGGCGTGGCCTTCGACGGTACGCACTTTCTTGCCGTTAAAGAAATGCGCGCCGGTGATGCAGGTGCGCACCTCTTCACTGGTGCCGCTCGGGTGATCGACGATTGCCACGCAAGCGTGGCAAATGCCCTGCCCGCAGCCGAGGCGCGAACCGGTCAGGTCAAGGTACTCGTGCAGGAAATCGATCATCATCAAGCCTTCCGGCACCTCTATCGGGCCGTACTGCTTCTCGTTGATGGTCAGGGAGATCGGCTGGGTTTTAATGCTCATTGTAATACCTCACGAATATTTTCTGCACGAACGGGCAAATCACGGAAACGGTGGCCGGTGGCGTCGGCGATGGCGTTGACCAACGCGGCCACGATCGGGATCATCACCACCTCCGCCATGCCTTTCGGCGGATCGGTTTCCGACAGCGCCGGCAGGATGTCGCCGCTCTGTTTCCACACCGCCACGTCGCTGGCGCGCGGCAGGTGGTAACGGTTGAAGTTCCAGGTGCCGTTGCCCGGGCCGTCTTCGTACAGCGGTAAATATTCGTGCAGCGCATGGCCGATCCCCATCGCCAGCCCGCCCTGCAGTTGGCCGGAAACCAGTTCCGGCACGATCAGGTTGCCGCACTCCATGATCGAATGGTGATTCAGCAATTCCACCTGGCCGGTGGCGATATCCACCGCCACTTCCGCCAGCGTGCCGACGGCGCTGTAGTAGGTCACCGCCGCATTGTTGCGCTGGGTTGGCGGGTAGTAGACCTGCCCACGCGCCAGAGGTTTGAATTCGCCGCCGGCGTTGCGCAGCGCCATGCCGTCGATCGGCAGGCGTTCGCTTTTGCCGTTCAGCGTGAAATCGGCCTCCGCCCACTGCCAGCGGTTGAAAACGTGCACCGCCGCGCCGGTGACGCCGCCCATCTGATAGGCCGTCTTGGCCAGCAGCTCGAGGCTCAGCACCGACATGCCCGCCGCCGTCAGGCCGCCCTCGACCCAACGCGCATCTTCACGCCGCACCACCAGCGGCGCCGCCTGGCCGCCGCCGATACCGGCCTGCCACAACGCCATCGCCGCCGGCCACAGGCCGTGATCGAAAATCAGGCGCGCCGCTTCGCGGGTGCTGTGCGAGAAGTAATAGGCCGAGTTGCTGGCGCTGGACGGCGAGCAGTAGCTCGGCGTCCAGTTGGGGTTGGTTTGCAGCTTATCCTGCTCCTCTTGCGACATCAGGTAAGGATCGCCGCTGGTGACCATCGGCAGCACCGACCAGTCGGTGACCGAGAAATGCGCTTCGTCGGCCGGTTTGCCCAACCACTGCGCGCACAGCACCGACTGCGAGGTCGACATGCCGGTGCCCATCTCCGCGCCGCTGTGATGCAGCGTAATGCGGCCGTCTTCGCTCAGCTCCACCCGGGCGAACGAGGTTTCCGCCCCGGTACCGAAGTCTTTTTGCACGCAGCCGAAGCCAACGCCATAGCGCTTGCCGGGATGGCGGCTCTCAAACTCGGCCTTGCGTTCGGCGCGCTTGAGCCACATCTCATGCTTCGCCGCCTTCTCCAGCACTTCATCGGCGCGGATCGCACCGGCAGGGATCGCCCCCTGGGTGTTTTTCATGCCGGATTTCAGCACGTTGCGCAGGCGGAACTCGATCGGGTCGATCTTCAGTTCGGCGGCCAGCTCGTCCACCATCATCTCGGTGGCGGCCATGCTCTGCAGCGTGCCGTAACCGCGCGCCGAGCCGGCGTCGATGGCGCGCGAGGCCAGCCCGACCGAGGACAGATCGCTTTTCGGGAAGTAGTAAATCGACTGGGCGGCGGTCGCGCCGACCATCACCACCGAAGGGGTAAAGTTGCTGCGGCCGCCGCCGTCCGCGGTCATGTCGCCGAGGAACGACTGCATAACGCCGGTCTGGCGATTCACCGCGATGCGGTAATTCATATCGAACGCGTGGCGCTTCAGCGCCGTCTGGAACTGCTCGAAGCGGTCGTTGGCCAGGCGCACCGGGTGGCCGTCGCCGTACATCGCCGCCACCGCGCCGTAATACGGGAAGTTGTAGTGATCTTTCGAACCATAGCCCACGGTGTAGCACGGGTGCAGGATCAGCTGTTTCACCGGCGGATTGCGCTTGGCCAGCATGCGCGGCATCTCGTCGGCCACTTCCTGCGGCGACTGGGTCGGCACCACCAGATGCAGCGTTTGCGTCTCGGCGTCGAACCAGCCGTTGGCGTTGTCCGGCTCCAGCGCCGAGGTATCGATCGACTGCGTGGTGTAGCGGCGCGACATCACCAGCCAATCGGCCGGCGGATTGGCCATCTCGTCGGCGATCAGGCCCGCATAGCGCATGCCTTCCTGATCCAGCTTGCCGCCCTCGCGCCCTTCCGGCCACACCGGCAGGTGTTTTTTCATCGATACCGGGAAGATTGGCGTGTCCTTCAGGCTGGAGAAGCGATCGTCGTCGAACGGTTGATCGCCCCCCACCCGCACATAGCGGAAGCTGCCCCAGGGATCGCGCTCCAGCGGGCCGGTGACCGCGCCGTATTTGATGGTCTCTTCGCGGAATTTCAGCTTGTCCTTGGCGAAGCGGAAACGGGCGAAGTCGTGATAGATCAGGATCGCCACCGCCTGGCCAAGGTAGGCCGGGGTTTTGCCGCTCGGCAGCAGCATGTCGTCACCGTAGAACGCCGGGAAGGCCAGGCCGTCGCGCGCCAGATCTTCCGCCGTCACCAGGCGATCCGGCTGCAGGTCGTCCCCCAACAGCGACAGATCGACCCCTTCGAACAGCCGGTCGGCTTTGGTGACGCGCAGAATGAAGGCGTGCGCTTGTTTCTGTGGCCAGTGCGGCATGTCCACCGCGCGGATATCGCGCGCGAACACCTTCTGCCCCATGACCTTGGCGCGGCCATCGATACGGAAACGGACGCGTTTGGTCTGCGGATCCCAGTTGGGTGACTGGAGGATTTTTTGCTCGAACAGCGCGGCGTAGGCGCGGCTGTACAGGGGCGCGAGATACACAGACACCCCCGCAATCACGGCGCTTTTGATAAAGCGGCGCCGCGACGGGTTGAAATTGCTCATAAATAAGTCCTTCACGTCTTTCTTGTAATTGGTTTTTGTTCGCGGTGTTGTTGCGCAAACGCTGACGACCTTGCCGTAGACGTCATAAGCATATGCTTATAACTAAAATTATGTGATGATTAACAGGCCGTTTTCAACAAAAAAACATTTGCAAAACACAGGTAGTTTGTAGGCTAATAAATAATTTGCGCAAACGCGGACTTCAACCATGACCACGGGCATTGTCATCACCGCCGCCGGACGCGGGGAGCGCTTTATTCAGGCCGGCGGCCAAGGCAATAAATTGAACGCCGGATTTGCCGACGCGGCGGGCGAGCGGCGATCGCTGTTCGAACACACCCTGCGCCAGGCATTGGCTTCCGGCCTGCCGATACAGGTGGTGACCCGGCCGGATAATCTGCCGGTGCTGGCAGCCTGCGCCGCCAATCAGGTGCCGGTCACCCTGCTCGCCAGTTCGGGCCTCGGCGACTCGATCGCCGCGGGCGTTGCCGCCACACCGCACTGGCAGGGCTGGCTGATCCACCTGGCCGATATGCCGTTCGTCGGCGCCGAGGTTTTCCGGCAGGTGGCGGATGCCTTACGGCAGCACGCGATCGTGCGCCCCAGCTATGCGCAACAGCCCGGTCACCCGGTTGGTTTTTCCGCCCTATTGCGCAAACCCCTTTGCCAACTGCGCGGCGATAATGGCGCACGTGAACTGCTGCAAGGCGCGGCAGTGCACCTGCTGCCGCTTGAGCACCCCGGCGTCGTGCAGGATATTGATCTTCCATCGCAACTCCCGGCCAGCGAGTAAATTCACCTATGCAACATCTTGATGTCACCGTGGTCAGCCAGGCGATAAGCTGGCTGCAGCAACAACCGGTCTGGTTATGCACCGTGCTCAGTACCTACGGCTCTTCGCCGCGGTCGCCGGGCGCGCTGATGGCGGCGACCCGCGACGGCTGCTACAGCGGTTCGCTGTCGGGCGGCTGCGTGGAGGAGGATTTTTTGCGCCGCGTGGCCGCCGGGGAGTACCAGGCGGCCAGCCAGGTGATCCGTTACGGCGAAGGCGGCATGACGCCCAACGTGGCGCTGCCCTGCGGCGGCGTGCTGGACGTGCTGATCGAATACCTGCCGGCGGGTGAAGACAGCATCGCTTACCTGCAACGCATCGCCGGCGCGCTGGAAGGGCATCACGCGTTGATCAAACGCCTGACGCTGCCCAACGCCTGCCACAGCCTCGAGCAAAGCCACTTCACCAGCGCCACGCAGGTCGAACGCCGGCTCGAGCAGATCACCCTGCACATCGCGGCGGCGCCGCGCCTGCTGATCGCCGGGCTTTCCAGCGTGGCGCTGTACTGCGCCGATTTCGCCGTGGCGCTGGGGTTTGAGGTGCTGGTGTGCGAGAACCGCCCGGAGGTGCTGGATAACTTTGCCGCCGAGCTGAAACCGGGCGTGACGTTGCTGCGCCAGTTTCCGGCCAAATTTATTGAAGAAGGGGGATGCCACGCCAATACCGCCGTCGTGGCGCTGACCCACGATCCGCGCATGGACGACCTGACACTGATGGAAGCGATCCACACTCCGGCGTTTTACATCGGGGCCATGGGATCGCTCAGAAACAGCGCGCGGCGGCGCCAGCGTTTGCAGCAGATTGCCGAATTCACGCCGCAGGAGCTGGAACGCATCCATGCGCCGATCGGCCTGCCGCTGGGCAGCAAAACCCCGGCGGAGATCGCCCTGGCGGTGATGGCGGCGATCGTGCAGCAAAAAAACCGGCTGCCGGCCGCCGACGGGATCAATGCAGCGGCACCACCGGCACCAGATGCTGCAGCTCCAGATGCAGTTCCTCTTTCCCGCTCAGCGAATAGCTGAACACCGTAATGTCCGGCCCGTCACCGCGGGCCAGCCCCATTTCGGGCAACACCTGCGTGTAGATCTGAATGATGTGGTCGTTGAGCGCCACCGGCTTGCCGGAATAGCGAAAACGGCAAAACTCGCCGTGGATCTCCGGCAGCGGCTCCAGCACCACGCCTTCGCGCAGCGGGTATTCCGTCGTCACGCCCAGGGTATAATCGACCCTGACCCGCTCGCCGTCCGGCACCAGCTGGGTAAACGAATAGGTTTGCGTCGGGCGCTCGCCCAACAAGGTGTAGAACTGCCCCCGCAGCGCGCTGCGCTGCGGCAGGTGCGACTTGTCCAGCTTCTCGATATCCAGGTGATAAGCGTACCGCTTGCCGTGAAAGGCGTATTGCCCCCGGGCGATGCTGACGCGTTCAACCTGAATATCGCCGGGCTGGCTGGCCGCCAGCGAACGCACCAGATTGCTGAAGTCCTGCTTGCGGGCATGGCGATACACGCTGGGCGATTCGGCGAAGTGTTTCTTGAAACAGCGCGAGAACGTCTGCTGGTTATCGAATTGGTATTCGACCGAGATATCGAGAATGCTCTTCTGCGTGAAACGCAAGGCGAAGGCGGCGAGGTAGAGGCGGCGAGCGCGGATGTACGAGGCTAACGATAACCCGGTCTGCTTCTTGAACATGCGCTGCAGGTACCATTTCGTATAGCCTGACTTGGCGGAAACGATATCCAACGACAGCGGATTGGTCAGGTTATCTTCAATCCAGACCAGCAATTCCTTGATATGACTTTCCTGCGTACCCATGTGCTTGCCGAACCTTCTGTTGCCGATATTCCATTAGTCGAATTTTAGTGCTATCCGCGTAGGGTATACAGGTTAAAACTCGACGTCCAGCAAGCTACAGGACTTTACACACTCCCCTTCACCGCCCGCAGGCGGCGAAGGGGGTCGCGCTTATTTCAGGCAGCTGGAGCATTGACCGGCCTGGATCTTCTGGAAGAAGTCATTGCCTTTGTCATCCACCAAGATAAACGCCGGGAAATCCTCCACTTCGATTTTCCAGATCGCTTCCATGCCCAGCTCAGGATACTCCACGCACTCCAGGCTCTTGATGCTCTGCTGCGCCAGCACCGCCGCCGGGCCGCCGATGCTACCGAGATAGAAACCACCGTGCTTGTGGCAGGCATCCGTCACCTGCTGGCTGCGGTTGCCTTTCGCCAGCATGATCATGCTGCCGCCGTGGGATTGCAGCAGATCGACGTAAGAGTCCATACGCCCGGCGGTGGTTGGCCCCAGCGAACCGGACGCGTAGCCCTCCGGCGTTTTGGCCGGGCCGGCGTAGTAGATCGGGTGATCCTTGACGTACTGCGGCAGGCCTTCACCGCGATCCAGACGCTCTTTCAGCTTGGCGTGCGCGATATCGCGGCCGACGATGATGGTGCCGCTCAGCGACAGGCGGGTGGAAACCGGGTACTGCGACAGCTGTTTAAGGATCTCGGCCATTGGGCGGTTGAGATCGACTTTGATCGCCTCGCCTTCCCCGGCCTGACGCAGTTCCTGGGGAATGAATTTACCCGGGTTGTGCTCCAGTTTTTCCAGCCAGATGCCGTCGCGGTTGATCTTACCTTTGATGTTGCGGTCCGCCGAGCACGAGACGCCCATGCCGACCGGGCAGGACGCGCCGTGGCGCGGCAGGCGCACCACGCGAATATCGTGCGCGAAGTATTTGCCGCCGAACTGCGCGCCCAGACCCAGGTTCTGCGCTTCTTGCAGCAGTTCCGCTTCGAGTTCCAGATCGCGGAACGCCTGGCCATGCTCGTTGCCTTCGGTCGGCAGGCCATCGTAATACTTGGTCGAGGCCAGCTTGACGGTTTTCAGCGTCGCTTCCGCCGAGGTGCCGCCGATGACGAACGCCACGTGGTACGGCGGGCAAGCCGCGGTGCCCAACGTGCGCATCTTGTCGACCAGGTAGTTTTTCAGTTTGCCCGGCGACAGCAGCGCCTTGGTTTCCTGATACAGATAGGTTTTGTTGGCGGAACCGCCACCCTTGGCGATGCACAGGAACTTGTACTCTTCGCCGTCCACGCTGTAGAGATCGATCTGCGCCGGCAGGTTGCTGCCGGTATTGACCTCTTTGTACATATCCAGCGCGGCGTTCTGCGAATAGCGCAGGTTCTCTTCGATGTAGGTGTTGTACACCCCGCGCGACAACGCCGCTTCATCGCCGCCGCCGGTCCAGACGCGCTGGCCCTTTTTGCCGACGATGATCGCCGTGCCGGTGTCCTGGCAGGTCGGTAAAATACCCTTGGCGGCGATTTCTGAGTTACGCAGAAATTGCAGCGCAACGTACTTGTCGTTTTCGCTGGCTTCCGGATCGTCGAGGATATCGGCCACCTGCTGTTGGTGCGCCGGGCGCAGCATGAACGAGGCGTCGTGGAATGCATGCTGGGCAAGCAGGGTTAACGCTTCAGGGGCAACTTTCAGAATTTCCTGGCCTTCAAATTCGCTCACGGAAACGTGGTCGCGGCTCAGCAGGTAGTATTCGGTATCGTCTTTCTTCAGCGGGAACGGATCTTGATAGTGGAACGGTTTATTCGACATTGATCTCTCACTTGCAACATCAGCTGCGTTAAATTCACACTTGCGGCGCACGGCTCGGCGCCTTGTCAAAAAACTGCCTCCACCTTACGTATTTTTAATCAGTCAGTTATTGCGCCAAATCGCAAAATAACCGCTCTTTGCGTAAGGGATTACCACAGGCGGCGTTTCAACCTTGCTCGGTGAGAACTGCGGGTACAGGCTCATCATGCACGCTTTATTATCCCGCAGTTAACACATTGATTACAATCCATCGGCGGCGATCGTCTTATCAATGTGGCGAAAAACCGGCGCACAGCGCCAAGAAAGCGTCGGATGCGGATTTAAGCCGGGGCATATTGTCAGCCGCCGCGCCATTGCTTAAGCTAGGCCGCAATGAACAAACCAAGAATCCCCATCGCGCTGCAACAAGCGGTGATGCGCTGCCTGCGAGAAAAGCTGCAGTTGGCACGCCGGCATTTTGCCGTCGAGTTCCCCGAACCCAGCATCGTCTATCAGCAACGCGGCACCAGCGCGGGCACCGCCTGGCTGCAAAGCTGGGAAATCCGTCTGAACCCGGTGCTGCTGCTGGAAAACCAACAGCCGTTTATCGATGAAGTGGTGCCGCACGAGCTGGCGCACCTGCTGGTGTTTCGCCAATTCGGCCGGGTGGCGCCGCACGGCCGCGAATGGCGCTGGATGATGGAAAGCGTACTGCTGACCCCCGCCAGCCGCACTCACCGTTTCGAAACCGCCTCGGTGCAAAGCAAAACCTTCCCCTACCGCTGCGGCTGCGGACAGCACCAGCTCACCATTCGCCGCCATAACCGCGTGCTGCGCGGCGAAAGCGAATACCGCTGCCGCCGGTGCGGCGAAAAACTGAAATTTCTTGCTAGCGAGAACCTTTAGTTAAACGATTTATACGTTAAAACAAGCAAATATCGCCATTTGCCACTGCCGGCAAGTTCCGTTACCCTGCCTGCTTTTCCAATTTTGAGCTGTTTTGGAATATGCTTCGCAGAATTTTGTTTATGGCGGTTTTCGCCGCAGGCACCGTACAGGCGCACGGCATCAATAATTTTTCTCAGGCCAAGGCGGCGGCGGCCAAGATTAACCAGGATGCGCCGGGCAGTTTTTACTGCGGCTGCCGCATCGACTGGCAAGGCAAGAAGGGCATCCCGGATCTCGCCGGCTGCGGCTATCAGGTGCGTAAAAACGCCCAACGCGCGCAGCGTATCGAGTGGGAACACGTGGTGCCGGCCTGGCAGTTCGGCCACCAGCTGCAGTGCTGGCAGGACGGCGGGCGCAAGAACTGCAACAAAGACGCCACCTATCGCCAGATAGAAACCGATCTGCACAACCTGCAGCCGGCGATCGGCGAAGTGAACGGCGATCGCAATAACTTCATGTACAGCCAATGGAACGGCGGTAAAGGCCAATACGGGCAATGCCCGATGAAGGTGGACTTCAAGAATAAACAGGCGGAGCCGCCCGCCCGCGCCCGCGGCGCCATTGCCCGCACCTACTTCTACATGCGCGATCGCTACCAGCTGCGGCTGTCACGCCAGCAAACCCAGCTGTTCGAGGTGTGGAACCGGCAATATCCGGTGAGCCAATGGGAATGTCAGCGTGAAGCACGTATCGCCAAGGTGCAGGGCAACCACAACCCCTATATTCAACAGGCTTGTCAGCAGCGGAAAAGCTAACCTACTATAGCCTTTATCTTTCATGGCGCCGCCAACCCGCGGCGCCGTTTCGTCAGGATCAGACTACCCATGCGCATACCCCGCATTTACCATCCGCAGCCGTTGACCGATCGGGCGGAGATCGCCCTCAGCGAGGACGCCGCCAACCACGTCGGCCGCGTGCTGCGCATGAGCGCCGGCCAGGCGCTGCAGCTGTTCGACGGCAGCAACCAGGTGTTCGACGCCGAGATAGTTCGGGTGGACAAAAAGAGCGTGCTGGTGCGCCTCGGCGACGGCCGCGTGGATGACATCGAATCGCCGCTCAACCTGCATCTGGGCCAGGTGATCTCGCGCGGCGAGAAGATGGAGTTCACCATTCAGAAGTCCATCGAGCTGGGCGTCAACGTCATTACCCCGCTGTTTTCCGAGCGCTGCGGCGTCAAACTGGACGGCGAGCGTCTGGCGAAGAAAATCCAGCAATGGCAAAAGATCGCCATCGCCGCCTGCGAACAGTGCGGCCGCAACCGCATTCCCGAAATCCGCGAGGCGATGTCGCTGGAAGCGTGGTGCGCCGAGCAGGACGGCAGCCTGAAGCTCAACCTGCATCCGCGCGCCAGCCACAGCATCAACACGCTGCCGCAGCCGGTAGACCGCGTCCGCCTGCTGATCGGCCCGGAAGGCGGTTTGTCCGCCGACGAAATCGCCATGACCACCAACCACGGATTTACTGATATTCTGCTGGGGCCACGCGTGCTGCGTACCGAAACCACAGCGCTCACCGCCATTACCGCTCTGCAGGTCCGCTTCGGCGACCTGGGTTAAAGGAGAAAAGATGATTAAGCTCGGCATCGTGATGGACCCTATCGACTCCATCAACATCAAGAAAGACACCAGCTTCGCCATGCTGCTCGAAGCGCAGCGCCGCGGTTACGAATTGCACTACATGGAGATGAACGATCTCTATCTGCACGCCGGTGACGGGCGCGCCCGCACTCGCCTGCTGAGCGTGAAGGAAGACAAGGAGAACTGGTTCAGCTTCGGCAGCGAGCAGGATCTGGCGCTGCACGATCTGGACGTGATCCTGATGCGCAAGGATCCGCCGTTCGATACCGAATACATCTACGCGACCTACATTCTGGAGCGCGCCGAAGTCAAAGGCACGCTGGTGGTCAACAAACCGCAAAGCCTGCGCGACTGCAACGAGAAGCTGTTCACCGCCTGGTTCCCGGAACTGACGCCGGACACGCTGGTCAGCCGCAGCGCCGCGCACATCCGCAAATTCCACCAGCAGCACGGCGACGTCATCCTGAAACCGCTGGACGGCATGGGCGGCGCGTCTATCTTCCGCGTGAAGCAGGACGATCCTAACCTGTCGGTGATCATCGAAACCCTGACCGAACACGGCAGCCGTTTCTGCATGGCGCAGAACTTCCTGCCGGCGATCAAGGACGGCGACAAACGCATTCTGGTCGTTGACGGCGAGCCGGTGCCTTACTGCCTGGCGCGCATTCCGGCGCAGGGTGAGACCCGTGGCAACCTGGCGGCCGGCGGCCGCGGCGAAGCGCGTCCGCTGAGCGAGAGCGACTGGAAAATCGCCCGCGCCGTCGCGCCGACGCTGAAAGAGAAAGGGCTGATCTTCGTCGGCCTGGACGTGATCGGCGATCGCCTGACCGAAATCAACGTGACCAGCCCAACCTGCGCGCGCGAAATTGAGGCGGCATTCCCGATCTCGATTACCGGCATGCTGATGGACGCGATTGAAAAGCGCCTGGCAGCGAAGTAATGCGTCATGCGGGCGGCCTGCCGCCCGCTATCCTGCATCGCGCCCACCAAAGCGCGCCTTTGCACGCGGCTTGAAAGGCGGCGGGTATAGCCGCATACTGGCGGCTGTTTATTTTCTCACCCATTGATTACCTGATACTAACGCCATGAATTTACAGCACCATTTTCTGATCGCCATGCCCACCCTGCAGGATCCTCGCTTCAAGCGCTCGGTGATTTACGTCTGTGAGCACAACGAAGAAGGCGCCATGGGTTTGGTGATCAATAAACCGGTGGAGCAGTTCACGGTAGCCACGGTACTGAGCAAGCTGAAGATCATGCCGCCTGCGCGCGATCCGGCCATCAGCCTGGACAAGCCGGTGTTCGCCGGCGGCCCGCTGGCGGACGATCGCGGATTTATCCTGCATACGCCGCGCCACGGCTTCGGTGCCAGCATTCAAATTTCCCCCAACACCATGATCACCACCTCGAAAGACGTGCTGGAAACGCTCGGCACCCCGGAACAACCGGACGACGTGCTGGTGGCGCTGGGTTATGCGGGTTGGGAAAAGGGCCAGCTGGAGCAGGAGGTGTTGGAGAACGCCTGGCTGACCATCGAGGCCAACACCGACATTCTGTTCCGCACGCCGATCGCCAGCCGTTGGCGCGAGGCGGGGAACCTTCTGGGTATCGACATTCGCAGCATCGCCAACCACGCAGGACACGCCTGATGAGCAACCGTACCATTATCGCCTTCGACTTCGGCACCAAAAGCATCGGCGCGGCCGTCGGCCAGGAGTTGACCGGCAGCGCCCGCGCCCTGCCGGCCTTCAAAGCGCAGGACGGCTCGCCAGACTGGCTGAAAATCGAAAAGCTGCTGAAGGAGTGGCAGCCGGATCTGGTGGTGGTCGGCCTGCCGCTGAACATGGACGGCACCGAACAACCGGTGACCGCCCAGGCGCGCAAGTTCGCCAACCGGCTGCACGGCCGCTTCGGCATCCAGATCGATCTGCATGACGAGCGCCTGAGCACCGTGGAGGCGCGCGCCAACCTGTTCGATCGCGGCGGCTTCCGTGCGCTCGACAAAGGCAGCGTGGATTCCGCCTCTGCGGTGGTGATCCTCGAAAGCTGGTTCGAACGGCAGCTGGGTTAACTCCCCGCCCCTTCGCCAACACAATCCCCCAACACGCCGGCGTCGATCCGCTGCTGCAAACCTTGCTCAAAGGTTTGCATGCCGGACTGCGCGCCGGTTTGCAACACGCTCGCCAACTGATGGGTTTTCCCTTCGCGGATCAGGTTGCTGACCGCCGCCGTCGCCGTCAGCACCTCAAAGATCGCCACTCGCCCGCCGCCGGGCCGCCTCATCAGCTTTTGCGCGATCACCGCCTGCAGGCTGCCGGCCAGCTGGGCGCGCACATAGGGTTTCTCTTCCGCCGGAAACACATCCACCAGCCGTTCCACCGCCTGCGGCGCGCTGCGGGTGTGCAACGTCGCCAGCACCAGATGGCCAGTCTCCGCCGCGGTGAGCGCCAGCCGAATGGTGGCAACATCGCGCAGCTCGCCCAGCAGGATCACATCCGGATCTTCGCGCAGCGCAGCGCGCAACGCCGTATCGAAGCTGTGACTGTCGCGGCCGATCTCCCGCTGCTGGATCAGCGAACGTCGGCTACGGTGCAGGAATTCGATCGGATCCTCCAGCGTCAAAATGTGCCGCGGCTGGTGCCGGTTGATCTCGTCGATCATCGCCGCCAGCGTGGTGGATTTGCCGCTGCCGGTGGCGCCGGTGACCAGAAGAAGCCCGTCGTCGCGCCGCAGCAGCGCCGGGACGATGGCCGGCGGCGCCAGCTCGGCAAGCGAAGGCGCCTGCCCGGCGATGCGCCGCAATGCGAGAGACATCCCCGCGCTTTGCTGAAAAACGTTGGCTCGCAGCCGCTCCCCACCCGGCCTGTGCAGCGCCAGATCGATCTGCCCCAGCCGCCGCAGGCTCTCGCGCTGCTGCGCACTCAGCAATCCGTCGCAGAGGGCCTGCACGCCTTGCGCCGTCAGCGTTGACGCCGCCGCCAGCGGCTGCAGTTCACCGTCGATGCGCAACATCGGCGGATGACCGGCACAAAGGTGCAGATCGGAAGCATTATGCTTTACACTAAGGGCCACGAATTCATCGATATCCATATCACTCTCCCGGGTCAATAATGAGCACTATCCAACAGAACCTGCAGGATGTCAGAAACCGCATCGCGGCCGCCGCGCAAAACTGCGCGCGGGCGCCAGAACAAGTTGCTCTGCTTGCAGTCAGCAAAACCAAACCTGTGGCGGCGATCGAAGAAGCCATCGCCGCGGGCCAGCGCGCCTTCGGCGAGAACTACGTGCAGGAAGGGGTAGACAAGATCCGGCATTTCGCCGAGTCGCCGCAGAACGGCGAGTTGGTGTGGCACTTTATCGGCCCGCTGCAATCCAATAAGAGTCGGCTGGTGGCGGAACACTTCGCCTGGTGCCATACCGTAGATCGGCTGCGCATCGCCCAGCGCCTGAGCGATCAGCGCCCGGCCGGCATGCCGCCGCTCAACGTGCTGATTCAAATCAACATCAGCGATGAGCAGAGTAAATCCGGCATCGCGCTGGCCGAGCTGCCGGCGTTAGCCGAAGCGATCGCCGCGCTGCCGAACCTGGCGCTGCGCGGCCTGATGGCCATCCCGGCGCCGGAAGCGGATTACCAGCGGCAGCTGGCGGTATTCAGCCGGATGAACGACGCCTTTCTCGCCCTGCGTCAGCGTTATCCGCAGGCCGATACGCTGTCGATGGGCATGACGGACGACATGGCGGCGGCGATCGCCGCTGGCAGCACCCTGGTGCGCATCGGCACCGCAATTTTTGGCGCCCGCGACTACTCGCAGGCCTGACAAACAGACGAGGGATTTGATGCAACATCGCAAGATTACCTTTATCGGCGCCGGCAACATGGCGCGTGCAATCATCGCCGGCCTGGTGGCGGGCGGCTATCCGGCCAAATCCATCAGCGTCTGCGCCCCTTCGGCGAAAAACCGTGACGCGCTGGCGGCAGACTACGGCATCGTCAGCAGCGGCGACAACGTCGCCTGCGCGCGCGAGGCCGACGTGGTGGTGCTGGCAGTCAAACCGCAGATGATGGCCGACGTTTGCCAACCGCTGCGCGAGCAGGTCGATTTCAGCGGCAAACTGGTGCTGTCGATCGCCGCCGGCATTCAGGTCAGCCGTTTCTATCAGCTGCTCGGCGACAAGCTGAACATCGTGCGCATCATGCCCAACACCCCGTCGCTGGTCGGCAAGGGCATGAGCGGATTGTACGCGCCGGCGCAGGTCAGCCGGCAGGATCGCGACTACACCGGCGATTTAATGGCGTCGGTCGGTAAAGTTTGCTGGGTCGATGACGAAAATGGCATCAACGGCGTGATCGCCGCCGCAGGCAGCGCCCCGGCCTATTTCTTCCTGTTTATGGAGGCGATGCAAAAAGAGGCCGAACGCATGGGCTTCGACAGCCAGACCGCGCGCGATCTGGTGCAGCAGGCCGCTTCCGGCGCCGCCGCCTTGGTGGAAGCCAACCCGGATACGCCGCTGGGCACGCTGCGCGAGCAGGTGACCTCCAAAGGCGGCACCACCGCCGAAGCGCTGCGGGTGTTCAACGAACGCCAACTGCCGGAAACCGTGGCGCAAGCGATGCAGGCCGCCGTTTCCCGCGCGCAAGAGATGGAAAAATTATTTTAAATAACCATGAGTTAAGGAGAAGGACCACTTCATGCTAACGCTGACTTTCCTGGTCAAGACCGTTATTGATCTGTACGTGATGGTGCTGTTGCTGCGCATTTGGATGCAATGGACGCGCACCGATTTTTATAACCCGTTCTCGCAGTTTGTGGTGAAGATCACCCAGCCGGTCGTCGGCCCACTGCGCCGTATTATCCCGTCGCTGGGGCCTATCGACAGCGCTTCGCTGTTGCTGGCGTTCCTGCTGATGACCATCAAGTATCCGCTGCTGCTGCTGATCCAGGGCGGCGCGATGTCGCTCAGCCCGTATAACCTGCTGTTCGGCCTGATCTCGCTGGTGAAATCCGCCGGCTACCTGATCTTCTGGGTGATGATCATTCGTGCGCTGATGAGCTGGATCAGTCAGGGCCGCAGCCCGATCGACTACGTGATGTACCAGCTGACCGAACCCTTGATGGCGCCGATCCGTCGCATCCTCCCGGCGATGGGCGGCATCGACTTTTCCGCCATGGTGGTGATCCTGATCCTCTATCTGATCAACTACCTGGGCATGGATCTGTTCGGCGAGATCTGGTTCCTGCTGTGAGTGCAGTCACTCCGGCGCTGGACGGGCTGGCGATCAGGCTATATATTCAGCCGAAAGCCAGCCGCGACCAAATTATCGGCTTGCATGGCGACGAAGTGAAAGTCGCCATCACCGCCCCGCCGGTCGACGGCCAAGCCAACGCCCATTTGATCAAGTTTATCGCCAAGCAGTTCAAAGTGGCGAAAAGCAACGTCACCATCGAGAAAGGCGAACTGGGGCGGCATAAACAGTTACGCATCGTGAATCCGCAACAGATCCCCGCCGTGGTCGCGGCGCTCATCGAATAATTTTCAAGGTAGTCATTATGCAAAAAGTCGTTCTTGCCACCGGTAACCCGGGCAAAGTGCGCGAACTTGCCGACCTGTTGGCCGATTTCGGCCTGGACGTGGTCGCGCAAACCGATCTGGGCGTGGAATCCGCCGAAGAGACCGGGCTGACGTTTATCGAAAACGCCATTCTGAAAGCGCGCCATGCGGCACAGGTCACCGGCCTGCCGGCGATCGCCGACGATTCCGGCCTGGCGGTCGACGCGCTGGGCGGCGCGCCGGGCATCTACTCCGCACGCTATGCCGGTGAAGACGCCGACGATCGGCAGAACCTCGACAAGCTGCTGGCGGCGCTGAAAGGCGTAGCGCCGGGCCGGCGCGGCGCGCAATTCCACTGCGTGCTGGTCTATCTGCGCCATGCAGAAGATCCGACGCCGCTGGTGTTCCACGGCAGCTGGGCCGGTGAGATCACCGAGCAGGCCGCCGGCGAAGGCGGCTTCGGTTACGATCCTGTCTTCTACGTGCCGGAGCTGGGCCGCACCGCCGCCGAGCTGAGCCGCGACGAGAAGCGGGCGATTTCGCACCGCGGCAAGGCGCTGACGCTGATGTTGGAAGCCATGCGCAATGCTTAAGCTGCCCCCGCTGAGTCTCTACATTCACATCCCGTGGTGCGTGCAGAAATGCCCGTACTGCGACTTCAACTCCCATGCGCTGAAGGGTGACGTGCCGCATCAGGAGTATGTCGATCATCTGTTGGCGGATCTGGATGCCGACCTGCCGCTGGCCGGCGGCCGGGAGATAAGCACCATCTTCATCGGCGGCGGCACCCCCAGCCTGCTGAGCGCCGAGGCGATGCAAGCCTTGCTGGACGGCGTGCGGGCGCGCATTCGCGTCGCCGACGATGCTGAAATCACCATGGAGGCCAACCCCGGCACCGTGGAGGCCGATCGCTTCAGCGGCTACCAGCGCGCCGGCGTCAACCGCATCTCCATCGGGGTGCAAAGCTTCAGCGCCGAGAAGCTGACCCGCTTAGGGCGCATCCACGGCCCGAAAGAGGCCAAGCGCGCGGCAACGCTGGCGACCGGTCTCGGCCTGCGCAGCTTCAACCTCGATCTGATGCACGGCCTGCCGGATCAGTCGCTGGAAGAGGCGCTGGACGATCTGCGCCAGGCTATTGCCCTGAACCCGCCGCACCTGTCGTGGTATCAGCTGACCATCGAGCCGAACACCCTGTTCAGCTCGCGCCCGCCGGTTTTGCCGGACGACGACGCGCTGTGGGACATCTTCGAACGCGGCCACCAGCTGCTGAGCGCCGCCGGCTATCAGCAGTATGAAACCTCGGCCTACGCCAAGCCGGGCTATCAATGCCAGCACAACCTCAACTACTGGCGCTTCGGCGACTACTTGGGGATCGGCTGCGGCGCGCACGGCAAGGTGACCTTCAGCGACGGGCGCATCCTGCGCACCGCCAAGACCAAGCACCCGCGCGGCTTTATGCGCGGCGACTACATGGACAAGCAGCATGAGGTAGCGGCGGCGGATCGGCCGTTCGAGTTCTTCATGAACCGCTTCCGCCTGCTGGAAGCTGCGCCGCGCGCCGACTTCGTCAACTACACCGGGCTGGCGGAAAGCGTCATTCGCCCGCAGCTGGACGAAGCGCTGGCCAAAGGCTATCTGGAAGAAACCGCGGAGCACTGGCAAATCACCGAGAAGGGCAAACTGTTCCTCAACTCGCTGCTGGAACTGTTCCTGGCGGACGACGAGTAAAAAAAAAGCGCTGAATAATCAGCGCTTTTTTTCATGTTCAGGCGGCATTATGAGGGCGATGCGTCACGTCGCCACGCCCCTTCAGCAATCCCTCAACGGAAACATCCTCGTCCAACGCGTCTCAAAGCTGACGCGTTTAGCCGAAATACTCATGCCAAGCCGCCAAAAACAATGCCTGATAGGTATCAACCAGAATTTCGCTTCGCCTCAGCGTCTCTGATATGGATATGCGATATCTATCCGTCACTTCAACGCTTTAAGCAGATCCTTGCGCTGGGTTTCCAGTGCGGTGACGCGGTTGCAAACGTCGTGACCGAAGTTCTGGAAATCCTGCTCCTGGTTGTTCCATTCGTTCTGGATCGCCTTCTGCAAGCCGCCCAAATTGCCCATGATCGCCTGCAGCGGGTTGCCGCCGCTGTTGGCAGCCTGTTTGACGCCCATCTCGTTCAGGCTGTCCTGCAGCACGCCGCCCATGCTCTGCTGCACGATGTTGCGGCCGTCCTGTTCCACCTGGTCGATCGCCTTGTGGTGGAAGGTCAGGCCGTCGCTGCGGTGCTCGATGATGCGGTTCATCTGCTGCTTCAGCTGGCCGTTCAGGGTGGTCAGCCGGTTGCGCACGTTGCTGTTGCTGCCCAGCTCTTTGACGATCACTTTATCCAGCGCTGCGCGGGCTTTCTCCAGGTGCTTCTGCGCGCCGTCGTCGATCCACGGCAGCTGCTTGCGCAGCGCGCTCTGGTAACTGAAGGCTTTCTGCCGCTGGCTGTCGCTCAGGCTCAGCGCCTGACCGTTGCGGATCACGTCGCCATCCGGCGATATTTGCAGGTCGCCGCTGGCGCCTTTCACCTGCACGCTCTGCGGGCTGATGATCACATCGTCCTGGGGTTTAACGCTGCATTGGTACTCGGCGTGGGCCTGTGCGGCAGTCGCCGCCAGCAGCAGTAAGGCTAACCCGGTTTTCTTCAACATAGCTTCTCCTGACTCCCATCCTGATTGGGATTAAAAAATCGAACGACCGATACGTTGAGACAACAGTTCCAGCGCCGCAGTTCCCGCCAGCGAGTTGCCGGAAGCATCCAGCTCCGGCGACCAGACGACGATCGACAGCTCGCCCGGCACGATGGCCACGATGCCGCCGCCCACGCCGGACTTGCCCGGCATCCCCACCCGATAGGCGAATTCGCCGGCGCCGTCGTACATGCCGCTGGTCATCATCAGGGCGTTGATCTGTCGGGCCTGCAGCGGGCTGATCACCGCCTCGCCGTTGAGATCGCGGCCGTGATTGGCCAGATAGACGAAGCTGCGCGCCAGCTCCACGCAGCTCATGCGCAGCGCGCAGTAGTGGAAATAGGTTTGCAGCACGGTGATCACGTCGTTTTCGAAGTTGCCGAACGACTTCATCAGATAGGCGATGGCCGCATTGCGATCGGAATGTTCGAACTCGGAGCGCGCCACCCGCAGGTCATAGGCCAGGTCGTCTTCACCGGCCAACTGACGCACCACCTCCAGCATGCGCTGTTTGGGGGCGCTGAGCCGGGTTTGCAGCATGTCGCACACCACCAGCGCGCCGGGGTTGATAAACGGATTGCGCGGTTTGCCCTGCTCCATCTCCAGCTGCAGCAGCGAGTTGAACGGCAGGCCGGAAGGCTCTTTGCCGACGCGCCGCCAGATCTCAGGCTCCTGATAGCGCGTCAGCGCCAGCGTCAGGCTCAGCACTTTGGAGATCGACTGAATGGAGAAGCGCTCCGCGGCGTCGCCGGCCTGGAACAGTTCGCCGTCCACCGTGCAGACGGCGATCGCCAGCCGATCGGCGGGCACTTCCGCCAACGCCGGGATGTAGTCGGCCACTTTCCCCTGGCCAATCAGCGGGCGCACCTGTTGCAGGATCTCCTCCAGCAACGCGTTATCCAATGTTGTTACCACCTCGGTCACACTCCGGGCAAAACAAAGGCGCCGTTAAGGCACCTTAAATCCATCCCCGTCATACTTGAATCCGCATCTGTGTTGGCTGCGCAGTTACTCGGCCCATCCGTGGGCCTCACCCCTTCGGGGCCGCTGCAAACAGCGTTTAAATCTGCTCCCGGCTGATTTTTCACCCCAGTCACTTACTGAAGTAAGCTCCTGGGGACTCACCCTCTTGCCGCCGTGATGCGAATCCAATTATTTAGGGGGAAATAAGCGGCGCGAAGCCGCGCTCATCGGGCAAGCGCGATCAATCCCACCAGATATCGAACAGATCGCTGACCTTAACGTCGGTCAGTTTGCGCGCTTCCAGCCAGTTTTTCACCAGCTCGCGCTGCTCGTCGGTGCAGTGGCCGATCTTCTGCAGGCAGATCAGACCTTCCCACTGCAGGTAGCCGCTGCCGTCAAACGCCAGGCCGTTCGGCTCGATCACTTCATCGATGAAGGTATCCAGCGTGCTGTCGATGTCTTCCACCGACGTGCCTTCGGCGAAGCGCCAGGCTACGGAGAAACCCAGCTCCTGAAATTCTTCAATGTGCAACTTTTTACGTAAACGACGACTGCGGTTCTTAGCCATTATTCTTTCCTCTCAAACATCAAGTCCCAAACGCCATGTCCCAGGCGCTGGCCGCGTAATTCAAACTTCGTCAGTGGGCGCGAATCCGGACGCGGCACGTAATCATTATCGCTGGAAAGATTACGGTAGCCTGCGACCCCGTTCATAACCTCTAACATATGTTCCGCATAAGGTTGCCAATCGGTGGCCATGTGGAAGACGCCGCCGGTCTTCAGCTTGCGCAGCACCAGTTCGACAAACGGCGTTTGCACGATGCGGCGCTTGTTGTGGCGCGCCTTGTGCCACGGATCGGGGAAGAACAGCTGCACCATGTCCAGCGAGCCGTCCGGGATCATGTTTTCCAGCACCTCAACCGCGTCGTGGCACATCACGCGCAGGTTGCTCAGCTTCGCCTCGTGGGCGTCGGCCAGGCAGGCACCCACGCCCGGCGAGTGCACTTCGATCCCTAAAAAGTTCTGCTGCGGGTTGTTGCCCGCCATGGTCACCAGTGAGGCGCCCATGCCAAAACCGATCTCCAGCACCGTCGGCGCGTCGCGGCCGAACAGCGCGGCGAGATCGACAGCGTCAGCCTGATACTCCACGCCCATCACCGGCCAATAGTTCTCCAGCGCGTGCTGCTGGCCTTTGGTCAGCCGCCCCTGGCGGCGGACAAAACTGCGGATACGGCGCATCGCGCGGCCGTTCTCATCAAATTCCGGGGAGATGACGTCATTAATCATAGTGCTTTCTGTCTGTTTGGCTGCCAATTAGGGAAACGCGCATTATGCAAAGATACATTGGTTTAGCAAGTGTTCATCTTCTGTACCCGCCGTGCGGCGTCGGAAAGTTCCGGTTTACAGCACCATGACTCTATGCTGCAATCTCGCTTCATTTTCTGCCGGATAACGACGCTGCTCATGATGCAAGCACAACAATTCGCACAGGTGGTGCTTGACTGGTATCAGCGCTACGGTCGCAAGACCCTGCCGTGGCAGCTGGAAAAAACCGCCTATCAAGTATGGCTCTCCGAGGTGATGTTGCAACAGACCCAGGTTGCCACCGTCATTCCTTATTTTCAGCGCTTTATGGCCCGTTTTCCCAACGTGCGCGCGCTGGCGGAAGCCCCGCTCGACGAAGTGCTGCATCTGTGGACCGGCCTCGGCTATTACGCCCGCGCCCGCAACCTGCACAAGGCGGCGCAGACCATTGTCGCACAGCACGGCGGCGAGTTCCCGACAACCTTCGCAGAAATTGCCGATTTACCGGGCGTCGGCCGCTCTACCGCCGGCGCGGTGCTGTCGTTGGCGCTGGGTCAACACTATCCGATCCTCGACGGCAACGTGAAGCGCGTGCTGGCCCGCTGCTACGCGGTGGAGGGCTGGCCGGGCAAGAAAGAAGTCGAAAACCGGCTGTGGAAAATCAGCGAAGAGGTCACCCCGGCACAGGGCGTCGGCCAGTTCAACCAGGCAATGATGGATCTGGGCGCCATGGTCTGCACCCGCTCCAAGCCCAAGTGCGAACTCTGCCCGCTCAACGTCGGCTGCCTGTCTTACGCCAACCACAGCTGGGCCAACTACCCCGGCAAGAAACCCAAGCAGACCCTGCCGGAAAAAACCGCCTACTTCTTATTGCTGCAGCACGGCGACCGGGTGTGGCTGGAGCAGCGCCCGGCGGTGGGCCTGTGGGGTGGCCTGTTCTGCTTCCCGCAGTTCAGCGCGCGCGTGGATTTGGAACTCTGGCTGCAGCAGCGCGGTCTGAAAGGCAAGCGCCTGGAGCAGCTGACCGCGTTTCGCCACACGTTCAGCCATTTCCACCTCGATATCGTGCCGATGTGGCTGTCGCTCGACGCGGCGGGCAGCGGCATGGATGAGGGCGCGGGTCTCTGGTATAACTTAGCGCAGCCGCCGTCGGTCGGGCTGGCAGCGCCGGTGGATCGCCTGTTGCAACAGCTGGCGAAGCAGCCCCCGATCCAACAAAACTTATATGGCGATAGCGCCATCGATGAGGAATTAGCATGAGCCGCACCATTTTTTGTACTTTCCTGCAGCGCGACGCCGAAGGCCAGGACTTCCAGCTTTATCCCGGTGACGTCGGCAAGCGCATCTACAACGAGATCTCCAAGGAAGCCTGGGGCGAGTGGATGAAGAAGCAGACCATGCTGATCAACGAGAAGAAGCTGAACATGATGAACGTGGACGACCGCAAGCTGCTGGAAGAGGAAATGATCAAGTTCCTGTTCGAAGGGCACGACGTGCACATCGAAGGCTATACGCCGCCGAGCGAATAACGCTGTTGGGGCCAGGCGCTGGCCCGCTTCAATCCTCTTATACTTCTTCCAAACGGCTTTAAGATGAAGAAAATTTTAGCTTTGCTCGTAATAGCGCCTTTGCTGATCTCCTGTTCCGGCAAAAAAAGTGAAGAAATCAACGAAGCCTGGATTAAAGATACCAACGGCTTCGACATTCTGATGGGCCAATTCGCCCACAACATCGAGAACATCTGGGGTCTGAACGAAGTTCTGATCGCCGGGCCGAAAGACTACGTCAAATATACCGACCAGTACCAAACCCGCAGCCACATCAACTTCGACACCGGCGCCATTACCATCGAGACCATCGCCACCACCGATCCGGCCGCGCACCTGCGCCAGGCGATCATCAGCACGCTGCTGATGGGTGACGATCCGGGGTCCATCGATCTCTATTCCGACGCCAACGATATCCAGATCAGCAAAGAGCCATTCCTGTACGGTCAGGTGCTGGATAACAAGGGCGCGCCGATCCGCTGGGAATGGCGCGCGGCGCACTTCGCCGATTACCTGCTGCAGACCAAGCTGCAAAAACGCACCTCCGGCCTGCACGTGATCTACTCGGTCACCATCCAGCTGGTGCCGAACCACCTGGACAAACGTGCACACAAATACCTGCCGATGGTGCGCAAGGCGTCGGAAAAATACGGCGTGGACGAGTCGCTGATCCTGGCGATCATGCAGACCGAATCGAGCTTCAACCCGTATGCGGTGAGCGGTTCGGACGCGCTGGGCCTGATGCAGGTGGTGCAGCATACCGCCGGTAAGGATGTGTTCCAGATGCGCGGCAAATGGGGCACCCCGAGCCGCAGCTACCTGTTCGATCCGGAGAACAACATCGACACTGGCACCGCCTATCTGGCGATCCTGCAGAACAACTACCTGGGCGGCATTCAGAACCCGACCTCGCGCCGCTATGCGGTGATCACCGCCTACAACGGCGGCGCCGGTAGCGTGCTGCGGGTGTTCTCCAGCGACAGAACGCGCGCGGTGGGCATCATCAACGGCATGCAGCCGGGCGACGTGTATCAGACGCTGACCACCAAGCACCCGGCCGCCGAGTCGCGCCGCTATCTGGTGAAAGTGAATACCGCGCAGAAGAGCTACCGCAGAAAGTAACGCGTTCCGCGTGGATAAATGAGAAGGGCCGGTGCGAACCGGCCCTTTTTCTATGGCTTGATCATATAGCCGAAGATGCGCTTCCAGCCGTGATCTTTTTTCTCGATGTAGACCCCCTGCAGCTCCGGCGAAAAGCCCGGCAGGCGGTTGATGCCCTCTTCCAGCGCCAGGAAGTAGCGCTGCACCGCGCCGCCCCACACTTCGCCCGGTACCACGCACAGCACGCCCGGCGGGTACGGCAAGGCCCCTTCCGCCGCGATGCGCCCTTCCGCCTGGCCGATCGGCACCAGCTCGACGTTATCGCGGATAAACGCCACGTTGGCGTCCTGCGGGTTCATCACCGCCGGCGGGAAATGATCCTGGCGGAACATCTCCTTTTGCAGCTGTTTGACGTCGAAGCTGACGTACAGATCGTGCATCTCCTGGCACAGCCGGCGAATGCTGTAGCCGCGATAGCGCTGCTCGTTCTTGCGGTACACCGTCGGCAGCACCACGCTCAGCGGCGCGTCCTCTGCAACATAGCGCTCGAACTGCACCAGCATCTCTACCAGTTGCTCCATCTTGGCCGGGTTTTCCGCCGGGGTCAGCAGGAACAGGATCGAGTTGAGATCGCACTTCTCCGGCACGATGCCGTTCTCGCGCAGGAAGTTGGCCAGAATGGTGGCCGGCACGCCGAACTCGGTGTATTGGCCGGTCGCGGCGTCGATGCCCGGTGTGGTCAGCAGCAGCTTGCACGGATCCACCAAATACTGATCCTGGGCATAGCCTTCGAAGCCGTGCCACGTTTCCCCCGGCACGAAGGTGAAGAAGCGCGCGTCGTTGGCGATAAGGTCAGTATCGTGATCCTGCCAGTCTTTGCCCGCCACCTGCTGCGGAATAAACGGCTTCAGCTGTGAGCAGCGCTTGAGCAGCTGTTTGCGGGTCTCGATGCCCAGCTTGACGCAGTCCATCCACATGCGGCGCCCGGCGGGGCCGGCATGCATCTTGGCGTTGACGTCCAGCGCGGCGAACAGCGGATAGAACGGACTGGTCGAGGCATGCAGCATGAACGCGTTGTTCAGGTGCTTGTGGTTGCAGTGGCGCTTTTGCCCTTTGATATGGTCGTCTTTCTTGTGGATCTGCGAGGTCTGCGAGAACCCCGCCTGCTGTTTATGCACCGACTGGGTGACGAAAATGCCCGGATCGTGTTCGTCCAGCTCCAGCAGCAACGGCGAGCACTCTTTCAGCATCGGGATAAAGCCTTCATAGCCCACCCAGGCGGAGTCGAACAGGATGTAGTCGCACAGGTGACCGATAGTGTCGATCACCTGACGCGCGTTGTAAATCGTGCCGTCGTAGGTGCCGAGCTGAATGATCGCCAACCTGAACGGCCTTGCCGCCGCGGCCTTCTCCGGCGCCACTTCGCGGATCTGCTCGCGCAGGTAGCGTTCGTCGAAGCAGTGCGCATCGATGCCGCCGATAAAGCCGAACGGGTTGCGGGCGGTTTCCAGATAGACCGGCGTGGCGCCGGCCTGGATCAGCGCCCCGTGGTGGTTGGATTTGTGGTTGTTGCGATCGAACAGCACCAGATCGCCACGGGTCAGCAGCGCGTTGGTCACCACCTTGTTGGCCGCCGAGGTGCCGTTGAGCACAAAGTAGGTTTTATCGGCGTTGAACACCCGCGCCGCGTGCTTTTGCGCATCCTTGGCCGACCCTTCGTGGATCAGCAGATCGCCCAGCTTGACGTCGGCGTTGCACATATCGGAACGGAACAGGGTCTCACCGTAGAAATCGAAGAACTGCCGGCCGGCCGGGTGTTTGCGGAAGAACTCGCCGCCCTGATGCCCCGGGCAGGCGAAGGTCGAATTTTCCATCTCGACGTAGGTCTTCAGCGTTTTGAAGAACGGCGGCAGCAGCGCCTGCTCGTAGGCGTCGGCGGAGGCCTCCAGCTGTGCCATGTAGAACGGCTTGCTGGCGCCGGCCAGCAGCGCGAAAACCCCACTGACGAACGGCAGATAGTCCGGCGAGAGATGCTCGTCCCCTTCCACCGCCACGAAGGTCGGAATGTCGAACCCCGTCGCCTGCAAGCGCGCCAGAATGCCGGCGTTAACGTCGGCGACCGACACCACCACCGCCGCCACGTCGGTGTAGTCCGTCTGCTCTACGCGCACGATTTGGCGCAGCGTCTCAATGGTGGCGACCAGGCTGGCGCTGGTCGCGATTTTCAATTCTTTCATCATGCGGACTCTCAAACGGTGAAGGATGAGGGTGTGCCACCGGCACGGTAATGAGATAACGCGGTTATCCCGGTAAAGCGATACCCGGGCACGGCAGCATAAGCGGCGTGCGTGACCGGCTCATGATCGGGGATCATCAGGCGGCTATCGGGGGAACTGGTCTTGGCAGCGTCCGACAGGCATCAGTAAAATCAGGGCCGCAGCGCTGGCTTTACACATGCCTAACAGCGAGCATCAGGTGGCCTTACCGCATGGCCGGCAGGCGTATTCGGGCGGATGACGTGCAAAGGAGACAACGGCGGAACGGTGGCGGCGTCAGATGTCTGGTGCGCAGCAGCGCTTGAGCAACAAAACCAGTCATGCCAATAACCCTCTGGCTTATAAGAAGCGGGAACACCGTCAGGGAACGGAGAGTGCTAAAATTTGCGCAATGATTGCATGATTCGTTGCGGGGTTCAAGCAAGAATCGCTCTGGTTTAACGCGCATTGATTTTACAATAACGCATTGTTATTTAATTAAAAAATAATAAAAAACCATCTTGACGACGGTATAAATACACGTTTTATATGCATATTTATTGAGTTGAAATACCCCCCCATCCCCCACTCAGCCGGGTTCGCTGCCTGAAAATAGAGCAACCGATCGGCTTTGTGACAGAAAGCGATTGACGCCACCCAGCCAATACGGTTTAATGCGCCCCGTTGCCCGGATAGCTCAGTCGGTAGAGCAGGGGATTGAAAATCCCCGTGTCCTTGGTTCGATTCCGAGTCCGGGCACCAAATTCATATCAACGGACCTCCACGGAGGTCCGTTTTTGCATTCTAAGCCCACCAAAATCAACGTTTCCCACCTTCCCTATTTCCACCGAACTCTACGTAATTCTACCCGCATCAAGCCCCTTGCGAGGGTATAACTGAGGGTATAGTCTGATTCGATAAAATTTATACCCCTTTTACCATCAGGAGACCCCGCCAATGGCGCTCACTGACGCTAAAATCCGTGCAGCAAAACCGGATGAAAAACCTTATAAACTTGCCGACAGCGGCAACATGTTTTTGCTCGTTCACCCGAACGGCTCGCGCTACTGGCGGCTCCGCTACCGATTTCTGGGAAAAGAGAAAACGCTCGCTCTGGGTGTCTATCCTGAAGTCTCGTTATCAGAAGCAAGGGAAAAACGCGATACGGCGAGGAAACAGATAGCTGAGGGAACCGATCCGTGCGAACAGAAACGAATCAAAAAGTCTGTGCCCGAAGCAGCACAGACATTTGAAAGCATCGCAAGACAGTGGCATAAGAGCAACAAAAAATGGTCAGCCTCACATAGTGAGAAAATACTGAAAAGTCTCGAGACGCATGTTTTCCCCTTCATCGGCTCACGCGATATTACCACCCTCAGGACTCCAGATTTACTTATCCCCGTTAAAGCAGCCGAAGCTAAAGAGATCTATGAGATTGCAGCCCGCCTTCAGCAACGTATCACTGCAGTCATGCGCTATGCTGCCCAGTCAGGCATTATCAGCTACAACCCTGCCGTTGATATGGCAGGTGCTTTAACGACAGTGAAACGCCGGCATCGCCCTGCCCTCGCCTTGAATCGCATTTCTGAACTACTTGAACGACTAGATAGCTACAGAGGACATGGTATAGATATTTCCACTGCCCTCTGACTTTGATGTAGGTTTCGTCCATGCGCCAGCGGCACCCCACGGCACGTTTATGTCGGCGAAATGCCTTATCCAGTAACGGCACCAGACGGATGACCCAACGATGGAGCATGGAATGGCCAACAACAATACCGCGCTCCGCCATCATTTCTTCCAGATTACGCAGGCTCAAGGCATAGGCCAGATACCAGCGAACACACTGGGCGATAATATCGACGGGATAATGCAGCCGCCGGAAGGCTTTTCGGATCAAGGGCATGGTCAGGTTACATCATAAAAAAACAGCATGTTACCCGACACAACCCTAGGAGGAGTGCTCCTCTTCGTTGGCCTGGTATCGTGTCGCCTGCTGCTTCATAAACACCACTTCCTGTGGGCTGGACAGGCTCACTTCCTGCGCGCGCAGCAGCTTGAGGATATTGAACAGCAGTTCGCTCTTGGTGGCGCCGACCATGCGCGGGCTCGTCACGTAGCCGGTCACGCTCAGGATGATGCCGTCCGGCCCCAGCTGGCTGAAGCGCACGTAAGGCGCCGGCGTTTCCAGAATAGTTTCGTACTCGTTATAGGCGCTGAGCAAGATATTGCGCACCTGCTCCGGATCGATGGAGGTCGGGAACGTCAGCGCAATGGTCACCACCCCTTGCGCGTTGCCCATGGTGGCGTTGCGCACGTTCTGCGAGATCAGCTGCGAGTTCGGTACGATCATGGTGGAACGGTCGCTGAGCTGGATTTCGGTGGCGCGCACGTTGATGCGCCGCACGTCGCCTTCCACGCCGCCGATGCCGATCATATCCCCCACCTTCACCGGGCGTTCGGTCAGCAGGATCAGGCCGGAAATAAAGTTCTTCACGATCTCCTGCAAACCGAAACCGATACCGACCGACAGGGCGCTGACGATCCACGCCAGGTTGCTCCACTGGATGCCCAGCGCCGCCAGGGTGATCAGAATCACCAGCACATAGCCGATATTGCTGAACAGCGTCACCAGCGAGGCGCGAATGCCGACGTCCGAGATGGTTTTCGGCAACAGTTCAGAACCCAGCCAGCGCCGCACTGCGCGCAAAATATAGATGCCGATCGCCAGGCAGATCATGGCGTTAAGCAGGTTGCCGGGCACGATGTTGAAACGCTGCAGCCCTTCACCGGTCAGGATGGAGACGATTTTCTCCATCAGCGAGCCCGGCGTGGTGCTGCCGAACGAGCCGTTGAACAACGCGACAATCATCAACAGCAACAGCGAACATTTGGCCAATGCAATAGTGATGGTCGACATCTGTTCCAAATGGCGATCCTTGAAGCTGAGCGTTTTCTTCAGCATCTTGCCGCTGACGGTCTGCGGCGAAAACAGCGCGGCGCACAAATCGGTGGTGAACAGCACCATAAAGTAGAACGTCATCAGCACTAGCACTCCCCAGATCAGCTGGTAGGTCAGGAAGCGGGCGAAGGCGATGTAGCCGATGAGCAGAGAAAACAGGATCACCACCGAACAGACCAGGATGACGAGGTGCACCAGCCCACCGACCAGCGTGCGTTTTTCCAGGGGCGCGCCCTGCTGTTCCAGACGGCGACGAATGCGCTGGCCGCGCAGCGGCGCAGCCAGCAACACCATCCCGATCAGCCCCGCCACCAGGCCGTTGTCGAAGATGGTGGTGGCTAATGAGACACTGACGACGTTGTTAATCAGTTCCACGGTGCCGAATACCAGCGCCAGGCCGGCCAGCAGCGGCGAGAAGTAACGCAGCCCGGCAGCCACCTCGTTATCCATGGAAATCAAGCGCCACGACGGGCGACTCAACGACAGCGTCGCACGCCCCAGCCCGGAGATCAGCGCGCAGAAAACCCCCAGAAAGTTGAAACCTTCCGCGAAATCCTCCAGCATCACCGGCAGCGGCTGCACGCGCACAAAGACGTAATACAGCAGGTTCAGCGCGATGGAGGTGGTCACCACCGTCACCGCCACGGTGGCGATCGCCATGAAGCTGCGGCGCAAGCGCCCGTCCGGCAGGAAACGGATACTGACCCAGGCGAGAAAACGCTCGGAAAAATAGCGCCCCCAGGTCCAGATGATCACCGCCAGCGCCAGCAGCGCCAGCGTGCCGTACCGCCATTCGTCCTGCCAACTGGCGTCCCAGGCCGCTTTCATCTCTGCCTTGAACTGGTCCAGCCGTTGCACATCATCCGCGGATGGCTGCACCACCGGCGTCCAGAATTTGACGCCCAAAATGCTGCCAGTATTCAGCGTCAGCTGGGTTTTAAACGCCACCTGGCGCAGATCGCCGATCTGCTGCCCCAGATCGACGGCGCTGTTCTTGATGGCCCGCGCGTGTTTCACCGCGTCATCCAGCTGCTTTTTACTGCTGTTCAGCGTGTTGCGCTGCTGGGCCACCGCCGGGGTTTCCGGCAGTGCGTCGGCCACCGGGGGCGGTCCCAGCACGTCCAGCTGCGCTTTCAGTTTGTCCTGCTCGGGCTGCAGATCGGTGGCAAGTTTTTCCATGCTGGCGACCAGATCGTCGGTCGCCAGCCGCAATTTGCTGAGCTGGGTATCGGTGGTCGCTTTGGAAACCAGCTGCTTCATGTTGTCCAACTGCTTTTGCGCGGCTTTCAGCTGCGTGGCGGGATCGGGCGCGCTTTCGGCGGCGGGATCATCCTGGATGGCGGCGACGGCGCCGGGCGGTGTCAGCTGCAAACCCAGCAGCAATAACAATAACAGCAGGAACGGACGAGATTTTAACATAATCAGTACTCCGCATCATTATCTGATAGGTAAACGAACAGGCGGCGGATGAACAGTCGCTTAACCATAAACGCTAATTATAATAGCTGCTTAATGTCGACCGAAATACCGTAATTATGGTTGTGTCGCGTTAACGGCGGCAAGTTAGCAAAAGGGGGCTCTACGCCGGAACCCCAGAAAATTCCGTCACCCAACTTCAGCTCGGCTAGGAGTGTGTCTAACTCGTCATTTTGCCGCCGTTCTGGAAGGTGTAGTGCATGTTGAATAAGCCTAGTGGGGGCGAAGCTGCTGTCTCGAATCCGTGCATACCCAACACAACTTCTCTAGGAATGCCAAGCGAAGACAGCTGGATATACGCCATCGACATCGCTACTACATCGATACCAGCCGATGACCTTATCGTGCATTTCTTCTGATTTTGAGAAACAGATGGTCTTACAGATCAGTCGCTTAAGATGGGTCCGTAAATTCAGATTATGCCGTTCTATCCGCTGGGTATATTTCTTGCTGATAACATGGCTGGTTGCGGCCAGCAGCGTCTGATAGACCGGCCAGGCATCAGTCATGTAGAAGGCAATGTTAAACCGACCCAGTAAAGCCAGAAGACGCTGCAATGTCAGGGCGTTACGTGGGTCAAACACATGGGCGAGAACACGTTTGCGGATGCGATCATAAGCATAAAACAGCCATCGTGGATTGCCTTTGCTGCGCACATATGACCATTGTTCATCAGCTTCGCAACAGATGACGACTGTTGCTCCGGACTCAGCGTTCTGCGCTACCTGTTGTGGCGAGAGTTTTTTAGATGGCAGAGAACCGTGTTGAGGCTTATTCCCAGAACCCGCGCGGTATCCCGGCATCCCGAGCCATTCATCGCCATATCAACAATGGTCTGATGAGTGCCTGGTTTGGCACCGTTGTAGCAATAACTGAGCTGGAAGGTCTTCAGACAGAGCTTGCAGCGATAGAGTTGTGCGCCTGAACCGGAGTGGCCGTTGCGGATAACGCCATGAGTTTCAGTGCGGCGGGGACAAACAACATCAATCTTTGCCATCAGTCATCCAAAAAGCAAAGAATACAACAACACTAACTTTGCGTCACGACCACCTGGATTTGCCTATAATTCCAGACTCATCGACTCTCTTATTTGGGTCTGTCGGCGTTGCAGATATTTCTGCGGTGAACACGCGATGATATCATATTCATCTTCCGAAAGAAGAATTCTAATGGTTTTCATTTAATCTCCATGTCAAGCATGAATGCTGCCTTCTACACAGAATCCACATGCCTTCTACGCAGAATCCACATATCTTCTACACAGAATCCACATGCCTTCTCCATGCAATCTTTTTATAAGCATTTTATACTAAACTCTAGTATCCAATCTTCTGAATAATTAGACATGATCATTCAGAAAACTCGGATTTTGAACTCTGTAAGCCAAAAGGGGCATTCATGTATGAATGTTAATGGAATGTATATGATAATGGCGATAGTTCAACTGCATTGTGCTTGAAAGGGGATTATGACGTAGGCGAGTCACTAAACCTGACGAATCAATTTAAGGCAGGAATGTCTGTACGAGAACTGGTGAAGGATGCGCGATGCAAAATCGAGGCCTGGCGCATACACTATAATCGGAGTCGTCCCTATTCTGCACTGGGCTGGATGACACCCTCCGAATTTACCGAAAAATCTGTCGTTACCAGAATATACAGTCAGATTAGATTTTTGTTAATTAAGGTTTTATCAATATGTCCCAACCCGAGTTGCGGAAGAGTTGACATCGTAACTCTTTAAAAAATTCAATATGCAATATCTTTGCTAACTCTTGACAAGAGGGTATTATGTGGTTTTATCGTTTCAGACAAGCATTCATCGCGTTGTTATTACCCTGGCTATTAGCTGTTCTTACCCAGTCTGCGGGGAGGGTTTATCTGCTATCCACCTATGGGACATCAGATATACTGGTTGATTTTTCTCAGGATGTTAGTCGGATGTTCTGGGTTGGCGGTCTATTCGATATTCGTATCGCCAGTTTACTATTTGTTCCTTGTCTGTTAATCGCGGGGATGCTTGCAACGAACACCCGCGGGTTTCGTATCTGGCAACGTTCCTGGCCTTGGCTTGCGATTGTATTGAGTTTGATCGTCACAGTATTTACAGTGGGGAATATTTTCTATTATGCTACCTATGAGCGCTTTATTGACATCTTCATTTTCGGCCTGGTGGAAGATGATACTGCTGCTGTGCTTACCACCGTATGGCAAGACTATCCGGTCAGTCGTGCTTTATTCTTCCTTACATTGCTCGCTATTATTTATTTCAAATTTTATCGTCATTGGCAACGCGTCATAAATACTAAGCCAGAGTGCGAGATTAATCTGTCAACATCTATTATTGGTACGTTAATAGTTCTACTTATTTGTTTCTTGGGCATGCGTGGTTCTTTAGGCACTTTTCCTTTACGTCAGAGTGATGCTCAAGTTTCAGAAATAAAATTTTTGAATATGTTTACACCTAATGGTTTGATAGCTCTTAACTGGGCTTTTAACGCCCATGATAAAAACAGTTATTTTTCTGAGGCAACGGATGAAAAAGGTGCCGAACTATTGGACCGTTTCCTGGAACAACCTACGCAACCCAGCCTACAGCCGTTTATGGTGAAAACCGATGTAAACCAGGCGGCGAAAAAAAATCCCCCAAATGTGGTGCTGGCAGTAATGGAAAGCATGGGGTATCATCTTGCAAGCTTTGACCGTCGCGGTCGCGATTTGCTTGGTACTTTACAGCAACACTGGTTGGCTGATTGGCGTTTTGACCGTTTTATTTCTGAAGGTGATGGTACGATAGATACTTTGAGCCGATTTTTCGTTCGTAGCCCCATGAGTAGTATCGGGCAGTCTAGTGCGCAGACTGTCGATTTTGCTAGCAATATGTTTAAACCCTTCCTGGCTAACGGTTATAAAATTATATTTGTCACCTCTGGCAATGGTGCATGGCAAAATCTCAATCAATTTCTTCCTCGTTTAGGCGTCAGTGAATTCATAGAGCAAAACGGTTTGAAAAAACGCTACCCTGATGCACACATAGGAACTTGGGGTGTTCCTGATGAATATATGTTCCGTTACATGAAAGAACGTCTGGAAGAAGCAGAAAAAAAAGGCGAACATGTCTTTATAATGTCTATGTCCACCACACATCACCCTCCTTACAAAGCCCCTAGCAACTACAGTGGCAATAATATTGACTTGACAGGCGAGGAAAAGAAACGACTAAGAAACCTGGCAAAAGATGAAGAGCTAAATGAAGTTATGAATACATTGCGCTATGCTAATGATCAATTAGGTCGTTTTATTAGTTGGGTAAAATCTAAGCCAGTAGGATTACATACCATTATTGCTGCCACTGGCGATCATAACATACGGGGCATTGGCTATCCTGACCCTCATGAACTGGTTCTGGGGCATGCTGTCCCATTTTATATTTACGTTCCTCAGAATTATCGTCAGAACAGTTACTTTGATACTAATCGTGTTGGAAGCCACAAAGATATCCTGCCAACACTCTATCAACTCAGCCTGTCAGATACGGAGTATTATCGTACGGGGTGTAATTTACTGGCAAAGTCTTTGGATAATACTTGGTGTCAGGGTTACAACCCTGAGGTTTCTATCACACCCGAAGGTGCCTGTATTTTTACTGGAAAAACCGAATTTCGCCCTTGGGCGAATAAGAATGGTTTGCTTCTTGGCGAACCAGGTCTCATAAATTCAAAGCAGGAAGGGCTGTGCCATCGGTGGAGAGTTTTTACAGACCTTCTGTGGTGGCAGTTAAATCGCCAGGTTCATGGGCAGAAATAAAAATGGCAGATATTTAATAATGAAAGAGAAAAATTATATTTACTGCAAGACTTCATTTGGTTCGGGACTCGGATTTTGAGCCTCTATTCCTTATGTTGTTCGCACTAAACTTAGTTTAGTGCGAAAGGACTGGATGTTAGTTGGGGTCTTTTTCTATTTCTGATGACGGATATGTATACCAGAACTAACTAATGCAGGTGAGTAACGATGTAATTATATCGAATAATTAATTACTCTGCTTTTCAGAAAAATAAGCGAACTTAAGCCTTTGGAAAAACTCTACGCTGGATAACTGGCGAGCGCCGAAGAGAGTGGAATAGATAATATCGTCATTAGGCCGTCATGTATCCAGGAAAACTCCGGAGGAGAATCAGGCCAATCGTAGAAAATTATGAAGTAAGTGCTATAGATGGCAAAAATGGGTCGTGACGCAAAGTTAGTGTTGTTGTATTCTTTGCTTTTTGGATGACTGATGGCAAAGATTGATGTTGTTTGTCCCCGCCGCACTGAAACTCATGGCGTTATCCGCAACGGCCACTCCGGTTCAGGCGCACAACTCTATCGCTGCAAGCTCTGTCTGAAGACCTTCCAGCTCAGTTATTGCTACAACGGTGCCAAACCAGGCACTCATCAGACCATTGTTGATATGGCGATGAATGGCTCGGGATGCCGGGATACCGCGCGGGTTCTGGGAATAAGCCTCAACACGGTTCTCTGCCATCTAAAAAACTCTCGCCACAACAGGTAGCGCAGAACGCTGAGTCCGGAGCAACAGTCGTCATCTGTTGCGAAGCTGATGAACAATGGTCATATGTGCGCAGCAAAGGCAATCCACGATGGCTGTTTTATGCTTATGATCGCATCCGCAAACGTGTTCTCGCCCATGTGTTTGACCCACGTAACGCCCTGACATTGCAGCGTCTTCTGGCTTTACTGGGTCGGTTTAACATTGCCTTCTACATGACTGATGCCTGGCCGGTCTATCAGACGCTGCTGGCCGCAACCAGCCATGTTATCAGCAAGAAATATACCCAGCGGATAGAACGGCATAATCTGAATTTACGGACCATCAATGGCAGAAAGGTTGTTGTGCAGCATACCAACTTGGGGCCGTATCAGGCGGAAAACACCCTGGTTAGCCTATTCGGTTGGTTAATCAGCAAGTGGCCGCCAACAAGGGAATGCCTTTGCAGGTGTGAATGAGCAATACCCCGGCACTTATTACCGTTGCCCAAGATGAATAAGCCGGCTGCACCGTTTATTAAAATTTTCCGCGCTGTCTCCTACCATGAAATCTTATGACGACTAAAAATCAACCGTCTTTTCCTGACTAATTTAAAATGCTTATAAAAAGACAGCAGGCTAAATAGAAATAGTATTACTGCAGAAAGCAAAAAAAACACTTAAGTTCCTTTTATCAAAAAAGAAGAATTTAAAACCAATAGAATAGCAAGCCATCACTTTTCAAAAAAAGATTAGTCATCTTGCGATATTAACCAATACATAAATTCTCGATGGCGATTCAGCATCAGTTTTTTCATAACCGACCGTTTATGGCTATGTACCGTTTTTACATTTATCCCTAGGAATTTGGCTGTTTTTGATTGATCAAAGCCTTTTTTTAGATAATCGATTACCTGTTTTTCCCTGCTCGTCAGTACATAACCGAGAAGCTGTCTTTCAGCAGGAGTTTTAGCCAAGCTCTTCGCCAACAACTCAAACAATCTGCTCCGGTTATCGGTTCGATAAAGGACATTCTCACTCTCATTAACGCGCCCTATTCTTTTTTCTTTAATAGTCATGATAGCCGACACGGCTTCACAAGGATTCATTTTACGCCATCGCTGTGCGCGCCACATCGATACGGCAATCACCATGTCAGCCTGTAGGTCATCATCAGGCGACAAAAAACTTACCGTCTTATGATTTTTTTCCGCATATTCCGCAATGCTGAAACGTAGTCCCGTCACAAAATAAGCATTGTCATCATCAATAACGATATTGATTCGCTCCATTATTCACCTCTTAAAAAATGTGGATAGACTGGCGGCAAACGAGTTTGTTGGCTCAGGCAAAGGGAAATCATAAGAAACGAATTACACCCTAAAATAACCGCGATGGCAGAATAAAACTCTTTAACCAAACCTTCCGTGCCTATCTATTCATATTCCAGGTTAAAGGTGACAACAGAGCTAAAATCCCCACGAACAATGGTTCTGTGTTGGAGAGCAAGCGGTTCACCTCGAATATAGGCCTGAAGACGGATCTGATTATTACCGCTTACCAGTGAGATCTTTTCTCCCCGCTGATTCAGCGGTAGAGCTTTTCCCTCCATGCTTTTCAGACCGATGGCAACGCCTCTGGCCTGGCTGCCGGCGCCCAATGCCAAATAGCCGGGCAAGCTGCCGTTTTCACTACCGACAAATGTTAGCGTCAGAGATTGCCCCAGGCTTAGATCGCACTCCGCCAGTTGAATGGCCAATGGAACGGGTAACGTACGTTGATAGCTATAAAGATATTTATCTATCACGGTGCCAAAATCGAGCGGGATAACTTCACTGCCCGGTGGGATCACGCAGGGCTCCGCCACCAGCTCGCCATGGAAATACAGGTTATCCTCTGCCCGGACGTGTGGCGTTAACGCAATCAATAACACCATCACCGCAGAAAAAAAAGAAAAGTCTTTCATATCAAACCCCTAGGAAAACTCGGCCAGTAATGTCGCGGTCACAAAAAAAGTGCCTTCCGTCAACGTGGCCCCCGGTCTGCTAACCGGCACCGCCTCCAACCGCGGCGGGCTACTGGGATCGATGGAAATAGAGCTGTAGATCATAAAAGGCTCGTCATTTTGATAAACGCGGATCCCCAGATCCGCTTTATTACTCTGCAGCGCGGCCCCATCAAAAGCGGTACCGTTCCCCTTCAACGTTAACCTAAGCTCCCAAGGCCGTGCCCCCGGTTCGCAATCAAGGTGGTAATCGATCGCTTGGCGGTAGTTCACGCCATCCACTTTTTTGATCCCCACGCGGGAGCCAAAATCGACATCTATTTTCGCTCCGGCGTTAATCACGCACGGAGGTGGGGCGATCAAACCGCCACGAAATTGCATCGCAACCTCTTCGGCAACCAGAGAACCCTGGCTCCATAGAAGCAGACACACAACAGGAAGGAAAAAGTAAGGCTTCATAAATTCACTCCCAGTGGTTATTGATAATCGACTCTCAGAGTTGCGGATGCGGTAAACTCCCCCGTCTCCAGATTGACACCTGCCCGTTTTACCGGCACGGCATCCAGCGTTATCGGATTGGGATAGGTGAAATTGAGCCAAGAATTCAGCGGCAGCTGATTCCCGCTTTGCTTCTGTAAGATGAGGATGCCTAAACCGTCGCGATTAGTGCCGAGCAACCCTTGACCAAAATTGGCCGTGCCGCCTCGTACCTGCATGCGCATGGCGCTTTTATAGGGGTTGGTGCAGGTAAACGAAAAATCTATCGGTACGCGGTAACGGTAACCATCGATGCGTGTCGTCATCAGCTCATCACCGAAGTTCACCTCAATTGGCCGCCCGCCGTTGATGGTGCAAGGCAACGGTTGCACCACCGTCACGCTGACTTTCACCGTCGCGGCTTGCGTGAAAGCCATACCACCACAGCCGCACAACAGCAACGCCGCCATGGCCTGTCGAATTTTGGTTCCCTTTTTCACCCCGTTACTCCTTAGCCATCTTGTTTTCCTTTCTCATGACGACGCGCTTCGGCCAGCGCCAGCTGTTCGCGGCGCAGACGGCCCCCTCAGTCATAGCTCAAATGAAAATCCACCACGGCGTGATAACTGCCGGGCACCAGAGGCTGTGCCGTACGCTCGGCCATTACCCTGTAAGCCAACACATTGCTCCCTGGAGTCAGCCACAGCGGTTCACCGCGGCTGCCTAGGCGCACATTGCGGCCGTGCTCATCCAACATGCGCAACCCGATGCCACCCACCCCCTGCGCTTTTACCAGCTGCGGGTTATCCCGATCGGCCCGCGAGCTGAAACTCACTCTGACCGCCGGTTGATCCGGTGCCCAGCTTAAAATTCCCGTACGCTCATCCCGACTGGCCGTCCTGCTGCGTAAACAGTCACGAAGACGTAATTCAAACGCCACCGGTACACCACGTGCGCCCACCTGTTCAAGCCTTCCGGTCGCTACCTCCCCCAACCACACATCCTGCCGGGCTGAAGCCATTTCCAATCGGCAGGCACTCTCGGCCAGTGCACCGCTGATATGCAGTACGCCATTGGAACCTTCCACTTGCCAATTGTCCGCTGCCTGCGAGGCCGGCATCAGCCATAGCATCATCGCTACGCTGAGTGGCACCATCAATGCCAGGCCCGCTAGCGCGAGCCCATATCGCCATCCATTTACCCTATAGCGCCAGATTTCAGGTATTACATGCCTACGAGCCATATGTTTTCTCCTTCCACTACGGCCACCGGTTATCTCACGAGTTATTTTTCTCCGGTACGACGTTGCACCTGCCGGTATGGCAATTGAACGTCAGTTGCGGCCGCCCGCCGTAGTCGTTGATATAGGTCAACACAGGGCTGCCCCCCAGGCTGGTAGCACTTGCTGTCAGCGGCACCTGCCCCTTTGGCGGCACCATAAACGGTTCAAAGTTCTGCGCGCCCGCTACGCCTTTACGACCGGCCGCATCGATAATGGTGACGTAATACGGTGTCGGGTTATTGACGATGTATTTATCGCCTTGCCTGGTCAGCGTTAATTGCTCCTGCCATGGCGCAGCGTTGCGCTCCGGCGCTATCGCCGCGGGGCGATAGAACAGCTTGATGCGCGTCTGCAGTGCGATCTGCAGCGAGTTCGGTTTATTGCTCTTTGGCGGGATCTCACGCAGATTGAAGTAGTACAGCGTCTCCCTGTCCTGAGGCAGCTGTTTGGCCGCCGGCAACGCCTGGATTTTCACCTGACTTGGCTTGCCCGGTTCGATACGCTGCACCGGCGGCAACACGGTCAACGGGCTTTGAATCTTGTTGCCTTGCTCATCTTCCAGCCAGCCCTGCGCCAGATAAGGTAGCTGTTTATTCTGATTGCTGACGCTCAGGCTCACTGATTGCTGGCCGCCGTCGAAAATAACCCGGGTGCGATCCAAAGCGATGGCCGCCTGTGACGGCATCGACAAAAAGACACCGCCAACTAATGCCATTGCCGATACGGCTCGCGTAACATTATATTGCATAAACGTATTCATAAATAACCTTCCTCCAGGCAGCTCAATAATCACCTCAGCTACCGAGTTAAATAACATCGTACATTTTAGAATTGCTAAATGACTTCAAATACAATCAGCGCATTGCCAGAAAAAGTGCCGCCATCAACGCCGCTCAGTTGTGTGCCGTCTAATTTGGCTATAAACGCATAAGTCGTATTAAATCCTGGTGAGACATCAATTATCTTCTCATTAGATGAATTGGCATCACCAACCGATAGCTTCACTTTTATTTCCTCACTTGAGCCACTCTTTCGCAACGTTACCGTATCTGCGCCTATCTGATTGACATCCGTAAATCTTAGGCGGGCTTTTCCTGACGTTCCGCCCTGACAGACCAGTTTGGCTGCCAAGCCTTTAGCCTTGCTTTCGCCCGCCGTCACCACGCCAAAATCAATCTCAATGCTGCTTTGCCATGCCACCGCGCAAGATAACGGCTCTGGCGGCGGTGGCGGCTCTGGTGTAGTTGGCGGCAGCGGCGGAAGTACACCGTTACAAGTGGAACCTAATATGTGGGTGTGAGATCCGGTCTCTAAATGAAGAAACATACACCGTCGGTCATTGTTATTTAAATCGTATTTAAATCTTATCGAATCTTCATATGGCATCGAATTCCTGACCCATTGGTTGGCCTCGTAAGACGACGCCAATAAAGTGCCGCCGGGAGCGAAAAAAACACCTGGCGACACGACTATCCCCGAGTAGCTGTGGATCCATAATACAAACCGACAGCCCTGATTATCACAGCGAACTTTTTTCCCATTGGAAAATATTTCGTCATAGTCATCGAACATAATGGAGGAAAAGCGAAAGCTAATCTCAACCCATCGAGATTGCTGTGTCGGCAGTGGTGGTTCTCCCTCCCAACGCCAAGCGGTGAACCCGCCATCAACATATATTGCTTGTACCATTGCGCTATAGAAATAAATGGGTGCAACGAATATAAAGATAATTAGCCCTCTCAAGTTACGCTCCACTTTCCGATTGATATTCATTTACTCCCGATAATGCCCGGCAAGGGAGTAGTAAATTATTCACCAGTATCTCTGGCGGCAATGACATCGGCAGTTGCACTGTGCACTGTGCGGCCCCCTCCCAGTGCACGGTCATACTTTCACCGGCTTTGATACCGCTCAGATAAATGCTGCCGCCATCGTTAACGATGCCGGTCTCCTGCTGGCGCGCATTCCGCACCGTGGCGCCAAACGGCGGTTCGCTGCCGTCTGCCAGTTTGATTACCGCCATCGCCTTCTCCCCGGCAATCACTTCAAATCTGCGGTAGCCGATGGCACCTTCGGTCAGCGTCGCCTGTACCACCGATTTAACCGCTTCCGCCCCCTCGCCAAGTTTGTCCAAATCGATACTGGCCTTGTTACGGTAGTAACTGTTGACATCCGCCACCACCACTTTCCCCCAAAGGTTGGTCCCTGCTACGTTGCCATAGCCGCGCACCGGTACGCCGCTCACGCCTTCCGTGTCCAGCAACAATCGGGTACTGCCCGGCAGGTTACTGCGATGGAATGCTCCACCTTCGGCGGTGAGCGTCATGCCGCCCTGAGCCGATAAGCCAACCGCGCTGTAGCGATCCTGCTGATAGCTGGCGCTAGCGGTTACCCGCGCCATATCACCCTCGCGGTTGAAATAGCCGCTCAGATTGGCGCCGCTGCGCGAGCCGCCGGCGCTGAGCTGGTAGTTACTGCGACCGTCCAAACGATCGTAATAGCCCACCCGATGGGTGTTGTCGTCGCGCTTGAGCATCGCGTTGTAGCTTAACGTCGCGCCATTCCCCCATGGCACCGACAGCGACAGATACATACCGTCGTCGTTGCGTTCGTTGTAGCGGTTACGATACGCCGACAGCGATAACCCCAAATTTTTAACGCGGCCGACATCAAAATAGCGCGACAGCGTTAGGTTATAGCGATCGTTGGCTGGCCTATCCCAGTAAGTTTGATGGCTGTAATTGAGATAGGCACTCGCCCCCAAATTCCGCAACTGTTGATTGTAGGTAATGGTGTACATTTCCTTGCCGTTGCCGAAACGCCTGCCGTACTCCCGCGCATCCAGATATTCGCTCATACTCATAAAATTCTGCTCCGAGAAGCGATAGCCAGCAAAGGTCACCTGGCTGTCCAACTCATCGAAACTCTTCGAATAATTGAGCCGGTATGAGCCGCCGCTCAGTATTTCACCGCTATACGGCAATTTGGCGCGCGACTGGGTGGCATCGAACGACAGAGCCCCCAGCAGCATCAGATCGCGGCCAATGCCCAGCGCCGCGGCATTATAATCGCCCCCCAGCAATGCGCCGCCGTACAGCGACCAGCCGTTGCTCACCCCCCAGGAAAGCTCGCCGGTACCGAACAGGGGGCCACGATAACGATGTTCAATATCGGAGGGTTTCCCCAAAGCCAGCTTGTAGCGTAGCGATCCCGGCCGAGTCAGATACGGAATGCTGGCGGTGTTCATCGTGAACTCTTGTACGCTGCCATCCTGTTCTTCCACCCGCACATTCAATTCACCAGACACCGCATCATTCAAATCCTGGATACGGAACGGCCCCGCCGCCACCGTGGTTTCGTACAGCACCCGCCCCTGCTGGCTGATGATGACCTTAGCATTACTCTTCGCCACCCCCGTCACCTCCGGCGCATAACCGCGCAGGTTCGGCGGCAGCATGTTGTCGTCTGACCGCAGGCTCAGGCCGCCGAAGCGGAAGCTATCGAACAGCCCGGAATCAAGATAGCCTTCGCCAAGCGTCAGTTTTGATCGCAACGCCGACACGGCCCGATAAGCGTAGTAACGGCTCCAGTCCAAACGCTTGTCAGTCGGTTGCCCCGACCCGGTCTGGTGATTTAGCTGCGCCTGCCAATCTGCCCGTAACCGCCAAGCGCCCAAGTTAGCTCCCGCAGTACCGTTACCGCTCATGCTATAGCCACGCGTACCCGCCTGTATCTGATGCTGGGTTTGCGCATTGAGGTTGTAGTCAAGCAACAGCCCCGGAATGCCTTCATCCCAGCGCGACGGCGGATCCCAATCCTCCGAAACATAGTCCAGATAGGCCTGCGGAATGCTGAGATACAACGATGAGGTGGCCAAGTCACCACGTATCTCCATCCCCTTCAAGCTGGCCTCATCCAGGCATTCGCCCTGATGCCACCAAGCCAAACCCTTGTGCAGCGCCGTTTTCAGCCCTAGCTGTTCCATTAGAGGGCGAGAAACGCAGGCGCGGCTGCCGTTAGGATCATCATCCGGCGCATAAAAAGCGATTTGCTGTTCCGGTAAATCACTTTTATTGACGTGCACCGCCATACCGTAAGTACCCGGCATAATGTAGCCGCTACGGGCGAACTGGCTCAGATCGATGTTTTTGCGATCGTTCACGTCCAGCACATCAATGTTGAACTGGATTTCTTCCTGAGCGCCGGCAGCAGAGGTGAAACCAAAGCAGCACAACGCCACCCAGGCACTCAAAATAGATAAACGAAATGATTTTCCAGCAGGCAAAAACATCATATTCCGAACCTTCTATCTTTTAACTTCCCTGAAATAGTCGATCGATTCAGTAATAATCCATTTTGAATCTAACCGATGAATAAAAATCCCCTGCAGACAAAGGCCGACTATTTGCCATAACTTTCATGACATAATTGAGCCGATAATCCCCAAGTGGCACATTCATCAATGGCAATGGTTTTCCTGGCCTTGCGGCATTGCCTTCAAGATCGATTATTTCCAGCGCTATACCTGAGGCCCCGCCATTAATGCCAAAAAATTCACCATCGGCACGGCCGTCGAAAGTCACCTGGAACTGTTTCCACCTCGGCAATGTCTTGTCTGTTCGTTCCAAAACGCAGTTAACTAATTTAATGCTAAAAGGTACGTTCCGACCTTGCCCATCGCGGGCAATATCGGAAACGGATATAATATCTATATCAATAAGTTGCTCACGGCTTTCTGTAGCGATAGCACAAGCAGCGTCATTAATAGCCCCTTGCATATTGACGCGCCCTTCGCCTTGCAACGCAGAAATAGCCTGAGAAACAAAAGAAAATGGCGCCAGCAATAGGCAAAGAGCTCCTAATTTGTTCATCTTATACGTCATCACCTTACCCAACGAAATAATGTCCCCTTGTAAACAGCATGCGGGTTACCCCGCATGCCGGTAATCACGCGTATTACGTTAGGTTAACGAATTACTGGTAAGCTAAGGTGAAGTCGGCGACGGACTGGAATTCACCCGGAACAATTACTGCGCCGGATGCGCTACTGCCTTGAAGATAAGCAGAGAAGCTAAGGGTATTAGAACCGTTCTGCAGCAGGCGTGCATCGGATGCAGTACCCAATTTAATTTTCTTACCACTTCCGTCGGTCAGAGCAATACCCGCACCTTTAGCGGTACCGGTGATGCCCAGCAGAGCGCTGTCCGCATCAGAAGCTGAACCGGAGAAGGTCAACGAGACTTTGTTATTGTTCTTCGATGGATCATTTGCATCCACGGTCAGCTCGCAGTTTTCCAATTTAATCTGGAAAGGACGCGGTGTGGATTTGCCGCCATCTTTCAGCGCCACATTTGAAATAGCGCCCAATTCAACGGTCTGATCAATTGAATCAGGTGAGATCGAGCAAGGCGCATCGATAATAGAACCGTTGAAGGTCACTTTACCGTGACCCTGATCTTTAACCGCAGCATGAGCCAGAGAAGAAACACCAAACGCCATAACGGCAGCCAGCATGATTTGATTCAGTTTCATATAACCAATTATCCTTAATCGTATTAATACATAAGGTATTTTCTTAACGATGAGTAATGCGTATCAACGGCCTGATGTTTTAAAAGTCAAGCCGCCTTTTGCTCGCGGCTATCACTGATGCAGTAGATAACCATGGTTAATAGGTCAACTACATACTATTCAAGGAATAAACCAATCACTTAATACTTACTCATCATGTCTTTCCCAACCGATGAAACCCTCCATCGCCGGGGGTGAAGCTACTTTAGCTCTCCCACTCCGATCTTGAAATATTATTTCATCAAACACTTTAAATACAATATTTAAATCTAAAAAATACCATTAAATTACACATAAATACTAAAAGTGACATAACTTATAGCAATAATTAGATCTCCATAAAAAATTTATTATGGATAAATTATCACTTAGTGACAGATATCAATATTATTGGAAAACACAGAGGAGCAGGGTTATTGAAAAATAGAACCTCTCAGCGCAAAATCCCTTCCCGAAACAAAAATGAGAGGATTCCTATGATTTTCATTATAAACGGAAGGGTTAAGTTCAATGAATACGAAGGAACCCTGGAGAGCGTCAACGCCCCGCAAAATATGCAGCCGCTAGCGGCCGCGGCTTGCCGCTTGCTTTCTATTTTCGTTAGAAACAATGAAATGTTAATTAAGCGTCAACAATTACTTGAAGAGGTCTGGGAAGAACGAGGACTAAAAGGAACAAACAGCAACTTGAATAACTATATCTCACTATTACGTCGCCATCTGGCGCAACTTGGCGAGACGGAGTTGATAATCACTTACCCGCGGCAAGGGTTTAAGTTCGTTGCAAAAAAAGTTAGCCGACACGCCACTGCTGAACCAGAAAAAGAACAAAACATAATGGAGGAAATCGTTGTTCCCACGCAACCGCCGGGGCAAGCCCTCCCCAGAGGGCGTGGTAGCGGAAAGTTATTTTCGGCATGGCGGCAGCTTCAGCGCTGGAATAAATGGTTTAATCTCATCCTATTCATCAGCATCGCTGCATTGATCATGGCCAGCCACCAGTATTCCGCACGTAACAACATATTCAGCGGCACTCAGTTCGCGGGTTGCCAAATATACAGCATGGGGTGGGATTACCCAGAGAAGGAAACGGTAACCGACATGGTAAAGGCCTATGTCAACTGCCAGAAAAAGACCAAAGTTTATTACTACAACAAAATCACGCAGGATAACCGGCAGTTTGAAGAAAAAATGCTCGTGTCCTGCCGAGAAAATGCAGGCCACCAACCTTGCGAAGTGGTCTATATCCCATAAATGAGTAACGTTTTTCACTACCAGTGATACAAAAACAGCAAGATGTCCGCTCACGGACACGCTCTACCTGCCGTTATTTGCTATACACGCCATCACCAACCACATCCCATAATCATCTCATTATGGGATGTCCACATCATTTTCTGGTTACGGAGCACAGCAGCTCAGGCTGCCTGCCGTAGTACATAATAAAGTTGTCATCATTCAATTTGGCAATTTTTAAAACATAGTAATGCTTTTCCTCACCCAACAGAAACGTCTGAGCATCTGAGTAGGTGAAATTATCCATGGATTGAAGGATTTTCTTCTCAATGGCAACATAGTAAAAACCCCGATGATAGTGATACTTCGTTTCCAGCACCCTGGCGATCACCTGTTTCTTTCCATCCCGATAGGCTAAGCCGTTAAGCGTAATAGTCGCGCGGCGCCATCCCGAACGCACGATGTTAACGTACAAACCGCTGGTTAACGTCCCATTCGGCGTCATGCGCGTCGTCGATAAAGACGCATTGCATTCAGGAAAATCTCGCGAAGCAGTCAATAAATAAATCAATATAACAATAACAAGTGAAATAGCAGCATATAATGCCAGATAGAAAGCACGGCGCGAGCTAACCTTCATTGATCACCTCAAACTCATCTTCACAGTGCGCATCCATATTCTTAACGCGGTGTTTCGGGCAATACGAGATAAAATCAATCAGCTTTTTGTAGTTCGTATAACGGTATCTCAATCGAGAGTAATAAACCGTTGCCGGTACATCACAATCAAAACCACGGCTTTTGAGCCTTTCCAGGGCGTCGGAAATATACCGTTCGTCGATCCGCTCGCTGTCGTTCAGCGTCTCCACGCGACAAGATTTGTAGCTGGCGATTTGGGTCTGATAAGCGGTATCGTAACGTTCGGTAAAAAAGTAAACGCCCGCCAATACCAACGCAATCCCGGTTAATAGCAACGTTACCTTCGGTAAAATAACATCCCAGCGTCGCCGAACGGGCAAAGAAACAGCAGGAACGTTTTCGTCCTGCGTCATATGATCCGCTACGGAATGAATGCTAGCTGCGGTAAACATAAATCCTTGCCGAGGTACCGTGACCAGGATTTCATCCTCACCCAGGCTGGAAAAAGACCGGCGCAGGCTGGCGATATAGTTGTTCAGGTTGCTGCTTGAGGCCGTTTTACCGTGATCTTCCCAAACGGCAGAGAAAATAAAATCCCGGCTAATCAGGATATTATTATTCTTCACCAGCAGCGCGAGCAGGCGGTTGGCAATAGCGGTGAGCACCACCGGATCGGCGTTTTCATCTGCCAATGCCAGCGTGAGATTATCTTCATCGAAGATAACCCTGTTATTGATCAAAAATCTCATGCTCACTCTCTTAGGCCTACTCGTGGCGCGGATTATAACCGAACGATAAGAATATTCCTACGAGCTGTATAAATTCCCTCCTACCTGTCAGGCATGCTTCTCCCCCTGCGTAAGTGGGCGGGTTGCCACTGCCGGCCCCACTCACTGCGCTAACCTTTGCCACAGGAGTTAAACAAACGCTAAACCCGGTCGTTAACGTGAGCAATCCATGCCCATAGGTTGATGCCACCGGGGGTAAAATCTTACCGCTGCCGGTGGGTAATAAGGGGAAAATGAGGCTCAGAACGGCCGGGAATTCTCGGTTAGCGGGTGTAAAATGCCGCTGCCCGCAAAAAGACAACCCACTGAATTAATTAAACAAAAACAAGATTTAATCAACCGATTTCATAATTTCACTTCCGATTTCATCTTTGCAAAAAGCGCCCGGCTTTTAATATCACGTTATTTCACCTTCTCAGCGCCTATTTTAGGGTTATTCTAAGCAACGAACACCCGATCCCGGAAATGCAAAACGAACGCAGGCTGGCACATACACCAGAAAATCAGATGAGAACCCATACCATGGGTAGCCGCTTCAGGCGATCGTTTTCATGGCGTCGAGACTCAGGGATATCGGATTTTTACTTAGGAATAATCATTAAAACCACACGCAAGCTTTCATAGGGATTTTCATGGAAAGAAATACACCCGTAGCCTTTACCTGATGTGCTACTCAATTCTAAACGGGCATTTAAAAATTCGGTATTTCTGGCCCGTACACATTTTAATTAAATTTAATTCGTGAAGCTTACTTATAAGAAAAAGGCAGCCTGGTTGCTATAAGCCACCCTATCTGCAGCCGTATTTCTGGGTATTATTCTCATTATACTGGAGCTTATTAATGAATCAGCGTTTGGATATCATCGGCATTGGCCTTGGCCCGTCGAATCTTAGCCTGGCGGCCTTAGGAAGTGAAATAGAGGGGTTTACGGGGCAATTCCTGGAGCGCAAACCTCATTTCTCCTGGCACCCAGGGATGATCCTGGCGGATTGCAGCATGCAGACCAACTTTTTAAAAGACCTGGTGAGCGCGGTTGCCCCCACCAATCGCTACAGCTTTCTCAACTATCTGGTAAAAAAAAGAAAGTTCTATCGTTTTCTGACGACGGAACAGCGCACCGCATCGCGTGAAGAGTTCGCCGACTACCTCACCTGGGCCGCCGGCGGGATGGACTCGTTGGCGTTTAACCAAGACGTTCAGCAGATCGAGTTCGACGATCGGCAGCGCCAGTTCGTGGTGACCACCTCGAATAAGGTCTTCCACGCCAAACACGTCAGCATTGGTATAGGCAAGAAAATAAAGTTGCCGGATTGCGTGACGGCGCAAAGCGATCGCTGTTTCCACGCCAGTGAAATGATGCTGCGCAACCCCGATTTGACCGGCAAACGCGTGGCGATCGTCGGCGGCGGCCAGAGCGGCGCCGATCTGTTCCTGAATATTTTTAAAGGGGAATGGGGGCAGCCGGAACAGCTCGACTGGATATCACGCCGCAACAATTACAACGCGCTCGATGAAGCGGCCTTTGCCAACGAATACTTCACGCCCGATTACGTCGAGAGCTTTTACTCGCTGGATAGCGCGGCCAAGCGGCATATGCTGGCCGAACAGAAGATGACCTCCGACGGCATCACCAGTGAGTCGCTGCTGGCGATTTATCGCGCCATGTACCACCGCTTCGATGTCCTGCGCGAGAAATTATGGGTGCGCCTGCTGCCCAGCCGTTCGCTGACGGCCGTGAAACACACGCTGGATAACGCCTACCAACTCGAAACACGTCATCATCTCGATCACGGTGAAGAAGCCTTCAAAGCGGACGTGGTGATCTTTGCCACAGGTTATCAGACGGCCACGCCAGAGTTCCTTGAACCTTTGGCCCACCGCCTGCTGACCACTGCGGATGGCGAATACCGCATCGCCCCAGACTTTACCTTTGAGTGGGAAGGCCCGGCGGAGAACTGCTTATTCGCCATGAACGCCAGTATGCACAATCACGGCATCGCCGATCCGCAGTTGAGTCTGATGGCGTGGCGATCGGCCCGCATTCTTAATCGGGCGTTAGCTCACAAGCCATTTGATCTGGGAACCACGCCGACGGCCATTCAATGGCGCAGTGAAAGCGTGCCACACGCGTTTTAAATACAAGAACGTCTTAATCATTGTCACTACGCTTTGATGGAATTACGGATATGAAAAGACAAGTCATTAAATTTATTGTAAAGCAGCTGGCCGTATTGGCCCCCGAATTCAAGGCCAGATTGCTCTACAAAAAAGCATTTGGCAAACCGTTAAACTTGCAGGCGCCGTCCACCTGGAATGAAAAGATCAATCACCTGAAGTTGAATGGCTATAGTCGCAATGCGTTGGTGAAGCAGTGTGCAGATAAATATGTGGTAAGACAGTACATTAAAGATCAAGGGTGCGAAGAGATCCTTAATGAATTGTACTTTGCCTGTGATTCAGTAAACGATATTCCGTGGGACGCATTACCGGATAAGTTTGTGATCAAAGGGAATCACGGTTCCGGATATAACCTGATTTGCCAGAATAAAAAATTTCTGAATATCAAGAGCGCCAAAAAATTGATCGATGGCTGGATGAAAGACGATTATTGGAAAACCTATGTAGAGCTCAACTACAAAGGGATACAAAAAAAGATCATTGGGGAGAAATATATCGAATCGGCCAATGGTCACGGGCCTGAAGACTATAAAATCTATTGTTTCCGCGGAGTACCTTACTGCACATTGCTGTGTGTCGGCAGAGATACCGGGTCGCCGAAGTATTACTTCTTTGACAAAGATTTCAAGTTTCTGTGCTACAGCGATGACTGTCTGGCCTTGAGCCAGGAAGAAATAGACGCCTTCGTGAAGCCAGAAGGCTACGATGAGCTGTTTGAGTACGCCTCACGCTTGTCCGCGCCCTTCGAGTTTGTTCGCGTTGATTTCTACATCTCCAAAGGCCAGATCATTTTCGGCGAATTGACCTTTACCCCCTCTGCCGGGCTGGATACGGATATCCTGCCGCCAACCGATGTATTGCTTGGCGAGATGTTGACGTTGCAACAGCACTGATTTTCACCTGGCCCCACAGTGAAGATCGGCCGCGCCTGAGCAGAAATACCGGCCGGCACGTTTGCCGCCTGCCGGTCGGTATCGCCTTGAGGGGTATCGGGCCGAGGCTCTCGCCTGTTCTGCCGCCGTGGCGACAATATCCCCGCCTCCCGCCCTTGGCTATCCGCACCAGCCCCAAGGGCAATATCTCAGCAAAGGCTGCATAACCATTTGAAAAACAATGGTATTGAGTGATTAATAAGAATCACTTACATATTTATAATAAAATGTTCTATATGTATAGGAAGCTATAATATAAGATACCGGAAAGTTTCCCTGGTGTTGTTGTGTGTCTTTGCCCTATTTTATAGGGCTTTTTTTGCTAAACATCGTTGATAACCGTATGTTTTCACCCTTCTTCGCCGTTTGCTCACCCACAAAAATCATAACCATTTCTAATTAATTGTAACCCTTCTTATTCCTGACTTATCAATAATAACAAGGGGTTGCTATTAACCCTGCAAAGCAACTGGCGGCCCTCTCTGGGCTTCGGCCGCACTTCGCCGTCGGAATGCCCGCCCTAAAGGTAGGTTTTGCCGGCCCCGAACGGATGCTACTATCGGCCTTTTACAAGGATGTTGATCCGCATGTTCTTGTCCAACCGGCATTTTATCTCCGCGCTTCTGGCGCTCGCCATCGGCCTTTGGCTGCCGGGTTCCGTGCTGGCCAGGCCCGACCTGGAACGCAAGATCGGCACTACCGTTGCCGATAGCGATTCTGCAGATTACCGTTTCAGCGATCTGCGCTTCACCTCCGCCGACGGCCAACGGCATTACCGCGTTCGCATCGCCCAGCCGCGCCAGGCCCCTGCGCCTGACGGCTATCCAACGGTTTATTTCCTCGACGGCAATGCGGTGCTGATGGGATTGAATCCCGCCTTGCTGGCCAAATTGGCGCCGGCGAAGCGGCCGCCGGTGCTGGTGATGATCGGCTATGACAACGATCTGCGCATCGATGCCGCCGGCCGCGCCTACGACTATACGCTCCCTCTGCCGGCGGGCCTGAAGCAACCGCCGCGGAGCGGCGGGGGCGCGGATGCGTTCCTGCAATTGATTGAAACGCGGATCAAACCGGCGATCGCCGCCAAACTGGCGGTCGATCCGCAGCGGCAAACGCTGTGGGGTCACTCCTATGGCGGGCTCTTCGTGCTGCACACGTTGTTCACCCATCCCACCGCCTTCCAACGCTACATCGCCGTGGAACCCTCGCTGTGGTGGGGCAACGGCATGATCCTGCAAGAAGCGCAGCAGATGATGGCACGACGCCCGGCGCCGGTGGCGAGGCTGCAACTGTGGGTTGGCCTGGCGGAACGCGATCGTGCGGCCCCGCCCGGGGTGAAGAGCCCCGCTCTGCCGACGGACGCAACGCATTTATTGGCCGAACACCTGGCGCAGCTCGACGGTCTCGCCGTCGGCTATCGGGAGTGGCCGGCCTTAGGACACGGCGCCATGCTGGATGCCACCATCGAGCCGGCGCTGAGCAGCGTCATAACAGAGGACTAAATCAGCGGATCAGAAGGTATCGGCCACATTTTCATCTGCGGCGCATATCTTCTGATGAGAAGAGTGTTTAATATCTGAGACAGCGAATGGCGGGCGTGGGTGGGCGCGTCAAAAAACAAAGTGGCTCCCCCGTCGGCAAGTGAGCTTGCTCTATCCGGTGGAGCCATACAGTACTGCAGTTTTCCCGGTGGGGCCCTGGTGAGGCGCAAGTAGGAAAAGATGGTGTAAGCAGGGCATTTCAGCGTTTTAATATCGCCTGTTTCACTATTTTCTTCTCCCTGTGACGCCTACTATAAGCGTCCCCTCACCCGGCGGAAAAGGGTGAAAACCACCCTTGAAATACATTAACGGAAGTGATATTAGAGGCGGTTAGGGCGAAAGTGCCTAATTCAGTTTTGAATAATTAAAACAGGGAATTATATTAAAAATGAATATTAATATCACCGACAAACCCAACCCGCAGGATGAAGAGTTCGTTATCGACAGCCTCTGGGCTCACAACCATAAAACCCAGCCCGTAGACATTCACCCACTGTTCCTGACCGTCACCGACGACAACCAGCAGATCGTCGGCGGCCTGGTCGCACGCACCTGGTGGGGCGGCCTGGAAGTGCAATATCTGTGGGTCGGCGATCAATGTCGCAAAAGCGGTTACGGCCGCCAATTGATGCAACTGGCCGAAGAAGAAGCCCGCAAGCGCGGTTGCCATATGGCCTATGTCGATACCTTCGATTTCCAGGCCCGGGGCTTCTACGAAAAACTGGGCTACCGGGTCTACGGCGAGCTGGGCGACTACGCACATCGCCACACCCGCCATTACCTGGCTAAAAGCCTGTAACGCGGCCTGAGCGGCGCAGAGGTAGGTATGGGTTCATCGCATAAAAATAATGAATCTTATTTTAAGGGCCTCATCACCATGATGGAGCACTTGAGCGAGCCCTGGGGCATCAAAGACCAGCTGTCCCGCCACCTCTATATGAATCGCGCCGCTTATCTCTATACCAATACGCCGCTGAATTTCGACGTCGCCGGCAAATATGACCACGAATTCCCCGCCGACTGGGCCGACTCCGCCGCCGATTTTATCGAGCATGACAAGATGACCGAAGCGGCGCGCGATCGGGTCACGGTCATAGAAACGCACTACTGGTACGGCAAAGACAACCTGACGCCGTTTATCAGCGAAAAGCTGCCGGTGTACAACGATGACAAACAGGTGATTGGCGTGATCTGGAACGCCAAGCCGATGAACAGCCTGTCGCCGCTGAAATACATCAATCAGCAAAAGCCCAGCGTGTTGACCACCGAAGTCAATAACGAGCTGTTCACCCGTGCCGAACTCGATGTCATTTTTCTTATGCTTCAGCGATTTACGGTGAAAGAGATCGCCAAAATCTATAACGTCAGCAATAAGACCATCGAAAACCGCATTTATAACATTTACCAGAAGGCCAACGTGCATACTCAGCAGCAATTTGAGGAGTACTGCAAATACGCCAACCTGGATAACTACATTCCCGATCGCCTGATAACCAAAGGCATTCAGTTTATTTGAACCGCAAGGAAGATCTCACCGTGATAAAGATCGAAGATTATCCGCTCACCCGGGTGCCGCAGGATAAAAGAGTTTCGTTTTTAAGCGTGGCCATCGTGCACATGGGCATGTTGACCGCGCTGGACCAGTTCATGCTCGGCGCCGTGCTCGGCAACTCCATGACGCTGATTGACGCCTTCACCGCCATTTTCGTCGGCAGCCTGATCTTCGGCGTGGTGACCTACGGCCTGGGGCTGGCGGGCATGCGCGAAGGGATTTCCGGCAGCCTGCTGGCGCGCTGGTGCGGCTTCGGCCGTCTGGGGTCGGTGCTGATTGGCGTGGTGGTGGCCGTCAGCCTGTTGGGTTGGTTCGGCATTCAGAACGCCATTTTCGCCAAGTCGCTCGACTTCGCGCTCGGCAATAAGCTGGGCTTCGGCCTGGCCGCCGGGCTCTCGGGCACGCTGCTGACCATCCTGGTGGCATTCGGCTTCAAAGCGCTGCGCATCGCCGCCCGTATCGCGGTGCCGATGTTCATCATGCTGGTGGCCTATATATCGGTGACCGCACTGACCGGGCATAACCTGCAGGAGATCATCCAGCTGGCGCCGCCGGGTGAACCGCTGACCATCAGCGCCGGCATCACCATCGTCGTCGGCGGCGCCATCGTGGCCAGCCTGATGACGCCCGACCTGACCCGTTACTCCAAAAACGGCAAGCACGTGCTCGGCGTCACGATCTTCACCATCATCGCCGGCGAGTTCGTGGTGAACGGCCTGGCGATCCTGATCGCCAAAACCCTGGGCACCGCCGATGTGGTCACCATCATGTCGCAAGCGGCCGGCGGTGCCGGTTTGCTGGTCGTGGTGTTCTCCACCCTGCGCGTCAACGATCTCAACCTGTATTCCTCTTCGCTGGGCATCGTCAACGCGGTGGAAGGCATCACCGGCAAAAAGCTGAAGTACACCTACACCACACTGGTGATCGGGATTCTGGGCACCACGCTGTCGGTGCTGGGCATTCTGGACCGCTTTGTCGACTTCCTGACGGTGCTTGGCGTAGTCTTCCCGCCGATTATCGGCATCATGCTGGTGGACTATTATCTGCTGCGCAGCCACCGCAAAATCCTGGACGAGAGCCGCCGCACGGGCCAGTTGCCAAACGAAACGCCAACCATTGGCTGGGCGGCGATCGTCGCCAGCATCGCCGGTGGCGCCGTTGGTCTGGCGACCGAATGGGGCGTACCGACCATCAACTCTCTGGTAGCCGCCAGCCTGCTGTATTGGGTACTCAAACTGGCCTTCAGCCGGGCGCAAAAACCGCTGGCCTCACAGAAGTCGCTCTGATTTTCGCCCATGAGTTAATGCACTCCTCCGGTAACGGGGGAGTGTTTTATGCTCGAGAAAGGTGGGCGTAACGGAAAAGAATGGGCCGATCGCGCGGACAAACGGCCATGATAGTTAGGGTCCCTGGTGTCGGTAGCAAGCAATCTATTAGGCTCAGAGTGTGGCAGCGCCCCCTCTGAGTTTTTTATTATAAAATCGTTGGCTTCAGTGTTTTGATCATAAAGAAAAACTTCAGCTTGAATGAACAGTAGCTTATGAAATCGGCTTTGGTCAACATAAAAGTACACATAAAATTGACTTTTGTGTTCACTTTTCCATAAGCAAAAGCTAATCAATTGATTTACACAGTTTTATCATCTTTGCAGGTCACCCCGATCGCCTGCGCTAACATCACTGCGCTAAACGGCTGACAAAAAACAATAATTACCACCAATAATCAGCCTGTTACCTCCCCCTCAGCGCCTTTTTATCTGGACAACGCCGACGCGTAAGATATAGTGAAGCCAGCGTAATGTTTGTAAGGACAGCCGATGAAAACCACCAACGCACAGCGCAAAATCAACATCATTAAAAATATTGAATATCTGATGCGTACCCGCGGTGAAACCAAGGCTTCCTTTTCCAACCGCAGCGGCCTGACGCGCACGACTCTCTACAAAATTCTTGACGGAAGAGTGAACAACGTTCAGCAATCCACCGTGAATCGAATTTCCGATTTCTTCGGGGTCTCCTGTGAAGAGATCGAAGACTACGATCTGGAAAAACTGGAGCTGCTCAACGAAACGCTGTCCACCGAGGGCAACAAGAACCCTTCCGCCATCCCAGTGATCCCGCAGTCGCGCTATCTGGCCGTCTCGCAGCGCAAGATCGGGCAACTGGTCACCGAGTTTCCTCTGACTTATTTCTTCGGCGATGAGTCGAACATGTTGGCAATGAAAATAGAGACCGAAATTAAAGGGTCATTTATTCCCGGCGAAGTCATCATCATCAAACGCCCGCCGGTACTGATTTGCGATTCACCTTTGCTGTATCACTCGGGAAAAAGCGGCTTCTTTGTGGTTGACGACAAAGACAGCGAAAGCATGGACAAACGCCCTCAGGACACCGTGCAATTCCTGGGTTATATCGTTGGAGAAAGGTTATAAATGGAACCGAATCAGAAGTTCAAGCTGTTGGGCTTCACCCGACATGGCACCATCGCGGCCAATGTCATGGTATTGGCCACCGGCAAAACCATTACCATGGGGCTGAATGAGCTGGCCGACAGCGAAATATCAGAAGATCTGAGCCGGCACGAGCTGCAGGCGCTGTACCGCAAACTCTATGGCGACAACAAACAAAAAACCGCCTACGAGCTCAGCGATCGCCACGAACGCTCCTGGTACGCCTACCTGATTATTACCGTGGCGCTCAGCGTGATTTATATTTTCTCAACGCTGTGCGGCGTCAAGCCGATCCAAATCCCGGTGCTGAATCTCATCACGCCACCGGCGATCTTCATCTACCCGCTCACGTTCATTCTGGTGGACATCCTCAACGAATTCTATGGATTACGGCTGGCCCGGCGCACGATTATCATCTCGTTTATCGCCAACCTGACCTTCGTCCTGGGGGTCTGGGTAACGACGCTGGTGCCGAGCATTCCGCAGTGGGAGTACAGCGAGACCTACAACGGCATCGTGCACAGCATCATGGCGGTGCTGGTGGCCTCGTCAGCGGCCTATCTGATCTCCGAGAACGTCAACTCCTACCTGCTTTGCAAAATCAAAGAGTTGACCAACTCCCGCTACCTGTTTGTGCGCGTGATCACCAGTACCGTTGTGGCTTCGGCCATCGACAGCGTGGTGTTCTGTACGCTGGCGTTCTACAACGTGCTGAGCTGGGACATCATCAAAACCATGATCCTGTCGCAGTTCCTGATCAAGGTGGTTTACGCCCTGCTGGGCGTCGGGCCAATCTACGCCACCCGCAGTCTGTTTAACCGCTACATCAATACCGAACAAGCAAAGGGCAATGAATATGCATATCCAAAAGCAAGATAAGATCACCCATCTTGGCGCGAACTCCGATTATCCGGATCAATATGCTCCCGCATTGCTCGAAGCCTTGCCGCGTGCGCGCGGCCGCGATCTGATCGGCGTGGACGAGCGGCAGCTGCCGTTCAGCGGCTTTGATCTGTGGACCGCCTTCGAGCTGTCCTGGCTCAACGCCAAGGGCAAGCCGGTGGTGGGCATCGGCGAATTTACCTTCCCGCACTCCTCGTCGAACCTGATCGAGTCCAAATCGTTCAAGCTGTATCTCAACAGCTTCAACCAAACGCGCTTTGACAGCGTGGAACAGGTGAGCGCCGCCATGCAGAAAGATCTGTCGCAGGCGGCCAACGGCCAGGTCACCGTCAAGCTCTATCCGGGGCTGGAAGGTTACCCGGCGCAGATCGAGCGCCTGCCGGGCATCAACATCGACGATTTGGATATCGCGGTCGACGACTTCACCTTCAAACCGGAATACCTGAGCGGCGCGGCCGAGAGAGGGGAACCGGTGTCGGAGACGCTGTCTTCCAACCTGCTGAAATCCAACTGCCTGGTCACCAACCAGCCGGACTGGGGCAGCGTCGTGATCCGCTATGAAGGCCGCAAAATCGACCGCGAAAGCCTGCTGCGCTACCTGATCTCCTTCCGCCAGCACAACGAATTCCACGAGCAGTGCGTCGAGCGTATTTTCAACGACATCAAGCAGAGCTGCCGTCCGGAAAAACTCAGCGTGTTCGCGCGCTACACCCGCCGCGGCGGCCTGGACATCAACCCCTTCCGCAGCGATTTCGAAACGGCACCGGCGCTTGGTCGCCTGATCAGACAGTAAGCGTTATCCCCGCAATGCTCCCGCCAGGGAGCATTGTTTCCCTCGCTTTCATCTCCCTGTTATTTTTCGCCATTATCGTCGTCAGCGGCTATCTTCAAAGCACACTGACGGAGATTAACGACGCATGCCTGACCTTTCACGCAGAGACATCCTGCGGGCTGCCGCCATCGGATCGGCGTTCTCGCTGTTGCCCGCCTCGATTCGCAAAGCGCTGGCCATCCCCGCCAACAACCGCACCGGCACCCTGCGCGACGTCGAACACGTGGTGATCCTGATGCAGGAGAACCGCTCTTTCGACCACTACTTCGGCACCCTGCCGGGCGTGCGCGGCTTCAGCGATCGCTTTACCATTCCATTGCCCGGCGATCGCCATGTCTGGCAACAGCAGGGCGCCGAACGACTGGTGCTGCCCTACCACCTGGACAGCAAACGCGGCAACGCCCAGCGCGTCACCGGCACGCCGCATTCGTGGGTGGATGAGCAAGCCGCCTGGGATCACGGCCGCATGAGCGCCTGGCCCACCTACAAAACGCCGGCCTCGATGGGCTACTACCGCCAGCATGAGCTGCCGTTCCAGTTCGCGCTGGCCAACGCCTTTACCCTCTGCGACGCCTATCACTGCGCTATTCACGCCGGCACCAACACCAACCGGCTGTTCCACTGGACCGGCACCAACGGCCCGTCCGCCGCCGACGTGGCGGTGGTGGTCAACGAATGGGACAGCCCCGGCCCGGCGGAGATCGGCTACCAGTGGACAACCTATCCGGAACGGCTGGAGGCGAGCGGCGTCAGCTGGAAGGTGTATCAATTCCTGCCGGACAACTTTACCGACAACCCGCTGGCGGGTTTTCGCCAATACCGCGCCGCCAGCATTCAGGTGGGCAATCCGGCGCGGCCGCCGAAAGACTTCAACGCCTTCGTGCCCTATCGCGATGCGCTTAACGAGGCCGCGCCACTGTACAAAGGCAACGGCAACACCCTGCCGGCCGCCGACGGCAACGATCTGGACGCCATGCTGGCCGGGTTCCGCTCCGACGTACAGCAGGGCAAACTGCCGCAGGTCAGCTGGATCATCGCGCCGGCGGCCTATTCGGAACACCCCGATCCCTCCAGCCCGGTGCAGGGCGGCTGGTTCACCCAAGAGATCCTCAACGCGCTGACCGACAACCCGGAGGTGTGGAGTAAAACCGTCCTGCTGGTCAACTACGACGAAAACGACGGCTTTTTTGACCATATGCCTTCGCCTTCCGCGCCGTCGCTGCGCGAGGACGGCAGCTTCGCCGGTAAATCGACGGTGCCGTTCGACACCGAGATCTTCCAGCACGTGGCGCCGCCCGGTTCGCAGGATCAACCGCCGCCGGACGGCCGCATCTACGGCCCCGGCCCGCGGGTGCCGATGCTGGTGCTGTCGCCCTGGAGCCGCGGCGGCTGGGTCAATTCGCAGGTCTTCGATCACACCTCGGTGCTGCAATTCCTGGAAAAGCGCTTTCAGGTGCATGAACCCAACATCAGCGCCTGGCGCCGCGCCGTGTGCGGCGATCTCACCTCGGCGTTCAACTTTGTCGACCCTAACGGCGAAGCGCTGCCGAACCTGCCCGCCACCAGTCGCCACGCCGCCGATGGCCTGCGCCAGCGCCAGGAACAGCTGCCGCAGGTACCGCTGCCATCGCCTGTCCACCAGCGTTTGCCCCACCAACGTCGCCTGGCGCGCCCTTCCCGCGCGCTGCCCTACCAGCTGCACGTCGAGGCCACCGTCGAGGCCGAACAGCGCCGCGTGACGCTGAACCTGTTCAATACCGGCGAGCAGGGAGCGGTGTTTCACGTCTACGATCGGCGAGATCTGGCGCAGATCCCGCGCCGTTTTACCGTCGAGGCGGGCAAGGCGGTCAGCGACGACTGGCAGACGGAGGATGAGTACCATCTGTGGCTGCTCGGCCCCAACGGCTTTCATCGTGAACTGCGCGGCGCCCTGAACCGGCCGCAGCCGGAGGTGCGTTTGCGCCCGACGGGCCGCAGCCTGCAGCTGCAGCTGAACAACCCGGGCACCGAAGCGATCGCGGTTACCCTCGAACGCTGCCCCTATACGCAGCAGGGCCCGTGGCACATCACGCTGCCGGCGGGCGGCAGTCACCAACAGAGGTTTGACGCCCGCGCCAGCGGCGGTTGGTATGACCTTACGCTGCAAAGCCCGGGAGGTTGGCTGCGCCGCCTGGCGGGCCGGTTGGAGGATGGCGAGCACAGCGTCAGCGACCCGCTGATGGGCCAGGAGTAAAGCGTTATAGATTGAAATCGCGGAAATTAAACCGCCAGCCTCTTTGTGGCGCCCACAGACGTCGGTTCTCCTGCGGAGGGCGCATTCTCAAAACCTTATCCCTGCCCCACCCCCGCTATTTTTTTGATCTCGCTCACGGTCGGATATTATTTCATTGCCTTGCTAAACCGGTTCTTCTATTTTAGCACCCCATCTGACAAGGACAAAAACAGGGATTAAGCATGATAAATCGCGTATGGGTACTGGGTGACGCCGTGATCGACCTGGTGCCGGAAAATGCCAACGGTTATCTCAAATGCCCCGGCGGCGCGCCGGCTAACGTGGCGGTGGGCATCGCCCGGCTCGGTGGCGACAGCGCCTTTATCGGGCGGGTGGGGCAAGACGGCTTCGGTGCCTTTTTGCAGCAGGTGCTGAGCGATGAAGGGGTGGATATCGGCCATATGCGGCCGGCCCCCGAACACCACACCTCCACGGTCGTGGTGGATCTCGATCTGCAGGGTGAGCGCTCATTCACGTTTATGGTGCAGCCCAGCGCCGATCTGTTTTTGCAGCCTGACGATCTGCCGGATTTCCAACGGGGGGAATGGCTGCACCTCTGCTCCATCGCGCTCTCGCAGGAGCCCAGCCGCAGCGCGGCCTTTGCCGCGATGGAGCGCATCCGGGCGGCCGGTGGCCGGGTCAGTTTCGATCCCAACATCCGCGAAGAGGTCTGGCGCCAGCCGGAAGCGCTACGCCCCTGCCTGCAAAAGGCGCTGCTGCTGGCGGACGTGGTAAAACTGTCGCGCGAAGAGCTGGCTTTCATCAGCCATCTTGACGATCTGGAGAACGCCATTCGCTGGATGATGCAAACCTATCCGCTGCGCCTGCTGCTGGTGACGCTGGGCGGCGACGGCGTCTATGTGCATGACGGCCAACGGCTGCGTCATTTCCGCGCGGCGCCTGTCGTTCCGGTCGATACCACCGGCGCCGGCGACGCCTTCGTCGCCGGGCTGTTAGCGGCGCTGGCACGCCTTCACGAATTGCCGCAGGAAGCGCAGTGGCCGGCGGTTATCGCCCAGGCGCAGGCCTGCGGCGCGCTGGCCACCACCGCCAAAGGGGCCATGACCGCCCTGCCCCACGCCGACGAGCTGGCGGCTTTCCTCCGTTGATCCTCTGCATCCACGGCGATCCCCAGGTTCGCCGTGGTCTTTTGCCCACGATTTGCGCGCTCGATCACAATAGCTGAATCGGGTTAGCTAACTGAGTTGCCAGCTCGCCTCCCTCTCGTTATCTTTCGCCATGAAAAACCGGTTTAGCAATTTAGCAAACAATAATAACAACCCTTACCCGGATGATAGACGATGATGAAAAAACTCAGCTATTTGGCGATAACAACAGGGCTTTTCCTCTCCGCTTCCAGCGCAGCGGCATCGGGCAGCGGCGGCATCGAGGCGCGCCTCAACGCCCTGGAACAACGTCTGGCGCTGGCGGAACGGCGCGCCGCACAGGCTGAAACCCGCGCGACGGCGGCGGAACGCCGGGCGCAACAGCTGGAACAACGCACCGCCAACACCGAACGGCAAACCGCGCAGATTGCGCAGCATGCCGCTACGCCGATTGCCCCGGCCAGCGCGCTGAAATTGAGCGGATTCAATGAGCTGAAGCTGTACGGCGACGTGGAGTTCAACCTGGACGGTGCCAGCCGCAGCGGCCAGCTGACGTCGCTGAAAGGCAGCGACCACAAGGACTGGAAGCCCGGCAACAAAGAACGTTGGGATATCAACGGCCGCATTCTGGTCGGGCTGGACGGCTACCGCCGCAATCAGGACGGTAACTTCTCCGGCTTCAGCGTGCAGCCGCTGGCGGACATGACCGGCAAAATGAATCTGGACGACGCCGCCTTCTTCTTCGGCAATGAAAAGAACTGGCAAACCAAAATCGGCCGCTTTGAAGCCTACGACATGTTCCCGCTGAATCAGGACACCTTCATTCAATACTCCGGCAATACCGCCAACGATCTGTACGCCGACGGCTTCGGCTATATCTACATGATGAAAGAAGGCCGCGGCCGCAGCAGCAGCGGCGGCAACCTGATGTTGAGCAAATACGCCGGTGATGTCTATTTCGAGCTGAACACGCTGGTGGAGGACGGCACTTCGCTGTTCCAGGACAACAGCTACCACGGCAACGCCCTGGACAATAAGAAAAACGTCGCCTATTTGCGCCCGGTGATCGCCTGGAAAAAAGACGCCTTCAGCATCGCGGCGGCAATGGAAAGCAACGTGGTGAATAACGCCTACGGCTATCAGGACGGCCAGGGCCGCTTCGTCGATCAGTCCAAGCGCAACGGCTACGGCATGACGATGAGCTGGAACAACAGCGCAGCCGATCCGAACAACGGCGTGGTAGCCAACCTGAGCACCGCCTATCTGGATGCGTCAGGCGAGCAAGATTTCACCGCCGGCGTGAACGTGCTGTGGCGGCGCTTCGAACTGGGTTATATCTATGCCCATAACAATATCAAAGAGTTCAATACCGCCGGGATCGCCGCCGATATCCACAACCCGCTCAGCGAACCGGGCAACTACGACATCCACACCGTTCATGCGTCGTATCAGATACCTAACATTATGAATATGAAGAATTTCAATTTGTATTTGGGGGCCTATGTCTCACTGCTGGAAGCCAACGCCGACAACAAGATAGCCAACGGCGACAACGACCAACGTTACGGCATGCGCGCCAGATTCAAGTATTTCTTCTGACATCGATTCACGTCGCTGCGCCGCAAACTGCGCAGCGGCATTTTTATTTAGCAAGGGGACAACATGGACATTACCGCAACCGCCAACGCGCTGTTGCCGCTGCTCGGTGGTAAAGAGAATATCGCCAGCGCCGCCCACTGCGCCACGCGCCTGCGCCTGGTACTGGTGGACGACAGCAAAGTGGATAAAGAGGCCATCGGCAAACTGGATGGCGTCAAAGGCTGTTTCAGCAACGCCGGTCAGATCCAGGTGATCTTCGGCACCGGGCTGGTCAACAAGGTGCATGCGGAATTCATCAAGGCGGCAGGCGTCAGCGAATCCAGCAAGGCCGAAGCCGCCGATATCGCGGCGAAAAAGCTCAACCCGCTGCAGCGCATCGCCCGTCTGCTGTCGAACATCTTCGTGCCGATCATCCCGGCGATCGTCGCTTCCGGCCTGTTGATGGGGCTGCTCGGCATGGTGAAAACCTATGGCTGGGCCGATGCCAACAGCGCGCTGTTCATCATGCTGGATATGTTCAGCTCGGCGGCGTTCATTATCCTGCCGATTCTGATCGGCTTCACCGCCGCACGCGAATTCGGCGGCAATCCCTACCTGGGTGCCACGCTAGGCGGCATTCTGACGCATCCGGCGCTGACCAACGCCTGGGGCGTCGCCGGAGGGTTCCACACCATGAACTTCTTCGGTCTGGACATCGCCATGATCGGCTATCAGGGCACCGTGTTCCCGGTGCTGCTGACGGTGTGGTTCATGAGCGTGCTGGAAAAGCGGCTGCGCAGGGTGATCCCCAACGCGCTCGATCTGATCCTGACGCCGTTCCTGACGGTGGTCATCTCAGGCTTTGTCGCCCTGCTGTTTATCGGCCCCGCCGGCCGGGCGCTGGGCGACGGCATCTCCTTCGTGCTCAGCACGCTGATTGCCCATGCGGGGTGGTTCGCCGGGCTGCTGTTCGGCGGCCTCTATTCCGCTATCGTCATCACCGGCATCCACCACAGCTTCCACGCGGTAGAAGCCGGGCTGCTCGGCAATCCCAATATCGGCGTCAACTTCCTGCTGCCTATCTGGTCGATGGCCAACATCGCGCAGGGCGGCGCCTGCCTGGCGGTGTATTTCAAAACCCGCGACGCCAAAATCAAAGCCATCGCGGTGCCTTCGGCCTTTTCCGCCATGCTCGGCATCACCGAGGCGGCGCTGTTCGGCATCAACCTGCGCTTCGTGAAGCCTTTCCTGGCGGCGCTGGCGGGCGGCGCGCTCGGCGGCGCCTGGGTAGTGGCCAACCATGTCGGCATGAACGCGGTCGGGCTGACGGCGATCCCCGGCATGGCGATCGTGCAGGCCAGTTCGCTGGTCAGCTATATCATCGGCCTGGCAATCGCTTTTGGCAGCGCCTTCGTGCTCTCCCTGCTGCTGAAATACAACACGGACGCACAATGATGGAAGAACTCAGCTTAATCAAACAGGCACTGCGGGCGGTCATGAACGGCCAGCCACTCGCGCTGCGCGATCCGCACCGCCCGACCTGGCATCTGGCGCCCAGCGTTGGCTTGCTGAACGATCCCAACGGCTTTATCCAACACAACGGCGTTTATCACCTGTTCTATCAGTGGAATCCGCTGGGCTGCGATCATCGCAACAAGTGCTGGGGACACTGGCAGTCGATCGATTTAGTGCATTGGGAACATCAGCCGCTCGCCCTGGCACCGGGCGCCTGTTACGACAGCCACGGCTGTTACTCCGGCTCGGCGGTGGTGGCGGAAGACAAAGTCACGCTGATCTACACCGGCAACGTGAAATTCCCCGACGGTTCACGCACCGCTTACCAATGCCTGGCTCAGGCAAGCGATCGGGGCGAATACCGCAAACTCGGGCCGGTGCTGCCGCTGCCGGAGGGCTACAGCGGCCACGTACGCGACCCGAAAGTGTGGCGTCATCAGGATGCCTGGTACATGGTGCTCGGCGCGCGTGACTTGCAGGATCGCGGCAAGGTGCTGCTGCTGCGCTCCAGCAATCTGCGCGACTGGCTAGCACTGGGAGAGATCGCCGGTTCCGGCCTGAACGACCTGGGCGAATTCGGCTACATGTGGGAGTGCCCGGATCTGTTCTCGCTGGACGGCGGCGACGTGTTGATCTGCTGCCCGCAGGGGCTGGCGCCACAGCCGGAACGCTACCTCAACCGTTATCAGGCCGGCTATCTGCTCGGCAAGCTGGATTATCGGCAGGCGGCCTTCAGCCACGGCGAATTTCACGAGCTGGACGCCGGCTTCGAGTTCTACGCGCCCCAGACGACGCCGGCGGAAGATGGCCGCCGCCTGCTGTTCGCCTGGATGGGCGTGCCCGAGCAAGATGAAGAAGCCCATCCGACGCGTCGTTATGGCTGGATCCACACCATGACCTGCCCACGCGAGCTGTCGCTGCGGCATGGCCGCCTCCACCAGCGCCCAGCGCGCGAGTTGCAACAGCTGCGCGGCGAGCGAGAAGACTGGCGAGGCCGCGCCGATGACGCCCCCACCTATGCGCTGGGCGCCGCGGAGCTGCAGCTGACGCCGCAGGGCGCGTTCAGCGCCGCCTTTGGCGACGCGATGACGCTGAACTGGGACGGCGAGCGGCTGCAGCTGACGCGCGCCTCTCTGGCCGACGGCCGGCCGGAGCACCGTTACTGGCGCGGCCCGGTCACGCATCTGCAGCTGCTGTTCGATCGCTCCAGCGTGGAGATCTTCATCAACCACGGCGAGGCGGTGATGAGCGCGCGCTACTTCCCGGCAGGTGAACCGCAACTGCGGCTGAACGGGAGCGCGCCGCTGGCGTTGGAATACTGGCCGCTGACGCCATGCATGCTAGAATGACGCATCCTCCGATGACTTCAGATGGCGTCAGTGAAAAAAAATAAACGCATTACCATCAGTGACATCGCCACGCTGGCCGGGGTGTCGAAATCGACTGCCAGCCTGGTGCTGAACGGCCGCAGCAAGGAATACCGGGTGTCCGACGACACCCGCGATCGCATTCTGGCGCTGGCGCACGAACACCATTATCAGCCCAGCATCCACGCCCGCTCTTTGCGCTCCAACCGCAGCCACACGCTGGGGCTGGTGGTGCCGGAGATGACTAACTACGGCTTTGCGGTGATCTCGCGCGAGCTGGAAACGCTGTGCCGCGAAGCCGGTCTGCAGCTGTTGATCGCCTGCACCGATGAAAACCCGGCGCAGGAGATGATGGCAGTGAACAGTCTGGTGCAGCGGCAAGTCGACGGTTTGATCGTCGCCTCCAGCCAGCTGAACGACGCGGAATACCAGAAGATCAACGCCGGGCTCCCGGTGGTGCAGATGGACCGCCTGATCGCCGGTTCCGAGCTGCCGCTGGTGATCACCGATTCGGTTAATGCGACCGCCGACCTGGTGGAAAAGGTCGCGCGCCAACATCCGGATGAGATCTATTTTCTCGGCGGGCAGCCGCGCATTTCGCCGACCCGCGATCGGCTGGCCGGCTTCCAGCTTGGCCTGGAGCGCGCCGGCGTAACGTGCAAACCGGAATGGATCATCAACGGCAGCTACCACCCCAGCTCGGGTTACGAGATGTTCGCTCAGCTGTGCGCACAGCTGGGGCGTCCGCCCAAAGCGCTGTTCACCGCGGCCTGTGGCCTGCTGGAAGGGGTGTTGCGTTATCTGACGCAGCATCAGCTGATGGAGAGCGACATCCACCTGTGCAGCTTCGACGATCACTACCTGTTCGATTGCATGACGCTGAAGATAGATACGGTCGCGCAAGACTGCCGGGCGCTGGCGCAGCATAGCTTCGACCAGGTTACCGCGCTCATCGATGAGCGGCCGCTGGAACAGAATGCGCTTTATCTGCCGGGCCGCATCCACTGGCGCCATGCCGGTTCCCGGGCGTTGTTGGCCGGGGAGTGATATTTCTGAATCAATAAAAAAGGGCGCCTGAGCGCCCTTTATCGTTTTGCTGCCGCTACTTGGCGGCGCCTTCCATGCCCACCAGCCCCACTTTCAGGTAGCCGGCTTTACGCAGGGTGTCCATCACGCTCATCAGCGTTTCATAGTCCACGCTCTTGTCCGCCTGGAAGAAGATGGTGGTTTCTTTGTTCGCCTGAGTGCGTTGATCCAGCACCGAAGTCAGCTGATCGGCATTCACCGGCTGATCGCCGACGTAGAGCTGCTTGTCGGCCTTCACCGACAGGAACACCGGTTTTTCCGGCCGCGGCTGCGGTTTGGCGGAAGAAGCCGGCAGATCGACGCGAATATCTACCGTTGCCAACGGCGCGGCCACCATAAAGATGATCAACAGCACCAACATAACGTCGATAAACGGCGTCACGTTGATTTCATGCAGTTCGCCGCTGTCGTCCAGATCTTCATTTAAGCGCATCGCCATGACTCACCCCGCCCGCAGTTGGTGTGCGTGCTGTGAACGCTTGGCTTCCGCCGTTGCGGCCAGATCCAGATCGCGGCCCTGCAGCAGCAAGACCTGCGCCGCTACGTCGCCCACCTGGGCGCGATGGCCGCTGATGACGCGGGCGAAGATATTGTAGATAACGACGGCAGGGATCGCCGCGACCAGGCCCAGCGCGGTCGCCAGCAGCGCCTCTGCGATGCCCGGCGCCACGACCGCCAGGTTGGTGGTCTGCGAATGGGCGATGCCGATGAAGCTGTTCATGATGCCCCACACGGTGCCGAACAGGCCGACGAACGGCGAGATGGCGCCGATGGTAGCCAGGAAACCGTTGCCGCGGCCCATGTTGCGGCTGTAGGCCGCCACGCGGCGCTCGAGGCGGAAGCCGGTACGCTCTTTAATGCCGTTGTTGTCGTTGGATTCCGCAGACAGCTCCAGCTCATTTTGCGCATCGTTCAGCAACACCGCGCTGACGCTTTCCGGGCCGAAGTTTTGCGCCAGCTCGGAGGCTTCATCCAACGAGCGCGCTTCGGCCAGCGCCAGCTGTTCGCGGCGCAGACGGCGCTTGGCCCGCAGCAGTTCGCTGCCTTTGGAGAACAGAATGGTCCAGGTCACGATCGAGGCCAGCACCAGGCCGATCATTACCGCTTTCACCACCGCGTCGGCGTGCTGGTACATGCCCCAAACGGACAGGTCCATGCCGCGGGTTTCCGGTGGCTGGATCGTTGGCGCCGGGTTCACCGGCGTGATGCTCTCCGGCGCGGCGGCTGCAGGCGCGGTGGTCGGCGCAACGCTTTCGGTAACGGCCGGATTGGCCGCCGGCGCTGCCTGCGCGCTGCCGGCCAGCCCCACGACCAGCACCATAGAAGCCATCAGGCTGCGGCCGAAGGCCTTGCCCCACTGCGCCCGGCCCTGGCCGAACGATCCTTGATTTAAATTCTTGCCAGCCGTTTTCACGCTGTGCCTCCACCCATTACCGATCAAAATTAAGGAATAATTCAGCGTGCGATCATATCAAACCAACCGGGGATTGATAGTAGTTCTCATTATTATTTACCAAATAAACGAGAAAATTTTAGCCAGCCCCGCCGCAAAGCGCCAATCTGCGCCCGTTCACCGCCAAACGCCCCTTTTATGGGCTTATTTCGTTACTTTTCTCCCACAACGACGCAACAAGGCCACGCTGCCGAACGGCGTCTTGACCGAGGAATGGGCTTCTCTCTCGCACCACGGCAGAAGGATGAGGTGAGAAAGGCGCGTCCGGCAGCCAATTATAGCCGTTTCTATATCTGGAAGTTAAAACGTCTGGATGGCCATATTAACTCATGCTAACGTAAGGGCTATCGCAAACGGGCACGTGCAGAGCAACCAGAGGTGAGCCAGGTACCATGACGTCAAAACACATCGAAACCACGCTGATCGGCGCCGGCCGCGGCAAACGCTACACCCAGGGCTCCGTCAATCCCGTCACGCAACGCGCCTCTTCTTTGGTTTTCGACTCCGTCGCCGCCAAAAAGCATGCCACCGCGCAACGCGCCCACGGCGAGCTGTTTTACGGCCGACGCGGCACGCTGACCCACTTCGCCCTGCAGGATGCGATGGTAGAACTGGAGGGCGGCGCCGGCTGCGTGCTGTACCCCTGCGGCGCCGCGGCGGTGGCCAATGCGATCCTGTCGTTCGTCGGCGCCGGCGATCACCTGCTGGTCACGGGCTCGGCGTACGAACCGACCCAGGATTTCTGCACCCATATCCTCGGCCGCATGAACGTCAGCACCACCTATTTCGATCCGCTGATCGGCGCCGACATCGCCACGCTGATCCAACCCAATACCCGCGTGGTGTTCCTTGAGTCCCCCGGCTCCATCACCCTGGAAGTGCAGGACATTCCGGCGATGGTGCAGGCCATTCGCGCCGTAGCGCCGGAGGTGGTGATCATGATCGACAATACCTGGGCGGCGGGCGTGCTGTTCAAGGCGTTGGATTTCGACATCGACATTTCGATTCAGGCCGGCACCAAATACCTGATCGGCCATTCCGATTACATGCTCGGCACTGCCGTCGCCAACGCGCGCTGTTGGGATCGGCTGCGCGAGTACTCCTACCTGATGGGGCAGATGGTGGATGCCGACACCGCCTACATGGCGAGCCGCGGCCTGCGCACCCTGAGCGTGCGCCTGAAGCAGCACGAACGCAGCAGCATCGAAGTCGCCCACTGGCTGGCGGCGCGGCCGGAAGTGGCGACGGTCAATCACCCGGCCCTGCCCAGCTGCAAGGGCCACGAGTTCTACCGCCGTGACTTCAGCGGCTGCAACGGGCTGTTCTCCTTCGTGCTGAAAGAGCGGTTGGACGATGCGCAGTTGGCCGCCTACCTGGACAACTTCAGCCACTTCAGCATGGCCTACTCCTGGGGCGGCTTCGAGTCGCTGATCCTGGCCAACCAGCCGGAAGAGCTGGAAGCGATCCGTCCGGCAGGCGGCGTCGATTTCTCCGGCACGCTGGTGCGCCTGCACATCGGCCTGGAGAACGTCGAAGACCTGATCGCCGATCTGGCGGCCGGTTTCGATCGCCTCAACGGCGTGCGCTAAGGCGGATTCCGCTAATTTTCTTCGTCTCGTTTAATGTCGGCTTAAGCTATTAGCGGTACACTACCCGGGTAACTGTCAGATACGGTAACCGCCGCACCCTGGAGAACGTGACCCCGGGCGCAACCGGCATGCAACAGGACATAAAATGGATGTATTACGAGAGATTATTCATGCGCTTTGGCAGCAGGACTTTATCGCCCTCGCCGATCCAAGCGTAATTTGGGTGGTTTACGCCGTACTTTTCACCACTCTGTTTTTGGAAAACGGACTGCTGCCCGCCTCCTTCCTCCCCGGCGACAGCCTGCTGCTGCTGTCGGGTGCGCTGATCGCCAAAGGCGTGATGGGCTTTGCCCCCACCCTGCTGATTCTGACCGCCGCCGCCGGCCTCGGCTGCTGGCTGAGCTATATCCAGGGCCGCTGGCTGGGCCACACCGGCGTGGTGAAGGGCTGGCTGCTGCAGCTGCCGGCGCAATATCACCAGCGCGCGCATAACCTGTTCAACCGCCACGGGCTGGCGGCGCTGCTGATCGGTCGCTTCCTCGGCTTCGTGCGCACCCTGCTGCCGACCATGGCCGGCATTTCCGGGCTCAACAGCTCACGCTTCCAGGTGTTCAACTGGCTGAGCGCGGCGATCTGGGTTTGCGCGCTGGTGGGCCTCGGCTACGCTTTCAGCCAAATCCCGCTGGTGAAGCGCTACGAAAGCCAGGTGATGACCGGCCTGATGCTGCTGCCGCTGCTGCTGCTGTTCGTCGGCCTGCTGGGCGCCATGCTGGTGATCTGGCGTAAAAAGCGCGCCTCCTCCTGAGCCCGGCGCACTACAGCGCCTTCTCGACCAACGCCAGACTGGCGGGTAACTTGCTTACCAGCGTATCCACCGCCAGCCGCACCTTCAGCGGCAGGTGAGGCGTGTGCGGCCACACCGCATGCGCTTCAAAGGCGGCGCCCGGCCGGTCACGCAGCAAGCGCACCAGCGCCCCGCTCAACAGCTGCTCACGCACCAGCCAGCACGGCAGCCAGGCAATGCCGAACCCCGCCGTCGCCGCATCCGCAATCGCTTGCAGATCGTCCATTTGCAGCCGGTTAGTCGGCATCACTTCCTGCGGCTTGCCGTCGCTATCCAATACCAACCAGCTGCGCCGTGCACCGGCGCGCATATAGGTCACCGCCTCATGCTGTGCCAGCTGTTCGATGCTGTGCGGTTCACCGCACCGCTGCAGATAGGCCGGCGAGGCGCACAGCGCCATGCGGTGATCGCCGATGCGGCGTGCCACCAGCCCGCCGCTGTTGGCCAGCGTGCCGTTGCGGATCGCCATATCGAAGCCGTCCTCAATCAGATCCACCACCCGATCGTTGAACGACAGCTCCAGCTCCAGGCCCGGGTGCTCGCGCGTCAGCTCGGTCAACAGCGGCGCAATACACATGCGGCCAAACAGCACCGGCATCGATACCCGCAGCCGGCCGCTGACCTGTCGCTTGCCCGACTCCAGCAGCGTTTCCGCACCGCGGATCTCCTCCAGCGCTCGCAGGCAGCGCTCATAGAATAACGCGCCGTCGTCGGTCAGGCTCTGGCTGCGGGTGGTGCGATGAAACAGCCGCACGCCCAGCCGCTGTTCCAGCCGGGCGATGGTTTTCCCCACCGCCGAACGCGACAGGTGCAGCCGGCTGGCCGCCAACGCAAAACTGCCCGCCTCCACGGCGGTGACGAATACCGAAATACCGCTCAACCGATCGCTCATGATTTGTCGCCCTAAAAGAAACAATCTTCGGAAATCTTATCGCCACTGGCGAACCTTCATCAACGATATTATCGACCGGTCGTTAATCGCTGACTTTGGAGAACATCATGACCGACACGATACAACGCTGGACGATGGACGCCCTGGGGCGTGAACACCTGCGGTTGACCGTCGACGCGATCCCGCAGCCGGGGCCACACGAAATCAGAGTGAAAGTGAAAGCGGTCGCGCTCAACTACCGCGACAAACTGATGATTGAAAGCGGCATGGGGCTGACGTTGCCGCAGCCGTTCACCCCCGCCTCGGACATGGCCGGCGAGGTCGACGCTATCGGCCCCGGCGTCAGCCGCTTCCAACCCGGCGCTAGGGTCATCTCTACCTTCAGCCCCGGTTGGCTCGACGGCCGGCAAAAACCGTACGGCAATGCGCGCCAGGTGCCTTACCACACCCTCGGCGGTTTCTATCAGGGCGTGCTGGCGGAATATGTGATTTTGCATGAGGACTGGCTGGTGGCGGCGCCGGCGTCGCTGGACGACGTGCAGGCCAGCACCCTGCCGTGCGCCGGGCTAACCGCCTGGTTCGCGCTGGTGGAGCAAGGCAAACTGCATGCCGGCGAGACGGTGCTGGTGCAAGGCACCGGCGGGGTGGCGCTGTTCGCGCTGCAGATCGCCAAAGCGCACGGCGCCGAGGTGTATGTGACCTCCGGCAGCGATGAAAAGCTGGCGCGTGCCCAGGCGCTGGGCGCCAGTCACGGCATCAACCGGCTGAAAGGCGATTGGGTGGAAGCAATTTATGCGCTGACGCAGGATCGCGGCATCGACCATGTGATCGACACCGTCGGCGGCCCGAATCTGGGCAACTCGGTACGCGCCGTGGCGGTGGGCGGCCGCATCTCGGTGATCGGCGTGCTGGCGGGCGCCGAGATTTCCGCCCCCGCCGGCCTGCTGCTGCTGAAATCGGCGGAGATCCAGGGCATCGGCGTCGGCCACCGCCGCGCGCTGGAAGATCTGGTGCGCGCCGTGGACGCCGTCAACCTGCAGCCGGTGATCGACCAGGTCTACCGTTTCGATCAGCTGCCGCAGGCGTTGGATCACCTCGATCGCGGACCGTTCGGCAAGATCGTCTTGACCCCGTAAACGCGGTTCAGCCCTCCAGCAGCTGCGGGTTGGCGTCGCGCAGCCGGGCGATTTCATCGCTCGGCGTCATGCCGAACAGGCGCTTGAATTCACGGCTGAACTGCGACGCGCTCTCGTAGCCGACGCGGATCGCCGCCGTGCTGGCCTTCAGGCCGTCATGCACCATCAACAGGCGCGCCTTATGCAGCCGGTACGACTTCACGTATTGCAGCGGCGAGGTGTTGGTCACCGCCTTGAAGTTGTGGTGGAACGCCGAGACGCTCATGTTGACCTCGCTGGCCAACTGTTCGACGTTGAGGTTGTCGGCATATTGATTTTCTATGCGCCGCAGCGCCTTGGCGATCTGGCTGAAGTGGGTATGGCGGTTGACCAGCTCCTGCAGCGACGCGCCGCAGGTGCCGCGCAGCACGTAGTAAAGGATTTCGCGCACGATCTGCGGCCCCAGCACCCGGGCATCTAGCGGCTTGGCCATCACGTCCAGCAGGCGTTCGGTGGCGCACAGCAGCGCTTCCGTCAGCTCGGCCAGGTTCACCCCGTTGCTCTCCGCCCGCGGTTGCATCAGGTAGTCGTCGTCGCCAATGTCGATCAGCAAGTCCTGCAGCATTTGGGTATCGATATTGACCGCCAACCCAACCAGTGGCAGTTCCGGGCTGGCGAAGGTTTCGCACTCGAACGGCAGCGGCACCGTCATCAGCAGGTAGTTGCGCGGATCGTACTGGAACATCTTGTTGCCGCAATAGCCCACCTTATGCCCCTGAAAGACGATCACGATCCCCGGCTCGTACATCACCGGTTGGCGCGGGCAGTGGCGATCGACATACAGGATCTTTACCCGTGGCACCGGTGACGGCGTGTAGCCGTTGCCGGTGGCGATAGCCATCGCCTGGCGCGCCATGCGGCTGCGCTGCGCATCGATTTCAATCACGGAAACACCCTCTTACAGTCAGAACGATTCGGCATAAATAATAATTTAAAACTCGCCATTTCTACAGCGACTTGTAGGAATAGGCAAGAACCAGACAGGAATGTGCATTGTGCGTTGCCGCCAGGTTCCTGACAATACGGGCCAGAAACCTTTGCGCCACTTTGGCGCCCGCCTGACAGAAAGAGAGAAATCACCCATGCAAAACTTCATTCTGCATACCCCAACCAAAATCCTGTTCGGCAAAGACCAAATTGCCGAAGTGGCCGGCCAGATCCCGGCGGACGCACGCATCCTGATCACCTACGGTGGCGGCAGCGTGAAGAAAAACGGCGTACTGGATCAGGTGTACAGCGCGCTGGCCGGCCGCGACGTGCGGGAGTTCTCCGGCATCGAGCCGAACCCGACCTACGAAACGCTGATGAAAGCGGTCGAGGTGGTGAAGGCGGAAAACATCGATTTCCTGCTGGCGGTCGGCGGCGGTTCGGTGGTTGACGGCACCAAGTTCATCGCCGCCGCCGCCCGTTACACCGCCGACGGCGACGCCTGGCATATCCTGCAGACCGTCGGCAGCCACATCACCGACGCGGTGCCGATGGGCTGCGTGCTGACGCTGCCGGCCACCGGTTCCGAATCCAACAGCGGCGCGGTGATCACCCGTAAAAGCAGCGGCGACAAGCAGCACTTCTTCTCGCCGCTGGTGCAGCCGCGCTTCGCCGTGCTGGATCCGGTGGTGACCTACTCGCTGCCGCCGCGCCAGATCGCCAACGGCGTGGTCGACGCCTTCGTGCACACTCTGGAGCAGTATCTGACCTACCCGGTGGACGCCAAAGTGCAGGATCGCTTCGCCGAAGGCCTGCTGCTGACCCTGCTGGAAGACGGGCCGCGCGCGCTGGCCGAACCGGAAAACTATGGGGTGCGCGCCAACGTGATGTGGAGCGCCACCATGGCGCTGAACGGCCTGATCGGCGCCGGGGTGCCGCAGGACTGGGCAACCCACATGCTGGGCCACGAGCTGACCGCCATGCACGATCTCGACCACGCGCAAACGCTGGCCATCGTCCTGCCGGCGCTGCTGCACGAGAAGAAAGCGCAGAAGCGCGAAAAACTGCTGCAGTACGCTGACCGCGTCTGGGGCCTGCGCGAAGGCAGCGAAGACAGCCGTATCGACGGTGCCATCGCCGCCACTCGCGCCTTCTTTGAGCAGATGGGCGTACCGACCCGCATGGCGGATTATCAGCTCGACGGCAGCAGCATTCCGGCGCTGCTCGACAAGCTGCATCAGCACGGCATGACCGCCCTGGGCGAGCATCAGGACATCACCCTGGACGTCAGCCGCCGCATTTACGAAGCGGCGCGTTAATCGCAAAACGGCGATTTTTTGCTAGGCTTTAGTCTCCGTCAGCCATTTTTCGCCGCATCCGGCGCCCGGCCGATCACCGGGTGCCGTCAGGCGCCTCCGCGCGCCGCCGATCGTTTCGCCCCCCGTCTTACCGCTCATTCGCAGGGAGAGCGGGGAGAAAGTCGCCCTCCCGCCACCGCTGAAATTAGGCTGGCAAACCCGGCAACCGCTCATTTTGCCAACTAGAATTTATCTATAGCCGTTTCGGTGCCGCAGGCGCCGCAATCCGTACACAAGGAGATGCGCATGACAACGCAACAACCCATCATCAAACTCCACGATGGTAATCTGATGCCGCAGTTGGGTCTCGGCGTTTGGCAGGCGAGTATTGAAGAGACCACCCGCGCGGTGAGCAAAGCGCTGGAGATCGGTTACCGCTCCATCGACACCGCCGCGATCTACAAGAACGAGGCAGGCGTCGGCGCCGCGCTGCAGTCCAGCTCGCTGCCGCGCAGCGAGCTGTTCATCACCACCAAGCTGTGGAACGACGATCAGGGCGATCCGCTGGCGGCGCTGGAAACCAGTTTGGAAAAACTCAGGCTGGACTATGTTGATCTTTACCTGATCCACTGGCCGCGCCCGCAGCAAGATCAATACGTCTCCGCCTGGCGCGAACTGATCAAGCTGCGCGATCAAGGCCTGGTGAAAAGCATCGGCGTATGCAACTTCCATACGCCGCACCTGCAGCGCCTGCTGGATGAAACCAACGTGGCGCCGGTCATCAACCAGATAGAGCTGCACCCGCTGCTGCAACAGCGCCAGCTGCGCGCCTGGAACGCCACGCACCACATCGCGACCGAATCCTGGAGCCCGCTGGCGCAGGGCGGTGAAGGGGTGTTCGACCAGCCGCTGATCAAGGCGCTGGCCGAGAAATACGAGAAAACCCCGGCGCAGATCGTGGTGCGCTGGCACCTGGACAGCGGCCTTATCGTGATCCCGAAATCGGTCACGCCGTCGCGCATCCGCGAAAACTTCGAGGTGTTTGATTTCAAACTCGATAAGGACGAACTGGGCGAGATCGCCAAGCTGGACGTCGGCAACCGCCTCGGGCCGGATCCGGATACCCTGTAACCCCTCCCCAAGCCCTCTCCCGCCGGAGGGGGCTTTTCCTTCCCGCGCATTGCTCCCTTACGCCGCCTGACGTTATGATGACGACGCCGGAGGCCTCGCCCGCCGGTTAACGCCGTTAAAAAAACAGACAAGCACGGAGCACCATGAAATTCTCTTTCTCACACGGGTTAAGGCTGAGCATGCTTTGCGTCATGCTGGTGCTGGCGGGTTGCGCCGGCAAGAAACAGCGCGTCAGCTACGATCGCCACGCTTTCGATAGCGCCATTAAAGACGCCGCCAGCGAATACGGCGTGGACGCCAAGCTGATCACCGCCATGATCCAGGTGGAGTCCGGCTTCAACCCTGCGGCGGTGAGCAAGTCCAACGCTATCGGCCTGATGCAGCTGAAAGCCGATACCGCCGGCTGCGATGCCTACCGCTACAAAGGCAAACGCGGTTGCCCGGACGCTGACGACCTGCGGGATCCCGACACCAATATCGATCTCGGCGCCGCCTACCTGGCCACCTTGCAAAAACAGCAGCTTAAAGGGATCACGAACCCTGTTACGCTGCGCTACGCCACCATCATCGCCTACGTCAACGGCACCGGCGCGCTGCTGCGCACCTTCTCCAGCAACCGCCAGCAGGCCATCGCGATGATCAACAACCTATCGCCGGAAGCCTTTAACTGGCACGTGCGCAAATACCACCCCGCTCCGCAGGCGCCGCGCCATTTGATGAAAGTGGAAGCCGCCTACGATAGTTTGTGATGAGCAAAAGTAAAAAGGAGAACCCGAGGGTTCTCCTTTTTGTTTGCGCACGCGGCGTGGCCGTTACGGCTTGGCTTTGCGAATCGGTTTGCGCGGCGGTTGGTTGGACGGCGTGCGCTGCCGATTGATATCGGTATGCTTGGTCAGCGCCGGCCGGGTATGGCGCTGCAGGCGTTTCGCTTCGCGCTGCTCGTCGATGCTCGGTGCCGGCACCAGACACTCGCGGCGGCTGCCGATCAGGTGCTTCAGCCCCATCTCTTCCAGCGCGGTGCGGATCAGCGCCCAGTTGGCCGGATCGTGGTAACGCAGCAGCGCCTTATGCAGGCGACGCTGGCGATCGCCGCGCGGCACCACCACGTCTTCGCTCTTATACCCCACCTTGCTCAGCGGGTTTTTACCGCTGTAATACATGGTGGTGGAGTTGGCCATCGGCGAAGGATAGAAGTTCTGCACCTGATCGAGGCGGAAACGGTTCTTCTTCAGCCACAGCGCCAGGTTCACCATGTCTTCATCGCGGGTGCCCGGGTGCGACGAGATGAAGTACGGGATCAGGTACTGTTCTTTGCCCGCCTGCTTCGAATAGTGATCAAACAGCTGCTTGAAGCGATCGTAGCTGCCCATGCCCGGCTTCATCATCTTCGACAGCGGCCCTTCTTCGGTGTGCTCCGGCGCGATCTTCAGGTAGCCGCCGACGTGGTGGGTCGCCAGCTCCTTGATATAACGCGGATCTTCCACCGCCAGATCGTAACGAACCCCGGAAGCGATCAGGATCTTCTTGATGCCCTCCAGCGAACGCGCACGGCGATACAGTTTGATGGTCGGCTCGTGGTTGGTGTCCATGTAGGTGCAAATCTCCGGATACACGCACGAGGCGCGGCGGCAGGTCTGCTCGGCGCGCGGGTTGGTGCAGCGCAGCATATACATGTTGGCGGTCGGGCCGCCGAGATCGGAGATCACGCCGGTAAAGCCCGGCACCTTGTCGCGGATCTCTTCGATTTCACGAACGATCGAATCTTCCGAACGGCTCTGGATGATGCGCCCTTCGTGCTCGGTGATCGAACAGAACGAGCAGCCGCCGTAGCAACCGCGCATGATGTTCACCGAGAAACGGATCATGTCATAGGCCGGAATGCGATCCTGGCCGTAGGACGGATGCGGCACGCGCTGATAAGGCAGCGCGAAGACGCTGTCCATCTCCGGCGTGGTCAGCGGGATCGCCGGCGGGTTGATCCACACGTAGCGGTCACCGTGTTTCTGCATCAGCGCGCGGGCGCAGCCCGGGTTGGTTTCATGGTGCAAAATGCGCGAGGTGTGCGCATACAGCACCTTGTCGCCCTTCACTTTCTCGAAGGACGGCAGCAGCACGTAGGTCTTCTCCCACGGCTTCGGCTTGGCGGCGCGCACGGTGACAGGCTTGGCTTCCGGCTCTTTCGGCTTGGCGCCGTCGGCGCACGGCAGATCGTCACCGTACGGGTTCGGGATAGCTTCGATGCGGCCCGGCTTGTCGATACGGGTGGAATCCACGCCGCTCCAGCCCGGCAGCGCTTCTTTGCGCATCACCGCGGTATTGCGAATATCGTGGATGTCGCCGATCTTCTCACCGGCGGCCAGGCGATGCGCCACTTCCACCAGCGGGCGTTCGCCGTTGCCGTAGATCAGCATGTCGGCTTTGGAATCCACCAGCACCGAGCGGCGCACGGTATCCGACCAGTAATCGTAGTGGGCGATGCGGCGCAGGCTGGCTTCGATGCCGCCCAGCACGATCGGCACGTCTTTGTAGGCTTCTTTACAACGCTGGCTGTAAACCAGGGTAGCGCGATCCGGGCGTTTGCCGCCGACGTTGCCGGCGGTGTAAGCATCGTCGTGGCGCAGTTTGCGATCGGCGGTATAGCGGTTGATCATCGAGTCCATGTTGCCGGCGGTAATGCCGAAGAACAGGTTCGGTTTCCCCAACCGCATGAAATCTTCTTTGTTGCTCCAGTCCGGCTGCGCGATGATGCCGACGCGGAAGCCCTGCGCTTCCAGCATGCGGCCGATGATCGCCATGCCGAAGCTCGGGTGATCGACATAGGCGTCGCCGCTGATGATGATCACGTCGCAGCTGTCCCAGCCCAGTTGATCCATCTCTGCTCGCGACATCGGTAAAAACGGCGCGGTGCCAAAACATTCCGCCCAATAAGGCTTATAGGAAAACAGTTCACGATCGGGTTGGATCAGGCTGGTGGTGCTCATTCTGCTGCTCTTTTTACAGGTTAATTAATCGCCGGGCGGCGATTATACGCACTAGCAGCAAAAAGAGCATGGTTATTTCGCTAACCGTTCACTTCGAATTCATAAACGTCGCTGCGACACAAGATATCGCTGAACTCCAGCGCCTCACCCTGGGCATTGCGGCTGGTCTGGGTGATGTGCAACAACGGCGCGCCGCACGGCACGTTGAGCAGCTCGGCGACCTCGTCGCTGCAGGACACCGCCTTCAGCAGAAAGTGTTTATCTTCAGGCACGATGCCGCGCGATTGCCATAACGCATACAGCGAATGCTCCAGCTGCCCCGGTTCGGGCAGGAAGCGCGGCGGAATATAGGTGGTTTCCAGCGAGACCGGGCTGCCGTTCAGCAAGCGCAAACGCCGCAGTTTGATCACCTCATCCCCCTCAGCCAGCCCCAGCGCCGCCGCGGCCTTGGCCGGCGCGCCGACCCGGGTGCGCAGCAACCATCGGTTACTGACGCTGCTGCCGTGGCGCAGCGCCTGAGCGGTGAAACCGCTGTCTTTATCGAGGGAATAGCCGATGCGCATCGCTACGCGGGTGCCAACGCCCTGCTGCCGCGAAATCAGCCCTTTCTCCTCCAGCAGCTTCATCGCCTTGCTGACGGTGACGCGCGACAGCGCCAGGCCTTCCGCCATCTGCCGTTCGGGCGGCAAAAACGCCTCTGCCGCCAGCACCTGCTGCCTGATTGCGGTTTCTATCGCCGTCGCCAGCTGAATATAACGCGGCGCTACCGCCCCCTGCGCCAGATGGCCACGCAGCCAGGCCATAAAATCCGTCATTCGCCCGCCCTCTTACCTATGCCATTTGTCTGGATTTCGTTTTTTATCCTATCGCCGATCCGGCGATAAGCCCCTCACCTTAACTAAAATATCGCTAATGTTTTCAGAGTGGCATCACAATTTTTGCCTAATGGACTTTCATTGGATCTAGATCGCGCGTAATCTGTGCTTATTGATGTTGATACATCAATTGCACCAACACCAGGGACCCACTTTAAAAAAAATAAAAAACCCGCTGCCGACCCTAAAGGATACCCTTGATGGCCGGTAGCGGGGATATACTGTCAGCACAAACGGCCGAGAATAAGCAACGTAGCTAATGGATAGCTTGCTCACTGCTCATAGCCACATCACAGGATCCCCTTGCGGTGGGCGCAACGGTTTGATGTCGGCAAATAGAAACGTTCCCGCTTCGCCAAACCCCGCTGCAGACCCACTCTTTGACTACACTCATTGGCGCCGTGCGGCCGACGTGCCTCACCCGATAAGGTGGATACCGCCCTCACTTTGACAGACCCGGCGGTATCAGCCGCTACACACTGCGCGGAATCGGCGTCTTCACCGACAACGGAATAGCCGGCGTCAACCGCGCCAACGGAATCGATTTTCAGTCAACTGCGGCGGCCCTCGCGGCCCTGCGCTACAGGGATCATTTGCTATGACCGATATCAATCGCAATGAAGCATGGAAGGTAGAAAGCACCGGTATCGATCGGGTACCGGACGCGGAGCAGACCGGCAAGCCCATCGAGCTGTTTTGGATCTGGTCGGCGGCCAATATCGGCATTCTCGGCGTGGTGTACGGCGCCATTATCGTCGGCTTCGGCTTATCCTTCCTGCAATCGGTACTCGCCGCGCTGGTCGGCGTCGCCAGCTTCGTGCTGGTCGGCCTCACCAGCTTCGCCGGCAAGCGCGGGCGCACCTCGACGCTGACGCTCTCGCGGGTGATTTTCGGCCTGAAGGGCAACGTGGCGCCCACCCTGTTCAGTTGGATCAACCTGATGGGCTGGGAAGCGGTCAATGTGATCACCGGCACCCTGACGCTGGCGGCGCTGTTCGAGGCCTTCGGGTTGGGTAGCAGCCACCTGCTGACCGCGCTCAGCCTGCTGCTGTTCGGCGGGCTCACTGTCGTCGTCAGCCTGCTGGGGCAAAATACCGTGGTCTGGATGCAAAGCTGGTTCAGCCGCATCTTCGGCACCATGACGCTGATCGTGGTGCTCTATATCCTGTTCAACACCGAGTGGAGCCAGGTGCTGGCGCTGCCTTCCGGCAGCTGGTTGACCGGCTTCCTGCCGGCGGTATCGGTGATCGCCGCCGGCACCGGCATCAGCTGGGCGATTGCCGGCGCCGATTACAGCCGCTATCAAAGTCCGAGCTCGTCGAGCAAAAGCATTTTCGCCGCGGTAATGGGCGGCGCCTGTTTGCCGCTGATGCTGCTGATGCTGGCCGGCATCCTGCTTTCCGTGCAGCTGCCCGATCTGGCCAGCGCCGCCAACCCCATCGCGCTGATAGGCTCAGTGCTGCCCGCCTGGATGGCGATCCCTTATCTGCTGGCCGCCACCGCCGGCATCGTCACCATCGCGGTGCTCAGCCTGTATTCCGCCAGCCTTAACCTGCTGACCATCGGCGTGCAGGTCAAACAGTGGCTGGCGGTGTCGATCGACGCGGTCATGGTGCTGGGCATCGCCCTGTATGTGCTGTTCATCTCCGGCGATTTCATGGGGCCGTTCATCTCCTTCCTGGTGTTCTGCGGCGTATTCCTGGCGGCCTGGGAGGCGATTTTCCTGCTCGATTACCTGTGCCTGCGCCGCCGCCACGGGTATGATGGCAACGCTTTGTACGGCCTGCATGGCCAGAACCGCGGCGTGCGCAAAGCCCCGCTGTTCTGCTGGTTCCTCGGCGCCCTGTGCGGCCTGCTGGTCACCAAAACCGGTTTTATCGACGGCCCGCTGGCCAAAGGCTTGTTCGCCGATTCCAGCCTGGGGCTGTTTGTATCGTTCGCGGTGAGTCTGATCGCTTACGGTCTGTACCTGACCCAACGCAGAGAACATCAATGAGTGAGTGGGAAGCTGTAACACCTGTCCTGGTTATTGGGGGCGCGGTCGGCGATCTGGTGATGACGCTGCCGCGCCTGCCGACCAGCGGCGAAGATATCGAAGCCCAGCCGCAGGCGCGGCAAATCGGCGGCTGCGCGTTCAACGTGGCGCGCGCGCTGGTGCGCCTGGAAACGCCGGTGATTAACGGCATGCCGGTTGGCAACGGCGAATGGGGCGCGGCTGTCGAAGCCGCCATGGGCGAACTGGATCTGGAGGTGCTGCTGCGCCACGGCCAGATGGACAACGGCTGGTGCCTGGCGCTGGTGGAGCCAAACGGCGAACGCACCTTCATCACGGTGTCCGGCTGCGAAAGCCAATGGAATAAAGCGCAGCTGGCGACGCTGCCGCTGACGGAGCACACCCTGATCTACGCCAGCGGCTACGAGCTGGCGAGCGAAAGCGGCGAAGCGCTGCGCGAGTGGCTGACGCGCATGCCGTTCGACCAACCGCGCCTGATCGATCCCGGCCCGCGCATCGCTCAGCTCAGCGAAGATTTCTTCGCCATGCTCAGCGACAGCCACACCCTATTGACGCTCAACCGCGACGAAGTGGCCGCGCTGTGCGGCGCCGGCGACGCCGTAGAGGCCGCGCAGCGCTATGCCGCAGCCCGTAATCTGACGCTGATCTGCCGCCTGGATCGCGACGGCGCGTGGATCTGCGACGGCCGCACGCCGCCGCTGCACGTTCCCGCCTATCCGGTAGACGTGGTCGACACCATCGGCGCGGGCGATGCCCACTGCGCCGGTTTACTGGCGGGCCTGTCCGCCGGCTGGCCGCTGCCGCAGGCGGTCGATCTGGCCAACCGGGTCGCTGCTTGCGTGGTGGCCAGCCTCGGGGCCGCCAATCCGCCGGACTGGCCGCAGTTGCAACAGCGCTTCCCGCAGGCCTGACGTTTCAGGGCGCAGCCAGGCTGCGCCCCCTACCCTACTGCGCCGCCACCGCGCTCTCCTGCGGCGAGTGGCGGTAGTTGAAGCTCAACGCGAACACGATCCCCAGCACCAGCGTATACAGCGCAAACACCAGCCAGATGCTCTGCCAGTCTTTCACGCCGTCATGGCTGAAGAAGTCCACCACCTCGCCGCTGGCGAGCGCCCCCAGATAGGCGCCCAACCCGTTGACCATGGTCATGAACAGCCCCTGCGCGCTGGCGCGGATGCGGTGATCGGCCTCTTTCTCGACGAAGATAGCGCCGGAGATATTAAAGAAGTCGAACGCACAGCCGTAGACGATCATGGACAACAGCAGCAGAACGAAACCAAAGCCGACCGGCGTGCCATAAGCCAGGAACAGGAAACGCAGCGTCCAGGCCGCCATGCTGATCAGCATCACCTGCTTGATGCCGTAACGGCGCAGGAAGAAGGGAATGGTGAGGATAAAGAACACTTCGGAGATCTGCGACAGCGACAGCAGCACCGCCGGATACCGGACGCTGAGGCTGTCCTGATACAGCGGATTGAGCGACAGATCGTGCAGGAACGGGTTGCCGAAGGTATTGGTTATCTGCAGCGCCGCCCCAAGCAACATGGCGAACAGGAAAAACAGCGCCATGCGCCGCTGGCGAAACAGCACCAGCGCATCCAGCCCCAGCACGCTCACCCAGCTCTTTGACTCGGCCGCGCGGTTGGTCGGGCAGCGCGGCAGCGTCAGCGAATAGGCGGACAGCAGCAGCGACGCCGCAGAAGCCAGGTACAGCTGCAGATTGCTGAGCTCAATTTGGCTAAAGCCGACCAGCCACATCGCCAGAATGAACCCCACCGTGCCGTACACCCGCACCGGCGGAAAGTCCTTCACCGTGTCAAAGCCGTGCTTCTCGAGGCAAAAATAGGAAATGGCGTTGGAGAGCGCGATGGTCGGCATATAGACCATGGCGTTGAACAGCATCACCCAGAACATCAGCATCGGTTGCTCGACCTGCGCCGCGCAGTACAGCGCCAGCGCCCCGAGCAGGTGGCAAAGCGCATACAGATAGTTGGCCTTCATCCACCGATCGGCAATGATGCCCGCCAGCCCCGGCATGATCAGCGCAGCGATGCCTTTGGCGCTGTAAACCATCCCCACCTGCATGCCGCTGAAATGCAGCGTGTTGATCATGTAGGAGCCCAGCGTGACCAGCCAGGCACCCCAGATAAAGAACTGCAGGAAAATCATGACTTTCAATCGTGTTTTTATCGCCATCGCCATCACCTTGTTATTATGCTTTCAACGATGATTGATGCGGCTGGGCCCCTGCCGCCCGCCGCCGGTTTGCTTGCGCTATTACAGCGTTTTGAACAGCTCGCGGATCAGGCGCATGAAATCGTCCGCCGCCAGCGCCGCGCAGCTGAGCGTTTGTTCATGGGAGAGCGGCGTATCCGACAGCCCTTCGGCGTAGTTGGTCATCGCGGACACCACCAGCACCTTGAGGCCGCAGTGGCGCGCCGTCAGGACTTCCGGCACGATCGACATCCCCACCACGTCGCAGCCCAGGGTCTGCATCATGCGGATCTCCGCCGGCGTTTCGAAATTCGGCCCGGTGTAGGCGGCGAATACCCCTTCCGCCAGCGGGATGCCCGCGCTTTCGGCCACCGCCGCCAGCTGGGCGCGCAGATCGCGATCGTAGGCGTTCGCCAGGCTGAAGAAGCGCGGCCCGAAGCGCTCGTCGTTGGCGCCGACCAGCGGCGATTCCGGCATGAAGTTGATGTGATCGGTAATGGCCACCAGGCTGCCCGGCGCCACCGAGCGGCGCAGTGAACCGGCGGCGTTGGTCGCCAGCAGGAACTCACAGCCCAGCAGTTTGAAGGTGCGCACCGCGGTAGTCATCACCTGCATGCCGCGCCCTTCATAGAAATGACCGCGCCCTTTCATGCACAATACCGGTACGCCCTCCAGCTTGCCGGCGACCAGCTGCCCGGCATGGCCGGCGACGCCGCTCACCGGAAAGCCCGGCAGCTCCGCGTAGTCGATGGTGATGGTTTCGGTCATCACCTCCGCCAGGGCGCCGAGCCCAGAGCCGAGAATCAAGGCCGCTTTCGGCTGGAAACCCGGCAGGCGTGCGCGGACGACATCGGCGCAGGTAAAAGCATCTTCTTGATTAAACATCGTATTCTCTCTTTCAGCGGGGGATAATAATCCCCATAGTAGAGAGCGAGGCTCAGCCGAGACCAATACATTCTTGGCGGCCGATTTATTCCATTTACCTATAAGTTGAGCTGCGTCACAAGGAGACGATATCCCGGATGAATCAGCCCCATGCCCTGCCCGATCCCGGCCGGATTAACTTCCGCCTGCTGCACTATTTCCGCGTGGTGGCGGAAGAGATGAACTTCACCCAGGCGGCTCGGCGGCTGAATATGTCACAGCCGCCGCTCAGCAAGCACATCAAGGAGCTGGAGAGCCAGCTCGGCGTGGTGCTGTTCAAACGCACCACCCGCTCCATGACGCTGACGCCGGCCGGCCGCACGCTGCTGCGCAACGTCGAGCGGCTGCTGGATCAGGCCGACAGCGCGCTGCATCAGGTGCAACAGATGGGGCGCGGCGAAGGCGGCCACATGGTGGTCGGCATGGTCGGCACCTCGGCCTGGGGCGGCCTGATCGCGGCGCTGCGGCGGTTCAGCGAGCAAAGCGCCGGCGTCACCTGGTCGTTGAACGAGCTGACGCCCAGCCAGCAAATCGCCGCGCTGCAAAAGCGGCATATCGATATCGGGGTCTGGCGAGAGGCGCAGCAGCAGACGCTGCCGGGGTTAACCTGCCAACGGTTGGCGAGCGAAAGCATCGCCGTGGTGCTGCCGCTCGATCATCCGCTGGCGCAGCAGGAAAACATCCCGCTGGCGGCGCTGCAGAACGATAGCTTCATCGTGCTGCCGCCGCATGAGGCCAGCCTGGGGCTGTATCTGCACAATCTGTGTCTGCAGCAGGGATTCTTGCCGGACGTCGCTTATCAGGTCAACGAGCCGCAAACCCTGCTGGCGCTGGTGGCGGAAGGCTGCGGCATTACGCTGCTGCCGGACAGCTACGGCCGCATTCCGTGGCCCGGCGTCCGCTTTTGCTCGCTGCAACAGGCGCCGCCGGCGGATCTGTATGCGGTTTACCGCGCCGACAGCGTCACGCCGGTAGTACAGGCCTTTCTGGAGAGGCTGCGGGCGCCATAGGCGGCCCGCAGCGCAGATTACATCGTCGGCTGCACCATCAACTGGCCGGCGGTGCCGCGATCGGCCATTTCCAGCGTCTGGCTGTAATACAGGAACGGGAAGTGTTCGGAGGTAGGTTGGTTGAAATACACCAGCAGCTCGACGTCGCCATCGACCCAGACGGTGTCCTTCCAGCCGCGATCTTCCGCCATCGGCTGCGCGCCGTTGACGCGTTTGATCAGGAACTGCACGCCCTGAATATGGAACGACTGCGGCGTATCCGCATGAATGTTCCAGCGTTCCCAGGTGCCTTGCTGCGCCTGCACGTCGATGCGGTTCATGTCCCAAATCGCGCCGTTGATGCCAACGCCGCCTTCGCCCAGGCGGAAATCGCGGGTGCGGCTGGCGCTGCCGTCCAACAGCTGATCCGCCAGCAGGCGCATCGGCAGGTTGTCGGTCACCAGCGGCAGCAGGCCGGTTGGGCGCAGCGTCAGCACCTGGGTGGACACCAGAATGCTCGACGGCTCGAACAGGCCGCGCAGGCGATCCATGATGCCCGCCGCTTCACCGGCGGTGATGGTCACCTCGTCGCCCTTCGACATGTCGATCAGCACTTCCCGGCGTTCGCCCGGCGCCAACGACAGCTGCTGCACCGCGACCGGCGCGGGCAGGAAGCCCTGATCGCTGGCGATCACGTTGAATGGGCGCCCGTCGCTGAGCTGCAGGGTATAGCGGCGCGCGTTGGAGGCGTTAAGCAGGCGCAAACGCACCCAGCCGCGCGACACTTCGACATACGGGTTTTGCACGCCGTTGACCAACAGCGTATCGCCGACGAAGCCGCCCTGCGACGGCGCATCGTATTGCGGCGTGCCGAAGTTATCAAAGCGCTTGTCCTGAATGATCAGCGGGAAATCGTCGACGCCGTAGTGGTTGGGCAGCGGCAGCGCTTTGCTGACGGCATCTTCCACCAGCCACAGCCCGGCCAGCCCGTTGTAAACGTGCGGCGCCATGCGGTTCGGCGTGTTGGCGTGGTACCAACAGGTGGCTGCCGCCTGACGAATAGGCAGCACCGGCGACCAGTCGACGTTAGGCGACATCATGCGCGGCGCGCCGCCCATCAGCGTGCCCGGCACCTGCAGCCCGCTGACGGTCATCGCCACTGGCTCCTGCAGGCGGTTGCTGTAGATCAGCTTGACGTCGTCGCCGCTGTAAACCCGCACCGTCGGCCCCAAATACATGCCGTTGACGCCCCACACCGCCGCTTTGCGGTTATCCATAAACGCCCAGTGGGCGCGCTGCAGGGTCAGGAACAGCGGCTGACCGCGGCGAGACTCCAGCAGCGGCGGAATGGGTAATGGGGTCTGCGTTCCGCTCGCCTCTGCCCTCAGCGGCACGGCGCTCGCGCACAGCGCCAGGCCCGATGCCTGTAAAAACTGACGTCGACTGAGTGACATATTTTCTCCATGAAAAGCAATAACTAAACCGTGTGCAAAACCCAAACGCCCGCCAATCAAGATTAGCAGGCGCTCAGGCGTTAACGGCGCTGAACGCCAATTAAAAACGTATTCTTTGAAGCCGGTAGACTCTTATTTTTTGGCGGCGTTGCGCTGGGCGACTTCGGCGTCCAATTCGGCGATCTTCGCCTCCATCAGCTCGCGGCAATGGGCCGCCAGCTCGCGCACGTTTTCTTTGCCGTATTTGCTGGTATCCACCGGCGCCAACATCTCGACGATCACATGACCGTTATTCCAGCGATTAAGATTTATATTACCGCTGGTGGTCGATACGCAGATCGGCACAATCGGCACACCGGCGGCGATGGCCGCGTGAAACGCGCCGGTTTTAAACGGCATCAGCCCGCGACCGCGGCTGCGGGTCCCTTCCGGGAACATCCAGATCGAAATGTCTTTCTTTTTGAACTGCTCCGCCACCTGGGCGATGGTGCCGTGCGCCTTGGCGCGATTATCACGATCTATCAGCAGATTACCGGTCAGCCAATACAGCGGGCCGAAAAACGGGATCCACACCAGACTTTTTTTACCGACGGTCACGGTGCGCGGCTGCACGATATTCGAGGCCGTCACCATGTCGTAGTTATTTTGGTGGTTGGCGATATAGATGCAGTTGCCGTTGTTGGCCGCATCGGCCGGCACGCGGGTTTCAACCTTGATGCCGAACAGCGTCGACAGGCGGCCGAAAAGGTGGCCGAAGGTCGCCACATGGCGGGGATTGCGCGGGCTGAACAAGCAATAAACAGAACCGAAAATACACACCAGAATACAGAAAAGAGTGGCGAGAACGGCACGCAAAATCAATAACATAACAACCTCATTAGCACACTGCCAACGCAGTTTACTTCGCTGCGCAGATTCCTTTACTCATTATTTGCCGGCCAGGCGATAAGCACGCCGATGTCGCCTGCGTTTCTCGCTATTTTCCCGCCAGCCAGCAATACGCACAATAATTTTATGCGCAGAAATGTTAACTATTTGGAAAATAAACGCCAGCAAAAATAAATAAGGCGGCCACAGCATGCTGCGACCGCCCGTTAACGCTGGCGCCAACGCTTACTCTTCGCTGTCGCTACCCGATACCCGCACCGGCGCATCCACTTCGACGCGATCGATACGCTGCAGGCCGCGCGGCAGCTGGGTGCCCTTGCGACCGCGCTCCGCACGGAACTTCTGCAGATCTTCCGGCCGCAGCGTCAGCTTGCGTTTGCCGACGTGCAGCGTGACGGACGCCTGCGGCGGCAACACGAACAGCCAGGCCAGCTTGTCTTCACCGGCCGCCGCCTGGGCTGCCGGAATGGAGACGATCTTGTTGCCTTTGCCCTTCGACAGCTGCGGCAGATCGGCAACCGGGAACATCAGCATGCGCCCGGCGGCGGTGATCGACAGCAGCATGTCGTCTGCGCCGTGGATCTCCATCGGCGGCAGCGCCCTGGCGTTGTCCGGCAGCGTGATCATCACCTTGCCGGCGCGGTTGCGCGCCACCAGATCGTTGAAGGTGCAAACGAAGCCGTAACCGGCATCGGATGCCATCAGTAGCTTCTGATCGTCGGCCGCCATCAGCACCTGCTCAATGGTGGCGCCCGGCGGCGGCGTCAGCTTGCCGGTCAGCGGCTCGCCCTGCCCACGCGCCGAAGGCAGCGTCATCGGATCGAGCGCATAGCTGCGTCCGGTGGAGTCGATGAACACCACCGGCTGGTTGCTCTTGCCGCGCGCCGCGCCGCGGAAGCTGTCGCCGGCCTTGTAGCTCAAGCCGGCCGGATCGATGTCGTGGCCCTTGGCGCTGCGCACCCAGCCCATTTCAGACAGCACGATGGTCACCGGCTCGGACGGCACGAAGTCGTGCTCGCTCATCGCCTTGGCTTCCGCACGCTCGGTCAGCGGCGAACGGCGATCGTCGCCGTAGGTCTGCGCGTCGGCCTGGATCTCTTTCTTAATCAGCGTGTTCAGCTTGCGCTCGGACGCCAGCAGCGCCTGCAGCTGATCGCGTTCTTTCGCCAGCTCATCCTGCTCGCCGCGGATCTTGACCTCTTCCAGCTTGGCCAGGTGACGCAGTTTCAGCTCGAGGATCGCTTCCGCCTGAGTGTCGGAGATGCCGAAACGCTGCATCAGCACCGGCTTCGGCTCATCCTCGCTGCGGATGATGTGGATCACCTCGTCGATATTGAGGAACGCCACCAGCAAACCTTCGAGGATATGCAGGCGTTTCAGCACCTTCTCGAGGCGGTAGTTCAGGCGGCGGCGCACCGTGTCGCGACGGTAGGCCAGCCATTCGGTGAGGATTTCCACCAGCCCTTTGACCTGCGGGCGGTTATCCAGACCGATCATGTTCATGTTGATGCGGTAGCTGCGTTCCAGATCGGTGGTGGCGAACAGGTGGTTCATCACCTGTTCCAGATCGATGCGGTTGGAGCGCGGTACGATCACCAGACGCGTCGGGTTTTCGTGGTCGGATTCATCGCGCAGATCTTCGACCATCGGCAGCTTCTTGGCGCGCATCTGGCTGGCGATCTGCTCCAGCACCTTGGCACCGGACACCTGGTGCGGCAAGGCGGTGATCACCGCGCTGCCGTCTTCTTTCTTCCACACGGCGCGCATGCGCACCGAGCCGCGGCCGCTCTGGTAAATTTTGCGGATTTCATCGCGCGGGGTGATGATCTCGGCTTCGGTCGGGAAGTCCGGCCCCTGCACGAATTCGAGCAGGTCATCGAGCGAAGCGCCCGGCTTGTCGAGCAGCGCCACCGCCGCCGCGGCGACTTCGCGCACGTTGTGCGGCGGAATGTCGGTCGCCATGCCGACGGCGATGCCGGTAGTGCCGTTCAGCAGGATGTTCGGCAGGCGCGCCGGCAACATCTTCGGTTCTTGCAGCGTGCCGTCAAAGTTCGGGATCCAGTCGACGGTGCCCTGCCCCAGCTCGGCCAGCAGCACTTCGGCGTATTTGGAGAGGCGCGATTCGGTATAACGCATCGCCGCAAACGACTTGGGATCGTCCGGCGCGCCCCAGTTCCCCTGGCCGTCCACCAGCGGATAGCGGTACGAGAACGGCTGCGCCATCAGCACCATGGCTTCATAACACGCGCTGTCGCCGTGCGGGTGGTATTTACCCAGCACGTCGCCCACGGTACGGGCGGATTTTTTGAATTTGGCGCTGTTGTTCAGCCCCAGCTCAGACATGGCGTAGATGATGCGGCGTTGTACCGGTTTCAAGCCGTCGCCAATGTACGGCAACGCCCGATCCATGATGACGTACATGGAATAGTTCAGATAGGCGTTTTCAGTGAATGTGTGCAGCGGTAAACGCTCTACACCGTCATGAGTCAGATCACTCATTACTCAATTATCCTCAGACCGTGGCTTGGCAATCCCTGGACGACAATAAGGCATCGCTTGTCGATTCTGCCCGCGATAGTAACCCATCTGCGGGGTGGCTGTCACAGTTGGCGCAAGGATCGCCGGCCGAAGGCGCTGTCGCCGGGGCGTTTAGGCAAAATTCCACCGTGATTGTTGATTAAGAATCAACACTGTTGTGCCTGCCGTCACGTTTTTACTTGCCTGGCCAACGATTACACTCTCGTTCAGCAAGCTGTTTTTGCGCCCCGCAGCGGAAAACGGCATCTATCTTAACTCTGACGGGAGCCGCAAAAGATGAGCAATATCCTGATTATCAACGCTAAAAAGCAATTCGGCCATTCCAACGGCGAACTCAACCAAACCCTGAGCGACGTGGCAGAAAGCTTCCTGCGCGATCTGCAGCACGATGTGCAGGTCACGGTGGTCGACGACGGCTATGACATTGAGGCCGAGGTGCAGAAATACCTGTGGGCCGATGCGGTCATCTATCAGATGCCGGGCTGGTGGATGGGCGAGCCGTGGATCCTGAAAAAATACATCGACGAAGTGTTCACCGCCGGCCACGGCAGCCTGTACGCCAGCGATGGCCGCACCCGCTCCGACGCCGGCAAGAAGTACGGTTCCGGCGGCCTGATTCAGGGAAAAAAATACCTGCTGAGCCTGACCTGGAACGCCCCGCTCGAGGCTTTCACCGATCCGAACCAGTTCTTCCACGGCGTCGGCGTCGACGGCGTTTACCTGCACTTCCACAAGGCCAACCAGTTCCTGGGGATGGAAGCCTTGCCGACCTTTATCTGCAATGACGTGATAAAACAACCGGATATCGAAACGGACATCGCACGTTATCGCGAGCATCTGGCGGAAATTTTTGCTTAACTGGCAGCGAAGGGCTTAACCAACGAGGTAATGATGATCACCGTAATCGCAGAAATCAAAGTCAAACCCGGCCACCGCGCCACCGTGTTACAAGCCATTGAAAAACTGGTGCCGCTGGTGCTGGCGGAAGAAGGCTGCGGCGAATACACGCCGATGGTAGACAGCCACACCCATGCCCCCTGGCAGAAACTGTCGCCGGACTCGGTGTTTATGCTGGAAAAATGGCAAAGCCAGTCGCATCTGGAAAAACACCTGCAGATCGAGCATATGCTCAAGCACCGCGAGACCATCAAGGACTACGTGCTGGGTACCGAGATCTACGTGCTGGAAAACGCGCTGTAATCCCCTCAGAGGCCCTCTGCGGCCTCTGGCGGTTCTGCCTCAAGGCGGGCGCTGACGTAGTCGAGAAAACAGGTGAGGCGCGCCGCCAGCTGGGCGTCGTGGTAATACACCGCGTGGATCGGTTGACGCGCGTCCAGCGTCTCCCGCACCAGCAGCGGTACCAGCCTGCCCGCTTCCCGATCGCGTCGCGTCATAAAGTCCGCCAGCTGGACAATGCCCGCCCCGCGCAGCGCCAACTCACGCAGCGTCTCCCCGCTGGAGGCCGAGATCGTCGGTTCGATGGCGAAATGCCGCGCCTGCCGGTGACGCAGCGGCCACTGGTTCAGCAACTCCGGATAGGTGAATCCCAACAGGCAATGGCGGTGCAGATCTTCCACGCCGCGCGGTTCGCCATGCCGTTGCAGGTAATCCGGGCTGGCGAGAATGCGCAACCGGCTGTTGCCCAGCAGGCGCGCGTGTAGCGTAGAGTCGCGCAGCGCGCCGATGCGGATCGCGATATCGGCGCGTTTCTCCAGCAGGTCGATATTGCGATCGTCGGTGTCCAGCTCCAGCTCAATCTGCGGATAACGGCGGCGGAACTCCGCCACCATCGGCACCAGCACATGCGCCATGAAAGGGGCGGCGGCGTTGACCCGCAGCCGACCGGCGGGCAGCCGGCGCCGCAGCGCCATTAGTTCTTCGGCCTGATCCACCGAACGCAGGATTTCGCGCGCAGGCGCCAGGAAGCTCTGCCCTTCTTCGGTCAGGCTCAGGCGACGCGTGGTGCGGCGCAAGAGCGTAGCGTCGAGCTTCGCTTCCAGACGGCTGAGTGCGCGGCTAACGCCGGAGGTGGTTTGGCCGAGCCGATCGGCGGCGGCGGTGACCGAACCGCTGTCGACCACCGCCGTGAACGCCAGCAGCTCTTCGAGGGTGATCTTCACGCGGTTCGCCCCAGGTTGACGGGCGCCGCATGCAACGCCCTGCGGGAAAGCAGGCCCGGCGTTTCACCGGGCCAGGATCAGGCTCAGACCGCCAGTTCGGCCATGTCGCCCTTGTCTTGCAGCCAGTTGCGGCGATCTTCCGAACGCTTCTTGGCCAACAGCATGTCCATCACCGCCAGCGTCTGATCGACGTCATCCTCAGCCACCGTCAGTTGCACCAGACGGCGGGTATTCGGATCGAGGGTAGTTTCGCGCAGCTGCAGCGGGTTCATCTCGCCCAGCCCTTTAAAGCGCTGCACGTTCGGCTTGCCCTTCTTGCGCTTCAGCTGTTCCAGCACGCCGGCTTTCTCTTCTTCATCCAGCGCGTAGAACACCTCTTTGCCGAGATCGATACGATACAGCGGCGGCATGGCGACATAGACGTGGCCGCCCTTCACCAGCGAACGGAAGTGGCGCACGAACAGCGCGCACAGCAACGTGGCGATGTGCAGGCCGTCGGAGTCCGCATCCGCCAGGATGCAGATTTTGCCGTAGCGCAGCTGGCTGAGATCTTCGCTGTCCGGATCGATGCCGATCGCCACGGAAATGTCGTGCACTTCCTGCGAGGCGAGCACTTCGTCCGAGGAGACTTCCCAGGTATTCAGGATCTTGCCCTTGAGCGGCATGATCGCCTGATATTCACGATCGCGCGCCTGCTTGGCCGATCCGCCCGCCGAGTCCCCTTCCACCAGGAACAGTTCGGTCATGGCCAGATCCTGCGAGGTGCAGTCCGCCAGCTTGCCCGGCAACGCCGGCCCGCTGGTCAGCTTCTTGCGCACCACTTTCTTGGCGGCGCGCAGACGGCGCTGGGCGCTGGAGATCGCCAGCTCGGCCAGCTGTTCCGCCGCCTGAACGTTCTGGTTCAGCCACAGGCTGAAGGCGTCTTTCACCACGCCGGAAACGAAGGCCGCGCACTGGCGCGAGGAGAGACGCTCTTTGGTCTGCCCGGCGAACTGCGGATCCTGCATCTTCACCGACAGCACGTAGGCGCAGCGATCCCAGATATCCTCCGCCGACAGCTTCACGCCGCGCGGCAGAATATTGCGGAATTCGCAGAACTCGCGCATCGCGTCCAGCAGCCCCTGGCGCAGGCCATTGACGTGGGTGCCGCCCTGCATGGTCGGGATCAGGTTGACGTAGCTTTCGGTCAGCAGCTCACCGCCTTCCGGCAGCCACAGCAGCGCCCAGTCCACCGCTTCGGTGTCACCGGCGAAATTGCCGACGAACGGCGCTTCCGGCAGGGTAATCAGGCCGTTAACCGCTTCCATCAGGTAGTCGGTCAGGCCATCCTGGTAGCACCAGCGCTGCTCGGTGTTGTTCACTTTGTCGATGAAATAGATCTCGACGCCGGGGCACAGCACCGCTTTGGCTTTCAGCAGGTGAGTCAGGCGCGATACCGAGAAGCGCGGGCTGTCGAAGAACTGTTCGTCCGGCCAGAAGTGCACGCTGGTGCCGGTATTGCGTTTGCCGCAGGTGCCGGTCACCGTCAGATCCTGCACCTTGTCGCCGTTTTCGAAGGCGATGCCGTAGACGTTGCCGTCGCGGCGCACGTTGACTTCCACCCGCTTCGACAGGGCGTTGACCACCGAGATCCCAACGCCGTGCAGGCCGCCGGAGAACTGGTAGTTTTTATTCGAGAATTTACCGCCGGCGTGCAGCCGGCACAGGATCAACTCAACCGCCGGCACGCCCTCTTCCGGGTGGATATCCACCGGCATGCCGCGGCCGTCGTCGATCACTTCCAGCGACTGATCGGCGTGCAGAATCACGTCGATACGCTTGGCGTGACCGGCCAACGCTTCGTCGACGCTGTTATCGATCACCTCTTGGCCGAGGTGGTTTGGGCGCGTCGTGTCGGTATACATGCCGGGACGACGGCGCACTGGTTCTAGACCGCTGAGTACTTCAATGGCATCAGCGTTATAGCTGGATTGAGTCATCGTTGATTATTTTTTCGTGGTTAAAGGGAGGTGCCGGAACGGTCCGTCAGACCGCGTTTAGCCCTAAAAAATCCACAATCTGGGGGAAGTAGTGCTCGAAACCGACGAAGGCGTGGTTTCCACCCGACTCCACCGTTTGCCGACACGCGGTGTAATACGCCACTGCCTGGCCGTAATCGAGAATTTCATCGCCCGTTTGCTGCAGCAGCCAGATTAAATCCGGCGACTCCAAGGGATCGATCTGCATCACTTTCAGATCGTAAACGTGACGTGACTCTAACACATATTGCTGGCCGGTGTAGGGGTTCTCGTTGGCGCCGAGATAGTCGACCAGCAGCTCAAACGGCTTGACCGCCGGGTTGACCACCACCGCCGGCAGCGAAAAACACTGCGACAGCCAGGTGGCGTAATAGCCGCCGAGCGAGGAGCCGACCAGCCCGAACGTTTGGCCGGCGCGCTCCAGCACCAGATTCTCCAGCATCTCGGCGGCCTCCGCCGGAAAAGCCGGCAGCTGAGGCACCAGCATCTGGATATCGGGATGGTGTTCGGCCAGCCAGGCCTTGAAGGCCACCGCCTTGGCCGACTGCGGCGAGCTGTTGAAACCGTGCAGGTAGAGCAGTGTCGAAGGCATCAGTATCCATCCGAGTCCATATCGGGGCGGAAATCGTCGTTTTCCAGGCGGAACACCTGCGTCTCGACGCGGCCGTCCGGCAACAGATCGAGGTAGCGCCAGCCGGGGGAGACGTCGTCGATGGTGAAGTTCGTGCAGTGCGGCTTGAATTGCACGCAGGTCGAGGGCGTCGCCAACAGGCGCCGGCCCTGCCATTCCAGATCCAGATCCTGGTGAATGTGCCCGCACACCACGGTATTCACTTTCGGATAACGCAGCAGGATCGCACCCAGCATATGCGGGTTGCGCAGGCTGTGCTGATCGAGCCAGGTACAGCCGGAAGGCAGCGGATGATGGTGCAGCAGCAACAGCGTATAGCGCTCGGGGTGAGCCTGCAGGCAGCGCTCCATCCACTCGAGCTGGTATTCGCTCAATTCGCCGTGCGGTACGCCGAACACCTGGCTATCCAACATCAGCACCTGCCAGTTATCGCCCAGCAGCACCTGTTTGGAAGGCGCAATGCCAGCGGCGGCCAACGCGTCGACCATCGCCGGTTGAAAATCGTGGTTACCCGGCAGCCACACGCAGGGGGCCGGCAGTTGCGCGATGCCGGCGGCGAAGTGGCGGTACGCCTCCTGCGAATGATCCTGCGCCAAATCTCCCGTGGCGACGATCAAGTCGACATCGCGGCGCTGCGCCTGGATGGCGTCCAGCACCGCGTGATAGCTGCGATAGGTATTGATGCCGAGCAACGTCTCGTGTTCGCCGGCAAAAAGGTGGGTATCTGTTATTTGTAGAATCCTGACCGCGGCCCCACTCGCCACGGGCAGTTTAAACAGGCTTTCCAAATGGTGTCCTTTGTTATTTCAGTCTGTCTAACAAACCGGAACCGCCATCGCTCCATGCGCCAAACAGTAGCGCAGCCAATCAGCAAGAAACTGGTTAATTTGATGCTTTTCGTCGCGTTGATGCAACTTTTTATTAGGATAATCATAACGCGCTTTAAAGCGGTAGATCTGCTGACTGGAACACACTTCCGCAACCATGGCGTCATGGTACAACCGCACCGTCATCGCGGGCAGGCTCCAGTAGCTGACCGCCGGAAAGATCTGCTCAATCTCCACCAACGACGTGTAACGCGTGGACTCAACGATGGTCAAACGATAGCCGGCGCCGTTCACCTGATAAGTCACCGTTTCGCCCGCTTCGTCGTTGCGCGGCAGCAAGCGGCGCAATTGCGCGAAGTTGGTTTCGCACAATCTCATCATTTCGGGGAAATCAGGGGTATAGCGCTGTTTCATTAGTTGGCCCACTCTTTTCTCAACGATTCATGGTGCAACGCCAGCCATTGCAATGCAATCACTGATGCGGCGTTATCGATCGCGCCCTCCTCCACCCAGCGGTAAGCCTGCTCGCGGCTGACCACGTGGACGCGGATATCCTCATGTTCTTCCGCCAGGCCATGGATGCCTTCGGCGGTGCCGGCGTCCACCTCGCCGACCATGATCGACAGACGTTCGCTGGTGCCCCCCGGGCTGGCCAGATAGCTCAGCACCGGCTTGCAGCGCCCGACCATCACGCCGGCCTCTTCCTGCGCTTCGCGGCGGCACACGTCTTCGACGCTTTCGCCGGTTTCGATCATACCCGCCACCATTTCCAGCAGCCAGGGCGAATTACTGGTATCGACCGCGGCGATGCGCAGTTGTTCAATCAGTACCACTTCGTCGCGCACCGGATCGTAGGGCAGCAGCACCGCCGCATGGCCGCGCTCGAAAATTTCACGCGTGATTTCAGGGCTCATTTCGCCATTGAACAAGCGATGGCGAAACCGGTATAAATTGAGTGAAAAAAAACCACGGTACAGCGTCTCGCGTGCAATAATTTCTACATCTTTTTTATCGAAAGTGACGGGTGACGGCTGCGAACGGTTCATGTGCGAATTCTCCTGCGTAGTATGCCGATAAAATAAACGGTTTTGATGACAGAAACAGCGGGACTCTCCGCCGCGGCTTTATGTTAGGCTGTTTTTCGCCGCCGGATGCGGCACGTTTGTGCGCTCGCATGTAATAGTGGGAAACAATCCGGATTGTCAGCCATAATATCAGCTGCAGTCGGCTCGGGCAGTTTGCCCTGGTAAATGGGCGGTCTGAAAGGTAAAAGTTACGTGAGATGGCACATTCAGCCACCTGATGCGTACCGCAGACTCTGCTAGAATCGGCAACTATTTCGTCTATCGTCAGCGCTAACATAGCAATATTGCTGCACAACAAGGAATGCAAATGAAGAAACTGCTCCCCCTTCTTATCGGACTGAGCCTGGGCGGCTTCAGTGCAATGAGCCAGGCAGAGAACCTGCTGCAGGTCTACAAACAGGCCAGGGAAAGTAACCCGGATCTGCGCAAAAGTGCTGCTGACCGCGACGCCGCATTCGAAAAGATCAATGAAGCGCGCAGCCCGCTGCTGCCGCAGCTCGGTTTAGCCGCAGGTTACGATTACACCAACGGTTATCGTGACAGCAATGGCGTTAACAGCAACGTGACCAGCGGTTCGTTGACGCTGACGCAAACTATTTTCGACATGTCGAAATGGCGCCAGCTGACGCTGCAGGAAAAGACCGCCGGCATCTCCGACGTCACCTTCCAGACCGCAGAGCAATCGCTGATTCTCAACACCGCCACTGCCTACTTCAACGTGCTGAAAGCGATCGACAAGCTGTCCTATACCCAGGCGCAGAAAGATGCGGTATACCGCACGCTGGATCAAACCACCCAACGCTTCAACGTGGGCCTGGTAGCGATCACCGACGTGCAGAACGCCCGCTCGAACTATGACACCGTGCTGGCGGCGGAAGTCTCCGCCCGCAACGATCTGGATAATGCGCTCGAAACGCTGCGCCAGGTGACCGGGGCCTTCTACCCGGAACTGGCCTCGCTGAATACCGATCGCTTCAGTACCCAGCGCCCAGAAGCGGTGAACAACCTGCTCAAAGAAGCGGAAGCACGTAACCTGAGCCTGCTGTCCGCCCGTCTGAGCCAGGATCTGGCGCGCGAGCAAATCCGCGCAGCCCAAACCGGCTATATGCCGACGATTGACGTCAGCGCGTCAACCGGCATCAGCAATACCAAATACAACGGCTCCAAAACCGGAGGCGCGAATGCTGCACGCTACAGCGATTCCGATGCGGGCCAAAATAAGGTCGGCATCAGCTTCAACCTGCCGCTGTACAGCGGCGGTGCGACCAATTCCCAGGTGAAACAGGCGCAGTACGGCTTCGTCGGCGCCAGCGAGCAGTTGGAAAGCTCACACCGCAGCGTGGTGCAGACCGTGCGTTCGTCGTTCAACAACGTCAACGCCTCGATCAGCAGCATCAACGCCTACAAACAGGCGGTGATCTCCGCGCAGAGCTCGCTGGATGCGATGGAAGCCGGTTATCAGGTCGGTACCCGTACCATCGTCGATGTGCTGGACGCCACCACCACCCTGTATAACGCCAAACGTCAGCTGTCCGACGCGCGTTATACCTATCTGATCAACCAGCTGAACATCAAGTCGGCGCTCGGCACGCTGAACCAAAACGATCTGCTGCTGTTGAATGGCGCGTTGGGTAAACCGGTGTCGACCGCACCTGACGCCGTCGCACCGCACAACCGCGCTCAGGACGCCTATGCGGACGGTTATCAGGACAATGCGCCAATGCAGCAAACCGCAGCGCCGGCACCAAGCGCCACACGCGCTGCGGCACCGGCCGTCCGCCAACCGGTACGCAACAGCGGCAACCCATTCCGCAACTGAAGCGCGCGTTGATAAACACGGGGTCCGGCCTGCGCCGCACCCCGTTTTTTTTGCCCCGATTTCCCCACTTCTGCCCGCCACCTCACAGCCGTCGCTGCCCCAGGTGGTATCATCGTCACTCTCGTTTTCGCAGTCTGGATGAGGTTCGATGGACAACGATTCACGCTGGCAGCGCTTGATTAACGACGGCGAACTGCCGCCGCCGCTGCGCCCGACACAGGCGGTTTACGCCTCCTGGCTGCGTTGCCGCAGCCTGATGCAGCCCGACGTCTGGCAAGCACCGCACCGCGCTCAGGGCGCCACCTTCGAATCGATTTGCCGCCGCAAGAACGACCTGCTGACGCTCGGCCAGGCGGCGCTGGAAGATGCCTGCGAATATATGGAGCCACGGCGTTGCCTGTTGATGATCCTCGACGAGAGCGGCTGCATGCTGTGGCGCTGCGGCGACGCCAAAACCTGGGAGCTGTTGCAGCCATTGGGGTTCGCCCCCGGCGCTTACTGGGCCGAGGGGCAGATCGGCACCAACGCCCCGGCGCTGGCGGCGGCGGAAGGCCACCCGGTGCGGGTGAGCGGCGAGGAACACGTGCGCCGGGCGCTGCACGGCTGGTCGTTCTGCGCCACGCCGGTCTACGACAACAGCGGCCGCCAACGCGGCTCTATCGCGCTAGGCTGCCTGCTGGCCGACTGCGCCGCCGGCGATCTGTCGCTGACGCTGGCCATCGCCCGCGAAATCGGCAATTCGCTGAACGCCGACGGCCTGCTGGCGGAATCCAACCGCCATCTGAATCAGCTTTACGGCCTGCTGGACGGCGTGGACGACGGCGTTATGGCCTGGGATCACCGTGGCTACCTGCAATACATCAACCAGCGCGCCGCCGGCCTGCTGAAGCTGGATGAACAGCAGAGCCAGGGCAAACCGCTGGCGCAGCTGCTGACGCTGCCCGCCCTGCTCAAGCGCGCCATCGCCGACCGGCAGCCGCTGCAACACGTCGAAGTCACCTTCGAAAGCCAGCGGCAGTTTATCGCCGCCTTGCTGACGCTCAAGCCGATTTTCGACGGCGATCGCTGCAGTTTCATCGCCCTGCTGCACCCGCTCGAGCGGCTGCGCCAGTACGTCAGCAGCCAGCTGGGGCGCGTCAGCCACAGCTTTGAGCAGATGCCCTCCGCCTCGCTGGAGATGCGGCGGCTGATCCGTTACGGGCAGCAGGCGGCCAAGGGCCAGCATCCAATCCTGCTGCGCGGAGAGGAAGGGGTCGGCAAAGAGCGGCTCAGCCAGGCTATCCACAACGCCGGCGAACGCGCCGCCGGGCCGTATATCGCCCTCAACTGCCAGCTGCTGCCGCAGGCGCAGGGGTTGCGTGAGCTGCTGGGCAGCGACGCCAGCGAAGAAGAGGCGGGCCAGCTCAGCAAATTCGAATTGGCCAACGGCGGTACGCTGTACCTCGAACAGATCGAATACCTGCCGGCGGAGATGCAGTCGGCGTTGCTGCAGGTGCTGAAAACCGGCGTGGTGATCCGCCTCAATTCCAGCCGGGTGATCCCGGTCGATGTGCGGGTGATCGCCGGCAGCGCCGCCGATCTGCCGCTGCTGGTGCAGCAAAACCGCTTCCGCCGCCAGCTGTTTTACAGCCTGCAAGCCTTCGAGATCCAGATCCCGCCGCTGCGCCAGCGGCTGAGCGATATTCCGCTGCTGGTCAAACACCATCTGCGCGCGCTGGAGCTGCATTTTCAGTGCCGCTTCCGGGTGGATGACGAAGTGATGGCCCAGCTGGCGCTCTACCTGTGGCCGGGCAACGATTTGGAACTGAAAGGGGTGGTGGAGCGCGCGGCGATGATCTGCCACGGCCACCACATCCAGTTAGCAGATTTGCCGGCACACCTGCTCGGCCAGCCATCGCTGCTGGAGAGCGATCCGCAGCCCGGCGCGCCGCTGTTGACGCTGACGGACATGGAGCGCCAGGCGATCCTCCGCGCGGCGACCGTCAGCCGAGGCCAGCTGACAGAGATGGCACAGCTGCTGGGCATCGGCCGCACCACCCTGTGGCGGAAGATCAAACAGCACGGGATCGACATCCGCCAGTTCAAGCTGCGCGCCTAGTGGCTGAGCTGCAACACCCCGCGCGCGGCGTCCAGCATCGCCTTCTGCCCGCTGCGGGTTTTACTCAGGCAATCCTGCATGCCGACCACCATCGGAATACCCATCGCCTTCGCCAGAATGGCGCTGTGCGACAGGGCATTGCCACCGCTGAGGCAGATGCCAAGCACCAGCCGCCTGTCGAGCATCACCACTTCTGAAGGCATCAGCTCGTCCATCACCAGTATCGACGGCTCTGCCAGCGCGATGACCGGCAGCGGCAGCCCCTGCAAATGGCACAGCGTGCGGCGCAGCATGTCGCGCACGTCCAGTTCACGCGCCCGCATGTAGTCGTCATCCAGTTCGCGGTACTCTTCGGCGATTGCCTCCAGCACCTGCCGCCAGGCCTGTTCGGCGCAGCACAGCTGCTGCGCGATGCGGGTGTACGCCGCCTGCTGCAGATCCGGATCGTCCAGCAGCATGCTGTGGGCGCCGAAGATCGCCGCCTGCGGCTTGCCGATCAGCGTGCCGGTACGTTCCGCCAGCCGGTTCAGATCGCTCAGGGTGTGCTGTAGCGCCTCCCGCAGGCGTTGCTGTTCGCCCAACACCTCGTCCGCGCCAATCCGTCTATCGACGGTTGGCGGCCAGAAGCAGTGGGCCTGGAACACCGGCCCGCTGGTGACACTTTCCGCCACCGGAATGCCATGCAGCGAAGGCTGCTGCCGCTCGGAAACCGTCTCGCCGAAATGTTGTTCCGCCAGCGCTTTGAACGCCGCCAGCGCTTCGTCCGCCTGCGCGCCGTCAGCGATCAAGCGAATGGTGTCGCCGTGGCGCACCTGCAGCAGCGCCAGCTGATTGAGGCTGCGCGGATCGACGCACTGCCCCTGTTTTTCCAGCACCAGCTCGGCCTTGAACGGCGCCAGCGCCTCTACCAGCCGCGCCGCCGGGCGCGCATGCAGCCCGTGCGGGTTCTGCACCGTCCAGGTTGCACTTTTGCCCTGCGCCAGCGGCAAAGCCGCGCTTTTCGCCGTAGATGTGGCCTCGCCCAGCTGCGCCTGTTTAGCCTGCAGCGCACCCTGCGCCTCCGCCACTACCTGCTCCAGCGAGGCGCCGGAGTTGGCGGCGACCACCGCCGCCAGCGTGCCTTCGACCAGCGGCGCCGCACACAGCCGCACTTTGGCGGCCACGTCTGGGTCCAGCAGATCGAGCGCGGTTTCCGCGCTGAGCAGCGCGCTGCCCAGGTCCATCAGCACCAGAACGCCGTCGCCGTCGGCAACCGCTTCGATCGCCTCCATCACTTTGACCGCGTCGGTGCCGATCGGATGCTGCTCGTCATCCACACCCGCCGCCAGCGCCAGCTTGCAGCCATCACCGCGCATCATCTGCCGCGCCAACTGCTCAACGCCGCGCGCCAGCAACGCACTGTGCGAAACCACCACGATATTAATCATCTCGCCTCCTGCTACAGCTAACTACCGGCGACCTCGGCCAGCGTTTTCATCATCAGCATCACCGAAGTGGCGCCGGGATCCTGGTGGCCGATGCTGCGCTCGCCCAGGTAACTGGCCCGCCCCTTGCGCGCCTGCATCGTGATGGTGCTCTCCACCGCCCGCTCGGCGCTGTCGGCGGCGCGCTGCAGCGCCTCCGCCACGCTCAGGTTCTGCTGCGCGGACTGGCCGAGGCTTTCCACCACAGGCCACCAGGCGTCGCACATGGTTTTGTCGCCCGGCTCCGCCTTACCGCGCATCACCACGCCTTCCACCCCCTCCTGCATCATCTGCTGCAGCTCCGCCAGATCCAGGCTTTGCTTGGCGTTCGCCGCCTGCGCCGCGCGGATGAAGAAGGTGCCGAACAGCGGACCGCTGGCGCCGCCCACGCTCGACAGCAGCGTCATACCGGTGTTTTTCAGAATGAAGCCGATATCTTTGTCCGCCACCGACGGCAGTTTTTCTACCACCTTGTTAAAACCGCGATTCATGTTCAAACCGTGGTCGGCATCGCCGATCTCGGTGTCCAACCGGGTCAGAAAATCGCGCTCCCGGCTGAACACCTCGCCGCAACGCATCAGCCAATCGACAACCTGTTGTTTGGTCAACGCCATGATTCCTCCTCAGCAACCCCAACGCAGCGCAGGCGTTTTCACCGGCGCATCCCACAAGGACAACAGCTCATCGTCCACGTTCAACAGCGTGATGGACACGCCCTGCATATCGAGCGAGGTGCAATAAGCGCCCACCAGGTTGCGTTCGATAATAATGCCGGCCTCGGCGCAGCGTTCCGCCAATCGATGGTATACGCCATACAGCTCGGACAGCGGCGTGGCGCCCAGGTTGTTGACCAGCGCGATCGCCCGATCGCCGCGCGTCAGCGGCTGCTTGGTCTGCATCTCATCGCGCCACTCGCCCTGCTGACGATCCCAGACGCGGATCGTGCGCTGATAGTGGCCGTGGTCGATCAGCGTATGGAACATGTCGTCCACCGCCGCGTTGAGCGTGGTGAACGGGCGGCGCGCAATGCCCGGCTCGCCGTGAATGCCGACGCCGAACTCCATTTCGTTCTCCGCCAGGGTGAACGACGGCTTGCCGGCGGCCGGCACGGTGCAAGCCCCCAGCGCGATGCCGATCGAATGCCCGTGGTTATTGATGCGATGCCCCAGCGTCACCACGCTGTCCAGATCGTCGCCGCGCGCCGCGGCGGCGCCCAGCAGCTTCTCCATCAGCACGGTGTTGGCTACCCCGCGCCGTCCGGCGGTAAACAGGCTGTCTTTGACCGCCACGTCATCATCCACCAGCACCGTCGCCACCGCGACGCCGCTGTCGTGCAGCAGCTCGGTGGCGGTTTCGAAGTTGAGCACGTCGCCGGTGTAGTTCTTGATCAGCAGCAACACCCCGGCGCCGCCGTCGATCGCCTGGCCGCACTCGTACATTTTATCCGGCGTCGGCGAGGTGAAAATTTCGCCCGGACAGGCGCCGTCGAGCATCCCTTCGCCGACGAAACCGCAGTGCATCGGCTCATGGCCGCTGCCGCCGCCGGACAGGATCGCCACTTTGCCCACTACCGGCGCGTCAGCGCGGGTCACGAACGCCGGATCCGCGTGCACCAGCAGCTCGGGATGGGCCTCCGCCAGCCCCTGTAACTGCTCTTCCAACACCGACTCGACCTGATTAATCAGTTTTTTCACGATGGTTTCCTCTGTAAGAACAAGGGCGCGGCACACCGCGCCCCAAGGGTATCAATGATGCTGCAACCAGGCGGCGCCCAGCCGATCCGCCGTCAGGATCGCCGCCTGCACGCCCGCAGGGGCGACCTTGAACGGCATGTTGTGAATGGTTTCGCCGGTGGCGCAGCTGGCCTCGGCCACCGCCATGATCTTCGCCGTCGCATCACCGGTGACGCCCATCTGCGCCAGCGTGATCGGCAGGCCGATGCCATGGCAAAACGCCAGCACGGTTTCAATCTGCGCCATCGGGCTGTTCTGCAGCACCAGCTGTGCCAGGGTGCCGAACGCCACTTTCTCGCCGTGATACAGGTGGTGGCACTCTTCCAGCACGGTAAAACCGTTGTGGATGGCATGCGCCGCCGCCAGCCCGCTGCTCTCGAAGCCGATGCCGCTCAGATAGGTATTCGCCTCAATGATGCGCTCCACCGCTTCCGTCACCACGCCGGCCTCGACCGCCAGTTTGGCTTTCACCCCTTCCGCCAGCAGCGTGTCATAACACAGCCGCGCCAGGCTGAGCGCCGCCAGCGTCGATTTGCCGCCGGCCATGCTGGTGGCCTGGGCGTCGAAACAGGCCTGGGCTTCGAAATAGGTGGAGAGCGCGTCACCCATGCCGGCCACCAGCAGACGCACCGGCGCTTTGGCGATGATGGCGCTGTCCATCACCACCATGTCCGGGTTGCGCGGATAAATCAGGTATTCGGCGAATTCGCCCTGTTCAGTGTAGAGGACCGACAGCGCGCTGGTCGGCGCATCGGTGGAGGCGATGGTGGGAATAAGCACCACCGGCAGCTGTTGGTAGTGCGCCACGGCCTTGGCGGTGTCGAGCGTCTTGCCGCCGCCGACGCCGATCACGCCGCGGCAGCCGTGAGCCTGCAGCTCATGGCCGAGCCGGTCTATCTCTTTGCGGCAGCATTCGCCGTTGAAGCGGGCCGCGTGATGTTTCACGCCGTGCTGCTGCAGGCTGCCCATCAGGGTGTCGCCCGCCAGCTGCATCACGAAGTCGTCAGCGATCACCAGGTAGTGATCGGCGAGGGATTTGGCGTATTCGCCGACGGCGGCCAGCGCATTGGCGCCCTGAATATATTTGCCTGGTGACTGGATGATTCTCAACATAACCGGATCCTTGTAGGGAGTTGGCGATGGTAACGTTCAGATATCAGGTGATGACGCGCCGACTTCGCCGCCGGCTTGTTGTTGTGCTTCGACTATGAGCGCCCGCCGCCCGCCTGGCGAGCCTCGCGATTTTTGTTCCATTATGGAACATCATCATAGCGACAACGTTTCATGATGAAACGCCAACGCGCGTTTTTTCGCCGCGAAAGCGAACTGGCGCACACCCCAACGTATAACTGCGTAAAGAGTCGATTCTGCGGGCGTTTCAGCTTTAATTTTGACCATGTTTCCCCTATCCTTAGCGCCACTACTGGGAAAGGGCGAAAACAGCCCGCATGATGGGATTGATAACGATGAAACGGACAAAAAACATCAACCAAGAGACGTTCCGCAAATCCTGGCGCAGCTACCGTGTCGCGCCCGTGGCTTTGGCGATCAGCGCTGTCTTTATGCTGGCCGGCTGCGAGAAGAGCGATGAAACGGTCTCCCTGTATCAGAATGCCGATGACTGTTCGCGCGCCAATCCTTCGATGAGCGAGCAGTGCACCACCGCCTACAACAACGCCCTGAAAGAAGCGGCGAAAACCGCACCGAAATATGCTACCCGCGAAGACTGCGTCGCCGAGTTCGGCGAAGCGCAGTGCACCCAGGCGCCGGCTCCGGCGCAGGCCGGCATGGCGGCGGAATCGCAAAGCAGCGGCAGCTTCTGGATGCCGCTGATGGCGGGCTACATGATGGGTCGCCTGATGGGCGGCTCCGGCTTCGCGCAGCAGCCGCTGTTCACCTCCAAGAACGCCGCCAGCCCGGCAAACGGCAAGTTTGTCGACGCCAGCGGCAAGAGCTACGGCCCGGCCACCGCCGGCGGCCGCACCATGACGGTGCCGAAAACCGCCATGGCACCGAAGCCTGCGGTCACCAACACCGTGACCCGCGGCGGCTTCGGCGAGACCGTGGCCAAGCAGACCAGCATGCAGCGCAGCAGCGCCACCTCCAACTCCGGCTCTCGCAGCATGGGCGGTTGATGCATGAAACGTATTGCTATTACCGAGCGCCCGGACTGGCGTGAAAAAGCGACCGAGTTCGGGTTCCGTTTCCACACCATGTACGGCGAGCCCTACTGGTGTGAAGACGCCTATTACCAGTTCACGCTGGCGCAGATTGAAGAGATCGAAAGCGCCACCGCCGAGCTGCACCAGATGTGCCTGCAGGTGGTGGAAAAAGTGGTTGGCAGCGACGAGCTGATGGCCAAGTTCTGCATCCCGAAACACACCTGGGAGTTCGTGCGCAGCTCCTGGCGCACCAACCAGCCGTCGCTGTACTCGCGTCTCGATCTGGCCTACGACGGCGTCAACCCGCCGAAGCTGCTGGAGAACAACGCCGATACGCCAACCTCGCTGTATGAGGCGGCCTTCTTCCAGTGGCTGTGGCTGGAAGACCAGATCAACGCCGGCAAGCTGGATCCGGAGTCGGATCAGTACAACAGCCTGCAGGAAAAACTGATCGAGCGTTTCGCCGAGCTGAAAGCGCATCACGGTTTTGGCCTGTTGCACCTGGCCTGCTGCCAGGACAGCGAAGAAGATCGCGGCACGGTGCAATATCTGCAGGACTGCGCGCAGGAAGCCGGTCTGCCGACCGAGTTCCTGTTCATGGAAGAGATTGGCCTTGGCGAGAAAGGCCAGTTTACCGATCTGCAGGATCAGGTGATCGGCAACCTATTCAAGCTCTATCCGTGGGAATTCATGCTGCGCGAGATGTTCTCCACCAAGCTCGAAGACGCCGGCGTGCGCTGGCTGGAGCCGGCCTGGAAGAGCATCATCTCCAACAAAGCGCTGCTGCCGCTGCTGTGGGAAATGTTCCCGAACCACCCGAATCTGTTGCCGGCTTATTTCGCGCAAGACGATCATCCGCCGATGGATCATTACGTCACCAAGCCGCTGTTCTCACGCGAAGGCGCCAATATCCAGATCGTCGAAAACGGTCAGGAAGTGGCGCGCGTCGATGGGCCATACGGCGAAGAGGGCATGATCGTGCAGCAGTTCCATCCGCTGCCGAAGTTCGAAGACAGCTACACGTTGATCGGCAGCTGGCTGGTAAACGATCAACCCTGCGGCATCGGCCTGCGCGAAGATCGCGAACTGATCACGCAGGATCTGTCGCGCTTCTATCCGCACACCATCCTCGGCTGATCCCCCCACCGAAGACAAAAACGCCAGTCTCTGACTGGCGTTTTTTCTTTAGCCTACCTGCACCGACAGCATGCTCAGTGCTCCCATTTCGATACCGTCGATCGGCACGCTGATGGCCTCTTTTCCATCCCAACCGCCAAGCACGTACAGCAACGGCAGATAGTGTTCCGGCGTCGGATTCGACAGCGCCGCCCCCTCATGGCGCATGAAATCCACCAGCGGATGGTTATCACCCCGATAACGCAGGTTATCGCGGACAAAGTTATTGAACGATTCCGCCCACGGGTAGGCGCTGGTATCGCCCTGCCATTTCACCATGCGCAGGTTGTGCACCACGTTGCCGCTGGCGACAATCATCACCCCCTCATCGCGCAGCGCAGCGAGTTTGCGGCCCAGTTCATAGTGATAGGCCGCCGGCTGCGTGCCGTCGACGCTGAGCTGCACCACCGGGATGTCGGCATTGGGATACATCTTGATCAAGACGCCCCAGGTGCCGTGATCCAACCCCCACTCGCCGAGATCGGCCGTTACCGGCACCGGCGCCAGCATTTGCTGCAGCTGCGCAGCCAGCGCGGGAGAGCCCGGCGCCGGATAACGGGTATCGAACAGCGCCTGCGGGAACCCTCCGAAGTCGTGAATGGTTTTGGGTTTTTCCATCGAGGTAACCGCAGTGCCGCGGGTATACCAATGTGCGGAAATCGCCACGATCGCCTTCGGACGCGGCAATGACTCACCCAACGCACGCCATGCCCGGGTGTAACGGTTGTCTTCCAGCACGTTCATCGGGCTACCGTGGCCAAGAAACAGTGCAGGCATACGAGAGGTGTTCATAGGGAGATCCTTAGTTCAAATTGTGCTATGCCGCTACATTACGCGCTTTGCCGCACCAACACAGCCGGATAACCGTGATGAAGATATTCAATAAATTTGAATTAAAAGCAGAGAAATACGTCGGTCAACAGAAAGATAAAAAAAATTATATATATCAATAGATTAATAACAACCGTGAATGTCATGGCATTACTGCCACACAGATCCAATTTGTGAACAATTTATGTATTTTTTGTTAACACAATCTATACACTCCTCCTCTGCCGACGGGTGCCGACAGCCCCGCCGCGCGATGGGAATTACGTCTCACCAAGGAGGAATTCATGTTCAGACTCACACTGGCAACCCGCCTGGCGCTTTCCATGTCCTTATTCGCCGGCTGTACGGCAACCGCCGGCGCAGCGGACAACGCGCAGCTGACGCAGCGCGAAGACCCTTACTTCCTTCAGGCGCAAGCTCAGCTGCAACAGCGGCTGAAACAGACGCCAAACACCAACCGCGCCAAAAACGTCATTCTGGTGGTCGGCGACGGCATGGGGTTTTCCACCGTGACCGCCGCCCGCATTTTTGAGGGGCAGCAGCGCGGCGTGGACGGCGAATCCAACGTGCTGGCCTGGGAGGCCTTCCCCTATCTGGCGGCGGCCAAAACCTACTCCGCCGACGCCCAAATCACCGACTCCGCGCCCAGCGCAGTGGCGATGACTACCGGCGTCAAAACCATCAACGATCTGATGGGCCTCAACCACACGGCTGCCCTCAATAATTGCGAGGATCAGCAAACCAAGGCCGTCACCACGCTGTGGGAGATGGCCGCAACGCTCGGCATGTCCACCGGCGCCGTGACGACCGCGACCATCACCCACGCCACGCCGGGCGCCACCTATGCCCATATCGCCAACCGCGATTGGGAATCCGACGCCAAAATGCCGGCAGCGGCCCTGGCCGCAGGTTGCCGCGACATCGCGCGCCAACTGGTGGAAATGAAGTACGGCAACGGCCTCAACGTGGCAATGGGCGGCGGGCGCGCCAACTTCCTGCCCGACAGCGTGAGCGACCCGGAATACCCCGGCAAGACAGGCGCCAGAAAGGATGGCCGCGATCTGACGCAGGCCTGGCTACAACGCTATGGCGAGCGAGGACAATACGTATGGAATCAGGCGCAGTTCGACAAAATCGAGCCGGGTAAGGTCGACCACCTGTTGGCCCTGTTTGAGCCGTCACACATGAACTTCGAGCACGATCGGCGGCAAGACGCGGCGGGAGAACCTTCGCTGGCGGAAATGACCGGCAAGGCCATCGATATTCTGGCCAAGAACCCCGAAGGCTACCTGCTGTTGGTGGAGAGTGGACGCATCGATCACGGCAGCCACAACGGTAACGCCTACCGCACGCTGAGCGACGCAGTCGCCCTGAACGAGGCGGTGAAAACCATCGTCGACAGGGTCAATCTGGACGAAACCCTGGTAATCGTGACCGGCGATCACAGCCACACGCTCACCATCGCCGGCTATGCCAAGCGGGGTAATCCTATCCTCGGCATTTCCGTGGGGGTCAACGGCAAACCGTTGCTGGGCAGCGACGACAAGCCTTACACCACTATCGGCTTCGCCAATGGCCCCGGCGGCACGATCCCGCTGGCCGAACGCCCGGCATTGACCATGGAGCAGGCCACCGCGCCCGACTTTATTCAGCCGGCGCTGGTGCCGCTGAAAAGCGAGACCCACGGCGGGGAAGATCTCGGCATCTACGCTATCGGCCCCTGGGCCCATCTGTTCCAGGGCACGGTAGAGGAGAACTACACCTTCCACGTGATGAATTACGCCAGCCGCATCGGCGAACGCCTGTCAAAACGGTAGCCACAAAAAAAGCCGCGTTACGCGGCTTTTTTATCGTTGAAAGCGGCCGGCTATCAGCTGGCTTTTTTCTCGTGCGCCTGGCGGTAGGCCACCAGATCTTCGATGGTCAGCACCACCATGTCGTGCTGTTTGGCGAAGGCGATCACTTCCGGCGCGTGCGCCATGCTGCCATCGTCGTTGGTCAGTTCACACAGCACGCCGGCAGGTTTGAAACCGGCCATGGAAACCAGATCGATGGTCGCTTCGGTGTGGCCGCGACGGCTCAGCACGCCACCCGGCTGCGCGCGCAGCGGGAATACGTGGCCCGGACGGTTCAGATCGCTCGGCTTGGCGCTGTCTGCCACCGCCGCACGGATGGTGGTCAGGCGATCGGAAGCGGAAACCCCGGTGGTCACGCCCTGCGCCGCTTCAATGGTCACGGTGAAGGCGGTCTGGAATTGGCTGGAGTTGTTGGTCACCATCATCGGCAGCTCAAGCTGCTGACGGCGTTCTTCGGTGATGCACAGGCACACGATACCGCTGCCGTGGCGAATGGTCAGCGCCATCTGCTCAACGGTCATGGTTTCCGCGGCGAAGATCATGTCACCTTCGTTTTCACGGTTTTCATCATCGAGCACCATTACACCACGCCCGTTGCGCAGTGCGTCAATCGCGCGTTCAACGCGTTCTGTCGGCGTGCCGAAGTCTGAAAGTAGCGTCTGATTCATGGTAAAAAACCTCATTAAAAATTATGGATTACCAGAACCAGGGCGATCTTGAGGAGTAGCTAGCAATAGCTAAAAAAATAACGCAAGCGGGCGCAAGCCCGGCAGATACCGTTACTCTCTCCCATCCGGACTATAACCGTCGGCCCCGGAATTACACCGGATCTGCTGACCTCTAACCGGCCCTGACAGGCTGGCTGAGCGCTCGCGGGCTTTCACCGTAGAAGGTGATTTACCGCCGGTGGGGACTTTCACCCCGCCCTGAGAATAAGCAGGATGACTATAACGCTAATGGGTAGGCAGGGCAATTGGCAAAAGCACAATTCGGCCACGCACGGCGAATGCGCTTAATGGTTTATCCCGCGGGCAACTCGCATTACACTAAGCGGCAGCTATTAAACTCTGAAAGGGATACGCCATGATTGACCCGAAAAAAATCGAACAAATCGCACGCCAGGTTCATGAGTCCATGCCTAAAGGCGTTCGTGAATTCGGGGAAGACGTTGAGAAAAAAATCCGTCAGGTCCTGCAGTCGCAGCTGACCCGCCTGGATTTGGTTAACCGCGAAGAGTTCGACGTACAGACTCAGGTGCTGTTGCGCACCCGCGAGAAGCTGGCGCTGTTGGAACAGCGCATGGCCGAGCTGGAAAGCAAACTGAGCGCGACACCAGCCGCCAAACAGGAAGACGAATAATTCCCGCCAAGGGCGCGCACAGCGCGCCCTTGTTCTTTAGGTCGCCCGGCGTTAGCCGCGCCCGTTTTTGATCGCTTTGATGATGTTGGTGGTCGACAGCCCGTCTTCAAAGTTCAGCACTTTGACATCGCCGCCGTTGGCCCACACTTCCGCACTGCCGGCAATCTCTTCCGGTTTGTAATCACCGCCTTTCACCAGCAGATCCGGCAGAATGTCGGCGATCAAGCGCTGCGGCGTATCCTCTTCGAACGGCACTACCCAATCCACCGCTTCCAGCGCGCCCAGCACGATCATGCGGTTCTCCAGCGCGTTGACCGGGCGTGTTTCCCCTTTAAGGCGCTTGGTCGAGGCGTCGCTGTTCACCGCCACGATCAGACGATCGCCCAGCTTGCGGGCGTTGGCCAGATAAGAGACGTGGCCAGCATGCAGAATGTCGAAGATGCCGTTGGTCATCACCACTTTCTCGCCGCGCTGACGCGCCTGCGCGACGGCGTGTTTCAACTGCGCTTCGGTCATCACGCCAAAACCGGTTTCGGCCCGGCCGCGCACCGCGTTTTCCAGCTCGATGGGCGACACGGTAGAGGTGCCAAGCTTGCCCACCACCACGCCAGCGGCGGCGTTGGCCAGGAAGCAGGACTCTTCCAGCGAGTTACCGGCGGCCAGCGAGGCGGCCAGCACGCCGATCACAGTGTCACCTGCGCCGGTCACATCGAACACTTCCTGCGCCTGGGTCGGTAAATGCAGCGGTTCAACGCCCGGCTGCAGCAGCGTCATGCCGTGTTCGGAACGGGTAACCAGCAGCGCTGACAGCTCAAAATCCGCCACCAGCTTCATGCCGCGTTCCACCAGTTCCGCCTCATCCTTGCAGTGGCCCACCACCGCTTCGAACTCGGACAGGTTTGGCGTCAGCAGCGTCGCGCCGCGATAGCGCTCGAAGTCAGAGCCTTTCGGATCGATCAGCACCGGCACCCTGGCGGCGCGCGCCAGTTGGATCATCCCCTGCACCTGGCTGAGCGCGCCCTTGGCGTAATCGGACAGCACCAGCGCGCCGATCTGCGGCAGCGCCTGCTGAATGCGCTCCAGCATCGGCTGCGGATCGACGTTGGAGAAGCCTTCTTCGAAATCGAGACGGATCAGCTGCTGGTTGCGCGACAGCACGCGCAGCTTGGTGATGGTCGGATGGGTCGGCACCGAGACGAAGTCGCAGCGCACGTTGACTTCATTCAGCTTGGCGCTCAGCGCCCGCGCCGCATCGTCGATGCCGGTCAGGCCCACCAGACGGGAAGTGGCCCCCAGCGAAGCAATGTTCATCGCCACGTTAGCCGCGCCGCCGGGACGCTCTTCGATGGTATCGACCTTGACCACCGGCACCGGGGCTTCCGGTGAAATGCGGCTGGTCGGCCCATACCAATAGCGATCCAACATGACGTCACCGACCACCAGCACACCGGCGCGGCGAAAATCAGGCAGCGTAACTTTCATCCGATAACTCCAAAAAAGTACAAAATTTTAGTGGCGCAGATATTACCACAGACCGCCGGAATACCCGCAAAAAGGTATTAATCCAGCCATTTGGCCCAGCTGGTGCGCACCTGCTCGCGCTCGGCGACGAACAGCCCGCTGCCGACCTTGCCGGAATGCTCCTGCAACGCCAGATGGTGGATCTCATCGCGCATGGTGACATAGGCCTGGGTCAGCGCGCGCGCCTCCTCTTCCGGCATGATGTCGTAATTGGCCATCAGCTCGAAGATGCGCACGTTGTCCGACCAACGCGTCAGCCGCGGTTCACCCGGCGCATAGCGTAAGACCAGATATTGGGCGATAAATTCGATGTCGGTAATGCCGCCCTCATCGGTTTTGATATCAAACAGATCGCGCTGCTTGTTACCGAGATGGTTGCGCATCTTTTCGCGCATCTCGCGCACTTCGCGCTTCAGGATCTCCGCATCGCGCGTTTTGCACAGGATCTCGCGCCGGATCGCATCGAACTGCTGATGCAGCGCCGGGTCGCCATGCACGATGCGCGCGCGCACCAGGGCCTGATGTTCCCAGGTCCAGGCTTCGTTTTGCTGGTAATCGGCGAACGCCTCAACGGTGCTGACCAGCATTCCCGCAGCGCCGGAAGGCCGCAGGCGGGCGTCCACCTCATACAGAATGCCGGAGGAGGTGCGGGTGCTGAACAGATGCATCACCCGCTGCGCCAACCGCAGGTAGAACTGCCGGCCGTCGATGCAGCGATCGCCGTCGGTCATCACCTCCGGCGGGCAATCCAGCAGGAATACCAGATCGAGATCGGAACTGTAACCCAGCTCCCAGCCGCCCAGCTTGCCGTAGCCGATCACCGCAAAGCCGCGCCCGTCGCGCTCCTGCAGATGGGTCGGTTGGCCGTAGCGCGCCACCATGTCGCTCCAGGCCTGCTGCACCACCGCGTCGATGATCGCCTCCGCCAGATAAGTCAGGTGGTCGCTCACTTTCATCACCGGCAGCGCGCCGGCGATATCCGCCGCGGCGATGCGCAGCTGCTGCGCCTGCTTGAACTGGCGCAGCGCCTCCAGCTTTTGCTCTTCGTCGTCTTCCGGCACCCGCAGCAGGTACTGGCGCAGCTCGCTGCGGTAGGCGTCCAGCGCCACCGGCTGATACAGCGTGGCCGGATCCAGCAGTTCGTCCAGCAACAGCGGGTAGCGCGACAGCTGGTTGGCGACCATCGGCGACGCGGCGCACAGGCGGATCAGATGGCTGAGCGCCGCGTGATACTCCACCAACAGTTCGAGGTAGGTGGTACGGGTGACGATGCTGAGCAGCAGCTGCGCCAGCCGCACCAGCGCGGTCGGCGCGTCCTGGCGCGGGCATACCTCCGCCAGCAGGCGCGGCATCAGCTGATCGAGCACGTCGCGGCCGCGCGGGCCGATGGTGCGTTTGTCGACGTCGTGGCGGAAATCGGCGATGGTGCGCAGCATCTGTCGGCGCCCCTCTTCGTCCAGGTGCGGCGTCAGCGGCGCCAGCTCGTTTTCCTCCAGCGCGTCCTGCCACAGGCTGTGGTAGTGTTGGTAGTCGGGATCTTCACCGACATCCGGGCTATCGTCGCCGATCAGGTCATCGAACACCGCCCGCACCGCCTGCATGTGCACGTCCAGCGTCGCCATCAGCGCCGGCCAATCCGCCAGCCCCATGCCGTAGGCCAGCCGCGCCTGATCGAGCGCATCCTGCGGCAGCGTCTGGGTTTGCTGATCGCCGATCGCCTGCAGCAGATTCTCCAGCCGCCGCAGGAACAGGTAAGCGGCGCTCAGCGCCCGCACCTGCTCGGCCTCCAGCAGCCCCAGTTCACCCACCGCCTGCAGCGTCGGCAGCAGCGAACGCCCCTGCAGCGCCGGCTCGCGGCCGCCGCGGATCAGCTGGAATACCTGGGTGATGAATTCGATTTCGCGAATGCCGCCGGCACCCAGCTTGATGTTGTCCTTCAGGCCGCGACGCCGCACTTCACGGGCGATCATGCCCTTCATGTTGCGCAGCGACTGGATGACGCTGAAATCGATATAGCGGCGGAACACGAATGGCCGCAGCGTTTTGCGCAGCTCCTGGCTGTAGGCGTCTTCCGCGCCGCCCATCAGGCGCGCCTTCACCATCGCATAACGTTCCCAGTCGCGCCCCTGCTCCTGATAGTAATCTTCCAGCGCCGCAAAGCTCATCACCAATGGGCCGCTGTCGCCGAACGGCCGCAGCCGCATGTCGACGCGATAGACGAAGCCGTCAATGGTCTGCTGATCCAGCGCCTTGATCAGCCGCTGGCCGAGGCGGGTGAAGAACTGGGCATTGTCCAGCTCGCGCCGCCCGCCCTGGGTCTGGCCGTTTTCCGGGTAGGCGAAGATCAGATCGATATCCGACGAGAAATTCAGCTCGCCGCCGCCCAGCTTACCCATGCCGAGGATCAGCAGCGGCTGCGGTTCACCGGCGGCGTTGCACGGCGTGCCCCACTCACGGCAGCAGGTTTGGTACAGCCAGTCGCGCGCGCTGACGATCAGCGTTTCCGCCAATCCGCTCAGCTGCAGCAGCGTTTCTTCGGTCGAACACAGCCCCTGAGCCTGCGCCCAGGCAATGCGCACCAGCGTTTCACGGCGGAACAGACGCAGCGTGCGCATCAGCTGCGCCTCATCGCGCACCTCTTCCAGCTCGTCCTGCAACCAGGCGGCATAGTGTTGCCACTCGCCGGGCGCCGGCGGCTGTTCGCGCAGCGTCGCCAGCCAGGCCGGCTGGGCAAGCAGCGCGTCGCTGACGAAGTCGCTCGACGCCAGCACCCACTGCTCCTGTTCGCTAAAGGCGCAGTCCGCGCCGTGAACTTCCTGAAAACGCTGCACAACCTGCTGTGCCTGAGCCTGCAACGCGGCTGAAAGTGGCGACATAGTGTATGACCCGTTCTGCGGCCCACGGCTGGCGGGCCGGCTGGATTAACGAAGCGCGCCGTTTAACCAGAATGGCGCATGCGATAAGGCCTGTTTGCGGCTGGCTTCATACCAACCCTGGCGGCGCTCGCTCAGCGCTGCCTGCAGCTCGCGCCAGGCCTCGATATAAGGCCCGGTCTGCTCGTCGGGGTAGGCGCCCGACAGCAGGACCAGCGCCGAAATCTGACGCGTCAGGCGCGGCAATTGTTCCTGATATTCATCTTCGTTCAGCGTACGGCTGAAGGCTTCTTTCAGCTCCGCACCGCTGCGCCCCAGCATGATGTCGCTGAAGCGTTTGAAAGAACCGTCCAGCTTGGCCTGCGCTTTGGCATCGATAAACGGCCGCCAGGCGCCGCTCACCAGCCATGATGTGAGCGCCAACTTACATTGCAGATAGGCCGTGCTGTAGCACAGGGTATCTGGTTGCGCGGCTTTGTCCGCCAACAGCGGCTCGAGCTCGGTCAAGCGGGCGCGCAGATCGGCGCTGGCCTTGCGCGGCACCAAACCGCCGAAGATCACCAGCGCCTGGCGGATCGTTCCGACCGCCTCAATCACCGAAGCGCGCGCCTGCGCGTCACCGCGCAGCCACAGCTCTTCGTGGTACTGCCAGTGGCTCAGCGCCAGCTCGAAGGCGGCGATCATCCCCTGCTCCACGGTCGCCTTCGCCGCCGGCTTCAACACCCGTAGCGGGCGCACCTGGCGCGGCGGATTGCCCTGTGCCAGGTGGTAACCGCGCGCCGCCTTGCTCAGGCTGCCCTGACGCAGCCCGCCGTGCGCCGCCAGCTCACCGGCCAACGCCAGCAGATCGGCAGTATTGCCGTTCAGCAGCTCCAGCTCTATCTCGCTCAGGGCTTCGCTGAGGTCACCGGCACGCACCTCGCCTTGGTCCAGACCAATCTCGATCTCGCTTTGGCCGTAAGTAACCACCCACTTCTCTCGCACGAAATCGGTACGGAACAGCGGCTGCAACGCCTGCTGCAGCGCCGCGATATCGCAATCCTGCGGCCAGATGTCGGCAGGGAACTGCGCCAACGCCAGCTGCGGTTCGGCGATAGCGACATTGTATTCCGGGCGCTGGTGCAGGCCGCCCACCACTTTACCGGCGGTTTTGATGGTCATCTCATAGCGATCGTCGAAACCGCGAATCCGCAGCCCCATGTCGTGACGGCGCAGGACGTTGTCGGCCGTTTCGAAGTAAATGTTGGTCAGCTTTTGCGGCGCGGAATGCTGATGCGGCCAGGCGGCGAGCCATTGTGGCAGAGCGGCCACCGCTTGCGGCGCGGCGATGAATTTCAGTTCAATTTCAACGGTCATAATTCTTTAACACCAATAAGTTACGCATTCGCGTCGGTTTCAGCGCGGCGCGTTCGGCCCGCCGTATGCTGCCCAATGACGCACAGTTGCCATTATCTTACCGCGATTCCCGGCGCCTTAACCCTGCTAACTGTAGAAAAAACCTGTTACGTTATAAAACGCTGCGCAACTCACAGAATCAGCCACAGTAAGATAGTTCTCATTCCGGTTTTGGCGTTGCGTCGTCAGACTGAACGCTCTACTATCGTTCCATAAATTCACCCAGAAACGATGAACTAATGCAGAAATTACGCCTGATTTGCCTTGCCGCGCTGAGCTTCAGCATCACTTGGGCCGCACATGCCGAAGATAAACGCTATATCTCCGATGAGTTAAGCACTTACGTCCATAGCGGCCCAGGTAATCAGTACCGTATTGTCGGCACTCTGAACGCCGGTGAAGAAGTCACCCTGCTGGGCGTCAACGACAGCACCAACTACGGCCAGATCCGCGATCCGAAAGGCCGCACCACCTGGATCCCGCTCGACCAGCTCAGCCAGACGCCAAGCCTGCGCACTCGCGTGCCCGAGCTGGAACAGCAGGTGAAAACCCTGACCGACAAGCTGGCCAACATCGACAACACCTGGAACCAGCGCACCTCGGAAATGCAGGAGAAAGTCGCGGGCAGCGACAGCACCATCAGCAGCCTGCAGAAGGAAAACCAGGATCTGAAAAACCAGCTGGTGGTCGCGCAGAAGAAGGTCAACGCCGTTAACCTGCAGCTCGACGACAAGCAGCGCACCATTATCCTGCAGTGGTTCATGTACGGCGGCGGCGTCGCCGGCGTCGGTTTGCTGCTGGGTCTGCTGTTGCCGCACCTGATCCCGCGCCGCAAGAACAATAACCGCTGGATGAACTGATCTCAGTATCGTTCAGTTTGAGTGTGGGCGCCTGCGGGCGCCCTTTTCATTGGTGCCGACATCCCGCGGCCAATTCATGTAATCTGATAGACAGAGCCTTACACGATATTCAGGAGTCAACAGTGCAGATTTATCTGGTCGGCGGCGCCGTTCGCGACAGCCTGCTCGACATTCCGGTGGTCGATCATGATTGGGTGGTGGTGGGCGCCACGCCGGCGGAGCTGCTGGCATTGGGCTATCAGCAGGTCGGCAAAGATTTCCCGGTGTTCCTCAACCCCGATTCTCATGAGGAGTACGCGCTGGCGCGCACCGAGCGCAAATCCGGCCAGGGGTACACCGGTTTTACCTGCTATGCCGCGCCGGACGTGACGCTGGAAGAAGATCTGCTGCGGCGCGATCTGACCATCAACGCCATCGCCCGCTCCGCCGAAGGGGAACTGATTGATCCTTACGGCGGCGTAGCCGATCTGCAAGCGCGCGTGCTGCGCCACGTTTCAGACGCGTTCGGCGAAGATCCGCTGCGCGTGCTGCGCGTGGCCCGCTTCGCTGCCCGCTTCGCCCACCTGGGTTTTCACATCGCCGACGAAACGCTCGCGCTGATGCGCCAAATGGCGCACGGCGGTGAACTGGCTGCGCTGACCGCCGAACGCGTCTGGAAGGAAACCGAAAAGGCGCTGCAAAGCCAGAGCCCGCAGGTCTATTTTCAGGTGTTGCGCGACTGCGATGCGCTGGCGGTGCTGTTCCCGGAAATCGACGCGCTGTTCGGCGTACCGGCCCCCGCCAAGTGGCACCCGGAGATCGACACCGGCGTGCACACGCTGATGGCGCTGGCGATTGCCGCCCGCCTCACGCCGGAGGTGGACGTGCGCTTCGCCACCCTGTGCCATGACCTCGGCAAAGGATTGACGCCGAAAGAATTCTGGCCGCATCACCACGGCCACGGCCCGGCGGGCGTGCGGCTGGTCGAAGCCCTGTGCCAGCGGCTGCGGGTGCCCAACCCGGTGCGCGATCTGAGCAAGCTGGTGGCCGAGTACCATGACCTGATCCACACCGTGGACAAGCTGCGCCCGGAAACCCTGCTGAAGCTGTTCGACGCCATCGACGTCTGGCGCAAGCCCCAAAGGCTGGAGCAAATGATCCTGACCAGCGAAGCGGACGCGCGCGGCCGCACCGGCTTTGAGGAGAACCCTTATCCGCAGGGCGACTATCTGCGCCAGGCGTATCAGGTGGCGAACGCGGTATCTATCAAAGAAGTGGTGGCCAGCGGGCTGCAGGGCACCGCGATCCGCGACGAGCTCAAACGCCGCCGCCAGCAGGCGCTGGCCGACTGGAAACTCAGCCAAACGATTATCAACGATCAGGCATAAAAAAACCCCGCAGAGCGGGGTTTTTTCTTGGCGTCGGGCTTACAGGAATACCATGTAAACCACGGCTGCCACGATAAAGCGGTAGATGGCGAACGGCACGAACGAGATGCGTTTGATCAGCGACAGGAAGGTCTTGATCGCAATCAGCGCCACCACGAAGGCCGTAATGAAACCGACGGCAAACATCGGCAGATCGCCCCAGGTCAGGAAGTGCAGGCTCTTGTACAGATCCAGGCCGCTGGCGCCAATCATCATCGGCACCGCCAGGATGAAGGAGAACTCGGACGCCGCATAGCGGTTCACGCCCACCAGCATACCGCCGGCGATAGTGGAACCCGAACGGGAGAAGCCCGGCCACAGCGCCAGGCACTGGAAGCAGCCGATCATGAACGCCTGGCGGTAGGTGATGTCATCCAGCCCTTCCGCGCTCGGTTTCTTCGGCTTTAGCCATTCCGCCGCCAACAGCAGCAGGCCGCCGACCACCAACGCGTACATCACGTTTTTCGGCGCGAACAGCGACTTGATGAAATCATGGAAGGCCAGGCCCAGCACCACCGCCGGGATCATCGCCAACAGGATGTGCCCCAGCTTCAGCTGGCCACTGGTTTTGCCCTCGTGCTCCACCGGCTTGCCGCCGAAATGGATGCCGATCAGGCCGAACAGCCGGCGCCAGAACATCACGACGACGGCCAGGATCGACCCCAGCTGGATAATGACTTCAAAGGTTTTGGCTTTGTCGCCGGTAAAGCCCAGCCACTCGCCGACGATGATCATATGCCCGGTGGAAGAAACCGGCAGAAATTCGGTTAATCCCTCAACAACCCCAAGAACAAACGCAATAAACAGTGAATGCATGTCTGCCATGTGCTTCGCTCACCCCATAAAAAAACGGCTATCACATAAAAAAGCGGCAATGCTTAAAGACAGTGCCGCTAAAACAATTCTCAGGATCAAGACCAGCTTAACGGTCTTTCGTTGCAAGCAGATGACATAAAATCATGCGGGACGAGTGCCGCGCTCAATGATCACGCCGACCCGACTGGCATGTGCTACAGCGCCCGGTTTGCTGACCTTAATACGGACCCAGGGGGAATTGAAGCGCTGAAGCAAAATTTCGGATATTTCCTCTGCCACTCGCTCCACCAGCGCAAAACGGTTCGACTCCACGTGCTGGATCACGGCGTCGCTGACGTCGGCATAGCTCAGACAGTCAGTTACGTCGTCGCTGGCGGCGGCCGGCCGGTTATTCCAGCCCATTTCGATATCGAACACCAGCTTCTGACGAATGCCCTGTTCCCACTCATAAACGCCAATGGTGGTAATTACGGTAAGCTCTTCAATAAATACGATATCCATCACGTCATTCTCTGTTTTTGGCCTTGCCGGATACCACTTCCAGCGGAATGTGCGTATTATCCATAGATGTTGCGAGTAAAACGACCATTATTAAACGGAACCGCGTTATGAGTGCTACCGCGCTTGGCATGATTATCTTCGCGTATCTGTGCGGCTCGATTTCCAGCGCGATCCTGGTTTGCCGGATCGCCAGGCTGCCGGATCCGCGTGAACATGGCTCAGGAAATCCCGGGGCGACCAACGTCCTGCGCATCGGCGGCCGGCTGGCGGCAGCGGCGGTGCTGGTATTCGATATTCTGAAAGGGATGTTGCCGGTCTGGCTGGCCTACAAACTCGATGTGCCGCCGCTGTACCTCGGCCTGACGGCGATCGCCGCCTGCCTGGGGCACATCTATCCGGTGTTCTTCCACTTCCGCGGCGGTAAGGGCGTAGCGACGGCGTTTGGCGCCATCGCACCTATTGGCTGGGATCTGACCGGCCTGATGACCGGCACCTGGCTGCTGACGGTGCTGCTCAGCGGCTACTCTTCGCTCGGCGCCATCGTCAGCGCGCTGATCGCCCCGTTCTACGTCTGGTGGTTCAAACCGCAGTTCACCTTCCCGGTGGCGATGCTCTCATGCCTGATCCTGATGCGGCATCACGACAATATTCAGCGCCTGTGGCGCGGCCAGGAAGGTAAGATCTGGGGCAAGTTCCGCAAGAAGAAAAACCAGGCGGATGCGGATAACGGCGACCAGCCGAAAGACGAATAACAGAAGGGCCGGATTATCCGGCCCTTTGCTTTATACCGCAGGCAGTTCCGCCAGCGGCCAGCGCGGCCGCACCGAAACGCTCAGCTCCGGGTTGGCGCCGCTCTTCAGGCGCACCATGCCGGCATAGGCGATCATCGCGCCGTTGTCGGTGCAAAATTCCGGGCGGGCATAGAATACTTCCCCACCGCGCTTGTGCATCATCTCCGCCAGCTTGGCGCGCAACGTGCGGTTGGCGCTCACGCCGCCGGCCATCACCAGGCGTTTAAAACCGGTCTGCTCCAACGCGCGTTTGCACTTGATTGCCAGCGTATCCACCACCGCATCCTCGAAGGCGCGGGCGATGTCGGCACGCGTCTGATCGTCGTTGCCGTTGGAGCGAATGGTGTTGGCGGCGAAGGTTTTCAGCCCGGAGAAGCTGAAGTCCAGGCCCGGACGATCGGTCATCGGCCGCGGGAAGGTGAAACGCCCCTCCGTGCCCTGCTGCGCCATCTTCGACAGCATCGGCCCGCCGGGGTAATCCAGGCCGAGCAGCTTGGCGGTTTTGTCGAACGCTTCGCCGGCGGCATCATCGATCGATTCGCCCAGCAGTTCATACTCACCGATGCCGGTGACGCTAATCAGCTGAGTATGGCCGCCGGAGACCAGCAGCGCGACGAACGGGAACGCCGGCGGGTTGTCTTCCAGCATCGGCGCCAGCAGGTGGCCTTCCATATGGTGCACCGGCACCGCCGGCACGTTCCAGGCGAACGCCAGCGCGCGCCCCACGGTAGCGCCGACCAGCAGCGCCCCCACCAGGCCCGGCCCGGCGGTGTAGGCCACGCCGTCGATGTCGGCCGGGGTCAGGTTGGCCTCTTTCAGCGCCGCCTGAATCAGCGGCACGGTTTTGCGCACGTGATCGCGGGAGGCCAGTTCCGGCACCACGCCGCCGTAGTCGGCGTGCAGCTTCACCTGGCTGTATAATTGGTTGGCCAACAAACCGGTTTGATCGTCATACACTGCAATTCCGGTTTCATCGCAGGACGTTTCTATACCCAGTACTCGCATTACATTTCCCATCATTCACGTGCGGCCGCCAGTCTACCACATTCCGCCGCATTTACCGCCGGTGCCGCGCATCTTGTCACCGGCTCGCACCTATGTCGATGATTCATCCAGAAAATGCCCGGGCGATTAAACACGAGCATTTTTTTCTGATTAGTCTATAATCAGCGCCCGGTGCAAAATTGCGCACGTTGCGGCAGAGCGACGCGGGTTTCAATTTGCGGTGATGCTTTACAAAGCAGCATCCATTGGAGTAAAATTCCGCACCATTTTGAAAAGGCTGGCGCTTGGCCAGCAACAAACCGAATTTTATTGAGGTGAGAGGCACATGCCGGTAATTAAAGTACGTGAAAACGAGCCATTTGACGTTGCTCTGCGTCGTTTCAAACGCTCTTGCGAAAAAGCGGGTGTTTTAGCTGAAGTTCGTCGTCGTGAGTTTTATGAAAAACCAACTACCGAACGTAAACGCGCTAAAGCTTCTGCTGTGAAACGTCACGCGAAGAAACTGGCTCGCGAAAACGCACGCCGCACTCGTCTGTATTAATTCTTCGGGGGCAACCCCACCGCGTGAATTTCTGATTTTCAAAATCGCGCAGACCGAGTAGTTGCATACGAAGGCCGTGCTTTCCGAAAGGAATGCGCGGCTTGTTCTCGTTTATAGGCTAATGAAGTAAGGGCTTATGGCTGGACGAATTCCGCGCGTATTTATCAATGACTTGCTGGCTCGCACCGACATCGTCGACCTGATCGACGCTCGCGTGAAGCTCAAGAAGCAAGGCAAGAACTACCACGCGTGCTGTCCGTTCCACCACGAAAAGACGCCTTCCTTTACCGTTAATGGCGAAAAGCAGTTTTATCACTGTTTTGGGTGTGGTGCGCACGGCAACGCCGTCGATTTTTTGATGAATTACGACCGACTCGAGTTTGTCGAAACCATCGAAGAGCTGGCGACCATGCACGGGCTGGAAGTGCCTTACGAAGCGGGCACCGGGCCAACCCAGATCGAACGCCATCAGCGCCAGAGCCTGTACCAACTGATGGAGCAGCTCAGCGCGTTCTATCAACAGTCACTGCAGCAGTCCTCCGGAGCGCCGGCGCGCAGCTATTTGCAGCAGCGCGGATTAAGTGACGACGTTATTCGCCATTTCGCCATCGGCTTCGCGCCGGCGGGATGGGACAACGCCCTGAAGCGTTTCGGCCGCGATGCCGACTCGCGCCGCGCATTGAACGATGCCGGCATGCTGGTGACTAACGATCAGGGGCGTTCGTACGACCGTTTCCGCGAACGGGTGATGTTCCCCATCCGCGACAAGCGTGGGCGCGTGATCGCCTTCGGCGGCCGCGTATTGGGTGACGGTATGCCGAAGTACCTGAACTCGCCGGAAACCGAAGTTTTCCATAAGGGCCGCCAGCTGTACGGTCTGTATGAAGCACAGCAGAATCACCCTACCCTCCAGCGGCTGCTGGTGGTGGAAGGGTATATGGACGTGGTGGCGTTGGCGCAATTCGGCATCGATTATGCCGTCGCCTCGCTCGGAACCTCGACGACGGCTGAACACATTCAGCTGCTGTTCCGCGCCACCGACAACGTCGTCTGCTGTTACGACGGCGACCGCGCCGGCCGCGAGGCGGCATGGCGGGCGCTGGAAACCGCGCTGCCGTACCTGAACGACGGGCGCCAGCTGCGGTTCATGTTTTTGCCCGACGGCGAAGATCCGGACACCCTGGTGCGCAAAGAAGGCAAAGAAGCCTTCGAACAGCGAATGGAGCAGGCGCAGCCGCTGTCCACGTTCCTGTTCGAAAGCCTGCTGCCGCAGGTGGATCTGAGCAGCCCGGACGGGCGCGCCAAGCTGAGCACGCTGGCGCTGCCGCTGATTACTCAGGTGCCGGGCGAAACGTTGCGCTTGTACCTGCGCCAGGAGCTCGGCAACAAGCTGGGGCTGCTGGACGACAGCCAGCTCGACAAGCTGATGCCCAAGCAGGCGGAAAATGCGAATCCTTATCAGGCGCCCCAGCTAAAACGCACAACCATGCGTATACTGATAGGGTTACTGGTGCAAAATCCGCAGTTGGCTACACTTATCCCTTCGCTTGAAGGGCTGGAGCAGACCAAACAGGCGGGATTGCCGCTGTTCGTCGAACTGGTGCAGACCTGTTTGGCGCAGCCGGGCCTGACAACCGGGCAATTGCTGGAGCTGTATCGCGACAACAAATTCAGCCAGCAGCTTGAAACCTTGGCGACATGGAACCATATGATCGTTGAGGACATGGTCGAACAGACCTTTTTGGATACGTTGGCCAGCCTGTACGACTCGGTGCTCGAGCAACGGCTGGAAACGCTGATCGCCCAGGCCAGAACGCGCGGCCTGAGCCCGGAGGAACGTGAAGAAGTCCGTTCTCTCAACCAGGTTTTAGCGAAGAAAAACTGAATACCAAACGGCTTAAGTGCCGATAATTGCGAGGGCAGAGCCCTGCACAGTGCCGCCATAGTGGGCCGCGGCGATAACGAAAACGCCCCAAATGCTATTGTTGGCGGTTTCGCCGACCGACACCAACCTAAATACTCTGAAGTGTGGATACCGTCTTATGGAGCAAAACCCGCAGTCACAGCTGAAGCTACTTGTCACCCGTGGTAAGGAGCAAGGCTATCTGACCTATGCTGAGGTCAATGACCATCTGCCGGAAGATATCGTCGACTCCGATCAGATCGAAGACATCATCCAGATGATTAACGACATGGGCATCCAGGTGATGGAAGAAGCACCGGACGCCGATGACCTGCTGCTCGCCGAAAACTCGAACAGCACGGACGAAGATGCGGAAGAAGCCGCCGCACAGGTTCTGTCCAGCGTGGAATCCGAAATCGGCCGCACCACCGACCCGGTGCGCATGTACATGCGCGAAATGGGTACCGTCGAACTGCTGACGCGCGAAGGTGAAATCGACATCGCCAAGCGCATCGAAGACGGCATCAACCAGGTTCAGTGCTCGGTTGCCGAATACCCGGAAGCCATTACCTACCTGCTTGAGCAGTACGATCGCGTCGAAGCGGGCGAAGCGCGCCTGTCCGATCTGATCACCGGCTTCGTCGATCCTAACGCGGAAGAGGACATCGCCCCAACCGCCACCCACATCGGTTCTGAACTGTCGAGCGAAGAGCAAGACGACGACGACGAAGATGAGGATGCTGAAGACGACGATACCGAAGACGACAACAGCATCGATCCTGAGCTGGCGCGTCAGAAGTTCGCCGAGCTGCGCGATCAGTATGAAGCGACGCGTCTGGTGATCAAGAAGAACGGCCGCAGCCACGCCAGCGCTGCGGACGAGATCCTGAAGCTGTCTGAAGTGTTCAAGCAGTTCCGCCTGGTGCCGAAGCAGTTCGACTTCCTGGTCAACAGCATGCGCACCATGATGGACCGCGTTCGCACCCAGGAACGCATCATCATGAAGCTGTGCGTTGAACAGTGCAAAATGCCGAAGAAAAACTTCGTCACCCTGTTCGCCGGCAACGAAACCAGCGATTCCTGGTTCGAAGCCGCGCTGGCGATGGCCAAGCCATGGTCGGAAAAGCTGAAAGACGTGGCTGAAGACGTGCAGCGCAGCCTGCAGAAACTGCGTCAGATCGAAGAAGAAACCGGCCTGACCATTGAGCAGGTCAAAGACATCAACCGTCGCATGTCGATCGGTGAAGCGAAAGCCCGCCGCGCGAAGAAAGAGATGGTTGAGGCCAACCTGCGTCTGGTTATTTCTATCGCCAAGAAATACACCAACCGCGGCCTGCAGTTCCTGGATCTGATCCAGGAAGGCAACATCGGCCTGATGAAAGCGGTAGACAAGTTCGAATACCGCCGCGGCTACAAGTTCTCGACGTACGCCACCTGGTGGATCCGTCAGGCTATCACCCGCTCCATCGCCGACCAGGCGCGCACCATCCGTATTCCGGTGCATATGATTGAGACCATCAACAAGCTCAACCGTATTTCGCGCCAGATGCTGCAAGAGATGGGCCGCGAGCCGACGCCGGAAGAGCTGGCCGAGCGCATGCTGATGCCGGAAGACAAGATCCGCAAGGTGCTGAAGATCGCCAAAGAGCCAATCTCGATGGAAACGCCGATCGGCGACGACGAAGATTCGCATCTGGGCGACTTCATCGAGGATACCACCCTCGAGCTGCCGCTGGACTCCGCGACCTCGGAAAGCCTGCGTTCCGCCACCCACGATGTGCTGGCCGGCCTGACCGCGCGCGAAGCGAAAGTGCTGCGCATGCGTTTCGGCATCGACATGAACACCGATCACACGCTGGAAGAGGTAGGCAAGCAGTTTGACGTTACCCGTGAGCGTATTCGTCAGATCGAAGCCAAGGCGCTGCGTAAGCTGCGTCACCCAAGCCGCTCCGAAGTGCTGCGCAGCTTCCTGGACGACTAAGTCCGGCTGCCGCACCAAAAACAAAAACCCCGGCCTGCCGGGGTTTTTTTATGCGGAGTTGATTGGCCTGGTCGACGCGGACCCGGTCGATAACCTCCCGGCCATACTTTGCCACCACATGGAACAAGTCATAGACCACTTCCGCCTGCGGGCAGTGATGCCTGACCTCCAGGTCTAACGCCGTATTCATATCCATGGCGACAGACTGGATAGCAGCACAGCCTTCAGCGCCCAGCCAGACGAAGAAGGGGCGGAAGGCCGCTCTGCTGCGGCCTTCGCCCACCCACAACACCTGTTGCGTATCCGCATCCATCACCACGGTGGCATAGCGATGTCCTTTGAACAGGGCGAACTCATCCATCACCAGACGGCGGAGGGTATGGCGCTGCGGCTCTGTTCGTTCCCGCAGCAGACGCCGGTAGTCGATATTCTTGACCGTATGCCAGTGCAGGCCGGTGAGTTGTGCAACGTGCTTAATCGGCAGTAAACGGGTCAATGACTCAACCCATACGGATAGCGTCGTGGTATATCTCTGGCGTTCAGGCAACCAGCTCTGAATACGCCCCGCCACATCATTGCAACGCCAGGAACAGCTCGCGATAGCTGGCGGTAAGCTGCTCCAGCGTGGCGCGGTTCAATCCGCTGGGGTTAGGCAATACCCACACCTCGGTTTCCCCCACCCCAGCGTCAGCGCCTGCTTGCCCCAGGGCGCGTTTTTCACCCCGAAGGCGGTGGCGAACGCCTGCTTGCCCAAAATCGCCAGCGCGCGCGGCTGATAGCGCAGGATTTTCTCTTGCAGCACCTCGCCACCGCTGCGCAGCTCGTCGCGCGACAGCTCGCTGGCCGCCACCGTCGGGCGCGCCACCAGCGCGGTAATGCCGCAGCCGTTATCCTTCAGCTGCTGCCACTGCTCCGGTGCCAACTGGCTCTCGGTAAAGCCGGCCTGATGGATCACCTTCCAGAAGCGGTTGCTGCCGTTGGCGAAAGGGTAGCCCTGATGGGCGGAAGAAAGGCCGGGGTTGATGCCGCAAAACACCACCCGCAGGCCAGGCGCCAGAAGTTCCATGAGTATTGTGAGTCCATTGCAGGGATTTACTGCGGTTATCGCAAAATCCGCCAGCAATTACAACAGGCTAGAACTGTGCAGAAAAGCAACATACGGGCGGGTAACTGTAGACCGCCGCTTAAGGATTCCCTATAATCTCGCGGCTTGGCCCCTTAGCTCAGTGGTTAGAGCAGGCGACTCATAATCGCTTGGTCGTTGGTTCAAACCCAACAGGGGCCACCAAATTTTAGCTTTAAAATCATATAAAAAAGCCACTTCCCTCGAAGTGGCTTTTTTATTTTTTGCTCGCAGTGGCGGCAAAATGGCGGCGGTAATGCCGGCACTATCAGTTATCTTTCCCCTCTTAACCAGCCTATAGCCAGGCTCACCAGGAAGCCGGCAAAGAAGATCGCGACAGCCGCAGCGATAGATTTCCACCACTCATCAAACCAGAACAAGGCAACAAATGCCGCTATAGAGAACAGGCCAATGACTATGGACTCAGCCAAGTCAGCAGTTTGCCGGCCAACAAATTTAACGAACTTCACAAGAAAGGATTTTAGCCAGTTCATTGATTTTATTACTTAACGATAGGAAGTCATCATCACTTGATCATTAGTTAAAATCCAACCGCTGGCTTTTGATTGATCTATCCGCTATCGCTCGCCTCTCACAAGGCTACACAAAGCAATAGTGACAAACACCAGCAACAGGAATATTACCGCGCTCAGAATTCGTTGCCACCATTCGTCGAACCAGAACAGTGAGCCAAACGCAGCGACAGAAAATATCCCGCCCAAAATCGCTTCCACAAGGTGCGACAATCCTTTACCGAGCTTACTGCCCCAAGACTTTAGATAGCTCATGATTCACACCTTCACAGAACATTTTCGATTTGCTGGTATAGGCAACAAAGGGTTCAAGATACTCCTCCGCCAGAAAGTAGATCATGTCCAAATTTCGTGGCGTGAGCTTATGGTACGTTGAGGGATATTGTTCCCGCAAACGACGCGAAGAAACGGCGGCCTGTTCAATAATTCCTTGTAAAATAATGATGTTTAGCCCAGCAATGGTGACACCTTTGAATACCCATTTGAAAAGTGTGCTGCCGATAACCTTTTTCAAAATATGGTGTGTGATTTGCTGAACCAGAATGAACTGCGTCCCCATACGTCCTGTAAGATAACCCTCTGCATGGTTTAATTTTTGGCTTAGCGCAATTTGTGTTTGCAGATCCATTCGCTGATAGCAGTCACGGATAATCACCACTATCAGCTCACGCAGCGGGGTTTCGATACCATAGCCAGCACGAACGACCTTAATAAATCGTTCCGTTTCAATTTAATTGCGGTGCTTAAGCTCTCGGCCGCCGAGCCCTGCTCCCTGCCATGTCCTACGAGCACTATAGGCAATGCCCCTTGGTAAAGACTCTATTCCCTCAAGAATTCCTTGAGCTACGGCTTTCGCATCCATAACAATCCCTTATAAGCACGCTGGCCGTACCCTATACCAACTTCGCCTAAAATATCAACACATCTCTTTCATCCTCTTAGAAAGTCCCGCCATAATGACTTTTTTGTTTCCCGCCGCCGTGCCACACTTCTCTTTCGGCATTCCTGATTTATTCCGACTCATAAGGGCCCCGCATGATCGTCATCTGCGACCACGACAACCTCGACGCCTGGCTGGCGCTGCGCACCGCGCTGTGGCCCTCCAGCTCGCCTGAAGATCACCGCGCGGAAATGCGCGAGATACTGGCTTCACCGCACCACTCCGCGTTTATGGCGCGGGGGCTGGACGGCGCTTTCGTTGGCTTTGCCGAGGTCGCGCTGCGCTACGATTACGTCAACGGCTGCGAATCGTCGCCGGTGGCGTTTTTGGAAGGGATTTATACCGTCGAGGGCGCCCGCCGCCAGGGCTGGGCCGCGCGCTTAATCGCACAGGTGCAGGAGTGGGCGAAGCAGCAGGGGTGCAGCGAGCTGGCGTCGGATACCGACATCGCCAATCTGGACTCCCAGCGCCTGCATGCGGCGCTGGGCTTTGCCGAAACGGAGCGGGTGGTGTTTTACCGCAAAACGCTGGGCTGATCAGGCGGTCTTGCTTTGCCGCTGATGCGCCAGCTGCTCGGCGCGCAGCAGGATCTCCTGCAGATCGTCCTCGTCAATATCGAACAGATCCCCCTCCATCAGCGCCTCGTGCAGATCGGCGCGGGTGATGGAAACGGCATCGATCGGCAGATTGGCCGGTTTGGCCTCCGCCGGCGCCAGCGCGTGCGGGTAGCGTCGCCCGGCCAGGTTATTGAACAGAATGGCCAGCGCCGCCAGCAGCACCGAGTTCAGCAGCACCGGGTACAGCACGAAGTGGTAGCCCATCTGGTGAATGCCGGGGCCGCCGAGGATGGCGGTCAGCGCCACCGCGCCACCCGGGGGATGCAGGCAGCGCAGCTTGAACATCAGGCCGATGGCCACCGCCGCCGCAACGCCGCAGGCCAGGCCCGGATCGGGGATCAGCAGACCGGCGCAGACACCCACCGTCGCCGCCAGCGCATTGCCGCCGACGATCGACCAGGGCTGCGCCAGCGGGCTGTTGGGCACGCCGAACAGCAGCACCGCCGAGGCGCCCATCGGCGCGATAAACCACAGGTTCACCTCGCCCAAAATAAAGTGGCTGATCCAGCCGGCGAGCATCAGCCCCAAACCGGCGCCGACGCTGGAAATCAGCATCTCTCGCTTGCCCACCGCCAGCGGGTGCGGCCACAGGCGCGCGCATCCCACTTTTACTCGTTCTATCCACTGCGTCTTCATGTTACCCAATACGGCTCAATTCACGTGTTGGCAACAAATATATCACATCATCCTGAAGGAGCTCACGGCACCGGAAACCGCGCCGCCCAAGAACTTTTTGCTAACAGATTGATTTTTAGCCTCCCCTCGACAATGATGAATGTTCCCCCCTTAACCCCGAGGAACCGCCGATGTCTCAACCGATCACCGAGCTTTATACCGACAGTGAATTTTTCAGCCCGTACGCCATGTCCGCCTTTGTCGTGCTGACGGAAAAAGGCATTCCGTTCACCGTGAAGCCGGTGGATCTGGCGAAAGAAGAGAACAAAGAGGCGGCCTACGCGGCGCTGTCGCTCACCCGCCGGGTGCCGACGCTGGCGATCGGCGAGTTTCAGCTCTCGGAGTCTTCGGCGATCGCCGAATACCTGGAAGACATCCACCCGGCCCACGCCGTTTATCCGCGCGACGTGAAGCTGCGCGCCAAGGCGCGCGAGATCCAGGCCTGGCTGCGCAGCGATCTGCTGCCGATCCGCGCCGAGCGCTCGACCGAAGTGGTGTTCAACAACGGCAAGTTCCCGCCGCTGTCCGAAGCCGCGCAGGAGGCCGCGCGCAAGCTGATCGCCGCCGTGGAAAAACTGCTGAGCCACGGGCAGGACAATCTGTTCAGGGAGTGGTGCATCGCCGACACCGATCTGGCGCTGATGCTCAACCGGCTGGTGATGCACGGCGATCCGGTGCCGGAGCGCGTGCGCCACTATGCGCACAAGCAGTGGCAGCGTCCGTCGGTACAGGCGTGGCTGGCGTTATCGGAAAAACGGCGCGCCTGAGAAAAAAATCGGCGGCCACGACGCCGCCGTTCTCAATGCCGAGAAACAACATCACTGCTTGAGGGAAGGCAAATCACCATCCAGAGGGCAGATAGCCTAACAATGAAGCGATGGCGTACACCGCGCTGGCCAGGTACAGCAGCACAATGCTGACCTGCAGCAGCGGGTGCGTGATCCAGTTGCACTGCCAGCGCGGGGTCTGGTCGCCATGTTTCCGCGCGCCGCGCAGGATCAGCATCGGCATGATCGACAGGATCACCCCGCTGAACACCCCGGCGAAGTAGAGCGCGTTGACGAACGACACCAGCCCGCTGTAGGCCAGCACGAACGGCGGCACTACCACCAGCAGCAGCACACCGAAGCGGCGCAGCGGCAGCTCGTCGTTGCCCAGCCGAAACTTGTCGAAAATATTGGTCAGGAAGCTGCCGCCCAATCCCCAGTACGAGGTCAGCATCGCACACAGCGCGAAGATGTTGGCGGAGAAGAACGCCCACTGCCCCAGCGCCTGGCCCCAGGAGATGGTGGCCACGTCGGAGATGTCATCCAGCCCGCTGAGCGCGATCACCGACATCGGCACCGCCGCCAGCAAAATGAAGGTCACCACCATACCGACGATGATCGCCTTCGGCAGTTGCTCCGGCTTGTCGGCAAAGCCGCGCGCCATTTCCGGCACGATGTACTGCGCCGAGAAGCAGAACACCACCACGTTGAACACCGGCACCATATAGCGCCAGTCACCGTCCAGCAGGTTGCGCATCTGGGTGGTGTCTTTCAGCAGCGTTGCCGCCACCAGCGCGGTCAACATCACCACCATGCCGATGCTGATGAACTTCTCGCCGCGGCCGATCGCTTTCAAACCGAGGTACAGCACGCCGGCGGCGGGCACGAAGAACAGCAAGCTGCCCAGCGCCGGCGAGATGCCGAACAGCGATTGCAGCAGCTTGCCGCTGCCGGTCATGTAGGCGGTAAGCGCCCCGACGCTGTTGACGCACACCGAAGCGAACATCAGCCAGGCGCCCAGGCCGCCGACGTAGCGCTTCGCCAGCCCGCTCAGCTGCAGATGCGCGCGAGTGCGCAGCGTGGATTCGGCGACGTACAGCATAGTGATGGTGGTCAGGCTCCCCACCAGCACCAGCCAGAACAGCAGCGGCAGGAAACCGGCCTTGCTGGAGGCGTAGGCGATGGAGAGCACCCCGGCGCCGATGTTGGTGCCGACGATCATCGCCACCCCTTCGAGGAAGCTTAACGATTTGGCGGGTGCAGGTGCTCGCACCCCGGCGGCAAGCGCCGGAGAAACAGAGATATTATCAGACATGCATCATCCTTTATCGCCCGGCGACGCTGGCCGCCGGGATGGGTTAACGTCCTGACGCTCAACAGCTCACATCGATACACAGGTATTTCAGCTCCAGATATTCTTCTATCCCGTAGCGCGATCCTTCACGCCCGAGCCCTGACTGCTTCACGCCGCCGAACGGCGCCACTTCGTTGGAAATCAGCCCGGTGTTGATGCCGACCATGCCGTACTCCAGCGCCTCCGGCACCCGCCACTGGCGCGCGGCGTTCTGCGTGAACAGGTAGGCGGCCAGGCCGAATTCGGTGTCGTTGGCCATGGCGATGGCCTCCGCCTCGTCATGGAAGCGGAACAGCGGCGCCACCGGCCCGAAGGTCTCTTCTTTGGCAAAGCGCATCTTCTGCGTTACGCCGGTCACCACCGTCGGCTGGAAGAAAGTGCCGCCCAGCGCGTGCGGCTGGCCACCGGTGGCGATCTGCGCCCCTTTGATCAACGCGTCGTCGATATGGCTCTGCACCTTCGCCACCGCATCGCTGTCGATCAGCGGCCCCTGGGTGGTGCCTTCTTGGCTGCCGTCGCCGACTTTCAACTGCTCGACCGCCGCCACCAGCTTTTCCGCCAGCCGCTCGTAAATGCCGTCCTGCACGTAGATGCGGTTAGCGCACACGCAGGTCTGGCCGCTGTTGCGGAACTTGGAGGCCATGATGCCCGCCACCGCCGCGTCCAGATTGGCGTCGTCGAACACGATGACCGGCGCGTTACCGCCCAGCTCCAGCGACAGTTTCTTGATGCTCGGCGCGCACTGCGCCATCAGGATGCGGCCGACCTCGGTCGAACCGGTAAAGCTCAGCTTGCGCACCACTGGGCTGTCGCACAGCACCTTGCCCACCTGCGCCGCTTCCCCGGTCACCACCTGCAAAACGCCGGCGGGAATACCGGCGTCCTGCGCCAGTTTGGCCAGCGCCAACGCGGTCAACGGCGTTTGCTCAGCCGGTTTGACGATGATGGCGCAACCCGCCGCCAGCGCCGGCGCCACCTTGCGGGTGATCATCGCCGCCGGGAAATTCCACGGGGTGATGGCCGCGCACACGCCGATCGGCTGCTTCACCACCACCAGGCGCTGCGAAGCCTGCGGCGCCTGCAATACCGCACCGTCCACCCGCTTGGCCTCTTCGGCGAACCAGGTGATGAACGACGCGGCGTACGCCACTTCGCCGCGCGCTTCCGCCAGCGATTTGCCCTGCTCGGCGGTCATCAGCTGCGCCAGATCTTCCTGCGCGGCCAGCACCTTGTCGGCCCAGGCCAACAGCAGCGCGGAACGCTGCTTGGCGGTCAGCTGTTTCCACTCGTTTTGCGCCCGCTGCGCCGCCGCGATCGCCTGCTGGGTTTCCTCTTCGCTGACCAGCGGAATGCTGGCCAGTTCGGCGCCGGTGGCCGGGTTGATCACCGCTTCGCGCTTGCCGCTCAGGGCATCGCACCATTCACCGTTGATCAGACACTGGCTGCGCAGCAGCTCGGGATTGTTCAATTTCATGCCGTTCGCTCCTTAGTGGGCCAGCGCGCGAGACAGGATGCCCATCGCCTTGGTGAACTGATCGTCCGGGATGGTCAGCGGGTACAGGAAGCGAATCACGTTGCCGTTCACGCCGCAGCTCAGCAGCAGCAGCCCTTCTTCCATCGCCTTCTGCTGCACCTGACGGGTGATATCGGCAGATGGTTTGCCGGTGGCCGGATCGTTGAACTCCACCGCCACCATCGAGCCTTGCGCGCGCACATCGGCGATCGCCGGGCTGGTTTTGCGCGCCTGCTGCAACACTTCCACCAGGTGCTGCCCCAAACGCTGGGCGCGCTGGCACAGCTGCTCTTCGTCGATCACGTCCAGCACCGCATGCGCCGCAGCCACCGCCAGCGGGTTACCGGCATAGGTACCGCCCAGCCCGCCCGGCGCCGGCGCGTCCATTACCTCGGCGCGGCCCGCCACCGCCGACAGCGGCATGCCGCCCGCCAGGCTTTTCGCCATGGTGATCAGATCCGGTTTAACGCTGTAGTGCTCCATGGCGAACAGCTTGCCGGTACGGGCGAAGCCGGTCTGCACTTCGTCGGCGATCAGCAGGATGCCATGCTGGTCGCACAGCGCGCGCAGCGCCTGCATGAACTCGGCCGGCGCCACGTTGAAGCCGCCTTCGCCCTGCACCGGCTCCAGCACGATCGCCGCCACCTGCTTGGGATCGATATCCGCTTTAAACAGGCGATCCAGGCTGTTCATCGCGTCTTCGGTGGTCACGCCGTACAGCGCATTCGGGTACTGGCCGTGGAACACCGAGCCGGGGAATGGGCCAAAGCCCAGTTTGTAAGGCGCCACTTTGCCGGTCAGCGCCATGGTCATATAGGTGCGGCCGTGGAAACCGCCGCCGAAGGTGATCAACCCCGGGCGGCCGGTGTAAGCGCGGGCGATCTTCACCGCGTTTTCCACCGCTTCCGCGCCGGTGGTGAAGAAGGCGGTTTTACACGGGCCGGCGATCGGCGCGCGCTGGTTGATTCGCTCCGCCAACGAAACATAGCTTTCGTAAGGAACGATCTGATAGGCGGTGTGGGTGAAGGCCTGCAGCTGCTTTTCAATCGCGGCGATCACCTTCGGGTGGCGGTGGCCGGTGTTCAGCACGGCGATCCCCGAGGCGAAATCGATCACTTCTTTGCCTTCCACATCCCACAGCGTGGCGTTCTCTGCGCGCTCGGCGTAAAAACCACACATCACGCCCACTCCGCGCGGGGTGGCGTCCTGACGGCGTTGATTCAATTCTGCGTTTTTCATGCTGTTCTCTCCGGTCGGTGCCAGTTACACGTTTCGTTCACATTCGTGAAACAATGCCGTTTATTTACACAGGATGTGGCCCTATAATCGAGTGCCAGTTACGAATAATTGAGGGATCCAATTGCGCTCATTGAGTGGTGATCTGTTGCTGCAGCGCCTCGGCGAGCAACCCGATGACAAGCTGCACAAGCGGCTTTACAACGCGATCCGCACCAGCATTCTCGACGGCAGCCTGCCGCCCTCCAGCCGCCTGCCCGCCTCGCGCGATCTGGCGCAGGAGCTCAGCCTATCCCGCAACACTGTGTTAACCGTTTATGAACAACTGCTGGCGGAAGGTTACGTGTCGGCGCGCGCCGGCAGCGGCACCTTCGTCGCCGACACGGTGCCGGACAGCTGCCTCTCCACCGGCGGCGCCCCGGCGGACGGCAGTGGGCAACCGCACCGCGTCGAACTGTCGGAGCGCGGCGCCACGCTGCTGCACCACGCCAGTGCCAGCCCCAAACAGTGGGGGGCATTCATTCCCGGCGTGCCCGACGTCAACGCCTTTCCCCATCAGCTGTTCAGCAAGATCCAGGCGAGGCTCAGCCGCCGTCCGGTGCCGCAACGGCTGACCTACAGCAATCAGGGCGGTAGCCCGGAGCTGCAGCATGCGTTGGTGGAGTATTTACGGGTGGCGCGCTCGGTGCACTGCTCGCCGGAACAGATCCTGATCACCGAAGGCATCCATCAGGCGATCGATCTGGTGACGCGCATGTTGTGCAATCCGGGGGATGACGCCTGGATCGAAGAGCCGGGCTATTGGGGGATCCGCAATATCCTGCGCATCAATGCGCTGAACATCTGCCCGCTGGCGGTGGACGAAGCCGGGCTGGTACCGCCGGAGCAGCCGACCAACCCACCGCGGCTGATCTTCGTGACCCCGTCGCACCAGTATCCGCTCGGCTCGGTGATGAGCCTGGCGCGCCGCCAACGGCTGCTGGCGCTGGCGCGCAACGCCGGCGGCTGGATCGTCGAGGACGACTACGACAGCGAATTCCGCTTTTCCGGCCAACCGATCCCGGCGCTGCAAGGGCTGGAGGCCGACGCGCCGGTGATTTACATCGGCACCTTCAGCAAAACGCTCTACCCGGCGCTGCGCCTCGGCTATGTGGTGTTGCCGCCGCCGCTGGTGCAGGCGCTGAAAACCGCCCACGCCGAGCTGTACCGCGGCGGGCACCTGCTGATCCAGAGCGCGCTGGCGGAGTTTATTCAGGCAGGACACTACACCGCGCATATCCGCCGCATGCGGTTGCTGTACGCCCGGCGGCGCGCCTTCCTGACCGGATTGATCGAACAGCACCTCGGCAAACAGGCGCTCAGCGAATTCAACAGCAACGCCGGATTGCACCTGATCCTCAACCTGCCGGACGAGGCCGACGACGTGGCGATCGCCGCCGCCGCCGGCGCGCAGGGGGTGCTGGTGAGGCCGCTGTCGCGCTACTACATGCTGCCCAACCGCCGGCGCGGCCTGCTGATGGGGTTTGCCTGCGTACCGGAAGAGCAGATGGCCGCAGCCTTCACCCAACTGTTGGCCTGCATTAACGCCCCTAGATGAAAAAGGCGGCCCCCTAGGGCCGCCTTTGCGCGTTACCAGGCCTGAAGCCGCCAGCCGTCCGCCTGCCGGTTCAGGCGGTGCGTCGGCCGCAGCGCCTGCAGGAAGTCTTCGTCGTGCGATACCACCAGCATCGCGCCGGGGAAATCCGCCAGGGCAGTTTCGATCGCCAGCGACGACGCCAGATCCAGGTGGTTGGTCGGTTCGTCCAGCAACAGCAGCTGCGCCGGTTGTCGCCGCCACAGCGCGCAGGCCAGCGCCGCCTTGAGCCGTTCGCCGCCGCTCAGCGAGCCCAGCGGCAGCGCGATGCGATCCGCGCCAAGCTGCAGCTGCGCCAGCCGGGTGCGCAACGCGCCTTCCGCCAGCGGCGAATCCTGCAGCCCCAGATGGTCCATCACCGATAGGCTCGGGTCGAGCTGCGACAGAGTTTGATCGAGGTAGGCCGTCGACAGCGGGCAATGACAATGGCCGGAAAGCGCCGTCAGCTGACCGAGAACGGTTTTCAGCAAGGTGGATTTGCCGCAGCCGTTGGGGCCGGTCAACGCCACGCGCATCGGGCCGTCGATACGCAGATCCAGCGGCGGCGCGCTGACGAACGGCAGCTGCAGCTGCTCGAGCACCAGCACCTGCTTGTTCGCGCTCACTTCGCTGCCCGGCAGTGCCAGCAACACCGGTTGCTCGTCCTCCACCCTCTGATAGGCCTCGCGCACCGCCGCATCGAGGCTGGCGCGCTGATCCTGATGCTGTTTGCGCAGCGTGCCGAGGCTCTCCTTCGCCGCCGATTTGTAGGCCACCCGTTCGAAGGAGGCGATGTTCAGCGTATCGACGACGCGCAGCGTTTGCGCCGAGCGCCGCTGGCTCATGTCGTGCTCTTTCTGCTGACGGGCCCGGGTGCGGCGGCGCTCCTCGCGCGCATGTTCCAGATCGGCGCGCGCCGCCTGCAGCTCCGTGTCGCGCTGGCGCCGGTAGTCGTCGTAGTTGCCGCCGTAGCTGCGCAGCGCGCCGGGCGTCAGTTCGACGATGCGCTCCATACGCCCCAGCAGCTGCCGGTCATGGCTGGCGATCAGCAGCCCGCCGTGCCACTGATCCAGCTGCTGATACAGCCAGGCGCGCCCGGCGCTGTCGAGGTGGTTGGTCGGTTCGTCCAGCAGCAGATAATCCGCCTCCCCCAGAAAAGCGCCGCACAGCGCCGCACGCATCCGTTCGCCGCCGCTCAGTGAGCTTGCGACTCGCAGCGGCTCGAAGGCCGGCAACCCGGCGGCGGCAAAGGCGCTTTGCAGGCGATCGTTGAGATCCCAGCGCCCTTCCAGACGTTCGATGTCGTCCGCCAACGGCCGCCCCTGCTCGATGCGCGCCAGCGCGGCGAAGACCTCGCCGTAGCCCAGCAGCTGCGCCAGCGTGGTGTTCACCGCGCTCTCCGGCTGCTGCGCAACGTAAGCCAATACGGCATGGGATTCGACGTGCCCGATGCCCGGCCGATCCCGCCCGGCGATCAGGCGCAACAGCTGGGTTTTGCCGACGCCGTTGCGCCCCACCAGGCCACAGCGCGACCGATCGAAAGCGAGATCCAGCGGGCCGAACAGCGTTTCGCCGTCAGCAAATTGGCAGGTCAGTTGATGTAAAACGAAATAAGGGGACTGCGCAAAATGAGCCATAAGCACTCCTGAATGAGATCAAAACATCCCCACAGGGCGCGGGAGCGCACAGCGTGGGACCCGATATCAACAGGTGTGGTTGTTCATTTTCGGTTATGGCTCCGCAGAGAGAAGGAATTTACAACGCGCAAAGGTTAACCGATCTTTTGTTCGTTATGCAAACGGTGCCTGAGATTCATGACGTCTATCACATTCGGCACAACGCAGATTCCCAAGCGGCGCGACAACGGCTAGATTTATCTCATCCGACCACTTGTGTTCACATAATAATAACAGATGCTCATCCCCAATCGCTTTCAACCTGCAGCTAGGCGGCAAGTTCGGGCGTTCCCAGGAGCTTACTCAAGTAAGTGACTGGGGCGAGCGAACGCAGGCAACAACGCTGCAGGTTGAAAGAGGCGGGGGATGAACGATGGAGAGTGCAATGAGCAATTATCCTCACCTGCTGGCGCCGCTGGATCTCGGCTTCACCACCCTGAAAAACCGGGTGCTGATGGGATCGATGCATACCGGCCTGGAAGAGCTGCCTGACGGCCCGCAACGCCTGGCCGCGTTCTATGCCGAGCGCGCCGCCGCCGGCGTGGCCCTGATCGTCACCGGCGGCATCGCGCCCAACGACAAAGGCGTGGTGTATCGCGGCGGTTCCACCCTTAACAGCGAGGCGCAGCTGCCTCACCATCGGCCGGTCACCGAGGCCGTTCATCGCGCGGGCGGCAAGATAGCGCTGCAGATCCTGCATGCCGGCCGCTACAGCTATCAGCCACACCCGGTGGGCCCTTCCGCGCTGCAGGCGCCGATCAATCCCTTCGCACCAAGCGCGCTGAGTGAAGCGGAGATCGAGCAGACCATCGCCGACTTCGCCCGCTGCGCGGCGCTGGCGCAACAGGCCGGCTACGACGGCGTTGAGGTGATGGGTTCCGAAGGCTACCTGATCAACCAATTTTTGGCGGCGCGCACCAACCAGCGCGACGATCGCTGGGGCGGCAGCTTCACCAACCGCATGCGCTTCGCCGTCGAGATCGTACGGGCGGTACGCCAGGCGGTAGGCGCAGAATTCATTCTGATCTACCGGCTGTCGATGCTCGATCTGGTGGAAGACGGCTCCAGCTGGCAGGAGATTGAACAGCTGGCGCTGGCGGTCGAACAGGCGGGCGCCACGATCATCAATACCGGCATCGGCTGGCACGAGGCACGCATCCCGACCATCGCCACCATGGTGCCGCGCGCCGGGTTCAGCTGGGTGACCCGCAAGCTGATGGGCAAGGTGGGTATTCCGCTGATCACCACCAACCGCATCAACGATCCGGCGGTGGCCGAGCAGGTGCTGGCGGACGGCTGCGCCGACATGGTGTCGATGGCGCGCCCGTTCCTCGCCGACGCCGCCTTTGTGCAGAAAGCCGCCGAGGGACGCGCCGACGAGATCAATACCTGTATCGGTTGCAACCAGGCCTGTCTCGACCAGATTTTTGAAGGCAAGCTGACGTCTTGCCTGGTCAACCCGCGCGCCTGCCGCGAAACCGAAATGCCGTTGACCATGGCGGAGAAACCGAAAAAGCTGGCGGTGATCGGCGCCGGCCCCGCCGGGCTGGCCTTTGCCACCACCGCCGCCAGCCGCGGCCATCAGGTGACGCTGTTCGACGCCGCCGATCAGATCGGCGGCCAATTCAACATCGCCAAGCAGATCCCCGGCAAGGAAGAATTCCATGAAACCCTGCGTTACTTCCGCCGCCAGCTGGCGCTGCGCGAAGTGACGGTCAGGCTGGGCGTCAAGGTCGAGGCGGCGGATTTAAGCGAATTCGACGAAGTGATCCTCGCCTGCGGCATCGTGCCGCGTACCCCGGACATCCCCGGCATCGGCCACGCCAAGGTGCTGAGCTATCTGGACGTGCTGCGCGATAAAAAACCGGTCGGCCAGCGGGTGGCGATCGTCGGCGCCGGCGGCATCGGCTTCGACACCGCCGAGTACCTCAGCCAGCACGGCGTGTCCAGCAGCCTGGATCAGGCGGAATTCAACCGCGAATGGGGCATCGACGGCCGCCTTGAGCTGCGCGGCGGGCTGGCGGCGCAAGGGCCGCAGGCACCGCGCGCCGCGCGGCAAATCTATCTGTTACAGCGCAAAACCAGCAAGGTGGGCGAAGGCCTGGGGAAAACCACCGGTTGGATCCACCGCGCCAGCCTGACGATGCGCGGCGTGAAAATGCTCAACAGCGTCAGCTATCGGCTGATCGACGACGAAGGACTGCACATCACCCGCGCCGAGCAGGACAGCTGTCTGCCGGTAGACACGGTGGTCATCTGCGCCGGGCAGGAACCGCGCCGCGAGCTGCAGCAGCCGCTGCTGGCGATGGGGAAAACCGTGCATCTGATCGGCGGCGCCGACGTGGCCGCCGAGCTGGACGCTCGCCGCGCGATCGATCAGGGTACGCGGCTGGCGATGGCGCTGTAAAAAAGGGGCGCACAGCGCCCCTTGGTCATCACGCTCAGCGGCGCGCGCCGGATTTCACCGCTCTCAAGATCACGAACTTCTTGTTCGAGGCTACCAGCGTGCAGTTGCCGAACAGACGCTTGAGCTTCTGGTGATAGTCGAGGTGGCGGTTGCCGACGATGCGTAACTCGCCGCCCACCTGTAGGCAGCGCTTGGCGTCGCAGAACATCTGCCAGGCGGTGTGATCGGTAATGGCGTGCTGCTGGTGGAACGGCGGGTTACACAGCACCGCCTGCACGCTTTCGCGCTCGATGCCCGCCAGCGCGTTGTTCACCTCAAACTGGCAACGATCCAGCTCTTGCGGCAGGTTGTGCTCCACGTTCAGCTCGCTGGAGGCCACCGCCATGTAAGATTCATCGACGAAGGTCACCTGCGCTTCCGGGTTTTGCGCCAGCGCCGTCAGGCCAATCACGCCGTTGCCGCAGCCCAGATCGACGATATGGCCGTTCAGGCCACGCGGCAGATGATCCATAAACAGGCGCGCGCCGATATCCAGGCTGCCGCGCGAGAAGACGTTGGCGTGGTTATGGATAAGCCAATCGGTGCCGTCCAGCGTCCAGTCGGTGGTTTCCGCTGCCGCCGGTGGGACGATGTCCGCCGCCTGACAGAAGATCAGGCGCGCTTTCTTCCACGCCAGGCTGGTGCGCGTCGGGCCCAGTACCTTTTCAAACAGCTGCATCGTCGAGGTATGCACGTCGCGCGCTTTGGCGCCGGCGACGATCAGCGTGTCTTCGGTCACAACGTGGCGCAGCGCGCGCAGCTGCTGTTCCAGCAGCGCCAGCGCTTTCGGTACGCGAATCAACACCACCGCCGGCGCCGCCGGCAGCTCGGCCAGGCTGTCCAACAGCGTGACCTGCTCGGGATCCAGACCGTTGAGCTTCAGGTTGTGGCGCGTCGCCAGCTGGCTCATGTACGAGTCGCTGACGCTGTAAGGGCGATGCGCGTGCAGCGCACAGGCCAGGGTGCCGAAGTTATCGTTGAAAATCAGCACCGGACGGCCGCCGATATCTACGTTTTCAAGCTGTTGCAGCAGATATTCGTCCGCTGCTTCCCACGCCTGCAGTTGGGTGGATTCTTCCTGTTGGGGATAACGCTCCAGCTCAAGTTGCTGTGTTCCCAGATCGAGTTGGCTCATTGCCCCTCCTGACTGATAAAATTTGGGCTGTTTATCCCCTAAAAACGCCCGTCAGTAAAATGTTTTTTCGGATAAATTGCGTATGCCAGGATTTGGGCGAAAAAACAGCATAGAATGACCGGCTGAATGGCCGTTGATACGGAACAAGAATGTCTGAATTGACCTACCTGCAAGGCTACCCAACGCATCTGCAAAGCCAGGTGCAGCAACTGATCCATCAGAACCGGCTGGGAGACGTGCTGCTGCAGCGCTATCCGCAGGTGCACGACTGTACTACCGACAAGTCGCTGTATCAGTTTACCGTCGATCTGAAAAACCAGTATCTGCGCAACGCCCAGCCGCTGAGCAAGGTGGCCTACGACAGCAAGATCCACGTCATGAAGCACGCGCTGGGCCTGCACACCGCCATCTCGCGCGTGCAGGGCGGCAAGCTGAAGGCCAAGGCGGAAATCCGCGTGGCGACGGTGTTCAAGGTCGCGCCCGAACCCTTCCTGCGGATGATCGTGGTGCATGAGCTGGCGCACCTGAAAGAGAAAGATCACAACAAGGCGTTCTACAGCCTGTGCTGCCATATGGAGCCGGATTACCACCAGCTGGAGTTCGATACCCGGCTGTATCTGACGCACCTTTCGCTGTTCGGCGAGCTGTATGCATAGCGAGTGAGGCCGTGATAATCTGCGGTTTTAAGCCTGGACCGGAGCTCGCCATGATTCGTTTTGCCGTCGTCGGCACCAACTGGATTACGGAACGTTTTATTGATGCCGCCCATGAAAGCGGCAAACTCAAGCTGAGCGCCGTGTACTCACGCTCGCTGGAACAGGCGCAGGCGTTTGGCGCCAACTATCAGGTCACGCAGTTTTTCGACTCGCTCGAGGCGATGGCGCAGTCCGACGCCATAGACGCGGTGTATATCGCCAGCCCCAATTCCCTGCACTGCCCGCAATCGCTACTGTTCCTGCGCCATAAAAAGCACGTGATCTGCGAAAAGCCGCTGGCCTCCAACCAGCGCGAAGCGGAACAGCTGGTAGCCTGCGCGCGGGAAAATCAGGTGGTGCTGTTCGAAGCGTTCAAAAGCGCCTACTTGCCGAATTTCCTGGCGCTGCAGCAGGCATTGCCGAAAGTCGGCCGGCTGCGTAAAGCCTTTATCAACTATTGCCAATACTCTTCGCGCTATCCGCGCTATCTCGCCGGCGAGAACCCCAACACCTTTAACCCCCAGTTCTCCAACGGCTCGATCATGGACATCGGCTACTACTGCCTGGCCAGCGCGGTAGCGCTGTTCGGCGCGCCGCAGTCGGTGCTGGCCAGCGCCACGCTGCTGGATACCGGCGTGGACGCCCACGGCACCGTCTGCCTGAACTACGGCGATTTCGACGTCACGCTTTCCCATTCCAAGGTCAGCGACTCGGCGATCCCCAGCGAGATCCAGGGGGAAGAAGGCACGCTGATTATCGACAAGATTTCCGAGTGTCAGGGCGTGGCGCTGACGCCGCGAGGCGGCAACCGCCAGGATCTGAGCCAGACACAGCACATCAATACCATGCTGTATGAAGCGCTGACCTTCGCCGAGCTGATTGAGAAGCATCAGGTGGAACACCCGGGGCTGGAGAATTCGCTGATCGTCGCCCGCCTGCTGACCGACATCCGCCGCCAGACCGGCGTCGTCTTCCCCGCCGACGGAGAATGAGATGAAACCGCTGCTCGTGATGCAAACCGGCGACGCGCCACAGGCCATTCGCCAGGAACTGGCCAATTTTGAAGGTATGTTCCTGCAACAGGGCAATATCGACGCCGAACGCGCGCACATCGTGCATCTGCCCGCCGGCGAACGGCCGTTGCCGCCGGCCGCCTATTGCGGCGTTGTCATTACCGGCTCACCGGCGATGGTGACCGAACAGCTGCCGTGGAGCGAGGAAGCCGCCGAATGGCTGCGTCAGGCGATGGCGCTCAAACTGCCGCTGTTCGGCGTCTGCTACGGCCACCAGCTGTTGGCCTACGCGCTCGGCGGCGAAGTGGGCTATCACCCGCAGGGTATGGAGGTCGGTACGCTGGAGATCGAACTGCTGCCCGCCGCGGCCGAAGACCGGCGGCTCACCCTGCTGCCGCCGCGTTTCAAGGCCAACCTTATCCATTCGCAGAGCGTGCTGACGCCGCCCGCCGGCGCGCAGACGCTGGCGCGTTCGCAGCAGGACGCGCACCAGATCCTGCGCTATGGCGATCACGCCCTGACCACCCAGTTCCATCCGGAATTCAACGGCGCGGTGATGAGCCAGTATCTGCAGTGGCTCGGCGAACTGCATCCCGAGCAGCAAGCCCGCTATCAACAGCAACAACAACAGGTTAGCGACACGCCGTTCAGCCGTCTGCTGCTGCAGGGATTCGTCGTCAGCCTCGGCGCGCAAAAAGCGATGGCCGGCTAACGCGATTCACGTTGACCGCCGACACATTTTGCATTACTTTCTGCTCTGCAAAGGGGAGTAACTTCATTGCCGGTCAATCGTCATTACGATGCGCAAGCATCCGGTTACCGGGCAACCTGATGTCAAAGGTGTAACCACCTTCATCAACGTTGTAAGTGAGACCTTGCCGGAAGGCGAGGTTTGCTTGCAGCGTTCACAGAGCGGCTGGCGTCTTCCGACGTTGGCCGTTTTTGTTTTTGAAGGATACCTCTGATGATGAATTCCGTTGGCACACCGTGGTTATGGGGCAGCTTCGCCGCCGTCATCGTCGTGATGCTCGCAATCGACCTCCTGTTGCAGGGCCGTAAAGGCGCGCACACCATGACCCTGAAGCAGGCCGCCAGCTGGTCGCTGGTGTGGGTCAGCCTCTCCCTGCTGTTCAATTTCGGTTTCTGGTACTACCTGAATGAAACCGCCGGGCGCGCCGTCGCCGATACCCAAGCGCTGGCCTTCCTGACCGGCTACCTGATCGAAAAAGCGTTGGCGGTGGATAACGTGTTCGTCTGGCTGATGCTGTTCAGCTACTTCGCCGTGCCGGCCAACCTGCAGCGGCGGGTGCTGATCTACGGTGTGCTAGGGGCGATCGTGCTGCGTACCATCATGATCTTCGCCGGCAGCTGGCTGGTCAGCCAGTTCCAGTGGCTGCTGTATCTGTTCGGCGCCTTCCTGCTGTTCACCGGTATCAAGATGGCGCTGGCGAAGGAAGATGACTCGGCGATCGGCGACAAGCCGCTGGTGAAATGGCTGCGCAGCCACCTGCGCATGACCGACAGCCTGGAAGGCGAGCGCTTTTTCGTGCGCCGCAACGGCATCCTGTTCGCCACCCCGCTGGTGCTGGTGCTGATCCTGGTCGAACTGAGCGACGTGATCTTCGCAGTGGACAGCATTCCGGCGATCTTCGCCGTGACTACCGATCCGTTCATCGTCCTGACCTCCAACCTGTTCGCCATCATGGGTCTGCGCGCCATGTACTTCCTGCTGGCCAACGTAGCGGAGCGTTTCTCGATGCTGAAATATGGCCTGTCGGTGATCCTGGTGTTTATCGGCATCAAGATGCTGATTATCGACTTCTTCCACATCCCGATCGGCGTGTCGCTCGGCGTGGTGGCAAGCATCCTGACGCTTACCTTGCTGATCAACGCCTGGGTCAATCGCCGCAACGATCGCCTGGCGAATAAATAACCACAATCTGTTATCCGGGGCGCTAGTCGCCCCGCGATTGTTTGGCAATTCCCCCAAAACGCCAAACGTTATTGCGATCACACAAATGTAACCAGTATGTTATCAAGTGTTGATCCGCGCTCAGAATTTCATCCCCGCCTCTTTCCAACATCATTCGATTGCTGAATACTGATTCGGCAAACACACTTAGTTACAGAATCATATAAAGCTACCCGGCGTCGTTCCCGCCGCGGCGGCCAGATAACATCAGGAAGAAAGCACTATGCAAAAACTATTACAAAGGATCACGCAGGGTAGCCTGGTCAAACAAATCATGGTCGGCCTGGTGGCCGGCATTCTGGTGGCGCTGGTTTCGCCGGCAGCCGCGGCCGCCGTCGGCCTGCTCGGCACCCTGTTCGTCGGCGCGCTGAAAGCGGTAGCGCCGGTGCTGGTGCTGATTCTGGTGATGGCCTCGATCGCCAACCATAAACAGGGGCAGAAGACCAACATTCGCCCGATCCTGTTCCTCTACCTGCTGGGCACCTTTGCCGCCGCGCTGGTGGCGGTCGTCGTCAGCTTTATCTTCCCTTCTACGCTGGCGCTGACCACCGGCGCGACGGACATTACCCCGCCGGGCGGCATTGTGGAGGTGATGAAAGGTCTGTTGATGAGCGTGGTGGCCAACCCGTTCCATGCGCTGATTAACGCCAACTACATTGGTATTCTGGCGTGGGCCGTCGGGCTGGGGCTGGCGCTGCGCCACGCTTCCGAAACCACCAAGGGGCTGATCAACGACATGTCCCATGCGGTTACGCTGGTGGTGCGCGCGGTGATCCGCTGTGCGCCGCTTGGCATCTTCGGCCTGGTGGCTTCCACGCTGGCGGAAACCGGCTTCGGCGTGCTGTGGGGCTACGCCCAGCTGCTGATGGTACTGCTCGGCTGCATGCTGTTGGTGGCGCTGGTGCTCAACCCGCTGATCGTTTACTGGAAAATCCGCCGCAACCCGTATCCGCTGGTGTTCGCCTGCCTGCGCGAGAGCGGCGTGACCGCCTTCTTCACCCGCAGCTCCGCCGCCAACATCCCGGTGAACATGGAGCTGTGCAAGAAGCTGAACCTGAATGAGGACACCTACTCGGTTTCCATCCCGCTGGGCGCCACCATCAACATGGCCGGCGCGGCGATCACCATCACCGTGCTGACGCTGGCGGCGGTGAACACGCTGGGCATCGCGGTGGACGTCCCGACCGCTCTGCTGCTGAGCGTGGTGGCCGCCCTGTGCGCCTGCGGCGCCTCCGGCGTGGCCGGCGGCTCGCTGCTGCTGATCCCGTTGGCGTGCAACATGTTCGGCATTCCGAACGACGTGGCGATGCAGGTGGTGGCGGTCGGCTTTATCATCGGCGTGCTGCAGGATTCGGCGGAAACCGCCCTCAACTCCTCCACCGACGTGCTGTTCACCGCCGCCGCCTGCCAGGCGGAAGACCAGCGGCTGGCGAACGAAGACCCGCTGAAGGTGCGTTAATCGCGCGTTGCTTCATAAAAAGGCGCTCCCTCGAGCGCCTTTTTTGTCAGCTTTACAGCGTCACCCCGCTTTTAAAGATCGCCAGCTCGCGAAAGTCGTTGGTTTCATTACGCGCCGGACGCCCGTTGGCAATCTCGACAATCAGATCGATGAAGCGGCTGAGCAACGTCTCCATCGCTACGCCGTGGATCAGGCTGCCGGCGTCGAAATCGATCCAGTGCGGTTTCTTCGCCGCCAGCTCGCTGTTGGTCGCCAGCTTCACCGTCGGCACAAAGCCGCCGTACGGCGTGCCGCGCCCGGTGCTGAACAGCACCATATGGCAGCCGGCACCGGCCAGCGCGCTGGTCGCCACCGCATCGTTGCCCGGCGCGCTGAGCAGATTCAGCCCCGGCACGCGCAGCCGCTCACCGTACTTCAGCACGTCCACCACCAGGCTCAGGCCCGCTTTTTGGGTGCAGCCGAGCGATTTCTCTTCCAGCGTGGTAATGCCGCCGGCCTTATTGCCCGGCGACGGGTTCTCGTATATCGGCTGTTGATGGGCGATAAAATAGCGTTTGAAATCGTTGATCATGTCGACGGTTTTGTCGAAGGTCTCCCCATCGCGGCAGCGGCTCATCAGAATGCGCTCGGCGCCGAACATCTCCGGCACTTCGGTCAGCACCGTGGTGCCGCCGTTGGCGATCACATAATCGGAAAAGCGCCCCAGCAACGGGTTGGCGGTGATACCCGACAATCCGTCCGAACCGCCGCACTCCAGGCCGAACTTCAGCTCGCTCAGGCGGCCCGGTTCGCGGCGATCGTGGCGCATCTCCCGGTACAGCTCGTGCAACAGCGCCAGCCCGGCCTCCACCTCGTCGTCCTGCTGTTGGCACACCATAAAGCGCAGCCGCCGCTCGTCCGCCATCCCCAGCGTGGCGCGAAAGGCATCCACCTGATTGTTCTCGCACCCCAGCCCGATCACCAGCACCGCGCCGGCGTTGGGATGGCGCGCCATGTTCTGCAGCATGATGCGGGTGTTGGCATGATCCTGCCCCAGCTGCGAGCAGCCGAACGGATGGCTGAACAGATGCACGCCGTCGATCCCCTCCGCCTGCGTTTGCTGCAAAAAGCGCTGCTGGATCTGGCGGGCGATGCCGTTGACGCAGCCGACGGTCGGCACGATCCACAGTTCGTTGCGGATCCCCACGCCGCCGCCGGCCCGGCGGTACAGCTGCACCTCGCGATCCGCCGCCTGCGGCGGCAACGCCGGGAACTGCGGCTGGTAACGGTAGCTGTCCAGATCGCTCAGGTTGGTTTTGGCGTTTTGCGAATGAATATGCTCCCCGGGCCCGATAGCCACGAGCGCGTGGCCGATCGGCTGGCCATATTTGATGATGTCCTCGCCCTCGGCGATCGGGCCGAGCGCAAACTTGTGCCCGCGCGCCACCGGCTGCGCCAGCGGAAAGGCTACGCCTGCCAGCTCAACCGTTTCTCCGGCAGCCAGATCGCGCAGCGCCACCGCCACGTTATCCTGCTCGTGAATCTTTATCGTACTTTGCATAAACCGGTCCCGGATAACGGCTACGCCAGTTCTATGGCGAAATAGTTTTTGGCGTTGTCGAAGCAGATGTTTTTCACCATCTCGCCCAGCAGCGCGATATCCGCCGGCGCTTCGCCGTCCGTCACCCAGCGGCCGATCATCTGGCAAAGGATGCGACGGAAGTACTCATGGCGCGTATACGACAGGAAGCTGCGACTGTCGGTCAGCATGCCGACGAAGCGGCTCAGCAGCCCGAGCTGGGCCAGCTGCGTCATTTGGCGCTGCATGCCGTCCTTCTGATCGTTGAACCACCAGCCGGAGCCGAACTGCATCTTGCCCGGCGTGCCTTCCCCCTGAAAATTGCCGATCATGGTGCCGATCACTTCGTTATCGCGCGGGTTGAGGCAATAGAGAATGGTTTTCGGCAGGCCGCCCTGCCGCGCCTGGGCATCCAGCAGCCGCGACAGCGGCTCCGCCAGCGGCCGATCGTTGATCGAGTCGAAGCCGATATCCGGCCCGACGGCGGCCAACATGCGGCTGTTGTTATTGCGCAGCGCGCCGATGTGATATTGCTGCACCCAGCCGCGGCGCCGGTATTCGCCGGCCAGGAACAGCAGCACCGCGCTTTTGAACTGCGCGCTCTGTTCCGGCGTCGGTAGCTCGCCGTTCAGGCGACGCAGCAGGATCGCATCCAGCGTCGCTTCATCGGCTTCGCCGAACACCACCACGTCCAGCGCATGGTCGGCCACCTTGCAGCCGTGGGCGGCGAAGTGATCCATACGCTTGTACAGGGCGTCGCACAGCGTGCTGAAGCGACCGATGGCGATGTCCGCCGCCGCCTCCAGCTGCCGCAGATAGTCATTGAAGCCGGGCGCATCGATGGTGAAGGCCTTGTCCGGCCGCCAGCTCGGCAACACCTTGATATCGAAGCTATGATCGTCGGCGATCGCCCGATGGTGGCGCAGGTCGTCAATCGGATCGTCGGTGGTACCGACCATTTTCACGTTCATCTGCCGCATGATGCCGCGCGCGCGAAACTCATCCTGCGCCAGCAGCGCATTGCCGCGCTGCCAGATCTCATCCGCCGTGCTCGGCGACAGCAGCGTTCCGGTGATGCCGAACGGCCGGCGCAGCTCCAGATGCGTCCAGTGATAGAGCGGGTTACCAATGGTGTGCGGCACCGTGGCGGCCCAGGCGTCGAATTTCTCGCGATCGCCCGCATCGCCGGTGCACAGCCGCTCCGCCACGCCGTTGGTGCGCATCGCCCGCCATTTATAGTGATCGCCCCGCAGCCAGATATCGTACAGGTTGCTGAAGCGGGTATTCTCCGCGATCTGCTGCGGCGGCAAATGGCAGTGGTAATCGAAAATCGGCTGCTGTGCCGCGTAGTCATGGTACAAACGCCGGGCAAATTCGCTGTCCAGCAGGAAATCTTCGCTCAAAAACGTCGCCATCTCGGGCTCCTTACCTTACTTGCCGTGGGGCACAGGGATCGAATCACAAAAGTTATCACACCAATTTTAGCGATCGTCCAGCAAATTTTTCCCGCCATCTGCCGTTTTGCTGCCCTCCAATCCCTTTTTTGCTCGTTTTTACGGCAAATGTGCGGCATAAACGCCCTATTTCACCGGCGACAGTATCGCTCAGGCGAATAATTCCTTTTGTGATATCACTCAACTTTTAAACCTGTATGACAGGTTATTGTCTCGCCAGCCGCATCGCCGGCCATACCTTCAAACGGGGAGACATTTCGGATGCGTAAAATTAAAGGGTTACGCTGGTACATGATCGGGCTGGTGACCATCGGCACCGTGCTGGGTTACCTGACCCGCAACGCCATCGCCGTGGCGGCGCCGACGCTGGAAGATACGCTGCACATCACCACCCAGCAGTATTCCTATATCGTCGCCGCCTATTCCGCCTGCTACACCGTGATGCAGCCGGTGGCGGGCTATGTGTTGGACGTGCTCGGCACCAAGGTCGGTTACGCCATGTTCGCCATTCTTTGGGCGGTGTTCTGTATGGGCACCGCGCTGGCCAACAGCTGGGGCGGGCTGGCGCTGGCGCGCGGCGCGGTCGGCATGGCCGAGGCGGCGATGATCCCCGCCGGGCTGAAGGCCAGCAGCGAGTGGTTTCCGGCCAAAGAGCGTTCGATCGCCGTCGGCTATTTCAACGTCGGTTCGTCGATCGGCGGCATGCTCGCCCCGCCGCTGGTGGTATGGGCCATCGTGGCGCACAGCTGGGAGATGGCGTTCATCATCACCGGCGTGCTGAGCCTGATCTGGGCCATCTGCTGGCTGCTGTTCTACAAGCACCCGAAAGATCAGAAGAAACTGAGCCAGGAAGAGCGCCGTTACATCCTCGAAGGCCAGGAAGCGCAGCACCAGACCTCAAACGCCAAAAAGATGTCCGCCTGGCAGATCGTGCGCAACCGCCAGTTCTGGGGCATCGCGCTGCCGCGCTTTCTGGCGGAACCGGCCTGGGGCACCTTCAACGCCTGGATCCCACTGTTCATGTTCAAGGCCTACGGCTTTAATCTGAAAGAGATCGCCATGTTCGCCTGGATGCCGATGCTGTTCGCCGATCTCGGCTGCATCGTCGGCGGCTACCTGCCGCCGCTGTTCCAGAAATATTTCAAGGTCAATCTGATCGTCTCGCGCAAGCTGGTGGTGACGATGGGGGCGGTGCTGATGATCGGCCCCGGCATGATCGGCCTGTTCACCAGCCCTTACGCGGCTATCGCGCTACTGTGCGTCGGCGGCTTCGCCCATCAGGCGCTGTCCGGCGCGCTGATCACCCTCTCTTCCGACGTGTTCGGCCGCAATGAGGTGGCGACCGCCAACGGCCTGACCGGCATGGCGGCCTGGACCGCCAGCACGCTGTTCGCCCTGGTGGTCGGCGCCCTGGCGGACACCCTCGGCTTCAGCCCGTTGTTCGCCGCGCTGTCGGTCTTCGACATTCTCGGCGCCATCGTCATCTGGACGGTGCTGCAAAACCGCCCGGCCGCCGAAGCGCTGCCTGCCACGCTGCAGCCGGCCCCGGCGCGCAGCTGATCCCGCCGCCCGGCCGCCGCGCCGGGCCTTTTGCTCCTCTGGCAGCGGTGCCGAATAAGTGGTATAACAAATCCGATGGCCACGCGCCCCCTCCCACCGCACCGTATAGAGCATTCACTATGGAATTCACCGAAACCAGACGCCTGTATCAGCAACTGGCCGCCGAGCTTAAGCAACGTATCGAAAGCGGCCGCTACCCGGTAGGCGACAAGCTGCCGGCCGAGCGATACATCGCCGAAGAGATGAATGTCAGCCGCACCGTGGTGCGCGAAGCGATCATCATGCTGGAAGTGGAAGGCTATGTGGACGTGCGCAAGGGATCCGGGATCCACGTGGTGTCCAACCAGCAAAAACACCTGGTGGTGCCGGGCGACAGCATCGAGTTCGCCACCGCCGGTCCGTTTGAGCTGCTGCAGGCGCGCCAGCTGATCGAAAGCAACATCGCCGAATTCGCTGCCACCCAGGTGACCAAACAAGATATCGTGCAGCTGATGGAGATCCAGGAGCACGCCCGCAAAGAGGATCGCTTCCGCGACTCGCAGTGGGATCTGAAGTTCCACGTGCAGGTGGCGCTGGCCACCCAGAACACCGCCATGGCCACCATCGTAGAAAAAATGTGGGTGCAGCGGGTCAACAACCCTTACTGGAAAAAACTGCACGAGCATATCGACGAACGTTCGATCGCCAGCTGGTGCGACGATCACGATCAGATCCTCAAGGCGCTGATGCGCAAAGATCCTTACGCCGCCAAACTGGCGATGTGGCAGCACCTGGAAAACACCAAGCAGATGCTGTTTAACGCCACCAGCGACGACTTCGAATACAACGCCGACCGCTACCTGTTCGCCGAGAATCCGGTGGTGCATCTGGATGGCATGAGCCACGAGCCGAAATAGCCCAAGCGGTCAAAAACCGTCGGCTTATGTCAGGTAATGTAAAATCCGCTGAATCGATGCCGGAACCGCCGTTTGCCGTGTACTATTTCACCGTCGGCAACGTAGATTTCCCTGTTGCCAATCGTGCTATTTTGGTAGAGTTAGCCCACTTTTTTACCCATTGCTGCGGGGGCGGGACGCGAATAAATGCGCTGGTTGTTTGCCATGCTGATTGCTGTTTTCTGCTGGACCGGTTCGGTCTCCGGCCAACAGCTATGCGTGGCGTTACCCAAGCCAACTCCCAGCGCGCTGAGCAGCCTGCCGCTGCTGGCGGAGCCGGCGCTTTCCCCCTATGATCATGTGTATCGGGCACCGGCCGAAGCGCGCCGCAAAGCCCCCGGCAAGTTGCCGCTGCTGCTGCCCAGAGCGCACTCTTTCCCCGGTTCGCTGCTCGCGTCCTCCCTGACGGCACCGGTCTATACCCTGGCCGCAGAGCCGGGCTACCGAATTCGTTTCCCCCGCCAGGACACCCCGGCCCCCAACCGGCTTGCCCAGGTCGACTGGATGCTGGACGCCTCCAGGCAACAGAGCCGGCAGGCCGGCTGGAAAGAAAGCAATATGCAGTACCGTGGCACGCTGACTTACCACCTATGACCGGTGTCGCACCGCTTAGAAACCTTAAAGCAACGCCGTTTCATCGTTATCAGCATTAGGATCGCCGCGCGCTTTCAGCCCACGCCCGCTCCGCCGCTGAGATAAAAATAAACAATGACGTTTTAGGAACACCGGATGGACATCATTAAAGAACTGATACATGCCTTATGGCAGCAGGATTTTGAGACGCTGGCGAACCCTTCGTTGGTGTGGACCCTCTACATCCTGCTGTTCATGATCCTGTTTTTGGAAAACGGCCTGCTGCCGGCCGCTTTCCTGCCGGGCGACAGCCTGCTGATCCTGGTCGGCGTACTGATCGCCAAAGGCACCATGGGCTTCCCGCTGACCATCGTTATCCTGACCGTCGCCGCCAGCCTGGGGTGCTGGGTCAGTTACATACAGGGCCGATGGCTCGGCAATACGCGAACGGTGCAAGGCTGGCTTTCGCACCTGCCGGCCCACTACCATCAGCGCGCTCACAACCTGTTCCACCGCCACGGGCTTTCCGCCCTGTTGGTCGGCCGCTTCCTGGCCTTCGTGCGCACCCTGCTGCCAACCATCGCCGGCCTGTCCGGCCTGAGCAACGCACGCTTCCAGTTCTTCAACTGGATGAGCGGCCTGCTGTGGGTCTTGATCCTGACGACGCTGGGCTTCGCCCTCGGAAAAACCCCGGTGTTCCGCAAGTATGAAGATCAGCTGATGTTCTGCCTGATGATGTTGCCGCTGGTGTTGCTGGTGGTCGGGCTGGTCGGCTCGCTGATCGTGCTGTGGCGCAAGAAACGCGCCAGCGGCCAGAACCCGGGGAAAGGGGCGTGACAGCAAAGCGCCCGCGCTGGCAATACGTCTTGATGATCGCGCTCGCCCTGCTGGCGTTGGCGACGCTGTTGGTGCCCTGCATGGTGCGTACCGAGAGCGAGCTGCGCATTCGCGCCAGCCAGCAAGGGCTGTCGCTGCCCGACGGTTTTTACGTCTACCAGCGCCTGGATGAGCGCGGCATCCGCATCAAAAGCATTACGCCGGAAGGCGATGGCCTGGTCATCCGTCTGGATTCGCCGGAGCAGCAATTGCTGGCGCGCGAAGCGCTGCAAACCATCCTACCGCCCGGTTACCACATCGCGTTGAGCGAGTCCCCCGTGCCGTCGCATTGGGTACGCGAATTTGCGCGTTCCCCACTCAACCTGGGATAATCCCCCTTCATATGAAGGGGTTTCCTTTCATTGCCATTATCTTCATTTTCATTCGCATCGATTAGCTCAAGAATTAATCAGTCGGCACCGAGTCACGGCTGATTCTTTGGGGGCACGCCGGTTTCATGACTATGCTGAAGGGTAACTTCAGCCGGCGATGAACGCCCTCCTCTCGCGCTGCTGCCTTCGGCAGTCAGGAAAGCGGATGCCTGTTCAGGCATCCCATGAAAAGGAACTGAAAGATGAAATTACGCCACTCACTGTTACTGCTGTTGCCACTCTGCACGCTGCCGGCGTTCGCTTCGGCCGCTGAGGGCGGCTGCGCCGCCAAAGCGCAAGACATCCAGCAGCAAATCGACTACGCCACCCAACACGGCAACACCCACCGCGTGGACGGGCTGAAAAAAGCGCTGAGCGAAGTGCAGACTCACTGTACCGAAGCCGGCCTGCAGGCCGAACGCCAGAAAAATATCGCGGAAAAGCAGCGTAAGGTCGACGAGCGCCGACAGGAGCTGAAAGAAGCGCAGCAAACCGGCAAGCTGGACAAGGTCGCCAAGAAGCAGCAAAAGCTGGCGGAAGCGCAGGCTGAGTTGAAACGCGCCCAGGCGGAATAATTTTTTTTACACCAGCGGATTTATCGATGAGAGCCCCATCACACGGGATTTCTTAAGCATATGGAATTGATGTCTGGTGTTATCTGCTGGCCATCACCCCTTTGCTCCGGCGAAAAAATCCGCTATGTTAAAAGTCTGTCGAAATAAACGTTAAGGAATAATCACATGGCACATGATTCAAATGCAGAAAACTTACGCGCTGAACTGAAGTCCTTAGCCGATACGCTCGAGGAAGTGCTGAACTCCTCCACCGACAAGCCGAAAGCCGAGCTGGAGAAGCTGCGTTCGAAAGCGGAAGGCGCGCTGAAAGAGACCCGCGCTCGCCTGAGCGACGCCGGTGACAAGCTGGCTTCGCAAACCAAACAGATCGCCGGTCAGGCCGACGATTACGTGCGCGACAACCCGTGGACCGGCATCGGTATCGGCGCGGCGGTCGGCGTCGTGCTGGGCGTGCTGCTCGCGCGTCGTTAATCATGGCTGAACAACCGCAAGTGCGCGCGCAGGGCCCCGCTAAAGGGGTCCTGGATATCGGTCAGCGCATCATCACGATCCTGGTCGGCATGGTGGAAACCCGTGTCCGGCTGGCGGTGGTCGAGCTGGAAGAGGAGAAAGTCAATCTCATTCAGCTGCTGATCATGGCCGGCATGACGCTGCTGTTCACCGCCTTCGGTTTGATGAGCCTGCTGATCCTGATCTTCTGGGCCATCGATCCGGTCTACCGGCTGGTGGCGCTGGGCGCCACGACCGGCGTGCTGCTGTTCCTGGCCGTGGTCGGCACCATCTGGACGCTGGTCAAGGCCCGTCGCACCACGCTGCTCGGCGCCACGCGCAAGCAGCTGGAACTCGACCGCGCCGAACTGGAGCGCGAGCCATGAGCCGCCGCCGCTACCTGGAATGGAAAAAAGAGAGGCTGATTCGCCAGATCCAGCAGCAACGCCTGGATCTGGCCGAACACAAGTCTCTGTGGCTGGAGAAGACCGAACGCATCGACCGCGGCTGGCAAACGGTGTTTGGCCTGCGCCGCTATCTGGTGCTCGGTTCCAGCGTCATGGCGCTGTACGGTATCCGCCACCCCAGCAAGATGATCCGCTGGTCGCGCCGCGCGTTCGGTGCCTGGAGCGCTATCCGCCTGTTTAAAAAGACCTTCTCCGCCAAGTAAGCCCCACATTTTTCCTTCAAACATCCTGTTGCTCCGCCCTCGTTTTCCCCCTAAAACAGCGCTGCTTATCCCGAGGGCCGGGCAACCTGCTGACCAGCGTCAGTTTATTAGCACGCTAAAGATTCAGATTTTTTGAAAAATTACGACAGTTTTACTTGCTAACAACCTGAGCACTTCCCGCTTAACATTCACTCCATCAATACGATATGGGCCGGACAGGGTGAGAGACCCGATATACCGCCCGTTGATATGACTACCGCCGAACAGGCGCACAAAAACACTTTGGAGTAGATGATGAAAAAATTAGAAGATACAGGTTTGCTGGTTGCTCGTATTCTGATGCCAATCCTGTTTATCGTGGCAGGCTACGGCAAAATGGGTGACGCTTATGCCGGTACCCAACAGTACATGCAATCGATGGGCGTGCCTGGCTTCTTGCTGCCGCTGACCATCCTGCTGGAATTTGGCGGCGGTCTGGCGATCCTGTTCGGTTTCCTGACCCGCACCGTAGCGCTGTTCACTGCCGGCTTCACCATTCTGACCGCGCTGCTGTTCCACACTGACTTTGCGGAAGGCGTAAACCAGCTGATGTTCATGAAAAACCTGACCATCGCCGGTGGCTTCATCGTGTTGGCGGTTGCAGGCCCGGGCGGCTTCAGCATCGACCGTCTTCTGAACAAGAAATGGTAATCTAAACTGTCATTCAGGGCCCGGCATGCCGGGCCCTGTCGCTTTTCACTCGGACACCAAGGAGATTCCCATGGGACAACTCGTCGATGGCGTTTGGCAAGACATCTGGTATGACACGAAGTCTACCGGCGGCCGTTTCAAACGTTCAACCGCTCAGTTTCGCAATTGGGTGACCGCCGACGGTCAGCCGGGCGAACACGGCGTGGGCGGCTTCCAGGCCGAAGCCGGCCGTTATCACCTGTACGTTTCTCTCGCCTGCCCCTGGGCGCACCGCACGCTGCTGATGCGCAAACTGAAAGGGCTGGAGCAGATCATTCCGGTCTCGGTGGTGCACCCGCTGATGCTGGAAAACGGCTGGACCTTCGGCCAGGATTTTCCTGAAACCACCGGCGATCCGCTGTATCACGCCGACTTCCTGTATCAGATCTACCTGCAGGCCGATCCGCACTACAGCGGGCGCGTGACCGTGCCGGTGCTGTGGGATAAACAGCGGCAAACCATCGTCAGCAACGAATCCGCCGACATCATCCGCATGTTCAACAGCGCGTTTGACGGCGTGGGCGCCCGCGCGGGCGATTACTACCCGGCCGAGCTGCGCGGCAAAATCGATGAGCTGAACGGTTGGATTTACGATCAAGTGAACAACGGCGTGTACAAGGCCGGTTTCGCCACCAGCCAGGAAGCCTATGACGAAGCGGTCAACGGGGTCTTCAACGCGCTGGAGCGCCTGGAGCAAATCCTGGGGCAGCACCGCTACCTGACCGGCGATCGGCTGACCGAAGCCGACCTGCGCCTGTGGACCACGCTGGTGCGCTTCGATCCGGTGTACGTCACCCACTTCAAGTGCGATAAACACCGCATCAGCGACTACCTGAACCTGTACGGTTTCCTGCGCGACATCTACCAGATGCCGGGCATCGCCGACACGGTCAGCCTGCCGCACATTCGCAACCACTACTACCGCAGCCACGCCACCATCAACCCGCACGGCATCATTTCCATCGGGCCGGCGCAGGATCTGGACGAGCCGCACGACCGCGATCGGTTCTTCGGCTAAGGCAAAAAAATCCCCTTGCCGCCCGGCAAGGGGATCTCATGCCACCGACGTTAGCGCTGCGCGAACAGGCGCGGAATTTCGCGCAGGAACCAGGCTTTCGCCTCCCCCATGCTGTCGCGCCGCCAGGCCATGATGATGTCGGCTTCTCGGCTGTATTCCGGCCCTACCACGCGAAGCCGTCCGGCCTCGATATCTTTTTCCACCATCGGGTACGGCATGGTCGCCACCCCCAATCCGGCCAGCAGCGCCAGACGCTTGTCTTCGATGGTGCTCACCGTCAGACGCTGCTGCTTATCCAGCAGCTGCACGGTCAACACCGGGCGCTCGCGGGCGGTATCCGCCACCGCGATGCCGCGGTACTTCACGCGGGTCACCTCGGACAACGGCTCCGGCTCCTGGTGGATAGGATGATCCGGCGCGGCGACGTAGACGCTCATCACCTTGTACAGTTTGCGGGTGTTGATCTCCGACGACGCGCGAAAATGCATGTCCGGCGCGATCACGATGTCGGCGCGCCCCTGTTCCAGCCGCTCCCAGGCGCCCGCCAGCACTTCGGTGAAAATCGACACCTGGGTGTTGGCCTTCAGCGCCAGCTTGTCCACCAGCGGAAACAGCAGGCTCGGCGGTGACAGCGCTTCGCTGACGATGGTCAGGTGGGTTTCCCAACCGCGCGCCAGCGCCTCGGCGTCGGTGGTCAGCTTGTCAGCCGCTTCCAGCAGCACCCGCCCGCGCTCCAGCAACATGCGCCCCACGTTGGTGAACTTGGTGCGGTGGCCCGAGCGGTCGAACAGCACCACGTCCAATTCTTCTTCCAATTTTTGCATGGTGTAGCTGAGCGCCGACGGCACCCGGCCCAATTCGTCGGCGGCCGCGGCGAAGCTGCCGCGCCGGTCGATCGCGTCCATCACTCTCAGCGCCTCAAGCGTGAGTGCCCGATCTCTGGCCATCACATCCCTCTGTCAGGAAATTTGAATATGCCGACCAGATTAACTGGCTAACAATCCGACGTCCAGATGCTTACCATTTGGATAATGAATTTAGAGAGCCGATTGCCATGATTACATGCAGAACAGCACAACAATGCGGGCAAGCTGACTTTGGTTGGCTGCAGGCTCGCTACACCTTTTCCTTTGGTCACTACTTCGATCCCAAACTGATGGGCTATGCGTCGCTGCGGGTGCTGAATCAGGAAGTGCTGGCGCCGGGCGCGTCGTTCCAGCCGCGCACCTATCCCAGCGTGGATATCCTGAACCTGATCCTGCAGGGCGAGGCGGAATACCGCGACAGCGACGGCAACGCCGCGCGCGCCAAAGCTGGCGAAGCGCTGCTGCTGGCCACCCAGCCGGGCCTGAGCTACAGCGAACAGAACGTCAGCAGCGATACGCCGCTGACCCGCCTGCAGCTGTGGCTGGACGCCTGCCCGGAACGCAGCAACGAGCGGGTGCAGCGCCTGACGCTGCCGGCGGCGGGCAACCTGCTGCTGGCCTCACCGGACGGCGCGCAGGGCAGCCTGCAGCTGCGCCAGCAGGTCTGGATCCACCATCTCGATCTGCAGCCGGGCGAAGAGCAAACGCTGACGATTAACGGGCCGCGCGCCTATTTGCAGTCGATTCACGGCACCATCGCCGCCACCGGCGAACGCCACGAAGTGCAGCGCCTGACCTGCGGCGACGGCGCCTTCGTGCGCGAGGAGAATCGCCTGACGATCCGCGCCGAAACGCCGCTGCGCGCGCTGCTGATTGACCTGCCGGTGTAAACCGGCCGGAAAGTAAAAGACCACCTCCTGAGGAGGTGGCTTTACACGACGCCCCCTAAAAGGGGGCCATTTTCGAGTTAATCCTGCAACAACTCCATCTGCTGTTCGATCTCTTGGTCCTTCTTATCCTGATGCCTCACGTATCGCCTGATAATTTCTTCGTTTACTCCTACCGTATCGACAAAGTATCCCCTTGCCCAAAAATGATTGCCCCACAACTTCTTTCGTATATGTGGAAAACGATTGTAAAGCCGGATTGCACTGCGTCCTTTCAGGACGCCCATCAACGTCGAAATCGATAGCTTCGGGGGGACTATCACGACCAGATGCACATGATCTGGCTGAATATTTAGCTCAAGGACTTCACAGTCCTTCATGTTGCAGAGGATATAAATTGTTCGGTAGAGCTCTTTACCCACCTTGTCGCGGAGGATTTTAAATCGATACTTCGGCGTCCACACCAGGTGGTATTTGCAACGCCAGAACACATGTGATGAACTCCTGTATAAACCCATGTTGGTGATTTCCTTCTTACTTGTGGTGAGTAAGCTGGAATATTCCGGCATGGGTTTCCTTCAGGCTAGAGCCTCACAGGTTCAATCACCACCTCCTTAGGAGGTGGTTTAAGGCTTACAACGAAAAACCCCACGCAACTGACGTTGCGCGGGGTTTTCTTTTGTCGAGGGAGTTGACCGGTAAGCCGGGTTCTGTCGTGGACAGTCATTCCTCTAGGCCAGCAATCGCTCACTGGCTCAAGCAGCCTACCCGGGTTCAGTACGGGCCGTACCATGTGAACCCCTATTTGGCCTTGCTCCGGGTGGAGTTTACCGTGCCACGAACTGTTGCCAGCCGCGCGGTGCGCTCTTACCGCACCCTTTCACCCTTACCTGATCCCGCTTGCGCGGGCCATCGGCGGTTTGCTCTCTGTTGCACTAGTCGTAGGCTTGCGCCTCCCAGGCGTTACCTGGCACCCTGCCCTATGGAGCCCGGACTTTCCTCCCCTCCATCTGTCTCCCCGAAGAGGACGGCAATGAAGCGGCGACTGTCTGGTCAACTCCGGCGCGGATAGTAGCGTCGCGGCGGCGGCAGGTCAACCGCTTTACGGCTGTTGTTGCTCCAGCGCGTGCTTATACAGCGCATTTTTCTTCACGCCGTGGATTTCGGCCGCCAGCGCCGCCGCCTTTTTCAGCGGCAGCTCTTTTTGCAGGAGCGCCAGCGTGCGCAGCGCCTCGAGCGGCAGCGCATCCTCCTGCGCCTTGTGGCCTTCGACGATCAGCACCATCTCGCCGCGGCGGCGCACTTCATCTTCCTGCACCCACGCCAGCAGTTCGCCCACCGGTGCGCCGTGGATAGATTCCCAGGTTTTGGTCAGCTCGCGCGCCAGCACCACATAGCGCTGCGGGCCCCAGACGGTGACCATGTCCTGCAGGCTTTCCAGCAGACGGTGAGTGGATTCGTAGAAAATCAGCGTGCGCGGTTCCTCCGCCAGCGCCATCAGCGTATCCTTGCGCCCCTTGGTTTTCGCCGGCAGGAAGCCTTCGTAGCAGAAGCGGTCGGAAGCGACGCCCGCAGCGCACAGCGCGGTGGTGGCGGCGCAGGCGCCCGGCAGCGGCACCACGCGAATGCCGGCCTCGCGGCAGCGGCGCACCAGGTGATAACCGGGATCGTTGATCAGCGGCGTGCCGGCGTCGGACACCAGCGCGATGCTCTGGCCTTCCTGCAGTTTCGCCAGCAGCTGATCGGCTTTTTGCTGTTCGTTGTGGTCATGCAGCGCGAACAGACGCGCGTTGATCGCGAAGTGTTGCAGCAGCAATCCGGTATGGCGCGTGTCTTCCGCCGCGATCAGATCAACGCTTTTCAGTACCTCTAACGCACGGTGAGTGATATCGCCCAGATTGCCGATGGGGGTGGGCACCACATACAGCGTTGATGCAGAAATGACTGATTGTTGGTGTTGATTCATTGTTTCATCCGGGTTGCCGATTTAATATTGAGCATCTTGAAAAAAACATCACTGGATACAGTATGCTTTCCTCAACATTCGTTCGTACCAAAGCAGGGCGTTCCAAGCCTGTCCGACTTACCGCAGTCATCGCGGCCGCCCTTTTCCTGGCAGGCTGTCCAAGTCGGGCCCCGCAAACGCCGCCCGCCAATATACAGGACGAAGCGAGCGCCAGCTCCGATTACTACCTGCAGCAGTTGCAGCAAAGCAGCGATGATAACAAGGCTGACTGGCAATTACTTGCTATTCGCGCCTTGCTGCGTGAAGGAAAACTGCCTCAGGCCGGCGACCAGTTGAATCAGCTGCCGAAAAATCTCAGCGGCGCGCAGCAGACTGAACGCCAGTTGCTGACCGCCGAACTGCAGATCGCCAACAAGAGCTACGTCAGCGCCCGCAGCACGCTGGGCCATCTGGACAGCGCTTCGCTGTCGCCGAATCAGAAGGTGCGCTACTACCAGGCGCAGATCGCCGCCAATCAGGGCAAAGCGTCGCTGCCCTTGATCCGCGCCTATATCGCTCAAGAGCCGTTGCTGACCGGCAAACCGCACCAGGAAAACCTGGATCAGACCTGGCAGGCGCTGCTGCAGCTGACGCCGCAGGAGATGAACAGCCTGGTGATCAACGCCGACGAGAACGTGCTGCAAGGCTGGCTGGATCTGCTGCGCGTCTATCAGGACAACAAGCAGGATCCCGATCTGCTGAAGGCCGGCATCAAAGACTGGCAGAACCGTTATCCGAAAAACCCGGCGGCCAAAACGCTGCCCGCTCGCCTGAACCAGGTGCTGAACTTCACCCAGGCCTCTACCTCGAAAATCGCCCTGCTGCTGCCGTTGAACGGCCAGGCGAAAGTGTTCGCCGACGCCATCCAACAAGGCTTCGAAGCGGCGAAAAACGGCGGTTCCATGCCGGCGCCGCAGCCTCAAGCCGCGCAACCAGCCAGCGTGCCGGCCCCAACGGCGCCGGCCGACCAGGCCGCCGCGGGTGACATCAACGCCAACGGCGCGGTCAGCCCTTCGGCGCAAGAGAGCCAGCCTGCGGTGACCGCCGCGCAACCGGCGGCGCCGTCCAGTGCGCCGGTAACGCCGCTGCAGGCCGCTAACGCACAGGTCAAAGTGTACGACACCACCAGCCAGCCGCTGGCCGCCTTGCTGAGCCAGGCGCAGCAGGATGGCGCCACCCTGGTGGTCGGCCCGCTGCTGAAAGAGAACGTCGATCAGCTGTCCGCCAGCACCACCACGCTGAACGTGCTGGCGCTCAACCAGCCGGAAACGCCGAAGGACAACCTGAACATCTGTTACTTTGCCCTATCGCCGGAAGATGAAGCGCGCGACGCCGCACGCCACATCTGGGAACAGCAGAAGCGTCAACCGCTGCTGCTGGTGCCGCGCGGCGCCTTCGGCGATCGCGTCGCCAAGGCCTTTAACCAGGAATGGCAGAAGCAAGGCGGGCAAACCGTGCTGCGTCAGGACATCGGCTCCGCCGGCGAACTGCGCCAGATGGTCAACAGCGGCGGCATCCGCATGACCGGCACGCCGATATCGAGCGCCCCGGCGCCGCAGAGCGTGACCATCGCCGGATTGACCATTCCTGCACCGCCGAGCGACGTGCCCGCTGCGACCGACGGCAGCGTCGACGCGGTGTATATCGTCGCCACCCAGTCTCAGCTGACGCTGATCAAACCGATGATCGACATGGCCACCAGCTCGCGCGGCAAGCCGGCGATGTACGCCAGCTCGCGCAGCTATCAGGCCGGTGCGGGCCCGGACTTCCGCCTGGAAATGGAAGGCCTGCAGTTCAGCGACATCCCGCTGCTGGCCGGCTCAAATCCTCAGCTGTTGCAGCAGGCCAGCGCGCGCTTCCGTAACGACTACTCGCTGGTGCGCCTGTACGCGATGGGGATGGATGCCTGGACATTGGCCAACCACTTTGCTGAAATGCGCCAGCTGCCGGGCTTCCAGGTTTCCGGCACCACCGGTACGCTGAGCGCGTCGCCGAACTGCGTGATCAACCGCAAACTGCCTTGGCTGCAATACCGTCAGGGTACGGTCGTTCCGGTCTCTTGAACCCACGCGCCTCAGGGGCGGGCTATGAGTTACTGGCCCGCCGTCACCTGGAACACGCCGGGCTCACCTTCTGCGCCGCCAACGTCGCGGTACGCGGCGGTGAGCTCGACCTCATCATGCGCGACGGCGCCACCTGGGTGTTCGTCGAAGTGCGCTACCGCCGCAACGACGCCTTCGGCGGCGCGGCCGCCAGCGTCACCTTTCGCAAACAACAGCGGTTGCTGCATGCCGCCGCCGTCTGGCTGGCGGGGCGCGGAGCCAGTTTTGACACATCATCTTGCCGTTTTGATGTTTTGGCCATTACCGGTAGCCAGTTAGAATGGATACCCAACGCCTTCAATGCGGATTAATCGGGGTTTTGCGGCGCAGACCGGCCCTTTGACTTAGTGGATTAATACAACGTGCTGGATAGAATTAAAGTCTGTTTTACCGAAAGCATCCAAACCCAGATCGCGGCGGCGGAAGCATTGCCGGACGCCATTTCCCGCGCTGCGATGACGCTGGTTCAATCCTTACTCAACGGCAACAAAATCCTGTGCTGCGGCAACGGCACCTCGGCGGCCAACGCGCAGCACTTCGCCGCCAGCATGATCAACCGTTTTGAAACCGAGCGCCCCAGCCTGCCGGCCATCGCCCTCAACGCCGACAACGTGGTGCTGACGGCGATCAGCAACGATCGGCTGCACGACGAAGTGTACGCCAAGCAGGTGCGCGCGCTCGGGCACACCGGCGACGTGCTGCTGGCGATTTCCACCCGCGGCAACAGCCGTGATATTGTGAAAGCGGTCGAGGCGGCCGTCACGCGCGATATGACCATCGTCGCGCTCACCGGCTACGACGGCGGCGAGCTGGCCGGGCTGCTCGGCCAGCAGGATGTCGAGATCCGCATCCCGTCGCACCGCAGCTCGCGCATTCAGGAAATGCATATGCTGACCGTAAACTGCCTGTGCGATCTGATAGACAATACGTTATTCCCCCACCAGGACGATTAAGGAACTGAGATGAAGCTAAAAGCCACATTTGCAGTGCTGTCCAGCGCCCTGCTGTTGCAAGGCTGTATCGCCGGCGTCGTCGTCGGCAGTGCGGCCGTCGCGACCAAAACCGCCACCGACCCGCGCAGCGTCGGGACCCAGGTGGATGACGGCACGCTGGAAGCCAGGGTCGAAAGCGCTCTGAGCAAAGACCAGCAGTTGAAGAAAGACGCCCGGGTGGTCGCCACCGCCTATCAGGGCAAAGTGCTGTTGACCGGCCAGTCGCCTAACGCCGATCTCACCGCGCGCGCCAAGCAGATCGCCATGGGCGTGGAAGGCACGACCGAAGTGTATAACGAAATCCGTCAGGGCACGCCGGTCAGCCTGAGCACCGCGTCCTCCGACACCTGGATCACCACCAAGGTGCGTTCGCAGCTGCTCACCAGCGATACGGTGAAATCGTCCAACGTGAAGGTCACCACCGAAAATGGCGAAGTGTTCTTGCTGGGCCTGGTCACCCAACAGGAAGGACAGTCGGCGGCGCAGATCGCCAGCCAGGTCAGCGGCGTGAAGCACGTCACCACCGCCTTTACCTATGTGAAGTAATCCGTTCTGGCGGGAGCGGCGCCGTGCCGTTCCCGCCCGTTTAATCCAGCTTGTTCTCGCTTAAAAACGCTTCCCCGCCCAGCTGCCGCATCTGGCGCATGATCCACTGCTGTCGCTGTATCACATAACCGGACGGCGCATCGGCCCTGAAGCGATGCGGATTCGGCAATACCGCCGCCAGCAGCGCCGCTTCGGCCGCGGTCAGCCGTTTGGCCGGCTTATGGAAAAAGCGTTGTGATGCCTCCTCTACGCCAAACACCCCGTCGCCGAACTCGACGATGTTCAGGTACACCGTCAGAATGCGCCGCTTGGTCCACACCAGCTCGATGCCCGACGTCAATCCGGCCTCCAGCCCTTTGCGCAGCCAGCTGCGGCCATCCCACAGAAACAGGTTCTTGGCGGTTTGCTGCGACAGCGTGGACGCGCCGCGGATGCGCGTCGGGCGCTTCTCGTTGTGGCTGAGCGCCTTTTCAATGGCCGCCACGTCGAAGCCCCAATGGTCTGGAAACTTCTGATCCTCCGCCGCCATCACCGCCAGCGCCATTTGCGGCGAGATGTCGTCCATCGACACCCAGTCCGAATGGGCGACGTAGCCGAAGTCGCCGCTCAGCCAGGCGCTGACTTGCCGCTCCACCATCACGGCGGAAAACGGCACCGGCAGGAAGGCAAAGGCCGCAATGCCCAACACCCACAGGCCGAGAATCGCGATGACTCCGCGCTTCAGCCAATACCCTGGGCGCAGTCGCCGCCATCCGCCGAGCGATTTTCTCATTCAGCCAGTTCCAGCACCCGCGCCACCAGCTTATCGATGCCGAGGGCCGCCTGCGCGATCGACGGCGCCAGCATATAGGCCGGCGTGGTCACGACTTTGTGTTCGCTGTCCACCACGATATCGTCCACCGGACAAATCACCGGCTCGCCGCCCATGGCGTCAATCACTTCTCCCAGGTCCGGATCGTTGCCAATGGTCAGCCGCGCTTGTTGATTCAGCAATTTCGGCAACAGCGCCGGCGCGATGCACATCAGGCCAATTGGTTTGCCGGCCTTATGCATCTCGCGCGTCAGACGCGCCAAATCTTCATCGACCCAACATTCCGCGCCGGCTTCGGCGAAATTGCTGAGGTTCTTGGCGGCGCCGAAGCCGCCGGGCACGATCAGCGCATCCAGCTGCGCGGCGTCCGCCAGCGCCAGCGGCTGCACCGCGCCGCGGGCAATGCGCGCCGACTCAATCAGAACATTGCGCGACTCCGCCATCTCCTCACCTGATAAGTGATTAATAACATGGCATTGTGGTTTATCGGGCGCAAAGCACACCGCCTGCGCGCCGGCACGGTCCAACGCCAGCAGCGTCAGCACCGCTTCATGGATCTCCGTACCGTCATAAACGCCGCTGCCGCTGAGGACGACACCCACCTTTTTCATCACTCTTACTCCTGTCGCTGCTGTCAACTGGTTCGTGCTCGGAGTTGACAAACACTAATCTACATCACACATTTTAATGAATCTTCTAACAAGAGCGCTTACATTTGCTATGTTGTTGGCTGTATGATGTTTAGGAATTCGCTACAACCTGCTCGACCAGAACACTGAAACCAATACGCAGGTTCACAATTTCCCTGGTGTTGGCGCAATATTCGCGCACCCCGGCTTAGGTCGGGGTCATTTTTTTTCAGCGTTCTCTACCCAAGCCCGCAGTACCTGCACGTCGTTGCGCCACTCTTGCTTCAACTCATCCACCCAATCCTGCACGTTATCCCACCAGGCCGGCAGCGTCGGCGTTTGAATCTGTTGCGCCAGCTGCTGCAGGTGACGCAGACCGACCGAACCGGCGGCGCCTTTGATCTTGTGCCCTTCCTCGGTGATGCCTTTCTGATCGCGCGCCGTCATGTTGGAGTCCAGCACCGCCAGGTAGCCCGGCATCATCTGTTCGAACATCTCCAGGCTTTGGTGGATCAGCTGCGGGCCAACCAGGTCCATGTACTGTTCCAGCATCGCGGTATCGAGTAACGACTCATTAATCTGCATCGCCTTGTGCTCCGTTTTCTTTGAAGTGTGAGAAGGTTGATGATCCCAATAGTGTTTGATGACCTGGGTCAACGCCGGCACCGACAGCGGCTTGCTCAGCACATCGTCCATGCCCGCCTCGAGGTACTCTTTTTTGTCTTTCAGCACGTTGGCGGTCAGGGCCACCAGCGGCGGCAGCGCCTGCCCGGCGTAGCGTTCGCGCAGCGCCCGGGCGATGTCCAGCCCGGTCATGTCCGGCAGCTGGATGTCCAGCAGCACCAAATCGAACTCGTCCGGATCGAACATCGCCAGCGCGTCGTGGCCGTTCATCGCCACCTCGACGCTGTTGCCCAGTTTCTCCAGCACCGAGCGCGCCACGATCACGTTCAGCTCGATATCCTCCACCAGCAGGATGTGCAGCGCCGGCAACGGCAGTTCCTCTTCCTCCGGCGCCGCGCTGGCGGCTTCCTGCACCGCCGGCGCCTGGATGGTCAGAGTGAAGCAAGAACCGTGCCCCTGTTCGCTGCGCACGGTGATGTCGCCGCCCATGCTCTGCGCCAGTCGCTTGGAGACCGCCAGCCCGATGCCGGTGCCGGTGGCCGGACGGCCGCCGCGCTGATCTTTCACCTGGTAATACATGGCGAAGATCTTGTCCTGCTCGTCCTGCGGGATGCCCATGCCCGAGTCTTCCACCTCGAACACCAGCTTCTCCTCCTGCGCCTCGCGCCGCACGCGCACCACGATTTGCCCCTGCTGGGTGAATTTCACCGCGTTGCCGATCAGGTTCCACAAAATCTGCCGCAGGCGCGTACCGTCGGTCACGATCTGCTGCGGCAGCGGCGTCTGCGGCTCCATGGTGAACTGCAGCCCTTTCGGCTGCGCCAACAGGCCGGAGAGGTTCTCCAGATCCGCCAGGAAGCCGGTGAAGTCCACCGGCTGGTTGTCGAGCTGCACCTTGCGCCGCTCGAGCTTATCCATTTCGATAATGTCGTTGAAGATATTGCCGAGGGTGATGGCGCTGACGTGAATGGTCTTCAGGTATTTCAGCTGCTCGTCGTTCAGCTCGGTATCGAGCAGGATGCGGCTCAGGCCGACGATGCCGTTAAGCGGCGTACGCAGCTCGTGGCTGATCGTGGAGATAAAGGTGGTCTTCTCCCTGCTGGCGTTCTCCAGCGCGTCCTGGTAGCGCTTACGCTCGGTAATATCGCGGCCGAAGCCCATCAGCCCGTGGCGTTTGCCCACCCGGTCGTAAAACGGCACCTTGCGCAGCTCGAAACAGGCCTTGCGGCCATCGGGATACACCAGCCACTGTTCGTAGGTCAGCGAGACGTTGTGGCGGAACACCTTCTCGTCGGTCTCAATGACCTTTTCGGCGATCTCCCGGCCGTAGACGTCGAACGGCGTCAGGCCGATCAGCTGCTTCTCGCTCTTGCCGGTCAGCAGCTCCATCGCGCGGTTGCAGCCGGAAAATTCTTTGTCTTCGTTGCGGTAGTAGACCAGATCCGGCGAGGCATCGAGGAAGGAACGCAGCAGCGCCGATTGCTGGCCCAGCTCAATCTGTGCCAGTTCACGCTGTTCCATCTCTTCCGTCAGTTTCTCCATCACCTGCAGGCGCTCTTCTTCCGCCTTGATACGGTCGGCGATCTCCTGGTTCAGCTGGCTGATATTGTCTTTGAGCTGCTGATTGAGCTCCAGATCGCGGTGGCGCATCTCTTCCAGCTTGTCCACCAGCCGCGCCAGCCGCTGGCGCGATTCCTCCAGCTGCTCCACCACCACCGAGAGGAAGTAGACCGCCCACGGGGTGATCAACAGGCCGAAGAAGATCGAACGCACCACGTCGATGCTTTCCACTTCGCCGCGCAGCAGCATGGTCACCGCCATCTGCACCACCATCGCCAGCACCACCAGCGCCGAGGCCAGCAGCAGCGAGAAGCGCACCAACCCCAGTTTCACCATTAAATCGACGTAGTACTGGGCCAACACCCGGATTTGCTTCATAGCGGCTCCCATCAGACACAATCTTTTGAATCATACCGTAAATTTTTCCGCTGTGTCTGAGAGTCAAGTCCTGCTAACGGAAAATAGCGGCGTCTGGCGTGCAACGGGCGGTTCATTGCCGCCGAAACCATGAAAAACCACGTTGATCGTTCCGCTCATACTTAGGGATTAATCAATTGTAACTAAAAGACTTTTTATGTGACACCCCCCACACCGCGGCCGCTTGAGAATGCCCTTACGTTAATATATTAATGATGCACCGTGCATGACGAATGCTTTCGCAGACACGGATAGCGAAGCCTTGAGGCTTGAAGTAAGGGAAAGGATGTTATCCCGCGGTTTACTTTCACCTGCAGCCGCGTTGTGGCCAGCCCGGCAGGCTTCCTCATTTCCCTGATGTGAGGATTGACCATGTTAACCATCTATCGCACTACCCTGTTCGTCCTGTCTCTGACCGTTATTTTGCCCCTGAAGGCCACCACTACCGTGACCGGCTATCTGAATGAGGAGCAACAACAAATCGCTACGCTGTTGCCGCCGCCGCCTTCAACGGATACGCCGCAGAATCGGGCGGATCTGCAGGCGGTACTGACCATACAGGCTGGCCGTACGGCGGAACAAGTCGCCAAGGCCAAGCGGGATGATCACCTGGAAGACGCCGCCTTCCCCTTCGCTCGCGATATCTTCGGCCCGACGTTCACCGTCGATCGCCATCCGCTCACCGCCGCCCTGTTCCGCCGGGTCTATCAAGACTTTGAACAAAGCCTGATGCCCGCCAAAGCTTTCTATGGTCGCCAGCGCCCCTATGAGGCCGACCGCCGCGTGAAACCGCTGCTGCCGCCGCCGGAAGGCGATTCCTACCCCAGCGGGCACGCGATGGACAGCTACCTGACGGCGATCCTGCTGGCGCAGATGGTGCCGGAAAAACGCAGTGCGCTGTTTGAACGGGCGGCAAGCAATGCGCAAAGCCGGGTGATTGCCGGTGTGCACTATCCGAGCGATCTGGAAGGCGGTAAGCTGGCGGCGACGGCGCTCGCCGCACGGCTGTTGGCGAACCCGCAGCTACAGGCCGATTTGCAGCGCGCCCGCGCGGAGGTACGCACCAACCTGCAGTTATAACGTCGGTGAATAACGCAGGGCGGCATCCAGCGCGCTGCCCTGCCCGCCGTATTGCTGCAGATAAGCGCCCACCGCCTGCATGCCGCTCCAGCGGTTTTCGCACCACAGCGGCGCCAGCAGCGTGGGCCGACGGGCGCTGGCAGACAGGCGGTGATACACCACCTCGCCAGGCGTGTGGCGGATCATCTCCCCGGCGCTGACGGCGTAGTCCTCCAGCGCCAGGTCGGGCAAACGCCCGGCTCGCCACGCGCGGGCCAGGGTACTGCCGGTCACGACGTGCAGCGGATGCAGCTTGATGCCATCCACGCCGGACGCCACCACCCGCTGCAGCGTGAGCAGATGATCGCGCTGGTTTTCTCCCGGCAGCCCGACGATCAGATGGCAGCACACCTTCAGCCCGCGCTGCCGGGCCCGTTGCGCGGTCTGCTGATAGCAGCGGAAATCATGGCCGCGGTTGATGCGTTTGAGCGTTTTATCGTGCGCCGTCTGCAGCCCCAGCTCCAGCCACACTTCATAACCCTCCTCGCGATACCCCGTCAGCAGATCCAATGCGGCGGGCGGCACGCAGTCCGGCCGGGTACCGACGCACAGGCCGACCATCTCGCTCTGCGCCAACGCCTGCCGATACATCGACGCCAGCAGTTCGACCTCCGCATAGGTGCTGGTATAGGCCTGGAAATAGGCCAAATAGCGCCGCGCCCGGTTGACCCGCGCGGCCTGCTGCGCCAGCTGTTCAGCGATACTTTGCCGCTGCATCGCCTCATCGGCGAACGAAGCGACGTTGCAAAACGTACAGCCGCCGCGCCCCAACGTGCCGTCGCGGTTAGGGCAGCTGAATCCGCCGTGCAGCGTGAGTTTATGGATCTTTTCGCCATAGCGGCGCTGGAGATCTGCGCCAAACATATTGACTAATTGCGGCAACTGCATAATCTTGGTGATTCTCTGTGTTCAAAGCCGCGATGCTAATAAGAAACGGCTTTTCCCGCGATGACAGAGATCAACGCTTTCCCCGCAAGGCGCCATCAGGCATAACTATTCATCATAAACGCAAATAAATTCACTATAATTCTGATGAATTATTCTAATCGTCGCGCAACCGTTAACGGCAATATGACAATGCGGTGAAAAACAGTGACAAACATCAACAAAGAAATATCTTATAGAATAAAATTCTGCCATTAACCCCCGCACTAGCATGGTGCAGAGATTAAGGGGTTGCACTATAGTGAGACAGCTCACACTTCTGTGGGGATCGCCGTTGCCCCACGATAGTGCAAAAACGCATTAAAATACTTATTTTTCAAATAAATAAACATCATCAATTCGATAAGAATCTATCTTAAGCCCACATTTGACCTGCGAATTCTTTCTCGCTAAGTTGGAAGTCCGCTGGAAGCTTTCTGGACGGGCAAACGTCTCGTCATATTTATGCAGTAATTGAAGACTCCCTCTTAAAACAAGTCCTATACCACTTGTGAGACCGTCACGAGAGGCCATTGATGGAGGGCGGAAAAGCAGATTGGCGGGGTTAACTTGCTGATTGGACTTCTGCCTGAAATTGGGAAGCCCCCTCGCAGTAGGTTGTGAGAGTCACGCAGAGCCTGGGGAGGTTCACTGATATGTTGTACGATAAATCCCAAGAGAGGGACAACTGTGGTTTCGGCCTGATCGCCCACATAGAAGGCGAACCTAGCCACAAGGTGGTTCGCACCGCCATTCACGCGCTGGCCCGCATGCAACACCGCGGCGCGATCCTGGCCGACGGCAAGACCGGCGACGGCTGCGGCCTGTTGCTGCAAAAACCCGATCGCTTCTTCCGCATGGTGGCAGAAGAGCGCGGCTGGCGTTTGGCCAAGAACTACGCCGTCGGCATGATGTTCCTCAGCCAGAATGAAGAGGAAGCGCGCCTCAGCCGCCGCATCGTGGAAGAAGAGCTGCAAAACGAAACGCTGTCGATCGTCGGCTGGCGTGAAGTGCCGACCAACCCGGACGTGCTGGGTGAAATCGCCCTCTCCTCCCTGCCGCGCATCGAGCAAATCTTCGTTAACGCCCCGGCCGGCTGGCGCCCACGCGATATGGAACGCCGCCTGTTCGTGGCGCGCCGCCGCATAGAGAAACGCGTGCAGGACAACAGCTTCTACGTCTGCAGCTTCTCCAACCTGGTGACGATCTATAAAGGCCTGTGCATGCCTGCGGATCTGCCGCGCTTCTATCTCGATCTGGCGGACCTGCGCCTGGAGTCGGCCATTTGCCTGTTCCACCAGCGCTTCTCCACCAACACCGTGCCGCGCTGGCCGCTGGCGCAGCCGTTCCGCTACCTGGCGCACAACGGCGAAATCAACACAATCACCGGCAACCGCCAGTGGGCGCGTGCCCGTACCTATAAATTCCAAACGCCGCTGATCCCGGATCTGCAGGCCGCCGCGCCGTTCGTCAACGAAACCGGCTCCGATTCCAGCTCGCTGGACAACATGCTGGAACTGTTGCTGGCGGGCGGGATGGATCTCATCCGCGCCATGCGCCTGCTGGTGCCGCCGGCCTGGCAGAACAACCCGGACATGGACGGCGATCTGCGCGCCTTCTTCGACTTCAACTCGATGCACATGGAGCCGTGGGACGGCCCGGCCGGCATCGTGATGTCCGACGGCCGCTACGCCGCCTGTAACCTCGATCGCAACGGCCTGCGCCCGGCGCGCTATGTCATCACCAAAGACAAGCTGATCACCTGCGCCTCCGAAGTCGGCATCTGGGATTACCAGCCGGACGAAGTGGTGGAAAAAGGCCGCGTCGGCCCCGGCGAGCTGATGGTGATCGACACCCGCAGCGGCCGCATCCTGCACTCGGCGGAAACCGACAACGATCTGAAAAGCCGCCATCCGTATAAAGAGTGGATGGAGAAAAACGTCAAACGTCTGGTGCCGTTCGAAGATCTGCCGGACGATCAGGTCGGCAGCCGCGAGCTCGACGACGCGCAGCTCGAAACCTACCAGAAACAGTTCGGCTACAGCAGCGAAGAGCTAGATCAGGTGATCCGCGTGCTGGGCGAGATTGGCCAGGAAGCCACCGGTTCGATGGGCGACGATACCCCGTTCGCCGTGCTCTCCAGCCGGCCGCGCATCGTTTACGACTATTTCCGCCAGCAGTTCGCGCAGGTCACCAACCCGCCGATCGATCCGCTGCGCGAAGCGCACGTCATGTCGCTGGCCACCAGCATCGGCCGTGAAATGAACGTGTTCTGCGAAGCCGAAGGCCAGGCGCACCGCCTGAGCTTCAAATCGCCGATCCTGCTGTACTCCGATTTCAAACAGCTCACCACGCTGGAAGGCGAATACTATCGCGCCGAGACGCTCGATCTGACCTTCGATCCGCAGCAGCAGGATCTGGAGCAAACCATTCGCGCCCTGTGCGACGAAGCGGAACGCAAGGTGCGCGAAGGTGCGGTGCTGTTGGTGCTGTCCGACCGCGCCATCGCGCCCGGCCGCCTGCCGGTACCGGCCCCGATGGCGGTTGGCGCCGTGCAAACTCGCCTGGTAGAGAAAAGCCTGCGCTGCGACGCCAACCTGATCGTTGAAACCGCCAGCGCCCGCGATCCGCACCACTTCGCCGTGCTGCTCGGCTTCGGCGCGACCGCCATCTACCCGTACCTGGCCTATGAAACCCTGGCCAAGCTGGTGGACAGCCAGGCGATCGACAAGAAATACCGCGATGTGATGCTGAACTACCGCAACGGCATCAACAAAGGCCTGTACAAGATCATGTCCAAAATGGGCATCTCGACCATCGCCTCTTACCGCTGCTCCAAGCTGTTCGAAGCGGTCGGCCTGCACCGCGATCTGGCGGATCTGTGCTTCCAGGGCGTGGTCAGCCGCATCGGCGGCGCCAGCTTCAGCGATTTCCAGCAGGATCTGCAGAACCTCTCCAAGCGCGCCTGGCTGAAACGCAAGCCGCTGGAGCAAGGCGGCCTGCTGAAGTTCGTGCACGGCGGCGAATACCACGCCTACAACCCGGACGTGGTGAACTCGCTGCAAAAAGCGGTGCACAGCGGGGAATACAGTGACTATCAGGCCTACGCCAAGCTGGTGAACGAGCGGCCGGTCGCCATGCTGCGCGATCTGCTGGCCATCACGCCGAAAGGCGAACCGATCCCGGTCGATCAGGTTGAACCGGCGGAGTCGCTGTTCAAACGCTTCGACACCGCGGCGATGTCGATCGGCGCACTGAGCCCGGAAGCGCACGAGTCGCTGGCGATCGCCATGAACGGCCTCGGCGGCTTCTCCAACTCCGGCGAAGGCGGCGAAGATCCGGCGCGCTACCGCACCAACAAGGTGTCGCGCATCAAACAGGTAGCCTCCGGCCGCTTCGGCGTGACGCCGGCCTACCTGGTGAACGCCGACGTGATCCAGATTAAGGTGGCGCAGGGCGCCAAGCCGGGCGAAGGCGGCCAGCTGCCGGGCGACAAGGTCACTCCGTACATCGCCAGACTGCGTTACTCGGTGCCGGGCGTGACCCTGATCTCCCCGCCGCCGCACCACGACATCTACTCGATCGAAGATCTGGCGCAGCTGATCTTCGACCTGAAGCAGGTCAACCCGAAGGCGGTGATCTCGGTGAAACTGGTGTCCGAACCGGGCGTCGGCACCATCGCCACCGGCGTGGCAAAAGCCTATGCCGATCTCATCACCATCGCCGGTTACGACGGCGGCACCGGCGCCAGCCCGCTGTCCTCGGTGAAATACGCCGGCTGTCCTTGGGAGCTGGGCCTGGTGGAAACCCAGCAGGCGCTGGTGGCCAACGGCCTGCGCCACAAGATCCGCCTGCAGGTGGACGGCGGCCTGAAAACCGGCGTGGACATCGTCAAGGCGGCGATACTGGGTGCGGAAAGCTTCGGCTTCGGCACCGGGCCGATGGTGGCGCTGGGTTGTAAATACCTGCGCATCTGCCACCTCAACAACTGCGCGACCGGCGTCGCGACTCAGGACGACAAGCTGCGCCGCGATCACTACCACGGCCTGCCGGAACGCGTGACGAATTACTTCCAGTTTATCGCGCGTGAAACCCGCGAGATCATGGCGCAACTGGGCGTGAGCCAACTGGTGGATCTGATCGGCCGCACCGAGTTCCTGACCGAGCTGGACGGCATCTCTGCCAAGCAGAACAAGCTGGATCTGTCGCCGCTGCTGAAAACCGCCACGCCGCATCCGGGTAAAGCGGTGTACTGCACCGAAAGCAGCAACCCGGCGTTCGACAAGGGCCTGCTGAACAAAGAACTGCTGGCGCAGGCGCAACCGCATATCGAAGCGAAGCAGGGTAAAACCTTCTACTTCGACATTCGCAACACCGACCGCTCCGTGGGCGCCATGCTGTCCGGCGCTATCGCCGACGTGCACGGCGATCAGGGCATGGCGGCCGATCCGATCAAGGCGCACTTCTCCGGCACCGCCGGGCAGAGCTTCGGCGTCTGGAACGCCGGCGGCGTCGAGCTGACCCTGACCGGCGACGCCAACGACTATGTCGGCAAAGGCATGGCCGGCGGCAGCATCGCGGTGCGTCCACCGATCGGCTCCGCCTTCCGCAGCCATGAAGCCAGCATCGTTGGCAACACCTGCCTGTACGGCGCCACCGGCGGCAAGCTGTTCGCCGCCGGCCGCGCGGGCGAACGCTTCGCGGTGCGCAACTCCGGCGCCATCACCGTGGTGGAAGGCATCGGCGACAACGGCTGCGAATACATGACCGGCGGCATCGTCTGCGTGTTGGGTAAAACCGGCATCAACTTCGGTGCGGGCATGACCGGCGGCTTCGCCTACGTGCTGGACGAAGACGGCGAGTTCCGCAAGCGCGTGAACCCGGAGCTGGTGGAAGTGCTGGATGTCGATCAGCTGGCGATCCATGAGGAGCACCTGCGCGGCCTGATCACCGAACACGTGCAGGCGACCGGCTCTTCCCGCGCGGAAGAGATCCTGGCCAACTGGCCGGAGTGGGCGCCGAAGTTCGCCCTGGTCAAACCGAAGTCCAGCGATGTCAAAGCGCTGTTGGGTCACCGTAGCCGTTCCGCAGCCGAGCTGCGGGTGCAGGCGCAGTAAGAGGTAGGTCATTAATGAGCCAGAACGTTTACCAATTTATCGACCTGCAGCGTGTTGATCCGCCAAAGAAACCGCTGAAGATCCGCAAAATCGAGTTCGTCGAGATCTACGAACCGTTTTCGGAAACCCAGGCCAAGGCCCAGGCGGACCGCTGTCTGTCCTGCGGCAACCCGTATTGCGAGTGGAAGTGCCCGGTGCACAACTACATCCCGAACTGGCTGAAGCTGGCCAACGAAGGCCGCATCATGGAAGCGGCGGACCTGGCGCATCAGACCAACAGCCTGCCGGAAGTGTGCGGCCGCGTGTGCCCGCAGGATCGCCTGTGCGAAGGCTCCTGCACCCTGAACGACGAGTTCGGCGCGGTCACCATCGGCAATATCGAACGCTACATCAGCGATAAAGCCATCGAAATGGGCTGGAAGCCGGACATGTCGCACGTGCAGCCGACCGGCAAGCGCGTGGCGATTGTCGGTGCCGGCCCTGCCGGGCTGGCCTGCGCCGACGTATTGACCCGCAACGGCGTCAAGGCGGTGGTATATGACCGTCATCCGGAGATCGGCGGCCTGCTGACCTTCGGCATCCCGGCCTTCAAGCTGGAAAAGGAAGTGATGGTCAAACGCCGCGGCATCTTCAGCGAGATGGGCATCGAGTTCCAGCTGAACACCGAAGTGGGCAAAGACATCAGCATGGAGACCTTGCTGAGCGAGTACGATGCAGTATTCCTCGGCGTCGGCACCTATCAGTCGATGCGCGGCGGCCTGGAGAACGAGGAAGCGCAGGGCGTGTACGACGCGCTGCCGTTCCTGATCGCCAACACCAAGCAGCTGATGGGCTATGAAACCGAGCAGCACGAGCCTTACGTCAGCATGGAAGGCAAGCGCGTGGTGGTGCTGGGCGGCGGCGATACCGCCATGGACTGCGTGCGTACCTCGGTGCGCCAGGGCGCGACGCAGGTCACCTGCGCCTACCGCCGCGACGAAGCCAACATGCCGGGTTCCAAGCGCGAAGTGAAGAACGCCCGGGAAGAAGGGGTAGATTTCCAGTTTAACCTGCAGCCGCTGAGCATCGAGCTGAACAGCGCCGGCCGCGTGGCCGGGGTAAAGATGGTGCGCACCCAGCTGGGCGCACCGGATGCCAACGGCCGTCAGGCGGCGGAGCAGGTGCCGGGTTCCGAACACGTGATCGACGCCGACGCGGTGGTGATGGCGTTCGGCTTCCGCCCACACCGTATGGACTGGCTGGCGGCGCACGACGTGCAGCTCGATAAACAGGGCCGCATCCTGGCGCCGGAAGGCAGCGACAACGCGTTCCAGACCAGCAACCCGAAAATCTTCGCCGGCGGCGACGCGGTGCGCGGTTCCGACCTGGTGGTGACGGCGATCGCCGAAGGCCGCAAGGCGGCAGACGGCATCATGAACTACCTGGAAGTGTAAACCTTCCGTACCGCCAGAGGCCCGGCACATTGCCGGGCCTCTGTTTTTAGCCTGCCACGCTTTGTAACAACCTCCCCTCACCTCACCGCTTCAACGCGCTATAGTATTGAGTTAGCACCATTGCGGGGCGCGGCTGCGCCTGACACCGAGATAAGGATAGCGAACATGAAATGCTCCATATCCCTGTTGGCCGGCGCACTGCTGGCCGTCAGTTTCAGCGCTTCAGCCATGGCGCTGGATTCGCAGGAGGTCGGTTACAATATCGAAGCGCGCGGCGCGCGGCCGGTCGTGGCACAGTTGGGCAAGGCCGGGCAGTTCAGCGCCGTGGAAAACAGCATCCGGTTGGGGGACGACAGCTGGATTGCCCTGGCGCCCAAGCTGGCCGGCGGCGGCAATGCCGGATTTACCGCCGGCATTAAATCTGCCCTCTCCGCGGCCCTGATCTACAACCCGGCGGCGGTATTGCAGGCGCTCAACAAAGGCAACGATCTCCCGCTCAATGACATCTGCACCGCGCCGCCGGAAGTGCAAGGCGACACCGCCATCACCAGCTTCCGTGAGCGCGCGGCCCGTGCCTTGTCCACCGTGCGCGTAGGCGATCTCAGCGCGCCGCGCGATGCCTGCATTGCCGCCTTGAAAGGCTGATCCGTTTCTGCCGGGCAAAAAAAGTCAGAACGTTTAGGTTTGTATTCGCCAAAACACACCCTAAACTTTCAAAACTGCCGTCACTATGAATGCTAACCTTTGCTCCCTGTTCTGGGAAGGCTTTATCGTCAATTCCTTCTCGCATCCTTCTGCCAACTCCCTGCTTATCCAGCTCCAGCCTGACGCTGCCGTCATGCCCTGTTGTCGTCGTTGTGAGCGGCGGGTGCCTGTTGTGCATGATGTTTCCTTCCGCCGAGTGCGTGAACGCCAGCTGCTCGATTGGGTCGTCTGGCTCAACGTCCCCGTCCGGCGCCTGTGTTGCCCCCATTGCGGGGTCACCACCGAAAAAATCAGCTGGTTGCCTGAACGCCAGAGATATACCACGACGCTATCCGTATGGGTTGAGTCACTGGTCCGTTTACTGCCGATTAAACATGTTGCACAACTCACCGGACTGCACTGGCATACGGTCAAGAATATCGACTACCGGCGTCTGCTGCGGGAACGGACAGAGCCGCAGCGCCATACCCTCCGCCGTCTGGTGATGGATGAGTTCGCCCTGTTCAAAGGACATCGTTATGCCACCGTGGTGATGGATGCGGATACGCAACAGGTGTTGTGGGTGGGCGAAGGCCGCAGCAGAGCGGCCTTCCGCCCCTTCTTCGTCTGGCTGGGCGCTGAAGGCTGTGCCGCTATCCAGTCTGTCGCCATGGATATGAATACGGCGTTAGACCTGGAAGTCAGGCATCACTGCCCGCAGGCGGAAGTGGTCTATGACTTGTTCCATGTGGTGGCAAAGTATGGCCGGGAGGTTATCGACCGGGTCCGCGTCGACCAGGCCAATCAACTCCGTGATAACCCAAAATCGCGTCAGGTCATCAAACGCAGCCGCTGGCTGCTGCTGCGCAACCCCGAAAACCTGCCCGAAGGGCATGAGGTAAAGCTCACGGAGTTGCTGGAGGCGAATCAGCCGTTGAATGTGGTCTGGCTGATGAAAACAGCGCTGAAAGAACTGTGGTACGACCCCATAGGGTGCTTTTTCGTTTGTTCGCGCGGGATTACTTCACCACGCGCAGCGCCGGGCGGCCACCGCGCGGCGGCTGCGGCGGCTCGTCGTCCGGGCGGTTGTCTTCCGCGGTATCCGGGCGATCGCCGTCGATCACCGACATCAGGGTTTCCGAAGGGATCGTCTCATTGTCCAGGCCTTCGAACACGCCTTCGCTCTCGTCGTAGGCGGCTTCCGGTTCGAACATCGTGCCGGCGCCGTTTTCACGCGCATAGATCGCCAGCACGGCGGCCATCGGCACCGAAACCTGACGCGGCACGCCGCCGAAGCGCGCGTTGAACTGCACGTCCTCGTTGCCCAACGCCAGGTTGCCTACCGCGCGCGGCGCGATATTCAGCACGATCTGGCCGTCACGCGCGAACTCCATCGGCACCTGCACGTCCGGGCGAGTCACGTCGACCACCAGGTGCGGCGTCAGCTGGTTATCCAGCAGCCAGTCATAGAACGCCCGCAGCAGATACGGGCGACGCGGCGTCATCTGAGACATGTCCATCGCGCTTAGCCCCGGGTTTGCAGGCGCATTTCACGCTCGGCTTCGGTCAGGGAAGCCAGGAAAGCGTCGCGTTCGAAGACGCGGGTCATGTAGCCTTTCAGCTCTTTGGAGCCGGCACCGCTCAATTCAATGCCCAGCTGCGGCAGACGCCACAACAGCGGCGCCAGGTAGCAATCCACCAGGCTGAACTCTTCGCTCATGAAATACGGCGCCTGACCGAAGATCGGCGCGATCGCCAACAGCTCTTCACGCAGCTGACGACGGGCGGATTCCGCTTCCTGACCGCTGCTCTTCTCGATCTTGTCCATCAGCGAGTACCAGTTCTTCTCGATGCGCAGCATCATCAGACGGCTCTCGCCACGGGCAACCGGGTAAACCGGCATCAGCGGCGGGTGCGGGAAGCGCTCATCCAGGTATTCCATGATGATGCGGGATTCATACAGGGTCAGTTCGCGATCGACCAGCGTAGGCACCGTCTGGTAAGGGTTGAGGTCAATCAGATCTTGCGGCAGGTTATCCATTTCGACCTGCTCGATCTCGACGCTGACACCTTTCTCCGCCAGTACGATACGTACTTGATGGCTAAAAATGTCGGTCGGGCCAGAGAACAGCGTCATTACCGAACGTTTGTTGGCAGCGACAGCCATGAAAACCTCCAAGTTATCTAGAAAATACTGCGAATAGCCAACTGACAGGCTGCTATCCTGAATAATCTTGCCGCAGGCCGGCAGCACGCAGCGCGACCCGAGCCCATGAAAAACCGGCCCAGGAGGTCAACTGCACGGCGAACAGGCGCAAAAGTGGGTGATAGTTTACCAGATTTTGCTTGTTTTGTGGGGACGGTGCGGCGAATTCATGTTGAATTGTCTGATATGCCACAGATTTTAGTCGGGGGCGGCGGATTTCAGGCATAAAAAAACCCGGTGAAGCACCGGGTTTTTTGCGTAAATCGCACTGCCGAAGCAGCGGAAATTAACGCTTGGAGAACTGCGGACGACGACGTGCTTTACGCAGACCGACTTTCTTACGTTCAACCTGACGAGCGTCACGGGTGACGAAGCCAGCTTTACGCAGTTCAGAACGCAGAGTCTCATCGTACTCCATCAGTGCACGGGTGATACCGTGACGGATGGCGCCAGCTTGACCGGAGATACCACCACCTTTAACGGTGATGTACAGATCCAGTTTGCCAACCATGTCGACCAGTTCCAGCGGCTGACGAACTACCATGCGGGCAGTTTCGCGACCGAAGTACTGTTCCAGGCTGCGCTGGTTGATAACGATGTTACCGTTGCCCGGCTTGATGAAGACGCGAGCGGCGGAGCTTTTGCGGCGACCAGTGCCGTAGTATTGATTTTCAGCCATTGCCATTAATCCCGATTAAATGTCCAGAACTTGCGGTTGCTGTGCCGCGTGATTGTGCTCGGTGCCCGCGTAAACTTTCAGTTTACGGAACATAGCACGACCCAGCGGGCCCTTTGGCAGCATGCCTTTAACCGCGATTTCAATCACGCGCTCAGGACGGCGGGCAATCATCTCTTCAAAGGTCGCTTGCTTGATACCACCGATGTGGCCGGTGTGGTGGTAGTACACTTTGTCTGTACGCTTGTTGCCGGTTACAGCAACTTTGTCAGCGTTCAGAACGATGATGTAATCACCGGTATCCACGTGCGGGGTGTATTCCGCTTTATGCTTGCCGCGCAGGCGACGAGCCAGTTCAGTAGCGAGACGGCCTAAAGTTTTACCATCTGCATCAACAACGTACCAGTCGCGTTTTACGGTTTCTGGTTTAGCTGTAAAAGTTTTCATTAGAAAGCTTACCCAATAATTAGTTACACGTTGGTGAACACCCAAACGCTCGAAAACAGTTGAGGCTCACACGACCATACAAGTCCAGCAAACCTACCCCTTCGAATAGCCATTGCCGGCACTATAAAGTTTTTGGGAAAAAAAACTTTGTTGTAACGTGGGGTCGCAAGATTATAGAGAAGTCGCTCACAAAGATCGAACGGTTTTTGAATGGAAAATAAATTTATCGCCGGCGGCGGACAACCGGCGATACGGCGGCGGCAAGCCCGGCAGGCTCAGGGCAAATGCGGCAGCTTGAGGTACTCTTCGCTCTGCATTTCCTGCAGGCGCGACAGGCAGCGCTGGAATTCAAATTTCAGCTGCACCCCCTGATAGATCTCGAACATCGACGCTTCGGCGCCGATCACCAGCTTGATGTGCCGCTCGTAGAATTCGTCCACCAACGCCAGGAAACGGCGCGCGGTATTCTCTTTCAGCGGCCCCATCACCTGCACATTATACAGGATCACGCTGTGATACAGCCGCGACAGCGCGATGTAGTCCAGTTGGCTGCGCGCTTCTTCGCACAGCGTGTGGAAATCCACCGCCAGCACGCCGTCCACCGAACGGATAGCCTGCAGCGGCCGATGGTTGATCTGCAGCACCGGCGCGTCCTCTCCCGCCTTGCCCGCCAGCTTGACGAACATCCGATCCAGCGTCTCGCGCGTCTGGTCGCTCAGCGGCGTCAGGTAGAGGTGCGCCTGGGTCAGGGTACGCAGACGATAGTCGATGCCCGCGTCGACGTTCATCACGTCGCAGTACTCGTTGATCAGATCGATGGCCGGCAGGAAACGCGCCCGCTGCAGACCGTTGCGGTACAGATCGTCCGGCGGGATGTTCGACGTGGCCACCAGCGTAATGCCGCGCGCGAACAGCGCCTGCAGCAGCGTGGCCAGCAGCATGGCGTCGGTGATGTCGGACACGAAGAATTCGTCGAAGCACAGCACGTCGGTCTCGGCCTTAAAGCCGTCGGCGACGATTTCCAGCGGGTTTTCCCGCCCCTGCAGCTCGGTCAGCTCTTCATGCACCCGCAGCATGAAGCGATGAAAGTGCAGACGCATTTTGCGATCGCCCGGCAAACTGTGGAAGAACATATCCATCAACCAGGTTTTGCCGCGCCCGACGCCGCCCCACATATACAGCCCCTGCACCGGGCGCTGCGGCGCCGTGTCGCCGCCCTTGCCCAGCAAGCGGCTGAGCTTACCGCGCAGCCCGCCGGCAGGCGCGCTCGCCGCCGGCTTTTGCAACAGAGCCTGATAAATGCGATCCAGTTGAGTGACGGCCCGGCGTTGAACCTCATCGGCCTGATATTCCCCCGCATCCAGCGCCTGCTGGTAGCGAGATAACGGTGATAGTGCCTGCATCTGTTCGATGTTCCCTAAGAACGCTTAGAAATTATTTAGCCAACGTTGGCGGCAAGTTGATGCTGATTCGCACCGTTATCGCCACAAATGTCCGCTGCGGGCGCCGCTGAAAACCCTGTAAAAATTAGGTGGAAGCGCATCAGGATTCCACTCGGACAAGGTTAACGGTTATAGTGGATATTATTAAGTGAAAAATCCCTGCGGAACAACGAAGTCAAAATAGGAGTCATCATGACCTGGGAGTATGCGCTGATTGGTTTGGTCGTCGGTATCGTGATTGGTGCGGTGGCGATGCGTTTTGGCAACCGTAAATTACGTCAACAACAAGTCCTGCAGAACGAGTTGGACAAGAGCAAAACCGAGCTGGAAGAGTACCGTCAGGAGCTGGTCGGCCACTTTGCCCGTAGCGCCGAGCTGCTGGACAACATGGCGCGCGATTATCGTCAGCTGTATCAGCACATGGCGAAAAGCTCGAACAACCTGCTGCCGGATCTGCCGATGCAGGAAAATCCGTTCCGCTATCGCCTGACCGAAGCGGAAGCAGACAACGATCAAGCGCCGGTGGAAATGCCGCGCGACTATTCGGAAGGCGCCTCCGGCCTGCTGCGCGGGCAAAGCGCGCGCCGCGACTGACCCCCTTCGCCCGCGGGGCCACCCGCGGGCTTCCTCCGTTTACCGTCTTGACCTTCCCTCGCATTACCTTTACTGAACTTTGCACGCAAATTCACGGTCTTACCCTTCACTATGACAAGGTGATTGCCTTATCATCAAATTTTCATCGGCAGGTATTGAGAGAGTTATAATCAATGAAGAAAAAGTCGTTAATTCTTAGTGCATTGGCAATGAGCCTCGGCCTGACGCTCAGCTCCGTACCGGTGGCCAACGCGGCCCTGCCCGTCGCCGTTCAGGGGCAGCCGCTGCCGAGCCTGGCGCCGATGCTGGAAAAAGTCTTGCCCGCCGTAGTGAGCGTGCATGTCGCCGGCACTCAGGTGCAGCGTCAACAACTGCCGGAAGAATTCAGACGCTTCTTCGGCCCTAACTTCCCCGGCCAGCAGCAAAGCTCCCGTCCGTTTGAAGGGCTGGGTTCCGGCGTGATCATCGACGCCGCCAAAGGCTATGTGCTGACCAACAACCACGTCATCAACAACGCCGATAAAATCCGCGTACAGTTGAACGACGGTCGCGAGCTGGACGCCAAGCTGGTCGGCCGCGATGAGCAATCCGACATCGCCCTGCTGCAGCTCAGCGACACCAAAAACCTGACCGCCATCAAGATGGCCGACTCCGATCAGCTGCGCGTCGGCGACTTTGCCGTCGCGGTCGGCAACCCGTTTGGCCTGGGCCAAACCGCCACTTCCGGCATTATCTCGGCGCTGGGCCGCTCCGGCCTGAATCTGGAAGGGCTGGAAAACTTCATTCAGACCGACGCCTCCATCAACCGTGGCAACTCCGGCGGCGCGCTGGTTAACCTGAACGGCGAGCTGATCGGCATCAATACCGCCATTCTGGCGCCGAGCGGCGGCAACGTCGGCATCGGCTTCGCCATTCCGAGCAATATGGCGCAGAACCTGAGCCAGCAGCTGATTGAATTCGGCGAAGTGAAACGCGGCCTGCTAGGCATCAAGGGCAGCGAAATGACCCCGGATATGGCCAAAGCCTTCAACACCGACGCGCAGCGCGGCGCCTTCGTCAGCGAAGTGCTGCCGAAATCCGCCGCCGCCAAGGCGGGCATCAAGGCCGGGGATATCCTGGTCTCCGTCGACGGTAAACCGGTGAGCAGCTTCGCCGAACTGCGCGCCAAAGTCGGCACCACCGCGCCGGGCAAAACCCTCAAGGTGGGCCTGCTGCGCGACGGCAAACCGCAGGAAGTTTCGGTCACGCTGGACAACAGCGAGAGCGCCTCGACCAATGCCGAAACGCTGTCGCCGGCGCTGCAGGGGGTTTCCCTCAGCAACGGTGCGCTGCCGAGCGGCGACAAGGGCGTGAAGGTAGAGAACGTGGATAAAGGCTCGACGGCGGCGCAAATCGGCCTGCAAAAAGGCGACGTGATCATCGGCGTCAACCGCCAGCGCGTGGACAGCATCACCGTGCTGCGCAAGGTGCTGGAAGCCAAGCCACCGGTGATGGCGCTCAATATCGTGCGCGGTACCGAAACCATTTATCTGCTGCTGCGTTAATTTGTGCAAAAACCGGGCTCGGTGACATACTGCGCCCGGTTAACTCATGCTATCCTCCGAACATCGTTCACCACACCACGAAAACTCCATGTTTGCTAAGCTCTTGCGTTCTGTCGTTATCGGTCTCATCGTTGCCGGCCTGCTGTTGGCTGCCCTGCCCATGCTGCGCTCTTCCAACGGCCTGTTTGCAGAGAAAACCGAGAATACCAGCGACGAAACACCGGTGAGCTATAACAAGGCGGTGCGCCGCGCCGCGCCCGCCGTGGTCAACATCTACAACCGCAACCTGAACGGCGCCGCCAACGTGCTGTCGCTCGGCTCCGGCGTGATCATGAACGAACGCGGCTATATCATCACCAACCGCCACGTGATCAAAGACGCCCAGCAGATCACCGTGGTGTTGCAGGACGGCCGCCGCTACGAAGCGCTGCTGGTCGGCTCCGACGGCCTGACCGATTTGGCGGTACTGAAGATCGACCCCGGCAACCTGCCGGTGATCCCGACCAACAAAAACCGCGTTGCCCACGTCGGCGACGTGGTGCTGGCGATCGGCAACCCGTATAACCTGGGGCAGACCGTCACTCAGGGCATCCTCAGCGCCACCGGGCGCATCAGTATGAGCACCACCGGCCGACAGACTTTCCTGCAGACCGACGCCTCAATCAACCGCGGCAACTCCGGCGGTGCGCTGGTCAACTCGCTGGGCGAGCTGATCGGCATCAACACCCTGACCTATGACAAAATCACCGACGGCGAAACGCCGGAGGGCCTCGGCTTCGCCATTCCGATCGAACTGGCCACCAAAATCATGGATAAGCTGATCCGCGACGGCCGCGTGATCCGTGGCTATTTCGGCATTCAGGGTAAGGAGATCATTCCGCTGCGCTCCTCCAATTCCGGCATCGATCGCCTGCAGGGCATCATCGTGACCGAAATTACGCCGAACGGCCCGGCGAGCAGCGCCGGTTTCCAGATCAACGACATCATCATCAACGTGGATAACAAACCGGCGGTGTCCGTGCTGGAGACCATGGATCAGGTCGCGGAGATCAGGCCGGGCACCGAGATACCGGTTATCGTGCTGCGCGACGGCAAACGCATTACGTTGAAAATGACGGTGGGTGAATTCCCGGAAGACAGCAATTAAAAAAAGGGCCGGCATTGATAGCCGGCCCTTTGATTTTCATCCTGCCGACGCAGCCGCGCCGGCGCTAATCACTTACTCGCCTTTCACGCGCTCGATGTTCGCACCCAGCGCGCGCAGCTTGTCTTCAATACGCTCATAGCCGCGATCGATGTGGTAGATGCGATCGACGACGGTCACGCCGTCGGCGATGCAGCCGGCGATCACCAGGCTGGCGGAAGCGCGCAGATCGGTCGCCATTACCTGAGCGCCGGACAGCTGCTCAACGCCGTGGCAAATCACGGTGTTGCTCTCGATTTCCGCGTGCGCGCCCATGCGGATCAGTTCCGGCACGTGCATGAAGCGGTTTTCGAAGATGGTCTCGGTGATGACACCGGTGCCTTCCGCCACCAGGTTCAGCAGGCTGAACTGGGCCTGCATGTCGGTCGGGAAGCCCGGGTGCGGCGCGGTGCGCACGGTGACCGCTTTCGGGCGTTTGCCGTGCATGTCCAGGCTGATCCAGTCTTCACCCACTTCGATATCGGCCCCGGCTTCGCGCAGCTTGGCCAGCACCGCATCCAGCGTGTCCGGACGGGTGTTGCGGCACATCACTTTGCCACCGGAAACTGCGGCGGCGATCAGGAAGGTGCCGGTCTCGATGCGGTCAGGCAGCACGCGGTACACGCCGCCGCCCAGACGCTCGACGCCCTCGATGGTGATTTTGTCGCTGCCGGCGCCGCTGATCTTAGCGCCCAGCGTGTTGAGGAAGTTGGCGGTATCGACAATTTCCGGCTCACGCGCGGCGTTCTCGATAACGGTGGTGCCGGTCGCCAGGGTCGCGGCGCTCATGATGGTCACGGTCGCGCCCACGCTCACCTTGTCCATGACGATGTGCGCGCCCTTCAGGCGGCCCTCGACGGACGCCTTGACGTAACCTTCTTCCAGCTTGATCTCGGCACCCAACTGCTCCAGGCCGGTGATGTGCAGATCGACCGGACGCGCGCCGATCGCGCAGCCGCCCGGCAGGGAAACCTGGCCGCGGCCAAAGCGCGCCACCAGTGGCCCCAGCGCCCAGATGGATGCGCGCATGGTTTTCACCAGATCGTAAGGGGCACAGAACTCGTTCACCCCGCTGGCGTCCACGAAGACCGAACCGTTGCGCTCAATCTTGGTACCCAACTGGTTGAGTAGTTTAATGGTGGTGTCGATGTCCTTAAGCTTAGGGACATTCTGCAGCTCAACCGGCTCTTCCGCCAACAGGGCGGCGAACAGGATCGGCAGGGCGGCGTTTTTGGCCCCGGAAATAGACACTTCACCGCTCAGGCGAGTCCGACCCTGCACACGAAATTTATCCATCTGACTACTCTCTGTTATCTAATCTGAAGCTGCCCGCCCGGCAGGGCAAACAGCCTTAAAATCCGTTGAGTTTGCGGTCTCGCTGCCACTCTTCAGGGGTGTACGCCTTGATAGACAAGGCATGAATGCGGTTGTCCGCAATGTATTCCATCAGCGGTGCGTAAACCGTCTGCTGTTTTTTGACGCGGCTCATACCGGCGAACAGTTCACCGACCACGATCGCCTGAAAATGACTGCCGTCGCCCGTCACATGTACTTCATCCAGTGCCAATGCCTGCATCAGCACGTCTTTAATCTCGTTGGTTTCCATAGTATCCAGTTCTGCCGCTAAAGGATCATAAACAGCCTAGTATCTTAGTGGAATACGATGTTTTCTTAAACTAAAGAAAAAGCCCCTGCATAACAGGGGCTTTGTATCGTTTTACCACGCAAGCGCGGCGTAAAACGCCGCTAAACGGCGGTATCGACAGGTATTATCGCCTGCAGGTTGTAGAGCGCGATCAGCGTTTTCAGGCGCTCGGTGGCGCCGAAAATTTTTAGCGCTACGCCGCGCTCGCGCTGCTCTTCCTGCAGATGCAGCAACAGCGCCAGCCCGGCGGAGTCCACGCGCTCCAGTTGCGCTACGTCGATCGCGGTTTTACCCGCCATCAGCGCGTCGCGCTGCCGCCACAGCGGCTGCAGCGTTTCCCGGTCCAGTTCACCGCGCAGGATCAGCGTCTGCTGCTGTGATTCGAAGCTGAGCGCTGCCGACATCAGTTTTTCTTGTCCAGCGTAATAGGCTGCGCGGCAGCGGCCTGCAGCTGTTTGGTCAGGCCATCGATGCCCTGAGTACGCAGCGTGGATGCCCACTCGTTCTGCTTGGTGGTGATCATGCTGACGCCTTCGGCGATCATGTCATACGCCTGCCAATAGCCGGTTTTGCTGTTCTTGCGCCATTGGAAATCCAGACGTACCGGCGGGCGGCCGCCGTTGTCGATGATGGTGACGCGAATGGCCACGATGTCGGCATTGCCCAGCGGCTGTTCAGGCGCGATCTGGTAAGTCTGGCCGTGGTACATCGCCAACGCCTGGCCGTAAGCCTGCTCCAGGTAAGCCTGGAAGGCGGTGAAGTAGGCTTCGCGCTGCGCAGGCGTCGCGTCTTTGTAGTAACGGCCCAGCACCAGCGCGCCGGCGTATTTCACCTGCACGAACGGCATCAGTTCCTGATGCACGATGGAGCGCAGGTAATTCGGGTCCTGCTTGATCTTCGGCTGTTCGTTCTTCAAACGGCTGAAGGTCTTCTGCGCCGCGTCTTGCATCATGCTGTAAGGATTGGTTTGGTCGGCTGCGCTCGCCAGCGGTGCAACCACCAGCAGAGCCACCATCAGTAAACGTTTAAACATGCAGGTATCCTCTCTTAATGATTTGGAACAACGGGTTGCGGTGCGGCGCCGGCAGCCGGCTCAGCGGCCGCGTCTCCCGATTTGGCGCTGTCCTGACCGCCGCTTTTATACAGGAACTGGCCGATCAGATCTTCCAGAACCATGGCTGATTTGGTGTCCTGGATGGTGCCGCCGTCTTTCAGAATGGTGGTGCCCATGTCAGGATCTTCGAAGCCCACGTTAAGCGCCAGATATTGCTCGCCCAGCAGGCCGGAGGTGCGGATCGCCAGCGAGCTGGTATCCGGGATTTGGTCGTACTTTTTCTGGATATCCAGCGCCACGCGCGGCGTGTAGGTTTTCGGATCGAGCTCGATGTCCGCCACGCGGCCGATCACCACGCCACCGATCTTCACCGGCGAACGCGGTTTCAGGCCGCCGATATTGTCGAACGTCGCGTAAATGCGGTAGGTCGGCTCGCTGCCGATCGATTTAAGGTTCGCCACCTGCAGGCAGATAAACACGATGGCGCACAGCGCGATCAGCATAAATGCCCCAACCCAGATTTCACTCTTCTTCGTTTGCATCGAATCAATTCCCAAACATCAGTGCTGTCAGCACGAAATCCAATCCCAACACCGCCAGTGACGAATGCACCACGGTACGCGTCGTCGCCCGGCTAATCCCTTCAGAGGTAGGCACGGCGTCGTACCCGTTGAAAATGGCAATCCAGGCTACGGTAATGGCGAATACCACGCTTTTGATCAGGCAGTTGAGCAGATCTTTTTTCCACTCCACGGCGCCCTGCATCGCCGACCAGAAGAAGCCGCTGTCGATGCCCTTCCAATCCACGCCGACCACCGAGCCGCCCCAGATGCCGATCGCCACGAAAATGATGGTCAACAGCGGCATGCTGATCAGCCCCGCCCAGAAACGCGGCGCCACGATGCGCCGCAGCGGATCGACCGCCATCATTTCCAGGCTGGAGATCTGCTCCGTCGCCTTCATCAGGCCGATTTCTGCCGTGAGCGCGGAACCGGCGCGGCCGGCGAACAGCAGCGCCGTCACCACCGGCCCCAGTTCGCGCAGCAGCGACAGCGCCACCATCATGCCGAGGCTGGCCTCGGCGCTGTAGGTGGTGAGCACGATATAGCCCTGCAGGCCCAGCACCATGCCGATGAACAGCCCGGAGACCATGATGATCAGCAGCGACTGTACGCCGACGCTGTAGAGCTGTTTCAACAACAGCGGCCACTGCTTGCCGGGTTCCGGCCGGCCAATCAACGCGTTGAACAGCATCAACCCGGCGCGGCCGAAGCTGGCGCTGGTGTTGATGCCACTGCGCCCCAAGGACGCTAACGCTCTTAATAACATGAGCTTATTTACTCCCTAAGCCTAGCAGTTCGGTCTGATAATCCCCGGCCGGATAGCGGAACGGCACCGGCCCATCCGCTATACCATCCAGGAACTGGCGCACGCGCGCATCAGGATTGTTCTGCAATTGCTGCGTGGTGCCTTCGGCGATCACCCGGTGATCGGCCACGATGTAAGCGTAGTCGGCGATGCTCAACACCTCCGGCACGTCGTGCGACACCACGATGCAGGTAATGCCCAGCGCATGGTTCAACTCGTCGATCAGCTTGACCAGCACCCCCATGGTGATCGGATCCTGGCCGACGAAGGGTTCATCGAACATGATCATCTCAGGGTCCAGCGCGATCGCGCGCGCCAACGCCGCCCGGCGCGCCATGCCGCCGGAAAGCTCATTGGGCATCAGCTGGGCCGCGCCGCGCAGCCCTACCGCCTCCAGCTTCATCAGCACCGTGCTGCGCAGCAGGGGTTCAGGCAGGTTGCTGTGCTCGCGCAGCGGGTAGGCCACGTTTTCGAATACGGTCAAATCGGTGAACAGCGCGCCCGACTGGAACAGCATGCTCATCTTTTTGCGCGCGTCGTATAACTGACGGCGGGACAACGCGGGAATGTTGTCGCCGTCGAACCAAATCTCCCCGCTGTCCGGCGTCAGCTGGCCGCCAATCAGGCGCAGCAGCGTGGTTTTGCCGATGCCCGATGGCCCCATGATTGCCGTGACCTTGCCTCGGGGCACCGTCAGGTTGATGTCTTCAAATATCCGCCGGTCGCCGCGCGAGAAGCTCATGTCGCGCACTTCGACCAAATTATCTGCCTTATGGAGCATGTTAATGGACCCCTTTACGACTCATCTGTTGCTGAATCTACCCGTGATGTTAAAGCAATGGGCGCAATCCGTCTCATCTTTACAAAAACTTACTGCCATTTCGCGACCAATGGTGCCATTGGTTTTACTTTTCCGCGCCACCCGGTCAAAATTGGCGCCATAACGAAAAAAAACGAAACTGTTCAACTATTAGCCGGGAAAAACCGTTGCTGTAGCTCTAACGCGCGCAACGGAGGGCAAGCAATACCGCCGCATTGACGGCTTTAACCAACGAACCGGGATAATACCCGACAAAGGACCCTGCATGTTTCTCGCGATAGCATTATTAATCGTTGGTTTATTTCTACTGGTGTATGGTGCAGACCGCTTAGTTTATGGTGCTGCTGTGATTTCCCGCTCGCTCGGCGTCCCGCCGTTGATCATCGGCATGACCATTGTCGGCATCGGCACTTCGCTGCCGGAGCTGATCGTGTCCACCACCGCCGCGCTGAACGGGCAGATAGATATGGCCGTTGGCAACGTATTAGGTTCCAACATTACCAACATTTTATTGATCCTGGGCGTGGCGGCGCTGATTCACCCGCTGGCCGCGCGCTCCGAGATACTGCGGCGCGAACTGCCGCTGATGTTAGCGGTCACAGTATTGTGCGGTTTCGTGTTGATGGACGGCACCCTGAGCAGGCTGGACGGCGTGCTGCTGCTGGCCGCCGCTGCCGGCTTCATCCTGCTGATGCTGAAAATCGCCCGGCTGGCGCAGCGCGAGGGCAGCGACAGCCTGACCATGGAACAGATCGCCGAGCTGCCGCAGGACAGCAGCAACACCGTGGCGGTGCTGTGGCTGGTGTTGGCATTTATCATTCTGCCGCTCTCTTCCAGGATGGTGGTCGATAACGCGACGGTGATTGCGCACTATTTCGGCCTGAGCGAACTGGTGGTCGGGTTGACCATTATCGCCATCGGCACCAGCCTGCCCGAACTGGCCACCTCCATCGCCGGGGCGCTGAAGGGCGAGGATGATATGGCGATTGGTAATATCATCGGCTCCAATATTTTCAACACGGTGATCGTGCTGGGCGTCCCCGCCCTGCTGTCGCCGGGTAGCGTGGACGCCGCCGCCTTCCAGCGCGATTACTGGGTGATGCTGGCGGCCAGCGTGCTGCTGAGCGTGCTGTGCATCGGCCGCAAACACCGCATCGGCCACCTGGCGGGCGCGCTGTTATTATGCGGCTTTATTGCGTATCTTGCGGTGCTGTTCTTTAACCCTTTCAGTACTTTCGGCTAAACCGACGGGAATGAGTATGTCGAACATTGAGTTGCAACCGGGCTTCGATTTTCAGCAGGCCGGCAAAGAAGTGCTTCAGATAGAGCGTGAAGGGCTGGCTCAGCTCGACAGCTACATCAACGCAGACTTCACCCGCGCCTGCGAAACGATCGCTGCCTGTGGCGGCAAAGTGGTGGTGATGGGCATGGGCAAATCCGGCCATATCGGCTGCAAGATCGCCGCGACCTTCGCCAGCACCGGCACCCCCTCATTCTTCGTTCACCCGGCGGAGGCCAGCCATGGCGATTTGGGCATGGTCACCCCGCAGGACATCGTGCTCGCCATCTCCAACTCCGGCGAATCCAGCGAGATCCTGGCGCTGATCCCGGTATTGAAACGCCAGCAGATCACCCTCATCTGTATGACTAACAATCCGGAAAGCTCGATGGGCAAAGCGGCGGATATCCACCTGTGCATCAAGGTGCCGCAGGAAGCCTGCCCGCTGGGGCTGGCGCCGACCACCAGCACCACCGCCACGCTGGTGATGGGCGATGCGCTGGCCGTCGCGCTGCTGAAAGCGCGTGGTTTCACGCCGGAAGATTTCGCGCTGTCGCATCCGGGTGGCGCACTCGGCCGCAAACTGCTGCTGCGAGTTAGCGATATCATGCACAGCGGCGACGAAATGCCCCACGTCAGCGCCGACGCTTCGTTGCGCGACGCGCTGCTGGAAATTACCCGAAAAAATCTGGGCCTGACGGTAATTTGCGACGATCTGATGAAAATCGCCGGCATCTTCACCGATGGCGACCTGCGCCGGGTGTTCGACATGGGCATCAACCTGCACAAGGCGAAGATCGCCGACGTCATGACGCCGGGCGGCGTGCGGGTGCGTCCCAACATCCTGGCGGTCGATGCATTGAACCTGATGCAACAACGCCACATCACCGCGCTGCTGGTTGCCGATGGCGACCAGTTGCTGGGTGTGGTACATATGCATGACATGCTGCGCGCCGGCGTCGTTTAATTAAGGAATAGAACGGAATGGGTATGGTAGAAACCTGCTACGGGCCGGTAGAACAAGAGGTTATGGCGCGTGCCGGGAACATCCGCCTGTTGATTTGCGACGTTGACGGCGTGCTGTCGGACGGCCTGATCTTCATGGGCAACAACGGTGAAGAACTGAAGGCGTTCAACGTGCGCGACGGTTACGGCATCCGCTGCTTGAAAACCTCGGACATCGAAGTGGCGATCATCACCGGCCGCTCCGCCAAGCTGCTGGAAGACCGCGCGCAGACGCTCGGTATCACCCATCTGTATCAGGGGCAATCCGATAAGCTTTTGGCCTTCCGCGAACTGTTGGATAAACTGTCGTTAACGGCAGATCAGGTCGCCTATATCGGCGATGACCTGATCGACTGGCCGGTGATGGCGCAGGTCGGCCTGGCGGTCGCGGTGGCGGACGCACATCCGCTGTTGACGCCGCGCGCCCACTACGTCACCCGCATTGCCGGCGGCCGCGGCGCGGTGCGCGAACTGTGCGACATCATTCTTTTGGCTCAAAATAAGCTGGAGGACGCCAAAGGGCTGTCGATATGAGTAAAACCAAACTGTGGATCACCATCCTGTTGACGGTGATCGTTCTGGCGCTGATCGGCTGGAACATGACGGACTTCAGCGACGAAACGGCCCCTGGCCCGGTCAACGATCAGGATCCGACCTACCAGAGCCAGCACACGGTTACCGTGGTGTACAACCCGGCCGGCAAGCTGAATTACAAACTGGTGGCGGAAGACGCGAAGTATTACACCGCCGGCGAGCTGAGCTGGTTCACCCAGCCGGTGATGACGCTGTTCGATGAGAATGCGGTGGCCACCTGGTCAGTTCGCGCCGATCGCGCCAAACTGACTAAAGACCGGATGCTGTATCTGTATGGTCACGTCGAGGTAAACAGCCTGACCACCACCTCACAGCTGGAAAAAATTAAGACGGACAACGCTCAGGTAAACCTGGTCACCCAGGACGTCACCTCCGATGACGAAGTCACGCTTTACGGGACCAATTTTACCTCTAACGGCATGAAAATGCGTGGGAACCTGCGGACCAAAACCGCTGAGCTGATTGATAAGGTTAAGACCAACTATGAAATTCAGAACCAAAAACCAACTCCGTAACCTGTTGCTCGGCAGCTTAGTTTTGGCCGCCAGCGCCCCCGCTCTGGCGCTGAAATCCGACTCCAGCCAGCCGGTGAGCATCGACTCGCTCAAGCAGTCGTTGGACATGCAAAGCAACGTCAGTACCTTCACCGACAACGTGGTGATCAAGCAAGGCACCATCGATATTCGCGCCGACAAGGTGGTGGTCACCCGTCCGGGCGGAGATCAGAATAAGACCTATATTGAAGCGTTCGGCAACCCGGTAACCTTCTACCAGATGCAGGACAGCGGCAAGCCGGTCAAAGGCCACGCGCAGAAAGTGCGTTACGACGTGGCGACCCAGCTGGTGACCCTGACGGGCAACGCCTATCTGGAGCAGCTCGACAGCAACGTGAAAGGCGATCGCATCACCTATCTGGTGCAACAGCAGCAAATGCAGGCGTTCAGCGATAAAGGCAAACGCGTGACAACGGTTCTGGTACCGTCGCAGTTGCAAGACAAAAACGGGCAAAAAAAGAGTAACTAATCACTTATGGCAACACTCATCGCAGAAAACCTGGCGAAAGCCTACAAGGGCCGTAAAGTTGTCGAAGACGTCAGCCTGAAAGTGAAATCCGGCGAGATCGTCGGCCTGCTCGGGCCGAACGGCGCCGGTAAAACCACCACCTTCTACATGGTGGTCGGCATCGTGCCGCGCGACGCCGGGCGCATCGTGATCGACGAAGAAGACATCAGCCTGCTGCCGCTGCACGCCCGCGCGCGCCGCGGCATCGGTTACCTGCCGCAGGAAGCGTCGATCTTCCGCCGCCTGAGCGTGTACGACAACCTGATGGCGGTGCTGGAGATTCGCCCCGACCTCACCAGCGAACAACGCGAAGACCGCGCCAAAGAGCTGATGGAAGAGTTCCACATCTCCCATCTGCGCGACAGCCTCGGCCAGGCGCTGTCCGGCGGTGAACGCCGCCGCGTCGAAATCGCCCGCGCGCTGGCGGCCAACCCGAAATTCATTCTGCTGGACGAACCCTTCGCCGGGGTGGATCCGATTTCCGTTATCGACATCAAAAAAATCATCGAGCACCTGCGTGACAGCGGCCTGGGCGTGCTGATCACCGACCACAACGTGCGCGAGACGCTGGACGTATGTGAACGCGCCTACATCGTCAGCCAGGGCAAACTGATTGCCCACGGCACGCCGGATGCTATTCTGGCCGACGAGCAGGTAAAACGCGTTTATCTGGGCGAAGAGTTCCGCCTCTGAGCGCCGGCGCGCCCTGCGGGGCGACACCGTTAACGGAAGTAGACAGAAGACTATGAAGCAAGGTTTGCAACTCAGGCTCAGCCAACAGCTGGCCATGACTCCTCAGCTCCAGCAGGCGATCCGCCTGCTGCAGTTGTCCACGCTTGAGCTTCAGCAAGAGATCCAGCTGGCGCTGGAGAGCAATCCGCTGCTTGAACAGACCGATCTGCACGACGAAATCGACGCCAAAGAAATCCAGGAGACCGAGGGACTCGATACCCGCGAGGCGCTGGAACAGAAAGACATGCCGGAAGAGCTGCCGCTGGACGCCACCTGGGATGAGATCTACACCGCCGGCACGCCGTCCGGCACCGGCACCGACTACAGCGACGACGAGCTGCCGGTCTATCAGGGCGAGACTACCCAAACGCTGCAGGATTACCTGATGTGGCAGGTGGATCTGACGCCGTTCTCCGATACCGACGCCGCCATCGCCACCTCCATCGTCGACGCGGTGGACGACACCGGTTATCTCACCGTGCCGCTGGAAGACATTCTGGAAAGCCTGGGCGATGAGAACGTGACCCTCGAGGAAGTCGAGGCGGTGTTGAAGCGCGTGCAGCGTTTCGATCCGATCGGCGTCGCCGCGCGCGATCTGCGCGATTGCCTGCTGGTGCAGCTCTCCCAATACGCTAAAGACACCCCTTATCTGGCCGAAGCGCGGCTGATCATCAGCGACCATCTGGATCTGTTGGCCAACCACGACTTTCGCAGCCTGATGCGATCAACCCGGCTAAAAGAAGATACACTGAAAGAAGCGATGCTGCTGATTCAGTCGCTCGATCCGCGCCCGGGGCAGTCGATCAATACCGGCGAATCGGAGTACGTAATTCCGGACGTGCTGGTGCGCAAGACGCAGAACACGTGGACGGTCGAGCTCAACGGCGACAGCATACCGCGATTGAAGATCAATCAGCAGTACGCCGCGCTGGGCAACAACTCCCGCAGCGAAGCCGACGGCCAGTTCATCCGCAGCAACCTGCAGGAAGCCAAGTGGCTGATTAAAAGCCTGGAGAGCCGCAACGAGACGCTGCTGAAGGTCACCCGCTGCATCGTCAGCCAACAGCAGGCGTTCTTCGAGCAAGGCGAAGAATTTATGAAACCCATGGTGTTGGCGGATATCGCCCAGGCCGTGGAGATGCATGAATCGACGATCTCGCGCGTCACCACGCAGAAGTTTCTGCATAGCCCGCGCGGCATTTTCGAATTGAAATATTTCTTCTCCAGCCACGTGAATACCGACAGCGGCGGCGAAGCCTCCTCGACGGCGATCCGCGCGTTGGTGAAGAAATTGATTGCGGCGGAAAACCCCGCCAAACCACTCAGCGACAGCAAGCTGGCCACCCTGCTTTCCGATCAGGGGATCATCGTGGCGCGGCGCACCGTCGCCAAGTACCGAGAGTCTTTGTCCATCCCGCCGTCGAACCAGCGTAAACAGTTGGTTTGACCTCTATTGAGAAGGAAGACACTATGCAGCTCAACATTACCGGACACCACATCGAAATCACCGATCCGTTGCGCGAGTTCGTGAACAACAAGTTCGCCAAACTCGAACAGTATTTTGATCGCATCAATCAGGTGTATGTTGTATTAAGTGTGGAAAAAGTGCAGCAAATTGCGGAAGCAACGGTGCACGTGAATGGAGGCGAGTTGCACGCCACCTCGGAAGACGAGAATATGTATGCCGCAATTGATACGCTGATCGACAAATTGGCACGTCAATTGAACAAACATAAAGACAAATTGAAGCAACACTGACACCCTAACCCATTCCGTGAGGTTGCCTCCGTCGCAGCCTCGCCCTTCGGCGCGTGACCCGCATGGGTGGCGCGCCGAACGGTAATCAGGGTTAAAACCGACGAAAAACCGCCTTGCCGGGTACGCCCGGCAGCGCGGTTTTAAGTGAAGATGAGATGAACAACGAATATATGCAATTAAGCTCGGTGTTAAACATCGAGTGCACCAAAAGCTCGGTACACTGCACCAGCAAGAAGCGGGCTTTGGAAATTATCAGCGAACTGGCCGCCAAACAGCTCAATCTGCCTTCGCAGGTGGTGTTTGACGCGGTTCTCACCCGGGAGCGCATGGGCAGCACCGGTATCGGCAACGGTATCGCCATTCCCCACGGCAAACTGGAAGAGGACACACTGCGGGCCGTTGGCGTGTTTATCCGTCTCGACCAACCCATCGCTTTCGACGCCATCGACAATCAGCCGGTCGATCTGCTGTTCGCGCTGCTGGTGCCTGCCGATCAGTGCAAAACCCATTTGCATACCCTGTCGCTGGTCGCCAAACGCCTGGCCGACAAAACCGTATGCCGCCGCCTGCGCGCCGCGCAGAGCGACGAAGAGCTTTACCAAATCATCACCGAGTGAGGCCCGGCCGGCGTGACTTCCAGCCCGGATAACGCTACTGTTTCACGATGACGGATCCGGCTGCGGCCGGAATAACAAAGTTTCCACCGGTGGCGATGAACGCCGCCGCGATGCCAGGGGAGTTGCCACATGGTGCTGATGATTGTCAGCGGCCGTTCCGGTTCCGGAAAATCCGTCGCCTTGCGGGCGCTGGAAGACATGGGTTTTTACTGCGTTGACAACCTGCCGGTGGTGCTGCTGCCGCAGCTCGCCAACACGCTGGCAGAACGCAATATCTCCGCGGCGGTCAGCATCGACGTGCGCAACATGCCGGAATCGCCGGAAGTGTTCGAATACGCGATGACTCAGCTGCCGGACAGCTTCTCGCCGCAGCTGCTGTTCCTCGACGCCGATCGCAACACGCTGATCCGCCGTTACAGCGACACCCGCCGCCTGCATCCGCTCTCCAGCAAGAACCTGTCGCTGGAAAGCGCCATCGACGAAGAGAGCGATCTGCTCGAACCGCTGCGCTCGCGGGCTGACCTGATTATCGACACCTCGGAAATGTCGGTGCACGAACTGGCCGAGATGCTGCGCACCCGCCTGCTGGGTAAGCGTGAGCGCGAGCTGACCATGGTGTTCGAATCCTTCGGCTTCAAGCACGGCATTCCGATCGACGCCGACTACGTGTTCGACGTGCGTTTCCTGCCTAACCCGCACTGGGATCCGAAGCTGCGGCCGATGACCGGTCTGGACAAGCCGGTCGCGTCGTTCCTCGATCGTCATACCGAAGTGCACAACTTCATCTACCAGACCCGCAGCTACCTGGAGCAATGGCTGCCGATGCTGGAAACCAACAACCGCAGCTACCTGACGGTCGCCATTGGCTGTACCGGCGGTAAACACCGCTCGGTGTACGTGGCGGAACAGCTGGCCGATTACTTCCGCTCGCGCGGCAAGAACGTGCAGTCGCGCCACCGCACGCTGGAAAAGCGCAAACAATGACGGTCAAACAGACGGTTGAAATCAAAAACAAGCTGGGCATGCACGCGCGCCCGGCGATGAAACTGTTCGAGCTGGTGCAAAGCTTCGACGCCGAGGTGATGCTGCGCAACGAAAGCGGCACCGAAGCCGAAGCCAGCAGCGTCATCGCGCTGCTGATGCTGGACTCCGCCCAGGGCCGGCATATCGAAGTCGAAGCGACCGGCCCCGACGAAGTCAACGCGCTGGCGGCGGTGGTCGAGCTGTTCAACTCCGGGTTTGATGAAGATTAGTCACTGAGGGCGCTTCTGCGCCCAATCACTCACATGCCCCTCAACTCCGGCTCAGGCAGTCCAGCGCCACCGCTTTAAAGCTGTCGAAGCTGTCGCTGCCCAACAGGCGGCTCATTGAGCGTTCACGCACGAAGGTGACGAACAGCTCGTAGATCGCCATCGCCTCTTCATAGTCGCTCTTGCTGATCGCCAGCAGGAAAATCACGTGCGCGACCTCGCCTTCTCCCCAGGCGACGCCCTGCGGCGCCAGCAGCGTCACCACCACGGTCTTTTTGGCCAGCAGCCCCAGCGAGTGCGGCAGCGCGATGCCCTCGCCCAGCAGCGTGGAAACGATCGCTTCGCGTTCGACCAGCGACGGATAGAAGTCCGCGCCGACGTACCCCTCCTGCTCCAGCTGGCCGCACACCCGGCTGAACAGCTCCGCCTGCGTCAACGGCTCGTTGAGCACCATGAAATGCTCGGCGTCGAAGAACTTCTCCAGCATGTACGGTCGGGTGCGATCCACCAGCACCAGCTTGCCCAGTTGCTCCAGCTGGTAATCGGTCGGGAACGGCGACATCACCACCACCGGCTTGTTCTTTTCGCCGATGCGGGCGTTGGAAATCACGAAGTCTTCGTCGATATGTGCAAGCATCTCGTAATCGCGCAGTGAGACGATGCGCGTCATCACCAGCTGCGGATACTTGCGCGCAATCTGCGCCTGGATCATGCGCACCGTCGAGTTGCCGGTATCGCACACCAGCATCACCTGCGGGTGGCGTTCATAACCGATGTTGTAATGCCGCTCCAGCCCCACGCCGATGTGCAGCACCAGATAGCCAATTTCGTTCTCGCTCAGGGTATAGGGGGTGTATTTACCCCAGCTGGAGACCGCCGCCAGCGTCACGTCGTAAGCCATCGGATAGTGCTGCTTGATGTTGGCCAGCAGCGGATTGGGGATATTGATCTGGTATTTCACCCGCGTAATCATGGTCTTGATATGGGTTAGCAGATCGGCCCGCAGCTGCTCGTCGCCCTGCAGGTTGTAGTTATAGTGTGCGTTGATGTAGGACAGGATGTAGTCCACCAGCGCTTCTTCATCGTCGGCGTTGATCTCGGTCGGCTGCACGTCCTGCACGCGCCGCGCGGCAATGTTGACCCGCAAATAGGCCTCTTCGGCCATCGAGATCTCTTTGCCGGAGGCCGAACGCAGCTCCGCCGCCAGGCGGGTCGACACCTGACGCACCGCGTCGTCGCCGTCTTCCACCTCGAAGTCCGGCAGCGGATAGCCGTCGTTGATGCGCCGCAGCGCCACCGCGCAGTAGAAGATCAGGTACTGCTCGCCCTCGTCCGTCAGGCGAATGGCATATTGCGACAGCAGCGGGTGCAGCAATCCGGCGAACGCCGCTACCTGCGGCTGCAGCAGGATCTCGTTGTTGAGCAGCGGGTTCTCGGCGTCGGCCAGCTGCAGCTGGAACAGCAGATCGGTGAGACAGGCGCGGATCGCCATCTCAGCGCCGAACAGCTTCATACCGTAGCGCGGCTTGGTTTCGATCGTCAATTGATAGTGCGCCAGACGCTCTCTCACCTCAGCCATGTCGTTTTGCAACGTACCGCGGCTGACGAACCACTCGTCGGCCAAATCTTCCAGTTTAAGGGAGAAGGCTGAGGTCAAAAAACGCACCAGCAGATAATGCACCCGCTCCTGCGCGCTGCGCGGGGTGGCGTGCTTGCGGCGCTCCTGATGCTGCAGAGCGCTGAACAGCGCGGCGTTATCGACCTGCAGGCGATAGCCGGCCCCGCGGCTATGCACGAAACGCGCGCCGTATTTGTCCAGAATCTCGTTCAGCGCGGTGATGTCCGCCCGCACCGTGCGGGTGGACACGGCGAAACGCTTCGCCAGCTCATCCTGCGGCAAAGTCTCGGTTTGCAAAGCATCGAACAAGTAAGCCAAACGCGGGTAAGGAAATCGCACCATTCTGTGTCCGTCAATCAGGCAACCCGCCCGGTGAACCGGGCGGGCCACGGGTTACTTCGGCGGCGGCAGGAACGCCATTTGCGAGGGGCTGCCGATCGGCAGATAGCCGCCCACAAAGCTGAGTTTGCCGTCCGTCGGGTTTACGCTGAAGCGGGTAACGTTATCGCTGCGCTGGTTCAACGCATACAGATAGCGGCCATCCGGGCTCAGCGCCAGCGAACGCGGGTAATCGCCACGCGTCCAGGTTTCAGCCACCGGCCTCAACTCACCGCCGGCGCCCACGCTGAACTGGGCAATGCTGTTGTGCAGCCGGTTGGCGACGTACAGCGTGTCGCCGTTCTTACTGAGCGCCAGCCCCGAAGCGAAGCTGGTGCCCTGATACTCGGCGGGCAGCGCGGAAACCGCATGCAGTTGTTTCAGAGTACCTTTTTGGCGATCAAAACGGTAGCTGGTCAACGTCGAGGCCTCTTCGTTCACCAGCAGCACGGTTTCGCCGTCCGGATGGAACACAAAGTGACGCGGCCCCGCGCCGGCGGAAGAGGCGGCGATCCACGGCGGATCGTTCGGCGTCAGCCGGCCGCTCGCGGCGTCAAAGCGCCATTGGTAGATGCGATCCAACCCCAGATCGGTGGAGAACGCGAACTTACCGCTCGGATCGCTGGCGATCATATGGGCATGCGGACCATTGTGATCGCTGATGGCGAAGCTGCCGTTCACCGCCGCCGCCGGTTTGGCCGCGCCCGCCGGGCCCTGCTGTTGCTGCACCGAGCTGGCGGCGCCCAGGCTGCCGTCCGCTTCGATCGGGAAAGCCGCCACGCTGCCGCTGACGTAGTTGGCCACCAGCAGATACCGCCCGTCCGGCGTCGATGAGAGATACACCGGCCCCGCCCCCTGCGAATCCACCTGGTTGAGCTGCGTCAGGCCGCCGTCGGCCGGATTGACCCGATAAGCGGTGATGCCGCCGTGTTTGCCGCCGTTGAAATCGGCCACTTCGCTGGCGACATACAGCGTCTTGCCATCGGCGCCCAGCGTCAACTGCGCCGGATTCGGCACTTTGCTGACCAGCGTAGTGTGGCTCAGCGCGCCGCTGGCCGGATCGACCTGCACCCGGTAAACGCCTTCGCCGTTGGGATTGTAGGTGCCGATATAGGCGAAATGAGATGACGTGGAATTCATTGCATCCTCAGCATGCAGCGCCGGGCCGGTCACGGCCAGCAGCGCCAGGAACAACGCGGTGCGTCGGGTTGGGGCCTGCCAGTTTCGCATAGTAATCCTCAGTATATATCCGTCATCTTTCAAGCCGCAGCGTTGTTGGCTGCCCGCACTCACCCCAGTCACTTACTTAAGTAAGCTCCTGGGGCTCCTGCGCTTGCCGCCTAGCTGCAACTTGAAAGCTATAGGCTATAGGTAACGGCGGCGCGGCATGCCGCGCCAGGGGAAAACCTTCGCCTCCCAGCGTTATCCCCGTCATACTTGAAGTTGCTTCTGTGTTGGCTGCGCAGTGACTCGGCCCATCCATGGGCCTCACCCCTTCGGGGCCGCTGCAAGCAGCGTTTAAATCTGCTCCCGGCAGATTTTTCACCCCAGTCACTTACCTAAGTAAGCTCCTGGGGACTCATGCTCTTGCCGCCGGGAAGCAACTCCAATTATTTAGGGCATACCTCATCCCATTGTGCGTTCAGCCCACCAGCTTTTTGGTCATCGCCAGCAGGGTTTTCACGTCCTGCGGACGCGTGTCGCCGCTGGCGGCGTCGATGATCGAGCTGTAGATATGCGGGATCACGCGTTTCACGCCGGCCGCCAGTGCAATCTCGACGATCGGCTCGTAGTTCTCCAGATCGATGCCGCCGGTCGGCTCCAGCATAAAGTCATGCTCGGCGCAGGCCTTGGCTACGTACTGGTATTCGTCCTTGCACTTCAGGCCGCCCATCGGGAAATACTTGATGGAGCTGCCGCCCATGTCCTTCAGCAAGGCGATGGCGGTTTCCACCGGCACAATGCCGTCCGGCGCTGCGGCGCTCAATGGGCCGGTAGAGATCTTCACCCAGCCGACGCGGCCGGTCGGCGACACCAGGCCGTTGACCACGCTGTCGTTCTGGCCCAGCAGCGCGCGGCTGGCGCCGACGCCGGTAAACACCTGGTTAACGTGCTGCGGCTGCACCTGCTGAGCGATCAGGCTGACCATCGCCGACTGCTTCGGATCGCCGGCGCCCAGGCCGACCGAGAGCGCGTTTTCAATCAGGCGCGCATAGCGCAGCATATCGGTCACCGCGCTGTCGACGTCCGGGTAGTTCTTGGAGAGCACGCCCACCAACACATGGCCTTCCGCCGCGGCGTAGATGTCCTGCGCGTTGGCTTTGGAGCCGGCCAGCACGTTCAGGCAGACGCGGTCGCGATAGTAGTTAGGCTGCAGCTTCATGCTTGTTTCTCCGTAAACAGGTTTTTGATACAGGTAAAGACGGTCATCAACTGCTGCTCGTCAACGCTGCGCACGTCGACCTCAATCTTGCCCTCGTTGGCCTTGTAACCGCGGAAGTAGATGGCGATGTCGCCGGTTTTCAGCGCCTGGACGATGTCATAGGTCGACCGCCCCAGCACCGCCTCGTCGAAGGCGATCTCGGCGCGGGCGATATCGCGGCCGGCGCTGTCCCAGACGGTCTTGGCGCTGACGCCGGTCAGGGTGTTGAGGCCGTCGAGGAACGGTGTCATCCGCTCCACCATCTGTTGCCCGGTGGTTTTCTCAAGCGTCAGATAGCTTTCAATCGCCTGCGTCAGGCCGAGGATGCCCTCTTTGCCGACCTTCATCGCCCGGCCGATGCCGCCGGACTGCAGCTTTACCCACTCGACGTACTGTTTCTTGCCGATAACCAGGCCGCTGGTAGGCCCTTCGATGGCTTTGGCGCCGCTGTAGATCACCAGATCGGCCCCCATCTGGTAGTAACACATCAGATCTTCTTCCGCCGCGGCGTCGACGATCAGCGGCAGGTTATGCTTGCGCGCCACCACCGCCGCCTGTTCGACGGACAAAATGCTTTTCTGCACGCAGTGGTGCGATTTGACGTACAGGATCGCCGCCGTCTGCGGCGTGATGCAGGCTTCAATCTGCTCCGGCGAACATTCGTTGGCGTAGCCCGCCTCCACCACCTTGCCGCCGCCCAGCGCCACCATGGTGTCCACCGGCGCGCCGAAGTTGACGTTGTGACCGCGCGGCAACACGATCTCGCGCGGCACGGCGATCGGCGCCGAGTGCAGGTTCACCAGCAGATTGGCGTTATCTTTGACGATCGCTGCCGCCACCGACTGGGCGATGCCCGCCGAGGCGCAGGAAACGATCACCGCGTCCTCCACGTTGAGCAGATCGGCGATGTAGGCGCCGGTCTTGTTGACCAGATCCTTGATTTCGAAATAGTGATTCAGGCCGTAGTCAACGGCGTCGATCACGTCCTGGCGCGGCGTGGAAACGCCAAGAATGGTCATGCGGCCGGAGGTGTTGATCACCTGCTTCAAACCGTATTTTTCATAAATCGAAGACATGGGCTGCCTCCCCTTGTTCGGTTAATAGGATTTCCCCGGCCACCACCGCGGCCAGCGGCACCAACAGCTGTTCGCCCTCGGCGGTTTGCCCTTCGGCGTCGGCGAACACCTGTGGTTCGCGGCGCAGTTCAAACAGCGTGAAATCGGCGTCATAGCCCGGCTCCAACCGCCCTTTGCCGCTCAGCTGCAGCGCCGACGCGGCGTTCTCCGTCACGCAGGCGATCACCTGCGGCAGCGTCAGGCCGACGCTGAAAAATTTGGACATCACCGTCGCCAGGCTGTGCACCGGCCCGTTCATGCGGTTGCGGCAGTAAATATCGGAGCTGATGGTATGCGGCAAAATGCCCAGCTTGATCGCCTGGCGCGCCACCTCGAAGCTGAAGCTGGCGGTGCCGTGCCCTACGTCGAGCAACACGCCGCGCCGCAGCGCGCGCTGGATCGACTCGCGCAGCGTGCCCGCCGGCGTCAGAATGCGGTTCGGTTTACCGTTGTAGCAGTGGGTGATGATGTCGCCACGGGTCAGCAGATCGGCGATCTCGTCCAGATTCGGCGGGTTGTTGCCGATATGCACCATCAGCGGCAGCTGGCGGTTTTCCCGCTGGATCTCTTTGGCCAACACCAGCGGCCGGGTGCCGTTCTTGCCCACCACGCTGCTGCTCATGCGCGCCTTGATGCCGATGATAAAACCGGGATGGTTGGCGATGGCCTGGCCGGCCTCGTGCTTGTCGATGTCCGTCAACTCCGCCAGCTCGTTCTGCCGCAGCAGGCCGATGCGCGAGATGTTGAGGAAGGCGAAAACGTTGGTTTTGGCGCTGCGCGTCAGCTGATAAAAGGCGTCGATATCGTCGGCGCCGGTGCTGCCGGCATCGACCACGCTGGTAACGCCGCTGGCGACGCCAACCCGATCCGGCTCGTCATGGTAAATCGGCGAGTCGGGATAGCAGTGCACGTGCGCATCGATCCAACCGGCGCTCAGGCGGCAGTTGCCCGCCAGATCCAGTTGGCGAACGGCGCTGACGTCCGCCGCCAACCGCCCGACCGAGGCTATTTTGCCGTCTTTCACCGCCAGATCGATCAGCGTGTCGTCCGCCAGTCTGGCGCCTCTGATTACTAAGTCATACATACCGCATTGCTCCTGTTAGCCCGGGCGCCGCCGCAGCATCGGGCGGCGCCTGGCGCAGGCCTCTTAAGAAATGGCTACCGGGAAGATCGCCCCCAGGATCATCGCGCCGAGGATCGCTCCGCCGGTGATCGGTTTACCCCAGATATAGAACAGCAGCGCGCCGAGCAGCGAACCGATGCCGATCGGGATCGAGGCGGTCATCGCCGACAGGATGATCAACGGCCCGAGGAAGCGGCCCGACGAGTTGCCCGCGCCCATCATCACGTCCGCCCCGTAGGTGGAGTTGCTCTGATTGATGGTGAATTTGCGCGCCAGGATGATCACGTAACCGATCGCCAGGCCGATGATCAGGCCGGTGGCCAGCGAAGCGGCGAAGTTGGCGACCGGGAACACGATGCCGGCCCCCAGCAGCAACGCCGGTACGCCCAGCCCGACGCCGGTCTGGATCGCGCCACCGATGTCCAGGATACCCACCAGCGAGCCTTCGATGATGCGCGCGAACAGGAAGCTGGCGCCGAACGCCGCCACCGCGCCATACACGCCGGTATCCATCCCCGCCCGCAGCATGGAAACGAACGCCACTTCGTTAAAGGCGCCGATGCCGTACAGGTAGTACATGTGCGTCCCGGCGAACACGCCGGAGGACAGCAGGCCAACAAAAATCGGGAATGACCAGTCGGCGTACCAGAAGCCTTTTTGGGTTTGCTCTTCCATCATCCCGCTCCTTATTTACCGCTCAGGGTGTTGTGAATGGCGTCCAGCCAGCCCGGCACGCCGAGGCTGAAGGACTCGAGAACTTTCATGTCGAAGCCGCGGAAGAAGCCGCTCAGCACGAACAGCAGCACGATCACCGCCATCATGATCTTGGTGATCTTGTTCCAGCCACTCTCTTCCACGCCTTTGCCGATCAGAATGCCCAGCACCAGGCCCGGTACGGCGTTGCCCATGATCAGCTGCGCCAGGCCGCCGAAGATGGTGCCCCAGAAGCCGGAACGGCGCCCGGCGTCGATCGCCGCCAGCCAGAAGATCACCGGCATCACGGTGTTCACCAGCAGGTTGGCCGCCGGCACCAGCACCTTGATCGCGGTGACCTGCAGCGCGGCAGGCACGGCGGAAGCGGTGGTGTTGAGGAACGCCACCACCAGCATGCCGATGATGCCGCAGGCAATAGCCATTTTTTTCGGATCGTGCAGCGTTTGCGCCAGATTGCGGTTCTTGACCATCAGGGCCGCCGCGCCCCAGTGCGGGATGATGCGGTGGTCGACGTCCTGCGTGAAGGAACCCGCCGCCACGGAAGACGCCCAGGCGTTGAAGAAGAAGCCCAGACCGAATGAGAAGTGGGAAGCCGGATCGCCCTCGCAGGAATTCAGCTCGCCCAGGGTGCGAAACGCCCCCATGCCCTGTGTTGTCGGTGCGTGGAACATGCGCGCGGCGCCGGCCCCTACGCCGACCCCCACCAGCCCACCGATAATAATCGATTTAAATAAGATGATTAAAAACATCAGTATACCCTTTCATTTATGCTAACGTTTTTATTTCGTGACGAAGACAACCTTCTCGGTATTGATAATGGTTACGTTCACGGTTATTTCCAGAGAAACGGCATAGCGCTTTCTTTCACGCGGCAAAAAGAAGAAAAGAAATTTCTCTTTAGTTATTTTCTCTTCCGCTTTCACTACGCTGACGTCCTGCGGCTCGATACGCAGCAGAATATTGTTGGTGGACTTTAATACCGCGCCCTGCACATTAGCCAAGGCGGAAGCAAAAGCTTTCGCTTTGCTGTCGCCTTTACCCTCCACCTTTACCGATGTGGTATATTGCTCTTTCATTATGGATTGCCATGTTTTTTGACGTAGGCTTCCACCAGTTTCTGGCCCAGCTCTTCTTTATCCATAAAGCCGAAGCCCAGCACGTTGTAGCCTTCGTTAATTGCCGTCACGCCCTCTTCCACCGAACGCATGCCATATTTAGCCTTGTAGCCGTGTTTGGTTTGCGCGGTAATCGCGCCGGCGCCGCCGCTGCCGCAAAAAGAGATGCCCAGCTGCGCGTTTTCCGCTTTCATGACGTCGCCCAGCTTCATGTCCGCCGCGACGCCGGGGATGACCACCGCTTTTCCGCCTGCACTTTCAACGCCTTGGCCAACTTTTTGCCCTTTGCCCAGGCGATCGCCGATCACTACGGTAATTTGACCCATGGTATATTCTCCTGATTGAAATCGATGCGTTAACCGCTATGCGTTATTATCTTTCGCCACTTCGAAGTGCACTGACAGCAAATAGGCTTCTTCGATAGGCAATGTGCCAAACTGATTCACCACGCGCTCCGCCATTTGCATGGATTCGGCAGAGATTTCGTCGAACAACGATTTATCCACCTCCGGCAACGGCTCACCGGTTATTGAACGCAGCACCATGGCGCGAATATGCGATTCCAGCATCTGTTGCTGCACCGCATTGGTATAAATATTTTCAGCATTCAGCATTGCGGTAATATCCGCCAACACCCGAGCAGCGATCGCTCCGGCTTCGCTGACATCGGATTGTTCAATTTCTTTTATCGAAGCAGATCCATCATTCACTTTTCAGTACCCCTAGATCCTACATTAATCAGTAAGCCGTAAAGCGCATCACCTGAATAACCCGCTTTCTGTGATGTCTTTACCCTACCCCCGGTAGGATTTTCTGTGTAGACCGGTTTTTTCCAGTTCGAAGTGGAAATCGAATGACGCGCGGGGATCCATTTCGCAAAACGGCGCGGCGGTGAAAAAGTCAATGAGATAACAAATAGATAACCGGGCTAACCGTTTCTTTTGCCACGATTGACGATAAAAGCCTTCGTGATCGGGATCTCTTTCTTTTCTCGCCCCAACCGCCTACTATCAATAGGACAAATCGACATTACCCACACCCCCGCTCCTCTGGCGCGGGGGTGTTGCTTTGTGTTGTTTTTCCGAATTTATGGGTGCACAGACTGGCACCCTTTGATTTGACTGGAGAGTGGAATGACCAAACCCATCATTACTATTAATGAGCTGGATGCGGAACGCCTGGATGCGCTATTGGAACAACCGGCCTTTGCCAACACCGACGTCGCCGCCGCGCTGAACGACGAGTTGGATCGCGCGGAAATCCTGCCGCCGGAGAAAATGCCGGCCAACGTGGTGACCATGAACAGCCGCGTGCGTTTTCGCGATCTGCACACCGATGAAGAGCACGTGCGCACGCTGGTTTACCCGGCATCGCTGAAAGACAGCCACGATCAGCTGTCAGTGATGGCGCCGCTGGGCGCAGCGCTGCTCGGCATGCACGTCGGCAAGCAGATCTCCTGGCAATTGCCGAACGGTGAAAAAGCGCGGATTGAAGTGCTGGAATTGCTGTACCAGCCGGAAGCGGCGGGCGAATACCACCGTTAAGCGGTTCTCAGGGCGGCATCCGGCCGCCCTTTCTGTTTCAGAGGCAGATAGCGATTAGCACGGCGATCAGCAGCAGCACGTAGATTTTGGCATGCAGCGCATCGCTCACCTTAGGCAAACAGCGCCTGGCAAACACGATCCCCGCAATCCCCGCGACCACCAGCAACCCCAGAATGTTGAGATTGACGTAGCCCAGATACTGCGGCCCGCTCATCTCGTGCCACCCCAACACGATATACATCAGCGCCCCGATCACCGCCACCGGGATCGACAGCGGGTTGGCGGCGCTGACGCAATACTTCATGTCGTAACCATGGCGGCGCAGCAGCGGCACGGTCATCACGCTGCCGCCCACCCCCAGCAGGGTGGCGATGCCGCCGATCAGCGGCCCGCCGCCCCACAGCGTGACGGTGGACAGTTCGGCGCGCGCCGGTTTGATCAAAAAACCCCGGCGGAACAGGCAGTCGGCGATGGTCACTGCCATATAGACCACAAACAGCCCGCGGATCACGCCGTCCGCCAGCAGCGAAGAGGCGAACGCGCCCAGCGCCGCGCCGATGCCGATGAAAAAGATCAGCGGCACGATGGTTTCACGCAGCAGGTTGCCGCTGCGCCAGTTGGTCAGCGTGGCGTAACTCGCGTTGAGGATCATCACCGCCGTCGAGGTCGCCACCGCGATATGCATCGCCTGGCCGGGCTGCTCGCCCGAGGCGGAGATCAAGTGATAGACGAAAGGCACCACCACAAAGCCGCCGCCGAAGCCGAACAGAATGGTGGTGATGCCGGTCAGAAAACCGGCACCCAGTACAATCAAGGTTTCAATCATGGCCGTGCGCCCGCACGAAGTCGTCGAACCCGGCGCAGAACTGCCCCGCCAACGGGTGGAAACGATCGCCGACGAACAACCCCAGATACTGCTCGCGCACGGCGTCATGGTCCACCAGCTCAATGCCCGCCTGTTCTGCCTGCGCCAGCGTCTGCGCGTCCGGGAAACCCCAGTAGCGTGAATCGCCCTGCTTTTCCGCCGCTATCGCTTCGCTATGCTCCGCCCGCATCAGCTGACGCGCCAGGAAAGTGCCGCTCTGCACGCCCAACAGCATCATGTTTTCCAGGAACGACAGATCGTGACGCAGCTCGGCGGGCAGGCGGGCGATCACCGGGCCGGCGTCCCAGTGTTCATCCATTTCATGCAGCGTTACCGCACAGTCCCTGTCACCGTTCATCATCGCGCGGAACAGCGTCATCACCCCGCGATAGCGCGGCAAATCCCCCGGATGCAGGTTCCAGAGCAGCTTGCCGCGTCGGCTGAAGGCACGCACATAGTCGGCGGAGAATTTCTGATAACAGCGCAGGGAGATCACCCCATCCATATGCCCCAGGCTGCTGATAAACGCGGTGTCGTTGATGTCGAGAACGCGATGCGCTTTGACCCCGGCGGCGGCCAGGAACAGCGCCGGCGGCTGATAGGCGCCCTCGCAGGCGGCGGCGTTGCGGCCCACGAACGGGAACACGAAATCGTTCAGCACTTCGCGCTCATACAGCCCCAGGCGGCGAACCGCCGGCTCCTGCGTGCGCCCGGCGCTTTTCGCCAGGGGAAAATACACCGTAAAGGCACACTCGCCTTTCAGGGCGGCGATCAGATCCTGGCACACCAGCCAGGAGAAAATGTCGTTGCCGACAAAGAGCGCTACGTTTTTCATACTTCAGCCTTCTTTGCGTTGAAAATAGGGTTGTTGAATACGATCTTGCTGATATCCCGCGTGATGGATTCCATCGCCGAGGTGTAAAACAGGTCGCCCTTGGCGGGCGCGCCGAGCGAGTAGAGATGCTGCTCGCGGCCGCGCCGGTCGGCGATTTTCAGCGTGTGCGGGTTGCACTTCACGCCGCCGAACAGGTTCTCTTGCACCAGCCCGTCTTGCAGCAGCTGATGGCTCAGGCGGTTGGGCGGCAGTTGATAGGAAGGCGTGGTGCAGTTGAACAGATACTGCGCGTGCACCCGCGTCTCATGGCAACGGAGGGTAAACCCGTCCGCTCCCTTGCTGATATCCGCCAGGCCACCGCAGGCGCGCAGGCGTTGGCTCTCCAGCGCCGCCACGATCTTGTTGGCGTTCTTGATCGGCATGGCGTGCCGATTGCGCATCCAGGAGGAGTTGTAAAAGCGCATGAAGACCTGCCGGTTGTTGGCATCCATCTTGACCCAGGCGGCGCACACCGCCGGGTGGATCGCCGCCAGATAGCTGCAAATATGCTCCCGGGCAAAACGCGCGCGATTGAGGCTGTCTGACAGATCGCGGTAACAATCGCGCCTTTCCCCCAGCACCGAGAGCACCGTCAACCGTTCCGGCCCCGGATAGTGGCGCGCCAGCGCGGCATTGATCGCATGCACCAGCTGATGCGCATCAATGAAATCGCTGCCGGCGACAAAGCGCCGCACCCCCTCCACAAACGCCTCCGGCGGCGGACGCATCAGCGCCGGCTGCACGCTGGGGAACAGGCCCGAGCGCGATAAAGCGCAGATGTCGGTCGCCCCCAGGCTCTCCATCAGCTCTACGATGGCGTCAATCGCCGTCAGGCTGCAGCCGATCACGCCGATAGTCGAATAAGGGTTGATCGGCGGCAGATCCTGGTGGGCCTGATAGGCGATCACCCCGTCCACCGGATAGAGACATTCCGGCGGGTTGTGCCCTGAGCACAGCACCAGCGCGTTCATCTGCTCGGCGCCGCCGCAGGCGGTGGTCAGCCGATAGCCGGCTTCGTGCGGCGCGATGGCATTCACTTCGGCGGTCACGAAATTCAGCGTCACGTTACTGTCCGCCGCCATATAAATCGTCATGTCGCGAATAAAATCGAGATATTCCCGATACAGCCAGCGCGGCGGATAACGATCCTGGCAAAACTGCGGGAAATGCATGGCAATCCAATCAACAAAGTGCGCATCGTCGAAAATATCCGCCGACATGTTTTCCGGCGTCATATTTAATATATGGCTGTCAAAATCGCTGCTGTATGCCATACCGCCCTTGAAGCCCTGCTTGTCGAAAACCTTCAGAGATAGCGGTCTTTTGCAATGATTAACCGACTTATTTTTTATAAAGTTATACGCAAAAGAGATCCCGGCGGCTCCGCCGCCAATCACACCGAACTTATACATGAAATATCACCTTATAGTCATTGAACTGCGCTAAGAACTATTGCTTCAGGTGTTGGAATAAAATGACGCTTTATTCCTTATTAACTTCTTGTATTGCGAGAACGAGAACGTTCGTCCCACCCCGGTGTGAAAACTTGCACGGGTTACCTGGCCGATAAAATAGCGGCGCCCCGAGCAAGCGTTATTTTTCTGCCCCGATAGTAGGGCGACGGCCGTTGGCTTGCTTTATATGAAGGGCCAACTATCATTGCGTTTCGGCCAATCTGCCCGCCAAAGAGGACACATGCGCAATGTCCGCATTGATGACATCGACCACGTAACGCGCGCGGTGATCGCCATCGGCACCGACTACCCGCCGGGGCATCTGCTGCCGATGCACAGCCACCGGCGCGCGCAGTTGCTGTACGGCGCCACCGGCGTCATGCACGTTTTCACCCAGCAAGGCAATTGGGTCGTCCCGCCGCAGCATGCAGTGTGGCTGCCGCCGCAGATGCCGCACGCGGTGAGGATGGTCGGCGTCACCACCCGCAGCCTGTACCTCGAACCCGGCGCGTTGCCCGCAGAACGGCCGCAGGTCTGCCAGGTGGTCAGCGTCACCCCGCTGATGCGCCAGCTGTTGATGGCGGCGGTGGATATGCCGCTGGAGTATGAGCAAGACGGGCGCGACGGAGCGCTGGCAACGCTGCTGCTGCATGAGCTGGCCCGGCTGCAACCCTTGCCGTTGCACATCCCGCTGCCCGCCGATCCTCGGCTGGGCGAGCTGTGCCACGCCTTTTTGCAGCACCCCGACGCCCACGACTCCGCGCAGCGGTGGGCGCCTCGTCTGTACATGAGCATTCGCACCTTCAGCCGCTTCTTTCGCGCGCAGACCGGCCTGCCGTTTTCGCAATGGCGCCAACGCGCCTGCGTGGTGCTGGCGCTGGCGCTGCTGGCCGAAGGGCGCAGCGTAACGCAGGTGGCGATGGAAATGGGATATGACAGCAGCGCGGCGTTTTCAACCATGTTTCGCCGCGTGCTGGGGCAGACGCCCTCCTCCTATCTGACGGAAGACGGGCGCGACGGTTGACGGGTTAGCGGAATTTCTTGTGGTTGGCGTCGCGGGTCTGTTTGAACCCCTGCGCCAGCTGCTTCGCTTCGGCGACTTTGCCCTGATTGGCCAGCGCCAGCGCCTGATCGATCTGGCCGATCAGGGTATCCAGCCCGCGGCGGAAATCTTTCATCTCCGGGCTGTCGGCGGCTTTGCTCTCCAGCTTCGGCGGAGTGCCCTGTTTGGCGTCCTGCGCGGCGGCGCGCATGTTTTGCAGGCTCTGTGTGAGGGTAGCGGCGGAATCGGTATTCAGCACCGTTTTGTAGTTTTCCGCCAGGGTGTCCATATCGTCGCCCAGATCGGCGGCGGCCGCCAGCGAACTGGCCGCCAGCAGCGTCAACGCCGCCAGCGCTTTCAGGGTATTCTGCATGTTTGCTCACCTTCCAGTTATTGTTTTAATTAACCCACCGTTACCATAGGCAAGGCCGGGCAAAACCGAAACCGGAGATTTGTAAGCAAGGTTGAGACGGGATAACGCGCAGCCGGCGGGCACCAGCCGCGCAGAGGATCATTGACCGGCGATCTTCATTTCCGGCAGCAGCACCGAACCGCACTGGATATTGCTGCGGGTTTCGATATCGCTGCCGACGCTGACGATGTTGCGCAGCATGTCTTTCAGGTTGCCGGCGATGGTGATCTCGCTGACCGGATATTGGATCTCGCCGTTTTCCACCCAGAAGCCGGCGGCGCCGCGCGAGTAATCGCCGGTAACGCCGCTGACGCCCTGGCCCATCAGCTCGGTCACCACCAGGCCGGTGCCAAGCTGTTTCAACATGCCGGCGAAGTCCGCGCCCTGCCCGGCAATGCGCCAGTTATGGATGCCGCCGGCATGGCCGGTGCTGTGCAGGCCCAGCTTGCGCGCCGAGTAGCTGGTCATCAGCCAGGTTTGCAGCACGCCGTCCTTGACGATATCGCGCCGCTGGGTGCGCACGCCCTCGCTGTCGAACGGCGTCGACGCCAGCCCTTTCAGCAGGTGCGGATGCTCCTCGACGGTCAGCCACGCCGGCAGGATCTGTTTGCCGAGCGAGTCCAGCAGGAAGGTCGACTTGCGGTAAACGCTGCTGCCGCTGATGGCGCCTACCAGATGGCCGAACAGCCCGGTGGCCACCTCGGAGGCGAACAGCACCGGCGCCTTCATGGTCGACAGTTTGCGCGGCGCGAGGCGCGCCAGCGTGCGGCGGGCGCACTCCTGCCCCACCCACTCGGGGCTTTGCAAATCGCCCATCGCACGGCCGATGGTGTAAGCGTAATCTCGCTCCATATCGCCGCCCTGCTCCGCAATGACGCAGCTGGACAGCGAGTGGCGGCTGGAACAGTAGCTTTGCAGCATGCCGTGGCTGTTGCCGAACACCTTGATGCCGTAGTGGCTGTTGAAGCTGCCGCCTTCGGTGTTGGTGATGCGCTTGTCCGCCGCCAGCGAAGCCTGCTCGGCGCGCGCCGCCAGCTCGATGCCGCGATCGGCGTCCAGCTCGATCGGGTGGAACAGATCGAGATCCGGCGCCTCGAACGCCAGCAGATCTTTCTCCGCCGGGCCGGCGCAGGGATCTTCAGAGGTGTAGCGCGCGATATCCAACGCCGCCTGCACGGTGCGGGCGATGGCGTCCGGGCTGAGATCGGTGGAAGAGGCGCTGCCTTTGCGCTGACGGTGATACACGGTGATGCCCAGCGCGCCATCGCTGTTGAACTCGACGTTTTCCACCTCGCCGAAGCGGGTACTGACGCTGATGCCGGTCGATTTGGTGACCGCGACTTCCGCCGCGTCGGAACCGGCGCGGGCCAGCTCCAGCGCCTGAGAGACGGCCTGTTCCAGCGCCTTGCGCTGTTCTGCAACTTGAGTGACTACTTTCATCAATCTGCCATAATTAATCAGAAAATCGTTGAGAAAAGTGCCGGAGCGGCGTAGTTGTGCACGCGGGGCGGCGCGCAAAAATCCTGAGATCTCTGCCGTTGAGTCTAACAGGAACCGCGTTGAATTTCGCATAAAGCCGGCAACCTGTTAGGATTAGCCTCTTTTTAACGGAGCCTACCATGAACAAACAGCCTGAAGACTGGCTCGACGATGTCCCGGAGAATGAAAACGAGGACGATGACGAGATTATCTGGGTCAGTAAAAGTGAGATTAAACGTGATGCCGAAGCGCTGAAAGACCTGGGGGCCGAAATGGTCGATCTGGGCAAAAACGCGCTGGACCGCATTCCGTTGGACGAAGATCTGCGTGCCGCCATCGAGCTGGCGCAAAAGATCAAGAAAGAGGGCCGCCGCCGTCAGCTGCAGCTGATCGGCAAGATGCTGCGCGCCCGCGATATCGAGCCGATCCAGACCGCGCTCGACAAGCTGAAAAACCGCCACAACCAGCAGGTTTCTCTGTTCCATAAACTGGAAGCGCTGCGCGACCGCCTGGTGGAAGAAGGCGATGACGTCATTCCGTCTATCCTGGATCTGTATCCGGCCGCCGATCGCCAACAGCTGCGTTCACTGGTGCGCAACGCGCAGAAAGAGAAGGCCGCCAACAAGCCGCCTAAGGCTTACCGCCAGATCTTCCAATACCTCCGCGAGCTGGCCGAAGCGGCCGACTAAGCGCCGCCGCCATCCCGGGATGAAGCCGTTTCATCCCCGGTGATGGGCCGGCTCGCCGCTGCTTTCGCGGATATTGAAGCGCAGGCTGCCTTCCAGCTCTTCTTCCGCCTCTTCAAACAGCAGAATGATCGCGCCGAAACGACGCTTGCTGCGGGCATTCAGGTGAGTGAACTCGATTTCCACCGGCAGGCCGATATCGCCGGTCACCACGTCCCACAGCGCGTCGAGGTTAGCGCCGAACCCCTCGTCCAGCGCAAACTTGCGCGCGAAATCGCGGTAGAAGGCCGGCACATCCTGGATCTGTTCAAAATCAAACTCTACTTTTGCCATCAAACTCACTCCACACGAATGAAGTTTTTGTAATGGTCGCGCGTGACGAAGATCAGACCGTCGCTCGAATACAGCAGGCGATCGGCGCCACGCCGGCCACACTGGTAATTGATGTCCGCTTCGCGCCAGACCCGGCCGCCGGCGCTCGGCAATTGCCCTTCACGGTTAGAGAATCGATCGCCGCCAATCGCCTTGCCCGGCAATACCGCACAGAGGTTGCCTGAACGCGGATCCCAGCCCTGCTCGCGCGCCTGCTTCTTGGTGACGTAATAGTCCGGCAGCCGCTGATGCTGCTGCAGGTAACTCACCACCGTTTGCTGCTGCGTGAGCCGATCGATGCTCTGCTGCTGCCCCGCCGGGGCCTGGACCACCGCCGGATTGCCGCCGATCGCACGGTGCTCGTTGCCGCGCAGCGCGCTGAAGACAGCGATGACCACGGCGATGACAATCGCCACCAGAATCCGCTTGTTCATGACATTCCCTGAAATTATGCCGCCGAAGGCGCCGCAGCTCCCCCAGGCTAGTTAGGTATATAGTCGACCTGGATGAAACTAAGATGACCGGCAAGTAACGTTTTCGCGGCGGCTAAGGTTTCATCCATTCATGACAATGATGCCACTTTCCAGCCGTTCTGGCACTCGGAGTCTCTCTGAAAACGGGCCGCCTCTTATGAGACGGCCGCCGTACCAGGCGCTGCTTTCAGTATAGTCAGGGAAGGCGCCGCATAACGCGGCGCAACAGGCGGGAACGCATCAATCGATCAAGGCGTGGCGATAGCGATGCAGCATGTCGGCCAGGCGTTTCACCGGCCCGGTGACGCTGAGCGGCGCCTGATTGTCCACCAGCCTCTGCTGGTACTCGTTCATTTCGCCCAGCAAGCGATCGTAGTAATAGGCGCGCTTGACGTCGTTCTTGGCGGAGACTACCCGATCGGCGGTGCTGCGGATCCGGCGGTGGAAGGCCGACAGCTCTTCGCTGGCCGGAATTTCCGCCCGCTGCATGCGCTGGTGGGCGATGATCAGGTTCAGCGCCAGACGATACTTGGCGATGTCGTTCGGGAACATCATCAGCAGCTGGTTGAGCTGTTGATACAGCGCTGGCAGGTGGTTCTGCCGACGGCGCGCCGCCTTGGTGGTCAGCGCCGACACCGCGCTGCTGACGAACTGGTTGAGCAGCGTGCGGCCGGTACGCTCGCGCGAATTGTCGCGGATCAGCAGCAGCACCATCAGCCCGACGCAGCTACCGAGGAACTGGCCGAGCGCCCCATCGAGAAACTGGGTGACGTTGAACTCCATCGGGTTGCTCAGCACCAGAATGTTGATCGTCCCCGCCAACAGCCCCAGCGAACCGAGCCGCCGCTTCTGCACCTCGATGCCGATGAAAAACGCCAGCAGACCGAGGCTGAGACACAGCAGCAAAATGCTCTGCTGCGTCGCCGGCAGGATCACCATGAAGAACAGGGAACCGACCGGGATCGCCGCCAGCATGCCCAGCACGAAATCCATCGCCACCATGCGCGGCGCCGGGGTGCGCATCGCCAGCGAGGTGATTACCGCGATGATCACCATAAAACCGCTGCCGGACGTCCAGCCGGTCCACAGCCACAGCAGGCTGCCGAACGCCGTCGCCACAAAGGTGCGCAGGCCGTTGATCATCGCGTGATGCCCTTCCGCCGAGGTCGGCTTGACCACGGTTTCATTGCTCAACACGCCCTCTTCCACCGCGCTGATGCTGCCGTTGGTGTGTACGCCCTTCGACAGCAGCAGGTAGCGCGTCGCCGCGCCGACCCAGCCGGTGAGGGTCGGCAGCGTTTCCTCGGAGCGATGCGTGGTCAGCACCTGGCGCAACAGCTTCATGCGCTTGTGGATCTCCTGCGGGTTTTCCGCCGGCACCATCAGCTGCTCCCGCAGGCTCGCTTGCAGCGCGTCCGGGTGATTCAGCAGGATCAGATAGGTTTCGCAAGCCTGGGTGATCAGCGTCAGCGACAGGGTATGCAGCGCCTTCACCCGGCGGTTGACCTTCTGCCAGCGCGAGGACTCCATCATCAGGTTGTTGCGCATGCCGTCCAGCGCCGTGGTGCTCTTCACCAGATTGCTCCAGGCGCGGTCGATGTCTTCTTTGTCGGCGTTACTGATGCACATCTGCATCAGGCGATATTGATCCACCAACAGCTGATCCACCGCTCGATCGATGTCCTGCTTGATCGAACGCGGCGAGAACAGCAGATCCGCCAATACGGCGCTGACGATCCCCAGCACGATCTCGCTGCAACGCTCGATGGCGAACTGCGGCGCTTCCAGCAGATGGGCCTCGCTGGTGGCGACCGTCACGATGATGATCAGCGCGGTATAACCGGCCAGGCCCCAGGCGTAGGAGTTCTCCACCTTGATCAGCGAAGAGAGCCAGGTGCAGAAACCGGCCCAGATACAGCACAGCAGCAGCATCACCACCGGCGCACGGGCGGTGGTGATGATAATGATCAGGCCGACGAAGCAGCCGATAAAAGTGCCGATGATGCGCAGCCAGCCGCGGTGGCGGATGGCGCCGGAGAAGGGTTCGCCGCCGGCGGCAAAGGCCGGGCCGGCGGCGACGATGGCGGCGGTCATCGCCGACCAGCGCGGGGTTTCCAGATTGAGATGAAAGCCGACGAACAGCGCAAACACAATCGCGAAGCTGAGTTTGAAGGCAAATCTCAGCCGGATAAAGGTTGGGCTGTTCATTAGCCGAACTCACGCAGCCGGTGCATCAGGCGCACAAAGGGCGAACCGCTGTCGGCATTGCGATCGTTCTTGCCGACGATCACCACGGTGGCGGTAGTGCCGGCCGGGTACGGATGCTGTTGGTCCTTGGCGTCCAGCAGGATCTTCACCGGCACACGCTGCGCCAGACGCACCCACTCCAGGTTGCTGTCGATCGAGGCCAGCCCTTTGTTGTTGACTGTGCTGCTGCTGTTGTTCACCGCCGCCGCCACGCTGTCGACGGTGCCGTGCATGATGCGGTTGCTGCCGAGCGGGGTGATCTCCGCGCGGTCGCCCTTATTCAGGCCGTTCAGCTTGGTTTCTTCCAGGTACGCCAGGATGTAGAAGGAATCTTTCTTCACCAGCGCCACCGCGACCGATCCACGGGTGATGTATTCCCCGGCGTGGACGTTGAGGTTGGTGATCCAGCCATCGGCCGGGGCGCGCACCGTGGTGCGCTCCAGATCCAGCTGCGCCAGCTCGCGCGCCGCCACGGCCTTCGCCAGCTGGTGTTGCACGGTCTGCAGCGAGTTGTTCGACTGGTCGATTTCTTCCTGCGACATCGCCTGCACGCCCAGCTTCACGCGGCGGCCGGCCTCACGCCGTTTTTCCGCCGCCAGCGCTTGATAGTAGGCGACGTCGGCGCCGGCTTCCGCCAGCGCCTGCTCATAGCGCGGCCGATCGACCACGAACAGCACCTGCCCTTTCTTCACCAGCTGGTTGTCCACCACCGGCACGTCGGTCAGCAGGCCGCTGACGTCCGGGGCGATCGCCACCACGTCGGCGGTAAACTTGGCGTCACGCGTCCACGGCGACTCGGTGTAGAACACCCAAGCCTTGAATACCGCGGCGATACCCAGCAGCACAAGAATCAAAGTGATCGCGATTCGGGTTATTTTTATCGAAAAATTTTTCACAGCGACCTCAAACAAAAAGACATGAAATCAGATAAAACAAGCAGCAATACAGCGCGGTGTTAAACAGCGCCGGATGCCAGACAAAATCGTAAATCCCCGTCGGCTGCAGCAGGCGGCGCAAGAGAAAAAACAGCGCCAGCGACACCAGCAGCTCGAAAAACACCGGCGGAAACGACAGTCCGAAGATGACCATAACCGGAAGCAAACTCATCACTTTTTCCTTATTGTTCACTACGCCGGGGAAAGACACATCTCGCCATTCACATTCCCTTTACATTTTAGCGTGCGCGCGCCACAAATCTTGACCGGACAGCTTGTCCAGGTCACGAACCCGAAAAAAGGTTAAACTTTGGGGCAGACATCCACGACAGGGATTGCGAGGGTGCCGGAGGAGCGGCAGGATTACGTCGCCGATCGCTCTCGCACGTTGGTAAGGTCTATTCACCCGACCACGTTATATTAGCCTGCTTACTATCAAGGCATCAACAATCTGTGATCTAAATCACTTTTAAGCCAGAGTGAATAATGGAAAGATTAAAACGGATGTCGGTATTCGCCAAAGTGGTTGAGTTCGGGTCGTTTACCGCGGCCGCGCGCCAACTCGACATGAGCGTTTCATCGATCAGCCAAACCGTCTCGAAACTGGAAAATGAGCTGCAGGTCAAGCTGTTGAACCGCAGCACGCGCAGCATCGGCCTGACCGAGGCCGGCAAAATCTACTATCAGGGCTGCCGACGCATGCTGCAGGAAGTCAGCGAAGTGCATGAGCAGCTGTATGCGTTTAACAATACGCCTGCCGGCACGCTGCGCATCGGCAGTTCATCCACCATGGCGCAAAACGTGCTGGCGAACATGACTGCCGAGATGATGAAAGAGTACCCGGGCCTGACGGTCAACCTGGTGACCGGCATTCCTGCTCCGGACCTGATCACTGATGGATTGGATCTGGTGATCCGCACCGGCGCGCTGCAGGACTCCAGCCTGTTCTCCCGTCGCCTGGGGCAGATGCCGATGGTGGTGTGCGCCGCCAAAAGCTACCTCAGCCAGCACGGCACGCCGCAGAAGCCGAGCGACATGGTCAACTTTTCCTGGCTGGAGTACAGCGTGCGCCCCGACAGCGAATTTGAACTGATGTCGCCGGAGGGCATCACCACGCGCATTTCACCGCAGGGGCGCTTCGTCACCAACGACTCCTCCACCATGATCCGTTGGCTGAAAAACGGCGCCGGCATCGCCTACGCCCCGCTGATGTGGGTGATCGAAGAGATCAAGCGCGGCGAGATCGAGATCCTGTTCAAAAGCTACCATTCGGATCCGCGGCCGATCTACGCGCTCTATACCGAGAAGGACAAACTGCCGCTGAAGGTGCAGGTGTGTATCAACTACCTAACCGACTATTTCGAACGCGTGGCGGCGGTCTATCAGGGCTATCGCTGAGCGGCGCTCAAATAGCGGTGCGCCAGCGCGCCCAGCAGCATCAGCGCCAGCATGCCGAGGCCCCATAGCAGCCAGACGGCGTAGCCGGCCCAGTTCAGCAGCAGAGGAAAATAGCTCGCCAGCCCGCTGCCCAGCTGTTTCAGCCACGGCAGCCAGGCGTCCAGCACCGTCTGCGGCACCAGGCTCAGCGCACCGTTCACCGGCAACGATGCATTCCCGGCTGCCTCCGCCAACGCCGGGAGCCAGGCCAGCACGCCGGCCACGCCCCAGGCCAGCAGCGTCCATAGCGCCATGGCACCCAGCAGCAGCGCGGCTGTCCAACCGCCCCGGTTCACGGTACACCGCCGCCGCACTGCGGGCAAAAGCGGCTGCCCGGCGGCAACGGCGCGGCGCACTGGCCGCAGGTGGCGCTCACCGCGGCAAATGGCTGACCGCAGCGATGGCAATAACGTGCGCCCGGTTTATTCACCGCCTGGCATTCCGAACACTGCGACCCCGGCTCGCCATGCTGGTTATAGCGGTTGCCATGATGCCCGCCGCGGTGACCCGCGCGCTGATGACCGCCGTTAACACCGCCTTGACCCAACAACCTTTTCAGTAAGCTCATCCCGCCTCTCCTCTGTACATTGACGCTGAAGCTCACTGTAAACCCTGGAGTAAACTCCAGGGTAAAGCCCGGCGATGAGGATTTACGTTTCATTACACCGAAAAATTGGCAAGGCTTTGATGTCGTTAACAAAAGCACCATCGGCATTATCCCACGCCGCCGCGCTGCGTTATGCTGCGGGAACCTCTCCCTGCATCAGGAATAGCCATGAAAAAAATCATACTGGACTGTGACCCGGGGCATGACGACGCCATCGCCCTGCTGCTGGCCTGGGGCAATCCGCAGATCGACCTGCTGGCGGTCACCACCGTGGTGGGCAATCAGACGCTGGACAAAGTGACGCGCAACGCGCTGGCGGTGGCACGCATCGCCAATATCACCGGCGTGCCCTTCGCCGCCGGCTGCCCGCGCCCGCTGGTGCGCAATATCGAAGTGGCACCCGACATTCACGGCGATTCCGGCCTCGATGGCCCGGTGCTGCCGGAACCCCACCTGCAGCTGGACTCGCGCCACGCGGTGGATCTGATCATCGATACCGTGATGGCTCACCCGCCCGGCAGCGTGACGCTGGTGCCGACCGGCGGCCTGACCAATATCGCCATGGCAGTGCGCAAAGAGCCGCGCATTGCCGAGCGGGTCAAGGAAGTGGTGCTGATGGGCGGCGGCTACCACGTGGGCAACTGGAGCGCGGTGGCGGAGTTCAATATCAAAATCGATCCTGAGGCGGCGCACATCGTGTTTAACGAAAAATGGCCGCTGACCATGGTCGGGCTGGATCTCACCCACCAGGCTTTGGCCACGCCGGCAGTCTGCGAGCGCATCGCCACCCTCGGCACCCGGCCGGCCGCCTTCGTCGGCGAACTGCTGGCATTCTTTGGCCGTATGTACCAACAGGCGCAGGGCTTCAGTGCCCCGCCGGTACACGATCCTTGCGCAGTCGCCTACGTGATCGATCCGAGCGTGATGACGGTGCGCAAAGCGCCGGTGGATATCGAACTGACCGGCACCCTGACGCTGGGCATGACGGTCGCGGACTTCCGCGCGCCGCCGCCGCCAGACTGCCACACCCAGGTGGCGGTCAAGCTGGATCAGGATAAATTCTGGGATCTGGTGGTAGATGCGCTGGAGCGGATTGGCGAAGTGGAGTGAGATCTGTGAAACGTGGATTAACGCGCTTTTACAGGCGCGTTGGTCCGTCTTTCGTCACGGCAACAGGGATAGGCAGACCATCGCCCCGTTATTTCCATATTCACAGAACAATCTTAACAAAATATATTTTAATGAAATTAAAAAACAACCAATAATGACAGGAAGAGTCTTAATAAAAATAAAAAAACAGGCATGATAAAGAAAATATGAAATAAAATAATGAACGGCGATAAATAAAACCACGCCCGCCACACCGCCATTGGCAACAACAATTTAACAAGAAAATGCTTATCTCATTGGCTACATCGCCTGCCGCCCCAGAAGCTCGTTGTCGCACACACGGCGTTTCATTACGCACAATACAATTTCAACGCATTGATTTAAATATAAAAATAAAATAAAAGATTAGAAATTGACTGGAGCAAGATGAATTTGAGAAAATGACAGCCCTGCTTTTTTCAAACAAATAAAACTCCCTTTGCAGGCAACTGGAATTCGGCTTACCCCTTTTTATATGATTCGCACCACGCTCACAGGGCAAAAATTATTTATCGCTTCAACATGAAGCCTTTTCAATTCCCATAAAATATTTTAGGCATTGAAGCTTCAGCGAATTTAAACACCAGGATAAGGATAGGAAATCCTCATAATATGCATTCAATGAACGATATCGGAACATGGCGGGTTAACCATGCTCGATAAAACCCCCACTAACGCACCGGCTATCGCCGTGTTGCCCCTGCTGCTGATCTGGATGGCGGTGCTCCTGCCGGTCTATCACCCCAACATGGGCGGCGGCGGCCTGGCGCTGCCGCAAAATATTCTGGCCTGGAGCGTCATGGCACTGACCACGCTGATCGTGACCTTCACCGTTTGCCTTGGCCGTACCCGTCTTTCGCTTACCCCCACGGCACGCCTGTTGCTGCTCGGCATCGCCGTGCTGGCGCTGCCGCTGCTGTATACCCGCCCCGAGTGGCGCGAAGATGCCCTGTGGCGCTGCGCCGGTTTGCTAGGCGGTTGGCTGTTCTATATCGCCTGTCTGCAGCTGCGCCTGACAGCCCGGCAGCGCAACCTGTTGCTGTTCGGCCTGCTGTTCGCCGTCGGCGTTCAGGCGTTGCTGGCGGCGCTACAGCTGTTCGCCCCTGCTCTGGCCTGGGTATCTCCTAACGGCAGCCGGGTCTACGGCGTCTTTCAGCAACCGAACGTGCTGGGCAGCTTTATCGCCACCGGGCTGGCTTTGGCGCTCTGGCTGCTGCTTGCCCCTCTCTCTGCGCAGACGCAGCGGCGGCAACTCCCGTTGCTCGCGCTGCTGGCCGCTTTCTCCGCCCTGCTGGTGCTGATCCAGTCGCGCGCCGCCTGGCTGGGCGGTGCCCTGGCGGCGGCGTTGATGCTGTGGCGTTTTGCCCGCCAGCACCCGGCCGTGAGCCGCTGGGCCGGCGGTGCGCTGCTGTTGGGCGTGGCGCTCGGTACCACGGTGTTGCTCACCGGTTTCGGTCTGGAGACGAGTACCGTCTTACATGACTACGAATTCTCCAACGGTGCGCGCCTGACCATGCTCCATGACGTCGCCGCCATGATCCTGGCCAAACCACTGCTGGGCTGGGGCTACGGCGGCTTTGAATACAGCTTCGCGCACTTCCGTCTGCAGACAATGCCCTGGCGAGAAGTGTTGGAAGTCGCCGGGCACCCGCACAATGAAATCCTGCTCTGGTGGGTTGAGGGCGGCCTGCCGGCGCTGGCGGGTATCGTTATCGTCCTCGTCGCCGGCGCGCTGCTGTTGAAACGCGCCTGGCAACGGGATCGCGAGCAGCCGGCCGGTGCGCGCATCGGGCTGTTTCTGGTGCTGCTGCCAATGCTGGTACACACCCAGCTGGAATACCCTTTCTATCTGTCTACGCCGCATTGGCTGGTATTTCTGCTGCTGCTGGCGCTGCTGGACGGCCAAACCGGCGAGCCGCGCCCGCTGCCGTTCGCCAAAGCCCTGAGCCTACCGGTAGCGATGGCGGCCATCGGCGTACTGGTGATGGCGGTCTTTGCCTGGCAAGGGCGCATGGCGCTCACCCAATCGGAACGTACCATGCTGGCTACCATCGACAGCATCGAGCAGATGCCGCCGCCGGCCGCCTGGATCTACCGGGAGCGCAAAACCTTCGACGAGCAATCTCACGCGCTGCTGGTCTATAACCAAACGCGTGATGATGCCCTGTTGACCGGCTATCGGCAGTGGGCCAACGCCTATCTGCAGCGCCGTATCGACGCCAACGTCTATGCCACGCTGATCATGATCTTGCGCTACCAGGGTGCTCAGGCGGAAGCCGACGCTCGCCAGCGGGAAGCCGCTTTCCTGTTTTCTCGGGATGCGCGGTTCAGGTAGGAAAAGTGAGGTGAGAGCGTGTTGCTCTCACCTGCCGTCTTGAGACTCACGCGGCAAAATCGCGCACGTTTTATCCAACAGCGATTCTACCGAGGCGCGGTTGCCCACGTCCCAGCCGCGCTTCGAGGCCAGCAAGATAAACCCCCGTTGGCCGGCAAACGTGGTCGGAACGACGGCCACGCCATACTCCGCCAGCTGCTGCGGCGACAGATGAAAATAATCTGCAAGATCCTTAATCGGGTAGATACCCATCGCGGTCGGTTGCATCACGCGGCGGGCATAGTAGGTGTGGCGCAACAGCTTATCCGGCAAAGGTCGCCATTGTTCCTGAATATAGGGGCGTTCTGCCTGCAGCTGGCGCCGTACATCTTCGCGCAGACAGGTCAGGTGAATATGCAATTGGTTCTGGCTGCGTCCATAAGCGGAGTTGATCGCCATACCCAGCTTGTCGTCCGGCACCGGCCCACCATACTCGGCGGCCAGCCGGTAACGCATCAGCCATGCATAGCCAAAATAGTCCGTCCGCTCTCCGGCCAGCAACTGCGGGCTTTCAATGCCGGAAAGCGGCGCCGTCGGCACCAGAATGAAGTGATAGGGGTAACGCGGGTTTTGCAGCACGCTAAAACCCTGCGCTTTCCCCTGCGGCATATAAATCTGCTCACACGGGGCCGGATCGCGCTTTTGCTGATAGTTGACCATGCAGAGCTTATCGACCACGCCCCACAGCGCATCGGAACGGGCGCAGCCCGTCAGGGAAAGAACGCCCAGCAACAGCAACCAACGCTGGGTAGACACACCAAAGCACGCCATCGTCATCTTTCTCGGCATCATCGCCGCACAGCACTCTTTGCGTGGGCGAGAAAAAACTCAAAATGGGGAATGAACAAGGGGCCAGTGCATGGCCCCTTGAGGAAAGATTACGCCGTGCCGCCGACGGTCAGCGTATCCAGTTTCAGCGTCGGTTGGCCGACGCCTACCGGCACGCTCTGGCCTTCCTTGCCACACACGCCCACGCCTTTATCGAGCGCCAAGTCGTTGCCGACCATCGAGATCTGCTGCATCGCCTCAATGCCGGAGCCGATCAGCGTCGCCCCTTTCACCGGTTTGGTGATGCGGCCCTTCTCGATCAGGTAGGCTTCGGTGGTGGAGAACACGAACTTGCCGGAGGTGATGTCCACCTGGCCGCCGCCAAAGTTCGGCGCGTACAGCCCGTACTCGACGCTGGCGATGATCTCTTCCGGCGTCGATTGGCCCGCCAGCATATAGGTGTTGGTCATACGCGGCATCGGCAGATGCGCGTAGGACTCGCGACGGCCGTTGCCGGTCGGCGCGACGCCCATCAACCGCGCGTTGAGCTTGTCCTGCATGTAGCCTTTCAGCACACCGTTTTCGATCAGCACGTTGTACTGGCCCGGTACGCCTTCGTCGTCGATCGCCAGCGAACCGCGCCGCCCTTGCAGGGTGCCGTCATCCACCACGGTGCACAGCTCGGAAGCCACCAGCTCGCCCATATGGCCGCTGAACACCGAGGTGCCACGCCGATTGAAGTCGCCTTCCAGGCCGTGGCCCACCGCTTCGTGCAGCAGGACACCCGGCCAGCCGGCCCCAAGCACCACCGGCATATTGCCGGCCGGCGCCGCCACCGCGCCGAGGTTGACCAGCGCCATGCGCACCGCTTCTTTGGCGTAAGCATCGGCGCGCACGTCACCGTCGACGGTTTCCAGGAAGTAGTCATAGCCGAAACGGCCGCCGCCGCCGCTGGAGCCGCGCTCACGCTTGCCATCCTGCTCCACCAGCACGCTGACGGAGAGGCGCACCAGCGGGCGAACGTCCGCCGCCAGCGTGCCGTCGGTGGCAGCCACCAACACCTGCTCGTAAACGCCGGTGATGCTGGCGTTCACTTCCTGCACCCGTGCATCGGCGGCGCGCGCCACCTTGTCGACGCGGTGCAGCAGAGCAATTTTCTCTTCGCGCGGCAGGCTTTGCAGCGGATCGAGCAGCGGGTACAGCGGCCGATAGCCGATCTCGCCCAAGGTGTGCGCCCGCCCGTCGCCCTGCTCACGCACGATGCTGCGCGCCGCCTGGGCGCTCTGCTGCAGCGCATTCAGGGTGATCTGATCGGCATAGGCGAAGCCGGTCTTCTCGCCGCTGACGGCGCGCACGCCGACGCCCTGGTCGATATTGTAAGAGCCATCCTTGATGATGCCGTCCTCGATCACCCAGGCTTCGTGATAGCTGGACTGGAAATAGAGATCGGCGTAATCGATACGGCGTTCTGCCAGTTGACCCAGTACCTTGTACAGGTCTTGATGACTCAGCTTGTTGGTAGCGAGTAACTGCTCACTGACAAACGTCAGGCTCATAATGGTTTCACTCTTGATTGGAGGATAACTTGTCAGACGGCGCCGTCAGCGACGTCTGGAATCGGTTGTGCTGCAATACCGGCATCTGTTGGCGCAAGGGCTGCAGGCTTGCGGTGTCCACGCGCACCTTCAGCGCCGCCACGGCGTCCGCGTTCTCAGCCAGCACCTTGCCCCAGCCGTCGACGGCCAGCGAGTGGCCCCAGGTGCGGCGGGTCGGCCCGTGGCGCCCCACCTGCGCCGGCGCCAGGATCATGCACTGGTTCTCGATCGCCCGAGCGCGCAGCAGAATTTCCCAATGCGCCTCGCCGGTGACCCGGGTAAAGGCCGCCGGCACCGAAATCAGTTCGGCCCCTTGCGCCCGCAGCGCCTGGAACAGCGCGGGGAAGCGCAGATCGTAGCATATGGTCATACCCAAACGCCCGACCGGCGTATCCACTACCGTCAGGTGCTGCCCGTGCTGGTAGGTATCCGACTCGCGGTAGTGGCCGTGCGCATCGTTGATGTCCACATCGAACATGTGCAGCTTGTCGTAGCGGGCGCGGATCTCGCCCTGTTCGTCGAACAACAGGCTGCTGGTGGTGATAAGCTCCGGGTTTTCGCGGCTGATCAAGGGCATCGAGCCCACCAGCAACCACACGCCATAGCGGCGCGCCAGCTCGCGCACCGCGTTTTGCAGCGGACCGTCGCCCTGTTTTTCCGCCTGTTGGCGGTAGGCCGCAGAGTTGGCGAACAGCAGCGCGTTCTCCGGCGTCATGACCAGTTTTACCCCGGCATTGAGCTGTTTGATCTGCTGTTCAATCTGGGCCAGGTTATCGCGCACCTGATCGCCACTGCACAACTGCAACAACGCAACGTTAGCATTCCTCATGACGCCTTATCCTCCTTTGCCTTACGAAGTACCTCATTGATCTTCGGCTGGTCGAGATCGCCGCTGATATGGTAACGAATCAGCGAAATCTTGCTCCACAGCGGCCCCAGCACCTGCGAGGCGGCAAATACCGCCGCGCCGACGATCGGGTTGACGACAAACGCCGTGGCCACGCCGACGGTCGCCGAAATCGCCGGCGCCACCACCGCCTCCATATCGATGCGGCGGCGCGCCAGATCGATCTGGCCACTCATGGCGATATCCGCCGCCAGGCCGTCGATCAATAGATTATCAGTATGCATTATGCCATCTTTCAGCCAGGCAGTGCTGCGGATGGAGTCAAAGTAGAAGCCTTTGCCGAAGGTATCGCTGAAATCGAACTGCAGCTTGCGCAGCAAGGCGTCGAAGCTGACCAATCGCAGCAACTGACCGGCGCGGCCGCCGCCCATGCTGTCGATCTCCCCCTTGCCCATCTTGACCTGCAGCGCGCCGCTCAGCGTATTGACCTGCGGCTGCCACGGCGCGCCGTGCCAGTACAGATCGAAGTCCACGTCGTAAGGCGCACCTTTCAGCGGGATAGTGATGCCGAAGAAGGCCGCGGTTTCATCGATTTTGCCGCCGAGCAGCTTGCCTTTCAGCGAGCTGCGCTCTTCCTGCGCATTTTGCTTCCACAGGCCGCTGGCGCTCATGCGCCCTTTGCCGGTGTCGATCAGGCCGTGATCCAGCGTCAGGGTATCCCCTCGATTGCTCAGATCCGCCTCGACCCTGCCGAAGTTCTGCCCCAGCACCCAGCACGACTTGCAGCGCAGCATCAGCGAAGGCCAGTCGCGGAAGGAAACTTTCTCAGCCGATGGCGGCGTACCCGCCGCGTTTTTCGTCTCGGCGAACTGCGGGTTGTAATACAGGTAGTTGATATCGGCGCGCCACGGCCCGCGATCGGCCACCCGCAGGCTGCCGTCCACTTCATCGCTCTTGGCGCTCACCACGGTGGCGCCCAGCTGTTTTTCGGCCGACAGCGTCAGCTTATGCCAGGCCTGGCCGCCCAACAGCAGCTGCGGCGTGGTCAGTGCCACGGTAGTGGGGAAACTGAAGCCGCCCACCTGACCGCTGCCGCCGCCCTGTTTCAGCGCCGGCGCCAGCAGCGCCAGCCACTGCTCGCCGTCCAGCGCCGGCAGGTTCAGCGTCATCGACTTGCCGGCCGGCAGCGGCGGCGTGCCGCCACCGTTGGTTTGCCAGGCGGCGCGCGCCAGATTCACCTGTTTTTTGTCGAAGTTCCATTCGCTGTTGAAGCGGTTTTGCTTGCCCGCGCTGCCGGTCAACATGAAGCCGTTCAGGCCACCTTTGACCTTGACGTTCACCGGCAACGCCTCGCCCGGCGTTTTGTCCAGCGGTGAAGGTAAGTGACTGCTCACTTTCTTCAAATCCGCGTCGATGCCGATATCGTAGCTGGCCGAGCCCTGATGCGGCAGCGTGATGGCCACCTGGCTCTGCCAGGGCGCGCTGCCGCTGAGCGCATCGGCGGCCTCTTTCGGCAGGCCGGGGAACTTGCCCGGCTGCCAATCGCCCTTCAGGCCGACGTCAATCTTGTAGTCGCGAGCGCCTTCCTGCGTGGAGAAGTTGACCGCCACCGGCTGCCCGAACCAGGTGGCCGACAGCGGGTCGCTCTGCAGGTTACCGTTGTCGAAGCGGAACTTGCCGCTGAGCTTTTGCAGTTCGCTATCCAGCGGCTTGATCAGCAACGAGTTATTGTTCAGCGCCACTTCACCGGTCGCTCTGACCTGCTCGCCGTCCAGGGGAATATCGAGATGTAAGCGCCCACTGACATCACCGCCAATCTGCAGCTGATCCAGCGCCGCCCCCAGCGAATCGTGCAGCGGCGTCTGCATGAAGTAGTCGTGCACGTCGCTGCCCGCGCCCGCCACCTCGGCGTCGATCAGCAGCCGCTCTTTCAGATAATCCGGGATCACCGCGCTGATATTTTTGCCCGCCACCTTGCCCAACCGGGTTTGCGGCGCCTGCATCCACAGCCCCTCGTTGGCGAAGTCGAGGTCGATCGCCAAATCGGTCAGCGCCGGCCAGCCCGGTTGGAACTGGAAGGTGGCGTGGCGCAGCGGCACGAAGACTTCAAACTGCCCCTCGTTTTTACGGTACGGGAAGTGCTGCGGATCGCCGGAATAAATCAGCGTGGCGTTATCCACCTGGCCGCCCTGAATGGCGCCGCTCAGGTAGTCCACCAGATGCTTGCCCATCAGCGGTTCCGGGAAATAGCGCCAGGCATCGGCGCCGTCATACAGGCGGATGCCCGCCAGAATGTTCAGCCACGGATCGCCCTTGGCCGGCTGCTGATAGCGGAAATCACCGTTGACCCACAGCGACTTCGCCTTGACGTCCAACCCCTGGCTCGCCAGCTCCCAACCCCGATCGTTGTAACGCCAGGTCAGCGCGCCGCGCGCGCTGCTGACTTCAAGCGGCGCACGGAACATATCGCCGTAAGGCAAGGTGCTGCCTGCCAGCCCCAGCGTCAGGCGGCCGTTCTCCACACCGCCGCTCAGCGCCCCGGAGAAGTGGTTGACGCCCGGCAGCAGTTCCCAACGCTGCCAGCTGACATCGCGCCACAGCGCCTGGAAACGGCTCTTTTCCGGCTGGTTCAACGGAATGTCCAGCGCCAAGGCCTCCATCGTCCCCTGTGGCTGCAGATCGTTCCAGCGATCGAGCACGTCCGGGCTGAGGAACGAGAAGGTCGGCAGCAGCGCCGACAGGCGCTCCAGCTGAAGGTTAGTCGCGCGCACCCGCAGCTCTTCATTCTGCGCCGGCCCCATGAACTCGGTATTTTCCGGCAGCCACAGGGCGGAAAGCGTGCCCTGCGGCCAGGCCTGGCCGTCGGTGCTCAACCGCAGCTGCGGCACGTCGAGCTGCCAACCGGTGCCCTGGCGGCGCAGCGCCAGCGCCAGATTGTCCACGTCCAGCCGGTGCTGCGCGGCGCCGGTATCCCAGTTGGCCGCCCCCTGCTTGAGCAACGCGTGGCCGCCGGCAATCTCGCCGTTCTGCACCTGCAGCCAGGCCGCCAGGCTGAAGTCGGCGCTTTCCAGCCCGGTGTTGGCGCGCAGCCAGCGGGTAAACCAGGGTTTCATGTCAATGTTATCGGCCTGCAGGTAAACCGTGCCGGTGTCCAACAGGCCCTGATTATCGCGCAGGTCCATGCGCAGCTGCACCACGCCGTGTTGGCCGTTCAGCGTCGACAGGCTGATCTGCCCCTCGGCGCGGTGACGATCGCGGCCGTTGAGCCAGGTCAGCTGAGGAATGTCGAATTCGGCGCGCGCGCCGGCGGGCGTCAGGAACGAGATACGGCTGTCGCGCAAATCGAAGTGGTCGAGCTGGCGCAGCATCAGATCGCTGATTTTACCCGGTTCAAGGCCTTCGCCCTGCCGGTCGCCGCCCAGCGTGGCGTTAAGATCGAGCCGGAATTGATAGAAGGTCAGATCGCGGAACTGCCAGCGCCAGTGCAGCAGCGATTGCCACACGTCCAGCGCCAGCGTCACGCGTTCAATATGCACATCGCTTTTGGGCAGCGTAACGCTCAGGTTACGCACTTCAAGCTGTGGGCCGAACGTTTCCCAACTGCCCTGCAGGAAATCCATCTGCACGGGCACGCCGGACAGCTTCTCCACCTGCGCCAGCAGTTGGGGACGGTAGTCGTTCAGCTTCGGCAGCATCAGGCGCAGCCCGCTGATCAGCAGCGCCACAATCACGATTAGGGTGGCGCCTGTTGCTAACAGAATCCCAGGCAGTCGCCTCACGCAGTTCTCCTTGCTCCGCTGCCTGGCAACGGGAATATCTATGCACTGACGGGCCCGGCATCCGGGCCCTTACGATGTCGGGCGGGCTACATCATGACGACGTCGAACTGCTCCTGGCTGTACAACGGTTCGATCTGCACCTTCACCTGTTTGCCGACGAAGATCTCCACTTCGGCCAACGCATGCGACTCTTCGCTCTTCAGCGCTTCGCCGACCGCCGCCGAAGCGTACACCAGGAAGCGATCGGAATCGTAAGCATGGTGCACGCGCACAATCTCGCGCAGGATCTCGTAGCACACGGTTTCCACCGTTTTCACGGTGCCGCGCCCATTGCAAGTAGGACAATCGTGACAGAGCACATGTTCAATGCTTTCACGCGTTCGTTTACGCGTCATTTCAACTAAGCCTAGCTGAGAGAAGCCGTTGATCGTGGTTTTTACCCGATCTTTACTCAACGCCTGCTCCAGCGAGTGCAGCACCCGGCGGCGATGCTCTTCGTTGTTCATATCGATAAAGTCGATGATGATGATGCCGCCCAGGTTACGCAGCCGCAGCTGGCGCGCGATGGCCTGCGTCGCCTCGATGTTGGTATTGAAGATGGTTTCGTCGAGGTTGCGGTGGCCGACGAAGGCGCCGGTGTTGATGTCGACCGTGGTCATCGCCTCGGTCTGATCGATGATCAGATAGCCGCCGGACTTCAGCTCCACCTTGCGTTCCAGCGCACGCTGGATCTCGTTTTCCACATCGTACAGATCGAAAATCGGCTGGCTGCCGGTATAGAGTTCGAGCTTGTTGGTAATGTCCGGAATGTACTCACCGGTAAACTCCACCAGCAGATCGTGCGTCAGCCGCGAATCGACGCGGATGCGATCCAGCGCCGCGCCGGCGAAATCGCGCAAGATGCGCTGCGCCAACGCCAGCTCGCCGTACAGCTTGTATTTGGTCTGGTTGCGCTTCTTGCGCTCCATTACCTTGGTCCACAGGCGTTTAAGGAACGCGGCGTCCTGCGCCAGCTCTTCCTCGCCGATGCCTTCCGCCGCGGTGCGGATGATAAAACCGCCCAGCTCGTCGCAGTGCGGCGCAACGATGGATTTCAGGCGCTCGCGCTCGGCTTCGCTGTCGATACGCTGCGAAACGCCGACGTGCGCCGCGCCCGGCATGAAGACCAGATAGCGCGAAGGCAGCGTGATGTCGGTGGTCAGGCGCGCGCCCTTGGTGCCGAGCGGATCTTTCACCACCTGCACCATCAGGTCTTGCCCCTGGCGCACCAGCTCGGCGATGTCGCGCACGTGGAAGTTTTTCCGCTCGTCGCCGGCGACGCATTCGGTATGCGGCATGATGTCGGAGGCGTGCAGGAAGGCGGCCTTGTCCAGGCCGATGTCGACGAATGCCGCCTGCATGCCCGGCAGGACGCGGCTGACGCGCCCTTTATAGATATTGCCGACGATGCCGCGTTTGGATTCGCGTTCGATATGAATCTCTTGCAGAATGCCGCCATCGATATAGGCGACCCGCGTTTCAGACGGTGTGATATTAACCAGTAGCTCAGCTGTCATGCCTTCTCCTCAGAGCCGGTCGATAATGGCAGCGCCCATCAACCGGTTCTTACATCACGTAATGCGACAAAATTACTGAGCAGCTCATGTGTTTCGACCAGCGGCAGACCGACCACCGCGTGATAACTCCCGGTTATCGCTCTGACGAAACAACCACCCTTTCCCTGAATTCCATAGGCGCCCGCCTTATCCATCGGTTCGCCCGTAGCAATATAGTCGCGGATATCCTGTTGTGACAGGCTGCGGAACGTCACGTCGGTCACCACCAGCTGGCAGCGCACGTCGTGGCGATCGGCGATCGCCACCGCCGTCATCACCTGATGCTGTTTGCCCGACAGAGCCGCCAGCATGTCCGCCGCATGGGCTTCGTCGTGCGGCTTCTCCAGCACCCGGCCGTTGAGCACCACGATGGTGTCGGCGCCCAGCACCGGCCGATCCTCCTGCGCCAACGCCACACCCGCTTTGGCCTTGTCCTGCGCCAAACGGCGCACGTAGGCTTCGGCGGCTTCGCCTTCCCGGCGCTGCTCTTCGGTATGCGTCAGCAGAATGTCGAACGATACGCCCAGCAGGGTCAGCAGTTCACGTCGACGTGGGGAGCCGGAGGCCAGATAAAGCGAAGTCATTGAGATACCCTTACTGTACGGCGAACTGACGGCGGATTTTGCGCATCAACAGGAACAACCACGGCCACAAAATGCCGTTTACCACACTACTCCAGAACACCTCTGGGCGGAAAGAGACGTTGATCACTAAAAACTCAGCCCAGAACACGACCACGTCCATCGACAGCGACAGCAGCACGACGATCAGCGCCTGTTGCCACAGCGCCATATTGCGGAACAGTTGGAATTTGAACGCCACCAGGTAGGCGATGATGCCCAGCGCCAGCGCGCGCACGCCCAACGTGGAGCCGAGGATCAGATCCATGATCAGCCCCAGCACGAAGCCGGTGCCGACGTTGACCCGGTGCGGCAAGGCCATCACCCAGTAGATCAGGATCAACACCAGCCAGGAAGGCCGGAACATGTAGATTTGCTCCGGCCACGGCATGATTTGCAGCACCAACGCCACCAGGAACGACAGCCAGATTATCCAGCGCCCGTGGCTGCGGTAGCTGTTCATTGCACCACTCCCGCCGCAGCAGGCTGAGCTTGAGACTGGGCAGACGCCGGAGCGGCGGTTTGCGGCGCCACGCCGGTAGCCGGTGCCGGCAGCTGCGGCCCGACCGAACCGGCAGGCGGCAGCACCTGCGGCATCATCTGCATCAGGCGTTCATTGGCCACGCGGTGCACTTCGTCCGGCGGCAGCGGCATGTCGCCGTTGCGATCGGCGCCCCACAGCAGCAGCAGGTAGCGCAAGCGCTGCAGACCGGCGGTCGGACGCGCCTGAATCACGGTGTAAGCGCGTTGGTTGTCGACCTTGACCGAGGAGACCACCGCCACCGGATAGCCTTCCGGGAAGCGGCCGCCGAGGCCGGAGGTCACCAGCACATCGCCAACGCGGATATCGGTGTTGTTCGGCAGGTGCTCCAGCTGCAGATCGTCGGCGCAGCCGCTGCCTGCGGCAATCACCCGAATATCGTTGCGCAGCACCTGGATCGGCAGCGCGTGCGAGGCATCGCAGATCAGCAGCACGCGGCTGGTGACTTTCGCCACCGCCACCACCTGGCCGACCACGCCCTTGTCGCTGATCACCGGCTGGCCTTCATAGACGCCGTTGTCCGACCCTTTGTCGATCACCACCTGATCGCTATACGGATCGGAACCGGTGGAGATCACCTGGGTCACCATCTTATGTTCGTCCTGGCGCAGCGGAGAACCCAGCAGCTCGCGCAAGCGGGCGTTTTCCTGCTTGAATTGGCCAAGAAGAAGAATATCGCTGTTTTTCAGCAGCAGTTCCTGCCGCAGAGCTCGGTTTTCCAGCTCCAGCTGTTGGCGGGTGGCCAGCGTTTCTGACACGCTGTCCAAAACTTTACGTGGCCCGTTGGCCAGAAAATAGAAAGGGCTGACTGCGGTGTCCATGTAGTTGCGTATCTTCACGAACGTGCCGAGCCGGCTGTCGGCAACGATCAGGCCAATGGCCGCGATCACCGCCAAAAAAAGTCGCAGTTGCAGGGAAGGCCCCCTGCTAAAAATCGGCTTCATAAATTATGCGAGTTCCTCGACAACAGAAAGAGGAACCGTACCCGATTTTCGCTGTGCGCATTCATCCGATACGATTCCTCCTTCCAGGGGCTGACTATTCTTCGCTGAACAAATCGCCGCCGTGCATGTCGATCATTTCCAACGCCTTGCCGCCGCCGCGCGCTACGCAGGTCAACGGATCTTCCGCCACCACGACCGGAATGCCGGTTTCTTCCATCAGCAGGCGATCGAGGTTACGCAGCAGCGCGCCGCCGCCGGTCAAGACCATGCCACGTTCGGAAATGTCGGAGGCCAATTCTGGCGGGCACTGCTCCAGCGCAACCATCACCGCGCTGACGATGCCGGTCAGCGGCTCTTGCAGGGCTTCGAGGATTTCATTGGAGTTCAGGGTAAAGCCGCGCGGTACGCCTTCGGCCAGGTTACGGCCGCGGACTTCGATTTCGCGCACTTCGTCGCCCGGATAGGCAGAACCGATTTCGTGCTTGATGCGCTCGGCGGTCGCTTCGCCGATCAGCGAGCCGTAGTTACGGCGCACATAATTGATGATGGCTTCATCGAAGCGGTCGCCGCCGATGCGCACGGAAGAGGAGTACACCACGCCGTTCAGCGAGATCACCGCCACTTCAGTGGTACCGCCACCGATATCCACCACCATGGAACCGGTCGCTTCGGAAACCGGCAGACCTGCGCCGATCGCCGCCGCCATCGGCTCTTCAATCAGGAACACTTCACGCGCGCCGGCCCCTTGGGCGGACTCGCGGATAGCGCGGCGTTCAACCTGGGTTGCGCCGACCGGTACACAGACCAGCACGCGCGGGCTTGGGCGCATGAAGCTGTTGCTGTGAACCTGTTTGATAAAGTGCTGCAGCATTTTTTCGGTCACGAAGAAGTCGGCGATCACGCCGTCTTTCATCGGGCGAATAGCCGCGATGTTGCCGGGGGTGCGGCCCAGCATCTGTTTGGCGTCATGACCGACGGCCGCTACGCTCTTTGGGGAGCCGGCACGATCCTGGCGAATGGCAACCACCGAAGGTTCATTCAGTACGATGCCTTGCCCTTTAACATAAATCAGGGTATTGGCGGTACCCAAGTCGATGGACAAGTCGTTGGAAAACATGCCACGAAATTTCTTAAACATAACGAAAGGATAATCCTGCAAGCTGGGGGCGGAAAATAAAATCCGCCTACTTTACCAACCACACGAAGCAGCGACAAGGCGCAAAAACGTTCTACTTCGGTGAAAAATAGTCTGTATTGTTTCTGCTCGAATGCACGGAAATTGGATGAGGCCTGAATTCCCTGAACAAAGGCTCAGTTTACCACCCTGTCAACGCACGAAACGGCGTAACACAGCTCATAAAATCTAACATATTCCCTGATTGCCGCCGATGGTAAGCACCTACCAACGTCAACCAGATAAAAGCTGACAAGAGCCTATCTCAAATAGGCGTCGTTGTCGCAGGCAGATTGGAGAAAACTCCAAAATGACGGGTGACATGGCCCAGATGGATCCGGCGCTCATTCTACGTCAATTTTTGTCCGGCAATCAGCTTAAACACGATAACGACGTGAATATTTTTTACGCCCCACGTCGATCGGTTCCGGCGATGCGAAAAAGTCGCCCTGCCCGCCGTGGATACCACGCTCTTTCAGCGTCTGCCACTCGTTGCGCGTGCGTACGCTGGCGGCGAACACCTGCGCGTGCGTGCCCGCGCAGGCGCCCGTCAGGCTCTGCACGAACAGCTGATTTTCGTCCCGCTTATCGATACTCCGCACCAGCCCCGGGTGGAGCTTGACGATCTCCACCTGCAACGACTTGATATAGGACGTACTGACCACGGTTAAACCCGCTTTGGACACCGCGAGGCGGCAGCCCAGCCCTGACAGCAACTTCAGCACCGGACGCAAACGGTCGATATGTTGACACACATCTGCCTCCGCAAGTTCAATCAGAATTCGCCTACGCTGACTTTTTTCGCACTGTAACAGCGTATCGCGCAGCCAGCGCTGGAAAGAACGCTGCAAAATCGAGTCGACGCACAGCGGAAACGCCAGCGTTTCCTCAGGCCATTGCGCCAGCAAGGGGATGATGCGGCTCACCTGTTGGCGATCGTAACTCTCCGCCAACCCCAGCTGCTGCACCAGCGGCATATATTCCGCAGGCAGCAACTCCTGGGAGCCGTCATAAATCCGGCTCATGATCTCAAGATGGTGTACCTCGCCTGCCACGGTCACCGCCGGTTTCTGATACAGCCGCGGGCCGCCGCGCGCCAGTACCTGTTCCAGCAACGTGCGCCACTTGACGCTGCCGCGCCCCTTTTCCGGCACCTGGCTGTCGTACACATACCAGCCGTTCTCGCCCTGCAGCGTCGCGTGGCGCGTCGCCTGCTCCGCGTAATCGATCACCTGCTCCGTGGTTTGCCCGCTGCGGTACGCCACGATGCCGATGTGCAGGAAGGCCTCACGATCGATCAGCGCCGTGGAAGGCAAGGCATCAATGGCGTTGACCAGCTGTGACGCGATGCCGTCGGCCTCCTTCAGGGTTCGATGCGGCAACAGCACGGTAAAATCGCTGTGGAAATAGCGCGCCAGCAGCGCCGAGGGGTAGCGCATCACGAAGGTAGACAGCAGGTTGACCAGCGAATACATCAGCTCCTGTACCGCCACGCTACCGTGCGTGTCGCGCAGGGTCTCGAAATCGGGCAGCCGCACCATCATCACGATGCCGTGCGAACCTTCGTCTTCCAGCTGAGTGGTCAATTGATTATCGAAGAACAGGCGATTATTCAGCCCGGTTTTGGCGTCCTGCGCGGCGAAGGCGCGGATCAGCGTATCGACCCGGCTGCGCTCTTCCCGCGCTTCCGCCAGATCGGCCAGTAGGTGGTCGAGCGCGCCGCTGACGTTGGCCGGCCACTCACGCACGTCGCCCTGCATGACGTTTTCACGCTCGCCGTTCAGAATGCGCCGCGCGCGGCGTTCCAGGCGATCTTCACCGTCGGCCTGCTCACGCAGCCAGCGTAGGCTGAACAGCAAAACCACCACCATGACGACGATCGACAGCGTGACGGCGGCGGTGGACTGCAACGTGCGCACGTCGCTGGCGAAGGGATCGAGGTAAGTGATGTACAGCGTGCTGCCCGGATGTTGCAACAGGGGGCGCGAGACCTGACGATAGCCGTTCAGCGCATCCCATGGCTCTTTTTTCAGCGTCGGCAATTTATAGTTGAGAAACTGGCTGGTGCCGGCCTCTACGCGGATCGACACGATGCCGAGCGGGCGCATGACGATCGGCAACCATTTCTCCTGATCGCGCGGCGATTCGTGCAACATGGCCTGATCGAGCGAGGTAACCAGCGAATCAAAGCGACGCTCCTGGCGATCCTGGGTAACGTAAAAGAAGCTGTATGAGCATCCCATCAGCATCAAAAACATCGCCAGCGCGACCAACAGAGTGATCAATGCAGAGAGTTTGGTGGTAAATCGCATCCCTGTGCCTTGTCCGCTATGGTTAAGTGAGTGTTCACCCTTTAGCTAAAAGGGGCCGTCCAACCCTAACAAGCCTTGCTGAAGAATTAAACCTGCAAGCGCCGTTTTTGTCCTTTATCAGGACTTGGGCCGCTTATTATGCATATAGTCAAATAAATGTGATTCAGCCATTGATAGAAAAGTGTAAACGAGAGGAAGAGTGACATGCGTGCACTGTTATTGGAACAACAAGACGACCAAACTCTGGCTCAAATCAAAGATATCGGCAGCGATCGGTTGCCGGAAGGCGATGTCACCGTCGACATCAACTGGTCCAGCCTAAATTATAAGGATGCGCTGGCGATCACCGGCAAAGGCAAGATCGTGCGCAACTTCCCGATGGTGCCGGGCATCGACTTCGCCGGCACCGTGCGCCACAGCCGCGACGATCGCTTCAAAGAGGGGCAAAGCGTGGTGCTCACCGGCTGGGGCGTGGGTGAACATCACTGGGGCGGCCTGGCCGAGCAGGCGCGCGTCTCGGGCGAATGGCTGGTACCGCTGCCGAACGGCCTGGATGAACGCAAGGCGATGATCATCGGCACCGCCGGCTTTACCGCCATGCTGTGCGTGATGGCGCTGGAGGAAGGCGGCGTGCACCCGGACGACGGCGATATTCTGGTTACCGGCGCCAGCGGCGGCGTGGGCAGCACCGCCATCGCCCTGCTGGCGGCGTTGGGCTATCGGGTGACCGCCATCAGCGGCCGCGACAGCAATACCGACTACCTGAAAGCGCTCGGCGCCAAAGAGGTGATGTCGCGCGATGGCTATATCGACACGCCGCGCCCGCTGGAGAAACAGCTGTGGGCCGGCGCGGTGGACACCGTCGGCGACAAACTGCTGGCGCGGGTGCTGGCGCAGATGAACTATAACGGCACCGTCGCCGCCTGCGGCCTGGCGGGCGGTTATCAGCTGCCGACCACCGTGATGCCGTTCATTCTGCGTAACGTGCGTCTGCAGGGCGTGGATTCGGTACATACGCCGCTGCACCGCCGCCAAACCGCCTGGGAACGGCTGGCCGGTATTCTGCCGGACAGCTTCTATCAGCAGGCCACGCATGAAATCACCCTCGAGCAGGCACCGGCCACCGCCGCCGCGCTGCTGAACAACCAAATCACCGGCCGCACCCTGGTGAAAATCCGCTGACCTTCTCCCCCCGGCAACGGGGGTTCACCCGCTTCTGCGAAATTTCATATTTTTCCGCGTCCCCTCGCTTCCGGCCGGCTTTAGCGCCATGCTTATTTCATGGGGACCCGTTAGCCGCTCGCAGGCGGCGGGAATCAGTCGCGGAGAACATAAGCATGAACAAACACCCGAAATTGACCGAGGCCGACGTCACGCCGGAGAGCGTGTTCCACCAGCGGCGCAAAGTGCTGCAGGCGCTCGGCATCACCGCCGCTACGCTGGCGCTGCCTACCGGCGCACGGGCGGATCTGCTGTCGTGGTTCAAAGGCAACGATCGCCCCAAGGCGCCGCCGGGCAAAGCGCTGGAATTCAGCAAGCCGGCCGCCTGGCAGGCGCAGCTGGCAATGACGCCGGAAGACAAGGTCACCGGCTACAACAACTTCTATGAATTCGGCCTCGACAAAGCCGATCCGGCCGCCAACGCCGGCGGGCTGAAAACCGAAGGCTGGAAGGTGCGCATCGACGGCGAAGTGGCGAAGCCGATAACGCTGGATATCGACGATCTGATGAAGCGTTTCCCGCTGGAACAGCGCATTTACCGCATGCGCTGCGTCGAGGCCTGGTCGATGGTGGTGCCGTGGATCGGTTTCGAACTGGGCAAGCTTCTCAAGCTGGCCGAGCCGAACAGCAACGCGCGCTACGTGGCCTTCCAGACGCTGTACGATCCGGAGCAGATGCCCGGCCAGAAAGATCGCTTTATCGGTGGCGGCCTGAAGTACCCCTACGTCGAAGGGCTGCGGCTGGACGAGGCGATGCACCCGCTGGCGTTGCTGACCGTCGGCGTGTACGGCAAAACCCTGCCGCCGCAAAACGGCGCGCCGCTGCGGCTGATCACACCGTGGAAATACGGCTTCAAAGGCATCAAATCGATCGTGCATATCCGTTTGGTGCGCGATCAGCCGCCGACCACCTGGAACCAATCCGCGCCGAACGAGTACGGTTTTTACGCCAACGTGAACCCGCACGTCGATCATCCGCGCTGGTCGCAGGCCACCGAGCGCTTCATCGGCTCCGGCGGCATTCTCGACGTCAAACGCCAACCGACGCTGCTGTTCAACGGCTATGCCGATCAGGTGGCGTCGCTGTATCGCGGCATGGATCTGCGGGAGAATTTCTAAGTGCGCCTGACGCCTGTTCATATCAAATGGCTGAAAGCCGCCCTGCATCTGGCGGCGTTTTTGCCCTTTCTGTGGTTGGTGCTGGCGGTAGATCAGGGCTGGTTCAGCGCCGATCCGTCCAAGGACATTCAACATTTTACCGGCAGGATGACGCTGAAACTGCTGCTGGCCACGCTGATGATCGCCCCGCTGGCGCGCTACGCCCGCCAGCCGCTCCTGATCCGCTGCCGCCGTCTGGTGGGGCTGTGGTGCTTTGCCTGGGGCACGCTGCACCTGATAAGCTACTCCACGCTGGAGCTGGGGCTGAGCAACCTCGGCCTGCTGGGCAGCGAGCTGGTGAACCGACCCTATCTGACGCTCGGCATCCTTACCTGGCTGATCCTGCTGGCGCTGGCGGCCACCTCAACGCTGTGGGCGATGCGCAAACTGGGCGCCAAATGGCAAACGTTGCACAACTTCGTCTATCTGGCGGCGATCCTCGCCCCCATCCACTACCTGTGGTCGGTCAAAACGTTTTCCCCCCAGCCGTTCATCTACGCGCTGCTGGCGGTGGCGCTGTTGGGCCTGCGTTACAAGAAATTCCGCGCCTGGTGGCGCTGAATCACGCGGCGGCGCGCGTTATTGTCGTTGAAAAACGCACGCCGCCGGCCGGAACTTTTTCTGTGTTCCAGCGCTCATATTCCTGTCACGGATCCCCGAGTTCGTCGATTTGGGGTTGAATATCTTCGCTGATAAGACCAGTATTTAGCTGCGAATTGCTACGATATCGTTATAATGCCCGACCTTGTTTCTGTTCTCAGGGTGAATTGGCCCCTTAACAGGTGACAAATCGATAACATCGGGTTATTTTCTACGATGATGGTTTTATTGCCGGAGATACCAGCACAATGGCGGATAAGTTTCACATTTTGCTTCTGAACGGCCCCAATCTCAATCTGCTGGGGACGCGTGAGCCGGAGAAGTACGGCAGCACGACGCTGACAGAGATTGTTAACGGATTGGAAAACCAGGCATCCGCATTGGATATTACCCTGAGCCATCTGCAATCCAACGCCGAGCATCAGCTGATCGATCGCATTCATCAGGCGCGCGGCAACACCGATTTCATTCTGATAAACCCGGCGGCGTTCACGCATACCAGCGTGGCGCTGCGCGATGCGTTGCTGGCGGTGCAGATCCCGTTCATCGAGATCCACCTGTCCAACGTGCACGCCCGCGAACCTTTCCGCCATCACTCCTATCTCTCAGACGTGGCGGTAGGCGTGATTTGCGGCCTCGGCGCGGATGGCTACGCTTTCGCTTTACAGGCAGCGGTTAACCGTCTGTCGAAAACCCACTAATTGCTCCACAAAAAGAGTACGGAATCACACTCATGGATATTCGTAAAATCAAGAAACTGATCGAACTGGTTGAAGAATCAGGCATTTCTGAACTGGAAATCTCTGAAGGCGAAGAATCGGTTCGCATCAGCCGTGCCGCACCGGCGCAGGCTTACCCTGTCATGCAACAGGCCTATGCGATGCCGGCACAGCAGCAGCCGGCCCTGGCTGCCGCCGTTGCTACCGCACCTGCGGCAGAAACCCCGGCGGCACCGGCGGCCATGAGTGGCCACGTCGTTCGTTCGCCAATGGTAGGCACCTTCTACCGCACCCCAAGCCCGGACGCGAAAGCCTTCGTGGAAGTGGGCCAGAAAGTGAACGCCGGTGATACCCTGTGCATCGTTGAAGCCATGAAAATGATGAACCAGATCGAAGCGGACAAGTCCGGCGTCGTGAAGGCCATCCTGGTGGAAAACGGCCAGCCGGTCGAATATGACGAGCCGCTGGTCGTCATCGAATAACGAGGCGCCCCCATGCTTGATAAAATTGTTATCGCCAACCGCGGCGAGATCGCGCTTCGCATCCTGCGTGCCTGTAAAGAACTGGGCATCAAGACCGTTGCGGTTCACTCCGCGGCCGACCGCGATCTGAAACACGTGCTGCTGGCCGACGAGACCGTCTGCATCGGTCCTGCGCCATCGGTAAAAAGCTACCTGAACATCCCGGCCATCATTTCGGCGGCGGAAATCACCGGCGCCGTGGCGATCCACCCGGGCTACGGCTTCCTGTCCGAGAACGCCGACTTCGCCGAGCAGGTGGAACGCTCCGGCTTCATCTTCATCGGCCCGAAAGCCGAAACCATCCGCCTGATGGGCGACAAGGTTTCCGCGATCAACGCCATGAAGAAAGCCGGCGTGCCTTGCGTACCTGGCTCAGACGGCCCGCTGACCGACGACATGGATAAAAACCGTGCCTTCGCCAAGCGCATCGGTTATCCGGTGATCATCAAGGCGTCCGGCGGCGGCGGTGGTCGCGGCATGCGCGTCGTGCGCAGCGACAAAGACCTTGAGCAGTCCATCAACATGACGAAAGCGGAAGCCAAAGCGGCTTTCAACAACGACATGGTGTACATGGAAAAATACCTGGAGAATCCGCGCCACATCGAGATTCAGGTATTGGCCGACGGCCAGGGCAACGCCATCTATCTGGCCGAGCGCGACTGCTCCATGCAGCGCCGCCACCAGAAAGTGGTCGAAGAAGCGCCGGCACCGGGCATCACCAGCGAAATGCGCCGTTACATCGGCGAGCGCTGCTCGAAAGCCTGCGTGGAAATCGGCTACCGCGGTGCGGGTACCTTCGAGTTCCTGTATGAAAACGGCGAGTTCTATTTCATCGAAATGAACACCCGTATTCAGGTAGAGCACCCGGTTACCGAAATGATCACCGGCGTGGACCTGATCAAAGAGCAGCTGCGCATCGCTGCCGGTCAACCACTGTCGATCAAACAGGAAGAAGTGAAGATCCACGGCCACGCGGTAGAATGCCGTATCAACGCCGAAGATCCGAACACCTTCCTGCCAAGCCCGGGCAAGATCACCCGTTTCCACGCGCCAGGCGGTTTCGGCGTGCGTTGGGAATCTCATATCTACGCCGGTTATACCGTACCGCCGTACTATGACTCCATGATCGGCAAACTGATCACCTTCGGCGAAAACCGTGACGTGGCGATTGCCCGCATGAAGAACGCCCTGGCTGAACTGATCATCGACGGCATCAAAACCAACGTTGAGCTGCAGCAGAAGATCATGAACGACGAAAACTTCCAGCACGGTGGCACCAATATCCACTATCTGGAGAAGAAGCTGGGTCTGCAGGAAACCTAAGGCAGCCACGCAGCATCGTCTGACGAAAGGCCGGTTAATCACCGGCCTTTTTCTTTGGCGTTGCCGCCAGTAACGGCTTGGCAAAACGCCGTCATGCCGTAAAATTCCCTACCTTTGATGAATCCATCACCGTAAACCTATGGGAGACACGGATGGACAAACGTTTTATCCAGGCGCACCGCGAAGCGCGTTGGGCGCTGGGGCTGACGCTGCTCTACCTGCTGGCCTGGGGGCTGGCGGCCTACCTGCCGGACAGCGCTATCGGCGTCACCGGCCTGCCGCACTGGTTCGAAATGGCCTGCCTGCTGGTGCCGCTGCTGTTCATCGGCCTGTGCTGGCTGATGGTGCGCACGGTGTTCCACGACATTTCGCTGGAGGACCGCGATGCAAACTGAAGTGATCCTGCCGCTGGTCGCCTACCTGCTGCTGGTGTTCGGCCTGTCGGTGTACGCCTACAGCCGCCGCCAGAGCGGGAATTTTCTCAGCGAATACTTCCTCGGCAACCGTTCGATGGGCGGCTTTGTGCTGGCGATGACCCTGACCGCCACCTACATCAGCGCCAGTTCGTTTATCGGCGGCCCCGGCGCCGCCTACAAATATGGCCTGGGCTGGGTGCTGCTGGCGATGATTCAGCTGCCGGCGGTGTGGCTGTCGCTCGGGGTGCTGGGCAAGAAATTCGCCATCCTGGCGCGGCGCTACAACGCCATCACCCTCAATGACATGCTGTATGGCCGCTACCAAAGCCGCCTGCTGGTGTGGCTGGCCAGCCTCAGCCTGCTGGTGGCGTTTCTCGGCGCCATGACGGTGCAGTTTATCGGCGGCGCCCGCCTGCTGGAGACCGCCGCCGGCATTCCTTACGACACCGGCCTGCTGATCTTCGGCATCAGCATCGCGCTGTACACCGCCTTCGGCGGCTTCCGCGCCAGCGTGCTGAACGACGCGATGCAGGGGCTGGTGATGCTGCTCGGCACCGTACTGCTGCTGGTGGCGGTGATCCACGCCGCCGGCGGACTGGACAGCGCGGTGCACAAGCTGCAGCAGATCGATCCGGCGCTGGTGTCGCCGCAGGGCGGCGATCAGATCCTCAGCCTGCCGTTTATGGCGTCGTTCTGGATCCTGGTGTGCTTCGGGGTGATCGGCCTGCCGCACACCGCCGTGCGCTGTATTTCCTACAAGGACAGCAAGGCTGTGCATCGCGGCATTCTGCTCGGCACCGTGGTGGTGGCGGTGCTGATGTTCGGCATGCACCTGGCCGGCGCACTCGGCCGCGCGGTGTTGCCGGATCTCAAGATCCCCGATCAGGTGATCCCGACGCTGATGATCACCGTGCTGCCGCCGTACGCCGCCGGGATCTTTTTGGCGGCGCCGATGGCGGCGATCATGTCGACCATCAACGCCCAGCTGCTGCAATCCTCCGCCACCATCATCAAGGATCTCTACCTGGGCGTGCGGCCGCAGCAGATCCACAACGAGCGGTTGATCAAGCGCTTCTCCAGCCTGACCACGCTGATCCTTGGCCTGCTGGTGCTGCTGGCGGCCTGGCGACCGCCGGAGATGATCATCTGGCTCAACCTGCTGGCTTTCGGTGGGCTGGAGGCGGTGTTCCTGTGGCCGTTGGTGCTGGGCCTGTATTGGGAACGCGCCAATGCTCAGGGAGCGCTTAGCTCAATGGTGTCGGGTGCGGTATGCTATACGCTATTGGCCAGCTTCAACCTGCAGCCGGCGGGGCTGCACCCTATCGTGCCTTCGCTGTTGCTCAGCCTGTTGGCGTTTTATCTCGGTAACGTCGTCGGCGAAAAGCGCCGGGCGGCGTCATCATTACCCTCTTGAAGAGAATTGCTATGCCTTGGATCCAACTCAAACTGAACACCACCGGCAGCCAGGCGGAAGACCTGAGCGACGCGCTGGTGGAAAGCGGCGCCGTGTCGGTGACCTTCCAGGACACCCACGACAACCCGGTGTTCGAACCCTTGCCGGGTGAAACCCTGCTGTGGGGCGATACCGACGTGATCGGTCTGTACGACGCGGAAACCGATATGGCCGAGGTGGTGGCGATGCTGGAACAGCACCCGCTGCTGGGCGCCGGTTTCCGTCACAAGATAGAACAGCTGGAAGACAAGGACTGGGAGCGCGAGTGGATGGACAACTTCCACCCGATGCGCTTCGGCGAGCGCTTGTGGATCTGCCCGAGCTGGCGTGACGTGCCGGATCCCGACGCAGTCAACGTGATGCTCGATCCGGGCCTGGCATTCGGCACCGGTACCCACCCGACCACGGCGCTGTGCCTGCAGTGGCTGGACGGCCTCGATCTGGCCGGCAAAACCGTTATCGACTTCGGTTGCGGTTCCGGCATCCTGGCAATCGCCGCCCTGAAGCTGGGTGCAGCGCGCGCTATCGGCATCGATATCGATCCCCAGGCCATTCAGGCCAGCCGCGACAACGCGCAGCGTAACGGCGTTTCAGAGCGTCTGGAGCTGTATCTGCCGAAAGACCAGCCGGCAGACCTGCTGGCTGACGTGGTGGTCGCCAACATCCTCGCCGGCCCGCTGCGCGAGCTGGCGCCGCTGATCGGTTGCCTGCCGAAGGCCGGTGGTCATCTGGGGCTGTCCGGCGTGCTGGCCAGCCAGGCCAGCAGCGTTGCGCAAGCCTACGAAGAGAAGTTCACGCTCGACCCGGTCGCCGAGCGTGAAGAGTGGTGTCGCATCACCGGCCGCCGCAAGTAAGCGTCACGGTCTATTGCCCCCTCATCCACCGGCCCTGCGCCGGTGGATTTTTTTTGCCTGGCGATCGGCCTGCGGGCGAGACAAAATTTTATGCAATTTTTCGCCGCTCAACGACGGATCGCCCTGACAATGCGCCTTCCAGACAGGCTATCTCGGCAAAAAACGCGGGTGAATGCAGATAATATTCTGCGCAAAGGCGAATATTTTGCCGCACACAAAATAAGCACTTTTCGTCAACTTATTGTAAAATATATATAATATTTTTATGAATCACCGCGTAGCGCATTTTTCGTCCTAATATCGGGCCAATTGGTTAAAGTTTGGCCTTTCATCTCGGCGCAAAAATGCGTAATATACGCGCCCTTGCGGACACAGTATGGTCACTCTTTGTCTATGCGCATTGGACACCACCAGCTTACTAATTGCCTGATTGCGGCCCCGATGGCCGGTATTACAGATCGCCCGTTCAGAACCCTCTGTCATGCAATGGGTGCTGGGATGGCTGTATCCGAAATGCTCTCCTCCAACCCGGAGGTGTGGCGGACGGATAAGTCGCGTCTGCGTATGGTGCATAGCGATGAACCAGGGATCCGATCCGTGCAGATTGCCGGATGCGATCCTGATGATATGGCCGCCGCCGCGCGTATCAACGTGGCCAGCGGCGCGCAGATCATCGACATCAATATGGGATGCCCTGCCAAAAAAGTGAACCGGAAGCTTGCCGGGTCCGCCTTGTTGCAGTACCCGGATCTGGTAAAACGGATCCTCCACGCGGTGGTTGACGCGGTGGATGTGCCGGTAACGCTGAAGATTCGCACCGGCTGGGCGCCAGAGCATCGTAACTGTGTAGAGATTGCCCAACTGGCCGAAGACTGTGGTATTCAGGCCCTGACGATTCACGGCCGAACCCGCGCCTGTCTGTTTAACGGCGACGCGGAATACGACAGCATTCGGGCAGTTAAGCAGAGTGTTTCCATTCCGATTATCGCGAATGGGGATATTACTGACCCGCATAAAGCCAGAGCAGTGCTCGACTACACCGGGGCCGACGCCCTGATGATAGGCCGCGCTGCTCAGGGGAGACCCTGGATCTTCCGGGAAATCCAGCATTATCTGGACACTGGAGAGCTGCTGCCGCCGCTGCCGCTTGGCGAGGTGAAGCGCTTGTTGATTGGGCACATTCGGGAATTGCACGGCTTCTATGGCCAAGGCAAGGGATTCCGGATTGCTCGTAAGCACGTGTCCTGGTATCTCCAGGAACACGCTCCGAATGACCAGTTTCGGCGCACATTCAACGCCATAGAGGATGCCAGCGAACAGCTGGAGGCGTTGGAGGCATATTTCGAAAATCTTAGCGTAAAAAAAGAGCTGACAGAACTATGTTCGAACAACGCGTAAATTCTGACGTACTGACCGTTTCTACCGTTAACTCACAAGATCAGGTGACTCAAAAGCCTCTGCGTGACTCGGTTAAACAAGCACTGAAGAACTATTTTGCTCAACTGAACGGTCAAGACGTAAATGACCTGTATGAGCTGGTACTGGCTGAAGTTGAACAGCCACTGTTGGACATGGTGATGCAATACACCCGTGGCAACCAGACCCGCGCAGCCCTGATGATGGGCATCAACCGCGGCACGCTGCGTAAGAAGCTGAAAAAATACGGCATGAACTGATACTAGTCAGTTAACGTGTTGAAAAGGCGCTTTATCTCATTTGATAAGCGCCTTTTTCTTTATTTGTTTATACAAAAGTTTATACATTAATCTTCAAACGATTTAGAAAACATAGAAACGAAAAAAGGCCGCATCAGCGACCTTATGGTGTACCACTACAACGATTACTTCAGCGCTCGAAGCTCGGCCTTGATTTTATCTCCCAGACGACCTGGATATTTGATAACCACCCGACCACCTGCACCAATCCTATCGGCCAAATCTGCCAACTCCTTGGCATTACGCGGTTCCCATCCCTTAGCTCTGCCCCACGCTAAGATTTCGCTATGATCAAGCTCAACGCCTTCTGCGTTCAAAAACTTAAGCATCTCCTTCGTTCTGCTCTCATCTAGCGGATGAGACAACATTCCTGCCGAAGAATTATTGATGCTATTCAGATGTTCCAAGGCTCTCTCTAAGATCGGATTCATAAATTATCCCTTCTTTTTATGTGGTCTTAATGCTACCGAACTATGACCAGATGAGGAACATACATTACGCCTCTCTGTTACGTTCACACTCCCCCAACGCGAAGCATGTGGAACATGCGTCCCAGCCTATACATGATCATTTTGTGAACAAAGTTCAATGTTAGGTGCCTTACCTAAAGCGGTTAAAAATAAACCAACAAAGGAGTGTATGGCGATGGATAACACGCAACCAAAGAATTACCGTAAGGTAATGAGTATATTAGGTATTTCATCAAAAAGTGACTTGGACATAGTCGTTGGATACCTAGCATCGATGCTAAAATCTGAATCGCAGGAATACAAATCGCAAAGAGAAAGAATCTCGAAAATCATTACCAGCCAAGACACTCCCAGATCAACCCAGTTTAGTGATGAAGAACTATGCAAACTTGGTTGGTTATGGCATATAGCTAACATGGTTGTTGATGATATCGCCCAGATTTACCCTCTCCTGAAAGCGGCAGAGCATAGAATGGCCCCGCGGTTCTACTCCATAATTCATGAGTATCCCAGAACGATAAACGAAGCCAAGAGAATGTTGCGGAGGGAGACAATGCACATTACTTATTCCCCCTTCGAAGATAATAACTGGTCGCGTATGCTCCCTCATCTACGTAAAGAGTAACTCCTTAACAGTCAACATGTTGACTATTTGGCTGATCTGTCGGTGACTAACATGTGCGTCATACGCCAGCCCATTCAGGCGAGGATCGTGGCTTGGTAGCAACACCACTCGTATAAAAAAGCCAGCGGCTAAGCTGGCAAATGCAGGAGCATGCGGGCTTTCACGCCCATCTAGTTATCGTCAGACAGTACATACAGCAGCGAAGGGATCACTTCGCGCATGGCGCTATCCTCTACCTCATCGCTCATCAGAATCAGGGTGTAATCCCGACACTCATAAATCACCTCATCAGCAGATAGCCCAAAAGCGCCGCCAGCGATGATCTGCCCAACTTCACATGTTGGGGTTTCAACGATCGAGAGGCGATAGCCCCCAAACGTCACAGGAGGGTTATCAGGCCCCTCACTCAAAAAGAGACCCACAGCCTTGGCCGCCAGCTTCACGCGCTCGCTCTGGTCCATCCCTGCCGCCTGACCGACACATGCAGCCAAATTCTGCTTGATATCGGTTACGCTCATTTCCATCAGCTCGTTACCCACTTTAGCTTTACCTCTAGCTGGCGCCAGTTTGCCCTTCGCATTTTTCGTGCGCAGATCATGACTATCCCGATATCGAGCCAAGTAAGCGTCGCTGGCCACCTGATCGATCTTGCCCTCCACTCGGGCCGGGAAACCCTGCTTGGCCTCCCAGCTGTACAACGCCTGGCGGCTCATACCGGCGTGTTTTGCATACTGGCTTACGCTCATCAGACCCATCTTGTTTACTCCCGTTCTGACCTGGCCACTAGCGCAATGTGTCAACCTGCCGGCGGCAAAGTGTCAATCAAAATGTAAAGTGTCAACCGCTTGACACTTTTTCTGTCAACTTGACGCTTTCAGCCCGAAAAGTGTCAATCAAACTGTCAATCAAAATCCCCTACCAACTTGCTGTAATCCCTTGCTCTGCGCGGATTCCGGCGACTCAGTGCCCCAAACTGTCAAGTGTAAAGTGTCAATCAAATTCAAAATTTCATAGCTAGACGCAGAACGCGGCGCGCAATGCCCGTGAGATAAAAAAGTGCCAGGAAGGACCCATTTTTTTCTGGGGGCGGGGGGAAGACGTATGCGGCGCCACCTTCATTGCCTCGTTAGATTGTTTCCGGCACTTCCGGCCAGCTTATATCTTCTACCTTCATCTCTGGGTTAATGCGACTCAGCAGCACGCTGTATCGTTCCCAGGCATCGAGTCGCGCCTTTTCCTCATCGGTGGCCATATCTTGCTTCACCGCCAGTTCCAACGGTTTCATTGCCGCATAAGCTTCATCAATCAGTCGAGCCTTTTTCTGTCCCGTTTGAGACTGTATTTCTTCAGTGCTGTACACTCGCGGAACAATGGCAGAACCATTAAAAACCCACTCCCCACTATCTGACAGTCCTTTCGGCGCATTTTGCATACTTACTTCAACAACAGATAAATTAATCGGCCAAAGCATCGAAACATCACTCGCCACGGACAATATGATGCCATCAGCATCATAAACAACTTTTATTGTGTCGTTAGAAAAATCCTTTTGGCTTTCATACCAATCGCGGCCATCTTCATCACAGAGATATGAAACAGTTCTGCCTAATGCTGGTTCAGCGGGAATGTATTTTTTAAGGTTTTTTAAGTGTTTCATTGTTAAACGGTTCCTATAGTGGCCCACTGGCCGTTAATCAAGACCTGAACCGCAGAGTACGCAGCCCATATATCTGGGTTATAGTTCGAACCTGACATACCGGTATAAACACAGCCTGAAGGAAGATCAATTCTCCCACCGGAATCACGTATAACCGTCCGACCAGACAGACGTACGCCTTGCACTAGATTTTGATATGCCCAGTTTTGCGCGTTATTTTGAGCGTTAGAAATATTATTATTCAACCATGTACTGAGGTAGCCCACCCAGATATTACCGGTAATATTTCCATCGGTATGAAGTATGGCTCCACTAGCCAAAATATTTCCTGGCGAATAAAATTGGCCAGAATTGGGGTCAAACCTCCAATTAACATCAATGTTATCCCCTTTTGCATGAATGCAGGGAACAGCAAAACTGGGTGTACCATTAAGCAGGTAGCCGAAGCTCAAGGCTGTAGGATAGCCTTGCCCTTGGCGAGTGACAGCACCTTTAACAATCGGCACATAAATACCGCCGGAGGTAACTGGCCATTGCCAATTTGGCTGATAAAATGGGGCTTTACTATCCAGTTGAGCGGAAAAAGATCCAGCCCCCCTCTGGCATAACGCTAGGTGTACTCGCAACATACTTAGCTGTAAGCGAACCACTCATAGTATCGCTTGTTTTAAAGATGAAACGGGCGTCTGCTTCTGTTTTATCCCATGCATGAACATCGCCAGCACTCAAAGTAACGGCGCCCTTCTTGTTATTCACACTCGTTACAGCTGCTGCCACAGACAAAAGTTTATTTATAGCTTTTAAAATTTGCCCATCATCGTTTGGATCTAAATCCATTCCTGATGATGTGACAATATTTACCAACTCTCGTTGCCATGTATTAAATATATCAGCCTTTAGTATCGTCGGTGGAACACCTTGAGCGACATTGCCTTCTGTGAACTCACCATTAATATCAGCGGTATCTGTAACCGCGCTTACTTTACGCATGATTGTTATCTCCAGAACTATGGCGGCTTTGCAGTTTAAGAACGTCGTCTAGCGTTAATGGCTCTACGAACTTCTCAAGAGCCACCAGCGCAGCCTTAAGCCCAGCGTGGTAACCATTTGAATCATTGTTCAACATGCTGTGCTGGAAGGCCGCCATATTTTGATCTTCGGTATCAAGACACTCCCAGCCAGGATAATTTTTTGCCATTATCCGCTGAGTGAATCGGCTGAGGTGACGAGCGCTGGACTGGAGCTTCTGCTGGGCTTGCTGATACGGCTTACCTTGCTGAATAAGCCGTAGCGCCAGCACTGGATTACTCTTGGCCTCTTGGCTTACCGCTATCTTGTGGGCATCAGAATGACTATCGACCGCCGGAATGACATCAACCTCTGGCTGTGACAATCGCTCCAGACGCTGCATGTGACGTCCCAGTGAGCCAGTCCCGTATGCTTTTGGTTGGATTGAACATAAATGTTGATAGTTCATAGCGAACACCTCAGCGCCACATTAGAGGGAGATCTGCGACTTAAGGCGGTCAATTTCGCCTGCGGGACCTTCAACCTTGCCGTTTACGCGCTTGGCATCACCAGGCAACATCTGACCAGTGGCGCGAATGCGATCATTACGACGAGCCATTGCCTGTGCCACTTCCTGCTTATAATCCTCATCAGCCTGTCGGCGAGCATTAACGTTATCTGCAGTGTTAGGGTTGGAGTCGTTTAGCAGTTGAGTCGTGCGCTCCGCCAGTGCCTTAACTTCGTCCTCGGTCAGTGGCTCTTCCATTTTCTTCAATGCCTTGGTGGCGCTGATACTGGCAGCGCTGTAACCGTTCTTATCGCTGTTCTGCACAGAGTAAGTCAGCGCAGTTCGGGCCTTCTCTTCATCGCTCTGGAATTCCCAGGTAGGATCGTTCTCTTCCATAAAGTTCTGCGTGAACTTGGAAAGTGCCTGTGGCGCCGTAGCCAGTTTCGCCTTAATTTTCTTGGATGAGAGGTCAGTATCCTTCAGCAACCGGATGGCCAGCACTGGATTAGCCTTCGCTTCATCAGAAACCGCTACGTTATGCTCACGGCTGTGCTGAGTGGGTTTGGCCACCTTGATCGGTTCATCGTCAACAAGCTTGATCTCAGTGTCGTCACCGCTGTTTGCGCCTTTGGCTTTAGAGTGACCCAAAAGGTGTGAAAAGTTGAACATAGGGAATTGTTCCTCAGATAATTGGTGGGTTATCCGCTTGTTACCGGCGCCATGCAGGGCGGGAAGAAGCGTAGACAGGCTCATATGCGCCATCAACGGCCGATCTCTGAGCTTTCGTTGACAACTTGCTCAGAAGGTACAGACACCATTTCTGATTGCTCATCAGTTACGCCTATCTCTTCCTGGCAAGCAGCGTGTTTGCTGATGCCCTGGCGCAAAATGTGCCGCGCCAGCTCCTGAATGCTGGGAGCAGCGCCAACCGTTGATCGCTTACTCTCCTCTTCCCGTAGACGCTTTAACCCATCAAGAATGAGCTGATCTACAAGGATGGGTCTTTTGTTAACAACTGCCATCTTGGGGCCTCCAGTAACTGTTTGGATGAACAGTACTACGTTTGATGAGGTGACTTTATGATCAATATTTTTAATCGTCAAGATTAATTTTATTTGTTTAATGCAGATGGGATATGCTCAGATTGAGGCTGTATACACGTATACATGCAAGCGTTACCCCTACACCCCACAACTGTTTACAAGGTTTACGCAGATGGCACAGAAGCAACCAAGCAAGCTGTTTTCTTTCCGGGTTCCCGGCGATGTAGCACAAGAAATTGATGCAGCCGTAAGGCGTTCGGGAAAAGATAAATCCGCATGGCTGCTCAGCGCCGTGCTGGAGACGTTAGGCAAGCAGGATGGCTACTGTTCGCCTGAATCACGTCTTGAGATGCTCATAGGCAAAATGGAAGGGTTACTGCATGGTGTTGTAGATTCGGACAACAAAGCACAGAACCTCCCCCTACCGATCAACGAACCGGCGTTAACCGCAAAGGAAGTCATTGCTCAGATGGTCGAAGAGTCCAGGCGGCTTGGTATCCAGTCCAGCAATAAAACGATTATTGCCAGGCTAAACGAAATGGGGTTACGGCCTGCTCGTGGTGGCATGTGGACTACCAGCACAGTTGATAGTTTGAAGCGTCGATTGAAGTATAAAAGCAGTCACTAAGGCATTGAGCAAAAACTAAGGTAACTACCTATGTCTATGCAGACGGCATCGTCGCAGAACAAGACGATGCCGTTAAGGAACAAAAGCAGACAATAACCTTATGAATGATCGTGTTTATTGCTTGTTTTGCGGCGCTGCAAATGACAATGGCCCATACGCTAAATTAAACGTAGGCGTCACCAATAAACCGTTATCTTTCAATTCCTTAATCATTGCGAGTTGAGTATCCGATTTAACTTGGCTACCTATCGCAACAACTTGTTCAAGTAGTGATCGTTTGTCTGTCATATGGCAACCTCTCGCATTAAAGGCAAGCAACGTTATCACTCTTCCCCATCGTTGTCATCAGGATACGATGTGATAACAACAATTTCCTTGGACACCTTAAACCGGAACTCTGTGAGCATTTTATCAAGCTCACGTATCGCCTCAGACAACTCCTCGTTGTCAGTATAGTGGCTTTGTTGAATAAATCGAACTTTTGCTGAGTTGAAGGATCAGATCACACATCTTCCCGACAACGCAGACCGTTCCGTGGCAAAGCAAAAGTTCAAAATCACCAACTGGCCCACCTACAATAAAGCCCTCATCAACCGTGGCTCCATAACTTTCTGGCTGGATGATGAAGCTATTCAGGCCTGGTATGAGTCGGCAACGCCTTCATCACGAGGCAGACCTCAGCGCTATTCTGACCTTGCCATCACGACTGTGCTGGTCATTAAACGCGTATTCAGGCTGACCCTGCGGGCTGCACAGGGTTTTATTGATTCCATTTTTACACTGATGAATGTTCCGTTGCGCTGCCCGGATTACACCAGTGTCAGCAAGCGCGCAAAGTCGGTTAATGTCAGTTTCAAAACGTTCACCCGGGGTGAAATCGCGCATCTGGTGATTGATTCCACCGGGCTGAAGGTCTTCGGTGAAGGCGAGTGGAAAGTCAAAAAGCATGGCCAGGAACGCCGCCGTATCTGGCGTAAGCTGCATCTGGCAGTTGACAGCAACACACATGAAATCATCTGTGCAGACCTGTCGCTGAACAATGTGACGGACTCAGAAGCCTTCCCGGGTCTTATCCGGCAGACTCACAGAAAAATCAGGGCAGCATCGGCAGACGGCGCTTACGACACCCGGCTCTGTCACGATGAACTGCGGCGTAAGAAAATCAGCGCGCTTATCCCTCCCCGAAAAGGTGCGGGTTACTGGCCCGGTGAATATGCAGACCGTAACCGTGCAGTGGCTAATCAGCGAATGACCGGGAGTAATGCGCGGTGGAAATGGACAACAGATTACAACCGTCGCTCGATAGCGGAAACGGCGATGTACCGGGTAAAACAGCTGTTCGGGGGTTCACTGACGCTGCGTGACTACGATGGTCAGGTTGCGGAGGCTATGGCCCTGGTACGAGCGCTGAACAAAATGACGAAAGCAGGTATGCCTGAAAGCGTGCGTATTGCCTGAAAACACAACCCGCTACGGGGGAGACTTACCCGAAATCTGATTTATTCAACAAAGCCCAGTATAGTCCTCAATTTGTAGATTGATACCTTTCACTAAAGTATCAATTCCTATTGAACGTCCATGAGAATGCCAGCGTTTATTATCACTCAGAGCTACAGCAATATCTTCAGCCCGAGCAATTTTATCATCGAGCGTAACGGGTTGCTGAGATCTTTCTCGAACATTCCAATTTCTGAACTTATACTCAACGAGCCATTTTTTCAGAAGATCTTTTGAAAGCTCTCTTGCCTGTTCATATCTACGAAGTTGAGCCAGATCCAAGCTATTAAGCATCATAAGCTCAGCTTGCGTAACGACCCCTTCACGAGACTTATTTATAATTTCTTCTACTTTATCCAAGTAACCCAGAGCAGGTACCCACTTCCCTTCGGATGACTGGACCTGTGGGTCAATCGGACCAAGAGATGATGCATAATCCATAAATATCTTATCACCTGACATACACCAGATAGTACCTGCAGACATTGCAGCATCAGGGACAATAAAATTCACTTCATCATAGAAATGCCTTGTTATTTCTACCATTTTCTCTACAGACTCTACTGCGCCGCCACCTGTAGATAAAATGATAACTAGAGAGTTCGTTCCGCTTTTCTTTGCTTCTCGGCCAATCGCTTCAAGTTTGGGCTGATAGACATGTTTTGCCCATTCGGTTATTCCACCATAATAGACTATTACGTCAGAATTAGGGAAATAATTTTCTTTGAATTCATTAACTTTGAATTCTATAAATCCTTCTAAGGTATCATCTAGACTGCTCAAGCAAGTCTCCATTCTGGTAAGTTAGTAATGAACAAAACTCTTTTTAATATAGAGGTGATGTCAAAATCGGCACCACTAATTAAAAATAATCCTATCCTTATGCTGACATCATTGAAATCCTGATAAATAATCAGTACTTTCAGCCTTAGCACGTAAAAATCAAAATAATCCTGACACCGAGTAGATTCTTTAAATCCTTAACATTATGAATTATATCAATTTTATAGCTCTGGTATGAACCCCTCATATTTCAATGCATTTATCACTCCGCGGATAAGGTAAGAATTCGAGAATTTTGCCGTATATGTTCGTGCGCCAGGCTCGACAGGTTGCAATAGCCCGCGATCCACCAACTTACCGATTTGATAAGTGATCTGCGCAGATTTCATCCCCGGCAAAGCTTCTTTTAAGTCACCTGCCCTGACGGTTCCCATACCTACTGTACGCTTTAATACCTGAGTCTCTGTTTCATTGATAAGTCCTCGGCCTTGGGAAAAATCGATAGCAGGATATAGAATCTTTGAACTAAGAAACTGATGGTTGGTCAGTTGGTCAACTTTCTTCAGCTCGGACGATATACCCGCCAGAACGTACAAGCACCAGTTTTCCAGGCCCTGTTCCGTTCCAGTATCTGCTTCTGCAAGCATTGAGTAATAGCGTTCTCTGTCATTGCAAAACACAGCCGTAGGATTCAACACGCGGCCACCAGCCTGGACGTTGAAACCATATTTGATCAGCAAGGCGTACGTGAGTAGTCGAACAGTCCTGCCATTACCATTGCCGAATGGGTGCACCCAACCAAATCGGTGATGTGCCAGAGCTATCTTCATCAGGTCATACTTTGGTCTGTCTTGGCGATTGATGAATTCCGTCAGCTCTTGCATGTAGCCAGCAACATGGATGAAGTCTGGGGGCAGATGCTCTGATTGCGCAATGCTCACACCATGCTGCCGATAAGCTCCTGGAGTTCTATCCCCTTCCCGTTCCAATCCGACAACGGCTATCGCATGTAGCTCGCGAACAAAATGCTCGGTAATATCGTCACCAGATTTAAGGTGTTCATCAATGAAGTTCATCGCATTTTCAATGTTACCGATCTCTTTGAGCTGGTCGCTGGAAGACTCCGTGCCATCGACCTTACTTTCCACATAATCTGCTAAGGTTGTATGGTTCCCCTCAATACGGGCGGACCCCAGACTCTCGAGCATGTGGAAAACGGCCTTCAACTGTACAAAAAGCAATGGGTGCACATCGGTTTCAAGACGTAAATGGCGTAAAAGCTCAAGCTCAGTTAATACATCAACTAAAGGAGAGTCAAAGCTAGGGTTGAGCAAGTTGAGATCAAAGTGTGTGAATTGCGGCATCGAAGTTAACCTATCTTAACTAGTAGTTAAATACTATCTCAAAAAAACAATAAAAAGCAGTTAAATAACAATAATATCGAAAATACACCACTGTTCAACATCTCAAAAACCACCAGTTAGGTAACTCAAATATGCTTAGTGAACAAATTTAAACACTGGTTAGATGAACAGCTAAATCACCACTTGTTAACTAAATGTTAAATATAGTTAATGCGATTTTGTACCCCTGATTACCAATATCGGGTAGCCTGGCAACTGACTACAGTTTCCCATTCTCACCCTACAACTACCTACCTCGATAGTTCACAATATAGCCCTTCCCGTATAAAAAAATAAAATTATGCGTTTAACTGTCCACCTATCCACTTTCCTTATTTTTATCAATTAAATCATGGTTTTGATAGGTGGTCAGTTCATTTTTAAGTGTCCGTAAGTCTCCACTCCAACTCACCACCCTTTTTCAAAATAGGTGGAGAGGTGGATACTTAGTGGAGAGTTAAAATTAAACTATCCACCCATTAACCATATGTTTTTAAAAATATAATTTACTGGGTGGACAGAGGTGGACACTTATCTAATAACTTCTACTCCGTACCCCCTGTTGCTGCTGGCAGCCATTCCTCCGCATCGTCGCTCAAACTGACATTGGATCGAATGTTCCCCTTGGTGCTTTTCTTCCTGAGATACTCCTTCCCATACTCAGCCATTGCGCCAGGCATATCCGTACCAAATCGGGTTAAGGACACAGGTTTGTTCAGCCCATTGCTCTGCATATACGCCATGTAGGCGTGATAAAGATACTTGCGGGGGCTGAACGGGATCACGCTGGCGTTACCGACAAACATGCCATCACACTGCACAGAGGCCATCAGATAGCCGCAGAAGTCCACCAGCGAATCACCCTCACGCTTGATAGCCAATGCCTCTTCTGATTTCTGCTGCTCGAACAACAGCCGTTTGGCCTCGCCCTGGTCAGCAAACCGGGTCAACAGGTGACGAATGATGACGGCCAGCTCCTCTTCAATTTTTTCTGCCAACATCGGATCACGGTCATTCTCCGGCACAACCTCGGCAAAATTGAAGATAACCCGCCTCCTGCTGATCCCCCCGCTGCGGTCGCTAAAACTCATAGCATTGTTGTTGACTGCCAAAATTACCGCAGGGATGCGAGTGGAGTAAGGCGCTTTGTGTTTGGGATCGATGGCAACCTTGTCGCCGCCAGTGATCGCCTTGATACCTGCCCCGTCACCGGCGTAACGAGACATATCCGGCATGATGATCAGCGAATAGCCCACCACCAGCGCCCTCTCCCTTGGGTTCTCCAATGCCGCCATACTGGCCGAAACGGTATTAGCCTTGCCAGCAAGCATGGTGCAGATCTCCGCCAACACGCTCTTACCGCTACCACCAGGACCGGTTATCTCAAGGAATAGCTGCCAGTCATAACGGTTGGCCATCACCATATACAGCGCCGATAGAACCCGATCTGCCTTACGAGTATTACCGCCAGTGGAACGAGTGAGCCACTTCCAGAAGTTCGGCGCATGACTTGCCAGTGTTTCCCCTGCCTCAGCCTGGTTGAACTCGACACCACTAGCGATCAGCAACCAATCTTCACGGCGATGCGATCGGAACTCCCCGACTTTGGTATCAAATACACCATTGCTGAACCCGATCAGGTTGCGAGCAGTATTACCCATCAGCGGCAGGCTCAGTTTCATCGTATCTACGGCCGATTTAATGCCGTTCTGAGAGTAGGAGATCTCAGACTCAATGAAGATGGCGGCCATTTCCCGCTGCAGTTCTTTGTCTGGTACTGGCTTCCAGATCACGCCATCGTAATGGTGAACAGTGTCAGAATCGCCATGTATGGCCAAAGCCCCATCATAGCGAGCCAATAAAACCTCACCGCGCTGGCTGGCGCCCATTTGATTTAAAGCTGGTGTTACCGCCGGCTCAACAGCTGGGGGGATAGCGTTGAAGATACGGTTAATACGAGCGGCATCCGCCAGCACGTCCACCAGCTCTTTCCGGCTGATAAATTCCAGCACAACTGCCTCACGCTTTTCCCTGGCTGCCTCGGGGGCCTTAGCAGAATAGAAGCCGTTATCGGTCAACCACTCAGGTGTTACATTCCCGACAGCAAATGAACGCAGTTTCACAGCTAGATTGCCAATAGCCGTATTATCTTGGGAACGTAGCTGCGCAGCCTCCGCCTCTTCCATTTCAATCGGTCTACCAACTACCCAACGGTAAACACAAGAGAACAGGGCATCAGGCCACTGATTGATATTCACCTTCTTCGCGTTGCTCATGCCTGCGCCCCCTTGACCATAATGAATTTGCCGATCAACGGGTGGAACCAGTATTTACTGCCGTATTTGCGCTTTGCACCGCGGATCACTAACAACGCTGCCTCGCGGAATTTGGCTTCATGCACAATGTGGCCGCTCCCCTGCTTCACAATCATCACGCCACAGTTACGCGCCAGTTCTTCTGCCTTGCTGGTAGATAGGCCCATTTCTGCCGCCAGCGTCGTTAGTGGCGCCATGCCTTCCGGCATATCACCTTTGCGCTGCATAGCCGACAACGCCAGCTCAAGCGCTTCTACGCGCTTTTCCAGTTCGTTGAATTTTACCTGGCTGATCATGGATGAGCCTCCGCATTATTATCAAAGCGCTCACGCTCCGCCTTGAGGAACTCATCCACGTTGGAGGCCAAAGACTCAAACAATTGCCCCAAGACAGAAAACTCGTCGGAAGTCATCTCGTTCGGGTAGCAAACCAGCATAGTCGAAACGATTTTTACCTGTGCCGCACTCAGCGCAGCAATACGCAATGTCTCTTCATGTTTCGCCAAGGTATGGTCATCAGCGACATAGCGAAGTGTTGATTTACACATTGCCAACCTCCTTATCTAAGGACTTGCGGATCTCTTCGCTCATGCCCCACGCGATGCTAATAAGGTCTGTTAATGCGTTTGAAACACCTTCACTGTCCGCTTTTTCCATGACAACTTCGAACAGAGAGCCAAGCAAACTGGCACGGAATGCTGCTGTATCAAGAGGAATGGGATCACGCATCTTTCACCTCCTGGTCCATAACACCTTGTAGACCATTACTAATTTCAGCCGCTAGATTCTGTTGAAGTTCCAACAGGGTTTCGATATCGATATCTTCCATAGCTCGCAGAGACAGAAGTCTTTTAACAGCAAGAGACAGTACTTCGACCTGATCCGCCTTTTCATGTAAGTCTGAAATATCGATGTGCCGAATAGTGAAAGCGGCGAATGCGCCATGTTGTTTACGCATGATTAGCCTCCCGTTGGTATTGTTCTTCCAATAACCAACACGCTGGTCCGCCGGCTAAATCCAGCGCCAATGTGATTAAGGTGCTCATGTCAGTTACTTCGAGCTCACTAACCGCGGTGCTCATTGCTGTCAGCAAGGCACTGAGCTGGTCCGCCTGGCGGCTTGCTTTGGATAACGTGATTTCATGCGCCATGTGCCACCTCCTGAACCGCTGCGCTGTCAAACTCCCAACCACTCCTGGTGGCATAGTCAAAGAAGGCGACACGACAAGGAGGTTGAGTACGGATTTTTGCGGCAAATATCAGATCCCAACCAGGGAAAGCATCACGCTCGGCCGCTTCTGTATCGGCATCAAAGCGCAGCACAACCGGTGCACATTCGGGCGTATGGTCTGGGGTAGCCAGGAACAGGAATGTAAATTTAGAGCGAGTTTGGGTAGACTGCATGTCAGCCATGATCGTTACCTCGTATAACGGTTTGGTGAGACGCCTCGGCAGTGTTACAGCACTCCGGGGCGTTGCCTTTTCATTCATGTGCATGTAATGTGTCATTACACATAAACACATTACATCTGGTGTACTTAACGTGTCAACACACAAAAATGAAAGACGTGGAAATCCGCCATTCCAATTTCGGTTAGATCCTGAACTACGTGATTCGATGGAAGAAGCACAGCGGCAAGATGGTGATGAATCACTTGCGGCCTGGATTAAACGCATCATCCGCAAGGAGCTAAAGCAACGTGGCATCGAGCCAAAGGGCTGATGAGGTGTGCGGAAAATCTCGCATACCTTGTATTTTTGGGGTGTATCGAGTTTTGGATATACCCCATGCAGATCTGTAGAAATACCTCCAGCAGTTGCAGTAACCGTACGATCGTTAGGCGAGGGAGGAATTCCCCCCTCGGTCATATTGACCAGATCCACCAGCGTGCTATTCTGAATTGGCTTAAGTTTTGTGCTTTGACAACAGCGGCCCGGCAAGGCCGCTTTTGTTTTATGTGAGATCATGCGCTACCTCCCACTCGCTTAACCAGCCATCTCTGAGCCAGTTCAGTGAGTTTCGTCTTACGAACCGTCGTTAGGGTATCCAAATCCAGCAAGGTACAATTACGGCTTTCCAGATATGCCAGCAACGCCAGTTGATCTACGTTCATGTGGTCACGTACCTGCTTAACCGAAATATCCTTCTGTTTAGCCCAGGTTCGCGGATGTAATCCCAGAACAAGACCATTGAGGAATGAGCATTCATTGCTATAAGCAAAGCCATGCTGCACGTCTCCGGTTCGCTCGATATAACCTTTCATTGCGGCAGCCATGCTTTTATGATCTTCACAAGCAGCTACACGATTTTTACGCCATGTCAGCAACGCCGCCTCATGTTCCTTTGGCGCTACACGGCGCAGGCGTTCTTCGCAGTCGATAAAGTACTGACGAGCTTCTTTGCCACGTTCGGTACGTTCAACCATAGAAAGCTCTTTCGCCATATCGGAACTAATGCAGTACTCAGTACGTGGGCGACCTTTTTCGGTACTTTCCGAAAAAGCCTGATAGTCTACATTTTCAACAAACCCATATTGTTCAATGCGGCGCTTAATCCAGTCTGCAAACCTGTCCTTACTACCAAGAAACTCATGCAGGTTACGTGCATTAGTCACCATTGACGTTTTGCCTCCGATAGCCCCCAAAACTAACGGGATAATTTCTGGATAATTATCCTTCTGTCTGATTTCAGGTTGAGTCTGTCTACTGCCGGTCAAGGCAGTTAATTTTTTCTGAGTCATTTCTATTCTATCGCTCCAAAAGTTGTTATTCAGAGCCGCCGCGACAGCGTTAGGTATGCTGCAATATTTCTAACGCAACTCCACGCAACAAATTTTCTTTTCGCTGATCAGACGAAGTTGCGGGTAGTTGCTTTCGTTTTCTGTTAGGCCGACTTACGGCTATATGGGTTATTAACGTTAGGTACGACAGGGGGATTGCGAACCCACCAGAGCACATCTGAAAGAAGCCAGGCACAGCTGTTACGGCCAAAATGACAGCGAGAAGGGAAGCGGCCTTCTTGCTCCATCTTCCAGCGACTGGAGCGGGAAAGACTGGTAATTTCGCAACATTCTTCTTCACGGATTCGGCGATCGAACTTAAAGCCGTAATCCTCCAGAAGGGTGCGGCGTTGTTCAGGATTTGGCGGGGTAAATGCGGTATTTTTCATGTTGCTCTCTCTGTATTCGTGTTGACAGGGAAAGCATCTGAGATCTGGACTGGGCTTTCAATGAATAGAGGCCTTAATAAGGCCCCCTATCCTAAATGAGGCACTTAATGAGTGCTAGTCTTTCATCCAGCGGCCTACTGTAGAATCATCAAACCTAATCCCCGCCATCCCTTCAATCTCGTTAGCCTCCGCACTCAACACCTCTGCAAGCTTTTTATAATTCCCAGCAATTTCCGGATAATGTTTTTTTGCCATGATTTTTATTGCGTCCCTAGCGGTTCTTGAGTTTCTAACTTGAGAAATTGAATTATCGCTTTTGTTAGAATCTAAATTTAGACGTTCCCTACCTTCATTAAAGTAGTTTGGGATTTCCTTAAAAGAATTTGTAATTTCAACACCATTTATTATTTTTGAAATTAATAAAAAATCAGACTTCATTAAATAAAGATCACTTTCAAGAGGATTTAAGTAGCTATCATCTTCAAAAGCTATAAACATCAAACTATTTGACGACAGCCATAAATCAAAAAAACTGGGTTTAAATTCCATTAAATCATCATAACAATACGCTGAACGAGGCAAAGCCCACAACCCATTAAATGTGCATGGCTTGAACCCTTCGAAAGGTGGCTCTTTCTGGAAGAAAGCTTTAGCAGCATCGTCCTCCAAAATATAAATAGCACTTACAGTTGAAAATCCATCACGAGCTAATGCTTTTTCTTCAAATTGTTCTTCTAACTCATCATTTTCATTACAGAAGTGCATGTATCCCATGCCTAACTCAATCGACAGGTATATATTAATACCCCCAACAGAAGCCCAATGGAATAAATCTTCTATTTTACAACCAAGTAACTCAGCTGCGCGAGCCACAGGGTAATATTCACGCAATGGCATTCCCATAATCGTCACCCTCAACGCCCTAATGACTTGCGAGCCAGGCGGGTAGGGTTTCCCGCTTTTCGGTTGGCCGACCTAGGCCCACAATATCAGTTTAACTTCTATTCGATACAGGTAACAGAACTACATTCTGATGATTATTCGCAAGAAATTCTAAGCGGTCATACCACTTGTTCAGCGCGTCCAGCTTCTCCGGCAAGTACAGGCTACGGTTATAAATCGCCATAACTCCCGGCATTGAGTGGCCCAGCAACTGTTCAACAACGTGCGGAGCGATACCCATATTATTCATATGCGTTGCAAGCGTTCGCCGTAGATCATGCAATGTCCAGGGTTCAGAATGCCCCAGTTTTTTATAAACGCTACGGCCCCACTGGCTAACTGCCTCGCTATTCTTCACAACCCCAAGAAGGTAGCCGGATGATTTTGTTTCATCGTGGAGCATTTCAATAAATGATCGCATCGCCTCTGGAACTGGACGCACAATCTTTTCACCGCCTTTACTATGCGCTTTTGGTACTGTCCACACCCAAGCCTCCATATCCCATTCGGCCCACTCTGACAATCTGGCCTCCTGGGTACGGCAACCAAACAAAGTGGTGATCCTGAGCAAGTTTGTGTAGTAGGGCAGAAAAACATCGCCGGACGATATAGCAGCCCACAATCCCCCAACCTCTTTATCTTTCAGTACCCGATCTTTTTTCGCCTGCTTTTTACCAACATCGGGAATACTCAAATCCTCAAGGGCGGTACTGACGGCGTAACGGCGAACGCGGCAGAATTTCAGAGCCTGCTTGCACATCTGGAATACATAACCCGCAGCAACTGGCGTTTTCTTTTTCATCCTGTCAAAGCAGTCAAGCCAGTATCGGGTTTCGCAGTCAGCAAGCGCCATTTTCCCAATGTAAGGGTAAATATGTTTGCGTAGCTCCGCTTTATGTCGCTCGACGTTCGCACGGTTTTCTTCCGCATATTCACGTATCCAGTATTCGATAGCTTCCTGCACCGTGACCGGTTTAAGCGTTTCCTGGATAGTTAGCGCCAACTGGTGCTTTGGGTCTTTACCAGAGGCCAGCCACTGACGACATTTATCACGCGAGGAACGGGCCTCTTTGAGACTCATATCAGGGTAGCGCCCCAGAGTCAGCCGATGCAGCTTCTGCCCGTCGAGTCGGTAAGTAAACACCCAGCTAATGCCACCAGCTTTCGTTATCTTAGCGCTCAACCCGGCACCATCAGCATAAAACTCAATCTTACTGGCCGGGATGCCATGTAATCCCTTTAACTTCCTGTCGCTCAGTTTGTTAAGTTCGCCAGCCATAGACCACCACCCAGCCCAAAGTGTTTATACAAATGTTTATACAGAATTGCTTGCATAATAGCATAAACAACAAAAAGCACTGGAACAATATACAGTCATATTTTCATATAACTAATTGATTTTAAATAAAATACAAAAACCACCCCAAAGCATGAAAACAGCTAATCTGACAGTACGGCATGAACTGATACTAGTCAGTTAACGTGTTGAAAAGGCGCAACCTTGCAAGAGGCGGCGCCTTTTTCTTTTGGGGCATACCCGGTTTGCGGGCAATAAAAAAGGCCGCAGCGCGGCCCTTGGGGTAAAGCGGAGACCTTATTCGGTCGCTTTGTTCTTGAGACTTTCCGCCCCTTGCTTGGTCTTATCCCAAGCCTTCTCCGTACCCTGTTTGGTGGAGTGCCAGGCCTTTTGCGAGCCCTCGCTCACTTTGCTGCCGACGCTGTCGCTCTTGCCTTCGGCGGCGTGCTTGGCTTTCAGCTTCAGCTCTTCACCCTTGTCCTGAGACTGGTGCAGCTTTTCTTTGGCGGTATCCGCCCCTTTGTGCGCTTCGGCAACGACCTCGTTGCTGGCGTGAGCGGCGGTGTCGGTCGCGGTCTCAGCGGCGAACACCGGGGAAGCGAGCAGCAGTGCAGACAAGGCAATGATTGATTTCTTCATAAGTCCCTCTTTTCTCAGATACGTGCCATTCGTCATGAAACAAGATGGCATGAAACGCCCCTTGAACGATTTAAGAATAGGACTAAAACCAAAAAAATCGACATAAAATTTTATTAAAAATAAATTTCTCATTCTTTTATGCCGTTCGAGAGAATCTTGGTCAAAAAGCACGAAAACGTTAAATTTTTCCTGTCACAAAACTATAATTTGTATGAATTTTTAACAAGCATTAGCAGGGATGGATTCTATGGTTGCCGCGATCATTATCGGCATTTTCATCGTCAGCTTCCTCTACGCGCACTCCCGCGGCAAAGAGAAACAAAAGGTTACCCGCCAACTGTTCGATCACTCCACCTTTATGGGGCCGATCAACATGTTTATGACCGGCTTCTCCCGTTTGCCCGCCAAACAGCCCTATTTCGACGAAAAAGGCTTCCCGGAGCTGCAGACGCTGACCGACAACTGGCAGGTGATCCGCGAAGAAGCGGTGCGCCTGCAGGATCACATCAAAAAAGCGCAGTCGCACAACGATGCCGGCTTCAACACCTTCTTCAAACGCGGCTGGAAGCGTTTCTATCTGAAATGGTACAGCGACAGTCACCCTTCGGCGCAGACGCTGTGCCCGAAAACCGTCGAGCTGCTCAACCGCATCCCGTCGGTCAAGGCGGCGATGTTCGCCGAGCTGCCGCCCGGCAGCCATTTGGGTAAACACCGCGATCCTTACGCCGGCTCGGTGCGCTATCACCTGGGGCTGATGACCCCCAATGACGATCGCTGCTTCATCGAAGTGGACGGCGAGCCCCACAGCTGGCGCGACGGCGAGGCGGTGATCTTCGACGAAACCTACGTGCACTGGGCGCAGAACGCCACCGACCAGACGCGCATCATTCTGTTTTGCGACGTCGAACGGCCGATGAAGTGGCGCTGGGCGCAGGCGGTCAACCACTGGGTCGGTTCAACGCTGATGTCGGCGGCCAGCTCGCCGAACGACGATCAGGACCGCACCGGCGGCATCAACCGCATTTTCAAATACGTCAACGCGGTGCGCGATGCCGGTCAGCGTCTGAAAGCGCGTAACCGCCGCGGTTACTACCTGCTGAAATGGCTGGTGATCGCTGCAATCTTCGCCGCGATTATCATTCCCAGCCTATAAAACGCGCCAATCTTCAACTTAGGGGCAACGCGAATGAGAATATTCGCATGCCCCTCTTCCGCCACACCCCGTACCCTGTGCTAGCATATGCATTCCTAGAGCCGCCTCCGCTGGCCAACAGCTATCCCTCCGAAGCCTGATAGCAGCGCAAACCGCCCTTCGAATGTAAATGTTTAGTCAATTATGGAATTCTGACTAAACCCTGGCCTTCCCCGGGTGTCTGAGTAGTCGTATCGCTATCGAGTGGATCCTTTATGCGCTACAGGTTGCTACCCCCTAACGCATAAACGAGCTGCTATGAAACGCCAAAAGAGATTTCAACTTTCCTTGCTGCACCCGCGCTACTGGCTGACCTGGTTCGGTCTGGCCTTGTTGTTCCTGCTGGTGCAACTCCCCTACCCGCTGCTTAACCGCCTTGGCGTATGGATGGGACGCACCTCGATGCGTTTTCTCAAGCGCCGCGTCACCATCACCCGTCGCAACCTCGAGCTGTGCTTCCCCGAGATGGACGAAGCGCAGCGCGAGCGTAAGGTGGTAGGCAACTTCGAGTCCCTCGGCATGGGCCTGTTGGAAACCGGCATGGCCTGGTTCTGGTCGGATAAACGCGTCAAGCGCTGGTTCAACGTCTCCGGCATCAACCACCTCAAAATGGCGCAGCGCGACGATCGCGGCGTGCTGGTGATCGGCGTGCACTTCATGTCGCTGGAGCTGGGCGGCCGGGCTATGGGCCTGTGCCAGCCGATGATGGCAATGTACCGCCCGCACAACAATAAAGCGATGGAGTGGGCCCAGACCAAGGGCCGCATGCGCTCCAACAAGGCAATGATCGATCGCAAGGATCTGCGCGGCATGGTGCACGCACTCAAGCGCGGCGAGGCGGTGTGGTTCGCGCCGGATCAGGACTACGGCCCGCGCGGCAGCGTATTCGCGCCGCTGTTCGCCGTCGATCAGGCCGCCACCACCAGCGGCACCTTCATGCTGGCGCGTATGGCCAACCCGGCGCTGGTGCCGGTGGTGCTGATCCGCCGCGAACGCGGCCGCGGCTACGACCTGCTGATCCAGCCGGCCCTGGAAGACTACCCGCTCAGAGACGAACAGGCGGCGGCGGCTTACATGAACAAAGTGATCGAGAAAGAGATCATGCGGGCACCGGAGCAATACATGTGGCTGCACCGCCGCTTCAAAACTCGGCCGGTCGGCGCGCCCTCGCTGTACTAACCCTCTTTTTTTCAGCCCGGCCGACGCCGGGCTTTTTTTTGGTTCATCGCGCTTTAGCGTGAACCAATAGAAAACGGCAGTCAGAACGTTTAGGTTTGTATTCGCCAAAACACACCCTAAACCTTCAAAACTGCCGTCACTATGAATGCTAACCTTTGCTCCCTGTTCTGGGAAGGCTTTGTCGTCAATTCCTTCTCGCATCCTTCTGCCAACTCCCTGCTTATCCAGCTCCAGCCTGATTCTGCCGTCCCCCCCTGCTGCCGGCGCTGTGAACGGCAGGTTCCTGTTGTGCATGATGTTTCCTTCCGCCGAGTGCGTGAACGCCAGCTGCTCGATTGGGTCGTCTGGCTCAACGTCCCCGTCCGGCGCCTGTGTTGCCCCCATTGCGGGGTCACCACCGAAAAAATCAGCTGGTTGCCTGAACGCCAGAGATATACCACGACGCTATCCGTATGGGTTGAGTCACTGACCCGTTTACTGCCGATTAAACATGTTGCACAACTCACCGGACTGCACTGGCATACGGTCAAGAATATCGACTACCGGCGTCTGCTGCGGGAACGAACAGAGCCGCAGCGCCATACCCTCCGCCGTCTGGTGATGGATGAGTTCGCCCTGTTCAAAGGACATCGCTATGCCACCGTGGTGATGGATGCGGATACGCAACAGGTGTTGTGGGTGGGCGAAGGCCGCAGCAGAGCGGCCTTCCGCCCCTTCTTCGTCTGGCTGGGCGCTGAAGGCTGTGCTGCTATCCAGTCTGTCGCCATGGATATGAATACGGCGTTAGACCTGGAGGTCAGGCATCACTGCCCGCAGGCGGAAGTGGTCTATGACTTGTTCCATGTGGTGGCAAAGTATGGCCGGGAGGTTATCGACCGGGTCCGCGTCGACCAGGCCAATCAACTCCGTGATAACCCAAAATCGCGTCAGGTCATCAAACGCAGCCGCTGGCTGCTGCTGCGCAACCCAGAAAACCTGCCCGAAGGGCATGAGGTAAAGCTCACGGAGTTGCTGGAGGCGAATCAGCCGTTGAATGTGGTCTGGCTGATGAAAACCGCGCTGAAAGAACTGTGGTACGCCCCGAGTGAACAAGAGGCGCAGAGACGCTGGGTAAGCTGGTACAGGCAGTCTCAGGAAAGCGGAATCAAGGCGTTGCAACACTTCGCCGAGAAACTGAAAGGGTATGCCGGTGGCATCATCGCGAGTGCCAGACACAGGTTGAATACCAGCGTGCTGGAAGGGATGAACAATAAGATAAAAGTGATGAAGCGGATGGCCTATGGATACCGGGATAACGCTTACTTCTTCCTGAAAATCAAAGCAGCGTTCCCCGGTAAAGCGCGATGAACCTTTTTTTTGCGCCACGTTTAAAAAGCGGCGGCTCGACACTCTACTTTCCTGTAATCTCCTTTTTTACCCGCACAGGAAAGGAAATGATGAAAGCTCAGGTTCGCATTGCTCTGGTCGGTGATTACAACCCGCAAGCCGTGGCCCATCAGGCCATCCCCGTGGCGCTCCGGCTCGCCGCCGCCCATCTCGACATCGACGTGCAGCCCCAGTGGCTACCGACCGAAACCTTGACCTCCCCCAACATCCTGCAAGATTTCGATGCCATCTGGGTGGTGCCGGGCAGTCCGTATCGTTACGACGACGGCGCCTTTATGGCGATCCGTCATGCGCGGGAAAACGACGTGCCGTTCCTCGGTTCCTGCGGCGGCTTTCAGTACGCCATCATCGAGTACGCCCGCAACGTGATGGGCTGGCACGACGCCGGTCATGCGGAAACCGACAGCGGTGGCCGGCTGGTGATCGCTCCGCTTAGCTGCTCGCTGGTGGAAAAAACCGGCGACATCGTTTTCCAGCCTGACACCCGCGTCGCACGGGCCTACGGCAGCCTGAACACCCATGAAGGCTACCACTGCAACTTCGGCGTCAATCCGGAATTCGTCGTCGATCTGCAACGCTTCCCGCTGATCATCAGCGGCTACGACAGCGAAGGCGACGTGCGCGCCATCGAACTGCCGGCTCACCGTTTTTACGTCGCTACGCTGTTCCAGTCGGAACGCGCCGCGCTGCGCGGCGAGCTATCGCCGCTGGTGGTCGAGCTCGTCAAAACCGCCGCCAACGGGTAAAAAAAAAGGTTCATCGCGCTTTAGCGTGAACCAATAGAAAACGGCAGTCAGAACGTTTAGGTTTGTATTCGCCAAAACACACCCTAAACTTTCAAAACTGCCGTCACTATGAATGCTAACCTTTGCTCCCTGTTCTGGGAAGGCTTTATCGTCAATTCCTTCTCGCATCCTTCTGCCAACTCCCTGCTTATCCAGCTCCAGCCTGACGCTGCCGTCATGCCCTGTTGTCGTCGTTGTGAGCGGCGGGTGCCTGTTGTGCATGATGTTTCCTTCCGCCGAGTGCGTGAACGCCAGCTGCTTGATTGGGTCGTCTGGCTCAACGTCCCCGTCCGGCGCCTGTGTTGCCCCCATTGCGGGGTCACCACCGAAAAAATCAGCTGGTTGCCTGAGCGCCAGAGATATACCACGACGCTATCCGTATGGGTTGAGTCATTGACCCGTTTACTGCCGATTAAGCACGTTGCACAACTCACCGGCCTGCACTGGCATACGGTCAAGAATATCGACTACCGGCGTCTGCTGCGGGAACGGACAGAGCCGCAGCGCCATACCCTCCGCCGTCTGGTGATGGATGAGTTCGCCCTGTTCAAAGGACATCGTTATGCCACCGTGGTGATGGATGCGGATACGCAACAGGTGTTGTGGGTGGGCGAAGGCCGCAGCAGAGCGGCCTTCCGCCCCTTCTTCGTCTGGCTGGGCGCTGAAGGCTGTGCCGCTATCCAGTCTGTCGCCATGGATATGAATACGGCGTTAGACCTGGAGGTCAGGCATCACTGCCCGCAGGCGGAAGTGGTCTATGACTTGTTCCATGTGGTGGCAAAGTATGGCCGGGAGGTTATCGACCGGGTCCGCGTCGACCAGGCCAATCAACTCCGTGATAACCCAAAATCGCGTCAGGTCATCAAACGCAGCCGCTGGCTGCTGCTGCGCAACCCAGAAAACCTGCCCGAAGGGCATGAGGTAAAGCTCACGGAGTTGCTGGAGGCGAATCAGCCGTTGAATGTGGTCTGGCTGATGAAAACCGCGCTGAAAGAACTGTGGTACGCCCCGAGTGAACAAGAGGCATGGAGGCGCTGGACAAGCTGGTACAGGCAGTCTCAGGAAAGCGGAATCAAGGCGTTGCAACACTTCGCCGAGAAACTGAAAGGGTATGCCGGTGGCATCATCGCGAGTGCCAGACACAGGTTGAATACCAGCGTGCTGGAAGGGATGAACAATAAGATAAAAGTGATGAAGCGGATGGCCTATGGATACCGGGATAACGCTTACTTCTTCCTGAAAATCAAAGCAGCGTTCCCCGGTAAAGCGCGATGAACCAAAAAAAAGCCCTCTTGCGAGGGCTTTCTCATCGGATACATCCCGCCGGCTTACGCCTGTTCGAGCTCGCGCAACGCCAGATTGAAGTGTTGCCCCAGCTCACGCCGATGAACCGGATGCTCCATCATCGACACATGATCGCCGTTGACCTGGCTGACGCGGACGGTCGCCGGCGGCAGCAGCCTATCCCACCCCAACGCGGAAGCGTCTTCGCGGCAATATCCCGCCTGTTTGATCTTCTGCCAATACGCCTGGAACTGTGCGTTCTGCGAATTGACGGAAACCTGCTCCTGCTTCGCCTTGAACAGATGGATTTTCAGCGATGCGGGCTGCACCAGGGTCGCTTCCACCAGTTTGGCGTAGTGGTGCCGCTGCTGCCAGAGCGCCGCCTCGTCGGCCACTTCCTCACGCTGAGTCTTGATCCCGGCGCGTTGCACGGCCGCGATCGCCTCCGGCAACGGCAGCTCAGCCAACTGCTGACAGAACTGCGGATCCGGCCTTTCCTGCGTTGACTCCACCCAGTTCAGCAACAGCTGGACCGGGCTGTGCATCGCCGCCACCGGCCGCAACGTGTCGATCAACCCCAGGAAAGCGACCGCTTCCCCGGCCGATTGCAGCTGCTCGGCGATGGCATAGGCCAACACCCCACCGGAAGAGTACCCCGCCAGATGGTATGGTCCCTGCGGCTGCACTTCGCGAATCAACGCCACGGCGCTGGCGGCCATATCGGACATGGTGGCCGGCTTCTCCTCCACCGCCGGCCACGGCACGGCGTAGACCGGGAAGGTCTCGTCGATCTCCTTGGCCAATTCAAACACGTAGGAGTGGTCGCCAAAGCCGGTCGGAACGAAGAACAGCGGCGGCCGGCTGCCGCTGCTGCGAGCCGGCACCGCTTTACGCAGCGGAGCCTCGGCGGTGCGACGATCTATCCGCTCGGCCAGCTCGGCCAATATCGGATGGTTGAAGATCGCCTGTACCGGCAAGGTGATGCCTTGCTGACGCAGCTGGCTGGAAAGACGTACCGCCAGCAGCGAATGGCCACCGAGCTCGAAGAAATTGTCGTGGCGCCCTATCTGGCCAACCTCGAGCAGCTCACACCATACCCGCGCCAGCGTCGTTTCGGTCTCCCCCTGAGGCGCCGCATACTCCCGAATGCCGACTGCCGCGCGCTCCGGCTCCGGCAAGGCGCGCCGATCCAGCTTGCCGTTGGCGGTCAACGGCAGCGCATCCAGCCAGACATAAGCCGACGGCACCATGTACTCCGGCAAACGTTCGCTCAGATAGGCCCGTAGCTGTCCCTGCAACGCGCTGCGGTCAACGTCGGCCGTCGGTACGATCCAGGCGACCAGGCGCGGATGGTGTTCCGTCGAACAAACCTGCACCACCGCTTCCCGCACCCACGGGCTCGCCGCCAGCTGCACCTCAATCTCGCCCGGTTCGATGCGGAACCCGCGCAGCTTGATCTGCTGATCGCATCGCCCCTGGTATTCAAGACTGCCGTCCGGCAAGTAACGCGCCAGATCGCCGGTGCGATACATGCGGCCGCCACCGACCGGATTGAACGGATCGCTCAGGAAGCGCTGTGCCGTCAGTTCCGGTCGGTTCAGGTAGCCCAACGCCACCCCCACGCCGCCGATGTGCAATTCCCCCACCGCCCCCATCGGCACCGGGCGCCCGCGGGCGTCCAGCAAGTAAGCGCGGGTATTGCCGATCGGTTTCCCAATCGGCAAGCGCGCCTCCCCTTCAGCCCGCTCGATACGTGCCGTTGTCGCAAAGGTGGTGGTCTCCGTCGGCCCATAGGCATGGATCAGGTGCACCGGCCCCCGCTCTTGCAACAGCCGCGCATAAGCGCCCGGATCCTCTTTCTCCCCTCCGCTAATCAGATATTTCAACTGCGCCAGTGCGCCGCTGATGCTGTGCACATACTGATTGAACAGCGCAGTGGTCAAGAACAGCGTGGTGATGCGATGGCGTTGCAGTTCGGCCGCCAGACGCTCGGCCTCCATCATCACTTCCGGCGCGATCACCACCAGCGCACCGCCATTCAACAGAGCGGCCCAAACCTCCATCGTGCTGGCATCAAACGCCGGGTTGGCGGCAAAGGCGATGCGGTCGTCGGCGTCAAAGGTGGCGTAGCGGTTGTTGCGCACCAGACGCGAGATCCCCTGGTGCGGCGTCATGACGCCTTTCGGCGTCCCGGTCGAGCCGGAGGTATACATGATGTAGGCCGTCGCGCCGCTCGACACGCGCAACGCCGGGTTACCGTCATGACCTTCAGCTTCGCGATCCTCGACCGTCAGTTGCGGAATGCCTTCGTCGCCGACGGCGTCCGTCAGCATCAGGCAGGCGCCGCTGTCATCGGCGATCCAAGCCTGGCGCGCGGCCGGCAGTTGCGGATCGATGGGGACATACGCCGCCCCGGCCTTGATTACCGCCAATTGGGCGCAGACCAGTTCGATGCTGCGCGCCAGCCGCACCGCGACCCGGTCGCCCGGTTGTACGCCGCGCTCAATCAGCCGATGCGCCAACCGGTTGGCGCGCGCATTCAACTGTGCGTAGCTGAGCCGTTGCGCATCCTGGATCAAAGCGATGGCCTGCGGCGTCTGCCGCGCCTGCTGTTCAAACAGTTCGTGCACGCAGGTATCCGCCGGGTAAGCTTCCGCCGTATGATTCCAGCGGCACAGCTGCAGCGCATACTCTTCATCCGGCATGACCTCCAGTTCGCAGACCGGTGTCTGAGGCGCCTGCTCCAATGCCTGCGCCAATGCGCTCAACGCCTGCGCCATATAGCCGCACACGCGCTGCGCTTCAATCGGCTGCCTGACCTGCGCCGTCAGGCCCAGCGAATCACCGCCGTCCTCGACCGACAGCACGAACGGATAGTTGGTGCGTTCCTGGCTATCGAGCAGCGTCACGCCGGTCGGCAATGCGGTGTCCTCGCCGCTGTTATGCCGGTAGTTCAGCAAGGCACTGAACAGCGGCGTGCCCGCGGCGACGCCGCTGCAGCGCTGCGCCAACGCCAGCGGCGCATGCTCATGGGCCAGCAGCCCGCTCAGCCGGATGTGCGCCTGCAACACCGCCGATTCCGCGCCGACCTCGTTGACATCCAGCCGTAGCGGCAGAGTATTGATAAACAATCCGAGCGCCCGTTCCGCCCCGTCTCCGGCCTGCATACGACCCAACAATACGGTGCCGAACACCACCTCATCGCGGCCGGTAGCGCGCGCCAATACCTGCGCCCAGGCCAGGTGGCACAGGCTGGCCAGGCTGACGCCCAGCCGCCGCGCCTGCCGCCGCAGCTGTTGGTTGAGCGCATGCGGTAAGGCCAGGTGCGCCGTCGAGATATCCCGCCCTTCGCCATGCACGTCGCTCAGGCCGAACGGCAACGACGGCTCATCGATATCCGCCAGCATAGTGCGGAAGAACTGTTCGTGTTCAGCCTTGCTGACGCCGAGCCTTGCCTGCGCCACCGCGTTGCGGAACGGCGGCGCCTTGGCCAGTTCGTCCCCGCGCCCGGCCAGGATCAGGTTGATTTCCTCCTGCATCACCGCCAGGGTCGAGTGGTCGCCGATCAGGTGATGCCACTGCTGGAGCACGCACCAACTGCCTTCTTCCCCCTGTGCGGCAACAAAGCTCAGCAACGGTGCGCGCGTCAGATCAGGCCGCACGCGGCGCGGATCAAACACCGCCGTCAGCCGCGAACCGATCTCGCCCTCCGCCGGATTGAGCCGCAGTTCTCGCAGCGACAACTCGGCCTTGCGCCACACCACCTGCACCGGCGAGGACACGCCCTGCGTGATGAACGCGGTGCGCAGAATGTCATGGCGATCGATCACCTGCTGCATCGCCGCCAGCCAGGCGTCCAGGCGCGCACGGCTGTCGAAACGCAGTACCGCGGACAGCTGGTACGGGTCGCCCCGTTCCGCCAGCAGATGGTGGAACAAAATCCCCTCCTGCAGCGGCGACAAGGCGTAGATGTCCTGTACGTTGGCCACGCCGCCCGGCACCTGCGCCACCACCGCGTCGATCTCCGGCTGGCTCAGCGTCGCCAGCGGCAACATCTCCGGCGTAATGGCTACGCAGCCCGGTAGGATAGCGTTGGCCGGCACGCTCACTTCTTGCTGCGTGACCAACGTCTGCGCCAGCGTTGACAGCGTCGGCGCGGTGAACAGCGTTTGCACCCCGGCGCTCAGCCCGACACGGCGCAGCTGCGCCATCAACTTCACCGCCAGCAGCGAATGGCCGCCCAATTCGAAGAAGTTATCGTGGCGCCCGACCCGCTCAAGGCCCAGCAGCTCGCGCCAGATCCCCGCCAGCAGCGTTTCCAGTTCGCCTTCAGGTTCGGCGTAAACCTCACGCACGTAGGCGTCCTCCTGCGGCTCAGGCAGCGCGCGCCGATCCAGTTTGCCGTTCGGCGTCAGCGGTAGCGTATCCAGCGCCACCCAGGCCGCCGGCAGCATAAACTCCGGCAACATCCCCGCCAGATACTGTCGCAGCGTCACCGCCAACGCCTGGCGATCCGCGTCAGCCTCCGGCACCACCCAGGCCACCAGCCGCTTATTGTCCGCTTCGCCGAGGACATCCACCACCGCTTCGCGCACCGCCGGGTGACCGGCCACTCGCGCCTCGATCTCACCGCATTCGATGCGGAAGCCGCGAATTTTCACCTGCCGATCGTTGCGTCCCAGGTAGTCGATATTGCCGTCCGGCAGATAGCGCGCCAGATCGCCGGTGCGGTACATCCGCTCGCCTGGGTTAAACGGATCCGCCAGGAATCGCTCTGCCGTTAACTCTGCGCGGTTGAGATAACCCAGCGCCACCCCGGGGCCGGCGATGTAGATCTCGCCGGTCGCGCCGAGCGGCACCGGTTGCCCATGCGCATCCAGCAGATAAATCCGGGTATTGCCGATCGGCCGCCCGATAGGCAAACGCTGCCAGGGATCCACCCGCTCGATCGTGGCCGTCGTGGCAAACACCGTACTCTCGGTCGGCCCATAACCGTTGATCAGCCGTACCGGCCCAGCCTCTTTCAGCAAGCGGGCAAAGGCGTGCGGATCCGCCGCTTCACCGCCGCTCAGCAGATATTTCAACTGCGCCAGCGTCGCGGCGATGCTATGGACATATTGGTTAAACAACGAGGTGGTCAGGAACAAGACGTTAATCCTTTGCCGCACCAGCGCCGTCGCCAACGCCTCGGCTTCCGTCAACACTTCCGGCGCAATGATCGCCAGACTGGCGCCATTCAACAGGGCTCCCCACATTTCCAGCGTGCTGGCGTCAAACGCCGGATTGGCGGCGAAAGCGAAGCGATCGCCGCGTTCAAACGACGCAAAACGATTGTTGATCGCCAGCCGGAGGATGCCTTGATGCGTCACCATGACGCCTTTAGGCGTACCGGTCGAGCCCGAGGTATACATGATGTAGGCCGGCGCGTCGCCGGCGCGAGGCACCGCCGGATCGTGGGTCGGATTCTGCCGCAGCCGATCGATACGCAGGCATGCGATCTCGCCGGCTATCTCGCGGTCGAGATCGCGATCGCACAGGATCAACGACGCCCCGCTGTCGCCGATGATCCACGCCTGCCGCGCAACGGGCAGGTGCGGATCGAGCGGCACATAAGCGGCCCCCGCCTTGAGGATCGCCAACTGGGCGATGACCAGAGAAACGCTGCGTTCAAGCGACGTGGCCACGCGATCGCCTGGGCGCACGCCCTGTGCGATGAGTTGGTGCGCCAGTTGGTTGGCGTGGGCGTTCAATTGGGCGTAGCTCAGGCTGTCCCGATCGTTCACCACCGCAACGGCGTCCGGCGTGCGCTGCGCCCACTGTTCAAACAGGACATGGGCGCTGCTCTGCGCCGGATAAACTTCCGCGGTTCGGTTCCAACCGTACAACAACAGTTCGCGCTCGGCAGCCGGCAGCAGATCGAGATGCGACGCAGGCTGCGTAGCATTTGTCGCCATCGCCCGCAACACCTGCACCAGGTAAACGCCGTAACGCTCGGCGGTAGCGCGGTCGAACAGCGCGGTGGCGAAGTTCAGCGTACCGCTGATTTGCTCGTCGCGCTCCGCCAGATCGAGCGTCAAATCATACTTGGCGATCTGATAGCCCAACTCGGCACTCTCGGCCTGCAGCCCAGGCAGCGGAATATCGCGCACCGAGCCGTCCTGCCAGGCCAGCATCACCTGGAACAGCGGGGTATAGCCCAGATGGCGCGGCGGGTTGACCAGCTCCACCACCTGCTCGAACGGCAGATCGCGATTTTCCTGCGCCGCCAGCACCGTGTGACGAACCCGTTCGAGCAGCGTCGGCAGATCCGGATCGTCGCGAAGATCGATGCGCAGCGCCAGCGTGCTGACGAAGAAGCCGACCAGCGATTCGGTTTCCAGCCGGCCACGGTTGGCCTCCGGCGTGCCGATCACCAGCTCCTGCTGCCCGGCCATGCGCGCCAGCACCAGGCTCCAAGCCGCCAGCACCGTCATGAACAGCGTGCCGCCATGCTGCCGGCTGAACTGCCGCAGCGCCTGCGTCAGCTCGGCGTCGATCGCGATCGGCACCTCTCCGCCGCTGAAAGACTGCACCGTCGGACGCGGCCGGTCGGTCGGCAGCGTCAGCAGCGCCGGCGCATCGCTCAGCGTTTCGCGCCAGTATTGCGCCTGCGCCGCCAGCCGCTCCGGCGTCAGATAGCGACGCTGCCAGGCGGCGTAATCCGGGTATTGCAGCGGCAGCGGCGGCAGCGGATCGGCATCGCTGCGACGGAAAGCGCCGTACAACGCCCCCAGTTCACGCAGCAGAATGCCGGTCGACCAACCGTCGGAAATGATGTGATGACAGATGAGCAGGAACAGGTGCTCCTCATCCGCCAGGCGGATCAGCGCGGCGCGCACCAGCGGCCCCTGCGTCAAATCAAAAGGCGCCTCCGTCAGGCGCTGCGCGAGTTGCCGCGCCTGGCTCTGAGCATCCTGCTGCCCACGCAGATCGTGAACCGTCAACGGCAGCGCGTCTGCCGGCAGAATGTGCGCCTGCGGCTGCCCCTCGACGGTGACAAACCGGCTGCGCAACGCTTCGTGGCGGACATACAGCGCATCCAGGCTCTGCCGCCAGGCGGGCAGATCCAGCTCGCCGCGCAGGTTCAGCGCCAGGGGAATATGGTAAGTTTCACTCAGGCCTTCCAACTGCGTCAGGAACCACAAACGCTGCTGAGCAAACGACAGCGGCAACGCGGCGCCGCGTGGCATAGCCTCGATCGGCGGCAACGCCTCATCGGTTCTCCGCAGTTGCTGCGCCAACGCCAACAGCGTCGGGTTGGCGAACAGGGTCTGCAACGGCAGCTGCCATTCCACCTGCTGCAGACGGTTGGTCAGACGCACCGCCAGCAGCGAGTGGCCCCCCAGTTCGAAGAAGTTATCGTGGCGGCCCACCTGCTCCACGTTCAGCAGCTCGCGCCAGATCGCCGCCAGCAGCGTTTCGTGTTCACCCTGCGGCGCTTCATACGCCGCCTGGCTCTGCGCCCCCTGCGGCTCCGGCAACGCCCGCCGATCCAGCTTGCCGTTCGGCGACAGCGGCAACGCCACCACCACCACCCAGGCCGACGGTACCATATAGTCCGGCAGCGCCGCGCTCACATGCTGCCGCAGCGCGCCCGCCAGCGTCTCTTCCGCCACGTCTGCGGCCGGCACCACCCACGCCACCAGCCGTTTGTCGTCGCCCACCGCCCGCGCATCCACCACCGCTTCGCGCACCGCCGGGTGCGTCGCCAGCACCGCCTCTATCTCCCCGCATTCGATGCGGAAGCCGCGGATTTTCACCTGCTGGTCATTGCGCCCCAGGTACTCGATGTCGCCGTTCGCCAGATAACGCGCCACGTCGCCGGTGCGGTACATCCGCCCGCCCGGCGCGAACGGATCGCTCAAGAAGCGCTCCGCCGTCAGCTCAGGCCGGTTCAGGTAGCCCCGCGCCACCTGCACCCCGCCGATATACAGCTCGCCCACCGCACCCAGCGGCACCGGCTGCCCGTGATCGTCCAGCAGATAGATACGCGTGTTGGCGATCGGCCGCCCGATCGGCACCGACACCCGGTCCGCCTCCCGCGAACAGTGCCAGGCGGTAACGTCCACCGCCGCCTCCGTCGGCCCATACAGGTTATGCAACTCCGCCTGCGGCAGCCGGCGGTAAAACTCCGCCACCAGCGCCGCCGGCAGCGCTTCCCCGCTGCACATCACCCGCACCACCTGGCCGCAGCGCGACGCCGCCTGCCCGTCCGCCAGGAAGCTTTGCAGCATCGACGGCACGAAGTGCAGCGTGGTGACGCCGTACTGTTCGATCGCGCGGCTCAGGTAGTCCGGATCCTTGTGCCCTTCCGGCTTCGCCATCACCAGGCGCGCGCCGACCATCAGCGGCCAGAAGAACTCCCACACCGAGACGTCGAAGCCGAACGGCGTTTTTTGCAGCACCGTGTCCGCCGCCGTCAGGCCGTAGGCCTCCTGCATCCACACCAGCCGGTTGACCACCCCGCGGTGTTCGTTCATCGCGCCCTTCGGTTTACCGGTCGAGCCCGAGGTGTAAATCACGTACGCCAGGTGCGACGCCTGCGCGCGCCGTTCCGGGTTCTCGGCGCTCAGCGTATCCGGCAACGCCGCCTCCAGCGCCAGCTGCGGCGTCGCAGGCTCGCCCAGCGCCGCGCGGCCGGCGGCGTCCGCCAGCAGCAGCACCGGGTCGGCATCCTGCAGGATGTACTGCAGGCGTTCGCCCGGATAGGCCGGATCGAGCGGCACATAGGCGCCGCCGGCCTTGAGGATACCGAACAGCGCCGTCACCATGTGCAGGCCGCGTTCGGCGCACACCGCCACCCGGCTGTCCGGGCCGACGCCGCGCGCTATCAGCGCGTGCGCCAGCCGGTTGGCACGGGCGTTCAGCTGGGCGTAGCTCAGGCTTTCCGCTCCGCTCACCAGCGCGGTGGCGTCCGGCGTGCGGCGCACCTGCTGCTCGAACAGCGCCGCCAGCGTCTGATCCAGCGGGTAGTCGCGCTCGGTGCGATTCCAGCCATGCAGCAGCAGTTCGCGTTCCGCCTCCGGCACCACCGCCAGTGAACACACCGGCGTCTCCGGCGCCTGCTCCAGCGCTTGCGCCAGGGAGCTCAGCGCCTGCACCATATAGTCACACACCCGCTGGGCATCGACCGTCTCGGTCACCTGCGCCGTCACGCCCAGCGAATCGCCGCCGTCCTCCACCGATAACACGAACGGATAGTTGGTGCGCTCTTCGGCGCTCAGCAGGCTGACACCTTCCGGCAACGCCACTGCTTCACCGTTGTTGTGGCGATAGTTGAGCAAGGCGCTGAACAGCGGCGCCCCAGGGCTGACGCCGCTGCAGCGCTGCGCCAATGCCAGCGGCGTATGTTCATGCGCCAGCAGCCCGCTCAGCCGCACGTGTGCCTCTCTTGCCGCCGTCTCCACGCCTCGCCGATCGATGTCCAGACGCAACGGCAACGTGTTGATAAACAACCCCAATGCCCGTTCCGCGCCTTCGCCGCCCTGCAGGCGACCCAGCAATACGGTGCCGAACACGACCGCGTCTCGCCCGCTGACGCTCGCCAGCACCTGCGCCCAGGCCAGGTGGCACAGACTGGCCAGGCTGACGCCCAGCCGCCGCGCCTGTCGCCGCAACCGCAGGTTCAGCGCCGAAGAGAGCGCCTGGTAGCGGCAGGCGATTTGCCGCCCTTCGCCGTGCACGTCGCTCAGGCCGAACGGCAGCACCGGCTCGCGGATATCCGCCAACATGTCGCGGAAGAAGCTTTCGTGCTCCGCCTCGCTGAGAGCCAGGCGCGCCTGCGCCACCGCATTGCGGAACGGCTGGGCGACGCCCAGCTGTGCCCCACGGCCGGCGAGGATCTCGCCGATCTCTTGCTCCATGAAGGCCAGCGTGGAGTGATCGCCAATCAGATGATGCCACTGCTGCAAGGCGCACCAGCTGCCGTCCTCCTCCTGCGTGACGGTAAAGTTGAGCAGCGGCGCGCGGGTCAGATCCTGCCGCTGCTGCAACGGATCAAAGCTGGCCGCCAGCTGTTGCCAAATCGGGCCGTCAGCCGGATCGAAACGCCGCTCGCTCAGCGCCAGCTCAGCCTTGCGCCACACCACCTGTACCGGCGAGGACATGCCCTGCGTGATGAACGCGGTGCGCAGAATGTCATGGCGATCGATCACCTGCTGCATCGCCGCCAGCCAGGCGTCCAGGCGCGCACGGCTGTCGAAACGCAGCACCGCGGACAGCTGGTACGGGTCGCCCCGTTCCGCCAGCAGATGGTGGAACAAAATCCCCTCCTGCAGCGGCGACAAGGCGTAGATGTCCTGTACGTTGGCCACGCCGCCCGGCACCTGCGCCACCACCGCGTCGATTTCCGGCTGGCTCAGCGTCGCCAGCGGCAACATCTCCGGCGTAATGGAGGCCCCGCCCGGTAAAATCCGGTTTTCCGGTATGTCGACCTCACCTTGCGCGCTCATCGCCTGCGCCAGCGCCGACAGCGTCGGCGTTGAGAACAGCGTCTGCACGTTCGTTCCCCAACCGGCGCGCCGCAGCTGAGCCATCAACTTCACCGCCAGCAGCGAGTGGCCCCCCAGTTCGAAGAAGTTATCGTGGCGGCCCACCTGCTCCACGTTCAGCAGCTCGCGCCAGATCGCCGCCAGCAGCGTTTCGTGTTCACCCTGCGGCGCTTCATACGCCGCCTGGCTCTGCGCCCCCTGCGGCTCCGGCAACGCCCGCCGATCCAGCTTGCCGTTCGGCGACAGCGGCAACGCCGCCACCACCACCCAGGCCGACGGCACCATATAGTCCGGCAGCGCCGCGCTCACATGCTGCCGCAGCGCGCCCGCCAGCGTCTCTTCCGCCACGTCTGCGGCCGGCACCACCCACGCCACCAGCCGTTTGTCGTCGCCCACCGCCCGCGCATCCACCACCGCTTCGCGCACCGCCGGGTGCGTCGCCAGCACCGCCTCTATCTCCCCGCATTCGATGCGGAAGCCGCGGATTTTCACCTGCTGGTCATTGCGCCCCAGGTACTCGATGTCGCCGTTCGCCAGATAACGCGCCACGTCGCCGGTGCGGTACATCCGCCCGCCCGGCGCGAACGGATCGCTCAAGAAGCGCTCCGCCGTCAGTTCAGGCCGGTTCAGGTAGCCCCGCGCCACCTGCACCCCGCCGATATACAGCTCGCCCACCGCACCCAGCGGCACCGGCTGCCCGTGATCGTCCAGCAGATAGATACGCGTGTTGGCGATCGGCCGCCCGATCGGCACCGACACCCGGTCCGCCTCCCGCGAACAGTGCCAGGCGGTAACGTCCACCGCCGCCTCCGTCGGCCCATACAGGTTATGCAACTCCGCCTGCGGCAGCCGGCGGTAAAACTCCGCCACCAGCGCCGCCGGCAGCGCTTCCCCGCTGCACATCACCCGCACCACCTGGCCGCAGCGCGACGCCGCCTGCCCGTCCGCCAGGAAGCTTTGCAGCATCGACGGCACGAAGTGCAGCGTGGTAACGCCGTACTGTTCGATCGCGCGGCTCAGGTAGTCCGGATCCTTGTGCCCTTCCGGCTTCGCCATCACCAGGCGCGCGCCGACCATCAGCGGCCAGAAGAACTCCCACACCGAGACGTCGAAGCCGAACGGCGTTTTTTGCAGCACCGTGTCCGCCGCCGTCAGGCCGTAGGCCTCCTGCATCCACACCAGCCGGTTGACCACCCCGCGGTGTTCGTTCATCGCGCCCTTCGGTTTACCGGTCGAGCCCGAGGTGTAAATCACGTACGCCAGGTGCGACGCCTGCGCGCGCCGTTCCGGGTTCTCGGCGCTCAGCGTATCCGGCAACGCCGCCTCCAGCGCCAGCTGCGGCGTCGCAGGCTCGCCCAGCGCCGCGCGGCCGGCGGCGTCCGCCAGCAGCAGCACCGGGTCGGCATCCTGCAGGATGTACTGCAGGCGTTCGCCCGGATAGGCCGGATCGAGCGGCACATAGGCGCCGCCGGCCTTGAGGATACCGAACAGCGCCGTCACCATGTGCAGGCCGCGTTCGGCGCACACCGCCACCCGGCTGTCCGGGCCGACGCCGCGCGCTATCAGCGCGTGCGCCAGCCGGTTGGCGCGGGCGTTCAGCTGGGCGTAGCTCAGGCTTTCCGCTCCGCTCACCAGCGCGGTGGCGTCCGGCGTGCGGCGCACCTGCTGCTCGAACAGCGCCGCCAGGGTCTGATCCAGCGGGTAGTCGCGCTCGGTGCGGTTCCAGCCATGCAGCAGATGTTCCCGTTCGGCGAGCGGCAACAAATCGATATGGGATACTGACCGTGGGCTATTCAACGTCATCGCCCGCAGCGCCTGTACCAGGTAAACGCCGTAGCGTTCGGCGGTGGCGCGATCGAACAGCGCGGTGGCGAAATTCAGCGTGCCGCTGATGCCTTCGCCGGTATCGGCCAGATCGAGCGTCAGATCGAACTTCGCCGCGCTGTATTCCAGCCCGGCCAATTCGGCCTGCAGCCCCGGCAGCGGAATATCGCGCACCGAGCCGTCCTGCCAGGCCAGCATCACCTGGAACAGCGGGGTATAGCCCAGATGGCGCGGCGGGTTGACCAGCTCCACCACCTGCTCGAACGGCAGATCGCGATTTTCCTGCGCCGCCAGCACCGTGTGACGAACCCGTTCGAGCAGCGTCGGCAGATCCGGATCGTCGCGAAGATCGATGCGCAGCGCCAGCGTGCTGACGAAGAAGCCGACCAGCGATTCGGTTTCCAGCCGGCCACGGTTGGCCTCCGGCGTGCCGATCACCAGCTCCTGCTGCCCGGCCATGCGCGCCAGCACCAGGCTCCAGGCCGCCAGCACCGTCATGAACAGCGTGCCGCCATGCTGCCGGCTGAACTGCCGCAGCGCCTGCGTCAGCTCGGCGTCGATCGCGATCGGCACCTCTCCGCCGCTGAAAGACTGCACCGTCGGACGCGGCCGGTCGGTCGGCAGCGTCAGCAGCGCCGGCGCATCGCTCAGCGTTTCACGCCAGTATTGCGCCTGCGCCGCCAACCGCTCCGGCGTCAGGTAGCGACGCTGCCAGGCGGCGTAATCCGGGTATTGCAGCGTCGGCAGCGGCAGCGGATCGGCATCGCCGCGACGGAAAGCGCCGTACAACGCCCCCAGTTCACGCAGCAGAATGCCGGTCGACCAACCGTCGGAGACGATGTGATGACAGGTGAGCAGGAACAGGTGCTCCTCATCCGCCAGGCGGATCAGCGCGGCGCGCACCAGCGGCCCCTGCGTCAAATCGAACGGTTGCGTGGCCGCCTGACGGCACAGCGTGTCGGCTTGCGCGGGGTGACGTCGCAGATCGTGGAACGCAAGCGGCAGCCCGTTTGCCGGCAAAATCTGCACCTGTGGCCGATCTTCCCGGGTAATGAACCGGCTACGCAGCGATTCGTGACGCGCATAGAGCGCATCCAGACTATGTTGCAGCGCCTGCCGGTCCAACCGGCCGTGCAGCCGCAGCGCCAGGGGGATATGGTAGGTTTCGCTCATCCCCTCCAACTGGGTCAGGAACCACAGGCGTTGCTGGGCGAACGACAGGGGCAATTCGCCGTCGCGCGCCACCGGCAGTATCGGCAGCGGTTCCTGAGCCGGCGCAACTTCCAGCGCCTGCGCCAGCACGTGCAGTACCGGGCTGGCGAACAGCGCCTGCAACGGTAACTGCCATCCGGCCTGTTGCACGCGGTTAGCCAGGCGCACCGCCATCAGCGAATGCCCGCCCAGTTCGAAGAAGTGGTCATAGCGACCGACGCGCTCTACGCCCAGCAGCTCGCGCCAGATAGCCGCCAGCAGGTTTTCCGCCTCGCCCTGCGGCGGCGCATAGGCTTCACGCACGTAGGCGTCGACCTGCGGCACCGGCAGAGCCCGCTTGTCCAATTTGCCGTTGCCGGTCAGCGGCAACGCCTCCAGCCAAACGTAAGCCACCGGCACCATATAATCCGGCAGCCGCGCCTGCAGATGCTGACGCAGCCCGGTCGCCAGCGTAGCGCGTTCGGCTTCCGGTGCCGGAACCACCCACGCCACCAGTCGCTTGCCCCCATCGCCATCGTCAATCGCGTCCACGGCTACACTGCGCACGCGCGGATCGGTACTCAGCTGTGCCTCCACCTCGCCGCATTCGATGCGGAAACCGCGGATTTTTACCTGCTGGTCATTGCGCCCCAGGTATTCGATATCGCCCCCCGGCAGATAGCGCGCCAGATCGCCGGTACGATACATGCGCGCACCCGGCGCCCGGTTGAAAGGATCATCGAGAAAACGTTCCGCCGTCAATTCGGGCCGGTTCAGGTAACCCCGCGCCACCCCTTCGCCGCCGACGTAAAGTTCGCCGATCGCCCCCATCGGCACCGGTTCGCCGTCGGCGCCCAGCAGATACAAGCGCAAATCCGGGATGCGGCTGCCGATCGGACTGGTGGTGATCGCCGTATCCTGCGCCGACAGCGGCCGATAAGTCACATGCACCGTGGTCTCGGTGATACCGTACATGTTGATCAACCGTGTCTGCCGGTTCTCTGGACGAGCAAACCACGGCGCAAGCTCGGAAGGCTTCAGCATTTCGCCACCGAACACGATCTCGCGTAGCTGCTGGCGCGCTTCGCTGTGCGCCTGAGCCTGGATAAAGGCTTTGAAAGCACTCGGCGTCTGGTTCAATACCGTGATGCCGCTGCGGCAGACGAAATGATAAAAATCCGGCGCCGAGCGGGCGATCGCCTGCGGTACGATGAACAGCTGGCCACCATACAGCCAGGCGCCCCAGATCTCCCAGACGGAGAAGTCGAAGGCGAATGAGTGGAACAGGCACCACCTGTCGGCGGCGCTGAAGTTGAACCAGGCGTTCGTCGCGCTGAACAACCGCGCGACCTGCCGGTGCTCCACCATCACCCCTTTGGGTTTGCCGGTCGAGCCGGAGGTATAAATCACATACGCCAGGTGCGCCGGGCGCACCCCGACATCCTGCAGATCGTCGCCTTCCCCCGTCAGTGGCTGTTCCAGCGCCAGCAGCGGCACCTCGCAGTCACCCAGCGCTTGTCGGCCAAGCTCATCCGCCAACAGCAGCACCGGCGCCGAGTCCGCCAGGATATACTGTAGCCGCTCGCCGCTATAGGCGGGATCCAGCGGCACATAGGCGCCGCCGGCTTTGAGGATCCCCAGCAGCCCGACCAGCATCGGCAGCCCGCGCCCGGCGCACAGCGCCACCAGGCTGTCCGGCTGCACGCCAAGCTGTACCAGCCGATGGGCCCAACGGTTCGCCTGGGTATTCAATTCCGCGTAGGTCAGGCTGTCATCGCCATACGTCACCGCGATCGCCTCCGGCGTCCGTCTGACCTGTGCTTCGAACAACCGGTGCAGACAAGCCGCCGGCGTGTGTGAAGCGACGGTGTGGTTGAGGCCCTGCAGCAACTGCGCACGTTCTTCCTCGGAAACCAGACTGAGTTCGCCGACGGTGCGACGATGAGAACCCGCCCTCACCGCGTCGTTGAGCAGCATCAGCAGATGTTGCGTCGCACGCAACATCTGTTCGTCAGCCACGGAGGCGGCGTCGTAGACCCAACGGAAAGCGCCGTCAGCCTTGCAGATTTGCAATACCGCGCGCGAACCGGAAGCCATGATGGCGGCAACCCCCTCGTCTTCAGGCTGCAACCCCTGCGCCGAGCGCCGACTGACGATCGATACCGCCGTCGGCCAAGTCTGAGGCGCTCGCAGGTCCGCATCGCGCGTCAGCAACGCGGGATGATAATCGGCATGAGCGCGCAGCTGGCTATATTCCTGTTCCAGCGCGGCCAACGCCTGCTGGAAATTGCTGGTGTGATCAACAGAGATCTGCAGCGGCAGCACGCGCGCGCTCAGGTGGGCCCAACGACCCCAATTCCGATCGTCCGGGCTGATCCACCCCAGCTGAAAATCGGTTTCATTGCACATACGCGCCAGATAAAGGGTTGCTGCCGCCAGCACCTGCTCGCCGGCAATTTTTTCCAGGCGCTGCCAGGCCGTCGCCTGCCAGCGTGCGGGAAGATCCGCCTGGCGGCCAGGCCCCGGCGGGAACGGCGCCGGATAATAACGCGTCAGGCGCGGTTGCCAAAACGCGGCGCTATCGGCGCTGGCGCCATACGCCGCGCCTAACAGCGAGGCTTCGGCAGCGTTAATCGTCGGCAAGACCGAGCCGACAGACAGGCCGCAGGCCTGCGCCAGCGCATCGCCTGGTTGAGTCGAGCCGTCGGCGCGCAAGAACGGCCCGACGTGCACCACGCCGGGGCTCGCGGCAATCACCCAGCCGTCGGCCTCGACGTGCAGCAGGGTACCGGGGTGGGCCTGTCGCTCATCGCTCACAGCCTGCAGCGCCGTCACGCCCAACACGCGATCCGCCAGCAGTATCTTCGCCGCGCATCCCGCGCCATGGCTCAGCGAGCTCACCAGGCGCTGCAGCGCCTCAGCCGGGCGATCCCAACGAATGATGCCGCCGGCAGGCGGTTGCCGACGATTGGTGTAAAAGCTGCCGCCGGCCTCGGCATCCGCCAGCGCCGCCACTTGCCGATCCAACGCCTCGATCGTCCCCGCCGTTGATGCGTTCAGCGCCCGTAAAATAAACTGGAAACGGCGCTGCAAAACATCCAGATCGCCTAATGAATTTGCATAAGCGGCGTCAGAAAAAGTGACGTCCAGCTCATTCGCCTGCTGGTCTTCATACAGCATAATCTGTAGATCGCCGGACGGAATATTCCCGCCATAATACCAACGGGTGCGGCATCCCCAGAAAGGATCGCCGTGGTCGAAAGAAACAATGTTAATTGAAGGGCCAAACCAGGCGGAATCCGTCGCGCCATTGTCACGCCGAATGTCCTCCCCACGATATAATTGATGGCGAACCACTTTTGCTATTTCGGCCGCAACCTTTTGGATAAATTCGGCCAGGCTCAGCTGGGGTTCGACCTTGATAATCAAAGGGACAACGTTAGAGGTCATACCAATACTGTTTCGTTCTCTCGTCCCGGTCACCGGCATGCTGAAATTAAGATATTCACTGCCGGTCAGGCTGTAGAAACATAATGCTACGGCGGCGGCCAATATATGTGCGCGGTGTACGCCGATATTGTCAGCTTGTTGCTGCAGCTGATCCAATGCCTCTTTTTCCAGCAGCTGCGTGTTGCGGTTCATCGCGGCGTCCGGAGTCAATATGGCTCTACGCGACAAACTCTGCGGCGCAGCGGCAGTATATTCCCGCCAAAAAGCCTGATCGGAAGAAAAGCGTGAGGAATCGCGGTATTTGATGTCGTTTTCATAAAGCAGAGAGAAATTGCAGTTGGCGAATTCAGGGATGACGCCGCCGGACGCCAGCGCGTTATAGTAAGCCGCGATGCGTCGCATCACTTCCTCGGCACTGCGGCCGTCGGTGATCATATGGTGGAAACGCCGATAGAGGACATAGCGCTGCGGAGCGAGCGTAATCACATGAAAACTAAAAGGTTCCTCTCCCGTGGCACGGCGCGGCAGCGCCGCATCCGCCACCATCCAGCGTCTGGCCGCCTGGAGGGGATCGGGTTCCTTACTGAGATCGAGTGTGAACAGCGGCTCATGTGTGCGTGGCGCGCGGTATTGATAAAGCTCACCGTCTTTTTCCACAAAATGCGCTTGCAGAGCCGGCGTTTCTTCGACGATAGCATCGATGGCTTGCCGCAGCAGCTTAACGTCGAGAGGCCCGTCAACCAGCCCATAGCCCCAGATATTGAACGACAACTCTTTGGAAATGTTTTCCCCCAGCCAGAGTTCACGCTGGGCGATAGTCATTTCATGCAGTTCGACTTTCTCCGCCGCGGCCTGAGCATCCGTACGGAATTCCCCACTCTTCACATCAGTTTGTTTGTTCATAATATTCTCTAGCACGTTTTCATTACGTTAATGAAAGGGACCGTCCGGATTTAGGCAAAGCCTGGCCGTCCGACAGTTCAAGTCAGAATAAAAAACCGTAGAAAAGCTGGGTTTCCCCCAACTAAGAAAGAATGAAATGGTTAATCCAGAGGTTCCCCCTGTGCCTCAATTTGTAGAGCTGTGAAGTATAGGAGAGGATATTTTTTTTGGCGAAATGTGCGAAAGGGAATAAATGACCATTTTATTTCCCCGATATTACTTAGGGATGACAAGCGTATTCCTCTTGTATTAATCCGATATAATTAGAGAGAAATTCATATTCTTTTTTATTGTTCACTATAGTTAATGTGCAACAATGCTTACGATAAGAGCCTCTCCATATCAATAAGTTATACTTTATTGTTTTAATGACAATGATTTATTATTTAATTAATTCATTACCATGAAAAATGACCGCCAATTTTGCCCACGGCGCATCTATCGTTTTTTGTTATAACGATGGGAAAAATTATGCTGAAAAATTTCTTCGTTTTTTCGGGCGCTCATCGACGGCACCGTTCCCAACGACAGACAATGTAAAAATGGGGCGGCAGAGCCCGCCCCGAGAGGTCTTACCACATCAGCCGGCCGATCAGTGGCGCGGCCACCACCGTGATAATGCCGGCCAGCATCATCACCAGGCTCGACACCACGCCCTCCTGCGGCCCCAGTTCATAAGCGCGGGCGGTGCCGGCGCCGTGCGACGAGGCGCCAAACCCGGCTCCCTTGGCCAGGCGGCTGCGCACCGCCAGCCGCAGAAACAGAATGTCGCCCACCGCCATGCCGAACACCCCGGTGATCACCACGAACAGCGCCACCAGATCCGGCTGCCCGCCCATCTGTTTGGCGGCCTCCAGCGCGAACGGCGTGGTGATCGAACGCACCGCCAGGCTGCGCTGCACCTCTTCCGGCAGCGTCAGCAGGCGCGCCAGCCACACCGAGCTGTACACCGCCACCAGCACCGCCGTCGTTACCCCGGCGGTCAGCGACAGCCAGTGGCGGCGGATGATGTGCAGGTTCTCGTACACCGGCACCGCGAAGGCGATGGTCGCCGGCCCCAGCAGCCACAGCAGCCAGTGGGTTTCACCGATATAGTCCTGATAGGAGATGTGGGTGACCACCAGCAGCAGCACCAGGATCATCGGCGTCAGCACCAGCGGCATCAGCAGTAACGTGCGGCGGCGGCGATAGAGTTTCTTGTTGGCGAAATACAGCGCCAGCGTCGCCAGAAAGCAGGCCAGGCTGAGGATAAAGTCATTCATGGCGCTGCTTCCGTCGCTGCAGCCAAATCTCCAGCCGATACACCCTGTCCACCACCAGCCCGGTGGCGCCCAGCGTCAGCATGGTGCTGATCGCGATCACCAGAAAGATCTTCCAGCCCTCGACCATCAGCAGCTGAGCATAGTTGACCACCGCCACCACCGCCGGCACGAAAAACAGCAGCATTTCCGCCAGCAGCCAGCGGGAGCCGGCCTTGACCCAGCTCAGCGGCAGAATGCGCAGCAGGATCAGCGCCAGCAGCATCAACATGCCGACGATATTGGCGGGGAGCGGCAGGTGGAATTGTTGCACCAGACGATCGGCGATCAGGAACAGCGCCGCATACAACGCCACCTGAATCGGCACCTGCAAACGGGTCAGCAGGGAGGGGGCAACGCGGCGTAACGCCAGAGACATGAAAGATGACCTCAAACAATAATTGACGGCCTACAGTATACGCAGCCGGGAAACCACGCCTGAAATGAATTAAAATTATCGACATCATGCCGTCCGGGAATAGTTTCCCGCCGGTAGCGCCCTCAAGGAGAACCCTAACGTGGATGTCCGCACCCTGCGCTACTTCGTTGAAGTGGTGCGCCAGCAAAGCTTCACCCGCGCGGCGGAAAAACTGTTCGTCACCCAGCCCACCATCAGCAAGATGCTGCGGCATCTGGAAGAGGAGCTGGAATGCACGCTGCTGATCCGCGAAGGCCGCAAGCTGCGCCTGACCGACAGCGGCCAGGCGCTGTATCAGCGCGGCCTGACGATCCTCGACGAATTCCGCCAGCTGGAGGCGGAGCTGGAAGACATCAGCTCGTTGAAAAAGGGCGTGCTGCGGCTGGGCATTCCGCCGATGGTGGGCAGGCAGATCGCCGATCTGATCCGCCGCTTTCGCCAGACCTACCCCGGCATCGAATTGAAAATTTCCGAGCTGGGCGGGCTGTCGGTCGAACAGGCGGTGATGTCCGGCGAACTGGATCTGGCGATGACGGTGCTGCCCTTCGATTCGGAACAGCCGCTGACCTTTCTGCCGCTGCTGGGCCATCCGATGTGCGTGGTGGCGCCGCGCACGCCGCAGTGGCTCAACCGCACCAGCATCAATATCGCCGAATTGGCCGACAGCCCGATCCTGATTTATAACGAAGACTTTGCGCTGTACAAGATGCTGATGAAGGCGTTTCGCCAGGCCGGTTTTGAACCGCAAATCGCGGTGCGCAGCGGCCAATGGGACTTCCTCGCCTCGATGGTGCAGGCCGGCGTGGGCATCGCCATGCTGCCGGAGCCGGTCTGCCGCTGGCTGGACAAGGAAAACCTGGTCTGGCTACCGCTGGAACCGCGCATGGAGTGGAAAATCGGGCTGATCTGGCGCCAGGGCAGCTACCTGTCGCACGGCGCGCAGGCCTGGATCGCCTGCTGCCGCGACTACTGGCCGCCGCTCAAGTAGCCAAAAAACAAGGGCCGCACAGGCGGCCCTTCGGGACAGAAATAAAGAGGAAAACATGATTCCTCTTCTGAGGTTTACCCTTCGCGTTCGATCAGCAACGCTTCGAGCAGGTCGAGATCGTGCAGCAGTTTTTGCAGCGTCTCGTTGCTGATTTTCTGCGTGGCGCGCAGATGGTACAGCTCGCCGCGCTCGGCGCGCAGCGCCGTCAGGCGGAAACGCCGCTCGAGGTTTTCCATCGCCAACGCATTCTCGATATCGTCTTTCGACGCGATGCGCCGCCGTAGCATGCCCGTCACCCGCGAACTGACCTCTTTCAACACCTGCGGATCGAGGTTCTCTTCGGTATCGGCGACCAGACGCTCTTCCATTTTATTCACGCTCTCGATTGCCACTTCGGCCGCCATGGCGATCGCCATGCGCTCTTCGTGCTTGCTGGCGCTCTTGTCGGCCACCTGAACGCCGCGCAGCAGCAGCGGCAATGCCAGCACGCCGACGATCAACGACAACAGGATCACACCGGCGGCGATAAACACCAGCTGATAGCGCGCCGGGAAGGCGGTGCCGTCACTCAGCAACAGCGGTATCGACAGCACACCGGCCAGGGTAATCGCCCCGCGCACCCCGGCGAACGACGCCACCCACAGCTCACGCGTGCTGTAGTCGCCAAACTGCAGCGGGCGCTTTTTCATAAAGCGGTTGCTGGCCTTCTTCATCACCCACAGCCAGGTGAAACGCAGCACCAGCAGCGCGGCGTAGATGGTGGCCACGTCGGCGAACAGGTACCAGGTCTGGATGGTCGGATCCAGCTCCGCCTGCAGGATAGAGGTTTCAAGAATGCCCGGCAGCTGCAGGCCCAACATGATGAACACCATGCCGTTGAACACGAACTCCAGCATCGCCCATACGCTGTTGGCGCGCAGGCGCATCGCCAGCGGCGCGTTGCGGATCACGCCGGATTGGCTGATGGTCATCCCCGCCGCTACCGCCGCCAGGATGCCGGAGACGCCGATGTGTTCGGCGATCAGGTAAGAAGCGAACGGCAGCAGCAGCAGGAATACGATCTGGGTCGCCGGATCGTCGCCACTCCAGCGGCTCATCACCCGCAGCGATTTACTGTAGGTCCAGGTGACCGCCACGCCGGCCAACAGGCCGCCGATCGCCACTTTGAGGAACTCGAGGGTTGCGCCGCCCACGGTGAACACCATGGTGCCCATCGCCACCGCGATGGCGAACTTGAGCGACACCAGGCCGGATGCGTCGTTCATCAGCGCCTCGCCTTCGAGCACGCCCATGATCGGCTTGGGAATGCGCCCTTTGCCGACGATGCCGGACAGCGCCACGGCATCGGTCGGCGACAGCACCGCCGCCAACGCGAAGGCCGCCACCAGCGGAATGCCCGGCACCATGGCGTAGATCAGATAGCCGACGCCGACCACGGTGATCAGCACCAGCACCAGCGCCAGGCCGAGAATTTCACGCCCGTGGTGCAGGAATTCGCGCGTTGGCGTTTTCCAGCCGTCGGCGAACAGCAGCGGCGGGATGAACAGCACCAGGAACAGTTCGGGATCAAAGTCGACGTGCAGCCCGAAATGCGGCCAGGCCAACAGGGCCCCGATGGCGATTTGCATCAGCGGCAGCGGCACCTGGAACGGCAACATGCGCGTCACCACCCCGGACAGGGAGACCACCAGGATCAAAATGAGGATTGTAAAAAAGATTTCCATGCTTTCCTTAGACTCTACGATTCAGACGACATCGGCTCAGGGCCTGCGTTGGTCCCGATAGTAGATCACTTTTTTTACAGCCGTTAAAGCTTGTTGTGCCTTTCAAAACGCGGTGCAGAGCAGAAGAAGACTTATCTTAAGAAGGGAAATGCCGTGACAGCTTCCCTCGCCCGGCGGGCGAGGGAAACCTGAGGGTCTTAAATCGCCCAGCCGCCGGCGTAGAACGCCACCAGCGCCACGGCGATCAGCACGGTGCCGATGTTCAGCTTGCGCCATTCGCCGGAGAAGATGCGACCGATGACCAGCGAGCTGAAGCCCAGCATGATGCCGGTAACGATGTTGCAGGTCAGTACGATGAACACCGCGCACAGCAGGCCGGCCATCGCGTCGACGAAGTCGTTGAAGTCCAGCTTGGTGACGTTGCTCAGCATCAGCAGGCCGACGTACATCAGCGCCGGGGCGGTGGCATAGACCGGCACCAGATAGGCCAGCGGCGACAGGAACAGGATCAGCAGGAACAGAATGCCGACCACGGTGGCGGTCAGGCCGGTCTTGCCGCCCGCGGCGGTGCCGGCGGCGGATTCGATGTAGACCGCGGCGGGCGCGGCGCCCACCAGGCCGGAGAAGATGCTGCTCAGGGAATCCGAGGTCAGCGCCTTGCCGCCATTGATGATCTGCCCGTCTTTATCCAGCAGGTTGGCCTGCCCGGCCACCGCGCGGATGGTGCCGGTAGCGTCGAACACCGCGGTCATCACCAGCGCCAGCACGCTCGGCAACACCACCGGCTGCAATGCGCCCATGATATCCAGGCTGAAGATCAACGATTTGCCGTCAGCGTCCGCTAGGCTCGGCATGGCGAACAGCCCCTGGTATTTCACCGCCGGGTCGAAGATCAGGCCGATGATGGAAATGGCGATGATCACCAGCAAAATGCCGCCGGGCACGCGCAGTTTTTCCAGGCCGAAGATCACCGCCAGGCCGACCAGCGTCATCACCACCGGGAAGGAGGTGAACGCGCCGAGCGCCACCGGCAGACCATCCAGCGGGTTCTTCACCACCAGGCCGACGCCGTTGGCGGCGATCAGCAGCAGGAACAGACCGATACCGATGCCGGTGCCGTGCGCCACGCCCATCGGCAGGTTGCGCAGGATCCAGGCGCGGATGCCGGTGACCGAGATAATGGTAAACAGTAAGCCCATCAGGAACACCGCACCCAGCGCCACCGGAATGCTGATGTGCTGGCCCAGCACCAGGCTGAAGGCGGTGAAGGCGGTCAACGAGATCGCACAGCCGATCGCCATCGGCAGGTTAGCCCACAGCCCCATCAGCAGCGAGCCCAGCCCGGCCACCAGGCAGGTGGAGACAAACACCGCCGCCGGCGGGAAGCCCGCTTTGCCCAGCATGCTCGGCACCACGATCACCGAATACACCATCGCCAGGAAGGTGGTCAGCCCCGCCACCACCTCCTGGCGCACGCTGCTGCCGCGCGCGGAAATTTTAAAATAGCCATCAAGCCCGCCGGTTGGTTTTGCGGCGTGGTTCGCTTGAGAGTTCGACATAGGTTACTTCCCCTGTGTTTCATGAATCGGCCCGTCGCAGCAGGCCTGTAATCTCGCCCGCGCCCGATCGTCACGTAATCGTTTACGTCACGTTCCGCATCCTTGCCCTTCTGTCGCAGCGCCAACGGCGATGCGCACCAAGGCAAACGTTTAACTCGCAGCGCGCGGTACGGGTGATTTATGGTGGTTTATTCAAGGCAAACGATTATCCTGCCTTCCATAGCGTCTAATCAACTAAAGATCGCGGCAATTTATGCAGAAAGCGGCGGGAATAGCGCCAGCACGATAAAACCGGGGCGACAGGCGCCCCGGCGAACGCCGTCACGGCAGGGTTATTGCGTCTGCACCGCGGCGGGATCCATATACATCAATTCCCAGATATGGCCATCCAGATCCTGAAAACCGTGGCCGTACATCACGCCGTAGTCCCGCGGCGGGTGGTAGGTGTTGCCGCCGCCGGCGACCGCCTTGCGCACCAGTTCGTCCACCGCCGCCCGGCTGGGTTGCGACAGGCATACCAGCACTTCGGTGGCCTGTTTGGCGTCGCCGATCGGGTTCGGGGTAAACATCCTGAATTTGTCGTGGGTCAGCAACATCACGTAAATCGTGTCGCTGACCACCATGCACGCGGCGGTGTCATCGGTAAATTGCGGGTTGAAAGTGAAACCCAGGTGGGTAAAGAACGCCATCGAGGCGGGCAGATCGCTGACGGGCAGGTTAACGAAGATTTGCGTAGCCATGGGCTACCTCCGATAAAGAATGACCCCATCGAGTATAGCCCATCCGATTAGCTCAGCAGGGCGTAAGGGCCGCCCTGCTCCAACGCCCGCTGGTAGGCGGGCCGGGCATGAATGCGCTGCAAAAAACCGCGCAGTTTCGGGCAATCATCCAACGCGCCTCGCGCTGCCATCGCCTCCAGCGGGAAGCTCATCTGAATGTCCGCCGCGCTGAAGTCATTGCCGACAAACCAGCTGCCCTTGTTCAGGTGCTGTTCGAGGAATTCGCAGTGCGGCGCGATCTGCTTGTCGAGATATTCGCGCTGCACGCCCTTGCCGATCGCGCCGGCCACCGGCCGCAGCAGCCAGGGGATCGGCGGCTGGCCGAGCCGGCTGAACACCAGTTTCATCACCAACAGCGGCATCAGCGATCCTTCCGCGTAGTGTAGCCAGTAGCGGTATTGCTGGCGCGCGTGGAAGTCGGTCGGCATGAACATCCCTTGCGCGTCATAGGCTTCCTGCAGGTATTCGATGATGGCGCCGGATTCCGCCAGCGTCAGATCGCCGTCGACGATCACCGGCGATTTGCCCAGCGGGTGGATCTTTTTCAGCGCCGCCGGCGCCAGCATAGTCTGCGGATCGCGTTCGTAGCGTTGCACCTGATAGGGCACGCCCAGCTCTTCCAGAAACCACAGAATGCGCTGCGACCGCGAGTGATTGAGATGATGAACAATGATCATAAAGAAGCTCCTGCCCGCTGCCACACCAGTTCGCCCACCTGCACGCCGTTGCCAAGCTGCAAGGGCACCGCGCGCAACGTCAGCCGATCGCCGCTGAAAGCGTAAAAACGCACCTGACGGCTGCCTACCCAGTTGGGGAATGAACAGCCTTCGACCTGATGTACCACCCGCTGCTCGCTTTCCTCCACCTGATAACGGCCGCAGTAGCAAATCATATTGATGAAGGCCGCGCGGATCTCCCGCTCGGCCCCCTGCGCCAAATCGTCAGCGTCGAAACGCGGCCGCACGGCGCTGTACAGCTGCGCCGCCATCGTGCCGTTGGCCTCATAGTGGATGCGCCCCAGCACCTGCTCACCCAGCGGGTGATTCAGCTCGCCGTCCTGGTTCTCAAATGCCGAGGACACCAGCGCCCCGCTGCCGATAAATGCGTTTACCGTCATTACGCTTCTCCGGTTAAGGATCGTCTGTAAAGGGTAGTGGCGATTTTTACCGCACGCCAGCGGATGAAAAAACAATCAGTTTATTTGACAGAGATACTCAAAACTCTCCGATTTTTTATTCCAGCCTGCCGCACTACTATTTAATACATCGAGAGACAACGGGCTCTCATCCAATCAATACGCTGAGGAACACATCATGAAAAACATCAAAATTTTTGCTACCGCTGCGCTGCTGGCTACCGCTTCTTTCGCTACCTTCGCCGCTGACCTGCCTTCCAGCCAACCCGCTGCAGACGCCCAGAAAATCGGCGTAGTCTCCGTTAGCGGCGCCACCAACCTGAGCGCGCTGGAAAGCGAACTGGCCAGCAAAGCCGCCGCGTCGGGCGCCAGCTCATACCGCATCGTCGCCGCCGGCGGCCAGAACAAACTGTACGGCACCGCAGAAATCTTCAACTGATCGTCGAACAGCCAACCGACGGAAGAAAGAAGCCCCGCAAGGGGCTTTTCTCGTTTTAGCGGCAAAGCTCTTTGTGAACAGTGGCCGCCAGACATTTCACCGATACTGGGAATAACGCCTTACCCTCACCCACTTTGGAGAAATAACATGACCACAGCACACCCTCTGCAAGGCAAAGTCGCGTTCGTTCAGGGCGGCTCACGCGGCATCGGCGCCGCCATCGTGAAACGGTTGGCTAACGAAGGCGCCGCCGTCGCCTTTACCTACGCCGCCTCGGCCGATCGCGCCGAAGCAGTGGCAAGCGCCATCACTGCCGCCGGCGGCAAAGCCCTCGCCATCAAGGCCGACAGCGCCGATGCCGCGGCGCTACAGCAGGCGGTGCGCCAGGCGGTCAGCCACTTCGGCAACCTGGATATTCTGGTGAACAACGCCGGGGTATTTACGCTGGGCAGTACCGAGGAGCTGGCGCTGGACGATTTGGATCGCATGCTGGCGGTCAACGTGCGCAGCGTGTTCGTCGCCAGCCAGGAAGCGGCGCGCCACATGAACGACGGCGGCCGCATCATCCACATCGGCAGCACCAACGCCGAGCGCGTGCCGTTCGGCGGCGCGGCGGTGTATGCGATGAGCAAATCGGCGCTGGTCGGCCTGACCAAAGGCATGGCGCGCGATCTCGGCCCGCGCGGCATCACCGTCAATAACGTGCAGCCCGGCCCGGTGGACACCGAAATGAACCCAGACGCCGGCGAGTTCGCCGATCAGCTCAAGCAGCTGATGGCGATCGGCCGCTACGGCAAAGATGAAGAGATCGCCGGCTTCGTCGCCTACCTCGCCGGCCCGCAAGCAGGTTATATCACCGGCGCCAGCCTGAGCATCGACGGCGGCTTCTCGGCGTAACGCCCTCTGAAATACAAAAAGCCCCGTGAAGGGGCTTTTTTGTTGCTGCAAACAGCCGGATATCAGAACGGGATATCGTCGTCGAAATCCATTGGCGGTTCGTTGCTGCTGGCCGCCGGAGCGCTGTTCTGCGCCGGGCGAGACTGCTGCTGGCCGCCGCTGAACTGGTTGCCGCCCTGTGGCTGCTGAGGCTGGCCCCAACCGCCCTGGCCGCCGGCAGATTGACCGGCCGGTGCGCCGCCGCCCTGACGGCCGCCCAGCATCTGCATGGTGCCGCCGACGTTAACCACGATCTCGGTGGTGTAGCGATCCTGGCCGCTCTGATCCTGCCATTTACGGGTCTGCAGGGAGCCTTCGATGTAGACCTGAGAGCCTTTACGCAGGTATTCGCCCGCCACTTCGGCCAGTTTGCCGAACAGCACGACGCGGTGCCACTCGGTCTTCTCTTTCTGTTCGCCGGTCGCCTTGTCACGCCAGCTTTCGGAGGTCGCCAGGGTAATGTTGGCCACTGCGCCGCCGTTCGGCATGTAACGGACTTCTGGATCCTGACCCAGATTCCCGACCAGAATTACTTTGTTTACGCCTCTGCTGGCCATGAGCACTTCTCCCGATGATTGATTTCTACACAGTATAAACGCGTCAGTTTACCACGCTGAGTGCGAAACCACACCCGTGTTGATAAGTGCGAATTGCATTCCAGAATTGTCTTTTCAATCGACCTTGTTGCATTCGCATACTGGATATTCATTCAGGTTTTTTTGTGTCATAATTATGCGTTTCGACCAGGCTGTGCCGGTTTTTTGCGAGATCCATCACAAAATCCCCCGCAAAAATCGCGACAGGCGCGGTGTATCATCAAGACGGGAAGTGTAAATGGACAATATTGAAGTTCGTGGTGCTCGAACCCATAATCTGAAAAACATCAACCTGATCATCCCGCGTGACAAACTGATCGTCGTCACCGGCCTGTCCGGTTCCGGCAAGTCATCGCTGGCTTTCGATACGCTGTATGCCGAAGGGCAGCGCCGCTACGTCGAATCGCTCTCCGCCTATGCGCGCCAGTTCCTGTCGCTGATGGAAAAGCCGGACGTCGACCATATTGAAGGTCTGTCGCCGGCGATCTCCATCGAGCAGAAATCCACCTCGCACAACCCGCGATCCACGGTCGGCACCATCACCGAGATCCACGACTACCTGCGCCTGCTGTTCGCCCGCGTCGGCGAGCCGCGCTGCCCGGATCACCATGTGCCGCTGGCGGCGCAGACCGTCAGCCAGATGGTCGACAACGTGCTGAGCCAGCCGGAAGGCAAACGCCTGATGCTGCTGGCGCCGGTGGTGAAAGACCGCAAGGGCGAGCACACCAAAACGCTGGAAAACCTGGCCGCCCAGGGCTACATCCGCGCGCGCATCGACGGCGAAGTGTGCGATCTGTCCGATCCGCCGAAGCTGGAGCTGCAAAAGAAACACACCATCGAAGTGGTGGTCGACCGTTTCAAGGTGCGCGACGACATGGCGCAGCGCCTGGCCGAATCGTTCGAAACCGCGCTGGAGCTCTCGGGCGGCACCGCGGTGGTGGCAGATATGGACGACGAGAAAGCGGACGAGCTGCTGTTTTCCGCCAACTTCGCCTGCCCGATCTGCGGCTACAGCATGCGCGAACTGGAACCGCGCCTGTTTTCCTTCAACAACCCGGCCGGCGCCTGCCCGACCTGCGACGGCCTGGGCGTGCAGCAGTTCTTCGATCCGGACCGCGTGGTGCAAAACCCCGAGCTGTCGCTGGCCGGCGGCGCGATCCGCGGCTGGGATCGCCGCAACTTCTATTACTTCCAGATGTTGCGCTCGCTGGCGGAGCACTATGAGTTCGACGTCGAAGCCCCATTCAACACCCTGAGCGCCAACGTGCAGAAGGCGGTGCTGAGCGGCTCCGGCAAAGAGTCGATCGAATTCAAATACATCAACGATCGCGGTGACACCACCGTGCGCCGCCATCCGTTCGAAGGCGTGCTGCATAACATGGAGCGCCGCTATAAAGAGACCGAATCCAGCGCGGTGCGCGAAGAGCTGGCGAAGTTCATCAGCAACCGCCCTTGCGCCTCGTGCCACGGCACCCGCCTGCGTGAAGAAGCGCGCAACGTGTTCGTCGAAGACACCACGCTGCCGGAGATCTCCGATCTGAGCATCGGCCATGCGATGACCTTCTTCCAGAACATGAAGCTCAGCGGCCAGCGCGCCAAGATCGCCGAAAAAGTGCTGAAAGAGATCGGCGATCGCCTGAAATTCCTGGTGAACGTCGGCCTGAACTATCTGTCGCTCTCCCGTTCGGCGGAGACGCTCTCCGGCGGCGAAGCGCAGCGTATCCGTTTGGCCAGCCAGATCGGCGCCGGCCTGGTGGGCGTGATGTACGTGCTGGATGAGCCGTCGATCGGCCTGCACCAGCGCGACAACGAGCGCCTGCTGGAAACGCTGATCCACCTGCGCAACCTCGGCAACACGGTGATCGTGGTGGAGCATGACGAAGACGCCATCCGCGCCGCCGATCACGTGATCGACATCGGCCCCGGCGCCGGCGTGCACGGCGGCCAGGTGGTGGCGGAAGGCACCGTCGACGACATCATGGCGCAGCCGGACTCGCTGACCGGCCAGTTCCTCAGCGGCAAGCGCGAGATCGCCATTCCGGCGCAGCGCGTGCAGGCCGATCCGACCAAGGTGCTGAAGCTGAGCGGCGCGCGCGGCAACAACCTGAAGGACGTGACGCTGACGCTGCCGGTCGGTCTGTTTACCTGCATCACCGGCGTGTCCGGCTCCGGCAAATCGACGCTGATTAACGATACGCTGTTCCCGATCGCTCAGCGCCAGCTCAACGGCGCCACCATCGCCGAGCCGGCGCCGTTCCGCGAAGTGACCGGCCTGGAGCATTTCGACAAGGTGATCGACATCGATCAGAGCCCGATCGGCCGCACGCCGCGCTCCAACCCGGCCACCTATACCGGCATCTTCACCCCGGTACGCGAGCTGTTCGCCGGCGTGCCGGAGTCGCGCAGCCGCGGTTATACGCCGGGCCGCTTCAGCTTCAACGTCAAGGGCGGGCGCTGTGAAGCCTGCCAGGGCGACGGGGTGATCAAGGTCGAGATGCACTTCCTGCCGGACATCTACGTGCCGTGCGACCAGTGCAAGGGCAAGCGCTATAACCGCGAAACGCTGGAAGTGAAGTACAAGGGCAAGAGCATCCACGAAGTGCTGGAGATGACCATCGAAGAAGCGCGTGAGTTCTTCGACGCGGTGCCGGCGCTGGCGCGCAAGCTGCAGACCCTGATGGATGTCGGCCTGTCGTACATCCGTCTCGGCCAGTCGGCCACCACGCTCTCCGGCGGTGAGGCGCAGCGCGTCAAGCTGGCGCGCGAGCTGTCGAAACGCGGCACCGGCCAGACGCTGTATATCCTCGACGAACCGACCACCGGTCTGCACTTCGCCGATATCCAGCAGCTGTTGGCGGTGCTGCATCAGCTGCGCGATCAGGGCAACACCATCGCGGTCATCGAGCATAACCTGGACGTGATCAAGACCGCCGACTGGATCGTCGATCTGGGGCCGGAAGGCGGCAGCGGCGGCGGCGAAATCCTGGTCGCCGGCACGCCGGAAACCGTGGCCGAGTGTGAAAAATCGCACACCGCACGCTTCCTGAAACCGCTCTTGAACAAGTAGTATCGCCGGCGTGCGGGCCGTCGCTCAGGCGACCCGCACGCTGACCCGTTTCGCAGCAATCAAACAGAAACGGGCAAGGTTTCGACATTTTCAGGCATTTCCCTCCGCGCTCACCGCTTTTATCATCAATGTTCCCTCGGCGGCCGCCCTGTCTGATTCAGGCCGCGTCTCACCGGCACTCCGCTGCCGGCCAAGCGTTGTCCCCCATACATTGATAACTGGAGCGACCATGAACATTACCCATGCCTATGCCGCGCATGATGCGAAGTCTGCGCTGGTGCCTTTCGATTACCCACCGCGCGCCCTGCGCGACCACGATGTGCAAATTCAGGTGCTGTTCTGCGGCGTGTGCCATTCGGACCTGCATCAGGCTCGCAACGAATGGAGCAATACGATTTACCCGGTGGTGCCGGGCCACGAAATCGTCGGCCGCGTTAGCGCCGTCGGTGGCCATGCCTCGCGTTACCGGGTCGGCGATCTGGTCGGCGTCGGTTGCATGGTAGATTCCTGCCGCAGCTGCCCAAGCTGCGATGAGGGGCTGGAACAGTATTGCGAGAACGGCTTTACCGGCACCTATAACGGTCAGGACCGCCAGACCGGCGCCGTGACCTACGGCGGCTACTCCACCAATCTGGTGGAGGATCAGGACTTCGTGCTGCGAGTGCCGGAAAATCTCGATCCGGCCGGGGTCGCGCCGCTGCTGTGCGCCGGCATCACCACCTATTCGCCGCTGCGCCAGTGGGGCGCGGGACCAGGCAAAAAGGTCGGCATCGTCGGCCTCGGCGGGCTGGGGCACATGGGCGTCAAACTGGCGCGGGCGATGGGCGCGCACGTGGTGCTGTTCACCACCTCGCCGTCGAAAATAGAAGACGCCAAGCGCCTCGGCGCCCATGAAGTGGTGATTTCGCGCAACCCGGATGAGATGGCGCAGCACGTCAACAGCTTCGACTTCATCCTCAACACGGTGGCGGCTCAGCACGATCTGAACCCGTTCCTCAACCTGCTGCGCCGCGACGGTACCCTGACGCTGGTCGGCGCGCCGGAGCACGATCATCCGTCGCCGCAGGTGTTCAATCTGATCATGAAGCGCCGCCGCATCGCCGGTTCGCTGATCGGCGGCATCGCGGAAACGCAAGAGATGCTGGACTTCTGCGGCCAACACGGCATCACGTCCGATATCGAGCTGATCCCGATGCAGCAAATTAATGAGGCCTATGAGCGCATGCTGAAAAGCGACGTGAAGTACCGCTTCGTGGTGGATATCGACTCGCTGCGAGCCTGATGAAAATGGGCGCCCGCGGCGCCCGTTTTTTTATAGGTGCTTGATGACCCTGGCCGGGTTGCCGCCCACCACGCAGTTGGCCGGCACGTCTTTGGTCACCACCGCGCCGGAGGCCACGACCGCATTATCGCCGATGGTCACACCCGGATTGATCACCGCGCGTCCGCCGATCCATACGTTGTCGCCAATCTTGACCGGCTTACCGAACTCCGCGCCGCCGACGCGGGTCTCGGCGTCCAGCGGATGGGTCGCGGTGTAGATATGCACGCCCGGCGCCAGCAGGCAGTTGTCGCCGATATGTACCTCGCACACGTCGAGGATCACGCAGTCGAAATTGGCGTAGAAGTTCTTGCCGAGATAAATGTTATAGCCGTAGTCACAGCGGAAGGTCGGCTCGATGGTGCCGCCCTGATAGCCGCCCAGCAGCTCGTCCAGCCACTGTTTGCGCAGTTCGCCCTCTTCCGGCGAGGAGTGGTTATAGCGATGCGTCAGCTGGCGTGCGCGCCGACGCTCGCTGCGCAGCAGGTCATCGCCGGCGTCGTACAACTCCCCGGCGATCATCTTGCGCTTTTCTTCGCTGATGGCCATGTCGGCCTCCTTATGTTATCCGCGTATCTTGAATGCCCAAGCGTAGCCGCTTTTGTCTGACGACAAAAAGGGAACGTTCCCAATTTAAAATCACGATCACGCTTTGACGCGAAAAAACAGGAGAAAAACGGGCGGCGCCGCCGCCCGGCAATCAGGCGCGCAGTTCCTGGCGCACGTGTTCGGGCAGGCCTTCCACCACCAGCTGATAGGAGCTGTCGATCAGCGTGTAAAACTGCGAGTTCGGCAGGTTGCCGTCGAGAAACACCGTGTTCCAGTGTGCCTTGTTCAGGCCGGCGCAGGCAACGATCTCCGGATGGTGTTCGCGCAGGCTTTCCGCCAGCTCCGGGCTGGACTTGACCGCCAGCGCCGGCCGCCCTTCGACCTCGCACACCATGGCGAACATCACGTCGCCCACCTTGATCTGACTGGCCTGCCACTGGTTCTGGTCGCTTTGCTCCGCGCCCGGCTTCGCCATGCAGTACTCCAGCAATGCGCTGTTATTCATTGGGTTACTCCCCCTGTAATGTGGCCACAATACGGCGTGCTCCGCCGTGGATGCGGTGCTCCCCCAGCCAGATGCCCTGCCATGTGCCCAACATCAGCCGCCCGTGCCTGACGGGCAGCGTCAAGGAAGCGCCCAGCAGCGAGGATTTGATGTGCGCCGGCATGTCGTCCGGCCCTTCGTAGTCATGCTGATAGGGTGCGTTTTCCGGCACCTGACGCAGGAAATGCTGCTCCATATCGGCTCGCACCGTGGGATCGCAGTTCTCGTTGAGCGTCAGCGAGGCCGAGGTATGCTGCAGCAACAGATGCAGCAGGCCGGTTTGCAGGCGGTGTAAGTGGGTTAACTGGTTGACGATCTCGTCGGTAACCAGATGAAAGCCACGCGCTTTTGCGCTGAGGATTAGCGTTTGCTGATGCCACATGAGTGAGCGCCCCTCAATCAGTATATTCTCTCTCCGGTTTGCGGCAACTTCGGCGGCGCGCCGGCAATAAAAAAGGAGCGATATCGCTATCGCTCCCCGATGAACGTCCGTTCAGACTAACAGGCGTTACTGCACCGCAGCAAATGCCTCGGCCACCTGACGCACGTTGTTGTGGTTCAGGCCGGCCACGCACATGCGGCCGCTGTGGATCAGGTAGACGCCGAACTCTTCACGCAAGCGATCGACCTGCGCCGCGCTGAAGCCGGTGTAACTGAACATGCCGCGCTGCGCCAGCAGGTAATCGAAGTTGCGCTGCGGCAGCGCGCTCTTCAGGGTGTCCACCAGCGCGTGACGCATCTCGAGAATGCGGGTACGCATGCTCTCCACCTCGTCCAGCCATTGGGTTTTCAACTGGGCGTCGTTCAGCACCTTGGCCACCAGCTGCGCGCCGAAATTCGGCGGGCTCGAGTAGTTGCGGCGCACGGTGGCCTTCAGCTGACCCAGCACGCGCCCGGCCGCCTCTTCGCTTTCGCACACCACCGACAGGCCGCCGACGCGCTCGCCGTACAGCGAGAAGATCTTCGAGAACGAGTTGCTCACCAGACACGGCAGGCCGGCCGCCGCGATGGCGCGAATGGCGTAGGCGTCCTGCTCCATGCCGCCGCCGAAGCCCTGGTAGGCGATGTCGAGGAACGGAATGATTTCACGCTCGGCGATCACCTTGACCACCTCATCCCACTGGGCAGGGGTCAGGTCGGAACCGGTCGGGTTGTGGCAGCACGGGTGCAGCAGCGCGATGCTGTGCTTCGGCAGCTGTTTCAGCGCGGCGAGCATGGCGTCGAACTTCACGCCCAGGCTTTCGCTGTCGAAATACGGGTAGGTATTCACCTTGAAACCGGCGCCGCTGAAGATGGCGACGTGGTTTTCCCAGGTCGGATCGCTGACCCACACCTGCGAATTCGGGAAGTAGCTTTTCAGGAAGTCGGCGCCCACTTTCAACGCGCCGGAACCGCCGACGGTCTGAATGGTGGCGATGCGCCCCTGCTGCAGCATCGGGTGCTGCGCGCCGAACAGCAGATGCTGGATGGCGGAACGGTAGGGTTGCAGCCCTTCCATCGGCAGGTATACCGAGGCGCCGTGCTCGACGCTGTTCAACTGCGCTTGCGCCGCGGCGACCGCCCGCATCTGCGGAATGATGCCCTGCGCATCGTAATACAGGCCGATACTCAGGTTCACCTTGTGCGCGCGCGGGTCTTGTTTGAATTTTTCCATCAGCGACAGAATGGGATCGCCGGCATAGGCGTCAACGTTCTGGAACACGGGGTTTTTCTCCTGGTTTATTGTGGTTTTGGGCACAGCGTTACGTTCCTAATATAGACGGAAAACCGCATTCGGTTTTAGCTTTCTCGCGCCACCGGCAATAAACCGTTTTCCTTGATGCGATTGAGCACCACCGCCGTTTTGATATGCGCCACGCTTTTGTGCGGCGACAGCGTCTGGCTGATGAATTCGCTCAGCGCCGGCAGGTCCGCCACCGCCACTTTCAGCAGGTAATCGGCGTCGCCGGTGGTCTTGTAAGCATCAAGGATCGCGTCCACGTCCTCCAGCATCTGATGAAAGCTATCGATCTGCTCCTGCGCGTGCGTGATCAGACTGACTTCGATCAGCCCCACCAGCCCCAGGCCGACCGCCTCCGGCGCCAGCCGCGCGTGGTAACCGCGGATCAGCTGTGCCTGCTCCAGACTGATGCGCCGCCGCGAACATTGGGAAGCGGAGAGCCCCACCAGCTCGCTCAGCTCCTGGTTGGTCAGACGGCCGTTGGCCTGTAACAGCGTCAGGATTTTCATATCAAAATCGTCAATGTTGTACATAGCCACCTGTAAACTGTGTTAATAAATGTTGACGTTACAGCCTACCAGTTTTTTTACCGTTGCCGACGTCACACCCTGGCGCTTAAATCGCGTACAGCAGCAACGCCCGGCGTTTTCGCCGGTAAGCGGTATAAAAAACGGCTAACTCATGCAAGCAAACGACAATTAACGGCGAAGTAACGCATAAAACCACGAATGTATAAAAAGGACGCCAGATGAAAAAGCTACTCCCCCTCGCGCTGCTGCTCGCCGCCGGCAGCGCCGGCGCGCAATCCCACCTGGATAAGGTGCTGCAGCAAAAGACCCTGGAGGTCTGCACCACCGGCGACTACAAGCCCTATACCTTCCTCAAGGAAGACGGCAGCTATGAAGGCATCGACATCGACATGGCGGAATCGCTGGCCAAGAGCCTGGGCGCGAAAGTGAAGTGGGTGAAAACCAGCTGGAAAACCCTGACGCCGGACTTCGCCTCCGGCAAGTGCGACATTGCGATGGGCGGTATCTCCGTCACGCTGGAGCGGCAAAAGCAGGTGTTCTTCGCCGACAAGCTGGATACCGACGGCAAGATCCCGCTGGTGCGCTGCACCGACGTGAAGAAATACCGCACTCTCGAGCAGATCAACAAACCGTCGGTGCGCCTGCTCGAGCCGGCGGGCGGCACCAACGAAGCCTTCGTGCACGCCTATCTGCCGAAGGCCAAACTGACGCTGACGCACGACAACATGAGCATTTTCCAGCAGTTGGTGGACCGCAAGGCGGACGTGATGATCACCGACGCTTCCGAGGCGCTGTACCAGCAGAAGCGCTATCCGAAGCTGTGCGCGGTGAATCCGACCAAGCCGATGCAGTACGGCGAGAAGGCTTACATGCTGCCGCGCGACGATCTGAGCTGGAAACTGTATGTGGATCAGTGGCTGCACCTGGCCAAAGCGACCGGGGAGTATCAGAAGATTATCGATAAGTGGTTGGCGGTAAAGAAGTAACCCGCTGAGAAACGGGGCCGACGCGCGTCGGCCCCTGCGGCGTATCAGTCGCCGATATATTCCATCGCCACGCGCTGCGTGAGCTTGGTGATCAGCTCGTAGGCGCTGATGCCGGTGCAGGCGGCGATGCGCTCGACCGGCAGCGCCGGCCCCCACAGCACCGCTTCATCCCCCACCTTATCGACGGCGTCCGGCCCGAGATCGACCGAAATCATGTCCATCGACACCCGGCCGACGATCGGCACTTCGCGGCCGTTGATCAGAATCGGCGTACCGGTCGGCGCGCTGCGCGGGTAGCCGTCGCCGTACCCCATCGCCACCACGCCCAGCCGGGTATCGCGCGGGCTTACCCAGGTGCCGCCGTAGCCGACCGCTTCGCCGGCCTTGTGCTCGCGCACCGCGATCAGGCTGGACTTCAGCGTCATCGCCGGCTGCAGCCCATGCTCGGCGCCGCTGCCGTTATCCAGCGGCGACACGCCGTACAAAATGATGCCGGGACGCACCCACTCGTTGTGGGCATCCGGCCACAGCAGCGTGCCGCCGGACGCGGCGACCGAGCGCTGGCCCGGTTTGCCGCGCGCGAACTGCTCGAAGCAGGCGATTTGTTTCAGGGTGGCGTCGGACTCCGGCTCGTCGGCGCGGCTGAAGTGACTCATGATATTGACCGGCTGCGCCACGTTGCGGCAGGCGCACAGGCGCTGATAAAACGCCTCCGCCTGTTCGGGGCGCACCCCCAGCCGATGCATGCCGGTGTCGAGCTTCATCCACACCGGCACCGAGCGCGCCAGCTCGGCCAGCTCCAGCGCTTCGAGTTGCTCGATGCTGTGCACCGCGGTTTCGATGTTGTTCGCCACCAGCACCGGCAGATCTTCGGCGCTGAAGAAGCCTTCCAGCAGCAGGATCGGTTTGACGATGCCGCCGGAGCGCAGCATCAGCGCTTCGCCGATGCGCGCCACGCCGTAGCAGTCGGCGTCTTGCAGGGTGTGTGCTGTTTCCAGCAGGCCATGTCCATAAGCGTTTGCTTTCACAACGGCAATCAGGCGGCTTTGCGGCGCCTGGCGGCGCACCTGTTGCAGATTATGTCGCAGAGCGCGGCGGTCGATTACAGCGGTTGCCGCTTTCATTTCAGTTCCTTAGCTGATTATTCGTCATCGTATTGTGGCCCCGCGTAGTTGTCGAAACGCGACCACTGGCCGTTAAAGGTAAGGCGCACGGTGCCGATCGGGCCGTTACGCTGCTTACCGATAATAATTTCCGCGATCCCTTTCAGATCGCTGTTCTCGTGATACACCTCATCACGATAGATGAACATAATCAGGTCGGCATCCTGCTCGATAGAGCCGGATTCACGCAGGTCGGAGTTGACCGGGCGCTTATCGGCGCGCTGCTCCAGGCTTCGGTTCAGCTGCGACAGCGCCACTACCGGCACCTGCAGCTCCTTCGCCAGCGCCTTCAGCGAGCGCGAAATCTCGGCGATCTCCAGCGTACGGTTGTCGGACAGGGCCGGCACGCGCATCAGCTGCAGGTAGTCGATCATGATGAGGCTAAGCCCGTCGTGCTCGCGGAAAATGCGCCGCGCGCGCGAGCGCACTTCGGTCGGCGTCAGGCCGGAGGAGTCGTCGATGTACATGTTGCGCTTCTCCAGCAGGATACCCATGGTGCTGGAAATGCGCGCCCAGTCCTCGTCGTCGAGCTGGCCGGTACGGATGCGCGTCTGATCCACGCGCGACAGCGACGCCAGCATACGCATCATGATCTGTTCGCCGGGCATCTCCAGGCTGAAGATCAGCACCGGTTTTTCCTGGGTCATCGCGGCGTTTTCGCACAGGTTCATGGCGAAGGTGGTTTTCCCCATCGATGGACGGGCGGCGACGATGATCAGATCGGACTTTTGCATGCCCGCGGTTTTCTTGTTGAGGTCCTGATAGCCGGTATCGACCCCGGTCACGCCGTCGTGCGGCTGCTGATACAGCTGCTCGATACGCGATACGGTGTCTTCCAGGATGCGCTCGATGCCCTTCGGGCCTTCGTCTTTGCTGGCACGGTTCTCGGCGATTTGGAACACGCGGGATTCCGCCAGATCGAGCAGGTCTTCGCTGCTGCGCCCTTGCGGATCGTAGCCGGCGTCGGCGATCTCGTTAGCCACCGAGATCATCTCGCGCACCACCGCGCGCTCGCGCACGATGTCGGCATAGGCGCCGATGTTGGCGGCGCTCGGGGTGTTTTTCGACAGCTCGGCCAGGTAGGCGAAGCCGCCGACCGAGTCCAGCTCACCTTTCTGCTCGAGCGATTCGGACAGGGTGATGAGGTCGATAGGCTTGCTCATCTCCAGCAAACGCTGCATCTCGGTAAAGATCAGGCGGTGCGGGCGGCTGAAGAAGTCGTTGGCGACCACGCGCTCCGCCACGTTGTCCCAGCGCTCGTTATCCAGCATCAAACCGCCCAACACCGACTGCTCGGCCTCCAGCGAGTGCGGCGGCATCTTCAGCCCTTCCATCTGACGATCTCTGGAACGCTCTCTGGTTTCGTCCGCGTTTGTTTTGTTGGTTGGTTTTTTTCCTGCCATGAAACGTAGTCTTTATCCGGTTGCGAATGAAGGATCTTGACGCGAGAGTATACGTGATTTTTGCGTCATAACCGATGCAAAAAAGGTATTGAATCCCGCACGGGTGAACTGGATCTCCCATACTAAAAAGAATAGGGTGAAATCAGACACTCAAACGAGGTAACGATATGGCCAAGCGCATTCAGTTTTCCGCCACCGGCGGGCCGGAAGTCTTGCAATACGTTGATTTTACACCGCTCGATCCCGCCGCCGGCGAAGTGCAGATCGAGAACAAGGCGATCGGCATCAACTACATCGACACCTATGTGCGCAGCGGGCTGTACGCCCCGGCGAGCCTGCCGAGCGGCCTCGGCACCGAGGCGGCCGGCGTGGTGGTCAAGGTCGGCGCCGGGGTCAGCGCGATCAAACCGGGCGACCGGGTGGTGTATGCGCAGTCGTCACTCGGCGCCTACAGCGAAGTCCACAACGTGCCGGAAGAAAAAGTGGCGCTGCTGCCGCACAACCTCAGCTTTGAGCAGGGCGCCGCTTCTTTCCTCAAAGGGCTGACGGTGCACTACCTGCTGCGCCAGACCCACGACGTGCAGCCGGGTGAGGTGTTCCTGTTCCATGCCGCCGCCGGCGGAGTTGGGCTGATCGCCTGCCAATGGGCCAAAGCGCTGGGCGCGCGCCTGATCGGTAGCGTCGGCTCCGACGAAAAGGCCGCGCTGGCGAAACAGGCCGGCGCCTGGGCCACCATCAACTACCACAAAGAGGATATCGCCCAGCGGGTGGCCGAGCTGACGCACGGCGAGAAGGTCGGCGTAGTGTACGATTCGGTGGGGCAAAGCACCTGGCAGGCCTCGCTCAACAGCCTGAAACGGCGCGGCCTGATGGTCAGCTTCGGCAACGCCTCCGGCCCGGTGACTGGCGTCGATCTGGCGCTGCTGAATCAGAAGGGCTCACTGTACGTCACTCGCCCTTCCCTTAACGGCTACATCACCAACCGCGCCGAACTGCAGTACGCCAGCAACGAGCTGTTCTCGCTGATCGGCAGCGGCGCCATTCGGGTGGAGGTGAAAGACGAGCAGAAATTTGCGCTGGCCGACGCCCAGCGGGCGCACCAGGTGCTGGAAAGTCGCAGCACCAGCGGCTCCAGCCTGCTGATCCCCTGATAGCGGCAAAAGAAAAGGGCTCCTTACGGAGCCCTTTCTGTTACTGCGTTTTGTAGGGGTAGAGCAGAGTCCGCCAGAGACAGGGGGTTGCTTCAGCAACACGAATTTTGGTTGTCTCTCACGGTGATGAAATTGGTCGCATCACTGCATCGACAAACATCCTAACAGCCCCGTCCGGCAAAAAACACGCTTTATGTGCCACATCGGGCGGTAAAACTGCCAAGCTGTGATCGCTGCCGCATTAGCGGGGCGGCAAGTTGTGCAAGTTTCATCGCGACTGACTGATTATTCAGCGAAAAATCAGTAACGCCTGGCCTGTGGTTTCTGCATCGAACGGTAAATCCATACCCCGACGACCGCCAAAATCAGCCACGGCAGCAGCTTGATGACCACCGCGAACAACCCGCCCAACAGCATGAACGCCGCCGCCACCAACAGCGCAGCGAAGATCCCCAGCAGCGAGATGCCGGTCACCATCAGCATCACCACAAAGCCAATGAGAAAGAAGATTTCCAACATGATTGCTCCTTTGCAACTCAACGTATCTGCAGAGGGAATTACAAGAAGCGTGCCAGAACGACGAAAGGGCTAACCTATTGAAAAAACAGGGTAGGCATCCGGCAACGCGCCGAATGCCTGGCAAAAAAGACTAACTGTTGGTCAAAATTTTTGTGGGTTACGCCATTTCCACACGCGGCTGACGCACCAGCGCCAGCGCCTGCTCCACCACTCGCGCATCGGCACCCGGCTTGTGGGCGTTCTCGCTCAGGTGGCGACGCCACTGGCGCGCGCCCGGCACGCCCTGGAACAAACCGAGGATGTGGCGGGTGATGTGGCCGAGATAGGTGCCGTTGGACAGCTCGCGCTCGATATACGGATACAGCGCTTCGACGATCGCCACACTGTCCGGCACTGCGGTCTGCGCGCCGAACAGTTCGCTGTCGACCCGCGCCAGGATGCCCGGATTCTGGTACGCCTCGCGCCCCATCATCACGCCGTCCAGATGCTGCAGATGCTGCTGCGCCTCTTCCAGCGTTTTCACCCCGCCGTTGATGGCGATGGTCAGCGCCGGGAAATCCCGCTTCAGCTGATAAACGCGCGGGTAGTCCAGCGGCGGCACTTCGCGGTTCTCTTTCGGGCTGAGGCCGGAGAGCCAGGCCTTGCGCGCGTGGATGGTGAACATGTCGCACTCGCCGCGCCCGGCGACGGTTTGGATAAAGTCGCACAGGAAGGCGTAGCTGTCCTGATCGTCGATGCCGATGCGGGTCTTCACCGTCACCGGGATCGACACCACATCGCGCATCGCCTTGATGCAGTCGGCGACCAGCGTCGCCTGCCCCATCAGACAGGCGCCGAACATGCCGTTTTGCACGCGATCGGACGGGCAGCCGACGTTGAGGTTAATCTCGTCGTAACCGCGCTGCTCCGCCAGTTTGGCGCAGTGCGCCAACGCGGCCGGATCGCTGCCGCCCAGCTGCAGCGCCACCGGATGCTCTTCTTCGCTGTAGGCCAGGTAGTCGCCCTTGCCGTGAATGATCGCGCCGGTGGTCACCATTTCGGTGTACAGCAGCGTTTCCTTGGTCAGCAGGCGGTGGAAGTAACGGCAATGACGATCGGTCCAGTCGAGCATCGGCGCGATGGAGAAACGATTGGCGGCGTAGGTTGGGGCTTGGTTGTCTTTCGTCATGCTGAGTTACTGGCTACCTGAGTCTGTCTTCAACGAACGGCGCACGGCCGCAAACGGCTATTATAACGACAATCGGCGCCGTTGGGAAAACCGCCTTCGCTTCCCCCCTATTCCAACGTGCGGATAACCCGGCACGGCTGCCCCAGCGCCAGCACATTGGCCGGGATGTCGCCGGTCACGATGCTGCCCGCGCCGATAGTCGTGCCGTCGCCGATGGTCACGCCCGGCAAGATCACCACGTTACCGCCGATCCATACGTTGCTGCCGATGGACACCGGCTGCGCCGAGGTGCGGAAAGGAAAGGCCGGGTCGCCGGTAAAGCGTTCGCCGGCCTTCAGCGGGTGGCTCGGCGTGTAGATTTGCACGTTGGGGCCGATCAGCGTGTTATCGCCGATGGTGATGGTATTGCAGTCGAGGAACACCGCATTGACGTTGATAAAACAGTTTTTACCGATGCAGACATGCTGCCCGTAGTCGCACCAGAACGGCGTTTCGATCCAGCTCGCCTCACCCCAGGCACCGAACAGTTCGCCGAGCAGGCGGTTTTTCTCGTCCGCCTGATGCGAATCCAGCGCCCCCAGGCTTTTGGTCAACGCCCTGGCCCGATGGTACATCGCAATCAGTTCTTCATCGCGGCTGTTGTACTCCAGGCCGCTTAACAGCTTCTCTCTTTCCGTCATCACACAAGGCTCCTGTTCGTCACGCGGGTGAAGCGCGTTATACCGCTCTCGCCAGCGGCTCTCCAGCGCTAAAATCGGCAACGTTGATTTGCCGCCCGGCGGAGGGGAAAAGTTGTGACACATCTCTCTTTTAGCGCACTCAGCGCGCCTTTCCCTGCGCAATCCTCAGGGGAAAAGGGGGCAACTCTCGGCGATTCGCCGTAATCATGGTAAAATCGGCTTTTTTACGTACCGGGATATTTGCGATGAACTCAACCACCCAGGAAAAGCTGCTGGCGCAGGCGGAACGCCTCTGCCAACAACGCAATGTGCGATTGACGCCGCAACGGCTGGAAGTGCTGCGTCTGATGACTCAGCAACCCGGTGCAATCAGCGCTTATGACCTGCTCGATCTGCTGCGCGTCGCCGAACCGCAGGCCAAGCCGCCGACGGTCTATCGCGCGCTGGATTTTCTGCTGGAGCAAGGGTTTATCCATAGAGTGGAGTCCGCCAACAGCTACGTGCTGTGCCACCACTTCGAACAGCCGATGCACACATCCGCACTGTTTATCTGCGACCGCTGCGGCCAGGTGACCGAACGCACTACCGAAGGCGTAGAGGAAACGCTGCAGAAGCTGGCGCAGGAAGCCGGATTTGCGCTGCGGCACAGCGTGGTGGAAGCGCACGGCCTGTGCGCCGGCTGCGTGGAGGTTGAGGCGTGCGACAGCAAGCATGACTGCGCCGAACACGATCACAGCATCGCCATCAAGAAGAAGTAAGACGAAGTCAGGTACCTCCCTGTACCTGCGGCCGGGGCGCCAGAGGATGAGAGCGACGCCGGCCTGCGCTGGGCAAGCCGCCTTCAATGGCGGCCCTGCAAATTACCAGCGGTGTTTGGTGTGATCTTCCCAGGCTTTCACCTCTTTCTCGGCCGCCTCTTTCTGGTAACCGTAGCGCTCCTGGATTTTGCCGACCAGCTGTTCGCGTTTCCCTTCGATGACCGTCAGATCGTCATCGGTCAGCTTGCCCCATTTTTCCTTCACTTTGCCTTTAAGCTGCTTCCAGTTACCGTCGGCTTGATCTTTATTCATCGTCTCTCCGTTAACCTGTGGTGAATCAGTGATCCCTGTCGCCGACCGGGGTTAACCAGAAATTTTCCTGGCCGATACGCCCTTCACCTTAAGGAATATCGCTCCCCATCATTCGCCAGCCACATGATTCATTCTAGTTAAACATGGAAACAAAAAAGCCAAATACCAGAATAAAAAACCATTAAGAAATAAAATAAAAATAAAAAACGCCAACAAACAACGAACTAAGCCGGGCAGAACCTGGCTGAAAACATGTAAGCAAACATGAATAAAAACATAAAATAAATTAATTATTAACCCAACAAAGCGCCCGGTTTAGCGTGCGGCAAACCAGCTGCCGTGCACCTGATGGCGGTGCCAAATCCAGCCCAGCGCCAGACCGCGCAGCGCCAAAAACACCGCCAACGCCAGCCAGAGCCCGTGGTTGCCAAGCAGCGGCACGCTGAACAGCGCCAGACCGTATCCTGCCGCGGCCACTGCCATGCTGTTGCGCATCTCGGCACCGCGCGTGGCGCCGATAAACATGCCGTCCAGCAAATAACACCACACTCCGACCAGCGGCAGGATGACCTGCCACGGTAAATAGTGGGCGGCCAACGCACGCAGCTCCGGCAAGGAGGTCAACGCCGCCACGATCTGCTGACCGGTAACGGCATACGCCAGGGCGAAGGCCAGCGCGACCAGCCCTGCCTGCCTGCAGGCCGCGTGCCACACCTTACGCAGCTGGCTGTCGTCCCGGGCACCGTAGGCGTGGCCCGAATGGGCTTCCACCGCATAAGCGAAGCCGTCGAGCGCATAGGCGGTGAACGTCAGCAGATTCATCAATACCGCGTTGACCGCCACCACGTCGCTTCCCAGGCGAGCGCCGAAGATGGTCAGCGATGCAAAGCACAGCTGTAGCAACAGTGAACGCAACATGATGTCGCGGTTAAGCGCCAGCAGCCGACGCAGATCGCCACGCCAGGCCTGGCGCAGCATCGGCAGGGTGATACCGCGCAGGCGCATCACCCGCCACGCCAGCCACAGGCCGAGCAGCAGCGTGGCGTATTCGGCGATGGCGGTTGCCGCCGCCGCCCCTCGCACGTTCCAGCCCAGGCCCATCACCAGCCAGATATCCAGCACGATGTTCAGCAGGTTGCCGACAATCAGCAGGATCACCGGCGCACGCACGTACTGCACGCCGAGCAGCCAGCCCAGCAGCACCAGATTAGCCAGCGCCGCCGGAGCACTCAGCCAACGAATCTCAAGAAAACGCCGCGCCTGTTCCAGCACCTCTCCATTGCCGCCGACAATCCGCAGCGCCAGTTCGATCAGCGGATAGCGCAGCAGGACGATCGCTCCCCCGGCCAGCAGCGCCAGCAGCAGCGGCTGCATAAAGGCGCGCGCCAGCGCCTGCGGGTTTTGTGCCCCCAGCGCCTGCGCCGCCAGGCCGGTGGTGCTCATGCGCAGGAACAACAGCAGCATGAACAGGAAGCTGGTCGCCACCGCGCCGATCGCCACGCCCCCCAGGTAGATCGGGCTGTCGAGGTGGCCGATCACCGCGGTGTCCACCAGCCCGAGCAGCGGTACGGTGATATTGGAGAAAATCATTGGCAGAGCCAGGCGCCACAGGGCTTTATCGGTGTCGCTGGTGAAGGCGGAAATCAAGCGCATGATGAGATGTTCCCGTAGCAGTGGCGAAAGGCAGGGTCAGAAACAAAAACGCCCCAGAACAGGGGCGATTGATACAAGAGGCGGCACTGAGGGTGCGACGGGTGCGACGATTAAATCCAGTCGCCGTTGCGGATCACGCCGACCGCCAACCCTTCGATAGTGAAATTCTGCTGGCGCAGATCGACCACGATCGGTTGGAATTCGTTGTTCTCCGGCAGCAGCTCGACCACGTTGCCGTGTTTTTTCAGGCGCTTGACCGTCACTTCGTCTTCGATGCGCGCCACCACGACCTGGCCGTTGCGCACGTCTTGCGTTTTGTGCACCGCCAGCAGATCGCCGTCCAGAATGCCGATGTCGCGCATCGACATGCCGTTCACCCGCAACAGGAAATCGGCGCTCGGTTTAAACAGGGAAGGATCCACCTGGTAGTGCCCTTCGATGTGCTGCTGCGCCAGCAGCGGCTCGCCGGCGGCAACGCGGCCAATCAGCGGCAGCCCTTCTTCTTCTTCCATCAACAGACGGATACCGCGCGAGGCACCGGAGACGATTTCGATCACGCCTTTGCGTGCCAGCGCCTTCAGGTGTTCTTCGGCGGCGTTAGGCGAGCGGAACCCCAGACGCATCGCGATCTCGGCACGCGTTGGCGGCATGCCCGTTTGCGAAATATGATCGCGAATCAGATCGTAGACCTCTTGCTGTCTGGTAGTTAGTGCTTTCATTCCGCCCCCTGTTTGTTTATACAGTCTTGCTGTGAGTATATACAGGTAAGCGCGGATTGGGAACCGAAGAATAAATAAAAATCAGTCAGTAGGCGCCTTTCGTCAGCCGAAATGCTGCCATAAGACCGTACCCCAAACGAACAGCGCCAGTACGATCGCCAGCGACACCGCCGCCGATCCCATGTCCTTGGCCCGCCCGGAGAGCTCGTGATGTTCGCTGCCGATGCGATCCACCACCGCCTCGATCGCACTGTTCAGGATCTCGACGATCATCACCAGCGCTACCGATCCGATCAATAAAATGCGCGCTATCGCACCCACATCCAGCCAGACAGCCAGTATGATAGCCAGAACGGTCACCACCAGTTCCTGGCGGAAAGCCGCTTCATGCTGCCAGGCGGCGGAAAGCCCTTTATAGGAATAGCCGGCGGCCTTGATGATGCGGGTCAGTCCGGTTGCTTGGTTTGCCATGTTTTCGTGCCTTTCTCAGAGGTCGGTCATAATAAAAAGAGTCTAGAACAGTCCGCGCTGACGGCTCTCGGTTTTCGAACACCACAGATCTGCTACCCGGTTTCTGGTATGCTTGCGGCGCATTGCTAACAAGAGGCTTCACGTTGTTTATGTCAGGTTGGCGTAAAATTTATTATAAAATATTGAATTTACCACTTAAATTGTTGGTAAGAAGTAAGGTCATCCCTTCAGATCCGGTTACCGAGCTAGGGTTGGATCCCTCACGGCCGATTTTGTATGTTTTACCTTACAATTCCAAGGCGGATTTGCTGACGCTGCGCACTCAGTGCCTGGCGCAGGATCTGCCCGATCCGCTCAACTCGCTGGAGATCGACGGCACCGTGCTGCCGAGCTACGTGTTCATTCACGACGGCCCGCGCGTGTTCCGCTATTACACCCCGAAAGAAGAGTCGGTAAAGCTGTTCCACGACTATCTGGATCTGCACCGCAGCAACCCGGATCTCGACATTCAGATGCTGCCGGTTTCGGTGATGTTCGGCCGCTCGCCGGGCCGCGAAGGCCACGGCACGCCGCACCTGCGTCTGTTGAACGGCGTGCAGAAATTCTTCGCCGTGCTGTGGCTCGGCCGCGACAGCTTCGTGCGTTTCTCCAACACCGTTTCGCTGCGCCGCATGGCCACCGAGCACGGTACGGATAAAACCATCGCGCAGAAACTGGCGCGCGTGGCGCGCATGCACTTCTCGCGTCAGCGCCTGGCTGCGGTAGGCCCGAGCCTGCCGGCCCGTCAGGACCTGTTCAACAAGCTGTTGGCGTCCAAAGCGATCGAAAAAGCGGTCGAGGACGAAGCCCGCAGCAAGAAGATTTCGCACGAGAAAGCCCAGCAGAACGCCATCGCGCTGATGGAAGAGATCGCCGCCGATTTCTCCTACGAAACCGTGCGCCTGTCCGACCGCGTGCTGAGCTGGACCTGGAACCGGCTGTATCAGGGCATCAACGTCACCAACGCCGAGCGCGTGCGCCAGCTGGCGCAGGACGGCCACGAGATCGTCTACGTGCCCTGCCATCGCAGTCACATGGACTATCTGCTGCTGTCCTACGTGCTGTATCACCAGGGCCTGGTGCCGCCGCACATCGCCGCGGGCATCAACCTCAACTTCTGGCCGGCCGGCCCGATCTTCCGCCGCCTGGGCGCGTTCTTCATCCGCCGCACCTTCAAGGGCAACAAGCTGTACTCGACGGTGTTCCGCGAATACCTCGGCGAGCTGTTCACCCGCGGCTACTCGGTGGAATACTTTGTGGAAGGTGGCCGTTCCCGCACCGGGCGTCTGCTGGAGCCGAAGACCGGCACCCTGTCGATGACCATCCAGGCGATGCTGCGCGGCGGCACCCGTCCGATCACGCTGGTGCCGATTTACATCGGTTACGAGCACGTGATGGAAGTGGGCACCTACGCCAAAGAGCTGCGCGGCGCCACCAAGGAAAAAGAGAGCCTGCCGCAGATGCTGCGCGGCCTGCGCAAGCTGCGCAATCTGGGCCAGGGTTATGTCAACTTCGGCGAGCCGCTGCCGTTGACCGCTTACCTCAACCAGAACGTGCCGCAGTGGCGCGAGTCGATCGATCCGATCGAAGCTCAGCGCCCAAGCTGGCTGACGCCGACGGTCAACGATCTGGCCGGCCAGATCATGGTGCGCATCAACAATGCCGCCGCGGCCAACGCCATGAACCTGTGTTCCACCGCGCTACTGGCTTCGCGCCAGCGTTCGCTAACCCGCGAACAGCTGGTCGAACAGCTCGAGTGCTACCTGCAGCTGATGCGCAACGCGCCTTACGCTCGTGACGTTACCGTGCCGACGCAAACGCCGAACGAGCTGCTGGATCACGCGCTGAACATGAACAAGTTCGAGGTGGAGAAGGACAACATCGGCGACATCATCATCCTGCCGCGCGAGCAGGCGGTGCTGATGACCTATTACCGCAACAACATCCACCACCTGCTGGTGCTGCCGTCGCTGATCGCCAGCATCGTGATGCATCATCGCCGGGTATCGCGCGCCGAACTGCTGCGTCAAATCGGCATGATCTACCCGATGCTGAAAGCCGAGCTGTTCCTGCATAACGACAAGGAACAGCTGCCGGAGGTGCTGCAGCCGTTGATCGACGAGTTGATCCGTCAACAGCTGATCTGCGACAAAGGCGACGAGCTGGTGCTGAACCCGGCGCGCATTCGCCCGCTGCAGCTGCTGGCCGCCGGGGTGCGCGAAACCCTGCAACGCTACGCCATCACCATGTCGATCCTCAGCGCCAACCCGAGCATCAACCGCGGCGCGCTGGAGAAAGAGAGCCGCATCATGGCGCAGCGTCTGTCGGTGCTGCACGGCATCAACGCGCCGGAGTTCTTCGACAAGGCGGTGTTCTCCACCCTGGTGGCGACGCTGCGCGAAGAAGGCTATATCAACGACAGCGGCGATGCGATACGCGAGCACACCCTTGAGGTGTACAACATGCTGAGCGATCTGATCACGCCGGAAATCAAGCTGACCATCGAAAGCGTCAACATGCCGGCAGAGACCAACGCCCTGCAGCAAGCCGACGCGGAAGAAGAGCAGGACGAGTGATGTCGTCCGGCACAGAAACACAAAAGGCACCCCTGGGGTGCCTTTTTTCTTGCTTTGCGAAACCGTTACGCCGGCAGATAGCTCAGCGCAATGCCGATAAATACCACCAACCCGACATAGTTGTTCTGCAGGAAGGCCTTGAAGCAGGCTTCGCGCTCGCGGCCGGCGATCTGTTTCTGCTGGTGAATGAACAGCGCGCCCGCCAGCAGCAGCGACCAGTAAAACGCCCCGCCGAGCTGCGCCAGATAACCGACCCACACCAGTAGCAACAGCGTCACGAACTGCAGCAGCCCGACGATCAGCTTGTCATAACGGCCGAACAGGATAGCGGTGGATTTGATGCCGATCTTCAGATCATCGTCGCGATCGACCATCGCATACAGCGTGTCGTAGGCCACCGTCCAGCAGATGTTGGCCAGCAGCAGCAGCCAGCAGCTGAGCGGCAGCGATTCGCTGACCGCCGCATAACCCATCGGAATGCCCCAGCCGAACGCGGCGCCCAGCACGAACTGCGGCAGGTTGGTCACCCGCTTCATGAACGGATACACCCAGGCCAGCGCCAGCGCCGCCAGCGACAGCCAGATGGTCATCGCATTGAGCGTCAACACCAGGCAGAACGAGATCAGCACCAGCACCGCGAACAGCACCTTCGCCTCTTTCGCGCTCACCCGGCCGCTCGGCATCGGCCGCCCGGCGGTGCGTTTCACGTAGCCGTCCACCGCACGATCGGCATAGTCATTCACCACGCAGCCGGCAGCGCGCATCAGGAACACGCCGAGCACGAACACCAGCAAAATCGACAGCGACGGCACGCCTTTCCCGGCCAGCCACAGCGCCCACAGCGTCGGCCACAGCAGCAACAGCGTGCCGATCGGTTTATCAATGCGCATCAAATGGCTGTAAGCCCGCCATTTACTTTGAGTCACGCTTCCCTCCAAGGTCTTGCTCTCCTCTCTTATGCAGGAACCGCTGAATACAGCGGTGAAGCCGGTAAAAACAGTTCGGTCAGCAACAGCGGTTTGCCCGCCAGCCGCAGCCGTGAACGGCGCGCCCACAGCGCATCCTGTCGGCCGATATGGATATAGTCGCGGGTCAGATCGCCGCTGCTGAACAGGTAGCGTCCCAGCGGCAGCGTGCCCAGATCCACCAGCGCCTGGTCGGGGCCGGTCAGCGTATTTTCCGGGATCACCGTGCGCCCCAGCAGCCAGGGCTGGTCGTCGCCCAGCAGCACCACTTCGCGCAACCAGTAGCGCGGGCTGTCGGGCAGGTGGTTCGCCTCGTCGCCCAGCGCCTCGCGCGTGACGAAGCATTCGCGCTGCGGTTCGACGCGCACCTTGGCGCAATGGCGTTCAAATCGGCGGGTCATGGAGCCTAACTCCATCAGCCAGTCGCTGACGGCGGCGGGCGCCGGAGGATCCTGTTCGGACAACCACTCCAGCGGCGGCAGGATGGAATCCCTGATGCCAGACATTGTTTTACTCCTCGCCTGAACCGCGGCCGGTACGGCGCGCCAGACGATACAAACTGTTAACAGGCCCCCATTGTAGCGCAGAAATACGAAAGCGGCAGGCTGATTCGTGGCGAAAACGGCGGTGGCTTCCGCCGGAAAAACCGGGCTCCTGTCATCTTTTTGCCATCCGCGTTCTCTATCTTCGTTCCCCGGCACGATGACGATTCTGTGATCGCCTGCAAAGTTTCATCTTTGTCGCGTTGTTTTATCTACGCGCGTAGATACTCTGACACCGCAGCGTTGAATCGCCATGCGTCCGACATCATTTGTCGGCACACCTTTGTTGCCGGCACCAGGGAAACCATCTTTAACCGCGCCCCTCCGGGCGCAGAACAAAAGAGGATAGCACTGCCATGAGCGAAACAACGCTTGCCACTTCACAGACCGCCGACGCCGCGCTGGCGGCCGATGAACGCCTGGCAACCAAAGAGGGGCGCAGCCAATTTTGGCGCGCCACCTTCTCCTGCTGGCTCGGCACCGCCATGGAATACGTCGATTTCGCGCTGTACGGCCTGGCGGCCGGCATGGTGTTCGGCGACGTGTTCTTCCCCGAGGCCACGCCGCTGGTCGCCCTGCTGGCCAGCTTCGCCACCTACTCCGTCGGCTTCGTTGCGCGGCCGATCGGCGCGCTGGTGTTCGGCTGGATCGGCGATCGCAAAGGCCGCCGCGTGGTGCTGATCACCACCGTGGCGCTGATGGGCCTCTCCACCACGCTGATCGGCCTGATCCCGTCCTATGCGCAAATCGGCGTTTGGGCGCCCACCTGCCTGGTGATCCTGCGCTTCGCGCAGGGGTTCGGCGCCGGCGCGGAGCTGTCCGGCGGCGCGGTGATGCTGGCGGAATACGCGCCGGCCAAACGGCGCGGGCTAGTGGCGTCAATCATCGCCATCGGCTCCAACAGCGGCACCCTGCTGGCGTCGCTGGTGTGGCTGCTGGTACTGCAGCTCGACAAGGAAGACCTGATGAGCTGGGGCTGGCGCATTCCGTTCCTCGCCAGCATTCTGATCGCCGGCGTGGCGCTGTACCTGCGCCGCCACGTGCGGGAAACGCCGGTCTTCGAGCGCGAGCTGCAGCAAAACCACCAGCGCATGCTGGACGCCGCCCAGGCCGCACCGGATACGCGCAGCTACCTGCAGCGCACCAAGGCGTTCTGGGTGATGCTCGGCCTGCGCATCGGCGAAAACGGCCCTTCCTACCTGTGCCAGGGCTTTATCGTCGGCTATGTCGCCAAGGTGCTGATGGTCGATAAATCGGTGCCGGCGCTGGCGGTGTTGATCGCCTCGCTGTGCGGTTTTCTGGTGATCCCGCTGGCCGGCTGGCTGTCCGATCGCTTCGGCCGCCGCATCACCTACCGGTGGTTCTGCCTGCTGCTGGTGCTGTACGCCTTCCCGGCGTTCTGGCTGCTCGACAGCCGTGAACCGGCTATCGTCATCTCGGTGATCGTGGTCGGCATGTGCATCGCGTCGCTGGGGATCTTCGGCGTGCAGGCGGCCTATGGCGTCGAACTGTTCGGCGTGAAGAACCGCTACTCCAAAATGGCGTTCGCCAAGGAGCTCGGTTCAATCCTCTCCGGCGGTACTGCGCCGCTGATCGCCACCGCGCTGCTGTCCGGTTTCGGTCACTGGTGGCCTGTCGCCGCCTATTTTGTTGTAATGGCGGGCATCGGCTTAATCACCACCTTCTTTGCTCCCGAAACCCGCGGCCGCGATCTCAACCTGCCGCAGGATGCCGCGTAGCGAGAAGGCGAACAGGACCTCAATGTGGATAATCACTCCGCGCGACGCGTTACCCGCGCCGACGTGGCCCGCGTAGCGGGCACCTCCGTCGCCGTGGTCAGCTATGTGATCAACAACGGCCCGCGCCCGGTGGCGGAAGCCACCCGGTTGCGCGTGCTGGCGGCGATCGAGCAGACCGGCTACCGGCCGAACGACATCGCGCGGGCGCTGGCCTCCGGCAGCACGCAAACCTACGGGCTGGTGGTGCCGGATATTTCCAACCCGTTCTTCGCCACCCTGGCGCGGGCGCTGCAGCAGGAAGCCTTCAGCCGCGGCCGCGTGCTGCTGCTGGGCGACGCCGGCGACGATCGTCAGCGCGAGTATGAGCTTATCAACAACCTGCTGCGCCGCCAGGTCGACGGCCTGCTGTACACCAGCGTCGATCGCCACCCGTGGTTCGATCTGATCCGCGCCTCCGGCACGCCCTGCGTAATGATAGACACCATCGACAGCCAGGCCGGCGTCTGTGCCATTCGCGTCGACGAGCGCGACGCCGCCTGCCAGGCAACCCGCCATCTGCTGCAACACGGCTATCGCGACATCGGCATTTTTATCGGCCCGCTGACCATGCTCAACGCGCAGGATCGCCTGAACGGCTGGCGCGATGCGCTGCAGGAGGCGGGCATTGCGCCACGCGACGAGTGGATTTTCGAAGTACCCTACACCCGCCAGGGCGGTTACCAGGCCACCCAGCGCCTGGTGCAAGGCCCACGCCCGCGCGCCGTTTTCACCTCTAACGAGCAGCAGGCGCTCGGCTGCCTGTCGGCGCTGGCGGAGCATGGGCTGCGCGCGCCGGACGATCTGGCGCTGATCTGTTTTAACGGCACGCAGCAATCCGAATTCAGCGTGCCGCCGCTCAGCGCAGTCGAGCAGCCGATCGACGCCATGGCCAAGCGGGCCATCGCCATGATGGCCGCCGGTGCCGCGCCCGCCGAGCTGCATGAATTCGCTTTTCAACTGCGCATCCGCCATTCCTGCGGCTGTTAGCGGTTTTTCAGGACACCTTATATGCGTTTAATCATTGATTGCGATCCCGGCAACGGCGTTCCCGGCGCCAACGTCGACGACGGCCTGGCGCTGGCCCTGGCGCTGGCGGCCAAACCGCAGCTGCAGCTGGAGCTGATCAGCATCGTGGCCGGCAACACCCCGCGTGAAGTGGGTTTCGCCGTCGCCACCGAGCTGCTGGCGCAGAGCGGCTATCAGGTGCCGGTCGCCCTCGGCGCGGCGCGCGCCCTGAGCGAGCCGCCGGAGCCGTGGCGCGCGCATCTGGACCGCCCAATCGCCGATCCGAAGCTGGCGGCGCTGTGGCGTGACCTGCCCGCGCCCTCGCTGGCCAACGCGCCCGCACCGGACGCCGCCATCGCCATCGGCGAACTGATCTGCCGGCATCCCGGCGAGATCACGCTGGCGGCGATCGGCCCGCTGACCAACGTTGCGCATGCCATGCAGCTTTACCCGCAGATGGCGCAGGCGGTGAAAGAGATTGTGATCATGGGTGGCGTGTTCAACGTCGACGGGTACATCAAGGACACCAATTTCGGTTTGGATCCGGAAGCGGCGCGGCTGGTGTTGAACAGCGGCGCCACCATCACGCTGGCACCGCTGGATGTCACCACTCAGACCATGCTGACCCAGGCGGATCTGGCCGCGTTGACCCAGCCGGATACCCCGCTGTGCCGCTATTTACGCGCCACCACGCGGCCATGGATCGACTATTCACGCCATACGCGGCACCTGCCGGGCTGTTGGATCCATGATGCGTTGGTGATCGCCTGGCTGCTGGCGCCGCAGCTGGTCACCACCGAGATGTTCCATGTAGATGTGGCGCTGGAAGGGGCGTTGACGCGCGGCAGCTCACGCCGCTGGCGGCCGGACAGCCTGCGCCTGACGGTCGGCATGCCGGCGCAGCAGGGCAAGCCGGTGCGTGTCATGCAGCAGGTAGACAACGCTCGTCTGTTGGCGTTGATCGGCGCAACGCTGGCCCGCGGATGAAAAAAGGTGCGCCAAAGCGCACCAATCATCGAGCCAGCATCGGCAGCGCCGGGTGTTACCCCTTGCCTTTAACGCTGCTGATAAACGTTTTACGCGCGGTGGTCGAGCCCAGTTTCTCGGCCTCATTCATCAGTTTCAGCGCCTTGTCGATATCGCCCGCCTTCACCGCCTGTTTGATGCCGTTATTAAAGTAGCTTTCGGTATCGTTGAGCATCGGCTCCGCCGGTTTCTCCGGCGCCGGTGCTGGTGCAGCCACGGCGGCAGGGGCGGTCGAGCCCACCACCACCGGCGCCACGGTCGGCGCAGGCTGCAGCATGCCGATCATCACGTTGCCGGTGCCCTGTTCAGCGGTAACCTTAAGCTTCAGCGTGCCGGTCGTCGCGTGGCCGGCGATCGGATCCGGGATATCCGGCACCGCGTTGCCCACGCCCTGCGCATAGGCCTTGGCCGGGTTAGTCAGCTGCGTGGTTTTCGCCAAGTCCTGACGAGTGGTGTACACCAACAGGTAAATCTGTTTTTGACCGAGCGCCGGCGTCAGTTTCAGCGTGCCTTCGAGGCGATCGGAGGACATCGCCCCCGGCGGCTGGTAAGGGAAGTAGCTGCTCGGGTAATACGCCGCCGGGCGCAGATGCTCGTCCAGCACCAGCACGCTCGGCGCATACAGCGAATTGTTTTTGGCAAGGCTGCTCAGCGTCACTTCCAGCGAACCGCGATCGGCCGGCAGCGTATAGGCGGCGATCGCCCCCTGAATCTCGCCCTGATTGAGTTGCGGGCTGACGGCGTCGAGCTTCACCTCTTGCGACACCGGCGGCTGCAGCGGCTGCCACGGCAGGCTTTGCAGCGTGGCGGCGCTGATGGCCGGCGCGACGGAAACGTTGGCCGGCGTCTCGGCGTTGGCCGCCAAAGGCGCGCCGACGGTCAGCGCCAGCGACAGGCAGAGTGACAGCAGATTCTTTTTCATCGTTATATCCTCTTTCAGCGCCACGGCGAATCAGGCAAGAGATCCGGCCGCGGCAAATGCGGTTGGGGGAGAGCCTGCAGCCCTCCCCGTCCTGTCGTCGTTACCACCAAATTTCCATCTGGGCGCCGAAGGTGACTTCGTCATCCTTGCCGCGGCTGAAGGTATGCATGCTGGTGTCGTTGTATGCGGTGCCGGCGTTATACCCGGTGTCGTCGCCGGTGGCGTAGCCCCACTTCTCATCCCACTTGGCGTAGGTGGCGAACAGACGGATGGCCGGACGCGACCAGATGCTGTTGCCCGCCTGCCACTGCTGCGCCAGGGTCACTTTATACTGGCCGTTGCGATCGCCGGTGCGCTGGGATTTGACGTTGTCGTAGCCCGCTTCCAGCAGAGTGCTCATGATCGGCGTCCATTTGTACATCGGGCGCACGCCCACGGTGTACCAGGTGGTGCCGTTGTTGTTGTCGCGGTCGATGTCCTGGAACATGGCGACGTACATCATGGCCCATTGATCGTTGAAGTCGATGGCGCCGTGATCCAGCACGCGGATCATCTTGCCGTTGTTATCGATGGTGGCGCCCTGGCTGCGGCCGTTGTTCTGCGAGGTCATCGAGTCGGTGGCGTACTGCACCACAAACTTGTTGTAACCGCTCAGGATGCTCTGCGTGTGTTCCGCGGTGAACATCCAGCCGTCTTTGCTGGCGCCGTCGGCCAGATGGTAGTGATCCTGCGCATTGGCACGGCCATAATCCACACCCAGCTCCAGGGTGCCTCCCGGGTTCAGTTCCAGCCCGGCCAAGCGCACGTCGAAGGTATCGTTAACGGTCGGGCGCTGTTTCCATTCGTTATCCAGGTAGCCGTAAGAACCGCCGGACTCCGAGTTGCGGGTCACGGCGGCGGACAGCTTGCCGAAGCCCAGATCGATGTTTTCCAGACCGGCGCCCGGGCCGGAGATATCCCAGTAGTAGAAGTCGATCATGTGAACGTCATGACGCTGATAGAAGCGCTTACCGGCCCACAGCGTAGAGCCCGGCAGCCAGTCGATCAGGTTTTTACCCTGCACGTTGACTTCGCGGAAGCCCGGGGTCACATCTTCCCAGTCGGAACGTTGCGAGACCGAATAGGCCAGGTTGGTGTCGAAATAGAAGCTCTTGTCGCCTTCTTTCCACACTTCCTGCCCCAGCTTCAGCTCGGCATAGGTTTCGCATTCGTTGCCGAGACGGTATTTGCTCGCGGCGCCGGTGGCCTTGAAGCACTGTTGCTCACCGCCGCTACCGGTCCAGCCGATGCCGGAACGGGCATAACCGTGAAAATCCACGGCCAGCGCCTGAGTCGAGAGAACACCGGCGGCGACAGCCAGTGCCAGAGGAAGTTTGCGCAGAGTAGTCATCATTATTCTCCTGTTATACCGACTTTGGTGCTTTAAACGCCCGGCTCCTGGTGCAGCCGTTTACATGCCGTACCGTCTTCACGGAACAGGTGGCAGCGGTGAGGCGGCAGGCCGATGGCGAATGTGGCACCTTCTTCTACCAGCACCACGTCATTCTGGCGGTACACCAGGTTTTGACGGATGGCCGGGATTTGGATGTGGATTTGCGTCTCGTTGCCGAGCTGCTCCACCACCTGTACGTCGCCGGTAAGCCGCACTTCTGAGGCTTCGCCGGGCAGCAGATGTTCAGGGCGAATGCCCAGGGACAGGTTGGCGCCGGGTTGAACGCCCGCGCCTTCCACCGGCAGCCAGACCAGCTGGCGGTTGGGCAGTTCGACCTGCACCTGTTGCGGCTGCGCCGCGGTCACCTTGACCGGCAGGAAGTTCATCTTCGGCGAGCCGATAAACCCGGCGACGAAGCGGTTGGCCGGGTAGTGGTACAGTTCCAGCGGCTTGCCGACCTGGGCCACGCGACCGGCGTCAAGCACCACGATCTTGTCGGCCAGCGTCATCGCTTCGACCTGATCGTGGGTGACGTAAATCATGGTGCGCTGCAGGCGCTTGTGCAGACGGGAGATCTCGATGCGCATCTGCACCCGCAGCGCGGCGTCGAGGTTGGACAGCGGTTCGTCGAGCAGGAACACGTCCGGCTCGGCCACCAACGTGCGGCCGATCGCCACGCGCTGACGCTGCCCGCCGGACAGCGCCTTCGGCCGCCGATCGAGCAGGTGCGCCAGCTGCAGCACCTCAGAGACCTGGTTTACCCGTTGATTGATTTCCGCTTTCCTGGCGCCGGCCAGCTTCAGGCCGAACGACATGTTGTCCGCCACCGACAGGTGCGGATACAGCGCATAGGATTGGAACACCATGCCAATGCCGCGCTCGGAAGGCGGCACCTCATTCATGCGTTTCTCGCCGATCAGCAGCTCGCCGGAGGTGATGTCCTCCAGCCCGGCGATCATGCGCAGCAGCGTCGATTTACCGCAGCCCGACGGCCCGACAAACACCACAAACTCGCCGTCTTCGATGGTCAGATTGACGTCTTTGGAAATCACGGCCTCACCGAAGGCCTTATAAACGCTGCGCAGTGTGACGCTAGCCATGCGTTACTCCCCTGCTTTCGCAGTTAACATGTCGTGTGAAAATGGCGGAGGCAAAGCCCGCCAAAACCCATTGATGACCCTCTTGCTGCGCGCCGTGCTGCCATGCCAACGGCAAGGTCGCCTCAGACGGCGCGGCCGCCTGAGTATAAGGCTGCAGGTTTATCAGCGCTTCAAGGCATTGATCCTGATGGGTAATAAGTAAGCGCACCACGCCGTCTCGCTGGCTGACCGCGCTCAGCTCGCCGCGCTGGATGAGCGGCGAACGGCGCAGGGCCAACAGCGCCTGGCAGTAACGTAAGGTGGAGTGGCTGTCGTGCTGTTGGCGGCTGATGGCCAACGCGCGGTGTTCGATCGCCACCTGCTGATACCAGCTGATTTCGCCGGCGGTGACCTGTTCGGGGGCCTCATGCCACGGCATCGGCGTTTGCGCGCCACGCGGATCCTGCAGGCCGGCGGCATGCGGCAGCCCCAGCTCTTCACCCTGATACAGGCAGATCGGCGCCGGCAACATCGCCAGCAGCGTCAGAAAGGCGGCGGCGGAGCGCAAATCGCCCTGCCCCCAGCGGCTGACCACTCGGGGCTGATCGGCGTCGCCGGTGCTCCACAGGCTGTCCGCCAACGAGGCGCGGCGGGCATGCAGCACCGCTACCAGCTTCTCCGCGCTGAACGGCATCACGTCCAGCGCCAATGCGCCGTGGGCGAACCGCTGCGGCGCGGCCGCATTGCGAACGCGGTTAACTTCATCGGCGTACCACAGCGTCAGCCCTTCGCCCGTCACCGCCGCCTCGGTCTCCGGCGCCAGCGTCTGCGGCAGCAACAGGCCGTCGATCGACAGCGCTTTCAGGTACGGCAGCGCCGCCAGCATGCCGTGCGCGTCGCCCACGCCGTCCCCGTTTCCATCACGGAAACTGGCCGGATGGATCCGGTACAGGCTGGGCTGAGTGGCGATAGGCATTGACGACATAAATCCGGTATCCCTGCTGCGCGTGGCGTTGAAAATCAATGGGCCGATAGTGCGGGAGTCGCCGGAAAGGGTAATCATCCGTAACAGGATTTTTCATGGGGGAGGAGACGGGAGGATGAGAGAACGACCGCAGCGATGAGAAGTTCCGAGCTTAAGGCAAATCTGTGATCCGGCTGGCAAAAATCGCCCCCCTATTTTGTGCCTGACGCCACAGAATAGAGCGCAACGTTAACTGGATCACACTCCTCATCACAGGGGCGTAGAAGGGGGGAGGATGAGAATATGTCGCGTTGTGACCCACTATTACCGCGAAACGTCTCTCCTTGACTTATGTGCCCACAAAAAGAAGGACTGGATTATGACTCGCAGCATTACCCTCGCCCGCACGCTGGCACTCTCGGCACTGGCCACCCTGGTGCTCTCTTCTTCCGCCTTCGCCAAGATCGAGGAAGGCAAACTGGTCATCTGGATCAACGGCGACAAGGGCTATAACGGCCTGGCCGAAGTCGGCAAGAAATTCGAAAAAGACACCGGCATCAAGGTCACCGTCGAGCACCCGGACAAGCTGGAAGAAAAATACCCGCAGGTGGCCGCCACCGGCGACGGCCCGGACATTATCTTCTGGGCCCACGACCGCTTCGGCGGCTATGCGCAGTCCGGCCTGCTGGCCGAAATCCACCCGTCCAAAGCCTTCCAGGACAAGCTGTTCCCGTTCACCTGGGACGCGGTGCGCTATGACGGCAAGCTGATCGGCTACCCGATCGCCGTCGAGGCGCTGTCGCTGATTTACAACAAAGACCTGGTCAAACAGCCGCCGAAGACCTGGGAAGAGATCCCGGCGCTGGACAAGCAGCTGCGCGCCAACGGCAAGAGCGCCATCATGTGGAACCTGCAGGAGCCCTACTTCACCTGGCCTATCATCGCCGCCGACGGCGGTTATGCCTTCAAGTATGAAAACGGCAAATACAACATCAAGGATGTCGGCGTCGCCAACGCCGGTTCGCAGGCCGGTCTGCAGTTCATCGTCGATCTGGTGAAAAACAAACACATCAACGCCGATACCGACTACTCAATCGCCGAAGCCGCGTTCAACAAAGGCCAGACCGCGATGACCATCAACGGGCCGTGGGCCTGGAACAACATCGAGCAGAGCAAAATCAACTACGGCGTGACGCTGCTGCCGACCTTCAAAGGCAAACCGTCCAAGCCGTTCGTCGGCGTGCTGACCGCCGGCATCAACGCCGCCAGCCCGAATAAAGAGCTGGCGACCGAGTTCCTCGAGAACTACCTGCTGACTAACGAAGGGCTGGCGGACGTCAACAAAGACAAGCCGCTGGGCGCGGTGGCGCTGAAGTCCTATCAGGAAGCGCTGGCCAAAGATCCGAAGATCGCCGCCACCATGCAGAACTCGCAAAACGGGGAAATCATGCCGAACATCCCGCAGATGAGCGCCTTCTGGTACGCCGAACGCAGCGCGGTGATCAACGCCGTCAGCGGCCGTCAGACGGTGAAAGCCGCGCTGGACGACGTGCAGACCCGTATCACCAAGTAACGACGTCGTGCGGGATTAACATCCCCGAAATAATTGGAGTTACACCGCGACGGCAAGTACGCACATCCCCGGGAGCATAGATAACGCTGTGACCGGGGTGAGCGGACGCAGCCAACAAAGGTGTAGCTTCAAGTATGAAGGGGACAAGTGCCCCGCCGTTGCTTCACAGAAAGGAATGCCCTATGCAATTCGCTCACGCCGGGACGCCTGCGCGTAAAAAATCGAAGTGGTGGCAAAGCGACGCGCTGAAATGGCTGGTGGTCGGCCTGTTCAGCCTGGTGACCTGCTACCTGATTGTGTTGATGTATGCACAGGGTGAATACCTGTTCGCCATCCTGACGCTGATCCTGGTCAGCGCCGGGCTTTACGTCTTCGCCAACCGCCGCGCCTATGCCTGGCGCTATGTGTATCCCGGCGTCGCCGGCATGGGGCTGTTCGTCCTGTTCCCGCTGATCTGCACCATCGCCATCGCCTTCACCAACTACAGCAGCACCAACCAGCTGACTTTTGAACGCGCGCAATCGGTACTGATGCAGCGCCAATTCCAGAGCGGCAAAACCTTTACCTTCGGCCTCTACCCGGCGGAAAACCAGCAGTGGCGCCTGCAGCTGACGCCACCGGACAGTGAACAGCCGCTGATCTCCGAGCCTTTCCGCCTCGACGCCGCCGCGCCGCAAACCCTGAAGCTGACGGCGCAGAGCGCCGCGCCGCAGGGCGAACGCGCCACGCTGCGGGCGATCACCCAGAACCGGCAGGCGCTGAGCCAGCTGGTGGCGCAACTGCCCGACGGCGGGGAATTGCGCATGAGCTCCCTGCGCCAGTTCTCCGGCACCCGCCCGCTGTATGCGCTGGACAAAGACGGCAGCACGCTGACCAATAATCAGACCCAGGTGCGCTACCGGCCGAACGGCGACACCGGCTTCTATCAGGCGATCAACGCCGACGGCGGCTGGGCGCAGGAAACCCTGAGCCCGGGCTATACCGTCACCACCGGCTGGAAAAACTTCCTGCGGGTGCTGCAGGACGAGGGCATCAAGAAACCGTTCGTGTCGATCTTCATCTGGACCATCGTGTTCTCGGTGATGACGGTGATCCTCACCGTGGCGGTCGGCATGGTGTTGGCCTGCGTGGTGCAGTGGGAAGCGCTAAAAGGCAAGGCGATCTACCGCGTGCTGCTGATCCTGCCCTATGCGGTGCCGTCATTCATCTCGATCCTGATCTTCAAAGGTTTGTTCAACCAGAGCTTCGGCGAGATCAACATGATGCTCAGCCATCTGTTCGGCATTAAACCGGCCTGGTTCAGCGATCCGCTCACCGCCAAGAGCATGATCCTGATCGTCAACACTTGGCTCGGTTACCCGTACATGATGATCCTGTGCATGGGGCTGCTGAAGGCCATCCCGGACGATCTGTACGAGGCCTCGGCGATGGACGGTGCCAACCCGTGGCAAAACTTCTTCCGCATCACCTTACCGCTGCTGATCAAGCCGCTGACGCCGCTGATGATCGCCAGCTTCGCCTTCAACTTTAACAACTTCGTGCTAATCCAGCTGCTGACCAACGGCGGCCCGGATATGATCGGCACCACCACGCCGGCCGGCTATACCGATCTGCTGGTCAGCTACACCTACCGCATCGCCTTCGAAGGCGGCGGCGGGCAAGACTTCGGGCTGGCGGCCGCCATCGCCACGCTGATCTTCCTGTTGGTGGGCGCGCTGGCGATCCTGAATTTGAAAGCCAGCAAGATGAACTTCGATTAGGGAGAATAACGATGGCCATGGTTCAACCCAAGTCCCAGCGCCTGCGCCTGTGGATCACCCATATTTTCATGCTGTGCTTTATCGCCCTGATCATGTTCCCGCTGCTGATGGTGATCGCCATCTCGCTGCGCTCCGGCAACTTCGCCACCGGCAGCCTGATACCGGAAACCCTCTCCTGGGATCACTGGCGGCTGGCGCTCGGCTTCAGCGTCACCCACGCCGACGGCAGCGTGACGCCGCCGCCGTTCCCGGTGCTGCTGTGGCTGTGGAACTCCATCAAGATCGCGGCGATCACCGCCATCGGCATCGTGACGTTATCCACCACCTGCGCCTACGCCTTCGCCCGCATGCGTTTTCGTGGCAAGAGCACGCTGCTGAAAAGCATGCTGATCTTCCAGATGTTCCCGGCGGTGCTGTCGCTGGTGGCGCTGTACGCCCTGTTCGATCGCCTGGGCCAGTACATTCCGTTTATCGGCCTGAACACCCACGGCGGCGTGATCTTCGCCTACATGGGCGGCATCGCGCTGCACGTCTGGACCATCAAGGGCTATTTCGAAACCATCGACAACTCGCTGGAAGAGGCGGCGGCGCTGGACGGCGCCACGCCGTGGCAGGCATTCCGTCTGGTGCTGCTGCCGCTGTCGGTGCCGATTCTGGCGGTGGTGTTCATTCTGTCGTTTATCGCCGCCATCACCGAAGTGCCGGTAGCGTCGCTGCTGCTGCGCGATGTGAACAGCTACACGCTGGCGGTGGGGATGCAGCAATATCTCAACCCTCAGAACTACCTGTGGGGCGACTTCGCCGCCGCCGCGGTGCTGTCGGCGATACCGATTACCGCCGTGTTCCTGCTGGCGCAGCGCTGGCTGGTGGGCGGCCTGACGGCCGGCGGCGTGAAGGGGTAATTTGTGCCACTGCAGTGCGTTTGATGTCTTTCCGCGATAGCGGTAATCCTGTGTCTTTGGCGGCCATTGGCCGCCATTTTTATCTTCGCTATTCCCGTTTCAGCCGATCGGTGTTGGCCAGATAGAGCGTCACCACCAGCACCAATATCGCCGCGGCGTAGATCAGGGTATCGATGGGATTCTTGTGGTCCACGATAATCAAACGAATAATCGCGGTAATGCCGATATAAATAAAATAGCGCAGCGGGAAATGATAACCCGACTCAAAATACTTGACGATCAAGGCGATAAATTCAAAGTACAAGAAATAAATCACGATGCCTTCAATCAACAGATATGAAGAAGACTCTTCGTTGTTGATAAATAACACCTTCGCCAGGTGGAGGGTCTCCTTGACCAGAAACACCACCAGAATTGCCGCCAGCAGCAGCAAACCTACGTTCAGTACCCGCTGCAGCCCTTTCGCTATCATGATCGAACGCGACGTTTTTGCCATAAAACCTCTCTCTGAATACCGCTAATATGATTCAACCGTGCCAATATAGGCATTGTCTTAAAAATTATGCCCCGCGCGAAAGCACTTTAAACCCCATTTAATTCATAAAGTTATAATAAGATGTTTCTGGCTTATAGATTTGTAGCAAATCGAAATGTCAACTATCATGGGTCACAGAGATCTTTACATAAAACTAATAACCTCGAATTAACAAGGGAATTCTTTATGCGCGCTAAACTTAACGGACTGGTCGCTGCGGGCCTGTTTACCTGTGCATTGTCCGGCCACGCCGCCGGCCTGGTAACCCCTGACAACGATCTGCGTAACGATCTCGCCTGGTTGTCTGACCGCGGCGTCATCAACGTCAGCCTGTCCACCTGGCCACTGAGCCAGGAAGAGATCAGTTCCGTTATCGCGCAGGCCAAGCCGGTCACCAATACCGAGAAAAACGTCATCGACCGCGTGCAGCGCCGTGTCGATGCCTTGAAAGCCAACATTCGCGTCAGCGGTTACGCGTCGACGGATAAACCCGGTACCCCGCAGGGCTTCGGCCAAAATGAGTACGCCGACGATCGCCTGACCATCGGCGCCGGCGCCAACGGCGAGTTCTGGGACGTACGTCTGCAGGGTTCGGTGGAAGGCGATCAGCGCGTCAGCGACGGCTCCAAATTCAATATGAACGGCTCCTACGGCGCGGTGAAAATCTGGAACCAGTGGCTCTCCTTCGGCGAAGTTTCCCAGTGGTGGGGCCCTGGCTACGACGGCAGCCTGATCCGCTCCGACGCCGCGCGCCCGGTCGCGGGCTTCATGCTGCAGCGCGCCGACCAATCGCCGTTTGAAACCCCGTGGCTGTCGTGGATCGGCCGCTGGCAATACCAGCTGAGCGCCGGCCAGCTGTCGCAGTACAGTTCAGTACCGCACACCAAACTGATCGGTGGCCGTTTCACCATGATGCCGACCGACTTCGTCGAACTGGGGGCTTCACGCATCATGATGTGGGGGGGTGAAGGCCGCCCGCAATCCTGGAGCTCATTCTGGGATGCGGCAACTGGTAAAGACAACACTGGCGATAGAGCTAACGATCCTGGCAATCAGCTCGCCGGTTTCGACTTCAAGTTGAAGATGCAACCGTTGATCGGCCTGCCGGTCAGCCTGTATGGTCAATTGGTGGGTGAAGATGAGGCAGGCTATCTGCCATCGCAAAATGCCTATTTGCTCGGCCTTGAAGGCCACCCGGAATGGGGTCCGACTACCATCAACTGGTACATCGAGGGTTCAGATACCCGCTCGGATATGAGTCGTAAAAACTACGTCTACAACCACTACGTTTACAGAGGCGGTTATTATCAGCAAGGTTACCCGCTGGGCCACGCCATGGGCGGCGACGGCCAGATGCTGTCCGGCCGCGTAGAGCTGGTGCTGGACGACAGCCAGCGCTGGAGCACCCGCGTGGTTTACGCCAAGGTGAACCCGCTGAGCCAAAGCATCAACCAGGCGTTCCCTAAATCCGATACGCTGAAGGGCATTCAGGTCGGTTGGGGTTACACCTTCCCGTCTCAGGTTAAGTTCGATACCAGCCTGTGGTACACGGACAACGATCACAGCACCGCCGATGACGTGGGCGCGGGCGTCAGCTTCGAAGTACCGATCAACCTGTAATTTTTTGCCGACGTAAAAAAACCCGCCGCGGCGGGTTTTTTTTATTGGCTTCCGCTCAGACGATTAGCGCCATTCCTTGAAGCGGTTGATCAGCGCATTGGTCGAGCTGTCGTGGCTGCTGATTTTCTCGCTGCCCGCCAGCTCAGGCAGGATGCGGTTAGCCAGCTGTTTGCCCAGCTCCACGCCCCACTGATCGAAGGTGAAGATGTTCAGGATCGCGCCCTGGGTGAAGATTTTGTGCTCGTACAGCGCGATCAGGCTGCCCAGGCTGAACGGGGTGATTTCGCGCAGCAGGATCGAGTTGGTCGGACGGTTGCCTTCAAACACTTTGAACGGCGCCACGTGCTTGACCTGCTCAGGGGTTTTACCCTGCGCCGCGAACTCGGCCTCTACCACTTCCAGCGACTTGCCGAACGCCAGCGCTTCGGTCTGGGCGAAGAAGTTGGACAGCAGTTTGGCGTGATGATCGCCCAGCGGGTTATGGCTGATGGCCGGCGCGATGAAGTCGCACGGCACCAGCTTGGTGCCCTGATGGATCAGCTGGTAGAACGCATGCTGGCCGTTGGTGCCCGGCTCACCCCAGATGATAGGGCCGGTCTGGTAATCCACCGGATTGCCGTTGCGATCGACGTACTTGCCGTTGGACTCCATGTTGCCCTGCTGGAAGTAAGCGGCGAAACGGTGCATGTACTGATCGTACGGCAGAATGGCTTCGGTTTCGGCGCCGAAGAAGTTGTTGTACCAGATACCGATCAGCGCCAGCAGCACCGGCAGGTTTTTCTCCGCCGGCGTTTCGGCGAAGTGCTTATCCATGGCGTGCGCGCCGCTCAGCAGCTGCTCGAAGTTGTCATAACCGATGGACAGCGCGATCGACAGACCGATCGCCGACCACAGGGAGTAACGGCCCCCTACCCAGTCCCAGAACTCGAACATGTTGTCGGTATCGATGCCGAATTCGGCCACCGCTTTGCCGTTGGTGGACAGCGCGGCGAAGTGCTTGGCCACGTGCTGTTGATCGGCGGCGCTGCTCAGGAACCAGTCGCGCGCGCTGTGGGCGTTGGTCATGGTTTCCTGGGTAGTGAAGGTTTTGGAGGCCACCAGGAACAGCGTGGTTTCCGGGTTCAACGGCTGCAGCGTTTCGGCGATATGGGTGCCGTCGACGTTGGAGACGAAGTGCATGTTCAGGTGGTTTTTATAAGGGCGCAGCGCTTCGGTCACCATGTAAGGGCCGAGATCCGAACCGCCGATGCCGATGTTCACCACGTCGGTGATCGGCTTGCCGGTGTAGCCTTTCCACTCGCCGCCGATGACGCGCGCGCAGAACTGTTTGATCTTGGCCAATACCGCGTTCACTTCCGGCATCACGTCTTTGCCGTCGACCAGGATCGGGCTGTTGCTGCGGTTGCGCAGGGCAATGTGCAGCACCGCGCGATCTTCGGTGCGGTTGATTTTCTCACCGGCGAACATCGATTTGATGGCGCCTTGCAGATCGGTTTCTTTCGCCAGCGCCTGCAGCTTCTCCAGGGTTTCCTGCGTGATACGGTTCTTGGAATAGTCCACCAACATTTGGTCGTTGAAGGTCGCGGAGAACCGGGAGAAACGATCGCTGTCCTGAGCGAACAGGTCGGCGATCCGTACGTCTTTCATCTGTGCATAATGTTGCTGCAGGGCTTGCCAAGCAGCGGTTTGACTAGGATTGATATTTTTCATAGCAACACTCTTAGGCTTGAGAATAAAAATGACGCGTTTGTCCGATTGTAGCCTGTTCGACTGTGATTATGATCTCTTTTCTTGCGATAGGCGCTAACTGTCAACGCATTGCCGCCTCGTTTCAGCTTTCACTCTATACTTTGGGCTAACGGCCTGTTATCGGGGTTATCGAATTGTCATCAGGCTGTGTCATCGTCGCTTATTTCGTCATTTGAAAGGGATCTCGCTTATGGAATTATCCGCCCCACTCATGTTGGTGCTTATCGGCCTGGCGTCGCTGCTGGCGCAGTGGCTGGCCTGGCTGCTGCGCCTGCCGGCCATCTTGCCGCTGCTGCTGTTCGGCATCGTACTCGGCCCGACGGTGCATCTGGTGCAGCCGGATCTGCTGTTCGGCGATCTGCTGTTTCCGCTGGTGTCGCTATCGGTGGCGATCATCCTGTTTGAAGGGGCGTTGACGCTGCGTTTCGAGGAGATACGCGGCCTCGGCGGCGTGGTGCGCAATCTGGTCACCGTCGGCATGCTGGTTACCTTTCTGGTCATCAGCCTCGCCAGCTGGTGGCTGCTGGATTTCCCGCCGGAGCTGGCGGCGCTGATCGGCGCGGTGACGGTGGTGACCGGGCCAACGGTGATCGCTCCGCTGATGCGCGTGGTGCGGCCGAACGCCAACATTAACCAGGTGCTGCGCTGGGAAGGGATCGTCATCGATCCGGTCGGCGCCATCTTCACCCTGCTGGTGTTCGAATTCATCGTGCTGAAACAGAATGCGGAGTCCTATACCCACCTGTTTTGGACGCTGGGCGTGACCGCCGCCGTCGGCCTGATCGCCGGCGCGCTGTTCGGCTACCTGCTCGGCCTGGCGCTGCGCCGCGTCTGGCTGCCGCGCTACCTGCAGAACCTGGCGGTGCTGGCGATCATGCTGGCCGCCTTCGGCGTTTCCAACGCCATCGCCGACGAATCCGGCCTGCTGACCGTCACGGTGATGGGCATCTGGCTGGCCAACATGCGCGACGTCGATACCAGCGATATTCTGGCGTTCAAAGAGGAGCTGTCGGCGATCCTGATCTCGGCGCTGTTCATCATTCTGGCGGCGCGGCTCGACATCCAGGCGCTGTGGAACATGGGCTGGCCGCTGCTCCTGCTGCTGCTGGCGGTGCAGTTCATCGCTCGGCCGCTGTGCATCGCTGTATCGACCTGGCGCTCTTCCCTGCACTGGCGCGATCGGCTGCTGCTGTGCTGGATCGCCCCGCGCGGCATCGTCGCCGCGGCGGTCAGTTCGCTGTTCGCGCTGACGCTGCAGCGCAGCGGCTATCAGGGCGCGGACCGGCTGGTCACCGTGGTGTTCGCCATCATCATCGGCACCGTGGTGCTGCAAAGCCTGACCAGCGGCATGATGGCGCGCTGGCTGCGGGTGCAGCAGCAAAAACCGCGCGGCGTGCTGATCGTCGGCGCCAACAGCGTGGCGCGCATGCTGGCGCAGGCGCTGATCAAGCTGAACGTGCCGGTGATCGTCACCGACAGCAGTTGGGAATACTACCGCCAGGCGCGCATGGACGGCATTCCGGCCTACTATGGCCACGCCTACTCCGAACACGCCGAGAACTATCTCGACCTGAGCAATATCGCCCAGGTGTTGGCGCTGTCGCCCAATCGCCACCAGAACGCGCTGGCGGTCTACCACTTCGGCCATCTCTTCGGCGAGGATCACGTGTTTGCCATCCGTTCGGGGGCGCCGCTGAAAGGGCGCGGCGCCAGCGCGGAAAGTTCGCGTTTCCGCCGGCATGAAATTTTATTTAATCAGGAAGCCACCTACGGCCGCCTGAGCAGCCTGCTCGCCAGGGGGGCCACCATCAAGGCAACCAAATTGAACGAAAATTTCGGTTGGCTGGAGTATTTGGAGAAACATAAGGGCGTTATCCCGTTATTCAGCCAAAAGGAAGATGGTTCTCTGCAACCGATTGGCGCCGGTTCCACGCCCGCGATGCCCTGTACGCTTATCGCGCTGGTACAAGATGAAAATCCCTCACCGTCTGTACGTTGACAGAATGGCGATAACCGGCTATTCCTAACAGCCTACTTGCGCACCCGGTGCGCAAGCCAGAAGAGGCGCGTCGCCCAGGTAGAGTGTCAGAGGAGCCGTTTCTCCGTTGACGGCACCCGAGGGGGAGCGACGCCGAGGTAGGGTAATGGCCGGCCATTATCGTATCGACTACAGGGGCTGAATCCCCTGGGTTGTCACCAGGGGATCGCCCACAGGGCGATCGACAAGGTGGGGCGCTTCTGGGTGTATCGTAGACCTCTACGCCTGCCCCCTGTTTACCGCTCTCCCCTTGTGCCAAGGCTATGGAATTACAGTGCCCCAAACGGGCATCCCTGACACGAGGTTTCTAGATGAACCAAGCAGCACCCCAGAATTCCACCGTGGTAGCCAAGTTCGGCGGCACCAGCGTCGCCGACTTTGAAGCCATGAACCGCAGTGCCGACGTCGTACTGGCCAACCCGCAGGTCCGCCTGGTGGTGTTGTCCGCTTCGGCGGGCGTCACCAACCTGTTGGTCGCCCTGGCCGAGGGTTGCGAGGCCGACAAGCGCAATTACCAGCTTGATGAGATCCGCCGCATCCAGTACGCCATCCTCGATCGCCTCACGGCACCGGTGGTGATCCGCGAAGAGATCGACCGGCTGCTGGAAAACATCGCCATGCTGTCAGAGGCCGCGTCGTTGGCCACCTCGACGGCGTTGACCGACGAGCTGGTCAGCCATGGGGAGCTGATGTCCACCCTGCTGTTCGTTGAAATCCTGCGCGCCCGCAACGTGCAGGCCGAATGGTTCGACGTGCGCAAAGTGATGCGCACCGACGATCACTTCGGCCGCGCCGTGCCGGACAGCGCCGCGCTCAGCGAACTGGCCCGAGCGCAGTTGCAGCCGCGCCTGCAGGAAGCGCTGGTGGTCACCCAGGGCTTTATCGGCAGCGAGCCGAAAGGCCGTACTACCACGCTCGGCCGCGGCGGCAGCGACTATACCGCCGCGCTGCTCGGCGAGGCGCTCGGCGTTGGCCGGGTGGATATCTGGACCGACGTGCCGGGCATTTACACCACCGATCCGCGCGTGGTGCCGGCGGCCAAGCGCATCGATAAAATCGGTTTCGAAGAAGCGGCGGAAATGGCCACCTTCGGCGCCAAAGTCCTGCACCCCGCCACCCTGTTGCCGGCGGTGCGCAGCGACATTCCGGTTTTTGTCGGCTCGAGCAAGGATCCGGCGGCCGGCGGCACGCTGGTATGTAACACCACCGAAAATCCGCCGCTGTTCCGCGCGCTGGCGCTGCGCCGCAAGCAAACGCTGCTGACGCTGCACAGCCTGAACATGCTGCACGCGCGCGGTTTCCTGGCCGAGGTGTTCAACATTCTCGCGCGCCACAACATCTCCGTCGATCTAATCACCACCTCGGAGGTCAGCATTGCGCTGACCATGGACACCACCGGCGCCACCTCCGTCGGCGGCAGCCTGCTGACCACCTCGCTGCTGACCGAGCTATCGTCGCTGTGCCGGGTGGAAGTGGAAGAAAACCTGGCGCTGGTGGCGATCATCGGCAACCAGCTGTCGCGAGCCTGCGGCGTAGGCAAAGAGGTATTCGGCGTGCTCGATCCGTTCAATATCCGCCTGATCTGCTACGGTGCCAGCAGCTATAACCTGTGCTTCCTGGTACCGGGCGAAGAAGCCGAACAGGTGGTGCGCACTCTGCATCACAACCTCTTCGAATAAGTCATTATCCCTGATTGCGGGCGCAGCACGCTGCGCCCCTGCGTCTAAAAAATCCGTTAAAAACCTGCAGGGGTTCAGCATGTTGAACCCGCAAAAAAACACAACCCCACCCACCGTTCTCAATCTGGCTAAGGAAAACCTGCATGCTGGCACTACTCACGCGCTTATTCCCCCTGTGGGCGATACTGCTGTCCGTCGCCGCCTATTACACGCCGACCACCTTTACCGGCATCTCCCCCTACGTCAGCCCGCTGCTGATGCTGATCATGTTCGCCATGGGCGTCACGCTGCGGCTGGACGACTTCAAGCGCGTGCTGGCGCGTCCCGGCCCGGTGGCGGCCGGCATCTTCCTGCACTATCTGATCATGCCGCTGGCGGCCTGGATCCTGGCGATGCTGTTTCGCATGCCGCCGGACTTGTCCGCCGGCATGGTGCTGGTGGGCAGCGTGGCCAGCGGCACCGCGTCCAACGTAATGATCTACCTGGCCAAGGGTGACGTGGCGCTGTCGGTGACCATCTCGGCGGTCTCGACGCTGGTCGGGGTGTTTGCCACGCCGCTGCTGACTCGCCTGTATGTCGACGCCAAGATCAGCGTCGATATCATGGGCATGCTGCTGAGCATTCTGCAGATCGTGGTGATCCCGATCGGCCTGGGCCTGATCGTCCACCACACCCTGACCAAGACGGTGAAACGCATTGAGCCGCTGCTGCCGGCGCTGTCGATGGTGTGTATCCTCGCGATCATCAGCGCGGTGGTGGCGGGCAGCCAAAGCCACATCGCCTCGGTCGGTTTGGTGGTGATCGTCGCGGTGATCCTGCACAACGGCATCGGTTTGCTCAGCGGCTACTGGGGCGGCAAGCTGTTCGGCTTCGACGAATCCACCTGCCGCACGCTGGCGATCGAAGTCGGCATGCAGAACTCCGGGCTGGCAGCCACGCTGGGTAAAATCTACTTCTCACCGCTGGCCGCTCTGCCGGGCGCGCTGTTCTCGGTCTGGCACAACCTCTCCGGTTCGCTGCTGGCGGGGTATTGGTCCGGCCGCCCTATCAAGAAAAAATAAACCGCCTGTAGGGACGCAAACAATTGCGTCCCCGTTCTTCTCTGCGAAATTTCGTATTTCCCACTGGTCGGATTGTCATAATTCCCCTCATCCCCTATCATCCGTGAAAAATAAAAATTCAGATTCTTCCTAACCATGCCGATAATGTTGGCAAGAGGAAGAGACGTTCTACTTTTTTTAATTAATTAAGTCACCAGGGTTGCCCGCCATAAAAGAAGCAGCCTAATTATTATTTAGATCTATACCCACCGTCTTATTTGCCGCGGCAAATCAAGATACCTCGCAATGTGCATGTCGCTCATTATTTCGGGCCGGCCGTCGGCCGCCCGTGGTTACCTCATGGATTGGGCTGGCTGCCCCGGCAGCCTCTCATAAATGGATTACAATGATAAAAAAAATAACCGCCTTGACGCTGTTGGTCAGCACGGCCCTTTCCGCCGAAACCCTGCCGGACGCCCACATGATGCGGGATATGTCGATGGGGGAGTCGCGCCGTGCGTTGCAAGACAGCACGCGTGAAGTCAACCAGTTGATTGAGCAACGCCGCTACCAGCAGCTGAAGCAGCAACGCTTGTTGGCGGAGCCGGAACCGGCCGCGCCCGCCCTGCCGCAGTCCGCGCAGTGCCTGCCGATCGCCGGCGTTTATCTGCAGGGCGTCACCCTGCTCTCGCCGACCGATTTATCCGCCCTGAGCGCGCTGCCGGAAAACTGCATCAGCAGCAATGATATCAATCGCCTGACCCGCGAATTAACGCGCCTTTATGTGCAAAAAGGCTATATCACCGCGCGCGTGCAAATTGTTCGCCCTAATTCACAGGGAGAATTGGGGTTAAGCGTCACCGAAGGATTTATCGAGAAAATAGAAGGCGGCGATCGCTGGGTCAACAGCCGTTTATTATTTCCGGGGCTGGAAGGCAAACCGTTGAAATTAACCGAGCTCGATCAGGGATTGGATCAGGCCAACCGTTTGCAATCGAATACCACCAAGCTGGATATATTGCCCGGCCGCCAGGTTGGCGGTTCGGTCATTCGTTTGCGCAATCAACATGCCAAGCCCTGGCTGATTACCGCCGGCACGGATAATTACGGCCAAAAAAGCACCGGCCAGTGGCTGGCGCGCGGCACCGCCACGCTGGACAGCCCGTTCGGCCTGTCGGACTTCGTCAGCCTGAACGCCAGCAGCACGCTGGAAAACCCGGCTCATCGCTATAGCCGCGCCTATACCCTGCTCTATTCGCTGCCGTACGGCGCGTTCACCTTCAGCGGGTTCGCCAGCTTCTCGTCCTATGAGAACCACCAGCAGCTGCCGCACAACGTGGTCAAACTGCACGGCCAGACCCAACAGTACGGGCTGCGCAGCGACTATGTGTTTTACCGCGATCACGATCAGATAGACAGCCTGAGCGGCCAGTTGACCTACAAGCGCATCGACAACTACTTCGAAAGCGTGCGCCTCGAAGTCAGCAGCCCCACGCTGACCCTGGCCGAGCTGAGCGCCAGCCACCTGCAGATCCTGCCCAACGGGGTGTTCAGCGCCAACCTCAGCGTCGAACAGGGTCTGCCGTGGCTGGGGGCCGATCGCCACCCGAGCTCGGTGCACCTCGACAGCCAGTTCACCAAGGGCAAGCTGTTCGCCAACCTCAGCCAGCGCCTTCACCTGGGCGAGGCGACCTATCAGCTCAACAACCTGTTCTACGGCCAGTACAGCCGCGACCCGCTGCCCGGCGTGGAATGGCTGAGCCTTACCGATCGCAGCGCCGTGCGCGGCTTTAGCCGCAGCACCCAGTCCGGCGACAACGGCTGGTATCTGCAGAACACGCTGTCGCGCAGCTTCAATCTGGGCGCCACCACGCTGACGCCGCGTCTCGGCGCCGACGTCGGCCGCATTTTGCCGCGTCAGGACAGCTCGGGGTGGCGCAGCAGCGCCGGTCTGAGCAGCGGCGCCACGTTGCGCTATCGGCAGGCGCTGGTCGATCTCGAGGTCAGCCGCGGCTGGATCTTGTCGAATCACGCCACGCCGGAAGATCCCGTTCAGGTACTGGCGCGCTTTTCTTACACCTTTTAATTAATCAGCAGTTTTGCAGGACCCCACGGCAATATACGGAGAGACATGGATGAAAAATAATAACTTCAGGCTTTCAGCAGCGGGCAAACTGGCCGCCGCGCTGGCGATTATTCTCGCCGCTTCCGCCGGCGCCTATGCCGCGGAGATCGTGGCGGCCAACGGCGCCAACGGCCCCGGCGTTTCCACCGCCGCCACCGGCGCGCAGGTGGTCGACATCGTCGCGCCAAACGGCAGCGGGCTGTCGCACAACCAGTATCAGGACTTCAACGTCAACCAGCCCGGCGCGGTGCTGAACAACTCCCGCGAGGCGGGGCTGTCGCAGCTGGCCGGCCAACTGGGCGCCAACCCCAATCTGGGCGGGCGCGAAGCCAGCGTCATCCTCAACGAAGTGATCGGCCGTAACCCTTCTCTGCTGCACGGCCAGCAAGAGATCTTCGGCATGGCGGCCGACTACGTGCTGGCCAACCCGAACGGCATCAGCTGTCAGGGCTGCGGGTTCATCAACACCAGCCGCTCCTCGCTGGTGGTCGGCAACCCGCTGGTCGAGAACGGCCTGCTGCAGGGCTACAGCACCCTGGGCAACCGCAATACCCTGAGCCTCAACGGTACCCTGAGCGCCGGCGGCGTGCTGGACCTGATCGCACCGAAGATAGACAGCCGCGGTGACGTGATCGTACAAGACTTCACCCACCGCAACGGCAGCGTGACGCCGGCGGCGATCAACGCCATCAGCGGCCATAACCGCGTGGCGCGCGACGGCAAGGTGCTGGCCAGCGTACAGCCGACCACCGCGCTGGACAGCTACTACCTCGGCAGCATGCAGGCCGGGCGCATCAACATCATCAACACCGCACAAGGCAGCGGCGTGAAGCTGGCGGGCACGCTGGCCGCCCGCGACGATCTCAAGGTGAAAGCCTACGATATTCGCAGCGAAAGCCGCGTTGACGATGCCAGCAGCAACCGCAACGGCGGCGACAACTACCAGAACTACCGCGGCGGCATCTACGTCAACGACCGCAGCAGCAGCCAGAAGCTGACCCGCACCGAGCTGAAAGGCAAGAACATCAGCCTGGTGGCGGATAACCACGCGCACCTCACCGCCACCGATATTCGCGGCGAAGACATCACGCTGCAGGGCGGCAAGCTGACGCTCGACGGTCAGCAGCTGAAACAGACCCAGGGCCACACCGACGACCGCTGGTTCTACTCCTGGCAATATGACGTCACCCGTGAGCGCGAGCAGCAGCAGCAGGCAGGCAGCACCGTCGCCGCCAGCGGCAGCGCCAAACTCATCAGTACCCGGGAAGACGTGAACCTGTTGGGCACCAACGTCAGCGCCGATCGGGCGCTGAGCGTCAAGGCGGCGCGCGACGTGCACCTGGCCGGGCTGGTAGAGAAGGATAAGTCCACCGAGCGCGGCTATCAGCGCAACCACACTTCCAGCCTGCGCACCGGCAGCTGGAGCAGCAGCGACGAAAGCGAAAGCCTGAAGGCCAGTGAACTGCGCAGCCAGGGGGCGCTGACGCTGGAGGCCGGCAACAACGTCGCGACCCAGGGCGCCAAGCTGCACGCCGGCCGCGATTTGACGGTCAATGCCGGCAACCAAATCCAGATTGGGGTGCAGAAAACCGCCAACGCCAAAGCGGTGCGCGATGACAAAACCTCCTGGGGCGGCATCGGCGGCGGCGACAACAAAAACAACAGCAATCGCCGCGAGGTCAGCCACGCCTCCGAACTGACCAGCGACGGCACCCTGCGCCTGAACGGCCAACAGGGCGTCACCATCACCGGCAGCAAGGCGCGCGGCAAGGAAGGCGGCCTGGTCACCACCACGCAGGGCGGCCTGCGCATCGACAACGCGCTGAGCACCACCGTGGACAAAATCGACGCGCGCACCGGCACAGCCTTCAACATCACCAGCAGTTCGCACAAGGCCGACAACAGCTACCAGAGCAGCACCGCCAGCGAACTGAAGTCTGACACCAACCTGAAGCTGGTCAGCCGTAAGGATACCGACGTCATCGGCAGCCAGGTCACCAGCGGCGGCGAGCTGAGCGTGACGTCGCAGACCGGCAACATCAACGTCAAGGCCGCCGAACAGCAGCAAAAAATCGATGAGCAGAAGACCGCGCTTACCGTCAACGGCTACGCCAAAGAAGCCGGCGACAAGCAATACCGTGCCGGTTTGCGCATCGAACACACCCGCGACAGCGAAAAAACCACCCGCACCGAAAACCGCGCCTCGACCCTCAGCGGCGGCAGCGTGAAGCTCGAGGCGGAGAAGGACGTGACCTTCAGCGGCTCCAAACTGGTCGCCGACAAAGGCGATGCCAGCGTCAGCGGTAACAAGGTCTCGTTCCTGGCGGCCGACGATAAAACCACCTCGAACACCGAGCAGACCAAGATCGGCGGCGGTTTCTACTACACCGGCGGCATCGACAAGCTCGGCAGCGGCGTGGAAGCCGGCTACGAGAACAGCAAAACGCAGGCGCATAGCAGCAAGGCGGTCACCTCCGGCAGCGACGTCAAAGGCAACCTGACTGTCAACGCCCGCGACAAGCTGACCCAGCAAGGCGCGCAGCACAGCGTCGGCGGCACCTACCAAGAGAACGCCGCCGGCGTCGATCATTTGGCCGCTGCCGACACCGCCAGCAGCAGCACCACCAAAACCGACGTCGGCGTGAACATCGGCGCCAACGTCGATTACAGCGCCGTGACCCGTCCGGTCGAGCGCGCGGTCGGCAAGGCGGCCAAGCTGGACGCCACCGGCGTCATCAACGACATCGGCGGCATCGGCGCGCCTAACGTCGGCCTGGATATCGGCGCACAGGGCGGCAGCAGCGAAAAACGCAGCGGCAGCTCGCAGGCGGTGGTCAGCTCGGTGAAAGCCGGCAGCATCGACATCAACGCCACAGGCGAAGTGCGCGATCAGGGCACGCAATATCAGGCGAGCAAAGGCGCGGTCACGCTGACAGCGGACAGCCACCGCAGCGAAGCCGCGACGAACCGCCAGGAAGAGCAGAACCGCGACACCCGCGGCAGCGCCGGCGTACGCGTCTACACCTCCACCGGCAGCGATCTGACCGTGGACGCCAAAGGCGAAGGCGGCACCCAGCGCAGCAACAGCAGCGCCAGCCAGGCGGTGACCGGCTCGATCGACGCGGCCAGCGGCATCAACGTTAACGTGAAACAAGACGCGGTCTATCAGGGCACCGCGCTGAACGGCGGCAGCGGTAAAACCACCGTCAACGCCGGCGGCGATATTCGCTTCGATCAGGCCAGCGATAAGCAGAGCGAAAACCACAGCGGTTTTAACGTCAAGGCCTCGGCGAAGGGCGGCTTCACCGCCGACAGCAAAAACTTCGGCGCCGGCTTCGGCGGCGGCACCCGCAGCGGCGAAAACAGCGGCAGCACCGCCCAGGTCGGTAACGTCAGCGGCCAACAGGGCGTGGAGCTGAACGCAGGCCGCGATCTGACGCTTAAAGGCACCGACGTCAAAAGCCAGGGCGACATCACCCTGAGCGCGGGCAACAAGGTCACGCTGCAGGCGGCGGAATCGACCCAAACGCGCAAGGAAAGCCAACTGTCCGGCAATCTCGATCTGGGCGCCGGCAGCAGCGACAGCAAGGAAAAAACCGGCGGCAGCCTCTCCGCCGGCGGCGCGTTCGACATCGCCAAGGTGAATGAGTCCGCGACCGAACGCCAGGGCGCTACGCTCGCCTCAGACGGCAAGGTCACTCTATCCGCCGGCGGCAAAGGCGATGACGCGCTGCATCTGCAGGGCGCCAAGGTCAGCGGCGGCAGCGCCGCTCTCGAGGCGAAAAACGGCGGCATCCTGCTGGAGTCCGCCAAGAACGAGCAGCATAAGGACAATTGGAGCCTGGGCATTAAAGCCAACGCCAAAGGCGGCCAAACGTTCAACAAGGACGCCGGCGGCAAGGTCGATCCGAACACCGGCAAAGACACCCATACGCTGGGCGCCGGTCTGAAGGTCGGCGTGGAACAGCAGGATAAAACCACCCACGCCAACACCGGCATCACCGCGGGCGATGTGGCGCTCAACAGCGGCAAGGACACCCGCCTCGCCGGGGGGCGCGTCGATGCCGACAGCGTACAGGGCAAGGTGGGCGGCGATCTGCACGTTGAAAGCCGCAAAGACGTCGAGAAAGGCGTGAAGGTGGATGTGGATGCCGGTCTGAGCCACAGCAACGATCCGGGCAGCAGCATCACCTCCAAGCTGTCGAAAGTGGGCACGCCGCGCTACGCCGGTAAAGTGAAAGAGAAACTGGACGCCGGGGTGAACAAAGTGGCCGACGCCACCACCGACAAATACAACAACGTGGCGCGTCGCCTCGATCCGCAGCAGGACACCACCGGCGCGGTCAGCTTCAGCAAAGCCGACGGCAAAGTCACGCTGCCGGAAACGCCGGCCGGCGAAAAACCTCAGGGGCCGCTGTGGGATCGCGGTGCACGCACCGTCGGCGGCGCGGTGAAAGACAGCATCACCGGACCGGCGGGCCGCCAGGGGCAGCTCAAGGTCAATGCCGAGGTGGTGAACAACAACGCGGTCGGCGAGCAATCGGCGATTACCGGTAAGCACGGCGTGGCGCTGCAGGTCGGCGGCCAAACCCAACTCACCGGCGGCGAGATCCGCAGCCAGCAGGGCAAGGTGGAACTGGGCGGCAGCAAGGTCAGCCAACAGGACGTCAGCGGCCAACGCTATCAGGGCGGCGGCCGCGTCGATGTGGCAGCCACGGTAGGCGGCCTGGCCGCCGGTGCGGCGAAACAGGGCGTTGACGGCAACGTGCCGTTCGTCAGCGGCCATGCCTCAACGAAACAGGCGGACGCCAAAGCCGGCGTGTTCAGCGGCAAATAACGCGCCTCTCCTAGGCAATGCCCCCGGTGAAAACCGGGGGCATTTTTTTACAGCGTGCTCGGGGTGTCTTCCCAGTCGCGATCGTCGTCCTTCGCATCCTGATCCAACACGTTGTAAGCCACGGCGCAAAACAGCGAGTTCAGGCGCTTCATGTCCCCCAACAATCCCAAATGCAGCGAGCTGGTCTCGATGCTCTGCACGTTTTGCTGGTGCAGGCGATCGACGTGCGCGTGCGCGTAGCGGCGATCCAGAATGCGGAAGCGGTGCTTGGAACGGCGCAGGCGCTTGGCGCTGGTAACGTCGCCGGACAGGAACACCGACAGCCCCAGACGCAGGTTGCCGATCAGCCGCTCGTGCAGCCCGTCCAGCTCCGCCAGCCCTTCCGTCGAGAAGGCCCGGCGCGCGGCATGCGACTTGGCGCCCACGTCGCCGGCCATGCGTTCGATGATGTCGCCCGCCTGTTCCAGGTTGAGCGCCATTTCGATGATCTCCGCCCAGCGGCGCGAATCTTCCTCGCCCAGATCCTCCTTCTGGATCTGCGCCAGATACAGCTTGATGGCGGTGTACAGTACGTCGACGTCGTCGTCCAGACGCCGCACCTCTTTATCCACCCCTTGCTTGCCGTGCAGCACTTCGCGCTGCAGGATCATCATGTGTTCCACCACGTCGCCCATCCGCAGCGTTTCGCGCGCCGCGTTGGCCAGCGCCAGCGTCGGCGTGTCCAGCGCGCTGGCGTCCAGATGGCGCGGCCGCATGCGCGGATCGTCGGCCGCCACGTCGACGATCAGCCGCTCGCACAGCGTGGCCATCGGCCCGGCCAGCGGGATCATCACCAGGCAGCGGATCAGGTTGTAGAACACATGGAAATAGATCACCAGTTCTTCGCTGCCGCCAGGCAACTGAGCCATCACATCCGCCAGATAGGCGACGAAGGGCAGCACCAGCACGCACCCCACCAGCTTGAACAGCAGGCTGCCGAGCGCTACGCGCCACCCGGCGGCGTTCTGGCCACTGGCGTTGATCATCGCCAGCAGGCCGCTGCCGAGATTGGCGCCGATCACCAGGCAGAGCGCCACCTTCAGCGAAATCACGCCGGACGCGGTCAGGGTAGCGGTCAGCAGCACCGCCGCCAGGCTGGAATAACTGACGATGGCGAACAGCGCGCCGGTCAGGGCATCCAGCATCACGTCGCCGGTCAGCGACGAGAACAGCACTTTGACCCCGGCCGCCTGGGTGATCGGCGTGGCGGCGGCCACGATCAGCTCCAGCGCCAGCACGATCAGCCCAAGGCCGATCAGGACGCGCCCGATCTGGCCGATCCGCATCTGTTTGCGGCTGAGGAACAGGAAGACGCCGATCAGGATCAGCAGCGGCGACAGCCAGGAAAGATCGAAGGTCAGCACGCGCGCCATCAGCGCGGTGCCGACGTCGGCGCCGAGCATGATCACCAGCGCAGGCGCCAGCCCCACCAGCCCCTGCGCGACGAAAGAGGTCACCAGCAGCGCCGTGGCGTTGCTGCTTTGCACCAGCGCGGTCACGCCGATGCCGGAAACGAACGCCAGCGGCTTTTTCTCAACGCTGTCGCTCAACACGCGCCGCAGATTGGCGCCGTAAACCCGCATGATCCCGGTGCGCACGATGTGGGTGCCCCACACCAACAGCGCCACGGAGGAAAGCAGGTGAAGAAGGGTCAGCACGGAAGATACGCTCCATTAACGCCCGGCCAAAGGAGGCTGATACCCGATGCCTGTCAGGCGGTGCGGACGGACGGAACGGTTCTGTTCGCCTTAGCCGCAGCCGGTAGGCCAAAAGATGACGGGTACAGCGCGCGGTCCCGCCTGCCGGGCGTAGGTCTGGCAGGACAGCGAGCGGGCGGCAGACCGCAGAAGAGAAGGGTTAATGCGGCGGCGGAAAGGCCCCGGCGCCGCGCTGCGAAGTCATGCAACTTCCCGCAATACAACAGGTTCCAAGTGTAGCCCAATTTCCGCGCCGTCGGGCCGCAGGTCGGCCACCGACCGGTTGAGCACGTCAACCAGCAATTCTACACCGCGAACCTGAATCCGATAGCGTACCACATTCCCGAGCAAACTGTGGCCCAGGATCACCCCGCCGATCCCCTGCCCGGCCGGCAACAGGCCGATAGACTCGGGCCGGATCGCCACCTTGCCGGCATAGCTGCGCCCGGTCAGCTGGGCGGCCTGTTCGGCGGTCAGCAGGTTATAGTTGCCGATAAACCCGGCGGCGAAGGCGTCCGCCGGCTGGGTATACAGGGTTTCCGCATCGCCGCTCTGCACGATCTGCCCCTTGTTCATCAGCACGATGCGATCCGACAGGGTCAATGCCTCTTCCTGATCGTGGGTGACGAAGATCGCCGTCAGGTTCAGCTCGCGTTGAATGCGCCGGATCTGCTCGCGCAGGTGTTTGCGGATACGTGCGTCCAGCGCCGACAGCGGTTCGTCGAGCAGCAGCAGCCGCGGGCGGGTGACCAGCGATCGCGCCAGCGCCACGCGCTGACACTGGCCGCCCGACAGCTGATGCGGATAGCGCTTCGCCAGATCGCTCAGCTCCACCAGCGCCAGCACCTCCTGCACCCGCTGGCCGATCTGCCCGGCCGCCAGCTTCTGCATTTTCAGCCCGAAGGCCACGTTGCCTTCCACCGTCATATTGGGAAACAGCGCATAGCTTTGGAACACCATGCCAATGCCGCGTTTTTGCGGCGCCAGCGGCACCAGATCCTGGCCCTGCAGCAAAATGTGCCCGCTGTCGACCGGGGTCAGGCCGGCCAGGCAGCGCAGCAGCGTCGATTTGCCGCAGCCGCTCGGCCCCAGCAGGGTGACGAATTCCCCCTCTTCGGCGGTGAAATCGATATCCTGAAACACCTGGGTCTGGCCATAGTGTTTGTTCAGGCGGGTGACGTTGAGATAAGCCATCGGGTTAACCCTTGTTTTTATTCAGCAGGTTCGCCAGCCAGGTGACGAGCAGCACCACGGCGAAATAGGAGATGACCAGCGCGCTGGTGAAATGCCCGCTGCCGTTGCGCATGTTGAACAGGTAGACCTGCAGCGTTTCATACTGGCTGCCCACCAGCAGGTTGGCGAACACGAACTCGCCGATCAGGAACGAGAACGACAGAAGCACGGCGATCGTTCCGCCCTTGCGCAGGTTCGGCAGCACCACCAGCAGCGCCGCCTGCCAGGTGCTGGCGCCGAGCAGGTGCGCGGCGTCCATCAGATCGCGCAGGTTGATCGCCTGCATGTTGTTGCTGATGGCGCGGTAGATAAACGGCAGCGCGATGGTGAAATAGCAGCCCACCAAAATCCACGGAGTGCCGAGCAGCGGCAGCGGGTCGGCGGCGAACAGCTGCATCAGCCCCACCGCCGACACCACCGGCGGCACGGCGAACGGCAGCAGAATCAGCACGTTCATCACCGCGTCCAGCTTGGGAAAGTAGTAAGCGATCACAAACATCGCCGGCAGGATCACCACCACCGACAGCAGCAGCGTGCCGAAGCAGATCAACAGCGAGTGCCACAGCGCCTGCAAAAAGCGCGGGTCGCTCCACAGCGCCGCTAGCCACTTCAGGGTAAAACCGTCCGGCAAAATAGTGGCACCCCACTGGGTGGCCAGCGCATAAATCAGCGTCGCCGCCAGCGGCAACAGCAGGATCAGCAGCAGCAGGCCGGTCACCGTGCGATGGTACAGGCGTTCAGCACGCGACATGAGCATTCTCCATCCGATTATGAGCGCGCATTAAGGTAGCTCCTGCGCAGCATCCATTGGTGGATCACCGTGATAAACGCCATCATCACCACCAGCAGCATCGCCAGCGCGCTGGCCAGGTTCGGATCGAGGGAGATGTCCCCCGCCACCAGCGCCGAGATACGGATCGGGATCACGTTGAAGTTGCCGGTGGTCAGCGCGTAGACCGTAGCGTAGGCGCCCAGCGCGTTAGCCAGCAGAATGACGAAGGTGCCCATCAGCGCCGGCGCCAGCACCGGCAGGCCGATATGCCGCCAGTAGCGCCAGGGGCCGGCGCCGAGCAGCGCCGCCGACTCGCGCCAGTCGGCGCGCAGCGCGTCGAACGCCGGATACAGCAACAGCACCCCCAGCGGGATCTGGAAGTAGGTATACAGCACGATCAGGCCGCTCTTCGAATAGAGGTTGAAACTCTCCATCAGACCGTATTTGCGCAGCAGCAGCGTCAGGCAACCGTTCAGCCCCAGCAGGATGACGAAAGCGAACGCCAGCGGCACCCCGGCGAAGTTGCTGGTCATGTTGGTGAACGACATCACGAAGTCATGAAATCGGGTCTGGCCGAGCTGGCGCAGCGAGTAACTGCCCACTAACGCAATCAGCAAGCCGTAGACGCTCGACCACAGCGAGATCTCCAGCGAGAACTGAAAGGCCTGCAGGTAGAACGGCGAGGTGAGAATATCGACATAGTTGCCCCATCCCCAGCCGCTGCTCTCGCTGAAAAAGCTGTGAACGGCGATCCACACCAGCGGGGCGATCTGAAACGCGCCGAACAGCACGATAAACGGCAACAGGCACAGCGCGGCGATCCATTTGGTTTTGCCGTTCATCGCGCATCCTGCGCCAGCAACGCCCGGCATCGCGGCTTGTCGTGCGGCGCCTGCAGCAGATCGCAAATCGTGCCGCACAGCTCGGTTTGCTGCGGATCGGCGTCGTCCAGGCTGAAGCCCGTGCCGAACACGAACAGCGGCACCTGGCGCTCCTCCGGCAACACCCCGCCGTGGCTGCGATCGTCGTTCATGCCATGGTCGGCAGTAACCAGCACCTGATAACCGGCGGCCAGCCACTCGGGCAGATAGCGCGACAGCGAACCGTCGGCGCGGCGTGCCGCATTGCGGTACTGCGGCGAAGAGAGGCCGAAGCGGTGCCCGGCGTCGTCGATGTTCATCGGATGGACCAGCAGAAAGTCCGGCTGATGACGCAGGCGCAAGCTTTCGGCGTCGTCGAACAGATGGCTGTCGGGATAGCCGTCGTCGTAATAGAAATGCCCGTGCTGGATCGGCAGCTCAGGCGCGTCGGTATGGCGGTCGCGCGCGGCGTCGAACGGCGTGCGGTTATACAATTCGCTGAACCAGTGGTAAGCGGCGGCGGCGGTGGTCAACCCGGCGGCGCGCGCGTAATGAAACACGCTTTGTTGATGAGAAAGGCGCGAGACGTGGTTGTGCACCACGCCGCTCTCCACCGGCGTGACGCCGGTGAGGATGCATTCATACAGCGGCCGGGAGAGCGAGGGCAGCTCGCTCTCCAGCAGGTACAACCGTCCGCGTCCCGCCGCGCATTCGGCCTGCAGATAGCCCATGGCGTCGTGCGCCACCCGGTAGTTGAGGCCGTCCAGCAGCACGAGGATCGTTTTCATGGTGCGTTAACTCACTGCTGCATAAACATAATGACGTTTTCCTGCCACAGGCGCGGCAGCGCTTTGGCGCTCTGTTCCCAGGCCGCCGGATCGGCGATCGGGTGCGCGTTCTTGTACTGCTCGGCCGGCAGCAGCTTGGCCTTGACGTCGTCCGGCAGCGTCAGATGTTCGGCGCGGATCGGGCGGGCATAGCCGCGCGCCAGGTTGATCTGGCCGGCGTCGGAGAAGATGTATTCGCGCGCCAGCTTGGCGGCGTTCGGGTGCTTGGCGTATTTGTTGATGATGGTGGTGTAGCCGGAGGTGATCGAGCCGTCCGACGGGATCAGCACTTCAAAGCGGGTTTTGTCGATCTGGTCGCGGTAGTTCAGGCCGTTGAAATCCCACACCACGCCGACCTGCACTTCCCCTTTCTCCAGCGATGCGATCACCGGGTTGCTCAGGCTCAGGCGGCCGGCCTTGGCCAGCTTGCCGAAGAATTCCAGGCCCGGCTTGAGGTTCTTCTCGTTGCCGCCCATGGCGTAGGTGGCCGCCAGCACGCCGCTGGCCGCCTGCGACGCGGTGCCGACGTCGCCGATGGTGACCTGATAGCTGCCCTTCAGCAGATCGGCCCAGCTGTGCGGGATATCTTTCACCTGCTGTTTATTGATGATGAAGGCGATGGTGCCGGTGTAAGCCAGCGCCCAGTGGCCGTCTTTGTCTTTCGCCCAGTCCGGCACCTGATCCCAGGTAGAGGGTTTGTACGGCTGCGTTACGCCCTTCTGCACCGCCACCGGGCCGAAGGCCGCGCCGACGTCACCGATGTCCGCCGTAGCGTTGTTCTTTTCCGCATCAAATTTGGCGATCTCCTGTGCGGAGCTCATGTCGGTATCGACATGCTTCAGGCCATATTTGCTCAACAGATCTTGCCAGGTGCCTTTCCAGTTGGCCCAGCTGTCCGGCATGCCGACGCTGTTGACTTCGCCTTCTTTTTTAGCGGCCTGCTCCAGCGCCGCCAGATCGGTATCCGCGGCCCAGCTCATCTGGCTGGATAACACGATGGCACTGGTTAACACAGAAGCGCACAAACGTTTCATAACTGATGCTCCAGGTGGTAGTGTGGGGATGGCTGGACTAGTCCAGCAAGGGCCAAACCAATCTAACGGACGAATGTGATAATTATATGTCAGCTTAAAAAAGCGACAGTTTTATCACCCATTGCAACGGCGAAAACGCGACGCTGGTCTACCTTAAGGGAGGCCAAACGCACTGAAACGGGACACCCGCTGTATGAGTGAAGCACCGACGACCGTGGCGACCATTTGCCAAACGCTGAACGCCCGCATCACCGCAGGCGAGTTCGCCGTGGGCGGCAAGCTGCCCTCCGAACGCGCCCTGAGCGAGCAATTCGCCACCACCCGCATTACCTTGCAGGAGGCGCTCGGTCAGCTGGAGGCGCAGGGCGTCATCTACCGCCAGGTGCGGCGCGGCTGGTTCATCTCGCCACCGCGTCTTATCTACAACCCGCTGCAGCGCAGCCATTTTCACGCCATGGCGCAGCAGCAGGGGCGCGCCGCCCATACCGAGGCGATCGACAGCACGGTAGTCACGCTCGACGCGCCGCTGGCCGGCCGCCTGGCGCTGCCCCCCGGCGCCGAGGCCTATCGCATTCGCCGGCTGCGCTACATCGACGGGCGCGCGGTGCTGTACTGCGAGCACTACCTCAACCCGGCCTATTTCCCCGGCATTCTGGACGAAGACCTGACCCAGTCGCTGACCGCGCTGTACGCCGCGCGCTACGGCATTCACTACGGGCGGGTGCGTTTCGACATGCTGCCCACCCTGCTGCCGCAGCAGGCCGCCGCCATGCTGAAGGTGACCTACGGCAGCCCGGCGCTGTTCATTACGCGGGTGAACCGCGATCAGCACGACCGGGTGATCGATTGCGATCTGGAGTATTGGCGTTACGATGCGCTGCACATCGACGTGGAAGCGCAGTAAATGACAAGGGCGCATCGCTGCGCCCTTAAAGAGGAAATCAGTCGGCGTCGTAGCCGAGGTTAGGCGCCAGCCACCGTTCGACCTCGCTCACGCTCATCCCTTTACGCACCGCGTAGTCTTCCACCTGATCGCGCTGGATCTGCGCCACCGCGAAGTACTTGCTTTCAGGATGGCTGAAGTACCAGCCGGACACCGCTGCCCCCGGCCACATGGCGAAGGACTCCGTCAGCTCCATGCCGGTGTGGCGGTTGACGTCCAGCAGCTGCCAGATGGTCGCTTTCTCGGTGTGCTCCGGGCAGGCCGGATAACCCGGCGCCGGCCGGATGCCCTGATAGTTTTCGCGGATCAGCTCTTCGTTGCTCAGGCTCTCGTCGGCGGCATAGCCCCAGTGCAGCTTGCGCACCTGCTCATGCAGGTATTCGGCGAAGGCCTCCGCCAAGCGATCCGCCAGCGCCTTAACCATGATTTTGTTGTAATCGTCGTGCTGCGCGTCGAACGCCGCCGCCAACGCGTCCTCCTCCAGCCCGCCGGTCACCGCGAAGGCGCCGAAGTAGTCGGCCTTGCCGCTGCTTTTCGGCGCCACGAAGTCCGCCAGGCAGTAGTTCGGGAAGTCGGTTTTTTCCGTCTGCTGACGCAGATGGCGGCTCACCGCCAGCACCTCGTCACGCCGTTCGTCGCGGTATACTTCCACGTCGTCGCCGACGCGGTTGGCCGGGAACAGGCCGTAAACGCCGCGCGGGTTGAGGCTGCGCTCGGCGGCCAGCCGATCCAGCATCTGATTGGCGTCGTGGAACAGGCGCTTGGCCTCTTCCCCCACCACCTCGTCTTCCAGGATGCGCGGGTATTTGCCCGCCAGCGACCAGGTCATGAAGAACGGCGTCCAGTCGATGTAGTGGCGCAGCGTCTCGATACCGGCCGCCACCGGGAACACGCCGAGCTGCCGCGGCGCCGGCGGCTGATAATCGGCCCAGTCCAGCGCCATGGCGTTGGCGCGTGCCTTCTGCAAATCGACCGGCGGCGTGCGTGGCTTTTTACGCGCATGCTGAATGCGCACCGTTTCATACTCTTTGCGGGTGCGCGCCACAAACTCGTCGCGCTGGGTGGCGGACAGCAGCGCCGACACTACGCCCACGGTGCGCGAGGCGTTTTGCACGTAGGTGGTCGGGCCGCTGTAGTTCTGCTCGATTTTCACCGCGGTGTGCGCCTTGGAGGTGGTGGCGCCGCCGATCAGCAGCGGCAACGTAAAGCCCTGGCGCTCCATTTCTTTCGCCACGTTGACCATCTCGTCGAGCGACGGCGTGATCAGCCCCGACAGGCCGATGATGTCCACGTTCTCCTCACGCGCGGTGCGCAGGATTTTCTCCGTCGGCACCATCACGCCCAGATCGACGATTTCATAGTTGTTGCACTGCAGCACCACGCCGACGATGTTCTTGCCGATGTCATGCACGTCGCCCTTCACCGTCGCCAACAGGATTTTCCCCGCAGAGGTGCCCTGCTGCTTGCTGGCCTCGATGTACGGTTCCAGGTAGGCCACCGCCTGCTTCATCACGCGGGCGGATTTCACCACCTGCGGCAGGAACATCTTGCCCTCGCCGAACAGATCGCCAACCACGTTCATCCCCGCCATCAGCGGCCCTTCGATCACTTCGATCGGGCGTTCGGCCTGCTGCCGCGCTTCTTCGGTGTCCAGCTCGATAAACTCGGTGATGCCCTTCACCAGCGAATATTCCAGCCGTTTTTCTACCGGCCAGCCGCGCCATTCAGCCTGCTGCACCGCCACGTCATTATCTTTGCTGCCGCGGTATTTTTCGGCCAGCTCCAGCAGGCGTTCGGTGCCGTCCTCGCGACGGTTGAGGATCACGTCCTCTACCGCCTCGCGCAGCTCGGTAGGCAGATCGTCATAAATCGCCAGCTGCCCGGCGTTGACGATGCCCATGTCCATGCCGTTGCGAATGGCGTGATACAGGAACACCGCATGGATCGCTTCACGCACCGGATCGTTGCCGCGGAACGAGAACGACACGTTGGACACGCCGCCGGAGATCATCGCGTGCGGCAGGTGGGTTTTGATGTCGGCGCAGGCTTCGATAAAGTCGACGGCGTAGTTGTTGTGCTCTTCAATGCCCGTAGCGACAGCGAAAATGTTCGGGTCGAAAATGATGTCTTCCGGCGGGAAGCCGACGCGTTCGGTCAGAATGTTATAGGCGCGGCGGCAGATCTCGAACTTGCGCTCGCGGGTGTCCGCCTGCCCCACTTCGTCGAACGCCATCACCACCACCGCGGCACCGTAGCGGCGCACCAGTTTGGCGTGGTGGATAAAGGCTTCCTCACCCTCCTTCATCGAGATCGAGTTGACGATGCCCTTGCCCTGAATGCACTTCAGGCCTTTCTCGATAACGGACCACTTGGAGGAGTCGATCATGATCGGCACTCGGGCGATATCCGGCTCGCCGGCAATCAGGTTAAGGAAGCGCACCATCGCCGCTTCGGCGTCGAGCATCCCCTCGTCCATGTTGATGTCGATGATCTGCGCGCCGCTCTCGACCTGCTGGCGCGCCACGTCGAGCGCCTCGCTGTATTTCTCTTCTTTGATCAGGCGTTTGAATCGCGCCGAACCGGTGACGTTGGTGCGCTCGCCGACGTTGACGAACAGGGTGTTGGCATCGATGGTCAGCGGCTCCAGGCCCGCCAGGCGGCAGGCGACCGGGATCTCCGGCAGCCGGCGCGGTGGCACGCCCTCGACCGCGTTGGCCATCGCGGCGATATGTTCCGGCGTGGTGCCGCAGCAGCCGCCGATGATATTGAGGAAGCCGGCCTGCGCCCACTCCCCGACCTGGCGCGCCATCTCGGCCGCATCCAGATCGTACTCGCCGAAGGCGTTCGGCAAACCGGCGTTCGGGTGCGCGGTGACGTAGGTCTCCGAGATGCGCGCCAGCTCGGCGACGTACTGACGCAGTTCGTCCGGGCCCAGAGCGCAGTTCAGGCCGAAAGTCAGCGGCTTGACGTGGCGCAGCGAATTGTAAAACGCTTCGGTGGTCTGGCCGGACAAAGTACGGCCGGAGGCGTCGGTGATGGTGCCGGAAATCATGATCGGCAGTTCCACCCCCAACGCTTCGAATTCGGTTTCCACTGCAAAAGCGGCGGCCTTGGCATTCAGGGTGTCGAAGATGGTTTCGATCATGATCAGATCGACGCCGCCCTCCACCAGCGCGCGGGTCGATTCGCGGTAAGCCGCCACCAGCTCATCGAACGAAATGTTGCGGAACGCCGGATCGTTGACGTTCGGCGAGATGGACGCAGTGCGGTTGGTCGGCCCCAGCACCCCGGCGACGTAGCGCGGTTTTTCCGGCGTGCGCGCCGTCCATTCGTCGGCGCAGGCGCGCGCCAGGCAGGCGGCCTGATAGTTAATCTCGGCGGACAGCGACTCCATGTGGTAGTCGGCCATGGCGATGGAGGTGGAGTTGAAGGTATTGGTCTCAAGGATATCGGCGCCCGCCTCAAGATAGGCGTAATGAATGGCGGTGATCACTTCCGGCTTGGTCAGCACCAGCAGATCGTTGTTGCCTTTCAGATCGCTGCGCCAGTCGGCGAAACGCTCACCGCGGAAATCACGCTCGTCCAGACGGTAGCTCTGGATCATGGTGCCCATGCCGCCGTCCAACACCAAAATGCGCTGCGCTAACTGGCGACGCAGTTGTTCTACTCGATTCGTCACTGTAACCCCTTCCATTGCCATCCAGCCCATTGCTCAACTGCCGCAAAAACCAACGAGTCATCCTAGCACAGCTTGTAGGGACAAAGGGCCAGGCGACAATTGAGAGTTTTTCAGGTTGTGCGCCAACACCTCCGATGAGCTGGTGGCGACTTGCAATTCATCGACAAAAAACGAAAATGAATTCCATCATACGGAAAAAGGAATCTCACCCATGGCCACCCCTGCTCCCGCCAAACGCGGCAAGAAGCCCCGCGCAGCAGCCCCGGCCGCCAGTGCGGCGACCGGCCAGGTACAATCGTTGACCCGTGGCCTGAAGCTGTTGGAATATATTTCGGAAGCTCAGGGCAACGTGGCGCTGACCGATCTGGCGCAGCAGGCCGGCCTGCCGAATTCCACCACTCACCGCCTGCTCACCACCATGCAGCAGCAGGGATTCGTGCGCCAGGTCGGCGATCTCGGCCTATGGACCATCGGCTCGCACGCCTTTGTGGTCGGCAGCAGCTTCCTGCAAAGCCGCAACCTGCTGGCGATGGTGCATCCGACGCTGCGGCGCCTGATGGAAGAGTCTGGCGAAACCGTCAACCTGGCGGTGCTGGATACCAGCGAGTACCAGGCGATCATCATCGATCAGGTGCAGTGTACGGCGCTGATGCGCATGTCGGCGCCGATCGGCGGTAAACTGCCGATGCACGCCTCCGGCGCCGGCAAGGCGTTCCTCGCCACCCTGCCGGACGATCAGGTGACCAAACTGCTGCACAAAAAAGGCATGCATACCTACACGCCGCACACCCTGACGCCGCACAACCTGAAAGAGGGGCTGGCGCAGATCCGCAAACAGGGCTTCTCCTTTGACGACGAAGAGCACGCGCTCGGCCTGCGCTGCGTGGCTGCCTGTATCTTCGACGAGCACCGCGAAGCCTTCGCCGCCATCTCCATCTCCGGCCCGGTGTCGCGCATCACCGACGATCGCGTGATCGAACTGGGAGCGCTGGTGATCCACGCGGCGAAAGAAATCAGCCTGGCCTACGGCGGCGTGCGCTGATCCCCCCCTCCGAGGGCGCCCCTGCGCGCCCTCTCTCTCTCGATTCCTTGCTCTGTTGTCAGCATGTAACAGGCTATCGGCATCCTGTTTAGCACACGGGAAAAAAGCTTGAAGCCGATCACAGTTAGCGATCCTCACGGCGAAAGCCCATTGCAACCGCTCAAACTTCCTTCGACAATGTTACCGATAACATGTTACCGGTAACAATCAAGCTGAACGAAGGTAACGCCACCCGGTGCTTTGGAGCCAAGCCATGACCAACAATCAAAATCGCATTTACGTCGTTATGGGCGTTTCCGGCAGCGGCAAGTCCGCCGTCGCCGCCGCCGCGGCCCGCCAACTCTCCGCCGGCTTCCTCGACGGCGACTTCCTGCATCCACGCAGCAACATCCTGAAGATGGCCGCCGGCGAAGCGTTGAACGACGACGATCGCGCCCCGTGGTTGGCCGCGCTCAACGATGCCGCCTTCGCCATGCAGCGCACCAACAACGTGTCGATCATCGTCTGCTCGGCGCTGAAAAAGCAGTATCGCGACCGCCTGCGCGCCGGCAACGGCAACCTGTCGTTTATCTACCTGCACGGCGAGTTCCCGGTGATCGAATCCCGACTGGCGGCGCGTAACGGCCACTTCTTCAAACCGCAGATGCTGGTCACCCAGTTCGCCGCACTGGAGCAACCGGGCGCCGACGAAAGCGACGTGATGGCGATCGACATCAACCAGCCGCTGGACGCGGTGATCGCCGATACCGTGCGCCATATCCAGAGCTTCCTGCCACAGGACGTGTGCGCGTGAGTACCGTTACGCTGGTCGGTACCGCAGTCGGCTCGGTTTTACTGCTGTTATTCCTGGTGATGAAGGCGCGCATGCACGCCTTCGTCGCGCTGATGCTGGTGTCCATCGCCGCCGGCATCTTCTCCGGCATGCCGCTGGACCATATCGCCGACACCATGCAAAAAGGCATGGGCGACACGCTGGGCTTCCTGGCGATCGTGGTGGCGCTGGGGGCAATGTTCGGCAAGATCCTGCATGAGGTCGGCGCGCTCGATCAAATTGCGGCGCAATTGCTGAAACGATTCGGACAAAGCAAGGCGCACTATGCGCTCGGCATCGCCGGCCTGATCTGCGCGCTGCCGCTGTTCTTCGACGTGGCGGTGGTGCTGCTGATCGGCATCGTGTTCGCCGTGGCGCGCCGCACCGACGGCAATATCGTCAAGCTGGCGATCCCGCTGTTCGCCGGCGTGGCCGCCGCCGCCTCCTTCCTGCTGCCGGGGCCGGTGCCGATGCTGCTGGCTTCGCAGATGAAGGCCGACTTCGGCTGGATGATCGCCATCGGCCTGGTGGCGGCAGTGATCGGCATGCTGATCGCCGGCCCGCTGTACGGCAGCTTTATCAGCCGCTTCGTCAACTGGCCAATGCCGCCGGAAGAGAACGAGCCGACGCTGACCAAGGGCAATCTGCCGTCGTTCGGTTTCAGCCTGGCGCTGGTGCTGTGCCCGCTGGTGCTGGTCGGCATGAAAACCATCGGCGCGCGGCTGGTCACCCCGGGTTCGCAGCTGCAGCAGTGGCTGGAGTTTATCGGCCACCCGTTCACCGCCATCCTGCTGGCCTGTCTGATCGTGATTTACGGCCTGGCGAAACCGCGCGGCATGAGCAATGAACAGACGCTGGCCATCTGCTCCGCCGCGGTGCAACCGGCCGGGATCATCCTGCTGATGACCGGCGCCGGCGGGGTGTTCAAACAGATCCTGGTGGATTCCGGCGTAGGGCCGGCGCTGGGTGACGCCATGATCGGCGCCGGCCTGCCGATCGCCGTGGCCGCCTTTGCGCTCTCCGCCATGGTGCGGGTGATTCAGGGCTCGGCCACCGTCGCCTGCCTGACCACCGTCGGCCTGGTGCTGCCGGTCACCAGCCAGCTCGGGCTGAGCGGCGGGCAGCTGGCCGCGCTGGCTATCTGTATCGCCGGCGGCTCCATCGTGCTGAGCCACGTCAACGACGCCGGTTTCTGGCTGTTCGGCAAATTCACCGGCGCCAACGAACTGCAAACGCTGAAAACCTGGACGGTGATGGAAACGATTCTGGGCAGCGTCGGCGGCGCTATCGGCATGATTGCATTCACGATGTTTTAAATCCTAAATCGCCCCCGGCCTTGCACACCAGGGCTGCAAATCACCACCGGGGGCACCGCCACAGGCGGCGACTATAACAACAGCAATGTGAGGAAGGCATGATTAACCCAACCTTGTCCCGTGTCACACAGCGCATCACCCACCGTTCCCAGGCCAGCCGTGCCGCCTATCTGGCGCGTATCGAAGCGGCCCGTTCCCAAACCGTCCACCGCGCGCAGCTGGCCTGCGGCAACCTGGCCCACGGCTTCGCCGCCTGTCAGCCCGATGACAAGACGGCGCTGAAAAACATGGTGCGCAGCGATATCGCCATCATCACCGCCTACAACGACATGCTGTCGGCCCACCAGCCGTACGAACACTACCCGCAGCGGCTGAAACAGGCGCTGCAGGCGGTGGGCGCCGTCGGCCAGGTGGCCGGCGGCGTGCCGGCGATGTGCGACGGCGTGACGCAGGGGCAGGACGGCATGGAGCTGTCGCTGATGAGCCGCGACGTGATCGCCATGTCGACCGCCGTCGGCCTGTCGCACAACATGTTCGACGGTGCGCTGTTCCTCGGCATCTGCGACAAGATCGTGCCCGGGCTGGTGATGGCCGCCCTCTCCTTCGGCCACCTGCCCGCACTGTTCGTGCCTGCCGGCCCGATGAGCAGCGGTTTACCCAACAAAGAAAAGGTGCGCGTGCGCCAGCTGTACGCCGAGGGCAAGGCCGACCGCCTGGCGCTGCTGGAAGCCGAGGCCGCGTCCTATCACGGCATCGGCACCTGCACCTTCTACGGCACCGCCAACACCAACCAGATGGTGATGGAAGTGATGGGCCTGCACCTGCCGGGCGCCTCCTTCGTACATCCGGACACGCCGCTGCGCGACGCGCTGAACGACGCCGCCGCGCGCCAGGTGACGCGACTGACCGACACCGCCGGCAACTACCTGCCGATCGGCCGCCTGATGGACGAGAAAGTGGTGGTAAACGGCATCGTCTCGCTGCTGGCCACCGGCGGCTCCACCAACCTGACCATGCATCTGGTGGCGATGGCGCGCGCAGCAGGCATCATCATTACCTGGGACGATTTCTCGGAGCTGTCGGAGGCGGTGCCGCTGCTGTGCCGCATCTACCCGAACGGCCCGGCCGACATCAACCAGTTCCAGGCCGCCGGCGGCGTGCCGCTGGTGGTGCGCGAGCTGCTGCAACACGGCCTGCTGCATGAAAACGTGCACACCGTGGCCGGTTTCGGCCTGCACCGCTACACCCAGGAACCCTGGCTGGATAATGGCCAGCTGGCGTGGCGCGAAGGCGTGGCCGGCTCGCTCGACGCCAGCGTGATCGCCAGCGTCGCTCAGCCGTTTGAGCATCACGGCGGCACCAAAGTGATGGCAGGCAATCTGGGCCGTGCGGTGATGAAAACCTCGGCGGTGCCCGCCGACAACCAGATTATCGAAGCGCCGGCGGTGGTGTTCGACAGCCAGCACGACATCGTGCCGGCGTTCGAAGCCGGCAAGCTGGATCGCGATTGCGTGGTGGTAGTGCGCTTCCAGGGGCCGCAGGCCAACGGCATGCCGGAGCTGCACAAGCTGATGCCGCCGCTGGGCGTGCTGATGGATCGCGGCTTCAAAGTGGCGCTGGTGACTGACGGCCGCCTGTCAGGCGCCTCCGGCAAGGTGCCTTCCGCCATCCACGTCACCCCGGAAGCCTATACCGGCGGCCTGCTGGCGAAAGTGCGCGACGGCGATCCGATCCGCGTCAACGGCCGCAGCGGCGAGCTGCAGGTGCTGGTCGACGCCGACGAACTGGCCCAGCGCACGCCATGCCAACCCGATCTGAGCGCAGAACACATCGGCTGCGGCCGCGAGCTGTTCGGCGCGCTGCGCAGCCAGCTGTCCGGCGCCGAGCAGGGCGCCTGCTGCATCAAATTTTAATCGATAGCCTGGCCGCATCGCCGCCTGGCGGCGGCCACAGAGGAGAACGTCATCATGAACCAATGGAAAACAAGCGCCGAACAGATCCTGACGGCGGGGCCGGTGGTGCCGGTCATCGTGATCAACAAGCTGGAACATGCGGTGCCGCTGGCGAAAGCGCTGGTCGCCGGCGGCGTGCGGGTGCTGGAAGTGACGCTGCGCACCGCCTGCGCCATGGACGCCATTCGCGCCATCGCCCAAGAAGTGCCGGAAGCGATCATCGGCGCCGGTACCGTGATCAATCCCCAGCAGCTGCGTGAAGTGACCGAGGCCGGTGCGCAGTTCGCCATCAGCCCGGGGCTGACCGACGAGCTGCTCAACGCGGCCACCGCCGGGTCCATTCCGCTTATTCCGGGCATCAGCACCGTTTCCGAGCTGATGCTGGGCATGGATTACGGCCTGCGCGAGTTTAAATTCTTCCCGGCGGAAGCCAATGGCGGGGTAAAAGCGCTGCAGGCGATCGGCGGCCCGTTCCCGCAGGTGCGCTTCTGCCCGACCGGCGGTATCTCGCCGGACAACTACCGCAGCTACCTGGCGCTGAAAAGCGTACTGTGCATCGGCGGCTCCTGGCTGGTGCCGGCGGACGCGCTGGAAAGCGGCGACTACGCCCGCATCACCGAACTGGCGCGCGCCGCCGTCGCGGGTGCCCAGGCCTGATTTACATCGCAGCGGTGGCGGCCGGCAGCGCCGCCCCGCTGCGCTGGCTGAACCGCTGCTTCTTGCGGTAAGCGAACACGTCTTCCACGTGCCCCTCGCGGATGCGCTGCTGCAACCCGCGCCAATACTCAGCCGTAAACAGATCGCTGTGCAGCTCTTCAAACACCTGCCGAATGCGCCGATCGCCGCACAGGAAGTGGCGGAACTCTTCCGGGAATACGTCGTTGGGCGCGATGCTGTACCACGGTTCGCTGGCCAGCTCGTCCTCCGGATAGCGCGGCGGCGGAATGTCGCGGAAGTTAACCTCGGTCATGTAGCAAATTTCGTCGTAGTCGTAGAACACCACCCGCCCGTGGCGCGTCACGCCAAAGTTCTTGAACAGCATGTCACCGGGGAAGATATTGGCGGCGGCCAGCTGCTTGATGGCATTACCGTACTCTTCGATCGCATCGCGCATCTGCTGGTCGTTGGCCTGCTCCAGATACAGGTTCAGCGGCGTCATACGCCGTTCCATATACAGGTGCTTGATCACGATGCGATCGCCGAGATCTTCCAGTTTGCCCGGCACTTCGCGCTGCAGTTCCGCCAACAGCACCGGGCTGAGGCGCGCCTTGTCGACGACGAAATTCTCGTACTCTTGGGTATCCGCCATGCGCCCGACGCGATCGTGCTCTTTCACCAGCTGATAGCAGGCCATCACCTGCGCCTGCGTCACCTCTTTTTGCGGGGCGAACTCGTCCTTGATCACTTTGAATACCCGATCGAAGGACGGCAAGGTGAACACCAGCATCACCATGCCCTTCACCCCCGGCGCGATGATAAATTGCTCCTGCGACTGCGCCATAAAGGTCAGGTATTCGCGATAGCATTCGGTTTTGCCGTGCTTCTGGCAGCCGATCGCCATGTACAGCTCGGCGGTGGTTTTGCCCGGCAGGATCTCGCGCAGCCACTCCACCATCGCCGCTGGCAGCGGCGCGTAGACCATGAAATAAGAACGAGCGAAGCCGAAGACAATGCTGGCCTCGGCCTTACCGGTCAGGCAGGCGTCGATAAACAGCGCGCCCGATTCGCTGTGGTGGATAGGCAGCAAGAACGGATAAACGCCGTCGGCCAGGCGCAGCTTGCCGACCAGCCAGGCGGCCTTGTTGCGGTAGAACAGTTCGTTGGCGATCTGGAAGGTTGCACCCGCCAGCTGCTGTGCGCTGAAGGCGCGTTGCAGCGCCTGAGTGATGTAGCGAATATCGCGCGTCAAATCCTCCCACAGCAGCCGCAGCGGCAGATCGCTCAGTACGCTGCGCAGCATCGCCGGCAGATCGCCATGGGGAGTAAAATCGCGCGCCAGCGGACGCGGGATGTCGCGAAAGCGCCGCTCCGGCTGCGAACTGAAGACGAACAGCTTGTCCGGCGTCAGATCGCGGTGCTTGAACAGCCTGCAGTAGACCGAGTTAAAGAAGCTTTCAGCGATCTCGAAACGCGGATAGTCCGGCAGCAGGTCGATATAGACTGCTTTGACCCGGCTGGGGAAGTCGGCGTCGAAGTATTTCTGCCCGGTGATGCATTTGAGCTGCTCCACCACCAGGCCGACGTGATGGTCGTACAGATGGATGCGCTTTTTCATCGCCTGCTGCACCGCCGGCCAGTCCGCCTGCTCGAAGCGCTGCTGCGCGCCGGCGGTCACTTCCAGAAAGCGGCCGTACTGCGCATCGAAGCCCTGCAGGATCGTCTGTGCGATCAACAACTCCAGTTTTGCCGCCATCCTTACCCCCGCCAGAAAAAGAAGCCTGCGCATGCAGGCTCCGGGTGGAACGTCTTCAAGCTTGCCGCATCAGAACTGCTGTTCTTCCGTCGAACCGGTCAGCGCGGTGACCGAAGAGGCGCCGCCCTGAATGATGGTGGTGACCTTGTCGAAGTAGCCGGTGCCCACCTCTTGCTGGTGCGACGCGAAGGTGTAGCCGCGATCCACCGCGGCGAACTCCGCCTGCTGCACCTTCTCGACGTAGTGTTTCATGCCCTCGCCCTGCGCATAGGCGTGCGCCAGATCGAACATGTTGAACCACATGCTGTGGATGCCCGCCAGCGTGATGAACTGATATTTGTAGCCCATATCCGACAGCGCCTGCTGGAAGCGAGCGATGGTCTGGTCGTCGAGGTTCTTCTTCCAGTTGAACGACGGCGAGCAGTTGTAGGCCAGCAGCTTACCCGGGTATTTGGCGTGGATGGCGTCGGCGAAGCGCTGAGCGGCATCCAGATCCGGCGTTGAGGTTTCGCACCACACCATATCCGCGTAAGGAGCGTAAGCCAGGCCGCGGCTGATCGCCTGCTCGACGCCGGCATGGGTGCGGAAGAAGCCTTCCGCCGTGCGCTCGCCGGTGACGAAGGCGCTGTCATACGGATCGCAATCGGAGGTCAGCAGGTCGGCCGCATCGGCGTCGGTGCGGGCGATCACCAGCGTCGGCACGCCGAGCACGTCGGCCGCCAGGCGCGCGGCGACCAGTTTCTGGATCGCTTCCTGCGTCGGCACCAGCACTTTGCCGCCCATATGGCCGCATTTCTTCACCGCCGCCAGCTGGTCTTCAAAGTGTACCCCGGCGGCGCCGGCGGTGATCATCGCTTTCATCAGCTCGAAGGCGTTCAGCACGCCGCCGAAGCCGGCTTCCGCATCGGCGACGATCGGCAGGAAATAATCGGTGTAGCCTTTGCTGCCCGGCTCAATCTGGTTAGCCCATTGGATCTGATCGGCGCGGCGGAAGGTATTGTTGATGCGCTCGACGACCTTCGGCACCGAGTCCACCGGATACAGCGACTGGTCAGGGTACATGGCCGCCGCGCTGTTGGCGTCCGCCGCCACCTGCCAGCCTGACAGGTAGATAGCCTCGACGCCGGCTTTGGCCTGCTGCAGCGCCTGGCCACCGGTCAGCGCGCCCAGGCAGTTCACGTAGCCTTTGCGCGCCTTGCCATTCAACAATGCCCACAGTTTGGCGGCGCCGTTTTGCGCCAGGGTGCATTCCGGGTTGACCGAACCGCGCAGGTTGATCACGTCTTCGGCGCTGTAAGGGCGAGTGATGCCTTCCCAACGGGCCGATTTCCATTCCTGTTCCAGCTGCTGGATCTGTTGAGAGCGAGAGGTAGACATAATTTTTATCCTTTCAGTCATGTAGGGTTGATTGGGAAAATTCAGGCCAGCAGCGCATAGCCGGGCAGCGTCAGGAAATCGATTAACTCATCTTGCGTGGTGATGCGCTCCATCAGGCGCGCCGCCTCTTCGAACCGGCCGGCGTTAAAGCGCGCTTCCCCCACTTCTTCACGCACCACCAACATCTCTTCTTGCAGCATCTGGCGGAACAGCGCCTTGGTGACCGGACGCCCGTCGCTCAGGCTCTTCTCGTGGTGGATCCACTGCCAGATTGACGTACGGGAGATCTCCGCCGTCGCCGCATCTTCCATCAAACCGTAAATTGGTACGCAACCGTTGCCGGAGATCCAGGCTTCGATGTACTGCACCGCCACGCGGATATTGGCGCGCATCCCCGCCTCGGTGCGTTCGCCGTCGCACGGTTCCAGCAGCTGTGCGGCGCTGATCGGCGCGTCTTGCTCACGCAGCACCTCCAACTGGTTTTGGCGATCGCCCAATGCTTTGCCGAATACCTCCATCACCGTATCCGCCAGCCCCGGGTGCGCCACCCAGGTGCCGTCATGGCCGTTGCTGGCTTCCAGCTCTTTGTCCGCCCGTACCTTATTCAACACCCAGTCATTTTTCTCGGCGTCTTTGCTCGGGATAAACGCCGCCATACCGCCCATGGCGAACGCGCCGCGCTTATGACAGGTTTTGATCAACAGACGCGAATAGGCGCTGAGGAAAGGTTTCTCCATGGTCACCGACTGACGATCAGGCAGCACGCGATCGCCATGATTCTTCAGCGTTTTGATGTAGCTGAAGATGTAATCCCAGCGGCCGCAGTTCAGGCCGACGATGTGGTCGCGTAGGTGGTAGAGAATTTCGTCCATCTGGAACACCGCCGGCAGGGTTTCGATCAGCACGGTCGCTTTGATGGTGCCGCGCGGCAGATCGAAACGATCCTCGGTAAAGCTGAAGACATCGCTCCACCAGGCCGCCTCTTCCCAGGACTGGGTTTTCGGCAGATAGAAATATGGGCCGCTGCCCTTGGCCAACAGTTGGCGATAGTTGTGGTAGAAGTACAGCGCGAAATCGAACAGGCCGCCGGGAATGGCTTCATCACGCCACAGCACGTGTTTTTCCGGCAAATGCAGGCCGCGCACGCGAGCGATCAATACCGCCGGGTTCGGTTTCAGCTGGTAGATTTTGCCGGCTTCATTGGTGTAGGAAATGGTGCCGTTAACTGCATCGTGCAGGTTGATTTGGCCGTCGATGATTTTGTCCCAGCTTGGCGCCAGCGAGTCTTCGAAGTCCGCCATGAACACTTTTACGTTGGCATTAAGCGCATTGATCACCATCTTGCGCTCAACCGGCCCGGTGATCTCGACCCGGCGGTCACGCAGATCTTGCGGAATGCCGCGGATCTGCCAGTCACCTTCACGAATGGAAGTGGTTTCCGAAATAAATCCCGGCAGTTCGCCGCGATCGATATTTTGCTGCCAGCGGACACGCGCCGCCAGCAGCTCGTTGCGCCGCGGCGTGAATTTCCCCACCAGTTCCGCCAGGAATTCAACCGCTTCATCGGTCAACACCTGGCGCTCCGCTGCGGCGAAACCCTGCGTAAACCTTAACTCCGTGCCTGCTATCTGTTGCGTCATGACCTTGCTCCTTCCCATCGTTGCGCTCGCGCGACCGGCGCATTTTCATCAGAAATCACTGTGGATCAGGGTGGATGAAACGATCCTCAACTGGTCAGATCTCATCCCGATAGCTCTAAGAATACTCAACAAAAAATAAAAATCAAAAACCATTTCCATTTTATTATTAAATATTTTATTAACACTTTATTATCAACTAGTTAGATAAAATAACAATAATGGCCAGTAAGGAAATCGCTTCCACCAGAGTGATAAAGATGCGCTAACACCTTGGTTAACAATTAATTTTAAGGAGGTGTGACGGAGAAAAAGAGGATCGTTCAGAGGATCAACGGCGCGGCGGCCTCGATTCAGCCGCCGGCGAGCAGAAAAGATCAGTCGAGCGTCGGATTCATATGGCGCAGATCGTACGGCGTGATCTGGTAGACGTAATAGTTGAGCCAGTTGGAAAACAGCAGATGGCCATGGCTGCGCCAGGTGGCTTTCGGTGTCAATGAGGGGTTGTCATCGGGGAAGTAGTTGAGTGGAACGGCAGGATCGAGGCCGGCTTCGTTGTCGCGACAATACTCTCCTGCCAGGGTCAGCGTATCGTATTCCGGATGGCCGGTGACAAACGCCAGGCGCTTGTCCCTGCTGGCAAACAGGTAGGCGCCGGCCTGCTCGGATTCGGCCAGGATGTCCAGGTCGGTATATTGGCGAATCACTTCGGTCGGGAAATCGGCATAGCGTGAATGCGGCGCCAGGAAGCTTTCGTCGAAGCCGCGCGTCAGCAACGCATGCTGCTGCAGCGTTTGGTGCGGATAAACGCCGGAGAGCTTCACCTCGCGCGTCATCTTGGGAATGCCGTACAGGATGTTCAACGCCGCCTGTACCGCCCAGCAAACGAACAGCGTGGAGGTAACGTGGTTCTTAGCCCAGTCAATCACCCGTTCGATCTGCGGCCAGTAGGCAACATCGCAGAAATCGACCAGCCCCAGCGGCGCGCCGGTAACGATCAAACCATCGAAGTTCTCGTTCTGGATATCCTCGAAGTCGCAGTAGAAGTTATTCAGATGCTCGGCCGGCGTGTTCTTCGATTCGCGGCTATCGATACGCAGCAGCTGGATATCAATCTGCAGCGGCGAGTTGGACAGCAGGCGCAAAAACTGGTTTTCCGTTTCGATCTTCTTTGGCATCAGGTTGAGGATCAGCACTTTCAGTGGCCTGATTTCCTGTGTTTTTGCCCGCGAGGATGTCATCACGAAGACATTCTCACCGCGCAAGAAATTGACCGCAGGTAACTCATCAGGAACACGAATCGGCATTGCTTAACCCTCACACATCCATTTATACGTTTAGACTTCTAGATGCCCGAAGATAGCGTTTTTTTCCGTCGATGTCGAGCATTCGGCGAAAAGGTGAAAATGTTTCATTGCGCGCTCTGCGCCAAGATATGAGGAGGGGGAGTAAAGGGACTGAAAAGCAAAAAGGCCATCCTTTCGGATGGCCTCTTGGCTTATTTGATGCTTGGCAGTGTCCTACTCTCGCATGGGGAGACCCCACACTACCATCGGCGCTACGGCGTTTCACTTCTGAGTTCGGCATGGGGTCAGGTGGGACCACCGCGCTATTGCCGCCAAGCAAATTCTTTTTTCTGCCGAACTTCTAAACCCACTTTAAATAAAGTGGTGCTGATACCCAGAGTCGAACTGGGGACCTCACCCTTACCAAGGGTGCGCTCTACCAACTGAGCCATATCAGCACGCTTAATTTGATGCCTGGCAGTGTCCTACTCTCGCATGGGGAGACCCCACACTACCATCGGCGCTACGGCGTTTCACTTCTGAGTTCGGCATGGGGTCAGGTGGGACCACCGCGCTATTGCCGCCAGGCAAATTCGTTTTATTCCAACCGCTTCACTCTCGTGTCGCCATCAGAACCAATCTGTAAACAAGCTGAATATTGTCTTGGTCTCACCAAAACACCTTCGGTGTTGTAAGGTTAAGCCTCACGGATCATTAGTACTGGTTAGCTCAATGCATCGCTGCACTTACACACCCAGCCTATCAACGTCTTAGTCTTAAACGTTCCTTCAGGGGCCTTAAAGGCCCAGGGAAGACTCATCTTGAGGCAAGTTTCGCGCTTAGATGCTTTCAGCGCTTATCTTTTCCGCACTTAGCTACCGGGCAATGCCATTGGCATGACAACCCGAACACCAGTGGTGCGTTCACTCCGGTCCTCTCGTACTAGGAGCAACCCCTCTCAATCTTCCAACGCCCACGGCAGATAGGGACCGAACTGTCTCACGACGTTCTAAACCCAGCTCGCGTACCACTTTAAATGGCGAACAGCCATACCCTTGGGACCTACTTCAGCCCCAGGATGTGATGAGCCGACATCGAGGTGCCAAACACCGCCGTCGATATGAACTCTTGGGCGGTATCAGCCTGTTATCCCCGGAGTACCTTTTATCCGTTGAGCGATGGCCCTTCCATTCAGAACCACCGGATCACTAAGACCTACTTTCGTACCTGCTCGAGCCGTCACTCTCGCAGTCAAGCTAGCTTATGCCTTTGCACTAACCTCACGATGTCCGACCGTGATTAGCTAACCTTCGTGCTCCTCCGTTACTCTTTGGGAGGAGACCGCCCCAGTCAAACTACCCACCAGACACTGTCCTCACCCCAGATTATGGGGCCGAGTTAGAACATCAAACATTAAAGGGTGGTATTTCAAGGATGGCTCCACGCAGACTGGCGTCCACGCTTCAAAGCCTCCCACCTATCCTACACATCAAGGCTCAATGTTCAGTGTCAAGCTATAGTAAAGGTTCACGGGGTCTTTCCGTCTTGCCGCGGGTACACTGCATCTTCACAGCGAGTTCAATTTCACTGAGTCTCGGGTGGAGACAGCCTGGCCATCATTACGCCATTCGTGCAGGTCGGAACTTACCCGACAAGGAATTTCGCTACCTTAGGACCGTTATAGTTACGGCCGCCGTTTACTGGGGCTTCGATCAAGAGCTTCGCCTTGCGGCTGACCCCATCAATTAACCTTCCAGCACCGGGCAGGCGTCACACCGTATACGTCCACTTTCGTGTTTGCACAGTGCTGTGTTTTTATTAAACAGTTGCAGCCAGCTGGTATCTTCGACTGGCTTCAGCTCCATCCGCGAAGGACTTCACCTACATGCCAGCGTGCCTTCTCCCGAAGTTACGGCACCATTTTGCCTAGTTCCTTCACCCGAGTTCTCTCAAGCGCCTTGGTATTCTCTACCTGACCACCTGTGTCGGTTTGGGGTACGATTCAATGTTACCTGGAGCTTAGAGGCTTTTCCTGGAAGCAGGGCATCAACTACTTCTGCACCGTAGTGCATCGTCATCACGCCTCAGGGTTGATATGCAACCGGATTTACCAGGTCACACCCCCTACACGCTTAAACCGGGACAACCGTCGCCCGGCTAGCCTAGCCTTCTCCGTCCCCCCTTCGCAGTAACACCAAGTACAGGAATATTAACCTGTTTCCCATCGACTACGCTTTTCAGCCTCGCCTTAGGGGTCGACTCACCCTGCCCCGATTAACGTTGGACAGGAACCCTTGGTCTTCCGGCGAGCGGGCTTTTCACCCGCTTTATCGTTACTTATGTCAGCATTCGCACTTCTGATACCTCCAGCAACCCTCACAGGCCACCTTCAACGGCTTACAGAACGCTCCCCTACCCAACAACGCCTAAGCGTCGCTGCCGCAGCTTCGGTGCATGGTTTAGCCCCGTTACATCTTCCGCGCAGGCCGACTCGACCAGTGAGCTATTACGCTTTCTTTAAATGATGGCTGCTTCTAAGCCAACATCCTGGCTGTCTATGCCTTCCCACATCGTTTCCCACTTAACCATGACTTTGGGACCTTAGCTGGCGGTCTGGGTTGTTTCCCTCTTCACGACGGACGTTAGCACCCGCCGTGTGTCTCCCGTGATAACATTCTTCGGTATTCGGAGTTTGCATCGGTTTGGTAAGCCGGGATGGCCCCCTAGCCGAAACAGTGCTCTACCCCCGAAGATGAGTTCACGAGGCGCTACCTAAATAGCTTTCGGGGAGAACCAGCTATCTCCCGGTTTGATTGGCCTTTCACCCCCAGCCACAAGTCATCCGCTAATTTTTCAACATTAGTCGGTTCGGTCCTCCAGTTAGTGTTACCCAACCTTCAACCTGCCCATGGCTAGATCACCGGGTTTCGGGTCTATACCTTGCAACTATTCGCCCAGTTAAGACTCGGTTTCCCTACGGCTCCCCTATACGGTTAACCTTGCTACAAAATATAAGTCGCTGACCCATTATACAAAAGGTACGCAGTCACACCACGAAGGTGCTCCCACTGCTTGTACGTACACGGTTTCAGGTTCTATTTCACTCCCCTCGCCGGGGTTCTTTTCGCCTTTCCCTCACGGTACTGGTTCACTATCGGTCAGTCAGGAGTATTTAGCCTTGGAGGATGGTCCCCCCATATTCAGACAGGATGTCACGTGTCCCGCCCTACTCATCGAACTCACGACCTGTGCATTTTAGTGTACGGGGCTATCACCCTTTGCTGCGCGACTTTCCAGACGCTTCCACTAACACACAAGCCGATTCAGGTTCTGGGCTCCTCCCCGTTCGCTCGCCGCTACTGGGGGAATCTCGGTTGATTTCTTTTCCTCGGGATACTTAGATGTTTCAGTTCCCCCGGTTCGCCTCATGCCACTATGTATTCATGACATGATAGTGTGTCGAAACACACTGGGTTTCCCCATTCGGGTATCGCCGGTTGTAACGGTTCATATCACCTTACCGACGCTTTTCGCAGATTAGCACGCCCTTCATCGCCTCTGACTGCCTAGGCATCCACCGTGTACGCTTAGTCACTTAACCTCACAACCCGAAGATGTTTCCATCGTTCGCGCTGCAAACATTTGAGAGACTCTATGACAGGTTACTCTTTACCCCAGCACTTCTACGGATGGATAAATTTCAGCCGTCATGTTTCAATTTTCAGCTTGTTCCAGATTGTTAAAGAGCAATATCTTAAACATGACTCGCAAGTCATCTTTAAGATTTTTTCGGCCTGTCGTGACCGGTGATAATGTCTTTCACTCATTATCGGAATGGCGTCCCCAAGGGGATTCGAACCCCTGTTACAGCCGTGAAAGGGCAGTGTCCTAGGCCTCTAGACGATGGGGACACGAAAATCCGATTAAACTGAATAACTTAATCGGTTCGTATCAGCATGAATAACTCATGGCATCAACAGGTAGCGCTTTGCTCGTTACTTTTTCATCAGACAATCTGTGTGAGCACGCCACTCGAACTAATATCTTTAGGTAAGGAGGTGATCCAACCGCAGGTTCCCCTACGGTTACCTTGTTACGACTTCACCCCAGTCATGAATCACAAAGTGGTAAGCGCCCTCCCGAAGGTTAAGCTACCTACTTCTTTTGCAACCCACTCCCATGGTGTGACGGGCGGTGTGTACAAGGCCCGGGAACGTATTCACCGTAGCATTCTGATCTACGATTACTAGCGATTCCGACTTCATGGAGTCGAGTTGCAGACTCCAATCCGGACTACGACATACTTTATGAGGTCCGCTTGCTCTCGCGAGGTCGCTTCTCTTTGTATATGCCATTGTAGCACGTGTGTAGCCCTACTCGTAAGGGCCATGATGACTTGACGTCATCCCCACCTTCCTCCAGTTTATCACTGGCAGTCTCCTTTGAGTTCCCGGCCGAACCGCTGGCAACAAAGGATAAGGGTTGCGCTCGTTGCGGGACTTAACCCAACATTTCACAACACGAGCTGACGACAGCCATGCAGCACCTGTCTCAGAGTTCCCGAAGGCACCAAAGCATCTCTGCTAAGTTCTCTGGATGTCAAGAGTAGGTAAGGTTCTTCGCGTTGCATCGAATTAAACCACATGCTCCACCGCTTGTGCGGGCCCCCGTCAATTCATTTGAGTTTTAACCTTGCGGCCGTACTCCCCAGGCGGTCGATTTAACGCGTTAGCTCCGGAAGCCACGCCTCAAGGGCACAACCTCCAAATCGACATCGTTTACAGCGTGGACTACCAGGGTATCTAATCCTGTTTGCTCCCCACGCTTTCGCACCTGAGCGTCAGTCTTCGTCCAGGGGGCCGCCTTCGCCACCGGTATTCCTCCAGATCTCTACGCATTTCACCGCTACACCTGGAATTCTACCCCCCTCTACGAGACTCTAGCTTGCCAGTTTCAAATGCAGTTCCCAGGTTGAGCCCGGGGATTTCACATCTGACTTAACAAACCGCCTGCGTGCGCTTTACGCCCAGTAATTCCGATTAACGCTTGCACCCTCCGTATTACCGCGGCTGCTGGCACGGAGTTAGCCGGTGCTTCTTCTGCGAGTAACGTCAATTGGTGAACGTATTAAGTTCACCACCTTCCTCCTCGCTGAAAGTGCTTTACAACCCGAAGGCCTTCTTCACACACGCGGCATGGCTGCATCAGGCTTGCGCCCATTGTGCAATATTCCCCACTGCTGCCTCCCGTAGGAGTCTGGACCGTGTCTCAGTTCCAGTGTGGCTGGTCATCCTCTCAGACCAGCTAGGGATCGTCGCCTAGGTGAGCCATTACCCCACCTACTAGCTAATCCCATCTGGGCACATCTGATGGCAAGAGGCCCGAAGGTCCCCCTCTTTGGTCTTGCGACGTTATGCGGTATTAGCTACCGTTTCCAGTAGTTATCCCCCTCCATCAGGCAGTTTCCCAGACATTACTCACCCGTCCGCCGCTCGTCACCCAGGGAGCAAGCTCCCCTGTGCTACCGCTCGACTTGCATGTGTTAAGCCTGCCGCCAGCGTTCAATCTGAGCCATGATCAAACTCTTCAATTAAAAGCTTGATTTGCTTCCACTCGAGAAGCGATGCTCAAAGATTTACTGCATGAATTTTACTTCAGTTAGTCACTCTTCAAGACTTGATATTTTTTTGCATCCGAAGATGCTGGATATCGTCTTGTGGAGTGCCCACACAGATTGTCTGATAAATTGTTAAAGAGCAGTGAGTTAGGCGCTTTCGCTTGCTAACTCGAGGTGGCGTATATTACGCTTTCCTCTTTCAGAGTCAACCCTAATTTTCAGGATTTTTTCTCTGCGACCCCCGGATACTCTGTGAAGTTGTTCACATGTTCCGTGTCGATGGAGGCGCATTATAGGGATCCGAGTTTTTTGCACAACCCCTTTTTTGATCTTTTCTTTCTATTTGCACACTTTTCAGCCCTTCCGGGTGGATCTTGTGCGATCAGGGCCATTTTCCGCAGGATCCGGCGCTGTCGTTGGTTGTAATTCCATCGTCAGAGTCTAGTATTGCCGGTAAATATGATCCCGACGTGAGGCAGCATTATGTCCGATGCAGTACGTTCTTATCTTCAATACACCCCCAAACTCGGTCAGCGCGTCTTGATCGATCCTTCCAGCGTCGTGATCGGCGACGTCGATCTGGCGGATGACGTCAGCATCTGGCCGCTGGTCGCTATCCGCGGCGACGTCAATGCGGTAAAGATCGGCGCGCGCAGCAATATTCAGGACGGCAGCGTACTGCATGTGACTCACCGTTCCGAACACAACCCCGACGGTTTTCCCCTGCTGATTGGGGAAGACGTGACCGTGGGCCATAAAGCGATGCTGCACGGCTGCGCCATCGGCAACCGAGTGCTGGTCGGTATGGGATCGATCCTGTTGGACGGTGTAGTAGTAGAAGACGACGTAATGATTGGCGCCGGCAGTTTGGTGGCGCCGGGCAAGCGCCTGGCGAGCGGCTATCTTTATATGGGTAGCCCGGCACGCCAGGTTCGGCCGTTGACCGCCGCCGAGTTGGAGGGATTGCTTTATTCTTCTAACAACTATGTACGCTGGAAAGACGAATACCTGTCGGAAGATATCTGATGGGCGCCCCGTTACCTATAAAGAGAACGGGGTAGGATTTATGCCGCCAGCTCGCTGCGCAGCTGGCGCAATACCGGCTCGATCTCTGGCATCACTCCGTGCCAAAGCAGGAAAGCATGCGCCGCCTGCCCCACCAGCATACCCAGCCCATCGGCATATTCGGTTGCCCCCCGCTGCTGCGCCCAGGCCAGGAATGGCGTGACGCCCTGCTGATAAAACATGTCATAGCAACGGGTTTGCACGTTGACTACGCCCGCGGGCAAGGCCGGGATCTCCCCGCTGATGCCGGACGCCGTCGCATTGATCACCAGATCGAACGCTTGCTGATCCAGTTGATCCATCGGCGCCGCCGAGATTTCCCCCAAATGCCGGAAAGCGTGGGCCAACTCCTGAGCTCGGCTGAAGGTGCGGTTGGCGATCGTGAGCCGGCAGCCGAAAGACAGCAGCGGTAGGATCACGCCGCGCGCTGCGCCGCCGGCGCCCACCAGCAGAATGCGATCCTGCGGCCGGATCAATTGTTGACGCTGTAGATCGGTCAGCAAACCGATGCCGTCGGTGTTATCCCCCAATAGACCGCCATTCGGCAATACCTTCAGGGTATTGACCGCCCCGGCCATCGCTGCACGCTCACTCAGCTCGGAGGCGAGCTCATAAGCACGCTCTTTGAAAGGCACCGTGACGTTCGCCCCCAGCCCTCCGGCGTGGATAAACGCCTGCAGGCTGGTTTCAAAACCATCCAACGGCGCCAACACCGCTCCATAAGGATGCTCAATGCCAGTCTGGGCAGCGAACAGCGCATGAATTCGCGGCGACTTGCTGTGACCGATAGGGTTGCCAAATACCGCAAACTTCTCCATGCCCATTACCTCTAGCCCTGACGGATCTGTTCGCCGGTCAGAGCATCTCTGATTTCGGAAGGATTAAGACGGCCACCCACCTCGCCGGCCAATACCGGGAAAGCCGTGCCGAATTGTCGTGTGACTTCATCCGCACTGCGGCACGGCTCCAATCCACTGAGATTGGCACTGGTCGATACCAGCGGCTTGCCGTACTGCCGACACAGCCGCTGCACCAACGGGTGATCGCTAACGCGCACCGCCAGCGAGCTGAAACGCCCGGTCAGTAAACGTGGCGTCTCCGGGCGAGCAGGCAACACCCAGGTTACCGGCCCAGGCCAACTGGCGAACATCGTCGCGCGTTGCTGTTCGCTGAGCGCACTGTCGTCGATATAAGGCTTAAGCTGCGCATAGTCGGCGGCGATCAGAATCAGCCCCTTTTCCCACGGCCGCTGTTTCAACGCCAGCAGCGCATTGACCGCCTGTTCGCTGTCGGGATCGCACCCCAGGCCGAATACCGCTTCGGTAGGATAGGCAATCACCTGCTGTTGATGCAAAGCATCGATGATAGATACAAGGTTCGGGCTTAATTCTGAGTTCATGATGTGATTATTCTGTAGTCGCGACGGGTTTTCCGCACAGCTTGCTGGCACAGCACAGGACGGGGCCTTTTGCCGTGCGCTTTTCCATCAGCAGCGGATAATGGCAATAGGCACATTCACCGGCGACGGGTTTAACATTGAGGGCAAATTGGCATTCCGGGTAACGATCGCAGGAGTGAAAAACCTTGCCATAGCGCGACTTACGCTGCAGCAGTTTGCCCTGACCGCACTGCGGGCAGGTAATGGCGGTTTCGTCAGGCTTATCGATCACTTCAGTGTGATCGCACTGCGGATAATCGCTGCAACCGATAAACATGCCATAGCGCCCCTGGCGCAGCACCAACGTCGCCTGGCACTTCGGGCACTGCTGCCCATCCAGCACCTTGACGATATGCCCATCGGCCTGCGCTTTCAGCGGGCGAATATATTGGCATTCAGGGTACTGGGAACAGCCGAGGAAGGGGCCGTGGCGACCGCTACGGATCACCAACTCGGCCCCGCATTCCGGACAGGGTTCATTTTGCCTGGCGGCAAAAATCGCGTTTTTTGTCATAACGTCTTCTATGCGCGTTATCGGCTCAATGCAGATAACCTTCGTTCACTTCAAACAACAGTTCTTCCATTTGCTGATAGGCGCTTTCATATCCGGGGATATTAAACAGCACCATCAACACGACCCATTTCAGATCTTCGAGATCGAATTCCGCATTATCCAAGGCCATAACGCGGTCGATAACCATTTCACGGGTTTCGAGGTTCAATACCTGAATCTGTTCCAGGAACAGGAGAAAACCACGGCAGCCGGCGTCCAGACGCGCGCTTTCCTCTTCGGTGTAGATCCGCATCGCCAGCGGATCGGCATCCATAAAGTAAGGCGCATTTTGACCTTCTTGCAGGTCAGCCAACTTTTCAAGCCAATTCAACGCGTTGTAGATATCATCCCGATGAAACCCCGCCTGAGCGAGATCATCAGTCAGTTGATCCTGATCGACGCGCATCTCTGGTTCATTGTGGATATAAGTTTCAAACAAGTACATGAGTACGTCGAACATGGCTTGCCCTCCTTATTCGGACATAGCCGCCGGGTACAGCTGCGATCCAGCCTGCTAACTCCAGTTCGAGTAACTTGATTACCACCACTGGCACAGGTTGGCCGGCACGTTCAGCGACGACGTCAACAGGTGTCACCTCATCTCCTACGTTAGCCAACACATCGGCAAATGGCAATTCAACTTCAGCCTGCGACGCACAAATAGTTGTATTTTCGTTCAGTGGCAGCCAGTGAAGGCCGCTTCCCAGCAATTCTGCGATATCTTTAGGCCCGGTGACCAGGTGCGCGCCCTGTTGGATCAGCCAATGTGTCCCCTCGCTCATCGGGTTCCCTAACGGCCCCGGCAAGGCGAACACTTCACGCCCCTGCTCCAGCGCATAGCGAGCCGTCACCAGAGTACCGCTGCGCAACGAGGCTTCTATGACCAAAACGCCCTGGCTCAGTCCGCTGATAATGCGGTTACGGCGCGGAAAATGGTCGGCCAGAGGTAAATCGGTGACCAAATGATCTGAAATCACCGCGCCACCCTGCTCGACAATCTGCTCCGCGAGCCTGCGGTGCCGGCGCGGATAAACATTGGCCAGCCCGCTGCCCAACACCGCTACCGTGCAACCCCCGGCCGCCAGCGCTGCGCGATGGCAAATGCCGTCGATGCCGATCGCCAAACCGCTGGTGATGGTGAAACCGCAACGCGCCAATTCCTCGGCGAAATAATTGGCCCAACGCTCGCCGTAGTGGCTGAACTGCCGGCTGCCAACCATGGCGAGCTGCGGACGCAGCAACGCCTGAGGATCGCCCTCGATCAGCAGAAACAGCGGCGCATCGTCGATCTGGGCCAGGCGTTCCGGATAGCCGGCCGCTCCGTAGTTCAGCATACGGTGCGCCGGCTCCTCCAGCCAACGCAGGGTCGCCGCCAAATAACCGGGATCCACCTGGTTGAACTGCGTCTGCTGCCGTTCGTTCAATCCCAGTTCACGCAACGCGCTGCGAGGCTCGCACCCCATTTGCGATAGCTGCCGCGCGATCCGGCTGGCCACAACGGTCTGCAGCCCCGTTACCCCTCGCATCCGTAAAGCGATCTCTTCCGGCCGCATCGTCTGTTCCCTCAGCAAAAACGGTGGTATTACCAATCTGAGCAATTGGTGCGCAATGCTGTCAATCAGGCCGGGAAATGTCTAGAATAGAGGTTAAACCTCGTTCATTACTCGGATACAGATCTAAAGATATATGTCAGTCTTGCAGGTATTACATTTCCCAGACGAGCGTCTGCGCAAAGTCGCAGCGCCGGTAAAAGAAGTCAATGCAGATATCCAGCGCATCGTGGATGATATGTTTGAAACCATGTACGCAGAGGAAGGCATTGGCCTGGCTGCGACTCAGGTGGATATCCATCAGCGCATTATCGTGATCGACGTCTCCGAGAATCGCGATCAGCGCCTGGTGCTGATCAACCCGGAACTGCTGGAAACAAGCGGCGAAACCGGCATCGAGGAAGGCTGTCTTTCCATTCCCGAACAGCGTGCGTTGGTACCCCGTGCCGCGCAGGTGAAGATCCGCGCGCTGGATCGCGAAGGCAAACCTTTCGAGCTGGAAGCGGACGATCTGTTGGCGATCTGCATCCAGCACGAGATGGATCACCTGATGGGTAAACTGTTCGTCGATTACCTGTCGCCGCTCAAGCGTCAGCGCATTCGTCAGAAACTGGAAAAAATGGCCAAGCTTCAAGCCCGCGCCTAACCGATCAGGAAATCAACGTGTCTGACTCTTTACGGATTACTTTCGCCGGAACACCAGACTTCGCAGCGCGTCATCTTGACGCGCTGTTGTCATCTGAGCACCAGATTGTCGGCGTTTTTACCCAGCCCGACCGCCCGGCGGGCCGCGGCAATAAGCTGACGCCAAGCCCGGTCAAAGTGCTGGCTGAACAACACCAACTGCCGGTCTTTCAGCCCAAATCGCTGCGCCCCGAAGAGAACCAACGCCTGGTGGCCGAACTCCACGCCGACGTGATGGTGGTGGTTGCCTACGGGCTGATCCTGCCGCAGGCGGTGCTGGATATGCCGCGTCTCGGTTGCATCAACGTACATGGCTCGCTGCTGCCTCGCTGGCGCGGCGCGGCACCGATCCAGCGTTCTCTCTGGGCCGGCGACAGCGAAACCGGCGTGACCATCATGCAGATGGACGTCGGTCTCGATACCGGTGACATGATGCACAAGATTGCCTGCCCGATTGAGAGCAGCGATACCAGCGCCAGTCTCTACGACAAGCTGGCACAGCTCGGCCCGCAGGGCATGCTGACTACGCTGCGCCAAATGGCAAGCGGCAGCGCCACCCGCGAAGTGCAGGACGAAGCGCTGGTCACCTACGCAGAGAAGCTGAGCAAAGAAGAAGCTCGCCTGGACTGGACACTGTCCGCCGCTCAGCTGGAGCGTTGTATCCGCGCCTTCAACCCTTGGCCGGTCAGCTACTTCACCATCGACGATCAACCGGTGAAAGTGTGGCAAGCCAGCGTACTGGCGCAAAGCGCCAACGCGGAGCCAGGCACCGTTGTCCATGCCGACAAGCACGGCATTCAGGTGGCGACCGCCGACGGCATCCTCAATCTGATCCAACTGCAGCCCGCCGGCAAGAAACCGATGTCGGCGCAAGACCTTTTAAATTCACGTCGTGAATGGTTTACCCCGGGTAACCGGCTGTAAGCCACCCCACTGCCCGGCCGTTCATCGCCGGGCCGTTATTTTCTTAATGCCGATCGTTATCAGCTTCAGCCTATGAAAAATAATTACAATCTCCGCAGCATCGCTGCCAAAGCCATCGGCCAGGTGCTGGATCAAGGGCAGTCGCTCAGCACCGTCCTGCCGGCGCTCCAAACCACCATCAGCGATAAAGATCGCGGGTTGCTGCAGGAACTGTGTTTCGGCACGCTGCGCGTGCTGCCGCAGCTCGAATGGTGCATTCAGCAATTGATGGCCAAGCCGCTGACCGGCAAGCAACGTACGCTGCATTATTTGCTGATGGTCGGCCTCTATCAGCTGCTGTATACCCGTATCCCGGCGCACGCCGTATTGGCGGAAACCGTGGAGGGCGCGGTAGCGCTGAAACGCCCGCAGTTGAAAGGCCTGATTAACGGCGTCTTGCGGCAATTCCAGCGCCAGCAGGAAGAGCTGCTGCAGCGCGCCGCCAACAATGACAGCCGCTATCTGCACCCAAGCTGGTTGCTGAAACGCCTTCAACAAGCCTATCCCGCCAACTGGGAACAGATCGTCGACGCCAATAACCAGAAGCCACCGATGTGGCTGCGCGTCAACCGCCTGCATCACACTCGGGAAGCTTATCTGCAATTGTTGAACGACGCCGGCATCGCAGCAGAACCTCACGCAGACTATGCCGATGCAGTGCGTTTGCTGGCGCCTTGCGCCGTGACCGATCTGCCTGGGTTCGCCGACGGCTGGGTCACCGTGCAAGATGCCTCAGCCCAGGGCTGTGTCGATCTATTGGATCCGCAAGACGGTGAACAGATCCTCGATTTGTGCGCCGCGCCTGGCGGCAAAACCACGCATATTCTGGAAGCGGCACCGAAAGCGCACGTCATGGCGGTCGATATCGACGAACAGCGCCTGGCGCGGGTGAAAGAAAACCTGCAGCGCCTGCGTTTGCATGCCGAAGTTAAGCTGGGTGATGGCCGCACCCCGCAGCAATGGTGCGGTGATAAGCAGTTCGACCGGATCCTGCTGGACGCACCTTGTTCCGCCACCGGCGTGATCCGCCGTCACCCCGACATCAAATGGCTGCGCCGCGATCGCGACATCGCAGAACTCGCCGCGCTGCAGGCAGAGATCCTGGAAGCCGTCTGGCCCCATCTGAAATCGGGCGGCGTGATGGTTTACGCCACCTGCTCTATCCTGCCGGATGAAAACAGCAGCCAGATCGCCGCGTTCTTGCAGCACCACGCCGATGCCAAACTGGTTGAAACCGGCGATGCGCAGCGGCCAGGGCGGCAGAATATCCCGCATCCCGAGGATGGCGATGGCTTCTTTTACGCTAAGCTGATTAAAATGTAATGCTTCGGGGCGTGCACGCGCGCCCTAAGTCTTTCAGTGTGAAGCAGAGAACACGATGAAAATAATTATTCTTGGTGCCGGTCAGGTTGGCGGGACGCTGGCGGAAAACCTGGTGGGTGAAAACAACGATATCACCGTCGTCGATACCGATTCCGGTCGTCTGCGTCAGCTGCAGGATAAATTCGATCTGCGCGTGGTTCAGGGGCACGGCTCTCACCCTCGGGTGCTGCGCGAAGCCGGCGCGGAAGACGCCGACATGCTGGTCGCCGTCACCAACTCCGACGAAACCAACATGATCGCCTGCCAGATCGCCTATTCTCTGTTTAATACCCCCAACCGTATCGCCCGTATCCGCGCGCCGGAATATATCCGCGAGTCGGAGAAACTGTTCCTGCCGGAAGCGGTACCGATCGACCATCTGATTTCACCGGAACAGTTGGTCATAGACTATATCTACAAGCTGATTGAATACCCCGGCGCACTGCAGGTGGTCAATTTCGCCGAAGGCAAGGTCAGCATCGCCGCGGTTAAAGCCTATTACGGTGGCCCGCTGGTCGGCAATGCGCTCTCTTCGATGCGCGAACACATGCCGCATATCGACACCCGCGTCGCCGCTATTTTTCGCCAGGACAGACCTATCCGGCCGCAAGGCTCGACCATTATCGAAGCCGGTGATGAAGTGTTCTTCGTCGCCGCATCACAACACATCCGCGCGGTGATGAGCGAACTGCAGCGGCTGGAAAAACCGTATAAGCGCATCATGATCGTCGGTGGCGGCAACGTCGGCGCCGGCCTGGCCGCCAAGCTGGAAAAAGACTACAACGTCAAACTTATCGAGCGAAACCAGCAACGCGCCGCCGAACTGGCCGAGCAGCTGCACGATACCATCGTGTTCTACGGCGATGCCTCCGACCAGGAGCTGCTGGCCGAAGAGCACGTCGAGCAAGTGGATGTCTTCATCGCTATCACCAACGACGATGAGGCCAACATCATGTCCGCCATGCTGGCCAAACGCATGGGCGCCAAGAAGGTAATGGTATTGATCCAGCGCCGCGCCTATGTCGATCTGGTGCAAGGCAGCGTGATCGATATTGCCATTTCCCCCCAACAGGCGACCATCTCCGCCCTGTTGGGGCACGTGCGCAAAGCGGATATCGTCAGCGTTTCATCGCTGCGCCGCGGCGTGGCAGAAGCGATCGAAGCGATTGCCCACGGTGATGAAAGCACGTCCAAAGTGGTCGGCCGCATCGTCGAAGACATCAAGCTGCCACCAGGTACCACCATCGGTGCGATCGTGCGTGGCGACGACGTGATCATCGCCAACGGCAATAGCAAAATCGAACAGGGCGATCACGTCATCATGTTTATTACCGACAAGAAATTCGTGCCGGACGTTGAACGCTTGTTCCAACCGAGCCCGTTCTTCTTGTAGAACGAATTTATTAGGCGATGGTCTATAATCGCGTAGTTGTTCTCTGCCTTGGGGGGAGATAAAACTTCTCTCCTTTTGTGGCAAAGGGAAATTGCTTTGTTAAACTTGAGTTATTAATTCTGCAAGGGGTGCGTTCTATGAGTATGTTGAAAGAGTTTCGCGAATTTGCCATGCGTGGCAACGTGGTCGATTTGGCCGTCGGTGTGATTATCGGTGCTGCATTCGGCAAGATTGTTTCGTCCTTCGTGGCCGATATCATCATGCCCCCGCTGGGCCTATTGATCGGCGGCGTCGACTTTAAACAGTTCCATCTGGTATTACGTGAAGCTCAGGGCGCCGTCCCGGCGGTGGTAATGAACTACGGTTCATTCATTCAAACCGTATTCGACTTCGTGATTGTCGCCTTCGCCATCTTCCTGGCAATTAAATTGATGAACAAAATGCGCCGCAAGCAGGAAGAAGCCCCGGCAGCGCCGCCAGCACCTACCGCAGAAGAGAAACTGCTGACGGAAATCCGTGACCTGCTGAGCCAGCAACAGCAGCCAAAACTGTAAAACAGCGTTTGGTTATGCCAATAAAAAGCCACCTGATGAAGGTGGCTTTTTTAATGCTTAAAACCAGAAGGCCAGTGGTAACTTATCGTTTGATAGTTTACCACTGGCCTCCCAGTTACCGCCTTTGTTGTGTTTTTCTTTACGCCGATAGCTGCCTTTGCCTTTCACATTCTTTTCTACTCGTTGACGGAATAGCGGATCATGCAGCAGCGCCTCAATGGCGTTATCTTGAATCTGACCTTTAGTGTGACGATATTTCGTCATGATAATGCTCCTGTAAAAGGTGGGGTAATAAAACGGGGCGATAATACTGCCGGCGGTATAAAAATTAAAGTGCCGTCAGCAACCTTTTTTGCCTTTTTCATCGCTTGCGCCCTGTTCCAAGGCCTCCAGAATAGAGCAATAATTGCTGGTATGGGCAGTGCCGCAGCAGGCATCACTCAGCCGCTTCAGCGATTCGCGCATACGAGTCAGCTCCGCCAACTTGCTTTCCACTTCGCTCAGGCGCGCATCGACGATCGACTTCGACTCTTGGCAGGTATGATGCTCAGGATCGACGCGGATCGACAGCAGTTCGGCGATCGTTTCCAGAGTAAACCCCAGCTGCTTGGCATAGCGAATAAAGCGCAGCCGCTGCAGATCCTGCTCGGTGTAGAGCCGATAACCGCCTTCGGTGCGGACATTGTGATCCATCATGCCCTGCTTTTCATAGTAACGCACGGTATCCGGCGTTACTTCGGCAAGCTTGGCCAACTGACCTATCTTGAACATTACTTCTCCTCCCGGGTGAATTTGCCGTCCAATGCACGCTGATATTCGCCATGCAAGAAATCCGTACTCATCCCAGCCTGACGCAATCGATGCTCCAGCAGCGCCATGCGTTTGCTGAGTTCGACATAGTCCGGATGCTCACTGCTAATCCCTTGCAGCAAGCGAGCAACGGTCAACGCCTCTTTGCGATCTTCCAGCTCCGGTGGCAGGTAACCGGCATTTTTCAGCAGACGGTAACCGGCGCGGAGTTCAGCCGGCACCGCGCTGTCATCTTCCAGCGTCAACGGTTGGCCCTGGCCGGGCAGATTGTCGAACTCGCCTTTATCCTGGGCATCAAGGATATGACGTTCCGCCCATTGATCGAGCAACCCCATGATAGACAGCCTCGGTAAGCCTAATGATGAAGCCTTAGCATAGCGGATAGGGGCGGGGATCTTAAGCGCAGCGGGGAAATTACGCTCATTTGGCTGGATTTGGACGTAAAAAAACCGGGCAAGCCCGGTTTTTTTACGCGTCTACAGATTACTCTGCAGTTGCTACTTCTGCTTGAGACTCAGCACGATCAACCAGCTCGATGTATGCCATCGGCGCGTTGTCGCCTGCGCGGAAGCCACACTTCAGAATGCGAGTGTAACCACCGGCACGGCTCGCGAAACGCGGGCCCAGCTCGTTAAACAGTTTTGCCACGATCTCGTTATCACGAGTACGGGCGAATGCCAGACGACGATTAGCTACGCTGTCGGTCTTGGCAAGAGTAATCAGCGGCTCAACAACGCGACGCAGCTCTTTTGCTTTTGGCAGGGTCGTCTTGATGATCTCATGACGAACCAAAGAGCCGGCCATGTTACGGAACATAGCCTGGCGATGGCTGCTGTTACGGTTCAGTTGACGACCACTCTTACGATGGCGCATGACCTTATCCTTCTCAGTAAAACCTTAACCTGTGATCCGGTTACTCGTCAGCAATGCTTGCCGGCGGCCAGTTTTCCAGGCGCATGCCCAGAGACAGACCACGTGAGGCCAGCACGTCTTTAATCTCGGTAAGAGATTTTTTACCCAGGTTTGGCGTTTTCAGCAACTCAACCTCGGTACGCTGTACCAGATCACCGATGTAGTGGATAGCTTCTGCCTTGAGGCAGTTAGCAGAGCGGACAGTCAATTCCAGATCGTCAACAGGGCGCAGCAAGATCGGATCGAACTCTGGTTTCTCTTCTTTAACTTCCGGCTGACGTACATCACGCAGGTCAACGAAAGCTTCAAGTTGTTCAGCCAGAATGGTGGCCGCACGGCGGATCGCCTCTTCAGGATCGATCGTGCCATTGGTCTCCATCTCGATGACCAGCTTATCCAAGTCAGTACGCTGTTCTACACGCGCAGCTTCAACATTGTAGGCGATACGCTCTACAGGGCTGTAGCAGGCGTCAACCAACAGACGACCGATTGGGCGCTCATCTTCTTCCGAATGAATTCGGGCAGAAGCCGGCACATAACCGCGACCGCGCTGAACTTTGATACGCATGCTGATAGCCGCGTTCTCATCAGTCAGGTGGCAAATCACGTGCTGAGGCTTGACGATTTCGACATCACCATCATGGGTGATGTCGGCAGCGGTCACAGGGCCAATGCCAGATTTATTCAGGGTAAGAATAACTTCGTCTTTGCCTTGAACTCTCACCGCCAGCCCTTTCAGGTTGAGCAGGATCTCCAGGATATCTTCCTGTACGCCTTCTTTGGTGCTGTACTCATGCAGTACACCATCAATCTCAACCTCGGTCACCGCGCAACCCGGCATAGATGAAAGCAGAATACGGCGCAGTGCGTTGCCAAGAGTATGGCCAAAGCCACGCTCTAAAGGCTCAAGGGTCACCTTGGCGTGCGTCGAACTGACTTGCTCGATATCTACCAGGCGCGGTTTTAGAAACTCTGTCACAGAACCCTGCATTGTGTCCTCTCTTTGGTACTAAGCTTTACTTGGAGTAAAGCTCGACGATCAGGTGTTCGTTAATGTCCGCAGACAGATCGGTACGTTCAGGCATACGCTTGAACACGCCTTCCATCTTAGCAGCATCAACTTCCAGCCAAGTCGGCTTTTCACGCTGCTCAGCCAGCTCCAGAGAAGCTTTAACACGAGACTGCTTTTTAGCTTTCTCGCGGATGCTGACTACGTCATTCGGAGATACCTGATAAGAAGCGATGTTAACAACGTGACCGTTTACCATAACTGCTTTGTGGCTAACCAGCTGACGTGACTCTGCACGAGTAGCGCCGAAGCCCATACGGTAAACAACGTTGTCCAGACGACCTTCCAGCAGCTGCAACAGGTTTTCACCGGTGTTGCCCTTCAGGCGGGTTGCTTCTTTGTAATAGTTACGGAATTGACGCTCCAGAATGCCGTACATACGGCGAACTTTCTGCTTCTCACGCAACTGAACACCGTAATCAGACAGACGCGGTTTACGCGCACCGTGCTGACCAGGTGCTTGTTCAATTTTACACTTGGAATCGATCGCGCGAACGCCAGACTTAAGGAACAGGTCTGTGCCCTCACGACGGCTCAGCTTGAGCTTAGGACCCAAATATCTTGCCATTTTCTTTCTCCAACAATCCTAAAAGCTGCGTTACACGCGGCGCTTTTTCGGCGGACGACAACCGTTATGAGGGATCGGAGTCACATCAGTAATATTAGTGATGCGGAAACCAGCCGCGTTCAGAGCGCGGATAGTAGACTCACGACCAGGACCAGGTCCTTTAACCATAACTTCCAGGTTCTTGATACCGTATTCTTTTACTGCGTCAGCACAACGTTCTGCTGCAACCTGTGCTGCGAACGGAGTGGACTTACGAGAACCACGGAAACCGGAACCACCGGCTGTTGCCCAACCCAAAGCATTACCCTGACGATCAGTAATGGTAACGATGGTGTTGTTGAAAGAAGCATGGATATGAGCCACGCCGTCAGAGACTTGCTTTCTTACACGCTTACGTGTACGAACAGGTGCCTTTGCCATTATTCAATAACCCCGATTATTTCTTGATCGGCTTGCGCGGACCCTTACGGGTACGAGCGTTGGTCTTGGTGCGCTGACCGCGTACCGGCAGACCACGACGATGACGCAAACCACGATAGCAACCAAGGTCCATAAGACGCTTGATGCTCAGGGTAATTTCACGACGCAAATCACCCTCAACGGTGTATTTGGCAACTGCATCACGAAGCTTTTCGATTTGCTCTTCAGACAGCTCACTGATCTTAACATTTTCAGCAATACCCGTGGATGCACAGATAGCCTGTGAACGGGTTTTACCGATACCGAAGATCGACGTTAAGGCGATAACGGTATGTTTATGATCAGGAATGTTAATGCCTGCTATACGGGCCACTATGCACTCCTACTATTTTATACAGCAACACCATTCTGAAAAGCCCGTTTTCAGGATACTCAAATAGTGTTGCAGTGCGACATACAAAAGATTGGCTGGCTAATCTAGCCAGCTCAACCCAACTTTGCAAGAAAAATATGCGAGATAATCAGCCTTGACGCTGTTTATGCTTCGGCTCGGCGCTGCAAATCACACGAACGACACCGTTACGCTTAACGATTTTGCAGTTACGACATAATTTCTTGACTGAAGCACGAACTTTCATTTTTACTCTCCGTAACTTCTCAAACGAATCTGACTAGCGGTTATAGCCTTTCAGATTTGCTTTCTTCAATGCAGACTCGTACTGACTTGACATCATCAGAGTTTGCACTTGAGCCATAAAGTCCATGATGACGACAACCACGATCAGTAGCGAGGTACCACCAAAGTAGAATGGTACTTTCATTGCATCACGCATGAACTCCGGGATCAGGCAGATGAAAGTAATGTACATCGCGCCCACCAGGGTTAAACGCGTCATTACTTTATCGATATACTTCGCCGTTTGCTCTCCCGGACGAATTCCTGGTACGAAGGCACCGGACTTCTTCAGGTTATCTGCTGTCTCACGCGGGTTGAAGACCAACGCCGTGTAGAAGAAACAGAAGAAGATGATTGCAGACGCATAGAGTAACACATAAAGCGGTTGCCCTGGCTGCAAATACAGCGAAATCGTAGTCAGCCAGTTCCAACCGGTACCGCCCCCAAACCATGATGCAATCGTGGCCGGGAACAGAATAATGCTGGAAGCGAAAATCGCCGGGATAACACCCGCCATGTTCACTTTCAACGGTAAGTGTGTACTCTGTGCTGCATAAACACGACGACCTTGTTGACGCTTCGCATAGTTAACGACGATACGACGTTGACCACGTTCGATGAAAACAACGAAGAAGGTTACTGCAAACACCAATACTGCAACCAACAGCAGCAGGAGGAAGTGCAGGTCGCCTTGCCGCGCTTGCTCGATAGTATGGGCCACTGCCGGCGGGAGCCCCGCTACAATACCCGCGAAGATAATGATCGAGATACCGTTGCCGATACCGCGCTCAGTAATCTGCTCACCCAGCCACATCAGGAACATTGTCCCGGTTACCAGGCTCACAACCGCAGTAAAGTAGAATGCAAAGCCTGGGTTTAACACCAGGCCCTGCATACCAGGCATATTCGGCAGACCGGTAGCAATACCGATCGACTGGAATATGGCCAATACCAGCGTACCGTAACGGGTGTACTGGCTAATCTTGCGACGGCCAGCCTCCCCTTCTTTCTTGATTTCCGCCAACGCTGGATGAACCACCGTCAGCAGCTGGATAATGATCGACGCCGAGATATACGGCATGATCCCCAGAGCAAAGATAGAAGCACGGCTGAGGGCACCACCAGAGAACATGTTAAACATTTCAATGATAGTGCCTCTCTGCTGCTCAAGCAATTTGGCAAGCACAGTGGCATCGATACCAGGAATCGGAATGAAAGAGCCGATACGGAAGACAATCAGCGCGCCGATTACAAACAAAAGTCTGCGCTTCAGCTCGCCGAGCCCGCCTTTAGCACTTTGAAAATCTAATCCTGGTTGCTTAGCCATCTGCTACTTATTCCTCAATTTTACCGCCAGCAGCCTCGATAGCAGCACGAGCGCCTTTGGTGACACGCAGACCACGCAGGGTTACCGGACGAGCGACTTCGCCAGAAAGTACAACTTTCGCGAATTCGATCTGGACACCAACTACGTTAGCGGCTTTCAGCGCGTTCAGGTCGATAACATCGCCTTCAACCAGAGCCAGTTCAGACAGACGAACTTCTGCCGTGATCATCGCTTTGCGTGAAGTGAAGCCGAATTTCGGCAGACGACGGTACAGAGGCATCTGACCACCTTCGAAACCACGACGTACGCCACCGCCAGAACGAGACTTCTGACCTTTGTGACCACGGCCGCCGGTTTTACCCAGGCCAGAACCAATACCACGACCTACACGCTTAGGCGCATGCTTGGCACCTTCAGCCGGAGACAGAGTATTTAAACGCATCTGTTACTCCTCAACTTTAACCATGTAGGAAACCAGGTTGACCATACCGCGAACAGCAGGAGTATCCTCGCGCTCTACGGTGTGACCAATACGACGCAGACCCAGACCGAGCAGAGTAGCTTTATGCTTCGGCAAACGGCCAATTGAGCTGCGAGTTTGTGTAACTTTAATAGTCTTAGCCATGGTCAATTACCCCAGAATGTCGGCAACGGATTTACCACGCTTAGCAGCGACCATTTCAGGAGACTTCATATTCGCCAGAGCGTCGATAGTTGCACGAACCACGTTGATCGGGTTAGTGGAACCATAAGCTTTAGCCAATACGTTGTGCACCCCAGCAACTTCGAGAACGGCGCGCATTGCACCACCCGCGATGATACCGGTACCTTCATGAGCAGGCTGCATGAACACGCGAGAACCCGTGTGAGCGCCCTTAACAGGGTGCTGCAGGGTGCCGCTGTTCAGCGCGACGTTCATCATGTTGCGACGGGCTTTTTCCATCGCTTTCTGGATCGCTGCTGGAACTTCGCGTGCTTTGCCGTAGCCAAAACCAACGCGACCGTTACCATCACCAACTACAGTCAGTGCGGTAAAGCTGAAAATACGGCCACCTTTTACGGTTTTAGATACGCGGTTTACCGCGATCAGCTTTTCCTGCAGTTCGCCAGCTTGTTTTTCGATGTGAGCCATCTTAAACCTCTTCCTTAGAACTGAAGGCCAGCTTCACGGGCAGCATCTGCCAGTGCCTGGACTCGACCATGATATTGGAAACCGGAACGGTCAAAGGATACTTTCGCAATCCCTTTTTCCAACGCGCGCTCAGCCAGAGCTTTACCTACGGCTGCTGCTGCGTCTTTGTTACCGGAATACTTCAGTTGCTCCACGATAGCTTTTTCTAAAGTAGAAGCGGCTACCAGTACTTCAGAACCGTTTGGAGCAATCACCTGTGCGTAAATGTGACGCGGGGTACGATGTACCACCAGGCGGGTTGCACCCAGCTCTTGGAGCTTGCGGCGTGCGCGGGTCGCACGACGGATACGAGCAGATTTCTTATCCATAGTGTTACCTTACTTCTTCTTAGCCTCTTTGGTACGCACGACTTCGTCGGCGTAACGAACACCTTTGCCTTTGTAAGGCTCAGGACGACGGTAAGCGCGCAGATCTGCTGCTACCTGGCCAATGACCTGCTTATCAGCGCCTTTCAGCACGATTTCAGTTTGGCTTGGGCATTCAGCAGTGATACCTGCCGGCAGCTGGTGATCGATAGGGTGAGAGAAGCCCAGGGCCAAATTCACCACGTTGCCTTTAACGGCAGCACGATAACCAACACCTACCAGTTGAAGCTTTTTGGTGAAGCCTTCGGTAACACCAACAACCATTGCGTTCAGCAGAGCGCGCGTGGTACCCGCTTGAGCCCATGCGTTAGCAAAACCTTCGCGCGGAGCGAAAGTCAGTGCGTTAGCTTCTTGCTTCACTTCAACGGCGTCGTGGATAGTACGAGTCAACTCGCCGTTTTTACCCTTAATCGAAATAACCTGACCGTTGAGTTTTACCTCTACGCCGGCAGGAATGACGACGGGTGCTTTTGCAACACGAGACATTCTTTCCTCCCGAATTAAGCTACGTAGCAGATAATCTCGCCACCAAGACCAGCCTGGCGAGCTGCACGATCGGTCATAACACCTTTAGAGGTAGAAACAACAGCGATACCCAAACCGGCCATAACTTTTGGCAGCTCATCTTTTTTCTTGTAGATGCGCAGACCTGGACGGCTGATACGTTGAATGCTTTCTACCACAGCTTTGCCCTGGAAGTACTTCAGTACCAGTTCCAGAACAGGCTTGGCGTCGCCTTCGATTTTGAAATCTTCAATAAAACCTTCTTCCTTCAGCACGTTGGCAATTGCCACTTTCAGCTTGGAGGAAGGCATGGTGACCGCAACTTTGTTCGCGGCTTGACCGTTACGGATACGGGTCAGCATATCCGCGATCGGATCTTGCATGCTCATCTGTCTTTACTCCCGTGATTCAATTGGTAATTACCAGCTAGCCTTTTTCAAGCCTGGTACTTCACCGCGCATAGCGGCTTCACGAAGCTTAATACGGCTCAACCCGAATTTGCCCACATAACCATGTGGACGGCCAGTTTGGCGGCAGCGTTTACGCTGACGAGACGGGCTGGAATCACGCGGCAGAGTTTGCAGCTTGAGAACGGCATTCCAACGATCTTCATCGGATGCGTTCACATCAGAGATAATAGCTTTCAGTTCAACGCGTTTTGCAAAGAACTTGTCAGCTAATTTCACGCGCTTGACTTCGCGTGCTTTCATTGATTGCTTAGCCATCAGTAACCCTGCCTTACTTGCGGAACGGGAAGTTAAAAGCAGCCAGCAGCGCGCGGCCTTCATCATCAGATTTCGCAGTAGTGGTAATGGTAATATCCAAACCACGAACGCGATCGACTTTGTCGTAGTCGATTTCTGGGAAGATGATTTGCTCACGCACGCCCATGCTGTAGTTGCCACGGCCATCGAATGACTTGGCGGACAGGCCACGGAAGTCACGGATACGTGGAACAGCAATGGAGATCAGACGCTCAAAGAACTCCCACATGCGTTCGCCACGCAGAGTTACTTTACAGCCGATCGGATAGCCCTGACGGATTTTGAAGCCTGCAACAGATTTGCGGGCTTTGGTGATCAACGGTTTTTGACCGGAGATGGCTGCCAGGTCCGCTGCGGCGTTATCCAGCAGTTTCTTGTCAGCAATCGCTTCACCAACACCCATGTTCAGGGTGATCTTCTCGACCCGAGGGACTTGCATGACAGAGTTGTAATCAAACTGAGACATCAGTTGTTTGACTACCTCGTCTTTGTAGTAATCATGCAGTTTCGCCATCGTATTACTCCAAATTACTTGATAGTTTCGCTGTTAGACTTGAAGAAACGGACTTTTTTGCCGTCTTCGAATCTAAAGCCTACACGGTCAGCCTTGCCGGTAGCCGCGTTGAAGATAGCAATGTTAGAAACCTGAATTGCAGCTTCTTTTTCAACAATGCCGCCTGGTTGGTTCAGAGCCGGAACCGGCTTCTGGTGTTTCTTAACCAGGTTGATGCCTTCAACAATGACCTTGCCAGCAGACAGGACATTTTTTACTTTACCGCGCTTACCTTTGTCTTTCCCGGTAATCACGATAACTTCGTCATCACGACGGATCTTCGCTGCCATGTTCGCTCCTTAGAGTACTTCTGGTGCCAGAGAGATAATTTTCATGAACTTCTCATTACGCAGTTCACGAGTTACCGGCCCAAAAATACGCGTACCGATTGGCTGCTCGCTGTTATTGTTCAAAATAACGCATGCATTGCCATCGAAGCGAATGACAGAACCGTCCGGGCGACGTACACCCTTCTTGGTGCGCACCACTACCGCCTTCAGAACATCGCCTTTCTTCACCTTACCGCGAGGAATTGCTTCCTTGATGGTAATTTTGATGATGTCGCCGACGCCTGCGTAGCGACGGTGCGAGCCACCTAGAACCTTGATACACATTACGCGACGTGCACCGGAGTTGTCGGCGACGTTCAGCATAGTCTGTTCTTGGATCATTTTAGTGCTCCGCTAATGTCAACTACTACTTTAAAGACCCAAGTAAAAATTAGGCCGTTGAAAAGCCCCATAACCGAGGGCGCAGCATTATAACACCGCTTACTAGGTATGGGTAGAAAAAATAAACGGCTCATTTTCTGAGCCGTTTATTAAGTGAGAGCCAGCTACTCTATTACAGAATCGCTTTCTCTACAACGCGAACCAACGTCCAGGACTTAGTCTTGGACAGTGGGCGGCATTCGCGGATTTCCACCACGTCGCCGGTACCACATTCGTTGTTCTCGTCATGTACGTGCAGCTTGGTCGTACGTTTGATGAATTTCCCGTAGATCGGGTGCTTCACAGTACGCTCGATAGCAACAACGATGGATTTCTCCATTTTATCGCTAACAACACGACCCTGCAGGGTACGGATAACTTCAGTCATTTACACACCCGCCTTTTGAGTCAGTAAAGTCTTAACGCGTGCGACGTCACGACGCACTTGTTTCAACAGGTGAGTTTGTTGCAGCTGGCCACTGGCCGCCTGCATGCGCAAGTTGAATTGCTCACGCAGCAGGTTGAGCAGCTCGGCATTCAGCTCTTCAACGCTTTTTTCACGCAGCTCTTGTGCTTTCATTACATCACCGTCTTAGTTACAAAGGTGGTTTTGATCGGCAGTTTCGCTGCTGCCAGTTTGAATGCCTCGCGGGCAACCTCTTCTGGCACGCCGTCCATTTCGTACAGGACCTTACCAGGCTGGATCAGGGCAACCCAATACTCCACGTTACCCTTACCTTTACCCATACGCACTTCCAGCGGCTTCTCGGTGATCGGTTTGTCCGGGAATACACGGATCCAGATCTTGCCTTGACGCTTAACTGCACGAGTCATTGCACGACGAGCTGCTTCGATTTGACGAGCAGTCAGACGGCCACGGCCAACAGCTTTCAGACCGAAAGTGCCGAAGCTAACATCCGTACCTTGCGCCAGACCACGGTTGCGGCCCTTGTGCACCTTACGGAATTTTGTACGCTTTGGTTGTAACATCAGCGACTCTCCTTACTTGCGGCCTTTACGCTGCTGCTTTTTAGGTTGAGCAGCCGGTTCCGGTTGTTCAACTGCAGCCATACCACCCAGGATCTCACCTTTGAAGATCCATACCTTAACGCCGATTACACCATAAGTGGTGTGCGCTTCAGATGTGTTGTAGTCGATGTCCGCACGCAGAGTGTGCAATGGAACACGACCTTCGCGGTACCATTCGGTACGTGCGATTTCAGCGCCGCCAAGACGGCCGCTTACTTCAACTTTGATACCTTTAGCGCCAAGACGCATTGCGTTCTGTACTGCACGCTTCATAGCACGACGGAACATAACGCGACGTTCCAGCTGAGAAGTGATGCTGTCAGCAACCAATTTAGCGTCGAGTTCCGGTTTACGGACTTCGGCGATGTTGATCTGTGCAGGAACGCCAGCGATGTCCGCTACGACCTTGCGCAGTTTTTCGACGTCTTCACCTTTCTTGCCGATAACGATGCCTGGGCGAGCAGTGTGAATGGTCACACGGATGCTCTTCGCAGGACGCTCGATAACGATGCGAGAAACGGAAGCTTTCGACAGTTCCTTAGTCAGGAATTGACGAACTTTAAAGTCGCTGTCCAGGTTGTCAGCGAATTCTTTGGTATTCGCATACCAAGTAGAGTTCCAAGGTTTGACAATACCCAGGCGAATACCATTAGGATGTACTTTCTGACCCATTGCTAGTCTCCAGAGTCTCAGCGATCGGACACAACCACAGTAATGTGGCTGGTGCGCTTCAGGATGCGATCTGCACGACCTTTTGCACGCGGCATAATGCGCTTCATGCTTGGGCCTTCGTCTACGAAGATTTTCGTAACTTTCAGATCATCGATGTCAGCGCCATCGTTGTGTTCTGCGTTAGCAATGGCAGACTCCAGCACTTTCTTAACCAGACCAGCAGCTTTCTTGTTGGTGTAGGTCAGAGTTTCCAGAGCTTGCGACACTTTCTTACCGCGAATCAGGTCAGCAACAAGGCGAACCTTCTGAGCAGAAGAACGAGCGTGGCGATGTTTAGCGATAGTTTCCATCTCTTCCTCCTACCTTAGCGCTTTTTAGCTTTTTTATCAGCCGCATGGCCGCGATAAGTACGAGTCGGCGCGAATTCACCCAGTTTGTGACCGACCATTTCATCGGAAACGAACACTGGTACGTGCTGACGACCATTATGGACAGCGATGGTCAAACCGATCATGTTAGGAAAGATCGTTGAACGACGGGACCAAGTGCGCAAAGGCTTCTTGTCACCGCTTTCCACCGCTTTCTCTACCTTCTTCAGCAAGTGCAGGTCAATAAAAGGACCTTTCTTGAGAGAACGTGGCATGGCTTATCCTCTAATTATTTTTTGCTACGGCGACGTACGATGAACTTATCAGTACGCTTGTTGCTACGGGTCTTCTTACCTTTGGTCTGAACGCCCCACGGAGTTACCGGGTGCTTACCAAAGTTACGACCTTCACCACCACCGTGCGGGTGATCTACCGGGTTCATCGCCGTACCGCGAACGGTAGGACGAACACCACGCCAACGTGCAGCACCTGCTTTACCCAGAACGCGAAGCATGTGTTCAGCGTTACCGACTTCACCCAGGGTGGCACGGCAATCAGCTGGAACTTTACGCATTTCGCCGGAGCGCAGACGCAGAGTTACGTAGGAACCATCACGAGCAACGATCTGAACGTAGGCACCAGCGGAGCGAGCCATCTGGCCGCCTTTACCTGGTTTCATTTCTACGTTGTGAACCGTTGAACCAACTGGAATGTTGCGCATCGGCAGGGTGTTACCCGCTTTGATTGCAGCATCAACGCCAGATTGAATCTGGTCACCAGCTTTCAGGCCTTTCGGCGCCAGGATGTAACGGCGTTCGCCGTCTTTGTACAGAACCAGCGCGATGTTCGCGGAACGGTTCGGATCGTACTCCAGACGCTCAACCACAGCAGGGATACCGTCTTTGTTGCGCTTGAAGTCAACCAGACGATAATGTTGCTTGTGGCCACCACCGATATGACGGGTGGTGATACGGCCATTGTTGTTACGACCACCGCTTTTGCTCAGTTTTTCCAGCAGCGGGGCATAAGGTTTACCCTTGTGCAGCTCAGGGTTAACCACTTTAACAACGTGGCGACGACCCGGAGATGTAGGTTTACATTTAACAATTGCCATTGTTCTTACTCCTCCGACTTACTCTGCGCCGCCGATGAAGTCCAGATTCTGGCCTTCTTTCAGGGTGACGTAAGCTTTTTTCCAGTCGCTACGACGACCAACACGCTGACCGTGACGCTTCACTTTCCCTTTAACTACCAGGGTGTTCACGTCTTTGACTTCGACTTCAAACAGTTTCTGCACTGCAGCTTTGATTTCTGCTTTGGTCGCGTCTTTGGCAACTTTGAGAACGATGGTGTTGCTTTTTTCCATCGCAGCGGATGCTTTTTCAGATACGTGCGGTGCACGCAGCACTTTCAGCAAACGTTCTTCACGGATCATGCCAGCATCTCCTCAACTTGCTTCACAGCATCAGCAGTCATAACCACTTTGTCGAAGGCGATCAGGCTAACCGGATCGATACCTGCTACATCGCGCACGTCAACCTTGTACAGGTTGCGAGCTGCCAGGAACAGATTCTCATCCAGTTCACCGGTCACGATCAGCACGTCTTCCAGAGCCATATCTTTCAGTTTCTGTGCCAGCAGCTTAGTTTTAGGCGCTTCTACAGAGAACTTCTCGACAACGATCAGACGATCTTGACGTACCAGCTCGGACAGGATGCTTTTCAGCGCGCCGCGGTACATCTTTTTGTTTACTTTCTGACTGTGGTCCTGTGGCTTAGCAGCAAAGGTCACGCCGCCTGAACGCCAGATCGGGCTCTTTACAGAACCTGAACGCGCACGGCCGGTGCCTTTCTGACGCCATGGCTTTTTGCCGGAACCAGTTACTTCAGCACGGGTCTTCTGAGCACGGGTACCTTGACGGGCACCTGCTGCATAAGCAACAACAACCTGGTGTACCAGCGCTTCGTTGAAATCACGACCGAAGGTAGTTTCGGAAACAGTCAGCGCGCTTTGCGCGTCTTTCAATACTAATTCCATTGCTATCCCCTTACGCCTTCACAGCTGGTTTAACGATCAGGTTGCCACCGGTTGCGCCCGGTACAGCACCCTTAACCAGCAGCAGGTTGCGCTCAGCGTCAACACGTACTACGTCCAGGCTCTGAACGGTTACGCGCTCATCACCCAGGTGGCCAGCCATTTTCTTGCCTTTGAACACTTTGCCCGGAGTCTGGTTCTGACCGATAGAACCCGGAACGCGGTGAGACAAGGAGTTACCGTGGGTAGCGTCTTGGGTACGGAAGTTCCAGCGCTTAACAGTGCCAGCAAAACCTTTACCTTTAGAAGTACCGGTAACATCGACTTTTTTAACGTCAGCGAAGATTTCTACGCTAATTTCCTGACCTGCAGCGAACTCTTGACCTTCTTCAAGGCGGAATTCCCACAGACCACGGCCAGCTTCAACGCCAGCTTTAGCGAAATGGCCCGCTTCCGGCTTGGTTACACGGTTAGCTTTTTTGCTACCAGTGGTAACCTGAACGGCACGGTAACCGTCGGTGTCCAGGCTTTTAACCTGAGTCACGCGGTTCGCTTCAATTTCAATTACGGTTACTGGGATAGAAACGCCATCTTCAGTGAAGATACGGGTCATACCCACTTTTTTACCGACTAAACCAATCATTGTTTCAACCTCTCAATCGCTCAATGACCTGATTAACCCAGGCTGATCTGCACGTCTACACCGGCAGCCAGATCCAGACGCATCAGAGCATCAACGGTTTTCTCGGTTGGCTCAACGATGTCAACCAGACGCTTGTGAGTGCGAATCTCGTACTGATCGCGCGCGTCTTTGTTGACGTGCGGAGAGATCAGAACGGTAAAGCGCTCTTTGCGAGTTGGCAGCGGGATCGGACCACGGACTTGCGCACCAGTGCGCTTTGCAGTCTCGACGATTTCCGCGGTTGATTGATCGATCAGACGATGATCAAACGCTTTCAGGCGGATACGGATTCTTTGGTTCTGCATGAGACCAGAGCTCCAATTATTTATAAACGTAAATAATTACTCCTCACACCCATTTCGATTGATGGGGGAGTGTAATCGTCAACATATAACCCCCATATCGGGAGTATTGTTCGAAGGGCAAAAAAACCTGCCAATCGACTGATTCGCTAAAATCAGGCTTACCAAGATTAGGTAAGCCCGCGCATTATACGCAAAATGGCCCAGGAAGCAAGCTGCAGTTGGAAATATGCTCAGGAAATCGTCATTTTTGCGCTGTCAGCGACAATCACGAGATGAAGAAAGCTAACAAGGTATGAATTATGCTTGGAGGGGAAGCTCCCCTGCCCCACCGTAAAACGGTCGCCGGCAGGAGAGACGGTGGCAAATGGGCGGAGGGGTTACTCTTTGCGGTCTAAAATCTGGGCCTGGGCATAATTTTGAATACCGAGACGGGCGATGAGGTCCAGCTCCGTTTCCAGCCAGTCGATATGCTCTTCTTCATCAGCCAGGATATCTATCATCAAATCGCGGCTGACGTAATCGTGAATAGAATCGGCATAAGCGATACCTTCGCGCAGGTTCTTGGCGCCTGCCAGCTCCAGATCCAGATCGGAACGCAGCATCTCTTCAATGTCTTCGCCGATGTTCAGCTTGCCAAGATCTTGCAGGTTCGGGATCCCTTCCAAGAATAGGATACGCTCGATGTAGCGATCGGCATGTTTCATTTCGTCGATCGACTCGTGATATTCCTTGTCGTTGAGGCGCATTAAGCCCCAATTCTTGAACATGCGGGCGTGCAGGAAATATTGATTGATGGCAACCAGCTCGTTGCCGAGCAGTTTGTTGAGGTGAGCAATGATCTTTTTATCGCCTTTCATAGGTAACTCCTCCTGGCCAGTTCTAAAAGTGTAGAACCTGTAAGCCAAGAGTCAAAAATAACCTTACCCTTTGTTAGGCAACTTCATGCATTGGGATGATAGTTCCGCGTTCCTCCACCATAATCTGCCTTGCCTGACGAATGCACTTTCCACAATCGGTACCAATCGGCACAAGTTCACGCAGCTGCTTCATGGTATGGGGATTGTGCTGACGCACCGCATTACGGATCGCTTTGTCAGTCACCGCATTACACAGACATACATACATAGAGAGACTCACTTCTTAACCAATGCATTGAGTCTAAATAGGAATGGTTTTTATTTCAATTAAGATTTGAACAAATTGCATAAAAAAGGGCACCGAAGTGCCCTTTTTTGTGTCGAAAAATTATTCGCGATTAAGCGATAACTTTAGCAACAACACCAGCGCCAACGGTACGGCCGCCTTCACGGATTGCGAAACGCAGACCGTCATCCATCGCGATTGGGTGGATCAGGGTGACAACCATGTTCACGTTGTCGCCTGGCATTACCATCTCTACGCCTTCTGGCAGTTCGATGGTACCGGTCACGTCAGTGGTACGGAAGTAGAACTGTGGACGGTAGCCTTTGAAGAATGGAGTGTGACGACCACCTTCATCTTTGCTCAGGATGTACACTTCAGATTCGAACTGGGTGTGTGGCTTGATAGAGCCTGGCTTAGCCAGTACCTGACCACGTTCGATTTCTTCGCGCTTGATACCACGCAGCAGAACACCTACGTTCTCACCAGCACGGCCTTCGTCCAGCAGTTTGCGGAACATTTCAACGCCAGTACAGGTAGACTTAACGGTGTCTTTGATACCAACGATTTCAACTTCTTCGCCAACTTTGATGATACCGCGCTCAACACGACCGGTAACAACGGTACCACGACCGGAGATGGAGAATACGTCTTCGATTGGCAGCAGGAACGGCTTGTCGATAGCACGCTCTGGCTCTGGAATGTAGCTGTCCAGGGCTTCGGCCAGTTCGATGATTTTCGCTTCCCACTCAGCTTCGCCTTCCAGCGCTTTCAGCGCGGAACCGCGGATTACCGGCAGGTCGTCGCCTGGGAAGTCGTAAGCGGACAGCAGTTCGCGAACTTCCATTTCTACCAGTTCCAGCAGCTCTTCATCATCAACCATGTCGCATTTGTTCATGAATACGATGATGAAAGGAACGCCAACCTGACGACCCAGCAGGATGTGCTCACGGGTCTGAGGCATTGGGCCGTCAGTCGCAGCTACTACCAGGATCGCGCCGTCCATCTGAGCAGCACCGGTGATCATGTTTTTCACGTAGTCGGCGTGCCCTGGGCAGTCAACGTGCGCGTAGTGACGAGTCGGGGTGTCATACTCAACGTGAGAGGTGTTGATGGTGATACCACGAGCTTTTTCTTCTGGCGCGTTATCGATCTGGTCGAAAGCACGTGCAGAACCGCCGTAGGTTTTAGCCAGTACGGTGGTGATCGCTGCAGTCAGGGTAGTTTTACCGTGGTCAACGTGGCCGATAGTACCAACGTTAACGTGCGGTTTTGTACGTTCAAATTTTTCTTTAGACACGGCTATATTCCTTACTATAGCGCTCTCCCCTTCTGGAGAGAGCACGGGACTTTGGTTTTAACCCTGCGGCTTATTTGCCACGGGCTTCGATTACGGCCTGAGCGACGTTGTTCGGTGCATCATCATACTTCAGGAATTCCATGGTGTATGATGCGCGACCTTTAGTCAGAGAACGCAGCTGAGTTGCGTAGCCGAACATTTCGGACAACGGTACTTCAGCGTGGATCTTAACGCCAGTCACTTCAGATTCCTGACCGCGCAGCATGCCGCGACGACGGCTCAAGTCACCGATAACGTCACCGGTGTTCTCTTCTGGAGTCTCAACTTCAACCTTCATGATAGGCTCAAGCAGAACTGGTTTCGCTTTCTTAAAGCCTTCTTTAAAGGCGATAGACGCGGCCAGTTTAAACGCCAGTTCAGAGGAGTCAACGTCGTGGTAAGAACCGAAGTGCAGACGAATACCCATGTCTACTACCGGGTAACCAGCCAACGGACCAGACTTCAGCTGCTCCTGGATGCCTTTATCAACGGCAGGGATGTATTCGCCAGGAATTACGCCGCCTTTGATGTCGTTGATGAACTCGTAACCTTTCGGGTTAGAGCCCGGCTCCAGTGGGTACATGTCGATCACAACGTGACCGTACTGACCGCGACCACCAGACTGCTTGGCGTGCTTACCTTCAACATCGGTAATCTTCGCGCGAATCGCTTCGCGGTAAGCTACCTGAGGTTTGCCCACGTTAGCTTCAACGTTGAATTCACGCTTCATGCGGTCAACGATGATGTCGAGGTGCAGTTCACCCATACCGGCGATGATGGTCTGGTTAGACTCTTCGTCAGTCCATACGCGGAATGACGGGTCTTCTTTAGCCAGACGGCCCAGAGCCAGACCCATTTTTTCCTGGTCAGCTTTGGTTTTCGGTTCAACGGCGATAGAGATTACCGGCTCAGGGAATTCCATACGCTCCAGGATGATTGGAGAGTCTGGATCACACAGGGTGTCCCCGGTGGTCACGTCTTTCAGACCGATCGCAGCGGCGATGTCGCCTGCGCGAACTTCTTTGATCTCTTCACGCTTGTTGGCGTGCATCTGAACGATACGGCCGAAACGCTCGCGCGCAGACTTAACGGAGTTCAGCACGGTGTCGCCGGAGTTAACAACGCCGGAGTACACGCGGAAGAAGGTCAAGTTACCTACGAACGGGTCGGTAGCGATTTTGAACGCCAGAGCAGAGAACGGCTCGTCATCACTTGCGTGACGCTCAGCCGGAGTGTCTTTACCGTCGTCCAGGATACCGTTGATCGCAGGAACGTCAGTTGGTGCCGGCAGGTATTCGATTACCGCATCCAGCATCGCCTGCACGCCCTTGTTCTTGAACGCAGAACCACAGGTAACCAGGATGATTTCGTTGTTCAGCACGCGCTGACGCAGAGCGGATTTGATTTCTTCCTCGGTCAGCTCTTCGCCACCCAAGTATTTTTCCATCAGCTCTTCGGAAGCTTCCGCAGCGGACTCGATCAGGTTCTGGCGCCATTCTTCAGCCAGATCCATCATGTCAGCCGGCACGTCTTCGTATTCGAAGGTTACGCCTGCGTCTTCTTCGTTCCAGTTGATCGCCTTCATCTTCACCAGGTCGATAACGCCGGTGAATTTGTCTTCTGCGCCGATAGCCAGCTGCAGAGGAACAGGGTTAGCGCCCAGACGAGATTTGATCTGGCCAACAACTTTCAGGAAGTTAGCACCCATACGGTCCATTTTGTTAACGAACGCGATACGTGGCACTTTGTATTTGTTAGCCTGACGCCATACGGTTTCAGACTGAGGCTGAACACCACCAACAGCACAGTAAACCATTACCGCGCCATCCAGCACACGCATGGAACGTTCTACTTCGATGGTGAAGTCAACGTGCCCTGGGGTGTCGATGATGTTTACGCGATGCGGTTCGAACTGCTTGGCCATACCAGACCAGAAAGCAGTAGTCGCTGCAGAAGTGATGGTAATACCACGCTCCTGCTCCTGTTCCATCCAGTCCATGGTGGCAGCGCCGTCATGAACTTCACCGATTTTGTGGTTTACACCGGTGTAGAACAGAATACGTTCGGTAGTGGTGGTTTTACCGGCGTCGATGTGAGCACTGATACCGATGTTGCGGTAGCGTGCAATGGGTGTTGTACGAGCCATTTGATTCCTCTATTCCTAGGGCGTTCAAGTTCAGTTAACCCAAGCGGGCCGATTTGACGCGCCCGCTTGGTTAGCATGACTACAACCGGGTGATTACCAGCGGTAGTGGGCGAACGCCTTGTTGGCTTCGGCCATACGGTGAACGTCTTCACGCTTCTTAACAGCAGAACCTTTGTTCTCTGCTGCGTCAGACAGCTCGTTCGCCAGGCGCAGAGCCATGGATTTATCACCGCGTTTACGTGCAGCATCAACGATCCAACGCATTGCCAGAGCATTACGACGAACCGGGCGGACTTCAACTGGTACCTGATAAGTAGAACCGCCAACGCGACGCGACTTAACTTCTACAGTCGGGCGAACGTTGTCGAGAGCGACTTCGAAAGCTTCCAGGTGATCTTTACCAGAACGCTGAGCCAGGGTCTCCAGCGCGGTATAGACGATTGCTTCTGCAGTAGATTTTTTACCGTCTACCATCAGGATATTTACAAATTTGGCCAGCAGCTCAGATCCGAACTTAGGATCTGGCAGGATTTTACGTTGGCCGATTACGCGACGACGTGGCATGGAAATACTCCGTTGTTAATTCAGGATTGTCCAAAACTCTACGAGTTTATTTTGACATTAAAGTTAAAACGTTTGGCCTTACTTAACGGAGAACCATTAAGCCTTTGGCTTCTTCACGCCGTACTTGGAACGAGCTTGCTTACGGTCTTTAACACCGGAGCAGTCAAGTGCACCACGGACGGTGTGGTAACGCACACCTGGCAGGTCTTTTACACGACCGCCACGGATCAGGATTACGGAGTGTTCCTGCAGGTTGTGGCCTTCGCCACCGATGTAGGAGGTCACTTCGAAACCGTTGGTCAAACGCACACGGCAAACTTTACGCAGTGCGGAGTTTGGTTTTTTCGGGGTAGTGGTATATACGCGGGTGCATACGCCACGTTTCTGCGGGCAGGCTTCCAGCGCTGGAACGTTGCTTTTAGCAGCCTTCACAGAGCGTGGTTTGCGAACCAGCTGGTTAATTGTTGCCATTAAAAAAGCTCCTGGTTTTTGCTTCGTACTAGCTTCGTAAACATGTGATAAATCCCCTCGTATGCACTACTGGCAAAGTACGAGGACGCAGAATTTTAGGGCTGACCAGTATGGGTGTCAAGAAATATACAACATCACTCTCATTACCAGGCCATTTGGCTGCGGTGTTGTTCGGTTAATTCAACGAAGTGATTATAGCCGACGACAGTGATTTTGTGCGAAAAATGACCAACCAATCCCCGGGCTTCCAGGTCGTCCTGCAGCGCGTAAAGGGATATGGGGGCGGCGAGCAGCAATTCAAGATGGGCGCTGCCGGCAAGGCCGGCAAGCACGCCGTCCTGCAGCAGCAGCAGCGCGTCGCCCTCTGCCGTCAGGCGCAGCAGCGCAGGTAAGTCACATTGGTTTGGCGAATGGCTCAGGGTATACAGCATCAGAGGATCCTAAAACGTCATCACGGCGTCGTAGCCGGCCAGTTCGCGGCGCAGTTCGTCCGGCGCCAGCACTTCCGCATCCAGCACCCAATCGGTCACCTGGCTCAGCCCACGCTCCTGCAGCGAAGCCTGGCACAGATAGCAGCGCTCCACGTCATACAGCGGCAGCACGCCGAAGGTGGCAATGTAATTGCGCGCCAAAATCTTTTCCGGTTGCTGGCCCGGCAACAGCTGCAATACGCCATCGCCGACAAAAAACACCCCCAAGTCTTCGCTGAGCGCCGACGTGGCGAGCAGCGCATCCAGCCCTTCCCTGCCGCCGGCGCCGCCGTGCGGCCCGTGGGTGAAAACAAAAGCGACTCGTTTCATCATATCCTCAGAACTGCACCAGACGGTCGCAACTCAGCGACGCTTCGGCCAGGGAACCCAACCCGCTCAGGGTAAAGCCAGGCTGCAGGTTGGCGCTTGCCAGCCCCTGTTGCGCCGCCTCCTGCTCGTCGGTGACGCCACGGCGCAGCGCAGCAGCAACGCAGACGTTGAGCGCCACGCCATGTTGCTGCGCCAGCTGCGTCCAGCCGCGCACCAGGTCGAACTCGTCGCTGGCCGGCGCGGTCAGCTGGTTGGCGTTCAACACCCCTTCACGGTAGAAAAAAACGCTGGAAAGCCGGTGCCCTTTCGCCAGCAAAGCCTGAGCGAACTGATAGGCGCTGCTGGCCTGCTGCGTGCCGTAAGCCGGGCCGGTGACCAACAGACAATAATCAAGCATCAACGGTCGCTTCCCAACAGATCGCCGCTCTTGAACTGGCGGATATACAGATACACGGTGTGTTTGGAGATATTCAGGCGATCCGCCACCTGGTTGATCGCATCCTTAATGTCGAAGATGCCTTTTTCATAGAGATTGAGCACCACCTGGCGATTCTTGGCGTTATTGGACACCGAGCGGTCGGCGTTCACCTCTTCAATGGTGAACTCCAGCGTCTGCGCCACCAGATCGTCGACGGAAGAAGCAAAATTCACCGACGACGGCACATCCTGCGCTGTCGGCGGCATAAAGGTTTGCATGATCTGCGAGAACGGCACGTCGAGGTTCATGTTGATGCACAACAAGCCGATCACCCGCTGCTCGCGATTGCGAATGGCGATGGTCACCGATTTCATCAATACCCCGCTCTTGGCGCGGGTAAAGTAGGCTTTCGACACGCTGCTGTCGTCGCCGGCCATGTCGTGCAGCATACGCAGCGCCAGGTCGGTGATCGGCGAGCCGATTTTGCGCCCGGTGTGTTCCCCGTTGGCGATGCGCACCGCCGAACTGTTCAGGTCTTCCAGCGCGTGCAGTACGATCTCGCAGTGGCCGCCGATCAACATCGCCAGCCCGTCGACCACCGCTTCATAGGATTTCAGGATTTCATGATCCGTTTGAGTAAACGGACGTTCATTCAGCAAATCAAGTTCGCTGGCTTCGCTGGATAAAAGCGAATTCGACATCGAAGATACCACCCTCATAGATCGCCTGTGCCAGGGGGCGCAGCTAAAACCGCTCGGACCGGATCGCTGCCGTCGTCGGCACGCCGCAGCGCGGCCGGCTGAGAGCGGCATCAAACGGCACGATGACATCCGCGGGCGAGGCGGCCGGGAACAATTTTAGGTACACGCCCTAAGGGGCAGACGCATGACTGATAAATCAGAATTATTAGTCTAGCAAAGCGGCCGGAGCAAAGTCCTTGCGTTTGCGCGTGGTATTGACGTTAAGCCCGATGCCCGGCAGGCGTCAAGCGTTCAATGGAGAGAGAGACGGCGGCTGCCGAAATGAAAACCGCCGCGGAGGGCATCCGCGGCGGTGGCAAACAGAACGACGATGTTATTTCGCTTTGGTAGCGGCTTTCGCGTCAGCCGGTTTTTCGGCTTTAGCGTCGGCTTTCGGCGCCGCTTTCACGTCCAGCAGCTCAACGTCAAAGACCAGCGTGGAGTTAGCCGGGATGCCCGGAACGCCGGTTTTACCGTAGGCCAGCGCCGGTGGGATCACCAGCTTGATTTTGCCGCCTTTCTTGATGTGCTTCAGGCCTTCGGTCCAGCCTGGGATCACGCCGTCCAGACGGAACGACAGCGGCTCGCCGCGGGTGTAGGAGTTATCGAACTCGGTACCGTCGGTCAGGGTGCCTTTGTAGTTAACTACCACGGTGTCGCTGTCTTTCGGTGCTTCACCCGCGCCCGGTTTCTCTACCTGGTACAGCAGGCCGGATTCGGTTTTCTTCACGCCTTTTTCTTTAGCGAAGCTGTCGCGGTACTTGGCGCCTTTGGTTTCGTTGTCCTTGGCGTCCTGTTCCATCTTCGCCTGAGCGGAAGCCTTCACGCGCGCTTCGAAGCCCTGCAGGGTCTTCTCGATGTCGGCATCGTTCAACTTGCTCTTGTTGGCGAACGCGTCCTGAACGCCAGCGATCAGCTGATCTTTGTCCAGCTTGATGCCCAGCTTCTCTTGCTCTTTCAGAGAGTTGTCCATGTAACGGCCGAGAGAGGCGCCCAGTGCGTAAGCCGCTTGCTCGTCGTCGTTTTTGAACTTGCCGGTGCTCGGTGCTGCTGCCGCGTCCGCTGGTTTAGCGGCTTCTGCCGGTTTGGCGGCATCGGCTGCCATGACCTGGGTCGCATTCAGAGCAAAAGCCATGGTGGTTGCCAGAAGCGTGACTTTAAACAAAGATTTCATCCATTTCTCCAGTGTCTGAAGCAATGCCCCAAACAATCATTAGGTAAGATAACCGGGCTACTATAGCTGCCTGAAACAAAACAAAACAGTCGCACAGGTAACCAATCGAGTCAAAGTGTGACTCCCGCTTTGCCAAGAAGTTTCCCACCGCGTGCTACTCGCATGATAAATCAGATTTTTCTTGCAGAATATTCGGCGAGGTTAGCAAAAAACGGCGTATCGAGCGCGCAACTTTTCAGCACTTTACACTGCCGATCGCAACGTTGCGCGCCGTCTGGAGAAATAGCGCGAGCAAACCCGGCGCCAGCTGTTACCATAGCGCCAAATCAGGATTTTATCGCGTCAGAGGTAGCCTCATGCACAACGCCGACACTCAACGCCTGCTACAGCGGCTTGAAGAACTGGAGAGCCGTCAGGCCTTCCAAGAGCTCACCATCGAAGAGCTCAACCAGACCGTCATCCAGCATCAAATGGAAATGCTGAAGATGCGCGAACATCTGCGCATGTTGACCGACAAGCTGCGCTCGACCCAAACCTCAATGATCGCCTCGCAATCGGAAGAAACGCCTCCGCCGCACTATTGAGGGCCTGCCATGCGGTTATTTCAGGCGTGCCAGCCCTGCGACGGCACGCTCGAGATACCGGCGCGGGCACCCCAGGTTGATACGGATAAAACCGCTCCCCTGAGGGCCGAAACCGCTGCCCATCGACGGCGCCAGCTTCGCCACCGCCACCAGCGCCTGCTGCAAGTCAGCATCGTTCAAACCCAGCGAGCGGCAATCCAGCCAGGCGAGATAGGTTCCTTCAGCCTGGGTCATCGTGCACCAGGGTGCGGCGTCCGCCAGCGCCTGCTTAAACCAACACCGGTTCTCCGCCAGGTAGTCGAGCAGCTCATCAAGCCAGGCAGCGCCCCGTTGATAGGCCACGGTCGCCGCCGTCATCGACAGCGCGTTGAACACATCCAGCCCGTGGGCGTTCAGCCGATCGACAAACGCCTGCCGAAGCCGGGCGTTGGGGATCAGGAAATTCGAAATGCGCAGCGAGGAGAGGCCGAACGTTTTGCTGGCGGACGTCGCCGCAATTACCCGCTCGCGATATTCCTCACCCAGATGCAACACCGACGTAAACGTCTCGCCGGGCAGCAGCAGGTCGGCCCAAATTTCATCGGAGATCACCGTGACGTCGTGGGCGTGGCAGAGCGCCATGAGCCGCTCCAGTTCCTCGCGGCGCCAGCAACGGCCGGTCGGGTTGTGCGGATTGCACAGCAACAACAGCGGCGGTTTACGCTGCGCCAGGCAGGCGGCCAGCTGGTCGAAATCGATCCGGTATCCCTGCGGGGTTTCCAGCAGCGGGTTTTCAATCACCTCTCTGCCGTTCATGGTGACTATCTTGGCGAACGAGCCATAGTACGGCCCCTGCACCACCACGCCATCCCCCGGCTTGCTGAGCAGTTGGATCAGCATCGCCAACCCCGGCACTACCCCTTCAATCGACGTGAACCATTCGCGCCGCAGCGGCAAGCCGTGCCGCTTGGCAAACCAGTCGATCGCCGCCTCATAGTAAGCGTCGTCGCGTTCGCTGTAGCCAAAGACGCCGTGGTCCACCCGCTGATGCAGTGCCTGCTGCACCTCCGGCGGGCACGGAAAGTCGAAATCGGACACCCACATCGGCAACAGTTCACTGCCGTCCAGTTGCAGATAGCGGTCGATGAAGTCCCACTTCACGGAGCCGGTGTTGTGGCGATCGATGATGGCGTTGAAATGACTCGTCATGTCAGGCTTCCTTACGCTGCAAGTCGTTCTGAGGTTGGAGTTTGGCGATACCGAAGCCGGTGAACCCATAAATCAGGGCGAACACCACCGCGGCATAACATTGGATCGCCCACGGCAGCAGATCGAGGGTGCTGACCCCCAGCGTGGTGGCCATGTAAATGCCGGCGGCCGTCCACGGGATCAGCGGTTCGATGACGGTGCCCGCATCTTCGACGGTGCGCGACAGATTTTTGTTGTCCAGCCCCATGCGTCGATAGGCCCCTTTGAACAGCTCCGCCGGGATCAGCAGCGCCAGCTTGCCGTCGCTGGTCGCGCCGGTCACCAGGATAGTGGTGGCAACGGTGGCGGCGATCAGCTGGCCGGTGGTGTGCACCACTTTCAGCAGCCGGCTGATGATCACCGTCAGCGCGCCGGTCAGCGTCAGGGCGCCGGCGAAGGAAAAGGCGCAGAACACCAGCAGGATCGTACTCATCATCGAGAACATGCCGCCGCGGTTCAGCAGGCGCGGCACATCGGCGACGATCCCTTCGACGTTATGGCCCTGAGTGGCGAACATCGACAGATTGAAGCCGTCCATCAACGCATTCAGCCCCTGCTGCAGGCTAAAGCCCTGCAGCGCGACGCCGATGGCGATCGCCAGCGCGCAGGCGGCCAGCATGACGGGGATCACCGGCCGTTTGGTCACCGCGCCCCACAGCACCAGCACCGGCGGCAGGATCAGCAGCAGATTGAAGTGGTACAGCCCCTCCAGCGCACCGACAATTTCGGTCACTTTTTCGGGCGTTGCCACACTGCCCACCGCACCGGTGTGGCCGGCGATCAGGTACACCACGGCGGCCAGGATAAAACTCGGCAGCGTCGTGTACATCAGATGCTGGATATGGCTGTAGAGATCGGTATCCGCAACGATAGCCGCGAAGTTCGTCGAATCGGACAACGGCGAAATTTTGTCGCCGAAGTAAGCGCCGGACACCACCGCCCCGGCCGCGGCGGCCAGCGGCACGTCCAGACCGGCGGCCACGCCCATCAGCGCCACGCCCACGGTGCCGGCCGCCCCCCACGAGGTGCCGGTGCACACCGAGATCACGCTGGTGATGAAGAACGCGGCGATCAGAATGTATTGCGGGCTGATCAGCTTCAGCCCCCAATACACCATGTAAGGAATTGTGCCGCTGATCATCCAAGTGCCGATCAGGCCGCCCACGCAGATCAGGATCATGATCACCGGCATCGCCTTCGCCAGCTTGGCCACGATGGCCTCGATGATGTCGTCCCAGCGGTAGCCTTGCCACCAGGCTAACGCCGCGGCGATGGCGGCGGAAACCAGCAGCAGCGGTTCAATGCGCAGACCAAACTGGCCATAGCCGATGATGAGCAGCAACAGCATGGCCACAATCGGCAGCGTCGCCAGCCCAAGGTTGAGCGTTTTCTTATTATCCATATACGGCTCCTGTTGAAGATGGGGTACTGCAACAGCGTAATGGCTTCGGTAATTGGAGGATGTGAGCGCAGGCAACCGGCCATGTAATCGGTTTCATGAGATGGCGTTGTGTGAGCCGTCTCTCATTCGCCGCGCTTGCTTTGCTCATGCGGTTCGCCGTCGGCGACTGAGTCTCGCAGGATAAGTTCGGCCGAAAAGCGGTTGTTTCGTGGCGCGACGTCGCTGCCGCTGTGAATCTGTAGCGCCAGGCGCGCGGCACGCCGAGCCATTTTCTCGATGGGATAATGCACGGTGGTCAACGCGGGGTGGAGATACTTCGCCAGGGCAATGTCGTCAAAACCGACGATCGACAGCGCCTCAGGCAGCTGAATGTGCCGTTGGTGGCAGGTGCGCATCATGCCGGCGGCCATCACGTCGTTGAAGGTCACTGCGGCAGTGAAGCGTGGGTCGCTGGCCAGCACGCGCTCGGCCGCCAGTTCGCCCCCTCGCTCGTTGAAGGGCACGCTGATGATCCAGCTGCCGGGTACCTCAATGCCGGCGGCGGCCATGGCCTTACGGTAACCCGCTAACCGCTGCGCGCGGTCGTCTATCGGCAGATCCGCCGTCACGCAGGCAATTCTCCGATGCCCCTGGCGTATGAGCAACTCGGTCGCCGTCTGCGCCGCATTGGCGTTGTCGAGCCAGATGCAACGGTTGGCGATGGCGGGCAGATAACGATTGATCAGCACCAGCGCAGGCGTGTGGGCGGCGTAGCGCAGCAGCTCCTCCTCCCCCATGCGCGTGACGTGCGCCACGATGGCTTCGCATCCCTGGTTGATGAGAAAATCGAGGCCGCTTTTTTCCAGCTCGGCCTGATGCCCGCCGCTGCACAACATCAACCGCACGCCGGCCTGCCGCGTGATGTCTTCCACGCCCCGCGCCAGGCGTGAAAAAAATGGATCGTCGAGGTTGCCGGTCAGCAATCCCAGCATATTGCCGCTTCTTTTCGCCAGCGCCAGCGCGGCAGCGTTGCGATGGTAGTTAAACTCGCGCATCGCTTTCTCGACGCGTTCGCGGGTCACCGGTTCAACGTAGGCGGTATTATTGATCACCCGGCTGACGGTAGCCGTGGAAACGCCGGCGCGGCGCGCAACGTCTTTCATGGTGGCCATGGCATGTCCTGTTGTACCGTTCGGCGCCCGGTGCGCCGCGCATAAAAAAGGGCAGCCGATGGCCGCCCTCTTGTCTCGTCACTGCGCTCTGCTTAGTGGCAGCCGCAGCCGCCGTTACCGCAACCACCTTTACCGTGGTCGTGACCATGGTCGTGATCGTGGCTGTGGCCGTGACCGCCGCAGCAGCCTTCACCGTGTTCGTGGTGATGGTCGTGCTCGCCGTGTACGTGGCCGTGCGCCAGTTCTTCTTCGGTCGCTTCGCGGATCGCGACAACTTCCACGTTGAAGTTCAGGTTTTGGCCGGCCAGCATGTGGTTGCCGTCAACCACCACGTGGTCGCCGTCAACTTCGGTGATTTCAACCGGTACCGGGCCCTGATCGGTGTCAGCCAAGAAACGCATGCCGACCTGCAGTTCGTCAACGCCCATGAAGACGTCTTTCGGTACGCGCTGCACCAGGTTTTCGTCGTAGTTGCCGTACGCGTCGTTCGCGCCGACGTGAACGTCAAAACGATCGCCAACGTCGTGGCCTTCGAGTGCTTTTTCCAGACCTGCGATCAGAGAACCATGCCCGTGCAGATAGTCCAGCGGTGCGCTCACCGGAGACTCATCAACCAAAACACCGTCTTCTGTACGTACTTGGTAAGCCAGGCTGACCACCAAGTCTTTTGCTACTTTCATGATATCTCCTACCGTTGGCTACTAGGACGCACACCGTTATCGGGATGCGCGCCTTTTCCGGACAGATTGTAACGGAAATCTGCCTCGCTGTACCCTCCGGGATAAAAAAACGCTACTTCGGCTGGAAAATGCCGATCACCTGCTCTTGCGGGCGAACGTGTTTTTCCACCTGTTGGTCGGTCTGGCGCTGATGGTGGCCGCACTTGACGCACTCCACCACCTCCACCTGATCCTCCCGCCATACCGCCAGCGTATCCATGGCGCTACAGCTCGGGCACACCGCCCCGGCGATAAATCTTTTACGTGTTGCAGACATCGTTATGCTCCCGCTTATTCGTATTCGTCCCAGCCGTCGAACTGGCGGCTTTCTTTTTGCATTTCGCGATGGAACAGCTCTTCCAGCTCGCGCCGCGCCTCTTTCACGCGGGAAATTTGCGCCACATCGCCCTGATGCGGCGGCATCAGTTCACGCAGCATGCGCATATCCAGGCGGCGGAAATGCTGCTGGGCGCGGAAGGCCTGATGCGGGTGCATCCCCAACTCCATCAGCGCCTTGCGCCCCAGTTCCAGCGCGCTGGAGAAGGTTTCGCGGCTGAACTGTTTTACCCCCGCCTGCAGCAACTCATGCGCCTCCACGCGGCCGCGCGCCCGCGCCAGAATGCTCAGGTTCGGAAAGTGTTGCTGGCACAGCCGCACGATCTCCATGGTGTCTTCCGGCTCGTTGCAGGTGATCACGATCGACTTGGCCTTCTCGGCGCCCGCCGCGCGCAGCAGCTCCAGCTCGGTGGCATCGCCGTAATAAACCTTGTAGCCGTAGCGCCGCAGTACGCCAACGGCGCTGACGTCGCGCTCCAGAACGGTAATGCGCATTTTGTTGGCCATCAACAGGCGGCCGATCACCTGGCCGAAACGCCCGAAGCCGACGATAATCACCTGCGGATCGTCATCTTCCACGTACGGCGTCTCCTCGTCTTCGTCTTTGGCGTTATAGCGGCGCGCCAAAATGCGGTCGATGGCCTGCATCAGCAGCGGCGTGGTCATCATCGACAGCGTCACCACCACCAGCAGCAAAGAAAGTTGATCCGGCTGCAGCACCTTTTGGGCGCCCGCCGCCGAAAACAGCACGAAGGCGAACTCACCGCCCTGGCTGAGCACCCCGGCGAACTGCAGGCGCACCGAACTGCGCAGGCCGAACAGGCGCGACACGCCGTAGAGCACGCCGGATTTGACCGTCACCAGCACCAGCACGCCGATCAACACCTCGGCCAGATGGGTGTAGAGTACGCCGATATTCAACACCATGCCCACCGAGATAAAGAACAACCCCAGCAGCAGCCCTTTAAACGGCTCGATGGAGATTTCCAGCTCGTGGCGGTATTCGCTCTCCGCCAGCAGCACCCCGGCAATGAAGGTGCCGAGCGCCATCGACAGGCCGAGCGCTTCCATAAACAGCGCCGAGCCGAGCACCAGCAACAGCGCCGCGGCGGTGAAGATCTCGCGCACGCCGGAAGCGGCGATATAGCGGAACAGCGGCCGCAGCAGGAAACGACCGCCGATCAGCATGCCGCCGAACGCCGCCACCTTGAGCGCGATCTTCGCCCAGTCGTCGCTGGTGCCGCCGGCGCCGGCCAGAATCGGGATCAGCGCCAGCGCCGGGATCACCGCCATATCCTGGAACAGCAGCACCGAGAAGCCGAGCTGCCCCCCTTCGTTGCGGTTCATGCCCTTCTCGCGCATCAGCTGCAGCGCCATGGCGGTGGAAGACATCGCCAGGCCGACGCCGCCGATCACCGCCGCCTGCCAGGCGAAGTGCGTCAGGTACAGTAACGCGCCCAGCACCGCCGCGGTGATCAACACCTGGCCGGCGCCGGCGCCGAAGATCGAACGCCGCAGCTCCCACAGCTTGCTGGGGTTCAGCTCCAGACCGATGATGAACATCAGGAACACCACGCCCAGCTCGGAGAAGTGCAGGATCTCGTCGACGTCGCGAATGAAGCCCAATCCCCAGGGGCCGATGGCGATGCCGGCGATCAGATAGCCCAGCACCGCGCCGATCCCCAGGCGACGGGCGATCGGCACCGTCACCACCGCGGCGAACAGGAACAGTAAAATGGCGGTCAGTAAGGTCGATCCTTCCATGCTCACCGCCCTCCGCGTGGCAGCGGGTGGCTCAGCCACTCGCCGTAGGCGTCCGCATGGCTACGCAGCACCTCCGGCTTTTGCCGCCGCGCCCAATACACCACGAACGGCGTCAGCCAATGCATATGGCACATCCCGGCGGTCAGCTCGAATGGCCGCAGAATATCTTCCATCGGGTAGTGGTTATAACCGCCGGTGCGGTAGGCGCCTTCCGGTTCGCCGGTGGTGATCACCGAACGCCAGTATTTGCCCGCCAGCGCATTGCCGCCCACGCCGCTGGCAAAGCCGCGCGACAGCACGCGATCCAGCCACTCCTTCAGCAGCGCCGGGCAGCTGTAGGTATACAGGGGGTGTTGAAACACGATGACCTGATGCTCACGCAGCAGCTGTTGTTCGTGATGGATATCGATAAAAAAATCGGGGTAGTGCGCGTAGAGATCGTGCACGGTGACATGTTCCAACTGCTGCGCCGGTCGAAGCAAAACCCGGTTCGCCACCGAGTCATGGGATTCCGGATGGGCATACAGCAGCAAGACCTTGGGCGGCTGCGACATCATTCCCCTCCAAAGCGTCGTCAGGGTAGCGGTTTTCCGTTACCATGCATCGCAAAGACAAAAACAGCGCGCGGTGCGCGTTCTGTTACCTTAATGATAATTTAACATACTCTGAACATACGGCGCTTTATGATTGTATTCTCCTCGCTACAAATCCGACGCGGCATCCGCGTCCTGCTGGACAACGCCACGGCGACGGTTAATCCAGGTCAGAAGGTCGGCCTGGTGGGTAAAAACGGCTGCGGCAAATCCACGCTGCTGTCGCTGCTGAAGGGCGAGATCGCGGCGGACGGCGGCAGCTTCACCTTCCCCGGCAACTGGGCGCTGGCCTGGGTCAACCAGGAGACACCGGCGCTGGACGTGCCGGCAATCGAGTATGTTATCGACGGCGACCGCGAGTTTCGCCAACTCGAAGCCGAATTGCAGGCGGCCAACGATCGCAACGACGGCCACGCCATCGCCACCCTGCACGGCAAGCTGGACGCCATCGACGCCTGGACCATCCGCTCCCGCGCCGCCAGCCTGCTGCACGGGCTCGGCTTCTCCAACGAACAGCTGCAAAGCCCGGTGCGCGACTTCTCCGGCGGCTGGCGCATGCGCCTCAACCTGGCGCAGGCGCTGGTGTGCCGTTCCGACCTGCTGCTGCTCGACGAACCGACCAACCACCTGGATCTCGATGCAGTGATCTGGCTGGAGCGCTGGCTGAAAAGCTATCCCGGCACGCTGGTGCTGATCTCGCACGATCGCGACTTCCTCGATCCGATTGTCGACAAGATCCTGCATATCGAACAGCAGACCCTGAACGAATACACCGGCAACTACTCGTCGTTCGAACGCCAGCGCGCCACCAAATTGGCGCAGCAACAGTCGCTTTATCAGCATCAGCAAGAAAAAGTGGCGCACCTGCAAAGTTATATCGACCGTTTTCGGGCAAAGGCCTCCAAGGCCAAGCAGGCGCAGAGCCGCATCAAGATGCTGGAGCGCATGGAGCTGATCGCCCCGGCGCACGTCGACAACCCGTTCACCTTCAGCTTCCGTCCGCCGGAAAGCCTGCCGAACCCGCTGCTGCGCATGGACAAAGTCAGCGCCGGGTATGGCGACAAGGTTATCCTGAAGTCAATCAAGCTGAACCTGGTGCCCGGCTCGCGCATTGGCCTGCTCGGCCGCAACGGCGCCGGTAAATCGACGCTGATCAAACTGCTGGCCGGCACCCTGGCACCGCTGAGCGGCGAGATAGGCCTGGCGAAAGGCATCAAGCTGGGTTACTTCGCCCAGCACCAGCTGGAATTCCTGCGTGCCGACGAATCGCCGCTGCAGCACCTGAGCCGCATCGCACCACGGGTGCTGGAGCAGCAGCTGCGCGACTATCTGGGCGGTTTCGGCTTCCAGGGCGACAAGGTCAGCGAAGTGACCGAACGTTTCTCCGGCGGCGAGAAGGCGCGGCTGGTGCTGGCGCTGATCGTCTGGCAGCGCCCTAACCTGCTGCTGCTCGATGAACCGACCAACCACCTGGATCTCGACATGCGTCAGGCGCTGACCGAGGCGCTGATCGATTTCGAAGGCGCGTTGGTGGTGGTCTCGCACGACCGTCACCTGCTGCGCTCCACCACCGACGATCTGTACCTGGTGCACGACGGCCAGGTCGAGCCTTTCGAGGGCGATCTCGACGACTACCAGCAGTGGCTTGTCGACCTGCAGCGCCAAGAAAGCCAGCAGGACGCACCGGAAAAAGAGAGCGGCGGCAACAGCGCGCAAGCGCGCAAGGATCAAAAACGCCGCGAGGCGGAGTTCCGTACGCAGACCCAACCGCTGCGCAAGCAGATCGCCAAGCTGGAACAGCAGATGGAAAAACTGGGCGCCGAACTGGCGGCGGTGGAGGAACAGTTGGCGGATTCCGCACTGTACGACATCAGCCGCAAGGCCGAGTTGACCGACTGCCTGCAAAAGCAAAGCCAGGCCAAATCCGCGCTGGAAGAGACGGAAATGACCTGGCTGGATGCACAGGAACAGCTGGAACAGTTAACGCAGGCGTTCGAAGCCTAAGCCTCAGGCCTTGTAAAAAGGCCTATCCCCCAGAATGGTCGCGCGGTGCATGATGCGCCGCTGCGGCAGATAATCCGCGTTGGCGTAGTGCTGCGTCACGCGGTTATCCCAGATCGCCACGTCATTTTCCTGCCAGCGCCAGCGCACCTGAAACTCCGGTTTGGTGATGTGAGCAAACAGGAAGTTCAGCAAAGCGTCGCTCTCTTTCGGCGCCAGGTCGACGATCCGCGTGGTGAAGCCTTCATTGACGAACAGCGCCTGCCGGCCGCTGACCGGGTGGGTGCGCACCACCGGATGCAGCAGCGGCGGGTTTTTCTGCACCGCCAGCTGCCAACGCTGATGCTCCTCTTCACTGCCGCGATGTTTGTGTTCCGGGAACGACTTGGTGAAGTCATGCTCCGCACGCAGCCCTGCGAGCAGCGTTCTGAACGGCGCCGACAGCGCCTCGTAGGCCGCGATGCCGCTGGCCCACAGCGTATCGCCGCCGGTGGAAGGCAAGGTCTTGGCCGCCAGGATCGCCCCCAGCGGCGGGTTCTCGATAAAGGTCACGTCGGTGTGCCAGTTATCGTTGTCCGGCGGGTTGTCGTCGTGGGTATCGAGCACGATGATCTCTTCCACGTCGGTGGCGTGCGGATAGACCGGATGGATATGCAGATCGCCGAAGCGGCCGGCCAGATCGCGCTGCTGCAGCGGCGTGATCGGCTGATTGCGGAAGAACAGCACCTGATGCTTCAGCAAGGCGTGATAAAGCTGTTCAAACTGGCCGTCGCCCAGCGGCCGGGCCAACTCGACGTTTTCCACCAGCGCCCCGATGTAAGGCCCCAGCGGGGTGATATTCAGACGTTCGTTCATTGCTGTACTCCATGCCACGGGGTCAATCGGCGCTGCAGGGCACGCAGCCCCAGCTCCAGCCCAAATGCAATCACCGCAATCACGCCGATGCCGGCCAACACCACGTCGGTCGCCAGAAACTCACCGGCGGATTGCACCATAAATCCCAGGCCGCGCGTGGCGGCGATCAGTTCGGCGGCCACCAGCGTCGACCAGCCGACGCCCAGCCCGATGCGAATGCCGGTCAGGATCTCCGGCAGCGCGCTCGGCAGCACCACAAAACGCAGCACCTGCCAACGCGTGGCGCCCAGCGCGCGGGCGGCACGCACCCTCACCTGCGCCACGCTGCGCACGCCGGCCACGGCAGACAGCGTCACCGGCGCGAAGATCGCCAGATAAATCAGCAAGATCTTTGAGGTTTCGCCGATGCCGAACCAAATCACCATCAGCGGCAGATAGGCCAGCGGCGGCACCGGGCGATAGATTTCAATCAGCGGATCGAGGATGCCGCGTACCGTGTCGTTCAGCCCCATGGCGATGCCCACCGGAATGCCGACGATCACCGCCGCCAACAGCGCTACCAGAATGCGCCCCAGGCTGGCCGCCAGATGTTGCCACAGCGTGGCGTCCATAAAGCCTTGCGGGCTGGCGATGGTGATCAACTGGTGCAGCACCTGCTGCGGCGCCGGCAAAAACAGCGGGCTGATCAGCTGCAGCGCCGTTACGCCCCACCAGACGATCAACACCGTCAACAGCGTGGCGCCGCTCAGCCAAACGTTGCGCGGCACGCTGAAACGGCGCGCCGCTTTGCCCTGCGGCTGCGCCGCGGCCTTCAGAGTGGAATGCAGGCTCATAGCAAGGCCTCGCGCTGTTGGAAAACTTTGCCCAGCACGTATTCGCGCTGCGCGATAAATTCAGGATCTGACTTGATGGCGCGGCAGGCTTCACCGTCGGCATAGCGTTGGCCAAAGTTCAGCGACAGCCGCTCCACCACCTGCCCTGGCCCCGGCGACAGCAGCAGCAGTTCGCTGGCGAGGAACACCGCCTCTTCGATATCGTGGGTGATCAGCAGCACCTGCTTGCCGGTATCTCGCCAAATGGTCAGCAACAGCTCCTGCATCTGCTCGCGGGTGAACGCGTCCAGGGCGCCGAACGGCTCGTCCAACAACAACAGCCGCGGATCGGCGGCCAGAGCGCGGGCGATGCCCACGCGTTGGCGCATGCCGCCGGAAAGCTGCCAGATAAAGTGCTGTTCATAGCCCGCCAGCCCCACGCGCTGCAGCATCTGCTCCGCCACCTGGCGGCGCTGCGCCTTGCCGACGCCGGCCAGCTGCAGGCCGAACTCGACGTTGTCCACCACGTTGCGCCACGGCAGTAAGCCCTCATGCTGGAACACCACGCCCCGTTCGGCGCTCGGGCCGTGAACGGGCGTTCCATCCAGCGTGATGCTGCCAGCTGAAGGCTCGATAAACCCGGCGATCAAATTCAGCAGCGTGGTCTTGCCGCAGCCCGACGGGCCGAGCACCACCACCAGTTGCCCGGCGGCGATCTGGAACGACACGTCACGCAGCGCGGGCCGCCCCTGATACTCTGCTGAAAGATGATTGACGTTTAGCATCCTGCTTCCTTACGACTGCGGCGCAGCCTGCACCTGTTTCACAAAACGGTCGGTCACGTAAGCGCTGTAGTCGCTGTCGACCTGCGGGATCTTGCCCTGCTGCTTGAGGAATTCGGCGGTATCGCGGATCGCCTTGTCCACCGGCTGGCCGAGTTGGGCAACCTGATCCGCCACCGGCAGATAACGGTTTCCCTTCACCAGCTCCGGCACCTGCGCTTCCGGCACGCCGCTCAGGCGCGCCAGCGTGCTGAGATGGCTCGGATCTTTCAGCCACTGCTCCGGCGCCGCCAGGTAGGCCTTTTGCGCCTGCAGGGCGCTGGCGGCAAAGGCGGTCACTACGTCGGGATGTTTCTCGGCAAAGTCTTTGCGCACCACCCACACGTCCAGCGTCGGCGAGCCCCATTCGCCCACCTGCGCGGAGTCGGTCAACACCTTGCCCTGTTTGGCCAGTTCGTTGACCACCGGCGCCCAGACGTAGGCGCCGTCGATGTCGCCGCGCTGCCAGGCAGCGGCGATGGCCGGCGGCTGCAGATTGAGGATCTTCACCTGCTCAGGCTTGATGCCCCAATGCTTGAGCGAGGCCAGCAGGCTGTAATGGGTGGTGGAGATAAACGGCACCGCAATGCGCTTGCCGATCAGATCCTGCGGGCTTTTGATGTCATTCTTCACCACCAGCGCTTCGGAGCTGCCGAGCTGCGAGGCGATGAGGAACACTTCGATGGGGAGTTTCTGGCTGGCGGCCACCGCCAGCGGGCTGGAGCCGATATTGCCGATCTGCACGTCGCCGGAGGCCAACGCACGCAGCACGCTGGAGCCGCTGTCGAACTTACGCCAGTCGACGGTCGCGCCGGACCGTTTGGCGAAGCTGTTTTCCGCCTGCGCCACCTTGGCCGGTTCTGCCGACGTCTGGTACGCCACGGTCACGTCCACCGCGTAGGCGCTGGCTGCGCTGAGCGACAGCGCCAACAGCGCCACGTTGCGTAAGGAAAAGAGTTTGCCCGCCATATTCCGCTCCGTTGATAAAAATCTGTTCAGTTGCTGACAGTTTTATCTGAGCGATGACGGGCTATAAAAGAATAAAAAAGTCTTCTTTATTACCGTGAGTAATATAAACGCGGGTTACAGCACGATACTTCCGCGCAGGAACACATGAGCATAGCCGCCGAGAAGCGTACGATCCCCTTGCAGCTCGCAGAACAGTTCGCCGCCGCGTGCCGAGACCTGCTGCGCCTGCAGCCGATGGCGGCCGAGACGCGCCGTCCAGTATGGCATCAGCGTGCAGTGCGCAGAGCCGGTAACCGGATCTTCACCGCCGTCGAGCGTGAAATAACGCGACACAAAGTCCACGGTGTCACCCGGAGCGGTTACGATTACCGCACACCCGGCCAGCGCGATCAGCGCCGGGATGTCCGGCCGCAGCGCGCGTACCTGCGCTTCATTTTCCAGCACCACCATCAGCGTTTTCGCCTGCCACACCTCCAGCGGCTGCACGCCCAGCAGCGCCGCGAGGCCCGCCGGTTCAGCCACCTTCTGCGGCGGCCGCGCGGGGAAGTCGAGCACCAGCCGTTCCCCGTCCTGCGCATTGCGCTTGACGAACAGCTCGCCGCCGGCCGAACGGAAGCGGATATCCTGCCGCGCCGGATTGATCGCGCTGAACATCACATGCGCCGCCGCCAGGGTGCCGTGGCCGCAAAGATCGACCTCGCGTTCCGGGGTAAACCAGCGGATAGCGGTCATGTCGCCGTCATCCCAGACAAAGCTGGTTTCCGGCAGGCCGATCTCGTTGGCGATCGCCTGCAGCCGCGCCGCCGGCAGCGGCTGCGTCAGCAGGCAAACCCCGGCCGGGTTGCCGCGCAGCCCTTTGCCGGTAAAGGCAACCACGTGATAATAATTTTCCGCCATCGTTCGCTCCTTAATGCCAGATCAGTAACACACAGGCTGCGGTCAACAACCCCATGGAAACGTTGAAGATAACCCAGGCTTTTTTGCTGCGCAGCAGGCGGCCGATCACGATGCCGAACGCCAGCCAGATAATGCCGGCGACGATGTTGACCACCAAAATGCCCAGCGCGATCGCCGCAATGGACCCGTTGTACTTATCGCCCGCCAGGCTGAAGCTGGCCACCGCCCCCAGCGCCATCAGCCAGGCTTTCGGGTTGAGGAACTGCAACAGCCAGCCCTGATACAGCCGCACCGGCTGCGGCGGCGCCACGTCGGTTTCCAGTTTTTCATAGGCGGCGGTGGCGACTTTCCACGCCAGCCACAGCAGGTACAGACTGCCGAGGATTTTCAGGATCAGGTGCAGCGACGGGTAGACCAGGATCAGGCTGCCGACGCCGAAGGCCACCAGCAGCAAAATGCTTTGCATGCCAAGCATGATACCGACCATCAGCCACAGCGATCGCATAAAGCCGAAGTTAGCGCCGGAGGTGGTCAACAGCAGGTTATTGGGGCCAGGCGTGATGGCGGCGACCCACAGGAAGCCCAGCATCGAAAGGAATAAACTCGGTTCCATGGCACGGGTGCTCCTCACCCAAGGCGCTTTTTTGCAGTATCATTGTTAGTTCTTGGTATTGAAGCTAACAGTGCGCTAGGGATCTCACAATAGCCGCCCACAACATTTTTACTCAGCCTATGCCTAACACCTTTCGCCCTCTGACCGGGGCCAGTAACCCGCACCTGCAAACGCTGTTGCCGCGGTTGGTGCGCCGCCGCGTGTTATTGAAACCGCATTGGCAACGGCTGGAATTGCCCGACGGCGATTTCGTCGATCTCGCCTGGAGCGAAGATCCGGCGCAGGCGCGCGACAAACCGCGCGCGGTGCTGTTCCACGGCCTGGAAGGCAGCTTCTACAGCCCCTACGCGCATGGCCTGCTCAACGCCTGGCGTGAGCGTGGCTGGCTCGGCGTGGTGATGCACTTTCGCGGCTGCAGCGGCGTGCCCAACCGCAAGCAGCGCATCTACCACTCCGGTGAAACCGAAGATGCACGCTTCTTCCTGCGCTGGCTGCGCGACCGCTACGGCGAGGTGCCAACCGCGGCGGTAGGCGTTTCACTCGGCGGCAACATGCTGGCCTGCTATCTGGCGCAGCAAGGCGCCGACAGCCTGCTGCAGGCGGCGGTGGTGGTCTCGGCGCCGCTGATGCTGGAGCCCTGCGCCTATCGCATGGAGCAAGGCTTCTCCCGCGTTTATCAGCGCTACCTGCTGGGGCAGCTGAAACAAAACGCCACCCGCAAGCTGTTGCACTACCCGGACACTCTGCCGCTCAAGCTGTCACAGCTGAACGGGTTGCGGCGCATCCGCGAATTCGACGACGCCATCACCTCGCGCATTCACGGCTTTAGCGACGCTATCGACTATTATCGCCGCTGCAGCGCCCTGCCGCTGTTGCCGGCGATCCAAACGCCGCTGCTGATCATCCATGCGAAGGACGATCCCTTCATGACCCATGAAGTGATCCCCGACGTCGCCGGCCTGCCGCGCAATATCGAATATCAACTGACCGAGTACGGCGGCCACGTCGGCTTCGTCGGCGGCACGCTGAAAAAACCGCACATGTGGCTGGAACATCGCATTCCGGCCTGGCTTTCCCCTTATCTGGACATCCCGACGTGATCATTCCCTGGCAAGAACTGGCAACCGACACCCTGAACAGCCTAATCGAATCCTTTGTACTGCGCGAAGGCACCGATTACGGCGAACAAGAACGCTCGCTGGAACAGAAGGTGGAGGACGTGCGCCGCCAGCTGAAAAACGGCGAAGTGGTGCTGGTGTGGTCGGAACTGCACGAGAGCGTCAACATCATGCCACGCGGCCAGTTCCGCGCCGGGCAGGAAGAAATTTAGTGGCGCTCGGTTCTATGACTGACGGAAAAAATCAGGTAACAATGGGGCATTGCAAACCAGCGCGCGCCATTTTTCCTGAGATAAAGAGCGTCAACAAGAGCCACAATAATCCCCTGACGCCGGCGCATTCAACACGGAGTGACAACCATCATGTCTGCCAAACATCCCGTTATCGCGGTGACCGGTTCCAGCGGCGCCGGCACCACCACCACCAGCGTGGCGTTCCGTAAGATCTTCCAACAGCTCAACATCCGCGCCGCCGAGCTGGAGGGCGACAGCTTCCATCGCTACACCCGGCCGGAAATGGACGCGGCGATCCGCAAGGCGCGCGATCTGGGCAGACACATCAGCTATTTCGGCCCCGAGGCCAACGACTTCGGCCTGCTGCAGCAAAGCTTTATCGACTACGGCAAGAACGGTACCGGGCGCTCGCGCAAGTATCTGCACACCTACGACGAAGCGGTGCCCTACAATCAGGTGCCGGGTACCTTCACCCCGTGGGAACCGCTGCCGGCACCGACCGACGTGCTGTTCTACGAGGGGCTGCACGGCGGCGTGGTCACCGATCACCACGACGTGGCCAACCACGTCGATCTGCTGGTCGGCGTGGTGCCGATCGTCAACCTGGAGTGGATTCAGAAACTGATCCGCGATACCGGCGAGCGTGGCCACTCTCGCGAAGCGGTGATGGATTCGGTGGTGCGTTCGATGGAAGATTACATCAACTACATCACGCCGCAGTTCTCGCGCACCCACATCAACTTCCAGCGCGTGCCGACGGTGGACACCTCCAACCCGTTCGCCGCCAAGGCGATTCCCTCACTGGACGAAAGCTTCGTGGTGATCCACTTCCGCGGGCTGGATCAAATTGACTTCCCCTATTTGCTGGCGATGCTGCAGGGCTCGTTTATCTCACACATCAATACGTTAGTGGTGCCTGGCGGCAAGATGGGGCTGGCGATGGAGCTGATCATGGCGCCGCTGGTGCAGCGGTTGCTGGAAGGCAAGAAGATCGAATAAATGCGTTGAGCGCGGCGCCGGGCCGCGCTCCGTCTCGATTACGCCGGTTGGCGGATCTCGAAGCTGTGGGTCACCGTGGCGGCCTTGTTGAGCATCAGCGCCACCGAGCAGTATTTCTCCGCCGACAGGTTCACCGCACGCTCGACGATCTTGTCGGTCAGGTCCTGGCCGGTAACGATGAAGTGCAGGTTGATATGGGTGAACAACCGCGGGGCTTCTTCGCGGCGCTCGGAGGTCAGCTTCACCTCGCAGTCGCGCACGTCGTTGCGCCCTTTTTGCAGGATGGACACCACGTCGATTGCGCTGCAGCCGCCCACCGACATCAGCACCATCTCCATCGGGCTGGGCGCTTTATCACCGGCGTTACCGTCCATCAGCACCTGGTGGCCGGAGGCCGATTCACCCAAAAACGTTAACCCTTCCACCCATTTAACTCTTGCCTGCATTCTGGTCACTCCGGTTGATTTCTTAAAATCAGAGTACGCTTTCGCATAGAAACAGGCAACGTAACCTGATGCTAATCATGCTGAAGCGAGACAACACGAGACACCCGCCTTACTCTGTGCTACAAACAGAGCCGCAATAAATCTTTCCGGGACACTGAATTTCAGGGAAACGCCCAGAGAAAGGCTCCTTTACCGGTATGTTAACAGAATGTAGCTTGCAGCGCTTACGGCAAGTTAATATGCTAGAGCGACAGCGTATTTTTATGACACGCCTCAAAACTTGCCGGTAGCCCTCGCTCATGACTGCGGCTACAGGCGGGTTTTACAGGGAACTCTGACCCCTGTGACACAAGGCAGCGATAACAACAGAGGATAACAGCGAATGGTTCTCGGCAAACCGCAAACAGACCCTACTCTCGAATGGTTCCTGTCTCATTGCCATATCCACAAATATCCATCGAAGAGTACGCTGATTCACCAAGGTGAAAAGGCCGAAACGCTTTACTACATCGTGAAAGGCTCCGTCGCGGTGCTGATCAAGGATGAAGAAGGTAAAGAGATGATCCTGTCCTACCTCAATCAGGGGGATTTCATCGGCGAGCTCGGATTGTTCGAAGAAGGCCAGGAGCGCAGCGCCTGGGTTCGCGCGAAAACCGCCTGTGAAGTGGCCGAAATTTCCTACAAGAAATTCCGTCAGCTGATCCAGGTGAACCCGGACATCCTGATGCGTCTGTCCGCCCAAATGGCGAGCCGCCTGCAGGTCACCTCCGAAAAAGTGGGCAACCTCGCCTTCCTGGACGTTACCGGCCGCATCGCGCAAACCCTGCTGAATCTGGCGAAGCAACCCGACGCCATGACTCACCCGGACGGCATGCAGATCAAGATCACCCGTCAGGAGATCGGCCAGATCGTCGGCTGCTCGCGTGAAACCGTTGGCCGTATTCTGAAAATGCTGGAAGATCAAAACCTGATTTCCGCCCACGGCAAAACCATTGTCGTCTACGGCACCCGTTAATCCCTGAAGAAACGGCGCAGTCTGCGCCGTTTTTTTGTCTGCTCTCTGCCATGTGGCGCCGCCTGATCTACCACCCGGAAATCAACTACGCACTGCGACAAACGCTGGTGTTGTGCCTGCCGGTGCTGTTCGGCTTGCTGATAGGCCAGCTGCAGCTCGGCCTGATGTTCTCCCTCGTGCCCGCCTGCTGCAATATCGCCGGGCTGGATACGCCGCATAAGCGCTTCTTTAAACGACTGATCGTCGGCGGTTCGCTGTTCGCCTTCAGCGGCGTGCTGCTGCAACAGGCCCTGCTGTGGCACGTGCCGCTGCCGGCGCTGATGTTGGGCCTGGCGCTGCTGCTCGGCGTCACCGGCGAAATCAGCCCGCTGCACGCCCGGCTGTTGCCGGCGGCGCTGGTAGCCGCCATCTTCGCCCTCAGCACGGCCGGCACGGTGCCTATCTGGCAGGCGCCGCTGCTGTACGCGATCGGCACCGCCTGGTACGGCTTATTCACCTGGTTCTGGTTCAAGCTGTGGAAAGAGCAGCCGATGCGCGAGACGCTGAGCCAACTCTACCTGGAACTGGCGGACTATTTCGAAGCCAAATACTCACTGCTGACCCAGCACACCGATCCGCAGACCGCGCTGCCGCCGCTGCTGGTGCGCCAGCAAAAGGTGATGGATCTGATCAGCCTGTTGTACCAACAGCTTAATTTCCTGCCGCACACCAACAACCTCGAGCAAAAGCGCCTGCAGCGCGCCTTTCAGGTGGCGATGGACCTGCAGGAGCACATCACCGTCAGCCTGCATCTGCCGGAAGAGGTGCAAAAACTGGTGGAGCAGAGCCAGGCCGAAGCGATCATTCGCCGCAATGCTCAGGTGATCGCCGGCCGGCTGCGCGTGGTGGCGCACGATATTCTCTACCATCAACATTCGAAGCGCTTCTCCATGACCCACGAGCTGGCGGCGCTGGAAAAAATGGCGGCGCAGCATCCCGATAATCCGGTCGGCCAGTTTTGTTATTACCACTTCAGCCGCATCGCCCGCCTGCTGCGCACCCAGCATCCGCTGTACCGCCGCGACCTGATGCCCGGCCAGCACCGCCTGCCGTTTTGGCCGGCGCTGCTCAGCTATCTGTCGTTCAAATCCACCGCCCTGCGCAACGCCGCGCGGCTGGGCGTGACGCTGGCGGTCGGCAGCAGCCTGGGTGCGGTATTCAACCTGCCGAAGCCTTACTGGATCCTGCTCACCATCATGCTGGTGAGCCAAAACGGGTATAACGCCACCCGGGTGCGTATTCAGCACCGTGCGCTGGGCACGATTGCCGGGCTATTGCTGGCGGCCGGGCTGCTGCAGCTGCAGTTGCCGGAGGGAGAAACGCTGAGCATCATGCTGGTGATCACCCTGCTGGCCTACCTGGTTTCGCGCAAGAACTACGGGCTGTCGGTGATTGGCTTTACGGTCACGGCGGTTTACACCCTGCAGCTGCTGGCGCTGAACGGCTCGCATTTTCTGGTACCGCGCCTGATCGATACGCTGATCGGCTGCGTGCTGGCGTTCGGCGGCACCATTTGGCTGTGGCCGCAGTGGCAAAGCGGGCTGCTGCGCAAGAATGCCCATCAGGCGCTGGAGAACGATCAAGCCGCGCTGCGGCTGATGCTGAAGCAACCGGAACCGGACGCCACCGCGTTGGCCTATACCCGCATGCAGGTCAACCAGGCGCACAACGCGCTGTTCACCTCGCTCAATCAGGCGATGCAGGAGCCGGGGTTCGCGTCAAACTATCTGGCGGACATGCGGCTGTGGGTCACTCACAGCCAGTTCATCGTCGAACACCTGAACGCCATGACCATTCTGGCGCGCGAGCACTACATGCTGACGCCGAAACTGGCGCAAGAGTATCTGCAGACCTGTGAAATCGCGCTGCAAAGCTGCCAGCAGCGGTTGGAATACGACGGCCCGAGCAGCGGCAACAGCGGCATCATGCAGCCGCCGGATCTGCATCCGGACATGCCCGTTACCGAGATGGAGCGCCATCTGCGGCGCATTTTGTCGCACCTGAGCGTGATGCACACCATTTCGTCGCTGGCCTGGCGCCAGCGCCCGCACCACGGCATCTGGCTCAAGCGCAAACTGCGCGATCAATAAGGGCGCGGCATGCCGCGCCCCGTTATATGCCGCGCGGGCTTCAGGCGTTGATCACATCCTGCACCGCCAGCTCGAACAGCGCCATGCCGGCCTCAATATCCTGCAGCTCCACCACCAACGACGGCGCGAAACGGATCACGTTCGGCCCGGCGTTGAGGATCATCAACCCACGCGCAGCGGCGGCGGTGAGGAAGTCGCGCGCCCTGCCGTGATAATGCGGCGTCAGCTCGGCGCCAATCAGCAGCCCCATGCCACGAATCGCGGTGAAAATACCGTATTTATCACCGATATGCTGTAAAGCCTGCACATACCGCGTGTGGCGCTGCTCGATGCCGCTCAGTACCTCCGGCGTATTGATCACGTCCAGGGCCGCCTCCGCCACCGCGCAGGCCAGCGGGTTGCCGCCGTAGGTGGTGCCGTGGGTGCCCACCTGCATCACCGACGCAATGTCTTCGGTGGTCAGCATGGCGCTGACCGGGAAACCGCCGCCCAGCGCCTTGGCGGTGGTGAGAATGTCCGGCGTCACGCCATAATGCATATAGGCGAACAGTTTGCCGCTGCGCCCCATGCCGCTTTGCACTTCGTCGAACACCAGCAGCGCCTGATGTTGGTCGCACAGCTCGCGCACGCCTTTGAGGAAGCCGGCGTCGACCGGCGTAATACCGCCCTCGCCCTGAATCGGCTCCATCACCACCGCGCAGGTGTGGTCGTCCATCACCGCCTTCACCGCCGCCAGATCGTTGAACGGCACGTGCACGATGTCGGCCGGCTTCGGCCCGAACCCGTCGGAGTATTTGGCCTGCCCGCCCACCGACACGGTGAACAGCGTGCGGCCGTGAAACGCGTTATAGAAAGCGATGATTTTGGTTTTGTACGGGCTGTGGCGGGTGATGGCGTAATGGCGCGCCAGTTTGAACGCCGCCTCGTTGGCCTCAGCGCCGGAGTTGGCGAAGAACACCCGATCGGCGAAGGTAGCGTCGATCAGTTTGCTTGCCAGGCGCAGCGCGGGCTCATTAGTGAAGACGTTGCTGGTATGCCACAGGGTTTCGCCCTGGCGTTTGAGCGCCTCGACCAGCGCCGGATGGCAGTGCCCCAGCGCCGTCACCGCGATGCCGCCGGAAAAATCGATGTACTCTTTTCCCTGCTGATCCCAGACCCGGCTGCCTTGGCCGCGCACCGGCACAAACTGGGCAGGCGCATAAACAGGCAGGATCACCTGGTCAAAGGTACTGCGGCTCACTGCGGATTTTTCAGTCATTTTCGGCTCCACCCTGAAAGTTTTTCAGCGCTATCGTAATGTCAGATTGAAAACATAATCACGAAATATGCATAAAAAACCAATCAAGCGCAAACGCAAAACGCCTGACGGGCGAAAAAAACGCAGCGGAATTAACGCTTGAGGAAATTATCCAGCAGCTGGTGGCCCTGCTCGCTGAGCACGCTTTCCGGATGGAACTGCACGCCTTCCAGCGCCAAAGTGCGGTGGCGGATGCCCATGATCTCGTCGCGCACGCCGTCGCGCTCGCTCCAGGCGGTCACTTCAAAACAGTCCGGCAGCGTATCGGCTTTCAGCACCAGCGAGTGATAGCGGGTCACGGTCAGCGGATCGCTCAGGCCATGAAACACGCCGACGCCCAGGTGACGAATCGCCGAGGTTTTGCCGTGCATCACCGCGCGGGCGCGCACCACCTCGGCGCCGAACGCCTGCCCCAGCGCCTGGTGCCCCAGGCACACGCCGAGGATCGGCAGCTTGCCGGCGAAATGACGAATGGCGGCCAGCGAGATACCCGCTTCGTTCGGGGTACAGGGGCCAGGGGAAATCACCAGATGCTGCGGCGCCAGCCGCTCGATATCGGCCAGCTGCAGCTCATCGTTGCGCTTCACCAGCACCTCGGCGCCCAATTCGCAGAAGTACTGGTAAAGGTTATAGGTAAAGGAGTCGTAGTTATCGATCAGCAGCAGCATGTTAGGTCCGGCAGAGAAAAATGCCGCCACAGTGTACTGATTTAACCTGCCGCTGCCGACGATAATTTCCGCTTACTTTTTACGGCCGCCGGTGATCGACCCCAGCACGCCGCGCAGGATCTGGCGGCCGAGATCGCGCGCCATACTCTTGGCTGCGGTCTGGACGATGCCGTCGCGCTTGCCGCCGCGCGGGCCGGTGGAACCGAACAGCAGCTCGTTCAGGCCGTCCATCAGGCCGCCGCCCGCCTGCTGTTGTTGCTGTTGCGCCTGCGGTTGCTGCCCCTGCTGCGGGGTGCCGACGGTGGCGAAGCCACCCGACGACAGCTTCTCGTAGGCGGATTCGCGGTCGATCATATCCTCATAGCGGCCATACAGCGGCGACTTGTTGATCGCGCTGTTCAGCCCTTCCGTGCCGAGCCTGCCCATTTTGGATTCCGGCGCAATGACCATCGCCCGCTCCACCACGTTCGGTCGGCCCTTCTCATCGAGGAATGACACCAGCGCTTCGCCCACGCCCAGCTCGGTGATCGCCGTTTCGGCATCGAAGGCCGGATTGGCGCGCAGGGTTTGCGCCGCCGTCTTCACCGCCTTCTGATCGCGCGGGGTAAAGGCGCGCAGCGCATGCTGTACGCGGTTGCCCAGCTGGCCCAGCACGCTGTCCGGAATGTCCAGCGGGTTCTGGGTGACGAAGTAAATGCCGACGCCTTTGGAGCGGATCAAACGCACCACCTGTTCGATCTTGGTCAACAGCGCCGCCGGCGCATCGTTGAACAGCAGGTGCGCCTCATCGAAGAAGAACACCAGCTTCGGTTGTTCAGGGTCGCCCACTTCCGGCAGGTGCTCAAACAGCTCGGCCAGCAGCCACAGCAGGAACACCGAATACAGCTTCGGCTGATTGATCAGCTTATCCGCCGCCAGCAGGTTGATCACGCCGTGACCGTTGGCGTCGGTTTTCATCAGATCGTTGATGTCCAGCATCGGCTCGCCGAAGAACTGGTTGGCGCCCTGCTCTTCCAACGTCAGCAACCCGCGCTGGATGGCGCCGATCGACGCGGCAGAGATATTGCCGTACTGAGTCTGGAATTGTTTGGCGTTGTCGCCGACGAACTGCACCATGGCGCGCAGGTCCTTCATGTCCAGCAACAGCAGCGCATTGTCATCGGCGATCTTGAACACCAGCTGCAGCACGCCGCTTTGCACCTCGTTCAGATCCAACAGGCGCCCCAGCAACAGCGGCCCGAGATCGGAAATCGTGGCGCGGATCGGGTGGCCCTTTTCGCCGTAAATATCCCACGGGATAATGGTGCAGGCCTGCGGCTGCCAGTCGGTGACGCCAATCGCCGCCAGACGCGCCTGCAGTTTCTCGGAAGGCACGCCCTCGGCGCCGATGCCGGACAGATCGCCCTTCACGTCGGACAGGAACACCGGCACGCCGATGCGCGAGAACTGTTCGGCCATTTTCTGCAGCGTCACCGTCTTACCGGTGCCGGTTGCCCCGGTGATCAGCCCGTGGCGGTTGGCCAACGCCGGCAAAATCACCAGATCCTGCTCCGGTTTTCCGTCTTTCATCGCTTTGGCGATAATCCGTGGTTCACTCATTTTCTGTTCCTTTGACGCTGACGCGGCGCGAAACGCGCCTGTTGATGCAATAAAGCTATAAGCGCCGCGTAACCCCGTCAAGGACAAACAAAATGGGTACCGTCGGAGCCTGATGAATTCAGATTGCGCTTAGCGTCAGAGCGTCTTTGTTTGAACAATAAAGCACCAGTGCTATAGCGACCATTACGCTGTATATACGAGGTAAATACCATGTCTGAATCTACCGTGGTAATTCGCGTGGATGAAGAGTTAAAAACTGCTTTCGCCAGCGCGGCAAAGGCCGCCGATCGCACGGTTTCGCAACTGCTGCGAGATTTCATGCGCGAGTTTGTCAGCCGCCAGGCGCAGCAGGAAGAGTACGACCAGTGGTTGAAGGAAAAGGTCGAGGTGAGCCGCAAGGCGTTGCGTGAAGGCAAGTTCGCCGACGATGAAGAGGTGGCCGCTTATTTCGCCGAACGCAGAGCGAAATCAACGCAATAAAACACAAAATGACTTTTGTGAAACTGACATGGACGGAACCCGCCATCGCCGATCGTCTGGCAATTTATGAATGGTTGGAACTTAAAAACCCGGCCGCCGCCGCAGAAAATGATGCAAAAATCGCTGACGCGGCGGCACGCCTCGTGCATCATCCCGCCAGCGGGAAAACGGGTCGGATAGCCGGCACGCGCGAGCGGCTCATCTCACCGTCCTGTTTGCTGGTCTATGAATGGGCGGCTCAGCGCGTCATCGTATTGGCCATCGTGCATACTCGCCGCCGGTGGCCGCCGGCATAGTCACCCCCGCAGCCCCAGTTGTTCCTTCAGCGCCTTCAAATAGCGCCGGCTGACCGGCACCGGATCGCCGGCCGACATGATCATCTCCGCTGCGCCGCCCTCTTCGAAGCGGATTTCACGCACCTGCTCCAGGTTGACCAAATACTGCCGATGGCAGCGCACCAGCGGCGTACGGCTTTCCAGCGTGCGCAGCGTCAGCTCGGTGAAACACTCCATGCCGTCGCTGCGCACCACGAAGACCCCGCTCAGCTTGGAACGGATCGCCAACACTTCGTCGAACCGCAGCAGATAGATGCGGCTGTGGCCGGTGCAGGGAATGTATTTCAGGTAACCGGCGCTCTCTTCCAGCGCCGCCACGTCCTGCGGTGCACTGCGCTGCCGCAGGCGTTGCAGCGTCTTGCTCAGCCGCTTCGGCTCCGCCGGCTTCAGCAGATAGTCGAAGGCATGCTCCTCGAACGCCTGCACCGCGTATTCGTCGTAGGCGGTCAGAAACACGATGTGCGGCATGCGGTTGGGATCCAGCATGCCGACCATTTCCAGCCCGCTGATGCGCGGCATCTGGATATCGAGAAACACCACGTCCGGCTGCAGTCGGTGGATCTGGCTGATGGCTTCGATGGCGTTGGCGCATTCGCCGATAATCGCGATCTCCGCCTCGGCCTCCAGCAGATGGCGCAGGTTGTCGCGCGCGGAAGGTTCATCGTCAACAATCAGTGCGTTTAACATCAGGCGGCCCTCTCCATGGGGACATTGAGCGTAATGCGGGTGTAGGCGTCCGGCCGGCAATCCACCTGCACGCCATAGCCTTCGCCGTAGCGCACGCGAATGCGTTTATCCACCAGATTCATCCCCAGCCCGCTGCAGTTCGGTTTCGGCTGGAACAGCCCGGCGTTGTCCGTCACCTGCAGCAGCAGATGCTCGCCCTCGCAGCAGGCGCCGATTTCGATGCGGCCCACGCCCAACAGATGCGAGGTGCCATGCTTGATGGCGTTTTCGACGATCGGCTGCAGCGAGAACGCCGGCAGCCGCACCGCCAACAACGCCTCCGGCAGCGATACCGCGATCTCCAGCCGATCGGCGAAGCGCGCTTTCTCGATCTGCAGGTAGGCGTTCACGTGTTCAATCTCGTCCGCCAGGCTGACTTCGTCATCCGAGCGTTTGAGGTTTTTACGAAAGAAGGTCGAGAGGGACTGCACCAGATCGCAGGCGCGCTCGCCATCGCGGCGGATCACCGCCACCAGGGTATTCAGGGCATTGAACAGGAAATGCGGATTGACCTGCGCATGCAGCAGCTTGATCTCCGACTGTGCCAGCAGCTGCTTGTGGCGCTCGTACTGTCCGGCCATGATCTGCGCCGACAGCAGGCTGGCGATGCCTTCGCCCAGCGTACGATTGATGGTGCTGAACAGCTGGCTTTTCGGTTCGTACAGTTTGATGGTGCCGATCACCCGCTGGTTTTCGCCGCGCAGCGGGATCACCAGCGTCGATCCCAGCTTGCAGGCCGGATTGATCGAGCAGCAGTAAGAGAGCTGATTGCCGTCGGCGTACACCACCTCGTTGTTGTCGATGGCGCGATGCGAATGCACCGAGGCGATCGGCGTGCCCGGCAGGTGGTGATCGTCGCCGATGCCGATAAACGCCAGCAGCTTGTCGCGATCGGTGATCGCCACCGCGCCGATGCCCAGCTCCTGATAGATCACCCGGGCGACCTTCATGCTGTTCTCCTGATCGAACCCCTGCCGCAGGATGCCCTCGGTGCGCTCGGCGATCTTCAGCGCCTTGGAAGAGAAGGCGCTGGTGTATTTTTCGAACATCGCGCGCCTATCCAGCAGGATTTGCATGAACATCGCCGCGCCGACGGTATTGGCGATCATCATCGGCAGCGCGATGTGCTCCACCAGCTGCAACGCTTCGTCGTAGGGGCGCGCCACTGCCAGGATGATCGCCATCTGCAGCACTTCCGCCACCAGCGCCACGCCGCCGACGAACAGCGGATTGAACAGCAGCTCGATGCGCCCCCGGCGCATGGCGATGCTGTGTACGATGCCGCCGACCAGGCCTTCCGACACCGTGGAGATCGCGCAGGCCACGTCGGTCATGCCGCCGAGCGTATACCGGTGCAGGCCGCCGGTCAGCCCGACCAGAAAGCCCACCGACGGCCCGCCCAGCAGCCCGCCCAGGACCGCGCCTATCGCGCGGGTGTTGGCGATCGAATCCTGAATGTGCAGCCCGAAATAGGTGCCCATGATGCAGAACACCGAGAAGATCACGTAGCACAGCAGCTTGTGCGGCAGGCGGATGGTCACCTGCATCAGCGGGATGAACAGCGGGGTTTTGCTCAGCAGATAGGCGATAACGAGATAGACGCACATCTGCTGCAACAGCAACAGCACCTGGTTAAATTCATACATGGCAGCAACTCATCCAGAGACAACAAAGGGCGAACGCCGGATTTCCGGTCTGATTATTGTCTGCCGATTAGAGCATGGGGCGCGGGAGAAAACAGTGATGAAGGCAAGGCTTCGGGAGGAAGGAGCGGCCGACCCCGGCGGGATCGGCCAAAAAACTTACGGCAGCACCTTAGCCGACAGAATCACCACCGGTTTGGTCGGCACATTCTGGTAAGGGCCGACGTTGCCGGTCGGCACCTGGGCAATTTTGTCCACCACGTCCATGCCTTTCACCACTTTGCCAAACACCGCGTAGCCGAAGTCACGCTGGCCGTGATCCAGGAAGGCGTTATCCGCCACGTTCAGGAAGAACTGGCTGGTGGCGCTATCCTTGTCGGCGGTGCGCGCCATCGAGATGGTGCCGCGCAGGTTGCGCAAGCCGTTGTCGGCTTCGTTCTTGATCGGCGCCTTGGTGGATTTTTGCTGCATGTCAGCGGTGAAACCGCCGCCCTGCACCATAAAACCCGGGATCACGCGGTGGAAGATGGTGTTGTTGTAGTACCCGCTGTTGACGTAGTCGACGAAGTTCTGGCTGGAAACCGGTGCCTTCTGGCTGTCGAGCGCCAACTCGATATTCCCCGCCGAGGTCGTCAGCATGACGTGGGTCTCACCGGCGGCGAGTGCGGCTGGCGCCACTGCGGTCAGGGAACACAGCGCGACGAAGGTCACTAAAGTACGTTTGAACATTAACGGGTCCTTTCTCTGAGAGACAAACAACGGAAAAGCGCTTTGATTCTAAAGAGCTGTATCGGCAAGTGCCAGCCATTTACCTATATTTACCCAATTACGGGACATATCCTAGGCGGCCCTGAATTTTGCTGCGGAAAGTATGGGCGCAGAAGGCTTTTTTGCCAACCGCATCACGCATTTTTTGCCCCGCACCACTCTGGGTCGGTTTTTGCGATCTTCCTCCCAGTTTGCACACGCATTGTCGTTACTCTATTTAAATGAGAGCGCTCTCATTATAAAAAGAACGGATACTGAAGCATCCCACGGCGGCATCGCCGCGCAACCCCTGGAGAAATGACGTGAGTGAATTGATGACTGAAGTCAGCCCCGAGTTTGAAAGCACCATCATGGAACTGCTGGTGTTCTCCGGCAGCGCGCGCAGCAATGCGTTGATGGCGCTGCGGCAAGCGCGCGCCGGCGACTTCGCCGCCGCGGCCAAACACATGGCCGAGTCCAAAGAGTGGGTGAAGAAGGCGCACCTGATCCAGACCGAGCTGATCGGCCTGGACGAAGGCTGCGGCAAGCTGACGATCAACCTGATCACCGTGCATGCGCAGGACCATCTGATGAACGCCATGGTGATCCAGGATCTGGCCGACGACATGATCGAGCTCTATCGCCGTCAGTCGCCGACGGAGGGCCGCCCATGAGCACGCTCAAAATCGCCGTGATCGGCGGCGGCAGCAGCTACACTCCCGAACTGGTCGACGGACTGATCCAGCGCATCGAGGAGCTGCCGGTCACCGAACTGGCACTGGTGGACGTCGAACCGGGCCGGCAAAAAGTGGAAACCATCGCCGCTCTGACCCGCCGCATGCTGGCGCGCCACGGGCTGGAACAGGTGAAGGTCAGCGTGCACTTCGCGCTGGACGACGCCATTCGCGGCGCCGCTTTCGTGCTGACCCAGTTCCGCGTTGGGCAACTGCCGGCGCGCGCCGCGGATGAACGGCTGGGCCTGAAATACCAACTGCTCGGCCAGGAAACCACCGGCGTCGGCGGCTTCGCCAAAGCGCTGCGCACCATACCGGTGATGCTGGATATCGCTCGCCGGGTGGAAAAATTGGCGCCGGACGCCTGGATCATCAACTTCACCAACCCGGCCGGTATCGTCACCGAGGCGGTGTCTCGCTTTACCAAAGCGAAGATCATCGGCCTGTGCAACGTACCGATCAGCATGCATCACATGATCGCCAACATGCTGCAGGCGCCTTACGCCGACGTACAGCTGCAGTTCGCCGGCCTAAACCACATGGTCTGGGTGCATCGGGTCACGCACCTGGGATGCGACGTCACCGCCAAGGTGATCGACATGCTGTGCGACGGTGCGGCGCTGACCATGAACAACATCAAGGAAGAGCCCTGGCAGCCGGACTTCCTGCGCGCGCTCGGCGCGATCCCCTGCCCGTACCACCGCTATTTTTACCAGACCCGCGAGATGCTGGCGGAAGAGATGGCCGCCGCCGGCGAGCGCGGCACCCGCGCCGAGCAGGTGATGCAGGTAGAAAAAGAGCTGTTCGAGCTGTATGCCGATCCGCAGTTAAACACGAAACCGGAACAGCTCAGCTTCCGCGGCGGTTCTTTCTATTCCGAAGTTGCGCTGGAGCTGATTCGTGCTATCCATAATAATCTCGGCACGCAATTAGTGGTCAACACCGCAAACCGCGGCGCAATCCATGGCCTGCCGGACGATGCTGTGATAGAAATCAACTGTATCGTCGATGCTCAGGGCGCACACCCGCTGACCTTCGGCCCGCTGCCGGAGCCGATGCAGGCCCTGACGCAGCAGGTGAAAGCCTACGAACGTCTAACCATCGAAGCCGCGGTGCACGGCGATCGTCGCAGCGGGTTGCTGGCGCTGATCGCCAACCCGTTAGTGGGCAACGCCAACCTGGCGCAGCCGCTGCTGGACGAGGTGTTGACGATAAACGCGCCGTATTTGCCGCAGTTCAGGTAAGCGGCTATACGCAGCCAGACAGGGGTTCGGCGCGCCGAACCCATTTTTTTAGCCGTAATTCAGGAGTGGGACGATGGTGACACTGGAAGATGTCGCGGCGCTGGCGGGCGTTTCGCGCGCCACCGTATCGCGCGTGGTGAACGGCGACAGCAACGTCAAGGCGCCGACCCGCGAGAAGGTTGAACGCGCCGTCGCCCAGCTCGGTTATACCCCCAACCCGGCGGCCCGCGCGCTCGCCTCCAGCCACAGCAATACCCTCGGGCTGGTCACCACGTCGTACCGCGGCGGCTTCTTCGGCGCACTGATGGACTTCGTGCAGACCGAGGCCGAGTCCCACGGCAAACAGCTGCTGGTGACCCAGGGCCGCAACAGCGCCGAAAACGAATGGCAGGCGATACAGCGGCTATTTAGCCTGCGCTGCGACGGCGTGATCCTGCACGTGCGTTTTCTCAGCGACGATCGGCTGCGCCAATTGGCGGCGGAACAACGTGATTTCGTGTTGCTCGATCGTCTGGTGCCGGGGCTGGAAGCCCGCTGTGTCACCTTCGATCACCCGCTCGCCAGCCGTATGGCGACGCAGCAACTGCTCGATGCCGGGCACCGGCGCATCGCCTGCATCAGCGGCCCGCGTGAGCGCCCGTCGAGCCGCCTGCGGCTGCAAGGGTTTGAAGAGGCGATGCAGGCGGCAAATATCGAACCGGTGGCCTGCCTGGAGGGCGTCTACGATCTGGAAAGCGGTTACCGCTGCGCCGATCGTCTGCTGCAGCAAGCCGCACGGCCCAGCGCCATCTACTGCTGCAACGAAGAGATGGCGATCGGCGCCCTGCTGGCAATCAACGAGCACCGCCTGCGGGTGCCGCAGGATATCTCCTTGATCTGCTACGACAGCGGCGAACGCGCGCCTTTCGTGCGCCCGGCGTTGAGCAGCGTCCATTTTCCCATCAGCGAGATGGCCCAATACGCGGCGCGCAGGCTGATCGACCCCGCCACCCCGGCGCACCGGTTTGAGCCGACGATCGTCAACCGTGATTCCATTGTGACGGTGCGCAAATAGATCACAATAATGCGCATCGCCCCTTCATTGGTTACATCAAAAAATCGACAGCCATCACAAAAAATCCCGTTGTCTGTGCTAGGATCCGCCCCCTGGTGGCCTGATCGGGACTTTTTTCTGCGTTTGCCAGGAAAAGCCAGCGGCCTTATGCCAGCGTTAAAACCTCTAACAGACATATTCAGGCCTATACAATGAATGACAGTAACCGCATACGGCTTACCTGGATCAGCTTCTTTTCGTACGCGCTGACCGGTGCTTTAGTGATCGTCACAGGGATGGTGATGGGAAACATTGCAGAGTACTTTAACCTGCCGGTTTCCAGCATGAGTAACACCTTTACTTTCCTCAACGCCGGTATTTTGATTTCGATCTTCCTCAATGCCTGGCTGATGGAAATCATCCCGCTGAAGCGTCAGCTGATCTTCGGCTTTGTCCTGATGGTGCTGGCGGTCGCAGGGCTGATGCTCGGCAAGAGCCTGACCATGTTCTCGCTGTGCATGTTTATCCTCGGCGTGGTTAGCGGTATCACCATGTCGATCGGCACCTTCCTGATCACGCACATGTATGCCGGCCGCCAGCGCGGTTCACGCCTGTTGTTCACCGACTCCTTCTTCAGCATGGCTGGGATGATCTTCCCGATCGTCGCCGCGATGCTGCTGGCCCGCCACATCGGCTGGTACTGGGTTTATGCCTGCATCGGCCTGCTGTACGTGGGGATCTTCGTGCTGACCCTGTGCTCCGAATTCCCGGTGCTGGGCAAGAAAGGCGCCGACGCCGGTCAGCCGGTCGAGAAAGAAAAATGGGGCATCGGCGTGCTGTTCCTGTCGATCGCCGCGCTGTGCTACATCCTCGGCCAGCTGGGCTTCATTCAGTGGGTGCCTGAGTACGCCACCAAATCGTTTAACATGGACATCGGCCAGGCCGGTAAGCTGGTGAGCGACTTCTGGACCTCTTACATGGTCGGCATGTGGGTGTTCAGCTTCATCCTGCGCTTCTTCGATCTGCAGCGCATCGTTACCGTGCTGGCCGCACTGGCTACCGGCGCGATGTACCTGTTCGTCAGCACCGACAACCCGGAGCATCTGGGCTACTACATCATGGCCCTGGGTTTCGTTTCCAGCGCCATCTACACCACGCTGATCACCCTCGGCTCGCTGCAGACCAAGGTCTCCTCACCGAAGCTGGTCAACTTTATCCTGACCTGCGGCACCATCGGCACCATGCTGACCTTCGTGGTCACCGGCCCGATCGTGGCGAAAGGCGGCGCGCACGCGGCGCTGACCACCGCCAACGGCCTGTACCTGGCGGTGTTCGTGATGTGTCTGCTGCTGGGCTTTGTGACCAAGCACCGCAGCCACGGTCACGTGACACATTGATCCGCACACAGGGCTGAGTTCATCGTCGTTGACTGAGAATGCCCTCTCTCCTTAGATAAATGCCGGCCACTTCTCCCTGGCCGGCATTTTTTATTCCTCCCGCTTTTCCGTAGACCGGGCTAACGCGCCCTGGGCCGGCGGCATAACCGAATTTCATCTCCAATTCGCGGGGTGACGGAGCGTGATTAAATTGGCATTGTATAAAATGCCAACGCCCTGTATATTTGAAAACTCCGATTAATAAAAAACAACACTGGCCTACCGGCGAATATCGCTCACTTAGCCATTTCACTTATCATTTTCACGCATTCGGTTCTAAAATATTACCATCAAATATATATAAAGGAATCTCATAAATGAAGATTATATTTTATGCCTTGCTCTTATCTTTGATAAGCCATGCTCCTGTCTATGGTAAAAACACGTCATTCACAACGGCTTCAGCCATTAACTCGCGTAACGCAACACACCAGTTTCTCTTAACTGCGAAAAACGCCTATGAGATTTATAACCTGGAAAAATTGGAAAATGCGCTATCCTCGGCTCACCAGAGTGCACCACAACGCCTGGACGTCCTATTTAGCCTGGGAAACACCTATATACTGCAAGGAAATATTAATAAAGCACTGGACGTCTACGCCGGAATAAATACCCAAACCGGTGGTGATATTGATGCGCTGACCTATCTGGTGATGTACAAACACTACCTGGGGCAATCAATTACCAACGAAATGTCGGCCCTAAGGAAAATCAGTGCGCAGCGAGCGAAAGATGTGGCGACCATAATCGGCAATATCAATGAGCAATTAGCTATGCCAACAGCGGAAACACTCCCCGTCGGCTACAACACAGACAAGCCAGCGCTAATACTCACCTTAGGCTATGCATTAAAAGAGGATGGCGTCATGGATAATATATTGATAGACCGGCTGAAAAAAACCTTAGCCATGGCGAAAATGTTACCTGAGGCTAAAATTATCGTAACGGGTGGTGTGCCGAGAAATGACAAAAGTGAAGGTATCGAAATGAAGCAATGGCTGATTGCCCAAGGAATAGACGAAAACAGGATAATTGCCGAAAACTACGCGACAGATACCGTAGAAAACTTTATTTATTCACGTTACATCATCAAACAAGCAAAACGAAATGACATTGTCATCGTCAGTTCCGCAACCCATGTGCGCAGGTGCCATGTCATTTTGCAATCCCTCGCCCTGGCCAAAGGAGAACACTATAACATCACAACCGTCGCGGCCCCAGACGCCTCCGAAGAAGAGATGAAATTCGAAGGGAAACGCAAACTGGGTATCTATCGTGATGCGCTACGCGCCTATGGATTGTATATGATTTCGGCCGCACCTGAATTTTCGTTAAACTGATGGCGCGCTCCCGGATGACTCGCTGCCCGCCGGGAGTTATATCACTGTTCAGGGCCGACTCAGTTCGATTCCCAACCAGGAAGGCACCGGTCGGGCATTCCCGTCGGGTTGTTTTATCGGCGAGCACCAAGCGCCAGAGTTAGGACAGCTGCTCTTGGGCGCTTCGCCGCCGCCCCATTTTGCAATGCCGTTTTTGATAACCAATGCGGCGGAACCACCGCCGTCCAGTTCTACCGCCATCTTGGCCTCCAATGCCCGGAACAACGCGGTCAGATCCTCGCGGTCAACACCGTCACGGTAGGCACCGCCGTGAAAAATATAGAGACGATCCTGCTTGTTATGGTAACCCAGGGCAATCCGGGTCGTTTGAGCCGGCCCGTTATCCGGCTGACCTTCTGGGCCGTCATCACGCCGTGGAATCAGCGAGGTTCCAGAAAAGGCCACAAACTGAGCCCTCATATTGCTTAGCCTATCGGCCAAACGCGTGGCTTCAGTACTAAACCGATCGGTGTTATTTACAATGTGCAACGGAATACCAGGCTGATTCATTTCCCAAAAAAGTGTGTCGACCGGCGCAGCTTTATTATGCTCATCGACGAAATGACGCAGCCCGGGGAAATAGTCACCGGTTTCCAGCTCCGGCTGCGTTGCACCGTCTTTAATATTGTCATAGTACATACCAAGCGGCGTTGCACAACCGTTACTTATCCAGGTACTGCCACGTCTTTGTGGCCTGATATCAAAATAGTTAACGTTCAGCACAATATCGGGAAAAGCCAACCTTCCCCATGCACCAACAGGGTAATAAATTTCATTAGATTGTTTAACCCCATCGTCCGTTGACGCATTGTCATTCTTTTCGCACCGTAGCGATGTCCGCTTTTTCATGTCCAACAGCAATGACGGCACCAATTTCCTCACATTGGGAATAACCAGCAGTGTCCCATTTTGGTTATTGGCATAGTACTCGTCAATGCCTGAGCGCATTGGTATCTGATGGTCTTTATCAAAAGTGTATACGAATGGCGCATCTTTGTTTTTTTCTATCGCATCCGTCAGCTTCATTAAAACATTAGCGCCATCGGGACCAATATTTACGACTTTACTTAGACGAACATAGATATCATTACTGCTGCCTATTTTATCAGAATGTACGGTCGCGTTGAGAGTAAACGTATATTTCCCAGACCTTGGTGTTGGTATCACCCTGACGAATCGTTTATCCCTGCCAAATCCATATAACTGAAAGATCTGCTGACTTTCTCGCCCTGTTTCGTCATGTTTTATGCCAACCAACAGGCTCAACTTATAAGGATCTTCCCAATCGTACCAAAAACCCGTACTGTAATCTTGATACTTGTTCACCCATAGAATTAAAACCATCTTCCCATCGACATATTTTTCACACATCGTGAACATGGCATACCTATATTCATTAGCCGAATATTTCTCTGTGGCACGCTTATCACAATTGGGATCCTGAATGTTTATGTCATCAAAATCATTGGTCGGATCCGTAACGCTACCTTCGCCAGCAGGCGCCGCATAGCATGCCCCGCCAAAAACCAGGAAACTAAACAATGCTACGCGGCGTAAAATCATCATCAATCCTTGCATGTCAGACACCAATAAAGTTAATCACCAATCCCTGGAAATTAGACCACAACCCAAAGAATATCCACAGGATTAAATAAAAACCCTCAAATAGTTGACTAGAATCAATATCAACAACCCATTATCCGACAAGAAGTGAAAATATAGGATAAAAATAACTAATGAGTCGCATTCCATGGTAAAAAACACACTTAAAATTATTTAAACGATTAATTATTAGATACTCCAGGTTATAAAGAGAATCATTAACTGGCCGAACAATAATGTACCTCGCGTTACCGGAATTATCGCGAGAGGGTCGCCCACGACATATAATGTTCACCATCATTGTCGCGGGCAAAGGAACCGGCTAACGCCGAAAATCCACCGTCTCATCCTGCTGCAAATGCAGCGTGGTTTCCGCCGGCCGCGTTTCGGCGATCACCGCCCCCTGGCGAATCGAATAACGCACCGGCGTCTGGCGGCGCACCGCGTCGAAGCCGCTTTCCGCCGGCAGGATCACCAGGTTGGCGCTGTTGCCGGCCGCCAGCCCGTAGTCGCTCAGGTTAAGGGTGCGCGCGCTGTGGTGGGTGATCAGCTTCAGCCCATCGTCGATCTGGCCATAGCCCATCAGCTGGCACACGTGCAGCCCCATATGCAGCACCTGCAACATGTTGGCGGTACCGAGCGGGTACCAGGGATCGAACACGTCGTCATGGCCGAAGCAGACGTTGATCTCTGCCTCCAGCATCTCCTTCACCCGCGTCACGCCGCGCCGTTTCGGGTAGCTGTCGAAACGCCCCTGCAGGTGAATGTTCACCAGCGGGTTGGCGACGAAGTTGATGCCGGACATTTTCAGCAGGCGGAACAGCCGCGAGGCGTAAGCGCCGTTGTAAGAGTGCATCGCCGTGGTGTGGCTGGCGGTGACTTTCGCTCCCATCTCCAGCTTCAGCGCCAGCGCCGCCACGGTCTCGACGAAGCGCGATTGCTCGTCGTCGATTTCATCGCAGTGCACGTCCACCAGCCGATCGTATTTTTGCGCCAGCGCGAACGCCTTATGCAGCGACACCACGCCGTATTCGCGGGTGAATTCGAAGTGCGGAATGGCACCCACCACGTCGGCCCCCAGCCGCAGCGCCTCTTCAAGCAGCGCTTCGCCGTTGGGATAGGAAAGGATCCCCTCCTGCGGGAAGGCGACGATCTGCAGAGTCACCCAGGGCGCCACCTCCAGCTTCACCTCCAGCATGGCACGCAGCGCGGTCAGCGTGGGATCGGAAACGTCAACGTGGGTGCGCACATACTGCACGCCGTTGGCGATCTGCCACTTGAGCGTTTGCCAGGCGCGCTGTTTGACGTCTTCATGGGTCAGCAACGCTTTACGTTCGGCCCAGCGCTCAATGCCCTCGAACAACGTGCCGGACTGGTTCCAGGCCGGCTGACCGGCGGTTTGCGTGGTATCCAGGTGAATATGCGGTTCGACGAACGCCGGCAACGCCAGCCCGCCCTGCGCATCCAACACGTCGCTGCGCCACTCCTGCCCTTCCGGCTGCGGCACCAGATGCGCGATGCGCCCCTGTTCGATCGCCAGTTGCCACAACCCTTCATGCCCGCTTAAACGCAAGTTGTCGATAAACCTCAATGGACGTTTCGCCACCCTTCACCTCTGCCGTTGCGCAGGTTTTCTTCATCATACTGGCAGCGGATCGCGCTGACAAAGTCGCCGTTGCCTGCCTACCCCTGCGTTTACTCCCTGCGGGGTAATTTGCATGCAAACTGACTCGCTTCAGCTAAAGGTGAATAAAATCCGCAACTTATCAAAAAACGTGAAAAATCATCTATATACCACGTTAGAGGTATATAAGGGTGTGATTGATTTGCATCAATAAATTGCCCATCGGGAGAGATAAGGTAAGCCTAGGAAACCAGAATTTTGAGGCAATAATGAGCAGAGTCAAACTTGCCGTCGTCGGCAATGGCATGGTCGGCCACCGGTTCATCGAAGATCTGTTGGATAAAGCAGACAAAGACCAGTTCGAAATCACCGTATTTTGCGAAGAGCCACGCATCGCTTACGATCGCGTGCACCTTTCCTCCTACTTCTCGCACCACACCGCCGAAGAGCTGTCGCTGGTGCGCGAAGGCTTTTACGAAAAACACGGCGTGAAGGTGCTGGTCGGCGAGCGCGCTATCACCATCAATCGCGACGAGAAGGTCATCCACTCCAACACCGGCCGCACCGTCTATTACGACAAGCTGATCATGGCCACCGGCTCCTATCCGTGGATCCCGCCGATTAAAGGCTCGGATAGCCAGGACTGCTTCGTTTACCGCACCATCGGAGACCTGAACGCCATCGAAGCCTGCGCGCGCCGCAGCAAACGCGGTGCGGTAGTCGGCGGCGGACTGTTGGGGCTGGAAGCCGCCGGCGCGCTGAAAAGCCTGGGGGTGGAAACGCACGTGATCGAGTTCGCTCCGGTGCTGATGGCCGAACAGCTCGACCCGATGGGCGGTGACCAGCTGCGCCGCAAGATCGAGCGCATGGGCGTCAAGGTACACACCGGCAAAAATACCCAGGAGATCGTCAACGGCGGTGGCACGGCGCGCAAAACCATGCATTTCGCCGACGGTAGCCTGCTGGAAGTGGATTTCATCGTGTTCTCCACCGGCATCCGCGCCCAGGACAAGCTGGCGCGTCAGTGCGGGCTGGAGATTGGCCGCCGCGGCGGCATCGCCATCAACGACAGCTGCCAGACGTCGGATCCGGACGTGTACGCCATCGGTGAGTGCGCCGCCTGGCGCGATCGCACCTTCGGCCTGGTGGCACCGGGTTACAAAATGGCGCAGGTGGCCGTCGATCACCTGCTGGGCCGCGAAAACGGCTTCCAGGGCGCCGACATGAGCGCCAAGCTGAAGCTGCTGGGCGTGGACGTCGGCGGCATCGGCGATGCCCACGGCCGCACCGAGGGCGCCCGCAGCTACGTTTATCTGGATGAAAGCAAAGAAGTCTACAAACGCATCGTGGTCAGCGCCGACAACAAAACCCTGCTCGGCGCGGTGCTGGTGGGCGACACCAGCGATTATGGCAACCTGCTGCAGCTGGCGTTGAACGGCATCGAACTGCCGGAAAACCCGGACGGCCTGATCCTGCCGGCCCACGCGGGCAGCAAACCGGCCATCGGCGTGGATTCGCTGCCGGAAAGCGCGCAGATCTGCTCCTGCTTCGACGTCAGCAAAGGCGACATCATCCAGGCGGTCAACAAAGGCTGCCACACCGTGGCGGCGCTGAAGGCAGAAACCAAGGCCGGCACCGGCTGCGGCGGCTGCATCCCGCTGCTCACTCAGGTGTTGAACGCCGAGCTGAGCAAGCAAGGCATCGAGGTCAACCACCACCTGTGCGAACACTTCGCCTATTCGCGCCAGGAGCTGTTCCACCTGATCCGCGTCGAAGGCATCAAGTCGTTCGAGGCGCTGCTGGCCAAATACGGCAAAGGCTACGGCTGCGAAGTGTGTAAACCCACCGTCGGCTCGTTGCTGGCTTCTTGCTGGAACGAATACATCCTCAAGCCGCAGCATACGCCGCTGCAGGATACCAACGACAACTTCCTCGGCAATATCCAGAAAGACGGCACCTACTCGGTGATCCCACGCTCCGCCGGCGGCGAAATCACCCCGGACGGCCTGCTGGCCATCGGCCAGATCGCCAAGGAATACAACCTCTATACCAAAATGACCGGCTCGCAGCGCATCGGCATGTTCGGCGCGCAGAAAGACGATCTGCCGGCCATCTGGCGCAAGCTGCTCGCCGCCGGTTTTGAAACCGGCCACGCGTATGCCAAGGCGCTGCGCATGGCGAAAACCTGCGTCGGCAGCACCTGGTGCCGCTATGGCGTCGGCGACAGCGTCGGCTTCGGCGTCACGCTGGAACATCGCTACAAAGGCATCCGCACCCCGCACAAAATGAAGTTCGGCGTCTCGGGCTGTACCCGTGAATGCGCCGAGGCGCAGGGCAAGGACGTCGGCATCATCGCCACCGAGAACGGCTGGAACCTGTACGTCTGCGGCAACGGCGGCATGAAACCGCGCCACGCCGACCTGCTGGCCGCCGACCTCGATCGCGAGACGCTGGTGCGCTACCTCGACCGCTTCATGATGTTCTATATCCGCACCGCCGATAAGCTGCAGCGCACCTCGGTGTGGCTGGAAAGCCTGGAAGGCGGCATCGATTATCTGCGCAAGGTGATCGTCGACGACAAGCTCGGCATCAACGACCAACTGGAAGCGGAGATCGCCCGCCTGCGCGATGCGGTGATTTGCGAGTGGAAAGAGACCGTCGAGCATCCGGAAACGCAGCTGCGCTTCGCCCACTTCATCAACAGCCCGCTGCGCGATCCGAATGTGCAGGTAGTGGCCGAACGCGACCAGCACCGCCCGGCGCGCCCTGACGAGCGCATTCACGTCACCCTGATCGATACCGAGGAGAGCCACGCATGAGCCAGTGGATTACCGTTTGTCCCGTCGCCGACATTCTGCCCGGCACCGGCGTGTGCGCCCTGATCGGCGATCGGCAGGTGGCGGTGTTCCGCCCCTATGCCGACGAGCAGGTGTTCGCCATCAGCAATATCGACCCGTTCGCCCAGGCCAGCGTGCTGTCGCGCGGCCTCATCGCCGAGCATCAGGGCGAGCTGTGGGTCGCCAGCCCGCTGAAGAAACAGCATTTCCGCCTGTACGACGGCCACTGTCTGGAAGACGACAGCCGCTCCGTCGCCAGCTTCGCCAGCCGGGTGGTCGACGGCATCGTGCACGTCGCGGCATAACCTTTCGGGAGGCAACATGTTTACCGACACGATCAACAAATGCGCCGCCAACGCGGCGCGCATCGTCCGCCTGGCGAAGGAGAGCCCGCTCGGCTTCTGGATCAGCTCGGCGATGGCCGGCGCCTACGTCGGCCTCGGCATCATCCTGATCTTCACCCTCGGCAACCTGGTCGACCCAAGCGTGCGGCCGCTGGTGATGGGCGCCACCTTCGGCATCGCGCTGACGCTGGTGATCATCGCCGGTTCCGAGCTGTTCACCGGCCATACGATGTTCCTGACGCTCGGCGTCAAGGCCGGCACTATCCGCCAGAGCCAGATGTGGGCGGTGCTGCCGCAAACCTGGCTCGGCAACCTGCTCGGCTCGGTGCTGGTGGCGCTGATGTATTACTACGGCGGCGGCAGCCTGCTGCCGGTAGATACCAGCCTGGTGCACAGCGCCGCGCTGGCGAAAACCACCGCGCCGGCCGAAGTGCTGTTCTTCAGGCGCATCCCGCCCCCACGTCGATAACCCCGAGGAATGCCGATGGACTACCTGCCGATTTTCTGCCAACTGCAACATAAAGCCTGCCTGTTGGTCGGCGGCGGCGAGATCGCCGAACGCAAGGCACGCCTGCTGCTGGACGCCGGCGCAGCGCTGACCGTCAACGCCGTGGACTTCACCCCGCATTTCCACCTGTGGGCGGAAGAAGGCCGGTTGACGCTGGCCGAAGGCGAATTCAGTCCGGCACTGCTGGCGGAAAAATGGCTGGTGATCGCCGCCACCGACCGGCTGGAGGTCAACGCACTGGTGTATCAGTGCGCCAACCAGCAGCGGGTGTTCTGCAACGTGGTGGACGATCCGAAACGCGCCAGCTTTATCATGCCGTCAATCATCGATCGTTCGCCGATCATGGTGGCGGTGTCCTCCGGCGGCAAAGCGCCGGTGCTGGCGCGGCTGCTGCGCGAGAAGCTGGAAGCGATGCTGCCGCAGCACCTCGGCAAGCTGGCCCAGCTGGGCGGCTCGCTGCGGCAGCGGGTAAAACAACGCTTCAGCAGCCTCGGCGCGCGCCGTCGCTTCTGGGAACGGTTATTCGCCCACGATCGGCTGGCGCAGTCGCTGGCCAACGACGACGCCACGCTGGCCGAACGCCAGCTCGAGCAGCTGTTCAGCGAACAGCCGGAAGATCGCGGTGAAGTGGTGCTGGTGGGCGCCGGGCCGGGCGATGCCGGCTTGCTGACGCTGAAAGGGTTGCAGCAGATCCAGCAGGCCGACGTGGTGGTTTACGACCGGCTGGTCTCCGAAGAGATCATGACGCTGGTGCGCCGCGACGCCGAGTGTATCTTCGTCGGCAAACGCGCCGGGCACCACTGCGTGCCGCAAGAGCAAATCAACCAAATCCTGCTGCAGCAGGCGCAGCAAGGCAAACGCGTGGTGCGTCTGAAGGGCGGCGATCCCTTTATCTTCGGCCGCGGCGGCGAAGAGCTGGAGACGCTGGCAGACGCCAACGTGCCGTTCTCGGTGGTGCCGGGCATCACCGCCGCCTCCGGCTGTTCAGCCTACAGCGGTATCCCGCTCACCCACCGCGACCATGCGCAGAGCGTACGCCTGGTGACCGGGCACGCCAAGGCCGACGGCGGATTGGACTGGGCGACGCTGGCCGCCGGGCAACAGACGCTGGTGTTCTATATGGGGCTGTCGCAGGCGGCGGAGATCCAACGCCAGCTGATCGCGAATGGATTGGCGGCCACCACGCCGGTGGCGCTGGTAGAAAACGGCACTTCCTGCCGCCAGCGGGTGATCGAAGGCGAGCTCGGCCAACTGGGCGCCCTGTCACTGCAGGCCGCCAGCCCCAGCCTGATCATCGTCGGCAGCGTGGTCAGCCTGCGCAGCAAACTCAACTGGTTCGCCAGCGAGGCATCACCCGCCGGCCTGGCGCAAATGGCGTGATACCGACGTAAAAAAAGCGGCCCGTGGCCGCTTTTTTTATTTTCGCCGGCGTTACGCCTGCGGCGGTACGAAACCGACGGCCTGATAGACCTTCGCCAGGGTTTCCTGCGCGCGTGCGCGGGCCTTGGCGGCACCGTCGCGCATCACCTGCTGCAGATAGGCTTCGTCGTTACGGAAGCGGTGATAACGCTCCTGCAGCTCACCCAGCATGCCGGAGACGGCCTCCGCCACCGCGCCTTTCAGGTGGCCGTACATCTGGCCTTCGAACTCGGCTTCCAACTGCGCGATGCTCTTGCCGGTCACGCCGGCGAGAATATCCAGCAGGTTGGAGACGCCCGCCTTGTTGACCACGTCGTAACGCACGACAGGTGGCTCTTCCGAGTCGGTCATTGCGCGCTTAATCTTCTTGGTCACCGCTTTCGGATCTTCCAGCAGGCCGATCACGTTGTTGCGGTTATCGTCCGACTTGGACATCTTCTTGGTCGGTTCCTGCAGCGACATCACGCGCGCGCCGGATTTAGGAATAAACGGCTCCGGCACTTTGAACACGTCGCCATACAGCGCGTTGAAACGCTGCCCCACGTCGCGGCTCAGTTCCAGGTGCTGCTTCTGGTCTTCGCCCACCGGCACCTGGTTGGTTTGATACAGCAGGATATCCGCCGCCATCAGCACCGGATAGCTGAACAGCCCGGCGTTGATGTTCTCCGCGTAGCGTGCGGATTTGTCTTTGAACTGCGTCATGCGGCTCAGTTCGCCGAAATAGGTGTAGCAGTTCAGCACCCAGCTCAGCTGCGTGTGCTCAGGCACGTGCGACTGCACGAAGATGGTGCTTTTTTCCGGATCGATACCGCAGGCCAGGTACAGCGCCAGCGTATCCAGCGTGGCCTTGCGCAGTTTCTCGGCGTCCTGGCGCACGGTGATGGCATGCAGATCGACGATGCAGTAGATGCAGTCGTAGTCGTCCTGCATCTGCACCCACTGACGCAGCGCACCCATGTAGTTGCCGATGGTCAGTTCGCCGGACGGCTGCGCGCCGCTAAATACGATGGGCTTACTCATGTTTAAATTTCCTGATTCTCTAAAGATGACAGCCCAAGAGCGGGCAACAAATCGGCGAAGCGCTCCAACACCCGATCGGGGTGGCTCAGGGCTATCGATTCACCGTAGTTATAACCGTAGGTAAAGCCGACGCTTGGGCAACCGGCGCCCTGCGCGGCTTGAATATCGTTGCGTGAATCGCCGACGAACAGCAGTTCATGCGCGCGCAGCCCAAGCTTGCCGAGCACCAGATACAACGGCGCCGGGTGCGGTTTCTTTTCCGTCACGTCGTCGCCGCCGATCACCAGCGAGAAATAGTCGCCAATGCCCAGCGCCGCCAGCAGCGGCGCCACGAACGGCGTCGGTTTGTTGGTCACCAGCGCCATCGGGTAGCCGTGCGCGGCCAGCCGGGCCAGCGTCTCTTGCACCTGCGGGAACAGGCGGCTACCGCTGTCAACGGTCTGCGCATAGAAATGGTCGAAGCGTTCACGCAGCCGGCCGCACTGCTCCGGCGTGCCTTCCGCTTCCGCCCAGCGCAGCGCGCGCTGCACCAACACGTCGGCGCCGTTGCCGATCCAGGTGCCAACCCGTTCTTCACCCGCTTGCGGCAGGCCCGTCTCTTCCAGCGCCATATCGATGGCGGCCGCCAGGCCCGGCGCGCTGTCGACCAGCGTGCCGTCCAGATCGAAGGCCAATGCGCGGATCGCGCCGAAATCAGCCATGGGAAACCTTCGCCAACTCGCTGCGCATCTCGTCGATCACCTTACGGTAGTCCGGCTGGCCAAAGATGGCGGAACCGGCGACGAACATATCGGCGCCCGCAGCGGCGATTTCGGCGATGTTATCCACCTTCACCCCGCCGTCGACTTCCAGGCGGATGTCGCGACCGCTGTCGTCGATCAGCTTGCGCACCTGGCGCAGCTTGTCCAGGGTGCCGTGGATGAACGACTGGCCGCCGAAGCCTGGGTTAACCGACATCAGCAGGATCACGTCGATTTTATCCATCACATAATCGAGGTAGCTCAGCGGCGTGGCCGGGTTGAACACCAGGCCGGCTTTACAGCCGTGCTCTTTGATCAGCTGAATGGTGCGGTCGACATGCTCGGAAGCTTCGGGGTGGAAAGAGATATAAGACGCGCCGGCCTTGGCGAAATCAGGCACGATGCGGTCCACCGGTTTGACCATCAGGTGCACGTCAATCGGCGCGGTAATGCCGTAGTTGCGCAGCGCTTCGCACACCATCGGACCGATGGTCAGATTGGGCACGTAGTGGTTGTCCATCACGTCGAAGTGCACCACGTCGCCGCCTGCGGCCAGCACGTTGGCGGTATCTTCACCTAACCGGGCAAAATCTGCCGACAGAATGGACGGGGCAATCAAAAACTTTTTCATCCGCTTCTCCAAACGTAGGGTCGAGTTGTTATGCGCCGGGGTGCCCCCGGCTTAGCGATACAGCGCCAAAAGCTCGTTCACTTTGCTGCGGCCCAGAATATTGCGGCTGATCGTGCGGCGCGCTTTCACCACATACAGCGCAGCATTCTGGTACCAGTCGCGCGTCAGCTCGGTATCGTGATTGGAGATCAATACCGGTACCCGGCTCTCTACCGAGAGCTGATGCGCCAATTGCGCCAGGCTCTGCTGATCGGCGATGCTGAAGCTGTTGGTATGGTAAGCGGTGAAATTCGCCGTCGCCGACAGCGGCGCATAAGGCGGATCGCAATACACCACGGCGCCGGCCACGGCCTTCGCCATGGTATCGCGGTAATGCTCGCAGACAAAAGTGGCATTGCGCGATTTTTCGGCAAACCAGTAGAGCTCTTCTTCCGGGAAGTACGGTTTCTTGTAGCGGCCGAACGGTACGTTGAACTCGCCGCGCAGGTTATAGCGGCACAGGCCGTTATAGCAGTGGCGGTTCAGGTACAGGAACAGCAGCGCCCGGCGGTAAGGCTCGGTGCTAGTATTGAACTCTTCTCGCAGCAGGTAAAACTGATCCGAGTTATTGAATTCATCGGCGAAAAGCGTGCGGGCATCGCGCACGAAGTCATCCGTGCGCAGCTTAACGATGTTATACAGGTTGATAAGATCGCTATTGATGTCGGCGAGAATGTAGGCGTCGTAATCCGTATTCAGGAAGACGGATCCCGCCCCCACGAAGGGCTCGATTAAGCAGTCTCCCGCCGGCAGATGGCGACGAATCTCGTCTACCAGCGGGTATTTTCCACCAGCCCATTTTAAAAAAGCGCGGTTTTTCTTCATGCCGTCAATTAGCTACTTATACAATTCAGAGCGGCGGATTGTACTCTGTTTCAGACAGCACATCAGCGCACAAATTTAAATGATTTATTTTTTAAGATCTTGCTGTACCTGATGTACAGGTCGGACCCATGGTTTTTTCGCCTGTACATCCGCCGGCAACGAAGCAATGGCGCGCTTCGCTTCTGCGGAAGACGCGTAGTTGCCGCTTACCAGCACATACCACGGCTTGCCGTCACGCTTGGTGGCGTACACCAGGTAGTTCTGCAGCTTCTGCTGTTTGGCGTAGGCGTTCAGCGTATCGGAACGCGAAGCGCTGCTCAGCTGCAGCGTGTAATGGCTGCCCGGTGCAGACTGCAGCGAACTGCCGCTGCTGCTGACCGCTCCCGCTTTCGCGGTGGAAGACGGCTTGGCCGGCGGCGTATACACCGTAGTCGGTGATTTATGCTGCGTCGCGGTCGGTTTGGTGGCGGCAGTTTTCGCCGGCGTTTTATGCTGTTGCTGCGCGGTACCTTGCACAGGGCGAGTCGCCTCGCGCGCTGCGGCGCCGCTCATCACCGTCGCCGGTGCGGTCGGCAGCGTCGAGGCTGCGCCGGTCATGCCCTGGGTCGCGGCATCCACTTGCCCCTGCTGCTGCGACAGCGCATCCGCCATGTTGCCCGGCAGATCGACGCGCTGCTGCGCACCGCCCTGCTGAGGCTGAGTTTGCGCTTCGGTCGGCGTGCCTGAGATCGGCGGAACGCTGACGTTCTGCGGTTGCTGCGGCTGAGTCGCACTCACGCCGTTGTTGTCGTGGGTATCCGTCGTGCCGCCCGGCACGCCGTTGTTGGCGGTGGTCAGCGACGAAGAACCGGACAGGTTGATATCGCGAGCCGCGCCGTTTTGTGCGCCGCTATCCTGAGCCACCTCATGCTTGGTCGGCGCCTTCAAGGCGGAACCGATACCGATAATCAGCAGCAACAGCACCAAAATGCCGATGCCGATCATCAAATGCTGGCGCGAAACGGCGAAGCGCGGCGCGGCGGCCGGCTTGCGCGAACGCGTAGGACGACGATCGCTGCTATCAGGTCTGAGATCGTCTTCCGGTTTAAACTCGTCCATCTGAAACCCTCCAACTAGAGGCAAAAGCCCACCACCGTAGACCTACCGTGGCACGGGCAGATTAACCCGATGATGGCAAAGCGACACCCGTCGTGCTCTGCTCACTGTATTAATATAGATGCAAATGGCGGCTAAGCCACTGTTACTTGGTCCGATTTAATTACGCTGCTGCTCAGGCAGGCAGGCGGCGATCGACGCCAACACCAGTTCATGCCCTACGCCACCGCGCACTTCCGCCGCACCGATCGCGGTCGGCAGCACCAGACGCAGTTCACCCGCCAGCACTTTCTTGTCGCGCAGCATGTGCGGCAGATAGGACTCCGGCGTCATTTCCTGCGGCCCGCAAACCGGCAACCCGGCGCGCAGCAGCAGCGTTTTGATGCGTTCGATATCTTCAACGGAGAACTGGCCAAGACGGTGCGCGGTTTCCGCCGCCATCACCATGCCTGCAGCCACCGCTTCGCCGTGCAGCCATACGCCGTAGCCCATTTCGGCTTCGATGGCGTGGCCGTAAGTATGGCCCAGATTCAGCAAGGCGCGCAGGCCGCTTTCGCGTTCGTCGGCAGCCACGACCTCGGCCTTCAGCTCGCAGCAGCGGCGGATACAGTAGGCCAACGCCTGCATATCCAACGCCATCAGCGCATCGATGTTGTTTTCCAGCCAGACGAAGAACTCGCGATCGAGGATGATCCCGTATTTGATGACTTCAGCCAGGCCGGAAGAGAGTTCACGCGTCGGCAACGTTTTCAGGCAATCCAGATCAACCACCACCGAAGCGGGTTGATAGAAAGCGCCGATCATGTTTTTGCCGAGCGGGTGGTTGACGGCGGTCTTGCCGCCCACGGAAGAATCCACCTGCGACAACAGCGTGGTGGGAACCTGAATGAAACGCACGCCGCGTTGATAGCACGCGGCGGCAAAGCCGGTCAGATCGCCGACAACGCCGCCACCGAGCGCGATCAGCGTCGTGTCGCGCCCGTGCGGTTTTTCCAGCAGCGCCGAAAACACCTGATCCAACACCGCCAGAGATTTGTACTGCTCACCATCGGGAAGGATCACCTGATCCACCACGACGCCGCCCCGCTCCAGCACCTGCCGGACGCGCTCCAGATAGAGCGGCGCCAGGGTCTGGTTGGTGACCAACATCGCTTGCTCACCCGCCTTCAACGGCATAAAAGAAGCCGGATCGTTAAACAATCCGGCGGCGATGGTAATCGGGTAGCTGCGCTCCCCAAGCGTTACAGTAATTCTCTCCATGTCGCGCTCAGTTCTCTGTATGGTGCGGCGGTGGTTGATCCCCGCAGCGGCGGGGAACACAAATCAGTTTTCCGCATTGGCCGACGGCGAACGCGAAAATCGGCAATCAGTTGCTTTCCAGCATGTTGATGATCTGGTTAGCAACCACTTTAGCGCTCTGATCGTCGGTGCGGATGGTGACATCGGCAATCTCTTCATACAACGGATTGCGCTCTTTCGCCAAGGCTTCCAGCACTTCACGCGGCGGAGAATCGACCTGCAGCAGCGGGCGTTTTTTATCACGCTGGGTACGAGCCAGCTGCTTCTCGATCGTGGTTTCCAGATAGACCACCACACCGCGCGCGGACAGACGGTTGCGCGTTTCGCGCGACTTCACCGAACCGCCGCCGGTCGCCAACACAATCCCTTGTTTTTCCGTCAGTTCATTAATGACTTTTTCTTCACGATCGCGGAAACCTTCTTCCCCTTCCACGTCGAATACCCAGCCCACGTCAGCTCCGGTACGTCGCTCAATTTCTTGATCGGAGTCGAAGAACTCCATATTGAGTTGCTGAGCTAACTGACGGCCAATAGTGCTTTTGCCGGCACCCATAGGCCCAACCAGAAAGATATTGCGTTTCTCTGCCATGTTTTTCGGTATTACTAAGACAATTCGTTAATGTTAACCCGCCCCGCCAATCAAATCAGCGGCGGGACCTAAACTGAAACCTCATGAGCGATAGTGCGAGATCAGACGAAAAATTATCTCAACACTCTTGGTAGTTTGGCAACCGAATAAATCGCAATCCACGCCGCGGGAGGGAAACCATATGTTTTTAACGGCGTCTTGACGCTAACAAAAAACCTCGGTGCTCAATTCGGTAACCCTTGTAAGCTAAATCGGCCGCAGCGTCAAACGCAGATCCCCCCAAGGAGATAAAAAAGTGTATCTGCTCATCAACTTTAGGAGATTTGCCGTCCGCCTGACAGGTAGCCGCTTATCCTTTAATCAGGGTCGGCGTAATGAAGATCACCAGCTCGCGTTTTTTCTGTTGTGCGCCGCTTTGTCGGAACAAGCCTCCCAATAACGGCGCGTCCGCCAATCCCGGCACCTTGTCCGCCGTCTTGCCGCTATGCCGTTGAAAAATACCGCCGAGCACCAGGGTTTCACCGTTTTTCACCGTGATCTGCGTTTTAATCTCCTGTTTATCGATGGTCAGCGCTTCCCCCGCGCCTCGGCTGATGGCGCGCCCCGGCATATTTTGGCTGATGTGCAAGGTCAGCGTGATGCGCCCGTCCGGCAACACTTTCGGCGTCACCTCCATGCCCAGCACCGCCTCTTTGAACTCGATGGCGGTCGCACCACTGGCGCCGCTTGACACTTCGTAAGGGATCTCGGTTCCCTGCTTGATGCTGGCGGTTTGCAGGTGCGCCGTCAGCAGGCGCGGGCTGGCGATGATCTCCACCTGATTCTCCTGTTCCAGCGCCGTCAGCTCGAGGCTCAGCAAACGCCCGCTGATGCGTGCCAGGTGGAAACCGACGTTCACCGCGCTGCGCTCCAGCGGCAGGTTGACGCCGAGATTACCCGGCCGCAGTGGCTGCGCTGGCCTGTCGTCGGGCGCCAATCCCCAACGCACGCCGAGTTCGCGCAGGCTTTCGCTGTTGATGGTCACGATATGCGCAGCCAGCTGAACCTGTGCCAGCGGCGCGTCCATTTCCGTTACCCGCTTTTTCAACTGCGCCAGGATCGGCGCGGTGTCGCGCAGCAGCAGCGTATTGGTGCGCTTATCCGCCAGCACGCTGCCCCGCTCGCTGAGCAAGGCGCCGCGTTGGGCATTGAGGCTTTCGGCAATCTCCGCCGCATCGCCGTTCTGTAACGTCAGGCTCAGGCTGTGCAGCGGTTGCCGCTGTGCCAGCGCCTCTCGCTGCTGCCTTTTTTCCTGCGCGTCCGGCTCCGGCGCAATCAGCATCACGTTACCCTCACGCGTCATCGCCAGTTTGCCCATGCGCAGGGTCAGCGCCAGCGCCTGAGGCCAGGGCACATTCTCCAGCCGCAGCGTCAGGTTGCCGCTCACGCCGGGCGCGGCGATCAGGTTCATCTGCCGATAATCCGCCAGCGCCTGCAGGATGACCGTGACCGGCGCATCCTGAAACTCCAGCGAAATAACCTGTTTATCCTGCGCCTGTGCGGCGCCGAGCGTCAGACACCACAGCGCCACGCCCAGTCCAGCGCGTCCCTTCATGGCTTACCATCCTTGTTGTCCATTATCAGCGAGATGTCGCCCTGGCTCGCCGGGCAATCCGGTTCGGCCGCCAGCGCCGTTAACGTCAGGCTGCGCGCCTGCACCTGCGTCACCTGCCAGCGCTCGGCCAGCACCCGCTGCTGCGGCCGCAGGCGCAACCATTGTCCCGCCGGCGTCACCACCCAGCCATAGCGCAACGTCGGTTGCCCGATGACGCCTTTCAGTCGCCAGCCCGCCGGCGATGCCGCCGTTTGGGCACAAGCAGGCAGCGGAGGCGGCGCAAACGGGTCGCGCGGCTCAGCGCTTAGGGCCCACGGCCATAGCAGCCACCACCACCCACGGCCGGGTCTTTTACTCATCGGGCTGATCCTCGGTGGCATCCTGCAAAACCAACCGCGCCGTCATGCCAAGGGGCGGCGTCTCCACGCTCAGCTGCTCGAGGCGTAAATCGGCGGGCAGCGCCTCCAGCAGCACCAGCAAGCCGGTGTAATCAATGCGCAAGCTCAGCGTTTGCCGCGGCGGTTTTTCCTGCCGCTGCCAGCGCAGCAAAGCGCCCCCCGCCCGTTGCAGCACGCTCGCCAAATCGCCGGTGGTGGTCGGCGCAAGCGCCGCCGCCGGGATAACGGTTTGCGGCGTCTCTTCCAACTGGCTCTGCACCATAGCGATCTGTTGCAGCAGGCGCTGTTGCCGCTCCGCCGCGTTTTCCCGCTGACGCCATTCGTCTTGCAGCAGCCAACCGCCGCCCAACAGCGCCAGCGTGCCGATGCCCACCCCTTGCGACAGCAGCAATAGCCAGCCCGGCAAGCTCAGCCAGAGGCGCAGCCCGGATGACAAACGGCTATCCATCACGCCCCCACTGCGCCGCCAGATGAAAGGAGTACAGGCCATCTTCGCGTTGTGCCACCTCAGCCAAATGCAGCCGTGGCAACGCAGGTATCCCCGCCAGCCGCCGTTCGAACTGCGTGATGGCCGCAGGAGAGCGGCTCAATCCACGCAGCCGTAGGCCGTTCGCCGCATTGCTGTCCAACGCCGTAAGCCACAGCGGCGGAGGAATGCTGGAGGACAATTGCTGCAGCAGCTGCAAATAACGCCGGTTATGTTGGGCGTTATTTGCCTGCCGTTCGGCGCGGGCACTGTGCATCGCTTGCTGCGCCCGCTCTTGTTGCTGCTGGCGGGCAAACGACGTCAATGCCGCCAGCTCCTCACCCAACATCGCCAGCCGCGCCTGCCGCTGCGCCTGTTGGTGACGCAGCTGGCCGGCGACCAGGAACAGTGCCAGCAGCAGCGCCATTACCTGCAACAACAGCACGCCCAGCCAGAAATAGGCGCGTCGCCGATCGCGGCGCTGGCGCCAGGGCAGAAAGTTGACCTGATACATCAACGATCCTCCTCGCGCAGCGCCAGACCACCGGCCAACGCGAACGCCGAGGGATGGACAGGCAACGGCGGACGCAGCTGCGTGAAGGCGCTGAGCGGCGACCAGGCAAGGCAACCGGCAGGCAGGGCTCCCACCAGCACGCTGCCGGCATAGACAGGCCGATCGTCGCCCACCGGCGTCTGGGCTTGCAGCGCCCGCAGCGCCTGAGCACCATCGTCGCCCGGCACCAGACCAAAGGCGAAGGCGCCATCGGCCGGCGCCACCCACAGCCATTCCCGATCGAGGCGATGCATCAGCCCCGCGGCGGGCGGCACGCCCGCCGCCGTCGCCATCACCCGCAGCGCGCAGGGAGTGATATCGACCGCTTGCGGGTGCAGGCCAGCCTGACGCAAACAATGCAGCCACTGCTGCAGCTCCTGCCGCCGCGCGGCGGTCAACAGCAGCGCCGCCTCATTCCCCGGTGCGGCGCGATAGTCGAGCGCCAGCGTCTGGCCGTCGAGCGGAAACTGCTTCAAACCGTGGCCGCCGATATAGTCGCTGCGTTCCGGCTCGCGCAGCCGCGCGTCAGGCCGCGCCATACGCTGCTGCAACACGCGCTGCGCCGGCAGGGCAATGCGTAAGGAAATATGTCGCGGCAGCTGGACGCGCCATTGCCGCAGCGCCCGGATCAGGAATTCGGAAGGTTCCAGGCAGCCGTCGCGTAAAACTGCCTGCGGCAGCGCCTGCTGCCACCAGTGGCGCAACTGCCAGCCGTTGCGGCGGCGTTGGGCCGCCACCGCCCGCACGCAGTCGATTTGTATATCCAGCCCCACCTGCCATGCTTGAGGGAACATGTTTCGCAAGCCTCCATAACATCAGATGATAAAAGAACATATCCATGTCGCAGGCTTGCCTTTATACTACCGCGCGGTTGTTTATAAACTGCCCAAATGACTTAGAAATGGGAAATCTCAGGTGAAGTTCGTAAAGTATTTACTAATCCTTGCAGTATGTTGCATCGTGCTGGGAGCAGCCTCGATTTTCGGCTTGTACAAATATGTCGAGCCGCAGCTGCCCGACGTCGCAACGCTGAAAGACGTGCGGCTGCAAATACCGATGCAGGTTTACAGCGCCGATGGCGAACTGATCGCCCAATATGGCGAGAAGCGCCGCATTCCGCTGAAGCTGGATCAAATTCCGCCGGTGATGGTGCACGCATTCATCGCCACCGAAGACAGCCGCTTCTACGATCACCACGGCGTCGATCCGGTCGGCATCTTCCGCGCCGCCTCCATCGCGCTGGTCTCCGGCCACGCTTCGCAGGGGGCCAGTACCATTACCCAACAGCTGGCGCGTAACTTCTTCTTAAGCCCGGAACGCACCCTGATGCGTAAAATCAAGGAAGCCTTCCTGGCGGTGCGCATCGAGCAGATGCTCACCAAGGATGAAATCCTTGAGCTGTATCTGAACAAGATCTATCTGGGTTACCGCGCCTACGGCGTGGGTGCCGCCGCTCAGGTCTATTTCGGCAAAGACGTCAGCCAGCTGACCCTGAGCGAAATGGCGACCATCGCCGGCCTGCCGAAAGCGCCGTCCACCTTCAACCCGCTCTATTCGCACGATCGCGCCGTTGCCCGTCGCAACGTGGTGCTGTCGCGCATGCTGGACGAACACTACATCACGCAGGCGCAGTACGATCAGGCGCGCGCCGAAGATCTGGTCGCCAACTACCATGCGCCGGAAATCAGCTTCTCCGCGCCGTATCTCTCCGAGATGGTGCGTCAGGAGATGATCAAGCGCTACGGTGAAAATGCCTATACCGACGGTTACAAGGTTTACACCACCGTCACCAAACGGCTGCAGCTGGCGGCGCAAGAGTCGGTACGCAACAACGTGCTGGCCTATGACATGCGCCACGGCTACCGCGGCCCGTCCAACGTGTTGTGGAAAGTCGGCGAAGCGGCCTGGGATCGCAAACAGATTGTCGATTCGCTGAAAAATCTGCCGAACTACGGCCCGCTGGCGCCGGCGGTGATCACCGCCGCCAACCCGCAGGAAGCGACGGCGATGCTGGCCGACGGCAGCAGCATTGCCCTGCCGATGGCGACCATGCGCTGGGCGCGCCCATACCGTTCAGACACGCAGCAAGGCCCAACGCCGAAACGCGTCACCGACGTGGTGCAGGCCGGCCAGCAGGTATGGGTGCGTAAAGTGAACGAGGCCTGGTGGCTGTCGCAGGTCCCGGACGTCAACTCGGCGCTGGTCTCGATCAACCCGAACGACGGCGCGGTGAAAGCGCTGGTCGGCGGTTTCGATTTCAACCAGAGCAAGTTCAACCGCGTCACGCAGGCTCTGCGCCAGGTGGGGTCGAACATCAAACCGTTCCTGTACACCGCCGCGATGGATAAAGGCCTGACGCTGGCCACCATTCTGAACGACTTGCCGATTACCCGCTGGGATGCCGGCGCCGGCACCGACTGGCGGCCGAAGAACTCGCCGCCGACCTACGACGGCCCGATTCGCCTGCGGCAGGGGCTGGGGCAATCGAAGAACGTGGTGATGGTGCGCGCGATGCGTGCGATGGGCGTCGACTACGCGGCGGAATATCTGCAGCGCTTCGGCTTCCCGGCGCAAAACATCGTGCATACTGAATCGCTGGCGCTGGGCTCTGCCTCCTTCACCCCGATGCAGCTGGTACGCGGCTACGCGGTGCTGGCGAACGGCGGTTACCTGGTTGACCCGTACTTCATCACCAAAATTGAAGACGACAACGGCAATACGGTATTCGAAGCCAAACCGAAAGTGGTGTGCAGCAGCTGCAACCTGCCGGTGATCTACGGCGATACCCACCGTTCGGCGGTGCTGTCCGACGACAACATCGAAAACGTCGCCACCTCGCAGGAAGGCAGCAACAGCACGGTGCCGATGCCGCAGCTGGAGCAGGTTACCCCGGCTCAGGTGCAGCAGGACGGCGACCAACAGTATGCGCCGCACGTAATCAGCACGCCGCTGGCCTTCCTGATCCACGACGCGCTGAACAGCAACATCTTCGGTGAACCGGGTTGGATGGGCACGGCCTGGCGCGCCGGGCGCGATCTGAAACGTCATGATATCGGTGGCAAAACCGGTACCACCAACAGTTCCAAAGACGCCTGGTTCTCCGGCTATGGCCCGGATACCGTGACGTCGGTATGGATCGGTTTCGACGATCATCGCCGCGACCTGGGCCGTTCGACGGTATCCGGCGCCATCCCGGATCAGATTTCCGGCGGTGAAGGCGGAGCCAAGAGCGCCCAGCCGGCGTGGGACGACTTCATGAAGACCGCGCTGGAAGGCATCCCGGAGCAGAAAGTCACGCCGCCGCCGGGCATCATCAGCGTCACCATCGACAAGAGCAGCGGCAAGCTCTCTGGCGGTGGCGGCGGTAGCCGTTCCGAGTACTTCATCGAAGGAACTCAGCCGACGGACTACCCATCGCGCGATACCGGCACCACGTTGACCGATCCGGGCGGTGAAAGCCACGAGCTGTTCTGATCGAAAAGGGCCAGAGAAATCTGGCCCTTTTTTTGTTTGGCGCGAAGCGTATCAGCGCGAAGCGCGCAAAAATGCCTCTGAGAGGAACAGCGCGCTGACGTTGCGCGCCTCACGAAAATCCGGTTCCGCCAGCAGCGCCATCATGTCGGCGATCGGCCAACGCACCTGCGGCAGGGGCTCCGGCTCATCCCCTTCCAGGCTCTGCGGATAGAGATCGTGCGCCAGCACGATATTCATTTTGCTGGAAAAGTAAGAGGGCGCCATCGTCAGCTTGCTGAGAAAATCGAAGCGCTTCGCGCCGTATCCCACCTCTTCCATCAGCTCGCGGTTGGCGGCCTCCAGCATCCCCTCACCGGGATCGATCAGCCCTTTCGGGAACCCCAGCTCATAGGATTCGGTGCCTACCGCATATTCGCGGATCAGCAGCAGGTCATCGCCAATCACCGGCACGATCATCACCGCTTCGCGATCCGAAGGCCGCATGCGCTCATACACCCGCCGCACACCGTTGCTGAATTCCAAATCGACCGACTCGACGTTGAACAAACGCGAACGCGCGACGGTTTCCACTTTCAGAATTTTAGGTTTTTGCAGGTGTTTATCCATGATTGCCTCAAAGAGGTTACCCAGGCGCGGACAGGGCAACCGAAATAATGATTGGCGTAACGCACGGCTCGTTGGCGCTCAAACGCTGACCAAATTCGATCCTGATCACATTGTGCGTTAAGGGTAAGCTCCGCCGCAACGAGCATGAGCATGAGCAGTAATTTACTTTCTTTTAACAAGCGTAGCCAGCGGTGGGCGATTTTCCGTACTGATTCAGCAAACAGCACACATGAAAATAGGATAATACCGATATCGACGGCAGAGGCCGGTTGCTAGTATCACGCAGGCAAGAATCAGTGATAAAATGGCCTTGCGTCATGAAGGAATGAGATCCAGAGCGAGAATCTGTTTGTTCCCTCATTAGTTCTGGGTGCCTCCTGGCGGTTTACTCCGTATAATATTCACCTTTTCATCAGGTTGGCGAAATTCACGGGTGTGAGATGGGGATTGCATGAGCACAATAGTGTTGATATTGGCCTTAGTGCTTGTCTGCCTGATTGCCGCCGGCCTGTACCTGTGGTTCAAGGCGCGCAACCCGTCGGCTCTGGCGCACGCGCTGCCGTTTATCAAACCTGCCCACCGCAAGCTGACCGACGAAGAGCGTGCTGCGGTCGAGTTCTATCTCAATCAGCAAAACAAGCTGAGCAACAAGCTGTTGCCCGGCGGCGGCGCTACCTTGCCCGCAGCCAAACTGGCGCTCACCCCGCAAAGCGATAACGTTTATCCCGTCACGCACGCCATCACCCGCTATGGGCTGGCCAGCGACGATCCCAATAAATGGCGCTATTATCTCGATGCCGAAGAGGTGCACCTGCCGCCGTTTTGGGAACCCTATATCACCGCCGACAACCATGTGGAAGTGATCCGTACCCAGACGCTGCCGCTGGTGATTTCGCTCAACGGGCACTCGCTGAAAGATCATATTCACGACCGGCCGCAACCGCCGGTGGTGAGCGCCGCGCCGACCAAAAACGCCTCTATCCGCAAGGAAGAGAGCGAGCATGTCGAGCTGATCAATATTCGCAAGGAAACGCCGGAAGAGCATGCGCTGAACCGGCCGAACGGCATCCGTGAAGCCGTCATCATCTCCGCCGCGCTGCTGCTGCTGTTCTTCAGCCTGATAAGCCCGGTGCTGGTGATCCCCTGGATGATTTTCGTGGCGGTGCTGATGATCGCCTGGGGATGCTGGAACCTGTTCCGCCGTCCGGCGTCACGCGAGCTGAAAGAGATCCACTGTCTGCGCGGTACGCCGAAGCGCTGGGGCCTGTTCGGCGAATCCGGCCAGGGGCAGATCAGCAACATTTCACTCGGCATCATCGATCTTATCTACCCGCCGCATTGGCAGCCTTACCTGACGCAGGACCTGGGCAAGACCACCGATGTGGACGTCTATCTCAATCGGCAGGTGGTGCGTCAGGGGCGCTTCCTCTCGCTGCATGACGAAGTGAAAAACTTCCCGCTGCAGCAGTGGGGCCGCAACGCGGTGCTGGTCGCCAGCTCGGCGCTGGTGCTGCTGTTGCTGCTGATCTATATCCCGCTCAACCTGCCGCTGACCCTCAGCATGGCCTGGCTGCAGGGTGCGCAAAAAGTGGAAGTGACCAGCGTTCAGGCGCTGGAAGCCACGCCGCTGCGCATCGGCGACACGCTGAAAGTGCGCGGCAGCGGCATGTGCTATGTGCCCCCGCCGGCCAATGGGGGCAGCGCCGTCAATTTTGCGCCGTTCGACTGCTCCGGCATCTACTGGAACAACGCCGCCCCACTGCCGCAGCCGGAATCGGAAGTCATTGACAAAGCGACGGCCCTGCTGGCCACGGTCAACAGCCAGCTGCATCCGAGCGGCGCCGATCAGAAGGTCAACCCGCAGTTGGCCAGCGCCATCGAGAAATCCGGCATGATCCTGTTGGACGACTTCTCTGATATCGTTTTGAAAACACAGAATTTGTGCCAGGCAGAAAGCGACTGCGTGCGGTTGAAGAACGCCCTGGTCAACCTGGGCAACGCCAAAAACTGGAGCGGCCTGGTGAAACGCGCCAGGTCCGGCGCGCTGCAAGGCGTCAACGTCCTGCTGCGCCCGGTGAGCGCCGAGTCGCTGGAAAGCCTGACCAAAGTGGCCACATCGTCGTTCATCTTCAATGAAACGCGTTTGGCCGCCGCAGCGCTCAACAGCCCGCCGCCGGGCGGTTTCCTGATCAGCAGCGACGAAGGCCGCCAGCTGGTCAGCCATCCGCAGCCGTCGGCACCGCAGAGCGAATACAACGCCCTCGACCAGTGGAATGAGTTGCAGCGCCTTTCCACTCTGCTGCTGCACACCCCCTTCCAGGCACAGGGCGTGATCACCAGCCTCAGCGTCGACGCCAACGGCACCCGTCATGTGGCGCTGCACAGCGAACCGGACATGATCACCCTATGGCGCTACCTCGGTACCAGTCTGCTGTTGCTGGCGGTCGTCATCAGCCTGGGCTATAACGCCTGGCGGCTGGTGCAACGTCGTCGCATCAATCAGCACCGCGTCGCCGATATCCAGCGTTACTACGACAGCTGCTTCAATCCGCAGCTCAATCCGATGTCGATGCGGCCGATGGCCTGAACCTGACGCCGGGGCCTCCGCCCTGTCATCTGCTTATGCTACGCTAACGCTATTATTCTCATCTGCGGACCGCCCGTCGGTCCGCCCGTGGAGTTTTTATGGTTCCCGAGTTTGATTGGCCGCAGATCGATACCGTGCTGCTGGATATGGACGGCACCTTGCTGGATCTGGAGTTCGACAGCCACTTTTGGCTCAGCCTGGTGCCGCAGGCGCTGAGCGAAAGGCGCGCCATTCCTTTCGACGAAGCCCGCCATATCATTGAGCGGGAGTATCAGGCGGTGCAGCACACCATGAACTGGTATTGCTTCGATTACTGGAGCGAGCGGTTGGATCTGGATATTTACCGCATGACCAGCGAAGTCGGCAGCCGCGCCCGGCTGCGCGAAGACACCGAGCCGTTTTTACGAGCGCTGCGCGACGCCGGTCTGCAAACCATTTTGCTGACCAACGCCCATCCGCACAGCCTGGCGGTGAAAATCGAGCATACCGGCCTCGATCGACACCTTGATTTATTGTTTTCCACCCACACATTTGGTTATCCGAAAGAAGATCAGCGTCTGTGGCAGGCGGTGCAACAGCACACCGGATTCAATCCGCAGCGCACGCTGTTCGTCGACGACGGCGAGCCGATCCTCGACGCGGCGCGCACTTTCGGCATTCGTTACTGCCTGGGCGTGCAAAACCCAGACTCCAGTACGGCGGAGAAAAGCTTCCAGCGCCATCCGTCGATGCGTGACTATCGCCTGCTGATACCGGCGCTGGCCAAGGGGGAAGCATGAAGGAAAAAGCGACGCGCGACGACGCGGTACGGCTGGATAAGTGGCTCTGGGCCGCACGCTTCTATAAGACCCGCGCGCTGGCACGCGAAATGATCGACGGCGGCAAGGTGCATTACAACGGCCAGCGCGGTAAGCCGAGCAAGATTGTCGAACTCAACGCCGAGCTCAAGCTGCGGCAGGGCAACGAAGAACGTACGGTGATCGTGCTGGCGCTGACCAGCCAACGCCGCGGCGCCGGCGAGGCGCAGCAAATGTATCAGGAAACCGAAGCCAGCATCGCCAACCGCGAAAAGATGGCGCTGGCGCGCAAGATGAACGCGTTGACCATGCCGCATCCGGACCGTCGTCCGGACAAAAAGGAGCGGCGCGACCTGATGAAATTTAAATTTGGTGAGCCGGAATAACCCCTCACCGCAATGAGAGAAGATTATGTCCAACCATGACCAATTGCACCGTTACCTGTTTGAAAACTACGCGGTGCGCGGCGAGCTGGTTACCGTCAGCGAAACCTATCAGCAGATCCTGAACAACCACGACTACCCGGCGCCGGTGCAAAAGCTGCTGGGCGAACTGCTGGTCGCCACCAGTCTGCTGACCGCGACCCTGAAGTTCGACGGCGACATCACCGTGCAGCTGCAAGGCGACGGCCCGCTGAAGCTGGCGGTGATCAACGGCAACAACCGTCAGGAGATGCGCGGCGTTGCGCGCACCCAGGCGCCTATCGCCGACGACAGCACCTTGCATCAGATGATCGGCAACGGCGTCATGGTCATCACCATTTCGCCGACGGAAGGCGAGCGCTATCAGGGCGTGGTCGGTCTGGAAGGTGAAACCCTGGCTGAATGCCTGGAAGCCTACTTCCGCCAGTCCGAGCAGCTGCCAACCCGCCTGTTCATCCGCACCGGCGAAGCGGAAGGCAACGCCGCGGCGGCCGGTATGCTGCTGCAGGTGCTGCCGGCGCAGGACGGCAACCTCGATGATTTCGATCATCTGGTGCAACTGACCAACACGGTAAAAAGCGAAGAGCTGTTCGGCCTGCCGGCCAACGAAGTGTTGTACCGCCTGTATCACCAGGAAGAGGTCACCCTGTACGAACCGCAGGACGTGCAGTTCCGTTGCACCTGTTCGCGCCAGCGTTGCGCCGACGCGCTGCTGACCCTGCCGACCGACGAAGTGGCGGACATGCTGGAGCAGGACGGCAATATCGACATGCACTGCGACTACTGTGGCAGCCACTATGTCTTTGACCCGGTTGATGTTGCCGCTTTGTATGCGGGTAACACCGGCGAAAGCGACCAGTTGCACTAAGTCACCCCCCTCGGTGGGCGCGCCCGGCGCCCGCCAACGCCCGCCGTTTGCACGTTTGCTTTTTTCCGTGTGCTATCTCTCAGATCGTAACGAAATACCGCCTAAAACGTTAAATATTTGATACCCATCGCGGTTACGCACCGTTAGATCCCTACAATTGCCGCCAGAAATTCTGTGACCAAGGAGTAGTAACATGCGCGTTAAAGGTATAACCCCTCAGGATCTGGCCGCTTACGGCATTCACGACGTTAGCGAAATCGTTCACAACCCGAGCTATGAACTGCTGTTTAAGGAAGAAACAGACCCATCTCTGGAAGGTTTTGAGCGTGGGGTAGTCACCAAGCTGGGTGCCGTCTCCGTCGATACCGGCATCTTCACCGGCCGCTCGCCGAAAGACAAATACATCGTCCGCGACGACATCACCCGCGATACCGTGTGGTGGGCCGATCAGGGCAAAGGCAAAAACGACAACAAACCCCTCAGCCCGGAAGTGTGGGCCGATCTGAAACACCTGGTCACCGAACAACTGTCCGGCAAACGCCTGTTCGTGGTGGATACCTTCTGCGGCGCCAACGCCGACTCGCGCCTGAAAGTGCGCTTCATCACCGAGGTGGCCTGGCAGGCGCACTTCGTGAAAAACATGTTCATCCGCCCGAGCGACGAAGAGCTGGCTGACTTCGAGCCGGATTTCGTGGTGATGAACGGCGCCAAATGCACCAACCCGAACTGGCAGCAGCAAGGCCTGAACTCGGAGAACTTCGTCGCCTTCAACCTGACCGAGCGCATGCAGCTGATCGGCGGCACCTGGTACGGCGGCGAAATGAAGAAAGGCATGTTCTCGATGATGAACTACCTGCTGCCGCTGAAAGGCATCGCCTCGATGCACTGCTCGGCCAACGTGGGCGAGAAAGGCGACGTGGCGGTGTTCTTCGGCCTGTCCGGTACCGGCAAGACCACCCTCTCCACCGATCCTAAGCGTCAGCTGATCGGCGATGACGAGCACGGCTGGGACGACGACGGCGTGTTCAACTTCGAAGGCGGCTGCTACGCCAAGACCATCAAGCTGTCTGAAGAAGCCGAGCCGGACATCTACCACGCCATCAAACGCGACGCGCTGCTGGAAAACGTCACCGTGCTGGCCGACGGCAGCATCGACTTCAACGACGGTTCGAAAACCGAGAACACCCGCGTTTCTTATCCGATCTATCATATCCAGAACATCGTCAAGCCGGTGTCCAAGGCGGGTCACGCCACCAAGGTGATCTTCCTGACCGCCGATGCCTTCGGCGTGCTGCCGCCGGTATCGCGTCTGACCGCCAACCAGACTCAGTACCACTTCCTGTCCGGCTTCACCGCCAAGCTGGCCGGCACCGAGCGCGGCGTAACCGAACCGACGCCAACCTTCTCCGCCTGCTTCGGCGCCGCATTCCTGTCGCTGCACCCGACGCAGTACGCCGAAGTGCTGGTGAAACGCATGCAGGCCGCCGGCGCCCAGGCTTACCTGGTCAACACCGGCTGGAACGGTACCGGCAAGCGCATCTCGATCAAAGATACGCGCGGCATCATTGACGCCATCCTGAGCGGTGAAATCGACAAGGCGGAAACCGTCACCCTGCCGATCTTCGATCTGGCGATGCCGACCGCGCTGCCGGGCGTGAACCCGGAGATCCTCGATCCGCGCAATACCTACGCCAGCCTCGAGCAGTGGCAGGAAAAAGCGCAGGATCTGGCCGAGCGCTTCATCACCAACTTCGACAAATACACCGACACGCCTGCGGGCGCCGCGCTGGTCAGCGCCGGCCCTAAGCTGTAATTCGGTAGCGTTACCTCTTCAGCTAAGGCGCGGATCCCGCGCCTTTTTTTATTTTCAGTGATTGCTTTTTAACCAGCAAGGCGAGAAAATAAGTCAATGCAATCATTGATAGCAAAGGAGGTTTCAATGGCTACTATCACCGTCAGAAATCTGGACGACGAAATCAAAGAGCTGCTGCGTATTTCAGCGGCGAAAAACGGCCATTCCATGGAAGAGGAAGCGCGCATGATCCTGAAACAGGCGCTGGTGAAAAAGCCGCCGCGCTATGGATTGGGTACCTGGATGCATCAGCACTTCGCCGAGTTCGGCGGCGTCGAGCTGGAGATCCCACCGCGTGACGCCGTGCCACCACGCATCGTCACCTTTGATGATGAAGATGACAACGCATGATTATTCTCGACACCAACGTCATTTCGGAGACGCTGCGCCCCAGTCCGTACTACAACGTCATTAACTGGTTAAATGAAAAGGACAATGACGAGCTCTATCTGAGCGCCATTGTCCTGGCCGAACTGTTCAGCGGCGTCGCCTGCATGCCTGACGGCAAGCGCCAGCGGGATCTCAAGCTCAAATTGGCGGACGCGATTGAATTGAAGTTCGAGGGGCAGATATTGCCGTTTGATGGGCTGTGCGCGATGCAATACGCGGAATTGACGGCAAGGAATCGGCTTCTGGGTAAAGCGATGAGCATGCCGGATACCCAAATCGCCGCCACCTGCCTGTATTACGGTGCCGTCCTGGCCACCCGCAACACCAAAGACTTCCTCCACTGCGGCATCGAGTTAATCGATCCGTGGCAGGCGCCGACCGGCCGTCGGTTGCATGAGGATGCGGCGGAATACTACGTGATGAGCAGGAAGTCCTGACGGGGCCGCAGCAACGCGGCCCGCGCCAAGAGCGTCAGGCATTTTCCCTGGCGGTTTGATGGCCGTTGGCCGACTCTTTTTTCTCCATCGGCAACGGAATATACGCGCGGATCAATAGCCCGCCGCGTTCGCTGGTGCCGATATCCAGTTCGCCGTCGTGCGCGTCGATAATGCGCTGCACGATCGCCAGCCCCAGACCGGTGCCGCTGGTGCTGCGCGCGCTGTCACCGCGTACGAACGGCTGCAACAGATGCTTCAATTCTTCCGGCTTGATGCCCGGGCCGTCATCCTCTACCTGGAACCAGCCGCGCTGCAGCTCGCGGCCGCTGCTGACCTTGATCCAGCCGTTGCCGTAACGCGCCGCGTTCACCACCATGTTCACCGCCGCCCGCTTAATCGACAGCGGATGCACGTTCATCATCAGCTCGCCCGGCGACAGCGCGGTTTCAATCACCCGCTCATAGCCGCTCTCCGCCGCGACCACCTCGCCCAAAATGGCGTTCAGATCGCTGCTTTCGGTCGGCATCTCCTGCCCGGTGCGCAGATAATCGATGAACTGCTCGATGATGGCGTTGCACTCTTCGATGTCTTTATTGATCGACTCGGCCAGATAGCCGTCTTCGGCACTCATCATCTCCGTCGCCAGCCGGATGCGCGTCAACGGCGTGCGCAGGTCATGGCTAACCCCGGCCATCAGCAAGGTGCGGTCATCCGCCAGCTGCTTGACGCCCGACGCCATCTGATTGAATGCGCGAGTCACCGACCGCACTTCGGAAGCGCCATACTCGCGCAGCGGCGGCGGAATGATGCCCTTGCCCACCTGCAGCGCCGCATGTTCCAGCTCCACCAGCGGGCGGTTTTGAATGCGGATAAACAGCCAGGCGCCGCCGATCGCCAGCAGCATGATCGCCAGCGTATAGCGGAACAGCGGAGAGAAGTCGCCCTGGTGGATTTCCGTCAGCGGTACGCGCACCCAGATATCGGGCTGCAGCCAGGTTTTCAGCCACACCACCGGGGAGTTCTTGTTCACCTCCACCCGCACATCGGTCGGCCCGCCGAGCTGCTGCGCCATCTGCTGGCTGAGGAACTGGTAGTGCTGCGCCCAGCGCAGGCCGCTCTCCTCCGCCGCCGAGTTGGTGTAGAGAGAGATGCCCAGTTCGCGGTAGATCTCACGGCGGAACGCCGGCGGTACTTCCAGCAGCGTGCCGTCCTCCAGCTGCAGCCGATCGGTCATCAGCATACGCACTTCGTACGCCAATACCTTGTTGAACTGCTGCAGGCTGGGCAGGATGGCGAAGTTCAGCACCACCAGATAGGTCGTCACCAGGCTGACGAACAGCAAGGTGACGATCAACAACAGGGTTCGGGCAAACGAGCTACGCGGTGAAAAGCGCAATCGCCTCATGCCTTGCTGCCGTCCGGGACGAACACGTAGCCGAGACCCCAAACGGTCTGGATATAACGCGGATGCGCCGGATCTTCTTCCACCATGCGGCGCAGGCGCGAGATCTGCACGTCGATGGAGCGCTCCATGGCGCTGTATTCGCGGCCACGCGCCAGGTTCATCAGCTTATCGCGCGACAGCGGTTCACGCGGGTGGCTAACCAGCGCCTTCAGGACCGCGAACTCGCCGCTGGTCAACGGCATCGGTTCGTCTTCGCGGAACATCTCGCGGGTGCCGAGGTTCAGTTTGAATTTGCCGAATGCGATCACCGCCTCTTCCTGCGAAGGCGCGCCCGGCAGTTCGTTAGCCTGGCGGCGCAGCACCGCACGGATGCGAGCCAACAGTTCACGCGGGTTGAACGGCTTAGGAATGTAGTCGTCGGCGCCGATTTCCAGCCCCACGATGCGATCGACCTCTTCGCCTTTGGCGGTGACCATAATGATCGGCATCGGGTTGCTCTGGCTGCGCAGGCGGCGGCAGATGGACAGCCCATCTTCGCCCGGTAACATCAGATCGAGCACCATCAGATGGAAGGATTCACGGGTCAGCAAGCGATCCATTTGCTCAGCGTTGGCAACGCTGCGAACCTGGAAGCCCTGCTCGGTTAAATAACGTTCTAAAAGCGCGCGCAGGCGCATGTCATCATCGACAACCAGGATCTTATGATTCTCTTGCATGGTATTACTCCCAAAGGCTTTATTGCCTGACTCGAATATTGTTAGAAAACCTTGCCATTTGAGACAGCGTTTAATGGTATGTATTCTAGACGAAATTGTTACAAAGCTTATTCTTTTCCCCATTTATCAACAATTTTCATCGAATGTCGACGGGGGTTCGTCAAAATTTCGCCCTTTATCGGCGCAATGTGGGGCGGCGGCCCAATTTTATGCAATTTCGCCACCGGCGAACCGCACGGTGGCGTTTTGAGGGCGAGTCAGGAAGTCTGCAGGAAACGCGCCAGTTGCCGGCGCAGCTGCCGGTTCTCTTGCTGCAGCGTATCAACCCGGTCGAGCAGCGTCAGCGCCATGGCGATCCCCGGCCAATCCAGATCCAGCTCGGCCCGCAGCCTGCGCGCCCGCTGCAGATGGCTCAGCGCCGGGTAATCGAACTCCCAGCTCGGCTGCGCCGGCTCCAGCGGCACGATCACGCCCAGGCCGACGATCTCGACCAGCTCATCCTCTGAAATCTCCACCCTCTGACACAGTTCCACCACGGTGAATGTGATCTCTTTTTTCATCATGTGCTTTACTCCCATTCCGCGCGCGGGTTGAACGCCGCCTGTTCAGCCAGTTCTCGCCACAGGGCGCTGGCCTTCTCGTTCGGCTTCGGCGGCATCACCACCTTGAGAATGACATACAGATCGCCGGGCTCTTTCTTGCCCGCCAGCCCCTTGCCCTTGACCCGCAGCCGTTTGCCGCTCTGGCTGCCGGCCGGCACGGTCAACGCGATTTTGCCGGTCAGCGTCGGCACCTCGATGCTGGCTCCCAGCGCCGCTTCCCACGGGGCGAGCGGCGCCACGATGCTCAGGTTGTGGCCATCAATCTCGAACAGCGGATGCGGCGCGAGGCGGATGACCAGATACAGGTCGCCGTTCTGGCCGCCGCCCACGCCGGCAACGCCCTGCCCCTTGAGGCGAATGCGCTCGCCGTCGCCCACACCGGCCGGGATTTTCACGTTCAGCGTTTTGCTGGCTTCGCTCACCTGCCGCCCCAGCTCGTCGAACACCGGCAGCTTGTAGGAGATCTCGCGGCTTTGGCCATGCAGCGTTTCCTCGAGGAACAGCGGCACCTCCATCTCGAGATCCTGGCCGCGGAAGCCATGCCCGCCGTGCGAGTGCGAAGCGGAGCGGTGCCCGCCCGCAGCACGCCCGCCGAACATGCTTTCGAAGAAATCGGAGAAGTCTTGCGCGTCGGCGCCGCCGCCGTGCCATGAAGCGCTCTGCTGATAGCCGCCGTGATCGCCGCGCGCCTGCCGGCCAAAGTTCGGATCGTTGCGGTGCAGCCGGATCTGATCGTACTCGGCACGGCGCTCTTCGTCCTTCAGCACCTCATAGGCTTCGGCCAGCTCCTTGAATTTGCTCTCGGCGTCTTCTTCGGTGCTCACGTCAGGGTGATATTTACGCGCCAGCCGGCGGTAGGCCGTTTTGATGGTTTTCAGATCGGCGTTGGGCTCGACGCCCATCGTTGCGTAGTAATCTTTAAATTCCATGCGGTAATACCTTCAATGTGTTGGGTTGTGCGCCAAAATTCCTTGTCTCTCTCGCCAGATATCCTCCTTTCGTCACATTCCTTTTCCGCTATCGCTAAGCATACTCCCGATTGTTAAAAGCTGCGCAAACTGAATAAAAACCGTGCGACAACGCGCAGGCCCGCGCACCATTTCTAAAGCCCTGCGCATTCACGTACACTGTGGCGGTGGCCCCATAAAGATAAATCACGATGAGAACTCAACTGATAACCCGTGAAGGGTATGACAAGCTCAAACAAGAGCTGGATTACCTCTGGCGCGAAGAACGCCCCGAGGTGACCAAGAAAGTGACCTGGGCCGCCAGCCTGGGCGACAGAAGCGAAAACGCCGACTACCAGTACAACAAGAAGCGGCTGCGCGAAATTGATCGCCGCGTCCGCTATCTGACCAAATGCCTGGAGCAGCTGAAGATCGTCGATTACTCCCCGCAGCAGGAAGGCAAAGTGTTCTTCGGCGCCTGGGTGGAAGTAGAGAACGAAGACGGCGAGACCAAACGCTTTCGCATCGTCGGTTACGACGAGATCTTCGGCCGCAAGGATTACATCTCCATCGACGCGCCGATGGCGCGCGCCCTGCTGAAAAAAGAGGTCGGGGACGTCGCCACCGTCAATACGCCGCTGGGCGAGGCGCAGTGGTACGTGAACGAGATAGACTACCCGAAGTAAGCTTTCAGCTTTTTCCGAACCGCCGCCAACGCCGCCGCCTGCGCAGTTCTCCACGCGGCGGCCGCGCGGCGGCGGCCCGCTCCGCTGGCATTTTCCGCGATCAATCCGTATAACTGTCCCCTGTTTATTCACCGTTCTCAATACAGATACCAGACCTATGAATGACCCACTGAGCCGCATTATTGCAACAGAACTGCAGGCCCGGCCGGAGCAAGTCGACTCCGCCATCCGTCTGCTGGATGAAGGTAATACCGTGCCCTTTATTGCACGCTATCGTAAGGAAGTCACCGGGGGCCTGGACGACACCCAACTGCGCCAGCTGGAAACCCGCCTGGGTTATCTGCGTGAACTGGAAGATCGTCGCCAGACCATCCTGAAGTCGATTGATGAACAGGGCAAACTGACCGAACAACTGGCGGGGGCGATCAACGCCACGCTGAGCAAGACCGAACTCGAAGACCTCTACCTGCCGTACAAACCGAAGCGCCGCACCCGCGGCCAGATCGCCATCGAGGCCGGTCTGGAACCGCTGGCGGACGTGCTGTGGCAGGATCCGCAACAGCAGCCGGAACAGCTGGCTGAACGCTACGTCGATGCCGACAAGGGCGTGGCGGACGTCAAAGCCGCCCTCGACGGCGCGCGCTATATCCTGATGGAGCGCTTCGCCGAAGACGCCGCGCTGCTGGCTAAGGTGCGCGACTACCTGTGGAAAAACGCCCATCTGGTGTCCAAAGTCGTCGAGGGCAAGGAAGAAGAAGGCGCCAAGTTCCGCGACTATTTCGATCATCACGAACCGATTTCTCAGGTGCCTTCGCACCGCGCGCTGGCGATGTTCCGCGGCCGCAACGAAGGCGTGCTGCAGCTGGCGTTGAACGCCGATCCGCAGTTTGAGGAAGCGCCGCGCGAAAGCCAGGCGGAGCTGATCATCATCAATCACCTCAACCTGCGCCTGAACAACGCCCCGGCCGACGCCTGGCGCAAGGCGGTGGTCAACTGGACCTGGCGCATCAAGGTGCTTCTGCACCTGGAAACCGAGCTGATGGGCACGGTGCGCGAGCGCGCGGAAGACGAAGCGATCAACGTGTTCGCCCGCAACATGCACGATCTGCTGATGGCGGCGCCGGCCGGCATGCGAGCCACCATGGGCCTCGATCCGGGCCTGCGCACCGGGGTGAAAGTCGCCGTGGTCGACGCGACCGGCAAGCTGGTCGCCACCGACACCGTCTACCCACACACCGGGCAAGCGGCCAAAGCCGCCGCCATCGTCGCGGCACTGTGTATCAAACATAACGTGGAGCTGGTGGCCATCGGCAACGGCACCGCCTCGCGTGAAACCGAGCGCTTCTATCTCGACCTGCAAAAGCAGTTCGCCGAGGTCCGGGCGCAGAAAGTGATCGTCAGCGAAGCGGGCGCATCGGTGTATTCCGCGTCCGAACTGGCGGCGCTGGAATTCCCGGATCTCGACGTGTCGCTGCGCGGCGCGGTGTCCATCGCTCGTCGTCTGCAGGATCCGCTGGCGGAGCTGGTGAAGATCGACCCGAAATCCATCGGCGTCGGCCAGTATCAGCACGACGTCAGCCAGAGCCAGCTGGCGAAGAAGCTGGACTCGGTGGTGGAAGACTGCGTGAATGCCGTCGGCGTCGATCTGAACACCGCGTCGGTGCCGTTGCTGACCCGCGTGGCCGGCCTGACGCGCATGATGGCGCAAAATATCGTCAACTGGCGCGACGAGAACGGCCGCTTCAGCAACCGTGAACAGCTGCTGAAAGTCAGCCGCCTGGGGCCGAAGGCCTTCGAACAGTGTGCCGGCTTCCTGCGCATCAACCACGGTGACAATCCGCTGGACGCTTCCACCGTTCACCCGGAAGCCTACCCGGTGGTGCAGCGCATTCTGGCCGCCACCGAGCAGGCGCTGCAGGACCTGATGGGCAACGCTTCGGCGGTGCGCAGCCTGAAAGCGGTCGATTTCACCGACGACAAGTTCGGCGTACCGACGGTCACCGATATCCTGAAAGAGCTGGAGAAACCGGGCCGCGATCCGCGTCCGGAGTTCAAAACCGCGACCTTTGCCGAAGGGGTGGAAACCCTCAACGATCTGCAGGTGGGCATGATCCTGGAAGGGTCGGTCACCAACGTCACCAACTTCGGTGCCTTCGTGGATATCGGCGTGCATCAGGACGGCCTGGTGCACATCTCCTCGCTGGCGGACAAGTTCGTTGAAGATCCGCACACCGTGGTGAAGGCCGGCGACATTGTCAAAGTGAAGGTGATGGAAGTCGATCTGCAGCGTAAACGCATCGCGCTGAGCATGCGCCTGGATGAGCAGCCGGGCGAAGGTTCACCGCGCCGCGGCGGCAACGCGCCAGCGCAGGCACGCGACAACGCCAGCCGTTCGGCCGGCGCCAACAAGGCCAAACCGCGCAACGCGGCGCCGGCCGGCAACAGCGCCATGGGCGACGCGCTGGCGGCGGCGTTCGGTAAGAAACGCTAAGTCGGAACCGACAGGGCGGAGCCTGCTCCGCCCTTTCTGATGAATAAAACCTGCGGCATTTTTTGACCCGTCTCAATAAACCGTCATCTTTTTATGTCCCGTTCCTGCGTGACCGTCCTCCCATTATTCAGGCAATAAAAATCCTCTCCGCAGCCATTTATTAACAACTTCGTTAACACGCCTGTTTCATCTCGCGAATTGTGAACGAAACACAAATGGTTACCGCTCGCATTACGCCGGAATAATGTTATTGAATTGCCTTTCGGGGGAAATAAATAAAGGGAAAAAACCATCGAAGTTTGCAAACGAGAAAACTCGGATACAAATACGTAACTGATTTAACTCGTCATTCTCATTTGTTCCCGCTCGCCAGCGGTGGTAAAACGTCATTAATCCAGGCAACGCCATCAAAAACTGTCGTCGCCATAATAATTGGTTACAATACCCTTACTTTTTGCATTGAACGCGATAATGATAATGACTATTATTTGCGCTCACTTTATTGCATGACCTTATGGATGAATACCGCCGACGGCGTGGCATTTTCGCCGGCAACGTCCAATTATCATCAGTCCGATGTTCATCGGCACCCGGAAGGTTAATCACATGCAGCTTCAACCTAAACGCACGTATAAGATTGTCGGCTTTTCCGGTGAAATTGCGCCGGCCTACCGCCAGAAACTGTTATCGCTCGGCATGCTACCCGGCTCTTCGTTCGACGTGGTGCGCGTCGCGCCGCTGGGCGATCCGATAGAAATTAAAACCCGCCGCGTCAGCCTGGTGCTGCGCAGGAAGGATCTGGCGCTGCTGCAGCTCGACGGCCAGTTCTGAGCCGGCACGCCCTCCGTTTGCCGACGCGCCCTTGCGCCGGCGCTGTTCTCCTTGAAGACGACACGCTGAACTATGAAAAAACTCACCATCGGCTTAATCGGTAACCCGAACTCCGGCAAAACCACGCTGTTCAACCAGCTGACCGGCGCACGCCAACGGGTCGGCAACTGGGCGGGCGTGACGGTCGAACGCAAAGAAGGCCATTTCACCACCCCGCAGTCCGACGTGCGGCTGGTCGATTTGCCGGGCACCTATTCCCTGACCACCATTTCAGAGCAAACCTCGCTCGATGAGCAGATCGCCTGCCACTACATTTTGAGCGGCGACGCCGATCTGCTGATCAACGTGGTCGACGCCTCCAACCTGGAGCGCAACCTCTATCTGACGCTGCAGCTGCTGGAGCTGGGCATTCCCTGCATCGTGGCGCTCAACATGCTCGACATCGCCACAAGCCAGCATATCGATATCGACGTCGCCGCGCTGTCGGCGCGCCTCGGCTGCCCGGTGGTGCCGATGGTCTCCACCCGCGCCGACGGCATCGGCGTGCTGAAACAGATGATCGACAATCACCACATCAACGAACAGCAGGCGCTGGTGAACTATCCGCCGCTGTTGCTGAAAGAGGTCGCCACGCTGAGCGACGCCATGCCGCAAACGCTGCCGGCAGTACAGCGCCGCTGGCTGGCGCTGCAGATGCTGGAAGGCGACATCTACAGCCACCGGCTGGCCGGCCCCGCCGTCGCACTGCTGCCTGCGGCCACCCAGGCGTTGCAACAGCAGCAGCAAGAAGACCCGGCGCTGGTGATCGCCGACGCGCGCTACCAGTCTATCGCCGCCCTGTGCGACGCGGTCAGCAACTCGCAGCAGGCGATGCCCAACCGCCTGACCGAGATGCTGGATAAAGTGATCCTCAACCGCTGGCTGGGTGTGCCGATCTTCCTGCTGGTGATGTACCTGATGTTCCTGCTGGCGATCAACATCGGCGGCGCGCTGCAGCCGATCTTTGATATCGGCTCGGCGGCGATCTTCATTCAAGGCATTCAGTGGCTCGGCTACACCCTGCACTTCCCCGACTGGCTGACCGTTTTCCTGGCGCAGGGCGTCGGCGGTGGCATCAACACCGTGCTGCCGCTGGTGCCGCAGATCGGCATGATGTACCTGTTCCTGTCCTTCCTGGAAGACTCCGGCTACATGGCGCGCGCGGCGTTCGTGATGGATCGCCTGATGCAGGCGCTCGGGCTGCCGGGCAAATCCTTCGTGCCGCTGATCGTCGGCTTCGGCTGCAACGTGCCGTCCATCATGGGTGCCCGGACGCTGGACGCCCAGCGCGAGCGCCTGATTACTATCATGATGGCGCCGTTCATGTCGTGCGGTGCCCGTCTGGCGATCTTTGCGGTGTTCGCCGCCGCCTTCTTCGGCCAGGACGGCGCCGGGGTGGTGTTCTCGCTGTACATGCTCGGCATTGCGGTGGCGATCCTCACCGGTCTGGTGCTCAAATACACCATCATGCGTGGCGAGGCCTCGCCGTTCGTGATGGAGCTGCCGGTCTACCACGTGCCGCACCTGAAAAGCCTGCTGCTGCAAACCTGGCAGCGTCTGAAAGGCTTCGTGCTGCGCGCCGGTAAGGTGATCGTGGTGGCCAGCATGTTCATCGGCGGCCTGAACAGCTTCTCGTTCAGTAGCAAGACGGTCGACAATATCAACGACTCCGCGTTGGCCTCGGTCTCCAAGGTGTTGACGCCGCTGCTGCAGCCGATGGGCGTCCACAGCGATAACTGGCAGGCCACCGTCGGTCTGGTGACCGGCGCGATGGCGAAAGAAGTGGTGGTCGGCACGCTGAACACGCTGTACACCGCCGAGCACATCAACAAAGAGGCGTTCGACGCCGCCAACTTCAACCTGCTCGATGAGCTGGGCGGCGCGCTGAACGAAACCTGGGACGGCCTGAAAAACACCTTCAGCCTGAGCGTGCTCTCCAACCCAATCGAAGCCAGCAAGGGTGACGGCGAGATGGGCGTCGGCTCGATGGGCGTGATGAGCAGCAAATTCGGCTCAGGCATCTCCGCCTACAGCTACCTGATCTTCGTGCTGCTGTATGTGCCTTGCGTCTCGGTAATGGGCGCCATCGCCCGTGAATCGAGCCGCGGCTGGATGACCTTCTCTATTCTGTGGGGGCTGAACGTGGCCTACTCGCTGGCGACGCTGTTCTACCAGGTGGCCACCTTCAACCAACACCCGCAGTACAGCCTGACGGCGATCCTGGTGGTGCTGGCGGTGAACCTGCTGGTGCTGTTCGGCCTGCGCCGGGCGCGCAGCCGCGTTACGGTACGCCTGGGCAACGCTACGCCGGCGGCCTGTTGCCAGGGCGCCAAGGGGAGCTGTCACTGATGGCCGGGCTGCTGCAGGTGCGCGATGCACTGGCGCTGCTTGGCAGCGCTCAGGCGCAGCAGCTCAGCCAATCGCTGGCGACGCCGCTGCCGTTGGTGCAGGCGATGCTGGACCGTTTGGCGGCGATGGGAAAAGTAGAGCGTATCGAACAGGATGACGGCGCCTGTCTGAGCGGCAGTTGCAAAGGCTGCCCGCAGGGCCAGGGGTGCAGCACGGTTTTCTACCGGCTGAAGGCCTAACGATCAGGGGCGCCGCAGCGGCGCCCCTTGCCGTTGAAGGCTTATTGCTTGTCTTTGTAAACTTCAGCGATGGCGCTGAATTTACCGTGCTCGCGGCCTGCCAGGATCACGTAGTATTGACCGCCCTTTTCGTCCGCCAGTTTGGACAGCTCATCCTTGGCATCCATCGGCGAGGTGGTCTGCGCCGTGGTGGTCACGGTGCCGATCTTCTCGTATTTACCCGGGTTCTTATCCAGATCTTCCTTGGTCAGCAGGGTTGCCGCCATGGAGCCGAAAGACACCGAACCCAGCACTGTCGCTGCAATAATCATCTTCAATGATTTCATGACACTAACCTCTCAATGGATAATTTATCTGTTATGAAAGCCGTCAAGAATCCATGCGTAGTACATCAGGCTGCCGCGACATCCTCAGGCCTCGTTGCTTTCCCTGACGGGGCCTGTTTCCCAGAGACGAAACGCCAAAATGAAAAGCGCCGCGCGCGGTCTTTTCATTTTGCAGCCAACGCATTGACTCACTAAGTATCGAACAGCTTTGTCTTTTATCCACCCGGCGGCGTTTTTTTTCGCGCCCTATCGTGCGTTTTCCCGCCGCATTCAATGTGCTGCAATAAACGCTTCGATCATCGTCACAAATTCGTCGGGATGAGAGATAAACGGCGCATGGGCGGCTTTGGCCACGAGCTGCGACGTAGAATTCGGCCAGGCGGCGTCGAGCAGCTCGGCGACCTTGCGCGGCACCAGCCCATCCAGATAGCCGTAAATCCGCAGCAGCGGGAGCTCCAGCGCGGCCAACGGCGCACGCAGATCGGCGGTGCGCAGAATCTCCAGCCCGCCGTTCAACACCTCGACGCTTGGCGTCGGCTGGTTGAGCACCACCGCTTTCAGCTGGCGCGCATCCTGACGCGCGCTCTCGGTGCCCAGCGTCTGCAACGCCAGAAAACGCTCGACGGTGCGCTGGAAATCCAGGCTCAGCTGGTGTTGAAAACCGCTCAGCACGTCCGGGCGGATCCCCGGCCACTCATCACGGGCGGCAAAGCACGGCGAGGAAGCCACGGTGATAAGCCCTTTGACCCGCTGCGGTTGCATCAGCGCCGCCTGGCTGGCAACCAGCCCGCCGAGCGACCAGCCTAGCCACCAGGCCTGCGGCGGAGCGGCCGCCAGCACGATCTCCGTCATCTGTTCCAGCGACAGGGCGCCGAACCCCTGGCTGCGGCCGTACCCCGGCAGATCGACCAGGTGCAGGCGAAAATGCGGCGCCAGTCGCGCCTGAATGCAACTCCACACTTCGGCGTTCAATCCCCAGCCGTGCAGCAGCACAAGATCGCGTTCGCCTTCACCTATTGTTTGCCAGTACAGCGCTGTCATTGGTTATTGTCCTTTCATGCTTATCCGTCTCGGAGGCTCTATGCTATCAATCCGCAGCCGCTGTTGGCTATGCCGACAGCCGTTGAGCCTGATGCGTCATGGCATCTGCAGCTGCTGCCTGCGCCATCTGCCGGCCAGCCCACCGTGTTGCCCGCGCTGCGGGTTGCCCGCCGGGGAGACGCGAACGCCCTGCGGCCGCTGCCTGCAACGGCCGCCGCCCTGGCAACGGCTGGTGTTCGTTGGCGACTACGTTGCGCCCCTCAGCCAACTGGTAAAGAGGTTCAAGTTTCACCACGCGCCCGAGCTGGCACCGGCGCTGACGCGCCTGATGCTGTTGCGCTGGCAGCTGGCGCGCAGAGAGCAGTATCTGAACAGACCCGACCTGATTTTAGCGGTACCCTTGCATGCATCACGCTGCTGGCGCCGCGGCTATAACCAGAGCGATCTGCTGGCCCGGCCGCTGGCGCGCTGGCTGGGCTGCCCCTATCGGCCCGCCGCCTTGCGCCGGGTACGCAAGACCGCCCTGCAACAGCGGCTGAACGCCGGAGCGCGCAGGCGCAATCTGCAGCGCGCGTTCATCTGCACCGTCTCGGTCGCCGGCCGGCATATCGCCCTGGTGGATGACGTGGTGACCACCGGCAGTACCGTCGCGGAGATCGCGGCGCTGCTGCGGCGGCAAGGCGCCGCCTCGGTGCAGATATGGTGCGTTTGCCGCACGTTGTAGTGCCACGGCAATGGGCGTATTATAACCGACTATAGAAGTCAACTATTGAGCTAATGCTATGATCCGTATAACAGATGCTGCACAGGAACACTTTGCCAAACTGCTGGCAAATCAAGAAGAAGGCACCCAAATCCGCGTATTCGTGATCAACCCGGGCACGCCGACGGCCGAATGCGGTGTCTCTTATTGCCCGCCGGACGGGTAATGACTCCAACTTACTGATAGTGTTTTATGTTCAGATAATGCCCGATGACTTTGTCATGCAGCTCCACCGATTTTGAGAACGACAGTGACTTCCTGCCCAGCCTTGCCAGATGTTGCCTCAGATTCAGGTTATGCCGCTCAATGCGCTGCGTATATCGCTTGCTGATAACGTGCAGTTCTCCCTTCAGGCGTGATTCATAAAGCGGCCAGCCATCCGTCATCCATACCACGACCTCAAAGGCCGACAGCAGGCCCAGAAGACGCTCCAGCGTGGACAACGTGCGTTCACCGAATACGTGCGCCACAACCGTCCTCCGTATCCTGTCATACGCGTAAAACAACCAGCGCTGGCGTGATTTAGCGCCGACATAACCCCACTGTTCGTCCATTTCCGCGCAAACAATGACGTCACTGCCCGGTTGTATGCGTGAGGTTACCGACTGCGGTCTGAGTTTTTTAAGTGACGTAAAATCGTGTTGAGGCCAACGCCCATAATGCGTGCACTGGCGCGACATCCGACGCCATTCATGGCCATATCAATGATTTTCTGATGCGTACCGGGTTGAGAAGCGGTGTAAGTGAACTGTAGCTGCCATGTTTTACGGCAGTGAGAGCAGAGATAGCGCTGATGTCCGGCAGTACTTTTACCGTTACGCACCACGCCTTCAGTAGCTGAACAGGAGGGACAGCTGATAGAAACAGAAGCCACTGGAGCACCTCAAAAACACCATCATACACTAAATCAGTAAGTTGGCACCATTACCCGCCGGACGCGGTAGAAGCGACGGATACCGAACTGAAGTTCGACAAACTGTCTGCCTATGTCGATGAGCTGAGCGCGCCGTATCTGGAAGACGCCGAAATCGACTTCGTGACCGACCAGCTGGGTTCTCAGCTGACGCTGAAGGCGCCGAACGCCAAAATGCGCAAGGTCGATGACAACGCGCCGCTGATGGAGCGCGTGGAATACGTGCTGCAGTCGCAGATCAACCCACAGCTGGCGGGCCACGGCGGCCGCGTGACGCTGATGGAGATCACCGACGACAACATGGCGATCCTGCAGTTCGGCGGCGGTTGCAACGGCTGTTCGATGGTCGACGTCACGCTGAAAGAAGGCATCGAGAAAGAGCTGCTGCAGAAGTTCCCGGAGCTGAAGGGTGTGCGTGATTTGACCGAGCACCAACGCGGCGAGCACTCCTACTACTGATTCCCCTTCTTACTTGAAGTTGCAGCGTTGTTGGCTGCGTGCGCGCCCCCCAGTCACTTACTTAAGTAAGCTCCTGGGGATTTACGCACTTGCCGCCTAGCTGCAACTCCAATTAATTCGGGTATCCATCATTTGGATAGGGCTACGATCTTCATCCTTTGTCTTAATACAACGACACTCGATCGTCACCCCACCGACACCTTGCGCCGCCGTTTGTCCAAATCCTTCAGCAGCCGGTTTATCCGCGGATCGGCGAACATCTCCTCCAGCGTTTGGGTCAGCTTGCGCCGCCAGTTAGGGTACTGATCGCTGGTGCCGGGAATATTGACCGGATCGGCCATGTCCAGCCAGTCTTCCGGCTGCAGGCCGAGCAGGGCGCTGGCGCTGTCGGCGACATAACGCTGCAGGCCGCGGTTAAGCAGCGGGCTCATGCCGAGCAGCGCCGCCCTCTTGCCCACCTTCTGCGGCACGCAGCCATAGCGATGCAACCCGTCAAGCAGCCCTTGCTTGGCGCGTTCCCGATCGGCGAACAGCTCCCGCAGGATCTCCGCGTCCGGATAGAGCCCCAGTCGGTTGCCCAGCGTCAGATCGCCGCTTTGCCAATAGCCGCGCAACGTCGGCAGATCGTGGGTGGTGATGGTCGCCATCGCCTGCACCGGATAGGCCTGCGGCGCGCGGAAATGGTGTTCACCATCGCTTTCGAAATACAGCACTTTGTAAGAATAGACGCCACTGTCGCGCAGCTTGCCGACGATCTCTACCGGCACGGTGCCGAGATCCTCGCCGATCACCATGCAGCGGTGGCGCTGGCTTTCCAGCGCCAGCACCGCCAGCAGATCGTCCACCGGGTATTTGACGTAGGCGCCGCGATCGGCGGTTTCGCCATAAGGGATCCACCACAGCCGCAGCAGCGCCATGACGTGATCGATACGCAGCGCGCCGCAGCTGGTCATGTTGGCGCGCAAAAGATCGATGAACGGCTGATAACCGCGCGCCGCCATCACGTGCGGATCCATCGGCGGCAGGCCCCAGTTTTGCCCCAGCGGCCCCAGGATGTCCGGCGGCGCGCCGACCGACGCTTTCAGGCAGTACAGCTCGCGGTCGCACCAGGTTTCCGCCCCGCCTTCCGCCACCCCGACCGCCAGATCGCGATACAGACCAATCGGCATCTGCTGCTGCCGGCTCTGCTCAAAACACTGCGCAAACTGCGTGGCCGCCAGCCATTGCAGCCACAGGTAAAAGCGGACCGCGTCCTGATGTTCGTCGCAGAACTGCCGCACCGCTTCGCTCTGCCCCCGCCGATAGCCCTCGGGCCAGGCCGGCCATCCCCACTGGCTGGCGTCTTTGGCCGCCAGGTGGGCATGCAGCGCGTCGAACGCCGCCTGCTGATACAGGCTGTCGCCGCCCTCAGTCACGAACCGTTCGAACGCCTGACGCTGCGCGTCGTTCGGCTTGCGCGCCTGAAACAGCGGGAACGCCAGCTTCAGCGCCGCCAGCTTCAGCTGCATCACGGCGGTGTAATCCACCCACTCCGCGGCGCGCGCCTTGGCCAACTGCTTCTGCGTCGCCGGCTTCTGCCACCAGCGCTGCGCCGCATCGCTGCGCTGGAAATCCTCCACCGCGTTGACGTCGATATACGCCAGATTCAGCCAGCGGCGCGACGAGGGGCTGTAAGGGCTGGCGCTCTCCGGGTTGGCCGGATACAGCGCATGGATCGGATTGAGACCGACGAAGGCACCGCCGCGCTCCCCCACCTGCTCCACCATCAGACGCAGATCGCCGAAATCGCCGATGCCCCAGTTGCGATCGGAACGCAGCGTATACAGCTGAACGCAGGCGCCCCACAGTTTCTTGCCGGTCAGCAAGGCGTCCGGCTCGAAGCAGCGCCTCGGCGCGACGATCACTCGGCATGGCCACTGCCGTGCGCCCTGGCTCAGCGTCAATTGGTGATACCCCGCCGGCAGGTCGCCGGGCAGCGTCAGGGTCTTGCGCGCGCCGACGCGCCCCTGCAGGCATTCGCCGTCTTCACGCTGCAGCGCCCACAGGTAGTCGCCTTCGCCCGCCGGGGTCAGCACCAGCGGCGCGCCCTGATAGAACACCTTGACCGCCGGCAACGGCGATGCCGCCCCTTCCTGCGCGGCATCGGCCCGGCTCATGGCCGCCAGCAGCTTGCGCTTGGTCTCCGGCTCAATCGCCTGCCGCTTGCCGTGGGCATTGATGAAATCGGCAGCGATCCCCGCCTGCGCTGCCGCCTGATCGATACGCTTACGATCCATTCGCTCTCCTTAACGTTTGGCTTGCCAGATGCGCTGCTGGTAATCGCGAATCGAGCGATCCGAGCTGAACATGCCGACGCGCGCAGTGTTAAGGATAGTCCGCCGCGTCCATTCGTCCCGATCGCGATACAGTTCGTCGACCCGGCGCTGCGCCTGGCAGTACGAGGCGAAGTCCGCCAGCACCAGATAGGGATCGCCGCCTTCCAGCAGGCTGTGCAGCATCATGTCGAACGCGTGCTTGTCGCCGTGGCTGAACGCGCCGCTCGCCAGCTCGTCCAAAATCGCCTTCAGGTGCTTGTCTTTTTTACGGTAGCTGAGCGGATCGTAGCCCTTCGCCAGTATCGCCTTCACCTGCTCCACGGTATTGCCGAAGATAAAGATATTGTCTTCGCCCACCTGCTCGGCGATTTCGACGTTGGCGCCGTCCAGCGTGCCGACCGTCAGCGCGCCGTTCAGCGCCAGCTTCATGTTGCCGGTGCCGGAGGCCTCTTTGCCGGCGGTGGAGATCTGCTCGGAGATATCCGCCGCCGGGATCATCAGTTCGGCCACCGACACGCGGTAGTCGGGAATGAACGCCACTTTCAGGCGATCTTTCACCAACGGATCGTTATTGATCTTCTCGGCCGCCTGGTTGATCGCGTAAATGATGTTTTTCGCCAGGTAGTAGCCCGGCGCCGCCTTGGCGCCGAACAGGAAGACGCGCGGCACGATGTCAAGATTCGGGTTGTCGCGCAGCTGGCGATACAGCGACAGGATGTGCAGCAGGTTCAGGTGCTGGCGTTTGTACTCGTGCAGACGTTTGATCTGCACGTCGAAAATTGCGTCCGGGTCGAGCGTCAACCCCATCACGCCGTGCACGTAATGGGCCAGCGCCACCTTGTTGTCACGTTTGATCTGCTGATAACGCTGGCGGAACGCCGCGTCGTCGGCGAATTTTTCCAGCCCGCGCAACGCATCGAGATCGTTCGCCCATTCCACCTTCAGCGTCTCGTCGATCAGGCCCGACAGCGCCGGGTTACACTGTTTCAGCCAGCGACGCGGCGTGATGCCGTTGGTGACGTTATGGAATTTGTTCGGCCACAGCTGGTGATATTCCGGGAACAGATCTTTCACCACCAGATCCGAGTGCAGCTGCGCCACGCCGTTGACCGCAAAGCCGCTGACCACGCACAGGTTGGCCATGCGCACCTGCTTGTTGTGATGCACCGCCAGTTTGGCCCACACCGCCTCGTCGCCCGGCCAGTGCTTATCCACCTGCTTTTTGAACCTGGCGTTGATCTGTTTGATGATTGAGAAATGACGCGGCAGCAGGCTGCGCACCAGTTTTTCATCCCAACATTCCAGCGCTTCCGGCATCAGGGTGTGGTTGGTATAGGCGAAGGTGTTGCTGGTGATCGCCCAGGCTGCCTCCCACTCCAGCTGGTGTTCGTCCAGCAGAATGCGCAGCATTTCCGGAATGGCGATGGTCGGGTGGGTGTCGTTCAGCTGGATCACTTCGTACTTCGGCAGCTCTTCAATCTTGCGGCCGGCCTGATGGTGCTTGCGCAAAATGTCCGCCACCGAGCAGGCGCACTGGAAATACTGCTGCATCAGGCGCAGGCGCTTGCCGGCCTGATGGTTGTCGTTCGGGTAGAGCACCTTAGTCAGCTTGTCGGCTTCTACGCCCTGCTTCTCCGCCTGCAGGAATTTGCCGTCGTTGAAATCGCTCAGGTTGAACGGATGCTGATGGGTCGCCTGCCACAGGCGCAGCGGCTGCGCCACGCCGTTGCGATATCCCAGCACCGGCAGATCCCAGGCTTCGCCGCGCAGGGTGAAGGCCGGGCGCCACAGTTCACGGCCGTCGGCCTGCTTTTCCAGCTTGCCGCCGATGCCCACGTCCACCGCCAGCGCGGCGTTGTGGCGGAACCACGGGTAGCTCTCGCGCTGCCAGTTATCCGGCGCCTCTTGCTGCTGCCCGCCCTGGAACGACTGGCGGAACAGCCCGTACTGGTAGTTCAGCCCATAGCCGGTGGCCGGCTGCTCCACCGTCGCCATCGAGTCGAGGAAACAGGCCGCCAAGCGCCCCAGCCCGCCGTTGCCCAGCGCCGGATCGGTTTCCTGCTCCAGCAAATCCGCCAGCTTGACGTTCTGCTCCGCCAGCGCCTGCTCGACGGTGTCGTACCAGCCCAGGTTGATCAGGTTGTTCGCCGTCAGCCGGCCGATCAGAAACTCCATTGAGATGTAGTTCACGTGGCGCAGCGGTTTGGCGCTTTTGCGTGGCGCCGGCTGAGTGGCCAACTGCTCGGCCAGCGCCGCACTGACGGCTTCCCACCATTGATGCTGCGTCATCTGCTGTGCGGAACTGAGGCCGAACCGTTGCCACTGGCGGGCAAGCGCCGCCAGAAAAGCATCCTTCTTGAGCGTAGGCTGTGACATAAGGAAAACTCTCTATCCAGTAAGTGGGTCAAATTGCCGCTATCGTGCCGGTGAGAAAGCCTGACGGCATCATCCCGCCTGGGGATTAGCTGGGGAGGAGGATTGGGGCGTAGCTGGAATTGTGATCTCAGGCACTTTTTGACTCCCTTGCAACGATGCAAAAAAGCCCGCCAACGCGTGCGGCGAGCACTGAGAACGTTAACCATGACGTTAGCACAAGTATTCGCACTGCTGAAGTTTTGTCCATGGCCGGAAATGCGATCTGCAACCGCCTCGCCGCGCGCCGGCGCCAAACGTAAAAAAGTGTGATCGATAGCAACTTAACTCCAAGCCGATGCGGAAGCTTGTTGCAATACGTTTAGGGTTGGCAGAAGTTAGGGGGAGCTATTAATTACGAACCATAAAATAATTAGCACCACTCCAATCCCGGCGGGAACCGCGATTTATACCCTGGAATACTATGCTGATCCCATCAAAACTGAGCCGCCCGGTACGGCTGCAAAATACCGTGATCCGCGATCGCCTGCTGGCCAAACTGGCCAGCGCGGGCAATTATCGCCTGACACTGGTCAATTGCCCGGCGGGATACGGGAAAACCACGCTGATCGCCCAATGGGCGGCCGGCAAGGCCGATTTGGGCTGGTATTCCCTGGATGAGAGCGACAACCAGCCGGAGCGCTTCGCCAGCTACCTGATCGCCGCGCTGCAGCAGGCCAGCGGCGGCCGCTGCGTCAAGAGCGAGGCGCTGAGCCAGAAGCATCAGTACGCCAGCCTGTCGGCGCTGTTCGCCCAGCTGTTTATCGAGCTGGCCGACTGGCACCAGCCGCTGTACCTGGTGATCGACGACTACCACCTTATCACCAACGACGCCATCCACGAAGCCATGCGCTTTTTCCTTCGCCATCAGCCGGAAAACCTGACGCTGATCCTGCTCTCACGCACCCTGCCGCCGCTCGGCATCGCCAATCTGCGGGTGCGCGATCAGCTGCTGGAAATGGGTACGCAGCAGCTGGCGTTTACCCATCAGGAAGCCAAACAGTTCTTCGACTGCCGCCTGGCGGCGCCGATGGAACAGCAGGACAGCAGCCGCCTGTGCGACGAAGTCGAAGGCTGGGCCACCGCGCTGCAGCTGATCGCGCTGTCGGCCCGTCAGTCCGCCTCGTCGGCCCAGCTGTCGGCCAAGCGCCTGGCGGGGCTGAACGCCAGTCACCTGTCAGACTACCTGGTGGACGAAGTGCTGGATCACGTCGATGCCGATGCGCGCGCCTTCCTGCTGCGCTGTTCGGTGCTGCGCTCGATGAACGACGCGCTGATCGTGCGGCTGACCGGCGAAGACAACGGCCAGCAGCGGCTGGAGGAGCTGGAGCGTCAGGGGCTGTTTATCCACCGCATAGACGACACCGGCGAATGGTTCAACTTCCACCCGCTGTTCGCCTCTTTCCTGCGCCAGCGTTGCCAGTGGGAACTGGCGCTGGAGCTGCCGGGGTTGCACCGCGCCGCTGCCGAAGGCTGGCTGGCGCTGGGGTATCCGGCGGAGGCCATTCACCACGCGCTGGCGGCCAGCGACGTCAGCATGCTGCGCGATATCCTGCTGCAACACGCCTGGTCGCTGTTCCACCACAGCGAACTGGCCTTGCTGGAGGAGTGCCTCAACGCGCTGCCGTATGAGCGCCTGATCCAAAACCCCAAGCTGGCGCTGCTGCAGGCCTGGCTGGCGCAGAGCCAGCACCGCTACGGCGAGGTCAACACCCTGCTGGAGCGCGCCGAGCGCACCATGCGCGAACAGAAAATCGAGATAGACCAAACGCTGCACGCCGAGTTCGACGCCTTGCGCGCCCAGGTGGCGATCAACGCCGGCAAACCGGAAGAAGCCGAGCGGCTGGCGACCGAAGCGTTGAAATTCCTGCCGCTGTCCAGCTACTACAGCCGCATCGTCGCCACCTCGGTGACCGGCGAAGTGCACCACTGCAAGGGCGAACTGGCGCGCGCGCTGCCGATGATGCAGCAGACCGAGCAGATGGCGCGTCGTCATCAGGCGAACCATTACGCGCTCTGGGCGCTGCTGCAGCAGAGCGAAATCCTTATCGCCCAAGGCTTCCTGCAGGCCGCTTACGAAACCCAGGACAAGGCGTTCGAACTGATCCGCGAGCAGCACCTGGAACAGCTGCCGATGCACGAATTTCTGCTGCGCATCCGCGCCCAGATCCTGTGGTCATGGTCACGGTTGGACGAAGCGGAAGACGCGGCGCGCGCCGGGCTGAAAATTCTGGCCAACTACCAACCGCAGCAGCAGCTGCAGTGCATCGCCATGTTGGCCAAATGCTCGCTGGCGCGCGGCGATCTGGACAATGCCAATACTCACCTGCAGCGCTGCGAAACCCTGCTGCACGGCGCCCATTACCATCGCGACTGGCTGACCAACACCGACAAGTCACGGGTGATCCACTGGCAGATGACCGGCGACACCGCCGCCGCCGCCCAGTGGCTGCGCCACACCGAAAAGCCCGGCATGGCGGACAACCACTTCACGCAGGGCCAGTGGCGCAACATTGCGCGGGTGCAGATTCTGCTCGGCCAGTATGACGAGGCCGGCGTGGTGCTGGATGAACTGAACGAGAACGCCCGCCGGCTGCGGCTGGTGAGCGATCTCAACCGCAACCTGCTGCTCAGCAACCAGCTGTACTGGCTGCAAGAGCGCAAGGGCGAAGCGCAGCAGGCGTTGATCGAAGCGCTGTCGCTGGCCAACCGCACCGGCTTTATCAGCCATTTCGTCATCGAGGGCGAAGCGATGGCGCAGCAGCTGCGCCAGCTGATCCAGCTCAACACGCTGCCGGAGCTGGAACAGCATCGTGCCCAGCGCATTCTGCGCGACATCAACCAGCATCATCGGCACAAGTTCGCGCATTTTGACGAGAACTTCGTCGATAAGCTGCTGACCCACCCGCAGGTGCCGGAGCTGATCCGCACCAGCCCGCTCACCCAGCGCGAATGGCAGGTGCTGGGGCTGATCTATTCCGGCTACAGCAACGACCAGATCGCCGGTGAGCTGGACGTGGCGGCTACCACCATCAAGACGCACATCCGCAACCTGTACCAGAAGCTCGGCGTGGCCCATCGCCAGGAAGCGGTGCAGCAGGCGCAGCAGCTGTTGAAGATGATGGGGTACGGCGCCTGAGAGTCAGCGCTGGCCGTAATAGGCGCCGGCGCCATGTTTGCGGCTGAAATGCTTTTCCAGCAGATAGTCATCGATCCGCCTTAGGCCGGGGTTAATATCCCGGCTGATCCACGCCATTTTCGCCACCGCCTCCAACACCACGGCGTTATGCACCGCCTCATCCGGCGTCCTTCCCCAACTGAACGGGCCATGCTGATACGCCAGGATACCGGGAATGTGCAATGGTTCACGCCCTTTCAGGGTTTCTATAATCACCCGACCGGTGTTCAGCTCATATTCCCGCGCCACCTCTTCCGCCGTCAGCCCGCGGGTACAAGGAATATCGCCGGAAAAATAGTCGGCGTGAGTGGTGCCGAGCACCGGTATCGCTTCCCCTGCCTGCGCCCAGGAGGTGGCATGGGTGGAGTGCGTATGTACCACACCGCCGAGTTGAGGGAACGCCCGGTACAGCGCCAAATGCGTCGGCGTATCGGACGAAGGCCGCAGTTGCCCCTCAACAACCTCACCTCGCGCATTCACCACCACCATATCCTCAGCCCGCATCGTTTCATAAGGTACGCCGCTGGGTTTGATCACCACCAGCCCACTGGCCCGATCGATGCCGCTGACATTGCCCCAGGTATAGGTCACCAGCCCGTGCTCAGGCAACGCCATATTGGCTCGGTACACCTGACTTTTCAGTTGCTCCAGCATACTACCTCCTTATTTCCAACCCGGCCTCGACCATACGTTCAACCACCCAGGCACGCGCCTCCCGCACCGCCCGCAGCGGATCGTTCGCTGTCTCGCTCCACATCTCGAGCAGATAGGGGCCACGATAGCCGCTCGCAAGCAACGTTTCGAAACAGCGTACGAAATCCACTACGCCCTCGCCGAACGGTACATTCTTAAACTCCCCCGGCCGCGTATCCTTAACGTGTACCGCCACGATGTGCCCGCTTCCGGCTATGAGCTCCATCGGCACATCGTTGTCCCAGGCAGACAAGTTGCCGATATCCGGGTAAAGCTGAAACCACGGGTTATTCAGGTAGTGGGCATAGCCCAGCGCCTTGCTGATCGAGTTCATCAGCGGATAGTCCATGATTTCCATCGCCAGCATGACCTGTGCACGGCTGGCCATCTCTACCGCCTGCACCAATCCGGCGCGGAACCGGGCGCGGGTCTGCGCAGTAGACTGCGGGTAATAAACGTCATACCCGGCCAGTTGGATCACCCGGATGCCGGTATCCTGCGCCAGCCGAATAGCTTTTCGCACGATATCCAGTCCTCGGTCGCGCGTCGTGTCGTCTTCACTGCCCAACGGAAAACGCCGGTGGGCGCTGAGGCATAAAGAAGGGACGCGCACACCGCTCGCCGCAACGGCGCTAACCAACGCGAGCCGCTGTTCAGCGCTCCAGTCCAGCCGCGCCAGGCGGCCGTCGCTTTCATCGATCGACATTTCAACGAAATCGAATCCCAACTCACCCGCCAGTTGCAGGCGCGTCAGCCAATCCTCGCCCGGCGGCAACGCTTTCTCATAGATGCCCAACGGCACGGATTTGTGCAACATAACCGCTCCTCAGCCCCACCGCTGGGCGATGACACGTTTAAACTCCCGCGCCGCCGCGACCGGATCGGCGGCATCGCGAATGCTGCGCCCGGCGATAAAGACATGGATGGGAATACCTTGGAACAGAGGTAAATCCTCCAGCGCCAGTCCGCCGGTGACCGTCACCTTAAAACCCATCTCGCTCAGGCGACGAACCGCGCGGATATCGTCATCGCTCCAGGATATCCCCGCCGCCTGCACGTCACGGCTGCGGTGATACACCACCTGACCAATTCCCGCTTCACGCCACGCCTGCGCCTGTTCCCAGGTCCAGAACCCCGTCAGTTCTATCTGCACGTCACCACCGAACTCATGCGCCACCTGCAGGGCTCCCTTGGCCGTATTGATATCGGCGCAGCAGATCACCGTGATCCAATCGGCATTCGCCTCGAAGCACATTCGCGCCAAAATCTGACCCGCATCGGCGATTTTTGCGTCCGCCAACACGATGCGATCCGGATACAGCGCTTTTAAATCGCGTACGGCTCGCACGCCTTCCGCCACGCACAAAATAGTGCCGACTTCGATGATGTCGACTTCGGCCGCGATCAGGCGAGTCGTGTCGTAAGCCGCAGCCATGGACAGATTATCCAGCGCCACCTGCAACATCGGTAAATGCGTGTTCATTGTTTGTCTCCTTCAATTCGCCGCCGCCGTAGACGTTTTGTCGATCAACGCCAATACCTCGCTCGCGTGGCGACAGGCCCGCAAGCGATCGAAATTCGCCTCATCTTCAAACAGGTTCACCACTTGCATGATCCCCACCTCCTGATGCGTTTTGGCGTCCACCGCCGCCATGGTGATCAAGATGTCTATCGGATCGTTGTCCTCATCGCCGAAACACACCGGCGTCTTCAGGGTGACTAAGGCGAAGCCGGTTTTCAGCACCCCTTCCTCCGGCCGGCCGTGCGGCATCGCCAGGCCCGGCGCTAGCACGAAGTAAGGGCCGTGCCGTTCGACGCCGGCCAAAATAGCGTCGAAATAGCGTGGTTCCACCACGCCGGCGGCCACCAGCAGATCGACCCCCAGCCGCACCGCCTGGCGCCAGTCGGCAGCCTCCGCCTGCAGTTGGATAGCGTTATTCTGCGCCAACGAATCGCTCAGCTTCATGACTCGCTCCTTACTGCTTCAAATCTTGCGGAAAATGCGCGCCGATGACGTCCATCAGCTTCGGGCCGAAGTCCGCCGCCGAGAGCATATTGCGTACCCCGACCACGTATTTGTTGCCGCTGACGACGATTTCATCCGCGACATGGGTGGAAGCAATGATGATGTCAGCCCCATTCAACTCGGATTTGTATTCCCCCACCGCACAGCTGTTGACCGAATGATCCACGCCTTGCTGCGTTAAAAATTGGTCGACTTTCATTTTCATGATCATGGAACTGCCTTGTCCGCAACCGCATACCGCCAGGATTCGTACCGTCATAATCTGCACTCCTATTAACGTGACGCCGATTCAACCGATTGTTTTTCAGAATCTTCTTCCGCACGCAGGGTGCGTCCGGCGAAGAACATGTACAGCAGGGCGATAACGATCACCACGCCCATAAACCACAGGCCCAGACTCAGCCCTTGCATCAGCGGCGGCGCCAGAATCGACCAGTCCGCCATGCCCATCCAGGCGCTTAGCCCGGTCAGTTTGATGGCCCACACGCAGCCGAAGATCTCTATCATTCCCATTACCAGACAGATCTTCATCGCCGCGCGCCAGCCACCAAAGTGGTTAGCGAATACGCCGATGGTGGCGTTAGAAAAGAACATGGGAATGAAACCGGGAATAATCATGATGGAAGAGCCAAGCGCTAACAGTATGCCGACGGCGATCAGTTGGCCGATGGTGCCCCACATAAAACCCCACACCACGGCGTTGGGCGCGAAGCTATAAATGGCGGCACAGTCGATGGCCAGTACCGCGCCGGGGATCAGACGTTGGGAAATGCCGTTAAAGGCCTCGGTCAATTCGGCGACGAACATACGCACACCCTGCACGATGATGAAAATCGCCACCGCGAACATCAGCCCGGTTTGCAGGATATAGATGCTCCAGTGAATTTTACCGGCCATCGCCTGCAGAGTGTCCAAGCCGAACGAGCACAGAATGATGCCGAAAAACAGCGTCATCACGATGGCGGTGGACACGATGTTGTCATGGAAAATGTTCAGCCACCCGGGCAGCTTCAGATCTTCCACGCTGTCCTCTTTTTTACCGAGATACGGTGCGGCCTTGTATGCCAGCCACGACGCGAACTGCTGTTGGTGCCCGATCGAGAAACCGCTGTTTTCCGTTACCGCCTGCGTCGGTTTGAACATCATGTTGGAGGTGATGCCCCAGTACAGTGAAGCCAAGAGCGCGCTGCACAATACCGTCGTCCACATGCCGTAACCCAGAATGTAGAAAAATACCGCGATCAGCCCAACCTGCTGAAACATGATGTGGCCGGTGAGCATGATGGTGCGGATGCCGGTAATACGCCGCAGCAGTACGTAGAGAATGTTCAGCGCCAATGCCAGCAAGACCGCGTAGCCGACCCAGCTGTAGGCGTCCCCCATACGTTCGATGGTGGCCATCATCGAGGCATAGGTATCTGAAATCGCCCCGTTGATGCCGTATACCTCGGACAACTTCGCCACAACGGGTTTGAACGTGCCGGTCAGGATGCCGGAACCGGCTTGCAGCAACATGAAACCGATAATGGTTTTGATCGTGCCTTTGATAATGACCGCCGCGCTTTTGCGCAGCAACGTGTAACCCAACAGCGTAACCAACCCCAACAGCAGCGGTGCATTGGTCATCACCTGGTTAAAAAAGACGGTGAAGATGGTGTAAAGAGTTTCCATACGGCTCTCCCGAAAAGGTTGGCATGCAGGTAACGCCTTCACCATACCAATCACAATAAATCACAAAAAGATCATAAATGATTATTTGTGAACAACCTCGCAAGTTAAAAATCAATTCCACTAACATTCAATGAATTAGACGACTTACACTTTATTACCCATTGAATTTAATAGCAGTTAATCAAACGAAAAGGAGAGAGAACGCCGGCGCAGCGCGTAAATTCGGCGGCGTTTACGTGTATTTCGATCGTTGTCAGTGGAAAAAAACGGTGCTAGATTCGATCAAAACAAATCACATAAAATCTTTAAATGATTATTTGTGATTTTATTATCACCACCAACGAGGAAAGACCCATGAGTAAAGTCAACGACATCACCCGCGAGTCCTGGATATTGAACACCTTTCCCGAATGGGGCACCTGGCTGAACGAAGAGATAGAGCAGGAGAACGTCGCGCCCGGTACTTTCGCCATGTGGTGGCTGGGCTGCACCGGCATCTGGCTCAAGTCCGAAGAAGGCGCCAACCTGTGCGTCGATTTCTGGTGCGGCACCGGCAAGCAGAGTCACGGCAACCCGCTGATGAAAACCGGCCACCAAATGCAGCGCATGGCCGGAGTGCGGAAGTTACAGCCGAACCTGCGCACCACCCCATTCGTACTCGACCCGTTCGCCATCACTCAGCTCGACGCCGTGTTGGCCACGCACGATCACAACGATCATATCGATGTGAACGTCGCGGCGGCAGTGTTGCAGAACTGTCCAGACACCGTCCCGTTTATCGGGCCGAAAAGCTGCGTGGATATCTGGATCGGCTGGGGCGTGCCGCCGGCGCGCTGCATCACCGTCAAACCTGGCGACGTGATAAAAATCAAAGACATTGAAATTCATGCGCTGGACGCCTTCGATCGCACGGCACTCATTACATTGCCGGTGGAACAAAAAGCGGCGGGCGTTCTACCGGACGGCATGGACCTGCGGGCGGTCAACTACCTGTTCAAAACGCCGGGCGGCAACCTTTATCACAGCGGCGATTCCCACTACTCCAACTATTACGCCAAGCACGGCAACGATCATCAGATCGATGTCGCCCTCGGCTCCTACGGCGAGAACCCGCGCGGCATTACTGACAAGATGACCAGCGCAGACATCTTGCGCATGGCGGAATCGCTGAACGCCAAGGTCGTGATCCCCTTCCACCACGATATTTGGTCTAATTTCCAGGCAGATCCGCAGGAGATCCGCGTGTTGTGGGATATGAAAAAGGACCGGCTCAAGTACGGTTTCAAACCGTTTATCTGGCAGGTTGGCGGCAAGTTCATCTGGCCGCAGGACAAAGACAATCTGGAATATCACTACCCGCGCGGGTTCGATGATTGTTTCATCCAGGAACCCGACCTGCCCTTCAAGTCTTTCTTGTAATCAATCGGTGTTGCATACGGATGCGCGCTTTTGAACGGCAATGATTCAAATCGTCAAACGGCGCGCATATAATCGAAGGCAACGACGTTTTTTCTCTCCACGGAGCCCGCATGACAGAGTCCCAACGCCACAACGCTATTCTCGATCTCTTGCAGCGCAAGGGGCAAATCTCCGTGGCGGACGTGATCGCGGCGTTTGACATCTCTCCGGCCACCGCGCGCCGGGACATCAACAAGCTGAATGAAATCGGCAAATTGCGCAAAGTACGCAACGGCGCCGAAGCCACGCAAACTCCGCGCCCGGCCTGGACGCCGCTCAATATCCACCAAACCCAGCACCTCGATGAAAAAATGCGCATTGCGGCGGCCGCGGCACAGCTCTGTCAGCCGGGTGAAAGCGTGGTGATCAACTGCGGCTCCACCGCATTTCTGTTGGGCCGTGAAATTTGCGGCAAGCCGGTTCAGGTGATCACCAATTATCTGCCGCTGGCCAATTACCTGATCGATCAGGAACACGACAGCGTGGTGATCATGGGAGGCCAGTACAACAAAACCCAGTCGATTACTCTGGCGCCTCAGGAAGGCGACGCAACCCTGTACGCCGGGCACTGGATGTTCACCAGCGGTATCGGCCTTACCGCCGAGGGTTTGTATAAAACGGATATGCTGACCGCCATGGCGGAGCAAAAGATGCTCAACTACGTCGGTAAACTGGTTGTGCTGGTTGACAGCAGTAAAGTCGGCCAACGCGCCGGCATGCTATTTAGCCGCACCGAGCAAATCGCCATGGTGATCACTGGCCGGGCCGCCGATCCGGCGATCGTTGAGCAACTGCGTCAGCAAGGCGTTGAAGTGCTGCTGGTGTGACAAAACCATACCCTTGCTCTGGTCTTAAACGCCGCAGAGTTGGTTACAATAGCGGCGTCCCCCAATAATGAGGCAGTCAGCAGTATGGAACAGTTCGAAGCGATCAACGTTGAGCAGGCGTACACCCGCTGGAAAGAGGGCAGCGCCGCCCTGGTCGACATCCGCGATCCGCAAAGTTTTGAAGCCGGGCATACGCCAGGCGCCTTTCATCTCACCAACGCCACCCTGTCGGCCTTTATGCAACAAAACGACTTCGAGCGGCCGGTGATGGTGATGTGCTACCACGGCAACAGCAGCCGCAGCGCGGCGCAGTACCTGCTGCACCAGGGGTTCGACGCGGTCTACAGCATCGACGGCGGCTTCGAGGCCTGGGCCCGTCAGTATCCGCAAGACGTGGAAACCTCTGCCTGATCCCCGCCGCCCGCCGCGCATCGGCGGGCTTCCCCTTCATTTTTATGCGCGTTTTCGCGGGTTTTTCGCAGATCCGTTTGCCAGCGCTCAGGATTTCGACGTTATAATCGGCCGTCAGGGTCGCCGACGAGCAAGCCGCGGCCAAAATCATTCACTTACGACGGAAGAGCAATGGTTAGAGTAATCGCCATATCCAACCCGCGCCTGGCGCTGGCCTTTGTCGACTATATGGCGACCCAGGGCATCCGGCTTGAGCTGCGCAACAGCGGCGAGGCGGCGGAAATCTGGCTGGCCGACGACGGCCACCTCGAACAGGTGCAACACGAGCTGCAGCAGTTTCTGGTCGATCCGCTCAACCGCCGTTATCAGGCCGCCAGCTGGCAGACCGGCCATACCGACGCCGGCCTGCACTATCAGAGCGAATCCTACCTGCACACCCTGCGCAGCAAGGCCGGGCCGCTGACGCTCGGCGTGATGGTACTGTGCATCGCGGTCTACATCCTGATGCAGGCGCTGGGCGACGACACCGTGATGTACTGGCTCTCCTGGCCGCAGGACAGCAGCCAATACACGCAGCTGTGGCGCTGGGTCAGCCATGCGTTCCTGCATTTCTCCCTGCTGCATATCCTGTTTAACCTGATGTGGTGGTGGTATCTCGGCGGCCAGATGGAAAAACGCCTCGGCGCCGGCAAGCTGTTCGTGCTGGCGGTGGTGTCGGCCTTCTTCAGCGGCTGGGCGCAATCGCTGTTCAGCGGCGCGCTGTTCGGCGGGCTGTCGGGCGTGGTCTATGCGCTGATGGGCTATGTGTGGCTGACGGGTGAACGGGCGCCGGAGCGCGGCCTGATGCTGCCGCGCGGGCTGATGGTGTTCTCGGTGCTGTGGTTGGTGGCCGGATATTTCGATATTTTAGGAATGTCGATCGCCAACGCGGCACACGTAGCCGGTTTAGTGTTAGGGTTATTGATGGCATTTTGGGATACGCGTCATCGCGCACACAACGAACAATAACAGCCGGGAGCTGTGCCCAGCGGGCATAGCGGGCGTTTTAGGGGATTATCGTGAAGCAAACACAGCGTCATGACGCAATTATCGAGCTGGTGCGCCTGCAGGGTTACGTCAGCACGGAAGAGCTGGTGGAACATTTTGACGTCAGCCCGCAAACGATTCGCCGCGATTTGAATGACCTGGCCGACCAGAACAAGATCCAGCGTCACCACGGCGGCGCGGCGCTGCCTTCCAGCTCGGTCAACGCTGCTTATAACGATCGCAAGGTGATGTGGTCGGAAGAGAAAGCCCGCATCGCGCAGCGCGTCGCCAGCCAGATCCCGGACGGCGCCACGCTGTTCATCGATATCGGCACCACGCCGGAAGCGGTGGCCCATGCGCTGATGAACCACAAGAACCTGCGCGTGGTCACCAACAACCTCAACGTCGCCACCCTGCTGACCGCCAAGGAAGACTTCCGTCTGATCCTGGCCGGCGGCGAAGTGCGCACCCGCGACGGCGGCATCATGGGCGAAGCCACCCTGGACTTCATCTCTCAATTCCGCCTCGATTACGGCATTCTCGGCATCAGCGGCATCGATATGGACGGCTCGCTGCTCGAATTCGACTATCACGAAGTGCGCACCAAACGCGCGATTATCGAAAATTCCCGCTGCGTGATGCTGGTCACCGACCACTCCAAATTCGGCCGCAACGCCATGGTCAACCTGGGCAACATGAATCTGATCGACTACCTGTTTACCGACCAGTTACCGCCGCCGAGCGTGATGAAAATCATCGAGCAGTACGACGTGCAGCTGGAGCTGTGCTGATCCGCTGTTAACCTGCGGGGCGCGCCGCCGCCCCGTTTCCTACCCCCCCGCCCCTCTTCATCGACAGCCGTTTGCGCGCTCGCGCCATATCCATATCATTTATGTGACTATCATCACCAAACTGTTACCTCTATCACGCCTAAATGTTTTTGTTTGGTTAAGTCTTGGCTTGCTTGTTGGTTTTTGATTACAATCATGAGCGAAAACGAACACGAAAGAGCTATTTCGAACATCTGGAGGAAGATGACGTGGAAACCAAAGACTTGATCGTTATCGGTGGCGGCATCAACGGTGCCGGCATCGCGGCGGATGCTGCCGGGCGCGGGCTGTCGGTACTGCTACTGGAAGCGCAAGACTTGGCCTGTGCTACGTCTTCCGCCAGTTCCAAACTGATCCACGGTGGCCTGCGCTACCTGGAACACTACGAATTCCGTCTGGTGAGCGAAGCGCTGGCCGAGCGTGAAGTGCTGCTGAAGCTGGCGCCGCACATCGCGTTCCCGATGCGTTTCCGCCTGCCGCACCAGCCGCACCTGCGTCCGGCCTGGATGATCCGTATCGGCCTGTTCCTGTACGATCACCTGGGCAAACGCACCAGCCTGCCGGGCAGCAAGGGCTTGCGCTTTGGACCAGAATCGGTGCTGAAGCCTGAACTGAAGCGCGGTTTCGAATATTCCGACTGCTGGGTCGACGATGCTCGCCTGGTGGTGCTGAACGCGCAGGAAGTCGAAAAACGCGGCGGCGAAGTGCGCACCCGCACCAAAGTGACCCGCGCATGGCGTGAAAACGGCCTGTGGATGGTGGAAGCGGTCGATATCGACAGCGGCAAAACCTTCACCTGGCGCGCCAAAGGCCTGGTGAACGCCACCGGCCCGTGGGTGAAAAACTTCTTCGACGACGGCCTGAAGCTGAAATCGCCTTACGGCATCCGCCTGATCAAAGGCAGCCACATCGTGGTGCCGCGCGTGCACGATCAGCCGCAGTCTTACATTCTGCAGAACGAAGACCACCGCATCGTGTTCGTGATCCCGTGGAATGACGAGTTCTCCATCATCGGCACCACCGACGTGGAGTACAAAGGCGATCCGAAGGACGTGAAGATCGACGAGAACGAAATCGCTTATCTGCTGAAAGTGTACAACGATCACTTCAAGAAGCAGCTGGGCCGAGACGACATCGTCTGGACATACTCCGGCGTGCGTCCGCTGTGCGACGACGAATCCGATTCGCCGCAGGCGATCACCCGCGATTACACGCTGGACGTGCACGACGAGCAAGGCAAGGCACCGCTGCTGTCGGTCTTCGGCGGCAAGCTGACCACCTACCGCAAGCTGGCCGAGCACGCGATGGAAAAACTGGCCCACTACTACCCAGGCTGCGGCCCGGCGTGGACCAAAAACGCCACGCTGCCAGGCGGTGACATCGGCGGCGATCGCGACGGCTACGCAGCCAAACTGCGCCGTGCGCACGGCTGGCTGCCGGAAGCCCTGGCGCGCCGCTATGCCCGCACCTACGGCAGCCAGAGCGAGCTGATCCTGGCCGGTGCCAACGGCCTCGGCGATCTGGGCGAAGATTTCGGCCACGGTCTGTATGAAGCCGAACTGCGCTACCTGACCGACAAAGAGTGGGTCGTAGAGCTGGACGACGCCATCTGGCGCCGCACCAAGCTGGGCATGTGGCTGGACGAAGCGCAGCAGGCGCGGGTGAAAGCCTGGCTGGCGGAACACGCGAAAACGAAAGCGCTGTCTCTGGCTTCCTGAGCCGCAGCGTAACGAAAAAAGGGCCGGTTATCCGGCCCTTTTCTTTGCGCTTTCTCTTCCGTCTTACAGCTTCACCGGCTGAATGTGCCAGATTTCGTCCGCGTATTCCTGAATGGTGCGATCGGAGGAGAAGTAGCCCATGTTGGCAATATTCAGCACCGCGCGCCGCGTCCACTCGTCCTGATTGAGATACACCTCGTCCACCTTGTCCTGCGTATCCACGTAGCTGCGGTAATCTGCCAGCAGCTGGTAGTGATCCCCCAGGTTCACCAACGAGTCGAACAGGTTGCTGTAGCGCTTCGGTTCGTCCGGGCTGAAGACGCCGGTGGCGATCTGCGTCAGCGCCTGGTGCAGCTCGGGATCCTGCTCGTAGTATTGATGCGGGTTGTAACCGTTGCGGCGCAGTTCCTCCACCTGTTCGGCGGTATTGCCGAAGATAAAGATGTTCTCCTCCCCCACGTGCTCGCGCATCTCGACGTTGGCGCCGTCCAGCGTACCGATGGTCAGCGCGCCGTTCAGCGCAAACTTCATGTTGCTGGTGCCTGAGGCTTCGGTGCCCGCCAGCGAGATCTGTTCCGACAGATCCGCCGCCGGGATAATGATCTGCGCCAGGCTGACGCCGTAGTTCGGAATGAACACCACCTTCAGCTGGGTATGCACGCGCGGATCGTTGTTGATCACTTTGGCCACGTCGTTGATCAAGCGGATGATCTGCTTGGCGGCATAGTAGGCCGAGGCCGCCTTGCCGGCGAAGATCACCACCCGCGGCACGCGCTCGATCTCCGGATCGTCCAGCAGGCGGTTATACAGCGTGATGACGTGCAACACGTTGAGCAGCTGCCGTTTGTACTCGTGGATGCGCTTGATCTGCACGTCGAACAGCGCATCCGGGTTGACCACCACGTTGAGCGTTTTGGCGATGTACAGCGCCAGCCGCTCCTTGTTCTGCCGCTTGGCGCGTTGCACTGCCTGCAGGAAACTCGGGTAATCGACGTTGTCCTTGATCTCGCTCAGCTGGCTGAGATCGGTGCGCCAGGTTTGCCCAATGCAGTCGTCCAGCACCGCCGCCAGCGGCGGGTTGGCCAGCGCCAGCCAACGGCGCGGCGTCACCCCGTTGGTTTTGTTGCAGAAACGATTGGGGAACAGCCGGGCGAAGTCGGCGAACAGCGACTGCACCATCAGCTCGGAATGCAGGGCGGAAACGCCGTTGACCTTGTGGCTGGCCACCACTGCCAGCCACGCCATGCGCACCCGGCGGCCGTTGGTTTCATCGATGATCGAGACCCGCGCCAGCAGGTCGTTGTCGCCCGGCGCCACTTCCTGCACCATCTTGAGGAAGTGATCGTTGATTTCGAAAATCAGCTGCAGATGGCGCGGCAAGATGCGCCCTATCATGTCCAGCGGCCAGGTTTCCAGCGCCTCGCTCATCAGCGTGTGGTTGGTGTAGGAAAACACCTGCTCCACCACTTCCCAGGCGTCGAGCCACTTGAATTTGTGCTCGTCGATCAGCCGGTGCATCAGTTCGGGAATCGACAGCACCGGGTGAGTGTCGTTGAGGTGAATGGCGATCTTGTCCGCCAGGTTGTCGAAGGTTTTGTGCATCAGCCAATGGCGGTTGAGGATGTCCTGCACCGTGGCCGACACCAGGAAATACTCCTGCCGCAGCCGCAGCTCGCGCCCGGAGGAGGTCGAGTCGTCCGGATACAGCACGCGCGACACGTTCTCCGAGTGGTTTTTATCCTCCACTGCGGCGAAATAATCGCCCTGGTTGAATTTGCCGAGGTTGATCTCGTTACTGGCCTGCGCGCTCCACAGCCGCAGGGTGTTGGTGGCGTCGGTGTCGAAACCGGGGATCACCTGATCGTAGGCGATGGCCACGATCTCTTCGGTCTCCAGCCAGCGTGCCTTGGCGCCCTCCTGCTGCACGCGGCCGCCGAAGCGCACCTTGTAGCGGGTGTTGTGGCGCGGAAACTCCCACGGATTGCCGTACTCCAGCCAATAGTCCGGCGACTCCATCTGCTGGCCGTTGACGATGTTCTGCTTGAACATGCCGTACTCGTAGCGAATGCCGTAGCCGCGCCCCGGCAGCGCCAGCGTCGCCAGCGAATCGAGGAAGCAGGCCGCCAGGCGCCCCAGACCGCCGTTGCCGAGGCCTGGGTCGTTCTCTTCTTCCAGCAGTTCACCCAGGCTCAACCCCATTTCGTTCAGCGCGTTGTCGATGTCCTGATAGATGCCCATCGACAGCAGCGCGTTCGACAGGGTGCGGCCGATCAGGAACTCCATCGACAGGTAATACACCTGCCGTACGTCCTGCGACAGCTGGGCGCGGTTGGAGCGCAGCCAGCGTTCAACCATGCGATCGCGCACCGCGAACAGCACGGCGTTCAGCCAGTCGTGCCGGTTGGCGATGGCCGGATCCTTGCCGACGATAAACATCAGCTTATAGGCGATGGAGTGTTTCAGCGCTTCCACACTGACCGTAGGTGAGGTGTAACTAAACGGTGAAGTCATGGCTTTTTGATCCCTTTTAGGGAGCCCAGCCATTCGCCGCGGAATAGCTGGCCCCGCTGAACATGGACGCGGTACGCCGCGCCCCGACAATCAACCCAAACGGCTGCCCGCCGCGCGTCAACCCACGACGCGAAACGCGGGCTACAAACGTTGATAAAGCGACAGATACTCTTTCGCCGCCACCGGCCAGCCGAAGTCCACGCTCATGGCGTGGCGCTGAACGTGGCGCCAGTGTTTCGGCCGGCTCCACAGCACCATGGCGCGGCGGATGGCGTTGCCCAGCGCGACGGCATCGCAATCGTCGAACACGAAGCCGCTGGCGGTGCCGTCGGCCAGATTTTCCAGCGCGCAGTCCACCACCGTGTCTGCCAGCCCGCCGGTGCGGCGCACCAGCGGCAGCGTGCCGTATTTCAGGCCGTAGAGCTGCGTCAGGCCGCAGGGCTCGAAGCGGCTCGGCACCAGAATCACGTCGGCGCCGCCGATGATGCGGTGGGAGAAGGATTCGTGATAGCCGATCTGCACCCCAACCTGCTCGGGATAGTCGGCGGCGGCGGCCAGAAACGCCTGTTGCAGCACCGCGTCGCCGGCGCCCAGCAGCGCCAGCTGCCCGCCCTGCGCCAGCAGTTCAGGCAATGCCTGCAGCACCAGGTCCAGACCTTTTTGGCTGGTCAAACGGCTCACTACTGCGAACACCGGCAGCGATTCGTCCACCTTCAGCCCCATGGCCTTTTGCAGATGCAGCTTGTTTTTGACCTTGCTTTTCAGATCGTCGGCGTCGTAGCGGATACTCAGCCGCGGGTCGTGGGCCGGATCCCAAATCTTGTCGTCCACCCCGTTGAGGATGCCGCTCAGCCTGCCCTGCCGCTGCCGTTCCTGCAGCAGCCCCTCCATGCCATAGCCGAACTCCGGCCGGGTGATCTCGCGCGCATAGGTCGGGCTGACGGCGGTCACGTGGTCGGCATAAAACAGCCCGGCCTTGAGGAACGACATCTGGCCGTAGAACTCCAGGCCATAAACGTCGTAAAACGACGCCGGCAGCCACAGCTCGGTCACGTGATGGGCAGAGAACAGCCCCTGATAGGCCAGGTTGTGCACCGTGAATACCGAGCGCGCCGGGTGGCCGTTGGCGGCCAGATAGGCGCAGGTCAGGCCGGCGTGCCAGTCGTGAGCGTGCACCAGCTGCGGTCGCCAGTAGCGATCCAGCCCCTTGGCCAGCTCGCAGGCCATCCAGCCCAGCAGCGCAAAGCGGCGATGGTTATCGGGGTAGGCATACATGGATTGATCGTGGTACGGGCTACCCGGCCGGTCATACAGCCAGGGGGCATCGATGAGATAGATGCCCACGCCATGGTAGGTGCCGTAACGCAGGCCGACCCGGCCGGCGAACGAGTCGATTTCCGCCACCAGCACGGTGTCCGGAATGCCGTTGCGTACGTCAGGGAAAGCGGGCAATAGCACCCGAACATCGGCGCCTTCGGCGATTTGCGCCGCCGGCAACGCGCCAACCACGTCTGCGAGTCCGCCCGTTTTCAGCAGGGGGAACATTTCAGAACATACGTGTAAGACCTGCATTATCACTCCTGAAAGTCGGCCAAAGGCCTCTGGATAAGAAATAAATAAAGCAGGCTTGCCGCTGTTATGCGTGCCGCGTTGCGCAAGCCATCGAACCGTTCATCAGGCGGCAGGCTATCGTTCTGCCGCCCACGTTAACTCACAATTTTGACAACATTTCGCGCGTCACCAGCACGATGCCGCCTTCCGAGCGATAAAAGCGCTTGCTGTCCTCATCGGCGTTTTCCCCGATCACCATGCCCTCCGGAATGTGGCAGGCGCGGTCGATGATGCAGCGCCGCAGGCGGCAGGAACGGCCGACGTTCACGTCCGGCAACAATACGGTAGAGTCGATGGTGCAGAACGAGTTCACTCGCACGCGCGGGAACAGCACCGAATGCACCACCACCGACCCGGACACGATGCAACCGCCGGACACCAGCGAGTTCATGGTCATGCCGTGGCTGCCGGAGCGATCCTGCACGAACTTGGCCGGCGGCAGCGGCTCCATGTGGGTGCGGATCGGCCAGGCGCGGTCGTACATGTCCAGCTCCGGCGTCACCGACGCCAGATCGAGGTTGGCGCGCCAGTAGGCGTCCAGCGTGCCTACGTCGCGCCAGTACGGCGGCAGATCGGGGTTGGAAGTCACGCAGGACAAGGTAAACGGATGCGCCCACGCCGCCTGTTGCGCGGTGATTTTCGGGATCAGATCCTTGCCGAAATCGTGGCTGGAGCCGGGGGTCGACATATCCTCTTCCAATAGCTGGAACAGGTAGGCGGCATTAAAAATATAGATGCCCATGCTGGCCAGCGACATATCCGGGTTGCCCGGCATCGCCGGCGGATCGGCGGGTTTCTCCAGGAACTCGATGATGCGGTCGCTTTCATCCACCTTCATCACGCCGAATTCGCCGGCTTCGCTGCGCGGCACCGGCAGGCAGGCCACGGTGCACTGGGCCCCCTTCTCGACGTGGTCGATCAGCATGCGCGAATAATCCATCTTGTAGATATGGTCGCCCGCCAGGATCACCACGTATTCGGCCTCATAGCGGCGGATGATGTCCAGGTTCTGGTAGACCGCGTCGGCGGTGCCTTTGTACCAATGTTCGGTGCTGAGGCGCTGCTGGGCCGGCAGCAGGTCGACGAACTCGTTCATCTCTTCGTTGAGGAACGACCAGCCGCGCTGAATGTGCTGCACCAGCGTGTGCGACTGGTATTGGGTGATCACGCCGATGCGGCGGATGCCGGAGTTCAGGCAGTTCGACAGGGCGAAATCGATGATGCGGAATTTGCCGCCAAAGTGGACGGCGGGCTTGGCGCGGGTGGAGGTCAAATCTTTCAGGCGCGAGCCGCGGCCGCCGGCCAGGATCAGCGCTACGGATTTAATCGGCAGCTGGCGCGCCAACATCAGGGGGTCTTTATTTTCAAACCTAACCATAGCGGACTCCTTTTATTATTTCCGTACCAGAACGCAAAGCGAGCGCGCGTCCTGGTGCCAGGCGGGTAACACCGCCCGTGAGTCTTCCTGAGTGAACGGAGCGACAACCTGCCAATCGCCTTCCGGCAACCTCATCTCCACCGTTTGCGGCGTGGCGTTGACCAGCAGCAGCCAGCGCTGCGACAACAGGATCTGCATGAACAGATCGCCTTGCTCCCACTGCTGCGCGTCGAGCACCTGCCCTTGTGCGTTCAGCCACTGCACGCTGCCGTCGTCCTGCTGCCACCAGCGGTCCTGTTGCAACGCGGGGATCCGACGGCGCAGCGCGATCAGCGCCGCGACGTAATCGGTCAGCGCGTCATCCGCCGTGGACCAGTCGAGCCAGGTGGTGGCGTTGTCCTGGCAATAGGCGTTGTTGTTCCCCTGCTGGCTGTGTCCCTGTTCATCGCCGGCCAGCAGCATCGGCGTTCCCTGGGACAGCAACAGCGTGGCAAGCATCGCCCGCTGGCTGGCCCTGCGGCGTTGCACAATGGCGTCGTCGGCGACCAGGCCTTCCACGCCGTGGTTGTTGCTGAAATTGCGATCGCTGCCGTCGCGGTTGCCTTCGCCGTTCGGCTGATTGTGTTTCTCGTTGAAGCTGACCACGTCCTGCAGGGTAAAACCGTCATGGGCGGTCAGCATGTTGACGGTGGCGTAAGGCGCTCGCCCGCGCTGGTTGTACACATCGCTGGAGGCGGCAAAACGCCGGGCGAACTGGCCGAGCGACACGCCGCTCTGCAGCCAGAAACGACGCATGTCGTCGCGGTAATGGTCGTTCCATTCGGCGAAGCGGCCGGGAAACGCCCCCACCTGATAGCCGCCGGGGCCAACGTCCCAGGGTTCGGCAATCAGCTTGCAGCGCGACAGCACATCGTCCGCCAGCATCGCCTGGAACAGCGGCGCATCGCGATCGAATCCCGGCGTGCGGCCGAGCACGCTGCCCAGATCGAAGCGGAAGCCGTCGACATGGCACTCCCGCACCCAAAAATGCAGGCAGTCCATCACCCAGGCCACGCCCTGCGGCTGATCGAGCCGCAGGGTATTGCCGCAGCCGGTGTCGTTGACGTAGTCCCCTTCCGGCGTCAGCCAGTAGTAGCTCTGGTTGTCGATGCCGCTCAGCGACAGCATCGGCCCGTCCATATCCAGCTCGGCGCTGTGGTTGAACACCACGTCGAGGATCACCTCGATGCCGGCTTGGTGCAGCGCCTTGACCGCATCGCGAAATTCGTTCAGCGGCGTGCCGTCGGTGCTCAGGCTGGCGTAGCGGTTGTCCGGCGCATAGGGCGCCAGCACGTTATAGCCCCAGTAGTTGATCAGCCCCAGCCGCTGCAGACGCGGTTCGGAGGTATGTTGCTGCACCGGCAGCAGTTCCAGCGCGGTGATGCCGAGGCGTTTGAAGTGGGCGATCATCACCGGGTGCCCCAGCGCGGCGAAGCTGCCGCGCAGCGCCGGCGGAAGCTTCGGGTGCAGCAGCGTCAGGCCGCGTACGTGCGCTTCGTAAATCACCGTTTGCCCCCAGGGCATGGCGGGCGGGCGATCGTCCTGCCAGTCGTAGCATTGGTCCACCACCACGCATTTCGGCATCAGCTCGGCGCTGTCGTGCGGATCCGGCCGATCGTAACCGCCGTGCAGGTGCGGGTGGTCCGCCACCGGCCCTTCCACCGCGCGCGCGGCCGGATCGAGCGCCAGCTTGTTGGGGTTGAACCGCTGTCCGTTCGCCGGGTCGAACGGGCCGTAGACCCGGTAACCGTAACGTTGTCCCGGCTTGCCGCCCGGCAAATAGCCATGCCAGATATCGCCGCTGCGCGCCGGCAGCGGCAGGCGCACCTCACGCTGCTGGCCGTCGAACAGGCACAGCTCCACCCGCTCGGCATGCGCCGAGTACAGGGTAAAGTTGATGCCTTCGCCGTCGTAATGCGCGCCCAGCGGCGCGGCGCGGCCGGCCGTCAGCTCCGTCATGGTGCCTCCCGCAGCAGATAAATGGTCGCCAGCGGCGGCAGCGTCACGCAGATGGAAAAGTCGCGGCCGTGGCTGCCGACCGCTTCGGAAGAGACCCGCCCCTGATTGCCGGCGTTGCTGCCGTGATAGTGGTGCGAATCGGTATTGAGGATCTCGTGATAGTCGCCGGCGCGGGAGAGGCCGATGCGGTAGCGGTAGCGCGGCACCGGGGTAAAGTTGCTGATGGCGATCAGCTCATTGCCCTGCGAATCGTAGCGCGCGAACGCGAACACCGAGTTGTCGTGATCGTCGACCACCAGCCACTCGAAGCCGTCCGGGCGGTAGTCGCGCTCGTACAGCGGCGCCTGCTGCCGGTAGCAGTGGTTTAGATCGCGTACCAGTCGCTGCACGCCGTTATGCCAGTTATCCAGCCCTTCCAATAAATGCCAGTCGAGGCTGGTATCGAAATTCCACTCGCGCCCCTGTGCGAATTCGCAGCCCATAAACAGCAGCTTCTTGCCCGGATGCGCCCACATAAAGCCGTAATAGGCGCGCAGGTTGGCGAATTTCTGCCAGGCGTCGCCCGGCATACGGTCGAGGACCGATTTTTTGCCGTGCACCACTTCATCGTGCGAGATAGGCAACACGAAGTTCTCGGTATAGGCGTACAGCATGCCGAAGGTCATCTGGTTGTGGTGATACTTGCGGTGCACCGGATCGCACTTCATGTAATTGAGCGTGTCGTGCATCCAGCCGAGGTTCCATTTGTAGTGGAACCCCAGACCGTTGGCGTCCGGCGGCAGGGTGACACCGGGGTAGTCGGTGGACTCCTCCGCCAACGTCACCGCGCCCGGCTGCGCCTGGCCGATAGTCTGGTTGGTGTAACGCAGGAAGGCGATGGCCTCCAGATTCTCGTTGCCGCCGTAGTAATTCGGCACCCATTCGCCGTCGGCGCGGCTGTAGTCGCGATAGATCATCGACGCCACCGCATCCACCCGCAGCGCGTCGATGCCGAAGCGCTCCAGCCAATACAGCGCGTTGCCCGCCAGGTAGTTGCGCACCTCGTGGCGACCGTAGTTGTAAATCAGCGTATTCCAGTCCTGATGGTAGCCCTCGCGCGGATCGGCGTATTCGTACAGCGCCGTGCCGTCGAAGTTCGCCAGGCCGTAGGCGTCGCTGGGGAAGTGCCCCGGCACCCAGTCGAGGATCACGTTGATGCCCGCCTCATGCGCCGCCGCCACGAACGCCCTGAAATCGGCCGGCGTGCCGAAGCGCCGGGTCGGCGCATACAGCCCCAGCGGCTGATAGCCCCAGCTGCCGTCGAACGGGTGCTCGTTGATCGGCAGCAGCTCGATATGGGTGAATCCCATGTCCTTCACATAGTCGATAAGCTGCACCGCCAGCTCGCCGTAGCTGAGCCAGAAGTGGTTGTCGGTGTGGCGACGCCATGAGCCGAGATGCACCTCGTAGATGGCGATCGGCTGGTCAAAATCGTTGGCGCGGCGGCGCGCCTGCGTCGACGGCACCACCTCCGGCAGCGGCGCCACCAGCGAGGCGGTGTCCGGGCGCATCTGCGCCTCGAAGGCGTAAGGATCGGCTTTCAGCTGGGTATTGCCGTAGCAATCGACGATTTCATATTTGTACAGCTGGCCGGCCCGCACGCCGGGCAGGAACAGCTCCCAGATGCCGTTTTCACGCCGCAGACGCATCGGATGGCGGCGGCCGTCCCAGAAGTTGAACTCCCCCACCACCGAGACGCGCTGGGCGTTAGGCGCCCAAACGGCAAAGCTGACGCCGTCGACGCCATCCAGCGTGGCGAGGTGAGCCCCCAGGCGTTCATAGGGGCGCAGGTGCGTGCCCTCGGCCAGCAGCCAGCTGTCGATGTCCTGCAACAGCGGGCCGAACCGGTAGGGATCGTCGACAGTCTGTTGGTGATCGCGCCAGCTGACCTGCAGCTGATAGCGGAAAGGATTTTTGCGCCGCGGCACCACGGCGCTGAAGAAGCCGCGCGGGTCGTCGCAGTTCAGCTGCGCCAACCGCCGGCCGGTTTGCTGCTCAATCAGCCAAACCTCGGTGGCGTCCGGCAGCAGCGCACGCACCTGCAGACCGTTATCGGTCGCATGCATGCCAAGCAGAGCAAAGGGATCGGCGTAATGGCCGGAGATGATCTGATCAATCACGTCACGATCGGAAAGTACAGGCATAGTCTTCTTCCTTAGATTAACAGCATGATCTAAGCACGGCTTGTTGGTTATTCCTTGGCCGTTTTGGTCATCATGCAATGCATTCGGACTCTAAAGCGTGATTGCGGTCGGTTATTGACCAATCTTTACTCTGCCGACCTGAATTTCGCTCTTTATGCTTATTTTTTGAAATATTTCAGTCATGGTGAAAAATTGTTCGCCCATGCCTTAAGCATAGCCAATGTCTGTTAAAAACTGCTCAGCATTGCTCAGGAAAATTCTTCATTAAGAAAACTGCCAGCCCGGCGGCTTCTGCATGCGGCGGCCGACGAGGAGATATGCGGGGTGGAGCCCGGTGAAACGAGGCTTGCGGTGACGTTGCCCGGCGCGGTGCGCGGCGAACAAAAAAGCGGAAAATGAGGCTTTAGGGGGCTGAAATCAGCCAGCCCCCAGGAAGTGCGGGTTTACAACAAAGTACAGAAGCAGCAGGTATCGCCTATTCCAAAGCAGAGATCACCTTCTCAAGAAACGATCGCGCTGTGTATCCCCATGGCGCTGGTGCAAACTCCCCATCAGCAAGTTCAGCAACAGCAAGTTCAAGCTGTTGTTCCCCAGGATATTGCGCCAGCAACGCTCGTGCTTCATCGACGGTTTTTCTCACTGTCGCGGTATTTTCCGTCTCCCGATAAGAGGCCAGGATCTCTTCTACAGACTCTCCAAATAAATCATAATCTTGCCCAAAAAAAACACGCACAAGTGTACCGAGATTAGCGACTGAAAAGCCCATAGGGTCCCTTATCTGATAATGGGGTAAGCGGTTAAAATGTAATATGGCTTACCGTTGTAAATCTTCTTTAGCAAGACAACTCGCACACTGTTGGACGTTAATTGAATTGCGCCTCCTTGCCTGTAGCCAAAACCAACCGCTTTACCCGCCTGATACGTGAGTTCAAGCACGTTGGCCGAAGCAGGCTGTTGCGACTAGTGCTTAATAAGCGAGTGATTCACTCACAACGCCCGACTAATTGCGTATTCAGCAGTACGTAAATCTGTAAACGCCGAGGCTGATTGTAAACCAGGGCTCTTTGCCAAGCGCTCCAACAATTCCTCTGAGCTTTTAGCGACATGCTTAGCAATGGTGTGCCCGCCTCCTTTGGCACCGGCTATAGACTCGTGCTCAAGCAATTTTAGTTGCCCCACCCGAAGGCAGCCACGCGCGCAACGCCTAAAGCGCTTGCAAACACCAGCGGAACGGCAATATCTACCGTTAAACCGACGTTGTAGGCCGTATCCTCGTCGGCCCCCAACATCTGAGCCAGCAAAACCGCCGACTTGTAAGTATCTGTCGTAAATGATCGACCGGTAATGATCTGATTTTAAGCGGTTTTTATGCTATCCATGCTGTGAGTGCCTACGACCACGCATCCCACTTTGGTTAACAATGTTGGGTCAGGTGCATAGCACATAACCCCAGCCCCAAGAAGTTCGACGACTCCCCCCGCCAAACCCAGCCCCCATGAGCCGATTACTCCAGGTTTCCCCTTCTGTGACCGTGCTATCCGATATCACGGCCGCTAGCTGCACGGGTGAAAGCGCAACCTGCAATCCTTCGTTGGAGATCATATCCCTATACCTGCACTATGTAGACAATGCGTTTATAAATACCACAGCACAGGTTAACTTGTAACCACACTCAGACAATACCGACATGACCCAACTCATATGAAAAAGCCCGCAATAAGCGGGCTTTGAAATACTACAGATGAACTGGCGAGTGGGGTTTACAACAGGATACGCAGCATGCGGCGCAGCGGCTCGGCCGCGCCCCACAGCAGCTGGTCGCCCACGGTGAACGCCGACAGGTATTCCGGCCCCATATTCAGCTTGCGCAGACGGCCGACCGGCGTATTCAGCGTACCGGTCACCGCCGCCGGCGTCAGTTCGCGCATGGTCAGCTCACGGTCGTTCGGGATCACGCGCACCCAGTCATTGTGCGTCGCCAGCATCTGCTCGATTTCCGGCAGCGACACGTCTTTTTTCAGCTTCAGGGTGAACGCCTGGCTGTGGCAGCGCAGCGCGCCAACGCGCACGCACAGACCATCGACCGGGATCACGCTGCCGGTGTTCAGAATCTTGTTGGTTTCCGCCTGACCCTTCCACTCTTCACGGCTCTGGCCGTTGTCGAGCTGCTTGTCGATCCACGGGATCAGGCTGCCGGCCAGCGGCACGCCGAAGTTATCGGTCGGCAGTTTGCCGCTGCGGGTGGCCTCGGTCACCTTGCGCTCGATATCCAGAATGGCGGAGGCCGGGTCCTGCAGCTCCTTCGCCACGTCGGCGTGCAACATGCCCATTTGGGTCAGCAGTTCGCGCATGTGGCGCGCGCCGCCGCCGGAGGCCGCCTGGTAGGTGGCGACCGACGCCCACTCCACCAGATCGTTGGCGAACAGACCGCCGAGCGACATCAGCATCAGGCTGACGGTGCAGTTGCCGCCGACGAAGGTTTTGATACCTTTGTCCAGGCCCTGCTGAATCACCGCGTGGTTGACCGGATCCAGGATGATGATGGCATCGTCCTGCATGCGCAGCGAAGAGGCCGCGTCGATCCAATAACCCTGCCAACCGCTGGCGCGCAGCTTAGGATACACTTCGTTGGTATAATCGCCGCCCTGACAGGTAATAATGATATCGAGCGCGCTCAGCGCGTCGATGTCATACGCATCCTGCAGCGTGCCCTGCTGGCCGCCGAAGGCCGGCGCGGCAGAACCGTGCTGCGAGGTAGAGAAAAAGACCGGGCGAATGGCGTCGAAATCGCGCTCTTCCGTCATGCGTTGCATGAGAACCGAGCCGACCATTCCGCGCCAACCGATGAAACCAACGTTTTTCATAATATCTGTTTCCCGCCCGGATAAGGGCTATGTAGGTGATAACGAGTTGTGTGCAATATCTCTTCACCTTACAAAATGTCGGCGCGGGCGCAAAGTGAATTTATTCGATGGCTGGGGATTTCTCAGCAATCCTTCTTATATACCCGTCGTCTTTCAAACTGCAGCGTTGTTACCTGCACGTAGTTACGTGGCCCATCCGTGGGCCACGCCCCAAGGGGCCGCTGCGAGCAGCGTTCAAATCTGCTCCCGGCAGATTTGTCATACCCCAGTCACTTACTTGAGTAAGCTCCTGGGGATGCGATCGCTGGGCGCCTAGCTGCAATTTGAAATCCATAGGGTATAGGCAAGGACGCGGCCGGAAAGGCCGAGGCGTTTTCCCGATCACGAGGTCACCATGACAGAGATGATTTCCGCTACGGTATTGCTGTTTTTAATTATGGACCCGCTGGGCAATCTGCCGATTTTCATGTCGGTGCTCAAGCACCTGGAACCGCGCAGGCGCCGGGTGGTGCTGATCCGCGAGCTGCTGATCGCCCTGCTGCTGATGCTGATTTTCCTGTTCGCCGGCGAGAAAATTCTGGCGTTCCTCAACCTGCGTACCGAAACCGTCTCCATTTCCGGCGGCATCATTCTGTTTCTGATCGCCATCAAGATGATTTTCCCGTCTCAGGAGGGCAACAGTTCGGGCCTGTCCGCCGGCGAAGAACCCTTCCTGGTGCCGCTGGCGATCCCGCTGGTGGCCGGGCCGTCGATTCTGGCGGCGCTGATGCTGCTGTCGCACCAGTATCCGCACCAGCTGCCCCATCTGGTGGCGGCGCTGCTGATCGCCTGGGGCCTCTCCGCGGCCATTTTGCTGATGTCGAATCTGTTCCTGCGCCTGCTGGGCAGCAAAGGCGTCAGCGCGCTGGAGCGGTTGATGGGGCTGATTCTGGTGATGCTGTCGACCCAGATGTTCCTGGACGGCGTGCGGGCTTACATGAAGCTGTAGGCGCCTGACGGCGCCGACGACGGCCCGCGCTTAGCGGGCGGTGATACGGTTGATGCAGGCGAGCGTGTCGGCGACCACGCCGTCCAGCGGCTGGTTGATGTCGATCGCCTGCACATCCGGCTCCTGCTCGCCCGGCTCTTCCAGCGTGGCGAACTGCGAAACCAGCATCTGCGGTTTGAAGAAGTGGCCTTTGCGCTGTTTCAGGCGCTCCTCAATCACCGTCTTGTCCCCTTTCAGGTAGAGAAAATGCAGGTTGCGATTGCCTTCGCGCAGGCGGTCACGATAGCTTTTTTTCAGCGCCGAACACACCAGCAGCGACACCGGATTGGTGCGTTGCATGGCGAAGATGGCGTCGTTGAGCGCAGCCAGCCACGGAGCGCGATCGTTGTCGTCCAGCGCATGCCCGGCGGCCATTTTGTTGATGTTAGCGCGCGGGTGCAGGTAATCGCCGTCCAGCATGGCGGCATCGGCTTCCCGGGCGACGGCGCTGGCCACGGCGGATTTACCGCTGCCGGACACCCCCATCAGGATAAATACGTGATTCTGCGGATTACTCATTGTGTCATGCCCTTATGGGAACTGGCGCGATCGCGCCAAATGCGTCCCAACTGATAAAGATACTCTGGAACGCCGACGCCCCGCAGGGCGTCGGATAACGATTATACGACCGTCGCCAGCAGCAGGCAGCCTACCAGGCCGCACACCGAGATGATGGTTTCCAACACCGACCAGGATTTGATGGTTTCCATGATGCTCAGGTTGAAGTACTCCTTGAACAGCCAGAAGCCCGGATCGTTAACGTGCGAGAAGATAACGCTGCCGGAACCGACCGCAATCACCATCAGCTCAGGGCTGACGCCGGTGGTGGCGATCAGCGGGGCGACGATGCCGCCGGCGGTGATTGCCGCCACGGTGGCGGAACCCAGCGCCAGACGCAGCGCGGCGGCGATCGACCAAGCCATCAGGATCGGCGAAACGTTGCTGCCTTCCATCAGGCCGGCGATGTACTGCTCGACGCCGCTGTCCACCAGCACCTGTTTGAAGGCGCCGCCGCCGCCGATGATCAACAGCATCATGGCGATGATTTTAATCGAGTCGGTGATGGTGCCCATCACTTCATCCATGGTGCGGCCGCGGTTCAGGCCGAAGGTGAAGATAGCGATCAGCACGGCGATCAGGGTCGCCATCACCGGGTCGCCGAAGAACTCGGCGAAGCGCAGCAGGCTGTGGCCCTTCGGCAACACCATTTCAGCCACCGCGCGCAGCGCCATCAGGATCACCGGCACCAGCGACGTGGCGACGCTGACGCCAAAGCTCGGCATCTCTGCTTCGGTAAAGGTTTTCGGGTTGTACAGGCCTTCCGGCACCGGCTTGTCGATGCCTTTCAGGAAGCGGGCATAAACCGGGCCAGCCAGGATCACCGTCGGGATCGCCAGCAGCGTGCCGTACAACAGGGTTTTACCCATGTCGGCATGGAAGATGGTGGCGATGGCCGTCGGGCCTGGGTGCGGCGGCAGGAAGCCGTGGGTCACCGACAGCGCGGCGGCCATCGGCACGCCGACGTACAGCAGCGGGATGCGCGCGGAGGCGGCGATGGTGAACACCAGCGGCAGCAGCAGCACGAAGCCCACTTCGTAGAACAGCGCGAAGCCGACGGTGAAGCCGGTCAGCACCACCGCCCATTGAATATGTTTTCTGCCGAACTTGTCGATCAGCGTGGTGGCGATGCGCTGTGCGCCGCCGCAGTCCGCCAGCAGTTTGCCGAGCATGGCGCCGAAGCCCATGATCAGCGCCAGGCTGCCCAACGTGCCGCCCACGCCGGCCTTGATGGAGCCGATGACCTTATCGACCGGCATACCCTGTGCGATCCCGACCGCCAGAGCAACCAGCACCAGAGAGATAAAGCCGTTCAGCTTGAAGCGGATCATCAGCAGCAGCAGCAGCGCTACGCCGCCTGCAACAATCACTAATGGCATAATTTTTCTCCAACCTTTTATCGCGACTCTCTTTACGATAGGCGTAAAGCGTGCGGTTGTTTTATTTTTAGGCTCTTTCCCGGTGTTTAAGAAGAGCTGTAGGTGTTGTTGATTCAGAGGTTCAGTCTTGCAGCAAGATGACCGCACGCTCGTTGTTACCGGTATCATGATACCGGTAACAACATGAGCGCCGGAACCGGGTAAGCGGCTAAAATTCGCGTTCTGGGACAGAGATCAAACTTATGCCGGCAACGAGCGGCGGGCTTACAGGCGGGATAACCCGCGCGCCTCAGGGCGCGCTGCAAAAAGAAAGGGTGTTAAAACAGAACGTTAAAATGGCTCAGATACTGCCGCCGGGGATCACGGTGAAACCGACGTCCACCATGCGCGGGCACACCGTTTCGCCGCGCAGCCGGGCCAGCAGGCGCTCGGCACCGATCTGCCCCATGCGTTCGCGCGGCGTCAGCACGCTGGCCAGCTTAGGCACCATCACCTGACCGATATCATGGCCGTGGAAACCGGCGATCGCCATGTCCTGCGGGATCGACAGCCCCTGCCGCTGGCACTCGAAGGCCGCGCCGATCGCCAGGTCATCGTTGGTGCAGAAGATACTGTCGATCTGCGGATAATCGCGCTGCGCCTGGCGCAGCAGCTCGCCGCCGGCGGAATAGGAGGAAGACCGCGCGGTCATGATGCTGTACGGCTCCAGGCCGGATTCACGCATCGCCTGCTCATACCCCTGTTGTTTGATGATGGTACGTTCATCCTGACGGGCGCCGAAGTAGACCACGTGACGGTGGCCGTGCGCGATGATTTGCTGCGTCATCTGGCGCGCCGCCTCGAAGTTGTTGAAGCCCACCGCCAGATCGATGCACGGCGAGACGCAGTCCATCAGCTCCACCACCGGAATGCCCGCCACCTCGATCATTTTCAGGGTGCGCGGCGTGTGATGGCGCTCAGACAGGATCAGGCCGTCGATATTGTAAGAAAGCAGCGAGGTCAAACGCTCTTCTTCACGCTCCGGCAGGTAGCCATAGTGCGCCAGCATGGTCTGGTAGTTGTGCGCGTCAGTGACGCTTTCGATGCCGCGCAGCACTTCGGCGAACACCTGGTTGGTCAGCGACGGCAACAGCACGCCAATCGCCCGGCTGGTGGCGTTGGAGAGGATGTCCGGCGCGCGGTTGGGGATGTAGCCCAGCTCATCCAGCGCGACGGCGATTTTTTGCTGCAGGGCGGCAGAAACCTGGTCGGGATTGCGCAGATAACGGCTCACCGTCATCTTGGTCACGCCCACCTTGTCCGCCACATCCTGGAGTACCGGCCGTTTTTTCTTCATTATCAATGAACTGACTAACCGTGAATGGGCAGTCATTTTAGCAAAAAAAACGGCGGGCCGATATTGTCGGTTATGCGACGGTCGACAGAACTCACAGATTCCATTCCCCGCGCCAAGCGGAAACAGATCACCGGTACGTGCACTTCATCACACATTCGCCGTAATTTTTGGATCTCTCTACGCTTTTAGTGTATCTCTGGCATAAATCTTCACTTAAATGAATATTTAAATGAGCCGCAGTCAATTTATAAAAAAAGAAGGGTTATCGCTGAGCTGTCTGGCGATGTACTTGCTGGGATGCCAATCGGGGGATCGATTAAAAACGATTGGCGAACTGGCCCGCGACAACACCCTATCCATCGGTTTGATGCAGGCGGCGCTCAAGACGCTGGAAAGCGCAGGCTGCATAACCGTACAACGCAGCGGGCGCAACGGCAGCTTCTTAACCCATGTGGACTATAGGTCGCTGCTGGATTACGCCAACATTTCCCGCGTTGTTTGCGCCATGCCGCTGCCCTATACCCGCGAGTACGAAGGGCTCGCCAGCGGATTGAAGCGCGAGTTTTCCGACGTGCCGTTCTACTTCGCACATATGCGGGGAGCGGATATTCGCGTGGAATGTTTGCGCAATGGCATTTATGACCTGGCGGTCGTCTCGCGCCTGGCCGCTGAAGAATATGCAAGCAGGCCGGAAAACGGGGTGAAGATCGCGGCGACGCTTGGGGAACATTCTTGGGTGTCGCATCAGATCATTCGCCGCCGCGGAGATCGCTGCGCAGTGGGTAGAGTCGGCGTGGACTGCCGTTCTATGGACCAAAAGCTGCTGACGGATATGGTCTATGACCCGGCGAGGGTCGCGCGGGTGGAAGTCCCTTACCACGATTGCCTGAGCCGGCTCGAAAACGGCACCATCGATGCCGTCGTCTGGAACGTCGAGAACCGCCAGGTGTTGGCTCGATACGGGCTGGAAGCCACGCCTCTGGAAGGAGATCAACGCGTCGTGCTGGCGACGGAGGCCACCATTTTAATCCGCAGCGATGACCGGAGCACCGGGAAACTGCTGGATACTTTTGTCGATACGCACCGGGTTCGCCAGCACCAGCGTGCCGTGGTGTCAGAAGAGATTGAGCCCAGCTATTGAAGGAGACGTTGTGGAAGAGAAGATGAAGCTGCTTTGCCAGACCGGAGTGATAGATGAAGACATTTTCATCGGCATGTTGCAAGTCATTGACGATCTGGAAACGCACTGGGGGCGCCCGTTACCCGAGGAACAGGGGTGGATGGCCATCGTGCACATGGCTAACGCGCTGATGCGTTCACGGCGTGGCGAAATCATCGAACCGCTGGGCGAAGACTTTCTGCAGGAGATCGCCGCATCGGGCGAACTGACTTACCTGCGGCGGCTAAATGATGCGCTACTGGCAAAGTTCAGCGTACGGCTGCATCCCAATGAAGAAGGCTATCTACTGGCCAACCTGTTTGGCCTACGCGCCCAACAACAGCTTTGATTTTTTCACACCAAATATTCAAAAAAATGAATATTTAGACAACGATCGGTTCGATGTTTCAAAAACCGCTGTATTAAGGAGTCGCCAACCCTATGTTTTTAGATGCGCTACGCAAACAAAATCAGCCGCTGATTGACACTTCGCTCGGGCTGCTGCGACAGCACAAGCTCACGCCGGATACCTGGGTGATCGATGTGGATATGGTGGAAGAGAACGCGCGCCGCATTCTGCAAACGGCGGAAAAATATCGTGTGACGCCGTATGTGATGAGCAAGCAGTTCGGGCGCAATCCCTGGCTGACCCAACAAATTATCGCCTTGGGATTCAGCGGAGCGGTAGCGGTGGACTTCCGCGAAGCGCGATGCCTCGCCAATAGCGGCGTGCCGCTTCGCCATCTGGGGCATCTGGTGCAAATCCCGGACGGGGAAATCGAAAGCGCGCTGCGATGCCGGCCGGAAGTCATCACGGTCTTCTCATTTGACAAAGCGCACAGGATCGCCGAATGCGCCCGGCGTCTCGGCATACGGCAACGCCTGCTGCTGAAGGTATGCCAGACCGGCGACATCGTCTACCCCGGCCAGGAAGGCGGTTTTCAGCCTAACGAACTGCTTGACGTCGCCACCCGCATCACCGCGCTTGGCGGCGTGGAAATCGCCGGCGTCACGCATTTTCCCTGTGTCCTGGCGTCGCCCTCGAACGGTGAAAACCTCACCACGCCGAACTTTAAAACGCTGGTCAACGCGGCGGAAACGCTGCGCGCGGCGGGCTTTCCTATCGAACAGATTAACGCCCCGTCGGCCAATAGCTGCGACACCATCCCTGCGCTTGCCCGCGGTGGCGCGACGCATATTGAACCCGGCCATGCGTTTACCGGCACCATTCCTGCCAACGAATGTGGCGAGCAGCCGGAACGCATCGCCATGCTTTATCTGTCGGAAGTGTCTCATAACGCAGGACCGAACAGCCTGTGCTTCGGCGGCGGCTATTATCGTCGCGGCCGCCTGCGGAATGCGCTGGTTTTCGCAGGGGATGCCCTTCACGAGACGCGGACGCTGCCGTTCAAATCGGACAATATCGATTACTACCTGGGGCTAGAGGGCAATTTCGCGGTTGGCAGCCCGGTCATCATGTGCTTTCGCACACAGATCTTCGTCACCCGCAGCGACGTAGCGCTTATCCAGGGCATCAGCACGGGCCAGCCAACAATAGCCGGGCTCTACGACAGCTTGGGCAATCCTATCGTCTCACGGCAATAGCCAAACGGCACCGACGTCTTAGCCGCCAATGTCATGGGGGAACACAGCATGAACAAATTTGTAGTCCTGGTGCTCGACAGCTTTGGCGTCGGTGCCATGGAGGATGTGCCGCAAGTCAGGCCGAACGACATAGGCGCCGATACCTGCGGCCATATTCTGCAGCAATGTCCCGATCTCCGTCTGCCCGCAATGGAAAGATTGGGCTTAATCAACTCACTGGGATACCGGGCCAACGTGATGGAACCCAATCCGCAGGCAAACGTCGGCAAAGCGGCGCTGCAACATGAAGGCGCCGACTCTTTCATGGGACACCAGGAAATTATGGGAACTCAACCCAAGCAGCCCCTCAGAGTGCCGTTTGGCGAAATCATGGATGAAACAGCCGACGCCTTGCGAAAGGCGGGCTACCGGATACAGCGGCTCCCGGTGACGGCGAATACCGCATACCTGTGGGTTAACGACGCCGTGGCTGTCGGCGATAACCTTGAAACCGACCCAGGCCTGGTCTACAACGTGACCGCCAACCTGAACCTGATCGATTACGACACGGTCAGAAAAATCGGCGCGATCGTTCGGCGATGCGCGCGCGTGAGCCGCGTCATCGTCTTCGGCGGAAAAAGCACCAGCAACGAAGCCATCGCCGCAGCAGCGCAAAGCCGGCAAAACATGTACGCCGGCATCAATGCCCCGCTCTCGGGCGTCTACCGACAAGGCTTCCGGGTCGTTCATTTGGGATACGGCGTCGATGAGACCGTACAGGTCCCCGCCTGCCTAAAACGTCAAGGGATCCCCACATCCCTGATAGGGAAAGTGGCAGATATCGTCGCCAACCCCGGCGGCGACAACTTCGGCGGGATTGTCGACTCCGCGCACATCATGGCGCTTACCCTGAGCGAAGCTCAACGGCCAGGCCCCCGCTTCATCTGCAGCAATATACAGGAAACCGATTTGGCCGGGCATGCGCAGGATGTGGCGCGTTATGCGGAGCGCCTGCAACTGGTGGACGGGTATCTGACGCATCTCATGTCGCTGCTGGATAAGGACGACGTGTTGGTGGTCATGGCCGATCATGGTAACGATCCGACTATCGGACATTCGCAGCACACGCGCGAGTGCGTGCCTCTGCTGGTCTGGCGCCCGGGCGTCACCGGCATCCGGCTGGGTGATCGCGCCACCCTGTCCGACGTGGGCGCTTCCGTTTGCGAAGCCTTCGGCGCTCCCGCACCGCAGAACGGCGCCTCTTTTTTCTCATTACTGCAGGGGAACTCACATGACTGATCGGATTGAATGGCTCAACGCCAGCGGCTACACCTATGCACATGAACATCTGCATATCGATCTTTCACCGTTCAAGCATAACGATGACTGTCGCCTCGACGACTATGCTCTGCTGCGCGATGAAATGAAGGCGTTAATGGCGCGGGGCGTCCGCAACATCGTCGAAGTCACCAATCGCTATATGGGGAGGGATGTCCACTTCATCGCGCGGCTGATGCGCGATACGGGCATCAACGTGCTGCTGTCCACCGGCTATTACCAGCAGGATTTCTATCCCGAACACGTCGCCACCCGAGATGCGCAAACGCTGGCCGCCGAAATGATTGCCGAAATTGAATGCGGCGTCGACGGCAGCGGCCTGCGCGCCGGCGTGATTGCCGAAATCGGCAGCAGCGAGGGCCGCATCACGCCCGACGAAGCAAAAATGTTCCACGCCGCCGCCCTGGCTTACCACGCTACGGGCCGGCCAATCTCCACGCATACCAGTTTCAGCACCATGGGGCCGGAGCAGCTCGCTCTGCTGCAATCTTACGGTGTGCCGGCCGATCGGGTGGTGATTGGCCACTGCGACCTGAAAGACAACCTGGAAACTGTCCTGCACCTGATCGATCAGGGCGCGTGGGTACAGTTCGACACCATCGGCAAAAACAGCTACTACCCGGATGAAAAACGCGTGGCGATGCTGACCGCGCTGTCGCAACGCGGCCTGCTCGATCGAGTGATGCTGTCGATGGATATCACGCGCCGTTCGCATCTGCGCGGCAACGGCGGACCCGGATTCAGCTACCTGCTTGACAGCTTCGTTCCGCTGTTGCTGGAGGCGGGGATCGGTCAGCAGGCCGTGACCTCAATGCTGCAACACAACCCAAATCGGTTCTTCAAATAATAAGGTGATAGCCATGAAAAAAATCGGAATTGCAGGTTTACAGCGGGAGCAGATCAAACAGGCCATCGAGACCGCCGCCCCAGGCGCTTTTGAAGTCAGCATCTTAAACGACATGGAGGCCGCCGCCCGAGTCAAAAACGGCGAGCTGGATTATTTCATCGGCGCCTGCAATACCGGCGCCGGCGCGGCGTTGTCTATCGCGATTGCCATCATCGGCTTCAACAAATGCTGCACGATCGCCAAGCCGGGCATTCGCGCGAAAGAAGAGCAAATCACGAAGTGGGTAGCGGAAGGAAAAGTCGCTTTTGGCCTTTCCGTCGAGCATGTCGAGCATGCGATCCCGCTGTTGGTTCGGCAACTGTCATAAGGAGGCGAAGATGGACCATATCCTCTCCGTCATTCTGGTATCCCTGCTGACGGGCATGACGGCGCTGTTATCTCACCGTTCGGCGGCAGTCTTTCATGACGGTATTCGCCCTATTCTTCCGCAGCTGGTGGAAGGCCATATGAACCGCCGGGAAGCGGGCAGCATCGCTTTTGGCCTCAGCATAGGGTTCGTGGCCTCCGTCGGCATTTCATTTACGCTGTCCACCGGCCTGCTGAACAGCTGGCTGCTGTTTCTGCCTACCGACATCATCGGCGTGCTGGCCGTCAACGTGTGGCTGGCATTCATTCTCGGTGCAATCTGGGGCATTCTGGTCTTCACCAGCCTGCAGCCCATCAACCAACTCCTGACCTCGCTGCCGGTAGACATCATTGGCGCGCTGGGGGAACTGAGCAATCCGGTCGTGTCAGCCTTCGCGCTCTTTCCCCTGGTCGCCATTTTCTACCAGTTTGGCTGGAAACAAAGCGTGGTCGCCGCCCTGCTGGTGCTGCTGTCGCGCCTGATCGTCGTGCGTTATTTCCCGCATCTGTTCCCGGAATCGATCGAAATCTTCGTCGGTATGGTTTTGCTGTTGGGCATCGCGATTTTCCGCGATCTGAAAGATCGGCGGGCCTCCCCAACGGGTGAAGAGACTTCGACCCCGTCGATGTTTGAGGAGCGCACACAGCGTATCATCAACAACCTGCCGCTTATCGCCATAACCGGCGCGCTGATTTCCGCCGTCGCCAGCATAAAGATCTTCGGCGGCTCTGAGGTCTCGATCTATACGCTGGCGAAAGCCTACGCGCCCGGCATCTCGCCCGCAGAGTCAGACGCCCTCCTACACCAGGCAGCGCTGGCCGAATTCATGCGCGGGCTTGGATTCATTCCACTGATCGCCACTACCGCATTGGCAACCGGGGTATATGCGGTGGCCGGCTTCACGTTCGTCTTTGTCGTCGGTTACCTTTCACCCTCACCCTGGCTTGCCGCGCCGGCGGGAGCGATCGTCATCACGCTGGAAATCCTGCTGCTCCGCTATATCGGCAAATGGCTGGGCCGATATCCTTCGGTGCGCAATGCATCCGACAATATCCGCAACGCAATGAACATGTTGATGGAGTTCGCCTTGTTGATCGGCTCGATTTTCGCGGCCATCAAAATGGCCGGGTACACGGGGTTCAGCATGGCAGCGGCGCTCTACTTCCTCAACGAAGCGCTCGGCCGCCCGGTACTGAAAATCGCCGCGCCGGTGGTGGCGGTAATTATCACCGGCATTCTGCTCAATATTTTCGGCTGGATCGGTCTGTTTGTTCCGCAGTGATCAAACCGGCGCCATTACTGAAACAACATTATGTCAGGAAGGGAATAATGATGGCTACATTAGTTCTGAACATAAGAAGAGCCGTTACCGGGCTCGCCCTGATTTGCCTGCAAAACGCGCTGGCGCATGCCGAGTCCATCGCGCCCAACAGCGATACCCGCGAACGTTGGCGGGTGGACTATGCGGATATCGGCTATCCGAACGTAGGCTTTTCTCCCTATATCAAAGGCTGGATCAACGGTTATCTTACGCCTGCGGACTATCCGGACGGCGCGGCAATCCTACCGCCCCCACCGGTTGAAGGCAGCGCGGCCTGGAAAGCCGACGTGGAAATCTTTTACCAGCTTCGCAAACTGCGCGATACGCCCCGGGGCCGGGTGGCGGTGGAGGATGCCAATCTGTCCTTCGATGCCATCGGTCGGGCTTTCTCCGACGCGTTGGGCACGGAGATTTCGCGCAAGCACACGCCGCATACCCATCTTTTGCTCAGCCGGCTGCTCACGGACGCCGGCTATGCTTCCAACGGCGCGAAAAAGGCCTACGCCCGCATTCGCCCCTACTCCGCGCTACGGGTGGACAGCTGTACTCCTAAAGAACACAACGCGCTCAGCAACGATGGCGGCTCCTATCCCTCCGGGCATGCCGTAACCGGTTTCGTATGGGCGATGACGCTGACGGCGATGGAGCCACAACGCGCGACGGAACTCATGCACAAAGGTTATGAGTTTGGCCGCAGCCGGCTGATTTGCGGCGTCCACTGGGCCAGCGATGTCGAAGCCGGCCGCGTGTTGGCGGCCGGTGCCTTTGCCCGATTGCAAGCCAGCGCGGAATATCAGCAGCAATTTCGGGAAGCAAAACGAGAGATAGATCGGCTGTTACTGCAGCAGCAAACGCAAGAGCGGTAACCCTAGCCCGCGTCGATTCCCCCGTGCGCAAGCGCGGGGGAATCATGTCATGCCGTGGCGACTACTGAAGAGCATTAGGGATTAAACGGGGTGTCATATCCTGCGAATTCATAGACATACTGCAAAATCGCCGTGCCGTTTTCATCCGCCCGGTTTTCATGATCGACCAACAGGGCAGTAATGCCCTCCGCACCACGCAGATGGGCGCCGCCGAGTAACCCCGACATAGTGATTTCCACCGCATCCGGCACGCCAGGCGGCGGCGTCAACACGGGATGGCATTCAGACCAACGAATAGTGGTGCCCAAATAATCATTCAGGGTTTTGCCTCTCTCCGCCAGCAAACGCACCATGCCCTCGTACTTATCGACAAAATGATCTTTAGCGACATAGTCCTGTTTATCGGGATCGAGAACATCGTCAAAACTATTAATGCCGTGTTTGCCGGTAAAGGTGCCTTGCCAGGTATTTACATCCGTGACATGCACTTCGCCTTTGCCAGGCAGATTCATGATCTTATCCCGCACGCCGTTGGCCCAATTTGACACCGGCACGTCGGAATAATATTTAGGAAGATGATTTTCATCATAGTGCGTGTAATATCCCAGATCCCAAAAATCCTGTTCGCTGAGCTGATAACCGATAAAGCCGAGATAATTCATCGTCGCGTACTGCATTTGCTTGAACATCTGCGGGTCCGTTGAACCTTGAGTATAATATTTACCAATGCCCAAACGCTCGAAATACTCTCTTATCGAGACATTGCTTTTGGTTGTCGTTCCATCCTGGGCCCGAATAACCCGGCCGGGATACTCCACATCCTGATAAGAAGTCGCGGTTGGATTATCATAATTTTCGGCATAGTATTGCGCTTTTTGCGGATCGATAGTGCTTTCGAAAGTGAGTATCGCATTTAAGAAATCATCATAAGTGCCGTTACGTTCATTTTTAATTTTCATCATTTTTCCTCTATCTCCAGGTATGAAACTGTTTTCTGCAAACGCCATTCATGCCATAGAAAGCCCATACACCTGAGAGCGTACATCACCAAGGCGAAGCAGTTGAAAGCGAAAATAAATTGACGAATGAAATTAATACTATGTTTAGCACGTAACTTAATTAACGACCATCCTCCAATCAACAAACCGGAACCGCCCTGGAATCGATTTATGGCCGGTTTTCTTTACATATTTCAATCATCAAACGCTATTAATCCATCAGCTCACATACATTTCACCTGAAATTAACGTTATGAAAACATCGGCGATTGCATTATGTTTGCAATTAACACGTTACCAGGAAAATATTAGCTCCTATAATAATTCAAAGACCTTTATTTAATTGTTCAATAAATGATCTGACTGTAAATATTATCATCAACAATGTAAAGCACGATAACTTTAATCGTATTCACCCTCGCGCCAGGAGTATAAAAATCACACAGATAAATAGGAATCAAATTTTTCGGTCAAAAGGAAGCAAACATTTTTTTTGAAACCTGGCGCGATGGGGGCGCAAGAAAAGCAGAAGGGAATAGCCGAGCCATAATGCGAAAAACAAACCAGCGCTCCAGGCGAAGCCTGAAGCGCTGGGCTGGTCATATTGCGCCACTCGCCGCATCAGCGGCCGTGCGTTCTTGATATTTACCGCTTAATCACACCGGCGGCAGATCGAACAGCAGGATTTCGCTCTCTTCGTCGGCCTGAATCGTCAGCGCCGATTCATCCCACACCGCAAACGCGTCGCTGATGCCAGCGGCCTGGCCGTTGACCGAGACCTTGCCGCGCACCACCTGGATCCAAATGCGGCGGCCAGCGGCGATCGGATACTCACCCTGTTCGCCTTTATTCAGCGCCCAACGCGACAGCGTCATATCCTGGAACACCTTCAGCGAACCGTCGCGCGCATCCGGCGACAGCACCAGCTGACGGCCCTGCGGCGCGTCGAACATGCGCTGCTCGTAGCGCGGCTCCAGCCCGACCTGATCCGGAATGATCCAAATCTGGTACAGGTGCAACGGACGATCCTGATTGGCGTTGTACTCGGAGTGACGCACCCCGGTGCCTGCGCTCATGATCTGGAATTCGCCGGCCTGGATCTGCTCCTTGTTGCCCATGCTGTCCTGGTGTTCCACCGTGCCGCTCAGCACATAGGTCAGGATTTCCATATCTTTATGCGGGTGGGTACCGAAACCCTGCCCCGCGTCGATCACGTCTTCGTTGATCACACGCAGCGCCGAGAACCCCATAAAGTTCGGATCGTAGTAGTCGGCAAAAGAGAAGGTGTGCCAGCTATCCAGCCAGCCATGATTGGCGTGGCCGCGGTCTTCCGCTTTACGTACATAAATCATATTCAACTCTCCTCAATGTTTTTTTACAGTCTAGTCCTGCGGGCAGAATAAGAAAGCGTAAAAAACTCATGCCTCTGTTCAAAAATTTCGATGGAATGAAGCGGCAGATGGGCAACGGATTTGTTGAAGGCGGAAGCGGTTGAAAAAGGGCAAAAAAAAAAGCCAGCACCCGAGCTGGCTAAGTAAACACTGGAAGCAATGTGAGCAATGTCGTGCCTTCGCAGCGAGAGTATCAAGGGTTGATGCCCTCCCCGGAACGCATCGCAATAATAATCATTATCATTCGCACCTGTAAAGCGTTTTTTTTGACCCGTTCAAATAATATTGACTCAAGGCAGTAAACGGATAAATTCAGAGGTTATTCAACCGGTAAACAACAGGAGCAGCGAGATGAGCGAGATCGTGATACGCCACGTGGAAACTACGGATGCGCAAGCCCTGCATCATCTTTATTCTCAGACGCCCGTCTATCGCGATACGCTGCAGCTCCCGCTACCGTCCGTCGAGTCCTGGCAGAAGCGCCTCGCCAATCCCGAACCAGGCACGCATAACCTGGCGGCCTTCATCGACGGGCAGCTTGCCGGCCAGCTGGCCGTCATGCTGAACCAGCGCGTGCGCCGCCGCCACGTGGCCACCTTCGGCATCGGCGTCGATCCGCGCTACCACGGCAAAGGCGTCGGTAGCCGCCTGATGCAGGCAATGATAGACCTGTGCGACAACTGGGCGGCCATCGAGCGCATCGAGCTGACGGTGTTCACCGACAACCCGGCGGCCATGGCGCTGTACCGCAAATTCGGTTTCGAGATAGAGGGCACCAGCCGCGCCTATGCCATGCGCGACGGCGTATTGGTCGACGCCTACCATATGGCGCGTTTGCGCTCCGGGCAGCCGCACGGCGATGCGTAATCGTCCCCATCCGCAGGGGCCGCTGCGCCGGCCCCTGTGCATCAACCGCCGAACCTTTTTACAAGCGCTGGCCGGCCTGACCGCCGCCGTCGGCATATTCTCTCCTCTCACCCCGTTAGGTGCCGCTATGCCAACTTCCGCCGCCGGGCGCCCAGGCGCCCGCAACCTGATTACCGATGTGCCGGGCCTGAAGGTCGGCGCGGCGCAAGACAGCCGGGTGCGTACCGGCACAACGGTTATCCTGCCGGACAGCCCGGCGATCGCCGCCGTAGACGTACGCGGCGGCGGCCCAGCCACCCGGGAAACCGACGCGCTGGGTGAAGACAATCTGGTACAGACCGTCGATGCGCTGACGTTCAGCGGCGGCTCGGTTTACGGCCTGGCGGCGGCGGATGGCGTCGCGGCCTGGCTGGGGCAACAGGGCCGAGGCTACGCGCTGCGCCCGGCCCCCGGCGTGCCTGTCTCCCCTATCGTGCCCACCGCCTGCCTGTACGATCTGGCCAACGGTGGCGACAAAAACTGGCAGCTCACGCCGCCGTATCGCCAACTGGGCATCGATGCGGTCGGCAAGGCCGGGCTGGACTTTCCGCTGGGCACCGTCGGCGCCGGCTATGGCGCCATGACCGGCATGGGTAAGCTGAAAGGCGGCCTCGGCTCGGCATCTATCATTGCCGCCAATGGCGCTACCGTCGGCGCACTGGTAGCGGTCAACAGTTTGGGTGCGGTGGTCGCGCCCGGCACCCGCGCCTTCTGGGCGACCCCCTATGAAATTGACGGTGAATTCGGCAACGGCGGCGCAGCGGCGCTGGCGCAACTGCGCGCGCAGGGCGAAGATTGGATGGAACAAGAGCCGCAGGGCGGCAGAAAGAACACCACCCTGGCCTGCATCGCCACCGACCTGGCGCTGACGCGGGTGGAGTTGAAACGGGTGGCCATCATGGCGCAAGACGGCATGGCGCGCGCCATCCGCCCGCTGCACAGCCCGTTTGACGGCGACGTGGTGTTCGCCCTGTCCACCGGGCAACGTGAGGTTCAGGGCAGCCGCGAACTGGCGGTGCTGCAGATCGGCGCGCTGGCGGCGGACACCCTGGCCCGGGCGATCGCCCGTGGCGTACATGCCGCCACGCCGTGGCCCGGCAGCCAGGTCGCAACCTGGCAAACGCTCGGCGGCTAACACGCCGCCACCAAAAAAGGGGCGCTGGCGCCCCTTAATCATGATTAACCCTCGCCGCTTAAATGCCGGCGGTTTCCCGAATATAACGGCGCGCTTTTACCGCATACTCGAACGGATTGGCCAGCGCCGGATCCTGCTCGGCCTCCACCACCATCCACCCTTTGTAACCGCGCTCGTCCAGTAGCTTGAACACCGGCCTGAAGTCGATCACGCCATCACCCGGCACGGTGAAGGTGCCCTTCTTCACGCCGTCGAGGAAGCTCAGCTTGTTGGCTTTCACTTCCGCCACCACCTCATCGCGCACGTCCTTCAGATGGACGTGGTTGATGCGCGGCAGATACTTCTCCAGGATCGCCATCATCGCCTGCTGGCTGCCTTCCGAATAGTAGGCGTGGCCGGTATCGAACAGCAGGTAGACGTCGTCGTTGACCATGCTCATGTAGCGATCGATTTCGGCCGTGGTCTGAATGCCGGTGCCCATGTGGTGGTGCAGACACACCTGCATGTCTTTGCCGGCGGCGATCTTCGCCAGCTCGTTGTAACCGTCAGCCACGCGCTGCCACTCTTCATCGCTGAAGTACGGCTTCTCTTCGAACACGCCTTTGGTGGTGCCCTGAATGCTCTTGCTCTGCTCGGAGCAGCCGATCACCCTGGCGCCCATGGCATGCAGGAAATTCATGTGGTTGATAAATTCATCGATGGTTTTGTCTTTCTGGCCGTCGGCGAAAAAGGTGCTGAACCAGGCGTTGCAGATCTGGATGCCGCGAATATCCAGCATCGGTTTCAGCACCGCCGGATCGCGCGGGTATTTGCTGCCCACTTCGCTGCCGGTGAAGCCGGCCAACGCCATTTCGCTGACGCACTGCTGGAAGGTGTTTTCCTTGCCCAGATCGGGCATGTCGTCGTTGGTCCAACCGATTGGCGCAATGGCCAATTTCACGTTGTCTTTATTCATGGTCTGCCTCGGTCCTTGGAGGGCCGCCGGTGCAAACGCCGCCGGCGAGCCGAATAAGATTATTTGCCCAACAGCTCTCTTTCGATGCGCTCTCTGGTCGCTACCGCCTGGCTCGGCATCTTTTCCGGGTAGCCGAACAGTGAGGTGCAGATGATCGATTCGCCGCCGACCTTGAAGCTGCGGTTGGCAAATTCCATGTCGCGCAGCGTCTGGAACAGGGCGTCGAAATTCACCTCGCCTTCGCCGATGCCGACGTGCTGATGTACCGCGGCGTCAACGCCCGGCGGGTTGACGATATAACGGCAATGCTTGGTGTGATTCATGGTGTCGGCGATCAGCACGTGGGAAAGATCGTCCCCGGCGTACTGCAGCATGCCGGCCACGTCACCCTGCCCCTTGTCGTAGTAGAAGGTATGCGGCACGCTGTAGAGGTATTTGACGTGGTCGCTGCGCAGCGACTTCACCAGATCGGCGGTTTCGTTGCCCAGCTCGCAGAAGTCCCACGGGTGCGACTGGATCTCCATACGGATACCCTCGCGCTCGACGATCGGCAGCAGCTCCTCCATCGAGCGATACCACAGCTCCTCGCAGATCTCCGGTTCGTTGGGGTTACCCGCCAGTTCGGTGTTAATCACCTGCACGCCCATTTCCACCGCGATTTCGATCATCCGCCGCCAGTTTTTGACCGCCGCCTGGCGGCGATCTTCCCCCGGCCCGGACCAGCGATACACCACGATAAATGAGGAGATCTCCACGCCGGCCGCTTTCAGGGCGTTTTTATACTCCGCCATGATTTCGCGGCTGGCCTTCGGATGCTTGTAAAACGGGTTGATCTGCGGGTGCGGCGACTGCTCGATGTATTTGTAGCCCCAGTCTGCCACCTGCTGCACCATTTTGGTCACGCCCAAATCCCGTATAACGTCGACATCAAAAGCGATCTTCATGGTCACTCCTCTGCAATCGTAGGTATGGGGGACAAGCCGATTATTTGTTGTAGAACACCGGGCGCGCCGGCAAGGTCACCGGCACAATCTCGCCGCTGAGCTGGGCCGCCACGCAGGCGTCGGCGGTCACCGCGGCGGCGTAGCCGTCCCAGGCGGAAGGCCCGGTCAGCTTGCCCGCGGCCACATCGTTGATGAAACCCTGCAGCTCGACGTCATAGGCGTCGATAAAGCGATCTTTCCAGTCGGTCAGGATTTCGGTCGACAGGCGGGCGCCGCTGCGCATCTGTACCGAGGACGGCTCCGGCAGTTTGGCGATGCCGGTTTCCCCCACCACTTCGCACTGAATGTCGTAGCCGTACTGGCAGTTGACGAAGATTTCGACGTCGATGCGCGTACCCTTGGCGGTTTCAAACAGCACAATCTGCGGATCTTTCAGGTGCGGGAACGCCTTCGGGCTCTTACGCGGGAACACCACCTGCACCGACACGTAGTCATCATCGAGCAGCCAGCGCAGCACGTCGATTTCGTGGATCAGGGTATCGGTGATCGCCATATCGGTGGTGTAGGCCTCGCCGACCGTCGGGTTGCGGTGCGCGCAGTGCAGCATCAGCGGTTCGCCGATCTGGCCGCTGGTCAGCACCTGTTTCAACGCGCGATAGCCCTGGTCATAAGGGCGCATAAAGCCGACCTGCACCAGCCGCTTGCCGTGTTTCGCTTCGGCATCGACGATGTTTTTGCAGCCCTGCGCGGTCACCGCCAGCGGTTTCTCGCAGAACACCGGTTTGCCGGCGGCGATGGCCGCCAACACGAACTCTTCGTGGCTCGGCCCCCAGGAAGTGACCAGCACCGCCTGCACGTCGGCGGCCTTGATCAGATCGTGGCCGTTGTCATACACCCGCGCATCCAGCTGCAGATCGCTCACCACCTTGGCAGCGTTGTCGCGGTTGATGTCGTTTACCGCCACCACGCGGGCACCCTGCAACACTTTGCTGCAGCGACGGATATGATCGCGGCCGATGGCGCCGGTGCCGATAACCCCAATGTTCAATGTCATTTTCGCTACCCTCGAGATTTATGTATGAAAACGAATCAGTAATCGCGCGCCTTATCGATGTTTTCCTGCAGCTTGCGCGCCACTTCGACGATTTTCTCGCTGTCGGCCACCTGAGCGCCGCCCACGCGCCACCAGCTGAGATACTTGTGCACCATGGTCTTCGGCAACACCTTGATGTCCAGCAGCGTGGACACGGTTTGCCTGCGGGCGTCGGCCAGCGCGTCGAGCAGCTGCTGCTCGGTGGTGGCGCGATAGGTTTTACAGCCGTAAGCCGCCGCCAGCATGGCAAAATCGACCGGCACCAGCTTGCCGTCGAGCTTGCCGCCCTCTGGATTGCGGAAGCGGAATTCGGTGGTGTAGCTGTCCATGCCGTGTTCCATCTGCAGGTTGTTGATGCAGCCGTTGGTCATGTTGTCGAACAGCACCACGTTGATCTTGCAGCCTTCCTGAATCGAGGTGACCAGTTCGGAATGCAGCATCATGAACGCGCCGTCGCCCACCATTGCGTACACCTCGCGCTGCGGCTCGGCCAGCTTGACCCCCAGCGCGGCGTTCACCTCGTACCCCATGCAGGAGTAGCCGTATTCCACGTGGTAGCCGTGCTCGCCGCGGTTGTGCCACACCCGCTGCAGATCGCCCGGCAGGCTGCCGGCGGCGGCGACGATCACGCTGTCCGCCGGCAGCTCGCGGTTCAGCACCCCCAGCACGCGGCTCTGGGTCAGCGCGGAATCGGTCTGGGCGATAAATTCGGCGAACACCCGCTCGCGATCGAGGTGATCGTCGATCTCCGGTACAAAACCCGCGCCGCCGTATTCCACCGCATAAACACGCGCGGTCTCTTCACGCTGGGCACCGCGCGCCGCGGCGATGGCGTCGCCCCAGCCGGCGCGGTAGTCAGCCTGCACCAGCAGCGCGCCCAATGCGTTCAGGGCCTCGCGGGCATCCGCCAGCACCTGCACGCCGTCGAGCTTGCCGGCGTCAAAGGCGCTGACATTGATATTGAGGAAGCTGACGTCCGGGTGTTGGAACAGCCATTTGGACGAGGTGGTGAAATCGGTGTAACGGGTACCGACGCCGATCACCAGATCGGCCTGCCGGGCCAACGTGTTGGCCGCCAGGCAGCCGGTTTCGCCGATGCCACCGAGGTTGAATTCATGGTCGCTCGGCACCGTGCCTTTGCCGGCCTGGGTTTCGGCAAACGGAATGCCGAAGCGCTCGGCAAATTCGCGCAGCGCCCGCCCGGCCTGCGAGTATTTCACGCCGCCGCCGCACACCAGCAGCGGTTTGCGCTTGGCGGTCAGCAGTGCCAGCGCGTCCGCCAACATGCCGTCGGTCGCCGGGCGGCGATCGAGCCGATGCACGCGTTTTTGGAAGAAATAGTCGGGATAGTCGTAGGCTTCACCCTGCACGTCCTGCGGCAGGCACAGCGTCACCGCGCCGGTATCCGCCGGATCGGTCAGCACGCGCATCGCGTTGATGCAGGCGCTCATCAGCTGCTCCGGTCGCACAATGCGATCCCAGTATTTGCTCACCGCGCGGAACGCGTCGTTGGTGCTGATGCTGAGATCGTAAGGCTGCTCGATTTGCTGCAGCACCGGATCCGGCTGGCGGGAGGCGTAAACGTCACCCGGCAGCAGCAATAAAGGAATGCGGTTGGCGGTGGCGGTGGCCGCGGCGGTGATCATGTTGGCGGCGCCGGGGCCGACCGATGAGGTGCAGGCGTAGATCTGCCGGCGCAGCTTCTGTTTGGCAAAGCCGATCGCCGCGTGGGCCATGCCCTGCTCGTTGCGGCCCTGATGTACCCGCAGCTCGCCGCTATCCTGTTCCAGCGCTTGCCCCAGCCCCAGCACGTTGCCGTGGCCGAAAATCGCGAAAATGCCCGCGACGAATTTGGTTTCCACGCCGTCGGCCAGCAGATACTGGTTATCGAGAAATCTGACGAGCGCCTGCGCCATGGTTAGCCTGATCTTGCCCATTTACTCACCCTTTAGATTGAGGGCCGCCCCGGAAAGGGCTCGCGCCGAGCCGACAATCCCGTGTTTGTGTTACGCGGCGGCAGCTATTATCTTGAGCAGGCGATGCCCGCTGCTCACGAAGTCGACAACCTGAAACGTGAAGCGATTATAAACAAATATATTTTTCATAAAATCACATTACAGAAGAAACATTTCATTTTGCGATAAAGATCGCATATTGCATGAAAAGCCCGTTTCATCTCGTGCTTCAGCCTTCGCTGACTTCGCGCCACGCAATGGCGGGTGACCACCGTCAGCACTCAGGATGACAGCCTTTTATCCTGTCCTCGCACTCCTTTTCAGCGCGCGCCTGGCCGCCCTTCCGTGGCCGTTTCACCGCCTTTTCCATCCCCTTACCGATGTTTTAAATGCATCACATTATTGGGGTGTAAATTTCATTTCATATTGAAATTGAAATTTTCATTCCCCATACTGTTCCCATGCTTCCTGCAGGGCGCCACGCTCGGGCCGCCGCCGGAGTTTTGCTTAAACAGAAGGAAACGGGTATGGCTACACAAGAAAAACAGCTTGATGTCATTTGTCTCGGGCGCATCGCCGTCGATTTCTATGCTCAGCAGATCGGCGCGCGGCTGGAAGACGCCGGCACATTCGCCAAGTACCTCGGCGGCTCCTCCGGCAACGTGGCCTACGGCACCGCCATTCAGGGGTTAAAATCCGGCATGCTGGCGCGCGTCGGCGACGAGCACATGGGCCGCTTTCTGCGTGAAGAGCTGCAGCGCGTCGGGGCCGATACCCGCTGCCTCATCACCGACAAGCAACGATTAACCGGCCTGGTGATCCTCGGCATCAAGGATCAGGAAACCTTCCCGCTGATCTTCTACCGCGAAAACTGCGCGGACATGGCGCTGACGCCGGACGACATCGACGAGGCCTACATCGCTTCCTCGCGCGCGCTGGCCATCACCGGCACACACCTGTCGCACCCGAACACCCGCGCCGCGGTGCTGAAGGCGCTGGAATACGCGCGCCGCCACGGCCTGCGCACCGCCCTGGACATCGATTACCGCCCGGTGCTGTGGGGGCTGACGTCGCTGGGCGACGGCGAAACCCGCTTTGTGGAATCGGACCAGGTCACGCGCGAGCTACAGGAGGTGCTGCACCATTTCGATCTGATCGTCGGCACCGAAGAGGAGTTTCACATCGCCGGCGGCAGCACCGACACGCTGACGGCGCTAAAAAACGTGCGGCGGGCCACGGCGGCCACGCTGGTGTGCAAGCGTGGCGCGCAGGGTTGCTCGGTGTTCGAAGGCGAAATCGCCGACGACTGGGCGCAGGTGAAGCTGCACGCCGGCGTGCGGGTTGAGGTGCTGAACGTGTTGGGGGCCGGCGACGCCTTTATGTCCGGCCTGCTGCGCGGCTACCTGAACGATGAGGGCTGGGATCAGGCCTGCCGCTACGCCAACGCCTGCGGCGCATTGGTGGTGTCGCGCCACGGCTGCGCGCCGGCCATGCCGACCAAACGGGAGCTGGACGACTACCTGCTGCGCGAACGGCAGGTCACGCGCCCGGACCGCGACGCACGTCTGAACCACCTGCACCGGGTGACCACCCGCAAGCAGCAATGGCCAGAGCTGTGCGTGTTTGCTTTCGATCACCGCAAGCAGCTGGCGGACATGGCGCGCGAAGCCGGCGTCGGCGAGGAACGCATTCCGCGCCTGAAAACCCTGCTGTTAACGGCGGCGCAACAGGCTGCCGCGCAGGCCGGCCTCAACGGCAACAGCGGCATTCTGGCCGACACCACCTACGGGCAGGCGGCGTTGAACGAGATCACCGGCCAGGGATGGTGGATCGGCCGGCCGGTGGAGCTGCCCAGCTCGCGCCCGCTGCGCCTGGAGCACGGCAATATCGGCTCACAATTGATCGACTGGCCGCAGGAGCACGTGGTGAAGTGCCTGGTATTTTATCACCCGCACGACGCGGCGGAACTGCGCCGCGAGCAGGATGAACTGATCGCCGACGTCTACCGCGGCTGCTGCAAATCCGGCCACGAGCTGCTGCTGGAGGTGATCCTGCCGGACAACAACCCCGACAAGGACGAACGCCATTATCTGGAGATGATTGAACACTTCTACCGGTTGGGCATTCAGCCGGACTGGTGGAAACTGCCGCCGCTGAGCGCGGAAAACTGGCGGCGGGTCGGCGCGCTGATCGACACCTACGATCCCTTCTGCCGCGGCGTGCTGATCCTGGGGCTCGACTCCCCGGAAGCGGTGCTGAAGGCGGGCTTTGCCGCCGCTGCGGATGCGCGCTGGGTGAAAGGTTTCGCCGTCGGCCGCACCATCTTCGGCCAGCCTTCGCGCCGCTGGCTGCAGGATGAAATCGACGACGCCGCCCTGATCGAGCAGGTGAAACAAAAATACCTGACGCTGATCGGTTTCTGGCGCCAGTACCGTCCGCAGGCGGGCGGCGCGCACTGACAGCGAGCGCGAGTTCACGACCCCTTAAGGCCATTTCGCCGCTTTAAGGGGATTTTTTTGCCCCTTTTCTGTGAAGTCGCGCAATGTGCGATCGAATAAATCGCTTTTTGAGGAAATGAAATTTCCGCTCCGTCTGTTAAAATACCCTGTCAATATTTCAGGCGTCAGGCCAATGCGCCTTCACCCCACTGCGAGCCGAATGGATGAACAACCCAACTCAACTTTCGCTGTTACAGGACGAGATCCGCCACCGTTATGAAACGCTGAGCAAGCGTTTGAAGCAGGTGGCGCGCTACATTTTGGATAACAGTAACAGCATCGCTTTCGATACCGTTGCCTCCATCGCCGCACAGGCCAGCGTGCCGCCCTCCACGCTGATCCGTTTCGCCAACGCCTTCGGCTTCAGCGGCTTCAACGAAATGAAGCAGGTGTTCCGTCAGCATCTGATGGAAGAGACGGCGAACTATACCGAGCGCGCACGCCTGTTCCGCCAAACCTCCACCGACGACAACGTCGCGCCGGAGAAACCGGCGGAAATCCTCAACGTGTTCACCATGGTCAACGCGCAGGCGCTGCAGCAGCTGGCGATGCAGATCGCCCCCGAGCAGCTGGAACGCGCCGTCGAGTTGCTCAACAACGCCGAAAACATCTACGTGATTGGCCTGCGCCGCTCGTTCAGCGTCGCCTCTTACCTCACCTACGCGCTGCGCCATCTGGAGCGCCGCGCGTTTCTGATCGACGGCCTGGGCGGCATGTTCACCGAACAGCTGAGCATGGTGAAACCGAAGGACGTGGTGATCGCCATCAGCTATTCGCCGTACGCCCGCGAGGCGGTGGAACTGGTGGAATTGGGCGCCAAGCGCGGCGCGCAACAGATCGCCATCACCGACAGCCAGGTCAGCCCGCTGGCCGCCTTCAGCGACGTCTGTTTCGTGGTGCGCGAAGCGCAGGTGGACGGATTCCGTTCGCAGGTGGCCTCGATGTGCCTGGCGCAGACGCTGGCGGTCTCGCTGGCGCTGAATAACGCCCGGGACGAGTAAGGCTGGGGTGAACGCGCCCGGCAGGCTCGGGCGCGGCGGGATTATTGCAGCAACAAATAACGGTAGAGCGCGCTTTCCAGATCTTGCTTCATGCTGATGAAAAGCAGAATCTCCACCGTCTGGCCGTCGTAGTCATAAATGACGCGATATTCGCTGTCGGGATCCAATCGCTCGTGCAACCGTACCCCCATGCCCGCCAGCACGGCGTTGAAGCGATAGCGGGCAGGATCGTCCGCGATTGCCGCAAGAGACGATAACAACAGATTATCCACGAACACCCCGGCGGCGGCGGCCCCTATCGTTCCACTCTTGTAAGACTCGATGTCTTTCAGGCTCCATTCCGCCGCCGGCGCGACGGTAAAACGTATTTCCTGGGGCATCCTGCACCTCGGGCCTATTTCCGCGCGTCGCGCAGCCGCTGCAACGTTTCTTCGGGCGACAGACCGCGATGATTTTTAATCTCTTGCTTCGCCATCATAGTCAGTTTCAGCAACGCGTTGGACTGGCGCTCCAGATTGCGTTCCCGAATTTCGGCCTCTCTCTCAGCCGCCGTTTGCACAAACAGCTCAGCAACACCATTTTTTGTGACGTAAACCCCGCCTTCAAACAGATCGGGCGAACCTAATCCTTCGCGCGCCGCTTTTTGGGACATGGTAGTCGTCATGGTTTTTCCTCCTGCGCATAGGCAATCACGCTGTATCACAGCGGTTCTTTGGATTCACTCAGTCGGGGAGCAATCGCATGCGGACAGGTTATCATTTGAGCAAGAGGGAGGGCAAATTTAGGGCAAATTTATACCCTAATATAGAGAAAGCCCGGCAAGCCGGGCCTCAAGCGCTTATTGCGCGGCGGGATAGGCGTCGCCGTTAACCCAGGCGTGGTCTTTTTCCCAGGTGAATTTCCACTGCCGCACCGGCCCGGCCATCACGTTGAGATAATAGTTGTCGTAGCCCGCCAGGGTCGCCACCGGGTGATAACCGCGCGGCACTTTCACCACATCGCGATTGTAGACCGGCATGCACTCGTCGAGCGTGCGGTCGTCGGTATAGACGCGCTGCATGCAGAACCCTTGCTCCGGCTGAATGCGGTGATAGTACGTCTCTTCCAGATAGGTTTCGTCCGGCGAGTCTTCTTGATCGTGCTTGTGGCTCGGGTAGGAACTGGTGTTGCCCTCGTCGGTGTAAACCTCCACCACCAGCAGACTGTCGGCCGGCTCGCTGTCCGGCAGAATGTTGTGCACCAACCGCTGGTTGCGCCCCTTGCCGCGCCGCTCCACGCCGATATCCGCCGGCGTGATCAGCCGTGAAGGCAGGTGGCCGCTGCCGGGCGCGCTGCACACCGCCAGCTCCAGATCGGTCTCTGCCCGCACGTCGATGCGATCGTGATGCGGCACATACACCGCGTAAGGCGGCGTGCGCTCGAACGGGCTCATGCGCTTGCCGATATGCGGGTACTCGGCGCGCAGCGTGGCGACGGAGGCGATACCGGCCACCAGCACCAGGCACAGCTCCTTATCGCCGCACTCAAGCTGCAGCGACTGCCCGGCGCCCAGGCGATAAACGTCAAAGCCGACATAGCGCCAACCGGCATTTTCCGGCGTCACATGCTGGATGCGCCCTTCGGCGTTCGGCGTCTGACATTTGGCAAGCAGTGAAGACATCTCGATTCTCCTGTTAATGATTCGTGCAAAGGCCGCTGCCCGAAGGAGCAACGGCCTGGCCTGAATATGACAGCGCTTAACCCAGCGTCGGCATGCTGAATTCGGACACCGTCTGCTGCCCGGCCGGCCAGCGCGCGGTGGCGGTCTTCATGCGCGTGTAGAAGCGCACCCCGTCGGTGCCGTGCACGTTCAGCGCACCGAACACCGAGCGCTTCCAGCCGCCGAAGCTGTGGAACGCCATCGGCACCGGTACCGGCACGTTGACGCCGACCATCCCGGCCTGCACTTCTTGTACGAACTGGCGCGCGTAGTGGCCGCTGCCGGTAAAGATGGCGCTGCCGTTGCCGAACTCATGGCCGTTCACCGTGTCGATGGCGGTACGGTAGTCCGGCACCCGCACGATGCCCAGCACCGGCCCGAAGATCTCTTCGCGGTAGATGCGCATATTCGGTTTCACATGGTCGAACAGCGTGCCGCCGACGTAGTAGCCTTCAGGATAGCCCGGCACCTGATAATTGCGGCCGTCGGCCACCAGGGTGGCGCCTTCTTCCACGCCCAGATCGATATAGCCCAGCACCTTCTTCTGGTGGGCGGACGACACCAGCGGCCCCATTTCATTCTCTTCGCCGCCCTGCGGCAAGCCCGGCCCGACGCGCAGCTGCGCGATCAGCGGCTTCAATTTGGCGATCAGTTTGTCGGCGGTATCGTCACCGACCACCACGGCGATCGGCAACGCCATGCAGCGCTCACCGGCAGAGCCGAACGCGCCGCCCATCAGCGCGTTGACCGTGGCGTCCAGATCGGCGTCCGGCATGACGATCGCCTGATTCTTCGCCGCGCCGAAGGCCTGCACCCGCTTGCCGTGCGCGCTGGCGGTGGTGTAGATATGTTCCGCCACGGTGGATGAGCCAACGAAACTCACCGCCTGAATGCGCGGATCGGTGCACAGCTGCGCCGCGTCTTCATTGGCGCAGTGCACCACGTTGAACACGCCGTCCGGCAGGCCGGCTTCTTTCAGCAGCTCCGCCAGGCGCACCGAGGCGGAAGGCACCAGCGCCGGCGGCTTGAGGATGAAGGTGTTGCCGCAGGCCAGCGCGATAGGGAACATCCACATCGGCACCATCGCCGGGAAGTTGAACGGGGTAATGCCCGCCACCACGCCCAGCGGCTGCATCAGCGAGAAGCTGTCGACGCCGCTGCCGACGTCCGGCGAATACTCGCCCTTGAGCAGATGCGGGATGCCGCAGGCGAATTCGACCACTTCCATGCCGCGCGTCAGTTCGCCCAGCGCATCCGAGTACACTTTGCCGTGCTCGCTGACGATAAGCTCGGCCAGCTCGTCGCGGTGCTGTTCCAACAGCGCCTTGAAATTGAACATGATGCGCGCGCGGCGCAGCGGCGTGGTGCACGACCAGTCGGCAAATGCCTGATGGGCCACGTCGATGGCCTGTTTGACTTCGGCGGCGGTGCTCTGCGTGACGTGCCGCTCAACCTGCCCGCTGGCCGGGTTGTGCACGTCAACGGTTTGATTACTGCTGCTCAGGCACACCTGCCCGCCAATAAAGTTACCCACGGTTTTCATGTCACGCCCTCTTTTCAAGTCCGCTGTCGCCTGGCCATTCGCCGGCGGCGCGGCGTTAATCGTCCCGCTCGCCAAACCCCGTCGGCAAGCCGGCTAAATCCTGACCGGATACAGCAAACTCTATTTCATTGAAAAAAAAGTTTCAAATAAATTGTTTTGGAAAATTTATTTTTAGTGCGTGAGGTCGCAATTTTGCGGTGTCGATCCGGTTGGCGCTTTCATTACCGTGCCAGGGAAAGCGCAACGGCGGAGAAGAAACCCGGGGTAATGCACACTGACTTTGCTACAGAAAACCCACGCTGTGCCTGCCCTGTCGTTGTTACCGCCAGCCCCCGTTCGCCCAAGGTGCCCGAATCGCTCGCGACGGTTTTTTTTGAACTGGATCTAAAAATCAATATTCCATTATTCACTAATTATGAAATAAATGTTCTTGTTTGTTCCAGCATTTATCGACGACATCGCCTTGATGACAGGCACGGTTCACACCCTTCCGCTCGCCCTCTTCCCGACACCCCAACCGTGCGGACGGAAGCCAGGATAAAAATCGGAGCAACACATGTCATATCAGCGTAAGCACAATACCGGCTACATATTGCGAATTTGCGGCATCGCCGCCCTGGGCGGCATTCTGTTCGGCTACGATACCGCCGTGATCTCCGGCGCGATCGAAGCATTGAAAACCTATTTCAGTCTCAGCCCGGCCGAAACCGGTTGGGCGGTCTCCAACGTAGTGATCGGCTGCGTGGTCGGCGCCTTCGCCGCCGGGCCGCTGGCGGCGCGCTGGGGCCGTAAAAAGGCGCTGATGCTGGCGGCGCTGCTGTTCACCGTGTCCGCCGTCGGCGCGGCCTTGGCCCCGACCTTCACCTGGTTCGTCATCTACCGCATCATCGGCGGGCTGGCGGTCGGCATTGCCGCCACCGTGTCGCCGATGTACATGTCGGAAGTGTCGCCGAAAGACATGCGCGGGCGCGCGCTCAGCATGCAGCAGTTCGCCATCGTCTTCGGTCAGATCGTGATTTTCTACGTCAACTTCAAAATCGCCAGCCTCGCCAGCGAAGCCTGGCTGGTGGAAATGGGCTGGCGCTGGATGTTCGCCTCGGGCGTGATCCCCTGCATTCTGTTCTGCATCCTGGTATTCGTCATTCCTGAATCCCCGCGCTGGAACGTAATGATGGGGCGCGACGATCAGGCGCTGGCGATGTTGACCAAGGTCTCCAACGCCGCCCACGCGCAAAATCTGCTGAAAGAAATCAAAGACTCGCTGCATCAGGATCAACAGCAGCAGCACCGGAAGCTGAACTACGGCGATGTGCGGGTACGTTTCATCCTGTTCGTCGGCTGCATGATCGCCATGTTGCAGCAGGTGACCGGCGTCAACGTAATGATGTATTACGCGCCGGTGGTGCTGAAAACCGTGACCGAAAACGCGCAGGAAGCGCTGTTCCAGACCATCTGGATCGGCGTGCTGCAGCTGGTCGGTTCGGTCATCGGCGCCATGCTGATGGATCGTATGGGTCGCATTCCCTTGATGCGTTATGGCACGCTGGGCGCCATCGCCGGCCTGCTGCTCACCTCGTACGCGCTCTACACCCAGGCCACCGGCTATTTCGCGCTGTTCGGCATGCTGTTCTTCATGGTGTTTTATGCGCTGTCCTGGGGCGTCGGCGCCTGGGTGCTGGTGTCGGAAATCTTCCCGAACCGCATGCGCGCGCAGGGGATGAGCATTGCCGTCGGCTGCATGTGGGTCGCCAACTTCGCGGTATCGCAGTCGTTCCCGATGATCAACGACCACCCGTATCTGTTCTCGCATTTCCACGGCGCCTTCCCGATGTGGATCTTCGCCGCCTGCTGCCTGTTCAGCTACTGGTTCATCGGCCGCTACATTCCGGAAACCAAAGGCGTCTCGCTGGAAAAAATGGAGCAGGTGGTGCTGGCCAAACGCCACCGTCACCCCCTGCCCGACGGCAAGCCGCTGCCGCTGGAAAACGGCAAATCCTGATCTCTCAACTCTGACCGCTGGAGTAATGCCTCATGACACTTGCGCTGGACCGCTTCTGCATTAACCGCAAGATCGCGCCGAATCTCGATCTGGACAGTTTTTTCCGCCTGGTGAAACGCTGCGGGCTCAGCAAAATTGAGCTGCGCAACGACATGCCCAGCGGCAAGGTAACTGACGATCTGAGCGACGCGCAGCTCAACGCGCTCGCCGCGCAATACGGCATCGAGATTGTCACGATCAACGCCCTCGGCATGTTCAATCGGGTAGACGACCCGGCGGCGCTGCTGCAGCGCGCCGAAGCGTTGCTGGCGCAGGCGCAGGCCATCCACAGCCGGGCGCTGGTGCTGTGCCCACACTGCAGCGCCGATGACAAGCGCAGCGAGCAGCAAAAACGCGACGACACCCTCGCGGCGTTGCGGTTGCTGGCGCCGCTGTTTGCGCGCTATGGCGTGCAGGGGTACGTCGAGCCGCTGGGCTTCAGCATCAGTTCGCTGCGATCGTCGCTGCTGACCCAGGCGCTCATCCGCGATTCGGGCGCGCCGTACCGCATCGTGCTCGATACTTTCCACCACTACCTGAGCGATGTGACGCAGGCCGACTTCGATGCGCAAATCCAGGTGACGCAGATCGGCCTGGTGCATTTGTCCGGCGTGGAAGACGGGCGGGATAAAGGCGCGCTGAGCGACGAAGAGCGCATTATGCTGAGCGCAGGCGATCGGCTGGAGAGCCGCCGTCAGGTACAGAACCTGGAACGCCTGGGCTACACCGGCGTCTATGCCTTCGAGCCCTTCTCTTCGCAGCTGGACAGCTGGAGCGAGGCGGATATCGAACGGGAAATCCGCCACAGCATCGCCCTGCTGCAAGGGTAAAAAAACGGCCTCCGCGGAGGCCGTTTTTCATGGCGTTACTTCAGGTTGCCGACCACCAGCTGGTGGCGCTCGTTGTAAAACTTACGGTAGGCCATATAGCAGGCGATGATGGTCGACAGGCTGGCGGTGGAAAGCAGCATGAAGGTCACCATAATCTGATATTTGATCGCTTTCACCGGGTCGATGCCGGCGAAGATCAGCCCGGACATCATGCCCGGCAGGCTAACCAGCCCAACGGTTTTCGCCGAGTCCACGGTCGGGATCAGCGAAGCGCGGATGCTGTCGCGGATCAGCGCCGCCGAAGCGAACTTGGGCGTCGCCCCCAGGCTGAGCATCTCCTGAATCTTCTGCTGTTCGCTTTTGAAACGCTGGCCGAGGTTGGTGTAGCACAGCCCCACCGCTACCATGGCGTTACCGGCGATCATCCCGGAGATGGGGATCACCTGCATCGGCGTAAATTCGATGGAGCCGGTCAAGACCAGCACCGCCAGCGTCAGCACCGCGCCGGTGGTGATGGCGATAAACGACGTCACGAACGCGTGTTCGACGTACTTGCTGCGTTTCTTGGCGTTGTAGGCCGCGTTAAAGCAGATGAACAGCACCATCAATACGGTAAGCAGCGCGTTATCCAGGTCGAAAATATACTTCAGCACGTAGCCGACGATGATCAGCTGCACCACCGCGCGGCAGATGCTCCAGATAATGTCCTTTTCCAGCGCCAGCTTTTCCCGGTGGCTGATCAGGATGGCGACCACCACCAGGATCATCGACAAGCCTAAGGATTCGTTGGTGATGTTATGCTGATTCATGCTGTTGCTCCTGTTGCTCGGCGCCGTGCGCGCGCAGGGTGATCACCTCATCCGCATGCGCTATCTCTTCGGTATCGTGCGTCACCCACAGCACCGCCAGCCGGTGCTCCGCCACCAGCTGATGCACTATCTCATTGACGTTGCGTTTGTTTTCCTCGTCCAGCGCGCTGGTGATCTCATCGAGCAACAGCACCCGGGGCATAAACTGCAGGTTGCGGATCAGGGACACGCGCTGCTTCTCTCCACCGGACAGCTCGTTGATGCTTTTGGTCAGCATCGCCTCCGGCAGGCCGAAACGCGTTAGATCGGCCTTCATTTTTCGTTCATCCGGCGACTGTTGACGGATCTGGTAGGGCAGCGCCAGATTGTCGTAAACCGTATTGCCGAACAGCGCCGGCGTCTGGAAGCAGTAAGAAACCTGCTTGCGATACGCCTCCGGCGACATCTCGGCGATCGCCTGGCCGTCGAAATAGAGGCTCCCGCGGGTCGGATCCATTAAGGAAGAGATGATTTTCAGCAGCGTGCTTTTCCCGCAGCCGGAAGGCCCGGTGATCAGTTTAAACTCGCCTTCACCCAGCGTGAAAGAGACGGAGTCCAGGATCACCTGGTTGTCTATTTGATAATGAATATCATCCAATCTCAGTATGTCTTTCTTTTCCTTCATTACGATGCCGGCTCCCTACACCTGTTCCCGTCTGAGCGATAAGTATATGGCCGCAAAAAACATCTTAGCAATGCCTGCGCGGATGGCAGAGAGCGGAGAGGAGGATTGGCGGAGCAAAACGCCCCGCCAAATGATAAGATTAATTAATGATTAGCTGTAGAGATAGTCAAAAGCGACCGCCAGGGTCGAATCACTCTTTTTTTATCGCTGCCTGTTCGTCGCAGCTGTACCAGCGTAGAGAATTGTTGATGCTGCGGTGGGTGCAGTGGACCTTGCCCTCCTTTTCCAGCGCCAGCAGCAGGGTTCGGGTGGTATAAATGTTTTCGCCGCATTTATCCGCCAGCTCGCGCGTCTTCGGCCACTGCTCCGGCGGGGGATGGTGGCCCCCTGACCCTTCGACACGCTCTCTGCACAATCCTTGCAACACATTCAGCATCAGCGATTTTCTACTTTCAAACGTTTTCGGCGCCTTGGCCATAGCATTCCTCCTGAGTGGTTACTGCTGAGCTCCCCCGTTCACGGCTGCACGTCAGCGATGCGCAGGGTATAAATCATGGTGGCGTCCGGGGGGATTGCCGGTGGGCTGCCCTGCTTGCCGTACGCCAGCGCCGGCGGCACCACCAGCGTGATCGAGCCGTGGCGCTGCAGCTTCTCGATAGCGGCGCGAAACAGCGGCGGATAGCGCGTCAACGGCTGCGAGATCACCGTCCCTGCCAACTCCATATCTTTGACCACCCGGCCGTCGACCAGGTTTTCGCGCACCACGATATCCACCCGATCGTCGGCGCCAATCGCCCCATTGCCGGCATAGTCCACCCGGTAGTAGAAACCGAGCGCATCCTGCTTGACGCCCTCCTGACGGGCGAAATCGGCCAGATAGGCTTTGTCGTCCAGCGGTGGCGGTGGTGCCTGCGTCTGCTGCAACCGCTGCTGCGCCGTGCGCAACGCGCTGTCGATGGCGGCCTCATCCAGCCGCAACCGCCCGGCCAGGGTATCGGCGATGCCGGCCAGCAACAGCCGGCTGTCCGCCTCCAGCCCCGCGCGCCGGTTCTCCTGCTGCAAATGCACAATGTCGCGCCCCAGAGACACGCCAGCGGCATACGCCTGTTTGTCCGCCTCGCTGGCCAGCAAGGGCGGTTCGGTGGCCTGCTGCCGCTCGGCCAGCAAAGTGTCGATCCGCTGCTGCTGCTGCGCCAACTGCGCCGCCAACCTTGCGCTGCGCTGTTCGGCCTGCGTTAGCGAAGCGGCCAATGCGCCCACCTCAGGCACTGGCGCAACGGCTTGCCGCAATCCCTTCAGGGCATCGGCCAGCGGCCGAATATCGACGACGGCCCGCTCCCGTTTCGGCGCCGCCGCGGCCTGAGCCGCCGCTAACTGCCGCTCCAACTGACGGATTTTCTCCGCCTGCTGTTGCAAAGACTGCTTCAGAGAAGTTAAACGAACGCCGTCTGCCCCGGCGATGGCAGCCGATTTGGCGGCCGGTGCGGGCACCGGTTTACGCGCGGTGTCTTCCCCGAGCGCGGCCGGCGGCGCCTGCCGTTGTTCAGCGAACTTCAACAGGGCGGGAATGCCGTCGTCGGCGGCGCAAGCGGCCCCGTTCGCCGCCAACAGCAAAAAGCCCATCGCCCATCCTTGCGCGCATCGCTTCATGGCTACAGATTCTCAACCCGGCTGGACAGATCGGACATCAGCTCATGCTCGACGTCGGCGCAGAATTTCTCGGTTTTATATTGATAAAGAGCATCAATCGCTTTACGGGTACTCTCATCCACGTTGCCGCGCACCCCGGCATATCCCGAGGCGTTGGAAAGCAGGCCGTTAAAATAGGCAATGCGCTTTTGGTAACTTTGCGGATTAATATTCTTTAACGAATTAACCCGTTGTTGGCAAAGCGCGATGCGTTGTTCATCGGATTTATCATTAGGATTGTTCTGTGAAAGTTTTTTCACAGAATTCAGTTTTGTCTTGCTACCGTCCACACAGCCAGATAGCACCATAAAAGACAGCAAAAATATAGCCAATCCCACCTTGCGGCGTCCACCGCAAGCATTAATCATCGTTATCATTCCGTTTATAATCCTTTAATTGTCACTTAGGTCATCATTATGTGGCGAACGGCAGCGGCACATGCCTTAATTTGATTAATCAAAAGGGGTTAGACAGCGAAAAATCCCTATACCGCAATGCGATAGAATAATTCACTACCGGTGTAATTGTTATTCAATTGTTAATTAATTAGATCTAAACGCGGGTTAAACGCGAATAAGAAACCCAATCAATAGTGAACAAAAAACCATGAAACAACAATAAAAACAATTAATTATGTTTTATATTTTGTTTCTAAAGAGAAATGCATCATCTGCTGCCTAAGGGCGATATTAGCAAAACAATATTGTGAATTGTAGGTGCACCCCTATTTCCCCCGATCTAATATCTCGCATATCGTTATTTATATAGTGATTTATACTGGATAATATTTGTATACGATCTATTGATTTTAAAGCAAATATATTTCTTTTTCCTTTTGGTTTTATATTCTGAATTTGACTTAATTTAATAAAATCTATTCCCAAGCAATACTATTATTTGCAAGAATATTCCCAGCAACACGCCACACATAAAACTCGTATTTTATTTACCAGAAAATTCATTGTCGATTTTCCAAATCTCGTTATTTCTCATAAATAACGGATGTTGGCGTATTGCCCAGAGCAAAAGGATCTGGCTCCAACCGCACGGCCGGCGACATGGCGTTGCCGCCGCCGCGGGGGATTTAGATGTGCTGTTCTTTTTATTTAAAAACTCTCTACAGGAACCTGAGAAATGAAACTGAATAAATTAATGCTGGCAACCGTGATTGCTTTCGCTTCCGCATCTGTTGCTCATGCCGCATCTAATCAGGGCAGCGGTAAAGTCACCTTTACCGGCGAAATTATCGATGCGCCATGCAGCGTCGCGCCGGAATCCGTTGATCAGACCGTGCCGATGGGCCAGATCAGCAGCCGCATCCTGGCCAACCAGGGTAAATCCAGCATGCAACCTTTCAACATCGAACTGAAAGATTGCTCCATCTCTACCATGAAAAACGTCAAAGTGACCTTTACCGGCACGCCTGATCCGATCAACAGCAAACTGCTGGCTCTGAGCGGCACCGCAACCGGCGCCGGCATCGTGATCTACGACAACCTGCACTCCAAAGAAGTGGAACTGGGCACCGCGACCGACGGCCAGGGCCTGAACGACGGCGACAACTCGCTGAAATTCGCCGCTTACCTGCAGGGCAGCAGCGCCTCAAGCACCGTGGTACCGGGCGACTTCACCAGCGTGGCGAACTTCACCCTGGCTTACCTGTAATACCCCACAGGGGATGTCTCAGGGCATCCCCCGCTTTATTGCATGCCGAGGATACCGGCAAGGGAACAGGGAAAGACAGGGAGACGCCAGTATGACTATCCGCCTTTGCGGCCTGTTGCTCATCGCGCTCAGCGTTGGCAACGCGGCGGCGGCAGCGAAAAATCAGGGCCACGGCAAAGTCAGCCTGGGCGGCACCATCGTCGAAACGCCGTGCGGCATCGCCAGCGACAGCCTGGATCAAACCGTCGATTTCGGGCTGATCTCCATGAGCGACGCCTCGCAGGACGGGCAGTCGGTGCTGATCGGCAGCCGCCGCCATTTCACGATCAAACTGGTGAACTGCGAGCTGGCCAGCCAGGTGAAGCCTGACTTCATCTATCGCGCGGCCAACGTCACGTTCGACGGCACCGCCGACAGCCGGGATCCTTCTCTGCTGGGCGTTTACGGCGAGGCGAAGGGGGTGGCTATCGAGCTGTTGACCGATGCCGGCACCCCGATCCCGCTCGGCAGCACGACGGCGGATTACCAGATTGTCGCCGGCGACAACACGCTGCGCTTCGGCGCGCAGTTGCGCCTGCATCCCGACAAGGCGCGGGCGGGCGACTTCAGCTCTCTGGCCAAATTCACCCTGTCTTATCTCTAGCGCCGGCGGGCGCTGCACAGCATTACGTATTCAGGTCGTACGGATGACCTGCTATTGGGCGCGGACTTGCCATGAGTGATTATGCTATGACGTCATTACTGACACGGAAACACCTACCTCTCCTCGTCATTCTATCTTTCCTCTGGGTGCGTCCGGCATTTTCCGCCACGGAGTTCAATACCGACGTGCTGGACATCGGCGAGCGCAGCAAAGTGGATCTTTCGCGTTTCTCCGATGCTGATTACGTCATGCCCGGCGCTTATTTGCTGGACATCAAGATCAACCAGAAAACGCTGCCCCAGCGCAGCATTCAGTATTTCCCGTCGCCGGATAACAAAAGCGGCAGCCAGGTGTGCCTGCCGCCTGACCTGGTGGAAAAAATGGCGCTGAAAGAAGAAGCGGCCAAAAAAGTCACCCTGTGGCACGACAACCAGTGCGCCGACATTCGCGGCATCAAAGGCGCGACCGTCTCCGATCGCATCGGCGGCGGCGTGCTGGCGATCACCATCCCGCAGGCGTGGATGAAATACTCCGATCCCGACTGGACGCCGCCCGAGCAGTGGGACGACGGCATCCCCGGCCTGCTGCTGGACTACAACCTGAGCGGCCAGTTAGGCAAGCAGAACCACAACAACAACACCGCCCAGAACCTGAGCAGCTACGGCACGCTGGGCGCCAATATGGGCGCCTGGCGCCTGCGCGCAGACTACCAGGCCAATTACAATCAGCAGGCCGGCGATCGCAGCACCGGTTTCGACTGGAACCAGATCTACGCCTATCGCGCGCTGCCGATGCAGGCCGCCAAGCTGACGCTGGGCGAGATCTACCTCGACTCCGGGGTGTTCGACGCCTATCGCTTCACCGGCCTCAACCTGGCCAGCGACGAGCGCATGCTGCCGCCCAACCTGCAGGGCTACGCGCCGGAAGTGCGCGGCATCGCCAAGAGCAACGCCAAGATCACCGTCTCGCAGGAAGGCCGCACGCTGTACGAAACCACCGTGCCCGCCGGGCCGTTCGCCATTCAGGATCTCAACAGCTCGGTGCGCGGTAAGCTGGACGTCAAGGTGGAAGAGCAAGACGGCACCGTCTCGACCTTCCAGGTGGATACCGCCACCATTCCGTACCTGACCCGACCGGGCTACGTGCGCTACAACGTGGCGCTGGGCAAAACCTCGGCCTACGACCACCGCACCCAGGGGCCGCTGTTTTCCGCCAGCGATTTCTCCTGGGGCCTGAGCAACGCCTGGTCGCTGTACGGCGGCGCGCTGCTCGGCGGCGACTATAACGCCTGGGCGCTCGGCCTCGGCCGCGATCTGAACGTGTTCGGCGCCATGTCGCTGGACGTCACCCAGTCGATCGCCCGCCTGCCCGGCGAACCGACCGCCAGCGGCATGTCGTTCAAGCTCAACTACGCCAAACGCTTCGACGAGCTGAACAGCCAGATCACCTTCGCCGGCTACCGCTTCTCGCAGCGCAAGTTCATGAACATGTCGCAGTACCTGCAGGAGCGTTACGGCGATTACGACAAGAATTACAACGGCCGTCAGAAAGAGCTGTACACCATCACCGCCAGCAAAACCTTTATGGCGGAAGACAGCGCCAAGGCGATCACCGCCTACCTGACCTACTCGCACCAGACCTATTGGGATGCGCGAACTCAGGATCGTTACGGGCTGTCAGCCAGCAAGCTGTTCAGCGTCGGCGATATCAGCAACATCACCGCCTCGCTGTCGGCTTACCGCACCTATTACCAGGGCCGCACCGACGACAGCGTGATGCTCAACTTCACCGTGCCGATCGGCGATCGCCGGCGCGTCGGTTATGCGCTGCAAACCAACAATGGCGATGTCACGCAGACCGCGTCGTACAACGACTACAGCGATCCGGACAATACCTGGCAGGTCAGCGGCGGCTTTAATCAGTCCGGCAAATCGCTGGCACGCGGGTACTACACCCATAACGCTTCATTCGGCTCGCTGAACGCCAGCGCCTCTTACCAGCAGGACAGCTACTCGTCGATCGGCGGCTCGTTCCGCGGCGGCCTCACCGCTACCCGGCACGGTATCGCGGCGCACCAGAACTCGAGCAACGGCGGCAGCCGCATGATGCTCGACACCGACGGCATCGCCGGCGTGCCGATCAACAACGGCCGCGCCTACAGCAACCGTTTCGGGCTGGCGGTGATTTCCGACATCACCAGCTACTACAACACCGACACCCGCATCGACGTCAACAAGCTGGCGGACGACGTCGAGGCCACTCGCGCCGTGGTGCAAGGCACGCTGACCGAAGGCGCGATCGGCTACCGCCACTTCGAGGTGGTGAAAGGCAGCAAGCTGCTGGCCACCATTCGCCTCGCGGACGGCAGCGAACCGCCGTTCGGCGCCGCAGTGCTGAGCGAGAAAGGCCGCGAGGTCGCGGTGGTCAACGACGGCGGTTCGGTCTACCTGACCGGCGTGCAGCCGGAGGAAAAGCTGGACGTCGCCTGGGAAGGCCAACGCCGTTGCCGCATCGTGATCCCGGGCGCCGCCAAGCCGCTGGACCAGCTGCTGCTGCCGTGCGCCACCCTGTAATCCGTAACGCTGAGAAATAATGACATGAACAAACACCCGATAACGCTACTGACCGCCGCCGGCCTGGCCCTGAGCGCCGTACTGCCCACCGCCGACGCGGCGATATCGCTGGATCGCACGCGCGCCGTCTATGTGAGCGACGCCAAATCGATCAGCCTGAATATCGCCAACGAAAACAAAGAGTTGCCATTCCTGGCGCAGTCCTGGCTGGAGAACGAGCAGCACCAGAAAATCACCTCGCCGCTGGTGGTGTTGCCGCCGTTGCAGCGCGTGGAGCCGAGCGAACGCAGCGTAGTGCGCATCACCAAGACGCCGGAGGCGGATCGCCTGCCGCAGGATCGCGAGTCGGTGTTCTACTTCAACCTGCGCGAAATTCCGCCGAAAAGCACCAAAACCAACGTGATGCAGCTGGCGCTGCAAACGCAGATCAAGCTGTTCTACCGGCCGAAGGCCATCGTCGCGCCCAAGGGGCAGGTGTGGCAGGAAAAGCTGGTGTTCCGTAAAAGCGGCGGCGCCGTCACCGTCGACAACCCGACGCCGTTTTACATCACCCTGACCGGCATGACGCGGCAGACGCAAAAACAGGGCGGCGGCGCGATCGGCGGTTTTCAGCCGCTGATGCTGAAGCCGAAATCCAGCGAAAGCCTCAAGCTGCACGACACGGGCATGAACAGCTTCGTCATCACCTACATCAACGACTACGGCGGCCACCCCGAACTGCGCTTCGCCTGCAACGGCAACGTTTGCACCGCCGTGCCCGAGAAAAAATAAGGAGGTCCAGCATGGCTGAATTCACCGATCGACTGCGCCCGCTGCTGCTCGGCGCACTGCTGTGCGGCGGCAGCGCGCTGGCGGCAACGCCGCTGGGCGTGATCGAAGGCACCACCGGCACCGTCAGCTTTCACGGCGGCCTGCTCAGCTCCCCCTGCAGCCTGACGCCGGACAGCCGGGATCAGTCCGTCGATCTGGGCGACGTCAGCGCACGCGACTTCCGCAACGCCGGCGATCGCAGCGCGCCGGTGCGTTTTCGCCTCTCGTTCCGCAACTGCCTGCTGGGTGCGCGCGCGTTGGCGGATAACCCGGCCGGCCCGCGCAACGGCGACGCCGGCCGCCTCTATCTGCAGGGAGAGCAGGCCGCGACGCTGGTGTTTCTCGGCGAAAGCGACGTCGACAACCCGTCGCTGCTGAAGTTGAACGGCGGCGTGCAGGGCATCGGCCTGCGGCTGCAAGACCAGCAAGGCCAGGCGCTGGAGCTGAATCAACGCAGCCGCCCCTACATTCTGCAACCCGGCAGCAACACCCTGTGGTTCAGCGCCAGCGTGGAGTCCACCCAGCGGGCGGTGATGGCGGCCGGGTTCGCCGCCGTGGCGCACATTCAGGTGATTTACCTGTGAGGCTCGAGAACGCGATGAAAACTCAACTGACCAAACTCTGCCTGCCGCTGGCGATCGCGCTGGCGGCCCCCGCCGCCTGGGCCAACGGCTACGTCACGCCGGACGGCGGGCCGAAACAGTTCTATATCGATCTGAATCAAAGCAACATCACCAACCAGGTGGGGTTTACCAAAGTGTTCCCTTATTCGTTAGGTGGTCAATATACCGGTAAGGCCTACTGCGATACGCCGATCCCCAGAAGCCCGCACTTTTACAAGTCGGATTCGGCGTTGCCCCCCTCCGACTACGGCAACGGCTATTTAAAACTGAATGACTTTCTGGATTTAAAAGCCGAGGTGTGGATCGCCGGCAACAAGAAGGCCTATGTCACGGTGCCTTTTTACAACGAATCCAACGAGTATCCCAATCACAGCTGTTCGCCGCCCTATGTGCAGGTAAACAACTACGAAAGCGGCTCCAAAGGCCGCATCACCTTCCGGGTGCGCAAAAAGATCATTAACGGCGTCGAGATTAACGATCGGCAGATCATCGAGATGTACGGTCGCCTCGGCTCGACCGACGGCGGTTTCGGCCCCAATCCGATGGCGCAGGTGTTTATCCAGTCCGCGATCCTTTACGTGCCGGATAAATGCGTGGTGAACGAAGGCCAGCTGATCAACGTGGAGTTCGGCGAGATCGGCGGCAGCGATCTCAACGGCTCGAACTACCCGCAAAGCATTCCGGTGCGCTTCCAGTGCGAGGGCGGCAGCTTCGAGGACGGTACGCTGAACATCAAGCTGGCGGTGTCGGGCACGGCGGCCGCCTTCAGCAACGAGGTGTTCAAAACCGACAAGAACGATCTCGGCATCCGGCTGACGCACAACGGCCAGCTGGTTATCCCGAATGAGTTTTACCCGGTGCCGAATATCGGCAACGGCGGCTCCTGGAACCTGGTGGCGGCACCGTTCGCCAACGGCGGCGCAGAGATCGGCGAAGGGGAATTCAACGCATCGGCCACCATCGTGGCGGCATTCCAGTAACCGAGGGAGGAACGAAAATGCGTCTACGCGCTTTAGCGCTGCTGAGCTGCGTGCCCTGGTGGTTTACCGCCATGCCGGCGACGGCGAATACCGAGCTTATCGGCGCGCCGGTGCAGTTCCACGGCACCGTGGTGAGCCGCCCGTGCAATATCGAACCGCAGTCCGCCGACCAACTGGTGGAGATGGGCACGGTGATCGTCAAAACCCTGTACCGCTACGGCCACACCACGCCGGTGCCGTTCAGCATCAAGCTGACCGACTGCAAGACTACGGTGTTCAAATCCGTCAGCGTGACCTTCAGCGGCACTGAAGACGGAGAACTGCCGGGCAAGCTGGCGATCAACAACGGGGCGAACGGCGCCGCCATCGCCCTGTTCGATCATCAGGGTGCAGATATCGATCTGAATAAGGCCACCAGCGCCGTCGCGCTGCAAAACGGCCCCAACAGCCTGAACTTCACCGCCTATGTGCAGGGACGGCCGAGTGCGATTCAGAACCAAAGCATTACCGAAGGCGAATTCACGTCCGTCGCCAATTTTGTGCTGGCGTACCAATAAGCCCGCACCGCCCCAGGGAAATCAGGAAAACGACCGGTGCGCGAACGCCGGCGATTGGCCGTCACCGTTCGCTCCGGCGCGGTGCCGCGGCCTTTTAAGGAGCCACCCATGCCAGATATTCGCTTCACGCTGTTCGACAGCGATAACTTCTACCAGCAGGGGCTGCGTCTGCTGCTGCAGGACTATCTGCACTCCCTGAACGAATGCCAGCGCCGGTATCCGCAATTCTCACCGCTGGCGCTGCAGGCGTTGGATAACATCGAAATCGTGTTCCGCACGCCGGAAGAGCGCTGGGGCTGCGCCTGCTGCTATCAGAGCCCCTACGGCATCCCGCGCCAGCGGCAGCTGACCCTGCTGATCCTCGACGACACGACCCAGCAACAGGTGAAAAACCTGCCGCCGCTGTTCAGCATCCATCGGGGCGATTCGGCCTACGCCATCCGCCTCAAGCTGCAAATGGCGTTGGAAAAATTCATCCAGCATCCGTGGATGGCGGTGCATGCCGCCGGCATGTGGAAATGCCAGGCCTGCCGCATCGCCGCGCTCAGCCACTGCGAGAAAAAGGTGCTGGGATTGATGAGCAGCGGCATGTCCGCCTGCAGCATCGCCGGCCTGCTGCAGCGCAGCCAGAAAACCATCAGCGCCCACAAGCGTTCGGCGATGCGCAAGCTGAACGTGCGCAAAAACAGTGAGTTGAATAAGGTGCTGCTGAATCAGCGGGGGCTTGGCTGAGCGACAACAGGCTCGCGAGTGACGCCAGAGTGGTTTACTCTGAATACTCATTTTCGCACTGCAAAGCGAGCCGGAATACATGCCCAGAATAGCCAAAGTCGTTGACGTCCCCGCCATCGGCGAGCTCGATCGCCTGGCGGGCCAGCTTAGCCACCAGCTGGCGCAGGCCCTGCGCCAGGCCATCCATCGGGGCGATCTGAAAGCGGGCGATCTGCTGCCCTCGACGCGACGGCTATCAGCGGCGCTGCATCTGGCACGCGGCACGGTATTGGAAGCCTTCGCTCAGCTAACGGCGGAAGGCTTTCTCGAGCCGCAGCCCGGCTCCGGCACCCGGGTCGCTCACTATCAGGCGCCGCGCCGCACGCCGCACGCCAACGTGCAGGCGAGCTCGGCGGTAGCGGTGCCGCTTTCTTCACAGGCGCAGCATCTGGCGCGCTTCGCCGCCCAGGCACGGGCGCTGCCGCCGGTACCGTTCACCGTCTCGGTGCCGATCGGTGATACCGCGCCCGACGATGTCTGGCGGCGGCTCGGTAACCGCGTCCGGGCACGCGGCCCCGGCGCCCCGTCGGGCTACGGCGATCCGCTGGGCGCGTTGCCGCTGCGCGAAGCCATCTGCGACTATGTGCGCCGTTCCCGCTCGGTAAACTGCACGCCGCAGCAAATCCTCATCACCTCCGGCACGCAACAAGGGCTCTATTTGGCCGCCCAGATCCTGCTGGACGCCGGCGACAGCGCCTGGGTCGAAGATCCCGCCTACGCCGGCATTACCGCCATTTTCGACAGCCTGTTTCGCGATCGGCACATGATTAGGGTGCCCGTCGCCGACGACGGCATCGACGTTGCCGCCGGCGTGCGTCTGGCCGCCGACGCCCGCGCCGCCTTTGTCACGCCGTCGCATCAATATCCGCTGGGCATGCCGATGAGCATGGCGAAAAGAAGCGCCCTGCTGGCCTGGGCCAAAGAGCGGCAGGCCTGGATCGTGGAAGACGACTACGACAGCGAGATGCGCTACGCCGGTCACCCGTTCCCTTCGCTGCAGGGGCTGGCGCCCGAACGGACGCTCTATCTCGGCACCTTCAGCAAGATGCTGTTCCCTTCGCTGCGGCTGGGTTACGCCGTCGTGCCGCCGCCGCTGGTCGACGCCTTTTGCGGCGCCAGGATCCTGATGGATCGCCATCCGCCCAGCGCGGATCAACACGTGCTGGCCGCCTTTATCGCCGAAGGGTATCTCGACCGGCATATCCGCAAAATGCGCGGCGTCTACGCCGAGAAACGCCGGGTGCTGATCGAGGCGATCAACACGCATATCCCCCCTGAGCTGGCGGTCGTGCAGCCCTGCGATCAGGGCATGCACATGGTGCTGTGGCTGAGGAAAGGTCTCGATGACGTGCGGGTCGCCCAATGCGCCAACGAAGCCGGATTGGCGCTGCGGGCGGTGTCGCCGATGTATGCGCCCGGCCACGGTGAGCCGGGTCTGGTGCTGGGATTGGGCGGTTACGCCGACCGCCAGGTGCAACAGGCGGTGGAACGGCTCGGACAGGTGATCCTGGCCTGCGCCGGCAGCGGCGCCTAGCGGGAAAAACGTTTGGCGCCGAACACGCAAACCACCACGCCGGCCATCACGGCGATCATCATCGGCTGGACGGTCTCATGCAGCAGCCAGCCCGCCAGCGCCAGGCCGAAGAACGGCTGCAGCAGCTGCAACTGTCCGACGGCGGCGATGCCGCCCTGCGCCAGGCCGCGATACCAGAAAATAAACCCAATCCACATGCTGAACACCGAGACGTAAACCAGCGACAGCCAGGCGGCGCCGCTGATCGCAGGCCAACCGGCCGGCGCCGCCAGCCAGGTGGCCGCCAGCGTCAACGGCAACGCCACCACCAGCGCCCAGGAGATCACCTGCCAGCCGCCGATCCGGCGCGACAGCACCGCCCCTTCGGCATAACCCAGGCCGCACAGCAACACCGCCCCGACCATCAGCGCATCCCCTTGCCAGGCACCGCCGCTCCCCTGGCTCAACGCGAAAGCGCCCACCAGCACGGCGCCGACGCCTGAAAAAGCCCAAAAAGCGGGCTTGGGCCGTTCTCCGCCGCGCAAAACGCCAAAACCGGCGGTCGCCAGCGGCAGCAGGCCGATGTACACCAGCGAATGCGCCGAGGTGGTGTGCTGCAGCGCCAGCGCCGTCAGCAGCGGAAAACCGATGACCACGCCGAGCGCCACAAACAGCAGCGGCGGCAAATCGGCCCGCGTCGGCCGCGCCTGCCGGGTGATCAGCAGCGCACACAGGGCCAGCAAGGCGGCGATCGCCGCCCTGACCGCCGTCAGAAACAGCGGATCGAGCTCCAGCACCGCCACTCGCGTGGCGGGCAGCGAGCCGCTGAAGATCATCATGCCAAGGAAGCCGTTCATCCAGCCCTGGGCCGAATGCCCGACGGCGGGATGTGCAGGGGGAACAACGAGAGTTTTTTCAGACTGACTGTCCGTCATGTGAACGCTCCGCACGCCTGAGGCATACCGAAATCGGCAACCCGCGAGGCGATGTCATAGTGAAAGAGAACATCGTTCCCCGGCGTCGCTTGCCGGGGCTAGGTTCTATTTTTCAGATAAAGCGGTTCACAGACAGGTCCAGATAGCGAAATTTTCACTGTGCCGGTTGGCAAAGCGCGCCGCTAACGCCAAAGAAGGGCGTTTTTCGGGCTGTCCTTGGCCGTTTGGCGGCTCTGCCTGCGGGGTATCATGGACTTTTATGCGTTTTTGCAGAACAGGACAAGGTGCGGTGCCGTGGTGAAACCCTTCTTACGCAGTGGCAGTTTGGATGATGTGCTGGCTTTAGGCGAAAACGGGCAACCGGTCTACGCCTGCGCGCAGCAGCTGCGGGAAACCCTGCGTCTTCGCCGGCAGCAGCAGGCCGCCGACTGTCTGGCGATCCCCCAACCGAACGAAAGCGGCACCCGCATCGACTGGTATGCGCCCTTCCCCGGCAAGGTCACCTCCTGGCTGGCGGCAAGCGATGCCCAGCGGGCGCAGGCAGTGCGCCACCTGGAACACTGCCTGACGACCTTTCGCAGCCTGACGGAACAGGCCCAGGCGACCGATCACCCCAGCCATCGCCTGTTCGGCGCGCTGCTGGCCAAAGCGATGCACATGCCCGATCCCAACCACGTTTATCTGGTGGACGACCGGCCGGTGCTGACCTTCTGGGGCTTTATCAAGCCGCAGGCGCAGAGCCCGGACGATCCGTTGGCCTGCCTGCGCCCGATCGAAGCAGAGGTGAAAGTCGAAGTGGAAAAACCGGCGCCGATCGCCGCCGCTCCGCGTAAACCGGCCGTTGTCGAACCAGTAAAACCGGCCCCGGCCGCCGAGCCCGAACCGGCGCCCGCCCCGGCAGCGCCTATCGAATCCCCTGCCGCCGTTCGCCCGCGCCGGCGCTATGCTCTCTGGCTCTTTCCCGTGCTGCTGCTAGGCAGTGCGGCGCTGGCCGCCTGGCTGCACCGCTCGCCGCCGCAACCGGCGATGCCGGCGGAGGTCCAGCATCCGGCCCCGCCGGAAAAAGCCGCCGCGCCGTTGCCCAAACTGCGCTTGCCGCTGGCGCACGCGACGCTGATGCCGCCGCCACCGGCACCGGTCATCCCGCAGCCGGCGGACAAAAATGCGCTGGTGCTGCCGCCCGAGGCGGTGAAGGCCGGCTCCACCCGTTTCCTTAACGGCAAATGGCGCGCCACGGTGGCGCTGAAAGACCCGATCACCGGCAAACGCCCCGGCCTGCAATACCGTCTGAACGGCGGCAAAGGCAACGCCATCATCTCCTACGGCGACGGCGTCAGCTGCCGGGTGGCGGTCGAAGCCGGGCTGATGCAGTCCGGCAATCTGGTGATCAACAGCCGCACCAAGGCGCGCTGCAGCGACGGCAGCCGCTACCAGATCCCGGAGATCGTTTGCCGCCAGGGCGAAACCGGCGCGGCGGAGTGCACCGGCCGCTACGATGCGGACACCACCTATCCCATGACGTTCAAGCGCGAGAGTAAATGATGCTGGCACCCCTTACGGACTACAAACACGGCATTACGCTGATTCAGGACAGCGGCATTCAGTTGCTGGACTTTGCCCTGACGCCGCTGCTGGACGCCGAGTTTCCCGGCAAATTCGTGCGCAAGACCGCCAGCGGCCCGCTGCTGCGCCTGCAATGGGAGGCCGAGAGCGGCAAATACCAGCTGCCGGCCGTGGGCAACCAGGCCGCCGAAGTGGTGCGGCCGGAGTTCAGCTATCCGCTGCAGCAGTCGCTGCGCCTGCTGGATAAGCTCTGGCTGCCGCTGCCCTTCTTGCGCCACACCCCGGCGGGCCTGTTTTTGTCGGGCCCGGACAACTGGGCGCGCCTGCAGGTGGTGCAGCTGGATGAACCGGATCAGGACGGCAACCTGCTGCGCGTGGTGCTGGCCTTCGACACCCGCGCCGCCGCGCCCGGCCAAGAGACTCTGGCGCCGGGCGAAAGCGATCTCGGCACCGGGCTGAACTTCGCGCTGGCGCACCGCAACCACGAGCTGGGCGAGTTTCTCGATCTGACCTGGGTAGACGGCTGGCTGCGCGAAGCGTTCAGCCAGCGCGCCGCCGAGCGGGAGCAGCGCGCCGAAGTGGAGATCAACGCCGGGCTGAAAACCTTCGAGTATCAGGCGCACTACCTCAATCTGCTGCACATGCTCGGCCATCAGCTGGCGGTACCGCAGATAAAAATAGTGGCGGCGACGCTGCAGCAACCGGCGATCGACGTCGATCTGGTGCTGGATGTCGGCAACTCGCACACCTGCGGCGTGCTGGTCGAAGACCACCCGGAAGAGAGCAACGGCCTGAAGCAAACCTACGAGCTGCAGCTGCGTTCGCTGTCCGAACCGCACCGCGTCTACAACGAACTGTTCGAGAGCCGGGTGGAGTTTTCTCAGGCCAGCTTCGGCAAGCCGCATCTGTCGTTCCAGAGCGGGCGCGACGACGCCTTCCAGTGGCCCTCCATCACCCGCGTCGGCCGCGAAGCCGCGCAGCTGGCGCAGCGGCGAACGGGCCACGAAGGCACTACCGGCATTTCCAGCCCGCGCCGCTACCTGTGGGACGAGGAGCGCTATGCGCCCGGCTGGCGCTTCAACGAGCGGCACGAGCCGATGGCCGCCGCCGCGCCGTTGACCACCCTCATCAACGACGAAGGCGTGCCGCTGTCTGCCCTGCCGACGGCGCAACGGCTGCCGGTGTTCGCCGCCCATTACAGCCGCAGCGCGGTGATGACGCTGATGCTCGCCGAGCTGTTGGCGCAGGCGCTGATGCAGATCAACAGCATCGCCCAGCGCAGCCGCATGCCGAACGCCGCCGCGCCGCGCCGTTTGCGCGCCATCATTCTGACGCTGCCTTCGGCCATGCCGAAACCGGAGCGAGAGATCTTCCGCCGCCGCATGCAGGAAGCGATCGGGCTGGTGTGGAAGGCCCTCGGCTGGCACCCGCAGGATGCGCCGTTCGACGGCGCGCACGCCCGCTTCCCGGTGCCTCAGGTGCAGATGGAGTGGGACGAGGCCACCTGCGGCCAGATGGTCTATCTGTACAATGAAACCCAGGTGAACTTCGCCGGCCGCACCGACGCCTTTTTCGCCGCCATGGCCCGGCCCGACCGGCCGCTGGCGCCGGGTGAGCAGGCGGGAAAAACGCTGCGCATCGCCTCCATCGACATCGGCGGCGGCACCACGGATCTGGCGATCACGCACTATTCGCTCGACGACGGCGTGGGCAACAACATCAAAATCAACCCGCGCCTGCTGTTCCGCGAGGGCTTTAAAGTCGCCGGCGACGATATCCTGCTGGACGCCATCCAGCAGTTTATCCTGCCCGCCGTGCAGCAGGCGTTCGAAGCCGCCGGCGTGAACGCCGCCCCGGCGTTGATGGACAGGCTGTTCGGCAACGAAGGGCGCATGGACGGGCTTTCCACCCTGCGTCAGCAGGCCGCGCTGCAGATTTTCATGCCCGCCGGACGCGCGCTGCTCGGCGCCTATGAAGAATACGATCCGCTGGACAGCCGGGCGGAAATCGCCGCCAGCCTGGGCGACCTGCTGCCGCAGCCGCCGACGCCGCAGGTGCTGGCGTTTATCAACGGCGAGGTGCAGCGCGAAGCCGACAGCGACGCCTTCGATATTCTGCACACCCCGCTGGTGATCCGCCTGGCCGATCTGCACGCCGCCTTCTTGTCCGATCGCATCGGCATCGGCCGCTGCCTGCGCCTGCTGGCCGAGGTGGTGGCGCTGTATACCTGCGACGTGCTGCTGTTGACCGGCCGCCCGGCGCGTTTCCCCGGCGTGCAGGCGCTGCTGCGCCATCTGCAGCCGCTGCCCGCCAGCCGCATTCTGCCGCTCGAGGGCTACCACACCCGCAGCTGGTACCCGTTCAACAAACGCGGCCGCATCGACAACCCGAAATCCACCGCCGCGGTGGGTGCCATGCTGTGCCTGTTGGCGATCGACCTGCGCCTGGAGAGCTTTTACTTCAACGTCGGCGATTTCCAGCCCTACTCCACCATTCGCCATCTGGGCATGCTGGACGGCAACAACATGCTGGCGGACGATAACGTCTATTACCGCGACATCGATCTGGATCGCGCCGACTTCGCGCTCGACCCCGCCGGCAGCTTCCAGCTGCGCGGCCCGCTGCGCCTGGGCTTTCGCCAACTGGACAACGAACGCTGGCCGGCCTCGCCGCTCTATACGCTGACCATCAATGACGCCCAGCTGGCGCGCAAACTGGCCGGCGATGCGGTGATCACCCTGCGGCTGGCCATTACCGCCAGCGCCGAACAGGGCGCAGAAAGCGTCAAGATCGCGCAGGCGTTGCTGGCCGACGACAGCCCCGTCCCGGCGCACCATCTGCAACTGAAACTCAATACCCTGGCTGCCAGCGCCTCCGGCGCGACCCACTACTGGATAGACAGCGGGAGCATTTACCCACGATGAAAGCCACCACTACCGCCCAATCGGCCCCGAACCACACACTCAGCACCGGCATTCTGCAGGCGATCGCCTGGGTGGACGCCGCGCGCCGGCAGTCCACTCGTTTGGAACAGGAGGCGGATCGCCTGACGCTGCGCCTGCGCCGTTGCCATAACCGCGCGCTGCAATTGGCGAATGCGCAACCTGAGCAGGTCGCTATCGGCCTGTACGGCCACAACACCGCCGCCAAGGCCCACCTGCTGGCGGCGCTGGCCCCCGGCGCAGAAAGGCTGCACGCAGACGCCGCGCTGGCGGTGCGTTACGGCGCCGTCGCGCCGTCGCCGTGCGCCGAGTATCCGCTCGCCCTCGCGCTGCTCGATGAAGCGCAGTGGCTGGCCATCACGCTCGATGCCGCCGCGATGGGCGGCTTCCGGCTGGACTGGGACGCCCGCGCGATCGCCCGCCATCTGCAAGCGTTGGCGCGCCACCGCCAAACCGTCGCCCTCGACGGCCTCAGCGACAGCGATGTGCTGACGCTGTGGGATAGCCAACGCCGCCACGGCGACAAGGGGCAACAGACGCTGGACAGGCATTTCTGGCCGCAGGCCGTGGCGCTGGCGCCGCAGTTGAGCATCGACGATCGCGCGCGCCTGTTTGCGCCGCTGTGGGGAGAGGAAACAACGCTGACGGCGCATTATCGCCAGCTGGCACACACGCTGCATGCCCTCGGCGGCAGCCGACAGGTTCATGCTTCGCACCGCGCCTTGCCGCTGCTGACCGCGAGCGCCGCAGCGGAAAACGCGACGATCGTCGTGATGGCCGAACACGGCGGTGAACGGGAGATCGCGCTGAGCGATCTGACCTGGCTGACCGCCGAAGTCACCACCGTTCTGCCGCAAACGGCGCAGGCGGGCCTGCCCGCCGACGTGGCGCTGATCGACCTGCCCGGCAGCCGCGCCTGCCCGCAGGCGGAACCAACGCAGCGGCTGCAACAGGCGAAACGCGCCCATTTGCTGTCCCGCTGCGCAGACGGCCTGCACGCCAACCTGCTGCTGGTGGCCGATGCCGCCGCCACGCCACAGGACGCCGCCCGCATCGGCCAGGCGCTCGCCAACTGGGTCAACCAGACTCAGGGGGAAACCCCGGCGCTGCGCCAGCGCCGCAAGCCTGGCCTGATCTGGGCGATCACACCGTTCGATCAACGCGGGGAAGGCAAAGCGCGCCCCGACGACGCCGTACAGCGCCAGGTCGGCGAGCCCGGCGACAGCTGGGCCACGCTGCTGGCGCTGGATGAACAGGATTGCCGCCGTATGGTGAGCTACCTGGCCGCCCAGGCGCGCCCGGCCCAGAAGCAAGCGCGCCTGCTCGAACAGCGCGAAGAGTTGCAGCGCGAGCTGACGGAAAGCCTGCTCGGCAACTGGCTCACCGCCACCGATCCACACGCGGCGCAGCAACGCGGCCAGCAGCTGCTGCGAGCGCTGCAGGCGCAGGCCGGCCGCCACGGCGAACTGCTGGAACGGCTGTTACCGCAGCGCGATACGTTGCGCCAGCTTTATCAGCAACAGCAGCACGCCGCGCCGGCCCCGACGGCGACGCCAGCGCCGTTCGGGCTCGATATCGATCTGTTCGGCGCACCGGAAACCCCGGCACCCGGCGAGCCCCCCGCGTCATCCTTTGCCGCGCGGGTATTCGCGGATTGGATCAACCATCTGCGCAGCCTGCCGGACAGCCGTCGGTTGCTGGAGCTGCTCGGCGTCGAAAAGCCGCACCTGGAACTGCTGGTTGATGCGCTGATCGGCGCCGCCTGCCGCCTGCGGCTCGATGATGAGCTGGAACGCGCGCTGTGCGCCGGGGGCCTGCCGGACCAGTGCGAAGATCGGCAAATCAGCCAGGCGCTGGCGATACTGGGCGACTTCGTCGCCTGGCTCGGCTTCCAGCGGCGCGATGCGGCAACGCGCCCCGAGAGCCGCGTCAATCCCGGCCAGCCGATCTTTACCCCACCGCCGCAGCCGGCGGTGGACTGGAGCCGCCAGCAGCGGTTAACCCGGCTGGCGCCGACGCCGACCAAAAACACCGCGTTTTATATCTATGACTGGCTGATTGGCCTGCAAACCCTGCTGGCGGAGAATGCGGCGACGGAAAGCGCGCTCGGCGAGGCGCAGCGCGCGGCGTTGGAAGGGATCGTGGCAACCCTGCGCTAAGCGGCGGCTCTGGCAGCAAAGCAGTAGGGGGAGAAAACGGGATAAATCGGGCGTTGCCGATTATGCTGATGAGTAACGCCGCGATTCTGGGAGAAAATCATGCCCCCTTTCAGCCTGAAGACTATCGACCATGTGGTTCTGCGCGTGCGCGATATGCAGAAAAGCCTGCATTTTTATACCCAGATCGTCGGCTGTGATATCGCCAAACGGCGGCCGGATTTGGGGCTGATGCACCTGCACGCCGGGGCGGCCATGATTGATCTGGTCGACGTTAACGGCCAGCTTGGAAAAAAAGGCGGCGATGCGCCCGATCCTCACCGGCAAAATGTCGATCACCTCTGCCTGCGCATCGATCCTTTCAACGAAGACGAACTGCTGGCCTATCTGCGATCGCAAGGGATCGCCGTCGATCCTGCTGAATCGCGCTACGGCGCGGAAGGCGACGGACCGTCGATTTACTTCAGCGATCCGGACGGCAATCGCATCGAGCTTAAGGGGCCGGCGATCGGCTAGATCCTGGCGCTCCCGTTGATGTCGGCCAGCCGTTGGCTATCCACCACCCGTAGCGATTTGTTTTTAAACTGAATAATACCGTCCGCCGCGAGCTGCGCCAACGCGCGGCTCAGCTGCCTGACGGAGATCCCTAATCTGCCCGCCAGCAACTCCCTGTTTTCGAGCTGAATCTGCACGCCTTCCTGCTTTATTTTAAATAACAGAAATTTGCGCAACTTATATTCTGCCGTTAAGCCGCCGCTCGCATGCAGCAATGAAGCGTTAAGCAGCTTGTCGCTCAACTGCCGGCACATAAAGGCGAGGAAAACAGGATTGTGCATGGCCCGCTCTTTGATGACGTCAATAGGCAGCGTGAAGATCAGCGCGTCCGTAACCGCCTGAACGGTGCTGAACACCGCCCGCTGCGCCTGGGAGAACAGCTCCAGATCGCCTATCACGGAGAAATCCGTTTCGAAGGAAAAGACGATGTGCATGCCGTTCACATCGTAATTCTCAACCTGCAATTTTCCCTGCACGAGAAAAAACAGGTGGGTCAACCGATCGCTTTGCGTCACCAGGTATTCACCGGCCTCGACCCTGACCAGGCGCAAGGCGGCCAACAGCGGGGGCGAAAGCGCCGTTCGCAGATCGTGAGCTTCGATAAACGCTTCTTTTAGCTTGCTGTCACCGACAGTTTTCACGGCGATTTACTCCCAGGGCTTATCCGTTAACGTCTTGCATCCTATCTTTTCAGCTGCGCCCAGAATAGCCGGCGCGCTTCAGAACGGAACAGGACATCTGACCTTTTTTGCCTCGGACCGTCTGGGTATTTTCTCCGCAGACCCCACCCAAGGAGACTGCCATGCGACATATTTTGATAGATACCGATACCGCCTCCGACGATGCCGTCGCCTTGCTGATGGCGTTGCGCGAGCCTGACGTGAGGGTGGAAGCGATCACCACGGTCGCAGGCAACTGCCCGCTTGAACAATGCGTCAAAAATGCGCTTATCTGCGTGGAAAAAGCGGGAACCTATGCCCCTCCGGTATACGCCGGCATGGCGAAACCGCTGTTCCGCACGCGCTATCACTCGCACCACATTCACGGCGAAGACGGCATGGGCGACATGGCCTTGCCCGAACCGCAGCTGACCGCCGACCCCATGCATGCCGTGGACGCCATCATCGACTGCGCCGCACGACGCCCTGGCGAGTTGGAGATCGTCACTCTCGGCCCGCTGACCAATCTCGCGATGGCGGTGCTGAAAGCGCCCGCGCTGGCCGAACAAGTGAAAAGGGTTTATGTCATGGGCGGTTCCGGGCTGACGCCGGGCAATATTACCCCGCTGGCCGAATTTAACTTCTACGCCGACGCTGAGGCCGCCCATCTGGTGCTGAATGCCGGGCTGCCGCTCACCCTCGTCGGTTGGGAGATCGGGATGGGGGAAGCGTTTATTGACGAGGACGATATTGAACGATTGCATCATCTCGGCAAACTGGGCCGCTTTACCGTGCGCTGCAATCGCACGCTGATGGCGTTCAACGCCGGGCGCAGCGAGCGTAAAGGTTTTGATTTACCCGATCCGACCGCCATGGCGGTGGCGCTCTACCCGGACATCGTCGAGACCAGTCTGGAGGCGTATTCCTGGGTAGAATATAAAAGTGAAAGGTCTTACGGCCATTACGTCATTGATTCCACCCACCTGACCGGCGAACCGGCCAATGCCCGCGTGATCACCCGCATTAAACCCGGCCTGTTTAAAGAAAAACTGTTTTCGTTGTTATCTCAGCCGTTAATGAAATAAGTGGCCCGTATGAAATTCGATCCAAGAATATTGAAGAAAGTGGAATTGCACGTCCATTTGGATACCTGTTTAAGCTACCACTATGTCAAAAAGATCGACCCGCAAATAACCAGAACGGCCTTTAATCGGCAATTTATCGCGCCGAAACGATGCGCCGATCTCGGGGACTTTTTAAACAAGATCGCACCACAAATAGACCTCCTGCAGACGCACCAGGCGATAACGCTGGCCGTCGATGACTTGTTCGCGCAGCTGGCGGCGGATAACGTCATCTATGCGGAAGTGCGCTTTGCCCCGCTGCTGCATACCCGGATGGGGTTAAGCGGTGAAGCGGTGGTCGAGACGGTGCTCGCCGCGATGCGTGACGCCGCGCAAACTTACGGCATCGCCGCCGGGCTGATCCTGTGCACGCTGCGGCATTTCGATGCGGCCGCCAGCCTGCAAACCGCCGGGCTCGTGGTTAACTTTCTGGGCCGCGGCGTGGTCGCGCTGGATTTGGCCGCCGACGAAGCGCGTTACCCGCTGGCCAATCACGTAGCGGCCTTTCGGGCGGTGCGCGAAGCCGGCGGCAACGTCATCGCCCACGCCGGCGAGGCGAAGGGCGCCGACAGCGTACGGGAAACGCTGGATTGGCTGCAGGTGTCGCGCATCGGCCACGGCGTCAGGAGCATCGAGGATACTGCGCTTATCGAGCGCCTGGTAGCCACCGGCGTCCTGCTCGAGATCTGCCCCAGCTGCAATCTCGTCTGCAATCTGTTCGACAGCATCGACAGTCACCCGATAGACCGGCTGAAAAGGATGGGAGTGCGGCTGAACGTGAATACCGATGCGCGCACCGTCGCCGATACCACGCTGAACAAAGAGTACCAGCTGTTGCATGACGCCTTCGGCTGGCAGGATGACGATTTTAACCGCAGCAACCGACAGGCGCTGGAAGCGAGTTTTCTCGACGGCAATACTAAAATAAAATTAATGAATCAGCTCAAGACCGGGCCAATGTAACCCGGTGCGTTTCAAGGCTGAGCGGCTTTTAACGCTCCTGCGCCGCCAACGCCTGAGCGCACGCCCAGGCAGAGCTCCAGGCCCACTGGAAGTTGTAGCCGCCCAACCACCCGGTCACGTCCACCACTTCGCCGATAAAATAGAGCCCCGGCGCCTTGTGGGCTTCCATCGTCTTGGAGGAAAGTTCGTTGGTGTCGACGCCGCCGAGCGTCACTTCCGCCGTGCGGTAACCTTCGGTGCCGTTCGGCTGCACGCGCCAGTTCTGCAACAGATCCACCAGCGCCGCCTGCTGCGGCGCATTCAGCTGCTTCAGCGTGGCCTCCGGCAGTTGTCCCAACGTTTGCAAGCATTCCACCAGCCGCTTCGGCAAGTGCAACGCCAGGGTGTTTTTCAGGCTTTGATTCGGATGCTGGCGACGCTGGTCATCCAGGAAGGCCGCCAAATCCAGATCAGGAAGTAAGTTAACGCTCACATACTCACCCGGTTGCCAGTAGCTGGACAGCTGCAGCACCGCCGGGCCGGACAGGCCGCGATGGGTGAACAGGATGCTTTCACGGAAGCTGACGCCGTTCTCGGCGGTGATCACCGTCGGCACCGAGACGCCGGACAGCGTCTGCACATGCTCCAGCAGCGGCTTATGCAGGGTAAAAGGCACCAGCCCGGCGCGCGTCGGCAGCACCTTGAGGCCGAACTGCTCCGCCAGCTTGTAACCGAACGGCGAAGCGCCCAGCCCCGGCATGGACAAACCGCCGCTGGCTACCACAAGTGAGCGAGCACTCACTTTTTCACCATTCAGCGCCAGCGCGTAGCCATGTTCGGTTTTCTCCACGCCCAGCACTTCGCTGCGCAGGCGCATCGTCACCTGGCCCAGTTCGCACTCTTTGACCAGCAGATCCACCACCTGCTGCGCCGAGTCGTCGCAGAACAGCTGCCCCAGCGTTTTTTCATGGTAGGCGATGCCGTAGCGGTTGATCAGATCGATGAAGTCCCACTGGGTATAGCGCGCCAACGCCGACTTGCAGAAGTGCGGGTTGTTCGACAGATAGGCCGCCGGCTCGGCATACATATTGGTGAAGTTGCAGCGCCCGCCGCCGGACATCAGGATCTTGCGGCCCGGTTTTTTGCCGTTGTCGAGCAGCAACACGCGGCAACCGAGTTGCCCCGCCTGCGCGGCGCAAAACATGCCGGCGGCGCCCGCCCCAATCACTACGACATCAAACTGTTCCACCTGAGCCTCACTTATCAAAACCACAATCGCGACAAAAGAGCGCCATATTACGCCGTTTCGCCGCCGGTCACCGCCAAATTCACGGCGGCAGATTGTAAAGCCCCGGCGCCGCCAACGCCATAGTAAGAAAATATTACAGAGGTCAGAGGAGAGTAACGCGTTGATATTCCATATTTTTGTTATAGACACGCCATCATTTCGTCATGTCCAAATCAAAAAAACGTCATATTTTCCTTTTCCCCGGCCCCGGTTGTCACTGATAATGCGCGGCGTTCATGTCCACAAACTGGCGTAACGCTTATGCTGCATTTGTTCGCTGGCCTGGATTTCCATACCGGCCTGATGTTAATTCTCGCATTGTTGTTCGTGTTGTTTTATGAAGCCATCAACGGTTTTCATGATACGGCCAATGCGGTCGCTACAGTTATTTATACCCGCGCCATGCGCTCGCAACTTGCGGTCGTGATGGCAGGTTTGTTCAACTTTCTTGGCGTAATGCTCGGCGGTTTGAGTGTTGCTTACGCCATCGTCCACTTGCTGCCTACCGATCTGTTGTTGAACGTCAGTTCAGCACACGGACTAGCCATGGTCTTCTCCATGCTGTTGGCGGCAATCATCTGGAACCTCGGCACCTGGTATTTCGGTCTGCCGGCCTCCAGTTCCCATACGCTGATAGGCGCCATCATCGGTGTCGGTTTAACCAATGCCCTGATGACCCACACTTCGGTGGTGGATGCGCTTAACGTCCCGAAAATGATTGGTATTTTCCTTTCTCTGCTGTTCTCGCCGCTGGTCGGCATGATGGTGGCGGGAGTGATGGTGTTCGCCTTGCGCCGCTATTGGAGTGGCACCAAGAAACGCCAGCGTATCCACATGACCCCTGCGGAACGTGAAAAGGTCGACGGCAAACGTAAGCCGCCGTTCTGGACCCGTATCGCACTGATCCTGTCGGCGATTGGCGTCAGCTTCTCGCACGGCGCCAACGACGGCCAAAAAGGCATCGGCCTTATCATGCTGGTGCTGATCGGCGTTGCGCCGGCCGGCTTCGTGGTCAATATGAATGCAACCGGTTATGACATCACCCGTACGCGTGATGCCGTGAGCCACCTGCAGCAATATTACCAGCAGCACGGCGACGCGCTGTCGCATGCGGTGTCGCTGACGCCGCTGGTGCCAAGCCCGGATGATGAAGCTGCACCGAACAAGCCGGCTGAGTTCCACTGCGACAGTTCGCGTGCCATGCCGGCGATCGAGCTGGCTCAGGGCATGCTGACCAACCTGCAAAGCTACGATCAGCTGACGGTTGAACAGCGCAGCCACCTGCGCCGCCTGCTGATGTGCGTGACCGACACGGCGGATAAAGTCGCCAAGCTGCCGGAAACCTCATCCGCCGACCAGCGCTTCCTGAAGAACCTGCGTCAGGATCTGCTGCAGACCGTCGAGTACGCGCCGATGTGGATCATCGTCGCCGTCGCGCTGGCGCTGTCGCTCGGCACCATGGTGGGCTGGAAACGCGTGGCCACCACCATCGGCGAGAAGATCGGCAAGAAAGGCATGACCTACGCCCAGGGCGTGTCGGCCCAGATGACCGCAGCGCTGTCGATCGGCGTGGCGAGCTATACCGGCATGCCGGTCTCCACCACCCACGTCCTCTCTTCGGCGGTTGCCGGGACGATGATCGTGGACGGCGGCGGCGTGCAGAGCAAAACCGTGAAGAACATCCTGTTGGCCTGGGTACTGACCCTGCCAATCTCGATTCTGCTTTCCGGTGCGCTGTATTGGGTCGCGTTGAAGCTGATCTAAGCGATAAGCATCATGAGAAAGGCGGCCGAAAGGCCGCCTTTTTTTTGCCTGCATCAAGGGAAACAGGAAGGCATTAATACCAAATCATCAGCGCTATCAGGCTGATGACCACCAGGCCGCACAGGGCCGAGGTCAGCATAAACTGCCCGCGCACCCGCTCGCAGCGGCGAATAAACTCCGGATCGTGGTGCTCGACATAGCGTTGCGCAAAGATATAGCGCACCAGCCTCAGCTGCTTGCTGGGTTGCCCGTGGGCGGTGAAGAAACCGCCGCCGTCGACGTATTGGTACAGCAACGGGTCACAGCCGCGCAATACCACCAGCAGCGCGCGCAGAGAAGAGTAATACCGCACCATGTTTACCACACACACCACACATAAGGCCCAAAACAGCGCGACGGTACTGATCATGATTGCCCCCTCAAGGCGTTGTTATCCGCGGCCATCCGCCGGGTCCAACCGCCCTACCTCATTACCCGATACTCTGCTGGAGCTTACCGCTCTCATCCCCTTTTTTGCCTGCACGGGCCACGCCCATAACCCACCGCCTCCCGAGACGTTACCGCACCGCACAGAGAGATTTGCACAGCGTGGTTCCACTCAGAGGGGAAATGATGAGGCCCATATCCATCATTGTAGGTTAATGAAACGCAAACTGGCCTGATCAGTGGATAAAATTTACCACCCCGCGCCGAAACGCCCTCCGCCGGGGCGGGCTAACGACTAACCGCCGGCCGGTGATTGGTCGGTTTTTCTGGATAGTCTATCCCGCCCCACGCCGCTGATCTTTCCCCCCACGCTGGCTAGACTCAGGTTTCCATTACGCTCATCCAAGGAAACTGTTATGGCAACCCATTCAATCAAGGGAAAAACCGTCCTCATCGCCGGCGGCGCCAAAAACCTCGGCGGGCTGATCGCACGCGATTTGGCTGAACAAGGCGCCAAAGCGGTGGTGATCCACTACAACAGCGCCGCTTCCCAAGCCGAAGCGGAAAAAACCGTCGCCGCCATTCAGGCCGCCGGGGCGCAAGGCGTCGCGCTGCAGGCCGATCTCACCACCGCGGGCGCGGTCGAAAAGCTGTTCGCCGATACGGTCGCCACCGTCGGCAGGCCGGATATCGCCATCAATACCGTCGGCAAAGTGCTGAAAAAGCCGATGGTCGACATCAGCGAAGCCGAGTACGACGAGATGACGGCGGTCAACGCCAAAACCGCGTTCTTCTTCCTGAAAGAGGCGGGCAAACACCTCAACGACAACGGTAAAATCTGCACGCTGGTCACCTCGCTGCTCGGCGCCTTCACGCCGTTTTACGCCGCTTACGCCGGTACCAAAGCGCCGGTGGAACACTTCACCCGCGCCGCCGCCAAGGAGTTCGGCGAACGCGGTATCTCCGTGACGGCGGTCGGCCCCGGCCCGATGGACACCCCGTTCTTCTACCCGGCGGAGGGTGCGGACGCCGTGGCCTACCACAAAACGGCGGCGGCGCTGTCGCCGTTCAGCAAAACCGGCCTGACCGATATCGAAGACGTGGTGCCGTTCATCCGCCACCTGGTCAGCGACGGCTGGTGGGTAACCGGCCAAACCATCCTGATCAACGGCGGCTACACCACCAAATAAGTTCGACGGGGGCACAGATGCCCCCGCACCTGCTCGCGCGCAACCGCGCCATGCGGCTACACTCTCTGTCAGAAACGGCGCCAAGGAACAGCAGGTAACGAGATGGACAGATTCAATCAATACCGCGTATTCGTACAGGTGGCGGAAATGGGCAGCTTTATCCGGGCGGCCCATGCGCTGGAGGTGCCGCGCGCCTCGGTGTCCGCCGCCGTGCAACAGCTGGAAACGCAGCTGGGCGTGCGCCTGCTGCACCGCACCACGCGGCAGGTGCGGCTGACCGCCGACGGCGAACAGCTGCTCGAGCGGCTGCGCCCGCTGCTGGCCGAGGTGGAAGACATCGATCAGTCGTTTCAGGCCAGCCAGCGCCAGGCGTCCGGCCGGCTCAGCGTCGACGTACCGAGCCGCATCGCCCGCCGGCTGATCGCGCCGGCGCTGCCCGGCCTGCTGCGGCGCCATCCTCATCTGCAGCTGGTGCTCGGCTCCGCCGATCGCGCCATCGATCTGGTGCAGGAAGGGGTCGACTGCGCGGTGCGCGTCGGCGATCTGCACGACAGCAGCCTGGTAATGCGCCCACTCGGCCATATCGCGCTGATCAACTGCGCCAGCCCCGCTTACCTGGGCGAATTCGGCCACCCGCGCCAGCCCGGCGATCTCGTCGAGGGACACTGGAGCATCGGCTACGCCTCGCCCAAAACCGGCCGCGAATCCCCCTGGGAATACCTGGCCGACGACGGCCATACGCAACGGCTCGAACTGCCCAGCCGGGTGGTGGTCAACAACGCCGAAAGCTATATCGCCTGCTGCCGCGCCGGGCTGGGGCTGATGCAGATCCCGCGCTACGACGTGCAACACCTGCTCGACGCCGGTGAACTGGTGGAAGTCCTGCCCGGATACCGCGCCGCTTCCATGCCGATCGCCCTGATCTACCCCCATCGCCGCCAGCGATCGCGCCGCCTGGCGGTGTTTCATGAGTGGTTTGAAAGCCTGCTGCAGCCGCATCTGGAGCGCTGATTGCACATTTAGCGCTATACTTTGTTTAATAACGCTTATAATTCAAGCGGTCAGACCGTCAGCATCCGCATAATCCATAGGCTTTTACGCCGCGCGGGTGTACAACGAAAGGTATCGGGCGGAGAGATTTTCGATGCGGCGCAGTGTGATCGCCCCAACATATCATTGCGTTATCCGAATGATACTATGGAACCAAAAGCGCCAGGCGGGTAAACGGAACGCCTGCTAACCCTTTTTAATCGGCATGTTTATGGAAGGAGTATTCTTATGGCTTACAAACACATACTGATCGCGGTGGACCTATCACCGGAAAGCAAGATCCTGGTAGAAAAAGCCGTCTCGATGGCGCGGCCGTACAACGCTAAAGTTTCTCTGATCCACGTCGATGTCAACTATTCCGACCTCTATACCGGCCTTATCGACGTCAATCTCGGCGACATGCAAAAACGCATCTCCGAGGAAACCCATCAGGCGCTGACCGAGCTGTCGCAGAACGCCGGCTACCCGATCACCGAGACCCTGAGCGGCAGCGGCGATCTGGCACAGGTATTGGTTGATGCCATCAAGAAATACGACATGGACCTGGTGCTGTGCGGCCACCACCAGGACTTCTGGAGCAAGCTGATGTCTTCCGCACGCCAGCTGATCAATACCGTGCACATCGATATGCTGATCGTGCCGCTGCGCGATGAAGAAGACGAATAAAGTAAGCGCTTGCCAACTTAACTGCCCAACGCCCGCGCCCTGCGGGCGTTTTTCATGCCGCTATGCCGATTAATCGCTTGATAATCAACCGCCCTCCGATGATATAGTCGCTAAAGACACAACATCCTCCCCCGGGCATCGCCTATACCCATATCTATAAGAAATAGCGGGGGAAATTTAATGCGAAAAGGAGTTATCCATGGAATATGCCGTATCGGTAGAGTCTTTCCTGTCCTCGTTACAACGCCATAACCCCCACCAGCCGGAATATTTGCAGGCGGTGCGCGAAGTATTCACCTCGCTGTGGCCGTTTATCGAACGCAACCCGCGCTATCGCGAACAGGCGCTGCTGGAGCGCCTGGTGGAGCCCGAGCGCGTCATTCAGTTCCGCGTCAGCTGGGTGGACGATCGCGGCCAGGTGCAGGTCAACCGCGCCTTCCGCGTACAGTTCAACTCGGCCATCGGCCCTTACAAGGGCGGCATGCGCTTCCACCCGTCGGTAAATCTGTCGATCCTGAAATTCCTCGGTTTTGAGCAGACCTTCAAGAACGCGTTGACCACCCTGCCGATGGGCGGCGGCAAAGGCGGCTCCGATTTCGATCCGAAGGGCAAAAGCCAGGGCGAGATCATGCGATTCTGCCAGGCGCTGATGACCGAGCTGTATCGCCATCTGGGCCCGGACACCGACGTGCCGGCCGGCGATATCGGCGTCGGCGGCCGCGAAGTCGGCTTTATGGCCGGCATGATGAAAAAACTGTCCAACAATACCGCCTGCGTATTTACCGGCAAGGGCCTCTCCTTCGGCGGCAGCCTGATCCGCCCCGAGGCGACCGGCTATGGCCTGGTGTACTTCACCGACGCCATGCTGCAGCGCCACGGCCTGGGCTTTGAGGGCATGCGGGTGGCGGTGTCCGGCTCCGGCAACGTGGCGCAGTACACCATCGAGAAAGCGCTGGAGCTGGACGCGCGCGTGATCACCGTGTCGGATTCCGGCGGCACCCTGGTGGACGAAGACGGCTTCACCACCGAGAAGCTGGCACACCTGGCGGAGATCAAAAACCAACGCTACGGCCGGGTGGCGGACTACGCCCGCGAACGCGGCCTGACGTATCTGGCGGGCCAGCAGCCGTGGAACGTGCCGGTGGATATCGCCCTGCCGTGCGCCACCCAGAACGAACTGGATCTCGAGGCGGCGCAAACGCTGATCCGCAACGGGGTGAAGGCGGTAGCGGAAGGCGCCAACATGCCGACCACCATCCAGGCCACCGACGCCTTCCTCGACGCCGGCGTGCTGTTCGCGCCGGGCAAGGCGGCCAACGCCGGCGGCGTCGCCACCTCGGGGCTGGAGATGGCGCAAAACGCCGCGCGCATCGGCTGGCGGGCAGAGAAAGTGGATGTACGTTTACAACATATCATGGCCGATATTCACCACGCCTGCGTGGAATACGGCGGTGAAGGCAAGCAAACCCACTACGTGCACGGCGCGAATATCGCCGGTTTCGTCAAAGTCGCGGACGCCATGCTGGCGCAGGGCGTGCTGTAATCCGCCATAAAGGTGATCTTGTTCACACATCGATTAAATGCTTCAATGCCGGCCTCTGCGCCGGCATTTTTTTATGCTTTCACGCCATACAAATGATGCCAGTGCGTTAAATGAAAGTTAATAAAAGGTTACTTTTTACTTCTTAATCGGTAGTAAATTTACCACCATCAAATAATTAAACATTTATTTAACACTAAATACGCCATTATTTTACTTAAATGTGCGCAGATCACATTTCATTAACTTCAGCTACGCCCCCTCTTCCATTCCTTTGTAATCTGCAGCGGTGGAAAAACCGCCACCCCTACAGATAAAAAAAGGTACAGCTAATGAAATTTAACCTCGCATTATTAAATGCATGTGTGGTTTCTGCGTGCATGTTATCGACAACACCTGTGTTCGCCGCTGATAAGTATGAGATTGCCGTGGTCGCTAAAGTGACCGGCATTCCGTGGTTCAACCGCATGGAAGTGGGCGTCAACGAAGCGGCGAAAAAACTCGACGTCAACGCCTACCAGACCGGCCCTTCTACGCCGGATCCGGCCGCGCAGGTCAAGGTGATTGAAGATCTGATCGCCAAGAACGTCAACGCCATCATCGTGGTGCCGAACGACGCCAAGGTGCTGGAGCCGGTGCTGAAAAAAGCGCGCGACAAAGGCATCGTGGTGCTGACCCATGAATCCCCGGACCAGCAGATCGGTCAGTGGGACATCGAGACCATCGACAGTGAGAAATACGCGCAGGCCAACGTCGATGAGCTGGCGAAAGACATGGGTGGCAAAGGCGGCTACGCGATCTACGTCGGCTCGCTGACCGTGCCGCTGCACAACGCCTGGGCCGACTCCGCCATCAAATACCAGAAAGAAAAATACCCGGACATGTTTGAAGTCACCTCGCGCCTGCCGGTGGCGGAAAGCATCGACAAATCCTACGCCACCACGCTGGACCTGATGAAAACCTATCCGCAGATGAAGGGCATCATCGGCTTCGGCTCGCTCGGCCCGATCGGCGCCGGCCAGGCGGTGGCCAAGAAACGCGCCAAGGACAAAATCGCGGTGGTGGGCATCGCCATGCCGGCGCAGGCCGCCCCTTACCTGATGCGCGGCGACATCAAGAAAGCGCTGCTGTGGGATCCGAAAGACGCCGGTTATGCGCTGGTGACGGTGGCCGACCAGCTGCTGCAGGGCAAGGAAGTGAACAAAGACCTGTCGATCGAGGGCCTTGGCAAGGCTGACGTCGATATGGAACACAAAGTGATTCGGTTTAATAAGATTTTGGAAGTGACCAAAGACAACGCCCAATCGCTTGGATTCTGATTTTTCGCGTAATTTCGCCACACCGGGAAAGTAGTTAAACCCTCGTAGGGGCGCAGCATTGCTGCGCCCAGGGCTTCGGCCGCTACGCAAGCACAGGTTAACGTTATGACAGCCTCCCCCGCATTTATCACCCTGGAGAATATCAGCAAGCGATTCCCAGGCGTGCTGGCATTAGACCAGATCAACCTGACGCTGAATAAAGGCGAAGTGCACTGCCTGGCCGGACAAAACGGCTGCGGCAAAAGCACCATCATTAAAATTATCTCCGGCGTCTATCAGCCGGAAAAAGGCGCCAACATTTCGCTGGAAGGCAAACTCTTCCACGCCCTGACGCCACAGCTATCCGGTTATTACGGCATACAGGTGATCTACCAAGACCTGTCGCTGTTCCCCAACCTGACGGTGGCGGAGAACATCGCCATCCACCGTTACCTGCCCGGCGGCCGCTTCTGGGTGCGCAAGCGGGTGATGCGCCAGACGGCGCTCGACGCCATGGCGCGGGTCGGCATACGCATCGATCCCGATAAAAAGGTGGAAAAACTGTCGATCGCCGATCGGCAACTGGTGGCGATTTGCCGCGCCATCGCCGCCGAGGCTCGGTTGGTTATCATGGACGAACCGACCGCCTCGCTGACCCGCCAGGAGGTCGACGGCCTGCTGCGGGTGGTCAACGAGCTGAAGGCGGCCGGCATCTGCGTGGTATTCGTCAGCCACAGGTTGGATGAAGTGATGGAAGTCGCCGATCGCATCAGCGTGATGCGCGACGGCAAGCTGGTGGGCACCTGGCCGGCCAGCGAACTGGACAGCCATGAACTGGCGTTCCTGATGACCGGCCAACGCTTCCACTACAGCCCGCTGCCACCGCTGCCGCCGGCCGAACAGGCGCCGCTGCTCGAGGTGCGCAACCTCAGCCGCGGCGAGAAATACCGCAACGTCAATCTGGCGCTACGTAGCGGCGAGATCGTCTCGATCGTCGGCCTGCTCGGCGCCGGCCGCACCGAACTTTGCCTCAGCCTGTTCGGCATGACGCGGCCGGACAGCGGCGAGATCCGCATCGAGGGCCAGGCGGTGCAGCTGCACAACAACCGCGAAGCGGTGCGCCACGGCATCGGCTATGTGTCGGAGGATCGCCTGACGCAGGGGTTGATCATGGAACAATCCATCTACGACAACACCATCGTCACCGTCTTCGATCGGCTGCATACCTCGCTCGGACTGTTGGATCACGTCAAGGCGACCAAGCTGGTCAACCGGCTGATCCGCGATCTGAACATCAAGGTGTCCGACAGCGCGTTGCCGGTGAAAACCCTGTCCGGTGGCAACGCCCAGCGCATCGCCATCGCCAAATGGGTGGCGACCCAGCCGAAGATTCTGATCCTCGACTCGCCCACCGTCGGCGTGGACATCGCCAACAAAGAGGGGATCTACCAGATCGCCCGCGATCTGGCGCAGCTGGGCATGGCGGTGCTGATGATCTGCGACGAGATCCCGGAAGCCTATTACAACAGCCATCGGGTGATGGTGATGCGCAAGGGCGAACTGATCGCCGAATTCGCGCCGCACCAGAGTACCGAGCAACAGATCGCCGAGGTGGTGAATGGATAAGTCATTATTGGCCCGCCTGGCCGGGCGGCACGAGTTTTATCTCGGCCTGTTGGTGCTGCTGCTGGCGATCGGCCTGAGCGCCGGCACCGACGAATTTCTGACGCTCGGCAACCTGACCGACGTCGCCACCAGCTACGCCATTCTCGGCATCCTGGCCTGCGGGCTGTTCGTGGTGCTGATCGCCGGCGGCATCGACATTTCGTTCCCGGCGGTTACCGCCATCGCCCAGTATGTGATGGCCAGCTGGGTGATCCAGCACGGCGGCAGCTTCCCGCTGGCGTTCGCCCTGGCGATTGGCGTCGGCCTGCTGCTCGGGCTGGTGAACGGTTTCCTGGTGTACTGGCTGAAAGTGCCGGCGATCATCATCACCATCGCCACCCTTAACCTGTTCTACGGCCTGCTGGTGTACGCCACTAACGGCACCTGGCTGTACGGCTTCCCGGACTGGTTCATGAACGGCATCAACTGGTTCTCGTTCCAGGGCGCCGACGGCTACGACTACGGCCTGACGCTGCCGCTGCTGTGCCTGCTGGGGACCATCGTCGTCACCGGCGTGCTGATGAACCGCACCCGGCTGGGGCGCCAGATCTACGCGATGGGCGGCAACCGCGACGCGGCGTCGCGCCTGGGGTTGAACCTGCTGCGGCTGCATTTTTGCGTCTACGGCTACATGGGCATTCTGGCCGGCGTCGCGGCGGTGGTGCAGGCGCAGATCACCCAGTCGGTGGCCCCCAACTCGCTGCTTGGCTTCGAGCTGACGGTATTGGCGGCGGTGGTGCTGGGCGGCACCAGCATGAGCGGCGGCCGCGGCTCGTTGACCGGCACCCTGCTCGGCGTGGTGCTGCTGGCCTTCCTGCAAAACGGGCTGACGCTGCTCAGCGTCTCGGCCTATTGGCACCAGGTATTCAGCGGCGCGATCATTTTGATCAGCATCAGCACCACCGCCTGGAACGAAAAACGCAAGCTGCTCAAGGAGATCTGACATGACGCAGTTAACTCGGTTGATCCCAAGCGATCGGATCATTCGCCTGCAGGGCGCGATCATCATCGCGGTGGCGCTGCTCTTCGCCGGGCTGCTCGGATCGCGCTTCTTCAGCCTCGGCAACTTCCAGTCGATCGCCTCGCAGCTGCCGATCCTCGGCCTGCTGGCGCTCGGCATGGGCATCACCATGCTGACCGGCGGCATCAACCTGTCGATCATCGCCGGCGCCAACGCCTGTTCGCTGGTGATGGCGGCGATCATCGTCAGCCATCCCGACCAGCCGCTGTTCCTGGCGCTGGCGCTGTTGGCCGGCCTGCTGGTGGCAGTGGCGATCGGCGCGCTGAACGGCGCGCTGGTGGCCTGGATCGGCGTCTCGCCAATCCTCGCCTCGCTCGGCACCATGACCCTGATCACCGGCCTGAATATCCTGCTGTCCAACGGCGCGGTGATCTCCGGCTTCCCGGCGGCGATTCAATTTCTCGGCAACGGCGCCGTGCTCGGCGTACCGGTGGCGCTGATCCTGTTCCTGCTGGTGGCGGCCGGGCTGTGGCTGCTGCTGGAGCACACCACGCTGGGCCGCAGCCTGTACCTGATCGGCTCTAACGAACAGGCCACCCGCTTCAGCGGCGTGAACACCGCACGGGTGCAGATCGCGGTGTATATCCTGTCGGCCCTGCTCGGCTGGGGCGCCGCCCTGCTGATGATGGCCAAGTTCAACTCGGCCAAGGCCGGCTACGGCGAATCTTATCTGCTGGTGACCATTCTGGCCTCGGTGCTGGGCGGCATTAACCCGGACGGCGGTTTCGGCCGTATTCTGGGGCTGGTGCTGGCGCTGATCGTGCTGCAAATGTTGGAAAGCGGCCTCAATCTGCTGGGGGTCAGCAGCTACCTGACCATGGCCCTGTGGGGCGGCGTGCTGATCCTGTTTATCGCGTTACAGAATCGAAAAGTTTAGGTTGCGCCCCGTCATTGAACGTGGCGCCGACGCAGACCCAAAATTCCGCTATCAAGGCGGAAGGTGCAGGGCATAGCGGGTCTATGTCCAAACCTGACAACGAAGAAATCGGGATTTTGGGGCGCGTCCCTTCGGGCTGGGGCCATTTAAGCGCGCAGCATCGTTATTCACCGCTTATTTGGGCCCACCAAACTTCACGGCTCACGCCTTGCTTCGCGCTTAAATGACCGCCAGCGGCGCTCACGGGCAATGGCGAGGCACAACCTTTAGGAGAAAATAATGGCGAGCTATTTTATTGGCGTAGATGTGGGCACCGGAAGCGCGCGCGCGGGCGTATTCGATCTTAATGGCCGCATGGTCGGCCAGGCCAGCCGGGCCATCGATCTGTACCGGCCGAAGGCGGATTTCGTCGAGCAGTCGTCGGATAACATCTGGCAGGCGGTGTGCAATGCGGTGCGCGACGCGGTCAACCAGGCCGACATCAACCCGATTCAGGTCAAGGGGCTGGGCTTCGACGCCACCTGTTCGCTGGTGGTGCTGGATAAAGAGGGCAAGCCGCTGACCGTCAGCCCCTCCGGCCGCACCGAACAGAACATCATCGTGTGGATGGATCACCGGGCGATCGCCCAGGCCGAGCGCATCAACGCCACCAAACACCGGGTGTTGGACTTCGTCGGCGGCATCATTTCACCGGAGATGCAGACACCGAAACTGCTGTGGCTGAAACAGCACATGCCCACCACCTGGGCCAACGCCGGTTACCTGTTCGATCTGCCGGACTTCCTCACCTGGCGCGCCACCCAGGACGCCACCCGTTCGCTGTGCTCGACGGTGTGCAAGTGGACCTATCTCGGCCACGAACAGCGCTGGGACAAGAGCTACTTCCAGCAGATCGGGCTGGAAGACGTGCTGGAACATGACGCGGCCAAGATCGGCAGCGACGTCAAAATGATGGGCGAGCCGCTGGGCCACGGCCTGACCCAGCGCGCCGCCAGCGAGATGGGGCTGATCGCCGGCACGGCGGTGAGCGTGTCGATCATCGATGCCCACGCCGGCACCCTCGGCACGCTGGGCGCCACCGGCGTCTCCGGCGAGGTGGCCGACTTCAACCGCCGCGTCGCGCTGATCGGCGGCACCTCCACCGGCCATATGGCGATGTCGCGCACCGCACGCTTTATCGGCGGGGTCTGGGGGCCATATTACTCGGCGATCCTGCCGGAATACTGGCTGAACGAGGGCGGCCAGTCCGCCACCGGCGCGCTGATCGACCACGTCATCCAATCGCACCCGTGCTACCTGGAGCTGCTGGCGCAGGCGAAAACCCAGGGGCAGACCATCTATGAGGTGCTGAACGCCATTCTGCGCCGCATGGCCGGCGAGCCGGAGAATATCGCCTTTCTGACGCAGGACATTCATATGCTGCCGTACTTCCACGGCAACCGCTCGCCGCGCGCCAACCCGACGCTGACCGGCATCCTGACCGGGCTGAAGCTGTCGCGCACGCCGGAGGACATGGCGCTGCACTACCTGGCCACCATTCAGGCCATCGCGCTCGGCACCCGCCACATCATCGAAACCATGAACCACAGCGGCTACAGCATCGACACCATCATGGCCAGCGGCGGCGGCACCAAGAACCCGATCTTCGTGCAGGAGCACGCCAACGCCACCGGCTGCGCCATGCTGCTGCCGGAGGAGAGCGAAGCGATGCTGCTGGGCGGCGCAATGATGGGCACCGTGGCGGCGGGCGTGTTCGACACCCTGCCGGAGGCGATGAGCGCCATGAGCCGCATCGGCAAGACGGTCACGCCGCAGACCAACCAGATAAAAAGCTACTACGACCGCAAATACCGGGTATTCCACGAGTTGTACAACGACCACATGAAATACCGCCGGTTGATGCAGGAGGAGGCGTGATGCAGCAGGAATGGCGGCAGGCCGTGCAGGGTTGGCAAACCTACAGCCAGGAGCTGGCGCAGCTGGGCGAGCGCCTCGACGCGCGCACCTGGCAACGGCTGCTGGCGCTGCTGGCCGACTGCCGCGGTAAAATCGCCGTCACCGGCGTCGGCACCTCGGGGATTGCGGCGCGCAAGATAGCCCACATGCTGGCCTGCGTGGAACGGCCGGCGGTCTACCTCGACGCCACCGGCGCGGCGCACGGCGATCTGGGTTTTCTGCGCGCCGACGATCTGCTGATCCTGATCTCGCGCGGCGGCAATTCCGACGAGCTGACCCGCCTGCTGCCAACGCTGCAGGCCAAGGGCGTGACGCTGATCGCGGTGACGGAAAACCCGCATTCCGCCATCGCGCAGGCGGCGCAGCTGACGATCGCCACCGGGGTGCAAAAGGAGATAGATCCGCTGAACATGCTGGCCACCACCTCAATTGTGCTGGTGCTGGCGATCTTCGACGCCGCCTGCGCCTGCCTGATGACGCGCAGCGGTTACGACAAGGACACCCTATTGGCGGTGCATCCGGGCGGCGGCGTGGGGAAAAGTTTGCGGGAGGAAAACTGAGGGCCCGACACCGCGGGCCCGGCTGACATTACAGCGGCATGTAGATATCGAAACGGTGGCTTTTGGTCAGCGTGGCGGCGTGCGCCGGCACGTCGGCCAGCGGCGGCGCGTAGTCCGGGCGTTTCACCACCACGCGCTTGGTCGCCAGGCGGCGCGCCGGCTCCAGCAGGCCGTCGGCGTCATCGTCGCTGCCCACCAGCGATTGAAACACCCGCATCTCTTTCTTCACCAGCGCGCTTTTTTGCTTGTGCGGGAACATCGGATCGAGATACACCACCTCGGGGCGCGGGCTGAGATCCGCCAGCGCCGTCAGGCTGGAGGCGTGCAGCAGCGTCAGACGCTCGCGCAGCCACGGGCCGATTTCCGCATCCTGATAGCCGCGCTGCAGGCCGTCGTCCAGCAACGCCGCCACCACCGGATTGCGCTCCAGCATCCGCACCCGGCAGCCCAGCGCCGCCAGCACGAAGGCGTCGCGCCCCAGCCCGGCGGTAGCGTCCACCACGTCCGGCAGATAGCTGCCCTTGATGCCGACCGCTTTGGCCACCGCCTCGCCGCGGCCGCCGCCGAAGCGGCGCCGGTGCGCCATGGTACCGGTGACGAAATCGACGTAGATCCCGCCGAGCTTCGGCTCGTCGCGCTTGCGCAGCTCCAGCCGCTGCGGGGTCAGTACCAGCGCCATCTGCGCGTCGTCGTCGGACGTCAGCTGCCAGCGCTGCGCCAAAACAGACAAGGCGCCGGGATCGGCGCCTGCTTCACACAATAAACACACGCTCACGTGTCGGGTTATCCTTTAATGCCGTAATGGCGCAGCATAGCATCCAGCTGCGGCTCGCGGCCACGGAAGCGTTTGAACAGCGCCATCGGCTCTTCCGAACCGCCGCGCGACAGGATGTTGTCGAGGAAGGATTTGCCGGTTTCGGCGTTGAAAATCCCCTCTTCTTCGAAGCGCGAGTAGGCGTCGGCCGACAGCACTTCCGCCCACAGGTAGCTGTAGTAACCCGCCGCGTAGCCGCCGGCGAAGATGTGGCTGAAGGCGTGCGGGAAGCGGCCCCAGCTTGGCGAAGGCACCACCGCCACCATTTTCTTCACTTCCGCCAGCGTCGGCAGGATCTGCGCCCCTTTTTCCGGGCTGTATTCGAAGTGCATGCGGAAATCGAACAGGCCGAACTCCAGCTGGCGCAGGATGAACAGCGCCGCCTGGTAATTCTTGGCCGCCAGCAGCTTGTCGAGCATGGCCTTCGGCAGCGGCTCGCCGCACTGGTAGTGGCCCGAGATAAACGCCAGCGCTTCCGGCTCCCAGCACCAGTTTTCCATAAACTGGCTCGGCAGTTCGACCGCATCCCACGGCACCCCGTTGATGCCGGAGACGCCGGCGGTATCGATCTGCGTCAGCATGTGGTGCAGACCGTGGCCGAACTCGTGGAACAGCGTGGTCACTTCGTTATGGGTGAACAGCGCCGGCTGGTCGCCCAGCGGGCGGTTGAAGTTGCAGGTCAGGTAAGCGACCGGTTTTTGCAGCGTGCCGTCGGCCTTGCGCAGGCTGCCGACACAGTCGTCCATCCAGGCGCCGCCGCGTTTGTTTTCGCGGGCGTACAGATCGAGGTAGAAGCTGCCGCGCAGCTCGCCGTTAGCGTCGAACAGATCGAAGAAGCGCACGTCCGGATGCCAGGTCTCCACGTCTTTACGCTCTTTGGCGGTGATGCCGTAGATGCGTTTCACCACTTCGAACAGCCCTTCCACCACCCGCTGTTCCGGGAAGTACGGGCGCAGCTGCTCGTCGCTGATGGAGAACAGGTGCTGCTTCTGTTTTTCGCCGTAATAGGTGATGTCCCAGGCTTCGAGCTCGTCCACGCCATAGTGCTGTTTGGCGAAGGCGCGCAGCTGCGCCAGCTCCTGCTCGGCCTGCGGGCGGGCGCGCTTGGCCAGATCGCTCAGGAAGCCGATCACCTGCTCCGGGCTCTCCGCCATTTTGGTCGCCAGCGACTTGTCGGCGTAGGTATCGAAGCCCAGCAGCTGAGCCAGCTCGTGGCGCAGCGCCAGCGTTTCCGCCATCACTTCGCTGTTGTCCCATTTACCGGCGTTCGGCCCCTGATCGGAGGCGCGGGTGGCGAAGGCGCGGTACATCTCCTCGCGCAGCGCGCGGTTGTCGGCGTAGGTCAACACCGGCAGGTAGCTCGGCATGTCCAGCGTCAGCAGCCAGCCGTCCTGCTCTTTGGCCTGCGCCATCGCCTGTGCCTGCGCCAGGGCGCTCTCCGGCAGGCCGCTCAGCTCGGCTTCGTCGGTAATCAGTTTGCTCCAGCCCATGGTGGCGTCGAGCACGTTGTTGCTGTAGGTGGAACCCAGTTCGGACAGGCGCGCGACGATCTCGCCGTAGCGCTGCTGTTTATCCGCCGACAGGCCGATGCCCGACAGTTCGAAATCGCGCAGCGCGTTGTCCACCGCCTTGCGCTGCGGCACGCTCAGCGCCTCGAACGCCGCACCCTCTTTCAGGCTGCGGTAGGCCTGGTACAGCCCTTCGTGCTGGCCGACCCAGGTGCCGTATTCGGACAGCAGCGGCAGCGCCTGTTCATAGGCGGTGCGCAGCTCCGGGCTGTTTTTCACCGAGTTCAGGTGCCCGATCGGCGACCAGATGCGCGACAGGCGATCGTCCGACTCCGCCAGCGGCTGACACAGATTGTCCCAGGTGAACGGCCCCGGCTGCGCGACCACGCGCTCTACCGCGGCGCGGCAGTCCGCCAGCGCGGATTGCACCGCAGGCACGATATCTTCAGGGCGGATCGCCGAGAACGGCGGCAGGGAAAACGGGGTCAGCAACGGATTTGTCATAGGGCAGTCCTGATTAGCGTTGGGGCCCGCCACGGGGGCGAGCCTTAAAATGCGTATGAATCTCTAACATGGAGCCAGACAACAGGAAAATCAATGCCCGGCGTTGATCGTTCGTGCCTTAAACGGCGCTTTGGCGGATGCGGGCGGCCAGCGCCGCCAGCCGATCGTCGTCGGCGCGCGCGGCGTCGTGGGAGGAGATATAGCCCTCGTAACGTTCGAAAAACTTCGGCGAGGTCGATTCGATCGGCCGCCACTGATCCAGCGACGCGGTGCCGTGCAGCGGGATCAGTTTGGCGTGCACATGATCGACGCCGTAGCCCTCGAACACCATGCCGCAACGGCCGACGTCGTCGAATGCGCGGTCCAGCTGCTTCGCCACCCGCTTGGTCGCCAGCATCAGCGCACTCAACACCTCGTCCGGCAGGTCAAAGGCGTAGCTCGGGTGGTGCGCCTTGGGGATCACCACGCTGAAGCCGTCGGTGTTGGGAAAGATGGACAGGAAGGCCAGATGGTCGTCGTCTTCCCAGATTTTATGGCACGGCGCCTTGCCCGCCACGATGTCGCAAAAAATGCAGCTCATCCTTTCTCCTTGTGATTCACAGCGTTTCAACCCGTTCGAACTCTTCGAACACCAGCCACATGTCCGGCGCAAAAGTGCCCTCGCGGGTAAAGAACGCCTGATGCCCCTCGCGCCAAAACGCCAGGCTTTTGTCGCCTTCGCCCTCTTTGGCCGCCATCTCGGCGGTCACCTGGTCGTAGCGCACCAGGCGCAGCGCCAAGGTTTTGATCACGCAGGCCGGTTCGCCGCGGCCGTCGAGAATAATGCTATCGTCGCCGATCATCGGCATTTGCTCCCGGCGATAGCTCGCATAGGAGCTGCAGGTGGCGGTCTTTTCCCCGCTCAGCACCAACTGCAGCAGTTCGTCGGCCAACTCGGGGCCATCGCCGAACGCCCAGCGCGCCGCGTCGGGGTAGTTCGCCAAAATCGCCTGTTTGCTCATCGTCCTGTCCCTTTCTGTGAACGTCTGCGGCAACGGAGTCCAGTTTTTCCCGGCCAGACAGTTTATACTGTGCAGATTATAAGCCTTATTGCATTGAATGCTCCGTCTGCGGAGCACAAGGAATCGCCACCCGTCATGTTAAGTTATCGCCACAGTTTCCACGCCGGCAACCACGCCGACGTGCTCAAGCACACCGTTCAGAGCCTGATCATCGAGTCGCTGAAGGAAAAAGAGAAGCCGTTCCTGTATCTGGATACCCACTCGGGCGCGGGTCGTTATCAGCTCAGCGGCGAACACGCCGAGCGCACCGGCGAATACCTGGAAGGCATCGGCTTGCTGTGGCAGCGCGACGATCTGCCGGAAGAGCTGGCGGCCTACATGAGCGTGGTGCACAACTTCAACCGTTCCGGCACGCTGCGCTACTACCCCGGTTCGCCGCTGATCGCCCGCCAGCTGCTGCGCCCGCAGGACAAAATTCACCTGACCGAGCTGCACCCGAGCGACTACCCGCTGCTGCGCAGCGAGTTCCAGAAAGACGAACGCGCCAAAGTGCAGCGCGCCGACGGCTATCAGCAGCTGAAATCCCAGCTGCCGCCCCTGTCGCGCCGCGGCCTGATCCTGATGGATCCGCCGTATGAAATGAAGACCGATTACCAGGACGTGGTCAAAGGCATTCAGGAAGGCTACAAGCGTTTCGCCACCGGCACTTACGCGCTGTGGTACCCGGTGGTGATGCGCCAGCAGATCAAACGCATGCTGCGCGATCTGGAAGCCACCGGCATTCGCCGCATTCTGCAGATCGAACTGGCGGTGAAACCCGACAGCGATCAGCGCGGCATGACCGCCTCCGGCATGATCGTCATCAACCCACCGTGGAAGCTGGAACAGCAGATGAAAAACGTGCTGCCGTGGCTGCACAAAGCGTTGGTGCCGTCGGGCATCGGCCACCATCTGGTGAACTGGGTGGTACCGGAATAATCCCCGGCAGGGCGCGGTTCGCCGCGCCCTGCGTCCACCTATCGCAGCCATCGACGCAATCTTTGCGACAAACCCCGGTCAGGCGTTAAACTCTTACCCTCTTCAAATTCACAACTCATGGAAATCCCAGATGACGAAACATTACGATTATCTAGCAATTGGCGGCGGCAGCGGCGGTATCGCATCGATCAACCGGGCAGCCATGTACGGCCAAAAGTGTGCGCTGATTGAAGCCAAAGAGCTGGGCGGCACCTGTGTAAACGTGGGTTGTGTACCGAAAAAAGTCATGTGGCACGCGGCGCAGATCGCCGAGGCCATCCATCAGTACGGCCCGGACTACGGCTTCGACACCACCGTCAACGCCTTCGACTGGAAGAAGCTGGTCGCCAACCGCACCGCCTATATCGACCGCATCCACAACTCCTACGACAACGTGCTGGGCAAGAACAAGGTCGACGTGATCAAAGGCTTCGCGCGCTTCGTGGATGCGCACACCGTGGAAGTGAACGGCGAGACCATCACCGCCGACCACATCCTGATCGCCACCGGCGGCCGCCCGAGCCACCCGGCTATTCCGGGTGCGGAATACGGCATCGACTCCGACGGCTTCTTTGAGCTGGACGCCATGCCCAAGCGCGTCGCCGTAGTCGGCGCCGGCTATATCGCCGTGGAGATCGCCGGCGTGCTGAACGCGCTGGGCGCGGAAACGCACCTGTTCGTGCGCAAGCACGCACCGCTGCGCAGCTTCGATCCGATGATCGTCGAAACCCTGGTGGAAGTGATGAACACCGAAGGGCCGAGCCTGCACACCGAATCGGTGCCGAAAGCGATCGTCAAGAACGCCGACGGCAGCCTGACGCTGCAGCTGGAAAACGGCAAGGCATTCACCGTCGACTGCCTGATCTGGGCCATCGGCCGCGAACCGGCGACCGACAACCTGAACCTCGGCGTTACCGGGGTGAAGACCAACGAGCAAGGCTACATTGACGTCGATAAGTTCCAGAACACCAACGTCAAAGGCATCTACGCGGTGGGCGACAACACCGGCGCGGTAGAGCTGACCCCGGTCGCCGTGGCCGCCGGCCGCCGCCTGTCCGAGCGCCTGTTCAACAACAAGCCGGACGAGCACCTGGATTACAGCAACATCGCCACCGTGGTGTTCAGCCACCCGCCGATCGGCACCGTCGGCCTGACCGAACCGGAAGCCATTGAGAAGTTCGGGGCGGACAACGTGAAGGTGTACAAATCCTCCTTCACCGCCATGTACAGCGCCGTGACGCAGCACCGTCAGCCGTGCCGCATGAAGCTGGTGTGCGCGGGTAAGGAAGAGAAGATCGTCGGCCTGCACGGCATCGGCTTCGGCATGGATGAAATCCTGCAGGGCTTCGCGGTAGCGGTGAAGATGGGCGCCACCAAGAAGGACTTCGACAACACCGTGGCGATCCACCCGACCGCGGCGGAAGAGTTCGTTACCATGCGCTAACCGCTGCGGTTAGCCCATTCTCAGGCCGGTAAACACCGGCCTGTTCTTTTTGTGCGGTTTACTATTCCCTTCGCACCCGCCTGCTTTTTCTGCCATTATTCTGCCTGATAAATTAGCGGGACTGATACAACCTCCCCGCGCCTCTGGAGAACACCGATGCTGTTCAAACTATGCAAAACCCTTGCGATGGCCTACGTGGCCCTGATTATCGCCCAGAGCAGCGCGCTCAGCTTTACCCTGGAAGTGGCGGGCAAGATCGACAACGTGACCGACCCGGTCAACAAAAGCTATCTGTTCACCGATAAGCAGCTGTTGGCAATGCCGGTGCGCAGCATTACCACCTCCACGTCCTGGACGCCACAGAGAAAATTCGAAGGGATTTCGGTGGCCGATATCCTCGAGCGCGTCGGCGCCAAGGGCGAGACGCTGACCTTCTACGCGCTGAACGATTATTACATCGACGTGCCGCTGTCCGACGTCAAAAAGTACAACATGATCCTGGCCTACAAGATGGACGGGGAAATGCTGAAGCTCAGAAACTTCGGCCCGCTGTTCCTGGTTTACCCGCGCGACGCCGCCGGGCCTGAACTGAACTCGCCGTTGTACAACTCGCGCTTTATCTGGCAAGTCGACAGGATCGTGATCAAATGAAGCTGACGACCTTTAAGAACGGCAGCAGGCTGGCGATCCCGGCCATCTTCGCCGCGCTGTTTCTGGTGGCGTCGACCGTCACGCTCTATTACTACAGCGCCACCCTGTCGAAGAAAGGGCTGTATGCCATCGCCGGCACGCAGGAGAACTACTCGTGGTCGATCGCCAAGTTCTCCATCAAGCTGGCGGAATTCGACACCTTCGTCGAGCAGCAGAGCCACGCTCCGCAGGTCGACAACGACAATCTGCGGCTGCGGTTCGAAATCCTCTATTCGCGCTTTTACGTGCTGGAAACCGTCTCCGAATCGACCCAGCCGCTGTACGCCGAGCCGGGTTACCCGGAAGTGGTCAAACAGATGCGCCTGCAGATGGATCGCATCGATAAGCTGTTGGACAGCCCGACAATCGACTTCGACCAGGTTTTCGCGGCCATGAAGGCCATCAAGCCTTACGCCATCGAAATGGCCAACCTGACCGACCACGCCGAGGTGAAGCAGCGCACCGCCGCCTATGAGGACTATATCGAGAAACGGCACATCATTTTCTATGGGCTGGTGATCGTCATGTTCTCGGTGATTGCGCTGATCGCCATCACCCTGATCGTGTTCCGTCAGCAGCGGCTGACCATTCGCCAGCAGGCCAAAGCGATCGAGGCGGAGAAAGCGACCCGCACCAAAAACGCCTTCCTCGGCGCCATCGGCCACGAGCTGCGCACCTCATTGCAGAGCGTGATGTCGGCCATCGACGTGCTGGTGAACACCCGGGTGTCGGCGGAGCATGCGGACACTTTCCAGCGGCTGGAGACCGCCGCGCAGCAAATCGAAAGCCAGATGAAAGATCTGACCGACTATGCGCACCTCGACAGCGGCATGATGGAATTGCGCATCGTGCCGTTCGACGCGCAGAAGCTGATCGCGGAGACCGCCAACGAAATCGCCACCCTGACCCGTAAAGAGCAGGTCAAACTCAGCTGCGAGGTGGAGTGCAGCCACCTGCTGGTGCACTCCGATCCGCTGCGCATCCGGCAGATTATCGTCAACCTGCTGACCAACGCCTACAAATACACCGAAAGCGGCAGCATCACGCTGCACAGCTGCCTGCGCCGCCAACCGGGCGGCAGTTCGTTGATCATCGAAGTGACCGACACCGGCATCGGTATCGAAAAAGACCAGCTCGATCAGATCTTCAAACCCTTTACCCAGTTGGATCAGTCGCATACCAAGCAGTATGCCGGCGTGGGGATGGGGCTGGCGATCGTGCACGGCCTGGTGACGTTGCTCGACGGCACCATCACGGTGTACAGCGAAATCAAGAAGGGCAGCACCTTTATCGTCAGCATTCCGGTGCAGATCAGTGAAGACGAACGTGCCGACGAGCCCGCCGCCGCCAATGCCTCTCTGCAGCAGAAGCCGCAGCAGGTCCTGGTGGTGGATGACAACAAGTCGGTGGGTGACGCCTTTGCGGCGCTATTGGACAAGCTGGGCTATCAGCACGAACTGTGCGACTCGCCGGAGCGCGCGCTGCAGAAGCTGCTCAGACGCCCTTACGACGCGCTGTTGCTGGATCTGCAGATGCCGGGCATCGACGGGGCCGCCCTGGCCAGGCAGCTGCGCAACCGTCGCGGCCCCAACCGCCATGTGCCGATCATCGGCATCAGCGCCTACACGCCGGAGCAGCTGACGGCGGACCAGCGCGCCCTGTTCGACAACTACCTGATGAAGCCGGTCCGGCTGGATGCGCTGTCGAGCGCGCTGGCCGAGGTGTTCCCCGCTAAAGATTAAAACAGCGTTGCAGTGCGGCTTCGATCACATGGAGCCGCACCGGCTTTTCATAAGGGCCGAGCACGTCGTACTCGCGCATCGCCTGAGCGATTTCCGACTCGCGTCGGTCGGTCCCCAGCTCGCCGGTCAGCACCAGTACCGGCGCATCCGGGTTATCGGAGGCGCGGATGGTGGCGATACAGCGATCCGCCGTTTCCTCACCGATCAGCCAGTCCACCACGTAGCCGTCGAACAGGCTTTGCTGCAATGCCTGACAGAAGCTGTCGACGTCGTAAAACGCCACCGCGTTAAAGCCGCAGCCGCCGAGATACTTGGCCAGCTCATCGGCCGCCTGATGCGAATCGTCCAATACCGCGATGCTCAGCCGCTCGTCGTCGCCGAAGCCAGGCCGGATTTCGATCAGATCGACGCCGTAACGCGGGCCTGCCGGCGCCTCATCGGCGCGATAGATATGCCACTGCCCTTCCACGCGCAGCGCCACAAACTCCGCCGGCCGCCCGGCAGCAAGCTCGTCGCCGATGTGCCCGACGCAAGGTATCGCCACCCCCGCCACGACAAAGATGGCATCGCGCGCCATGTTTGGCTCGGGCGTCTCGTGTTCGGCGCTCAAATCGGCGATCGCCGCCGGCGTTTCTCCCAGCGCGGCCGCGACGCTGTTGATCTGCTCCAGCGTCCAGGGGCTTTGCCCTTTCAGTTTGCGGTGCGCATGTGAAAAACTCAGATCCAAGATGCGGCTGAGCTCTCGGGCATGCTGACGTTTTCCAATCCCGTAATGTAAAAACAGCTCCCTGACCCGATTGGCAATCGACTGTGAATCGAATTTTTGGTGATTGTTATCCATTTGTTCCTTCGATTTTTTTTACTGATTTATCAGTCGTTTTGATTATTTCTACTGAAAAAGCCACATCTAAAACTAGCATTTCATGCAATTATGCGTTAAAAACGTTGCTTGACATACCATGTTGCATCGTCAAACATGGTATCAAAAGAGACATACAGCAATACACTATAAAAAATAACACCAGCACGTTTTTTAATAATAACCATAGTAACACCAGGGAAAATTTGTTCCGTTGCCGCTACTGAGACGATGAGCACATCGCTCGGACTGCACAAGCAAAACGGGGCTTGAGCCTTTAGCGCTAATCTGTTTTACCCACTTTTGAGCCGGGATCCGTCAGGGTCCCGGTTTTTTATTGCCCTGGCGCCGCGCCATCATACGGACTCACCCCGCAGCCGCAAATAAAAACGGAGCCGGCATGCCGGCTCCGTTGTCCTTGAGATCGCCGTTGAAGGTCAGAAGCGCCAGGTGAAGCCGGCGTTGACGCTGTTGTCCTGGTGGTGCTGCGACAGCAGCCCGCCGTAGCCCAGCGACAGCGTGGCGTTTTCGTTCACCGCCACTTCCGCCCCCGCCTTCAGCACCATCCCGTCGCGCGACACCGGCACGCTGCCCACCACGAACGGCGCGTTGCCGCCGTTGAACCGCAGCCCGGTGCCTCGCTCCAGACCGCCGTACTGGTGTTGCCACCCCAGCTCGCTGCGCAGCGCCACCGTCGTGCCCGCGCTCACCTGCCATTCGGCGTCCGCACGCAGGCCCAGCGTCGACACCGTCGCATCCGTGTGCTGTTTATCCCCGCGCAAGGCCGCCGCACCGCCGCTTTCCGCGATGCCGTTGTTCTCGAAGTTCACGTACGCCAGGTTCACGAACGGCTCCAGGTTCAGCCACTCACCCTGCACGCTGTAACCCGCTTCCGCGAACAGCTGCTCGGTGCGCGCGCTGTACTTCGCCGTGTCGCGGTCCGACTGCATTCCGTAGTTCACCGACCGCTTGGTGTCGATGCGGTGCCAGGTGTAGCCCGCCCCGCCGCGCAGCGCCAGCGCCCCGAACTGCTTGTCGCCGTACGCCGCCAGGTGGTAGTTGTCGCTGTCCGCCTTCGACCCGTACCCGCCGTGCAGCGAGGTGCGGGTGTAGCCGGTCGCCACCCCCAGCCGCCAGTCGTCCGCCGCCGCCGAGTCCAGCCCTACCAGCACCCCGTAGGTCGAGGCCTGATAACCCGTGGCGTTGGCGTCGCCCGACGCGTGGTCCCACGCCCCCAGCAGCTGCGCCCAGGCACCGCCCTCGTCCGCCTTGATGGCCGACGAGCTCGCCAGCCCTTCCGCCTGACGCAGACGCCCGTTCAGCGCCTCACGCAGGTAGCGGCTGTCGTTCACCAGCGCCGACGCGATATCCGCATGGATTTGCCCCGACAGCTGACGGAACGCCTGCCGCGCCTCGCCCGCCGTGCCGCTGTTGAGAACGCTTTCGTACACCGGGTTGCCCGCCGCCAGCGCATCCGCCGCCGCCGCCACCGCCCGCTCGTTCGGCGTCTGTGCCACGCTGGCGAAGCTCGTGCCGTTGCGCCCGACGCTCAGCGTCACCCCGGTCGGCTGGTAGCTCAGCCCGGTGCCGAGGAACAGGTAGTTCGGCGCCACCGCGTCAAACTGCCCGCTCACCCCCTGCTGCGCGCTCAGGATGGTGTACTGCTGGCCCAGCAGGCTGCGTACCTCGCTTTGCGTCAGCAGGTTGGCGCTGTTCTCCAGCGTCACCGCCACCTCGCCGCCGCCGATCGTCGCCGAGCCGCTGCTCTGGATCCGATCGCTCTGGCCGTTCGGCCCCACTTCCACCGCGTAGCGCGAACCCGGTTCGAAGCTGACGTTGCCCGCCACGTTCAGGGTGCCGATCGAGTTGCCCGGCGCCACGGTACCGCCCTGACGGGCGGTCAGCGAACCGACCGTGCCGCTGCCGCCGACGATGCCGCCGTTCTGCACGCTGACGGCCGAGGTGACCGAGCCGTTGACTGCCAGCCGCCCCTGATTGACCAGCGTCGGGCCGGCATAGGTGTTGGTGCCGGTCAGCTCCAGGGTTCCCGCGCCCTCTTTGGTCAGGCCGCCGTGGCCGGTAATGTTGTTGGAGTAGATTTCCCATCCACAGTGGAAGTCATCACATTTCCTGGCGTGCAGCGTACCGGCATCCACCTCGGCGCCCCTCCCCGGAATATTGGCGACAAACTGGGTCGGGCCATAGGCCACGCCCGTCGGATCCGGGATGCGGAACTCCGCAGGAATATCCTCGACGGTATAGAACATGCCCGGACCGTTGATGGCCTTGCCCAGGTTGATCATCCCCCAGCCATAGAGCGCATCGATGCCCGGCGCGCCCATGTCGGTGGCGGTGGTTTTCAACACGTCGGCAATCTGCGCCGAGGTCATGTACGGGAAGCGCTGCAACAACACCGCCACCGCGCCGGTGACGTGCGGCGTCGCCATCGAGGTGCCGTTTTTATTGCCGTAGTCCGACACCAGGTTGGCCGGATCGGAACCGTTGGCCACGGTGCTGTAGATTTTGCTGCCCGGCGACGAGACGCAGAAGCTGGCGGTATAGCCGCAGCGGGAAGAGAAGCTGCTGATGGTGTAAGGCACGCTGTTGGTCGATGCCGCATCCTGCGCCACGCTGGCAACCGACAGCCAGTTCGGCGCGATGTCCGGCACGAAGTAGGCCAGCCCGCTGATCACATCCGGTTGGTTGTAGTTGCCGTCGTTGCCGGCGGCGAACAGCACCAGAATATTTTTGCGCGCTGCGTCGATGGCGCCCTGATAACCTGCGCCGGCCAGGCTGCCGAGCAGCGGTTTGACCTGATCGAATTGTTCCTGCGCATCCTTCAGCTCAAAGTGCAGCGCGTTAGGATCGCGGCCACCGTCGGACAGAAAGTCGGGAATACTGACGCCCCAGCTGTTGTTGATCACCCGCGCACCGCTGTTGATCATCGCCTGCCAGCCGGCATTGGTGACGGCGCCGTCCAAGCCGAGAAATTCGCCGTAGGCCGGGCCGTCGTTATCGTTATCGACGCTGATCACCTGCGAATCGAAGGCCACGCCATGCATGCCGACGCCATCGCGGTTGGCGGCGCTGATGCCCGCGACGTGCACCCCGTGATTGCTCAGCATGCCCTGTGAGCCGCTGTAGAAGTGGAAGGTGCCGTCGAAGTAAAAGCGGTCGCCGGCGTTAATGCCCGGCCGGTGCGGATCGGTGTAGGCGCGATAGCCTTCGGTGACCACGTTGATCAGTTTGCCGTCGCCGGCGAACTCGGGATGGCGGTTGACCGGGGTGTCGAAAATGCCCACCTTCTGCCCTTTGCCGGTATAGCCTGCGGCGTAGGCTTCATCGGCGTGGATCGCCCCCAGCCCCCAGTTGGCGTTGAATTCGGCGTTGCGCCAGCTGGCCGGATCGCCCGCTTTGCCGTTCTCTATATAGCTGGCAGCCTGCGCCCCGCCGATCGCCGTCAGGCAGATCAGCATCGCACTCCATTGTGCGCGATGAACGCCGATTTCAGGCCAGCCGAAGGCCGCCCGAGCGGATTTGACTCCTCTAAGTTTCTTCTCCATCCCAGATACCGTCCGTTGTTGTTTGCAAATGTTTTATAAGATTTTTTGTGTAACAGTTTGGTAACACCAAATAAATAAAGCACAACAATCTCAAGTGCGCTTAATGTGTCATCCGGCAGTCTGGAGGGAGGAGAGAAAGTTTCAGGGGTGAATCAGGCGAAGGAGGATAAGAAATGGCAATGACATCTCCCAACGCCGAAGTCGCGGCATGAGGTGAGAGAAAAAATATTATGATTATGATAAATAAGAATATAATTCAGTAAATAACAAACAAGCAGAACGCCTGAAAAGTGATTAACAGGCGTCTTTTATCACTTTTAATTATAAATTTTGCCAATATTCACTCAGTGAATTATGCTGGATTTTCACTCAGCCATCGGCAAAAATTGGATTATCCTGCTGATGTTTTTTTGCTGTTCATCGCGTCTTCTTCCGCCTGACGAAGGATGGCTTTGGCCATCCATTGCGTGACGTCCTGAATATTATCCAGCTCCAGGCCCCAGATATCTTTCAACACCAGAAACACTTCCGAGCCGTAAATCAGCGAGAAAGCATGAATCACTCTCTGCAGAGAGTCCGACGGCAGTTTGCCCTGCAACGGTTCTACCGCCAGCGCCAGCAGACGCTTGCGGTTGCCGCGCACGAATTTTTCGCCCGGCGTCGCGTTCGCCCACTGCTGTAAAGAGAGCTGCAACGCCGCGCGCAGCGCCCCCTCATGCCGCTCCATCTGAGGATAGGCGAAGCTCAGTAATTGCTGAATACGCTTCAAAGCATCATCGTCTTGCGGGCGCCATTCCAGGATTGGACCCAGGCTTTCCGCCACCACGGCGCTAATCAGCGCACTTTGGGTCGGAAAGTAACGGTAGGCCGTCGCACGCGATACCTGTGCATGCGCCGCCAGTTCGGTGATCGAAGGAAACGCGCCTTCGTCATACAGCGCCATCGCGCTGGCCAGCAACAAACGGTAGGTTTTTGCCCGGGCAGAGGTCAGAGAAGGATCGAGAGGGACGGGAAAAGCATCTATCGGCACATAAACCTCATGCATCTGCACACGCTAGCACAACCGGGGACGATGCCTCTGTTGGCCGGTTGCCGGCAAAGCGCCGGCCACGTTGAAAAGCTCAAAAATGAGACAGAAGTCCCATTTTGCATCGCCTAACCCTTGCAAAAATGATACGGCCGTCTCATTATATAAATACATTAATTACTTTAACTTAATAGCCAGCACCAGGGTTCCAATAAAAATATAACATCATAATTTATAAATAAAAACTAGAAACACTCGGGAAAACCCCATGATTGATACTTCAAGTTTTTTCTATATTGCTACCACAGCAGATACCAAAGGACAAGAGTTGGAGTACGTACGGCGGCTGCTCGCTGCCCTGAATTTACCTACGCGAACCGTCGATCTCTCCACCCGTAGCCTGCCGTTTGATTCCCCCGCCGATATCAGCCCAGAGGACGTTGCCTGCCACCATCCGGCAGGCGCCGGCGCGGTCTTCTGCGCCAGCCGCGGCCAGGCGATCGCCGCCATGGCGACGGCTTTCGAACGCTTTATCCTGACGCGCCGCGATATTGCCGCCCTGCTTGGCCTGGGGGGCTCCGGTGGCACCGCCATCATCACGCCGGCCATGCAGCAGCTGCCGATCGGCCTGCCGAAAATAATGGTCTCAAGCATGGCGGCGGGTGACGTTTCCGCCTATGTCGGCGCCAGTGACATCAACATGCTGTATTCGGTCACCGATCTCGCCGGTCTGAACCGCATCTCGCGACGGGTGCTCGGCAACGCGGCGCGCCAGATAGCCGGGGCAGTACGCTTCGCCGCCATCGACTATCCCGACGACAAGCCCGCGATTGGCCTGACGATGTTTGGTGTCACCACGCCCTGCATTCAGGCGCTGGTTGCCGACCTTGAGCCGCAATGGGATTGCCTGACGTTTCACGCCACCGGCAGCGGCGGCAGAGCGCTGGAAAAACTGATCGATAGCCGCCAACTGCACGGCGCCATCGACTTGACCACCACCGAAGTGGCCGATTACCTGTTTGGCGGTGTGCTGCCCTGCAATGCAGATCGTTTCGGGGCCATCGCGCGTACCGGCATCCCTTGCGTGCTCTCCTGCGGCGCGATCGACATGATCAACTTCGGCGCGCCGAATACGGTGCCGGCTCGCTACGCCAACCGCCTGCGCCACCATCACAATCCGCAAGTGACGCTGGTGCGCACCAGCGCGCGGGAAAGCGCGTTAATCGGACGTTGGATGGGCGAAAAAATCAACGCCTGTACGGGCGAAGTGCGCTTCGTGATCCCGGCAGGGGGCGTATCGGCTCTGGATGCGCCGGGGCAACCGTTCTGGGATCCGGCGGCGCTGGCCGCCTTTACGCAAGCGCTGGAGGAGACGGTATACGCCACCGACAAACGCCGGCTGATAAAAACGCCTTATCATATTAACGACCCGCGCTTTGCACAGGCCGTTGCCGAACAGTTCCGGCACATTGTCGGCGGGGAATGATTATCACTCACTGCAGAACCTGCCGGTGATAACGCCAAATAAAAAAGGCCAGACAAATAGTCTGGCCCTTTTTTATTCACCGCGAGCGGATATTACTGACCGGAGGACATCTGCTCCTTCATTTTATTCATATGGTCCATCATCTTTTGCTCGCGTTTCTGATAATTCTCATTGTATTGTTTTTTCTGCTCAGGAGTCAGCAGGTTATACATTTTATTTTCCGCTTTGGCGCGTTCCAGCATGCGTTCGGATTGCGCTTTGCCCATCGCGTCAATTTGCGCTTTCGCCTTCGCTTCGTCAAAGCTGTCGGAAGCCACCAGATTATGCAGCGCCTGGCGTTCCTCTTTCATGCCCGGCCCGCGCTTCTGGTGCGACTCTTTCATGATATCGCGCATCTGCTGGCGCTGCTGTTCGGTCAGGTTCAGCCCAGCGAACGGGCCGCCTTTGCCTTCACCCTTGTGATGCATCATTTTCATCGGCGCCGCATCCGGTGCCGGTGCCGTCGTGTCTGCAGCGAACGCCGCAGAAGCAGAACCCAGAGCCAGCGTGGAAGCAATAAATAAAGCCGTCAATTTACGCATAATCATTTCCTTAAAAGTTTTTCTTCATCAGGAGCGCTGTACGTTAACAGGCTCATTCGTCGTCGGAGATAATAATAGGCTGATAAAATTCAAGTAATGCGAGGGTGTGTAAACTTTTTAAAACCCGTCTCGGATTTATTCACCAATTATGAGAGAACTATGAAGATGGCGTTTATTTGATGGAAATTTTAATTTCCCGGTAAAAATCCCCCCGGTGGAGTTATTTTTCCGCTTTCCCCTCACCGCTATAATTTACTCGCCTCCACGGCAACCTTGCATCAACCGTTTTCCGATAGCGGGGAGGTCGGTACAAACATCACAGGATCCGATGTTCTCCTACACTTTAAGACAACCGGCCGCCGGGTGACGTTTACACCGCAAAACTAATCATTGCTTATATAATAGTTTCCATCACCCGCCTCGCCTGTGAAAACCTGTTATATGATGCACAGATGCGCACGGCGACCACTTTCGGGCCAACAGGCTGCCCCGGAGCTGTGCTGACCGGCCGCCCGTGCTCTTTTGAGGAATCATCATGCCCGCAGACCAAGGCCCTGAGCTTCTTAACGCCCACTTCGGCACCCAAAGCCCCCACTGGCGGCTGGCGTTTGACAGCAATGCCCTGGAGCTGTCCGCCGTTAAGGGCAAAGCCCACGTCGCGGTGGCGCTCAGCGCCATGGAAGCGGCGAAAATCCGCCGCCTGACCGGCGTCACCGCCAGCCTTGAACTGACCATTACGCTCGCCGGAGAGCCGCTGCATCTGCATCTGGTGGGGCGCCGCGTCAATAACCTCGAATGGGCGGGCACCGCTTCCGCCTTCAGCGACACCCTATCCGTGGCGCGCGATCTGGTGCACGGCCTCTCCTTCGCCGAGCAGGTGGTGTCCGAAGCCAACTCGGTGATCGTGATCGTCGATCAGCACGGCCGCATCCAACGCTTCAACCGGCTGAGCGAGGAGTACACCGGGCTGCGCGAACACGAAGTGATCGGCAAAAACGTTTTCCAGCTGTTTATGAGCCCGGAAGAAGCCGCCGCTTCGCGGCGCAACATCGCCGGCTTCTTCCGCAACGGCTCGTCCTATGAGGTGGAACGCTGGGTAAAAACGGTCAAGGGCGAACGGCTGTTCCTGTTCCGCAATAAGTTCGTGCACAGCGGCAGCGGCAAGAACGAGGTGTATCTTATCTGCTCCGGTACCGACATCACCGAAGAACGCCGTGCGCAGGAGCGGCTGCGGGTGCTGGCCAACACCGATCTCATCACCGGCCTACCGAACCGTAACGCGATCCAGGACAAGATCAATCACGCCATCGCCACGCGCGGCGAAGAGAGTTTCGGCCTGGTCTACCTCGATCTCGACAACTTCAAGAAGGTCAACGACGCCTACGGCCATATGTTCGGCGATCGGCTGCTGGTCGAGGTCGCGCTGGCGATCCTCGGCTGCCTGAGCCCGGACCAGGTGCTCGCCCGCCTCGGCGGCGACGAATTCTTGGTGCTGGCGCCGCAAACCGATCGCGAGCGCCTGCAAACGCTGGCGCAGCGCATCATCGACAGGCTGAAAACCCCTTTCCGTATCGGCCTGATTGAGGTGTATACCGGCTGTTCGATCGGCATCGCGCTGTGCCCGGAGCACGGCAACGATCTCGACAGCCTGATCCGCAGCGCCGATACCGCCATGTACGTCGCCAAGGAGCACGGCAAACGCACCTATACCGTCTTCTCGCCGGAGATGAACAAGCGCGTCGCCGAATACATGTGGCTGGACACCAATCTGCGCAAAGGCCTGGAGCAAAATCAGCTGGTGCTGTATTACCAGCCGAAAATCGACGCGCGCAGCGGTGAAGTGCACAGCGTGGAAGCGCTGGTGCGCTGGGATTCCCCGGAGCGCGGCCTGATTCCGCCGCTGCAGTTCATCTCCTACGCCGAGGAGTCCGGCCTGATCGGCCCGCTGGGGCAATGGGTATTGCAGACCGCCGCCGGCCAGGCGGCGCAGTGGCAAGAGCAGGGATTGAATCTGCGGGTGGCGGTCAACCTCTCCGCCCGGCAGCTGGCCGACGACAGCATCGTCAACGACCTGCTCGGGGTGCTGCGCCGTCACCGCATGGCCCCTTGTCTGTTGGACTTCGAGTTGACCGAAAGCAGCCTGATTGAAGACGAGAATCGCGCACGCGCGCTGATCACCCGGCTGCGCGAACTGGGCGCGCAGGTGCATCTCGACGACTTCGGCACCGGCTATTCGTCGCTGGCGCAGCTGGCGCGTATTCCGCTGGACGCCATCAAGCTGGATAAAAGCTTCGTGCGCGGGGTGAATTTCAACCCGGTATCGCAATCGTTGGTGCGCGCGATCGTTGCGGCGGCGGAGGCGTTGGCGTTCCGGGTGATCGCCGAAGGGGTGGAGACCGAGAGCGAAAACCACTTCCTCGACGAGGTCGGCGTGGACGAAAAACAGGGCTTTCTGTTTGCGCGGCCAATGCTCCCGGAACAGCTGGAGCATTGGCTGCAGTCCTACCGCCCGCACTCACCCTCCGCGTGAGGCGGGCGCGTTAACGTTAGCCGGCACGACGCAGGTTCAGGGTATGGCGATCCTGCAACATCACCAGCCGCTCGATGTAGGCGCGGTCTTTTTCCTCAATGGTAAAGGCCGAGTGCACCCAGTCTTCGGTAATGTCCATCAGCTCGGAACGCGTCAGCTGCAACACGCGCTGGCGCGCCCGCAGCATGGCGCGCATGCCGTTGAGCTTCGGCCGGATGGTATCGATGAAGGTGCGCGTCGCCATATAGGCGTCGCCGGGCTGGAACAGCTGGTCTACCAGCCCTCGGCTCTCGAACCACTCTGCGGTGTGCGACTCGCCGCCCCAAATCAGCTCCTCGGCCAAGCGCATGCCCGCCTTGCGCGCCACCAGCGAGTAACCGCCCATACCGGGAAACAGGTTGAACGCGATCTCCGGAAACCCCATGCGCGCGTTGTTCTGCGCCAGCACGAAATGGTGCGCCAGCGCCGCTTCAAAACCGCCGCCCAGCGCGCTGCCTTCGACCATCGCAATGCTGACCGCGCCGGTGTCGAAACCGCGCGCCGCCGCATGTACGCAGTCGATGCAGGCGCGCGCGTAGGCCATCATCGCCTCGCGCTTGCGGTTTTTGATCGCTTCGGCGAAGAACTGCAGATCGCCGCCGACGTTGAACATGTTCGGCACCAGCGAGCCGGTGACCCAGAAATCGAACCGCAGCGAAGACTCCTTCGCCGCCTGCGCCAGCGTCATGATGTCTTCGATCAGCGCCTGGTTAAAGCAGGGGCGCGGCGCAGCGCGCAGCAACATCCACATGATGTGTCGCCCCTCTTCATAGTAGGCGGACAGCTGCGACAAATTGCCCGCTTCGGTAAACGGACGACAGGTGGGGTGATTAAGCAATTTCATAAGACCTTCCAGTTTTTCTGTTGATGACGGATGAGACCGTTCCAGCCCCTACGGCTGCAGCGGAGCGGCGGACAGCAAAAGCGCGACGCCACATCATGAGTAAACGCTTTCTCGCCGACGAAACAGATAAAAATTGGAGGTAGGGAAGTGAAAAAAACCGAGGCGCCACGGGGTTTTCATAGGAATTTTACCTATCGGCCCCTCCCCGGCATTTCATGCCGGGCGCTAACGCGCTAAGCTCGGAAAATGACCGTTTGCCGCCCCGGCGTTCAAAACGCTGCGGGGCTTTGGCTATAATCAACGCTGAAACATGCCGTTTAACGTTAAGGAAATCGTGAAGTAATGCCTACAGGACCAGACCAGGAACGCCACCAGCCCGCACAAGACACGCCGCCGAAGCCGCTTATCGCCATCAAGACCGGCCATGAGACCCTCGACCGCCGCATCGGTGGTTTTTCACGTCTGATTGAACGCATCAAAGCCTGGCCAAGCGTGGCGCACCTGCTGCGCGCCGCCGAACGCTTTAACGATCGGCTGGGTAGCCAGTTCGGCGCCGCGATTACCTATTTTTCATTCCTCTCGCTGATCCCGGTCCTGATGGTGTCGTTTGCCGCCGCCGGCTTCGTGCTGGCCTCCAACCCGGATCTGCTGGCCCGTTTGATCAACCGCATCGTCGGCAGCATCAGCGATCCGACGCTGGCCAGCACGCTGAAGAACACCGTCAACACCGCCATTCAACAGCGCACCACCGTGGGATTGACCGGCCTGGCGCTGGCGCTCTATTCCGGCATCAGCTGGATGGGCAACCTGCGCGAGGCGATCCGCGCGCAGTCGCGCGATGTCTGGGAGCGCAATCCGCAGGATCAGGAGAAAATCTACTTCAAATACACCCGCGACTTCATCTCGCTGACCGGCCTGGTGGTCGCGCTGATCATTACGCTGTCGCTGACCTCGGTCGCCGGGTCGGCGCAGGCGGCGATCGTCAATGCGCTGGGGCTGGGCGGCATCGAATGGCTGCGGCCGGCGCTGACGCTGATCGCGCTGTCGATCTCGATTTTCGCCAACTATCTGCTGTTCCTGTGGATTTTCTGGATGCTGCCGCGCCACAAACCGAAGAAAAAAGCGCTGCTGCGCGGCACCTTGCTCGCCGCCATCGGCTTTGAGGTGATCAAGTTCGTGATGACCATGACGCTGCCGCAGGTGGCGAAGTCGCCTTCCGGCGCGGCCTTCGGATCGGTGATCGGGCTGATGGCGTTCTTCTACTTCTTCGCCCGTTTGACGCTGTTTTGCGCCGCCTGGATCGCCACCGCCGACTACAAAGGCGACAAAGCGTTGCCGGAACGCGAACCTCCGGCGCGCTGAAGCCATGCGATCGTGCCGGTGTTATCGCACACACCGGCACTTTCCTCTACATACCAACTAAAAAACCAGTCAATACGTCTAAATAACGCGGCTTGTGATCCGAAAAACCAGCATAACAAACTGCCCACTCACTTTTCTTTGCCGCTTTTACAGCCATTCCCTCTGCACGAAAGCCCTTTCTCAACGTTTAACGCTGCAGAAAACAAGCCAGATAAAACATTAGTCTTTTTAACCGGTTAGTGGGGCCATTGTCCAAAGTTCCCGCGTTGAAAAGGCAGAATGCTGTCACTAAGATGGATTTTTACCCCTTCCAACAATAAGAAATATTATGCAAGCCACCATCGCACCCCCACTCGACGCCGACGACGCGTCCACACCGGTGAACTCCCGCGGGAAAGTCATCGTCGCCTCACTGGTCGGTACCGCCATCGAGTTCTTCGACTTCTACATCTATGCCACCGCCGCGGTGATCGTGTTTCCACATATCTTCTTCCCACAGGGCGACCCGACCACCGCGACGCTGCAATCGCTGGCCACCTTCGCCGTCGCCTTTGTCGCGCGCCCTATCGGCTCTGCGCTGTTCGGCCACTTCGGCGATCGCGTGGGGCGCAAGGTCACGCTGGTCGCCTCGCTGCTGACTATGGGGATTTCCACCGTGCTGATCGGCCTGCTGCCGAGCTATGAAACCATCGGCATCTTCGCCCCTATTCTGCTGGCGCTGGCGCGCTTCGGGCAGGGCCTGGGGCTGGGTGGTGAATGGGGCGGCGCCGCCCTGCTGGCGACGGAGAACGCACCGGCCAAAAAGCGCGCGCTGTACGGCTCCTTCCCCCAGCTGGGCGCGCCGATCGGCTTCTTCTTCGCCAACGGCACCTTCCTGCTGCTCTCCTGGCTGCTGAGCGACCAGCAGTTTATGGAATGGGGCTGGCGCGTGCCGTTCATCCTCTCCGCCGCGCTGGTGCTGATTGGCCTGTACGTTCGGGTGTCGCTGCATGAAACGCCGGTGTTCGCCAAAGTGGCCAAGGCCGGCAAACAGGTGAAAGTGCCGCTCGGCACGCTGCTGAGCAAGCATCTGAAAGCGACCATACTCGGCACTTTCATCATGCTGGCGACCTACACGCTGTTTTATCTGATGACGGTGTATTCGATGACCTACGGCACCACGCCGCAGCCGTTGGGGCTCGGCTACTCCCGCAACAGCTTCCTGTGGATGTTGATGGTGGCGGTGATCGGTTTCGGCGTGATGGTACCGATCGCCGGCCTGCTGGCGGACGCGTTCGGCCGCCGCAAGACCATGATCGCCATTACCCTGCTGATGATCGGATTCGCGTTCCTGTTCCCGACCCTGCTGGGTTCCGGCAACCAGGCGCTGGTGATGGGCTTCCTGCTGTGCGGCCTGAGCATCATGGGGCTGACCTTTGGCCCCATGGGCGCGCTGCTGCCGGAGCTGTTCCCGACCGAAGTGCGCTATACCGGCGCATCGTTCTCCTACAACGTCGCGTCTATTCTCGGCGCATCCGTGGCGCCTTATATCGCCACCTGGCTGGCGGCCCACTACGGGCTGTTCTACGTCGGCATGTACCTGGCGGCGATGGCCGGGCTGACGCTGTTGGCCCTGCTGCTGATGAAAGAAACCCGCCACCAGTCGCTGTGATCCCCTACGGCCCCCTCACTGCGGGGGGCCGCACGCGTTGTTCGTTTCCTGTCATAAAACCGGGCTATGCTGGACGTTTCTCTCGGTAACAGGATTGGCCGATGTCTCTGCGTCGTGGGGTATTTGTCTGCGTTGCGCTGCTGGCGGCTCTCGCCATCGCGCTCTATTACGGGTTGAAGCCCGACCATCCCGATGCGCTGTGGCGCATCGTTAGCCAGCAATGTCTGCCCAATCAGCAGGCGCATGACAACCCGGCACCCTGCGCGCAGGTGGATGTGCCTGCCGGCTTCGTGGTGTTTAAGGATCGCAACGGGCCGCTGCAATATCTGCTGATGCCCAGCGCCAAAATCACCGGGATAGAAAGCCCGGCGGTGCTGGACGCCGCCACGCCGAATTTCTTCGCCCAGGCCTGGCGCGCGCGCCACGTGATGGCGGAACGCTATGGCAAACCGATCGACGACGGCGATATTTCACTGGCGATCAACTCGGAATATGGCCGCACGCAAAACCAGCTGCATATTCATATCTCCTGCCTGTTGCCGGCGGTAAAACAGCGGCTGGCGCAGATCGGCCCCGATTTTATCGAGCAATGGCAACCGCTGCCCGGCGGCCTGTTGGGGCATGACTATCTGGGGCGGCGGGTGACCCCTGCCGAGCTTGAACAGCAGGGCGCCTTTCGTCTGTTGGCTTCCGGCCTGCCGCGCGCCGACGGGCGCATGGGCAGCTTCGGCCTGGCGATGACCGCGCTGCCGGACGGCGATTTCCTGCTGCTGGCGACCGAGCGCAGCCTGCTGCCGTTCACCCTGGCCTCGGCGGAAGAGATCCAGGATCACGACTGCCGGCTGCTCTCACCGCCGCCGCGCGCCTGATTACTTTTTACCTTTCATCTCCCGCAGGATCTGCCCGCACTGGTTTTCCTCGCCGCCTTCACTGGGCGAGACCAGCGCCAGCAGCGCCGCCGCCGGCGTCAGCACCGCCCCCAACGCCACCGCCGCCGCGCCGCGCGCGATCAGCGGCCCGGCTTTCACCCCAGCGTCGGGGTGCTTGAAGGTGCCTTTCACGTACAGCGGCGAGCGCAGAGTCAGCACGCGCATCCCCTTGCTTTCCGGATCGATGGACAAATCCAGCCGTTCGGTGGCGAGGTTGGTGTTGCCGGTAATGTTGATCACCGCGTTCTCGGTGTCGAACACGAACAGCCGCGGCGCGGCGACGCCGCTGCGGATGCCGACGTCCGCCGCGGCGCAGTTGATGCCCACCACGTCGTCGCCGAACAGCTGCGCCACCAAATAGTTGCCGACGTTCAGGCCGAGGATCTCCATCAGGCTACGGCTGATCACCCCGTTATTGATCAACAGGCGCAGGTCGCCGTTGCTGGTCGCCAGCAGCTCGGCCACCGAATTGCCGCTGCCCGTCAGCCTGGCGTCGCCGTTCATCTGCCCGAGGCTGCGCTTCATCGCCGCTACGTTCGGCAACAGCTGTTTGAGCTGGAGTTTGCGCGCATGCATATCCACCTGGCCGCGCATCGGCTTTTTGCCGCCGTCGAGGCGCACCACGGCGTTCAGGCTGCCGCCCGCCATGCCGAAGCGCAGCGGATCCAGACGCAACTCGCCATTGTTCAGCTTCAGGTGCGTGGCCAGATCGCTCAGCGGTAAATCGCTGCCGCGTTCGATGCGCGCGGCGGCAAACTTCACGTCCGCATCCATCTTGCGCCAGCTTTGCGTATCGAACTGTGCGACCGGCAGCACCTTATCCGCCGGTTGGCGGCTCTTCTCGCCGCGCCCGGCTTTGGCGGCGTTGGAATCCGCGCCGATCAACGGCGCCAGATCCGCCAACCTCAGCTGCCGGGAGTTCACCGCGCCGTTCAGCGTCGGCCGCGGCTTACCGGCAACGTATTTCAAGTCGCCGTGAATGTCGCTGTCGCCGATTTTGCCGTCGAACTTCTGATATTCGAACACGGCGCCGCCCGGCTGATGCAGGCGGGCTATCAGATGGCCATCGGTCGCATACGGCGGCGTGTTCGGCAGCAGCACGCCGGTCAGGCCATAGAGGTCACCCAGGCTTTCGCCGGAAAATTTCAGCTGCACGTCCAGGCCGCCGAGGTTCAGCGGATCGGACAAGGTGCCCGCCACCGCAACCCGGGTGCTGCCGGAACGCACGTCGGCCTGCAGCGGGAACGGCAGATCGGCGCTCTGCAGTGACAGCATGCCGCCGATCTTGCCGCTGCCGCTCAGCGGTTCGCCGTTATATTTGCCCTTGACCTGCCAACCGAAAACGTAGTCGGGGGTAGCGGCCTTGCCGCCGCTCTGTTTGCCGGTCACTTCACTGAACGGCAGCGGTTTGCCGAGCGGATCGATAACGGCGCGGAAATCCGCCTTCAGGGCGGCGTCTTTAAAGGCGATCTGTCCCTTGTCGAACACGATGTCGTGAACGGTGAACGACCAGGCGGAAGGCGGTTGCTGCGGATCCTGGCCAGCGGCCAGATCAAACGTCCAGTTGTTGTCGCCGTTGGCCAGGCGTTCCAACGACGCATTCGGCTGCTTGAGCCAGATGCGCGGGATCAGCAGTTCTTTCCTCAGCAGCGCCAGCGGTGCGATGCTGGCGTCGACGCGCTGCAGCGTCACCATGCTGTCGCCGGGCATGTTTTTCGGGTTACCCAGCCACACGTCTTCAGCGTGAATATGCGGCCAAGGCACCCAGGCGCGCCAGCCGCCCTCATCCCGGTTACGCGACCAGTCGACGCCCAGATCGCCGCGGATGGCGAACGGCCGCCGCAGTTCGGCCGACACCTTGTCGTTGATGGTGGGTTTGAGTCGATTCCAATCGAAGGTAGCGATGAAGATCGCCAGCGCGACGATCGCCAGCAGCACAATGCCGCCCAGCCAGCTGAAAACCTTTCCTGTTCTTGTCATAGGGCTCCCTCAGCACATAAACCGGGCTGCCGAATGAAAGGAAAAAGAATGAGCAGCCCCGTTTAAGCCTAGCTGAGGATAGGCCGGAGTTCACGCCGGCGCGCCGGGCGCGGCGAACAGTGTCGGTACGCTGTGCAGAGTTTCAAAGCACGCCGGGCGGGAAAGATAGTAGCCCTGCGCGGCCAACGCGCCGGAACGCTGCACCAGCCGCCACTCCTGCTCGGTTTCCACGCCTTCGACGATCACCCCGTCGCTGTGCTGGTTCATCATCTTGATCAGGGTGCCGAGCAGCTGTACGCCCTCTTCCGACTGTTTGAGCAAGGTGAACAACTCGCGCGCCACCTTGATATATTGATAGCGCCAGGCGCCGACGGCGGAGAAGTTGGCCAGCCCGCTGCCGAAATCGTCCAGCCACAGCCGTTCGCCGCCGACGATCTGCTGCAACGGGTGGTTTGACGCCGTTTCGGCGTGCTCCACCAGCTCGAAGCGCAGATAGGGCATCTCGGCGATCTGGCGTTGCAGCTCGCTATGGCGCTGCAACGCTTGCAGCGCGATGCCGTCGATATTGACCGACACCATCACCGCGTGGCGAATGAACAATGCCTGCCAGCGCTGCAACAGCGCCAGCTGTTCCTGGATCACCCGCAAACGCTGGGCAACGCCGAGCGAGGCGAAATACTGTTCCGGGGATTGCCGTTTGTCCGGCTCATTCGGGTGATATACCGCCGTCAGCAGTTCCACCGCCAGCAGCGCGCCGCTGGTGCGATAAATCGGCTGGAAGGTATACAAGCGCCGGCATTGCCGCCAGTAGCGCCGCGATTTGGCGCAGGCATAGAGGGCAAAACAGGGCGCCAGCAGACCCGAGATCAGGTTGGTTATCATCGGTACTATCGCCGTGGCGGAGAAGTGAGAGCGCTGCCGCTGTTTGTTTACCCAGCTTATCGGCCGCACCGCGTAAAACTTTAAGCATGAATTGCCGCGCGCTTTCCTCTTCGCCCTGTTGGCATGGGCCGATCGCGATCATAAAAAATTAAAACACTGTTTTAATTTATTGACTCCCTCACCGCCTTGCGTGGAGACTGGCGGCTGTTGCTTCTTCTTTAGCCAGGGCTTATTGACGATGACTATCCGAAATCTCGCCGTGATCGGCGAATGCATGATCGAGCTGTCGCAGCAGAGCGCGCAGCTAACGCGCGGCTTTGGCGGCGATACCCTCAACACCGCCGTCTACCTCGCTCGCCAAATGCCGGAACAGGCGCTGCAGGTGCATTACGTCACCGCGCTCGGCACCGACAGCTTCAGCGGCGAAATGCTGCAGGCCTGGCGGCAGGAGAAGATCGAGACCGGGCTGATTCAGCAGTTGGAAAACAAACTGCCGGGCCTGTACGTGATCGAAACCGACGCCGCCGGCGAACGCACCTTCTACTACTGGCGCAATGACGCCGCCGCCCGGTATTGGCTTGCGGGCCCCCAGGCCGAGGCGCTGTGCGCCCGGCTGGCGCAGTTCGATTACCTGTATCTCAGCGGCATTAGCCTGGCGATCCTCGCGCCCGCCGACCGCACGAAGCTGCTGGCGCTGCTGCGCCGCTGCCGCGCCAACGGCGGCCAGGTTATCTTCGACAACAACTACCGCCCGCGCCTGTGGCAAAGCCGTGAGGAAACTCAGCTAGCCTACCGCGAGGTGCTGACCTGCACCGACATCGCCTTCCTGACGCTGGATGACGAAGCGTTGCTGTGGGGCACGCAGCCGGTTGAACAGGTGGTGGCACGCACGCAGGCGCTCGGCGTCGGCGAGATCGTTATCAAACGCGGCGCGGATGCCTGTTTGGTGTTCAGCGTGGGGGGAGAGCGACTTGAGGTACCGGCGATCGCGCTGCCGCCGGAGCGCGTAGTGGATACCACCGCCGCGGGCGACTCTTTCAGCGCCGGTTATCTGGCGGAACGCCTGAGCGGCGGCAGCGCCCAGCAGGCGGCGCTGCGCGGCCACCGGCTTGCCGCGACGGTGATCCAACATCGCGGCGCCATCATTCCCGCAACGGCAATGCCCGCATAGCCAATAAGGCGGCGGCGAGGTTACCCCACCGCCCGCACAATAGTTCCCAGAAACATTGATCAGAGGATGATTGAAAGAATTTCCCTGGCGTTGGCTTATTTCCGCCCAGAGCTGCTAAGCTCGGGTCTTGGCATTGCCGCCTTTTTGAATTTATTAGCCGAGTATAAATTTCAATCCGCCGCACTGACTAGCTGGACTTTGGTGCAGGTCGGGCTGAGCCGCCGAACGACAGGGAGGTTACCGATGGCCGTCGCATTCGCCAACGCCGTCGCCGCAAGACTGCATCTTGACGGCCGACTGCACGCCTTCAGCCAATTCAAATACGCTTATTTGACCTTCAACAAACACCGTCCCGATCGCCATCTGCTGGTCTCGAGCTACCCGCAAGAATGGCTGGACATCTACAGCGCCAATCGCTATCAGCGCATCGATCCCGTCGTGCGCGCCGCCCATAGTCGCTGCGCGCCCTTCATGTGGCACGACACCCCCGTCACCACCGAGGATCGGCATTACCGGAAGATCTTCAGCCAGGCGCGGGAATACGACATCGTGCACGGCTGCAGCTTTGTTTTGCACGATCACGACAACAACCTGGCGATCTTGTCGATCAGCGCCACGGCGGCCGATGACGCCGAGCTGCGGCAGCTGATGGAAGACGAGAGGGCCAGCCTGCAGATGGTATTGGTCGATACCCACCAGCACGCTCTGGCCTTGGCCAGCGCCGAGGCGAGCCAGGCAGACCGGCTCTCGCCGCGCGAAGGGGAAATCCTCTACTGGGCCAGCCAGGGCAAAACCTACCACGAGATCGCGCTGATCCTGGGGATCAAAACCGGTACGGTGAAGTTTCACATCGGCAATGTGGTGCGTAAGCTGGGGGTCGCCAACGCCAAACACGCGATCCGGCGCTGCCTTGAACGGCAGCTGCTCGCGCCGCCGGAGGCATAAAAAAACCGGCATCACAGCCGGCTTTGTGTTCTTTACCTTGCGGAAAATCAGCCCGCAACGGCGATGCGTTTCATGTCGGTCATGTAGCCACGCAGTTTGCGACCGACGGTTTCGATTGGGTGGCTGCGCACCGCTTCGTTCACGTCGCGCAGCTGCGCGTTGTCCACCGCCGTACCCGCCGCGGCTTTGCCCAAATCGCCCGCCTGCAGGGTGGTCATGAAGTCCTTCAGCAGCGGCACCGCCGCGTTGGCGAACAGGTAGTTGCCGTACTCTGCGGTATCGGAGATAACCACGTTCATTTCATACAGACGTTTGCGCGCAATGGTGTTGGCGATCAGCGGCAGCTCGTGCAGCGACTCGTAGTAAGCCGACTCTTCTATGATGCCGGCATCGACCATGGTTTCGAACGCCAGCTCAACGCCCGCTTTCACCATCGCCACCATCAGCACGCCGTGATCGAAGTACTCTTGCTCGCTGATTTTGCCTTCAAACTGCGGCGCATTCTCGAATGCGGTTTTGCCGGTCTCTTCGCGCCAGGTCAGCAGTTTCACGTCGTCTTCCGCCCAGTCGGCCATCATGCCGCTGGAGAACGCGCCGGAGATGATGTCGTCCATGTGCTTCTGGAACAGCGGCGCCATGATGGTTTTCAGCTGTTCGGACAGCGCATAGGCGCGCAGCTTGGCCGGGTTGGACAGGCGATCCATCATCAGGGTGATGCCGCCCTGCTTCAGCGCTTCGGTGATGGTTTCCCAGCCGAACTGAATCAGTTTCTCGGCGTAAGCCGGATCGGTGCCCTCAGCAACCAGCTTGTCGAAGCACAGCAGCGAACCCGCCTGCAGCATGCCGCACAGAATGGTCTGCTCGCCCATCAGGTCGGATTTCACTTCGGCAACGAAGGAAGACTCCAGCACGCCGGCGCGGTGGCCGCCGGTCGCCGCCGCCCAGGCCTTGGCGATCGCAATGCCTTCGCCTTTCGGATCGTTTTCCGGGTGAACCGCAATCAGGGTCGGCACGCCGAAGCCGCGCTTGTACTCTTCACGCACTTCGGTGCCCGGGCATTTCGGCGCGACCATCACCACGGTGATGTCTTTACGCACCTGCTCACCCACTTCAACGATGTTGAAGCCGTGGGAGTAACCCAGCGCCGCGCCGTCTTTCATCAGCGGCTGCACCGCGCGCACCACGGAAGAGTGCTGCTTGTCCGGCGTCAGGTTGACCACCAGATCCGCCTGCGGGATCAGGTCTTCGTAGGTGCCGACCTTAAAACCGTTTTCGGTCGCCTTGCGCCAGGAAGCGCGCTTCTCGTCGATCGCTTCTTTGCGCAGGGCATAGGCGACGTCCAGGCCGGAGTCACGCATGTTCAGCCCCTGGTTCAGCCCCTGGGCGCCACAGCCGACAATCACCACTTTTTTACCTTTCAGGTAGCCGGCTTCGTCAGCAAATTCGTCGCGCGCCATAAAGCGGCATTTACCCAATTGCGCCAACTGCTGACGCAGGTTCAATGTGTTGAAATAGTTAGCCATGGTGGTACTCCGGTTTGATGTTGTCTTGCATTGTTATTTTCATTCCCCGCCCTGTCTGTGCGGAGATTCGTTAAACTCAATGTATAACAGGAAATGCGTTGCTTAAATTGATATATTGAGAACGTGATATTGCAATTTATGCAACACTCTCACTGCGAGCGTATCGATATGGATTTACGTGATTTAAAGCTGTTCCTGCATTTGGCCGAAAGCCATCACTTCGGGCGCACCGCCAAGGCGATGCACGTCAGCCCGTCGACGCTCTCCCGCCAGATCCAGCGGCTGGAAGAGATCCTCGGGCAGCCGCTGTTTCTGCGCGACAACCGTACCGTGCAGCTGACCGACGCCGGCGAACAGCTGAAAGAATTCGCCCAGCAAACGCTGCTGCAGTATCAGCAGCTGAAGCACTCGCTCGGCCAGCACGGCCCTTCGCTGAGCGGCGAACTGCGGCTGTTCTGTTCGGTGACCGCGGCGTACAGCCACCTGCCGCCGATCCTCGATCGCTTCCGCGCGCAGCACCCGCTGGTCGAGATTAAGCTGACCACCGGCGACGCCGCCGACGCGGTCGACAAAGTGCAATCCAACGAGGCCGATCTCGGCATCGCCGGCCGGCCGGAAACGTTGCCCGCCAGCGTGGCGTTCACCAAAATCGGCGAAATCCCGCTGGTGCTGATCGCGCCGGCGCTACCCTGTGCGGTGCGCAGCCAGGCATTCGCCGACAGGCCCGACTGGGCCGAGATCCCGTTCATCCTGCCGGAGCACGGCCCGTCGCGAAAACGCATCGAGCTGTGGTTCCGCCGCCACCGCATCAGCAATCCGCTGATTTACGCCACCGTCGGCGGCCACGAAGCCATCGTGTCGATGGTCGCGTTGGGCTGCGGCATCGCGCTGATCCCGAGCGTGGTGGTGGACAACAGCCCGGAGCCGGTACGCAACCGCATCTCGCAGCTGGATAACATCTCGATGGTCGAACCGTTCGAGCTGGGGGTCTGCGTCCAGAAAAAGCGCCTCAGCGATCCGCTGATCGACGCCTTTTGGCGCTTGCTGCATCCCCGCTGACGCGAGATTTACAGATCCGCCGGATCGATCTGCTTCATCGTCTCTACCTGCATCAGCCAGTGGTAGAGCGGCTCAAGCTGCAAAAATGCCCCGGCCAGCAGCGGCACCAGATCGGCGCTGAACAGCTTTTCCACTTCGCTGTCGGTCACCATCACCGCAAACGACTTGCGGTTGTACCAGGTGGCGATCTCCGCCGCCTGTTCCTTCACCAGCGGACGCTTGTAGCTCTCACCCACCAGCTCGAACGGCGGCCGGCAGCAGGCGGCCACCTCAAGGAAAGGCTGCGGCCGCTGCCTCAGCGTATGGCGGAACAGATCCATGGTCGGCTTATTGGCGCTGTAGTAGCCGAGCCCATAGCGCAGCATGTCCGGCCCCAGTTCGAAAAAGTAGACCGGCGCGTCTTTCCAGTCTTTGCTCGGACGCTTGAACGTCAGCCACATGCGGCTGCGGTAGCGCGATTTGTCATGAGAAAAGCGCGTGTCGCGATGAATGCGCGACAGCGTTTTGCCGATCGCCGGGCGAGTCTCGAACTGCGGGTCGATCGCCAACATGCCGGGAGCCAGCTGCTCCACCAGCGCGCGAAACGGCGCCAGCAGCTCGCGATCGTAGATATCGCGGTTGCCGTCGAACCACGCCTTATCGTTCTCGATCCGCACCTGCTGCAGGAAATTCAGCCCCTGCTGGCTAAAGCCGGAGAAGGGTTGCGTCATAAGTTTTTCCGTTCTGACGGTTTATCGGGTGTTGCGCAGATCTTCCCTCTGCCAACGGCGTTTGATAAACACGCGCCGACGCGTGCGAAAGTAAGCGACACAGAGAGAGAACACCGCCCGGTTGCTGAATAGTGCACCGCCAACCACGCCCCCCAGCAGCATGGCGACGGTGGCGATGCCGGTCATCTCCGACGCCCACGCCGCCGCGGCGCCAAGGCAAAATAGGCCGAGCATGCCAAGGTAATATTGCAACAATACCACCCCGCTGTTTTTACCCTGCACCAGTTGGAACAGGTTCAACGTCATCCACACCGCCACGATCGCGCCGCTGCCCATGAGAACGGCGGCGGAAGTCTTGCCGCTCCAGGCGGCAGCCACGTCCGTGGCCAGGCCCATCACGCCCGCCAGCCCCAACGTCAGGCATACCATCAGCAACATGACATTGCCGACGCCCGGCGGCAACAGCCGCTGGCCCGGCGTCAGGAAATGCTGCTCGAGCTGCGCATCCACGCCGGCGAACAGTGCGCGATCGCGCGCCGCGATTTGGCGTTCCATCTCCCGGCCCTGCGTCAATAAGCGGGCCAGCCGGCCGGGTAAACGCACCGGGCTCACCCCTGCAAAAAGAAGCGGAACGCCGGGTTGTCGGTTTCGTCGTGGCAATCGTAGCCCAGCGCCTGCAGGTGCCGCTCGAATTCCGGCTCGGTTTGCGCCAGTTCGAAGGCCGCCAGCACCCGGCCGAAGTCGGTGCCGTGGCTGCGATAGTGGAACAGCGAAATGTTCCAGTGCGTGCCCAGCGTCTGCAGGAATTTCAGCAGCGCGCCCGGCGACTCCGGAAACTCAAAGCTGTACAGCCGTTCGCGCAGCGGCTTCGACGGACGCCCACCCACCATGTACCGCACGTGAAGTTTGGCCATCTCGTCGTCCGACAGATCCACCACCTGATAACCGTCGGCATTGAGCTCGTCGATGATTTCCCGCCGTTCGGCGTGGCCACGCGTCAGACGCACGCCGACGAAAATGCAGGCGTTGTCGGCATCGGCGTAGCGGTAGTTGAATTCGGTCACCGAGCGGCCGCCCAGCAGTTGGCAGAACTTGAGGAAGCTGCCCTGCTGTTCCGGAATGGTCACCGCCAGCAGCGCTTCGCGCTGTTCGCCCAGTTCGCAGCGTTCGGAAACGTAGCGCAGCCCATGGAAGTTGAGGTTGGCGCCAGACAGCACGTGCGCCAGACGCTCGCCCTGAATGTTGTGCTGCTGAACGTACTTTTTCAGCCCCGCCAGCGCCAGCGCGCCGGAAGGTTCGGCAATGGCACGCACGTCCTCGAACAGATCTTTGACCGCTGCGCAAATGGCGTCGCTGTCCACAGTGATTACGTCGTCCAGATATTCACGGCACAGGCGGAAGGTTTCGTCGCCGATACGCTTCACCGCCACGCCTTCGGCGAACAACCCGACGCGCGCCAGATCCACCGGCTGGCCGGCATCCAGCGCCGCGCGCAGGCAGGCGGAGTCTTCCGCTTCGACGCCGATCACTTTGATCTGCGGCATCAGCTGCTTGATCAGCACCGCCACCCCGGCGGCCAGGCCGCCGCCGCCGACCGGCACGAAGACCCGATCCAGATGCGCGTCTTGCTGCAGCAACTCCATCGCCAACGTGCCCTGCCCGGCAATCACCGTCGGATGATCGAACGGCGGCACGAAGGTCATGCCCTGCTGCTGGGAAAGCTCGATCGCCTTCGCTTTGGCCTCGTCGAAATTGGCGCCGTGCAGCAGCACTTCGCCGCCGAAACCGCGCACCGCATCCACTTTGATGTCCGCGGTGGACACCGGCATCACGATCAGCGTTTTGATGCCCAGCCGTTTACCGGAGAAGGCTACGCCCTGCGCGTGGTTGCCGGCCGAAGCCGTTACGACGCCGCGCGCCTTCTGCTCCTCGTCCAGCCCGGCGATCATCGCATAGGCCCCGCGCAGCTTGAAGCTGTGCACCGGCTGGCGATCTTCGCGCTTCACCAAAATGGTGTTGCCGAGGCGCGAAGAAATTTTGCTCATGGCCTGTAACGGGGTGACCTGCGCCACCTCGTAGACCGGCGAGCGCAGTACCGCTCGCAGATATTCCGCGCCGCAGGGGGCGCTGGGTAGGGGTTGAGAGACCGCCATGCTGCTTATCCCCCCAGTTTGCTCTTGTCGCGTACCGCGCCTTTGTCGGCGCTGGTGGCCAACGAGGCGTAGGCGCGCAGCGCGAAGGATACCTGACGCTCACGGTTTTTCGGCGTCCAGGCCGCGTCGCCGCGCGCCAGTTCCGCTTCATGCCGCGCCGCCAGTTCCTGCTCGCTGACGTCCAGCTGGATGCCGCGATGAGGAATGTCGATCGCGATCATGTCGCCGTCCTGCACCAGGGCGATCAGGCCGCCGTTGGCCGCCTCCGGCGAGGCGTGGCCGATGGACAGCCCGGAGGTGCCGCCGGAGAAACGCCCGTCGGTAATCAGCGCGCACGCCTTGCCCAGCCCCATCGACTTCAGGTAGGTGGTCGGATAGAGCATTTCCTGCATGCCCGGCCCGCCTTTCGGCCCTTCGTAACGGATAACGACCACGTCGCCCGCCACCACTTTGCCGCCGAGGATCGCTTCTACCGCATCATCCTGGCTTTCATACACTTTGGCCGGGCCGCGGAAGGTGAGGATTTCCTTGTCTACGCCGGCGGTTTTGACGATACAGCCGTTTTCCGCCAGGTTGCCGTACAGCACCGCCAACCCGCCGTCCTGGCTGTAGGCGTGCTCACGGGTGCGGATGCAGCCTTCCTTGCGGTCGGTGTCCAGCGAATCCCAGCGGCAGTCCTGAGAGAATGCCTGCGTGGTGCGGATACCGGCCGGCCCGGCGGAGTACATTTTCTTGACGCTTTCGTCGCGGGTCAGCATCACGTCGTAGGCTTCCAACGTCTGCGGCAGGGTCAGCCCCAGCACGTTGTTCACCTCGCGGTTCAGCAAGCCGGCGCGATCCAGCTCACCGAGGATACCGATTACGCCGCCGGCGCGGTGCACGTCTTCCATATGGTATTTCTGCGTGCTCGGCGCCACCTTGCACAGATGCGGCACTTTGCGCGACAGGCGATCGATGTCTTCCATGGTGAAGTCCACCTCACCTTCCTGCGCCGAAGCCAGCAGGTGCAGCACGGTGTTGGTCGAGCCACCCATGGCGATGTCCAGCGTCATGGCGTTCTCAAACGCCGCCTTGTTGGCGATATTGCGCGGCAGCGCGCTCTCGTCGTCCTGCTCGTAATAGCGTTTGGTCAGCTCGACGATGCGCTTGCCGGCGTTGAGGAACAGCGCTTTGCGATCGGCGTGAGTGGCCAGCAGCGAGCCGTTGCCCGGCTGCGACAGGCCCAGCGCCTCAGTCAGGCAGTTCATCGAGTTGGCGGTGAACATGCCGGAGCAGGAACCGCAGGTCGGGCAGGCGGAACGCTCGATCTGCTCGCTGTCGGCGTCGCTGACGTTCGGGTTCGCTCCCTGGATCATCGCATCCACCAGATCCAGCTTGATGATCTGGTTGGAGAGTTTGGTCTTGCCGGCTTCCATCGGGCCGCCGGAGACGAAGATCACCGGGATATTCAGGCGCAACGCCGCCATCAGCATGCCCGGGGTGATCTTGTCGCAGTTGGAGATGCACACCATCGCGTCGGCGCAGTGGGCGTTCACCATGTATTCGACCGAGTCGGCGATCAGCTCGCGCGACGGCAGGGAATAGAGCATGCCGCCGTGGCCCATGGCGATGCCGTCATCCACCGCGATGGTGTTGAACTCTTTGGCCACGCCGCCGGAGGCTTCGATCTGTTCGGCGACCAGTTTGCCCAGATCGCGCAGATGCACGTGGCCCGGCACGAACTGGGTAAAGGAGTTGACCACGGCGATGATCGGCTTGCCGAAATCGGCGTCGGTCATCCCGGTCGCGCGCCACAATGCGCGGGCACCCGCCATATTGCGGCCATGAGTGGTGGTGGCGGAACGGTACTTAGGCATGCTCTTTTCACTCCAAATGTATTTATGACAGGCGGCGAACGAACCGCCTGGATATTCTTATCTGTCTGTCTTGTCGTTACGGATTTACCGGATCCAGCCAGCCGTATTTGTCTTCTGTCTTGCCGCTGAACAGGCCGAAGAACGCCTGTTGGATCTGTTTGGTCACCGGGCCGCATTTGCCGATGCCGACCTGAATGCCGTCCACGCTGCGTACCGGCGTGATTTCCGCCGCGGTGCCGGACATGAACACTTCGTCGGCCAGGTACAGCGATTCGCGCGACAGCACCTGCTCACGCACTTCAAAGCCCATGTCTTTCGCCAGCTTGATGATCGCGTCGCGGGTGATGCCCGGCAGCGCCGAAGAGGTGAACGGCGGGGTGTAAATCACGCCGTCTTTCACTTCAAACAGGTTCTCGCCCGCCCCTTCGGAAATGTAGCCGTGCACGTCGAGCGCGATGCCTTCCTGATAGCCGTGGCGACGCGCTTCGCTGCCCACCAGCAGGGAGGAAAGATAGTTGCCGCCGGCCTTGGCCGCAGTGGGGATCGTGTTTGGTGCGACGCGGTGCCAGGAGGAGACCATCGCATCGATGCCTTGATCCAGCGCTTCTTCACCCAGATAAGCGCCCCAAGGAAACGCCGCGATAATCACGTCCGTTTTGTAACCGGCCGGCGGGTTGACGCCCATGCCGACATCGCCGACGAACACCAGCGGGCGGATGTACGCGCTGACCAGGTTGTTCTTGCGCAGCGTGGCGCGGCAGGCTTCCATCAGCTCGTCGACGCTTTGCGAAACCGGCATGCGGTAGATTTTCGCCGAGTCATGCAGGCGCTGCATATGCTCGCGATGGCGAAACACCACCGGCCCCAAGTGCGAGTCGTAGCAGCGCACGCCTTCAAATACCGACGTGCCGTAATGCAGCGCGTGCGACATCACGTGCACTTTGGCCTCGGCCCAGGGAACCATCTCACCATTGAACCAAATGTAATCGGCTTTCTTTGTCATTGTTATTTATCCTTCTCGGCGCCTCAGGCGCGTATTTGTTGTGATGTTGGCTGCTGGATCTCGACGCAGGAGACGTCCAGCAGTTTGCTTAACTGAGATGACAACAGGGCGACCGGACGTGGGCTGGCAACGGTCAATTCGATATTGATGCTGTCGGCGTTGGCCGGAGAAACCATATTCATAGCACAAACCTGAAAGCCGCGATGACGCACGACCCGCAATACGCGCTCTAACATTTCGGGGCGAAAACGCGCCTGGATAGAGAGTTGATGCTGCATCATGATATTTCCTCCAACATGGTTTCGTTGCCGGCGCCCGGCGGCACCAGCGGCCAGACGTTTTCGAGTTCGTCGATAGAGACCTGCAGCAGATAAGGGCCTTCGGTGTTGAACAGCGCCTCGAGCGCGTCCTCCACCTGATCCTTGCGGCTGATGCGCTGGCCGGGAATGCCGAAGGCGGCGGCCAGCATCAGGAAGTCGGGGTTATCGGACAGGTTGGTTTCGCTGTAGCGGCCGTCGAAGAACAGCTGCTGCCACTGACGCACCATTCCGAGGCGTTGGTTGTCCAGCAGCACGATCTTGAGCGGCAGCTGTTTACGCTTGATGGTGCCCAGCTCCTGTACGTTCATCATGAAGGAGCCATCGCCCGAGACGCAGATCACCGTATCTTGCGGGCGCGCGATCTGGGCCCCCACCGCCGCCGGCACGCCGAACCCCATGGTGCCGAGGCCGCTGGAGGTGATGAAATTCTCCGGGCGTTCGAACGTCATGTGCTGCGCGCTCCACATCTGATGCTGGCCCACGTCGGTGGTCACCACGCTGTTGGCCGGCTTGCGGGCGGACAGCTGGCGCAAGAACAATGGCGCGTAGATCGGCTGGCCGGGGTGATCGTAGCGACAGGCGTGCTCAGCTTTCAGTACCGCCACCTGCTGCTGCCAGGCGGCGATATTCAGCGGGCGCTGCAACGCCGGCAGCAACGCTTTCAGATCGCCCTGCAGGGCCACATGCGCCTGGCGCAGCTTGCTCATCTCCGCCGGATCGATATCCATGTGGATCACTTTGGCATGCGGTGCGAAGGCGTTCAGTTTGCCGGTTACGCGGTCATCGAAACGCGCGCCGACGGCAATCAGCAAATCGCACGCCTGCACCGCCAGGTTGGCAGCCTTGGTGCCGTGCATGCCCAACATGCCGAGGTACAGCGGATCTTGCGCATCCGGCGCACCCAGCCCCTTCAGGGTGGCGACGTTCGGCATGCGGGTCACGGCGATAAATTCACGCAGCGCCGGCACCGCCTGCGCCATGCCCACGCCGCCGCCGACGTACAGCATCGGTTTTTGGGCCTGCGCCAGCAGCTCGGCCGCTTCTGCCAACGCTGCCGCCGGGAACGCCGGCGCTTCGTCGACCGGCATCAGATGCGGGTGCAAGTCGCCCTGCGCCAGCTGAATGTCTTTCGGGATATCGATCAGCACCGGGCCAGGGCGGCCGCCTGCGGCGATGGCGAACGCTTCCGCCATGATGCCCGGCAAGGCGTCCAGCGATTCCACCAGGAAGCTGTGCTTGGTGCAGGCCAGAGACAGGCCGAGAACATCGATCTCCTGAAAGGCATCGGTGCCGATCAGCGCGGAACCCACCTGACCGGTGATGGCGACAACGGGAACGGAATCGAGCAGCGCATCAGCCAGGCCAGTGATCAGGTTGGTGGCGCCAGGGCCGGAAGTGGCGATGCAAACGCCGACTTTGCCGGTGGCGCGGGCGTAGCCGATGGCGGCCATCGCGGCGCCCTGTTCATGGCGACACAGCAGGTGTTCCACACCGCCGTCGTACAGCGCATCGTACACCGGCATGATTGCCCCACCCGGATAGCCGAATACGGTATCCACACCCTGCGCACGCAACGCTTGAACTACCCACTGAGCGCCATTCATAGTTATTTCCCCGTCTTACTTCGACAACTGCAGGATTTTGTTCTGTTTTTCATGCTCTGCCCCTTGCTCCACTTTTCTCTTGCCAATAAAAAACCCCCGGACCTGACGGTGCGGGGGTTCTCTTGCGATTCCGGCTTGTTTGCTAAGCCTTTCTTCGTCCAAGTGCAGCCCCGCACGGTGGGATAATAATCACCACCACGCTAATCACGACTAGGCTAATCACTTGGGCAAAGGCTTTCATAATGGGTTTGTTCACTGTGCTCATTCAGAACTAATGCTTACAGAGGTACCATAGTCGCGCGCGGCATGACAACACTTTTTTTGCGTTATTATTCGGCGCAATCTGGTCATACCTCACGCAAATCCCCCCCTCTTTCACACGTTGGCGCGCATGTCCGGATTTTTCACCGCGTCGGTGATCGCCTTGCCGCGCGTATCCTTGCCGAAGAACACCAACAGGGCGATCGCCACCGCCACCGTAGCGGCGACGATCGCCATCGCCAGGCCGTAATTATGCCCATGATGCTCGGCGATGGTGGCTTGCAGCGTGGCGTTGACCGAGGCGATCAGATTGCCCAGCTGGTACACGAACCCCGGCAGCACCGCGCGGGTGTTGGCCGGCACCAGTTCGGTCAGGTAGGTCGGTATCACGCCCCAGGCACCCTGCACCATGAACTGCATCAGGAAAGCGCCGATCCCGAGCATCAATGAACCGCTGGAAAACGCCCACAGCGGGATCACCGGCAACGCCAGCAGCGCGGCGATGATGATCGCTTTCTTACGGCCGATCTTTTCCGATAACGAACCGAAGAAAACGCCGCCGATAATGGACGCGATATTGTAGCTTATGGCGATGATACTGACGGTTTTAGGGTCAAAACCGTGCTGAACTTTCAAAAATACCGGATACAGATCCTGCGTGCCGTGGGAGAAGAAATTGAACGCCGCCATCAGCAGCACCAGATAGCAGCACAGCTTCCAGTGGCTCTTCAATACCGGCAGCAAAGCGGTGCTTTCTTTGCGTTCGCGCGCCGCCAGCCACACCGGCGACTCCTGCACGCAATAATAAATAAACGGCAGCAGCAGGATCGGCGCTGCGCCGATAACGAACATGCCGCGCCAGCCGACCGTTTCGAACAGCAGGCCGTACACCACCGCCGCCAGCAGATAACCGAACGGATAGCCAGCCTGGAAAATACCCGACATCAGGCCGCGTGAGCGGTCCGGTATGGTTTCCATCGCCAATGACGACGCCACGCCCCAGATGCCGCCCATCGCAACCCCGTACAACACCCGCAACAGCAAAAAGACCGTCAGCGAGGGCGCGGCGGCGGAGAGCAGCTCAAATACCGAGAAGAAGACGATATTCAACATCAGGATCGGCTTGCGGCCATACTTTTCCGCCGCGCGCCCGAAGATCAGCGCGCCGATAGGCCGCACCGCCAGCGTGAGCAGAATCGCCAACGTGACCTGTTCCAGGCCGACGTGAAAGGATTGCGCGATATCGCTGAGTAAGAATACCAGCACGAAAAAATCGAAAGCGTCGAGCGTCCAGCTTGAAAAGCTGGCGATTGCCGCGTTGCGCTGCAGCGGGGTCCAACCGAACATAGTGTTATCCCTACCGTAGAGTACGAAGTCAGGAGGCTTAGCGGCTGCCGGGCAGAATGCGGCGGCGGTCGAGGTTTGTTAAAGAAGTGATTTTTCTTTTAATCAATTGTTAAATACACCCATCAAGCCTATGGTTGCAATGCGTCTGGGCCGCTAATGTGTTGCAGCCTTCAGCGAATTGTTAATGGGTATTGCCGCAGGCTGCGAGTCTGCTCGCACAATCCCATTCAATGAGATAAAAATCGGTGATTAAGCTGCGAAAACCATCGAAAAAACACCAATAACTCCGCGCACCACCAAGATGAATCGCGCATCATGTCGCCATCAGCAAGGAGAGCGATATGTCACTGGCGGTAATCTATAGCCGCGCCATCATCGGCGTTCAGGCCCCTTCCGTGACGGTGGAGGTGCATATCAGCAATGGCCTGCCCGGCCTGACGCTGGTCGGTCTGCCGGAAACCACGGTGAAAGAGGCGCGCGATCGGGTACGCAGTGCCCTGATCAACAACGGTTTCACCTTTCCCGCCCGGCGCATCACCGTCAATTTGGCGCCCGCCGATCTGCCGAAAGAAGGCGGGCGTTACGATCTGCCGATAGCGCTGGCGATCCTCGCCGCCTCCGAGCAATTGCCCCTCGCACCGTTGGCGCGCTACGAGTTTCTTGGCGAGCTCGCACTGTCCGGCGCACTGCGCGCGGTCAGGGGCGCGATCCCGGCGGCGCTGGCGGCGGCTGACGCCGGGCGGCAACTGATCCTCTCGACGGACAACGCCGCCGAGGTCGGCCTGATCGCACAGTCGCGCTCCCATACCGCCCGGCACCTGCTGGAAGTCTGCGCCTTTCTGCTCGGCCAGGGCGAACTGCCGGTGGCGGCCACGCCTCCCGCTGCGGACACCGCCTGCGACAGCGCCGATCTGCGCGACATCATCGGTCAGGAACAAGCCAAGCGGGCACTGGAGATCGCCGCCGCCGGCGGGCATAACCTGCTGCTGATTGGGCCGCCCGGCACCGGTAAAACCATGTTGGCCAGCCGCCTCACAGGCCTGCTACCGCCGCTCACGGAGCATGAGGCGCTGGAAAGCCTGGCGGTCGCCAGCTTGCAGCACCATATCCCCGCCGCCCTGCCATGGCGCCAGAGGCCGTTTCGCGCACCGCATCACAGTGCATCGATGGCGGCATTGGTCGGCGGCGGCTCACTGCCCCGCCCCGGTGAGATCTCTATGGCGCATAACGGCGTGCTGTTTCTGGATGAGCTACCGGAATTCGAGCGTAAGGTGCTGGATGCGCTGCGTGAGCCGCTGGAGTCCGGCGAGATCGTGATTTCACGCGCCAACGCCAAGGTCTGTTTCCCCGCCAGAGTGCAGTTGATTGCGGCAATGAACCCCAGCCCGACCGGACATTATCAGGGGTTACACAATCGCGCCTCACCGCAGCAGGTATTGCGCTATCTGGCCCGGCTGTCAGGGCCTTTTCTCGACCGTTTCGATCTGTCTATCGAAGTGCCGCTGTTGCCTCCGGGTACGCTCAGTCAGCGGAAAACGCAGGGAGAAAGCAGTGAGCTGGTGCGAAAACGGGTGCAGCAGGCACGCGCCCGGCAGCTCGAACGTGCCGGTAAAGTCAACGCGCTGTTGAGCAACCGCGAAGTGGAACGTGATTGCGTTCTGCAGACGGCAGACGCCGAGTTTTTGGAGGCAACATTAAACGCGCTGGGGTTATCGGTCCGCGCCTGGCAGCGCATCTTGAAAGTTGCGCGCACGTTGGCGGATTTGGCGGGGGATGTTGAGCTCAACAGGCGCCATCTCAGCGAAGCGCTGGGCTATCGCAGTATGGACCGTCTGCTGTTACAGCTGCATCGTAGTCTGGAATAGAAAATGGGGCCCGCAGGCCCCATCGTCTTTAGTCGTCGCTGTCGCTGTAATCTTCTACTGCGTCAGCCTGCGGTTTACCGCCGGACAGAGTATGGAATTTCTTCGGGCGACGTGTGCGCGCCAGATATTTAGCCCATACTTTTTCCTGCTCGGTAGCCGCTTCGCGCTCACCGCGGCACACTGCGACGAACAGCTGTTCTTCTTCAGTGGCCGGCTGGCGTTTACCCGAGTCCAACTCGTTAAACGCGTAACCGAAGCGCTCTAGCAATTGCGCCTCTTTAATGGTGAAATCGCCGTGACGGGAGAACCCGCGAGGGTAATGTTTATTATCAAAAAAACGATTGGTCGTGGTGAAGCTATCCGCCATCTGACACGCTCCTAATTCTCTTATGGCCGTGCTGTTTATGGCGCGGAGTATTAGATAGGCTTGACAGCGTGTAAAACAAAACATTTAAATCTTAACGACAAATTTTTTTGGAGATAGGTGTGGATACCGAATTACTGAAAACCTTTTTGGAGGTCAGTAGAACGCGTCACTTTGGCAGAGCCGCAGAATCTTTGTACTTAACGCAGTCCGCGGTCAGTTTCCGCATCCGTCAGTTAGAAAACCAGCTGGGCGCAAATTTATTTACCCGTCATCGCAACAATATCCGCCTGACGCCTGCCGGTGAGCGGCTTCTGCCCTATGCCGAGAGCCTGATGAACACCTGGCAGTTGGCGAAGAAGGAGGTCGTGCGTTCGCTGCAACACACCGAGTTGTCGATTGGCGCTACCGCTTCGCTGTGGGAGGCCTATCTGACCCCCTGGTTGCAGGCGCTCTATCAACAACGCGAGGCGCTACAGCTCGAAGCCAGGGTGGCATTAAGGCACTCTTTGGTAAAACAACTGCATGAAAGGCAGCTCGATTTACTGATCACCACTGAACCGCCGAAGATGGATGAATTGGCCAGCCAGCAGCTGAGCAATTTCTCATTACGCCTGTTCTCATCCGCGCATCGTGATAAACAGGCCCCAATGCCCTACATCAAGCTGGAATGGGGAGCCGACTTTCACCAACAGGAAAGCCGCATGCTGGAAGGCGATAACGTGCCGGTGCTCACCACTACCTCCGCTCACCTGACGCGTCAGCTGCTGGAAACCACGGGCGGATGCGCTTTCCTGCCCAGCCAGTGGGAACAAGAATACCCACAGCTGGTGGCCGCCGCCGAGATCCCACCGATTATCCGCCCCCTGTATGCCGTCTGGTTGCAAAACAGCGATCAACAACCTTTGATTCGGCAATTACTTAAAATACCTTTAAATACCGCAGCCTAAAGCGTTATGGCGGCCTTAAACGCCGCCATCGTGGTCATGGCTGTCTATCACGTTAAAATGCACCCATCGCCCTCTGAGAGAAGAAAATGCAAAACAGCAAGGGAATCAGGAGGTCACGGGGGTAAAGATCGGAAGAGGATGGAGCAACCAGGATCGGGCAAACATCGGCACCTAACGTCCATGTGCTCTGTTTCAAAGCGGTAAGGAAGAAAAATGATAGGCAAAAAAAAACCCTTTGCTTTCGCAAAGGGTTCTTAATATGGCAGGGGCGGAGAGACTCGAACTCGCGACACCCGGTTTTGGAGACCGGTGCTCTACCAACTGAGCTACGCCCCTAAATCTCGCTTAACATTATGCCTGCTAATAAAGCAGGCATAATTAAATAAGTGGCGGAACGGACGGGGCTCGAACCCGCGACCCCCTGCGTGACAGGCAGGTATTCTAACCAACTGAACTACCGCTCCACCGATTCTTTTACGTTGCATCTCTCGATGCCGGCAAAATCGCGCTCTGCGATTTGCGCATTACCAGTCGTCACGCTGATAACGTTTATTTGATGCCTGGCAGTGTCCTACTCTCGCATGGGGAGACCCCACACTACCATCGGCGCTACGGCGTTTCACTTCTGAGTTCGGCATGGGGTCAGGTGGGACCACCGCGCTATTGCCGCCAGGCAAATTCTGTTTTATTCCAACCGCTTCACTCTCCTGAAGCCATCAGAACCAATCTCGGAACTTCGCTGAAAATCTCTCTAAAAACACCTTCGGTGTTGTAAGGTTAAGCCTCACGGATCATTAGTACTGGTTAGCTCAATGCATCGCTGCACTTACACACCCAGCCTATCAACGTCTTAGTCTTAAACGTTCCTTCAGGGGCCTTAAAGGCCCAGGGAAGACTCATCTTGAGGCAAGTTTCGCGCTTAGATGCTTTCAGCGCTTATCTTTTCCGCACTTAGCTACCGGGCAATGCCATTGGCATGACAACCCGAACACCAGTGGTGCGTTCACTCCGGTCCTCTCGTACTAGGAGCAACCCCTCTCAATCTTCCAACGCCCACGGCAGATAGGGACCGAACTGTCTCACGACGTTCTAAACCCAGCTCGCGTACCACTTTAAATGGCGAACAGCCATACCCTTGGGACCTACTTCAGCCCCAGGATGTGATGAGCCGACATCGAGGTGCCAAACACCGCCGTCGATATGAACTCTTGGGCGGTATCAGCCTGTTATCCCCGGAGTACCTTTTATCCGTTGAGCGATGGCCCTTCCATTCAGAACCACCGGATCACTAAGACCTACTTTCGTACCTGCTCGAGCCGTCACTCTCGCAGTCAAGCTAGCTTATGCCTTTGCACTAACCTCACGATGTCCGACCGTGATTAGCTAACCTTCGTGCTCCTCCGTTACTCTTTGGGAGGAGACCGCCCCAGTCAAACTACCCACCAGACACTGTCCTCACCCCAGATTATGGGGCCGAGTTAGAACATCAAACATTAAAGGGTGGTATTTCAAGGATGGCTCCACGCAGACTGGCGTCCACGCTTCAAAGCCTCCCACCTATCCTACACATCAAGGCTCAATGTTCAGTGTCAAGCTATAGTAAAGGTTCACGGGGTCTTTCCGTCTTGCCGCGGGTACACTGCATCTTCACAGCGAGTTCAATTTCACTGAGTCTCGGGTGGAGACAGCCTGGCCATCATTACGCCATTCGTGCAGGTCGGAACTTACCCGACAAGGAATTTCGCTACCTTAGGACCGTTATAGTTACGGCCGCCGTTTACTGGGGCTTCGATCAAGAGCTTCGCCTTGCGGCTGACCCCATCAATTAACCTTCCAGCACCGGGCAGGCGTCACACCGTATACGTCCACTTTCGTGTTTGCACAGTGCTGTGTTTTTATTAAACAGTTGCAGCCAGCTGGTATCTTCGACTGGCTTCAGCTCCATCCGCGAAGGACTTCACCTACATGCCAGCGTGCCTTCTCCCGAAGTTACGGCACCATTTTGCCTAGTTCCTTCACCCGAGTTCTCTCAAGCGCCTTGGTATTCTCTACCTGACCACCTGTGTCGGTTTGGGGTACGATTTAATGTTACCTAGAGCTTAGAGGCTTTTCCTGGAAGCAGGGCATCAACTACTTCTGCACCGTAGTGCATCGTCATCACGCCTCAGGGTTGATATGCAACCGGATTTACCAGGTCACACCCCCTACACGCTTAAACCGGGACAACCGTCGCCCGGCTAGCCTAGCCTTCTCCGTCCCCCCTTCGCAGTAACACCAAGTACAGGAATATTAACCTGTTTCCCATCGACTACGCTTTTCAGCCTCGCCTTAGGGGTCGACTCACCCTGCCCCGATTAACGTTGGACAGGAACCCTTGGTCTTCCGGCGAGCGGGCTTTTCACCCGCTTTATCGTTACTTATGTCAGCATTCGCACTTCTGATACCTCCAGCAACCCTCACAGGCCACCTTCAACGGCTTACAGAACGCTCCCCTACCCAACAACGCCTAAACGTCGCTGCCGCAGCTTCGGTGCATGGTTTAGCCCCGTTACATCTTCCGCGCAGGCCGACTCGACCAGTGAGCTATTACGCTTTCTTTAAATGATGGCTGCTTCTAAGCCAACATCCTGGCTGTCTATGCCTTCCCACATCGTTTCCCACTTAACCATGACTTTGGGACCTTAGCTGGCGGTCTGGGTTGTTTCCCTCTTCACGACGGACGTTAGCACCCGCCGTGTGTCTCCCGTGATAACATTCTTCGGTATTCGGAGTTTGCATCGGTTTGGTAAGCCGGGATGGCCCCCTAGCCGAAACAGTGCTCTACCCCCGAAGATGAGTTCACGAGGCGCTACCTAAATAGCTTTCGGGGAGAACCAGCTATCTCCCGGTTTGATTGGCCTTTCACCCCCAGCCACAAGTCATCCGCTAATTTTTCAACATTAGTCGGTTCGGTCCTCCAGTTAGTGTTACCCAACCTTCAACCTGCCCATGGCTAGATCACCGGGTTTCGGGTCTATACCTTGCAACTATTCGCCCAGTTAAGACTCGGTTTCCCTACGGCTCCCCTATACGGTTAACCTTGCTACAAAATATAAGTCGCTGACCCATTATACAAAAGGTACGCAGTCACACCACGAAGGTGCTCCCACTGCTTGTACGTACACGGTTTCAGGTTCTATTTCACTCCCCTCGCCGGGGTTCTTTTCGCCTTTCCCTCACGGTACTGGTTCACTATCGGTCAGTCAGGAGTATTTAGCCTTGGAGGATGGTCCCCCCATATTCAGACAGGATGTCACGTGTCCCGCCCTACTCATCGAACTCACGACCTGTGCATTTTAGTGTACGGGGCTATCACCCTTTGCTGCGCGACTTTCCAGACGCTTCCACTAACACACAAGCCGATTCAGGTTCTGGGCTCCTCCCCGTTCGCTCGCCGCTACTGGGGGAATCTCGGTTGATTTCTTTTCCTCGGGGTACTTAGATGTTTCAGTTCCCCCGGTTCGCCTCATGCCACTATGTATTCATGACATGATAGTGTGTCGAAACACACTGGGTTTCCCCATTCGGGTATCGCCGGTTGTAACGGTTCATATCACCTTACCGACGCTTTTCGCAGATTAGCACGCCCTTCATCGCCTCTGACTGCCTAGGCATCCACCGTGTACGCTTAGTCACTTAACCTCACAACCCGAAGATGTTTCCATCGTTCGTGCTGCAAACATTTGAGAGACTCTATGACAGGTTACTCTTTACCCCAATACTTCTACGGAGGGGTAAATTTCAGCCGTCATGTTTCAATTTTCAGCTTGTTCCAGATTGTTAAAGAGCAAAATACTTCGCAGCATACTGTCGCCAATATACTCTGAAGTATTGAAATACCGGACTATATGGTGGAGCTAAGCGGGATCGAACCGCTGACCTCCTGCGTGCAAGGCAGGCGCTCTCCCAGCTGAGCTATAGCCCCATACAGTCACGCGCAGTACCTTTTCCACTTCCGAGAAGTGGTAGGCCTGAGTGGACTTGAACCACCGACCTCACCCTTATCAGGGGTGCGCTCTAACCACCTGAGCTACAAGCCTATAAAGGTATTTCTGCTCGTTACTTTCTATCAGACAATCTGTGTGAGCACGCCACTCGAACTAATATCTTTAGGTAAGGAGGTGATCCAACCGCAGGTTCCCCTACGGTTACCTTGTTACGACTTCACCCCAGTCATGAATCACAAAGTGGTAAGCGCCCTCCCGAAGGTTAAGCTACCTACTTCTTTTGCAACCCACTCCCATGGTGTGACGGGCGGTGTGTACAAGGCCCGGGAACGTATTCACCGTAGCATTCTGATCTACGATTACTAGCGATTCCGACTTCATGGAGTCGAGTTGCAGACTCCAATCCGGACTACGACATACTTTATGAGGTCCGCTTGCTCTCGCGAGGTCGCTTCTCTTTGTATATGCCATTGTAGCACGTGTGTAGCCCTACTCGTAAGGGCCATGATGACTTGACGTCATCCCCACCTTCCTCCAGTTTATCACTGGCAGTCTCCTTTGAGTTCCCGGCCGAACCGCTGGCAACAAAGGATAAGGGTTGCGCTCGTTGCGGGACTTAACCCAACATTTCACAACACGAGCTGACGACAGCCATGCAGCACCTGTCTCAGAGCTCCCGAAGGCACCAATCCATCTCTGGAAAGTTCTCTGGATGTCAAGAGTAGGTAAGGTTCTTCGCGTTGCATCGAATTAAACCACATGCTCCACCGCTTGTGCGGGCCCCCGTCAATTCATTTGAGTTTTAACCTTGCGGCCGTACTCCCCAGGCGGTCGATTTAACGCGTTAGCTCCGGAAGCCACGCCTCAAGGGCACAACCTCCAAATCGACATCGTTTACAGCGTGGACTACCAGGGTATCTAATCCTGTTTGCTCCCCACGCTTTCGCACCTGAGCGTCAGTCTTCGTCCAGGGGGCCGCCTTCGCCACCGGTATTCCTCCAGATCTCTACGCATTTCACCGCTACACCTGGAATTCTACCCCCCTCTACGAGACTCTAGCTTGCCAGTTTCAAATGCAGTTCCCAGGTTGAGCCCGGGGATTTCACATCTGACTTAACAAACCGCCTGCGTGCGCTTTACGCCCAGTAATTCCGATTAACGCTTGCACCCTCCGTATTACCGCGGCTGCTGGCACGGAGTTAGCCGGTGCTTCTTCTGCGAGTAACGTCAATTGATGAACGTATTAAGCTCACCACCTTCCTCCTCGCTGAAAGTGCTTTACAACCCGAAGGCCTTCTTCACACACGCGGCATGGCTGCATCAGGCTTGCGCCCATTGTGCAATATTCCCCACTGCTGCCTCCCGTAGGAGTCTGGACCGTGTCTCAGTTCCAGTGTGGCTGGTCATCCTCTCAGACCAGCTAGGGATCGTCGCCTAGGTGAGCCATTACCCCACCTACTAGCTAATCCCATCTGGGCACATCTGATGGCAAGAGGCCCGAAGGTCCCCCTCTTTGGTCTTGCGACGTTATGCGGTATTAGCTACCGTTTCCAGTAGTTATCCCCCTCCATCAGGCAGTTTCCCAGACATTACTCACCCGTCCGCCGCTCGTCACCCAGGGAGCAAGCTCCCCTGTGCTACCGCTCGACTTGCATGTGTTAAGCCTGCCGCCAGCGTTCAATCTGAGCCATGATCAAACTCTTCAATTAAAAGCTTGATTTGCTTCCACTCGAGAAGCGATGCTCAAAGATTTACTGCATGAATTTTACTTCAGTTAGTCACTCTTCAAGACTTGATATTTTTTTGCATCCGAAGATGCTGGATATCGTCTTGTGGAGTGCCCACACAGATTGTCTGATAAATTGTTAAAGAGCAGTACCGAGAAACTCATCGGCGCGGGCTGCGTATATTACGCTTTTCGCCCTGAGAGTCAAGCGTTTATTTCGCTTTCCTCTCGCTGACCCGGCGGCTTGTCAGTCGTTGTTCCCGGTCAGTGGAGGCGCATTATAGGGAGTTCTCGGCGGGCCGCAACCCCTATTTTCAATATTTTTTCCGACCGTTGAATGTTTAACCAAAACACCGTTAAAGCGGCAGTTTTTTCAACGATTTAAAGCCGTAGCCCTGCAAAACGGGCAATAAAGCGTCAGTATCTTCATTTAACGCCATGCAATACGCCAGATTCTCTTCCTGGCTCGAGACCAGATTTTCCTGCGTCGAGATGAGCCAGGCGGTACGACGGGCAATCGCCGCACCGGAATCCACCAGCCGGGTGCCTTCCGGCAACACCTGCATCAGCTCTTCAGCTAATAGAGGGAAATGGGTGCAGCCCAGCACGACGGTATCCGGCGGCTCGCGCATGCTCAGCCACGGATGCAGGATCTTCTTCAGCACCGGCAGCGGCACGGCTTCGCCGTGCAGCTTGGCCTCCGCCAGCTCCACCAGCTCTGAAGAGCCCAGCAGCTCAATCTTGCAGTCGGTAGCGAAACGGGAAATCAGTTCGTGGGTGTAGCTGCGCTGTACGGTGCCGCGAGTCGCCAACAGGCCGACGATGCCATTGACGGTAAGACGGGCGGCAGGCTTGATGGCGGGCACCACGCCCACGACCGGGAAACTGAAACGCTCGCGCAGGGCCGGCAAGGAGACGGTGCTGGCAGTGTTACAGGCAATGACGACAATCGCCAGAGGATGCCGCTGCTGCACTGCACCGACAATCTCCAGCACGCGCCCAACGATAAACTCTTCGGACTTCTCACCGTAGGGGAACGCCACGTTGTCGAAAGCGTATATATAGTGGAGATCCGGCAGCAACTGCCGAATCTCTTGATATACCGACAGCCCGCCGACGCCGGAATCGAAAACCAGCACCGTCGGGCGAGGTGTGGCGGTGCTGTTAGAAGGTATAGCTTCCAGTGAGGTAGTATTCTCTTCCTGGAGTAGCGTAGCCATAGGCCGTCTCATAATCTTTATCAAACAGGTTGGCAATTCTACCACGAACTGTCAGATGAGATGTGACCGGATACGAAACTGCGAGATCAACAGTGCTATAACTCGGTAAACGACGCTGTTCCGTATTATAGATACTGGTGTTGTTATCGAAGCGCTTACCGAAATACTGATAGCTAACATCAAAATCAAAGTCATACATTACCCAGCTCAACTGATATTTAGCCTGTTGTTTGGCACGACGAGCCAGCACTTCATTATCTTCATCCCGGCGAGCATCAAGATAACCGAGCGTAATCTGATGATTGAAAATCCCGGTATCAAAGTCCCCATTCCATTCAAGACCTTTCATAGTGGCGGCCTTAATATTGTAGTAGGCGCCCGATGACGTCAAAGTGTTATAGTAATAGTCAATCAGGTTGCTAGTTTTATTGTGGTAAGCAGCCAACCGCCAGTGCAATGGTCCAGAGGTAGCTTCCAAACTGGCTTCCCACTGCTTCGACTCTTCAGGCTTCAAATGTTCATTTGAGGCGATACCAAAACGCCTCTGGCCATATAGCTGACCTAACGTAGGCGCCTGGAAAGCCGTCCCATAAGAGATACCTAGACGATATTCAGGGATGAACTCCCAAGCAATAGCCGTTTGCCATGTGCCATGCGTACCAAAATCCTCGTTATCATCGCCACGAAGCGCACCTTCTACAGTGATGGTATCGAACTGCTGCTGGGCAGTAACATATGCCCCAGTATTATCCTGTTTGTAATTATCACCCGCTCGATAAGGCAAATAAGTTACAGAGTCATAACCAAGACCCGTGGAAACCAGTTTTTGTTGCTTCCAGTTAAGGCCTGCACTCACCATCCCATGTCCCAGTGCTAACGTATTACCCCATTGCACATTACGCTGCTCCATGTCATCCAGGGAATTACTATCGGCATAGCGGCCTTCCGTACTGAGATAATTAAGTGTCTTATATTTCTGGTAGCTGGCGACGATCTGGGAGGCAAAACTGTCTTGCTGATAGCGGAGTCCACCGTCATAGGTATGATTATAGATCTGCTGTTCATCAGGGCTTCCTGCAGACCCCGCATCGTAGTCACTGCTTGCTCCATAGCCATAACCACGGACAAAGCCAGACACCTGTTCACTAAACTTATGCTCAATCCCAGCCCAGAACGATTTGTTACCCCAACCGTCACGATCGCTATCTACGCTATATGTCGAGTTAGGTTGGATGTTGTAGCCTTTGCTGTCCTGAAAGGCTCCTGCTACCGTGACACGAGTATTGTCGTTCACCTTACGTTGGAAACTACCACTGTATTCCTGATAACGGTTGGAACCCAATCCAGCCGTCAGATTTGCTCTATCTGCATCCGTCTGTGTAATGATGTTAATGACCCCCCCAATAGCATCGGCACCATATACTGCGGAGCGAGGTCCACGGATAAATTCAATACGTTGCACTAACGAGATAGGTATTTGGTTAAAATCCGCCACGCCTGTAATACCAGGTTTCGCGATTGGGACACCATCTATGAGCACTAAAGTATGGCGCGCCTCTGAACCTCTGACATACAAAGAGGCGCTTTGTCCCAACCCCCCCGTTTGAGCAATATCAACGCCGGGCAGTCGCCGCATCACCTCTAAAAGATTTTTGGACTGCCAACGATCAATATCATCTTTAGTCACGATCGACGTAGAAGCCAGCACGGAAGAAACCGGCTGCGGGAAGCGGTTGGCGGTCACCACCAGGTTATCGCCACTCGTGGCTGTCGTGTTGTCTTGCGCCCATCCAGAAAAGGCCGTGACGGAGGAGACCACCGCCAGCAGCGTATTTTTTGTAATTGTCATGAGAAAAGCATCCAAACTTAATTGGCGGATGCCGCAGGATCATGGCCGGTAGTTCGCGACGGCCACGGACATTGCGACGTAACACCGGCAGGTCTTCGGGCTTGGGATTTGCGGGCCGCGGGCGCGACCGGCAACGGGCGATGACTTCCCATCCTGCAGTGGACAGTGTCTGCGTCGAAACGCTATCGCCGTGACTTCCCCTTACCGCTGCGCGTCAGCTCCGGATTCACACCGGATTCCCTTTTCACTCGCTGCTTGAGGCCGGACGGCAATGCTACGATCAATGCAAATAGATGTCTAGACTGCCATTGATGTTACAAATAATAAACGCGACAAAACTGGACTTCACGGGCTGATTCCCTACAATCCCCGCTGATCAAATTTGCCTGACGAGAAGAAACACATGACGCCCGAGAATTTGCCTATTGAACGTTACGATGACCAACTGGCGGAGAAAGTCGCCCGCCTGAAGACGTTGATGTCACCGTTCGCGGCGCCCGAGCCGGAAGTGTTCCGCTCGCCAGTCGACCACTACCGCATGCGCGCCGAATTCCGCATCTGGCACGACGCGGACGACATGTACCACATCATGTTCGATCAGCAGACCAAGCAGCGTATTCGCGTCGATCAATTCCCGGCCGCCAGCGAGCTGATCAACCGCCTGATGAGCGCCCTGATCGCCGCGCTGAAACCGGAACCGATCCTGCGTCACAAGCTGTTCCAGATCGATTATCTGTCGACGCAAAGCGGCAAAATCATCGCCTCGCTGCTGTACCACCGCAAGCTGGATGACGTTTGGCAACAGCGCGCCGAGCAGTTGCGCGATGAGCTGCGCGCGCAAGGTTTCGACCTGCAGCTAATCGGCCGGGCGTCGAAGACCAAAATCATGCTCGACCAGGATTATGTTGACGAAGTGCTGCCGGTCGCCGGCCGCGACATGATCTACCGCCAGGTGGAAAACAGCTTTACACAGCCCAACGCGGCCATGAACGTGCAAATGCTGGAATGGGCGCTGGCGGTGACCGCCGGTTCCAAAGGCGATTTGCTGGAGCTGTATTGCGGCAACGGCAACTTCTCGCTGGCGCTGGCGCGCAATTTCGAGCGCGTGCTGGCGACCGAGATCGCCAAACCGTCGGTGGCGGCGGCGCAATACAACATCGCTGCCAACCATATCGACAATGTGCAGATCATCCGCATGGCGGCGGAAGATTTTACCCAGGCGATGAACGGGGTGCGCGAATTCAACCGGTTGAAGGGCATCGATCTGAGCGGTTACAACTGCGAGACGATTTTCGTCGATCCACCGCGCAGCGGGCTGGACGATGAAACGGTGAAGATGGTGCAGGCCTACCCGCGCATTCTGTATATCTCATGCAACCCGGAAACGCTGTGCGCCAACCTTGAAACGCTGCAGGCCACCCACCGGGTCAGCCGTCTGGCGCTGTTCGATCAGTTCCCGTATACCCATCACATGGAATGCGGCGTGTTGCTGGAAAAGCACCGCTGATATGACAGGGGCGCTATGATGGCGCCCCGTTGCATTACGACTCTTGAGTCGGCGCATCCGGCGCCTTGCGCGCCTTCAGTTTCATCCCGATCCACAGCACCAGCGCCACGCAGATCACCGACGGCAGGAAGTTGGAGCCGATCTGCGGATATTCGGCGCGCACGATGGCGCTGTACAACAGCAGCCCCAGCAGGAAACAGGCCGCCGCCAGCTTCGGCATGCCGTCCGGCATGGCGCGGTTCAGGTAACGCTGATGCAGGCAGTACACCGCCAGCACCAACGCGATCAGCGGGAAGATCGAAAACGGCACCACCGAGCTGAACAGCGCGGCAAAGGAACCGTTGATCGAAAGGCCGGCAATCAACGCCAGCAGTAAGGTGCCATTTTCACGGCCTGGTTTTTCCATCATTTTTTACCTTTTTTATACGTGGGACACAGAAGCTTTTTCTTGTTCGCGGCGATACCAGTAATACGCCCCTTTGGAGATCATCCGCAGCTGCAGCACCAGCCGTTCTTCCAGCTGCTGCCGCTGCTCGACGTCGATATCCAGCGCTTCCGCGCCGGCGCTGAACACGATGGTGACCATCGCTTCGGCCTGCGCTTCGGTAAAGCTGCGCGGCATGTGATTTTCCAACTCGAGGTAGTCCGCCAGTTCGGCGATGAAATGCTGGATCTCGCGCGCCACCGCCGCACGGAATGCCGCCGACGTGCCGGAGCGCTCGCGCAGCAGCAGGCGGAAGGCGTTCGGGTTGTTGCCGATAAACTCCATAAAGGTGGACACCGAGGTGCGGATCACGCTGCCGCCTTTGGCGATGCGTTGGCGCGCCTGGCGCATCAACTGACGCAGCATCAGGCCGCTTTCATCCACCATGGTCAGCCCCAACTCGTCCACATCGCGGAAATGGCGATAAAACGACGTGGGCGCGATGCCCGCCTCGCGTGAAACTTCCCGCAGGCTCAGACTGGCGAAGCTGCGTTCGGCGCTCAGCTGGCTGAAAGCGGCTTCGATCAGGGAACGACGAGTCCGTTCTTTTTGTTGTGCTCTGACGCCCATATGCATATCCGGATAGGTTCCATTCTCTCAGTCTAACGCCCTAGACTCGGCAATATAGCAAATTTTATTGCAACAGCATTTATACTAACGCGCTCTATCACACTTCCGCCCTGAGCCGATTGTGCTTTGCCTCAAAAAGCCTAATGGTGATTGGGTGAGCAGCGCTATGATGTTAAGATACCGTTGTAATCTTGTATAAAAAAACAGGTCTCTCCTACATGCAACAGCACTATCAATTTGATGCCATTGTGATTGGCTCGGGCCCTGGTGGTGAAGGTGCCGCCATGGGGCTGGTGAAACAGGGCGCCCGCGTGGCCGTTATCGAACGGTACAACAACGTAGGCGGCGGATGTACCCACTGGGGCACCATCCCTTCCAAAGCCCTCCGCCACGCCGTCAGCCGCATTATCGAATTCAACCAGAACCCGCTTTACAACAACTCGCGCACGCTCAGCGCGACCTTCCCTGACATTTTACGCCACGCCGATAACGTCATCAGCCAGCAGACCCGCATGCGCCAAGGCTTCTATGAGCGGAACCAGTGCAAACTGTTCGCCGGCGACGCGCGCTTCATCGACGCCAACACCGTCAGCGTCAGCTACATGGACGGCACCCAGGACACCATCCGCGCCGACCACATCGTGATCGCCTGCGGCTCGCGCCCTTACCATCCGGCCAGCGTCGATTTCAATCACCCGCGCATCTACGACAGCGATTCCATTCTCGAGCTGAGCCATGAACCGCGCCACGTGATCATTTACGGCGCCGGGGTGATCGGCTGCGAATACGCGTCTATCTTCCGCGGTCTGAACGTCAAGGTCGATCTGATCAACACCCGCGATCGCCTGCTGGCGTTCCTCGATCAGGAGATGTCGGATTCGCTCTCTTACCACTTCTGGAACAACGGCGTGGTGATCCGCCACAACGAGGAGTTCGAGAAGATTGAAGGTACCGAAGACGGCGTGATCGTGCACCTGAAGTCCGGCAAAAAGGTGAAAGCGGACTGCCTGCTGTACGCCAACGGCCGTACCGGCAACACCGATTCGCTGGGGTTGGAAAACGTCGGCCTGGAATCGGACAGCCGCGGGCTACTGAAGGTGAACAGCATGTACCAAACCGCGCTGTCGCACATCTATGCGGTCGGTGACGTGATCGGCTATCCGAGCCTGGCTTCCGCCGCCTACGATCAGGGCCGCATCGCCGCGCAGGCGATCGCTTCCGGCGAAGCCAGCGGTCACTTAATCGAAGATATCCCGACCGGCATCTACACCATTCCGGAAATCAGCTCCGTCGGCAAAACCGAGCAGGAACTGACGGCGATGAAGGTGCCGTATGAAGTGGGCCGCGCCCAGTTCAAACATCTGGCGCGTGCGCAGATCGCCGGGATGAACGTCGGCAGCCTGAAGATCCTGTTCCATCGCGACACCCTGCAGATCCTCGGGATCCACTGCTTCGGCGAGCGTGCGGCGGAGATCATCCACATCGGTCAGGCGATCATGGAACAGAAAGGTGAAGGCAATACTATCGAGTATTTCGTTAATACGACCTTCAACTATCCGACCATGGCCGAAGCCTACCGGGTGGCGGCGCTTAACGGCTTAAACCGCCTGTTTTAACGCGCTGTCGATGTAGCCCTGCATGTGCTCGCGGATCGCTTCGGCCAACTGCTCATAACGGCTGCGCAATGGGGAACCGGGGCGATATACCAATGCGATGGTGCGCTTCGGTTCCGGCTTGTAGCAATCCAGATAGCAGACGCCGTCGCGTTCGCGCTGCGGCGGCACCGCCAGTGACGGCAGCAGGGTAATACCGCTGCCGGCCGCGACCATATTGCGCAGCGTTTCCAGACTGGTGGCGCGGAAGTGGGTATCCTCGTCCGCGCCCGCCTGGAAGCAGAAGCCCATCGCCTGATCGCGCAGGCAGTGGCCATCCTCCAGCATCAGCAGCTTCTCTCCCGCCAAATCCGGCATCGCCACGCGATCGCGCTGCGCCCACGGGTGATCGGAATACACCGCCAGCTTCATCGGTTCATCGAACAGAGGCACTTCGATAAACGCCTCGGTTTCCTTTACCAATGCCAGAATGGCGCAGTCCAGTTTGCCGCTGTCGAGCTGTGCCAGCAGTTGCTGGGTTTGCGCCTCGTGCAGGTACATTTCCAGTTTCGGGAAGGTTTTGTGCAGCGTCGGGATGATCTGCGGCAGCAGATAAGGCCCCACGGTCGGGATCAGGCCGATGTGCAGCGGCCCGGACATGGCTTCGCCCTGCTGGCTGGCCATCTCCTTCAATACTTTCACTTCGCGCAGCACGGTACGCGCCTGCTCCACCAGCAACAGACCCGCCTGGGTGAACAGCACCTTGCGGCTGGTGCGCTCGAGCAGCATGACGCCCAACTCGTCTTCCAGCTTGCGGATCTGCCCGCTCAGCGTGGGCTGGCTTACATGGCATGAATCGGCCGCACGGCGGAAGTGCCGGTGCTCGGCCAAGGCGACCAGATACTCTAAATCACGAATATTCATTGTTTCCCTCCATTCCATGATAGCTCATGGCGATAGATAAGATAGCAATGAGCGATTAGATCTATCAAGCCCCAGCGACAATAATGTGTCCCAACGAAGCGATATCGCGCTAAATGCTAAAAATTACTTTTCCTAATTAAGGGGTTAATCAATGTTTACCAGTCAAGAAGGCAAGAAAGTTCCTCAGGTTACTTTCCACACCCGTCAGGGCGACCAATGGATTGATGTGACCACTGATGACCTGTTCAAAAACAAAACGGTCATCGTGTTCTCGCTGCCGGGCGCGTTCACGCCGACCTGCTCTTCGAGCCATCTGCCGCGCTACAACGAGCTGTCCAGCGTATTCAAACAGCACGGCGTCGACGGCATTCTGTGCGTCTCGGTGAACGACACCTTCGTGATGAACGCCTGGAAAGCCGATCAGCATGCGGAAAACATCACCTTCGTGCCGGACGGCAACGGTGAATTCACCAAAGGCATGAACATGCTGGTCGAGAAAGCGGATCTGGGCTTTGGCCCACGTTCATGGCGCTACTCGATGCTGGTGCGCGACGGCGTGGTCGAGAAAATGTTCGTCGAACCGAACAAACCGGGCGACCCGTTTGAGGTGTCCGACGCAGACACCATGCTGAAATACCTGGCGCCGGAATTCAAAGTGCAGGAGTCGGTCTCCCTGTTCACCAAACCAGGCTGCCCATTCTGCGCCAAAGCCAAACAGATGCTGCAAGAGCGCGGCATTCAGTATGAAGAGATCGTGCTGGGCAAAGACGCCACCACCGTCAGCCTGCGCGCCGTCAGCGGCCGCGCCACGGTGCCGCAAGTGTTCATCGGCGGCCGTCACATCGGTGGCAGCGACGATCTGGAAACTTTCCTGTCAGCTTAATAAGTAATAACAAAGCCAACGTGAACTTTGGCGGGCTACGGCCCGCCCTTTTTTTACCTTTCAGGAGCGGATATGAAACTGTTGAACGTTGATGTCGCGGTCATCGGCGGCGGCACCGCAGGGCTCGGCGCCTATCGCGCGGCCAAACTGTCTACCCCCAGCGTGGTGATGATCGAAGGCGGGCCTTACGGCACCACCTGTGCGCGCGTTGGCTGTATGCCATCCAAGTTGTTGATCGCCGCTGCCGAAGCGGTGCATCAAATCGAACGCGCGCCGGGCTTTGGCGTGCACCCAACCGGTAAAACCCGCATCGACGGACGCGAAGTGATGGCGCGCGTCAAGCGCGAACGCGATCGCTTCGTCGGCTTCGTGCTGGAAGGCGTGGACGAGATCCCGGCCGGCGACAAAATTCAGGGCTATGCCCGGTTTATCGACGACAACACGCTGCAAGTCGATGAGCATACGCGCATCGTGGCGCAGCGCATCGTGATCGCCACCGGTTCCCGCCCCAGCTGGCCGGCGCCGTGGAGCGAACTGGGCGATCGTCTGATCGTCAATGACGACCTGTTCAACTGGGATGATTTGCCGCAGTCCGTAGCGGTATTCGGCCCCGGCGTCATCGGGCTCGAGCTGGGGCAAGCGCTGCACCGCCTCGGCGTCGACACCAAGGTCTTCGGCATCGGCGGCGCGGTCGGGCCGCTGACCGACAGCGCCGTGCGCGATTACGCTGCGAAGGCGCTGGGGGAAGAGTTCTACCTCGACGCCGACGTGAAGGTAGAGATGATGCAGCGCGAAGGCGACAAGGTGTTTATCCGCTATCGGGATCTGCAGGGCCAACCGCAGGAGATCCTGGTGGACTACGTGCTGGCCGCCACCGGCCGCCGCCCCAATGTCGATCGGCTGGGCCTCGAAAACACCGGCCTGCAGCTCGACGCTCGCGGCGTGCCGCTGGCCGACCGCCTGACGATGCAAACCAGCGTGCCGCATATTTTCATCGCCGGCGACGCCAGCAACCAACTGCCGCTGCTGCATGAGGCCAGCGACCAGGCACGCATCGCCGGTGCCAACGCCGGCAGCTTCCCGGAGATCAATCCGGGCCTGCGACGCAGCGCGATTTCGGTGGTGTTCTCCGATCCGCAGATCGCCATGGTCGGCTCAACCTTCCGCGAGCTGAGCGAGAAGTTCAGCGCCTGCGGCTGCTTTGAAGTGGGCAACGTCTCGTTTGAGAATCAGGGCCGCTCGCGAGTGATGCTGCGCAACAAAGGCATTCTGCACGTCTACGGCGAGCAAGGCACCGGCCGTTTCCTCGGCGCGGAAATGATCGGCCCGGACGCCGAACACATCGCACACCTGCTGGCCTGGGCGCACCAGCAGCAGATGACCGTCGATCAGATGCTGGACATGCCGTTCTATCATCCGGTGATCGAAGAAGGCTTGCGCACCGCGCTGCGCGATCTGCAGGCGAAACTCAAACTCGGCACGGCCGAAATCGAGCGCTGCCAGCGCTGCCCGGGCGAATAACGCCTCCTTCTCCGTTCACACCTACCGGGCCTTCAGGCCCGGTTTTTTTGCGCAGCGCTTTCCACATTTTCCTCCCTCCTCTTGCCTCACGGCCCTTCTGCGCTCATTTTTTATACTTCAACATTGAAATGATACCAATAATGATACTAAAATGGAGGCGGCATGAACGAGATCAGGGATGACATCGCTGATTTGCAACAGCGGCAGAACAGCATCAAATTCGCCGAGATTAGCGAAAATCTGCGTGCGATGGTTTGGGCCGCCGCGCATAAAACGGTAGCAGCCATCACGTTTATCGCATGCCCTGGTCAGGCGATCCGCGCATCAATATCCAACGCGGCAACAACGGCGCAGCCAAGGCATATCAGGTTAAGCAGGTCATCGCCGCACTGGCCAGAATGGAGGAAGAACATGGAAAAGCATGAACACTATACCTATCGCATCACCTGGTCAGCGGAAGAACGTGAATATGTCGGGCTGTGCGCCGAATTCCCCTCGTTGTCCTGGCTGGCCGCCACGCGTACCGGCGCATTGGAGGGTATCGAGAAAGTGGTGAGCGAAACGATCGCCGATATGCTGACGCAAGGCGAAACGCCGCCGCAGGCGCTGGCGGAAAAGAACTTCAGCGGAAAACTGGTGTTGCGCATGACGCCGGAACAACATCGCCGGCTGGCGATCGGCGCGATGGAGGAAGGCGTGAGCCTGAACCGTTATCTGTGCGCACGCCTGGCGGGGTAAAGGTTCAAGGGCGGCGCCGGGCCGCCCTTGTCGTCGTCAGGCCAAACGCTGTTTCGCTGCGGCGATTGCCGTGGCCACCTGCTGCGGTGCGACGCCGCCTTTGGCCGCACGCTTGTCCAGGCAGGATTGCAACGCCAGGATCGGGTAAACGTCGTCACCGATCGTCGCGCTAAACTGCTGCAAATCCGCCAGCGGCAGCGCTTCCAGCGGTTTACCCTGGCGAATCGCTTCTACCACCGCCTCGCCGACGATGTGGTGCGCTTCGCGGAACGGCACGCCCTTGGCGACCAGGTAATCCGCCAGCTCTGTGGCATTGGCATAGCCCTGTTCCGCCGCTTCCTGACAGCGCGGGCGTTTCACCTGGATGCCGTCCAGCACCAGCGCCGCCATCTGCAGGCAGTCCATCCAGGTGTCGAGCGCGTCAAACAGCCCTTCTTTGTCTTCCTGCATGTCTTTGTTGTACGCCAGCGGCAGGCCTTTCAGCGTCATCATCATACCGGTCAGCGCGCCCTGTACGCGGCCGCATTTGCCGCGGATCAGCTCCAGCGCGTCCGGGTTTTTCTTCTGCGGCATCAGCGAAGAACCGGAGGTCACGCGGTCGGACAGCTCAACAAACGCCGCTTCGCCGCTGTTGAAGAAGATCAGATCTTCGGCGAAGCGCGACAGGTGCACCATGCTGATGGCGGCGTTGGACAGCAGCTCCAGCACGTGATCGCGATCGGATACGCTGTCCAGGCTGTTGCGGGTCGCCGAGGCGAAGCCCAGCCAGCCGGCCAGCTGCTCGCGATCGATAGGATAAGCGGTGCCGGCCAGCGCGCCGCTGCCCAGCGGGCTGACGTCCAGCCGTTTCAGGGTATCCTGCAGACGGCTCTCATCGCGCGCCAGCATCTCGACATAGGCCAGGCACCAGTGCGCGAAAGTCACCGGCTGCGCGCGTTGCAGGTGGGTATACCCCGGCATCACCGCATCCTGGTTGGCTTCGGCGGTCTCCACCAGCGCCTGCTGCAGCTGGACGATCGCCTGATGCAGGTCGCCGATCTGCTGTTTGCACCACAGCTTCAGATCGGTCGCGACCTGATCGTTGCGGCTGCGGCCGGTGTGGAGCTTCTTGCCCAAATCGCCGACCTTCTCGATCAGCTTCTGCTCCACCCAGCTGTGGATGTCTTCGGCATCGCTTTGGACGATCGCCAAAGGATCGGCCTGGACCTCCGTCAGTAGCGCATTCAGCGCCTGCTCCAGCTGCTGTTGCTCCGTTGCCGTCAACACGTTAACGGTCACCAGCGCCTTCGACCAGGCCACCGAGCCCACGATATCCTGCTCCGCCAGGCGATAATCGAACCGCAGCGAATCGTTGAGTTGCTTGAACCGCTGATCCGCCGCCTGAGTGAACCGTCCGCCCCAAAGTGCCATATCTTACTCCTGAATTTTTATGCGAAAGGGCGCAGCATGCTGCGCCCTTGCAGAGTCACGCCAATCGATTATTTATTCTTTTTCTCGTTCAACGCACGGATGCGTGAAGACAGAGAGAACAGGCGAATAAAGCCGCCCGCGTGGCTGTGATCGTAAACTTCGTCTTCGCCGAAAGTGGCGAACTCTTCGGAGTACAGGCTGTTGGCCGATTTCTTCTGGGTCGCCGTCACCTGGCCTTTGTACAGCTGCAGCACGACTTCGCCGTTCACCTCTTCCGCCAGCGCTTCGGCAGAAGCCTGCAGCGAGCGGCGCAGCGGCGCGAACCAGCGGCCGTCGTACACCACATAGGACATCTCCAGGCCCAGCTGCTCGCGCCATTTGAAGCTGTCGCGATCCAGCACCAGCTGTTCGACGGCGCGCAGCGCCGCCACCATGATGGTGCCCCCCGGGGTTTCATAGCAGCCGCGGGATTTGATGCCCACCAGGCGGTTTTCCACGATGTCGATACGGCCAACGCCGTGCTTGGCACCCAGCGCGTTCAGGGTTTCCAGGCACTGGTACGGCGACAGCGCTTTACCGTTAACCGCAACAACGCGACCTTTCTCAACGGTAACGGTCACCTGCTCAGGCTGATCCGGCGCTTCCTGTGGATCGACGGTCCATACCCAGCAATCTTTGTTCGGCGCATTCCACGGGCTTTCCAGCACGCCGCCTTCGGTGGAGATGTGCCAGGCGTTTTCATCGCGGCTGTAGATCTTCTCCAACGATGCGGTGGTCGGGATGTTGCGCTCTTTCAGGTAATCCAGCAGCGCTTCACGGGAACGCAGGTTCCACTCACGCCACGGCGCCACCACTTTCAGCTGTGGCGCCAGTGCGGTGTAGGTGGTCTCGAAACGCACCTGGTCGTTGCCTTTGCCGGTCGCACCGTGGCACAGCGCGTCGGCGCCCACTTTCAACGCCAGCTCGACCTGCGCCTTGGCGATGATCGGCCGCGCCATCGACGTGCCCAGCAGGTAGCTGCCTTCGTACAGGGCGCCGGTCTGCAGCACCGGATAAACGTAATCGCGGATAAATTCTTCACGCAGATCCACCACGTGACATTCAGAGGCACCGGACTGCAGGGCTTTTTGCTCCACACCTTCCAGATCGCTGCGCTCCTGACCGATGTCCGCCACGAACGCCACCACTTCACAGCCGCCGTAGTTCTCTTTCAGCCATGGAATGATGGCCGAGGTATCCAGGCCGCCGGAGTACGCCAGAACGATTTTTTTGATGCCTTGGTTTTGCATGATCTATTCCTTTCTAATTCTAAAATTAAGCGAGGATCCGGGTGCCAATCGACACGCCGTTAAACAAAGCAGGAAGCTGATCGGCATGGCGCCAGCTGGCGATATCCACCGGGCGGCCGAGGGTGCGGGCCGCGTCGAGCGCCGCATTCACCTTCACCACCATACCATCGGTGATGATGCCTTGCGCGATCAGTTGTTCCGCTTTTTGCGCCGTCATTTCCGCAATGCGTTGCCCCTTGCCGTCGAGGATGCCACTGACGTCCGACAGCAGGATCAGATCCGCCCCCAGCGTCGCCGCCAGCGCCGTCGCCGCCTGATCGGCGTTCACGTTCATTAACTGCCCTTCGGCGGTGATGCCGATGGAGCTGACCACCGGCAGGTAGCCGGCGCTCAGCAGGGTATTGAGCAGCGCGGGCGAACCGGGCTGCGCGTTGCCGACGTGGCCCAATGCCGGATCGAGCGGGGTCACGACCGCGCTGCCGCCATCCGCCAGGCTCAGGCCGACGGCGTTGATTTGATGTTTAATCGCCCACGCCAGCAGCGTTTTGTTGGCGGTGCCGGCCAGCGCGCCGGTGATGATGTCGATCTGATCGGCCGGCGTGACCCGCAGGCCGTTCTTTTTCACCACCGGCAAAGAGAGCTGCTTCATCAGCTCGTCCACCACGCAGCCGCCGCCGTGCACGATCACCAGCGGGCGCTGATGCTGCTGCCGGTAGCTGTCCAGCGCGGTAAACAGACGCTCCAGCGCTTCTTCACTGTCTAATAACACGCCACCTAACTTGATAATTAACGGGTTCATTGCTGTTTACTCACGCTGGTTTAAAGGAGTGACTGGGTTTCCGGGAAGCCGAAACGGATATTCAGGCATTGCACCGCCTGCGCCGCCGCGCCTTTCAGCAGGTTGTCTTCCACCGCTACGGCGATCAGATGCTCGCCCTGCACCGCAAAACCGATGTCGCAGAACGGCAGCCCCACCACCGCTTTCAGCGCCGGCACGCCCTGGTCGTACAACCGCACCAGCGGCTTGTCGTCATAGGCGGCATGATAGGCGGCGGCGACGTCCTGCGCGGTCACGCCGGCCTTCAGGCGGCAGGTGATGGTTTCAAGGATGCCGCGCGGGAAATTGCCCAGGTGCGGCGTAAAGATGACCGGCACGCCCAGGTGCGCGGCGATCTCTGGCTGGTGCCGATGAGTGAAAATACCGTACGGCTGCAGGCTCACTTCGCAGAAGCTGGTGGTCATACTGGCCTTGCGCCCGGCGCCGCTGACGCCGCTGGTGGCGTTGATCACCGGCCACTGGTCGAGGTTCAGCAGCTGCTTCTCGATCAACGGCTTCAGCGCCAGCTGCGCCGCCGTCGGGTAACAGCCCGGCACGGCAATCAGCTGCGCCTGTTTGATCTTGTCGCTCTGCCACTCCGCCAGGCCGTATACCGCCTGCTCCAGCAGGGCGCCATGCTGATGTGCGAAACCGTAGTACTGGCTATAAAAACCGGCGTCCTGCACGCGGAAGGCGCCCGACAGATCGAACACCACGCAGCCCGCCGCCAGGAAGGCCGGTGCGATATCGTGGCTGACTTCATGGGCGGTGGCGAGGAACACCACGTCGATGCCCTGCGCCGCCTTGGCAACGTCGGTCAACGGCTGCAGCGGCAGATCGACGATGCCTTTCAACTGGGGATGGAGATCGGAAAGTAACTTTCCTGCATCTGCACTTTGCGCTGAAACCGCTAAAGCGGTTATGTTCATGTGTGGGTGGCGATTCAGGTAAGCCGTGAGCTCCGCTCCGGCGTAACCGCTGGCACCAACGATCAGCGTATTCAACATGTGGCCTTTCACCTTCTAAACTGACGTGCGGTCGCTTGCGACCCAGGTAACAGGGCTAGCCAGCGTTGTTGCGCCGTTCACCCACGGAGCCAGGCGTTGATGCTTTTATAAACATCCGGGTATCGGGTTCCCTTACGCTTCGGCTTACTGTATTTTTATTCAAAATAAATGCATGAATATTGATACTATCCTAACCAAAGGCTGTCAACAGTGAAGATGAAATTACCTCCATTTATTGAGCTGTACCGGGCGTTGATCGCCACTCCGTCGATCAGCGCCACCGATGCCGGCCTCGATCAGAGCAATGAGGCGTTAATCAACTTGCTGGCCGGATGGTTTGCCGACCTGGGCTTTCGCGTCGACGTACAGCCGGTGCCGGAGTCGCGCCACAAATTCAACCTGCTGGCCAGCATCGGCGAAGGCAGCGGCGGCCTGCTGCTGGCCGGCCACACCGATACGGTGCCTTACGACGAAGGCCGCTGGACGCGCGATCCCTTCACCCTGACCGAGCACGACAACAAGCTCTACGGGCTGGGCACCGCCGACATGAAAGGCTTCTTCGCCTTTATTCTGGATGCGGTGCGCGATATCGACGCGAGCAAGCTGACCAAGCCGTTGTACATTTTAGCCACCGCAGATGAAGAAACGACGATGGCCGGCGCGCGTTACTTCGCCGCCTCTACCGCCATTCGTCCGGATTTCGCCATCATCGGCGAGCCGACCTCGCTGCAGCCGGTGCGCGCGCACAAGGGCCACATGGCCAATGCCATTCGCATCGTCGGCCAGTCCGGCCATTCCAGCGATCCGGCGCGCGGCGTCAACGCCATCGATCTGATGCACGAGTCCATCGGCCACCTGATGGAGCTGCGCAAGACCCTGCAGGAGCGCTACAACAATCCGGCGTTCGCCGTGCCTTATCCCACCATGAACTTCGGCCATATCAGCGGCGGCGACGCGGCCAACCGCATCTGCGCCTGTTGCGAACTGCACCTGGATATCCGCCCGCTGCCCGGCATGACGCTCGACAACATCAACGAACTGATGCATCAGGCGCTGGAGCCGGTGAGCCAACGCTGGCCGGGCCGCCTGACTATCGAAGAGCTGCACGCGTCGGTGCCGGGCTACGAGTGCCCGACCGACCACCGTATGGTGGCGGTGATCGAGGAGCTGCTGGGCACCCGCACGCAGGTGGTCAACTACTGCACCGAAGCGCCGTTCGTGCAACAGGTATGCCCGACCCTGGTGCTCGGCCCTGGTTCCATCGATCAGGCCCACCAGCCGGACGAATACATCGACACCGCGTTTATCGAACCGACGCGCAAACTGCTGGGCCAGCTGGTCAGTCACTTTTGCCGGCAATAAACCCGACATTTAACAGGGGAAATGTTTTATGCTTTCCCCTACCTCAAAATAAGTAGTAAACGGCTAAATAAGCCACGCTGATAACCGACGCGGCGTAATTAAATTTCAGAAAATGCGCCGATTTTGATGTTTTTTTGCTAAAAATAGTGTCAATTGACGATTGGACAGGAACGCGATGTGATCAGGCTGGCGGTCTGCGCCTGACGCGTGAAATTTATTTACAAGATAAAAATCATACAGAACTGGGTCAGGGGTTATATGAACGAACAATATTCGGCAATGCGCAGTAATGTCAGTATGCTCGGCAAATTGCTCGGCGATACCATCAAAGAAGCGCTGGGCGAGCATATTCTCGATCGCGTTGAGACCATCCGTAAGCTTTCCAAATCTTCACGCGCCGGCAACGAAGCGCATCGCCAGGAGCTGCTCTCCACCCTGCAGAACCTGTCCAACGACGAGTTGCTGCCGGTGGCGCGCGCCTTCAGCCAGTTCCTCAACCTGACCAACGTCGCCGAGCAGTACCACAGCATTTCGCCCAACGGCGAAGCCGCCAGCAACCCGGAAGCGCTGGCGCAGCTGTTCAGCCGCCTCAAAGACAAAAAGCTCAGCGACAAAGAGCTGCAGCACGCGGTGTCGCAACTTTCCATCGAGCTGGTGCTGACGGCGCACCCGACGGAGATCACCCGCCGCACCCTGATCCACAAGCTGGTGGAGGTCAACACCTGCCTCAGCCAGCTCGATCACAACGATCTGGCCGACTACGAGCGCAACAAGATCATGCGCCGCCTGCGCCAACTGGTGGCCCAGTCGTGGCACACCGATGAAATTCGCAAACATCGCCCCTCCCCGATCGACGAAGCCAAATGGGGCTTCGCGGTGGTAGAAAACAGCCTGTGGGAAGGCGTGCCGGCGTTCCTGCGCGAGTTCAACGAGCAGTTGGAAAACTCCATCAATTACAGCCTGCCGGCGGAAGCGGTGCCGGTGCGCTTCACCTCCTGGATGGGCGGCGACCGCGACGGCAACCCGAACGTGACCGCCGAAATCACCCGCCATGTGCTGCTGCTCAGCCGCTGGAAAGCCTGCGACCTGTTCACCCGCGATATCCAGGTGCTGGTCTCCGAGCTGTCGATGACCGAATGCACCCCGGAGCTGCGCGCCCGCGCCGGCGGTGACGAGGTGCAGGAACCGTACCGCGAAATCATGAAGCAGCTGCGCAGCCAGCTGATGAGCTCCCAGGCCTATCTGGAAGGCCGCCTGAAGGGCGAACGCGTGCTGAAGCCGCACGACCTGCTGGTGAACAACGAGCAGCTGTGGGAGCCGCTGTATGCCTGCTACCAATCGCTGCAGGCCTGCGGTATGGGCATCATCGCCAACGGTCAGCTGCTGGATACCCTGCGCCGCGTGCGCTGCTTCGGCGTACCGCTGGTTCGCATCGACGTGCGCCAGGAAAGCACCCGCCATACCGAAGCCATCGCCGAGCTGACCCGTTATCTGGGGCTGGGCGACTATGAAAGCTGGTCAGAAGCCGATAAACAGGCGTTCCTGATCCGCGAACTGAACTCCAAACGCCCGCTGGTGCCGCTGAAGTGGCAACCGAGCGCCGACACGCAGGAAGTGCTGGAAACCTGCCGGGTGATCGCCGAAGCGCCGCAGGGCTCGATCGCCGCCTACGTGATTTCGATGGCGCGCACGCCTTCCGACGTGCTGGCGGTACACCTGCTGCTGAAAGAGGCCGGCTGCCCGTTCGCGCTGCCCGTCGCTCCGCTGTTCGAAACCCTCGACGATCTGAACAACGCCGACGACGTAATGACCCAGTTGCTGAACATCGACTGGTATCGCGGCTTTATTCAGGGCAAACAGATGGTAATGATCGGCTACTCCGACTCGGCGAAAGACGCCGGCGTGATGGCCGCTTCCTGGGCGCAGTACCGTGCGCAGGACGCCTTGATCAAAACCTGTGAAAAAGCCGGCGTGGCGCTGACGCTGTTCCATGGGCGCGGCGGCTCCATCGGCCGCGGCGGCGCACCGGCGCATGCGGCGCTGCTGTCGCAGCCGCCGGGCAGCCTGAAGGGCGGCCTGCGCGTCACCGAACAGGGCGAGATGATCCGCTTCAAATTCGGCCTGCCTGAAGTCACCATCAGCAGCCTGGCGCTGTATGCCGGGGCGATCCTCGAGGCCAACCTGCTGCCGCCGCCGGAACCGAAGAAAGAATGGCGGGCGTTGATGGACGATCTGTCCGAGACCTCCTGCCGGATGTATCGCGGCTACGTGCGTGAAAACCCGGACTTCGTGCCTTACTTCCGCGCGGCCACGCCGGAGCTGGAGCTGGGTAAACTGCCGCTGGGCTCACGCCCGGCCAAACGCAAGCCGAACGGCGGCGTGGAAAGCCTGCGCGCCATTCCGTGGATCTTCGCCTGGACGCAGAACCGCCTGATGCTGCCGGCCTGGCTCGGCGCCGGCGCCGGATTGCAGGAAGCGGTGAAAGCCGGCAAGCAGGCGGAGCTGGAGGCGATGTGTCGCGACTGGCCGTTCTTCTCCACCCGCATCGCCATGCTGGAAATGGTGTTCGCCAAGGCCGACCTGTGGCTGGCGGAATACTACGATCAACGCCTGGTGGATAAATCGCTGTGGCCGCTGGGCCAACAGCTGCGCGATCAGCTGGAAAGCGACATCAAGGTGGTGCTGACCATCGCCAACGATGCGCACCTGATGGAAGACCTGCCGTGGATTGCCGAATCCATCGCGCTGCGCAACGTTTACACCGACCCGCTGAACGTCTTGCAGGCCGAGCTGCTGCACCGTTCGCGTCAGCAGGAGCAGCCGGACGCCCGCGTCGAGCAGGCCCTGATGGTCACCATCGCCGGCGTCGCCGCCGGGATGCGCAACACCGGCTAGTGAGCCTAATCGCGGCCCCGTTTATCGGGGCCGTTTTTTTATGCCTTTCCCCCACAAAAAAAGGGCGCCGCGGTAAAGCGACGCCCATTTTTCAATGGGACAAGCCTGTCAGGCTGCGGCCACCGGGCGCACGCCCAGCGTGTGGCAGATCGCGTAACTCATCTCTGCACGGTTCAGCGTATAGAAGTGGAAATCTTTCACCCCTTCGCGGCTGAGGATCTTCACCATGTCCATGGCGATGTTGGCACCGACCATTTTGCGGGTCTCCGCATCGTCGTCCAGCCCTTCGAACATGCTGGTCATCCAGCTTGGCACCCGCACGTTGGTCATGGTGGCGAAGCGCTGCAGCTGCTTGAAGTTGGACACCGGCAGAATGCCCGGCACGATTTCCACGTCGATACCGGCGGCGACGCAGCGGTCGCGGAAGCGCAGGTAGCTCTCAACGTCGAAGAAGAACTGGGTGATGGCGCGGCTGGCGCCGGCGTCGATCTTGCGCTTCAGGTTAATCAAATCGGCCTGGGCGCTCTTCGCCTCCGGGTGCACTTCCGGGTAGGCAGCGACGGAAATGTCGAAGTCTCCCACGTCTTTCAGCAGCGCCACCAGATCGGTCGCGTACATTTCCGGCTTGCCGCCGCCCGGCGGCAGATCGCCGCGCAGCGCCACGATATGGCGGATGCCGCTGTTCCAGTAATCGGTCGCGATGTCGCGCAGCTGCGCCGGGCTGGCGTCGATGCAGGTCAGGTGCGGCGCCGCCTCCAGGCCGGTGCGCTCCTTGATCCCCTTGATGATGCTGTGGGTGCGATCGCGCTCGCCGGAGTTGGCACCGTAGGTGACGGAAACGAATTTGGGTTTGAGGATGCTCAGACGATCGATCGACTGCCACAGGGTCTCTTCCATCTCGCTGGTGCGCGGCGGGAAGAACTCGAATGATACGTTAATCTGGCCGTTCAACTCCGCCAGACTCTGATTCAGCGCTTCCCGCTGGTTTGCGTGGAAAAAGCTCATACCCTGCTCACCTCTTATCGATCACTGTTTTTATTTCATTTTTATGAGCGTCTATACGTTTAGACGTCTAGATAGAAAATGCCGCATATTGGCTAAAGAGTCAACAGGAAAATGAGGGGAATAAGATGATTAATCTTCACCCGCTCAACGAGGGAATTTCATGACGGCGGCAGGGATAAGTATGGCAGGAAAAGCAAAGGGGCGCGGTGAACCCGCGCCCGCAGAGGACTAAAGCAGCTGTGCCAGCCGGTTAAGGTCTGACTGGATCGCGCCGGCGGTCACGTCGCGGCCGGCGCCCGGCCCGCGGATCACCAGCGGATTATCGCGATACCAGCGGCTTTCGATGGCGAACACGTTGTCGCACGGCAGCAGCGAGGCCAGCGGATGCTCAGGACGCACCGCCTCCACGCCGACCCGCGCCTTACCGTTGGCATCGAAACGCGCCACGTGCCGCAACACCAGGCCCATTTCGCTGGCGGCCTCAAAGCGCTGCTGCATCTGTTGGTTCAGCGCCTCGCCGTTCTCGAAGAACTGATCGACGGAGCCCAGCTCGCAGCCCGCCGGCACCAGCGACTCGACCCGCACCTGGTTCGGTTCGATGTCGTAGCCCGCTTCGCGCGCCAGGATCACCAGCTTGCGCATCACGTCCTGACCGGAGAGATCGACCCGCGGATCCGGTTCGGTCAGCCCCTGCTGCCAGGCCTGATCCACCAGTTCGGTAAACGGCACCGTGCCGTCATACTGCAAGAACAGCCAGGAAAGCGTGCCGGAGAAGATGCCGCTGATTGCCAAAATACTGTCGCCGCTGTCGCGCAGATCGCGCACCGTATGGTTGACCGGCAGCCCGGCGCCGACGGTGGCGTTATACAGCCAGTGGCGGCCGGTTTTGGCGAAGGCGTCGCGAATTTGGCGATAGGTATCGCTGCACGAGGCACCCGCCAGCTTGTTGGCGCTGATCACGTGGAAACCGTAGCTGGCGAAATCCAGATACTGCCCGGCCAGTTCTTCGCTGGCGGTCACATCGAGCACCACCAGATCGTCGAACGGGTGTGCGCGCATCCACAAGAACAGCGACTCTTCGTCAAGTTCCTGCGCTTCGTCCTCAAAGAACGCCAATGCACGGCTGGCATCCAGCCCGTCGTAGTTCAGCAGGCTGCGGCGGCTGTCCACCACCCCCGCCAGGATAAATTCGAAACCGCTGCGCGCGGAGATATTGGTCTGCTCACGGGCGAACAGCTCCAGCCAACGCGACCCGATGTTGCCCTTGCCGAACAGCACCAGACCGATGCGCTTCTCGGCACGGAACAGGCTTTGGTGCAGCCCCTGAATCAGCAGCGCGGTCGGCCCCTGGCGCAATACCGCCACCAGGCTGATGCCATCTTCAGCCTGCCAGATAAACTCGACCGGCTGATCTTTCAGTTGCTGATAGAAACGGTGGCTGTGCAGCGGGTTCTTGCATACCCCGGCGCCGACCATCGCCACCAGCGCCAACCCTTCGCGCAGGTGCAGTTCACCCGGCAGCGCCGAGGCCTGCAGGGTCGCCAGCGCGCTGTTGACCACCTCGGAGGTGTAGCACAGCTGTATCCGATTGCGGTCAGGATGGATGCCCACCGCCAGCGGTTTGATCTGTGCGCGCTTGAGCACCAGATCCAATTCTTTCTGCGCCAGTTTGAAGTCGTGCTGAGCGGCGACGTGCAGCTCAATCAGACACACGTCATCGTGGCTGGTGACAATCTTGGCGCCGGTGCCGGACGCCAATACGCGCTCGATGCGCGTCGAGCCCTGCTCCGGCTGGTAGCTGCAGCGCAGCTGAAGATCGATATCGCTGCCGGAGACCGGCTGCAGGGTGCGGGTATGCAGCACCGGCGCCGCCAGGCGCGCCAGCTCGCTGGCTTCATCCAGGCGCAGCAGCGGCAGCAGGCAGGCGTCTTTCACCTTGCGAGGGTCGGCGCTGTACACCCCGGCCACGTCGCTCCAGATGGTGACGCGCGCCGCGCCGGCCAACGCGCCGACCTGAGTGGCAGAGTAGTCGCTGCCGTTGCGCCCCAACAGCACGGTTTCCCCGGCGTCGTTGCGCGAAATGAAGCCGGTCACCACCAGGCGCTTGCCCGGATGTTGGGCCAACAATTGTTGCAGCAGCGGATAAGAACGGCCTTCATCCACCTGCGGCTGCGCGGCGCGCTCGGCGCGCAGGAAATCACGCGCATCCAGCCAGGCCGCCTGCATATCCAGGTGGTTGAGCACCGCCGCCATCAGGCGCGCCGACCAGATCTCGCCGTGCCCGACCACTTCGGCATAGCACACCTCGTCGACTTTGCCGTCCAGCAACACCGCCAGACGTTCCAGATCCTGAATGAACTCGGCGATCAGCGGCTCGGCGCTTTCCGCCGGCAGCAGGCCGCCGATAAGATCGCTGTGATAGCGGCGCAACGTCTGCTGCACCTGGTGCGCAGACAGGCGATCGCTCTGGCTGAGCTTCAGCCAGTTGATCAACTGGTTGGTGGTACTGCCGGCGGCCGATACCACCATCATGTCGCCCGGCTGGCTGTATTCCGCCATAATCCCGGCCACACGCAGATAACACTTCACATCCGCCAGACTGCTGCCGCCAAACTTGTGCAGTTGACGCCCGCTCACCGGCCCTGCTACAGCAATTGCATTCATGCTTACCTCGTTGCCGCCGCCTGGAAAGCGCGTTCCAGATCGGCAATCAAATCTTCACTGTCTTCAATACCCACGGAAATGCGCAGCAGGCTCTCGGAGATGCCGGCCGCTGTCCGTGCCTCCGCCGCCATGCCGGCGTGGGTCATGGTCGCTGCATGCGAGATCAGGCTTTCTACGCCGCCCAGCGATTCTGCCAGAGTAAACAGCTCAAGGGCAGAGAGAAAACGGCGCAGCACCGCTTCATCGCCGTCCAGTTCAAAACTCAGCATCGCGCCGAAGCCGCGCTGCTGCCGGCGGGCGATCTCATGCCCCGGGTTTTCCGGCAGGGAAGGATGATACAGCTTTTTCACCAGCGGTTGCTGCTGTAAATAGCCGACAATCGCTTCGGCGTTTTGCTGCGCCGCCTTGATGCGCGGCGACAGCGTGCGCATGCCGCGCAGCAGCAGATAGCTGTCGAACGCGCCGCCGGTCACGCCGATATTGTTCGCCCACCAGGCCAATTCGACCGCCAGCTCGGGATCTTTGGCAATCACCGCGCCGGCCACCACGTCCGAATGCCCATTCAGGTATTTGGTGCAAGAATGGACCACCAGATCGGCACCGAGTTCGATCGGCTGTTGCAGGGCCGGGCTGAGGAAGGTGTTGTCCACCACCGTCAACGCGCCCGCCGCGTGTGCGGCGGTGCAGATCGCCGCAATGTCCACCACGCGCAGCAGCGGATTGCTGGGGCTTTCAATCAGCACCAGCTTCGGCTTTTGCGCCAGCGCCTGCTGCAGGGCGGCTTCATTACCCTGATCGACGAACAGCACGCGATAGGCGCCGCGCTTGCTCAGGCTGTCGAACAACCGATAGCTGCCGCCGTAGCAGTCGTGCGGCGCCACCAGCAGATCGCCCGGCTTCAGCAGCACGGTGGTCACCAGATGGATCGCCGACATCCCGCTGCCGGTCATCACCGCGCCGGCGCCGCCTTCCAGCTCCGCCAACGCGCGTTGCACCACGTCGCGCGTCGGGTTGCCGCGGCGCGAGTAATCATGGGCTCGGGGTTGGTTGAAGTCGGTAAAGTTATAGGTGCTGGACAGATGAATCGGCGGGACAACGCAGCCATACTGTTCGTCGTCGTTCAGGCCGCTGCGTACGGCAATCGTGGCTGGTTTACGCGTCATGGGCTCGCTCGGCTCTCGGTTCGGTGAATGAGGCCTAAAGAGTAATCGCAGGATTGATAGACGTCAATACATCTGGACATCTAAACTTCTCTGCGTATAGATTGAGCAATGGCACAATACCCGCTAAAATTATGCCGATATGACATGACGATAAGATGTTAAGCCACAATGTCCGCCCGAGGCGGGGCATTCAGTGACCCTGGTCGCGTAAAATTGACATTTATTTAGTGAGAACAGTGAAGATCGGGCATAATTGGCCGGTTTTTAGAATTTTGTAATTTTTCTGACAAAGTTAAGGTGTCCCATGGCTGAGTGGAACGGCGAGTATGTCAGCCCTTACGCTGAACACGGTAAAAAAAGCGAGCAAGTCAAAAAGATCACGGTATCCATTCCGCTGAAGGTCCTGAAAATCCTCACCGACGAACGGACCCGTCGCCAGGTGAACAACCTGCGCCACGCCACCAACAGCGAACTGCTGTGCGAAGCGTTTCTGCATGCCTTTACCGGCCAGCCGCTGCCGAACGATGAAGACCTGCGCAAAGAGCGCAGCGATGAAATCCCGGAAGCCGCAAAAGCGTTGATGCGCGAACTGGGTGTCGATCCCGATACCTGGGAATATTGAGAACCATCCGGCGAACGCCGGCGGCAGAAACGAAAAAAGGCGCCAAAGGCGCCTTTTTCATCGGACGATAAGAAATCTTATTTCTTAGCGCCTGGTACGCTGAAACGCTTGTTGAAGCGGTCAACGCGGCCACCGGTAGCAACATCACGCTGCTTGCCAGTGTAGAACGGGTGGCATGCGCCACAAACGTCCAGGTTCAGATCGTGGCCCACGGTGGAGCGGATCTTCATCACGTTACCGCAAGAGCAGTTAGCAGTAACTTCTTCGTATTTTGGGTGGATACCTTGTTTCATGGGAAACCTCAGTTAAGGCCGTGTCGCTATCCAGCCCTGTTTCGCCAGACACCACACGTGGTTGATAATAGAATTTTGGTATCGAATTATACCAAAGGCGGCAAATTATACAGTATTAGTCGAGGCGCGCAATCGGAACCGTACATTTGCCGATGCGCCGTGTAAACTGATGCCCACTTTTTTCAATTTGGATGAGATCATGCCCGTCGTACACGTTGCCTTGCCGGTCCCCCTCGCCCGCACCTTCGACTATCTGCTGCCGCCCGGCATGCAGCCGGTGGCCGGCGCGCGCGTGGGCGTGCCCTGGGGCAGGCAGCATGCGATCGGCATCGTCACCGGCTGCAGCGACACCAGCGAACTGCCGCTGGACAAGCTCAAACCGATCGACAGCGTGATCGACGCCGAGTCGCTGTTCTCCCCTAGCCTGTGGCGCATCCTGCGCTGGGCCAGCGATTACTATCACTACCCCATTGGCGAAGTGCTGTTCCATGCGCTGCCGATCCTGCTGCGGCAAGGCAAACCGGCCGAGGCCGCGCCGCTGTGGCAATGGTTCGCCACCGAAGAGGGGCGCGCCACCCCGCCCGAAAGCCTGAAACGCGCGCCGAAACAGCAGCAGGCGCTGGCGGCGCTGTTGCAACGCCCGGTCTATCGCCACCAGGTCAGCCAGCTGGAGCTGACGGAAAGCGCCCTGCAGGCGCTGCGCGCCAAAGGGCTGATCGATCTGCGCGCTCAGGTCGCGGCCACGCACGACTGGCGCCCCAACTTTGCGGTGCTCGGCGAGCGGCTGCGGCTGAACACCGAACAGGCTACCGCCGTCGGGGCGATCAGAAGCGAGGATGAGCAGTTCGCCGCCTGGCTGCTGGCCGGGGTGACCGGCTCCGGCAAGACCGAGGTCTACCTCAGCGTGCTGGAGAACGTGCTGGCCAAAGGCCGGCAGGCGCTGGTGCTGGTGCCGGAAATCGGCCTGACACCGCAAACCATCGCCCGCTTTCGCGAGCGCTTCAACGCGCCGGTAGACGTACTGCACTCCGGCCTGAACGACAGCGAGCGGCTGGCGGTTTGGCTGCGCGCGCGCAGCGGCGAAGCCGCCATCGTCATCGGCACCCGCTCGGCGCTGTTCACGCCGTTCCGTCAGCTGGGCGTGATCATCATCGACGAAGAGCACGACAGCTCTTATAAGCAGCAGGAAGGCTGGCGCTACCACGCCCGCGATCTGGCGGTGTTCCGCGCCCGGGAAGAGGACATCCCGATGGTGATGGGCTCCGCGACCCCGGCATTGGAAACGCTGCACAACGTGCAGCTGGGCAAATATCGCCAGTTAAAGCTCACCCAGCGCGCGGGCAACGCCAAACCGGCGGCGCAGCATCTGATCGATCTGAAAGGGTTGCCGCTGAAGGTCGGCCTGTCGCAGCCGCTGCTGAAGAGCATGCAGCACCATTTAAAAGCCGGCAATCAGGTGATGCTGTTCCTCAACCGCCGCGGTTACGCCCCGGCGCTGCTGTGCCACGAGTGCGGCTGGATCGCCGAGTGCCAGCGCTGCGATCACTATTACACCTTCCACCAGCATCAGCGCCAGCTGCGCTGCCACCACTGCGACAGCCAGCGGCCGGTGCCGCACCAGTGCCCGCAGTGCGGCTCGACCCACCTGGTGTCGGTCGGCGTCGGCACCGAACAGCTGGAACATGAGCTGGCACCGCTGTTCCCCGATACGCCGATCACCCGCATCGATCGCGACACCACCAGCCGTAAAGGGTCGCTGGAGCAGCACCTGGCGGATATCCATCGCGGCGAAGCGCGCATTCTGATCGGCACGCAGATGCTGGCCAAGGGCCACCATTTTCCCGACGTCACCCTGGTGGCGTTGCTGGACGTGGACGGCGCGCTGTTCTCCGCCGACTTCCGCTCCGCCGAGCGTTTCGCTCAGCTGTATACCCAGGTCTCCGGGCGGGCCGGCCGGGCGGGCAAGCAGGGGGAAGTGCTGCTGCAAACCCACCATCCGGAGCACCCGCTGCTGCAGGTGCTGCTGCAACAGGGTTATGACGCCTTCGCCAAACAGACGCTGGCGGAGCGCAACAGCGTGTTTCTGCCGCCTTACACCAGCCACATCATCGTGCGCGCCGAAGATCACGACAACCAGCAGGCCCCGCTGTTCCTGCAGCAGCTGCGTAACCTGCTGGAAGCCAGCCCGCTGAAGGACGATTCGCTGTGGGTGATGGGCCCGGTGCCGGCGCTGCAGTCCAAACGCGGCGGCCGTTTCCGCTGGCAGCTGCTGCTGCAGCACCCGACGCGGCGCGTCCTGCAACAGCTGATGAAAAGCTCGCTGCCGCTGATCGGCACCCTGCCGCAAACGCGCAAGGTGAAATGGACGCTGGATGTCGATCCGATCGACAGCTGATCCCGGAAAAGTCCGATTTAGCTGCCGCAGTGCAAACGTTTACCCTTGAAATTGCGAGCGAACGCTAAAAAACCTTCTCAGGTCACATTTTTTATGCAAATTAGGTAACAAAGGCGGGGCGTATTCTGTTTAGAATGTCTGCGAGGGCAAATTTTGTCGCCACATCGCAGCGCGACGGAGTGCCCGAACGCGAGTGGCGCTCAATGACAACAATCTCGCCACCGCATGCCGGACATTGTGAGCAAACAGCAGTAGTGGCGTCGGCATGGGGCTGACGCAAGGAGAAAGGCGTTGGAACACAAGAAAGAGTTATCCATGGCGACCATGAAAGACGTCGCCGAAATGGCGGGCGTTTCAACGGCTACCGTATCGCGTGCGCTGATGAACCCGGAAAAGGTGTCAACGCCGACGCGCCAGAAAGTGGAACAGGCCGTCCTGGCCGTGGGTTATTCTCCTCATGCTCTGTCACGCAATATCAAGCGCAACGAATCCCGCACCATCCTGGTGATCGTGCCCGACATCTGCGATCCGTTTTTCGCCGATGTGATCCAGGGGATCGAACAGACCGCCGCCCAACAAGGCTATCTGGTGCTGATCGGCGACTGCGCGCAGCAAAACCAGCAAGAGCGCACCTTCGTCAATCTGATCATCACCAAGCAGATCGACGGCATGCTGCTGCTGGGCTCCAACCTGCCGTTCGACGCCAGCAAGGAAGAACAGCGCAACCTGCCGCCAATGGTGATGGCCAACGAGTTCGCCCCCGAGCTGGAACTGCCGACGGTGCACATCGACAACCTGACCGCCGCCTTTGAAGCCGTGCATTATTTGCATCAATTGGGCCACCGGCAGATCGCCTGCGTCGCCGGGCCGGAACAGATGCCGCTGAGCCATTATCGGCTGCAGGGTTACGTTCAAGCGCTACGTCGTAATGGCATTACCGTCGAAAGCAGCTATATTACCCGGGGTGATTTTACCTACGAAGCCGGCGCGCAAGCGCTGACGGCGCTGATGGCGCAGCCGAAACCGCCAACGGCGGTATTCTGCCACAGCGACGTCATGGCGATCGGCGTGCTGTCCCAGGCGAAGAAAATGGGGCTGCGGATACCGCAGGATCTGTCGATCGTCGGCTTTGACGACCTCAAGCTGGCGCAGTATTGCGATCCGCCGCTGACCACGGTGGCGCAGCCGCGCTTCCAGATCGGCCAGCAGGCGATGTTGTTGCTGCTGGAGCAGTTGAACGGCCAGACGGTGGCCAGCGGCTCCCGGCTATTGGACAGTGAATTGATTATCAGAGGCAGCACCGCTGCCCCGAAACGCTAGTCAAATATTTTAGGGTTCAGTAACATGACGGACTTATCCTCTCATCAGGACACAGCGGAATAATAGTGGCACAAAAAGACTATGTAAGCCGTGGGCGCGCAGCAGGAGCTAAGCGTAAAACCCCCAGCCGTAAAAAACGCAGTTCTCCGAAGGTTTCCAAAACCGTGCTGGCGTTAGCCGCCGCGTTGCTGGTTGTCTTTGTCGGTGGCCTCTATTTCATTACGCACAACAAGCCGGAAGACGCGCCGTTGTTGCCTGCGCACACCACGCGCCCCGGCAACGGCCTGCCGCCGAAGCCGGAAGAGCGCTGGCGCTACATCAAAGAGCTGGAAAACCGGCAGATCGGCGTGCAAACCCCGACCGAACCGACGGCCGGCGGCGAGCTCAATTCCAAAACTCAGCTGACCGCCGAACAGCGGCAGCTGCTGGAGCAGATGCAGGCCGATATGCAGCAGCGCCCGACGCAGCTGAACGAAGTGCCGTATAACGATCCGGGCCAGGCCAACGCGCGCAGCACCCGCCAGCAGCAGCAGATGCAACAACAGCAAATGCAGCAGCAGCCGGTACAGCAACAGCAGCAGGTCAGCCAGCCGCCGCGCAACCCGTTCAGCAACGGGGCCACTACCGCGCCGGTGCAGCAGCACCCGCAGCCAAAACCGACTGCCCAGCAACCGGTGCAGGTGAAACAGCAGGAGCCGAAGCCGCAACCGAAGCCGGAGCCCAAACCGGAAGTGAAGCAGGAAACGGCCAAGCAGGAAACCAAACCGGAATCGAAACAGAAGTGGATGGTGCAATGCGGTTCGTTCCGCGCCACCGATCAGGCTGAATCCGTGCGTGCGCGCCTGGCGTTCGAAGGCATCGAGAGCCGCATCACCGCCGGCGGCGGTTGGAATCGCGTGGTACTCGGCCCGTACAGCAGCCGCGCCGCCGCGGACAAAACCCTTTCGCGCCTGAAGGGCGTCGGCATGTCGAGTTGCATTCCCCTCTCCGTTGGGGGTTGAAAAGCGTCAATCCCCCCCCATCTATACTCTCAATATGCCTCGTAGCGTCTGCGAAAGCAGGCGCTGCGGGGACTTCTTTCCGTCTTTAACGAGGGTCTGCTCGTGACAACAATTGTAAGCGTACGCCGCAACGGCCAGGTCGTCATCGGTGGTGATGGCCAGGCAACCCTGGGTAATACGGTGATGAAGGGTAACGTCAAGAAAGTGCGTCGCCTGTATAACGACAAAGTGATCGCCGGTTTCGCCGGTGGCACCGCTGACGCCTTCACGCTGTTTGAACTGTTTGAACGCAAACTGGAAATGCATCAGGGCCACCTGGTGAAAGCCGCCGTCGAGCTGGCGAAAGACTGGCGCACCGACCGCATGCTGCGCAAGCTCGAAGCGCTGCTGGCGGTCGCCGATGAAACCGCCTCGCTGATCATCACCGGCAACGGCGATGTGGTGCAGCCGGAAAACGATCTGATCGCCATCGGCTCCGGCGGCCCGTACGCCCAGGCCGCAGCCCGCGCCATGTTGGAAAATACCGAGCTGAGCGCCCGCGACATCGTTGAGAAATCCCTCAACATCGCCGGCGACATCTGTATTTACACCAACCATTTCCACACCATTGAAGAATTGCCTTCCAAAGCGTAAGGATCGAATACCATGTCTGAAATGACCCCGCGCGAGATCGTCAGCGAACTGGACAGCTATATCATTGGCCAAAACAAGGCCAAACGCGCTGTCGCCATTGCCCTGCGCAACCGCTGGCGCCGGATGCAGCTCAACGAGATGCTGCGTCACGAAGTGACCCCGAAAAACATTCTGATGATTGGCCCGACCGGCGTCGGTAAAACCGAAATCGCCCGTCGTCTGGCGAAGCTGGCCAACGCGCCGTTCATCAAGGTTGAAGCCACCAAGTTCACCGAAGTGGGCTATGTGGGCAAAGAAGTGGATTCCATCATCCGCGATCTGACCGATGCCGCCATCAAAATGGTGCGCATGCAGTCGATCGAGAAAAACCGCACCCGTGCCGAAGAGTTGGCCGAAGAGCGCATTCTCGACGTGCTGATCCCGCCGGCCAAGAACAACTGGGGCCAGCCGGAAGAGCATCAGGAGCCGTCTGCCGCTCGCCAGGCATTCCGCAAGAAACTGCGCGAAGGCCAGCTGGACGACAAAGAGATCGAAATCGATCTGGCCGCGGCGCCGATGGGCGTGGAAATCATGGCGCCTCCGGGCATGGAAGAGATGACCAACCAGCTGCAGTCGATGTTCCAGAACCTCGGCGGCCAGAAGCAAAAGCCGCGCAAGGTGAAGATCAAAGAAGCCTTCAAGCTGCTGGTGGAAGAAGAAGCCGCCAAGCTGGTGAACCCGGAAGAGCTGAAAGAGCAGGCGATCGAAGCGGTTGAACAGCACGGCATCGTGTTTATCGACGAGATCGACAAAATCTGTAAGCGCGGCGGCCAGAGCTCCGGCCCGGACGTCTCGCGCGAAGGCGTGCAGCGCGATCTGCTGCCGCTGGTGGAAGGCTGCACCGTGTCGACCAAGCACGGTATGGTGAAGACCGACCACATCCTGTTCATCGCTTCCGGCGCGTTCCAGACCGCCAATCCGTCGGATCTGATCCCGGAACTGCAGGGCCGTCTGCCGATCCGCGTTGAGCTGCAGGCGCTGACCACCGAAGACTTCGAGCGCATCCTGACCGAGCCGAGCGCGTCGCTGACCGAGCAGTACAAAGCGCTGATGGGCACCGAAGGCGTCAACATCGAGTTCACCGCCGACGGCATCCGCCGCATCGCCGAAGCCGCGTGGCAGGTCAACGAAAGCACCGAGAACATCGGCGCGCGTCGTCTGCACACCGTGCTGGAACGTCTGATGGAAGATATTTCCTACGATGCGAGTGAAATTAATGGCCAATCCATTACAATTGATGCGGATTACGTGCGCAGTCATCTGGATGAACTGGTGGCGGATGAAGATTTGAGTCGTTTTATCCTATAATCGCTCAATCATTGTCTTGTCAGTCATCTGTGTGGGAGGCATTGCCTCCCACAATTATTTCTAACGGACACCGCAACTCACTGACAGAAGCGAAACATGAGCTCATCAACCTCCACCACCCCGATCTCCGCCTGGCTGGAAAGTCTACGCCCCCGCACCCTGCCGCTGGCCTTTGCCTCCATCGTGGTCGGCTCGGCCATCGCCGCCTGGCACGGCAGCCTGAAACCTGAAGTGGCGCTGCTGGCGCTGTTGACCGCCGGCCTGCTGCAGATCCTCTCCAACCTGGCGAACGACTACGGCGATGCGGTCAAAGGCAGCGATAAAGAAGATCGCATCGGGCCGTTGCGCGGCATGCAAAAAGGCATGATCACCCAGGCGCAGATGAAACGGGCGCTGGTGGTGACGGTGGTGCTGATCGCCCTCGCCGGCTGTTCGCTGATCGCCGTCGCCTGCGAGCAACCCAGCGACGTAGTAGGCTTCCTGGTGCTGGGCGGGCTGTCTATCGTGGCGGCCATCACCTATACCGTCGGCAACAAGCCCTACGGGTATTTGGGGCTGGGTGACATCTCGGTGCTGGTGTTCTTCGGCTGGCTGAGCGTGGCCGGCACCTACTATCTGCAAACGCACACCTTCGACAGCGTCGTGATGCTGCCGGCCACCGCCTGTGGCCTGCTGGCGACGGCGGTGCTCAACATCAACAATCTGCGCGATATCGAGAGCGATCGCGAGAACGGTAAGAACACGCTGGCGGTGCGTCTTGGCCCGCACAAGGCGCGCATTTACCATGCCCTACTGCTCGGCGGCGCGGTGCTGTGTTTCGCGCTGTTTACACTGTTCAATCTCCACAGCCCGTGGGGCTGGCTGTTCGTGCTGGCGATCCCGCTGTTGGTGCGCCACGGCCTGCGCGTGCTGCGCGATCCGACGCCGGTCGGCATGCGGCCGATGCTGGAACACATGGTCAAGGCGGCGTTGCTGGCCAACCTGCTGTTCGCCATCGGCGTGGCGCTCAGTTAAAAACTGATGATTTTGCCAACAGGGCGAATAAAGGGATATACTGAACATTCCAGCGGCAAACAGACGTAAAATCCTATGAAATACGATACTTCCGAACTTTGCGACATCTATCATGAAGAGGTGAACGTTGTTGAACCTCTGTTCTCCAATTTTGGCGGGCGTACTTCATTTGGCGGGCAGATCACCACGGTGAAATGCTTTGAGGATAACGGCCTGTTGTTCGATCTGCTTGAAGAAAACGGCCGCGGCCGCGTGCTGTTGGTCGACGGCGGCGGTTCGGTTCGCCGGGCGCTGATCAACGCCGAACTGGCGCGCCTGGCCGCCCAGAACGAATGGGAAGGCATCGTGGTGTACGGCGCGGTGCGTCAGGTGGACGATCTGGAAGAGCTCGACATCGGCATTCAGGCAATGGCGGCGATCCCGGTGGGTGCCGTGAGCGAAGGCGTGGGCGAAAGCGATATCCGCGTCAACTTCGGTGGCGTCACCTTCTTCTCCGGCGATCACCTGTATGCCGACAACACCGGCATCATCCTCTCCGAAGACCCGCTCGACATCGAGTGATTTTCGGTCATGAAAAAGGGCGCCTAAGGCGCCCTTTTCGTTGCTGCATGGCGTGAGGAATCAGACCTCTTCCATTTTGCCCAGCAGAGCGCGCAGGCGATCTTGCCATACGTGCTGTTCTTCTTTCAGCTGTTGGTTTTCGCGCACCAGCGCTTCGTGGTTGCCGGAGGCAGCCTGAACTTCCTGCGACAGAGAGTTGTTTTTGTCTTTCAGCTCTTCAATTTCCATCTGCAACAAGGTGATGGTATCAATCGCCTGCTGTACTTTTGCTTCCAGTTTCTCAAATACTTCAAATGACATGCTTCAGTCCCCTCATGATAGCAAGGCGTACATCTATAAGTAGCGGCCGCAACGTCGGCTGCAGCTACTGCGAATATTGCATCGCGCTCAGTGACGCGCGCCGTTACGGAAGGCGCGCCAGTCTCGATTCGTTAAAAACGATTGTAAGTAGCCAGTCTCCGCCTGTCTAGCAACATACCGGATCATCGCGCAGTCTGTTGCAATTTTCCTGCCCCCACCATCAGCAAAAACTGAAAATCCCCGCCGCCACCGCCGCGAGTTGTTAACAACCCTCGCCAAACCACTGGTCAGATCACACTTTTATGGCTCAGAAAGAACACTAAACGACGCGAAATCGCTCAATTTTATGACGCGCCACACACATTTTGATTTCGCTATTTCTCGTTTATGTTCGTTAACGATAAATTTACATCACGTCCTTATTCAATAATTGGACGAGATGAAAAAAAACTGTGCCCATAGGCCGGATGTATACCCAACTGAGCCTATAAACCAACAACCGCCGTTTTGCAGGACAACAACATTATGAGCCAAACCACCAGTCCGACATTAAAAGGCCAGTGCATCGCCGAGTTCCTCGGCACGGCGCTGCTGATCTTCTTTGGCGTAGGCTGCGTTGCCGCGCTGAAACTGGCGGGCGCCAGCTTCGGCCAGTGGGAAATCAGCATCATTTGGGGCCTGGGCGTCGCCATGGCCATCTATCTGACCGCCGCCATTTCCGGCGCGCATCTCAACCCTGCGGTCACCCTCGCTCTGTGGCTGTTCGCCTGCTTCGACGGGCGCAAAGTGGTGCCTTACATCATTGCGCAGGTCGCCGGTGCCTTCTGCGCCGCTGCCCTGGTCTATGGGCTGTACTACAACCTGTTCTTCGACTTCGAAGCGGCTCACCACATGGTGCGCGGCAGCAACGAAAGCCTCGAACTGGCGGGCATCTTCTCGACTTACCCTAACGCGCACATCTCCGTCGGCCAGGCCTTCCTGGTAGAAACGGTGATCGCCGCCATTCTGATGTGCCTGATCCTGGCGCTGACCGACGACGGCAACGGCATTCCGCGCGGCCCGCTGGCCCCGCTGCTGATCGGTATTCTGATTGCCGTGATCGGCGCCTCCATGGGACCATTGACCGGCTTTGCGTTGAACCCGGCGCGTGACTTCGGGCCGAAACTGTTCGCCTACCTGGCCGGCTGGGGCAAAGTCGCCTTCACCGGCGCACGCGACATCCCGTACTTCCTGGTGCCGATCTTCGCCCCTATCGTCGGCTGTGGCCTGGGCGCTTTCGGTTACCGCGCGCTGATTGGCCGCCACCTGCCGTGCGACGTCTGCGTGACGGAAGAAGAGCCTGATGCCAAGACCCAGCAGCGCAAAGCGTGATGGGTGCAGTTTTACACGGTTAACAACAGCAGGATAATTACCATGACTGTAGAAAAAAAATACATTGTCGCACTCGACCAAGGGACCACCAGCTCACGCGCCGTCGTGCTCGATCACGACGCCAACATCGTTGCGGTATCGCAGCGCGAATTCCCGCAGATCTATCCAAAGGCCGGCTGGGTTGAGCACGACCCGATGGAGATCTGGGCGTCGCAAAGCTCGACGCTGGTAGAAGTGCTGGCGAAAGCCGACATCAATTCCGATCAGATCGCCGGCATTGGCATCACCAACCAGCGCGAAACCACCATCGTCTGGGAAAAAGAGACCGGCAAGCCAATTTACAACGCCATCGTCTGGCAGTGCCGCCGCACCGCCGACATCTGCGAGAAGCTCAAGCGCGACGGGCTGGAAGAGTACATCCGTCACAACACCGGCCTGGTGGTTGACCCGTACTTCTCCGGCACCAAGGTGAAGTGGATCCTGGACAACGTCGAAGGCGCCCGCGAGCGCGCCAAGCGCGGCGAACTGCTGTTCGGCACCGTCGATACCTGGCTGGTGTGGAAAATGACCCAGGGGCGCGTACACGTTACCGATTACACCAACGCCTCACGCACCATGATGTTCAACATCCACGAGCTGGACTGGGATGAGCGCATGCTGGAAGTGCTGGATATCCCGCGCGCCATGCTGCCGAAAGTCCGTCCTTCCTCCGAGGTGTACGGCCAGACCAACATCGGCGGTAAAGGCGGCACGCGTATTCCTATCGCCGGTATCGCCGGTGACCAGCAGGCAGCGCTGTACGGCCAGCTGTGCGTTCAACCGGGCATGGCGAAGAACACCTACGGCACCGGCTGCTTCCTGCTGATGAACACCGGCAAAGAAGCGGTGCGCTCGAAAAACGGCCTGCTGACCACCATCGCCTGCGGCCCGCGCGGCGAAGTGAACTATGCGCTGGAAGGCGCAGTGTTCATCGGCGGTGCGTCTATCCAGTGGTTACGCGATGAGCTGAAACTGATCAGCGACGCCGCCGACTCCGAATACTTCGCCACCAAGGTGAAAGACAGCAACGGCGTCTATGTGGTGCCGGCCTTCACCGGCCTGGGCGCCCCTTACTGGGATCCGTATGCCCGCGGCGCCATCTTCGGCCTGACCCGTGGCGCCAACAGCAACCACATCATCCGCGCCACGCTGGAATCCATCGCCTTCCAGACCCGTGACGTGCTGGACGCCATGCAGGCCGACGCCAACACCCGCCTGCAATCGCTGCGCGTGGACGGCGGCGCGGTCGCCAACAACTTCCTGATGCAGTTCCAGTCCGATATCCTCGGCACCCGCGTAGAGCGTCCTGAAGTGCGTGAATCGACGGCGCTGGGTGCCGCGTTCCTGGCAGGCCTGGCCATCGGCTACTGGAACGATCTGGATGAAGTGAAGAGCAAAGCGGTGATTGAGCGCGAATTCCGCCCAAGCATCGAAACCACCGAACGCAACTACCGCTACAGCGGCTGGAAAAAAGCGGTGGCTCGTGCTCAGGCATGGGAAGATCACGAGTAATCCCGAAGCTGCCGTTTCTCCAACAAGCGCTGCCTGCGGGCGGCGCTTTTTTTTGCTCCGCCCCGCCGCCACCACGCTGTGATAGACTTTGCCGATATTTTCTTCCCTTTCTCACTGACAGGTTTGCCATGAAACGTGAATTAGCCATCGAATTTTCCCGCGTTACCGAAGCCGCCGCGCTGGCGGGCTACAAATGGCTGGGACGCGGCGACAAGAACGCCGCCGACGGTGCGGCGGTCCACGCCATGCGCATCATGCTCAACAAAGTGGATATCGATGGCCGCATCGTGATCGGCGAAGGCGAGATCGACGAAGCACCGATGCTGTATATCGGCGAACAGGTCGGCACCGGCCAGGGCGACGCGGTCGACATCGCGGTCGATCCGATCGAAGGCACCCGCATGACCGCCATGGGCCAGTCCAATGCGTTGGCCGTATTGGCGGTGGGCGATCGCGGCACCTTCCTGCACGCACCGGACATGTACATGGAGAAGCTGGTGGTCGGCCCGGCGGCGCGCGGCGCCATCGATCTCGACCTGCCGCTGGCGGAGAATCTGCAGAACGTCGCCGCACAGCTGGGCAAACCGCTGTCGCAGCTGACGGTGATCGTCTTGGCCAAACCGCGCCACGACGGCGTCATCGCGCAGATGCAACAGCTGGGCGTGCGGGTGTTCGCCATTCCTGACGGCGACGTGGCGGCCTCCATTCTCACCTGCATGCCGGAAAGCGAGGTCGATGTGATGTATGGCATCGGCGGCGCGCCGGAAGGGGTGATCTCAGCCGCGGTGATCCGCGCGCTGGACGGCGACATGCAGGCGCGTTTGCTGCCGCGCCATGAGGTGAAAGGCGACAGCGCCGAGAACCGCCGCATCGGCGAACAGGAGCTGGCGCGCTGCCGGGAAATGGGTATCGAGGCCGGTCAGGTGCTGCGCATGGACCAGATGGCGCGCAACGACAACGTGATCTTCTCCGCCACCGGCATCACCAAGGGCGATCTGCTGGAGGGCATCAGCCGCCAGGGCAACATGGCCACGACCGAAACCCTGCTGATCCGCGGCAAGTCACGCACCATCCGCCGCATCCGTTCGACCCACTATCTGGATCGCAAAGACCCGGCGCTGCACGAGTTTTTGCTGTAAGCCGACAGGAGACCGCCCCCAGCAGCCGCTGAGGGCGGGTTCATCCCGCCACCGGCGTTTTGGCGGGCAGCAGTTTCCCACGCAACAGCAGCCACAGCGTCTTCACCATCAGGCCGATGAGCAGCAGGTTAGCCAACGCGAACAGCCCCCAGGCCAGCACTTGCATATCTGCCCCGCGCTGGCTCTGCAACAACCGCAGCGACGCGTTCGCCATCGCCGATAAGCCGAACGAGAAAGCCCACATGCCCGGGCTGAAGCCACCGGCAAAAAACCAACGCACCAACCTGAACATAAAAAACAGCTGCAGCAGGCCGTAGCCCAACAGGATTAAGGCGAACGTATCGAAGTCGTTGCCATTGACGCATAACCACGCGTAGCAGGCGACAAAAGCCGGAGCCAGCTGAATACCGATAACGCCGCGGGCGGCGGCCGGCAGCGCGGCTTTGGTACGCAGACGGTGGATGATGGCGGGTTCGAGGGTCAGCCATGAAATCAAACCGGCGCCAAGAAACATCATGCCGATATCAGGGTGGCCGGCGGTGCCAAACGCCATCGCGCAGATAAAGTTAGCGGCCACCGTCGGCAGGTAGAATCCCGGCGTCGTGGCCTCCGACGCGAACTCGCCGCGCCACAACGGCGCACAGCGCCAGGCCGAGAAGATGAGCTGGCCGACGGAGCCCGCGACCATCAGCCCATTCGCCAGCGGCAGGCTGTAGGGGTGCAGACCGATGGACACCAACACGCCGCCTGCCGGAAGCAGGCTGATAAAACTGAACTGAGTGTTGTTGCGAAACTCGTCACGCACCGCGCGTGGGTCAATCAGGCAGCGGCAGAGATAGATCAGCGCCAACGCCAGCCAGATAGCACTGCCGAGAAAGATGAGCGACTCACCCAGCCAGCCGGGCCCATAGCCGAGCGTGGCGGCGTATCGCCAGGCGCTGCCGAGGCCGAAAACCCCCAGAACCATCCCAAAGAAGCCGACGGGAACACGTTGAATGAACTGCAGTGATGACATAGCGAATAACCCGGAAAAATACTGTCGGTAAAGTGTATGCCGATCGCCTCAGCGCAGTAATAACCTGGGTCAAACCGGCGGCAGGACCTTAGTCGTCTTGCAAGACTAAGGCCTGCGCCGGTTCAGGAAGAGGGTTATGCGGTATGCCCCTGATGTTGCATCCGGTTGGACAGCGGCCACCAGCACAGCAGGATCAGCAGCGCCATCGCGAACATCAGCAATCCGAGGCTGAACTGCCCGGTTTGCGGCAGCATGGCAGAAAGCCAGGTCGCGAGCCCCGATCCCATGTTCTGCATGCCGCCCACCAGCGCGCCCGCCGCGCCGGCCAGGTAAGGGAACGGCTCCATCGCCCCGGTGGTCGCCAGCGGGAACAGCATGCCGGCGCCGAAGAAGAACAGCGCGGCCGGCACGATCAGCGTCCAGATGTTCATCACGCCGAACCAGCCCGGGATCCACATCATCGCCCCCGCCAGCAGGCAGCTAATCACCGAATGCCACATCAGCGTATGGAAGGTCTTGCCGTCGCGCCCAGCGTACCAGGCGCCGAAAAACGCCGCCGGGATCGGCAGAATGAACAGGATGCTGACGGTCAGACCGCTCAGCCCCAACACGCCGCCCATCAACACGCCGCAGCTGGCCTCGAATACCGCAATCCCCGCCAGCGCGCCGATCAGCATCACCAGATAGCAGCTGAAGGTGCTGTCGCCCAGCAGCTGGCGAAAACTGGCCAGCATGCGGCGTTTTTCCGTCTGCACCGGGCGGGTCTCCGGCAACCAGCGAAACATGGCGAAGGCGACGCAGGCGCACAGCGCCAGCAGGAAGGCGTAACAGGCGCGCCAGCCGAACACCATCGCCAATGCGCCGCCGATCACCGGCGCCAACAGCGGGCTAACCAGAATCCCCATGTTCAGCAGGCTGTTGGCGTAGCGCAGCGCGGTGCCGGCATACAGATCGCGCGGCATGGTGCGCGCCATCACGCCCGCCACGCCGGTGCCCATGCCCTGAATCGCGCTGGCGGCGACCAGCATCGTCAGGTTGGTGGACAGCAGCGCGCCCAGCGCACCGACCAGGAAGATCATCATGCCGGTCAGGATCACCGGACGACGCCCGATACGGTCCGATATCGGCCCGTAAATCAGCTGGGAGAAACCGTAGGTCAGCAGATATGCCGCCATCACCCGTTGCACGGCGCCGGTGCGAACCGACAGATCGTGGGCGATATCAGCAATCACGGGAACATAAATGGTTTGCGCCATCTGGCCGACGGCGACCAACAGGATAAGCATCACCAGCAGGTGAAAATTCTCTAGTTTTCTCATTATCTTCGTTAACGTTTCAACTCGTCACAGCGTCCCGGTATGGCCGTTGCAGCAGCCAGAACGGCGAGCAGCCCTCTATGGCGGCATAAACTAATCAAATCTGATTTTTTTAGCGAGTTTCAGGCAGATATTGATCCAGGTCACACTGGCAGCAAACCCGACCAGGCTCGTAAATTAAACTGTACGCCTAACGCTTTGGAGTTAAAAATAGCGCCCTTGCAGTAGCCGCGCTTTAGCATTTAATCGATAATTCTTTTCATCAACTTGAAATAAAATAACACCATAGGGATTTGGTTCATGAAAACACCTGAGCTGATTTTATTGCAGTTAAAGGCTCTCGGCCCGCACTCGGCCAAAATGCTGGCAGAGCGTCTGGACATCACGCCGATGGGCATCCGACAACATCTGCAATCCCTGGAAAAACGTGAGTTGGTTTGTTACGAAGAAGCGCGCAGCAAGGTCGGCCGCCCGACGCGCTACTGGTCACTGACCGAGCGAGGGCACGCCTTTGCCGCCGCCGATCAGGAGCGGCTGCGGGCATCCGCGCTGCAGCTGTTTGGCGGCGCCGGGGTGGAACCGTTGCTCAGCGCGCGCGAAGAGCAGCTTTATCTGCGTTATGCCGAAGAGCTGTCCGCCGAGCGCAGCCATCAGGACCGGTTAGCCCGCCTGGTGCGCCTGAGGCAACACGACGGTTACATGGCCGAATTGTTCGACCACCCGCACGGCGCGCTGTTGGTGGAAAACCACTGCCCGATTGGCGTGGCCGGTTCCAGCTGCAGCAGCCTGTGCAATTCCGAGCTGCAGCTGTTTCACCGCCTGTTCGGCAACGACTACCGGGTAGAGCGCACCGCGCACGCCATTTCCGGCTCACGACATTGTGCTTATTTGATTCGACCACGGGAGCTTTAGAGTATGGCTGAATGGGTAAACGGCAAGGTTACGCAGGTAAAACAATGGACCGACGGGCTGCTCAGCCTGGTGGTCAATGCCCCCATCGATCCTTTCACCGCCGGGCAATTTGCCAAGCTGGCGCTGGAGATCGACGGCGAACGGGTGCAACGCGCCTACTCCTACGTCAATGCCCCCGACGACGCCAATCTGGAGTTCTATCTGGTCACCGTGCCGGAAGGCAAACTGAGCCCGCGCCTCAGCCAGCTGCAGCCGGGCTCGGACGTGATGGTAACCAAAGAAGCGGCCGGCTTCTTCGTGCTGGACGAGGTGCCCGACTGCGATACGCTATGGATGCTGGCGACCGGCACCGCCATCGGCCCCTATTTATCGATTCTGCAGCAGGGCGCCGGCCTGGAGCGCTTCAACAACCTGGTGCTGGTGCACGCCGCGCGCTTTGCGCGTGACCTGAGCTACCTGCCGCTGATGCAGCAACTGCAGCAACGCTACAACGGCAAGCTGCGCATCCAGACCGTCGTCAGCCGCGAAGAGGCGCCAGGCTCATTGACCGGCCGCGTACCGGCGCTGATCGAGGACGGCCGGCTGGAAGCGGCGATCGGTTTGACTATCGACGCCGAAACCAGCCACGTGATGCTGTGCGGCAACCCGCAAATGGTGCGGGATACCCAGCAAACGCTGAAAGACCACCGCCAGATGCGCAAGCACCTGCGCCGCAAGCCGGGCCACATCACCAGCGAACACTACTGGTAACCCGGCGAGGGTCAGCGGAACTTCACCGGTTCGGCTTCCGGGCCGAACCGGTTATCTCCCGGCGTGCCGACGAAGGCACCCAGATCGATCATCATCATCACGATAATCAGCGTCGGAATGAAACGCCCGACGCCCCATTGCCAGATCGGCGCCAGCATCTGCCAGTTCCCCGCCGCCAGCATCCACGCCAGAATCAGCAGCAGCGCCCACCAGCCGGCCTTGTTGCGATCGTGCAGGCGCTTGACCAGCACCGCCGCCGTCGGCCACAGCAGCGCCACGATAAAGAAGGCGATGGATTGGATGGCGACCAGCTGATAATTGGCCAGCGTAAACGCCGCCGCCATCAGCGCCAACCACAGCCCCATCCAAATCCAGAAGTCGCGCCGCCCGATGCGGCCCCTAAAAGAAAAACACCACTGTTGTAACGTCATCGATTCCTGCGCTCTAAGCCTGCCCATATTCTGCGCCGCAGTGTAACATAGGCGCTGCCGGGCCGAGTTTTCCGCCTCGCATAACGCGGTGCGCCGCACAGCTTTCTCGTCAGCGAACCGATAATGGCGTGGGATCTTTGACAAGCCCCGCAGGTTATCGCTTTAATCGGAGCCATCTTTGTCCTTGATGCCATACGCCATGCTGAGAAAAACCCTCGTCATCGCCTGCCTGCTGCAGGTGGCCGCCAGCGCCTGGGCCGATCCGCCGCCCGCCGATGCGACGCCCGCCGCACCTTACCTGCTGGCCGGGGCACCGACGTTCGATCTGACGGTGGTCAAATTCCGCGAAAAATACAACCGCGATAACCCGAAGCTGCCGATTGGCGAATTCCGCGCCATTCCCGCCACCGAAGACGATTCGCCGCTGCTGACGCGCGCCGCCAGCAAACTCAACGAAAACCTGTACGCCTCCACCGCGCTGGAGAAAGGCACCGGTAAAATCAAAACGTTGCAGATCACTCACCTGCCGCTGCAGCAGGCCAATGAAGAAAAAGCCGCGCGTGCCATCGCCATCAGCTATATGGCGGCGCTGATGCGCCAGTTCGAACCGGCGTTGACGGTGGAACAGAGCCAGAACAAGGTGAACAACCTGCTGGAAAAAGGCAAAGGGTCGCGCTTTTACCAACAGCAGGTCGGCGCCATTCGCTATGTCGTCTCGGACAACGGCGATAAAGGCGTAACCTTCGCGGTTGAACCGATTAAGCTGGCGCTTTCCGAGCCGTAACGGCGCGGCATTTAATGACGAAAAGCAAAGCCTTCGCGCTTAATGATCTCTATACTGTTGGGCAGGTAAACTGCCGGTCCGGCAGTTGTCATTTCGACTCTCGCGTTTTCTAGTTGGAGGAAAAAAACATGCGTCATCCATTAGTTATGGGTAACTGGAAGCTTAACGGCAGCACCCACATGGTCAACGAACTGATCGCCGGCCTGCGCAATGAGCTGAGCAGCGTTGACGGCTGTGGCGTCGCCATCGCCCCGCCGGTGATGTATCTGGATCAGGCCAAGCACGCGCTGGCCGGCAGCCGCATCGCGCTGGGCGCGCAGAACGTGGACGTTAACCTGTCCGGCGCCTTCACCGGTGAAGTTTCCGCCAACATGCTGAAAGACGTCGGTGCCCAGTACATCATCATCGGCCACTCCGAGCGTCGCACCTACCACAAAGAAAGCGACGAAGTCATCGCCGAGAAATTCGCCGTGCTGAAAGAAGCCGGGCTGATCCCGGTGCTGTGCATCGGTGAAACCGAAGCGGAAAACGCTGCGGGCAAAACTGAAGAAGTGTGCGCGCGCCAGATCGACGCCGTGCTGAAAACGCTGGGCGCACCGGCGATGAAAGGCACCGTGATCGCCTATGAGCCGGTCTGGGCCATCGGTACCGGTAAGTCCGCTACCCCTGCGCAAGCGCAGGCCGTGCACAAATTTATCCGTGACCACATCGCCAAACACGATGCCGCGGTTGCCGCTGAAATCATCATCCAGTACGGCGGCTCGGTGAACGACAAGAACGCCGCAGAGCTGTTCTCTCAGCCGGACATCGACGGCGCGCTGGTTGGCGGCGCCTCGCTGAAAGCCGACGCTTTCGCCGTGATCGTCAAAGCCGCTGCCGCAGCGAAAAAAGCCTGATTGCCTTAGGCTTGCCATAAAAAAACCCCGGCTTGCCGGGGTTTTTTATTGCCGCTCAGCCGGCATCAGCGTTTGCTGATCTCATCGAACACGCCGCCGGTGGCGAAGTGCACCTTCTGCGCTTCGGTCCAGCCGCCGAAGGTGTCATCCACGGTGAACAGCTTCAGCTGTGGGAACTGCCCGGCGAACTTGGCCGCCGCATCGCGCGGACGGTAATAGTGCTGTGCCGCGATGGTCTGCCCTTCCGGCGAATACAGATACTTCAGGTAGGCGGTCGCCACATCGCGGGTACCGCGTTTATCGACCACCTTATCCACTACCGACACCGTCGGTTCGGCCAGGATCGATTCACTCGGGGTGATAATCTCGAACTTGTCTTTGCCCAGCTCTTTCTCCGCCAGCAACGCTTCGTTTTCCCAGGCGATCAGTACGTCGCCGATGCCGCGCTCAACGAAGGTGTTGGTCGAGCCGCGCGCGCCGGAATCCAGCACTTCGACGTTCTTGTACAGGTTTTTGACGAACTCCTGCGCCTTGGCCTTATCGTTGTTGTTGTGGTGCAACGCGTAGCCCCAGGCGGCCAGGTAGTTCCAGCGGGCACCGCCGGAGGTTTTCGGGTTCGGGGTGATCACCGACACGCCCGGCTTGAGCAAATCGGGCCAGTCGTGAATTTGTTTCGGGTTGCCTTTGCGCACCAGGAAGACGATGGTCGAGGTGTAAGGCGCCGAGTTGTCCGGCAGGCGTTTGATCCAGTCTTTCTCGATACGCCCGCGTTCGGCGATGGCGTCGACGTCATAGGCCAATGCCAGCGTCACCACGTCGGCCTCGATACCGTTGATCACCGAAGTCGCCTGTTTGCCGGAGCCGCCATGCGACTGGCGCACCGTCACCTTGTCGCCGGTTTCCGCCTGATAGTGCTTGCTGAATGCCGTGTTGTAAGCCTGATAGAACTCACGCGTCGGATCGTAGGACACGTTCAGCAATTGAATATCCTTCGCCATGGCGCCGGACGCCAACAGCACCAATGTCAGACCTACACCCCATTTACGCATCGACAGGCTCTCCCAGAAAATTAAGCGCAACCTCAATCGGTTGATTTAGCATCAGAGCCTGCCAGAAACTTTCCCGGCAATTAAAGAATAAAAAATTTTTGGATAGATGATTCCGGAATATATCGCCGACGGGCATAAAAAAGCCCCCGCGAGCGGAGGCTTTTCTATCGTGCGGTGAGCGGCGTATCAGTACAGTTTTTTCGCCGTTTCCAGCCAGTCGCCCTTGAACGGACGCTTCATGTTTTCGATCGCGTCGATGATGTCGTGGTGCACCATTTTTTCGTTCTGGATACCGACGCAGCGGCCACCGTAGCCCTGCAGCAGCAGCTCGATGGCGTAGGCGCCCATGCGCGAGGCCAGGATGCGATCGTAGGCAACCGGCGAACCGCCGCGTTGAATGTGGCCCAGCACGGTGGCGCGGGTTTCACGCTTGGTTTCCTGCTCGATGTGGCGCGCCAGCTCATCGATGTCGCAGATGTGCTCGGTGATCGCCACGATGGCGTGTTTTTTACCCTTGGCGATACCGGCCTTGATTTCGCACACCAGATCTTCGCGGTTGAATTCGATTTCAGGCAGCACGATGAATTCGCAACCGCCGGCAATCGCCGCCGCCAGCGTCAGATCGCCGCAGTAACGGCCCATCACTTCCACGATGGAGATACGCTGGTGCGAAGAGGAGGTATCGCGCAGGCGGTCGATCGCTTCCACCACGGTTTCCAGCGCGGTGAAGTAACCGATGGTGTAGTCGGTGCCGGCAACGTCGTTATCGATGGTGCCCGGCAGACCGATGCACGGGAAGCCTTCTTCCGTCAGGCGTTTGGCGCCCATGTAGGAACCGTCGCCGCCGATCACCACCAGCGCGTCGATGCCGCGATTCTTCAGGTTTTCAATCGCCTTGGCGCGCACGTTTTCATCCCTGAACTCCGGGAAGCGGGCCGAGCCGAGGAAGGTGCCGCCGCGGTTGATCATGTCGGACACGCTATAGCGGTCCAGCTGCTCCATGCGATCTTCGTACAAGCCAAGGTAGCCATCGTAAATACCAAAAACTTCCAGACCTTCTGAAAGCGCAGAACGCACAACGCCGCGGATTGCAGCGTTCATACCCGGCGAATCACCGCCGCTCGTCAGTACACCGATTTTCTTGATCATGACTACCTCTGAACTGTGTAGATGCAATTTCTTAAGAATTCTGTCTCCGCCGATCGTCTTGAAACCTCTCCGGCTGCAGAAAACCAGCTTTACGGCTTATTGCTGGATATTATATCAAAAACACCCAGCTGAATTGATTCAAGTCACGCAATATAACGGTAAAAACACCGCATGGCACGCTGAGCTAACTCAGATATTCATGATAAAACTTCGATCTGTGCCTCTATCTGATTATAGCTCCCAATGCCCCTGCCTACCCGGCGGCGGCACGGAGCACGGATCCAGGTGAATAATGACGTCCGCCCCCGCAAAACGGTGCCGCAGCGCCTGTTCCACCTGGTCGGCCAACCGGTGCGCCTCGCGCAGCGGCAGCGTATCTTCCATCTCCAGATGCAGCTGGATAAAGCGCGTCGGCCCCGACTGCCGCGTGCGCAGATCGTGCGCGCCTTTCACCCCGGGCCAGGAAGAAACCACCTCGACAATCGCCTGGCGTTCGTCATCTGGCAACGCCCGATCCAACAGCGACTGCACCGCTTCGTAGCCCATGCGCAGCGCGCTATACAGGATGTAAACGCCGATGCCCAGCGCGAACAACGCGTCCGCCCGCCGGAAGCCGTACCAGCTTAGCCCAAGAGCGATAAGAATAGCACCATTCATCATGACATCTGACTGATAATGCAGCATATCCGCGCGCACGGCCTGACTACGGGTTTTTCTGACCACCCAACGTTGGTAGGTGACCAGAATCAGGGTGCTGATCAGCGCGATCACCGTCACGACGACCCCGACGCCGGGATCGCGCAGCGTTTGCGGCGCATACAGATGCTGGAAGCCGGTGAGGAACAGAAACAGGGCGGAGCCGGAAATAAACATGCTTTGCGCCAGCGCCGCCAGCGACTCCGCTTTGCCGTGGCCAAAGGTATGCTCGGCATCGGCCGGCTGCAGCGAATAGCGCACCACCAGAAGGTTGGTCAACGAGGCGGCGATATCGACCAACGAATCCACCAGCGCCGCCAGCAGGCTGACCGAACCGGTGTGGTACCAGGCGACGATCTTGATCAACAGCAGCGATGACGCCAGCACGGTAGCGGCCAACGCAGCGGACTTTACCAGGCGAGCATAGCGCTGTTCCATTAAGGGATCCCGGTCAAAAGGTATGGCGCTCAATATAGCGAAATGTCGGATAAAAAAAACCCCGCCATCATGGCGGGGAAGACAGGGATGGTGTCTATGGCAAGGAAAAACAGGGGACTACTCAGTCGTACTTCACTTCTGGGCAGAAGCTTGTTGCAAACCAGAAATTTGTTGCTCCATCTGCTGCATACGCTGCTGATGTTTCTGGTCTAAAACACTTTTTTGCTCTGGCGTCAGCAGGTTATACATTTGGTTGCGCACCCGGGCCATTTCGACCTGGCGCTTGACCTGCTGTTGGGCCATCTTTTCCGCCTGGGCATACACGGCGGCTTCGTCAAATTTCTCTGCGGTCACCAGTTTATGCATGGCTTCCATTTCAGCTACATTGACACCAGGCAGATCGTGCCGGGCCTGGCGCATCAAATCGCGCATTTGCTGGCGCTGCTGTTCGCTGAGGCTGACACCGTCGAACATATGGTGCTGGCCGGGTATTCGGGTCATCGCGTCGTTGCCGGGAGGTTGGGCTGTGTCCGGTATAGTGTCGGCAGCGAAGGCAGCGGTCGAACCAATTGCCAGCAGTGATGCCATAACTAATGCGGTCACCTTACGCATTTCAACTCCTCAAGCTTTCTCACTTTGCGAATCAACGAGGAGCAGTGTACCGCTACACCTGAAAACCTGCGTCAGTGCATGTAAAACTACGTAAAGTCATGGAATGGCAACAGTTGATGACGTATTTTGCGTCTGGAGGTAAATCATAATGAACAAGATTCTGTTAGTTGACGACGACCGCGAGTTAACCTCGCTGTTAAAAGAACTGCTTGAAATGGAAGGTTTTAATATCGTCGTCGCGCACGATGGCGAGCAGGCGTTGTCGCTGCTGGACAGCTCCGTCGATCTGCTGCTGCTCGACATCATGATGCCGAAGAAAAACGGCATCGATACGCTGAAAGAACTGCGCCAACATCACCAGACGCCGGTCATCATGCTGACCGCGCGCGGCAGCGAACTGGACCGCGTGCTGGGCCTAGAGCTGGGCGCCGATGATTATCTGCCGAAACCCTTCAACGATCGCGAACTGGTCGCGCGCATTCGCGCCATTCTGCGCCGTTCCAACTGGAGCGAACAGCAGCAGCAGGTCGACAGCGGCGCCCCGACGCTGGACGTCGATGGCCTGCAGCTCAACCCCGGCCGCCAGGAGGCCAGCTTCGACGGCCAGGTACTGGATCTGACCGGCACCGAATTCACCCTGCTTTACCTGCTGGCGCAGCATCTCGGCCAGGTTGTGTCGCGCGAACTGCTGAGCCAGGAAGTGCTGGGCAAACGCCTGACCCCGTTCGATCGCGCCATCGACATGCACATTTCCAACCTGCGGCGTAAGCTGCCGGATCGCAAAGACGGGCATCCGTGGTTCAAAACCCTGCGTGGGCGGGGTTATTTGATGGTATCTGCAACATGATCAACAGTTTGACGGCACGCATCTTCGCCATTTTCTGGTTCACGTTAGCCCTGGTGCTAATGCTGGTGCTGATGGTGCCCAAGCTCGACTCCCGCCAAATGACCTCGCTGCTCGACAGCGAGCAGCGGCAGGGGTTGATGCTGGAACAGCACGTCGAGGCCGAGTTGCAAAACGATCCGGCCAACGATCTGATGTGGTGGCGCCGCCTGTTCCGCGCCATCGACAAATGGGCGCCACCGGGCCAACGCCTGCTGCTGGTCACCAGCGAAGGCCGGGTGATCGGCGCGCAGCGCAATGAAATGCAGATCGTCCGCAACTTCATCGGCCAATCCGATAATTCAGATCATCCGAAGAAGAAAAAGTACGGCCGCGTCGAGCTGGTCGGGCCGTTCGCGGTACGCGACGGCGAAGACAACTACCAGCTGTACCTGATCCGCCCCGCCAACAGCCCGCAATCCGATTTCATCAACCTGATGTTCGACCGGCCGCTGCTGCTGCTGATCGTCACCATGCTGATCAGCGCCCCGCTGCTGCTGTGGCTGGCCTGGAGCCTGGCGAAACCGGCGCGCAAGCTGAAGAACGCCGCCGATGACGTGGCGCGTGGCAACCTGAAGCAGCATCCGGAACTGGAAGCCGGCCCGCAGGAGTTTCTGGCCACCGGCGCCAGCTTCAACCAGATGGTCAGCGCGCTGGAGCGCATGATGAACGCGCAGCAACGGCTGATCTCGGACATCTCGCACGAGCTGCGCACGCCGCTGACGCGCCTGCAGCTGGCCACCGCGCTGATGCGCCGCCGCCATGGTGAAGGCCACGAGCTGGCGCGCATCGAAACCGAAGCGCAGCGGCTGGATTCGATGATCAACGATCTGCTGGCGCTGTCGCGCGGGCAGCAAAAAGGCGAGCTGGCGCGCGAGCAGCTGAAGGCCAACGACCTGTGGGCCGACGTGCTGGACAATGCTCGTTTCGAAGCGGAACAGATGGGCAAGCAGTTGGAGATCACCGCGCCGCCCGGCCCTTGGACGCTGTTCGGCAACGCGAGTGCGCTGGACAGCGCGTTGGAAAACATCGTGCGCAACGCCCTGCGTTATTCGCACACCCGCATTGCCGTGGCGTTCAGCGCCGACAATCAGGGCGTGACCATCCAGGTTGACGACGACGGCCCCGGCGTCAGTGCCGAAGACCGCGAGCAGATCTTCCGTCCGTTCTACCGCACCGATGAAGCGCGCGACCGCGAATCCGGCGGCACCGGCCTCGGCCTGGCGATCGTCGAAGCGGCGGTCAACCAGCATCGCGGCTGGGTGAAGGCCGAAGACAGCCCGCTTGGCGGCCTGAGGTTGGTGCTGTGGCTACCGCTGCATCATCAACGTTTGTCGACTAAGACAGAACAGTAAGAGTTTGCTATCCTGCGCCCCTCGTTCACGAGGGGCCTGCAACATGCTGAACATCGTTTTATTTGAACCCGAAATTCCACCCAACACCGGCAATATCATCCGCCTGTGTGCCAATACCGGCTTTAACCTGCACCTGATCGAACCGCTGGGATTCCCGTGGGACGACAAGCGCCTGCGCCGCGCCGGGTTGGACTACCATGAGTTCACCCGCGTCAGTCGCCATGCCGATTACGCCGCCTTTCTCGCCGCCGAAAACCCACAGCGGCTGTTTGCCCTGACCACCAAAGGCACGCCGGCGCACAGCGCCGTCAGCTATCAGGCCGGCGACTACCTGCTGTTCGGCCCGGAAACGCGCGGGTTGCCCGCCGACATCCTCGATGCGCTGCCTGCGCAGCAAAAAATCCGCATCCCGATGCAGGCGCAAAGCCGCAGCATGAACCTGTCGAATGCCGTATCGGTGGTAGTGTATGAGGCCTGGCGGCAGCTGGACTATGCCGGCGCGCTGATCAAGGCATAATCCGCGACGACGCGCCATACTGGAAGCATCATCGCTGCGATGTTCTCTCCAGGAACGGCACATGGCTTTCATCGAGGATATTGTCACCCAGCTTCGCCGCCTCGAGACGGCGCTGAACGAGGCGCTGCTGCGGCTGCAGCAGGCGCAAGACAGCGAAGCGCTGCACGACCTGCGCGTCTGTCTGCGCCGCATTCGCAGCCTGCTGCGCCCGTTGCGCGGCTGCCCCGGTGCAACGCGGCTCGATCGGGCCGCCGCCGAGTTAGGGCAGCTCACGACGCCGCTGCGCGATCTCGAGGTGCTGATCGCCGAACTGGCACGCCATCGCCTCGATTGGCAGGCCAACGTGCGCCGGAGCGATCTTCAGGCTCGCTGCCGTCAACTGCTCACCCATCCGCAGCTCATCGACTTTCCCTCGCTGTTGCACGCCTGGCCGCGCCGCTTCCGCCGCACCGCGCGACGCACCGCCAAATACCGCCTAAACCGACGCCTGCAACGCCAGCAACGGCAACTGCGCCGGGCATTGGCCGATACCGGCTACGATCGCCACCGTCTGCGGCTGTTGATAAAACGCCTGCGTTACGCCGCCGAAGCCTATCCGCAACGCCTTCCCCTCTCTCCCGAAGCGACGGCGTGCCTCAAAGCGGCGCAAAACGCCCTCGGCGACTGGCACGATCGGGAGGTCTGGTGCCTGCAGGCCGAGCATCAGGCGGATCTCTGGCCGTTGTTGCCCCTATGGCAAGTTGAGCAACGCCAGGCGCTGGCCAGAGCGGATACCCTACTCGCCGCCTTATCACCGGCGCTGGCGGCGGAAACCGGCGGCGCATCACGATCCTGAAAAAAGGCCGCGGCAGGGCACGCCAGGCCCCGAAAATGCCCGATGAGGCACAGATAATGCGCTATGTTTTGTAAGGGTAATCACCACTCATCTAGGAAACCATATGAAGAAACAACGCTTGAGCGTTGCCATGGCGGTTCTGGCAGCGGGCCTGTTGCTGGCGGGCTGTTCGTCCAAAGTCACCCAAACGTCTCAATATTCGGGCTTCTTGTCCGATTACAGCAAACTGCAGGAAACCACCTCGCCAAGCGGCCATAAAACGCTGCGCTGGATAGATCCAAACTACAAGGAATCCAACTACCGCGGCCTCTATTTCCAACCGGTGGTCTATTTCCCGGCGGAAAAACCGACCACGCGCGTCAGCCAGGACACGCTGAACAAAATCAAGGCGTATGCGACCCAGCGGATTAAAGCCGCGTTGCAGAACCGCTTCACCATTCTGCCCAGCCCGGCAGGCTCACGTGTGTTGGTAGCCAAACTCGCCATCACCGCCGTTTCCGCCGAAAACGAAGACATGAAGTTCTATGAGGTGGTACCGGTCGCGGCGGTCGTTGCCAGCACCATGGCGGCTACCGGGCACCGGACGCAAAATACCGCGCTGTATATCGAAGGCGAGCTGATCGACCAGGATACCGGTAAAACGGTGATGGAAGTGGTACGCAAGGCTTACGGCAAAACCGTCAACAACGACAGCACGCCGGTCACGGCGGATGACGTCAAGGCGGCGATCGACGACATCGTTACCGATATCACCAACTTCCCGAAGCAGGGCTGACCGCCGCCTGAAAAACACAGGGGGAGCCGAAGCTCCCCCTGAATGGCTGCGCAGACGGCACTCAAATGCCGTCGCCGTACTCAAAGCCGTGATTGGTGCCGTTGAAGTATTGGTCCATATCCATCGACGGCGTATCGCTCTCCGGACGCCCGACGATGCGCGCCGGCACGCCGGCGGCGGTGGTGTGCGGCGGTATCGCCTGCAAGACCACCGAACCCGCGCCGATCTTCGCGCCCTTGCCCACTTCGATATTGCCGAGAATTTTGGCGCCGGCGCCAATCATCACCCCTTCGCGAATTTTCGGGTGACGGTCGCCGCTGGTTTTACCGGTACCGCCCAGGGTGACCGACTGCAGGATAGAGACGTTGTTCTCCACCACCGCCGTTTCACCGATCACGATGCCGGTGGCGTGGTCGAGCATGATGCCGCAGCCGATGGTCGCCGCCGGGTGGATGTCCACGCCGAAGGCAACGGAAATTTGATTTTGCAGGTAGATAGCCAGCGCTTGCCGCCCTTGCTGCCACAGCCAGTGACCGATACGGTAAGCCTGCAGCGCATGGAACCCTTTCAGGTAAAGCAGCGGCGTGGAGTATTTATCGACCGCCGGGTCGCGCAGCCGCACCGCAAGGATATCGCGCGCCGCCGAAACGATCATCTGGTTGTCGGACTTGTAGGCCTCTTCCACCACCTCGCGCACCGCGATGGCGGGCATGATCGGCGTCGCCAGCTTGTTGGCCAGCATATAGCTGAGCGCGCTGCCCAGATTCTCGTGCTTGAGCAACGTCGCATGGAAAAAGCTGGCCAGCATCGGTTCACAATCAGCCAGTGCTCGCGCTTCTGATTTAATGCTGTTCCAGACCTGCTCCAACTCTTCTGACGACATCACATTCCCCTCTGCCTTGCCAAACGGGCCGCTTCGCACGGTAGCGCGAAGCGGCCCAGGTCATTTGCGGGGTCAGCACGCTGCCCCGGCATATCGTTTTATGTCACGCGCTGGGTTTTTCGTCCTTTCGGGCTCGCCCCAGCAGGCTCAGCGCCGCTTCGCGGGCGTCTTTATGGCAGTAAAGCACCTGATAAATCTGTTCGGTGATCGGCATTTCCACGCCGTGCCGCTGCGCCAGCGCCAACACCTCTTTGGTATTGCGATAGCCCTCGACCACCTGGCCGATGCTGTCCTGCGCTTCCTGTACGCCTTTGCCCTGCCCCAGCATAATACCGAAGCGGCGGTTGCGCGATTGGTTGTCCGTGCAGGTTAGCACCAGATCCCCCAGCCCCGCCATGCCCATGAACGTCGAAGGATCGGCGCCCAGCGCAGAACCCAGACGGCTCATTTCCGCCAGCCCGCGTGTAATCAACGCGGTGCGGGCGTTAGCGCCGAAACCGATGCCGTCGGACATGCCGGCGCCGATGGCGATCACGTTCTTCACCGCGCCGCCAAGCTGCACGCCGATGAAGTCGGGATTGCTATAGACGCGGAAGCTCTTGCCGCAGTGCAGCAGCTGTTGCAGATCGTCGGCGAACTGCGCATCGGTCGCCGCCAGCGCGATCGCCGTCGGCAGGCCGGCGGCCAGCTCTTTGGCGAACGTCGGCCCGGAGAGCACCGCCAGCGGGATCGTCTCGCCCAACGCCTCACGCGCCACGTCCTGCAGCAACCGGCCGGTTTCCGCTTCCAGCCCCTTGGTGGCCCACACGATGCGGGCGTCCGGGCGCAGATGCGGCTTCAGCTGGCGCAGCACGTCGCCGAACACGTGGCTCGGCACCACCACCAGCACGTCGCGGCTGGCCGCCAGCGCACGCGCCAAATCGGCTTCAAGCAGCAGGGTATCGGGGAAGGGAACGTCGGGCAGAAACGCCTGATTGCAGCGATCTTGCTGCAACGTTTGAATTTGCGCGGGGTTGTGCCCCCACAGCACCACGGAGTGGCCGTTACGCGCCAGCGTAATGGCCAATGCGGTGCCGTACGAGCCGGCACCGATGACAGTCATTGAAGCATTGACGGTGTTCATCAGGCATCCTGATGTGGTGCGGCACCTTCGCCTTCCGCCTGCTGCTGCAGATAGTTCATGAACAGCGCGTCAAAGTTGACCGGTGCCAGGTTCAGCTGCGGGAATGTGCCGCGGGAAACCAGGCTGGTGATGCACTCGCGCGCATACGGGAACAGAATGTTCGGGCAGTATGCACCCAGGCAATGCGCCAGCTGCGTGCCTTCGATGCCTGCTACCGAGAAGATGCCCGCCTGTTGCACTTCGCACAGGAACGCAGTTTCTTCGCCCAGGCTCGCCGTCACGGTTACGCGCAGTACCACTTCATACACTTCGTCAGCCAGCTGGCTGGACGCGGTATCCAGATCAAGTTTAACTTCCGGCTGCCATTCCTGCTGGAAAACCTGCGGCGCATTCGGCGCTTCGAAGGAGATGTCCTTGGTATAAATACGTTGGATCTGGAAAGCCATTTCGGTGCTGTTTTGTTCTGACATGTGAGTAATACCCTTGGTTAAACGTCCTTATTGACACTCGGTGAACCGGCAAGCTGCTTAAAGCAGCGGATCCAGGCCGCCGCGAGCATCGAGTTCATATAAATCATCGCAGCCGCCGATATGCCGGCCGTCGATGAAAATCTGCGGCACCGTGGTGCGCCCGCTGCGCTCGATCATCACTTCGCGCTTGGCGTTATCGCCGTCGATGGCGATCTCGTTAAACGCCGAGCCCTTGCTGTTCAACAGCGCCTTGGCGCGATGGCAGAACGGACAGGTCGCTTTGGTGTAGATATCAATGTTAGCCATGGATTGCCACCTCAAATAGGTTAAACGGTTACTTACCGCGCACCAGCGGCAGGTTTTCTCCGCTCCAGCCGGAAATGCCGTCTTTCAGCATAGTCACCTTTTCAAAACCGGCCTTGCTCAGGTTCTCCGCCGGCTCGCGGGAGGCGGTGCCGTTGGCGCACACGACGATGATCGGCTGCGCTTTGTGTTTTTCCAGCTCGCCCAGGCTGCCGTTTTTGATTTCGCTGGCGGTCAGGTTGATGGCGTTGGCCAGGTGACCACGGCGGAAATCGTCGCGGCTGCGGGTGTCGACCACCACGGCTTCTTCTTTGTTGATCAGGCGAATAGCTTCACCGCGGGCGATCTCTTTAACCTTGGAGAAACGGCTTTTGAAGGTCATGACGATCACGGCGACCAGCAGAGCGATCCAAGCCAGGCTCAGAATAGGGTGTCTGCTTACGAATGGCATAATTTCTTGCAGCATGGGGTGTAACAACTCCCGTCAGTTAAGGGATAAATAAGTCAAGGTTCCAGAGTATACCTGCCGAGTGCGGCAAATACAGCCAATAAGCAAGCGCGATTGTAGAAACTGCGGGCTGCGCTGAGAAATTCCCGACGTCAGAGCATAAAAGCCCGCGCGATTCGCCGCAACCTTGATCTCTTTGGGCTATTTATCGCCGCCGGCGGTGTAAAATCAGCCGGTTTTTCGAGGGCGAATAGCCATGCCTGCGGCGGGCGCATGGCTATTCGCAGCTTAAAAAGTTCATAAGAGGTCAATGCAATGTCGAGCAAAAAAAAACCGATGGTACTGGTGATCCTGGACGGTTACGGCCATCGTGAAGAGCGGCAGGACAACGCGATCCTGAACGCCGGCACTCCGGTGATGGATCGCCTGTGGCGAGAGCAGCCGCATACGCTGATCGCCGCTTCCGGGCTGGATGTCGGCCTGCCCGATGGGCAAATGGGCAACTCTGAAGTCGGCCACGTCAACCTGGGCGCCGGCCGCATCGTGTACCAGGATCTGACCCGGCTGGACAAAGCGATCGCCGACGGCGACTTCTTCGCCAACCCGGTGCTGACCGCCGCCGTCGATAAGGCCGTAGCGGCCGGCAAGGCGGTGCATATCATGGGCCTGCTGTCGCCGGGCGGCGTGCACAGCCACGACGAGCACATCCTGGCCATGATCAAGCTGGCTGCACAACGCGGCGCCAAAGCCGTTTATCTGCATGCCTTCCTCGACGGGCGCGACACGCCGCCGCGCAGCGCCGAAGCCCCGCTGCAACGCTGCCGTGACGCCTTCGCCGCGTTGGGCGTCGGGCGCATCGCCTCGCTGATCGGCCGCTACTACGCGATGGACCGCGACAACCGCTGGGATCGCGTGCAGCTGGCCTATGACCTGCTGACCGCAGCCAAAGGCGACTCCGTGGCCGAGGATGCGATCGCCGGCCTGCAGGCCGCTTATCAGCGCGGTGAAAACGACGAGTTCGTCAGACCGACCGTGATCCGCGCCGCCGGTGAGGCCGATGCCGCGATGCAGGACGGCGACGCGTTGATCTTCATGAACTTCCGCGCCGACCGCGCGCGCCAGATCACCCGCGCCTTCGTGAACGCGGATTTCGACGGTTTCCCACGCGCCAAACAGGTGCAGTTCGGCGATTTCGTGATGCTGACCGAATACGCCGCCGACATCGCGACCGCCTGCGCCTATCCGCCGGCGTCGCTGGCCAACACCTTCGGCGAATGGCTGATGAAGCACGACAAAACCCAGCTGCGCATCTCGGAAACCGAAAAATACGCCCACGTCACCTTCTTCTATAACGGCGGCGTGGAAGCGCCGTTCAAGGGCGAAGACCGCGTGCTGGTCAACTCACCGAAGGTCGCCACCTACGATCTGCAGCCGGAGATGAGCGCCGCCGAGCTGACCGACAAGCTGCTGAGCGCCATCCGCAGCGGCAAATACGATGCCATTATCTGCAACTACCCGAACGGCGACATGGTGGGGCATACCGGCGTTTATGAAGCGGCGGTCAAAGCGGTGGAGACGTTGGACGCCTGCATCGCCCAGGTGGTTGATGCGGTGCGCGACGTCGACGGCCAGCTACTGATCACCGCCGATCACGGCAACGCCGAGCAGATGCGCGATCCGGCCACCGGCCAGGCGCACACCGCCCACACCAGCCTGCCGGTGCCATTGATTTACGTCGGCAAACCGGCGCGGGCGGTCGAAGGCGGCAAGCTTTCGGACATCGCGCCAACCCTGTTAACGCTGATGGGAATGGAAATCCCGCAAGAGATGACTGGTAAGCCGCTGTTCATCGTGGAATAATCCTTCTCCATGAGGGAGAAGGCGTTTTTTGCACTATCAAGGGTAACCCGAAGCGCAAACGCAGGCAGCCGACCGCTGCCTGAACGCACCGCGCCAAGGATGTTCACCGCCATGTGCGCCAGCGTATTTTGCGCTGGCGTCTTGCTGTTGCCGCTCGCCGGCCAGGCGGCGGAAGACAATAAATCCCAGCTGAAAGACATCCAGCAGAGCATCGCCGAGAAAGAAAAAGCGGTGAAGCAGCAGCAACAGCAGCGCAGCTCGCTGCAGGATCAGCTGCGTCAGCAGGAAAAAAACATCGCCCAAGCCAGCCGCCAGTTGCGCGACACCCAGGGCACGCTCACCCAGCTGGGCAAAGACATTTCCGGCCTGAACGCCTCGATAGCCAAACTGCAAAAGCAGCAATCGGCCCAACAGAACCTCCTCGCCAAACAGCTCGATGCCGCCTTCCGGCAAGGGCAGCACAGCGCCGTGCAGCTGATCCTCAGCGGTGAAGAAAGCCAGCGCAGCGAACGTATTCTGGCCTATTTCGGCTATCTGAACGAAGCGCGTCAGAAAACCATCGAAGAGCTGAAGCAGACCCGCGCCGAGCTGGCGAAGCAAAAAACCACGCTGGTGGCCAAACAGGGCCAGCAAAAATCCTTACTGGGCGAGCAACAGACGCAGCAGCAAAAGCTGGAGCAGGCGCGCGGCGCCCGCAAGAAAACGCTGACCGCGCTGGAAGCCTCGCTGGAAAAAGATCAACAACGCCTGGTGGAACTGCGCCAGAACGAAGCCCGCATGCGCGACAAGATCGCTCGGGCGGAGCGCGAAGCCCGTGCGCGCGCCGAACGCGAAGCGCGTGAAGCGGCCAAGGTGCGCGAACAGGTGCGCATCAAGGAGCAGCAGGCGAAGAAAACCGGCACGACCTACAAACCTAGCGAAGCCGATCGCTCGCTGATGGCGCGAACCGGCGGCCTCGGTCGTCCGGCCGGCCAGCTGATGTGGCCGGTGCGCGGCCGCACGCTGCACGGCTTTGGCGAACAGCAGCAGGGCGAGCTACGCTGGAAAGGCATGGTGATCGAAGCCCGCGAAGGCAGCGAAGTGAAAGCCGTCGCCGATGGCCGCGTGCTGCTGGCCGACTGGCTGCAAGGCTATGGCCTGATGGTGGTGGTCGAACACGGTAAAGGCGACATGAGCGTGTACGGCTACAACCAAAGCGCGTTGGTCAACGTCGGGGCGCAGGTGCGCGCCGGCCAGCCGATCGCTCTGGTCGGCACCAGCGGCGGCCAGGGAACGCCGTCGCTCTATTTCGAAATCCGTCGTCAGGGACAGGCGGTTAACCCACTGCCGTGGTTGGGAAGATAGATTTGCGCTATGTCAAAACCCGAACAGCTCTGTTAATAGGCTGTCTGCTGCAGGTTTACGCTGCGCAGGCAGGAAAACTCTCCATCGTCATCGATGACGTGGGCTACCGCCCTCACGAAGAAAACGCGGTGCTGCAAATGCCGACGGCGATCTCGGTCGCGGTGTTGCCCAACGCGCCGCATGCCCGCCTGATGGCCACCCGCGCCCACAGCCAGGGCCGCGAAGTCTTGATCCACATGCCGATGGCGCCGCTCAGCAAGCAGCCGCTGGAGCGCGATACCCTGCAGCCCTCCATGAGCAGCGACGAGATCCAGCGCATCATCCGCAATGCGGTGAACAACGTGCCCTACGCGGTCGGCATGAACAACCACATGGGCAGCGCCATGACCTCCAGCCTGCCGGGCATGCAGAAAGTGATGCAGGCGCTCGAAAGCTACCGCCTGTACTTCCTCGACAGCATGACCATCGGCAGCAGCCAGGCGACCCGCGCCGCGGCCGGCACCGGCGTGAAAGTGATCAAACGCAAGGTGTTTCTCGACGATACCGCGAACGAAGCCGACATCCGCCGCCAGTTCAACCGCGCGGTCGAATTGGCGCGGCGCAACGGCTCCGCCATCGCCATCGGCCACCCGCGCCCGGCGACGGTAAAGGTGCTGCAGCAGATGCTGCCGTCGCTGCCCGCCGATATCGTGCTGGTCAAACCGAGCGCGCTGCTGAACGAACCGCAGGGCAACGCTGGCGGCAGCTACGTCCCGCCGCCGGTCAAACCGCAAAAACCGCAGCCGAAGAACCCGTTCAGCGGCGGCATCAAGCAGTGCAAGGTCAAACCGCCGAAGGAAAAAACCAACGCCGGTACCGCGCTGGGCGTCATCGCCGACAGCATCGCCAGCTCGCCGCCGGTGACCTTCATCAAGCGTCATTGGCAGCACTGGACGCAAGCCAAACCGCAAGCATAAAAAAAGGAACGCTGCTTTGATTTTCAGGAAGAAGTAAGCGTTATCCCGGTATCCATAGGCCATCCGCTTCATCACTTTTATCTTATTGTTCATCCCTTCCAGCACGCTGGTATTCAACCTGTGTCTGGCACTCGCGATGATGCCACCGGCATACCCTTTCAGTTTCTCGGCGAAGTGTTGCAACGCCTTGATTCCGCTTTCCTGAGACTGCCTGTACCAGCTTACCCAGCGTCTCTGCGCCTCTTGTTCACTCGGGGCGTACCACAGTTCTTTCAGCGCTGTTTTCATCAGCCAGACCACATTCAACGGCTGATTCGCCTCCAGCAACTCCGTGAGCTTTACCTCATGCCCTTCGGGCAGGTTTTCGGGGTTGCGCAGCAGCAGCCAGCGGCTGCGTTTGATGACCTGACGCGATTTTGGGTTATCACGGAGTTGATTGGCCTGGTCGACGCGGACCCGGTCGATAACCTCCCGGCCATACTTTGCCACCACATGGAACAAGTCATAGACCACTTCCGCCTGCGGGCAGTGATGCCTGACTTCCAGGTCTAACGCCGTATTCATATCCATGGCGACAGACTGGATAGCGGCACAGCCTTCAGCGCCCAGCCAGACGAAGAAGGGGCGGAAGGCCGCTCTGCTGCGGCCTTCGCCCACCCACAACACCTGTTGCGTATCCGCATCCATCACCACGGTGGCATAACGATGTCCTTTGAACAGGGCGAACTCATCCATCACCAGACGGCGGAGGGTATGGCGCTGCGGCTCTGTCCGTTCCCGCAGCAGACGCCGGTAGTCGATATTCTTGACCGTATGCCAGTGCAGTCCGGTGAGTTGTGCAACATGTTTAATCGGCAGTAAACGGACCAGTGACTCAACCCATACGGATAGCGTCGTGGTATATCTCTGGCGTTCAGGCAACCAGCTGATTTTTTCGGTGGTGACCCCGCAATGGGGGCAACACAGGCGCCGGACGGGGACGTTGAGCCAGACGACCCAATCGAGCACGGAATTCCGGCCCTTTTCACGTTTGCCGAGATCAATCCCAGCTCAGCACCACTTTACCCGACTTGCCGGAACGCATGGCGTCGAAGCCCTGCTGGAACTCGTCGATCGAGAAGCGGTGGGTGATGATCGGGGTCAAATCCAACCCGGACTGGATCAGCGCCGCCATCTTGTACCAGGTTTCGAACATTTCGCGGCCGTAAATCCCTTTGATAAACAGCCCTTTGAAGATGACCTGGTTCCAGTCGATCGACATGTCCGAAGGCGGAATGCCTAACATGGCGATACGCCCGCCGTGGTTCATCGCATTGAGCAGCGTGCGGAACGCCGGCGGCGCGCCGGACATTTCCAGACCGACGTCGAACCCTTCGGTCATGCCCAGCTCGGCCATCACGTCGTTGAGGTTTTCCTTGCTGACGTTCACCGCGCGGGTCACGCCCATCTTGCGCGCCAGTTCCAGACGGTATTCGTTAACGTCGGTGATCACCACATGACGGGCGCCAACGTGTTTGCACACCGCCGCTGCCATGATGCCGATCGGGCCGGCGCCGGAGACCAGCACGTCTTCACCGACCAGATCGAACGACAGCGCGGTGTGCACCGCATTGCCGAACGGATCGAAGATCGAAGCCAGTTCGTCGGAGATGTTATCCGGGATCTTGAAGGCGTTGAACGCCGGGATCACCAGGTATTCCGCGAAGCTGCCCGGACGGTTCACGCCCACGCCGACGGTGTTGCGGCACAGGTGCGTGCGGCCGCCGCGGCAGTTGCGACAGTGGCCACAGGTGATATGGCCTTCGCCGGACACGCGATCGCCAATGCTGAAACCTTTGACTTCCTGACCGATCGCCACCACTTCGCCCACGTATTCATGGCCGACCACCATCGGAACCGGAATGGTTTTTTGCGACCACTCGTCCCAGTTGTAGATATGCACATCGGTGCCGCAGATCGCGGTTTTGCGGATTTTGATCATGATGTCGTTGTGGCCCAGCTCCGGCTGAGGCACGTCGGTCATCCAAATCCCTTCTTCCGCTTTCAGTTTTGACAGTGCTTTCATGGTTTTACCTTATGCAATAACGCCAAGATCCTTACCGATACGTGTAAACGCCGCCACTGCGCGTTCGATTTGCTCCGGGGTGTGGTCGGCGGACATCTGGGTGCGGATGCGCGCCTGGCCTTTCGGCACCACCGGATAGAAGAAACCGGTCACATAGATGCCTTCCTTGAGCAACGCATTGGCGAATTCCTGCGCCAGCTTCGCCTCACCCAGCATGACCGGGATGATGGCGTGATCGGCGCCGGCCAATGTGAAGCCGGCGGCGGTCATTTTTTCGCGGAACAGACGCGCGTTGGCCCACAGGCGATCGCGCAGGGCGTCGCCCTCTTCCAGCAGTTCCAGCACTTTGATCGACGCGGCGACGATCGCCGGCGCCAGCGAGTTGGAGAACAGGTACGGACGCGAACGCTGGCGCAGCCACTCCACCACTTCTTTCTTGGCGGCGGTGTAGCCGCCGGACGCGCCGCCCAGCGCTTTGCCTAACGTACCGGTAATGATATCGACGCGGCCCATCACTTCGCAGTATTCATGAGTGCCGCGCCCGTTGGCGCCGACAAAGCCCACCGCGTGGGAGTCATCCACCATCACCAGCGCCTGATACTCGTCCGCCAGATCGCAAACCCCTTTCAGGTTGGCAATCACGCCGTCCATCGAGAATACGCCGTCGGTGGCGATCAGGATGTGGCGCGCGCCGTCGGCTTTGGCCTGCTTCAGCTGTGCGGCCAGCTCGGTCATGTCGTTATTGGCGTAGCGATAGCGCTTGGCCTTGCACAGGCGCACGCCGTCGATGATCGACGCGTGGTTCAGCGCATCGGAGATAATGGCGTCTTCCGGGCCAAGCAGGGTTTCGAACAGCCCGCCGTTGGCGTCGAAGCAGGAGGAGTACAGGATCGCGTCTTCCATGCCCAAGAAAGCCGCCAGTTTCTGTTCCAGCTGCTTGTGGCTGTCCTGGGTGCCGCAGATGAAGCGCACCGACGCCATGCCGAAACCGTGGCTGTCCATTCCCGACTTGGCGGCGGCGATCAGCGCCGGATGATTGGCCAAACCCAGGTAGTTATTGGCACAGAAGTTGATCACATGGCTGCCGTCGGCAACGGCGATATCCGCCTGTTGCGCGGAGGTGATGATGCGTTCTTCCTTGAACAGCCCTTCACTGCGAGTGGCGGCAAGCTGTTGTTCCAACTGCTGATAAAAAGACGCTGACATTCGGTTATCTCCAGGATTGGGCTATTTGCGGCATATTTTACTGATTTGTAACCAAACTGACGAGAATGCGCGGGAGAGAATATTAAAATTGCAGCAGATATCACGGCAAAAGGCGGGCTTCAATGGCAATGCGGGATATTCGGAGCCCTTCCGCTGTTTGCCGCGGCATGAAATGCTATGATAACCGCCATTGAGCGTGGGGCATTGTGCCCCGCCAGCAGCTTAGCAGGGGTAACCCAATGATTATCGTCACAGGCGGCGCCGGCATGATCGGCAGCAACATCATTAAAGCACTGAACGACAAGGGATATCGCGATATCCTGGTGGTGGATAACCTGAAAGACGGCACCAAGTTCGTCAACCTGGTCGATCTGGACATCGCTGACTATATCGATAAAGAAGACTTTGTCGCCAGCATCGTGGCCGGCGACGATCTGGGCGATATCGAAGCGGTCTTCCACGAAGGCGCCTGCTCCGCGACCACCGAGTGGGACGGCAAGTACATGATGGACAATAACTATCAGTACTCCAAAGACCTGCTGCACTACTGTCTGGATCGCGAAATTCCGTTCCTGTACGCCTCCTCCGCCGCCACTTACGGCGGCCGCGAAGAGTTCATCGAAGAGCGGGAGTATGAAGCGCCGCTCAACGTGTACGGCTACTCCAAATTCCTGTTCGATCAGTACGTGCGCGAGATCCTGCCGGAAGCGGACTCGCAGATCTGCGGCTTCCGCTACTTCAACGTTTACGGCCCGCGCGAAGGCCACAAAGGCAGCATGGCCAGCGTCGCCTTCCACCTGAATACCCAGATCAACCGCGGCGAAAACCCGAAGCTGTTCGCCGGCAGCGAAAACTTCAAGCGTGACTTCATCTACGTCGGCGACGTGGCGGCGGTTAACCTGTGGTTCTGGGAAACCGGTAAATCCGGCATCTTCAACTGCGGCACCGGCCGGGCGGAAACCTTCCAGGCGGTGGCCGACGCGGTGGTGGACTTCCACCAGAAGGGCGCGGTGGAATACATCGAGTTCCCGGAGAAGCTGAAGGGCCGCTATCAGGCTTACACCCAGGCCGATCTGACCAAGCTGCGCGCCGCCGGCTACGACGCACCGTTCAAAACGGTCGCCGAAGGCGTGAAAGAGTACATGGCCTGGTTGAACCGCACCGCATAAGCTGAAGGAATTAACGCTGGGTATGAAAATACTGGTTATCGGCCCTTCTTGGGTTGGCGACATGATGATGTCGCAAAGTCTCTATCGCACCCTGAAGGCCGAATACCCGTCGGCGGAGATCGATGTGATGGCGCCGGCCTGGTGCCGCCCGCTGCTGGCGCGCATGCCGGAAGTCAATCAGGCGCTGGCGATGCCGCTGGGCCACGGCGCACTGGGGCTCGGCGAGCGCCGCCGCCTGGGGCGCGCCCTGCGCGCCAACCGTTACGATCGCGCTTACGTTCTACCCAACTCGTTCAAATCCGCGCTGGTGCCTTTCTTTGCCGATATCCCGCAGCGCACCGGCTGGCGGGGCGAAATGCGTTACGGCCTGCTGAACGACGTCCGCGTGCTCGACAAGGCGGCCTTCCCGCTGATGGTGCAGCGCTACGTGGCGCTGGCCTATGACAAAGGCCGCATTCAGCGCGCCGACGATCTGCCGCAGCCGCTGCTGTGGCCGCAGCTGCAGGTGAGCGACGAAGAAATCGCCGACACCACCGCGGCTTTCAACCTGACCGGCAGCCGACCGATCGTCGGCTTCTGCCCGGGCGCGGAATTCGGCCCCGCCAAACGCTGGCCGCACTATCACTACGCGGCGCTGGCTCAGCGGCTGATCGAGAGCGGCTATCAAATAGCGTTGTTCGGTTCGGCGAAAGACCACGAGGCCGGCGAACAGATCCGCGCCGCGCTGCAGGAAGACGCGCGCGATTTCTGCCTTAACCTGGCCGGAAAAACCCAGCTGGAGCAGGCGGTGATCCTGATCGCGGCCTGCCGGGCAGTGGTCAGCAACGACTCCGGTTTAATGCACGTTGCCGCAGCGTTGAACAAACCGCTGATAGCCTTGTACGGCCCAAGCAGCCCCGACTTCACGCCGCCGCTCTCCGACAAGGCGCGGGTTATCCGCTTGATCAGCGGCTACCACAAGGTGCGTAAGGGCGATGCCGAACAGGGGTATCACCAAAGTTTGATCGATATTCAGCCGCAGCAAGTGTTGGATGCGCTGACGCCGTTGCTTGTCGCCAGCGAGGAATAGTCATGCAGGTGTTAATCGTAAAAACGTCCTCGATGGGAGACGTGCTGCATACCCTGCCCGCCCTGACCGATGCGCTGCAGGCCATTCCCGATATCCGCTTCGACTGGGTAGTGGAAGAAGGCTTCAGCCAAATCCCCACCTGGCACCCGGCGGTGGATCGCGTGATCCCGGTGGCCATTCGCCGCTGGCGCAAGAACTGGTTCGGCAACGACACCCGGCAACAGCGCTGCGACTTCAAGCGCGCGCTGCAAGAACGCCGTTACGACGTAGTGATCGACGCTCAGGGCCTGATCAAAAGCGCCGCGCTGATCACGCGCATCGCCAAAGGCAACAAACATGGCCCGGACTGCAAGAGCGCGCGCGAGCCGTTCGCCAGCTGGTTCTACAACGTGCGCCATGAGATAGACAAACAGCAGCACGCGGTGGAACGCACGCGCGAGCTGTTCGCCAAAAGCCTCGGTTACGACAAACCGGGCAGCTACGGCGATTACGCCATCGCCGCGCGCTTTCTCAGCCGCCCGCCGGCCGATGCCGGGCAGTATTTGGTGTTTCTGCACGCGACGACGCGTGACGACAAGCACTGGCCGGAGCAGAACTGGCGCGAGCTGATCGCGCTGACGGCCGACAGCGGGCTGAAGATCAAACTGCCGTGGGGCGCAGAGCATGAACATCAGCGCGCGCTGCGGTTGGCGGAAGGTTTTTCACATGTCGAAGTGCTGCCGAAGCTCAGCCTGCAGCAGGTGGCCGAGGTGTTGGCCGGCGCCAAGGGCGTGGTCTCAGTCGACACCGGGCTCAGCCATTTGACCGCCGCGCTCGACAAACCCAACATCACGCTTTTCGGGCCGACCGATCCCGGCCTGATCGGCGGCTACGGGCAAAATCAGCACTCGCTGATTTCGCCGGAAAAAAGCATGGCGACAATCGACGCCGATACGGCATGGCAGGCGTTGCAAAAGGTTATAGCATGAAAAAACTGCATATTATCAACCTGGGTAAAATGGGCGGCGTCGAACGCCTGTTCCTGCAGTACATCAACGATACCACCGACGGCAGCAACCAGGTCTTGTGCATCAGCGGCGACATTGGCGAAGAGATCCGCCGTCAGTTGCCTGCGCATCAGCCCGTCACCTTCGCCAACCGCCTGATCAATGCGCTGCCGTTGCGCTGCCCGCAGTTCCTGCGCAAATTTCTGCTGAAGTGGAAAATCGAGCGGGCGAACGCCGACGTGGTGATCGTCTGGGACCTGGTACCGGGGCTGGCGGCCAAACCCAAGCGCGGCAAGCTGGTTTACTACGATCACGGCTGCTCCTGGCGTTACCCCAAGAATAAAAAGACGCTGAGTTTCTTCGCCATGCTGGACGGCGTCATTTCCGCCTCGCACGCGTCGAAGCGGGTGATGGAGCTGCGTTTTAATCTGCCTTGCCCAAATCACGTGGTGATCAACCGCATCAAGACGCCGGCGGGGATCGACACTGCGCCGAAAACGCTGTCGCAGCCGGTCAGGATCGGCACCGCTTCACGCCTGGTCAGCCTGAAAGGCATCAGCGTTTCATTATTGATGATGCAGGAACTGCTGCGGCGCGGGCATGACGTCACGCTGGAAGTGGCCGGCAAAGGGCCGGATCGCGCGGCGTTCGAGGCGCTGGCGGCCCGGCTTCAGCTCGGCGACCGCGTCACCTTCAGCGGTTATCAGGATGACGTCGCCGGCTTCTTCAATCGCACGCACATCTACATGAGCACGCCGATCACCGAGCCATTCGGCTTGTCCTGCATGGAGTCGCTCTATTTCGGCGTGCCGGTCATTTTCCCGCAGGTTGACGGCCAGCCGGAAGCGGTCAAGGACGGCGTCTGCGGCATTGGCCTGACGCCGTCGGTCACCGTCGAACAACACCGGCAGCTCACCGATATCGAGGTCGACTTCCCGCATGAGGTCTACGATCCGTTGACCGACAGCTTGGTCGCGCCCAAGCTGCTGTCGCATCTCGACTGTGCGGATGCGGTTGAGAAATTGCTGGCGCGCGAAGCCTACCAGACTCTGAGCCGAAATGCGCAGCGCTATCCTGCGGAACATTTCAACTATGCTCAGTTCAAAGCTGAGTTCGACGACACGCTGCGATCCTTTATCGCTTAATTGAAACATGAGCCGGAAAACACACCCGATGTTAAAACACAGAACGCCGCATCCTGCCTTCAGCTATCTTATCTATCTGGGGTGCGCCATCGCTTTTTGCACCATCCCTTTCGGTTCCGCGACCGGACGCAATCTGTTTTACGTTTCCAGCTACATCGCCTTTATCGCCGTTTGCCTGTATCCGCGCTACTACTTCAGCAACGCGAGAAATCTGCTGCTGCCCGCGCTGATGTTCAGCGTGGGCATGGGAACCATCCTCTGGATGCATCACTTCAAACAGCCGGGTGAGTACATCAATATTTATCGCTCTTATATGTCGACCGGCAAACTGCAGCTCGCGACCGCTTTCATTTTGCTGATCGCGCTCAATGAGCGGTTGTGCGTGCAGCGCCTGCTGATCGTCGTGGCTCTCGCCACCGGCCTGGCGGTCAACGGCTATTCCCTCTATCAGGGATTGCGGTTGAATATCCCGCGCGTAGAGCTCAACTTCGATCGCGCCACGGTCGCCGCCTACCTGATGACCGCCATCGATCTGGTGATGATGCAAGCCATCCTGATGCTGCGCACCCGTTACCGCCTGGCGTTGTACATCGCTGCGTTCCTGCTTTCCTTCTCTGCGCTGGTGCTCACCGGCACGCGCGCAGCCATGTTGGTCTACCCGGTAGCGATCTGCCTGTCGCTGCTGGCGACCAAGCAGCTGGTTTCCAGGAAACACAAGCTCGCGTTGGTAGCCTCGGTACCGCTGCTGCTCGTAGCCTGCGGCCTGGTGTTCAAGCCGCAGATAGAAGAACGCATTCAGGCCTTTGAGACCGACATGCGCCTGATGGATCAGCCACAGACTGAAAACTCGATCATTTCCCGGCTGTCGATGCAAACGCTGGCATGGCACACCGGTTCACAAGCCCCTTGGGGCCAATCCGCCGAGCAGCGCGGCGAAGAGATCCGTGCGATGGTCGCACAGCAACCTCGCCTGTCTGGCGTCATGCCCTACATCAACGTCCACCTGCACAACGAGCTGCTGGAAACCTACTCGCTCAAGGGTATCTGGGGCGTACTGCTGCTGCTGGCGCTCTATGTCAGCCTGTTCTTCTCTTCCTTCCGGCCGCAGCGCAACGCGCTGCTGCTAAGCGTCAGCGCCAGCCTGTTCGTTTACGGCCTGAGCGATGTCATCTTCTTCAGCACGGAAGGCACCGTCATATTCTGCCTGGCGTTGATCGCCGCCGTTCTTTCCGTCCCGAAACAGCCCCCTGTTCAGGAGCCTACCCCGTGAATCATCAGGAGCCGCTGCTCAGCGTTATCGTGCCGTTTTATAATAATGAAGCGTTCGTTATCGCTGCGCTGGATTCGTTATTTGCGCAGATTAGCGACGATATCGAGGTGGTGATCATCGATGATGGCTCCACCGACGCCTCCGGCGCGCTGGTCAGCCAATATCTGGCGCAGCGGCGGCCCCCGCGCGTGGTCTTTACTTCACAGGCTAACGGCGGCATTGCGCACGCACGCAATGTCGGCTTACGGCTGGCCACCGGCCGCTATCTCACCTTCCTCGACGGCGACGATCTGCTGAGCGACGACTATCTGGCAATCCTGCGGCCTCTGCTTACCGCCGGTGAAGATGACCTGATCGACTTTAATTATCAGAAGTTCACCGAACAACCGCCGACGCCGGATAACCGCGCGACGCAGCCCGTAACCTACAACTTTTCACAGTTGGGGCTCGGCTGCCTGCAACCGCTGTTCGCACGCTCGATGTGGCATCTCTGGAGCCGCGTGTATAAACGCACGCTGCTGGAAGGGGAAACGTTCGAAGACGGCAGACGCTATGAAGACGTGATTTTCACGCCTTTTCAGTATTTCAAAACCCGCCGCATCGCCCATCTGGACTGCGAGCTCTATTTCTATCGGGATAACAGCCAAGGCATCACTCGCAATATCAAACCCAAAGATATTGAAGATCTGCTGTTCGCCATGGAGAAGATGCTGCGTTTTGTGGCGCAGCATCCCGGGGATGAGCCGCTGCGCCGGTTGGCCGCCCTGATGCTGGCCAACTGCTTTTCCGAGGTGAAAAGCATGTCGAAGGCGGTATACGGCTATTATCATTACGCGCCGGCAACGCTGAACATCCTGCGCCGTGCCGCCGATATCTGCCGCAACAGCGACGTGCCGGGCAAAAAAGTCCGCCAGATGCGCTATGCGCGAGTGGATACCTTTCTTTCGAAGCTGCGCGGGCGCAAGCCGCACTAACCGCATCGGCCCGGCGGCCGATGCGTCGTCTCTCCCTCAGCGCGTCAAAGGCACGTGCGCGACCAGCTCCTCATAAATCCGCTGCGGCTGGATGACCCCCATCGGGCTTTCTGCCTCCAGCGGCATCGTATAGCCGGTACGCGACACCTGAATGATGCGGTGCAGTTCAGTATCCTGAATCGGGCCGGTGGAGCGTGAGTCGGCGGTCACGAACAGGCTGATGGTTTTCACTTTCAACGCCACCGCCAGATGCAGCGGCCCGGTATCGCCGGTGACCAGAACATGGAAACTGTCGATCAACGTCAGCAAGCCTTGCAGCCCCGTTTTACCGATCTGGTTATCCACGCAGGCCTGCGTTTGCGGGCCGATCAGGCTCATAAACTGTTTGGCCTTGCCGTCATCGAACGGTGCGCCAATCAGCACGATACGCACATTTGGGTGCTTCGCCACCAGCTCATCGGCCAGCCGCGCATAGTGCGAAACCGGCCAGCAACGCGACTCTGTTGACGCCCCCAGCTGAAAACCGATGGTGGGATGCTCGCTGCTTTTGACGCCGCGCTGATAATCCACGGGAATTTCCATCGTCGGATCGTCGCTGCGGCAGCCTAAAATGGAAATCAGCTCCAGTTTGCGGCGTACGAAGTGGCCGTAATAATGGAAGATATAGTTGGTCAGCCAAGGCTCCAGCCCGCAAATGCCCGAGCTGTAGTTATCCCTGATAATGTACTTCGCCCCGGCCAGTACGGCGCTGATGATGTCATAAGGCAGGTGGGAGTGCAGAATCAGCGCCAAATCCGGCTGATGTTCGCGCAGCGATTTCAGCAACGGGCGTATCGTCTTGATCTTGCTATTCCAATACACCACGCGATCGTAATAACGGCCGTTTTCCACCAGCTCGCGGTTTTTCTTGTGCACCACCAGCGTGATGTGCGCATTGGGGTAGCGTTCCCTCATCGCCCTCAATGCCGGCGTGTTGAACATGAAGTCGCCCAATGCCGTGGTGGAATAGATAACAATATTGTCAAACTGCTGGGCGCCGTCGAACGTCGCCTTATCCTGAAAACGGCCGTACTTCGCCGTATAGCGCCGCAAGAACCAGTCGGCAACCTTGATTTTCCATTTCTTCGACATGTGCGTGCTTAGTTCGCTTTAAGTTGATAATACTCGGCCAGCGTCATGCCCACCGTACGCTGCTGCAGCCAGTCAAACAGCTGCTCCAGATCGCGGTACAGCCCTTCGATATCCTGCTCGGTTTTGAACGTCGGGCTGCCGCCTGGCATAAATTCGGAAGAGTGCAGCATAAATTCGACGTAGTCATGCACCTGCGCCAGCGACGCCTCAGCCACGCTTATCATCTTGGCCACGTTGCCGCCACTCGGCCGCAGCCAGTTGACGGACGGCGAACGCCGCTTGCCGCGCAGCCGGTCATAACCTTGCTTGAACGCGTTCATCAGCGCCGAGTGCTTGTACTGAATGCTCATCGGCACTTCCAACAGCGGCGAAGCGCCCGGTTTGGCAATGTTCTGCGGATCGATGAAATAAGCCTGCGACGGGAACCGGGTGTAATCGGTGCCGCCGTTGCCCTGCGGATTGCCCGGCGAAAACTGCCAGTTGACCCGCGGCGTCACCGAACAGTCCACCTGATAGCCGTATTCCAGCAGCAGCGAGGCATAATATTCGTTGAACGCCCAGCGGCCGGCGCGATGGCTGAGCATTTTGGTCTGAAAGGCATCTTCCAGCAGCTTGGTCATGTGATCGACCTTGGCGCGGATCTGATCGGTGGGATACTCGATCAAATAAGGCTTGTGGCGCCAGTCGTCGTCGGTGAGCGGCGTCAGCGGCGGGCTGTTCCAGGCGTGCAGGTGCATGCCCACTTCTCCCACGCCGCGGGCGATCACGTCGCGCGCGAACTCGACGTAAGCCGGATCCATCACCATTTCATAGTTGGTGAGATAAACCGGTTTGAAGGCGTATTTTTCGCACAATGCCTGAAAGCGCGGCAAGAAACGCGTGTTTTCGGTCGTGATGCGATCGTGGTTTTGCCACAGATTATCGCCTTCGGTATCAATGGTGATGAGAAACGCCGGTTTAGTCATGAATATCGAGCCTGATATCAACAGAATGCACTATGTTACGCAGGCCGTTTCGCCAGGGCAAACGACTTTGCTGCCTGGTTTGGACAACGTTGAAGCACATTCGTCCCCAGCCCGGCGATTTTTTTTCGGTCCGGCAAGAAAACCTTGCAACAGTAGCCACATGCGATCGGGTCATTTAGAATCAAAGATTGGTTTCCCAGAAAGCGACTCATGATGAACGACGCGCCAGCCCCAACTTCCGCCCCATCCGTACAGCGTATTTTGATCATAAAACTGCGCCATCACGGCGATATGCTGCTGGTCACGCCGGTCATCAGCAGCCTGCGGCAAAACTACCCGCAGGCGCAGATCGATGTGCTGCTGTATCAGGAAACGCAGGAGATGCTGGCCAGCAATCCGGAACTGTCGACCCTGTTCGCCATCGACCGCCAATGGAAAAAACAGGGCACCCGCGCGCATCTGGGGCACGAGCTGGCGCTGCTGCGCCGCCTGAAGGCGCAGCGCTACGATCTGGTGGTCAACCTGGCCGATCAGTGGCGCAGCGCCATTATCACGCGCCTGACCGGCGCGCGCATCCGTCTGGGCTTCGATTTCCCCAAACGCCGCGGCTTCCTGTGGCGCCACTGCCACACGCAGCTGGTGCCGGTCGACAATCACGCCCACCTGCATACCGTCGAACAAAACCTCTCGCTGCTGGCGCCGCTGAACCTGCCCGCGCTCAGTGATCATGTGACCATGAGTTACGATCCGCAGGATTGGCAGGCCTGTGAGCAACGGTTGCAGAAACAGGGCGTCGCCGGCAGTTATATTGTGGTGCAGCCCACCTCGCGCTGGTTCTTCAAATGCTGGAGCGAAGAGAAAATGGCCGCCACCCTCACCGCCTTGCAGGCCGACGGCCACCAGCTGGTGATCACCTCCGGCCCCGACGCCAGAGAACAAGCCATGGTAGAACGCATTTTGGCGCTCTGCCCGCCGCAGGGCGTGATCTCGTTGGCCGGCCAGCTGACGCTGCGCCAGCTGGCCGCCCTGATCGACCACGCCAAGCTGTTTATCGGCGTGGATTCGGTGCCGATGCACATGGCCGCCGCGCTGCAAACGCCGTGTGTGGCGCTGTTCGGCCCTTCCAAGCTGACTTTCTGGCGGCCATGGCAGGCTACCGGCGCCGTGATCTGGGCCGGCGACTTCGGCGAACTGCCCGATCCGGACGCCATTGATACCGGCACCGACGAACGGTATCTCGACTTTATTCCTACAGACGCGGTGATTGCAGCCGCGCGGAGCACGCTGGCATGAAAGCATTTCGTTTGGCGATCGTTCGCCAAAAATACCGCCCGGACGGCGGGGCCGAACGTTTCGTTTCCCGCGCCCTGGAGGCGCTGGAGCAACAGGATCTCGATCTGAACGTCATCACCCGCGAATGGCAGGGTGACGCCAATCCCAACTGGCATATCCACCTGTGCAACCCGTTAAAACTCGGCCGCATCAGCCGCGAGCGAGGCTTCGCCGTGGCAGCCAGGGCGCTGTGGGAGAAAGAGCGTTTCGATCTGGTGCAAAGCCACGAGCGCATTCCCGGCTGCGATATCTACCGCGCCGGCGACGGCGTACACCGCCGCTGGTTGCTGCAACGCGCGCGCCTGCTGCCGGAATGGCGCCGCAAATGGCTGTTCTCCAATCGCTATCACCGCTATGTGATGTGCGCCGAACGCGCCATGTACGCCGCGCCGGAGCTGAAAGCCGTCATCTGCAACGCCGAGATGATCAAGCAGGAAATCATCGCCGACTTTGGCGTGCCCGCCGACAAAATCACGGTGATCTATAACGCCATCGACAATCAAAAGTTCCCGCCCGCCGACGAGGCCCAGCGCCAACGTCTGCGCGAGCAGTATCAGATCCCACAACGGGCGCACTGCCTGATCTTCGTCGGCTCCGGTTTCGAGCGCAAAGGGCTGGCCGCCGCCATCCGCGCCGTGGCGGCGACCGACAGCCACCTCCTGGTGGTCGGCAAAGACAAGGACGAAAAACGCTACCGGGCGCTGGCACAGTCGCTGGGCTGCAGCGATCGGGTTCACTTTATGGGCGTGCAGAAGCAGACCTTGCCGTTCTATCAGGCCGCGGACGCGCTGCTGCTGCCGACGCTGTACGATCCGTTCCCGAATGTGATTCTGGAAGCGATGTCGTGCGGTCTGCCGGTTATCACCAGCACCACCTGCGGCGGCGCCGAGTTTATCACCCCCGGCCAGAACGGCTTCGTGACCGACGCGCTCGACGTACCGGCCATCACGGAGGCCATTCGGGCGCTGCCGCGCCAGGCGCTGGGATCATCCATGGGCGAAGCGGCGAGATTGCGCATTATGACGGCTACGCCGGCGCATCTGTCCGAACAGCTGATTTCCCTCTATAACCGGTTACTGGATTAACTATGCGTATTCTGATGATCATCGACGGCCTGCCGGGAGGCGGCGCGGAAAAAGTGGTGCTGACCCTGTGCCAGGGCATGCAGCAACAGGGGCATGACGTCAGTCTCATCTCGCTGCGCGACGTCTGCAATTACCCTATCCCGTCAGGCATTGATTATCAGGTGGTGGCCGATCGCAGCCGCGCCCCCTGGCGCAAGCTGACCGAGCTGTCGCGCCGCGCCGCCGCGCTGGATCGGGCAATAGCCGAACACGAGCGCCAACACGGCGCGTTCGATCTGGTGTTCTCCAATCTGCATAAAACCGATCGCATCGTCAGCCGCAGCAAGCGGTTGGCCGCGGATCGCCTGTGGTTCTGCATTCACGGCATTCTCTCCACCTCCTATCTCGGCCACCGCAAGGGCCTGGATCGCTGGCTGAAGCAGCGCAAAATCGCCAACGTTTACCAAGGGAGAAATATCGTCGCCGTTTCACGGGCGGTTGGCGACGATCTGCAGCAGAACTTGCCGATTCGCCCACGCCGGCTGGCGGTCATCAACAACCCGTTCGACATCGACGCCATCCAGCAACAGGCGGCGGCGCCTTGCGAACTGGCCGGCCAGGACTATCTGGTGCACGTCGGCCGCTTTCACGCCACCAAGCGGCATGACCGTCTGCTGAAAGCCTATGCGCACTCGGGCATTCAGGCACCGCTGGCCTTGATAGGCACCGGGGACGACGCCAGAGTCGCCGAGGTCAAACGTCTGGCAACAGACTTAGGCATCGCAGAGCGCGTGCTATTCCTCGGTTTCCAGGCCAATCCCTACCCGTTTATTCGCCATGCCTCGCTGCTGGTGCTCAGCTCCGACAGCGAAGGGTTTGGTAACGTGCTGGTGGAATCGCTGCTGTGCGGCACGCCGGTGGTCAGCACTCGCTGCCCGGGCGGCCCTGCGGAAATTCTGGAAAAAGCCGGCATGGCTAACGCGCTGGCGGAATTAAACGAAGCGTCGCTGGCAGAAAAAATGGCGGAAATTTACGCCAATCCGCCGCAGATAAATCAACAGCAATTGCTGAGTTATGGGCTGGAGCCTATTTGTCGTCAATATATTGAGCTGAAAGAAAAATAATAGAGAAATAAATAAGGCAGGGGATACCTGCCTTATTTTCTTCGTTAGCTGAGCGCCTGCATTTTCTGCCAAACCTCATCGACAGAAACATCTTCACAGTGCCCCGACTCACTCTGCAAAATATGATGACGGCCGGTCCATGGATGCCAGGAGGCTTTATCGGTATCGCCAAAGAACACCACCATGTCCTTATTCAGCGCGGCGGCAAGATGCATCTGCCCACCGTCGCTGCACAGCACCCGGTCGCATAAATCGAACCCGCCCAACAGCTCGCGCACCGAGGCCGTCGGATAAAGCGCGACGCGTTCGTTTTGGCACAGCGCCAACAGCTGTTCGGCGCGCTGCTGGTCACCGATGTCGTCCGGCGCCAGCGTGCCCTGCGGTGACCAGAAGATCAGCACGCCGGTGTGGGGATCGGCAACCAGACGGTTGATGATTTCGGCATAGCGTTCAACCGGCCAACGCCTTTTCGGGCTGCGGCTGCTGATGTGCACGGCGCATACACGTTCGACCGGCGGCAGACGCTCCTGTAGCCGTTGCGCCGCCAATTGCCGCTCTTCAGGCGTCAGAAACACCCGCACCGGCGGGATCGGAATGGATTGGTCGGTTATCGCCGATAAATAGCTGTAGGTGTGTTCGACCTGATGGAGGCCGCGGAAATCGTCCTTGCGGAACGGGCGATGAATATCTTTCGTGCCCAGATCGGCGCCGATGATATGGGTGGCGCCGGCCATTTTCGCTAAACGCAGGCTGTATTTACATGGCACCGGGTTGGCCAGAATGACCGCATCGAACTTTATTTTGCGCAGCTTCAGGAAGATCATCAGACGTTCGAAATAAACGCCCAACGTCGTTTCATTTTTCGCCTTGTGCTTGGCCTTTTTATAGACAAAGACTTTCTCGAGATGAGGGTTGTTTTTAACAACGTCCTGGCTGACTTTATTGATCAGCAGATAAACTTTTGCGTCTGGATAGGCAATTTTCACCCCTTCAATCAGAGGCGTGGTGCAAACAAGATCGCCGATGTTGTCGCGGCGAATAATTAAAATATTCTTCATTCCGAGCCTGTCGGCGAAATCGCTCGCCGGTTGTCTGAAACTGACACCCAAGGTTACCAAATTAGCGCCTTTCCCTTCCAGTTATGGTACTATTCCGAATAACCCATATAAATGAAATTGATAGAATGTTGCTGCGTTTATATCAGGTACTACTCTACCTCATCCAACCCCTGATCTGGCTCCGCTTACTGCTGCGCAGCCGCAAAGCTCCAGCCTACCGTAAACGCTGGGCGGAACGCTATGGCTTCTGCGCCGGGAAAGTCGTGCCAGGCGGCATCATGCTGCATTCCGTCTCCGTCGGCGAAACGCTGGCGGCCATCCCGTTGGTACGGGCGCTGCGCCACCGTTACCCCGCTTTGCCGATAACTGTGACCACAATGACCCCAACAGGTTCAGAACGCGTCCAGTCCGCTTTCGGCAAAGACGTACATCACGTCTATCTGCCCTACGATCTGCCCGGCTCCATGAACCGCTTCCTCGACCAGGTGAATCCCAAGCTGGTGATCATCATGGAAACCGAGCTGTGGCCTAACCTGATTAACGCGCTGCATCAGCGGCAGATCCCCCTGGTGATCGCCAATGCGCGCCTGTCGGCCCGCTCCGCCGCCGGCTATAAGAAAATTGGCGGGTTCATGCGCGATATGCTGCGCCGCATTACGCTGATCGCCGCACAAAACCAAGAAGACGGCGATCGGTTTATCGAACTGGGCCTGAAGCGCTCGCAGCTGGCCGTAACCGGCAGCCTGAAGTTCGATATCTCCGTCACCCCGGAACTGGCCGCCCGCGCCGTTACGCTGCGCCGCCAATGGGCGCCGCGCCGCCCGGTGTGGATCGCTACCAGCACCCATGACGGTGAAGAAACCATCCTGCTGGAAGCGCATCGCAAACTGCTGGAAAAACACCCCGACCTGCTGCTGATCCTGGTGCCGCGTCACCCGGAACGCTTCCCGACCGCCAAAGAGCTGGTGCAGAAGGCCGGCTTCAGCTACACCCTGCGCAGCAGCGGCGAAATCCCGTCCGGCAGCACCCAGGTGGTGATCGGCGATACCATGGGCGAGCTGATGCTGCTGTACGGCATCGCCGATCTGGCCTTTGTCGGCGGCAGTCTGGTAGAACGCGGCGGGCACAACCCGCTGGAAGCCGCCGCGCACGCCATCCCGGTGCTGATGGGCCCGCATACCTTCAACTTCAAAGACATCTGCGCCAAGCTCTCGCAGGCCGAAGGCCTGATCACCGTGACCGACGTGGATTCGCTGGTGAAGGAAGTGGAAACCCTGCTGACCGACGAAGACTACCGGCGCTACTACGGCCGCCATGCGGTGGAAGTGTTGTATCAGAATCAGGGAACGTTGCAGCGCCTGCTGCAGCTGCTGGAACCGCACCTGCCGCCCCGGAGTCACTGAATGAGCAGCCGCAAAAGCCTGTCGGTGGTGATGATCGCCAAAAACGAAGCCGGGCTGTTGCCGGACTGTCTGCGTTCAGTCGAATGGGCCGATGAAATCATCGTGCTGGACTCCGGCAGCGAGGACGACAGCGTCGCCGTTGCCGAAGGTCTGGGCGCCAAAGTCTTCACGCACACCGACTGGCAGGGGTTCGGCAAGCAGCGTCAGCTGGCGCAAAGCTATGCCAGCCATGACTACGTTTTGATGATCGACGCCGACGAACGCGTCACGCCCGAGCTGCGGCAATCCATCGAGCGGGTGTTGAATGCGCCGGACGACGGCGCCGTCTACAGCTGTGCGCGGCGCAACCTGTTTCTAGGCCGCTTCATGCGCCACAGCGGCTGGTATCCTGACCGCGTCAACCGCCTGTACGCCAACCAACGCTATCGTTATAACGACGATCTGGTGCACGAATCGCTGAACATCGGCGGTGCCAAAGTGATCCCCCTCAGCGGCGATATGCTGCACCTGACCTGCCGCGACTTCTTCGCCTTCCAGCGCAAACAGCTGCGCTACGCCGAAGAGTGGGCCACACAGCGCCACCGGGCCGGCAAGCGTTGCGGCTACCTGTCTATCCTGACCCATACGCTCGGCGCCTTCGTCAAAACCTGGCTGCTGCGCGCCGGCTTCCTGGATGGCAAACAGGGGTTGCTGTTAGCGGTGGTCAACGCGCAATATACCTTCAATAAATATGCCGCATTATGGGCATTGGGCCGCAACTACTCAGAGAAGTGAATCATGACCAGCAAAGCCATCTATCCCGGGACCTTCGATCCCATGACCAACGGCCACCTGGATTTAGTGACGCGCGCGTCACTGATGTTCGATCACGTGATTCTGGCCATCGCCGCCAGCCCGAGCAAAAAGCCGCTGTTCAGCTTGGATGAGCGCGTGGCGTTGGCGACGCAGGTCACCTCGCATCTGGACAATGTGGAAGTGCTGGGCTTCAGCGAGCTGATGGCGCACTTTGCCGCTCACCAAAATGCCAATATCCTGGTGCGCGGCCTGCGTGCGGTGTCTGACTTTGAATATGAATTGCAGCTGGCGAACATGAACCGCCATTTGATGCCGACGCTGGAAAGCGTGTTCCTGATGCCTTCCGAAGAGTGGTCGTTCATCTCCTCCTCACTGGTGAAGGAGGTCGCCCGCCACGGCGGCGATATCGCGCCTTTCCTGCCTGACGTGGTCACCCAGGCACTAATGGCGAAGCTCGCCGCCGAGTGATGCTCAGCGCTGGCAGCGGCGGCAAAAGAAGGTGCTGCGCTGCCCGTGCTTGGCGGATTCGATCGGCGTGCCGCACGCGCGGCACGGTTCTCCCGCCCGCCCGTAAACCTGCAGCTCCTGCGCGAAATACCCCGGTTTGCCGTCCGACTGCAAAAAGTCGCGCAATGTCGTGCCGCCCTGCTCGATAGAGCGCTGCAACACCGCCTTGATGGTCTTCACCAGCAGTTCCGCTTCGGCTTTGCTCAACGATCCCGCCGGACGATCGGGCAAGATCCCGGCGCTGAACAGCGATTCGCTGGCGTAAATATTGCCGACCCCGACCACCAGCTTGTTATCCATCAGCCACGGTTTAATCAACGTGCGCTTATTGCGTGATTTTTCATACAGGTAGTCGCCGTTGAACGCTTCGCTCAGCGGTTCCGGCCCCAGGTGCGCCAACACGCTGCTGGTCGCCAAATCTTCGCACCACAGCCAGGCGCCGAAACGGCGCGGATCGGTATAGCGCAGGATCATGCCGTTGCTGATCACCAGATCGACGTGGTCGTGTTTGCCGGCTTCATCTTCGTTTTCCTCGCGCAGCATGCGCAAGCTGCCCGACATGCCCAGGTGCACGATAATCCAACCGTTCTCCAGCTCGATCAGCAGGTATTTGGCCCGGCGCTGCACGCTGAGCACCGGCCGATCGCTCAGCGTCAGGATCTGCTCGGAAACCGGCCAGCGCAGGCGCGCGTTGCGCACCACCGCATACTGAATGCTGTGGCCGACAAGATAAGGCTCTATACCGCGTCTGCTCGTCTCAACTTCCGGTAATTCAGGCATCTGGCTTCCCCTCCGACGTTTTCTACCCTTTATAAAACAAAAAACCCGGCCAAGGCCGGGTTTTTCATTAATCCACTAAAATTATTTAATTTTAGCTTCTTTGTATACTACGTGCTGACGGACAACTGGATCGAATTTCTTCAGTTCCAATTTTTCCGGCTTAGTACGCTTGTTCTTCGTGGTGGTATAGAAGTGACCAGTACCAGCAGAAGAAACCAGCTTGATCTTCTCGCGAACACCTTTAGCCATGATTCAGTTCCTTAATACTTCTCACCACGGGCACGCAGATCGGCCAGAACCGTCTCAATACCCTTCTTATCGATAACACGCATACCTTTAGCAGATACACGCAGAGTTACAAAGCGCTTCTCAGCCTCAACCCAAAAACGGTGTGAGTGCAGGTTAGGCAGAAAACGGCGTTTGGTCGCGTTCATTGCGTGGGAACGGTTGTTACCGCTCACCGGGCGCTTGCCAGTAACTTGGCAGACTCGGGACATGTCTATTCTCCAAAAATCAAATCAGCTCGAGCTTCGTATAGGGTATGGCCGCCTCGTCAGGCTTTTAGAGCCCATCTCAGCAAACTTCATACTGAGGAGACTCTCGTCATCAGGTAGAAACCACACATCAGGTCAGAAACCTGCTGAGATAGGCTCTTGCGCCAAACCCAAGATTCTCAAAGGTGGCGTAGTATACGCTCTGAAGCGTAAGTGCTCAAGTCCCGAACAGCTAAAGATCCCACAAGGATCGCGAAAAAATCGCTTAAAGCCATCCGCGCTCGGCAAAAGAGACGCATTCACCCCGACCGATCACCAAATGATCAAGCACTCGGATCTCCAATAACTGACAGGCTTTCACCACCTGTTCCGTTATCAAACGGTCGGCATGACTGGGTTCAGCCTTACCCGAAGGGTGATTATGCGCGAGAATCAGCGCGGCGGCATTAGCCTTCAACGCTTCGCGCACAATTTCTCTCGGGTAGACGACGACGCTGCTGATGGTACCAGCAAACATCTCCTGATGGCGAATAACCCGGTGCTGATTGTCTAAAAACAATACCAAAAAGACCTCTCGCTCGCGATGCGCCAGCAGGCTTTGCAGATAATGCCGGGTGACGCTCGGATTGAGCATGGCGTTTTCCTGCGACAAATGGCTGGAAAAGAAGCGCAGCGCCAGCTCGGCAATCGCCTGCAGCTGCGTATAGCTGGCGTCCCCCAGGCCTTTTTGGCTGCAAAAAGCCTGATGATCGGCCGACATCAGGTGATAAAGCGAGCCGAACCGGCGCAGCAGCTGCTCCGCCAGCTGCATCACGTGCACGCCGGGCAACCCGGTGCGCAAGAAAATGGCCAACAGTTCTGCGTCGGACAGCGCCGCCGCCCCCTGCATCAACAGCTTTTCACGCGGCGCCAGCGCGCCCGGCCAGCACGCCACAATCGGGTTGCTCATCGTATTCCTCCCTGAAAGGGCTACAGCATGCCATGTGCTGCCCGGCGCGTTCGACAGGTGTTTGATAACATTGCGAAGTGTTTCGCAAAGCACAATGTAACGCCCTGCAGCCATTGCGGAATCGCTCACCTGAACGGCGGATATGCTAAAATGGCGCATCTTTCGGCTTTCAATCGGACAATGATGATGACGGGACTTTCCGGCAAACATATTGTGCTTGGCATCAGCGGCGGCATCGCCGCCTACAAATGCCCAGAGCTGGTGCGCCGCCTGCGCGACAGGGGCGCAGAAGTGCGCGTGGTGATGACCCACGCCGCCAAGGCGTTCATTACGCCACTGACGCTGCAGGCCGTTTCCGGCTACCCGGTGTCCGACGATCTGTTGGATCCCGCCGCCGAAGCCGCCATGGGCCACATCGAGCTCGGCAAGTGGGCGGATCTGGTGATTCTGGCGCCGACGACCGCCGATCTGCTGGCGCGCGTCGCCGCCGGCATGGCCAACGATCTGTTGACCACCGTCTGCCTGGCGACCGACGCCCCCATCGCCGCCGCCCCCGCCATGAACCAGCAGATGTATCGCGCCGCCGCCACGCAGGCCAACCTGCAAACGCTGCAGGCGCGCGGCATGCTGCTCTGGGGGCCGGACAGCGGCAGCCAGGCCTGCGGCGACGTCGGCCCGGGCCGCATGCTGGATCCGCTGGACATTGTCGACCTGGCGAACGCGCATTTCTCCGCCCCGCAGGATCTGCAACATTTGCAGGTTATGATCACCGCCGGCCCGACGCGTGAGGCGCTGGATCCGGTACGTTTCATCAGCAATCACAGCTCCGGCAAAATGGGCTTCGCCATTGCCCGCGCCGCCGCCGCCCGCGGCGCGCAGGTGACGCTGATCGCCGGGCCGGTCAGCCTGCCGACGCCGCCATCGGTCACCCGAGTGGACGTCACCAGTGCGCTGGAGATGGAGCAGGCGGTGCAACAGCGCGCCGCGCAGCAGCAGATTTTCATCTCCTGCGCCGCCGTGGCCGATTACCGCCCCGAGCAGATCGCCGATGAAAAAATAAAAAAACAGGGTGATGAAATCGTCCTCAAGATGGTAAAAAACCCCGATATCGTCGCCGGCGTGGCGGCGATGACCAAAAATCGACCGTTTGTCGTGGGGTTTGCCGCCGAAACCCAGAATGTGGAAGAATACGCGCGGCAAAAACTGGCGCGTAAGAAGCTGGATTTGATTTGCGCTAACGATGTATCGCTTGCAGAGCACGGGTTCAACAGCGACACCAATGCCCTGCACCTTTTTTGGCAGAATGGAGAAAAACGCCTGGCGCTGAGCGACAAGGCACTCCTTGGCCAACGTTTAATAGACGAGATAGTCAGCCGTTATGATGAAAAAAATCGACGTTAAGATCCTCGACCCGCGCATCGGTCAGGATTTCCCGCTACCGACCTACGCCACGCCGGGCTCCGCCGGTCTCGACCTGCGCGCCTGCCTGGACAGCGCGGTGGAGCTGGCGCCGGGTGAAACCACGCTGTTGCCTACCGGCCTCGCGATCCACATCGCCGACGCCGGCCTGGCGGCGGTGATCCTGCCGCGCTCCGGCCTGGGCCACAAGCACGGCGTCGTGCTGGGCAACCTGGTCGGCCTGATCGACTCCGATTATCAGGGCCAGCTGATGGTGTCCGTTTGGAACCGCGGCCAGAAACACTTCACCATCGAGCCGGGCGAACGTATCGCGCAGATGGTCTTCGTGCCGGTAGTGCAGGCCGAATTCAACCTGGTGGAAGAATTCGACAGCAGCGAGCGCGGCGAAGGCGGCTTCGGCCACTCGGGGCGCCACTAAGCGCCCCCCAAGGCACGATGGCCGGCAGGGAAACGTCGCCTGAACCTTGCCTTTCCGGGGAGAAGGATGTCTCTGCGGCAAAGGTTTTACCGCGACAATTGCAGCGCACACCAGGCAGCGCGGAAAAAGGCCGTTAAGGCCGCTGACCCCAGCATCGTAAAAAAGCTATCACATAAGCCGCACAGAGCCTGCTCTGCAGCGGCCGGTGCGCGGGTTTCCGTCAGTTAAGTTTTAGCAAGGGTCTAATCAGACATGGCAGAAAAAGAAAAGACGAAAAGGAATCGGCGCGAGGAAATCTTGCAGGCGTTAGCCCAGATGCTGGAGTCCAGCGACGGCAGCCAACGCATCACCACCGCCAAACTCGCCGCGAACGTGGGTGTTTCTGAAGCTGCGCTGTATCGGCATTTCCCCAGCAAGACACGGATGTTCGACAGCCTGATCGAGTTTATCGAAGACAGCCTGATCACCCGCATCAACCTGATCTTGCAGGACGAGAAAGAGACGTTTAATCGTCTGCGCCTGATTTTACTGCTGATTCTGGGCTTTGCGGAACGCAACCCGGGGCTGACGCGCATCATGACCGGCCACGCGCTGATGTTTGAACAGGATCGCCTGCAGGGCCGCATCAACCAGCTGTTCGAACGCATCGAGGCGCAGCTGCGCCAGGTGTTGAAAGAGCGTAAATTGCGCGAAGGCAAAGGCTTTATCGTCGATGAAACGCTGCTGGCGAGCCAGCTGCTGGCCTTCTGCGAAGGCATGTTGTCGCGCTATGTGCGTTCGGAATTCCGCTATCGCCCAACGCAGGAATTCGACGCCCGCTGGCCGCTGTTGGCGGCCCAGCTGCAATAAAGATAACGCCGGGCATGCCCGGCGTTTTTACTTACACCCCGTACTGCTCGCGGTAAGCGCGCACCGCCGCCAGGTGGTCCGCCATTTCCGGCTTCTCCTCCAGATAGGCGATCAGGTCCTTCAGCGTCACGATCGAAATCACCTTGCAGTGATAGTCGCGTTCCACTTCCTGAATGGCGGAGATATCCGCGCGGCCGCGTTCCTGACGGTCGAGGGAGATCAGCACGCCCGCCAGCGAAGCGCCGCTGGCGCCGATGATTTCCATCGACTCGCGGATCGCGGTGCCGGCGGTGATCACATCGTCTACCAACATCACGCGCCCCTGCAGCGGGCTGCCTACCAGCGAACCGCCTTCGCCGTGGGTCTTGGCTTCCTTGCGGTTAAAGCAGTAAGGCACGTCGCGCTCATGGTGTTCCGCCAACGCCACCGCCGTAGTGGTAGCAATAGGTATGCCTTTATAGGCCGGGCCAAACAGCAGGTCGAAATCGATGCCGGAGTCCATCAGGGCTTCGGCGTAGAAGCGCCCCAACAGCGCAAGATCACGCCCGGTATTAAACAGGCCGGCATTGAAGAAGTACGGGCTGGTGCGGCCGGACTTCAGGGTGAACTCGCCGAATTTCAATACCTGCTTGTTAAGCGCGAACTCGATAAACTGGCGCTGATAGGCTTTCATTACTGCTTCTCCTCGTCTGAATCTGCTTGGGTCTTGTCATTACTGCCGCCCGATCGCCGGGCATAAAAAAGGCGACTTCTCAGTCGCCTTAAAAAATCAGTCCGCCAGCGCCGCTTTCTGCGCCTGGAAGATGGTTTCGATGCCCCCTCGGGCCAGCGCCAATAGCGCCAACAGCTCATCGTGGCTGAACGGCTCGCCTTCGGCGGTGCCCTGCACTTCAATCATGCGGCCATCTTCCATCATCACTACGTTCATGTCGGTTTCCGCCGCAGAATCTTCCACATACTCCAGATCGCACAGCGCTTCGCCATTGACGATGCCGACGGAAACCGCCGCCACCATGCCTTTCATCGGGTTGGCTTTCAGCTTGCCGTTGGCCACCAGCGTGTTCAGCGCATCGGCCAGCGCCACGCAGGCGCCGGAGATGGAGGCGGTGCGGGTACCGCCGTCGGCCTGCAGTACGTCGCAGTCGAGGGTGATGGTGAATTCACCGAGCTTTTTCAGATCCACCGCGGCGCGCAGCGAGCGCGCGATCAGGCGCTGGATCTCCAGCGTGCGGCCACCCTGCTTGCCTTTGGCGGCTTCACGGGCATTGCGGCTGTGGGTGGAGCGCGGCAGCATGCCGTACTCGGCGGTGATCCAACCTTGCCCCTGGCCTTTCAGGAAGCGCGGAACGCCCTCTTCTACCGTGGCGGTGCACAAGACTTTGGTATCGCCAAACTCAACCAGCACTGAACCTTCAGCGTGTTTGGTATAGTGACGGGTCAGTGTCAGGGGGCGAACTTGCTGTGGTGCTCTGCCTGCAGGACGCATGGGCTCTCTCCGGCTTCAAATCAACTATTGGCTGCGCATTATACGGGCTTCGTGACGTAATGCCTATCCTGCCCGCAGCCGCGACGCTATAATCGCCCCATCTTTTCCTATTACGGGTACGCATCAATGATCCGCAGCATGACCGCCTACGCCCGGCGTGAAATCAAGGGTGAATGGGGCAGCGCAGCCTGGGAGCTGCGTTCCGTTAACCAGCGCTACTTAGAAACCTACATCCGCCTGCCGGAACAATTCCGCAGCCTGGAGCCGGTGATCCGTGAACGTATCCGTGGCCGCCTGACGCGCGGCAAAGTCGAATGCAACCTGCGTTTCGAACTGGATCCAAGCGCGCAAAGCTCGCTGATCCTGAACGAAAAACTGGCCAAACAGCTGGTTGAAGCCGCCAACTGGGTGAAAATGCAGAGCGACGAAGGAGAAATCAACCCGATCGACGTGCTGCGCTGGCCGGGCGTGATGTCCGCGCAGGAGCAGGATCTGGACACCATCAGCGCCGAGCTGATGCAGGCGCTGGACGGCGCGCTGGATGACTTCATCGTCGCACGCGAAAGCGAAGGCGCCGCGCTGAAAACGCTGATCGAACAACGCCTCGACGGCGTCAGCGCCGAAGTGGTCAAAGTGCGCGCCCAGATGCCGAATATCCTGCAATGGCAGCGCGAACGCCTGGTCAGCAAGCTGGAAGAGGCGCAGGTACAGCTGGAAAACACCCGCCTGGAGCAGGAGCTGGTGCTGATGGCGCAGCGCATCGACGTCGCCGAAGAGCTGGACCGTCTGGAAGCGCACGTGAAAGAGACGCACAACATCCTGAAGAAGAAAGAAGCCGTCGGCCGCCGCCTCGACTTCATGATGCAGGAGTTCAACCGCGAATCGAATACCCTGGCCTCCAAGTCGATCAATGCCGACGTCACCGCTTCCGCCATCGAGCTGAAAGTGCTGATCGAGCAAATGCGCGAGCAGATCCAAACATCGAGTGATCCTGCCCCGCACGCCATCAAGCCCGCGCCAAGCGGGCTTTTTTATGGCTGCAGATCAGCGATAAGCGGCCGCCTGCTCTTCGCCCATCAGCCCCATTTTCTGCAGCTGCACCGCAATGCTCCAGGTTGAACGTTCAAACTCATCGCTCAGCGCTTCCAGCGTCGCCCCGGCCGCATGGCTCTCGCGCAGCCGCAGCTTTTCCTCTTCCGGCCAAGGGAAGTAGGCATTGGCCGGCCGCCCCTCGGCCAGATTCTTCTGCCGCTTCTCCTCCGACGTCAGCCGGACTTTTTTCTGCCGTTCGGCTTCACCGTCGAACTCGCTGGCCAACGCGAACAGCAGGCGGATAACCTCCGGCGCGCAGGCCGCCGAAGCCGGTCTCAACAGCTCGCCGGTGTCGGGATTAACCCCGTTGGCCTGCGCCCTGAGCAACGTGCCGGTATTCATTGTTCGCCTCCTTATCCGAGAAGATGCGCCGGTCGTGGCGCCTTGTTCAGGCATTTTTCTTTGCCTCCCTCGCGAAAACCACGCTTTACGCCATGAAAAAGCGCCAGTTGCGAGCCAGATTCCAGGCGTTTGCACGCGAGTGACAGTGATTGCATCAGGTTGCGAGCCGGCAGGCCCCTGGGGAACCGGCTCACCGGGAAGCTTATGAAAAACTGCCGGACAGCGCGTGCGGATGACATTCGGCAAGATATCCCGCATGCCATAAGTATTTTGTTCTAATTATCACGCAAGGTAATGAAAGGACGGCGATGCTGTGGCTAAATGTGTTTTTTCTCTGCCCGTGAACCGTACGGACCGTTTATGCCACAAATTCTGCAATTTATTATGGCTCTGGTGGTGATCATCGCCCTGGCGCTGCTGGTCAGCAATAATCGCAAGAAAATCCGCCTGCGCTATATCATCCAGCTGCTGGTGATCGAAGGCGCGCTGGCCTATTTCTTCCTGCACTCCGCCAGCGGGCTCAGCGTGATCAAACACGTCGCCGGCTTCTTCGACACCCTGCTCGCCTACGCCGCCCAAGGATCGGAGTTCGTGTTCGGCGGCATGAGCAAGGATGGCCTGGCGTTCATCTTCCTCGGCGTTTTGTGCCCTATCATCTTTATTTCCGCCCTGATCGGCATTTTACAGCATTTCCGCATCCTACCGCTGATCATCCGCCTGGTCGGCACCTTGCTGTCCAAGGTCAACGGCATGGGCAAGCTGGAGTCGTTCAACGCCGTCAGCACGCTGGTGCTGGGGCAGTCGGAGAACTTCATCGCCTATAAAGGCATCATCGGCGATATCTCGCCGCGCCGCATGTACACCATGGCCGCGACCGCCATGTCGACGGTATCGCTCTCCATCGTCGGCGCCTACATGTCGATGATCGACGCGCAGTACGTGGTGGCGGCATTGATCCTTAATATGTTCAGCACCTTCATCATTCTATCGATCATCAACCCGTATCAGGTCGAAGACGAGCCGGAGCTGAAGCTGAACAAACTGCATGAAGATCAGAGCTTCTTCGAAATGTTGGGCGAGTACATTCTGGCCGGCTTCAAGATTGCGATGATCATCGCGGCGATGCTGATCGGCTTTATCGCGCTGATCTCCGCCGTCAATGCACTGTTCTCCGCGGTGCTCGGCATCAGCTTCCAGCAGATCCTCGGCTATGTATTCTATCCGCTGGCTTGGCTGATCGGCATCCCGGCGGAGGAGGCCCTGAAGGCGGGCAGCATCATGGCGACCAAGCTGGTGGCCAACGAATTCGTGGCGATGATTGAGCTGAAGAAAATCGCGGCGGAGCTATCGCCGCGCGGGCTGGGTATTCTGTCGGTGTTCCTGGTGTCGTTTGCCAACTTCGCCTCCATCGGCATCGTCGCCGGCGCCATCAAGGGGTTGAACGAGCAGCAAGGCAACGTAGTTTCCCGTTTTGGCCTGAAGCTGGTTTATGGCTCGACGCTGGTGAGCCTGCTGTCAGCGGCCATCGCCGGCCTGGTGCTGTAATCCCCACTCCCGGCCGTATGGCCGGGAGTTCGCTTTAAAACGCCACACACACCGGCGCATCCACACGCATCACCGAATCCTGCGCAAACTGCTGCTTATAGCCGCTGCGCAGCGCCTCGATATTCGCCTCACTCTCTTTGCCCGGCGCATGGATCAACAGCAGCGCCTTGCTGTTCTCGCGCGCCAGCTTGCCGTCGTGGCCCAGCCACTGCCCTTTGGCATCAAAGACCGTCAGCCCGTCTCTAAAACGCGGCGTCACCTGGCTGTCGACGAAGGTTTGCCACTCGGCGGCGGTGATCGCCGGCCCCGCCGGGCGATTCAGGCCGAAGTAGAGCGTTGTTTGCATCATCGGATCGCCGGTGTGGCAAGCCGGAGCCGGTGACACAGCCTGATGGCCTGGCGCCACGCAGCCGCTCAGCAGCAGGGCGGCCACCACGGCGCCGGCGGCCAGTTTCGGGGAGTTTTTCATCTGCAGTCTCGGTTTCTCGGTTGAAGGATTAGCTGAAAAAAGCATAGTCAGCGATGGAAACCAGCGCGAAATTTCTAATGCTTTCATCAACAGCCAGATGTTAAAAAAGGCTGTTTATCGGCAATAAAAACGTATTTTGGATTAGCTAAATTAATCCGAAACGCCATCGGTGAAAAAAACTCAGTGGCGCGCGCCATCGGCGGCGATTACCCTGCCGGCCATCATTCTGACGCAAGTACGCTGTGAATCCCTTATGTTACTGAGCATCCTTTATATCATCGGCATCACCGCCGAAGCCATGACCGGCGCGCTGGCGGCCGGCCGCCGCCAAATGGACATGTTCGGCGTGATCATCATCGCTTCGGTCACGGCGATCGGCGGCGGGTCGGTGCGCGATATGCTGCTCGGGCATTTTCCATTGGGCTGGGTCAAACACCCGGAATACATCGTCATCGTCGCGATAGCGGCGATCGTCACCACCTGGGTGGCCCCCCTGATGCGCCATCTGCGCCGCCTGTTCCTGGTGCTCGACGCCGTCGGCCTGATCGTCTTCTCCATCATCGGCGCGCAGGTAGCCCTGGATATGGGGCACAGCGCCATTATCGCCGCCATCGCCGCGGTGATCACCGGCGTCTTCGGCGGGGTGCTGCGCGACATGTTCTGCAACCGTATCCCGCTGGTTTTCCAGAAAGAGATCTATGCCGGCATCTCCTTCAGCGCCGCCTGGCTGTATATCGGCCTGCAGCACCTCAGCCTGCCGCACAATCTGGTGGTGATCCTCACGCTGGTCGCGGGCCTGAGCGCTCGCCTGATCGCCCTGCGCTTCCGCCTCGGCCTGCCGGTGTTCAACTACCAGCATCCGGATCACTGATCTCGGGGCGGCAACGCGCCGCCGCCGAGGCCAAAACTGCAGAAATGTTGCCCTTCGACGCGCAAATTCGCTCATTCGCCGCTTTTTCCGCGCAAAGCGGCGGGCAAAATGCGAGCTAACGCTGCACCCGGCGCGTTAGCCGTGTATACTGTGCGGAGAAAATACACATCCGCTGTTATTGGCATATCAACCGTTATCAACGAACATCATCATGGCTCAAGGCACGCTTTATATTGTCTCTGCTCCCAGTGGCGCAGGTAAATCAAGTCTGATTCAGGCTTTGTTAAAGACGCAACCGCTGTACGACACGCAGGTTTCGGTTTCGCACACCACGCGCGACAGCCGCCCGGGTGAAAATCACGGCGAACACTATTTCTTCGTCTCGAAAGACGAATTCCGCCGGATGATCGAGCAGGACGCATTTCTTGAGCACGCCGAAGTGTTCGGCAACTATTACGGCACCTCGCGCGCCGCCATCGAACAAGTGTTGGCGACCGGCGTAGACGTGTTTCTGGATATCGACTGGCAGGGCGCGCAGCAAATCCGCGCCAAAATGCCGCAGGCGCGCAGCATCTTCATTCTGCCGCCGTCGAAGGAAGAACTGGGCCGCCGCCTGCGCGGGCGCGGGCAGGATTCCGAAGAGGTGATCGCCAAGCGCATGGCTCAGGCCGTGGCGGAAATGACGCATTACGCGGAGTACGATTACCTGATCGTGAACGATGATTTCGATCTGGCGCTGTCCGATCTGAAGACCATCATTCGCGCCGAACGCCTGCGTTTGGGCCGCCAGTTGCTGCGGCATGACGCTTTAATCAGCAAACTATTGGCAGACTGAAGGCAGTTTCAGTATCATGCCCAGTCTTTTCGTCACCTGTGGAGTAGCACAAATATGGCACGCGTAACTGTTCAAGACGCTGTAGAGAAAATTGGTAACCGTTTTGACCTGGTGTTGGTCGCTGCTCGTCGGGCGCGTCAGATCCAGACCGGCGGCAAAGATGCACTGGTTCCGGAAGAGAACGACAAGTACACCGTTATCGCCCTGCGCGAAATCGAAGAAGGCCTGATCACCAGCCAGATCCTCGACGTGCGTGAGCGCCAGGAACAGCAAGAGCAGGAAGCCGCAGAGATTCAAGCGGTTACCGCGATTGCTGAAGGTCGTCGTTAATTAGACTGCGAGTCCGCCTTGTACCTGTTTGAAAGCCTGAATCTGCTGATTCAACGTTACCTGCCCGAGGAGCAGATTAAGCGCCTCAAACAGGCATACCTCGTCGCGCGCGACGCGCACGAGGGCCAGACACGCTCCAGCGGTGAGCCTTACATTACTCACCCGGTCGCCGTGGCCTGCATCCTGGCGGAAATGCGTCTCGATCACGAGACGCTGATGGCGGCATTGCTGCACGACGTCATCGAAGACACCCCAGCCACCTATCAAGATATGGAACAGCTGTTCGGCAAGAGCGTCGCCGAACTGGTTGAGGGCGTCTCCAAGCTCGACAAGCTGAAGTTCCAGGACAAGAAAGAAGCGCAGGCGGAAAACTTCCGCAAGATGATCATGGCGATGGTGCAGGATATCCGCGTCGTGCTGATCAAGCTGGCCGACCGTACGCACAACATGCGCACTCTCGGTTCGCTGCGCCCCGACAAACGCCGGCGCATCGCGCGTGAAACCCTGGAAATCTACAGCCCCCTCGCCCACCGTCTGGGTATTCATCACCTGAAAACCGAGCTGGAAGAGCTGGGCTTCGAGGCGCTGTACCCGAACCGTTATCGCGTGATCAAGGAAGTGGTGAAAGCCGCGCGCGGCAACCGCAAAGAGATGATTCAAAAAATCCTCTCCGAGATCGAAGGGCGGCTGACCGAAGCCGGCATCGCCTGTCGCGTCAGCGGGCGGGAAAAACACCTCTACTCCATCTACCTCAAGATGCACCTCAAAGAACAGCGTTTCCATTCCATCATGGATATCTACGCGTTCCGGGTGATCGTGAAAGAGGTCGATACCTGCTACCGCGTGCTCGGCCAGGTGCACAGCCTGTACAAACCGCGCCCGGGGCGAGTGAAAGATTACATCGCCATTCCCAAGGCCAACGGCTATCAATCGCTGCATACCTCGTTGATCGGCCCGCACGGCGTGCCGGTCGAAGTGCAGATCCGAACCGAAGACATGGACCAGATGGCTGAGATGGGGGTGGCCGCGCACTGGGCTTACAAGGAAAGAGAACAGGGCGAAACCGGCACCACGGCGCAGATCCGCGCCCAGCGCTGGATGCAAAGCCTGCTGGAGCTGCAGCAAAGCGCCGGCAGTTCGTTTGAATTTATCGAGAGCGTCAAATCCGATCTGTTCCCGGATGAGATTTACGTTTTCACCCCGGAAGGCCGCATCGTCGAGCTGCCCGCCGGTGCCACGCCGGTCGACTTCGCCTATGCGGTGCATACCGATATCGGCCATGCCTGCGTCGGCGCGCGCGTCGATCGTCAGCCATATCCGCTGTCGCAGTCGCTGACCAGCGGCCAGACCGTCGAGATCATCACCGCACCGGGCGCGCGGCCCAACGCCGCCTGGCTGAATTTCGTGGTCAGCTCGAAAGCGCGCGCCAAAATTCGCCAGATGCTGAAGAATCTCAAGCGCGACGACTCCGTCGGCCTCGGCCGCCGTCTGCTCAACCACGCGTTGGGCGGCAGCCGCAAGCTGGCCGAAATCCCGCAGGAAAACATTCAGCACGAGCTGGACCGCATGAAGCTGGCGACGCTGGACGATTTGCTGGCGGAAATCGGCCTCGGCAACGCCATGAGCGTGGTGGTGGCGAAGAACCTGCAGGGCGATCAGTCCAGCCTGGGCGCTTCCTCCGGCGTGCGTAACCTGGCCATCAAGGGCGCCGACGGGGTGTTGATCACCTTCGCCAAGTGCTGCCGTCCGATTCCGGGCGACCCGATTATCGCTCACGTCAGCCCGGGCAAAGGGCTGGTGATCCACCATGAATCCTGCCGCAATATTCGCGGCTATCAGAAAGAGCCTGAGAAGTTCATGGCGGTCGAGTGGGATAAAGAGACCGAGCAGGAGTTCATCGCCGAGATCAAGGTGGACATGTTCAACCACCAGGGCGCGCTGGCCAACCTGACGGCGGCGATCAACGCAGCCGAGTCCAATATTCAGAGCCTGAACACCGAAGAGAAAGACGGTCGGGTTTATAGCGCCTTTATCCGCTTGACCACCCGCGATCGCATCCATTTGGCAAACATTATGCGTAAAATCCGTATCATGCCGGATGTGATCAAAGTTAACCGCAACCGAAACTAGCGCTTATGAGTCCTGAACGCTATGCGCGGATTTGTGAAATGCTCGCGACCCGGCAGCCGGATTTGACGGTCTGCCTGGAGCAAGTGCACAAACCGCATAACGTCTCCGCCATTATCCGCACCGCCGACGCCGTCGGCGTGCATCAGGTCCACGCCGTGTGGCCCACCACCCGCATGCGCACCCTGGTTTCCTCCGCCGCCGGCAGCAACAGCTGGGTCAGCGTCAAAACCCATCGTTCCATCGGCGACGCGGTCGGTCACCTGAAAGCGCAGGGCATGCAAATTCTGGCCACCCATCTGTCTGCGCGCGCGGTCGATTTCCGCGAGGTGGATTACACCCGGCCCACCTGCGTGCTGCTCGGCCAGGAAAAAACCGGCATCACCGAAGAAGCGCTGGCGCTGGCCGATCAGGACATCGTCATTCCGATGATCGGCATGGTGCAATCGCTCAACGTCTCCGTGGCCTCGGCACTGATCCTGTATGAAGCGCAGCGCCAGCGGCAGAACGCCGGCCTGTATCGCCGCGACAACAGCATGCTGGATGAAGAAGAGCAGCAGCGTCTGCTGTTCGAAGGCGGCTACCCGGTGCTGGCCAACGTGGCCAAGCGCAAAGGGCTGCCACGCCCGCAGATTGACGAGCAGGGCCAGGTGGTCGCCAGCGCCGAATGGTGGGCGGCCATGCAGGCGACGGTGCGCAAATGAAAGGCCGCCTGCTGGATGCTGTCCCACTCACCACGCTTTCCGGGGTTGGCGCCAGCCAGGCGGGCAAACTGGCCAAGCTTGGCCTCGAGACCATTCAGGATCTGCTGCTGCACCTGCCGCTGCGCTACGAAGACCGCACTCGTCTCTACCCGATCAACGATCTGCTGCCGGGCATCTATGCCACGGTAGAAGGGGAAGTGCTGCGCAGCGACATCAGCTTCGGCCGCCGCCGCATGCTGACCTGCCAGATCAGCGACGGCACCGGCATCCTCACCATGCGGTTCTTCAACTTCAACGCCGCGATGAAGAACAGCCTGGCCACCGGCCGCCGCGTGACCGCCTACGGCGAGATCAAACGCGGCAACCACGGCGCGGAAATCATCCATCCGGAATACCGCATTCAGGGCGAAGCCAGCGAAGTCGAGCTGCAGGAGTCGCTGACGCCGGTCTACCCCACCACCGAAGGGGTGCGGCAAGCCACGCTGCGCAAGCTGACCGATCAGGCGCTGGAGCTGCTGGATACCTGCGCCATCGCCGAACTGCTGCCGCCGGAGTTGAGCGGCGGCCTGATGAGCCTGCCGCAGGCGCTGCACACCCTGCATCGCCCGCCGCCGGACATCCAGCTGGTGGATCTGGAGCTGGGCAAACACCCGGCGCAAAAACGCCTGATCCTCGAAGAGCTGCTGGCGCATAATCTGAGCATGCTGGCGGTGCGCGCCGGTGCCCAGAGTTACCAGGCGCAGCCGCTGCTGCCGGACGATCGGCTGAAAAACCGTTTTCTCGCCCAGTTGCCGTTCTCGCCGACCGGCGCGCAAACGCGCGTGGTGGCCGACATCGAAGCCGATATGCAAAAAGACTTCCCGATGATGCGGCTGGTGCAGGGCGACGTCGGCTCCGGCAAAACGCTGGTGGCGGCGCTGGCGGCGCTGCGCGCTATCGCGCACGGCAAGCAGGTGGCGCTGATGGCGCCAACCGAACTGCTGGCCGAGCAGCACGCCAACAATTTCCGTCAGTGGTTCGAGCCGCTGGGGCTGGAGGTCGGCTGGCTGGCCGGCAAACAGAAAGGCAAGGCGCGCATCGCGCAGCAGGAAGCCATCGCCAGCGGCCAGGTGTCTATGGTGGTCGGCACCCACGCTATCTTCCAGGAGCAGGTGCAGTTCAACGGTTTGGCGTTGGTGATCATCGATGAGCAGCACCGCTTCGGGGTGCATCAACGGCTGGCGCTGTGGGAGAAAGGCGAAGAGCAAGGCTTCCACGCCCATCAGCTGATCATGACCGCCACGCCGATCCCGCGCACGCTGGCAATGACCGCCTATGCCGATCTCGATACCTCGGTCATCGACGAACTGCCGCCGGGCCGTACGCCGGTGACCACCGTCGCCATCCCCGATACCCGCCGCGCCGACATCATTCAACGGGTGAAAAGCGCCTGTCTGGAAGAGGGGCGGCAAGCTTACTGGGTGTGTACGCTGATCGAAGAATCCGAACTGCTGGAAGCGCAGGCGGCGGAAGCCACCTGGGAAGAATTGAAAACCGCGCTGCCGGAGCTGAAGGTGGCGCTGGTGCACGGCCGCATGAAAGCGCAGGAAAAGCAGGCGGTGATGCAGGCGTTTAAACAAGGCGAGCTGCAGCTGTTGGTCGCCACTACGGTGATCGAAGTCGGCGTCGACGTGCCGAACGCCAGTCTGATGATCATCGAAAACCCGGAACGGTTGGGCCTGGCGCAGCTGCACCAGCTGCGCGGCCGCGTAGGGCGCGGCGCCGTGGCCTCACACTGCGTGCTGCTGTACAAAACACCGCTGAGCAAAACCGCGCAAACGCGCCTGCAGGTGCTGCGCGACAGCAACGATGGCTTCGTCATCGCGCAGCGCGATCTGGAGATCCGCGGCCCGGGCGAGCTGCTGGGCACCCGCCAGACCGGCAGCGCCGAATTCAAGGTGGCGGATCTGCTGCGCGATCAGGCGATGATCCCCGAAGTGCAGCGCGTCGCTCGCCATCTCCATCAGCATTATCCGGAGCACGCCCAGGCGCTGATTGAACGCTGGCTGCCGGAGAAGGCGCGCTACTCCAACGCATAAAAAAGGGCGCCTCAGGCGCCCTTTTCGTGATGACTCGCGATATCACCCCACCGCCGGGAACACCGGCAGCAGCAGATACAGCTTGATGACGATCGCATTGGCGATATCAATAAAGAACGCGCCCACCATCGGCACCACCAAAAACGCCACGTGCGACGGGCCAAAGCGATCGGTGATCGCCTGCATGTTGGCGATCGCCGTCGGCGTGGCGCCCATGCCGAAGCCGCAGTGGCCGGCGGCCAGCACCGCCGCGTCGTAGTTCTTGCCCATCACCCGATAGGTGACGAAGATAGCGTACAACGCCATGACCAGCGTCTGCACCGCCAGGATCGCCAGCATCGGCAGCGCCAGCGAGGCCAGTTCCCACAGGCGCAGGCTCATCAACGCCATCGCCAGGAACAGCGACAGGCTGACGTTGCCCAGCACCGATACCGCTCGCTCGAACACGGTATAGAAACCGGTGAAGGCCAGCGTGTTGCTGAGGATCACCCCGACGAACAACACGCAAACGAAGTTCGGCAGTTCAAACACCGTGCCGCTCAGCAGGCCGGCAATCAGCTGCCCCAGGCTCAGACAGATGGCGATCATGGCGATGGTTTCGATCATTACCAGCGAGGTGATCAGGCGGCCGCTTTCCGGCTTCTCGAAGCCGCTCGGCTGCACGCTGTCATCCGGGGTGCCTTCCGGCGTGGAGGAGTGTTTGACCAGATAGCGCGCCACCGGGCCGCCGATCAGGCCGCCCAGCACCAGGCCGAAGGTGGCGCAGGCCATGGCGACTTCCGTCGCGTTCTCGAAGCCGTAGCGCTCGATGAACAGCTTGCTCCAGGCGGCCCCGGTGCCGTGGCCGCCCGACAGGGTGATCGACCCGGCGATCAGGCCCATCAGCGGATCCAGCCCCAGCATTTTCGCCATGCCGATACCGATGGCGTTCTGCACGATAAGCAGCCCCAGCACCACGAACAGGAACACCACCAGCACCTTGCCGCCGGCGCGCAAACGCGCCAGGTTGGCGTTCAGGCCGATGGTGGCGAAGAAGGCCAGCATCAGCGGGTCCTTCAGCGACATGTCAAAACTGATTTCCCAGTTGACGAGCTTTTTCAGGGCTAACAGCAGGAGGGCCACCAGCAAACCGCCGGCGACGGGAGCAGGAATGGTATATTTTCGCAGCAGAGGAATGGTTCTGACGCACTTGCCTCCGAGGAGCAAAACCAGCGTCGCCGCGACTAACGTGCCATAAGTATCAAGATGAAACATCCAGGTACTCCATGTAAGGGAAAAGATCCAAATAAAAATAATAAGTTATAGAAAACCACTTAGTTTTTAAACTTGATGAGTGCAGGATTAAAAGTAAAAAACGCTGAGATGACAAGAAAAAATGAATGAAAATGCGACATAAGCGAGAAAGTCGGCAACATAATATTTACGCGCAACCGTTTGCTTTTGCGGGGCGGAGCATTAAAATGCCTGCTTTGCCGTATCTGGAAACGCCACACCATGAGCATGTCATCCTCCGAGCTTGATGCCGCGCGCCAAGCCGCCTCAGAACCCCGCGCCAGTGAACTGATTTATCGCCTGGAAGATCGCCCGCCGCTGCCGCAAACGCTGTTTGCCGCCGGCCAGCATCTGCTGGCGATGTTCGTCGCGGTGATCACTCCGGCCCTGCTGATCTGCCAGGCGCTGGGCCTGCCGGCACAGGATACCCAGCACATCATCAGCATGTCGCTGTTCGCCTCCGGTCTGGCTTCCATTCTGCAAATCAAAACCTGGGGGCCGGTGGGTTCCGGGCTGCTGTCGATTCAGGGCACCAGCTTCAATTTCGTTTCGCCGCTGATCATGGGCGGTCTGGCGCTGAAAAACGGCGGCGCCGACGTGCCGACCATGATGGCCGCGCTGTTCGGCACCCTGATGGTCGCTTCCTGCACCGAAATTTTGCTGTCGCGCGTGCTGCATCTGGCGCGCCGCATCATCACCCCGCTGGTTTCCGGCATCGTGGTGATGATCATCGGCCTGTCGCTGATTCAGGTCGGCCTGACCTCGATCGGCGGCGGCTACGCCGCGATGAACGATCACAGCTTCGGCTCGCCGAAAAATCTGCTGCTGGCCGGCGCGGTGCTGGCCGTGATCATCCTGCTGAACCGCCAGCGCAACCCTTACCTGCGCGTGGCTTCGCTGGTGATCGCCATGGCAGTCGGCTATCTGTTGGCCTGGGCGATGGACATGCTGCCCGCCGACGCACCGGCGGCCCCCACGGCGGCAATCACCATCCCCACGCCGCTCTATTACGGCCTGGGCTTCGACTGGAACCTGCTGCTGCCGCTGATGCTGATCTTTATGGTCACCTCGCTGGAAACCATCGGTGACATCACCGCCACCTCCGACGTCTCCGAACAGCCGGTCAGCGGGCCGCTGTATATGAAGCGCCTGAAGGGCGGCGTGCTGGCCAACGGCCTGAACTCGATGCTGTCGGCGGTGTTCAACACCTTCCCCAACTCCTGCTTCGGCCAGAACAACGGGGTGATCCAGCTGACCGGCGTCGCCAGCCGCTACGTCGGCTTCGTGGTGGCGCTGATGCTGATCGCGCTGGGGCTGTTCCCGGCGGTGGCCGGCTTCGTACAGCACATTCCCGAACCGGTCCTGGGCGGCGCGACCATCGTGATGTTCGGCACCATCGCCGCCTCCGGCGTGCGCATCGTGTCGCGCGAGCGTCTGAACCGCCGCGCCATCATGATCATGGCGCTGTCGCTGGCCGTCGGCATGGGCGTCTCCCAGCAGCCGCTGATCCTGCAGTTCGCGCCGGACTGGCTGAAAACCCTGCTCTCTTCCGGCATCGCCGCCGGCGGTATTACCGCCATCGTGCTGAACCTGGTGTTCCCGCAGGAATACGAGAAAAAGTAACCCGTCCATTGACGTTCAAACGGCCGCTTGCGGCCGTTTTTTATTGTCTATCAGACCATTGCCCTTGAGATGCCCGGCCAATTGCGGCATAAACAGGGTATCTTTTTTGACCGATGCGGATGTAGACGATGAAATTTATCGGAAAGCTGTTGCTGACGTTGCTGCTGCTGATCGTGTTGGCGGTGGTGGTACTGTACCTGGTGGGGCAAACTCGCTGGGCGGCAGGCCGCCTGAGCGCCTGGATCAGCGACAACAGTGAATACCGCCTGTCGATAGGAAAAATCACCCATTCGTGGAGCCAGCCGGACCAGATCGCTCTGGAAGACGTGCAGCTGGCGCGCAACGGCCAGCCGCAGGCGCTGGTCGCCAACCGCGTCGATCTCGGCCTCAGCCTGCGCCAAATCACCGAACCGCGCTATTTCCACAGCGTCACGCTGCGCGACGGCACGTTGAACGTGCAGCCGCAGGCGGCGGCGCTGCCTGTACAGGCCGACGTGCTGCAGCTGAGCAACATGGCGTTGCAGTCCAACGATAGCAAGTGGCAGCTCAACGCGCAGCAGGTCACTGCCGGCATCACGCCGTGGCGCCCGCTGGCCGGCCATCTGTTGGGGGACAACAACCAGTTCCAGTTCAGCGCCGGTTCGATGACGCTGAACGGCATTCCCGCCTCGAAGGTGTTGGTGCAAGGGGAGCAAAAACAGGGCCTGCTGCTGTTGAACAACTTCGGCGCCGATCTGGCGCAGGGCGACCTGACCGGCGTGGCCAGCCGCGCCGCCGACGGCAGTTGGCAGGTGGATCGCCTGCGGCTGAGCGGCGTGCGCATGCAGACCCCGTTAACGCTGGCGGAATTCATGCAGCGCTTTACCACGCTGCCGCCGGTCACCCTCAAGCGTTTCGATTTGATCGACGCGCGCCTGGAAGGCAAGGCATGGGCGTTTAACGATCTCGATCTGTCGCTGCAAAACGTCAGCATCGAAAAAGGCGACTGGCGCAGCGAAGACGGCTCGCTCAACGTCAACGCCGGCGACGTGATCAACGGCAGTTTCCACCTGATCGACCCGATCGCCACCCTGCGGCTCTCTTCCGCCGGCATCGCCATTCAGCAATTCACCACCCGCTGGGAAGGCGGGCTGCTACGCACCTCCGGCAACTGGCTGCGCGCCGGCAAACGCCTGCAGCTGGATGAAGTGGCCATAGCGGCACTGGAGTACACCCTGCCGATCGACTGGCGTGAACTGTGGCTAAAACCGCTGCCGGACTGGCTGGCGGAGGTGTATGTCACCAAACTGACCACCAACCGCAATCTGATCATCGATATCAACCCGGCGTTCCCATTCCAGATCACCGCGCTGGACGGCTACGGCAGCAATCTGCTGCTGGCGCGCGATCGCCAATGGGGCATCTGGTCCGGCTCGCTGAACCTGAACGGCAGCGAAGCGACCTTTAACAAGATAGACGTGCGGCGCCCTTCGCTGGCGCTGAATGCCGACGCCAATCAGATCAATGTCACCGAGCTCAGCGCCTTTATGCCTAATGGGTTGCTTGAGGCCAAAGCGACCGTCGATCAGCTGCCGGGCAAGCCGTTCCAGCTGACTTTGCACGGCCGATCGGTACCGATCAACACTTTGCAGCAATGGGGATGGCAGCCGGTGCCGCTGACGGGCGACGGCAACCTTGAGCTGCAGTTGAAAGGGCTGCTGAACAGCGACGGGCCGTTCAAAGCCTCGTTGAAGGGCAATCTGCAGGCCACCGCCGGCGACGGCCAAGCGGTGAACCAACAACTGCCGTAATGCACTGCGCGGCCCGCCTTCAGGGCAGGGCCGCCGCCTTACTCTTCCAGCGCTTCAGAACCGCCCTGATCCAACGGCACATCCGGCTCGGCCGGCAACACCATGTAGGTGCCTTCGAACACCGCGCCTTTATCCTCGTCGCCGAACAGATGCACTTCGGCGTGTACGCGCGCGCGGCGGCCGCGCGCCAGACGCGCCAAATCGCCGCTCAGCGAGCCGAGATCCGCCACCGCCCGCGGCCTGCCGGTGATCGGTTTGCTGTAGCGAATGTGCGCGTCCGCCAGAATGATGGTGCCGCCCAGATGGCGCTCGCGCAGCAGCAGCCAAATCAGCCCCCAGGCGGTCAGCGTCGCCAGTGAGAACAGGCTGCCGGCAAACAGCGTATGGTGCGGATTTTGGTTGCCGATCTCCGGCATGGTGGTGACGAAGCGCTGGCCGGTGTATTGGCTGATGCGCACGCCCATCTTTTCGCTCAGCGGGATGTGTTCATACCAGGCCTGCTGCAATTGGCCGCACCAGTCGGGGCGATGCAGGATATCGTCCAGCGTCGCTACCGGTTTGATCATCAAGAAGTGACGGATCGGGGTGGTCTGCGGCGCGGTGATCTCGCCCTGATTGACGAAGCCCAGTTTGGCGAAGAAATCCACCGCGTCTTCACGGGCGCTGCACACCACCCGCTTCACGCCTTCCTGCCGCGCGACGGACTCCAACGTCATCGCCACCAACGTCCCCAGCCCTTTATCCTGCAGCGTCGGATCTACCGCCAGAAACCGGATCGCCGCCTCGTTGTCGGCATTGATGTACAGCCGCCCGATGGCGACGATTTTACCGGCCTCGTCCACCACCATTTGGTGATGGGCCATGGCGTCATAGGCATCCTTTTCCGAACCCACCGGCTGGTGCAGCGGCTTGCGCAGCATTTCCCAGCGAAACTGGTAATACTCCTTCAGTTCTTGTTCTGTTACGGGTACTCGTAGGTGATACATAAACGCCTGTTCTCCGAATGCTTAGACCTGTAGCCAGAATGTCACCGGACCATCGTTGACCAGCGCCACCTGCATGTCGGCGGCGAACTCGCCGGTCTGGGTCTCTACGCCGCGTTCGCGGCACTGGCCAACAAAATATTGATACAACCTATCGGCTTCCTGCGGCGCGGCGCCGCGCGAGAAGCTGGGCCGCATGCCCTTCTGGGTGTCCGCCGCCAGGGTGAACTGCGAGACGACCAGCACGCTGCCCCCGGCCTGCTGGACGTTGAGATTCATCTTGTCGTTCTCGTCGCCGAAAATACGGTATCCCAACACACGTTCGCACAGGCGCTGCGCTTTTTGCTCGTTATCGCCCTGCTCCACGCCCAATAACACTAACAAACCGGGGCCGATTTTGCCTACCGTCTCGCCACCCACCGTGACGCTGGCGTTTAACACCCGTTGAATCAACGCAATCATTCCTGCTGCCCTTCTGGTTTTGGTTCCTGTTGCTCCGCCTTCTGCCGGCGGTAGTCGCGGTATTCGCCGATGGTCACGGTGATTTCCGCGCCGAGTAACACGATACACCAGCTCCAGTAGACCCACAGGAATAAAATCGGGATCACCGCCAGCACGCCGTAAATCAGCTGATAGGAGGGGAACATGGTGACGTACAGCGCGAATCCCTTCTTGCCCAGTTCGAACAGCAATCCGGCCACCACCGCGCCAATCAGCGCGTCTTTGGGCGGCACGCGCACCGTCGGCACGATGCAATACAGCAGCCAGAAGGAGGTGCACGACAAAATCAGCGGAAAGATGCGCAGCACCTGATCCACCAGGCCGTTGACGCCGGTCTGCGCCAGCCAGTTGAGCGACAGCAGGTACGAACTGATGGCCATGCTGGCGCCCACCAGCAGCGGCCCCAGCGTCAGCACCATCCAGTACACGGCGAAGGAGAAGACGATCGGCCGTTTGTTCTTGCTGCGCCAGATGGTGTTCAGCACGCTGTCCACCGAGGAGATCAGCAACAGCGCGGTGACAATCAGCCCGCAGGTGCCGACGGCGGTCATCTTGTTGGAGTTGGCGACGAACTGTTCCAGGTAGTTCTGTATGACGTTGCCGGCGGCCGGCACGAAATTGGAAAAAATGAAGCTCTTCAGCTGCTCGCTGATGTCGGAAAACATCGGGAAAGCGGCGAACAGGGCGAACACCACGGTGACCAGCGGCACCAGCGACAGCAGGGAAACGTAGGCGAGATGGCCCGCCAACATCGTCAGGCCATCGTGATCGATACGCTGGTACAGCAACCGTCCGAAGGTGACGCCGGGCTTAATCGCAGAGGGCAGCGTCTTGCGGCGGAAAAACGACATGGTCACTCCTTGATGTCCGTTGATACGCCTTAAGCTTAACGCGCCCTGCGCTCATTGGGCAAAATAGGCCGGCACCACGTCGCGATCGGTGACGTGCACCGTCTTGATCCCCAGCGCCTGCGCGGCGAGGACGTTCGCCGGGTGATCGTCGAAGAACACCGCGTCGGCGGCGGCGGTGTTTTCCGCAGCCAGCACATGTTGATAGATATCAGCCTCCGGCTTGCGCATGCCGAGATCTTGCGACAGATAGAGATGATCGGCGGCGGCGGCCACTTCAGGATAGTGCTGCGGCCAGTAGTTGCAGTGCAGACGGTTGGTGTTCGACAGCACCACCACCCGGTGACCCTCGTTGCGCAGACGCTGCATGATGTCGATCACTTCCGGGCGCAGCGCGACGAATACCGCCTGCCAGCCGGTGGCGAATTGCTCGAAGCTGAGCGCAATGCCCATTTCATCACACAGCTTGCCGGCGAAGTCTTCGTCGCTAATTTCACCGCGCTCATGTTGCTGGAACACCTCACCCATGGCGAAACGATCGGACAGCACCGCCAACGGCGTGCCGCTCAAATTGCTCCACACGCCCAGCACACGCTTGAAATCGATATCGACGATCACATTACCTAAATCAAAGATATACAGCATAGTCCTCTCCTGATGGGCCGGTGAGATTTCACTGTAGCGGGAAAAGGAACAGCTGAACAGAGAGCGAACGGAAAAGCGCATAGCGCGCCGCACAAACGGGGAACAACAGAGGAAAAAACTCAGGGCGCGAGAACCGCGCCCTAAGCATGAGACACTCAATCAGCGATTAAGCGTCTTTAGGACCGCGGCTGGCACGCTTACGATCGTTTTCCGTCAGGTGACGCTTACGGATACGGATCGAGGTTGGCGTCACTTCTACCAGTTCGTCGTCATCGATGAACTCCAGAGCTTGCTCCAGGGTCATTTTGATGGCCGGAACCAGGGTAGTCGCTTCGTCAGTACCGGAAGCACGCATGTTGGTCAGCTTCTTACCGGTCAGGCAGTTTACGGTCAGGTCGTTAGAGCGTGAGTGAATACCGATGATCTGGCCTTCATACACTTCAGCACCGTGGCCCAGGAACAGCTTGCCGCGATCCTGCAGGCCGAACAGCGCGAACGCTACCGCTTTGCCCTGGCCGTTGGAGATCAGCACGCCGTTCTGACGCTGGCCCACTTCGCCCGGACGCACGTCGTCGTAGTGGCTGAAGGTGGAGTACAGCAGGCCGGTACCCGAAGTCATGGTCATGAATTCGTTACGGAAGCCGATCAGACCGCGGCTTGGGATCACGTAGTCGAGACGCACGCGGCCCTTACCGTCCGGATCCATGTTTTTCAGGTCGGCTTTACGCTCACCCATCGCCTGCATCACGGAGCCCTGATGCTGCTCTTCGATATCCAGCGTTACGTTCTCGAATGGCTCCTGCTTGCGGCCATCGATTTCGCGGAAGATAACTTTCGGACGGGAAACCGCCAGCTCGAAACCTTCACGACGCATGTTCTCGATCAGCACCGACAGGTGCAGTTCGCCACGACCGGATACGCGGAAGGCGTCCGCATCGTCGGTTTCTTCAACGCGCAGCGCCACGTTGTGCACCAGCTCTTTGTTCAGACGGTCAAGGATCTGACGCGACGTCACGTACTTGCCTTCTTTACCGCAGAACGGCGAGGTGTTGACGTTGAAGAACATGGTTACGGTTGGTTCGTCGACGGACAGCGCCGGCAGCGCTTCTACGGCGTTGGTGTCGCAGATGGTGTCGGAGATGTTCAGTTCGCCCAGGCCGGTGATGGCGATGATGTCGCCCGCTTCCGCCAGGGTGCTGTCGATACGCTCCAGACCCAGGTGACCCAGCACTTTGCCCACTTTACCGTTGCGAGTTTTACCTTCGCTGTCGATGATGGTGACCTGCTGGTTCGGCTTCACTTTACCGCGCTTGATGCGGCCGATGCCGATAACGCCCAGGTAGTTGTTGTAGTCCAACTGGGAGATCTGCATCTGGAATGGCGCTTCCAGCTCAACCTGCGGCGCAGACACGTGGTCGACGATCGCCTGATACAGCGGGGTCATGTCTTCCGCCATATCGGTGTGGTCGACGCCGGCGATGCCGTTCAGCGCAGAAGCGTAGATGATCGGGAAGTCGAGCTGCTCGTCGGTCGCGTCGAGGTTCACGAACAGGTCGAACACCTGATCCACAACCCAGTCAGGGCGCGCGCCAGGACGGTCAACCTTGTTGATGACCACGATCGGCTTCAGACCGTTGGCGAACGCCTTCTTGGTCACGAAGCGGGTTTGCGGCATAGGGCCATCCATTGCATCCACAACCAGCAGCACCGAGTCAACCATCGACATCACGCGCTCTACCTCGCCGCCGAAGTCGGCGTGTCCTGGGGTATCCACGATGTTGATACGGTAACCGTTCCAATTAATGGCGGTGTTTTTTGCGAGGATGGTAATCCCACGCTCTTTCTCCAAATCGTTGGAGTCCATTACGCGTTCGGTCGCTTCCGCACGCTCTCCGAAAGTACCGGATTGTTGCAGCAGCTTGTCAACCAGGGTGGTTTTACCATGGTCAACGTGGGCAATAATGGCGATGTTACGCAAATTTTCGATCACAGCTTTGCCTCGGGCATTAGAAATAGCGCGCTATTGTACACGTATTAAGCGAGGGACTAAACAAGATCACAACCATCTCTTATAAACAACCGCGTACCGGTCAGTTTGTGATCCCTTTCACGGTGCAAAAAGCCGCAATCGTTGCACTTTTGCACCATTTCGGTGCCCACGCCCACCCTTATTGCACCATAACAGTGCAATTTATCGTTGATGGTGCATACTGTGGCTGAGTAAAACCCGCGCAGAGAGGCGATAAAAGCCTTTTCTAAAAGTTGGCACGCTTTTCGCTTTAGTCTTTTCAAGGCGAAAAAAGCCAGTTCCACAGATTCGTTCCACGACGACGACAATGATAAACCGGGAGAGTTAAGTATGTCCGCTGAACACGTTTTGACGATGCTGAATGAGCATGAAGTGAAATTCGTAGACCTGCGTTTCACTGACACCAAGGGTAAGGAACAGCACGTGACTATCCCGGCTCACCAGGTAAACGCCGACTTCTTCGAAGAAGGTAAAATGTTTGACGGCTCCTCTATCGGTGGTTGGAAGGGCATCAACGAATCTGACATGGTGCTGATGCCGGACGCCAGCACGGCGGTTCTGGATCCGTTCTTCGAAGAACCTACGCTGATCATTCGCTGCGACATTCTCGAGCCGGGCACCATGCAAGGCTACGATCGCGACCCGCGCTCAATCTCCAAACGCGCCGAAGACTTCCTGCGCTCCTCCGGCATCGCGGATACCGTGCTGTTCGGGCCAGAGCCTGAGTTCTTCCTGTTCGACGACATCCGCTTCGGCAGCAGCATCCGCGGGTCCCACGTGGCCATCGACGACATCGAAGGCGCCTGGAACTCCGGCACAAAATACGACGGCGGCAACAAAGGCCACCGTCCGGCGGTGAAAGGCGGTTACTTCCCGGTTCCACCGGTCGACTCTTCGCAGGATCTGCGTTCCACCATGTGTCTGACCATGGAAGAGATGGGCCTGGTGGTTGAAGCGCACCACCACGAAGTGGCAACCGCCGGTCAGAACGAAGTGGCAACCCGCTTCAACACCATGACCAAGAAAGCCGACGAAATTCAAATCTACAAATACGTGGTGCACAACGTGGCGCACGCCTTCGGTAAAACCGCGACCTTCATGCCGAAGCCAATGTTCGGCGACAACGGTTCCGGCATGCACTGCCACATGTCGCTGTCCAAGAACGGCACCAACCTGTTCGCCGGCGACAAATACGGCGGCCTGTCTGAAACCGCGCTGTTCTACATTGGCGGCATCATCAAGCATGCCAAGGCGATCAACGCGTTGGCCAACCCGACCACCAACTCGTACAAACGTCTGGTGCCGGGCTACGAAGCGCCGGTGATGCTGGCTTACTCCGCCCGTAACCGTTCCGCGTCCATCCGTATCCCGGTGGTCGCCAGCCCGAAAGCGCGCCGCATCGAAGCCCGCTTCCCGGATCCGGCGGCTAACCCATACCTGTGCTTCGCCGCGCTGCTGATGGCCGGCCTGGACGGCATCATCAACAAGATCCACCCTGGCGACGCCATGGACAAAAACCTGTACGACCTGCCGCCGGAAGAAGAAGCCGAGATCCCAAAAGTGGCCGGTTCGCTGGACGAGGCGATGGCCGCACTGAACGAAGACCGCGAGTTCCTGACCCGCGGCGGCGTGTTCACCGACGATGCGATCGATGCCTACATCGAACTGCGCAAAGAAGAGATGGACCGCGTTCGCATGACGCCACACCCGGTTGAGTTCGAACTGTACTACAGCGTCTAAGCCCTACCCGCGCCGTCTGCACAGGCGGACGGCGCCCACATTTTTGTTATCGCTTTTTTGTTGCCGTGGAAACTTTCAGCCCATCTTCGGATGGGTTTTTTTCTCCACCGTATTTTCTGCAAAACTATTCCATACCGCGCCGATCCCGGATGGAGTAGGATAGATGCACTAAAAAGGTGCAGGAGTCTGCTGTATGGCAACTGGCAAGCTGCCCGATGCTGGGCAGATCCTCAATTCACTCATCAACAGCATCCTGCTGTTGGATGACTCACTGGCGGTTCACTACGCCAACCCGGCGGCACAGCAGCTGCTGGCGCAAAGCTCCCGCAAGCTGTTCGGCACGCCGCTGCCCGATTTGCTCGGTTATTTTTCGCTGAACGTCTCATTGATGCGCGAAAGCCTGCGCGCCGGTCAGGGCTTCACCGACAACGAAGTGACCCTGGTGGTCGACGGCCGTGCGCACATCCTTTCCCTGACCGCTCAGGCGCTGCCGGAAGGCTATATCCTGGTCGAGCTGGCGCCGATGGACAATCAGCGCCGCCTGAGCCAGGAACAGCTGCAGCATGCCCAACAGGTGGCGGCCCGCGATCTGGTGCGCGGTTTGGCGCACGAGATTAAAAATCCGCTGGGCGGCCTGCGCGGCGCGGCGCAGCTGTTGGCCAAGGCGCTGCCCGATCCGGCGCTGACCGAATACACCAAGGTGATCATTGAGCAGGCCGATCGGCTGCGCAATCTGGTGGATCGCCTACTCGGCCCACAGCGGCCCGGCCAGCACATCACCCAGAGCATTCATCAGGTCGCGGAGCGCGTCTGCCAGCTGGTGTCGCTGGAAATGCCGGATAACGTCACGCTGGTGCGCGACTACGATCCGAGCCTGCCGGAAATGGCCCACGACCCGGATCAGATTGAACAGGTGCTGCTGAACATCACCCGCAATGCGCTGCAGGCGCTGGGCGAGGCGGGCGGCACCATCACGCTGCGCACCCGCACCGCGTTTCAGATTACGTTGCACGGCACCCGCTACCGCCTGGCGGCGCGCATCGACGTCGAAGACGACGGCCCCGGCGTGCCGGCGCAGCTGCAGGACACGCTGTTCTACCCGATGGTCAGCGGCCGTGAGGGCGGTACCGGCCTGGGATTATCCATCGCCCGCAATCTTATCGATCAGCATTGCGGAAAAATTGAATTCAACAGTTGGCCAGGTCATACCGAATTCTCGGTCTACCTGCCCATTCGTCAGTGAGGTTTGCTATGCAACGAGGGATAGTCTGGATCGTCGATGACGATAGCTCCATCCGCTGGGTGCTTGAGCGCGCGCTCACCGGTGCGGGCCTGAGCTGCGCCACCTACGAAGGCGGCAATGACGTGCTGGAAGCCTTGGCCACGCAAACCCCCGACGTGCTGCTGTCCGATATCCGCATGCCGGGTATAGACGGCCTGGCGCTGCTCAAGCAGATCAAACAGCGCCACCCGATGTTGCCGGTGATCATCATGACCGCGCATTCGGATTTGGACGCCGCCGTCAGCGCCTATCAGCAAGGGGCCTTCGACTACCTGCCGAAACCGTTCGACATCGACGAAGCGGTGGCGCTGGTCGAGCGCGCCATCAGCCATTATCAGGAGCAGCAGCAGCCGGTGCGCAGCCAGCCGGCCAGCGATCCGGCAGCGGACATCATCGGCGAGGCGCCGGCGATGCAGGACGTGTTTCGCATCATCGGCCGGCTGTCGCGTTCATCGATCAGCGTATTGATCAACGGCGAATCCGGCACCGGCAAAGAGCTGGTGGCGCATGCGCTGCACCGCCACAGCCCGCGCGCCAAGTCGCCGTTCATCGCCCTGAACATGGCCGCCATCCCCAAGGACCTGATCGAGTCCGAGCTGTTCGGCCACGAGAAAGGCGCCTTCACCGGCGCGAACCAAATCCGTCAGGGGCGCTTTGAACAGGCCGACGGCGGCACGCTGTTCCTCGACGAGATCGGCGATATGCCGCTCGACGTGCAAACGCGCCTGCTGCGGGTGCTGGCGGACGGCCAGTTCTACCGGGTCGGCGGCTATGCGCCGGTGAAGGTCGACGTACGCATCATCGCCGCCACGCACCAGAACCTGGAGCTGCGGGTGCAGGAAGGCAAGTTCCGCGAGGATCTGTTCCACCGCTTGAACGTGATCCGCGTACACCTGCCGCCGCTGCGCGAGCGCCGTGAAGACATCCCGCGGCTGGCGCGCCACTTCCTGCAGATCGCCGCCAAAGAGTTAGGCGTCGAAGCCAAAAACCTGCACCCGGAAACCGAAACCGCGCTGACCCGCCTGCCCTGGCCGGGCAACGTGCGCCAGCTGGAGAACACCTGCCGCTGGCTGACGGTGATGGCCGCCGGGCAAGAGGTGCTGATTCAGGATCTGCCGAGCGAACTGTTCGAAACCGCCGCGCCGGAGAGCCCCAGCCACAGTCTGCCGGACAGCTGGGCCACGCTGCTGGCACAGTGGGCCGATCGCGCGCTGCGTTCCGGTCATCAAAACCTGCTTTCGGAAGCACAGCCGGAAATGGAGCGCACGCTGCTCACCACCGCGCTGCGCCACACCCAGGGGCACAAACAGGAAGCCGCGCGCCTGCTGGGCTGGGGGCGAAATACTCTGACCCGCAAGCTTAAAGAGCTGGGCATGGAATAGGAACGGGGATGGATGATGAAAAACGCAGTCCGGCGCACAAAAAAACGCCAACCGCAGACTTTACAGCCGGTGCGGGCGCAGTATGATCGTGTCGCACACTCTGGAGGTTGACGATGCTGGACTCATTCATCGTATTCATTTCTCAGGGCGCGGAGCTGGGCTCCGCCGCCAGCCACACCCCGCAGGCGGCGGTTGCCGCGGTGTTGTGCGCCGCGCTGATTAACTTCTTCAGTTAAAAAAACAGCCGCATCAGCGGCTGTTTTTTCATCCTCAGATCACCCGTGAGAATTGCTGGCTGCGCGCCTGTTGCCGCAGATAGCGGTCAAAACACATGCAGATATTGCGGATCAGCAAGCGCCCGCGCGGCGTGACGCGGATGCCCTGCTCGTCCCGCTCCACCAGCCCATCGCGTTCAAACGGCGCCAGCAGCTGCAGGTCTTCGGCGAAGTAAGCGGTAAAGTCGATGCCGTATTGCCGTTCGAGCGGCGGATACGCCAACCGGAAATTGCAGATCAGGGTTTTGATCAGATCGCGCCGCAGGCAATCGTCGTCCGTCAGCGCCAGCCCGCGCCACAGCGCATTACCCTGCGCCTGTACGCTGTCATAGTAACGCTTCAGCTCTTTCTGGTTCTGCGCATAGCTGTCGCCAAGCATGCTGATGGCCGACACGCCCAGCCCCAGCAGATCGCTGTCGCCCTGGGTGGTATAGCCCTGGAAATTTCGATGCAGCTTGCCTTCGCGTTGCGCAATCGCCAGCTCGTCGTCCGGGCGCGCAAAGTGATCCATGCCGATGAACTGATAGCCGGCGCCGGTCAGGAAAGCGATGCTCTGCTGCAGGATATCCAGCTTCTGCTGCGCGCCCGGCAGGTCGGCGTCTTTGATTTTGCGCTGGGCGGCGAACAAGTTCGGCATATGCGCGTAGTTGAACACGCTGAGGCGATCGGGATTCAGCTCAGCCACCCGCTGCAGCGTGAAAGCGAAGCTTTCCGGCGTCTGTTTCGGCAGGCCGTAGATCAGATCGATATTGGTCGAGCGGAAGCCCAGCGCTTTGGCCCTCTCTATCAGGGCAAAGATAAAGGCCTCGTCCTGCTCGCGGTTAACCAGCTGCTGCACCTGCTTGTTAAAATCCTGCACCCCCATGCTCAGACGGTTAAAGCCTTCGGCGCGTAAATGATCGAGCACATCCAGCTCTATCTCACGCGGATCGACCTCGATCGACATCTCCGCATCGGGCAGGAAATCAAAGTGTTCGCGCAGCAACGCCACCAGCCGGCTGATTTGCGCTTTATCCAGGTAGGTCGGCGTACCGCCGCCCCAGTGCATCTGGCCGACCTTACGGCCGGCGAACAGCGGCGCACGGCTGGCGATCTCTTGCGCCAAAACGTTCAGGTATTCGTCGGCCTTGTGCGTCTGGCGCGTCACCAGCTTGTTGCAGCCGCAGAAGTAGCACAGCTTATGGCAGAAAGGGATATGCACGTACAGCGACAGCGGCCGCTCAGGGTAGCGCGCAGCGGCGCGTTGAAACGCCGCTTCGTCGTAGCGCTGGTTAAACTCCAGCGCCGTGGGGTATGAGGTATAACGCGGCCCTGAGTAGTTATATTTTTGGATCAGGGCCAAATCCCAGACAATCGTCTGCTCTGACATGCTCACTCCTTCCGATATCTTTTTCTACCGGGCCGGGAGAGGGGCGGTTGTCTGCGCTGTCTGGCCACGGAAGCGCTGCGAAAACGCGCTTTGCGCTTAGACAGCCGCCATAGTTTACCGAATAACCACAGCAGATAACACATCAAGAGTAGGGCTATTGTCGGGATTAGCCACATAGCGCGTTAAAAGGCGTCTTTCGGATTGCCGCCTTTCAGCAGCTTCAGAATATCTTCCTGCTTTTCTTCTTCTTCGTCGTCGTCTTCGCCCAGCTCGATGCCCAGCACGTCCATCAGCACATCGATGCGATCCAGCGTCTTGTCGACATACGCTTGCTCTTCCGCGTTCAGCGTTTCACCGTCGTCGATGCGATCCAGCAGCGCGTTCAGGCGCTCGTCATTTTCCAGCTTCGCCAGCTCTTCTTCCGGCGACAGGCGCGGTTTCGCTTCGGCCTTTGGTTTCGGCTGCGGTTTGGCCTTCACTTTGGTCTCGTCGACCACCAGCGCAACCGGCACTTTACTGCCAATACGCGGGTCTTTGGCTGCCGCCGCCGATTTGTTTTTCTGGCTGCCGGACTCGACCTGGGTGCGCGAACCGGAAGCAAGGCCACGGCGCTTTTTCAGGCGTTTGCGCTCGCGCGCTTCCTGATCGAGCTCCATACGGCTTTTCTTTTTCGTTTTTGACTTCGCCGCGCTGCCGCGAGGTGCTTTTGATGGCTGGTTCATAGCGTGTGCTCTTAGGTATGTAGATTCAGTATAGAATTGCGGCGGAATCTAGCAGAAAGCGGACAAAGAAAAAAGGCGGCAGGTTAAACCTGCCGCCTATTTCGCACCTTCTCGCGAAGGGTATTCCTGTTACGCGCTCCTTGCGTACATGCAACATCCCGGTTTTTCCCTCTGCTATAACCGCATTCCTTGCCACTACGTCCTTCATCCTGAAAGAAAAATCGTCCATGGCGCAATCCATTCGCATCCGCTCTTCCCGAGCGCGCTTCCTGCGGGCATCCAAATTGCCGATACTTCACCATCCGATGTGCCTGCCGCCTATTCCGGTGCGAAAGGGTCACTTCCTTTTGCGTTTATCCTGGCACTCATTGCACGCCCTGTGCGTTCCCTGAGATTTGTCATCCTTCCCGGATGTTCCCTAATCCTGCGCAACCCTGCGTTAACGACTACTTTACGTTATTGTAGCGAAGGCTCAAGGCACCTGACGCCGATTTGGATGACATTTCCCTACAACGAAAAAACAACATGTTGTTTTTAAAATAAAAACAGAAATATCACTTTCGAATAAAGCGACATTACCCGCGATTCGAATGGCAAATGTCTCACAACCTACGCGCGGCATAACTGTCGTTTTATCGCGTCCCGCCGCTTAAAAACCGAGAAACACGCCATTTTTACCGCTGATGCAGTTATAATCGCCAACCAGTTAGCCATCCTCACGGAGACGAAAAATTTTGACCAGCAAGAACTACAACTATCATGTGACCCATTTCGTCACCAGCGCACCCGATATTCGCCATCTGCCGGGGGATGCAGGAATTGAAGTCGCCTTTGCCGGCCGTTCCAACGCCGGGAAATCCAGCGCGCTGAATACCCTGACCAACCAAAAAAGCCTGGCGCGCACCAGTAAGACGCCGGGGCGCACCCAGCTGATCAACCTGTTCGAAGTGGAAGACGGCATCCGCCTGGTCGACCTGCCGGGTTACGGCTACGCCGAAGTGCCGGAAGAAATGAAGCGCAAATGGCAGCGCGCGCTGGGCGAATACCTGCAGATGCGTAACAGCCTGAAGGGCCTGGTGGTGCTGATGGATATCCGCCATCCGCTGAAAGATCTCGACCAGCAGATGATCCAGTGGGCGGTCGACGTCGGCACCCCGGTGCTGGTGCTGCTGACCAAGGCCGACAAACTGGCCTCCGGCGCACGCAAGGCGCAGCTCAATATGGTGCGTGAAGCGGTGCTGCCGTTTATGGGGGATATCCAGGTTGAAGCCTTCTCGTCGCTGAAGAAGATCGGTGTCGACAAGCTGCGCCAGAAGCTGGATACCTGGTTTAACGAGATCCCGCCGGAAGTGCTGCCGGAAGACGAAGCCGGCGAATAAGCCCAGGCTGAACGCCAGAGCCGATGCCTCACCGCATCGGCTTTTTTATGCCCGCAGTTCAGCCACAGGCGGGATTTTTTGTTATCTAATTACAGTTCTGAAATAAAGCCATCATAAAAACTTATCGCCAGGGCAGGCTGATCTCACCAAATCACGGCGTTGAGGGAGCGGGAGCGGGAACGAAAAACGGTGCGAAGAGATAGGAAAAACGTATGGTTTGCTGCTGTTTTTACAATAAAAAACGCCCCAGTCAATACTGACTGGGGCGGCTAAATATTCAGCCAAATCCGATTACGTGAAGTAAAAGGTCTGAAAGATAGAACATCTTACCTCTGTACCCTACGCCTGTAACTCTACATCATTTTTTCGCAGGGCAAAAGAATTTTTTGTAGTTTACTTACACAATTTGCGGCGCAAGAACGGCGAAGTTGGGGAAACTATCGCCGCATCTTGTAGCTTAATTACGAAAAATGCTTAGGTTCTCGCCAGTTAGCACATCCGGCGATAAACCGGCGATCAGTGCGCCTCATCCCAGTTCATGCCGACGCCCACGTCGACCTTCAACGGCACCGCCAGCGTCATGCTGCCCTCCATCAATTGGCGGATACGTTGGCTGGCTTCTTCGATCACCGACTCGTGCACCTCAAACACCAATTCATCGTGCACCTGCATGATCGCGCGCACCAGCGGCTTCTCCTGCCCTTGCAGCCAGGCGTCGACCTCGATCATCGCACGTTTGATAATGTCGGCCGCCGTGCCCTGCATCGGGGCGTTGATGGCGGCACGCTCGGCCGCCTTGCGGCGCATGGCATTGCTGGAGCGGACGTCCGGCAGATACAGGCGGCGCCCATCCAGCGTGCTGACATAGCCCTGTTCGGAAGCCTGCTGGCGGGTGCGCTCCATGTAGTCCAGCACGCCCGGGTAACGCTCGAAGTACAGATCCATATAGCGCTGGGCTTCCCCACGCGGGATCCCCAGCTGACGCGCCAGGCCGAAGGCGCTCATGCCGTAAATCAGACCGAAGTTAATCGCCTTGGCGCTGCGGCGCTGCTCACCGGTCACTTTATCCAGCGGCACGCCGAAGACTTCCGACGCCGTGGCGCGGTGGATGTCTTTCCCTTCGGCGAAGGCTTTCAGCAACCCCTCATCCTGTGACAAATGCGCCATGATGCGCAGCTCGATCTGCGAGTAGTCGGCCGCGACGATGCGGTAACCTACCGGCGCGATAAAGGCCTGGCGAATACGACGCCCTTCTTCGTTGCGCACCGGGATGTTCTGCAGGTTCGGATCGCTTGAGGAAAGACGGCCGGTGGCGGTCACCGCCTGGTGGTACGAGGTATGCACCCGACCGCTGACCGGGTTGATCATCAGCGGCAGCTTGTCGGTATAGGTGGTCTTCAGCTTCGCCAAACCGCGGTATTCCAGAATCACTTTCGGCAGCGGATAGTCGAGCGCCAACTCGGCCAGCACCTCTTCGTTGGTGGATGGCGCCCCGCCCGGGGTTTTCTTCAGCACCGGCAGCTTTTGTTTTTCGTACAAGATAGCCTGCAGCTGCTTGGTCGACGCCAGGTTGAACGGCTCTTCCGCCAGCTCGTGAGCCTGCGCCTCCAGCTCAGCCAGACGCTTGGCCAGCTCCTGCGAGTGGGCCGATAAAATGGCCGGATCGATCAGCACCCCGGTACGTTCGATATGCGACAGCACCGGCAGCAGCGGCATTTCAATCTCGTTGAACACCGTCAGCAGCTCTGCGCTCTGCTTCAGCTGCGGCCACATCGCCAGGTGCAGCTGCAGCGTGACATCGGCGTCTTCGGCAGCGTAAGGCGCCGCCTGCTCAAGCGCGATCTGATTGAACGTCAGCTGGTTCTTGCCCTTGCCGGCGATCTCTTCGAAGGTGATGGTTTTGTGGCCCAGATAACGATCGGCCAGGCTGTCCATATCATGACGGCCGCCGACGCTGTCCAGCACATAGGACTCCAGCATGGTGTCGTAGGCGATGCCGCGCATCTCGATGCCGTAACGCGCCAGCAGGCTCATATCGAACTTCAGATTTTGCCCGACCTTCAGCGCTTTCTCGTCTTCCAGCAGCGGCTTGAGCGCCTCCAGCACGTAAGCGCGATCCAGCTGCGCCGGCGCATCCAGATAATCGTGCGCCACCGGCAAATAAGCCGCTTCGCCCGGCGCAATCGCAAAGGACAGGCCGATCAGATTGGCGGTCAGGGTATCCAGGCCGTCGGTTTCGGTATCGAAGGCAAACACGTCGGCCTTCTTCAGCCGCGCCAGCCAGTCGGTAAAGGTCGCTTCGTCCAGGATGGTGACATAACCGTCCTGAGACAGCTTGGCCTCCGCCAGCGCTTTCGGCGCTTCCGCGGCTACGGCCGGTTTGGCGGCGCCGGCAGCTTTCGCACCCGCGCCTTTCTTGTTTTCCAGCCATACGCCGGCTTCCACGTCCGCCAGCCAGCGTTTGAACTCGTACTGTTTGAACAGCTGTTGCAGCGTATCGACATCCGGCTCGGACACCGTCAGCTCAGCGCAGGTCAGATCCAACTCGACGTCAGTTTTGATCGTCGCCAGCTTATAGGAGAGATACGCGACCTCTTTATTCTGCTCCAGCTTGGCCGCCATGGTTTTGGCACCGCGGAAGCTCAGCGTGGCGATGCTCTCCAGATTGCCATACAAGGCATCCAGCCCGCCGATGCCCTGCAGCAACGCCTGGGCGGTTTTCTCGCCCACGCCCGGCACGCCGGGAATATTGTCCGATGAATCGCCCATCAGCGCCAGGAAGTCGATGATCAGCTCCGGCGGAATGCCGTACTTGTCGCACACTTCCTGCGGGCCGAGGATCGTGTTGTTCATGGTGTTGATCAGGGTGACGTTCGGCGTCACCAGCTGCGCCATGTCTTTGTCGCCGGTGCTGATCAGCACCGCGTGGCCGGCCTTTTCGGCCTCCAGCGCCAGCGTACCGATCACGTCATCCGCCTCTACGCCGGGCGTCACCAACAGCGGCAGGCCCATCGCCTTGACCATGTTGTGCAGCGGCTCGATCTGCGCGCGCAGATCGTCCGGCATCGGCGGCCGGTGCGACTTGTATTCAGCGAACAGATCATCGCGGAAGGTCTTCCCTTTGGCATCAAACACCACGGCAACGTGGCTCGGTTGATACTGCAACAGTAGACTGCGCAGCATATTCAGCACGCCGTACATCGCGCCGGTCGGCTCGCCCGCCGAGTTGGTCAGCGGCGGGAAGGCGTGATAAGCGCGGTAGAGGTAAGAGGAACCGTCAACCAGGATTAGTGGGTTTTCTGCAATCTGGGCCATAGCGTTTCTTTATCGTGATCGAACATAGGGGTAAGCATGCCATAGCTGGCCGCCGGAGACGAACCTTAGCGTGCATTGCGGACGAAAATGATGTGATTGTGCGCGAGGATCCGCAAGATCTTACCTGTGGATAACTTTGTGCATAGAAAAGAGACCGAATTATAACGCTGCGATTATCGTTATAACGGCGAATAAAATTCCTATTTAAATCACCGCGTTAAAAGAACGAATTCCGGCGACGCTTTATTATTGGCTTTCATTGGATTTGTGGATATAACTTTCGCCGGATTTTAATCGCACTATTAATCAAATTCGGCGCCTCAATTACCATAGCACAAGCTGGACAAGTTGCACGAAAACTCAGCAAAGGGTTATCCGATGAGACGAAAAACAGTGATTTTTAGCGGCGCTTTACCCCGGCGATTTCTGTTAAAATGCGTTTTTGTTCATGCGCTTTGGCATGCAACGATGTTCCCACCAACCGTCAGCCCATAATCATGCCAAGATTGTTAACGCCTGTTATCTTTATCATTTCCGTCATACTTACCATTCTGGTGACGGTGTTGTGCTCCATCCCCATCACGCTGGCCGGCATCGTGAAACTCCTGGTGCCCATTCCCGCCGTTTGGCGATATATCTCGGCTTTCGCCGATTTCATGATGTGGTGTTGGTGCCAAGGGCTGGCGCTGTTATTGCGCATTAACGGGCAGTTGCGTTGGGATATTGAAGGGCTGGAAGGGCTGGATCGCAAAAACTGGTATCTGCTGATCAGCAACCACGAAAGTTGGTCGGACATTGTCGTATTGTGCGTGCTGTTCAGAAATCATATTCCAATGAATAAGTACTTCCTCAAGCAGCAGCTCGCCTGGGTGCCGTTTGTCGGCCTGGCCTGCTGGGCGCTGGATATGCCATTCATGAAGCGTTACTCCCGCGCCTATTTGCTCAAACACCCCGAGAAACGCGGCAAGGATATCGAAACGACGCGCCGTTCCTGCGAAAAATTCCGTCAGCGCCCAACCACCATCGTCAATTTCGTCGAAGGTTCACGCTTCACCGAAGCCAAGAAAATTAAAAGCAATTCACCTTATCGCAATTTGCTGGCGCCCAAAGCTGCCGGCATCGCGTTTACCCTTAGCGCGCTGGGCAATCAGTTCGACAAAGTGTTGAACGTCACCCTGCTTTATCCGGAAAATAACCAGCGGCCCTTTCTGGATATGCTGTGCGGCCGCCTGACGCGTATCGTGGTGAGAATAGAGACGCTACCGATCGATGAAACCCTGCACGGGGACTACTTCAACGACAAACAGTTCAAGCGGCGCTTCCAGCTGTGGCTGAATACGCTGTGGCAGGAAAAAGACCGGTTGCTGGATAAATTGAAGCGGCAATACGGATAAAAAAACGCCGGCGATGCCGGCGTTTTTCATGTTGAATCAGGCTTATTTCTGCTGGCTGAGGAATTTAACCACATCGGCGAACTGCTTCACGTAAGCGTCCATCGAGCTGGTGTCCAGGCCATCGTTTTTAACCATGTATTTGCCGTTGACGAATACCGCCGGCACGCCGCGCAGCTGCAGATCTTCTGCGGCTTTCTCCTGTTGAACCACCAGAGATTTCACCACGAAGCTGTTCCAGGCCGCGTCATAATCTGCGGCGGTTACGCCCGCTTTCACGAAGACGTTACGGATATCGTCCGGCGTTTGCACGGTCTGGGTTTTCTGCACCGCTTCAAACATCAGCGGGCTTACTTTGTCTTCCACGCCCAGCGCCATCGCGACCGCCCACGCCTGAGTCAGCTGTTTGCCCAACGGCCCCAGGAACTCCACGTGGTACTTGGTCATTTTGGTGCCGGCAGGCAACGCTTTTTTCACGTTCTCGGACACGTGATAGACCTGCTCAAACTGGTAGCAGTGTGGGCAGTAAAAGGAGAAGAACTCCAACACCTGCGGCTCACCGGTCACCGGCTTGTCCAGGGTCACGTACTGAGTGCCATCGCTAAACTGTGCCGCCGAGGCGCTGAATGCCATCACCATGCCAACGAGCGCCAACCATATTTTTTTCATAAGACTAAACTCTCCATTGTGTTAAAGCTTCAATACATTGGCGTCAGCTGCAGAGGAGGCTCCTGCAACAGCTTAACCTGTTCATTAAACGCCGCAGTCTGAGATAACCAGAAATCAGACTCCGCCATCCACGGAAAACTCTTAGGGAAGGCCGGATCCTGCCAACGGCGAGCGACCCAGGCCAGGTAATACACCATGCGCATCGCCCGCAGCGGCTCGATCAACGCCAGCTCGCGCTGATCGAACTCGGCAAATTCGCCGTACGCCTCCAGCAAAACGTCCAGCTGCATCAGTTGGTCGCGACGTTCGCCGTGCAACAGCATCCACAGATCCTGTACCGCAGGGCCATTGCGCGCGTCATCAAGATCGACGAACAGCGGGCCATCACGCCACAGAATATTGCCCGGATGGCAATCGCCGTGCAAACGGCGCGGCTGCCAGTTCAGATGCCAGTGCGGCTTGATCGCCGCGATCAGGTTATCCGTCGCCTGCAGGACCCCCTCACGCTGCGCTGCCGGCAACAGCTCGCAACCGGCCAGCGCCTGACGCGGGGCGGTGAGATACTCTTCAATCCCCATCGTCGGCCGCTCGGCGAACAAACGCTCACCGCCGACCTGATGGATGCGCCCCAAGAAACGACCCACCCATTCCAACTGATCCAGGTTGTCTATCTCATACTGCCGCCCGCCCACGCTGGGGAACAGGGCAAAGAAAAAGCCGCCGTGCGTATGCAGCGTAGCGCCTTGCAACGCCAACGGCGCCACCGCCGGGATCTCTGCGCCGGCCAGATCCAGAGCGAACTGATGTTCCTCACCGATTTGTGCGGCGCTCCAGCGCTCCGGGCGGTAAAACTTCACCACGTAGCGTCGACGATCCTCGTCCATAAACTGATAGACGCGGTTCTCATAGCTGTTCAGCGCCGTCAGGCCGGAATCGACGCGTAGGCCAATCCCTTCTAGCGCGTCCATGATCAAATCGGGCGACAGGGTGTCGAAATTAAAAGCAGAGTTATTCATAACGTTCGTTTGATCGCTGACAGCACGGTGCCGGGAATGAGAAATAGTAGCATTAATGGCGCGTTTCACGAGCTATGCTTTCTCGCACCGCACGAAGGTCAGTCCTTAATAACCCCGCGAGCGCGCAACAGCGCCGTTTTAAAATCTTCTTCGTAATCTTTCTTCAGGCCCGGGATCTGATCCGTGCCGGCGCTGCCGCGCATTTTCAGGTGGTAAATAAGAATATCATCGCTCAGCTCGGACAACTCGCCCTGGAAGCCCGCTTCCTTCGCCAGTTTTTGCAAAAACTGCATCAAATTGAGATCGGGATCTTCCTGCCAGGCCGGGTGCAACAGCTCGATCAACTCGTTTACGCGATGCGTTTTCATCTCAATATCGTCCAATAGCATGAATAAACTCACAAAGTAACAGGCTTACCCACGCAGTGAAAGAACCGGCTTGTCAATAAAGGTAAATCCTGATGTCACGCCGGCTTTAGCGCTACAATCAGCGCATCGACAAGGCGGGATAAACGAGATGCATAAAGAAATCAGCGGCGTCATTTTGGCCGGCGGGCGAGCCACGCGCATGGGCGGTGAGGATAAGGGCCTGGTGTCGATTGGCGGTATCGCACTCTATCAGTATGTTCTGGCCCGGTTACGGCCGCAGGTGGCTTCCGTTGCCATCAGCGCCAACCGCAATCAGGCACGCTACCAGACGAGCGGTTTGCCGGTAATTGGCGATCTGACGCCCAATTTCGCCGGGCCGTTGGCCGGGATGCTCGCCGGGCTCAAGCAATCTCCCAACGAGTGGGTGGCCTTCGTCCCTTGTGACGTCCCCGACTTTCCCGCCGACTTAGTCGCGCAGCTGTGGCAGCAAAAAGGCGCAGCGCCAGCGGCCTTTGCCAGCGATGGCGAACGGGATCATCCTACGCTGGCGTTATTGCATACCCAAACAGCGCCACAGCTGGCTGACTATCTGGCGCGGGGTGAACGCAAGCTGATGCTGTTCTTGCATCAGATTAACGCACAACGCGTGGTGTTCAGCGGGCAACAAGCGGCATTTCATAATCTGAATACGCCGGAAGACTGCCGGAATTGGCAGCAAGCACGCGAGCTAAAGAAATGAATCGTTCATTGCCCCCCTTGCTGGCCATCGGTGCCTATAGCGGAACGGGAAAAACCACCCTGCTCAAACAGCTGATCCCGATGCTGAAACAGCGCCAGGTGAGGGTTGGTTTGATAAAGCATACGCATCATGACATGGATGTGGATACGCCGGGTAAAGACAGCTATGAGCTGCGCAAAGCGGGGGCCGACCAAACGCTGGTCGCCAGCGATCGCCGCTGGGCATTAATGACCGAAACACCGGAACAACAACCTTTGGACCTGCGCTACCTGGCAGAACGTTTTGATGCCGATAAGGTCGATTTGATCCTGGTGGAAGGGTTCAAACATGAGCCGGTCAGCAAGATCCTGCTTTATCGGGCCGAGATCGGCAGACCGTTGGAAGACATGCTGGATCAGTTTGTCGTGGCGGTAGCCAGCGACCGGCCACTATCCATCGCGGCTAAGCAGTTGGATCTCAATCAACCGGAAAGCATCGCCGACTTTATTGTCGAGTGGTTGAACGGCGCAGCGTAGCTGCGCTTTTTTGCGTTTTACGCATAGCAAAAAGCCCTGAACTGATGTTCAGGGCTTTCGGCTTGGTTTGATGCCTGGCAGTGTCCTACTCTCGCATGGGGAGACCCCACACTACCATCGGCGCTACGGCGTTTCACTTCTGAGTTCGGCATGGGGTCAGGTGGGACCACCGCGCTATTGCCGCCAGGCAAATTCTGTTTTATTCCAACCGCTTCACTCTCCTGAAGCCATCAGAACCAATCTCGGAACTTCGCTGAAAATCTCTCTAAAAACACCTTCGGTGTTGTAAGGTTAAGCCTCACGGATCATTAGTACTGGTTAGCTCAATGCATCGCTGCACTTACACACCCAGCCTATCAACGTCTTAGTCTTAAACGTTCCTTCAGGGGCCTTAAAGGCCCAGGGAAGACTCATCTTGAGGCAAGTTTCGCGCTTAGATGCTTTCAGCGCTTATCTTTTCCGCACTTAGCTACCGGGCAATGCCATTGGCATGACAACCCGAACACCAGTGGTGCGTTCACTCCGGTCCTCTCGTACTAGGAGCAACCCCTCTCAATCTTCCAACGCCCACGGCAGATAGGGACCGAACTGTCTCACGACGTTCTAAACCCAGCTCGCGTACCACTTTAAATGGCGAACAGCCATACCCTTGGGACCTACTTCAGCCCCAGGATGTGATGAGCCGACATCGAGGTGCCAAACACCGCCGTCGATATGAACTCTTGGGCGGTATCAGCCTGTTATCCCCGGAGTACCTTTTATCCGTTGAGCGATGGCCCTTCCATTCAGAACCACCGGATCACTAAGACCTACTTTCGTACCTGCTCGAGCCGTCACTCTCGCAGTCAAGCTAGCTTATGCCTTTGCACTAACCTCACGATGTCCGACCGTGATTAGCTAACCTTCGTGCTCCTCCGTTACTCTTTGGGAGGAGACCGCCCCAGTCAAACTACCCACCAGACACTGTCCTCACCCCAGATTATGGGGCCGAGTTAGAACATCAAACATTAAAGGGTGGTATTTCAAGGATGGCTCCACGCAGACTGGCGTCCACGCTTCAAAGCCTCCCACCTATCCTACACATCAAGGCTCAATGTTCAGTGTCAAGCTATAGTAAAGGTTCACGGGGTCTTTCCGTCTTGCCGCGGGTACACTGCATCTTCACAGCGAGTTCAATTTCACTGAGTCTCGGGTGGAGACAGCCTGGCCATCATTACGCCATTCGTGCAGGTCGGAACTTACCCGACAAGGAATTTCGCTACCTTAGGACCGTTATAGTTACGGCCGCCGTTTACTGGGGCTTCGATCAAGAGCTTCGCCTTGCGGCTGACCCCATCAATTAACCTTCCAGCACCGGGCAGGCGTCACACCGTATACGTCCACTTTCGTGTTTGCACAGTGCTGTGTTTTTATTAAACAGTTGCAGCCAGCTGGTATCTTCGACTGGCTTCAGCTCCATCCGCGAAGGACTTCACCTACATGCCAGCGTGCCTTCTCCCGAAGTTACGGCACCATTTTGCCTAGTTCCTTCACCCGAGTTCTCTCAAGCGCCTTGGTATTCTCTACCTGACCACCTGTGTCGGTTTGGGGTACGATTTAATGTTACCTAGAGCTTAGAGGCTTTTCCTGGAAGCAGGGCATCAACTACTTCTGCACCGTAGTGCATCGTCATCACGCCTCAGGGTTGATATGCAACCGGATTTACCAGGTCACACCCCCTACACGCTTAAACCGGGACAACCGTCGCCCGGCTAGCCTAGCCTTCTCCGTCCCCCCTTCGCAGTAACACCAAGTACAGGAATATTAACCTGTTTCCCATCGACTACGCTTTTCAGCCTCGCCTTAGGGGTCGACTCACCCTGCCCCGATTAACGTTGGACAGGAACCCTTGGTCTTCCGGCGAGCGGGCTTTTCACCCGCTTTATCGTTACTTATGTCAGCATTCGCACTTCTGATACCTCCAGCAACCCTCACAGGCCACCTTCAACGGCTTACAGAACGCTCCCCTACCCAACAACGCCTAAACGTCGCTGCCGCAGCTTCGGTGCATGGTTTAGCCCCGTTACATCTTCCGCGCAGGCCGACTCGACCAGTGAGCTATTACGCTTTCTTTAAATGATGGCTGCTTCTAAGCCAACATCCTGGCTGTCTATGCCTTCCCACATCGTTTCCCACTTAACCATGACTTTGGGACCTTAGCTGGCGGTCTGGGTTGTTTCCCTCTTCACGACGGACGTTAGCACCCGCCGTGTGTCTCCCGTGATAACATTCTTCGGTATTCGGAGTTTGCATCGGTTTGGTAAGCCGGGATGGCCCCCTAGCCGAAACAGTGCTCTACCCCCGAAGATGAGTTCACGAGGCGCTACCTAAATAGCTTTCGGGGAGAACCAGCTATCTCCCGGTTTGATTGGCCTTTCACCCCCAGCCACAAGTCATCCGCTAATTTTTCAACATTAGTCGGTTCGGTCCTCCAGTTAGTGTTACCCAACCTTCAACCTGCCCATGGCTAGATCACCGGGTTTCGGGTCTATACCTTGCAACTATTCGCCCAGTTAAGACTCGGTTTCCCTACGGCTCCCCTATACGGTTAACCTTGCTACAAAATATAAGTCGCTGACCCATTATACAAAAGGTACGCAGTCACACCACGAAGGTGCTCCCACTGCTTGTACGTACACGGTTTCAGGTTCTATTTCACTCCCCTCGCCGGGGTTCTTTTCGCCTTTCCCTCACGGTACTGGTTCACTATCGGTCAGTCAGGAGTATTTAGCCTTGGAGGATGGTCCCCCCATATTCAGACAGGATGTCACGTGTCCCGCCCTACTCATCGAACTCACGACCTGTGCATTTTAGTGTACGGGGCTATCACCCTTTGCTGCGCGACTTTCCAGACGCTTCCACTAACACACAAGCCGATTCAGGTTCTGGGCTCCTCCCCGTTCGCTCGCCGCTACTGGGGGAATCTCGGTTGATTTCTTTTCCTCGGGGTACTTAGATGTTTCAGTTCCCCCGGTTCGCCTCATGCCACTATGTATTCATGACATGATAGTGTGTCGAAACACACTGGGTTTCCCCATTCGGGTATCGCCGGTTGTAACGGTTCATATCACCTTACCGACGCTTTTCGCAGATTAGCACGCCCTTCATCGCCTCTGACTGCCTAGGCATCCACCGTGTACGCTTAGTCACTTAACCTCACAACCCGAAGATGTTTCCATCGTTCGTGCTGCAAACATTTGAGAGACTCTATGACAGGTTACTCTTTACCCCAATACTTCTACGGAGGGATAAATTTCAGCCGTCATGTTTCAATTTTCAGCTTGTTCCAGATTGTTAAAGAGCAATATCTTAAACATGACTCGAAAGTCATCTTTAAGATTTTTTCGGCCTGTCGTGACCGGTGATAATGTCTTTCACTCATTATCGGAATGGCGTCCCCAAGGGGATTCGAACCCCTGTTACAGCCGTGAAAGGGCAGTGTCCTAGGCCTCTAGACGATGGGGACACGAAAATCCGATTAAACTGAATAACTTAATCGGTTCGTATCAGCATGAATAACTCATGGCATCAACAGGTAGCGCTTTGCTCGTTACTTTTCATCAGACAATCTGTGTGAGCACGCCACTCGAACTAATATCTTTAGGTAAGGAGGTGATCCAACCGCAGGTTCCCCTACGGTTACCTTGTTACGACTTCACCCCAGTCATGAATCACAAAGTGGTAAGCGCCCTCCCGAAGGTTAAGCTACCTACTTCTTTTGCAACCCACTCCCATGGTGTGACGGGCGGTGTGTACAAGGCCCGGGAACGTATTCACCGTAGCATTCTGATCTACGATTACTAGCGATTCCGACTTCATGGAGTCGAGTTGCAGACTCCAATCCGGACTACGACATACTTTATGAGGTCCGCTTGCTCTCGCGAGGTCGCTTCTCTTTGTATATGCCATTGTAGCACGTGTGTAGCCCTACTCGTAAGGGCCATGATGACTTGACGTCATCCCCACCTTCCTCCAGTTTATCACTGGCAGTCTCCTTTGAGTTCCCGGCCGAACCGCTGGCAACAAAGGATAAGGGTTGCGCTCGTTGCGGGACTTAACCCAACATTTCACAACACGAGCTGACGACAGCCATGCAGCACCTGTCTCAGAGTTCCCGAAGGCACCAAAGCATCTCTGCTAAGTTCTCTGGATGTCAAGAGTAGGTAAGGTTCTTCGCGTTGCATCGAATTAAACCACATGCTCCACCGCTTGTGCGGGCCCCCGTCAATTCATTTGAGTTTTAACCTTGCGGCCGTACTCCCCAGGCGGTCGATTTAACGCGTTAGCTCCGGAAGCCACGCCTCAAGGGCACAACCTCCAAATCGACATCGTTTACAGCGTGGACTACCAGGGTATCTAATCCTGTTTGCTCCCCACGCTTTCGCACCTGAGCGTCAGTCTTCGTCCAGGGGGCCGCCTTCGCCACCGGTATTCCTCCAGATCTCTACGCATTTCACCGCTACACCTGGAATTCTACCCCCCTCTACGAGACTCTAGCTTGCCAGTTTCAAATGCAGTTCCCAGGTTGAGCCCGGGGATTTCACATCTGACTTAACAAACCGCCTGCGTGCGCTTTACGCCCAGTAATTCCGATTAACGCTTGCACCCTCCGTATTACCGCGGCTGCTGGCACGGAGTTAGCCGGTGCTTCTTCTGCGAGTAACGTCAATTGATGAACGTATTAAGTTCACCACCTTCCTCCTCGCTGAAAGTGCTTTACAACCCGAAGGCCTTCTTCACACACGCGGCATGGCTGCATCAGGCTTGCGCCCATTGTGCAATATTCCCCACTGCTGCCTCCCGTAGGAGTCTGGACCGTGTCTCAGTTCCAGTGTGGCTGGTCATCCTCTCAGACCAGCTAGGGATCGTCGCCTAGGTGAGCCATTACCCCACCTACTAGCTAATCCCATCTGGGCACATCTGATGGCAAGAGGCCCGAAGGTCCCCCTCTTTGGTCTTGCGACGTTATGCGGTATTAGCTACCGTTTCCAGTAGTTATCCCCCTCCATCAGGCAGTTTCCCAGACATTACTCACCCGTCCGCCGCTCGTCACCCAGGAAGCAAGCTCCCCTGTGCTACCGCTCGACTTGCATGTGTTAAGCCTGCCGCCAGCGTTCAATCTGAGCCATGATCAAACTCTTCAATTAAAAGCTTGATTTGCTTCCACTCGAGAAGCGATGCTCAAAGATTTACTGCATGAATTTTACTTCAGTTAGTCACTCTTCAAGACTTGATATTTTTTTGCATCCGAAGATGCTGGATATCGTCTTGTGGAGTGCCCACACAGATTGTCTGATAAATTGTTAAAGAGCAGTGCCGAGAAACTCATCGGCGCGGGCTGCGTATATTACGCTTTTCACCCAGAGAGTCAAGCGTTTATTTCGCTTTCTTCTCGCTGACCCGGCGGCTTGTCAGTCGTTGTTCCCGGTCAGTGGAGGCGCATTATAGGGAGTTCTCGGCGGGCCGCAACCCCTAATTGCAAAAAACTTTTCAAGCGCGCTTTTTTTCAACAAAAGGGCGAAAAAGCGACGAATTTATGTCACTTTTTCCGGCAAACAGCCATAAAAGCTGGCGATCACTGGAGTAAAATAGAAATAATGATGTCAGTAAGGACCCGCAGCCATGCCGCTAAATGCACAACAACAGGCCGCCCAACGCAATCTTTCTTATCTGCTCGCAGAGAAACTCGGCCAACAAATTCTGGCGGGCGATTATCAGGCCGGCAGCATCCTGCCCGGTGAAATGGAACTGGGTGAGCAATTCGGCGTCAGCCGCACCGCAGTACGCGAAGCGGTAAAGATGTTAGCCGCCAAAGGCATGTTGTTGCCGCGCCCGCGCATCGGCACCCGCGTAATGCCGCAAAGCCAATGGAATTTTCTCGATCAGGATTTACTGACCTGGTGGATGACGCGGGAAAACTTCGATCAGGTGATGCAACACTTCCTTATCCTGCGCACCTCTCTGGAGCCGCAGGCCTGCGCGTTGGCGGCAAACCACGCCAGCCCGCAGCAAACCAAGCTGCTGGCGGAGCTGATGGCGGAAATGCGCGCGCTGCATACCCAGTTTGATCGCGAGCGTTGGATCCAAGTCGATACCCAATTCCACCAGCTCATCTACGAGGCCAGCGGCAACCCGTTCCTGACCTCGTTCGCCAACCTATTCAGTTCGGTGTACCAAAGCTACTTCCGCGCCATCACCGGCAATGAAGTGATCAAGCTGCGCCATCATCAGGCTATCGTCGATGCGATACTCGCCGGGGACAGCGCCGGCGCGCTCGTCGCCTGCCAGGTACTGCTGAAAGAGAAAGACTAGACACGCTCCCCGCTTATATATAGAAGAAAGAGACGAGGGACAGACGACCACTTAACCAGGACCGACCATGACCCAATCCGCGCGCAGTATGGCAGGACTACCGTGGATCGCCGCAATGGCGTTCTTTATGCAGGCGCTGGACGCCACTATCCTTAACACCGCGCTGCCGGCTATCGCCCAAAGCCTGGGGCGTTCACCGCTGGCGATGCAATCGGCCGTCATCAGCTACACGCTGACGGTGGCGATGCTGATCCCGGTCAGCGGCTGGCTGGCGGACCGCTTCGGCACCCGCCGCGTGTTCATCTTCGCCGTGACGTTATTCACCCTTGGCTCGCTGCTGTGCGCCCTGTCCCCTACGTTAAGCGTGCTGGTCGCCTCTCGCGTGCTGCAAGGCATCGGCGGCGCGATGATGATGCCGGTTGCACGGTTGGCGCTGCTGCGCGCCTACCCGCGCAGCGAACTGCTGCCGGTGCTGAACTTCGTCACCATGCCCGGCCTGGTCGGGCCGATTCTCGGGCCGCTGCTGGGCGGCTGGCTGGTCACCTACGCCACCTGGCACTGGATTTTCCTGATCAATATCCCTATCGGCCTGCTCGGCATCTTCTATGCGCGCAAGTACATGCCGGACTTCACCACGCCCAAGCGCCGCTTCGATTTCCTTGGCTTCATGCTGTTCGGCCTGAGCCTGGTGCTGATCTCTACCGGGCTTGAGCTGTTTGGCGAGCGGGTGCTGGCGAGCTACGTTTCGCTGGGTATTCTGCTCAGCGGCTTCGTGATGCTGTTCGGCTATATCGCGCACGCACGCCGCCATCCTCAGCCGCTGATCGGTCTCGACCTGTTCAAAACCCGCACCTTCTCGGTCGGTATCGCCGGCAACGTCGCCTCGAGGCTGGGAACTGGCTGCGTGCCGTTTTTAATGCCGCTCATGCTGCAGGTGGGATTCGGCTATACGGCGATCGTCGCCGGCTGCATGATGGCGCCGACCGCCATCGGCTCGCTGATGGCGAAATCCACCGTCACTCAGGTGCTGCGCTGGTTCGGCTACCGTAAAACGCTGGTCGGCATCACCGTTATCATCGGGGTACTGATCGCCCAGTTCGCCCTGCAAAGCCCGGGCATGCCGCTGTGGCTGATGATCCTGCCGCTGTTCGTGCTGGGCATGGCGATGTCCACCCAGTTCACCGCCATGAACACCATCAGCCTGGCGGATTTGAACGACGCCAACGCCAGCGCCGGCAACAGCGTCCTGGCGGTCACCCAGCAGCTGTCCATCAGCTTCGGCGTGGCAATCAGCGCAGCGGTGCTGCGTTTTTACGAATCCCTGTCGTTAGGCACCATGATCGACCACTTCCACTACACCTTTATCACCATGGGGATCGTCACCGTGGCGTCGGCGCTGGTGTTTATGTTGCTGAGAAGGAAGGATGGCCGCAATTTGATCAGCGGCCAGGAAAGCAAGAAAGAAGCGAAGGCGGCGAGTTAACGGCGGCCCACCGAGGCGCGCTCCACCAGCTCGGGCGTCAGCACCAGCACCTGGGGCGCACGCTCCGGGTTTTGCAGGCGGTTGATCAGTGCATCGATCGCCAGTTCGCCCAGCGAATCCTTCGGCTGATGAATGGTGCTCAGCGGCGGCGCCAGATAACGCGCCAACTCAATGTCATCGTAGCCCATCACCGCCATATCCTGCGGCACGGAAAGCCCGGCCTGATACAGCGCCTGATAAACGCCCACCGCCACCGCGTCGTTACCGGCGAACACCGCATGCGGCGGCTCGTCCAGCGTCAGCAGTTGGCGCATGGCGTTCACGCCGCCCTCAAACTCAAAGTCGCAATGCACTTCATACCCTGGCGGAACCGGCAGTCCGGCGCGCCGCATCGCGTTGCGATAGCCTTCCAGTCGGTGACGAGCGGTGGTTTTATCCTGCGGGCCGGCGATGCAGGCGATCTTGCGGTAGCCGCAGGCGATCAGATGATCGGTCGCCATCTCGCCGCCCAGCAGCGAGTTATCCTGAATAATGTCGTTGGCGCCCTCGAACGGCGCCCAGTCCATCATGACGATCGGCAGTGACGGGTAGCGGCTCAGGGCATCTTGCGATGGCCGGTGGTTTTCGGTGCACATCAGCAGCAAACCGTCGACGCGCTTTTGCAACAGCGTCTCCATGCTGCGGTTCATGCGCGCGGCGTCTTCTTCGGTGTTGCACAGGATCAGGCTGTAGCCGCGTTCATAGCAGCTGCGCTCCACGCCGCGCACCACTTCGGCATAAAACGGGTTGTTACTGGCGGTCACCAGCATGCCGATGGTGCGCGTCTGATTGAGCTTCAGGCTGCGCGCCAGCGCGGAAGGCGCATAGTTCAGCTGTTCCACGGCCGCCATGACCTTGTCGCGCACGCTGTCGCTGACAAAGCGATTGTTGTTGACCACATGCGAAACGGTAGAGGTTGAAACGCCCGCCAGGCGGGCGACATCTTTCATGGTGGCCAAAGGATCACCCCTGCTGCTGCAAGAAGGCGTCGATCTCTTCACGCCACGGCACCGAAGGCTGCGCGCCAGGGCGGGTCACGGCGATAGCCGCCGCGGCATGGGCGAAACGCACCGCGTCGGCCATGATCTTGCCTTCCAACAGGGCAGTGACCAGCGCACCGTTAAAGGTATCGCCGGCGGCGATGGTATCCACCGCTTGCACCTTGAAGCCGGGCACCAGTTTGCCGTTGCCGTTTTCGCTCAGCCACACGCCGCGGCTGCCAAGGGTGATGATCACCGTCGCGATACCCTTGTCGTGCAGCGCCTGCGCCGCGCGCGCCGCATCGGCGTCGTTGTCCACGACGATGCCGGTCAGGCGCTGGGCTTCAGTTTCATTCGGGGTGATCATATCGATCATGCCCAGCAGCTCGTCCGGCAGCTCACGCGCCGGGGCCGGGTTGAGGATCACCTGCGTGTGATACTGCTTCGCCAAGCGGGCGGCGGCGATCACCGTCTCCAGCGGCGACTCCAACTGCATCAGCAAAGCGTCGGCATCGATCACTTTTTGTTGGTAGCGCGCCAGGTAATCCGGCGTCACTGCGGCGTTGGCGCCGGCATCGATGCCGATCACGTTCTCGCCTTCGGCGTTGACGAAGATCAGCGCCACGCCGGTGGTGCTGTCGGCGATGGCTTCAATCGGTTGGGTATCAATGCGATCGCTCGCCAGCTGCCGGCGGACACGTTCGCCGATGTCGTCGGCGCCCACGCAGGCGATAAAGGCGATCTCCGCCCCGCTGCGCCCGGCCGCTACCGCCTGATTCGCGCCCTTGCCGCCAAACGCCACCTTATACTGTTTCCCGATCACCGTTTCGCCCGGGTGGGGGAACTGTTCAATATTGAGTATATGGTCGGCATTGATGCTGCCAAGAACCACCAGCTTACCTGTTTCCATCGCATTGATTCCTGAATTGCGCGCCATCGTAAACGCCCCGTTCCGATGGCGCTGGTATGACTTACTGAGTGACCAGTTTCAAATCGACCGGAATGGTCGCCGGCACTTTTTCGCCTTTCAGCACTTTATCGGCGGTTTCCACACCGATCACGCCGATCTGATCGGGACGCTGCGCCACGGTCGCCGCCAGCTTGCCGCCTTCGACCGCTTTCACGCCGTCGGCGGTGCCGTCGAAGCCTACCACGATCACGTCGGTTTTACCGGCGGTTTGCAGCGCGCGCAGCGCACCCAGCGCCATTTCATCGTTCTGAGCGAACACCGCCTGCACATCCGGGTGCGCGGTCAGCAGGTTCTGCATCACGTTCAGGCCCTTGGTGCGATCAAAGTCGGCCGGCTGGCTGGCCAACAGTTTGAATTTATTCTGATCCAGCGACTGTTTGAAGCCTTCACCGCGTTCACGCGCGGCAGAAGTGCCGGCGATGCCTTCCAGCTGAATCACCTTGGCATCGGCACCCACTTTCTTGGCGATGAAGTCGCCGGCCATTTTGCCACCCACGCGGTTATCCGAAGCGATGTGGCTCACCACGTCACCCTTGCTCGCCACGCGGTCCAGCGTAATGACCGGGATCTTAGCCTGGTTGGCCATCTTGATAGCGTTGCCCACCGCGTCGGAGTCGGTCGGGTTGATCAGCAGCAGCTTGGGCGCGCGCACCATCAGATCCTGCACGTTGGCCAGCTCTTTCGCCGGGTTGTTCTGGGAATCCAGCACCACCAGGTTGTAGCCCAGCTTGTTGGCCTCTTGCTGCGCACCGTCCTTCATCGAGACGAAGAACGGGTTGTTGAGGGTGGACACCACCAGCGCGATGGTGTCTTTGGCCATGGCATTGGCGCTCAGGGTGGCGCTCAGCGCGATGGCGGAAGCTAAGGTTGCCAGTTTTTTCATTTTCATCATCGTGATTCCTGTAGGGGGAGGTTACTTGTTGCTTTTGTTATCTACCAGAACCGCCAGCAGTATCACCACTGCCTTCACGATCATTTGGTAGTAGGAAGAAACACCCAGTAAATTCAGGCCGTTGTTCAGGAAGCCGAGGATCAGCGCCCCGATCAGCGTGCCAACGATGCGGCCCTTGCCGCCGGCCAGGCTGGTACCGCCCAGCACCACGGCGGCGATGGCGTCCAGCTCATAGCCGGTGCCGGCGGTCGGCTGCGCCGACGACAGGCGCGCCACTTCAATCACCCCGGCCAGCGCCGCCAGCAGGCCACACAGCGAGTAAACGATAATCTTCACTTTATCGACGCTGATGCCGGAGAGGCGGGTCGCCGCTTCGTTGCCGCCCAGGGCATAAATATAGCGGCCCAGGCGCGTATGATGCAGCATATACCAGGCGGCGATGAACACGATCGCCATGATCCAGATCGGCGTGGGCACGCCCAGCGGGCGGCCGATGCCGAACCAGCCGAAGGTGTCGGCCACGTCGGTGAAACCGGTGTTGACCGGGCTGCCGTTGGTGTACACCATGGTGACGCCGCGCAGCAGCAGCATCATCACCAGCGTGGCGATAAAGGCCTGCACTTTGCCTTTGGCGACGATCATCCCGGTGCAGGCGCCAACCGCGGCGCCCAGCGCCAATGCCGCCGCCACCGCCACCAGCGCGTTGACCTCAAAGCCGACGATCGACGCCGCCACCGCGCCGGTCAGCGCCAGCAGCGATCCCACCGACAGATCGATGCCGGAGGTGAGGATCACCAGCGTCATCCCCACCGCCATGATGGCGTTCACCGAGGTCTGCTGCAGAATATTGAACAGGTTGTTCAGGGTGAAGAAGTTCGGGCTCATGGAAGAGACCACGGCGATCAGCACCAGCAGCGCAATCAACGACTTCTGCTCTAACAGCCACTCTTTACTGAACCAGCGCTTAGCTGCGATAGTCTGGGAACTCATATCTGATTACTCCTGCTTTACGCCGTATTGCTTGCCGACGGCTGCCGCCATCAACGCTTCCTGGGTGGCCTGTTCAATCGGGAACTCGCTGCTGAGATGCCCTTCGTGCATCACCAGAATGCGATCGCTCATGCCCATCACCTCCGGCATTTCCGAAGACACCAGAATGATGCTCAGCCCTTCCTGCTTGAACTGGTTGATTAACTGATAGATCTCTTTTTTGGCGCCGACATCGACGCCGCGCGTCGGCTCATCGAGGATCAGCACCTTCGGTCGGGTCATCAGGCCGCGGGCGATCGCCACTTTTTGCTGATTGCCGCCGGAAAGCAGACCTATCGGCTGCTCCATCGACGGCGTTTTGATATTGAACAGTCGGATGAAATCCCCCACCGCCTGCCGCTCGTCGGCCTGTTTCAGGCTGCCGTCGGCGCGGCTGAAATAGCGCAGCGCGGTCAGCGACATGTTTTCCTTCACCGACATGCCCAGCACCAGGCCGTCGCGCTTGCGGTCTTCCGAGATATAGACGATGCCGTTCGCCAACCCGTCCTGCGGCGAATGGGTGACCACGTCGCGGCCGTCCAGGCTGACGGTGCCGGCCTTGCGCGGGGCGGCGCCGTACAGGATTTTCATCAATTCGGTGCGCCCGGCGCCCATCAACCCGGCCACGCCGAGGATCTCGCCGCGATACAGCGTAAAGCTGACGTCTTCAACGCCGGGGCCGGAAAGGTGGCTGACGTCCAGCCGTTTTTCCCCGCGCGGCAAATCCAGGCGCGGGTACTGCTCTTCCAGCTTGCGGCCGACCATCATCTCAATCAGCGAATCTTCCTGCAGCTCGCTCACCGGCCGCTCGGCGATAAACTGCCCGTCGCGGAATACGGTCACGTCGTCGCAGATTTCAAAAATCTCTTTCAGGCGGTGCGAGATATACACGATGCCGCGCCCTTCGGCCTTCAGCTCGTTGATCACCTTGAACAGCGAGGCAGTTTCGGTGTCGGTCAGCGCATCGGTCGGTTCGTCCATGATGATCACTTTCGATTCGAAGCTCAGCACCTTGGCGATCTCCACCATCTGCTGATCGCCGATCGACAGCTCGCCCACCAGCCGGTGGCTGCTGTAGCGCAGATTGAGACGCGCCAACAAGCGATCGGCCTCGGCGTACATGCGCTTCCAGTCAATGCGGCCGAAACGGTTGACGAACTCGCGGCCGAGGAAGATGTTTTCCGCAATCGTCAGCTGCGGGATCAGGTTCAGCTCCTGATGGATAATGCCGATGCCCGCTTCCTGCGAGTCCTTAGGCCCGTTGAACGCCACCTCTTTACCGAGAAAATACTGGCTGCCGGCGTCTTTCTGATAGATGCCGGTCAGCACTTTCATCATGGTGGACTTCCCGGCGCCGTTTTCTCCCACCAGCGCCATCACCTTGCCGGGATAGACGCTGAGGGCAGCGCCGGAAAGCGCCTTCACGCCGGGAAAGGCTTTATCAATCCCTTTCAGTTGCAGTAAAGGTTGCATACGCGCCTCAGAAAGTTACGCCGGCGCACAGGATCACGTTCGCGTAAGGCGAACACTCCCCGCTGCGGATCACCGCCCGGCTGTGCCCGGTTTGTGCTTTAAACGCCTGATGGCTGATATAGCGCACGCTGATGGTATTACCCTGGCGTTGGCCCAGTGCGGTCAGTTCAGCCAACAGTGCCTCGTGGAGCGGCGGATTCTGTTTCACGATCTCTTCCGCCAGGATGGCGCTTTCTACCTGCATCTCTTGCGTGACCGCCGCGAACACCTGCAGGAAGGTCGGCACGCCCTGCGTCAGCGCCAGATCGATGCGCTGCGTTTCCGCCGGTATCGGCAGGCCCGCGTCGCACAGGGTGAGCTGGTCGGTATGCCCCAGCCGGGCAATCACGGCAGACACGTCGGAATTCAGTAATACGCCTTTTTTCATCTTCTCACTCCGCTAGCGAAACGTTTCGCTCTCTGAGGGAGTTTAAAAAAACGGCAGGGGAAGGCAACCGGGACAATGCAGAAGTGTGATCGTTATCGAAACGTTTCGTTCACGCGCGGACAAAGCACAAACAAAAGGGGCTCAGCCATGCTGAGCCCCTTATCAGGCGGGTTAGATCTCGACCTGCGTGCCGAGCTCGATGACCCGATTCGGCGGGATCTCAAACTGATCCGGCGCGCGCAGCGCATTGCGGCTCAGGGCGACGAACAGTTTACCGCGCAGGTAGAGGTACCACGGCCGCTTGGTGAGGATCAGCGATTCATGGGACATGAAGAACGAGGTCTCCGACATGCGGCACGGCAATCCTTCCAACCCGCAGCGGTGGAACACCTCCTCGACGTTCGGCGTTTCGCGCCAGCCGTAGCTTGCGACCACCCGCCAGAAGGTCGGCGACAGCTGTTCGATGGTCACCCGACGCACGTTGTGCACGTAAGGCGCATCCTCGGTGCGCAGCGTCAGCAGCACCACGCGCTCATGCAGCACCTTGTTGTGCTTCAGGTTGTGCAGCAGCGCAAAAGGAATGACGTTGGTGGCGCGCGACATGAACACCGCGGTACCCGGCACCCGCACCGGCGGCGATTTCTCCAGCGAGGCAATCATCGCCTCCAGCGAGTTGCCGTGCTCATGCAGGCGGCGCAGCAGGCGGAAGCGCTCGCTCTTCCAGGTGGTCATAATGATGAACATCACCAGCGCCAAGGTCAGCGGCAACCAGCCGCCGGAGAACAGCTTCAGGGCGTTGGCGGAGAACATCGGCACGTCGATGATCAGCAAGATGGTCACGATGCCGATCGCCAGGAAGCGATTCCAGTGCCAGTTGTTGATCGCCACCGAGGTGACCAGAATGCTGGTCAGCACCATGGTGCCGGTGACGGCGATGCCGTACGCCGCCGCCAGATTGCTGGAGTGTTCGAAGCCGATGATCACCAGCACCACCGAGATGTACAGCGTCCAGTTGATCACCGGAATATAGATCTGGCCGGATTCCATTTCCGAGGTGTGAATGATGCGCATCGGCGACAGATAGCCAAGACGCACCGCCTGACGGGTCAGCGAGAAGACGCCGGAAATTACCGCCTGCGAGGCGATAACCGTCGCCAGGGTCGCCAGAATCAACAGCGGGATCAGCGCCCAGTCGGGCGCCAACAGGAAGAACGGGTTTTTGATCGCCTCCGGGTTTTTCAGCAGCAGCGCGCCCTGGCCGAAGTAGTTGAGCACCAGCGATGGCAACACCACGGTGAACCAGGCCAGGCGAATCGGGAACTTGCCGAAGTGCCCCATATCGGCATACAGCGCCTCGACGCCGGTGATCGACAGCACCACCGCCCCCAGCGCGAAGAACGACACCTTCTTATATTCCATGAAGAAGTTGAGCGCCCATTTGGGGTTCAGCGCCTGCAGCACTTCCGGATTCGAAATGATGCTGCGTGCGCCCAGCACCGCCAACACGATGAACCACAGCAGCATCACCGGAGCGAACAGCTTGCCGACGCTGCCGGTACCGTGCTTTTGAATGGCGAACAGCAGCGTCAGCACCAGAATGGAGAGCGGCACGATATAGGCGTCAAGCGCAGGCGCGGCGATTTCCAGCCCCTCGATCGCCGACATCACCGAGATAGCCGGGGTGATCACCACCTCGCCATAGAAGAAGCTGCCGCCGATCAGGCCCAGTATCACCAGCACCGCGGTAGTGCGCGCCGAGGTGTTGCGCCCGGCCAGCGACATCAGCGTCAGAATACCGCCCTCGCCGGCGTTGTCCGCGCGCATCACGTAGGTGAGATATTTGAGGGAAACGATCACGATCAGCATCCAGAAAATCAGCGACAGGAAGCCGAAAACCACGTCAGGACGAACATCGAAGCCGTAATGGCCGGAGAAACACTCTCTCAGCGTATAGAGAGGGCTGGTGCCGATATCACCGTAGACCACGCCGATGGCCGCCAGGGTTACCGCCGATAAGGACTGCTTATGCTCTGCGCTCATAATTCGTTTCTTTATCAGAACATCCGTTAGCGATGCATCCGCATCAGGCAAAATACGGGCTCAAAGATCCGTCACGCCCACCAGAAAGCCGCACAGTATGCACCATTTATACGGCTTGCCTACCCTTATATCAGAGCCGAAAAATAAACAAAATGTGAACCGGATATCCGGCACAACTTAGAAAAATATTACTAATCAATAAGCTATACCACTAAAAATAATGGTGGTTTATCATCGGATTATCGACCAAGATTGGCTAACTCTCGGACAATGCGACAATTATATGACGCCATCATCCCTTCTGGCAGAACGAATTTCCCGCCTCAGCAGCGCGCTGGAGAGCGGTCTTTATGAGCGGCAAGAAGCGATCCGCCTGTGCCTGTTGGCGGCGCTGAGCGGCGAAAGCGTATTCCTGCTCGGCCCGCCCGGCATCGCCAAGAGCCTGATCGCGCGCCGGCTGAAGTTTGCCTTCCGCAACGCCCGCTCCTTTGAATACCTGATGACGCGATTTTCCACGCCGGAAGAGGTCTTCGGCCCGCTCTCTATTCAGGCGCTGAAAGATGAAGGGCGTTATCAGCGCCTGACCGCCGGCTACCTGCCGGAAGCGGAGATCGTGTTTCTGGACGAAATCTGGAAGGCCGGCCCGGCGATCCTCAACACCCTGCTGACGGCGATCAACGAACGGCGCTTTCGCAACGGCAACAGCGAAGAACCGATCCCGCTGCGCCTGCTGGTCACCGCCTCCAACGAACTGCCCGAAGCGGACAACAGCCTCGAAGCCTTATATGACCGCATGCTGATCCGCCTGTGGCTGGACAAGGTGCAGGATAAACAGAATTTCCGCTCGCTGCTGGTCAACCGCCAGAACGAGAGCCAAAACCCGGTGCCGGCGGCGCTGAGCGTCAGCGACGAAGAGTTTCTGCAGTGGCAACCGCAGATCGACAAGGTGGCGCTGCCGGAAGCCTGCTTTGAGCTGATTTTCCAGCTGCGTCAGCGGCTGGACGCGCTGGAACAGGCGCCGTACGTCTCCGACCGACGCTGGAAAAAGGCCCTGCGCCTGCTGCAGGCCTGCGCCTTCTTCAGCGGGCGCGACGCCATCGCCCCGCTCGACCTGATGCTGCTGAAAGACTGCCTGTGGCACGATCTCACCTCGCTGAAGCTGCTGCAACAGCAGATCGATCAGCTGCTGACCGAATCGGCCTATCAGCAGCAGTCGATGTTGATCCAGTTGCAACAAATCCATACCCGCTGGCTGCAGGATCAGCAACAACAAAGCGATCGGCAGGCCATCAGCCTGGTGAAAAAGGGCGGCATGTTCAGCCGCAAACCGCAATACGCACCGGCCACGCCGTTCGCCGGCGGCACTCTCACTCTGCTGCTGCAAAAACCGCTGCAGCTGCATGACATTCAGGTCAACCATCTGAGCATCGAGAGCAGCGTGCTGGATAACTGGCTGCAAAAAGGCGGCGACGTGCGCGCCAAGCTGAACGGCATCGGCTTCGCGCAGCCGATCGATTTGGAGGTCGACGACCAACTGCACCTGACGGTGCTGGACGTCAGCCGCCAGCCTTCGCTGCTGGCGCTGCCGGGCAAACAGGCCACCGCCACGCCGCAGGCGCTGCTGGATGAAATGGACGCGTTGGCCCAGCGCCTGGCGGAACAGCGCCGCGCCTTCAGCCAGCATCAGCCCTGTCTGTTCACCCCCGCCGCCGGCCTGGCCAAGATCGAAGCCAGTCTGCTGCAAGTGGCAGAGCAGGTTAAACAGCAACTGCAGCAAATGCGCGGCCAGTAACCATGCTCAGTCTGGAGACGCTCGATCTGCTGCTGGCGATCACCGAAGGCGAGATGATCGAGGAGATGATCGTCGGCATGCTGGCGGCGCCGCAGCTGTCGGTGTTCTTTAAAAAGTTTCCGGCCATTCGCCGGGCGCTGGATCGCGATCTGCCACGCTGGAAACTGCAGCTCAAGGAGCGTCTGCAGGAGGCCATGGTGCCGCCGGCGCTGGCGACCGCTACCAACAGTGCCAGCTGGAGAACAACACCCAGTTCTATCACAACCTCAACGACACGATGGAGCTGCTGCGCCAGCTGGTCTCGCCGTTTTATGAACAGGCGCGCGCGCTGGTGGACGCTGCCGATCTGCCCAACCATCCGCTGGACGACAGCTTTCAAACCCTGTTCCTGCAGCGCTGGCGCATCAGCCTGACGCTGCAGGCCACCATGCTGCACCACCAGCTGCTGGAACAAGAGCGCGAGCAGCTGATGGCGGAACTGCAGGAGCGCCTGGCGCTGAGCGGCGCGCTGGAGCCGCTGCTGTCGGAAAACGACACCGCCGCCGGCAGGCTGTGGGACATGAGCAAAGGCCAGCTGCAGCGCGGCGATTACCAACGGCTGGTGGAGTACGGCAACTTTTTGCAGCAGCAGCCGGAGCTGAAAAAGCTGGCGCAGCAGCTGGGCCGCAGCTATCAGGCCAAGGCAGTGCAGCAACAGGACGCGCAGCCCGAACCGTTCAGGGTCATGGTACAGGTGCCGGCCACGCTGGGCCGTTTATCGTCTGCGTGGACACCTCAGGATCGATGGGCGGTTTCAACGAACAGTGCGCCAAGGCGTTCTGCCTGGCGCTGCTGCGCATTGCGCTGGCGGACAACCGCCGCTGCTACATCATGCTGTTCGCCAACCAGATCGTGCATTACGAACTCACCGCCGCCAGCGGCATCGAACAAGCGGTGCGCTTTCTCGGCCAGCAGTTTCGCGGCGGCACCGATCTGGCGGCCTGCCTGAACGCCACCGTCACCAAAATGGCGGAAAGCGGCTGGTTCGACGCCGATGCGGTGATCATTTCCGATTTTATCGCCCAGCGGTTGCCGGAGGAGGTAATAAAGAAGGTGAAACAGCAGCAGCAAAGCCACCAGCAGCGTTTCCATGCGGTGGCGATGTCCGCCTACGGCAAACCCGGCATCATGCGCATCTTCGATCATATCTGGCGCTTCGATACCGGGCTGAAAAGCCGTTTGATGCGCCGCTGGCGGCGCTAGGCGGTTAGAGCAGGCCTTCGACCGCCCCGCGCACTTCCGGCGACCACACGCCGCACTGCACCTGGCCGATATGCGACAGTTGCAACAGTAGCATCACCAAACGCGACTGGCCGATGCCGCCGCCGATGGTCTGCGGCATATCGCCGCGCAACAGCGACTGGTGCCACTCCAGCTTCATGCGCTCTTCATCGCCGGTCAGGGCCAGCTGATGTTTCAGCGCGGCGGCGTCGACGCGGATGCCCATAGAGGACAGCTCGAAAGCATCCTGCAGCACCGGGTTCCACACCACGATGTCGCCGTTCAGGCCCACCAGGCCATCCGCCGCCGGCGTGGTCCAGTCATCATAATCCGGCGCCCGCACATCGTGCGATTTGCCGTGCGACAGCTTGCCGCCGATGCCGATCAGGAATACCGCGCCCAGCTCTTTGGCGATCGCCCGCTCGCGCCCTTTGGCGTCCAGATCCGGGTAGCGCTGCAGCAGGGTTTCGCTGTGCACAAAGTGGATCTGTTCCGGCAGGAACGGAGTCAGACCATGCTCGCGGCTGACTTCCGCCTCTGTCGCCTTGATGGCGGCGTAAATGCTGCGCACGGTGCTTTTCAGGTAGTCCAGGCTGCGCTCACCGTCGCCCATCACCCGCTCCCAGTCCCACTGATCGACGTACACCGAGTGGATAGGCGTCAGGCGATCTTCATCCGGGCGCAGCGCCTTCATATGGGTGTACAGGCCTTCGCCGGCGCCGAAATCGTAGCTACCCAGGGTTTTGCGTTTCCATTTCGCCAGTGAATGCACCACTTCGAAGGTGGCGTCCGGCAGGGTTTTGACCTTAACCTGCACCGCTTTCTCGCTGCCGGAGAGGTTATCCTGCGTGCCATCGCCCAAACGGCTGAGGATCGGGGCCTGCACTTCGATCAGACCGAGCTGTTGCTCCAGCTGGCGGGAGAAGAAGGATTTGACCTGGCTGATTTGTTGTTGTTTTTGGATAAACTGTTTTTTCATTGCCGTATCTCTTGTAAACCTGTCTCTGTTGCCATCGATTAAGCAACAAAATGATACGCTAATTCAATATCCACTAATCAATATTGCCTTTTCACTTTTAATCGTTCATTTTTACCCGGACAGAATTCAACAATCGTTAATTAATGGGGGATTAAATGGCGGAAATTTATCAGATCGATAATCTCGATCGCGGCATCCTCAACGCTCTGATGGACAACGCGCGCACACCGTACGCCGAACTGGCGAAAAACTTCGCCGTCAGCCCCGGCACCATTCATGTGCGGGTAGAGAAGATGAAACAGGCCGGGATCATCACCGGCGCGCGCATCGACGTCAGCCCCAAACAGCTGGGCTACGACGTGTGCTGTTTTATCGGCATCATATTAAAGAGCGCCAAAGACTATCCTTCGGCGCTGAAGAAGCTGGAAAGCCTGGAAGAAGTGGTGGAAGCCTATTACACCACCGGCCACTACAGCGTCTTTATCAAGGTGATGTGCCGATCGATCGACGCGCTGCAACAGGTACTTATCAACAAGATCCAGACCATCGACGAGATCCAATCTACCGAAACGCTGATCTCGCTGCAGAACCCCATTATGCGCACCATCGTGCCATAACCCGCCAAATTGCATACCCACATTATCCACAGGTAGATCCCAGCCGATTCACAGCGTACAATGCAGCCACTTTGAGTGAGAAGGTTGGGATCGTTGGTTCATGGCAGACATTACTCTGATCAGTGGCAGTACGCTTGGCAGCGCCGAATACGTGGCTGAACATTTGGCTGAAAAGCTGGAAGACGCGGGTTTCTCTACCGAGATGCTGCACGGCCCTGAACTGGATGAGCTGCCGTTGACCGGTCGCTGGCTGGTGGTCTCTTCCACGCACGGCGCCGGCGAACTGCCGGATAACCTTCAGCCGTTGCTGGAGCAGATCGCCGAACAACAGCCGGATCTTTCCGAGGTGCAGTTCGGCGCCGTCGGTTTGGGCAGTTCGGAATACGACACCTTCTGCGGTGCGATCAAGCAGATCGACGATCTGTTGATCGCCAGAGGCGCGAAAAGGATCGGCGATCGTCTTGAGATCGACGTGACCGAACATGAAATTCCCGAGGATCCGGCCGAGGAATGGGTAAAAAACTGGATTAATTTACTCTAATTTGCCTAAAGATCGTGCGAACGATTGTGGATAACTATACTTAAAAGCAGGGTAAAAGCCGTAGTTATCCCAATAACAACCGTAGTGCGCTTTTTGTCCTGTGCATAACAAGCCTTTTAGATCCCAGCTTATCTGCGTCGGGATCACCGATCATTCACAGCAAACGATCCTCCTTAATCTGCTGATCTTCATCGTGAATAGTCACTTATCCACAGAGGATCGCGATCCTAATAAGAGATCTAATAAAGAGATCTTTAAATAAAAAAGATCTTCTTTTAATTACCGACGATCCTGACCACTTGGTCGATCGTCTAAACTTGAGTAGAATCCCCCACCCCAGGGCAAATAACGATCGTTCGCAATACGGCGAGGTGCAGTTCCATGTTTTATCCAGATCAATTTGACGTCATCATCATCGGTGGTGGCCATGCAGGGACCGAGGCCGCCATGGCCGCGGCACGCATGGGACGTCAGACTTTATTATTGACACACAATATCGATACGCTGGGACAGATGTCTTGCAACCCGGCGATTGGCGGTATTGGTAAAGGGCATCTGGTTAAGGAAATTGATGCACTCGGCGGCCTGATGGCGATGGCGATCGACCATGCCGGCATCCAGTTTAGGATACTAAACGCCAGCAAAGGCCCAGCCGTTCGCGCCACGCGCGCTCAGGCGGATCGCGTACTGTATCGCCAGGCGATCCGTACCGCGTTGGAGAACCAGCCCAACCTGATGATCTTCCAACAACCCGTTGAGGATCTGATCGTCGAAAACGATCGCGTAGTGGGCGCCGTCACCCAAATGGGCCTGAAATTCCGCGCCAAGGCGGTGGTATTGACCGTAGGCACCTTCCTGGATGGCAAGATCCATATTGGCCTGGAGAATTACAGCGGCGGCCGCGCCGGGGATCCTCCTTCAATCTCGCTGTCGCAGCGTTTGCGAGAACTGCCGCTGCGCGTTAACCGCTTGAAAACCGGTACGCCACCGCGCATCGACGCCCGCACTATCGATTTCAGCGTACTGGCGCCACAACACGGCGATACGCCGGTGCCGGTATTCTCGTTCCTGGGCGATGCCAGCCAACACCCGGAACAAATGGCGTGCTACATCACCCATACCAATGAAAAAACCCATGACGTGATCCGCAATAACCTCGATCGCAGCCCGATGTATGCCGGGATCATCGAAGGGATCGGCCCACGGTACTGCCCGTCGATCGAAGACAAGGTGATGCGCTTTGCCGATCGCAACGCGCACCAAATCTTCCTCGAACCGGAAGGCCTGACCAGCAACGAGATTTACCCTAACGGGATCTCCACCAGCCTGCCGTTCGACGTGCAGATGCAGATCGTCCGTTCGATGGAAGGCATGCAGAACGCGCGTATTATTCGCCCTGGTTACGCCATCGAGTACGATTTCTTCGATCCGCGCGATTTGAAGCCGACGCTGGAAAGTAAATTCATTCAAGGGCTGTTCTTCGCCGGCCAGATCAACGGCACTACCGGGTATGAAGAAGCCGCTGCACAGGGCCTGCTGGCCGGTTTGAACGCCGGGCGCTTCGCCGACGAACAGGAAGGCTGGGCGCCACGTCGCGATCAGGCTTACCTGGGCGTGCTGGTGGACGACCTCAGCACCCTCGGCACCAAAGAACCGTACCGCATGTTTACCTCACGCGCCGAGTATCGTCTGATGCTGCGCGAAGACAACGCCGATCTCCGCCTGACGGAAAAAGGCCGTGAACTGGGCCTGGTGGACGACGTGCGTTGGGCGCGTTACAGCGAGAAGCTGGAGCGAATCGAACGCGAACGTCAGCGCCTGCGCGACATTTGGATGCACCCGCACGCCGAGAACGTCGAACAGGTCAATGCGCTGCTGAAAGCACCGTTGTCGCGTGAAGCAAACGGCGAAGAGCTGCTGCGCCGCCCTGAGATGGATTATGCGCAGTTGACCGGCACCGACGCCTTCGCGCCGCCGCTGGACGACGTACAAGCCGCCGAACAGGTCGAGATCCAGGTCAAATACGAAGGCTACATCGCTCGCCAGCAGGAAGAGATCGAAAAACAGCAGCGCAACGAGAACACCGTGTTGCCGTTGGATCTCGATTACCGTCAGGTTTCGGGGCTGTCGAACGAGGTGATCGCCAAGCTGAACGATCACAAACCGAACTCCATCGGCCAGGCTTCGCGCATCTCCGGCATTACGCCGGCGGCGATCTCGATTTTGCTGATCTGGCTGAAAAAGCAGGGACTGCTGCGCCGCAGCGCATAAATCTTGCATCCAGGCGGCCGTTTGTTCATCCCGTAGCCAAACGGCCGCTGACATCACTTGCGCCCTGAATTATCATAGTCGCCTCATTGCGCCAGCTAACCATCCGCTGGTCGTTCAGCGCCTGCCAGAGGATCCGTTGTGCAAAAAAAATTAGACTCGCTGCTTGCGGCAGCAGGCATTGAGCTGCCCGATCAGCAGAAACAGCAGCTGCTGGGCTATGTCGGCATGCTGGATAAATGGAACAAGGCTTATAACCTCACGTCGGTGCGCGATCCGCAGCAAATGCTGGTGCGCCACATCCTCGACAGCATCGTGGTCAACCCGCATCTGCAGGGCTCGCGTTTTATCGATGTCGGCACCGGCCCTGGCTTGCCGGGCATTCCGCTGGCGATCGTGCGCCCGGACGCGCATTTCACGCTGCTCGACAGCCTGGGCAAGCGCGTGCGTTTCCTGCGTCAGGTGCAGCATGAGCTGGGCCTGAACAATATCGAGCCGGTGCAGAGCCGCGTTGAGGAGTTTCCGGCCGAGCCACCGTTCGATGGCGTGATCAGCCGAGCGTTCGCTTCGCTGCAGGATATGCTGTCCTGGTGCCATCACCTGCCGGCGAAAGGGCAGGGGCGTTTTTACGCGTTGAAAGGCGTACGCCCGGATGAAGAGCTGACGCAGCTGCCGGCAGGCGTTAGCCTGGAGTCTATCGTGCGGCTGCAGGTGCCTGAACTGGAAGGCGAACGCCATCTGGTGATTCTTAAGGCAAACTGAGTTTGCTTTTGATCAAACAAGCGTGAATTAAAGGCAGTACCAGGCAGAAAGATAAGCAGGCTAATTAGTTGGTCGCTTTTTTTAGTTAATTTACTTCCTATTAACACAAAAAACGCGGCTAATTAGCGACAATAGAGTAATTGCATTTGGAAATAGTCACGTTAGCAATCATGTGCGAAAGATTGGCGTTTGCTGCTAATGTTAATTGGCTGTTGGAATATTGCCCCGCTGCTTGTCAATAAAAGGTTTTCATCGGGTATACGGATTGTTTTTGAACAGTTAACTGATAATGTTTTGATTTATATAATTTTTTGATCGCTCAAATTGCTAAAGACGGTTTGGTTGACCATCGGCTATAAATCAGGAAGGGACATTACTGTGATCGGCTTCGCGTTTCTAAACGCAACGCTGGAATAATCAGACAATTAAATGCGCCCTATTATTCCGACCGTTTTCTTGTGAAAATAGGCTGGAATAGGGAAATTTAAATAATTGTTCACCTTTTCGCTACTTATCGATTGAATTCGTTGGTATGCCCCGTATAATTTGCTCGTTTTTTGCTGCTTGACTCAGGACAGCAAAAACAGTTGTATACGTCACTCAGCATACCCCCTCTGGGGTACGGAGAGAACAAACGTCATGTCTGTGTCCCTTTACAGCGGGAAAGTCGCACGCAAACTGCTGTTTTTGCAGTTAATGACTTTTGTTCTGATCAGCGTTGCTTTCTGGCTGAAAAGCCCGGAATGGAGCGCTTCGGCGCTGGCAGGCGGTCTCGCCGCCTGGTTGCCGAGTGCAATGTTTATGCTGTTTGCCTTGCGCCACCAGGCGCAAACGCCGGCGCCCGGTAGGGTTGCCTGGTCGTTCGCCATCGGCGAGGGGCTAAAGGTCGTGATCACCATCGTTTTGCTGATCGTGGCGCTGGGGGTGTTCAAGGCGGAGTTTATACCGCTTGGCCTGACCTATTTAGCGGTGTTAGTGGTGCAGATAGTGGCACCGGCCGTGATTAACAGTTACCGAAATTAACTAAATAAAGGGTAGAGGCATCATGTCTGCAGAGGGATACAACAGTCCACAGGAGTATATCGGTCACCACCTGACGCAGCTTCAGGTCGGGACTGGGTTTTGGTCGATTAACCTCGACTCGATGTTTTTCTCCGTCGTCCTCGGGGTTCTGTTCCTAGTTATTTTCCGCAAAGTGGCCAAAAACGCCACCAGCGGCGTGCCGGGTAAACTGCAAACCGCCGTGGAGCTGGTGGTCGGTTTCGTCGACAGCAGCGTGCGCGACATGTACCACGGCAAGAGCAAGGTCATTGCGCCGCTGGCGCTGACCGTGTTCGTCTGGGTGTTCCTGATGAACCTGATGGACCTGATTCCGGTAGACTTCCTGCCGTTCATCGGTGCTCATCTCGGTTTGCCTGCGCTGCGCGTCGTGCCTACCGCCGACGTGAACGTCACGCTGTCTATGGCGCTGGGCGTGTTTATCCTGATTCTGTTCTATAGCATCAAAATGAAAGGCGTTGGCGGGTTCGTTAAAGAGTTGACCATGCAGCCGTTCAACCACCCTGTATTCATTCCTATCAACCTGATTCTTGAAGGTGTCAGCCTGCTGTCCAAACCTGTTTCACTGGGTCTGCGACTGTTCGGCAACATGTATGCGGGTGAGTTGATCTTCATCCTGATTGCCGGCCTGTTGCCGTGGTGGTCACAGTGGGTCCTGAGCTTGCCTTGGGCTATCTTCCACATCCTGATCATTACGCTTCAAGCCTTTATTTTCATGGTTCTGACGATCGTCTATCTGTCGATGGCGTCTGAAGAGCACTGATTTTCTTAAAACACTTGCACTTTTAAACTGAAACAAACTGGAGACTGTCATGGAAAACCTGAGTATGGATCTGCTGTACATGGCTGCCGCTGTGATGATGGGTTTAGCGGCAATCGGTGCTGCGATCGGTATCGGCATCCTGGGTGGTAAATTCTTGGAAGGCGCTGCTCGTCAGCCTGACCTGATTCCTCTGCTGCGTACACAGTTCTTTATCGTTATGGGTCTGGTCGACGCCATCCCGATGATCGCTGTAGGTCTGGGTCTGTACGTGATGTTCGCCGTCGCGTAAGTAGAGTAACCCTCTACGACGTAACCAAACTATTAACTTTTAAAGAGGCATTGTGCTGTGAATCTTAACGCAACAATCCTCGGCCAGGCCATCGCGTTCGTTCTGTTTGTCTGGTTCTGCATGAAGTACGTATGGCCGCCGATCATGGCTGCCATCGAGAAACGTCAGAAAGAAATTGCTGACGGCCTCGCTTCTGCAGAGCGTGCCAAAAAAGATCTGGACTTAGCGCAAGCCAATGCGACCGACCAGCTGAAAACTGCTAAAGCAGAAGCTCAGGTGATCATCGAGCAAGCGAACAAACGCAAAGCTCAGATCATGGATGAAGCGAAAGCCGAAGCCGAGCAGGAACGTAACAAAATCGTGGCGCAGGCTCAGGCTGAGATCGAAGCCGAACGTAAGCGCGCTCGTGAAGAGTTGCGTAAGCAAGTCGCGATGCTGGCAATTGCCGGCGCCGAGAAGATCATCGAACGTTCCGTGGATGAAGCTGCTAACAGCGACATCGTTGATAAACTGGTCGCTGAACTGTAAGGAGGGAGGGGCTGATGTCTGAATTTGTAACTGTAGCTCGCCCCTACGCCAAAGCAGCTTTTGACTTTGCCGTTGAGCACCAAAGCGTAGAGCGCTGGCAGGAAATGCTGGCGTTTACTGCTGAAGTCACTCGCAATGAACAGATCTCTGAACTGCTGTCTGGCGCGGTTGCGCCAGAAACGCTGTCCAAGACGTTCATCGCGGTTTGTGGCGATCGGCTCGACGAACATGGCCAGAACTTTATCCGTGTAATGGCCGAAAATGGACGTTTACTGGTTCTTCCTGCCGTGCTGCAGCAGTTCATCGAACTGCGCGCCTCGCTGGAATCCACCGTCGAAGTCGAAGTGCTCTCTGCGAGCGCGCTGAGCGACGAACAGCAGGCGAAAATCGCCGCTGCGATGGAGAAACGTCTGTCACGCAAAGTTAAGCTGAATTGCAAAATTGACAAGTCTGTACTGGCCGGCATCGTTGTTCGCGCCGGCGATATGGTGATTGATGGCAGCGTTCGCGGTCGTCTTGAACGCCTGACAGACGTCTTGCAGTCTTAAGGGGACTGGAGCATGCAACTGAATTCCACCGAAATCAGCGAACTGATCAAGCAGCGCATTGCTCAGTTCAATGTAGTGAGCGAAGCTCACAATGAAGGTACTATCGTTTCCGTCAGCGACGGGATCATCCGCGTACACGGCCTGGCCGAAGTTATGCAGGGCGAAATGATCGCGCTGCCTGGCAACCGTTACGCAATCGCATTGAACCTGGAGCGCGACTCCGTCGGTGCCGTGGTCATGGGTCCGTACGCGGATCTGGCCGAAGGCATGAAGGTTAAATGCACCGGCCGTATCCTGGAAGTTCCAGTCGGTCGTGGTCTGCTGGGCCGCGTAGTTAACACCCTGGGCGCACCTATCGACGGCAAAGGCCCGATTGAGAACGACGGTTTCTCTCCGGTAGAAGCTATCGCGCCAGGCGTTATCGAGCGTCAGTCGGTTGATCAGCCTGTTCAGACTGGCTACAAATCCGTTGACGCCATGATTCCAATCGGCCGTGGCCAGCGTGAGCTGGTGATCGGTGACCGTCAGACCGGTAAAACCGCGCTGGCGATCGATGCGATCATCAACCAACGCGACTCCGGCATCAAATGCGTTTACGTGGCTATCGGCCAGAAAGCGTCCACCATCGCTAACGTGGTGCGCAAACTGGAAGAGCACGGCGCACTGGCCAACACCATCGTGGTGGTGGCGACCGCTTCCGAATCCGCTGCACTGCAATACCTGGCGCCATACGCCGGTTGCGCAATGGGCGAATACTTCCGTGACCGCGGTGAAGATGCGCTGATCGTGTACGATGACCTGTCCAAACAGGCCGTTGCTTACCGCCAGATTTCCCTGCTGCTTCGTCGTCCGCCAGGTCGTGAAGCTTACCCAGGCGACGTATTCTACCTGCACTCCCGCTTGCTGGAGCGTGCAGCGCGCGTTAACGCCGAATACGTTGAAGCCTTCACCAAAGGTGAAGTTAAAGGCCAAACCGGTTCACTGACCGCTCTGCCGATCATTGAAACCCAGGCGGGTGACGTTTCCGCGTTCGTTCCGACCAACGTAATCTCGATTACCGATGGTCAGATCTTCCTGGAATCCAACCTGTTCAACTCCGGTATTCGTCCGGCAGTTAACCCGGGTATCTCCGTATCCCGTGTTGGTGGCGCCGCGCAGACCAAGATCATGAAGAAACTGTCCGGTGGTATCCGTACCGCGCTGGCGCAGTATCGTGAACTGGCTGCGTTCTCCCAGTTCGCCTCCGATCTGGACGACGCGACCCGCAAACAGCTGAGCCACGGTCAGAAAGTGACCGAGCTGCTGAAACAGAAACAGTATGCGCCGATGTCGGTTGCACAACAGTCTCTGGTGCTGTTTGCCGCAGAACGCGGTTACCTGAACGACGTCGAAGTCGCCAAAGTGGTGAGCTTCGAAGCCGCGCTGGTCGCCTATGCGGACCGCGAGCACGCCGAACTGCTGAACCACATCAACCAAACTGGCAACTTCAATGATGAGATCGAGGGCAAGTTGAAAGACATCCTCGAGACCTTCAAGAAAACCCAGTCCTGGTAACGCCGAACGGTCCTGCTGTTGAAAGACAGCAGGCCGTCTGGCACTGAGGAGAAGCAGAGATGGCCGGCGCAAAAGAGATACGTAGTAAGATCGCTAGCGTGCAAAACACGCAAAAGATCACTAAAGCGATGGAAATGGTCGCCGCCTCCAAAATGCGTAAATCGCAGGATCGCATGGCGGCCAGCCGTCCTTATGCAGAGACCATGCGCAAAGTGATTGGTCACCTTGCGTTAGGGAATCTGGAGTACAAGCACCCGTACCTGGATGAGCGTGACGTTAAGCGCGTCGGGTATCTGGTGGTGTCTACTGACCGTGGTCTCTGCGGCGGCTTGAACATCAACCTGTTCAAAAAGCTGCTGGCGGAGATGAAAGCCTGGTCCGAAAAAGGCGTCGAAACCGATTTGGCGCTGATTGGCTCTAAAGCGGCCTCTTTCTTTGGTTCCGTGGGCGGCAACGTGGTTGCCCAGGTGACCGGCATGGGGGACAAACCTTCCCTGTCGGATCTGATCGGGCCGGTGAAAGTGATGCTGCAGGCCTACGACGAAGGTCGTTTGGACAAGCTGTACATTGTCAGCAACAAATTTGTTAATACGATGTCCCAAGAGCCACAGGTGCTTCAGCTGCTGCCGTTACCGCCAGCCGATGACGAAGAGCTGAAGAAAACGCCTTGGGATTACCTGTATGAACCCGATCCAAAAGTGCTGCTTGATACCTTGCTGCGCCGCTATGTGGAGTCGCAGGTTTATCAGGGCGTCGTGGAAAACCTGGCCAGCGAGCAGGCCGCACGAATGGTCGCGATGAAAGCCGCAACCGATAACGGCGGTAGCCTGATCAAAGAGCTGCAGTTGGTATACAACAAGGCGCGTCAGGCCAGCATCACTCAGGAACTCACCGAGATCGTTTCGGGAGCCTCCGCGGTTTAAGCTAGGTTTACGAATTACGTAGAGGATTCAAGATGGCTACTGGAAAGATTATCCAGGTAATCGGCGCCGTGGTGGACGTCGAGTTCCCTCAGGATGCCGTACCAAAAGTGTACGATGCCCTTGAGGTAGAAAACGGCACCGAAAAACTGGTGTTGGAAGTTCAGCAACAGCTGGGCGGTGGCGTGGTTCGCTGTATCGCAATGGGGACCTCCGACGGTCTGCGTCGCGGTCTGAAAGTGAACAACCTGGACCACCCGATTGAAGTGCCGGTGGGTAAAGCTACCCTGGGCCGTATCATGAACGTATTGGGTCAACCGATCGACATGAAAGGCGACATCGGCGAAGAAGAGCGTTGGGCGATTCACCGCGCGGCGCCAAGCTACGAAGAGCTGTCCAGCTCCCAGGAACTGCTGGAAACCGGTATCAAGGTAATGGACCTGATTTGTCCATTCGCCAAGGGCGGTAAAGTCGGTCTGTTCGGCGGTGCGGGCGTGGGTAAAACCGTAAACATGATGGAGCTGATCCGTAACATCGCGATCGAGCACTCCGGTTATTCCGTGTTTGCGGGCGTGGGCGAGCGTACTCGTGAGGGTAACGACTTCTACCACGAAATGACCGACTCCAACGTTCTGGACAAAGTATCCCTGGTTTACGGCCAGATGAACGAGCCACCAGGTAACCGTCTGCGCGTTGCGTTGACCGGTCTGACCATGGCGGAGAAGTTCCGTGACGAAGGCCGTGACGTTCTGCTGTTCGTTGACAACATCTACCGTTACACCCTGGCCGGTACCGAAGTGTCCGCACTTCTGGGCCGTATGCCATCCGCGGTAGGTTATCAGCCAACGCTGGCGGAAGAGATGGGCGTTCTGCAAGAACGTATCACCTCGACCAAGACCGGTTCCATCACTTCCGTACAGGCCGTTTACGTTCCTGCGGATGACTTGACTGACCCGTCACCAGCCACCACCTTTGCGCACTTGGACGCAACCGTGGTACTGAGCCGTAACATCGCTTCTCTGGGTATCTACCCGGCCGTTGACCCGCTGGATTCTACCAGCCGTCAGCTGGATCCGCTGGTTGTTGGCCAGGAGCACTACGACGTAGCGCGTGGCGTGCAGTCCATTCTGCAACGCTACCAGGAACTGAAAGATATCATCGCGATCCTGGGTATGGACGAGCTGTCTGAAGAAGACAAACTGGTCGTATCCCGTGCGCGTAAGATCCAACGCTTCCTGTCTCAGCCGTTCTTCGTGGCAGAAGTCTTCACCGGTTCTCCGGGCAAGTTCGTATCGCTGAAAGACACCATCCGTGGTTTCAAAGGCATTATGGACGGCGACTATGACCACCTGCCGGAGCAGGCGTTCTACATGGTTGGCACCATTGAAGAAGCAGTGGAAAAAGCCAAGAAACTGTAACGCCTTGAGAGGAGGGTGATATGGCTATGACTTACCATCTGGATGTAGTCAGCGCGGAAAAACAGATGTTTTCCGGCCTGGTGCAGAAGATCCAGGTGACAGGCAGCGAAGGTGAACTGGGGATCTTCCCTGGCCATGCGCCGCTGCTGACTGCCATCAAGCCTGGCATGGTGCGTATTGTTAAGCAGCACGGTGAAGAAGAGTTCATCTACCTGTCCGGCGGCATCCTAGAGGTGCAGCCGAGCGTGGTTACCGTGCTGGCGGACACTGCTATCCGTGGTACTGACCTCGACGAAGCGAGAGCGTTGGAAGCTAAGCGTAAAGCTGAAGAACACATTCGCAGCTCTCATGGCGATGTCGACTATGCTCAGGCATCCGCTGAACTGGCGAAAGCGATCGCAAAACTGCGCGTTATCGAGCTCACCAGAAAAGCGATGTAATGTTTGGGTGCCTGGCACCCAACTTTAAGAAAGCGGCCTATAGGGTCGCTTTTTTTTACTTTAAAATAAGCATTTCAGCCCGGCGGACAGTGTGGTGTATAACCCCTGATATCGGGAAATAAACGTCGCCGATCGCCGACAGTTTTTTCGTCCCGACGCCGAATTGGCCGCAATAGCGGCAGGCCTAGGCCCACGCGGTCTGCGCCGGGTTCGTGCAGAGAAATATGTAGTAATATCGTCGCTAAACGGTTTTACTTTCGTCTATCAAAATGGAGTTATCAGGTTGCTTATGTCGAACAGCGCAATGAGCGTGGTTATCCTCGCCGCGGGCAAGGGTACGCGCATGTATTCCGATCTTCCCAAAGTGTTGCATCCGTTGGCCGGCAAGCCGATGGTGCAACACGTCATTGATGCCGCGATGAAACTGGGCGCGCAACATGTTCACCTGGTATACGGCCACGGCGGCGATCTGCTGAAGAGTACGTTGACTGACGGCGCGCTGAACTGGGTGCTGCAGGCCGAGCAATTGGGTACCGGCCATGCGATGCAGCAGGCCGCGCCGCACTTTGCCGACGATGAAGACGTGCTGATGCTGTACGGCGACGTGCCGTTGATCTCCGTGGATACGCTGCAACGCCTGCTGGCGGCCAAGCCGCAGGGCGGCATCGGGCTGCTGACGGTCAAGCTGGACGATCCGAGCGGTTACGGCCGTATCGTGCGCGAGCAGGGCAACGTGGTGGGCATCGTGGAACACAAGGACGCCAGCGAGGCGCAGCGCCAGATTAACGAGATCAATACCGGCATCCTGGTGGCGAACGGGCGCGATCTGAAGCGCTGGCTGGGGATGTTGAATAACGACAACGCACAGGGTGAGTTCTATATCACCGATATCATTGCGTTGGCCCATGCCGACGGCAAGAAAATCGAAACCGTGCACCCGTCGCGTTTGAGCGAAGTGGAAGGCGTAAACAACCGCCTGCAGCTGGCGACCCTGGAGCGCGTATTCCAGTCGGAACAGTCTGAAAAACTGCTGTTGGCCGGCGTGATGTTGCTGGATCCGGCGCGTTTCGATCTGCGTGGGGAACTTGTTCACGGCCGCGACATCACTATTGATGCGAATGTGATTATCGAAGGTCACGTCAAGCTGGGTGACCGGGTGAAAATCGGCGCCGGCTGCGTGCTGAAAAACTGCGTGATTGGCGATGACTGCGAGATCAGCCCTTACAGCGTGCTGGAAGACAGCGTGCTGGAAGCCGACTGCACCGTGGGGCCGTTTGCCCGCCTGCGCCCAGGCGCGGAGCTGGCGGCAGGGGCTCATGTCGGCAACTTCGTGGAAATGAAAAAGGCGCGTCTGGGCAAAGGCTCCAAGGCCGGCCACCTCAGCTACCTGGGCGATGCCGAAATTGGCGATGACGTGAATATCGGCGCCGGCACCATCACCTGCAACTACGATGGTGCCAACAAGCACAAGACGGTGATCGGCGACGGCGTATTCGTCGGTTCCGATACTCAGCTGGTGGCACCGGTGTCGGTCGGTAAAGGCTCCACCATCGCCGCCGGCACGACGGTGACGCGCGATATCGCCGAGAACGAACTGGTGCTGAGCCGTGTCAAGCAGGTGCACATTCAGGGCTGGCAACGTCCGGTGAAGAAGAAGTCATAGTGTGTTTTGTGTTGGGCTCCGTTCACGAGCCCAATACAAAACATAATAACCCCCACCATCTACAGGCTCGGGGGGCGCACGGTAAAAACCGGCAAAAATCAGGTCAAGGCATCGAAAGCGTCCATGAAGGGCGTTCATTAGGAATATAACTGATGTGTGGAATTGTAGGCGCAGTAGCGCAACGTGATATCGCAGAAATCCTGTTGGAAGGTTTACGTCGTCTTGAGTACCGCGGTTATGACTCCGCCGGTCTGGCGGTGGTCGACGAAAAAGGCAACGTCAGTCGTCTGCGTCGCGTAGGCAAGGTGCAAAAACTGGCCGAAGCGGCGGAGCAGACCGATCTGCACGGCGGTACCGGCATCGCTCACACCCGTTGGGCAACGCACGGTGAACCGACCGAGGCGAACGCGCACCCGCATGTTTCCGACTACATTACCGTGGTGCATAACGGCATCATCGAAAACCACGAACCGCTGCGCGAACTGCTGATCGAACGCGGTTATCGCTTCAGCTCCGAAACCGACACCGAAGTGATTGCGCACCTGGTGCACTGGGAACAACAGCAAGGCGGTACGCTGCTGGAAGTGGTTCAGCGCGTGATCCCACAACTGCGCGGCGCTTACGGCACTGTGGTGATGGACAGCCGCGATCCTAGCGTATTGGTCGCTGCGCGCTCCGGCAGCCCGTTGGTTATCGGCCGCGGCGTCGGGGAAAACTTCATCGCTTCCGATCAACTGGCGCTGCTGCCGGTCACCCGCCGCTTCATCTTCCTGGAAGAAGGCGACGTGGTGGAAGTGACTCGCCGCACCGTCAACATCTTCGACAAGCAGGGCAACGCCATCGAGCGCCCTGAGATCGAATCCCAGGTGCAGTATGACGCCGGCGACAAGGGCGCTTACCGGCACTACATGCAAAAAGAGATCTACGAACAGCCGCAGGCGCTGAAAAACACCCTGGAAGGGCGTTTCAGCCATGGCCAAATCAACCTGAGCGAGCTGGGCTCGCGCGCCGATGAGCTGTTGGCCAAGGTGCAGCACGTGCAGATTATCGCCTGTGGCACTTCTTACCACTCAGGTATGGTGGCGCGTTATTGGTTCGAAGCGCTGGTCGGCGTGCCGTGCGACGTCGAGATCGCCTCCGAGTTCCGTTACCGCAAATCGGCGGTGCGTCCGGGCAGCCTGATCATCACCCTGTCGCAGTCAGGCGAAACCGCCGATACCCTGGCGGCGCTGCGCCTGTCCAAAGAGCTGGGTTATCTCGGTTCGCTGGCCGTTTGTAACGTTGCGGGCTCTTCGCTGGTGCGCGAATCCGATCTGGCCTTGATGACCAAGGCCGGCACGGAAATCGGCGTAGCCTCGACCAAGGCCTTCACCACGCAGCTCACCGTGCTGTTGATGCTGGTGGCGCGCCTGGGCCGCCTGAAAGGCATGGCGGAAAGCGTGGAGCAGGAGATCGTGCACGGCCTGCAGGCGCTGCCGGCGCGCATCGAGCAGATGCTGTCGATGGATAAAGAGATCGAAGCGCTGGCGGAAGGCTTCTCCGACAAGCACCATGCGTTGTTCCTCGGCCGCGGCGATCAGTATCCGATCGCCATGGAAGGGGCGCTGAAGTTGAAAGAGATCTCCTATATTCATGCCGAAGCTTATGCGGCGGGCGAGCTGAAACACGGCCCGCTGGCGCTGATCGACGCCGATATGCCGGTGATTGTGGTGGCGCCGAACAACGAACTGCTGGAAAAGCTGAAGTCCAACATTGAAGAAGTGCGCGCGCGCGGCGGCCAGCTGTATGTGTTCGCCGATCAGGGCGCCGGCTTCGTCAGCAGCGAAGGCATGACCATCATTCCTCTGCCGCACGTCGAGGACATCGTGGCGCCGATCTTCTACACCGTGCCGTTGCAGCTGCTGTCTTACCACGTGGCGCTGATCAAAGGCACCGACGTTGACCAGCCGCGCAACCTGGCGAAGTCTGTCACCGTAGAGTAATCTGCCGCAGGTAAACTGCAAAAGCCGGCCTTAGCGCCGGCTTTTTTCATGAGCAACGCGAAAGATGACAGCGGCGCCGATTCAGGGATAAACGTTGTCATATTCAAGCGGATAGGGCGTGGACAAACGGTTTTTTTATTGCTTGGCAATTGCGCTGTTTTTGATTTAACGAATTGATTTTTATATAAAACATCACCACTCAAATGCACTGTAATATAACTGTCATATTACGTACATTTTTCTGTCACCAAACTGTCCTATTTTCCCTCCTGCAGCAATACTTACTCTGATTAAAACGACTCGAAGTCGCTTTTAAATATCCCATTAGGAGGGATTATGAAACTGATGCGTACCACCGTCGCCAGTATTGTGGCAGCGACCTTCTCCCTGACCGCCGTGTCCGCGTTCGCTGCTGCCAGCCTGACCGGTGCAGGTGCGACATTCCCCGCTCCGGTTTACGCCAAGTGGGCAGATTCTTATCAGAAAGAAACCGGCAACAAAGTTAACTATCAGGGCATCGGCTCCTCTGGCGGCGTGAAGCAAATCGTGGCCAACACCGTTGACTTTGGCGCCTCCGACGCCCCGCTGTCTGACGACAAGCTGGCGGCCGACGGCCTGTTCCAGTTCCCGACCGTGATTGGCGGCGTGGTGCTGGCCGTGAATATCCCGGGCATTAAATCCGGCGAACTGACTCTGGACGGTAAAACCCTGGGCGATATCTACCTGGGCAACGTCAAAAAATGGAACGACCCGGCTATCACCAAGCTGAACCCAGGCGTGAAACTGCCTGACCAGAACATCGCCGTGGTGCGCCGCGCCGATGGTTCCGGCACCTCGTTCGTGTTCACCAGCTACTTGTCCAAGGCCAACGCGCAGTGGAAAGAAAAGATTGGCGCCGGTTCTACCGTTAACTGGCCGACCGGTCTGGGCGGCAAAGGCAACGACGGCATCGCCGCCTTCGTTCAGCGTCTGCCAGGCTCTATTGGCTACGTAGAATACGCTTACGCCAAGCAGAACAACCTGGCTTACACCAAGCTGGTTTCCGCCGACGGCAAACCGGTCAGCCCGACTGAAGAGAGCTTCAGCAACGCGGCCAAAGGCGTGGATTGGAGCAAGACCTTCGCTCAGGATCTGACTGACCAGAAAGGCGACAACGTGTGGCCAATCACCTCCACCACCTTCATCCTGGTGCACAAAGAGCAGAAAAACCCTGCTCAGGGCGCCGAAGTGCTGAAGTTCTTCGACTGGGCTTACAAAACCGGCGGCAAACAGGCTAACGAGCTGGATTACGCCACCCTGCCGAAAGAAGTGGTTGAGCAGGTGCGTGCGGCCTGGAAAACCAACGTAAAAGACAGTTCAGGTAAAGCGCTGTACTAACAACGCAGGGGCGCGGGTTCGCCGCGCCCCACACAGTTCTTCAGGCTCCGATCCCGGTTGGGGCTGCCAGGGTTCAAACAGAGAGTAATCTATGGCTGAGTACAAGCCGACCATCAAAGCACCGGGCAAAAACGGTGACGTCATTTTCAGCGCGCTGGTGAGACTGGCGGCGCTGATTACCCTATTGTTGCTGGGCGGCATTATCGTTTCGCTGATCTTCGCCTCCTGGCCAAGCATGCAGAAATTCGGCTTCGCTTTCCTGTGGACCAAAGAGTGGGACGCGCCGGCGGAGCAGTTCGGCGCGCTGGTGCCGATCTACGGCACCGTGGTCACCTCGCTTATCGCGCTGATCATCGCCGTGCCGGTGAGCTTCGGCATCGCGCTGTTCCTGACCGAACTGGCGCCGAACTGGTTGAAGCGACCGCTGGGCATCGCCATTGAGCTGCTGGCGGCCATCCCGAGCATCGTCTACGGCATGTGGGGCCTGTTCGTGTTCGCCCCGCTGTTCGCCGAATATTTCCAGACGCCGGTGGGCGAAGTGCTGTCGGGCATTCCGATCGTCGGCGAGCTGTTCTCCGGCCCGGCCTTTGGCATCGGCATCCTGGCCGCCGGGGTGATCTTGGCGATCATGATCATTCCTTACATCGCCGCGGTCATGCGCGACGTGTTCGAACAGACGCCGGTGATGATGAAAGAGTCGGCCTACGGCATCGGCTGCACCACCTGGGAAGTCATCTGGCGCATCGTGCTGCCGTTCACCAAAAACGGCGTCATCGGCGGCGTGATGTTGGGCCTGGGCCGCGCGCTGGGGGAAACCATGGCGGTGACCTTTATCATCGGTAACACCTACCAGCTCGACAGCGCTTCGCTGTACATGCCGGGCAACAGTATCACCTCGGCGCTGGCCAACGAATTCGCCGAAGCCGAGTCCGGCGTGCACACCGCCGCGTTGATGGAGCTGGGTCTGATTCTGTTTGTTATCACCTTTATCGTGCTGGCGCTGTCGAAACTGATGATCATGCGTCTGGCCAAGAATGAGGGGCGTTAACATGGCGACGATGGATATGCAAAACGCAGTCGTTCTGGCGGAAAGCCGCCGCAAAATGCAGGCCTGGCGCCGGCAGAAAAACCGCCTCGCGCTGTTCCTGTCGATGGCGACCATGGCGTTCGGGCTGTTCTGGTTGATCTGGATCCTGATTGCCACCGTCACCAAAGGCTTCGACGGTATGTCGCTGGCGCTGTTCACCGAAATGACCCCGCCGCCGAATACCGCGGGCGGCGGCTTGGCCAACGCCATCGCCGGCAGCGGCCTGTTGATCCTGTGGGCGACCATCTTCGGTACGCCGCTGGGCATCATGGCCGGCATCTACCTGGCGGAATACGGCCGTAAATCCTGGCTGGCGGAAGTGATCCGCTTTATCAACGATATCCTGCTGTCCGCACCGTCGATCGTGGTGGGCCTGTTCGTTTACACCATCGTGGTGGCGAAGATGGAACACTTCTCCGGCTGGGCCGGCATCGTGGCGCTGGCGCTGCTGCAGGTGCCGATCGTCATTCGCACCACCGAAAACATGCTGAAGCTGGTACCGGATACGCTGCGCGAGGCCGCGTACGCCCTGGGTACGCCGAAATGGCGCATGATTTCCGCCATCACGCTGAAGGCGTCGGTGTCCGGCATCATCACCGGCGTGCTGCTGGCGATTGCGCGCATCGCGGGGGAAACCGCACCGCTGCTGTTCACCTCGCTGTCGAACCAGTTCTGGAGCACCGACCTGATGCAGCCGATCGCCAACCTGCCGGTGACCATCTTCAAATTCGCCATGAGCCCGTTCGCCGAATGGCAACAGCTGGCCTGGGCCGGGGTGCTGTTGATCACCCTGTGCGTACTGTTACTGAATATCCTGGCGCGCGTGATTTTCGCCAAGAAAAAGCATTCATAAAATTTTGAGCGCCGCTTTGGCGGCGCTGATGAAAAGAGAGAAGTCTTGATGAGTATGGTTACTGACGCTTCCAGCAGCAAAATTCAGGTACGCGATCTGAACTTCTACTACGGCAAATTCCATGCGCTGAAGAACATCACGCTGGATATCGCCAAGAACAAGGTCACCGCGTTTATCGGCCCGTCCGGCTGCGGCAAATCCACCCTGCTGCGCACCTTCAACAAGATGTATCAGCTGTACCCGGAACAGCGTGCGGAAGGCGGCATCCTGCTGGACGGCCAGAACATCCTGACCGACAACTCGGATATCGCGCTGCTGCGCGCCAAGGTCGGCATGGTGTTCCAGAAGCCGACGCCGTTCCCGATGTCGATTTACGACAACATCGCCTTCGGCGTTCGCCTGTTTGAAAAGCTGTCGCGCGCCGATATGGACGAGCGCGTGCAGTGGGCGCTGACCAAGGCGGCGCTGTGGAACGAAACCAAGGACAAGCTGCACCAGAGCGGCTACAGCCTCTCCGGCGGCCAGCAGCAGCGTCTGTGCATCGCCCGCGGTATCGCCATTCGTCCGGAAGTGCTGTTGCTGGATGAGCCTTGCTCGGCGCTGGATCCGATCTCCACCGGCAAGATTGAAGAGCTGATCAGCGAGCTGAAGGCCGACTACACCGTGGTGATCGTGACGCACAATATGCAGCAGGCGGCGCGCTGCTCCGACTCTACCGCATTTATGTATCTGGGCGAGCTGATCGAGTTCAGTGATACTGATAACCTGTTCACTGCGCCGCAGAAAAAGCAGACTGAAGACTACATCACTGGCCGTTATGGTTGATAGGAAGCATCATGGATAACCTGAATTTAAATAAACACATTTCCGGCCAGTTCAACGCAGAGCTTGAGCATATCCGCACCCAGGTGCTGACCATGGGAGGGCTGGTGGAGCAGCAGCTGACCGACGCCATCACCGCGATGCACAATCAGGATGGCGAGCTGGCCAAGCGCGTGATCGAAGGCGACGCCAAGGTCAACATGATGGAAGTGGCGATCGACGAAGCCTGCGTGCGCATCATCGCCAAGCGTCAGCCGACCGCCAGCGATCTGCGCCTGGTGATGGCGATCATCAAAACCATTTCCGAGCTGGAACGCATTGGCGACGTGGCGGACAAAATCTGCCGCACCGCGCTGGAAAAGTTCTCGCACCAGCACCAGCCGCTGCTGGTCAGTCTGGAATCGCTGGGGCGCCACACCGTGCAGATGCTGCACGACGTGCTGGACGCGTTTGCGCGCATGGATCTGGACGAGGCGATCCGTATTTACCGCGAAGATAAAAAGGTCGACCAGGAATATGAAGGCATCGTGCGTCAGCTGATGACCTACATGATGGAAGACTCACGCACCATTCCCAGCGTGCTGACCGCGCTGTTCTGCGCCCGTTCTATCGAGCGCATCGGCGACCGCTGTCAGAACATCTGCGAATTTATCTTCTATTTCGTCAAAGGGCAGGACTTCCGTCATTTGGGCGGCGACGCCCTGGAAAAGCTGCTCTCTCCGGGCGGTAAAGACGAAAAAGCCGACTAACCCTTTCCGGGTAATATCCTTCAAAGGCGCGGTTTCCCGCGCCTTTATTCCATCTTAAGCGCGTAAAGATAAAAAGGTTATAAACATAGCTTTTTATATTATTTCCTGACCTATGTGGCGCTTGCTAGCTTATCCGCCAGCAGGACATCAATCACTTAGGAGCTTTCTATGAAACATCGCGCTTTGGCCTTAACGTTGTTAGCCAGTCTGACTGGTCTCGCCGCCGGCGCCGCGCACGCGGACAAACTTGACGATATCAAGCAAGCCGGCGTGGTGCGTATCGCGGTGTTCGACAGCAACCCGCCGTTCGGCTACATCGACCCGCAGAGCAAGAAGCTGGTGGGTTACGATGTGGACGTTGCCGATGCGATCGGTAAAGCGCTGGGCGTGAAAGTTGAGCTACGCGCCACCAACCCGGCCAACCGCATTCCGCTGCTGGTGTCGAAGAAGGTTGACCTGATCGCCGCCAACTTCACCATTACCGACGAGCGCGCCAAGGAAGTGAACTTCAGCGTGCCGTACTTCGCCACCGGCCAGAAATTCATCGCCCGCAAAGGCGTGCTGAAAACCCCGGAAGACATCAAGAAGCTGCGCATCGGCGCGGATAAGGGCACGGTGCAGGAAATCACCCTGCGCGAGCGTTTCCCGACGGCGAAAGTGATCTCTTACGATGACACCCCGCTGGCGTTTGTGGCGCTGCGTAACGGCAACGTGCAGGCGATCACTCAGGACGACGCCAAGCTGGTCGGCCTGCTCGGTAACCTGCCGGCGGCGCAGAAGGCGGAATTTGAAATTTCGCCGTTCAGCCTGACCAAAGAGTACCAGGGCGTCGGCATTCCCAAGGGCGAAGATCGCCTGACCGCCGCGGTGAACGAGACGTTGATCAAACTGGAAAAAGACGGCGAAGCGGTTAAGATTTACGATCGCTGGTTCGGGCCGGAAACCCAATCCGCTCAACCGCGCGGCGATTTCAAAATCGCGCCTTTGGATCAGCAACCAAAAGCCTGACTTAACCGCTTGCGGTGAGATAGGCACGGAGGGGCGCAGCTTGCTGCGCCCCTGATGCATTCTGCAAGACAAGGATTGAACATGAACCTGGACTGGCTGCTGGCGCCGCAATATCTGAGCTGGCTGTGGCACGGTTTTCTGCTGACGCTGTGGCTTTCCGCCTGCGCGGGGCTGGCGGCTACATTGCTGGGCTTTGTGCTGGCGGCGATGCGCGACAGCAGCCTGCGGCCGTTGCGCTGGCTGGCGGTGGGGTACAGCTCGCTGTTTCGCAATACGCCGCTGCTGGTGCAGCTGTTCTTTTGGTATTTCGCCGCCGGGCAGATCCTGCCGTCCGCCGCCATGCAGTGGCTGAACAGCGCCCATCAGGTTGGCCCGCTTGAGTGGCCGTCGTTCGAGTTTCTCGCCGGTTTCTTCGGCCTGACGCTCTACTCCACCGCCTTTATCGCCGAAGAGATCCGCTCCGGCATTCGCGGCGTCGCCGGCGGGCAGAAATATGCCGCTCAGGCGCTGGGGCTGACCGGCTGGCAGGCGATGCGCTACGTGGTGCTGCCGCAGGCGTTGAAAATCGCGCTGCCGCCGCTGCTGGGCCAATACATGAACGTGATCAAGAACTCGTCGCTGACCATGGCGATCGGCGTGGCCGAACTCTCTTACGCCTCGCGTCAGGTCGAAACCGAAACCCTGCGCACTTTCCAGGCGTTCGGCGTGGCGACGGTGCTGTATATCGCCATCATCGCGCTGCTGGAAGGCTGGGGCATGTGGCGCCAACAGCGTAAACCGCTGGGAGGACATTGAGATGGATTTCAGCGTAATTCACGATAACCTGGGCTACCTGCTATGGGGCACCTGGCCGGACGGACCGCTGGGCGGCGCGGCGCTGACGTTGGCGATCAGCCTGATGGCCGGCGTGGCTTCGGCGGTGCTTGGTACCTTACTCGGCGTGGCGCTGGCGATGTCGCGCGGCGTCGCCGCCGGGCTGCTGGCGGCGGTGCTGGGCTTTTTCCGCGCCATTCCGGTCATCATGCTGATCTTCTGGACCTATTTCCTGTTGCCGATGGTGTTTGGCGTCGAGATCCCGGAAATCACCACCGTGGTGTGTGCGCTGGCGCTGATCGCCTCGGCCTATCTGGCCCATGCGGTGAAGGCCGGCATCGCCGCGATCGGCCCCGGCCAGTGGCAGGCCGGGCTTTCTCTGGGGCTGACCCGTTGGCAGACGCTGCGCATGATCGTGCTGCCGCAGGCGCTGCGCATGATGGTGCCGTCGTTCATCAACCAGTGGATTTCTCTGATCAAAGACACCTCGCTGGCTTATATCGTCGGCGTTGGCGAACTGACCTTCCTGGCGACCCAGGTCAACAACCGCAGCATGGTCTACCCGATGGAAGTGTTCCTGTTCGTGGCGCTGGTCTATTTCGTGTTCTGCCTGGCGCTCGATCTGCTGGCCAACGCGGTTAACCGCCGCTTCGGCGCGCAAACCCGCGCGCTGAAGCGGTCCTGGCGCTGGTGGCGCAACAAACCGCCGTTGCCGGCCAGTTAATCGGCCGTCAGCCGCCAGCCGCGTTCGCGCCACAGCGCGGGCAGCTGGGCCAGGTCGTCAAACGTCGTCACCAGCGGGTGGTCGATCGGCGGGTTATGCGGGTCGGCGCAGAAGTAAAAGACCGGAATGCCGGCGTTGATACCGGCCTGGGCGCCGGCGGGCGAGTCATCTACCAGGATGCAGCGCGTCACCGGCACCTGCATCCGTTCGGCGGCGTGAAACACAATGGCCGGATCCGGCTTCCAGCGCTGAATGTCATAGCCGCTGAACAACCGGTCATCAAAATAAGGCAGCATGCCGGTCAGGCCGAGCGAGTGCCGCATCTTGCTGACCGGCCCGTTGGAGACGGTGCAGACTGGCACCGTCACCTGCGCCAGCAGCTCGCGGGCGCCGGCAATCTGTTGCAGTTCGCTGTCGAACAGCCGCGCCACCTCCTGCCGATACAGCGGTTCCAACGCCTCTTTTGCCAGGTTAGTGCCCTGCTCGGCGTTGACCCGATCGATGATCTCGTACAGTTTCACCCCTTTGTATTTTTTGAACACCTCTTCCAGCGACAGATGAATGCCGTAGTGGGCGAACATGTGCACATAGGCTTTGCTGCACAGCACTTCGCTGTCCACCAGCGTGCCGTCGCAGTCGAACAAAATGCAGTCAATCTGATTCATGCGGGACAGGTTCCTTCGGATTGGCGCCGTTGAGGGGCGCTCAGCGATCACTTGATCAGGTTACGCGCCTTGAGATCGTGCAAAATCAGCGCGGCGACGTGTGAACAGTGCGGCAGATCGCGGCTGTCGCACCACCTCAGCTCGGCGATTTCGGCGGCCGGCTGCAGCTGCCCGGTAAAGTCGGCCTGATAGCAGCGAATACGCACCTGGGTGCCGTCCTGCTTGCTATCCGCCGGGCCGGTGAACTCGCCGTAAAACGCGATGGAGTTCGGCAGCAGCGCAACGGTCAGCTCTTCGTCGATTTCGCGGCACAGCGCCTGTTCGTCGGTTTCGCCCGCTTCGCGTTTTCCGCCCGGCATATAAAACAGCGTCTTATTGTGTGAGCGCACCAGCGCCACTTTGTCGTCTTTCAGCGTAATTAACGCGAGCTTATCGATAAAGGTCGAAGACATGCGGATTCCTGTTTTTTTAGCGGGTAGGGTAAGAGATGCGATAGGCCATTTTATCGGCCGTGCCGGCAAACGGCAACGCAGCGGGCGGGCTCGGGGGATGAAAGCCTGTAAATACAAGCCGTTGACACGTTTAGCCGTAAAGACGGCGAAAAAAACCTGTGACTGGCGTCAAAAGCCCCACTTTTTGTTATAGGATAGCCGGCGACTGTCCATTCCCATTTTCGGAATTCTGATAATGACCAAACCAGTATCTGGCCTTGACGCTGAGCAAGGCTTGCTTGGGCGCGTGTTTAAACTCAAGCAACATGGCACGACGGCGCGTACGGAAACGATTGCCGGTATCACCACTTTCCTCACCATGGTGTATATCGTGTTCGTTAACCCTCAAATTTTGGGCGCGGCGGGCATGGATACCCAGGCGGTATTTGTCACTACCTGTTTGATCGCCGCCTTCGGCAGCATCTTTATGGGCCTGCTGGCGAACCTGCCGGTGGCGCTGGCGCCGGCGATGGGCCTGAACGCCTTCTTCGCCTTCGTGGTGGTCGGGGCGATGGGCATCTCCTGGCAGGTGGGCATGGGCGCCATCTTCTGGGGCGCGGTCGGCCTGCTGCTGCTGACCATTTTCCGCATTCGCTACTGGATGATCGCCAACATTCCGGTCAGCCTGCGGGTCGGCATCACCAGCGGCATCGGTCTGTTCATCGGCATGATGGGGCTGAAAAACGCCGGCATCGTGGTGGCCAACCCGGACACGCTGGTGACCATCGGCAGCCTGACCTCGCACAACGTGCTGCTGGGGGCGCTCGGCTTCTTCATCATCGCCGTGCTCTCTTCGCGCAACTTCCACGCGGCGGTGCTGGTGTCTATCGTGGTCACCACCCTGATCGGCTGGATGCTGGGCGACGTGAAATACGGCGGCCTGTTCTCCTTGCCGCCGAGCATCACCTCGGTGGTGGGCCAGGTCGACGTGGCCGGCGCGCTGAACATCGGGCTGGCCGGGGTCATCTTCTCGTTTATGCTGGTGAACCTGTTCGACTCCTCCGGCACCCTGATCGGCGTTACCGATAAAGCCGGCCTGACCGACAGCCAGGGCAAGTTCCCGCGCATGAAGCAGGCGCTGTACGTTGACAGCATCAGCTCGGTGGCCGGTTCGCTGGCGGGTACCTCTTCCGTGACCGCTTACATCGAAAGCTCTTCCGGCGTTGCCGTCGGCGGCCGCACCGGTTTGACGGCGGTGGTCACCGGCCTGCTGTTCTTGCTGGTGATCTTCCTGTCGCCGCTGGCGGGCATGGTGCCGGCTTACGCCGCCGCCGGCGCGCTGATCTACGTCGGCGTGCTGATGACCTCCAGCCTGGCGCGGGTGAAGTGGGACGATCTGACCGAAGCGGTACCGGCGTTTGTCACCGCGGTGATGATGCCGTTCAGCTTCTCGATCACCGAAGGTATCGCGCTCGGCTTTATCTCCTACTGCGTGATGAAGCTCGGCACTGGCCGCTGGCGTGAAATCAGCCCGTGCGTGGTGGTGGTGGCGCTGCTGTTCGTGCTGAAGATCGTCTTCGTCGACGGCCATTGACTGCCAAAGGGCCGGCGCCTGCCGGCCCTGAACCCCTAGACGCCCGGCGTCGCATCCGGCGCCCGATCCAACACCCACTGCAATGGCCGCCTGAAGCGCGCCTGCCAACTGCCGGCGGCATCCTCGCCCTGGGCGAAGTGCAGCGTCTGCACCTGATTATCCTCCCCGAACAGATTGGCGAAGTGCAATGCCAGCGCCTGCTCGCTGAAGTTCTGCCGATCGTAATACGCCATCACGATTTTCTTTTGCGCCGCCAGCGACTGCTGGGCCGGCTTGATCTCGCCGTTGGGGGCGATCAGGAGCGCGCCGGCGTAAAACTGCGGGTACTTCGCGATCAGGTTGGCGGCGTGCAGTGCGCCCTGGCCGCGGGCGCTGAGGTAAATCCGTTGGGTATTCAGCTTTAGCTGCGGAGCCAGCTGTTGCAGCGTACGCTGAATGGCGGTGTGGGTGCTCTCGTCGCTGTAATTCGACCAGCGGAAGCTGTTTTCCGACAGCATCTGCGTGCCGTTGATCTCGATGTACGCCACGCCCATTTCGCCGAACAGCAGCCGTTCTTCGGGGCTGATGGCGGCGGCTTTGCCGTAGGTATGCAGGAAGATCACCGTTGGCCAGCCTTCAGGCGGCGCTTCTCCGTCCGGCATCGCGTAGCTGGCCTTGCCTTCATAGTGACGGGCGTGCTGCAGATAGCGCGCTTTGGTGGCGGCCAGGATCGATTGGTAGGTGGCGGAGTGCTGGATGCTGTTGAAGGCGTCGTCCTCCAGCAGGTTGTAGTAGTACCACAGGCCGCGGTCGGCGCTCAGCTGCAGGTAACGCTCCGCCAGCTCGGTTTGGCCTTTCTCCGCCGACGATACCGCCAGCTGGTAGGGCGCCCAGACGTTGCGGCCGTCTTCGCGCATCAGCGTCAGGTACAGCGACATGGCGCCCAGCTTTTTGTCTTCCTGGTTTTGCGCGGATCGCGACAGCTGGGCGTTGAGCGCGCTGTGTGCCGGTAGCTCCAGCGGCTCTTCACCGGCGGGATAACGCATGTCTGCGGCGAAAGCGGGACTGGTGATGGAAACAAAAAATAACGCTAAGATGAAAAAATACATGATGCTATGGCTTTAATTTTCAATGAATTGACGGACTTCATGTCCTGTTGCGGCGCCCCGCGGGCGCCGCGAGACGGTCACTCCACGCGGCGAATAAAATCGCTGAACGCGGACAGCTGACCGGTCAGGAAATCCAGCGTTCCCTGATCGCTCAGTTCACCGGCCTGTTCATCGACCTTGCTCTGGATCACGCCGCCCATAAACTCAGGCTTGTTCATTACCATCGCATCGAGGAACACCAAGATCTGGCGCAGATGATATTGGCAGCGCGCGCCGCCGATCGGCCCCATCGAGCTGGTTTGAATGGCGACCGGCTTGCCGGCCAGCGGCTGATTCGGCAAGCGAGACAGCCAGTCGATGGCGTTCTTCAACCCGCCGGGCACGGAATAGTTATATTCAGGGGTGACGATGATCACGCCGTCGGCCTGGCGGATCTGTTCGGCGATCGCCTCGACAGCGGCAGGGAAGCCTTCACCCTGTTGCATGTCGGCGTCGTACAGCGGGATATCGCGGATAGAGGGTAGCACTTCAATGGTGACGCCCTGTGGGGCCAGTCCAGGCAGGGCGCGGGCCACCATGGCGTTGTAGGAGCCTTTGCGCAGGCTACCGAGCAGAGTGACGATTTTCAAGGCTTGGTCTGACATGGTGATTCTCCCTTTCGAATGAGCAGATTCAGCGTACAACATGGGCGAATAGTAGGCTAAAGCGCGGGTCGAGAATAGGTGATTGCTCAACATTTAGCTGTCTTTACAATTTAATCCAGCAACTTGTGCGGTAAAGACAGCGTTATCCGCTTTGCGCTGCGTTAACCGGGCGTCTTCAGGCCCGTCAGTTTAACGAAGCGCGAGGACGCCGCCGGGCTGCGCGGCGAGATTTCCCCGTCTTTGTGCAGGCCGCGGCGCTCTTCGTAGCGCCAGCACAGCAGGCGGTCCAGGCCGGGGCTGCCGGCGCAGGCCCAGCTCAGGTATTCGTCGGCGTCGCTCATCACCTGAACGTCCGGCGTGGCGCTGGAGCGCAGGTGGCCGGAGAAGGGATGCAGACGCAGCGTAGCCTGGCCGCTGTTGCCGAGGCCGGAAATTTTCAGCACGCTTTGCCGGATGCTCCACAGCTGAGTTTCTGCCTCCAGCCGATCGTCCTGCGCGCCGATCCAGGCACTTTCCGCCGGCGTCTGATGCGCGTGTTGCAGCGCGCTTTGCCGGGTACCGCGCGCCCGCATCACTTCGATATCCAGTCCCACTTTGCCCTCGTCGCTGAGCAGCACGCCCACGGTGTTGCTGGCGTAAGCGAGGCTGAAATCGGGCAGCTGATGATCGGCGAAACAGGGGCGGCCGGTCGGCGTGGTGGCGATGGGGGGCAGCGTCGGCAGACCGTACAGGTAGAACATCATTTCGGCGAGCAGAATGCGCCCTTGCAGAAAGCGCGTGCGGCGTTTAACGGAAAAGGTGCGGGTGGCGGCTATCACTTCGTCGGAGAGTCTTTGGGTATCTAGGACAGCGGAGGCCGGTGTCCAGCGGGCAAAATGACACGCCATTGTTCACTCCATGACAGAGGGGCGCTAAGAACGCAGGGGTGTTAGATTAAGACTAAGTTGAGGATTTATCATCAAAAAACACTATGCGTTTTATCCGATTTGTTGCCGATTTCAATGATGAGCGGCGCAGGCGTTATTCCAGGATCCAGCTATCGCCGGTGGCCGGCGAGATCCCTGCCGGCAGCCATAGCCGGCCCCAGGTGCCGGTACAGTGGCAGCCCATGATCTTTTCCGGCTGATGCTGCCGCAAAAAACGGCGGACGTGCCAGAGCGTGCGCGGGGAAGCGCAGCGCAGATGAAAACCGCCGATCAAGGCGTGGATCCGATCGATCCCGGTTATTTTCTGGCAGTGGCGCACGATATTGACGATCCCGCGGTGCCCACAGCCGGTCACGATCACCAGACCGCGATCCGATTTGTAAATCAGCACGCCTTCGTCGATCACGTAATCCACCGCCGCGTTTTCCCCGGCGATCACCCCGTAGGCGCGCGGTGCGGGTACCGCGATTTCGCCTGACCACATAAAGCGATCGCCGATCGCCAGCGGTTTACGGCTGTATTGCATACGATGGCGCGCGTAGTCGATATCCAAAGAGAGCTTTTTGATTTTGCGGGTGTGGCCCAGCACCTTCAGCGCCGCATAGCGCTCATCGCCGACCTGCGGGTGACAGATGATGCGGCTGTTGTCCGGCAGCCAGGCGACGCCGCCGCAGTGGTCATAGTGGCCGTGGGAGAGCACCGTTGCGGTAATACGGGAGAGATCGACGCCCATCAGCGCCGCATTGCGCAGAAAGCAGTCGTCGGGGCCGGTATCGAACAGTATGGACGTCGTCTCATCCTCAATCAGCAGGCTTAGCCCGGCCTTGGCCTGCAATAGTGGGTTGGCGCCGGCGGCGCGGCGGTTTTCCAGCAGTACCTTGAGGGTCAATGCCATGTTGACTCGTTCCTGAGAGAGATTCCTGACTTTTCAGTATAGCGTGGAGGGCGGTAGCGGCTCTGTGAGCCGGCGCGCAGAGCGCGGGAAAGAAAAACGGCCGGAACAAGGGCTTGTCCCGGCCGTGAAGGCGTCTGGCGGCGTTATTTACCGATACAGAAGCTGGAGAAGATGCGGCCCAGCAGGTCGTCGGAGGTGAATTCGCCGGTGATTTCACTCAAGGCCAGCTGCGCCTGGCGCAGCTCCTCGGCCAACAGCTCGCCCGCGTAAGCGCTCACTAACTGTTCTTTGCCTTGCACCAGGTGCTGTGCCGCCAGTTCCAGCGCCTGCAGGTGGCGACGGCGCGCCAGGAAACCGCCTTCCATGTTGCTGGTGAAGCCCATGCTCTGTTTCAGATGATCGCGCAGCACATCGACGCCTTCGCCGGTGCGCGCCGACAGGCGAATAAGTGAGTGGTTGTTCACTTCCGTCAGACCCAGCGTTTCGCCGGTGATGTCGGCCTTGTTGCGCACCACGGTGATCGGCAGCGTGCCCGGCAGGCGCGCCATAAACTCCGGCCAGATCTCCGCCGGCTCGGTGGCGGCGGTGGTGGTGCCGTCCACCATAAACAGCACTCTGTCGGCTTGTTCGATCTCGTTCCACGCACGTTCGATGCCGATACGCTCAACTTCGTCGCTGGCGTCGCGCAGGCCGGCGGTGTCGATGATGTGCAGCGGCATGCCGTCGATATGGATATGTTCGCGCAGGACGTCGCGGGTGGTGCCGGCGATATCGGTGACGATCGCCGCTTCACGCCCGGCCAACGCATTGAGCAGGCTGGATTTACCGGCGTTGGGGCGCCCGGCGATCACCACCTTCATCCCTTCGCGCAGCAGGCTGCCCTGGCGCGCTTCGCCGCGCACGCTGTCCAGATCCGCCATCACGTCGTTGAGCTGCGCCTCGATTTTACCGTCGGACAGGAAGTCGATTTCCTCGTCCGGGAAGTCGATCGCCGCTTCCACGTAGATTCGCAGGTGAGTGAGCGCTTCCACGAGCTGGTGGATGCGGGTGGAGAAGGCGCCCTGCAGCGAGTTCATCGCCGAACGCGCCGCCTGCTCGGAGCTGGCGTCGATCAGATCGGCAATCGCTTCGGCCTGCGCCAAATCGAGTTTGTCGTTGAGGAACGCGCGTTCGGAGAACTCGCCGGGCCGTGCGATGCGCACGTCGGGCAGGGCCAGCACGCGCTTGAGCAACAGATCGAGGATCACCGGCCCGCCGTGGCCCTGCAGTTCCAGCACGTCTTCGCCGGTAAAGGAGTTCGGCCCCGGGAACCACAGCGCGATGCCCTGATCGAGGGTGGCGCCCGTGGCGTCGCGGAACGGCAGATAGTCAGCGTAGCGCGGCTTCGGCAGCTTGCCGAGCAACGCCTGGGCGACGTCTTTGGCCTGGCTTCCGGAAATGCGTAGAATGCCGACGCCGCCGCGTCCCGGCGGGGTGGCTTGGGCTACGATGGTATCGGTGGTGCTCATAACGGTTCTCTCTGACGATTAAGATGCAAAAAGGCGGTCTAATGACCGCCTTTGGTGTGACTGTAAGGGTCGGCGCGCCGAACCCCTACAATACGCTTAGCTTTTTTTCTTGTCGCGGCTGTGCAGACCGCGTTTTTCCAGACCACGGTAAATCAGCTGCTGCTGCAGGATGGTCACCAGGTTACTGACGATGTAGTACAGCACCAGACCGGACGGGAACCACAGGAAGAACACTGTGAAGATCACCGGCATGAAGGTCATGATTTTCTGCTGCATCGGGTCAGTCACGGTGGTCGGTGACATCTTCTGAATGAAGAACATCGTCACGCCCATCAGGATTGGCAGGATGTAGTACGGGTCTTGCGCCGACAGGTCATGGATCCACAGGGCGAACGGCGCGTGGCGCAGCTCGACCGAACCCATCAGCATGTAGTACAGCGCCAGGAAGATCGGCATCTGAATGATCAGCGGCAGGCAGCCGCCGAGCGGGTTCACTTTCTCCGCCTTGTACAGCGCCATCATCTCTTGGCTCATGCGCTGTTTGTCATCGCCGATGCGCTCGCGCATCGCCTGCAGCTTCGGCTGCAGCATGCGCATTTTCGCCATCGAGGTGTACTGCGCCCTGGTCAGCGGGTACATGATGCCGCGCACGATGAAGGTGATGATGATGATGGAGAAGCCCCAGTTACCGATAAAGCCGTGGATGAACTTCAGCAGTTTGAACAGCGGCTGGGAGATGAACCACAGCCAACCGTAATCCACGGTCAGGTCCAGGTGCGGCGCCAGCTGGGCCATCTGGTCCTGCAGCTCCGGACCGACCCACAGGGTCGCGTTCAGCTGCTGCTGAGCGCCCGGCTGCACCACGACCGGCGTAGATTTGAAGCCGATGGTGGACAGGTTGTCGCCCGGTTTGGCGGTGTAGAAGGTGTTGTCACCCTTGGTCGCCGGTACCCACGCGGTGGCGAAGTACTGTTGCAGCATGGCGACCCAACCGTCTTTGGTGGTGACGCTCAGGTTTTCGTCTTTGTCGAACGCGTATTTCTGGTACTTGTCATCGCTGGACGAGTACGCCGCGCCGCGGAAGGTGTGCAGCGCGAAGTTGCTGCTGCCGGTGTCGCGGTGCTTAGGCAATTCGGTGGTCTGCTTCAGCTGGCCGAACAGGGTCAGCTCCAGCGGTGCCGCGCCTTTGTTGTCGATGCTGTAATCCACGCCGACCGCATAGTGGTTGCGTTTGAGCACGAAAGTCTTGGTGTAGACCGCGCCGTCTTTATCGGTGTAGGTCAGCGGGATGCGCAGCTCGTCCTGGCCTTCCGGCAGGGTGTAGCTGTCTTGTGCCGCCTGATACAGCGGGCGTTCGCCGTTGGCCGGGTTGTCCGGGCCGTTTTTACCGGTCAGGCCGCTTTGCGCCTGATAGACGAACGACGGAGTGGTTTCCAGCAGTTGGAACGGAGTCGATGAACCCAGAGTATCCGGGTAGGCCAACAGTTTAGCCTGCTCGATATCGCCACCACGGGTGTTGATGGTCAGTGACAGCACGTCGGTGTTCACGGTAATCAGCTTACCCTGACCACTGGCTGGCACGGCCTGGCTGGCGGCATCACCGGCTACTGCGTTCGAAGTCTGTTGCGTGGTCTGTGCGGCCGGCTGCGGAGCGTTGTCCGTTTGCCATGCCTGCCAGATCATGAAAGACACGAACAGCAGAGCGATGAGGAGAAGATTGCGTTGCGAATCCATCGTTAGTGTTCTCTGTTATCGTCGGTTTTTGGCGGCACCGGATCATCGCCACCTGGGTTCAAAGGGTGGCATTTTAATACGCGTTTCAATGCTAACCAACTGCCTTTTATCATGCCAAACCTGCTTAATGCCTCAATTGCGTAATGAGAGCATGTCGGCTGGAAGCGACAACGAGGCCCTAGCAGCGGACTGATGACGAGCTGATAGGCCCGCACCAGCCCGATCAGGATGCGGGAGCCTGGCGACAGTGGCGACGCCATAATTTATCCAAAGCTTCCGTCAGCGCGCGGTTATCCAAATCCGCTATCCCCTTTTTGGCCACCACGACAAAATCCATCGCCGGTAATTCGTGCTGGCGCAGGCGGAAGCTTTCGCGGGTTAGGCGTTTGATCCGATTACGCTCGTGCGCGCGTTTGACGTGTTTTTTGGCGACGGTAAGACCGATGCGGGGATGCCCCAGCTGGTTCAGGCGGCCGAGGATGGTGATTTGCGGCGTGCCAGCCCGTTGTGGCTGCTGGAAGACGAAAGTGAAATGAGTGGGAGTTAACAAACGTAACTCCCTGGGAAAAGCGAGCTTAACCACTCAGCGGGTTAGCTTTATTACTTAGAAACAGTCAGACGAGCACGGCCTTTCGCACGACGGCGGGCCAGAACTTGACGACCATTTTTGGTGGCCATACGAGCACGGAAACCGTGGCTACGGTTGCGCTTCAATACGGACGGTTGGAAAGTGCGTTTCATAGCGATTTCTACCTAAACTTAAAATAATTACTGATCAGTAAACGCGTTTGGCTACTCGGCGTGAAGATGACCGACGCCTCAATCGCAATACATAAAGAAGCGGGATTGTAATAATTGTACAGTCCTGAGTCAATTCGCATCGCGCCAGCCTACCTGGTTGTCTGCCAATAACGGAACAAAATCCGGTCTTGGCCCGTGGTCACCGCAGAATCCTGTCTGGCTAATGACGCACCATAAGGAACCAGGTATCACACGTAGGGCGAAGATTATACGGACTCGGGGTGAAATCGCAAGGATCCCCGTGAGATCCTTTGCGCGCGATCGCAGGATCCGGCGTGGATAACAGGGTATAACCGGTTGACAATGTAAAAAACGCGGCGCAGCGACCGGGATCTGCGTGGTCATCCGGCGCCGGCGGTGAAAAGATCGCCGCCGGCCGCGGCCTGTGGATAAAATGGATCTAATCTGTGAGGAAGGGGAGGATCTCTTGCTCGGATTGCGCTATGATCCGTCATTCCGATCGCGATCCCTCATGCCGGGATCGTGAGGGACACAAACCGTGAAAGGCGGTTCGCATCCCCCACAGGCAAACAGCCGATGCCGGGTATGTGTCAAAAATCATGAGTTATAAAAAAGTTGCCCGTTTCTTTTCTTTATTGATCTTGTTCGAGTGGAGTCCGCCGTGTCACTTTCGCTTTGGCAGCAGTGTCTTGCCCGATTGCAGGATGAGTTACCTGCCACAGAATTTAGTATGTGGATACGCCCATTGCAGGCGGAACTGAGTGACAATACCCTGGCGCTGTATGCGCCTAACCGCTTTGTGCTGGATTGGGTTCGCGATAAGTACTTAAACAACATCAATGGTCTGCTGAATGATTTCTGCGGCACGGATGCGCCTTTGCTGCGTTTTGAAGTCGGCAGCAAGCCGATCACGCAGGTGATCAGCCAGACCGTGGCCGCCAGCGTCAGCAGCGCCCCTGCGGCCCCGGCGGCGCGCACGGCCGCGCCTTTGCGCCCGAGCTGGGACAACGCGGCGGCGCAACCCGAGCTCTCTTACCGTTCCAACGTCAACCCTAAACACACCTTCGACAACTTCGTCGAGGGTAAGTCCAACCAATTGGCGCGCGCGGCGGCTCGCCAGGTAGCGGACAATCCGGGCGGTGCCTACAACCCTTTGTTCCTGTATGGCGGTACCGGCCTGGGTAAAACTCACCTGCTGCACGCGGTCGGCAACGGCATCATGGCGCGCAAGGCCAACGCCAAAGTGGTCTACATGCACTCGGAACGCTTCGTGCAGGACATGGTCAAAGCGTTGCAGAACAATGCCATCGAAGAGTTTAAGCGCTACTACCGTTCGGTCGACGCCTTGCTGATCGATGACATCCAATTCTTCGCCAACAAAGAGCGTTCGCAGGAAGAGTTCTTCCATACCTTTAACGCCCTGTTGGAAGGCAATCAGCAGATCATTCTGACCTCGGATCGCTACCCTAAAGAGATCAACGGGGTGGAAGATCGTTTGAAGTCCCGCTTCGGCTGGGGGCTGACGGTGGCGATCGAGCCGCCGGAGCTGGAAACCCGCGTGGCGATCCTGATGAAAAAGGCCGACGAGAACGACATTCGCCTGCCGGGCGAAGTGGCGTTCTTCATCGCCAAGCGCCTGCGTTCCAACGTGCGTGAGCTCGAAGGGGCGCTGAACCGCGTGATCGCCAACGCCAACTTTACCGGCCGGGCCATCACCATCGATTTCGTGCGCGAAGCGCTGCGCGATCTGCTGGCACTGCAGGAAAAGCTGGTCACCATCGACAATATTCAAAAGACGGTGGCGGAGTATTACAAGATTAAAGTCGCGGATTTGCTGTCCAAGCGGCGTTCGCGATCCGTTGCCCGCCCGCGCCAGATGGCGATGGCGCTGGCGAAGGAACTCACCAACCACAGCCTGCCGGAAATCGGCGATGCGTTTGGTGGCCGCGACCATACCACGGTGTTGCACGCCTGCCGGAAGATCGAGCAGCTGCGTGAGGAAAGTCACGACATCAAAGAAGATTTCTCCAATTTAATCAGAACATTATCTTCATAGCGCTATGAAATTTATCGTTGAACGTGAGCATCTGCTAAAACCGCTGCAACAGGTGAGCAGCCCGCTGGGCGGCCGCCCGACCTTGCCGATCCTGGGCAACCTGCTGCTGCAGGTGACGGAAGGCTGCCTGCTGCTGACCGGCACCGATCTGGAGATGGAGATGGTGGCGCGCGTCGCCCTGTCCCAACCGCACGAGCCGGGCGCGACCACCGTGCCCGCGCGTAAATTCTTTGATATCTGCCGTGGCCTGCCGGAAGGGGCGGAGATCGCCGTCACGCTGGAGAGCGAGCGCATGCTGGTGCGGTCCGGCCGCAGCCGTTTCTCGCTGTCCACGCTGCCTGCGGCGGACTTCCCGAACCTGGACGACTGGCAAAGCGAGGTGGAGTTCACCTTGCCGCAGGCGACGCTAAAACGCCTGATTGAAGCCACCCAGTTCTCGATGGCCCATCAGGACGTGCGTTATTACCTGAACGGCATGCTGTTTGAAACCGAAGGCGAAGAGCTGCGCACCGTCGCGACCGACGGCCACCGCCTGGCGGTGTGCTCGATGCCGATCGGCCAACAGCTGCCGTCGCATTCGGTGATCGTGCCGCGTAAAGGCGTGATGGAGCTGGTGCGTCTGCTGGACGGCGGCGATTCGCTGCTGCAGTTGCAGATCGGCAGCAACAACATCCGCGCCCACGTCGGCGATTTCATCTTCACCTCCAAGCTGGTTGACGGTCGTTTCCCGGACTATCGCCGCGTCTTGCCGAAGAACCCGGATAAAACGCTGGAAGCCGGCTGCGATCTGCTCAAGCAGGCGTTTGCGCGCGCGGCCATTCTCTCGAACGAGAAATTCCGCGGCGTGCGGCTGTACGTCAGCCAGAACCAGCTGAAGATCACCGCCAACAACCCGGAGCAGGAAGAGGCGGAAGAGATCCTCGACGTCAGCTACGACGGCGCGGAGATGGAGATCGGCTTCAACGTCAGCTACGTGCTGGACGTGCTGAACGCGCTCAAGTGTGAAGACGTGCGCCTGCTGTTGACCGACTCGGTCTCCAGCGTGCAAATCGAAGACGGCGCCAGCCAGGCGGCGGCCTACGTTGTCATGCCAATGCGGTTGTGATCGATATCCGGGCTATCTTGCTTGCCATTTTACGATTGGGCAGTGCTCGCAATCCTCACGTACTCTGTGTACGCTCCGGTTGCTGTGCGCTGTCCGCTCGTAAACTGCCTGCGCCGATAACGCCCTTACAGTGAGCGTAGTTTCCCGGTGATAGAGTTGGCATGGCATTAACGCGTTTATTGATTAAAGATTTCCGCAATATCGAGGCGGCGGATTTGGCACTGGCGCCGGGATTCAACTTCTTGGTCGGCGCCAACGGCAGCGGCAAGACCAGCGTGCTGGAAGCGGTGTATACCCTCGGGCACGGCCGCGCCTTTCGCAGCCTGCAGGCCGGTCGGGTGATCCGCCACGACCAGCCGGAGTTCGTGCTGCACGGCCGCATAGAAGGTACGGAGCGCGAGCTGTCGGTAGGATTGAGCAAGAGCCGTCAGGGTGACAGCAAAGTACGCATCGATGGCAGCGACGGCCACAAGGTGGCCGAGCTGGCGCAGCTGCTGCCCATGCAGCTGATCACTCCCGAAGGTTTTACCCTGCTGAACGGCGGGCCGAAATTCCGGCGCGCCTTCCTGGACTGGGGCTGTTTTCATAACGAACCCGGTTTTTTCACCGCCTGGAGCAACCTGAAACGGTTACTGAAGCAGCGCAATGCCGCGCTGCGCCAGGTGAGTCGCTATGCGCAGATCCGCGCCTGGGATCAGGAACTGATCCCGCTCGCGGAGCGCATCAGCGAATGGCGGGCGGAATACAGCGACGCGATCGCCGCGGATATCACCGCGACCTGCGCGCAGTTTCTGCCTGAATTCGCCCTGAGCTTCTCCTTCCAGCGCGGCTGGGACAAAGAGAGCGACTACGGCGAGCTGCTGGAGCGCCAGTTCGAGCGCGACAGGGCGTTGACCTATACCGCGGTGGGGCCGCACAAAGCGGACTTCCGCATTCGTGCCGACGGCACGCCGGTAGAGGATTTGTTATCGCGCGGTCAGCTTAAGCTGCTGATGTGCGCGTTGCGCTTGGCGCAGGGTGAGTTTCTCACCCGGCAGAGCGGGCGGCGTTGCCTGTATCTGATTGATGATTTTGCCTCCGAGCTGGACACCGGCCGTCGCCGGTTGCTGGCCGATCGCCTGAAAGCCACCCAGGCCCAGGTTTTTGTCAGCGCGGTCAGCGCTGAACAAGTGACCGACATGGCCGGTGAAAAGGGCAAGATGTTCCGCGTGGAACAGGGTAAAATAGAGGTTCAACCACAGGACTAAAATGAGCGAGAAACGTTGATGTCGAATTCTTATGACTCCTCAAGTATCAAGGTATTAAAAGGGCTGGATGCGGTGCGCAAGCGCCCGGGCATGTATATCGGCGATACCGATGACGGCACCGGTCTGCACCACATGGTATTCGAGGTTGTGGACAACGCTATCGACGAAGCGCTCGCGGGCCACTGTAGTGACATTCAGGTCACCATCCATGCCGACAACTCGGTATCGGTACAGGATGACGGCCGCGGCATTCCGACCGGCATTCACCCTGAAGAAGGGGTTTCAGCCGCAGAGGTCATCATGACCGTGCTGCACGCCGGCGGTAAATTCGACGACAACTCCTATAAAGTTTCCGGCGGCCTGCACGGCGTGGGCGTCTCGGTGGTTAACGCCCTGTCTGAGAAACTGGAGCTGGTGATCCGCCGCGAAGGCAAAGTACACGAACAAACTTACAGCCACGGTGAGCCGCAGGCGCCGCTGAATGTGGTGGGCGAAACCGAACAGACCGGCACCATGGTGCGTTTCTGGCCGAGCCACCAGACCTTCACCAATGTGACCGAATTCGAGTACGACATTCTGGCCAAGCGTCTGCGCGAGCTGTCCTTCCTCAACTCCGGCGTGTCTATCCGCCTGCAGGACAAGCGCACCGACCGTGAAGACCACTTCCACTACGAAGGCGGCATCAAGGCGTTTGTCGAGTATCTGAACAAGAACAAAACCCCGATCCACCCGAACGTGTTCTACTTCTCGACCGTGAAAGACGACATCGGCGTGGAAGTGGCGCTGCAGTGGAACGACGGTTTCCAGGAAAACATCTACTGCTTCACCAACAACATTCCGCAGCGCGACGGCGGCACGCACCTGGTCGGTTTCCGTACCGCGATGACCCGTACGTTGAACAGCTACATGGAAAAGGAAGGCTACAGCAAGAAGGCCAAGGTCAGCGCCACCGGCGATGATGCGCGTGAAGGCTTAATCGCCGTGGTGTCGGTGAAGGTGCCGGATCCGAAGTTCTCTTCTCAGACCAAGGACAAGCTGGTCTCTTCCGAGGTGAAAACCGCGGTTGAAACGTTGATGAACGAGAAGCTGGTGGATTACCTGATGGAAAATCCAGGCGACGCGAAAATCGTGGTCGGCAAAATCATCGACGCGGCGCGCGCGCGCGAAGCGGCGCGTAAAGCGCGTGAGATGACCCGCCGCAAAGGCGCACTGGATCTGGCCGGCCTGCCGGGCAAACTGGCGGACTGCCAGGAACGCGATCCGGCGCTGTCCGAACTGTACCTGGTGGAAGGGGACTCCGCGGGCGGCTCTGCCAAGCAGGGGCGCAACCGCAAGAACCAGGCTATCTTGCCGCTGAAGGGGAAAATCCTCAACGTCGAGAAAGCGCGTTTCGACAAAATGCTCTCCTCGCAGGAAGTGGCGACGCTGATCACCGCGCTGGGTTGCGGCATTGGCCGCGACGAGTACAGCCCGGATAAGCTGCGTTACCACAGCATCATCATCATGACCGATGCCGACGTCGACGGTTCGCACATCCGTACGCTGCTGTTGACCTTCTTCTACCGCCAGATGCCGGAAATCATCGAGCGTGGTCACGTGTTCATCGCGCAGCCGCCGCTGTACAAGGTGAAGAAAGGCAAGCAAGAGCAGTACATCAAAGATGACGAGGCGATGGATCAGTACCAGATCGCCATCGCGATGGACGGCGCTACGCTGCACACCAATGCCAGCGCACCGGCGCTCGGCGGCGAGCAGCTGGAAAAACTGGTGGCCGAACACTACGGCGTGCAGAAGCTGATCGGCCGTATGGAGCGCCGCTACCCGCGCGCGCTGCTGAACAGCCTGATCTATCAGCCGACGCTGAACGAAGGCGATCTCAGCGATGAAGCCAAGGTGAAAACCTGGATCGCTTCGCTGGTGCAGTCGCTGAACGACAAAGAGCAGCACGGCAGCAGCTATGACTTCGTGATCTTCGAGAACCGTGAGCGCCAGATGTTCGAGCCGGCGCTGCGCATCCGCACCCACGGCGTGGATACCGACTATAAGCTGGACTTCGACTTCATTCACGGCGGCGAATACCGCAAGATCTGCCAGCTGGGCGAGAAGCTGCGCGGGCTGATCGAAGAGGGTGCGTTCATCGAGCGTGGCGAACGTCGTCAGCCGGTAGACAGCTTCGAGCAGGCGCTGGAGTGGCTGGTGAAAGAGTCGCGCCGCGGCCTGTCGGTGCAGCGTTATAAAGGTCTGGGCGAGATGAACCCGGAGCAGCTGTGGGAAACCACCATGGATCCGGAAAGCCGCCGCATGCTGCGTGTGACCGTCAAGGACGCCATCGCTGCCGATCAGCTGTTCACCACGCTGATGGGCGATGCGGTTGAACCGCGCCGCGCCTTTATCGAAGAAAACGCCCTGAAAGCGGCGAACATCGATATCTGATGCGTTAATGGCTGTGAAAATCCGCGCCGGGCGACCCGCGCGGATTTTTTTACGCCTTTTTTGGCGCTGACAGCCGAGGCTGAAACGCGTTAGCATGAGAAAAAACCACTGGGAGAAGCGTTGAATGGCTATTGAACTGATTGCGATCGACATGGACGGCACGTTGCTGGATCCGCAGCACCAAATCACGCCGGCGGTAAAGCAGGCTATCGCGGCAGCGCGGCGCAAAGGGGTGCACGTGGTGCTGGCCACCGGGCGGCCTTATGTCGGCGTGCAGGACTATCTGCGCCAGTTGGACATTCAGGGCCCCGGCGATTTCTGTATAACCTATAACGGCGCACTGGTGCTGCGTGCGGTCGACGGCGCCTGCATCCTGCAGGAAACGCTGGGCTTCGAGGACTATCTGCACTTCGAACAGATGGCGCGCGAGCTCGGCGTTCACTACCAGGCGTTCGATTTCGACACCCTGTATACCCCGAACAAAGACATCGGCAAATACACCATACACGAGGCGGAAATGACCGGTATTCCGCTGAAATACCGCAGCGTGGAAGAGATGGATCGCCAGATGCGTTTCCCTAAAGTGATGATGATCGACGAGCCGGAGTTGTTGGACCGCGCTATCGCGCGCATCCCGTCGGAAACGCGCGAGCGTTATACCATTTTGAAAAGCGCGCCTTATTTCCTCGAGATTCTGCACAAGAACGTCGATAAGGGCGCCGGGGTGAGAATGCTGGCCGAGCACCTCGGCGTGGCGCGGGAAAACATCATGACGCTGGGGGATCAGGCCAACGATACGGCGATGATTGAGTATGCCGGCGTCGGCGTGGCGATGGGCAACGCGATTCCCGAGCTGAAAGCGGTGGCGCAGTTTGTCACCGGCGCCAATACCGAAGACGGTGTGGCGCGCGCCATCGAGAAGTTCGTGCTCAACGGCTGATAAAATGGGGCGCTGCGGCGCCCCTTTATATTGCCGCCAACACCCCTTTGGCGATTTGCAGATCCTGAATCGCCAGCCCGGTAAGATCGGCGATGGTGATGTGCTGCGGCTCGCTTCGCAACCGCCCGCCCTGCGCCAAGAGGGCGCCCATTTCGATGATTGGCGTTGAAGTGAGCCTAGTTTGCCGATAAGCCGTCGCGATTTCGCCATAGTCAGCACATTGCACCAGCGCATCGACCAGCAGCGCGTCCGCCTTGGCCACCAGATCGGTCGCCAGCTCCTGCTTGCCTGGCGCGTCGGCGCCCACGGCGGTGATGTGCGTGCCGGGCCGAATATCCGCCGCCTGTAAGATCGGTTCGCGGCTGGGCGTGGTGGTCACGATCAGCTGACAGTGCGCCGCCAGCTCCGCCGCGTCCTGCGTGGTCAGCACCCGAAAACCTTCGGCCTCGGCATCGCGCCGATACGCCGCCAGCGCCTGTTCGTTGCGGCCCCACACCCACACCTCGCGGCAATCGGTCACCGGTTTCAGGCATTGCAGCTGTAGCCGTGCCTGCAGGCCGGTGCCGACCATGCCGATCGCCTGAATATGCGGCGGCGCGCACAGCTCGGCGGCGATGCGGCCGGCCAGTGCGGTGCGCAGCGCGGTCAGCCAGCCCTCATCCTGCAGCAGCGCCCGGGGTTCGCCGGTCTGGGCGGAGAACGCCATCACCAACCCCTGATTGCTGGCCAGGCCGCGTTCGGCGTTGCGATAGAAACCGGCGGAGACCTTGACCACGAACAGCTCGTCGCTTTCCAGCCAGGCGGATTTGATGCAGCAATCGCCGGCGGCCTGTTCGAACAGGAAATGCTGCACCGGCGGCTGTTGCACCCGCCGCTGCGAATAGGCGATAAACCCCTGCTTCAGCAGCGCGGTTATGGCCTCGGCGTCGAACGCGGCGAGGATTTGCTGCCGGTTAAGGATGTGCATCGGCGACGGCCTTAAGGTATTTCTCCAGCACGATGTTTTTACCGCACAGCACCACCGCCACTTTTTTCCCCTGAAATTCCGGCGCCAGCCTGATCGCCGCCGCCAGCGCCACGCCGGCCGCGCCTTCGATAATCCACCGATCGCTGGCGGCGATCCGGCGCATCGCGTGTTTGATCTCTGCTTCGCTGACCAGCACTTTGCGGTCGATCAGCTGCTGGCACAGGGGAAAGGTCACGGCGCCCGGTTCGACGCCGCCGGCGGTGCCGTCGGACAGCGTTTCTTGCTCTTCCACCGGGAAGATATGGCCCGCTTCCAGCGCGCTGTACATGCTGGTGGCGTTTTCAGGCCAGCAGGCGATAAGCTGCGTGTTCGGCGACAATTGCCGCAAAACGGTGCCGATACCGGCGATATAACCACCGCCACCCACCGCCACGAACACGGCGTCCAGACCGGTGAGCTGTTCAACCAGCTCCATGCCGCAGGTGCCCTGGCCGGCGATCACCTGCTCGTCGTTATACGGCGAGATATAGGTTTTTCCCTGTTCGCGGGCGGCCTGTTCCCCGGCCAGTTCGGCGTTCAGTGCATCGCCCGGCACCAGTTCCACGGTGCCGCCCAGCGCGCGGATGGTGTCTAGCTTGATGCTCGCCGCCGTCTCCGGCGCATAAACCGTGACGCCAACGCCCATCAGCTGCCCCGCCAGGGCGACCGCCTGGCCGTGATTGCCGGTTGAGGCGGCGATCACGCCGCGCCGGCGTTGCTCGCTATCCAGCAATCGCAGCTTGTTGCTGGCGCCGCGAAATTTAAAGGAGCCGGTGTGCTGCAGATGGTCGCATTTCAGATACAGCTCACAGCCGAGCTGCTGTGAAAGCAGCACGCTGCGCTCCAGGGGCGTGACCCGTACCTGAGGGCGCAGTTGCTGATGGGCAGAAACAATGGCATCGAAGAGGGGATTCATACCGGCTCCGTAATATTTTGGACTTAAAAATCCAGTTTGTACTTTTTTGTATTGATTGTAAACCCCGTCGCCCGACCGCCGGGCAACCCGGCCCGCCAGCGGCAACGGCCGGGGAAGCGCATCGCGTTGGCGTTGAAAATAATCATTAACCTGTCGTTTAGCGACACGATTTTTTATTTATTTGCGTTAAGGAAGCTGCTGCCGCTGACTTATTTTGATAAAGGAAATGAGAATGAAAAAAATAGCGCTCGCGGCATCCGCCTATACGGCATGGGCGCCGTTGAGTTTCGCCGCCAGGAATGCGAGCGCCTAATCGGCCGCTTATTTCCTGCCGATGCCGTCGTTCGGCTTAAATGATAAGACGCTGAAAAATAATTGCGTCATTTCGAACCGAAAAATCCTCCCGCCTTACCCGCGCAGGCCATGTGAAACGCTGTCGCCGATCCGGTAAGATGGCGACTCAGTGCCGGCATGCGCAGGAGAACCGCCATGAGCCATCGGGAAAAACAACTGACTTTCGACCCTCGCGGGCATCAGTTAACCAATATCAACGTCTGGACGCCGGACAGCCAATGGCTGGCTTATGACGTGCGCCCGCGCGGCGCCTCTTTCACCGGTCTGAGCATCGAGCGGGTCAACGTCGCCAGCGGCGCGGTGGAGGTGGTTTATCGCGCCCAGCACGGCGCCCACGTCGGCGTGGTCACGGTCAGCCCCGATGCGCCGGCGCGTTATGCCTTTATCCACGGTCCGGAGCACCCCGACAGCGCCTGGCAGTATGATTTTCACCACCGCCGCGGGGTGATCGTCAGTGAACCGGATCGCGAGTTGGCCATCACCCTCGACGCGCTGGATATCACCGCCCCCTACACGCCCGGCGCGCTGCGCGGCGGCAGCCATGTGCACGTTTTCAGTCCGGACGGCAGCCGTCTTAGCTTTACCTACAACGATCACGTCATGCACGAACGCGATCCGGCGCGCGATCTGCGCAACGTCGGGGTGGCCGTGCCGCTGCACGGGGTCAATCCGCCGAAACAGCACCCGCGCGAGTATGACGGTAGCCACTATTGCGTGCTGGTCAGCGAAACCGTGCCGCAGCCGCAGCCGGGCAGCGATCAGATCAATCGCGCCTACGAAGAAGGCTGGATCGGCCGCGAAGGTTACCGTAAGGCCGACGGCAGCCGGCAGCGCTGGGCGCTGGCGTTCATCGGCGATACGCTGTCCGCCTCCGGCGAGAAGCTGCCGGAGGTGTTTATCGTCGATCTGCCGGAGAACGATGCCGATTACGCCAGGGCGGGCGCTTTGCCGCTGCAGGGGACGGAAAGCGAGCTGCCGGCGCCGCCGCAGGGCGTCAGGCAGCGGCGGGTAACCTTTACCGGCGATCGTCGTTATCCGGGCGTTGCCGGTGTGCCGCGCCATTGGCTGCGCAGCTCGCCGGACGGCAGCCAAATCGCATTTTTGATGAAGGACGGCGGCGGCGTGGTGCAGCTGTGGACGGTGTCGCCGAACGGCGGGGAGCCTCGCCAGGTGAGCCGCAGCGAGCATGACATCCAGTCGGCGTTCAGCTGGCACCCGCAGGGCGGGGCGATTGCTTTGGTGTGCGATAACAGCGTGATGCTGTGCGAGGTCGCCGGCGGCCGCCTGCAGCGTTTAACGCAGCGCAGCGCGCAGCCGCCGTCGGCGGATGCCGTGGTGTTTTCACCGGATGGCAAGAAAGTGGCGTTTATGCGCGAGATAGCGGGGTTCAACCAGATCTTTGTGGTTGAGGTGTAAGGCGGGCCTGGCGGCCCGCTGCGTGCGCGATTAGTGGGTGGCGGTGCTGTCGTTGCCTTCGCCGGGATTGCCGGTTGCCGCCAGATTCTGCTGCTCGCTGCGCAGGATGCGCGCTTTTGGCGAGTCTGCGGTGGCGTCGTTGCCGGAACGCAGATAGTCGTAAGGCAACAGTACGGTGTCCATCACCGCGGAGAACGGCAGATCCAGCGCCACCAGCGGCATCATCGCCCAGCTGGTGTTGTCGTCCTTCAGCATGTCCACGCTGGCGCGGGTGCCGGGATAGTAACCCTGATTCGGGCCGGTATGGCTCATCACGCTGGAGCAACCGCTGGTCGCCAACAACATGCAGCCCGTCGCTATCGCTTTCATCGTCGTCATTAATCCATCCTGCAGGGTTGCTGTTCCCCTAAATTAAGCTGATTTATAACATCCTGTTGCTGCTTTTAAAGAAGCAAAATCCCGCTCTGTGGCGGCTCTCTCACTTTAGTGTAAGTGGTAAAAAAACTTTCGCCTAATCGGTGCGAAGTTTTTTTGATCCTCGCCTGTTGAATTGATGAAATCAACCCCCATTTTATCATCAGAGCCGAATTGAGAATTCGCCGTAAGGGAATTCTGGCTTAATTAGCCTGTCCAGAGTGGAAGGCGTATTTATTTCAACCTCGCTGAAGTGCCTTAGGAGGCTGTTTTATGCGTAATTTTGATCTTTCCCCGCTATACCGTTCCGCCATTGGTTTCGATCGCTTGTTTAACGCGCTGGAAGCCGGTCAGAGTCAGGGCAACGGCGGTTATCCGCCTTATAATGTCGAGCTGGTGGACGAAAATCATTATCGCATCGCCATCGCGGTAGCCGGGTTTGCCGAGCAGGAGCTGGAGATCACCACGCAAGATAATCTGCTGATCGTGCGCGGGGCGCACAATAACGAACCGGCAGAAAAAACCTATTTATACCAGGGCATCGCCGAGCGTAATTTCGAGCGTAAATTCCAGCTGGCCGAACATATTCAAATTAAAGGCGCCAAACTGGAGAATGGCCTGTTGTATATCGACATGCAACGCATCGTGCCGGAAACATTAAAACCGCGCCGCATCGAAATTAAATAAATTCCCGTTTCGCCGGCAGGTACGCTGCCGGAAAATAATACCTAGCCTGCCGTCAGGGGGCTGAATAAACACATCTCGCTTAATGAAAGGAGTTGTTCCTATGCGTAATTACGATTTATCCCCGCTTCTGCGTCAGTGGATTGGTTTTGATAAATTGGCCAGTTCAATGGGTGGCCAGGAACCCCAGGGGTTCCCACCGTACAACATCGAGAAAAGCGATGACAATCACTACCGCATTTCTCTGGCGCTGGCCGGTTTCCGGCAGAGCGAACTGAATATCGAAGTGGAAGGGCCGCGGTTGACTGTCAGCGGTAAACCTACGCCGCCGGAAAAACAGGTCGAATACCTGCATCAAGGCCTGGTGTGCAAAGAGTTCCAGCTGACCTTCACCCTGGCGGAGCATCTGCAGGTGTCCGAGGCCAAATTTGAAAACGGCCTGCTGCACATCGATCTGGTGCGTCAGGTGCTGGAAGCCTTGCAGCCGCAGCGCATCGCCATCGGTGCGACGCCGGAGCTGGAAGCCAAATAACCGACTGAAAAACGGTCATCATCATGCGGGGGAGATCCAGACGGATCTCCCCCGCTGCGTTATGTGGCGCACGCCACAGTCCCCCCGTCTGTCCGATGTCATAATCCTTGTTAACTGTGTGCTTTTAACTGCGAATTCCCGATTCAACTTTGGCAAGGATGTGATCTATGAGCGATATCGCCCTGACCGTCAGCATGTTGGCGCTGGCGGCCGTCATTGGGCTGTGGATGGGGAACTGGAAGCTGTACGGCGTCGGGCTGGGCATCGGCGGCGTGCTGTTCGGCGGCATCCTGGTCGGTCACTTCGCCCAGAGTGGGCAAATCAGCCTGAACGGGGACATGCTGCACTTTATCCAGGAGTTCGGCCTGATCCTGTTCGTTTACACCATCGGTATTCAGGTCGGCCCCGGTTTCTTCTCTTCGCTGCGCGTCTCCGGTCTGCGCCTCAACGCCTTCGCGGTGCTGCTGGTGCTGACCGGCGGTGTCGTGGCGGCGGCGGTGCACAAGCTGTTCGACGTGCCGCTGCCGATCATCCTCGGCGTGTTCTCCGGCGCGGTCACCAATACTCCGGCGCTGGGTGCCGGTCAACAAATCCTGACCGATCTCGGTTCCGATCCGGCGTTGGTGGACGGGATGGGCATGGGCTACGCCATGGCCTATCCGTTCGGCATATGCGGCATTCTGCTGGTGATGTGGCTGATCCGGCTGTTTTTCCGCATCAACATCGAGCGCGAGGCGCAGGCGTTTGAAAGCAGCCTGGGCAATCAGCGTGAGCTGCTGCACGCCATGAACGTGGCGGTGCGCAACCCGAATCTGCAGGGCATGGCGATCAAGCAGGTGCCGCTGCTCAACGGTGAAGCGATCGTCTGTTCGCGCCTCAAACGCGGGGAGCTGCTGATGGTGCCGGCGCCGCACGAGCGGCTGGAGCTTGGCGACTACCTGCATCTGGTGGGCAAACGCGAAGATCTGGAAAATGCCCGGCTGGTGATCGGCGAAGAGGTGGATGCCTCGCTGTCGACGCGCGGCACCGCGCTGCAGGTGGTGAGGGCGGTGGTGACCAACGAGCAGGTGCTGGGCAAGAAAATCCGCGATCTGAACCTGAAGCAGAAGTATGACGTGGTGATTTCACGCCTCAACCGCGCCGGCGTGGAGCTGGTGGCCGGCAGCAACGTGACGCTGCAGTTCGGCGACATTCTCAACCTGGTCGGTCGGCCGGAGGCCATCGACGCGGTGACGGCAATCGTCGGCAACGCCCAACAAAAACTGCAGCAGGTGCAGATGCTGCCGGTCTTTATCGGCATCGGCCTCGGGGTGCTGCTCGGCTCCATTCCGCTGTTCGTACCCGGCTTCCCGGCGGCATTGCGGCTGGGGTTGGCCGGCGGGCCGCTGGTGGCCGCGCTGATCCTGGGGCGCATCGGCAGCATCGGCAAGCTGTATTGGTTTATGCCGCCGAGCGCCAACCTGGCGCTGCGCGAACTGGGCATCGTGCTGTTTCTGGCGGTGGTTGGATTGAAATCGGGCGGCAACTTCATCGATACGTTGTTGCACGGCGAGGGGCTGACGTGGGTCGGGTACGGCGCGCTGATCACCGCCATTCCGCTGCTGAGCGTCGGTATTCTGGCGCGCACGGTGGGCAAGATGAACTATCTGACGCTGTCCGGCATGCTGGCGGGATCGATGACCGATCCGCCGGCGCTGGCGTTCGCCAACGGTCTGCATCCCACCAGCGGCGCCGCCGCGCTGTCTTACGCCACCGTGTATCCGCTGGCGATGTTCCTGCGCATCATGTCGCCGCAGCTGCTGGCGGTGCTGTTCTGGACGCTGTAACGCTGCCCGACTACAGCCGGTAAGGCATTAACACGCCGTTGTCAGTGCCAAAATCTTTGGGGTTGCGGGAGATGAGCGTCCGGAACCCCACCTGCGCGGTGGCCCAGATAATGGCGTCCGGCAGCTTCACATGCTGTGAGTGGCGCAATTCTACGGCGCGTTCGGCAACTTCATCGGTAATAGGCAGCAGCAGGAATTGCCCTAAAAACTGGCGCGTTTTCAGCTCCAGCGTCGGCCCCTGTTTTTTGGCACCCACCATCACTTCCATCCAGGTGATGGCGCTAATAGCCGGGTTGATGTGGTATTCGGTCAGAACGTCTTTGGCTTGAGGAATGCCGTTGAGATAATCGATCAGGATATTGGTGTCGAATAACGCCCGTTGAGCCACCATTATTCCCACTCCTCGCGCTGACGATTTTCGTAGTCTACGCCATCGCCCATCGCCCCGGACCAGAGCCCGAAGGCATTGCTGGGATCTTCAACGTGGTTCTCCGCCAGATAACGGGAGACGGCCTGACGGATGATTTCGGCCCGGGGAACGTGGCGGATATTTTTCAGATTGTCGAGCTGCCGCAGGTCTTCTTCAGGTAAATCGATCACGATGCGAGTCATCGCTAGCCCTCCAAAAAAAGATATACGATATATGCATCGTATATCTTTATCGGTCAATTTTCAATCAGCCGGCGTTAGCCTTCCTGATGCGCGCGTTCGATCTCTTCCGCCAGGATCGCCACGCCGCGCTCGATTTTCTCCGGGTCGGGCACGTAGTTCATGCGCATGCACTGGTGGGTATGCGGCCAGTCGTGCTCCAGCCCCGGGAAGAAGTAGTGGCCCGGCACCATCAGCACGCCGCGCTTTTTCAGGCGCTGATACAGCACTTCGGTGGTGATCGGCAGATCCTTGAACCACAGCCAGAGGAAGATAGCCCCTTCCGGTTTGTGGATCAGGCAGCGCTCCGGCGACAGGTAGCGGCGGATAATCTCGATGGTGTGCTCGACGCGCTGTTTGTAGAACGGGCGAATCACCTCGTTCGACAGGCGCAGCAGATCGCCGCGCGCGATCATTTCCGTCGCCATCGCCGGCCCCATGCTGCCCGGCGACAGGCTGATGATGCCGTTCATGTTGGTCAGCGCGGTGATCACCTTCTCGTCGGCGATCACGATGCCGCAGCGCGAGCCCGGCAGGCCGAGCTTGGACAGACTCATGCACAGGATGGTGTTCGGGTTCCACAGCGGCGTGGCGTCGCTGAAGATGATGCCGGGGAAAGGCACGCCGTAGGCGTTGTCGATCACCAGCGGAATATCGCGCTGCTGCGCCAGCAGGTCGAGCTTCATCAGCTCTTCGTCGGTGATCACGTTGCCGGTCGGGTTGGTCGGCCGTGAAACGCAGATCATGCCGATGTCGTCGCCGATGGTGAGGTGTTCGAAATCAACGTGATACTTGAACTGGCCGTCCGGCAGCAGCTCGATGTTCGGCTTGGCGGAGACGAACAGCCCTTCGTCCAGCCCGGCGTCGGCATAGCCGATATATTCCGGCGCCAATGGGAACAGCACGCGGCGGCGCGAACCGTCGGCATAGCGGCCGGCGAACAGGTTGAACAAGTAGAAAAACGCGCTTTGGCTGCCGTTCGTCAGTGCAATATTCTGTGGCGAAATCTCCCAGCCGAGCTCGTCACGCAGCAGATTGGCCAGCGCTTTCAGCAGCGCGTCCTTGCCTTGCGGGCCGTCGTAGTTGCACAGCGCTTCGGTCAGTTTGCCCTGATCGAGCATCTCCTGGCACAGCTGTTTGAAGTAGGCTTCCATCTCTGGGATCTGCGCCGGGTTGCCGCCACCGAGCATGATGGCACCGGGGGTGCGCAGGCCTTCGTTCAGGTCGTCCATCAAACGGGTAATGCCCGCATAACGGGTAAATTTTTCGCCGAAAAGTGAGAAAGTCATAGGTGCAGCAGTACTGTTTCTTAGCAGGTAATCCCCCACCATACCGCCAGACAAATCCCGCTGCAATGCGGCCGACAAATCGACCAATGGGCACAAACTTCGCCCATTAGTCGATTAGTAGCATATTACACTGGATTATTGTGACCGTTCGCCGGCCCACACCACCATCACCTTATCGTCGCCGAGCCGGCGGCTGAAGGCGTAGTAGGCGGCGTGCGGCTGCGGGGTTTGCACGCCGCCGCCGATCGCCGGGTGGCGAGCGCGGAACTGCCCCAACCGTTGCCAGTGGGCCAGCAGCGGGGCTTTTTCTCCCAGCAGTTCACGCCAGTTCATGTCGGAGCGGGTGCCCTGCAGCGGATCGGAACCGGTTGGGCCGAGCGGGCGGCCGCTTTCATCGCCGTAGTAAATCTGCACCGCACCCGGCGCCAGCAACAGCAGGTTCGCCGCCCGCTGTTGCAGCGGCAGCGAGCCTTTGGCGTCGCCGGCGAAGAACAGCCGGGTGTCGTGTGAAGAGAGGTAGCTCAGCACGTTGAAATCCTGCAGCCGCTCGGCCATCTGCCGGTAGGTGGCGTCGATGTCGGCAAAGCAGCCCAATGCCTGCGACGCCTGGTCCTGGAAGTCGAAGTTGATCATCGCGTCGAAGCCGTTTTGGTAATAGTCGCTTTTCATCACCCCGTGGCCCCAGGCCTCGCCGGTCATCCAAAACGGCGCGTCATCCAGCGCCTGCTGCGGATGCTCCGCTTTCCACGCCGCCAATGCCGCCGTGGCGCGCTGCTTCAACAGCGCCAGCGTAGGTTTTTCCACGTGCTTGGCGGTATCGACGCGAAAACCGTCGATGCCGTAATCGCGCACCCACTGGCTGAGCCAGACGGTCAGGTAATCGCGGGTGGTGGCGCCGGGCATGTCGCGCGCGGCGGTGTCGGGTTTGTGGCGATAGAACAGTGGCAGGCCGCTGGCGCCGGGCGCTTCGGTTTTGATGTCCGGCAGGAAGGCCAGCGACATCGTCAGGTCGTCATAGCCCGGTGAGTCATAGTCGCCGATGTCGGTGCGGATCCAGTTTTTCCCCCACCATTGGCGCCAGCCCGCTTTGTCGCTGAAGTTGATGTAGTCGTTGAAGCTGTGCCAGTTTTGCCCCGGCCCGGGGCGCCAGTCGCTCCAGTTTTTCCCCAGGGTTTTCTCCACCTCTGTACCTTGCAGATACAGCGAGCCGAAGTGGAACGTCTGCATATCCGCCAGCGTGGCGTAACCGACATGGTTCACCACCACGTCGAACAGAATGCGAATGCCGCGCCGATGCGCTTGCTCGACCAGCGTGCGCAGCTCCTGTTCGGTGCCCATGTTGGCGTCGAGGCGAGTCCAGTCCAGTGCGTAATAGCCGTGATAGGCGTAATGCGGGAAATCGCCTTTGGTGCCGCCGCCAACCCAGCCGTGGATCTGCTCCAGCGGCGAGCTGATCCACAAGGCGTTGACGCCCAGCTGCTGCAGATAATCCAGCTTCTGCGTCAGGCCGGCCAGATCGCCGCCGTGAAAGGTGCCTATTTCCTGCAGGCCGTCGCTGCGGCGCCCATAGCTGTGGTCATTGGCCGGGTTGCCGTTCTCAAAGCGATCGGTCAGCACGAAGTAGACCGTGGCGTTATGCCAGCTGAACGCCGCCGGTTTCGCCGTGGCGGCGGATTCCAGCAGCAACAGGCCGCCGCTGGCGGCGGCGGGCTGCAGCGTGATTTTCCCCTGGCTCACCTGCGCCGTTTGACCGGAATAGAAATCGCGCAGCGTTTCGCCTTCGGCGAAGGTGGAGGCGACGTCGATCGTGACCGGCTTGCCGTCCCAGCGCGGGCAGCTGCGGACGGCAACGGCGGTGTTTTCCGGCGCGCTGCTCAGGCTGAGCTGCAGCGTCGGCGTGCCGCTGCGGGTGTCGATGCGCACCTGATAATCGCCGGCGCGGAACTGCCGCCAGCTGACCGGCGGATGAGTGCCGCAGGGCTGCAGCGACAGCGTCTGGTTAAGCTTCACCGCCTCGGCCGGCTGCCAGCAGTGGTTATCCTGATACAGCCGCAGCGGCAGCTGGCCTTTGGGAAGCGCGGCCTGGCTGGCGAACAGCCCGGCGGCAGTTTCGTCGAAGGCCGGGAAGCCCGGCAGCGTCCAGCCGGCCAGCGCCGAAGGCGACAGCAGCATCAACAAGGGCAGGGGTAACAGTTTCATGGCTCTCCTTACGCGCGGCAGGAAGCGTTTTTTCGCAGGGTAGCGCCCAGTGTGGCAAACGGTGGAAAAATGGCCTCCTCCCTGCGGGGGTTTTTCGGGGAGGAGAGGAAGGGCGGAGCGTTTTCGGATTGATTCGGCTTGGCTTTGCGCGCGCGCTGCGGCAGATTAAACGATGAACATCAAAGGAGGTTAGCGATGACGGACAAAAACTGGCGAGAAGAGATCGTTCAGGCAATTCAGGATGCCGAATTGCAGCACTTCGCCGAAGAACATCAGCTGCAGGCGCTGTTCGCACCGCAGCAGGAAGAGCAACACGGCCGGTTATCCGCAGACCACCGGCCGTGCTGAGTTATTTCCGCAACAGCTGCGGGTTGACGCAGTTTTCTTTCACCGTGCCGGTCAACGCGGCGATCAAATTATCCACCGCACAGGCGGCCATGCCGTAGCGCGTTTCATGGGTGGCGGAGCCGATGTGCGGCAACGCCACCACGTTCGGCATGCTGAGCAGCGGCGAGTTGGCCGGCAGCGGCTCTTTCTCGAACACGTCCAACCCGGCGGCGTGGATCACGCCGTTTTGCAGCGCTTCGATCAGCGCCTGCTCATCCACCACCGGCCCGCGGCCGGCGTTGATCAGAATGCCGCTTTTCTTCATTTTCGCCAGCTGATCGCGGCCGATCATGTGGAAGGTTTGTTCGGTCAGCGGCAGCGTGATGCAAACGAAATCCGACTCGGCCAGCAGGGTATCCAGATCGCAGCGGCGCGCGTTAAAGCGCTGCTCCGCTTCTTCGTGCGTGCGGCGGGCGTTGTACAGCACCGGCATGCCGAAGCCGAAATGCGCGCGCTGCGCCAGCGCCAGGCCGATACGCCCCATGCCGAGGATGCCGATGGTTTTATGGTGCACGTCGACGCCGAACCAGTCCGGCCCGATGCTGCCGCGCCATTCGCCGGCCTTCACCCGCTCGGCCACTTCCACCAACCGGCGTGCGGTCGCCAGCACCAGGCTCATGATGGTGTCGGCGACGGTTTCGGTCAGCACCGTCGGGGTGTGCATCAGCAGCACGTTATGGGCGTTGAGCGCCTCGACGTCGAAGTTGTCGTAGCCGACGGAAACGGTCGAGGCCGCGCGCAGTTTGGGCGCCTGCTGCAGGAAGGCTTCGTCAATTTTACCGCCGGAACCGATGATCCCTTCGGCCTGCTGCAGCGCCTGGCGCAGTTCGTCGCGGTTCTCCGGCTGCAGGCCGTTGAAGGCGTGCACGGTGAAGTGCTGTTCCAGACGTTCACGCAGATCGGCAGGCAGGCTTTTGTACAATACGATAGAAGGCTTCATCACGAACTCCAGCTGGGCCAAAGGGGGCATGGCGCCCCCCCGGTTGGGTTAACAGATAAAAAGTATAACCGGATCAAGCCAATTGCGGCTGGATCTCGTTGCGGGCGGGTTTGACGATCAGCGTCAGCACCACCGCCACCACCAGTGCGATGGCCATAAACATGTAAGAGGCCGCCGGGCTGCCGGTGGCGCCATTCAGATAGCCGACGAACCACGAACCGAAGAACGACCCAAGCGCGCCCATGCTGTTGATCAGCGCCATGGCGCCCCCGGCAACGTTTTTCGGCAGCATTTCCGGAATGATGGCGAAGAACGGCCCGTAGGGGGCGTACATCGCGGCGCCGGCGACCACCAGCAGGCCGTAGGAGATCCAGAAGTGGTTGGTGCCCACGGCGTAAGAGCCGAAGAACGCCAGCGCGCCGATCAGCAGCAGCGGCCAGACGAACAGCTTGCGGTTTTGCATTTTGTCCGACGCCCAGGAGACCACGATCATGGCGATGGTCGCCGCCAGGTAAGGCACCGCGGACAGCCAGCCGGCTTCCACCATGCCCATCTGCATGCCGCTGCGCAGGATGGAAGGCAGCCACAGCACGAAGCCGTACACGCCGATGCTCCAGGCGAAGTACTGCACGCACAGCAGGATCACGTTGCGCGAACGGAAGGCTTCGCCGTAGTTGCGCACGGCCTTGATGCCTTTCTGCTCTTCGTCCAGCTGCTGTTGCAGCGCCTGTTTCTCCTCGGCGCTCAGCCAGCCGGCCTGCGCCGGTTTGTCTTTCGCCAGCACCCACCAGCAGAACGCCCAAATAACCGCCGGAATGCCTTCGATGATGAACATTTCACGCCAGCCGAAGGCGTGGATCAGGTAGCCGGACACCACCGACATCCACAGCACCGTCACCGGGTTGCCGAGGATCAGGAAGGTATTGGCGCGTGAGCGCTCCGATTTGGTGAACCAGTTGCTGATGTAGATCAGCATCGCCGGCATCACCGCCGCTTCCACCACGCCGAGGATAAAGCGGATGGCGGCTAACATCGGGATATTGCTGACCACGCCGGTCAGCGAGGCGCAGCCGCCCCACAGGATCAGGCACCAGAAGATCAATTTTTTGACGCTGCGGCGTTCGGCGTAGATGGCACCGGGAATTTGGAAGAAGAAATAACCGAGGAAAAACAGCGCACCCAGCAGCGAGGCCATGCCTTTGGTGATGCCGAGATCTTCATTGATGCCGGCGGCAGAGGCGAAGCTGAAGTTGGCGCGATCGAGATAGGCCAGGCTGTAGGTGATAAACACGATGGGCATGATGTACCACCAGCGTTTGGCCGCGACAGTCGCTTTGTTCATGTTCAGTATCCTTCAGTGGTGTTGCATCCCCTTCGCCCGGCACGCTGGGCATGCAAGACAAAGGGGCAGATGCTCTCCCGACGCGTCCCGGTTGTAGGGCCAGAGGCTGACGTCATGCGGAGAAGTCGTTTTTTTTATTGTTATTCGGCCAGCGCCGCGCGGGTTGGCAGGCCTTCGCTGTCGCCGATGGCCTGGATCGCCAGCGAGCCGATTTTGTTGCCGCGCTGCACCGCCTGTATCAGCGTTTTGCCTTCCAGCAGGGCGCTGAGGGTGCCGACGGCAAAGCCGTCACCGGCGCCGACGGTATCCACCACGTTGTCGACCTTGACCGCGGCCACTGCCGCCTTGTCGCCGGCGGCGGTTTTAAACCAGGCGCCGTCCGGGCCGGTTTTGATGATCACCGCCTGCACGCCGCGTTCCAGATAGAAATCGGCGATGCCTTCCGGCGTCGATTGGCCGGTGAGGATCTGCCCCTCTTTCAGCCCCGGCAGCACCCAGTCGGCGGCGAACGCCAGCTGGTTCAGCTGCTCGATCATCACCTCGCGGCTGGGCCACAGCACCGGGCGCAGGTTGGGGTCGAACGAAATGGTTTTGCCCATGGCGCGCATTTCGCGCGCCGCATGGTGGCACAGCGCCAGCGACTCGCTGGACAGCGCCGCCGCCACGCCGCTCAGGTGCAGGTGGCGCGCGGAACCAAAATACTCAGGGTTGAAATCGGCGACCGACAGGTGGCTGGCCGCCGAGCCTTTACGGAAGTATTCCACGCTGGGATCGGTACCATCGGTGGTTTTGGATTTCACCTGAAAACCGGTGGGATAGTGGCCGTCGACCGTCACCTGCCGGTAGTTGATGCCTTCTTTTTTCAGCTGCTGCAGGGTGAAGCGGCCGAACGAATCGTTGCCGACGCGGCTGACCCAGCCGACGTTCATGCCCAGACGCGCCAGGCCGATCGCCACGTTCAGTTCGGCGCCGGCGATGCGTTTGGTGAAGGTTTCCACCTCCGCCAAATCGCCGGTTTGCGCCGCCACGAACATCGCCATGGCTTCGCCCAGTGTGACCACATCCAGGGGCGCCTGCTGCGCCGTCGTTGCCGTTAACGTTGTCATCATGGGGTTACTCCGCACGCAAAATATTGACGTAATGGCGGGTGACGGCTTCCAGGTCATCGCCCTGCAACGGGAATTCGATGCCGCGCGGCGCATCGTGCGGCAGGCGGGCCAGCAGATCGCGCCAGCTGCCGTCGGTATCGTCCAGCGCGACGGCGCGCCAGCCGCGCGGGCCTTGGGTGGCGGCTTTGACGTGCACGTAACCGACGTGGCGGGCCAGGCGCTCGGCGGCGGCGAAGGCGTCTTGCCCCACCCATAGCCAGTTGGCCATATCGAAGGTCATGCTGACCGGCAGGTGGCTATCTTCCGCGGCGTGGAAAAAGGCGTTCAGCATCGACAAAATGCCGCAGTCCGGCGTCTGATCGTTTTCGACCACCAGTTTGACCGGGTGCTGTTCCAGCGCCACTTTCAGCTCGGTAAAATCGAAGCCGGGGCGGAAATGGCCGAGGGACAACTTCAGCCGGCGCGCGTTCAGCGCCTGCGCTTCCGCCAGCAGCGCCGGCAGGTTAGGGTTCAGCGTATGTTGCGGGGTGAACAGCGCCTCAGGGGCCGAGTAGACGGCGAACAGCTGCTGGCGTTCAATCTCTTGCGCCAGGGCCGGCAGGCTGTCCAGTTCGCCGGCGGCGAACAGTTCGCGGCGGATCTCCACCCCGTCGGCGCCCGCGCCGGCGATGATGGGTAACAGCGCGCGCTGGCCGCCGTGTTGTTTGACGGTATCGGTGCCGTAGGCGCCGGTGACCACGATGATTTCTGTTTTCATTTTGACTCCTGAGGCGGCATTGTTGCCGCCGCTGCTGTTACCGGTACGTTAAATGGAACCGGTTCCAGCGGAAAGCGACAGAGTGTAAAAATATGATCGCAATCACGAAGCTGAGCAAAAAACAGCCGATGAGGGCGGGGCGGGCAACGGCCCCGGAGAAGGCAGGTTAGCGGGTGGTGGAGCCGCGGACGATCAGCTCGCCGGAGAACATCTGCTCGCCGCTGGGGGCAGCCAGGCCCTGAATGCGCTGCACCAGCCGCTCCAGCGCCGCGTGCCCCATTTGGTAGGTGGGCTGTTTCAGCGTGGTGATGCCGACGCCCGCCAGCTCCGCCCACTCCAGCTCGTCAAAGCCCAGCAGGCCGATGTCGTTGCCCCACTGAATGCCGAGCCGGCGCATGGCGCGCGCCACCTGCAGCGTCAGGGCGCCGTTGGCGGAGATCACCGCCTTGCGCATGCCGCGATGGCGGCCGCTGAAATCGCTCAGCACCTGCTCCAGCTTCTGCCGATCGTTGAGCGGCGTTTCGGCCTGCTCCGCCAACAGCGTGGGGTGCTGTGCCATGGTGTGTCTGAAAGCGTGCAGGCGTTCGAGACGGGTATTGACCGTACCGAGCGGCTCGCTGAGGAACAGGATCGCTTCGAAACCTTGTTGCAGCAGATGTTCGGTGGCGACGGTGGCGGCTTCGCGGTTGTTCAGGCCCACCACGTCGCAGGCGAAGTCGGGGATTTTGCGGTCGATCAGTACCATCGGCAGCATCGACTGTTGCAGCGTGGATAACGCTTCCTCGCGCATGCCGACCGCGTTGACCACGATGCCTTCCACCCGGTAACTGCTGAGCAGCTGCAGGTAGTGCTGTTCCTGATTGACTTCGTTGTTGGTGTTACACACCAGCAGGGTAAAGCCGTGCTGGCGGCAGGCGGCCTCGATGCCGCGCATCACGTCCACCGAATAGGGGTTGGTGATATCGGCGAGGATCAGGCCGATCAGGCGGGTCTGGCCGCCTTTCAGGCTGCGCGCCATCTGGCTTGGCCGGTAGTCGAGCTGCCGGATCGCCTGTTCGATGCGCTGTTTGAGATCGTCGGAAAGCAGGTGTTGTTCACCATTCAGATAGCGCGACACGCTGGTCTTGCCGGTTTTGGCGATGCTGGCCACATCGCTGATGGTGGCGCGTCCCGAGGCGCGCGTTGCCTTGACAGTGCTCACAGCCGATCCCTCCTGCGGTTAATTGCCAAGGAGACTACCATACCCGATGTGCGGGCGGGAGTATTGAAGGGTAAGGAGAAAATCGCAGGGAGGCGGCGGGGCGCCGGTTGCGCGCCCCGCACGGGATTACTGCAGCGGGCTGAGGGTGATCTCGACGCGGCGGTTTTGCGCCTTGCCTTCCGCGGTGCTGTTGGAGGCGATCGGGTTGTCCGGGCCGGCACCGGTGGTGCGGATACGGTTTGCCGCCACGCCCTGGGTGATCAGCGCGCTGGCTACGCCGTCGGCGCGCTGCTGCGACAGGTTCATGTTGAGCGAGCGGGAGCCGGTGCTGTCGGTGTAGCCGACAACGTTGACCGCGGTTTTCGGGTACTCTTTCAGCACCATGGCGACGCCGGTCAGGGTGTTGGCGCCCGCCGGTTTCAGCGTGGCGCTGCTGCTGTCGAAGGTCACGTTGTTCGGCATGTTCAGCACGATGTTGTCTCCCTGGCGGGTGACGCTGACGCCGGTGCCTTTCATCTTGTCGCGCAGTTTGGCTTCCTGCACGTCCATGTAATAACCTGCGCCGCCGCCCAGTGCCGCACCGGCCGCCGCGCCGATCAGCGCGCCCTTGCCGCGATCTTTCTTGGAAGAGGACAGCACGCCGACACCGGCGCCCAGTGCGGCCCCGAGGCCTGCGCCGATGCCGGATTTGCCGACTTCGGATTCGCCGGTGTATGGGTTAGTGGTACAGGCCGACAGCGTGAGCGCTACGCTCACTGCACCGGCAATAATTGCAATGCGTTTTTTCATGTTCTTGTCCTTAATGGCATCAAAATCTGTACGCGCCTGCCCAAAACGGGGGCGCAAAAAATAGGCGACGCAGGTGGGGCCCGCGTCACCGCGCTACTATGACGCGTTGACTCGCCGGCAGTTCCGGAGAAAAACGTGACAAATGATGAGCGCGGGGAAGTGCTGGGGGGAGTTATGCGGCAAAACGCCGGGCGACGCCATGCAGCGGATTCCTAATTGCGCGCATCCGGGGTGCGGATGCGCCTTTTTTAAGCTTTATCGTCAATTCCTTCTCGCATCCTTCTGCCAACTCCCTGCTTATCCAGCTCCAGCCTGACGCTGCCGTCATGCCCTGTTGTCGTCGTTGTGAGCGGCGGGTGCCTGTTGTGCATGATGTTTCCTTCCGCCGAGTGCGTGAACGCCAGCTGCTCGATTGGGTCGTCTGGCTCAACGTCCCCGTCCGGCGCCTGTGTTGCCCCCATTGCGGGGTCACCACCGAAAAAATCAGCTGGTTGCCTGAACGCCAGAGATATACCACGACGCTATCCGTATGGGTTGAGTCACTGGTCCGTTTACTGCCGATTAAACATGTTGCACAACTCACCGGACTGCACTGGCATACGGTCAAGAATATCGACTACCGGCGTCTGCTGCGGGAACGGACAGAGCCGCAGCGCCATACCCTCCGCCGTCTGGTGATGGATGAGTTCGCCCTGTTCAAAGGACATCGTTATGCCACCGTGGTGATGGATGCGGATACGCAACAGGTGTTGTGGGTGGGCGAAGGCCGCAGCAGAGCGGCCTTCCGCCCCTTCTTCGTCTGGCTGGGCGCTGAAGGCTGTGCCGCTATCCAGTCTGTCGCCATGGATATGAATACGGCGTTAGACCTGGAAGTCAGGCATCACTGCCCGCAGGCGGAAGTGGTCTATGACTTGTTCCATGTGGTGGCAAAGTATGGCCGGGAGGTTATCGACCGGGTCCGCGTCGACCAGGCCAATCAACTCCGTGATAACCCAAAATCGCGTCAGGTCATCAAACGCAGCCGCTGGCTGCTGCTGCGCAACCCCGAAAACCTGCCCGAAGGGCATGAGGTAAAGCTCACGGAGTTGCTGGAGGCGAATCAGCCGTTGAATGTGGTCTGGCTGATGAAAACAGCGCTGAAAGAACTGTGGTACGCCCCGAGTGAACAAGAGGCGCAGAGACGCTGGGTAAGCTGGTACAGGCAGTCTCAGGAAAGCGGAATCAAGGCGTTGCAACACTTCGCCGAGAAACTGAGCCCAATGGGTTGAATTTTCGACTGCCGACCAGTTCATGATCAGCGTATAGGCCTGGGTTTCTTCATTGAACAGGCGCTGCGTCACCTGAAAGCCGTGCTTGTGGTAGAACGCGCAGGCACGCAGGTTCTGCTGGTACACCTCCAGGCTGAGCCGGCGGTAGCGCTGCTGCACGTGCGTCATCAGCACCTGGGCGACGCCGCGGCCGTGAAACGCTCGATCGACAAACAGCGCGCCGATGAACTGCTCGTCCAGCACGCTGATAAAGCCAACGATCTCGTCGTGATGCCAGCAGGCCCAGCTCTGCGCGCGCGGCAGGTAGTTTTCCCGCACCAGCGCGGCGCTCTCACGCCAGTACTTTTCCGCCACGAACGGATGGGCGGCGATGGTGCTGGGCAGCCACAGCGCCATCAGCCGTTCGAGATCCTCCGGGCCACAGGGGCGGATCACCGTGGCTTTGGGTAGCAGATGCACCCCGTCAGATGATCGTTCACCAGCCCGCTGGCCTGCATGAAGGCGTAACAAATGGTGGAGCCGATAAACTTGAAGCCGCGCTTTTTCAGCGCCTTGGACATGGCGTCGGACTGTTCGGTTTTGGCCGGCACCTGGTTCAGCGCCTGCCAGCGATTGAGCTGCGGCCGGCCGCCGACGAAGTCCCAAATGAAGGCGACGAAATCTTCGCCGGCCGCTTCCATCGCCAGATAGGCCTTGGCGTTGGTGATGATGGCTTCTATCTTGCCGCGGTGGCGGATGATGCCGCTGTCCTGCAGCAGGTTTTCCACGTCCTCTGTGGTCATGGCGGCGACACGCTGCGGATCGAAACCGTGGAAAGCGCGACGGTAATTCTCGCGCTTTTTCAGAACGGTGATCCAGGAAAGGCCGGCCTGTTGCCCCTCCAGACACAGCATTTCAAACAGCTCGCGTGCGTCGGTGGTGGGCGCGCCCCATTCCTTGTCGTGATACTCGAGATACAACGGATCGGCCGTCACCCAACCGCAACGTTCGTCTGCCATCCTGACTGTCCTTATGCTGTGTTTATGAACAGTAATCATCGCTCGTAGCGCCGAACTTGGCAAGCCTCTGATTGTTTTGTCATCAGCCCGCTTGACGTGACGAAAAAGCCGACAATAGTTACTACATGGCCGGTGGAAAACCGGTCAATGATAAAAACGACATTGCCTTCATTTGTAGGCTCTCAGGAGTCGATTCATGCCTCTGAAAATAACGTGCATGCCCCGCCCGGCGGCGCTTGCAGTGGCACTACTTTGCAGTGTGACCCTACCGGCTCAGGCGTACGATCAACTGTACGTCTTTGGCGACAGCCTGAGCGATACCGGAAACAACGGCCGGTTCACCTATGACGGCAACCAGCACTTGCTGTACGACGAAGCGTTGGCGCAACGCATCGGAGCGGCGCTGGTGGCTTCGGACAACGGCGGTGAAAACTACGCCGCCGGCGGCGCCGTTGCGGTGCCGGGCCTGAACCCGGTCGACAACACCCAGGATCAGGTGCAGCGCTACCTGAACCGGGTCAACGGCCAGGCCGACGGCGACGGGCTGTATATTCATTGGATCGGCGGCAACGATCTGGCGGCGGCGGCGCTGAATGCCGCTACCGCGCCCGGCGTGGCCTATAACAGCGCTGCGGCCGCCGCCGCGCAGGTGCATTCGCTGCTGAACGCCGGCGCCGGCACGGTGATCGTGCCAACGGTGCCGAACATCGGTTCCACGCCGCAGCTGATGGAATTGATCATTCAACAGGCGCTGTCGCCGGTGCAGGGGGCGGCGATCCAGGCGGCCTATGCCACGCTTAATTCGGTGGCGACGCCGGACAACGCTTCACGCACGCAGGCGATCCACGCGGCGTTGGCCACCGCGGCGAAGCAGGGCAGCGCCATTCCTCAGGTGCAGCAGGCGATCGCCGCGCAGCTTATCGCGGCGTATGACAGCCTGAGCGCGCAGGCCGCCCAGCTGACCGATTTCTATAATCAAAGTGAAGACCGTCTGCTGGCGCAGGGCGGCGGCAATATCGTTCGGGTGGACGTCAACAAGCTGTTCGCCGAAGCGATCGCCAATCCGGCGCAGTTCGGCTTCGCCAACACCGCCGGTATGGCTTGCCCGCCGGGCGTTTCCTCGGCGGTTTGTCGTTCCGATATGCCCGGCTTCGACGCCAGCCAGTCCTATCTATTCTCCGACCATTTCCACCCCAGCCCGCAGGCGCACCTGCTGATTGCGGATTATATTCAGGCGGTGTTGGATGGCCCGGCGCAGGTGGTGGCGCTGAATCAGGCGACCGCGGCGATGGCGCGCGACAGTCGCGCCACGCTCGACAGTCGCTTCCAGCAGCTGCGCAACGGCGACAACCCGCAGGGATCGCTGGGCGTGTTCGGCGGTTACGCCGGCCAGCACTACGACTATGCCGATAACCGGGCGGCGGGGGACGGCAATGCCACTACCCACAACCTGACCGTCGGCGTGGACTATCAGCTGACCGACAGTTGGTTAATCGGCGCGTTGATCGCCGGTTCCAACGACGATCAGCATCCTTCCAGCCGCTTTGATTACAAGGCGCGCGGGCTGCTGCTGTCGGCCTTCAGTTCGCTGGCGCTATTCGAGCATGGCTGGGTCAACGCCGATCTGCACTATGCGACGATGGATTATGACGACATCCGCCGCAGCATGCGGCTGGGGCCGCTGACGCGCACCGAAACCGGTTCGACCACCGGCAAGCAGTGGGGCGCGCGCGTGACCGCCGGCTATGACTTCCCGATTACTTCTTACCTGACCACCGGGCCGGTCGCGCAGTTCGCCTGGGATTACAGCCGCGTTTCCGGCTACGGTGAAGATGGCGATGACAGCACCGCCATGCGCTTCAACGATCAAACCTACCACTCGCAGATCGGCGCGCTGGGTTGGCGGCTGGATACGCAATTCGGCGTGTTTAACCCTTATGCGGAAGTGAGTTATCAGCATCAGTTCGGCGACGACGTCTACCGCGCCGGCGGTGGCTTGAAATCGACGCAAACCTCGTTCACCCGCGACAGTGCGGGCCAGGACAAAAACTGGGTGGATGTCACGCTGGGGGCCAACATGCCGTTGACGGACAGGGTATCGGCCTTCGCCACCGTGTCGCAAACCGGCGGGCTGAGCAGCGGCGAGCAGTTTATGTATAACGTCGGCGTCAGCGCGCGTTTTTGAATTGGCCATCGGCGCGCTCAACGGCGCAGGATAAGCCATAAGGTCTGATAAGGGATTTAAGCGGAGGGCGGCCTGGAGTGAATTATGCGGGCCGCAATGACGTTGGCGGAAATACAAAAAAAAACTGATCCTATGAAAGGATCAGGTAGCCACTTGGCCAACACCAGGGAAAATTTTATTTATTATTGTATAACCAAAGATTAACTGTCAATTTGTTTCTGTGGCCCGTTTGCACCGTATTTCATCCCTCACCTTCCCTTCATGCCCAGAGCCTCGGTCCGCCGTGCGCTATCGCCTTATTTTTCACGTTAATAAGAAATAATCTGGCACTTGATCACATTATCTCTCGGTGAGGGGAGTTTTTTAGTTGATAAAATTAACAAAAATAACATTGTCGCAACTTTATCTTGTGGCAAATATAAGGATATGCGTACGTAAATCAGCCTGAATTTGGCCGGTGAGGCGAGATATAGCGTTCAGCTAATTGCTTATTTAAACGGCGGCGGGTGATGTTTTTGTTAAGTGTGCCTAATGAATTTGGCGGCGTCACGCCTTTCAGGCCGGCTCGTGGATGGCGAGGGGCCGGCCGGAGCGCCGTGTCTTCACGCTGCGGCTGACGTGTGAAAATCCAGCGCTTCTCACCCCGATTCGCACTTGTTGCCGGATTCTGGCTGTATATCTTACGGTCAAAGGGTATACTGGCCCATTCCATCTAAATCCACTTGTATCGCGTGCGAATTCAACATGCAAAAGTTTGATACCAAGACCTTCCAGGGCCTGATCCTGACACTGCAGGATTATTGGGCGCGCCAGGGCTGCACCATCGTTCAACCATTGGACATGGAAGTCGGCGCGGGAACCTCACACCCGATGACGTGCCTGCGCGCACTGGGGCCGGAGCCGATGGCCGCCGCCTATGTGCAGCCATCCCGCCGCCCGACCGACGGCCGCTACGGCGAAAACCCGAACCGTCTCCAGCACTACTACCAGTTCCAGGTGGTGATTAAGCCGTCGCCGGACAACATTCAGGAACTCTACCTGGGCTCGCTGAAAGAGCTGGGTCTGGATCCGACCATCCACGACATTCGCTTCGTGGAAGACAACTGGGAAAACCCGACGCTCGGCGCCTGGGGCCTGGGTTGGGAAGTGTGGCTGAACGGCATGGAAGTGACGCAGTTCACCTACTTCCAGCAGGTCGGCGGCCTGGAGTGCAAGCCGGTGACCGGCGAGATCACCTACGGCCTGGAGCGCCTGGCGATGTACATCCAGGGCGTGGACAGCGTGTACGATCTGGTGTGGAGCAACGGCCCGCTGGGTGTTACCACCTACGGCGACGTGTTCCACCAGAACGAAGTGGAGCAGTCCACCTACAACTTCGAATACGCCGACGTCGACTTCCTGTTCTCCTGCTTCGAGCAGTACGAGAAAGAAGCCCAATCGCTGCTGGCGCTGGAAAAACCGCTGCCGCTGCCGGCCTATGAACGCATCCTGAAGGCGGGCCATACCTTCAACCTGCTGGACGCGCGCAAGGCGATTTCGGTGACCGAGCGTCAACGCTACATTCTGCGCATCCGCACGCTGACCAAAGCCGTTGCCGAAGCCTACTACGCTTCCCGCGAAGCGCTGGGCTTCCCGATGTGCAACAAGAAGAACGAGAACTAAGAGGCAGCCATGACTCAACAGACTTTCCTGGTGGAAATCGGCACGGAAGAGCTGCCGCCGAAGGCGCTTCGTTCCCTGGCGGAATCTTTCGCCGCCAACTTCACCGCCGAGCTGGACAACGCCGGCCTGGAACACGGTGACGTGAGCTGGTTCGCCGCACCGCGCCGCCTGGCGCTGAAAGTGGCCAACCTGAGCGCGGCGCAGGCCGATCGCGAAATTGAAAAACGCGGCCCGGCGATCGCCCAGGCGTTCGACGCCGAAGGCAAACCGAGCAAAGCGGCCGAAGGCTGGGCGCGCGGCTGCGGCATCACCGTCGATCAGGCGGAACGCCTGGTGACCGACAAGGGCGAGTGGTTGATGTACCGCGCCCACGTCAAAGGCCAGTCGGCGCAGCAACTGCTGGCCGGCATGGTCAGCACCGCGCTGGCTAAACTGCCGATCCCGAAACTGATGCGTTGGGGCGACTCCGACGTGCAGTTCGTGCGTCCGGTACATACCGTCACGATGCTGCTGGGCGCCGATCTGATCCCAGGCACCGTGCTGGGCATCGACTCTGCGCGCACCGTGCGCGGCCACCGCTTCATGGGCGAAGCCGAGTTCACCCTCGACAACGCCGACCAATACCCGCAGATCCTGTTGGAGCGCGGCAAAGTGGTCGCCGACTATGAAGCGCGTAAAGCCCTCATCAAGCGCGATGCAGAGCTGGCGGCGCAGAAGATTGGCGGCAAGGCCGATCTGAGCGACAGCCTGCTGGAAGAAGTGGCCTCGCTGGTGGAATGGCCGGTGGTACTGACCGCCAAATTCGAAGAGAAATTCCTGGCGGTGCCGGCGGAAGCGCTGGTGTACACCATGAAGGGCGACCAGAAGTATTTCCCGGTGTATGACGCCGCGGGCAAACTGCTGCCGAACTTTATCTTCGTGGCCAACATCGAGTCGAAAGACCCGCAGCAGATCATCTCCGGTAACGAGAAGGTGGTGCGTCCACGCCTGGCCGACGCCGAGTTCTTCTTCAACACCGACCGTAAGAAACGCCTGGAAGATAACCTGCCGCGCCTGGAAACCGTGCTGTTCCAACAGCAGCTGGGCACCCTGCGCGACAAAACCGACCGCATTCAGGCGCTGGCGGGCTGGGTTGCCGGCCAGATCGGCGCCGACGTCAACCACGCCACCCGCGCGGGCCTGCTGTCGAAGTGCGACCTGATGACCAACATGGTGTTCGAATTCACCGATACCCAGGGCGTGATGGGCATGCACTACGCGCGCCACGACGGTGAGGCGGAAGACGTCGCCGTTGCGCTGAATGAGCAGTATCAGCCGCGCTACGCCGGCGATGCGCTGCCGCAGTCGCTGGTGGCCTGTTCCCTGGCGATCGCCGACAAGATGGACACCCTGGCCGGCATCTTCGGCATCGGGCAGCATCCGAAAGGCGATAAAGACCCGTTCGCGCTGCGCCGCGCCGCACTGGGCGTGTTGCGCATCATCGTCGAGAAAAACCTGCCGCTGGATCTGCAGACCCTGACCGAAGAGGCCGTGCGCCTGTACGGCAGCAAGCTGACCAACGCCAAAGTGGTCGACGAGGTGGTGGAATTCATGTTGGGCCGCTTCCGCGCCTGGTATCAGGAAGAAGGCCACGCGGTCGATACCATTCAGGCGGTGCTGGCGCGCCGTCCGACCAAGCCGGCCGACTTCGACGCACGCGTCAAGGCGGTGTCTCACTTCCGCACGCTGGAAGCGGCGGCGGCGCTGGCTGCGGCCAACAAACGCGTCTCCAACATTCTGGCCAAGTCTACCGAAACGCTGAACGACAGCGTGCGTGCCTCGGTGCTGAAGGACGCGGCGGAGATCCAGCTGGCGACTCATCTGGTGGTGCTGCGCGACAAGCTGCAGCCGTACTTCGCGGCGGGCAACTACCAGGAAGCGCTGGTGGAGCTGGCTGCGCTGCGCGAGCCGGTGGATGCGTTCTTCGACAACGTGATGGTAATGGCGGACGATGCGGAAGTACGCGTGAACCGCCTGACGCTGCTGAGCAAGCTGCGTGAACTGTTCCTGCAGGTGGCGGACATCTCCGTGCTGCAGTAAGCGATTCTCTGCTGTGAAAAGGCGCCTGCGGGCGCTTTTTTTATTTCCGTTTCCTGGGCGCGAAGGCAAGGTCGCCTGGCGATTTGGGGGGCGACTTGGGGAAATTGAAGCGTCCGGTCGCCGACGGCAATGAACCTCAGTGCATTTTGCGCACGATTTTCAACCGCACCCGGCCGGGGCAATGCTCATCGCAAGCGGAATCGCGTATCGGAACGCCGCCAGTTGATCTATTCTTATAGGCGCACGGAGTGCGGAAAAAGGGGCGGAGTCCAATGAAAAAGCAGGTTTATAACAGGAGTTATGTCACATGGCGGTAGGGATCCAGAGCAGAGGTTTCGCGCGTTGGTTGGCACCGGTATTGGCATTGTTGGTGGTCATGCAATTGACCGCCTGCGGCGATAAAGAGCCGGAACAGCGCAAAGCATTTATCGATTACTTACAGAATACCGTGATGCGCAGCGGGGCGAACATCCCCACGCTGAGCGAAGATCAGAAGCAGAAGTTCGGCAACTATGCCGGCGATTACGCGATTTTGGTCGGCTTCTCGCAGCAGCTGTCCAAGTCGGTCGGTGCCAGCCTGACGCCGGCGCTGGATCAGATTAACCAGATCCGCACCGCGCAGGACTATCTGAACAAACGCGATGCGCTGCAGCAATCGGTCGGGGCGTTGAACCTGCTGGGCCAGCAGATCCAGTCCGCCAAATCACAGGCGGATACCGCCCGCGCGGCGCTGAAGCAGCCCGACGATCTGAAGGCGGTGTACAACCAGGCCTATGACAAGATCGTTACCGCACCGGCCAACGCACTGATGCCGGCGATCCCGACCACCGCCAGCTTTGTGCAGGATCTGGTGCAGGTCGGCGATTTCCTGCAGAGCCAGGGCAATCAGGTCAGCTTCAACAACAATGGCGTGCAGTTCCGCACCGCGCAGCAGGTGGTGCAGTACAACACCATGATGTCGAATCTGGTGGCCAAACAGCAGAACCTGATGAATGCGCAGAAAACCATTCAAAGCGTGACGCAATAACGCCTCCACGCACGCAGCAGGCCGGCATTACCGGCCTGTTTTATTTCCCCTCAGCGTTTCCAATAGCTTGCTGGTTTATTGCGCAGGCTTCTGTACTACACTTCAATTAATCCATTCATTCGGCAATGTAGTTTTCTTTCATTCATCACTTCGCTAGTTCCCGGCGGGATGAGTGCTCACAGGGAAGATCAAACAGAGCGTCGCGATCGGGCGCTGCAGCTGAAAATAAATTGTGATGTTTATCACAATTTAAAAACAAACCATCAATTTAAAAGTGTGACAAATGTCACGTTATGATGGGTTTTAAGGCGGTTTTTTTCTCACTGTGCTTTTTTTACACGCCATAAATGTGATCTTTGTCACTATAAAGGGTGGTTTGTTGGGGTGTTGTATGTGATTTGTATCACAAAAAATCCGTGAAGTTCGCGTGACAAAAACAGCGTGATAGAGTCCGTTTCGCATACAGCGGCAACACGGCTGGATCGTCACAACAATAATCACGCGCTCTATTGTCAGCGCGTAACAATAGGGGTGTGTTTTATGTTTTCACCAGACATCAAGGTTAAAGTGCAAAACTTTGGCCGCTTCCTGAGCAACATGGTGATGCCCAACATCGGCGCCTTTATCGCCTGGGGGATTATCACCGCGCTATTCATTCCAACCGGCTGGCTGCCGAATGAAACCTTAGCCAAGCTGGTCGGCCCGATGATCACCTACCTGCTGCCGCTGCTGATCGGTTATACCGGCGGGCGGCTGGTGGGCGGCGATCGCGGCGGCGTCGTCGGCGCCATCACCACCATGGGCGTCATCGTCGGCGCCGACATGCCGATGTTCCTCGGCGCGATGATCGCCGGCCCGCTGGGCGGCTGGGCTATCAAGCACTTTGACCGCTGGGTGGACGGCAAGATCAAAAGCGGCTTTGAAATGCTGGTGAACAACTTCTCCGCCGGCATCATCGGCATGCTGCTGGCGATCCTGGCCTTCCTCGGCATCGGGCCGCTGGTGGAGGTGCTCTCCAAGCTGCTGGCGGCGGGCGTACACGTGATGGTGACGAACAACCTGCTGCCATTGGCGTCCATTTTCGTTGAACCGGCGAAAATCCTGTTCCTGAATAACGCCATCAACCACGGCATCTTCTCGCCGCTGGGTATCCAGCAGGCTACGGAAGCCGGTAAGTCGGTGTTCTTCCTGATTGAAGCCAACCCAGGCCCGGGCATGGGCGTACTGATGGCCTACATGTTCTTCGGCCGCGGCAGCGCCAAGCAATCCGCCGGCGGTGCGGCAATCATTCACTTCCTGGGCGGCATCCACGAAATCTACTTCCCTTACGTGCTGATGAACCCACGCCTGCTGCTGGCGGTGATCCTGGGCGGCATGACCGGCGTCTTCACCCTGACGATGCTGAACGGCGGCCTGGTTTCTCCGGCGTCTCCGGGTTCGATCCTGGCGGTGCTGGCGATGACGCCGAAAGGCGCCTACTTCGCCAACATTGCGGCGGTGTGCGCAGCCTTTGCCGTCTCCTTCGTGGTGTCCGCTTTCCTGCTGAAAACCTCCAAGGTGAAAGAGGATGACGATCTGGAAGCCGCAACCCGTCGCATGCAAGAGATGAAATCGCAGTCCAAAGGTGGCGCAGCGGCGCCGGCATCGGTCGATGGCGATCTGAGCACCGTGCGCAAAATCATCGTCGCCTGCGATGCGGGCATGGGTTCCAGCGCCATGGGCGCCGGGGTGCTGCGCAAGAAAGTGGCCGACGCCGGGCTGAAGAACATCTCGGTGACCAACAGCGCCATCAACAGCCTGCCGGACGACGTGGATCTGGTGATCACCCACCGCGATCTGACCGAGCGCGCGATGCGCCACGCGCCGCAGGCCCAGCACATCTCGCTGACCAACTTCCTCGACAGCAAGCTGTACAGCGATCTGGTCGATCGCTTGCTGGCGGCCAACAAAACCAGCGACAACCAGCAGAAGGTGCTGGGCGCGCTGGACGACAGCTTCGAAGCCGGTGAGCCGAACCTGTTCAAGCTGAGCGAGAGCAACGTGTTCCTCAACCTGCAGGCCAGCGACAAAGAGCAGGCGATCCGCTTCGCCGGCGAGCAGCTGGTGAAAGGCGGCTACGTCGAGGCGGAGTACGTGCCGGCGATGCTGGAGCGCGAGAAACTCACCTCCACCTACCTGGGCGAGTCGATCGCCGTGCCGCACGGCACCATCGAGGCCAAAGACCGGGTGCTGCGCACCGGCGTGGTGTTCTGCCAGTACCCGCAGGGCGTGCGCTTCGGCGAGGAAGAGGATGAAGTGGCCCGCCTGGTGATCGGCATCGCCGCGCGCAACAACGAGCATATCCAGGTGATCACCAGCCTGACCAACGCGCTGGATGATGAGAGCGTGATTGAGCGGCTGGCGAATACCACCAGCGTGCAGGAAGTGCTGGACCTGCTCGGCGGCAAAAAAGCCGGATAACAGAATCATTTTAAAGGGTGCAGCTTGCTGCACCCTTCGACATTAAGAAGGTAGAGTTATGAAAGCATTACATTTTGGCGCAGGGAACATCGGCCGCGGTTTTATCGGCAAGCTGCTGGCGGACGCAGGGGTTGAGCTGACCTTCGCCGACGTCAATCAAACGGTGCTGGATTTGCTGAACAGCCGTAGAAGCTACGCGGTGCACGTGGTGGGCGAGCAAGAACGCGTGGAGAGCGTCAACAACGTCAGCGCCGTCAACAGCGGCAGCGAGGCGGCGGTGGCGCTGATCGCTGAGGCGGATCTGGTGACCACCGCCGTTGGCCCGCAAATTCTCGGCAAAATCGCCGGCACGATCGCTAAAGGGCTGGTGCTGCGTCATCAGCAGGGCAATGTGCAGCCGCTGAACATCATCGCCTGCGAGAACATGGTGCGCGGCACCAGCCAGCTGAAGCAGCATGTGCTCGCCGCGCTGCCGCAGGACGAGCAGGCCTGGGTTGAGCAGCACGTCGGCTTCGTCGATTCGGCGGTCGACCGCATCGTGCCGCCGGCGGACAGCAGCGATCCGCTGGAAGTGACGGTGGAAACCTTCAGCGAATGGATCGTCGATCAGACCCAGTTCAAAGGCCAGCCTCCGGCGATCGCCGGCATGGAGCTGACCGATAACCTGATGGCGTTCGTCGAGCGCAAGCTGTTCACCCTCAATACCGGTCACGCCATCACCGCCTACCTCGGCCAACAGGCCGGGCTGCAAACCATTCGTGACGCCATTCTTGACCCGGCGATCCGCCGCGTGGTGAAAGGGGCGATGGAAGAGAGCGGCGCGGTGCTGATCAAGCGCTACGGCTTCGACGCCGACAAGCACGCTGCCTACATCAACAAAATCCTCGGCCGCTTCGAAAACCCGTATCTGCACGACGACGTCGAGCGCGTGGGACGTCAGCCGCTGCGCAAACTGAGCGCCGGCGATCGCCTGATCAAACCGCTGCTGGGCACGCTGGAATACGGCCTGCCGCACGCCAACCTGATCCAGGGCATCGCCGCCGCCATGAGCTACCGCAGCGAACAGGATCCGCAGGCGCTGGAGTTGGCGGAATTGCTGAACACGCTCGGGCCGAAAGCCGCGCTGGCGCAAATTTCCGGCCTGCCGGCGGAAAGCGAGGTTGTAGAAGAGGCCGTTGCTGTGTATAACGCCATGCACAAGTAGAATCGTGATGATGAACACCCGAGCGCAGCTTGCTGCGCTCCTGCAACCCGAGTTCGGCATCGACGGCCCTCCCCACGCCTTTCGAAAAGCGACGATGGAAGAAGCACAGGCATTTGAAAACCAGGTTCTGGAAAAGCTGAACGCGGGCAAAACGGTGCGCAGCTTCCTGATCGCGGCGGTAGAGCTGCTGGCGGAAGCGCTCAACGTGCTGGTGGTGCAGGTATTCCGCAAAGATGACTACGCGGTGAAATATGCCGTCGAACCGCTATTGTCCGGCAGCGGCCCGCTCGGGGAGCTGTCGGTGCGCCTGAAGCTGATGTATGGGCTGGGGGTGATCTCTCGCCACGAATATGAAGACGCCGAGCTGCTGATGGCGATGCGCGAAGAACTGAACCACGACGGCTCGGAATACCGCTTCGTCGACGACGAAATCCTCGGGCCGTTCGGCGAGCTGCACTGCGTGGCCGCGCTGCCGCCGGTGCCGACCTTCCTGCAGCCGGGCGAAGCGGATGAAGCGCTGATCGCCATGCAGCGCCAGCGCTATCAGCAGATGGTGCGCTCCACCATGGTGCTGTCCATTACCGATCTGATCGCCGGCATCGGCGCCAAACAACCTTCCCGGCTCTCTCCTCTCGGCCACGGCTAAGCAAAGGCCGCGCGCCACTCGTCGAACAACAACCACAGCGCGGTGGCAGCCATCAGGCCGGACATCACGCCGTTGAAGGCGCGCAGCTTCCAGGTGACCCGCAGCGCGTTGCGCAACCGGTCGCCCAGCACCGCCCACAGCAGCACGCACGGCAGGTTCAGCAGCGCGAAGCCGGCGATGACCGACAGCGTATGGACAAAGGTGGCGCCTTCGCGCGGGGTGAACAGGATCGCCACGTTGATCACCATCAGCCAGGCCTTGGGGTTGACCGCCTGAAACAGCGCGCCGTTGAGCAGGCTCATCGGCTGCGCCTGCTCTTTGGCGTCCGGCGAGGCCGCCTGGAACAGTTTCCATGACAGCCACAGCAGGTAGGCGCAGCCGATCACCGCCAGCGGGAGGCGGATGACGCCGGCCCAGCTCAGCGCCAGCGCCAGCAGCGGGATAATGATCGCCAGCTGCACCGCACAGCCGACGCAGATACCAAGCAGCATCGGCAGGGTGCGGCGCAGGCCGAAGTTGACGCCCGACGAGGCCAGCAGCAGGTTGTTGGGGCCGGGGGTAATCGACATGACGGTGACGTAGCTGACAAAGGCGGAGTCCAGCATGGCAGGTTCCTTGAAAATGGCGGTAATCACGAGAGGATCAGCATAATCGCTGCGATGGGATGGTGACAGAACCACAAATTGGATATTGTCATGGTTACAGTTGTGAAAAATGTAAACTGTACCCATTACCTGGAGAGAAACTGTGACCCTGCTCGATGAAACCCCGGATACCCGTTACCTGCAGCTGGCGGATACGCTGGCCGAGGCCATTCGCCGCGGCACGCTGCGGCCCGGCGACCGCCTGCCGTCGGTACGGCGCTGTGCGCAAACCCATCGCGTCAGCATCAATACCGTGGTGTCGGCTTACCGCACGCTGGAGGATCGCGGGCTGATCGAAGCGCGGCCGCAGTCGGGGTTTTATGTACGCAGCACGCTGCCGGCGCTGAAGATGGCCTCGGCGCCCAGCGGGCGCATCGAACCGCCGGCGGACGACGTGCTGGCGCTGATCGACACCGTGTTTGCCGCCCAGCAAAACCCGGCTTTCACCAACATTGCGCTGGCCTGCCCGCAGACCAGCGATTTTTATCCCGGCGGCAAGCTGGGGCGCATGCTCTCCTCTCAGCTGCGCCGCCAGCCGGATCTGATCGGGCAGTACCCGTTGCCGCCCGGCAGCCTGCGGCTGCGTCAGCAGATCGCCCGCCGCTCGATGACGCTGGGCATGCTGCTGGAGCCGGGCGACGTGGTGCTGACTCACGGCTGCATGGAAGCGCTGCAGCTGGCGCTGCGCGTCACCACCAAACCGGGCGACTGCGTCGGGCTGGAGTCGCCGACCTACTTCTACCTGCTGCCGCTGCTGGCCAGCCTGGGGCTGAAAGCGCTGGAAATCCCCACCGATCCGCAGCTGGGGCTGTCGCTGGACGCGCTGGAACTGCTATTGAACGAGAAACGGCTGAACGCGGTGATCGCCATGCCGACGGTGCAAAACCCGCTGGGCTGCACTATGCCGCTGGCGGCGAAAAAGCGGCTGGCGCGGCTGATGAACGATCATCAAGTGCCGTTGATTGAAGACGGGCTGTATGCCGAGATCCAGTTCGGCGGCGCGCTGTCGCCGGCGGTGAAGGCGTTCGATCGCGACGGCTGGGTGCTGTTTTGCTCCAGCTTTACCAAAACGCTGGCGCCGGATTTTCGCGTCGGCTGGATCTGCGGCGGCCGTTTCCACGAGGCGTTGCGCAAGCTGAAGGCGGTGTCGTCGATGTCCGAGTCGCAGCTGCTGTCGGAAACGCTGGCGACCTTCCTGGAGAGCGGCGGTTACGATCACCATTTGCGCAACCTGCGCAAGCGCTATGCGGCGCAGGTGGACGAGGCGCGGGCGCTGATCGCCCGGCATTTCCCGCGCGGCACGCTGGCCACGCAGCCGGCGGGCGGGTTCGTGTTTTGGGTCGAATTTCCCCCCGGCGTGGACAGCGTGGCGCTGTTCCATCAGCTGCTGGAGGAGCAGATTTGTTTGACGCCGGGCACTTTGTATTCGCCCAGCGGGCGCTATCGCAACGCGCTGCGGCTCTCCTGCTGCTACCCGTTCAACGCGCGCTACACCCAGGCGTTGGCCCGGCTCGGCGCCAGGGCCTGCGAGATGAGCGGCCTGCCGCCCGGCATTGCGCAAGACGGGTAACGGCGCGCGCCTTTTGCTACAATGCCGGTATCGTTGATTAGCGTGCCATTTTGGGCACAACGGGCCAGAGACCATGAAAGAGAAAGAAAAGGCAGAGATCAAGCGCCTGAGCGACCTGCTGGACGCCTTGAACCACAAAGATGCCACTGTGATCCAACAGGGCAACCCTGAGTTGATCGCGCAGCACACCAAAGAGAAAGAGAAGCTGGCGACGGAGATCGAGCGCCTGAAAAACGTGCGCGGCGAGAAGCTGAGCGCCGAAGCGCAGAAGCTGAGCCAGCTGCCGTTCAGCCGCGAGATCACCAAGAAAGAGCAGGCCGATATGGGCGCGCTGAAGAAAAGCGCGCGCGGGCTGATTGTGGTGCACCCGATGACCGCGCTGGGCCGCGAGATGGGCCTGAAAGCGGTCACCGGCTACGCCAAGAAAGCGTTCTGAACCCCCGGGCGTCAGACCTTGGTGGTGAAATACGCCTTGGTCTGATAGGGCACGGTGACCGTGTCCTGGCCCCGCAGTTCCTCTTCTTCCGCCACCAGCTGGCGCAACCGCTCGATAACCTGCTCCTGTTGCGGCTGCGGCAGCGCGGCGATAAAGCTGGTTGAACGCACCCGGTTGTAGATCACGTCCTCCACCGCGCCGCGGTGACCCAGCATAAACACCTGTTCCTGCAGCGGTTCAAAGCCTTTGAACGGGAAGAACTTGCGCCATTCGCCGGTATAGAAACGCGGCGCATCGCCTTCGTGGCTATCGACGATCTGATTCAGTTTACGCACCCAACCGACGCGCGCATCGCGCATGTTCCACACCAGACCGAGTTTGCCGCCGGGCTTGAGGATGCGCTGGATTTCCGCCAGCGCCTGCGGCGTGGCGAACCAGTGGAAGGATTGGGCGCACACCACCGCATCGACCGACTCGTCCGGTAGCGGGATCGCCTCGGCGGTGCCCGCCAGCGTTTTCACCTGCGGCAGCGCCGCCGACAGTTTTTCCAGCATTTGCGGCACCGGTTCGACGGCGATCACCTGCGCGCCGGTTTCCAGCAGGCGCGGGGTAAACTTGCCGGTACCGGCGCCGAGATCGATGACCGTCATGCCGGCGTGCAGGCCGATAGTTTCACGCAGCCAGACGGCGATTTCCGGCGGGTAATCGGGCCGGCCTTTCACATAGCGATCGGCGTTGGCCTGATAGCCTTCGGCGGCGGCGTGATGAATCAAATGGGTCGGGGGGGTCATTACCTGGCTCCTGGCTGAAAAAACGTGCGGCTACAGTATAGGCGGAAGAATAGGGTTAACGCGGCATTCGGCGCACGTTTTTCATCTTTTACGCCCGCGATTTCAACGGCCGAGCAGGCGGCGGTTGAAGTCCTCGAGGCGCCCTTCGGCAAGCCGCGTGAGCATGGTCTTGCTCCAGCTGGCGGAGAGGCCGGCCACCGCCAACAGGCGGCGATACTGTTCCGCGTCGAACGGCATATGCCAGGCGATGGCGATGGCTTCGGCGACCGACACGTCGCTGTTGCGCGCCGCCAGCTCCAGCGGACGATCGCCGCTGACCGCGCCGGGCGACACCACCCGATACAGCCAGCCGCAGCGGCCGCTTTGCTGCATCAGCACCGAAATATCCTCGATGGCGAAGTGATAATTGAGTTTGAAGCACGGTGAGCGCGGCTGGGTGACCTGGATCAGCGCTTCGCCCCAGCGGAAGATGTCGCCCATAAACACATTGTGTTCGGTCAGCCCTTCGGTGGAGATATTCTCGCCGAAGGCCGGGGCGCAAAACTGCTCTGCCTGCGCCGGAAACTGCTCGCGCCAGTGGGCGTAATGCTCGCGCGGGTAGTGGCACAGCGCGCGGTCAGGCCCGCCGTGGTAGCTTTTTTCCGCCTGTTCGTCGCCTTCCAGGCCGAGCGGCGTGAGCCGGATGGCGCCATCCACCTGGCGTTTGGCGATGGCGCTGGGGCGCCCGCCTTCGTAGGGTTGAATATTGCCGATGTAAACGTCTGGGTGATGCATGTGCGCCTCCGTGTCTCGCGTCGAGGGCTCAGCATAGCCTGAGTTGTTCCGGGGGGACATAACAACCCGCCCGAAAATCGTCGGGCGGGCGGCGGGGCATCAGAAGGTGGTCCAGTTCTCTTCCGCTGCGGCATTGGCGGCCGCGGGTTTTACCGCCGGCGCTTTCGGCGCGGCGGCTTTCACGGCGGCGGGTTCGGTCTGCTCCGCCAAACGGAACACCGAGACGCTCTGCAGCAGCATGTCGGCCTGTTCTTCCAGCGAATCGGCGGCGGCGGCGGACTCTTCCACCAGCGCGGCGTTCTGCTGGGTGGTGTGGTCCATCTCGACGATCGCCTGGCCAATCTGGGCGATGCCGCGCGTCTGCTCATCGGAGGCGGCGGCGATTTCAGCCATGATGTCGCGCACGTGGGTGACCGAGCGGACGATCTGTTCCATGGTGTTGCCGGTGCTTTCCACCAGTTCGGTGCCGGTTTTCACCCGGCTGACCGATTCGGCGATCAGCCCTTCGATCTCCTTGGCCGCCTGGGCGCTGCGGCTCGCCAGGCTGCGCACTTCGCTGGCAACCACCGAGAAGCCCCGGCCCTGTTCGCCGGCGCGCGCCGCTTCGACCGCGGCGTTGAGCGCCAGGATGTTGGTCTGGAAGGCAATGCCGTTGATCAGGGTGGTAATTTCGGCGATACGCTGCGAACTGCTGGAGATATCGCGCATGGTGCTGACCACGTTTTCCACCAGCTTGCCGCCCTGCTGCGCGGTCTGCGAGGCGTCGGTGGCCAGCTGATTGGCGTGATGGGCGTTGTCGGCGTTCTGTTTCACCGTGGCGGTCAGCTGTTCCATGCTGGCGGCGGTTTCCTCGACCGCCGCCGCCTGCTGCTCGGTGCGGGAAGAGAGATCGGTGTTGCCGGCGGCGATTTCCGCAGAGGCGGTAGAAACCTGGCTGACCCCCATCTGGATCTTCTCAATCATGGTGCGCAGATTTTGGCTCATGGCCGCCACCGCGTTCAGCAGTTGCCCCAGCTCGTCGCGGCGGGTGCTGGTCTGCGCCTGGCGCAGGTCGCCGCCGGCGATGCGTTCCGCCATGGCCAGCGTGCTGTGCAGCGGACGGGTGATCTGCAGCGTGATGCGCCAGGCGATAAGCACCCCGGCGATGATGGCGATCAGGGTGGTGATGCCCATTTGCAGCTGCGCCAGATTGATGTTGTTGCGCGTCTGCACCAGCTCGTCCTGCATAAAGGCGTTGACCAGCATGCCGATCGCTTGCGCGCGTTCGCCGAGCTGCCGGCTGATCTGCTGCTCGTGCTCATAGGCCGGTAGGTAAGCCGCGATGCGGTTTTTGTAATCGTCCAGGGCGGCCAGCAGCGGCTGCAGCTGCGGGCGCTGTGCGTCGCTGACCCGGCGGCTCAGGGCGTTGGCCGCGTCGCGCGCGTCGTCAATGGCCGCCATCAGCGGGGCTTCAGTTTCCTTGTTCAGGCTCAGTAGCAGGCCGCGCGCGCCGTAGCGCACCTGGGTCAGCTTCTGGTTCAGTTGGATAAAGGCCAGCTGCAGATCGCCGTTGGTCAGCTGGCGTTCCACCTGGCTCAGGCTGGCCTGCACTTCCGACATGTTCCAGCTCTGGCGCACTGCGTCTTTCGCCGTGACCGCCTGCTCAAAGACTTTTTGCTGCTGTTGATATTCCCCGATCAGCGTCACCAGACGCTGCAGATCCTTGCGGCTTTGGGCGTCCCAGTTCAGCGCCTGCCCCTGGTCTATCAGTTTGACGGCGTTCTCAATATTGGCGCGGTTGTTCTGGATGTACTCCGGCCGGTAGGTCTGGCCGTACATGGCGCGGTTGTATTTGGCCTGGTTGATCTCCTCGTTCAGCCGGTTGCTGAAGTCGATGCGATCGGCGCGGGATTCGATGATGTGCAGATATTGCGCCCCGGTGCCGGCGATGACGACCGCCAACAGCAGCAACAGCGCGAAGCCGAGACCGAGCTTTTTACCTACGGTGAGATGAGTGAACTTTCCTGCTAATGCTTGCAATGCCGCCATAGCGTTTTTCCTTCTCCGGGCGAACGTCAATTGAACAAACCATCGGCAAGAAGTGGTCAAACTTTAGCGGATTTCAGGCAAAAAAATACCCGCCGGTGGCGGGTATCTTCATCAACGGGGGCGAATTACTTCTTCGCGGCGAAGCGTGCGGCGGCTTCGTCCCAGTTGACCACGTTCCAGAACGCCTTGATGTAGTCAGGGCGTTTGTTCTGATATTTCAGGTAGTAAGCGTGTTCCCACACGTCCAGACCGATGATTGGGAAACCGGAAGCGCCGGCGACGGCTTCGCCCATCAGCGGGCTGTCCTGGTTAGCGGTAGACACCACGGCCAGTTTGCCGTCTTTCAGCACCAGCCAGGCCCAACCGGAACCGAAGCGGGTGGCTGCGGCTTTCTCGAACTCTTCCTGGAATTTCTCAACGCTGCCGAAATCGCGCTCGATGGCCGCTTTCAGATCGCCGCCCAGCGTGGTGCCGGTTTTCAGGTTTTTCCAGAAGAAGCTGTGGTTGGCGTGGCCGCCGGCGTTGTTGCGCATGAAGGTGCGTTTGTCGGCAGGCACTTTATCCAGATCCTGGATCAGCTCTTCAACGCTGTATTTGGCCAGCTCAGGGTAGGCTTCCAGCACGGTGTTGGCGTTGTTGACGTAGGTCTGGTGGTGTTTGGTGTGATGGATTTCCATCGTCTGCTTGTCGAAATGCGGTTCCAGTGCGTCGTAAGCGTACGGCAGGGATGGCAGTGAATAACTCATAATCATCATCTCCAGTGGTGTATGGGCGGCGCAAAGGGCGAGCACCGCGTAAGCAGTCGGATCATTATAGTTAATTAAATGATATTGAAAATGATTATCAATGCCCTGTGAACTGTGTGGTTAATGAACGAATCGCTGCGCTAACATACTGATAGAAGAGGGCGGCGGGTGGCCGCCTCAAGCCGTCGATCCGGCGCGTGGGTTACTCTCTATACTGTAGGGAGCACCAACGCCGAAATGTATCGAAATGTGCCAATGCGTTCACTGAATGAGCACGAGTGTGTAACAACCACAAGCACGCTGTGGTAATATGGCCGGCGTTCGTAGCAAGCATAACAACAGTGACATTCGCGTTTGCCGCGCTAGCGGGGCAGGCGCATTTGAACAATGTGACAATCGAGAGTAAAGGAGACCCCCATGCAGGTCAGCAGAAGGCAGTTCTTTAAGATCTGCGCTGGCGGTATGGCAGGAACGACGGTGGCCGCGCTGGGCTTTGCCCCCGAAGTGGCGTTGGCGGAAACCCGGCAGTACAAACTGCTGCGCGCCCGCGAGACCCGTAATACCTGTACGTATTGTTCCGTCGGCTGTGGGCTGTTGATGTACAGCCTTGGTGATGGCGCCAAAAACGCCAAAGAAAGCATTTTCCATATCGAAGGGGATCCGGATCACCCGGTAAACCGCGGCGCGCTTTGCCCGAAAGGCGCCGGCCTGGTTGACTTCATCCACAGCGAAAGCCGCCTCAAGTACCCGGAATACCGGGCGCCGGGGTCGGACAAATGGCAACGCATCAGCTGGGACGACGCCTTTACCCGCATCGCCAAGCTGGTGAAAGAAGACCGTGACGCCAACTTCATCAAAACCAACGACCAGGGCGTTACCGTCAACCGTTGGCTGACCACCGGCATGCTGTGCGCCTCGGCCGCCAGCAACGAAACCGGTTTTCTGTCGCAAAAATTTAGTCGCGCTCTCGGCATGCTTGCCGTAGACAACCAGGCGCGTGTCTGACACGGACCAACGGTAGCAAGTCTTGCTCCAACATTTGGTCGCGGTGCGATGACCAACCACTGGGTTGATATCAAGAACGCGAATTTGATTATCGTCATGGGCGGTAATGCGGCGGAAGCGCATCCGGTGGGGTTCCGCTGGGCGATGGAAGCCAAAATACACAACAATGCCAAGCTGATCGTGATCGATCCGCGCTTTACCCGAACCGCATCGGTGGCGGACTTCTACACGCCGATCCGCTCCGGGACCGACATCGCTTTCCTGTCGGGCGTGTTGCTGTATCTGATGACCAACAACAAGTTCAACCGCGAATACGTCGAGGCCTACACCAACGCCAGCCTGCTGGTGCGGGAAGACTTTGCCTTCGAAGACGGCTTGTTCAGCGGCTACGACGCGGAAAACCGCAAGTACGACAAAACCACCTGGAACTACCAGTTCGACGAGAACGGCTTCGCCAAGCGCGACGTCACGCTGCAGGATCCGCGCTGCGTGTGGAACATGCTGAAACAGCACGTGAGCCGCTACACGCCGGACGTGGTGACCAACATCTGCGGCACGCCGAAGGACGATTTCCTCAAGGTGTGCGAATACATCGCCGAAACCTGCGTCGCGGATAAAACCGCTTCGTTCCTGTACGCCCTGGGCTGGACTCAGCACTCGGTCGGCGCGCAGAACATCCGCACCATGGCGATGATCCAGCTGCTGCTCGGCAACATGGGCATGGCGGGCGGCGGCGTCAACGCGCTGCGCGGCCACTCCAACATCCAGGGGCTGACCGATCTCGGCCTGCTGTCGCAGAGCCTGCCGGGCTACATGACGCTGCCGTCGGAGAAACAGACCGATCTCGACACCTACCTGAAGGCCAACACGCCGAAGGCGCTGCTGCCGGGCCAGGTGAACTACTGGGGCAACTACCCGAAATTCTTCGTCAGCATGATGAAGACCTTCTACGGCGACAAGGCGCAGAAGGACAACAGCTGGGGCTTTGACTGGTTGCCGAAGTGGGACAAAGGCTACGACGTGCTGCAGTACTTCGAGATGATGGCGCAGGGCAAGGTCAACGGCTACTTCTGCCAGGGCTTTAACCCGGTGGCGTCGTTCCCGAATAAAAACAAGGTAGTGGCTTCGCTGTCCAAGCTGAAGTTCCTGGTGACCATCGATCCGTTGAACACCGAGACCTCCAACTTCTGGCAGAACCACGGCGAGTTCAACGACGTCGATTCGTCGCAGATCCAGACCGAAGTGTTCCGCCTGCCGTCTACCTGCTTCGCCGAAGAAAACGGCTCGATCGTCAACTCCGGCCGCTGGCTGCAGTGGCACTGGAAAGGCGCAGATGCCCCGGGCGAAGCGCTGAACGACGGCGAGATCCTGGCGGGCATCTTCAGCCGCCTGCGCGAGATGTATGCGCGCGACGGCGGTGCGGTGCCGGAACAGGTGCTGAACATGCGCTGGGACTACCTGACGCCGGACAACCCGGCGCCGGAAGAGGTGGCGCAGGAGAACAACGGCAAGGCGCTGGCGGATCTGCTGGATGCCGACGGCAAAGTGCTGGTGAAAAAAGGCGAGCTGCTCAGCTCGTTCGCGCAGCTGCGCGACGACGGCACCACCGCCAGCGGCTGCTGGATCTTCGCCGGCAGCTGGACGCCGGCCGGCAACCAGATGGCGCGGCGCGACAACGCCGATCCGTCCGGCCTCGGCAATACGCTGGGCTGGGCCTGGGCATGGCCGCTCAACCGCCGCATCCTGTACAACCGCGCCTCGGCGGACCCGCAGGGTAAACCGTGGGATCCGAAACGCCAGCTGCTGGAGTGGGACGGCGCCAAGTGGGTCGGGGCCGATATCCCGGACTACAGCACCGCCGCGCCGGGCAGCGACGTCGGGCCGTTCATCATGCAGCCGGAAGGCATGGGCCGCCTGTTCGCCACCGACAAGATGGCGGAAGGGCCGTTCCCTGAACACTACGAGCCGTTCGAAACGCCGCTCGGCACCAACCCGCTGCACCCGAACGTGGTGTCCAACCCGGCGGCGCGCGTGTTCAAGGACGATCTGGCGGCGATGGGCAAATCCGACAAGTTCCCTTACGTCGGCACCACCTATCGTCTGACCGAGCACTTCCACTACTGGACCAAGCACGCGCGGCTGAACGCCATCGCGCAGCCGGAGCAGTTCGTGGAAATCGGCGAGAAGCTGGCGGAGAAGAAAGGCATCAAGCAGGGCGACACCGTGAAGGTCAGTTCCAACCGCGGCTACATCAAGGCCAAGGCGGTGGTGACCAAGCGCATTCGCACGCTGCAGGTGCACGGCCAGGAAGTCGACACCATCGGCATCCCGATCCACTGGGGTTACGAAGGGGTGGCGAAGAAAGGCTTTATCGCCAACACGCTGACGCCGTTCGTCGGCGACGCCAATACGCAAACGCCGGAGTTCAAGGCGTTCCTGGTCAATGTGGAAAAGGTGTAACGGAGACGAATTATGGCCATGCAATCTCAAGACATCATTCGTAAATCCGCCACCAATGGTTTCACGCCGGCGCCGCGCGCCCGTGACCACCAGGAAGAAGTGGCCAAACTGATCGATGTCACTACCTGTATCGGCTGCAAGGCCTGTCAGGTGGCCTGTTCCGAATGGAACGACATCCGCGACGAGGTGGGGCACAACGTCGGGGTGTACGATAACCCCGCCGATCTGACCGCCAAGTCGTGGACGGTGATGCGCTTCTCCGAGGTGGAGGAAAACGGCAAGCTGGAATGGCTGATCCGCAAGGATGGCTGCATGCACTGCGCCGATCCGGGCTGCCTGAAGGCCTGCCCGTCGGAAGGCGCGATCATTCAGTACGCCAACGGCATCGTCGACTTCCAGTCCGAGCACTGCATCGGCTGCGGCTACTGCATCGCCGGCTGCCCGTTCGACGTACCGCGCATGAACAAGGACGACAACCGGGTGTACAAGTGCACCCTGTGCGTCGACCGCGTGGACGTCGGCCAGGAACCGGCCTGCGTGAAAACCTGCCCGACCGGCGCCATTCACTTCGGCACCAAGGAAGCGATGAAGCAGGTGGCGGCAGATCGCGTCAGCGAGCTGAACACCCGCGGCTACCAGAACGCCGGTCTGTACGATCCGGCGGGGGTGGGCGGCACGCACGTGATGTACGTGCTGCACCACGCCGACAAACCGCAGCTGTACCACGGTTTGCCGGACAACCCGAGCATCAGCCCGGCGGTGACCTTCTGGAAGGGCGTGTGGAAACCCCTGGCGGCCATCGGCTTTGCCGCCACCTTCGCGGCCAGCGTGTTCCACTACGTCGGCGTCGGGCCTAACCGCGTCGACGATGAGGACGAGCACGACGAGTCGCATGACGAGGAGACGCGCAAATGAGAAAGGAAAAGCCCATTCAGCGTTACAGCGCACCGGAGCGCATCAACCACTGGATCGTGGCGTTCTGCTTCGTGTTCGCCGCCATCAGCGGGCTGGGGTTCTTCTTCCCCTCCTTCAACTGGCTGATGAACATCTTCGGGACGCCGCAGCTGGCGCGCATTCTGCACCCGTTTGTCGGGGTGATCATGTTTGCCGCGTTCCTGCTGATGTTCCTGCGCTACTGGAAGCATAACCTGATCAACCGGGAAGATATCGTCTGGGCCAAGAACATCCACAAAATCGCCATGAACGAGGAAGTGGGTGACACCGGGCGCTATAATTTTGGCCAGAAGTGCGTGTTCTGGGCGGCGATTATCAGCCTGGTGCTGCTGCTGGCCAGCGGCGTGGTGATCTGGCGGCCATATTTTGCGCCGTCGTTCTCCATCCCGCTGATCCGCATCGCGCTGCTGGTGCATTCGCTGGCCGCGGTCGGCCTGATTATCGTGATTATGGTGCACATTTACGCCGCATTGTGGGTAAAAGGCACCATTACCGCGATGGTGGAAGGCTGGGTGCCGGCGGCCTGGGCCAAGAAACATCATCCGCGCTGGTACCGTGAGGTCCGCGAGAAACGACAGGAAGATAAACCCTGATGAGTATCCGCATCGTTCCTAAAGAGCAGTTAGGGGCACAGCGTGAGAAGTCCACAACGGCGGAGAATATCCCGCCGTTACTTTTCGCCAACCTGAAAAGCCTGTACAGCCGCCGCGCCGATCGTCTGCGTCAGCTGGCGGTCGACAATCCGCTGGGCGACTACCTGAACTTCGCCGCCGAGCTGGCGCAGGCGCAGCAGCATGCGCTGCACGATAACCCGCTGGAGCTCGATCTGAGCGAAGCGCTGGCGCAGGGCGCCGCCAGCGGCAAACCGCCGCTCGATCTGAGCGTGTTCCCGCGCAGCGAGCACTGGCGCAAGCTGCTGACGTCGCTGATCGCCGAGCTGCGCCCGCAGGCGCCGGAGCATATCCTGGCGGTGCTGGACAACCTGGAGAAAGCCTCGGCACACGAGCTGGAGCTGATGGCCGACGCCTTGCTCAACCGTGAGTTCGGCAAGGTGGGCAGCGAGAAGGCACCGTTCCTCTGGGCCGCGCTGTCGCTCTATTGGGCGCAGATGGCCAGCCTGATCCCCGGCAAGGCGCGCGCCGAATACGGCGAGCAGCGCCAGTTCTGCCCGGTGTGCGGCAGCATCCCGGTTTCCAGCATGGTGCACATCGGCACCGTCAACGGCCTGCGCTACCTGCACTGCAACCTGTGCGAAAGCGAATGGCACGTGGTGCGGGTGAAGTGCAGCAACTGCGAGCAGACCCGCGATCTCAACTACTGGTCGCTGGACAGCGAGCAGGCGGCGGTGAAGGCGGAGAGCTGCGGCGACTGCGGCACTTACCTGAAGATCCTCTATCAGGAAAAAGATCCGCAGGTCGAAGCGGTGGCCGACGATCTGGCTTCGCTGGTGCTGGACGCCCGCATGGAAGAAGAAGGCTTCGGCCGCAGCAGCATCAATCCGTTCCTGTTCCCGGCGGAGTAACCGCCCGGCCCCGTTCGCGCGGGGCCGGACCAGCAATTTCAGAACGGGCTTCTGGCATTCGCCCGGGCGAGTTGCTACGTTTAGGCCATAACGCGCCAAGCGAAAGGAACCACGATGTTAAACACCCTGGCAAAATTGACCGCGGTCGCCGTGCTGGCGATGGGGCTGGCGGCCTGCGACAACAAAGACGACACCAAACCGGCGGTACCGCCACCGGACACCAAGCCGACCGTGACGCAGCCCGCGCCACCGCCGCCGCCTGCGCCGGCAGAAACCCCGCCCGCGCCGCCGGGGCTGAGCGTGTCGTTGCAGAAGGGAAAAATCACCTTCGAGCTGCCGCCGGGCTTTAGCGATCAGACGCTGAACAGCGGCATCATCAACGACAACACCTCCACCATTCAGCGCTTCCTTGACGGCAAGTCGCGCCAGAGCGCGGTTTCGTCCGAGGTGATCCCGCCGGACGACATGAAGCTCAACACCAGCGACAAAATGCTGAAAGAGCTGGCGCAGAGCGCCATCACGGTGCTGGCCGAGCGCTATCAGAATATCCAGACCATCAAAGAAGAGAACTTCACCGTCGGCAAACAGAAGTTTCGCCGGGTGGATACCGAGCAGACCGTCAACGGGCAGAAGGTGGTGTCCACGCTGGTGCTGACGGTGTTCAACAAGCGGGTGGTGACGCTGCAAATGCTGTCGCCGGCCAAAACGCCGGAAGTGCACCAGGCGCTGGTGCAGCGGATTATCGATACCCTGGCGGTGAAGTAAGGGCGCCGCGCCGCGGCCAGGACGAAGCGGAGGAGAACGGATGAAGCTTATCGGCAGTTACACCAGTCCCTTTGTGCGCAAGATTTCCGTGATGCTGCTGGAGAAGGGGATAGCGTTCGAATTCGTCAACGATCCGCCGTATGAACCCGGCAGCCGGGTGAAGGAGCTGAACCCACTCGCCAAGGTGCCGGTGCTGATCGCCGATGACGGCGAGGTGTTTTACGACTCGCCGGTGGTGGCCGAATACCTTGAGCTGCTGGCGGTGGAACCGGCGTTCTTGCCGGCCGATCGCGCCGCCGCGTTGCGCGTCCGCCAGGTGGCGGCGCTGGCGGACGGCGTGACCGAAGCGGCAGCGACCCTGTTTCGCGAAAGCCGGCGCGCGCCGGAAAAACAGGACGAAAACTGGATGCTGCGCCAGCGTGACAAACTGACGCAGGGGTTGGATGCGCTGGAGGCGCTGGCGCGGGAAAAAACGTGGCTCAATGCCGAGCGGCTGACGCTGGCGGATATCGCCACCGGCTGCGCGCTGGGCTACCTCAATTTCCGCCGCATCCTGCCCAACTGGTGCGTCGAGCGCCCGGCGCTGGTCAAGCTGGCCGAACGCCTGTTCGCCCGCGAAAGCTTCGCCCGCACCTCGCCTCCCTGAGCTTTTTTCTCCCCCGCCGCGGCGGGGTTTTGCTATGCCGATACGTCTAAACTGAAAACCGAGCGACCATGAGCACTGAATCCCACCTTCTTTACAGCCAACTGCCCGCCATCGACCGCCTGCTGCGAGAACCCGCGATTGAACCGCTGGTGGCGCAGCATGGCCAGACGCTGATCGGCGAACTGCTGCGCCGGCTGCAGGCCGAGGCGCGCGCCGCGATCAAGCAACAGCAACGTTTACCCGCCTGGTGCGACGACTGGCCGCAGGCGCTGCGGGCGGAGCTGGCCCGGCAGCAACGCCCGGCTTTGCTGCCGGTGTTCAACCTCAGCGGCACCGTGCTGCATACCAACCTCGGGCGCGCCCTGCTGGCGCAGCCGGTGAAGGACGCGGTAAGCGCGGTGATGGGGGAGGCGGTGACGCTGGAGTACGATCTGGACGGTGCCGGGCGCGGCCATCGCGATCGGGCGGTAGCGGATCTGCTGTGCCGGCTGACCGGCGCGGAGGACGCCTGTATCGTCAATAACAACGCGGCGGCGGTGCTGCTGATGCTGGCGGCGATCGCCCCCGGCAAAGAGGTGGTGGTGTCGCGCGGCGAGCTGGTGGAGATCGGCGGCGCGTTCCGCATACCCGACGTGATGCGCCAGGCGGGCTGCCAACTGGTGGAGGTCGGCACCACCAACCGCACCCATCTGAAAGATTACCGCCAGGCCATCAACGAGCAGACCGGCCTGTTGATGAAAGTACACACCAGCAACTACAGCATTCAGGGCTTTACCGCGGCGGTCGACGAGGCCGAACTGGCGCTGCTCGGGGCCGAACAGGGCGTGCCGACCGCCACCGATCTGGGCAGCGGCTCGCTGATCGATATGGCGCAGTACGGCCTGCCCGCCGAACCGATGCCGCAGCGGCTGCTGGCCGCCGGCGTCGATCTGGTGACGTTCTCCGGCGATAAGCTGCTGGGCGGCCCGCAGGCCGGCATCATCGTCGGCAAAAAGGCGCTGATCGCTCGCCTGCAGCAGCATCCGCTCAAACGCGCGCTGCGCGTCGGCAAGCTGACGCTGGCGGCCCTGGAGGCCACGCTGCGGCTCTATCTGCAGCCGGAAAAACTGGCTGAGCAGCTGCCGACGCTGCGGCTGCTGACCCGCCCGCAGCTGGAGATGCAACAGGCGGCCGAGCGGCTGCTGGCGGCGCTGACGCCACGGTTCAGCGCCGATTTCGAGCTGCGCGCCGAACCGTGCTGGTCGCAGATTGGCAGCGGTTCACTGCCGGTGGATCGCCTGCCTAGCTATGCGCTGACCTTCACGCCGCGCGACGGCCGCGGCGCCACGCTGGAGGCGTTGGCCGAGCGCTGGCGCCGCCTGCCCCAGCCGGTGATCGGCCGCCTCGGCGACGGCCGGCTGTGGCTGGATCTGCGCTGTCTGGAACAGGAAGGGGCGCTGATCGAAGCGCTGAGCGCCTCATGATCATCGCCACCGCCGGCCATGTCGATCATGGCAAAACCACCCTGCTGCAGGCGATTTCGGGGATCAACGCGGATCGCCTGCCGGAAGAAAAGCGCCGCGGCATGACCATCGATCTGGGTTACGCCTACTGGCCACAGCCGGACGGCCGGGTGCTGGGTTTTATCGACGTGCCCGGCCACGAGAAATTCCTCGCCAATATGCTGGCGGGCGTCGGCGGTATCGACCATGCATTGCTGGTGGTGGCCTGCGACGACGGCGTGATGGCGCAAACCCGCGAGCATCTGGCGATCCTGCGCCTGAGCGGGCGCCCGGCGCTGACGGTGGCGTTGACCAAGGCCGACCGGGTGGACGCGGCGCGTGTCGACGAGGTACGCCGCCAGGTGCGCGACGAACTGGCGCGCCAGGGCTGGCCCGATGCGCCGCTGTTTGTTACCGCGGCGGCGGCGGGAGAGGGCATCGAGGTGCTGCGCGCGCATTTGCTGGCGCTATCGCCCGGCGAGCACGCGCTGACGCGCCGTTTTCGCCTGGCGGTAGACCGTGCGTTCAGCGTCAAAGGGGCGGGGCTGGTGGTGACCGGCACCGCGCTCGGCGGCCGGGTGCAGGTGGGGGATACACTGTGGCTGACCGGCGCCGACGCGCCGGTGCGGGTGCGTGGCCTGCACGCTCAAAATCAGACCGTGGAGCAGGCGCAGGCCGGGCAACGCATCGCGTTGAACATCAGCGGCGATGCCGATAGAGACCGGATCGCGCGCGGCGACTGGCTGCTGGCGCAGCGTCCGCCGGAGGCGGCGGAACGCATTCTGGTGGCGCTGGAAGCGGATCGGCCGATCCGCCATTGGCAGCCGCTGCATCTGCACCATGCCGCCAGCCACATCACCGGGCGCATTTCGCTGCTGAACGACGGGCTGGCGGAACTGATCCTCGATCGCCCTCTGTGGCTGGCGGAGAACGATCGGCTGGTGCTGCGCGATATTGGCGCACGGCAAACGCTGGGCGCGGCCCGGGTGCTCAGGCTGAGCGCGCCCAAGCGCGGCAAGCGCCAGCCGGACTACCTGGCATGGCTGCAGGCTCTGGCGCAGGCGCAAGACGATGCGCAGGTGCTGGCGCTTGAGCTGCCGCAGGGCGCGCTGTCGCTGGCGGCGTTCGCCTGGGCGCGTCAGTTGACCGACGACGGCCTGGCGGCACTGCTGGCGGACCGCGATCTGCTGATCGTCGGTGACCGGGCGCTGGCGCAGGAGCAGGTGCAACAGGCAGAGAGCCGGCTGCTGCAGGTGCTGGCGGAGTACCACCAACAGCACGCCGACCAGCTGGGGTTAGGGCGCGCCCGCCTGCGGCGCATGGCGCTGCCTCAGCAGCCGGAAGCGTTGGTGTTTATGATGATCGATCGGCTGCTGAAAGCCGGTGCGCTGCGCAATACGCGCGGCTGGCTGCATCTGCCGGAACACGGTCTGGCATTCAGCGCCGAAGAGGCGCAGCTGTGGGCATGCATCGAACCGCTGTTCGGCGACGAGCCGTGGTGGGTGCGCGATCTGGCGAGCGAGTTGGGCGAGGAAGAGAGCCGGGTACGGGCGCTGCTGCGCAAGGCGGCTCAGCTGGGCCATGTGACGGCGGTGGTGGTGGATCGCTACTACCTCAGCCGACGCATCGATCAGTTCGCGGCGCTGATCCGCGAGCTGGATGCGGAGCGGGGCGGCGCCAACGCCGCCGACTTCCGCGATCGGCTCGGCGTCGGGCGCAAGCTGGCGATCCAGGTGCTGGAGTTCTTCGATCGCAGCGGCTTTACCCGCCGCAAGGGTAACGAGCATCTGCTGCGTGACGGCGGATTGTTCGGCAACTGATTGCGTATTTTTTGTTCTCTGATGGCGGTATAATCAGGTTTAATCACTTTGATTGATGTTGATTGTACTGAGGAGCAAGACGATGAATACGAAAGTCATCACCGCTCATGTGCCGCTGCCTTTGGCTGAAAAGGTGGATGAAATGGCCGCCAAACTTGAACGTTCACGGGGATGGATAGTGAAACAAGCCCTCGCCGCCTGGCTCGAACAAGAGGAAGAGCGCCGTCGGTTAACGCTGGCGGCGTTGGTCGATGTCGAACAGCAAAACGTTATCGATCATGAGTCGGTAGAAGCCTGGGCTGCCAGCCTGGACAGTGACGATCCGCTGCCGGTACCGCGCTGATGGCGTTAAAATGGACGAGTAAGGCGCTATCGGATTTGGCGCGTTTGTTTGAGTTTCTTGCCTTGGCTAACCGCACTGTGGCAGCGAATTCGGTGAAGGCCTTGGTCGCCGCGCCTAAAGCGTTGCTTGATAATCCTCGCCTGGGTGAAAGACTGGATGAGTTTTTACCGCAGGAAGTGAGACGTATTCTGGTCGGCCGTTATGAGATACGTTACCAGGTGCAGCCGGCAACGATTTATGTTCTGCGTATTTGGCATACCCGCGAAGAGCGATAGGCCGAATTCCCCTACCCGATAAATCTGACGGCGGCCCGGCTGACGTCGGGCGTTTGGGCGGCGAGAAACGCCTGTAAGCGTTCGATCAGCGGCCGTTTCGCCGACTCCGCCGGCCAAACCAGATAGTAACCGTCGCCGGTGCGCACGGCGGCGTCACAAGGCAGCGCCAATAACCCCTCCTCAATGGTTCGCAGGCTCAGCGCCAGATCCCCGATCGAGATGCCGTGCCCGGCGATGGCCGCCGCATTGCCCTGTTCCAGCGAATCAAATACCTGGCCGCGTGCAAGATCGGGCGGGGCCGCGATGCCGCTTTTTTGCAGCCAGCGCCGCCAGTCGCGCCGATCGGGCGAAGGGTGGATCAGCGGGCAGGCGGCGAGATCGCGCTGCCCGTCGGCGAGCAGCGCGGGGGCGCAAATCGGGATTAGCCATTCGTCGAACAGCTTGGCGGCGGCGGTATTGGCGCCGAAATGACCGTTGCCGAGCAGGATGGCGCAGTCGTAGGGTTCGCTGAAAAAATCCACGCTGTCTATGTCCATCCAGACGCTGGCTGCCTGCACGTCGAACGCCTGCGCCGTTTGCCTGAACCGGCTCAGGCAGTCCAGCAGCCAGCGCATGGTCAGGGTGGAGGGCGCCTTCAGCCGCAGCAGATCGCGGTGGCTTCTGAACAGCTCGCAGGCTTGCTCGATGCGGCCAAATCCTTGTTGCAGCTCGGCGGCGAAGATTTTCCCCTGCGGTGTGACCTCGATACGCGGGCCGTTGCGCTGGAACAGCCGGCAGCCGAAGTGCTGCTCCAGCGTTTTGATGTGCTTGCTGACCGCGCTCGGGGTGAGATGCAGCTCCTCGGCGGCCAGCGTGAACGAGCCGGTACGGGCGGCGCTTTCGAAGGCGCGCAGGGCGTAAAGCGGCGGAAGGGAACTGGCCATCGCGGCGTCTCTAATAATGAGTCTGATTCACAGTAAACGACAGGATTACTCCTTTTTCAAGGCGGGGGCGACGGCATGATAATGGCGCGACGCCAACTGACTGAATGTGAGTGAAATAAAGATGAACCTGTCGTTACTGGCGGCGTATTTCGCCGCCATTTTTTTGCTGATCGCCACGCCGGGGCCGGTGGTGGCGATGGTGGCCAACACCGCAGCGCGCTTTGGCGCCCGGCGTGCGCTGTTGACCGCGCTGGGCAGCAACGGGGCCTCCTTGTTGCTGATCGGCATCGCCGCGCTCATTATCACCGGGCTGTTCGCCGTGGATATGCGCATGCTGCAGTGGGTAGGCCTGCTGGGTTGCCTGTTTATCGGCCGTATGGCGATTGTCTCGCTGTATGAGGATTTATCCGCGCAAACCCCCGATGCGCAGCCCGTTGCGCCACCGCAAAAACGCTCGGCGATCCTGAGCGGTTTTCTGGTGGGCATCGCTAACCCCAAAGACATTGTCTTCTTCGTCGCCTTTTTCCCGCAGTTCATCGCCGTCACCCCCTCGATCGGCGCCAGCCTGACGCTGCTGACCGCGCTGTGGGTGCTGGCGGACTTCGCCATCTTGCTGGCCTATATCACCCTGCTGTCGGGAACGGCGCTGCAGCACGCGCGGCGGGCGATCTCTGTCCTGTCGGCGTTGCTGCTGTTGGTAGTGGCGGTGGTGGGAGCGGGGTATGCGCTGTGGGGGCTGCTCGGCTGAAGCCGCATAAAAAACGCCGGTCGGGAAACCGGACCGGCGTTTATCGTGGCGTTTAAGCCGCGCCGGTCGGCTGCGGCGTGGGGTCGCCGTTGCGGCGTTTGCCGAGGAACAGCGCCACCAGCGTCAGCCAGCACAGGCCGCTGATGAGGTTGAACAGGTTGAACAGCCCGCTGCCGCCCCAGACGTAGGCGACCTTGGCCAGTTCGATGCCGACGGTGAACACCATCATGCTCAGCATGCCCATGGTGGCTGACACCGTGCCCTTGCTGACGTTGCTGGAGAACAGCGTCAGGCGGTACAGCCCGGCGTTGGCGAGGCCAATACCGAAGGCGTACAGGCTCAGGCCGGCGGTCATCCACAGGTAGGCGTGGCTGGAGAACTGGGTTGCCAGCGCGGCGATCAGCAACCCCAGCAGCATCGGGCCTGCGCCCAGCTTGATCAGGCGCTCCACGCTGTTTTTGCCGGTCAGGCGCGCCAGCGTCAGGTTGCCGAGGATCAGCGCGCCGAACACCGGGATTTGCAGCAGGCCGTAGTCCAGCGTCGACAGCGACTCACCGCTGATCAGGATCACCGGCGACTGGGCGATCCAGGCCAGCAGCGGCAGGCTGGCGAAACCGATCGCCAGCGCGCCGCACAGGAAGCGGCGGTTGCCCAGCACCTGGCGGTAGTCGCGCCACAGGTTGGCGGCGGAGAACGCCTCGCCCTGCAGCGTGGCGGTTTCCGGCATCGCTTTCCACAGGCCGTAGAAGGCGATGGCCGCCAGCGCGGCGAACAGCACGAACATGCTCTGCCACGGCGCGACGTGGATCAGCGCCGCGCCGGCCAGCGGCCCGAGCAGCGGGGCGATCAGCGCCACGTTGGCCATCAGTGCGGTGATCTTGATGCACACCGATTCTTCAAACGACTCCTGAATGGTGGCGTAGCCGACGGCGCCGATAAAGCACAGGCCGATGCCCTGCAGGAAACGCATGGCGATGAACTGTTCGATGGTGGTGACCAGCAGGATCGCCAGGCAGGCGACGATAAAGAACGCTACCCCGGCCAGCATCACCGGGCGACGGCCGCGGCGATCCGACAGCGGCCCGAGCAGCCACTGCAGGAAGATGCCGCCGGCCAGATAGGCGGTCATCGAGGTGGGCACCCACTCTTCGCCGGCGTTGAAATCCGCCACGACGGCCAGCATGCCCGGCTGAATCATATCGTTGCCGATATAGGTGGCGAACTCGAACAGCACCAGACAAAGAGGGAATAAAAGCGCCTGTCGGCCCAAACGTGCCGCAGGTGGTAATGTCGTTTTCATATTATTGTACTGATAGTAAAAGAGAAAAAGGAACTGCCAGGGCGGGAAGCGCAAACTGAGCGAGTTGTGGCGGCTATTTTGCCGCCAATTGTTCACCTTCGCAATAATAAGGTGCTGTTTAAGTGCATTCTGATATTTCGCTTTTGGGTTGTCGCCGAACGCCGTGCCCGATAACCTCTTCTTAACCTATCAATATGACACAAGATCGGGCGAGCGTTTGAGCGAGAAAATCGGCTGGATAGACAACCTGCGGGCGATGGCGTGCATGATGGTGGTGATGATCCACGCCACCACCTATTACGTCACCAACGGCGCGGCGATAGGGCTGCACAATTGGGATATCGCCAACGTGCTGAACTCGCTGTCGCGCGTGTCGGTGCCGCTGTTTTTCATGATTTCCGGCTACCTGTTTTTCGGCGACAAGAGCGCCGGCCGGCGGCATTTCACCCGTATCGCCTGCTGCATTCTGTTCTACAGCGCCATCGCGCTGATCTATATCGCGGCCTTTACCAAGATCGGCTTCTGGCCGTCGCTGCGCGCCATCCTGCAAAAGCCGGTGTTCTATCATCTGTGGTTTTTCTATGCCATTGCGGTGATTTACCTGCTGTCGCCGCTGATCAGCGTCAAGCCGGTGTCGCGCCGTTACCTGGCCGCCGCGCTGGTGGTGTTGGCGGCGATCGCCAACCCGAATACCGACAAGCTGGCCTTCGGCAACGTGCACCTGCTGCCGGTTAACCTGTATATCTACGGCGACACCTTCTACTACCTGCTGTATGCGCTGGCCGGGCGGGCGATTGGCATGATGGAGGCGCGCGGGCGCGCCGTGGGCTGGCTGGCGGCGCTGGGATTTGCGCTGTGCGTGGCGCTGATCGCGCGCGGCACCAAGCACCAGCTGTTCATCAACGGCAACTTCGCCGATACCTACTACATCTACAGCGGCCCGCTGGTGTTTATGGCGGCGGTGGCGCTGCTGGTGTGGGTGAAACACTGTTTGCCGCAGCCGATCGGCTGGCTGAGCGGGTTCTCCCGCCATTCGCTGGCGATCTACGGTTTTCACGCCCTGATCGTCAACGTGATGCGCAGCCGGCACCTGGATTTCACCGGCCACCCGCTGCTGGATATCTTCTGGGTATTCGGCGTGGCGCTGGGGCTCAGCCTGCTGCTGTCTGTCGGCCTGCAGCGGCTGGATACCCGCCGGCTGGTGTCATAGCGGCGAGCGCTGGCGCTGCTGGGCGCGGCGCAGCTGTCGCCCGGAAGAAAAGCCGGCCGCCAGCGCGGCCTTCTCCAACCCATATCCTTGCTGCAGGCGCTGTTGCGCCACCGCCAACCGCAGCTGCTCATGATATTCCCGCACGCTGATGCCGACGTGGCTGCGAAACAGCCGCGCCAGGTGGCGGCTGCTGACGTGCGCTTTTTCCGCCACCTGCGGCACCGACCAGTCGGCCTCCGGCTCGGCGGCCATCACGTCCTGCGCGCGGTGCACCGCCGGGTGCAGGTGGTTGCGGTAGCGCAGCCAGGGCGACAGCTGCGGATCGTCCCCGGCGCGGCGGAAATAGACCACCATATCGCGGGCGACGTCGCGCGCCCGGCCGGCGCCGCAGTGGCGATGGACCAGGTGCAGCGCCAAATCGATGCCGGTGGTGATGCCCGCGCTGGTGTAGACGCCGCGATCTTCGACGAAGATACGGTTCTCTTTCACCTGCGCCGCCGGCGCCTGCCGGCGGATACGCTCGATAACGTCGTGGTGGGTGGTGCACTGATAGCCGTCGAGCAGCCCGGCCTGCGCCGCCAGCAGCGCGCCGGAGCAGATGCACACCAGGGTGATGCGCTGCTGCTGCAGATCGGGCCGCAGCGTCGCCAGCCAGCGACGTGCCTGCTCGGCCTCTTCCCCGGCGAAATAGCGCTGCGAATCGCCGACGCCCGGCAGCACCAGGATGGCGCCGTCTTCCAGGCGTTCGGGCAACGGCTGCAGGCCGCTCAGCGTCATGCCGATGGAGCAGACGATCTGTGGCACCGGGCTGAGATAACGCAGGCTGAACTGCCCCGCGAGGCGCAGGGTTTCCGCCGGGCCGCTGACGTCCAGCGACAGCACATTGGGCAACAGCAGAAAATAGACGGCCTGCGACATGGTTACTCCTGTGCGAGTTGCGCCAGCGTCTCATCCACGCTGGCGATGCGGGCGAAACGATCGACCAGTACGGTTTCAGTATGCCGCTTCAGCTGCGCGGGGGTAAAGACTTCACCGTCGGGATGGCGCATCGGGAAGGTCAGCGTCGCCTCGGTGACGAAAGTCACCCGATAACCGAGATCGGACGCCACCCGGGTGGTGGTTTCGCAGCACTGCTCGGTACGGATGCCGGAGACGATCAGGTGGTTGATATCCCGCTCGCGCAGCCAGGCGTCGAGGCCGGATTCGGTCAGCGCATTGTGCACATGCTTATGCACGGTGATATCCGCCTGGTGGGTGAGGAACGGCAGGCGCTGCACGTGGCCTGATGCCAGCGAGAACGGCCCCTGCGGCGAAACGTGCAGCACGTCGACCAGCGCCGCGCCGCGTTGTTGGCAGCCCGCGATCAGGCGGGTCAGCGCCTGCTGAAACGCCGGCAGATCGTCCTCCTGCCAGAATGGACGGTGCTGGAATGATTGCTGGACATCGATGATCAATAACGCGCTCTGTGACATTTTCGGCCCTCCGACAGTGTGTGTAGCGACTATCTTGCGCCGCGCCTTACTCTGGCAGAAGGCCAAAAACGGCCATCATGATGACAACAGCGGACCGACCTTAGGCTTTGCTCACCTGGCCGGCCACCAGACGCCCCTGATGGAAGGTGGCGCTGCGCGCCGGCAGGCGGGCGACCGCCTCGGCGGAACAGCTGGCGTTGACCAGCACGAACTCGGCGGCGTCGCCGGCTTTCGGCCAGGCGCGCTGGCCCTTATCGTCCAGCGGCAGCACGCCGCCGGTGGAGATGGCCATGGCGCGCGACAGGTGATACTCGTCGGCGCCGCGGTACAGCTGGGCATACAGGTTAGCCTTCTCCAGAATGTCGCCGGTGCCGAACGGCGACCAGTGGTCGATCACGCTGTCGGTGCCGGTCATCACGAACACCCCTTTCTCGCTGAGCTGCGGCAGCGGCATCATCAGGCCGCCGATCGGCACCGTGGAGGCGATGATGATCTGCTGCGCCGCCAGCCGGGTGGCGGTTTCCGCCAGTTCGCCCGGCGTCAGCGTGGTCAGGGCGAAAGCGTGGCTGATGGTGACCTTGCCGCGCAGCGCCGGGTTTTGCTCCACGGTGGCGATCATGTAGTTGATGGCGGCGACCCCGGCCGGGCTGGTTTCATGCAGGTGGATATCCACGCCTTTGCCGGTATCGAGGGCGATCTGGAACATGGCGTCCAGCGATTTCTCCATCGCGCCGTCGACGTTGGTCGGATCGAGCCCGCCGACGTACTGCACGCCCATCTGCATCGCTTCGCGCATCAGCGCATCGACCCTGGAGTGCAGCAGGCCGTGCTGCGGGAAGGCGACGATTTCACAGCTGAAATCCGCCCGGTGGTTTTCCAGCGCGCGCTGCAGGTGCTCCAGGCTTTTCAGGCCGCTGACCGGATCGATATTGCAGTGGCTGCGCGCCACGGTGCTGCCTTTGGACTGCAGCAGGGCGATCAGGTTTTCCGCCCGCTGCTGCGAGGTGGGCAGCAGTTTCGGGATCAGCGTCTGCTCCAGCGCGATCATGTCCATGATGGTCTTGCCCTGGCGCGGGCGCGGCGCCTGCCATGGGCCGCTGTAGAAGGTTTTGTCCAGGTGGATGTGCATGTCGCGGAACGCCGGCAGCAGCAGCTGGCCCTGCGCCTGATAGCGGGGCACGCCGGCGGGCAGGGAGGCGTTGGCGGCGTGAATGGCGGCGATCTTGCCGTCTTTGATCTCCAGTGTGTACAGCGCGGTGCGGGTGCCGATCACCGTTTCGCCGTCGTATTCAAAGCCGTCTTCCAGCCGCACCTCACTCAGGCAGTAGTGGCGATCGGTCAGGGTCATCGGTGCCGGTGCGCACTGCCCGTCGCCCGGTGACGCGGCCTGCGCCATGCCGCCCGTCAGGCCGATCACCGCGCAGGCGGTGGTGAGTTTGCCGGTTTGGCTGAGGAAGGCTCTGCGGCCCGGTTGTTGAGGATTTTCCACGTTCGGTTCCTTAATCCAGAGGTGAGGGATGAAACATCCCCCAATTTAGGAGAGGAACCGACCGGTTGGCAGCGACATTTGCCACTGGTGACTATTCGATTTGGTAATGATCGGCGTCTGCCTGCGTTTATTTCAACCCGCAAAACACCGCCAGCCGCTGGGCCAGCGCCAGCGTGGCGGCGGGGGCGCCGTCGCGGTAGTAGAGCGCCAGTTCGAAGCTGTCTATCGGCGGTAATCCTTCGGCCTCGCCCAGCACCCGGTGCGTGGGCAGACGGCAGCCGGCCGGCAGCAGGGTGACGCCCAGCCCGGCGGCGGAAGCGGCGGTCAGCGCCGCCAGGTTGGCGCTGCTGTAGCCGATGCGCCAGCGTTTGCCGAGGTTGTCCAGCGCCTGGCACAGCTCGTCGCGGTACAGGCCGCTGAGCGGAAATACCGCCAGCGGCACCGGCGATTGCTCGATGGCCGGGAAGGCCAGGCTGTCCAGCCATAGCAGCGGTTCCGGCCGCGCGGCGCGCGGCGGTTGCCGGCGGCGCTGCTTCACCAGGATCAGATCCAGCTCTTCGCGCGCGTAGGCGCTGTGCAGATCGGCGCTAAGGCCGCTGGCGACGTCCAGCCGCAGGTGCGGGTGTTCGCGGCTGAAGTCGGCCAGCAGCTCGGTGGTGGGTACGGCGAAATCCTCCGGCATGCCGATCCGCAGCACGCCGTCGCGCCAGATGCCGGTCAGCGCGTCGTGGGCTTCTTCATTCAGCGCGATGATGCGGCGTGCGTAGCTCAACAGCTTCACGCCTTCTTCGGTCAGCAGCACCTGATGCGAGGAGCGCTCAAACAGCGGCTTGCCCAGCATCTCTTCCAGCCGGCGCACCTGCTGGCTAACGGTGGACTGCGACAAAAACACCCGCTCTGCGGCGCGGGTGAAGCTGTTGCTGTCGCATACGGCGACGAAGCTGAGCAGCAGCTGCGGATTGAACATCGGGTAGCGATTCATTTTCCCACTGTTGGCTATTTTATTATTTAATTTCCCAATACTAGCGGCGTTGCCTACAGTAACGCAACGCTGCGGCGATCGCGCTGTGACACCGCACTCTTCATTTTGCAGTACCAGGAATATACCGTGTTAAATCATTCTGTTAATTCATCCTCTTCGCGCCGCTGGTTCAATCCCCTGCTGCTGGCGCTGGTGTTGATCGGCCTGAACATGCGGCCGCTGTTGACCTCGATCGGTCCATTGCTGCCGACGCTGCGCCAGGCCACCGGGCTGAGCTTTGGCGGCGCGGCGCTGCTGACCACGCTGCCGGTGCTGATGATGGGCCTGATGGCGTTGGCGGGTGGCGCCATCAACCGGCTGTTCAGCGAACGCAGCGCCGTGGCGTTAAGTTTATTGGCGATCGGGCTGGGCGCGCTTTGGCGCGAACTGGCCCCCGGCAGCGTGCAGCTGCTGATGAGCGCGGTGCTGGGCGGGCTCGGCATCGGGGTGATCCAGGCGGTCATGCCCGGCATCATCAAGCATCATTTCCTCAAAAGCATGGCGCTGGTGGCCGGGCTGTGGTCGGCGGCGCTGATGGGCGGCGGCGGGCTGGGCGCGGCGATCACCCCGTGGTTGATGAGCGCGGGGCACGACTGGCACCGCGCGCTGGCCTGGTGGGCATTGCCGGCGCTGGTGGCGCTGCTGGCCTGGTGGCCGGTCAGCCGCGGGTTGTCTCGCCTGAGCGCGGCGGGTGAAAACCGCGGGCCAAGCCTGCTGCGCAACCGGCGCGCCTGGCTGCTCGGCGCCTATTTCGGCCTGATCAACGGCGGCTATACCAGCCTGATTGCGTGGCTGCCGCCGTATTACATGCAGCTCGGCTGGCAGCCGCAGGCCAGCGGTTCGCTGCTGGCGCTGATGACCTTCGGCCAGGTCATGGGCGCGCTGCTGTTGCCGGCGCTGGCGCGCAATCATGACCGGCGGCCGCTGCTGCTGCTGGCGCTGATGATGCAACTGATCGGCTTTATCGGCCTGATTTACCTGCCGCAGACGCTGCCGTGGCTGTGGGTGCTGCTCTCCGGACTGGGGCTGGGCGGCGCATTCCCGTTGTGCCTGGTGCTGGCGCTCGATCACCTGCACCAGCCGGCGGCGGCCGGGCGACTGGTGGCCTTTATGCAGGGCGTCGGCTTCCTGCTGGCGGGCGTGACGCCCTACCTCTCCGGCCTGCTGCGCGACTACAGCGGCGGCTTCGTGCTGGACTGGCAGATCCACGCGCTGCTGGTGGTGGTGCTGATCGTTATCACCTGGCGCTTCCATCCGCACAGCTACCGGCGGGCGTTCGCCGAATAATATTTCTGTCATTGCCGCTCCCTATAGTGACGTTGCTTTTACTTCTGGGCGATAACAACGAAAAGGGACAATGACATGCACAACACCAAAACCCGGCTGGCGCTGCTGGTCGGCTGCATGGCGCTGAGCGCCAACCTGTGGGCCGACGCGCAGAGGGTGCAAGCGACGCTGGCCGGGCATGCGCTGCTGCCGGTGAAATCCACCGTTTCCACACCGAAGGACGCGCCGAGCGATCTGCAGCAGAGCGGCAAGTACACCAGCGGCAAACGCGTCACCGAGCTGGGCAGCGTGGCGGGCAAATCCGCCGATCGCCTGACCGGCCTCGGCCTGCCGATCGATGGGCAGCCATTGCAAGGCCACTCCGGCATCAAACACATGCCCGACGGCACCTACTGGGTGCTGACCGACAACGGTTTCGGCAGCAAGGCCAACTCGCCGGACGCCATGCTGTACCTCAACCACTACAAGATCGATTTCAAAGACGGCACGGTTGCGCCGCTGAAGACGGTGTTCCTGCACGATCCGGATAAAAAGGTGCCGTTCCACATTATCAACGAGAGCACCGAGAAGCGTTATCTGACCGGCAGCGATTTCGATCCTGAAAGCTTCCAGTTTGCCGACGATGCCTTGTGGATCGGTGAAGAGTTTGGGCCTTACCTGATCAAGGCCGACCTGAACGGCAAGGTGCTGGCGGTGTTCGACACCCAGGTGGACGGCAAGGTGGTGAAATCGCCGGACAACCCGACGCTGACCCTGCCGGGCGCGCCGGACGGCAAGCAGAACTTCCAGGTGGCGCGCTCCAAAGGCTTTGAAGGCATGGCCGCCTCGCCGGACGGCAGCAAGCTGTACCCGCTGCTGGAAGGGGCGCTGTGGGACGGCGAGCAGTTCGAGAACGTCGGCGGTAAACGCTACCTGCGGGTGCTGGAGTTCGACGTGAAACAGCAGGCCTGGACCGGCCGCAGCTGGCAGTACGTGCTGGAAGACAACCAGAACGCCATCGGCGACTTCAACATGATCGACGCCACCCACGGGCTGGTGATCGAGCGCGACAACGGCGAAGGCACGCCGGATAAAGCCTGCGCCGCCGGCGCGCCGACCGACAACTGCTTCAGCCAGGTGGCCAAGTTTAAGCGGGTATATAAAATCGCTTTCTCGGACGCCAACGTCGGCAAACCGGTCGAGAAACTGGGCTATATCGACCTGATGAACATTCTGGATCCGAACAAGCTGGCGCGCAAGCCGCTGAACGACGGCGTGCTGACCTTCCCGTTCTTCACCATCGAGAACGTGGACGTGGTGGACGCTAACCACATCATCGTCGGCAACGACAACAACTTCCCGTTCTCCTCCAGCCGCCAGCCCAATATGGCGGATGACAACGAGTTCATCCTGCTGGACGTGAAGGATTTCCTGAAGTAGCGCCCCTCGGCCGCCGAATCGCCGGCGGCCGCACGATTTCCCGCTTAGCGCAGCGAACAAACTGCGCTATAATCAGCGCCTTGCTTCTCCCTTCTCCAAGGAAGATCCTCGTCCCCGGTGGGGCGGCCGGACTTCAAATCCGGTTGGGGCCGCCAGCGGTTCTGGGCAGGTTCGACTCCTGTGATCTTCCGCCATTCGAGTTCTTCTGAAGTCTCCTAAAATCAATAAATCCCTTGCTAACCCTAGATAAATAGACCGTTATCATCTACGAGTGTCAACCGACGTCAACTGGAATCAATACGATTATGGGGGCATAATGGGGGGCATGGAATGGATGCTAGTCTGGAGATGCCCCCAATGAAGCTAACAGCACGACAAGTAGACACAGCCAAGCCAAAAGAGAAGCCTTACAAGCTCTCAGATGGCGGTGGTCTGTATCTGGAAGTTGCCCCCAATGGCTCTCGCTATTGGCGTATGAAATACCGTATCAACGGTAAAGAAAAACGTCTTTCCTTTGGTGTTTACCCTATTGTTTCGCTGGCGGTTGCACGAGACGAGAGAGAAAAAGCAAAGAGGATACTCGCTGCCGGTGGTGATCCTGGGGAAGTAAAGAAAGCAGGGAAGTTGGCTCAGAAGCTCTCTATAGAGAATACCTTCGAAGCGATTGCCAGAGAGTGGCATAAATCCAAGGCCGACCGTTGGTCACTGCGCTACCGTGATGAAATCATTGATACCTTCGAGAAGGATATTTTCCCCTTTATCGGGAAGCGGCCTATAGCTGAAATAAAGCCGATGGAGCTACTGGAAACGCTGAAGCGTATGGAAAAGCGCGGTGCGTTGGAGAAGATGCGCAAAGTACGCCAGCGCTGTGGTGAGGTGTTCCGTTATGCCATTATCACCGGACGGGCAGAGTATAACCCTGCCCCCGATCTGGCCTCAGCCCTAACTCCGCCGAAGAAACAACATTTCCCTTTCCTGACGGCTCAGGAATTACCCTATTTTCTTAACGACCTCGCGGGCTATACCGGTAGCGTCATCACCAAAACGGCTACCCGCATTATAATGCTGACGGGCGTCAGAACCCAGGAACTGAGATTTGCGCGCTGGCAGGATATCGATCTCGATAAAGGGATCTGGAACATACCGCCGGAAGTGATGAAAATGAAGCGACCACACGTCGTCCCTCTATCAACGCAAGTTGTCGATCTATTCGATTCTCTTAGACCTATTACGGGTGCTTATCCCTTGGTATTCATTGGGAGAAACGATCACCGTAAGCCAATCAGCAAAGAAAGCGTGAATCAGGTTATCGAGCTACTGGGTTACAAGGGGCGGCTGACGGGGCACGGTTTCCGCCACACGATGAGCACAATCTTGCATGAGCAGGGTTATAACTCGGCCTGGATTGAGACGCAGCTTGCTCACGTGGATAAGAACAGTATCCGTGGCACGTATAACCACGCTAAGTACCTGGATGGGAGACGAGAGATGCTGCAGTGGTATGCCGACTATATGGACAACTTAGAGCGCGGTGGGAATGTAGTGCATGGGGAGTTTGGGGGCCGTGCTTAAATTAACGTGGAATTGTTAACAGACCAACAGTACCGGTGGATACGGTACTGTTGGCTCCAGCAGGCACTTATTTTTTTCGGTGTAAATGGAAGGTTTGCGGTGTATCGGTGACCGTAATCCGGCCTGAGCCTGTGATCGCGAACATCGTCAAAAAAGTAATGCGCGTGATGGACTATGATACCTAGGTTGAAATTGCGGACGTATTGTCAGCGCTAAGGTTTTTGACCATATCCTAGGGCGTGCTGAAGCATGGGGAGTGCGGGTGCGGTGCAGGAGTTAACGCTCTTTCTCTAAAGGGGATCAAAAGTGCCAGTAGTAATGCTGGTGCTGCTGGTTTATGACACGGTTTATTTTTTTGTCGTTTTTTGCCATACGCATTTTAACTCTCGGTTATAGACCAGTGTTAAGTATCAATAGGCCAGTGCGCCGCAATTAAGAATCGAAAGAAGATATTGATTTAAGTGGGGGAGTGTTTACTTACCTGTTCTGACCGGTTTTTTTCGATACAATGCTACTAAGTATACCAATTCTAAGCACAGGTGCATTATAATCGAGAAGCGATTGAATGGATGCTTTAAGGGCTACAACATCGACAAATTTCAGTTTTCTCGCTGAACATGACCCGCTGTTTCTACAAATCGCACCTGCTGCAGAAAATGCCTTCTCAGGCGATCCCAACACCACCTTGATTAAGTTGCGCCAACTAGGTGAAGCCTTAGCACAACATATTGCTGCGCTGGTCGGGCTCACGTTTGATGAACCGCCCACTCAGGCTGATTTACTCTACCGCCTCAATCGCGAGCTAAAATTTGAACCAACGGTACGCGAGCTATTTCATCTATTGAGGATAGAGGGCAACAAGGCCACTCACCAGTTCAAAACCAAGCACAAAGAGGCGTTGGATGGCTTAAAAGTGGCGCGAGCGCTAGCTATCTGGTTCCACCAATCTTTCGGCAAGCAGGGCGCGAACTTTAAACCCGGCGCTTTTCATGCTCTCCCATCCTTCCGAATCTACACCACGCCCTAAGACTCTACCCTTTTGTATCGAAGAATACACAACGAAATGAGCGCACCCACTACAATGAATACACTCGTCGCAGCATATCCCATCAAAACGTTGTAGTGCGCTACCAAACTGCTTACGCCCAAGGTGACAGGGGCGGAGAGCACAAGCCCAAATGCATTGGCATAGCCAAAATAGCGTCCTGTTTTCTCCGAGCTGCATGTCGCGTAGATAAGTTGTCGGCAGCCAATTCTGGCAAATCCGTAAAACAGGCTTCCCAGGGGGAAAAGCACTAAGTAATGCACCAAGTCAAATCTGGGTTGGAAGAAAATGCAGACCGCGCTTAGTGCGTACCCTAATGAAATGATCGTTAGCAAAGAGAAAAATTTATGCAGTTGGGCATAAAGTAATGCGGAGATAATCACTCCTGCGCCTGCAAGTGCATCTGCAATACCAAGAGATGTCGCGCTGGAGTTGAAATACTGCACTATCAGTATGACCATCAACGTATTCGTTACCGTGATGATGACACTGCCGATCGCATACAAAAGTAGTGCGCCTGCAGGCCTGTAATTAAGCAGGATCTCTTGCCTCTGGTTATTGTTGGTTAGGGGGGCTTTTTTTGAGTACGAGAGTGTTCCAGTGAGCAAGCCGCTGAGCAAGTAGGCCAAAGCGCTAAAGATAAACACATTTCCCGGAGAAAAATGGTCCATTGCAATACCACCCAGCGCTACGGAAATTAGTGAGCCGGACTGCAGGGCAATTTCAAAGCGTGAGCTGAAAACCGACAAATGTTCATTGGTTATGCAATGTCTTATTAAGGCATTTGTGGCCGGGAAGATCACAGCAGCGCATGCGGAGAACAGAAAAGAAAAGGCATATAACTGTGCGGGTACCACTTCCCCTGACAGGGTCAAAACGGCCAGCCAGATAGCGCCTGCGGTACAGACGAGATTGGAGACCAGGCACATCCTTTCAGGCGCAAAACGTTCGGTTAGTCTTCCCGCGAAAAATGTAAGAAGAGCCTGAGGCAGTGATATGGCGATGAATAACAGCCCAATGCTGCCAGGATCACTCGTTTTGTTGCTTATCAGAAGCGCAGAAGCAATGACAGCAACACCGCTTCCTAACGCTGAGGTAAACGTCCCTGCCAGCAGTCGCCACGCATTGTTTTTTAAACATACCAGTGAGCTTGTGGTAGAGGCGGCAGTCATGTTTATGTCCTTTTAAAGGTTCCCTTCATACTCTAAATCCCGGCTAAAAAATTAACAATAGCTTAAGTTTAATTTCAATAATAAAATTTTCCCAAGTTATGCATCTTGTTTTTTCGCGTCTAAAAAACCACATCATAACAGACTTTCTCGCCGAAAAATCTTTACCTCTATAGTGTTAAAAAAAAGCAACAAAAGTGGAGTTTGCGTGTTGACTATATGTTAAATGATCAGTATGTTTTATGTTTTGTTGTTTGCCACCATGTGATTTGCGAGCTGACTTTTAAGTAAATTGTTGATTTTTATTATTGATTTACATGGATGAAATGTGTGCAATTATGATGGTTAAAGATATCGAATGTTATCGTAAGCATGGATTTAACATTATTGAGTCACTTTACACCCGCCAGGAAGTAAGGGTTCTCAATGCGGAAACTCAGAGACTGATGCAGCAAGACTCCGAGGGAAGGGTTTTGGAGAGTGATGGTAAAACTGTAAGAAGCATTAATGGCCCTAATATTTATAGCGAGCTTTTTGAAGACTTGGCTAGTGATGCCAGGTTGCTTGGTTGCGCAGAAAAGTTATTGGGCGGCCCGGTTTATGTGCACCAGTATAAAATCAATACCAAACAGGCATTCCAAGGGCAGAACTGGGAATGGCATTCAGATTATTGGTTCTGGAAAAAAGAAGATGGCATGCCGGAACCCAAGGCCCTGACCGCGGTTATTTTTCTTGATGAAGTTAATGACTTTAATGGCCCCATGCTTTTGGTGCCAGGGACTCAAGACGATGTGCTCATTGATGACATACATGACAGGCCTTACGGCGAAATTGATGGCGGGGATAACTGGGCAATCACGACAGCTCAGAATCTCAAATACCGCCTCTCTGAAACATACCTGCGCAAGAAGATTGAGGCGAAAGGCATAGTCGCGGCAAAAGGCCGAGCGGGAGATGTGATGTTCTTCCACTGCAATCTCCTGCACTGCTCTAGTGCGAACTCCTCGCCCTGGGACAGAAAGGCGGTATTCATTTCTTATAATGCTGTCAGCAATGCCCTATGCGCAGTGCCCTCGCCGCGCCCCGAGTTCATGGCTTCTCGCCAGTTTACTCCGTTGAAAGAAAAAAAGGCATTTTAAGAGATAAATATGAAAACATATATCTTGGGATTATCATGCTTTTTCCATGACAGCGCAGCGACTTTGCTTTGTGACGGCGAAATTATTGCCGCAGCGCAGGAAGAACGCTTTACACGAATTAAACAAGATCCCTCTTTCCCAGAGAATGCGGTTAAATTTTGCTTGAATTCTGCTGGTGTTACACTTTGTCAGATTTCACAAATTTTCTATTATGAAAATCCAGAAGAAAAATTTAATCGCATTATGTCAACTGCCGTGACATCAGGTTGGTCAGGTGTTAAATCACTTTTTTTTCATGTTCCCGGTTGGTTAACGGATAAAATTCACGTCAAAAAGAAAATACGAAAAGCACTTAGTTTTGCAGGCACGGCGGTGCCTGAAATCACTTATATCAATCATCATCATTCGCATGCTGCATCAGCTTTTTTCCCCAGCCCTTTTGAGGAGGCTCTGGTTCTTTGTATTGATGGTGTTGGTGAATGGGATACGACTACGGCCTGGAAAGGTAAAGGAAACACTCTCACGAAACTGTGGGAAACACGTTTCCCACATTCACTTGGTCTTCTCTATTCTGCGTTTACATTTTATTGCGGATTTAAAGTTGATTCGGGAGAATACAAACTCATGGGGCTCGCGCCTTACGGGCGCCCGATCTATGCAGACATTATTAAAAAGCACTTGATACATATTCAATCAGACGGCAGTTATGAGATGGATATGTCATATTTTGACTATGCTACAGGGGACCAGATGACGTCTGAGAAATTTCATGACCTCTTCGATGGTCCGCCCAGGATCGGAGAAAGTGAGTTAACCGAACGCGAATTTAATCTGGCCTCGTCAGTACAGTCTGTTCTTGAAGAGATTGTGTTACTGACTGCACGTCATTGGCAAAAAGAGACAGGCGCAGAGAATCTCTGTCTGGCGGGGGGAGTTGCTCTGAATTGTGTGGCGAATGGGAAGCTTGCTGAGGCGGGTATTTTTAAGCATATCTGGGCGCAGCCCGCTTCAGGAGACAGTGGCGGCTCACTGGGCGCTGCACTCTCCGGTTGGTATGAGCACAGAGGGGCTCAACGCATACCTGAACCGGAAGACAGTATGAAAGGCAGTTATCTCGGAACGGAATATAAACGCGAAGATATTCTACATTTCCTTACTGAGCAAGGCGCCGTTTTTACAGAGTTATCAGAAGATGAACTGTGCGCAGAAGTTGCGGATATCCTTTCTCGGGGGAATGTCACTGGATGGTTCCAGGGGCGAATGGAATTTGGCCCTCGCTCTCTGGGGGCGCGCTCTATACTTGGTGATGCGCGTAATCATCAGATGCAGACGGTAATGAATCTCAAGATTAAAAATAGAGAGTCATTTCGTCCATTTGCGCCGGTGGTTTTAGTAGAGCATGCGAAAGAATGGTTTAATTTAAAAGCAGCAAGCCCATACATGCTGTTTGTATATCCGGTGGCAGACTCGAAGCTCACGCCAGCGGAGCCTGATTCGCAACCGGTCGTCGGGCTCGAGAAATTGAATCAGATTCGCTCACAGATCCCTGCCGTAACGCATGTAGATAACTCAGCACGCCTACAAACTGTGGATGGGCAATTTAATCCCCTTTTCTACCAGCTGATAAATGTGTTTCATGAGCGCACTGGCTGTCCTGTTCTGGTTAATACATCATTCAACGTCAGGGGAGAACCCATCGTTGAATCACCCAAAGATGCGTTTGTATGTTTCATGCGTACATCTATGGACTATTTGGTGTTGGGAAATTTCCTGTTGCGTAAACAAGAACAGCCAAACTGGGAGGAAAAAATAGACTGGAAGAAGCACTATCCACTGGACTAAATCTGCTGAAATGAATATGAAAAAACAAAGTAAAATGCAGACTGCTTTTCTCTGGCTACGTAAATTTTTCGGGTCTATCTGGCAACGTCTTCAGGCTCCGTTATGCCGAGAGAAAGCGGAATTATTGATAAAATTTTTTAAAGGATAGACAATGAAGTTCAAACCAATGACTCATCAGGAAGCAGTGAACCGCTGTTATGAGCTTACACCGCAATTACGAGAATATGACGAGTTCATGTATCTAGGGGTTCGCTGGCTGCCTTATACAATGTTTTTTCATCACCGGAATTACACGTCAGATATTATTAATACCGATGATATGGGGTTCCGCCTGAGTTACTCTCCTTTTGGCTGGGCATCAACGGCAAACTTTCCTGCGGATAAGCCGGTAAACATTGTGATCGGTGGGTCAACCGCAATGGGAACGGGCACGACATCTGATGCCAGCACGGTTTCGTCAACGTTGGCAAGACTGACAGGTGAGGTTTGGTTGAACTTTGGTGGCCGCGGTTATAACTCGGTCCAGGAAGCTATTATTTTTATGCTCAATCAGAGTCGTTTTGGCCAGATTAATAATATTGTTATTCTGAGTGGGATGAATACGCTTACGTTGGAAGGTCTACCTGACGATTACACTAGCGAATACGGGAAATACTATTACTCTTTCGAATTTTCTCATTATATGAACCGCTATAATGAGGATTTGAAAAAAAGGGCAAGCTCGTATGCATCATGGAATGATGCAAGTTCTAAAAAATTGATACCCCGCCTTGCTGAAAAGCTTAATAATTGGCTTGATGAGGCCGATGAGAATCCTGCAGACAAGGTTTTTACCGATACTCATATGAATCTTGCTGAACGTGTTACTCGTGCCGCGAAAAGCACTGTGGGTTCGGCAGCGCAAATCAATCATCTTGCACAAAGAAATGGTGCACGAATACATTATGTCCTTCAACCACTATCTCGCTGGAGTAAGGAGGTTTTTCATGAGTCGGAAGAAGAGATGTTTTATGCAATAGATGCTTGTGCGAACAACTTTTGGCGTTTATTTGAAAAGCTGGTAACACCTGACTTGCATGCAACCTATTCATCACAGATTCAGCAGGGATGTCTTAAAGAGGATATCAGATTTTTTGACATGAATATGCTTATGAAAGATTCTCCTGTATTACATGAAAATATTTATATTGACCATCTGCACTTCAATGACTTGGGTTACGAAGAAATGGGAAGAATAATATATGAAAAGGTCCTCTGATCCAATGGGTAAAAAAGAGTCAGAAAATATTTTTATCCGAATATTACGCCGTTTAGTGCGTGGGAAGAAGAAAAAAACAGGTTCAACTTATCCACTTCGCTGAGGGGTGCTCAATAATGGAAAATAAAGCTGACTTCCCAAGACAGGTCGTTGCTATTGTGGATGCTGTATCGGCTGGGGCATTGGTTACTGAAGAGATGGCTGATTATTTCGATCTTATTCATATTGAATCTGATGGCTCGGTCAACGCTCTGTCCCATCCTCGGTTTCACAAACATCTGTTTAAAGCATTTTATCGGTGGGATATAAACCGTGAAGATGAATGTTTGCAACAGATTGCAAGGCATGAGCCATTAGCGGTGATTCCCGGTAATGAATCTGCCGTAGCACTCAGTGAACGCTTGGCATGGAGTTTTAGCCGTGAGGGCAATGATCCTGCCAATACATCACTTCGCAGAAACAAATTTCTCATGAATGGGGCGGCAGAACGTGCTGGGTTGCGAATTGCGAAACAGGCCATCAGTGATGACGCAGACACGCTGAAAAGCTGGTTCAGGCAACACGGTGGGGAGAAGGCCGTGGTCAAGCCACTCGATAGCGCAGGTTCAGACGATGTGTATATATGTACCACAGAGGCAGAGGTTGAGGCAGCAGTCAGGAAAATAGCCGGTAAACAAAACAGCATGCATAGCCGCAATGACCAGGCGCTTATTCAGCAGTTTATCGAAGGGACAGAATATGTTGTGAATACCGTGAGCCTCAAGGGCAGGCATAAGGTGACGGATGTTTGGCGGGTGTCAAAAAAGCTCACCGCAGGTCGAAACCTTTATGATTTCGATGAGCTTTGTGACCCTTGTTCTTTAGAAGCAGTGCGCTGCATCGAATACACTCTCAAGGTGCTAGATGCCGTAGGCATTGTGAAAGGAGCCGGTCACACCGAACTCATTCTGGCTGAAGAAGGCCCTACACTCCTTGAAATCGGCGCGCGAGCTTCAGGTGCGGCTAATCCCAAAGCTATCCGTCTGGCTACCGGCAGCGATCAGCTGGAAGTGATGCGGTTTGCTTACACTCGCCCGGATTTGTTTAATGATGCGGCGAATCAGTATATGCAAGTGCGACCATTACGCTGTGTGCACAGCATCGCCTCTCAACGTAAGCCCTTTTCACACGTCGAACTTCAGGACTTTCTTGCAAAACTACCCGGATTTGTCAGTGTGATGATGAAAATTGCGGACGGTACAACGCTTCGGCCCACCACCGATGTTTCTTCGTGTCCAGCCGCCTTCTTCCTGACAGGTGGTAGTCAGGAAGAGATTCAGCAGACCTACATGTTGTATCGTCAATGGGAATCCGACAATCTTTGAGAACCAGTTGATGAAACAAGCAATTATTTTTGTACACCCATGGATGTGGGCTGAGGATGCGTTTGAGGCCTGTCAGCAAAGAAACTATTTAATTTTCTCTGTGGTCACTTCTTTTGAGACACTACGTGGCTTTGTTGAATAAATCAGATTTCGGGTAAGTCTCCCCCGTAGCGGGTTGTGTTTTCAGGCAATACGCACGCTTTCAGGCATACCTGCTTTCGTCATTTTGTTCAGCGCTCGTACCAGGGCCATAGCCTCCGCAACCTGACCATCGTAGTCACGCAGCGTCAGTGAACCCCCGAACAGCTGTTTTACCCGGTACATCGCCGTTTCCGCTATCGAGCGACGGTTGTAATCTGTTGTCCATTTCCACCGCGCATTACTCCCGGTCATTCGCTGATTAGCCACTGCACGGTTACGGTCTGCATATTCACCGGGCCAGTAACCCGCACCTTTTCGGGGAGGGATAAGCGCGCTGATTTTCTTACGCCGCAGTTCATCGTGACAGAGCCGGGTGTCGTAAGCGCCGTCTGCCGATGCTGCCCTGATTTTTCTGTGAGTCTGCCGGATAAGACCCGGGAAGGCTTCTGAGTCCGTCACATTGTTCAGCGACAGGTCTGCACAGATGATTTCATGTGTGTTGCTGTCAACTGCCAGATGCAGCTTACGCCAGATACGGCGGCGTTCCTGGCCATGCTTTTTGACTTTCCACTCGCCTTCACCGAAGACCTTCAGCCCGGTGGAATCAATCACCAGATGCGCGATTTCACCCCGGGTGAACGTTTTGAAACTGACATTAACCGACTTTGCGCGCTTGCTGACACTGGTGTAATCCGGGCAGCGCAACGGAACATTCATCAGTGTAAAAATGGAATCAATAAAACCCTGTGCAGCCCGCAGGGTCAGCCTGAATACGCGTTTAATGACCAGCACAGTCGTGATGGCAAGGTCAGAATAGCGCTGAGGTCTGCCTCGTGATGAAGGCGTTGCCGACTCATACCAGGCCTGAATAGCTTCATCATCCAGCCAGAAAGTTATGGAGCCACGGTTGATGAGGGCTTTATTGTAGGTGGGCCAGTTGGTGATTTTGAACTTTTGCTTTGCCACGGAACGGTCTGCGTTGTCGGGAAGATGTGTGATCTGATCCTTCAACTCAGCAAAAGTTCGATTTATTCAACAAAGCCACACTACGTATCAATCAGGAATGGCTGGCCCAACATTCAGACGACATTTTATTGTCTGAAGGGGATGCTCGTGCGGATGCAAATGAACTTTTCCGTAGGCTGAATGCCTGCGGAAGTAAGGCAGCTTTTGTGGTAAACGGGCTTGATGCCGCTTTTGGGTATGCTAATGCACTCAGTCGCCTTCTTCATACACCTGCTCTTGCGGAGCGCGCTGAGTTGTTTCTTAACAAAACTGTACTCAATGAATATATTCAGGCAAGGGGGGTGCCGGTTATCCCGGGTCTTGAATTGAAATCGGTGGATGAATTTCGCCAGGAGGTCAAAAGGTTTGCTGAGATCGGCTATCCCTTGATCGCTAAACCGTCGGAAGACACTGCGGCCATGGCCGACGTAGAAGTCATTACCTCAGAAGAGGCGTTGCGGGTTTACCTCTGTAAAACGCTTGGCAGGAAAAACAGATATTATACAGATAGAGCTATCGAAAAAATAACGGTTCAGCAGTATGTGTCCGCCAGCAGCGAAGAATTTTTTATCGATTTTTTTTCATATGGCGGGCAGCATCAACTGGTAGGGGCAGGGAAGTACCTTTACGATGAAAATAGGACGTTAAAGGGTATTGAAATTTATAATGCTGAAAATGTATCCCGACTCAATAAGGTGGTCGAGTATATTATTAAAGTATTGAATGTTGCAGGCATGCAAAATGGGTTTTCGCACAATGAAGTGTTCCTAACCCAGGAGGGTAAACCTCTGCTCGTTGAAAGTAATCCCCGCCATTGTGGCCAGCCTAGTTCCACGCTTTATAAAATCGTTTATGGCACTCATCGTATGCATACCTTGCTGGACGCATTGGAAAATAAAAGCTTGCTTGGAAACGAAGCCATTTACCGGACGGGGGCGCATGCTTGTGCACTGCATCTTTATAATTTCTCCTGTGATAAGCCTGCATTCATCAATACTTATGGGGTTGATTCAGAAATAACCGTCCTTTCATTCAGGGGGCGCGAACGTAAACGACTATCTGCCGAGTTCTATCTGAAGCCGGATAGAGTTAATCAAATATCAGCTATTTTGATGCTCGTTAATACCTCTGTAAAAAAGTTGAGTAATGACTGCGAGACCATATGGATGAGAGAGACTGATGGTACATTATTTTCCTGTGCGAATTCCGGCGAAAGTGAACGGTGATTCCGGACGAACGTGAACGCTATTTGGTAATGCCTCTAATCAGTAGAACATGTGTTTTTCGATGAAGGCTCCGATGACCTTTTCGTGGAGCTCTATTGAGCGTGAAAAACAAATCGTTTTACGGGCCAGCCGCTTAATCTGGGTGCGGAGCGTCAGGTTGTTGCGCTCAATACGTTGGGTGAAGATTTTGCCGGTCAGATGCTTATCCTTCGGGACTTCTCTGGCATAGCTGACCCAGTCATCGCTGGTAATCATGCCGATGCTGAACGGCGTCAACAGGGCCAATACCCCCCTGCATGTCTCATCGTTGCGCGGCCCGAAGGTGTAGGTCAGGACGCCGCCAGTTTTGGTATTGTAAGCGTACCAGAGCCAGTGTTGTAACGCCCTCCGTCCCCCATGAGCAGGTAGGCGAACGGCTGCTGGTGAAGGTCAGCCAGACGCTGGTTCAGGTGTGGCATAAGGGGGCACTGTGTGGCTCAGCACCCATGCAGCGACCGGCAGTACAGTCATACGACGCATCCGGCGCACATGCCGGTCACCACCGGGGCGGACACAGCAGCTGGACGCCCGAAAAGCTGCTGGATAACGCCGCCCGCACAGGCCACTCGGCGCCGGGTGGTGAAGGCGATGCTGAATGCGTATTACGGCTTATCCGGACAGATATTACGGCGAGAGACGAACACCCGTTACGGGCTGAGGCGGACACTTCCTCTTAACTTTTTACTCTCTCTTTTTTATTCTGGCTATTCTTTGTTTTTGCGCATTGATTCTCCCTGCAGATTTAACCTGTGAGCTCCGTGGATTAACCTGTCAAGAAGCGCATCCGCTGTCGTCGGTTTTTCCATCAGACCGTACCATTTATCTACCGGTAACTGAGTGATCACTATCGTACTTCCCTTTTCGTACCTGTCTTCCACCACTTCAAGCAGATCGCTGCTCTGTCGCACCGTCAGACTTTCCAGACCCAGATCGTCCAGGATAAGCAACTCTACCTTCTGTAACAATTTCATTTGCTTAAGGTAACTTCCATCCGCATGCCCGCCTCCAAGCACCTCCAGGAGCCTGCTCACCCGCCAGTACTGCACATGATATTTCTGGCGGCACGCCTGCTCTCCCAGTGCGCAGGCCAGCCAGCTCTTTCCGCTGCCGGTCGGCCCGGTGATCAGGATATATTTGCGCTGGAGAAGATGCGCAAAGTACGCCAGCGCTGTGGTGAGGTGTTCCGTTATGCCATTATCACCGGACGGGCAGAGTATAACCCTGCCCCCGATCTGGCCTCAGCCCTAACTCCGCCGAAGAAACAACATTTCCCTTTCCTGACGGCTCAGGAATTACCCTATTTTCTTAACGACCTCGCGGGCTATACCGGTAGCGTCATCACCAAAACGGCTACCCGCATTATAATGCTGACGGGCGTCAGAACCCAGGAACTGAGATTTGCGCGCTGGCAGGATATCGATCTCGATAAAGGGATCTGGAACATACCGCCGGAAGTGATGAAAATGAAGCGACCACACGTCGTCCCTCTATCAACGCAAGTTGTCGATCTATTCGATTCTCTTAGACCTATTACGGGTGCTTATCCCTTGGTATTCATTGGGAGAAACGATCACCGTAAGCCAATCAGCAAAGAAAGCGTGAATCAGGTTATCGAGCTACTGGGTTACAAGGGGCGGCTGACGGGGCACGGTTTCCGCCACACGATGAGCACAATCTTGCATGAGCAGGGTTATAACTCGGCCTGGATTGAGACGCAGCTTGCTCACGTGGATAACTACGTTGTTGATCTGAATACATCTTTATACCTTTTATGCCTGAGTGGGGGGATTTACGCATATTCTACTGATATATGGACTAGAGAACTAACTTGGTTGCTGATCTTTTCCGCCATTAGTGGAACCAATGGTCAGCGCTGACGTATTATGCAGAGGACGGTTGGGCCGAGGTGGATAACAACATCGCAGAGAATGCCTTGCGGAGCGTGAGTCTGGGGCGCAAGAACTTCCTGTTCTTCGGCTCGGATCACGGAGGTGAGCTAGGGGCGTTGCTCTACAGCTTGCTAGGGACATGCCGACTGGCCTATAAACCGGGTCAATGAGCTACTGCCGTGGCGTATAACCTTGCCAACAGAATAACTTACCCGACCTCTGTCAATACGGCCTTCGCTGTACGCTTACAAGTGAAGTAACCCGAAGACGGTATAAAAACGGTATTCCCGTTACCGACACGGAGGGGGGGGACAGTGAATAATGGGCATACGCAGATGATAGCCAGAGAAAATAACGATGATTATTGACGTTAATAATGCTCCGATGATTGCGCTGGAGCTCCTGAAAGAAAAGCTCCATGAATGGCGCGATTCGCCCAACCCGATATGGCCCGCAACCTGGCCGGTTTTTGAATATCTCATCGTTCGGCATGATGAAATAGCCCCGGTTTATAGGGAAATTGCCTCTCTCAATATAGCCGGGCAACGCCTGTGGCTTCTTCTGGAACAGTTTGTTCATACGGGGAGCTTCGGGACAAAGGAACGCTACGCTGAGCTGCGAGCTGATCACCAGGAACTGACGAAGCTGAATGAAGATATCAGCATAATGAGTATCCGGTTGGCGGAAATGTTAGAGAGACGTTCGGCATTGCTGAATCATAGTGGGCATTTCTACTGTGATCGGATGCACAGCTTAACGGATTTCATTGATGATGCTGGAGAGGGAAATGGTCATTATCAGCTTTACCTCAAACCAGAATTGCAATCACTTCAGCGTTACGATCTCAAGTACTGGCCTGGTATTGCTGATATTCTTCGCTCCCTGGGGATGGAAGATGTGAATGTTACATGTGCCGATGAAGCGACAGAGGCAATTATTAAAGCCCGTAGGCCCTCTCTGACGGATTTCTTCAGGGAATTGTTTAATCGTATTGATGAGAACAAGACAGGCCACAGGTACTCGCTACCACGGACTTTTAAACTCTCAGATGCTGCGCTGGCAACTATTTGCAACATTACGCGCGATTTACCTCCTGATGAGATTATTGATGCCGCTTACGTGAAGCGTACCCGTCATCGGCTGAAGGAACAAGGGTTCAGCGCGGTATGGTAAGAGTTTAAGCACGAAGCATCAGGTTGTTATCCGGAACAATCGCCGAGGAGTGACTAAGACAGGTCGCACAAAATATTTTGCTAAACTGAGTGAGTCAGGCAGCGGCTAATCAGCAGACTCGCTCTCTCAGACGGCGAATGTGACCTCGGCGCAAATGCATGCGTTTTGCATGGAGGGCACCTGAACCGATCCCGAGCCTTCCGATGATTACGGGCGGGACTGCTGAATACGTTGTTGCACCCACGCCTCCACTTCACTCTGTAGCCAACGAGAGCTACGCCCCAGTTTAATAGGTTTTGGGAATTCACCCTGCTGGATCAGTTTATAAAACCATTTGTCACTTAAGGCAGTGAACTGCGTGATAAACGCCATATCGACAAGCTGATCGTTTAGTAGGGATGGTGTATTGGTATTCATGATTAAATCTCCTTTAAGTCAATTGGTTAAAGGAGGAATGCCGTTTTGGTTTTCTACTTGGCTTCCCTCAAGGGATGGGCTGCCGAGTAAGAAATAAATAATTCGTAGTTGGGGGTATGGCGCAAGTTCCCCCGGATGATGGGAGAGTCTTGTCCTTACCCCTGGTTGCTAAGTTGTTATGTGCTTGTTCGTTTGCTTCCCCATCAGGACACCAGAGTTTACCGAGCATCCAAAGGAGCGTGCTTGATTGCTGTATTGCTTGGTCCAGTGTTTTGCCATGTAGTTGATACGGTCCAAAAGAGCTTGGTAGTCATGTGTTTTCGTCAGGGCATTTCTATTGATGTGATAGCAGGGGTTCTTGGGAAAATAGACAAGAGAACGGTACTTTTCTTTATCGGCACCAAGCGCACTACACCATGCCTGGACAATGAGGTCTGCAAGGTTACCTTCTGCTATATAGTTCCCCAGTGTCCAGTAAGCATCCTTATTGAACATCAGGAGAACGTGGTAGTGGACTTTGTTTCCTATTTGGTTACTTTCCTTAACCCATATGTAATGAACTTCAGAGTCATGTGCCTTGGGATTAGTTTTTTTACTTCTTTTCCTATCTGCTTTTATTTTCGCTTTAACGGCATCTGTAAAACGTGATATGACATTTTTGTCATTACGAGATGCTTCATTAGGCAAGTGCAGGTCAATACGTGCAGCTAAGGTTCTGGGGTGTTTAGCCAAAGCGAGATTTATGACTTGCTCAAACCTATTTAGGTAGTGATTGTTATGTGATGTTGTGCTTGCTTTCATAATGTATGCCCTCAGGGTTTAATTGTCTTCATCTCATCCCATACCCCGTATTTAATTATTAAAATCACCTTTCATATATTCAATTTTATTTGTATATAATTAATCCACTGTGTTCTGTATATATGTTATTTATATATATATATTAAACAATCCGAGATTTTATTTTAGTTTGCACTAAGCAAATTTCATGGCGATTTTCAGACTGGGCGAGGTGTCAGCCTACGATTCTATTGATTACTTTTTGGATAATTTACTCTGGAGTTATGCTTTTTTAAAACGCTATATTTACATGCTTGTTTGCAGGGAAGGGCTGTTGCGCAGGGCAACCTGTTCTGGTTGGTACATTTGCTATCTCTTCCCTCGAGTGGCATGGGAGAGACTGGACCAGTACCGGCAACGCCACCGCTGTTTTGTAGGGAGTGTGTTCATGGATCAATCAATGGGATGCGCAGTATTTTTTTACATACCCCTATGTATTGGCGTACCCAATGCGCTTTACTTGCTCCCAAAGAGATCCTTTGAAAATCTTGATCTTTTGTTTTAATTTAAAATAATTGCATGATATATATGATTTTGTTGTAAAGTAAGTTACTTTTTAAAGTCAAGGCTGTGGGGGAAAGCAAGAGATGGCAAGCAAGTACAAGATAACGACCTATCTTTCCGATAAGGCGCTCTATGAACGGGTCATTAACTCAGCCAAGAAAGCAGGGATGACGCAGTCAAAATACGTCGAGTTGCTTCTCATGCAAGAAAGGCCGCATGCTAACGATGTGCGGAAAGTCAGGCCTGAGATAGAGATTTATGATCACTACTATCCCAGACAGGATATTTTCCCTTCTCATGGGGCACTCGTTCTTGACGAGGCATTGGCTTCTACGCCTAGTGAGAGGAAGTTGTTTTATTCTGAACAGATAATCCAAGCGGCCAACACAGGGATTCTTGCTGATTTTTATAAGGAAGTGTATGGGGAAAATGTTCATAAGGTGGATGATGACAGTGCGATTTTTGTGTTTCTCAGACTACAGTTTTCCGGGAGTCTAAAGAAGAACTCAAATGTTTCAAGTGTGGAGCTCAAATATCGCGTTATGTATCAGCCTATGATAATTACTTCTACAGAGTGGGATAAATATAGTGGGTATTATGATTTCTTCAATATTAGATATTTGAGGCAATCAGATCTTATTAATAAAGGGTGGCGCAGGAATTTCTCAAATAAGTACTCCGGAGTTGTACCTGTTTTTGAGAGGAGAAGGGAACACAGGGATAATAGTGGTTTCTTTATTCCGGTTTGTAAGGAGCCTAAGTTTTTTTCAGATAGAGTGAGCGAGGTAAAAAACACTTTCATTGGAGATAACGGTTTTTTCTGTGGAATTAAAAACATTAACAACAAAGAAAGATTTAATTTAAAAGGGCGGGGGCTGTTAAATATCTAGATTTTTCTGGTTTTTTATTTGGATAATTTCTTAGTTAAATATCATTGAAGTGGTATTTAACTTAATTATCTTAGGTAATGCAATGAATAAAAAACAGAAAAGTTATGAGCCTCTGTCTTCTTTGTTACAGACTCTTCCCCGAGAAATATCTCAAAGAGTGTTTCATCGACTCGATGAAGTGATCGCCTATGAACCGACAATCGGACTGATGGGCAAAACCGGTGCAGGTAAATCCAGCCTGTGTAATACGCTGTTTACGTCCCCTCCCGCTAATGTGGATGCGGTAAAGGGGTGTACCCGTCGTGCTCAGCAGTACAAAGCCTCTGATGGTCTGCATGCTCTCAACATTATTGATTTCCCGGGAATCGGTGAAACGCCCATGCTTGATAAGATGTATGCCCGCTTGTACCAACATTGGCTGAATAAGCTGGACCTGATTGTCTGGGTACTGAAAGCTGATGATCGTGCCTGGAATGACGATATCCGGTGTTACCAGCAGTTGGTTTTCCAAGGCGCAGATCCTGCCCACTTTCTGTTCGTCCTCAGCCAGGCCGATAAAATAGAGCCTTGTCGAGAATGGAATACTGCAACCCACCAGCCCTCTCTACGGCAGCGGCAGAATCTACAGGAGAAAGTGACCCAGGTGAATACCGTATTTTCTCCCATTCATCCTGTTTTGGCGGTTTCTGCTTCTGAAGGCTTCAACATATCTCAGTGGGTCGAAACCCTCATCACCGTTTTACCCGACAAAGCCAGCAGTGCGGTTACCCGTCAACTTGAACCTGAGTATCTGACGGAGAAGGTGACCACCACGGCGCAGGAAGGTTTTGCCCGTGTGGTGGGAGACATCTTTGATGAAAGTGTGGAGGCCCTGTTGGAATCACACACACTCAGAACATGGTTAAAACAGGCCCGCTCTCGGCTGCTCTCTCTAGCCAAATTACTCTGGCATCGCTTCTTTTAACGCCTATCTAAAAACCTGCCCTGTGTTCGATCTGTTTCGCCGATCGAATATAGATTTATTATAGTTTTTGACTATTAAATTAAAATTAATGATCGTTTTTAACGATAGATTTCAACGATCGGTTTCGGTTTATTGATCTTCACTAACGATTATCCCTCTTCTTTACATCCCGATACGATCCCCTCGCAGGGGAGGATGTTCAATCCCACTGTTTTCTAATTTATTATTAATAAAGGAATATTTCTCTATGTTGAAACCTTATCCGTTTCTCAAACAGGACACCTACGCCTGGTGTTTATCCATTGGCCTTCCTGTTATCTGGGGTCTCTCCGCTATCTTCCTCCCACAGAAAGTTGCGCTGGGTCTTTATATGCTTTGCTCCCTGGTCTGGGTGCTACTCGACCGATTGAGCCTGATGAAACAGGAGAAAATGGCCCCTTCACTGGGATGGTTCCTGCTACCGATGGTTTACCTGCGGCAACGTGACGAGCGTCAGGGGAAACCCTGGCGCTTGTTACAGGTATGGCTGATTTGCACCGTATTGTCAGCCGTGGTCGGTAATCATTTTAAAACGCAATCGGGTACCGAACGGCTGGCGCAAAGCGCTTGCCCGGTGGTCACTAAAATCCTGCAGCGTCAGGGCATAGAGGAGCACTGTATCCGTATCACAGATATCAAGGAGGAGGTGGCAGGGCGTTTTTATCAGGCTCAGGCTTTGCTGAATACCGGCTCAAAAGAACCGCTGACGATAGAAGTGCGCTCAGGCGGGAATATTTACGTCACGCTAACGGAGCAGGAATAAGTGATTTTTATCAAGGAGATGATGAACATGAAAAAAATGATAATGATGTTTACCCTGTTGGTCAGCGCTCTGTTGAGCCAGGCCGCATGCGCAGCGGCTTATGATCCCAAGCCGATAGAATACCGGAATGTGGTGGCTGACAGCGTACAGGTTGAGCATGACCGTATTATGGATGGCGTTGATGAATTTATCATCACGGGGAAGAAGGGAAAGGTTACTGAGAAATTCAGGCTCACCTGCAACGCCGATGAAGCACGTCTGGGCATCATGTATTACCTGAAAGATATCTATGGCGTTAAGGCCGAGGGGGCAACGGGAATGACTCTGCAGTATTACCCGGCCGGGGCCCATCAAATGAACATCAGTATCGATCATCCCGATACGTTGATGGACAGCCTCCTGACGGCTAATTTGGCACAGGCGGTTTCTGCCATGCAGAAGCGTAAGGAAGGGACCTTTGTTTTTCACTTCTACCACAACGACAGCAGCTTCGATCATGTCCCTCTGGCGTACAGCTTCCAATACCCGGCGAAATTGTTGACACCCGCTCTGGGCAAGGCATTGGTTAATGCCAAGACCACATCATGCGACATCAAATCAGGTGATAGTCAGCTATCACCACTCAAGCGTCTTGTTGATCATCTCTAGCTGATTGATTACCGCTATCAGTTTGCTACTGACTTAGAGCCCTGTCGCCGATCGCGACGGGGTTTTTGGTTTTTAGGCGCTGAGATGACCTATTTCAAATCGTCTCCTGCGCTACCGCTCAATGAACCCTGAATGCAGTGACGTCATGCCTATGAACGACTGAAAACAACGGAATAACCTCATGAACTTAACCTTATCTCCGGCAGTCACTGAACTGCCATTAAGTACACAACGTACTATCAAACGCGCCCTGTTCTTGCTGGAGACCCATTTGCGTGAACCGGGAGCCTCATTCACTTCACCTGGTACCGTCAGCGATTGGCTTCGATTGCGCATGGCTAGGCTGGAGCGCGAAGTGTTTATGGTGCTCTGGCTGGACAATCAACACAGGCTATTGGCCCACGAAACGTTGTTCACCGGCAGTATCAACAGCACCGAAGTCCACCCCCGCGAAATCGTGAAGGCGGCACTGAAGCACAATGCTGCAGCGGTACTTCTCGCGCATTGCCATCCTTCCGGCCACGCTGAGCCCAGTGTTGCCGATCGGCAAATCACCGGCAGGATTAAAGATGCGCTGGCACTGGTTGAGGTCAGGGTACTGGATCACTGTATTGTCGGCGGCATGTCGGTGTATTCGTTTGCTGAACACGGCTTGTTATAGGGGGCGATACGATGCCATCAATCATTGCCCCTGTCTGGGGACTTAAACGTAACGTCACTCCGCAGTTTGGCGCCCGCCTGGTACAGGAAGGCGGGCGACTGCACTTCCTGGCTGACCGTGCCGATATCAGCGGTACCTTCAGCGACGAGCAGCTGCGTGACGTAGATAACGCCTTCCCGCAGTTCATCAACCACCTGGAACTGATGCTGCTTTCTGGTGAGCTCAATCCCCGTTATCAGCACTGTGTCACGCTGTATTGCAATGGCTTGACCTGCGAAGCCGACAGTCTGGGATCACAGGGTTATGTGTACCTCTCGATTTATCCGACACCTGAAACGCCCAGGTAAAACGCCCTGCATTTTTAACCTCACGCCATTCTTACTATCCAACAAAGAGATATCCCTTATGCGAACAATACCCGCGTCATCCACTCGGGCGGCCCCGTCGTGCCCGTCCCCCATGGCTATCTGGCAATTCTTGCTCACCTACCTGCTGGCGCAGCACTACGGCCTGACGCTCAACGACACCGCATTCAGCGACGATGCCGTAATACAGGCCCATATCGGTGACGGTATCTCCCTCGCGGATACGCTGAATGCCATGGTGGAGAAGTTTGATCTGGTACGCATTGACCGCCGAGGGTTCGACTGTCAGGCGCAATCGCCCTTTATCACTGCTATCGATATTCTCCGCGCCCGTCGAGCCACCGGCCTGATGACCCGTATGGGTTACCAGACCATCACCTCAGTTATCCGGGGAGAAAAGCAGGCATGAACCTGTCTAGATTGCTGCTGGCATGCTGATTACCGGTGTCCAGTGCAGGACAGCCCACAATGTTTTTAATACCACCACTACCCGACCCCCGCCCTTAAACCGGCGGGTGTTGGCGTTTATAGAGAAAGAAATATGCAGATTGAACTCGAAGTTTTAACTGACCATACAGAGTTGATTTGTTCCACCAGCATCGAACGCATCGTGTCTGGACGTAATACCGCGCTGGCGTAGATTGCAGCCCTTATTCACCAGCTTGAAGAAATCTCGGTCATCACTAACAGCTTCGGTGGAGGAATAGCAAGAGATTGGGCCATGCGACAAGATTTCCGCTGCGGTTGCTGGCTGATGGAAAAAGCAGAAACGGCTATGCCAGTGATCACCCGCAATCTTGATCGCAGTGTTTGGCGTGACCTGATGCTGAAATCCGGAATGATTTCTCTTATGGACGCGCAGGCCCGTGATGAGTGGCATAAGAATCTGGAGGATGGGGTTCTGCCAGAAATCAGCGAGGAAAACATTCTGGCCACCTTTGAGCATTTGCACCACAGTAAGGGGGAAGTGTTCGAGCGTGGGGTGGTCAACGTATTTAAAGGGCTTTCATGGGATTACAAAACTAACAGCCCATGTAGTTTTGGAAAAAAGATCATCATCAATAACCTGGTCACTCACAATCGCTGGGGCTTTAGCCTGAACTGGGGCTGGCGTCGTGACCAACTGACGGATCTGGAGCGTATGCTCTTCCTGCTGGATGGCAAACCTATTCCTGACAATCGCGGTGATGTCACGACCCGGCTAATGGAACATATTCGCGATCATCCGGGTGTGCAGTTGTACGAAGATGATTTCTTCAGCATTCGTTACTTTCAGAAGGGAACCGCGCATCTGATGTTCAAACGGTTAGATCTGGTGGAGAAGATGAACGACATTATCGCTAAGCATTATCCAGGCATGTTGCCTGCAAAATAAACGCCATACGCGTAATGAGCTCTCCTACATGGATCTCTGGCATACTAGGTGCTTTACTGCACGGTAAGCCAGATTAAAGCGGAGGCGACATGGCAGACAAGCACTTAACCCAATCACCGGCAGGTGAGTTTGTTATGTTTGCCAGCGATGACGGTGAAGTGCGTGTTGAATGTCGTTTTGAGCAAGAAACGCTGTGGCTGCCCCAGGCGACCATCGCGAATCTTTATCAAGTGACTCCCCAGGCGATTACGCAACACATCAAAGCGATCTACGAAGAAGCGGAACTTGAACAAAACGCAACCTGTAAGTCTTACTTACAGGTTCAGCAGGAAGGGGGCCGTCAGGTAAGTCGCAATATCCTGCACTATAGTCTGCCCGTTATTCTTGCCGTTGGTTATCGTGTTCGTTCACCCCGAGGAACTCAGTTCCGGCAGTGGGCAACCCAAACGCTTCAGGAATACCTGATCAAAGGCTTCGTGATGGATGACGAGCGGCTTAAAAATCCGCCCGTGGGTTCATCCGCTGTACCTGATTACTTTGATGAGATGCTGGAGCGCATCCGTGATATCCGTGCCAGTGAGCGTCGGGTTTATTTGCGGGTTAGGGAGATCTTCGCATTAGCCGCCGACTATCAGCCGTCACTTAAAGAGACAACGTTGTTTTTCCAAACTATCCAAAACAAGCTGCATTTTGCCTGCACAGGCCACACCGCTGCCGAACTCATCCATCAGCGGGCTGACGCTAACCAGCCCCATATGGGCTTGAGCAGCTATAAGGGTGAGGAGGTGCGCAAAAGCGACGTGACGGTGGCGAAAAATTACCTCAATCAGGACGAAGTCAGCGAACTCAATCGCGTGGTCAACATGTGGTTAGATTTCGCTGAAGATCAGGCGCGGCGTCGTCAACAGGTGTTCCTGCGTGATTGGCAGGATAAGTTGGATCAATTTCTGCAATTTAACGACCGTGATGTTCTGCAAGGGGCTGGCACGGTCAGTAAGAAAGCGGCAGATGAAAAAGCGCAGGCTGAATACGTCCAGTATGCCGAGCAGCAGCGCCGCTTAAAAGAAGCGGCGGGGGAACAGGATATCGCCGGTTTACTACAGTGGAAAACAGACACCAAGAAGCAGCCATAAAGCCCCTTGAACCCCACAAGCAAAATCATTTGGGGGCATAATAGGGGGCATGGTTCAAAATCGAACTAGATAAAACTGAGTAAATTCAATGGTGATGGCTATCAAATGCGACTCCTGTGATCCGATCATTTTCCTATGCTGAACGATACGGCTATCTTTAATGCAATGAGCCGGCTCGGCCGTGCGCGCATCATTCGGAGGTCAACATGCGAAGTCTGGAAGATCAACTTGCCGCTTATGCCGCCTATCACCGCGATGTGCGCAATATCGCCACGCATTTTATCGGCATCCCGCTGATCGTCGTCAGCCTGCTGGCGCTGCTCTCCCGGCCGGGGTGGGGCGCGGGATGGCTGCCGTTTTCGCCGGCCACCGCGGTGGTTATCGTCGCGGCCCTCTATTACCTGCGGCTGAACCTGCGCCTTGGCATCATGATGCTGGCGTTGCTGCTGCTGTGCCTCGTGTTCGGCGCCTGGGTGGCGTCGCTGTCGACGGCGGCGTGGCTGAGCGTCGGCATCGGCGGCTTCGTCATCGGCTGGCTGTTTCAGTTTGTCGGGCATTTCTGGGAGGGGAGAAAACCGGCGTTTATGGACGACGTGACGGGCCTTATCATCGGCCCGCTGTTCGTGCTGGCGGAAGCCTGCTTCCTGGCTGGCGGGCTGCGCGAACTGCAGCGGAACATCGAAATGCGCTCGGGCAAAGTGCGCAGTGGAAGGGCATGAGGTGGGCTTGATTCCTACGGTGACGGCGTTTCCGCTGCAGCTGGCTTTTATCCCGCTGCTGGAGGCGCTGACGTCGGGGCTACCGTGCCAATTCCCGGCGCTCATCCACAGCATATACCTCTACGGCAGCGTCGCGCGCGGCGAAGCCATTCCCGGCGTGTCCGATCTGGACATCACGCTGTTGCTCACCAAGCCGGCCGATAGCGAGGCGTTGCAGCACCTTGAGGCGTGGCGGCAGGCTTTTCAGCTGGAGCAGCGGATCGTGAGCAAGGTCGACTTTGACATCGGCAGCGTCGAGGAGGCGTTGAACCCTGAGCATTGCCATTCCTGGGGATTTTGGCTGAAGCATCACTGCCGCTGCCTGTGGGGCGAAGACGTTTCCGCCGCTTTTCCGCTGTTTCGGCCCGATCGGCGCATCGCGCTGGCGGTCAATGCCGATTTACGGCCCGTGTTGGTGCGTTATCGGGAGCAGCTACTGCTGCAGACAAGCCCGGTGCCGGATGAGAAGCGCTTAAAGCGCGAAGCGGCCAGAAAGCTGATCCGCGCCACCAACATGCTGCGCGCCGAGGGCAGCGCATTCTGGCCGACAACGTTAACCGACTATGCCGAACAGCTGCTGGCGCGCTATCCGGCACAGCAGGCTGACATGACGTACTTGCTGGCTCATGCGGTTGGCGAGGCGAACGACGCTGCCTTTGCCGACCGGATGATGGATTTTCTTGCGTGGATGGAAGGGCAGCGGTAGGGCGGCTGCCACGCGTGATCACACCGGATTACGGATGCCCCCTCCCACCGCACTTTTAACAAATTTGCAAAAGTCTTTTAGCCTCCCGCCTGCTTATCTTTGTTGTGATCAATGTCATACTTTCGGCATCTTAACTGTTCCCGCGCTTCGGCAGCGGTAAACCGGAGTTGTTGCATGAAAGTGAATTATCCCTTGTTAGCCCTGGCGGTGGGGGCGTTCGGCATCGGCACCACCGAATTCTCTCCTATGGGCTTGCTGCCGACCATCGCCAAAGGGGTGGACGTCTCCATTCCGATGGCCGGCATGTTGATCAGCGCCTACGCCGTCGGCGTGATGGTCGGCGCGCCGCTGATGACGCTGCTGCTGTCGCACCGGGCGCGCAGAAACGCGCTGATTTTCCTGATGGCGATCTTTACCCTGGGCAACGTGCTGTCGGCCATCGCGCCGGATTACACCACCCTGATGCTGTCGCGCATCATCACCAGCCTGAACCACGGCGCCTTCTTTGGCCTCGGATCGGTGGTGGCCGCCAGCGTGGTGCCGAAAGAGAAACAGGCCAGCGCCGTGGCGACCATGTTTATGGGGCTGACCATCGCCAATATCGGCGGGGTGCCCGCCGCAACCTGGCTGGGTGAAACCATCGGCTGGCGCATGTCGTTCCTGGCGACGGCCGGGTTGGGCGTGATCGCCATGCTGGGGCTGTGGTTCTCGTTGCCGAAAGGCAGCGCCGGCGCGCGCCCTGACGTGAAACGCGAGCTGTCGGTGCTGGTGCGGCCGCAGGTGCTGACCGCGCTGCTGACGACCGTGCTGGGGGCGGGCGCGATGTTCACGCTCTATACCTACATCTCGCCGGTATTGCAGCACATCACCGAGGCGACGCCGCTGTTCGTGACGGTGATGCTGGTGCTGATCGGCGTCGGTTTCTCCATCGGCAACTACCTCGGCGGCAAGTTCGCCGACCGTTCCGAGAGCGCGACGCTGAAGGGCTTCTTGCTGCTGTTGGTGGCCATCATGCTGCTGATCCCGCTGCTGGCGCGCAGTGACATCGGCGCAGCGGTGAGCATGGTGATTTGGGGCGCGGCGACCTTTGCCGTGGTGCCGCCGCTGCAGATGCGCGTGATGCGCGTGGCCAGCGAAGCACCGGGGCTGTCGTCTTCGGTCAACATCGGCGCTTTCAACCTGGGCAACGCGCTGGGCGCCGCCGCCGGTGGCGCGGTGGTCTCCGCCGGTCTGGGTTACAGCTTCGTGCCGGTGATGGGGGCGATTATCGCCGGGCTGGCGCTGCTGTTGGTGTTGTTCACCAGCCGCACCGCCGCAAAAGTCGTTTACGCCAACGGCTAAGCGACAGCGTGCGGCGGTTTTTTATCCGCCGCACGCCGTTAGCCGCATAAAACATAAACGCTTATCCTCTCCCGCCCCCATTTATCTGTTCGGCATCAACTCTTAGCCGCTATCATTATCTTTGTGTATAAGTGGCCGCCGCTCGGTGCGGCGCCTCTGGGATAATGAAAGACCTGCCTAAGGAAAGATCCACATGAGAAATATCTTCTTCTTCGACGCGATGCTGACGCCAAAAATCATCACCGCCGTTTACTGGCTGGCGCTGTTGGGCGTGTTGATCAGCGGCATCGGCATGATGTTCTACGGCGAGTTCTTCCGTGGCCTGTTCGGCATCATCGTCGGCGGTGTGTTCGTGCGCGTGGCGTTCGAGATGATCATCATTGCGTTTAAAAATAACGAATATCTGCGCAAGATCGCCGAAAAACCGTAATGCTGTCCCAACGCCGGGTGCCTCCCGGCGTTGTTTCCCTTTCCGCCCAAGCTATTCGAAGCCGAGCAGGCTGAACGCATCGTCCTGTGGGGCGTAACCCAGCAGGCGACGGGTCTCTTCCAGCGATAAACGCGTGTAGCGGTTATTGGAAACCCCGTGCACCACCGCATATTGCACCCCTTCGACACGAATGCAGCGCTCCAGCAGATCGGCGGCGTCGCGATGGCTGAGAAACGCGCTCATGTCGCGGGCGCTGAGCCGATCTCCCGGGCTCAGGCTGGTGAAGTTGGCGATGCGCACCGACAGGGCAGAAAGCCCTTCCTGATGGGCGAAGTAGGCGGCGATGCCTTCGCCGAAGGCTTTACTGGCGCCGTACAGGTTCTTCGGTTTCGGCGCGTCGTCCGGGCGGATTTGATAGTCGAGCGGGTAGCCTTCCACCGCCTGCGCGCTGCTGGCGAACACCACCCGGCGGCAGCCGGCGTCTTTCGCCGCGCGGAAGATATTGAAGGTGCCGAGAATGTTGTTGTCCATCAACGAGCCGCAGAAGTCGGCGTCGGGGGAGGGATCGGCCGCCAGATGCAACACGGTGTCGATATTGGCGCAGGCCGCGCGGCAGGCGTCGAGATCGGCGATGTTGAAGCTGATGACTTCGTCGCCGGGTTGCAGATCGTTCAGCAGACTGATGTCGCGTTCCGCCAGGCGCAGCGCGTAGCGATCGCCCATTGCCTGACGAAACGCCGTGGCTACCCGGCCGCCGGCGCCGGTGATCAGAATCCGTCCTACATCAGTACGCAACACCATGATGACTGCCATCCCTACTCTCGATTAAGTGTTGACCAGTAATAATCCCCCGCGTGACTTTTGTCCAGTATTTATATTAGTCATTCTGATGCTTTATGCCGGTAATGGGCACGTTTTGCCGAGCGTTTCGACCAGGAAATTCATCACCGCGCGCACGGCAGTGGTGCGCGCCAAATCGGGATACGTCACCAGCCAAAGCTCGCGCGTTGGCGCGGCATTGGCCGTGGGCAACGGGACCAGATCCGGATCGCCATCGGCGACGAAAGTCGGCAAAACGGCGGCACCCAGCCCTGAACGCGCCGCTTGTTGCAGTGAAAACAGATCGCTGGCCTGAAAGACCACCGGACGCCCCTGCAACAGCTGTTGCAGCCATTGCTGATGCGGCTGCTGTTGGTAGTGATGGTCATAGGCGAGAAAGCGGCGCGCCGCGTCGGGTAGTGCGGCGTGCTCCGGTGCGGCATACAGCGCGTAGCGCATCATGCCGATGCGCTGCGTCAGCAGCTCTGGCTGCTGCGGGCGCACCATGCGCACGGCGATGTCGGCTTCGCCGCGATCCAGCTCGGCGAGCGCCGATTCACCTGACAGCGTGACGACGATCTGTGGAAAAGCCTGGTTAAATGCGGCAATGCGCGGCGCGAGAATATGCGCGGCGATCGACGGCGGCGTACTGATGCGCACGCCGGCCTGGGGCGCTGCGCCGGCGCTGCGCGCATGGCGGGCAATAGCCTGGCTTTGCGCCTCGATCTCCGCCGCCAGCCCGGCAATCGCCTGTCCGTCCTGGGTCAACGGTGTGCTGCGCGGCAGTCGTACGATCAAACGCAGGCCGAGCGCCTGTTCCAGCGCCGCTACGCGTCGCCCGACGGTGGCGTGATCGCAACCCAGCTCCCGCGCTGCCGCCGACAACGAACCGGTGCGCGCCAGCGCCACGAAGTGTTTTAAATCCTGCCAGTCAAACATCGGTGAATTCCTGCACATTAATGATGCGATTTTCGGGAATATTCACACGAATAACGGCGTGATTCAATGTATGAACGTTTCCTCTTAAATTGAATTATTCAATTAATTTTTCTTATGAATTTGCAATTACAGCAACGCACGGCATTGGTCACGGGCGCCAGCGAAGGGATCGGTGCCGGCATGGTCAGGGTATTGGCCGCTCAAGGTGTCAAGGTAGTGGCCACCGCACGACGCGGTGACCGGCTGCAGGCCTTGGCGGATGAGGTGGAACGGCAAGGGGCGGCGCGTCCGCAGGTGATCGTTGCCGATGTGACCGAGCCTGAGGCTCTCGCCCGTTTGGCGGCGCAGGCGCTGTGCCAGGTGGGGACAGTCGATATTCTGATCAACGCGGTCGGCGCGTTTCACCCCACGACGTTGAACGACAGCGATCGCAGCTGGGATGACGCTTTCGCTTTGAACTTCACGCCGGCCCGCAGATTGACTCAGGCGCTGTTGCCGGCCATGCAGGCGCAAGGCTGGGGCCGGATTATCAACATCAGCGGCTCGATGGAGCCGCGCAGCCTGAGCGCCGCCAGCGCCGCCAAGGGCGCATTGCATCTGTGGGCCAAAGGACTGGCCGGCGATGTGGCTGCGCAGGGGATTACCGTCAATACGTTACAGCCGGGGCGCATCAACAGTGAACAGATCCGCGAGCGCTTATACGCTTGCGATGAAGCACGCCAGGCGTTTATTGCGCAACATATCCCGATCGGCTACTTCGGCGAACCGGAAGACATGGCCTATCTGGCGGCGTTTCTTTGCTCCCCGCTCGCGCGATATATCACCGGCGCGGTGATCCCGGTAGATGGCGGCATGCATTATTTCGCGCATTGAGGTCGTTTTGCCCCCGCGATCACAGTTCGGCAATTTGCCGGCGCAAAGGCTTGCCCCGGCAAAATCCGCGGTGTTAACGTCATAACTCAACCGATTTAGGGTTGTTACTGCTACGGCAGGCAAAACCTAAACCTCGCGTTTCTGTTCCCCGATGGGGCAGAGGCCGCGAGGTTTAGGTTTTTTTTTTGCGCCGAATTCCGCCTCAGCGCCAGGCCAGTGCGGGGAGGGGAGAGGCAGAACGCGAAGTCTAAGGATAACCGTATGAAATATGACACATTAGCCAGTGAGATTTTGGCCGGCGTCGGTGGCCGCGACAATGTGAAAAGCCTGGTGCACTGCGCCACCCGCCTGCGTTTCAAGCTGCGTGACGACACTCGCGCCAACGCGGCAGCGCTGAAGAAAAACCCCGGCGTCATCATGGTGGTGGAGAGCGGCGGCCAGTTCCAGGTGGTGGTGGGCAACCACGTGGCGGAGGTGTTCGACGCGGTTAACCGCGTTGGCGGGTTGGCCGAGGGCGCGCCGAGCGACGACGCGGGCGGCAAAAAAGACAACCTGCTCAGCCGATTTATCGATCTGGTGTCCGGTATTTTTACCCCGCTGCTCGGGGTGATGGCCGCTTCGGGGATCCTGAAAGGCTTCCTGGCGCTGAGCCTGGCCTGCGGCTGGCTGCTGGAGAGCGGCGGCACCTTCAAAATGCTGTTCGCCGCCAGCGACTCGCTGTTCTACTTCTTCCCGATCATGCTCGGCTACACCGCCGGGAAAAAATTTGGCGGCAACCCCTTCGTCACCATGGCGATCGGCGGCGCGTTGACGCATCCGCTGATGATGGCGGCGTTCGACGCGGCGCAGCAGCCGGGGGCGGTGCGCGAATACTTCTTCGGCATTCCGCTGACCTTCATCAACTACAGTTCGTCGGTGATCCCGATCATCTTCGCGGCCTGGGTGTCCTGCCGCCTGGAGCCGCTGTTTAACCGGGTGATCCACAGCGCGCTGCGCAATTTCATCACGCCGCTGCTGTGCCTGGCGATCACCGTGCCGTTGACCTTCCTGCTGATCGGCCCGGCGGCGACCTGGCTCAGCCACCTGCTGGCCAACGGCTATCAGAGCATTTACGCCTTTAACCCGATCATCGCCGGCGCCTTTATGGGGGCGATGTGGCAGGTGTGCGTGATCTTCGGTCTGCATTGGGGATTGGTGCCGTTGATGATCAATAACCTGAGCGTGCTGGGGCGCGACACCATGGTGCCGCTGCTGCTGCCGGCGGTGATGGGGCAGGTCGGCGCCACGCTGGGCGTGATGCTGCGCACCCGCGATGCCAAGCTGCGGGCGCTGTCCGCTTCGGCCATCGGCGCCGGGATTTTCGGCATCACCGAACCGGCGGTATACGGCGTTACGCTGCCGAACAAACGCCCGTTCATCTTCGGCTGCATTGGCGGCGCGCTGGGCGGTGCGGTGATCGGCTACTTCCATACCTCGGTCTACTCGTTCGGCCTGGTGAGCGTATTCACCTTCGCGCAGATCATCCCCGGCGGCGGCATTGACGCCACGGTATGGGGCGCGATCGGCGGCACCCTGCTGTCGTTCGTGTTCGCCGCGCTGGCCAGCTATCTGTTCGGCGTCGCACCGGAGGAAGAGACGGCGCAGCCTGAAGCCGCCGCGCCGCTTAACCGCAAACAGGCCATCCTCAGCCCGATCGCCGGCGACATTGTGCCGCTGGATCAGGTGAACGACGCAACCTTCGCCAGCGGCCTGCTGGGGAAAGGGGTGGCGATCGCGCCGCAGCAGGGGCGCGTGGTGGCGCCGGTGAGCGGCAGCGTGGCGTCGCTGTTCAAAACCAAACACGCCATCGGCATCGAATCGGACGACGGCGCGGAGATTCTCATCCACGTCGGCATCGATACCGTGAAGCTGGACGGGGCGCATTTCACCGCCCATGTGCGGGAAGGCGAGCGGGTTGCCCCGGGCGATCTGCTGATCGAGTTCGACCAGGCGGCGATCCATGCCGCCGGCTATGACACCACCACACCGATCATCATCAGCAACAGCGATGACTACGTGGACGTGTTGACCAGCGGCCTGTCTCCGGTGCAGGAACAGGCGCCGCTGCTGACTTTATTACGCTAATTGAGGAGCAAGCGATGAACGGCAAGTTTCCGCAACATTTTCTGTGGGGCGGCGCGGTAGCGGCGAACCAGGTAGAAGGCGCGTATCAGGCCGACGGCAAGGGGCTGTCGACCTCCGATCTGCAGCCGCAGGGCATCTTCGGCGCCATTACGCCGCGCGCGGCGGGCGACAGCGGCATCAAGGACGTGGCGATCGATTTCTATCACCGCTATCCGGAGGACATCGCGCTGTTCGCCGAAATGGGCTTCAAGTGTCTGCGCACCTCGATCGCCTGGACGCGCATTTTCCCGCAGGGCGACGAAGAGACGCCGAACGAAGCCGGGCTGGCGTTTTACGATCGGTTGTTCGACGAGATGGCGAAATACGGCATTCAGCCGCTGATCACGCTGTCGCACTATGAGATGCCTTACGGTCTGGTGAAGCACTACGGCGGCTGGGGCGATCGGCGCACCATCGATTTCTTCGAGCGCTATGCGCGCACCGTGTTCGAACGCTACAAGCACAAGGTCAAACACTGGCTGACCTTCAACGAAATCAACATGTCGCTGCACGCGCCTTTCACCGGCGTCGGCCTGCCGCAGGAGAGCGACAAGAGCGCCATCTATCAGGCGATCCACCATCAGCTGGTGGCCAGCGCCAGAGCGGTGAAGGCCTGTCACGAGATCGTGCCGGAGGGCAAAATCGGCAACATGCTGCTGGGCGGCATTCTGTATCCGCTGAGCTGCAAGCCGGAAGATCTGCTGGAAACCCAGCGGCAAAACCGCGACTGGCTGTTCTTCGGCGACGTGCAGGCGCGCGGCTGTTACCCGGCCTATATGCAGCGCTTCTTCCGTGAAAACGGCATTCAGGTGGCGATCACCGAGGAAGATCGGCAAACGCTGCGCGAAACCATCGATTTCATCTCGTTCAGCTACTACATGAGCGGCTGCGTCACCGCCGACCCGGCGCAGTACGAGACGGCGCGCGGCAACATTCTCGATATGGTGCCGAACCCACACCTGGCCAGCTCGGAGTGGGGGTGGCAAATCGACCCGATCGGGCTGCGCTACCTGCTCAACGTGCTGTACGACCGCTATCAGAAGCCGCTGTTCATCGTCGAGAACGGGCTGGGCGCCAAAGATCGCGTCGAGGCCGACGGCAGCATCCACGACGACTACCGCATCAACTACCTCAATGACCATCTGGTGCAGGTGGCGGAAGCGATCGACGACGGCGTCGAGGTGATGGGCTACACCAGCTGGGGGCCGATCGATCTGGTCAGCGCCTCGAAGGCGGAAATGTCGAAGCGCTACGGCTTCATTCACGTCGACAGGGACGATGCCGGCAACGGCAGCCTCGAGCGCCGCCGCAAGAAGAGTTTCTACTGGTATCGCGATGTGATCCACAGCAACGGCGCCAGCCTGAAAGAGCGGCGCTAGCCTCTAAGCCCGGCGGCAAACGCCGGGCGTTAACCTAACGTTATTCGCTGCTGTTCATGATGGGAAATTCTCTCCCAGGGAATGCTGTTGCCCGCACTCAGCCGTTATGCGGAGAAATATAATAATGATGAAAAGCTTATTACCTCGTTCCATGACCCTGGCGGCGCTGGCGCTGCTCTGTAGCCAGGCGCAGGCGGAAACGCTGCAAACCGGCAAGGACGTCGAAGCCCCCACCGCCAAATGGGAAGGGGTGGCGCTCGGCTTTGAGCCGCCGCAGCCCGGGCTGTTGGGGGATATGCTGGGGATCAGGCCGATCTTGGAGGATCACGGCTTCCACTATAATCTCGGCTACCTCAGCCAGCTGTCGTATAACGCCGGCGGCGGTTACAACCACGATAAACAGGCGTCTTACATCGACCAGTTCTCGTTGACCTTCAGCCAGGATTTGCAGGCGCTGACCGGCATTCCGGACGCGGCGATCGAAGGCAATATCGTCAACCGCAACCATGACAACAACCTGACCCGCGATCGCTTGCAGGATCCGCGCGTCGGCCTGACCGATCTGTCGCAGGAGAGTTTTGGCGGGCAGTCGATTACCCGGCTGGGTTGGTTGACCTTCAGCCGCTCCTTCCTCGATCGCCGGCTGCAGTGGCGCATCGGCATGATGAACAAGGTGCAGGATTTCGATCAGATCATCCCCTGCGATTTTCAGACGCTGACGCTGTGCGGCGGCAAGTCCGCTAATTCGTTGACCTGGTACAACTGGAACGTGCATTACTGGGGCAGCACGCTGCAATACAAGCTGACCGACGGCCTGACGCTCAAGGGCGGCGTGATGGAGCAGAACCCGAGCGCCCCCAGCCGCAGCCACGCCTGGAGTTGGTCCACCAAGGGCAGCAAAGGCTTCCTGTTGCCGATGGAGCTGGAGCTGAAAACTCACGCCGTCAACCAACTGCCGGGGGTGTATAACCTGGGCGTGCTGTTCACCAACGCGCGCCAGAGCGATCTCTATGAAGGGGTGTCCGGCGGGCCGGGCGCCAGCGATCCGCAGGGCTATCGCAGCCACGATCGCACCTGGTTCCTGTATACCGGTTTCAACCAGCAGGTGACGCGCCATGCGGATGACGTCAACCGTGGCCTGAGCGTGTTTTACAGCCTGGGGCTGGGAGATCAGCGCAGCAACTACCTGCACTGGTCTACCTCGACCGGCATCCGTTACCGCGGGCTGTTCGATGCGCGGCCGGACGACTGGCTGGGGCTCGGCGTCTCGGTGGTGAAGCTGAGCGACCGCTACAAAGACAATCAGCGTTATCTCAACCAGATGAGCGGCATCAGCGATTATCACGATCCGAACTACCGGCCGGTGCCGGGCCACTCGGTGACGGCGGAGCTGTATTACCGGGTTAACGTCACGCCGTGGCTGCAGCTGCAGCCGGGCCTGCAGTACTGGCATCACCCGGCGGGCGTCAGCGAGACGCAGGACGCCTGGGTGACGGCGTTGAAAACGGTGGTGACCTTCTGATCAGGCCGCGTCGCTCTCGCGGTAGCGCCGGCGGGCGTGTTCGAACCAGCTGGCGGGCACGTTGTGCGGTGGCTGCTGCAACCTGAGCAGCCCCTGTTCAACGATATGGCTGGCCTGGCGCCACAGCGTCGGGTCGCCTTCGGTCAGCACCTCCAGCAGGCGCTGTTTCTCGATCAGGTAGGTCTGGGCGAAGTGGCTATCGTAGTCCAGCAGCGAGCGGGTGTTGTCGATAAGATCCGCCAGCTTAATGGTTTTGGCCTGCGGCGACGCGGCGGCGCTGTGGCGTCGATCGCGGTTTTTGCGCTCGAAGCGGTTGCCGTCCTCGGCGTGGCTGACGTTGGTTAGCATCCGCACCAGCTCTGCCACCTTCGGCCCGAAATGGCTGTCGATATCGCCGAGGGTGGTGGGCGTGTCTTCCACCGTATCATGCAGCCAGGCGGCCGCCAGCATCTCTTCGGTGTGCGGTACGCTGCGCACCAGCTCCATCACCGCCTGCGGGTGGACGATGTACGGATCGTCGGTGTATTTGCGGCGCTGATCGATGGCCGCATGCGCCTTGGTGGCGTAGCGGCGCGCGCGTTCTGCAAGCGTGTTCGTCATTTCCTTTCCCTCCGAGCATCCTCTGCATGAAAAAAAGGTAGCATACCTCACAAGAAATAGCTTGCGATTACATCGTGCGCTATCTATATTCACACACATGAAAAGCACCGAGACCGAACAATCCAAGGCGAAGAACCTGCTGCAGCTCGATCAGCAGCTCTGTTTCGCGCTGTACTCCGCCAATCTGGCGTTGCACAAAGTTTATCGCAAGCTGTTGAGTCAGCTCGAACTCACCTACCCGCAATACCTGGTGATGATGGTGCTGTGGGAGCGCGATCGGGTGACGGTATCGGATATCGGCGAGCGGCTGTTCCTCGATTCCGCCACGCTGACGCCGCTGCTGAAGCGGCTGGAAACCGCCGGTTTGCTGGTGCGTTATCGCGCCACCACCGACGAGCGGCAGGTGATCATCGCCCTGACCGAAGCCGGCCGCGCGCTGCGCGAGCGGGCGCAATCGGTGCCCGAGGCGGTGATGTGCGCCACTGACTGCAGCCTGGACGAGATCGTCTCGCTCAAACAGCAGCTGGAAAAGCTGCGCGGCAGCCTGATCGATCAGATTTGACCCGCCGCCGCCGAACGCAAGAACGGCGCGGGTGGTCTACACTGGTTACTAAGTGTCAAAAATAAGTAGCGCACGATTTAATCGCAAAAGATAAATATGTGACCGGCTTTACCTCGTGGAAGCCGTAGTCATCTCGCCAACCAGCAAGAAGGAATGAACGATGTCTATTGAGAAAGTGGTTTACCGCGCGCACGCCACCGCAACCGGCGGCCGCGACGGCCGTGCGACCTCCTCCGACGGCGTGTTGGACGTGAAACTGGGCGTGCCGAAAGAGATGGGCGGCGCCGGCGGCGAAGTCACCAACCCTGAGCAGCTGTTCGCCGCCGGTTACTCGGCCTGCTTCCTCGGCGCGTTGAAGTTTGTCGCGGCGAAGGAAAAGGTCAAAATCCCGGCCGAAGCCAAGATCGACGGCACCGTCGGCATCGGTGAGATCCCGAACGGCTTCGGCATCGAAGTGCAGCTGGATATCTCGCTGCCGGGCATCGAGCGCAGCGTGGCGGAAGATCTGGTGAAAAAGGCGCACGTGGTGTGCCCATACTCCAACGCTACCCGTGGAAATATCGATGTGACTCTGAACGTTAAGTAAGATTTTTGCCGAAATCTGGAAAAAATGGAGGGTTTATCCCTCCATTTTCTTGCGTACCCTGCCTGAAAATCGTTCAAAAAAACGGTAAATTTTGTCCGTTTTGTGAGAATTCTCTTGCTTATTACCCGCAAAATAACGCTTATTGCCGGTTGGCTGAACCAGAAGCCGCAATCAGTGTCTGACTGAGTCAGAACCGCTACACCGTCCCCGGAGCCACCGCGTTACATGAACAAAGTTAAATCGCTATCACAGCAGAATTTATCGTTATTGTTAGCGATCTATATCGGCATATTTCTAAACCTGTCCGTTTTCTATCGCCGTTTTGATTCGCTGGCGCACGGCCTTCAGGGAATTAAGCTTATTTCGGCGGTGACGGAAGTCATCGCTATCGTCCTGTTTACGTTTTTCATCATGCGGCTGGTATCGCTCGGCGGCCGGCTGTTTTATCGCATCGTCGCCTCGCTGCTGGTGTTGATTTCGGTGGCCGCCAGCTACTACATGACGTTTTTCAACGTGGTGATCGGCTACGGCATCGTGGTGTCGGTGATGACCACCGACACCGATCTGTCGAAAGAGGTGGTTGGTCTGCACTTCGTGCTGTGGATGGTGGCGCTCAGCGCCTTGCCGCTGCTGCTGATCTGGAAAAACAGCCTGCGTTACACCCTGATCGAACAGCTGAAAACCCCCGGTCATCGCATCAAACCGTTGCTGGTCTTGCTGGCGGTGGTGGCGCTGGTCTGGCTGCCGCTGCGTATGCTGGACGACGAGCAAAGCGTGCAAGAGAAGCTCGCCAACATCGATCTGCCGAGCTACGGCGGCGTGGTGGCGCACTCGTACCTGCCGTCTAACTGGCTGTCGGCGCTGGGGCTGTTCGCCTATACCCGCTATGACGAAAGTCAGGATCAGAGCACGCTGTTCGATCCGGGCAAACACTTCACCTATGTGCCGCCGGCGGACATCGACGATACCTACGTGGTGTTCATCATCGGCGAGACCACGCGCTGGGATCACATGGGCATGCTGGGCTACGAGCGCGATACTACGCCGCGCCTGTCGAAAGAGAAGAATCTGGTGGCGTTCCGCGGCGAGTCTTGCGACACCGCCACCAAGCTGTCGCTGCGCTGCATGTTCGTGCGCGAAGACGGCACCGAGGACAACCCGCAGCGCACGCTGAAAGAGCAAAACGTGTTCGCGGTGATGAAGGAACTGGGCTTCTCTTCCGAGCTGTTCGCCATGCAGAGTGAGGTGTGGTTCTACAACAACACCGAAGTGGACAACTATGCGTTCCGCGAGATGATCGCGTCCGAGAAGCGCAACGACGGCAAGGCGGTCGACGATATGCTGCTGGTGGACGAAATGAAGGAGTCGCTGGCGCGTTATCCGAAGGGTAAACACCTGGTGATCCTGCATACCAAAGGCTCGCACTACCTGTACTCGCAGCGTTATCCGCGCAGCTATGCGCGCTATCAGCCGGAGTGCATGGGGGTGGATGACTCCTGCACCAAGGCGCAGCTGATCAACGCCTTCGACAATACGGTGCTGTATACCGACAGCTTTATCAGTAACGTGATCGACCAGGTGCGGGACAAGAAGGCCATCGTGTTCTATGCCGCCGATCACGGCGAGTCGATCGGCGAGAATACGCACCTGCACGGCACGCCGCGCGAAATGGCGCCGCCGGAACAATTCCGCGTGCCGATGATGGTGTGGGCGTCGGACAAGTTCCTCGAGAACCCGCAGCACCTCAGCGCCTTTGAGCAACTGCAGGCGCAGCAACGCATCGGCAGAACGCACCGTCACGTCGAGCTGTTCGACACCGTCCTCGGTTGCCTCGGTTACACCTCGCCGAACGGTGGCATCGTGGATAAAAACAACTGGTGCCATCTCCCGCAGAATAAAACGGCGCCTGCCAGCCTGTAATCCCTCCCGCCGGGAGCCTTGCGCACCCGGTAATTTCCGCCAATACATTCTCTTCATCAATTATTCCGGTGTGTGCATACGGTATACTTGCGCACTTCCCCTTCTAACCGGAGATTTCCATGACCCTGCGCGTGGCGTTTATCGACGATCATGACATTGTGCGTTCGGGCTTTGTGCAGCTGCTGTCGCTGGAGGCCGATATTCAGGTGGTGGGCGAGTTCAGCAGCGCGGCGCAGGCGCGCGCCGGCCTGCCGGGGCTGGAGGCGGAAATCTGCATTTGCGACATTTCGATGCCCGACGGCAGCGGGTTGGATCTGCTGGCGGACATTCCCTCCGGCATCCGCGTGGTGATGCTGTCGATGCACGACAACCCGGCGCTGGTGGAAATGGCGCTGGATCGCGGCGCCAGCGGCTTCCTCTCCAAGCGCTGCAAGCCGGAAGATCTGATCACCGCGGTGCGCACCGTCGCCGGCGGCGGCGTCTACCTGATGCCGGAAATCGCCCAGCAGCTGGCGCGGGTGAGGGTCGATCCGTTGACCCGCCGCGAGCGCGAAATCGCGCTATTGCTGGCGCAGGGCCAGGAGGTGCGCGAGATCGCCGCCGCCTTGGGGCTGTCGCCGAAGACGGTGCATGTGCATCGCGCCAATCTGTTCGCCAAGCTGGGTATCAACAATAACGTCGAGCTGGCCAGACGGATGCTGAACCTGTGACGCAGCGCCTGATCACCCAGCTGGCGCTGTTTTTCATCTACGCCGCCAGCGCGTTTTGCCTGTGGGGGATCGGCACCGCGCTGATCGACCCGCCCTGGCAGGCGCTGCTGCTGTTCCCGTTCGGCCTGCGCATGGGCATTTTGCTGCAGAGCCCGTACCGTTTCTGGCCGGGGATCCTGCTGGCTGATCTGCTGCTGATGGCGCTGCTGGCGGACCAGTTCGGTTACGGCCCGGCGCTGTGGGCGTCGGTGGCGGTGCTGGTGTTGACGGTGCTGCTCAGCCTGCTGGCCTCGCCGTGGCTGTTGCGCCATCAGCAGAGCGACAGCGAATGGCGGTGGCCGCTGTTGCAGGGCGCGGTGGTGGCCGCCGCCGCCTTGCTGCAGGCGCTGGTATGGCAGCTGGTGAGCGGCGAAGGCGCCCGCGCGCTGCTGCTCGGCCTGACCGGCGGTTTCACCATCGCGCCGACCTGCCTGCTGTTGTGGCACTATTTGGCGCGCCAAATCTGGGTGCCGCTGGAGCCGGGACTGATCCACAAGCCGGTGGAGCTGCGCCTCGGCCACCTGGCCAGCTATCTGCTGCTGTTTGCGTTCAGCATCTGGCTGCAGCAGCAGGTGAACGCCGCCGAGCTGCGCCGTTTCGCGCCGTTCTGCCTGGCCATTCCTATCGTATTCATGTCTTACCGCTACGGCTGGCAGGGTGCGCTGTTGGCGACGCTGCTCAACGGCGTGGCGCTGATGGTCAACGAGCCGCCGCAGCCGGAGTCGCACCGCGATCTGCTGCTGTCGCTGCTGGCCCAAAGCCTGACCGGGTTGCTGTTGGGGGCCGGCATTCAGCGCCAGCGCGAGCTGAATCAGCAGCTGCGGCTGCGGCTGGCGGAGAACCGTCAGCTGGCGCGGGCGCTGGTGACGGCGGAGGAGCAAACCCGGCGCGAGGTGGCGCGCGAGCTGCACGATGAAGTGGGGCAGACCATCACCGTGATCCGCACCCAGGCCAGCATCGTCAAGCGCCTGGCGCCGGAACCGGCGGTGATCGGCTGCGCCGACGCCATCGATGCGTTGGCGCTGCGGGTCTACGACGGGGTGCACGACGTGCTGACCCAGCTGTGGCCGGCGGCGCTGAACAACCTGCCGCTGTCGGCGGCGGTGGCGGCGATGCTGCGGGAGTCGCTGCCGCAGGACGCGTCGCTGGTGAGCAGCCTGCAGTGGCAGGTGCCGGACGAGCTGCTGGATGAAACGCTGAAAATCACGCTGTACCGGGTATGTCAGGAAGGGGTGACCAATGTGTGCCGCCACGCCGGTGCCAGCCGCCTGGAGCTGGACGCGCGCCTGCAGCCGCGCAAAGGCGCCGCGCCGCTGATCGCCCTGACCATCCGCGACAACGGCGTGGGTTTCGATGCGGAAAACCATCAGCCGGGGTATGGCCTGCGCGGCATGCAGGAGCGCATCAGCGCCCTCGGCGGCAGCCTGCGGTTCACCGCTGAACGGGGCGCCTGTTTGAGTGTGATCTTACCCACAGTTTCACCGGCGCAAGCGCAAAACTAGGAAAAACTCCTAGCCGCGTCGGGAATCCGGCGTAATCCTCCCGCGCGCGCGAGGAGCATCATAGCGGCACTTTATTCAATCCTCTGAGGTTCCACATGTGGTCTTTCCTTAAAAGCCGCTCGGACGCGCCGCAGGTCACCGATCAACGGCAGATCGATGCCAGCTACAAATACTGGCGCATCCAGCTGATGTGCACCATGTACATCGGCTACGCCGCGTTTTACTTCACGCGCAAAAGCTTCAACTTCATCATGCCGGCGATGCTGAGCGATCTGGGCCTGACGATGTCCGACGTCGGCATCCTCGGCACGCTGTTCTACATCACCTACGGCTGCTCGAAATTCATTTCCGGCATGATCAGCGATCGCTCCAACCCGCGTTACTTTATGGGGCTGGGCCTGATCATGACCGGGGTGCTGAATATCTTCTTCGGCCTCAGTTCGTCGCTGCTGATGCTGGGCACGCTGTGGATCCTCAACGCCTTCTTCCAGGGCTGGGGCTGGCCGCCGTGCTCCAAAATCCTCACCAGCTGGTATTCGCGCTCCGAGCGCGGCAGCTGGTGGGCGATCTGGAACACCTCGCACAACGTCGGCGGCGCGCTGATCCCGCTGCTGGTGGGCTTTATCTCGCTGCACTTCAGCTGGCGTTACGGCATGATCATTCCCGGCATCATCGGCGTGGTGCTCGGCCTGCTGATGTGCTGGCGCCTGCGCGACAAGCCATCCACCCTGGGGCTGCCGAGCGTCGGCAAATGGCGTAACGACGCCATGGAGCTGGTGCAGGAATCGGAAGGCCAGGGGCTGAGCAACCGCGAGATCATCAAACGCTACGTGCTGACCAACAAGTACATCTGGCTGTTGGCGGTCTCTTACGTGCTGGTGTACATCGTGCGCACCGCGATCAACGACTGGGGCAACCTCTACCTGACGCAGGAAAAGGGCTATTCGCTGATGACCGCCAACTCGGCCATTTCGCTGTTTGAAGTGGGCGGCTTTATCGGTTCGCTGGTGGCCGGTTGGGGCTCCGACAAGTTGTTCCGCGGCAACCGCGGCCCGATGAACCTGATCTTCGCCATCGGTATCTTCCTGTCGGTGGCGGCGCTGTGGCTGATGCCAGGCGTGACCTACCTGCTGCAGGCCTGCTGCTTCTTCGCCATCGGCTTCTTCATCTTCGGCCCGCAGATGCTGATCGGCATGGCGGCGGCGGAGTGCTCGCACAAGGATGCGGCGGGCGCGGCGACCGGTTTCGTCGGCCTGTTCGCCTACCTGGGCGCGGCGCTGTCCGGCTACCCGATTGCGCGGGTGATGGAGATCTGGCACTGGAACGGCTTCTTCGTGGTGATTTCCATCGCCGCCTGCCTGTCGGCGCTGTTCCTGCTGCCGTTCCTGCGTGCGCAGACGCCGGCGCTGAAAACCGCTAACGCCTGAGTGAAATACGCTGCGCAACCCCCGGTGCAGCGCATTATGGCGCTTTTATCACCACTTGAAATGCAGGGGCAAAAAAGTGATTGACGCCTATAACCGCCAGCAGTAAGATGCGCCCCGCATCGGCGAGTAGCGCAGCTTGGTAGCGCAACTGGTTTGGGACCAGTGGGTCGGAGGTTCGAATCCTCTCTCGCCGACCACCATTCGAAAAACCTGCTTTTTAAAGCAGGTTTTTTTTCGTCTGTCGTTTATGAGGATGAGTACCTCCGCAGGAGGTTCGAGCCTCGCGAAGCGAGACAACGTTGCTTCAGCAACAGCCCGCAGGGCGCGCATCCAAGATGCGCGTAATCCTCTCTCGCCGACCACCATTCGAAAAGCCTGCTTTTTAAAGCAGGTTTTTTTTCGTCTGTCGTTTATGAGGATGAGTACCTCCGCAGGAGGTTCGAGCCTCGCGAAGCGAGACAACGTTGCTTCAGCAACGGCCCGCAGGGCGCGCATCCAAGATGCGCGTAATCCTCTCTCGCCGACCACCATTCGAAAGGCCTGCTTTTTAAAGCAGGCTTTTTTTCGTCTGTCGTTTATGAGGATGAGCACCTCCGCCGATATGGCCGGCTGCGCTTTATGGCGTGCCTCAATCTGCCGTCCTCGTGAAATATATTTATCCTTTACGCTTAATTAATTCACACTCCTTATTCCCATTAGGTTCTTATTTTCATATTTAAATAAATTCATGCTTGCCAAATAAAACCCGGTTGATAGCGCTCTTGTTTTCACGTTTTTTTTACCTATAGTCTGAATGGACAACGCGGGAACTCTTATTCCCGCCGCGTGGGAAATACCGTGATTATTTATTAACGTTAATCTTCGTGGATTATTGCGGGATCATTTTGCTCCGGCAATGCGTGGCGTCGATTAACTCTTTTATGTTTATCCTCTCGGAATAAAGGAATCAGTTATGCGCAAATTTAATAAACCGCTGTTGGCGCTGTTGATCGGCAGCACGCTGTGTTCCGCGGCGCAGGCCGCCGCACCGGGCAAACCGACCATCGCCTGGGGCAACACCAAGTTCGCTATCGTCGAAGTCGATCAGGCGGCCACCGCTTATAATAATCTGGTGAAGGTAAAAAATGCCGCCGACGTTTCGGTCTCCTGGAATTTATGGAATGGCGACACCGGCAAGACGGCAAAAATTTTATTAAATGGCAAAGAGGCGTGGAGCGGTCCTTCAACCGGATCTTCCGGCACGGCGAATTTTAAAGTGAATAAAGGTGGCCGTTATCAAATGCAGGTGGCGTTGTGCAATGCTGACGGCTGCACCGCCAGCGACGCCACCGAAATTGTGGTGGCCGACACCGACGGCAGCCATTTGGCGCCGTTGAAAGAGCCGCTGCTGGAAAAGAACAAACCTTATAAACAAAACTCCGGCAAAGTCGTCGGTTCTTATTTCGTCGAGTGGGGCGTTTACGGGCGCAATTTCACCGTCGACAAGATCCCGGCGCAAAACCTGACCCACCTGCTGTACGGCTTTATCCCGATCTGCGGCGGCAACGGCATCAACGACAGCCTGAAAGAGATCGAAGGCAGTTTCCAGGCATTGCAGCGCTCCTGTCAGGGCCGCGAGGACTTCAAAGTCTCGATCCACGATCCGTTTGCCGCGCTGCAAAAAGCGCAGAAGGGCGTCACCGCCTGGGATGACCCCTACAAGGGCAACTTCGGCCAGCTGATGGCGCTGAAGCAGGCGCGCCCTGACCTGAAAATCCTGCCGTCGATCGGCGGCTGGACGCTGTCTGACCCGTTCTTCTTCATGGGCGACAAGGTGAAGCGCGATCGCTTCGTCGGCTCGGTGAAAGAGTTCCTGCAGACCTGGAAGTTCTTCGACGGCGTGGATATCGACTGGGAGTTCCCGGGCGGCAAAGGCGCCAACCCGAACCTGGGCAGCCCGCAGGACGGGGAAACCTATGTGCTGTTGATGAAGGAGCTGCGGGCGATGCTGGATCAGCTGTCGGCGGAAACCGGCCGCAAGTATGAGCTGACCTCCGCCATCAGCGCCGGCAAGGACAAGATCGATAAGGTGGCTTACAACGTCGCGCAGAACTCGATGGATCACATCTTCCTGATGAGCTACGACTTCTACGGCGCCTTCGATCTGAAGAACCTGGGGCATCAGACCGCGCTGAATGCGCCGGCCTGGAAACCGGACACCGCCTACACCACGGTGAACGGCGTCAATGCGCTGCTGGCGCAGGGCGTCAAGCCGGGCAAGATCGTGGTCGGCACCGCCATGTATGGCCGCGGCTGGACCGGGGTGAACGGCTACCAGAACAATATTCCGTTTACCGGCACCGCCACCGGGCCGGTTAAAGGCACCTGGGAGAACGGCATCGTGGACTACCGCCAAATCGCCAGCCAGTTCATGAGCGGCGAGTGGCAGTACACCTACGACGCCACGGCGGAAGCGCCTTACGTGTTCAAGCCTTCCACCGGCGATCTGATCACCTTCGACGATGCCCGCTCGGTGCAGGCGAAAGGCAAGTACGTGCTGGATAAGCAGTTGGGCGGCCTATTCTCCTGGGAGATCGATGCGGACAACGGCGATATTCTCAACAGCATGAACGCCAGCCTGGGCAACAGCGCCGGCGTTCAATAATCGGTTGCAGTGCGTTGCCGGGGGATATCCTTTCGCCCCCGGCTTTTTCACCGCCGAAAGTTTTTTTACGCCGCACAGATTGTGGCCCTCGCCGGCGCAAAACGCGGTCATCGGACTCACCCTTTTGGGTAATCCTTCAGCATTTCCTCCTGTCTTTAACGGCGATCACAAAAATAACCGTTCAGATATTCATCATTCAGCAACAAAGTTTTGGGGTTTTTTAACGGAGTTAAAAACCAGTAAGTTTGTGAGGGTCAGACCAATGCGCTAAAAATGACCGCTTAGCATAAATTTTCATGCTGGAACTGTTAACAAAAGGTTTTTTTTATGTTTGTTTGCTGTTTCTCACAGTCTGCGTAAATCCCCACTGGTTATATTGACGACACCCCAAACAGTTGGCAACTTGATAGCCTCAGGGGTAAGAGCGAGAGTTGTTTGAGTGAATTCCACGCGCTCAGACGTCCCCGCCGCGATGCGTTCCATCCGGCATTCTCTCCTCGTACGCCTTCTGCCTTCGGGCGCCGATCGCACAGGCCACGCAATAAAAAATACAGGTCTGGCGGCAATTACACACATCACATCACACAATGGAGCACTAACGATGACACGTTCCTTGGGTAAATCGGGGGTTCTGAAATTCGGCATTGGGCTGATCGCGCTGACCGTGGCGGCCAGCGTTCAGGCCAAGACGTTGGTTTACTGTTCTGAAGGTTCCCCGGAAGGGTTCAACCCGCAGCTGTTTACCTCCGGCACCACCTACGACGCCAGCTCGGTACCGATCTACAACCGCCTGGTCGAATTCAAAATCGGCACCACCGAACTGCAGCCGGGCCTGGCTGAGAAGTGGGACGTCAGCGAAGACGGCAAAACCTACACCTTCCACCTGCGCAAAGGCGTGAAGTGGCAGAGCAGCAAAGACTTCAAGCCGACGCGCGACTTCAACGCCGACGACGTGGTGTTCTCCTTTGAGCGCCAGTTGGATGCGAACAACGCCTACCACAAAGTGTCCGGCGGCAGTTACGAATACTTTGAAGGCATGGACATGCCTAAGCTGATCGCCAAGATTGAAAAAGTGGACGACAACACCGTGCGCTTCGTGCTGAACCGCCCGGAGGCGCCGTTCCTGGCTGACCTGGGCATGGACTTCGCGTCCATCCTGTCCGCCGAATATGCCGACGTGATGATGAAAGCCGGCACGCCGGAGAAAGTCGACCTGAATCCGATCGGCACCGGTCCGTTCCAGCTGCTGCAATACCAGAAAGACTCCAAGATCCTGTACAAGGCATTCGACGGTTTCTGGGGCACCAAGCCGAAGATCGATCGCCTGGTGTTCTCCATCACGCCTGACGCCTCCGTGCGCTACGCCAAACTGCAGAAAAACGAATGTCAGGTGATGCCGTACCCGAACCCGGCCGATATCGCCCGCATGAAGCAAGACAAGTCCATCAACCTGATGGAACAGCCGGGCCTGAACGTGGGTTACCTGTCGTTCAACGTCGAGAAAAAGCCGCTGGATAACCTGAAGGTGCGCCAGGCGTTGACCATGGCGGTCAACAAGCAGGCGATCATCGACGCGGTTTATCAGGGCGCGGGCCAGGCGGCCAAGAACCTGATCCCGCCGACCATGTGGGGCTATAACGACGCGGTACAGGATTATGCTTACGATCCGGCCAAGGCGAAAGCACTGCTGAAAGAAGCGGGCATGGCCGACGGTTTCAGCATCGACCTGTGGGCGATGCCGGTACAGCGTCCTTACAACCCGAACGCGCGCCGCATGGCGGAAATGATCCAGGCCGACTGGGCCAAGATCGGCGTGAAAGCCAAAATCGTGACCTATGAGTGGGGTGAATACCTCAAGCGCGCCAAAGCGGGCGAGCACCAGACGGTGATGATGGGCTGGACCGGCGACAACGGGGATCCGGACAACTTCTTCGCCACGCTGTTCAGCTGCGCGGCGGCGAAAGACGGCTCCAACTACTCCCGCTGGTGCTACAAGCCGTTTGAAGATCTGATTCAACCGGCGCGCGCCGAATCCAACCACGACAAGCGCATCGAACTGTACAAGCAGGCGCAGGTGGTGATGCACGATCAGGCTCCGGCGCTGATTGTCGCACACTCCACCGTGTACGAGCCTGTGCGTAAGGAAGTGAAAGGCTACGTCGTGGATCCACTCGGTAAGCATCACTTCGAGAATGTCTCTGTAGACTGATTTCGACCGCTTTACCGGAGACGCACGAATGGACTTGCAGGGGCGCAACAGGTTTGCGCCCCTGCTGACCAGTCTCCGGCGTATGGCCGTCGAATCGTTCAAAGGCATGTGAGCGTTAATAAGCCTGGCGGACGATGAGCTGCCGGGCATTGATACAGAGAGTTCGGGATATGTTGCAGTTCATACTCCGACGTTTGGGGTTAGTTATCCCAACGTTTATCGGCATTACATTGCTGACTTTTGCATTCGTCCATATGATCCCCGGCGACCCGGTGACCATCATGGCCGGGGAACGCGGTATCTCCGCCGAGCGCCACGCGCAGCTGATGGCGGAAATGGGGCTGGACAAGCCGCTCTATCAACAATATTTCTCCTACGTGTCCAACGTGCTGCACGGCGATCTGGGCACCTCACTCAAAAGCCGCATCTCCGTCTGGAGCGAGTTCGTTCCGCGCTTTCAGGCCACGCTGGAGCTGGGCTTCTGCGCGATGCTGTTCGCGGTGCTGGTAGGCATCCCGGTTGGGGTGCTGGCGGCGGTCAAACGCGGCTCGGTCTTCGATCACACCGCGGTGGGCATCTCGCTGACCGGCTATTCGATGCCGATTTTCTGGTGGGGAATGATGCTGATCATGCTGGTGTCGGTGCAGCTTAACCTGACGCCGGTGTCGGGCCGCATCAGCGACACGGTCTTTCTCGACGACAGCCATCCGCTGACCGGCTTCATGCTGATAGACACTCTGATCTGGGGCGAGCCGGGCGACTTTATCGACGCGGTGATGCACATGATCCTGCCGGCCATCGTGCTGGGCACTATCCCGCTGGCGGTGATCGTGCGCATGACCCGCTCCTCGATGCTGGAAGTGTTGGGTGAAGACTACATCCGCACCGCGCGCGCCAAGGGCGTGAGCCGCATGCGGGTGATCGTCGTCCACGCGCTGCGCAACGCGCTGCTGCCGGTGGTGACGGTGATCGGGCTGCAGGTCGGCACCATGCTGGCCGGCGCCATTCTGACGGAAACCATCTTCTCCTGGCCGGGACTGGGCCGCTGGCTGATCGACGCGCTGCAACGCCGCGATTACCCGGTGGTGCAGGGCGGGGTGTTGTTGGTCGCCTGTATGATCATTCTGGTTAACCTGCTGGTAGACGTGCTCTACGGCGTGGTCAACCCGCGTATTCGCCACAAGAAATAAGGGGCGCTCTCATGTCTCAAATCACTGAGTCTGCAGTTAAAGGTGCGCCGAAGCCGATGACCCCGTTTCAGGAGTTCTGGCACTATTTCAAGCGCAATAAAGGGGCCGTGGTCGGCCTGGTGTATATCGTTCTGATGCTGGTGATCGCGCTCGGCGCCGGGGTGCTGGCGCCGCATGCGCCGGCGGACCAGTTCCGCGACGCGCTGCTCAAGCCGCCGGTGTGGCAAGAGGGCGGCAGCTGGCAATATCTCCTCGGCACCGACGACGTGGGCCGCGACGTGCTGTCGCGCCTGATGTACGGTGCGCGTCTGTCGCTGCTGGTCGGCTGCCTGGTGGTGGTGCTGTCGCTGATCATGGGCGTGGTGCTCGGTCTGCTGGCCGGCTACTTCGGCGGTGCGGTGGACGCGGTGATCATGCGCGTCGTCGACATCATGCTGGCCCTGCCGAGCCTGCTGCTGGCGCTGGTGCTGGTGGCGGTGTTCGGGCCGTCGATCGTCAACGCTTCGCTGGCGCTCACCTTCGTCGCGCTACCGCACTATGTGCGTCTGACGCGTGCGGCGGTGCTGGCGGAAGTGAACCGCGATTACGTCACCGCTTCGCGGGTGGCGGGCGCCGGCGCGCTGCGCCAGATGTTCGTCAACATTCTGCCTAACTGCCTGGCGCCTTTGATCGTGCAGGCTTCTCTCGGTTTCTCGAACGCCATTCTGGACATGGCCGCTCTCGGCTTTCTGGGCATGGGCGCGCAACCGCCGACGCCGGAGTGGGGCACCATGCTCTCCGACGTGCTGCAGTTCGCGCAAAGCGCCTGGTGGGTAGTGACCTTCCCCGGCCTGGCGATCCTGCTGACGGTGCTGGCATTTAACCTGATGGGGGACGGTTTGCGTGACGCTCTCGACCCCAAACTCAAGCAGTAACAGAGGACGAGAGAGATGGCGTTATTGAATGTAGACAAGCTTTCGGTGCACTTCGGTGACGAAGGCACCCCGTTTCGCGCGGTAGACCGCATCAGTTACAGCGTGGAGCAAGGCCAGGTGGTCGGCATCGTCGGTGAATCCGGCTCCGGCAAATCCGTCAGCTCGCTGGCGATCATGGGCCTGATCGATTTCCCCGGCAAGGTGATGGCCGACAAGCTGGAGTTCAACGGCCAGGATCTGCGCAAGATCTCCGAAAAAGAGCGCCGCCAGCTGGTGGGTTCTGAAGTAGCGATGATCTTCCAGGATCCGATGACCAGCCTGAACCCGTGCTATACCGTCGGTTACCAAATCATGGAGGCGCTGAAGGTGCATCAGGGCGGCAACCGCCGCACTCGCCGCCAGCGCGCTATCGACCTGCTGACCCAGGTGGGCATTCCCGATCCGGCCTCGCGGCTGGACGTGTACCCGCACCAGCTTTCCGGCGGCATGAGCCAGCGCGTGATGATCGCCATGGCCATCGCCTGTCGGCCGAAGCTGCTGATCGCCGATGAGCCGACGACCGCGCTCGACGTGACCATCCAGGCGCAGATCATCGAACTGCTGCTGGACCTGCAGCAGCGCGAAAACATGGCGCTGCTGCTGATCACCCACGATCTGGCGTTGGTGGCCGAAGCCGCGCACCACATCATCGTGATGTATGCCGGCCAGGTGGTGGAATCCGGCAAGGCGGCGGAGATTTTCCGTGCGCCGCGCCATCCTTATACCCAGGCGCTGCTGCGCGCGCTGCCGGAGTTCGCCGCCGACAAGGCGCGCCTGGCTTCGCTGCCGGGCGTGGTGCCGGGCAAATACGATCGCCCGACCGGTTGCCTGCTCAACCCGCGTTGTCCCTACGCCAACGAGCGCTGCCGTAACGAGGAGCCGGAACTGCGCAGCATTCCCGGCCGTCAGGTTAAATGTCACACACCGCTGGATGATGCGGGGAGGCCGACCGTATGAGCCAGAATCAACCTTTACTGCAGGCGATCGACCTGAAGAAGCATTACCCGGTGAAAAAGGGCCTGTTCGCGCCGGAGCGGCTGGTCAAGGCGCTGGACGGCGTCTCCTTCACCCTGGAGCGCGGCAAAACGCTGGCGGTGGTCGGCGAGTCGGGCTGCGGCAAATCGACGCTCGGCCGCCTGCTGACGATGATCGAAGTGCCGACCGGCGGCGAGCTGTACTATCAGGGGCAGGACCTGCTGAAGCCGGACGTCTCGGCCGAGAAACTGCGCCGCCAGAAGATCCAAATCGTGTTCCAGAATCCTTACGGATCGCTCAACCCGCGCAAGAAGGTCGGGCAGATCCTCGAGGAGCCGCTGTTGATCAATACCCCGCTCAGCGCCGCCGAACGGCGGGAAAAAGCGCTGGAGATGATGGCGAAGGTCGGCCTGAAGACCGAGCATTACGACCGCTACCCGCACATGTTTTCCGGCGGCCAGCGCCAGCGTATCGCCATCGCCCGTGGGTTGATGCTGAACCCGGACGTGGTGATCGCCGATGAGCCGGTGTCGGCGCTGGACGTGTCGGTGCGCGCTCAGGTGCTGAACCTGATGATGGATCTGCAGCAGGAGCTGGGGCTGTCCTATGTGTTCATCTCGCACGATCTGTCGGTGGTGGAACACATCGCCGACGAGGTGATGGTGATGTACCTCGGCCGCTGCGTGGAAAAGGGCAGCAAAGAGGCGATCTTCAACAATCCGCGCCATCCTTACACTCAGGCGCTGCTGTCGGCGACGCCGCGGTTGAACCCGGATATGCGCCGCGAGCGTATCAAGCTGACCGGCGAACTGCCCAGCCCAATGAACCCGCCGCCGGGCTGCGCGTTCAACGCCCGCTGCCGCCGCGCCTTCGGCACCTGCGTGCAGCTGCAGCCGCAGCTGAAACAGTACGGTGAGCAGATGGTGGCCTGCTTTGCGGTCGATCAGGACGAACATCCGGGGGCGTAAGGCGTCGGATGTTCCTGCTTAAATCAAACGCCGGCACTGCGCCGGCGTTTTTTATTATTCAATCAATGGGTTAGTCAGTAAACGATCGCGACAACCCGTTTTTTAAATTCTTACCTTAACGTTATTCTGACAAATCGTTATTTTTTTAAGAATCTTCGTATGAGAATAATAATCGAATAATAGAGTTTAACGGTTTGTTGTTAATAACATTCTCTCGGTCGAGCGGTTTCACTATTTTTATTATAAAAACCCAATAAAAAAGCACGCCGGCGGCGTGCTTTGGGGGGATGAGGCCGCGCTTATTGCGGGTAAGGCACCCAGTCACCGCCGTTCAGGCGAATGTAGGGCTTGCCCTGATACTGCATCACAATAGCGTTGTCGTTTTCGGAGATGACCGGGGTCTGCGGCAGCCCCTGGGTCAACGCCTGCCAGTCGACGCTGGATTCGCTGAAGACCTTGCCGTCCACCAGGCGCGACACCAGTTCAGACAGCGCCAGATAGCTGCTCGGCGTTTTGATCTGCAGCGGGCTGCCCTGATGCGGCGCCTTCATCCCAATCAGTTTGATGCCGACCGGCGTATGGGTGATGTTCGGGCTGGGAATATCGCGCAGGCCGGACATCTGCATCTTGTCGCCCACCAACGCCGCACCGTGTTCCGGCACGATCACCACCACCACTTTGCGGCCGGATTTCTCCAGCTGGTCAAGGAAGGTGTTCAGCTGATCAAACAGCTTCTGCGCGCGCGGTTGATAGTCGGCACTTTTGCTGGAGCCGACGAAGCGGTTGCCGTCGTGCAGCGGAATGACGTTGAAGAAGGTGGCGGTGCGGCCGTCACCGGCTTTTTGCTGTTGATCCAGCCAGCGGGTCAGCAATTCGAGATCGTTATAAATCGGCTCGCCGTCGAACGAGGTCAGCTCGTTGCCGATGCCGGCCTGTGACATCAGCGGTGCCTGCATGTCGCCCTGTTCACGCAGTTCTTTCAGGAAGTTGCCGAATACCCCGGAGTGATCGAGCATCAGCTGTTCCTTGAAGCCGAGCTTCGCCAGGTTGTCGAACAGGTAACACTGCTGGTTCACCGGTTGATACAGATCGTGATGCGAAAGCTGGCCGCAGCTGGCGCGCAGCAGGCGGATGGCCGCCGGGCCGCTGTAGGCGGTGGCCGAGTTGAAGCTGTCGAACATGATGTCCATCTTCGACCACAGCGGGTGATTCTGCAGGTTGGCTGCCTCCATATCGGCCCAGGCCAGCGAACAGATGTTGATCACCAGCAGATCGAACGGCTGGGCGTCGGCGGGCAAGGTGGCCGGGAACGCGGTGGCGCGGCCTTTTTCCCGCTCGTAGAACTGATTCAGGTAGGCCGTCAGATTGGCGCTGGTCGGCGGCAGGCTGTCTGCCGGCGCAGCGTCCCCCGCCGCCGGCGCCGACGTGGCCGGCGTATTGGCGCCGCCGGCCGAGGCCGTGGAGGTGGCGGGCAGCAGTGAGACCGCCGGCCCGGCGATGTTGACGATATTGAGCCACACCAGCGCCGCCACGGTGAACACCGTGACGCGCACCCACTGCGCGACGAACAGGTAGGCGATAAGCAGCACGAAGGCCGCGCCGACCATCTGCCAGTTGATAAAGCGGTTGATCAGCTCCAGCAGATACTGGGCGCTGAAGCCGGCCAGCTGCGAGCCCTGGCTGAGAATGCTGTTGATGCCCGGCAGCCAGGTGTCGTGGTAGAACAGCGCAATGCCGATCGGGATAGCGAGGTAGTGGCGCCAGCGGTGCAGGCGCGGTGATGGGATCGGCATCAGCAGAAATGCCATGAACACCAGGTTCGGCAGCGCGTGGAAATTCAGGTAGCCGAACCACAGCAGGGCGAATTTGGCCAGAAAGTAGAGGTTCCAGCCGCCCAGCCCGCGCCAGTAGCGCCACAGAGCGTTATCGGATTGCGTCTTCGAGTTTGGATTCATGGCTGCTTCTTACGTTTAATCTGAGATGAGGAGCCTGTGCGCACCCACAAACCGGCGGATTTCAAATAGCGCGGCGATAACAACAGGTTTTGCCAGTATTGACGCAAATGCGGAAAACGCCGGTGAAAGGCGTAGCCCAGCGGAATGAAGATCAGCGCGCACAGCAGGATCAGTTGCACGATGTCGTTAAGGTTCAGCATGCGGTTCCTCCTGCGGGCCGAGCGGCAGCGTGAAGGCGACCGGCTGCCGCCGTTCTGCGGGCACCTCGGCCGCTTTCACGCTGGGGCGCGGCGCGGTGCCGGCGGCGCCGGTGGCCGAAATCTGCCAGCGCCCCTGGGCCATGCGTTTGATTTCCGAAATGATATCGACGTCCTGGTGCCACACCACCCGGTTACTGAAGGCTTCATCAACCGGCAGGCGGAAGATGAACTTCAGCGCGGTATCCAAATCGTTGATGCGGCAGGTGGAGAGGAACAGCACCAGCCGCCCCTGCACGACGGTCATCACGTCGCCGAAGCGCCGCAGGTGGCACAGGGTCATCGCCTGTTCGGCGCGCAGGCCGGTGGCCGGCCGCAATGCCACCATCACCCCTTTGCCGTCCTCGGGCAGCAGCGTATTGCCCATCAGCGACAGCACCGCCTGGCTGAACGGTTCCGGCCGCATATAGCCTTTGAGCTGCAGCGGGCGCAAGCCGGCCAGCAGCGCATCGATGTCGGCGGGGACATGGCGCGAGAAGCGCTGCCCCTGAATGCCTTCGAGCATGGTCAGAAAACGCGACAGCGGCGCGACGTGCGGTACGATCAGGTTGGCGCCGCAGGCCAGCAGCAGCCGTTCGTCGCTGTAGCGCAGGCTGGCGCTCATCTCGCGTACCGCGATTTTCAGGCCGTTGCCGCGGCTGCGGCGCAGGGTGTGGATTTGGTGCGCCAGGTGATCGATTTGGTCGCTTTGGTACAGCGCGAAAATCAACGTCGCCGAGAGTCTCAGCATGCCGTGCTGCGCCAGTTCGTCGTTGCTCTCCAGCAGCTGCCAGTTGGCGGACAGCGGCGGCGCGCCTTCCAGGATGCTGCGCTCGGCCAGATACAGGCCTTCGTCGCTGCGCAAGGCGGTGGGGGAGGGTTGGCTATTTTCATCCTCACCCTGCCAGCCGCCTTCCGCGGCGTACAGCGTCAGCAGCTGATTGGCGTTGATGCCGTTTTCGGTGCTCCACCAGTTCACCAGGTATTGCGCGCTGTCCTGCTGCCATTGCAGGCTGGACAGGCCGTTCAGGATGCGATGCTGCGCGCTGAGCTGCCCCTTGAGCTTATTGATGCCGCCTCCGTGGCTGAGGATCAACAGCGTACACCCCTGCCGCCGCAGCCAGGCGGCGAGGGTACGGGTCCACTCGCGCAGCTCTTCGGTGGTGAAGGTTTGCCACAGGCTGGCGTGGGCCAGCAGGATGAGTAAGCGATTTTGCGGCCGCAGGGCGCGCATCAGATCGTCGCTCAGCTGCGTCAGCGCGGCTTTTTTCTCCGGTAATTGATACAGCGGCAGCTTCTGCAAAGCAGGCGAAGCCAGCTCGGCCAGCAGGCGATCGGGTTTATCGCCGCTGCAGATCAGGGCGACTTTATGGGTGGCAGGCTGGGCGGCGATAACCTGGCGACACAGCAGCGCGGCGTCGCTTTGCCTGTCGATATTGATCCAATAAAGCCCGGGGGCCTGCATCACCGACAGCTCTTCCCAAATCTGCCGAATGCCTAGAGAAAAAGAGTGCGCCATAGGATGTGTTCTACTTTCGTTGAAAGCCGACTAAAGGCGTTTATATTTAAAGATAGCCATTTTTATCCTGGCAATAACAAATCTCCGACGCTCTTCAACAATATTTGTTGAGAATCATCTTATTGCCTCTCTCTTTTTGTATCGTTGCTATAGTTAATTAACATAGCCTATTTTCGCCAAGGCGGAAGAATGAATCACGCACCCACCCATTTTCGTGCAGCGGCACCTGGGGAGAGCCAGGATGACCTGCAGGCGCTCAGCCAGGCTTTTTCATTGCCGAAATTAAGCTATGTCGATATTTCGCGGCAGGAGCGGTTAACGCAGATGATGACGCGCTGGCCGCTGTTGGCCGAATTGGCGCAGACCACGGGGAGCCACTGATCTATGCCGGTGATCGCGCTGCAAGGGTTGCGGGGTGGAATGGGGACGACGTCGGTCACGGCGGCGCTCGCCTGGGCGTTGCAGCAGCTGGGCGAGTCGGTGTTGGCGATCGATTTCACGCCGGACAATCTGCTGCGCCTGCATTTCAACACGCCGTTCGAGCTGGCGCGCGGCTGGGCCCGCGCGGAGCGGGACGGCGGCCGCTGGCAGGAAGGGGCGCTGCGTTACTGTGAAAACCTCGACTTTCTGCCCTTTGGCCGCCTGAATGCGGCGGAACGGCTGGAAGTGCAGCGCCAGTGTCAGCAACAGCCGGAACGCTGGCGCGACAATGTGCGCCAACTGATCGCCGGCGATCCGCAGCGCTGGATCCTGCTGGATGTTCCGGTCGGGGACGGCGTGCTGGCGCAGCAGGCGCTGCAGCTTGCCGACAGCGTGTTCGTGCTGTTGAACCCCGACGCCAACTGCCAGGTACGGCTCCATCAGCAGACGCTGCCGAACGACTGCCGTTTCCTGGTCAATCACTACTCCTCCGCCAGCCAGCTGCAGCAGGATCTGCATCAGCTGTGGCTGCAAACGTTGAGCGGCCTGTTGCCGGTGGTGATCCATCGCGACGAAGCGTTGGCGGAAGCGCTGGCGGTCAAGCAGCCGTTGGGCGAGTACCGCCCCGAGAGTCTGGCGGCGGATGAAGTGCTGACGCTGGCCAACTGGTGCCTGATCAACCTCAAGCGGGGCGTTGCGCCATGAGCCGGGTGCTGAGCCTGCTGCTGGTGCCGCCGGTGCGTCAGGCGGTGCAGATGCGCTACCGCGGCTATCGGCGCAACGGCGCGTCGGCGCTGACCGCCTTTTTCGCCACGCTGCTGGTGGCGTTGGGCTGGCTGCTGCTGCGCTTCGAATCGCCGGCCTGGCAGCGCGTGCGCGCCGGCCGCGCTTATTGGTTCCCGCATCTGTCCGCCGACCGCCCGCGCCCGGCGGATGCGCTGCGTTATCTGCTGCAGGGGCTGTGGCTGCTACTGTTTCGCAGCGGTCGCACGCCGGTGCAGCGCGACTATTTCGCCGGTTGGCGCCGCCTGCAGCAGCGCTATGCCGACTGGCTGCAGGGCCTGCCGCAACGGCTGAAGAACGCCGGCGTGGAGCAGCGCTCGGTGGAGCGCCTCGGCCGCATGAGCCGCGGCATGCGGCGCGCGCTGTTTATTCTGGTCAGCGTGCTGGCAGCGATCCTCGCCATGCTGTGCATCTCGCAGCCGTTCGATCTGCCGGCGCAGTTCGTGTTCGTCCTGCTGCTGTGGGGGATCGCGATGGTGGTGCGCCGGGTGCCGGGGCGCCTGCCGGGGTTGATGCTGATCGTGCTGTCGCTGACCGTATCCTGTCGCTACCTGTGGTGGCGCTATACCGCCACGCTGAACTGGGACGATCCGCTCAGCCTGGTGTGCGGCCTGTTGCTGCTGGTGGCGGAAACCTACGCCTGGGTGGTGCTGGTGCTGGGCTATTTCCAGACCGTCTGGCCGCTTAACCGGCAGCCGGTACCGTTGCCCGCCGATAGCGCCACCTGGCCGACCATCGATCTGATGGTGCCGACTTACAACGAAGATCTCGGGGTGGTGAAGCCCACCATCTACGCGGCGCTGGGCATCGACTGGCCGAAAGAAAAGGTGAACATCTATATCCTCGATGACGGCAACCGCCCCGAATTCCGGGCGTTCGCTGACGAAGTGGGAGTGAAATACATCGCCAGGCCGACCCACGAACACGCCAAGGCCGGCAACATCAACAATGCGCTGAAGCAGGCCACCGGCGAGTTCGTGGCGATTTTCGACTGCGACCACGTGCCGACGCGCTCCTTCCTGCAGCTGACCATGGGCTGGTTCTTCAAAGACAAAAAGCTGGCGATGCTGCAAACCCCGCACCACTTCTTCTCGCCGGATCCGTTCGAGCGCAACCTCGGCCGCTTCCGCCAGACGCCCAACGAGGGCACCTTGTTCTACGGGCTGGTGCAGGACGGTAACGACATGTGGGACGCCACCTTCTTCTGCGGCTCTTGCGCCATCCTGCGCCGCAGCGCGCTGGACGAGATTGGCGGCATTGCGGTGGAAACCGTCACCGAAGACGCCCACACCTCGCTGCGCTTGCACCGGCGCGGGCACACCTCGGCCTACATCCGCATTCCGCAGGCCGCCGGGCTGGCGACCGAGAGCCTGTCGGCGCACATCGGCCAGCGCATTCGCTGGGCGCGCGGTATGGTGCAGATCTTCCGGCTGGACAACCCGCTGCTGGGCAAGGGGCTGAAACTGGCGCAGCGCCTGTGCTACGCCAATGCCATGCTGCACTTCCTGTCGGGCATTCCGCGGCTGATCTTCCTCACTGCGCCGCTGGCGTTTTTGCTGCTGCATGCCTACATCATCTTCGCGCCGGCGCTGGCGATCGCGCTTTATGTGCTGCCGCACATGATCCACGCCAGCCTGACCAACTCGCGTATCCAGGGGAAATACCGCCATTCGTTCTGGAGCGAAATCTATGAAACCGTACTGGCCTGGTATATCGCGCGGCCGACGACGGTAGCGCTGTTCAATCCGCACAAGGGCAAATTCAACGTCACCGCCAAGGGCGGGCTGGTGGAGGAGGAGCACGTCGACTGGGTGATCACCCGGCCTTACATGTTCCTGGTGGTCCTGAACCTGGCCGGGCTGGCGTTCGGCGTCTGGCGGTTGGCCTATGGCCCGACGGACGAGGTGATGACGGTGATCATCAGCCTGGTGTGGGTGCTGTACAACATGACGATTCTCGGCGGCGCGGTGGCGGTGGCGGTGGAGGCCAAGCAGGTGCGTCAGGCGCACCGCGTGGAAATCGCCATGCCGGCGGCGATCGCGCGCGCCGACGGCCATCTGTATCCCTGCACGCTGCGCGATTACTCCGACGGCGGCGTGGGCATTGAGATGCGGGTGGAAAACGCGTTGAAAGACGGCGACAAAGCCTCGCTGCTGCTCAAGCGCGGCCAGCAGGAGTACAGCTTCCCCTGCGTGGTGACGCGCGCCTTCGGCAACAAGGTGGGGGTGCGCCTGATCGACCTCTCCACCCGTGAACACATCGATTTCATTCAGTGTACCTTCGCCCGCGCCGATACCTGGGCGCTGTGGCAGGACGGGTTCCCTGAAGACCGGCCGATCGAAAGCCTGCGCGACGTGCTGGCGCTGGGCTTCCGGGGGTATGTGCGCATGGCGGACTATGCGCCGCCGCTGGTGCGCGGTCTGCTGGTCGGGGTCACTTCGCTGACCGCCTGGGTAGTGTCGTTTATTCCGCGCGGCGTCGGCAGGGATCCGACCTTGGGTCAACAAGAAACAGTGGGTTAGCTGCGAGTTCAACCGCCCGCTCACTCGCCCGGTGAACAGGCTCCAACATTGATGATGATACGATGACGAGAAAAATAACCTGGTTAACTGCTCTGGCCTTAGGCATCAGCACCCTGTCGCAGGCCGAAACCGCCACCGCGCCGACCGTGGCGGCCCAGCCGCCGATCGCTGCGGCGGCCGATACGGCGACCGCGCCACCGCCGGCCGCCGCGCCGCAGGATCCGAATGCGCCGGTGCGCGACGTGTCGCTGCCGTTTGCGCAGATAGCGCCGCCGCCGGGCACCTTTGTTCTGCGCGGCACCCGGCCGGACGGGCAGATCGAATTCGGCGTGCGCAGCGATGAGGTGGTCTCGCAGGCGATGCTCGATATGGAGTTTACGCCGTCGCCGGCGCTGATCCCGGTGGAGTCGCACGTCAAGGTCTACCTGAACGAAGAGCTGATGGGGGTGACCACGATCGCCAAGGAGCAGCTGGGCAAGCCCAATCGCATCCAGATGGCGATCGATCCGCGCTATATCACCGATTTTAACCGCGTTCGGCTGGTGTTCGTCGGCCATTATCAGAACATCTGCGAAAACCCGGCCAGCACCTCGCTGTGGCTCGACGTCAGCAAATCGAGCGCGTTGAAGCTGCGTTTCCAGACGCTGCCGGTGAAAAACGAGCTGTCGCACTTCCCTGAGCCGTTCTTCGACAGCCGCGATAATCGGCCGCTGACGCTGCCGATGGTGTTCGCCGGCCAGCCGGATCTGGCCCAGCAGCGCGCGGCGGGCATTCTGGCGTCCTGGTTCGGCAGCAAGGCGCAGTGGCGCGGGCAATCCTTCCCGGCGCTGTACAACGCGCTGCCGACGCAGCACGCGGTGGTGTTCGCCACCAACCAGCAGCGCCCGGATTTCCTGCGCGATTATCCGGCGGTCAACGGCCCGACGGTGGAAATGATCAGCCACCCGGACAATCCGTACGTCAAACTGCTGCTGATTCAGGGGCGTGACGACAACGATTTGATCACCGCGGTGAAGGGCATCGCGCAGGGCAACATCCTGTTCCGCGGCCAGAACGTGACGGTGGACAAGGTGGAACAGCTCGCGCCGCGCCAGCCTTACGACGCGCCGAACTGGGTGCGCACCGATCGGCCGATGACCTTCGCCGAGCTGCAGCAATACGCCGAGCAGCTGCAAACCAGCGGCATTGAACCCGGCCCGATCTCGCTGACCATGAACCTGCCGCCGGATCTGTTCCTGATCCGCAGCACCGGCATCGACATGCACCTGAAATACCGTTATACGGCGCCGCGCATTCAGGACGGTTCGCGGCTGAGCGTCAGCCTGAACAACCAGTTCGTGCAGGCGTACTCGCTGGTGCCGGAACACGAGCAGGGCGCGCAGCTGCTGCGCCTGCCGCTGACGCAGGGGCTGCTCGACTCCGACAAGAACGTCAGTATTCCGGCGTTGCGGCTGGGCGCCACCAACCAGCTGCGCTTTGACTTCGATTACACCACGCTGCTGGCCAGCGGCGCGGAAGGGCGCTGCGAAACCTACTCCTTCACGCAAAACCACGCGGTGATCGACGGCGCGTCCACCATCGATTTCTCCGGCTACCGCCACTTTATGGCGATGCCGGACCTGCGCGCCTTCGCCAACGCCGGCTTCCCGTTCAGTCGCCTGGCGGATCTGTCGCAAACGCTGGTGTTGGTGAACCAGAAACCGCAGCCGGCGCAGGTCAGCGCGTTGCTGAACGCGCTGGGGGTGATCGGCGCGCAAACCGGCTACCCGGCACTGGCCTTCACGCTGAGCGACGACTGGTCGCAGGCCAAGGATCGCGACGACGATATCCTGATAGTCGGCACCATCCCGCCGGAGCTGCGCGATGACAAGAAAATCAGCCTGCTGGTGGACGCGACCCAAAGCTGGGTGAAACAGCCGACGCGGCAGCCGCCGCTGCCCACTGCGGAAGTGCTGGCGGAAGATACCAAACCGGACAGCAAGACCACCGTCAGCTCCGAGGGGGCGATGTCGGCGATCATCGGCGTGCAGTCGCCGTTCAACGACCAGCGCAGCATCGTGGCGCTGCTGGCGGACAGCCCGCGCGGCTATGAGCTGCTGAACGACGCCCTGCTGGACAGCGGCAAACGCGCCGCAGTGTTCGGCTCGGTGGCGGTGATCCGCGAATCGGGGGTGAATAGCCTGCGCGTCGGCGATATTTACTATGTCGGCCACCTGCCGTGGTGGGAGCGGCTGTGGTATGCCCTCTCAACCCATCCGGTGCTGCTGGCGGTGATCGCGGTGGTGCTGGTGGTGATCCTGGGGCTGATGCTTTGGCGCGGCCTGAAGGCCTTCAGCCGGCGTCGTCTGGCGCCTGAAGATCGGGATTGACGGCGGTGAGCGCGATGCTGCAACGCCTGTCGCTCGGCATGCTGCTGCTGTGCGCGTTCAGCGCGGCGGCGGCCTGCGAGTGGCCGGGCTGGCAACAGTACAAGCAGTACTACATCAGCCCGCAGGGGCGGGTGATCGATCCGAGCAGCCCGAACAAAATCACCACCTCCGAGGGACAGAGTTACGGCCTGTTCTTCGCCCTGGTGGCCAACGACCGGCCGACCTTCGATCGGCTGTTGGCCTGGACGGAGAACAACCTGGCGGCGGGCGATCTCAGCGCCCGTTTGCCCGCCTGGCTGTGGGGCGAGAGCGACGACAAGCAGTGGAAGGTGCTGGACGCCAATTCGGCGTCGGATGCCGATCTGTGGATCGCTTACAACCTGCTCGAAGCCGGCCGCCTGTGGAAAAGCCGGCGTTATCAAACCCTGGGGACGCTGCTGCTGCAACGCATCGGCCGCGAGGAAGTGGCCGACATTCCCGGCCTGGGCCTGATGCTGTTGCCGGGCAAAGTCGGGTTCGTGGCGGAAGATCGCTGGCGGCTGAACCCCAGCTACCTGCCGCCGCAGCTGCTGGCGCGTTTTGCGGCGCTGAACGGCCCGTGGCGCGCGATGCGCCAGGTCAATCAGCGGCTGTGGCTGGACACTGCGCCGCACGGCTTCTCACCGGACTGGGTGGTGTGGCGGGTCGGTGCCGGCTGGCAGCCGGATACCGTCAAGCCGAACGTCGGCAGCTACGACGCCATTCGGGTTTATCTGTGGGCCGGCATGCTGGCGGACGACGATGAGCACAAGGCGGCGCTGCTCGAACGCTTCCAGCCGATGGCGCAGCTCACCGCCAAACAGGGCGTGCCGCCGGAAAAAACCGATACCGCCAGCGGCAAAACCACCGGCACCGGCCCGGTCGGCTTTTCCGCCTCGATGCTGCCGATGTTGGCGACGCAGGCCGAGGCACTGACGACACAGCGGCAACGCATCAGCGAATATCCGCCGGGTGACGACGCCTATTTCAGCGCCTCGCTGACGCTGTTCGGTCAGGGGTGGGATCAACAACGTTATCGCTTTAATCGTCAGGGTGAATTGCAACCCTCGTGGGACGGCCAATGCACAACTTCAAAATAAACTGGCTGAATTTGATTCCGCTGAGTCTGGCGATGTTGCCGCAGGCACGCGCTGCGGAAGCCGTGGCGCCGGAACAGTGGTTGTTGGAACAGGTGCGTATTGGCGAGGCCGGCAACAAGGACGATCTGGTGCGCCAGTCGTTGTACCGGCTCGAGCTAATGGATCCGAACAACCCGGACGTGATCGCCGCGCGCATGCGTTTGGCGCTGCGGCAGGGCAATATGGCGCTGGCGCAGCAGCAGTTGGACAAGCTGAAAACCCTCGCGCCGCAGTCCAGCGCCTATCGCCAGGCGCAAATGAACATGCTGCTGACGCAGCCGGAAACCCGGCAAAAGCTGCAGCAGGCCCGCCTGATGGCGACCGCCGGCCGGTTGCCGGAGGCCAAGGCGCAGTACGATGCGCTGTTCCACGGCGAGCCGCCGACGCTCGATCTGGCGGTGGAATATTGGCGGCTGGTGGCGCGTTTGCCGGGGCAGGAGGCGAAGGCGTTGAAGCAGCTGCAGGCGCTGGATCAGCAATATTCCGGCAACGTGGCGCTGCGTATGTCGCTGGCGCGCATGCTGTTCAGTCAGAACCAGGACGCGCAGGCCTATGAGCTGCTGCAGAAGATTGCCGCCGATCCGGCCGGGCGCGGCGATGCCGCCGATCTGTGGCTGGACAAGGTCAAAGCGATGCCGGTCAGCGCGCAAAGCGTGGCGGCGCTCAACCGCTTCCTCGGCGTGTTCGACACCGGCGATCAGGCGACCAGCGCCCGCGAAGAGCTGGCCAGACAGCAGAAACTGTTGGCCGATCCGGCGTATCAGGCGCGGGTACGCGGCCTGGCACAGGTGGATAAAGGCGGCAGCCGGGCGGCCATTCCGGAGTTACAAAAGGCGTTGGCGGCGACGCCGAACGACGCCGAGGTGCTGGGCGCGCTCGGCCAGGCCTATTCGCGCGCCGGCAACCGCCCGCAGGCGCTGAAACTGTTCCGCCAGGCGCTGGCCGCCGACAAGAACGGCTACGACAGCGGCAAGTGGCAAAGCCTGATCAAGAGCACCGGCTACTGGCTGGCGATCGACGAAGGCGACAAGGCGCTGAAGGCCGGCAATCTCACGCTGGCCAGGCAGAAATACCAGCAGGCGCGCCAGCTCGACGACAGCAACGGCGATGCGTTTATCGGCCTGGGCGATGTGGCGGTGGCGAGCAAGGATGACGCCGCGGCGGAAGGGTTTTATCAGCAGGCGCTGCGGCGCGACCCCGGCAACGGCAGCGCGCTGCGTGGCCTGGTGAATCTCTATCAACGCCAGTCGCCGGAAAAAGCGCTGGCCTACCTCAACGGCCTGCCGCGCAGCCAACAGGCCAAACTGCGCAGCACTCTCGACGGGCTGCGGCTCGATATGTTGAAACAGCAGGCGGAGGCACTGGCGGCACAGCAGCAGTGGCAGCAGGCGGCGGAAATCTATCGCCGCGCTCAGCCGATGGATCCCGACGACGTCTGGCTGACCTATCGCTATGCGCAGGCGCTGCGTCAGGCCGGGCAGCCGCAGCAGGCGGACGCGCTGTTCCGGCAGCTGGCGCAGCGTCAGCGCGCCAATCCGCAGTTGGCCTATGCCTATGCGCTCTACCTTTCCGGCAGCGATCGCGACGACCAGGCGCTGGCGCAGCTCAATACGCTGCCTGCGGCGCAGTGGAACGACAACATGCGCGAACTGGCGCAGCGGCTGAAAATGCAGGCGGTGATCGCGCAGGCCGAACGGCTGCGGGCGGCCGGTGACGAACCGGCGGCGGAAGCCTATCTGCGCCGGCAGCCGGCGGACACCCGCATCGATTTGCTGCTGGCCGACTGGGCGCTGGCGCGCGGGGAGTATGCGGCGGCGCTGGAGGATTATCAGCGGGTGAAACGGCGCGAACCGAACAACCCGGATGCGCAACTGGGCGAGATCGAAGCCTATGTCGCGCAAGGGGATTTGGACGCGGCGCGCCAGCGGCTGAAAACCGAACCGCAGCCGCAAGACGCTTCGCTCAACAGCCAACGGCGGGTGGCCAACGCCTGGGGGGCGGTCGGCGATCCGCAGCAGGCCGAAGCGCTCTTCAGCCGGCTGAAAACGGCGGCGGCCTCGGAGCCCGTTGGGCAGACCAAGGCGCTGATCTACCGCGACGCCGCCCGTCTGGAACGGGCGCAGCGGCAACCGGAGCGGGCGCAGCAGGATTACCGCCAGGCGATGGTCGCCGGCGGCATCACGCCGACGCTGCCGCAGGGCAATGACAGCTACACCTATTTGACGCGCAATAACCCGAGTGATGATTGGTTGAAACGCGGCATCCGTTCCGACGCCGCGGATCTGTATCGGCAGCAAGACGTGAACGTCACGCTCGATCACGATTACTGGCGCTCGAGCGGCACCGGCGGCATTTCCGATTTCAACGCGCATGACACCATGCTGCAGATGGACATGCCGCTGTATGACGGGCGCGCCTTCTTGCGCACCGACACCGTGCAGCTGGACGCCGGCCGCTTCTCGACCGACGGCAGCGGCAAATACTACGAGACCTTCGGCACCTGCAATACGCAAGGGTGCCGCGGCGATGAACACCAGAAAACTACCGGCACCAGCGTGGCGGCCGGCTGGAAAAACGACCGCTGGGCCGCCGACATCGGCACGACGCCGATGGGCTTTGAGGTGGTCGACTGGACCGGCGGCCTGGCCTACAGCGGCGACTGGAACCACATCGGTTGGACGCTGGCGGCCTCGCGGCGGCCGATCTCCAGCTCGCTGCTGGCGTTCGGCGGTGCCAAAGATCCGAACACCGGCACCACCTGGGGCGGCGTGCGCGCCACCGGCGTCAGCCTGAGCGCGAGCTACGATCGCGGCGAGGCGAACGGCGTGTGGGCCGATCTCAGCGCGCACCAGATTACCGGCAAGAACGTGGCGGACAACCAGCGGCAGCGGTTGATGGCCGGCTACTACTACAAGCTGATCAACGAAGACAATCGCCGTCTGAGCGTCGGGCTCAATACCATGCTGTGGCACTACCAGAAGGATTTGAGCGGCTATTCGCTGGGGCAGGGCGGCTATTACAGCCCGCAGCAATATCTGTCGCTGTCGCTGCCGGTCAACTATCGCCAGCGCACCGAAAACTGGTCGTGGGAGCTGGGCGGTTCGGTTTCGCTGTCCCATTCGAAAACCGACAGCCAGCGCCGCTATCCGCTGCAGGGGCTGATCCCGGATTCACTGCCCGATAAGTTCGCCGTCGAGGACGGCAGCGCCTCGAGCGGCGTCGGTTATACGCTGCGGGCGATCGTCGAACGCCGCCTCAGTTCGCACTGGACGCTCGGTGCCGGCATCGACATTCAGCAGGCGAAGGACTATACGCCGAGCCATGCGTTGATTTATCTGCGTTATTCCCTGGCCGGCTGGCAGGGAGATCTCGATTTGCCGCCGCAACCGCTGACGCCTTACGCCGACTTCAAGTAACCGGGAGGGGAAAGATTCGGAGTGTCGGACACCGGGGAGTTTTGTTACCCTGTGTCCGGGTCGCGTTTGTTCGCTTTAGGAAAAGACTGAAACCCGCGATTTTCTTGGCTTTGCCTGCGGCATAGCCAGATTAAAACAGCCGATGATCGAGTATACTCAGCCCGGTTCGAGGGGACGGGGTGAGAGTCAGCCCCCTTTTTGTTTCAGCCCGATTTCACGGAGAGCAGGTTTGCGGGTCAGGCGTTCGTTAACGATTAAGCAGATGGCGACGGTGTCCGGCGTGGCGCTGGTCACGATCTGTATCTTTATCGTGATCCAGTTATTCCACTTTGTGCAGCAGCGCAGGGATGACTACGCCCAACAACTGGAGAATATCGCTCATTCCGTGCGTCAGCCGTTGGCGGAAGCGGTGCTGCGCATGGACGTGCCGGAAGCCAAAAAGGTGCTGAATACGCTGTTGCCGGTCGGCATTTTGAGCCGGGCGGATATCGTCTTGCCGAACGAGTTTCAGGCGCTGCACGCCAATTTCCCGCCTGAGAGGCCGGTGCCGACGCTGATCGCCCGGCTGTTTGAACTGCCGATCCAAATTTCCGTACCGCTCTATTCGCTGGAGCGGGTGCCGGCCAACCAGCAGCCGCTGGCCTATCTGGTGCTGCAGGCCGACTCGTTCCGCATGTATCAGTTTATCCTCAGCATTTTGTCGACCATGCTGTCGACCTACCTGCTGCTGGCGCTGATTCTGTCGGTGGCCATCACCTGGTGCATGAACCGGCTGATGGTGCATCCGCTGCGCGCGATGGCCAAGGAGCTGGAAAACATCTCGCAGGACGAAGCGCCCTATCACCAGCTGATGCTGCCGGCGCTGCACCAGGACGACGAGCTCGGCCTGTTGGTGCGCAACTACAACCGCAATCAACAGACGCTGGCCAAGGCGCATGCCGACATGAGCCGCCTCAGCACCCGCCATCCGGTGACCGAACTGCCGAATCCGGCGTTGCTGAACGCATTGCTGGAACAGCATATCGCTTCCAGCCTGCGCCCCGAGCGTTTTAACCTGCTGGTGATCGGCATCGAGACGCTGCATGAGGCCTCGGGCGTGATGAGCCCGGCGATGCGTGAAGCGTTGCTGTTGGCGCTGGCGAAGAAGCTGCGCGGCTGCATCGACGAAAACGGCGTGCTGGCGCAGCTGAGCAATACCGAATTCGCCATCCTGGCCAAGGGCACCGAGCGGCCGTTCCACGCCATGCAGCTGGCGCGGCGCATCATGGCGGAGATCAACGCGCCGTTGACGCTGGAGGGGCTGGCGCTGCGGCCCAACGCCAGCATCGGCATCGCGCACTACCTCAATCAGGGGGAAAGTGCGGAACAGCTGCTGCGCAGCGCCACCTCGGCGATGATGTCCGCGCATCGTGAAGGGAAAAATCAGATCCTGTTCTTCGAACCCAGCCTGACGGAACGCACGCAGAAGCGGCTGACGCAGGAGAGCGAGATCTTGCACGGCATCGAACAGCGGCATTTTACGCTGTTCCTGCAGCCGCAGATCGACATGCAGTCCAACGAGGTGATTGGCGCCGAAGCGCTGCTGCGTTGGCAGCAGTATGACGGCAGCTATACCCTGCCGGCCGACGTTATCCCGCTCGCGGAAGAGCTGGGCGTGATCGTGCCCCTCGGCAACTGGGTGCTGGAAGAGTCCTGCCGTATCCTGGCGGACTGGCAGCAACACGGCATTGAGCTGCCGCTGGCGGTCAACGTTTCCGGTATTCAGATGCAGGATGAGGCGTTCGTTCCACATCTGAAAAACCTGCTGGCGCAGTATCGGATCGATCCGCGCAAGCTGCTGCTGGAGATCACCGAGACGGTACGCATCGACGATCTCGACCGTGCGCTGGCGCTGCTGCGTGAGCTGCACGATCTGGGATTGTCGATCGCGCTGGACGACTTCGGCATGGGCTACTCCAGCCTGGAGTACCTGAACCGCTTGAAATCCCTGCCGATTGACTTGATTAAAATCGACCGCAGTTTCATTCAGGGGCTGCCGGCCGACGATGCGATGGTGCGCATCGTCAGCTCGATCTCTGAAGTGCTGGCGTTGCCGGTGATGGCCGAAGGCGTGGAAAACGCCGAGCAGCGCGACTGGCTGCTGAAGCACGGCATTCGCAGCGGGCAAGGATTCCTGTTTGCCCGGCCGCTGCCGCGCGAAGCGTTCGAAGCCGAGTTTTGCCGCGCGGCGCCGTGAGCGTCGCGTTACCTTTCCGGTACTTTTCCCCGTCCGAAAATCGCCATTCTTTCCCTACCTCTTTTGCGTTAGTGCAAACAAAGGCTTACGCAATTTTCAGCTTTGCACCCAGACTGACGCGTTTCAGCTCTTAAATTCACATCAACCCCGTGGGGCGGGTGCAACAAATTATTTCCATGTTGTTAAGTGGGTGTTATTTTCCGCGCAAGCGATGAACAGGCTGGATTTTTAGACTGCTGCCTGGTGCGTGTCTTCCCCCCCATAGGACGTTCATATGAAAACAACAATCTTTAAGAGCCTCTATTTTCAGGTGCTGACGGCGATCACGCTGGGTATCCTGCTTGGCCATTTCTATCCTGACCTCGGCGCCGAGATGAAACCTCTGGGCGATGGCTTCGTCAAACTGATCAAGATGATTATCGCCCCGGTGATCTTCTGCACCGTGGTGACCGGCATCGCCGGCATGGAAAGCATGAAGGCGGTGGGCCGCACCGGCGCCATCGCGCTGCTGTATTTTGAAATCGTCAGCACCATCGCGCTGATTATCGGCCTGGTGATCGTCAACCTGGTGCAACCGGGCGCCGGTATGAACGTCGATCCCGGCACGCTGGACGCCAAAGCGGTAGCGGTCTACGCCGAGCAGGCCCAGCAGCAGGGCATCATTCCGTTCCTGCTGGATATCATTCCCGGCAGCGTGATCGGCGCGTTCGCCAGCGGCAACATTCTGCAGGTGCTGCTGTTCGCGGTGCTGTTCGGCTTCGCCCTGCATCGTCTGGGTGAGAAAGGGCAGCTGATCTTCAACGTGATCGACAGCTTCTCGCGGGTGATTTTCGGCATCATCAACATGATCATGCGCCTGGCGCCGCTGGGGGCCTTCGGCGCCATGGCGTTTACCATCGGTAAATACGGCGTCGGTACCCTGGTGCAACTCGGCCAGCTGATCGTGTGCTTCTACATTACCTGTATCCTGTTCGTGGTGGTGGTGTTGGGCAGCATCGCCCGCGCCAACGGCTTCAGCATCTTCAAATTCGTCAACTACATCAAAGAAGAACTGTTGATCGTGCTGGGGACCTCGTCGTCCGAGTCCGCGCTACCGCGCATGCTGGATAAAATGGAGAAGCTGGGCTGCAAGAAATCGGTGGTGGGTCTGGTGATCCCGACCGGGTACTCCTTTAACCTGGACGGCACGTCTATCTACTTGACCATGGCCGCGGTGTTTATCGCGCAGGCGACCAATACCCACATGGACATCATGCATCAGGTTACTCTGCTGGTGGTGCTGCTGCTTTCCTCCAAAGGGGCGGCGGGCGTGACCGGCAGCGGCTTTATCGTGCTGGCCGCCACCATCTCCGCCGTCGGCCATCTGCCGTTGGCCGGCCTGGCGCTGATCCTCGGCATCGATCGCTTTATGTCGGAAGCCCGCGCGCTGACCAACCTGGTGGGTAACGGGGTGGCGACCGTGGTGGTGGCGAAGTGGTGCGACCAACTGGATGAGAAACAGCTGAAAGACACGCTGAACAACAAAAACGCCGGCGCGGACAAAACGCAGCCTTCCGCCTGAATTGGCGGCGAATCACCGGCCGCAGCCGCAGCCGGTGAGGGAAACCCCCTGCCTCGTAACGATTTCTTGCATTAAAAACCCCGCTATCTATTATTTTTCACTCTAATGAGTGACATCCGCAAAGGCGCGCGGTCTAACACGATGGTACACTTTCTGCTTTCCGCCCCACTGTGAAACTCAGGGCGTATTTTTATGATTCCATTGAATGGAATACACGCATTTGCATAAGAAATTGGATAGTCATTAAGTAGGGGTTCACATGCAGGGCACCAGAATTCATCTTATAGTTGGTGGGCTGCTATTGGCTGCCGCCAGTAGCAGCGTGCAGGCTGAAGCACTACAACCCGATCCTGCCTGGCAGCAGGGGTCGCTGGCCAACGGGTTTTCATGGCAGATTCTCGACACGCCGCAGCGGCCAAGCGACCGCGTGGAACTGCGGCTGATCGTCAATACCGGCTCCCTGGTGGAGTCTTCGCAGCAGACCGGCTTCGCCCATCTGCTGCCGCGGCTGGCGTTGGCGCGCAGCGAAAGCTTTACCGCGCCGCAGCTGCGCGCCCTGTGGCAACAGAGCGTGGATAACGAGCGGCCGCTGCCGCCGGCGATCATCTCGTATGATTTCACCATGTATAACCTCAGCCTGCCGAACAACCGGCCCGACCTGCTGAAAGAAGCGCTGGCCTGGCTGGCGGACACCACCGGCAAACTGGCGATCGACGAGCATACGGTGCATGCGGTGATGAATTCCAACATCAATCCGGTCGGCACTTTCCCGCCCAATACCAAAGATGCCTGGTGGCGTTACCGCCTGAAAGGCTCGACGCTGCTGGCGCACGATCCGGCGCAGCCGGCGAAACGGCCGGTCAATCTCGAGCAGCTGAAGAAATTCTATCAACAGTGGTATACCCCGGACGCCATGACGCTGTTCGTGGTCGGCAAGGTGGACAGCCGCAGCCTGGGCGAACAGATCAACAAGGCGTTCTCGCCGCTGCAGGGCAAACGTGAAACCCCGGCCCCGATGCCGACGCTGACGCCGCTGCCGCAGCAGCCGGTAAGCCTGATCAGCGAGCAGGTGAAGCAGGATACGCTGTCTATCATGTGGGATTCGCCGTGGCATCCGATTCGCGATTCGCAGAGCCTGCTCCGCTACTGGCGTGGCGATCTTGCCCGAGAGGCGCTGTTCTGGCATCTCCAGCAGACGTTGGAAAAAAGCGACCAGAAGAACCTGCATCTGGGCTTTGACTGCCGCGTGCAGTACCAGCGCGGGCAGTGCGCCATCCATCTGGATACGCCGAACAACAACCTGAACGGCAGCCTGGGCTTTATCGCCCGCGAGCTGGCCAACGTGCGTGACAACGGCCTGTCCAAAGAGGAATTCGATGCGTTGCTGGCGCAGAAAAACGATCAGCTGAGCAAGCTGTTCGCGACCTACGCCCGCACCGATACCGACGTGCTGATGAGCCAGCGCCTGCGTTCGCAGCAGAGCGGGGTGGTGGATATCGCGCCGGAGCTGTATCAGAAGCTGCGCCAGGAGTTCCTGTCCAGCCTGACGCTGGAGACGCTGAATCAGGCGCTGAAGCTGCAGCTTTCTCAGGAGGCGACGCTGGTGCTGATGCAGCCGAAGGGCGAGCCGGAAATGAGCATGAAGCAGCTGCAGGAAACCTATGACGGCATCATGATGCCGGCGCCGGCGGTGGTGACGGAAGAAGCCAAACCGGCCGACACCGCGGTGGCTGCGCCGGCGACGGACGCCGGCGCGCAGTAATGCGCAGCAGGGGGCTCAGGCCCCCTCAGTTGCGGTACAGCACCTTGATGATGTGGTAACCGAACTGGGTTTTGACCGGGCCGTAAGGTTTGAGCAGTGGGATGCTGAACACCGCTTTATCGAACGCCGGCACCATCGCGCCCTTGTTGAATTCGCCCAGCGAGCCGCCGTTGCGTTTTGACGGGCAGCTCGAGTATTTGCGCGCCAGCGTGTCGAAGCTGACGCCGCGCTTCAGCTTGGCCAGCAGCTCGTTGGCCAGCTTTTCATTGTCTACCAGAATGTGCAGGGCGCACGCCGTTTTTGCCATGGTAATGCCTTTGTCGATGCGAAAATTGCGCTGATTATACCCGCTAAATCTCATCGGCGCTTTCTGCTACAATTCCCTTCCACGTTTTACAGTCGAGCAAGCCAGCACCATGCGATTAAACCCCAGCCAACAACAAGCCGTCGAATTCGTTACCGGGCCCTGCCTGGTGTTGGCCGGTGCCGGTTCCGGCAAGACGCGCGTTATCACCAACAAGATAGCCCACCTGATCCACCACTGCGGCTATCAGGCGCGGCACATCGCCGCCGTGACCTTTACCAACAAGGCCGCACGCGAGATGAAAGAGCGCGTGTCGCAAACCCTGGGGCGTAAAGAGGCGCGCGGGCTGATGATTTCCACCTTCCATACCCTGGGGCTGGAGATCATCAAACGGGAATACGTGGCGTTGGGGATGAAGTCCAACTTCTCGCTGTTCGATGACCAGGATCAGCTGGCGCTATTGAAAGAGTTGACCGAAAAGTGGCTGGAAAGCGACAAAACGCTGGTGGCGCAGCTGATCTCGACCATCTCCAACTGGAAAAACGACCTGATCGATCCTCAGCGGGCGGCGGAGTTGGCGCGCTCGGAGCGCGACAAGCTGTTCGCCCACTGCTACGGCCTGTACCACGCCCATATGCGGGCGTGCAACGTGCTGGACTTCGACGACCTGATCCTGTTGCCGACGCTGTTGCTGCAACGCAACGAAGAGGTGCGCGAACGCTGGCAGCAGCGTATTCGCTATCTGCTGGTAGATGAGTACCAGGATACCAACACCAGTCAGTACGAGCTGGTTAAGCTGCTGGTGGGCAACCGCGCGCGCTTTACCGTGGTGGGTGACGACGACCAGTCGATCTACTCCTGGCGCGGCGCGCGGCCGCAGAACCTGGTGCTGCTGAAGGAAGATTTCCCGGCGCTGCAGGTGATCAAGCTGGAGCAAAACTACCGTTCCAGCGAGCGTATCCTGAAGGCGGCTAACATTCTGATCGCCAATAACCCGCACGTATTTGAAAAACGGCTGTTTTCCGAGCTGGGGTATGGTGAAGAGCTGAAAGTGGTGACCGCCAACAACGAGGATCACGAAGCCGAGCGGGTGGTGGGGGAGCTGATCGCCCACCACTTCGTGAAAAAGACCAACTACGGCGACTATGCGATCCTGTACCGCGGTAACCACCAGTCGCGGGTGTTTGAAAAGATGCTGATGCAGAACCGCATCCCGTACAAGATTTCCGGCGGCACGTCGTTTTTCTCGCGCCCCGAGATCAAGGATCTGCTGGCCTACCTGCGCGTGCTGACCAACCCGGAGGACGACAGCGCCTTCCTGCGCATCGTCAATACCCCCAAGCGCGAGATCGGCCCGGCGACGCTGCAGAAGCTCGGCGAATGGGCCAACCAGCGCAACAAGAGTTTATTCCACGCCAGTTTCGATCTGGGGCTGAGCCAGCACTTGACCGGGCGCGGGCTGGAGTCATTGCAGCGCTTTACCCATTGGCTCGGCGGTATCGCCCAGCAGGCGGAACGTGAGCCGGTGGCGGCGGTGCGCGATCTGATCCGCGGCGTGGACTATGAGAGCTGGCTGTTTGAAACCTCGACCAGCCCGAAGGCCGCCGAAATGCGGATGAAGAACGTCAACACGCTGTTCGGCTGGATGACCGAGATGCTGGAAGGCAACGATCTGGACGAGCCGATGACGCTGACCCAGGTGGTGACGCGCTTCACCCTGCGCGACATGATGGAGCGCGGTGAAAGCGAAGAAGAGCTGGATCAGGTACAGCTGATGACGCTGCACGCTTCCAAAGGGCTGGAGTTCCCCTACGTATTCCTGGTGGGCATGGAAGAGGGCCTGCTGCCGCACCAGAGCAGCATCGATGAAGATAATGTCGATGAAGAGCGGCGTCTGGCCTATGTGGGGATCACCCGCGCGCAAAAAGAGCTGATCTTCACCCTGTGTCGCGAGCGCCGTCAGTACGGCGAACTGGTGCGGCCGGAGCCGAGTCGCTTCCTGCTGGAACTGCCGCAGGACGATTTGGCGTGGGAAACCGAGCGCAAAGTGGTGAGCCCGCAGGAGCGGATGCAGAAGGGGCAGAGCCATCTGGCCAATATCCGCGCCCAGCTGGCCAAGGCCAAAGGCGGGAATTAAAAAGACAGGGCGCGAATCGCGCCCTGGTCATTTCAACGCTGTTCTTCCAACCGCAGCGTCCAGTGGACGTAGCTCTGCCAGTGGCTTTCCTGCTCCAGCGCCTCGGCGCGCAGCGGATGCTGTTCCAGCCAACCCGGCGGTAAGATCACCGTCAGTTCATCGTCCTGATTGGCGCGTAACCGCACCGCCGGCAGCGTGTCATCGCGGCGGCGGCTGGCGAAGATGATCGCCAGGCGCAAAATGCGGCACAGACGCTGCGCAGTGCGCGGCGGCAGGGCGTTTTGCTGGTTTAACAGCGACAGGTCGAGGGTGTTGCTCTGGTTTTGCAGCAGGGTGGCCAGCAGTTTTTTCTGCGCCGGGGTAAAGCCGGGTAAGTCCAGGTTGCGGATCAGGTAAGCGGCGTGTTGCGGCGCCTGCTTGAAATCGACGCTGAGGCCGAGTTCGTGGATCAGACTGGCGCTGTGCAACAGTTCGCGACATCGCGCATCCAGCTGCCACTCGTTGGCGACCTGCTGCGAGAAGTTGGCGGCGAGTTGGCTGACGCGTTCGGCCTGCTCGGTGTCGATCAGGTAGCGACGCTGCAGGTTGCGGATGGTGCGGATGCGAATATCCTGCTCCACCGGCAGATGCAGCATGCCGTAAACCAGGCCTTCACGCAGCGCCCCGCCGGCCAGCATCATGCTCTCGATGCCCAGCTCCTGGAAGATGGCCAACAGAATGGACAGGCCGCTCGGGAAGACCAGCGCGCGCTCCAACGTCAACCCTTCGATCTCCAGCTCTTCCAGCTTGCCGCACTGAATAGCGCGCTGTTTCAGCTGGCGCAGTTTGGGCAGGGTGATGCGTTCATCCATGCCTTGCGCCACCATGATTTCCTGCAGCGCCTGCACGGTGCCGGAAGCGCCGACGCAGATCTGCCAACCTTGCTGGCGCAGCTGCGGTGCGATCGGCCGCACCATTTCGCGCGCGGCCTGTTCGGCGCGTTCGAAGTTTTCTTGCCCGAGGTTGCGATCGCTGAAATAGCGCTCCAGCCAGGTAACGCAGCCCATCGACAGGCTATACAGCTGCGATGCCTGTGCGCCGGTGCCGGTGACCAGTTCGGTGCTGCCGCCGCCGATGTCGACGACCAGCCGCCGATCCGGCCCGCCGGTGGTGTGCGCGACGCCGTGATAAATCAGCCGCGCCTCTTCTTCGCCGCTGATCACCTGCACCGGGCAGCCGAGGATTTGCTCGGCGACCTGCAGAAACTCATCGGCGTTGGACGCCAGGCGCAGCGTGGCGGTGGCGACGACGCGGATCTGCTCGCGCGGAATGTCCTGCAGGCGTTCGGAGAACAGCCGCAGGCACTGCCAGCCGCGTTGCATGGCCTCATGCGACAGGTGATTGTTCTGATCCAGCCCGGCCGCCAGGCGCACCTTGCGCTTGATCCGCGCCAGAGTCTGAATGCTGCCGGCTACCTCGCGCACCACCAACATGTGGAAGCTGTTGGAGCCGAGATCGATGGCAGCATAAAGCGTGCTGGAACTGAGCATGGCGATCAGCTCGAACGTTTACGGTTGCTGCGCGGCGCACCGCCGCGACGAGGCGCGGAGTTGCGACGTGGGCCGTTGCCGCCGCGCGGACGCGACAGGCGCTTCGGCGCCGGCAAATCGGTCAGCAGCGCATCGCTGTTGTACTTGCTCACCGGAATGCTGTGGTCGATATAGGTCTCGATCGCCGGCAGGTTGAGCGCGTACTCTTCACACGCCAGACTGATGGAGTGGCCGCTGGCGCCTGCGCGGCCGGTACGGCCGATGCGGTGCACGTAGTCTTCGCAGTCGTCAGGCAGATCGTAGTTGAAAACGTGCGTGACGGAAGGGATGTGCAGACCGCGCGCGGCGACGTCGGTGGCGACCAGGATATCGAGGTTGCCTTTGGTGAAGTCGTCGAGGATACGCAGGCGTTTTTTCTGCGCCACGTCACCGGTCAGCAGGCCAACGCGGTGACCGTCGGCGGCCAGATGGCCCCAGATGTCTTCGCAGCGGTGCTTGGTGTTGGCGAAGATGATGGCACGATCCGGCCACTCTTCTTCGATCAGCGTCTGCAGCAGACGCATTTTTTCTTCGTTGGACGGGTAGAACAGCTCTTCTTTAATGCGGTGGCCGGTTTTCTGTTCCGGTTCCACTTCAACATATTCGGCGTTGTTCATCTGCTCGAAGGCCAGCTCGCGTACGCGATAGGACAGGGTGGCGGAGAACAGCATGTTCAGGCGTTGATCGGCCGCAGGCATGCGGCGGAACAGCCAACGGATGTCTTTGATAAAGCCGAGATCGTACATGCGATCGGCTTCATCCAGCACGACGACCTGCATCGCGCCGAGATCGACATAGTTCTGTTTGGTGTAATCGATTAAACGGCCGGTGGTGCCAATCAGAATGTCCACGCCGCTTTCCAGCACTTTCAGCTGCTTGTCGTAGCCGTCGCCGCCGTAGGCCAGGCCCAGTTTCAGGCCGGTGCTCTGGGAGAGCGCTTCTGCATCGGAGTGGATTTGCACCGCCAGTTCACGCGTAGGCGCCATGATCAAGGCGCGCGGCTGATTGGTCTGGCGATCCTGTTTCGCCGGGTGAGTCAGCAAATAGTGAAAAGTAGACGCCAAAAACGCCAGCGTCTTTCCGGTACCGGTTTGCGCCTGACCTGCAACGTCACGCCCGGAGAGCGTGAGCGGCAATGCTAACGCCTGGATGGGCGTGCAATTGTGAAACCCTTTTTTCTCAAGGGCTTCAAGGACTAACGGGTGCAGGGCGAAGTCGGAAAACTTCTGTTCGGTCAAGTGTGTTTTGCTCATAGTGTGGTAGAATATCAGCTAACTATTGCTTTACGAAAGCACATCCGTTGAAATAAACGCGGTGCAATAAAATCACCTTGAGTTGGTTAATGCTACACCAACAAGGTAGACATAATCCTGTGGAGTAGAACATGAGCGATAAAATTATTCACCTGACTGACAGCAGCTTCGAAGCCGATGTGCTGAAAGCGGAAGGGCCGATCCTGGTCGATTTCTGGGCTGAATGGTGTGGGCCGTGCAAGATGATTGCTCCGATTCTGGATGAGATTGCCGAAGAGTTCGAAGGCAAACTGACCATCACCAAGCTGAATATCGATCAGAACCCGGCTACCGCGCCTAAGTACGGTATCCGTGGTATCCCTACGCTGTTGCTGTTCAAGAACGGTGAAGTGGCCGCGACCAAGGTTGGCGCGTTGTCCAAAGGTCAGCTCAAAGATTTCCTGAACGCGAATCTGTAATCGGGCGGGAAGCCCAGTATCAGGCGCCTGGCGGTGATGTTCAATTCACCGCTAGACGCCTGCCAAGAAGCGTGTTAAGTTTAACCACACTGCATATAGAACTTGCCCGAAGTTTTAAATCTAAAGAGTTTGAATCTAAAGCTATACTCTGTGTCGAACCACTGGCGTTGAAAGTAAACTGAACTCAGCCCGTGTTTTGGCAATCAAACGGTTTTGCAAAAATCATTTTTAAGGTACCTTCGATCTTCAACCGTCAATGCGTGCGCCCGATGTAAGCCATTTCTTACCGCGACGGCTCTGCGCCCGGTGATCGAACGTCCAGTAAACAGGCACGCATCTCGCTGCCATACCATTCACGATACAAGTTCGAGACATACCCCGAGTTTAAGAACCCACCACTATGAATCTTACCGAATTAAAGAATACGCCGGTTTCTGAGCTGATTACTCTCGGCGAAAATATGGGGCTGGAAAACCTTGCCCGCATGCGCAAGCAGGACATTATCTTCTCCATTCTGAAGCAACATGCGAAAAGCGGAGAAGATATCTTCGGCGACGGCGTGCTCGAGATATTGCAGGATGGATTCGGTTTCCTCCGCTCTGGAGACAGTTCCTACCTCGCCGGTCCCGACGACATCTACGTATCCCCTAGCCAAATCCGCCGCTTCAACCTCCGCACAGGTGACACCATTTCCGGTAAGATTCGTCCGCCAAAAGAAGGCGAGCGCTATTTTGCCCTGTTGAAAGTCAACGAAGTCAACTACGACAAGCCGGAAAACGCCCGCAGCAAGATCCTGTTCGAGAACTTGACGCCGCTGCACGCCAATTCCCGTCTGCGGATGGAGCGCGGCAACGGTTCGACCGAAGACCTGACGGCGCGCGTACTGGATCTGGCGGCGCCGATTGGCCGCGGCCAGCGTGGCCTGATCGTGGCACCGCCGAAAGCCGGTAAAACCATGCTGCTGCAGAACATTGCGCAGAGCATCGCCTACAACCACCCTGACTGCGTGTTGATGGTGCTGTTGATCGACGAACGTCCGGAAGAAGTGACCGAGATGCAGCGTCTGGTGAAAGGCGAAGTGATCGCATCGACCTTCGACGAACCGGCTTCGCGTCACGTGCAAGTGGCCGAAATGGTGATCGAGAAGGCCAAGCGCCTGGTTGAACACAAGAAAGACGTGATCATTCTGCTCGACTCCATCACCCGTCTGGCGCGTGCCTACAACACCGTGGTACCGGCCTCAGGCAAGGTGCTGACCGGTGGTGTGGACGCCAACGCCCTGCATCGTCCGAAGCGCTTCTTCGGTGCGGCACGTAACGTGGAAGAGGGCGGCAGCCTGACCATCATCGCGACCGCGCTGGTTGATACCGGTTCGAAGATGGACGAAGTGATCTACGAAGAATTTAAAGGTACCGGCAACATGGAATTGCACCTGGCGCGTAAAATCGCCGAGAAACGCGTATTCCCTGCGATCGATTACAACCGCTCCGGTACCCGTAAAGAAGAGCTGCTCACCACCTCCGAAGAGCTGCAAAAAATGTGGATCCTGCGCAAAATCATCCATCCGATGGGGGAGATTGACGCGATGGAGTTCCTCATTAATAAGTTGGCGATGACTAAAACCAACGATGAATTCTTCGATATGATGAAACGCTCATAATTCGTTAAAAAATTCGCTGAACGCCACGCCTAGTCGTGGCGTTTTTCGCTTTTGGCGGATACGATAAGTAGCAGTAATGGAAAAGTAAGTTGTTTCCTTGACTTATTGAGAATTCATCTTGTTTGTCGGTCGGTTTCTCGCCGGTCGGCTTTGCTGCTGTCGTTTTGTCAGCCGAAGCGAAGATAATAGGCATGAATCACCGTTGTCATAGGAAATGACCGAAAGGTGGCGGGGGCCGATGGCGCAAGCTATTGCCCGTGGTAAGCTGCCTTATCTTCTACAGAGATCTGTTAACTGTGAACTTACTCACTATGAGTACTGAAATTCTATTTGTTTTCCTGTTTTCTTTGGCTTTTCTCTTTGTTGCCCGCAAGGCGGCAAAACGTATTGGTCTGGTAGATAAACCCAATTATCGCAAACGCCATCAGGGGCTGATTCCGCTGGTCGGCGGTATTTCCGTTTATGCCGGGCTGTGCTTCGCGTTTTGGATTTCTGAACAACCTATCGCGCACGCCCAGCTTTATCTTATCTGCGCCGGCATTCTGGTGTTTGTGGGCGCGCTCGACGATCGTTTCGACATCAGCGTTAAAATCCGCGCCCTGGTGCAGGCGTTGGTCGGCATCGCCATGATGGTGTTCGCTGGCCTCTATCTGCGCAGCTTCGGCCATGTGCTGGGCGACTGGGAGATGCTGCTGGGGCCGTTCGGCTATCTGGTGACGCTGTTCGCGGTATGGGCGGCGATCAACGCCTTCAACATGGTCGACGGCATCGATGGCCTGCTGGGGGGCTTGTCGTGCGTCTCCTTCGGCGCGCTGGGTCTGTTGCTGTACCTGAGCGGCCATCATGAGCTGGCGTTCTGGTGCTTTGCGATGATTGCTACCATCGTTCCCTATATTTTGCTCAACCTCGGCATCCTTGGCCGCCGTTATAAGGTGTTCATGGGGGACGCCGGCAGTACTCTGATCGGCTTTACCGCCATTTGGCTGCTGCTGCAAAGCTCGCAGGGAAAGGCACACTCGATTAACCCGGTGACCGCGCTGTGGATCATCGCTATTCCGCTGATGGACATGATAGCAATCATGTATCGTCGTTTACGCAAGGGGATGAGCCCCTTCTCTCCCGATCGTCAACATATTCACCACCTGATCATGCGCGCCGGCTTTACGCCGCGGCAGGCTTTCGTGTTGATCACCCTGGCGGCCGCATTGCTGGCGGCGGTTGGCGTGATCGGCGAACGCCTGACTTTTATCCCAGAGTGGGTTATGTTGGCATTATTCTTGCTTGCTTTCTTCCTGTACGGTTACTGCATCAAGCGTGCCTGGCGGGTTGCGCGGTACATTAAGCGTATCAAGCGTCGCCTGCGGCGTTCGAGCGATAACAAGCAAGTATCTTAACCAGAGGCTTTTTGGCTGTGATGAATCCAGAAACAACGTCTGACAAGCATACCCCGGCGGTGGATAACGAACTCGATATCCGCGGCCTGTGCTGCACCCTGTGGCGCGGCAAACCGTGGATTATCGGCATTGCGGTGCTGTTCGCGGCGGTCGCGCTGATCGTCTCTTATCTGGTTAAGCAAGAGTGGAGTGCGACCGCCATCACGGATAGACCTACGGTGAATGCGCTGGGCGGTTACTACTCGCAGCAGCAGTTCCTGCGTAATCTGGACGTGCGCACGCTGCCGGCGACGGCCGGCGATCAGCCGAGCATCGTGGACGAAGCGTACAATGAGTTCATCATGCAGCTGGCGGCCTACGATACGCGTCGCGATTTCTGGCTGCAGAGCGATTACTACAAGCAGCGTCAGGAAGGGGATGCCCGCGCCGATGCGGCGTTGCTCGACGAGCTGATCAACAACATCCTGTTCACGCCGCGCGACGACAAGAAAGTGCCGAATGACGGTGTGAAGCTGACGGCGGAAACCGCCGCTGACGCCAACCGCCTACTGCGCCAATACGTGGCCTTCGCCAGCCACCGCGCAGCCCTGCACCTGAACGAAGAGATCCAGGGGGCGTGGGCCGCCCGTACCACTTCAATGAAGGCGCAAGTCAAGCGTCAGGAAGCGGTAGCGGAGTCGGTTTACAAGCGTGAGCTGAACACCACACAGCAGGCGTTGAAAATCGCCGAGAGCCAGGGGATAAGCCGTACGCAAACCGACACTCCGGCCGAGCAACTGCCGGATTCGGATCTGTTCCTGCTGGGCCGGCCAATGCTGCAGGCGCGTCTGGAAGGTCTGCAGGCTTCCGGCCCGACCTATGACCTGGATTACGAGCAGAACCGCGCGATGCTGGCGACGCTGAACGTTGGTCCGACGTTGGATGAGAAGTTCCAGACCTATCGCTACTTGCGTACGCCGGAAGAGCCGGTAAAACGCGACAGCCCACGCCGGGTCTTCTGGCTGATTCTGTGGGGCGCGATGGGCGCTTTGGTTGGCGCGGGTGTTGCCTTGGCGCGTCGGCCGCGTAGTTAAAAATAATATAATAATCTGATGCAGGGCGCGTGAGCGCCCCATTCGCAGGCGGGGCCTGCGATTAACCGACCAAAAGAGATTCGCTGTGAAAGTGTTGACTGTTTTCGGCACCAGGCCGGAAGCCATTAAAATGGCGCCGCTGGTACATGCACTGGCCCAGGATGAGGCCTTTGACGCAAGAGTCTGCGTAACGGCACAGCATCGTGAGATGTTGGATCAGGTATTGCGGTTGTTTGAGATTACGCCGGATTACGACCTGAACATCATGAAACCCGGTCAGGGGCTGACGGAAATCACCTGCCGCATCCTGGAAGGGCTGAAAGGGGTGCTGGAAGACTTCAAACCGGACGTGGTGCTGGTGCACGGCGATACCACCACTACGCTGGCGACCAGCCTGGCGGCGTTCTATCAACGCATCCCCGTCGGGCATGTCGAAGCCGGGCTGCGCACCGGCAATCTGTATTCTCCCTGGCCGGAAGAGGCCAACCGCAAACTGACCGGCCATCTGGCGATGTACCATTTTGCGCCAACCGAGAACTCGCGCCAAAATCTGTTGCGCGAGCTGCTGCCGGACAACCGTATTTTCGTGACGGGCAATACGGTGATCGACGCGTTGTTCTGGGTGCGCGACCGCGTGATGAGCGATACCGCGCTGCAGGCTGGCCTGGCGCAGCGTTATCCGTTCCTCGACGCTGACAAGAAACTGATTCTGGTCACCGGCCATCGCCGCGAAAGTTTTGGCGGCGGCTTTGAGCGAATTTGCAGCGCGCTGGCGGAGATTGCCCGCAACCACCCGGAAGTGCAGGTCGTGTATCCGGTGCATCTCAATCCGAACGTCAGTGAGCCGGTGAATCGCATCTTGAAAGGCATCGACAACGTCATGCTGATCGAACCGCAGGATTATCTGCCGTTTGTCTATTTGATGACTCAGGCCTATATGATCCTGACCGATTCCGGCGGTATTCAGGAAGAGGCGCCATCGTTAGGCAAACCGGTGCTGGTGATGCGCGACACCACCGAACGCCCGGAAGCGATAGATGCGGGCACGGTACGCCTGGTCGGTACCGATGTAGCCAAAATTGTTGAAGCGGTGACCCGGCTGTTGACGGACGAAAGCGAATATCACGCGATGAGTCGGGCGCACAACCCATACGGTGACGGGCATGCCTGCCAGCGTATCCTCGAAGCTTTAAAGAACCATCAGGTGACACTATGAGTTTTGACACTATTTCGGTTATCGGCCTGGGTTATATCGGCTTGCCAACGGCGGCGGCGTTCGCTTCCCGCAAGAAAAAAGTGGTGGGTGTAGATGTTAACCAACATGCGGTAGATACCATTAACCGCGGTGCGATCCACATCGTCGAGCCGGATCTGGACAAAGTGGTCAAGGACGCCGTCGACGGTGGTTTCCTGCAGGCGGTGACCAAACCGCTGGCGGCCGATGCATTCCTGATCGCGGTGCCTACGCCGTTCAAGGGCGATCACGAGCCGGATCTGGCCTATGTCGAAGCGGCGGCGAAATCGCTGGCGCCGGTGCTGAAAAAGGGCGATCTGGTGATCCTTGAGTCCACCTCGCCGGTGGGTGCCACCGAACAGATGGCGGAATGGCTGGCGCAGGCGCGCAGCGATCTCAGCTTCCCGCAACAAGAGGGCGAAGCGGCGGACGTGAATATCGCCTACTGCCCGGAGCGCGTGCTGCCGGGGCAGGTTATGGTGGAACTGATTCAAAACGACCGCGTGATCGGTGGCATGACGCCGAAGTGCTCGGAACGTGCCAGCGCGCTGTACAAGATTTTCCTCGAGGGCGAATGCGTGATCACCAACTCGCGCACTGCCGAGATGTGCAAGCTGACGGAAAACAGCTTCCGCGACGTGAATATCGCCTTTGCCAACGAATTGTCGTTGATCTGCGCCGAACAGGGGATCAACGTCTGGGAACTGATCCGCCTGGCGAACCGCCATCCGCGGGTGAATATTCTGCAGCCGGGGCCGGGCGTCGGCGGTCACTGCATCGCTGTCGATCCGTGGTTTATCGTGGCGCAGAACCCACAGCAGGCGCGCCTGATCCACACCGCTCGCCTGGTGAACGACGGTAAACCGCTGTGGGTGGTCGACCGGGTGAAAGCGGCGGTGGCCGATTGCCTGGCCGCCACCGACAAGCGCGCGTCCGAGGTCAAAATTGCCTGCTTCGGCCTGGCCTTCAAGCCGAATATCGACGATCTGCGTGAAAGCCCGGCGGTAGAGGTCGCACATCTGATTGCCGAATGGCACGTCGGCGAAACGCTGGCGGTGGAACCGAACGTCGAACAGCTGCCGAAGTCGCTGGCGGGCCATGTGACGTTGATGCCAATCGCTGAGGCGTTGCAGCAGGCTGATGTGATCGTGATGTTGGTCGATCACCAGCAGTTCAAGGCCATCCGGCCGGAAGATGTAAAACAAACATGGGTAATTGATACCAAAGGAGTATGGCGTTGAAACGTATTTTAGTCACCGGTGGTGCCGGTTTTATTGGCTCCGCAGTCGTGCGGCACATCATCGAGGCCACCGGCGATAGCGTGGTGGTGGTGGATAAGCTGACCTATGCCGGTAACCTTGAGTCTTTGGCGGTGGTGGCTGAGAGCGATCGCTATGCTTTCGAGCAGGTCGACATCTGCGATCGCGCCGAGCTGGATCGGGTATTTGCCCACTATCAGCCGGACGTAGTGATGCACCTGGCGGCGGAAAGCCACGTCGATCGCTCTATCGACGGCCCGGCGGCGTTTATCGAGACCAACGTGGTTGGCACTTACACTATGCTGGAAGCGGCGCGCCACTACTGGCAGCCGCTGGCGGCGGAGAAGAAACTGGCCTTCCGCTTCCATCATATCTCCACCGACGAAGTGTACGGCGACCTGCACGGCACCGACGATCTGTTCACCGAAACCACACCGTATGCGCCGAGCAGCCCCTATTCCGCCTCCAAGGCGTCGAGCGATCATCTGGTGCGCGCCTGGCTGCGCACCTACGGTTTGCCAACCCTCGTGACCAACTGCTCGAACAACTACGGCCCTTATCACTTCCCGGAGAAGCTGATCCCGCTGGTGATCCTGAATGCGGTAGCCGGCAAACCGCTGCCGGTCTACGGCAACGGCGCGCAGGTGCGCGACTGGCTGTATGTCGAGGATCACGCGCGCGCGCTCTATCAGGTCGTGACCGAAGGCGTGGTAGGCGAAACTTACAATATCGGTGGCCATAACGAGCGCAAGAATATCGAAGTGGTGCAGACCATTTGCGATCTGCTGGAAGAACTGGCGCCGAACAAACCGCAGGGCGTGGAGAACTACCGCGATCTGATCACTTACGTGAAGGATCGCCCGGGCCACGATATGCGTTACGCTATCGACGCCGGCAAAATTGATCGTGAGCTGGGCTGGCGGCCGCAGGAAACCTTCGAAAGCGGCATTCGCAAGACGGTAGCCTGGTATTTGACTAATGAAACCTGGTGGCGCCGAGTGCAAGACGGTTCTTATGCCGGCGAGCGTTTGGGGCTATCAGATTAATTTAACGCCGCGTCGCTTTGCGACGGTGCGGCGGGTTTTGGAGTAAATATGAAAGGTATTATTCTGGCCGGCGGTTCCGGCACGCGTCTGCATCCGATTACTCGTGGTGTGTCCAAGCAACTGCTGCCGATCTACGACAAGCCGATGATCTATTATCCGTTGTCGGTGCTGATGCTGGCGGGGATCCGCGATGTTTTGATTATCTCTACCCCGGAGGACTTGCCTTCCTTCGAGCGTTTGTTGGGGAACGGTGAGCAGTTCGGCGTCAATCTCAGCTACGCTGCGCAGCCTAAGCCGGAAGGTTTGGCGCAGGCGTTTCTGATCGGCGAAGAGTTTATCAACGGTGATTCTTGCTGCCTGGTGTTGGGAGATAACATCTTCTTCGGCCAATCTTTCAGCCCGAAATTAAAAACCGTCGCGGCCCGCGCCGAAGGTGCCACCGTGTTTGGTTATCAGGTGATGGATCCTGAACGCTTTGGCGTCGTGGAATTTGATGACAACTTCCGTGCGCTGTCGATCGAAGAAAAGCCGAAGAAACCGAAATCCGATTGGGCGGTGACCGGCCTGTACTTCTACGATAGCCAGGTGGTGGAGTTTGCCAAGCAGGTGAAGCCTTCCGAGCGCGGCGAGCTGGAAATTACCAGCATCAACCAGATGTATCTGGAGCGCGGTGAACTGACCGTCGAGCTGTTGGGGCGTGGTTTCGCCTGGTTGGACACCGGGACTCACGACAGCCTGCTGGAAGCCAGCAGCTTCGTGCAGACGGTAGAAAAGCGCCAGGGCTTTAAAATCGCCTGCCTGGAAGAGATCGCCTGGCGTAACGGCTGGCTGGATGACAAGGGGCTGAAACGCGCCGCCACCTCATTGGCCAAAACGGGCTACGGCAATTATTTGTCGGATCTGCTGCATGTGCGTTCACGCCACTATTGAGCCTTTGGCGTGGGAAAGCGAGTTTTTCGCGCTAGACAGCGCGAAACTCAGCTTCTCCTCCTCGGCTCCGGCGCTTGCCGAAGCCGACTTGGCGGCTTATGCCCTGGTGCAGGCCAAAATTCCCGCGCAGCAACTGGCATTGGCGGATGGCCTCGCCGGCTTGGGATTTCGTCTGGTTGAGGGTGAGGTCGATCTGGTCCTGGCTCTCGAGCGTGAACGAGCGGCGGAACCCGGCGACGGAGCCCAGACTTCCCGTCTGGCAACCGAGTCCGATATCCCGGTATTGCGTGCCGCGGCGGCTCAGGCGTTCTCCGTCAGCCGCTTTCGCGCGCCTTGGTATCAACCTGATGACAGCGGCCGGTTTTATGCTTTGTGGATTGAAAAGGCCGTTTTAGGCACGTTCGATCATCAGTGCCTGTTGGCTCTGAACAACCAGGGGCAACCCGAAGGCTTTGTCAGCCTGCGTGACATTGGCGGCCAGGAAATGCGTATCGGTCTGCTGGCGGCTTTTCCCGGCGTATCCGGCCGGGGCATTGGCACTCGGCTGATGACGGTGGCGATCGCCGAATGTCGGCGTCAAGGTATGCAGCGCCTACGGGTCGCGACGCAGGTAGGCAATATCGCCGCATTACGACTCTATCAACGACAGGGTGCCGTGATTGAAAGCACCGCGTATTGGTTATACAGAGGTAGACATGATTCCATTTAACGCTCCACCGGTTGTTGGCACTGAACTGGAATATATGCAGGCTGCTATGGGCAGCGGCAAGCTATGCGGCGACGGCGGCTTTACCCGCCGCAGCCAGCAGTGGATGGAACAGCGTTTCGGCAGCGCGAAAGTGTTGCTGACGCCTTCCTGCACCGCGTCGTTGGAAATGGCCGCCATCCTGCTGGATATACAGCCGGGTGACGAAGTGATCATGCCGAGTTTTACCTTCGTTTCCACCGCCAACGCCTTTGTGCTGCGCGGCGCCAAAGTGGTGTTCGTCGACCTGCGTCCGGATACCATGAACATCGACGAAACCAAAATCGAAGCGGCGATCACCGATAAAACCCGCGCGATTGTGCCAGTGCACTATGCCGGCGTTGCCTGCGAGATGGATACCATCATGGCGCTGGCGAAGAAATATAACCTGTTCGTGGTGGAAGACGCCGCGCAGGGCGTGATGTCGACCTACAAAGGCAAGGCATTGGGCACCATCGGCCATATCGGCTGCTTCAGCTTCCATGAAACCAAAAACTACACCGCCGGCGGCGAAGGCGGCGCGACGCTGGTGAACGATCCGGCTCTGATCGATCGGGCGGAAGTCATCCGCGAGAAGGGCACCAACCGCAGCCAGTTCTTCCGTGGTCAGGTGGACAAATATACCTGGCGCGACATCGGTTCCAGCTATCTGATGTCTGACCTGCAGGCCGCTTACCTGTGGGGCCAGCTGGAAGTGGCGGAACGCATCAACCAGCGCCGTTTGGCACTGTGGCAGAAGTACTATGACAGCTTCCTGCCGTTGGCGAAGGCCGGCCGCATCGAGTTGCCGGTAATCCCGGCCGACTGCGTGCATAACGCGCACATGTTCTATATCAAGCTGCGGGATATCGACGATCGCACGGCCTTTATCGACTACCTGAAGGAAGCCGAGATCATGGCGGTGTTCCACTATATCCCGCTGCATGACTGCCCGGCCGGCGAACGTTTTGGTCGCTTTGCCGGCGAAGACCGTTATACCTCGCAGGAAAGCGCGCGCCTGGTGCGCTTACCGCTGTTCTACAATATGTCCGATGTCAATCAGCGTACGGTAATCAATACCATCCTGAGCTTCTTTGCCTGATATGTCGCTGGCAAAAGCATCGATATGGACCGCCGGCTCCACGCTGATCAAAATCGGCGTGGGGTTGTTGGTGGTGAAGCTGCTGGCGGTGGCGTTTGGCCCCAGCGGGGTGGGGCAGGCGGGTAACTTCCGCCAGTTGATTACCGTGCTGGGCGTGCTGTCCGGCGCGGGCATTTTTAACGGCATCACCAAATACGTGGCGGAGTACCACCAGGATCCGCAGCGTCTGCGTCTGGCGGTAGGCACCGCATCGAGCATCGTGCTGGGTTTTTCGACCTTGCTGGCGCTGGTGTTTCTGTTCGCCGCCGAACCGATCAGCATCGGGCTGTTCGGGCATGCCGATTACGTCGATGTGGTGCGCGCCGTCGCCTTCATTCAGATGGGCATCGCCTACGCCAACCTGTTCATGGCGGTGCTGAAAGGCTACCGCGACGCGATGGGCAATGCGCTGGCGGTGATCGGCGGCAGCCTGATTGGCGTGGTGGCTTATTACCTGTGCTTCACGCTGGGTGGCTATGAAGGCGCGTTGGCGGGGCTGGCGCTGGTGCCGGCGTTGGTGGTGTTGCCTGCCGGGCTGATGCTGTGGCGGCGCAAAACGCTGCCGCTGCGCTATCTGGCACCGCGTTGGGACAAACTCGTGGCCGGCAATCTCGGCAAGTTCACCCTCATGGCGTTGATCACGTCGGTGACGCTGCCGGTGGCCTACGTGATGATGCGTAACCTGTTGGCCGCCCATTACGGCTGGGATGAGGTGGGGATTTGGCAGGGCGTCAGCAGCATTTCCGATGCCTATCTGCAGTTTATCACCGCTTCGTTTACCGTCTATTTGCTGCCGACGCTGTCGCGGCTGACGGACAAGGGCGCCATCTCACGGGAGATCGTGCGTTCGCTGAAATTCGTGCTGCCGGCGGTAGCGGCGGCGAGCTTTACGGTTTGGGTGCTGCGCGATTTCGCTATTTGGCTGCTGTTCTCGGACAAGTTTGTCGCCATGCGCGATCTGTTTGCCTGGCAGCTGGTGGGCGACGTGCTGAAAGTCGGGGCCTATGTGTTCGGCTATCTGGTGATCGCCAAAGCGTCGCTGCGCTTCTATATCCTGACGGAAGTCAGCCAGTTTCTGCTGCTGACGGTGTTCTCGCACTGGCTGATCCCGCTGCACGGCGCGTTGGGGGCGGCTCAGGCCTATATGGCAACCTACATCGTGTATTTCGCGCTCTGTAGCTGCGTGTTCCTTATTTATCGTAGACGAGTATGACCATACTGATTCACGTTCTGGGATCCGATATCCCGCATCATAACCAGACGGTGCTGCGCTTCTTCAACGACGTGCTGGCGCCGCGTTTGCCGGCTGAGCAGACGCGGCATTTTATGGTGGCGGCCAAGGATGTGGCGGCACTGGGTGATTTCCCCGCCCTGAACATTGAGCCCTACGCAGACAAGAAAAGCCTGGCGGAGGCGGTCATCGCCCGTGCCCAGGCCGATCGCGATGCGCGTTTCTTCCTGCACGGCCAGTTCAATCCGGGGCTGTGGTTGGCGCTGCTGAGCGGCAAGATCAAGGCGCGTCAGGTCAGTTGGCATATTTGGGGCGCCGATCTGTATGAAGACGCCACCAGCTGGAAATTCCGGCTGTTCTATCTGCTGCGCCGCATTGCGCAGGGGCGTGTAGGGAACGTGTTTGCCACTCGCGGCGACGTGATTCACTACCAGCAGCGCCATGCGCGGGTGCCGGCCTCGCTGCTGTACTTCCCGACCCGCATGGATCCGGCGCTGACCGACGTTCACGTCGAGAAAAACCTGGCCGGGCCGATGACGATTCTGGTGGGCAACTCCGGCGATCGCAGCAATCGGCATATCGAAGCGCTGCAGGCGATCCATCAGCAGTTCGGCGCCGACGTGCGCGTGATCCTGCCGATGGGTTATCCGGCCAACAACGATGCCTACATCGAGCAGGTGCGCGCCGCCGGGTTGCCGCTGTTCGGCGAGAAAAACCTGCAGCTGCTCACGCAGCAGGTGGCGTTTGAGGACTACCTCAATATTTTACGCGCCTGCGATCTGGGCTATTTCATTTTCAATCGCCAGCAGGGGATTGGCACCCTGTGCCTGCTGATTCAGTTCGGCGTGCCTTTCGTGCTCAGCCGGCAAAACCCGTTCTGGCAGGATTTGGCGGAACAGCATCTGCCGGTGCTGTTCTACGGCGATTCGCTGGACGAGGCGGTGGTGCGCGAAGCGCAGCGTCAGCTGGCGGCGGTGGATAAACAGACGATCGCCTTCTTCAATCCGAACTATGTCGACGGCTGGCAGCAAGCCCTGGCGTTGGCGGCGGGAGAGCACTCATGACGTTGGCGCAATTCGGCGGCCTGTTTGTCGTCTATCTGGTCAGCCTGACGTTTATTCTGACGCTAACCTACCAGGAGTTTCGGCGCGTGCGCTTTAACTTCAACGTCTTCTTTTCGCTGCTGTATTTGCTGACGTTCTATTTCGGTTTTCCTTTGACCTGCCTGCTGGTGTTCCAGTTTGACGTCGAGGTGGTGCCGGTGGAGTTTCTGCTGTACGCCCTGCTGTCGGCGACGGCGTTTTACGCCATCTATTACGTCACCTACAAGACCCGGCTGCGCAAGCGCCGCACAGAGCCGCGTGCGGCGCTGTTTACCATGAACCGGGTAGAGACTCATATGACCTGGGTGCTGCTGGCATTGGTGGCGATCGGTACCGTTGGGATCTTCTTCATGCAGAACGGCTTCCTGCTGTTCAAGCTCAATTCCTACAGCCAGATTTTCTCCAGCGACGTGTCCGGCGTGGCGCTCAAGCGGTTCTTCTACTTCTTCATTCCGGCGATGCTGGTGGTCTATTTCCTGCGGCAGGATCTGCGCGCCTGGTTCTTGTTCCTGGTGGCGACGGTGGCGTTCGGTATTCTGACCTACGTGATCGTCGGCGGCACCCGCGCCAACATCATCATCGCCTTCGCGCTGTTCCTGTTTATCGGCATCGTGCGCGGCTGGATCACGCTGTGGATGCTGGCGGCGGCGGGCATATTCGGCGTGGTCGGCATGTTCTGGCTGGCGTTGAAGCGCTATAGCCTGGATGTCAGCGGCGCGGAAGCGTTCTATACCTTCCTCTACCTGACCCGCGATACCTTCTCGCCGTGGGAAAACCTGGCGCTGCTGCTGCAAAATTACGACAAGATCGATTTCCAGGGCCTGGCGCCGATCGTGCGTGATTTCTACGTCTTTATTCCAACCTGGCTATGGCCGGGCCGGCCGGACGTGGTGCTGAACTCGGCCAACTATTTCACCTGGGAAGTGCTGAACAACCACTCCGGGCTGGCGATTTCGCCGACGCTGATCGGTTCGCTGGTGGTGATGGGCGGTGCGCTGTTTATTCCGCTCGGCGCGATTCTGGTGGGCATGATCATCAAGTGGTTCGACTGGCTGTATGAGTTGGGCAAAACCGAACCGAACCGCTATAAGGCGGCCATTCTGCAAGGCTTCTGCTTCGGTGCGGTGTTCAACATCATCGTGCTGGCGCGCGAAGGGGTGGACTCTTTCGTGTCGCGCGTGGTGTTCTTCTGCATTATTTTCGGCGCCTGTCTGGTGCTGGCGAAGTTGCTGTATTGGTTGTTCGATACCGCCGGGCTGATCAAGGCCAGAGTGACGCGCGCCCGCGCGCTGGCGTCTCCGCCTCGGGCCAACGGTCTTTTGTAAGGGTAATGAGAACGATGGAAGCAAAGATTTCGGTGCCGCAGTATGAGCTGCGCGGTTTCAGCCTGTGGGGCTTTCGCGATATGGCGCACTGCATGGACTTTTTGTTCGACGGCGGCCGGGTAAAACAGGGCACGCTGGTGGCCATGAACGCGGAAAAGATCCTGAAGGCGGAAGAGGACCCGGCGCTGCATGCGTTGCTGGATGAGGCGGAGTACAAGTACGCCGACGGCATCAGCATGGTGCGTTCGATTCGCCGCAAATACCCGGCGGCGGACGTTTCGCGCGTGGCGGGGGCCGATCTGTGGGAAGCCTTGATGCAGCGCGCCGGCCGTGAAGGCACGCCGGTCTTCCTGGTCGGCGGCAAGCCCGGGGTCTTGGCGGAAACCGAGCAAAAGCTGCGCAGCCAGTGGAATGTCAACCTGGTGGGCAGCCAGGACGGCTATTTCAAACCGGATCAGCGAGAGGCGCTGCTCGAGCGTATTCGTGCCAGCGGCGCCGCTATCGTGACGGTGGCGATGGGATCGCCGAAGCAGGAGATTCTGATGCGCGACTGTCGCAAGGTGCATCCGCAGGTGCTGTACATGGGCGTGGGCGGCACCTACGACGTCTTTACCGGCCATGTGAAGCGTGCGCCCAAGGTGTGGCAGAACCTCGGTCTGGAATGGCTCTACCGCCTGCTCAGCCAGCCCAGCCGCATCGGCCGGCAGTTGAAGCTGCTGAAGTTTGTCGGCTACTACTACAGCGGCAAGATGTAACCCCCTCATCCGGGGCGGAAAGGGCTGTTCCGCTCCGGTCTGCTGTACCAATAATCTGCTTTTGCACGTTTCTGCCGCATATCTATAACCCCCGGCCCTAAACGCCGCTGCATTTATTCCATAAAGTTTTAAATTGCGGTTTGCTTATAGCGGCGAAATGCGAAACGATACCGCCCGGAAATTATCCCTGGCCGCTGAAGCCTGATGCGACAGCGCTGAACGATGTCCCTCTCACGGTAACTTCGCTCCGACCACCCGTTGATGCCAACCCGATCGGCAGGGGATGATTTATTCTTTTAATAATGACAATAACGACCGGCAGCGGCCGGCAGGCAAACACAACCCGAGAAAAATTATTGAGGATTTATGGCACACAAAGAAAAACCGCAAGGGCTACACCGAGGCCTTGAGGCCCGGCATATCGAGCTTATCGCTCTGGGGGGCACCATCGGTGTCGGCCTGTTTATGGGGTCGGCCAGTACGCTGAAGTGGGCGGGGCCGTCGGTGCTGCTGGCTTACATCATCGCCGGGCTGTTCGTGTTCTTCATTATGCGTTCGATGGGAGAAATGCTGTTCCTCGAGCCGGTCGCGGGCTCGTTTGCCGTTTACGCGCATAAGTACATGAATCCCTATTTCGGTTACCTGACCGCCTGGGGCTACTGGTTTATGTGGATTGCCGTCGGCATTTCGGAGATCACCGCCATCGGGGTGTATGTGCAGTTCTGGTTCCCGGAAATACCGCAGTGGGTGCCGGCGCTGATCGCCGTGGCAATGGTGGCGCTGGCCAACCTGGCGGCGGTGCGCCTGTATGGGGAACTGGAGTTCTGGTTCGCCATGATCAAAGTCACCACCATCATCGTGATGATTCTGGTGGGGCTGGGGGTTATCTTCTTCGGCTTCGGCAACGGCGGTGAACCTATCGGTTTCGCCAATTTGACGGCGCACGGCGGTTTCTTTGCCGGCGGCTGGAAAGGCTTCCTGTTTGCGCTGTGCATCGTGGTGGCGTCCTATCAGGGGGTTGAGCTGGTGGGCATCACCGCCGGGGAAGCCAAGAACCCGCAGGTGACGCTGAAACGCGCGATCAACAATATCCTGTGGCGCATCCTGATCTTCTATGTTGGCGCAATCTTCGTCATCGTCACCATCTTCCCGTGGAATGGCATCGGCACCACCGGCAGCCCGTTCGTGCTGACCTTCGCCAAGATCGGCATCGTTGCCGCCGCCGGCATCATCAACTTCGTGGTGTTGACCGCCGCGCTCTCCGGCTGCAACAGCGGCATGTACAGCGGCGGCCGCATGCTGTACGCCCTGGCCAAGAATCGCCAGCTGCCGGCGGCGCTGACCAAGCTTTCCGCCAGCGGCGTGCCGGTGAACTGCATCGCCGTCACCATCGGCTGCCTGTTGGTGGGTTCCGCGCTGAACTACATCATCCCGAATCCGGAGCAGGTGTTCGTCTATGTCTACAGCGCGAGCGTGCTGCCGGGCATGGTGCCGTGGTTCGTGGTGCTGATAAGCCAGCTCTATTTCCGCCGCGCTCATAAGGAAGCGATCAAAAATCACAGCTTTAAGTCGATCATGTTCCCGTATGTGAACTATCTGACCATCGCTTTTCTGATTTGCGTGCTGGTCGGCATGGGAATCAACCCGGATACGCGGATTTCCCTACTGGTCGGGGCGATTTTCTTGGCCGGCGTCAGCCTGTGCTACTTCGCTTTCGGCATGCACAAGAAACATCATCCGGCTGAAAATCGGGTAGAAACGCGCCAATAAATGGTGAAAAGGGGCTACGGAGTGCGCTTTTGTGCGCGGGAGTGAGCAAAGCGTAATCAAACGCAACATTTCTGCGAAAAAGCACTAGACAGAATTGGCGTAAATCCGTAGTATCCCCTCCCGCAACGGCGCTACGCGCCCGTAGCTCAGCTGGATAGAGCGCTGCCCTCCGGAGGCAGAGGTCTCAGGTTCGAATCCTGTCGGGCGCGCCATTAAGTTTGTGCGCAGGAGCTGCGGTGGTAATATTACCGCGTGAGTAAGAAGAAGAAGTAGTAATGGTGGCTATAGCTCAGTTGGTAGAGCCCTGGATTGTGATTCCAGTTGTCGTGGGTTCGAGTCCCATTAGCCACCCCACTTCCTAACGAAGTGAAGATTTAGCAGTATTTTGTGACAGTGCGAAGGTGGCGGAATTGGTAGACGCGCTAGCTTCAGGTGTTAGTGTTCTTACGGACGTGAGGGTTCAAGTCCCTCTCTTCGCACCACGCAAAATATCTGATAAATATAAGATTTATATGGACAACGGTCTGATAAATCAGGTAGTATGAGCAACACAAATCGGCGAGTAGCGCAGCTTGGTAGCGCAACTGGTTTGGGACCAGTGGGTCGGAGGTTCGAATCCTCTCTCGCCGACCACATTCGAAAAGCCTGCTTTTTAAAGCAGGTTTTTTTTCGTCTGTCGTTTATGAGGATGAGTACCTCCGCAGGAGGTTCGAGCCTCGCGAAGCGAGACAACGTTGCTTCAGCAATGGCCCGCAGGGCGCGCATCAAAGATGCGCGTAATCCTCTCTTGCCGACCACTCTCAAAGAAACCGACGCAAGTCGGTTTTTTTACGTCTGTCGTTTATGAAAGCAAGTTCTTCTCAGCATGACGAAGGGAACATCGACAAGCCCGTGCAGCACCGCACGGGCTTTTTGCCTTCCTGGGGGAGCATCTGGTGTCGGCATGCAAACGTGTTGATTTTCAGCGACAATACCATCCTGCGTTGTCGTCAGGCTGAGACAAATAATTCATTGATTTTAAAAGATAAAACTAGCTTTGACTTAAGTCGTCGTTTCGAGGCGACAACCTGATACAGGCCGCCGGCAAGGAACACCAGAGAGTGATTTGTGACGGGAAGGGAAGAGTTAAATAAAAAATCAATAATTTCAATATATTGAGCTATATTTTTCTATATGAGAGCCTCAATTTAAAAGTTGGCACGCCAAGTGCAATATCTCTTGCGTAGATGCTCATTCCACTTCTTATGTTCGCCTTAAGGCCTCATAAACCCTGGGAATGACGCAGAGCCGATTTAGGGTGCCTATCGCCCACGAGAACGATGACTAACCCGTCATCACGCTCAGGGCAGAACGTTGAGTGAGGCACCGCCCCTGTTGTCCTAGACCTGATTGCTTCTTTATACACTTGCCCTGCGGCAAGTGTTTTTTTTTGCGCTTCAGAAAGCCATTGGGCAAAAAAAAGCGCGGCATCGGCGCCGCGCTTTTCTCTCTCGGGCAGGGCGTTATTCGCCGCCGTTCTGTTTCAGCGTCAACATCAGCCCCTCACGCCGCATCTGCGCCGCTTCATCCGAACGATGCAGTTTTTCCAACGTATCGGCCAACCAGGCGTAGTCGTAGGCATCCGGGCGCTGTTTCAGCGCTTCGCGGAAGGCGTCGGCCGCTTGCTGCCACTCGCCGTGCTTCATCAGCAACTGCCCCAGCGTGCTGTTCAGCAGCGGCGTCGCGCCGTGTTGTTTCATCTGCTGACGCAGCGCTCTTTCCAACTGCTCGGGGTTGCCGGATTTCAGCCGCGGCAGCAACAGCACCAGGCGCTCGTCGTATTGGCGCTTCAGGCTGTCGAGTACAATCTCCTGCGCCAGTTCGTGGTCGTTGCATTCGATCAGGTGTTCCACCATCGCGATTTGCAGCGGCACTTCGTGACGCGTCTTGCGGCTCTGATCTTTCCACCAGCGCTTCAGGCCTTCGCTGCCTTCGTCCGCCATCGCTTGATTCATCAGCCCGATATACGCCTGTTGCTGCAATGCCTGCAGCTGTTCTTCGCTGTGGAGTTCGATTTTTCGCATCGACGGCAGCACTTCCAGCAGCGACGCATAGGCGCCGGTGCGCAGATAGGCTTGTTCCGCCAGACGCAGCACTTCCGGATGACGCGGCGCCTGGTTCAGCAGGCGATCGACGCCGTGGCGCGCGGCGTGGTTCTCGCCCTGCGCCAACTGGATACGAACCCGGGTGATGTCCACCGGCAGCTGATCGGTGTCGGCCGCTTCGGCGGCGCGCTCCAGATACTGATTGGTACGGAAGTCGTCGCCGCGTTGCTGTGCGGCCTCGGCGGCCAGCAGGTAGTTCACGACCGGCTGTTCGGCGTGGTCGGCGTTGCGCGTCATCAGCTTCTCGACCTGCTTGTAGTCGCCTTCCGCCAGCTTGATCAGCGCGGCTTTGGTTTGCTGGCGCGCGCGGGTGCGCTTGCGGCCGATAAACCAACCGCGCGTGTGGGCGCCGGTACGGAAGAGACGGCGCAGGATCCACTCGATCGCCAGCAGCACCACAAACAGCAGCACCAGCATAATCACCAGGCCGGTGACGCTGGTTTCAATATTGTAATTGTCGGTCTGGATCAGCACATAGCCCTGATGCCCGGCCAGCATCGGCCCGAGCACCACGCTGGCGATCACCACCAGGAACAGAAATAGCACGCGTAACATGGCTTAACCCTCCTGGTGAGCGGCAGGGGACTGGGTCATCAGGTTGCGCACCCGGGTCTGCATCACTTTTTCCAGCAGCGGCTGGCTTTTCAGCTGATCCGGCACGTCCATCGAGATCGACTGTTGGCTCAGGCTGTCCAGCTCTTCCAGGAAAGCCTTGGTCGCCGGATCGGTCGTGTCGAAATAGGCGCGCACCCAGGTGGACACGGTTTCCAGCGATTGCTTGTAGGTCTCGTTCTGGTGACGCGGGATGGCCTGCGCGGCCACCAGCAGGCGCGAACGGATGTTTTCGCGCAGGTAGATGTCCTGGTTCGGTGCCAGCAGCGGCTCGGCGCTGGTGTCGCGGCGACGGATGGTGATGAAGTCGGCCATGAAATTGCGCCAGCTCTTGGCCAGGTTCTGCCGCCACTCGCCGATCGAGCTGGAGAGTTCGCTGCTGTTTTGATCCATCGGCGCTTCGTCGGTATCGTTATCCGCCAGACGCAGGTTATCCACCTGATTGGACAGCTGATTGACCTTGAGGATGATGCCGTCGTAATCGACCTGGGTCAGCGTAGAAAGCGTGCTGATGTCTTCGGTAATGGCGCGGCGCACGTCGAGCAGGCTCGGATCGTTCATGTCCGCCAAGCTGGCGTCGGCGCTTTTCAGCAGCGCGGCGGCGCTGGTGACGTCCTGATCGCTCCACAGCTTGCGGCCGGCCATTTTCACCAGGAAATCGGCCTGCGCCAGCAGCCAGGTTTTAGCGTCGCTGCCGGAGATGGTCGCCACTTTTTCCTGCAGTTCACTCAGCTGGCGCGCCAGATTCGCCTGCTCGCGATCGGCGGCGTCCAGGGTTTTACCCTGCTGCTGCAACAGGCCCTCCAGCGCATTTCTTTCCTGCTGTTGGCTCTGCTTCACGCCTTCAAGCTGCTGCTGCAGCGCCTGATTGGCGGCGATCAGCTGTTGCGCCTGCTTGTGCGTGTGGTAATAGCCGCCCGCGCCGAGGGCGATGACCAGCACGATAGCGATCGCGCCGAGCACCGGGCCGGTGTTCTTTCCTTTGCGGCTGGCAGCGGCTGGCTGCTGGGAGCTCTCAACCGCGGTGGTTGGCTCTTCAACCGGGGCGGATGGGGTATTTTGTTCCGTCATAGTGGCACATCCCATAGTCAGATTATTGTAGCGCGCGGATCAGCGCGTCATTATCGGCGTTGTCAGCTACCCGAATCGTACGCCAGCCCAAGTCCCGGGCGAGGGTAGCCAGGCGTTCGCTCACTACTACCAGGCGGCAACGCAGCAGCCATGAAGAACGATAGTAATCAGGAACTAACGTATAGAGCTGTTGTAACATTTCACCGCTGGTCACCACCAACGTATCCACACCGGCGCGCTGCCAGTGGGCGCTTTGCTCGCTACCGTCGTAGTGCACCGGGCTGCGTTGATAGCATTCATAATAGCTGACGTCGGCGCCACGCTCGCTCAGCGTCGTGCCCAGCAGCTCGCGGCCGCCGTTGCCGCGCAAAATCAGCGCGCGTTTGCCTGCCAGCTTTTGCAGCGCCGGCAGCAGCAGCAGCGTTTCGCTGATCTCGCGTTCACGCGGGTATTCCACCGGCAAACTGCTGACGCAGTGCAGCGCCAGCCCGGTGGTGCGGCCGATGGCGTAATAAGTCAGGTGCGCGGGCCAGCTCAGCCCGGCGCGGCCGATGACCGAATCGGCATAGTTCACCGAATGCTGCGACAGCACGAACACCAGATCGCCGGCGCTAAGCTGCTGCAACGCTTGCGGCAGCTGCGGCAGATCGCTGCCGGGGGCGAAGTCGATCAGCGGTGCATGATAGGCAACCCGGCCGAGTGCGCGCAGCCGGCTTACTAACTGCTCGCCCGAAGGCGATGGGCGGGTTACCAGGATCGTCATGCCGGCGGATTTCCCTGGTAAACTTCGCGCAGGATCTCGCGTGCGCCGCGCGCCAGCAGCTCTTCCGCCAGCTCAACGCCCATCCGTTCGGCCTCGGCGGCCGGGCCGCGGCGTTCGCCGCGCACCATCTGGCTGCCGTCCGGCGCGCCGACCAGGGCACGCAGCCACAGGCTGTCGCCATCCAGTTCGGCATAGCTGCCGATCGGCACCTGGCAGCCGCCTTCCAGACGGGTGTTCATCGCCCGTTCGGCGCGTACGCGGGTTTCGGTGGCAGCATGGTTCAACAGCACCAGCAGAGCGCGGGTGACGCTGTCGTCGAGGCGGCATTCAATGCCGACCGCACCCTGGCCGACCGCCGGCAGGCACTCTTCGGCGCTCAGCGGGCTGCGGATGCGTTGCTCCAGCCCCAGGCGTTTCAGGCCGGCCACCGCCAGAATAATCGCGTCGTAATCGCCGTTGTCCAGCTTGGCCAAGCGAGTGCCGACGTTGCCGCGCAGGTCGCGCACGATCAGATCCGGGCGGCGTTCACGCAGCTGGCACTGGCGGCGCAGGCTGGAAGTGCCGACCACGCTGCCCTGCGGCAGCTGATCGAGCGAGGCGAAACGGTTGGAAACAAAAGCGTCGCGCGGATCTTCGCGTTCGCAAATGGTGGTCAAACCCAGGCCGGCAGGGAAATCGACCGGCACGTCTTTCATCGAGTGCACGGCGATGTCGGCGCGGCCTTCCAGCAGCGCCAGCTCGAGTTCTTTAACAAACAGGCCTTTACCGCCGACTTTCGCCAGCGGCGTATCCAGAATAACGTCGCCGCGGGTGACCATCGGCACCAACTCGACCTGCAGGCCGGGATGGCAGGCCATCAGACGTTGCTGCACATAATGTGCTTGCCAAAGTGCAAGCGGGCTTTGTCGGGTGGCAATTCGAATAATTTTGTCTAACATGCTTGTTACCGTTTTTATATTTCGCCATCCATCCTACCACTGAGAGCCAATACTGTCAGTGCAAGAAGCCGGAGGCGGAAAAAGGACAACGGAATCAAAGGGACGTGTGATGTGCTTTGGGGCAGTTAACACTGCGGGTAAATCGTTTAGGGAAGCGCTACAATAATTGTGAAGCGTTACCTCCTTTACGGTCAATCAGCAAGGTGTTAAATTGATCACGTTTCCAGCAATAAGTCGCCAAATATTCTTCTTACACTAACGGCGCTTATGGAATACGGGTTTTTTTCTAAACACCGGGATAATCAGGCGAGACGTCTTGTACCTCTACATCGAGACATTGAAGCAGAGACTGGATGCGATCAATCAGCTACGCGTCGATCGCGCCCTAGCGGCTATGAAGCCCGCATTTCAACGGGTATACAGTCTGCTGCCCACCTTACTGCACCACCACCACCCGCTGATGCCGGGTTACCTGAACGGTAACGTTCCCCACGGCATTTGCCTCTACACGCCTGATGAAACTCAACAAGATTACCTGAACGATTTAGAAGACAAATGGGGCAGCCCGTTTGACAAACCGGCCAGCGGTGAGCTGCCGATCACCGGCGTCTACTCGATGGGCAGCACCTCGTCTATCGGCCAAAGCTGCAGCTCGGATCTCGACATCTGGGTCTGCCACCAGTCCTGGCTGGACAACGAGGAACGCTCCCGCCTGCAGCAAAAATGCAGCCTGCTTGAGAAGTGGGCCGCCTCGATGGGGGTGGAAGTCAGCTTCTTCCTGATCGACGAAAACCGCTTCCGCCATAATGAAAGCGGCAGCCTGGGCGGCGAAGACTGCGGCTCGACGCAGCATATCCTGTTGCTCGACGAATTCTACCGCACAGCGGTGCGCCTGGCCGGCAAACGCATCCTGTGGAACATGGTGCCGGGCGAAGAAGAAGCGCACTACGATGAATACGTGCTGTCGCTGTACGCGCAGGGCGCGCTGACGCCGAACGAGTGGCTTGATCTCGGCGGCCTGAGTTCGCTGTCGGCGGAAGAGTACTTCGGCGCCAGCCTGTGGCAGCTGTACAAGAGCATCGATTCGCCTTACAAGGCAGTGTTGAAGACCCTGCTGCTGGAAGCCTATTCCTGGGAATACCCCAATACCCAGCTGCTGGCGACGGACATCAAACACCGCCTGCATCAGGGGGAGATCGTCAGCTTCGGGCTCGATGCCTATTGCATGATGCTCGAGCGCGTGACCCGTTACCTGACCGACATCAACGATACCACCCGCCTCGATCTGGCCCGCCGCTGTTTCTACCTGAAAGTGTGTGAAAAGCTGTCGCTGGCCAAGGCCTGCGTCGGCTGGCGGCGCGAGATCCTCAGCCAGCTGGTCAGCGAGTGGGGCTGGAGCGAAGAGCGTCTGGCGATGCTGGACAACCGCGCCAACTGGAAAATCGAACGGGTGCGTGAAGCGCATAACGAGTTGCTCGACGCGATGATGCAGAGCTACCGCAACCTGATCCGTTTCGCCCGCCGCAACAACCTCAGCGTCAGCGCCAGCCCGCAGGATATCGGCGTGCTGACCCGCAAACTGTACGCGGCGTTCGAGGCGCTGCCCGGCAAGGTGACGCTGGTGAACCCGCAGATTTCGCCGGACCTGTCGGAAAACGATTTAACCTTTATTCACGTGCCGGTAGGCCGCGCCAACCGCACCGGCTGGTACCTGTATAATCAGGCGCCGGCCATGGATTCGATCGTCAGCCATCAGCCGCTGGAATATAACCGCTACCTGAACAAGCTGGTGGCCTGGGCCTATTTCAACGGCCTGCTGACCCCGCAGACCCGCCTGCACATCAAGAGCGGCAACCTGTGCGACACCGCCAAGCTGCAGGAACTGGTGGCCGACGTTTCTCATCACTTCCCGCTGCGCCTGCCGGCGCCGACGCCGAAAGCGCTGTACAGCCCGTGCGAAATTCGCCATCTGGCGATCATCGTCAATCTGGAAAACGATCCGACCGCCGCCTTCCGCAATCAGGTGGTGCACTTCGATTTCCGCAAGCTGGACGTGTTCAGCTTCGGCCAGCAGCAGCAGTGCCTGGTGGGCAGCATCGATCTGCTGTATCGCAACTCTTGGAACGAAGTGCGCACCCTGCATTTCAGCGGCGAACAGTCGGTGCTGGAAGCGCTGAAAACCATTCTCGGCAAAATGCACCAGGACGCCGCGCCGCCGGAGTCGGTGGAAGTGTTCTGCTACAGCCAGCACCTGCGCGGCCTGATCCGCACCCGCATCCAGCAGTTGGTGTCGGAGTGCATTGAGCTGCGCCTGTCCAGCACCCGCCTGGAGCCCGGCCGCTTCAAGGCGGTACGCGTCGCCGGGCAGACCTGGGGGCTGTTCTTCGAGCGCCTGAGTGTGTCGGTGCAAAAGTTGGAGAACGCGGTGGAGTTTTACGGTGCGATCTCCAACAACAAGCTGCACGGCCTGTCTATCAAGGTGGAAACCGATCAGGTGCATCTGCCGCCGGTGGTGGATGGCTTCGCCAGCGAGGGGATCATCCAGTTCTTCTTCGAAGACACCTCGGATGACAAGGGCTTCAACATCTATATTCTGGACGAGTCGAATCGGGTGGAGGTGTATCACCACTGCGAGGGCAGTAAAGAGGAGCTGGTGCGCGACGTCAGCCGCTTCTACTCCTCATCGCACGATCGTTTTACCTACGGCTCCAGCTTCATCAACTTCAACCTGCCGCAGTTCTATCAGATCGTGCAGCTCGACGGGCGCACGCAGGTGATCCCGTTCCGCAGCAACGTGCTGTCCAGCCTGTGCGTGACGGTGGCCGATGGCGCCGCGCAGCCGCTCAAACAGCAGTTCCAGCTGCATTGACGCCGCAAGGGCTCGGTTGCCGAGCCCTACATCGCCTCAGGAAAAATGCAGTTCCTCACCGGCCTGTGCGCTGGCCGCTTCGCTGAGCAGCTGATAAAACGGCTGCCCGCTGCGATCGCATAGCCAGACGCCGTCGCGGTAGTTGAAGTGGTAACCGCCGGCCTTGGTGGCGAGCCAAACCTGGTGCAGCGGCTCCTGGCGGTTGATGACAATTTTGGTGCCGTTTTCGAAGCTCAGCGTCATCACGCCGCCATTGGTTTCGTAATCGATGTCCGCATCGCCGTCAAAATCGTCCAGTGTCTCTTCAATATTCAGCATCAGCTGGTCGGCCAACTGATGAAACTCGCTGTCGTTCATATTCAATTCCTATTGCTTTTCATGATCCACCTGCGATTATAGAGACCTTGGACGCATGAATTACAGGCATTAATGCAAATGAAAAAACAACTACGCTATGCGCTGATGGCAGTTCTGCTGACCGGCCTCGCCGGCTGTGGTCTGAAGGGCCCGCTTTACTTCCCACCTGCCGATTCCGCCGGCCAAAAACCGGCCAAGCCGCCGGTGCAAACGGGCGATCAGGTGCAAAAGAACCAGCAGGAGCAGTCTGGCTCTCAGCAAAAACCGTCGATGGTCGACCAGTAACACCCTGTTTGCGGTGGCGAGCGCCGCCGCAAAATCAAGACGGATAGCGCGTCCAGATAGCGGAGTATGATATGCAGTTCTCCAAAATGCACGGTCTGGGCAACGACTTTATGGTGGTCGATGCCGTTACACAGAATGTCTATTTTTCACCTGAGCTGATCCGCCGGCTGGCCGATCGGCACCTGGGCGTCGGCTTTGACCAGATGCTGGTGGTAGAACCGCCTTACGATCCCGAGCTGGATTTTCACTACCGAATTTTCAACGCCGATGGCAGCGAAGTGGCGCAGTGCGGCAACGGCGCGCGCTGCTTCGCGCGCTTTGTGCGGCTGAAAGGGCTGACCAACAAGCGCGATATCCGCGTCAGCACCCAAACCGGGCGCATGGTGCTCAGCGTCACCGACGACGATCTGGTGTGCGTCAACATGGGCGAGCCGAACTTCGATCCGCAGGCGGTGCCGTTCCGCGCCGCCAAGGCCGAAAAGACCTACATCATGCGCGTGGCGGAACAGACCGTGCTGTGCGGCGTGGTGTCGATGGGCAACCCGCATTGTGTTTTGCAGGTGGATGATGTAAAAACCGCCAAGGTGGAGCTGCTTGGGCCGGTGCTGGAAGGGCATGAGCGCTTCCCGGAACGGGCCAACATCGGCTTTATGCAGGTGGTCAGCCGCGATCACATCAAGCTGCGCGTTTACGAGCGCGGCGCCGGCGAAACGCAGGCCTGCGGCAGCGGCGCCTGTGCGGCGGTGGCGGTGGGGATCCAACAGGAATTGCTGTCAGAAGAGGTGCATGTAGAACTGCCGGGCGGCAGCCTGCATATTCGCTGGAAAGGGCCGGGCAACCCGCTGTTTATGACCGGCCCGGCAACCCATGTCTATGACGGATTTATTCATCTATGAAGAGCGTAGAAGAACAGAGCGTCGCCGGCCTGGCGCTGGATGACGACACCGTGATGCAGTATCTGCTGCAGAACCCGGATTTCTTTATTCGCAACGTACGCCAGGTTGAGCAGATGCGCGTGCCGCACCCGGTGCGCGGCACCGTTTCGCTGGTGGAATGGCATCTGGCCCGCCAGCGCAATCACATCGAACGGCTGGAAGAAGAGATCACGCTGTTGATGGAACAGGCCAGCGCCAACGAAGGGCTGTTCGCCCGGTTGCTGCACCTGCAGGCCGATTTGGCCACCGCCGACAGCCTGCAGGACATGCTCAACCGGCTGCAGCGCTGGGCGCGCGGCTTCGGTTTGGCCGGTGCTACGGTGCGCCTGTTTGCCGAACGCTGGAAGATCGGCGCGCCTTCCGACTTCACCCACCTAGCGCTGACGCGTTCGGCGTTCGAGCCGTTCCGCATTCAGCGGCTGGGCAGCGAACAACACTACCTCGGCGGCCTGAACGGCCCCGAACTGCTGCTGCTGTTGCCGCAGGCCAAACAGATTGGCCAGATTGGCTCGGTGGCGCTGTCGATGCTGGGCGACGACGGCGAACTGGGCATGGTGATCTTCAGCAGCCGCGATACGCAACACTATCAGCAGGGCATGGGCACGGTGATGCTCAATCAACTGGCGCGCATGCTGCCGGAACTGCTGGAACGCTGGGTCGAACGCGCATGACGCCGATTGCGCCCAGCCTGCAGCAGCCGGTGGACGCTTTTCTGCGTTATCTCAAGGTAGAACGGCAACTCAGCCCGCTGACGCAGCTCAGCTATTCGCGCCAGCTGGCGGCGCTGATGCGCCTGGCGCAGGAGATCGGCGTCACCGACTGGACGGCGCTGGACGCCGCCCGGGTGCGCATGCTGGCGGCGCGCAGCAAACGCGCCGGCCTGCAGTCCGCCAGCCTGGCGCTGCGGCTCTCTTCGTTGCGCAGTTTCCTCGACTGGCTGGTCAGCCAGGGCGTATTGCACGCCAACCCCGCCAAAGGCATCCGCACGCCGCGTAGCGGCCGCCATCTGCCGAAAAACATCGACGTCGATGAAATGAACCAGCTGCTGGAGATCGATCTCAACGATCCGCTGGCGGTGCGCGATCGCGCCATGCTGGAGGTGATGTACGGCGCCGGCCTGCGCCTCTCCGAGCTGGTGGGGCTGGATTGCCGCCATGTCGACATGGCCGCCGGCGAGGTGTGGGTGATGGGGAAAGGCAGCAAAGAGCGCAAATTGCCGATCGGGCGCACCGCCGTCACCTGGCTGGAACACTGGCTGGCGATGCGCGATCTGTTCGGGCCGGAAGATGACGCGATGTTCCTGTCCAATCAGGGGCGGCGCATTTCGACGCGCAACGTGCAAAAGCGCTTCGCCGAATGGGGTGTGAAACAGGGCGTCAACAGCCATATCCACCCGCACAAGCTGCGCCACTCCTTCGCTACCCACATGCTGGAGTCGAGCGGCGATCTGCGCGCGGTGCAGGAGCTGCTCGGCCACGCCAACCTGACCACCACGCAAATTTATACCCACCTCGACTTTCAACATCTGGCGAACGTGTACGATGCCGCGCATCCGCGCGCCAAACGGGGGAAATCCTGATGCATTTTTATCGCCCGCTGCGCCCGCTGGCGGCGTTGACTTTCGATCTGGACGACACGCTGTATGACAATCGCCCGGTGATTAGACAGACCGAACAACAGTCGGTGGCCTTCCTGCAGAGCTACCATCCCGGTCTGAACAGCTTCCAGTCGGCGGATTTTCACCACCTGCGCCAGGAGCTGCGCGAACAGGATCCGGAGATCTACCACGACGTCACCCAGTGGCGCTGGCGCGCCATTCATCTGGCGCTGAGCCGGCAGGGGCTGCGCGATGCCGACGCGGCGATCGGGGCCGATGCGGCGATGCAAAACTTCGCGCTGTGGCGCAGCCGCATCGAGGTACCGGAAGCGACCCACGCCACGCTAAAGGCGCTGGCCGCGCGCTATCCGCTGGTGGCGATCACCAACGGCAACGCCGATCCGGCACAGTGTGGCCTGGACGGCTATTTCCAGTTCGTGCTGCGCTCCGGGCCGGACGGGCGCGCCAAACCGTACCAGGACATGTACCACCTGGCCGTCGAGCGGCTGGGCGTGGCGCCCGAGCAGATCCTGCACGTGGGCGACGATCTGACTACCGACGTCGCCGGTGCGCTGCGCGCGGGGCTGCAGGCCTGTTGGATCAACGATCGGCAACGCTGCCTGATGCAGGCTGCCGACAGCCGCCTGCTGCCGCATATTGAGATTTCGCAGTTGGCATCGCTGACAGCATTGTTATAATCCCTGCCAGAACTCTGTATAAATTTCCAGTGAAAAACCCGTCAGCGGCGGGTTTTCCCTTAACCATTAGTGGTGCCTATGGACGTCTCCGATCTGCTCGACAGCCTGAATGAAAAACAACGTGAAGCCGTGGCGGCGCCGCGCAGCAACCTGTTGGTTCTGGCCGGGGCGGGCAGCGGCAAGACCCGGGTACTGGTGCATCGCATCGCCTGGCTGCTGTCGGTGGAGAACTGTTCGCCGTATTCGATTATGGCGGTAACCTTCACCAACAAGGCGGCGGCGGAAATGCGCCACCGTATCGAACATCTGATCGGCACCAGCCAGGGCGGCATGTGGATCGGCACCTTCCACGGCCTGGCGCATCGTCTGTTGCGCGCCCACCACCTGGAAGCCAACCTGCCGCAGGATTTCCAGATCCTCGACAGCGACGACCAGCTGCGGCTGCTCAAGCGCATCATCAAGGCGCTGAACGTCGACGAGAAGCAGTGGCCGCCGCGTCAGGCGATGTGGTACATCAACGGCAAGAAAGACGAGGGCCTGCGGCCACAGCACGTCGAGACCTACAACAATCCGGTAGAGGCCACCTGGCTGCGCATCTATCAGGCCTATCAGGAAGCCTGCGATCGCGCGGGGCTGGTGGATTTCGCCGAGCTGCTGCTGCGCGCGCACGAGCTGTGGTTGAACAAGCCGCATATCCTCAACCACTACCGCGAACGTTTCACCAACGTGCTGGTGGACGAATTCCAGGATACCAACAGCATCCAGTACGCCTGGATCCGTCTGCTGGCGGGCGGCAACAGCAACGTGATGATCGTCGGTGACGATGACCAGTCGATCTACGGCTGGCGCGGCGCGCAGGTGGAAAACATCCAGCGCTTCCTGAAAGATTTCCCCGGTGCGGAAACCATCCGCCTGGAGCAGAACTACCGTTCCACCAGCAACATCCTGAAAGCGGCCAACACCCTGATCGCCAACAACGACGGGCGCATGGGCAAAAACCTGTGGACCGAAGGCGGCGAAGGCGAACCGATCTCCATCTACTGTGCCTTCAACGAACTCGACGAAGCGCGCTTCGTGGTCAACCGCATCAAGACCTGGCAGGACAACGGCGGGGCGCTGAACGACTGCGCCATCCTGTACCGCAGCAACGCCCAGTCGCGCGTGCTGGAAGAGGCGCTGCTGCAGACGGCGATGCCGTACCGCATCTACGGCGGCCAGCGCTTCTTCGAACGCCAGGAAATCAAGGATGCGCTGGCTTACCTGCGCCTCATTTCCAACCGCAACGACGATGCGGCCTTCGAGCGCGTGGTCAACACCCCGACGCGCGGCATCGGCGATCGTACCCTCGACGTGGTGCGCCAGGCGGCGCGCGATCGTCAGCTGACGCTGTGGCAGGCGACGCGCGAGCTGATGCAGGACAAAGTGTTGGCCGGCCGCGCCGCGTCGGCGCTGCAGCGCTTTATCGAACTGGTGGAGTCGCTGGCGCATGAAACCGCCGACATGCCGCTCCACGTGCAGACCGACCGGGTGATCCGCGATTCCGGGCTGTTCATCATGTATGAGCAGGAGAAAGGCGAAAAGGGGCAGGCGCGCATCGAAAACCTTGAGGAATTGGTGACGGCAACGCGCCAGTTCAGCTATCAGGAAGAAGATCAGGATCTGATGCCGCTGCAGGCGTTCCTGTCGCATGCGGCGCTGGAGGCGGGCGAAGGCCAGGCCGACGCCTATCAGGACGCGGTGCAGCTGATGACCCTGCACTCCGCCAAGGGCCTGGAGTTCCCGCTGGTGTTTATCGTCGGCATGGAAGAAGGCATGTTCCCGAGCCAGATGTCGCTGGATGAAGGCGGCCGTCTGGAGGAGGAGCGCCGCCTGGCCTATGTGGGCGTAACGCGCGCCATGCAGAAGCTAACGCTGACCTATGCCGAAACGCGCCGTCTGTACGGCAAAGAGGTTTACCACCGGCCGTCGCGCTTTATCGGCGAGCTGCCGGAAGAGTGCGTGGAAGAAGTGCGCCTGCGCGCCAGCGTATCGCGCCCGGTCAATCACCGCCGCATGGGCACGCCGATCAGTGAGAACGATACCGGCTACAAGCTGGGCCAGCGCGTGCGCCACCCCAAGTTTGGCGAAGGCACCATCGTCAATCTGGAGGGCAGCGGCGAGCACAGCCGGCTGCAGATCGCTTTCCCGGGCGAGGGCATCAAGTGGCTGGTGGCGGCCTACGCTCGCCTGGAAACGGTATAAAGAGCGGGGAGAGTTGCAGGGGCACGCCCCTGCAATCGTTATCAGTGAGGGTAGCGATCGCCGACCTGCGCGGTGGCATACCAGCGCATCACCGCTTCGGTGCCTTCGCCGCCTTCCTGCGGTGCCCATTGCATGCAGTCCTCTTCGGTCAGCGCCTGATACGGGCCCTGCTTCACTTCGAACACCACGCCGCCGGCATCGACCGACAGCACCGCATGCCAGGTAAATGCCGGCATCTCCAGCACTTTGGTTTCTTCGCCGAGCAAGGTGCGTTGCGTCACGACGCCGTCATCGTTGAACTGCAGCACGACAAAACGGCCGCGCAGCGGCGTCAGCAATTCCCAGGTTTGCGGGTGACGGTGCGGGCGGATATAGGTGCCGGGTTCCATGGCGATCGCCAGGCGTTGCACCGGGTCGCTCAACTCTTCGTGTAAAGTGCGGTGCGCGCGCAGGCGGGCCACGCTGGCGGCCTGTTCGCTCATCGCGGTCAGTTCATGGGCGGTAATCTGTTTCATCATTTAAATCCGCATGCTTGTCGTACCATTAGGGTGATGTCATATTAACAACATTCTTGGTGGTGGTAAGCGATCGCCGCGACTTTTTTCAGCACGGTTTAAGCGCCATTTTTACCATTGATCATCGTGATGATTTGTTGCGCAATTATCCCGCCTAACGTGTTGACAGGCTTTTTCCTCTCGGCGTAACATGCGCGCACTATTATCATTGAGGACAGACGCCTTGGACACACCCAGTAGATACTGGCTCACTGACCTGCGCCGCAGGTATAACTTCTAAGGCTCTCCGTTTTTGCTGATAGCCTTCGTGGTTGTCGGCGACCCCGCAAAGCGTCGCTATGAGTCAGATCTCTTCATGGTCTGAAACAAATCGGTGATACGCATCCCCTCTGTTTCTGTGCTTCAACGCGTTGTCCACACCCGTTACCTTCACGGAGTTTTGGCACATGCTGAGCGCTTTTAAATTAGATAACCGCCGCTTGTCCCGTCTGGAGCTGGACGACTCGGATGATCTCACGTCATCGCTGTGGGTTGACCTGGTCGAGCCGGAAGAGGGCGAGCGTGAGCGCGTGCAGAATGAGCTGGGACAAAGCCTGGCGACGCGTCCCGAGCTGGACGACATCGAAGCCTCCGCCCGTTTCTTCGAAGACGAAGACGGTCTGCATATCCACTCCTTCTTCTACTTTGAAGATGCGGAAGATCACGCCGGCAACTCCACGGTGGCGTTCACCATCCGCGATGGCCGCCTGTATACCCTGCGCGAGCGTGAACTGCCGGCGTTTCGCCTGTACCGCATGCGCGCCCGCAACCAGACCATGCTCGAAGGCAACGCCTACGAACTGCTGCTGGATCTGTTCGAAACCAAGATTGAGCAGTTGGCGGACGAGATAGAGAACATCTACAGCGATCTGGAACAGCTCAGCCGGGTGATCATGGAAGGGCATCAGGGCGACGAATACGACGCCGCGCTGTCGACGCTGGCGGAGCTGGAAGATATCGGCTGGAAGGTGCGTTTGTGTCTGATGGATACCCAGCGCGCGCTCAACTTCCTGGTGCGCAAGGCGCGTCTGCCGACCGGCCAGCTGGAGCAGGCGCGTGAAGTGCTGCGCGACATCGAATCCCTGCTGCCGCACAACGAATCGCTGTTCCAGAAGGTGAACTTCCTGATGCAGGCGGCGATGGGCTTCATCAACATTGAGCAGAACCGCATCATCAAGATCTTCTCGGTGGTGTCGGTGGTGTTCCTGCCGCCAACGCTGGTGGCCTCCAGCTACGGCATGAACTTCGAATTCATGCCGGAGCTGAAATGGTCGTTCGGCTACCCGGGTGCCATCACCTTGATGATCCTGGCCGGCCTGGCCCCTTACCTGTACTTCAAGCGCAAGAACTGGCTGTAACCCGGCGGCGCCGGGCTCAGCGCAGCTTGCGCTGGGTATAGAGCGCGTCGAGGGTGAACAGGATCAGCGCCGCCCAGATAAAGCCGAAGGTCACCAGCTTGTCCTGGCCGACGGTTTCGCCGTAGAAGGTGACCGCCAGCAGGAACATCAGCGTCGGGCCGAGATACTGGAAGAAACCGAGCGTCGACAGGCGCAGCCGGGTGGCCGCCGCGGTGAAGCACAGCAGCGGCACGGTGGTGACGATGCCGGCGGCGACCAGCAGCAGGTTCAGCGACCACGGGTTGGCGCTCAGGTGGCTGGTGGGGCTGTCGGTGAACAGGAACAGATAGGCCGCCGCCACCGGCAGCAGCCACAGCGTTTCGATCAGCATGCCGGTCTGGGCGTCGATGGCGATTTTCTTGCGCAGCAGGCCGTAGAAGGCGAAGCTGAACGCCAGCCCCAGACCGATGATCGGCAACGAGCCGAACTGCCAAAGCTGTACCAGCACCCCGGTGAACGCCAGCGCCACCGCCACCCACTGCATGCGGCGGAAGCGTTCGCCGAGAAACAGCATCCCCAACAGCACGTTAACCAGCGGGTTGATGAAGTAGCCCAGGCTGGCCTCGAGCATATGGTGGTTGTTCACCGCCCAGATGAACAGCAGCCAGTTGCCGCCGATCAACAGCGCGGTGACCGCCAGCAGCAGCAGCCGTTTGCGATTTTGACAGGCGGCCCGCACTTTCGGCCAGCTGCGGCCCAGCGAGATCAGCGCCAGCATGAAGAAAAACGACCAGATGATCCGGTGGGTGAGGATCTCATCGGCGGGCACTTGCTGAATCAGTTTGAAATAGGCCGGGGCGATGCCCCACATAAAATAGGCGGCCAGGGCGAAGAAAATACCCTGACGCGTTTGCTTTGCGTCCATGACGTCACTCGGGTGGGGAACGTAAGATGCGGTGAGTGTACTGAAGACGCTCACCGCACACAATCATCAGCCGACCAGATAGGTGGCGGTGGCGCTCGCGATATGCAGGCCGTCGTGGTTATGCAGCTCTACGCGCGCGACGGCGACCTTGTTGCCGCTGCGCAGCACGCTGGCGGAGGCGACGAAGTGCTCGCCGCGGCCGGGGCGCAGGTAGTCGACGCGCAGATCGATGGTGCCCATGCGCGACAGCTTGGCGGCGATCTCCTCTTCGATCAGCGGCTCCAGGCGCGTCAGCACGCCGCCGGCGCAGGCCAATCCGGCGGCGACGTCAAGCACTGCGGCGATCACGCCACCGTGCAGAATTTCCTGTGCCGCGTTGCCCACCAGCTTGCGTTGGTTGGTGAAGCTCAGCTCGACGTAATCATCGTCGAAGCGGCGCAGCTCCAGGCCAAGCTCGCGGTTGAACGGCATGTGGTAGACAAAGATTTCGCCGATCTTGCGGCGGGCGGCTTCCAGGGTCAGTGGTGTGGTCGACATAGCGGGTTTCCGTTTTTCTTTTGCGTTTTAAGGGAGCTAACTGGTCAGTCCAGGTTAATGGAATGTTGATTTTATGCTTAACCTTTGTTGCTTACCAGACTATTCCAATAAAACCGACCTGCGCTGCGGTAAAGCCCCCTTTGTGTGTAAAATGGCCTGATTTTTTCCGGGCTTGCCCTTTTTCGTTGGAGTGAGGAGAGGTTATGCGCATTTTGTCAGGGATCGTTTCCGCCACGCTGCTGATGCCGGCGCTGGCATTGGCTGAGGAAGCCAAAGAGCAGCAGATTCACGATAAGCCGGCGGTGCGCGGCAGCATTATCGCCAACCTGCTGCAGGAGCACGATAATCCGTTCACGCTGTATCCTTACGATCCCAATTACCTGCTGTACACCGACACCAGCGATATCAACAAAGAGGCCATCAAGACGTACAACTGGGCCGACAAGGCGCGCAAGGACGAGGTGAAATACCAGCTTAGCCTGGCGTTTCCGCTGTGGCGGGGCATTGCCGGCGACAGCTCGGTGCTCGGCGCGTCTTATACTCAGCGCTCCTGGTGGCAATTGTCCAACCGCGGCGAGTCTTCGCCGTTCCGCGAAACCAACTACGAGCCGCAGCTGTTCGTGGGGTGGGCGACCGATTACCGCTTTGCCGGTTGGACGCTGCGCGATGTTGAAATCGGCGTTAATCATCAGTCTAACGGCCGCTCGGATCCGACGTCGCGCAGCTGGAATCGCGGCTATGCGCGGCTGATGGCGCAAAACGGCAACTGGCAGGTGGATCTCAAGCCCTGGTTCCGTTTCTCGGAGAGCTCGAGCAACGACGACAACCCGGACATCACCAAATACATGGGATACTACCGGCTGAAGGTCGGTTACGCCTGGGGCGACAGCGTGTTCAGCGTCGACAGCCACTACAACTGGAACAGCGGCTACGGCGGCGCGGAACTGGGCTGGAGCTATCCGATTACCCGCAACGTGCGCTTCTATACCCAGGTGTTCAGCGGCTACGGCGAATCGCTGATCGACTACAACTTCCGGCAGACACGGGTGGGCGTTGGTGTCATGCTGAACGATATTATGTAATCATACCCGGTGGGTGTGTACCGATGAAAAAATGGGGAAGTGTGTGTCAACCGCAGCAGTGATTAACAGAGAGTTGCTGGCCGAGCAGGTATTGCGCGATACCTTTGGCTACCAGCAATTCCGTCCGGGCCAACAAACGATTATCAACGCCGCGATCGGCGGGCAGGATTGCCTGGTGGTGATGCCGACCGGCGGCGGCAAGTCGCTGTGTTACCAAATCCCGGCGCTGGTGATGGACGGCCTGACGCTGGTCGTTTCCCCGTTGATCTCGCTGATGAAGGACCAGGTCGACCAACTGTTGGCCTACGGCGTTTCCGCCGCCTGCTACAACTCGACGCAAACCCGCGAGGAGCAGCTGGACGTTATGGCCGGCTGCCGCAACGGCACCATCAAGATGCTGTACATCGCGCCGGAACGGCTGATGATGGAAAGCTTCCTCAGCCTGCTCGATCACTGTCCGCCGGCGATGCTGGCGGTGGATGAGGCGCACTGTATTTCGCAGTGGGGCCATGACTTCCGGCCGGAATATCGCGCGCTGGGTCAGCTGAAACAGCGCTTCTCGTCGATGCCGGTGATCGCGCTGACCGCCACCGCCGACGAGTCCACCCGCGGCGATATCGTGCGCCTGCTGTCGCTGCAGAACCCGCTGGTGCAGGTCAGCAGCTTCGACCGGCCGAACATCCGCTACACGCTGGTGGAAAAATTCAAGCCGCTCGATCAGCTGTGGCGCTTCGTGCAGGATCAGCGCGGCAAGAGCGGCATTATCTATTGCAACAGCCGCGCCAAGGTGGAAGACACCGCTGCGCGTCTGCAAAGCCGCGGGCTGAGCGTCGGCGCCTACCACGCCGGGCTGGACAACGATCGCCGCGCGCAGGTGCAGGAAGCGTTCCAGCGTGACGATCTGCAGGTGGTGGTGGCCACCGTCGCCTTCGGCATGGGCATCAATAAACCCAACGTGCGCTTCGTGGTGCATTTCGATATCCCGCGCAATATCGAATCCTATTATCAGGAGACCGGCCGCGCCGGGCGCGACGGCCTGCCGGCCGAAGCCATCCTGCTGTACGATCCGGCCGACATGGCCTGGCTGCGCCGCTGCCTGGAGGAAAAACCCGCCGGACAGCAGCTGGATATCGAGCGCCACAAGCTGAACGCCATGGGCGCGTTCGCCGAGGCGCAAACCTGCCGCCGTCTGGTGCTGCTCAACTACTTCGGCGAAGGCAAGCACGAGAACTGCGGCAACTGCGACATTTGCCTCGATCCGCCCAAGCGCTACGACGGGCTGGAGGACGCGCGCAAGGCGCTGTCCTGCGTGTACCGCGTCGGCCAGCGCTTCGGCCTCGGGTACATCGTGGAAGTGCTGCGCGGTTCCAACAACCAACGCATTCGCGAATACGGCCACGATAAGCTGCCGGTGTACGGCATCGGCCGCGATCAAACCACCGAACACTGGACCAGCGTGCTGCGTCAACTGATCCACCTGGGCTTTATCACCCAGAACATCGCCATGCACTCGGCGCTGCAATTGACCGAGGCGGCGCGCCCGGTGTTGCGCGGTGAGGTGGCGCTGCAGCTGGCGGTGCCGCGCATCCAGAGCCTGAAGTCGCGCAGCAGCGCCAACCAGAAATCCTACGGCGGCAATTACGATCGCAAGCTGTTCGCCAAGCTGCGCAAACTGCGCAAATCGATCGCCGACGAAGAAAACATTCCGCCCTACGTGGTGTTCAACGACGCCACGCTGCTGGAAATGGCCGAACAGATGCCAATCAAGGCCGGCGATCTGCTGAGCGTCAATGGCGTCGGCCAGCGCAAACTGGAGCGTTTCGGCGCGCCCTTTATGGCGATGATCCGCGACCATCTCGACAATGATGAAGACTGAGGGCGATAAATCATGCTGATGTTGTTTCTCACCGTGGCGCTGGTACATCTGATTGCGCTGATGAGCCCGGGGCCGGACTTCTTTTTCGTGTCGCAAACCGCCGCCAGCCGCTCGCGCCGCGAGGCGATGATGGGCGTGGTCGGCATTTCGCTCGGCATCGTGGTATGGGCCGGCGTGGCGTTGATGGGGCTGCATCTGATCCTGCAGAAGATGGCCTGGTTGCATCAGATCATCATGGTCGGCGGCGGCATTTACCTGTGCTGGATGGGGTGGCAGCTGCTGCGTTCCGCGCGGGCGCAGCAAGCGCAGCCGGCGGCGGAGGCCCAGGTGGCGTTGCCGAAGGCCGGGCGCAGCTTTATTCGCGGCTTCCTGACCAATCTGTCCAACCCGAAAGCGGTGATCTATTTCGGCAGCGTGTTCTCACTGTTCGTCGGCGACAGCGTCGGCGCCGGGGCGCGCTGGGGACTGTTCCTGCTGATCGTCGCCGAGACCTTCGTCTGGTTCAGCCTGGTGGCGGTGGTGTTCGCGCTGCCGGCGATGCGCCGCGGCTACCAGCGGCTGGCCAAGTGGATCGACGGGGTAGCCGGCGTGCTGTTTACCGGCTTCGGGTTACACCTGATCTTTACCCGCTGACCGGCGGTGACAAAAAAGGCCGGGCAGCGATGCCCGGCCTTTTTTGTCAGGCTTTGCGGGCGGTCGCCAGCAGCCCCGCCACCAAAATGAACAGCGAACCGAATACCCGGTTGAGCAGCTGCATCTGGCGCGGCGTTCTCAGCCAGCCGGCGATGCGCGTCGCCAGGGTGGCGTAACCGATCATCACCAGAATATCCACCACCACGGTAGTGACGCCGAGCACCAGATACTGCTCGGCCTGTGGCTGATTGGGCAAGATAAACTGCGGGAACAGCGCGGCGAGGAACACGATGCTTTTCGGGTTGGTCAGGTTGACCAGCACCGCGCGGCGGAACAGACGGCGGCGCGGCATGCTGCCCGCCAGCGCATGCAGATCCAGCGCCCCGGCGGCGCGCCATTGCTGGATGCCGAGCCACACCAGGTAGGCGGCGCCCAGCCATTTCAGCAGCTCGAACGCCAGCAGCGATTGAGAAATCAGCGCGCCGAGGCCGATGCCCACCAGTACGATGTGTGCGCTCAGCCCGACCTGCAGCCCGGCGATCGACGCGGCGGCGCCGCGATAGCCGTGGCTGATGCCGGTGCTCATGGTGTTGATGGCGCCTGAGCCGGGGGACAGGCTGAGGATAAGCGTGGTCAGCAGGTAGGTTAACCACCAGTCCAAGGTCATGGTTCTCGGCTCCCTGAAAGTGTCGTTTTGTGCCACAATGCGCCGAGGCGGCGCCGTTTTTTGTAAGAATTGAATCACAATACGCTAGTATGATTTCTTGTGCCAGCGGTCACATTTTCCGCCGGCCCCACAGGGAAAACGCTCTCGATGACCTCGTTCACTCTCAGCTCCGATGACTGGTTAACGCGTGAAACGCAGTTCGCTGCCTTCGCCACCGGGCCGCTGCTGGATTTTTGGCGGCTGCGGGAAGAGGGCGAGTTCAGCGGCGTGGACGGCGTGCCGATCCGCTTTGTGCGTTTTCGCTCCGCGCGACATCAGCGGGTGGTGGTGGTCAGCCCCGGCCGCATCGAAAGCTACGTGAAATACCCCGAGGTGGCCTACGATCTGTTCCACTGCGGTTACGACGTGGTGATCGTCGATCATCGCGGCCAGGGGCGCTCCGGCCGTTTACTGGCGGATACGCACCGCGGTCATGTGGTAAACTTCGCCGACTATGTGGACGATTTCGAGCAGCTTTGGCAGCGCGAGGTCGAATCGCGCGGTTATCGGCAGCGCTTCGCGCTGGCGCATTCGATGGGCGGCGCGATCCTGGCGCAGTTCCTGCAGCGTCGGCCGCAGGCATTCGACGCGGCGGCGTTTTGCGCGCCGATGTTCGGCATCCAGTTGCCGATGCCGGTCTGGTTGGCCGACCGCATCCTCGACTGGGCGGAGAGCCGCCCGGCGATCCGCGACTACTACGCGGTGGGCACCGGCCAGTGGCGTCCGTTGCCTTATGTGGTCAACGTGTTGACCCACAGCCGCGAGCGCTATCGGCGCAGCCTGCGCTATTACGCCGATTACCCCGAGCTGCAGGTGGGCGGGCCGACCTACCATTGGGTGCGGGAGAGCATCCGCGCCGGCCGGCAGATTATCGCTCAGGCCGGGGAGATAACAACGCCGCTGTTGCTTTTGCAGGCCGGTGAGGAACGGGTGGTCGACAACCGTTCGCATCAGGCTTTTTGTCAGGCTCTGTCAGACGCGGGGCGCCCTTGCGAAGGGGGGCTCCCGTGGGTTATCAACGGCGCACGCCATGAGATCCTGTTCGAGCGGGACGCGATGCGCGCCGAAGCACTGAACGCAATCCTGCGCTTCTTTGCTCAACACTTAGGCGGCGCGCTGCCGCCGACAACTCCATCAGAGGTTAGAACATAACGCTATGTATCACGTCGTCGCTTCCGATTTAGATGGCACTCTGCTGTCTCCCGACCATACCCTGTCGCCGTACGCCAAAGAAACGCTGAAGTTGCTGACCCAGCGCGGCGTGCATTTCGTGTTCGCCACCGGCCGCCACCATATCGACGTGGCGCAGATCCGCGATAGCCTGGAGATCAGCGCCTTTATGATCACCTCCAACGGCGCGCGGGTGCACAACACCGCCGGCGAGTTGATCTTCAGCCATAACCTGGACGGGGATATCGCCCGCGATCTGTACGGTATGCTGCACGACGATCCGGAGATCACCACCAACGTCTACCGTAACGATGACTGGTTCATCAACCGCGAAAGCCCTGAGCAGGAAGAGTTCTTCCGAGAATCCGTATTCAAATATCAGCTGTTCGAGCCGGGCCTGCTTGAAACCGACGGCGTCTGTAAGGTCTACTTCACCTGCGAAGATCACGAGCGGCTGCTGCAGGTGGAAGATGCCATCAACGCGCGCTGGGGCGATCGGGTCAATGTCAGCTTCTCGTTCCCGACCTGCCTGGAAGTGATGGCGGGCGGCGTGTCGAAAGGGCATGCGCTGGAAGAAGTGGCCAAAATCATCGGCTATACGCTGCAAGAGTGCATCGCCTTCGGCGACGGCATGAACGATCTGGAGATGCTGTCGATGGCCGGCAAGGGCTGCATCATGCGCGACGCGCATCAGCGCCTGAAGGATATGCTGCCGGAGCTGGAAGTGATCGGCTCCAACGTCGATAACGCGGTGCCGCACTACCTGCGCAAGATGTTCCTCTGAAATAACCCGGCCGTTTCTCTGAAATAACAAGGGCGCCTTGCGGCGCCCTTAAAGTCAATCATAAACCGGATGACGTTGCCGAGCTGACAGAAGGCAATATCTAAAAAAACAAGGAAAATCAATTTATTGATTTTCGACTGATATCCACAAAGGAGGAAAAACCACGCTTTTTCCTTCTTTGTCAGCAATCCAAGGGCGCCTTGCGGCGCCCTTGGCATTACTTGTGCTGGCCCTGCTTCTGCAGGAACTGCACGCCCTTGTCCGGGAAGTCGGTGAACACACCGTCGACGCCGGCCTGGTTGTAAATCACGTCATACAGCTGGTTCACGTCGGTCACGTACTTCGGCAGCGCATCGGCGCGGATGGTGAACGGGTGCACCGCCAGCTTGCTGGCGTGCGCTTCTTTCACCATGTCGGTCAGCACGATGTGGCCCGGCTTGGATTGATCCGCCACGACCAGCATGTGGTAGTCCGGCCCGATGCCGTCGGCATACTGAGCGATTTTCTTCATCGCGCCCGGCTTGAACATCCAGTCGTAGTCGTATTCTACCCACTTGCCGTCGGCTTTCTGCTCGTAGGTTTCCTGCCAGTCGTTATAGGCGATCAGCTGCACCAGCTTCAGATCCATGCCCAGCTTCGGCTCCAGCTCGTTCTTGATGCGTTTGAGCTCGTTGGCGTCGAAGCACTGCAGGTAGACGTTATCGTTCTTGCCGGTGTAACCGTACTGCTTGAGCACCGCCAGCACTTTGCTGGAGATGTCTTTGCCTTCCTGTTTGTGGAACCAAGGCGCCTTGATTTCAGGGTAGATGCCGATGTTTTTGCCGGTCGAATGGTTCAGACCCTGCACGAACTCGATCTCCTCCTGGAAGGTGTGTACGCGGAAGTCGGATTTGCCCATCGGGAAGCGGCCAGGATAACCCTGTACCTTCTTGCCGTTTTCGATTTCAAAGCCTTCGGTGAACTTCAGCGATTTGATCTCCGCCAGCGTAAAGTCGATGGCGTAGTAGCGGCCGTCTTTGCGCGCGCGGTCCGGGAAGCGTTCGGCGACGTCGGTGACGCGATCGAGGTAATGGTCGTGCAGTACCACCAGCTCGTTGTCCTTGGTCATCACCAGATCTTGTTCGAGGTAATCGGCGCCCTGGGCGTAGGCCATCGCTTTCGCCGGCAGGGTGTGTTCCGGCAGGTAGCCGCTGGCGCCGCGGTGGGCGATCACCACTTTGTCCGCCGCCTGCGCGGCGCTGACCATCGAGGTGGCGAGAATGATCCCTGTCAGCAGGGCTTTGACTTGAGTCCGCATTCCGTTTTTCTCCGTGTTGTTGGGGGCAGGGTAGTAAAAAGGCCGCAGGGCGGCCTTTAAATCATGCAAAAGTCGTGTGACGCTTAACCGCGCTTGGCGGCGATTTCCGCGTGGTGTTTCTTTTCGTTCAGCATGGTCAGCAGCAGCAGGATAACCGCCAGCACGCCGCCGCCGATCATCACCATGAAGCCGCCGTCCCAACCGAAGAAGTCCACGGTGTAACCGACGATGGCGCTGGCCGCAACCGAGCCGCCCAGGTAGCCGAACAGGCCGGTGAAGCCCGCGGCGGTGCCGGCGGCTTTCTTCGGCGCCAGCTCCAGCGCGTGCAGGCCGATCAGCATCACTGGGCCGTAGATCAGGAAGCCGATGACCAGCATACAGATCATGTCCACGGTCGGGTTACCGGCCGGGTTCATCCAGAACACCACGGTGGCGATGGTCACCAGCGTCATGAAGAACACGCCGGTGGCGCCGCGGTTGCCTTTGAACACTTTGTCTGACATCCAGCCGCACAGCAGGGTGCCCGGGATACCGGCGTATTCATACAGGAAGTAGGCCCAGGACGACTTGTCCAGCGCGAAGTGTTTCACTTCTTTCAGGTAGGTCGGCGACCAGTCCAGAATGCCGTAACGCAGCAGATAGACGAACACGTTGGCGACCGCGATGTACCACAGCAGCTTGTTCGGCAGAATGTACTGCATGAAGATCTGCTTGGCGGTCAGCTCTTCTTCGTCTTTTTCGCTGTAGTCGTCCGGATAGTCGTTTTTGTACTCTTCAATCGGCGGCAGGCCGCAGGATTGCGGGGTGTCGCGCATCAGGGCGAAGGCGATCAGGGCCACCAGGATGGCGCCGAAGGCCGGCATGTACAGCGCCGCGTGCCAGTCGTTGAACCAGGCCATACCCAGCAGGAACAGCAGCGGCGGCAGGCCGCCACCCACGTTGTGGGCGCAGTTCCAGATGGAAACGATGCCGCCGCGTTCTTTCTGCGACCACCAGTGCACCATGGTGCGGCCGCACGGCGGCCAACCCATGCCCTGGAACCAGCCGCACAGGAACAGCAGGACGAACATGATGGCGATGCTGGAGGTGGCCCATGGCACGAAGCCCATGAACAACATCACCGCCGCCGCCAGGATCAGGCCGGCGGGCAGGAACACCCGCGGGTTGGAACGGTCGGAGACCGAACCCATGATGAATTTGGAGAAGCCGTAGGCGATGGAAATGCCCGACAGCGCGAAGCCGAGGTCACCGCGGCTGAAGCCTTGTTCGATCAGGTAAGGCATGGCCAGGGTGAAGTTCTTACGCACCAGATAGTAAGCGGCGTAACCGAAGAAGATCCCCAGGAAAATTTGCCAGCGCAGCTTACGGTAGAGCGGGTCTACCTTATCGCTCGGCACACGGGCGGTGTGTGCGGCCGGCTTAAAAATACTCAACATGAGCGCCTCCGATGGCTTTATCTGTTATCACATCAATATGACCTTTTACGTTCATTTGATGATTGAGCGGATATCGAATGTGGTGTTTTTGTGTTCCATAACGAGCGCCATTGTCATCAAATACGCCTGGTGTCGCTGTGACGAATGGCGCAATTGTTACACTTTCATGAAACCACGGCGGATTTTGAGCGATTCGTTAACGTTATGAAATAGAAAAACGTCCAAAAATCGTGATTATGATCACATTGATGGTTTTTTGTGGACATTTTTATTTCGTTTCATGTTCGTTATTGTTCCTTATCAAACAAAGACCCTAATAACCGTGGCTCAATAGGCTCATAACTACCGATCCTGAGGGAGCGACATGAGCAGCTATTTTGACGGCGGCGAAACGGATGTGATCATCATCGGCGGCGGTGCCACCGGTGCAGGCATCGCCCGCGACTGTGCGCGGCGCGGCTTGCGCTGCATCTTGCTGGAGCGCCACGACATCGCCACCGGCGCCACCGGCCGCAACCACGGTTTACTGCACAGCGGCGCGCGCTATGCGGTGACCGACGGCGAGTCGGCGCGCGAGTGCATCGAAGAGAACCGCATCCTGAAACGCATTGCCCACCACTGCATCGAGCGCACCGATGGGCTGTTCATCACCCTGCCGCAGGACTCGCTGGACTATCAGCAACAGTTTATCGCCGCCTGTCGCCAGGCCGACATCGACGCCGAAGCGATCGACCCGCAGCTGGCGCTGCGCCTGGAGCCGGCGGCCAACCCGGCGCTGATCGGCGCGGTGCGGGTGCCGGACGGCACCGTCGATCCCTTCCGGCTGACCGCCGCCAACATGCTGGATGCGCGTGAACACGGCGCGCAGATCCTGACCTACCACCAGGTGGTGGGGCTGCTGCGCAGCGGCGACCGGGTGACGGGCGTGCGCGTTTACGACCATCAGAATCAGCGGCGTTATGAGCTGCATGCGCCGGTGGTGGTCAACGCCGCCGGCATCTGGGGCCAGCAGATCGCCGAATACGCTGACTTGCGCATCCGCATGTTCCCGGCCAAAGGGGCGCTGCTGATCCTCGGCCACCGCATCAACAACATGGTGATCAACCGCTGCCGCAAACCGGCAGACGCCGACATCCTGGTGCCGGGTGACACCATCTCGCTGATCGGCACCACCTCGACCCATATCGATTACGATCAAATTGACAACATGCTGGTGACCCCGCAGGAGGTGGACATTCTGATCCGCGAGGGAGCGCTGCTGGCGCCCACCCTGGCGCAGACCCGCATTCTGCGCGCCTACGCCGGGGTGCGGCCGCTGGTGGCCAGCGACGACGATCCCAGCGGGCGCAACGTCAGCCGCGGCATCGTGCTGCTCGATCACGCCGCTCGCGACGGGCTGGAAGGGTTTATCACCATCACCGGCGGCAAGCTGATGACCTACCGCCTGATGGCGGAGTGGGCCACCGACAAGGTGTGTGAAAAGCTTGGCGTAAACCGCCCGTGCACCACCGCGCAGGATGCGTTGCCCGGCTCCCGCCAGTCGGCAGAGGAAACGGTGCGCAGCGTGGTTTCTCTGCCCGCCAGCATTCGCGGCTCGGCAATTTACCGCCACGGCGATCGCGCCAGCCAGGTGCCGGCGGCCGATCGGCTCGACACCAGCCTGGTGTGCGAATGCGAGGCGGTGACCGCCGGGGAAGTGCGCTATGCGGTCAACTCGTTGACCGTCAATAACCTGGTGGATCTGCGCCGCCGCACCCGCGTCGGCATGGGCACCTGCCAGGGGGAACTCTGCGCCTGCCGCGCCGCCGGGCTGCTGACGCGCTTCAAGGTCAGCACGCCGCAGCAGTCCATTGCGCAGCTGTCGCAGTTCCTCAACGAACGGTGGAAAGGCGTACGGCCGATCGCCTGGGGCGACGCGCTGCGTGAGAGTGAATTTACCAGTTGGGTTTACCAGGGGTTATGCGGGCTTGAGGCCCAGGCCGACAAGGAGCAGGAGGCGGATGATGCGATTTGACGTAGTGGTGATTGGTGGCGGCCTGGCGGGCCTGAGCTGCGCCATTGCCGTGGCCGAACAGGGCAAACGCTGCGCGGTGGTCAGTTCCGGCCAGAGCGCGCTCTACTTCTCCTCCGGCTCGCTCGATCTGCTGGCGAGATTGCCGGACGGCACGCCGGTCGAGATGCCGCTGGCGGCGCTACCGCAGCTGGCGCAGCAGGCGCCGCAGCATCCGTATGCCCTGATCGGGCCCGGTCGGGTGGCGGCGTTGTCCGCCGCCGCACAGCGGCTGCTGGCGCGCTGCGGGCTGCAGCTGCAGGGTGAGGGCGCCAATAACCATTTGCGCATTACGCCGCTAGGCACGCGCCGCGCCACCTGGCTCAGCCCGCAGGCGATCCCGACGCTGCCGCTGACCGGCCAACTGCCGTGGCGGCGCATCGCGGTGATCGGCATCGAGGGGTTCCTCGACTTCCAGCCGCAGATGGCCGCCGACTCCCTGAGCCGCGAGCTCGGCGTAGAGACGGAGGTAGCCTATCTGCACATGCCGGCGCTGGACAGATTGCGCAATAACCCCAGTGAGTTCCGCGCGGTGAACATCGCCCGGGTGCTGGATTTGATGGAAAGCCTGCCGCCGATGGCCGAGGAGCTGCGGCGGTTGGCGGGCGAGGCCGACGCGCTCTTCCTGCCGGCCTGTTTGGGATTGGAGGACGACGCGTCGCTGGCGGTGCTGCAGGATGCGGTCGGCAAACCGATCCGGCTGCTGCCGACGCTGCCGCCTTCGGTGCCCGGCATGCGCTTGCATCAGGCGTTGCGGCGGCGTTTCCAACAGCTGGGCGGCGTTTTCATGCCTGGCGACAGCGTGCTGCGCGCCGAGTGTGAAGCCGGCCGTGTCACCGGCCTGTATACCCGCAACCACGGCGATATTCCGCTGCGGGCACAGCAGGTGGTGCTGGCCAGCGGCAGCTTCTTCAGCAACGGGCTGGTGGCGGATTTCGACGGGGTGCGCGAGCCGATCTTCGGACTGGACGTGCACAGCCGCGCCGATCGCGCCGACTGGAGCCGGCGCGAGCTGTTTGCACCGCAGCCTTATCTGCAGTTTGGCGTGCGCACCGACGGCAGGCTGCGGGCGATGAAGCAGGGAATGCCGTTCGACAATCTGTATGCCATCGGCGCGGTCGCCGGCGGCTACGATCCGCTGCAGCAGGGTTGCGGCGCCGGCGTGTCATTGATCGGTGCGCTGCACGTCGCGCAGCAGATCGCCGCGGAGGAAAACGCATGAGCCTGCATCAGGACCACAGCTTTGAAAGCTGCATCAAATGCACCGTCTGCACCACCTACTGCCCGGTCGCCAAAGTGAACCCGCTCTATCCGGGGCCAAAACAGGCGGGGCCGGACGGCGAGCGGCTGCGGCTGAAAGATCCGGCGCTGTACGACGAAGCGCTGAAATACTGCACCAACTGCAAGCGTTGTGAAGTGGCCTGCCCGTCCGACGTCAAAATCGGCGACATCATTCAGCGCGCCCGCGCCGACTTCGCCCAGAGCAAGCCGACGCTGCGCGACGCCATCCTCAGCCACACCGACATCATGGGCTCGCTGTCGACGCCGTTCGCGCCGATCGTCAACGCCGCTACCGGGCTGAAACCGGTGCGCAAGCTGTTGGACAAGGCGCTGAAGATCGATCACCGTCGCGAGCTGCCGAAATACTCGTTCGGCACTTTCCGCCGCTGGTACCGGCAACAGGCCCAGGATCAGCAGCGTTATGCCGAGCAGGTGGCGTTTTTCCACGGCTGCTTCGTCAACTATAACCATCCGCAGCTGGGCAAGGATTTGATCCGGGTGTTCAACGCGCTGGATATCGGCGTGCAGCTGCTGAAACGCGAGAAATGCTGCGGCGTGCCGCTGATTGCCAACGGGTTTATCGATCAGGCCAAAAAGCAGGCCAGGGTCAACGCCGAGTCGCTGCATGAAGCGGTGCTGGAGCGCGGCATTCCGGTGGTGGCGACCTCATCGAGCTGCACCTTCACCCTGCGCGACGAATACCCCCATCTGCTGGACGTGGACACTACCCCGGTGCGCGATCGGGTGGAGCTGGCGACGCGCTATCTCTATCGCCTGATCAATCAGGGGCGCAGCCTGCCGCTGAAGCACACGCCGCTGCGGGTGGCTTATCACACGCCTTGCCATATGGAGAAGATGGGCTGGACCGCCTACACGCTGGAGCTGCTGCGGCAGATACCGGGGCTGGAGCTGGTGGTGCTGGATTCCCAGTGCTGCGGCATCGCTGGCACCTACGGGTTTAAATCGGAGAACTACGCCACTTCGCAAGGCATCGGCGCGCCGCTGTTTCGGCAGATCGAAGAGAGCGGGGTGGATCTGGTGGTGACCGACTGCGAGACCTGCAAATGGCAGATAGAAATGTCCACCAGCAAGCGCTGTGAACATCCGATCGCCCTGCTGGCGCAGGCGTTGGCGTAAAAACTCAAGGGCCGGCAAGCCGGCCCTCTGTGGGATTACTGCTTCAGCTTCAGGGTGGAGATGATGCCTTCGGCTTCGGTCTGCGCCTGCTGCTGATTGTCCGCCGGCAGCGTCACCTGAATGGTCAGCATGTTGTTGTTCAGCGAGCCGATCAGGACGGAGGAATAGGCTTTTTCGCCGCTGCTGGTGATGATGCTGTCCAGCTGACGCAGCGGCACGCCGTTGACGTCGAGCGCCTTGTTGGTGATCACCTGCAGGTTGGCGTCACGCGCGCGCTGGGTATTCTCCAGGCGCTTGGCCAGAGTCTCCAGGCTGTCGGCGGTCTTGTCGCCCAGGATCACGATCACCGCGCGCTGACCAGTGCTGTCTGCGTAAACATGCATGTTGTTGGCCTGGTTACCCAGCTTGCCGCTCTGATCCGCCATGCCGACCGGCAGGGTGAACGCCAGTTTACCGTCCAGCAGGCTCACCTGCTGCCCGGCCGGTGCGCTGGCCGCCGCGCCGTCTGGCGCTGCCTTGGTGTCTTTGGTGTTGCCGTCGCAGGCCGCGAGGCCAAGCGCCAGCAGGCTGATACCCATCAATTTCGCTACTTTACGCATCGGGCTTCCTTATTCCTTTCCGGTAGGGATTCACTGTCGTATCGCAACCTATTCCAGGTTGAAATGCAAGGCAGATGTTGTCACAAGTTTTTTTCCAGTAATAGCCGATAATCAGCCACTTCGCCTTTCTTTTCCAGCTGAACAATCTGATAGTGATGGGTGAGCAGCATCGTCAGCATGGCGCGGAACCGGTTACGGGTTTTTGACCGTCAGCTGGCGATAGCCCTGCGCCCGCGCCCAGCGTTCCTGTTCGGCCAGCAAGGCCTGCGCCACGCTGTGGCGACGGAAGGCCGGCAGCACGCCACCCAACCAGCTGTAGAACACCGTTTCCTGCCGTTGATAACCGAGCTTGAAACCGGCCGGCTGGCCGTCGATTTCGGCGATCAACAGGCTGGCGGGGGCGGGGCCGATGCGCCGCTGCAGATCGGCCAGGCTATGCAGGCTGCCGAATTCGGGGATGCGTTGGTAAAGGCGGTGGATTTCTTCGAGCGTGGCGGTGCGGACGATTGGGGTCATGAGCGGCCTCCAAAGGATAGGGCCGCCCAGAATAGCACGGCTCAGCTCAGCTCAGCTCAGCTGCAGGCTGCCGCTGCGCGCCGCGATGCGTTTGAGCAGCATGTTCAGCAACACGCCGTACATCGGCAGGAAGAACAGCAGGCAGATCATCACCTTGAAGCTGTAATCCACCAGCGCGATCTCCACCCAGTTGTTGGCCATGAAGGGATCGCTGCTCTTGTAGAAGGCGATGAAGAAGAACGCCAGCGTATCGCTGATGTTGCCGAAGAACATCGCCGCCGCCGGCGCTACCCACCAGGCGCTGCGCTGGCGCAGGCGGTTGAAGACGTGAACGTCGAGGATCTGGCCGAGCACGTAGGCCATAAAGCTGGCGACGGCGATGCGCGCCACGAACAGGTTAAAACTGCCCAGCGCCGCGAATCCCTGCCACTCTCCCTGATAGGTGACGGTGGAGATCACGTAAGAGATGAACAGCGCCGGCACCATCACCGCCAGGATAATCCGCCGCGCCAGCGGCGCGCCGAAAATGCGCACGGTCAGATCGGTCGCCAGGAAGATAAACGGGAAGGTAAAGGCGCCCCAGGTGGTATGGAAGCCGAAAACGGTGATCGGCAGCTGCACCAGGTAGTTGCTGGAGGTAATGATGGCGATATGAAACAGCGAAAGCCAGACCAACGCCGTGAAGCGCTGCTGTGCGGTAAACGAATACATGTTGTAGCCTTTTTAGCAGTGGGGTGAGGGAACCCAGTGTGTCTTGTCAAAACAGCAAAAAACGCTGCGCGGCGGCATGATACGCGTTTGCGCAACCAATGCAATGGTTAAATTTAACGCAAACGTTAACGCATCTTGCGCAGAAAAACTACCGGCGTAAACTAGGCGCTAATGAGATGCGGCGAGCGTTCGCCGATCGTTTTTGAACGAGAAAAATTGCATGACTGACTTATTTGCCCAGGCAGACCAGACGCTCGACGCGCTGGGCCTGCGTTGCCCGGAACCGGTGATGATGGTGCGTAAAACCGTGCGCCATATGGACAACGGCGAAACGCTGCTGATTATCGCCGACGATCCGGCCACCACCCGCGATATTCCGGGGTTCTGCCGCTTTATGGAACACACGTTGGTGGCGCAGGAGACCGAGCAGGCGCCATACCGTTATCTGTTACGTAAAGGTGTATAGTTTTTAATCGTCTCGTGAGATAAGCTCCCTGCGATTGGGGAGCGTTCGAAGGGGACAAACGATGAGTATTTTACTGCTGCCTACGGTTGCCAAGATGGAAAATGAGGAGCGTACACAGGGCTATGAGCGCTGGTTTCTTGAAAGAGTTCAGGAAGCCATGGATGAGCCACGGCCCGGTATTCCTCATGATGACGTGATGGCTGAAATGGATGCTGTTATCGCTGCTGCAGAAGCCAGGATCAAAGCGAAGCAGGCATAATGCTCAACATCGAATGGACTCGAGTCGCACGTCAGGATCTGGGGGAGATTGTGGGATTTATCGCCAATGATAACCCTCTGGCGGCCAGAAAAATGAAGGCTCTCATCATGGAGGCCGTCATTCCCGCCGCCAGACATCCTCGAATTTTCCGGCGCGGCAGAGTGGACGGCACGCATGAAATCCCCCTGCATCCCCATTATCTCCTGGTTTACCAGGTGCTGGAAACTCACATCCGGGTGTTGCGGGTTTTACATACGCGCCGACAATATCCTTAATATCGCCGCTGCAATCGATAATGCCGGGTTTCCATTGAGGAACCCGGCCTGGCGCCGCGTTATTGGCGCTTTTTCAACAGCCGCAGCGCGTTGGCGGTGACCAGCGCGGTGGCGCCGGAGTCTGCCAGCACCGCCAGCCACAAACCGGTCAGCCCCAGCAGGCTGGTGATCAGGAAGACCCCCTTCAGCCCCAATGCGATGGTGATGTTTTGCCGGATATTGGCGTGGGTGGCGCGCGAGATGCGGATCATCTCCGCGACGCCTACCAGCCGGTTGTGGGTCAGGGCGGCGTCGGCGGTTTCCAATGCCACGTCGGTGCCGCTGCCCATGGCGATGCCGATGCTGGAGGCCTTCATCGCCGGGGCGTCGTTGATGCCGTCGCCGATCATCGCCGTCGGGCGCAGTTCGCTCAGTTCGGTGACCGCGCTGACCTTATCTTCCGGCAGCAGACCGGCGCGATAGTCGAGGCCCAGCTCGCCGGCGATCGCTGCGGCGGCGCGCGGGTTGTCGCCGGTCAGCATCACGCCGCGAATGCCCAGCGCGTTCAGTTCGGCTATGGCCTGTTTGGCGTCGCCGCGCAGCGTATCGCGCAGCGCCAGCAAGCCGATGGGCGCGCCGTCTTCCAGCACCACCACTGCCGTTTTGCCGGCGTTTTCCAGCTTGTCTACCTGGCTCTGCCATTGGGCGTCGAGCAGGCCCGGTGCCAGCTTGCCCGGCGCGCTGATCAGCACGGTCTTGCCGTCCACGATCCCTTCCACGCCGACGCCGGCCAGCGCGCGGCGCGCCTGCGCCAGCGGCAGCTCCGTCCCGCTTTCGGCGGCGCGGTTGATGATCGCCTGCGCCAGCGGGTGATGTGAACCGGCTTCCACCGCGGCGGCAAGCTGCAGCAGCCGCTGTTCGGTGAGCGTGCCGATCGGCAGCACGTCGGTCACCGTCGGCTTACCTTCGGTCAGGGTACCGGTTTTATCGAAGGCGATAGTTTGGATCTGGCCCAGTTGCTCCAGCGCCGCACCGCCTTTAATCAGCGCACCGCGCCGCGTGGCAGCCGCCAACCCGGACGTAATGGCCGCCGGGGTCGAGATCACCAATGCGCATGGGCAGCCGATCAGCAGCAGCGTCAGGCCGCGATAGATCCAGGTATCCCACGGCTGTGAGAACAACAGCGGCGGCACCAGGATCACCGCGACGGCCAGCAGCATAATGGCCGGGGTGTAGTAACGGCTGAACCGATCGAGGAAGCGTTCGATCGGCGCGCGGCGCTCTTCGGCCTCTTCAATCAGCTGCAAAATGCGGTCGATGGCGTTTTTGCCGGGCTCGGAGATCACCTTCATCTGCGCCGCCTGATCGACGGACAGGCTGCCGGCGGCCACTTTCTCACCCTGTTGGCGCTCGACCGGCACCGATTCGCCGGTCAGGGCGCTTTCGTCGAAGCTGGCGAAAGGATTGAGCAGCGCGGCGTCGGCCGGCAGGCGCCCGCCGGGTGCGATTTCAATCACATCGCCCGGACGCAGGCTGGCGACCGGCACGCGTTTGCGCTCCGCACCTTGCAGCAGCAGCGCATCTTCCGGCACCAGCTCCATCAGCGCCGTCACCCCGCGCCGCGCGCGGTTGGCGGCGTAGGATTCCAGCAGTTCACCGACCATAAACAGCAGCAGCACCATCGCCGCCTCGGCGGTGGCGCCGATGAACAGCGCGCCGATGGCCGCCACGCTCATCAGCGTTTCGATGGCGAACGGCGTGCCGGAACGAATCAGACGCAGCGCCTTGGCGGCGACCGGTGCCAATCCGACCAGCGTGGTGGCGATAAAGGCGATGCGGCCCAGCTCCGGGTTAACCCGATCCAGCACCCAACTGACGACCATCAGGGTGGCTAACAGCAGCAGCGGTGCGAATTCGCCGAAGCGTGAGGTTTTCGGCGCGGCGGCTTTGGCGGTCTGAGTGCCGAGCAGGGTAAAGCCGGCTTGGGCGACCGCGTCCTGGATCCGCAGGCTGATGTCGGACTGCGCGTCGACCACCAGTTTCTCGGTGGCGAACAACACGCGCGCGCTGTCGACGCCGGGGAGTGCGGTGACGGCATTTTCGATTTTCTTGGCGCAGCTGGGGCAGTCCATACCGGTGACTTTCCAGCTGAAACGTTGGCTACCGGAAGGGGGAGCGGCGGCCAGCCTGTCGCTTTCCTCGTCCGGATCGTCGGGCGCGGCGGTGCAGCAGCCGCTATCGCCATGATCGTGATGGTGGTGGGCGTGTTCGGCCTGTGCGGCGGCGTTTTTCGGCTCGCTGCTGCAGCCATGCTGAGTTTTGCTGTGGCTGTGGTTGCAGCCGCATCCGCCTTCGGCGTGATGATGTTCCTGATGATTATGGTTTTGCTGGTTGTGCATAACGTCCCCCCTTCGGGCTGTTAAACGGGTTTGCTCAGCTGACTCTACACCCTGGAGTCAACTCCAGAGTCAAGCGCCGGATGAGAATTATTGCTAACGGCGTTCGAGTGTATAAAGGGGTATTCATTCAATAATGAATAATGCGAATTTAAATCTATAGGCTTTTCTTATCCCCTATTTGGGTGAAAAGCCTCACTGCCGTTAGTTTAAATAAGAAAATAATATTCCTATAGAAACTAAAAAGTCGCCTGACCTAATAATAAAGAGTTATTAACCTATAACGCTTTAGCAAAATTTACCTTTTTGCCCGTACCAAGCCAGCATGATTCGCTTGTGCCTGCAGGCCGCATTGTTATTGAAGTTTGGTGCCAACTTATCCTCGTTAAGTTTCATTTGTTTTGTAAATAAACCTAAAAAGCAGCATAACAAACTTTCGTTTAGACAATAAAAGGTTGATTATTTTATGTTCAGTTTCGCGGCCCTGCCTATAATTGGAATCGATTACCATTTTTAATGGCAATCTTATTTGCTGATATATATGCATTAATTCTACCTAATACACTGCCGACAACGGCGCATAAGCCCCTTCCAGCAAGCTTAAGGTTCATTCACCGTAGCTTACGGGGAGGTTATGTCTATCTGTCTGATTGATAGCGATCAGATAATGAGTGGAATCGAACCAATGCAATCTACTAAAAAGGCAATTGAAATTACTGAATCCAACTTCGCAGCCGCTAAAACCGGCTACGATGCTGTAGCCGACCTGCTGCATTATCATGAGCGTGGCAACGGGATTCAGATTAATGGCAAGGATTCATTTTCTAACGAGCAAGCTGGGCTGTTTATTACCCGAGAGAATCAAACCTGGAACGGTTACAAGGTATTTGGCCAGCCGGTTAAATTAACCTTCTCCTTCCCGGACTATAAGTTCTCTGCCACCAACGTCGCCGGCGACACCGGGCTGAGCAAGTTCAGCGCGGAACAGCAGCAGCAGGCTAAGCTGTCGCTGCAGTCCTGGGCCGACGTCGCCAATATCACCTTCACCGAAGTGGCGGCCGGTCAAAAAGCCAACATCACCTTCGGCAACTACAGCCAGGATCGCCCCGGCCACTATGATTACGGCACTCAGGCCTATGCCTTCCTGCCGAACACCATTTGGCAGGGTCAGGATCTGGGCGGCCAGACCTGGTACAACGTCAACCAATCCAACGTGAAACACCCGGCGACCGAAGACTACGGCCGCCAGACGTTCACCCATGAGATTGGCCATGCGCTGGGCCTGAGCCACCCGGGCGATTACAACGCCGGTGAAGGCAACCCAACCTACCGCGACGCCACTTATGCGGAAGATACCCGCCAGTTCAGCCTGATGAGCTACTGGAGCGAAACCAACACCGGTGGGGATAACGGCGGTCATTACGCCGCTGCTCCGCTGCTGGATGACATTGCCGCCATTCAACATCTGTATGGCGCCAATCTGTCGACCCGCACCGGCGACACCGTGTACGGCTTTAACTCCAACACCGGTCGTGACTTCCTCAGCACCACCAGCAACTCGCAAAAACTGATCTTTGCGGTCTGGGATGCGGGCGGCAACGATACCTTCGACTTCTCCGGTTACACCGCGAACCAGCGCATCAACCTGAATGAGAAATCGTTCTCCGACGTGGGCGGTTTGAAGGGCAACGTCTCGATCGCCGCCGGGGTGACCATCGAGAACGCCATTGGCGGTTCCGGCAATGACGTGATCGTCGGCAACGCGGCCAACAACGTGCTGAAAGGCGGCGCGGGCAATGACGTGCTGTTCGGCGGCGGCGGGGCGGATGAGCTGTGGGGCGGTTCCGGCCAGGATACCTTCGTGTTCACCGCTGCCAGCGATTCTGCACCGGGTGCTTCGGACTGGATCCGCGACTTCCAGAAAGGGATCGACAAAATTGACCTGTCGTTCTTCAACAAAGAGGCGCAGAGCAGCGATTTCATCCACTTCGTCGATCATTTCAGCGGCGCGGCCGGTGAAGCACTGCTCAGCTACAATGCTTCCAACAACGTGACCGATCTGGCGGTGAACATCGGGGGTCATCAGTCGCCGGACTTCCTGGTGAAAATCGTCGGTCAGGTAGACGTCGCCACCGACTTTATCGTGTAACACAGCAACGACACGCCCGGCGCAGTCTCGGCCGGGCGTGATGTGGGAGCCCGGTATGAAAGGTACTTTAACGCACACCGCTCTGGCGGCGGGCGGCATGATGGTGACGAGTGCGGTCATGGCCGGCAGCCTGGCGCTGCCGACCGCGCAGTCGCTGGCGGGGCAATGGCAGGTTGCCGACAGCGAACGGCAATGCCAAATCGAGTTTTTGGCGAATGAGCAAAGTGAAACCAACGGCTATCAGCTGGTGGATCGGCAACGTTGTCTGCAAAGCGTGTTTGCGGCCGAGGTGGTGGGCTGGCGCCCGGCGCCGGATGGCATCGCCCTGCTGCGGGCGGATGGCAGCACGCTGGCGTTCTTCTCGCGCGACGGCGATCTGTATCGCAATCAGCTGGGCGCCGATGATGCCTTAACGTTGAAAGCGTTGGCTTGATGTGGAAACGGGTTCGGCGTGCCGAACCCGCGGCAGGTCGTTACAGGTAGAGTGAGCGCACGATCAGGAAGTGGCCGGAGAAGTAACAGAAAGCGACGATGGCGTCCGCTGCGCGGAAGGTGAAACGGTAGCGGTTGATCAGCCAAACGACGTTGGCCAGCAGCAATAGCGAGGTGCCGGTCAGCAGCGAGAAGCCGAAATCGGTGCTGCGCAGGAAATATTGTTCGCCCGCCAACCAGACCATCAGCAGCGTCATCGCCACGTAGGTGACGATCGGCCAGCGCATCTCTTCCAGCCGGGTCCAAAGGGTGGCCAGCAGCAACGCGCCTATCACCAGCAGCGCCAGCGGCAGCGGCCAGAACAGACTGAACGTCATCTGGCTGGCGAAGCTCAGGGTATACAGCAGGTGGGAGAGGAAAAAGGCGCCGATGGCGTACAGTACCCGCTCGCGCGGCAACAGGAGCAGCGCGTCGCCGATCAGCGTCGCCAGCAGGCCGAGTACGATCAGATAACCTGCCGCGCTGAGCACCGGCGCCTGCCAGGCCAACAGCAACAGCAGCAGCAGCGTGACGGGTTTGAACACCCAGCGTTGCCAGCGCGGCCCACGGTATGAGGCGTCGACGAACAGCCAACCGGAAAAGAATACGGCAAGAAACGGCCAACTCATTGATGTCTTCCTTATGTATGAGGGAGCCGCAACAACCGGCTCCAAACTGTCACCCATGTCACTTCTTATTTCAGTGTAGGTAGCCTGCCGACGATCGACAATGCTTTCTTGAGAATGCTATGTTTACGCCGATTTGGCCGTGAAGGAAATGGGGAAACCGATGAGCAAGCCACCGTTGTTTTTTGTCGCCGTGATTGCGCTGATCGCCGTGCTGGCCACGCAACGCTATTTCAAACAGCGCCAGCAGGAGGCGGAAAACGACCGTGCACCGATGCGCAGTCTGCAGGTGACGGTGAGCGACAAGCGCAGCTTCCCGGTCGCCAAAACCCGTGCGCCGCAGCGCGAACCGCTGGTCAATGAGCCGATGTATTACGAGGTGGTGTTCCGCCCGGTACAGGGCGGTGAAGACATCACGCTTCGGCTGAAACAGTGGCAATACAACCCGATAGAAAAAGGCGCGCAGGGCACGTTGAACATGCAGGGCACGCGCTTCGTCTCTTTCACCGTTAAGCCGTAGCGGTCACTTTTTCTTGATGGGCGGCTGTTTCTTCTGCCAGGCCAACAGCTCGAACACGCCAAAGATAAAGATCTTGGCTTCTTGCCAGTAGCTGATCGGCTGATCCTTCGGCTGGGTGGATTTCAGCAGCACCAGCTGCAGGCCGTGCATCACCACCATGAAGAACAGCGCCACGTCGATGAAATATTTCAGCGGCTTGGGAAACGGATGGAACAGGTTAGAGAGCAGGAAGCCCCACACGCACAGCATCAGCAGGCGGCCCAGATTAATCAGCATGGTCGGTTTTCTCTTGCGAACGAATATAAAGGCGATAGGCCACCTGGCCGGCGACTTTCTCCCGATGCAGCTGCCAGCTGGCAGGCACGTCCGCCGCGGCGCTTTCCGCCTCGGCTTCTACATAGATCCAGGCCTCGTCGGCCAGCCAGCCTCGCTGCTCCAGCAACAAGGCGGTCTCCGCCAGCAGGCCTTTGCGAAACGGCGGATCGAGAAACACCACGTCAAACGGTTGGCCCTCGCCCGCCAGCCAGCTCAGCGCGTTGGTGTTGATAACCACCCCTTTGCCCTGCAGCAGCGCCAGATTTTTTTCCAGCTGCTGCGCCACCGGTCGTTCGAATTCCAGCAGCGTGGCGCTGCCGGCGTAGCGCGACAGCGCTTCCAGCCCTAATGCGCCGCTGCCGGCGAAACAGTCCAGACAGCGCGCGCCCTGAATCACCGGCGCCAGCCAGTTGAACAGGGTTTCGCGCACCCGATCGGTGGTGGGGCGCAGCCCCGGGCTGTTCGGCACCGGAAGCTTGCGACCGCGCCATTGGCCGCCGATGATGCGGATCTGTCCGGCTGCGGCCTGGGGCGGTTTTTTGGCCGCCGCCCGTGGCGAGAGTCTTGTCATAAGCGTTGTTTGATTTCTTTTACGGCGCGGGGCCGCAGAGGTTAACGAAAAGTTGTCCCTATTCTACCGGTGACGGGCGTCGGGGGGAACGGTAAAACGTTGTTGTCTGATTTCACACCGGAAAGCATGCCGGATGCGTGTTGCTGCGCGAGGGAAAGTGATAGACTCGGCGGATTATTGTCAGCATATATCCTTCAGGTATGTAGGGTAAGCGAGCCTTCGGTACGGAGTAGAGTCATAACATGGCAAAAGATAAGAAACGTGGGTTTTTCTCCTGGCTGGGCTTTGGCCAGAAGGAAAAGGAAGAAGAGCAACAGCAACCTGAGCAGCCGGTAGAGCAGGCGGAGCCTCAGGCTGCGGAGACGCCGGCTGAACCGGCAGCCGCCAAGCTGGATGACAAGCTCCCCGCCCAGGAATCTGAACCTGCCGCCTCCGTCGACACCCCGGGAGAGTGGGATAACGGTCAGGCCGGCGAACAAATCGCGGAGAACCTGCCGGCGGCGGCCGAACACCCAACGTCGCAAGCGTTGGCCGAAGAGATTGTCAGCGTGACCGAGCAGGTAGTGGCGCAGCAGCAGCCGATCGTCGAGCCAGAGCCGGTTGTCGAACCTGAGCCGGTTGTGGAACCTGAGCCGGTCGTTGAGCTCGAGCCGATCGCCGAGCCTGAGCCGATCGCCGAGCCTGAGCCGATTGTTGAGCCCGAGCCGATTGTTGAGTCCGAGCCTGTCGTTGAACCTGAGCCGGTTGTTGAACCTGAGCCGGTTGTTGAGCCCGAGCCGGTCGTCGAACCTGAGCCTGTCGTCGAGCCTGAGCCAGTCGTCGAGCCAGAACCCGAGCAGGAAGAAGAAGAACCGTTTGAACCTGTGGTGCCGGCCGCTGCGCAAGAGCAGGAGCGCCCGACCAAAGAAGGCTTCTTCGCTCGCCTGAAGCGCAGCCTGCTGAAGACCAAGCAAAACCTCGGCTCCGGCTTTATGGGGCTGTTCCGCGGTAAAAAGATCGACGACGACCTGTTCGACGAGTTGGAAGAACAGCTGCTGATCGCCGATGTCGGCGTAGAAACCACGCGCAAGATCATCACCTCCCTGACCCAGCACGCCAGCCGCAAGCAGCTGAAAGACGCCGAAGCGCTGTACGGCAAGCTGAAGGAGGAAATGTCCGAAATTCTGGCCAAGGTCGATCAGCCGCTGGATGTCAGCGGGAAAACCCCGTATGTCATCCTGATGGTCGGCGTGAACGGCGTGGGTAAAACCACCACCATCGGTAAGCTGGCGCGTCAGTTCCAGGCGGAAGGCAAGTCGGTGATGCTGGCGGCGGGGGATACTTTCCGCGCCGCGGCGGTAGAGCAGCTGCAGGTGTGGGGCGAACGCAACCGCATCCCGGTGGTGGCGCAGCATACCGGCGCGGATTCCGCTTCGGTGATCTTCGATGCGGTGCAGGCTGCCAAAGCGCGCGGCATCGATGTCTTGATCGCCGATACCGCCGGCCGTCTGCAGAACAAATCGCACCTGATGGAAGAGCTGAAGAAGATCGTCCGCGTCATGAAAAAACTGGACGACCAGGCCCCCCATGAGGTTATGCTGACGCTCGATGCCAGCACCGGCCAGAATGCGGTCAGTCAGGCGAAATTATTTAATGAGGCCGTGGGCTTAACCGGCATCACGCTGACTAAACTGGACGGTACCGCCAAGGGCGGGGTGATCTTCGCCATCGCCGATCAGTTCGGTATCCCGATTCGCTATATCGGCGTCGGGGAAGGCATCGAAGATTTGCGGCCGTTTAAGGCTGACGATTTTATTGAGGCACTTTTTGCCCGAGAGGATTAATACGGATGATTCGCTTTGAACAGGTCAGTAAAGCTTATCTGGGCGGACGGCAAGCGCTGCAGGGGGTCGATTTCCATCTGCGCCCGGCGGAAATGGCGTTTCTGACCGGCCATTCCGGCGCGGGGAAAAGTACCCTGCTGAAACTGATTTGCGGTATCGAACGGCCCAGCGCCGGGCACATCTGGTTTGGCGGCCACGACATCAGCCGTTTGAAAAACCGCGAGGTGCCGTTCCTGCGTCGGCAGATCGGCATGATCTTCCAGGATCACCATCTGCTGCTGGATCGCACGGTGTATGACAACGTGGCGATGCCGCTGATCATCGCCGGCGCCAGCACCGAAGACATCCGTCGCCGCGTCTCCGCCGCGCTGGACAAGGTCGGTTTGCTGGATAAAGCGAAAAACTTCCCGATTCAGCTGTCCGGCGGTGAGCAGCAGCGCGTGGGCATCGCCCGTGCGGTGGTGAACAAGCCGGCGGTGCTGCTGGCGGATGAACCGACCGGCAACCTGGACGACGCGCTGTCGGAAGGCATTCTGCGCCTGTTTGAAGAATTCAACCGCGTCGGCGTCACCGTATTAATGGCGACGCACGACACCGGGCTTATCGCCCGCCGTAATTACCGCATCCTGACGCTGAGTCAGGGCCGCATGCAAGGGGGCGCTCACCATGGCCAATAACGCAAAAACCGCCAAGAGCAAGGCGCTGCGCGGCGGCTGGCGCGAACAGTGGCGTTATGCCTGGATGAACGCCATCAAAGACATGCTGCGTCAGCCGTTGGCGACGCTGCTGACGGTGATGGTGATCGCCATCTCCCTGACGCTGCCGAGCGTGTGCTACATCGTGTGGAAAAACGTCAGCACCGCGGCCAGCCAGTGGTACCCGACGCCGCAGCTGACGGTCTACCTGGATAAATCGCTCGATGACGACGCGGCGCTGAAAGTGCTCGACGCCATCAAGGCGGAAGCCGGTGTGGAGAAGGTGAACTACCTGTCGCGTGAAGAAGCGCGCGGCGAGTTCCGTAACTGGTCGGGCTTTGGCGGCGCGTTGGACATGCTGGAAGAGAACCCGCTGCCGGCGGTGGCGATCGTCACGCCGAAGATGAGCTTCCAGAGTTCGGATACCCTCAACACCCTGCGCGATCGCGTGGCGGCGGTGCAGGGCGTGGAAGAAGTGCGTATGGATGACAGCTGGTTTGCCCGCCTGGCGGCGCTCACCGGGCTGGCGGGCCAGATTGCGGCGATCATCGGCGTGCTGATGATCGTGGCGGTGTTCCTGGTGATCGGCAACAGCGTGCGTCTGAGCATCTTCAGCCGTCGCGACACCATCAACGTGATGAAGCTGATCGGCGCCACCGACGGCTTTATCCTGCGGCCGTTCCTCAACGGCGGGGCGATGCTGGGCTTTGCCGGCGCGCTGCTGTCGCTGGTGCTCTCCGGCGCGCTGGTGTGGCAGCTGGAGTCGGTAGTCGCCGGGGTAGCCAAGGTATTCGGCACCACCTTCACCCTGCACGGGCTGGGCTGGGATGAGGCGCTGCTGCTGCTGATCATCTCCGCGATGATCGGCTGGATCGCCGCCTGGCTGGCGACAGTGCAACATTTACGCCGATTTACACCACAGTAAGATTTTTTTGGTATACTCTTCTCCTGCTGCTTTTGATCGCGTTGCGGGAGAAGAGTGACCTCAAGCGAAGTCAGCACCACATCTCTCTTCTTAGCGCACAAATTCCCTATCGGCCTGCACCCTCGTCACGTATTGTCAGCAACAATGCTTGCAAAAAAGGGTGAACTTATAGGGCGGAGTACGGTCAAAAATTAGCAGCAAATGTTAAGGTGCCCGGCGTGTGGAACCGCTTTTGCTTCAGCAACTGCCGTAGAATCAATCATTTCCCCGCTGTAATAATCACCTGCATGATTTTGTATTCTCATAGAGAGGGTTTGAATGACCAAAGAAATGCAAACTTTAGCCTTAGTACCCCAAGGTAGCTTGGAAGCCTATATCCGGGCAGCCAACGCCTATCCGATGCTGACGGCAGAGGAAGAGCGGGAGCTGGCTGAACGGCTGCATTATCAGGGCGATCTGGATGCCGCTAAGCAGCTCATCCTGTCTCACCTGCGCTTTGTCGCTCATATTGCCCGCAACTATTCAGGCTACGGTCTGCCGCAGGCGGACCTGATTCAGGAAGGCAATATCGGCCTGATGAAAGCCGTTCGCCGCTTCAACCCTGAAGTCGGCGTGCGTCTGGTTTCCTTTGCGGTGCATTGGATTAAGGCGGAAATCCACGAGTACGTATTGCGCAACTGGCGCATCGTGAAAGTGGCGACCACCAAAGCGCAGCGCAAGCTGTTCTTTAACCTGCGCAAAACCAAACAGCGTTTGGGCTGGTTCAACCAGGACGAAGTGGAGCTGGTGGCCCGCGAGCTGGGCGTAACCAGCAAAGACGTGCGCGAGATGGAATCTCGCATGGCGGCGCAGGACATGACCTTCGATCCGACGCCGGACGACGAGGCCCGCGATGGCCAGGCGATGGCGCCGGTGCTGTACCTGCAGGACAAGAGCTCCGACTTCGCCGAAGGCATCGAGGAAGATAACTGGGAAAGCAACGCCGCAGACAAACTGGCCTATGCGCTGGAAGGTCTGGACGAGCGCAGCCAGCATATCATCCGCGCCCGTTGGCTGGACGACGACAACAAGTCGACGCTGCAGGAGCTGGCCGATCAGTACGGCGTTTCCGCCGAGCGCGTGCGCCAGCTGGAAAAGAACGCCATGAAGAAATTGAAAATGGCGATCGAAGCCTGAGTCGATGCGATATTCGAAAAAAAAGCCCGGCAAGCCGGGCTTTTTCATGCCTGAAATTCGGCGTTATGGCGCCACGGCGGCGAAGTCCGGCGCCGGGCAGTCGTAGCCGAATTTTGCCGCCCACGGGTAGCGGGTGCCGGTGTTGATGTAGCGCTGATAAAGCGCCCGGCCGGTCTTGGCGTCGCGCTTGATAACCCAGCTGGCGGCGTTACACAGCACGGCGGCGTAGGCCTGGCTTTTCGGCGGCAGCAGATCGGCCGCCTGTTGCGCCAACCCCACGGCCTGCCAGCGATAGTGCAGGAAACGGTTGTCCTGTGCCGGCAGCGCCGCCTTGGCGCGCGCCGCTTCTGCGTTGTCTATCCAGCTTTTGTGCTTCAGCTCGCGAGTATCGAACGCATCCCCCAGATAGGAATAGCCGGCGCCATAGATGGCGTAGTCCGGCGTCATCTCATAGCCGGTAAATTCGAGCCCCTGGGCACGCAGCAGGTTGGCGGCGCGATAGTAAGCCTGCGCGCGCGTCAGCGGCGCGGCGGACTTATCCTTGGCGGCCTTCAGCTCGTCGGCATACTGCTGCGCCGCCTGGCGGTAGTTAGGGATATCGAAGTAGGCCTGCGCCTCCGCGGCCCGCCCGGCGCGCATCAAGCGCCGCGCCAGCAGCTCGCGCAGCTGCACTTCCGGCGTGATCTGCTGGCCGCCGTAGTCGTCCGGGTTAACCGGCTTGAGCGGCGTCGTCGGCGCCGGGGCGTGCTTATCGACAAAGCCTTTCAACTCATCGACGGTCAGCACGCGCTCTGCCACATCGGCCACGTCGGCCCAGTAGAGCGCCTTGCCGCGATACAGCAGGTCCATCGCCTGCAGATAGTCGCCGCGGTTCAGCGCCAGGATAGCCTGTTCGCCGGCCACCCGGCACTCGGGCACGATGGTTTCCGCGACGAAGTCGGCGTTGCGCTGTTCGCCCCAGCTTTCGTCGGCGGGGAACGCGCTTGCCGCCTTGGCGTAGGCGGCGGTGGCGGCTTTCACATCACCGTCACGCAGCGCCATTTTGGCGCGCAGCCACCACGCCAGGCCGCTGTCGCCAGCGTTTTTCAGCAGGCTGGCCGCCATCGGATACTGCCCGGAACGGTAGGCCAATGCCGCCAGCCGATCGCTGCCGGCGAAGCCGCTTTTCACCGTGCCGTCCAGCAGCGCCAGGATCTGGCTGATGATCTGTGCGGAGCGGCCGTTGCCGTCGGTATCCGCCATCTGCAGGTTGCCGCTGCGGGCGAACAGTTCAATGGTCACCAGCTGTTGGATTAAGGGATCGCCGATAACCTGTTTCAGCGTTTCCAGATGGTCGGGATTGACCAGGAAACTGGAGACGTACTGCAGCGACTGCCCGCCGCTCGGATCGCCCTGCGCCGCCTGCTGGGCGTACAGGTGGGCGGCGGGAGCGACGTCACCCAGCCACAGGTGGATGCGCGCCTGCTGTCCGAGGCTGCTCAGCGCCAGTTGATCGGGATCGGCGGCGCCGCTTTTCACCCGTTCGATCACCTGCTGGAACGCCGCCAGCGCCTGTTCAAGTTCGGCTTTAGGCGGATGATTGGCGGCGGGAGCCGCTTCATCTGATTCATTCATCGGCGTGCCGTGGTCATTCATCAACACCCGTCCAAGCGAATACTGCGCCCGCAGTCCCCAGTCGCCCTGTTCGGCGGCCGGGAGCTTCAGCACCTGCTGGAAATACTCTGTGGCGCGCGGATCGTGGCTGGCGAACGCGACGGCGCCCAGTTGATAAAGGCGCGCGGCGTTGGACAACCCCTGCGTATTGACGGCGTCAGCCTCTTCTACCGTTTTGGCGGCGCGCATTTTGCCGATCGCCACCGTTTCCGGCGACTGCGGCATTGGTTTCGGCGGCATTGGCGGCGGCGGGGCTTGCCAGTGCGGCAGCTGCTTGTCCGACGGCACCAATCGGCCGGCTTCGAAGGCGAAATTACCCTCCGGCATATACAGCAGGGTGCCGTTGCGGTCGATCAGCAGCCGGTTAGGAAAATCCGGGCCGCAGGCATAGCCGTTCAGCGGCAGCGCCAGCGCGGCGCCGATCAGCATGGCCAGCGGAAGAAGGCGGCGGGTGTTCCGTGCCGCGCGCGAATCAAGGTGTGACAAGGGTGCCTCCTGGCGTCAGTTGTTGGCAGCGCAGCCAGCCCAGCGGCCGGGATTGCCCGGCGCGTAGCTGGTCGCCGCTGATGCGAATAAAGCGTTGCCGTTGCGGTGCGGATTCCAGCCGGTAGTTGCCGACCGCGTCCGCCGCCAGGCAGTCGTCGGCGCGGATGAGCACCTCTTGCGGCAGCGGGGCGTCCACCGGCCCGTTGTTCTGAATTATCAGATCATAAAGCCCGTTTTGCTGTGGCTGAGGCCTAAATTTTACCTGCCACTCGACGTTCAGCGGCCGCCGTTCGATCACCGCTCGCAGCGTGGCGAGCGACCAGGCGCGCCGATCGTCCGCCAGAGGCAAGCGGAACCAGATAATGCCGCGCAGCCGGGGCGGCGTTTGCTGCGCCAGCATCTGCAGAAAATCGGCGATCTGCTGCGGCGCGACCGTCAGCTCGCGGCCGTTGCCCGCCACGCGCAGCGAGGATTCGCTCTCCACCTGCGCGCCCTGCGCATCAAACCCCAGCAGCGCCATGCCATAGGCCGGCAGCGCGACGCGAAACGGCTTCGGTGTGACGGCGGCGTACTGCCGCACCCAGTGCAGTGCCAAGGGGCCGTCAAACAGCCCCTGCTGCGGCGAGAGCACCGCGTGCACCTGCAGGACGGAACTGTCGGCCTGTTGCAGTACGCCGGGCAGGTTGGGCGAGCCGATCCAGGCCGGCAGGGCGGTGATGCCGAGTTGCAAAGCGGTGGGCAGCCGTTGGCGCAGCCGCTGTAGAAAGCGTTGGTAGTCCGGCAGGCGGGCGGTGGCGGCGTCATGATCGATCTCGACGCCGGTGACGGGTAGCCCGGCCGCCTGCCAGCGCTGGGTGAGCGCCAGCAGCCGCTGGATAATGGCTTCTTGGTCCAGCTGCGGCAGCTGGCCGTCGAGGCGCGCTACCAGCCAGAGCGGGCGGCCGTCCTGTTTCAGCAGGCTGAGATCGGCCGGGATTTCCCGCCAGCCTTCGCGCGGATGCACCTGCAGCGCCAGCACGCGCAGCGCGCCGAACACATCGCGGCTGTGCGTCAGCGCATCGGCGTGCTGCGGCGTCCAAACCCGCTGCCAGACATAAACCTGCTGATCCCAGCCTGAGGCCAGGCGTAGCGCCTGCTGGCGCCCGAGGAGTGCGGCCGCCAGCCCCAGCGCAATCAAGACCAGCGCCGCCAGCCGGCCTTTCATTTTTGCCAGAGATCGCCCTGCGGTGCGAAGCCGCAGGCGCGCATGAAGTTATCGACTTCCCCGCGTTCGCGCGGCGCCAGGCCGGCGGTCGACAGCTGCCAGTGGGCAACCTGCGGCAGCTGACGCTGCGCATCCTGCACCAGGTAAAGACCGACGCCGCGGCGGCGCGTCACTTCGCGCACCAGCAGGTCCTGCAGCTCGGCGCGGTCGTCCTGCAGCGCGATTTTCACCGCCCCCAGCAGCCGCTCGTTGAAGCGGGCGGCGAACAGCACCTTGCCGTCGCTCAGCCAGCTTTGCCACTGTTCCGGCTGCTGGTGCGGCCAAATTTTACCGAGGTCGATAAGGTCTTGCGGGGACAGCGCGGTCAGGCGCTCGATGGTCAGTTTCATGCAGAATTTCCGCGCAGCTAAATGATGCCGACAGTGTAATAGATCTTGTGCAGAGCGTTGTGTAAGTTTTTCTGTACGATTACTGTGCAATATGTTTTTTGCACGGGGCATTTTCCGAGTAAATAGTTAGTAAACGGATTGTTAACCAGCACAACGCACTACGCCTCAAGGTAAAGAGCGCAGATTTAATTCGAATTTTATCCTGTTTACACCGCTTGTTTCTGCCGGATGAAGTTGATTTGCAGAAGAAAATTCCTGTTTAATGGCATGAAAAATAAAGTCTTATTAGAAAATAATGCCGATAAAAAGCCTAAATCATTATTACTTATAACAAAAGCGGTCAATAACGATCGGGCGCGGGCAAACACAACAGGTACGTTCACAACGACAGATGGGGATTTGCGGATGAAATTAACAACAGGTAAGGCACTGCTGGCGGGTTGTATTGCGATGGCCATGAGCCAGGCGGCCATGGCGAAAGACATCAAGGTGGCGATCGTCGGGGCGATGTCCGGCCCGGTCGCGCAGTATGGCGACATGGAGTTTACCGGCGCGCGCCAGGCGATTGCCGACATCAACGCCAAGGGCGGCATCAAGGGCGACAAGCTGGTTGGCGTGGAATACGACGACGCCTGCGACCCGAAACAGGCGGTTGCGGTCGCCAACAAGGTGATCAACGACGGCATTCGCTACGTGATCGGCCACCTGTGCTCCTCGTCTACCCAGCCGGCGTCCGATATCTATGAAGACGAAGGCGTGATCATGATTACCCCGGCGGCAACCAACGCCGATCTGACCACCCGCGGCTACAAGATGATCCTGCGCACCACCGGCCTGGACTCGGATCAGGGCCCGACCGCCGCCAAATACATTCTCAGCGACATCAAGCCGAAGCGCATCGCCGTGGTGCACGACAAGCAGCAATACGGTGAAGGCCTGGCCCGCTCGGTGCGCGACAGCTTGAAAAAACAGGGCGCCGAAGTGGCGATGTTCGAAGGCATCACCGCCGGCGACAAAGACTTCTCCACCCTGGTGGCGCGCCTGAAGAAAGAAAATATCGATTTCGTGTACTTCGGCGGTTACTACCCGGAAATGGGCCAGATCCTGCGTCAGGCCAAGCAGGCCGGGTTGACCACCCGCTTCATGGGGCCGGAAGGCGTGGGCAACTCCTCGCTGTCCAACATCGCCGGGGCCGCTTCGGAAGGCATGCTGGTGACGCTGCCGAAACGCTACGACCAGGTGCCTGCCAACCAGCCGATCGTCGATGCATTGAAAGCCAAGAAGCTGGATCCGACCGGCCCGTTCGTCTGGACCACCTATGCCGCACTGCAGTCGCTGACCACCGGCATGGAGCGCAGCGGCAGCCAGGAGCCGGCGGACATCGTCAAGGATCTGAAAACCGGCAAGCCGGTGGAGACCGTGATGGGGCCGCTGACCTGGGATGACAAGGGCGATCTGAAAGGCTTCGAGTTCGGCGTGTTCGAATGGCATGCCAACGGCACGTCCACACCGATCAAATAAGCCATAATGATTAGGGTGGGGCGCAGCCCGCTGCGCCCGGCGGGTCGGCTTGCCGGCCCCGTCTCCCTTTACCCGCCGGTTCTCCGCCGGCGGGTTTCGCAGCCAAGGGTTCAGAGTATGTCAGAGCAGCTCCTCTATTTTCTGCAGCAGATGTTCAACGGCTTAACGTTGGGCAGCACCTATGCATTGATCGCCATCGGTTACACCATGGTTTACGGCATCATCGGCATGATCAACTTCGCCCACGGCGAGGTGTACATGATCGGTAGCTATGTCTCCTTTATCGTCATCGCCGCCCTGATGATGCTCGGCATCGACGTCGGCTGGTTGCTGATCGGCGCCGCGTTCCTGGTCTCGATCGTCATCGCCAGCGCCTACGGCTGGAGCATCGAGCGGGTGGCCTACAAGCCGGTGCGCAACTCCAAGCGCCTGATTGCGCTGATCTCGGCCATCGGCATGTCGATATTCCTGCAAAACTACGTCAGCCTGACGCAGGGCTCACGCGATCTGGCGCTGCCCAGCCTGGTGACCGGCCAGTGGGTGCTGGGGGAAAGCAACGGCTTCGCCGCCACCATCAGCACCATGCAGCTGATCATCTGGCTCGTGACCTTCCTGGCGATGCTGGCGCTGACGCTGTTTATCCGCTATTCGCGCATGGGCCGCGCCTGCCGCGCCTGTGCGGAAGACCTGAAGATGGCCAGCCTGCTGGGCATCAACACTGACCGGGTGATCTCGCTGACCTTCGTCATCGGGGCGGTGATGGCGGCGGTGGCCGGGGTATTGCTCGGCCAGTTCTACGGCGTCATCAACCCTTACATCGGCTTTATGGCCGGTATGAAAGCCTTCACCGCCGCGGTTCTGGGCGGTATCGGCAGCATTCCCGGCGCGATGATCGGCGGCCTGGTGCTGGGCGTGGCGGAAGCGCTGACCTCCGCCTACCTCAGCACTGAATATAAAGACGTGGTGTCGTTCGCGTTGCTGATCGTGGTGCTGCTGATCATGCCGACCGGCATCCTCGGGCGTCCGGAGGTTGAGAAAGTATGAAACTCAATCTGCTCAATGCGCTGATCGCCACGGCGGTGCTGTTCGTGATGGCGTCGTTCCTGATGGGCATGCAGCTCAGCCTGGACGGCACCAAGCTGGTGGTGCACGGCGCGGCGGAAGTACGCTGGATGTGGATCGGCATCGGCTGCGTCATCGTCTTTTTCTTCCAGCTGTTGCGCCCGCTGCTGCAGCAGGGATTGAAAAAAGTCTCCGGCCCGGCGCTTGTGCTGCCGAGCTTCGACGGCACCACGCCGCGGCAAAAGCTGCTGGCGGCTCTGCTCATCGTCGCGGCGGTCGCCTGGCCGTTCCTGGTCTCGCGCGGCACGGTGGATATCGCCACCCTGACGCTGATCTACGTGATGCTGGGCCTCGGCCTCAACGTGGTGGTGGGCTTGTCTGGTCTGCTGGTGCTCGGCTACGGTGGTTTCTACGCCATCGGCGCCTACACCTACGCGCTGCTGAATCACTATTACGGCCTCGGCTTCTGGGAGAGCCTGCCGCTGGCGGGCATCGTCACCGCCGCCTTCGGCTTCCTGCTCGGTTTCCCGGTGCTGCGTCTGCGCGGCGACTATCTGGCAATCGTGACGCTCGGCTTCGGTGAGATCGTGCGCATCCTGCTGCTGAACAATACCGAGATCACCGGCGGGCCGAACGGCATCAGCCAGATCCCGAAACCGACCTTCTTCGGCCTGGAGTTCAACCGCAGCGTGCGCGACGGTGGTTGGGATACCTTCCATAACTTCTTCGGCCTGAAATACGATCCGAGCGATCGCATCGTGTTCCTGTATCTGGTGGCACTGCTGCTGGTGGTGCTGACGCTGTTCGTCATCAACCGCCTGCTGCGCATGCCGCTGGGGCGCGCCTGGGAAGCGCTGCGCGAAGACGAGATCGCCTGCCGCTCGCTGGGCCTCAGCCCGACGCGCATCAAGCTGACCGCTTTTACCATCAGCGCCGCTTTCGCCGGGTTTGCCGGCACGCTGTTCGCCGCGCGGCAGGGGTTCGTCAGCCCGGAATCCTTCACCTTTGTCGAGTCGGCCTTCGTACTGGCGATCGTCGTACTGGGGGGCATGGGCTCGCAGTTCGCGGTCATTCTGGCGGCGATCCTGCTGGTGGTGTCGCGCGAGCTGATGCGCGATCTGAATGAATACAGCATGTTGCTGCTGGGTGCGCTGATGGTGCTGATGATGATTTGGCGGCCGCAGGGGCTGTTGCCGATGAAACGGCCGCAGCTGAAGCTGCAGGCGGCGGACATTCACGCGGGTAAGGGGGAGCAGGCATGAGCGTTCAACCTTTGCTGCAGGTGGAGGGCCTGTCGATGCGTTTCGGCGGGCTGCTGGCGGTCAACAACGTGGCGTTGACGCTGAACGAAGGCGAAATCGTGTCGCTGATCGGCCCCAACGGTGCCGGTAAGACCACGGTGTTCAACTGCCTGACCGGTTTTTACCGCCCGACCGGCGGCACCATCAAATTGCGCGATCGCCACCTGGAAGGATTGGCGGGGCAGGCCATCGCCCGCATGGGCGTGGTGCGCACCTTCCAGCACGTGCGGCTGTTCCGTGAAATGACGGTGATCGAAAACCTGCTGGTGGCGCAGCATCAGCACCTGAAAAGCGGCGTGTTCGCCGGGCTGTTGAAAACCCCGGCCTTCCGCCGCGCCGAAGCCGAAGCGCTGGCGCGCGCGGCGGAGTGGCTGGAGCGCGTCGGCCTGCTGGAGATGGCCAACCGTTCGGCGGGCAACCTGGCCTATGGGCAGCAGCGGCGGCTGGAGATCGCTCGCTGCATGGTGACCCGGCCGGAGCTGCTGATGCTGGACGAACCGGCCGCCGGCCTCAACCCGAAAGAGACCGACGAGCTGGATCACCTGATCGTCGAGTTGCGCGATCGGCATAAGGTATCGGTGCTGCTGATCGAGCATGACATGAAGCTGGTGATGGGCATTTCCGACCGCATTTACGTGGTGAATCAGGGCACGCCGCTGGCGCAGGGCACACCGGCGGAGATCCGCAACAACCCGGACGTGATCCGGGCTTATTTGGGCGAGGCTTAAGACTGTGTCCCATCATTGTTCGCGGCATCGTCGCAGACCCAAAAACCCGCTATCAAGGCGGAAGATGAAGAACATAGCGGGACTATGTTCGAATCTGACAACGCAGAGAGCGGGTTTTTGGGGCGCGACCCGCAGGGCTGGGGCTATTTCGCCGCGCCGCTGCGTTACTCACCGTTTATTTGGCCCACCAAACCTCACGGCTCGCGCCTTGCTGCGCAGCGAAATAATCACCAGCGATGCTCACGCACAATGATGGGGCGCAGTCTTTATGTTGTCATTCAATCAGGTATCCGCCCATTACGGCAAAATTCAGGCGCTGCATCAGGTCAGTCTCACGATAAGCCAGGGCGAAATCGTGACGTTAATCGGCGCCAACGGCGCCGGTAAAACCACGCTGCTCGGCACCCTGTGCGGCGAGCCGCGCGCCAGCGAAGGCAGCATCGTCTTTCAGAACCAGGACATCACCCAGTGGCAAACCTCGCGCATCATGCGCGAAGCGGTGGCGATCGTGCCCGAAGGGCGGCGCGTCTTCTCGCGCATGACGGTGGAAGAAAACCTGGCGATGGGCGGCTTCTTCGCCGATCGCCGGCAGTATCAACAGCGCATCGAACGGGTGTTCACTCTGTTCCCGCGCCTGCTGGAGCGCCGAAGCCAGCGCGCCGGCACCATGTCCGGCGGCGAGCAGCAGATGTTGGCCATCGGCCGCGCGCTGATGAGCCAGCCGAAGCTGCTGCTGCTCGACGAGCCCTCGCTCGGGCTGGCGCCGATCATCATCCAGCAGATTTTCGACATCATTCAGCAGCTGCGGGAAGAGGGCATGACCATCTTCCTGGTGGAGCAAAACGCCAATCAGGCGCTGAAATTGGCGGACCGCGGTTATGTGCTGGAAAACGGCCGCGTGGTGTTGGAAGATACGGGGGCTGCATTGTTAGCCAACGAAGCAGTGAGGTCGGCGTATCTGGGCGGTTAATCCGCCCCCCTACGAATTAAAATAATCAGGTACGAGAAGAAGAAATGAAGACAGAAGGGTTACTCGCGCAGCGCATCGTTAACGTAAAAAGTTCGGCCATCCGTGAATTGCTTAAGCACAGCAAGATGGAACACGTCATTTCGCTGGCGGGCGGCATCCCCTCTGATGCGTTGTTCGATTTCGAAGGATTGAGCATTGCCACCCAGCAGGCGATCACCGAACAGCCGAAAAGCGCGTTCCAGTATGGCCTGACTGAGGGCAGCCCGCTGCTGCGTGAGCGCATTTGCGCGCTGTGCGCCGAGCGCGGCGTCACCGCTGATGCGGAAGAGGTGATGGTCACCGCCGGCTCGCAGCAGGCATTGGATTTGGTGATGCGCGCCATCGTCAACCCCGGCGACGTGTTCGTGGTGGAGCGCCCGACCTACCTGGCGGCGTTGCAAACGCTGGAGCTGGCGGAAGCCAGCATCATGTCGGTCTCGTCCGACAGCGACGGCATGGTGGTGGAAGAGCTGGCCGAGCTGCTGAAAACCCAGCGCATCAAGGGCGTGTACGTGGTGCCGAACTTCGGCAACCCCAGCGGCATCACCCTGAGCGCCGCGCGCCGCGAACTGCTGGTGAAGCTGGCCGCCGAACATAACTTCCTGATCATCGAAGACGATCCGTACGGCGAGCTGCGTTTCACCGAAGAGCGCCACCCGACGCTGCATCAGGTGTCGCAGCGGGTGCTGGGCAACACCGACCATATCATCTATACCTCGACCTTCTCCAAGATCCTGGCGCCGGGCCTGCGGTTGGGCTGGGCGATCCTGCCGCCGTTCCTGTTGCATAAAGTGGCGATCATCAAGCAGGCGGCGGATCTGCACGCCAGCGCGCTGTCGCAGAGCATCGTCGAATGCTACCTCGGCCTGGGCCGCCTGCCGGCGCAAATCGACAAGATCCGCGCCGCCTACAAACAGAAGGGCGAGATCCTGGCCGGTTTGGTGGAGCAGGAGCTGGGCGACTACATCACCTTCGATAAGCCGAAGGGCGGCATGTTCCTGTGGGCACGTTTCCGCCAGCCGTTCAACGCCACCGAATGGCTGAACGCTACCCTGCAGCAGGGCGTGGTGTTCGTGCCGGGGGAATACTTCTTCTCCGACAACCCGGATCGTTCGACCTTCCGCCTGTCGTTCGCCACCGCCACCGAACAGCAGATGCAGGAAGCGGTGGCGCGTCTGCGCCGTTCGCTGTAATCCTCGCGGCGGCGGAGCCCATGCCCGCCGCCGACATCAAACCGCCATCTTCACTTCACCTTGCCGTCATGTGGCTGTCATATAACGGTTATTTTTCTGTCATCCGCGCATGGCATGTTAGCTTCCAAAAAAAAACTGATTCTTTTCGCTCACGCGCTTTTACACCAGCTTTTTTCAGGAGTTAGGCATGCTCACCTACGCTATTCGCAAAACCACGCTGTGCGTCGCGTTGACCCTGGCGGTCAGCACTCAGGCGCTGGCGGCGACCGAGATCCCGTTCTGGCATTCGATGGAAGGCGAACTGGGTAAGGAAGTGGATTCCCTGGCGGATCGCTTCAACCAGTCGCACAGCGACGTCAAGATTGTGCCGGTTTATAAAGGCAACTACGAACAGAGCCTGGCGGCGGGCATCGCCGCTTACCGCTCCGGCAAGGCGCCGGCGATCCTGCAGGTTTACGAGGTGGGCACCGCCACCATGATGGCCAGCAAGGCCATCAAACCGGTCTACGAAGTGTTTAAAAAGGCCGGCATCAACTTCGACGAGTCGGTATTCGTGCCGACGGTAGCCGGCTATTACACCGACAACAAGAGCGGCCATCTGCTGTCTCAGCCGTTCAACAGCTCCACGCCGGTGCTGTACTACAACAAAGACGCCTTCAAGAAGGCCGGCCTGAACCCGGACCAGCCGCCGAAAACCTGGCAGGAGCTGGCGGCGGATACTGCCAAGCTGCGTGAGGCCGGCATGAAGTGCGGCTACGCCAGCGGCTGGCAGGGCTGGATCCAGCTGGAGAACTTCAGCGCCTGGCACGGCGTGCCGTTCGCCAGCGAAAACAACGGGTTCGGCGGCACCAACGCCAAGCTGGAGTTCAACAAGCCGCTGCAGGTCAAGCACATCGAGCTGCTGGAGGCGATGAACAAGAAGGGCGATTTCACCTACTTCGGCCGCAAAGACGAATCCACCGAGAAGTTTTATAACGGCGACTGCGCCATCACCACCGCTTCTTCCGGTTCACTGGCGGACATCAAACACTACGCCAAATTCAACTACGGCGTCGGCATGATGCCGTACGACGCCGACGCGAAAAACGCGCCGCAGAACGCCATCATCGGCGGGGCCAGCCTGTGGGTGATGAATGGCAAAGACGCCGCCACCTACAAGGGCGTGGCCGAGTTCCTGCAGTACCTGGCGCAGCCGGAAATCGCCGCCGAATGGCACCAGAAGACCGGCTATCTGCCGATCACCACCGCGGCTTACGATCTGACCAAGCAACAGGGCTTCTACGACAAGAACCCGGGTGCCGACGTCGCCACTCGCCAGATGCTGAACAAGCCGCCGTTGCCGTTCACCAAGGGCCTGCGCCTGGGCAACATGCCGCAGATCCGCAGCGTGGTGGATGAGGAGCTGGAAGGCGTGTGGACCGGTAAGAAAACGCCTCAGCAGGCGTTGGACGCCGCCGTGCAGCGCGGTGACGTGCTGCTGCGCCGTTTCGAAGCATCAACCAAGTAACCCTGCGTCGCGGGCCCGTCCGATCGGGCTCGCGTCTTCACGCCGATCCTTCCGTACCCGATTAATGGTCTAACTGCTATGTCATCTTCCCGTCCCGGTTTCGGCTGCAGCTGGTTGCCCTATGCGTTGGTGTTGCCGCAGCTGCTGATTACCGCCGTCTTCTTTTTATGGCCCGCCGGCGAGGCGCTGTGGTATTCGGTGCAGAGCCTCGATCCGTTCGGCCTGTCCAGCCAGTTTGTCGGGCTGGATAACTTTAAGCAGCTGTTTCAGGATCCTTACTATCTCGACTCGTTCTACACCACGCTGATCTTCAGCTTCCTGGTGGCGGGCATCGGGCTGGCGGTGTCGCTGTTCTTCGCCGCGCTGGTGGACTACGTGCTGCGCGGCAGCCGCCTCTATCGCACGCTGATGATCCTGCCCTATGCGGTGGCGCCGGCGGTGGCGGCGGTGCTGTGGATCTTTCTGTTCAACCCCGGCCTGGGGTTGATCACCCATTTCCTCAACGGACTGGGCTATAACTGGAACCATGCGCAAAACAGCGGCCAGGCGATGTTCCTGGTGGTGCTGGCCTCGGTATGGCAGCAGATAAGCTATAACTTCCTGTTTTTCCTCGCGGCGCTGCAATCGATCCCGCGCTCGCTGGTGGAGGCGGCGGCCATCGACGGCGCCGGCCCGGTGCGGCGTTTCTTCCATCTGGTGCTGCCGCTGATCGCGCCGGTGAGCTTCTTCCTGCTGGTGGTCAATCTGGTGTACGCCTTCTTCGATACCTTCCCGGTGATCGACGCCGCCACCGGCGGCGGGCCGGTGCAGTCCACCACCACGTTGATCTACAAGATCTACCGCGAAGGCTTCGCCGGATTGGATCTCTCCAGCTCTGCCGCGCAGTCGGTGATCCTGATGCTGCTGGTGATCGGCCTGACGGTGATCCAGTTCCGCTTTGTTGAACGTAAGGTGCGCTATCAATGATTGAGAATCGACGCGGGCTGGATATCTTCAGCCATGTGATGCTGATTATCGGCGTGCTGGTGGTGCTGTTCCCGCTGTACGTGGCCTTTGTCGCCGCCACGCTGGACGACAAGCAGGTGTTTCAGGTGCCGATGACGCTGGTGCCCGGCGGCCACCTGTGGGAGAACATCCGCAATATCTGGCAGGGCGGCGTGGGCAACCTCAAGGTGCCGTTCTCGCTGCTGCTGCTGAACAGCGTGATCATGGCGCTGGCGATCACCTTCGGCAAGATCGCGGTGTCGGTGCTGTCGGCTTACGCCATCGTGTACTTCCGCTTTCCGCTGCGCAGCCTGTTCTTCTGGCTGATTTTCCTCACCCTGATGCTGCCGGTGGAGGTGCGTATTTTCCCGACGGTGGAGGTGATCTCCAACCTCAACCTGCTGGACAGCTACACCGGCCTGACGCTGCCGCTGATGGCCTCGGCCACCGCGACCTTCCTGCTGCGTCAGTTCTTCATGACGTTGCCGGATGAGCTGCTGGAGGCGGCGCGCATCGACGGCGCCGGGCCGATGCGTTTCTTCTGGGACATCGTGCTGCCGCTGTCGAAAACCAATCTGGCGGCGCTGTTCGTCATCACCTTTATCTACGGCTGGAACCAATACCTGTGGCCGATCCTGATCACCAGCGACGCCTCGATGGGCACTGCGGTGGCGGGCATCAAGAGCATGATCTCCACTTCCGGCGCGCCGACCCAGTGGAACCAGGTGATGGCGGCGATGATTCTGACTTTATTGCCACCGCTGGCGGTGGTGCTTCTGATGCAGCGCTGGTTTGTGCGCGGTCTGGTTGATAGCGAGAAATAACGACGATGGCAGGATTAAAACTACAGGCGGTCACCAAGTCTTACGACGGTAAAACGCCGGTGATCAAACAGATCGACCTCGATGTGGCGGACGGCGAATTCATCGTGATGGTCGGCCCGTCCGGCTGCGGCAAATCCACGCTGCTGCGGATGGTGGCCGGGCTGGAACGCACCACCAGCGGCGATATCTATATCGATACCCGGCGCGTGACCGATCTGGAGCCCAAGGATCGCGGCATCGCGATGGTGTTCCAGAACTACGCGCTCTATCCGCACATGAGCGTGTACGACAACATGGCCTACGGCCTCAAGATCCGCGGTTTCGGCAAGGATCATATCCGCCAGCGGGTGGAGGAGGCGGCGCGCATCCTGGAGCTGGAGCCGCTGCTCAAACGCAAACCGCGCGAGCTTTCCGGCGGCCAGCGCCAGCGCGTGGCGATGGGGCGCGCCATCGTGCGCGAGCCGGCGGTATTCCTGTTCGATGAGCCGCTGTCCAACCTGGACGCCAAGCTGCGGGTGCAGATGCGCCTGGAGCTGCAACAGCTGCATCGTCGTCTGAAAACCACCAGCCTGTACGTGACTCACGATCAGGTGGAGGCGATGACGCTGGCGCAGCGGGTCATCGTAATGAACAAGGGCGTGGCGGAGCAGATCGGCACCCCGAGCGAAGTGTACCAACGGCCGGCTTCGCTGTTTGTCGCGGGCTTTATCGGATCGCCGGCGATGAACCTGCTGCCCGGCACCCTCAGCGCCGACGGCGGCCAGCTGCTGCTGGCGGACGGCATGGTGCTGCCGTTGCCGGCGGCCAAACCTCAGTGGGCGGGGCGGCAGTTGACGTTGGGCATTCGGCCGGAGCATATTCAGCGGGTGGCGCAAGGCCAGGGCGTGCCGCTGCAGCTGCAGACGCTGGAACTGCTGGGGGCCGACAATCTGGCGCACGGCCAGTGGGGCGGCCACGGGGTGATCGCGCGGCTGTCGCACGAAACCTTGCCGGCGGCGGGCAGTACGCTATATTTGCAGCTGCCTGCTCAGGCGCTGCACTTCTTTGACACCCACAGCGGATTACGGATGGATTGATGACTAGACCCTGGCCTTACCCTCATATCGTCGCCCACCGCGGCGGCGGTTCTCTGGCGCCGGAAAACACCCTGGCGGCGATCGACGTCGGCGCGCGCCACGGCCACAAGATGATCGAGTTCGATGCCAAGCTGGCGCAGGACGGGCAAATTTTCCTGCTGCACGACGACACGCTGGATCGCACCAGCAACGGTTGGGGCGTGGCGGGCGAACTGCCGTGGGACAAGCTGGTGCAGCTGGACGCCGGCAACTGGTACAGCTCGGCCTTCAAGGGCGAGCGGTTGCCGCTGTTGTCGGAGGTGGCGGAACGCTGCCAGGAACACGGCCTGATGGCCAATATCGAGATCAAGCCGACCACCGGCAGCGACGATGAAACCGGCCGGGTGGTGGCGCTGGCGGCGCGGCTGCTGTGGCAAGGGCAGACCGATCCGCTGCTCTCTTCCTTCTCGGTAGAAGCGCTGGCGGCGGCGCAGCGCACCGTGCCGGATTTGCCGCGCGGCCTGCTGCTCGAGGACTGGGACGACAACTGGCGCGAGCTGACCGAACGCCTGGACTGCGTCTCGCTGCATATCGATCACAAAGCGCTGACCGCCGAGCGGGTAAAAGCGTTGAAAGACGCCGGGTTGCGCATTCTGGTGTACACCGTCAACCAACCGGATCGCGCGCGCCTGCTGCTCGACTGGGGCGTTGACTGCATTTGCACCGACCGGATAGATTTGATCGGCCCGGATTTTTAATCCGGCACCGATGAATCCCGCGACGACAAGCCTTGCCGCCGCACCACCGGAAGGAATGCGATGCCTGGCTTTATCCTGTCACTCTGGCACCAGATCGTGCTGTCTTTACCGCTGTTCGTCCTGATTGCGTTGGGTTATGGGTTGATTCGCTGGGGGAAATGGCCTGCCAGCATCACCGATGGCCTGACGCGTTTCGTGTTTTCCCTCGCCTTGCCCGCCATGCTGTTTCGCATGATGTGCGACTTCTCGCAGCGCCCGGCGGTCGACGCTCGGCTGCTGATCGCGTTCTTCGGCAGTTGCCTGATCGTGTTCGTGCTTGGCCGCCTCGTCGCCCGGCATCTCTTCCGGCTGGATGGCGTCGCCGGATCGGTGTTTGCGCTGGGCGGTATTTTCTCCAATAACGTGATGCTCGGCTTGCCGATCGCCGGCGTGATGCTGGGGGAGGCGGCGATCCCGTCGGTGGCGCTGGTGCTGGTGTTCAACGGCCTGATCCTGTGGACGCTGGTGACGGTGTCGATCGAATGGGCGCGCAACGGTTCGCCGACGCTGAGCGGCTTCGCTAAAACCGCGCGTAGCGTGCTGACCAATCCGCTGATCGTCGGCATTCTGTCCGGCACTCTGTTCAGCCTGACCGGCCTGCCGCTGCCGACCTTCGTCGATCGGCCGGTCAGCATGCTCGGCCAGGTGGCGGCGCCGCTGTCGCTGGTGGTGCTGGGGATGGGGCTTGCCGAGTACCGCATCAGCGAAGGCTGGCAGCTGAGCAGCGCCATCTGCGTGCTGAAGTTGCTGGTGCAGCCGCTAGTGATTTGGCTGCTGGCCTGGATGATGGATCTGCCGCCGATGGAAACCCGCGTTGTGGTGCTGCTGGGATCGATGGCGGTGGGGGTGAACGTCTACCTGATGTCGCGCCAGTTCAATACGCTCACCGGCCCGGCCGCCACCAGCCTGGTGATGTCCACCGTGCTGGCGGCGATCACCACGCCGCTGATCCTCACCGTTATGGGCGTACGGACGTAGCCGGCATCGGTGCCTGCGGTACCGCCGGTGCGGTGCGATTGAACGGATCGCGCGGCTGATTGCCGTTAGGCAGCAGTTGCCCGCCGTTCGGCGTGGTTTGCATCAGCTGTTGCCGCTGATTGTCGAACTGCCGCTGTTGCTGCTGGCGGCGTTGGTCCATTTGTTGATTGTTCAACTGGCGCTGTTGCTGGGCCTGCTGGCTGCTTTGGTTGAGAACCTGCTGCTGTGAACGCAGATCGGTTACGCCGTTGGCCGCCGCAGCCAGGCCGGGCAGCCACAGCAGGGCGAACAGGATGTGAGAAGTTTTCATGATGGTTACCTCGCCTTTTTATTAAGCCTAACCCAGCGGTGAAATTTTGCCGGTAGTTTATATTTTGTTCTGATGTAAACCGCCTTTTCACCAACGCGGTGCGCATCTTCCGTTACAATCGCCCTTTCGGTCTTTTTAGGGTGAACCCATCGTGCTGCTTTTGGTTATAACCACCATTCTGTGGGCATTTTCTTTCAGCCTGATTGGCGAGTACCTGGCGGGCCACGTCGACAGCGGATTCTCGGCGCTGGTGCGCATCGGGCTGGCGGCGCTGGTGTTTCTGCCGTTTCTGCGTTGGCGCAACATCAAACTCAAGGTGATCCTGCTGTATATGCTGGTGGGCGCCTTCCAGCTGGGCATCATGTACCTGTTCAGCTTCCGCGCCTATCTGTACCTGACGGTGCCGGAATTCCTGCTGTTCACCGTGCTGACGCCGCTGTACATCACGCTGATCTACGACTTGCTGAGCGGCCGGCGTCTGCGTTGGGGCTATGTCTTCAGCGCGTTGCTGGCGGTGCTGGGCGCGGCGATTATCCGCTATCACCAGCTGAGTGAGCATTTCTGGTGGGGGCTGCTGTTGGTGCAGGCGGCGAATATCAGCTTCGCCATCGGCATGGTCGGCTATAAGCGCTTGATGGAAGTGCACCCCTTGCCGCAGCACACCGCTTTTTCCTGGTTCTACCTGGGGGCTGCGGCGGTGGCGGTGGTGGCCTGGTTCCTGTGGGGCAATCCGCAGCAGCTGCCGACCACCAATCTGCAGTGGGGCGTGCTGATCTGGCTGGGCGTGGTGGCGTCGGGGCTGGGCTACTTCATGTGGAACTACGGCGCGACGCAGGTGGATGCCGGCACGCTCGGCATCATGAACAATATGCATGTGCCGGCCGGTTTGTTGGTCAACCTGGCCATCTGGCAACAGCAGCCGCATTGGCCGAGCTTTATCATCGGCGGGGCGGTGATCGTCGCTTCGCTGTGGGTGCATCGCCGCTGGGTGGCGCCGAAACAGCTTGGCTAAGCGGGCGGGCCACCCCGGCCCGGGGGGCCCGAAAGTTTATACGCCGGCCGCCAACGCTTTGGCGCCGGTCGCGCCGGGGCGTGCGGCGTCGCGCACAAACGGCAGATGATCGCAGGCGTGCTGGCGGGCCGAGCGGATAAAGGCTTCGGTCACCGCCTGGCGCTGTTCACCGTCGCGCACGGCAGCGTACAGGCGGCTCCACAGGCCGTCACCCAGGGTTTTGGTCACCACCAGACCCTGCTGTTCGAAACTCTCCACCACCCAGTGCGGCAGCGCCGCAATCCCCATCCGCGCCGATACCATCTGGATCAGCAGCAGCGTGTTATCGACGTTCTTCAACGCCGGGCTGACGCCCGCCGGCTGCAGAAAATGCCGCCAGATATCCAGCCGTTGGCGCTGCACCGGGTAAATCAACAGCGTTTCGTCACTCAAGTCTTCCGGCTCGATGTGCGGCCTGCCGGCCAGCGGATGATCCGGCGCCAGCACCAGGCGCACCTCGAAATCGAACATCGGCGAATAGTGCAGGCCGCTGCGCGGCAGAATATCCGACGTCATCACCAGATCCAGTTCGCCCTGTTGCAAGGCCGGTTGCGGATCGAAAGTCACGCCGGAAGTGAAGTCCATCACCACCTGCGGGAAACGCCGGCGGAAGTTGTCCAGCGCCGGCGTCAGCCACTGAATGCAGCTGTGGCATTCGATGGCGATGCGCAGCGTGGTCTGATGCGGCTCGTGGCAGGCCTGCAGCGCCTGCTGGATCTGCGGCAGCACCTGCTCCGCCAGCTGCAGCAGGATCTCGCCCTGGGCGGTGAAGCGCAGGGGCTGGCTCTTGCGCACGAACAGCTTGAAGCCCAGACGTTGTTCAAGATCGCTGAACTGGTGCGACAGGGCAGACTGCGTCTGATGAAGTTGGGCCGCCGCCCCCGCCAGCGAGCCGCTGTTGCGCAGGGCCTGCAGCGTCCGTAAATGTTTCAGTTCGATCATGAGAGTCCTTCACATTGACAGTGAATAAATTGCGCTTGTGGTTAATACAGTACCTGCTGATTATGGATGTGTAAACATCTGGACGTCTAAATGGGGAATATGACGATGGCAATTTTGAATCACACACTGGGTTTTCCTCGCGTTGGGCTTCGACGTGAGCTGAAGAAAGCGCAGGAAAGCTACTGGGCCGGCAACTCAACGCAGGAAGAGCTGTTGGCGGTTGGCCGCGAGCTGCGTGCTCGTCATTGGCAGCAGCAACGGCAGGCCGGGGTGGATTTGGTGCCGGTCGGCGATTTCGCCTGGTACGATCATGTGTTGACCACCAGCCTGCTGCTGGGCAACGTGCCGGCGCGCCATCAGAATGTGGATGGTTCGATCGATCTGGACACGCTGTTTCGCATCGGCCGTGGCCGCGCACCGACCGGCGAGCCGGCAGCCGCGGCGGAAATGACCAAATGGTTCAACACCAACTATCACTACATGGTGCCCGAATTCCAGCAAGGCCAGCAGTTCAAGCTGGGCTGGACTCAGCTGCTGGACGAAGTGGACGAAGCGCTGGCGCTCGGCCATCGCATCAAGCCGGTGCTGCTGGGCCCGGTGACCTATCTGTGGTTGGGTAAGGTGAAGGGCGAGCCGTTTGACCGTCTGTCGCTGCTGAAAGAGATTCTGCCGGTTTACCAACAGGTGCTGGCCGAGCTGGCGAAACGTGGCGTCGAGTGGGTGCAAATTGACGAGCCTGCGCTGGTGCTGGAGCTGCCGCAAGCCTGGCTGGATGCGTTCAAACCGGCTTACGACGCGCTGCAGGGGCAGGTGAAGCTGCTGCTGACCACGTATTTCGACAGCGTCGGCCACAACCTCGATACCGTCCGCACGCTGCCGGTGCAGGGGCTGCACGTCGATCTGGTCGCCGGCCATGACGATATTGCCGCGCTGAGCGCCGCATTGCCGAACGACTGGCTGCTGTCGCTGGGGGTCATCAACGGCCGCAACGTCTGGCGCGCCGATCTGAGCCGCTGGTTCGAACGTCTTCAGCCGCTGGTGGGCACCCGCCCACTGTGGATCGGCAGCTCCTGTTCACTGCTGCACAGCCCGATCGACCTGAGCGTGGAAAGCCGTCTGGACGAAGAAGTGAAAAGCTGGTTCGCCTTCGCGCTGCAAAAATGCGCCGAGCTGGCGCTGTTGAGCTCGGCGCTGAACGCGCCTGACGCGGCCAAGCAGGCTGAACTGGATGCCTACAGCGCACCGATCCGCGCCCGCCGTCAGTCGAGCCGCGTACATAACCCACAGGTTGAGCGCCGGCTGGCCGCGATCACCGCGCAGGACAGCGAACGCCACAGCGCTTACGCCGAACGCGCCAGGGCGCAGCGCGAACGTTTCAACCTGCCGGCCTGGCCGACCACCACCATCGGTTCGTTCCCGCAGACCACCGAGATCCGCGGCCTGCGTCTGGACTTCAAACAGGGCCGTTTGGACGGCAACAACTACCGCACCAGCATCGGTGAGCACATCAAACAGGCGATCGTCGAGCAGGAGCGCCTCGGGCTGGACGTGCTGGTGCACGGTGAAGCCGAGCGCAACGACATGGTGGAGTATTTCGGCGAGAACCTGGACGGCTTCGTGTTTACCCAAAACGGCTGGGTGCAGAGCTACGGCTCCCGCTGCGTGAAGCCGCCGGTCATCATCGGCGACGTCAGCCGCCCGGAAGCCATCACCGTCGAATGGGCCAAATTCGCCCAGTCGCTGACCGACAAGCCGGTGAAAGGCATGTTGACCGGGCCGGTGACCATCCTGTGCTGGTCGTTCCCGCGTGAAGACGTGACCCGCGAAGTGATTGCCAAGCAGATTGCGCTGGCGCTGCGCGACGAGGTGGAAGATCTGGAAAAAGCCGGTATCGGCATCATCCAGATCGACGAACCCGCCCTGCGCGAAGGGCTGCCGCTGCGCCAATCCGACTGGGCCGCGTACCTGAACTGGGCGGTGGACGCCTTCAAACTGAACGCCGCCGTGGCGCGGGACGACACCCAGATCCACACCCACATGTGTTATTGCGAATTCAACGACATCATGGACTCCATCGCCGCGCTGGACGCCGACGTGATCACCATCGAGACCTCGCGTTCCGATATGGATCTGCTGGAAGCCTTCAAAGCGTTCGAATACCCGAACGAAATCGGGCCGGGCGTCTACGATATTCACTCGCCGAACGTGCCGAGCGTGGAATGGATTGAAGCGCTGCTGCGTAAAGCGGCGCAGAACATCCCGGCGGAACGCCTGTGGGTTAACCCGGATTGCGGCCTGAAAACCCGCGGCTGGCCGGAAACCCGGCAGTCGCTGGCCAACATGGTATTGGCGGCACAGCGCCTGCGCGAGCAAGCGTGATGCCGTGCGGCGGATAAACCGCCGCTTATAGATTTACTGGTGTGATGATTGGGCGCTTCGGCGCCCTTTTTTATGCGAGGGAAATTATTTGACGCCGTGCTGGGCGAACCACGCCAGCATGCGCTGCCAGCCGTCTTGCGCCGCTTCGGCGTTGTAGCTGGGACGATAATCGGCGTTGAACGCATGCCCGACCTCGGGATACACCACGATTTCGGCCTCGGCGTTGGCGGCGCGGATCGCCTGGCGCATGGTTTCCACCGTCTCCAGCGGGATGCCGCTGTCCTGCCCGCCATACAGCCCCAGCACCGGCGCCGACAGGTGGGTGGCGACGTCGACCGGCTGCTTCGGTGAATTCAGCGTTTTCTCGCCGACCAGTTTGCCATACCAGGCGACCGCCGCCTTCAACTGCGGGTTATGCGCCGCGTACAGCCAGGTGATGCGGCCACCCCAGCAAAAACCGGTGATCGCCAGCTTGCCGGCGTCGCCGCCGTGGCGGATAGCCCAGTGCGCGGCGTGATCCAGATCCGACAGCACCTGACGATCCGGCACCTTGGTGACCAACTGCTGGAACAGCTCGCCGATATCGGTGTAGTCGTTGGCGTCGCCCTGGCGGAAATAGAGTTCGGGCGCGATCGCCAGATAGCCCTGCTTGGCCAGGCGGCGGCACAGATCCTGAATATGTTCATGGACGCCGAAGATTTCCTGCACCACTAGGACGATGGGGAAGGGGCCGCTCTGGTCGGCGGGTTTGGCGACGTAGGCCGGCAGCGCGTCACCCTGAGAAGGAATGGTCGTTTGCCCGGCGTGAATGCCCTGTTCGTCGGTGATAATCGCGGAGGCGGCCAACGGCGCGGCGGCCGGGGCGAATCCCCCCTGAGCCTGTTCTAATGTCATCACATGTTCGGTTTTCATTGCGGTCTCCGTGCAATAGAAAAAAGCGCTGAGATTAACTATAGGAAAGATTACCCATTATTGGCGCTGCGTGGCGCACTTTCGGACAAGTTGATAAAAAACGGCTAATTATCTGGCTTTGCGGCATTTTTAAGCGCTTTTTATCATGTTATTACGCGTTTTGCCCTGCGTAAGTGCCATAAGGTGCGTTAGAGGGCTTTTTTACTCCTAAGCAACCGATAAGATGAGGTTATTTTGAATTGAACAGCTAAATAGTTTCAGCCGGCAACCAACGGGCAGGGAACAGCAAGGTTTGTCGGCTAGACTGAGGTTTAGCGGTGCGTTCTGGGGGCGTCACAATATTTTTTGTGATAAAAATCACAAAAAATATGTAGCATGTAATTTGTTTCTCTTTTCATAGTGACTATCGTCACGAAATTAAGCGGCGATTTTCAGTAGAGTGCGTTTTTGTTCCTCCCAATAAACATGATCCATGAGGAGTCTCGTATGTCTCAGTCTGACGTTTTTCATCTCGGCCTCACCAAGAACGATTTACAAGGGGCCCAGCTTGCCATCGTGCCGGGCGATCCGCAGCGCGTAGAGAAGATTGCCAAGCTGATGGAAAATCCGGTGCATCTGGCCTCCCATCGTGAATTCACTACCTGGCGCGCAGAGCTGGACGGCAAGGCGGTGATCGTGTGCTCTACCGGTATCGGCGGCCCGTCTACTTCTATCGCGGTGGAAGAGCTGGCGCAGCTGGGCATTCGCACCTTCCTGCGCATCGGCACCACCGGCGCCATTCAGGCGAACATCAACGTCGGCGACGTGCTGGTCACCACGGCGGCGGTACGCCTTGACGGCGCCAGCCTGCACTTTGCGCCGATGGAGTTCCCGGCGGTCGCGGACTTCGCCTGCACCACCGCGCTGGTGGAAGCGGCCAAGGCCAGCGGTGCCACCACGCACATCGGCGTGACCGCCTCCTCCGATACTTTCTATCCGGGCCAGGAGCGTTACGACACTTACTCCGGCCGCGTGGTCAGCCGTTTCAAAGGCTCGATGGAAGAGTGGCAGGCGATGGGCGTGATGAACTATGAAATGGAATCCGCCACGCTGCTGACCATGTGCGCCAGCCAGGGCCTGCGCGCCGGCATGGTGGCCGGGGTGATCGTCAACCGCACCCAGCAAGAGATCCCGAACGCAGAGACTATGAAAAACACCGAAAGCAAAGCGGTGCAGATCGTGGTGGACGCCGCTCGCCGCCTGCTGTAATCGCCTTTCCCCCAGCGGGCCGCCGACGCGGCCCGTTTTTCCATTCGCGGCGAATCTGTTACGGTGATACTCCTCAGCGCTGCGCCGATGGCCGCCGCGCGTTGTCATAACAAAAACAACGAGGACGTTTATGACCGCCCAGATCCTGCTTCATCCTTCGCTCGCGCCGCTCGACGGCGGCATCAATTTCCGCGACTTCGGCGGCAACGGCGTGGCCGACGGGCGCCGCATCAAGCGCGGCCTGCTGTTCCGCTCCGGTTCCCTCGAGCGGCTGACGGAAAACGACTGCACCTTTCTCGCCGGCGTGCCGGTGCGCTCGGTGCTGGACTACCGCGATGCCGACGAGGTGCAGGCCAAGCCGGATATTCTGTGGAGTGGCGCCGACTATCACCACGTGCCGGCTAACCCGCTGAGCAGCGAAGTCAACGCCAACCTGGAGAAGCTCACCAACGAGACGCTGGCCGCCTTCGACGCCCGGGCGTTCATGCTGGAGCTGTATCGCCGCCTGCCGTTCGGTAATGCGGCCTATCAGCGGCTGGCGCAGCTGTTGAGCAATCCTGGCGGCGGCGCCATCGTGCAGCACTGCGCGGTCGGCAAGGATCGCACCGGGGTCGGTTCGGCACTGGTGCTGTTCGCGCTGGGGGCCGACGAAGCTACGGTGCTGGAAGACTATCTGCTGACCGAAACCACGCTGGCCACTTTCCGCGAGCAGATGTTGGATCAGCTGTCTATCAAGCTGAATGCGGCGGCGCTGGAGCAATTCGCTTACGTGCTCAGCGCGCGCGAGGAGTTCCTGATAACGGCGTTGGGCTGCATCCGTCAGCAATACGGTTCCACCGACCGCTGGTTGGAAGCGGAATATGGCCTGGGCGCAGCCCAGCGCGAAGCGCTGCAGGCGTTCTACCTCGAGTAAATCGCCGCGCGTTTAGCCGGGGTTTAACTCGCCCCGGCCTATCCTAGGCGGCGAATTATCGCGTATCAGGAGCCCCGCATTGAGCCTCAATGACGTTATCAACTGGGTCAGCGACGTCGTGCGTCAGCACGAAGGCTGGGCCATTCCCATCATCTTTTTCCTGGCGTTCGGCGAGTCGCTGGCGTTTTTGTCGCTGCTGCTGCCGGCCACGGTGATCCTGCTGGCGCTGGGCGCGCTGATCGGCGAAAGCGGCATCGCCTTTTGGCCGATTTGGGCCGCTGCCGCCGTCGGGGCGTTTTTCGGCGACTGGCTCTCTTACTGGATCGGCTATCACTATCAGGACCGGGTGGCGCATATGTGGCCGCTGTCGCGCAATCCGCAGCTGCTGGCGCGCGGCCACGCGTTCTTTGAACGCTGGGGCGTGCTGGGCATCTTCATCGGCCGCTTTTTCGGCCCGCTGCGCGCCGTGGTACCGCTGGTGGGCGGCATTTGCGGCATGCCGCAGCGTTATTTCCAGTTAGCCAACGTCACATCGGCGATGATCTGGGCGTTCGGCATTCTGGCGCCGGGGGCATTCGGCATCAAGTGGCTCAGCCAGTGGCTGGGCTGATTTCTCGCTAAATTGCGCAGCGCCGCGCAATATTGTGCGCGGCGGGCAAAATCAGGCTGGACATCCATACAGGCTCCCCTTAACGTGACGGGCAATGGGCGTGCGAAACGCCGGAACGGCAAGGTGCAACAGGAGGCAGGGTGGATACCAGTCTGATTTATGGGATTGGCGGCGTAACGATCGGCATGCTGTTGGGGTGGTTGATCGCCAGTCTGCGGGTGCAACAGACGAATGCGCAGCATGAAACCGAGCTGCGGTTGCTGGAGCAAGCGTTGCAGCAGGCGCAGCAGGAAACGGTGGCGCGGCAGGAGGCTCTGCAGCGCCACGAGCAGCAGCTGCGGCAGAGCGAGCTGGAGCTGCGTAACCTGCACAGCCAGCTGGCGGCCGGGCATGAAAAGCTTCAACAGCTCAACCATTGGCGCAACGAATGCGAACTGCTTAACCAGGAGCTGCGTGCCCAGCGCGAGGTTAACAGCGCGCAGGAGGCCGAGCTGCGCGAAGTCACCATCCGTTTGGAAGAGACGCGCATGGCGGCGGAGGAGAAGCAGCGCCTGCTTATCAACAGCGAACAACGCCTCACCACCCAGTTTGAAAACCTCGCCAACCGCATTTTTGAACACAGCGGCCGTAAGGTGGACGAGCAAAATAAGCAAAGCTTGGATCGGTTGCTGCTGCCGCTGCGTGAACAGCTGGACGGTTTCCGCCGTCAGGTGCAGGACAGCTTTGGTCAGGAGGCGCGGGAACGTCACACGCTGACGCACGAGATACGTAATCTGCAGCAGTTGAACGCACAGATGGCGCGCGAGGCCATTAACCTCACCAAGGCGCTTAAAGGCGACAACAAAACGCAGGGCAACTGGGGCGAAGTGGTGCTGAGCCGGGTGCTGGAGGCCTCCGGCCTGCGCGAAGGGCACGAGTATGAAACGCAGGTCAACGTGCGGGTGGATCACCAGAGCCGCATGCAGCCCGATGTGATCGTGCGCCTGCCGCAGGGCAAGGATGTGGTGATCGACGCCAAGATGTCGCTGATCGCCTACGAGCGCTATTTCAACGGCGAGGATGAGGCGGAGCGCGAGGCGGCGCTGAGCGAACATATCGCCTCGCTGCGCGGCCACATCCGCATGCTGGGCCGCAAGGACTATCAGCAGCTGCCGGGGTTGCGCTCGCTGGACTATGTGCTGATGTTCATTCCGGTCGAGCCTGCCTTCCTGCTGGCTATCGATCGCGAGCCGGAGCTGATCAGCGAAGCGCTTAAGCACAACATCATGCTGGTCAGCCCGACCACGTTGCTGGTGGCACTGCGTACCATCACCAACCTGTGGCGTTATGAGCATCAGAGCCAAAATGCCCAGCGCATCGCCGATCGCGCGGCGAAACTGTATGACAAGATGCGGCTGTTCGTGGACGATATGTCCGCGCTGGGGCAGAGCCTGGACAAGGCGCAGGGCAGTTATCGTCAGGCGATGAACAAACTGAGCGAAGGCCGTGGTAACCTTATTGGCCAAATTGAAGGTTTTCGCGCGTTGGGGGTTGAGGTCAAACGGCCGATCAACCCGCTGCTGGCGCAGCAAGCCGGCGCGCAACACGATGAAGCGGAAGAGGCGAACGACGATGATGTCGCCGCGCTGCCGCAGACGAAAGACGGTGACGATACCGCCGGGGAACCAGGCTTCGTTTCGCACGGCTGAGGCCGTGGCGAGGTGGGGTATTCCCCAGGCTTCTGGTACACTCATCCACACAAAATTGACTGAATAGCAGGCAGGACAATGGCAGATCAACCGCAGGAAACCACCGATTTCGGTTTTCGCACCGTCGCTAGAGACGAAAAACAGGCCATGGTGGCGGACGTTTTTCATTCGGTAGCGGCAAAGTATGACGTGATGAACGACCTGATGTCGTTCGGCATCCACCGTATCTGGAAGCGTTTCACCATTGACTGCAGCGGCGTGCGCCGCGGGCAGCGCGTGCTGGATCTGGCCGGCGGTACCGGCGACCTGGCGGCCAAGTTCTCCCGCATGGTCGGCGAGCAGGGGCAGGTGGTGCTGGCGGACATCAACGATTCGATGCTGAAGATGGGACGCGAGAAGCTGCGCGATCGTGGCATCGTCGGCAACATCAATTACGTGCAGGCCAACGCCGAAGCGCTGCCGTTCCCGGATAATTACTTCGATTGCATCACCATCTCCTTTGGCCTGCGCAACGTCACCGACAAAGACAAAGCGCTGCGCTCGATGTTCCGCGTGTTGAAGCCGGGCGGCCGCCTGCTGGTGCTGGAATTCTCCAAGCCGCTGCTGGCGCCGCTGAGCAAAGCTTACGATGCCTACTCGTTCCACGTATTGCCGAAGATCGGCGAGCTGGTGGTGAAGGATCCGGACAGCTACCGCTACCTGGCGGAATCGATCCGCATGCACCCCGATCAGGAAACCCTGAAGGGTATGATGGGCAACGCCGGTTTTGAAAACGTCACCTATTTCAACCTGACCGGTGGGATTGTCGCCCTGCATCGCGGCTTCAAGTTCTGAGAGGGAGATGCCGATGCTGTTTACCCCTCTGCTGACCGGTGCGCTGGAAACCTCGCTGAATAATCTGCTGTTTCGCGATCGCAGCATGAAAGCCGCTCGCCAACGCCTGGCGGGCAAGGTGTTGCGTATCGAACTGGAAGAGCTGGCTTCACCGCTGGTACTGGTGTTCAGCGAACTGCGCGTGGACGTGCTGGGGCAGTCTGAGGACAGCGCCGATTGCACCGTGCGCAGCCGCATTCCCGCCTTACTGAAGCTGCGCGATCGCCAGCAGTTGCCGGTGCTGATGCGCAGCGGCGAATTGACGGTGGAAGGCGATATTCAGGTGGTACAACAGCTGGTTGGGCTGCTCGATCTGGCGGAGTGGGATCCGGCGGAGTGGCTGGCGCCCTATATCGGCGATATCGCCGCCCAGGGCATTACGCAGGCGCTGGGAAAAGGCGCCTCGCTGCTGAAAGCCGGCTTTATGCGCCGGCAGCAGGACATGGCGGAGGCGTTGACGGAAGAGTGGCGTCTGGCGCCGGGGCCGCTGGAAGTGGTGTGGTTCAACGAGGAAGTTGATGCACTCGCCCGCAGCGCGGAAGCGCTGTCTGCCCGCATGGACAAGTTGGAGGGCAAGCGATGACCCCAGGCGAACTGCGCCGTTTGTATTTTATCGTCCGCGTTTTTCTCAGCTATGGGCTGGACGAACTGATCCCTAAAATGCGTTTGACGCTGCCGCTGCGCTTCGGCCGCCGGCTGCTGTTCTGGATGCCGAATCGGCACAAGGACAAGCCGCTGGGTGAACGCCTGCGGCTGGCGCTGCAGGAACTGGGGCCGGTCTGGATCAAGTTCGGCCAGATGATGTCGACCCGCCGCGATCTGTTTCCGCCGCAGATTGCCGATCAGCTGACTTTGTTGCAGGACCGGGTCGCGCCTTTCGACGGCGCGCTGGCGCGTAAACATATCGAACTGGCGATGGGCGGCCCGCTGGAAACCTGGTTCGACGATTTCGATCAGCAGCCGCTGGCCTCTGCTTCGATCGCGCAGGTGCATACCGCGCGGCTGAAAACCACCGGCCAGGAAGTAGTGCTGAAGGTGATCCGGCCGGATATCGGGCCGATCATCAAGGCCGACGTGCGCTTGATGTACCGTTTGGCCGGCTGGGTGCCGAAGCTGTTGCCGGACGGCCGCCGTCTGCGCCCGCGCGAAGTGGTGCGTGAGTACGAGAAAACCCTGCTGGACGAATTGAACCTGCTGCGCGAAGCGGCCAACGCCATTCAGCTGCGCCGCAATTTCGACGGCAGCCCGATGCTGTACGTACCGGAAGTCTATTCCGACTACTGCCGTGAAAGCGTATTGGTGATGGAGCGCATCTACGGCATTCCGGTCTCGGATATCGCCACGCTGGAGCAGCAGGGCACCAACATGAAACTGTTGGCGGAACGCGGCGTTCAGGTGTTCTTTACCCAGGTATTCCGCGACAGCTTCTTCCATGCGGACATGCATCCCGGTAATATTTTCGTCAGCTACGAACATCCGGAAGATCCTTGCTATATCGGCATCGACTGCGGCATCGTCGGCTCGCTGAACAAGGATGATAAACGCTACCTGGCGGAAAATTTCATCGCCTTCTTCAACCGTGATTACCGCAAGGTGGCGGAACTGCACGTCGACTCCGGTTGGGTGCCGCGCGACACCAACGTGGAAGACTTTGAATTCGCCATCCGCACCGTTTGCGAGCCGATTTTCGAGAAACCGCTGGCGGAGATTTCCTTCGGTAACGTGCTGCTGAACCTGTTCAACACCGCACGCCGCTTCAATATGGAAGTGCAGCCGCAGCTGGTGTTATTGCAGAAGACCTTGCTGTATGTTGAAGGACTGGGGCGCCAGCTCTACCCGCAGCTGGATCTGTGGACCACGGCCAAGCCGTTCCTCGAGAGCTGGCTGCGCGATCAGGTCGGCATCCCTGCCGTGGTGCGCGCGCTCAAAGAAAAAGCGCCGTTCTGGGCGGAGAAGCTGCCGGAACTGCCCGAGCTGTTTTACGACAGCCTGCAGCAGCATAAACTGTTGCAACAAAGCGTTGATAAGCTGACTAACCAAATGCAGGCTCAGCGGGTTCGTCAGGGGCAGTCACGTTATTTGTTCGGCGTTGGCGCTACACTCTTGGTAAGCGGCACGCTGTTGCTGCTGGGGCAAATCGAGGTGTTTCCCGCCTGGATGATGGCCGCCGGCATCGTATGCTGGGTGATTGGCTGGAAGCGAACCACCTGATTTAATTCGTCACTCTGGTAAAGTCGGCTCTATAATGCGGGCTGGCTTTGAAAGACCCTTTAAAATTAGAGGTAATTAAAATGGGCGGTATTAGTATTACGCAATTGTTGATCATCGCAGTGATCGTGGTGCTGCTGTTCGGTACCAAAAAACTGCGCACGCTGGGCTCCGATCTCGGCGCCTCGATCAAGGGCTTCAAGAAGGCGATCGGCGACGACACGCCGTCGACCCCCAACACGGCTGAGAAAAGCAGCCTGGATGACGCTGACTTCTCGGCCAAGCCTATTACCGATAAGCAGCCGGAAGTGAAACCGGAAGAGTCGAAGAACAAAGAGCAGGTATAAACCGTGTTTGACATTGGGTTTAGTGAGCTGCTGCTGGTGCTGGTGATCGGCCTGGTTGTTCTGGGGCCGGAACGGTTGCCGGTCGCGGTCAGAACGGTGTCGGGCTGGATCCGCGCGCTGCGCTCGCTGGCGGCCTCGGTGCAGCACGAACTGTCTCAGGAGCTGAAGCTGCAGGAGCTGCAGGACAGCCTGAAAAAAGCCGAACAGGCCGGTTTGCAGAACCTGACGCCGGAGCTGAAGGCGTCAATGGATGAGCTGAAAGACGCGGCGGAATCATTGAAACGCACTTACCGGGGCGAGAAAGAAGAGCTGGCGAACACCATTCATAACCCGCAGGTCACCGATCCGGAAGCCTTGCACGACGGCGTGACGCCGGCGGAAGCGGCAACCAGCGCCAGCGCGCCCGCCGCCGTGCCAAAACCGGCAGCGGAGCCTGAGGCCGTCGCGGCTGCTTCCCCGGCTGCGCCTGTGGCGGTGCAACCGGCTAAAGCACCGGTGGAAACCGCGCCGGCACCTGTCGAACCTGTTGCGGATAAAACCCCAGCGTCTCACCAACCTAGTGGCGATCGTTAATACATGGCTGTTGAAGATACCCAACCCCTTATCAGTCATCTGATAGAGCTGCGCAAGCGGCTGTTGAACTCGATTATTTGCGTGCTGGCGGTGTTCGTGGTGCTGGTGTTTTTCGCCAACGACATCTACCAGCTGGTCTCTGCGCCGCTGCTCAAGCAGCTGCCGGCCGGAGCGAGCATGATCGCTACCGACGTGGCGTCACCGTTCTTTACGCCGATCAAGCTGACCATGATCGTCTCGGTGTTCGTCTCCGCGCCGATGATTCTGTATCAGGTGTGGGCATTCATCGCACCGGCGCTGTACAAGCATGAACGCCGCCTGATGATGCCGCTGCTGGTGTCCAGCAGCCTGCTGTTCTACCTCGGCATGGCTTTCGCCTACTTCATCGTGTTCCCGCTGGCCTTCGGCTTCTTTGCCAAGACCGCGCCGATGGGGGTGACCATTGCGACCGACATTAAAAACTACCTCGATTTCGTCATGGCGCTGTTTATGGCGTTTGGCGTTGCCTTCGAAGTGCCGGTCGCCATCATTTTGCTGTGCTGGAGCGGCGTCACCTCGCCGGAAGATCTGAAGAAGAAACGGCCGTATGTGTTGGTCGGCGCGTTTGTGGTCGGCATGCTGTTGACGCCGCCGGACGTGTTCTCGCAAACCCTGTTGGCAATACCGATGTATCTGCTGTTTGAAGTGGGGGTGTTCTTCGCTCGCTTCTATACCGGTAAACGTCGCCCGCAGGCGGAAGAAGAAGACGAGGGTGACGAACCTCCAACACCCTGATCCACATTGATTGCGAAGCCGCCCATCGGGCGGCTTTTGCTTTGGAAAAAACCATGTTTGATATCGGCGTTAATCTTACCAGCAGCCAATTCGCCAAAGACCGCCAGGCGGTGGTGGAACGCGCCCGCGTTGCGGGCGTGACGGGGATGTTGATTACCGGCACCGATCTGGCGGAGAGCCGCGAGGCCGCCGAACTGGCGCAGCAACATGCGGGCTACGGTTGGTCTACCGCCGGCGTGCATCCGCACTATGCCAGCGGTTGGGATGAACACACCGCCGAGCAGATTTATGCGTTGGCCGCGTGCCCTGAAGTGGCGGCGATCGGCGAATGCGGCCTGGATTTCAATCGCAACTTCTCGACGCCCGCACAGCAGGAAGCGGCGTTCACCGCGCAGCTGGCGCTGGCGGCGGAGTTGGCGCTGCCGGTGTTTCTCCACTGCCGCGACGCACACGCACGTTTTGCCGAGCTACTGACGCCGTGGTTGGATAAACTGCCCGCGGCCGTGGTGCACTGCTTCACCGGCACCGCCGAAGAATTAACAAGCTGCCTGTCGCTGGGCCTGTCGATCGGGATTACCGGTTGGGTCTGCGACGAGCGGCGCGGCCTGGAATTGCGCGCCCTGTTGCCGCAGATCCCGGCCGAGCGTCTGTTGCTGGAAACGGACGCCCCTTATCTGTTGCCCCGGGATTTACAACCTAAACCCGCATCTCGCCGCAACGAACCCTGTTTCCTGCCCCATATCGTGCATCAGGTCGCCGTCTGGCGACAGGAAGAGCCGCAATGGCTGGGGCAAAAAACCGATGAGAACGCCCGCCGGCTATTCCGGCTGGTTTGAGCTAGGAGAAAACTATGAGCTATGCATTTCCGGGTACCTTTCCTGGTCGCCGTATGCGCCGCGTGCGCCGTCATGACTTCAGCCGCCGCCTGGTCGCCGAGAACCAACTGACGGTCAACGACCTGATTTATCCGGTGTTTGTCATGGAAGGCAGCAACCGTCAGGAAGAAGTGGCCTCGATGCCGGGCGTATCGCGCATGACGATCGATCTGCTGGTCAAGGAAGCGGAAACCATCGCCAAACTCGGCGTGCCGGTGATCTCCCTGTTCCCGGTGATCGAGCCGGGCCTGAAATCGCTGCATGCGGAAGAAGCCTATAACCCGGAAGGGTTGGTGCAGCGCACGGTGCGCGCGCTGAAAGACGCGGTGCCTGAGTTGGGCATTCTGACCGACGTAGCGCTCGATCCCTACACCACGCATGGGCAGGACGGGGTCATCGATGAGCAGGGCTATGTGATTAACGACGTGACCAAAGACATCCTGGTGCGTCAGGCGCTGTCCCATGCCGAAGCGGGTGCGGAAATCGTGGCGCCGAGTGACATGATGGACGGCCGCATCGGGGCGATCCGCGATCGTCTGGAATTGCAGGGCCTGGTGAATACCCAGATTATGGCCTATTCCGCCAAGTATGCTTCCTGTTACTACGGCCCGTTCCGCGATGCGCTGGGCTCCAGCGGCAACCTGAAGGGCGGCAATAAGAAGACCTATCAGATGGATCCGGCCAACAGCGACGAAGCGCTGCAGGAGATTGCACAGGATCTGCAGGAAGGCGCGGACATGGTGATGGTGAAACCGGGCATGCCGTACCTCGACGTCGTACGCCGCGTGAAGGATACCTTCGGCGTGCCAACCTTCGCTTATCAGGTGTCCGGCGAGTACGCGATGCATATGGCGGCGATTCAGAACGGTTGGCTGCAAGAGCAACCTGCGGTGATGGAGTCGTTGATGTGCTTCAAACGCGCCGGCGCCGACGGTGTGTTGACCTACTTCGCCAAGCGTGTCGCCCAGTGGCTGCACGACGACGCGATGCGTCGTTAAGCGCCAAATGAGCCAACAAAAAGGCGCCTGAGGGCGCCTTTTGCATTACATCTTCTGGAACTGTCGGTTGTCGATGCTTTGACTGACCTGTTTGTTGATCAGGTTCAGCAACAACATGGAACGCGCCTCGCCGTCCGGCTCGGTGTAGATCGCCTGCAGCCCTTCGAATACGCCGTCGACGATCAGAACGGTGTCCCCCGGCTGCGGGGTTTCCGGATCGACATAGGTTTCGCTGGCGTGCGTGCGCAGCTCATCGATCACCTTGCTCGGGATCACGCTCGGCAACGCGCCGAAACGCACGAAGTGGCTGACGCCGCGGGTGGCGCTGATGGTGGTGGTGTGAATGCGCTCCGGGTCGAACTCCACAAACAGGTAGTTGGGAAACAGGGGTTCGCTGACCGCGATGCGCTTGCCGCGCACGATCTTTTCCAGCGTGATGATCGGGCTGAGGCAGTTTACCTGCTGCCGTTCCAGATGTTCCTGCGCTCGCAACAGCTGACCGCGTTTGCAATAAAGTAGATACCAGGATTCCATAATTTCACATGCCTTTCTGCCAGCCGGTAAGCATATCAAAAGCTATTCCGGATACATAGTGATGCAAGTTTCAGCGTGTAACATCACCTATCTCTATGAATATGCGGCTATTAGCGAGGGGTCACACACTTATCGATACGGCGCTGGTATAACAGAGGGCTGAAAATTTGTTACCGTCACAGTATGGCAAGGCGTTGCGCTACCGGCTGTGACGCTATTCATCGTTTTTGACCGAGGGGGAAAGAAATGGAGCTGTTTCTGTTGAGCAACGGCAAGCTGTCTGGCGAAGCCGAGCTGCTGGGGTACGCCAAAAGCCAACTGCTGGCGATGATTGCGCGTCGCGGCATCAAATCCGCCGTCTTTATCCCTTACGCCCTGATCCGTTATGACTACGACCAGCGTGCGCAGGAGCTGGCGCAAACGCTGGGCATCGAAGTCACCAGTATCCATCACGCCGCTTCGCCGGCGGCGGCGATCGCGCAGGCGGAGTGCATTTTGGTCAGCGGCGGCAATACCTGGTTGCTGAACCAAATGCTGCACGAGCAAGGCCTGATCGTGCCCATCCAGCGCGCAGTGCGCGAGCGTGAGGTGCCTTACGTCGGCTGGAGCGCCGGTTGCAACGTGGCCACGCCGAGCATTCGCACCACCAATGATATGCCGGTGCGCTGCAGCGTGGTGCTGCCGGCGCTGGGGCTATTCCCGGTGCAGATCAACCCGCATTACATCGACGCGCCTATCAGCGGCCACATGGGCGAAACCCGTGACGAGCGCCTGGCGGAGTTCTGCGCGATCAACCCGAGTGAATCGGTGGTGGCGCTGCGTGAAGGCAGCCTGCTGCACGTTGAAGGCAATGCGCTGCGTTACTTCAGCGCTAACGGGCAGGGCTTCAAGGTGTTCCGCCACGGCGAGGAGACGCGCGAATATCAGGATACGCGTGCGTTGGCCACGCTGGTGCCGTTCAACTGCGGCTGAGAGCCACCCCGCAGCGGGCGGCATTAACAAAATTGCAGCAACAACCGTGAAGAGGGCTTATAATGCCCTCCCCACTGGCCGTTATAATGATCAGCATGAAATACCGTGACTTACGCGATTTCCTCTCGTTGCTGGAGAAGAGAGGGGAACTAAAACGCATCAGCCAGCCGATCGATCCTTACCTGGAAATGACGGAGATTGCCGATCGCACCCTGCGGGCGGGCGGCCCGGCATTGCTGTTTGAAAACCCGAAAGGCTACGACATGCCGGTGCTGTGCAACCTGTTCGGCACCGCCAATCGCGTGGCGATGGGCATGGGGCAGGAAGACATCAGCGCGCTGCGCGAAGTCGGCAAACTGCTGGCGTTCCTCAAAGAGCCGGAGCCGCCGAAAGGCTTCCGCGATCTGTTCGACAAAATGCCGAAGTTCAAGCAGGTGCTGAACATGCCGACCAAGGTGCTGGGATCCGCGCCTTGTCAGGAGCAGGTATGGCAGGGTGAGGATGTTGATCTGGGCCGTATTCCGGTGATGCACTGCTGGCCGGAAGACGCCGCGCCGCTGATCACCTGGGGGCTGACGGTGACCCGCGGCCCGCATAAGGAACGGCAAAACCTCGGCATCTATCGCCAGCAGGTGCTGGGCAAGAACAAAGTGATCATGCGCTGGCTGTCGCATCGCGGCGGCGCGCTGGATTATCAGGAGTGGTGCCAGGCGCACCCCGGCGAGCGTTTCCCGGTCGCGGTAGCGCTGGGGGCCGATCCTGCCACCATCCTCGGTGCGGTCACGCCGGTGCCGGATACCCTGTCTGAATATGCCTTTGCCGGGCTGCTGCGCGGCAATAAAACCGAAGTGGTCAAGTGCCTTTCCAACGATCTGGAAGTGCCCGCCAGCGCCGAAATCGTGCTGGAAGGCTATATCGAGCCGGGTGAAATGGCGCCGGAAGGCCCCTACGGCGACCACACCGGTTACTACAATGAAATCGACCAATTCCCGGTGTTCACCGTCACCCACATCACCCAGCGCCGCAACGCGATCTACCACTCGACCTACACCGGCCGCCCGCCGGATGAGCCGGCGATCCTGGGCGTGGCGCTGAACGAAGTGTTCGTGCCGATCCTGCAAAAACAGTTCCCGGAAATCGTCGATTTCTATCTGCCGCCGGAAGGGTGCTCGTACCGCCTGGCGGTAGTGACCATGAAAAAACAGTACGCCGGCCACGCTAAACGCGTGATGATGGGCGTCTGGTCGTTTCTGCGGCAGTTTATGTACACCAAATTTGTTATCGTCTGCGATGACGACGTCAATGCGCGCGACTGGAACGACGTGATTTGGGCGATCACCACACGAATGGATCCGGCAAGGGATACCGTTCTGGTGGAGAATACGCCGATCGACTATCTGGACTTCGCCTCGCCGGTTTCCGGTCTGGGTTCGAAGATGGGGCTGGACGCCACCAATAAATGGCCGGGTGAAACCGATCGCGAATGGGGCCGTCCGATTCAGATGGATGAAAAGGTACGTGCGCGCGTCGACGAAATCTGGGATGAGCTCGCAATCTTCAGTGGCAGGGAACCGACGCTGTAGCGTCAGGCCCTGTTCTCAGCTTTGCATTGATGACCCGACAGAGGGAACGCATGACAATATTGAGCTGTAAAGTGACCTCGGTAGAGGCCATTACCGATACGGTTTATCGGGTACGTCTGGTGCCCGAGCAGCCGTTTTCTTTCAAGGCAGGGCAATATCTGATGGTGGTGATGGACGAGCGCGACAAGCGCCCGTTCTCGCTGGCATCAACCCCGACGCAGCAAGATTACATCGAGCTGCACATCGGCGCTTCGGAGCTGAATCTGTACGCCATGGCGGTGATGGATCGCATCCTGAAAGAGCAGGCGATCACCGTCGACGTGCCGCACGGCGACGCCTGGCTGCGGGAAGAGGGCAGCCGTCCGCTGGTGCTGATCGCCGGCGGCACCGGCTTCTCTTACGCGCGCTCAATCTTGTTGACCGCGTTGGAGCAGCAGCCCGATCGCGACATTTCGATCTACTGGGGCGGGCGTGAGCTGAAGCACCTGTACGATTTGAGCGAGCTGGAAGCGCTGTCGTTGCAGCATCCGAATCTGAAGGTGATCCCGGTGGTCGAGCAGCCGGAAGCCGAATGGCGCGGCCGCAGCGGCACCGTGCTCAGCGCGGTGCTGCAGGATTTCGGCACGCTGGCGGAGCATGACATCTACATCGCCGGGCGTTTCGAGATGGCGAAAATCGCCCGTGAGCGTTTCTGCGCCGAGCGCGGCGCGCTGGAAGCGCATATGTTCGGCGACGCGTTTTCGTTTATCTGACCGATGCGGTGCGCAGTGAACGGGGTGGCCGAGGGTCGCCCCGTTTTTATTTGGGCGCCGGCAAACTTCAGGCATAAAAAACCCGCCCCTGACAGGCGGGAAGAACGGCAACTAAACTTGGCGGGATGCCGCGATTTGAAGTGGTGACGCGGTCATCCCAAGATAGACACAGCTAAACGCGTTCAAACACGGTGGCGATACCCTGGCCCAGGCCGATGCACATGGTCGCCAGGCCGAACTGCGCGTCGCGACGTTCCATGTTGTTCAACAGGGTGGTCGAGATGCGGGAGCCTGAACAACCCAGCGGGTGGCCGAGCGCGATGGCGCCGCCGTTCAGGTTGATCTTGTCGTCGATGCTATCCATCAGCCCCAGATCCTTGATGCACGGCAGCGACTGGGCGGCGAACGCCTCGTTCAGCTCGAACAGATCGATGTCCTGCACGCTCAGACCGGCGCGTTTCAGCGCCAGCTTGCTGGCCGGCACCGGGCCGTAACCCATGATGGAAGGATCGCAGCCGACGACCGCCATCGAGCGGATGCGGGCGCGGGCCTTCAAACCGAGCGCTTTGGCGCGCGATTCGCTCATCAGCAGCATGGCGGAAGCGCCGTCCGACAGGGCGGAAGAACTGCCGGCGGTGACGGTGCCGTTGACCGGATCGAACGCCGGACGCAGGGCCGACAGGCTTTCGACGGTGGTTTCCGGGCGAATGACTTCATCGAAATCGTAACGGGTCAGCACGCCATCGGCGTCGTGGCCGTTGGTCGGTATGATCTCGTTTTTAAAGTAGCCGGCCAGCGTCGCCGCATGCGCGCGCTGGTGGGAGCGGGCGGCGAACTCATCCTGCATCTGGCGGCTGATGTTGTGCATCTTGGCCAGCATTTCGGCGGTCAGCCCCATCATCCCGGCGGCTTTGGCCACGCTGCGGCTCAGCCCCGGATGGAAATCCACGCCGTGGTTCATCGGCACATGGCCCATGTGTTCCACGCCGCCGATCAGGCTGACGTGCGCGTCGCCGACCATGATGGCGCGCGCCGCGTCGTGCAGCGCCTGCATCGAAGAGCCGCACAGGCGGTTGACGGTCACCGCCGGTACGCGGTGCGGGATCTCGGCCAGCAGCGCGGCGTTGCGGGCGATGTTGAAGCCTTGTTCCAGCGTCTGCTGCACGCAGCCCCAGTAAATGTCATCGATCTCGGCGGCGTCTAGCGCCGGGTTGCGGCTCAGCACTTCACGCATCAGGTGAGCGGAGAGATCTTCGGCGCGCACCTGGCGGAAGGCGCCGCCCTTGGAGCGGCCCATCGGCGTGCGTACGGCATCAACAATAACTACGTTTTCCATCTTTATGACCTCATGCCGGTTGGCGGGTAGCGACGTCGGACAGCGGTGTCGCCACCGGGTAGTAGCTTTCATTGCGTTCGGCCTTGGCGCGCAGACCGGCCGGCACCTGATACAGGGCGCCGAGGTGTGCGTAACGCTGGGCCAGCTCAACGTAGTTGGCGGTGCCGAGCGTATCCAGGTAGCGGAACGCGCCGCCGTGGAACGGAGGGAAGCCGATGCCGTAGACCAACGCCATATCGGCTTCCGCCGGGCTGGCGACGATCTTCTCTTCCAGGCAGCGAACCACTTCGTTGATCATCGGGATCATCATGCGCGCGATGATTTCTTCGTCGCTGATGGTCTGGCGCGGTTGGCTCACTTCGGCCAGCAGCACATCGGTCTGCTCGTCGTGGTCCTTGCGCGGTTTGCCTTTGCTGTCCTGGCTGTAGCGGTAGAAGCCCAGCTGATTTTTCTGACCGAAGCGCTGGTTGTCGAACATCACGTCAATGGCGTCGCGATAGTCTTTGCTCATGCGATCCGGGAAGCCGGCGGCCATTACCGCCTGCGCGTGGTGCGCGGTGTCGATGCCCACGACGTCGAGCAGGTAGGCCGGGCCCATCGGCCAGCCGAACTGTTTTTCCATCACTTTATCGATCTGACGGAAGTCGGCGCCGTCGCGCAGCAGCAGGCTGAAGCCGGCGAAATACGGGAACAGCACGCGGTTGACGAAGAAGCCCGGGCAGTCGTTCACCACGATCGGCGTTTTGCCCATGCGGCTGGCGTAGGCCACCACTTTGGCGATGGTGTCATCGCTGGTCTGTTCGCCGCGGATGATTTCAACCAGCGGCATGCGGTGTACCGGGTTAAAGAAGTGCATGCCGCAGAAGTTTTGCGGGCGCTTCAGCGATTTTGCCAGGTGATTAATCGGAATGGTCGAGGTGTTCGACGCCAGAACGGTGTCCTCACCGATCAGGTTTTCCACTTCCGACAGCACGGCGGCTTTGACCTTCGGATTCTCGACGACCGCTTCAACGATCACCTGTGCGCGCTCGATGCCGGCGTAGTCCAGCGTCGGCTGAATGGTCGACAGCACCTGCGCCATTTTCAGGCCATCCAGCTTGCCGCGCTCCAGCTGCTTATTGAGCAGCTTGGCCGCTTCGCTCATGCCCAGCGTCAGCGACTTGTCGCTGATGTCTTTCATGATCACCGGCACGCCTTTCAGCGCCGATTGGTAGGCGATGCCGCCGCCCATAATGCCAGCGCCCAGCACCGCCGCCTGTTTCGGCGCATCCACATTCTTGGCCAGCTTTTTCGCCTGGCCCTTCACGAACTGGTCGTTAAGGAAGATGCCGACCAGCGCGCGCGCTTCGTTGGAGCGCGCCAACGGCACGAAGCTGGCGGTTTCCAGTTTCAGCGCTTCATCGCGGCCCAGCTTGGCGGCGGCTTCAATGGTTTTCACCGCGGTCATCGGCGCCGGGTAATGTTTTCCGGCGGTCTGCAGCACCATGCCTTTGGCGGTGGTGAAGCTCATCGCGGCTTCAATCGGGCTGAGCTTCAGCGGCTCCAGCTTAGGTTGACGCACGGCGCGCCAGTCCAGCTTGCCGTCGATCGCCTGTTGCAGCATTTTCAGCGCCGCTTCGGCCAGTTTTTCCGGTGCCACCACCGCATCCACCAGGCCGACTTTCAACGCGTCTTTGGCGCTGACGTCTTTGCCGGCGGCGATGATTTCCAGCGCGCTGTCGTTACCCAGCAGGCGCGGCAGGCGGACGGAACCGCCGAAGCCCGGCATGATGCCCAATTTGGTTTCCGGCAGGCCGATGCGCGCGTCCGGTGAGGCGACGCGGAAATCGGTCGCCAGAATGCATTCGCAACCGCCGCCGAGCGCATAGCCGTTAATGGCCGAAATGGTCGGCACAGGCAAATCTTCCAGCCGGTTAAAGACGTTGTTGGCGAACACCAGCCACTCTTGCAGCTTTTCAGCCGGTGCGGCGAACAGAGAAAGGAATTCGGTGATATCGGCGCCGACGATAAACGCGGCTTTGGAGGAGCGCAGCAGCAGCCCCTTCAGCTCAGGTTGGTTTTCCAGCACGGTGAGCGCTTCGCCTAGGCTGGCGACGGTGCGGGTGTCCAGCTTGTTGACCGAGCCCGATGCGTTGAACACCAGCTCGGCGATGCCGTTATCGAGCCAGTGCAGTTGTAATGTTTCGCCTTGGTAGAGCATGTCTATCTCCTGAATCAGCGTATGATCTGGTATGACCAGATGTTGAGGAGTGTGGTTTTTATGTTAAAAATATGCAAATGAGAGATTGCATATTTGCTGGTCTGATCACATCTCGCCAAGTTAGTTTTTTGATTTAAAACGAAGTTATATTTTATGTGCTATCGGCATTTGCTGGAGTTTGTCGGCCCTCATACACTTGCCTGCAGCGATTTATCATTCAGACGAGGTTAAGCATGAATAAGGCGGCTTGTGTTAAACGCAGCGGCTTATGGAGCATTCCCGCCAGAACCATGACGCTGGCGTGTCTGTTGGTGTTTATGGCGCAGATGGCGACGACCGTGTACCTGCCTTCGCTGCCGACGGTGATGCGCGAGTTGGCAATGAGCCGGCGCGCCACCGAGCTGTCCATTTCGATCTTCGTCATCGGCGCTGCCTTGCCGGTGCTGTTCTGGGGGGCGGCTGCCGATCGCTTTGGCCGCCGAGCGCCGCTGACGCTTTCCCTGCTGCTTTTCATTGGCTGCAGCGGGCTGTTGGCGCTGTGCAGCAACGGCACCCAGCTGCTGGCGCTGCGCGCGCTGCAGGGTGTAGGTGCCGGTGGCGCGGCGATCATTGCGCGTATCATCGTGCGGGATAACTGGAGCGGCGACGAACTGGCGCGGCGTTTGTCGGTGCTCTCCATCGCTTTTATCACCGCGCTGGGCGGCGGTCAGTTTGTCGGCGGCCTGCTCAGCCAATATTCGCACTGGCAGATGGGCTTCGTCTTGATGGGCGCCACCGGTTTGGCCATTCTGGCGCTGATGGCGACGCTGCCGCTGGAGGCGGGGCGCGATCGCGGGCCTCGCCCGGCGATGACGGCTACCTACTTCGCCATCCTGCGGCGGCCGGGATTTTTTTGGCCGGCCTGCGTCGGCGGGCTGGGTTTCGCTACCACGGTGACGCTGCAGGAGGTGAGCCCGTTCGTCATGCAACAGGGTTTTGGTCTCAACGTCACGGCGTTCGGCGCGCTGGGCTTGGTGATCGGCATCGCCTACTTTAGCGGCGCGTTGACGGTGAACCGTAGGGTGGCGCGCGTCGGCGGGAAAAAACTGATGCAAACCGGCAGCGGCATCGTGGCTCTGGCGACGGTGGCGATCCTGATATTGTGGTGGAGCGGCATTCTGGCCGGCCTTTCCGGTATGGCGCTGTTCATCGCGCTGTATTGCCTGACCATTTTTGGCCAGGCGGTGTTGTTTCCCAACAGCATGGCGATGGCGGTCAGCGACGCCAAAGAGTACGGTGCCTATGCGATGGCGCTGTGCGGCTTTCTGCAGCAGTGTCTGGCGGGCGTCGCCGCGGCCGGCGCGGTGTTGTTGGAGCACCATGGCCTGTGGGCGCTGGCGCTGGCGATAGCGTTGCTCGGCCTGGCCGGCTGGTTAATGGTTAAACTGCGGATGTAACGGCATTTGCAGGGAATTGCGAGCTGCTCCGCATGCCCAACGCGATGAGGTTGGTGCGTCGGAGCGCTGTGTTAAGATGACTTCTTTCGTGCTAAGGCATAAGGGTACTGTGATGGAAACGCTGGCTTCTTTGTATAACGACCACCTGGCAGAGCTGCAAAAACGCGCGCGCGAAGTGCTGGAGCGCAACAAGTTGGATGCGCTGCTGATTCACTCCGGGGAACTGCAAAAGGTATTTTTGGACGATCATAGCTATCCGTTCAAAGTGAACGCGCATTTCAAAGCCTGGGTGCCGGTGACGTCGGTGCCGAACTGCTGGTTGTGGATCGACGGTGTCAACAAGCCGAAGCTGTGGTTCTACTCCCCGGTTGACTACTGGCACAGCGTAGAGCCGCTGCCGAACAGTTTCTGGACCAAGTCCCTCGAATTGATGCCGCTGGCCAACGCCGACGCCATCGCCCAGCAGCTTCCGCCGCAGCGCGAGCGCGTGGGCTATATCGGTTATGCGCAACAGCGCGCCCGCGATCTCGGCATCCCTTCTGAGAACATCAACCCGAAAGCGGTGTTGAACTACCTGGATTTCCACCGTTCGATCAAAACCGGCTATGAGCTGGCCTGCATGCGGGAAGCGCAGAAGACGGCGGTAACCGGCCATCGTGCGGCGCATGAGGCCTTCCTCTCCGGCATGAGCGAGTTCGACATCAACCTGGCCTACCTGACGGCGACCGGCCACCGCGATACCGACGTGCCTTACGACAACATCGTGGCGCTGAACGAACACGCTTCGGTGCTGCACTACACCAAGCTGGATCATCAGCCGCCGGCCGAATCCCTGAGTTTCCTGATCGACGCCGGCGCGGAATATAACGGCTACGCCGCCGATCTAACCCGCACCTACGCGGCGCAAAGCGGCAGCGAGTTTGCCCATCTGGTGAAAGATCTCAACGGTGAGCAGCTGGCGTTGATCGATACCATCAAAACCGGCGTGCGTTATACCGACTACCATGTGCAGATGCACCAGCGTATCGCCAAGCTGCTCAAGAATCACAAGTTGGTGAACGGCCTCAGCGAAGAGGCGATGGTTGAAACGGGTATCACCACGCCGTTCCTGCCGCACGGGCTGGGCCACCCGCTGGGCCTGCAGGTGCACGACGCCGCCGGCTTTATGCAGGACGAGCAAGGCACCCATCTGGCGGCGCCGTCCAAGTATCCGTTCCTGCGCTGCACCCGCGTGTTGCAGCCGGGCATGGTGTTGACCATCGAGCCGGGTCTGTACTTCATCGACTCTCTGTTGGCGCCGTGGCGCAGCGGTGAGTTCAAGCAGCACTTCGCCTGGGATCGCATCGATGCGCTGAAGCCGTACGGCGGCATCCGCATCGAAGACAACATCGTGATCCACGAAAAGCGCATCGAGAACATGACGCGCGATCTGAACCTGGCCTGATGCGGCCGTACCCGATACCGGCGGAAGCAACCTGCTTTACCGAAGAAATAAAGAAGAGCCGTTTTATCACCCTGCTGGCGCCGACCAGCGGGGTAGAAGCGGCAAAGGCGTTTATTCAGCAGGTGCGGGATGAGCACCCGGCGGCGCGGCACCATTGTTGGGCTTTCGTCGCCGGCAGCCCCGATGACTCGCAGCAGCTGGGGTTTTCCGACGACGGAGAACCGTCGGGCACCGCCGGCAAACCGATCCTCGCGCAGTTGATGGGCAGCGGTATTGGCGAAGTGACCGCCGTGGTCGTTCGTTACTATGGCGGCGTCAAGCTGGGCACCGGCGGGCTGGTGAAAGCCTATGGCAACGGTGTTCAACAGGCGTTGAAGCAGTTGGCGTTGGCACAAAAGGTGCCGGAAGCCGAATATATCTTGCAGTGCGACTATGCGCAGTTGGCGCTGGTGGAGAACTTGCTGCAGCAAACCGCAGGTCGGATCCTGCAGGGCGAATACGGCGCCGCCGTTGTGCTGCATCTGGCCTTGCCGACCACCGAGGTTGAGCTGTTTGGAAATAAATTGCGTGATCTCAGTCGCGGTAATTTGCAATTAACCCCCATTTCGCAATAATTCCTCCCAATTGAATTGCTAAGGATCGTGCTGAAATGCATTTTCGCGCCATAACCCGTATCGTTGGTCTGCTGGTCATCCTGTTCTCCGGGACGATGTTTATTCCCGGCCTGGTGGCATTGATTTACCGCGATGGGGCGGGGCGTGCGTTCAGCCAAACCTTCTTCGTGGCGCTGACCATCGGTCTGATGCTGTGGTGGCCGAACCGCAAACAGAAACACGAGCTGAAGCCCCGAGAAGGCTTCCTGATCGTCGTGCTGTTCTGGACCGTGCTGGGCAGCGTGGGGGCGTTGCCGTTCCTGTTTTCGGAACGGCCCAACCTGTCGCTGACCGACGCCTTCTTTGAATCCTTCTCGGGATTGACGACCACCGGTGCGACGACGCTGGTGGGGTTGGACTCGCTGCCGAAGGCCATTCTGTTCTATCGCCAGATGCTGCAATGGATGGGCGGCATGGGGATCATCGTGTTAGCGGTGGCGATACTGCCGATACTCGGCGTCGGCGGCATGCAGCTGTATCGGGCGGAAATGCCCGGGCCGCTGAAAGACAACAAGATGCGTCCACGCATCGCCGAAACCGCCAAAACCCTGTGGCTAATCTATGTATTGCTGACCGTCGCCTGTGCGCTGGCGCTCTGGGGAGCTGGGATGTCGGTGTTCGACGCCATTGGCCACAGTTTCTCGACCATCGCCATCGGCGGTTTTTCTACCCACGATGCCAGTATCGGTTATTACGCCAGTCCGACCATCAACACCATCATCGCCGTGTTCCTGCTGATTTCCGGCTGTAACTACGGCCTGCACTTCGCTTTGCTAAGCGGTCGCAGTCTGAAGGTGTATGGGCGCGATCCTGAATTCCGCATGTTCATCTTCGTCCAGTTGACGTTGGTGGTGGTATGCACGTTGGTGCTCTGGGGGCATGGCGTCTATAAGAGCGGTATGGAAACGCTCAATCAGGCGTTCTTCCAGGTGGTATCGATGGCGACCACGGCCGGTTTTACGACCGACAGCATCGCCAAGTGGCCGCTGTTTCTGCCTATGTTGTTGCTGTGCTCGGCGTTCATCGGCGGTTGCGCCGGCTCGACCGGCGGTGGCCTGAAGGTGATTCGTATCCTGCTTCTGTACCTGCAGGGCTCGCGTGAGTTGAAAAGGTTAGTGCACCCCAACGCGGTCTATACCATCAAATTGGGCAACCGTGCGCTACCGGAACGCATTCTGGAGGCGGTATGGGGATTCTTCTCTGCCTATGCGCTGGTGTTTATCGTCAGCATGCTGGCGATCATTGCCACCGGCGTTGACGATTTTTCCGCGTTCGCCGCAGTGACGGCAACGCTCAATAACCTCGGCCCCGGCCTGGGCGTAGTGGCGGATAACTTCACCACGATGCCGGCGGCGGCCAAGTGGATCCTGGTGGTGACGATGCTGTTCGGGCGCCTGGAAGTGTTCACATTGCTGGTGCTGTTCACGCCAACCTTCTGGCGTGAGTGAGTCTGATATAAGGAGTACGCCATGAAGGCATTGATACTTTATTCGAGCCGTGACGGGCAAACACGCGCTATCGCTTCTTATATAGCAAGCAAGCTGCAGGACACGCTGCGTTGTGAGGTGATCGATCTGCTGCAGGCGGAACAGGTCGATCTTAGCCAGTATCAGCAGGTGATGATCGGCGCTTCTATCCGTTACGGGCACTTTAACCCGGCGCTGGATAAATTCGTCAAGCGTCATGCCGAGCAACTGAATCGAATGCCGAGCGCGTTCTTTGCCGTGAACCTGACCGCGCGTAAACCGGAAAAGCGCTCGCCGCAAACCAACGCTTATACTCGCAAGTTCCTGCTGGCCTCGCCGTGGCAGCCAAAACAGTGCGCGGTGTTTGCCGGCGCATTGCGTTATCCGCGCTATCGCTGGTTCGACCGCATCATGATTCAATTTATTATGCGTATGACGGGCGGTGAAACGGATACCAGTAAGGAAGTGGAGTACACCGATTGGCAGCAGGTCGACCGTTTCGCCCAGGAATTTAGCCAGATCCAGTACGAAAAGTGACAAAAATGCGGGTTTGGCCAGCGTTTTGCCGAAAAAAGCCGCGCTTGAAAAGTTTTTTGCAATTAGGGGTTGCGGCCCGCCGAGAACTCCCTATAATGCGCCTCCACTGACCGGGAACAACGACTGACAAGCCGCCGGGTCAGCGAGAAGAAAGCGAAATAAACGCTTGACTCTCCGGGTGAAAAGCGTAATATACGCAGCCCGCGCCGATGAGTTTCTCGGCACTGCTCTTTAACAATTTATCAGACAATCTGTGTGGGCACTCCACAAGACGATATCCAGCATCTTCGGATGCAAAAAAATATCAAGTCTTGAAGAGTGACTAACTGAAGTAAAATTCATGCAGTAAATCTTTGAGCATCGCTTCTCGAGTGGAAGCAAATCAAGCTTTTAATTGAAGAGTTTGATCATGGCTCAGATTGAACGCTGGCGGCAGGCTTAACACATGCAAGTCGAGCGGTAGCACAGGGGAGCTTGCTCCCTGGGTGACGAGCGGCGGACGGGTGAGTAATGTCTGGGAAACTGCCTGATGGAGGGGGATAACTACTGGAAACGGTAGCTAATACCGCATAACGTCGCAAGACCAAAGAGGGGGACCTTCGGGCCTCTTGCCATCAGATGTGCCCAGATGGGATTAGCTAGTAGGTGGGGTAATGGCTCACCTAGGCGACGATCCCTAGCTGGTCTGAGAGGATGACCAGCCACACTGGAACTGAGACACGGTCCAGACTCCTACGGGAGGCAGCAGTGGGGAATATTGCACAATGGGCGCAAGCCTGATGCAGCCATGCCGCGTGTGTGAAGAAGGCCTTCGGGTTGTAAAGCACTTTCAGCGAGGAGGAAGGTGGTGAACTTAATACGTTCATCAATTGACGTTACTCGCAGAAGAAGCACCGGCTAACTCCGTGCCAGCAGCCGCGGTAATACGGAGGGTGCAAGCGTTAATCGGAATTACTGGGCGTAAAGCGCACGCAGGCGGTTTGTTAAGTCAGATGTGAAATCCCCGGGCTCAACCTGGGAACTGCATTTGAAACTGGCAAGCTAGAGTCTCGTAGAGGGGGGTAGAATTCCAGGTGTAGCGGTGAAATGCGTAGAGATCTGGAGGAATACCGGTGGCGAAGGCGGCCCCCTGGACGAAGACTGACGCTCAGGTGCGAAAGCGTGGGGAGCAAACAGGATTAGATACCCTGGTAGTCCACGCTGTAAACGATGTCGATTTGGAGGTTGTGCCCTTGAGGCGTGGCTTCCGGAGCTAACGCGTTAAATCGACCGCCTGGGGAGTACGGCCGCAAGGTTAAAACTCAAATGAATTGACGGGGGCCCGCACAAGCGGTGGAGCATGTGGTTTAATTCGATGCAACGCGAAGAACCTTACCTACTCTTGACATCCAGAGAACTTTCCAGAGATGGATTGGTGCCTTCGGGAACTCTGAGACAGGTGCTGCATGGCTGTCGTCAGCTCGTGTTGTGAAATGTTGGGTTAAGTCCCGCAACGAGCGCAACCCTTATCCTTTGTTGCCAGCGGTTCGGCCGGGAACTCAAAGGAGACTGCCAGTGATAAACTGGAGGAAGGTGGGGATGACGTCAAGTCATCATGGCCCTTACGAGTAGGGCTACACACGTGCTACAATGGCATATACAAAGAGAAGCGACCTCGCGAGAGCAAGCGGACCTCATAAAGTATGTCGTAGTCCGGATTGGAGTCTGCAACTCGACTCCATGAAGTCGGAATCGCTAGTAATCGTAGATCAGAATGCTACGGTGAATACGTTCCCGGGCCTTGTACACACCGCCCGTCACACCATGGGAGTGGGTTGCAAAAGAAGTAGGTAGCTTAACCTTCGGGAGGGCGCTTACCACTTTGTGATTCATGACTGGGGTGAAGTCGTAACAAGGTAACCGTAGGGGAACCTGCGGTTGGATCACCTCCTTACCTAAAGATATTAGTTCGAGTGGCGTGCTCACACAGATTGTCTGATGAAAAAGTAACGAGCAAAAGCGTCATAAAAGTACGGTGTCGTGTCCCCTTCGTCTAGAGGCCTAGGACACCGCCCTTTCACGGCGGTAACAGGGGTTCGAATCCCCTAGGGGACGCCAAGCTTCCGACCCACCCGGTGAAAGCGGCGGTCCCCAGTATCTGACGATACACCATATCTTAAAGATGACTTTCGAGTCATGTTTAAGATATTGCTCTTTAACAATCTGGAACAAGCTGAAAATTGAAACATGACGGCTGAAATTTATCCCTCCGTAGAAGTATTGGGGTAAAGAGTAACCTGTCATAGAGTCTCTCAAATGTTTGCAGCACGAACGATGGAAACATCTTCGGGTTGTGAGGTTAAGTGACTAAGCGTACACGGTGGATGCCTAGGCAGTCAGAGGCGATGAAGGGCGTGCTAATCTGCGAAAAGCGTCGGTAAGGTGATATGAACCGTTACAACCGGCGATACCCGAATGGGGAAACCCAGTGTGTTTCGACACACTATCATGTCATGAATACATAGTGGCATGAGGCGAACCGGGGGAACTGAAACATCTAAGTACCCCGAGGAAAAGAAATCAACCGAGATTCCCCCAGTAGCGGCGAGCGAACGGGGAGGAGCCCAGAACCTGAATCGGCTTGTGTGTTAGTGGAAGCGTCTGGAAAGTCGCGCAGTAAAGGGTGATAGCCCCGTACACTAAAATGCACAGGTCGTGAGTTCGATGAGTAGGGCGGGACACGTGACATCCTGTCTGAATATGGGGGGACCATCCTCCAAGGCTAAATACTCCTGACTGACCGATAGTGAACCAGTACCGTGAGGGAAAGGCGAAAAGAACCCCGGCGAGGGGAGTGAAATAGAACCTGAAACCGTGTACGTACAAGCAGTGGGAGCACCTTCGTGGTGTGACTGCGTACCTTTTGTATAATGGGTCAGCGACTTATATTTTGTAGCAAGGTTAACCGTATAGGGGAGCCGTAGGGAAACCGAGTCTTAACTGGGCGAATAGTTGCAAGGTATAGACCCGAAACCCGGTGATCTAGCCATGGGCAGGTTGAAGGTTGGGTAACACTAACTGGAGGACCGAACCGACTAATGTTGAAAAATTAGCGGATGACTTGTGGCTGGGGGTGAAAGGCCAATCAAACCGGGAGATAGCTGGTTCTCCCCGAAAGCTATTTAGGTAGCGCCTCGTGAACTCATCTTCGGGGGTAGAGCACTGTTTCGGCTAGGGGGCCATCCCGGCTTACCAAACCGATGCAAACTCCGAATACCGAAGAATGTTATCACGGGAGACACACGGCGGGTGCTAACGTCCGTCGTGAAGAGGGAAACAACCCAGACCGCCAGCTAAGGTCCCAAAGTCATGGTTAAGTGGGAAACGATGTGGGAAGGCATAGACAGCCAGGATGTTGGCTTAGAAGCAGCCATCATTTAAAGAAAGCGTAATAGCTCACTGGTCGAGTCGGCCTGCGCGGAAGATGTAACGGGGCTAAACCATGCACCGAAGCTGCGGCAGCGACGCTTAGGCGTTGTTGGGTAGGGGAGCGTTCTGTAAGCCGTTGAAGGTGGCCTGTGAGGGTTGCTGGAGGTATCAGAAGTGCGAATGCTGACATAAGTAACGATAAAGCGGGTGAAAAGCCCGCTCGCCGGAAGACCAAGGGTTCCTGTCCAACGTTAATCGGGGCAGGGTGAGTCGACCCCTAAGGCGAGGCTGAAAAGCGTAGTCGATGGGAAACAGGTTAATATTCCTGTACTTGGTGTTACTGCGAAGGGGGGACGGAGAAGGCTAGGCTAGCCGGGCGACGGTTGTCCCGGTTTAAGCGTGTAGGGGGTGTGACCTGGTAAATCCGGTTGCATATCAACCCTGAGGCGTGATGACGATGCACTACGGTGCAGAAGTAGTTGATGCCCTGCTTCCAGGAAAAGCCTCTAAGCTCCAGGTAACATTGAATCGTACCCCAAACCGACACAGGTGGTCAGGTAGAGAATACCAAGGCGCTTGAGAGAACTCGGGTGAAGGAACTAGGCAAAATGGTGCCGTAACTTCGGGAGAAGGCACGCTGGCATGTAGGTGAAGTCCCTTGCGGATGGAGCTGAAGCCAGTCGAAGATACCAGCTGGCTGCAACTGTTTAATAAAAACACAGCACTGTGCAAACACGAAAGTGGACGTATACGGTGTGACGCCTGCCCGGTGCTGGAAGGTTAATTGATGGGGTCAGCCGCAAGGCGAAGCTCTTGATCGAAGCCCCAGTAAACGGCGGCCGTAACTATAACGGTCCTAAGGTAGCGAAATTCCTTGTCGGGTAAGTTCCGACCTGCACGAATGGCGTAATGATGGCCAGGCTGTCTCCACCCGAGACTCAGTGAAATTGAACTCGCTGTGAAGATGCAGTGTACCCGCGGCAAGACGGAAAGACCCCGTGAACCTTTACTATAGCTTGACACTGAACATTGAGCCTTGATGTGTAGGATAGGTGGGAGGCTTTGAAGCGTGGACGCCAGTCTGCGTGGAGCCATCCTTGAAATACCACCCTTTAATGTTTGATGTTCTAACTCGGCCCCATAATCTGGGGTGAGGACAGTGTCTGGTGGGTAGTTTGACTGGGGCGGTCTCCTCCCAAAGAGTAACGGAGGAGCACGAAGGTTAGCTAATCACGGTCGGACATCGTGAGGTTAGTGCAAAGGCATAAGCTAGCTTGACTGCGAGAGTGACGGCTCGAGCAGGTACGAAAGTAGGTCTTAGTGATCCGGTGGTTCTGAATGGAAGGGCCATCGCTCAACGGATAAAAGGTACTCCGGGGATAACAGGCTGATACCGCCCAAGAGTTCATATCGACGGCGGTGTTTGGCACCTCGATGTCGGCTCATCACATCCTGGGGCTGAAGTAGGTCCCAAGGGTATGGCTGTTCGCCATTTAAAGTGGTACGCGAGCTGGGTTTAGAACGTCGTGAGACAGTTCGGTCCCTATCTGCCGTGGGCGTTGGAAGATTGAGAGGGGTTGCTCCTAGTACGAGAGGACCGGAGTGAACGCACCACTGGTGTTCGGGTTGTCATGCCAATGGCATTGCCCGGTAGCTAAGTGCGGAAAAGATAAGCGCTGAAAGCATCTAAGCGCGAAACTTGCCTCAAGATGAGTCTTCCCTGGGCCTTTAAGGTCCCTGAAGGAACGTTTAAGACTAAGACGTTGATAGGCTGGGTGTGTAAGTGCAGCGATGCATTGAGCTAACCAGTACTAATGATCCGTGAGGCTTAACCTTACAACACCGAAGGTGTTTTTAGAGAGATTTTCAGCGAAGTTCCGAGATTGGTTCTGATGGCTTCAGGAGAGTGAAGCGGTTGGAATAAAACAGAATTTGCCTGGCGGCAATAGCGCGGTGGTCCCACCTGACCCCATGCCGAACTCAGAAGTGAAACGCCGTAGCGCCGATGGTAGTGTGGGGTCTCCCCATGCGAGAGTAGGACACTGCCAGGCATCAAACCAAGCCGAAAGCCCTGAACGTCAGTTCAGGGCTTTTTGCTATGCGTAAAATAAATATCCTGACTGTATCTATTGCTTTGAAAAATACCTTTTTGGCATATGTAGCTTAGTCTTATAAGGAAGAATAATGTTTTTTGTCGGGGGAATAGCCAGTTCATATATAATTGATAGCTTCAGATTATTATTTAAATAATAAAAATGCCTATTTATTAAGGTGTTGATGAGAATTATCCGGTTATATCAAAGATAAGTCTTAATTCTTCAGTGTATTATTCGATAAATTTCACGTTAATTAAAACAAATATTAGCCAGACGCCTCGAATCGAGTAGACTAGGCGAAAGATTATTTCCGTATAGGTATTGAACGTTATGTCTACTGAAAGCGCGTCTTTAAAAAACCACAATACGTTTGCGCTCCCGGTCAACGCAGCGCACCTGGTCATAGCCGATAGAATTGAGCAGATGCTCAAGGTTTGGCAACAAACGCGCAAGCGTCAGGAGCCGCTGCTGATTCTCGGTGAAGGTAGCAACGTGCTGTTCCTGGAGGATTTTTCGGGCACGGTCATGGTCAATCAGCTAAAGGGTATCGACGTCCGGGAAGATAGTGATGCCTGGCATCTCCACGTCAGCTCCGGTGAGAATTGGCATGATCTGGTGCAATATACGCTGCAGGCCGGGATCTGCGGTCTGGAGAACCTGGCGTTGATTCCTGGATTGGCCGGCTCCGCACCTATTCAGAACATCGGCGCCTACGGCGTCGAATTGAAAGACGTTTGCGAGTATGTCGATCTGCTGGATTTCTCTACCGGCGCTATCGATCGCATTCCGGCTGCCGAGTGTGGTTTCGGCTACCGGGAAAGTATTTTCAAACACCGTTTCCAAACCGGGCATGTCATTGTTGGGCTGGGTTTACGCCTCAACAAACAGTGGCAACCCAAATTGAGCTACGGCGATCTGGCTAAGCTGGATCCCGCTACGGTGACGCCGCTTCAGGTATTTGAATCCGTATGCGCCATGCGCCGCAGCAAGCTGCCCGATCCGCGTGAAACCGGCAATGCCGGCAGCTTCTTCAAGAATCCGCTGGTGAACGCAGAGAAAGCCGCAGAACTCATCGCCAAATATCCTGGCATACCGCATTATCCGCAGCAGGATGGCCAGGTGAAGCTGGCCGCCGGCTGGCTTATCGACCAATGCGAGCTGAAAGGATATCGTCTCGGTGGGGCTGCGGTACACCGCCAGCAGGCGCTGGTACTGGTGAACATCGACAACGCCCACAGCCAGGATGTGGTGGCGCTGGCGCGCCACGTACGCAAGACGGTGGCCGATAAATTTGGCGTCTGGCTGGAGCCTGAGGTGCGTTTTATTGGCGCGACCGGTGAGCTGAATGCCGTGGCGGTGTTGTCATGAAAGATACCAAGGTTCCGTTAAAACTGATCGCGCAGCTGGCCGACGGCGAATTCCATTCCGGGGAACACCTCGGTGAGTCACTCGGCATGAGCCGTGCTGCGATCAATAAGCATATTCAAACCATTCGCGAGTGGGGGCTGGATGTTTTTACCGTGCCAGGCAAAGGTTACAGCCTGCCTGGTGCCATCCAGCTGTTGGAAGCCGAGCGTATCCTCAGCCTGCTGGAAGACAAGCGTGTAAGCGTGTTGCCGGTGGTCGATTCCACCAACCAATACTTGCTGGACCGCATCGCCGAGCTGCACTCCGGTGACGCCTGCGTCGCTGAATACCAACAGGCGGGGCGTGGGCGCCGTGGGCGGCAGTGGATCTCTCCATTCGGCGCTAATTTATACTTGTCGATGTTCTGGCGCTTGGAGCAAGGCCCGGCGGCGGCCATGGGGCTCAGCTTGGTAATCGGGATGGTGATGGCGGAAGTTCTGCAGCGTCTCGGTGCCGCAGACGTGCGCGTTAAGTGGCCTAACGATCTTTATCTGAACGATCGTAAACTGGCCGGGATTCTGGTCGAACTGACGGGAAAAACCGGCGATGCGGCTCAACTGGTCATCGGTGCCGGCATCAACCTGGCGATGCGGGATACCAACGCCAGCGCCATTACCCAGGGCTGGATTAACCTACAGGAAGCGGGAATTCAGATCGATCGTAATGAGCTGGCTGCAACCCTGCTCAATGAGCTGCGTCAGTCGTTGAAACAGTTTGAGATAGACGGACTGGCGCCCTTTATCGGTCGCTGGCGTACCCTGGATAACTTTATCGACAGACCGGTCAAGCTCCTGATTGGCGAGCGGCAGATTGTGGGCATCGCCCGAGGCATCGATTCGCAGGGGGCGCTACTGCTGGAACAAGACGGGGAGATAAAACCCTTCATCGGCGGGGAGATATCGCTGCGCAGTGCGGAATAGTTAGTGAAAGGGGGACGGCAACGTCCCCTGAATCGATCTGTAGGCTTACTTTCTTAAACGCACGCTTTCAACGGCGTGGTTAGCGCTTTTGGTCATGATCAGGCTGGCTCGCTCGCGCGTAGGCAGTATATTCTGCTGCAAATTCAATCCGTTAATTTCATTCCATAATTGCGTGGCGATATTAATCGCTTCCGGTTCCGGCAATTTTGAATAGTGATGGAAATAAGAATCAGGATTGGAAAATGCGCCCTGACGGAATTTCAGGAAGCGATTGATATACCAGCTTTGCAATAGCGTCTCTGGGGCATCGACATATATAGAGAAGTCGACAAAATCGGAAACGAATACGCGATGCGGATCGTGAGGGTAATCCATACCGCTTTGCAATACGTTAAGCCCTTCCAGGATCAGAATATCCGGCTGCTCGATGACTTTATTGCCCTCGGGCACAACGTCATAGATCAAATGGGAATAAACCGGGGCGGTGACGCGTTTGGCGCCGGATTTCACTTCCGACACGAATTTCACCAGGCTATGCATATCGTAAGACTGCGGGAAGCCTTTTTTCTTCATCAGGCCGCGTTCGTTCAGCACCTTATTAGGATGCAAGAAGCCGTCGGTCGTGATCAGCTCAACGCTGCGGTGTTCCGGCCAGCGGCTCAGCAGTGCCTGCAACAAGCGCGCTGTTGTGCTCTTACCGACGGCTACGCTGCCGGCGATGCCGATGACATAGGGAATTTTTTGCCCGTCGGTGCCGAGGAATTGCTCCAGTACCGCCTGCCGCCGCAGGTTGGAGCTGATATAGAAGTTCAACAGTCGTGACAGCGGCAGATAAATCTGCGCAACTTCTTCCAACGAGAGATCTTCGTTAATCCCTTTCAGTTTAACGATCTCTTCTTCCGACAACGTCAGCGGCACCGAATCTCTCAATGCAGCCCATTGGGTACGATCGAACTGTAGGTAGGGCGTTGCTAAAGATTGATCTCTTTTTATCATAAGCCAAATTCTGCCTGTTAACGCAGGTTGGGAAAGGCGCCGGACGCCAGCTCCAGAGAATAAACAAGCTGCATATTATAGACAGCTTCGTTTTTGGCGTAGACTTTTTTCGCAAAAGTTGTCGATAGGCAGCAGTTTATGTCAATTGTGCGAAGCGGCGCGCAGTTGATAAAGAGGGGTTGCAAGGCGGTATCATCGGGGCCGGATACCGCCTGAAGGCTAGCTGGCGATGGCGCGCGAAGGTTGGTTCACGGCGAACAGGCGTTTGTAATAAATAACGGTTGGATGGTAATGCCCATCGGGCCCTGCCGCATAATCCGGCAGCTCGCCCAAACAGCGATAACCCAGGCTGCGATAAAGCGCTTCTGCCGCCGAACCGGCCTGCGTATCCAGGTACAATAGCCCGCGCTGCTGTTGCAGTGCCGCGTGCTCCAGTGACTTCATCAGCGCCTGACCTACGCCGTTTCGTCGAGCGCGGCTATGTACCAACAGCTTCACTACCTCCGCACGATTACGGCCGTTCGGCTTCTGACAGAGCTCGAGTTGCACGGTGCCAACGACGCCGCGCTCGTCACGGGCAATCCACAGCAGCAGTTCACCTTTGGCCAAGGCCGGCCGCAGACTGTGGAAGTAGCTCTCTGCGTCTTCGTGAGGGATTAAGGTGTCGTAACCGACAGAAGCGCCGTGCGTGACGGCATCGGTCAACAGGCGGGCCAATTCATCGCGGTAAATCGGTAGCGTAGCGGCGTTGATAAGCACTATTTTCATCGGTCATTCCTCCTGGGATGGGGGTAATGAAGAGAAGCAATAACTGAGCCACAGCGGCGAAAGGCATGGCGACGGCAAAAGGGCGAGGGATCAGTGTAGCCCACGCCGCAGTCCGGGGCAGGTATCCCCTTTTTGGTGCATCGATCCCGCTCACAGTTTACCTGCGTGGGTTAAGTATTTTGAGAAGCCCGACACGGAGAAAGCGGCGCTCAAGGCTTGCAAAAAGTGGATAAAATTGTAGAGAATGATTGCCGCGAGTGATGAATGTTTGCACGCCGCAGGCTGCGAATTGCATGACAGTATGCAAAATTGACTGATTTATGAGCGAAAGTGCGCGTAAAGCAATTTTTTTGTTGCATAGGTCGCCCGCTCTACCTAGAATGCGCTGCACTTGATGCCGGCTTAGCTCAGTAGGTAGAGCAACTGACTTGTAATCAGTAGGTCACCAGTTCGATTCCGGTAGCCGGCACCATTCGAGTCACAAGTAGTTAAAATCTGGTGGGGTTCCCGAGCGGCCAAAGGGAGCAGACTGTAAATCTGCCGTCACAGACTTCGAAGGTTCGAATCCTTCCCCCACCACCAAATCTTGCCTTCGGCGATTAACTGAGATGCGATAAATACCGCAACGGTTGATGGCGGGAGGAGAGGGCGAAAGCCTTCGGCAAGGTTCGAGCTGTGCAGCGCAAGGCGCAGCCGGCCCGAAGGATGCGAGCCGAGTGATGAACAATCCTGCTCCATCCCAAAATTCTACAGAAAAATCAGGTAGCCGAGTTCCAGGATGCGGGCATCGTATAATGGCTATTACCTCAGCCTTCCAAGCTGATGATGTGGGTTCGATTCCCACTGCCCGCTCCAAGATGTGCTGATATAGCTCAGTTGGTAGAGCGCACCCTTGGTAAGGGTGAGGTCGGCAGTTCGAATCTGCCTATCAGCACCACTTCTTAATTTCTCGCCCCCTGATTTTCTTTCTGTTCTGGATTCAACGAGCAAATGCTTGGTTGATGTGGTGATACCACCGATTTATCCGTGTCTTAGAGGGACAATCGATGTCTAAAGAAAAGTTTGAACGTACAAAACCGCACGTTAACGTCGGTACTATCGGCCACGTTGACCACGGTAAAACTACCCTGACTGCAGCGATCACTACCGTACTGGCTAAAACCTACGGCGGTTCTGCACGTGCTTTCGACCAGATCGATAACGCGCCAGAAGAAAAAGCTCGTGGTATCACCATCAACACCTCTCACGTTGAGTATGACACCCCGACTCGTCACTACGCGCACGTTGACTGCCCAGGGCACGCCGACTACGTGAAAAACATGATCACCGGTGCTGCTCAGATGGACGGCGCGATCCTGGTAGTAGCTGCGACTGACGGCCCAATGCCTCAGACCCGTGAGCACATCCTGCTGGGTCGTCAGGTTGGCGTTCCTTTCATCATCGTATTCATGAACAAATGCGACATGGTTGATGATGAAGAGCTGCTGGAACTGGTAGAAATGGAAGTTCGCGAACTGCTGTCCGCTTACGACTTCCCAGGCGACGACCTGCCGGTAATCCGCGGTTCCGCGCTGAAAGCGCTGGAAGGCGAAGCTGAGTGGGAAGCGAAAATCATCGAACTGGCCGAAGCCCTGGACAGCTACATCCCAGAGCCAGAGCGTGCTATCGACAAGCCGTTCCTGCTGCCAATCGAAGACGTATTCTCCATCTCCGGTCGTGGTACCGTTGTTACCGGTCGTGTTGAGCGCGGTATCATCAAAGTTGGCGAAGAAGTTGAAATCGTTGGTATCAAAGACACCGTTAAGTCTACCTGTACTGGCGTTGAAATGTTCCGCAAACTGCTGGACGAAGGCCGTGCTGGTGAGAACGTAGGTGTTCTGCTGCGTGGTATCAAGCGCGAAGAAATCGAACGTGGTCAGGTACTGGCTAAGCCGGGCTCTATCAAGCCACACACCCAGTTCGAATCTGAAGTGTACATCCTGAGCAAAGATGAAGGTGGTCGTCACACTCCATTCTTCAAAGGCTACCGTCCACAGTTCTACTTCCGTACCACTGACGTGACCGGTACCATCGAACTGCCAGAAGGCGTAGAGATGGTAATGCCAGGCGACAACGTGAACATGGTTGTCACCCTGATTCACCCAATCGCGATGGATGACGGTCTGCGTTTCGCAATCCGTGAAGGCGGCCGTACCGTTGGCGCTGGTGTTGTTGCTAAAGTTATCGCTTAATCGCTGATAAAGTTTGACGCGACACGCGGTAAAAGGGCATCATTTGATGCCCTTTTTCTACGCTGTGAACTAGAACCTATCTCATCAGCGATTTTGCAGTCATAATCATTGGTGAGATGGGCTCTTAAACCGTATTGACTGAAATACGTCATAGCGTAAAACACCGGGATAGCGCTGAAGCGGTATCCGATCGGTTTGGTTTGCCTCGCAATGCGAGGCAAAGTTGTTTGTTCTGAATCATCATTGTGACAGGTTGGTTTATGAGTGCGAATACCGAGGCTCAAGGGAGCGGACGCGGCCTGGAAGCGGCAAAGTGGCTGATCGTCGCCGTTCTGTTGGTTGTGGCTATTGTCGGTAACTATTACTACCGTGATTTAAGCCTGCCATTGCGCGCGCTGGCAGTTGTGCTGATCATCGCCGTTGCAGGTGCAGTGGCTCTGATGACCACCAAAGGCAAAGCCACCGTTGCGTTTGCCCGCGAAGCGCGTACCGAAGTACGTAAAGTGATTTGGCCAACTCGTCAGGAAACGCTACACACCACGTTGATCGTTGCCGCGGTAACCGCCGTGATGTCACTGATTCTGTGGGGGCTGGATGGTATTCTGGTCCGTCTGGTGTCGTTTATTACTGGCCTGAGGTTCTAAAATGTCTGAAGCTCCAAAAAAACGTTGGTACGTCGTTCAGGCGTTTTCCGGTTTTGAAGGTCGCGTAGCACAATCGCTGCGTGAACACATCAAACTGCACGATATGGAAGAGCTGTTCGGCGAAGTGATGGTGCCTACGGAGGAAGTGGTTGAAATCCGTGGCGGCCAGCGTCGTAAGAGCGAGCGTAAGTTCTTCCCTGGCTACGTGCTGGTGCAGATGGTGATGAATGACGCCAGCTGGCACCTGGTGCGCAGCGTACCGCGCGTCATGGGATTCATCGGCGGTACGTCTGACCGTCCTGCGCCAATCAGCGATAAAGAAGTTGATGCGATCATGAACCGCCTGCAGCAGGTGGGTGACAAGCCGCGTCCGAAAACGCTGTTCGAACCGGGCGAGCTGGTGCGCGTCAACGACGGCCCGTTTGCCGACTTCAACGGTGTGGTCGAAGAAGTCGATTACGAGAAGAGCCGCCTGAAAGTTTCCGTTTCCATCTTTGGCCGTGCAACGCCGGTGGAACTGGACTTCAGCCAGGTTGAGAAAGGCTGATCGAATAATCAGCAGCGAGTGGCGCGTTGCCGCTTGTCAAAGGCGCGAAATTGAACTACAATTTCGCGCCTTTTGTTTTTATATGCCTTGCCTGATGCATGTTGGGCGGGGTGAAACACGGGGAGCCTCTTACGAGGCGATACTACCCAAACCGAGGAAATTTAAATGGCTAAGAAAGTACAAGCCTACGTCAAGCTGCAAGTTGCAGCTGGTATGGCGAACCCGAGCCCACCAGTGGGTCCAGCTCTGGGTCAGCAGGGCGTTAACATCATGGAATTCTGTAAGGCATTCAACGCTAAGACTGACAGCGTTGAAAAAGGTCTGCCGATTCCGGTTGTTATCACCGTTTATTCTGATCGCTCCTTCACTTTCGTTACCAAAACCCCGCCAGCAGCAGTTCTGCTGAAAAAAGCGGCTGGTATCAAGTCTGGTTCCGGTAAGCCGAACAAAGACAAAGTAGGTAAAGTGACCCGTGCTCAGGTACGTGAAATCGCAGAAACCAAAGCTGCGGACATGACTGGTTCTGACGTTGAAGCGATGACTCGCTCCATCGAAGGTACCGCTCGTTCCATGGGCCTGGTAGTGGAGGATTAAGAGATGGCTAAGCTGACCAAGCGCATGCGCGTGATCCGTGACAAAGTTGATGCTACTAAACAGTATGACATCACTGAAGCTGTTGCTCTGCTGAAAGAGCTGGCCACCGCTAAATTCGTAGAAAGCGTTGACGTTGCCGTTAACCTCGGCATTGACGCTCGTAAATCTGACCAAAACGTTCGTGGCGCTACCGTTCTGCCACACGGCACCGGTCGTTCCGTTCGCGTTGCCGTATTTGCCCAAGGCGCTAACGCTGAAGCAGCGAAAGCTGCCGGCGCAGAGCTGGTAGGTATGGACGATCTGGCTGACCAGATCAAGAAAGGCGAAATGAACTTCGACGTTGTTATTGCTTCCCCGGATGCAATGCGCGTTGTGGGTCAACTGGGCCAGATCCTGGGTCCACGCGGCCTGATGCCAAACCCGAAAGTGGGTACCGTTACTCCGAACGTTGCTGAAGCAGTGAAAAACGCTAAAGCAGGTCAGGTTCGCTACCGTAACGACAAAAACGGCATCATCCATACCACTATCGGTAAGGTTGATTTCGACGCAGACAAACTGAAAGAAAACCTGGAAGCCCTGCTGGTTGCGCTGAAAAAAGCAAAACCTTCTCAGGCGAAAGGCATGTACATCAAGAAAGTTAGCCTCTCCACCACCATGGGTGCTGGCGTTGCTATCGATCAGAGCGGTCTGTCTGCTGCAGCGAACTAATCGCATTTGCGATTATCGCTTTGACTTGGGGCCGAGATTTGTCTAGAATCTTATGCCCCAAGGTTTTGCTATTGGCTATGCCGTAGGCAAAACAAAGATTTTTCGGTTGGAGCCTGGCCTATCCAGGCCTCCGTCCAAGACCGCAGGTGTATCGCAAGATACTTAATCCTTCCTGCGTAGACGGTGACAGAGCCTAAGAAAATTTTTCTTTTTTATAAAAGAATGTCTTTGCTGGATTCTGCTCACCGTGTTAAGCCGCTCGGCGTGGCGTTTTACAAAGCGCCGAGTGAAGTGAGTTCCGGGGGATTTTCCCCGGCTAATCCAGGAGCAAAAAGCTAATGGCATTAAATCTTCAAGACAAACAAGCGATTGTTGCTGAAGTCAGCGAAGTAGCCAAAGGCGCGCTGTCTGCGGTTGTTGCGGATTCCCGTGGCGTTACCGTAGATAAAATGACTGAACTGCGTAAAGCAGGTCGTGAAGCTGGCGTTTACATGCGTGTTGTTCGCAACACCCTGATGCGTCGCGTAGTTGAAGGCACTCCATTCGAATGCCTGAAAGACACGTTTGTCGGTCCTACCTTGATTGCATTCTCTCACGAACACCCGGGCGCTGCTGCTCGTCTGTTCAAAGAGTTCGCGAAAGCGAATGCAAAATTCGAGGTTAAAGCTGCGGCCTTTGAAGGTGAGCTGATCCCTGCGGCGCAAATCGACCGCCTGGCGACGCTGCCAACTTACGATGAAGCAATCGCACGCCTGATGGCAACCATGAAAGAAGCCGCTGCCGGCAAACTGGTTCGCACTCTGGCTGCAGTACGCGATCAGAAAGAAGCGGCATAAGCCACTCTTTCTTAGCCTTTGCTAACGTATTTAAACTATTTCTGAATTTTAGGAACAATTGTTATGTCTATCACTAAAGACCAAATCCTGGAAGCAGTTGCCGCTATGTCCGTAATGGACGTTGTTGAACTGGTTTCCGCTATGGAAGAAAAATTCGGCGTTTCTGCTGCTGCTGCTGTAGCTGTTGCTGCTGGCCCAGCTGAAGCTGCTGAAGAGAAAACTGAATTCGACGTTATCCTGAAAGCTGCAGGCGCTAACAAAGTTGCTGTTATCAAAGCAGTACGTGGCGCTACCGGCCTGGGTCTGAAAGAAGCTAAAGACCTGGTTGAATCTGCTCCAGCCGCTCTGAAAGAAGGCGTGAGCAAAGATGACGCAGAAGCTCTGAAAAAATCTCTGGAAGAAGCTGGCGCAGAAGTTGAAGTTAAATAAGCCAACCTTTCCGGTTGCAGCCTAGTCTTTTAGGCTGATGGCTGGTGACTTTTTAGTCACCAGCCTTTTTGCGCTGTAGGGCGCCAGTAGCGTTTCACACTGTTTGGCTGCTGGTTTCGCCTCCCAATGTTTGTTTCTATTGACGACTTAATATACCGCGGTCTTTGCACTACCAGGAGTTCTGGGGGAAGACGCGATGAAATGGTTTAAGCGTGATAGCAAGAGACATTGCGGAAAGTGTTCCCGCTTTCCGGTCGACAAAACGGTGTTGCATGAACTGTCCCTAATCGGACGGACAGATTGGGTCACTGATCAGCGAGCTGAGGAACCCTATGGTTTACTCCTATACCGAGAAAAAACGTATTCGTAAGGATTTTGGTAAACGTCCACAAGTGCTGGACATACCATATCTCCTTTCTATCCAGCTTGACTCGTTCCAGAAGTTTATCGAGCAAGATCCAGAAGGGCAGTACGGCCTTGAAGCCGCATTCCGTTCTGTTTTCCCTATCCAGAGCTACAGTGGCAATTCGGAGCTGCAATACGTTAGCTACCGTCTTGGTGAGCCGGTCTTCGACGTCAAAGAGTGCCAGATCCGTGGTGTGACGTTCTCTGCACCGCTGCGCGTAAAACTGCGCCTGGTTATCTATGAGCGCGAAGCGCCTGAAGGTACGGTCAAAGACATCAAGGAACAAGAAGTCTACATGGGCGAAATTCCGCTCATGACCGAAAACGGCACCTTTGTGATCAACGGTACTGAGAGGGTTATCGTATCTCAGTTGCACCGTAGTCCTGGCGTATTCTTCGACAGCGATAAGGGTAAAACCCACTCCTCGGGTAAAGTGCTGTACAACGCACGTATCATCCCTTACCGCGGTTCATGGTTGGACTTCGAGTTCGATCCGAAAGACAACCTGTTCGTGCGTATCGACCGTCGCCGCAAACTGCCTGCGACCATCATTCTGCGCGCGTTGAACTACACCACTGAACAGATCCTCGACCTGTTCTTTGACAAGATCGTCTTCGAAATCCGCGACAACAAGCTGCAGATGGAGCTGGTGCCAGAGCGCCTGCGTGGTGAGACCGCTTCGTTCGACATCGAAGCCAACGGCAAGATCTACGTAGAGAAAGGCCGTCGCATCACCGCTCGTCATATCCGTCAGCTGGAAAAAGACGACATTCAGAGCATTGAAGTACCGGTAGAGTACATCGCGGGCAAAGTGGTCGCGAAAGACTATATCGATACCAATACCGGCGAACTGATCTGCGCAGCCAACATGGAGCTGTCGCTGGATCTGCTGGCCAAGCTGAGCCAGTCCGGCCACAAGCGCATCGAAACGCTGTTCACCAACGATCTGGATCACGGCGCGTACATCTCTGAAACGCTGCGTGTCGATCCGACCAACGATCGTCTGAGCTCGCTGGTAGAAATCTACCGCATGATGCGCCCTGGTGAGCCGCCAACGCGCGAAGCTGCCGAAAGCCTGTTCGAGAACCTGTTCTTCTCCGAAGACCGCTATGATCTGTCCGCGGTGGGTCGCATGAAGTTCAACCGTTCTCTGCTGCGCGACGAGATCGAAGGTTCGGGCATCCTGAGCAAAGACGACATCATCGAAGTGATGAAGAAGCTCATCGATATCCGTAACGGCAAGGGCGAAGTGGACGATATCGACCACTTGGGCAACCGTCGTATCCGCTCCGTCGGCGAAATGGCCGAGAACCAGTTCCGCGTAGGTCTGGTGCGTGTTGAGCGTGCGGTGAAAGAGCGCCTGTCTCTGGGCGATCTGGATACCCTGATGCCTCAGGACATGATCAACGCCAAGCCGATTTCGGCGGCGGTGAAAGAGTTCTTCGGCTCCAGCCAACTGTCCCAGTTCATGGACCAGAACAACCCGCTGTCCGAGATCACGCACAAGCGTCGTATCTCCGCACTGGGCCCGGGCGGTCTGACCCGTGAGCGCGCCGGCTTTGAAGTTCGAGACGTACACCCGACCCACTATGGCCGCGTGTGCCCAATCGAAACGCCGGAAGGTCCAAACATCGGTCTGATCAACTCCCTGTCCGTGTACGCACAGACTAACGAGTATGGCTTCCTGGAAACCCCGTACCGCCGCGTGCGTGACGGCGTGGTGACCGATGAAATCAACTACCTGTCTGCTATTGAAGAAGGCAACTTCGTTATCGCCCAGGCGAACTCCAACCTGGATGAAGAAGGCCGCTTCGTAGAAGACCTGGTCACCTGTCGTAGCAAAGGCGAATCAAGCCTGTTCAGCCGCGACCAGGTTGACTACATGGACGTATCCACCCAGCAGGTTGTTTCCGTTGGTGCTTCACTGATTCCATTCCTGGAACACGATGACGCCAACCGTGCATTGATGGGTGCGAACATGCAACGTCAGGCCGTACCAACCCTGCGTGCTGACAAGCCGCTGGTCGGTACCGGTATGGAACGCGCTGTAGCGGTTGACTCCGGCGTAACCGCCGTTGCCAAACGCGGCGGTGTGATCCAGTACGTGGATGCTTCCCGTATCGTTATCAAAGTTAACGAAGACGAGATGTATCCGGGCGAAGCAGGTATCGATATTTACAACCTGACCAAGTACACCCGTTCTAACCAGAACACCTGCATCAACCAGATGCCGTGTGTGAATCTGGGTGAGCCAATCGAGCGCGGCGACGTGCTGGCGGATGGCCCATCGACAGACCTGGGCGAGCTGGCACTGGGCCAGAACATGCGCGTAGCGTTCATGCCTTGGAACGGCTACAACTTCGAAGACTCCATCTTGGTCTCCGAGCGCGTGGTGCAGGAAGATCGCTTCACCACCATCCACATCCAGGAACTGGCGTGCGTGTCTCGCGACACCAAGCTGGGGCCTGAAGAGATCACCGCCGACATCCCTAACGTGGGTGAAGCTGCGCTCTCCAAGCTGGATGAATCCGGTATCGTGTATATCGGTGCGGAAGTGACCGGCGGTGACATTCTGGTCGGTAAGGTAACGCCTAAAGGCGAAACCCAGCTGACGCCGGAAGAGAAACTGCTGCGTGCGATCTTTGGTGAGAAAGCGTCTGACGTTAAAGACTCTTCTCTGCGTGTACCGAACGGCGTTTCCGGTACGGTTATCGACGTGCAGGTCTTCACCCGCGATGGCGTGGAAAAAGACAAGCGCGCGTTGGAAATCGAAGAGATGCAGCTGAAGCAGGCGAAGAAAGACCTGACTGAAGAACTGCAGATCCTGGAAGCCGGCCTGTTTGCACGTATCCACGCGGTGCTGGTTGCCGGTGGCATCGAAGCCGACAAGCTGAGCAAGCTGCCGCGCGATCGCTGGCTGGAACTGGGCCTGACCGACGAAGAGAAGCAAAACCAGCTGGAGCAGCTGGCTGAGCAGTACGACGAACTGAAATCCGACTTCGAGAAGAAGCTGGAAGCCAAGCGTCGTAAGATCACTCAGGGCGACGATCTGGCGCCGGGCGTGCTGAAAATCGTCAAGGTTTATCTGGCCGTTAAGCGTCAGATCCAACCGGGTGACAAGATGGCGGGCCGCCACGGTAACAAGGGTGTTATCTCCAAGATCAACCCGATCGAAGATATGCCTTACGATGAAAACGGCACGCCGGTAGACATCGTACTGAACCCGCTGGGCGTACCATCACGTATGAACATCGGTCAGATCCTGGAAACCCACCTGGGTATGGCTGCGAAAGGCATCGGTGAGAAGATCAACCAGATGCTGAAGCAGCAGCAGGAAGTGGCCAAGCTGCGTGAGTTCATCCAGAAGGCCTACGATCTGGGCGACGACGTTTGCCAGAAAGTTGACCTGAACACCTTCAGCGACGACGAAGTGCTGCGTCTGGCAGAGAACCTGAAAAAAGGTATGCCGATCGCAACGCCGGTGTTTGACGGTGCGAAAGAGACTGAAATCAAGAAGCTGCTGGAAATGGGCGGTATCCCGACCTCCGGTCAGATCACGCTGTTCGATGGCCGTACCGGTGAGCAATTCGAGCGCCAGGTTACTGTCGGCTATATGTACATGCTGAAACTGAACCACTTGGTTGACGATAAAATGCACGCCCGTTCAACCGGTTCTTACAGCTTGGTTACTCAGCAACCTCTGGGTGGTAAAGCGCAGTTCGGTGGTCAACGCTTCGGTGAGATGGAAGTGTGGGCACTGGAAGCATACGGCGCGGCTTATACCCTGCAGGAAATGCTCACCGTTAAGTCGGATGACGTTAACGGCCGTACCAAGATGTACAAAAACATCGTGGATGGCGACCACCGGATGGAGCCAGGCATGCCGGAATCCTTCAACGTACTGTTGAAAGAAATCCGCTCGCTCGGCATCAACATCGAACTGGAAGACGAGTAATCGTCATTCCGGCTCAGGCTCCCCGCCTAAGGGAGCCTGAGGGTGGTTGTTCAGGTCACACGGGTACCTACTGCGGTTGTGGGTACCCAACAGGTTTAACTCCGACAGGAGCCAATCCGTGAAAGACTTATTGAAGTTTCTGAAAGCGCAAACTAAGACCGAAGAGTTTGATGCGATCAAGATTGCTCTGGCCTCGCCAGACATGATCCGTTCGTGGTCGTTCGGTGAAGTTAAGAAGCCGGAAACCATTAACTACCGTACGTTCAAACCAGAGCGTGACGGCCTTTTCTGCGCCCGTATCTTCGGGCCGGTAAAAGATTACGAGTGCCTGTGCGGTAAGTACAAGCGCTTGAAACACCGCGGCGTGATCTGTGAGAAGTGCGGCGTTGAAGTGACCCAGACCAAAGTGCGTCGTGAGCGCATGGGCCACATCGAGCTGGCCTCGCCGACCGCGCACATCTGGTTCCTGAAATCGCTGCCATCCCGCATCGGTTTGCTGCTGGATATGCCGCTGCGTGACATCGAACGCGTACTGTACTTCGAATCCTATGTGGTGGTCGAAGGCGGTATGACCAACCTCGAGCGCCGTCAGATCCTGACCGAAGAGCAGTATCTGGACGCGCTGGAAGAGTTCGGTGACGAATTCGACGCCAAGATGGGTGCGGAAGCTATTCAGGCCCTGTTGAAAAACATGGATCTGGAAGCCGAGTGCGAGCAGCTGCGTGAAGAGCTGAACGAAACCAACTCCGAAACCAAGCGCAAGAAGCTGACCAAGCGTATCAAGCTGCTGGAAGCGTTCGTACAGTCTGGCAACAAGCCGGAGTGGATGATCCTGACCGTGCTGCCGGTACTGCCACCGGATCTGCGCCCGCTGGTTCCGCTGGATGGCGGTCGTTTCGCGACGTCGGATCTGAACGATCTGTATCGCCGCGTGATCAACCGTAACAACCGTCTGAAACGCCTGCTGGATCTGGCTGCGCCTGACATCATCGTGCGCAACGAAAAGCGTATGCTGCAAGAAGCGGTAGACGCCCTGCTGGATAACGGCCGTCGCGGTCGTGCCATCACCGGTTCCAACAAACGTCCTCTGAAATCTTTGGCCGACATGATCAAAGGTAAGCAGGGTCGTTTCCGTCAGAACCTGCTCGGTAAACGCGTTGACTACTCCGGCCGTTCCGTAATCACCGTAGGTCCATACCTGCGTCTGCATCAGTGCGGTCTGCCTAAGAAGATGGCGCTGGAACTGTTCAAACCGTTCATCTACGGCAAGTTGGAGCTGCGTGGCTTGGCCACCACCATCAAAGCCGCCAAGAAAATGGTTGAGCGTGAAGAAGCCGTCGTTTGGGATATCCTGGACGAAGTGATCCGCGAACACCCGGTACTGCTGAACCGTGCACCAACCCTGCACCGTTTGGGTATCCAGGCGTTTGAACCGGTTCTGATCGAAGGTAAAGCGATCCAGCTGCACCCGCTGGTTTGTGCGGCCTATAACGCTGACTTCGACGGTGACCAGATGGCTGTTCACGTACCGCTGACGCTGGAAGCCCAGCTGGAAGCGCGTGCGCTGATGATGTCCACCAACAACATCCTGTCCCCAGCGAACGGCGAGCCAATCATCGTTCCTTCTCAGGACGTTGTACTGGGTCTGTACTACATGACCCGCGACTGTGTTAACGCCAAGGGCGAAGGCATGGTGCTGAACGGTTCCAAAGAAGCTGAGCGTGTTTACCGCGCCGGCCTGGCGTCGCTGCATGCGCGCGTTAAAGTGCGTATCACCGAAGACGTCAAAAACGCCGAAGGCGAATGGACTTCTCAGACCAGCATCATCGACACCACCATCGGCCGCGCCATCCTGTGGATGATCGTACCGAAAGGTCTGCCGTACTCGATCGTTAACCAGCCATTGGGCAAGAAAGCGATCTCCAAGATGCTGAACACCTGTTACCGCATCCTGGGCCTGAAGCCGACCGTTATCTTTGCTGACCAGATCATGTACACCGGTTTTGCTTACGCAGCCCGTTCCGGCGCTTCCGTAGGTATCGACGACATGGTTATCCCGGCCAAGAAAGCGGAGATCATCGAAGAAGCGGAAACCGAAGTTGCCGAGATCCAGGAGCAGTTCCAGTCTGGTCTGGTTACCGCCGGCGAACGCTACAACAAAGTGATCGATATCTGGGCTGCAGCGAACGAACGCGTTGCGAAAGCGATGATGGAAAACCTGTCGGTAGAAGACGTGGTTAACCGTGACGGCGAAGTGGAACAGCAAGTTTCCTTCAACAGCATCTTTATGATGGCCGACTCCGGTGCGCGTGGTTCCGCCGCTCAGATTCGTCAGCTGGCCGGTATGCGTGGTCTGATGGCGAAGCCGGACGGCTCCATCATCGAAACGCCAATCACCGCGAACTTCCGTGAAGGTCTGAACGTACTCCAGTACTTCATCTCCACCCACGGTGCTCGTAAAGGTCTGGCGGATACCGCACTGAAAACCGCGAACTCCGGTTATCTGACCCGTCGTCTGGTTGACGTGGCGCAGGATCTGGTGGTGACCGAAGACGACTGTGGCACCCACGACGGCATCCTGATGACTCCGGTTATCGAAGGTGGCGACGTGAAAGAGCCACTGCGTGAACGCGTTCTGGGCCGTGTGACGGCAGAAGACGTCCTCAAGCCGGGTACGGCGGACATTCTGGTGCCACGCAACACCCTGCTGAACGAGAAGGCGTGTGACCTGTTGGAAGAGAACTCTGTCGACAGTGTTAAAGTCCGTTCCGTGGTGAGCTGTGAAACCGACTTTGGTGTGTGTGCAAACTGCTACGGTCGCGACCTGGCACGTGGCCACATCATCAACAAAGGTGAAGCCATCGGCGTTATCGCGGCACAGTCCATCGGTGAGCCGGGTACACAGCTGACGATGCGTACGTTCCACATCGGTGGTGCGGCATCTCGTGCGGCTGCTGAATCCAGCATCCAGGTGAAAAACAAGGGTAGCCTCAAGCTGAGCAACGCGAAGTTCGTTATGAACGCTGCGGGCAAGCTGGTGATCACCTCGCGTAACACCGAACTGAAACTGATCGACGAATTCGGCCGTACCAAAGAAAGCTACAAGGTGCCTTACGGTGCCGTGATGGGCAAAGGCGACGGTGAAGAAGTTAACGGCGGCGAAACCGTTGCTAACTGGGATCCGCACACCATGCCGGTCATCAGTGAAGTCAGCGGCTTCATTCGCTTCGCGGACATGGTTGACGGCCAGACCATTACTCGCCAGACCGACGAACTGACCGGTTTGTCTTCTCTGGTAGTTCTGGACAGCGCAGAGCGTACCGGTAGCGGTAAAGACCTGCGTCCGGCACTGAAAATCGTTGACGCTCAGGGCGAAGACGTATTGATCCCAGGCACCGATATGCCTGCTCAATACTTCCTGCCGGGCAAAGCGATCGTTCAGCTGGAAGACGGCATTCAGATCGGTGCGGGTGATACCCTGGCGCGTATTCCTCAGGAATCCGGCGGTACCAAGGATATTACCGGTGGTCTGCCGCGCGTTGCCGACCTGTTCGAAGCACGTCGTCCGAAAGAGCCGGCAATCCTGGCTGAAATCAGCGGGATTATCTCGTTCGGTAAAGAGACCAAAGGCAAACGTCGCCTGGTGATCTCTCCGCTGGACGGCAGCGACGCTTACGAAGAGATGATTCCGAAATGGCGTCAGCTCAACGTGTTCGAAGGCGAAGTGGTGGAACGTGGTGACGTCGTTTCCGACGGCCCAGAGTCTCCGCACGACATTCTGCGTCTGCGTGGTGTGCATGCGGTTACCCGCTACATCACCAACGAAGTGCAGGAAGTTTACCGTCTGCAAGGCGTTAAGATTAACGATAAGCACATCGAAGTTATCGTTCGTCAGATGCTGCGTAAAGGCACCATCGTTAGCGCTGGTGGCTCCGAGTTCCTGGAAGGCGAGCAGGCTGAAGTGTCTCGCGTCAAGATTGCCAACCGTCAGCTGGAAGCTGAAGGTAAAATTGCGGCAACCTTCTCGCGCGATCTGCTGGGTATCACCAAGGCTTCCTTGGCGACCGAGTCCTTCATCTCCGCTGCATCGTTCCAGGAAACGACGCGCGTTCTGACCGAAGCTGCCGTAGCCGGCAAGCGTGATGAACTGCGTGGCCTGAAAGAGAACGTCATCGTGGGCCGTCTGATCCCAGCCGGTACCGGTTACGCTTATCATCAGGATCGCATGCGTCGTCGTGCTCAGGGGGAAGCGCCGGTTGTTCCGCAAGTCAGCGCGGAAGAAGCGACGGCTAACCTGGCCGAGCTGCTCAACGCAGGCCTGGGCGGCAGCGACGACGAGTAATCGTCATCCGCGCCGCGGGCCCGGCATGCCGGGCCCATCGCCAGATAAACCGCTCCCTCGGGGGCGGTTTTTTTTCGCCTCATGCCGGGGCCGAGCAAACTTTGCTACTATGGTTACAGCAGAAATTGACCGGCGCTTTTTACCAGACAACCAAGGACAGTGCGAACATGGACAGCCTCATTACCTTCGAAAAATTGACGGCGCAACACCTGCCTTACCTGTATGAGATCCGCTTTTCCGTTGAAGAAAACCTGCTGCACCCGCATCAGATCCAGTACCTGCAGCGCAAACAGGCGCTGGAGGACATCAACCAGGGCGGCGGCTGGATCTGCAAGCATGGCGACGACTATGCCGGCGTTGGCTTCGGGCTATTCATCCCTGAACCGCTGATCGGTGGTCTGTTCGTGAAGCCGGAATACCAGTCGAAGGGGATCGGCTCCGCCTTGCTGGCCCGGGTCACTCACTGGATGTTTGAGCACGGCGCTGAAGCTATCCACTTAACCACCGATCCTGGCTCCAAAGCCGAAGGCTTTTATCAACATCACGGCTGGGCCGTGGTCGGGCAGGATGAGTTTGGCCAGGCTGAACTGGTGAAACGTAAAGAGGGTGAATAATGACAATCAAAGGATTGATGACGTTACTGCTGCTTTCGCTGTTCAGCGCACCGCTGTATGCGGCAGTTGACTATTTTTACCTGAAACCGCTCGACGGCGAGAAGATCAAGATAACCCGGCAGATGCTGGAGGAAATGCCGGTGCACACGATTAAAACCTCGACCAATTTCACCCCGGAAGATACGTTTACCGGCGTTGAGTTTGCCGAGCTGGTGAAAGCCTATCACCTGAAAGGCCAGTCGGTGCGCGCTTTCGCCTGGGACGATTACTCCTACTCGATGCCGATTGACGAGATGATTAAATACCGCGTGATCGTCGCCTATCAGCGCGGTGGCAAGCCGATAGACGTTGGGGAGCTGGGGCCGTTCGCCATTATTTATCCGCGCGATGGCTACGCCGAGCTGAATAACCTGGATGTGAATGCGAAAACCGTCTGGCAAGTTAAACGGCTGGAGCTGAAATAAGATGAGCAAAAAACTGATCGGTACTCTTATCGCGTTGGTTGCCATCTTCTCCTTATTGATTTTGTTGATTGCCATTAACTTCGGCGGCGTAAAAGAGCGCTACAAGCAAATCGAGCCCAATCTGGACAACTACTCGGTGGCCGAGATCCTTTTTCTGGCGTTTGAAAGGACCAAAACCGCGCTGCTGCTCAGTGAAAACAACGACTACGACGCCTTCCAGATCAAAAAGAAAATCTTCTACTCTAAGATTCAGATCCTGGAGAGCCGTTCGACCTTCAGCGACTCTTTTTATTACGACGACGAGTTCATCAAGAATGTTGCGCTGTTGAAGCTGCAGTACCGCGTGTTGGACGATCTCTCCACCGGCTTGCTGGTGGGGCAGAAAAACAAGGCGGACATTCTCTCTTATATGGATGATATCGAGGGTACGCTGGTCGATATCCAGGAAATTATTTATCGGATACAGATTAAAAACTTTACCGAAGTGAAAGGCATCATTCAGGACAACTCGAGTAAAGCCGAGATGTTCGCCCTCTTTTCGCTGATTTTGGTGTTCCTGATGATGTTCCTGGTGCTGAGGAATGCCTTCTCGTTGAAAGAGATCATCAAGAACAAGAACATCTTTATTTCTTCCATCTACCACGAGATCGCCGGCTCGACCCAGGCCATCGTCATTGCCGCAGATATCATGGAACACGAGCTGGCGCAGGAAGAGCTGAAAAAAGAAGCCCGCCTGATCTCCTATCACGGTAATAAGATCGCCGAACAAACGCGCGAGGTGATGGATTATTCTCGGCTTGAGATGGGAGAAGTTAAAATCAATATTTCTACCTTCCGGCTGAATGAGGTGGTGGACGATGCCGTAACCGGCATCGGCGCCGGGCGCGGCAATCGCCTCGTGATTCACCGTTCGTCTTATGCCGGCCTGATTGGTTCTGATAAATACAAGCTCTACCGAATATTGGCCAACCTGCTCAGCAACGCGGACAAATTTACCCACCGGGGCGTGGTTACCCTCAATGTGAAGCTGTGCCACGGCAACCTGTATTTGCGGGTAAAAGATACCGGCATCGGGTTTAACGTCGATAACCTGGATAGGTTATATAAGGCGTTCAATCAGGGGGTGGAAAGGGAAACGCGGCAGGGGTTGGGGCTGGGGCTGACCATTATCAAAAATTACGTCACGACGATGAAAGGCACCATTAAAGCCAAATCCGTCGAAGGAGTAGGCTCATCGTTTTTGATCCGCATCCCGGTCAAACTAATTAAAGAATAGATTCGACAGCAGCAGCGAGGAGATAATCAGCGGCTTGGTCGGTTTTTCCACCAGGTGCACGTCATAGTGCAGGATCATATCGCCGATGTTTTTCTCGTAGTGATTCAGCTGGCCGGTCAGAATAATAATGCGGGCGTGCGGATCGAGAACGTCTTTAATTTTTTTCACGACGCGTTCGGAGGTCTCGCCGAAATCCAACAGCCAGTCCAGAATAAACGCCTCAAAGGACTGCTGTTCCAGCGCGGCCAGCATGGCGTCCGCCGTCTGAAAGGTCTCAGTCTCGATGCCGTATCGGCTGGCGATCTTCTTCAACAGTTCGAGAATATCGCCGTCATTATCCAGGATCGCGATACGCGGGGCCGGCAGGAAGTCTATCTTGTTGACTTTGTATAGCGGAGCATCGGCGGCATGTTCCCGATTGGTGCTGATGATAAAAAGATCGTCTTTTTTGTAGGCGTAGGTTTCGTCGTTGTCCGCTTGCGTGACCGGGCACTCGTCGACCTCAATGTTGCAGCGCTTGTGAATGCTGTTCATGATAAAGACGCCGTTATGCGTCCTTTGGCCGGCAAAGGGCTCGTTGAAATACTGGAAAACCTTTTTGACTTCATCGAGGGTAATGCCTCTTTTGCCATCCAGTTTCTGTTTGGCGCTGTTGTATTGAAGGTTCAGTATGTTGGCCATCGTGGAGGCATGCTTTCTGTCGCCAACTCCTTTCAGAGTGAGCAACGCGCTGATTGCATCGATGTAATTTGGCGTTTTCTTCATGACAACCTTGGCTTTTTTGATGTTGACCGCGAGCGCTGAAAAACCTGCGCAAGAACCCGTGCTGGATTATAGATGATGCTCCGGAGCTTGCGGCGATATCAGTTTGATTTTCCTTGGCAAACTCATAAAACACTCGATAATAAATAAAAAAACACTCAAAAGACATTCACATTTAACCGTTTATGTGGTTAATTAGCGCACATACTGTGTGATTCGCGTCCTGGGGGGGTGCCAGTCTCACAAAATAAACCGCCTGCTCTTGTCCGTAAGCAGGGAGCAGGCGGCAAAAAGATCCGCGGCCAACACCAGGGCCATTGGCAGCACCGGGGATGACTACTCGAACCTCTCTTCGTCGCTGTACCTTCTTTTTCCTCTTTCCCCACTTTTCTACCGCAACAGCGTCCTCTGAGTCTCACCGCTGAGTGAGTGCCGAGCACCGTTATGCCACATGTCCTTTAGCCGACAAGACAACCTGTCCGTACACCCTTACAGGCTGCGATATGCCATATGCGCGTTGCCGCGGACGAGGGCCCGGTGTCGCGCAGGAGAATCTCCGGCGCGATCCGGGATGGGATAAGGCGGGGCCATCGAGAGGGAGACGGCCCCGGCCGGCGCCGGGTTTGGCGGCCGGCAAGGCCACTATAGCCGGCGGGCCTGCCGGCGCCAGCGCCACCGTTTGGCATTGCGCGGTCGTTCCAGCGTTTTCTTCACGCGGCGGTAAACGTTGCCGCTTATTGCGCGCTGCGTCCCAGATAATCGTCCCAGTCTTTCCACACCGGCTGCAGCCCAGCATTGCTGATGGCCTCGGCGACCTGCTGCGGCGTGCGGCCGTCGTGCGGCTCGAACTGTTCCAACTCCGGCGGTACGTCGTCGGCATAGCCGCCGGGCTGCGTCTTGGATCCGGCGCTGACGCTGTTGATCGCTACCGGGATCATATGATCGCGGAAGTACGGCGACTCACGCGTAGACAGCGACAGCTCAACGTCCGGCGCGAACAGCCGGAAGGCGCAGATCAGCTGCACCAGCTGAGGCTCGCTCATGATCGACGCCGGCTCAATGCCGCCGGCGCAGGGGCGCAGGCGCGGGAACGAGATCGAGTAGCGGCTCTGCCAGTAGGTTTGCTGCAGGTAGAACAGATGTTCCGCCAGCAGGTAACAGTCGGTGCGCCAGCTGTTGGACAGGCCGATCAACGCGCCGAGGCCGATCTTGTCGATCCCGGCGCGCCCCAGGCGATCCGGCGTGGCCAGACGCCAATGGAAATCCTGCTTCTGGCCGCGCAGATGGTGCTGCAGATAGGTGGCCGGATGGTAGGTTTCCTGATACACCAGCACGCCGTCCAGGCCCAGCGCTTTCAGTTCGGCGTACTCGTCCTGCGCCAGCGGCTGAACTTCCATCATCAGCGAGCTGAAGTGGCGGCGGATCGCCGGAATGTGCTGACGGAAATAGTCCATGCCAACCTTGGTCTGATGCTCGCCGGTGACCAGCAACAAGTGTTCGAACCCCAGCGCCTTGATGGCTTCGCACTCGCGTGCGATCTCCGCCGCATCGAGCGTTTTGCGCTTGATGCGGTTGCTCATCGAAAAGCCACAGTAGGTGCAGTCGTTGGCACACAGGTTAGAGAGGTACAGCGGCACATAGAAGCTGACGACGTTGCCGAAGCGCTGACGGGTCAGCTGCTGCGCGCGCTGCGCCAGCGGTTCCAGATACGGCGCGGCGGCGGGAGAGATCAGCGCCATAAAGTCGTCGCGCGTCAGCTTGTCGGCGTTCAACGCGCGTTCCACGTCGCGTGCGGTTTTGCCGTTGATGCGCAGCGTAATGTCGTCCCAATCCAGCTGTTGCCAGCGGCTACTGAAATCGTCGCCCATCACTGTGCCTCCTCCGGCTGGCTGAGGAAGGCGGTCAGCGGGCTTGAGGCGGCCGCACCGCGCTGGCTAGCGCCCAATCCGGCGCTGCGCGCCAGCTCGCCGGCCTCCAGCGCCAGGCGAAACGCCCGCGCCATTTGCACCGGGTCGTGCGCCACGGCGATGGCGGTATTCACCAGCACCGCGTCGGCGCCCAGTTCCATCGCTTCCAGCGCGTGGCTCGGCGCGCCGATGCCGGCGTCGACCACCACCGGCACCTTGGCCTGCTCGATGATGATCTCGAGGAAGTCACGGGTGCGCAGACCGCGGTTGGAGCCGATAGGGGCGCCGAGCGGCATCACCGCCGCACAGCCCACCTCTTCCAGCCGTTTGCACAGCACCGGATCGGCACCGCAGTAGGGCAGCACCACAAAACCGTCTTTTACCAGCGTTTCCGCCGCCTTCAACGTTTCTATCGGATCCGGCAGCAGGTATTTCACATCGGGATGGATCTCCAGCTTCACCCAGTGGGTGCCGAGCGCTTCACGCGCCAGCCGGGCGGCGAACACCGCTTCGGCGGCGGTTTTGGCGCCGGAGGTGTTGGGCAGCAGCCGGGCGCCCAACTGCTGCAGCGGCGCCAAAATGGCGTCGTTGCCGCCGCGCAGATCGACGCGCTTCATGGCCATGGTCACCAGCTGTGAGCCGGAGGCCGCCAGCGCCTCCAGCATCAACGCCGGGGTGGCGAACTTGCCGGTGCCGGTGAACAGGCGCGAGGTAAAAGTGGTATCGGCGATTTTCAGCATGTCAGCCTCCGGCGATCGCTTGAAACAGCAAAATGTCGTCACCGTCCTGCACCTGATGGTCGGCCCAGTCGGCGCGCGGGATGATGGTTTGATTGATAGCCAGCGCGGTGCCCGGCTGGTGGCGTTCCAGCTGGGTCAGCAGGGCGGCGACGCTGAGCGGCTGCGCCAGCTCCAGCAGTTGGTCGTTCAGACGGATTTTCATGCCGCGCCTCCGCATACCGGGCAGGCGCGGGCCTGGCTCAGTTGCAGTGTGCTCCAGCTCTGCTGCTTGCCGTCGAACAGCCGCAGTTTACCGCTGAGGGAGCAAGGCATGCCGGACAGCATCTTGATGGCCTCCAGCGCTTGCAGGGTGCCGATCACGCCGACTACCGGGCCGAGTACCCCGGCGGTGCGGCAGTTGCGCTGCGGTTCTTCCTGCTCCGGGTACAGGCAGGCGTAGCAGCCGTGCGCATAGGGCGGCTCGAGCACCAGCAACTGGCCGCTGAAACCGACCGCGCTGCCGCTGATCAGCGGCTTGGCGGCGGCGATGCAGGCGGCATTGACCTCATGACGGGTCGCCATATTGTCGCAGCAGTCCAGCACCAGATCGGCGCGGGCGACCGCGTCGCGCAGCGCTTGCCCCTCCAGCCGCTGCGCCAGCGGGATGGATTCCACCAACGGATTCAGCGCCTGCAGATGGCGTTGCGCCAGCGCCGCCTTGCCGGTGGCGGTATCGGCGCTGCGGTAGAGGATTTGCCGCTGCAGGTTGGTGACGTGCAGCTGGTCGTCGTCGGCCAACAGCAGCGTGCCGACGCCGGCGGCGGCCAGATACAGCGAAGCCGGGGAACCGAGCCCGCCCAAACCGACGATCAGCACCGTGGCGCGCTTGAGCCTCTCCTGGCCTTCCGGGCCGACGTCCTCCAGCAGCAGCTGGCGGCTGTAGCGCAGGAATTCCTGATCGTTAAGCATCGTTTGGGCCCTCGCCTTCGATCAGCCTCAGCAGCTCGGCCGTCGCCGCACGCCAGTCCGGCGCCTGGGTGATGGCGCTGACCACCGCCACGCTGCCGACGCCGCACGCCAGCACCGCCGGTACGCGATCGATGCTGATCCCGCCGATCGCCACCGTCGGGTAATCCGCCAGGCCGGCGATGTGGCGTTTCAACTCCGTCAGCCCCTGCGGCGCCGAAGGCATGTCTTTGGTTTGGGTGGGGAAGATGTGCCCCAGCGCGATGTAGGAGGGTTTCACCGCCAGCGCGCGCGCCAGCTCCGCGTCGTCATGGGTGGACACGCCGAGCCGCAGCCCGGCGCGGTGAATGGCCGCCAGATCGGTGGTATCGAGATCTTCCTGGCCCAGATGCACGCCGTAGGCGCCGTGCTTGATCGCCAGCCGCCAGTAGTCGTTGATGAACAGTCGCGCTTGATAACGCCGGCCCAGCGCGATGGCGGCAGCGATGTCCTCTTCGACCTGCTCATCCGGCAGATCCTTGATGCGCAGCTGGATCGTGGTGACGCCGGCCTCCAGCAGACGAGCGATCCATTCCACGCTGTCGACGACTGGGTAAAGCCCCAGTTTGTGGGGCGTAGCCGGGAAGGGGGTCGTGATATCAGTCATTGCTTGTCTCCTCTTGCAGGGTGCCGGCGCTGTGATACAGCTCGCTGCCGCGGGCGCGGAACTCGGCGGACATTTTCTCCATGCCGGTCAGCTGCACTTCGATCGGCTTGGTGGCCTCCTGGGCGGCGGCGTAGTCGCGCACCTCCTGCGAAATCTTCATCGAGCAGAATTTCGGCCCGCACATCGAGCAGAAGTGGGCGACCTTGCCGGATTCCTGCGGCAGGGTTTCGTCGTGATAGGCGCGCGCGGTGGCCGGATCGAGCGCCAGATTGAACTGATCCTCCCAGCGGAATTCGAAACGCGCCTTGGACATGGCGTTATCGCGGATCTGCGCGCCCGGATGGCCTTTGGCCAGATCGGCGGCGTGAGCGGCGATCTTATAGGTGATCAGGCCCTGCTTGACGTCTTCTTTGTTCGGTAGGCCGAGGTGCTCTTTCGGCGTGACGTAACACAGCATGGCGCAGCCGAACCAGCCGATCATTGCCGCGCCGATGCCGGAGGTGAAATGGTCATAGCCCGGGGCGATATCGGTGGTCAGCGGGCCGAGGGTGTAGAACGGCGCTTCGTGGCAGTGTTTCAGCTCTTCAGTCATGTTGCGGCGGATCATCTGCATCGGCACGTGGCCCGGGCCTTCGATCATCACCTGCACGTCGTATTCCCAGGCAATTTTGGTCAGCTCGCCCAGCGTATGCAGCTCGGCAAACTGGGCTTCGTCGTTGGCGTCCTGAATCGAGCCGGGGCGCAGGCCGTCGCCGAGCGACAGCGAAACGTCGTAGGCGGCGCAGATCTCGCAGATTTCACGGAAGTGCTGATAGAGGAAGTTTTCCTGATGGTGCGACAGACACCATTTGGCCATGATCGAGCCACCGCGCGATACGATGCCGGTCAGGCGTTTGGCGGTCATCGGCACGTAGCGCAGCAGCACGCCGGCGTGGATGGTGAAGTAGTCGACCCCTTGCTCCGCCTGTTCCAGCAGCGTATCGCGGAACATCGCCCAGGTGAGGTTTTCCGCCACGCCGTTGACCTTCTCCAGTGCCTGGTAGATCGGCACGGTGCCGATGGGCACTGGGCTGTTGCGCAGGATCCACTCGCGGGTTTCGTGAATATAGCGGCCGGTAGAGAGATCCATCACGGTGTCCGCGCCCCAGCGGGTGGACCACACCAGCTTCTCCACCTCTTCTTCGATCGACGACGTGACCGCCGAGTTGCCGATATTGGCGTTCACCTTCACCAGGAAATTGCGGCCGATGATCATCGGCTCTGCTTCTGGATGGTTGATGTTGGCGGGAATGATGGCGCGGCCGGCGGCCACTTCCTGACGCACGAACTCCGGCGTGATGTTGTCCGGCAGGTTGGCGCCCCAGCTTTGGCCCGGATGCTGGTGGCGCAGCACCTCGCCGCGAATGCGCTCGCGCCCCATGTTTTCACGGATGGCGATGAACTCCATCTCTGGGGTGACGATACCGGCGCGGGCATAGTGCAGCTGGGTCACACACTTGCCCGGCAGCGCCCTGCGCGGCAGCGGCAGATGTTCGAAGCGCAGGTGATCCAGCCCCTCGTCCGCCAGCCGCTGTTGGGTAAAGCCGGAACTGGCGCCGCTTAGGGTGGCGGTATCGCCGCGCGCGTCGATCCAGCCGGTACGCAGCTTGGCCAGGCCGGCGTGCACGTCGAGCTCGGCCTGCGGATCGCCGTAGGGGCCGGCGGTGTCATACACCGGGATCGCCTCGTTGGGTTCATACTGTGGGTTGTCTTTGCTGCCGCCGACCAGGGTCGGGCTGAGCTGAATTTCGCGCATAGGCACCTGGATATCGCTGCGCGAGCCCTGGAGATAGATGCGGCGTGAGTTCGGGAAAGCCATGCCTTGCAGGGTGTCGATAAACTGCTGGGCGGCTTCGCGTTGCGCTTTACGGGCGCGCGGTGGATTAACGTTAGACATAGCAAGTTCCTACCAGTGTGTTGGGTTGGGAAAGTTGCTTGTCTGGAGCTCGGAGGGAGTAATGATGGTGGCCGATAAGGCAGGGCGCCCGCAAGGGGAAGGCCGTGCCTGTGGCGATAGATTACTCTTGTTCCCTTCGCGGGTATTAACCCGATCAGGTTCCGCGGATCCCGAATTAACGGTCTCAGCCTGGCTGATTCGATGAACAAATCAGGCGCTAGGCACTCCGACAAGATGCCCCCCAGTATAGGAGGGATAAGAAAAAAAACTATAAAATTTTAACGCGCGGGATCCAGCGCCTGGTCCGGCAGCGGTTGCTGCGCGGCCTCCGCTTCCAGCAGGATCAGCTTATCTTCCAGCGCAAAGCGTGCCGCCAGCGTTTCGCCGATATCCGACAGGGCCTGGTGGAATTCCAGACAAATCTCCTGATCGATATCCACTTCGGTATAGCGATCGTGGAACGCCATGATCTGTTCGGTATTGGCCCACAGCTTGGGGTAGATGTTCACCGCCAGCGACATTTTCGGACTGGCCGCGCCTTCCACTTGTTTGATAATTCTGTCATAGATATGAAAATGCCCTGCGGAGAGGTAATCCACCAGGTTGTGGCAAAAGTTCTCCAGCGCTTTTTCATTCAGCGGCGTATGCTTTTCTTTATTCGGTTTGAGGCCTACCAGCGTGCAGTAGGCGACCAGCAACTGTTTGCGGGCCTGAAGCCATTGATCAACTAATTCATTACTACCGCCAACGCGCTGAGTCAGCCTTTCCAAACGGTTGAGCATGTTTGACTCCGTGTAAGTAATAAAAGTAACCGGTAAGTTATTAAAATGTAACAAAGCCGATTTGTAGAGTGCCAGTGAAGCTGAGGTTGTGCAACAACGATATGGAACTTGCATTAACGGGCAATGAAAACGGCTGGTGGATCGTCAGCCATGAAAGCAAACTTTGGTTACCAAACGGTGAATTGCCGTCGGGGAAGGCCGCCGCCCTCGGGCTGCAGGGCCACATGGCGCGCACCATCGGTGAATGGGAGGGCGCGCCGGTTTGGCTGGTGCGCCAGGCGATGCCGCGGGAGATGGGATCGGTGCGTCAGTTGTTGGATCAGGATCGCGGTCTGTTCCAGCTTGCCGGGCGCGGCGTGCAGCTGGCGGATTTCTACCGCTCTCATCGCTACTGCGGCTATTGCGGCCATGAAATGCACCTCAGCCGCACCGAAAGCGCCTGTCTGTGCGGCCACTGCAAAGAGCGGTACTACCCGCAGATTGCACCCTGCGTGATCGTCGCCATTCGGCGCGACGATCAGATCCTGCTGGCGCAACACGTGCGCCATCGCGGCGGTATCCACACGGTGCTGGCCGGCTTCGTCGAAGTGGGCGAAACGCTGGAGCAGGCGGTGGTGCGCGAAGTGATGGAAGAGAGCAATATTGAAATCAAGAACCTGCGCTACGTCACTTCACAACCCTGGCCGTTCCCACACTCGCTGATGATGGCCTTTATGGCCGATTACCATCAGGGTGACATTCGCCACGATCCCAAGGAGCTGCTCAACGCCGGCTGGTATCGCTACGACCAGCTGCCGCTGTTGCCGCCGCCCGGCACCGTGGCGCGCCGGTTGATTGAGGACACCGTGGCGCTGTGCCGGGCAGAATAATGTACAATGGCCGGCAGATTATTAAGGGAGCCCCAGAAATGACTGAGTTGAAGAACGATCGCTACCTGCGCGCGCTGCTGCGCCAGCCGGTGGATGTGACCCCCGTATGGATGATGCGTCAGGCCGGTCGTTATTTACCGGAGTACAAGGCGACCCGCGCCCAGGCCGGTGATTTCATGTCGCTGTGCAAGAACGCGGAGCTGGCCTGCGAGGTCACGCTGCAGCCGCTGCGCCGCTATGCGCTGGACGCCGCCATCCTGTTCTCCGACATTCTCACCATTCCCGACGCCATGGGGCTCGGCCTGTACTTTGAAGCCGGCGAAGGCCCGCGTTTCAGCTCCCCCGTGACCTGCCGCGCCGACGTCGACAAGCTGCCGGTGTTCGATCCGGAAGTGGAGCTGGGTTATGTGATGAACGCGGTGCGTACCATTCGCCGCGAGCTGAAGGGCGAAGTGCCGCTGATCGGTTTCTCCGGCAGCCCGTGGACGCTGGCGACTTATATGGTCGAAGGCGGCAGCAGCAAGGCCTTCACCAAGCTGAAGAAGATGATGTATGCCGAACCGGCCACGCTGCACCTGTTGCTGGACAAGCTGGCGGACAGCGTGATCCTGTACCTCAATGCCCAGATTAAAGCCGGCGCGCAGTCGGTGATGGTGTTCGACACCTGGGGCGGCGTACTGACCGGGCGCGATTACCGCGAGTTCTCTTTGCACTACATGCACAAGATCGTCGACGGGTTGCTGCGTGAAAACGACGGCCGCCGCGTGCCGGTGACGCTGTTCACCAAAGGCGGCGGGCAGTGGCTGGAGGCGATGGCCGCCACCGGCTGCGATGCGTTGGGGCTGGATTGGACCACCGACATCGCCGACGCGCGTCGGCGCGTCGGCGACAAAGTGGCGCTGCAGGGCAATATGGATCCGTCGATGCTGTATGCCTCCCCGGCGCGTATCGCAGAAGAGGTGGAGACCATTCTGGCCGGTTTTGGCCACGGCAACGGCCATGTGTTCAACCTGGGCCACGGCATCCATCAGGATGTGCCGCCGGAGCACGCCGGCGCCTTCGTCGAGGCGGTACACGCGCACTCGGCGAAATACCACCGTTAAGGATCCGATGTGACCGATATGGCGGCCCTGCGCGCCGAACAGCTGCGGCGCGCGGCTGAAGTCATTCGCTACGACGATCTGCCGGCCGAACCGCCGGCCTTCATCGCCGGCGCCGACGTGGGCTTCGAACAAGAGGGGGCGGTGACGCGCGCCGCCATCGCCATTCTGCGCTATCCGTCGCTGGAGCTGGTGGAGTATCAGGTGGCACGTATCGCCACCGTCATGCCCTACATCCCGGGCTTCCTGTCGTTTCGCGAATACCCGGCGCTGTTGGCCGCCTGGGCGCAGCTGCAGCAGAAACCGGGGCTGATCTTCGTCGATGGGCATGGCATTTCGCATCCGCGGCGTCTCGGCGTCGCCAGCCATTTCGGCCTGCTGGTCGATGTGCCGACTGTCGGCGTGGCCAAGAAGCGCCTGTGCGGCAAATTTGCACCGCTGGACGCCGCCGTCGGCGCGCTGGCGCCGCTGGAAGATAAGGGTGAACAGCTGGGCTGGGTGTGGCGCAGCAAGGCGCGTTGCAACCCGCTGTTCATCTCCACCGGGCATCGCGTGGGCGCCGACAGCGCGCTGGCGTGGGTGCAACGCTGCATGGCGGGCTACCGTTTACCCGAGCCGACCCGCTGGGCCGACGCCATCGCATCGCGTCGTCCGGCGTTTCAGCGGTGGTTGCAGCAGCATCCGGAGGTGTCGCCATGAGCGATTTCGGGTACACTGCGCCGCAGATAACGCGTAAGAGAGTAAAGCATGCTACGTAACCCGATTCATTTACGCCTGGAACGGCTCGAGGCCTGGCAACATTTGACCTTTATGGCCAGTTTGTGCGAGCGTATGTACCCGAATTACCAGATGTTCTGCAAACAGACCGAGTTCGGCGATCCGGCGGTTTATCGCCGCATTCTGGATTTGGTGTGGGAAACGCTGGTAGTGAAGGATGCCAAGGTCAACTTCGACAGCCAGCTCGAGAAGTTGGAAGAGGCGATTCCGTCGGCGGAAGATTACGATCTTTACGGCGTTTACCCGGCAATTGATGCCTGTATCGCATTAGGGGAACTGATCCATTCGCGGCTCGGCGGGGAGACGCTGGAGCACGCCATCGCCATCAGCGAAACATCGATTCGCACCGTGGCGATGTTGGAAATGACCCAAGCCGGTAAGGAAATGACCGACGAAGAGTTGGAAAGTTTGCCTGCGGTAGAGGAAGAATGGGACATTCAATGGGAAATTTTCCGCCTGTTGGACGCCTGTGAAGAGCGCGATATAGACCTGATCAAGGGGCTGCGATCCGACCTGCGAGAGGCGGGTGTCAGCAACATCGGGATAAATTTAGCGCAATAAGGCAACAAAACGTGATTTAACGCCTGATTTGTCATGCCTTAAGGCTTCACATCCGCACCCTGTCTGGTCTACATTTGGGGGGCGTAAAAAAAGTGGCTATCGGTGCGTGTATGCAGGAGAGTGCTGTCAATCGGCATATCCGTCGCACTCGATGCTTTGCAAACGATAAACACACTGTAAGGATAACTTATGAACAAGACTCAACTGATTGATGTAATCGCGGACAAGGCTGACCTTTCCAAAGCACAAGCTAAACTGGCTCTGGAATCCACCCTGGCTGCTATTACTGAGTCTCTGAAAGAAGGTGATGCAGTACAATTGGTTGGCTTCGGTACTTTCAAAGTAAACCATCGTAGCGAGCGCACTGGCCGCAACCCGCAGACTGGCAAAGAAATCAAAATCGCAGCAGCCAACGTGCCTGCGTTCGTTTCTGGCAAAGCACTGAAAGACGCTGTTAAATAAGACCGCGCCTCGGTGAAAAGATTAAACAGAGGGGCGATGGCGCCCCTTTTGTTTACTCGTCGGGTGCTCATGGCCGTTGGCATCGCCGTCGGCCTGAGCGCCTGCAGTTTCCATTCCGATATTCCCAGCTTTACCGCCAGCGGCTTCGTGGCCGATCAGGGCGTGATACGCCTGTGGCGTAAAGACGATGAGCAACACCGTCCGCAGGTGTTGGTCAGCGTCTACAGCCCTTACCGCGGTCCGGGTACCATCACCACGCTATACACCTATCAGGGCGACGTGCTGCGCCAAATCAAACGTAACGACGCTGACGGCGATCGAGATTCTATTCAACTGCGCTTTGCCGACGACGGCACGGTGAGCTTTATGCAGCGCCAGCTGGCGACACGCCGCGAGCCGCTGACCCGCGATGAAATCGCCCTGTACCAATATCAGGCGCGGCGGATCCTCGAAGTGAGCAATGCGCTGCGCGCCGGCAAGGTGAAGTTGCTGCAGGGGCGTTGGATGCAGGGCGAGGTGCAAACCTGCGACGGCCAGCGCTTAAAACCTGGGTTGGATGCCACCGCCATCGCCTGGATCGAAAAACGCGCCCGCAGCAGCAGCCGGCCGGTGAGTGTCGCCTGGTTGGAAGCGCCGGAAGGCAGCGAACTGCTGCTGGTAGCGAACGACGACTTCTGCAGCTGGGAACCGAAAGAAGACCAGCTATAAAAAAGGCCCCGCGCTGCGGAGCCTCTCGTCATGACCTTATACGGTCAATCACTTGCCGCGCGCAATCGCGCGATAACCGATGTCTTTGCGGCAGAAGCTGCCCGGCCACTCAATGCCTTCGGCCAGCTGGTAGGCGCGTTGCTGCGCCTGAGCCACGGTGTCGCCCAGCGCGGTTACGCACAGCACGCGGCCGCCGCTGGTGACGACGTCTTTGCCCTGCAGGCGTGTACCGGCATGGAACACCTTACCGTCGGCGCTTTCCTGCTGCGGCAATCCCTGGATAACTTCGCCGTTGCGATAGTCGCCCGGATAACCGCCGGCCGCCAGCACTACGCCGAGCGCAGGGCGTTCGTCCCAGTCGGAGCTTTTCTCGTTCAGGCGGCCTTCCGCGCCCGCCAGGCACAGTTCCACCAGATCGGAACGCAGGCGCAGCATGATCGGCTGGGTTTCCGGATCGCCGAAACGACAGTTGAATTCGATCACCTTCGGCTGGCCGTCGGCGGCGATCATCAGGCCGGCGTAAAGGAAGCCGACGTAGGTGTTGCCTTCCGCCGCCATGCCGCGCACCGTCGGCCAGATCACCTGGTCCATGGCGCGCCGGTGGATTTCGTCGGTCACGACCGGCGCCGGGGAGTAGGCGCCCATGCCGCCGGTGTTCGGGCCGGTGTCGCCGTCGCCGACGCGCTTGTGGTCCTGGCTGGTGGCCATCGGCACCACGTTCTCGCCGTCGACCATCACGATGAAGCTGGCCTCTTCACCATCAAGGAACTCTTCCACCACGATGCGATGACCGGCGTCGCCGAAGGCGTTGCCGGCCAGCATGTCACGCACGGCTTCTTCCGCTTCCTGCAACGTCATCGCGACGATCACGCCTTTACCGGCCGCCAGGCCATCAGCCTTGATGACGATCGGTGCGCCTTTGCGGCGCACATAGGCCAGTGCCGGCTCCACCTCGGTGAAGTTTTCATATTCGGCGGTCGGGATGCGGTGGCGCGCCAGGAAATCCTTGGTGAAGGCTTTGGAGCCTTCGAGCTGCGCGGCGGCCTGCGACGGGCCAAAGATTTTCAGGCCGACGGCCTGAAAGGCGTCGACCACGCCGATCACCAGCGGCGCTTCCGGCCCGACGATGGTCAGACCGATGTCATGGCTCTGGGCGAAAGCGACCAGCGCAGGGATGTCGGTGGCGGCGATCGCCACGTTTTCCAGATTGGCTTCCAGCGCGGTGCCGGCATTGCCCGGCGCAACGTAGACTTTATCCGCCAGCGGAGACTGGGCGGCTTTCCAGGCCAGCGCGTGCTCGCGCCCGCCGTTGCCGATAATCAAAATGTTCATCAGGGGCTCCACGAATGGCGTGCGCCGGAGCGCACGCGGCAAAAGGAATTAATGGCGGAAGTGACGCATGTCGGTAAAGATCATGGCGATGCCGTGTTCGTTGGCGGCGGCGATCACTTCGTCGTCGCGGATAGAGCCGCCCGGCTGGATCACGCAGGTAATGCCGACCGCCGCCGCGGCGTCGATGCCGTCGCGGAACGGGAAGAAGGCATCGGAGGCCATGGCAGACCCTTTCACTTCCAGCCCTTCGTCGCTTGCTTTGATGCCGGCGATCTTGGCGGAGTAAACGCGGCTCATCTGGCCGGCGCCTATGCCGATGGTCATGTTGTCACGTGCATAAACGATGGCATTGGATTTCACGAACTTGGCCACTTTCCAGCAGAACAGCGCGTCGCGCAGTTCCTGTTCGGTCGGCTGGCGCTCGGATACCACACGCAGATCGGCGGCGGTCACCATGCCGAGATCGCGATCCTGCACCAGCAGGCCGCCGTTGACGCGTTTGAAGTCCAGCCCCGCCACGCGTTGCTGCCACTGGCCGCAGGCCAGCACACGCACGTTCTGCTTGGCTGCCAGCAGGGAGCGCGCTTCCTGGGTGACGTTTGGTGCGATGATCACTTCCACGAATTGGCGGCTGATGATCGCCTGCGCGGTGGCGGCATCCAGCTCGCGGTTAAAGGCGATGATGCCGCCAAAGGCGGAGGTCGGGTCGGTTTGGTAAGCGCGCTCGTAGGCGGCCAGGATGTCGTCGCCGATCGCCACGCCGCAAGGGTTGGCGTGTTTGACGATCACGCAGGCCGGCTCGGCGAACTCTTTCACGCATTCCAGCGCGGCGTCGGTATCGGCGATGTTGTTATAGGACAGCGCCTTGCCCTGCAGCTGCTCGGCGGTCGCGACGGACGCTTCCTTTACCTCTTCTTCTATATAGAAGGCGGCCTGCTGGTGGCTGTTCTCACCGTAGCGCATATCCTGCTTCTTGATGTAGTTGAGGTTCAGGGTACGCGGGAAGCGGCCGGACGGCTGTTCGGTCTCGCCGTGGTACGCCGGCACCAGCGCGCCGAAGTAGTTGGCGATCATGCTGTCGTAGGCGGCGGTGTGCTCGAAGGCCTTGATGGCGAGATCGAAGCGGGTGGCATAGCGCAGCGAGCCGTCGTTGTTGTCCATCTCGGTAATGATGGCGGCGTAGTCGCTGCTCTTCACCACGATGGCAACGTCTTTATGGTTCTTGGCGGCGGAGCGCACCATGGTCGGGCCGCCGATATCGATATTCTCGACCGCGTCTTCCAGCGAGCAATCCGGGCGCGCCACGGTTTGGGCGAACGGGTACAGATTGACGACCACCATGTCGATAGGCTTGATGTCATGCTGGTTCATGACGGCGTCGTCCTGGCCGCGGCGGCCGAGGATACCGCCGTGAACTTTCGGGTGCAGGGTCTTAACTCGTCCGTCCATCATTTCCGGGAAGCCGGTGTAGTCGGATACTTCGGTAACGGGCAGACCGGCGTCTGCCAGCAGGCGGGCGGTACCGCCGGTGGAGAGCAGTTCAACGCCGCGCTGGGAAAGCGCTTCGGCGAATTCAACGATACCGGCTTTGTCAGACACGCTGAGCAGGGCCCGGCGGATTGGACGAGGTTGTTGCATGGTTTTATCCCTTGGCTTTGAGTCGCAATTAAAGAGCGTTACGTGAATGTCCACCTCGTTCTCTCTATAAGGAAGGTTTTTTGCCTTATAAAGGGAGGGTCAGGCACATATTCAGGTAACGCCCCCATAAAAAGGGGGATCGTTTCGTCGCGGGGAATTGTAGCGAAAACGTTTGCGTGGCGCTCGTAAATTTTCCGTGCAAATCGCATCTGTGGATAACACTGTGTGCAAGTTGGTATAAGGCGGGGTTTTGCTGTGGAATGCAGCGAACGATCGTTTTTGCTGAAAATACCTGTTGCGGCCTGCGAGGAACTCCCTATAATGCGCCTCCATCGACACGGAACATGTGAACAACTTCACAGAGTATCCGGGGGTCGCAGAGAAAAAATCCTAAAAATTAGGGTTGACTCTGAAAGAGGAAAGCGTAATATACGCCACCTCGAGTTAGCAAGCGAAAGCGCCTAACTCACTGCTCTTTAACAATTTATCAGACAATCTGTGTGGGCACTCCACAAGACGATATCCAGCATCTTCGGATGCAAAAAAATATCAAGTCTTGAAGAGTGACTAACTGAAGTAAAATTCATGCAGTAAATCTTTGAGCATCGCTTCTCGAGTGGAAGCAAATCAAGCTTTTAATTGAAGAGTTTGATCATGGCTCAGATTGAACGCTGGCGGCAGGCTTAACACATGCAAGTCGAGCGGTAGCACAGGGGAGCTTGCTCCCTGGGTGACGAGCGGCGGACGGGTGAGTAATGTCTGGGAAACTGCCTGATGGAGGGGGATAACTACTGGAAACGGTAGCTAATACCGCATAACGTCGCAAGACCAAAGAGGGGGACCTTCGGGCCTCTTGCCATCAGATGTGCCCAGATGGGATTAGCTAGTAGGTGGGGTAATGGCTCACCTAGGCGACGATCCCTAGCTGGTCTGAGAGGATGACCAGCCACACTGGAACTGAGACACGGTCCAGACTCCTACGGGAGGCAGCAGTGGGGAATATTGCACAATGGGCGCAAGCCTGATGCAGCCATGCCGCGTGTGTGAAGAAGGCCTTCGGGTTGTAAAGCACTTTCAGCGAGGAGGAAGGTGGTGAACTTAATACGTTCATCAATTGACGTTACTCGCAGAAGAAGCACCGGCTAACTCCGTGCCAGCAGCCGCGGTAATACGGAGGGTGCAAGCGTTAATCGGAATTACTGGGCGTAAAGCGCACGCAGGCGGTTTGTTAAGTCAGATGTGAAATCCCCGGGCTCAACCTGGGAACTGCATTTGAAACTGGCAAGCTAGAGTCTCGTAGAGGGGGGTAGAATTCCAGGTGTAGCGGTGAAATGCGTAGAGATCTGGAGGAATACCGGTGGCGAAGGCGGCCCCCTGGACGAAGACTGACGCTCAGGTGCGAAAGCGTGGGGAGCAAACAGGATTAGATACCCTGGTAGTCCACGCTGTAAACGATGTCGATTTGGAGGTTGTGCCCTTGAGGCGTGGCTTCCGGAGCTAACGCGTTAAATCGACCGCCTGGGGAGTACGGCCGCAAGGTTAAAACTCAAATGAATTGACGGGGGCCCGCACAAGCGGTGGAGCATGTGGTTTAATTCGATGCAACGCGAAGAACCTTACCTACTCTTGACATCCAGAGAACTTTCCAGAGATGGATTGGTGCCTTCGGGAACTCTGAGACAGGTGCTGCATGGCTGTCGTCAGCTCGTGTTGTGAAATGTTGGGTTAAGTCCCGCAACGAGCGCAACCCTTATCCTTTGTTGCCAGCGGTTCGGCCGGGAACTCAAAGGAGACTGCCAGTGATAAACTGGAGGAAGGTGGGGATGACGTCAAGTCATCATGGCCCTTACGAGTAGGGCTACACACGTGCTACAATGGCATATACAAAGAGAAGCGACCTCGCGAGAGCAAGCGGACCTCATAAAGTATGTCGTAGTCCGGATTGGAGTCTGCAACTCGACTCCATGAAGTCGGAATCGCTAGTAATCGTAGATCAGAATGCTACGGTGAATACGTTCCCGGGCCTTGTACACACCGCCCGTCACACCATGGGAGTGGGTTGCAAAAGAAGTAGGTAGCTTAACCTTCGGGAGGGCGCTTACCACTTTGTGATTCATGACTGGGGTGAAGTCGTAACAAGGTAACCGTAGGGGAACCTGCGGTTGGATCACCTCCTTACCTAAAGATATTAGTTCGAGTGGCGTGCTCACACAGATTGTCTGATAGAAAGTAACGAGCAGAAATACCTTTATAGGCTTGTAGCTCAGGTGGTTAGAGCGCACCCCTGATAAGGGTGAGGTCGGTGGTTCAAGTCCACTCAGGCCTACCAAATTCTCCCTTATGCTGCGTTATGCGCGCGGTCGTTTACCCAGGTAAACTTCCCTTTCGCATGCCTTGCCTAAGAAAGAATTAACTCTTTTACGAGTTGGTAGTCCAAAGGTGTTTCAGCGACTGTATGGGGCTATAGCTCAGCTGGGAGAGCGCCTGCCTTGCACGCAGGAGGTCAGCGGTTCGATCCCGCTTAGCTCCACCATATAGTCCGGTATTTCAATACTTCAGAGTATATTGGAAACAGTATGCTGCGAAGTATTTTGCTCTTTAACAATCTGGAACAAGCTGAAAATTGAAACATGACGGCTGAAATTTATCCCTCCGTAGAAGTATTGGGGTAAAGAGTAACCTGTCATAGAGTCTCTCAAATGTTTGCAGCACGAACGATGGAAACATCTTCGGGTTGTGAGGTTAAGTGACTAAGCGTACACGGTGGATGCCTAGGCAGTCAGAGGCGATGAAGGGCGTGCTAATCTGCGAAAAGCGTCGGTAAGGTGATATGAACCGTTACAACCGGCGATACCCGAATGGGGAAACCCAGTGTGTTTCGACACACTATCATGTCATGAATACATAGTGGCATGAGGCGAACCGGGGGAACTGAAACATCTAAGTACCCCGAGGAAAAGAAATCAACCGAGATTCCCCCAGTAGCGGCGAGCGAACGGGGAGGAGCCCAGAACCTGAATCGGCTTGTGTGTTAGTGGAAGCGTCTGGAAAGTCGCGCAGCAAAGGGTGATAGCCCCGTACACTAAAATGCACAGGTCGTGAGTTCGATGAGTAGGGCGGGACACGTGACATCCTGTCTGAATATGGGGGGACCATCCTCCAAGGCTAAATACTCCTGACTGACCGATAGTGAACCAGTACCGTGAGGGAAAGGCGAAAAGAACCCCGGCGAGGGGAGTGAAATAGAACCTGAAACCGTGTACGTACAAGCAGTGGGAGCACCTTCGTGGTGTGACTGCGTACCTTTTGTATAATGGGTCAGCGACTTATATTTTGTAGCAAGGTTAACCGTATAGGGGAGCCGTAGGGAAACCGAGTCTTAACTGGGCGAATAGTTGCAAGGTATAGACCCGAAACCCGGTGATCTAGCCATGGGCAGGTTGAAGGTTGGGTAACACTAACTGGAGGACCGAACCGACTAATGTTGAAAAATTAGCGGATGACTTGTGGCTGGGGGTGAAAGGCCAATCAAACCGGGAGATAGCTGGTTCTCCCCGAAAGCTATTTAGGTAGCGCCTCGTGAACTCATCTTCGGGGGTAGAGCACTGTTTCGGCTAGGGGGCCATCCCGGCTTACCAAACCGATGCAAACTCCGAATACCGAAGAATGTTATCACGGGAGACACACGGCGGGTGCTAACGTCCGTCGTGAAGAGGGAAACAACCCAGACCGCCAGCTAAGGTCCCAAAGTCATGGTTAAGTGGGAAACGATGTGGGAAGGCATAGACAGCCAGGATGTTGGCTTAGAAGCAGCCATCATTTAAAGAAAGCGTAATAGCTCACTGGTCGAGTCGGCCTGCGCGGAAGATGTAACGGGGCTAAACCATGCACCGAAGCTGCGGCAGCGACGCTTAGGCGTTGTTGGGTAGGGGAGCGTTCTGTAAGCCGTTGAAGGTGGCCTGTGAGGGTTGCTGGAGGTATCAGAAGTGCGAATGCTGACATAAGTAACGATAAAGCGGGTGAAAAGCCCGCTCGCCGGAAGACCAAGGGTTCCTGTCCAACGTTAATCGGGGCAGGGTGAGTCGACCCCTAAGGCGAGGCTGAAAAGCGTAGTCGATGGGAAACAGGTTAATATTCCTGTACTTGGTGTTACTGCGAAGGGGGGACGGAGAAGGCTAGGCTAGCCGGGCGACGGTTGTCCCGGTTTAAGCGTGTAGGGGGTGTGACCTGGTAAATCCGGTTGCATATCAACCCTGAGGCGTGATGACGATGCACTACGGTGCAGAAGTAGTTGATGCCCTGCTTCCAGGAAAAGCCTCTAAGCTCCAGGTAACATTGAATCGTACCCCAAACCGACACAGGTGGTCAGGTAGAGAATACCAAGGCGCTTGAGAGAACTCGGGTGAAGGAACTAGGCAAAATGGTGCCGTAACTTCGGGAGAAGGCACGCTGGCATGTAGGTGAAGTCCTTCGCGGATGGAGCTGAAGCCAGTCGAAGATACCAGCTGGCTGCAACTGTTTAATAAAAACACAGCACTGTGCAAACACGAAAGTGGACGTATACGGTGTGACGCCTGCCCGGTGCTGGAAGGTTAATTGATGGGGTCAGCCGCAAGGCGAAGCTCTTGATCGAAGCCCCAGTAAACGGCGGCCGTAACTATAACGGTCCTAAGGTAGCGAAATTCCTTGTCGGGTAAGTTCCGACCTGCACGAATGGCGTAATGATGGCCAGGCTGTCTCCACCCGAGACTCAGTGAAATTGAACTCGCTGTGAAGATGCAGTGTACCCGCGGCAAGACGGAAAGACCCCGTGAACCTTTACTATAGCTTGACACTGAACATTGAGCCTTGATGTGTAGGATAGGTGGGAGGCTTTGAAGCGTGGACGCCAGTCTGCGTGGAGCCATCCTTGAAATACCACCCTTTAATGTTTGATGTTCTAACTCGGCCCCATAATCTGGGGTGAGGACAGTGTCTGGTGGGTAGTTTGACTGGGGCGGTCTCCTCCCAAAGAGTAACGGAGGAGCACGAAGGTTAGCTAATCACGGTCGGACATCGTGAGGTTAGTGCAAAGGCATAAGCTAGCTTGACTGCGAGAGTGACGGCTCGAGCAGGTACGAAAGTAGGTCTTAGTGATCCGGTGGTTCTGAATGGAAGGGCCATCGCTCAACGGATAAAAGGTACTCCGGGGATAACAGGCTGATACCGCCCAAGAGTTCATATCGACGGCGGTGTTTGGCACCTCGATGTCGGCTCATCACATCCTGGGGCTGAAGTAGGTCCCAAGGGTATGGCTGTTCGCCATTTAAAGTGGTACGCGAGCTGGGTTTAGAACGTCGTGAGACAGTTCGGTCCCTATCTGCCGTGGGCGTTGGAAGATTGAGAGGGGTTGCTCCTAGTACGAGAGGACCGGAGTGAACGCACCACTGGTGTTCGGGTTGTCATGCCAATGGCATTGCCCGGTAGCTAAGTGCGGAAAAGATAAGCGCTGAAAGCATCTAAGCGCGAAACTTGCCTCAAGATGAGTCTTCCCTGGGCCTTTAAGGCCCCTGAAGGAACGTTTAAGACTAAGACGTTGATAGGCTGGGTGTGTAAGTGCAGCGATGCATTGAGCTAACCAGTACTAATGATCCGTGAGGCTTAACCTTACAACACCGAAGGTGTTTTTAGAGAGATTTTCAGCGAAGTTCCGAGATTGGTTCTGATGGCTTCAGGAGAGTGAAGCGGTTGGAATAAAACAGAATTTGCCTGGCGGCAATAGCGCGGTGGTCCCACCTGACCCCATGCCGAACTCAGAAGTGAAACGCCGTAGCGCCGATGGTAGTGTGGGGTCTCCCCATGCGAGAGTAGGACACTGCCAGGCATCAAACCAAGCCGAAAGCCCTGAACATCAGTTCAGGGCTTTTTGCTATGCGTAAAACGCAAAAAAGCGCAGCTGCGCTGCTTTCCCCTGCTTCTCTCCGATAAACAGCCAGAGAAAAGGCCTCGAAGGGCCTTTGATTAGGGTGTGTTTGCTTTTTTTCACTTATTATTCGGTTAATGCGAGCTGCCCTGAGAGATGCCCAGCCCGGTTTGCGAACGGACAAACTGAGCCCGGAAGCGTTCCCGCTCCTGCTGCCCGGCCAGCGAGCTATCGGTGATCGAGAACAGCCAGGTGCCGACAAAGGCCACGAACATCGAGAACAGCGCCGGATATTCATACGGGTAAATCGGCTTTTCATGGCCGAGGATCTGCACCCAGATCGTCGGGCCGAGGATCATCAGAATCACCGCCGTCAGTAGGCCCAGCCAGCCGCCAATCATTGCACCGCGAGTGGTCAAACGCGACCAGTACATCGACAGGATGATGATAGGGAAGTTACAGCTGGCGGCGATAGAGAACGCCAACCCGACCATAAAGGCGATGTTCTGCTTCTCGAACAAAATCCCCAGCGCGATAGCGACCAGGCCGAGCACCACGACGGTGATTTTGGAGACCTTCAGCTCATCGCGTTCGGTCGCCTTGCCGTTTTTCATCACGCTGGCGTACAGATCGTGGGAAACGGCCGATGCGCCGGCCAGCGTCAGGCCTGCAACGACCGCCAGAATGGTGGCGAAGGCCACCGCCGAGATAAAGCCGAGGAAGAAGTTGCCGCCAACGGCATTGGCCAGGTGCACCGCCGCCATGTTGGTGCCGCCCAGCAGCGCGCCGGTGGCGTCTTTGAACGCTGGATTGGCGCTGACCAGCAAGATGGCGCCGAAGCCGATAATAAAGGTCAGGATATAGAAGTAACCGATAAAACCGGTGGCGTAGAACACGCTCTTGCGCGCTTCTTTGGCGTCACTCACGGTAAAGAAGCGCATCAGGATGTGCGGCAAACCGGCGGTGCCGAACATCAGCGCCAGGCCGAGCGACAGCGCGGAAATCGGATCGGAGACCAAGCCGCCAGGGCTCATGATGGCGATGCCTTTCGGATGCACCGTCACCGCTTCGGCGAACAGGGTATTGAAGTCGAAGTTGACCGATTTCATCACCATCAGCGCCATAAAGCTGGCGCCGGCCAGCAGCAGCACCGCCTTGATAATTTGCACCCAGGTGGTGGCCAGCATGCCGCCGAACAGCACGTACAGCACCATCAGGATGCCGACCAGGATCACCGCTACGTGGTAGTTGAGCCCGAACAGCAGCTGGATCAGCTTGCCGGCACCGACCATCTGCGCGATCAGATACAGCGCCACCACCACCAACGAGCCGCAGGCCGACAGGGTACGGATCGGTTTCTGCTGCAGACGGTAAGAGGCGACATCGGCAAAGGTATAGCGGCCGAGGTTGCGCAAGCGCTCCGCGATCAGGAACAGAATGATCGGCCAGCCGATGAGGAAGCCGATGGAGTAGATCAGTCCGTCATAGCCCGAGGTGTAGACCAGTGCGGAGATACCGAGGAATGAGGCGGCGGACATGAAGTCACCGGCTATCGCCAGGCCGTTTTGCAGGCCAGTGATGCGCCCGCCCGCGGTATAGTAGTCCTGACGGGAACGGGTGCGTTTGGAGGCCCAATAGGTGATGTAGAGCGTGGCACCGACAAACAGGATAAACATCACGATCGCTTGGATGTTCAGCGGCTGACGATGCACTTCGCCGCCGATGGCGTCGGCATAGGCCAGATCGGGCAGCAACAGCAACGCGGCGGCGGAAAGGGCGGAGCATAGACGCTTCATTGTTTCACCTCACGCAAAATTTCTGCGGTGAGGCGATCGAACTCGCCGTTGGCGCGAAATACGTAGATCCCGGTCAAGACGAAAGAGATCACGATCAGCCCGACGCCGACCGGGATCCCGCGGGTGATGGTCGATCCGGCGGCGATCGGCGTACCGAGCCATTGCGGATCGAAGGCGATCAACAGAATAAAGCCGACGTACAGCGCCAGCGTAATCAGCGAAAGCAGCCAGGCGAACCGGCCGCGTTTTCTCACCAGCTCTTTAAAGCGCGGGTTTTCTTCAATCCCTTGATAAATGGTGTCATTCATCAGAGTGTCTCCAGTAGGTATTGATAGAGTACGCCGCGCCAGGGCCGCTCAACGGCGCGTTATCCGAATGAGCGGCCTGAAGCGGCGTAAATTATGACGGCACTTTCATTGATTGTTTTTCTTCCAACAGCTTGTCGACTACGGCCGGATCCGCCAGCGTGGAGGTATCCCCCAGGTTGCTGGTGTCGCCGGCGGCAATTTTGCGCAGGATACGCCGCATGATCTTGCCGGAGCGCGTTTTGGGCAGCGAATCTGTCCAGTGCAGCACGTCCGGCGTGGCGATCGGCCCTATCTCTTTACGCACCCAGTTGCGCACTTCGGTATAGAGCTCCGGCGTCGGTTCTTCGCCGTGATTCAGCGTGATGTAGGCGTAGATCGCCTGGCCTTTGATGTTGTGAGGAATGCCGACCACCGCCGCTTCGGCGATTTTCGGGTGCGATACCAGCGCAGACTCGATCTCGGCGGTGCCAAGACGATGGCCGGAGACGTTCAGCACGTCGTCGACGCGGCCGGTGATCCAGTAGTAACCGTCCTCGTCGCGGCGGGCGCCGTCACCGCTGAAGTACATGCCTTTGAAGGTCGAGAAGTAGGTTTGCTCGAAGCGGTCATGATCGCCAAACAGGGTACGTGCCTGGCCCGGCCAGGAGTCGACGATCACCAGGTTGCCTTCGCATGCGCCTTCCTGCGGTGTGCCGACGTTATCGACCAGCGCCGGCTGTACGCCGAAGAAAGGCCGCGTGGCGGAACCGGCCTTCAGCTCGGTGGCGCCCGGCAGCGGGGTAATCATGAAGCCGCCGGTTTCGGTTTGCCACCAGGTATCGACGATCGGGCACTTTGCGTTGCCTATCTTGTTGTAATACCACTCCCAGGCTTCCGGGTTGATCGGCTCGCCGACCGAGCCCATGATGCGCAGCGAATCGCGTCGGGTGCCCTCGATCGCCTTGTCGCCTTCGGCCATCAGGGCGCGAATGGCGGTCGGCGCGGTATACAGAATGTTGACCTGGTGCTTGTCGATCACCTGCGACAGGCGATTGACGCCCGGATAGTTAGGCACGCCTTCGAACATCAGCGTGGTGGCGCCGCAGGCCAGCGGGCCGTACAACAGATAGCTGTGGCCGGTGACCCAGCCCACGTCGGCGGTGCACCAATAAATGTCGCCGTCGTGGTAGTCGAACACATACTTAAAGGTCATCGCAGCGTACACCAGGTAGCCGCCGGTGGTGTGCAGCACGCCTTTCGGTTTGCCGGTCGAGCCGGAGGTATACAGGATAAACAGCGGGTCCTCGGCGTTCACTTCTTCCGGCGGGCAGTCGGCGGAGACGCCCTGGGTCAGCTCATGCCACCACAGATCGCGCCCTTCCTGCCAGTAACCCGGTTTCCCGGTGCGTTGGAACACCACCACGTTAGCCACGCTGACCACGCCGGGGTTTTTCAGCGCATCATCGACGTTCTTTTTCAGCGGCACGGCGCGGCCGGCGCGCAGGCCTTCATCGGCGGTGATCACCAGCCTGGCGTTGGAGTCGATAATGCGTCCGGCGACCGCTTCCGGCGAGAAGCCGCCGAAGATCACCGAATGTACGGCGCCGATACGCGCGCAAGCCAGCATTGCGACCGCCGCTTCCGGCACCATTGGCATATAGATGGCCACCACGTCGCCTTTTTTCACGCCGAGCTTTTTCAGCACGTTAGCGAACTGGCAGACATCGTGGTGCAGCTGTTTGTAAGTCACCTTTTTGGATTGGGTCGGGTCATCGCCTTCCCAGATAATGGCGGTCTGGTCGCCGCGCTCAGTCAGATGGCGGTCCAGACAGTTGGCAGACAGGTTCAGCGTACCGTCTTCAAACCAACGAATGCTGACGTGGCCGGGATCGAACGACGTGTTTTTAACTTTGGTATAGGGTTTGATCCAGTCCAGGATTTTGCCATGCTCACCCCAGAAAGCCTCTGGGTCTTGAACCGACTGTTGATAATACTGTTGGTATTGTGCCGGATTAATCAGGGCGCGCTCTGCAATTGCAGAAGGAATAGCGTGTTTATGCAGTTGGCTCATAGCTTTTCTCCTTGAAGTTGTTAATGATATGTCAACTGAAGGTTAAGTATAGTTTGCTACGATTCTTTGTTTCTTTTTTGCGCGGCAGATCACGCAACAAAGATATTGATTTGTAATAGTTCTGTCGCATTTGCAGGACGTATCTATCTCTTTGGCGTTTAAATCATCATAAACCCGCGTTTTTAGCCAAAAACACTTATCTAAAGAACAAAAAAGAATAAAAAAAGATGAGACTGTTTGCCTCGTGATTAATCGCGCCGGAAAGGCCTGCGTTATTTCGCGCTATAAATCTTTTTGGATTATTTTTCGTTATTAATATTCGAAGTTGGTATTAACGCGATATAACGATGGACGGCACACCGTGAAATAACGTTTTATTAACCTTTAATTTCCTGATGAAAGTTCGGGTGATACCCAGGGGTATTCATTCTGCGCCATCGTTCGATTTTTAAGCTAAATATAAAGCGGTGCTGCATTTATGGCCGAAAATGTCACTCGGTCAATTCTCATTCATTTGACTTTTGCGTAACAAAATATAAACATTTTATGCGGATTAAATATGCAGAATAGACGAAAAATAACGCATTTTAATGGCGTTCAAAAAAACGTCGTCGGCGCGGTTATGTGCTTCATTATATGAAAAATTATGTTTTTAATAACAAGTAATTATGCCGTTTGAAATAGTAACGCGAATTTTTTGTGATTCGATTCAGCGCTCAACCCTGACAAATCAAGGCTTGCAGAGCATGCCGCCCGGATGATACAGATTTATACTGCGTCGCACCCAGGGCAGGTGAACGCTTCCACTGAATTAACATAAGCCTGTAATAAATGATTAAGTATTCTTTTCTCCGTGTTGCGACTTTGTACGGCGAAAAGAGTCTTTGAGGACTTTTTGGGTATGAAAAGTGTAAAAATTAGCCTGGCTTGGCAAATCCTGATCGCGTTGGTACTGGGTATTATTGTTGGCGCGGTATTGCACAACCAGACAGAATCTCGTGAGTGGCTGGTCAGCAATATTCTCAGCCCGGCGGGTGATATCTTTATTCGCCTGATCAAGATGATTGTGGTACCGATCGTTATTTCCACGCTGATCGTCGGTATTGCCGGCGTGGGCGATGCGAAAAAGCTGGGCCGCATCGGATTGAAAACCATTATTTACTTCGAAGTGATCACCACCGTTGCCATCGTGGTGGGGTTGACGCTGGCCAACGTATTCCAACCTGGCCACGGCATCGATATGTCGACGCTGACCACGGTGGACATTTCGCAGTATGAGAAAACCACCGAACAGGTGCAAAGCGGTTCGCACAGTCTGGTGGCGACCATTCTGTCGCTGATCCCGTCGAACGTCTTCTCGTCGATGGCCAAGGGCGACATGCTGCCGATTATCTTCTTCTCGGTGCTGTTCGGTCTGGGGCTGTCGTCGTTGCCGAAAGAGACCAAAGAGCCGCTGCTGAAGGTGTTCAAGGCGGTGTCCGAGAGCATGTTCAAAGTCACCCACATGATCATGCGCTATGCGCCGATCGGGGTGTTTGGCCTGATTGCGGTCACGGTAGCCAACTTCGGTTTCGCCTCGCTGCTGCCGCTGGCCAAGCTGGTGGTGCTGGTGTACTTTGCCATCGCGTTCTTCGCCCTGGTGGTGCTGGGAGCGGTCGCCCGGCTGTGCAACCTGCGCATCTGGACGTTGATCCGTATCCTGAAAGACGAACTGATCCTGGCTTATTCCACCGCCAGCTCGGAAACGGTGCTGCCGCGCATCATCGAAAAGATGGAGGCTTACGGCGCGCCCAAGTCGATCACCAGCTTCGTGGTGCCGACCGGCTACTCCTTTAACCTGGATGGCTCGACGCTGTACCAGAGCATTGCCGCTATCTTTATCGCCCAGCTGTACGGCATCGAGCTGTCGTTGGGGCAGGAGATCGTGCTGGTGCTGACGCTGATGGTCACCTCGAAAGGGATCGCCGGCGTGCCGGGCGTCTCGTTCGTGGTGCTGCTGGCCACGCTGGGCAGCGTCGGCATTCCGTTGGAAGGCCTGGCGTTCATCGCCGGCGTGGACCGTATCCTGGATATGGCGCGCACCGCGCTGAACGTCGTGGGTAACGCGCTGGCGGTGTTGGTGATCGCCAAGTGGGAACACCAGTTCGATCGCAAGAAGGCGCTGGCCTACGAAACGGAGTTTCTGGCGCAGAAGGTGAAGCCGGCCAACCAGGCCTAATCACCGAGCATCGCCGACGTTAAAAACGCCCCGGGCAGCTGTGCCGGGGCGTTTTGTTTTTTAGCCGTCTTCTCTCAGCCACTTTCTTTTCTCCGTCCCCACTGCGCGACTTGCATCCCCGCTTAACAGAATCTAAAGTGTTACCAAATTAATAGAAATGATAATAGATGTTATTATCATTTTCATTTAATGATGTATGGAGACACACAAAAGCCGTTGAACGGCGGGGTTACGCCCGTTCGGCGTCTTTATTCGGGCTTATCAAAGGTAGGTAACATGTCGGACACCGCTTTGGCCTCTGAATGGTTGCCGCTGGCGCCAGCGCAGCTTGATTTCTGGGAAGAACACACCTTACACCCCGGGCAGGCCCTGTCCACCGTCGCACACTGCACCGAACTGTGCGGCGCGGTAGAGGAAGAGGCGCTCTGCCGGGCGATCGCCACCACCCTCGCCGAGACGCAGGCGTTTGCCCTGCGCTTTGGCGAACGGCATGGCGACGCTCCTCCGCCGTTACGGCACGATCCACGGCGTATACCGCCATTGCAACGCATCGATCTGCAAACGCACGGCGATCCCTGGCAGGCGGCGCAAAACCTGATGCGCGAAGATATCGCGCAGCGCCGGGCGCTGCACTGCGAGCCGTTAGCCGCCGCCTGGCTGATCAAGCTGGGGCCGGAGCGCTACCTCTGGTACGTACGTGCGCACCATATTCTGGTTGATGGTTTCGGTATGGCGCTAATTGAACACCGCTGCGCCGCGTTGTATGCACACTATCTGGGTGAAGGCAGCGCGGGTATGCCTCTGGGCGCCTTCGACGCCTTTCAACAGGCTGAGCTGGCCTACGCGGGTTCTGATCGATGCGAGCGCGATCGGCGCTTTTGGCAGAGCTATCTGCCGCCGTCGCAGGCGTTGCCGACGGTGCGCAAGGGCGGTGAGGCCTATGGCGTGCGGCGTCTGAGCACCCACCACCGGCTACCGGCGGCGGTATCGCAACGACTGGCGCAGCTGGCGGAGCGCAGCGGCATCAATTGGCCTGACTTGCTGGTGGCGCTGTCGGCGGCCTGGCTGTTTCAGGTGATGCCCCGCGACACCCGGCAGGGCGAGGCGTTGCCGATGTGGATGCCGGCGATGAATCGCCGCGGGCAGGCCGCCACCAACGTGCCTTCGTTGGCGGTCAACACGCTGCCGCTGCTGGTGTCACCGCCGCCAGCGGAGACGCTGGGGGGCTTTCTCACCGCTCTAACGCAGCAGCTGCGCGAGCTGCGCAGCCACGCCGGCTACCGCCTGCGCCAACTGGCCGCCGATCGCGGTGTGGATCCTGACTCGCGCTTCTTTATTTCCCCCTTCATCAACGTGCAACCCTTCGATACGCCTCGTTTTGTCGGCTGTAGCGGCACCCGCCGCGTATTGGCCGGCGGCTCGGGCGACGGTTTTAACCTGACTTATCGCGGCCGCACCGACGCCCGCGATCTGCAGGTGGATATCGATATTTATCTGGAGCAGTTCCCGGCGGAGGATGCGCTGGATTATGGCGAGGCGCTGCAAGAGTTTCTGATGCGCGCGCTGCAGCGGGAAGCCTGGGAGCAACCGCTGGCGGCCCTGACGGCGTTGCCCGCCTGATAAAAAGCGGGCGGGGGATGTCCCCGCCCAAGTGGTGTGATTTCAGCTGGCCAGCAACGCCGCCACTTCGCGCGCGTTCTTGCACGGCAGGAGGGAACTGCTTACCAGACGGGTGCCGAAAGCGTCATTGAGGCGTTCCGCCACCTGTTTGATATGCGGCAGCTTCAGCCCCATGGCGATAAATGCCGTCTCTTCTCCCCATTCCGGGCGCGGTGCCACGCCGATCGCCTGCCAGTAAATGGTCAGGATCTCTGCGCTGCGCGCCAAAGGCGCGTTCGGCGGTGGGGCTGCACAGGCGTTCAGCGCCGGCGCGGTTTGCTGGTGGCTCAGGTCGGCACGGATGCGATGGCGGTCGGTTTTGCCGTTGGCGGACAGCGGCAGCGCCTCGGCATGGATAAAGCGTGTCGGAATATGGGTACAGGGCAGATAGCCGGTGGCGAAGGCGCGGATCTCGGACAGCTGCAGGGGGGTACCGTCGCGGGTCAGATACAGGGCACCGAGCGCCGCCTCGTTGTTCTCTCCGCTGGGGTAATCCACCACCACCATGTCCTGGATCGCCGGATGGCGGCGCAGCACGTCTTCGATTTCCGGCAACGAGACGCGCACGCCGCGGATCTTCACATAGCCGTTCACCCGGGTGGCGAACATGATGTTGCCGTCCGCCCGGTAGTAGCCTTGATCGCCGGTGCGAAAAGCGCGCAGCGGTTGCCCATCCGGCCCTTCGAGGGTAACGAAATCGTGCTGCTTCAGCTCCCCCTGCTCCAGGTAGCCCAACGCCAGGTTGACCCCGGCGGTATGGATGCGGCCGACCACGCCGGCCGGGCAGTGGCTGCCGTCGTCATGGCAGATGAAGTAGCGGTTGGCCGGCAGCGGGCGGCCGTAAGGCACGGTGCCTTTCTCCTGCGGGGCGATCGGGTGCCAGATGCTCCAGATGGTGGTTTCGGTCGGTCCGCCGAGCGAGAACAGCGCGAGATCCGGGCGCAGGGTACGCAGGGTTTGTACCGTCGCCGGTTTGATGTAGTCGCCGCCTTGCGCCACCAGGCGTAGCGAACGCAGGCTATCGGCCGTTTTGCAGGTGAGCAGCATCTCCAGAATCGCGGGCACCGAACACCACAGGGTGACCCGATGCTTTTCCACCAGTTGGTTCCAGCTGATGGCGTCCTTTTCCTGATGCGGCGCCGGTAGCACCAGCGTGGCGCCGGCGCACAGCGAACCGAACAGATCGAACATCGACATGTCATGGTGCGGCGGCGTGACGGAAATGAAGACGTCGTCGGCGGTGACCGCCCAGCGCTGCTGGGTCTGGTGGACGACGTTGGCGGTGGCGCGGTTGTTGAGCACCACGCATTTGGGCTTACCGGTGGTGCCGGAGGTATACAGGTAGTAGCTCGCGGCCTGGCTGGCGCTGCGTTCAACCAGCGTTTGTTCATCCGGCAGTGCAGGCGTGCGATCCGTCGGCGCCAGCAGGGTCGCCGGCGTCACGCCAATGGGCGTCTCCAGATCGCCGCCGTGCACCACCAGCGTCGGTCGGCAGTTTTCCAGCAGGTAGGCAGTGCGTTCCGGCGGCGAGTTGATATCGACAGGTACCCAGATCACGCCCTGCAGGGCGCAGGCGAGGCTAAGGATGATCTGTTCCGGGCTGCGCGGCAGATACAGCGCGACCACGTTGCCCGGCTGCACGCCGCGATTCTGCAGATTGGCGATCGCCGTGGCGATCCGCTGGCCCAGCTCGCGGTAGGTCAGCGTCTGTTCGCCGCAGATCAGCGCGTTGCCGCCGCCTTGCGCGCCGAACAGCCGCTCGGCCAGCTGTGCCAGATAAGGATAAGGTGCGTAATTCGCTTCGCTGTCGTTGTGGCGGTAATGCGCCAGATCGATGAAGTCCCGCGGCGCGATCGCCAGATCGGCCCGTTGGCAGCTGTGCAGGATGCGTCGCTGCAATGCCGCCAGCATGGCTTCTACCTGTTCACCGTGCAGCGCCTGCTCGGCGTAGTCCACGCACAGCTGCAGGTTTTTTTCGCTGTCCAGCGTCAGGCGAATGTCGATGGCGACCTGCGGCGTTTGGGTCAGGCCGTCGTGGAAGCGCACCGGCGCCTCGGCCGGCAGCGTCTCCCAGCCCAGGCAGTTGGTCAGGATCACCGGCAGCGCCGGGCCGCCTTGGCTTTGGCCGAGCAACTGCCGCGCCAGATCGACGCCGGAAAACGTCAGGTGATCGAGCGCGCCGAGCACGTCGTCCTGCAGGGCTTGTGCGCGCTGGAGAAAATCTTCGCCGTGGCGCGAATAGCGTACCGCCACGAAGCTGGAGGCGTTGCCCAGTGCACCGTCGGCGGCGGGGAATGCCACCGGCACGCCGACGCACAGCTCGCCGTCGGTGGTCCAGTGGGCCAGCGTATCGAGGATCAGCGCCGACAGCAGGCTGTTGCGCAGCAGCGCGTGTGGCGATCCCAGGCGGCCGAGCTGTTTTATCGTATCGCGCGGCAGCGTCAGGGTGGCGCGGCGATAGCGCGACGAGGTGAGATTGGCGAGCGGGGCGCGCCACGGCAGTGCCGACGGGGTGGTGACATCCTGCAGTTTGTCGCGCCAGTAGGCGGCATCGGCCTGGCGCTGCGCCGCAGGTGCAGCAGGGGGCGGAAGCGCAGCGGTGGTCGGCGCCAGAGGGCGATCGTCAAACAGGCGCGCGATCACGGTGGAGATCCCCTGGCCGTCGAGGATCAACGCATCGAAGCTGGTGAGGATCAGCGTATCGTACGGCGATCCCGTCGGATCCTGCTGTTCGGCAAGTTGGAGCACGGCGATGCGCCACAGCGGTTGGCTCGGATCGTGGCGCTGGTGGGAGTAACGCGCGCGCAGCTGTTCGATCTGGCGCTGCGCCGCTTCGCCATCAAGGGCGCGCAAATCGTGGCGATCCAGATGCAGCGTCACCTCCGGGCGTACGTGCTGCGTGCCGCGCTGCACATTGATGCAGGTGCGCAACGCCGGGTAATGCTGTACCAGCTCGGTCAGGCGCGTTTCAAGGCGCGGTACGTCCAGCTGCCGGGCGTGGTATTCGCGAAAGTCGTGCATCGCCACGCCGCCGAGCGGCCATCGATCGCTGCGGCCCAGAAGATAGGCCTGCTGCAGTGCGGTTAAAGCTGTCTCCATGGTACTTCCCTATAGTCGTTAACCGATTAAAACGAGCCGGGCGCTGCGCGCCCGGAAACCGATCTCAGTGCTGCGGCGCCAGCGCGGCGAGCAGCGTTTTCGCATGCCTTCCTGCCTCGGGCGAGCGTTGGCAGATCAATGCCGCCAGCGCCGCAGGGGAGGAATGCGCCGCCAGATCCTGCGCCGTCAGCCCCGCCGCCAGATACTTGTTGAGCACCGTCAGCAGCGCGTTCACCCCGGCATCCGGCAAGGCTAACCGGCGGATGTCGTCGTGGTCACGCAAGCCGGCCTCGGGGGCCACCCGCGCCAGCAGCCGATGCAGCACCTGGCGCACCGGCGCCTGCTGCGCCAGCGCGTCGGGCGTGCATTGCGCCAGCAGGTGCGACAGCGGGCGATCGAACGCCGCCGTTTGCCGCGCGGCCAGGTGCAGCAGCGCCCGGTAACAGGCCAGCAGGCGTGGCAGCACCTGCTCGGGGAACGCGTCGAGCCGCACGTCCCAGTTGATCAGAATGCCGTCGTCGACGTGGGCGACTTGCGCATCCAGCGCCACCTGCGGCCCCTGAGAGATGACCCAGCCGAGACGGCCGAAGGTGTCGGTGACCCGTTCGGAAAACAGCGTCTTGCCGCGGATGCCGAAACCGGCGGTAAACACCACCGGTGAAGGCTGTAGGCTGCCGTGCAGGCGCGACAGATCGCGCATCACGCTCACGCCGGGGTAATCCGCATGCTCGATCAGCTCCGCCAGCTGCGTCATCAGGCGCCGGCAGAAGGCGCTCAGGTTTTCCGTCGGGATCAGCTCCACGCCGAGCAGCACCAGGTTAGAGAAATCGCCGATGAGGCGATGCGCGTCCTCCCGTTCGCTCTCGCGGTGGAACAGCGGCACGTTGAGCCGAAAGCGCGTCATGTTCCAACCCTGGCCGACGGCCAGGGCGAACAGTGCGAGAAACAGCGTCGAGAGCGAGGTGTGGTGCCGTTTGGCGACGTTCTCCAGCGCGCGGCTTTCCTCTGCATTCAGCTGTATGGCCAGGCGATCGCTGCGGCAGCGGTCCGGCGTGCGCAGCAGGCGCGGCGCCGGTGGCACCTGCGCCAGGCGCTCACGCCACCAACGTTGACCGCGTTCGCGCCGCTGACGCAGCGCCTCGTCGGCGTCACGTTGTGCGAGGTGATCGAAGTAGGCCGGCGGCGCGTCATGGAAGGGCACCGGTGGGCACTGGTGATAAAACGCCGTCAGATCTTCCATCAACAGGCGAAAACTCATGGCATCGCCGGCGATCATATCGAGATCGACATGCAGGCGGCTGCGCCCTTCCGGCAACAGGCTCAGGCTGATATCGCAGGGCACGCCCTGTTCCAGCGGCAGCAGCTGGGTACTTTTTGCCTGGCGTTTGGCGGCGAGCGCGGCTGCCAGCGTCGCTGTATCGGCGTGCCGCCAGTCGTCGAGATGCAAGGCGTGCCGGGGGCCGGGAGGCGCGATCGTCTGGCGGCCATCATCGGTAATGCGCAGGCGCAACAGCGGATGACGCAGGTACAGCGCATCGACGGCCTGGCGCAGTCGGGCGAGATCCAGCTCGCCGCCGTCGAATTCCGCATACAGGTGGGCGGCCATGCCGCCGAGGGGAGGAGCGGACTGTCGGCCTACCCAATAGGCGGCCTGCATCGTGGTCAAAGCTTTCATCGGGTATCCATTTTGATTCAGCCAACGAGACTGCAAGAATATATCCAAATGTTAATAGGAATGAAAATTATTATTATTTGATCCATTTGGCGCGAGGGTGCTATCTATAAGGGGTTTTAGCGAGAGCTGACGGGGGTATCGTTGGGTGTGAATAATTTATCTATATTATTCTTAGTATTGTAATGATTGCTTGTTATTACAGCGCCTGTTTTACCTGCGAAAGTATAAGGTTTTCTGGCGGCTATCGCGGCCTGCCTCGCACCTTTGTTGATAATGATTTGCATTAGAAAATGCAAAATATTATCATTCTTAACATTATTTTACGTTTTTATACAAGCTGCCGGCCGCTCCGCCGGCGGCTTGGCCGTGGACGGGGCCGCACCCGTCGGGCCGCGGAAGGCATGGGTTTGCCGCAGGGATAAGCAACACAAAGGTCGGGAAGGCCGGAGCGTCATGGTCTGTGTGAGTGTCGATGTAGGTTGTGTAAAAAAAAATCAAATTTTGTGCACCTCTGGGATGAAAGGAGAAGACATCTATGGGCAAGCATTTTGCGGCTCAACGGCATGAAAGCGTAGGAAACGGGGAAAAAGCGGGGTTGAAAGCCATTGGGGCGTTTTCCTCCGTATTTTTAGGGGTTTGTTCACTGGCGATCGGTAACGTCAATGCGGCGGAAACGAAGAGCAACGAAACCTACCAGGACGCGGAAACGCTGCTGGTCACCGGTGAGAAGATCAAACGTTCCATTTTTGACACCGGCTCTAGCGTCGAAGTGTTCGACAGCAACCGCATCGCCTCAATGCCTAATGCGACACAGGTTCCCGATTTGCTGCGCATGACCCCCAACGTGGTGGATGTCGGCATCGGCAACGATCTGCCAACCGTGCGTGGCGTTGACGGCTCCGGCCCGACCACCGGTGCTGGCGCTTTCCTCAGCGGCACCCGTCCGCGCCTCAATCTGTCGTTGGACGGCCGTTCGCTGACCTATAACGAACAAGCCTACGGACCGCAATCGCTGTGGGATCTGGATCGCGTTGAAGTGTTCCGCGGCCCACAAAGTTATATTCAGGGGCGCAACGCCATCGCCGGCGCCATCGTCATGGCCAGTAAAGATCCGACCTTCGAATGGGAAAGCGCCTTCAAGGGCGGGGCCGGCAATCAGCACTCTTCACAGTTGGCGGCCATGGCGTCCGGCCCGCTGGTGGAAGATCAGCTGGCGTTTCGCGTCAGCGTCGATCGCCAGCGCCGCCGCAGCGATGCTGACCTGCCGGCCTATGAGCCGGTGGGCGATCCGCGTGAAGTGGAGGCCACCACCGCTCGCGCCAAGCTGCTGTTCAATCCGGCCGGTTTGCGCGATCTGACCACCAAACTGACCTTTAACCACTTCGGCAGCTCCGCGCCGCAGAACGAAAGCCTCAACCCGCAACCGCATCCTGCGAGTGCGCGTCACGACATCCGCCGGCCGGTGTTCAAAAGCAATGTGAACAGCGGTATCTGGGATCTGGCCTGGGAGGCCTCCGATGGCCTGGCGTTGGAAAACCGCGTTATCTATACCGATTTCAACATTAACCGTGCCACGGCTTATAAGTTGCCGTACGCCGACATCGGCGGCAAAGAGGTGCACGTGGAGCCGGTGGTGCGCTTCGGCGGCGCGGACAGTCGCCTGCACGGGCTGGCGGGGCTGCGTTATTTTCACGCCAAGCAGGATGAGTTCGTCAATATCTTCGGCGGCGCGACGTTTAAAGATAAAACCGACACTAACTCGGCCTTCGCTGAGTTGACCTATGCGCTGACGCCGCAGGTGGACGTGACCGCCGCCAGCCGTTTGGAACGCGAACATCGCAAACGCAACGGTGGCAGCCAGGCGGTGCGCATCGACTTCGACGAAACCTACACCGTGTTCCTGCCGAAGTTGGACGTGGCCTGGAAACCGACGGACACTCAAACCTACGGCGCCAAGATCGCCCGCGGTTATAACGCCGGCGGCGCGGGCATTACTCTCAGCAGTCCGATCGTCAGTTACACCTACGGTTCCGAGTATGTCTGGAACTATGAGCTGTACACCCGTCATCACCTGAAAGACGCCAACGTGGTGCTGACCAGCAACGTGTTCTACAACGATTACAAAGACATGCAGCTGCCTTATTACTTGGGTGAAAACTCCAGCGTGATCCGTAACGCCGACAAGGTGGAAACCTACGGTGCGGAAATCGGCGCCACCTGGCAGCCGCGTTGGGACTTCGAGCTGTTCGGTAACGTTGGTCTGCTGAAAACCAAGATCAAAAAGTTCTCGGGCAGCGGCGTGGAAGGGCATGAATTGGGACGCGCGCCGGCTTACACCGCCAACATGGGCGCCAAATATCAGTTCCTGAAAGGGTGGGAAGTGAGCACTAACGTGGCGTTCTCGGACTCCTATTACTCGGCGTATGACAACGATTCGCGCGGGCGTATAGGTTCCTACTGGTCGGCTAACGCCCAACTGGCCTACACCTTCGCCTATGGGCGCGCCACGCTGTTTGCGCAAAACCTGTTCGACTCCGAGCGCCGCATTATGGTTGGTGGCAACGACATCTACACCGCGACGCAGCAGCGCCCGCGCATGGTCGGCGCAGCAGTTGAGCTGAATTTCTAACGCTATCGCGATGACGGGGGACGAATGTCCCCCTTTTTATGCGCTATCCCGGCACGGCCGGGCAAAGGAGATAACGCAGTGATCGGTGATTTTGACAGCATTCTGAGCGATGAAGAGGCCCAGCGGCTGGAGAGCGCGTTTCAGGCGCTGGGCGCGACGTCAGCGAACGGCGAACGGCCGGTGAGCGAAGCCGAAGAGCGGGCATGGTTTGCCCATCTGCAGCAGGGTGACGCACGCGGGCAGCGGGCGCTGGCCTGGCGCCTGACGGGAAAGGTGAATGTTGCCCAACTGACGGCGGCGCTGCAGGCGCTGGTGCGGGAAACGCCGGGCGTGGACGTGCGCTACGTTTTTGAGGACGAAAACGGTCTGGTGAAACGCCCCGCCGGCTCGGCGCCGTTGCCGGTGAGCCTTCGTCAGGTGGCGGACGAACAACACGCCATGGGTTGCCTGCTGCAGGCGCAGGCAACGCCGTTTGAACTGGAAAGCGAAGCGCCGCTGCGCTGCCTGCTGTTGCTCATGCCGGGCGATGCCGTGATTTTGGGCGTGGTCTTGCATGACATCCTGGCGGAAACGCTGCCGTGGCGCCACCTGCCGGCGATGCTGTCCGCCCGTTACAACGGGGATGCGATGCCTCTGTCTTTCGCGGTGGCGCCGGTCGAGCTGGCGGAAACCTCGGAGCCGCAGCTGCCGTGGGTGCGCCAGGCGGTCTCGCTGCAGGATTACCGCAGCCCGGCGCAGCGCGCTGAAGCCTTGCCGCCGGTGGGCTCGCGCGTGGTCACGCGCATTGCTCGCTCGCTGTTGCCCGCCAACGACACGCCGCGGGCCTTGCTGGCGGCGGTGGCGGCACGGTTTGCCGAGTTCGTCGCCGCGCAGGCCGGCGGCCAAGCGGTGCAGCTGTGCGTGCCGGCCGCAGAAACGGCGGAGTTCGTCGGCCTGGAGCTTGGCCTGACGGCGCCGCCGCTGATGCGCCTGACCGTGCAGCATGGCGAGAGCGATGTCGGGCAGCGGCTGCTGGCGCAGGCCGTGGCTGAACAGCCGGACCCGCAACGGGCGCAGCTGCTGGTGGCCTGGCGCGACGATCTGGCCGCAGAGTGGCGGCTGGAAGGCGTTCACACCGAACGCCTGTTGCTGCCGCCGCTGCATACGCTGTTTGAACTGGCGCTGCTGCTGGGCTTGCCGGAGGCAGAAACGCTGACGCTCGAGCTGGTCACCGACCCGCGCCTGTCTCCCCATGTGGCGCCTTTCCTGCTGGAGCAGTTCAGCGCGTTCCTGGCCGGGCAGCGGATTGCCGTCGCCTTGCCGGCGGCTGAGGCCGCTTCCCCGGCGATGGCCGCGCCGGCGGCGAACGGCGACGCGGACGAAAGCGTTGCACCGCTGATTTTGCAGGAGTTCCGTGAGGCGCTGGTGGCGCCGGAAATGACCCTGGATGAAGACTTCTTCGATCGCGGCGGCCATTCGCTGGTCGCTACCCGGGTGATCGGTCGCTTGCTGAGCCTGCATCAGATCGAAATCAACATTAACGATCTGTTCAGCCATCCGACGGCGCGCGGGTTGGCGGGCTACGCCAAACGCCTGAACGTCGCGCAGCCGAATGCCGCGGTGGCCACCGCCGACGACCATGATCGCGCGCAGGCGCCGCTGTCGCTGGCGCAGGAATCGCTGTGGAAGGTGTATGAAGCCTTTGGCCATGACGAGATTTTCAACCTGCCGTTCTCTCTGCGCTTCTTCGATGCGGTGGATGAAACGGCGCTGCGTCAGGCGTTTATCGACGTCATGACTCGCCATACCGTGCTGCGTTCACGCTTCGTCGAGCAGCAGGGCGAGGTGGTGCAGGTGGTGGTGCCGGCCGCCGAACTGTCGGACTACCAATGGTTCCGCTTCTCTCAGGAAACGCCGGCGGGCAACGCCGCCGCCCTGTTGGCCGATGCCGGCCAGCACCGGTTCGATCTGGCCGCCGAGCTGCCGCTGCGCGTCACGCTGCTGCGCGATGCGGACAACGGCCAACAGCTGCTGTCGCTGCTGTTCCACCATGTGGTGCTGGATGAATGGTCGCTCAACCTGATGATGGATGAGCTGGGCGTCGCCTATCGCCATCGCGTCGTCGGCCAGGCGCCGCAGTGGAGCGGGCAACCGCCGCAGTTCCACACTTTCGCCCGGCAGCAGCGGGCCTCCGGGGTGCAGCAGCAACATCTGGACTACTGGCTCGACGCGCTGCGCGGCGCGCCGGTCGGCCAGCCGATCTTCCGGCAAGAAGCGTCCACCCACCCGGCGGTGCCGGCACCGGCGGACGTCAACGGCGGCTGGCTGGAGTTCGAGGTCGATCCTGCCGTGGCGGAAGGCCTGTATCAGCTCGCCCGCCGCAACAACGCTTCGCTGTTCAACGTGGTGTATGCCGGGATTACCTCGGCGCTGCGCCTGCTCGGCGGCCCGGCGGATCTGCTGGTGGGCACCTCGACCTCCGGCCGTAACGACGCCGAGTTCTTCGATACCGTCGGCTACTTCACCACCGTAGTGGTGCACCGCGTGCGCTTCGACGAGGGGCTGACGGTGGCCGGGTTGGTCAGCCAGGTGAAAAACACCATCAACGGCTCGCTGCCGTACACCGATATTCCGATCGATCTGGTGGAGGAAGGGCTGTTCGGCGTGGACGCCGACCGCAAGAACCACATGTTTGAAGTGTTTATCCAGATCCACAGCCGCATCAAGCTGAACGGCGAGTTCCGGCTGCAGGACGGCAGCGCGATCGCCTACCGTCAGGTGGAGCCGGAGAAAGCCGAATCGCTGCTCGGCCTGCAGTTTGAGGTGATGGAAGACGATCTGGCCGGGAAGAAATCCCTGCGGGTGATGATGACCTACCGCCAGGACCACTACAGCCGGGAGCAGGCCCATCTGATCGCCGACGGCGTTCAGCACGTCTTTACCCAGTTTGCGCAGCACATCGCTGGCGATATCGCTCTGGCGGCGCTGCCGCCCGGGCCGCAGGCATGACGTTGTTTCACTCTAACCGAAAGCATGATTTTCAAGGAGATAAAAGGATGTCTGGAACCCTAGCAACCCCGCGCGCGTTACTGTCGCTGCTGGTGGCGGCCTCTCTGGTGGTCGCCGGCGCCGCGCAGGCGGACGATGTCGGCATCAAACCGCAGGACATCAAGCGCGAGGCGCTGTCATCGACGGTGGTGGAGATGGCCTACAGCACCTCGCAACAGGCGCTGTTCGTCAGCGCGCCGGACTGGAAGGAAGAGGCGCGCTCCCGCGTGCTGCGGCTGGATCCCAACACCCTGGCGATCAAGGCAGAGATCCCGCTGCAGGTGAAAGGCTTCGGCGTGGCGCTGAACGACGCGGGCAATCGCCTGTACCTGACGCAGGCTTTCAACGGCGAAGTCGGGGTGGTGGACACCACCACCAACCACGCGCTGGGCAGCATCAAGCTGCTGGACAAAGCGGTGCTGGAGCAGGCTTACAAGCAGGCGGGCATCAGCGGCAAGCGTCTGGATTTCCTGTTGGCGGAGCTGAAGAAGTTTAAAATCACCGAGGACTATCTGTACCGCCTCCGCGAGATCAAATATGACGCGCAAAGCGGCCGCCTGTTCCTGCCGGGTCTGGGCTTCGGCGTCGACAGCGTGCTGTACGTGGTCGATACCAAGGCCGGCAAGCTGGAGAAAGTGATCCCGGGCTTTGGCTACAACGCGGTGGGCATCACGCTGGATGAGAAGGGCCGCCGGGTGTTCGTCTCCAACATGCAGGGGCAGGTGATCACCCTGAACGCCGACACGCTGGCCATCACCGCTACGCACGAGGTGCAGGCCGATCAACTGCTGAATCTGGTGTATGACCCGGCGAGCAATCGCCTGCTGGGCGTCGATCAGGGCATCGATCGCGACGACTACCGCAACCATCATCTGGGGCACGACTACGTGAAGCGCAGCAGCGGTCACCGGGTGTTTGCGCTGGATGCGGACAGCGGCAAGGTGCTGGCCAGCGAGCTGACGGATGAGGTGCCGATCGGCCTGCTGCTCGATGAGCGCAGCCAGCGGCTGTATGTCGCCAACCGCAAAGGCGTGCGCGTGGATCACGGCGCCGGGACGCTGACGGTGTTCGACGCCAAGACGCTCAAGCGCCTGCAAACCGTAGACCTGCCGCCGCACCCTAACAGCCTGGCGTTGGATCCGAAAGGCGACGCGCTGTTCGTGACGGTGAAAAACGACGGTGCCTCCACCAAGGCCGGCAAGCCGGAAAGCGTGGTGCGCATTCAGCTGCATACCAACTAACTGAATATAAATATAAAAAAGGGCGCCTCGGCGCCCTTTCTAGTGGCTGACAAAGGAGGAAAAAGCGTGGTTTTTCCTCCTTTGTGGTTATCAGCCGAAAATCAATGAATTGATTTTCCTTGTTTTCTATCTGTCGCCTAATGAAAGCCCGGCAACGTCATCCGCTTTGTCATTTACCTCAAGGGGTGCTGAGCACCCCTTTGTCGTTGGGTCATGTCATCAGAAGTGGGTGTTGATGCTCATGTAGTAGGTACGGCCCGGTTCGTTGTAGGTGGCCGCACCCGCGCCGGCGATATTGACATCACCGGTGTTCGGATTGCCGACGTTCTGCGCGTTGCCGGCGCGGAACTGGCGTTTGTCGAACAGGTTGTCGATGCCGGCGGTGACGCTGACGTTTTTGGTCAGGTCATAGGTCGCGCTGGCGCCGACGACGGCGTAAGGGCTGACTTCATGGGTTTCGCTGCCGGTGGCCGGTTTACCCTGGTAGTTGTACTTCTTCGGCTTCTGACGGCCGTACCAGGTCAGGGTGGACTGCATCGACAGATCCTGCGTGGCCTGCCAGCTGAGGGTCGAGTTGACGGTGAACTTCGGGATCACCGACAGGTAGTCGCCGGTGGTCTTGTTCTTGTTCTCGATCATGTAGGTGGCGTTGTTGCTCCAGGTGACGGTCTCGCTGACCGGCACGTTCAGCGAGCCTTCCAGCCCCTGCACCACCGCTTTCGGTACGTTCTCCCACTGGTAGACTGGCGTGCCGGTGCTGCTGGTGGCGATGCGAGAAGTGCCCGCTTCAATCTTGTTGTGATAATCGTTGCGGAAGTAGGTCACGCCGGCCAGCCAGCCTTCGTTATGGAACTCCAGCCCGATCTCTTTGTTGACGCTGGTCTCCGCCTTCAGATCGTCGTTGCCCAGCAGGTAGCAGCCTTTCTTGATATCTCCGGCCGTACAGCCTTGACCCGCGCTGTATAACACGTAGTTGCCGTTAGTCTGGAATAGGTTGGGTGCCTTGTAAGAACGCGCGATACCCATTTTCAGCGTGAAGTAGTCGCCCAGCTCCTGCGACAGGTTCAGCGCCGGGCTCCAGTTGTTACCGGATTCTGAATGCAGATCGTAACGCAGGCCCGGCGTCAGCATGGTGGTGTCGGTCAGCTCAATGTTGTCTTCGGCGAACAGCGAGAAGATATGCGCGGAGGCATAAGGGTTGCGATTTTTGCTGGATACGCCTTCAATGGCTCCCCCGGTTTTAGCCCCTTCAAGCGCTTGTGCGATAGAAGAGCCGTCCTTCATCCGTTGCTGGCTCCACTCGGTGCCCAGGGTGGCGGTCTGTGAAACGCCCAGCTCAAACGGCACGCTGACTTCGCTGTGCGCCAGGAAGTCGTCCAGCTTGGTAGTGCCGAACCCAGTATTGTTGACATCGAAGATACCTTCGGTGCCGCCGGCCAGCCCTTCGTTTATACGGGTGTTACGGGTGCGCTCGAACTGCACGTAGTTGTTGGTGCTCACGCCGTTGTCCCAGGCGCCGCGATGGGTCAGGCCGAAGGTTTCACGGTAGATGCGGTTGGTCTCTTTGCCGTAGTTATTCTGCACCAGGGCATTGGTGTTGGTGTTTTGGGTATCGCCGGCGTACAGGTTGCCCTGGCGGCCGTAGGCGTACTCGAATTCCAGCGACTGCAGATGGGCGAAGTCCCAGTGCAGCAGGGCGTCGATGTTTTTATCGACCACCCCTTCGCGCCCTGCAGGAACGCTGTTGGCGTAGGTGCCTACGCGTTCGGATTTATGCGATTCGTTAATGTCCCAGGCGTCGGCCTGCGTTTTGCTGTAACCGCCGAACAGGCGGAAGCTCAGGGAATCGCTCAGCGGGCCGGACAGGCTGAAGTCGGTGCGCTTGGTGGCGCCCTCCTGCTTGTGCTGCGGCACGTTGAAGTAGCCGTTCAGCGAGCCGTGCAGCGCATCGCCGGCCTTCTTGGTGATGATGTTGACCACGCCGCCCGCGGCGCCGTTGCCATAGCGCGCTGCGGCAGGGCCGCGCAGCACTTCGATGCGTTCGATCATTTCCGGCGGCACCCAGGCGGTATCGCCGCGCGAGTCGCGCTCGCCGCGCCAACCCTGGCGTACCGAGTTGCGGCTGGAGGCCGGCTTGCCGTCGATCAGAATCAGGGTGTTTTCCGGGCCCATGCCGCGGATATCGATCTGGCGATTGTTGCCGCGCTGGCCGCTGGTGGAGTTACCGGTCAGGTTAACCCCGGGCATGGTGCGGATCAGTTCGCTGATGTCGCGCGCCGGCGGGCGTTTTTTGATCTCTTCGGCGGTGATGGTGGATACCCCCGGCGCCTGCAGGTTTTGCCGGGCGGCGGTCACGACGATGGTGTCTTCGCCGCGCGGCTTTTTATCCGTGGTGCCGCTGTTTTCTTCCGTGGTGGGGGTGTCGGTCTGCTGTGCGGCGTTGGCGAACGCGGTCGCGCCCAATCCCAAGCCGATAAGAGTGGCTAAAGAATAACGTGATAGCTTGCTTTTCATCTGAGTGTCCTACCTTGCTGCCATCCCTCGCCGAACGGGGGGAAGGGCGGTTGTAGTTTTTGTGTAGTCGGAAATAGAAAATCGGCTGCGGCAAGGGATGCCATTGATGTATCCCCGATCCCTGTCCGTTGCGCGCAATACCAGCACGATCTCCAAGCCTTACACACTATTGCAAATGCAAATTATTATCAATAGTATTTGGCGTACAGTGCGTTCGGGCGGTGGCCGGCGATAGGGAAAGGTCGATGTTCCCGGTGCCGCCAACTACAAAATGGGTAGGCGTTGTGAATACAGAACTACAGTCAGAAAGCAGCAGATTATTGGCCAGCAGCAATGCGGGCAGTCCAGGGTGGTGGTTGACGGTGGCACGACGCGGTACGCCATGGGTAGAACCGGCGGGTAACGGACGCTGGCGAGCCACCTTTTTCTGGCGCGATCCTCAGGGATGCGAATTGACCTCCGCCTACCGTCGCGTGTGGATCAACATCAACTGCCTGACCGACCACCATCAGCCGAATCCGCCGCAAAGCCTGCAGCGTTTGGCCGGCACCGACGTGTGGTACTGGCAGACCGAGCTGAGCGGCGCCTGGCGCGGCAGCTACTGCTTTATCCCTTGCTTTGACGAGCGGCCGCCGGCGTTCAGCGGCGACGATGCGCACGCCAACATGCACAACCTGCGCCACTGGTGGCACCAGGTGTTCGCCAGCGCCACCCCCGATCTGCTCAACCCGTATCGCTCCTGGCAAAGCGCCAGCGGCCACAGCGTCTCCGGTCTGCATATGCCGGATGCGCCACCGCAGCCGGTATGGCGCTCGTTCGACGAGTACGAGATCGCCAGCGGGCGCTGTACGCCACCGCTGCCGGCGCGTTTGCAGCGCCATACCTGGCAAAGCGAGCGCCTGGGCAACAGCCGCGACGTCTGGATCTACACCACCGGCGACAGCAAGCCGGCCGAGCGTCCGTTGGCTATCCTGCTCGACGGCCAGTTCTGGGCGAAGCAGATGCCGGTTTGGGAGCCACTGATGCAGCTGACCCGCGAAGGGGCATTGCCGGAAGCGGTGTATGTGCTGATCGACATTATCGATCTGCCGCACCGGTCGCGCGAACTGACCTGTAAGGACGACTTCTGGCTGGCGGTGCAGGAAGAACTGATGCCGCAGCTGGCCGACTGGGCGCCGCACAGCGGCAAACCGGCCGATACGGTGGTGGCGGGGCAAAGCTTTGGCGGCCTGGCTTCCCTGTATGCCGGGCTGCGCTGGCCGCAGCGCTTCGGCGCGGTGATCGCTCAGTCCGGTTCCTACTGGTGGCCGCGGCGCGACATGCTGCAGCTGCCGAGCATTCCCGACGATGCCTGTTGGCTGATGCAGCAGGTGGAACGGCACGGCCTGGGCAACCACGGCGCGCTGAAGGTATTTATGGAAGCCGGTTCGCAGGAAAAGCTGGTGCACCGGGTCAGCGGCGAAATGGCGGCGCGCCTGAGCGACGCCGGCCATCGGGTGCACTACCGGGTGGTGGAAGGCGGGCACGACGCGCTGTGCTGGCGCAGCGGCCTGACCGACGGGCTGCAGGCGGTCTGGGCTTCCGCTTTCGCCACCGCTTATCCGGCATCGGCGACGGCAACGGCACGAGGAACACATGATGGAAAGCCTGAATCCGTTCGATGATCCACAGCAGCGCAGCCTGGTGCTGCGCAACGTACAACAACAATACAGTTTGTGGCCGGATTTCCGCGCCATTCCGTCCGAGTGGACGATCGTCTTCGGCCCGGCGGCGCGCAACGCGTGCGCCGAGTGGCTGGAACAGCATTGGCAAGACATTCTGCCGGTCGCAGCACGCGAGGCGTGACCGGCGCCAGGTAATCACGGGAGCAATAAGCAGTGTCACACACCCCTAACTCTCTCAGCGGCCCGGCGCTTGCGGGCGAATGGCCGCTGGTCGCGGCGCAACCCGGCATCTGGGTCGCCGATCAAATTTCCCCGCATCGCAATGCCTACGCGGTGGCCCACGCCATCGAACTCAACGGCCCCGTCGCCGTGGAACTCTTGCTGCAGGCCATCCTCCAGGGCTTGGGCGAGGTGGACATGCTGCGCCTGCGTTTTGCGGAACGCGACGGCGTGCCGGTGCAATGGTGGGATAACACGCTGGCGGTGCACGAGCCGGAACTTGTCGATCTGACGACGTCGCCGGACCCCGAAGCCGCTGCGCGCGCGCTGATGGACATCGATCTGGCGAGCGATTTGCGCGCCGGCAGCGGCGCGCCGCTGTATCGCCATGTGGTGATGCGCCTCGCGGATGACCGCTGGTTTTGGTATCAGCGCTATCACCATCTGCTGGTGGACGGTTTCAGCTTCACCGCCATCGCTCGCCGCGTGGCAGCGATATACACCCATCTTTGCCGCGGCGACGCGCTGGAACCGACGCCTTTCACGGCGTTCAGCGACGTGGTGGCGGAATACCAGGCTTACCGGGAGGCGCCGGCCTGGCAGCGCGACGCCGATTTCTGGCTCGAAAAAGCGCGGCAGCTGCCGCCGCCGGCCACGCTCTGCCCGCAGCCGCTGGCCGGGCAAACCCCCACGCCGCGCATCCATCGATTGGAACAGCGCTGCGATCCGCAGGCCTTCGCCGAACTGGTGCAGTGCGGCGCGCAGCAGAAGCTGAACGCCGCCGATATGGCGGTGGCGCTGCTGGCGTTGTGGGTATCGCGCCTGAGCGGCCAACCGAGCTTCAGCGCCGGTTTTATCTTCATGCGCCGTACCGGATCGGCCGCCCTGTGCGCCGCCGGCCCGGTGATCAACGTGCTGCCGATGGAAATGCACCTTGAGCCGCAGGCCACGCTGTATGAGGCCGCCGCCCGCATCAGCCGCGAGCTGAAAACGGTGCGCCGCCATCAGCGCTACGACGCCGAACAGGTGCAGCGCGATCTGGGGCGCATCGGCGACGGCGAACCGCTGTACGGCACGGTCTTCAACTTCAAAATGTTCGATTACCAGCTGGATTTCGCCGGTATCGAAGGCATCACCCACGATCTGGCCTCCGGGCCGGTGCGCGATCTGGAGATTGCGCTGTTTATCGACGAACACCATCAGCTGAAGGTGGAGCTGCTGGCCAACGCCGAGCGTTACAGCCGCCAGGAACTGCAGGCGTACCTGCAGCGGCTGCCGCTGCTGCTGGCGCAGTTCGCCGCGCAGGCAGCGTTGCCGATCGGCGAAGCCGATATGCTGACCGTCGACGATCACGCGCTGCTGGCGCGGGTCAACGACACGGCGCACCCGGTACCGGCGACCACGCTGAGCCAGCTGCTGGCGCAGCAGGCGCAAACCACGCCGGACGCGCCGGCGCTGGCGGATGCGCATTTCAGCTTCACCTACCGCGAAACGCGCGAGCAGGTTACGGCGCTGGCGCGCGAGCTGGTGGCGCTGGGCGTGCGGCCGGGCGACATCGTGGCGGTGGCGCTGCCGCGTTCGGTGTTCCTGTCGCTGGCGTTGATGGCGATCGTGGAAGCGGGCGCCGCCTATCTGCCGTTGGACACCGGTTATCCGGACGAGCGGCTGGCGATGATGCTGGAAGACGCCGCGCCGCGGCTGGTCATCACCAACCCGGCGCAGCAGGCGCGTTTCGCCGACAAGGGCGAAATCTTGCTGTATGACGCGCCGCTGGCGGCCGATCACGCCGCCGGGGTGGCGATCGCGGGCCCGACGCCGGACCATGCGGCCTATATCATCTTTACCTCCGGCTCCACCGGGCGCCCGAAAGGCGTGCTGGTCGGCCATCAGGCGATCGTCAACCGCTTGCTGTGGATGCAGCACCAGTATCCTCTGGGGGCGGACGACGCGGTGCTGCAGAAAACGCCGTGCAGTTTCGACGTCTCGGTGTGGGAATTCTTCTGGCCGCTGATGGTCGGCGCCCGGCTGGTGATGGCGCCGCCGGAGGCGCATCGCGACCCGCAGCAGCTGCAACAGCTGATCGCACAACATCGCATTACCACGCTGCACTTCGTGCCGTCGATGCTGGCGGCTTTCGTGGCCGCCCTGGACGACGACGCGGCGGTGGCGAGCTGCGCCGCGCTGCGCCAGGTGTTCTGCAGCGGCGAAGCGCTGCCGGCGGAGCTGTGCCGCCTGTGGCAAAGCCGCACGGCGGTGCCGTTGCACAACCTCTACGGCCCGACCGAAGCGGCGGTGGACGTGACCTGGCATCCGGCCTACGGCGAGGCGCTGGCGAAGGTGACCGGCGCCAACGTGCCGATCGGTCTGCCGGTATGGAATACCGGGCTGCGCATTCTTGACGCGCGCCTGCGGCCGGTGCCGCCGGGCGTGGCGGGCGATCTGTATCTGACCGGCGTGCAGCTGGCACACGGCTACCTTGGCCGACCGGATCTGACCGCCAGCCGCTTTGTCGCCGATCCGTTCGGCGAGGGCGGGCGCATGTACCGCACCGGAGACGTGGCGCGCTGGCTGCCGGACGGCGCGGTGGAATATTTGGGCCGCAGCGACGATCAGCTGAAGATCCGCGGGCAGCGTATCGAGCTGAGTGAAATCGACCATGCCTTGCTGTCGCTGCCGGGCGTGCGCCAGGCGGTGACGCACGCGCTGGTGCTGCAGGGCACGCCGGTGGATGCCGGCGGCGATGCGCGCCAGCTGGTGGGCTATCTGGTGATGCAGCCTGGCGCGAACTGGGATGCGGAAGCCCTGCGCGCGGCGCTGGCCGACCGTCTGCCGCCGCACATGGTGCCGGTGGCGCTGGTGGAAATGAGTGATTTGCCGCTGAGCGCCAACGGCAAGCTGGATCGCAAGGCCTTGCCGCAGCCGCAGGGCGGTGAACGCAAGGCAGGACGGCCGTCGCAGGCCGGGCTGGAAAGCGAGATCGCGGCGGTGTTCGCCCGCTTGCTGCAGCGCGAGCAGGTGTTCGCCGACGACGATTTCTTCGCGCTCGGCGGCCATTCGCTGCTGGCGATGCGGCTGGCGGCGGAGCTGCGTCGCGATCTGGGCAAGGCGGTGTCCGTCGGCCAGGTGATGGTGGCGTCGCGCGTTGAGCAGTTGGCTGCCTTGCTGGCGGAAGATCGCACGCAGGAAGAGGCCGATCGCAGCGGCTTCGACAGCGTATTGCCGCTGCGCGTCACCGAGGGGCCGACGCTGTTCTGTCTGCATCCGGCGTCCGGTTTCTCCTGGCAGTTCAGCGTATTGCCGCGCTATCTCGATCAGCACTGGTCGCTGGTCGGCATTCAGTCGCCTCGGCCGGACGGCCCGCTGGCGCTGAGCGAAGATATGGATCAGGTGGTGGATGCCCACCTGCAGACGGTGTTGCAGGTACAGCCGCACGGGCCGTACCACTTCATCGGCTACTCGCTGGGCGGCACGCTGGCGCAGGGCATCGCCGCCCGGCTGCAGGCGCGCGGCGAGCAGGTGGCGTTCCTCGGCCTGCTGGATACCTATCCGCCGGAGACCCAAAACTGGGACGTGATGCTGGACGACAACGTGTTGAAGGAAGTGCAGCGCGAGCGCGAGCAGTTCCTGGCGGTGTCGCAGGATACGCTCGATCCGGCGCTGGGCGAGACGCGCACGGCGATGTTCGACAATATCGAAGCCAACTACGCCGATTCGGTGCGGTTGCTGTCGCACACGCGCACCGCCCGTTTCCGCGGCCAGGCGACGCTGTTCGTCGCCAAACGCACGCTGCAGGAAGGGATGGACGTGCAGCAGACCTGGTCGCAGTACGTCGATGCGCTGCAGGCGCACGAGCTGGACTGCGCGCATGTCGATATCGTTTCGCCGGCGTCGTTCAAAGTGTTGGGGCCGCTGCTGAACCGGATCTTGCGCACGCTGTAATCGCGCCCGTCATCTCGCCGCCAGGCACGGGGATGACCCCGCGTGTGGCGGCGTTTTTTGCGGTTGCTCACAGTTGAATATCAATGAGTTTTATTATCATTATTGATTTCGCCATCTGTGCTAGCATAGCGCCCCGCAACTGCAGAATCCCCGTTTAAAGATGTGGTGAACAACCGATGAGTAGCAAACCCTCCATCCTGCTTGATTTTAGCCTGCTGAAAACCAACCGGGCTTTCCGCGCGGTGTTCTGCGCGCGCTTTATTTCCATTGTGGCGCTGGGACTGATGGCGATCGCCATTCCGGTGCAGATCCAGGCGCTGACCGGCTCCACCCTGCAGGTCGGTTTGGCGGTGACGCTGGCCGGCGGCGGCATGTTCGCCGGGCTGCTGATGGGCGGCGTGCTGGCGGATCGCTATGAGCGGCGCCGGCTGATCCTGTTCGCGCGCTCTACCTGCGGCGTCGGCTTCGTCGGCCTGTGCCTCAACGCCATGCTGCCGTCGCCTTCGCTGGCGGCCATCTATCTGCTGGCGGTGTGGGACGGTTTCTTCGGCGCGGTGGGGGTCACGGCGCTGCTGGCGGCTACGCCGGCGCTGGTGGGCCGCGAAAACATCGTGCAGGCGGGCGCCATCAGCATGCTGACGGTGCGCTTCGGCTCGATTCTTTCCCCGGCGATTGGCGGCCTGGTGATTGCCCATATGGGCATTGCCTGGAACTACGGCCTGGCGGCGTTTGGCACCCTGTTGACGCTGCTGCCGCTGCTGAGCCTGCCGCAGCTGATGCCGCCGCCGCAGCCGCGTGAACACCCGCTGCGCGCGTTGGCGGGCGGCTTCGCCTTCCTGTTCCAGAACAAGGTGATCGGCATGGTGGCGCTGATCGGCGCGCTGCTGACCATGGCCAGCGCGGTGCGCGTACTGTACCCGGCGATGGCGGCAAGCTGGCACATCGACGCTGCCCACCTCGGTTATATGTACGCCGCCGTGCCGCTCGGCGCGGCCATCGGTGCGTTCACCAGCGGGCGCGTGGCGCACGTGGCGCGCCCCGGCTGGGTGATGCTGCTGACGGCGATCGCGGCGTTCGCCGCCATTGGCCTGTTCGGCCTGATGCCGTGGTACAGCCTGGCGTTGCTGTGCCTGGTGGCGTTCGGCTACCTGAGCGCGCTGAACTCGCTGCTGCAATACGGCCTGATCCAGAGCCTGACGCCGGACAACTTCCTCGGCCGCATCAACGGCCTGTGGACGGCGCAGAACGTGGTGGGCGATGCGCTGGGCGCATTGCTGCTGGGGGCGATGGGCGCCTTCATGCTGCCGGCGATGAGCGCCAGCGGTTTCGGCTTCGGCGCGGCGGTGCTCGGCATCCTGTTGCTGTTCGCCATGACCGGTTTGCGCCAGGTCACGCTGCACAAACCGGAGCCACAGCCCGCCACAGAAAAGTAGTCGAACGCGTTAAGACAACGCTGTGGGATCAAATAGCAATGCTTATCATCGGCATGCGTAAAACCCACAGCGTTTATGTCATGATTTCGAAATGAAAGAAGTGCTTACGTTTATTGACATAGCAAATATCGGCGAGTAATTTAGCGCGGAATCAACTCAAATGATAATCATTATTATATTGGTTATCACTTCAAATTCTTGAGGGCGAAGCGATGGTTACTGCCGTGAACGACATCAATCGAAAGGAAATGCAGGAGCGCGAAGAACACCGGTTCGCCGCTGATTTTTCTCCGGCGTCGGGCTTCTTCTTTACCTCTCCTTTCCGCAGCTTGACCACCACCGGTTGTTTCAGCCGCATTCGCCTGCCGGCCGCAGACGGCGCCGACCTGAACGGCGAGTTCCAGCGCAGCGTACGGCGGGCGTTTGCCGAGGCCCGTCAGGCCGGCATCAAAAAACCGCTGCTGTGCGGCGCCATCCCGTTCGATACCCGGCAGCCTTCGGCGCTGTTTATTCCGCAGCAGAGCCGCTGGTTCGATCGCGCCGCCTTTATGGCCGGCGTTCGGCCGGCGGCGAACTGCCCTGAACTGGCCGGCGTGACGGAGCTGCCGCCGCAGCAGCCGTTTATGAAGATGGTCAGCGACGCCGTCGACGCGATGAAGGCCGGTGAGCTGGATAAAGTGGTCTTGTCACGCCTGCTGGAGATTGAAACGCGCCAGCCGGTGGATCGCCATGCGCTGATGGCGCGTGTGATTGCCCAGAACCCGCACGGTTTCCATTTCCATGTGCCGCTGGAGCAGGGCGCGCTGTTGGGCGCCAGCCCGGAGCTGTTGCTGCGCCAGGACGGCGGCCGTTTCTATTCCAATCCGCTGGCCGGTTCCGCCCGGCGCGAGGCCGACCCGCAGCGCGATCGCGAAGTGGGAGAGCGGCTGATGGCTTCGGCGAAGGATCGCCACGAGCATCGCATCGTCACCGAAAGCATGCGTGACGTGCTGGCCGGCCGCTGTCGCTACCTGAACGTGCCGCACACCCCTGAATTGTTGACCACCACGACGCTGTGGCATCTCTCTACACCGATCGACGGCGAGGCGGCGTCTCCAGACGAAAATGCCCTGTCGCTGGCTTGCTTGCTGCACCCGACGCCGGCGCTGTGCGGCATGCCGACGGCCGAGGCGCACGCCCTGATCGGCAAGCTGGAGCCGTTCGATCGCGGCCTGTTCGGCGGCATCGTCGGCTGGTGCGACGATGAAGGCAACGGCGAGTGGGTCGTGACTATCCGCTGCGGCACCGTTGACGGTAACCGGGTGCGGCTGTTCGCCGGCGCCGGCATCGTGGAAGACTCTTCACCCGAATCTGAATGGCATGAAACAGGCACCAAACTCAGCACCATTCTGCGTGCCTTTGGTATGAATCAAGGATAACGACAAGATGAGCATTGCCTTTACCCCCTGGCCGGCGGAGTTCGCCAGCCGCTATCGCGAACGCGGCTACTGGACTGACAAGCCGCTGACCGAGATCCTCGACCGCCAGGCCAACAACGACGCCCCGGCGATTATCGACGCCCAGGGCAGCCTGACCTACCGCGAGCTGCAGCAGCGTTCCGATCGCCTGGCGGCCGCTCTGCTGCGCCGCGGCGTGAAATCCGGCGACACCGCGTTGGTCCAGCTGGGCAACGTGGCGGAGTTCTATATCGTGTTCTTCGCGCTGCTGAAAATTGGCGTGGCGCCGGTCAACGCGCTGTTCAGCCATCAGCGCAGCGAGCTGAACGCCTATGCCGAGCAGATCAAACCGGCGCTGCTGATCGCCGATCGCCAGCACGGGCTGTTTGCCGACGATCAATTCCTGAACGCCTTCCGCGATGCGCATCCTTCGCTGCGGGTCGTGGCGCTGCGCAGCCAGCCCGAGGGCGAGCTGGCGCTGGCCGCCTGGCTGGACGAAGCGAGCGACGGTTTCGTCGCGCAGCCTTCCGTGGCCGATCAGGTGGCGTTCTTCCAGCTTTCCGGCGGCAGCACCGGTACACCGAAGCTGATCCCGCGCACCCACAATGATTACTACTACAGCATTCGCCGCAGCGTGGAGATCTGCCGTTTCGACGCGCAGACCCGCTATCTGTGCGCGTTGCCGGTGGCGCACAACTACCCGATGAGTTCGCCGGGCGTACTGGGCGTGTTTTATGGCGCCGGGCTGGTGGTGTTCGCCGCCGATCCGGACGCCGGGCAGTGCTTCCGCCTGATCGAACAGCACCAAATCAACGTGACGGCGCTGGTGCCGCCGGCGGTCACGCTGTGGCTGCAGGCGATCGAAGAGTGGGGCGGCAATGCCCAACTCGCCAGCCTGAAATTGCTGCAGGTGGGCGGCGCCAAGCTGGGCGAAACGCTGGCGGCGCGCATTCAGAACGAAATCGGCTGCCAACTGCAGCAGGTGTTCGGCATGGCGGAAGGGCTGGTGAACTACACCCGGCTGGACGACGACGAACGCCACATCCTGACGACGCAAGGGCGGCCGATGTCGCCGGACGACGAAGTGTGGGTGGCGGATGACGACGGCAATCCGTTGCCGGCGGGCGAGGTCGGGCGGTTGATGACGCGCGGGCCTTATACCTTCCGCGGTTACTACCAGAGCCCGGCGCACAACGCCGACGCCTTCGACGCCGACGGTTTCTACTGCTCCGGCGATCTGATCAGCATCAGCGAAGACGGCTACATCACCGTGCAGGGGCGGCAGAAAGATCAGATCAACCGCGGCGGAGAGAAGATCGCCGCCGAGGAGATCGAGAACCTGCTGCTGCGTCATCCGGACGTGATCAACACCGCGCTGGTGTCGATGCCGGACGCGCTGATGGGGGAGAAGAGCTGCGCCTATATCATCGCCAACGCGCCGCTGAAGCCGGTGGTGCTGCGTCGCCACCTGCGCGAGCAGGGCGTGGCGGATTTCAAACTGCCGGATCGCTTTATTCAGGTGGACAGCCTGCCGCTGACCCCGGTCGGCAAAGTGGACAAAAAACGGCTGCGCCAGCAGCTCGACGCGCAACTACAGACTCAGGCTCAGGGAGATTAATCGATGGCCATTCCAAAACTTAATGATTACGCGCTGCCGACGGCGGACGAACTGCCGCAAAATAAAGTCACCTGGCAGGTAGAACCGCAGCGCGCCGCGCTGCTGATCCACGACATGCAGCAGTATTTCCTCAATTTCTGGGGCGAAGACAGCGCGCTGATTAAACAGGTGGTGGAGAACATCGCCAACCTGCGCCGCTACTGCAAACAGCAGGGCATTCCGGTGTTCTATACCGCGCAGCCGAACCAGCAGAGCGATGAAGATCGCGCGCTGTTGAATGACATGTGGGGGCCGGGTCTGAACAAACACCCCGAGCAGCAGGCGGTGACCGCCGCGCTGGCGCCGGACGAAGACGACACGGTGCTGGTGAAATGGCGCTACAGCGCCTTCCACCGCTCGCCGCTGCAGGAGATCCTGCAGGAGTCCGGCCGCGATCAGCTGATTATCTGCGGCGTGTATGCGCACATCGGCTGCCTGACCACCGCCATCGACGCCTTCATGCGCAACATCCAGCCGTTCATGGTGGCCGACGGCCTGGCGGACTTCTCGCGCGACGAACACCTGATGGCGCTGCGTTACACCGCCGGCCGCTGCGGCCGGGTGGTGACCACCGCGTCTCTGTTGCCGGCTGCCGGTATCGCCAGCATCGATGCGCTGCGTCAGCAGATCCTGCCGCTGCTTGACGAAGACAGCGAAGACATGGGCAACGATGAGAACCTGATCGATTACGGTCTGGATTCGGTGCGCATCATGGAGCTGGCGACCCGCTGGCGCAAGATCCGCGGCGACATCGACTTTATCGCGCTGGCGCGCAACCCGACCATCGACAGCTGGTGGGCGCTGCTTTCCGAAGAGAAAGCCTGATTTTAATAACGAGAGAGGGCGGCCGAGTGGCCGCCCCGTTGGCTCTATAAGGAGATTTTGATGAATACTTTGATCACCAAGGGAAAACGTGCGGCATTCCCGCTGATGCTGCTGTCCACGCTGCTGTTCTCCAATACGCTGCTGGCGCAGACCGCGCCGGAAGTGCTGCGCAAGCCGGTTGGCAAGGGCGCCTATGAAATGGCCTACAGCCCGAGCGAGAACGCGCTCTACCTGGCGACGTCGCAGAGCCGCAAGCTGGACAAGGGCGGCATCGTTTACCGTCTGGATCCGACCACGCTGGACGTGACCCAAATTATCCATAACGACATCAAACCGTTCGGCGCCGCCGTCAACGCCAAGACCGGCACGCTGTTCTTCGGTAACACCGTCAATAACTCGGTGACCGCCATCGACGCCAAGACCGGCGACGTGAAAGGCCGCCTGGTGCTGGACGCGCGCAAGCGTTCCGAGACCGTCAAGCCGTTGGCGCCGCGCGAACTGGTGGCGGATGCCGACAGCGATACCCTGTACATCACCGGGCTGGGTGAATCCAGCGTGGTGTGGGTGGTGGACGGCAAGGATCTGACCCTGCGCGCCACCGTGACCGACACCGGCAAATACGGCACCGGCCTGGCGCTGGACGCCGCCGCCAAGCGCCTGTACGTCACCAACGCCGACGGCGAGCTGGTGACCATCGACACCCAATCCAACAAGGTGCTGTCGCGCAAAAAGCTGGATGAGTCCAAAGAGCACTTCTTCCTGAACATCAGCCTGGATACCGCTACCCATCGCGCGTTCATCACCGATTCCAAGCAGCCGCAGGTGCTGGTGGTGGATACCCGCAACGGCAACATCCTGAGCAAGATCGACGTGCCGGAATCGCTGGCGGTGCTGTTCAACCCGGCGCGCAATGAAGTTTACGTCACCCATCGCCAGGCGGGCGAAGTGAGCGTAATCGACGCCAAGAGCTACAAGGTACTGAACACCATCAAGACGCCGACCCACCCGAACAGCCTGGCGCTGTCGCCGGACGGCCAGACGCTGTACGTCAGCGTCAAGCAGGCTTCCAGCCGCGAGAAAGAAGCCACCGCGCCGGACGACGTGATCCGCGTAGCGCTGAAGTAATCCCGCGCAGGATAAGCGCACACCGAACAGGCGAAGCGGCGACGCTCCGCCTGTTTTTTTTCGCCCCAGGATCTGCGGTATAAAGAGTGCATTGATCCGTTAATCTGAAGGAACGTTGGTTATGCCCGCCTCGCGCACCCCGCTGTTGTTGTCCATTATCACCCTGCTGCTGCTGGCCGCGCTGATCCACAGCGCCATCCGCCCTTACGATCGCACCACCTGGCTGATGGAGGTGGCGCCGGTTTTGATCGCCTTGCCGCTGCTGTGGCTGACCCATCGCCGTTATCCGCTGACGCCGCTGCTCTATACGCTGATTTTCTTCCATGCGCTGATCCTGATTTTCGGCGGCATGTACAGCTACGCCCGCGTGCCGCTGGGGTTTGAGGTGCAGCAGTGGCTGGATCTTGGCCGCAACCCGTACGACAAACTGGGGCATTTCTTCCAGGGGCTGGTGCCGGCGCTGGTGGCGCGCGAGATCCTGCTGCGCGGCGGCTATGTGCAGGGCCGCAAGATGCTGGGCTTTGTGGTGTGCTGCATCGCGCTGGCCATCAGTGCCGTGTATGAGCTGATCGAATGGTGGGCGGCGCTGGCGCTGGGCCAGGGCGCCGACGAGTTTCTCGGCACCCAGGGCGACCCGTGGGATACCCAGTCCGACATGTTCTGCGCCTTGCTCGGCGCGCTATGTGGCTTGCTGCTGTTCGCCGGCTGGCAAGACCGGCAAATTCGCCGCCTGCGCCGATAAACTTTGGCAACAAAGGCGTGGCTGACGGGAGCCGCATTTAATCGCGTTTACCGCCGGTTCAGCGTATTTGTGCTATATCATGGGTTCGGAACGGCTGTTTGAATGCGAGACTGAGTTTGATCACTACCCCCCTATCCCGAAAAGAGTATGCAGTATGGATGTCGTTAACGATAGGGCTCAGCTTTACGTGGCTAAATCTTTTGGATCTCTATAACAACGACACGTTGTTCTTTCAGAAGTTAACGATTTCCGTCATCAATAACACCTCGTTCGCCGACGTTATCGCCTCTTACCTAAGGCTGATTCTGTATCTTCCTTTCGGGTTGTTGGCGATCGTGCTGACGCTGTTGTTTTGCGCCCAGCGGCTATGCGATACCCGGCTCTTCGTGCTCGCCTGGCCTATTTCTCTGGCGGTCTTCTTGGTCTTTTGGTTTGTTAACGTCGCTTTCCCCGGGCATCTCAATCTGGTGTTGGCCGCTAAATCTTGCGTACTGGCAGTGATTGGGCTGGTTCCGCCGAGGAAACGAGAGCGCGAATAATCGAACGCAGTGCGATGGAGAGTCCGTACTCCAGAAAGCGAAAAACCCGCCATAGGCGGGTTCTTCTGAATAGGGCGACCGGACTCGGACAACCGGCGCTGGCGCCGCGTTGAACAGCGCTTTAGCGTTGGCCCGCAGGGTGAGGCCTTAAGGCCGAATAATCGAACGCAGTGCGATGGAGAGTCCGTACTTCAGAAAGCGAAAAACCCAGCCATAGGCGGGTTCTTCTGAATAGGGCGACCGGACTCGGACAACCGGCGCTGGCGCCGCGTTGAACAGCGCTTTAGCGTTGGCCCGCAGGGTGAGGCCTTAAGGCCGAATAATCGAACGCAGTTCGATGGAGAGTCCGTACTCCAGAAAGCGAAAAACCCAGCCATAGGCTGGGTTCTCTGAATATGGTGCCCGGACTCGGAATCGAACCAAGGACACGGGGATTTTCAATCCCCTGCTCTACCGACTGAGCTATCCGGGCAACGGGCAGCATTAAACCGTATTGGCCGATGGCCGTCAACGGCTTTATGCGTGAAAGACGTTAAAACGCCTCCGGTTGCTGGCTTTTCAGGCAAAGGGCGCAAAAAATGCGCCTGTTCCGGCTATCGCCTTGGGCTGGCGGCGCCGCAAGCGCGGTTTGCTCAGCTCAGCGCCCCGTTGCGGCGGCACTGTGCCACCTGCAAGATGTCTTCCGCCAACCGTTTGGCGACCGATACGTCCTGGAGCTGGCGTTTTACCAGCAGTTTGCTCAGGCAGCCTTCCTGAATCAATTCCATTTGCTGCGCCACCATGTCGGCGTCGTCGGCGTCCATTTCGCGCAGCAGTTCGCGGGTCAGCTCCAGCGAGGTCAGCTTTTGCTGCTCCGCCAACTGATGGATCGGGTGATCCGTTTCCGGGAAGAAGCTGCAGGCAGCGATAAACAGGCAGCCGGGGTAGCGGTCTTGCTGCACGTATTCCGCCAGCACGTCATAGCGCGCCAGCAGCTTTTGCTGCGGGCTCAGGTTCTCATCCAGCAGCAGCTGGCGGCGCCAGGTGTCGATCTGCTGGCCGTGGTAGCGCAGGCAGTCGTACAGCAGCGCTTCGCGATCCGGCCAGAACCGTTTGAGATCGCCGGGCTGAACGTCGAGTTTTTCCGCCAGCATCTCTAATGTGGCGGTCGCCAGGCCCTGTTGTTCCAACAGGCCCAGCGCGTTATCAAGGACGTGTTCACGTTGCACTTGTGCTTCCTCCTCTTCAGTTCAGATCCTCAGTGTTATTTATTATACCCGTCATCTTTCGAGCCGCAGCGTTGTTGGCTGCTCACCGTTATTCGGCCCCTCCATGGGCCTCACCCCTTGCGGAGCCACTGTAGGCAGTGTTCAAATCTGCTCCCGGCAGATTTGTCACCCCAGTCACTTACTTTAGTAAGCTCCTGGGGACTCCTGTGCTTGCCGCCTAGCTGCAACTCGAAAGCTATAGGGTATATCACATCACTTTCTGCAAATGCGCGTTGAAGGCTTCCGCCTTCATAAAACCGGTGACCCGCTGGGCCGTCAGCTCCTGGCCCGCCGGATCGAAGAACAGGATCGTCGGCAATCCCAGCACCTGCAGATGCTTCAGCAGCGCCGCCTGTTCCGCACCGTTGGCGGTGACGTCCGCCTGCAGCAGCACCGCGTTGGCCAGGCTCGCCTGCACCGCCGCATCGCTGAAGGTGTATTTCTCAAACTCTTTACAGGCCACGCACCAGTCGGCGTACAGGTCCAGCATCACCGGCTTGCCCCGCGCCTGCTGCAGCGCCAGATCTAACTGCTCGACGTTGTTGATGCGGGTAAAAGTCAGGTGCGGCTGAGCCGCCTGCTGCGCCTGATCGGCGCCGAAGGCCCAGTCCTGCAACGGCCGCGCGGCGATCACCGCCGCCGCCAGCAGAAGCAGTTGCAGGACGCGTGCCCAGCCGCGCGCGCTTCTCAGGCTCAGGGCGAAGGCCCAACCGAAGAACGCCAGGCCGAGCAGGCTCCACAGGCGCAGGCCCCACAGATCGCCGATCACCCGCTCCAGCAGGAACACCGGCAGCGCCAGAATGACGAAGCCGAAGGCCTCTTTCACATACTGCATCCACGGGCCGCTGCGCGGCAGCAGGCGGTTGCCGAACAGGGTGACGATCACCAGCGGAATGCCCATCCCCAGCGCGTACAGGTACAGCGTGCCGCCGCCGGCCCACAGGTTACCGCTCTGGGCGATATACAGCAGGATGGCGCTGAGCGGCGCGGTGGTGCAGGGCGAGCAAATCAGCCCGGCCAGGGCGCCCATCAGGAACACGCCGGTCAGCGAGCCGCCGCGCTGGGTGTTGCTCCAGCTCGCCAGCCGGGTTTGCAGCGCCGAGGGCAGCTGCAGGGAATAGAGGCCGAACATCGACAGCGCCAGCGCGATAAACAGCACCGACAGGCCGATCAGCACGTAAGGGTGCTGCAGTGCCGCCTGGAACTGCAGACCGGCGGCGGCCACCACCAGCCCCAGCAGGGTGTAGGTGAGCGCCATGCCCTGCACGTAAACCACCGCCAGCGCCAGAATGCGGCCGCTGCTTTGCGGCCGGTCGCGGCCGAGGATGATGCCGGAGATCAGCGGGTACATCGGCAGCACGCACGGGGTGAAGGCAATGCCGATGCCGATCAGCAGCGCCCACAGCGGCGAGAACGGCAGGCTGGCCGGCGTAGCGGGCTGTTCGGTTGGTGCAGTGTTAACCGCCGGGAGCGGGGCGGCCGTGCCGGCGCTGACCGCGTCCAGCGGGATGATCCGGGTTTCCGGCGGATAGCAGAAGCCTGCCTCGGCGCAGCCCTGATAGGTGACGCTGAGGCTGGCGTTGGCCGCCGCCTGTTGCAGCGGCACCTGCAGATTCAGCTGCTGTTTGAAAATCGCCACTTCGCCGAAGAACTCGTCCTTGTGGCTCAACCCTGCGGGCAGGGTAAAGGCGCCGAGCGTCGCCTGCTGCGGCACCAGTTTGATCTGCTGGCGATACAGGTAGTAGCCGGGGCGGATCTGCCAGTTCAGCGTTACCTGGCTGCCTTGCTGTTTGAAATCGAAGGCGAAGGCCTGATCGACAGGCACGAACTGGCTGCCGCCCTTCGGCGCGAACAGCGAAGCCTGCGCCGCCTGGGGCAGGAAGAACAGGCTGCACAGCAGCAAAATCAGTTTAAGGAAGCGTTGATCCATAACAGGTAGTCTTTATCTCCGGCCATCACCGGCAGCACCAGCAGCTCGGGCGTCTGGTAAGGGTGATGTTGTTTCAGGGTGTCGAGCAGGGCCTGCTGACGGCGGCGATCGCTTTTGAACAGCATCTGCACTTCATATTCCTGTTCCAGTTTCCCTTCCCAGTAATACAGCGAGGTAGCGCCGGGCAGCAGCGTGGCGCAGGCCGCCAGCTTATCGCCCAAGACCCGCGCCGCCAGTTCCTGGGCGCTGGCTTCATCGGGTGCGGTACAGAGTATGACGACAGCTTCGCAATCAGACATCTTCAGCCCTCTCATCGGTTCGAATGGGCACTATACCCTGAAGGCGGATTGGCTAGAAGGCGAGTTTATCGCCAGAAGGAAAACCGGGGCCGCAGCCCCGGTCGAAGCGTTACAGCATGATGCTGCCGAGCAGGAAGCCGAATACCACGGCGAAGATCACGCCCATGGTGCCGGGAATGAAGAACGGATGGTTGAACACGAAGCGGCCGATGCGCGTGGTGCCGGTATCGTCCATCTGCACCGCGGCGACCAGCGTCGGGTAGGTTGGCAGGATGAACAGGCCGGAGACGGCGGCGAAGGAGGCGACGGCGGTCAGCGGCGATACGTTCAGCGCCAGCGCCATCGGCATCAGCGCCTTGGCGGTAGCGGCCTGCGAGTACAGCAGCGCCGAGCAGAAGAAGAAGATCACCGCCAGCAGCCACGGGTGCGCCTGAATGACGCTGCCGGCCGTCTCTTTGATCCAGTCGATGTTGGCCTGCACGAAGGTATCGCCCAGCCAGGCGACGCCGAGGATACAAATACAGGCGCTCATGCCGGCCTTGAAGGTGCTGGAGTTCAGCACCATGTCGGTGTCGACGCGGCACAGCAGGGTGGTCAGCGTGGCGACGCTCAGCATGATGATCAGGATGGCGTTGGTGGTGTTCATCAGCGGCTTGGCCACCAGGCCCAGGCCCGGGCTGTTGATGATGGCGTAGGCGACCACGCACAGCACGCCCAGCAGGAACAGCAGCACCGAGGCTTTGGCGCGCGGTTTGATCGCCAGCGCGTTGTTGCCGCGCAGGGTGATCAGGCCTTCTTCCAGGCGTTTCAGGTACACCGGATCGTTAGACAGTTTGGAGTCGAACAGCCAGGTCACCAGCAGCGACATCACCAGCACGGCGCAGAAGGTGGACGGGATCACCACCATCAGCAGGTGCAGGTAGCTGACGCCGTGGCCTTCCATCACCGAAGACATATACACCACCGCGGCGGAGATCGGCGAGGCGGTGATGGCGATCTGGGCGGACACCACGGCGGTCGACAGCGGGCGGCAAGGCTTGATGCCCTGTTCTTTCGCCACTTCGGCGATCACCGGCAGCGCCGAGAGCGAGATGTTGCCGGTGCCGGCGAAGATGGTCAGGAAGTAGGTGACGATAGGAGCGAGAATGGTGATGTGCTTGGGGTTCTTGCGCAGCAGCTTTTCGGTCTGCTGCACCAGATAGTCCATCCCCCCGGCGACCTGCATCGCGGAGATCGCCGCGATCACCGCCATGATGATGGAGATGACGTCGAAGGGAATGCTGCCCGGCTTGACGCCGATCAGCGCCAGGACCAGAACGCCCAATCCCCCCGCGAACCCGATACCGATACCGCCCAACCTGGCCCCTAAAAAGATGGCCAGCAGAACGATAACCAATTCCAAGGCTAGCATAGTGTTTACTCCTTAAAATGAGATTTCCCGTCATCCTTGAAACTGCATCGGTGTTGGCTGCGAGCGCTCACCCCAGTCACTTACTTGAGTAAGCTCCTGGGGACTTGCGCGCTTGCCGCCTTGATGCAGTCCCAATGATTTAGGGTGTAAATTGAAAATAAAACGTTAAAATTTTGTGGGCGCCGGAAAGTAAAAAGGCACGCTATCCAGAGGATTTAGCGTGCCTTTCAGGGCTACCGGGTAGGTCTGTTATTGTTCATTTTCATCCGTATAGCGTTTGGCTTTATAGGCCGGGTGCATCAGGTTCTCCACGGAGAAGATGTCATCCAGCTCGGCTTCGGTCAGCAGGCCGCGTTCCAGCACCACTTCACGCACGCTCTTGCCGGTTTCTGCACAGATCTTCCCGACGATGTCACCGTTATGGTGGCCGATGAACGGGTTCAGATAGGTGACGATACCGATCGAGTTGAAGACGTAGTGTTCGCAGACTTCTTTATTCGCGGTGATGCCGTTAATGCATTTTTCCAGCAGGTTGTAGCAGGCGTTGGTCAGGATGTGGATCGACTCGAACATCGCCTGGCCGATCACCGGCTCCATCACGTTCAGCTGCAGCTGGCCCGCTTCGGCCGCCATGGTAACGCAAGTGTCGTTGCCAATCACCTTGAAACACACCTGATTGACCACTTCCGGCACTACCGGGTTCACTTTGGCCGGCATGATGGACGATCCCGCCTGCAGCTCAGGCAGGTTGATTTCGTTCAGGCCGGCGCGCGGGCCGGAGGAGAGCAGCCGCAGGTCGTTGCAGATTTTGGACAGTTTCACCGCCAGGCGTTTGAGCGCGCTGTGCACCATCACGTAGGCGCCGCAGTCGGAGGTGGCCTCGATCAGGTCTTCCGCCGGCACCACCGGCAGGCCGCTGACTTCCGCCAGTTTTTGCACTGCCAGCGGCTGATAGCCTTCCGGGGTGTTGAGCGCGGTGCCGATGGCGGTGGCGCCCAGGTTCACTTCCAGCAGCAGCTCCGCGGTGCGGTGCAGGTTGCGGGTCTCTTCGTTCAGCAGCACGCTGAAGGCGTGGAACTCCTGGCCGAGGGTCATCGGCACTGCGTCCTGCAGCTGGGTGCGGCCCATTTTCAGGATGGTTTCGAACTCTTTCGCCTTGCGGTCGAAGCCTTCGCGCAGCTGGTTGATGGCATCGATCAGTTTCTGGTTGGAGGCGTACACCGCGATGCGGAACCCGGTCGGGTAGGCGTCGTTGGTGGACTGGCACTTATTGAGGTGATCGTTCGGGTTCAGGTACTGGTATTCGCCTTTTTGGTGGCCCATCAGTTCCAGGCCGATGTTCGCCAGCACTTCGTTGGTGTTCATGTTCAGCGAGGTGCCTGCGCCGCCCTGGAACACGTCCACCGGGAACTGATCCATGCATTTGCCTTTATCCAGCACCTCGTCGCAGGCCTGGATGATCACGTCGGCGATTTTGCGCGGGATGGCTTTGAGTTCTTTGTTGGCCATCGCCGCGGCCTTTTTCACCATCACCATGCCGCGAACGAACTCGGGGACATCGCTGATTTTGCTGTTGCTGATGTAGAAGTTTTCAATCGCACGCAGAGTGTGAACTCCGTAGTAAGCGTCTGCGGGGACTTCACGTGTTCCTAACAGGTCTTCTTCGATACGAATGTTGTTTGACATGAGAACCTTCTCTATGTGTTGCTGCCGAATTAATAATTTGTCAGGTCAAGGCTAGTAAGGGCACAGCCTAAATTAATATTGCCGAAGGCTTGGGGCGTGAAACGATTAACCAAATCGCCCGTTGCTGCCCAGATCATATGCTGGTTGGTAAGAAATGACTGAATCCAGATCACCTTATGGTGTTTAAGGATATGCCCTTTTCCGGTTCTGTGACTTCTTTCACGTTTGTGAACTTTAGCAATAAAAACCGGCTCTCGGTTGAAATGGTGGGGTGACGCCCTCATTGTAATGGTGTCGGCCGTTTACGGCCTCTTTTTTCGCGCCGTCGCCCCGTGGCGGCCGTGCTTTACCTACCAATAGGAGAACCAGGTGCGCTGGTTACCGCTACTGCTGATATTTCTGCTGGCTTACATAGAAATATCCATCTTTATCAAAGTCGCCGCCGTGCTCGGCGTGGCTGTCACCCTGCTGCTGGTGGTGTTCAGCTCCTGCGTCGGCATTTCGCTGGTGCGCAATCAGGGCATGAAAACCTTCGTGCAGATGCAGCAAAAACTGGCGGCCGGCGAAAGCCCGGCGGCGGAAATGGTGAAAAGCGTTTCGCTGGTGCTGGCGGGCTTCCTGCTGCTGATCCCGGGCTTCTTCACCGACTTCCTCGGCCTGTTGCTGCTGCTGCCGCCGGTGCAAAAATCGTTGACGCTGAAGCTGATGCCACATCTGTCGGTTTATCGCCCCGGCGGTTGGACGGGCGGCGACGCCGCTAACGGCAACACCTTCGACGGCGAATTCCAGCGCAAGGACGACGAACGCCCGGTGCTGGAACACCGCCCGGACGAGGAGCGCAAGCCCCACGATCGTTAAGCAAACGCGGCTCAGGCCGCGTTTTTCATCTCTGCAGCATCCGCACGACCAAAAATGCGAAATTTTTTTCGTTAGCCCCCTTGAAGGGGGCTGGAACGCCCCCATCTCAAATCCCACGAGGCCGGTAATAACAACCATCCGGTGTACAACCCTAAATCTGATAGAGACCTTCTTACAGGAGAGCGTTCAATGAGTATTCGTCCATTGCATGACCGCGTTATCGTCAAGCGCAAAGAAGTTGAATCAAAATCTGCTGGCGGCATCGTCCTGACTGGCTCTGCGGCGGGTAAATCCACTCGTGGTGAAGTGGTTGCAGTGGGTAAAGGGCGTGTGCTGGAAAGCGGCAACATCCAACCGCTGGATGTGAAAGTTGGCGATATCGTGATTTTCAACGACGGCTACGGCGTGAAAGCAGAGAAGATCGACAATGAAGAAGTGTTGATCATGTCCGAAAGCGACATTCTGGCAATTGTTGAAGCGTAATTGCGCTTTATCTTCTGAACTGAACGAGTTGAAGGGAAATACTAATGGCAGCTAAAGACGTAAAATTCGGCAATGACGCTCGCGTGAAAATGCTCCGCGGCGTGAATGTTCTCGCTGATGCAGTAAAAGTGACCCTGGGCCCGAAAGGCCGCAACGTAGTGCTGGATAAATCTTTCGGCGCACCGACCATCACCAAAGACGGCGTTTCCGTTGCGCGTGAAATCGAACTGGAAGACAAGTTCGAGAACATGGGCGCACAGATGGTGAAAGAAGTGGCCTCCAAAGCGAACGACGCGGCGGGCGACGGCACCACCACGGCAACCGTACTGGCGCAATCCATCATCACCGAAGGCCTGAAAGCGGTTGCTGCAGGCATGAACCCGATGGATCTGAAGCGCGGCATCGACAAAGCGGTTGTCGCTGCGGTTGAAGAACTGAAAAAACTGTCCGTACCTTGCTCCGATTCCAAAGCTATTGCTCAGGTAGGCACCATCTCCGCCAACTCCGACGAAACCGTGGGTAAACTGATCGCCGAAGCGATGGAGAAAGTGGGCAAAGAAGGCGTTATCACCGTTGAAGAAGGCACCGGCCTGCAAGACGAGCTGGACGTGGTTGAAGGTATGCAGTTCGACCGCGGTTACCTGTCCCCATACTTCATCAACAAGCCGGAAACCGGTTCTGTTGAGCTGGAAAGCCCGTTCATCCTGCTGGCTGACAAAAAGATCTCCAACATCCGCGAAATGCTGCCGGTGCTGGAAGCCGTTGCCAAAGCAGGCAAACCGCTGCTGATCATCGCTGAAGACGTAGAAGGCGAAGCGCTGGCGACCCTGGTGGTCAACACCATGCGCGGCATCGTGAAAGTGGCTGCCGTTAAGGCGCCTGGCTTCGGCGACCGCCGTAAAGCCATGCTGCAGGACATCGCGACCCTGACTGCCGGTACCGTTATCTCTGAAGAGATCGGTCTGGAGCTGGAAAAAGCCACCCTGGAAGACCTGGGCCAGGCAAAACGCGTTGTGATCAACAAAGACACCACCATCATCATCGATGGCGTGGGCGACGAAGCGACCATCCAGGGCCGCGTTGCTCAAATTCGTCAGCAGATCGAAGAAGCGACCTCTGACTACGATCGTGAAAAACTGCAGGAGCGCGTAGCGAAACTGGCCGGCGGCGTTGCCGTTATCAAGGTTGGCGCAGCCACTGAAGTTGAAATGAAAGAGAAGAAAGCCCGCGTTGAAGACGCCCTGCACGCGACCCGCGCTGCAGTGGAAGAAGGCGTGGTGGCCGGCGGTGGCGTAGCGCTGATCCGCGTTGCAGGCAAAATCGCCGCGCTGAAAGGCGACAACGAAGACCAGAACGTGGGTATCAAAGTTGCGCTGCGCGCAATGGAAGCCCCTCTGCGTCAGATCGTGGTCAACGCCGGTGAAGAAGCTTCCGTTATCGCCAACCAGGTGAAAGCGGGCGAAGGCAGCTACGGCTATAACGCTTACTCTGAAGAATACGGCGACATGATCGCGATGGGTATCCTGGATCCAACCAAAGTGACCCGTTCTGCTCTGCAGTACGCGGCTTCCGTGGCTGGCCTGATGATCACCACCGAATGCATGGTCACCGACCTGCCGAAGGCTGACGCACCGGATCTGGGCGCAGCAGGCGGCATGGGTGGCATGGGCGGCATGGGCGGCATGATGTAATCATCCCCCACACGCTTGTGTGCTGAGAACCCCGGTCAAACGACCGGGGTTTTTTTTAGCTGGTTGCCTGAACGCCAGAGATATACCACGACACTATCCGTATGGGTTGAGTCACTGGTCCGTTTACTGCCGATTAAGCACGTTGCACAACTCACCGGCCTGCACTGGCATACGGTCAAGAATATCGACTACCGGCGTCTGCTGCGGGAACGGACAGAGCCGCAGCGCCATACCCTCCGCCGTCTGGTGATGGATGAGTTCGCCCTGTTCAAAGGACATCGTTATGCCACCGTGGTGATGGATGCGGATACGCAACAGGTGTTGTGGGTGGGCGAAGGCCGCAGCAGAGCGGCCTTCCGCCCCTTCTTCGTCTGGCTGGGCGCTGAAGGCTGTGCCGCTATCCAGTCTGTCGCCATGGATATGAATACGGCGTTAGACCTGGAGGTCAGGCATCACTGCCCGCAGGCGGAAGTGGTCTATGACTTGTTCCATGTGGTGGCAAAGTATGGCCGGGAGGTTATCGACCGGGTCCGCGTCGACCAGGCCAATCAACTCCGATGCCTGCGCGCCGCCGCACTGTATTTGATGATATTTTTGCCGCCCGGGGCAATTTAATTTAGCTGGTAAACTGGTAAGTCATCAGCTGTCGCTCAAGACGTTGGCCCGCTCGCGTGGCAACGGATGCTTAAGAGATGGCATCGCTTTCTGATAAGCTTTTGCGTAATTCTCAACATCGAATGGGGAACAAGATGCGGATTAAAGCCTTACTGGGTCTCTCGGCAGCGATGCTGCTGGCGGGTTGCAGCACCACTCATGAACTGACCGCTGCGGGTCAGCAGATCAAGTTCACCGACAGCAAGCCGGCGGCGGAATGCCAGCTGCTGGGGGAAGTGACCGGCACTCAGAGCAACTGGCTGTCCGGCAACGGCGGTGAAGGCAGCTCCATGCGCGGTGCGGCCAACGATCTGCGCAACAAGGCGGCGGCCATGGGCGGCAACGTGATCTACGGCGCCAACAGCCCGAGCCAGAATCTGCTCTCCAGCTTCGCACCGCTGGACAGCAAAATGGTCGGCCAGGTTTACAAGTGCCCGTAAGGCGCTGAGGCCGCAGCCGCAAAGAGATAAAAAAGAGGAATGCCACGGCATTCCTCTTTTCGTTGGGGGACTTGGCGTGCGTCACTCCTGCATCAGGCGCAGATCGATCGGCGTTTTGCTCGGTTCGCCGCCCACTTCGCGCGTCAGGCGCGGCACCAGATAACCGGACACCTTGCTCAGCAGCGCCTGCATGATGGCGCGCGCTTCATCGTCGCTGACCATGAAGTGCGCCGCGCCCTGCACCTTGTCCAGCACGTGGATGTAGTAAGGCAGGATACCGGCGTCGAACAGCGCGTTGCTGAGCGCCGCCAGCGTGTCGGCATCGTCGTTGACGTCGCGCAGCAGCACGCTCTGGTTGAGCAGCGTGACGCCGGCGAGGCGCAGCTGCGCCATAGCGCTTTGCAGGTCGCGGTCAATTTCGTTGGCGTGGTTGATGTGCGTGACCATCAGCACCTGCAGGCGTGAGGCCGACAGCAGGCGGCACAGCGCCGGCGTGATGCGCGCCGGGATCACCACCGGCAAACGGGTGTGAATGCGCAGGCGTTTCAGGTGCGGGATGGCCTCCAGCTCACCGACCAGCCATTCCAGCTCGCTGTCTTTGGCCATCAGCGGATCGCCGCCGGAAAAAATGATCTCGTCCAGTTCCGGGTGTTGGCGGATATAATCCAGTGCCTGCCGCCAGTTGTTCTTATTGCCCTGATTATCCTGATAGGGGAAGTGGCGGCGGAAACAGTAACGGCAGTTGACTGCACAGCCGCCCTTGACCAGCAGCAGTGCGCGATTGCGGTATTTGTGCAGCAGGCCCGGCACCACGCTACGCTGCTCATCGAGCGGATCGGTGGTGAACCCTGGGGCGTTGATGAACTCCTCTCTGGCGGTCAGCACCTGGCGCAGCAGCGGGTCGTTGGCATCCCCGGGGCGCATGCGCGCAGCGAAGGCGCGCGGCACGCGCAGGGCGAACAGCCGGCGGGCATCGCGCCCCTGCGGCAGTTCCGGGTGCGTATTCAGTGACAAAAGCTGCAGTAATTCATCAGGATCGGTAATAACATCGGCGAGTTGATGCAACCAATCTTCTCTATGTGCCGTACTTTGGGTTATAATGTGTGCCATTTTTTTGGCTAAGCTACCAGTTCAAATATTCAGAGGGCCATCATGGCGACTTATTCTAGCAACGATTTCCGTCCGGGTCTTAAAATCATGTTCGAGGGCGAACCTTACGCCGTCGAAGCCAGTGAGTTCGTTAAGCCGGGCAAAGGCCAGGCGTTTGCACGCGTGAAAATGCGTCGTCTGCTGACCGGCACCCGCGTGGAAAAAACCTTCAAGTCTACCGATTCTTGCGAAGGCGCAGACGTGATGGACACCAACATGAACTACCTGTACAGCGACGGTGAGTTCTACCACTTCATGCACCCTGAGTCTTTCGAACAGCATCAGGTTGACGGCAAAACCGTAGGCGATGCGGCCAAATGGCTGCAGGACAACGCAGAGTGCATCATCACCCTGTGGGATGGCCGTCCAATCGCCGTTCAGCCGCCGAACTTCATCGAAGCGGAAATCACCGATACCGATCCGGGCCTGAAAGGCGATACCGCAGGGACTGGCGGCAAGCCGGCTACCCTGAGCACCGGCGCCGTGGTTAAAGTGCCGTTGTTCGTCCAGATCGGCGAAGTGATCAAAGTTGACACTCGCTCTGGCGAATACGTCTCTCGCGTTAAATAAGTTTCAAAGCAGAGGAACCCTCGCGGTTCCTCTGTTTTATCCTATCCCCGTTCGTTGGCAGAAAACCCGCATGTTCAAGAAAACGTTGTTGGCCGTGCTCTCCCTGTTGTTCCTTTTCTCCCTTAGCAGTTGCAATACGTTTCGCGGTTTCGGCGAAGACGTTCAGCATCTCGGCGGCGCCATCTCCCGCACGGCCGGCTGATCCCACCCTTTAACCCGATGTATTTGCGTCACAAAGCCGGTGGCGATCCCACTCCCTGCGCCAATTTTGACTAAGCTTAGAAAGCCGTACTTTTTCATCAACGACAAATAAGGACTTTCTTATGCTGAAGAAAAGTATTATCGCGATCTTCTCTTTGATGATTTTGACCTCGTTGACCGCCTGTAACACCACCCGCGGTGTGGGTGAGGACATTCAGGCCGGCGGCAAGGCCATTCAGCGCAGCGCGGAATAATCCGTTCTCCACCCGGCGGCGTTCCGCGCGCGGAGGGCCGCCGCATTTCCTCCTCTTGCCTGAGCGTTAACGCTGCTGCTATCCTGCCGCAGTGCGGGTGAGGTTACCCGCCGTTCATCACCCCGCTGAACGGGACGACCCGTTTACGCGTCATTATATCGGGGACGACCCCAGTGGTAGGGAGGCCGTCTCATGGCCTGGATTATTCTGCTTATCGCCGGTTTGCTCGAAGTGGTTTGGGCTATCGGTCTGAAATACACCCACGGTTTTACCCGGCTGACGCCGAGCATCATCACCATCGCCGCGATGGTGGTCAGCATGTTGCTGTTGGCCAACGCCATGAAAACGCTGCCCGCCGGCACCGCCTATGCGGTGTGGACCGGCATCGGCGCGGTGGGCGCGGCCATCATGGGCATGGTGCTGTTGGGCGAGTCGACCAATATCGCGCGTATCATCAGCCTGTGCCTGATCGTGGTCGGCATCCTCGGGCTGAAGTTCAGCAGTCACTGATCGGCGGACTGTTGCACCCAGATCAGCGCATCGGTGGCGAAACCGTAGCCCTTGGCCGTCTGCAATAAGCTGTCGCGTACGCCGGCGTCAAGCGTCGGGGTGCGCGACAGGATCCACAGATAGTCGCGGTTTGGGCCGCACACCAGCGCGTAGCGGTAGTCCGGGTCCAGGGCAATCACGTTATAGCCGCCGTAGAAGGGGCCGAAGAACGACACTTTCAGCGCCGCGACCTGCGGTGAACCGATAAAGTAGGCTTTGCCTTCGCTTTCTTGCCATTGCTGTTTCTGCGGATTGAAGCCGCGATTGATGACTTTCAGCCCGCCGTCGGCGCGTGGGCTGTAGTGGGCGGTCACTTGCTGCAAACCGCGTTCAAAACGATGATCCAGACGCGCGATTTCGTACCAGGTGCCGAGATAACGCTGACTGTCGAAAGGGGTCACGACCTTGATGTCTTTAGGCGGGGAGACGCTGCAGGCGACGGAGAGCAGGGCGGAAAGCATGACGCTAAGCTTTGACCATAAACGCATCGGTGACTCCTGTTTACCGGGGACGAGTAGACAGTGTAGCCGATGAGAAAAGGGCGGCCAACGGGCGTTGGCCGCCTGAGCGGTTTACAGGGTGACGACGCCGATAACGGTGACCACGCTGAGGATCGCCGCCAGACCGTAGAACACCCATTTGCCGGCCGGTACGTGGATCTTCAGATCGTGCATCGCATGGTGGATGCGGTGCAGGCCGCACCACAGCGGCAGAATGATCATCAGCAGCAGGAACAGGCGGCCGATCAGGCTCTGGCAGAATGCCAGCACGCGTTCGTAACCCAGTGCTTCACCGGGGAACAGCCCCAATGGCAGCAGAATGCCGACCAGCAGCACGATGGCCGGTGCAACGATCGCGCCCCACATGCCGCCGGCGCCGAACAATCCCCAGAAAACCGGCTCGTCGGAGCGTTTAGGTGCTTGATTTATCATGTTTCCTCCGGATTAGATCAGGGCCACGGCCAGGATGACCACGCTGACGACGACCGTGACGGCCCACAGCCCTTTCACGATGGGGCCCGGCCCCATTTTCTCGCTGTTGACCACGATATTGGCGGCCTTCGGCGCCAGATCGAACCAGGTTTTGGTGTGCAGCGCCGCCGCCAGCAGGGCGACGACGTTGATCAACAGCACCAGCGGGTTCTGCAAGAAGCCGACGAAGCCGGCCCAGCTCTCGGCGCCGCCCTTCAGCGCGAACACGCCGTAGAGCAGCACGATGCTGAACCAGACCGCCAGCACCGAGGTGCCTTCACGCAGCATGTAGAAACGGTAGAAGCCGAGCTTTTGCCACCAGGTGGGCGTCATGGTGCGCACATAGGGCTTACGTTGAGTTGTCATGGCAATTTTTCTCCCTTATTGCGGCTTCAGCATGGCGATCATGAAGTCTTTGGCGCTCTCCACCTTGCCCTGCTGGATGGCGGCGGCGGGATCGACGTGTTTCGGACAGACTTCGGAGCAATAGCCGACGAAGGTGCAGCTCCAGACGCCGTTTTGGCCGTTAAGCTGCGGCATGCGCTGTTTCTTGCCGTGGTCGCGGTTGTCCAGGTTGTAGCGGTGCGCCAGCGTGATCGCCGCCGGGCCGATAAACTCGGGATTAAGGCCGAACTGCGGGCACGCGGCGTAGCACAGGCCGCAGTTGATGCAGCCGGAGAACTGGTGATACTTGGCCATCTGCGCCGGGGTCTGCACGTTCGGGCCGTCTTCCGGTTTGCGATCGTTGCCGATGATGTAAGGCTTGATCGCCTCCAGGCTTTCGATGAAGTGGGTCATGTCGACCACCAGATCGCGCTCGATCGGGAAGTTGCCCAGCGCTTCGACCTTCATGCCGCCGACGTAATCGCGCAGGAAGGTTTTGCACGCCAGCTTCGGCACGCGGTTGACCATCATGCCGCAGGAGCCGCAGATCGCCATGCGGCAGGACCAGCGGTAGGAGAGATCCGGCGCCAGGTTGTCCTTGATGTAGCCCAGCGCGTCGAGCAGCGAGGTCTGTTCGTCGTAAGGCACGGCGTAGGTGACGAAATGCGGCTCGGCGTCGCTTTCCGGGTTATAGCGCATGACTTCGATCTTCAGGGTTTGCATCTCAGCCATTTGCCTGCTCCTTATTCTTTTTCTCCTGCGCTTCGGCTTCTGCGCCGTAGACGCGTTTGGCCGGCGGCAGCTTGGTGATTTTCACGTCGCTGTATTCGAGGCGTGGCGCACCCTGCGGGTTATGGAACGCCAGCGTATGCTTGAGGAAGTTGACATCGTCACGCTCGGTGCAGCCTTCGTCCAGGCGCTGGTGAGCGCCGCGCGACTCTTTGCGGTTAAACGCGGAGTGCGCCATGCATTCAGCGACGTCCAGGCCGTAACCCAGCTCGATGGTGTACAGCAGATCGGTATTGAACACGCTGGAGTTGTCGGTGATGTTGACGCGCTTGAAGCGCTCTTTCAGCTCCGCCAGCTTATCGATGGTTTTTTGCATCAGCTCCGGCGTGCGGTAGATGCCGCAGCCTTCTTCCATCGACAGCCCCATTTCGTCGCGGATCTTCGCCCAGTTTTCGTTGCCTTCCTGCTTCATCAGGTTACTCAGGCGGGTTTCGACGTCGCGGGTTTGCGCATCCAGCGCGCTGCCGTTGGCCGGCGCGGTTTCCAGCGCGCGGCGGGCCGCTTGCTCACCGGCGACGCGGCCGAACACCACCAGTTCTGCCAGCGAGTTGGAGCCGAGACGGTTGGCGCCGTGCAGGCCGACGGAGGAGCATTCGCCGACCGCGAACAGCCCCTTGATGCGGGTTTCGCAGTTCTGGTCGGTTTCAATGCCGCCCATGGTGTAGTGTGCGGTAGGGCGCACCGGGATCGGATCTTTCACCGGGTCGACGCCGACGTAGGCCTTGGCCAGTTCGCAGATGAACGGCAGCCGCTCCAGCAGCTTTTTCTCGCCCAGGTGGCGCAGATCGAGATAGACCACGTCGCCGCGCGGGGTGGCGATAGTGCGGCCGGCGCGCCATTCGTGCCAGAAGGCCTGGGACACTTTGTCGCGCGGGCCCAGCTCCATGTATTTGTTCTTCGGCTCGCCCAGTGGGGTTTCCGGGCCCATGCCGTAATCTTGCAGGTAACGGTAGCCGTCCTTGTTCACCAGGATGCCGCCTTCGCCGCGGCAGCCCTCGGTCATCAGGATGCCGGAACCGGGCAGGCCGGTCGGGTGATACTGCACGAACTCCATGTCGCGCAGCGGCACGCCGTGGTGGAACGCCATGCCCATGCCGTCGCCGGTAACGATGCCGCCGTTGGTGTTGTAGCGGTAGACACGCCCGGCGCCGCCGGTGGCCATCACCACCGCGTTGGCGCGGATCTGCACGCGGGTGCCTTCCATCATGTTGAGCGCCACCAGGCCGCGCGCCTGGCCGTCATCCACCAGGATATCCAGCACGAAGTGCTCGTCGAAGCGTTGGATCTGCGGGTATTTCAGCGAGGTCTGGAACAGGGTGTGCAGCATGTGGAAGCCGGTCTTGTCGGCGGCGAACCAGGTGCGTTCGATCTTCATGCCGCCGAAGCGCCGCACGTTGACCGAACCGTCCGGTTTGCGGCTCCACGGGCAGCCCCACTGCTCGAGCTGGGTCATCTCGCGCGGGCACTGATGCACGAAGTGATCGACCACGTCCTGTTCGCACAGCCAGTCGCCGCCGGCGACGGTGTCGTGGAAGTGGTAGTCGAAGGTATCGTGATCCTGAGTGACGGCGGCGGAGCCCCCCTCGGCGGCGACCGTGTGGCTGCGCATCGGGTAGACCTTAGAGATCAGCGCGATTTTCAGTTGGGGATTGGCTTCCGCTGCGGCTATTGCTGCACGTAAACCAGCGCCCCCGGCCCCAATAATGGCAAGATCGGCGTTAAAGGTTTGCACTGCATTCCTCCAATGTTCTTATTAAGAACGGCAAGTTAAATATCTATGCTTAAAATTTAGCGAACTCTTCGGGTGCTAACTAATTGAACCGATTAATGTTGCTTAAAGGTTAAGGATAGATATCTCCCACCAATAATGGGGAATTCACTATACCTAAAGTTAAGTAGTCGAAATTTGATGTGATCGATTGTTTTGTCGATTAACGCTCGACCAACAGGCTTGCCTGTCTTTTCGCGTGTTCGGCGTGCTTTACCCTTTTTAACGCGCTTTTGCCGCCTATTTATCGGAAATTGGCGTTATGGCCGGTTGTGTATCGTGAAGAATTTGTTTGGCTGCAAGGATGCGAGTAGACTGCATCCCCTGTTTGATTTCGGAGTTAATTACCATGAGCGAAACGGCAAGCTGGCAGCCTAGTGCACCCATCGCCAATTTGTTGAAACGCGCAGCGATTCTGGCTGAGATCCGGCGTTTCTTCGCCGATCGTGGCGTGCTGGAAGTTGAGACGCCCACCATGAGCCAGGCGACGGTCACCGACGTTCACCTGTTCCCGTTCGAGACGCGTTTCGTCGGGCCGGGGGCGGCAGAGGGCCTGACGCTATACATGATGACCAGCCCGGAATATCACATGAAGCGCCTGCTGGCGGCGGGCAGCGGCCCGATCTACCAAATGGGGCGTAGCTTCCGCAATGAAGAAGCCGGGCGACATCACAACCCGGAATTCACCATGCTGGAGTGGTACCGTCCGCACTACGACATGTACCGCCTGATGAACGAAGTGGACGATCTGCTGCAACAGGTGCTGGACTGCGAGAGCGCGGAGACCCTGTCTTATCAGCAGGCCTTCCTGCGCCATTTGGACATCGATCCGCTGTCGGCGGAGAAGGCGCAGCTGCGCGAAGCGGCGGCCAAACTCGACTTGAGCAACATCGCCGATACCGAAGAAGATCGTGATACGCTGCTGCAGCTGCTGTTCACCGTGGGCGTGGAGCCGCATATCGGCCGTGAAAAGCCGGCGTTCGTTTACCACTTCCCGGCCAGCCAGGCGGCGTTGGCGGAGATCAGCACCGAGGACCACCGCGTGGCGGAGCGTTTTGAGGTGTACTTCAAGGGCATCGAGCTGGCGAACGGTTTCCGCGAGCTGACCGACGGCCGTGAACAGCAGCAGCGCTTCGAGCAGGACAACCGTAAGCGCGCGGAGCGCGGCCTGCCGCAGCAGCCGATCGACTATAACCTGCTGGCGGCGTTGCAGCACGGCATGCCGGAGTGTTCCGGCGTGGCGCTGGGCGTGGATCGCCTGGTGATGCTGGCGCTGGGCGCCGAGAGCCTGAGCGACGTGTTGGCCTTCCCGGTCGGGATCGCCTGACGTTTCAGGCGGTAAGAAAAGCAAAAAGGGCCGGCATTTGCCGGCCCTTTTTTTATCGCGAGAACCGCTTACAGGCCCCCGGCGTCGCGCTTGGTGTTCGGCGCCGGCGTAGACGGCGGCGTACGGCCGTTGTTGGTCAGCCGCGACAGCGTCTCGGTGCGCACCTGGAACGGCGGGTACGGCAGCGTGATGCCGTGCTCGCGGTAGCCCGCCAGAATCAACTGGTGGATCTCGTGGCGCAGCGGCATGCGGTGGCCCATCTCGGCGGCGTAAATACGCATCTCGAAGATCTGGATACCTTGCTGCAGATCGACCAGGTAAACCTCCGGCGCCGGGTTATCCAGCACCAGCGAGCAGCGTTCGGCGGCGTTCATCAGGATCTTGGTCACCTCTTCGCTGTTGGCTTCGCCCGGTGCCGGCACGGTCAGCACCACACGGGTCAGGTTATCCGACAGCGACCAGTTGACGAACTGTTCGGTGATGAAGGCTTTGTTCGGCACGATGATCTCTTTGCGGTCCCAATCCGAAATGGTGGTGGCGCGGGTGTTGATCTTGGTGACGGTGCCGGTCAGGTTGCGGATCGTCACGGTGTCGCCGATGCGGATCGGTTTCTCGAACAGGATGATCAGGCCGGAGATGAAGTTGGAGAAGATCTCCTGCATGCCGAAGCCCAACCCCAGGCTGAGTGCGGTAACCACCCACTGCAGTTTCGACCATTCGATGCCGATCCAGGCGAAGCTGAGCACCGCGCCGAACAGCAGCAGCAGATACTTGGTGATGGTGGTGATGGCGTAGCCGGTGCCCGGCGTCAGATCCAGGTGCTGCAGCACCGCCAGCTCCAGCAGCGCAGGCAGGTTGCGCACCAGCTGCATGGTGATGATCAACACCAGAATGGCAATCAGTACCGCGCCGAGGGTGATCGGATGGGCGGTTTCCACGCCGTTGACCGTCGAGGTCACGTCCCACAGCGAGATGTTTTCCAGGAAGGCGAACGCGGAGTGGATCTCCGACCACAGCACGATCACCGACACCAGTGCGATCAGCGTCAGGATCGAACGCACCAGCCGCAGCGACTGGGCGCTGATGGTGTCCAGATCGAATTCCGAATCGTCCGGATCGATGGATCCTTCGGTGCTGTTCGGGGTGTGCGAAGTTTCGTCTTCGCCGCGGGCGCGCTGGGCCAGGATGTCGGCACGGCGCTGTTTGGCGCGATCGAAGGCGATGCGCCGCCGCTGGATCAGCATCCAACGGCGGATGATGTGATAGACAACCAGCAGCAGGAACCAGATCGCCACCGAGGTTTCCAGGCGCGCCAACAGCGCCTGCGCGGTGGTGAGGTAACCGACGGTCGAGGCCAACGCCGCCAGCAGCGGCGCCGACAGTAGCAGCCCCCAGAAGGCGCTGTTGAGCATGTTGTCGCCGGAGCCGTTTTTATCCAGATACAGCGGGATGCCGGCGCGCTTCAGACTGTGGGTGACCAGCGCCAGCGCCAGACACAGCAGGATGAAGCACAGCCGCCCCAGGGTGTTGGCGAACTCGCGCTCTTTCAGGCTATCGAAGGTGATCAGCGCCATGATCAGCGGCACGATCAGCCAGATCGACATCTTGTAGTAGCGCATGGCGCGCGAAACCTGCTTCGCCGGCCAGCGGAAGTGCACGATGAACAACCCTTGCGGATGGGCGAAAGCGGCGCAGATCATGCAGATCCACAGGATCGGCAGCGTGGCGGTCACCCCTTTGCCGATCGCCTCCGCCACCGGGTAGTTCCAGGCGCTCTGCAGGCCGTAGCCGAGCGCGGCCCACAGCACCGGCAGCGGCATCGCCACCAGAATCGACCAGAAAACGGTGCGCACCGTCAGGAAGAATTCGTCCTGCGTCACCTTGCCGACGCGGCTGCTGGCGCGCTCGAGGAAGGCGTGATAGTGCTTGCGCGAACTGATGCTGAAAATCACCAGCAGCAGGGCGCCGAAGATCGGGATCAACGTTTCGCGGCTGGTCACCATCATCATGAAAGCACCGCCGAGCTGCGACAGCGTGTCCAGCGACAGGACGCGCGTCAGATCGTGCGCCACGTTGAGCGGGTAAGAGAAGTTGATCGGATTGACGTCCGGCACCCAGAACAGATAGCGGTGGGTGGCATCGCGAATTTCGTTCAACGCTTCGATCAGCTGGGTGTTGGCCACCTTCAGCTTGGTCAGCTCGAGGATTTGGGTGTCGCAACCGGACAGCAGCGAGTTCAGCAGCTCGCGCTGGGTGCGAAGCTGGGCATCGACGATGCGCTGCTCCTGGTTGGTCAGCGCGCTGCCGTCGTCGCGTTTGAATTCGCGCTGCGACAGTTTTTCCAGCTGGTTTTCAAACTGCAGGCGCTGCACGCGCAGCTGGGCCATGTCGCCGTCCAGCTGTTGCGGCTTGGGCATCTCCGGCAGCGTCGCCACCTGGGCGCGCAGGGTTTCCCCCAGCGCCGACGACGAGCCGAGCCACTGGGCCTGTTCGATGATGGTGCTCAGCGCCTGGCGCACCTGCAGCGTCTGCGCCGCCGCCTGCCGCTGCTGCGACGAAATCAGATCCATGCGCTGCGCCTGGCTGTTCAGCGCGGCGGACAATTCGCGGTTGATCTGCAGCTGTTGGCTGATGCTTTTTGGCAAGTCGCCGTTCTGCTCGGCCAACTGCTCGGTTTTTTCCAGCGCCAGTTCCGCTTCGCGTTGGCGCTGGGCGTTGAGGTTGTTGCGCAGCGCCTGCAGCTGAACGTCTATTTTCTCGTGGCGCTTTTTATAGACCTCTGCGCGCATGCGCGCCAGCTCCTGACGGTTGTTGGCCGACAGCTGCGCCAGCTCCAGCTCGTCCACTTTGGCTTTGCGCGCCGCGGCTTCGGTCTGCAGCAGGGCCAGGGCGGCCTGCGCGTACGGGGTGGTCGGGTTGGCGGGCTGCGCCTGCAGACGGCGCTGCACTTCGGTCAGCGCGCGGCGGGCATCGGTCTGCTGCTGCGGCAGCTGGCCAAGCGAATCGCTGATTTCCCGCGTGCGATCCTGCTCTTGCTGCAGCAGGCGCGCCTGTTCCAGCAGCAGACTGCTGGTTTGCAGGATCTGCTGTTCCAGCTCGGCGGCCGGCAGATCGTCGCCGTTCGGCAGGATCTTGTTGCTTTCCAGCACCAACTGACGGCGCAGCTCCTGCGTCATCTTAGGGAAATCGTCGATCACCTTCTGATATTGTTCGGAGCGAGTCTGCGACTCTTTACGCTCCGTCAGCCAGTTGAGGGCGCTTTGCAGCGCCTCGGTGGTCTCCGCCTGATTCGGCGCGTTTTTGCTGCTTTCCGCCTGCTTCAGCTCCTGTTTGAGCTGGTTCTCGGTCGGCACGGGGGCGGCCAGCGCCGGTTGCCACACCAGGCAACCGAGCAAAAGCGTGATGAAAAGGCGCACGGCGTCGATTCCTTTAGAGCGGGGTCTGTGGTGTTTCAGCGGCGGCCGGGATTTCGGCGAAGGCCTCACCCATACGGGTGACGGTGCCGTTATGCAGCTGCGGCGCGAACTGCACGCTGCCTGCGGTAAACAGGTTGATCACCGTGGAGCCGAGTTTGAAGCGGCCCATCTCGGCGCCTTTTTCCAGCGCGATGGCGCCTTCTTCACCGGCGGCCGGGTAGGTCCAGCGTTTGATGATGCCTTCGCGCGGCGGCGTGACGGTGCCGGCCCAGACGGTCTCGATGCTGCCGACGATGGTGGCGCCGACCAGGATTTGCACCATCGGCCCGATGTCGGTGTCGAACACGCAGATCACGCGCTCGTTGCGCGCGAACAGGTTAGGCACGTTGGCGGCGGTGAGCGGGTTGACCGAGAACAGATCGCCCGGCACATAGATCATCTCGCGCAGCACGCCGGCGCACGGCATGTGCACGCGGTGGTAGTCGCGCGGCGCCAGATAGGTGGTGGCGAACAGGCCGTTGCGGAATGGCTCGGCCAGCAGGTAGTTGCCGGCCAGCAGCGCTTCCAGGCTGTAGTAGTGGCCTTTGGCCTGGAAGATTTGATCGTCGCGGATCGGGCCGAGCTGGCTGATGGCGCCATCGGCAGGCAGCGCCAGCCAGTTGGCGTCGGCGACGATCGGGCGCGCGCCGTCGCGCAGCGGGCGCACGAAGAAATCGTTGAAGGTGGCGTAAGACGCCAGGTCCGGATTTTGCGCTTCCTGCATGTCTACGCGGTAAAAGCGGGCAAAGGCCTTGACCACCAGCTGGGTCAGCCAGCCGGCCCGTTTGTCGGCGCCCCAGCCCGCCAGGCGGGTCAGCGCCAGCTTCGGCAACCAATATTGCAATTTAATCTTGATGCTATCCAGCACGTTAACCTCGTGAATCAGGGTAAAGGGCGCGCATTGTAACGAGGGTTCCGCCGTCGTCAATGCCCGCCCATCAGTGTCAGTCTGCGGCGTCCGTGAAGTTCTTGCGAACCTTCACCTGCGCCATGCTTTCCAGAATGCGGTGATAGTTGTCGAAACGTTCTTCCGCGATATCGCCTTTCTCCATCGCCGCGCGGATGGCGCAGCCGGGATCGGTATCGTGGCGGCAGTCGCGGAATTTGCAACCGCCTAAATAATCACGGAATTCGACAAATCCGCGGGTAATTTGTTCCGGCTCCAGATGCCACAGGCCAAACTCGCGCACCCCCGGGGAGTCGATCACGTCGCCGCCGTGTTGGAAATGGTACAGCCGTGCGGCGGTGGTGGTATGTTGCCCGAGGCCCGAGACGTCGGAAACCTGATTTACCAGAATTTGCTCATCAGACGGCGGCAGCAGCGCGTTAAGCAGGCTGGACTTGCCGACCCCCGACTGGCCGGCGAAGATGCTGATGCGCCCGGCCAGCGCCTGTTCGAACTCCGCCATGCCTTCCCGCGTCTGGCTGGAAACTTCCAGCACCCGGTAGCCAATCTTGCGATAGATATCCATCATGCCGTCGACCAGCTTGCGCGCTTCGGCGTCCAGCAGGTCAATTTTGTTGAGCACGATCAGCGGTTCGACTTCGAGCGTTTCGCAGGCCACCAGATAACGATCGATGATGTTCAGCGACAGCTCGGGCAGGATCGCCGACACGATGACGATCTGATTGATATTGGCGGCGATTGGCTTCACGCCGTCGTAGAAGTCCGGGCGCGTCAGCACCGAGGTGCGTTCATGCACCGCTTCCACGATGCCCTTCACCCCTTCATGGGTGCCCAGGCCGGGGCGCCACACCACGCGATCGCCGGTGACCAGCGATCGCAGCGTGCGGCGGATGTTGCAGCGGTGCTGAGTGCCATCCGGCGCCTCAACGTCGGCGTGCATGCCGAAACGGCTGATGACGACGCCTTCCTGCGGCTCGCCCAGTTGGGAATCATCCGGTTCCGGTTTGTTATCAGTGCGCTTCAGGCGACGCTGATGGTTCGCCTGCACGCGGCGTTGCTGGCCTTTGGACAGTTTGTTCTTACTCACTGCGCCTCACTTGACTCGGTTTTATACCTTTACACGTACGGCGGCGGTAGGGGATTTCCCCGGCCGCAGCCTTGAACCCATCGGGGTATATGTCGCCCAGGGCGACCAAAAAGACTATGATACACGCTATTTTATATTAAATAACCGTTGTTAGCCGCCGGCTGCGGCGCGTCGCCACCGGCGGCGCCCGCCGTCTCGTCCGCACAGCGTTTTTCTCTCGGCTTTTAGGCAGGAAACATCATGACAGGAAACGAAAATAACCTGATTTGGATCGATTTGGAGATGACCGGGTTGGATCCCGAGCGTGACCGCATTATCGAAATCGCCACGCTGGTCACCGACGCCAACCTGAACATCCTGGCGGAAGGGCCGGTGATCGCCGTGCACCAATCCGACGAGCAGCTGGCCTTGATGGACGAGTGGAATGTGCGCACCCATACCGGTAGCGGGCTGGTGGAGCGGGTGAAAGCCAGCCGCCAGGACGATCGCGCCGCCGAGCTGGAAACGATAGCCTTCCTGCAGCAGTGGGTGCCGGCCGGCAAATCGCCGATCTGCGGCAACAGCGTGGGCCAGGACCGCCGTTTCCTGTTTCGCTACATGCCGGAGCTGGAGGCTTACTTCCATTACCGCTATCTGGACGTCAGCACCTTGAAGGAACTGGCGCGCCGTTGGAAGCCGGAAATTCTCGCCGGCTTTAAGAAGCAGGGCACCCATCAGGCGCTGGACGACATCCGCGAATCGGTGGCCGAACTGGCTTATTACCGCGAACATTTCATTCAGCTTTAAGGCGATGGCGGCCCCTCTGGGGAAAAAACGCCGTTTTTAGCCGCTTAATTCGCCAATCTGGCGTTTTAATCGGCAATCAAACAAAAAACGCGTTTTTTTGCTTTCAGGGGCTTGCGGCAAAAAGGATTTCTCGTATAATGCGCACCCCGTACCGATGAAGAATTTCGTAATGTTCCACCATCGATACGCCGGGCGGGAATAGCTCAGTTGGTAGAGCACGACCTTGCCAAGGTCGGGGTCGCGAGTTCGAGTCTCGTTTCCCGCTCCAAATTCAACAATGTCGCGATGCGGCATGATGAATAAATAAAGCAGTATCAAGCAGTACCTATGCGACGCGGGAATAGCTCAGTTGGTAGAGCGCAACCTTGCCAAGGTTGAGGTCGCGAGTTCGAGCCTCGTTTCCCGCTCCAAAAATTCAAAGGTCACGCCAGTGTTTGGTGACCGGATGCCAAAAGCATCTCAATGCGGGAATAGCTCAGTTGGTAGAGCACGACCTTGCCAAGGTCGGGGTCGCGAGTTCGAGTCTCGTTTCCCGCTCCAATTTTCTCTTCGTTTCAAACTCAAATCCAACGCCTTATTCGGCGGGGATTTTTGTCCCGTTTTACACGCCTGGTAAAAATGTTGTAAACAGAGTTATCCACAGCCTCTGTACATAAACCCGCCTGCCTGAAAAATCAACGTCATACAAATTAAATATTTATTTATTTGATTTATAAGCTTATTTATTTATCCCAAAACGTTATACCGATCACTTGCTCTTTTTGTTGCAGTTGAAAGACAACGTGTTTTTATTTTTATGCACAAATCCACAGAGTGAGACATCCGGTGAGATGGCCGCGCGGCGCACGCCGTCAGGCGTCCCTCGGCAAACCTTTTTCCACAGCCCGTATCAGCCGTTTTTTCTGCGCCGTCTGCACCTCGATGCCCTGCGCCTCGCGGCGGGCAAGCTGTTGCGCCAGCGCCCAGTGGATATGTTCGTCCAGCATGGCGTCCTGGCCCAGGCGCGTGCGCAGCGCGAGCACAATGCCGTCCTCGTAGGGCGCATTGCCCAGCGCCACGGCGATATTGCGCAGCCAGCGCAGGTGGCCGATGCGGCGTATTGCCGAGCCTTCGGTGATGCGCAGGAATTTTTCCTCCGTCCAGTTGAACAGATCGATCAGCTGCGGTGCATGCAGCGCGGCGCGTGGGCTGAAATCGTCTTCGTCGGTGAGCTGCGAAAAGCGGTTCCACGGGCAGATCAGCTGGCAGTCGTCGCAGCCGTAGATGCGGTTGCCGAGCAGCGGCCGGAATTCCTCCGGGATCGCGCCTTCCAGCTCGATGGTCAGGTAGGAGATGCAGCGCCGGGCGTCTACGGTATAGGGGGCGACGATGGCACCGGTCGGGCAGGTGGTGATGCAGGCGACGCAGCGGCCGCACTGCTCTTCCTGCGGCTTATCCACCGGCAGCGGCAGGTCGATCAGCAACTCGCCGAGGAAAAACCACGACCCGGCTTCGCGGTTGAGAATTAGTGAGTGTTTACCAACCCAGCCGATGCCCGCCTTGGCGGCCAGCGCGCGTTCCATCACCGGCGCGGAATCGACAAAGGGGCGGAAATTCAACTCGCCGCAGTAGGCCTGGATCTGATCGCCCAGCTTTTTCAGGCGCTGGCGCAACAGTTTGTGATAGTCGCGCCCCAGCGCGTAGCGGCTGACGTAACCCAGCTGCGGATTTTGCAAGGTGCTGGCAAACGCCGCCTTGGCCGGCAGGTAGTTCATGCGTACGCTGATCACCCGCAGCGTGCCCGGCAACAGTTCGTGAGGGCGCGCGCGCAGCATGCCGTGGCGCGCCATCCATTCCATCTCGCCGTGGTATTGCTTGTCGAGCCAGGCCTGCAGCTTCGGCTCTTCGAGGCTTAGGTCGGTATCGCAGATGCCAACCTGTTGGAATCCTAGCGATTGCCCCCATTGCTTGATATGTTGGGCGAGTTGATGGAAATCGAGGGGGTGCGTCATGACGGGCCACAGTGAAAAAGCATACGCTGACAGTTTACCACACTCTGTCTGGCCTGCGGATTGGATCCGTCGCTCGGAACCCGCGGCGGCGGCCTCGCTCGGTATTTCTCTTTACGATTTGATGCAGCGCGCCGGTCAGGCGGCCTACGCATTGGCGCGCAACGCGTACCCCTCCCGCGACCACTGGCTGGTGCTGTGCGGCCACGGCAACAACGGCGGCGACGGCTATGTGGTGGCGCGCCTGGCGAAGGCGGCGGGCCTGCAGGTGACGCTGATCGCCTGCGAAGGCGCACGGCCTTTGCCGCCGGAAGCCGCAGCGGCCCGTCAGGCCTGGCTGGCCGCCGGCGGTGATATTCTGCCGGCGAACAGCCGCTGGCCGGCGTCCGTCTCTCTCATTATCGACGGCCTGTTAGGCACTGGCCTTGGCAGTGCGCCGCGTGCGCCTTACGACGCGCTGATCGAGGCCGCCAACCGCCATTCGGCGCCGGTGGTCGCGCTCGATATCCCGTCCGGCCTGCTGGCGGAAAGCGGCGCGGTGCCGGGTGCGGTCGTGCGTGCCGCGCATACCGTCACGTTCATCGGCCTCAAACCGGGATTGCTGACCGGCCAGGCGCGCGACTGGGTCGGGCAACTTCATCAGAATGCGCTAGGCTTATCGGGTTGGCTGGCGAAGCAACCGGAACAGATTCAGCGGCTTACCGCCGAGGCGTTGCCGCGCTGGCTGCATCCGCGCCGCCCCTGCGCCCATAAGGGCGAGCATGGCCGCCTACTGTTGGTGGGCGGCGACCGCGGATTCGGCGGCGCCATTCGCATGGCGGCGGAAGCGGCGCTGCGCAGCGGGGCGGGATTGGTGCGAGTGCTTACTCACATTGAACACGTTGCACCGCTGCTGGCGGCCCGGCCGGAGCTGATGGCGCAGGCGCTGGACGAGGCGACGCTGCGGCAGGCGATGCAATGGGCGGATGTGCTGGTGATTGGCCCGGGGCTGGGCCAGGCTGAATGGGGAAAAAACGCCTTGAACATGCTGCAAACCAGCGATAAACCGGCCTTGTGGGACGCCGATGCGCTGAACTTGCTGGCATTAAATCCCGAGAAACGGCAGAATCGCGTGATGACCCCGCATCCTGGAGAGGCGGCGCGGCTGTTGAGCTGCAGCACTGCCGACATCGAGAGTGATCGCTTACTTGCCGTGCGCAAGCTGACGGCGCGCTACGGCGGCGTGGCGGTGCTGAAAGGCGCCGGCACGCTGATCGCCGATGAGCAGGGGCAGATGGCGATCGCCGACGTCGGCAACGCCGGCATGGCCTCCGGCGGCATGGGCGATGTGCTGTCGGGCATCATCGGCGGTTTGCTGGCGCAAAAGCTCCCGCTGTATGATGCCGCCTGTGCGGGCTGCGTCGTACATGGCGCGGCCGGCGATCGCGTAGCGGAAAGACAAGGAACAAGAGGCATGTTGGCGACCGATTTACTGCCGGACATCCTTCATTTCGTTAACCCTGAGTGGGCAAAATAGACTTTATCGAATGAAAGAACTCGTTTTACCTCTGCCGGACGAGGCAGCGACTGTCGCTTTGGGCACCACTTTGGCCAAGGCCTGCGATCGCGCCAGCGTCATCTATCTCTACGGCGACCTGGGCGCCGGTAAAACCACCTTCAGCCGTGGTTTCCTGCAGGCGTTAGGGCATCAGGGCAACGTCAAAAGCCCGACCTACACGCTGGTGGAACCCTATGCCTTGCAGCCGCTGGCGGTGTATCACTTCGATCTGTATCGCCTGGCCGATCCTGAAGAGCTTGAATTCATGGGCATTCGCGATTACTTCGCGCAAGACGCCATCTGCCTGGTCGAATGGCCGCAACAGGGCACCGGCGTGCTGCCGGAGCCGGATCTGGCGCTGCATCTTTGCTATCAGGGCGAGGGGCGAGAGGCAAAGATCGAGGCGATTTCCACTTACGGCAGCCAGCTGTTAGACCGCATTCATGGATCACAGGGATGATGCCGCAATGACGCACGTGTTGAAAAAATTTGCGGTCATCATGCTGATCGCCGTGCTGGGGCCGCTCGGCGCGCTGAACGCGCTGGCGGCGTCCTCGCTGTCCGATATCAAAGTGTCCAACGCCCAGCGTGAAGCGACGGTGTCGGTGAGCTTCAATGGCCCGCCGGACTACGCGTTTTTCCCGCTGCACGGCCCGGATCGCGTGGTGCTGGACGTTAACCAGAAGGGCAAGGTCGGCGGCCTGCCGCTCAATTTCAGCGGCCAAAACCTGGTGAAAAGCATTCGCTCCAGCGCGCCGAAAGACGCTCAGAGCGTGCGCCTGGTGTTTGATCTGACCCAGCGCGCCAAGACCCGCGTCTCCACCCGCCAGAACGGCAGCGTGCATACCGTGGTGTTCACCATTACGGCCGAAGGCAGTGCCAATACGGTGGTGCGCAAGGCGCCGGTGCAAACGCCTGCGCCGGTTGCGGTCAACCCACCACCGCGTCAGGCACCGGTCGCGGTGCGTGAAGCGCCGGAGCCGCCGCTGCGCAAAGCGCCGACGGGATCGAATCCCTTTACCAATAAACAGAGCGTCGTCGCAGGCACCGCCACCGAAGTCACGCCGCGCAGCAGCCGCGTTTCCGCCGGTTCCGGCGATCGGGTGGTGGTGGCGATCGACGCCGGCCACGGCGGCCAGGATCCGGGCGCCATTGGCCCGAGCGGGCTGAAAGAAAAGAATGTCACCATCGCCATTGCGCGCCGCCTGCAGGCGATGCTGGACGCCGATCCACAGTTCAAACCGGTGCTGACGCGTAACGGCGACTACTTCATCTCGGTGATGGGGCGCTCTGACGTTGCGCGCAAACAGGGCGCCAACGTGCTGGTCTCCATCCACGCCGACGCCGCGCCAAACCGCAGCGCCAGCGGGGCTTCCGTTTGGGTGCTGTCCAACCGCCGCGCCAACAGCGAAATGGCCGGTTGGCTCGAACAGCATGAGAAGCAGTCCGAGCTGCTCGGCGGCGCCGGCGATCTGCTGGCCAACAGCCAGGCCGACCCTTACCTGAGCCAGGCGGTGCTGGATCTGCAGTTCGGCCACTCGCAGCGCGTCGGGTACGATGTGGCGGTGAAAGTGCTGCAGCAGCTGCAGAGCGTCGGATCGCTGCACAAACGCCGGCCGGAACACGCCAGCCTGGGCGTGCTGCGCTCGCCGGATATTCCCTCGCTGCTGGTGGAAACCGGATTTATCAGTAATAGCACGGAGGAGCGGCTGCTGGGCAGTAGCGCGTATCAGGAGAAGATTGCCAAGGCCATTCATAATGGCCTGCGCAGCTACTTCCTGGCGCATCCGCTGCAAGCCGACCCAAAGGTGGAAAACCGACCGCTGGACGTCGCAGCGGCGGTTAACACCTCAACACCAGACGTGCGCCAGCCTGAGCCTATCGTCAGCTCGGCCGGCGCGAGCCGCAGCGTAAGCGGCAAGACCCAGATCCACGTGGTGAAGCGGGCGGAAACGCTGTCCGGCATCGCCGACAGCTACGGCACCACCATGGCGGCGCTGCGGGATCTGAACAAACTGAAAAAAGACGGCGTGTGGGTGGGGCAACGCCTGAAGGTGCCGGCGGGGAAAACCGCCGCCGTCACTACCGTCGCCAAGGCGAAAACGCCGGCCAAGAAGCCGTCTAAACATAAAGTGGCCCGCGGGGATACGCTCTCCTCCATCGCTTCTCGCTACGGGGTCAGCGTCGGCGATCTGAAACGGGTCAATAATCTGAAGTCGGACGTCGCGCCGCTGGATCGGACGCTGACTATTCCGCAGGCCTAGCGCCATCGCTACAGGAGTCAGCATGCCTATCCAGGTGTTACCGCCACAGCTTGCCAACCAGATCGCCGCCGGAGAGGTGGTTGAACGCCCCGCGTCGGTCGTCAAGGAGCTGGTGGAAAACAGCCTGGACGCCGGGGCGACGCGCATCGATATCGATATTGAACGCGGCGGCGCCAAGCTTATCCGCATTCGCGACAATGGCTGCGGCATCGGCAAGGACGATCTGGCACTGGCGCTGGCGCGGCACGCCACCAGTAAAATCAGCACGCTCGACGACCTGGAGGCGATCGTCAGCCTCGGTTTTCGCGGCGAAGCGCTGGCCAGTATCAGCTCGGTTTCCCGTTTGACCCTGACGTCGCGCACCGCCGACCAGAGCGAGGCGTGGCAAGCCTATGCCGAAGGGCGCGAGCAGGCGGTGACGGTCAAACCCGCCGCGCACCCGGTCGGCAGCACGCTGGAAGTGCTGGATCTGTTTTACAACACCCCGGCGCGCCGCAAGTTCATGCGCACCGAGAAAACCGAATTCGGCCATATCGACGAAGTGGTACGGCGCATCGCGCTGGCGCGTTTCGATGTGGCGATCAACCTCAGCCACAACGGCAAACTGATCCGCCAATACCGGGCGGCGAAAGAAGAGAGCCAGCACGAGCGCCGTTTGGGCAGCATCTGCGGTCCGGCGTTTTTGCAGCATGCGCTGAACATCGACTGGCAACACGGCGATCTGAGCATCCGCGGCTGGGTGGCGGATCCGGCCGGGGCGCGCCAGCTGGGTGAAATGCAGTACTGCTACGTCAACTGCCGCATGATGCGCGATCGCTTGATCAATCACGCCATTCGTCAGGCCTATCAGGATCAGCTGAAGGACGATCAGCAGCCCGCTTACGTGCTGTATCTGGAGGTCGATCCGCACCAGGTGGACGTCAACGTTCATCCCGCCAAGCACGAGGTGCGTTTCCATCAGGCGCGGCTGGTGCACGATTTTATCTACCAGGCGGTAACCACCGTGCTGCAGCAGGCCGGTCAGACGCCGCCGCTGCCGCTGGCGGAAACGCCTGACGAAGCGCCTGCGCCGGTCTGGCAGCCGGAAAACCGCGTCGCCGCCGGCGGCAACCATTTTTCTCAGCCTGCGCCGCGTCGCGAAACGCCACCACCGGCCGGCGTCGCCCGCGAGCGCGCACCGCAGCCGGGTTGGCAAACGGCGGGTGGTTACCAGAAACGCGAAGGCGAGCTGTACGGTAAACTGATGCAGCCCGCCGCCGAGCCGCAGGCCGATGCAGCGCCGGAAGTTTCGAGCAAGCCGCCGCTGTTCCCGCCGGCGAAAGCCGCAGCGGAAACGCCGTTAGCGAGCGGCCAGCACAGTTTTGGCCGGGTGCTGATGATTCACCCGCCGTGCTACGCGTTGATTGAACAGCGCCAGCAGCCGGCGTTGCTCAATCTGACGGTGGCCGAGCGCTGGCTGCGCCAGGCGCAGCTCAACCCGCCGACGGAAGGGTTGCGGCCGCAGCCGCTGCTGATCCCTGTCAAGCTGACGTTGGACAAGCGCGAAGTGGCGGCCATCGCGCGGCATCAGGCGCTGCTGACGATGATGGGGCTGGATCTGCAGGCGGATCACGGCCGTGTGACGCTGCGCGCAGTGCCTTTACCATTACGCCAACAAAATTTACAAAAACTGATACCCGAACTGTTAGGCTATCTGGCCGAACATCAGGAGATGTCGCCCGCGGTGCTGGCCACCTGGCTCGCTCGCCGCCTTGGCAGCGAACATGAGCAGTGGAACACCTCGCAAGCGATACAATTGCTGACCGACGTTGAACGACTTTGCCCGCAGCTGGTCAAATCGCCACCGAGCGGACTTTTACAACCCGTTGATTTACAGGCTGCACTGGCGGCCCTCAAGCATGACTGAAACTGAAATGACACCACGTCCCCCGGCTATTTTCATCATGGGGCCGACCGCCTCGGGCAAGACCGCGCTGGCGATCGCGCTGCGCGAACGCCTGCCGGTGGAACTGATCAGCGTCGATTCCGCGCTGATTTATCGCGGCATGGATATCGGCACCGCCAAGCCGAGCGCCGAAGAATTGGCGCAGGCGCCGCATCGGCTGATCGATATTCGCGATCCCGCCGAAGCTTACTCGGCCGCGGAGTTCCGCGCCGACGCGCTGAAGGAGATGGCCGACATCACCGCCGCCGGGCGCATTCCGCTGCTGGTCGGCGGCACCATGTTGTATTTCAAGGCGTTGTTGGAAGGATTGTCGCCGCTGCCGTCCGCCGATCCCGCGGTGCGCGAGCGCATCGAACGGCAAGCGGCGGAGCAGGGCTGGGAGGCGCTGCACCGTCAGTTACAGGCGATCGATCCGGTCGCGGCATTGAGAATTCATCCGAATGATCCGCAGAGACTGTCCAGAGCACTGGAAGTTTTTTTTATTTCGGGTAAAACTTTAACGGAACTGACTAAAATTTCGGGTGAATCGTTACCGTATCAAGTTCACCAATTTGCGATAGCGCCGACCAGCCGTGAGTTGATCCATCAACGCATCGAGCTGCGGTACCATCAAATGTTGGCGGCGGGTTTTGAGACGGAAGCGCGTGCACTTTTCGCACGGGGTGATTTGCATACGGACTTGCCCTCCATTCGCTGTGTCGGTTACCGCCAGATGTGGTCATACTTGTCTGGTGAAATTAGTTACGATGAGATGGTTTATCGTGGTATTTGCGCAACACGTCAGTTGGCTAAACGCCAGATGACCTGGTTACGGGGTTGGGAGTCGGTCCATTGGTTGGACAGTGAAAAGCCGGGAGAGGCTTTGGACTCGGTGATACAGGTTGTTAGTGCATAGGTTGGGTGATTGTGTACAATTGCTGAGTATTCAGCGCGCAAATTTTTTACGTCGTTTATTTTAGAGCCGACAGGTTCTTAGTTACAAACAACAAGCAAATAAGGAAAAGATAGAATGGCTAAGGGGCAATCTTTGCAAGATCCGTTCCTGAACGCATTGCGTCGTGAACGTGTTCCGGTTTCTATTTATTTGGTGAATGGTATTAAGCTGCAAGGCCAGATTGAGTCTTTTGACCAGTTTGTCATCCTGTTGAAGAACACGGTTAGCCAGATGGTGTACAAGCACGCTATCTCTACCGTTGTCCCGTCACGTCCGGTTTCGCATCACAGCAACAACCCGAGCGGCGGTTCAAGCAACTATCACCATGGCAACAATCCGTCTGCGCAGCAACAGCCGCAGCAGGAAAGCGATGACGCTGAATAAAGCGCGTTGCAAGTCAACCATGACGGGGAGCATAAGCAGCCGCGGGCTGTTTATGTCCCCCAAACTCACGGTGAGTGTCCGTTTGAGAGGTTGCACGCTTGTTTGACCGTTATGAAGCCGGTGAGCAGGCCGTACTGGTTCATATCTATTTCTCGCAAGACAAAGATACGGAAGACCTCAACGAGTTCGAATCGTTGGTTTCCTCAGCCGGTGTCGAAGCTTTGCAAGTGGTGACTGGTAGCCGCAAAGCCCCGCATCCGAAGTACTTTGTCGGCGAAGGAAAGGCCGAAGAAATTGCAGATGCGGTGAAAGCCAGCGGCGCGTCTGTTGTCCTGTTTGATCATTCCCTTTCCCCGGCGCAGGAAAGAAACCTTGAGCGCCTGTGCGAATGCCGGGTGATCGATCGTACCGGGCTGATTTTAGACATCTTCGCCCAGCGTGCCCGCACCCATGAAGGTAAGCTGCAGGTGGAGCTGGCGCAGTTGCGTCACATCGCCACGCGTCTGGTACGCGGCTGGACGCACCTGGAGCGGCAAAAAGGGGGGATTGGCCTGCGCGGGCCGGGGGAAACCCAGCTTGAGACCGACCGTCGCCTGTTACGCGATCGCATCAGCTTGATTCTGCGCCGCCTTGAGCGGGTAGAAAAGCAGCGTGAACAAGGCCGACGCGCGCGGACCCGCGCCGATGTGCCGACCGTATCGCTGGTGGGCTACACCAACGCCGGCAAATCCACCCTGTTTAACCGAATAACGTCTGCCGAGGTGTATGCGGCGGACCAGCTATTTGCCACCCTGGATCCTACGTTGCGGCGCATTGACGTGCCGGACGTGGGGGATACCGTGTTGGCGGATACCGTAGGCTTTATCCGGCACCTGCCGCACGATCTGGTGGCCGCCTTCAAGGCGACGCTGCAGGAAACGCGCCAGGCATCTCTGCTGCTGCACGTCATCGATGCCGCAGATCCGCGCGTCGATGAGAACATCGAAGCGGTGAACACCGTGTTGGCGGAGATAGACTCGGATGAAATCCCTACACTGTTAGTGATGAACAAAATAGATATGCTGGACGATTTTGTGCCGCGTATCGACCGCAACGACGAAAACCTGCCGATCCGGGTGTGGCTGTCCGCCGCCAGCGGAGAGGGTATTCCGTTGCTGTATCAGGCGTTGACGGAGCGCTTATCGGGGGAGATCGCGCATTACGAATTGCGCTTACCGCCACGGGCAGGCCGTCTTCGCAGCCGTTTTTACCAGCTTCAGGCGATTGAAAAAGAGTGGAACGAAGAGGACGGCAGCATTGGCGTGGTGGTGCGAATGCCGATCGTCGAATGGCGTCGTCTCTGCAAGCAAGAACAGGACCTGATTGACTTTATCGTATGATCATATCCTGTTACATTTATGCTTCGCGAAAGCCTGAAGTACCCAATCACAGAATATGGAGCTAAAACATGGCGTGGAATCAGCCCGGTAATAACGGACAGGACCGCGACCCGTGGGGGAGCAGCAATAACAATGGCGGCAACTCTGGCGGTAACAACAAAGGCGGTCGTGATCAAGGGCCACCTGATTTGGACGATATCTTCCGTAAACTGAGCAAGAAATTGAGCGGTTTTGGCGGGGGCAAAGGCTCCAACAGCAATAGTGGCGGCACCGGCACCTCTGGTCCGGGCTTCAGCGGCCGCATTATCGGTATCGCGGCGGTGGCCGTGGTGGTGATCTGGGCCGCCAGCGGCTTCTACACCATCAAGGAAGCCGAGCGCGGCGTCGTGACGCGTTTCGGCAAGTTCAGCCACCTGGTGCAGCCGGGCCTGAACTGGAAGCCGACCTTCATCGACGACGTGCGTCCGGTGAACGTGGAATCCGTGCGCGAGCTGGCGGCGTCCGGCGTGATGCTGACCTCCGATGAAAACGTGGTGCGCGTGGAAATGAACGTGCAGTACCGCGTGACCAACCCGGAAGCGTACCTGTTCAGCGTCGTCAATGCCGACGACAGCCTGAGCCAGGCGACCGACAGCGCCCTGCGCGGCGTGATCGGCAAATACTCGATGGACCGCATCCTGACCGAAGGCCGTACCGTGGTGCGTAACGATACGCAGCGCATGCTGGAAGAGACCATTCGTCCTTACAACATGGGCATCACGCTGCTGGACGTCAACTTCCAGGCGGCGCGTCCGCCGGAAGAGGTGAAGGCGTCGTTCGACGATGCGATCGCCGCGCGTGAAAACGAGCAGCAATACATCCGTGAAGCGGAAGCTTACGCCAACGAAGTTCAGCCACGTGCGAACGGCCAGGCGCAGCGTCTGCTGGAAGATTCCAAGGCTTATAAAGACCGTACCATCCTGGAAGCGCAGGGTGAGGTGGCGCGCTTTGCCAAACTGTTGCCGGAATACAAGTCCGCTCCGCAGATCACCCGCGAGCGTCTGTATATCGAAACCATGGAAAAAGTGCTGGGCCATACCCGTAAGGTGTTGGTGAGCGACAAAGGCAACAACCTGATGGTGCTGCCGCTGGATCAGATGCTGCGCGGTCAAGGCGCGGCGCCGGAGAGCGGCAACAAGGATACCAGCCTGATTCGCCTCAATCCGAATCCTGCGCCGGCTGCCAACAGCAGCACTCCGCGTACCAGCGGCGGTTCGATTATGGATCAGCGCCGGGCGAATGCGCAGCGTGACGACACCACTCGCGTAGGGAGAGAGTAATCAATGCGTAAGTCTTTTGTAGTTATTGTCCTCGCGGTGCTGGTGGTGCTGTACGCTTCGCTGTTCGTGGTGCAGGAAGGCCAGCGCGGCATCGTGCTGCGCTTCGGCAAGGTTCTGCGCGACGGCGAAAACAAGCCGCTGGTGTATGCGCCGGGTCTGCACCTCAAGATCCCGTTCATCGAGACCGTGAAGAACCTGGATGCGCGCATCCAGACCATGGACAACCAGGCCGATCGCTTCGTGACCAGCGAGAAGAAAGACCTGATCGTCGATTCCTATCTGAAGTGGCGCATCAGCGACTTCAGCCGTTACTATCTGGCGACCGGCGGCGGCGACGTCTCCCAGGCTGAAGTGCTGCTGAAGCGTAAGTTCAGCGACCGTCTGCGTTCCGAAATCGGCCGCCTGGACGTGAAAGACATCGTGACCGACTCGCGCGGCAAGCTGATGTCCGACGTGCGTGACGCGCTGAACACCGGCACCGTGGGTGACGGCGAAGAAGTGGCGACCACCGAAGCCGATGACGCTATCGCCTCTGCGGCGGCGCGCGTTGAGCGGGAAACCACCGGCAAACAGCCGCAGGTGAACCCGAACAGCATGGCGGCGCTGGGCATCGAAGTGATCGACGTGCGTATCAAGCAGATCAACCTGCCGGCGGAAGTGTCCGACGCTATCTATCAGCGTATGCGCGCCGAGCGTGAAGCGGTAGCCCGTCGTCTGCGCTCGCAGGGCCAGGAAGAAGCCGAGAAGCTGCGCGCCAGCGCGGACTACGAAGTGACCCGTACCCTGGCGGAAGCCGAGCGTCAGGCGCGTATCACCCGCGGTGAAGGCGATGCCGAAGCGGCCAAGCTGTTCGCCAACGCGTTCAGCCAGGATCCGGACTTCTATGCCTTTATCCGCAGCCTGCGTGCCTATGAAGCCAGCTTCAAGGACAACCAGGACGTGTTGGTACTGAGCCCGGACAGCGATTTCTTCCGCTACATGAAGTCGCCTGATACCCTGCGCAAGTAAGCGCGGCAGGCAATCTGATCGAGGGCCCGTTTACGCGGGCCCTTTCTCGTTTTTGGGGGATGCATGAACTCAACGATTTGGCTGGCGCTCGGGCTGGTTCTGGTGCTGGAAGGATTAGGGCCGATGCTGTTTCCGCAGGCCTGGCGCAAAATGATTTTGGCGATGTCGCAATTGCCGGACGCGACGCTGCGGCGATTTGGCGGTGGAATAGTGGTTGCGGGCTGCGTGATCTACTACATGTTGAGCGGCCGCACGGGTCTTTAAAGTCTAGCCCAAAATTTATGCAATCGTATGCTAAAAGTGCTGAAAATCGAAAATTACGGTGGTAGAATCCATTTTTAAGCAATCGGTGATTTTGAAAAATGGGTAAGAACGTCGTCGTACTGGGCACCCAATGGGGTGACGAAGGTAAAGGCAAGGTTGTAGACCTGCTGACTGAACGGGCTCAATATGTTGTGCGCTACCAAGGTGGCCATAACGCTGGCCACACTCTGGTAATCAACGGTGAAAAAACCGTCCTTCATTTAATTCCTTCAGGTATTCTGCGTGAAAACGTCACCAGCATCATCGGCAACGGTGTTGTTCTGGCGCCGGACGCATTGATGAAAGAAATGGGTGAACTCGAAGCGCGTGGCATCCCGGTACGCGAACGTCTGTTACTCTCTGAAGCTTGCCCGCTGATCCTGCCTTACCACGTCGCGTTGGACAACGCGCGTGAGAAAGCGCGCGGCGCGAAAGCGATCGGCACCACCGGTCGCGGTATCGGCCCGGCTTACGAAGATAAAGTGGCTCGTCGCGGCCTGCGCGTCAGCGACCTGTTCAACAAAGAAACCTTCGCCGTTAAGCTCAAAGAGATCGTCGATTACCACAACTTCCAGCTGGTCAACTACTACAAAGTTGAAGCCGTCGATTATCAGGCGACGCTGGACTACGTGCTGTCTATCGCCGACATCCTGACCGCCATGGTGGTTGACGTTTCCGAACTGCTGGACGGCGCGCGCAAGCGTGGCGACCTGATCATGTTCGAAGGCGCTCAGGGCACCCTGCTGGATATCGACCACGGTACTTACCCGTACGTCACCTCTTCCAACACCACTGCCGGCGGCGTGGCTACCGGTTCCGGCATCGGCCCGCGTTATGTGGACTACGTGCTGGGCATCGTGAAAGCCTACTCCACTCGCGTGGGTGCAGGCCCGTTCCCAACCGAACTGTTCGATGAAACCGGCGAGTACCTGTGCAAGCAGGGTAACGAGTTCGGCGCCACCACCGGCCGTCGTCGTCGTACCGGCTGGCTGGACGCGGTAGCGGTGCGTCGCGCCGTGCAGATCAACTCCCTGTCCGGCTTCTGCCTGACCAAACTGGACGTCCTGGACGGCCTGAAAGAAGTGAAGATCTGCGTGGGTTACCGCATGCCGGACGGCCGTGAAGTGGATACCACTCCGCTGGCGGCTGAAGGCTGGGAAGGCATTGAGCCTATCTACGAAACCATGCCGGGCTGGAGCGAAACCACCTTTGGCGTGAAAGAGCACAGCAAGCTGCCTCAGGCTGCGCTGAACTACATCAAGCGCATCGAAGAAGTGACCGGCGTACCGGTAGATATCATCTCTACCGGCCCGGATCGCAGCGAAACCATGATCCTGCGCGACCCGTTCGACGCATAATCAGGCTTTGCGGCATTAAACAAACCGGGCGCGTCCCGGTTTGTTTTTATCCTGACTCCCTCCGATTGCGGTTTCACGTCAAAAAATCCTTTCATAAACCCGCCTTAGGGCGCGGGATTCGCTAAATAATTAGCGACGAACTCTCCGGCTGGTTTATTATCCAATGAGTAATCTTTTGAATAGCGCCGAAAAGCGGCGTATCAGACGGGTAAAGTGATACCCAGAGGTAAGATGTGCAGTTAACAAGTTTTACTGATTATGGCCTGCGGGCGTTGATCTACATGGCCTCGTTGCCGCAGGACAAGATGACCAGTATCTCGGAAGTGACCGAGGTTTACGGCGTGTCTCGCAACCATATGGTGAAGATCATCAATCAGTTGAGCCGGGTAGGTTTTGTCACGGCGGTGCGCGGCAAGCATGGCGGCATCCGTTTGGGCAAACCGGCCGAGAGCATTCGCCTCGGCGACGTGGTGCGGGCGCTGGAGCCGCTTGCGCTGGTTAACTGCAGCAGCGAGTTTTGCCACATCACCCCTGCCTGCCGACTGAAGCAGGTGCTCCAACAGGGCGTACAGAATTTCCTTGAAGAGCTGGATAAGCATACGTTGGCCGATATGGTCGAAGACAATCCGCCGCTCTACAAGCTATTGCTTGTCGAATAAAACGACGTTGAGAAGACAAGGCTCAACGTCATCCTGCTGATGACAACGGAGGAACCGCAATGTCACAAGATCCATTCCTGGAACGAGAAGCAGAAAAATACGAATCCCCCATCCCCAGTCGTGAATATATCCTGGCCCATTTGGCGAAACGTGAAACGCCGGCCAGCCGCGAAGAACTGGGCAACGAACTGGGCCTCAGCGGTGAAGAGCAGCTGGAAGCGCTGCGCCGCCGCCTGCGCGCCATGGAGCGCGATGGCCAGCTGGTGTTTACCCGCCGCCAGTGCTACGCGCTGCCGGAACGTCTGGATCTGCTGCGCGGCACGGTGATCGGCCACCGCGACGGCTACGGTTTCCTGCGCGTGGAAGGCAGCAAAGACGATCTGTACCTGTCTGCCGAACAGATGAAAATGGCGATCCACGGTGACGTGGTGCTGGCGCAGGCCTTGGGCGCGGATCGCAAAGGGCGCCGCGAAGCGCGCATCGTGCGCGTGCTGGTGCCGAAAACCAGCCAGATTGTCGGCCGCTTCTTTATGGATGCCGGCACCGGCTTCGTGGTGCCGGATGACAGCCGTCTGAGCTTCGATATTCTGATCCCGGCGGACAGCGTCAGCGGCGCGCGCATGGGCTTTATGGTGGTGGTGGAGCTGACGCAGCGTCCGACCCGTCGCACCAAGGCGGTCGGCAAGATCGTCGAGATCCTCGGCGACAAGATGGGCACCAGCATGGCGGTGGACATCGCGCTGCGCACCCATGAGATCCCGCATACCTGGCCGCCGCAGGTGGAAAAGCAGGTGGCCGATCTCAGTGAGCAGGTGCCGGAAGCGGCCAAGAAGGGCCGCGTCGATCTGCGCAAGCTGCCGTTGGTCACCATCGACGGTGAAGACGCACGCGACTTCGATGACGCCGTGTACTGCGAGAAAAAACGTGGCGGCGGCTGGCGCCTGTGGGTCGCGATCGCCGACGTCAGTTACTACGTGCGCCCGCGCACCGCGCTGGACGATGAAGCGCGCAGCCGCGGCAACTCGGTGTACTTCCCGTCGCAGGTGATCCCGATGCTGCCGGAAGTGCTGTCCAACGGGCTGTGCTCCCTGAACCCACAGGTCGATCGCCTGTGCATGGTGTGCGAGATGACCATCTCCGCCCAGGGGCGCCTGTCCACGGCCAAGTTCTACGAAGCGGTGATGAGCTCGCACGCTCGCCTGACCTATAACAAGGTGTGGCACATTCTGCAGGGCGATCAGGAGCTGCGCGAGCACTACCATCCGCTGGTCAAGCACCTGGAAGAGCTGCACGCGATGTATAAAGTGCTGGATAAGGCGCGCGCCGAGCGCGGCGGCATCGCGTTTGAAACCGAAGAAGCCAAATTCATCTTCAACGCCGAACGCCGCATTGAGCGCGTGGAGCCGACGGTGCGCAACGACGCCCACAAGCTGATCGAAGAGTGCATGATTATGGCCAACGTGGCGGCCGCGCGCTTTGTCGAGAAACGCAACGAGCCGGCGCTGTACCGCGTGCACGATCGTCCGAGCGACGACCACATATCCGCGCTGCGCAGCGTGCTGAGCGAGCTGGGGCTGACGCTGGGCGGCGGCAACAAGCCGCAGCCGAAGGACTATGCGGTGCTGATGGATGAAGTGTCCGAGCGCCCTGACCACGAAATGCTGCAAACCATGTTGCTGCGTTCGATGAAGCAGGCGATTTACGATCCGGAAAACCGCGGCCACTTCGGCCTGGCGCTGGCGTCTTACGGCCACTTCACCTCGCCGATCCGCCGTTATCCGGATCTGGCGCTGCACCGCGCGATCAAATATCAGCTGGCCAAAGAACACGGCGAGCCGAAAGAGCGCTGGACGCCGACCGGCGGCTGGCACAGCGAATTCGAAGAGATGCTGCAGCTGGGCGAACACTGCTCGATGACCGAGCGCCGCGCGGACGAAGCGACGCGCAACGTCGCCGACTGGCTGAAGTGCGACTTCATGCAGGATCACGTCGGTGAAGTGTTCAGTGGCATCATCTCCAGCGTGACCGGCTTCGGCTTCTTCGTGCGCCTGAACGATCTGTTCATCGACGGGCTGGTGCACGTATCAACGCTGGATAATGATTACTATCGCTACGATAATATCGGCCAGCGCCTGATCGGCGAGTCTTCCGGCACGGTCTATCGCCTGGGAGATACAGTGGAGATCCGCGTGGACGCGGTGCACATGGACGAGCGCAAGATCGACTTCGCGCTGGTGTCCAGCACCCGCAAAGCGCGCGGTGAAGGCAAAACCGAACGCGATCGCGCCAAGAAGGGCGGCCAGCGCACGCTGCGCGACAACGGTAGCGCGGGGCGCGGCAAGCGCCGCGGCGGCAAACCGCCGGCCAACTTCGAACCGGACAGCGCCTTCCGCAAGCAGGATGACGCCAAACCCGCGGACAACGTGAAGAAGGCGAAGAAGAAAGCCAAGAAAGCGTCCGACAAAACGCGGAAAATCGCGGCGGCGACCAAAGCCAAACGCGCAGCCAAGAAGAAAGGTGCCGAGCAGGCTTAACCTGCCGCACATCGTTACCATCGGCCGGTTATCGCCGGCCGCACGAATTTAAAAGAGCATCATGAGCGAAATTATTTACGGCATTCACGCCGTCAAAGCCCTGTTAGAGCGCGATCCGCAACGCTTCCTGGAAGTGTTTATCCTGAAAGGCCGTGAAGATCGCCGCCTGCAACCGCTGATCGCCGAGCTGGAAGCGACCGGCATCGTGATCCAGGTGGCGAGCCGCCAGTGGCTGGATGACAAGGTTGAAGGCGCGGTGCACCAGGGGATCATCGCCCGGGTGCGCGAAGGGCGTCAGTATCAGGAGAACGATCTGCCGGGCCTGTTGGAGAGCGTGGAAACGCCATTCCTGCTGGTGCTGGACGGCGTGACCGACCCGCATAACCTCGGCGCCTGCCTGCGCAGCGCCGACGCTGCCGGCGTGCATGCGGTGATCGTGCCGCGCGACCGTTCCGCCCAGCTGAACGCCACCGCCAAGAAAGTGGCCTGCGGCGCCGCCGAGAGCGTGCCGCTGATCCGCGTGACCAACCTGGCGCGCACGCTGCGCCTGCTGCAGGAAATGAACGTCTGGGTGGTGGGTACCGCCGGCGAAGCCGACCATACGCTGTATCAGAGCAAAATGACCGGCCCGATGGCGCTGGTGATGGGCGCGGAAGGCGAAGGCATGCGTCGTCTGACCCGCGAACACTGCGACGAGCTGATCAGCATCCCGATGGCCGGTACCGTCTCTTCGCTGAACGTGTCGGTCGCCACCGGCATCTGCCTGTTCGAAGCGGTGCGTCAGCGCGGCTGATCCTCCTGACGGGGGCCCTGAGCCCCCGTTAATTCCCCCTCTTGTGATCCCGCTTTCGGCAGAAATCTCTGCGCCGACCATACTTACTCCTGACGCTTTTCTCAGGGAGCACTCTCATGGTCTGGACTACGCACACCGTTTTTAACCAACCCAAGCCGCTGGGCAACAGCAACCTGTTTCTCTCCGATACGCCGCTGCGCGAAGCGTTGCAGCGCGAGCAGGGCGGCTGGGACGCCGAGGTATTGGCTTCGCTGGGCCAGCAGCTCGGCACCCAGGAGTCGCTGGAGCTGGGCCGCCTGGCCAACGCCAATCCGCCGGAGCTGCTGCGCTACGACGCCACCGGCCAGCGGTTGGACGACGTTCGCTTTCACCCCGCCTGGCATATCCTGATGCAGGGGCTGATCGCCAACCGGGTGCACAACCTGCCCTGGCAGGAGGATGCGCGCATCGGTTCCTTCGTGGCGCGCGCCGCGCGCTTTATGCTGCATGCGCAGGTTGAGGCCGGTACGCTGTGCCCGGTGACCATGACCTTCGGCGCTACGCCGCTGTTGCTGCAGGCGTTGCCGGCCGAGTTTCGCTCCTGGTTGACGCCGCTGCTGTCGGATCGTTATGACGCTCATCTGCTGCCGGGCGGGCAAAAGCGCGGCCTGCTGATCGGCATGGGCATGACGGAGAAGCAGGGCGGCTCCGACGTTTTGAGCAATACCACTACCGCCGTGCCGCTCGGCGCGCGCGGGCCGGGTGAAGCCTACCGGCTGGTGGGGCACAAGTGGTTCTTCTCGGTACCGCAGAGCGATGCGCACCTGGTGCTGGCGCAGGCCGAAGGCGGGTTGTCCTGTTTCTTCCTGCCGCGCATTTTGCCGGACGGCAGCCGCAACGCCATTCGCCTGGAGCGGTTGAAAGACAAACTGGGCAACCGCTCCAACGCCAGCAGCGAAGTGGAGTTTCAGGACGCCACCGCCTGGCTGTTGGGGGATGAGGGTGACGGCGTGCGGCATATCCTGAAGATGGGCGGCCTGACCCGTTTCGACTGCTCGCTCGGCAGCCACGGCCTGATGCGCCGCGGGCTGTCGGTGGCGCTGTATCATGCGCTGCAGCGGCAGGCGTTCGGCAAGCTCCTGATCGAACAACCGCTGATGCGCCAGGTTTTGGCGCGCATGGCGCTGCGGCTGGAAGGGCATACCGCGTTGCTGTTCCGGCTGGCCCGCGCCTGGGAAAGCCGCAGCAATGAGGGCGAGCTGATCTACAGCCGCCTGCTGACCCCGGCGGCGAAATACAGCATCTGTCGCCAGGGCATGCCGTTCATCGCCGAGGCAATGGAGGTGCTGGGCGGTATCGGCTACTGCGAAGAGAGCGAGCTGCCGCGCCTGTATCGCGAGATGCCGGTCAACAGCATCTGGGAAGGTTCCGGCAACATCATGTGTCTGGACGTGTTGCGCAGCCTGCACAAGCTGCCGGGCGCGCTCGAAATGCTGCAGTTCGAGCTGCAGCCGGTGCGCGGCCAGAATCGCTTGTTCGATCACGCCTGGCGGCAGTGGCAGCAGCGTGCGCGGCAACCGCGTGAAGAGATGGGGCGGCTGCTGACCCAGCAGCTGTTCGACCTGTGCTGTGCCGCGCAGCTGCTGCAGCACGCCAGCCCGCAGATAGCCGACGCCTGGTGCCACCTGACGCTGGATCACCGCGGCGAGAGCCTGCTGTCGGCCGGGGTGTGCGAACTGCTGCTCAACCGCGCTATCGGCGGTTAGGGAAAAGGGTGGCGCGCGGCGGCGAAAACCTTTTTAATTCAGCCTCACTCTGACAGGAAAATGCACATGGATATTCTCAGCGCGTTGGCGGCATTCGCCTCTTATTTCTTCAGCGGTTTCGCCATGATTTTGGTGTTTCTGTTCGTCTATACCCGCATCACTCCGCACGACGAATGGGCGCTGATCAAGGCCGATAATCAATCCGCCGCCTTTGCTTTCATCGGCGCTTGCCTGGGGTATGTGATCCCGTTGGCCAGCGCGGCGATCAACTCGATCAGCCTGCTGGATTACCTGCTGTGGGGCGTAGTGGCGCTGGTGGTGCAACTGCTGCTGTTCGCGGCCGTGAAGATCTACATGCCGCGCATCAGCGACAAGATCGAAGCGAACCACCTGGCCGCCGGGATTTTCCTGGGGGGCGTCTCCGTCAGCGGCGGCGTGTTGAATGCGGCTTGCATGAGCTACTAAAGGTATAAGATGGCCGAGGCGCGCCAGCCAAGCGGGTGCGCCTGTTCTTCCATCCGCAGGATGCGGTAATAGCTGGCGCCGTGTTGGCCGGCGGTGCGAGCGATGGCCTGCTCCGCCTCCTGCGGTGAACCGGGCAGATCGTTAAAGGTGATCTCGGCGATTTCACTGAGCGGCGTCACGCGATCGGCGGGCGCCAGCTCGGCGGACTGTGCGCCGGTGCTGAGCAGCCCTACTGAAAGCAGGAGGGAGGTGAGTGCGGTGGAGCGTTTCATGGCGTTCCCCTTCGTCAGATCCTGAATCGCATCCGCAACATGCGGCATGCTGTCCGACAGTGTGCAACACCCTACTTCAGCCTGTGCAAAGCCAGTGTAAATCTGCTTAAAAACCCCCCGCCTTACCGATACAGAATCGCCTGGGAATACCATTGGCCCGGCACGATGGTTTCGCTGTTCATGATGATCACGTAATACCGGGCGCCGGCGGCGGTGGCCTTGCGCTGGATCTCCGCTTCCACGTCCATCGGGCTGCCGCGCACCACGGCGGTGACGGTACCTATCTTCACCAGCTCGGCGGTCTGCGCGCGGACGATCTCCTGCGCCTGTGCGGTGGGCGGTGGCGGCGGCTTCGGCGTGGTGGTCATGATGCCGCAGGCGGAAAGCTGTGCGGCCAGCGTCAGGGCGATGAGTGTGCGGACAAGCGTCATGGTGACCTCGAAAGAGCCGGTACGATGGCTTCAGTGTAACGCAATTAAGCTGGAACAGATTGAGCTAACGCTGGCTGGCGCAAGTTTGTCATGATGAATGCCAACAGGTGAGTTGAGGATGAACGGATGATTGAAATTCATGACGAGCGGGCGGGCGATATTGCGGTGATCCATGCGGTCCCCGCAGGGCACTATCACCGGCCTTTGCCGACGGTGTTCTTCTGTCATGGCTATACCTCGTCGAAAGAGGTGTACGCGTACTTCGCCTATGCGCTGGCGCGCGCCGGTTTTCGGGTGGTATTGCCGGATGCCGATCGGCACGGCGAGCGGTTCGACGGCGATGAGGCGCGGCGTCTGGCCACGTTTTGGGAGATCCTGCGCAGCAATATCGACGAGCTGCCGCAGATCAAGGCGCATTTCGAGCGGCTCGGCCTGATTGCCGACGGGCGTATCGGCGTCGCCGGCGCCTCTATGGGGGGCATGACCGCGCTTGGCGCCTTTGCGCGCTTCCCGTGGATCCGGGCGGCCGTCAGCCTGATGGGTTCCGGCTATTACCGTGCGCTGGCGCAAACGCTGTTTCCGCCGTTGGGCGAAGAGGGCGAGGCCCTCTCGCCGGCGGCGTTTACGGCGCGCACCGCCGTGCTGGCGGAGTATGAGCTGGAAGGGCGCTTGGCGGCGATCGCCGGGCGGCCGCTGCTGCTGTGGCACGGCGAGACGGACGACGTGGTGCCGGCGGCGGACAGCCTGCGTTTGGCGGCTGAACTGCGGCAGCAAGGCGCGGACGGCCGTTTGACGTCGCTTATCGAACCGGGGGTGAAGCACCGAATCACGCCGCTGGCGCTGTCCGCCACGGCCGACTTCTTCCGCCGCGAGCTGTAATGCTCCGCCGGGCACGATGCCTGGAATTGCACCGCTCTGTGCCTGCTGTTTCGGCCATCGTTTGGCCGAATGAAGGGGAGAATGTCAGCGTGAATTCTTTCAGGGCAACAAGGAGCAGAGGGCATGATAAAAAGCATCGGCAGTACGGCCGGTTTAATGGGAACGATGAAAGCGCGCGCTGAGCTTAACTCAGCGGCCTTCAGCGAGATGTTGGGGGCCGCCGACGGCAAGGCGCGGCAAAACCAGGCGAATCCGCTGTCGCGCATCACCGCGCAGACGGTGCATAACATGACGGCGCTGTTTGCCTCCGCGCCGAAAGCGGCAGCCACTCACGCCGCAACGGCCGATACGCTCTCGTTCGAGCAGCGGGCGACCCTGACGGGCAGCGCCGAGCTGTTGCAAACGCGGACAAATTATCTGCAGATGGCGCTGCAATTACATAATCCGGGCAAGGCGTTCAGCATGCCGGTGCTGCTCAAACTCTGATGAGGGAAGCGGAGCGCCCAACGGGCGGCGCTCCGGTACGGACTGAACGGGCTTTCTGATGAAGCCCTGGGGATTTCCCTGGCGTGGCGTGCGTTTTTAGCGGTACAGCTCGGCGCTGACGTGCATCGTGCTGTTGTCGCCCGGTTCGTGCAGGGCGATGATGCGATAAGAGCTTGCGCCGCGTTGATCGGCGATTTTGCTGACCTGGCTGCTGGCGTCATCCGGCGAAACCACGTTCTGGTTCAGGGTGACGAAGCCGACGCTCTGGCGTTGATCGGCCTGGTGCGAGGTGATCTCCGTTGCGGCCATTAGGTTGGCGGAAAACAGGGCGGCCAGCGCCGTTGCGAGAATGATGCGTTTCATAGTGCCTCTCTTAACCCTTTGCCGTTACGGCCTGACAGCGAATGTCGCTGCGGCAAAAAGTCATTTATCTGCATTGAATAACCTGAAATCTCTTTCGTCGCGCTGTCTGCGGCGGATATGGTTAATTTTAGTCCGTTGTGGCGGATTAAAAAGCGGGGGCTTTTGATGACCTCTTTCAAAAAAAGTGAAATAGATTTGTGACTCAGCGCTGATTTCATTGAAAGATTTTTGAAACCGATGGATCGGCGTACATAGGTTCTCCCACGAGCAAATCGTGCTATTTCCCATAGCGCCTCGCATTAACGCGAATAAAACCCACGCAGTCCTTGAGTTTCCCGCCCTGCGTCAGTATGATTACGCGTCATTTTTCAGCCGCACACTAAACACGTTCCTTGCTTCCATGGGCCGCGGTTGACCCTGACAGGAGGCTGAATAATCCGTAAGGAGCAATTCGATGCGTCATTACGAAATCGTTTTTATGGTCCATCCTGACCAAAGCGAACAGGTTCCGGGCATGATCGAGCGTTACAGTGCTACCATCACTAACGCGCAAGGTCAGATTCACCGTCTGGAAGACTGGGGCCGCCGTCAGCTGGCTTATCCGATCAACAAACTGCACAAAGCTCACTACGTTCTGCTGAACGTTGAAGCGCCGCAGGAAGCGATCGATGAGCTGGAAACTAACTTCCGCTTCAACGACGCCGTTATCCGCAGCATGGTTATGCGCGTTAAGCACGCGGTAACTGAAGCATCTCCGATGGTTAAAGCGAAAGACGAACGTCGTGGCGATCGCCGCGAAGACTTCGCTAACGAAACCGCAGATGATGCAGATGCTGGGGATTCTGAAGAGTAATTGCCGCCGTGACGGCTAATCGTCTGGTTTTGTCGGGCACTGTGTGCAAGGCGCCGGTTCGAAAAGTGAGTCCTTCCGGGATACCGCACTGCCAATTTGTGCTAGAGCACCGTTCGCAGCAGACGGAAGCCGGATTCAGCAGACAAGCATGGTGCCGAATGCCCGTGGTTGTCAGCGGACAACAGTCACAAGCACTAACTCAAAGATTAACGGTCGGCAGTCAGATTACCGTGCAAGGCTTTGTAAGCTGCCATCAAGGGCGCAACGGGCTGAGCAAATTGGTTCTGCATGCCGAGCAGATTGAATTGATAGATTCTGGAGACTAGCCAAATGGCACGTTATTTCCGTCGTCGCAAGTTCTGCCGTTTCACCGCGGAAGGCGTTCAAGAGATTGACTATAAAGACATCGCTACGCTGAAAAACTACATCACCGAAAGTGGTAAAATTGTACCGAGCCGTATCACCGGTACTCGTGCAAAATATCAGCGCCAGCTGGCCCGTGCTATCAAGCGCGCGCGCTACCTGTCTTTGTTGCCGTACACTGATCGTCATCAGTAATCGGCCACTGTCCATTAACGACTTTGAGAGGATAAGGTAATGCAAGTTATTCTGCTTGATAAAGTAGCAAACCTGGGCAGCCTGGGTGATCAAGTTAACGTTAAAGCGGGCTACGCTCGTAACTTCTTGGTACCACAGGGCAAAGCTGTTCCTGCTACCAAGAAAAACGTTGAGTTCTTCGAAGCACGCCGTGCTGAACTGGAAGCCAAACTGGCTGACGTTCTGGCTGCTGCTGAAGCTCGCGCAACCAAGATCAACGAACTGGGTTCAGTCACCATCGCTTCCAAATCTGGCGACGAAGGTAAACTGTTCGGCTCTATCGGCACCCGCGACATCGCTGACGCAGTGACTGCGGCAGGCGTTGAAGTTGCCAAGAGTGAAGTTCGTCTGCCGAACGGCGTTCTGCGTACCACTGGCGAGCACGAAGTGCACTTCCAGGTACACAGCGACGTGTTCGCACAGCTGAATGTAGTTGTGGTTGCAGAAGCGTAATTTACGCTGCTGTTAACCCGGTTAAAACGCCAGCCTCGCGCTGGCGTTTTGCTTTTCTGCGCCCGGCAAAACGCGCTACGCTTGAAGACGGGATGAAAAGGAGAGCGTGCGATGGCAAAGATTACGCTACAGCGGGTTTATGATTTCAGCGCGCCGGCGCCGGAACACTGTTATCTGATAGACAGGCTATGGCCGCGCGGCATCAGCAAGGAGCGGCTGACGGGCGTGCAGTGGCTGAAACAGGTGGCGCCGGATGACGAACTGCGCAAGTGGTTCCATCAGCATACCGACCAGTGGGCGGTCTTCGAGGCGCGTTACCGCCAACAGCTGGCGGCCAACGACGCCTGGCAGCCGCTGGTGGCGCTGTTACGGCAGGGGCAAACGCTGACGCTGCTGTATGGCAGCAAAGATACCGAGCACAACCAGGGTGTGGTGCTGCGCGAGTTTTTGCTGGCGCAGCTGTAGGGATTAGCGTTCCCGGCGGTAGCTGCCGTCGGCCTGGCGGCGGAACAGCGCCTGGCTGTTGTCCACCGTGGTGACCGACAGCGCGTTAATCACGCCGTTGGCGTCGCGTTCGATGCGCACTTCCTGGCCGGCTTTCATGTTGCTCAGCGGCTTGTCGCCGCCTTCCACCTGCGCCATGGCGAACACTTCATTCACCGGCAGATTGTTGTCGCGAAACAGCTGGGCCAGGGTCTGGCCGGGCTGGATCTGATAACGCTGCCAGTTGCCCGCCGGCGTTGGTTCGTTGGCAGACGTGGTGCCGCCGTTTTGCAGATCGGCCTGCAGCGGCACGCTGGTTTCCTGCTGGGAAACCGGGAACGGCTGTCTTTCGGGCGAGTACGGCCACAGCAGGGCCAGCAGCAGGATGATGCCGAAGATCAGCACCCAGCGGCGGTGGAAGTAGGGCAGCGGCTCCATCCAATGGAAACCGTCCGGCAGATGCCAGACTTTGGCCAGCAGCGCTTTGACCTGCTGCATTTTGTCGTTGGCCGGCGGTGGCTCCGATGGCGGTTCCGCGCCTTCAGACGTGGGTGCGGCGCCCGGTTTCAGGCGCTGGCTGACATTCAGCCAGGTGCGCAGCAGCGGCTGGTAGATGCGGGTGGTTTTCCTTCTCCTGGGCGCGATTCTGCCCATGGTGACCTCTCTTCGACGGCGTAGTAATTAGCGCGGCGCGGCAAGCGCCCCGCCTGCCCGATATCCTGCTTTCAGTATAGTCCGCTAACTGATTGAAGCGAAAGGCAGCTGAGCGGCAGAGCCGCGGTTTGCGGCTGCGGGCGTTAACAGAAGGTTATTGTTTCTTTTTCTACGACAAAAGTCATCATTCTCCATACAAGATTTTACCCGACATTGACGCGCTGTTATGCTGCGCTTTCGACTTTTTACAGACTTAAGGAAAACCCCATGACAACCCCTTCTTTTGACAGCGTTGAAGCGCAAGCAAGTTACGGGATTGGTTTACAGGTCGGCCAGCAGCTGCAAGAGTCCGGGCTGGAAGGTTTGCAACCGGAAGCTTTGCTGGCGGGTCTGCGTGACGCGCTGGAAGGGAATGCCCCGGCGGTTCCGGTAGACGTGGTGCACCGTGCGCTGCGTGAAATCCACGAGCGTGCGGACGCGGTGCGCCGCGAGCGCCAGCAGGCGATGGCCGTTGAAGGCCAGAAATTCCTGGACGACAACGCCAAGCGCGACGACGTGACGCTGACCGAGTCCGGCCTGCAGTTCTCCGTGCTGGAGCAGGGCAACGGCCCGATCCCGTCCCGTCAGGATCGCGTGCGTGTGCACTACACCGGTCGTCTGATCAACGGCGATGTCTTCGACAGCTCGGTTGAGCGCGGCCAGCCGGCAGAATTCCCGGTCAGCGGCGTGATCCCAGGCTGGATCGAAGCGCTGACCCTGATGCCGGTCGGCTCCAAATGGCAGCTGTATATCCCGCACAACCTGGCCTATGGCGAGCGTGGCGCTGGCGCGTCCATCCCGCCGTTCAGCGCGCTGGTGTTCGACGTCGAGCTGCTGGAAATCCTGTAATCCCACCGAGGATTGCTCTGGGCGCCTTCGTGGCGCCCTTATTTTATGCGCCGCGCAGCGCGCGCGGGAACAGCAGGTTGTTTTCCAGGCTGATGTGCTCCATCAGATCGCCGATGAACTCGTCGATGCCGGTGTACAGCGCTCGCCAGGTGGTGCAGGCGCCCTCCGGCGGCGTGACGTTATCGGTGAGGAACTTCACCACTTCCAACTGCTCACCCGCCTCGTCATGTTCATGCTCCATCACCGAGATCGGTCCGGCGGCCTGCGGCCCCATGCCCTGTTTGATCAGCGGGAACAGGATCTGTTCCTCTTTCATCATGTGATTCTCCAGGTCCAGGCGGATCCGGTTCAGCTGCTTCGCCAACCCGCGCGGGCAGCTGGGCTTGTCGCCGTGCACGCGTTCGACCTTTTCCGCCATCAGCACCAGTTCTGCCAGCTGCTCGCGGTGCCGCTGATGAAAGCGTGGCAGAATGTAGTCGATCACCTCACCGAGCGGCGCCGTGCGCCAGTCCCGGCTTGGCTCCGGCGTGGCGGCCAGGGCGGCCAGTTCGTTTTCCAGCCTGTCGATATCTAACCTTCTGCGCTCGGCGGCGCGTGCCAGCGATTGCCGGCCGCAGCAGCAGAAATCCAGCTGATGCTGGCGAAACAGACGGGATGCACGGGGAATGGCGATAGCGAGCGCGCCAAGGGATTGATTGCGGTAATCCATGGTAGTGCCTCTTTAAACGAAGGAATCTTATAACGTGCATTTTAAATGCGATTTAAAGGGCGCGCCAGCGGGAAAATCGAAGAGAAGGTGGCCGGGGTGAGGCCCCGGCCGGGTGATTATTTCGCGCTGAGATCGATGCGATACACCGCGAAGCCGATGCGGTCATTGCCCTCGGCGGTCATCGGATATTGAGCGTGCTCCTTGATAAACGCCGTCGCTTTGTCCGACGGCGAGGTCTCGAAGCGGATATCCAGCGGCTGCTGGCTGCTGAAGGTCGCCAAACGCCAGTTGTTGTCCGCCTGCGGATGCACCGCGCCGTGTCGCTGGGTTTCGGTGCTGATGTAGGCCGCCAGCACTGAACGGTTCTCATCCGGCGAAGCGAAGGCGATATGTTTGTCGCCGGTGCCGGCAAATTTGCCGCCGTAGGCGCGGTAGTTGTTGGTGGCGACCAGGAAGGTGGCGTTCGGATCGATCGGCTTGCCGTTGAAGGTCAACTGCTTGATGCGCTCTGCCTTATCGTTGATCAGCTGGCATTCACCGTCGTAGCGCGCCGGCTGGCTGACGTCGATCTGGTAATTGACGCCGTCGATCACGTCGAAGTTATAGGTGCGGAAGCCGTCCCAGTTGATCAAGCCCTGCGGCTTGGCGCTGTTGACGTCGATCTGGTTGAACTGGCCGGCGGAGCACTCCAGCCACTCTTTCACCTCTTTGCCGCTGGCCTTCACCACCACCAGGGTATTGGGGTAGAGATAGAGATCGGCGGCGTTGCGGAAGGTGAGTTGGCCCTTTTCCACTTCGACGAAGCTGGCCGGATCGTTCTTGCGGCCGCCGACCTTGAACGGCGCCGCCGCCGACAGCACCGGCAGATCGGCCAGATCCGGATCGCCCTGAATGTAATGTTCAACGTAGGCTTTCTGCGCATTGTTGACGATCTGCACCGTCGGATCGTCCTGCACCAGCGCCAGATAGCTGTACATGTTGCCGTCGGATTTGCCGATCGGCTGGCTGACGAACTCGCGCGTGCCCTTGTGATCGTCCGCCAACACCTTCACCAGCGCGGCATCTTCCGCCGCCAGCGATTTCTTGTTCTCTTTGTCGTAGATCGGCCGTGCTTCCGCTTTGGCGGCGGTCACTTTCCAGCTACCGCTATCGTTGTTGAGCTGCAGGTCGACCACGCCGAGATGATCGCCCCATTGGCCCGGCATCACCGCCGGTACGCCGTTCAGCAGGCCCTTATCGATATCCGCGCCTTTGATGTTGGCGAAGTCCTTGCTCGGGAACACCGCATGGGCGTGGCCGAACATGATGGCGTCGATGCCCGGTACCTGGCTGAGGTAGTAGACCGAGTTTTCCGCCATTGCCTTGTAAGGCTCGCTGGACAGCCCGGAATGTGGGATCGCCACCACCAGATCGGCGCCCTGTTTACGCATTTCCGGCACGTAGCGTTTGGCGGTGGCGGTGATGTCGTCCACCGTCACCTTGCCCTGCAGGTTAGCCTTGTCCCACACCAGGATCTGCGGCGGCACGAAGCCGATGTAGCCGATGCGCAGCGTATGCGCCTTGCCGTCGCGGTCTTTCACCGGCGTATCGACGATGATGTACGGCGTGAACAGCGGTTTTTGCGTTTTGGCGTCGATGACGTTGGCGTTGATATACGGGAACTTGGCGCCGGCGATGGCGTTTTTCAGGTAGTCCAGCCCGTAGTTGAATTCATGGTTGCCGATGTTGCCGACCACATAGTCCAGCGTATTCATCGCCTTATAGACCGGATGCACGTCGCCCGGTTTCAGCCCCTTGGCCGCCATGTAGTCGCCGAGCGGGCTGCCCTGAATGATGTCGCCGTTGTCCACCAACACCGCGTTGGTAGCCTGCTGGCGCGCCTGCTGGATCAGGCTGGCGGTGCGCACCAGGCCGAATTTATCGGTTGGCGTGTCCTTGTAGTAATCGAAGTCCATCATGTTGCTGTGCAGGTCGGTGGTTTCCAGCACGCGCAGGTCGACGGTGGCCGCCTGCGCCGAGGCGCACACCAGCAGCGCAAGCGCGGACAGCGTCAGGGGATGCTTCATCATTTTGGGCTCTCTCCATTTCATTATTCGAGTGTTATCGCAGAGGGAAATGTAATTAACATTGCTTGCCACAGCAAACTGTGAAGTGTGGCAGAAAACGGCGGCAGGTAACGCGGGGAAGTTCACAGTTGTGCCCAACAAGATCTGATGAATTCCCGGGGGTTAGCCGGTTGAGATGGATATTCGGCGTAAAAAAAACTAGTCTGCTAGCAGAGACAGGGGGAAATTTCCCACGGAGATGCAGAGTTGAGGTGCATGATGTTAGAGCGAATTTGCCAACTGTCCCGCGAGGCGGGGGCGGCGATCATGGCGGTGTACGACGGTGAACAACCGCTTGATGTCGCACAGAAGAACGATGATTCACCGGTGACGGCGGCCGATCTGGCGGCACATCACATCATCAAGCGCGGCCTGGCGGCGCTGACGCCCGAGGTGCCGCTGCTGTCGGAAGAAGATCCGCCGGCGTGGGAAGAGCGCCGCAACTGGACGCGTTACTGGCTGGTCGATCCGTTGGACGGCACCAAAGAGTTCTTGCACCGCAACGGTGAGTTCACGGTCAATATCGCCCTGATTGAAGACGGGCAGGCGGTGATGGGGGTGGTGTACGCCCCGGCGATCGACGTGCTGTATCTGGCGGAGCGCGGCAAGGCCTGGAAAGAAGAGAAGGGCGTGCGGCAGGCGATCGGCGTCAGCAACGCGCATCCGCCGCTGGTGGTGGTGAGCCGCTCGCATATCGACGACGAACTGAAAGACTATTTGCAGCAGCTGGGTGAGCACCAGACCGTGTCCGTCGGCTCCTCACTGAAGTTCTGCCTGGTGGCGGAAGGCAAGGCGCAGCTCTATCCGCGCTTCGGGCCGACCAACATTTGGGATACCGCCGCAGGGCATGCGGTGGCGGTGGCCGCCGGGGCGCAAATTCACGATTGGCAGGGCAAGCCGTTGCTCTATACCCCGCGTGAATCTTTCCTCAACCCCGGCTTCCGGGTGTCGCTGTTCTGAGTTAGTTCGCCAACAGCTGGTGCAGCTTGGACATCACCTGCTGCACCTCTTCCGGCGTCAGCGCGCCGTCTTTGGCGAACTGAATGCGCCCTTGCTTATCCAGCACCACAATAGCTGAGCCTTTCGGCTGCAGATCCCAGGCCTTGCGCACGTTGCCGTCGCTGTCGACGATAAACTGCGACCACGGGAACTCCTTCTTGCTGTCCTCAATGCTGCTGCGCACGAACATCGCGGTGCCCATCAGGGCATCGTCGGTGTTGACGATTGTCGTCGTTTGGTAACGATCGTGTGGTAGCTTCGCCTTCTTGATCGCTTCAATCAGTGGGTCGTTCATGTCTTTGGCGGAGCTGCGGCCGGCAATATGTTGTATCACTCGCACTTTTCCACTGAGCTGCGCGCTGTTCCAGTTCTGGTAGCTAAAATTACCGTCAGCGTAATTGAGCTCTCCTTTGTCACTGACGCCGACCGGCGACACGCGCTGCTGGAGCTGGAAGTTGTGCGCGGAAGCGAAAAGCGGGGCGAGCAGCAGGGATACCATCAGCATGCGACTTGTTTTCATGCTTTCTCCTTGTAATGAGTGGAATTTGTGCGACAGCACTTCGACAGCCTAAAGCATAGGATGTGATAAGAGGTCTGTCCTGTTAACCGGATCGCAGATTTTCCCTTGGTTCGCTAATCATCAGATTTTGAAGGGATATACTGAAAACGTTATAAATTATCATATACAATTCTGTCAAAAAGTGTAAATCCAGCGTAGATCACCGGGCAGAAGTGAACGTTCTGGTCTTTACTGGGTCTACTACATGCAATCAAGTTGCGTTCTGAATTTCGAGGCTGCCACCTTTGGCGGCTCGCTGAGCGCATGGATCAACGGGAGGAGCGTAAAAGAATGAGAATCTTCCAGCGTTATAACCCTTTGAAAGTGGCAAAGTACGTTAAGACCCTGTTTCGCGGAAGGCTGTATATCAAGGACGTGGGCGCATTTGAATTCGACGAGGGGAAAATCCTGCCGCCGAAGATTCGTGACAAGCGCCATTTCAGCGTGATGTCTGAAGTGAACCGCCAGGTGCTGCTGTTGCAGGCCGAGTTTGGCTGAACACTACGCTGACAGCGATAAAAAAATGCGGCCCCGATGGGGCCGCTGATGTTTTTGCCGGCTGGCGTCAAGCCGCCGGGGTGTCTTCCGGGGCTTTCGGCAGTACCGCCGCCGGTTTGTCGCTCAGCCGGGTGACCAGCAGCTGGTCTATCTTGTAGCTGTCGATATCCACCACTTCGAACTTGTAGCCGGCGTATTTGACAAAGTCGGTGCGTTTCGGGATCTTGCGCAGCATATACATCATAAAGCCGCCGATGGTCTCGTAGTTGCCCGCCTGCGGGAACTCGTCGATGTCCAGCACGCGCATCACGTCGTCGATCGGCGTGCCGCCCTCAATCAGCCATGAGCTTTCGTCGCGCGCCACGATCTGCTCTTCCTGGCCTTGGCCAACCAGATCGCCCATCAGCGTGGTCATCACGTCGTTAAGGGTGATGATGCCTACCACCAACGCATATTCATTGAGGATCACCGCGAAGTCTTCGCCGGCGGTCTTGAAGCTTTCCAACGCTTCGGACAGCGTCAGCGTATCCGGCACGATCAGCGCCGAACGGATCTGCACGCCGCTGCTCAGCACCAGGCTCTGGTTGCCCAGCACGCGGTTCAGCAGGTCTTTGGAATCGACGTAGCCGACCACCTGATCGATATGGCCGTCGCACACCAGGAACTTGGAGTGCGGATGGGTCGAGACCTTCTCCTTGATGCTCTCTTCGCTTTCGCGCAGGTCGAAGTACACCACGCTTTCGCGCGAGGTCATCGAAGACGGCACGGTGCGCGATTCCAGTTCGAACACGTTTTCAATCAGCTCATGTTCCTGCTTGCGCAGCACGCCCGCCAGGGCACCGGCTTCCACCACCGCGTAGATGTCGTCGGAGGTAATGTCGTCCTTACGCACCATCGGCAGCTTGAACATGCGGAAGATCAGGTTGGCCATGCCGTTGAAGAACCACACCAGCGGGCGGAAGATCATGATGGAGAAACGCATCGGGTTGATGATCCGGACGGCGACCGTCTCTGGTGCAATCATACCGATGCGCTTCGGGGTCAAATCGGCGAACAGGATAAACAGGCTGGTCACCAGCACGAAGGAGCAGATGAAGCTGACCTGTTCCGCCAGTTCGGGCGACAGGAATTTAATGAAGAATTGTTGGAAGGTGCCGGAAAACGCCGCGTCGCCGACGATACCGCCGAGGATGGCCACGGCGTTCAGGCCGATCTGCACCACGGTGAAGAAGATGCCCGGGGTTTCTTGCAGTTTAAGCACTCTGGCTGCGTTGACGTTGCCTTCGTCTGCCATCAGCTTCAGTTTGATCTTGCGCGAGGCGGCCAGAGAGATTTCCGACAGTGAGAAAAACGCACTCACCGCGATCAGAAAAAGAATCAGTAAAATACTGTTTAACATAATCTATCCATACGTGCCGACGGGATGCCGGCGCTCTTGAGGAAGGGTAGTACATAGTAAAAAAAGCAGCGATAACAACCAGAAGGGAAGCTATCGGGCCGCAGAAGCGGCCCGCATAGTATAGCAGTTGCCCCACAGGGGCCGCCAGCGGTTAAAAAAGTGCCGCCGGCCGGCATCGGATCAGCCCTGCGGCGGCAGGCAAACGCCGATGCCGCCCAGCCCGCAGTAGCCTTCCGGGTTTTTGAACAAGTACTGCTGATGATCGTCTTCCGCGTAATAGAACGGCAGCGCCGGCGCGATCTCGGTGGTGATGACGCGCTTGTCGCCCGCTGCGTCCATCGCCTGCTGGAAGCGCTGCAGGCTGCTTTCCGCCTCGGCCTGCTGCTCCGGGCTCAGCGTGTAAATCGCCGAGCGGTACTGGGTGCCGACGTCGCCGCCCTGGCGCATGCCCTGCGCCGGATCGTGATTTTCCCAGAATACCTGCAGCAGCTGTTTGTAGCTGACGACCTGCGGATCGAACACCACGCGCACCACTTCGGCGTGGCCGGTCTGGCCGCTGCACACTTCGCGGTAGGTCGGGTTTGGCGTGTAGCCGCCGCTGTAGCCGGCGGCGGTGCTGTAGACGCCCGGCTGCTGCCAGAACAGGCGCTCGACGCCCCAGAAACAGCCCATGGCGAAGATCGCCACCTCCATGCCTGCCGGCACCTGGGTCATCGAGTGTTCGGTGACCACGTTGAGCGTTGCGACAGGCATTGGCGTGGTGCGGCCAGGCAGCGCGCTTGCCTTATCGACGGTTTGTGATTTATCAAAAAATGGCACCACGGTTGACTCCTGTTGTCACAGTAAGAATTGACCCTACATGGGGGCGGTTCGGTTGTATCTCACCGCGTCTTTGCCCACAATAAGTGGCAAGTTGGGTTTATGTATAAGCTTAACGCAGTATTTTGAGCGCCAAAAGTGAAGAATTCGCCTGTTGCGCGGCGGTGGCAAAGCGCGGCGGGCGGCGTCCGGAACAAGGCTGAAGAGGGCTGCCGTCATGATAGCACGGAGTCTGCCCTGGCCCCGGAGCGAACACCATAACAGGAAAGTAAAATCAATAAGGAGAACACGTGCCAAAGTACCCGGTCATGTGCTTGATAGCTGTGTTGCTTGCGGCACCTGCAGCCTACGCAGCGAACGTGCGGTTGCAGGTGGAAGGGTTAAGCGGAGAGTTGGAAAAAAACGTTCGGGTGCGCCTGTCGTCGATCACGCCTGAAGAGGTCGGCACCGACGGTCGCTTCCGCGCACGGGTGGATGAGGCGGTGCGCCAGGGGCTGCGCGCGCTCGGCTATTACCAGCCGACCATCGAATTTACGCTGGACGATTCGGCCGGGGATGTCGCGCCCGGTGCTGCATGCCAAGGTCAATCCGGGCGAACCGGTGCGTATCGCCAGCGCCAACATCGTGCTGGAAGGCGGCGCGAAGACCGATGAGGACTACCTGGCGCTGGTAAAGAAGGACCGGCCGACCATCGGCGAGATCCTCAACCACGGCAAGTATGACAGTTTCAAAGGCTCGCTCACCGGCCTGGCGCTGCGCAAAGGCTATTTCGATGCCGATATGACCAAAAGCCAGCTCGGCGTGGCCGAAGATTTGCACAAGGCGTTTTGGGATATCGATTTCAACAGCGGCGAACGTTACCGCTTCGGCAAGGTGAAATTCACCGGCTCGCAAATCCGCGAAGACTATCTGCAAAATCTGGTGCCCTTTCATCAGGGGGATTACTACAGTTCGGAGGATTTGGCCGAGCTGAACCGCCGTTTGTCCGCCACCAACTGGTTCAACTCGGTGGTGGTATCCCCTGATTTCAATGATGCCAAAGAGAACAAGATTTTGCCGTTGGACGCGCTGGTGACGCCGCGCACGCGCAACACCGTCGAGACCGGTATCGGTTACTCCACCGACGTCGGCCCGCGGGTGAAAGGCACCTGGAAAAAGCCCTGGCTCAACGATCGCGGGCATAGCCTGGAAACCAGCGCCAGCGTGTCGGCGCCGGAGCAGCAGCTGGATCTGACCTACAAGATCCCGCTGCTCAAGAACCCGCTGGAGCAGTATTACCTGCTGCGGGGCGGCCTCAAGAACGTCAATCTTAACGACACCAAGTCCGTCACCTCCAAAGTGGTGGCCTCGCGCAACTGGGATCTCTCCAGCGGCTGGCAGCGGGCGATCAACCTGACCTGGCGCTGGGATAACTTTACCCAGGGTAGCGTCAGCAACACCACCATGCTGCTGTATCCCGGCGTCAGCTTCAACCGCACCCGCTCGCGCGGTGGCCTGATGCCGACCTGGGGCGACAGCCAGCGCTACTCTATCGACGTGTCCGACACCTCCTGGGGTTCCGGCGTGGACTTCGCGCTGATGCAGGCGCAGAACGTGTGGATCCGCACACTGGCCGACAAGCACCGTTTCGTGGCGCGCGGCCAGGTGGGCTGGATCGAAACCAACGATTTCGACAAGGTGCCGCCGGATCTGCGCTTCTTCGCCGGCGGTGACCGCAGTATTCGCGGCTACAAGTACAAAGACATTTCGCCGCGCGATGACGACGGCAAGCTGACCGGCGCCTCCAAGATGCTGACCGGCTCGCTGGAGTACCAGTACAACGTGACCGGCAAATGGTGGGGGGCAATGTTCGTTGACTCCGGTGAAGCGGTGAACGATATCAAGAAAAGCAACTTCAAGACCGGCGCCGGCGTAGGCGTGCGCTGGCAGTCGCCGGTGGGGCCGGTGAAGCTGGATATCGCCGCGCCTGTGGGAGACAAGGACACCCACGGGATGCAGTTCTACATCGGTTTGGGGCCTGAACTATGAGCCTGGTTAAAAAGATTTGTCTCGGATTTCTGGTCGTTCTGCTGTTGCTGATCGGCGGCCTGGCCTTCCTGATAGGCACCACCACCGGTTTGCATATGGTCATCAACGGCGCGGCGCGCTGGGTGCCGGGGCTGGAGATCGCCGGCGTCAGCGGCGGCTGGCGCGATCTGACGCTGAAGGGCGTGAAATATCAGATGCCGGGCGTGACGGTCAACGCCGGGCAGTTCCATCTCTCACTTGACCTGTCCTGCTTTAAACGCAGCTCGCTGTGCGTCAATGCCTTGTCCGCCCAGGATGTGGACGTGGCGGTGAACACCAAAGAGATGGCACCTTCCGCGCCGGTGGAGGAGAGCAGTGAGCCGACCACCAATCTCAGCACGCCTTACCCCATCACGCTGCGCCTGTTGGCGTTGAACAACGTCAAGGTCACCGTCGACGACACCGCCATCTCTCTGGCCGAGTTCCGCACCGGCGCGCAGTGGCAAGAGCGCGCGCTGACGTTGATGCCGACCAAGATCGGATCGCTGCTGATCGCCTTGCCGAAAACCCCGCAAAACCCGCTGCCGGAAGCGGTGCAGCCGGCGGTCGAGGTGGCGAAAAAGGTCGGCGAGCAGGTTACCGACGCGGCGAAGCCGGCACCTCAGCCGGAAGAGAAGCCGCTGGGCGAAACGCTGAAAGAACTGTTCGCCAAACCGCTGTTGCCGGATCTGCCGGACATCCGCCTGCCGCTGGATATCACCGTCAAAGAGATCCGCGGCGAGCAGCTGCGCTTGACCGGCGATACCGACGTACTAATCACGAGCCTGTTACTGCAGGCCAGCACGCAGGATCAGCATATCCAGCTGGACAACTTCGACGTGAAGTCGCCGCAGGGCACGCTGTCGGTGCAGGGGCAGGCAACCCTGACCGGCGACTGGCCGGTGGCCCTGACCGCCAACAGCGCGCTGAATATCGAACCGCTGAAAGGTGAGAAGGTGAAGCTGAACATCGGCGGTGGGCTGCGTGACGAGCTGAACGTGGCGCTGAACCTGTCCGGCCCGGTCGGCGCCCAGCTCGATGTGCAAACCCGGCTGGCCGAAGCCGGCCTGCCGCTGGCGCTGACGTTGCAGAGCAAGCAGTTGAAATGGCCGCTGAGCGGCGAGGCGCAGTATCAGGTCAACGATTTCCGCCTGCGCTTTAACGGCAAGGCGACCGACTACGCGCTGTCGACGCGCGCCAATCTGAAAGGCCAGGATCTGCCGCCGGCGGTGCTGACGCTGGACGGCAAAGGCAACGTCGAGCAGTTCAAGCTGGAGCGCCTGCGGCTGGCGGCGCTGCAGGGCAATACCGATCTTACCGCGCTGGTGGACTGGAGCAAGGCCATCAGCTGGACCTCGCAATTGACGCTGAGCGGCATCAATACCGCCAAGCAGTGGCCGGAATGGCCGGCGAAGCTGGATGGCAAGATCACCACGCGCGGCAGCCTGCACGGCGGCAGCTGGCAGCTGCAGGTGCCGGTGCTGCAGCTGGACGGCAACGTGAAGCAGAATAAGGTCACGGCGCGCGGCACGCTGAGCGGTAACGCCGCGGGGCAGTGGAAAATCCCCGGCATCGATCTGGCGCTGGGGCGCAACCAGCTGAACGTCAAAGGGCAGCTGGACGAGAAGAGCTGGAACCTGGACGCCAACATCGACGCGCCGCGTTTGGACGGCGCGCTGCCGGGTCTGGGGGGCACCGCCAAAGGGATGCTGAAGCTGCGCGGCAATCTGCAGGCGCCGCAGCTGCTGGCGGATTTGACCGCTTCCGGCTTGCAGTGGCAGGCGCTGCGCATCAACCGCGTGAAGATCGATGGCGACGTGCGCTCCACGGATCAGATCCAGGGGCAGTTAGCGGTACGCGTCGAACAGCTGAAGCAGGATGCGCTGGAGGTCAGCCTGCTGACCCTCGACGCCAAAGGCAGCGAGAAGCAGCACCAGCTGCAGCTGAAGATTGACGGCAAGCCGGTCTCCGGCCAGCTGGCGCTGCAGGGCAGCTTCGATCGTCAGCAGCAGCGCTGGCGCGGCAATCTGAACAACACCCGTTTCGATACGCCGGTCGGGGAATGGCGCCTGACGCGCGCCATCGCGCTGGACTACCTGAACACCGAGCAGAAAATCAGCGTCGGGCCGCACTGTTGGCAGAACCCGAACGCCGAGCTGTGCGTGCCTAAGACCATTGAAGCCGGCCAGAGCGGCCAGGCCAGCGTGGTGCTCAACCGGTTCGACCTGGCGATGATCAAGCCGTTCCTCGGCCCGGACACCGCCCTGAGCGGCGTGTTCACCGGCCGGGCTGATGTCAGCTGGAAGCCGGGCGGCGCGCTGCCGGAGGCGAAAGTCACGCTGGCCGGCAACGGCGTCAAGGTGGTGCAGCAGGTGCAGGGCAACGCGCTGCCGATCGCCTTCGATACGCTGACCCTCAACGCCGGCCTGAATAACGGCCGCGCGCAGGCCGACTGGCGGATCAAACTGACCAACAACGGCCAGTTTGACGGCAATATCCAGGTGGCGGATCCGCAGGTGCGGCGCACCATCAGCGGCAACGTCAATATCACCAACATCTCGCTGGCGCTGATCAACCCGGCGCTGATGAAGGGCGAAAGTGCGGCGGGCATGCTGAACGCCAACCTGCGCCTGGGCGGCAGCGCGCAGAAGCCGCTGGTGTTCGGGCGCTTGGCGTTGGATCGGGCGAAGGTGCAGGGGCACTGGATGCCGTTCGACATGACCGACGCGCGGCTGGCGGTGAATTTCAACGGCATGACCTCGACGCTGGAAGGGTTGCTCAGCACCACGCGCGGCCAGCTGAATCTGGCGGGCGATGCCGACTGGCGCGATATCAACGCCTGGCGTGCGCGCATTGCCGCCAAGGGCGACAAGCTGCGGGTGACGGTGCCGCCGATGATCCGCATCGACGTGTCGCCGGATCTGGTGTTTGAAGCCACGCCGCAGCTGTTCTCGCTCAACGGTAAGGTCGACATTCCCTGGGCGCGCATCACGGTGCAGGAGCTGCCGGAAAGCGCGGTGGGCGTCTCTTCCGACGAGGTGATGCTGGACGACCAGCTGAAGCCGATTCAACCTAAGACCGCGTCGATCCCGATCAACAGCAATCTGATGATCCACGTCGGCAACGACGTGCGGCTGGACGCGTTCGGCCTCAAGGCCCGCCTGAAGGGCGATTTGAAAGTGGTACAGGACAAGAAAGGGCTGGGCCTCAACGGCCAGATTGACATCCCTTCCGGCCGATTCCATGCTTATGGTCAGGATTTGATCGTGCGTAAAGGGCAGCTGATGTTCTCCGGCCCGCCGGATCAGCCGCTGCTGAATATCGAGGCGATCCGTAACCCGGAATCCACCGAGGACGATGTGACCGCCGGCGTGCGGGTGACTGGCCTGGCAGATGCGCCGAAGCTGGAAGTGTTCTCCGATCCGGCCAAATCGCAGCAGGAAGCCTTGTCTTATCTGCTGCGCGGCCAGGGCTTGAGCAGCTCCGGCGCCGACGGCAACGCCATGACCTCGATGTTAATCGGCATGGGGGTTGCACAAAGTGGTCAACTTGTGGGTAAAATCGGCGAGGCATTCGGCGTGAGTAATTTGGCTCTGGACACTCAGGGGGTTGGCGACAATTCCCAGGTTGTCGTGAGCGGCTATGTCCTCCCAGGCTTACAAGTAAAATATGGGGTGGGCATTTTCGACTCGCTGGCCACGCTGACGTTGCGTTATCGCCTGATGCCTAAGTTGTATCTTGAAGCGGTGTCTGGTCTCGACCAGGCATTAGATTTGCTCTATCAGTTTGAGTTTTAGCGATGCGAATAATTGTCTACGGCAGTTTACGGCGCAAACAGGGAAACAGCCATTGGATGACCAACGCCCAATGGCTCGGCGAGCACGAGCTCGAAGGCTATCAGATTTATAATCTGGGCCATTACCCGGCGGCGATCCCTGGAGAGGGCACGATACATTGCGAGGTGTATCGTATTAACTCATCGATTCTGGCAGAGCTGGACGAACTGAAAAGCAACACCAAGGACTATAAGCGCGAGCTGATTCAGACGCCTTATGGGAGTGCGTGGATCTACCTGTACAAACACAGCGTGGACGGTTACCCGCGGATTACCAGCGGCGACTGGCTGAAGCGTCTCGACGAGCAGTAAGAAAAAAAACACCGCTCAATGAGCGGTGTTTTTTCATCGGACGGCGGCTGGCATTACTTCTTGGCAGCGCGTTCGAAGGAGGCGATGATTTCCGCTTTAGCCGCGGCAGCGTCTGCCCAGCCTTCCACTTTCACCCATTTGCCTTTTTCCAGATCTTTGTAGTGCTCGAAGAAGTGAGCGATCTGGGCTTTCAGCAGTTCCGGCAGGTCGTTCACGTCTTTCACGTGATCGTACTCTTTGGTCAGCTTGCTGTGCGGTACCGCAACCAGCTTGGCGTCTTCACCGGCTTCGTCGGTCATCTTCAGCACGCCAACCGGACGGCAGCGGATCACGGAGCCCGGCTGCAGCGGGTATGGGGTTGGGACCAGCACGTCAACCGGGTCACCGTCCAGAGACAGGGTGTGGTTGATGTAGCCGTAGTTGCACGGGTAGAACATCGCGGTGGACATGAAACGGTCAACGAACAGCGCGCCGGTTTCTTTGTCGATTTCGTATTTGATTGGATCGGCGTTGGCCGGGATTTCGATTACTACGTAGATGTCTTCCGGCAGGTCTTTGCCAGCAGGGACCAGATTCAAGCTCATGTCGGTTTCCTTTAATCATCAAACCAGAAATGGAGTGGCGGCTATTATAGCGGACTCTTTTGCGATTTCCTGCCCTTTTCATCGTTGAAAACCCTGCGTGCCGGCGCACGGAGAATTTCCAGATTAATCCCGCCGCAGCATGAAGTTTTGCCTTCGCCTGCCGATAACTTCAACAAACAATAATGAGCCGGCAAAGCTGGCTCCGCGTTTTGCCACCCCTACTACGTCTGATCTCACTATTCTGAAGCCGGGAAGAACTCATGCTAAAAAAGATTACGGTGAAGGCTGGGCTGATCGCCCTGCTGAGCCTGATGACCATGCTGCTGATCATGGTCAGCGTTATTGGCGTCAACGCGATTAACGAAGGATCGCGTTCGATCCATACCCTTAACCAGATCCTCGGCGAAGAGCTGGGCTCGCTGGCCAACAGCTCCAACCTGACGCTGCGCGCCCGAACCGCCGCTTCGCTGGCGGTGCGCCAACGGGAGATCGGCCAGGTCGATGTCTCCGACGCCACCGTGGGCCGCATCTACGGTTACCTCGAGCAGTCGAACAAGGAAATGGCGCGCTTTGTCGGCGTCGGCACCGTGACCGATCGCGGCCGTGAACTCTCCAACCGCCTGCAAAACAGCTACCGCGCCTATCTGGAGCAGGGCGTGAAGCCGATGGCCGCCGCCATCAAGGCCGGCAAGATCGATGAGTATTATCACATTCAGGAAACGCGCATCTCCGCGCTGAGCATCGCGTTCGAAAAGGATCTCACCGATTTCCGCAGCTTCGCGATGAAGCTTGGCGCGCAGCAGGTGTATGACGCGGAAAACAACGCCAGCACCAAGATCTCGCTGATCGTGGTGGCGGGCCTGCTGAGCGTGCTGCTGGCGGTGCTGGCCTGGTTCGCGCTACGGGTGATCATTCTGCGCCCGCTGGACGAGTCCATCGCGCAGCTGGAACACATCGCCGGCGGCGATCTGACCCATGAGATCCGCGGCGAGGGCGATACCGAGATGGGCCGCCTGGTGCGGGCGATGCAGCGCATGCAGCAGGCGCTGGCCAGTTCGGTCAGCAAAGTGCGTGACGCCAGCAGCCAGATCGACACCGGTTCACGCGAACTGGCGGCCGGCAACCTGCACCTGGCGCAGCGCACCGAAGAATCGGCCGCTTCGCTGGAAGAGACCGCCGCCAGCATGGAACAGCTGACCTCGACGGTGAAAATGAACGCCGAGAACTGCGAGCAGGCCAACCAACTGGCGCTGAGCGTGTCCGATATCGCCAACCAGGGCAGCGATGTGGTCAGCCAGGTGATGAGCAAGATGCAGGCGATCACCGACAGCTCGCGCCGCATCGCCGACATCATCAGCGTGATGGACGGCATCGCCTTCCAGACCAATATCCTGGCGTTGAACGCGGCGGTAGAGGCGGCGCGTGCCGGCGAACAGGGCCGCGGTTTCGCGGTGGTGGCCGGCGAAGTGCGCAATCTGGCGCAGCGCAGCGCCCAGTCGGCGAAAGAGATCAAAGGGTTGATCGAAGCGTCGCAAAACCGGGTGCAGGAAGGCGAGCAGATGGTGGAGTCGGCGGCGCAGACCATGAGCGGCATCACCGGCGAAGTGGGCCGGGTCACGGCGCTGATGCGTGAGATCTCGGCGGCGACGCGCGAACAAAGCAGCGGCATCGAACAGGTGAACCTGGCGGTGGCGCAGATGGATCAGGTGGCGCAGCAGAATGCGGCACTGGTGGAAGAGTCGGCGGCGGCGACGCGCTCGCTGGAAGATCAGGCTCAGCTGCTGGCGCAGAGCATGGCGGTGTTCAAGCTGTAAGGCGATAAGGGTTCGGCGCGGCGCCGAACCCTTGCAAAGAACGCGTTACTCGTCCGGGTTTTCGGCGATGAAACGTTCTGCGTCTTCTACCATCGACTTGGTGCCGACGAAGAATGGCGCGCGCTGGTGCAGTTTCACCGGCGTGATGTCCAGAATGCGGTTTTTGCCGTCGCTGGCCTTACCGCCGGCCTGTTCGGCCAAGAACGCCATCGGGTTGCATTCGTACAGCAGACGCAGCTTGCCTTGCGGGTGGCTGGCGGTGCTTGGGTAGATGTAGATGCCGCCTTTCAGCAGGTTGCGGTGGAAATCCGCCACCAGAGAACCGATGTAGCGCGAGGTATAAGGGCGCTGCGTCGCTTCATCCTGCTCCTGGCAGTACTTGATGTATTTCTTCACGCCGAGAGGGAACTTGATGTAGTTGCCTTCGTTGATGGAATACATGTTGCCGCTCGCCGGGAAGCGCACTTTCTCGTGGGAGAGGCAGAATACGCCCAGAGACGGGTCGTAAGTAAAGGCGTGGACGCCGTAACCGGTGGTGTACACCAGCATGGTGGACGAACCGTAAACCACATAACCCGCTGCGACCTGGGCGCTGCCCGGCTGCAGGAAGTCTTCTTCGGTCACCGGCGTGCCGACCGGCGTGATGCGACGGTAGATAGAGAAAATCGTACCGACCGAGACGTTGACATCGATGTTGGACGAACCGTCCAACGGATCCATCAAAACGACATATTTGGCATTTTCAGCTCGCTCGCCGTCGAATATCACGATTTCATCTTCTTCTTCGGAAGCGATACCCGCAACTTCACCACGCGCTTTCAACGCCGCTTTCAGTTTTTCGTTCGCGTACAGGTCCAGTTTCATCTGAACTTCGCCCTGTACGTTGGACACCCCGCTGGTTCCCAGAATATCAACCAGGCCGGCCTTGTTGATGTCGCGGTGAATGATTTTGGCGCCCAGTTTAATTGCAGAAAGTAACGCGGTCAGCTCGCCGGTGGCGTGAGAGAAGTCGTGCTGTTTCTCGACGATAAATTCGCCTAACGTTTTCATGACACAATCCCTGAATCTACGGATGGATAGCGGCCTGTTAACAAACCGCCAACGTTTTCGCGTGCAGTGTAGCCCAAAGATGCGCGCCATTCATAGGCAAATCCATTTCTTCTGGACGATTCTGAGCGTTAGAATATGCCGACATTCGATGCACTCACATGAGAAACCTATGCGCATTCACATTCTTGGGATCTGTGGCACCTTTATGGGCGGGTTGGCGATGCTGGCGCGCTCACTGGGGCATGACGTCACCGGTTCGGACGCCAACGTCTATCCGCCGATGAGCACGCTGCTGGAGAACCAGGGGATCGATCTTATTCAGGGTTATGATCCAGCCCAGCTGGATCCGGCGCCGGATCTGGTGATCATCGGCAACGCCATGACGCGCGGCAACCCGTGCGTGGAGGCGGTGCTGGAGCGTGGCATCCCTTACGTTTCCGGCCCACAGTGGCTGCACGACGCCGTGTTGCGCGATCGCTGGGTACTGGCGGTTGCAGGCACCCACGGCAAAACCACCACCGCCGGCATGGCGACCTGGATCCTCGAGGCCTGCGGCTACCAGCCCGGCTTCGTCATCGGCGGCGTGCCCGGCAACTTCGACGTTTCGGCTCGCCTAGGCGGCAGCCCGTTCTTTGTGATCGAGGCCGACGAGTATGACTGCGCGTTCTTCGACAAGCGCTCCAAATTCGTGCATTACAGCCCGCGCACGCTGATCATGAATAACCTGGAGTTCGATCACGCCGATATCTTCGACGATCTGAAAGCCATCCAGAAACAGTTCCACCACCTGGTGCGCCTGGTGCCGGGCAAAGGCAAGATCATCCTGCCGGACAACGACAGCCACCTGAAGCAGGTGATGGCGATGGGCTGCTGGAGCGAGCAGGAGCTGGTGGGGGAAGAGGGCACCTGGCGCGCGCAGAAGTTGACGCCGGATGCCAGCCATTACGCGGTGTTCCTCGACGGCGAACAGGTCGGCGAAGTGAACTGGGCGCTGGTGGGCGAGCACAACATGCATAACGGCCTGATGGCCATCGCCGCCACCCGTCATGTTGGCGTACAGCCGGCGGACGCCTGCCGCGCGTTGGGCGATTTCATCAACGCCCGCCGCCGTCTGGAACTGCGTGGCGAAGCCAACGGCGTCACGGTTTACGACGACTTTGCACACCATCCGACGGCGATCCTCGCCACTCTGGCCGCGTTGCGCGGCAAGGTCGGCGGCACGGCGCGCATTCTGGCGGTGCTGGAACCGCGCTCCAACACCATGAAAATGGGCATCAGCAAAAACGATCTGGCGCCTTCGCTCGGCCGCGCCGACGAAGTGTTCCTGTTCCAGCCGCACCACATTCCGTGGCAGGTGGCGGAAGTGGCGGATGCCTGCGTGCAGCCGGCGCACTGGAGCGCGGATCTCGACACGCTGGTGGACATGGTGGTGAAAACCGCACAGCCGGGCGATCACATTCTGGTGATGAGCAACGGCGGCTTCGGCGGCATTCACGATCGTCTGCTGGACGCGCTGGCGAAAAAGCAGGAACCGAAAGTCACCTACTGATCGCTCAGCTGCATCAGTCACATCAAGGGTCGCATTCGCGGCCTTTTTTACTTTTACGCCCATAAAAAAGGTTCATCGCGCTTTAGCGTGAACCAATAGAAAACGGCAGTCAGAACGTTTAGGTTTGTATTCGCCAAAACACACCCTAAACTTTCAAAACTGCCGTCACTATGAATGCTAACCTTTGCTCCCTGTTCTGGGAAGGCTTTATCGTCAATTCCTTCTCGCATCCTTCTGCCAACTCCCTGCTTATCCAGCTCCAGCCTGACGCTGCCGTCATGCCCTGTTGTCGTCGTTGTGAGCGGCGGGTGCCTGTTGTGCATGATGTTTCCTTCCGCCGAGTGCGTGAACGCCAGCTGCTCGATTGGGTCGTCTGGCTCAACGTCCCCGTCCGGCGCCTGTGTTGCCCCCATTGCGGGGTCACCACCGAAAAAATCAGCTGGTTGCCTGAACGCCAGAGATATACCACGACACTATCCGTATGGGTTGAGTCACTGGTCCGTTTACTGCCGATTAAGCACGTTGCACAACTCACCGGCCTGCACTGGCATACGGTCAAGAATATCGACTACCGGCGTCTGCTGCGGGAACGGACAGAGCCGCAGCGCCATACCCTCCGCCGTCTGGTGATGGATGAGTTCGCCCTGTTCAAAGGACATCGTTATGCCACCGTGGTGATGGATGCGGATACGCAACAGGTGTTGTGGGTGGGCGAAGGCCGCAGCAGAGCGGCCTTCCGCCCCTTCTTCGTCTGGCTGGGCGCTGAAGGCTGTGCCGCTATCCAGTCTGTCGCCATGGATATGAATACGGCGTTAGACCTGGAGGTCAGGCATCACTGCCCGCAGGCGGAAGTGGTCTATGACTTGTTCCATGTGGTGGCAAAGTATGGCCGGGAGGTTATCGACCGGGTCCGCGTCGACCAGGCCAATCAACTCCGTGATAACCCAAAATCGCGTCAGGTCATCAAACGCAGCCGCTGGCTGCTGCTGCGCAACCCAGAAAACCTGCCCGAAGGGCATGAGGTAAAGCTCACGGAGTTGCTGGAGGCGAATCAGCCGTTGAATGTGGTCTGGCTGATGAAAACCGCGCTGAAAGAACTGTGGTACGCCCCGAGTGAACAAGAGGCATGGAGGCGCTGGACAAGCTGGTACAGGCAGTCTCAGGAAAGCGGAATCAAGGCGTTGCAACACTTCGCCGAGAAACTGAAAGGGTATGCCGGTGGCATCATCGCGAGTGCCAGACACAGGTTGAATACCAGCGTGCTGGAAGGGATGAACAATAAGATAAAAGTGATGAAGCGGATGGCCTATGGATACCGGGATAACGCTTACTTCTTCCTGAAAATCAAAGCAGCGTTCCCCGGTAAAGCGCGATGAACCATAAAAAAGCCCTCGCGAGCGAGGGCAACGGGGTTCGTCGGATAGGACGACGAGAGGGTCTCTGGGAAATCGGCGTTTGCGTCAGAACTCGGCAGTGGCAGTGACGAGGGTAATCAGCTCTGCAAAGCCGTTCCCAGAGTTGTTATTTGTAAATCTCGGCGGTGGCGTGGTAGTTGCCTTCATTACGCGCTTCGATCACGCGGTAGGCGGTCGCGCCTTTCGCGTCGGCTTTCTCAGATAACGCCTGGCGAATGTCGGTCGGCGCGCCGTCGATGCCGCTGACGGTAATGGTGCCGATAGATTGCAGGTTGGCGGTCTGATCGTTAGTCACCAGCTGGGCGGCAGAAGCGCCGAAGGAGATGACAGACAGCAGGCCGAGTGCAGCAACAGTAGTTTTCATGTTCATGATAGCGATCCTTGGTCATAACAGCCTGGAAGGGCTTGGCAGCGATTTTTATTCTTGAAGGCCGTTACGACAGCGTTTGATTCCAGAGATGTATTGCCCGTTGCCGGGTAATGCCGGTACTTATTTGTAGATTTCAGCGGTCGCGTGGAAGTTGCCGTCATTGCGGGCTTCGATCACGCGGTAAGCGGTCGCCCCTTTGGCGTCAGCTTTGTCGGACAGCGCCTGGCGAATGTCGGAAGGCGCAGCGGCAACGCCGCTCACGGTGATCACACCGGCCGGCTGCAGTTTTGCGGCCTGAGTTGCGTCAACAGATTGTGCTGCAAATGCACCAAATGAAAGCATGGACAGAACGCTCAGGGTTGCAACGGTAGTTTTAATTTTCATCATCTCACCTCATCGTATTTTTTTATCAGTTCCAACGAACTGTGATTCAGTTCACGAAAATGAGTATACAGCTAGTAACGCTAAAAATTAATAGTCCGCTAACAGTTTCTAGTGAAACTTTAACCACATGATCCTTATTTTTTATAACCATAAGGAATAAAAAACGCTCATAAAACGATCTTTTGATGCTAAATTTATGTAATTTCAATGAGGTAAGTGCTTTTGACCAAAAGTGCGGAAGATCACAGTGGGTACTGCTGGTTACATGGAGATGTCATGGAAATGTGTTGCTGAGGGATAAAAACGCAGTGTTAAACGCGGTTGAAGGCAGGGAAGGTAACGCGGGGGTTGTTAAAGAAGCGCTAACAAAGTGCAGGCTGCAGCCGCACTTTGTTAGCGCCAGGTTTCACAGCTCTTGCTCGAACACGCCCAAAATAGCTTCATGCAGTTTCTGAGCGGTAAAGCCGTTGGACGGGGTGACGAAAATCGTATCGTCGCCGGCAATCGTGCCGAGGATGCCCTGGGATTTACCCAATGAGTCGAGCAGGCGAGCGATCAGCTGCGCGGCGCCCGGGCTGGTGTGGATCACCACGACGGCGTCGTTATGGTCGACGTCCAGCACCAGATTCTTCAACGGGCTGGTGGTGGTCGGCACGCCGAGTTCGGCAGGAAGGCAATACACCATTTCCATTTTGGCATTGCGCGTACGTACCGCGCCGAACTTGGTCAGCATGCGCGATACTTTGGATTGGTTAATGTTTTCGAAGCCTTCTTCTTGCAGCGCCAAAACGATCTCGCCTTGAGAACTGAATTTTTCTTCTTTCAATAACGCTTTGAACGTCTTGATCAGATCTTCCTGTTTTGCGGGATTACGCATTTTGCACCGTGGAATGTTGATAGTGGAAGTCATGATTATGCATATAGATGAATTTTTATGCAACAAAGGCCGACCCAAAGAAAATAAACATGACCGGGCGGCGAGGAAAGGACGGCATTTTAACAAAATCCGGCAGCGATGAATATGCCCTTTTGACGACGGAAAATCGGCCTGCGGTGGTAAATAAAATGTTATTAAAATGATGTTGTTCTGATGTTGCGTAAGGGTGTAATGTAACGGCCGGTTAACTTGCTCGTGAATAACCTCGCACTATTTTTGATTAATGTGCGCTATGCCCTTCATGCGTAAGCGATTTAATCTAAAATGGGCGCGACAGCGGCCGTTTTATTACACCTGCAGGCAAGAATTGGCTAATTTATTGTTTTTAAAGGTGTAATAACTTAAGGTCCGTAACCAACACATTCACGGCGCTTTATATATTTAAGATAATAAAGGAGTATAGGATGAAAGTTGCAGTTCTCGGTGCTGCTGGCGGTATCGGCCAGGCCCTCGCCCTTCTACTCAAAACCCAGCTTCCTTCAGGTTCTGAACTCTCTCTCTACGACATTGCCCCCGTTACCCCAGGCGTTGCCGTCGACTTAAGCCACATCCCAACCGCAGTTAAAATCAAAGGCTTCAGCGGCGAAGACGCGACCCCGGCTCTGCACGGTGCGGACGTGGTGCTGATTTCCGCCGGCGTGGCCCGTAAGCCGGGCATGGATCGTTCTGACCTGTTCAACGTTAACGCCGGCATCGTGCGTAACCTGATTGAGCAAGTGGCGAAAACCTGCCCGAAAGCCTGCATCGGCATCATCACCAACCCGGTTAACACCACGGTCGCCATCGCGGCGGAAGTGCTGAAAAAAGCCGGCGTTTACGACAAGAACAAACTGTTCGGCGTGACTTCGCTGGATATCATCCGTTCCAACACCTTCGTGGCCGAGCTGAAAGGCAAGCAGCCGGAAGAGCTGAACGTGCCGGTCATCGGCGGCCACTCTGGCGTGACCATCCTGCCTCTGCTGTCGCAGATCCCTGGCGTGAGCTTCACCGATCAGGAAGTGGCGGATCTGACTAAACGCATTCAGAACGCCGGCACCGAAGTGGTGGAAGCCAAAGCCGGCGGCGGGTCTGCAACGCTGTCTATGGGCCAGGCGGCCGCACGTTTCGGTCTGTCTCTGGTGCGTGCGCTGCAGGGCGAGAAAGGCGTAGTGGAATGCGCTTACGTTGAAGGCGACGGCAAATACGCTCGCTTCTTCGCACAGCCGCTGGTACTGGGCAAAAACGGCGTTGAAGAGCGCAAAGATATCGGCACCCTGAGCGCCTTCGAGCAGAAAGCGCTGAACGAGATGCTGGACGTGCTGCACAAAGATATCGAGCTGGGCGAGAAGTTCATCAATAACTGATCGTTGCCGATAGTCAGCCGATAAACGCCGCCGGACGCTGTTCCGGCGGTTTTTTTTGCCCCGCGTTCACGATTTGATGCGTGCCTTGCGATCCAGCAGGCAATCGCTGCGCGGATCGTAATAGCGGCTTGGCCAGATCTCCGAAGGGTGGATGCCTATCGCTTCGGCGATCAGCCACTCCCCCTTTGGCCACGGGCGCGACAGCGCGTTGGCCAGCGTTGATGAGCTTAATCCGGCCTTGCGCGACACTGCCGCCAGCGTGGTGCCCTGCTTGCGGAGCGCCGCGATGATATCTGCCGGATGCCAATCTGGGTTCCTTGAATTCATGTTTACATTCCTTTTCTGATTAGCCAAAGTTGCGTTAGTGGTATAACTAACGGGTCAAGGTTAGGCGTTTGCACGACGTGAATCGCTTATTAAGAAACCAGAATACCATTAAATTTCCAAAAAAATACCCAAGTAATTTCCAAAAATGACGTTGCCCACTATTGCCCAGAGATGATGGCCATGAAAAACGAGTGGTTTGCCGCCAAGGAACTGACAGGCATCGCAGGATTACCTTCCTCACCACAGGGAATTAATCTGATGGCCCGGCGCGAAGGCTGGATCAGCCGCAGGCGTAAAGGCGTGCAGGGAAAAGCGTTGGAGTACCATATCGACAGCCTGCCTTCAAACGTGCGTAACCTGCTGGTGCTGAAGGAGGATGGGGCGGTATATGACGTAGAGCGTCAGGATCCGTTGGCGGTCTGGATCGAGTATTACTACCATTTGACGGAGAGCGAGCGCGAGAAAATGGTGGCTTTCCTGATGCGGGAAGGGATCGGTGGCCTGTTGGCGCGCATCGACGAAGAGAGCAATAGCTAGGCAGGCCCGCATACGCGGGCCTGATGGATTTTAAGAAATATTTATTTCTTAAAAGTCGCGTTGCACCGCCAGATGGGCCAGGCCCTCCAGCGCCGTACGGTGCTCCGATGCCGGCAAGACCTGCAGCGCGGCGATCGCCTTGTCGGCTTCTTCCTCGGCGCGTTTGCGGGTGTACTCCAGCGAACCGCATTGTTGCATTGCCTGCAGTACCGGCTCTAACAGATGACGGCCATTGCCTTGCTCAATCGCACCGCGGATCATGTCACGCTGCGCGTCGTCGCCGTTGTGCATCGCGTGCAGCAGCGGCAGGGTCGGTTTCCCTTCGTTCAGATCGTCGCCGGTGTTTTTGCCCAGGGTGCTGCCGTCGGCACTGTAGTCGAGCAGATCGTCGATCAGCTGGAAAGCGGTGCCGAGGTAGCGGCCATAGTCTTGCAGCGCCTGCTCTTGTTCGGCGCTGGCACCGGACAGGATCGCCGACGATTGCGCTGCCGCCTCGAACAGGCGGGCGGTTTTGCTGTAGATCACCCGCATATAGCTTTCTTCGCTGATGTCGGGATCGTGCACGTTCATCAACTGCAGCACTTCGCCTTCGGCGATGACGTTGACCGCCTCCGACATCAGCGCCAGCACGCGCAGGGATTCCAGGCTGGTCATCATCTGGAAGGCGCGGGTATAGATAAAGTCGCCGACCAGCACGCTGGCGGCGTTGCCGAACGCCGCGTTGGCGGTGGCTTTGCCGCGGCGCATGTCCGATTCGTCGACGACGTCGTCATGCAGCAGCGTGGCGGTATGAATGAATTCGATCAGGGCGGCGACGGTGACGTGCTTGTTGCCTTCATAGCCCAACGCGCGCGCCGCCAAGACGGCGATCATCGGCCGGATGCGCTTACCGCCACCGCTGATAATGTAATAGCCAAGCTGATTGATGAGCGTGACATCGGAATTCAGCTGTTCGAGAATTGTTGCGTTCACGGCCGCCATATCTTGCGCGGTTAACTCGGTAATTTGATCTAGGTTCATTGTGTTTTTTTCAGCTGTGTTTCTCTTCACCGCGTTGAGATCGCTGCTCACATCGGTACATGGCGGTAACTGTCCCTATGATTGTACTTGAAAAACGGTTCAGATAAACGCCACGAAAGAAACTGCGCTTTTTTTCTTCTTTTTTCTCCTTCTGGTCTTATTCTGCTCTTGTCATGCGCTGCTTTTTTGCGTAGAATTCGCGCCCTATTGTGAATATTTATAGCGCGCTCTGAACTAACACAGTCGGGCACGCGGAAAGCGGAGTTTTATATGTACGCGGTTTTCCAAAGTGGTGGTAAACAACACCGAGTAAGCGAAGGTCAGACCGTTCGCTTGGAAAAGCTGGACATCGCAACTGGTGAAGCGGTTGAGTTTGACCAGATTCTGATGATCGCTAATGGCGAAGATATCAAAATCGGCGTTCCTTTCGTCGATGGCGGCAAGATCAAAGCTGAAGTCGTTGCTCACGGTCGTGGCGAGAAAATTAAGATTGTTAAGTTTCGTCGTCGTAAGCACCACCGTAAGCAGCAGGGCCACCGTCAGTGGTTCACTGACGTTAAAATCACCGGCATCAGCGCTTAAGTTAGGAGAGCGGATTAATGGCACACAAAAAGGCTGGCGGCTCGACTCGTAACGGTCGCGATTCAGAAGCTAAACGTCTGGGCGTAAAACGCTTTGGCGGCGAAGCAGTACTGGCAGGCAGCATCATCGTTCGTCAGCGCGGCACCAAATTCCACGCTGGTACCAACGTGGGTTGCGGCAAAGACCACACTCTGTTTGCTTTGAAAGACGGTAAAGTCAAATTCGAAGTTAAAGGCCCGAGCAATCGTAAATTCATCAGCATCGAAGCTGAATAATTTTTCGAGCCTTACGAAATAGATGTAAGCCCCGCAATTTGTTGCGGGGCTTTTTACATTTATGGGCTGCCTGGGGGTTGGCCTCTCAGCGTTGGCGAAGGTGATATGGATACGAAGCAGCAGGTCGGCGTTGGTATTTCCCTGGCGTTAACCACGGCGGTTTGCTGGGGCGCGTTGCCGATCGCGATGAAAGAAGTGTTGACGGTGATGGAGCCGTTTACCGTCGTCTGGTATCGCTTTACCATGGCCGCCATCGGTTTGGGCGCGATCCTCGCGGTGCGCGGCAAGCTGCCGCCGCTGACGATGTTCCGCCAGCCGCGCTGGCTGCTGCTGTTGGCGATCGCGACGGCGGGGCTGCTGGGCAACTTTGTGTTCTTCAGCTCCTCGCTGCAATACCTGAGCCCGACGGCGTCGCAGGTGATTGGCCAGCTGTCGCCGGTGGGCATGATGTTCGCCAGCGTGCTGATTTTAAAAGAACGCATGCGTATCACCCAGGTCATAGGCGCCCTGATGCTGATCGGCGGGTTGATGCTGTTTTTCAACGTCAGTCTGATAGAGATCTTCACCCGGCTGACGGACTACACGCTGGGCGTTATGCTGGGCGTGTGTGCGGCGATGGTTTGGGTGAGCTACGGCGTGGCGCAGAAGGTATTGCTGCGCCGACTGGCTTCGCCGCAGATCCTGGTTATGTTGTACACTTTATGTGCGATAGCGTTGTTCCCTCTGGCCAAACCCGAGGTGATTTTCCAGCTTAGCGGCTGGCAATTGGCGTGCCTGCTGTTTTGCGGCGCCAACACGCTGATCGGCTACGGTGCGTTGGCAGAGGCGATGGCGCGCTGGCAGGCGGCGCAGGTGAGCGCGTTGGTGACGCTGACCCCGCTGTTTACCCTGCTGTTTTCAGATTTATTGGCGTTGGCCTGGCCCCAGGCATTCGCCGCGCCGACGTTGAATGTCGTCGGCTATGTTGGCGCGTTTGTGGTCGTGGCGGGCGCCATGTTTTCCGCAATTGGTCACCGGTGGTGGCCGCGACGGGCAGAACCCCCCCTGGTTGCTCCTTTGAAGCAGCCCGGTGAATGATTTACGGAGACGGTAAATGAAGTTTGTAGATGAAGCAGCGATTCTGGTCGTTGCAGGCGACGGCGGCAACGGATGCGTCAGCTTCCGCCGCGAAAAATATATCCCCAACGGTGGGCCTGACGGCGGTGACGGCGGCGACGGCGGCGACGTCTACCTGCTGGCGGACGAGAACCTCAACACCCTGATCGACTACCGTTTTGAGAAGTCTTTCCGCGCCGAGCGCGGCCAGAATGGCCAGAGCCGCGACTGTACCGGTAAACGCGGTAAAGACGTCATCATCAAGGTGCCGGTCGGCACGCGCGTGAAGGATCAGGGCACCGGCGAGATCCTCGGCGACATGACCCGCCACGAGCAAAAGCTGATGGTCGCCAAGGGCGGCTGGCATGGCCTGGGCAACACCCGTTTCAAATCTTCGGTCAACCGTGCACCGCGTCAGAAGACGCTGGGTACCGCCGGTGAAGCGCGCGACCTGTTGCTGGAACTGTTGCTGCTGGCCGATGTGGGCATGCTGGGCTTGCCGAACGCCGGCAAATCGACCTTCATCCGCGCGGTGTCCGCCGCCAAGCCGAAGGTGGCCGACTATCCGTTTACCACGCTGGTGCCGAGCCTGGGTGTAGTGCGTATGGACCACGAGCAGAGCTTTGTGGTCGCCGACATTCCGGGGCTGATCGAGGGCGCCTCCGAAGGCGCGGGCCTGGGCATTCGCTTCCTGAAACACCTGGAGCGTTGCCGCGTGCTGCTGCACCTGGTGGACATCGCGCCGATCGACGAATCCGATCCGGTGGAAAACGCCAAAGTCATCATCAACGAGTTGAACCAATACAGCGAAAATCTGGCGCAGAAGCCACGCTGGCTGGTGTTCAACAAAATTGATGTGATTGGTGAGGAAGAAGCCGCCGAACGCGCCAAGGCGATTGTGGAAGGCATGGGCTGGGAAGGGAAGTACTACATGATCTCCGCCGCCAACCGCGAAGGCGTCAACGCGCTGTGCTGGGACGTAATGAACTTCATCAACACCCAGCCGAAAGCGATGGCGATCGAAGAAAGCGCGCCGGAAAAAGTCGAATTCATGTGGGATGACTACCACCGCGAGCAAATCGCGGAAGTGGAAGCCGAAGCAGAAGATGACTGGGATGACGACTGGGACGAAGACGACGACGAAGGCGTCGAAATCATTTACCAGAAGTAATTCGGTGATAAAGGGCTCAGCAACGCTGGGCCCTTGTTATTTGAGCGCTTTTTCCGGCAGCCAGCACTGGGCGTCCAGGCCGCGGGCATCGCGGCGGTTTTCCAGCGTCAAACGCCCCTGGTGCAACTGCACGATGCGGATCACGATATTCAAGCCCAGCCCGCTGCCGCCGTAGCGTTGATCCAGGCGGCGGAATGCCTGCGTCAGCTCCCCGACCATCTCTTCCTTGATCCCCGGGCCATCGTCGATGACCTGCAGCAGATAGCCGCTGTCCTGCGGCGTTAACCGCACCTGTATCGCGCCGCCTTCCGGGCCGTAACGGTGGGCGTTTTCGACCAGGTTGCGCAGCAGCAGCCGCAGCAGCACCGGATCGCCGTTCACCGCAGCGGTGGCCGGCAATTGCCAGTCCAGCGTCTGCGCGCGTTGGGCGGTCATTTCGCCGAGTTCTTCCTGCAGCGGCTGAATCACATCGGCCACCCAATCGAAATGCTGGTAATGACCGCTGGCGAAGTCTTGCCCGGCGCGCGACAGCATCAGCAGTTGCTCAACGGTGTGCATCAGCTGATCGATGCGGGCGATCAGCGCCTGGCTGCCTTTGACGCCCTGTTTCTCCATCAGTTCCAGATGCAGGCGAATGCCGGCCAGCGGCGTGCGCAGCTCGTGGGCCGCGTCGGCGGTGAACAGGCGTTCCTGCTGGATGGTGTTGTCCAGCCGCGAGAACAGCTGATTGAGCGCATTGGTGACCGCCACCATTTCCAGGCTGTCGCTGTTGATTGGCAGCGGCGTCAGGTTATCGGCAGAGCGCTTTTCCAGCCGCTGCTGCAATTGGTTGAGCGGGCGGGTGATCCAGCTGATGGCCCAGAATGACGCCAGCAGCGTGACGATCATCATGATCAGCGACGGCGCCAGCAGCGACGCGATGGCCTCGGCTATCTCGGTATCGACGCGCTCGCTGCGCACTTTGGCGGACAAGGTTTCGTCCACCAGGAAGCTGATCTGTTCCTGGCTTTCGTGCCACAGCCAGAAGGCGCTGATGAGCTGCGTGACCAGCAGGATCAGCGCCAGCATCAGCAGCAGGCGGCGGCGCATGCTGATCATGAAGAAGGTTCCAGACGGTAGCCGATGCCGCGCACGGTGCGGATGCGATCCTTGCCCAGCTTGCGGCGCAGGTTGTGGATATGCACTTCCAGCGTGTTGGAGCCCAAATCGTCTTGCCAGGTGTAGAGATCCTGCTGCAGGAGTTCACGGTTGACCGTTTGGCCGGCGCGCATGATAAGACGCGCCAGAATGGCGAACTCTTTCGGCGTAACCTCCACCGGCTGCTGCTGCAGGTAGACCTGCTGGCTGGAGAGGTTCAGCTGCAGGTCATCCACCTGCATCAGATTGTCGCTGTGGCCCTGGTAGCGCCGCAGGAGGGCGCGCACGCGTGCCTGCAGTTCGACCAGCGCGAAGGGTTTGACCAGGTAGTCGTCGGCGCCGGCGTCCAGCCCGTCGACGCGATCTTCCAGGGCGTCGCGGGCGGTCAGGATCAGCACCGGCAGATCGATCTGCTGGCGGCGCCATTGCCGCAGCAACGCGGCGCCGTCCATGTCCGGCAGGCCGAGATCCAGGATCACCATGCTGTATTGGCTGGTGATGAGCAGGCTGTTGGCCTCCGCCGCCGTTGCGGCACAGTCGCAGACGTAGCCTTCGCCGGTCAGCGCCAGCGCCAGCCCCTGTTGCAGCAGTTCATCATCCTCAACGACCAACAGCTTCATGACGATCCTCAGTTGTTTTGGTAAATATCCCGATACAGGCGGCTTTCGAAGCGTACCAGCGGTGCGCGGCGCTGTTTCTGATCTTCCGGCGGTACGGCGTAGCCGGAAAGATACTGCACGAAGGCCATGCGCTGGCCGCTGGCGGTGGTGATGAAGCCCGCCAGGTTGTACACGCCCTGCAGCGCGCCGGTCTTGGCCGACACTTTGCCGTCGACGCCGGCTTCGTGCAGGCCGCCGCGGTAGCGCAAGGTGCCGTCATAGCCGGACAGCGGCAGCATCGAGATGAAGTTCAGCTCGTTGTCATGCTGCGCGATGTACTGCAACGCCTGCATCATGGTCGCCGGCGCCAGCAGGTTGTGGCGCGACAGGCCGGAACCGTCGGCGATGATGGTATTGCCCAGATCGATGCCGGCCTTCTGGCGCAGCACCTGCCGTACCGCATCGGAACCGGCTCGCCAGGTGCCCGGCACGCCGAAGCGTTCGTGGCCGATGGTGCGGAAGACGGTATCGGCGATCATATTGTCCGATTTCTTCAGCATGATCTTCAACAGATCGTGCAGCGGCGCCGACTGGGTTTGCGCAATCACCGTGCCGGTGATGCCAGGGCGCGTCTGGCGTTTCAAATGCCCGTCGATCTGGATGCCGGCCTGCGTCAGCTCGTCTTTCAGGATGGCGCCCGCATAGCTGGCACCGTCCTGGATCGCGAAGGCCAACGGCAGCGGTTCGCTGCGCTGCGTCAGGCAGCCGGTCAGGGTAAAGCGGTTCAGCTCGCCCGGCACCACGTCCAGTTCGCAGTACTGTGCGTCTGCAGAGCCGCGCGCCAGGGTGCGCACCTGGCTAAACATATTGACCGGATAATAGGAGGCAACGCGAATAAACGCTATGTCACCCGGGTTCGGCGCGCTATAGAGCGAGACCGAGAAACAGTTGCGATCGACGATGGCGGCGGCCGGCGGCGCGCTGAAGCACTGCGTCAGATCGTTCCACGGCCAGCCGGGCGCTTTGTCATGGCTGGCGAAGACCGAGGTGTCGACCAGCACGTCGCCGCTGATTTGGCGCACGCCCTGTTTCTTCAGGACGGCCACCATATTGCGCAGGCTCTGGCGTTTGAAGGTCGGATCGCCGCTGAAGCGGGCGATCAGGTTGCCGCGCAGCACGCCGTCGCGAATATCGCCCTGGCTCTCCAGCGTGGTGGTGAAACGGTAATCGGGCCCGAGTTGCAATAGCGCAGCCAGCGCCGTCAGCACTTTTTGGGTACTGGCCGGCAGCGCCATCTGCTGAGAGTGGTAATCGATCGTCGGCGCGCCGGCGCCGATCTTCTGAACGACCAGGGCAAGGTTGGCCCCATCAGGCAGATATTGTGTGTACTCTTCAACCGGGGCCGCATTCGCATTCAGAACAAATGCGCAAGCCAATGCACTGACAATTCGTGAAAAACGCATAATCTCGGGATAACAGCTGGATAACGTGCCGTCATACTACGGTGCAATCAGGGAAAAAGTAAACGATGACCCTCAAGGAACTCTAGGCTAAAATGCGTATCAAAATGCAAAATCGATCTTGGCTTGGGCCCCGTTCCGAGTCAGGTTTCTTTTGTTTGTCGCCTGGAGGCGGGTGGCGGTATGCCAACCGTGTTTTCATACGAATACGTCAGGATGACGGTTATTTGAACAGGAAAGATTTAGAGGTATTTATACGATGAACCAAATTCCGATGACCTTGTTTGGCGCTGAAAAACTGCGCGAAGAGCTCGAATATCTGAAAAGCGTGCGCCGTCCGAAAATCATTGCGGACATCGCGGAAGCGCGCGAGCACGGCGATTTGAAAGAGAATGCCGAGTACCACGCCGCCCGCGAACAGCAGGGTTTCTGCGAAGGCCGCATTCAGGAAATCGAAGCCAAGCTGTCCAATGCTCAGGTGATCGATATCACCAAGATGCCGAACACCGGCCGGGTGATCTTCGGTGCCACCGTATCGGTGATGAACCTGGACAGTGAAGAAGAAGTGACTTACCGCATCGTTGGCGACGATGAGGCCGATTTCAAGAAAAATCTGATTTCGGTAAACTCGCCGATGGCGCGCGGCCTGATCGGCAAAGAGCAAGACGATGTGGTGGTGATCAAAACCCCTGGCGGCGACGTCGAGTATGAGATCCTGAAGGTTGAGTATCTCTGATCGAGGCCGTTGGTCATTAATGCGCCAACGTTTTGTAAAGATAGGAAAAAGGCCGCAAGCGGCCTTTTATCTTCGTCAGGCGCATGGCACCTTTTCGTTAACCTGATGGTTATTAACGCGGTAGACTGATCTTGCGCTCTTTCGACGGGCGGTAAAGAATAAGCGTGCTGCCGATAACTTGCACATTGCAGGCGCCCGTTTCACGCACGATAGCATCGGCGATCAGGGTTTTGGTTTCGCGATCTTCAGCGGCGATTTTCACCTTGATCAGCTCATGATGCTCCAGAGCCTGTTCAATTTCAGCCAGCACCCCTTCGGTAAGACCGTTATTGCCCAGCATCACCACCGGTTTTAACGGATGCGCCAGGCCTTTCAGGTGCTGTTTTTGTTTGTTATTCAGATTCATTGTCTTTTTTGCTTAAGTTGGGATTGAAAACGGTACATTCTACCGCCATCTCATGTATATCACCAAATCGGTCTTCACCGGTGTGAGTCTACGTGAGCAGCGACCCTGACATAAGACTCTTTTTATGATAGTTGGAAAACGAGATGGCTAATAAAAAGCGTTCGGCTAGCTCCAGTCGCTGGTTACAAGAACACTTTAGCGATAAATATGTACAGCAGGCACAGAAAAAGGGACTGCGTTCCCGTGCCTGGTTTAAACTTGATGAAATACAGCAGAGCGACAAACTGTTCAAACCGGGCATGACCGTGGTTGATCTCGGCGCCGCACCGGGCGGCTGGTCGCAGTATGTGGTCACCCAAATCGGCGGTACCGGGCGCATCATCGCCTGTGATATTTTGCCAATGGATCCTATCGTTGGCGTCGATTTCCTTCAGGGCGATTTTCGTGATGAACTGGTGCTGAAGGCGCTGTTGGAACGAGTAGGTGAGAGTAAGGTTCAGGTGGTCATGTCCGATATGGCCCCGAATATGAGTGGCACCCCGGCGGTCGATATTCCAAGGTCGATGTATCTGGTGGAGTTGGCGCTGGATATGTGTCGTGATGTCCTCGCACCAGGCGGAAGTTTCCTGGTGAAGGTGTTCCAGGGAGATGGCTTTGACGAGTACCTACGGGAAATTCGCTCCCTGTTTACGAAGGTTAAGATTCGTAAGCCAGACGCTTCCCGCGCTCGTTCGCGCGAAGTGTACATTGTAGCGACAGGGCGCAAACTGTAGTACCCTAACGCTGTTTGTTAACACAGTTGTAAGATGAGGTTAATCCCTTGAGTGACATGGCGAAAAACCTAATTCTCTGGTTAGTCATCGCGGTAGTGTTGATGTCTGTATTCCAGAGCTTTGGGCCCAGCGAGTCGAATGGCCGTAGGGTGGATTACTCTACCTTCATGTCCGAACTGACCCAGGACCAGGTTCGCGAAGCGCGAATCAACGGACGTGAAATTAACGTTACCAAGAAAGACAGTAACAAATACACGACCTACATCCCTGTCAACGATCCTAAGTTGCTGGATACGTTGTTAACGAAGAATGTGAAAGTGGTCGGCGAGCCGCCTGAAGAGCCGAGCCTGCTGGCTTCTATCTTTATCTCCTGGTTCCCGATGCTGTTGCTGATCGGGGTCTGGATCTTCTTTATGCGGCAAATGCAGGGCGGCGGCGGCAAGGGCGCGATGTCCTTCGGCAAGAGCAAGGCCCGCATGCTGACGGAAGACCAGATCAAAACCACTTTCGCCGATGTCGCCGGTTGTGACGAAGCGAAAGAAGAGGTGAGCGAACTGGTGGAATACCTGCGCGAGCCGAGCCGTTTCCAGAAATTGGGCGGCAAGATCCCGAAAGGCGTGCTGATGGTTGGCCCGCCGGGGACCGGTAAAACGCTGCTGGCGAAAGCGATCGCCGGCGAAGCGAAGGTGCCGTTCTTCACCATTTCCGGTTCCGACTTCGTCGAAATGTTCGTTGGTGTGGGTGCATCCCGCGTGCGCGACATGTTCGAACAAGCGAAGAAAGCCGCGCCGTGCATCATCTTCATCGATGAAATCGACGCCGTCGGCCGCCAGCGTGGCGCCGGCCTGGGTGGCGGTCACGATGAGCGCGAACAGACCCTGAACCAGATGCTGGTTGAGATGGACGGTTTCGAAGGCAACGAAGGCATCATCGTCATCGCGGCCACCAACCGTCCGGACGTGCTTGACCCTGCGCTGCTGCGTCCGGGCCGCTTCGACCGTCAGGTCGTGGTCGGGCTGCCGGATGTGCGTGGCCGTGAGCAGATCCTGAAGGTGCACATGCGCCGCGTGCCGTTGGCTGCCGATATCGACGCCTCCGTCATTGCGCGCGGTACGCCGGGCTTCTCCGGTGCCGACCTGGCTAACCTGGTCAACGAAGCGGCGCTGTTCGCCGCCCGCGGCAACAAGCGCGTGGTGTCGATGGTGGAGTTCGAGAAAGCCAAAGACAAGATCATGATGGGTGCGGAACGTCGCTCCATGGTGATGACCGAAGCGCAGAAAGAGTCGACCGCGTATCACGAAGCGGGCCACGCCATCATTGGCCGCCTGGTTCCTGAACACGATCCGGTACACAAGGTGACGATCATTCCTCGTGGCCGTGCGCTCGGCGTGACCTTCTTCCTGCCTGAAGGGGATGCGATCAGCGCCAGCCGTCAGAAGCTGGAGAGCCAAATCTCCACCCTGTACGGCGGTCGTCTGGCGGAAGAGATCATCTACGGGCCGGAAAAAGTCTCTACCGGTGCGTCGAACGACATCAAAGTGGCGACCTCCATCGCCCGCAACATGGTGACCCAGTGGGGCTTCTCCGAGAAGCTGGGGCCGCTGCTGTATGCGGAAGAAGAGGGTGAAGTGTTCCTGGGCCGTTCCGTGGCCAAGGCGAAGCACATGTCGGATGAAACCGCGCGCATCATCGACCAGGAAGTGAAGTCGCTGATCGAGCGTAACTACACGCGTGCTCGCTCGCTGTTGATGGAAAACATGGACATCCTGCACTCGATGAAGGATGCGCTGATGAAGTACGAAACCATCGATGCGCCGCAGATCGACGATCTGATGAACCGCAAAGACGTGCGTCCGCCGGCAGGTTGGGACGATGCGAACAAAGGTAACAGTTCCGACAACGGCGGCACCCCGAAAGCCCCGACGCCGGTAGATGAGCCGCGCACCCCAACGCCGGGCAACACCATGTCTGAACAGCTCGACAAGTAACAGCGGCTGTGTAATAACATCAAACCCCGGTACGCCGGGGTTTTTTTTTGCCCGGCGGGCAGTGAACCAGGCAACAGTAAGGTGGACCAACCATGCAGTTAACCGTGCGCGACATGACGCTCAACCTCTCCCATCCGCAGGTGATGGGTATCCTCAACGTGACGCCGGATTCGTTTTCCGACGGCGGCCGCCACAACACACTGAACCAGGCGCTGCTGCACGCGCATGCGCTGATTTCGGCCGGTGCCACGATGATCGACATCGGCGGTGAATCGACCCGGCCGGGGGCGGCGGAGGTGAGTGAAGAGGAAGAATTGGAACGGGTCGTGCCGGTAGTGGAAGCGCTGGCGCAGCGCTTCGAAGTCTTCATCTCGGTCGATACCTCGAAAGCGGGCGTGATCCGCGAATCGGCACACGCCGGCGCACACCTGATCAACGACATTCGCTCGCTGCAGGAGCCGGGTGCTCTCGCGGCGGCGGCGGAAAGCGGCCTGCCGATTTGCCTGATGCACATGCAAGGGCAGCCGCGCACTATGCAGCAGGCGCCGCACTACGACGATCTGATCGCTGACGTTCAGGCGTTTTTCGAGCACCATATTCGGCGCTGCAACGAGGTGGGGATAACAAATCAGAAATTGCTGCTCGACCCAGGCTTCGGTTTCGGTAAAAATTTGGCGCACAACTATCAGCTTCTGGCCCGGTTGTCGGAGTTTCATCGTTTCGGTTTGCCGCTGCTGGTCGGCATGTCGCGCAAATCGATGATAGGACAACTGCTGAACGTGCCGCCGGATCAACGGGTTATCGGCAGCGTGGCCTGCGCGGTGATCGCAGCGATGCAGGGCGCGCAGATTGTCAGAGTGCATGACGTTAAAGAAACCGTCGAGGCGATGCGTGTCGTCGAGGCAACACTTTCAGCTAAGGGACAGTAAAGACATGAGCGAGCGCAAATATTTTGGCACCGACGGCATCCGTGGCAAGGTTGGGGACAGCCCCATCACGCCGGACTTCGTGCTGAAGCTGGGCTGGGCGGCGGGTAAAGTGCTGGCGCGTCACGGTTCGCGCAAGATCATCATCGGTAAGGACACGCGCATCTCCGGTTATATGCTGGAGTCCGCGCTGGAGGCCGGCCTGGCGGCCGCAGGATTGTCCGCCTCCTTCACCGGGCCGATGCCCACCCCGGCGGTGGCTTATCTGACGCGCACCTTCCGCGCCGAAGCCGGCATCGTCATCTCCGCGTCGCATAACCCGTTTTATGACAACGGCATCAAGTTCTTCTCGATCGACGGCGCCAAGCTGCCGGACAACGTCGAAGAAGCGATCGAAGCCGAGATGGAAAAACCGCTGACCTGCGTGGAGTCCGCCGAGCTGGGTAAAGCCAGCCGCATCATCGACGCTGCCGGCCGCTACATCGAATTCTGCAAAGGCACCTTCCCGAGCGAGCTGAGCCTGAAGGGGCTGAAAATCGTGGTCGACTGCGCCAACGGGGCGACTTACCACATCGCGCCGAGCGTGCTGCGCGAGCTGGGCGCCACGGTGATCGCCATCGGCGTTGAGCCGGACGGCATGAACATCAACGAAAAATGCGGTGCCACCGACGTGCGTCAGCTGCAGGAGCGCGTACTGAAGGAAAAAGCGCACGTGGGCCTGGCGTTTGACGGCGACGGCGATCGCGTGATGATGGTCGACCACCTGGGCAACAAGGTGGACGGCGATCAGATCCTGTACATCATCGCCCGTGAAGGCCTGCGTCAGGGCCAGCTGCGCGGCGGCGCGGTCGGCACCCTGATGAGCAACATGGGGCTGGAGCTGGCGCTGAAACAGCTGGGCATTCCGTTCGCTCGCGCTAAAGTGGGCGACCGTTACGTGCTGGAGAAGCTGCAGGAGCTGGGCTGGCGCATCGGTGCGGAAAACTCCGGCCATGTGATCCTGCTGGACAAAACCACCACCGGCGACGGCATCGTGGCCGGGCTGCAGGTGCTGACCGCCATGGTGCGCAACCACATGAGCCTGCATGATCTGTGTAGCGGCATGAAGCTGCTGCCGCAGATCCTGGTCAACGTGCGCTTCGCCGGCGATCACAATCCGCTGGAGTCCGACGCGGTGCGTAAAGTCGCCGAGCAGGTGGAAGCCGAACTGGCCGGCCGCGGCCGGGTGCTGCTGCGCAAATCGGGCACCGAACCGCTGATCCGCGTGATGGTGGAAGGCGAGGACGAACAGCAGGTGACCGCGCTGGCACATCGCATCGCCGACGCGGTGAAATCCGCAGGTTAAAACAGACAGTTAGCCGCCGGGCTCGGCAAAGCTGAGCCCGAAGAGGCGATTGTTGGCGTTTTTTTCCGCAAACGCGCCGGCGGCTGCAAATTGCCCTTGCGCGGGTTGGCGGCTTTGGTTAGTATTCACACCCGCTTCAGTAGGCAGTTTATAAAAACGCCTGCTTGATGAGTGTGAAGCATTTGGCATGCGGTGAGGCCGCAAGGATACGGGTACTACTATGTACGAAGCTCTTCTGGTAATTTTCCTGCTGATCTCAATCGGGCTGGTCGCTCTGATTATGCTGCAGCAAGGTAAAGGCGCTGATATGGGAGCCTCTTTCGGAGCAGGTGCATCAGGCACGCTGTTCGGTTCGAGTGGTTCCGGTAACTTTATGACCCGCATGACTGCTGTGCTGGCGACGCTGTTCTTCGTCATCAGCCTGATTCTGGGCAACCTCAGCAGCAACCAAAGCAAGAAAGGCAGCGAGTGGGAAAACCTGGGTCAGCCAGTGAAAACTGAGCAGACAACCGCGCCGGCAGCACCTGCCAAGCCGAGCAGCGATATCCCGCAGTAAGCCGCAACAAAGTTTGAAAACGGTGGTTGTGAACTCGAAAGAACAACGGCCGTTAGCAGTAAGAATCAGTACCGAGGTGGTGGAATTGGTAGACACGCTACCTTGAGGTGGTAGTGCCCTAACGGGCTTGTGGGTTCGAGTCCCATCCTCGGTACCAAATCCCAGAGATAACTTGCAATTTTGCGATTATCGGCGTAGTATTTGCCACGTTTTCGGACGCGGGGTGGAGCAGCCTGGTAGCTCGTCGGGCTCATAACCCGAAGGTCGTCGGTTCAAATCCGGCCCCCGCAACCACTTTCCTTTAAGTGTTTATTTTCAAATACACTTTTCGATTGAAACCCGCTTTTCTCGATCAACATTTGAAAATGACACTTGCTCGAAAGTTGTACCGAGGCCGCCTAGCGGCAAACAGGGTCCAGTTGCATAAAGCCCCGATTTTTCGGGGTTTTTTGTTATTTGGCAACAGAATCACTGGGCTATTTAGCCCTTTTTTTATGTCTTGGGGGTGGGCTTGTCCACATTAGAGCAACAGTTAACAGAGATGCTTTCGGCACCGGTAGAAGCGTTGGGCTTTGAGCTTGTAGGCATCGAATTCATTCGTGCGCGCCAATCGACGCTCCGCATCTATATTGATAGTGATAACGGCATCAATGTTGATGATTGCGCTGATGTCAGCCACCAGGTCAGCGCTGTATTGGACGTCGAAGATCCAATCACGGTCGCTTACAACTTGGAAGTCTCCTCTCCTGGCCTTGATCGCCCGATGTTCACCGCAGAGCACTATACGCGTTTCCTCGGTGAAGAAGTCAGCCTGGTCCTGCGCATGGCGGTACAAAACCGTCGCAAGTGGCAGGGTATTATCAAGTCTGTCGAAGGCGAGATGATCACGGTTACTGTGGAAGGGAAAGATGAAGTGTTCGCGCTGAGCAACATCCAGAAAGCGAACCTGGTACCCCACTTTTAAAGTTTGGAAGAGGCAACTAGGATGAACAAAGAGATTCTGGCTGTTGTTGAAGCAGTTTCCAATGAAAAATCCCTTCCGCGCGAGAAGATTTTCGAAGCGCTGGAAACTGCATTAGCCACCGCAACCAAGAAAAAATACGAGCAGGAAATCGACGTGCGCGTCAGCATTGACCGCAGAACCGGCGATTTCGATACCTTCCGCCGTTGGGTCGCCGTAGATGAAGTGACTCAGCCAACGCGTGAAATCACGCTGGAAGCCGCTCAGTTTGAAGACCCGAGCATCGAGCTCGGCGGCTATGTTGAAGATCAGATCGAATCCGTGACCTTCGACCGCATCACCACCCAAACCGCCAAGCAGGTTATCGTGCAAAAAGTGCGCGAAGCCGAGCGTGCGATGGTGGTTGACGCTTTCCGTGAACACGAAGGTGAGATCGTCACCGGCGTGGTGAAGAAAGTGAACCGTGACAGCATCGCGCTGGATCTGGGCAACAACGCCGAAGCGGTGATTGGCCGTGAAGACATGCTGCCGCGCGAAAACTTCCGTCCGGGCGACCGCATTCGCGGCGTACTGTACGCCGTGCGTCCTGAAGCTCGCGGCGCGCAGCTGTTCGTCAGCCGTTCCAGTTCGGAAATGCTGAAAGAACTGTTCCGCATCGAAGTGCCGGAAATCGGCGAAGAAGTGATTGAAATTAAAGCGGCAGCCCGCGATCCTGGCTCCCGCGCGAAAATTGCAGTGAAAACCAACGACAAGCGCATCGACCCGGTCGGTGCCTGCGTAGGTATGCGCGGTGCGCGCGTTCAGGCCGTGTCGAGCGAGCTCGGCGGCGAACGCATCGACATCATCCTGTGGGATGACAACCCAGCGCAATTCGTCATCAACGCCATGGCGCCGGCCGACGTCGCGTCGATCGTGGTAGACGAAGATAACTGCACCATGGATATCGCCGTTGAAGCCAGCAACCTGGCGCAGGCGATCGGCCGTAACGGCCAAAACGTGCGTTTGGCTTCCCAGCTGCTGAAACAACACCGCGGTGACGATCGTTGGGAACTGAACGTGATGACGGCGGACGACCTGCAGGCCAAGCACCAGGCCGAGGCTCATGCCGCTATTGATACCTTCACCAAGTATCTTGATATCGACGAAGATTTCGCCACCGTACTGGTTGAAGAAGGCTTCTCCACGCTGGAAGAGCTGGCCTACGTGCCGATCAAAGAGCTGTTGGAAATCGACGGTCTGGATGAAGATACGGTTGAAGCATTGCGCGAACGCGCCAAAGCTGCATTGACCACGCTGGCCCTGGCACAAGAAGAAAGCCTGGGCGACAACAAACCGGCCGACGATTTGCTCAACCTGCCGGGTCTTGAGCGCAGCATGGCCTTTAAACTGGCCGCGCGTGGGGTTTGTACGCTGGAAGATCTTGCCGAGCAGGGTGTTGACGATCTGGCTGATATTGAAGGGCTTAGCGATGAGCAAGCCGGTGAGCTGATCATGGCTGCACGCAATATCTGTTGGTTTGGCGACAACGCGTAATAACTGTAGCAGGAAGGAACAGCATGACGACAGATGTAACCGTAAAATCGCTGGCAGCAGAGATTCAGACTCCGGTTGATCGCCTGGTACAGCAGTTTGCTGATGCAGGGATCAACAAGTCCGAGTCGGACTCTGTTACCCAGCAAGAAAAAGAAACATTGCTGGCGCACCTGAACCGTGAACACGGCAGCGCGCCGGGTAAACTCACTTTGCAGCGCAAAACGCGCAGCACCTTGAATATCCCGAGCACCGGCGGTAAAAGTAAATCGGTGCAAATTGAGGTCCGCAAGAAACGCACTTATGTAAATCGCGATACGCAGGAAGCCCAGTTGGCTGAAGCGGCAGAGCAGGCACAGCGTGAAGCGGAAGAGCAGGCACGGCGCGAAGCGGAAGAGCTCGCAAAACGCGAAGCGGAAGCGAAGCGCGCTGCCGAAGAGCAAGCCAAACGTGAGGCCGCGGAGATTGCTAAGCGTAATTCAGCGGAAAAAGAAAAAGTGACCAATCAACATACCGACGAAATGACCAAGCCAGCTCAGGCGGAAAAAGCACGCCGTGAAGCCGAAGCCGCTGAACTGAAACGCAAAGCGGAAGAGGAAGTGCGCCGCAAGGTTGAAGAGGAAGCCAAGCGCGTGGCAGAAGAAGCCCGTCGCATGGCCGAAGAGAACGGCGAGAAGTGGGCCCAGGCAGACGCGGCAAGCGCCGCGGTTGAAAGCGCCGACTATCACGTGACCACCTCTCAGCACGCCCGTGCCGCAGAAGACGAGAACGACGCCAAAGTTGAAGGCGATCGTCGCAGCCGCACCCGCGGCGGCAAAGCCACCAAGCAGAAGAAAGGCAACAAGCTGTCCGAGTCCAAAGCGGACCGCGAAGAAGCGCGTGCCGTTACCCGTGGCGGTAAAGGCAAACGCAAGCCTAGCGCTCTGCAGCAGGGCTTCAATAAGCCTGCGCAGGTGGTTAACCGTGACGTGGTGATCGGCGAAACCATCACCGTGGCCGAGCTGGCCAACAAGATGGCGGTAAAAGGTTCTCAGGTCATCAAAGTGATGATGAAGCTGGGCGCCATGGCCACCATCAACCAGGTTATCGACCAGGAAACCGCACAGCTGGTTGCCGAAGAGATGGGCCACAAAGTTATCCTGCGCCGTGAAAACGAGCTGGAAGAAGCGCTGATGAGCGACCGTGATACGGGCGCTGCGGCCGAGCCGCGCGCGCCGGTCGTGACCATCATGGGCCACGTTGACCACGGTAAAACCTCTCTGCTGGACTACATCCGCTCCACCAAAGTGGCGGCGGGCGAAGCCGGTGGCATTACCCAGCACATCGGTGCCTACCACGTAGAAACCGAGAACGGCATGATCACCTTCCTGGATACCCCGGGCCACGCCGCATTTACCTCGATGCGTGCTCGCGGTGCTCAGGCGACTGACATCGTGGTTCTGGTGGTGGCGGCCGACGACGGCGTGATGCCACAGACCATCGAAGCTATCCAGCACGCGAAAGCGGCGCAGGTGCCGTTGGTGGTTGCGGTGAACAAAATTGACAAGCCGGAAGCCGATCCGGACCGCGTTAAGCAGGAACTGTCTCAGTACGGCGTTATGCCGGAAGAGTGGGGCGGCGAAGCGCAGTTCGTCCACGTGTCCGCGAAAGCCGGTACCGGTATTGACGAGCTGCTGCAGGCTATCCTGCTGCAGGCCGAAGTGCTGGAGCTGAAAGCGGTTCGCAGCGGCATGGCGAGCGGCGTGGTGATCGAGTCCTTCCTGGATAAAGGCCGTGGCCCTGTGGCTACCGTGCTGGTTCAGGAAGGTACGCTGAACAAGGGCGATATCGTCCTGTGCGGCTTCGAATACGGCCGTGTGCGTGCGATGCGTGACGAACTGGGCCGTGAAGTGACCTCCGCCGGCCCGTCTATCCCTGTGGAAATCCTGGGTCTGTCCAGCGTGCCTGCAGCGGGTGACGAAGCGACCGTGGTGCGCGACGAGAAGAAAGCGCGTGAAGTGGCGCTGTACCGTCAGGGCAAATTCCGCGAAGTCAAACTGGCGCGTCAGCAGAAGTCCAAGCTGGAAAACATGTTCGCCAACATGACCGACGGCGAAGTGTCCGAGCTGAACATCGTACTGAAGTCCGACGTACAGGGTTCTTGCGAAGCGATCAGCGACTCGCTGCTGAAACTCTCCACCGATGAAGTGAAGGTGAAGATTGTCGGCTCCGGCGTAGGTGGTATCACCGAAACCGACGCGACGCTGGCTGCGGCTTCCAACGCCATCATCCTGGGCTTCAACGTGCGTGCCGACGCTTCTGCGCGCCGCGTAATCGAAGCGGAAAGCCTGGATCTGCGTTACTACTCCGTGATCTATAACCTGATCGACGAAGTGAAGCAGGCGATGAGCGGTATGTTGGCGCCGGAATACAAGCAGCAGATCATCGGCCTGGCCGAAGTGCGCGACGTGTTCAAATCGCCTAAGTTCGGCGCTATCGCCGGCTGTATGGTTACCGAAGGGACCATCAAGCGTCACAACCCAATCCGCGTACTGCGCGACAACGTAGTTATCTATGAAGGCGAGCTGGAATCCCTGCGCCGCTTCAAAGATGACGTTAACGAAGTCCGTAACGGCATGGAATGTGGTATCGGCGTTAAGAACTATAACGACGTGCGCGTCGGCGACATGATCGAAGTGTTCGAAATCATTGAGATCCAACGCACCATCGCTTAACGATTGCACATCTGCTTATATCTGTTTACGGGGGGCCTTTGTGCCCCCCGATTTGTCTGGAGAATCCAAAATGGCAAAAGAATTCAGCCGCGGTCAACGCGTGGCGCAAGAGATGCAGAAAGAGATTGCGATCATTCTGCAGCGTGAAGTGAAAGATCCGCGCGTCGGCATGGCGACCGTTTCCGGCGTGGAAGTGTCCCGCGACCTGGCGTATGCCAAGGTTTACGTCACTTTCCTGAACGTGCTGACCGAGAACCACGATCCGGATCTGGTCACCAACGGCATTAAAGCGTTGCAGGACGCTTCCGGCTACATCCGCACCCTGCTGGGCAAAGCGATGCGCCTGCGCGTGGTGCCGGAGCTGACCTTCGCCTACGACAACTCCCTGGTGGAAGGCATGCGCATGTCCAACCTGGTGACCAACGTGGTGAAGAACGACGCCGAGCGCCGTTCCGCCTCAGGCGATGACAAGGAGGATTAATGAGTCGCCCTCGTCGCCGCGGCCGTGATATCCACGGCGTGCTGTTGCTGGACAAGCCGCAGGGTTTGTCGTCCAACGATGCGCTGCAAAAAGTAAAACGCCTGTACAACGCCAACCGGGCGGGCCATACCGGCGCGCTCGATCCGTTGGCGACCGGCATGCTGCCTATCTGTCTGGGCGAAGCGACCAAGTTTTCGCAATACCTGCTCGATTCCGACAAGCGTTATCGGGTGATCGCCAAGCTGGGGCAGCGCACCGATACCTCCGACGCCGACGGCCAGATCGTGCAGGAGCGCCCGGTGAATTTTACCCAGGCGCAGCTCGACGCGGCGCTGGACACCTTCCGCGGCGATATCCAGCAGGTGCCGTCGATGTATTCGGCGCTGAAATACCAGGGCAAGAAGCTCTACGAGTATGCGCGCCAGGGGATTGAAGTGCCGCGCGAAGCGCGCAGCATCACGGTGTACGAGCTGCAGTTTATCCGCTGGGAAGGGGATGAGCTGGAGCTGGAGATCCACTGCTCGAAAGGCACCTACATCCGCACCATCACCGACGATCTCGGCGAGCTGCTGGGCTGTGGCGCGCACGTGATCTATCTGCGCCGCCTGCAGGTGGCGACTTATCCGATCGCGCGCATGGTGACGCTGGAACAGCTGAACGCTTTGCTGGCGCAGGCGCAGGAACAAGACATCGCACCCGGCGAACTGCTCGATCCGCTGCTGATGCCGATGGACAGCCCGGTTGAGAACTATCCGGAAGTGAATTTGCTGCCGGTGGTGGCGGGCTATGTCAAGCAGGGGCAACCGGTGCAAGTGGCCGGCGCGCCGGCTTCCGGCATGGTGCGTATCACCGAGGGTGAAGAGCGGAAATTCATCGGCGTTGGCGACATTGCCGAGGACGGTCGCGTGGCGCCGCGCCGCCTGGTGGTCGAGCATTTCGACTGACGGCGGGGCACTGCGTCACCTTGCGATCGCACTGCGCTAAGAGTAGAATGGCGCAGCTTATGCATTGGGTTGCTGAATTAGAGATCGGCGCCTGTTTTTATTATCTATAATCTGGAGTATTACAATGTCTCTAAGTGTTGAAGCTAAAGCTCAAATCGTAGCTGATTTCGGTCGTGGTACTAACGACAGCGGTTCTACCGAAGTTCAGGTTGCCCTGCTGACTGCGCAGATCAACCATCTGCAAGGCCACTTCTCCGAGCACAAAAAAGATCACCACAGCCGTCGTGGTCTGCTACGTATGGTTTCTCAGCGTCGTAAGCTGCTGGACTACCTGAAGCGTAAAGATGTAGCACGTTACACCAGCCTGATCGAGCGTCTGGGTCTGCGTCGCTAATCTAGCAAGTTTCAGTGGAAAGGGGCCTATTTTGGCCCCTTTCTTCTAGGAAGCATAAGCAAATCAGGTTAATGTATTACTGATGTTTCCAAACAGGTTCTTCCGTTACAGAGGTTCGCGCGGCTAATGAGAGGCTTTATCTCCCGCCTGAGATAAGGATTGTCATTAGTCGCGAGGATGTAGTGAGAAGGCAAATCGAGTCACAGGCGTGTCGAGTCGTCAATGCGATTGCGCGCCGCTTATCAAGGATATAATTTTGCTGACACCGATCATTCGCAAATTCCAGTATGGCCAGCATACCGTCACCATCGAAACCGGTATGATGGCTCGTCAGGCCACCGCCGCCGTTATGGTGAGCATGGATGATACCGCCGTATTCGTTACCGTGGTTGGCCAGAAAAAAGCCAAGCCGGGCCAGAGCTTCTTCCCGCTGACCGTTAACTACCAAGAGCGTACCTACGCCGCCGGTCGTATCCCGGGCAGCTTCTTCCGTCGCGAAGGCCGTCCGAGCGAAGGCGAGACGCTGACTTCCCGTCTGATTGACCGCCCGATCCGCCCACTGTTCCCGGACAGCTTCCTGAACGAAGTTCAGGTGATCGCGACCGTGGTTTCCGTTAACCCGCAGGTGAACCCGGACATCGTTGCGATGATCGGTGCTTCCGCAGCCCTGAGCCTGTCCGGTATTCCGTTCAACGGCCCAATCGGCGCAGCGCGCGTGGGTTACATCAACGACCAGTACGTGCTGAACCCAACGACTGACGAACTGAAAGAAAGCCGTCTGGACCTGGTGGTTGCCGGTACCGCAGGTGCGGTGCTGATGGTTGAATCCGAAGCGGACGTGCTGAGCGAAGACCAGATGCTGGGCGCCGTGGTGTTCGGCCACGACCAGCAGCAAGTGGTTATCGAAAACATCAACGCGCTGGTTGCCGAAGCCGGCAAGCCGAAGTGGGATTGGCAGGCGCCTGCGGTCAACGAAGCGCTGCACGCGCGCGTGGCTGAACTGGCCGAAGCTCGCCTGGGCGACGCTTACCACATCACCGAAAAACAAGAGCGCTACGCTCAGGTTGACGCGATCAAAGACAGCGTCGTTGAAACCCTGCTGGCGCAGGACGAGACTCTGGATGCCTCTGAAATTCAAGACATCCTGGGCAACGTCGAGAAAAACGTGGTGCGCAGCCGCGTACTGCGTGGCGAGCCGCGTATCGACGGCCGTGAAAAAGACATGATCCGTGGCCTGGATGTGCGCACCGGCGTACTGCCGCGCACCCACGGTTCCGCGCTGTTCACCCGTGGCGAAACTCAGGCGCTGGTTACCGCGACCCTGGGCACCGCGCGCGACGCACAGAACCTGGACGAGCTGATGGGCGAAAAGACCGACAGCTTCCTGTTCCACTACAACTTCCCTCCGTACTCCGTGGGCGAAACCGGCATGGTCGGTTCACCTAAGCGTCGTGAAATCGGTCACGGTCGCCTGGCGAAACGCGGCGTATTGGCTATGATGCCTAAACCAGAAGATTTCCCGTACACCGTTCGCGTGGTGTCTGAAATCACCGAATCCAACGGTTCTTCTTCCATGGCTTCTGTGTGCGGTGCGTCTCTGGCGCTGATGGACGCCGGTGTGCCAATCAAGGCTGCCGTTGCGGGTATCGCGATGGGCCTGGTGAAAGAAGCCGATAACTTTGTGGTTCTGTCCGACATTCTGGGTGACGAAGATCACCTGGGCGACATGGACTTCAAAGTGGCCGGTAGCCGCGACGGTATCACCGCGCTGCAGATGGACATCAAAATCGAAGGCATCACCCGCGAAATCATGCAGGTGGCTCTGAACCAGGCCAAGGGCGCACGTTTGCACATCCTGGGCGTGATGGAACAGGCTATCAGCACCCCGCGCGGCGATATCTCCGAATTCGCACCGCGTATTCATACTATCCGCATCAACCCGGATAAAATCAAAGACGTGATCGGTAAGGGCGGTTCCGTTATCCGCGCACTGACCGAAGAGACTGGCACTACCATCGAAATCGAAGATGATGGTACAGTTAAAATCGCTGCGACCGACGGTGAGAAAGCGAAATTCGCTATCCGTCGTATCGAAGAGATCACGGCAGAGATCGAAGTGGGCCGTATCTACCAGGGTAAAGTGACCCGTATCGTTGATTTCGGCGCGTTCGTCGCTATCGGCGGTGGTAAAGAAGGTCTGGTACACATTTCTCAGATCGCCGACAAGCGCGTCGAGAAAGTGACCGACTATCTGCAGATGGGTCAGGAAGTGCCGGTTAAGGTGCTGGAAGTTGACCGTCAGGGCCGCGTGCGTCTGAGCATCAAAGAAGCGATGGCGCCGGAAGCGGGTTCACCTGCGCCTGAAGCAGAATAACTGTATAGATAGTTTTACAGCTCCCCGCCATGGGGTTGGGAGCTGTTCGTATCGCGCGGGTAGGATGCCCGCGTATTAGCAAACGGAGGACAGGACGTTCATCCAATGTTTGTCTTCGGGAGTGGGAAATGAAGCCTTTCTTGCGCTGGTGTTACGTTGCGACAGCACTCATGCTGGCAGGATGCAGCAACCATGATTGGCGTAAAGACGAAGTTTTGGCAATCCCGTTGCAGCCAACGTTGCAGCAGGAAGTGATCCTGGCGCGCATGGAACAAATTCTTGCCAGCCGGGCACTGACGGACGACGAACGCGCACAGCTTTTATATGAGCGCGGTGTGCTGTATGATAGCCTCGGGTTACGTGCATTAGCGCGCAATGATTTCTCGCAGGCGCTGGCGATACGTCCCGACATGCCGGAAGTTTTCAACTACCTGGGCATTTACTTAACGCAGGCAGGCAATTTTGATGCTGCCTATGAAGCGTTTGATTCTGTACTAGAGCTTGATCCAACTTACAATTACGCGCGTTTAAACCGGGGCATCGCACTGTATTATGGCGGCCGCTTCCCGTTGGCGCAGGATGATCTGCAGGCGTTTTATCAAGACGACCCAAACGATCCCTTCCGTTCGTTATGGCTGTATCTGGTGGAGCGAGAAATCGATCCCAAGAAGGCCGAGGTAGCGCTTCAGCAGCGCTATGACAAAGCGGACAGAGGGCAATGGGGATGGAATATTGTCGAATTCTACCTGGGCAAGATCAGCGAAAAAACGCTGATGGAACGCCTCAAGGCAGATGCAACGGATAACACTTCGCTCGCTGAGCATCTCAGTGAAACTGACTTCTATTTGGGTAAACACTACCTGAGTCTGGGGGACAAGGACACCGCTTCGGCGCTGTTCAAACTGACGGTGTCTAACAACGTTCACAACTTCGTTGAGCACCGCTATGCATTGTTGGAATTGGCGCTTTTGGGCCAAGAGCAAGACGACCTATCGGAATCGGACCAGCAATAGCTGACGAACACCTATCAGCCTGATGGACATTGGTTTTTAACCAAAGTTATCGCCTTCACGGGCGAGGGCTTTTTTGTTCGTTTTATAATCTAATTTGAGCCGGTTCACACTTTTCAATGAAAATGACTGAAAATTTTCTCGACGAGTTATGTAGACTGGCTGCCATTATTAATGAGGCACGTGTACATGACGACTGAGTTTGAAACCTCTTTTGCTGATCTGGGGCTGTCTGCTCCAATCATTTCCGCCCTGAACGATCTGGGCTATGAAAAACCATCTCCGATCCAGGCTGAGTGTATTCCTCACCTGTTGAACGGCCGCGACGTGCTGGGCATGGCACAGACCGGTAGTGGTAAAACTGCAGCGTTCTCGCTGCCGCTGCTGCACAACCTGCAGGCAGACCTGAAAGCACCTCAGATCCTGGTGCTGGCACCGACCCGCGAACTGGCGGTTCAGGTTGCCGAAGCGATGACCGATTTCTCCAAACACATGAACGGCGTCAACGTGGTAGCCCTGTACGGCGGCCAGCGTTACGACGTGCAGCTGCGCGCTCTGCGCCAGGGCCCGCAAATCGTTGTGGGTACCCCAGGCCGCCTGCTGGACCACCTGAAGCGCGGCACCCTGAACCTCTCTAACCTGAGCGGTCTGGTGCTGGATGAAGCCGACGAAATGCTGCGCATGGGCTTTATCGAAGACGTAGAAACCATCATGGCTGAGATCCCGGCTGAACATCAGACCGCGCTGTTCTCCGCCACCATGCCGGAAGCGATCCGTCGCATCACCCGCCGCTTCATGAAAGAGCCGCAGGAAGTGCGCATCCAGTCCAGCGTGACCACCCGTCCGGACATCAGCCAGAGCTACTGGTCGGTCTACGGCATGCGTAAAAACGAAGCGCTGGTGCGTTTCCTGGAAGCTGAAGACTTTGACGCGGCGATCATCTTCGTCCGTACCAAGAACGCGACCCTGGAAGTGGCCGAAGCACTGGAGCGCAGCGGTTACAGCAGCGCTGCGCTGAACGGCGACATGAACCAGGCGCTGCGTGAGCAGACCCTGGAGCGCCTGAAAGACGGTCGTCTGGATATCCTGATCGCGACCGACGTTGCGGCCCGTGGCCTGGACGTTGAGCGCATCAGCCTGGTTGTCAACTATGACATCCCGATGGACTCCGAGTCTTACGTTCACCGTATCGGCCGTACCGGTCGTGCGGGCCGTGCCGGCCGCGCGCTGCTGTTCGTGGAAAACCGCGAACGCCGCCTGCTGCGCAACATTGAACGCACCATGAAGCTGACCATCCCGGAAGTGGAACTGCCGAACGCAGAACTGCTGGGCGAGCGTCGTCTGGCCAAGTTTGCCGCAAAAGTTCAGCAGCAGCTGGAAAGCAGCGATCTGGATCTGTACCGCGCACTGCTGACCAAACTGCAGCCGGAAGAAGAGCTGGATATGGAAACCCTGGCCGCAGCGCTGCTGAAAATGGCACAGGGAGAACGTCCGCTGATCCTGCCGCCGGATCCGGTCTTCAAGCCGCGTCAGCGCCGCGAGTTCAACGACCGTGACGATCGTCGCGGTGATCGTGGCGACCGTCGCGACAGCCGTGATAGCCGTGACGGCGACCGTCCGCGTCGCGAACGTCGTGACGTTGGCGAAATGCAGCTGTACCGCATCGAAGTGGGCCGTGACGATGGCGTAGAAGTCCGTCACATCGTTGGCGCTATCGCTAACGAAGGCGACATCAGCAGCCGTTACATCGGTAACATCAAGCTGTTTGCCTCCCACTCCACCATCGAGCTGCCAAAAGGCATGCCGGGCGAGATCCTGAATCACTTCACTCGCACCCGCATCCTGAACAAGCCGATGAACATGCAGCTGCTGGGCGATGCGCAGCCGTTCGAACGTCGCGAGCGTCGTGACGGTGGCAACGGTGGCGAGCGTCGTGGTAACGGTCGTCCGTTCAACGGCGAACGTCGCGAAGGCGGCCCACGTCGTTCCTTCGGTGAACGTCGTGAAGGCGGCAACGGCGGCGAGCGTCGTGGCGGTAACTTCAACCGTGACGGTAAGCCGGCGCCACGCCGTGATGACGCAGCACCTGCTGCACCACGTCGTCGTTTCGGCGACGCGTAATCGCTGATTCACCGTTCGCGGTGAATCGCTCTGAAAAACCAGCCTGCGGGCTGGTTTTTTTATGCCTGAAAGTTGCCGTCAAACGTCCCTGAATGGCGTATCATTCATAAGGTTTTTTCTTACGGATGATATGCACGGGAGATGCCATGAGTTGGCAGCAGTTCAAATCTCAATACCTGGTGCGCTTTTGGGCGCCGCTGCCGGCGGTGATCGCCGCCGGGATCCTTTCTACCTACTACTTTGGCATGACCGGCACTTTCTGGGCGGTGACCGGCGAGTTCACCCGCTGGGGCGGCCATGTGCTGCAGTGGTTCGGCCTGCACCCCGAGCAGTGGGGCTATTTCAAGGTTATCGGCCTGCAGGGCACGCCGCTGGAGCGTATCGACGGGCGCATGATCATCGGCATGTTCGCCGGCTGCATCGCCGCCGCGCTGTGGGCCAACAACATCAAGCTACGCCAGCCGCAGCACCGCATTCGCATCGTGCAGGCGCTGCTGGGCGGCATTATCGCCGGCTTCGGCGCGCGCCTGGCGATGGGCTGTAACCTGGCGGCGTTCTTCACCGGTATTCCTCAGTTTTCGCTGCACGCTTGGTTCTTCGCGCTGGCGACCGCCGTGGGTTCTTACTTCGGCGCCAAATTCACGCTGCTGCCGATGTTCCGCATCCCGGTAAAATTGCAAAAGGTGAAGGCCGCCGCGCCGCTGACGCAGAAACCTGAGCAGGCGCGCCGCCGCTTCCGGCTGGGCATGGCCGTCTTCGGCCTGACGGTGGCCTGGTCGCTGTGGACGCTGTTCGATGCGCCGAAGCTCGGCATCGCCATGCTGTTCGGCATCGGCTTCGGTCTGCTGATCGAGCGTGCGCAGATCTGCTTCACTTCGGCGTTCCGCGATTTGTGGATCACCGGCCGCACCCACATGGCGAAAGCCATCATCATCGGCATGGCGGTGAGCGCCATCGGCATCTTCAGCTACGTGCAGCTTGGCGTGGCGCCGAAGATCATGTGGGCCGGCCCGAATGCGGTGCTGGGCGGCTTGCTGTTCGGCTTCGGCATCGTGCTGGCCGGCGGTTGCGAGACCGGCTGGATGTACCGCGCGGTGGAAGGGCAGGTGCACTACTGGTGGGTGGGGCTGGGCAACATCATCGGCGCCACGCTGCTGGCCTATTACTGGGACGATCTGGCGCCGGCGCTGGCGACCGACTACGACAAGATCAACCTGCTCGACACCTTCGGCCCAATTGGTGGCCTGCTGGTGACCTATCTGCTGCTGGCGCTGGCCTTCGCCGCCATGCTGTGGTGGGAGAAACGCTTTTTCCGCGCCCGGCCTGAGGCGCAGGTGGTGAATTTGAGGAGCCTGCCATGAAAGAGATGACGATAGTGCCGGACTACCGGCTGGACATGCTGGGTGAGCCTTGCCCGTACCCGGCGGTGGCGACGCTGGAGGCGATGCCGCAGCTGAAGCCGGGGGAAATCCTGGAGGTGATCAGCGATTGCCCGCAGTCGATCAACAACATTCCGCTCGACGCGCGCAACCACGGCTACAAGGTGCTGGATATCCAGCAGGACGGGCCGACCATCCGCTATCTGATCCAGCGTTAACGCCGAGGCGGTGGGGTTCCCCACCGCCTTTTCGCGTTTTATCCCTTCACGACGTCGCCTTGCACCCCGGCGACAATCTCGAACGAACGCAGCCGCGCCTGGTGATCGAAGATCTGGCCGTTGACCATGATCTCGTCGGCATCGGTTTCACGCAGCAGCGTTTGCAGCCCGTGGCGCACCGTTTTTTCATCGCCGACGATCGACATCCGCAGCGCCTGCTCGACGCCATATTGCTCGCCGGCGGTCCACAGCGCGTGGATGTTATCCACCGGCGGCGGCAGCGGGCCGGGCGAACCGCGGCGCAGATTGATGAACTGCTGCTGCATCGAACTGAACAGGAAGCGCGCGTCGCTATCGCTGTCGGCGGCGACGACGTTGACGCACACCATGGCGTGCGGCTGCGCCAGCTGTTTGGACGGTTTGAAGTTCTCGCGGTACAGCTGCAGCGCCTGGAACAGCATATCCGGGGCGAAGTGCGAGGCGAAGGCGAACGGCAGGCCGAGTTGCGCCGCCAGCTGTGCGCTGTAGAGGCTGGAACCCAGCAGCCAGAGCGGCACGTGCAGCCCCTGGCCCGGCACCGCCTGCACCGGCTGGCCGGGCTGCGCGTCGCAGAAGTAATTTTGCAGCTCCTGCACGTCGCGCGGGAAGGTATCCACATTGCCGGACAGGTGGCGGCGCAGCGCCATCATGGTGCGCTGATCGGTGCCGGGCGCGCGGCCAAGCCCCAGATCGATGCGCCCCGGATAGAGCGACTCCAGCGTGCCGAACTGTTCGGCGATCACCAGCGGCGCATGGTTCGGCAGCATCACGCCGCCGGAGCCGAGGCGAATGCTCTGGGTGCCGGCGGCCAGATAGCCCAGCAGCACCGAGGTGGCGGCGCTGCCGATGCCGGTCATGTTGTGGTGCTCGGCCAGCCAGTAGCGCCGGTAGCCCCAGCGTTCGGCGTGCTGCGCCAAATCCAGCGAACAGTGGAAAGCGTCGCGCGCCTTGGCCCCTTGCGGGATTGGCGATAAATCCAGTACCGAAAGCGGTACGGCAGTGTGTTCAATCATGACATCGTCCATCAGAGAGTGGATCGCTTAAAGGGCGATTGCAGGAGTCTGCATACTAAAAGGCCGAAAAAAAGATGCTTTTTAGTGTTAAAAGCATAATCCAATTTATAGTTATAAAAGAGGAGATATGTGCTTGTGATATCCTCATGAGTGCAATGGTGTTTTTTGGAGCAATTTGAGACATGGAAATGATTATCCCCGCCCGCCGCTTACCGTTCCGGGAGCTGACATAATGAAAAAAAAGACGCTGTTTACCCTGTTGCTGATGTTGGCGGCGATCGCATTGGCGATCCTGTTCCGCGCGCACAATCAGGATCTGTTGCTGCAGGGTGAAGTGGATGCCCCCGAAGTGATCGTCGCATCCAAGGCGAAAGGCCGGGTCGTTGAACGCCTGATCGAACGCGGCGACGACGTGAAAAGCGGCCAGCTGATCATTCAACTCGACAGCCCCGAACTGATGGCGCAACTGCGTTCCGCACAGGCGACGCGCGACGAGGCCAAGGCGCAGCTCGAGCTGTCGCTGCACGGCACCCGTGAAGAGAGCATCCGCAACCTGCGCGCCAACCTGGCGCAGGCCGAGGCGCAGTACCGCAATGCGCAAAACGACTACAACCGCAACCTGAGCGTGGCCGGCAAAGGCTATATCTCGAAGTCCGAGCTGGACGCTTCGCGCCGGTCGCGCGACACCGCCTTCCAGCAGGTGCAGGCGGCCAAAGCCAACCTGGATGAAGGCATCAACGGCGACCGTGTCGAGCAGAGGCAGCAATATGCGGCGGCGCTGCGGGCGGCGGAAGAGAATCTGCTGCAGATCCAGGCGCAGAGCGACGATCTGCAGGTGAAAGCGCCGGTAGACGGCGAAGTGGGGCCGATCCCGGCCGAAGTGGGCGAATTGCTGAACGCCGGCAGCCCGCTGGTGACGTTGATCCGGGTGCCGGACGCCTACTTCGTGTTTAACCTGCGCGAAGACATCCTGGCCCACGTGCGCAAAGGCGACAAGGTCAAACTGCGGGTGCCGGCGCTGAAGGACAAAATGATCGACACCGAAGTGCGCTACATCGCGCCGCTGGGGGATTACGCCACCAAACGCGCCACCCGCGCCACCGGCGACTTCGACCTGAAAACCTTCGAAGTGCGCCTGTATCCGTCACAGCCGGTGGACGGCCTGCGTCCGGGGATGAGCACCTTATGGCAATGGAAAGAGTAAGGGCCGGCTGGCGCTGCTTCAGTCACGCGTTCGACAAAGAGTGTCGCGTCGCCTTTCGCAGCCCGGTGGTGCACTGGCTGAGCTGGATCTTTCCGCTGATCCTGTTTGTGCTGATCAGCAGCAACTTCTCCGAAGGCACGCTGCTCGATCTGCCGGTCTCGGTGGTGGACAGCGATCACAGCCCGCTGTCCAAATCGCTGACGCGTCGGCTGGACGCCGGTTCGCACGCCCACGTTGAGGCTTACGGCGGTGGGTTACCGGAGTCGCTGAGCCGCCTGCGCAGCGCGCAGGATTACGCGTTGCTGTATATCCCGCCGGACCTTGAGGCCAACGCGCTGTCGGGCAAACAGCCGAGCGTGGTGATGTACTACAATGCGTTGTTCTACGGCGCCGGGCTGTACTCCACCCAGGATTTTGGCGGCCTGATGAACGAAATCAACGCCAACACCCGCAGCATCATCGCCACCGAGATGGGCAAAACGCTGCCGCCGTTGGCGGACGTGACGCTCTCCTACGGCAGCCTGTTCAACGCCAGCGGCAGCTATATCTATTACCAGCAGTTCGCCGCCACCATCCATCTGCTGCAACTGTTCGCGGTGACCTGCATGATCTACGTGCTGGCGCGCAGCAAGTCGCTGCTGCAGGCCAAGCCGTTCAGCCTGGCGCTGCTCGGCAAGCTGGCGCCGTACACGCTGTGTTTCACCACCCTGCTGATGGTCGAGATCGCGGCGCTGGTGGGCATCTTTGACGCCCGCGTCAGCGGCAATCCACTGTTTATGCTGTTGATCGGTCTGTTCTACGTGATGGCGGCGCAGAGCATCGGCCTGCTGCTGTACACCTTTACCGGCAGTACCATCACCGCGTACAGCCTGATCGGTATTTTGGTCAGTATCGCGATGACCTTCTCCGGCATGGCGGTGCCTGAGCTGTCGATGCCGCTTCCGGCGCGCATCATTTCCAATGTCGAACCGCTGACCCACGCGCTGTACGCGATGTTCGACGTGTTCCTGCGGCAGGTGCACGCCAGCGCCATCTTCAGCGTGTGTGCGCTGTTGGCGGTTTACCCGCTGGTGGCCGCGCTGCTGGTGCGCAATCGTCTGCCGGCACGGCTGGCAAAAGAGGGGAACGCCGGATGAAGCTCTATTGGCAAACCTTCGTTAAGGTGCTGCTCGGCATGCTGGAGCGGCCGGTGTGGCTGATGCTGATCCTGTCGCTGTGCATCATGAGCATGGTGTACGCCAACCGCACGGTGTGGGATCTGCCGGTGGGGGTGGTCGATCAGGATCACAGCACCGCCAGCCGCCAGCTGATCCGCCAGCTGGACGCCACCTCCAAGATCGCGATTGAAACCTACGACAGTCTGGAGCAGGCGCAGCGCGATCTCAGCTGGCGCAAGCTGTTTGCGGTGATCATCATGCCGGTGGATCTGGAGAAGAAAATCCTCAGCGGGCAGAACATCGTGGTGCCGGTGTACGGCGACGCCACCAACCGCCTGGCCAACGGCCAGATCCAACAGGACGTGGTGGCGGCCTATCAGCAGCTGCTGACGGAGTACAACAACGGGCTGCTGCTGCGCAGCGGCTTCAGCGAACGGCAGGCGCAGATACTGCTGACGCCGATACTGGGGCAAACGCTGGACGTGTTTAACCCCGGCATCAGCTTTGCGGCGATCATCTTCCCCGGCCTGCTGGTGATGCTGTTGCAGCACTCGCTGCTGATCGCCTGTATCCGCGTCAACATCGCCATGAAGAGCATGCCCGGCGGCAAGGCGCCGCTGGCGGCGCACCTCGGCGGGCTGACGGCGCTGCTGCCGATCTGGCTGTTCCTGTCGATCGTGCTGTTCGTGCTGTGGCCGTGGGTATTGGGCTATCGGCAGACGGCGAACATCGCCGAACTGCTGCTGCTGACCTTCCCGTTCCTGCTGGCGGTACTGGGGCTGGGCAAGCTGGTGACCGAGTGCCTGCGCAGCGTCGAGATGATCTACCTGACGCTGGCGTTCATCACCACGCCGATCTTCTACCTGTCCGGCACCATCTGGCCGCTGCAGTCGATGCCGGCCTGGGTGCGCGCCATCTCGTACAGCATTCCCTCCACCTGGGGCACCAAGGCGATCGCCGGCGTCAACCAGATGGGGCTGTCGCTGAACGAAGTGTGGGGTGACGTGATGATGATGCTGGTGCTCGGCGTGGTCTACACCCTGCTGGGCTTCGGCGTCGGCTTCTTGCGCAACAGCGTGGCGCTGCGCGGGATGTTCAGGAAGCGACGGGCGTAACTAACGCCGCCGCGTTCAGCCTTGCGCGGCGGCGACTGACATCGTGCCAACCAGAGTGGCGATCTGCGCGATCTCCTGTGGCGACAGCGCGTTTTCTCCCAGCCTTCGCAATAGCGCCTCGCGCGCGACGGCGAAGGACAACGCCTGGCCGAGAACAGCGTGCGCGCGCAGGATATTCTCTTTCAGGTCAGGTTGGTCGCTGCGGATCGCCGTGACCAGTTCGCTCACGGTGTGATGCAGCGGTGAGAATAAACAGGTATGCAGGGCATCGAAATCGGCACTGGGCTGGAGCTGTTCTCGCGCCAACAACAGGCTGCTTGCCGCAGAGGTTTCCGAGCCCAGCAAGGCGGTGACGAAATCTTGCATCAATGTCCGTAATGCTTCCGCCGGCGTTTGCCCGGCGAGCAGGCGGCGCGGCAAGGCTAAATGGGCGACAATGCTACCGGCTACATGTTCCAGCACTGCCAGATAGACGCCCTCCTTGCCGCCAAAATGATAGGGAATGGCGGACTGATTCACCCCCGCCGCTTCGGCCAGTTGGCGGGTGCGCACGCCTTCGAGTCCATGTTTGCTGAACAGGCTCAAGCCTGCCCGGATAAGACGTTCCTGGGTTTCGCGGGTACGCTCATTGAGCCTGTCCTGATTCTGCATTGAAACATTGTCTCCTGATTATCGATGTGAGCCGCCTGCGAACATCAGCCGGGTTGAGTTCTCATTCAGTGCCACGCCGCCTGTTTCACCGACCAATACCGTACCGCCGAGGTTGGCCATATGCCTGCCGAAAGCACAGCTGGGTTCAAAAGCGAAGCACATGCCTGCTTGCAGCGGCAGTTCACGCCCCACGGTAGGCAAACGCCTGAGCTGCGCATAGCGGGCGGCTTCGGGGAGAGACTCGATGCCGGGCGCGGTGCCGAAACCGACCGGGCCATAGGGATTAAGGCTATGGATCAGCGGATGCACGTGCCAGCAGCCGGCGGCCAGCAACGGTTGCTCCATGGCGTCGACCACATCGCCGAAGGTGTTACCCGTTCGCAGCGCGCCTAATCCCGCCTCATAACTCGCTCTGGCGATCGCCGCAGCGTGCAGAATATCGGGGTGTACCTCGCCGATGGCGATAGCGGCCTGATGCTGGGTTTCCATCATACCGTACAGGGCGAAGATCTCCGACAACACCAAATCGCCTTCTTGCAGAACCCGTGGCGCCTGGGCGCGATATTGCCAGGCAGGTGGCCCCCAACCGACGTATTCGGGGCCGGATCCCAACAGCAGCTCTGCTGTATAACCGCCCATTGAGAAGCAGGTTGCCGTCACTGCTGCCACCAGATCGGCTTCGGAAACGCCGGGTCTGGCGGTGGCACGCAATGTTTCGCTCATGGTTTCGCCGATGTGTGCGGCATAGCGCACCAGCCGCAATTCCTCCTCGCTTTTTACCGAGGCGCGCCGGAAGAATTCGCGGTAGACCGGTATCCAATTGGCCGTTGGGAGCGCCTCCGTCAACCCCTGCAGCGTGCGAGCGGGCATGGCGCCGTCGAAGTAGAAGGGGGGATAGGGTTCCAGCCCGATGATGCCGATGCGGGTTCCCGCTAAACGGCGCTCGGCCAGCCAGGCGCCGACATCGCGACCGGTTTTACCGACGAACAGCTGTTCCGCGCCGATCCATTGCAGATCGCCGCGCAACGAGGCCTGCAAGTGGTCGGCGACCATCATCGAAGCGAAGGTGTAGATGCGCGGCGATTCATCGCCGACGAAAACGACGATCGAACCGGGACGGTCGTTGGTGAAGTAGCAATCTGGTGCGAAACCGGCTGGGGCGGCGGCTTCTCGGTCGCCGTATACGATCAGGGCCGCAAGGTCTTCCGTCTGCATAATGTCCCGCGCCAGCTGCCAGCGGCGGTCGCGCTCGGCCAGAGATAACGGTTCAGGGCGTGTCAGCATCTCGTTACTCCTCATCTCATTTATGGAATGTCACTCAAAAAATTAATTCATTCAAATGAATTAATCAAGGATTCACAGTGAACAAGACAGATAACGGTGCGTAATGTGTGGGATTGAAGGCGGCCAGGTGAGCCATGCTGCAGATAAAACAGGAGAAAACGTGCGGCGTAAACCGATACCGGCGGCAGAGCGCCGCCGGCGCTTACCTCGCTAAGACACCAACTCCAGCCCCGCCACGCGGCGCCAGTAGCCGTTGCAGTCGGCGTGGTCGGTCAAGGCCAGCGGCTGCTCGCCGCGTTCGTTGGCGCGGAAGGCATCGATTTGCGCCAGTGTCTCGGCACCCTGCGGCGACAGCCGCACGATGTCCACCAGTCCCTGCATGCTCGGGAGCTCGTTGCCGAGGTTGTAGCAGTAGCCGCTCATGGTCTGGATGCCGTTGAGCACGAACACCTGCTGCTGTTCCTGCGAGCGCATCATGCGGCCCTGCGGATACTTGATGCAGCAGGTTTCGCATTCGTCCTTGCCGCGGTTTTCCGAGCGGGCGGTGAAGCAGCGCGCCGAGTAGGCCAGCGGCAGGTGGCCGTAGCTCAGCACCTCCACCTCGAAATCGTGGCGGAAGCCCAGCTCGTCGCACTGTGCCAGCAGGTTGGCCAGCCAGTCGCGTGAAAGTTCGACCGGCATGCACCAGCGCATCATGCCCTGGCGGCGCAGCAGGCGCAGGGTATAGGCGTTGTAGCAGTTCAGCGCATGACCGGCGACGAACGGCAGGCCGCGTTCCGCCGCCATGTTCACCGCGCCCAGATCGTTGGCTTCAAACAGGAACTCTCCGTTCTCCACATAGCGTTTCAGCTCATTCAGCTCGGAGGGCGCCTGCAGCAGCGCCAGCGTGGAGATCACCACCTGCTTGCCGCTGCGGGCGATTTCGCGCGCCAGCGCCAGCCAATCGCCGACCTTCATCTCGCGCCGCTTGGTGCAGACGCTCTCGCCGAGATAAATAATGTCGGCGCTGCTCTCCGCCGCCTGTTGATAGAACGCCGCGATGTCGTTTTTTGGCCAGTAGTAGAGTACCGGCCCCAGTGCGTATTTCATGTTTCCTCCGGCTACTGCCATTTGCGGTGATAGGCGCCCAGCGTGGTTTGGGTGCCCTCGGACATCGCGCCCAGCGTCTCCATCCAGGCGGCGTCGGCGCGGTAGGCGGCGGGATCGGCCTGGCAACGGTCGATCGCCTGGCGCCAGACGCGCGCTACCTGGCTGACGTAAGCCGGGCTGCGCTGGCGGCCTTCGATCTTCACCGCGGCGATGTTGGCGGCCAGCAGCTCCGGCAGCAGCTCCAGCGTATTGAGGCTGGTGGGCTCTTCCAGCGCGTGGTAGCGCACGTCGTCCACCAGATAGCGGCCCTTGCACAGCGTCGGGTAGCCGGCGTTTTCATGATCCTGATAGCGGTCGATCAGTACGTCGTTCAGGCGCGACTCCATGCCCTGCGGGGTTTGCTGCCAGCGCACGAACCGCGCCGGCGAACAGGCGCCGACGGTGTTCGGCGACTCGCCGGTCAGGTAGGAAGAGAGATAGCAGCGCCCCTCGGCCATGATGCACAGGCTGCCGAAGGCGAACACTTCCAGCGGCACCGGGCTGGTGCGCGCCAGCTGTTTCACCTGATGCATCGACAGCACGCGCGGCAGCACCACCCGGCCCACCTCGAAGTTGCGCTGGTAGAAACGGATAGCCTCTTCGTTGGTGGCGGAGGCCTGCACCGAAACGTGGCGCTCCAGCTGCGGGTAGCGCTGGGCGGCGTATTCCAGCATCGCCAGATCCGCCAGAATCAGCGCGTCGGCGCCCAGCTGGGCCGCCATATCCACCGCGCGCTGCCAGCGGGCGTAGCCGTCGGGATGGGCGAAGGTGTTGATGGCGATATGCAGCTTGCGGCCGTGGCGATGCACGTAATCGACCGCTTCCTGCAGCTTTTTCTCGGTGAAGTTGAGGCCGGCGAAGTGGCGCGCGTTGGTATCGTCTTTCAGACCGATGTAAACGGCGTCGGCGCCGTTATCCACCGCGGCCTTCAGGGCCGGCAGGTTGCCGGCGGGACAAAGCAGCTCCATAGATTTATCCTGGCTTAGCCGTGCGCCCGGCCGGGCGCACGCTGTCTTTAAAGGTTGCCGAAGGCGGTGTTCCGCCGGCAAACGCGAATCGGGGAGGCCATTTTAGGCAAAGGGGCGCACACAGGTTTTGATTTGGGGCAGCTTATGGCGTATTGATAAACATGGCGGTGAAATGCACTATTTGTTGATATAGACCGCTGAAGCCGCGCGGCAGTGTGGCAAAATAGCGGTAGTCCGTATTGAAAGGAGTGGATGACCGTGTTGGAACAACTACGAGCACGCCTTGTGCGCCAGGGGCCGTCGCTGCTGCGCATCCCGCTGAAATTCACGCCGTTCGCCCTGCAGCGCCAGCTGCTGCAACAGGTGCTGAGCTGGCAGTTCCGCCAGGCGTTGGCGGATGGCGATCTGGAATTTCTCGAATCGCGCTGGTTGAAGATCGAAGTTCGCGATCTGGCGCTACAATGGTTTATGACGGTAGAAAACGACAAACTGGTGGTCAGCCAGCACGCCGAAGCGGACGTCAGCTTCAGCGGCGACGCCAACGATCTGATCCTGATCGCGGCGCGCAAGCAAGATCCGGATACGCTGTTCTTTCAGCGTCGGCTGCAGATTGAAGGGGATACCGAATTGGGCCTGTATGTGAAAAATTTGATGGACGCCATCGAGCTGGAAAGCATGCCTGCGCCGCTGCGCATGGGGCTGTTGCAGTTGGCTGATTTTGTCGAAGCAGGGTTGCAGGAGGGCACGGCGCCGGCTTCCCGTGTGGCGGTATCATGCTGATCCGCGTAGAGATACCGGTAGATGCGGCGGGCATCGATGCCTTGCTGCGCCGCGCCTTTGGCCGCGACGACGAAGCCGATCTGGTGCAGCAGCTGCGCGAAGACGGCCTGCTGACGCTGGGCGTGGTCGCCACTGACGACGAAGGCGGGGTGGTGGGTTACGCCGCGTTCAGCCCGGTAGACGTGGCCGGCGAAGACCGACAATGGGTGGCGCTGGCGCCGCTGGCGGTAGACGAAAGCCTGCGCCGCCAGGGGCTGGCTGAAAAGCTGGTTTACGAAGGCTTGGATTCGCTGAACGAATTCAGCTACGCCGCGGTGGTGGTGCTGGGCGATCCTGTTTACTACGGCCGCTTCGGTTTTAAACCGGCCGCCGCCTATGGCCTGCATTGTCGCTGGCCGGACACGGAAAGCGCGTTCCAGGTCTACTCGCTGGCGGAAGACGCCCTGAATGGCGTCAGCGGCGAAGTGGCTTTTTCGGCGCCGTTTAATCGCTTTTAACTTGTTGATAATTAATTTTAATTTGGTGGAAAAGGATTTCACCGAAGTGTATTTCAAAATTTGATTATAAATCAAATGGTTGTGTTTTTTCAGAAGGCGAAAATATTTGGTAGGATTTAAGGTCTTTAAAAATACATTTTAATTCAACCATATACTCTAAGAGTGTTCCCCGCGCCAGCGGGGATAAACCGGCCTTGGAAGCTCGCTTGTTGATATCCTGCTGGTGTTCCCCGCGCCAGCGGGGATAAACCGCGAACTGGCCGAAATGTCGGTGCGCAGTTCGCGTGTTCCCCGCGCCAGCGGGGATAAACCGCCCCAAGGCGGCCATGACGTCAGTGCCAGTGAGTGTTCCCCGCGCCAGCGGGGATAAACCGCCTGGACTAAACCTCTTGTGCGGTGATTGTAAGTGTTCCCCGCGCCAGCGGGGATAAACCGGCCGTGGCCATGACGCCGGCGCAGCGCCAGATGTGTTCCCCGCGCCAGCGGGGATAAACCGTCAGCTTTTGAGCGAACGATATCGTTCTCAGGCGTGTTCCCCGCGCCAGCGGGGATAAACCGTAGGTTGTGCGCCAGCAGTCATGCGTGGCCATGTGTTCCCCGCGCCAGCGGGGATAAACCGGTCAACGTAACATTGCCGCCACTGTAAGATCGGTGTTCCCCGCGCCAGCGGGGATAAACCGTATCGGCATTTCATCGAAACCAGACTCGCTCAGTGTTCCCCGCGCCAGCGGGGATAAACCAGTACGAATATGGCGGCGACTGGGATGGGTACAGTGTTCCCCGCGCCAGCGGGGATAAACCGGTGGCGGTAATTATTGGGATCCATCTGGTGAACGTGTTCCCCGCGCCAGCGGGGATAAACCGCGGGCTGCGTTTATATCGCCGGTTAACGCCGGGTGTTCCCCGCGCCAGCGGGGATAAACCGAGGTGTTTGCCGTGGTGGCGCTTAGGGGCGAAGTGTTCCCCGCGCCAGCGGGGATAAACCGCAGCTTTACGGCAATGTGGATCTGCTGAAACGGTGTTCCCCGCGCCAGCGGGGATAAACCGCTGATTGCACGCGGCGGGCCACTGCTTTTTATGTGTTCCCCGCGCCAGCGGGGATAAACCGTTCGGAAAAACCAACGTCTCCCCATCGAGCGCGTGTTCCCCGCGCCAGCGGGGATAAACCGGCGCGCTAACTGGGTTGAAAGATTCGGTATCCGTGTTCCCCGCGCCAGCGGGGATAAACCGGCTTGGGTATATACGCGATCCCATTTCTCAGTGTGTTCCCCGCGCCAGCGGGGATAAACCGGATTCTCGGTTGCCCCTGGCAATGGTCTAAATGTGTTCCCCGCGCCAGCGGGGATAAACCGTATTGGGCAAGATTGTGTCCATGCCATTTTAGGTGTTCCCCGCGCCAGCGGGGATAAACCGGTGGCGTAATGAAACTAAATAGATACCCAGTAGTGTTCCCCGCGCCAGCGGGGATAAACCGGCATTGCAGCCAGCGGATTTCTGATTTCGTCGGTGTTCCCCGCGCCAGCGGGGATAAACCGGCACCGGCGCAGACCGTTACCTGAAGCTGCGCGTGTTCCCCGCGCCAGCGGGGATAAACCGGTGACGCGGTAGAAATATGGGTTGGTCTTCACGTGTTCCCCGCGCCAGCGGGGATAAACCGGCACCGGCGCAGACCGTTACCTGAAGCTGCGCGTGTTCCCCGCGCCAGCGGGGATAAACCGGTGACGCGGTAGAAATATGGGTTGGTCTTCACGTGTTCCCCGCGCCAGCGGGGATAAAACGTTGATGGATGTTGCATCGGGCGCTTTGGAGGAGTGTTCCCCGCGCCAGCGGGGATAAACCGGCACGATTATCGCGCTATTACGGGCTGTTACAGTGTTCCCCGCGCCAGCGGGGATAAACCGCTGGCGTTTCACATGACAGGCCGCGTGATGGTGTGTTCCCCGCGCCAGCGGGGATAAACCGGAGGAAGAAGACGACGAAGCAGCCTTTACCGCGTGTTCCCCGCGCCAGCGGGGATAAACCGGCCGCCAATTCTTTTTGCGTCAGGCCGAGTTGGTGTTCCCCGCGCCAGCGGGGATAAACCGCGATTATGAGACCCTTGATAGGGCTATATAAAGTGTTCCCCGCGCCAGCGGGGATAAACCGGTGTCACGCTGTACAACCCGCGCACCATCGAAGTGTTCCCCGCGCCAGCACCAGTTGAACCCCATACGCGGCAAGTGTTCCCCGCGCCAGCGGGGATAAACCGACGAAATCCGGGCTTTCTCTGAGAAGGCGCAGGTGTTCCCCGCGCCAGCGGGGATAAACCGTAGATCGCATTGCATCCGGCGTTATGACAATAGTGTTCCCCGCGCCAGCGGGGATAAACCGTTGATAAGATCGCTGTTGATATCGCACAGCAGGTGTTCCCCGCGTCAGCGGGGAGGAACAATTGAACGCTCGCAATCACATAGGCAGCTTTGAAATGCAGGGGGAGGAAAAAACCACGTAATGAAATCTGTTAACCAGGAAGCAAATACGCCAACGACAGCGGCGGGTGATTCACCAGCCGCTCTTTTTGTATTTTGCTCAGCTGTTTGACGCGGTATTCCAGCTTCAGCGCCGTTGAGCGATCCCCCACCTGGCAGTGAAACGCTAGCGTCAGCTCCCCTTTACCGCGCAGCGCCTTGGCGCCTTTGCCGGCTTGATGTTGCGCCAGGCGGCGCGCCACGTCGGTGGTGATGCCGGTATACAGCATGCCGCTCGGTAAACGCAGCATATAGAGGTGCCAGTGGGGCAAGTCCATCATTGGGGTCCTGTGCAAGGGTAGAAACGACATCAGGCCGCCATAGCCAAGCGCGGTATCTCTATTTTGTCACGATTTAACGATGGATTTCACCACTGGCGGAACGGTTTGTTTATTCTGTCTTGACGATAAAGGGTTATTTTACACCCACGGTAAATTTGTTTTCTTCCCCTTTATGATGCTGAATCGTCCACTCGCCACTGACGCGGAATGAAGCCGCGGAAGCATAGGTGTCTTCCATAAACTGGAAATAAACGATTTTTCCGTCTTTGACCTGCGCTTTTATTGCGAAAGGAGAGGTGAACTGATGGCCTAACGCTACTGAGGTATAGGTGAATTGACCAAATACGGCCACGGTGCCTCCGTCGGCAAGAATGTCACCGATCGTGAAGTCGTTTATCTCCCAGTAAGTTCCGACATTTGAAAAAGTATCGATGTAAACCTGTCGCCCTTGGGAAGTGCCCGCCCAGGGCTCGATCTGTTTGAGCTCTTTGTTTTCAAAATTCAGTGAAGTATAAACCGCGTTTTCATCGATAAGATGCATGGCGGCATGGGTGACGTCTTCCTTTGAAGTGTTCATCAAGAATGCATAAACCACATCTTTTGGCAGTTGAGTCTCTTCTGCTTTCACAATGAGTTTTTCATTGTTTTTCATATAAACCTCGTCACGTGGCTTCCGGGGTGAATAATTGGCCGTTTATTCCGATGATGAACCGGTGATTGATTTTAAACCAACGATGATCATAGCACTGTCGGAAAGTAGAGCAGATGATAGAAAGTGCTTAGGAGTACGGGAAATACATCCCCTGTAAAACGGCATTAATCATCCTAATGTTATATTAAATAAAGGGTTTTATTTATGGCGGGGCATTTTCGCGCATTGGATGACGAAGAGGGGACGCTGTTTTGAATGGATTTATATAAGTGGTATCAATGATGTTTCGATACTTTTTTATTTATGCATTGCGGTAGTGAACAGGGATTATGCTTGGTGGCTTGGATTTACTGATAATAAAGCCTGAGCGTAAGAAAGAGAGTGAGTGATTCCAGTCACTAGAGCGACGTGGGCGACAGAGCGCGTCGGCTGGCCAAGGTTGTGATGGGGTGATATCGCCCATCACAATCCCATCCCCGGCCGCCGGTGCCCTACCGCTTTACCCCTTTTTACCCGCCAGCTCGAAGCGCGGCGAGACGATGCCGTACAGCGTCCAGCCGAGGAAGGTGGCGATGGCGCCCCACATCATCGCTTCTTCACCGGAGCTGTAGAGCGCGTAGAAGCTGTACAGCGCGCCGATGCCGGCGATGATATTGGCGATGCGCGCCTTGTTGTCCGGCACCTTCGCCACTTTCTGAATAATGACCAGCGCCGCCATCGACAGGATGTAAGGGATGATGTTGGTCACCACCGCCAGGTTCACCAGCACGTTGAACTGCTTGTTCAGCGATGGGCTGATGGTCATCAGCGACAGGCCGCTCTGGATGACGACGATGGTCAGCATGCCTTTAACCGGCGCGTCGGCCTTGCTCAGCTTGGAGAAGATTTTCGGGAAGAAGCCGCTGTCGGCGGAGGATTTGAACACCTGAGCGATGGTGAACTGCCAGCCGAGCAGCGAGCCGACGCAGGACATGACCATCAACGCCATGATGATCTTGCCGACCGTCGGGTTGAACATGTGCGAGAACGCCAGCCCGAACGGGGCGGTGGAGTTGGCCAGATCCATGTTCGGCACGATGCCGGCGATCACGTTGGTCGAAACGATATAAATCACCGCCGCACTGAGGGTGCCGCCCAGTACGGCGATCGGCACGTTGCGCTCCGGGTTTTCCACCACGTCGGTGTTGGCGCAGGCGGATTCCAGCCCCAGGAACGCCCACAGGGTCATCGAGATCGAGGCGCCGATGGCTTCAAAGGTCGGCACCTGATGCGGGTTCCAGGCGGCGACGTAGGCGCTGCCGCTGAACCAGTACCAGCCGATGACCGAGATGCCCACCACCGGAATGATCACGCCCCAGACGGTGATGCCGCTGATTTTGCCGGTGATGCGCGCACCGCCGAAGTTGGCGACGGTTGCCAGCCACAGCACGCCGATGGTGGCGATACAGATCCCGAGCGGGCTGAGCGTAGCGCCAAACAGCTCGGTGCCGTAGCCGACGGCGGAAATGGCGATGGCGATGTTGGCGATCAGCAGCGAAACGCCGTAGGTGTAGTTCGCCATAAAGTTGCCTGATTTGCCGAAGGCGTATTCGGCGTAGCCGCCCATGCCGCCGGATTTACGGCTGAACATGCCGCATTTGGCGAAGGCGTAGGCCAGCGCCATCGAGCCGACGGCGGTCACCAGCCAGGAAACGATCGAAATCGTGCCCACTTCGGCCAGCTTGGTCGGCAGCATAATTATGCCGGAACCCATCATATTCACGGCGGTCAGGATCGTTAATTGCACGACCCCCATTTTATTATTGGACTTACTCATGATCATTTTCTCTTTTAGGATGCGATCCGGGCGGCGAGAATCATCGCCGCCCCGTAAGGTGTTTAATTTTTCATGACGTAGCCGTAAGCGCGGTTCCAGCCGTCCTCATCCTGTTGGATATAAACGCCCTGCAATTCCGGCGCGAATCCCGGCAATAAGTTGATGCCTTCTTCCAATGCCAGGAAATAACGCTGCGCGGCGCCGCCCCAAATTTCACCGGGCACCACGCACAGCACGCCCGGCGGGTAAGGCAGGGCGCCTTCGGCGGCGATGCGGCCCTCGGCTTTAGCCAGCGAGACTAATTCCACATTGCCGCGCACGAACTCGGTATTGGCGTCCTGCGGATTCATCACCACGCGCGGGAAATAACTTTTACGGAACATCTCTTTTTGCAGCTCTTTAACGTCGTAGCTGACGTAAAGGTCGTGCATTTCCTGGCACAGCTGGCGGATGGTGTAGTTTTTGTAGCGCTGCTGGTGGTTTTTATAGACCGCAGGCAGCACCTCGCTGAGCAGAGAGTTCTGCTCGATGTGCTTCTCGAAGCGGGCGATCAGGGCCACCAGATGTTGCATCTTGGCGATGTCTTCCGCCGGCGTCAGCAGGAACAGGATCGAGTTGAGATCGCATTTTTCCGGCACGATGCCGTTTTCACGCAGGTAGTTGGCCAGAATGGTCGCCGGGATGCCGAATTCGCTGTAGCTGCCGGTGGCGGTATCGATGCCCGGCGTGGTGAGCAGCAGTTTGCACGGATCGACGAAGTACTGCGATTCGGCATAGCCCTCAAAGGCGTGCCATTTTTCGCCGGGTACGAAGTTGAAGAAACGCAGATCGTTGGCCATCGCCGCGGTGTCATAGGCTTGCCACGGCTTGCCGTCGATCTGATCCGGCACGAACGGTTTGATCATCGTGCAGGTATCCAGCAGCATTTTGCGCGCTTCGATCCCCACGCGCACGCACTCCTGCCACAGGCGCTGGCCGCTTTTGCCCTCGTGCATCTTGGCGTTGACGTCCAGCGCGGCGAACAGCGGATAGAACGGGCTGGTGGAGGCATGCAGCATAAAGGCGTTGTTGAAGCGCTTGTGGTTGCAGTAGCGGCTCTGGCCCTTGATGTGCCTGTCTTTTTTGTGGATCTGCGAGGTTTGCGAGAAGCCGGCCTGCTGTTTGTGCACCGACTGGGTGACGATGATGCCGGGATCGTTCTCGTTCAGCTCCAGCAGCAGCGGCGAGCAGTCTTTCATCATCGGAATGAACTGCTCATAGCCCACCCAAGCGGAGTCGAACAGGATGTAATCGCACAGGTGGCCAATCTTGTCGACCACCTGGCGGGCGTTGTAGATGGTGCCGTCGTAGGTGCCGAGCTGGATGATCGCCAGGCGGAACGGGCGGGCTTCGTTGGCGCGTTCCGGCGCCACTTCGCGGATCTGTTGGCGCAGGTAGCGTTCGTCGAAGCAGTGCGCGTCGATGCCGCCGATAAAGCCGAATGGATTGCGGGCGGTTTCCAAATACACCGGCGTGGCACCGGCCTGGATCAACGCGCCGTGGTGGTTGGATTTATGGTTGTTGCGGTCGAACAGCACCAGGTCGCCGCGCGTCAGCAGGGCGTTGGTCGCTACCTTGTTCGAGGCCGAGGTGCCGTTGAGCACGAAGTAGGTCTTGTCGGCGTTGAACACCTTGGCGGCGTGCTGCTGCGCGGCGCAAGGCGCGCCTTCGTGGATCAACAGATCGCCCAGTTTGACGTCGGCGTTGCACATGTCGGAGCGGAAAAGCGTTTCGCCGTAGAAGTCGAAGAACTGGCGGCCCGCCGGGTGTTTGCGGAAGAACTCGCCGCCCTGGTGGCCGGGGCAGGCAAAGGTGGCGTTGCCCATTTCTACGTATTGCGTCAGCGTGTTGAAGAACGGCGGCAGCAGCTCGCTCTCATATTTGGCGGCGGCGGCCTCCAGCTGTTTGCCGTAGAACTGGGTATTCTTGCCGCACAGCTCAAACACGCCGTGCAGCGCCGGCAGTACGGCGTTATCCAGCTCTTCTTCGCAGCAGACGGCGACGAACAGCGGAATGTTCAGGCCGTGCTCTTCGATGCGCGCCAACATACCCTGCGTGACGTCGTCTACCGACAGCACGATGGCAGCGACGTCATTAAAATCGCTGTGATGCACATCGACGATGTCGCGTTCTGTTTCAAAGCAGCCGAGGGTTTGGGTGTTGGCGGCAATTTTTAATTTTTTCATTTTTCTCATTCTTCAGGCAAAGGCAGTCCGCCGGCAAATAATTCCATTTGCCGTTAACGCCTTCACGAAAATAAAGGTGTGTGAGAACCCAGCGATGCCGAAAGGCATTAACTGTGTTCGCTGTTTTATTTAGCTTGGATGCGCTTGGCCGAAATTAAGAATGAATTGCGTGTCCTTCCCGGCTAGCGAGAAAGAGATATTATCACCGGTGTGCGGAGAATAATTAAAAACGCAATGACACTCTTATCAACGGTGTAAGAGCGAGGGGGAGGGTTATCTGTAGTTGAAGAATGCGAAGCTAAAGCAGCTGCGATGAGCCATCATCATAATATGGGTTGTGCGCCTGATATGCGCCATTTTTCGGTTATTGTTTTCCATTTTCTAATCCACCTTGCTGAGTGAAAAGATGGCGCTATTTTAACGCAAGGTGGGCTAAAAATCGTGATGAAAGTCACATAAATGCCGGTGTTTATAAATAACTATTCACCTGTTATGCAGTGGGTTGCATAAACAGCGTTCAGGCGGGCCAACGGGCATGTAAACGAATTGCTAATCGGTGCCGGGGTGGTGCGCTAATTTTGCATGCCGTCAGGATAGGAAAAATAAAATCGCGCGATTAACCGGTTGCATAACGATCAAATAAATCCGTCTTGTATTTTTTATGTTATAAATCCGCTTCGGGCTTAAATTAATAAAAATGCATTTATTGTGTTTTTGTATTCACTTTTGGTTTTTGATGATTATCGTTATTTGTGACTCGCCTCAACAACGCAGGGTAAGATGAGGCGAGTGAACAGGGAGGCGAGCAACCTTGAATACCCCAGAACAACGGCAGCAGATTGCGGATTTCATCGGCAAACAACACGTCTTGACGCTGTGCGCCGGCGACGGCCTCGACATGTGGTGCGCCAACTGTTTTTACGTGTTCGACGCCGCGGCGATGGCGCTGTGGCTGATGACCGAACCGCACACCCGCCACGGCGGGCTGATGCTGAACAACGGCCGGGTGGTCGGCACCATCGCGCCGAAGCCGAAAAGCATCGCGCTGATCCGCGGTGTGCAGTATCGCGCCGAGGCGGTGCTGCTGAGCGGCGAAGAAGCCGAGGCGGCGCGCGCGCGTTACTGCAAGCGTTTCCCGATCGCCAGGGCGATGAAGGCCTCGGTTTGGCGGCTGGATCTGCACGAGGTGAAGATGACCGACAACACCCTCGGCTTCGGCAAGAAGCTGCATTGGGCGCGGTCTATACTTTAAGTCGACGTATTGATTACAACGGGAGATTGCATGGCGCGAGCACTGTTAGTCGGCGCAACCGGGCTGGTGGGGCGAGAGTTGTTGCAGCTGTTGCAAAGCGATCCGCAGATAACGGCCATCGTGGCGCCGACGCGCACGCCGCTGCCGCCGCACGGCAAGCTGACCAACCCGGTCGGCGATGCGCTGTTCGAGCTGCTGAGTAGCCTGCAGCAGCCGGTTGATCTGGTGTTCTGCTGCCTGGGCACCACCCGCCGGGCGGCGGGCAGCGCCGATGCCTTCCGCTACGTCGATTATCAACTGGTGGTGGAGAGCGCGCTGACCGGCCTCCGTTTGGGGGCGCAGCACTGTCTGGTGGTGAGCGCATTGGGCGCCAACGCGGATTCCACCTTCCTGTATAACCGCACCAAAGGCGAGATGGAGCAGGCGCTGCGCGAACAGCACTGGCCGCGCCTGACGCTGGTGCGGCCTTCCATGCTGGTGGGGGATCGCCCCGCGCCGCGCCTGATGGAGCGCCTCACGCTGCCGCTGTTCAGGCTGCTGCCCGGCAAATGGCGCGCCGTCTCAGCCAAAGACGTGGCGCAAACGCTGCTGCAACAGGCGTTCACGCCGGGCGAAGGGGTCAGGGTGCTGGAGTCGGATCGGCTGCACTGCTACCGAGGCTGACGCTGAGGTGATCGAATGCCAGCTCCAGCCCGGCGGGCAGCTCGTTGTCCAGCAGCCACAGATCGAGATGATGGCTGATGTGCGTCAGCAGCGTGCGTTTGGGCTGCAGCAACCGCTGCGTCTCCTGCGCGCGGGTCAGATCGTTGTGGTTGCGCGGCGCCTGCGGCTGAGGCGGCAGGCTGCAATCGAGCACCAGCAGATCCAGCGCCACGTTTTGCAGATAGTCGGCGGTGGCCGGCGGCAGGCCGACGGTGTCGGTCAGGTAGGCCAGCGCAGCGCCCGCCGCCTGGATCAGATAGCCGTGGGTCAGTTTGGAGTGTTGCAGCGGCAGCGGGGTGATGCGCATGCCGCCCAGCTCGACGGTGGCAAAGGGCGCCAGCGGCGGCTGAAACGCCAGAATGCCGGGGTGTTTGAACAGGTCATCGCAGCCCTGTTCATCCGGCGGGCCATACACCGGAATGGAATTTCCGCACCCCCAACGCAAAGGAAATAACCCCTGAACGTGATCCATGTGGTAATGTGTCAGTAAAAAACGTTGAATTTGCCCCGCCGAAAACCGCCGCTCCAAAGCCGGCAATCCCGCATCCAATAAGGTCGTTTCCCCCTGATAGTTAAGCATGGCGCTGCACGCTCGCCGCCGAAATGCCGGCTCGCGCCGCGCCCGTTGGCAGATCAGGCAGTCGCAGCCGAACACCGGCACCTGCTGCGCGCCGCCGGTGCCGAGAAAGGTCAGTTGCATCGCTCCCCTCCGTTAAAGGTACTTCTGCGCAAAGCGGTTGATGTCGCGAAAATCCGCCAGCCGCGCCTGCAACGTGGCGTGATCCCAGTGCCACCACTGGCTGCGTTCGATACGCTCTATCAGCGCATCGTCGAAGCGCATGCCGATCTTTTTGGCCGCCACGCCGGCGACGATGCTGTAAGGCTCCACGTCCTTGGTGACCACCGCCGCGCTGCCGATCACCGCGCCGTTGCCGACGCTGACGCCCGGCATCAGGATGGCGTTATGGCCGATCCACACGTCGTGGCCGACGGTGACGTGGTGCTCGCGCCGCCAGTCGAAGAACGCCGCGTCGTCTTCCCCCAGCCCGTATTCGGAAGCGCGATAGGTGAAGTGGTGCTGCGCGATGCGCTGGTAGGTCGGGTGGTTGCCGGGATTGATGCGCGCATAGGAAGCAATGGAGACGAACTTGCCGATAGTGGCGTAAAAGATCTGGTTGTGCCCGGCGGTGTAGGAGTAGTCCCCCATCTCCACCTCTTCCAGGATCGCATCGTCGGCCAGATGCACATATTGGCCGAGCCGGGTGCGGTTAAGGGTCACGTTGTCGCCGATTTTCGGCTGGGCAAAGTCGTTCATGGCGTCGCGTCCTGAGCTTGTCGGGTGGCGGTAGGCAGCAGCGCCAGCAGCGCCGCCAGGGTGTCGTCGAGTGGGCCATCGTTGTGCAGCACCCGGCAGCCGGCGGGCAGACTCTGCTGATATTCCGCCGCCCGCGCCAGCCGCTGCTCGATCTGTTCGGCGCTTTCTCGCCCGCGATCCTGCAGGCGCCGGCGCAGGATCGCGGCGCTGACCTGCAGACACACCGGCAGCAGCTGCGCACCATAGCGCTGCTGCGCCTGCGGCAGGTGGGCGCGCGAACCGTTGACCGCCACGTCGATCCCCTGCAGCAGCCAAAGATCCACTTCGATCCCGAACGCGTAGTGCTGTTGGTGGGCCTGCCAGTCGAGCGCGAACAGCCCCTTGGCGCGGCGGCGCAGAAATTCCGGTTCGCTCAGCGCAATATGATTCTCGCAGCCGGCGTCCGCCGGCCGGGTGATGTAACGATGCGCCACCAGCGGCGCACTGTCGGCGTCGGCCCGCAGCGCGGCCAGCAGGCTGTCCTTGCCTGCGCCGGAAGGCCCCATCAGGTAGATGAGCCGCGCCATCAGAACACCTGCCTGCCCTGGCGCCACACGTTCTGCACGTAAACGTGCTCACCGTGCGGCCGCGCCAGCACCAGATCCGCCCGCAATCCTTCGGCGAGGGTGCCGCGATCCTGCAGATCCAGCGCCCGCGCCGGGTTGCGGGTGATCATGCGCACCGCCTGGGGCAGATCGTAGGCGTTGCGCTCGTCCGCCGCGAGGCGAAACGCCGCGTCCAGCAGGCTGGCCGGGTAATAATCGGAAGAGAGAATATCCAGCACCCCCAGCGCCGCCAAGTGGTGCGCCGCCACATTGCCGGAGTGGGAACCGCCGCGCACGATGTTCGGCGCGCCCATCAGCACCTGCAGGCCCTGCTGGTGCGAGGCGCGGGCGGCCGCCTCGGTGGTGGGGAATTCGGCGATGGCGCTGCCCAGCGCGCAGGACTCGGCCACGTGCGCGGCGGTGGCGTCGTCATGGCTGGCAAGCGAGATGCGGCGCGCGCGGCAGTGGGCGGCGATCGCCTCGCGGTTCGGCGCGGCCCAGCGGGCGGACAGGGCGACCTGCTGCTCCTCGTACTCGCTCATCTGCTGGTCGTTGAGGTGATATTTGCCCTGATAATATTCGCGGTATTTTTCGCGCGAGGCGAACTGGCGCTGGCCCGGCGAGTGGTCCATCAGCGACACCAGCGACACGCCCGGCTTGTCCATCAGCTGTTCGAACAGCGGCAGGGTGCTCTCGTGCGGCAGCTCGCAGCGCAGGTGCAGCCGGTGCTCGGCGCGGTTCACCCCGGCGCGCTGGCTGTGGATCACCGCGTCGATCATCTTCTGCAGGTTTTCCAGCCGGTGGCCGCCGTCGCGCACGTCGCCGATCGCCACCGCGTCCAGTACAGTGGTGATGCCGTTGGCCACCATCAGCGCGTCATGGCTGCTCATCGCCGAATGGGCCGGCCAGTCAACGTTCGGACGCGGGGTGAAGAACTTGTCCAGGTTGTCGGTATGCAGCTCGATCAGCCCCGGCAGCAGCCAGCCGCCGTCGCCGTCCAGCGCCTGCGGCAGCCGGCTCGGGCCGTCGGTGAAGCTGCGGATCACGCCGTCCTGCATCTCCAGCGAGCCTTGCACCACCTGGTCATCCAGCACCAGCTTAACGTTATTGACGATCATCAGAGGGCCTCCAGCGCCTGCGGCGCCTGCATGTCATAAAGCCGGTCGGCGACCTGTTGGCGAACGCCTTCATCGTGAAAAATGCCGACGATCGCCGCGCCGCGCGCCTTGGCGCGTTCGATAAGCTGCACCACCGCCGCGCTGTTGCGGCTGTCGAGCGAGGCGGTCGGTTCATCCAGCAACAGAATGGGGTAATCGACGATAAAGCCGCGCGCGATGTTTACCCGCTGCTGCTCGCCGCCGGAGAAGGTGGACGGCGCCAGCGGCCACAGGCGCTGCGGCACGTTGAGCGCAGCGAGCAGCGCTTCGGCGCGTTCACGGCACTCGGCGCGCTCGACGCCCTGTTCCAGCAGCGGCTGCATCACTACCTCCAGCGCGCTGATGCGCGGGATCACCCGCAGGAACTGGCTGACCCAGCCCAGCGTATGGCGGCGCACCGCCAGAATTTGGCGCGCGTCGGCGCTGACCATGTCCAGCCAGTCGCCCTGGTGGTTGATCCAGATATGGCCGCTGTCCGGCAGGTAGTTGGCGTACAGCGAGCGCAGCAGGGTGGATTTGCCGCTGCCGGAGTGGCCGTGCAGCACCACGCATTCGCCGCCGTGGACCGTCAGGTTGGCGTCGTGCAGCACCGGCAGGCGGGTGCCGTACTGCTGGTGCAGCACGAAGGTTTTACTGAGATGTTCAACTCGGATTTGCATAGTCATCTGTTATCGCCTTGGGTTACGACAGCACCGAAGAAACCAGCAGCTGGGTGTAGGGGTGGTGCGGATCGTCCAGCACCCGGTCGGTCAGGCCGCTCTCCACCACTTCGCCCTGTTTCATCACCAGCAGGCGGTGGGCCAGCAGTCGCGCTACGCCGAGATCGTGGGTGACGATCACCGCCGCCAGCTGCATTTCCACCACCAGGTTGCGCAGCAGATCGAGCAGGCGCGCCTGCACCGATACGTCCAGCCCGCCGGTCGGCTCATCCATAAACACCAGTTTGGGGTGGGTCACCAGGTTGCGGGCGATCTGCAGCCGCTGCTGCATGCCGCCGGAGAAGGTGGTCGGCAGATCGTCGAGGCGCGACAGCGGGATTTCGACGTCTTCCAGCCACTGGCCGGCCTGGCGGCGAATGTCGCCATAGTGGCGCTGGCCGATGGCCATCAGCCGCTCGCCGATGTTGCCGCCGGCGGAGACCTGCGGCCGCAGCCCGTCGAGTGGGTGCTGGTGCACCACACCCCAGTCGGTGCGCAGCAGGCGGCGGCGATCGCTCTCCGCCATGGCGTATAGATCCTGCTCCTGGCCCGCCTGCGGGCGATAAAGGATCTGCCCGCGCTGCGGCGCCAGCCGCGCCGAGATCGATTTCAGCAGCGTGGTTTTGCCGGAGCCGGATTCGCCGACAATGCCCAGCACTTCGCCGGGGTAGATGTCGAACGACACGTCGCTGAAGCCCTTGCCGGGGGCGTACAGGTGGGTGAGCCGGTTCACCGACAGCAGCGGGGGGGTGCTCAAAGGGGGGGAAGTCATCAGTGCTGAGCCTCTTGCGAAGATTGCGCCAGCTGCTGCCGGCAGTAGTCGGTGTCCGAACAGACGAACATGCGGTTGCCCCGATCGTCGAGCACCACCTCATCCAGGTAGCTGTGGCGCGAGCCGCACAGCGCGCAGGGTTCGTCCCACTGCTGCACGCTGAACGGATGGTCGTCGAAGTCCAGGCTCTCCACCTTGGTGAACGGCGGCAGGGCATAGATGCGTTTCTCGCGCCCGGCGCCGAACAGCTGCAGCGCCGGCATCATGTGCATTTTCGGGTTGTCAAATTTCGGGATCGGCGACGGATCCATCACGTAGCGATCGTTGACCTTCACCGGGTAGGCGTAGGTGGTGGCGATGTGGCCGTAGCGCGCGATGTCTTCATACAGCTTCACCTGCATCACGCCGTACTCCTCCAGCGCGTGCATCTTGCGGGTCTCGGTTTCGCGTGGTTCGATAAAGCGCAGCGGCTCCGGGATCGGCACCTGATAGATCAGGATCTGGTCTTCGCGCAGCGCGGTTTCCGGAATGCGGTGGCGGGTCTGGATCAGCGTGGCCTCCGGCGTGCGTTCGGTGGTTTCCACCCCGGCGACGCGCTGGAAGAAGCGGCGGATCGACACCGCGTTGGTGGTGTCGTCGGCGCCCTGGTCGATCACCTTCAGCACGTCGGCGCGGCCGATGACGCTGGCGGTGAGCTGAATGCCGCCGGTGCCCCAGCCGTAGGGCATCGGCATCTCGCGGCCGCCGAACGGCACCTGATAGCCGGGGATCGCCACCGCCTTGAGGATGGCGCGGCGGATCATGCGCTTGGTCTGCTCGTCCAGATAACCGAGGTTATAGCCGGTCAATACTTCACTCATCGCGGGCCTCCTGACGCTCGCTGTATTCCTGTCGCAGCCGCTTGAGCAGCGCCAGTTCGGCCTGGAAGTCGACGTAGTGCGGCAGCTTGAGATGGGAGACGAAGCCGGCGGCCTCGACGTTGTCGGCGTGGGCCAGCACGAACTCTTCGTCCTGCGCCGGGCCGGCGACGCCTTCGCCGTAGTCCGGGCTTTGCAATGCGCGGTCCACCAGCGCCATCGCCATCGCCTTGCGTTCGGCGCGGCCGAACACCAGCCCGTAACCGCGGGTGAAGTGCGGCGGGTGGTCCTTTGGATCGACAAAGCCGTTGACCATTTCGCACTCGGTCAGCAGGATTTCGCCGATATCGATGGCGAAACCGAGCTCTTCAGGCACGATCTCCACCGAAACGTGGCCGGTGCGGATCTCGCCGGCGAACGGGTGGTTGCGGCCGTAGCCGCGCTGGGTGGCGTAGCCGAGCGCCAGCAGAAAACCTTCGTCGCCGCGCACCAGCTGCTGCAGGCGCGCTGAGCGCGAGCAGGGGTAAACCGGCGGATTGCGGGTGATGTCGTCCGGCGTGCTGCCGTCGTCCTGTTCCTCGCGCGCCAGCTGTTGGCGGCACAGCAGATCGAACACGTGGCTGCAGTTGTCCGGCAGCGGTTCGTCGGCCTGCGGCGCGCGCGGCGCCTCGCCTTCCGCCAGCAGCGCGAAGTCCAGCAGCCGGTGGGTGTAGTCGTAGGTCGGCCCCAGCACCTGCCCGCCGGGCAAGTCCTTGTAAACCGCCGAGATGCGCCGCTCCAGCCGCATGTTTTCGCTGGCCAGCGGCTCGCTGACCGCCAGGCGCGGCAGGGTGGTGCGATAGGCGCGCAGCAGGAAGATCGCCTCCACCAGATCGCCGCTGGCCTGTTTGATGGCCAGCGCCGCCAGCTCGCGATCGTAGATGCCGCCTTCGGTCATCACCCGATCCACCGCCAGCCCCAGCTGCTGTTCGATTTGTTCCGCGCCGATCGCCGGCAGCGCGTCGTCGCCGCGCCGCAGCTGTTCCTGCAGCTGATGGGCGGCCTCAATGGCTTTTTCGCCCCCTTTTACCGCTACGTACATCAGCACACCTCCACGCGGGTGGTCCGCGGGATCGCCAGCAGGCGATCGCCGCAGGTCAGCAAAATATCCAGCCCCAGCGGGAAGCGCTGCGGGCGGTTGACCAAATAATCCAGCAGCGCCGGCGGCAGGCGCGGCGCAATCAGGCGTTGGCTCTCGATGCCGGGGCCGGTCAGGCGCAGCGCGGTGCCGTTCACCAGCTCGCCGAGCTGCACGATGACCGTGGCGCCGAACTCCGGCGAGATTTCCGTGCCGTGCGGCAACGCCTGCAGATCGGCGGCCTGCACGTGCCCATCGAACAGGGCAAAACAGACCTCCTGCGCCGTGGCGGCCAGCGGCGCACCGCTGTGAAAACGAATGTTTGTTAGCACTTGCTCACTTTTAAGCACAGCGCACAGCTGCAGCGGCGTTTCCTGATCGGCCAGCGTCAGCAGCGCGGCGGTGCTGGCGGCGTTCAGCGGCGCCCAGGCCGGGCCGTTCGGCAGCGTCACCCGGTGGCCCGGTTCGCTCAACGCTTTAAGAATCAAACGGAAAGCGTGCTGCGATTGGTCTATCGGTTGCTCAAAACCGGTCAATAAACTCATGGCTTAATCCCCTCGCACCAGCGTAAAGAAATCCACCCGGCTGGCGGCGATCGCCCGGGCGCGCAGCTGGCGCTGTTCGTGCTGCAGCGCGGCCAGCGGCGCAATCAGCTGTTGTTGCAGGCGTTCGCCGTGTTCCGGCTGTTGCAGCAGCGCATCGGCCAGCGCGCACAGCTCGGCGTGCGCCTTGTCGCGCCCGGCGATATAGCTGTAGCCGTAGCCGCCGTTGTCCAGCTGCACCACCGCGCGAGTGACCGTCATGTCCCCCAGCACGAAGCGGCGGCCGGTGGCGCCCATGCGCCCCTGCAGCTGGGCCAGGCCGATCTCCGGCGCGCGGATGCTGCGGTAACCCGGGCTGAGGTTCAGCGCCTGCCAGTGGCTGCGCAGCTGCTCGGGCCGGCTGTGTGCCAGCACCGACATCCAGCGTTGTCTCGACTCTAAGGCTTGCATTCAGTGCTCCATCGTCAGTTCAATCATGTCGGCGCGGGCCAGGCTGACGGAGTATTCCGCCACGTCTTCGCCGCCGCTGCGGACGTTAAGGGTGCGCACGCACAGCAGCGGCGCGTGGGTGGCGATCTCCAGCAGCCGGCTCTCTTTGGCCTGCGCGCGGCGCGCGCTGATGCGCGTCTGGCGGCGGGTCAGCGGCTGCTGCAGGTGCTGTTCGATAAACTGGTGCAGCGAACCGCTGTGGAACTGCTGCAGCGCCGGCCACCAGTCCAGATCGGGCAGATAGTGGTCGATCACGCTCATCGGCACGCCGTTGACCCGGCGCAGGGTGCGCAGGTGGATCACCATTTCGCCTTCTTCCCGCGAGAGTGCGCTGGCAACATGCCCATTGCACGGGCGCAAGACAGCGAGTAAGCGCTCACTGGTGGGGTGGCTGCCCTGCTCGAACAGGTTCTGGCTGAAGCGGGTGTTGGCGTGCAGCGGGTAGTCGTAAGGCCGCATCAGCACCAGAATGCCGACGCCGTGGCGGCGCTGCAGCCAGCCGCGCTCTACCAGCTGATCCACCGCGCGGCGCAGCGTGTGGCGATTGACCTGGTAACGCTCGGCCAGCTGCTGTTCCGAAGGCAGGTAGTCGCCGCAGCGGTACTGCGTGCGCAGCTCCTGTTCCAGCTGTGCGGCGATCTGCTGATAGCGGGTGGGGTAAGTGGTCGGATGTCTAGATAACTCCATCATAATAAAAACCTCGTCATGCCGATGGCGGTGCGATGAAGGCGGAAGCGGTGCGTTTCATCGTGCGTCTACCCTGTGGTTTTCAAGTTGGCATCATGGTGCCGGGCGCAGATGACAATCGCGTTACGCGGCGGTGGCGAACAGATGAACTATTTAGGACAGCCCGGGCGTGCACGGGCGGCGGCGGCGCGCTATGCTGGCGCCACTGTTGACTGACTCTGGCCGCTACCATGCCGCAACCGCTGAACGCCCCTGAACACGCCCCACGCGCCTGGCCGCTGTGGAAACCGATCCTGTTTCTGCTGGTGGTGGCCGTCGGCCTCTACTACGTCAAATGGCAGCCTTACTACGGCAAAGCGTTCGTAGCGGCGGACAGCCACTCGATCGGCAAATCGATCCTGGCCGACGGCGCCGCCAGCCCCTGGCTAGCGGCCTGGCAGTACGCGCTGGTCTACTTCACCGCGGTGTGGAAGGCGGCGCTGCTCGGGGTACTGCTAGGTTCGCTGGTGCAGGTGCTGATCCCGCGCGACTGGCTGGCGCGCACGCTCGGCCACCGGCGTTTTTCCGGCACCGTGCTGGGGGCGCTGATCGCGCTGCCGGGCATGATGTGCACCTGCTGCGCCGCACCGGTTGCCGCCGGCATGCGCCGCCAGTCGGTATCCAGCGGCGCCGCGCTGGCCTTTTGGCTCGCCAACCCGGTATTGAACCCGGCGACGCTGGTGTTTATGGGGTTTGTGCTCGGTTGGCCGTTCGCCGCCATCCGCCTGGTGGCGGGCGTGGTGATGGTGCTGGGCATCGCCTGGCTGGTGCAGCGCGTGACCGCCAACGACCCGCAGCCCGCCGCGCCGCAGCCGCCGCTGATGACGACGCAGAGCGACGAGCGGCCGTTCCTCGCCCGCTGGGGCAAAGCGCTGTGGGCGCTGTTTTGGTCGACCATCCCGATCTACGTGTTGGCGGTGCTGGCGCTGGGGGCGGCGCGGGTCTGGCTGTTCCCACACGCCGACGGCGCCGTTGACAATAGCCTGCTGTGGATCATCGGCCTGGCGATCGTCGGCTGCCTGTTCGTTATCCCCACCGCGGCGGAAATCCCGATCGTGCAGACCATGATGCTGGCGGGCATGGGCGCCGGCCCGGCGCTGGCGCTGCTGATGACCCTGCCGGCGGTCAGCCTGCCTTCGCTGCTGATGCTCAACAAAGCCTTCTCCGCCCGGGCGCTGTGCCTGACGGCGGCGCTGGTGGCGCTGTGCGGCGCACTGACTGGCGTGGTGGGGATGGGGTTGGTGTAAAATGTTCGAAAAACGACCGTTTATCTCGATATCGTTGTCACAAATGTGCTAACGTTTCTGTTCAAGATTTAGTGTCGCCATCGTGTGATTGCAGGAGGAGCAAAGATGGAAAGTCGCATCCAGTTTCGCATCGAAGATGAAACCAAGCGTTTGGCGCAAAAGGCCGCGGAAGCTAAAGGAACGACATTGAGTGAAGCCTGCCGCCGCTTGGCGGAGCAAATGGCTGATGAGCAACGGGCCGCGGAGGAGCACGAAAATTGGTTGAAAGATAAGGTGGATGCAGCTTTTTCCCGTCTGCATGAGGGTAATGCTGTCTACCTTAGCCAACAAGAAGTTGAAGAAAGCATGGATGCCTTTAAGGCAAAAATTAGAGCGAAATACGACCGAAAATAGGGATCGTTATGCGTATCGAATGGGATAATGCAGCGCAACGGGACAGGGAACGTATTTTTGAGTTTCTTTATATTTTCAATCCACAGGCGGCAGTGCAGGCTGATAACGAGATAGATAAAGCGGTAAAGCGTCTGCTGGATCATCCTGAGTTAGGTAAGCCTTGGTATGGGAAGGCACGTAAGTTGCTAATTAACAAGGCCTCCCTGTTGCTGGTGTATATCATCGTCGATGATGTTATTAAGGTTTTCTCGATTGCCCACCAGCGTGAGAAATTTCCAAACTAGCGTTGTCAACGCAACCTATGCACCACCTGGTTGCTGCTGCCGCGCCAGATCAGCGCCGGGTCTTTCAAATCCTGCACGAACTTGCCGTCGATCAGCACGTTGATCCTGTCCACCACCTGCATTTGCTGCGCGTCCAGCTCCGCCAGCCGGTAGCCGGTCCACAGCCAGATATCCTTGCCGGGGCACTCGGCGCGCACCCGTTTCACCAGCGTTAAGATGCTCGGCACGTTGGCCGGGTGCAGCGGATCGCCGCCGGAGAGCGACAGCCCCTGGCGCGGCACGCGCGTATCGTTCAGATCGGCGATGATGCGGTCTTCCAGCGCCGGGGTAAACGGCTGGCCGGAGTTGAGCCGCCAGGTACTTTTGTTGTAGCAACCGGGGCACTGGTGCACGCAGCCGGCGACAAACAGCGTGCAGCGGGTGCCGGGGCCGTTGACGACGTCGATCGGGTAGTACTGGTGATAATTCATGTGAGGCCTGCCCATCAGGCTATTTTACTGGCCATTTTGCCTCCGGGCAGTGCTGCCAATCCTCACGTACTGCGTGTACGCTCCGGTTGGTGCGCGCTGGCCGAAGGCAAACCGGCTGCGACAATCACGCCTGATGAACAGGTTTCTGCCTAGGTTGCACGGCGCTTTTCAGCCGAGCTGCCCGTTGCCGAGGTGTTTCACCCGGCGTTTCACCTCTTCCTGCTTGCCGGCGTTGAACGGCCGGGCATCGGGGCTGCCGAGATAGCCGCACACCCGGCGGGTGACCGAGACCTTGGCCGAGTCGTGGTTGCCGCATTTCGGGCAGGTGAAGCCCTTGCTGGTGCAGGAGAATTCACCGGTGAAGCCGCATTCGTAGCACTCGTCGATCGGCGTGTTGGTGCCGTAGTAAGGCACCCGGCTGTAGCTGTAGTCCCACACGTCTTCCAGCGCCTTCAGGTTGTGCTGCAGGTTCGGGTATTCGCCGTAGCAGATGAAGCCGCCGCTGGCCAACGGCGGGTAGGGCGCTTCGAAGTCCAGCTTGTCGTACGGATTGACCTTCTTCTCCACGTCGAGGTGGAAGCTGTTGGTGTAATAGCCCTTGTCGGTGACGCCCGGCACCACGCCGAAATCGGCGGTGTCCAGCCGGCAGAAGCGATCGCACAGGTTTTCGCTCGGCGTGCTGTAGAGGCTGAAGCCGTAGCCGGTCTCGTCTTTCCAGGCGTCGACGGCGGCGCGCAGGCGCGCGACGATCGCCACCGCTTTGGCGCGCAGCGCCTCGTCGTCATACACGTGATTTTCGCCGCCGAACAGCGCATTGATGGTCTCGTGCAGGCCGATATAGCCCAGCGAAATCGAGGCGCGGCCATTCTTGAAGATGTCGGCGATGTTGTCGTCGGCCTTGAGCCGCACGCCGCAGGCGCCTTCCATGTACAAGATTGGCGCCACCCGCGCCTTGATGCCTTCCAGCCGGGCGATGCGCGTCATCAGGGCCTTTTTCGCCAGCTGCAGGCGCTGATCCAGCAGCGCCCAGAAGCGCGACTCATCGCCCATCGCCTCCAGCGCGATGCGCGGCAGGTTGAGGCTGATGACGCCGATGTTGTTGCGGCCGTCGTGCACCAGCTCGCCGTCCTGCTCGTAGGTGCCGAGGAAGCTGCGGCAGCCCATCGGCGTTTTGAACGAGCCGGTGACTTTCACCACCTGATCGTAGTTGAGGATGTCCGGGTACATGCGCTTGCTGGCGCACTCCAGCGCCAGCTGTTTGATGTCGTAGTTCGGATCGCCGTACTGGTGGTTGAGGCCGTCGCGGATGGCGAACACCAGTTTGGGGAACACGGCGGTCTTGCGGTTTTTGCCCAGCCCGGCGATGCGGTTTTTCAGGATCGAGCGCTGGATCAGGCGCGACTCCCAGCTGGTGCCGAGGCCGAAGCCGAAGGTGACGAACGGCGTCTGGCCGTTGGCGGTGTGCAGGGTGTTGACCTCGTACTCCAGCGACTGGAAGGCGTCGTAACACTCTTTCTCGGTGCGCGCCATGGCATAGCCTTTGGCGTCCGGGATCTGCCATTCTTCCGCCACCTGCAGGTGTTTGCGGAAGCTCTCGTCGACGAACGGCGCCAGGATTTCATCGATGCGGTTGATGGTGGTGCCGCCATAGATATGGCTGGCGACCTGGGCGATGATCTGCGCGGTCACGGCGGTGGCGGTGGAGATCGACTTCGGCGGCTCAATCTCGGCGTTGCCCATCTTGAAGCCGTTGGTCAGCATGCCTTTCAGATCGATCAGCATGCAGTTGAACATCGGGAAGAACGGCGAGTAGTCGAGATCGTGGTAGTGAATTTCGCCGCGTTCATGGGCCAGCACCACGTCGCGCGGCAGGATGTGCTGTTTAGCGTAGTGTTTGGCGACGATGCCCGCCAGCAGGTCGCGCTGGGTGGGGATCACCTTACTGTCCTTGTTGGCGTTCTCGTTCAGCAGCGCGCGGTTGCTCTGCTCGACCAGGCCGCGAATTTCCTGGTTCAGGCGGCCGCGCAGCTCGCGCGCCACGTCGCGATCGTGGCGGTATTCGATATAGGCGCGCGCCAGCTGCTTGTACTCGCCGGCCATCAGCTGGTTTTCCACCGCCTGCTGGATCTCGTGGATATCGACGCGCGGCTGCTGCTCCATGCGCTGAGCGACCACGCGGGCGACGGTGGCGCAGTAGTCGGCGTCGACCACGCCCACCGCCAGCGCGGCGCGCTCGATGGCCTGCGCGATGCGCGCTTCGTCAAAAGGTACCTGGCAACCGTCCCGCTTAATCACTACTGGTTTCACGTTGTACTCCTTGTTCCCCGAGGGAGCGTTCATACCCGCCTGGCGTGGCGAGCAACCGTCAAATTTCGCTTATCCACAGGGCAAAGCCGCAGCGCGCAAGGGCTGTGGCGGCGTGTGGATGATTTTGTGGATAACTACTATATATAGGTGTTCGCAATTCTTAATGCACTATATATAGATATTGGCGAGATTCTTTTGATGTAGAACAAGGAAAACGGAAGAGCGTGCGCAAGCTGAACAGTCGTCAATCGCCCGCCGGCCGATCGCGAAAATGTTCCAGCAGAAAATCCACCCAGACGCGCACCCGCGGCGGCAGATCCGCCGAGGCGTAATAGAGCCACAGCTGCACCGGGCGCGGCCAGCACTCCGCCAGCACCGGCCGCAGCGTGCCCTGCTCGAAGTGCTTTTCAAGGTACCAGCGCGCCAGGTTGACGATGCCCAGCCCGGCCAGCGCCGCATCCAGCAACATTTCCGGGCGGCTCACCACCAATCGGCCGTTCAAATCCAGCGCCAGCGTTTCGCCCTGATGGCGCAGCTGCCATTTGACGTGGCGGCCGTTGCTGGGGTTGCGGTGCCGCAGGCAGTCGTGCCGCAGCAGGTCGTGCGGCGTTTGCGGTTCACCGTGCCGTGCCAGATAGTCGGGCGACGCCGCCAGCGCCATGTGCATCGGGTAGAGCGGGCGCGCCACCAGCCGGCTGTCGGGATCGACCCGGCTGCCGATGCCGACGTCGAAGCCTTCGCCCACCAGATTCACCACCCGGGCATCCAGCGACAGATCGAGATCGATCTGCGGGTAGCGTGCCAGAAATTGCGGGATCAACGGCATCAGCATCTGGCGGCCGAAGCCGGGGATCATCGTGACGCGCACCACCCCGGCCGGCGCCTGCCGTTCGCCGCCGGCGCTTTCCAGCGTCGCCGCCAACGCCTGCCACAGCGGCGCCACCTGCGCCAGCAGCGCTTTGCCCTCGTCGGTCAGCAGCACGTTGTGGGTGTTGCGCTGAAACAGCCGCAGCGCCAGCTTCTCTTCCAGCGCGCGGATATTTTTGCTGACCGCCGCCGGCGTGACGCCCAGCTGGCGGGCGGCGGCGGAGAAATTTTGCGCCTGCGCGGCGGCGAGGAAGGCCGGCAGCAGGCGGTGCACGTCAAAGGGCAGCGACATAGTGGTTGATACTTTCGGTTGAAATTGAAGTGACCTTGAACAGCCTACACCCGAAGCGGCAGAAATGGAAAAATGCCTCATCTTCTTTACGTTCAAGGAATCATTTATGTCACGCATTTTAGTGTTAACCGCCCACCGCACCCCCGACGAGTCGCGCATCAACCAGGCGCTGATCGAGGCCGTGCGCCCGCTGCCTAACGTGACCGTGCACGAGCTGATCCGCGCTTACCCGGATTACCGCATCGACGTGGCGCGCGAACAGGCACTGCTGGAAAGCCACGATGCGGTGGTGATGATGTTCCCGTTTTTCTGGTACAGCTCGCCGGCGATCCTGCGCGAATGGCAGGACGCGGTATTAACCTATGGTTTCGCCTACGGCAGCGAGGGCACCAAACTGCACGGCAAGCCGCTGCAGCTGGTGGTGAGCACCGGCGGCAACGCGCAGGCCTACACGCCGGCAGGCTACAACCGCTATCCGGTGCAGGATCTGCTGCTGCCGTTCCACGCGCTGGCTAACCTGACCGGCATGGATTATCTGCCGCCGCATCTGGTGCAGGGCGTGACCGACATGAGCGATGAGCAGTTGGCGCAAGCGGCCGCCGGGGTGGTGGCGCTGATGGGGACATTGTAGGGCGCAGCGCTCGCCGCGCCCTGCGGGGTCAGTCTTCGAGCAGCCACCACACCGCTTCGAACGGCCGCAGCGTCAGCGCCTGCGGCTGATCCGCCGAGTCGCTGTAGTTGCTCATCAGCGGGCGCCACTGGGCGGAGGCTTCCACGCCTTCCGCCGCCCAGGCCAGCGGTTCGCGGCTCAGGTTGGCCACCACCAGCAGGCGCTGGCCGTTCCAGCTGCGCTGATAGCACCACAGCGCCGGGTGATCCGGCGCCAGATCCTGATAGTCGCCGTGGGTCAGCAGCGGATACTGCTTGCGCAGGGTGATCAGCTGGCGGTAGGCGTAAAACACCGAGTCGAGATCGGCCAGCGCCGCGTCGGCGTTGATCTGCGGGTAGTTCTCGGCGCAGCCGATCCACGGCGTGCCGGTGGTGAAACCGGCGTGCGGCGCGGCGCTCCACTGCATCGGCGTGCGGCCGTTGTCGCGCGATTTGTCCGCCAGGATCGCCAGCAGTTCGGCGTCGCTGCGGCCCTGGGCGCTCAGCTCGGCGTACATGTTCAGGCTTTCCACGTCGCGGTACTGCTCGATGGCGCGGAAGCCGGGGTTGGTCATGCCGATCTCTTCACCCTGGTAGATATAAGGCGTGCCCTGCATGCCGTGCAGCACCATCGCCAGCATTTTGGCGGCCGGCACCCGCAGTGCGCCTTCATCGCCGAAGCGCGACACGATGCGCGGCTGATCGTGGTTACACCAGAACAGCGCGTTCCAGGCGCGGTTATGCATTCCTTGCTGCCAGTGGCAGAAGATCTGCTTTAACGCCACATAATCCGGCGCCGCCCGCGTCCATTTTTCGCCGCCGGCGTAGTCCACCTTCAGGTGGTGGAAGTTGAAGGTCATCGACAGCTCTTCGCCGCTCTGCGCCGCGTACTGCCGGCAATGCTCGAGCGTGGTGGAGGACATCTCGCCCACCGTCATCAGGCCGCGCGGCTGAAACACGTCGCGGCTCATCTCCTGCAGGAACTCGTGAATGCGCGGGCCGTCGGTGTAGAAGCGGCGGCCGTCGCCCTGGCTGTCGGACGGGAAGTCCTGCTGCTTGGACACCAGGTTGATCACGTCGAGGCGCAGGCCGTCGACGCCTTTGTCCGCCCAGAACTGACACACTTTCTTCAGCTCTTCGCGCACCGGCGGGTGTTCCCAGTTGAGATCCGCCTGCTCGGTGGCGAACAGGTGCAGATAGTACTGGCCGCTGTCGGCGTGCCACTGCCAGGCGTTGCCGCCGAACTTGGAGCGCCAGTTGTTCGGCGGCGTATCCCCCTCGCCGTCGCGCCAGACGTAGAACTGGCGATACGGGCTGTGGCGATCCTGCGCGGCCTTGAACCACGGGTGCTCGGTCGAGGTGTGGTTGAACACCATGTCCATCACGATGCGGATGCCGCGCCGGTGGGCGGCGGCGACCAGCTGTTCGAAGTCCACCATGGTGCCGTAAGCCGGATCGATGGCGCAGTAGTCCGCCACGTCATAGCCGTTGTCCACCTGCGGCGATACGTAGACCGGCGTCAGCCAGATGGCGTCGACGCCCAGCTCCTGCAGATAGTCCAGCCGCCGCGTCACGCCGGCCAAATCGCCGTAGCCGTTGCCGGTGCTGTCCTGAAAACTCTTCGGATAAATTTGGTAGATGACGCCGTTCTGCCACCAGGGGGTTGGGTTGCTCATAGCTGTATACCTTTGAATCGTGACAACGGGCCCGTACCCTTCATCTTTCAAACTGCAGCGTTGTTGGCTGCTGGCGCTGCACCCCAGTCACTTACTTGAGTAAGCTCCTGGGGATTACGAGCCTCGTCCGGAGGCTCGCCCTTTGGGCCAGCGCAGGCGCTGTTCAAATCGGTTCCCGACCGATTTGTTGCACCCTTGCCGCCTAGCTGCAGCTCGAAAGCTATAGGGTATTTCCAGCCCCTACATTCATGTTGCGTATTTTGCGTCAATTAAACCGGCAGCTCGCCGCGGGCGGCCTTGCGCTTGTAGACCATGATGGTCAGCACCAGCGGGATGACGATCGCCACCAGAATTGCCAGCGAGTAAATCAGCCAGAACTGCGGCTTGATAGACAGGATGCCCGGCAGGCCGCCGACGCCGATGCCGTTAGCCATCACGCCGTCCAGGCCGCAGATAAGGCCTGCGATGGCGGAGCCGATCATCGCGCACAGCATCGGGAAGCGGTATTTGAGGTTGATGCCGTACATCGCCGGTTCGGTCACGCCGAGGTAGGCGGACATCGCCGCCGGCACTGAAATTTCACGCTCGTTGGCTTTGCGGCTGATGATGATGATGCCGAGCACCGCCGAGGCCTGCGCGATGTTGGACAGCGCAATCAGCGGCCATACCGGGGTGCCGCCCATGCTCTGGATCATCTGCATGTCGATGGCCAGCGTGGTCTGGTGCACGCCGGTGATCACCAGCGGTGCATACAGGAAGCCGAACAGCGCGGCGCCCACCGGGGCGAAGCTGCCGGTCATCACCGCTTTCACCGCCCAGGCGACGCCGTCGCCGATCATGCGGCCGAACGGCCCGATCAGCGCGTGCGCCAGGAACACCGCCAGCAGCAGCGAAACCACCGGCACCACCACCAGATAGAGATAGTCGGGGACGATCTTTTTCAGCCGGGTTTCGATCCAGCCCAGCGCCATGCCCGCCAGGATCGACGGGATCACCTGCGCCTGATAGCCGACTTTCTGGATAACGAACCAGCCGAAGTTCCACACTTCCGGCGTTTGCTGGCCGAGCAGGTAGGAGTTCATCAGCTGCGGCGATACCAGGGTGACGCCCAGCACGATGCCGAGCACCGGCGTGCCGCCCATCTTTTTCACCGTCGACCAGCAGATGGCCACCGGCAGGAACATGAAGATCGCTTCACCGAGCAGCCACAGGAAGTCGTAAACGGTTTTCCACGCCGGGTGCATCTGCGCCAGCGTTTGGCCGCCGGACATCGGGATGTCGCCGATCACGTTGCGGAAGCCGAGGATCAGACCGCCGCTGATCAGCGCCGGCAGCAGCGGGAAGAAGATCTCGGCGAAGTGGGAGATGGTGCGCTCGGTCCAGGTCATGTTCTGGCGCGCGGCGACCTTGGCCTGTTCTTTGTCGGCCTCGTTGACGCCGGTGCTGGCGATCAGCGCCTGATAGTAGTCGCCGACGTCGGTGCCGATCACCACCTGGAACTGCCCGGCGTTGGTGAAGCAACCTTTGACCATCGGCAGCTCTTCGATTTCTTTGGGGCTGGCCTTGCTGGGGTCATTGAGGACGAAACGCAGCCGGGTAATGCAATGGCTGACGGTGGCGATGTTCTCGCGGCCGCCGACCAAAACAATCAGGCGATCAATATCCTGCTGTTTTACTTTGCTCATTATGGGATACCTGCAGAGGTGTTGACTGAGTAATGATCAAAGCTTAGCCACTCGGCTTTTTGAATGAAATGGGAACGTTCCCTGTTTGGGGCGAGGATCACAAAATGACAAAAAATGGTCAAATTCCAAGCAGTTCGTCAGGAAAGTTTGCTGGGCACCACCAGGCGGCGGATCCCCTGTTCGCCGCTGAGCTGCGCCAGCAGCTGCTGCGCCGCCAGCAGGCCGGCGCTGCCGTAGCCGAACTCGACCGACAGGGTATCGGGGAACAGGAAGCTGAGCAGCGGGGTGTTGCCGATGGCGCACACCTGAATGGCGTGCGCCGGCTGTTGCTGAAGGTATTTGATCGCCCCCAGGGCGATGCTGTCGGAAGCGCAGATCAGCGCGCTGGTGTGCGAGTCGATCACTTCGGCGGCGTGCTGGAAACCGCTCTGGTAGCTCAGCTCGCCCAGCGTGGCGCGCGGCGTGAGCTTGAGGCGTTCACAGGCGTCGAGGTAGGCCTGATAGCGGCGCTGGCCGGTGGTGGCGTCGCTGAGCTGCACCCCCAGATAGCCGATATGCCGGTGCCCTTGCTGGTGCAGGCGGTCCATCAGCAGGTTCACCGCGCCGGCGTCGTCGTAGCAGACGGACGAAAAGCCGTCGTATTCACGCACCATCACCACCATTTTTTCCTGCCACGGTTTGAGCATCGCCGCAGTCAGGCCGGTGAAACCGAACAGGATCACCCCGTCGACGTTGCGCTGGTGCAGCACGTGCAGGTGCTCCTGTACCAGGCGGGTTTCGAACTGGCTCTCCATCACGATCGGGTCGAAGCCCTGCTGATACAGCAGCGGCAGCATGGTGCGCACCGCCTGGTTTTCCGACGGTGAATCGAGACGGGAAACGATGATGCCCACCACCTTGTCGCTCTGGCCGCGCATGGCGCGCGCCGACTTGGAGGGGGTAAACCCTTGCTGACGGATCACCGCTTCCACCCGTTCGCGGGTTTGCGGGCTCACGCTGCCTTCATTGTTCAGCACGCGTGAGACGGTGGATTTGCCTACGCCGCTCAGGCGTGCGATGTCCTTGATGGTCAGCCGGTTTTGCATGGTTTACTTTTCGTTGAAGTGGACAGGCGTAACATAAAGGCCTGTAAAACAATGCCCGTCAGCATAGCTCATTTTCCGACGCGGATCTTGATGCAAAACGGGATTGTGACATTGCGATGAACGGCCGCTCGTGCCGCTCTGTTTTTCCCTTTACCGGAGGTTATACCCCATATGGACCCCGACCCGACTGCTTTAGACACTCACTCGGTTCACCGGTAAAACCTCTCCGCCTGGCGCTGCTGTTTTACCGGTGAAGTACACACGGTAACCGGTGGCGCGCGCTTCGTCGTTCGCTCCTGCTGCTGAAAAAAAGAATAAGGATCTGCATTGGCAGAGGCTTTTTGGCGTGCCCGCCATCCGCCCGGCCGATGACGATCCCCGTTTACCCGCTGCCGTGAGGCACCGGGCGACGAGGTGCGAACCATGAAACTGAAAAAACTCCCCCGTCAGCTGCTGGGCCTGTTCGCCCGCGGCCTTCCGCGCCGTTTGGTGCGCCGCGACAGCCTGCTGGACAGCGTCGGCGGCGCTGCGCGCGATATGCCGGCCGGCCTGGCGCAGCAGCGGCTGGAATGCGCCGCCGCAGAGACGATGCAGCTGTTTGAGCGTTTCCACAGCCACCCGGAAGGCATCACCGCCCATGAGGCGGAGCAGGTGCGCCAGCGCTGCGGCGAGAACGTCATCGACGATCAGCAGAAAGAGGCCTGGTGGCAGCACCTCTGGCACTGCTACCGCAACCCGTTCAACCTGCTGCTGACCGCGCTCGGCATGATTTCTTATGCCACCGAGGATCTGACCGGCGCCTTGGTGATCGCGCTGATGGTGCTGATCTCCACGCTGCTGAACTTCATCCAGGAGGCACGCTCCAACCGGGCGGCCGACGCGCTGAAGGCCATGGTGAGCAACACCGCCACGGTGATCCGCAGCGATGCGCTCACCGGCAAGAGCGAGCACGTGGAGCTGCCGATCGCGCAGCTGGTGCCGGGCGATATCATCAAGCTGGCGGCCGGCGACATGATCCCGGCGGATCTGCGCGTGCTGTCGGCCAAGGATCTGTTCATCAGCCAGGCGGCGCTGACCGGCGAATCGCTGCCGGTGGAAAAATCCGCGGCGCCGCAGACGTTGGCGGCCGATCCGCTCGATTGCCAGAACCTGTGCTTCATGGGCACCAACGTGGTCAGCGGCACCGCGCTGGCGATGGTGATCGGCACCGGCGGCAACACCTATTTCGGCCAGCTGGCGCAGCGCGTCACCAGCCAGGATGAGCAGCCGAACGCCTTCCAGAGCGGTATCAGCAAGGTCAGCTGGCTGCTGATCCGCTTTATGCTGGTGATGACGCCGATCGTGCTGCTGATCAACGGCTACACCAAGGGCGACTGGTGGGAAGCGGCGCTGTTCGCGCTGTCGGTGGCGGTCGGGCTGACGCCGGAAATGCTGCCGATGATCGTCACCTCGACGCTGGCCAAAGGGGCGGTGAAACTGTCGCGCCAGAAGGTGATCGTCAAACGCCTGGACGCCATCCAAAACTTCGGCGCCATGGACATTCTGTGCACCGACAAGACCGGCACCCTGACCCAGGACAAGATCGTACTGGAGCGCCATACCGACGTGTTCGGCGCCAGCAGCGAGCGGGTGCTGCGCTACGCCTGGCTGAACAGCTTCTACCAGACCGGCCTGAAAAACCTGCTCGACGTGGCGGTGCTGAGCTGCGCGGAGCAAAATCAGCAGCCGGAAGCGCTGCAGCACTACCGCAAGGTGGATGAGATCCCGTTCGACTTCGTGCGCCGTCGCATGTCGGTGGTGGTAGCCAAGGACAACGAGTATCACGAGCTGGTGTGCAAGGGCGCGCTGGAAGAGATGCTGGCGATTTGCAGCCACGTGCGCCATGAAGACGAGGTGATCCCGCTCAGCGAGGCGCTGCTGGTGCGCATTCGCCGCATCACCGACGATCTCAACCAGCAGGGGCTGCGGGTGGTGGCGGTGGCCAACAAGATCCTGCCGGCGCAGACCCACGAATACGGCGTGGCGGACGAGTCGGATCTGATCCTCGAAGGCTACGTCGCCTTCCTCGATCCGCCGAAGGAGAGCACCGCGCCGGCGCTGGCGGCGCTGAAACAGAACGGCGTCACGGTGAAGATCCTCACCGGCGACAACGAGCTGGTGGCCGCCAAAGTGTGCCGTGACGTCGGGCTGGCGGCCGAGCACCTGCTGCGCGGCAGCGAGATCGAGCAGATGGACGACGAGCAGCTGGCGCAGGCGGCGGCGCGCACTACTGTGTTCGCCAAGCTGACGCCGCTGCACAAGGAGCGCATCGTCAAACTGCTGCGCCGCCAGGGGCACGTGGTGGGCTTTATGGGCGACGGCATCAACGACGCGCCGGCGCTGCGCGCGGCCGATATCGGCATCTCCGTCGATTCGGCGGTGGACATCGCCAAGGAAGCGGCGGACATCATCCTGCTGGAAAAAAGCCTGATGGTGCTGGAGCAGGGGGTGATCGAAGGGCGCCGTACCTTCGTCAACATGCTCAAATACATCAAGATGACCGCCAGCTCCAACTTCGGTAACGTGTTCAGCGTGCTGATCGCCAGCGCCTTCCTGCCGTTCCTGCCGATGTTGCCGCTGCACCTGTTGATTCAGAACCTGATGTACGACATCTCGCAGATCGCCATCCCGTTCGATAACGTCGACGACGATCAGATCACCCAGCCGCAGCGCTGGAACTCCGCCGATTTGGGGCGGTTTATGGTGTTCTTTGGGCCGATCAGCTCGATCTTCGACGTGCTGACCTTCAGCCTGATGTGGTGGGTATTCAAGGCCAATACGCCGGAAATGCAGACGCTGTTCCAGTCCGGCTGGTTCGTGGAAGGGCTGCTGTCGCAAACGCTGATCGTGCACATGATCCGCACGCGCAAAATTCCGTTTATCCAGAGCCGCCCGTCCTGGCCGCTGTGCATCATGACGCTGGCGGTGATCGCCACCGGCATCGGCCTGGTGTTCTCGCCGCTGGCCGGCTTCCTGCAGCTGCAGGCGCTGCCGCTCGGCTACTTCCCGTGGCTGGTGCTGATCCTCGCCGGTTACATGGTGCTGACCCAGTGCGTGAAAGGCTGGTTCGTGCGCCGCTACGGCTGGCAATAACCCGCTCGCCCCCTCCGGCCGGGAGGGGGCAACTGTGATCCCGTCCGCTTTTTCACCGCAACGGTTGGACATCTGTTCTGTGCTGAGTCTTTATCTACAGCGTTGGCTGTTTTCCCCTGCGCCTTTCAAGCCACCGCGTTGTTGGCTGTACGCCCGCCCCCCAGTGACTTAGCAGACCTAAGCGCCTGGGGATGCGGGCGCTTGCCGCCTAGCGGTGGTTTGAAATTCATTGGGGATATTTTGTTTTTTTCCTCTGAGGAATTTCCGATGCACAGACCTTTCCGTTATACGCTACTGGCTTCATCGTTATGGTTTTCTTGCGGCGCGCTGGCGCAGCCGGCCGGCGATCTGCCGCTGATGCCCTGGCCGCAGCAGGTGGAGGTGACGCAACCGGCGGGCAAGCTGATTTTGGATCACCAGTTGTCGTTAAGCGTCCAGGGTGACGACTTGGGCGACGCGCTGCCGCGCTGGCGCCAGCGTATCGAACTGCAGACCGGCTGGACGCTGGCACCGGCGGGTGAAACGAAGGGCGGCGCGGCGATCAAGGTGGTGATCAAGGACCGGATGGCGGCGCAGCCGCTGCCGGGAAGCGACGAAAGTTACCGGCTGGCGGTCACGCCGCAGGGCGCCACGCTGACCGCCAACACTCGCTTCGGCGCGCTGCACGGGATGGAAACCCTGCTGCAGCTGCTGCAGACCGACGGGCAAAACACCTTCCTGCCGCTGGTGGATATCCGCGACGTGCCGCGCTTCCCGTGGCGCGGCGTCTTGTTGGATTCGGCGCGCCATTTCCTGCCGCTGCCGGACATTCTCCGTCAGCTCGACGGCATGGCGGCGGCCAAGCTTAACGTGTTCCACTGGCACCTGACCGACGATCAGGGCTGGCGCTTCGCCTCCGAGCACTACCCCAAACTGCAACAGCAGGCCGGCGACGGCCAGTTCTACACCCGCGAGCAGATGCGGCAGGTGGTGGCTTACGCCACGGCGCGCGGCATTCGCGTGGTGCCGGAGATCGACATGCCGGGGCACGCCTCCAGCATCGCGGTGGCCTATCCCGACCTGATGAGCGCGCCGGGGCCGTATCGCATGGAGCGCGAGTGGGGCGTGCATAAGCCGACGCTCGATCCGACCCGCGACGAGGTGTATCAGTTTGTCGACACGATCGTCGGCGAGCTAGCGGCGATCTTCCCCGATCCCTATCTGCACATCGGCGGCGACGAAGTTGACGCCAGTCAGTGGCGGGCGTCGCCGTCGATTCAGGCGTTTATGCAGCAGAACGGGCTGGCGGATACCCATGCGCTGCAGGCCTACTTCAACCAGAAGCTGGAAAAGATCCTCGAGAAGCACCAGCGACAGATGGTCGGCTGGGACGAGATCTACCACCCGTCGCTGCCGCGTTCGATCGTCATTCAGTCCTGGCAGGGGCAAGACTCGCTGGGCGCCAGCGCGCAGGACGGCTATCAGGGCATTCTCTCCACCGGTTTCTATCTCGATCAGCCGCAAAGTACCGCCTATCACTACCGCAATGAAATTCTGCCGCAGCCGCTGGGGGTCGAGACGGCGGTGCAGCCCGGCGAGCAGGCGCAAAGCTGGCGCTTCAGCATGCCGCGCCTGAAGGGCAGCGCGGTGGAAGGCAGCTTCACGCTGATCGAGGGCAAGCAGGGCTGGCGCGGCTTTATCGATTTCAATGGCAAGTCGCGCCGCGCGGTGCACGACATCGTCTGGCGCACGCCGCAGCAGGTGACGTTCCGGGTCGATACCTGGATGGGCGACACGCGGCCGGTGTTCACGCTGCAGCAGGACAAGCTCAGCGGCTATACGCTGGTCGGCAACGTGCGTTACCCCACCCGCGGCGACAAGCTGGCGGCGGTGCCGGCGGGCAAGATGCCGGTGGTGCCGGACGAGAAAGGGCAGGCCAACATGCTCGGCGGCGAAGCGGCGCTGTGGGCGGAAAACGTGCGCGCGCCGCTGCTCGATCTCAAGCTGTGGCCGCGCGCCTTCGCGGTGGCGGAGCGGCTGTGGTCGGCGCAGGACGTCACCGACGAAAGCAACATGTACCGGCGGCTGGCGGCGATCGACGCCTGGTCGGTGGTGTCGGTCGGCCTGCAGCAGCACGCGGAAACGGCGCGTGAATTCACCCGGCTGAGCAACAGCGTGCAGATCCTGCCGCTGCAGATCCTGGCCGAGGCGGTGGAGCCGGCGCAGTATTACACCCGCCAGCACCTGAAGTTCCAGGCCGGCAACTATCACCAGTTCGAACCGCTGAACCGCTTTGCCGATGCGCTGCCGCCGGAGAGCGGCGCGGTGCGCGACATGCATGCCCAGGTCGCGGCCTTGTTGCAGGATAAGCGCGATAAGGCGGCGGCGCAGGCGCTGCGCGAACGACTGCAGCGTTGGCAGGCGAACGGCGCGGCACTGCAGACGGCGATCGCGGGCAACCGCACGCTGCGCGATCTGGCGCCGGTGGCGCAGGACGTCGATGCGTTGGCCACGCTGGGCTTAACGCTGCTGGATCGCCATCAGCAGGGCAAACCGCTGAGCCGGGCCGAGGCAGAGCAAGCGCAGCGCCGGCTGGATGCGGCGGCGCAGACGCGCGACGAAGTGGTGATTGCGGCGGTGTACCCGCTGGAGGCGCTGCTGCGCGGGCTTAAAATGGAGTGAGGGTGACGGGGCTCGACGAGCTGAGCCCCGGTTTTGTTACGCTCGTAGCGAAAGCGGCGCATACCCGATGGCGTGCTGCAGGTAATTCAGCAGCAGCTGGCGGGTGAAGTGCGGCTCATCGATGCCGCTGCCCTGCAGGAAGCGTTGCAGGTTGCTGCAATCCCACCGATAGGTGTCTTGATAGAGCTCCACCGTCGATAGCTCGTCTACCATAGGATCTTTGAACAGGCTGAGCAGCGGGTACAGCGGCGCGTCGCTGTCGTTTTCCCATTGCGCCCGCCACTGCGCGAAAGGCAGAGGGTGGAAACGATAACCGAACTCGCGCTCCAGCAGGCTGAAAAACTCGCGCAGCGTCAGGTTATTGTCGCCCTGGTGGATCAGGTTGAATTTATGCCTCAACGCCTGCGGGTTGCGAGAGACGTGGGCGATGGCCTGCGTCATGTAATCTACCGTGGTCAATCCTTCGCGCAGATCCCGCAGATCCGGCACTGTGCCGCTGCTGATGCAGGTTTTCACCAGCCGCCCCCACCATTGATAATCGGCGTTGACGCCGGTGCGGCTGTGGCAGGTGGCGTAGCCCAGGCGGAAGGTCATCAGCGGCAGGCCCTGCGCCGCCGCCAGATCGGCGATCTTCTCCATCACCCATTTGCTGCGCACATAGCCGATATCGCGGCTTACTGCCTGCAGGTTTTGATCGATATCGTCGTTTTCACGCATCACCCGCTTGCCGGTATGCAGATGCCCCCAGCTGTATACGGAGATGGTGGACAGCAGCATCAGCGGTTTGGTGCGGGTATGGGCCGCGAAGCGAATGATTTCCCGCAGGCCCTGCACGTTGTCGCGCTTCATGTAGGAATAGGGCTGGATAAAATTCACCGCGCTGGCCGAATGGTAAACCAGGTCGATATCTTGGCTTAACGCCCTGTAGGCCGCAGGCGTCAGCGAAAAGTCGTGTTCCGCGACGTTGCCAGGCACGATATGAATGCGCGCGTGCTGGCTGGCGTTCAGCGCGATCCGGTAGCGCTGCAGCACCGCTTCCAGCCGCCGCATCGGCGGCGTTTCGGCGCCGTCGCGCACCAGGCAATACAGTGCGGCGTCGGTGGTGCGCAGCAGCTCGGCCAGCAAATGTGCACCGACGAAACCGGTGGCGCCGGTCAGTAAAATGGCGCGCGGGGCGCTGATTTGCCGCGTATCGAACGTCGGGTTGATGGTGATGCCTGGCGGCAGAAAGACATCATCCTGCAGGGCGCGTGTCGGATCGCCGTCTTGACGCCGAGGCTTGCTCTCCTGGCGCTGCAACATCGCCTGCGTCAGTTGCTCCAGGCTCGGATATTCATAGATGTCATGCACATAGCTTTTGACCGCGAACGCTTTACCCAAATCTGTCGCTAACCTGGCCGCCATCAGAGAATGTCCGCCCAGCGCGAAAAAATCATCGTCGGCGCGGATATGATCCACTTTCAGCAGCGTGCGCCACAGATCGGCGACGATCCGCTGGTGGCCGTCGAGCGGTTCAGCAGGGGCCGGCCGAGCCTCGGGCGCCAGGGCCAACAGCGCTGCCTGGTCGATTTTACCGTTGGCGTTGATCGGCAACCGATCCAGATGCCGGTACTCGGCGGGCAGAGAGTAGGCGGGTAGCTGATCCTGAAGCTGCCGTTTAACCCGTGCAATGAGATCGCCGCCGGGATCTTCACCGGTCAAAAACGCCAGGATCCGCTTGTCGCTCGGATTGTCCGTTTGATTGACGAGGGCGATGGCGGTTTTTACGCCGGAGACCTGCGTCATCAGGCTGCCGATTTCACCGAGCTCCACGCGATTGCCGCGGATTTTGATCTGCGCGTCGAGGCGCCCGAGGAACTGAATCTCACCGTTCGGCAAGCGGCGCGCCCGATCGCCGCTGCGGTACAGGCGTTGGCTGCCGATGTGCGGCGAAGTGACAAAACGTTCGGCGGTCAGCTGCGGGGCGTTCAGGTAGCCGCGCGCCAGGCAGGTGCCGCTGATGCAAAGCTCGCCAGGTTCGCCGTCGGCAACCGGCTGCAGCCGTTCGTCGAGGATGAAGACCTGGGTATCGGCGATGGGCCGGCCAATCGTGGACGGCGGGTTCTGCGTCGCACAGCGCACGCGGTTGTAAGTGGCGAAGATGGTGGCCTCCGTCGGGCCGTAGTAATCCACCACTGCATAGCCGATGCCGCGCAGCGTGACTGGGTTCAGCTTTTCACCGGCGGTGAACAGGTATTTCAGCGCCAGCCCGGCGGGCTGCGGCGCGCCGATGACCTCCGGCACCAATACCGTAGGGACAAAGGCGTGGGTGAGGCGATGACGGGCGAAGAAGGCCAGCAATGCGTCCGGCTGCAGGCGGGTCTCCTCGTGCGGCAGATACAGGGTGCCGCCGCAGATCAGCGGCGCCCAGATTTCCCATTGCGCCACGTCAAAACCGACGCCGGCAATCAGCGTGGAGCGGCTGTGTTCATCCATAGCGAACCGTTGGTTATGCCAGAGGAGCAGGTTTAACAGCGAACGATGTTCAATCATCACGCCTTTAGGCGTACCGGTGGTGCCGGAGGTGAAAATAATATAGGCAAGCGCGTCGGAGTCTGGCGGGGGAAATAGAGCTTCGTAATCTTTATTCAGGGAAATATTATCAATGGAAAGGGTTTTACGTGAGGGAGTGGCGATACTTTTATGAATTTCATGATTGCTGAACAGAATTATCGGTGAGCCACTTTGTTCGATAATATTGCGAATGCGCCGCTCGGGATAGCGGGCGTCAATGGGAATATAGCAGGCTCCGGCCTTGGCGATCGCCATCATGCCGATCGGCAATTCCACCGTACGCTGCGCGACCAGCGGCACGGCATCGCCGGGCCGAACCCCTTCCTGTTTCAGGCGCGTGCACAGTGCGCTGCTGGCTTCATCCAATTGACGGTAGGTCAGGTGTTTATTATCGCCGACGATGGCGGTTTTTTCCGGATAACGGGAAACCTGTCGGATAAAATAATCCAATACGCTAGGTGCCATGGTTATCTCCTGTCATTATTCACGGGGTGAAAGAAATGAAACAGCAATGACCCGGCCGGGTGAAAAACAATTATAGGCGTATTTTTATTGTGGAATTGTAAATGTGAGCGATATTACGCTATCGCTATAAATTAATTGAATTAATAAAATTCTTATCAATAAAAACGGCCAGTCTGCACTGGCCGTGATTCGCGTGCGTGTCGATTAACGACGCACGGCGATGGCTTCGATTTCGATCTTCACGTCTTTTGGCAGACGCGCCACTTCCACGCAGGAGCGGGCCGGGAACGGCGCGCTGTGCTCGGTGAAGAAGGCTTCGTACGCGGCGTTGACGGTGGCGAAGTCGTTCAGGTCTTTCACGAACACGGTGGTTTTCACGATGTCGGCAACGATCAGGCCGGCGGCTTCGACGATCGCTTTGACGTTTTCCAGCGACTGGCGCGCCTGAGCGGCCACGTCGTCGGCGACGGCGCCGGTTTTCGGATCGACCGGGATCTGGCCGGAAGTGATGATCATGCTGCCCAAATCAACGCCCTGCACGTAAGGACCAATGGCTGCCGGGGCGAGTTCAGTGCTGATATTACGTGACATGTTTTCTCCTGATAGACCCGTTGTCTTTCACGCCGCCGCGCGGTCGGCCGCAGCGTAAAATTCGGTGGGTAGCAACGTGGGTAGAGTTATTTTCAGGCATCCATTATAGGGAGTGACGCGCAGATTAACAGCGCCGCTCCCGCTAAAAGGGCAGAATTCAGTCGGCCTGCAACACCACCTGATGCTCGAACTCTTTCTCGCAGTAGCGGCACTTCAGGTGCACTTCGCCGTCGCGCGGCTTCACGCTGAAGCTCGACGCCACCGGCTCGCTGCGGCTGATGCAGTTGCTGTTCGGGCAGGTCAGCACGCCGTCGATGTGATCCGGCAGGCTGAGGGTCAGTTTGCGCACCACTTCATAGTTATCGATGCGGTTTACCGTGGCCTTCGGTGCGTACATCGCCAGCTGGTTGGCCTGCTGCTCGGTCAGGAAGGTGTTCTCGATCTTGATCAGATCCTTGCGGCCCAGCTCGTTGGAGGGCAGGTTCAGGCCGATGGTGATGCGCTGGTCGGTGGCGGTCAGCTTGAACAGCGTCAGCAGTTTGAAACCGATCTGCGCCGGAATGTGGTCGATCACCGTGCCGCATTTGATCGCTTCGACCTGCAGTTTGTTGTCGTGAGTCATGGCGGTTCCCCCTTAAAGAGCCAAATCTGCGTTGAGCACCAGCGCCAGCAGCGCCTGGCGGGCGAAGATGCCGTTGCCCGCCTGCTGGAAGTAGTAAGCGTACGGCGTTTTATCCACGTCGGTGGCGATCTCGTCGATGCGCGGCAGCGGGTGCAGCACCTTGAGGTTGGCGCGCGCGCCGGCCAGATCCGCAGCGCGCAGCACGAACTGCGCCTTCACGTTGGCGTACTCGGACGGATCGAGGCGCTCTTTCTGTACCCGGGTCATGTAGAGAATATCCAGCTCCGGCACCACTTCTTCAATGCTGCTGTGCAGGCTGTACTCGATGCCTTTCTCTTCCAGCATTTTCAGGATGTAGGCCGGCATCGCCAGCGCGTCCGGGGCGATGAAGTAGAAGCGGTTGCCTTCGAACTTGGCCAGCGCCTGGGTGAGCGAGTGCACGGTGCGGCCGTACTTCAGGTCGCCGACCATGGCGATGCTGAGGTTGTTCAGGCGGCCCTGGGTTTCCTGGATGGTGAACAGATCCAGCAGGGTCTGGGTCGGGTGCTGGTTGGCGCCGTCGCCGGCGTTGAGCACCGGCACGTTGCCGGAGAATTCAGCGGCCATGCGCGCCGCGCCTTCCTGCGGATGGCGCATCACGATGGCATCCACGTAGGTGCTGATCACCGAGATGGTGTCGGCCAGGGTTTCGCCTTTCTTGCCGAGTGAGGTGTTGCTGCCGTCGGCGAAGCCCACCACCGAGGCGCCGAGGCGGTGCATCGAGGTTTCGAACGACAGGCGGGTACGGGTCGAGGCTTCGAAGAAGCAGCTGGCGATCACCTTGTGTTTCAACAGTTCCGGCTGCGGGTTGGCTTTCAGACCGGCGGCGGTGCGCAGCACCAGCTCCAGATCCTCGCGGCTGAGATCGTTAATAGAGATGATGTGTTTGTGATACAGCGGGTTGGCCATTTTTCACTCCTCCTCGACGCGTGCCCGTGGCGCGGGACTTTGGGATATTCTCAAGGCAAAAAAAAGCCCCTCAATGAGGGGCTTGAAACGATCGGTTTAGCAACAGGAGAAACAACGGCAGCTGGCCGCCGATAGGCAGTCGGTTTTGTCGATTGTGGCTAACAAAACAAACGTCGTTTTTCATGCTTTCTCCTGGCAAATTGTGGCGCATTATACTCGCGCTTTTCGCCACTGCAAGCGCTAAAACGCCGTTTTTTGCCGCCCCGCAATCGATTGGCCGGCGATGGCCGCCCGCCGGCTATTTGCTGACGCGATCGTAGTAGACCATGTCGGCGTTCAGCCCCTGCTGGTAGCCTTTGACGTTGTCGCGCAGCACCACTTCGGTTTTGGCCTGATCGATAAACACGTAAGGCGAACTGCGCTGCAGCTCCTGCTGCATGGCGGTGTACAGCGCGCGGCGCTTGGCCGGATCGGCTTCGGCCAGCGCCGCCAGCGTCTGCTGGTTCAACTGCGGGATCTGCCAGCCGTTCAGCCCGGCCACCGTGCTGCTTTTGCCGTCGTTGTAGGCGAAGGCGCTGGCGTTGGAGTGGGCGTCGAAGTAATCCGGGATCCACAGGCGGATCGCCGCCTGATGCTGCCTGGCGCGCACGCGGGAGTAAACCTGGCTGCCCGCGGCCGGCAGCAGCTCTACCTTCACGCCGGCGGCGGCGAAGCTGCCCTGCAGCGCCTGCGCGATGGTGATGAACGGCGGCTTGTTCTCCACGTCCAGCGTAAAGGCGGCGTGGGTGATGCCCGCCTTGGCCAGGATGGCTTTCGCCTTGGCCGGATCGTAGCTGAACGGGTTGGTCTCCAGCGCGCCCGGCAGCCCGACCGGCAGGAAGCTCTGGTGCACGAAGTATTGGCCCTTCAGCAGATCCTTCGTGATGCCCTGATAATCCACCAGGTAGCGCGCCGCTTCCCAGAAGGCCGGGTTGTTCAGCAGCGGATTGGCGCCGTTGCCGGTGTTGAACACCAGGTAGTTTTGCTCGGCGGACGGGATCTCCAGCACCTTGACGCCCGGCTGGTTTTTCAGCGTGTCGGTCTGATCGGCGCCCAGTTCGCGGGCGATATCGGCGTCGCCCTGCTGGATCAGCAGGCGGCGGGTGGCCGGATCCGGCACGTTTTTAATAATGATGTTTTTCAACTGCGGCTTGTCGCCCGGCGTGGTGGGGTTGGCGTCCAGCACGATCGCCTGGTGCGGCTGATAGACGCGCATCTTGAACGGGCCGCTGCCGGCGGAGTGCATTTTCAGCCAGGCGTTGCCGAAGTCGCCGTCTTTAACGTTGGCCAGCGCCGCCTTGCTGTCGACGATCGAAGCGATCGGCGTCGAGAGGATATTCAGCGCCACCGCCGGGCTGACGTCTGCCGTCCAGCGCAGCTGCACGGTATGTTCGTCGATCTTCTTCAGCTGCGCGTCAATGTTGTCCGGCTGCCAGCCGAGCACGTTGAGGATGAACGCCGGCGATTTGTTCATTTTGATCGCGCGGCTGTAGGAAAAGATCACGTCGTCGGCGGTTAGCGGGTTGCCGGAGGCGAACGCCGCCTGCGGCCGCAGTTTCACCGTCAGCGTTTTGGCCGCCGCATCGCCCTGCCAGCTTTCCGCCAGCACCGGCGCCACCTTGGCCGGATCGTCGCGATCCGCCTGCACCAATCGCTGGTAGAGGCTGGGCACCGTCTGGATGCTGGAGAGTTCGTTGGCTTCCGCCGGATCGAGGCTGACGATGTCATCCAGCGATTGCACCACCACCAGCGTATTCGGCGGCGTGGCGGCTAACGCGGCGGCGGGCAGGGCGGCGAGCAGGAACAGCGGCAAGAGTTTGGCTTTCATCGGTGTGTATCCCCTGAAGGCGCCGCCAGGCGGCGCTGAGAACGGTTTGTTATCGTTGGTTTTTACGGCGCGGGTGCCGTCGGCCTGTCACGGTAGAACCTTTGCCCGCGGCGGGCAAAGGCCAATCCGCTATTTGATATTCCAGGAATATATTAGCCGCCCTGGCCGGGGGCGCCAGGGCGGAGGGGAGGCGTGTCAGAGGGTTTCGCTCAGCGTGGCGACCAGTACCGCCTTGATGGTGTGCAGCCGGTTTTCCGCCTGATCGAACACCACGCTGTGCGCCGATTCGAACACTTCGTCGGTCACTTCCATGCCGCCGTGCAGATCGTACTGCTGCGCCATCTGCTTGCCGAGGGTGGTTTGGTCGTCGTGGAACGCCGGCAGGCAGTGCAGGAACTTCACGTTCGGGTTGCCGGTCAACTTCAGCATCGCCATGTTGACCTGATACGGCCGCAGCAGCGCGATACGCTCCTGCCAGGTCTCTTTTGGTTCACCCATCGACACCCAGACGTCGGTGTAGAGGAAGTCGGCGTCCTGCACCCCTTCTGCGATGTCTTCGGTCAGGGTGAGTTTCGCGCCGGTTTGCTGCGCCAGCGCCTGGCACTCGGCCACCAGCTCCGGCTGCGGCCAGCAGGCCTTCGGCGCCACCAGCCGCAGATCCATGCCCGCCAGCGCGGCGGCTTCCAGCAGCGTGTTGCCCATGTTGTTGCGCGCGTCGCCGACGTACGCCAGTTTCACTTCACTCAGCGCCTTGCCCGGCAGATGCTCCTGTACGGTGAGCAGATCCGCCAGCAGTTGGGTGGGGTGGAACTCGTCGGTCAGGCCGTTCCACACCGGCACGCCGGCGTGTTCCGCCAGGGTTTCCACCAGCGCCTGGCCGTAGCCGCGATACTGAATACCGTCGTACAGGCGGCCCAGCACCCGAGCGGTGTCTTTCATCGACTCTTTATGGCCGATCTGGCTGCCGCTCGGGCCGAGGTAAGTCACCTGCGCGCCCTGATCGAATGCGGCAACTTCGAAAGAGCATCGCGTGCGGGTCGAGTCTTTTTCGAAGATGAGCGCAATGTTTTTGCCCTGCAGCCGGCGCTGTTCCTGCCCCTGCTTCTTGGCCTGCTTCAGATCGGCCGAAAGCCGCAGCAGTGCCTGCAGCTCGGCTGGGGTGAAATCCATTAACCTCAGAAAGTGACGTTGGTATAACGCATTGCCGGTGCTCATAGTCCGATTCCCTGATTGTTTAATTGAATTAAAATTCACTTTATATGTATGAATATTCAATTTCAACCCCGACGAGGAAATCTTTCACGTTTATCGTGGAAGCAATGTCGGCGGTGTGTGAAAATAGAAGGAATGAAGGCCATTTGACTTGAGGATATAGGCATGGCAAACCGCGAATTGCTGGAAGAACAACGTGAAGAGACCCGCCTGATCATCGAAGAACTGCTGGAAGACGGCAGCGATCCGGACGCGCTCTACACCATCGAGCACCATCTGTCCGCCGAGAAATTTGAGGTTCTGGAGCAGGCCGCCGTTGAAGCCTTCAAGCTGGGCTACGAAGTGACCGACGCCGAAGAGCTGGAAGTGGAAGACGGTTCGATGGTGATGTGCTGCGATGTGATCAGCGAAGTCGGCCTGAACGCCGAGCTGATCGACGCTCAGGTCGAGCAGCTGGTGGCGCTGGCGGAACGCTGCGGCGTCAATTACGACGGCTGGGGCACCTACTTCGAAGATCCGAACGGTGAAGACGGTGAGGATGACGAAGACGGCGACTACATCGACGAAGACGACGACGGTAAACGCCACTGATTAACCCCGCTTATTCACTTGGGCCGGCTCTCGCCGGCCCCTGATAAACGCCATGACATACCAATCCCTGTTAGCCCCGATTTTAAGCTTCCTGCACTGTGAAACTCCCGACGCCTGGATTGATGCCGCGCGCCGTCCGGAAAACCTGCAGCTGTTGCTGACTGACCACCTGGTGTGCGAGCTGAAGGCCGCGCAGACCGGCATGTGGTTGATCCGCCGCTACGTGGCGGACAAAGAGAGCGGCGACGCGCTGTTGGCGCTGCTGCGCCCTTACGAGGCGTTTCTGCACGAGGCGCAGGGCGCGCCGGACACGCTGTTCCGCCAGGGCCAGTTCACCCGCAAGATCCTGCCGAAAAACGGCTCGGCCTACGGCCAGGATCTGGCGGATCGCATGGTGCTGTTGATCAAGGAAGAGTTGCATCACTTCTCGCAGGTGCTGGAGATCATGCAGGCGCGCGGGATCCCGTATCGCAAGATCACCGCCAGCCGCTACGCCAAGGGCATGATCCGCGAGATCCGCACCCACGATCCGGCAACGCTGATCGACAAACTGATCTGCGGCGCTTACATCGAAGCGCGATCCTGCGAACGCTTCGCCAAGCTGGCGCCGCACCTGGACGACGAGCTGAACCGCTTTTACGTCTCGCTGCTGCGATCCGAAGCGCGCCATTATCAGGACTACCTGACGCTGGCGGAACAGATCGCCGGCGGCGACATCAGCGAACGGGTGGCGCATTTCGGCCGCCTCGAGGCTGAGCTGATCCTGTCGCCGGACAGCGAGCTGCGTTTCCACAGCGGCGTGCCCGCCGCCGCCTGAGGTTGAGGCGCACCCTTACTGCGGCGCGCCCAGCAACAGATCCACCGCCTTTTCCGCCAGCATGATGGTCGGCGCATTGGTATTGCCGCTGGTGAGCTGCGGCATCACCGAGCAGTCGATCACCCGCAGCCGTTCAAAACCATGCACCCGCAGCTGCGGATCGGTCACCGCGTCCTGCGGCGACGGCCCCATGCGGCAGCTGCCCACCGGGTGATACACCGTCTTGCAGAAGTTGCGCACGAAGGCTTCCAGCTGCGCCTCGTCGCGCGTCCACTCCGGCTGCGGCATCAGCAGATCTTTGATCAGCGGCTTCAGCGCCGCGGTTTGCAGGAAGCCCAGGCCGAACTTCACCGCGCGCACGCTGCCGGCCAGATCGTCCGGGTGGCCGAGGTAGTTGGCGTGCAGCTTGACCGGATCGCGCGGGTTGCAGCTGCGCAGCAGCACTTCGCCGCGCGCCTTCGGCTGCAGGTAGCCGACCTTGAGCGTGAAGCCGTGAATGTTCGGCAGCGGCTCGCCGGGCACGTCGTCCCAGTTGTCCAGCATCGGCAGGAAGTGGATCTGTACGTCCGTGCGGCCATCGCCCCGGCTGTCGGTGAAGGCGGCGCCTTCCAGCACGTTGGACGAGAGCACGCCGCTGCGAAACGCCAGCCACTGCGCGCCGTGGCTCAGCGCCTGCAGGCCGCGATCGGCGCCGAACAGGCTGATCGGTTCGCGGGTGCTGACGTTGATCGACATGTGCAGATGGTCGTGGAAGTTTTTGCCCACCGGCAGATCCGCCCGCACCTCGATGCCCAGCTGCTGCAGGTGGTCGCGCGGGCCGATGCCGGACAGCATCAGCAGCTTCGGCGAACCGACCGCGCCGGCGCTGACGATCACCTCTTTGGTGGCGCGCGCGGTCACTTCCGCACCGCCGTTCTGGCTGTAGACCACGCCGGTGGTAACGTTGCCTTCGAAGGTCAGCCGATGCGCCAGCGCGTTCAGTTTCACCACCAGCCGCCGTTCGTCGCGCACCGCCTTCAGGTAGGTGCGGGCGGTGCTGGCGCGTTCGCCGTTGTGGGTGGTGGTTTGGTAGAAACCGACGCCGTGCTGGCTGTCGCCGTTGAAGTCGTTGCGATAGGGCAGGTTCAGCTCCTGGCCGGCGCGGATAAACGCCATGCTGAGCGGGTGGCGGTAGCGGTTTTCGCTGACCGGCAGCAGCCCGTCGGCGCCGTGGTAGTCGTCCGACAGGCTTTCGTTGGCCTCGGCGCGTTTGAAATAGGGCAGCACCTCACGGTAGCTCCAGCCGGTGCAGCCGTAGCGTTCGGCCCAGTCGTCGTAGTCCTGCGGCTGGCCGCGCAGGTAGATCATACCGTTGACCGAGCTGCTGCCGCCCAGCACCTTGCCCTGTGCGATCTGCATGCGGCGGTTGTTGGCGTGCGGTTCCGGTTCCGTCTCGTAGGGCCAGCTCTTTTTGGCGATGATCTTGGCCACCCCGGCCGGCATTTTGATGAACAGGTTATTGTCGTCGCCGCCGGCTTCCAGCAGCAGCACCCGCGCCTGGGTGCGGCGGATCAGCTGCGCCGCCAGCACGCAGCCGGCGGAACCGGCGCCGACGATGATGTAATCAAAGGTATTTTCCGACATGACAGCTCTCCGTGCGCGATTGGGATACTGGCAGAGTAACGCGGGGGGAAAAACGGTCAATTTGCGATCGTTAATTTATTAACGAACTTCACATTAAATTTACATGGTGGTTTTTAACGTCAGTTTATCTGCTTGAAAAAAGGCGTTATAGCGAGTTTTACTGATTGATTGCGATATTAATAAAATGGCGCAGCAAGCTGCGCCATGATAGAGAGACGGGGGCAATTACAGCGTTTTCAGCATGGTGACTTCGCAATCGACGTGGCCGGTAGCGCCCATCGCGTGGTCGATGTGCTCGAAGCCCAGGTGTTCGTACAGCGCAACGGCCTGCGTCAGGCTGGCGGTGGTCTCGAGGTAACAACAGCGGAAGCCGTGCTGGCGGGCGAAATCCAGCGCCTGCAGCGCCAGGCGTTTCGCCAATCCCTTGCCGCGCAACACCGGCAGGAAATACATCTTCTGCAATTCGCAAATATCGTCTGCGCCGCCCTGCAGCGGCGCGATGCCGCCGCCGCCGGCGACCTGGCCGTCCACCTCGATCACCCAGTAAGCGCTGCGCGGCAGGCTGTAGAGCTGATACAGGGCGTCCAGATTGGGATCGGAGACGGTATAGCCTTTATCCGCCGTCAGGCCGTGCTCGGCGGAGACTTCGCGAATGACGTGAGCAATGGCGGGATTGTCTTCCGCCGTGATGGGGCGCACCAGCAGGCGCGCCGGGGTTGCTGTTGTCATGTTTACACTCGCCATTGAAAGAGACCACGTTCGTTTTTCGTTTTTATCGCAGCACGAAACGCGCCGGGGGTTATTTCCCGGCGGCGTCCCTGCAGCAGTAATATCTTGTAATAACATCTAACCCGGCCCGGATGCAACGGCGATAAAAAAACAGCGGGGAAGACCCCGCTGTTTTTCAGGCGTTGGCGTGAGCCGGTGGATTACAGCGCGGCGATAGTCGCCTGCTGTTCCTGCAGCTTCACTTTGCCTTCTTTGCAGGCCGCCAGACGATCGCGCTCTTTGGCGACCACCGCTTCCGGCGCGCGCGCCACGAAGCCTTCGTTCGCCAGCTTGCCTTCGATCGAAGCGATTTCCGCATCCAGCTTGCCCATCTCTTTCGCCAGGCGCGCGATCTCGGCGTCCTTGTCGATGAAACCGGCCATCGGGATCAGCAGCTCGGCGCCGTCCACCAGCTTGGTGACGGAGACCGGGCCTTTATCACCGGTCGGCAGCAGCGCGATGGATTCCAGGCGCGCCAGACGGGCGATAAAGCTTTGGTTCTCCTGCACGCGGCGCTGGGCGTCGGCGCTGCAGTTGCGCAGCAGCACGTCGAGCGCTTTGCTTGGCGCGATGTTCATCTCGGCGCGGATGTTGCGCACGGCGATGATGGTTTGCTTGATCCACTCCAGATCGTTCAGCGCCTGCTCGTCTTCCAGCGCGGCGTCGTAGGCCGGGAACGGCTGCAGCATGATGGTGTCTGCGGTCGTGCCGGTCAGCGGCTTCACGCGCTGCCAGATGGTTTCGGTGATGAACGGAATGATCGGGTGCGCCAGGCGCAGCAGCGCTTCCAGCACGGTGATCAGCGTGTGGCGGGTGCCGCGCTGTTCCGCTTCGCTACCGTTGCTCACCACCGGCTTGGTCAGCTCCAGATACCAGTCGCAGAACTGGTTCCAGGTGAATTCGTACAGGATGTTGGCCGCCAGATCGAAGCGGTAGGTGTCCAGCGCTTCGCGGTAGGCTTTCACCGTGCGGTTGAATTCGGCCAGGATCCAGCGATCCGCCAGCGACAGCACCTTCTCGCCGCCGTTGAAGCCGCAGTCGTGCGCTTCGGTATTCATCAGCACGAAGCGGCTGGCGTTCCACAGCTTGTTACAGAAGTTGCGGTAGCCTTCCAGGCGCTTCATGTCCCAGTTGATGTCGCGGCCGGTCGAGGCCAGCGCCGCCAGGGTGAAGCGCAGGGCGTCGGTGCCGTGCGGCTCGATGCCGTTCGGGAACTGCTTCTCGGTGCGCTTGCGGATTTTCTCCGCCAGCTGCGGCTGCATCATGTTGCCGGTGCGTTTTTCCAGCAGCTCTTCCAGCGAGATGCCGTCGACCATGTCCAGCGGATCGATCACGTTGCCTTTGGACTTGGACATCTTCTGGCCTTCGTCGTCGCGGATAAGACCGGTCATGTAGACGGTCTTGAACGGCACCTGCGGCTTGCCGTTTTCATCCTTGATGAAGTGCATGGTCAGCATGATCATGCGCGCGATCCAGAAGAAGATGATGTCGAAGCCGCTGACCATCACGCTGGTCGGGTGGAAGGTTTTCAGCGCCTCGGTCTGCTCCGGCCAGCCCAGGGTAGAGAAGGTCCACAGGCCGGACGAGAACCAGGTGTCCAGCACGTCTTCGTCCTGGGTCAGCACCACGTCGGCGCCCAGGTTGTTCTCGCTGCGCACTTCTTCTTCGCTGCGGCCCACGTAGACTTTGCCGTTCACGTCATACCAGGCCGGGATGCGGTGGCCCCACCACAGCTGACGCGAGATGCACCAGTCCTGAATGTCGCGCATCCAGCTGAAGTACATGTTTTCGTACTGCTTCGGCACGAACTCGATTTGGCCCTGTTCGACCGCTTCCACCGCCACTTTGGCCAGCGGCGCGGTGCGCACGTACCATTGGTCGGTCAGCATCGGCTCGATCACCACGCCGCCGCGGTCGCCGTAAGGCACCGTCAGGTCGTGCGGTTTGATCTCGTCCAGCAGGCCCAGATTATCGAAGGCGGCAACCACCGCTTTACGCGCCGCGAAGCGCTCCAGGCCACGGAACTCGGCCGGGATCTCGTTGCAGTAGTCGGTGCAGACTTCGCCCAGGGTGTTGAACACTTCCGCTTCCTGGCGGATGTCACCGTCGAAGGTCAGAATGTTGATCATCGGCAGGCCGTGGCGTTTGCCGACTTCGTAGTCGTTGAAATCGTGCGCCGGGGTGATCTTCACGCAGCCGGTGCCTTTTTCCATATCGGCGTGTTCGTCGCCGACGATGCGGATGCGGCGGCCGACCAGCGGCAGAATGATCTCTTTGCCTATCAGGTCTTTATAGCGCGGATCTTCCGGGTTGACCGCCACGCCGGTATCGCCCAGCACGGTTTCCGGACGGGTGGTGGCGACCACCAGGTAGTCTTTGCCCTCGGCGGTTTTCGCGCCGTCGGCCAGCGGGTAGCGCAGGTGCCACATGGAGCCTTTGGATTCGCGGTTTTCCACTTCCAGATCGGAGATGGCGGTGCGCAGCTTCGGATCCCAGTTCACCAGGCGCTTGCCGCGGTAGATCAGGTCTTCTTTGTGCAGACGGACAAACACTTCGCGCACCGCGTTCGACAGGCCTTCGTCCATGGTGAAGCGCTCGCGCTCCCAGTCCACGGAGTTGCCCAGACGGCGCATCTGGCGGGTGATGGTGCCGCCGGACTCCGCCTTCCACTGCCAGATTTTGTCGATGAACGCGTCACGGCCGTAGTCGTGGCGGGTTTTGCCTTCTTCCGCGGCGATCTTGCGCTCTACCACCATCTGGGTGGCGATGCCGGCGTGGTCGGTGCCCGCCTGCCACAGGGTGTTTTTACCCTGCATGCGCTGATAGCGAATCATGGTGTCCATGATGGTCTGCTGGAACGCGTGGCCCATGTGCAGGCTGCCGGTGACGTTCGGCGGCGGGATCATGATGCAGAAGCTTTCCTGGCTGGTGTCGCCGTTCGGCTTGAAGTAACCCTGATTCTCCCAGTGATCGTACAGCTTCTGTTCGATCTGTTTTGGGTCGTATGCGGTGTCGAGCTGACTGTTTGTCTTTTCCATTCTTTATCGTATTCAGTGAGTTGGCGGCGTAGCCGTGGTCAAATGGAAGCCGACGCTGCGATAGGCCTTGTAACGGTCGCGCGCCAACTGTTTCAGAGTGTCTTCGTAAGGAACGAAGTCTACCACTTCATGGAAAGCGGTAGCAAAATCGGCAAACTGCGGCAGCAGGGCGATCAGCAGGTCGCGCGGGGCGTTGCCGCGCTTGCCGGGCCAGCACAGTTCCACCGGCGCGCCGTAGTGCGGCCCTTCGCCGGCCAGGTTGTGCGGCACGAATTCATGCGGCTCGCGCTGCCACAGCGCTTCGTCCAGCCGCTGGGCCTGCTCTTGGCTCTCGCAGGCAATCAGCACCCGCTTGCCGGCACGCCAGCGTTCGGCGGCAACGGCGCAGGCCACGGCCTCATGGGCGCTGAGCGCGCCTGACGGTTCCGCGTTGTCGAGCAAATAAAACGTCGCCTGTTTCATTAAGGATCCACCGCTGCCGATAAAAAATGTAGGGGCACAGCATGCTGTGCCCCTTGGGATTATACCTGAATTACCGCTCAGATTTAATCGTCGCCGTTCAGGCCTGCACGGTTGAGCAAGAACTGCGACAGCAGCGCCACCGGGCGGCCGGTCGCGCCCTTGGCTTTACCGGAGCGCCAGGCGGTGCCGGCGATATCCAGGTGCGCCCAGGTGTACTTGCGGGTGAAGCGCGACAGGAAGCAGGCGGCGGTGATGGCGCCGCCAGGGCGGCCACCGATGTTCGCCATGTCGGCGAAGTTGGAGTCCAGCTGCTCGTAGTACTCGTCGGCCATCGGCAGGCGCCAGGCGCGGTCGCCGGCCTGCTCGGAAGCGCCCAGCAGCTCGTGTGCCAGCGGATTGTGGTTCGACATCAGGCCGGTGATGTGATGGCCCAAGGCGATCACGCAGGCGCCGGTCAGGGTGGCGATGTCGATCACCAGCTCCGGCTCGAAGCGCTCGACGTAGGTCAGGGTGTCGCACAGCACCAGACGGCCTTCGGCGTCGGTGTTGAGCACCTCGACGGTCTGGCCGGACATGGTGGTCAGCACGTCGCCCGGACGGTAAGCACGGCCGCCCGGCATGTTTTCACAGCCGGCCAGCACGCCGATCACGTTCAGCGGCAGGTTCAGCTCCGCCACCACGCGCATCACGCCGTACACGGTCGCCGCGCCGCACATGTCGTATTTCATCTCGTCCATGCCGTCGGCCGGTTTGATCGAGATGCCGCCGGAGTCGAAGGTCAGCCCTTTACCGACCAGCACGATCGGCTTAGCGTCCGGATTTGGGTTGCCCTTATATTCCATCACCGACATCAATGATTCGTTCTGCGAACCGGCGCCGACCGCCAGATAGGCGTTCATGCCCAGCTCTTTCATCTGCTGTTCGCCGATGACGCGGGTGGTGATGTGGGTGCTGAAGGCGTCCGCCAGCTGGCGGGCCTGCGAGGCCAGGTAGCCGGCGTTACAGATGTTCGGCGGCATGTTGCCGAGATCTTTGGCTGCCTTGATGCCGGAAGCCACCGCCAGGCCGTGCTGGATGGCGCGCTCGCCGCTGGTGAGCTCACGGCGGGTCGGCACGTTGAACACCATTTTGCGCAGCGGACGGCGCGGCTCCACCTTGTTGCTTTTCAGCTGATCGAAGGTGTAGAGCGTCTCTTTGGCGGTTTCTACCGCCTGACGCACTTTCCAGTAGGTATTGCGGCCTTTCACGTGCAGTTCGGTCAGGAAGCAGACCGCTTCCATCGAGCCGGTGTCGTTGAGGGTATTGATGGTTTTCTGGATCACCTGCTTGTATTGGCGCTCATCGAGCTCGCGCTCTTTGCCGCAGCCGATCAGCAGGATGCGCTCGGAGAGAATGTTGGGCACATGGTGCAGTAGCAGCGTCTGCCCGACCTTGCCTTCCAGTTCGCCACGGCGCAGCAATGCGCTGATATAACCATCACTGATTTTGTCGAGTTGTTCTGCGATAGGGGACAGGCGGCGCGGTTCGAAAACGCCGACTACAATACAGGCACTGCGCTGTTTTTCCGGGCTACCGCTTTTTACACTGAACTCCATGCACTCTCCTGAATCTTAAAGACAAAGGCGGACGCTACGGCTAGAATAACCGACTCCGTAACGATCTCCTGCCATTTGAGTTAACGGATTATGTTAACCTGAACGGCATAAATTGCTCTGTTTTGGCGACTATAAGCAAGTTCCTATAGGACACCCAAACGGCTTGATGTTGTAATACTATTTTAGCTGTGAAGGTTGCCATATGATGAGAATAAATGGCGGATTAACGATGAAATTATCGATTTTCCTGCAAAAAGACAAGTTTTCACAGGCGTAATAAGCGTGATCATCATAAGATATCTGGTACGGGAAACGCTCAAGAGCCAAATCGCCATCCTGTTCATCCTGCTTCTGATCTTCTTTTGTCAGAACCTGGTCAGGGTGTTGGGCGACGCGGTGGACGGCAATATCCCGACAAACTTAGTACTCTCCCTGCTCGCGTTGGGCGTGCCGAAAATGGCGCAGCTCATCCTGCCTTTGAGCCTGTTTCTCGGCTTGCTGATGACGCTTGGGCGGTTGTATACCGAGAGCGAAATCACCGTTATGCACGCCTGTGGGCTGGGCAAACGCACCCTGATTATCGCCGCCATGATCCTGGCGCTGTTCACCTCTGCGGTCGCGGCGGTGAACGTGTTTTGGGCCGGCCCCTGGGCCTCGCGCTATCAGGACGTGGTGGTGAACGAAGCCAAGGCCAACCCGAGCATCGCCGGGCTGGCGGAAGGGCAGTTCAAACCCTCGCAGGACGGCAACGCGGTGCTGTTTATCGGCAACGTGAAGGGCAGTACCTTCAACGACGTGTTCCTGGCGCAGCTGCGGCCGAACGGTAACCAACGCCCGTCGGTGGTGGTGGCCGAGCACGGCAACATCGTGCAGCAGAAAGACGGTTCGCAGGTGGTGACGCTCGACAAGGGCACCCGCTTTGAAGGCACCGCGCTGCTGCGCGACTTCCGCATTACCGACTTCACCGACTACAAGGCGGTGATTGGCCATCGCACCGTGGCGGCGGACAACACCGAATCCGAACAGATGTCGATGCAGACGCTGTGGGAATCCGACGATCCGGACGCACGCGCCGAGCTGCACTGGCGCCTGACGCTGGTGGTGTCGGTGGCGCTGATGGCGCTGCTGGTGGTGCCGCTCAGCGTGGTGAACCCGCGCCAGGGCCGCGTGCTGAGCATGCTGCCGGCCATCCTGCTGTATCTGATCTTCTTCCTGCTGCAGACCTCGCTGCGCTCCAACGCCGGCAAGGGCAAGCTGGATCCGATGCTGTGGCTGTGGCTGGTTAACGGCGTTTACTTCGCGATCGCGCTGGCGCTGAACCTGTGGGATACCGTGCCGATGCGCAAGCTGCGCGCACGCCTGAGAGGAGCGGCCTGATGTTTGGCGTATTAGACCGGTATATCGGTAAAACGATTTTCAACACCATCATCATGACGCTGTTCATGCTGGTGTCGCTGTCCGGCATCATCAAGTTCGTCGATCAGCTGCGCAAGGTCGGCCAGGGCGAGTACACCGCGCTGAGCGCCGGCATGTACACCCTGCTGAGCGTGCCGAAAGACATCGAGATCTTCTTCCCGATGGCGGCGCTGCTTGGCGCGCTGCTCGGCCTGGGCCAACTGGCGACGCGCAGTGAACTGGTGGTGATGCAGGCTTCCGGCTTCACCCGCCTGCAGATCGCCGGCTCGGTGATGAAAACCGCCATTCCGCTGGTGCTGCTGACCATGGCGATCGGCGAGTGGGTGGCGCCGCAGGGCGAGCAGATGGCGCGCAACTACCGCGCCCAGCAGATGTACGGCGGCTCGCTGCTCTCCACCAAGAGCGGGCTGTGGGCGAAGGACGGCAACGACTTCATCTACATCGAGCGCGTCTCCGGTGATAAAGAACTCTCCGGCGTGAACATCTACCACTTCAACGACCAGCGTCGCCTCGAGACGGTGCGCTATGCCGCCACCGCCAGCTTCGAGAACGGCCTGTGGCAGCTTTCGCAGGTGGACACCTCGGATCTGACCAACCCGAAACAGGTGACCGGTACCCAGACGCTGACCGGCGAATGGAAAACCAACCTGACCCCGGACAAGCTGGGCGTAGTGGCGCTGGATCCGGATTCGCTCTCCATCAGCGGGCTGCACAACTACGTGAAGTACCTGAAGCAGAGCGGCCAGGAATCCAACCGTTACCAGCTCAACATGTGGAGCAAAATCTTCTCGCCGCTGTCGGTGGCGGTGATGATGCTGATGGCGCTGTCGTTCATCTTCGGCCCGCTGCGCAGCGTGCCGATGGGCATCCGCGTGGTGACCGGCATCAGCTTCGGCTTCCTGTTCTACGTGCTGGATCAGATCTTCGGCCCGCTGAGCATGGTCTACAGCATGCCGCCGGTGCTGGGTGCGCTGCTGCCGAGCATGCTGTTCCTGCTGATCAGCGTGTATATGCTGCTCAAACGCAAGTAGCGGGGCGATCGGTAGTGAAGAAAGGCGTGGCCGCGGGGCCGCGCCTTTTTTGTTGAGGGATCAGCCGACGCTCAGCAGCGCGATGCCGGCATCCTGATAGGCCTGCGCGTCTTCCGGCAGGCGATCCAGCACGAGAGTGTCGATCTGGGCAGGGGAGGCGAACTGCGCCAGCGAGGTGTTGCTCAGCTTGGAGTGATCGCACACCACGATCACCTGATTGGCATGTTCCACCATCGCGCGCTTGGTTTCGGCCAGCATGATGTCGGCCACGCAGGCGCCCTGTTTCAGCGACAATGCGTTGGTACCCATAAACGCCTTGTCGATGTTCAGCGTATCCAGCAGCGAACGGCCGCTGATGGCGACCGCGCAGTGATAACCCTTTTTGACGATGCCGCCCAGCAGGATGATCTGGATCGATTCGACGTCTTCCAGACTCTTGGCGATCATGAAATCGTTGGTGACCACGGTCAGGTTGCGGCGCTGGCGCAGATGGCGGGCGATCTGCAGGGTGGTGGTGCCGGTGTCCAATACGATGATGTCGCCGTCTTCCACCAGGCCGGCGGCCAATTGACCGATTTGCTCCTTGGCGCTGAGGTTCACCTCTTCACGCTGATCGGAACCGACCTCGAAGCTGGCGCGGGTGCGCAGAATGGCGCCGCCGTGGGTGCGTGTCAGCATACCGGCGTCTTCCAGAATGCGCAGATCGGTGCGGATGGTGGCGCCGGAGACGTTAAAGCGCGAGCTCATTTCCCCCACGGAGAGCTTGCGCTTCTCCTTGAGAATGGCGAGGAGTTTTTCCTGGCGCTCTTCTGCGAACATGCTCACTCATTCACTCCTGACAGGCACAATGGACGTGCGGCTAATATACCCCGCGTATCGGCGGCAGGCAAAGCGCTTGCCGGCTGCCGCTGGCAATATTCCACCGGGCGTTATCCGTGCAAGGTGCGAAGGTTACGGCGCGTCGATCCTTTTTGGTATAGTCAGTTCAGCGGTAGGTTGGGCAGAGGGAGCTGACAGCCAATGGAAGATGAATATAATCTCAGCAACATTATCGGCAAGCGCCTGGAAGCGGCGTTGGGGGAGTTAGGCGATCTCCTGTGGGCGTATGTAGTGTTATCCAAAAAAGACATTGCCTGCATCTTTGGGGTTACCAACTACCCGAGTGAATGGGTAAAAAAGTATCAAGAGCAGGGGTTGCAGTATATTGATCCGGTGGTGCTTACCGCCCGCAACCGCCTGACCCCTTTCGCCTGGGACGAGCAAATCATGGCTGACGCGGGGCTGCACTTTCCCGAGTTGTTCGAACAGGCCCGCGAGTTTGGCGTAACGCACGGCTATACCTTTGTGCTGCATGATTACAACGACAATCTCGTCACGCTTTCCTTTGCCTTCAACGTTGAGCAGAGAGCGGAAGCCATCCAGGCACTCACCGATCGTAAAGGTGATATTTCGGTATTGCTGGCCTCAATCCATGAGTCGTACCTGGCGCTGTCCCCACTGTCAGAAAAAAATGCCGCATCCCTGGAGCGTAACGCCCGCTTTACCGACAGAGAAAACGAAATCCTCTATTGGGCCAGCGTGGGTAAAACCTACCAGGAAACGGCGATGATCCTGGGCATAAAGACCGGCACCATCAAGTTTCATATGTCCAACATAGTCAAAAAGTTGGGGGTAACGAATGCCCGACATGCCGTGCGCCTGGGGATGGAGCTGCGGCTGATTAAACCGGTGGAGTGATGCGCAAGCAGGCTCGCGGCTGGCGTTTCGGTGGGAGGCTGCGCCGGCGACCAGGCAGAGCCAAATCAGCCGAGATAAGCCTAAAGGTAGAAAATACTGGATAGGAAATAGATTCTTTCGATTCAGGGAATGACAGGCGGCAGCCGGTATTGATTTGGTACCGTGGTGATTCTAGAGAAGGAAGTAATAGAGTACCGGTCCCGATCTCTACGATGTGAAATAATAACCAGACTGAACTGATAAAGGTCTAGTGAGGGACTGTACTTTAGTCTAACTGGTTTCCCACCCGTCAAGGCGATACACTTCCCCGGTAATGTTTTGATAAAAAATACAAAAAAAAACCTGACCGCGTAGGGCCAGGTTGCCAATATTGGCCAACACCAGGGAAAATTTTCTTGCACTATCTTAAAGCTATTAACTCCGCATAGGCAAGCGATCTCAGCTGGTTTTTAGGTATTAACTAGCCATTTTGTTAGGTATGTACGCTATTTTCTGGTGATTTAAGATAAAGCTCATCTAATAGAATTACTCTTTCGCCTTTGCGAACGCTATTACGATTTTTTATTTCCTGCCTGATATTCATCAATGAAAAAATAGTGTTCTCGGAATGTTAAGCAAACTCACTCTTTATTGGCTGACACATGGATATGCAATTATTTGCAGTGTTGCCATTGCGGTTGGGGATTATTTGGCGCTGTCTGGTAGGGGGATTAAGGAAATGTAGGCGATGGCCGATAAGGTGCATGGCTATGGCGGTAAAGGCTCGCGAGCTGACAAAAAAGCGAATGAGGCCCGATGGCTTATAACCGCCATCGGGCCTTGTGCCATGTGGGAAGAAACATTACAGCGGTTGGCTGAACTCCACCCGCTCACCGTCCGGCCCGGCGATCATCAGATAACGCACGCCGTTGGCACCGCTGGGCTGCAGCGTCGGCCCTTCAATCACCGGATACCCCAGCTCCGCCAGCCAACGCTGCGTGGCTGCCAGATCAGTGACCCGCAAAGCGATATGGTCGATACCATAGGCGCTGGCGGGGCGAGTCAGCCCTTCGTCAGGTAGCTGGTATAACTCCAGCGTTAGCTCACCCAACTGCAAAAACTGTACGGCGACGGGGCCGCCGAGCGCCAGCGTTTGTCGGGGTTCGAAACCGAGTGAACGATAGAAGCTGGCGGCTCGTTCGATATCGGCGCAGCGCAGACCGACGTGCATCAACCCGTTAATCCGGTGTGCCATATCAAATCCCCTTGCGCGCGCAGTAGAAGCCATAGAAGGCGACGTAGGCGAAGCAGACCAGCGGTACTGCGAAGGCGATCTGCATATCGCCGCCGTTGAGATCGGAGATGATGCCCATGATTAACGGCACCACCGCGCCACCGATGATCGACATCACCACGATCGAACCGGCCACCTGAGTTTCTTCGCCCAGCCCTTTGATCGTCAGGCCAAAGTTGGTTGGCCAGCACAGCGCCATGCAGAAGTTGACGCCCATGATCGCCACCACCGCCAGCAGGCTTTGGATGTTGACGGCCAGCAGCAACAGCAGCACGCATACCGAACAGAACACGCCGAGCAACCGCGCCGGGCTGAACTTTTTCATCAGCGCGGTGGTGACTACCTTGCCGGCCGAGTAACAGACCAGCGTGGCCAGCAGCCCGTAGGTGGCCGAATGCTCGGTTGCCCCCTGTTCAATCATCTGTACAAAACGAATGGTGAAACTCCACAGTCCTACCTGCGCGCCGACATACAGGAACTGCGACAGCACCCCCAATCGGAAGCGCGGCAGCGCCAGCAGGATCTTCAGCGATTGCATCAGCGGCTTGCCCGCTCCCTGGTGCGAGCGTTGGGTTTTGCAGGCGGGGAATTTCACCGCCACGAAGATCAGCGCCAACACGATCAGCACGCTGCCGATGATCAGATAAGGTGTGACCACCTGCGACACCATCTGGGTGCGTGCCGCTTCGGCCGCCGCCGGTGGCATCTGCAGCAGCTCGGCGTGGCTGGGATCGTTTTTGCCGAACACCAGCTGCTGGCCGATCAGTACGCCAAAAATGATCCCCAGCGAGTTGAAGATCTGCGAAAAGTTGATGCGCTGGGTGGAGGTTTCCAGCGGCCCCAGCAGGCTGGAATAGGTATTGGCGGAGGTTTCCAGGAACGACAGCCCGGTAGCGATCACCCCCAGGCAGGCCAGGAAGGCGCCATAGGTCATGATCTGCGCCGCAGGAATAAACAGGAAACAGCCGAGTGCGTACAGGCACAGGCCGATCACGATCGCCACCTTGTACGAGTAGCGTTTGATCACCGCCGCAGCGGGCAGCGCCATTACGAAGTAACCGAGGAAGAAGATCGATTGCACCAGCGCGGTCTGGGTATCCGACAGATCGAAGCCTTTTTTGAACTGGGCGATCAGAATATCGTTCAGGTTGCCGGCCATGCCCCACAGGGCGAACAGGCAGCAGACCAGCATCAGTTGCAGCCAGGGCGTGGCGGGCAGATAGGCGCTGCGGTCGATACTTTCGGCCGCGGCGTGCTGCGCGATGTCGCCCTTGTTAATCAGAGAGTCGCTCATTGCGGTGTTCCTTCATCCGGAGAAAAAGAGAACGAGCTAATAACGTCAAGCTGTTCGTAGAGGGGTTGCGCCTGGCGGTAGAGCTGTTCGAACAGCTCGAAGCAGCGCAGGTAGTGTTCGTGCTGGCGTGGATCGGGGGTAAATTCGCGCTCGATGCTGACGGTGCGGCTCACCCCCTGGGCAAAACTGCTGAACAGCCCGACGCCGACCCCGGCGACGATCGCGCAGCCGGTGGTGCCGTTCTCCTGATTGCGCGTCTGCAGCAGCGGCAGGTTATAGACCGAGGCCTTGATCTGCAGCCACAGCGGGCTGCGTGCGCCGCCGCCGGAGGCGATCATTGCCTCCGGCTCCTGTGCGTGGCGCCTGAGCTGCTGCAGATTACGCAGGGAGGCCAGCGCTACGCCTTCCAGCACCGCGCGGTAGAGATGCGGCTGCCTATGCTTGCGCTGCAGGCCGAAGAACTGCGCGCGCGAGTTGGTGTGTTCCGCCAGCCGCTCGCCGGTCAGGTAGGGCAGGAACAGCAGCCCCTCGGCACCCGGCGGCACCTCGGCCGCCATATCGAGCATCTGCTGATGGCTGAGTTGGCCGGCGCTCAGCGCCGAACGCGCCCAGCGCATGGCGTCGCCACCGGCGTCGAGCAGGGTAAAACCGCCCCAGGCCGAGTTGGCCAGGTGCAGGTTGTTGACGCCGGCGGAGAGCAGCGGGTGTTCCGAGACCACGGTGAGCAGCGTGGAGGAGCCAGTGCTGTCGGAGGCGATGCCGGCCTGATAGACGCCGGAACCGAGCAGGGTAGCGGCCATATCCGCCGTGCCCGCTACCACCGGCACCCCCGGCGGCAGACCGGTCACGCGTGCCGCTGCGGGCGTAATGTGGCCAATCACCTCGCTGGAAAGATGGATGGCGGGCAGCTGATCGGCGCGCAGCCCGAACTGCCGCAGCGCCTCTGGCGACCACTGCAGCGTGGCGCTGTCCATCAGGTAATAACAGGAGGCTTCGCTGTAATCGGTGGCGCGTACGCCGCAGAGCCGGAAATTGACGTAATCCTTCGGCATCAACACCGTGGCGATGCGTTCCCACTGCGATGGGTGATGCTCGCGCAGCCAGGCCAGCTTGAACGCCGGCCAGGCGGCGGTGGGGGGATTGTTCAACAGTTCAAGCCAGGGCTGCGGCGGCTGTTGGTGGCTAAAGCGCGCCACCTGCGGCTGCGCGCGTTTGTCGTTCCACAGCATGGCGCGATCGACGACCAGCTCGCCGTCGGCATCGAGCAAAACCGTGCCGTGCATCTGCCCGCAGGCACCGACGGCGGCGATACGCGGCCAGTATTCGGCGTAGCGCGCGTGCAGCTCCTGCGTACATTGGCAAACGCACTGCCACCACAGCGAAGGCGATTGTTCAGACCAACCGGCCTGCGGCGTGATCTGTTCGTACTCGCGCTGCGCGAAGCCAAGGATTTTCCCGGTGTTGGCGACCAGCCCGGCGCGGGTGCTGCCGGTGCCGATATCAAGGGTAAGAAGTAAATCTTTCATTGTTATCACTCCCGTGGCGGATGGCGCGGGCCACCCGCAGAAGCGTGCGCTGGGATCGCGCAGGATTTAGTTATCGTTCAGTTCCGGGAACAGGCCTGGATCCTGTTCGAGCTGCTCCAGCACGCGCTGGGTGGCCGCCGCGCTCATGCCAAAGCGGCGTACGCCCAGCCGATACAACGCGCGCACCGTGTCCAGATCGCGAATGCCGCCGGCCCCTTTGATCTGGATGCGGCCACGCAACTGATCGGCGATGATCGCCACTTTCTCCACCGTGGCGCCGGTCGGCGCCCAGCCGGTGGAGGTTTTCACCCAGGCCATGCCGACCTCGACGGCGATATCGCACACCCGACGGATCTGCTGCTCGTTCAGATAGTGCGTCTCCAGAATGACTTTGGCCGGTACCGGCGCGGCGGCCTCGACTACCCGGCGCAGATCTTCGCGCACATAGTCGTAATCCCCCGACAGCACCTTGCCGATGTTCACCACCATATCGACCTCGCGCGCGCCCTCGGCGATCAGCTGGCGTACCTCCTGCACCTTGAGGTCGGTAGTCTGCCCACCGCCGGGAAAGCCGACCGGCCCGCCAATCATCACGTCCGCCTGACCGCGCTCCGGCAGCAAAGTGCTGAGGAAACGCGTCCAGCACGGCAGCACGTGCACCGAGATGATGCGATAGCGGCTGGCCAGCGCGGCGCAGTGGCGCACGTCTTGCTCGGTATTGGTGGCCTGCACCGCGCTCAGATCGATCAACCTGGCCATGCGTCTGGTTGTTTCATTCATTGCGTTTATCCTTCTTTTGTTTTCATTTGATTTTATTTATTTACCTTATTCTCTTTCATATGGCTTTAAAATCAGCATTTGGTGAAATTGTGATCGGATCTGCGGTTTTGTGGTGAGGGGCGTGAAAGGGAGAAGAAAAAAGGGCGCGATCTAACAGATCGCGCCCTGGGGTTGACGTTGGGGGGGGAAGCGTTACAGCAGCCAGTCCAGCAACACCACGCCGCACAGGCTGATGGCCCAGGCGATAGTGGTGGGCACCGACCACACCATCATCTGCTGGCGCACGTCCTTGATGCCCATCATGCGGTTGACCACCCAGAACATGCTGTCGTTGAAGTAGCTGAAGAACAGCGCGCCCAGGGTGGCCGCCTGCGCCGCCGCCAGCATATTGACGCCGGGCAGCAGGCTGACGATCGGCGCCGAGATCGAGGCGGCGGTGATCATCGCCACCGTACCGGATCCCTGTATCACCCGCACCAGCGTGGCGATGACGAACGGGATCAGCACCGGCGAGATCGGCAGCCCGGCAACCTGCTCCGCCAGCTGCGTGCCGGCGCCGCTCTCGCGCAATACCGCCCCCAGCGCGCCGCCGGCGCCGGTGACTAGCAGGATGATGCCGGCGGTCTGCAGGCCTTCTTCCAGGCGCTCCAGCGTGTCGTGTTTATTGGCGTGCGGCATCAGGGTGTACACCGCCAACAGTACGCTGATCGCCAGCGCGATCATCGGCGAGCCGAGAAACGCGAAGCTTTGGCCCCACAGGCTTTCCGCCAGCCAGCCCATGCCCTCGCGCTTGGCCAGCATATTGTTGACCGCGTTGACGAAGATCAGCCCGATCGGCGTCAGGATCGGCAGCAGCGACAGCATCAGGCTCGGCAGCGCCTTGCCCTCTTTCTCCGCCAGATACTGCTGATGCGCGGCGCGCAGATCCTGCGGCGCTTCCTCTTCCTGCGGCATAAAGTCCGGGTAGCGCGCGCCCAGCCAGCGCGCATACAGCACGATGCCGATCACGCAGGGAATGGCCAGCACCAGCCCGGCCAGCATCATGGCGCCGATATCCACGCCGAAGATGCCCGCTACGCCCAGCGGCCCCGGCGTCGGCGGCACCGCGTGGTGGGTGAGGATCAGCCCGCCGGCCAGCGCGACGCCGAGCGTCAGCAGGTTGCGCTTGCCCTTTTTCGCCAGCGCCTTGACCAGCGGATAAAGGATGACGAACGCCGAATCGACGAAAATCGGGATGCTGACGATATAGCCGGTGATGGCCAGCGCCCACTCCTCGCGCCTTTTGCCCAGCCACTTGATAAAGCTGTAGGCGATCTGCTCGGCGGCGCCGGAGACCTCCAGCACCCGGCCCATCATCACCCCCAGCCCGATGACGATGCCGATGCTGCCGAGCGTGGAGCCGAAGCCCTTGGTGATGGCGTCGACGGTTTGCGTGGCGCCCATGCCGCCGGTAATGCCGGCGATGGAGGCGGCGATAAGCATGGCGATCAGCGCATGCACGCGGGTGCGCAGCACGAGGAAGATCAGTGCGAACACCGCCACCGCCAGCCCGATGATTGGGGTATACATCGCCATGATCAGCCCCCGCCTTGCGGCATGTCGTCGCGGATAAAGGCGCGGATCGCCTGCTCGAAGCTTTCATCGGCGATAAAGCCCAGCTGCTGTGCCCGCCGGGTGTCGAACTCGCCCGGCCAGCCGGCGACGATGCGGTTGATGGCGGCGTCCGGCTCGAATCGCACCCGTGCGGCGACGGCGTCACCGGCCACCGTGCGCAGCGCTTCGAGCATCTCCCGCACGCGCACGCTGATGCCGGGCAGGTTGAGCGTGCGCAGCGCGCCGAACGCCGAAGCGGGCAGCGTGGCGGCGTGGATGAAGTTGCTCACCACCGCAGCCGGGCTGGAGAGCCACAGCGCCAGCTCGGCGTCTACCGGGCACACCGCCGGCTCACCGTGCAGCGGCTCGCGGATGATGCCGCTGGCGAACGACGATGCCGCCTTGTTCGGCTTGCCCGGCCGCACGCTGATGGTGGGCAGGCGCAGCACGCGGCCATCGACGAAGCCTTTGCGCGCATAGTCGTTGATCAGTAGCTCGCACATCGCCTTCTGCGCGCCGTAGGAGGATTGCGGGGTGACCGCACTCCGATCGTCGATCACCGGCGGCAACTCGCCGCCGAACACCGCCAGCGAACTGGTGAAGATGAACTTCATGCCCGGCGCCCGGTGGCGCGCCGCTTCCAGCAATTGGCGGGTGGCGTCGAAATTGACCTGCATGCCGAGATCGAAATCGCTCTCCGCATGGCTGCTGACGATGGCTGCCAGGTGGAACAGCACGCCGCAGTCGGCATCGATCAGCCGCTCCGCCGCGCCGGGCTGCGACAGATCGAGCGCCAGACACTGCAGGCGCGTATCCGGCAGCGGGGCGGGCGGCGGGGTGATGTCCGCCAGGATCAGCGTGTCGAAGGCCAGCGGGCAACTGCCGTGCAGCAGCGCTTTCGCCAGCCGCTGGCCGAGAAAACCGGCGCCGCCGGTGATGACGATGTTCATATGGTGCTCCTTTCCCTAGCGTTGTTGTTATCAGAGTTGGACGTTGTGCAGTTGCAGACCGCGCTCGCGCAGCAGCTGCTGCGCCTCCGGCGGCAGCGCGGCGTCGCAGATGATGTCGCTCAGCGCCTCCAGCGGACAGACGCGGAACATGCCGTATTTGCCGTACTTGCTGCTGTCGGAGACCAGCACCCGGCGGCGGGCGACCTCCAGCAGCGCCTGCTTGACCAGCACCTTCTCCTCGTGCGGCGTGGAGAGGCCGTGCTCCAGATCCCAGGAGCTGGTGCTGATGAAGGCCACGTCGATATTCAGGCTGCGCAACAGCATGGCGGCGCTGTTGCCGACGCAGGAGTAGTTGCGCTGATCCACCTGGCCGCCGGTGTGGAACAGGCTGAGCTGCGGGCGATTCATCAGGTGCTGGATGATGGAGAAATCGTTGGTGACTACCGTCAGATTGAAACGCTCCGCCAGGCTGCGGGCGATCTCGAAGGTGGTGGTGCCGGCGTCCAGATAGACCACCTGACCGTCTTCCACCAAGCCGGCGGCGTATTTGCCGATCTCGCGTTTGTGGCGGTGGTGCAGCTGCGCCTTCTCGCAATAGGCCAGCTCCTGGCGCAGCGCCTCGCTCAGGCGCACGCCGCCGCTGACGCTGACCACCTTGCCTTGCTCTTCCAGCACGCGGATATCGCGCCGCACCGTCATGTGGGAGACGCTCATCAGCTCCGACAGCGCGCTGATGCTCGCCAGCTGGTATTCATGCACATAGCGATAGATGTAATCGCGGCGTTCGGACGGGATCATGTTCGCTCCTGTGGCCCCGGCGGCGGCAGGGGCCACAGGAGCTGTTATTTTTTGTTATGGAGGAACATCTTCAACCATCGCGATTAACAAGTAAGCGACAGTTATCACAAATGCCGGCGTGGGGGTTGGGGTGGTTTCGTTATTTAACTTTATGATTAATTGTTTGTTATTGGGTTTTATCGGCGTTTTGTCGTGCAACACTATCTTGTGATAATTAATGTGATGCGCCACAAGGCTTGTGAAGCAGGCGGGGCGGGAAAGCGGCGAGGAAAGGCAGGCAAACGTGCGCTGCGGCGCTTTTTTCAACACTTAACTCATTGAACAACGGATAAGTGTTGCACGCGGATCGCTGAAAGGTATAATGCACCCGTTTTCCGCATACTACTTCAGTGCCGAAGTGGCGAAATCGGTAGACGCAGTTGATTCAAAATCAACCGTAGAGATACGTGCCGGTTCGAGTCCGGCCTTCGGCACCATTCCCCCTTCCGTAGTCGTCCGACGAAGTCCAAAAAATACTTTAAAATCAATAAGAGTGGCCTTTCTGGCGTCCGCCGTTGTCCGAGGCTGTCCGTTGAAATCCAGGGGGCACTGGGGGCATAATTGGGGGCATCTCCACTTCGATTGAAAATGTGCCCCCAAAATGAAGCTAAACGCCCGCCAGGTCGAGACCGCAAAGCCCAAAGAGAAAACCTACAAAATGGCCGATGGCGGCGGTTTGTATCTCGAGGTTACGACGAAAGGTTCCAAGTATTGGCGAATGAAGTACCGCCGCCCTAACGATAAAAAAGAGGATCGGCTTGCTTTCGGTGTTTGGCCGATGGTCAGTCTTGCCGAAGCTCGTAGCAAAAGAGACGAAGCCAAAAAGCTGTTGGTACAAGGATTGGATCCAAAAGCAGAAGAAAGGGAAGCTCAGGCTGAAACTGCGGGCGCATACACGTTCGAGACCATTGCCCGAGAATGGCATGCCAACAACAAACGTTGGAGTGAAGATCACCGAGCGAGAGTGCTTCGTTATTTGGAACTGTATATTTTCCCGCGCATTGGTGCAGCTGATATTCGTGGTCTTAAAACCAGCCATCTTTTAGCAGCGATTAAGGCCGTTGACGCCAGCGGTAAGCACGACGTAGCGCAGCGCTTACAGCAACGTGTTACGGCCATTATGCGTTATGCAGTTCAGAACGATTACATTGATTCTAATCCTGCCAGCGACATGGCCGGAGCATTGGCAACAACCAAAGCTCGGCATTATCCGGCATTGCCGCCTCATCGTTTCCCTGAGTTTCTCGCACGGCTTGCCGCTTATCGGGGACGTCTCATGACACGCATCGCCGTAGAGCTTTCATTACTCACCTTTGTGCGTTCTAGTGAGCTGCGTTTCGCCCGCTGGGATGAGTTCGATTTTGATAAAGCTTGTTGGCGCATACCGGCGCAGCGTGAAGAAATCAAAGGTGTACGCTACTCACACCGTGGCATGAAGATGAAAGAAGAGCATATCGTCCCGCTAAGCCGCCAAGCGTTGGTTTTGTTGGAGAAGCTAAGGACTTTGAGCGGAGAAAACAAGCGGTTGTTTCCCGGCGATCATGACCCCGATAAAGTCATGAGCGAAAACACGGTGAATAATGCACTGCGTGCAATGGGATACGACACTAAAACCGAGGTGTGCGGTCATGGCTTTAGGACGATGGCACGCGGTGCTTTAGGTGAGTCTGGGTTGTGGAGCGATGATGCGATAGAACGTCAGTTAAGTCACTCTGAACGCAATAATGTGCGAGCAGCTTATATTCATACTTCTGTGCATCTAGATGAGCGTAGATTGATGGTGCAGTGGTGGGCTGATTATCTTGATGAGAATAAAATTAAGTTAGTATCTCCTTATGAATTCGCCAAATGATTTAATGTCACGCAGGGTTGGCTCCCTTCATAAAAAAAAGGGGCGTCGCGCCCCTTTTTTTGACATTAAATAACAGAGGCTAATGTCTTTAAATAATCCTTGACTCGATTTAACTCAAGTTCTAATAAATTATATGTAAGGGTGTTGTCAGGTGATGACTTGTAATTTTCCACCGCTTTGTTTAATTTACTTCTGTATTTCCTTAGTTCTTTTTTGTATGAATCATGTATGTTCATATACATATATCTTGTTAGCTTTCTTATGTGATGCTCACCGTCAGTCATCAGTTTTTTATCAACAGGCTTATTTTCTGGGTCTTCGTTTTTACTTATGTCTACACTTTCGCCAGTTTTCTCATGAATAGTTGTCTTTAATTCTGACTTTATTTCTTCTTCTTGTTGCTCAGTTATCTCTATTTCCTCAATAGCATTAAATGCTTCATTGATGACTTCATTGATGTCATTTTTTTTACTGATAATTTGTTTCATTTCCTCGTAGGTAATAAATCGATTGTGTGCAACCTTATTTCTAAGGTCATACAAGGATTCCCAATCATCAATGAGTTTTTCTTCTTTTTTGTTTCGCTCTTTGGAATCGGTCTTCTCCGAGTAAACCTCTGGGGAGAAATATCGCTGCCAGTTGCTTTTAGGAACGAAGTCCATTAATTTCTCAACGTCAATGGTTTTTTTTGTGCTGTTTAATATGCGATGTACATCGGCTGTTTTGATTGTGCTATATTTATCAAATAGGAATTTGGATAGTTGAATGAAATCCGTTTCTGAAAGGAAAGTGTTTAGTGATTGAGTTTCAGATTTTATATCTTTATTTTTTATTGAGTCGATAACTTCTTGTGGTATGTTTGATTTAATCCATTCCAGGCCTACTTTTGTAGACATAAAGATGGTGATTAATTTCCTCATTTTATTTTCTATTTCATGTATGTGTTTATAGCCCTCAATTGAAAACTCGGTTGCCAAGTCATCTCTGAGTGTATTTAGCTGTGAATGTTGTAGTTCTCTAATTGTAGCAATAATTTCTTTATTTAAGTCTCTTACTGCTAATTTTTCTTTCTCATCTGCAACCTTATTTGTATTGCAAACGTCAATGACATAACTACGGTAAGCTTCATTTTTGGATTTTATTTTTTTTACGTTTAGGGTGAATTCAATATTCTGAAATGTGATGGTGTTGTTAGAACCTTTCTTTTCAATCTTCAAGTTTTGATTAAGTTGAAGGCCTCTTATTAAATCTTCCTCATTTTGCATTAGTTTTCTTTCTTCTGAGAAAATTAATAGATATTCAGAAGTGTAATTTTTCCCTTCCATCAGTTCTCCTTACATGCTTTTATCGAATAGGTGGTGAGGCAGTGTTGTTACAGTACAGCCTATAGGACACGATCAACAAGTAATATCGATGGACTCTGGGCGCCACAGTGTAGAAGGACGGATGTGAAGGTATGTCCAAGGAGATCGGTGATTTGCTAAAAAGCTATACCTTAGAAAGTTTAAATGGCCGAGCTCCTCTGCCGTCCATCCTTTGCTCACCCTCATCTGACCACCCCATTAGTACTTCTCTCCCTTGAACGTTACTGTATCACTCGCTGACATTACCGCGAACTAGTGAAGCGTGACGATGCACTCAGGCCGCGAAACTAAATACGCATATTACCGCTGGCGCGCAATACTACCCCCGCCTCGCCTGCGCACTTCATGTGTCGCTTTTCATGCAGTTGCATGAACGGCCGCAGGCTGCGCCAGTACTGGTGTGGCAGGGGATGAAAAGTGCTTTTTCTTGCATGCAAAATCATGCACCCTATGCATGCACGCGCAATTTGTGGCTGGCTAGCCAGGAAAAAGGCTGTTTTGGGTGAGGCGAAAGAGAAATACCCCGCGATGCTGTCGAGAGCTGCGGGGCTGAGGAGGGCGCTTAGTGCAGGGTAGGATTGCTGTTGTAGCGGCGATAGCGGTTCAATGTCCGTTTCTCCGGTGGTGGCAAGGCGTTCTCATCGACCGGTTGCGCTTGTATCGGCTGGCACAGGATTTTATCGACGCTTTCCGCCGTCTTGAATGTGCAAGAACAGGTCAGGCTCTGACATTGGTAATACGCCTCTTTCGTCCGCTCTGTGATATAGCGACTGGTGCGGGTATAGGACGCATGGGTGCACAGCGGGCAGCGCATCATGATTTGGCCCCTTTCTGCTGCATGCGTTGACGTTTTTCCGTTAATTCTGTTACCCCTTGCATCTGGCGCATCGGGCATCTTTGTCGCTCCCGCAATACGCCGGTTTGTTCCGGTATCGTCAGGCCAATCTCATTCAGCACCGGGTGATCGATATTTTGCATTGCCGTGGCAGCGTTAATATGGCCCCGCAGCGTTCCCAGCAGCTGTTGTTCAATCGCTTTCACCGGGTCATCCCCATAAACGCTATAAGCCTTTTTCGCCAGCGCGCAGGCCTTGATAATCTCAGGGCTGATAAGCGCCTGGCTCAGCGCATCCACGGCTTGGCCCATTGCATGGTCAGCGAAGGTTGTGAGGGCGTCTTTGTGCGCGTTCACCATCTTCGGGGCTGTGCCGCCGCAGTTGAGGTGAAGCTGCATTTTGTCCAGCTCCATCTCCTCAATCAAGCCGTCGAACTCTTTCGCCAACTCCCGCTTGGAAATCCGACTGTGGTGCTGCGCTTGCCGTTCCGGCGTCATTTCTCCGCGCAGTTTGCGAAACAGGGTGCGCCACTGGCTTTCTGCCTCCTGGCTCTGGCTCTGGCTCTGGCTCTGCACTTCGGTGTCTTTCTTCTGTTGGTGGCAGCGGGCAATGCCTGTCACGACGTCGGTCAACGCCTGGTAGTTTTTGTCGTGGGCTGCGCGAGCGTCACGCAGGGCGTGCAGTTTATCGGTGATGTATTTCGGTAAGGCGGTGGTGCTCATGGTCATGTCTCCGGTGTCAGTCAATGTGAAGCTATTCTGCTGACTGCCGTACAACATCCCCATTCATCCCGGTTGGACTGCCCCCAGGACAACCGCCTTGAGCATTGATGAGAAAACCATCAAGCCATTTTTAGTTTTAACTAAAACTATTCACTAGTGTTCACCTAAATAAAAAATATAGATAAATCAGAGGATAAGGTGGTGAATAGTTCTCGCCAAACTCTTCACCCAGTGTTCACTACTGTTCACCCGGCCCAAAACGACCTTTTCTCTGGCTAGCGGTATTTGGCGGTTTTCCCCTATTAATCAACCGTCCATCCATCGCTCAGGCTTTTCGGCCGGTTTGCCAACAAAGGTCAATAAAGGCCAATATAGGCCAATATGTCCACTTGATTGAAAAATAATCATAAAATCTGTTCCACCACACAACAACACCTTGTTGCTACCCCGGTAAATATTCACATAATAGGGCGCTACCGAAGTTCACACAGTCCCGGCCAGCGTTGGCCGGACACAAAGAGGTAGCGTTTTATGTTGACCGTTTCCACCCCCTCTCCATCCACCCCGTCGCCGGTGTTTCAAAATGGCTACACCCCGCGCGAGCGCTTTATTCGCTTGCCGGAAGTGCTTTACACCACCGGCCTGTCCCGCTCCACCGTGTACGAGATGATGAGTCGCCGGCAGTTTCCGGCCCAGATCTCCCTCGGCGGTAAAAACGTCGCCTGGCTGGCCTCCGAGGTCGAGCAGTGGATGGACGAACGTATCGCCAACCGTCACCAGGAGGCTGCCGCATGATGCAGTTAACCTTGGGTCGCCAGCACTTTACCCTGAGCGACAACGACGCACTGTTTATTGCGGAAGCTATCCTGTTGCAGCGTAAAGAGCCTGGCGTCGTCTTGCCGGAGCACCGCAGCGAAAAACATGGCGTTATTCGTCTGGCGAGTCGCCAGGCTCAGCCGCGCCTGTTCCGTGCCGGGCCGGTGCCGCTGACCTGCGCGGCTGCCGATACCCGCAACGACCAATTGACCGACTGTTGATCACTATGCGATCGATTGAACGTCCGGGGGTGTCTTACGGCTTGCCCCCCTGTCCGGCCCTGCGCTATAGTCCTCCCGCTGCCGCAAAATCGGCAGCCGGGCGTGGAAACCCGTGTAACTTACTGGCGACACAACACGCGCCTAGCGTGTTTTTTTTCGTCGCAGCCTTTGCTCGCTCATTTTTTGCGCGGTGGATGTTATGCTATCGCAGCAGTCAATCAATGGTGGCTCAGGCGGGGCTGACTTCGGTCAGGCCGGTTTCCAGTAAGGCCGGTATTTCCACCCCCGTCTGGGCTACCACCCATAAGCGTGGAAACTTCGGTGGTAGCAATAACCAATACTTGCTGGAGGCTGCCACCATGGCTACGACCCTCACCCCGACTTACCCTGAATTTTGTTTCCTGTTTGCGGCCATTCGCCGTACTGCCCTGACGGCAACCCCGTGCATGCTGCGCACGGTGGCGGATTCTGAGCACAACGCCCGCCGCCTGCTGGCCCGTGATTACGTGTTGTCCTTTGCCGGTCGTCTGCCGGTTAAGGCGGCAGCATGAACACCCTGGCCGACCGCTACTACCGCGACACCCATTACCCAATCCCGCACGCCGATTTTCTGCGTCTTCAGCATGCGCACGCCACCGGCGTGCTGTTCCTCGACTTGCTGGACACCCTCGACCTCGGCGGCCAGCGCCCCGATGCCGTGCAACAGGCATCGTTTGCCTCGGTCATTGCCTTGCTGACCGATCAGCTCGGCCACGTCGTCAACACCTGTGAAACCCAAATCCTTGCCCGCATGGAGGCCACCGCCGCATGAATACCTCATCCTGTTTACCGATTGAAGTCCGTACCGCCGTTTTCCGCCGCGCCGTGGCGCAAGCCTATCTGGATACCTGCGCCTTTTACCGGGTGAGCCTCGGGTACACGCTGGACGAGCTGCAGATGACGATTGCCCTGCGCCTGGAGGGACATTTTGTGCGGCAGTACGGCGTGGATGACGGCATGGACATGGCGTGCACCATGCTGAGCGACATGGTGCAGCCGGACGTTCTGGTGGCCGCACCGCGCTTGACCGCGCTGGGGCAAAAGATGATGGACGAGCTGTGCTGCGAGCGCCTGTCGGCGGCACAGAACGCCACCGTACACTGAGGAGAGAAAGGATGAGCGCCCAGTTCGTTTCCCAGACCGTACGCACCGCCACCGGCCACTGGCCGGTGATACTCCCGGCTCTCGGTATCGCCTTGCAGCCGAACGGCAAGCCGCAGCCGTGCCCGACCTGCGGCGGTAAAGACCGCTTCCGCTTTGACAACCAGGGCGGGCGCGGCACCTGGTTCTGCAATCAGTGCGGGGCCGGTGACGGCCTCAACCTGGTGGAAAAGGCCTTGTCACTGTCTGCCCGGGCCGCTGCCGAACAGGTGGCCGCCGTGATGGGGGAGAACGCCAGCGCCTTGCCACCGGCCGCTGAGACCGGCCATGCATCACAGAAGACCGGCGGGCAAGACAAGGCCGAGGCCCAGCGCAAGGCCGCGCGACAGGCACAGGCTCTGGTGGCTGCTGCCCGGCCCCAGACCGGCAACGCCTACCTGAGCGCCAAAGGCTGGCCGGAGGCAGAAACCCTGACCCTGCACGGTCAGCCGCTGCGCGTCGGCGGTATCACCTTCCAGCCCGACGACCTGTTGCTGCCGCTGCACAATGCCGGAGGCGAGGTGGTCAACGTGCAGTTGATTAACGCCAGCGGAGACAAACGCATGCTGGCAGGCGGGCAGGTGAAAGCCGCCTGCCACATCTTGAGTGGGGCGGACAACGCGGTTATCTGGCTCACCGAGGGCTACGCCACCGGTCTCACCGTGCATCGCCTGACCGGTGAGACGGTGTGCGTGGCGCTCAGCGCCAATAACCTGGCGGCGGTGGCGGAGCAGCTACGCAGCCACTACCCGGACGCGCGGCTGCTGCTGGCGGCCGATAATGACCGTAGCGGCACCGGGCAGATCCGCGCCGCCGAGGCGGCCACACTCACCGGCGGCACTCCGGCACTGCCGCCCACAGAGGGCGACTGGAACGACGTCTACTGTAATCAGGGAATTGAGACCACGCGCGCCCAGCTCCAGGCGCTCAGCCAGTCACCACAGCCCAGCCCGTTCGACACGCTGAGCGATGCCGATTTGAAAGCCATGAGCGCCAGCGAGAAAGCCGAACTGCTGGCCGAGCACTACGGCAATACCCTGGCGGTGCCGCCGGTGGGGGAAGAGCTGTGCCGCTATACGCGCGGCGCCTGGCAGGTGCTGCCACACCGACAGCTGAGCCGAGAGATTGCTGCACTGTTCCAGAAGGTACGCGCGCCGTTCTCCGCCGCCGGTATCAACAGCATCCTGGACACCCTCAAGCTGATGGTGCCGCAGATGGGCGAGCCTGCCCGCCGATTGATAGGCTTTCGTAACGGGGTATTCGATACCGTTAGTGGGCAGTTCAGCGCCCACCGGCAAGAGCACTGGCTGCGCACCGTCAACAGCGTGGACTACACCCCGCCGCGCGCCGGGGAGAATCTGGCCGACCATGCGCCGCACTTCTGGCAATGGCTGACGCGGGCCGCCGGGGGCAATCACGACAAACAGGCGCGTATCCTCGCGGCACTCTTTATGGTGCTGGCCAACCGCTACGACTGGCAGCTGTTCCTCGAAGTGACCGGCCCCGGCGGCAGCGGCAAGAGTGTGATGGCGGCCATCGCCCGGCTGCTGGCAGGTAGTGACAACACCACCTCGGCCACCATCGACAACCTGGAGTCGGCGCGCGAGCGCGCCGCTGTGGTCGGGTTCTCGCTGATTATCCTGCCTGACCAGGAGAAGTGGAGCGGTGACGGTGCGGGCATCAAGGCCATCACCGGCGGCGATGCGGTGGCTATCGATCCGAAACACCGTGCCCCTTACTCCACGCACATTTCAGCGGTGATTTTGGCGGTGAACAACAACCCGATGCAGTTCAGCGACCGCAGCGGCGGCATCTCGCGCCGCCGGGTTATTTTGCCGTTCCCGGAAGCTATCGCCCCCGAAGAGCGCGACCCGTTGCTATTGGCGAAGATCACCGAAGAGCTGGCTGTGATTGTGCGTCACCTGATGCAACGCTTCGCCAACCCGAATGATGCGCGTGTACTGCTCCAGGCGCAGCAGAGTTCGGCGGAAGCCCTGGAAATCAAACGGCATGCCGATCCGCTGGTCGATTTTTGTGGTTACCTGACGGTGCTGGGTACCCCGGAAGGGATGATGATCGGCAATGCCAACATCACCCCGCCGAACCCGCGCCGCTATCTGTACCACGCCTACCTGTCGTTTATGGCCGCACGGGGCTATCAGCACGTGATGAACCTGACGGCGTTCGGCCAGGCGGTGCCGCAGACGCTGAAAGAGTACGAACACACGTTGCTGAAACGCCGCACCAAGCAGGGAATACAAACCAACCTGATATTGAGTGAAGAGTGCGAAGCGGACTGGCTGCCGAAGTGCGGGGCGGTGTGACGATAAACGGGTCGATCGGCCGGGCCGATCAATAGGCCTTTATTGATCTGCCGAACCCATTGGACGCTGTTGCGCGGGGCCGCTTATAGTCGAGCGGTACAAACCGCATACACCCAACACCGGGGAACCCCGTAGCGGTAACTACTCAGGCCTGCATTGCAGGCCTTTTCTTTGTCTAAAACCTCTCCCTGCCACTCACCCACAGCGCAATAAATCACCGGCTCGGGCCGGTATTTTGCATTTATGGGGCTGACTGTTCACTGTGAGTGACCAGTTAGGGCAAACTCATCACCAACTAATCACGGTTAATTTATTGTTTTTAAACAACTAAAATAAAAAGTGAACAGTGTGACCAGTTTTTCTATAAATCTTTTTTTCACGGAGATGTGATAATCCATTGTGCAGGAAAATTATTATTAATAAGTTAAGGCACTACATGAGTCCGACCTTAGGTGTAGTGACCAGCGTTTATAAATGCTCAGATCTGCATCGACCTGCATTTCATTTTACTAACCCACATTAGAAGAAGATGAAAATCCACCTCTTAGTTGTAAAATATAATTAACTAGACATTTGTTGGTTATTATTTACACTTTTCAGCTTGTGTGTGATTGAATGTCAACGAGGACTGATTGCGTATCGACAAAGGATGTTGGTTCATCATGGGAGCTTGGCTACTTGCAATGAGTGGTGGTTTGGAGGTGCGGGCTGCGTCGGCATTTGTTAGCCCTGCTGACCAAAATGACATTGAGCGCCAGCAAAAAGCTTTACTAGATCAAACACAGCAGCAGCGTGAGGCGTTGCAAAACAACGTTGCTCTGCCGGCCTTACCCTTGCCGGCCCCTGCCGCCGCTGGTGAAGCCTGCCAGCTTGTGCGGCAGATTAGGTTTCAGGGGGCCGAACATCTTTCCTGGTCGGTAAAAACCCGGCTGGCCAAACCCTACCAGGGGCGTTGCCTGACGTTGAGCGCCATCAATCGCCTGGTGCGTGAAACCACCAATGCCTATTTGCAACGCGGCTATGTCACCTCTCAGGCCTATCTGCAAGAACAAGATATTTCTGCCGGCATGCTGACCATCAGCGCCAGCGAAGGGCGGATCGAATCCATTACTCTCGATGGCGAAAGCAAACTGGCATTGGGCATGGCGTTCCCCGGCATGGCCGGTGAGGTATTGAATCTGCGGGATATTGAACAGGGCATGGAGCAGCTCAATCGCTTGCCTTCGCAGCAGGTGAACATCGATATCCAGCCCGGTGCGCATGCGGGGTATTCACGGGTGGTGCTGCAGCGCAGCTCTGCGCGTTGGCCCGTCGCGGTTTCCGCCGGGGCGGACAACAGCGGGCAGAAAAACACCGGTACCGGGCAGATGAATGCCGGCGTGACGCTGGACAACCCGCTACACCTTGCCGAGCAGTGGTCGCTGTCCGCCGCGCGTAACGACGATTTCAGCCGTAGCCATCGCAGCCGCAGCCTGAACGGCAGCCTGACTTTGCCTTACGGCTACTGGTTGTTCAGCTACCAGTATGCCTGGAATGATTTTTTCCAGAACCTGCCTTTTAATGGCGAAACTTATCGCTATCAGGGCAACAGCCAAACCCAGCGCTTGGGCGTTAGCCGCACGCTGTTGCGAGACGGCACGCGCAAGTTTGCCATCGATATCGGGCTGACGCGGCGGCGCACGGAAACCGCCTGGCGGGTGAGCGCCTGGCGGTCAGTAGCCCAACGCTCAGCGTATTTAGCCTGGGCGGAAATTACAGTGCAACCGCGGGAGGCGGCTATCTGACGCTGAACCCGACGATAAGCCATGGCCTTTCCATGTTGGGCGCGACAGAGGATGACCCGCGCCATACCGACGCCCCGCGCAGCGAGTTTCGCAAGCTCAGCCTCAGCGCCAGCTATTTCTATCCACTGACTCCTTCGCTGTATTACCTGACTTCGGCCTATGGCCAAACCAGTGCGGACAATCTGTACGCCAGCGAGCGTATTTCCGTAGGCGGGCAATACTCGGTGCGCGGATTCAAGGAACAGTACCTGACCGGCAATCGCGGCGCTTATTGGCGCAATGAGCTCAACTGGCAATTGATGACGCAGCCGGGGCTGGGAGAACTTGCTTTGATCGGCGCGCTGGACTCCGGCTGGGTACAGGGGCGCGCCGGAAAAATTGACGGCGGCAACGTTACCGGCGTAGCGCTCGGCGCGGCGCTGAACAGCCGATGGTTCAACCAGTCGTTCACCGTCGGCAAGCCGCTGACGCACCCGAGCAGCCTGAAGCCCGATCTTTGGGTGGCCTACTGGCAAGCCACCGTCACGTTATAACGCCAGCGCACAGCATCGGCGCCGGCAGGCGCCTGAAAACCAACATCCTTTCAAAGGAGTGAAGAGTGGATAAGCTTAATCACCCGCTGGCGCGCGGCGCCAGCTATTTGCTGATCTATCTGACGGCGCTGCAGCCGTTGCACCCGGCCTTCGCCGCCGGCATCAACGCCGCCAACGGCAATACCCAGATACAACAGGGCAACGTGCCGGTAGTCAATATTGCCACGCCAAACGGCGCCGGCATCTCGCACAACAGTTATCAGGATTTCAATGTCGCCGCGCCCGGCGCGGTGTTGAACAACGCCACCGCCGCCGGTCAGTCGCAGTTGGCCGGGCAGTTGAATGCCAACGGCAATCTCAAAGGCAAGGCCGCTGAGCTGATCATCAACGAAGTCACCGGCGGTAGCCGTTCCGAGCTGCAGGGCAAGCTTGAGGTGTTCGGCAATAAGGCCAACGTGATGATAGCCAACCCCAACGGCATCAGCTGCGACGGCTGTGGATTTATCAATGCGCCGGGCGTGACCTTGACCACCGGCAAACCGCAGTTCGACAAGCAGGGCGCGCTGGAGGCGCTGGAGGTCAAAAAAGGCCTAGTCACCATCGGTGGAAAAGGCCTGGACGGCAGCGCGCAGGATTATGTCGATATCATCAGCCGCGCCACAGAGCTGAACGGGCAAATCAAAGCGAAAAACCTGTCGCTGACCCAGGGCGCCAACCGCATCAGCTTTAAGGATGGCATGGTCACCCCGATAGCTGGCGAAGGGGCCAAACCTCAATTGGCGGTAGATACCAGAGCGCTGGGCGGTATGTATGCCAACAAAATCCGCCTGGTGGCCAATGAGGATGGGGTAGGGGTTAACCTGAAGGATCTTATCACCAATCAGCGTGACATCACGCTGAACGTGAACGGTAAAATCACCCTGGCTGGTGCCACGCGCAGCAAGACTGACCTTAACGTCAGCGCCAGAGACATGCTCGTCGCACCGGGTGCCACCGTTCAGGCCGATCAGGACGCTACGCTGGCAAGCCAGATGCTGACTAACGCAGGGCAAATTACCGCCAGCCGCGATATTCGCGTGTTCAGCGATACGGTGCGTAACGTGGGCTCAGACACCAAAATCCACGCCAATAACAACCTGTGGATCCAGAAGGATGCGCAGGGCAATAAATCGACCCTGATCGAGAACCGCTCGGCCACTCTCAAGACCAACGGCGGCGACCTGGTAATACGCACTCAGAAGCTGGATAACACGGTTGACGTACTTAACCTGGGAGAGCAAACGGATACGGGTGAGCGCGACGGTATCAACCTGCTCAATGCTATCTATCAGGCCCGTGCGTCGGGCAATATCGGGGATGGGAATGCGTACAGAGATTCGCTCACGCGGGCGATGAGTCAATATTTCGGCGCCGGCTGGTGTAGCACTGGCGATATGGCCTGTGCAGATAGATGGAACGCGTCGCAGGACCGGTGGTTCAATAACGGGACAACAAAAACGGTTATTCAGGGGATATCTGCGCCCGGACGTATCGCGTCCGGCGGAAACCTGTATGCCAATGCGTCCACGCTGATTAACCATCTGAGTGATATTCGTGCCGCGAAGGACCTTATCCTCACCGGGGACAATCTGGTGGTAAAAAGCCAGTCGCTGGGGACGCTCGGCAATCATATACATTTCGCGACAGACGGCGAGGCGTACAGCAAACACAAGGAAGGAAACGGTATTCTGCCCGCCATCAGCTTTATTCAGCCGGGTGCTTCCGCGCGCAGCTGGCGTGCTGATGGGGATATCAATGCCACGCTGGTTGCCGGCGGCAACCTGGTGGCGGACTTCAACAGCACCATCAATATTGACACCCCGCTGGGTTATGATCCTGTTCAGGTTGCTGAAGTTACGGTTATTCCCCGCAGTGAAACCTTATCTGCTAAAAACGTCTTACTGAAGGCCGGCACCATTAAACTGTCGGATGTGGTTGTGGCGAAAGAAAATGTCACCCTGCTTGCCGACAATAATATCGCCCTTCAACAGGGGGTTATTCAAGCGGGTAATTCCGTTGCAATGACGGCGATAAACAACATAGACCTCTGGCAAAGCAATGTGAATGCCCTGGATATTACGCTGCTCAGCCGCAATGGGCCGGTCTACTCGGTAACCAGTGCGGGGCCGCATTTCTTTAATGCTGATGGCAGCCGCTGGTTTAGCAGCCTGTATGCGCGCGGAGATCTGACGATTCAGGCCGGGCAGGATGTGCTCCTGCTGGACAGCGTGTTGGCTGACGGCAAAAATATCACGATAAACGCCGGCAGTGGACTTAAGGTTTGGCGGAGTAATGGGTTGCTGGACTACACAAAAATGGAACCCGGCAGCCAGGCGGCGGTTCAGCAGCGGTATAACGATGCGCTGAATGCGCCGGGCAATCTGAGCGCTTCCGGCTCCATTACTCTGAGCAGTAATGGCTACCTTGATATGCGCGGCGCGCGCGTGACTGCAGGGCAAGATGTCAGCATTGTGTCGGGGCATAACGTCGATTTGAACCCCAGAGATACGCCGCCTTACGCGAGCCTGTTTCCCGAATCGCAAACGCCTGAACGCGGAAGCCGAGTTACTGCTGGGGGGAGTATTCTCCTTCACTCTGCCAGAGATATGGGATTGCAGGGGGCTACCGTCCATGCCGGCAAAAACCTCGATATTATGACAGGTAATCTGTGGCTGGCCGCCGTTGAGTATACTCATAGTGCTTCCGGTGAGAACGATCTGGATATTCGGCACCTGACCACGCTGTTGCGGGCGGAGGGGGCGATGTCGCTGGTTGCCAATCGCAATATCGCCGCCTATGGCACCGACTTTTCTTCCGGCGGCAATATGTACATCGCCGCTAACGGCCCATTGACCTTTGAGGCGGTCAAAAACCGCACCCAGCATAGCGGTGACGGAAATTATAGCGAATCGGTGACGCAGCAGAGCAGCGTACTGAACAGCGGCGGGCTGCTGACCCTGCTGTCGAACGGCAGCATTCTGTTTCAAGGTACCAGGCTGTTGGCAAAAGGCACGCTGGATGTCACGGCCAAAGGCGGCTATCTCTATGCGCAGGCGGTGGAAGAGTTTAACCACTATGAAGATAAAAAGAAGACCTGCAGCAAATGGTCTTTTTGCATCACTAAGAAAGAGGTCACCCAGACGCGTCACGATGTGACCAACAAAGTGACCGAGTTTAGCGCCGGCGGCGACATCAACCTGTTGAGCCGTGACGACAGTACCTATGAAGCCAGCAAAATAGAAGCAGGCAAAAACGCCAGGCTGACCAGCACTAACGGGAAAATTAATTTCCGCGCGGTAAAAAATACCTCTTTTGAACAGACCGTTTCGATTTCCAAAGGCTTTTTCATCAAACAGGCCGATAAAGGTTATACCGAAACCACCTGGTTGTTGCCGAACATTTACACCGGGGGCAAGCTGACGATTGATGCCGCTCAGGGCGTGACTGCCGATGTGAAGGCGCAAAATGGCCAGGCGTTGCAAAGCGCCATTAACGCGATGGGCAATAGCCCGGGCACGGAATGGCTGAAGGGCCTTAATCAACGCGGCGACGTGCAGTGGAGCGTGGTTAAGGATGCCTACGACAGCTGGGATTATAAAAGCCAGAGCCTGAACCCGGCCGTAGCGGCGGTGATAGCCATTGCGGCGGCGGCGGTAACGGCAGGTGCGGGGTTGGCGGCTGCGGCGGGCAGCTCGGCCGTTACCGCCACCGGCGCGGCCGGGGCAAGCGCGAGCGCAGTGTACGGCTCTGCCTATGCGGGGATGACGAGCCTGATGTCCCAGGCTGCGGTGGCATTGGTGGAAAACCAGGGAAATTTATCGAAAACTCTGAAAGCGCTGGGTAGTAGCGGCAGCGTTAAGTCGGTGGTTACCGCAATGGCGATAGGCGGGGCGCTGGCCGGGTTCGATGAAATGGTGCTGAAACTGGATGTGCCGGCCGACAAGGCCCGCTTGCCGGTCTTAAACAATGAAGACTGGGGCAAGGTGGCGCAGCGGGTGGCGGGGCAATCCATTATCAGCTCGAGCCTCAATACCACCATCAACGGCGGCAGCTTCAAAGACAACCTGACCAACGCGCTGCTGGCGAATATCGGCGGCCAGGTGCAGGCCGAAGGCGCCCACCTGATAGGGGATAACGGGGATGTGTTGGGCGTGGTCGGGAAATCGGTCAGTCATGCGGTGCTGGCGGGCATCAGTGCGGAAATCGGCAAGGGTGACGGCAAAGGAGCAGCGGCTGGAGCACTGGCGGCGGAGCTGGCCGGGGTGATTATGCAAAGCACGCTGTTCGAACCGGCCAATCTCAATGAGAAAGAGCGTCAGATATTGCGCTTGCAAGAGGCGCTAAACGGCAACGAGGCTAAAGAGCAGACAGCACGTGTTATCGGCGCGCTGACCGGGGCGCTGACCACCCATACGCCAGAAGGCACCTACAGTGCCGCGGACAGCGCGCAGTCGGTCTATCGCTACAACATGACCGACCATATGTTCATGCAGTTTGCACTGGACAACCAGAGAGATATTCTGGCGGCGGGCAATGGGGATACGGAGGCGGCGAAGCGCGTGGCTGCCCGCCGCGAGGGTGCGGCTGCGGTTGCCGTGATTGGCGGCGGCGGCATAGTGTTGACGGCCGGTGGCTTAACGCTGCTGGGCGCCGCCCCGGAGCTGGTTGCGGCCGCCCGACTGGTTATCACGGGTTGCAAGACCAACCCGGCCCTGTGCCTGAACCAGGCAGGAATTTATGCCGCCGATATCGCGGCGCCAGATGCGGTCATCGGTACCGGGGCCATCGCCTCCGGAACCACGCTGGTTGTCGGAAAAACGCAGGACGCGGCGAAAACACTGGCGCAGCAAACGGTGAAGACCGTTGATGAATCGCTGAAGAGCCGAGTGTTCAACACCCAGCCGGTTGCGGATTTGGTAAAAGCGCAAACCGCGGCTGACGCCAGATTGTCGGCGCAGGCGGCAGAAAAGCTGCAGGCGCTGCAGAAGACCAGCACCGATCAGCTGGTTAAAGTATTTGACCCGAAACAGAGCGAAAGTAAGCTGAGCGTGTTTGGCCAGCAGTTTGAGCAGGTGCTGGGCGAGGGGGGAGGCAACAAGTCCGGAACGACCAAAGTTTTTGCGACGGAAAAATTGTCAAGACAAGAAATCATCGACTATGCCCAATCGCTGGCTGGTACGGTGCCTTTGGAAGCGAAAAACACACCACAGGGCATGGTTTATTATGCAAAGAAAGATGGTGTCACTATCAATCTGAGGGAGTATTCAGATAGCAAGGAGCAAACAAAGGCGCGCTGGACTATTGATATAGTTGGCAAATCAAGTGTTGGAGACGCTGTAGGGCAGAAAGTAAAGAAAGTTGAAATAAAATTCAGGTGATTAGAATGAAACCAATAATCTCAGATTCATTATATGAAGAAAGAGCATATACGTTGGAAGGAATGGCCATTGATGCGCTTTGGGGGGTGAGTTGCCCAGATGAGGACATTTGGAATGATGCCTTCCCTTTTGAAGAGAAAAAAGAATATTTCTTTGCGTTTCTTCAACGTTTACTCGAAGACGGGAAGATCAAGCTGGCCAGCCGAGGCAAATTCTTGGAGGGAAGTGTCGCTGAGCAGATTGCACTGTATCGCGAGAGATTTCCCAAAAATCAAGAAGAAATGGACGCTGATGCCTTCGACGGATTCTGGTTTCTGACAGAGGAATGCCCTGGCTGTATTGTCTGGATCCATGACAGCGGTTATGAAGATTGGACCTGAGTAGTTGTCAGCGTGCAGAGAACGCCGAGTCGGCAACGATGGGGCGGTTATTCGGTTGGTAGTGTGGCACGCCAGGCGCCAATCTCTCCGCTCGGCGATATCGCTGGTATCGCCAACCACACTACCTGCTTCACGGAACTACCTGCTGGGAACCCGTTACGTTTTTGAGCGCGTAACGGGCTACTGGTTAAGTGGCTCGGCGGAATTGGTGATGTAGCACCGATCGGTGTTCAGTGAGTGGAAATGCGGATTCAACGGGCTGTCAGGAACGAATAATCACTTACGCTTCAGTATAGGATCGTGGTTTATATACCGAAGTTACTATAGCATGTGTGATGCAGAGGCGTGGGCTGGGCCGCTGCGCTGTTTTGAAACGAGTTTTGGCGATGACAATTTTTGTTGCAAATCCAGACCAAACGTTTACTAGGTCTTGCCAGAAACATTAAAAATGCTAGGATCTGTCCCTTCGTTTTTCATGGATGGTCTAATGGACAAGAAATTCTTCAAGTACGCCGCCGTTGGTGTGCTTAACACCGCTATTCATTGGGCAGTTTTCTTCTGCATGCTCAGGTACCTCGGTGCCGATCAGGCTTTGAGCAACTTCGTAGCCTTCTGCATTGCCGTCACCTTCTCTTTCTTCGTGAATACGAAAGTGACATTTCAATCGACGGCAACTACCACGCGATATGTGTTGTATGTAGCGTTTATGGGTTTTTTAAGTATCCTCACGGGCTATATGGCAGACCATTACACAATCACACCATGGATTACTTTAATTAGTTTTTCCGCTATAAGTTTGATTTGCGGATACGTTTACTCTAAGTACATAGTATTCAAGGAAAAGAGATGAAAATTTCCCTTGTCGTTCCTGTCTTTAATGAAGAGGAGGCCATTCCGATTTTTTATACCAGCGTTCGAGAATCGAAAGCGCTTTCTAAATATGTCATAGAGATAGTTTTCATTAACGATGGAAGTAAAGACGCCACTGAGTCGATTATTAATGCCCTGGCAATCTCTGATCCTCTCGTTCGCACTATTACCTTCACGCGCAATTTTGGTAAAGAGCCGGCACTTTTTGCCGGGCTTGAGAGAGCTTCCGGTGATGCCGTAATACCTATCGATGTTGATTTGCAGGATCCAATTAGCGTAATACCTCAGTTGATAGAGAAATGGCACGCGGGCGCTGATATGGTGCTGGCAAAGCGCACTGACAGATCGAGCGATAGCCGATTAAAACGAAAATCTGCAGCCTGGTTCTATAAACTCCATAACAAAATAAGCTCGCCTAAAATAGAAGAAAACGTAGGTGATTTTCGCCTTATGTCCAGGGAGGTAGTAGAAAATATAAAACGCCTTCCAGAGCGTAACCTTTTTATGAAAGGTATTCTTAGCTGGGTTGGCGGCAACATAGAGATAGTGGAGTACAGCAGAGCCGAAAGGGTAGCAGGTATTTCAAAGTTTAATGGATGGAAGCTTTGGAATCTTGCATTGGAAGGCATTACATCGTTCTCCACCTTGCCATTGCGTATTTGGACATACATAGGATTGGGAGTGGCAGCGTTATCCTTCTTTTATGGTTTCTGGATGATTTTTGACACCTTGATTTTTGGTAATCCAGTTAGAGGGTATCCATCACTTTTAGTTTCTATTCTGTTCCTAGGTGGTATTCAGCTAATAGGCATTGGTGTTCTGGGCGAGTATATAGGCAGAATATACCTGGAAAGTAAGAAACGCCCAAGATATATAGAAAAAAATAAAAATGGAGTTAAGGGTGAGAACTAATAATCTAAGATCATTTTTGATAATGATTGTTGCGTCATTTTTAGGCGCCGTATTCACATATGGTAACTACATATATAGGTCTACGCTTAATATTGATGGAGAGTTCACCAACAATTTCTATCAGACCGTCTCTCTCGGGCGATGGTTCCATGCTTTTTTACGCAATTATTTTCTGCCAGAACCTTTTTTACCCGTTCTGACGCCGTTGATATCAGTAATTTTAATTTGTATTGCGGCGATGGTTTTCTGCAAGATTTTCAGATTATCACCTTTCCACTCTGCATTTGCCCTGTTATTATTTATTACATCACCTCAGTTGGCGTATCAGCTTGAATTTTTAAATCAATCGGATACGTTTTCTCTAGGTGTATTGATGTGCACGATATCAGCACTTATCCTGGTTTCCAGGTCAGGCTATCTGGGGTTTATTGCTGCATCAATATTGATAGCACTATCACTTGGGATCTATCAAACTCTTATTTCATACCTTGCTGTGGTTATTGTTGCCTATTACACCATAATGCTGGCAAGGGACGAGATAAACCTCAGGGATTTAATTAAAGGGATTGCTAAAGGGGCATCGTCAGCGTTAATTTCATTGATTTTGTATGCCGTTATTTCATTAATTGTAAAAAAACATTTCAATGTCAATGCGGATGGCTATCTTTCATCATACATGTCATTTTCCGATGGTGGTTTTCATTATTTTTTGACTGTGGTAAACGGATTTCTAAGAGCTATTGTTGGATTACAGTTCTATGGTGGAACTACACTGGTTATATTGTTAATTGCTACCTTATACTGTGTTTTTTTATATGCAAAATCAAAAGACGGTAAGTATATAACAATTGCTTTGTTGTCATTGATTGTTATCTTTATTACTTTCTCATTTATCGTCATATCCGGAAGCTCATCACCTCCCAGGTTGTTTGTTGCATGCGGCGCTGCTATGTCTTTCTCTTATATATTGGTTTTGACATATAAAGAGAAAAACAATACGCTAAGCGCCATTGCTGCATTAGTGATCTGCACTAATATATTTTTCGTTAATAAATTATTCTCTTATGATGTTGAAGTTAGAGAAAATGATGTATTAATGGCGAAAGAAATCAAACAAAGAATTGGTGAAATTGGGAAAGCCTGTGATGGGGCTAAAATTTATATTCATGGGGGTTATGATAAAAACAATACCATGAATTTGCGTTCGGATACATTTGGAAAGTCGTTCTTCTGGTGGGATGGTGGTAACTATTTAAGAGCTGTCGCATTTCTTAACCATTATAAAATCTGCAATGCAGAGCCAGCTAATGAACAGGAGGTGAAAAGCCTGCTGAGTGATATAATGGTTAAACCTAACTGGCCACGTGACGGTTCAGTTTATTCAGAAAATGGCGTAATTGTAATTAAGCTTTCTGATGAAAAGGGCTGGCTTCCGTTCCTGCCTTAGGCTTAATCTATTGAGGGGTGTTGGCAAACACACGGAAATTAGATGCTGTGCCAACACCCGTGCTTATTACAGTGGCGACGTTGCATTCGATGACGCCAACGGCATTTTTGGCGGGCGCCCCATAAACTATGTTAGCCGTTCCGGCATCGCATGATGTGATGCTAATATTCATTTGGTTGCTGACAGAAATCGCATCGTTGGTTGACAGAGATCCCTTATCAATCTGGCATCCAGATAAACTTAGCGATCTTGCTGATGCTGAACGTACGCCAGATGTCCATGAATTTGCCGCTCCGGTAATCTTGACGCCCGAGATCACCATGCCTCCCTGATGATTAGTGTCAGAGTCTCCGGCAACAATTGCAAAACTCCCCGCAGGCATTCCGCCACGGTATGACGTGATAACTGAGTTCACCACTTCGACGCCGGCCTGGCCAGGAGTGACCGTTTGTATGTTGACTCCAGAAAATGGCTTTGTCGTGTTATTGGTCGCAATATACCCGCCATTCATTACATGATGGTTACCGCCATCATAGCGCCATCCTATCACTCCGGCATAGTCTATATCTGGATTGTCCAATCTAACCATGCTGCCTATTGTGATTGCACCGTAATCATAGCCGACCACGGATGAATTTATAAATTTGATATTCTCCGGCATATGCACCCCCAATCCCCCATAGTTTTCAGCCGTCATCCACCAGCCGATACTGCTGCCAAATGCGGCGAAGTCGGCACCGTCGCTGTTTGCAATGGTATGACTTACCGTTAACTGCAACGTGCTGCCGGCGACATGGATAGGGTTTGCCACCGAAGTCATGCCTACATTATCTATATTGACTCTAAAGGCATCTTTTAAGAAAAACCCGCCGCCAAATGCTCCCCCACCACCAATCTCTAAGTCTCTGAATGTATAACCACTGGTGTAAGAAATGCTCGTAGCTCCGGGGGCTGTGCCTGGAAAGAAAAATGCATACTTTGTTTTTGGTTTACTGGCGGTTGATATTAACCTAAAACCGCAAATCAGCTTCACACCCCTGCCGGTTTTCACTGGCATAATAAAACCATGCCCTGAATGATCCACATCAAAAACAGTGGTCATTCCCAACCCCATGAAATTATTTTCTGATAGTTGAATAGATGAGGTAAGTCGATATCGATTTGAAGAAATAACGGCTTTTCCAGAGTTTATCGCGGATTGCACTGCCGCCGTATCATCCGCAACACCATCTCCTACGGCACCAAACATCTCAGGCGTGACGAAATTAAGAGGGGGGGTATTTTCTGTGATATTGAATGTTGGATTTTCAATTGGATTAGATGGCATTTTATGGTCTCTCATTATGGTAGGTTATCTATAGTGCACTTTTACTGAAAAAAGCGCTATTCCATTATGGTTCGGAGTGTTCACTCTTGATGAGCGATTCATGCAGACTTCTAACTCAGTGTTCGCTGTCAATTTATTGTTTTTAAAAGGATTATTTTAAAATTGAACAGTATGGCCAGTTTTTCTATAAATATTTTTTTCTGGCGTATTAGGCCGGTCTGGGAACAACATGCGGGAATATTGTATCTGGATCATCACGATCTCCTGCACTGTCTGTAATGGTACAGTTCGGGGGGCAAAAAATTGTGTATATGTTGGTGTATAATTCATTGTTGAATTAAATCATTTAAATTCATCGTGCTATTATTCCTGTGCTCACAGCGTTCTGCCATGCCTGATGGGGCCCACGCATTGCTGGAAGCGCAACAGAACTCCGATGAAGCGCTGGAGATTAAACGCAGTGCTGATCCGCTGGTCGATTTTTGCGGTTACCTGCTGGCGGTCAGTGCGCCCGATGGCCTGTATATCGGTAATGCCAACATTACCCCGGCGAACCCACGCAAATACCTGTATCACGCGTACCTCTCTTACATGGAAGCCCGGGGCACAAATCTGACCGCGTTCGGGCGTGCGGTTCCGCAAACCCTGCATGAGTACGAAATAGCGCTGCTGAAACGCAAGACCAATCAGGGGATGCAGACCAATCTGATATTGAGCGAAGACTGTGAAGCTGACTGGCTCCCCAAGTGTGAAATGTGCTAAGCGAATGGCGTCACGATCGTTTCTGCCGATCAATAGGCTTTTATTGATCTTCCGAACCCATTGGACGCTGTTGTGTGGAGCCGCTTATAGTCGTCCTGTACAAACCGCATACACCCAACACCGGGGAACCCCGTAGCGGTGACTACTCAGGCCTGCATTGCAGGCCTTTTCTCTGTATTAAACTTCTCACTGTTGCTCACCCGCCGTGCAATAAATCATCGGTTCAGGCCGGTATTTTGCATTTTTGGGTCTTACTGTTCACTGTAAGTGACCAGTCAGGGCAAACTCATCACCAACTAATCAAGGTTAGTTATTGTTTTTAAACAACTAAATTAAAAATTGAACAGTGTGACCAGTTTTTCTATAAATCTTTTTTCAGCCTCCAAGAAAGAGAACGTTGTGTTCAGAAAATACCCGTGACAATTTATACTCAGTTGCGCTTCCGGTTTGGGTTCGTAGGACGGAACCAAACCGAAATCTTTTATCTGATTGAATATTGGTCGAAAATGCAGGGGGGAAGGATTAATTTTCTGATGTATCACGGGATTTATGCTGGGGGCACAAAAAGGGGCATAATCTCGAATGAATTATAATTACTTTATATATTTCATTGTATTATGTAATTGTTCGAGTCCGGCCTTCGCACCATTAAGTACCGCGCGAACAAGAAGCCACCGAAAGGTGGTTTTTTTGTGCCTGGAATCTGCCTGCCGCAATTACCTACCCACTTTACTTTGTATTGACGTATTTCCCATTTCAGTAAAAACCGGATCTTCCTGATGCTTTCCTAAGGCCTATCTGATTGACCTTAAAGGCTAAAATGGCGTTTCATTGAACCCTTTCGGATCAAGGAGTTCCAGGATGGAGCCACAACAGGAAGGGATCACGCGGGCGTTAACGCCGGGCGAAGTCAATCTGGCGCGTTCAGTGTTTGGCAGCACCATTTTCTATCAGACCGTGTTGGTTCACTGCGACAGCTATCTGCCGTTTGGATTGCAGAATCAGTACACGGCGATGAGCCCGAATGGGGAGTTGTACTTTCGTAGGTCACTTTATGAAAGAGATTATGCGAGCCAAGATCCTGAAGCGCAGCATCTTTTTATTCATGAGATGGTACACGTTTGGCAGCACCAGAAGGGCATGTGGGTACGCGCCCGTGGGCTTCTCAGTTGGGCGGTAAGTTATCAATATCGGCTTGATAAACCTTTGCTGCGCCACTACAGCATGGAACAGCAAGCATCGATAATTTCAGACTATTTCATTCTCAAGAGATATGGGGCGAATACCTTCTTCCGCTTGCCAAACAGGAAACTCATCGGGATAGTGGACAGAAGGACATTGTCACAATTTAACCCCATAATCAGAAGCGCAGGGCTGCCATTATGAGAAAATATTTATTCCTTCTTTTTCCTCTTTTTATCTCGGGTTGCCCAACCGGTGACAGGTTTAATCTCTATCAAGCACAAAGTAAGATCGTAGACGGTAACGTCTGCGTTTTTTTTAATGAGAGCGATATCGTAAAAAACGAATCCATACTGAATATCGCCATCTGGAAGCAGGGTAGTGATGACTATGTTTACGAAAAGTCATATGCCTACAACCCGGTAACGTTGGAGGCCAACAAGTGTGTTCCAGGTATCGGTGAGTTTAATTTTATCGCCGGTGAAGGATACACTGTGTTGGTAAGAACACCGCTGAATTCGTATCGAACCAGTTTTGTTGTGATGAAGAAGGGTGAAAACATGATGCTGAGGCCCGATTAGATTGCAATGAGATGTTTTAACTAAAGATTATCATGAGAGTAATTCATTATTTCTATAGAAATTACAACCTGTAATAGGAATCGCAGGGCTGCCACTATGAAAAAAATCCTCTTACTCTTTATTCCTCTTTTTATCTCTGGTTGCCCTATGGGGGATAAAGTCAATTTACGCCCGGCAAAAGCAACTGTTGCTGGCAGCAAGATCTGCATTTTTGTCGATAGGAATGACATGGAAAGAGAGGAGAGCCTTCTGAAGGTAGCCATATGGCAGTATGGCAATGATAATTATGACTATGAAAAATCATATGTTAACACGCCTGTTGCATTGGAACCGGGGAAGTGTGTTCCTGGAGTCGATGAGTATGATTTTATACCCGGTGAAGGATACAGTATTATTGTCAGTACGCCTTTGCATCCTTATGAGGCCGGGTTTATCGTGTGGAAACGGGGTGAGGAGGTTGTGTTGGAATCGAATTAGGTTTTAATTATATGATTTCTGGTTGACTCGTTATAGATGAAAATATTTATTAGTTATTTCCATATTAATATCTTAAATTTTACTTTACTAGTTAATTGATTGATTTTTCGAGTGGTAGTAACAGCCCTCATAAGGTTTGTTTAGAGAGCTGTAATTATGATGTTGTCATTTTAATGATTGCATCAGTTTTATCATGCTGTTTTCATTTTTTATTTTTATCTTTTCATAATAAATTGGCTCTAGAATGGGTGAGTCCCAAACATGGATCTCACCTTTGTTAAATGGAATGCAATTCATCGCGGATGCTTTTAACTTGACTAATTTCTCATCATGTTTATTGATGTCATCAACCGTTAGTTTTAAACTTTCCGCTCTAGCTTGTATGATTGTTGTTGGGCAAATTAGTTGTTTATTACCTAAAGTGAATACACTAACGCCAGTGATAAAGAATCTACTAGGTATGTTTTGAAAATATCTCGTATTCCATAATAGACCATTAAACATGGTATGAGGGTGAGTTTCTTCTTTGATGTAAAACTGATGGATACGCCAGTCACTAATACCAGATAGATTCATTGTTAGATTTATAATCATATTTGGTATTGGTCTGAATATCATGGATAAAACAACTAAGGCTGTTGGGATTGATACTAATATAATAATAATGGAGTGAAGCATACCACCGTTCTTCTTTTCATTTATGGCTTTGTTGAATAAATCAGATTTCGGGTAAGTCTCCCCCGTAGCGGGTTGTGTTTTCAGGCAATACGCACGCTTTCAGGCATACCTGCTTTCGTCATTTTGTTCAGCGCTCGTACCAGGGCCATAGCCTCCGCAACCTGACCATCGTAGTCACGCAGCGTCAGTGAACCCCCGAACAGCTGTTTTACCCGGTACATCGCCGTTTCCGCTATCGAGCGACGGTTGTAATCTGTTGTCCATTTCCACCGCGCATTACTCCCGGTCATTCGCTGATTAGCCACTGCACGGTTACGGTCTGCATATTCACCGGGCCAGTAACCCGCACCTTTTCGGGGAGGGATAAGCGCGCTGATTTTCTTACGCCGCAGTTCATCGTGACAGAGCCGGGTGTCGTAAGCGCCGTCTGCCGATGCTGCCCTGATTTTTCTGTGAGTCTGCCGGATAAGACCCGGGAAGGCTTCTGAGTCCGTCACATTGTTCAGCGACAGGTCTGCACAGATGATTTCATGTGTGTTGCTGTCAACTGCCAGATGCAGCTTACGCCAGATACGGCGGCGTTCCTGGCCATGCTTTTTGACTTTCCACTCGCCTTCACCGAAGACCTTCAGCCCGGTGGAATCAATCACCAGATGCGCGATTTCACCCCGGGTGAACGTTTTGAAACTGACATTAACCGACTTTGCGCGCTTGCTGACACTGGTGTAATCCGGGCAGCGCAACGGAACATTCATCAGTGTAAAAATGGAATCAATAAAACCCTGTGCAGCCCGCAGGGTCAGCCTGAATACGCGTTTAATGACCAGCACAGTCGTGATGGCAAGGTCAGAATAGCGCTGAGGTCTGCCTCGTGATGAAGGCGTTGCCGACTCATACCAGGCCTGAATAGCTTCATCATCCAGCCAGAAAGTTATGGAGCCACGGTTGATGAGGGCTTTATTGTAGGTGGGCCAGTTGGTGATTTTGAACTTTTGCTTTGCCACGGAACGGTCTGCGTTGTCGGGAAGATGTGTGATCTGATCCTTCAACTCAGCAAAAGTTCGATTTATTCAACAAAGCCTTCATTTATATAAATAGTGCCAGGTAGAATACTTAAGGTGGAAAATGTTAGAGCTACGGCAGCAAGTAAAGCCAGTTGAGCAAAATCGCTACTGCCGTCTGTAAACTCTAGCTGGCTTAGTAAGAACAAAAGAGGAAGTATTTGTACAATAGCAGGGGCAAGTAGTGACAAAGGTAATAAAAATATCATCGACCTTTTACCTATTCTGCCTTTTATTTCGCTGTTGCTTTGATGAGTTATTTTAATTGGCTTTATGATTTTTACATAAGTAATGTAATAGCTCAAAAGTAAAGATGCGACAATGAAAAGTATAGTACATACGTACCCATTTGCTATTGAGTAATTATAAACAATAAAAGATGTGATCAACAGAATGCATGAACCTAGATTATTAAATAATCCAACGTTAGAAAATCCATGAACTGTGCTGTGTTGTTTCCCTAGTTCATTTTTATAGTTAGAAAAGATCAGTATTATAATAAATGAAGAAGAAAAAATTAACGTGCTAAAACCAAGAGTTGATATTATGGTAAAGCCAAATATCACGGCTATAGCTGAACGAGCGCTAATAGCATCATAGAATATATCTAGTCTGTCTAAATTAAAAAGGTATAACCATATAACTGCGATGGTTAGTCCGGTAATGAATGCGGAGGATGAAAGAACAGATATAATCAGTTTCTTGCTAGGTGCTTTAAAAGGGACATAACTCATTATGTGAAATCCTTCTCAAAAAAATTCCTTCAAGTGTGGAACCAAATTTATGCTACATAAGGATTAAAATATCAACAACTTCTAGTTATTCACTTGAATTATTGATCTTGCCAATAAAGATGGTTGTAACTATTTTTTGTTTGATAGATATGCTAGGGGAGGGCAGGAGGGAAGATGGTGTTATTCAAGCGTCGGTCTCTGGGATCTGGTTAAGATCTATACGCACCGCCGATGTCACAGCAAGCAGTATTGATTCATGTATAATCTACCCATCTTTACACGTCCCCTTTCAGGTTATTGATATGGCTAACACAAATTTCTCTCAAACGGCTGCTTTCATCTGGGCGGTTGCCGATCTGCTTCGCGGTGATTTTAAACAATCCCAGTACGGGCGGGTGATCCTGCCGTTTACCCTGTTGCGTCGCCTTGAGTGTGTGCTGGCGGGCACCAAAGAAGCGGTGCTGGCAGAGGCGGAGAAACTGAAGGCCAGCCCTCTACCGGAAGAAGGGCGAGAGAAGTTTCTGTTGCGTGCGACCAAAGGGCTGTCTTTCTTCAACACGTCGCCAATGGATCTCGGCAAGATGGGGCAGAACGACATCAAGGCCAATCTAGAGAACTACGTGCAGTCGTTCTCTAAAGATGCGCGTGAAATCTTTGAACACTTTAAATTCAGTGAGTTTGTCGGCCTGCTGGAAGATGCCAACCTGCTATACAAAGTCGTTAAGAAATTTGCCACCACCGACCTGAGCCCTAAAGCGATTTCTAACCATGATATGGGCTTGGTGTTTGAGGAGTTAATCCGTCGTTTTGCGGAGAGCTCTAACGAGACGGCAGGGGAGCACTTTACCCCACGCGATATCGTGCGTTTAACCACCTCATTGGTATTCATGGAAGATGATGAGGCACTCTCTAAAGAGGGTATTATCCGCACCATTTACGATCCCACCGCCGGCACGGGGGGCTTCCTCTCATCGGGTATGGAATACGTGCACGAACTGAATCCCAAAGCCGTGATGCGTGCCTTTGGCCAGGAACTGAACCCCGAGTCCTACGCTATCTGTAAAGCCGATATGCTGATCAAAGGCCAGGATGTCAGCCGTATCAAGTTGGGCAATACGCTTTCTAACGATCAGCTTCCGCAGGAGCAGTTCGATTATATGCTTTCAAATCCCCCCTTCGGCGTGGATTGGAAAAAGATTGAAGGTGAGATTAACGACGAACATCAGCAGAAAGGCTTTAACGGGCGCTTTGGCCCAGGCTTACCGCGTGTCTCTGATGGTTCGCTGCTGTTTCTGATGCACCTGATCAGCAAAATGCGCGACAGTCACAATGTGGATGGTAGCGTAAACAATGGTGGGCGTATCGGGATCATCCTCAACGGCTCACCGCTGTTTACCGGCGGGGCAGGCAGTGGTGAGAGTGAGATTCGCCGTTATATTCTGGAAGCAGATTTGCTGGAAGGGATCGTCGCATTGCCGACCGATATGTTCTACAACACTGGCATTGCGACCTACGTCTGGATTTTGTCGAACAAGAAAGCGCGAGCGCGTAAAGGTAAAGTGCAACTGATTGATGGCACTAACCTGTGCGGCAAGATGCGAAAATCGCTGGGTTCTAAACGCAATCTGATGGGCGAGGACGATATCAAGCTTATCACCCGCACCTTTGGTGATTTTGAGGTGGTGGATGCCACCCCGCTTGAAGAACTTGGGATGGAAAAAGCGGCAGAACAAAAATCCAACCGTGGGCGCCAATCTACCAGCTCTAAAACCGAAGCGCCGAAAACCTTCGCCAGCAAAATCTTTAACAGCACCGATTTTGGTTATCGTCGCCTGACCATTGAGCGCCCTTTGCGCTTATCTGCACAGGTCACCGATGAAGCGATTGCCACGCTGCGCTTTGCACCGAAGCCGTTTAACGCTCCCATGGAGCGTTTGTACGAAGAGTTTTCGGCACAGTGGCATGACGGAAACTATGGCGATTTCTCCGATATCGAAGCAGAAGCCCGAACGATTATCAAAGCAGAATTTGCCGAGCTGAAGGAGAAGCAGATTAAAGATCTGCTCGACAGCAAGCTGTGGCTGGCACAGCGTGCATTGATGGCTAAAGCTCAGCAAATTCAGGCAGCATTAGGCGCTCAGGCCGGTGGAAAAACGCTGGTGAGCAACGATTTCAATCAGTTCCAGCTGATCCTGAAAGGGGCAATCAAAACGGCTGGTGTGAAGCTGGATGCCAAAGAGAACAAACAGTTTATCGATGCGATTACCACTAAGAACCCGGATGCTGAGCCAGTGGTAAAAAAGGTTCTGAAAGAGGCTGCCCAGCCGCTGTACGGCGCATTTGAGTACAAAGGCAAAGTGGTGGAGTTCGAGCAGGATGGCGAGCTGCGTGATAACGAGAACGTACCGTTAAATCCCGCCGTTTCCACCAGTGAACTGATTGAAAGCTACTTCACAGCAGAAGTGTTGCCGCACGTGGCGGATGCCTGGATTAATGCCGATAAGCGTGACGCGAAAGACGGTGAAATTGGCATTGTCGGTTATGAAATTCCGTTTAACCGCCATTTCTACGTCTATCAGCCACCGCGCCCGCTGGAAGAAATTGATGCCGATCTGGACGCCGTTAGCGCCGAGATTATGAAGCTGCTGCAGGAGGTCCATTCCTGATGGTTGGATTGAAGAAATATAGAGCTTATCCCGAGTATAATTGCACCAATACTGAAGGGTTAGTGCAATTACCTTCTCATTGGGAGTTAAAACAAGTCAGATACTTACTTAAAGATGGTGCGGAAGGTACAAAAATAGGACCTTTCGGCAGTGCACTAAAGTTAGAGGATATGGTTGACGATGGTGTGCAAGTGTATGGGCAAGAGAATGTTATAAAACGTGATTTTTCACTAGGGAAAAGAAGGATAAGTTTTAATAAGTTTAAAGGAATGGAAGTCTATGAAGTATTCCCTGGTGATATTTTGATCACCATGATGGGGACGAGCGGAAAATGTGAAATTGTTCCTCATAACGCTGAAAAAGGAATTATCGATTCACACTTAATTCGTGTGCGGGTTAATAATAAATTAATTGTCCCTAATTTTTTTAAACTGTTAGTTGATGAATCTCCTGAAATCAAGCATCAAATTAAAATTCAGGGTAAAGGGTCTATAATGCTTGGGTTGAACTCAGGTATTATTAGAGGTTTGTACTTGCCTTTGCCAGGTATTTCTGAACAGCAACTTATATTAAGTTTCCTTGATCACGAAACTGCAAAAATCGATAAGCTGATTGAGAAGCAAAAACAACTTATTGAGCTGCTGAAGGAAAAACGCCAGGCAGTGATTAGCCATGCCGTTACCAAAGGGCTAAACCCTGATGTGCCGATGAAAGATTCTGGTGTTGAATGGTTAGGAGAGGTGCCTGAACATTGGAGGGTAATGCCCTTAAAGTACATCTGCGCATTAATTAAAGATGGAACTCACTTGCCACCACCACGTGTAGATAATGGCATTCCTTTGCTAAGTGTAAGGAATATTGTTGGCGGTGTGTTTCAGTTCAGGGATGATGACTCACAAATCTCGCATAAGGATTATAAATCGCTATGTTCTTCATTCGTTCCTAAAAAGGATGATGTGTTACTGGCCATCGTAGGAGCAACTCTAGGTAAGGTTGCACTTGTTCCAGAAATGGACTCATTCCATATTCAGAGAAGCTTGGGAGTTTTCAGAACAACTAAATTAATTCACCCTCAGCATCTAAGCTATGTTTTTGAATCGAAAGACTTTCAAAGTTTACTTTGGGAAAATGCTGGTTTTTCAGCACAGCCGGGAATTTATTTGGGAACATTGTCTAATTTTTGTGTTCCAGTTCCTCCAGTTACTGAACAATTTAAAATATCAGAATTTATTACGGCCACTGTGAGTAAATTAGACCTTCTAATTTCGCAAGCGTCCCAACTCATTACATTGATACAAGAACGCCGAACCGCCCTAATCTCCGCCGCCGTCACCGGTAAAATCGACGTACGCGACTGGGTTGCACCTGATATGCAAGACGTTGAGGAGCCACAGGAGACCACCGCATGAGTATGGACACCACCAAAGAGCGGATTGTAGTGGTCAAGAAAAATTGGCCACGGTCTTATGCTCTAACCAGAACAATCGTTCGGATTCATTCGGTGTCAGACCACCATTGTAGGAGTGCGGTCTAACCTGGCTGTAGTAGCCCACCAGATAATCCGTGATTGCCTGTTTGGCTTCGTTAACACTGCGGTAACCGGTCGTGGGCATCCACTCGGTCTTTAAGCTTCTAAACAATCGCTCCATCGGAGCATTGTCCCAGCAGTTACCGCGTCGGCTCATGCTCTGTCTGATCTGGTAGCGCCAAAGCTGCTGCCGGAATCGACGGCTGGTGTAATGGCTTCCCTGGTCAGAATGAAACAGTAGCCCCTTGGGTCGGCCTCGGGCCTCAAAAGCCACCATCAATGCCTTGCTGGTCAACTCGCTATCCGGGGACAACGACATCGCCCACCCCACTGGCTTGCGGGCAAACAGGTCCAGCACCACCGCCAGATAGGCCCATTGCGTTCCGGTCCAGATGTAGGTCACATCACCACACCAGACTTGATTCGGCGCCGTCACCGCGAACTGCCTATCCAATAGGTTAGGGATGGCAACATGCTCTTGATGCGCCTTTTTGTAAGCATGCTTGGGTGGCTGGCAACTGACCAACCCCAGCTCCTTCATCAGTTTGCTTGCCCGATAGCGGCTTAAAGACTGGCCGCGGGACGTGACAATGTCTGCAATCGTCCTGGCACCCGCTGAGCCCTTGCTGTCGTTGTGGGCCTTACGGACTTCGGCTTGCAGCTTTACCTTCTCCGAAGAGATGGCTTGAGGACGCGCCGCCCAGTACTTATAACTGCTGCGATGGATCCCGAATACATCGCAGATGCGTTTGACGCTAAAGCTCTTCTTGAGTCGCTCGACTAGCGAGAATTGTTCAGGGAGTCCGACATCAAGAGAGCGGTAGCCTTTTTTAAAATTTCTTTTTCCTCTTCTATCCGTTTGATTTTTCTCTCTAATTCTCGGATTTTTTGTTGTTCTGGCGTCAGCGGCGAGGCCTTGGGACTGATGCCTTGGCGCTCACTCCTAAGCTGTTTCACCCAGGTCCGCATGGCGCTATGGCTGACGCCCATGACCTCCGCAGCCTCTCGGGTGCTGTATCCCTTTTCGGTGACCAGTTGGGCCGCTTCAAGTTTGAATTCGGGGCTAAAAGAGGGTCTGTGTTTTTCGGTCATTTTTCCACCTGTCTATGAGGGCGTGATCCTATCACGCGATTTAATCAGGTGGCCAAATTCACTATGCCACTACAGATTTTCCAAAATGAAATGATTGCTCAGATGGTCGAAACGGGTTGGATTGTTGGTAAGGGCGACGGCTACGATCGTGAACGCGCTCTATATTCGCAGGATGCGTTGACCTTTGTGCAAACCACGCAGCCGCAGGAGTGGGAAAAGTTTTCAAAGGTTTATCCTACCGATACCGAACGCCACTTCCTCGATGCGCTGGTCGCTCAGCTGAGAAAAGCGGATATCAACGCTACCGATATGCTGTCGCGTACTTACGGCACCCTTGGCGTGCTGCGGCACGGGATCAAAAGCCATAACGCCCGGTTTTCCCTGTGTCAGTTTAAGCCGGAGCATAGCCTCAATCCGGAAACGCTCGCGTGCTATCAGCAGAATATCTGCCGTATTGTGCCGGAACTGGTGTATAGCCCGCACGCTTCGAAAGCGGCATTTGAAGAAGCGGGCACAAAAGCGAAAAAATGGCGTATCGATCTGGTGCTGTTCGTCAACGGTTTGCCGGTAGCAACGTTGGAGCTGAAGTCTGAGTTTAAGCAGGCAGTGCAAAACGCCATTACTCAATATAAGAAAACGCGTTTGCCAAAGGATCCCGTTACCAACAAACCTGAGCCGCTGCTTACTTTCAAACGCGGGGCACTGGTGCACTTTGCCGTCAGTCAGTATGAAGTGTTTATGGCGACCAAACTCGACGGTGATAAAACCTACTTCTTGCCATTTAACAAAGGCACTCACGACGGCGGTGCGGGGAACGACATCCCGGAAGATGCCAACGACTACGCCACCAGCTACCTGTGGAATGAGGTGCTACTGCCGGACAATCTGCTGAAAATTCTCGCGAGTTTTGTGCATCTGCAAATCGTAGAAAAAGAAGATGCCATTGGCCTGAAGTACAAAAGCGAGAGCCTGATTTTTCCGCGCTATCACCAGTGGGATGTGGTGAACAAACTGATCACCGCCGCCACGGTGGAAGGGACTGGCAATAAATACCTGATTCAGCACAGTGCCGGATCGGGCAAATCCAACTCTATCGCCTGGACGGCCCATCAGCTTTCCCGCCTGTACGATGAAAATGGCGAGAAGCAGTTCCACTCGGTGATTGTGGTGACGGACCGTACCGTGCTGGACGATCAGCTCCAAGACACCATCTACCAGTTTGAGCATCAAGATGGGGTGGTCGGCCGTATCAACAATAAAGAAGGTGACGGCTCAAAGTCAGAGAAGCTGGCTAGCGCGCTGGAAAACTCGCAGCCAATTATTATCGTTACCATTCAAACCTTCCCGCATGTGCTGAAGGCGATTGAAAACAGCGTCAGCCTTAAGCAGCGTAAGTATGCGGTGATTGCTGATGAGGCGCACTCTTCTCAGAGCGGTTCTACGGCGCGTCAGTTGAAAGAAGTACTGATGACGGAGGAGACGGATGACGATGTGGTGATGACCTCGGAAGATATTCTCGATGCCACCGTCGCCGCACGTAAAGGCAGCAACAATCTCAACTACTATGCTTTTACCGCCACGCCAAAAGCCAAAACGTTAGAGCTATTTGGCCGTCGTCCTAACCCATTTGAACCTGCCTCAAAAACCAATAAGCCGGAAGCATTTCACGTCTATTCCATGCGGCAGGCGATTGAAGAGGGCTTCATTCTCGATGTCCTGAAGAATTACACCAATTATAAGGTGGCCTATAAACTTCTGCAGAAGCTGGACGATCCCGATCGGGAAGTCGACAGCAATAAAGCAAAGGTCAAACTGAATCAGTGGGTTGCGTTGCATGAGCATAATGTTTCGCAGAAGGTAAAGGTGATTGTTGAGCACTATCGTAAGCATGTGATGCATCTGTTGGGGGGGCAGGCTAAGGCGATGGTAGTCACCAGCTCCCGTAAAGCCGCGGTGCGTTACAAGCTGGCCTTTGATAAATATCTCGCTGAGAACAACTATCAGAAGATCAATGCCATGGTGGCATTTTCCGGTGAAGTGGAATTCTATGAAAGCGACCACAATAGCCTTGCGTTACTGAACCAGAAGTTTACTGAAATCAATATGAACCCTGGGTTGAAAGGCCGGGACATGCGAAAAGCGTTTGATACTGATGATTACCAGGTGATGTTGGTAGCGAATAAGTTCCAGACCGGTTTTGACCAACCCAAGCTATGCGCCATGTATGTGGATAAAGCGCTTGGCGGCGTGGAATGTGTCCAGACGCTTTCGCGGCTCAACCGCACTTATCCAGGGAAAAAGGAATCGGGAACCTTTGTACTCGATTTCTATAATGAGCCGGACGATATTCTGGCGGCATTTCAGCCTTACTACCAAACGGCTGAATTGACCGATGTCAGCGATCCGCAGTTAGTCTTTGAGCTGTTCGAGAAACTTCGCTCCAGCGGCATTTTCCTGTGGAATGAAGTGGAGCAGTTCTGCGAAGCGTTCTTCACCAAGAACAAATCCAATGCTGCAATAAGTAATATCTGCAAGCCGGCGGTTGAACGCTGGAAGCACCGTTATACCTCAGCGATTGATGCCTATGTGTTGGCTAAAGAGATGTTTGAACGCACCAAGAAGACCGGCGATGTGGTGCTGATAACTAATGCAGAAAACAGCTTTAAGACGTGCAAACAGGAAAAAGACAAGCTGGATATCTTCAAAAAAGATCTCGGTAGCTTCGTTCGTTTTTATGAGTTTATGTCGCAGATCGTAGATTACGATGACAAGAGCCTTGAGAAGTTGAGCCTGTTCGCACGGCATCTTCGCCCGTTGCTGCATGAACAGCGTATTGAAGACGATGAGATTGATTTAAGTAATGTGGATATGAGCCATTACCGCTTGTCGAAGCTTCATGAACAACATCTGAAACTGCAGGAAGATGCGGAAGAATACCAAATCACACCGGGTAACGATATTGGTACCGCGAAGCCAAAGGACAAGAAAGAAGAGTTTCTGTCCAATATTCTGGCGCGCCTGAATGATCTGTTTGTTACGGATAATCTTAGCGATAAAGACATGATCAACTACGCCTTTACCGTGCGTGACAAACTATCGGAAAACCAGGCGGTGATGACGCAGATCGCTAACAATACGCGTGAACAGGCGATGCTGGGTGATTTCCCGAAAGCGATCGATGATGCCGTGATGGACAGCAATGAAGCCCAGCATGAGATGATGGTGCAGTACCTGTCCAACCCTGAACTCGCCAGGGGATTTGCCCGCGTGGTGTTTGATATGCTCAAAGGTGCTTAAAACGGGAGCCGCTTTGGCTTAGTTGTTATAGGGAGCTTCCCCCTAAAATGTCACAGTATAGGAATTTCGTGATGGATATCGTTGCCGATATTGAAGCAGGTAAGCTGACTTTCGATGAAATGATCGGCTCTCTGGCCGAATATAAAGACTATTCGCATTCAGAGTGGGATCGTCGTTACCGTGAATTCACGGCGTCACTTCAGCAAACGCCAACATTTTCTGAGCCCGAAACGGATGATCTGGTTAAACGGCTTTGGTACGAGCGTGACAACGGTATTGCCAGTATCCGGCAGGGCGTTCCATCGTTGGCTGAATTCCAACAAAGCCTACCGTTATTCAGAGAGCTGACCGAGCGTATTCGTCGCCAGCCTGATGAACAAACTTACCAATATGTAGAAGCCGCTTTGCAGCAAGCCAAGGAGAGCGGGCTGCTCAAGCGCATGTATTGGAGCTTGCGGAATCGCGTCTTTGCGGCGTTTACACCGGCAACCTGCACCAGCACGGTGGACGAGAATGCATTTACCAAAGCGGCGATGTTTCTGAATGATCGATTTTCCCTGGCGCTCACGCTTACCGGAAATTGGCTGCAAAAAAACCATGAACTGAAGAATGCGATTAACGCTCGGTTACCAGATGCGGACCCTTACCATGTCAACATGGCGATCTGGCATCTTTACGAATTGCTGCGTGAGCGCGATGGCGAGCAGAAGCAACAGGAAGTGGCTAACCATCTTGCCGTAGAAAGCCATAAAGTCGTGAGCCCGCAGATACCGCAGCACTCACCTGTTAACGCTATCTACTTTGGTCCACCGGGCACCGGGAAGACTTTCGTCTTGCAGCAAAAGATGAAGGAGTACACTACCCAAGCGGCCTCCGCGGACTATGATGCTTGGTTAGATTCTCGTCTCGAAATGCTGAATTGGATGCAGGTGACTGCGTTAGTTTTGTTAGATCTTAATAGAAAAGCCAAAGTTCGTTTGCTGATTGAGCATCCTTGGTTCCAGCGTAAAGCTCTACTGAATGGCCGCAGCAGTAATCTATCGCAAACTGCGTGGGCAACGCTGCAATCCTTTACCGTGCCAGAGTCTACTACGGTTGAATATAAAAGCCGCCGTGAGCCCGCGATTTTCAATAAAACGGCAGAGAGTGAGTGGTTCCTGGTTAAGCCGCAGCTAGAACAAGTGGAAGACCTTATCTCACTTTATGATGAGTTAAAACGAGGCCCACAAACCGCAGAGGCTATTCAGCGATTTGCCGCAGTCACCTTCCACCAATCCTATGGTTACGAAGAGTTTATTGAAGGGATGCGAGCCCGTGCAGATGACAATGGGAATATTTCTTACCCCATAGAGCCGGGTATTTTCATGCGGTTATGCCAGCGGGCCAAGGCCGATCCTGCGCATCGCTATGCCATTTTTATTGATGAGATCAATCGTGGCAATATCTCCAAAATTTTCGGCGAGCTGATTTCTCTTATAGAAATCGACAAGCGGGCTGGGATGAGCAATGCAATGAGTTTGCAGCTGTCTTATAGCGGCCAAGTATTCAGCGTTCCTGGCAACGTAGACATTATTGGTGCAATGAACACCGCGGACCGTTCGTTAGCGCTGATGGATACCGCATTGCGTCGCCGGTTCGATTTTATTGAGATGATGCCGGATCTTTCATTGCTCAGCGGGGCGAAAGTAAAGGGCATTGAGCTTGAGTCTTTGTTAGAGAAGATTAATAGCCGAATTGAGGCGCTCTACGATCGTGAGCATACCTTAGGGCATGCCTTCTTTATGCCAGTTAAAAAAGCCTGTGATGCGAAGGATGAAGACTTGGCATTTAAACAGCTGAAGGCGGCCTTCCAGAAGAAGATCATCCCCTTATTGCAGGAATACTTCTTTGATGACTGGAACAAAATCCGTTTGGTGCTGGCAGATAATCAGAAACAAAACGACAGCCTCCAATTCGTGATGGAGCAAAGCGACGATCTGGAGATTCTTTTTGGTGCCGATCATGGTTTACGGCGCCACGATCAGCAATCAACCGCCTACGAACTGAAGGCGTTTGAGCATGAAGTCTGGGATTTGCCACAGGCTTACCGTGCGATCTATCAACCTGAAGAAGCTACCCAGGCTGTACAAAATGGGTAAGGTGATCTCTGTTTTTGAGTATGACCTGTTAGGCGTTGAAAAAGAGTCGCTGGTTGGCGCTGTTCCTCTTCCTCCTGAGGTTTTTGACTATTTAGAATCGATTAGCCTAACCAGTGAGAAAGGAAGCCAGCTGCTTAAGCTTACCTCACGTTCTGGGCGCCGATTGCTACAGGTACAGAATTACGCAGGGATACTCTATACCCCCTATGGCCTGCAACTGGAGATCCTGCCCAAGATAGGCAAAAACCTTACGTTAGAGCAAGCGCGCGAAACGCTACTGATTATGCTAAGTCATCTGTCTGGATTTAGGCATATTCAAACCCAGCAGGCTTCAGTTCATGCGCAACGAATGCCCTTACTGGAGATCTTTATCAACCAGTTTTTGCATAGCGTTAGCCAGCTACTTAAGCAGGGACTGCGGTCAGATTACGTGAAAGAACAGGCTAACTTGCCCTTTATGAAGGGCAAGTTGATGCTGTCAGCGCAGTTACGCCATAACGTAGTGAACCGTCATAAATTCTATCTTGATTACGATGATTATTTACCTGATTGTGCGGCCAATAGGCTATTACATTCTGCACTTTATCAGTTGGGTAACCTGAGCCTGTCCTCTGATAATCAACGTTGGTTACAGGAATTACGTTTTGCTTTTGATGGTATCCCGTCGAGTAGAGATATAAAAGGTGACATATCGAGTTTGCGTTTGGAACGCGGTATGGCTCATTACCACGAGCCTTTGGCGTGGGCGCAGTTGATATTGCAGGGTATGAGCCCCAGTGCTCTACAGGGCGATGCTAAAGCGTTGTCACTCTTGTTCCCGATGGAGGCGGTATTTGAGTCCTTTGTCGCGTCAACGCTTGCTGACGAATTGCCGGATGGCTTCAAGGTGAAGCCTCAGGCAGCGAGTTATTCGTTGGTTAAACATGGTGAGAAGGACTGTTTTAAGCTGCGCCCAGATTTGTTGATTCAATCACGTCATCCGGTCAGTACCAAAATGGTGCTAGATACCAAATGGAAGCTGATTAATAACAACTCGCAGGAAAAACCTCTCTATGGCATTGCTCAATCCGATCTCTACCAAATGTTTGCCTATGGCCAAAAGTATCTTGGTGGCTCAGGAGATATGTATTTAATTTATCCTGCGCACGATGACTTCAATCACCCAGTACGCCAGCATTTCGCATTTTCAGACACACTCAGGTTATGGGTTGTTCCGTATCAGATCTCTGCAAAGTGTGGGCAGAAAATGATGTGGGGAAAAGATAATCCCTTTATCTAGGATTATCTTTTCAAAAGGCAACACGGGGTGTTTCGGTCCTAAAAGCATTGTATTAATGCTGGCTATTTATATGCAGCCTCTTTCAACTCCAACTTCACCATCAGCTGCTTATTCACCTCTTTACCATCCACCCCGCTATGAATCCGTCGATGGCAAGTTGGGCAGATGGCGCCCACCCACTGCGGGTGATCGGGGCCTTCGTCGGCTAGGCGCTTGGTGTGGTGGGGTTCAAGGTAGGGGGCACCATTTCTTTTCTTGAACGGTGCCGGCTGATCGCAGGCTTCACAGATGCCATTGGCGCGCTTCAGCACGTATTTTTTTACGTCTTCGCTGCGTTTAAACCAGGATTTTTTGCTGTCGCTTTGTTGGCGCTGGCCTGATATCTCTGAAGACTTTATAGCCTTTGCGCGCAACTGTTCTAAACTCTCCTCCTTCTGGCCTACTTCTGATGAGATAATCTCATGAGCAGAATCTTGGGCAGAAGATACACGGAATAGATTGAAAATTATCCCTTGCCTCATGTTTTCTTGGGTATCTTTACATTCAGCGTAGTTCCATGAATCACACTCAAATAGCCCAGCAAATTTCACGCCCGTACGTTTTTTGTTATATTCAAATAAAAGTATATCCTTACCATTCTCTTTATGGTCGCGGATATCTTTATTGCCTTTGGTAAACTGCATGTTACCTTTCTGGCCTTCTCCCGTGTAGGAGAAGTGGTCGTTGTTAGACCATCCATCTTTGTACCCATGAGTTTCGCCAGTCTCGCCGGTGAAAATGAAGATCACGGGGAATTCTTTAGGTGTCGATATTCCGCCCTGTTCTTGCCCTCCATAGAGGTCGTGGAGGTATTTACGTTTATAAACTTCGTCTTTTTCCAGTATCTCAAAAGGATGCGGTGTTTCGACGATCTCAAAACCGAGGTCTTTGAGAAATTGGATGGCTTTTTCCGTTCCGCTATCGGCGTTGATTCCCTTAAACGGATAACCATTCTGCTCACTGTATGCTCTAGCGGTAATGCCGCGGATATCGTAATTCTCGCCATTATAATGAAGGGTGTATTTTTTAAATCGCTTAATTTTATGTTGTTTTAAGAATTCATCTCGGCCAAGTTTTTTATATTCTTCGATGGCTTTTAAAACGGATTCTTTTGAAGATAACGCCTCTATTGCAGTTGCCAAAACCACTCCCTCACATTGCCGAGTAGGCTCTGGGCAATGTGCTTGCTGACGAGTGCAGTATGCATCAATACCCAGCAGTTAACTCATCGATTTACCGAATGCGTTAACTATGCCAGGTAGGGGAGGAAATGCCTAACTTGATGAATGCTTTTGTTGTGATATGTCAGTCAGATCTATTGGAAATCGTGGGTGGGAAGGGCGACGAGTGCAGGCATCGCCCTGATTGCCATTTACGTTAGCCGCAGGTTTCCATCTCCCGCAACGCTCGCCCATACAGGTTACAAAGCGCAGGAACCAGATGTGCCGTGGCGTTGAGGTAGCGATTCATCTGCTCCCAGCCCTCGGTATCCAACTGTGGGTGCTTTTGCAGTAAATGGCCGAACAGCATCAGGCCGTGGCACAGCCCTTCCGCCTGCTCGGCAGAGAGTGCGGCCAGGTCTAAAAGTTCTGAAGGGTTAAAAGCGCTGAGATCGAGGTGGTTAAACAGTTGGCGATAAAGGGTGAGGGTGTTGGGGATGGTTTCAGAAGCGTTGGGTAAGTTTGTGTTTTCCATATCGGCTATTTCCATTGGGAGAGAAATACCGCTACCAGAAGAGACGCTAAACTCGGGTGGTAGCTCGAACGGCGTTAGCGTACCGGCCCCAACGGATACCGGCCTTCCCGGAGGAAGCACCGTCCGAGCCACCATTGTTTGGGTGCGCATCGGCATGCTCGAATTTATACCATATTCGAACAGGGTTGGGGGATTCGGAACGCTAACTCCGGCTGCGGATTTTGCCGCAGCGGAAAAACTATAACGTTATCAGTAAAAGGAAAAAATAAGCTGTATGGAATTACAGTTTATTTACTTTTAGGATTGGAATGTACCTCGCAATTCGGCATATCATCTTTGCGTTGAATTATCGGTCATCCATTCAAGGATAATATTTCTTCATTAAGATTTATAAATAATGGAATATGATGAAAGCTAATTTTTTACTGGTCATTGCAGGATCGATATTGTTAAGTGCCTGCACAGGCGATCGTCTCGATCAGCGCTATGCGCCAGATATCCCTATCTTTGCCCATGCTAAAGCGAATGGCGACATCTGCATCTCTCCGTCACCAAAGGAAAACGAGAGGCAAGATACGCTCTATCTCACTGGTGATACGGATGAGAAATTGATTGAGGTGGTGAATCAGGAACTGAAAAATGGCATTTGCGTTGCGCAGAACGATTACCCGTTTCAGGAAAATCATATCTATAGCATGAGGCTAAATTTTGTGCCGATTGAGAAGCGCAGAAACCTGCAGGATATTTCCGGCAGGGCCTTTATTGCCCACTTCAAAGTGAAAAAGCTCAACGGCGCTTACGAAATTGAAAATATCACACGGGGCAGCAGGTAACGCCGAGGCAAAATGAAACGGATCTCCCCCCTTGCATTTACCTTCCTGCTTGCCGGCATCTCGATCTACCGATTGGATGAGGCGCAGAGCCGCACGTTCAAATTCTTCGATCCGCTGCGGGATGTCGCCCCCAATCAGTGCGTCCCGTTGAGATAGCGATTCATCCGCTCCCAGCCTTCGGCATCCGGCTGCGGGTGCTTGTGCAGTAAATGGCCAAACAGCATCACCCCGTGGCATCGCCCTTCCGCCTATTCGGCAGAGAGGGCGGCCAGGTCTACGAGTTTTGAGGCGTTAACATCGCTGAGATCGAGATGGTTAAAACAGCCGGCAATGCAGTTCTTTTATATAGAATTTTAATGATGGCTATCAGTTTTGCTATATAGCCGACAGGCGTAACTCGTCGTAGTCTCAGGAATGTCATCCCGAATGCGAGGTATCACTCATGAAAGGTAAAATTGCTTTAGAAGAACATGTTTCTACCCAGGAAAATAATCGCTTGTGGGATTCAAAAAGCGAAGCGCTGCGAAATGGCCGTCATTATATGGATAATGTTGAAAAACGCCTTTTGGAAACCGAACTGCGCTTAAAGGATATGGATGCTTGTGGCATTCGTCATGCTATTTTGTCACTGACATCGCCGGGGGCGCAGTCGATTCTTGATGCTGCTGCGGCAACTCATTTCGTAACCCGCACCAACGATTATATTGCCGAATATTTTGTTCAGCCTCATCCCGATCGTTTCAGTGCTTTTGCGACGGTGGCGCTACAAAATCCTCAGGCGGCTGCGGATGAACTGGAAAGATCGGTGAAAAAGCTGGGTATGAAGGGGGCATTGATCAACGGTTATACCAATATGAACGGCACCGAGGAGGGGCGCTATTTGGATGATCCTGCGGTAGAAGTATTTTGGCAGAAAGTGAGTGAACTTAATGTGCCTGTCTATCTGCATCCCAGGGAGCCACTGCCTGCCGCCTGTGGAATTTATCGCGGCTATGAAAGCTTGGTCGGTTCAGCCTGGGGTTTTGCAACGGAAACCGCAGTACACGCGATTCGTCTGATGATGAGCGGATTATTCGATCGCTATCCGAATATTACCATTATCCTTGGGCATCTTGGGGAGGGGCTGACATTTATGTTACCGCGCACGGCTCATCGTCTGGAAAAACAGTTTGAGGGCATCGGTCTGGGAATCAACCAGCACCCCTTAACGGATTACCTGACGAATAATTTCTACGTCACGACGAGTGGTCACTTCACGACCAGTGCCCTGCATAACGCCATTGAAGTGATGGGAAAGGATCGGGTCATGTTTTCTGTTGATTATCCTTATGAGGATATGTGCCAGGCGGCTGATTGGTTCGATCCATTAATCCTGGACGCCGATGTTAAACAGAGTATTGCGTACGGTAATGCCCGTCGAGTCTTCACCCTGCCTGAGTGAGTTGAGCTAATTGTTGGCGTAGCCAGATCAGACCCGGGTCGTGATGATATCTCTGGTGCCATACCTGGCGAATGGTGAAAGAGGGGCAGGGCATGGGTAATGGCCAGGCAACACATGAAAATGCCGCCGCACACCAGGTGGCAACTTGTTCGGGAACCGTCGCCAGCAACTCAGTACTGGCTACAATGTTTCCCACGCCCAAGAAGCTAGGGAGCAGCATTTTAGTGCGCAGTTGAATGCCACTGCGTGCCAGATAGCGTTCCATCTCTGCATGCCCGGTACCGTCCCACTGCACCATGACCTGTTGTTCTTTAAGCCATGACGCCAGTGTTGGTGCTTGTCTGATACGCGGATGTGTCGTGCTGCTCAGACAAACATAGTGTTCATCAAACAGCCTCTGTTGGTAAAAACTTTCCGGAATATCGATTAGATAACCGATTACAAGGTTTACGTCGCCGGACTCTAGCGCGGAGTAAATATTGTCATCAATATGCCTGATGGCAAATTTAATTTGGGTGGCCCCCTGGCGTTTACATATATCAAGCAGGCGGGGAACCAGAGCAATTTGGCTTATATCAGCCATTGCGATGGTAAAGCTTCGCTGACTGGTGCGGGGATCGAAAGGCAATGAGCTCATGAGCTGATTATCCAGCAGATCTAAAATCGTAGATATGGTGGCAAATGCCTGCTGCGCACCCGGTGTGGGCGCCATCTTTTGTCCGACCCTGACAAACAGCGTGTCGTTAAACTCTTCCCGCAAGCGCTTAAGCAGCAGGCTACCCGAAGGTTGGCTCAGATCTAACTGATCGGCAGCCGAAGAGACATTGCCGCTCAGATAGAGAGCACGAAAGAAATAGAGCATTTTCAAATCCAGTTCTTTACGCATGGTTTATCTAGTCACCTTATTTATTCGTGAAAAAACGGCGCGTTGTCTCAAGCGGTAGTTGCCAAAAAGTATTTCTTAATTGAAATAGGTGGCCTGCGTTTGCTGGGTATATTAGCGTAATGCGTCACTACCGCCGCCGTTTACCTTCACTTTTTGAGAAATAGATAATATTACCTGGGCTTGCTGAGCGATTATCCTCATTTCAGAATATACGAGCAGGTGTCGTTCTATTACACCAGGTTGTTATTTTAACATCTTAAGAAGCACAGTATGCCTTGCATAGGGAGGGGCTATGGGTTGCGTAAAAAAGAGGATTATGTAGCCTCGTTTTAAAATTATTCTCTATTTTAAAATGGATAATGACTAGTATCGGCGCGTTCTTCAGTGCTATTCGCTATCATGCGAATAAATAATCACCGAAGGGGGGGGGATACGTGCTGCTTGCGGTGGCCCGCTAAAACTGGCCGCCGCTTGAGCGTTTTTTGCTAGGTGGTAACGAAAGGCAGAGCAAAAGCGGGAACGGCTCAAACGCAGGCAAGTCGTTGGAGCTCACCCACAGGCCCCAACAGTCAAACCCTGCTTACCCCAACTCTCCAATCCGCTCCCGGATCTCCTCCTCCGGCAAATCCACACCGATAAACACCAGCGTGCTCTTGCGCTCTTCCTCCGGCAGCCATTCCCGATCCCAGTCGGCGTTATACAGCCGCTGCACGCCCTGGAATAGCAGGCGGCGCGGCTCGTCTTCGATAGACAGAATGCCTTTGTAGCGCAGCAGGTTGTCGGCGTATTCCAGCAGCAGGCCTTCCATCACGTCGGAGATTTGCATCAGCGGCAGCGGGCGCTCCAGCGTCACGACAATTGAGCGGATGTCGCTCTGCGGCTGCGGGATGCGGCGGAACAGCGGGGCGGGCGGCGTCAGGTTCAGTTTGTCGTTCAGCGTAAAGCCTTCGATGTCGAACAGCACGCTCAAATCGATATCGCCGTGCGTCACCTTGTAGACCGGCGCGCGGGCGTTCATCCGCTGCAGCCGCTGGATCAGCGCCTCGCAGTCCGGCGCCACGTCGGTTTTGGTCAGCAGGAGGCGGTCGGCGTAGCCCACCTGCGCCTGAGCGATGCTGAACTGGCTCAGCTGCTGGTCGGCGTGCGCCGCGTCCACCAGGGTGATGATGCCGTCCAGCAGGAAGCGCTCGCACAGGATTTCGTGCGAGAAAAAGGTCTGGGTAATCGGGCCGGGATCGGCCATGCCGGTGCATTCGATGATCAGCCGATCGAACGCCAGCTGGCCGCTGTCGACGCCGTCCAGCAGATCCAGCAGCGCGTCCGCCAGTTCGTTGGACTTGCTGCAGCAGATGCAGCCGTTGCTCAACGTGGTGATGCGGCTGGCGCGATCGCCGATCAGCGCGTCGTCGATCGGCACTTCGCCGAACTCGTTCTCGATGACCGCGATTTTATAGCCGTGTTCGGCGTTCAGGATGTGGCGCAGCAGGGTGGTTTTGCCGGCGCCCAAAAAGCCGGTCAGGATGGTGACTGCGATGGGTTTCATACGGGTCCTTGTGACTGCGGGTTAACAGCAGCGCATGCCGCCTTTGCCGTCGCCGCCGTAGCGCGCTTGCTGGCGCTCGCGGAAAAATTCTTTATAGGTCATCACCGGCTTGTCCGGGTGGTTGTCTTTCATGTGCTGGACGTAGGTATCGTAGTCAGGCACGCCCACCAACATGCGCGCCGCCTGCCCGAGATACTTACCCGCCTGGCCGAGATTTCCGAACATAGTTCCTTTCTCCCAAATACCCTGCTTACCCTTCGTCTTTCGAACCGCAGCGGTGTTGGCTGCACTCCCGAACCCCAGTCACTTACTTGAGTAAGCTCCTGGGGATTCGCTCACTTGCCGCCTTGCTGCGGCCCGAAATCCTTTGGGTACCGGTTAGCTTTCATGTCGGTACTGCATAACTGATTTCATTATGCAGGGTATCCGTTAAATCACATCAATGCTGGGTCGAAACTTTGACCTCCCCCTCAGTTACGCCGTCGGCGTGCGCGGCCTGCGGCACCGGCACGTAAGGCGTTTCCTGGTCGGTGCGTTTCGGGTTCTTGTGCGCCGCCAACGCGGTTTTCACCCCGTAGAAGATGATGCTGTACACCACCAGCAGGAACAGAATGCTCAGCCCGGCGTTGGTGTAGTTGTTCACCACGATGTGGTTCATGTTGGCGATCTGCTGGGCACTCAGCTCGGCGCCGCCCTCGGCGATCTTGCGTTTGTACTCACCGGCCAGGAAGAAGAAGCCTTCCAGCTGCGGGTTGTCGCTGAACAGCTTCAGCCCCAGCGCGTAGGTGGTGCAGATCAGCAGCCACACCGCCGGTAGCACGGTCACCCAGATGTATTGGGTGCGCTTCATCTTAATCAGCACCACGGTGCCCAGCACCAGCGCCACGGCGGCCAGCATCTGGTTGGAGATGCCGAACAGCGGCCACAGGCTCTTCACGCCGCCGAGCGGATCCACCACGCCCTGATACAGCAGGTAGCCCCACAGCCCGACGCAGCCGGCGGTGCCGATAATACCAGCCACCAGCGAGTCGGTTTTCTTCAGGAACGGCACGAAGTTGCCCAGCAGATCCTGCAGCATAAAGCGGCCGGAGCGGGTGCCGGCGTCCAGCGCGGTCAGGATGAACAGCGCCTCGAACAGAATGCCGAAGTGGTACCAGAAGCCCATGTTGGCGCCCGGAATGATCTGGTGGAACACGTGGGCGATGCCCACCGCCAGCGTTGGCGCGCCGCCGGCGCGGTTCAGCACCGAAGGTTCGCCGATGTCGGTGGCGGTCTGCAGGATCTGTTCCGGGCTGATGACGAAGCCCCAGGAGCTGACCGCCGCCGCCGCATGCACGGTCACGTCCTTCAGCGAAGCCATGATCATCGGCGCGTCTTCGGTGCCCAGGCGGTGCAGGTCCGGCATGGTGATGCCCAGCGCCGCCGGCGGGGTGTTCATGGCGAAGTACAGGCCCGGCTCGATGATGGAAGCCGCCACCAGCGCCATGATGGCGACGAAGGACTCCATCAGCATCGCGCCGTAGCCGATAAAGCGCGCGTCGGTCTCATTGGCCAACAGCTTCGGCGTGGTGCCGGAGGCGATCAGCGCATGGAAGCCGGAGACCGCGCCGCAGGCGATGGTGATGAACAGGAACGGGAACAGGGTGCCTTTCCACACCGGGCCGGTGCCGTCGACGAACTGGGTCACCGCCGGCATTTTCAGCTCAGGGTTGAGGATCACGATGCCGATCGCCAGCCCGACGATCACGCCGATTTTCAGGAAGGTGGCCAGGTAGTCGCGCGGCGCCAGGATCAGCCATACCGGCAACAGGGCGGAGATGAACGCGTAGCCGATCAGCGTGAAGGTGATGGTGGTGTCTTTAAAGGTCAGCGCCGGGCCCCAGTACGGGTCGTGCGCCACCACGCCGCCGAACCAGATGGCGGCCACCAGCAGCACGATGCCGATGATTGACACTTCACCCACGCGGCCGGGGCGCAGGTAGCGCATGTAGATGCCCATAAACAGCGCGATCGGCACGGTGGAGCAGACGGTGAACACCCCCCACGGGCTCTCCGCCAGCGCTTTCACCACGATCAGCGCCAGCACCGCCAGGATGATGATCATGATCAGGAAGCAGCCGAACAGCGCGATGGTGCCCGGTATTGGCCCCATCTCTTTTTTGATGATCTCACCGAGCGAGGCGCCGTTGCGGCGCGAGGAGATGAACAGCACCATAAAGTCCTGCACCGCCCCCGCCAGCACCACGCCGCCCAGCAGCCACAGTGTGCCGGGCAGGTAGCCGACCTGCGCGGCCAGCACCGGCCCCACCAGCGGCCCGGCGCCGGCGATGGCGGCGAAGTGGTGGCCGAACAGCACGTTCTTGTTGGTCGGCACGTAGTTCAGGCCGTCGTTGTTGACCACCGCCGGAGTGGCGCGGCCGGCGTCCAGCTTCATCACCTTGGTGGCGATGTACAGGCTGTAGTAGCGGTAGGCCACCAGATACACCGCCACCGAAGCGACGACGATCCACAGCGCGCTGATGTGTTCGCCGCGGCGCAGCGCCACCACGCCGAGGCAGGCTGCGCCGAGTATCCCCAGCAGCATCCACGGAATGTGCTTTAAAATCCCCTCTCGTTTCATGAGGTATCCTTAATTCCAGTCTGCAAAATATGAATGAACTCATCCGCTTGTAAGAGATGTCAGAGTGGCGCGGTGAGCCGTAGCGTCTTTCCCGAGGTAAGGCGGGTTTAGGAACAGCTCATCATCGCCGGGGGTAAGGGGGGAAGACAGGCGTATTTCGGTCAGCGGTCAGATCCGCCGGGTGAACGGTTGGATTGGCGGGGTGAGCGGTTGGCGGCCTGAACCAGAGAGTCGGCCGCCGGCGGGCAGCAGCCTGTCTCCTCAAACCGTCTGCATGGCCTGCAGCAGGTGGATAAACGCGGCGCTGAGCGGCGGCGTGGCCGGCTCATGGCGGGTAAAGACGTAAAAGCGCGCGCTGATGTCGATCTCGTGCGTCGGGATTTTCTGCAGGTGCAGCTGCGGGGCGTAGTGTGCGACCACCCGATCGCTCAGCAGCGCGATATAGCCTTGCTGCCTGACCAGGCACCAGGTCGCCAGAAAGGAGTCGGTCTCGACGATCTGGCCATGCGGCGTGTAGCGTTCGGCGATCTCGCGGATGGCGGCATGCCCCACCGAGCAGGAGCGCGGCACCACCCATTTGGCCTCGGCCGGCGGCTGCCCGGCTGCGGTAAGATCGCCTCCCTGATAGAGCGAGAAGCGCTCGCTTTTCAACGCCTGCATGGCCAGATCGGCGCCGCCCGCCGCGCCGTTCAGGCTGCTGACCGCCAAATCCAGCTCGCAGTTTCGCAGCCGGGCCAGCAGGCCTTCCGGGCCGTCTTCCACCACCGTCACCCGGGTATGCGGGTAGCGGCGGTTGAAGCCTTCGAGCACCTGAGGCAAGTAGCACAGCAGCGGATCGACGCTCATCCCCACCCGCAGGCGCTTCTCGCCGTCAGCGCTCAGGCCGCGCAGCTCGTCAAACGCGTTGAGCAACTGATTGGTGGCGGCGTCTATCCGCCGGTAAAACAGCTCACCGACTGCCGTCAGGCGCACGCCGCGGTTGCTGCGCTCCAGCAGCCGCGCGCCGACGGTCATTTCCAGCTCTTTCAGCACCCGGCTGAGCGTCGGCTGCGAGATGGCCAGCTTTTTCGCGGCCTCGTGCAAGCTTCCACAGTGGACAATGTCTTTGAACATCGTCAGATGCGCCAGCTTCGGCATGGTTTTCATGGTTGATCTCCCTGGAAGTGAACGGCATCAGCCGGAGCCGGCGATGCGGCTGTAATAGGCCTGTTTCATCATGCTGTCGTTCAGCAATTTATTGATGGTCTGGTCGAGCACCGGCGTGGTGACGGAGGCCGGCATCAGCGTGGCGGTGATCTCCACGTCGTCGTCGCCAAAGGGTTCGATATCCAGATGTGAGATAAAGCAGTTTTCCCCTTGCAGCACCTGTTTGAATTTGGCCAGCGCCTCACGCTGCTCATGCTCGAAGGCAATGACGCAAATCTGGTAGGTAGACTCGCCGTTAACGTCATTGAAGGGCTGTTTGTTGACCATATTGACCAGCGGGCGCAACAGGGTGTTGGCGGCGAGCACGAACAGCGTGGCGGCCAGCGCATCGCCGTACAGGCCGCAGCCGGCGCAGGCACCGACCGCCGCGGAGCCCCAGAGCGTGGCGGCGGTGTTCAGGCCGCGGATGTTCATCCCTTCTTTCATGATGGCCCCGGCGCCGAGAAAGCCGACGCCGGAGACCACGTAGGAGATGACGCGCACCGCGCCGCCGCTGCCGTCGATGGTCATGGCCAGGTGGACGAAGATCGCCGCGCTGGTGGCCACCAGCGTATTGGTGCGCAGCCCGGCGGTGCGCTGGCGGAACTGTCTTTCGTAGCCGATGGCGGCGCCCAGGACGGACGCGGTCAGCAGCGTCAGCAGTGTATGAATGAAATGCATGATAATAACTCGATGTATTATCCGCTTATCATGAGCCACCCGTGGCGGGGTAACTCTTGATAAACAGGTAGTTAAGTTGGCGGGATCCGTCCCGCCAGGCCAGGGCGGCGCTCAGTGCGCGGCGGCGATCTGCCGGCTGAGCGTCTCGCTGATTTTGTCCGTCAGCGGCTGCATCCCCTCGCGGGTGCGCGCCTCGCGGCGCTGCGTGATGTGATAGCAGCCGTCGAGGGTGCCGGCGCCCAGCAGGAGGATGCGGTCAGACATCATCACCGCTTCCTCTACGCTGTGGGTCACCAGCACGATGGAGCGGGTTTTGATCTGGCGCGTGCTCCAGATACGCAGCAGATCGCTGCGTAGGTGTTCGCCGGTATAGACGTCCAGCGCGGAAAACGGCTCGTCCAGCAACAGCAGCATCGGTTCTACCGCCAGCGCGCGCGCGAAGCCGACCCGCTGGCGCATGCCGCCGGAAAGCTCGCGCGGGTAAGCGTCGCGGTAGGGCGTGAGCCCGACCAGATCGAGCATTTTCAGCGTCTGGGCGTCGACCACCTGCGGCGGCAGATCCTGCGCCTGCAGCCCGAAGGCGATATTTTGGTAGACGTTCAGCCACGGGAAAATGGCGAAGGTCTGAAACACCATGTTGATCTGCGGATTCGGCCCCGAGACTTTTTTATCCCCCAGCATCACGGTGCCCAGATCCGGCGCGATCAGGCCGGAAAGCATGCGCAGCAGGGTGGATTTACCCGAGCCGGACTGCCCCAAAATGCTGACGACCTCGTTGTCGTAAAGGCGCAAATTGATTTCATTCAGCACCAGACGTTTTTCTTTACCGGTAGGCTGAACGCTTTTGCTGACGTTATTGACCGTCAGCAGCGTGGTTTTTTTTACCATCATGATCCGTCTCCACCCAATTAAAAATATGGGCATGGAAAAAGGGCCGATAGTTATCGCCGGGCAGGTGTAAAATAAATGCGGGTGCAAATAAGCCTGACCGTTATCGGACTGTTAATACGCTTATGCTGGAGGGGTTAGCCCATCGGGCGTGCCGGTGCGGCATGCGCGGAGGCCATGCGCTGAAGGGGTAAAGCGAAGGGATGTGGTAACTGACGCATATCCTGACACTTTCAGGATGCAATGGGATGACTATTGCTCCTGTGACCTCAGCGATTCCAACAATAAAATAAACAACCGACTGTCGCCGTCCATATCATTCTCCCGTTATTTTTCGTGTGGCCATAATACGCGTGCCATAGCCTGTTATTCAATGTGGTTACGCCGAATTATGGCGGCAAAATGTAATTTAATATGAATGCGGGAAAGATTTTCTTTATTCATTAAACGGGGCGTAAACAGAAAGTGCCAGAATGAATATAGGCATCATTTTATGGAAATATAAACCTGAGTTAAACGAGAGAATAAGGGGGCGGGCGAAAGTTAAATCATGAACCGGCCGGAGAGCGTCCTCCGGCCGGGATGGGGATCAGAACTGATACATGATGCCGGTTTCGACGATGTCGTCGGCGCCGGCGCCGACAGCGTTCTGCCGTTGCAGCAGGTTGAGTTTGTACTCCACGTAGGTCGACATGTTGGCGTTGAAGCTGTAGTTCAGCGCCAGATCCAGGTATTTGACCAGATCGGCGTCGCCAATGCCGGGCAGGTTGCGGCCGCGCGTTTGCAGGTAGGCCAGCGAGGGCGTGACGCCGGAATCGAAGTGATACTGCGCGACCGCCTCAATAGCGTCCGCGCGGGGGGCGAAGCCGGCGTAGCGATCGCCGTCGACGTAGGTCATGTTCTCGGTACGCGCGTAGCTTGCCGCCAGGTAGAGGTTGTCCTGGTCGTATTTCAGCCCCAGGGTCCAGGCCCGGGCGCGATCGCCGTCAGCCAGGCCGAAGCGCTGTTGCGCCAGCGTGCGCGCAGAGTTGGCGTAGGCGGCGCCAACGTTGAGCCCCACGCCGGTGTCGTAGGTGGCGGAAAAGGCGTAGCCATCGCCGTTTTGCGTCTGGATATCCTTCGCCCGTTGAGCGTCGTCCCCCCGATTCTTCCCCTGATATTGCAGGCCGAGATCCAGGCCGTCGACCAGGCCGCCCAGGCTGCGATTGTGGTAGGTCAGCAGGCCGTTGGCGCGGCCGGTCATAAAGTTGTCGGCCGCTTCGTAGCTGTCGTTGCCGAATTCAGGCAGCACGTCCGTCCAGCCGGCCACGTCATACAGCAGGCCGTAGTTGCGGCCGTAATCCAGGCTGCCCCAGGGGCCGAACGCCAATCCGGCAAAGCCCAGGCGGGTATAGCTGTCACCCGGCCCGGCGCTCTCCGGCTGATCGAGCCCTGCCTGATATTCCCATTGGCCATACCCCGTCAGCGCGTCGCCGATCTGCGTCTCGCCTTTGAAACCGAAGCGAGTATAGGAGCGGTCGCCGTTATTGTCGGCGTCGCTGCTGAAGTAATGCACGCCGTTCAGCTGGCCGTACAGATCCAGTTTATTGCCGTCCTTATTGACGATTTCCGCGCCGCTGGCGGCGGCCGGCAGCAGGATGAGCAGCGTCATCAGCACGCTTTTATGGTTCATTTCAGTTCCCCAAGTGGATGAAAACAGGGCCGTTAACCGGCCGATTGCGCTTGCGCGATTTTTTTGTACAGGCAGCTGCGGATCCGATCGGTGAGGTGCCGCAGGCTTTCCCGGTTGCGCGCCGCACGCGGGATATTGACGCTGAATTCGTCGTCGATCCGTTTGCTGGTTGCGTCCAGGATCAGCACCCGATCGGACATCAGCACCGCTTCTTCGACGTCGTGCGTCACCATCACCATGGCGCGCGTGCGCAGCCGGTTGTCTCCCCACAGCGCCAGCAGGTCGCCCCGCAGTTTTTGCGCGGTAAAGATATCGAGGGCGGAGAAGGGTTCGTCCAGCAGCAAGAGGTCGGGCTCTACCGCCAGCGCCCGGGCGAAGCCCACCCGTTGACGCATGCCGCCCGAGAGCTCGCGCGGCCAGGCGTGCTCATAGCCGGTCAGGCCCACCAGGCGCAGCAGCGCCCCCAGCCGCTCGGCGATCGTCTGCGGCGGCAGCCGTTGCGCCAGCAGCCCGAAGGCGATGTTGTCGTACACCGTTAGCCAGGGATAGAGCGCGTAGGACTGAAACACCATGCCGACGTTGGCGCTCGGGCCGTCGACCGGTTTGCCCGCCAGCGTGAGCGTACCGCTGTCCGCTGGGATCAGCCCGGCCAGCATGCGCAGCAGCGTGGACTTGCCCGAGCCGGATTGCCCCAGAATGGTGACGAACTCGCCGGCGTGTACGGTCAGCGTCACGTCGCGCAGCACGGGTTTGGGGCGCTTGTTTTCGCCGATAAACGTCTTGTTCAGCCGGCGGGCGCTGATAATTACCTCTTGAGTCACCATGTGGTTCCCCCTTGATCAGTCATATTTGAATTTGGTTTCCGCGATGCGATACAGCGGTTGCCAGACGAAGATGATGCACAGCGCCACCAGCGCGCACATGGCGGCGCAGCCCAGCGCAGACTCCGGGTTCTTGCCGGCGTCGGTGACCACGGAAATGAACGCGCCCAGCCCGGTGGCGCTGAGGGGGGTGCTGCCCCACTGGATCACCTCGGCGGCGATGGCACTGTTCCAGGCGCCGCCGGCGGCGGAGATGATGCCCGTCACGATGTAGGGGAAAATTGCCGGCAGCATGTAGTAGCGCCACCAGCGGAAGCGGCGCAGGCCGAAGGTTTCGCTGACTTCGGTGATCTGCGTCGGAATGGCGGAAACGCCGGCGATCACGTTAAACAACACGTACCACTGGGTGCCCAGCATGATCATCGGAATGGCCCACCAGCCGAGATCCTGATGATAAATGGCGATGAAGGCGGCGATCAGCGGGTAGAAAATGTTGGGCGGAATGGCCGCCAGGATCTGGATGATCGGCTGGAAGATCTTCACCAGGCGCGGATTCAGGCCGATCCACACCCCCAGCGGCGTGAAGATCGCCACGCTGAGCAGCATGGCCGCGGCCACGCGCGCGGTGGTGAGCAGCATCCACTCCGGCAGCATGGCGAAGTACTGTTTGGGGAAGTATTCCCACAGCCGGTAACCGAACCAGACGCAGGCCAGCACCACGCCGAGATACCACAGGCTGCGCCACAGCCAATTGCCTTTGGCGGCGAGGCGAAACAGGCGGTGCAGGCCGAGGGCGTACCACAGCCGCGGCAGCTTGAACAGCCACAGGTCAGCCAGCGCGCGCAGCGTGCGGCCGAGCGCCGCGCCGACGTGCGAAAAGGCCAGACTGTTGTAGAACCACGGATTGCCGAGCGGCCGGCTGGCGGTGACGTCTTCGTATTTGAAGCGCGCGGTGTAGCGCACCAGCGGGCGGAAAACCAGCTGATCGAGCAGCACGATGTTGGCGGCCAGCGCGACGATCGCATACAGGATCGCCGGCACGTTTTGCTGCGCCAGCGCTTCGGCGATGTAGGAGCCGACGCCGGGCAGTTCGACCGAGCGATCGCCGACCGGAATGGCTTCGGAGGCCACCAGGGCGAACCAGGCGGCGGATTGCGACACCATGGCGTTCCACAGCAGGCCCGGCACCGAATAGATGAATTCCAGCCGCCAGAAGCGTTGCCACGGGTTGTAATTGAAGCTGCGTGCGGCTTCATCCAGCTCCTTGGGCACGATGCGCAGCGTCTGATACAGCGTCAGCATCATGTTCCAGGCTTGGCCGGTAAACACCGCGAAGATGGCGGTGCACTCCAGCCCCATCACGCTGTGCGGGTAGAGGTTGAGAAAATACACGGTCGTGAAGGTCAGGAACCCCACCAGCGGCACCGACTCCATAAAGTTGACGAAGGGCAGGATCACCCGGCGCAGCGGCGTATAGCGCGCGGCCAGCACGGCGAATACCACAGAAAACAGCAGCGACCAGGCCATGCCGAGGAGAAAGCGCATGCTGGTTCTGAGCGAATAATAAAGCAGGTTCCAGGCATCAAGACTGATGGCAGAGACGTTTTGTTCATTGAAGTCACCGTGCATGTCACCCCAGGCACGAATAAAAAAGGCAATGAAAAAAACACCGATGGCGATAACGATAAAGTCGTTTAAATAAGACTTTCTGAAAATAGATGTACCCCGGTTATTTTGCATAACGCAATACCTTATTTTTCCCATAAGAAATCCGTCGGCGCTCGGGTAATAGGCCCGGCGACACCAGATAAATACCGCCGTAGCGGTTGAGACAGACGTTGTTTTCGCAGCGGGGCGATGGGTGGGCCGGCAGAGCGGGAAAGGCCGTCAGAAGGGGAGCGGTTGCCGCATTCCGTGTCTTTCAGAATGCAACCTGGATGGCATTACTGAAAGACGCCCAATAGCATTAGCGTAAAACTAAAACTTTCATCGCCCATGGGGCCCTCCTCGGTTTAAATATGGCAGGGAGAGGGTAATGTGTTTCGCCAATAAAAAGCAATTGGCGGAATAGGGTTTTTACGGTTGATGTGTAACAGGATAAATATTCATTTTTTAATCGCTATATCCGGAAAATGAAATAACGCATGGTGATGGCAATAAAGGCGGTAAAAATAAATCGCGGCGAAATAAAACGGCGCGCCTGAAGGGGGCGCGCCGCCGTAAATCAATAAACCTGCCTGCCGTTGATGCCGGCGGGGAAAATACCGGTGGCGAACAGATGCCCGTTGGCCTGGATCTGATCGTCGGGCAGCATCTCCAGCGGGAACTCGGCCGCCAGGCAGCTGAGAAAGGCGTTGCGATCGTCGGTGGTGGTAAAGCCGATCAGATCGTAGAACAGCAGCGAGGCGATCAGCTGGCGATGTTCCGGGATGCGCCGCAGCAGCGCCGCCGACGGGAACGGCAGGTGGAAGAAGAACGCGCAGGCGTTCAGCAGCCCTTGCTCCTTCAGCGCCTGGGCGCAGGGCAGCAGCTGGTAGTCGTCGATGCAGACGGTGTCGCCGGGGCACAGGTGCTCGCAGGCGATATCGGCAAACCGGCGGTTCAGCTGCCGGTAGGCGCGGTAGTTTTCCGGCGTGAAATGCGCCTTCTCCGGCTGGTTGTGGAACACCGGCCACAGGCCGTCGTGGTAATAGCCCTGATAGTGGCGGCGAAACTCCTCGATCGACAGCGGAAAGGTCACCTGATCGTAACCGGCGCGTTGGCGGCAACTGATCGGGCGCTGCGCGAAATTCTGCACGTCGCCGTTCCAGCCGAGCCACAGCCCTGGCTCGGCGTCGGCCGCCAGCGTCTGGCCGGCGCAGGCCAGATCCTTACCGTCGCACTGCTTGTTGGAAATCAGCACCAAACGAGACATGGGGGCCTCCTTATCAGTGAAGGGCGCGCAGGGCGTGCGCCGAACCATCGGCGCGCCAGGGCGCTTGCAGAGCGGGCAGCGTGACGCGCAGGCCGCGCAAGGCCGGATGCGCCAGGCAGCAGCGCGTCAGCCAGCTTCCCAGCCCGATGCCGCGGTATTCGGCGCTGACGAACAGTTCACTCACCGACGCGAAGGTGGCGTAATCGGTCACCATGCGGGCGAAACCGAGCAGGTGGCGCTTGCGGTACAGGCCAAAGCACAGGCCGTGGTGCACCAGGCGCTCGGCCGCCGCCCGATCCGGCAGGCTGAGGAAACGCTGGATCGCCTCGATATCCAACAACTGCCGATCGGTGCTGATATGAAAAACGCCTTTGCGCCAGCAGAGCAGCGGCTGCACGGGCGCCCGTTGCGGTTGCATATTCATGATTATCCTTAGGTTAATGAACCGGGTGGTTACAGCATCCAGCCGAGTTCGGCGGCGGTGACCTGTTCCTCGAAGCGGCGCAGTTCGGCGCTTTTGCAGGTATGCCACAGGGTGCAGAACGCCGGACCGAGCAGCTCGCGCAGCGGATCGCTGTGGCGGAACAGCGCCAGCGCCTCCTGCTGGCCGAGCGGCAAGGGCGCGGCGTTGTCGCTCTCGCAGCCGTTGGCGGCGGGCGGCAGCGGCAGCGGCTGTTCCAGCCCGTGCAGCAGGCCGCCGAGCATCACCGCCAGCGCCAGATAGGGGTTGGCGTCGGCGCCGGCCAGGCGGTATTCGATGCGCTGGTTGGCGCTGTCGGCGCAGGGCAGGCGCAGCGCCACCGTGCGGTTGTTGTGGCCCCAGGAGGCGCGCAGCGGCACGTGCATGCCGGGGCGGAAGCGGCGAAACGCGTTGATGTTGGGCGCCAGGATCGCCATCGACGCCGGCATCAGCGCCAGCATGCCCGCCATCGCCTGCTGCATGTTGTCGCTCAGTTCACCCGGCGCGCCGGTCAGCAGGTTCTCGCCGTGCTCGTTCTGCAGGCTGATGTGAAAATGCAGCCCGCTGCCGGCGGCGTGGGCGCAGGGCTTGGCCATAAAGCAGGCGTGCTGATGATGCTGCTCGGCAATCTGCCGCGTCAGGCGCTTCAGCGCCATGATCTGGTCGCAGGCTTCCAGCACGCGCCGGCTGTGATGCAGGTTCAGCTCGTATTGGCCGGAGGCGGCTTCGGCCACCACGCCGGTCAACGGCAGGTTTTGCAGGCGCGCGTGCCGTTCGATGTCGCTCAGCAGCGCATGGTGGCGCTCGGGCGCATCCACCGCGAAGCTCTGCGTCGGGCAGGTTTCCGCCTCGGCGGGGCGCTGCGGATCCTGCAGGTAGAACTCCAGTTCGGCCGCCACCACCGGGAAGCAGTTGCGCTCGTGCAGGCGCTTCAGCACCCGTTGCAGCACCACGCGCGGCTCCAGCTCGCAGGCGCCGCCGTCGGCGTTTTGCATCGTCAGCAGCAGCTGAGCGTGGCGTTCGGGATCGCGCGCGCAGGGGCGCAGCGTGCCGGGCACCGGCAGGCACAGCCGATCCGGCTCGCCCGCCCGTTGTCCCAGCCCGCTTTCTTCAATCACCCGGCCGTGCAGATCCAGGGCGTAGATCGACAGCGGGAAGTAGCAGCCTTTTTCCAGCCCAAAGGCTTCGGCGATTGGCAGCCGCTTGCCGCGCAGCTGGCCGTTCAGATCGTGCAGATAAATATCCAGCTGTTCGGTCTGTGGATAACGCTGCAGGTAGTGTTCCAGCTCTTTGTGGAAGGCGCGCGTTGGCGAAGCGGGCAGCTCCGCCAGCAGCGGATTGAAGCCGATGATATTAGCATGCATGGCGCGCTCCAGAACGAAGACCGGTCACGGCCAGAGGCAGGGATAAACGCATGAGACAACTCTCTTGTGAGGCCATAGCGGCGATGTGAAAAGGGTATCTGCGGCGGCAAAAACTGTCTGTAAAAACGCCGTAACGTTAACGGGGCGCGGAATAAAAATGCCGTAAAGAGTGCGGCGGCGTTGGCGGGTTGGCCGCGCCGGCACGGTCTATACTGGCGAGACGGGCCGTTGAAGGAGAGATAACGATGAAGAAAATAGGGCTGCTTATCGCCGCGCTGGCCGCATTCAACGCCACCGCGTCTTCCCCACAGGCGTGGGCCGAGAGCGAAAGGGCGATGCGCGCCGCCTGCCTGAAAGCCAGCGGGCTAAAAAACGCCAGGGTGGAAGGGGCGATCGTTCACTACGGCGATGACGTCGGCTATTCGGCGCTGTTTATCGGCGGGCTCTACCCGCAGCCGTTTATGAAAAACCAGCCGGGCAGGGAGCTGTGCTTATATCAGCGCGCCACGCAGAAGGCGGCGGTGCAGGCGATGGAGGGGGATTAGACCGACTTCAGGAGATAGTTCAGGAGACACATGATGATTAAGAGTGCTCCTTGTAACATTAATAATCTGAAATCATTACGGATCCAATTTTTTAACCTTGGTGATGTAGCTGCTCGAACGAAATCGTAGGTTTTGGGACTTAGCCAAACGTTGCGAGTCAGTTTTAATTTCCGGTTGTTCAAAATCCAACGAAACCACTGGGCTTTTAGTGAAACACCGATGAAGTTAAGGTTGTCCGCTATCACGACAAAAAGTGGAACAGGGTGTTTACTCACCACATAGTGTTGATAAAAGAGATCAAACTCTTTTTTATGAAGTCGATAGTAAATAAATTGGATAATAGCGATAAGAAGGAAAAGAAAGAATAGTAATACCACTAAGAGTTTTATCTCTTTTATGTAAGGCTCAATATAATTGATCATTTTTATACGCTGATTTTGATGAGATAAATAAAAATACAGCCCACGGTGGTAATAATGGCTTCTACGAGCAAAAGTATAAAGTCCATCGCCAGCCACTTCTGTAGCTCAGGAGAGGCGGTTTTTTGCACGAAATCGTAGGTTTTCGCATCGAGCCAAACTTGATCCCTTATTTTTATTTTTTTCCTTTTCAGAATCCAAAGAAACCACTGTGCTTTCAATGAGGTTCCAAGCATGCCGAGGCTATCGGCAAAGGCGACGTAGGGCGGAATAAAATGTCCGCTGCCAGCGTAACGTTGATAGAAAGCATCAAACTCTTTTTTATGGCGACGGTAACCAATGAACTGGATGAAGGCGCTTAAAACCAGCAATATCAAACACGATATGACGATAAATTTCATCATTCACCTACCACTAACGTCGTCAAATAATCGGAACCCATGCCACCCAGTGTGGATCCTGCTGCGCCGCCTATAGCGGCTCCAGCGATACCACAAACGATCGCACCTGTTCCTGCTGTTGCTGCACCTAACACAATTGAACAGGCTGCAATCGCAAGACCTGCACCTGCATTCCCTACCCAAATCCCCGCCGCAGTACTTGCCGCAAAATGACTGTATCCCTTCACCGCGATCTTGGCGCACTCCTGTTCACGGCCGAAGTATCATCTGAAAATGCAATGATGGGTAGCTTAATGATTGCTATGTAATTGTGCCTTTCCATTACGCTCGATGTTTAAAGTAAAGGTTCTCATGTATTTACGCCTTTCCGTGTCGTTATTCATCGAGACGCCGAGCAAGACCGAGTATTCTCCCGCAGCCCAGTTTACCTGCGGATAAGTGGCGCATTGTCCCGGTTTCAGGTCGGGCAACGGAGTGACTTCTGGTGAGGCCCAGACGATATGCCATTGCTGTTGTTCCTGTCGTGAGACGATCACCCCCCGGTTTTGCAGGCTGTCGCCGCGGCGAACGCTGTTGATAGGCACGGCAAAGCAAGGTTGGTTGTCTTTGAGCGAGACATCCAACGGATGGTACCAGGGCTGAGTGGATTGGCAGCCGTTCAGTAGCAGTGCGCACAGTAAAGAGAGATAAAGTTTTGTCATAGCAAGGTGTTCCGGTTCTTTGGATTGTTCAGGAAAGCTCGCAATACCCATTCATAACGTTTTTTGATGTCTGGCCCAATAATGCCGCTGTAGTTGGTGATTACTTGAAAGCCATTGCGCCCGAATTTAGTGAGATAGAAATAGTCTGCAATGATACTTGCCTGCGCCTCCATTCCATAATCGGATAGAAGATGATAATTGGGCAAGGAATACTGATAGGACACCGCCCAACTAGCCAACCCGCGCAGGCGTACGTTCATGCCTAATTGATATTGCCAGACATGCGCCATTTCATGGATAAACCAATGCTGATCGTAGGCGTTTGCCGTGGCAAAGTCTTCTTTGAAGTGTTTGGGCATAAAATAGAGCGTGCCATTTGGTGTTACGGCCGTATCTTCATGCTGTAAGCCGAAGGGGAAATAACTGCCGTTATGGACGCGAACGCGTGAGTAATCGACAGCATTTTTGTAGAGCTGCCTGGCCAATGTGATTTCACCGGCCGTAAGCTTTCTTGACTTTCCGTGAGTTGTGGCCATGGTTTTAATCCGTTAAAACATGAAAAAACACCATAACGAAAGTTCAGACATGATTAACCCACTTTGTCACAATCTTTTGCGTTCGCTCACAAGACGGAAAGGCAAAAGTGTGTTTGGCGTAATTAATTGATTGATATGGGGAATGACTTTATTATTTTTATATTCATTCATAAATAAAAAACCGGGTTGCGTGCTTTATTACCTCGCCAAACCCGCATGTTTTCATCTCTTTCCGATGCTGATGTCGCTGTTCCCGTCTCTCGTTGCATCCCCTGTTCAAGCCGTAAGGCAATAACCACTTTCTTTTGCCAGCTGCTAGGCAAAACGCCAATGGCGGTCTGGAGAGAATTATATATTCCAGTCTATCGTTTATATAGATTTCAATCTATAATCTGGCGATGCCATGTGGACGGTAATGACAACGTAAAGAGTTTTCAAGGAGTAACCCATGAGCACCCTAAAGCAACTGCTGGCCTCCCGCTCCCCGGAGAGCCGCCGGCGTATCGAAGAAATGGCCGAAGAGATGCTGTTTGAAACGCACCTGCATCAGCTGCGGGAAGCGTTGAATATTTCCCAACAGGAACTGGCGAAAACGCTGGGCATTTCTCAGCCTTCGGTCGCGGCCATCGAAGGGCGCGGTAATGAGCTGAAAATTTCGACCCTGAAACGCTACGTGGAAGCGATGGGCGGCACGCTGCGCCTGGACATTGAACTGCCGGGCGGCAAGCACGTCGGGTTTACGGTTTAAGCGCAGGCTGCCCGCCACTCCCCGCCATCTCCCGTTCGATTACCGTCGCCAGCGCCTGCGCGGCGGAAGAGAGTTGGTGCTGCGCCAGGCGGATCAGGCCCACGCGCCGTTCGATAATCGGGCCGATCAGCGGCACGCAGACCGCCCCCAGCTCATCCATCTGTTTCTCGCACAGCGCCGGCACCGCGCTGGCCCCGAGGCCGTTGGCCACCATGCGCCCGACCGTCACCAGCTGGTGGCTTTCAAACGCCACCTCCAGCGTTCGCCCGCTGCGGGCCAGCTCCTGCTCCAGCAGCAGCCGCACCGCCGATGGCCGCTGCAGGGTGATGAAATCCAGCGTCAGCAGCTCCTTCCAGCTTACCTGCGCCTTGCGCGCCAGCGCCGAATCCTTCGGCACCACCGCCAGAAAGCGATCGCGGCACAGCGGGGTGAAGTGCAGGGTGTCGCTCGGCTCCGGCTCGAAGGCGATGCCCATCTCCACCCGCCCTTCGCGGATCATTTCAAACACCTGCTCGTTGATGACGTCGTGCACCGCCACGTTGATGCCGGCGTAGCGATCGCGAAACGCCTTGAGGATAGGCGGCAGCGGGTTGCCGGCGAACGACGGCATGGCGGCGATCGCCACCTTGCCCATCTGCAGGGTGAAGCGCTGGCGCATCGCCTCTTCCGCGTTGTCCCAATCCGCCAGCAGCTGGCGCGCCATCGGGAAGAAGCTTTCGCCCTCCGGCGTCAGCGTCACCCGGCGGGTGGTGCGCAGCAGCAGCGGCCCGCCAAGCGCCTCCTCCAATCCACGGATCGCCAGGCTGAGCGCCGGCTGAGAAATATTCAGCCGCTCGCTGGCCTGGGCGAAGTTCAGAGTGTGAGCTACCGCTAAAAACGCGCGTAACTGTTTGATGCTCATTTTCATTTTGGCTGGCGTTAACTCTTTGTTAATTGTCGGTTAACGAATGATTGATAAAAATTCTAAATGAATGTGGCATAAAAACAAAATTAACAAATCATTTTTGTGACCTGAAGATGCCCTCACGCAAGCCAGGGCATTTCGCCCTGCGCCGCAACATGCAGGGGCAACGATATGGCAGGGCTCGACAAACGCGTCGGCAGCTACCAGGAAGCGCTGGCAGGCCTGACGGACAACATGACGGTGCTGGCGGGCGGCTTTGGCCTGTGCGGCATCCCGGAAAACCTGATCGAAGAGATCCGCCGGCGCGGCGTGCGCGGGTTGACGGTGGTCTCCAACAACTGCGGCGTCGACGGGTTCGGCCTCGGGCGGCTGCTGGAAACCCATCAGATCCGCAAGGTGGTGGGATCTTACGTCGGCGAAAACGCGCTGTTCGAGCAGCAGGCGCTCAGCGGCGAACTGGAGGTGGATCTCACGCCGCAGGGCACGCTGGCGGAGAAGATCCGCGCCGGCGGCGCCGGTATCCCGGCGTTCTTCACCGCCACCGGTTACGGCACGCCGATCGCCGAAGGCAAAGAGGTGCGCGAGTTCAACGGCCGCCCTTACATCATGGAAACCGCCATCACCGGCGATTTCGCCATCGTGAAAGGCTGGAAGGCCGATCACTTCGGCAACGTCATCTACCGCCACACCGCACAGAACTTCAATCCGCTGATGGCGACCGCCGGGCGCATCACGGTGGTGGAAGTGGAAGAGATCGTCGCGCCGGGCGAGCTGGATCCGGCGGCGATCCACACCCCCGGCATCTATGTCGATCGGCTGATCCAGGGCACCTTCGAAAAGCGTATCGAACAACGCACCCTGCGGGCATAAGGAGAATTCGCATGCTTACCCGTGAACAAATGGCGCAGCGCGTGGCGCAAGAGCTGAGGGACGGTTACTACGTCAACCTGGGCATCGGCATCCCGACGCTGGTGGCCAACTACGTGCCGGCGGGCATGGACGTGATGCTGCAGTCGGAAAATGGCCTGCTGGGGATGGGCGAGTTCCCGACCGAGCAGCAGCTGGACGCCGACATGATCAACGCCGGCAAGCAGACGGTCACCGCGCGCCTCGGCGCGTCGATCTTCGATTCGGCGCAGTCGTTCGCCATGATCCGCGGCGGCCACGTCGATCTGACCGTGCTGGGGGCGTTTGAAGTGGACGTCGAGGGCAACATCGCCTCGTGGATGATCCCCGGCAAGATGGTCAAGGGCATGGGCGGCGCGATGGATTTGGTGGCGGGGGCGGAGAACATCATCGTGGTGATGACCCACGCCGCGAAAGGCGGCGAGTCCAAGCTGCTGCCGCGCTGCACGCTGCCGCTGACCGGCGCCAACTGCATCCGCAAGGTATTGACCGATCTGGCCTATCTGGAAATTGAAGACGGCGCCTTCGTGCTGCGCGAACGCGCGCCGGGCGTCAGCGTGGCGGAGATTGTCGCCAAAACCGCCGGCCGGCTGATCGTGCCGGAGCAAGTGCCGGAAATGCGTTTCTGAAACGGGAGGTGAATGTGCAACAACGTGAAGTGGTGATTGTGGCGGCGACGCGCACGCCGGTCGGCAGTTTTCACGGCGCGCTGGCGCCGCTGACGGCGGTGGAACTGGGCACGGCGGCGGTGCAAGGGCTGCTGGCACAAAGCGGGGTGGCGCCGCAGCAGATCGATGAAGTGATCCTCGGCCAGGTGCTGACCGCCGGCTGCGGGCAGAACCCGGCGCGCCAGACCGCGCTGAATGCCGGGCTGCCCTCTACGACGCCGGGGCTGACCATCAACAAGGTGTGCGGCTCCGGTTTGAAGGCGGTGCATCTGGCGGTGCAGGCGATCCGCAGCGGTGACGCCGAGGCGGTGATCGCCGGCGGCCAGGAGAGCATGAGCCGGTCGCCTTACCTGATGACCGGCGCGCGCGCCGGTCTGCGTCTCGGTCACGCGCAGATGGTGGACAGCGTGATCCACGATGGCCTGTGGGACGCGTTCAACGACTACCACATGGGCATCACCGCCGAGAACCTGGCGGAGAAATACGCCATCAGCAGAGAAGAACAAGACCGGTTCGCGCTGCGCTCGCAGCAGAAGGCGCAGGCGGCGCAGCTGGCCGGGCGTTTCGCGCAGGAGATCACGCCGGTGACGGTGCCGCAGCCGAAGGGCGAAGCGCTGCGGGTAGAGCGCGACGAACAGCCGCGCGACACCAGCCTGGAGGCGCTGGCGCGGCTGCGCCCGGCGTTTCGCAAGGAGGGGACGGTGACCGCCGGCAACGCCTCGTCGCTCAACGACGGCGCCGCCGTGGTGCTGCTGATGAGCGCGGAAAAAGCCGCCGCGCTGCGTTTGCCGGTGCTGGCGCGCATCGCCGGTTACGCCTCGTCGGGCGTCGATCCGGCGATCATGGGCATCGGCCCGGCGCCGGCCGCGCGCCGCTGCCTGGAAAAAGCCGGTTGGCGGCTGGAGGAGGTCGATCTGATCGAAGCCAACGAAGCCTTCGCCGCGCAGGCGCTGGCGGTGGGCAAAGAACTGGGCTGGGAGGCGGAGCGGGTGAACGTCAACGGCGGAGCGATCGCGCTGGGGCATCCGATCGGCGCGTCCGGCTGCCGCATTTTGGTGTCGCTGCTGTACGAAATGCAGCGCCGCGAGGTGAACAAGGGGCTGGCGATGCTGTGCATCGGCGGCGGGCAGGGCGTGGCGCTGGCGGTAGAGCGCCCGTAAACAACCGAGGAAGGCACGATGCAGTCATCTGACTATGCGGTACTGGGCGCCGGGCTGATGGGGGTGGGCATCGCCACCCACTTTATTCGCCACGGCCATGAGGTGCTGCTGTATGAACCGGATCCGCAGCGCCGGGAGGAAGCGTCGGCAGTGGCGAGCGGCATTCTGGCCGAGCTGAGCGACGTCGGGCAGTTCGATCGCGGCGAACGCGAAGCGGCGCTGGCGCGGCTGCGCGTGACCGGCGATCTGAACGCGGTAGCGCGCGCCCGGCTGCTTATCGAGGCGATCCCGGAACGGCTCGAGCTGAAGCACGCGCTGTATGAGCAGTTGGAAGGGCTGATCGCCGACGACGCGGTGATTGCCAGCAACACCAGCGGCCTGCCGCCGGACGAGCTGGCGGCGCGCATGATCTATCCGCAGCGCCTGCTGATCGCCCACTTCTGGCACCCGCCGCACCTGATCCCGCTGGTGGAGATTGTGCCCGGCCGTGCCACCGATCCGCGCCATCTGGCGGCGGTGCAGGCGCTGCTCGGCGGGATGGCGCTGGAGGCGGTGCTGCTGGAGCGCGCCGCGCCGGGGTTTGTCGGTAACCGGCTGCAGTTTGCGGTGTTGCGTGAGGCGCTGCACATCGTCCACACCGGCATCGCCAGCGCCGAGGTGGTGGATCAGGTGATGCGCGCCTCGTTGGGGCGGCGCTACGCCATGGTCGGCCCGCTGGAGGCCGCCGACATGACCGGGCTGCCGACGGTGGCGGACATCGCTCGCCACCTGTTCCCGGAACTGGCGACCGGCGACGAGATGATGGCGCTGGTGGAACAGCGGCTGCAGCGCGGCGATACCGGCCAGCGCAGCGGCCGGGGATTTTATCTTTGGGATGACGCACGCAGGGAACGCATTCAACGGCGACGGGCGCATCAGCTGCGCTTTGCGCTGAAACCGTAATTTCGCACGCCGTACCTGACAATAACAACAACCACCCCAATGGATTTCGGGTTGCAGCTAGGCGGCAAGCGCGTGAATTCCCAGGAGCTTACTTAAGTAAGTGACAGGGGAGAACGCACGCTGGCAACAACGCTGCGGCACGAAAGACGCAGGGGAAAGAGGTGACCGATGAGCGTTTTGATTGCCCTGGCAGCACTGGGATTACTGATGCTGGCCGCCTACCGCGGCTACAGCGTGATTTTGTTCGCCCCGATCGCCGCGCTGGGCGCGGTGCTGTTGACCGATCCCGGCGCGGTGGCGCCGACCTTCACCGGGCTGTTTATGGAGAAGATGGTCGGCTTCGTGAAGCTATACTTCCCGGTGTTCCTGCTGGGGGCGGTGTTCGGCAAGCTGATCGAGCTGTCCGGCTTCTCCCGTTCGATCGTCGCGGCGGCGATCCGCATTCTCGGCCGGCGTCACGCCATTCCGGTGATCGTGCTGGTGTGCGCGCTGCTGACCTACGGCGGGGTGTCGCTGTTCGTGGTGGCGTTCGCGGTCTATCCGTTCGCCGCCGAGCTGTTCCGCCAGAGCGGTATCCCCAAGCGGCTGATCCCGGCCACCGTGGCGCTCGGCGCCTTTTCCTTCACCATGGACGCCTTGCCGGGCACGCCGCAGATCCAAAACATCATCCCGACCAGCTTCTTCGGCACCAATGCCTGGGCCGCGCCCTGGCTGGGGCTGATCGGCTCGCTGTTCATCATCGCGGTCGGTCTGCTGTATCTTGAACGCCAGCGGCGCAAGGCGCAGCTGAAGGGAGAAGGGTACGGTACCGATCTGCTGAACGAGCCGGAAACCCCGGACGACATCAACTTGCCGAACCCGCTGATCGCTATCCTGCCGTTGATTTTGGTCGGGGTATTCAACCTTGGCTTCACCCATTGGATCCCGCAGTGGTACGGCGCCAGCCACGAGCTGACGCTGCCGGGGCTGGCCAAGCCGATCACCACCGACGTGGCGAAGATCACCGCCATCTGGGCGGTGGAAGCGGCGCTGGTGTCGGGTATTCTGCTGGTGGTGGCGTTCGGCTTTCGCAATATTCGCGGCCGGCTGGCGGAAGGCAGCAAGACGGCGGTCGGCGGCGCAATTCTGGCGGCGATGAACACCGCCTCTGAATACGGCTTCGGCGCGGTGATCGCCGCGCTGCCGGGCTTTTTGGTGCTGTCGCAGGCGCTGTCGGCGATCCCCAACCCGCTGCTGAACGAAGCGATCAGCGTCACCCTGTTGGCCGGCATCACCGGATCGGCCTCCGGCGGCATGAGCATCGCGCTGGCGGCGATGTCCGACAGCTTTATCGCCGCCGCCCATGCGGCACAGATTCCGCTGGAGGTGCTGCACCGGGTGGCCTCGATGGCCAGCGGCGGCATGGACACCTTGCCGCACAACGGCGCGGTGATCACCCTGCTGGCGATCACTGGCCTTAGCCACCGGCAGGCCTATGGCGGCATCTTCGCCATCACCCTGATCAAGAGCGCCGCAGTGCTGTTCGTTGTCGGCGTGTTCTACCTGACCGGCATTGTTTAAAGGAGCGATACCATGAGTGTACAAGGCAAAACCGCGCTGGTGACCGGCTCGACCAGCGGCATCGGCCTCGGGATTGCGTCCGTGCTGGCCGCCGCCGGCGCGCGCGTGATCCTCAACGGCTTCGGCGATGTGGAAGCGGCGAAGGCGCAGGTCGCGCGGCTGGGCGCCCCGCCGGGGTATCACTGCGCCGATCTCGGCGATGCGGCCCAGATAGCGGACATGATGGACTATGCAGAACGCGAGTTCGGCGGCGTGGACATTCTGATAAACAACGCCGGCATTCAGCACGTGGCGCCGCTGGATCAGTTCCCGGTGGAGAAATGGGACGCCATCCTCGCCATCAACCTGTCGGCGGTGTTCCACACCTGCCGATTGGCGCTGCCGGGGATGCGCGAGCGCAACTGGGGGCGCATCATCAACGTGGCGTCGGTGCACGGGCTGGTGGCGTCGAAAGACAAGTCGGCCTATGTGGCGGCCAAGCATGGCGTGGTGGGGTTGACCAAGACGCTGGCGCTGGAGACCGCGCGCACGCCCGTCACCTGCAACGCCATTTGCCCCGGCTGGGTGCTGACGCCGTTGGTGCAGCAGCAGATCGACAAACGCATTGCCGCCGGGACCGACCCGCAGCGGGCGCGCGATGAGCTGTTGGCGGAGAAGCAGCCTTCGCAAGCGTTCGTCACGCCAGAGCAGCTCGGCGAGCTGGCGCTGTTCCTGTGCAGCGATGCGGCGGCGCAGGTACGCGGCGCCGCCTGGAACATGGACGGCGGTTGGCTGGCGCAGTAGTGAATTCTCTCTCGGAGCGCGCAACGCGCTCCGTCGTTATTTCCTGCCAATGTGTTGCTGGCGCCGCTCAGTATAAAAGTGGGCGGCAGCATTCGCCCCGAGTGGATCTTCAATAACGGCCCGGAGCCGGGCTATGACAAAAACGGCCACGACGGCGGCACGCGTTTTCGCTTCAGCGGCGACTATGCGCTGACGCAGGACACTTCGATCATCGGCTATTACGAGTGGGGCGTCGATCTGGCGCACGCGCTCAGCTGGGACGGGCACTATAACGAAGACGGCAAGCGCGACTATCAGCGCCAGCTGTACGCCGGTTTCAAAGACGATCGTTACGGCACCCTGACCTACGGCCATCAATACGGCATCTATTATTCGGTGGTCGGCATAAAAAGCGACGTCTGGGATAACGATGGCCATGCGGGCGGCACCGGCATCGGTATTTCCGGCGACTACGACGGCGGCAATAAACCGAAAAACAGCATCAAGTACACCAATGATTTCGGGCCGGTAACGCTGTACGCCAACTATTTATTACCGGAAGACGATCTGCACACCGCGGATAATCTGATTTATCGCCGCAAGGGCGGGGGCGGGTTGGGCTTCGATTACAAGGTGACGAAGGATTTCACCTTCAGCGCGGCCTACAGTTATACCGACGCGAAGATCAAAGACAATCTGTACAGCGAAAAGGATTATCACCAGCAGCTGTCCGGCACCGCGTTAACCTGGCAGCCGAACAACTGGTACATCGTCGGCACCGCCAGCTACTACAAAGACTATGTGCCGAGCACCCGCCAGCGCACGCTGTCGCACTTCTTCGCCGGTGACGGCTACGGGCTGGAAGGCTTCGTCGGTTACACCTTCAATATCGACAAGCCGTTCCTCAAATCGATCCAGCCTTACGTGGCGGCGGACTCGCTGCGGCTGAAGGGGGACGAGGCGTATCATGCCAACCACGTTTACCTCGGCGCGGGCACCACCATCGGTTATGGTCTGTCGGTGTATGTGGAGCGCACGCTGGCCAACAGCAGCGACAATGAGCCGGACTCCACCTGGATTACGGTGTTCTACGACTTCTGATTCTCACCTGCTTCAAGCCGGCGTCTGCGCCGGCTTTTTCACATGGTAATTGTGCCGCCCAGGGTCTCTCCAGAGGCGTTGCGCTCTGCCAGGTAGCGCGCCGGCGGTTTGCCTACCGCCTTTCTGAACATGGTGACGAAGCCGCTGGCGCTCTCGTAGCCCAGATCCAGCGCCACCGTCTGTACGCTCTCGCCCTGCGTCAGGCGCTGCAGCGCCAGCATCACGTGCAGCTGGCGCCGCCAGTGGCCGAAGCTCATGCCCATCTGCTGTTGCAAGGTGCGGCTGAGGGAACGCTCGCTCATGCCGATGCGCTGCGCCCACTGCCCGAGGGTGGATTTGTCCGCCGGGCTGCTCAGCATGCCTTCGGTCAACTGCCGAATGCGCGCGTCGTCGGACACCGGCAGATGCAGGTTCTCGATCGGCGCGGCCGCCAGCTGGTCCAGCAATACCGCCGTCAGGCGCCCCTCGGCGCCCTGTTCGTCGTAGAGCGGCTCGAAGGTGCTGGCCTGCAGCAGCAGCTCGCGCAGCAGCGGCGAGACCGACAGCGTGCAACAGTTTTGCGGCAGACCGGCGGCGGCATGTTGATCGACGAACAGGCAGTAGGCCTCGGTGGAGCCGGCCCCCTGGGCGTTGTGCAACACGTTGCCCGGCATCCACAGCGCGCACTGCGGCGGCACCAGCCACAGCCCGTTTTCCACTTCGCAGCGGATCATGCCGCGTACCGTGTAGATCAGCTGCGCCTTCTGATGGCGGTGCGGCTCCACTTCCCAGTCCTGTTCGAGGGTCGAACCTTGCAGGGCAAACAGCGGGCGTGGCACCTGATCGATATCCAGACAGTGGCGGGGGATCTGTACTTTCATGAGAATAATTCTCAATTTGGCGGAATTGAAAAGTATTATGTCCTGATTGCGCAATGTGGTCTAGCGCCGGTGCCGATAAAGTAAGCGCCAGTCCTACACCCTTTCCTGAGGAAACTGATTATGTCATTGGATACCGCCGATTTTCCGCTGGTATGGATGCGCCAAAACGGGCGCGATACCCAGGCCGAACTGGCCGAATTCAGCGCGCTGCTGGCGCGCGCCGAACCCTTTGTCCTGATGACCGACCGCAGCGTCGGCGATGAAGAACAAGAACATGACCGCGATGCCCGCACCCAGGTCGCGCTGTGGAAACGCGATAACCGCGAGGCGCTGAAGCTGTGGGTGAAAGGCATGATCATGCTGGAACCGGACGACGCCAAACGCGCGGCGGCGGAAGAATTCGCCGAATACGGCGCCAAGTTCTGGGGTTATCCGGTGCTGGTGGCCGCCGATGCAGCCGCAGGGCGGGTATTGGCGCAGACGTTATTGTTAAAATAAGGGGAATACCATGCACCAGCAACAGGTGATTGAACAGCTGCTGGCCTGGATCGAGCAGAGCCTGGATCAGCCGCTGACGCTGGACGACATTGCCGCCAAGTCCGGCTACTCCAAGTGGCATTTGCAGCGGATGTTCAAGCAACATACCGGCCATATTCTCGGCACTTACGCCCGCCGCAGAAGGCTGACCGCCGCCGCGCGCGAACTGCGCCTGACCGGCACCAGCGTGGCCTGCATCGCCGATACTTACCAGTTCGATTCGCAGCAGACCTTCACCCGTTGCTTCCGCAAACAGTTCGGTCTGCCGCCGGCCAGCTATCGCCGCAGCCAGGATTGGTCGAGCTACGGCTTGCAGCCGCCGCTGCGGCTGACCGAAACGCCGTTGCCGCAGGCCGACATCGTGACGCTGCCCGCCATGCAGCTGGTGGGCAACACCCAGCGCCGCAGCTTTACGCTGGGGCAGCTGGCGGCTTCCAAGTGCGAGCTGCGCCGCCACGCCTGGCGGCAGCTGCTGCAGCCGCAGGCGCTGCCGGAGGTGGTATACGGCCTCACCAGTCTGGAGGTTGACAGGCAACGCCGGGGTAATCCGCGCATGGCCTATACCGCCGCTCTGCCGGACGAAGGGGCGATGGGGGAGCGGGTGACTATCGAACAGGGGGAGTATGCCCGCTTCACCTATCAAGGGCAGGCGGAAGGGTTACAAAACTTTATCGTGCGGCTGTACGACACCGCGATGCCGCAGATGAACGCCGTCCGCCGGCCGGGGCAGGATATCGAGCGTTTCTACCCGGCGCAGGAGGGCAGCTGCCCGCTCGGCGGCGCGGCGATCCGCTGCGAATATCTGATCCCTATTCGGCGGGTGGAAGCGTTGGCCGCCGCCGGTTAGGCGGCGGTTCTCGCAAAAAGTCGCCTTCGTGGCGCGTCAGGTTACAAAAAATTGCGATATTACATCGGTAATGGTTCACACTTTGATTGATGTGCACATATAATGCGCATCCGGTCAAATCCCCCCTGGTTTTTCAGGCCGCAGCGCCGTTGGCTGCCGGCTGAAATGCAACGGGGTAAAGTGGCCGTAGAAACCGATATCCATAATCGCCAGTGGCCTTGACCAACACGAAGATGAAAATGAGCATTCGCGCGTTATTAACCCTGTTTACGGCACTGGTTGCATTCAGCCAGGCTGCCTTCGCCGTCGTCTACCCGCTGCCGCCAAAAGACAGCCGTTTGGTGGGCGAGAATATCCAAATCACCGTACCGGAAGACAGCAAACTGCCGCTGGAAAGCTTCGCCGCCCAGTATCAGATGGGGCTGAGCAACATGCTGGAGGCCAACCCGGGCGTGGATCCGTTCCTGCCGAAGGCCGGCAGCACCCTGACCATCCCGCAGCAGCTGATCCTGCCGGACGCGCCGCGTGAAGGCATCATCATCAACAGCGCCGAGATGCGTCTGTACTACTACCCGAAAGGGTCCAACACCGTGGTGGTGCTGCCGATCGGTATCGGCCAGCTGGGTAAAGACACCCCGCTGAACTGGACCACCACCGTACAACGCAAGAAAGACGGCCCGACCTGGACGCCGACCGCCAAGATGCGCGCCGAATATGCAGCCGACGGTGAAATCCTGCCTGCGGTGTTCCCGGCCGGCCCGGATAACCCGATGGGGCTGTATGCGCTGTATGTCGGCCGCCTGTATGCCATTCACGGCACCAACGCCAACTTCGGCATCGGCCTGCGCGTGAGCCACGGCTGCGTGCGTCTGCGCGCCGACGACATCAAGTACCTGTTCGAGAAAGTGCCGGTCGGCACCCGCGTGCAGTTCATCAACGAACCGATGAAAGCCACCGTCGAACCGGACGGCTCGCGCTACGTGGAAGTGCACAACCCGCTGTCGGCCAACGAAGAGCAGCTGCAATCGAAAGATCCGGTGCCGCTGACCATCTCCGCGCCGGTCGGCAAAGTGCTGATGGACGCCGGCGTCAACCAGAGCGAAGTGGACGCGGCGATCAAGGCCCGTTCCGGTATGCCGGTGAAAGTGAACTGATCGCCTCGGGCTTCAGTGACAATGCCAAGAAGACGCCTGCGGGCGTCTTTTTTATGGCCTGAAGTGCTGTCAGGATATTTACGCCGGGCGCGTCACCGTGATTAACGGTTTTTTTATTCCCCGCGCGTCAGAAATAAAATAGCCGCCGTGTCGGCGGCCATTTTATTTCTATTACAGGCTGCCGCCGACTGAGGTCGAGGTGGAGCCGATAGTTTCACGGAAATGTTTTGCGTAGTCCGCCACTTCCTGCTGCGTATGCGTCAGGCCATAAAGCCCCAGCCCCACACCGCCTGCAACGCCGCCGATGAGGGTGCCGACCAGTTGGCCGACGGCACCGGCAATAAAGCCACCTGCGCCTGCGGATTTGCCTGCAATCAGCGCGCCGGTCATAGCGCCGTCCAGCAGCCCATCCCAGGCCGCGTTCAGATCGCCACCGCTAACGTACTGTTCTTCATATTGACTAAGTACTTTCATATACAATCCTTATAAATAAAAGGGTGACTTAGTGGGTTTGATTAAATTCGAAAATAACGCCGTAGCGCTATTTCACTTTAAAAATATAACAGCTGATAATCTGTTGGCAATAATATATCCAATGAGAAATATTGTTTGGTTATATATGCGAATATTTATTTTTTGTCGATATTTTTATGACAGGGGTTGAGAATGTTCTTGGTTAAAAAAGGCGATATCACTGGAGAACCCATCATGCCCTTATTGCGGACGGGCTGAGGCGATTTCCTCTTGTCGTTGCCGTGGGCCCGCTGTGGCTGTCACTATTTTCACATTTCAGGCTCTGCTACCCGTTAGGCGAATGCGTCCGCCCTGTGATTATTCCATTAAAAACTATAACTAATTAATGGGTTATATCTCCGCGCTCGGCTCCCGTCATTGAAAGAATTCTCGCAAAAAATCCACACTGTGAAAATAAGATCACACAAGCGTAACAAAAGGTAAACAAACCCCTCCTATATTGGCTGCTTCGCTTTTGGGAGGGAGTGTCATGCGTAACTGGAACGAACCGAAAAAGAATAAAGCGCACATCGAGCTGATCCCGATGATCGACGTGATGATGTTTTTATTGGTGTTTTTCGTCTTGATCAGCCTGAACGTCATTCCGGCGCTCGGGCTGAAAACGCAGCTGCCGTCTGCCGGCAGCGCGCAGCAGCTGAAACCGCAGAAAAAAGCGATCGTCACGCTGGGGGCCGACGAGCAGCTGCAGCTGGATGGCCAGCCGATCGCGCTCGGCGCGTTGGTTAATACGCTGAAGCAACAGCAGCAGGCCAACCAGACCACCACCATCATCGTCAACAGCGACAAGGGCGTGGCGGTCGAGCGGCTGGTGGCGGTCATGGACAACCTGCGCCAGGGCGGTTTTCTCTCCGTCTCCATCGCGACACGGAAGCTGTGACATGTATCTGCTCTATCGCTCACGTCATCTTTTCAGCTGGCTGCCGGCGCTGATTGTCGCCGGTTGCCTGCTGTTCGCCAGCCAGCAGGCGGCGCTGAAGATCCAGCCGCGCTACGACGAAACCGCCATCGAACTGGCGCTGGTGGAGCCTGAACCGGCGCCTGAACCTCAACCGCAAACGCCGCCGGACCCCCAGCCCGAACCGCCTCCGCCCGAGCCGGAGCCGATCCCCGAACCGGTGGTGCCGGCGCCGGAACCGATCGTGGAAGCCAAGCCGGTGCCGAAACCGCAGCCGAAGCCCAAACCCAAACCGGTGAAGGAGAAAACCAAACCGGTAGAGAAGCCTAAAGCGACGCCGGCGCCTGCCGCCCCGCGCGCGCTGGTCAGCAAACCGGCGGCGCAGCCCGCCCCGGCCGCCCCGGTGGCGCCGAAGGTGAACGCGCAGGCGATTGAAAACGGCTATCTGCTGGCCTTGCGCCGCGAGCTGGAACAGCGCAAGCGCTACCCGAGCGGTCGCCAGGCCTCGCTCGAGCGCCCGCAGGGCAACGTCGAAGTGTGGCTGGAGGTCGATCGCAGCGGGCGGGTGCTCTCTTCCGGCATCGCCAACAAAGCCGCCAGCATGCTGCTGAACCGCGCGGCGATGAGCAGCCTGCAAAGCATCAGTTCAGTGAAGCCGTTCCCGAGCGAGGCGTTCGCCGGGCAAACAACCAAAAGATTTACCGCAACGTTCAATTATCAGGCGCCTTAGCGCAAGGGTTAATCGTTTGATTTTTATGGGATGCACACAATGAAATCGTTTAATCGTTCTGGGATCTATCTGGCGGTGATGTCGGCGATGCTGCCGGGTGTCGCGCTGGCGGCCGACGCCACCGATGTCGGCACCATCAGCGTCAAGGGGCAGTCGCTCGGCGGCGGCATGATGGTGCAGGATGACAGCGCCAAGGCGCGCTCCACCGTCACCAAAGAGGCGATGGACAAAATGCCGTCGGCGGCCAACGCCATCGACAAGCTGAAATACACGCCGGGCCTGAACGTCAACAGCAATGACGCCAGCGGCCTGAGCGGCGTGGACTACACCATGCGCGGCATGAACTCGGATCAGATCGGCCTGTCGATGGACGGCATTCCGATCAACGACTCCGGCAACTACGCGGTGTACCCGAACCTGCTCGGCGATGCGGAAAACCTGGAAGAGGTGTTCGTCACCCAGGGGTCTTCCGAAGCGGACGGCCCGCATATCGGCTCCAGCGGCGGCAACATCGGCCTGGTAACGCGCCGCCCGGCGAAAGACTTCGGCGGTTTCGTCAAGCAAACGCTGGGCAGCAACAGCCTGAGCAAAACCTTCGCCCGCCTGGACACCGGCGAGTACAACGGCTTCAGCAACTGGCTCTCCTATTCGCACACCGAAGCGAAGAAGTGGCGCGGCGAGGGGCGGCTGTACTCCGACAAGTTCGAGATGAACTCGCTGTATGAAGACGGCAACGGCAACAGCAGCAATCTGGTGATGAAGTACAACCGCCAGAACAACACCAACTACAACACCCTGAGCAAGGCGCAGTTCGAAAACGACGGCCGTGACACCGACTATGCCACCACGCCGGAGTACAACAACAAAGGGCAGTTGAACAAGTATTACAAGATTGAACGCAACCCGTTCGAAAACTTCACGCTGTCGTTCACCCAGAAGCTGCAGCTGCGCGATAACCTGTCGCTGACTCTGCAGCCGTATTACTACTGGGGCAACGGCGGCAGCTTCAACGGCCAGACGGCGTCGGTGCTGTCCAACACCTCCAGCAAGGCCGGGCAGTACGATCTCAGCAACCTGAAATCCAACACCTATTACCGCCCGTCGTGGACCCAAACCTGGCGGCCGGGCATCACCACCAAGCTGAAGTGGGACATCAACGAGCAGCACAGCCTGGACGTCGGCTACTGGTATGAGCGCGCGCGTCAGCTGCAGACCCAGCCGTTCATCAGCATCAAGGGCGACGGTAACCCGTCGCAGATTTGGGGCCAGCCGGGCGGATCCGATCAGGTGAAGGACGCCAACGGCAACACCGTTCAGGGGCGCAACCAGTACACCATCACCCCAGCGCAGAAGGTGTGGCTGCAGGACACCTGGTTCGCCACGCCGGACTGGACCTTCGTCGGCGGCCTGGCCTATCAGTACGTGGAGCGCAAAGGGGACAACCGCGGCAGCCTGTACAACGTGCCGGAGAAGCGCAAAGCCACCTATCATGAATTCCTGCCGAACTTCAGCGCCAGCTATAAGGTGAATCAGGAAAACCAGGTGTTCTACAACCTGACGCGCAACATGCGCACGCCGCCAAACTACGTGCTGTACAACGTCGGCGACTCGCTCAGCACCAAGCCGGAACTGAGCTGGAACCACGAACTGGGCTGGCGTTTCCAGCAGGAAGACATGCTGCTGAGCGCCACGCTGTTTTACATGCGCTACAGCGATCGCCAAATCTCCACCACCAACTCGGCCGGCGACTACGAGATGATGAACATCGGCAACGTGGAGAACAAAGGGCTGGAGCTGGAGTGGAGCGGCCAACTGCCGCATAACTTCAACTACTACACCTCTTATACCTACACCGAGTCGAAGCAGAAGAGCGACATTGTCAGCAACGGCGGGCTGCCGCTGCCGACCTCCGGCAAAGAGGTGCCGAACGTGCCGAAAAACCTGCTGAACATGACGCTGGGTTATGACGACGGGCTGTATTACGGCAGCGTCAGCGGCAAGTACGTCAGTTCGTTCTACGGCGATCTGACCAACGACGAGAAGATCGGCGGCCGCACGGTGTTCGATCTGGCGGCGGGGGTGCATCTGCCGGTGGACAAGAAAATCGTCAAAAGCGCCGCGCTGCGCTTTGGCATCAGCAACCTGTTTGACAAGGAATACCTGACCTCGGTGCGCACTACCACCTTTAACGCGGCGCCTTACGGCGGCGTGAAGGCCAGCACGCCGTATTACAACGTCGGCGAAGAACGCACCTTCAGCGTCTCGCTGGAAGCCACCTTTTAACTGAATATCCCGCCGCCTGACGGGCGGCGGGGAAGAGGAGCCCTGTATGGACGCCAATCTGTTGCACGACATTATTTTCTACGTGATGTACGCCGCGCTGGCGATCGCGCTGGTGATCATCATCGAACGCACGCTGTACTTCGCCTATACCCAGCGCCAGGCGCGCCGGCTGGAGCAGGCGCTGACGCCGGACGTGCGTCGCGCCGCCGATCTGCCTGACGAGCTGACCCAGCGCAACAGCCTGCCGATGGCGGTGATCGCGCCGGTATTGGCGCAGAAGCACCGCGCCGGCGACCGCGAGGCGATCGGCGATCTGATCGACGCCCAGTACCTGCTGAGCAAGCCGCCGATGGCGCGCGGCCTGTGGCTGCTGGAAACCGTGGTCACCGCCGCGCCGTTGCTGGGGCTGCTGGGCACCGTGATGGGGATCATCGAAACCTTCAAGGCGCTGGCCGCCTCGGGGGTGTCCGAGCCGAGCCTGGTGTCGGCCGGGATGGGCACCGCGCTGTATGCCACTGGCCTCGGCATCGCCATCGCGCTGCTGTGCCTGGTGGCCAACAACTTCCTGCAGAGCCGCATGGAGCGCATCAACGAACTGCTGAAGGTGCTGTTGATCCGCGCCGGCCAACCGGCCAGCCGCCCGGAGAGCGGCAGCGGCGAACAATGGGTTGACAGCGGAGCGCCGCGCTATGCCTAATGGCCATCCAGTACGGCGGCCGCTCGGCCGCCTTTATACGGCATTGTGGGGCGGTTGTTTGTTGATGTTGAGCCAGAGCGCTGCGGCGCGTTTTGCGATTCCCGGCTATGAGCTGGTGTACACCGCACCGGTGGAAACCGCGCTGCAGGCCGACGACCTGCGCAACACCGCCGAGGTGTGGCGCGAGATGTTCGACGCGGCGAAAACCCGTATCGATCTGGGGCAGTTCTACGTGGCGAATCAGGACGGTTCGCTGCTGGACGGCGTGCTGCAGCACCTGAAGGCGGCCGGCGAACGCGGGGTGAAAATCCGCTTTTTGGTGGAAGATAAGGGCATTCGCATTTCTACCGCCGAGACGCTGGAACAGCTGAAGGCGATCCCCAATCTGGAGCTGCGCATTATTCCTTACCAGAAGCTGAGCGGCGGCATCCTGCACGCCAAGTATCTGCTGGTGGACGGCGAGCAGGCGTTCGTCGGCAGCCAGAACTTCGACTGGCGCGCGCTGGAGCATATTCACGAAACCGGGCTGCGCATCAGCGACGCCAAGGTGGTGGGGCAGATCCAGGCGATCTTCGAGCAGGATTGGCAGGCGCAGGCGCTGCTGGCGCAGGATAAGCCGGTGGCGCCGCTGCCCGATTCGCCGACGACGGCGCCGCCGCAGGGCAACTATCTGGTGGCCAGCCCGCGCGCCTACAACCCGGCGGGGGTGATCGACTCGCAGGCCGAGCTGCCGCGCTTGCTGGCCGGCGCCAAACGGCGGGTGCGGGTGCAGGTGATGGACTACGCGCCGCTGTCGTTCGGCCCGGAGCGCAGTCGCCCCTTCTACGCGGTGATCGACAACGCGCTGCGCAGCGCGGCGGCGCGCGGGGTGCAGATCGAACTGATGGTGGCCAACTGGAACACCAAAAAGCCGGATATCGCCTGGCTGAAGAGCCTGGCGCTGGTGCCGAACGTGCAGATCAAAGTGGTGACCATACCACCGGCCAGCAGCGGCTTCATTCCGTTTGCCCGCGTGATCCACAGCAAGCTGATGACCATCGACGATGAGATTGCCTGGGTGGGCACCAGCAACTGGACCGGCGGCTATCTGGACAACTCGCGCAATCTGGAGCTGGTGATGCACAGTGCGGCGATGAGCGGGCGGTTGGACCAGCTGTACCAACAGCTGTGGAACAGCGTCTACGCCGAACCGTTGCGGCTGGATTACGACTACCCGACGCCCAAGCCGGGCGGCGAATCCTGATAAGCAGGGCGCGGTTAATCCCCGTGCCCTGTGTTTTTACCGACGCCAGCCGGCCTTCTCCAGCGCCGTCACCAGCTGCTCGGCGCTCAACCCTTCCGCCCGGTGGCCGTTGCCGCTCACGCTATTGGCTGCCAGCAACGCATTCACGATCGCTTCCTCCACCGCTTCCGCTGCTGCGGCGAACAGCGCCGAAATGTAGTCGTTGTTCACCATGTGCAGCGGCGTGGTGAAAGCGCCTTTATTGGCGTAGTCGGCGGGCGGCAGGCCGTCGTTGCCGGTAGCGAAGGCGATGAAAATGTCGCCGCTCGAATCCTCGGTGCCGCCGCCGGTGCGGGCGATGCCGATGCTGGCGCGCTGCGCCAGCCGCGCACACTGGTGCGGCAGCAGCGGCGCGTCGGTCGCCAGCGCCACCACGATGGAGCCCATGCCGGGATGCGGTAACTGCGGCGTGAACGGCGAGGGGAGATGGCCCAGATGCCGGCCTACCGGGTAACCGCCGACCAGCAGCGACTCGCGCTTGCCGTGGTTGGCCTGCACGATGGCGCCCACCGTCCAGCCGCCCTGATCGGCGGGCAGGCGACGCGACGCGGTGCCGCTGCCGCCTTTGAATTCATGGCAGATCATGCCGCTGCCGCCGCCGACCGCGCCTTCCTGCGGCAAGCCGCCCCTGGCCGCCTGCTGCGCCTGGCGCACGTGCTCGGCCTTGACGTGAAAGCCGTTGATGTCGTTGAGCAGGCCGTCGAAGGTTTCCATCACCACCGGCATATTCCAATACACCGCGTTGTCGCCTGCGGGCAGCGTTTCACGCTCCAGCGCGATCAGCGCATCGCGCACCACGCCCACGCTGTGGGTGTTGGTGAAGGCGATCGGGCTGGTCAGCAGGCCCGCTTCGCGCACCCATTCCAGGCCGGTGGCGTCACCGTTGCCGTTCAGCACGTGCACGCCGGCAAAGCAGGGGGCGTGGCGGGCGGAGCCGGGGCGCGGTTCGATCACCGTCACGCCGGTGCGCACGCTGCGCCCGTCCGCCAAATCGGCATGAATGCTGGCATGGCCAACGCGCACGCCGGGCACGTCGGTGATGGCGTTCAGCGGGCCGGGCGTGCCCTGTCCGATGATAATGCCCAGATCCTGAGCGCGCTGCGTCATGGTTATTCTCCTTCTATTGAGGGGGCGGCGAGGGGCGCCGTCTGGCGGCCGCGCAGATGGTTCAGCGCCAGCCCGAAGCCGATAATGCCGGCAATGATAATAAAGTCTTTCAGGCTGCTGGCGATCAAAATCGTCCACAGCACGTACAGGCAGCACAGCAGCGCCACCACCACCGGCAGCGGCCACAGCGGCATCAGGTACGGGTGGTGGAAGTGGCGGCGACGGCGGCTGATCAGCGCCGCCACCGCCATGATGATGTACACCAGCAGCAGCAGGATCACGGTGAACGAGGTCAGCGATTCGAGATCGGAGCAAAACGCCAGCAGCGCCGACGGCACGCCGAACAGCAGGGTGGCGATCCAGGGGGTGCCGAAGCGCGGGTGGATGATTTTCAGCGCACGGTTAAACGTCGGCAGCCAGAAACCGTCGCGCCCGCTGGCGAACATCATGCGGCTGAACTGCGCCACGATGGCGATGATGGCGTTGAACACCGACAGATAAATCGCGCCGCTTACCACCCGCGCCAGCGTCGGGCCGCCGAGCTGGGTGACCACATAGCCGACCGGATCGGCCTGTTTGGCCATCTCGGTCAGCGACGGCGAGCCGATCAGCAGGGCGGTGAACGGCACCAGTTCCACCAGCACTACGATGACCAGCGTCAGCATGATCGCGATCGCCATCGGCCTACCCTGTTCGCGCATGTCTTCTGCCATGTACACCGCCGCGCCGTAGCCGTTGTAGGAGAACAGCGCGACCCCGACCATGGCGACGATCGGCGGCAGCGACACCGGCGCCAGGCTGCCCTGCGCGTCCAGCATCACCGGCGCGGTGAGGATCTCCGTGCTCTGATGCGGGTGGCTGAAGCCGAGCCAGGCGATCAGCGCCAGCACCGCCACTTCCACCACCAGAAAGGCGCCGGTCAGCAGGGCGTTGGCCTTGATGTTGAAAATGGCGCAGATGCCGCCGACCAGCACGGTGAGCATGCCGGCGGTCGAGGCGTCGAACTGAGTGCCCAGCGCGGTGTTCAGGTAGGGCACCGCGCCGGTGGCCAGCACCGCCGGCACGAACAGCGAGGCGCTGAGGATAAACAGGTAGGTCTGCAACCCGCACAGGGTGCCGAACAGGCGCTTGATGATGCTGTACTCACCGCCGGCGCTGGGGTGTGCGGCGCCGAGCTCGGCATAGCACAGCGCGATGGCGGCGGCGACGCAGGCGGCGATCAGAAACGACAGAAAGGCGCCGCTGCCGGCGCTGGCGATCGCCAGCGGGGCGATGACGAAGATGGAGCTGGCCGGCGTCACGCCGGACGCGGTGATCATCACCACGTCGAGGACGCTGAGATTGCCTTTGAAGGTGTGTTCAGGGGCGGACTCTTTCATTGGGAACTACTCCATTAACGCTTGGGTGAATTGTTGTTGCCGCCAGAAGGGCGACTCTGTTGTCCTGCGTAAAGATGAAATGGAGCGCGTGGAAATACCGGGGAAGCGAACTTCCCCGGAAGGGACTTTTCGTTATGCTGGGATTACCCCTGTCCCGACGGGAAGCTGAAGCTGGCGCGCCGGGCATCGCCGGAGGCCGGCCAGCGCTGGGTCACGGTCTTGCGTTTGGTGTAGAACCTGACGGCGTCCGGGCCGTAGGCGTGCAGATCGCCGAACAGCGAGCGCTTCCAGCCGCCGAACGAGTGGTAGGCCACCGGCACCGGCAGCGCCACGTTGATCCCCACCATGCCGACCTGAATGCGGCTGGAGAAGTAGCGCGCCGCTTCGCCGTCGCGGGTGAACAGACAGGTGCCGTTGCCGTATTCGTGGGCGTCGATCAAGGCCATCGCCTCCGGCAGCGACGCCGCGCGCACCACGCCGAGCACCGGGCCGAAGATCTCCTCCTGATAGATGCGCATGCCGGGCGTTACGCGATCGAACAGCGTCGGGCCGAGGAAATACCCCTGGCTGGGGCGGCCGTCGGCGCCGATCACGCTCAGCTCGCGGCCGTCCACCAGCAGCTCGGCGCCTTCGGCCACGCCCTGATCGATATAGCCTTTTACCTTCTGATAATGCTGTTGGGTCACCAGCGGCCCCATGTCGTTGCGGTTGTCGCTGCCGGGGCCGACGCGCATGGCGGCCATCTGTTGCCGCAGCCCGGCGATCAGCGCGTCGGCGGTGCCGTCGCCCACCGCCACCACCAGCGGGATGGCCATGCAACGCTGGCCGCAGGAGCCGAAGGCGGCACCCATCAGCGCGCCGACCGCGCCGGGGATATCGGCGTCCGGCAGCACCACCGCGTGGTTCTTGGCGCCGCCCAGCGCCTGCACCCGTTTGTTTTGCGCGCAGCCGGTGTGATAGATGTGTTCCGCCACCGGCGTCGAACCGACGAAGCTTATCGCTTTGACGCGCCCGTCATGCAGCAGCGTCTCCACCGCTTCGCGATCGCCGTTGACCACGTTGAGCACCCCCGGCGGCAGCCCGGCTTCCGCCGCCAGCCGTGCGATATACAGCGCGGCGGAAGGCACGCGCTCGGAAGGCTTCAGCACGAAAGTGTTGCCGCACGCCACCGCCATCGGCCACATCCACAGCGGCACCATCGCCGGGAAGTTGAACGGCGTGATGCCCGCCACCACCCCCAGCGGTTGAAACTCGCTCCAGCTGTCGATGCCCGGGCCGGCCTCTTTGCTGTGTTCGCCCTTCAGCAGTTCCGGCACATAGCCGGCGTATTCGATATTCTCGATGCCGCGCTGCAGTTCGCCCAGGGCGTCGCTGAGCACCTTGCCGTGCTCGGCGGTGATCAGTTGGCAGATGGCATCGGCGTGCTGCTCCAGCAGATCCTTGAGCTTCATCATGATGCGTGCGCGCTTCAGCGGCGGGGTGTCGCGCCAGGCGGGATAGGCCTGTTCGGCGGCGGCGATGGCGCGCTCCACCGTGGCGCGGTCGGCCAGCTGCACCTCCTGCGCCGATTGGCCGGTGGCCGGGTCGTAAACCGGCTGGCTGCGTTCGCCGCCGACGGCGGGCTCGCCGTTGATCCAATGGGTAATGGTCATGGTTCTCTCCTTATTCGGTGGCGTTGAGGGCGTCGCCCACGGCGTTGATCAGCGCATCGATCTGCGCTTCGCTGCTGATGAACGGCGGCGCCAGCTGCAGGGTGTCGCCGCCGTAGCGCACGTAAAATCCGCTTTCCCAGCAGCGCATCGCCGCGTCGAAGGGGCGCCGCGCCGGTTCGCCCGGCCGCGCCGCCAGCGTAATGCCGGCCGCCAGGCCGATGTTGCGAATGTCGGCGACGTGTTTGGCTCCCTGCAGGCTGTGCACCGCGCGCTCGAAGTAGGGCGCCAGCGCCTGTACGCGCTCCACCATCTGTTCGCGCTGTAGGATGTCCAGCGTCGCCAGCGCGACCGCGCAGCTGACCGGGTGGGCGGAGTAGGTGTAGCCGTGCGGGAATTCGAGCTGGTAGTCCGGCTCGCCGCCGTTCATGAAGGTGTGGTAGATCTCCGGCCGCACCACCACCGCGCCCATCGGCTGCGCGCCGTTGGTCACCTGTTTGGCGATGTTCATGATGTCCGGCGTGACGCCGAACGCCTCGGCGCCGGTCATCGCGCCGCAGCGGCCGAAGGCGGTGATCACTTCGTCGAAGATCAGCAGGATGTCATGCTGGGTACAGATTTCGCGCAGGCGCTGCAGGTAGCCGACCGGCGGCACGATCACCCCGGCGGAGCCGGAGAAGGGTTCGACGATCACCGCGGCGATCGTTGAGGCGTCGCGCAGCGCGATGATGCGGTTGAGCTCTTCCGCCAGCTCCGCCCCCTGTTGCGGCATGCCGCGCGAAAAGGCGTTGCCGGCCAGCAGGGTGTGCGGCAGGTGGTCCGCTTCGGCGCCGGCGCCGAACGTCTTGCGGTTGCCGGCGATGCCGCCGACCGAGATACCGCCGAAGTTAACGCCGTGATAGCCCTTTTCCCGGCCGATAAAGCAGGTTTTGCCCGCCTGGCCTTTGGCGCGCCAGTAAGCGCGCGCCATTTTCAGCGAGGTGTCCGCCGCTTCCGATCCGGAGCCGGTGAAGAACACGTAATCCAGCCCCGCCGGCGTCAGTGCCTTGATCTTGTTGGCCAGTTCGAACGACAGCGGGTGGCCGAACTGAAACGCCGGTGAGTAATCCAGCGTCGCCAGCTGGCGCTGGGCGGCGTCGGTGATTTCCTGCCGGCCGTGCCCCAATCCGCAACACCACAGTCCGGACAGGCCGTCGAAAATCTTTCTGCCGTCATGGCTGGTGTAATACGCTCCCGCGGCTTGAGTAATGATGCGCGGCTGCGCTTTAAAATTACGGTTGCCGGTAAAAGGCATCCAATGGGCCTCTAACCCTTCGGCATCGAGACTATTTAGCGGGTGATTTTCAGCGGCCATGTTTTCCTCCGAACAGGAAAATAAGAGCGATTAATGAAATAAACCGAGTTGTTAACGAATTGTTGTGCGAAATTGACTATGTACCGCTTGTTCTCTACTGTGAATAATCATATGTCGAAACTTACTTAAGGTTTTATGCAAGTAAAAAAGCGCGCGCTGTTAGGGCAATTGTCGGATATGGATCTGCGTTTGCTGCGGGTATTCAAGGCCGTGGTCGACTGCGGCGGCATGAGCGCCGCCGAACTGGAGCTGAACATCAGCCTGTCGACCATCAGCAAGCACATCAAGGATCTGGAGCAGCGGCTGGGCCTGACGCTGTGCCAGCGCGGGCGCGAGGGCTTTGCGGTCACCGACGAGGGGCTGTTGATCTACCAGGAAACGGTCAACCTGCTGGCGGCCACTGAGGCGTTTCGGCGCGGGGTGGACGAGGTGCACCAGCGCATGGGCGGGCAGCTGCACGTGGCGATATTCGACCATACGGTCAGCAATCCACAGGCGCAGATCGGCCGGGCCATTGCGTTATTCAGTGAGCGTGCGCCGGAGGTTTCTTTGCAAATGTACGTGGAGCCGATTAATACCATTGAACGCGGCGTCATTGACGGGCAATTTCAGGTTGGCGTTATTCCCATGCACCGCAGCGCGGAAAGTTTATCTTATCATTCGTTATTCAGTGAGAGGATGTTCTTATATTGCGGCGCGCAGCATGAATTATTTTCCGCCCCCCATGAAACGTTAAATTGGGATCTGCTGCACAATTATGCCTTCGCCGGATTAGGCTACCATTCGCCGAATATGGAACTGAGCCTGCAGCAACATTTGCATCGCAAGGCAACGGGGTTCGCGCAGGAGTCGATCGCCACGCTGATCCTGTCCGGCAAATACGTCGGCTTTTTGCCGGATCACTACGCGGCGTTTTTCGTGGCGCAGAATATGATGCGGGCGATCAAACCGGCGCTGTTCCGCTATCACTGCGAATACTCCAGCGTGCTGCGCCGCTCGCCGGTGCCGCAGCGGGTGGTGAAGCTGTTCCATGAGTGCCTGCTGGCGGCCCACGGAACAGCGTGACGCTTACTGCTCTTTCTTCTTGCCGAAGATTCTGATCAGCGCGCCGACCAGGATGCCGACCGCGATGCCGGCGAAGATCCAGCCGATGATGCCCATTTCCTTAACTCCTGCTAGTGCGTTGATCTGATTATACCCGTCATACTTGAAACTGCATCTGTGTTGGCTGCGAGTGCGTACGCCAGTCACTGACTTGAGTAAGCTCCTGGCGAGCCACCTCTTGCCGCCGGGATGCCGCGCCAACTATTTAGGGTAGATATCATCATTCGACGCGAAACGCCTCTTCGATCATCCGTTGCCGCTGTGCCGGCGCATAGTCGATCCAGGAATTCTTGCTGTTGGATTTCTCCAGCGCCACCGCCAGTTCCTGGCGGGAAATCGGCAAATCGTTCTGCCAGAACGGCGCGATGGCGTGGCGGGTGATGAAATCGGTCAGGTAGCTCTCCGGGCTGCCCTGCCAGTGCGGGTACAGGCGCGCGGCCAGCTCGGCCATCAGCGCGCGTTGCTGCGGCTGTTCGCTGCTTTCCAGCAGGGCAAGGAACGGCAGCAGCAGGCGGCCGCAGACCTGGCCGTGGTGGTAGTCGCGCAGCGCGCCGATCTCGCCGGCGATGCCGTGGATCACCCCCAGCCCGGCGGCGCTCAGCGTCAGCCCCCCAAGGTACGAAGCTTGCATAATCGCTTCGCGCGCCGCGTCGCTGCGGTTGAGCGCCGGCCAGGCGGCGAGGAAGTGGCGGATGCCGCTCAGCGACATGTCGCGCGTCATGGCGCCGGCGGTTTTCGACAGATAGGCCTCGAACAGGTGGGTGAAGGCGTCGATGGCGCAGTAGGCCAGCACCTTGTCCGGTGCGCCCGCCAGCAGCTGCGGATCGAGAATGGCGGTGTGCGGCACGAAGTTATTGTGGCGCAGCGAGGCCTTCACTTTGCTGACCTGGGTGTCGGTGATCACCGCGTTCTGCGTCACCTCGCTGCCGGTACCGGCGGTGGTAGGAATGGCGATCAGCGGCAGGGTGGCGCCGCTGATTTTGCTGTCGCCCACTTTTTCCATATAGCGCAGCGTCGGCAGCGGATGCTCCACCAGCGCGGAGAACGCCTTGGCGGCATCCAGCACGCTGCCGCCGCCGATGGCCACCACGCGCCGTGCCTGGCCGCGCCAGCGCGCTACCCAGGCGTCTATTTCCTGCGGCGACGCCTCGTGGCTGACGATCTCGGTGCCGATGAGCAGCGGCGTCAGCGATTCGCGCAGGCCGGCGTACACCGGACCGTTGAGAAAAGATCGGCAGCTGAACAGCAGCGTCGGCTGCGGATCGGCAAGCAGCAACGGCGGCAGCTGTTGGATGCTGCCGTGGCCGAACCAGGTCTGGCGGTTGGCGATGATGTGGCTGACGGACATGAGGTCTCCTTGACGGCGTTGCAGGGCGCGATGCCACAGCATAAGCCAGCGGGCGCGGAGCGGCCACCGCTTTCCCCGCTGCGGCAACTTGTGAGTTGTTTAACATGTAAACGATCGCGTTCTTGCATTTCGGCGCGCTGGATGCTTTTTTTAACAGTACCGGCCGTCGTGCGGCCAACCCCATCCGAAATCGGTAGATTGTTAATGTATTAATAATGGCGAGGCGGGTATGGATATTCAGCTTGAACGCTTGTCTGCGGTGATCGATGCGGTGGCCAGCCCGCGCTTTTATCCCAGCCTATTGAATTGGCTGGAAGGGTTTTTCGCCTTCGACAACGCTATCGTCTATGCCTTCGAACGCGGCCGGCCGCCGCGCTGCCTGATCAAAACCGAGCGGGAAAACAGCGATGCGGTTAACCAGATCTACCAACAGGGCGCCTATCTGCAGGATCCGTTTTACCGCGCGCTGAACGACGGCGGCGAAGGCGAGGTGCTGACGCTGCGCCAGCTGGCGCCCTGCGGGTTTTATCACAGCGACTATTACCGTAATTTTTATCGCAAGACCGGCTGGCACGATGAGGCCGGCGTGCTGCTGCAGCTGACGCCGGAACGCGGGCTGGGGGTGTTCTTCGGCTCGGCGCGCCGCACGGTGGCGGTGCGCTACCCGCAGCGGGCGGATCTGCGCAGCGCGCTGACGCTGGTGAAAAGCGTGGCGCGGCTGCATGGCGAAGTGGTGGCGGCACCGGCCGAGGCCGACACGGGGAACGACGATGGCGCGCAGGCGCGTTATCTGCTGACGCCGCGCGAGCGCGAGATCGTCGATCTGATCCTCGCCGGCTGCGGTTCGCAGCAGATTGCCGACCGGCTGTTCATCAGCCTCGGCACGGTAAAAAATCACCGCAAGAACATCTACGGCAAGCTGAACATCGGCTCGCAGGCCGAACTGTTCAGCCTGTTGCTGACCGCCCCGCAGCGCCGCAGCGCGTGAATGTATCGATCTATCCCCTATAGCTTTCAAGCTACAGCCAGGCGGCCAGGACGAGCGTCCCCAGGAGCTTACTTAGGTAAGTGACTGGGGTGAACGTCAGCAGCCAACAACGCTGTAGTTTGAAAGATGAAGGGGACGAATGTCCCTAAGGGGACATAGCGGCACGGCTGCCGCCTCCCGATAATCTGATGTCATGGCATAGGCAATCGGGAGTGCGGCAGTGAACAACGAAATCGAGTCCTTAACCTACTACGCGGCGACCAAAAAATACGATCTGCGCTTCCCGACGCTGGAAGAGGATCTGGACGTCGACGTGGTGATCATCGGCGGCGGCTTCTCCGGCATCAACACCGCGCTGGAGCTGGCTGAGAGGGGCATCACCAACATCGCCATTCTCGAAGGCCGCTATCTGGGCTACGGCGGTACCGGGCGCAACGGCGGCCAGGTGATGGCCGGCATCGGCCACGATCTGGAGAAGATCAAGCGCCACGTTGGCCCGGCCGGGCTGGAAACCATCTTCAAAATCAGCAACCTCGGCGCCGGCATTATCCGCGAGCGCATCAAGAAATATGACATCGACGCCGACTTCTGCTTCGGCTACGGCTATCTCGGCAGCAACGCGCGCCAGGAGAAGACCCTGCGCGGCTGGCTGAAGGAGTTCAAGGCGGTAGCGCCGCAGGAGGAGATTGAGCTCTACACAGGGGCGGAGGTGAAGCAGGTGGTGGGCTCCGACGCTTACACCTGCGCGCTGAAACACATGGGCGGCGGCCACGTGCATTCGCTCAACCTGCTGCTGGGCGAGGCCAAGGCGCTGAGCGGCTACGGGGTGAAAATCTTCGAGAACAGCAGCGTGCTCAACGTGGAGTATGGCCCGCGCATCACGGTGCGTACCGCCATGGGCTCGGTACGCGCCAACAAGATGCTGTGGGCCTGCAACGGCTTCCTCAACGGCATGGAGCCGCAGATCTACCGCAAGACCATCAATACCTACGCCTTCCAGCTGGCCACCGAGCCGCTGTCTGACGATCTGATCCGCCAGATCAGCCCGATCCGCGGCGCCTACAGCGACATCCGCCCGGTGATCGACTATTACCGGGTGACCAACGAAAACCGGCTGCTGTTCGGCAGCGCCACCCGCTTGATCGAATATTTCCCGTCGGATCTCAAGGCCTGGAACCGCAACCTGATGCTGAAGGTGTTCCCGTACCTGAAAGACGTGAAGATCGATCTGGCCTGGGGCGGCCCGCTGTGCTGCAGCGCCAACCTGTTCCCGCAGATTGGCACGCTGCCGGATCGCGATAATGTGTTTTACGTACAGGGCTACTCCGGCTTCGGCGTGACGCCGAGCCACATCGTGTGCAAGGTGTTGGCGGAGGGCATGAGCGAAGGATCCGATCGTTACGATCTGATGAGCTCGATCCCGCACGTCAACATCTTCGGCAAGGACAAGCTGCGGCGGGTGATGACCACCGCCGGTAAGGTTTGGCACCAGACATCCGGCTACTGGAAAGGCCGCCGTTAACCCTCAGAGGAGAATCACATGAAACCGTTACTGCTTAAACAACCGCTGCCGGAACTGCTGGAGATCGGCAGCGTCAGCAACCTGGGCGCCACGGTGATCGCTGGCACGCCAAACGTCGGCGTGGCCAGCATTTTCGGCGAACCGACCGACAACCTGAACTGCGGCGTGTTCAGCTGCACCCGCGGCAGCTTCGTGATGGAGTATCCGTTTGCCGAGCACGCCACGGTGTGGGAAGGCTGCGCGACCCTGACCAACGAACGCACCGGCGAATCGGTGCAGTATCAGGCAGGCGATTCCTGGTTCGTCGAGAAGGGCACCCCGGTGCGCTGGGACATCACCTCGGATCGCTTCGTCAAACACTACCTCGCCATCGTCGAAGGCTGACGCCGTCATGCCCCCCTCGGCCCGCTGAGGGGGAACGCCTTAGCCTAACGCCCGCGCAATAAAATCGGTCACCCGCTTGAGGATTTGATCCTTATTGGTTTCGTTAAAGCTCTCGTGCCGCCCGCCCGCATTGATCATCCGCTCGAAATCGTCGCCGCGCAGACGATCGAGCGCGGTTTGCGTTTCGCTCATCAGCACCAGCCGATCGTCGTCGCCGTGGATCCACAGCGTGGGTAGCGCGCCGAAGCTCGGCCCGGCGTTGATGGCGGCGAGGATCCGCTGCATGGCGCGCAGGGTGGGGCGCTTGAACGGCCCGTGCCACACCAGCGTATCTTCCTGATACGCCGCGCCGACCGCCGGATCGCGCGCCAGGGTGGCGGTATCCAGCGGCGCGTCGGGGAGCGTCGGCAGTTCGGCCAGATCGGAGATCGCCGTTCTGTCGCCAAGCAGCGGGCCGGACAGCACCAGCGCACGCACCTCCTCGCCGTACCGCTGCACGTAGCGGGTGGCGATCATGCCGCCCATCGAGTGGCCGATCACCACCAGCGGCAAGGTGGAGTATTGCTGCCGGAAATGGCTGACCACGCGCTGCACGTCGTCGACCACGGCGTCATAATCCTCGATCAGCACGCGTTCGCCCTGCGACAGGCCGTGGCCGAGATGGTCGGGGCCAAACACCCGCGCGCCCTGCGCCTGCAGCGTGCGCGCCACGTATTGGTAACGGCCGAGATGCTCGCCGTAGCCGTGTATCAGCAGCGCCAGATAGCGCGGCTGGTCATTTCCCCAGTCGTGCACGGCGATGTCGCCGTGACGGCCTTTGATAAAGCTGACGGTTTGTTCGGACATGTTATTGTTCTCATGGTGGTAGGGTTGCCCTTCAGCGTAGCGGCTGGCGGCGAGGTTGTCAGGGGCGCCGGGTGCGGCGCCCGCAGAGAGGAGGTTACAAACCGAACTGGCGCGCCAGCTCGTCGAGCGCTTCGCGCTGGAAGCGGTTGAAGGCGTCGCGCGGCTGCTGTTGCTGGATAAACGCCAGCAGCGGATCCTGCACTTCAGTGCGCACGCCGCTCAGCTGTTCCATCACCGCCAGCCCGCAGAACGGCACGTAGGATTCGGCGTAGCCGCCTTCGTGCACCATCACCAGCTTGCCGCCGCACAGCCGGTCGGCGGCGTCCTGCACCAGCGCGGTCATGGCGCGGAAGCTGTCGCTGTGCAGCTGCATGCGCGCCAGCGGATCGAGGGCGTTGGCATCGTAGCCGCAGGCGACGATGATCAGCTCCGGCTCGAATTTTTCCAGCGCCGGGATGATGATGCGCCGCATGGCGTGCAGGTAGCCGTCGTCGCCGGCGCCGGCCAGCATCGGCACATTAACGTTGCAGCCTGCCCCGGCGCCTTCACCGCGATCCCGTTCGCCGGAATAGCCCGCCGGGAAGCAGCCGTCCTGATGCAGCGACAGCGTCAGCACGTCGCCGCGCTGCCAATAGATGTGCTGGGTGCCGTTGCCGTGGTGCACGTCCCAGTCGAGTACCGCCACCTTGCCGAGGCCATGGCGGGCCTTGGCGCGCTCGATAGCGATGGGAATATTGGCCAGGAAGCAGAAGCCCATCGATTGATCCGGCAGGCAGTGGTGGCCCGGCGGACGCGACAGCGCATAGGCGTTATCCAGCTCGCCCTGCAGCACCGCCTCCACCGCCGCGCAGGCCAGCCCGGCGGAGAGCTTGGCGATTTCATAGCTGCCCGGCCCCAGCGGCGCTTCCTCTCCCAGCAGGCCGCCGCCGCTGTCGCTCACCTGTTTGAAACGCTGCAGGTAGTGGGCGGGGTGAATGCGCAGCAGGTCTTCTTCCGTCGCCGGTTCGGCGCTCAGCAGGGTGAGCCGGCGCGACAGGCCGGACACGTCCATCAGGTTCTTCATGCGCCGTTTGGTTTCCGGCGACTCGGCGTGGCCGGCGCCCGAAGGCGGTTGCACCCAGCCGCCGACCGGCAGGGTGGTGGCGTGCAGGCCGGTGCTGTGCCAGAAACAGCGCTCATCAAACAAGAAACCGGTTGTTCTTTTCACCTTTCTCCTCCTGTTATACGGCGCGGTCCGCGCGGTGAAGCCAGCGAAATCAACAGCAGCGACAGCAGCGCGCAGCCCAGCGCGCCGAACAGCAAGGCGTTGAAACCGCCGGAAAATTCGATCAGAGAGCCGGCCAGCGTCGGGCCGATGGCCATGCCGCCGCCGATCACCAGGTTGATGCCGTTCATCAGCTTGCCGTCGTTATCCAACCCGGCGACCCGCGCCAGAATGAACGGCAGCACGAAGGTCCAGGTGAATTTGAACAGTAGAGCGGCCAGGGCGAAGCGCAGCAGCAGGGGTTGGCCTGTCAGCAGCGCCACGCTGGCCAGCAGCAGGGCGTACCCCAGCACGATCAGGCGTGCGCCGCCGAAGCGCACGCCGATCAGCGCCGCAGCCCCCGCGCCGGCGATGCCGAGCAAGGTGGCGACGGCCAGCACCTGGCCGCTGTGGGCCGGCGACAGCCCGGCGCCGGCGGCGATGCCGCCGATAAAGGTCCAGACCGCGCTCAGGCTGATGTAAAAGGTCAGCACCGCCAGCACGGCGCACAGCTTGCGCGCCGGCGAGGCGGCGGGGCCGCTGCGGGCGGTGCGGGCGGCGGTGAAACCGTTGGGGAACGCCGGGATGAGCGGCAGGCAGCACAGCATGATGGCCGCCAGAATCAGGTAGACCGCCATCAGGCCGAAGTGCGCGAACAGCGGCGGCAGCACCAGCAGCCCGACCGCGCCCAGCACTAGCTGGCCGAGCACCCAGAAGGCATAGACTCGACTGGGATTGGCGGTGCCGGCGGCGCAGGTGATGCACAGGATCATCAGGGTGCCGCCCGCCAGTGAGGCGATAAAGCGCAGCGGCAGCAGCAGGGTAAAATCCTGCACCAGCGCCGAAGCCAGGTTGCCGACGATAAACACCAGCGCCGACAGCGTAGCGACCCGCCGCCAGTTGATGCGCCCGATCCACCACCACGCCGGCAGCGTGGCCAGGCTCATGGCGCCGAGTTCGGTGGAGAACAGGTGGCCGATCTGCGCCGGGCCGAGCTGCCATTGTGCGGCGAGCTGGGCGGCCACGGCGGGGGCGGTCATCAGAATGCCCGGCGCGATGGCGGCGAAGACGATAATGGCGGTCAGCAGCCGCGGCGGGCAGGGGAGCGCCGCGCCGACGGCGGGCGCGGAAACTGAATCACTGGACATAAACCTTTTCCCCAAGCGTTGAGTGACGATGAAATATCCCGCCCGGCCCGATTGCGGGCAGGGGGAGGCCGCGCCATAAATGGCGAATATGTTTTGGCATTATTTTCCGGCCGCCGGCAGCGGCGGCCGTTATCGGGCGTTAACCGTGGGCGAGAAAGCCGCCGGCGACCAGTTCGGTGCGGTTCACCACGTCGGTTTTGGCGAAAATATTGCGCATATGGGTTTTCACCGTGGACAGCGAAATGCCCAGCTTCAGGGCGATGCGCTTATTGCTGGCGCCTTCGCGCACCATGTTGACGATCTCTTGCTCTTTGGCTGTCAGCAGCTGCGCCTCGCCGTCGGGCAGCAGATCGCGCGTCGCCAGCTCGATCAGCGGCAGCACCGCGCGCAGGCGGCCGCGCTCCACTTCAGTGAACGGCGTATCGCGGATCAGCGATACCCCGGCGACGATGCGCTTGCGCTGGCGGATGAAGATCTCCGTCATGTCGCGCATGTCGTTCGGCAGCATAAAGTCGTGGTAATAGCGGCGGTTGCCGGCGATCGCCGCCGGGCTCATGCCGACCATGGTGATGTCCTGGCGATGGAAATTGGCCGGCTGCAGCGGATCTATCTGCTGGAAGTGGTTCAGATACTGCTGATGCGTTTTATCGGGCATGCCGTGCAGGATGTAGTGATCCGGCCGCAGGTCGCGATCGACCAGATAAAACACCCCGGCGGACACCGGGATCAGGTGCGTGATGGTCGCCAAACAACTGTTGATAAAGGCATCGGATGCGGTGCTGTGCATGATTCGTGTTCCTCCCTTTATCATTCAATCTGGAGAAGGTTGGCGGTCAAGATATGAACGATACAAGCATAGTTGTAGCAATTTGGCAACACAATAAAAACATATTAACAACGTGAGGTGGGTTGCAATAAAATACATAAATAACAAATAAAAAGTCATGCTTTTTAGATGGTTGATCGGTTTCGAAAAGGTACATTTGTTAATGTATTAACTATCTGCGAATACTTTTCCTTTGAACTTAAAGATTTTTTTCTTGCAGCCAGTCGCTGTTCTATCATTTTCCTTGGGATATGGTAATGCTAGGGAAGGGAATGTCTCGTTCTTAGGAACGATTGCAATTGCATTTGATGTCTCGTTTGCCACGAGTGGGCATGATGGCACATTGAGGGGCGGCGTCGCGGGCGATGGACCCAATGATGGTGTTGAAAGAGGAAATGGATACGATTAAATCTGGCATTCGATTGATATTTCAGAACACTATTCTGATTTTTGTTGTCAGAATAGCGGGCTGCACAGGGTTTTATTGATTCCATTTTTACACTGATGAATGTTCCGTTGCGCTGCCCGGATTACACCAGTGTCAGCAAGCGCGCAAAGTCGGTTAATGTCAGTTTCAAAACGTTCACCCGGGGTGAAATCGCGCATCTGGTGATTGATTCCACCGGGCTGAAGGTCTTCGGTGAAGGCGAGTGGAAAGTCAAAAAGCATGGCCAGGAACGCCGCCGTATCTGGCGTAAGCTGCATCTGGCAGTTGACAGCAACACACATGAAATCATCTGTGCAGACCTGTCGCTGAACAATGTGACGGACTCAGAAGCCTTCCCGGGTCTTATCCGGCAGACTCACAGAAAAATCAGGGCAGCATCGGCAGACGGCGCTTACGACACCCGGCTCTGTCACGATGAACTGCGGCGTAAGAAAATCAGCGCGCTTATCCCTCCCCGAAAAGGTGCGGGTTACTGGCCCGGTGAATATGCAGACCGTAACCGTGCAGTGGCTAATCGATAAAAATGCTCTATAGTTTCTTATTGGTTGGTTGGTTGGTTGGTTGGTTGGTTGAATGAAATGAAGCCATATATGGATTAAGAAATGACGAGGTGCTCATGTGGCTGCAGCATTGATTTTTTATAAAAATCATTTAGTTAAGCTGGGCGCGGTAGCGTGCCTTTTTTATCTGTGGCAGAGGGTATTCATTTTAATTGCGAGATTTCTCTATGTTTCTATGATTTTTAAGACATGAATCATGTTTACGAAGTGGTGGCTGATGGGATAACTATTTAAATTAATCTGTAGGCCATTTAGATGAAAACTGGAAATTAAACAATGTGAAGAGTTAGATTGTGAATATTAGTGTGTTAAAAAACTTCTCCTGGATGGTCATTGAAAAGATCGTGTCAGTTTTTGGACTGATTTTTGTTACGTCTTATGTCGCTAAGTATATTGGGCCATCCGCTTTTGGTACAATGGCTTTTGCTATCTCAGTTTTTGGAATTGTTCAAGCTGTTTCCTTGTTTGGGACTGAGACCATAATTTTTAAACGAATGAGTAGCAATGAGCGCTCCGGTATTCGGCTCATGCTGTCGGCAAAAAAATTGAGGCGAAGTATCTTCTTTGTGCTGGCAACGGTATTAATAATCTATTTTTATTTCATGACAGATACATTGACGTTTGTTTTTTGCCTGGCTGCGAGTATTGCTGCCTATTTTTTTTCTCAGGATGTTATTGCCATTTATAACGATGCGGCTTTGAATTCTAAGTTTAATGCTTTTGCGAACGTTATTGGGCTAGGTGTCAGCCTGTTGCTTAGGTTGGTTGTTGTGCATGCCAATCTTGATATAAAGTTTCTGGCAATCCCTATTATTACTGTGGCCATTATTCCTTATTATATAAGAGTGTTTTTTTTTAAAGCGCGGCATAAAAGAATTAATGGGGATAGATTTAGGGATAGGCGCTATATTATATACATGCTATATGCTGGACTGCCATTGGCGATATCAGGGATATCAATTTCGATATATACTCGTCTGTCACAGGTATTGCTGGCTAAGTTTGGAACAACAGCTGAACTGGGGCTATTCGCGGCAGCCAATACGTTGGCCTCCTCTTGGGCATTTATTAGTCTGGCGTTTATTACCTCCTCGTTCGCCATCATTTATAAAGAGAGTGACAGAGAAAAATCCATTAATGAAGCTGCGAGATTAAATGGTATCGTGCTGTTATTTTGTCTTGTTACGGTTACATTAATTATCATTTTTGGTCGATTTTTCATAAGTGTGCTCTATGGTGAGCAATATAGGGATGCCTACCCTATCATGATTATATTGGCTGTCGCTACCGCTTTTTCAGCTATGGGGCCAGTAGCTTATCGTTATATAATTAAGGAGTCTGGGTATAAATTTATATCATACAAAACATTTTTTGTTTTCATTATTAATTTTCCGTTAAGCATGTTTCTAATTTCTCACTACAGTGTTTTGGGAGCTGCATATAGTATGTTAATAACAGAATTTATTTCATTGACGGCGTTGAATTATTTATTCAATCAAGGGGTTGTGGCCAGGATACACATTAAAACATTCAATCCTTTTTTGTATTTAAAAGGAAAGGTGCGTTAATTGTAGATGGAGAGGGTATTGGGTAAGTATTCTTTGTTTTTTCTATGAGGGTTTTTAATTTTTTTAATTCCGCTTTGTTGGTTACAGGTTGCAGGAATAATAAATAATAGATATTCTGATATGAACTGTTCTTTTCTCGGTAGCGTAAGTTTCCTGTGAAAATGCGAGTGCAGTTTCGATTTAGTCAGCCGTTTTTTGACTGCATTGCAGATTAGATGTAATTAGCACTTATCAGATTGGCGCTTGTCGAAAAATCTCCTGTTTGCCTTCACCGCCACCCATCTCTCTCACTCGTTCATCACTAAGCCCTCATCCTTAAGGACGATAGTCAGCATTTTCCTTTCCTCTCTATAGTGAGATTACCGCCGCTGGCGGTGAAAAACCTGCAAGCACCTGCATGCATCAGGCCAAAACTATAAGAGGAAATAACCATGAACCTGTCGTCGCGGTTGCACGCCCACCTGGCTCGAGGCAAGGTCGGCTTTCCCACCACCCTGGCCAGTTCGGTCGGGGTGATCATGGCCAGCCCGGTGATCCTGACGGTCACCAGCGGCTTCGGCATCGGCGGCGACACCTTCGCGCTGGCGATGCTGATCGCTTTCATCATGATGCAGGCGCAGCTCACCACCTTCTCCGAAGCGGCGGCGCTGCTGCCGACCTCCGGTTCGGTTTACGACTACATCTCCTGCGGCATGGGGCGCTTTTTCGCCATCACCGGCGCGCTGTCGGCCTACCTGATCGTGCACATCTTCGCCGGCACCGCCGAGACCATTCTCTCCGGCATCATGGCGCTGGTGAACTTCGAGCACCTCAATACCCTGATGGAAAGCCACAACGCCTCCTGGATGGTCGGCGTCGGGCTGGTAATCGTGTTCGGCCTGCTCAACGCGTTCGGCATCGAGGCCTTCGGCAAGGCGGAGATCGTGCTGACCTTCGCCATGTGGAGCACGCTGGTGATTTTCGGTATCGTCGGGCTGCTGTCGCCGCATGCGGTGCCGCTTGAGGGCTGGTTCGGCAGCACGCTGAGCCTGAACGATCCCTTCGCGGTGTTCAGCCTGATCGGCATGGCGATGTTCATGTTCGTCGGCTGTGAGCTGGTGACGCCGATGGCGCCGGAGATCAAGCGCTGCGATCGGGTGATCCCGCGCGCGATGGCGCTGGGGCTGTGCGGCGTGGCGGTGTGCATGGCGCTGTATGGCGCGGCGCTCAGCCACCAGGTGGAAAACGTGGTGATCGACGCCGCCAGCGGCACGCGCCTGCTGGAAACGCCGATGGCCATCCCGGCGTTCGCCGGCCAGGTGATGGGCCAGTTCGGCAAATACTGGCTGGGCGTCGGCCTGCTGTTGGCGGGCGCGGCGACCATCAACACGCTGATGGCGGCGGTGCCGCGCATTTTGTACGGCATGGCGCTGGACGGCGCGCTGCCGCGCATGTTCGCTTATCTGCACCCGCGCTTTAAGACGCCGGTGGTCGGTATTCTGGTGGCGGTGTTGATCCCCTGCGTACACGCCTTCGCCATTCAGGGCAACCTTGACAGGATCATTCCGCTGGTGCTGGCGGCGGTGTGCGCCTGGGGTGTGGCCTACCTGCTGGTGACCTGTTCGGTGGTGATCCTGCGCGTACGCCGCCCCGATCTGCCGCGCGCCTATAAATCGCCGTGGTTCCCGCTACCGCAGATCGTTTCCAGCGTCGGCATCGTGCTGGCCATCGTTTACATCACGCCGCCGGGAATGAACCCGAGCGACATCTACATTCCTTTCGGTTGGATGATCGGCCTGACCGCCGCCTATGCGCTGTTCTGGACGCTGTGCGTGCAGAAAGTGAATCCGTTCAAGCCGGTGCCGGTCGAGCAGGTGCTGGAGAACGCGTTCGCCAAGGGTGAAAACGAGGAGGCGCAGTTTGATCGGCTTACTTCCCTCACTTAATCGCGCCTGGCGGCGAGCGCCGTCGGGCTATCGGCCGGGCGCCGCGCTGGATCGTCTGGCGCGCAACCTGGAACCCTACGCGTGCGAACGCCTGGCGCCGAGCCTGCTGCGGCTGACGCTGCCGCAGGGGCCACAGATCGAGATCGGCGAACAGGTCCAGGGGCTGTTTATGGCGCATATCGTCAGCCACCGCTTTCGGTTGCAGGGCCCGTGCGCGATGCAGCTTCCGCTGACGCTGGACGTGGTGACCGGCGGCTGGCTGCGGCGGCGCGGGGTGCGTTATCTGCTGCGCCAGCGCCATGCGGCTGCGCAGCGGGTGCTGGACGGCCTGCAGCGTTACCCGCAGATCGGCGAGACGCTGGCGCAGCTGGATTTTCGCCGCGTGCGGCTGACGGTGAACGACGGGCGTTGGCAGGTGGAGATTGAGCATTTCGCCGCATCGGAGGTGGTCAGCCGTTTGCCGGCCGGCCGCCGCTACCTGCGGCTGGATGCCGAACAGCGGCGGCTGCTGTTGAGCAGCCTGCTGATGATCGGCCAACTGATGGAGAAGCTGAATCATGAATAGAGTGGTTGTGATTACCGGCGGCGGCACCGGCGTCGGCGCCGCCTGCGCCCGTCTGCTGGCGGCGCAGGGCGATCGGGTGTTCATCATCGGCCGCCGCCCGGAACCGCTGGCGGCGCTGGCGCAAGAGATCGGCGCGCAGGCGCTGGTGGGCGATGCCGCCAGCGGCGAGAGCTGGAACCACGCGCTGCTGCCGGCCATTCTGCGCGAAGCCGGGCGCATCGACTGCCTGATCGGCAGCGCCGGCGGAATGGGCTTCAAGCGCGTCACCGAGATGACCGACGCGCAGTGGCAAGGGGCGATGGACAGCAACCTCAACAGCGCTTTCGCCAGCGCGCGCGCCTGCCTGCCGGAGCTGATTAAAAGCGGCGGCAACCTGCTGTTCGTGGCCTCGATCGCCTCGCTGGCCGCCGGGCCGGAGGTCTGCGGCTACGTCACCGCCAAGCACGCGCTGATCGGGCTGATGCGCTCCATCGCCCGCGATTATGGCCCGCTGGGCGTGCGCGCCAACGCGGTGTGCCCCGGCTGGGTGACCACGCCGATGGCGGACGAAGAGATGCAACTGCTGATGGACGCCCATCAGATTTCGCTGGAGCAGGCTTACCAGATGGTCTGCCGCGACGTGCCGCTGCGCCGCCCGGCCAGCGCCGAGGAGATCGCCCGCGTCTGCCGTTTCCTGTGTTCCAGCGAAGCTTCAATCATTACCGGCGCGGCGCTGGTGGCCGACGGCGGCTCCACCATCGTCGATGTGCCGACCCTGGCTTTCACTTCCCTGTAAGGAGCATTTCCATGAGTTCAGAAGCGGTATTCATTCAGGTTGGCGCGCTGGCGGAAGGCTTTGCGCCGCACAGCAATACGCTGGAACGGCAGCACGGGCTGGCGGGCACCACGCTGACGCTGCGCTTTAGCGACGGCGCGACGCAGCGCTGCCGGTTTACCGACGAGCAGACGCTGGAGTGGGGCGAACGGCGCAGCGTCGCCTATCGCGCCACCAGCATTCGCCCCGGCGTGCTGTTCATCGATTTTCTCGATCCTGCCCGCGCCAACGCCAGCATTACGCTGGTATGCGACCGCAATCAGGGCAACTTCACCGCGGTGTACGGCCAGTTGCCGGACGAAGCGCAGGCGCGGCTCGACGCCTTCAGCCGGGTGGAGCAGGGGCTGCCGCTGACCGCGGTCGAGGCCGAATTCCGCTTCGGCACGCTGGATGACGCCGACGTGGCGCCACCGGGCTTTACCGATGAGCTGATCGGCATGCGCAACATGTACACCTACAGCCCGACCGAACGGTACGAGCACATCTACCTGAACGATAACTTCTACGCCTGGCAGTGTCTGGACGGGGTGGAGAAAGGGCTGGCGGACGTCGATCGCTGCCACTACGTGAAGGTGGCGGAGCAGCTTTATCTGTTCGTCTGGCGCGAGAAGATCATACCGACGCTGGGCGTGGTGATGATCGATCTGCAGGGCATGCGCACCGACGGCAAGATCCTCGGTTATCAGGGCAGCGATTTCAGCGCGCTGAGCAACTTTGCGGTCGGCGCCCATGCGCAGGTGTTGAACACCACGCGCCACCCGCGAGGATAGGGCGATGAGCGCAACCTATGCGGCCGACGCCTTTGCGGGGCAGGCGGTGCTGGTGACCGGCGGCGCTCAGGGCATTGGGCTGGCGATCGTCAGCGCCTTTGCCCGGCTGGGCGCGGAGGTGACGATCGCGGACGTGCAACTGCCGCAGGCGCAGGCGGCGGCGCAAACGCTGCGGGGTGAAGGGCTGAGCGTGCAGGCGCTGGCTTGCGATCTGGCCGAACCGGGGCAGATCGCTGAGCTGGTGACGGCGGTAGGTGAGTGGCATCAACGGCTGGACGTGGTGATTCACAACGCCGCTTACTTTCCGCTGACGCCGTTCGCCGCCATCGACGCGGCTCTGCTGCAACGCACGCTGAGCGTCAATCTGATGGCGCCGTTCTTTCTGGCGCAGGCGGCGCTGCCGTGGATGCGCCACCGGGGCGGCGGCTGCCTTCTGGTGACCTCGTCGGTGACCGGCCCGCGGGTGGCCTACCCGGGGCTGGCGCACTACGCCGCCTCCAAGGCCGGGGTGAACGGGTTTATTCGCGCGGCGGCGCTGGAGCTGGCGGCGGAGAAAATTCGCGTCAACGGCGTGGAGCCGGGGATGATCCGCACGCCGGCGATGGCCAACCTGGGCGACGCGCAGGTGAATCAGGCGATCGCCGCCTCGGTGCCGCTCGGGCGGCTGGGGGAACCGGAAGACATCGCCGCGGCGATGGTGTTTCTCGCCTCGCCGGCGGCGGCCTACATCACCGGCCAGACGCTGGTGGTGGACGGCGGTGCGCTGTTGCCGGAAACGAATGCTCTGCTTACCTGACGCTGCAGCGTTGTTGGCTGCAACGTCAATTAATTTGAGAATTCCGGTTGGTTAAATCACTGCTTGGCGGGATGCGCGGTGACGTTGGCGGGCAGGCTGTCGCCCAGCGTGATCAGCTCGTCCAGCAGCGTCATCAGCTGGTCCATTTTCTGCCGCGAGAAAGCGGCTTCAATCTCGGCGTAGCCCTGTTCCACCTGGTGGCGCGCCACTTCATACAGATCCTGGCCCTGCTGGGTCAGCGACACGTACAGCTTGCGCTGATCGTTGACCGGCTTCAGGCGGAAGATCAGCTTGTCACGCTCCATGCGCGACAGAATGCCGGTCAGGCTGGGGCGCAGAATGCAGGTTTCCGCCGCCAGCTCGTGGAATTCGATCGAGCGGCTGTTGGCCAGCACGCGGATGATGCGCCACTGCTGTTCGGTCAAATTGTGGCTTTTCAGGATCGGGCGGAAGAACCCCATGGCGGTTTCACGCGCCTGCAGCAGGGCGATGGTTAACGATTCATGCATAAGTTTGGCCTTAGCTATCAAGGTGTTCGTTGTTACGGCGCTCGTTATGGGGGCGCCTGCCCCGCAAAGCCCGATTTTGTTAATAACTTAATAGTAGCCAAAGTTACCCGTAGGGATAAAGCAAAAATGCGGGGCGCAGCGAAAAATGGCGATAAAAATGATTAATGCATTGAATAATCACGCTAATGTTCGTTATTTGTGAATATTTTGTTATCACGATCACAAATCACTCCAAGCGCATTGCGTAAAAGCTGCACAGCGTATAAAAGTAATCATTAATATGTTAATGAATGCCGGTTGTCATGTTTTGCCATTGGAGGAGTTCGCATGAAAGGCACCGTATTTTCCGTTGCGCTGAACCACCGCAGCCAACTGGACGCCTGGGATCAGGCGTTTCACCAGCCGCCGTATCAGACCCCGCCCAAAACCCCGGTCTGGTTTATCAAACCGCGCAACACCCACCTCGCCAACGGCGGGGCGATCCCGTTTCCGGCCGGTGAAACCGTGCACAGCGGCGGCACGCTGGCGGTGATCATCGGCGATACCGCGCGTAAGGTGCCGGCGGCGCAGGTGAGCCGTTATCTGGCCGGTTACGCGTTGGCCAACGACGTCAGCCTGCCGGAGAGCAGCTTCTACCGCCCGGCGATCAAGGCCAAATGCCGCGACGGATTCTGCCCGCTGGGGGAGATCGGCCAGTTGGCGAATGCCGATCGGCTGGAGATCGTCACCGAGATCAACGGCGTGGAGCAGGATCGCTGGTCCACCGCCGATCTGGTGCGCTCGGTGCCGGAGCTGATCGCCGCCATCAGCGACTTTATCACCCTGCAGCCGGGCGATGCGGTGCTGATCGGCACCCCGCACCAGCGGGTGGAGATCAAACCGGGGGATGAGGTGACGGTGCGCGCCGCCGGCCTGCCCACGCTGACCAACCGCGTCACCCAGGCAGGAGCCGCATCATGAAACATGCCCGTATTCGCCATCATGGCCAGATCTTCAACGTGCAGGTGGACGAGCAGCTGCGCGTCACGCTGCCGAACGGCGAGGTGCTGCAGGAGCGCGAAGTGGAATGGCTGCCGCCGGCGCAGGGCACGGTGTTCGCCCTGGGGCTGAACTATGCCGACCACGCCAGCGAGCTGGAATTCAAGGCGCCGGAAGAACCGCTGGTGTTCCTCAAGGCGCCGAACACCCTGACCGGCCACCGCCAGGTGTCGGTGCGCCCGGCCGGCGTGGAGTATATGCATTACGAAGCCGAGCTGGTGGCGGTGATCGGCAAGACCGCGCGCAACGTCAGCCGCGAGCACGCCATGGAGTATGTGGCGGGCTACAGCCTGTGCAACGACTACGCCATTCGCGATTACCTGGAGAACTACTACCGGCCGAATCTGCGGGTGAAGAGCCGCGACACCCTGACGCCGATCGGGCCTTACATCGTCGATCGCGACGACGTCGCCGATCCGCACCGGCTGGCGCTCAGCACTTACGTCAACGGCGAGCTGCGCCAGCGCGGCAGCACCGCCGACATGATTTTCGACATTCCGTTCCTGATCGCCTACCTGAGTGAATTCATGACGCTGCAGCCGGGCGACATGATCGCCACCGGCACGCCGAAAGGGCTGGCCGACGTGCAGCCGGGCGACGAAGTGGTGGTGGAGATCGAGGGCATCGGCCGTCTGGTTAACCACATTATCAGTGAAAAAGATTACGAGGAGAGCCTGCGATGAAAACCATCAACCACTGGATCAACGGCAAGAACGTCGCCAGCAAAGAGTACTTCACCACCACCAACCCGGCGAACGGCGAGGTGCTGGCGGAGGTGGCCTCCGGCGGCCAGCTGGAGATAGACCAGGCGGTGGCGGCGGCGAAAGAGGCGTTCCCCAAGTGGGCCAACACGCCGATGAAAGAGCGCGCGCGCCTGATGCGCCGCCTGGGCGAGCTGATCGACCAGAACGTGCCGCAGATCGCCGAACTGGAAACCGCCGACACCGGCCTGCCGATCCACCAGACCAAAAATGTGCTGATCCCGCGCGCTTCGCACAACTTTGAGTTCTTCGCCGAAGTGTGCCAGCAGATGAACGGCAAGACCTACCCGGTAGACGACAAGATGCTCAACTACACGCTGGTGCAGCCGGTGGGGGTGTGCGCGCTGGTGTCGCCGTGGAACGTGCCGTTCATGACCGCCACCTGGAAAACCGCGCCTTGCCTGGCGCTGGGCAACACCGCGGTGCTGAAGATGTCCGAACTGTCGCCGCTGACCGCCGATCGCCTGGGCGAGCTGGCGCTGGAGGCCGGCATTCCGGCCGGGGTGCTGAACGTGGTGCAGGGCTACGGCGCCACCGCCGGCGACGCGCTGGTGCGCCATAAAGACGTACGCGCGGTCTCCTTCACCGGCGGCACCGCCACCGGCCGCCGCATCATCGAAAGCGCCGGGCTGAAGAAATTCTCCATGGAACTGGGCGGCAAGTCGCCGGTGCTGATCTTTGAAGACGCCGACATCGAGCGGGCGCTCGACGCCGCGTTGTTCACCATCTTCTCGATCAACGGCGAACGCTGCACCGCCGGTTCGCGCATCTTCATTCAGGAGAGCATCTACCCGGAATTCGTCAAACGTTTCGCCGAGCGCGCCAACCGCCTGCGCGTGGGCGATCCGCAAGATCCCAACACCCAGGTGGGGGCGCTGATCAGCCCGCAGCACTGGGAAAAAGTCTCCGGCTATATCCGCCTCGGGGTGGAAGAAGGGGCGACCCTGCTGGCCGGCGGCCCGGACAAACCGGCCGGCTTGAGCCACGGCAACTTCCTGCGCCCCACGGTGCTGGCGGATGTCGACAACCGGATGCGCGTGGCGCAGGAGGAGATCTTCGGGCCGGTGGCCTGCCTGTTGCCGTTCAAATCAGAAGAAGACGGCCTGCGCATGGCCAACGACGTGGAGTACGGTCTGGCGTCGTACATCTGGACGCAGGATGTGAGCAAGGTTCTGCGCCTGGCCCGCGGCATTGAAGCGGGCATGGTTTTCGTCAACACCCAAAACGTACGCGATCTGCGCCAACCGTTCGGCGGCGTGAAAGCCTCCGGCACCGGCCGCGAAGGCGGCGAATACAGCTTCGAAGTGTTCGCCGAAATGAAGAACGTGTGCATTTCCATGGGTGATCACCCGATCCCGCGTTGGGGCGTTTGATAGCGTCTCTGGCGTTTAAAATTGACAAACATCCCCTAAATAATTCGAGTTGCAGGAAGGCGGCAACTGAGCGAGTCCCGATGAGCTTACTCAGGTAAGCGATTCGGGTGAGTAAAGGCAGCCAACGCATCTGCGGCTTGAAGTATGACGGGGATAGGAGGACTTATGGGTAAGTTAGCGCTAGCCGCCAAGATTACACATGTTCCATCGATGTATCTGTCGGAAATCCCTGGGAAAAACTTTGGCTGTCGGCAGGCGGCCATCGACGGCCATAAAGAGATCGGCGCGCGTTGCCGCGAGATGGGCGTCGACACCATCGTGGTGTTCGACACCCACTGGCTGGTAAACAGCGCCTATCACATCAACTGCAGCGCGCACTTCTCCGGCGTGTACACCAGCAACGAGCTGCCGCACTTCATTCGCGACATGACCTACGACTACGACGGCAACCCGGCGCTGGGGCAGTTGATCGCCGACGAGGCCTGCAAGCTGGGCGTGCGCGCCAAGGCGCACGACATCCCGAGCCTGAAGCTGGAATACGGCACGCTGGTGCCGATGCGCTACATGAACGCCGACAAGCATTTCAAGGTGGTATCGATTTCGGCGTTTTGCACCGTGCATGACTTCGCCGACAGCCGCCGGCTGGGCGAGGCGCTGAAAAGCGCCATCGAGAAATACGACGGCACCGTGGCGGTGCTGGCCAGCGGCTCGCTGTCGCACCGCTTCATCGACGATCAGCGCGCCGAAGAGGGCATGAACAGCTACACCCGCCAGTTCGATCAGCAAATGGACGAACGGGTGGTCAAGCTGTGGGAAGAGGGGCGCTTTCGCGAGTTCTGCGAAATGCTGCCGGAGTATGCCGATTACTGCTACGGCGAAGGCAACATGCACGACACCGTGATGCTGCTGGGCCTGCTCGGCTGGGACAAGTACGACGGTAAGGTGGAGTTCATCACCCCGCTGTTCGCCAGTTCCGGCACCGGGCAGGTTAACGCCGTGTTCCCTTTGCCCGCTGAAGCCTGAGGTGTGTGAATGCCCCATTTTTACGCTGAATGTACCGACAACATCCGCCGCGAGGCGGATTTGCCCACCCTGTTCGCCAAGGTCAACGAGGCGCTGGCGGCGACCGGCATCTTTCCGCTGGCCGGCGTGCGCAGCCGCGCCATCTGGCTCGACACCTGGCAGATGGCCGACGGCAAGCAGGACTACGCCTTCGTGCACATGACGCTGAAGATCGGCCACGGCCGCACTCTGGAAAGCCGCCAGCAGGTGGGCGAGATGCTGTTTGCGCTGATCAAGGAACACTTTGCCGCGCTGATGGCGCAGCGTTACCTGGCGCTCTCTTTCACTATGGAAGAGCTGGATCCGGTGCTGAATTACAAACAGAACAATGTCCACGCGCTGTTCAACAAGGCGTGAATAAGGGGTCGTAAATGCTGGATAAAGAGCAGGTTAACCGCGCCGTACAGCGCCTGCATCAGGCGGAAAAGAGTCGTGAACAGATCCGCGCGCTGTCGCTCGATCATCCCGAGATCACCATCGAAGACGCCTATGCCATTCAGCGGCAGTGGGTGGAGCTGAAGATCGCCGAGGGGCGCACGCTCAAAGGCCACAAGATCGGCCTGACCTCGCGCGCCATGCAGGTGAGCTCGCAGATCACCGAGCCGGACTACGGCGCGCTGCTGGACGACATGTTCTTCAACGACGGCAGCGACATTCCGATCGATCGCTTTATCGTGCCGCGGGTGGAGGTGGAGCTGGCGTTCGTGCTGGCCAAGCCGCTGCGCGGGCCGAACTGCACGCTGTTCGACGTCTACAACGCCACCGACTACGTCATTCCCGCGCTGGAGATTATCGACGCGCGCAGCCACAACGTCGATCCCGAGACTCAGCGGCCGCGCAAGGTGTTCGACACCATCTCCGACAACGCCGCCAACGCCGGGGTGGTGATGGGCGGGCGGCCGATCAAGCCGGATGTGCTGGATCTGCGCTGGATCTCCGCGCTGCTGTACCGCAACGGCGTGATTGAAGAATCCGGCGTGGCGGCGGCGGTGCTCAACCACCCGGCCAACGGCGTGGCCTGGCTGGCCAACAAGCTGGCGCCGTATGAAGTGGAGCTGGAAGCGGGGCAGGTGATCCTCGGCGGCTCCTTCACCCGGCCGGTGCCGGCGCGGCGAGGTGATACCTTCCACGTCGACTACGGCCCGATGGGCTGCATCAGCTGCCGCTTCGTCTAAAAAGCAGGCTCGGCGAACCGGGCCGCAATAAACCGGGCGGGCCATGCGCTACGCCCGCTTGTCAGGGAGAATGCGATGTTAACCAACCACTTCAAGCGTGCACTGCAGGAAAAACGCCCGCAGATCGGGCTGTGGCTCGGGCTGTGCAGCAGCTACAGCGCCGAGCTGCTGGCCGGCGCCGGTTTCGACTGGCTGCTGATCGACGGCGAACATGCGCCCAACAACGTGCAAACGGTGCTGGGGCAGCTGCAGGCGGTTGCGCCTTACCCGAGCCAGCCGGTGGTGCGGCCACCGTGGAACGACGCGGTGATCATCAAGCAGCTGCTGGACGTCGGCGCGCAAACCCTGCTTATCCCGATGATTCAAAACGCCGAACAGGCGCGCGACGCGGTGCGCGCCACGCGCTATCCGCCGCACGGCGTGCGCGGCGTCGGCAGCGCCCTGGCGCGCGCTTCGCGCTGGAACCGGGTGCCTGATTACCTGCAGCAGGCCGATGAGCAGATGTGCGTGCTGGTGCAGATTGAAACCCGCGAAGCGGTGAAAAACCTCGACGCCATTTTGCAGGTGGAAGGGGTGGACGGCGTGTTTATCGGCCCGGCGGATCTCAGCGCCGACATGGGCTTTGCCGGTAATCCGCAGCACCCGGAGGTGCAGCACACCATCGACGACGCCATCGCGCGCATCCGCGCCGCCGGCAAGGCGCCGGGCATTTTGATGGCCAACAAGGCACTGGCGCAGCGCTATCTGGAGGCCGGCGCGCTGTTTGTCGCGGTGGGGGTGGATACCACCCTGCTGGCGCGGGCGGCGGAAGCCCTGGCGGACGAATTCAAACGGGGCGGGGCACAAGCGCCTTCATCGGGAGTCTACTGAACCATGAACCACGTCGATTCGCTGCAGCCGGCCAACCCGGCGCAGCAACATAAAGCGTTAACCGCCGCCGAGCAATCGGTGATTAAAAAGTTGTTTCGGCGCCTGATCATTTTCCTGTTCGTGTTGTTTGTTTTCTCTTTCCTCGACCGTATCAACATCGGCTTCGCCGGGCTGACGATGGGCAAAGATCTCGGCCTCAGCTCGACCATGTTCGGGCTGGCGGCGACGTTGTTCTATGTCACCTACGTGATCTTCGGCATTCCGAGCAACATGATGCTGAGCCGGGTCGGCGCGCGGCGCTGGATCGCCACCATCATGGTGCTGTGGGGCATCGCCTCCACCTGCACCATGTTCGCCACCGGGCCGACCAGCCTGTACGTGCTGCGCATGATCGTCGGCATCACCGAGGCCGGTTTCCTGCCGGGCATTCTGGTGTACCTCACCTACTGGTTCCCGGCGTTCTACCGCGCCCGCGCCAACGCGCTGTTCATGATCGCCATGCCGGTGACCATGGCGATCGGCTCGCTGGTCTCCGGCTATATCCTGGCGCTGGACGGGGTGATGAACCTGAAGGGCTGGCAGTGGCTGTTCCTGCTGGAAGGCATTCCGTCGGTGCTGCTGGGCGTGGTGGTGTGGTTCTACCTCGACGATACGCCGGCCAAGGCCAAGTGGCTGACCGACGAGGAGAAAGCCAGCCTGCAGGCGATGATGGAGGCCGACAAGCTGCAGCTGGTGCAGCCCAACGGGCCGAGCAGCCACCGCGCGCTGCAACAGCGCAGCCTGTGGCGCGAGATCTGCACGCCGATCGTGCTGATGTATACGCTGGCCTATTTCTGCCTGACCAACACCCTGAGCGCGATCAACATCTGGACGCCGCAGATCCTGCAAAGCTTCAACCAGGGCAGCAGCAACGTGACGATCGGCATTTTGGCGGCGATCCCGCAGATCTGCACCATCGCCGGCATGGTGTGGTGGAGTAAACGATCCGACAGGCTGCAGGAGCGCAAGCATCACACCGCGCTGCCGTACCTGTTCGCCGCCGCCGGCTGGCTGCTGGCGTCCGCCACCGATCACAGCCTGATCCAGTTGCTCGGGATCGTGATGGCCTCGGTCGGCTCCTTTACCGCCATGGCGATCTTCTGGACCACGCCGGATCAGTCGATCAGTCTGGAGGCGCGCGCGGTGGGGATCGCGGTGATCAACGCCACCGGCAACATCGGATCGGCGCTCAGCCCGCTGTTGATCGGCTGGTTCAAGGATCTGACCGGCAGCTTCAACTCCGGGCTGTATTTCGTCTCGGCGCTGTTGATCGTCGGCGCCGTGCTGGTGTGGCGCATCCCGATGAAGGATTCGCGCCCGAGAGCGACGCCTTGATGCGCAAGTGGGCATGATTGCAGGAGGTCATGAGGTGCGGAAAAGTACCGGCTTTATCGCCAACATCGATATTTGCAAAGAGTATGACGCGCGCTACGCCGCCGACGAGGTGCACTACGAAACCTTCGCCGGGTTGGCGGCGTTCTTCGGCCGCGACATGCAGGTGCATTGGCACGACTGCTTCTTCCAGGTGCATTTCCTGGAGACCGGCAAGATAGAGCTGCAGCTCGACGATCAGCACTATTCAGTGCAGGCGCCGCTGTTCATCCTCACGCCGCCGTCGGTGCCGCATGCGTTCTTCACCGAACCGGACAGCGATGGCCACGTGCTGACGGTGCGCCAGGAGCTGATTTGGCCGCTGCTGGAGCGCCTGTATCCCGGCAGCAACCTGGCGCTGGACATGCCGGGCATCTGCCTGTCGCTGGCCGACGCGCCGCAGGAGCTGACGGCGCTCAGCCACTACTGGGCGCTGATCCGCCGTGAGTTCGGGCAGAACCTGGCCGGGCGCGAACAGACGCTGGCGCTGCTGGCGCAGGCGGTGTTCACGCTGCTGCTGCGCAACACCGCGCTGGAAGACAGCGCCAACAGCGGCGTGCGCGGCGAACTGCAGCTGTTTCAGCGGTTCAACAAGATGGTGGACGAGCGTTTTCGCGAGCACCTGCCGGTGCCGGAGTATGCGCAGGCGCTGGGGGTGACCGAATCGCGGCTCAACGACCTGTGCCGGCGCTTCGCCAACCGGCCGCCCAAGCGGCTGATCTTCGATCGGCTGCTGCGCGAGGCCAAACGCATGCTGCTGTTCAGCGCCTGTACGGTGCATGAAACCGCCTACAGCCTCGGCTTCAAGGATCCGGCCTATTTCGCCCGTTTTTTCAATCGGCTGGAAGGCTGTTCCCCCTCGACCTACCGCGCGGCGCAACACGCCCTTTCGTAACCGCGATCACAGTTTGCCGCGAAAGCGGCAAACTGACCTGAAAAGTACCGGCGATTGCCGCAAAAGTCTCTTCTCGAAATCGGCTTTGGCAGCTTCAATTAAGCAACCAAAAGAAAACATTATTTTAACAAATGGCCGATTCCACGGCCTGAAAAATGCCGATGACGAGGAAGACCCGATGAAACCAGAAGACTTTCGTGCCGACAGCAAACGCCCGTTCACCGGCGCTGAATACTTGAAAAGTTTGCAGGACAGCCGCGAAATCTACATTTACGGCGAGCGCGTGAAAGACGTCACCACGCACCCGGCGTTCCGCAACGCGGCGGCATCAGTCGGCCAGCTGTACGACGCGCTGCACGATCCGGCCAGCCAGGATCGCCTGTGCTGGAATACCGACACCGGCAACGGCGGCTATACCCACAAATTCTTCCGCTACGCCCGCAGCCCGGAAGAGATGCGCCAGCAGCGCGATGCCATCGCCGACTGGTCGCGCCAAAGCTACGGCTGGATGGGGCGTACGCCGGACTACAAGGCGGCCTTCGGCTGCGCGCTGGGCGCTTATCCGGAGTTCTACGGCCAGTTCGCCGACAACGCGCGCCACTGGTACAAACGCATTCAGGAAACCGGGCTCTATTTCAACCACGCCATCGTCAACCCGCCGATCGACCGCCACAAGCCGGTCAACGAGGTGAAGGATGTCTACATTCAGGTGGAGAAAGAGACCGACGCCGGCATCATCGTCAGCGGCGCCAAAGTGGTGGCTACCAACTCGGCGTTGACCCACTACAACTTCATTGGCTTCGGTTCGGCGCAGGTGATGGGCGATAACCCGGACTTCGCGCTGATGTTTGTGGCACCGATGGACGCCGAAGGGGTGAAGCTGATTTCGCGCGCCTCCTACGAGCTGGTGGCCGGCGCCACCGGATCGCCGTTCGACTACCCGCTCACCAGCCGCTTCGACGAGAACGACGCGATCCTGATCATGGATCACGTGCTGATCCCCTGGGAAAACGTGCTGATCTACCGCGATTTCGACCGCTGCCGCCGCTGGAGCACCCAGGGCGGTTTCGCCCGGCTGTTCCCGCTGCAGGCCTGCGTGCGCCTGGCGGTGAAGATGGACTTTATCACCGCGCTGCTGCAAAAGAGCCTCTCGTGCACCGGCGTGCTGGAGTTCCGCGGCGTGCAGGCCGATCTGGGCGAAGTGGTGGCCTGGCGCAACCTGTTCTGGTCGCTGAGCGACGCGATGTGCGCTGAAGCCACTAAATGGGAAAACGGCGCCTACCTGCCGGATTCCGCCGCGCTGCAAACCTACCGCGTGATGGCGCCGATGGCCTACACCAAGGTGAAACACATCATCGAGAAGAATGTCACCAGCGGCCTGATCTACCTGCCGTCCAGCGTGCGCGACATGAACAACCCGGAGATCGACAAGTACCTGGCGCGCTACGTGCGCGGATCGGACGGTATGGATCACGTCGAGCGCATCAAGATCCTCAAGCTGATGTGGGATGCGATCGGCAGCGAGTTCGGCGGGCGCCACGAGCTGTATGAGATCAACTACGCCGGCAGCCAGGATGAGATCCGCCTGCAGTGCCTGCGCCACGCGCAGGGATCCGGCAACATGGATCGCATGATGCAGATGGTCGACAAGTGTCTGGCCGATTACGATCAGCACGGCTGGAAAGTGCCGCACCTGCGGAACAATGACGATATTAATCAGTTGGATAATCTGCTGAAGTAATTCAGGAGGAGGTTGTATGTCTCAGGAAAATGAACAGCGCCTGCGCTTTCGCGACGCCATGGCCAGCCTGTCGGCGGCGGTGAATATCATCACCACCGACGGCCCGGCGGGGCGCTGCGGCATCACCGCCACGGCGGTGTGTTCGGTGACCGATACGCCGCCGACGCTGCTGGTGTGCATCAACCGCAACAGCGCGATGAACCCGGTGTTTCAGGAAAACCGCAGGCTGTGCGTCAACGTGCTTAACCACGAGCAGGAGCTGATGGCGCGACACTTCGCCGGCATGACCGGCGTCAGCATGGAAGATCGTTTCCGGCTGGAAGAGTGGCAGCTCGGCGCGCTGGGGCAGCCGGTGCTGCGCAATACCCTGGCCAGCCTGGAAGGGGAGATCGAGCAGATCCAGAGCATCGGCACCCACCAGATGTACCTGGTGCAGATCAAGCAGATCGCGCTGAGCGAAGCGGGCAACGGCCTGATCTACTTCAAGCGCAACTTCCATCCGGTGATTCATCAGATGGCGGTGCCGGCCTGACGCTTGGGGGCGCAGCCAGCTGCGCCCCTCATCTCAACTCTTGTTGGCCGCCAGATCGCTCACCAGGCGGTTGACCGGATCGCTCATGTTGGTGAACTTGCTCAGCTCCGAACGGGTCACCACCACGAACACCCCGACGTTTTTCGCCGGGATCATCGCCATGTAGGTGATGAATCCGCCGCCGCCGCCGGTCTTCTGAATGATGCCCGGCAGCCCGTCCTTCGGCGCCATATACACCCAGCCCAATCCCAATGCATCCGCTTGCCCCGGCACGTCCATGCCCTTCAGCGACACCAGATCGTGGCGCTGGAAGTACATGGTTTGCTCGCTGGCGGCGGTGGCTTTGCGCGGGCCGCTGGCACTGGAGGAGAGGAACTGCTGCATCCAGCGCTGCATGTCGCGCGGGGTGGAGTAGACGCCGCCGCTGCCGGCCGCGGCGGTGGTGTCGCGACAGGCGCTTGGGCCGGCCGCCGCCACCATCAGGCGCGAGCATTGTTCAGGGCTCGGCGTCAGCGTGGTGTCGACCATGCCGAGCGGTGCGGTGATTTTCTCTTTCAGCAGCGCGTTGTAGGGCTTGCCCGCGGCGCGCGACAGCGCGTCGGCCAGCAGATCATAGGCCAGGTTGGAATACGCGGCGTGCACGCCCGGCGGCGTCGTGATGTTGGCATGCGCCAGCCACTGCCAGCGCTGGGCCTTGGTCGGCCAGGTGAACACCGGCGTTTTCGGCGGCTTCTTGCCCGGCTGCTCGCGCGGCAGCGCGCTGGTGTGGGTCGCCAGGTTCAATAAGGTGATCGGCTGGCCGGCGTTGTAAGCCGGCACATAGGCGCCCTTGGGGGCGTATTTGCGCAGCGGGTCGGTCAGCTTGACCTGGCCTTCCGCCGCCATCTTCACCATCACTTCGCTGGTCATCAGCTTGGTGATCGAGGCGATGCGGATCAGCGAATCCGGGCGCGGGCGCAGGTTGTTGCCGGGCTTGGTGTCGCCAAAGCTGCGGTTAACCACTTGATTGCCGTCGATCACCACCAGCGCCATGCCGGTGGCGCCGCTGTTGTAGAAAATATGTTCGGCATACTGGTCGACGATTTGCGAAGCCAGCTGCGGGGGCGCGGCCTGCACGGCCAGCGGCGCGGCGCACAGGCCCAGCGCCAGCAATAAAGCGGAGACAGAATTCTTCAACGGTCGTTATCCATTTAACAATGCAGCGGGGAAAGGGCTCATCCGTCGCCCAGTGTAATGTGCCCGGGCCCCGGCTGCATGTAGAAAAAAGAGCGGTGGCGATAAAATTTTTTCACCGCCGGCGGCCTACTGCGCGCGGGCGAAAATGGCGATCACTTCATCGAGGTGCGCCTTCATCGCCTTGCGGGCGCCGCGCACGTCACGCGCTTCGATCGCCGCCAGGATCGCCCGGTGTTCCAGTTCGGAACGGTGCGGCATGTCGTCCGGCGTATAGTGACGTTGCAGCACGCGGAACATGCTGCCGTAACGGTGGCCGAGCAGGTGGCCGATGATGAACGCATAGGCCGGGTTGCCGCTGGCCTGGGCGATGCGGATGTGGAACAGCCGATCGCCGGGGTGGGTGGCGGAACCGGCGCGGTTATCGCGGCACTTCTGCTCGTAGGCAGCGCGGATGCCCGCCAGCTCTTCGTCGGTGGCGTGGCGCGCGGCCAGTGCGGCGGTCTCCGGTTCGATCAGCAGACGGGTTTGCAGCAGAGAAAACGGCGGCAGCTCGGCGTTGAAATCCAGCTCGATGTTCAGTTCGTCGTCGATCTCCGCCCACTGGTTGCGGCCGGCCTGGGCCATCACCGGCTCCTGCGACGGCGCCAGCGGCGTTTGCGAGCGCACGATCACCCCGTTGCCGACCTTGACGTCCACCAGGCCGATCACTTCCAGCGCGATAAGCGCCTCGCGCACCGATGCGCGGCTGACCTGCAACTGCTGGGCGAGATCGCGCTCCGAGGGCAGGCGGCTGCCCGGCGGAAATTCGTTATTTTCGATAAGACGTTTGAGCTGGTCAGCTATCTGTCTGTAAATTCTTGGGTTTTCCAGTCGGGTAATCGGCATTTTTGACCTTTGACGATTCGGCGTTCAGTGATTTGGCGCACAATTATGCGACAAGGCGCTTGAGTAATCGTTATTCAAGTGTAAAAAAATGGTTAATTGAAATGCGGTTTCAAGGCTGTTTTATTAACTTCTTCCCCCAACGATAACGCGTAAAGCGTCTTTTGTCATGTTAGAGGCCTGACCTTTAACCGCCTTTAATGGCCTGACCATTAGACCTTTAGGCCGAGGAGTCAAGATGGATTTAACCGGGAAACGCGTACTGATCACCGCCGCCGGGCAAGGGATCGGTTTTACCACCGCCAGGCTGTTCGCCGCCGCCGGCGCCGAGGTGATCGCCAGCGACATCAACCTCGAGCGCCTGCAGGGCTCTGCCGGGATCCGCGCGCTGACGCTGAACGTCACCGATTCGGCCGCCATCGCGGCGGCGGCGGAAGCGATCGGCCCGATCGACGTGCTGTTCAACTGCGCCGGCGTGGTGCACAGCGGATCGATCCTCGATTGCAGCGAAGATCAGTGGGCGTTCGCGCTCGATCTCAACGTCACCGCGATGTACCGCATGATCCGCGCCTTCCTGCCGGGCATGTTGGCGCGCGGCAAAGGCTCGATCATCAACATGTCCTCGGTGGCCTCGAGCGTGAAAGGGGTGCCGAACCGCTTCGCTTACAGCGCCAGCAAGGCGGCGGTGATCGGCCTGACGCGCTCGGTGGCGGCGGACTACGTTACGCAGGGCATCCGCTGCAACGCCATCTGCCCCGGCACGGTGGAGTCGCCGTCGCTGCGCCAGCGCATTGCCGAGCAGGCGCGCGAGCAGGGGCGCAGCGAGCAAGAGGTGTATCAGGCGTTCGTCGCCCGTCAGCCGATCGGGCGCATCGGCACCACCGAGGAAATCGCCCAACTGGCGCTGTATCTGGCCTCTGACGCCAGTTCATACACCACCGGCACGGTGCAGATCATCGACGGCGGCTGGAGCAACTGAAGGAATGGGCCCTCAGGCGGTTGCGCTTGCCATTTTGAGCTTGGGCAGTGCTCGGACTCCTCACGTACTCCGTGTACGCTCCGGGTCCTGCGCGCTGTCCGCACCCAAACTGCCTGCGCTCACGGCACCTGTGGGCCCATTCCTCCCGCATATTTTTTGAGAGAGGACGGCATGAAACTTTTACGTTACGGGCAACCCGGGCAAGAGCGCCCCGGCATGTTGGATACGCAAGGCCGCCTGCGCGATCTGTCGCAGCATATTGCCGACGTGGGGGGCGCCGCGTTATTGCCGGCGTCGCTCGCCAAACTGCGCGCGCTGGACAGCGCCACGCTGCCGCTGGTCGAAGGGCAGCCGCGCATTGGTGCCTGCGTCGGCGGCATCGGCAAGTTTATCTGCATCGGCCTGAATTACGCCGATCACGCGGCGGAGACCGGTGCGGCCATTCCTGAAGAACCGGTGGTGTTCAACAAATGGACCAGCGCGGTGATCGGCCCCTACGACCGGGTGGAGATCCCGCGCGGCTCGCAGAAAACCGATTGGGAAGTGGAGCTGGGCGTGGTGATCGGCCTGGGCGGGCGCTACATCAGCGAAGCGGACGCGATGCGCCACGTCGCCGGTTATTGCGTGATTAACGACGTCTCCGAACGCGAATATCAAATTGAGCGCGGCGGCACCTGGGACAAGGGCAAAGGCTGCGACACCTTCGGGCCGATCGGGCCCTGGCTGGTGACCGCCGACGAGATCGCCGATCCGCACAGCCTGAATTTGTGGCTGGAGGTGGACGGCAAGCGCTATCAGGACGGCAACACCAGCACCATGATTTTCCGCATTCCACAGATCGTCAGCTACCTCAGCCGCTTTATGAGCCTGCAGCCGGGCGACGTGATCTCCACCGGCACGCCGCCGGGCGTCGGGATGGGGCAGAAACCGCAGCCCGTCTATCTGCGGGCGGGCCAGACGATGCGTCTGGGCATCGAAGGGCTGGGCGAACAGCGCCAGCAAACCGTACAGGCCTAACCGGGAGCGCCGCCATGACCACCATTACCGCACTGCGGGTTGAAGACATTCGTTTCCCCACCTCGTTGGGGCTGGACGGATCCGATGCCATGAATCCGGATCCCGACTATTCCGCCGCCTACGTGATCCTGGAGACCGATCGCGCGGATCTCAGCGGCCACGGGCTGACGTTCACCATCGGCCGCGGCAACGAGATCTGCTGCGCGGCGATCCGCGCGCTGGAGCATCAGATCGTCGGCGAGCGGCTGGAGGATATCGCCGCCGACATGGGCGCCTTCTGGCGGCGCTTCACCAGCGACAGCCAGCTGCGCTGGATCGGGCCGGACAAGGGGGCCATTCACCTGGCGACCGGCGCGGTGGTCAACGCGGTGTGGGATCTGTGGGCCAAATCGGTCGGCAAGCCGGTGTGGCGGCTGGTGGCGGAGATGACGCCAGAGGAGCTGGTGCGCTGCATCGACTTCCGTTACATCACCGACTGCATCACGCCGCAGGAGGCGCTGGCGCTGCTGAAACAGCGGGCCGAGGGCAAAGAGCAGCGCCTGGTGCGGCTGCTGCAGGAAGGCTATCCCTGCTACACCACCTCCGCCGGCTGGCTGGGGTATCCGGACGACAAGCTGCGCCGCCTGTGCCAGGAAGCGGTCGACGCCGGTTTCTCCTACCTGAAGCTGAAGGTCGGGCGCGATCTGGAAGACGACATTCGCCGGGTGCGCATCGCCCGCGAGGTGATCGGCCCGGATCGCCGGCTGATGATCGACGCCAACCAGGTGTGGGAGGTGGACGAAGCCATTCCGTGGGTGAAGCATCTGGCGTTCGCCAAACCCTGGTTTATCGAAGAGCCGACCAGCCCGGACGACGTGGAAGGCCATCGCCGCATCCGCGAAGGGGTGGCGCCGGTCAAGGTGGCCACCGGTGAGATGTGTCAGAACCGCATCATGTTCAAGCAGTTCATCATGCGCGGCGCGGTAGACGTGGTGCAGATCGACGCCTGCCGCCTCGGCGGCGTCAACGAAGTGCTGGCGGTGATGCTGATGGCGGCCAAATACCAGCTGCCGGTCTGCCCGCACGCCGGCGGCGTCGGGCTGTGCGAGTACGTGCAGCACCTGTCGATGATCGACTACCTGTGCATTGCCGGCACCCACGAAGGCCGGGTGATCGAGTATGTCGATCATTTGCATGAACACTTTGTCGATCCCTGCGTGATCAACGGTGCGGCCTACATGCCGCCGAGCCGTCCCGGCTATTCGATCGAGATGCATCCGTCTTCGATCGCGCAGTATCGGTTCCGCGGGTGAGGCGGGAGGATCGCATGCCGCGCATTGACGCTCACCAGCACTACTGGCGCTATCGCCCCCAGCACTATCCGTGGATCGACGAGCGGATGAGCGTGCTGCGGCAGGATTTCGATCCGCCCCGGCTGCGGCCGCTGTTGCAGGAACAGGGGTTCGACGGCGCGCTGGCGGTGCAGGCGCGCCCGAGCGAGGACGAGACGCTGGCCCTGCTGGCGCTGGCTGAACAGTGCGAGGGCGTATGCGGCGTGGTGGGCTGGCTGGATATCGCCGCGCCGCAGCTGGCGCAGCGTCTGGAGGCCTTGCGGCCTTACGGCGCGCTGCGCGGGGTGCGCCATCAGGTGCAGGACGAAGCGGATCCGGCGGCCTGGCTGGCGCGGCCGGAGGTGGAACGCGGCATGCAAACGCTGCAGCGCGCCGGGTATGTGTACGAGATCCTGGTGACGCACCGGCATCTGGCGGCCGCGGCGGCGTTTGCCACCCGCCACGATGAGCACTGGCTGGTGTTGGATCATTTCGGCAAGCCGGACATCGCGCGCGGCGTGCGGCACTGGGCGCAGCAAATCCGGCCGCTGGCGGCGCTGCCGCACGTGGCCTGCAAGCTGTCGGGGTTGATCACCGAGGCACCGGGTGGCCGGTGGCGGGCGGAAGAACTGCTGCCGTTTTTCGACGCCGCGCTGGAGGCGTTCGGCCCGCAGCGGCTGATGTTCGGCTCCGACTGGCCGGTGTGCCTGCTGGCCGGCGACTACCGCCAGGTGGTGCAACTGTGCGAACGGGCGCTGTTGACGCTGGGGGCCGCCGAACAAGCGGCGATTTGGGGCGACACCGCCCGGCGAATTTACGGTTTAACGGAGTCTGGTTATGGATCTGTATCTGCAAGATAAGGTGGTGCTGGTCACTGGCGGTGGTGCCGGCATCGGCGCGGCGATTGCTCATGTGCTGGCCGCAGAAGGCGCGATCCCGGTGCTGGTCACTAACGCCGCGCCGGAAGCGGCGCTGCTGGCCGATTTGCAGCGGCTGCAGCCGCGCACCGAGGTGATCCTCACCGAACTGTGCGACGAGGCGGCCTGCCGCCGCGCGGTCAGCCAGACGCTGGCGGCCTTCGGCCGCATCGACGGGCTGGTGAATAACGCCGGGGTCAACGATGGCGTCGGGCTGGAGGCAGGGCGCGAAGCGTTCGTCGGCTCGCTGGAAAAGAACCTGGTGCACTACTACCTGATGGCACACCTGTGCCAGGCGGCGCTGCAGGAGAGCCGGGGCGCCATCGTCAATATCGCCTCCAAGACCGCGCTCAGCGGTCAGGGCGGCACCAGCGGCTACACCGCCGCCAAGGGCGCGGTGTTGGCGCTGACGCGCGAATGGGCGGTGTCGCTGCGCCATGACGGGGTGCGGGTGAACGCGGTGGTGCCGGCGGAGGTGATCACCCCGCAGTACCAGCGCTGGCTCAACACCTTCGCCGAGCCGCAGCGGCAGATGGCGAAAATCACCGCGCGCATTCCGCTCGGGCAGCGCATGACCACGCCGCAGGAGATCGCCGACACCGTGGCGTTCCTGTTGTCGTCGCGGTCGTCGCACACCACCGGGCAGTGGCTGTCGGTGGACGGCGGCTACCTGCATCTCGATCGGGCGCTGACGTGAGCGGCGCGGCGGCAGGGCGGCGCCGTTTCTGCCAGGCGCTCGATCTGATTGACTCACCGGAGCTGATTGCGGAGTACCAGCAGCAGCATCAGCGCATCTGGCCGGGCATCGCCGCGCATTTGCGCGAGCACGGCATTCTGGACATGGAGATTTACCGGTTGGGCACCCGGCTGTTCATGATCGTGGAGGTCAGCGCCGATTTCGACGCTGCGGGTTTTGACGCCGCCAGCCTGAACAACCCCGAAGTACAGCGATGGGAAGCGCTGATGTGGCACTACCAGGCCGCCACCCCCTGGACGCCGCAGGGCGAAAAATGGGTGGAAATGGCGCGGATATTTTCTCTGCAACAGCAATAACGCCAACATCATCATCGCCAGACGATACGAGGGTATCACCATGCTTGCTGAAAAAAGTGCGGCCTCCGCGCAGCCGGGCGTCGCCGTGACCGCCAATCTGCGCTGGGCCTTTATCCTGGTCACCAGCCTGTTCTTCATGTGGGGGCTGTCCTATGGCCTGCTGGACGTATTAAACAAACATTTTCAGGAGACGTTGCACGTTACCAAGGCGCAGTCGGGTTTGTTGCAGGCGGCCTATTTCGGCGCCTATTTCCTGGTGGCGCTGCCCGCCGGATACTTTATGGACCGCAAGGGCTATAAGGCGGGCATTCTGGTCGGGCTGTGCCTGTATGCGCTGGGGGCGCTGCTGTTCGTGCCGGCGGCGTCGGCCAACAGCTTCGGCGTGTTCCTGTTCGCGCTGTTCGTTATCGCCAGCGGTTTGGGCTGCCTGGAAACGGCCGCCAACCCGTACGCCACGGTGTTGGGCGACGCGCAGGGCGCCGAACGGCGGCTCAACCTGGCCCAGTCGTTCAACGGCCTCGGGCAGTTTATCGGCCCGTTGATCGGCGGCACGCTGTTCTTCTCTGCCAGCCAGTCCGCCGGCGGCGGCGATCAGAGCGCGGTGAAGATGACCTATGTGGCGATCGCCGTGCTGGTGCTGCTGATCGCGCTGTTGTTCAGCCGCACCCGGCTGCCGGCGATCCGCGAAGAGGAAAAACCGGTGCATGGCATGATAGCGCAGGGATTGTGGCAGCATCCGCATTTCGTCGGCGGGGTTATCACGCAGTTCTTCTACGTGGCGGCGCAGGTGGGCGTAGGGGCGTTCTTCATCAACTACGCCACCGAGCACTGGCGCGAGGTGTCTAACCAGAGCGCCTCTTACCTGCTGTCAATCGCCATGATCTGCTTTATGGTTGGGCGCTTCTTCAGCACCTGGTTGATGGGGCGAGTCAAGCCGGCGACGCTGTTGGCGGCCTATGCGCTGATCAACATCGCGCTGTGCGGCGTGGTGATGCTGAGCGTTGACGGGGTGTCGGTGGTGGCGCTGATCGCGGTGTTCTTCTTTATGTCGATCATGTTCCCGACCATTTTCGCCCTGGGGGTGAAAAACCTCGGTAAACACACCAAGCGCGCCAGTTCCTTTATGATCATGGCGATCGTCGGCGGCGCCATCATGCCGTACTTTATGGGGGCGCTGGCTGACCGTTACAGCACCGCGCTCTCTTATCTGCTGCCGCTGCTGTGCTTCGCGGTGGTGCTGGTCTACGGCCTGCGGCAGCGCCGCGCCTGATTCAACCCGGCGGCGAATCGGCCTTCGCCGCCGTTGTCAGCGCCTGTGGGCGGGTTCGCATCAGGATCGCCAACGCCAGCAGCAGCACGATGCCGGACAGCACGCCGTTTATCGTCAAGCCTCCGGCGTCCACTACCAGCCCGCCCGCCAGTGAACCGCAGGAAATCGCCAGATTAAACAGCGCGATATACAGCGAAGAGGCGACCTCGACCGCATCGGGGGCCGCCTTGAGCATCCATGCCATCAGCGAAACGGAAACGCCGCCGTAGGCGATGCCCCACAGCAGGAGGAAGGCGCTGCCGCTCAGCGGCGCGTGGCCCAGCAGCGGCAGCAGCAGGACGGCGAGCGCCAGCCCGAGGGCGATCAGCGCCAGGGTGCGGCGTAGCCGTTTGGCCGCGGCCTGGCCGGCGATGAAATTCCCGACGATACCGGCGGCGCCGTAGGCGAACAGCAGCGGCCCCACCCAGCGGCCCTCGATGCCGGCGACCGTCTGCAGCAGCGGGCGGACAAAGGTGTAGGCCATAAAGTGGCCGGCGACCAGCAGAAACGTCAGCAGCAGCCCGAGGAGCAGTCGGCGATTCGCACGCTGCGCGGTGAATAAACGCCAGCTCACCGTCTGCGTGACCGGCAGCGGCGGCAGCACGCACAGCAGCAGGAGCAGGGTCAGCGCCGCGAGGACGGCGACGGCCAGAAACGCCATGCGCCAGCCCAGCGCTTCGCCGAGGAATACCCCGAGCGGCACGCCGAACACCGAGGCTGCCGCTACGCCGCTGAAGATGACGGACAGCGCCAATCCTACGGAAGTCGGCGGCACCAGACGTTCCGCCAACCCACCTGCGATGGCCCAGATACCGCCGATGCAAAAGCCCAGCAGGATGCGCGCAGTGAACAGCAGCGCCATGGAGGTGGCGGCGGCGGCCAGCAGGTTGGCGGCGATCAGCAGCAGCAGAAAGGCGATCAGCAGGCTGCGGCGATCCGTGCGCCGGGCACCCAGCACCACCAGCGGGGCGAACAGCGCGGCAAACAGGGCGGGCAGGGAAACCAGTAATCCGGCGCGGCCGATCGTCGCATTCAGGGTACTGACGATCGGAGTCAGCAGCCCGACGGGCAGCATTTCTGCCGTGACGACGGTAAAGGTGGACAGGGCGATAGCGAAAGTCGCCAGCCAGGGTTTTGCGCCGCCGCCGGCGTGTAAGGCACTCATAATGACTCTCCCAACCGATGAAGAGCCTCAGTGTATCCGCGCCAAAATGGCTGATAAACTGGTCTGAATGCGCAACATTGGGGACATATCGTGGCTAATTTACCGTCTATGCCGTTGGATAACCTGACCGACCTGCTGGTGTTCATTCGCGTCGCCGACGCCTGCAGCTTCACGCTGGCGGCCGAGAGGCTGGGCATTTCCCGATCGGCGGCGGGCAAATGCGTGAACCGGTTGGAGGAGCGATTGGCCACCCGGCTGCTGCAGCGCACCACGCGCAGCGTCAGCCTGACCGAAGACGGCGCGGTGTTTTACGAGTATGCGCAGCGCATCCTGTCGCAGGCCGAAGAGGCGGAAACGGCGCTGAATACGCGGCGGCAAACGCCGCGCGGGCGGCTGCGGCTGGATCTGCCGGTCTCGTTGGGGCGATTGCATATCCTGCCGATTCTGCGGGAGTTTTTGGCGCAGTGGCCGGAGGTGGACGCCGACGTCAGCTTCTCCGATGAGTACAGCGATCTGGTGCGCGACGGCATCGACGTGGCTGTCCGCGTCGGCGGCAGCGACGACAGCCGGCTGGTGCGGCGGGTGCTCGCGCCGCATCGCCTGATCACCTGCGCGGCGCCGGATTATCTGGCGCGGCACGGTACGCCTGCAAAACCGGAGGCGCTGGGCGAGCACGAGACGCTGGTCTTCAGCCATCAGGGGCTGCCGGCGCCCTGGCGCTATTTGGTCAACGGCCAACTGCACGAACAGCCGGTGCGCGGCCGGATGCGTTTCAACAACGTCGAGGCCTTGCGGGATGCGGCCGTCGCCGGGGCCGGCCTGTGCCAGGTGGGGGCGTTTCTGGTCGGCGAGCAGATTGCGGCCGGCACGCTGGTGCCGGTGCTGGAGCGCTATTGTCGCCCGGGGCCGCCGATCTGCGCCGTCTATCCCAGCCGACGCCATCTCTCCCCCAAGGTGAAACTGTTCCTGGCGGCGATCGAACGGCGCTGGCAGGGCAGGGCGATTTGGGAAACCGCTTAGCGCGGGCGATTCACGCCCCTTTCAAGGCCAGCGTTCGCCGCATTAAGCGGTAGCCGCCTGCCGCCACCAGCAGCACGATCAGCCCGGCGGTGAGCGTGACGCTGAAGCCGGCCGTTATCCCTATGGCATCGATCGCCAGGCCCGCCAATGCGGCGCCGAGCGCCACGCCTATCCCCAGGCCGGTGACCATCCAGGTCAACCCCTCCGTCAGTCTGGCGGGCGGCACGATGTTTTCAACCAGCCCCATGGCAACGATCATGGTCGGCGCAAAAAACAATCCGGCGACAAACATCGCCGCCGCCAGCATCAAGACATTGTGCACCCACAGCAGCGGCAGGGTGGTGAAGGCGGTGGCGAATGCCGCGTATAAGAACAGACGAGGCAAGGGGACGGGGATCTTAATTGCGCCGAAAATCAGCCCGGCCAGGCAGGAGCCGAACGCGTAAACCGACAGCACGATGCTGGCGGCGGCCGGCTGCCCTTGCTGCTCGGCGAAGGCCACGCTGATAACGTCCACGGTGCCGACGATGGTACCCAGAGCGATCAGCGCCAGCACCAGGATCTGCATCGACGGCATGGCCAGGATGGCGCGCTGCCGCTGGTTATTGTGGGCGTAAACCGGAGGCTGAGTGCTTTTTTGCGAGGCGAATGCCGCAACGCCCGCCACCAGAAGCAGCGCGGCCACCAGAGGGCCGGCCTCTGGGAAGAGTGAAACGCTAAACCCCACGGCGATCGGTGGGCCGACGATAAAGGCCACTTCGTCCAATACGGACTCGAATGAAAATGCCGTGTGCAGCTGTGGCGTGCTGCGATAAATTTCGCTCCAGCGGGCCCTGACCATCGCAGAGATGCTGGGCATGCTGCCCGCGAGCACGGCGAAGACAAACAGCGTCCAGTCCGGCGCCCGATAGTGGGTGCAGAGCAACAGCAGCAGCAGGGCTATCGCGCTGACCCCGGTGGCGTAGGGCAACACGCGGCTTTGGCCGTGACGATCCGCCGCGCGCGCGATTTGCGGCGCAAGCAGCGCCATGGAAAAGGCGAACGTCGCCGCCACCGCGCCCGCCAACCAATAGGAGCCGCGTACCTGCGAGAGCATGGAGATGATGCCGATACCGGTCATCGAGACCGGCAGGCGCGCGATCAGCCCGGCAGAGGAAAACGTCTTGCTGCCCGGGGCGTTGAACAGTTTGAAATAAGGATTTGCCATGGAAAGGGCTCCGGAATGTTGGCGGCTCGGTATTCGCTCAATGTCCATCATTGACATACGCCACGTATGTTACGTTAATTGACATACATGGCGTATGTCAATTATAACGTCATCAATAACGAGGCGGAGTGGACCCATGGCACGTAAAGCGCGCGCAGAAATGATTGAAGAAACCCGACAAAAACTGGTGGCGGCTGCCCGTCAGCAGTTTGGCAGCGTGGGGTATGCCGAGACGGTGATGGATGAACTCACCGCGCAAGCCGGTATGACGCGCGGTGCGCTCTATCACCACTTTGGCGACAAGAAAGGTTTATTTTTGGCCGTCGTGCAAGAAATTGACGCCGAGATGGACGCGCGTCTGGCGGCAATTTCCGCCAGCGCGCCCGATGAGTGGAGCGCTTTCGCCGGGCGCTGTCGCGCCTATCTGGCGATGACGATTGAACCGCAAGTGCAGCGCATTTTATTGCGTGACTCACCTTCCGTATTGGGGGCGGAACATCTTCAGGCCAGCAGGTTGCAATGTATCGCCTCCATGACGAATATGCTGCAAAAGTTGATGGAACAGCGGACTATCGCGACGACCGCACCTGAGGTATTGGCGCATTTAATCAATGGCGGCCTGATGGATGCCGCGCTTTGGATCGCGAATCAGCAGGATGAGAAGACTGCGTTGGAGCAGGCATTGGCCGGTTTGACGCTGTTGCTGAACGGCTTGCGGCCAAGGGCCGCTTAACCGGACAGGGTATTTATTCCTGCGGCTGCAGCAGGGCGGGCTGGACGTTTTGTGCCAGCTGGATATTGTTGCGGCCGCTGTGCTTTGCCAGATAGAGCGCGGCGTCGGCCGCGCCGATCGCCGATTCGACGTCCAGCTTTTCCAGCGCGGAGATGCCGGCGCTGAGCGTCAGCGTGCCGCTGTGCTGCGGGCTGGCGCCGTGTGGAATGTTCAGTTCCGCCACCCGTTGGCGCACCCGCTCGGCCAGCTGCGCCGCGTAGCCTTCGTGCACGTTGGTCAGCAGCACCAAAAACTCTTCCCCGCCGTAGCGCACCACGATGTCGCGCGAACGCACCGCATCGCGGATGGCGACCGCCACCTGCACCAACGCCCGATCGCCCATGGCGTGGCCGTAGCTGTCGTTATAGACCTTGAAGTGGTCGATATCCAGCAACAGCACGTAATGGTGGCCGGTTTGCGGTTCCAGCAGCATCGTGATCTTATTCTCCAGCCCGCGCCGGTTATAAAGGCCGGTCAGAGGATCGATCATGCTCAAATTATTGAATTTATCTCGCTCGTTATACAGGTTGGCCACCAGCGCGTGAGTAAAGATTTCACTGCGTTTCAACATCAGGTGGTGGATGGAGAAAGCGATAATAGGTAATAGCGTGGTGAATAATATCCGCAGGGTATTATGCATGCCGTCTAAAGCCAGGATCACCATTGCGGAAGGCACGGCGTGTAAACAAAAGGCGGTAAAGTTATCCGTCAGAGAAATAGCGCTGATAAAAAAGATGCTAAACAAACTAATTAATAAAAAATCTTGGTTATTCGGTAGGCAATATTGACTTTTAACGTAAGTATGGGCGGCCCACAGCAGGCCGAGCACGCCGGCGAACAGGTTGAGTTTGCACAAGTATTTGCGTGGCGTTTGCAGGGACAATAGCGCCGCTACCAGACAAAATAGCGGTATACATAATAAAGGTAGGGTAAATGCGGGCGTATCCCTAAAAGGGAACAATAATGTAAATACGGAAGAGGCGGCATTCATTATCAGAAAAAGAAATAATGCCAGGCGCTGCTTGCTGTTCAGTAATTCCTGATAAGAACGGGCGTTCATACGGAGGTCACTCTTTGCAAAGTCGTTCTGTCGAATAATTAAGGTTGAGAAGCATTCCTTTGGCGCGAATATCCACTTGAATTGCATGGTTGAGGATTGTGATTATTATCATGCAAACAGGACTAGGAATTTTCTTATGTCAAATTATCATTTTTTCATGCTGGTGTCATCTGGGTTTGGTCAGCGCAGTGAAAATGATGCGGTGGCCAAAAAAGTGTTATATGATATTGGTTATCATTATCACTTAAAGGGGGTATCATGCTCACCGCCATGATTGCCGCGTGTGGACTGTGGGGCGTCAGCTGGTGCCTCGGCGATCGCCTGGCCAGCGCCTGGGGGGTTTTGCTGCCGTGCGCGCTGATGCCGCTGCTGGCCTTGATCGATCTGAATATGATGCAGCTGCGCACCCTGATTGTGATAGCGATGCTGGCCACGCTGGTGATGCTGTTCAACAGCCGGCTGCGTCACTATCTGCTGCTGCCTTCCTGCATGGCGCTGGCGGGCGGCCTGGCGGCAATCAGCCTGAACTTCAGCTTCGCGTAAACGCCGGAAACGGTAAAACCACGCTTAGGCGTGTTTATCATCAATGCGTTGGGATTTTTTCGAAGGAACTACCGGAGAGATCATCAATTGGTGCGAAGAGAGGGACTTGAACCCTCACGTCCGTAAGGACACTAACACCTGAAGCTAGCGCGTCTACCAATTCCGCCACCTTCGCACAGTCGATGTTGTTGCTTTGATTTATATTACGTCGCCAGCGTGGTGCGAAGAGAGGGACTTGAACCCTCACGTCCGTAAGAACACTAACACCTGAAGCTAGCGCGTCTACCAATTCCGCCACCTTCGCATCGATGCTGAGTGCAATATAAATCATGTGGTTATTTGGTGCGAAGAGAGGGACTTGAACCCTCACGTCCGTAAGGACACTAACACCTGAAGCTAGCGCGTCTACCAATTCCGCCACCTTCGCGTACCAGAAACATTACCGGAGTAACGTTACCACGGAGGCGAATTCTAGAGATTTTGGCGGGCACGTCAACAGTTATTTCCCCGCTTTGCGGGCGTTTGCTGGAAAAACAGCCATATCACCGCTTTTCTGCTGGTCAAACAGCCAAATCAGCCAATCAATCAACACTCTGACCCGCGGCGCCAGGAAACGGCCGGGCGGATACATGATGTAAATCGGCATCGGCGGAGGCGGCGTTTCCGCCAGCACTTCCACCAGTTCGCCCTGTTCCAGCCAAGGGGCAAGCGAATAGCGCGCCGCCTGAATCAACCCCATGCCGGCACGTGCGCCGGCGATGTAAGCGTCGGCGCCGCTGACGCTCAGCCGGGCGGGGAGTTCGCGCAGTTCCAGCTTGCCGCCGCGGCAGAACTCCAGCGGGTAATCGCGGTTGCTGGCCAGGGAAAAATACCCCACCGCACGGTGGGGCGCCAGGCTATCGATGTCGAGCGGCGTGCCGTGGGCCTGCAGATAAGCGGGGGAAGCGCAGGTGATCTGCGGCAGCTGGGCGATGCGCCGCGCCACCAGGCTGTCGTCTTCGGTTTCCCAGGCGCGCAGCACGCAGTCCACGCCTTCGCGCAGCAGATCGACGTGGGTGTCGTTGGCACCCAGCGCCAGCGTGATGTCGGGATAGCGCCGGTAGAAGTCGTCCAGCGCCGGAATGACGATCTGGCGCGCCAGCGAATGGGGCATATCGATGCGCACCTTGCCGGACGGCTGCAGCTTATGGTGGCTGAACAGCGTGTCCGCCTCCTCCAGTGCGCCCAGCAACTGCACGCAGCGTTGATAGTAGAGACTGCCTTCGCTGGTCACCTGCACCTGGCGAGTGGTGCGGATCAGCAGGCGCACGCCCAGCCGCTGTTCCAGCCGTTTCAGCGCGTTGCTGACCGTGGCGCGCGGCAGCTGCAGGCGTTCGGCCGCCCGGCTGAAGCTGCCCAGTTCGACGATGCGGGTAAAAATGCGCATGGCTTGAACCTGATCCATGTCCACTCCGTATTGTTGGTGATTTTTGAACAGTGATGTGCAATCTGCATTATTTATCTTTGTCGCGTAAACAACCAGACTTTGCTGCGTTATCCATTCACCGCATGAGGGCAGCACAATGCAACAACGTAAACTCGGTTCCCACGGCCCCGTCGTCTCCGCCCTGGGTTTGGGATGCATGGGCATGAGCGACTTCTACTCCACCGGCGCCGATCGGCAGGAAGCCATCGCTACGCTGCACCGGGCGCTGGAGCTGGGCGTCACGCTGCTCGACACCGCCGACATGTATGGCCCGCACACCAACGAAGAGTTGGTGGGGGAAGCGATCAAGGGCAAGCGGCAACAGGTGTTCCTGGCCACCAAGTTCGGCATCCTGCGCGATCCGGCGGATCCTTCGGCGCGCGGCGTCAGCAGCCGGCCCGAGTATATCCGGCGCTCCGTCGAGGGCAGCCTGCGGCGCTTGGGCGTGGAGGAGATCGATCTTTATTATCAGCACCGGGTCGATCCGCAGGTGCCGATCGAGGACGTCGTCGGCACGATGGCGGATCTGATCCGCGAAGGCAAGATCCGCCATATCGGCCTGAGCGAGGCGTCGGTCGCCACGCTGGAGCGGGCGCACAAGGTACATCCGATCACCGCGCTGCAGACAGAGTATTCGCTGTGGACGCGCGATGCCGAGCAGGGCGTGCTGGCGGCCTGTGAGCGCCTGGGCATCGGCTTTGTGCCTTACAGTCCGTTAGGGCGCGGTTTCCTTACCGGCGCTATCCGGCGGCCGGAGGATCTGGCCGAGGACGATTTCCGCCGCGGCAACCCGCGCTTCCAGGGGGAAAACTTCACCCGCAACCTGGCGCTGGTGGAGAAGGTGGGGGAGCTGGCGGCGCAGAAGGGTGTCAAACCTTCGCAGCTGGCGCTGGCCTGGGTATTGGCGCAGGGGAAACACATCGTGCCGATCCCCGGCACCAAGCGCCGTCGTTACCTGGAAGAGAACGTCGCGGCGGCGGAGATAACGCTGAGCGCGGCTGAGCTGGCGGCGATTGAAGCGGTGTTCCCGCTGAGTGCGGCGGCCGGCGATCGCTACGGCGCGGAGTCGATGACCTACATCAACGGTTAAAAAAAAGCGCGGCCTGCAGGCCGCGCTCTGTCGTTTTCCGCCAACGGAGAATTATTTCTTCTTCGGCGCGCGCGGCGGACGGCCGACGGTCGCCTGGTATACCTTGAAGCGGCCGTTCTGCGCCAGCACTTCGTGGCTGCCGAAGGTGGCGTCCAGAATGTCCGGGTATGGCAGGAAGGCGTTGGCGACAATGCGCAGTTGGCCGCCGATCGGCAGGTGCTTCACCGCGCCGCGGATCAGGGTTTCGGCGGCGGTCAGGCTGGTCTGCAGCCCGTCGTGGAACGGCGGGTTGGAGATGATCATGTCGAAACGGCCAGTGATGTCGGAGTAAACGTTGCTGACGATCACTTCCCCTTCGATGCCGTTGGCGGCCAGCGTCGCGCGACTGGATTCCACCGCGGCGGCGTTGACGTCGCTGAGGGTCAGTTTCACCTTCGGCGACAGCTTGGACATTACCGAGGCCATGACGCCGGCGCCGCAGCCGATGTCCAGCACCTTGCCTTTCATGTGTTTTTCCAGCGTCGACAGCAGCAGCGAGCTGCCGACGTCCAGGCCGTCGCGGCTGAACACGCCCGGCAGCGTTTTCACTTCCAGATCGTGCAGCTGATAGCTGTCCCACCAGTCGTTCAGGTCGAACTCGGTCTGCGCGTCCAGGCGGCCGTGATACAGGCCGCAGCGGCGCGCGCTGTCGATTTTCACCAGCGTGACGTGGCCTTCCAGCGTTGGCTCGGCGCTGCGCACGCCGCTGCGGTTTTCACCGACCACGAACACGTCTACGCCCACCGGCAGCAGCGCCAGGATGTTGCACAGCTGGAATTGCGCTTCCTGCTTGCTCTTCGGCCAGTAGTAAACCAGCGTGTCGCAGTTAGCGACGAAAGCGGGATCGACGGTCAAACCGAACTGCACGTTATCGCCCATCGTCCGGTTCAGTAACTGCCAGTGATGGTATTGCTGAGTGTGGACGCGCACGTCCGCGGCCTCGAATTGGGCCGGCAGGCTGTCCTGCAGGTCGCCGGCAAACAGCACGCGGCGTTCGATAAATTCATCACTGTGGCGCAGCATGACTTCACTGGCGGGGGTTAATGCAGACATCAGATATTGGCTCCTGGAAATGAGACCGGGGATTATAGAGCTTTGTGGCGATATGTTCGACGGGTTTGTTGGCGCGGGGGGCGCGGGTTTGTTAGCATAGCGCGGCGCATGGCAGGCATGGCGCACCACAACGGGTAGGAATCGGCATGGCATCAAAACGCGACTGGCTGTTACAACAACTGGGTATTACGCAGTGGACATTGCGCCGCCCGAGCGTGTTGCAGGGCGAAGTGGCGGTCAGTCTGCCGCCCGAGACGCGCCTGCTGGTGGTGGCGCAGACGCTGCCCGCGCCCGACGATCCGCTGTTTTGCGACGTGCTGCGTAGCCTGGGGCTGACGCCGGCGCAAACCTACAGCCTGACGCCGGAACAGGTGGCGATGCTGCCTGAAGAGACCGCATGCAACAGTTGGCGGCTGGGCGTGACGGAACCGCTCGCGGTCGCCGGCGCGCAGCTACACAGCCCGGCGCTGGCCGAGCTTTCCCAAGACGCGGGGGCCAAACGTGCCCTCTGGCAGCAGATTTGTCATCATGAACACGATTTCTACCCTGACGGCGGCCGACCTGGCCACGGCCTTCAACATTGAGCAAGCCAGCCACGCTTTCCCCTGGACGGAAACCACCTTTGCCAGCAATCAGGGCGATCGCTACCTTAACCTGAAGCTGAGCGCCGATGGGGAGATGGCGGGGTTTGCCATCACGCAGATCGTGCTGGACGAAGCTACGCTGTTCAACATCGCCATTCATCCGCAGCACCAGCGCCGGGGCTTTGGCCGCCTGCTGCTCAACGCGGTGATTGAACAGCTGGAGAGCCGTGGCGTGGTGACGCTGTGGCTGGAGGTGCGCGCCTCCAACCAGGCGGCGATCGCACTGTATGAAGATCTCGGTTTCAACGAGGTCACCGTGCGCCGCAATTATTACCCGAGCGCCCACGGCCGCGAAGACGCGATCGTGATGGCGCTGCCGCTGGGGTAATCCGCCCGGCCGGTAAAAGCATTGATTGTCACCGATTGGCAAATCGGCGAAAATGCCCGGCCGTTATCTTTTATTCACCGCTTTGCCCGGCGCCGCGATCGGCGCGTTCTGATGATGTCGCAGGGCGGACTAACCGTAGAACCTGAAAACCATGTCTCCTAGTGAATTTGCCCGCGAAGTCTCCAAAAGAAGAACTTTCGCCATCATCTCGCACCCCGATGCCGGTAAAACCACCATTACCGAAAAAGTGCTGCTCTTCGGACAGGCGATCCAGACTGCCGGTACGGTAAAAGGCCGTGGCTCCAGCCAGCACGCCAAATCCGACTGGATGGAAATGGAAAAGCAGCGTGGGATCTCGATCACCACCTCCGTGATGCAGTTCCCGTACCGCGACAGCCTGGTTAACCTGCTGGATACCCCGGGGCACGAAGACTTCTCCGAAGATACTTACCGTACCCTGACCGCCGTCGACTGCTGTCTGATGGTGATCGACGCCGCCAAGGGCGTTGAGGATCGTACCCGTAAGCTGATGGAAGTCACCCGTCTGCGCGACACGCCGATCCTGACCTTCATGAACAAACTGGACCGCGACATCCGCGATCCGATGGAAGTGATGGATGAAGTCGAGCGCGAACTGAAGATCGCCTGCTCGCCTATCACCTGGCCGATCGGCTGCGGTAAGCTGTTCAAGGGTGTTTACCACCTGTACAAGGATGAAACCTACCTGTATCAGACCGGTAAAGGCCACACCATCCAGGAAGTGCGCATCGTCAAAGGCCTGGACAACCCGGAGCTGGATGCGGCGGTGGGTGAAGATCTGGCGGCGCAGCTGCGCGATGAGCTGGAGCTGGTGCAAGGCGCTTCCCACGAGTTCGATCAGGAGGCTTTCCTGAGCGGCGAGCTGACCCCGGTGTTCTTCGGTACCGCACTCGGTAACTTCGGCGTGGATCACATGCTGGACGGTCTGGTGGCCTGGGCGCCGGCGCCGATGCCGCGCAAAACCGACACCCGCGAAGTGACGGCGGCGGAAGAGAAATTCACCGGCTTCGTTTTCAAGATCCAGGCCAACATGGATCCGAAACACCGCGACCGTGTGGCCTTCATGCGCGTGGTGTCCGGCCGCTACGAGAAGGGCATGAAGCTGCGCCAGGTGCGCACCGGCAAAGACGTGGTGATCTCCGACGCGCTGACCTTTATGGCCGGCGACCGTTCGCACGTGGAAGAAGCCTACCCGGGCGACATCATCGGCCTGCACAACCACGGCACCATTCAGATCGGCGATACCTTCACCCAGGGTGAAGACATGAAGTTCACCGGTATTCCGAACTTCGCGCCGGAGCTGTTCCGTCGCATTCGCCTGCGCGATCCGCTGAAGCAGAAACAGCTGCTGAAGGGGCTGGTGCAGCTGTCTGAAGAGGGCGCAGTACAGGTGTTCCGCCCGATCGCCAACAACGATCTGATCGTCGGCGCGGTCGGGGTGCTGCAGTTCGACGTGGTGGTGGCGCGTTTGAAGAGCGAGTACAACGTGGAAGCGCTGTACGAATCGGTCAACGTGTCGACCGCGCGCTGGGTCGAGTGCGACGACGTGAAGAAGTTCGAAGAGTTCAAGCGCAAGAACGAGATCAACCTGGCGCTGGACGGTGGGGACAACCTGTCCTACATCGCGCCGACCATGGTGAACCTCAACCTGACGCAGGAACGCTATCCTGACGTGACCTTCCGCAAAACCCGCGAACACTGATCGCTCGGCAGGGCGCCCAGTGCGCCCTGCACGCTTCTCCTATCCTCACTGCGCTAATTAATAAATCTTCCTCATATTTTATCCTGCGAACCGCTATCGCCAGGCGATGTTCGTTCGGCCTGCGTTTTCCGTCTGATGGTCTATCTTTAACGAGTTGTCCGCACATTGCTTGAGAGTAAATCACTGTAATACGCTATTTGTTTGGTGAGTTATTCTGATGTGTTGCCGATAGGAGACAGTCAGTGTCTTTAAATATCAATGAGATAGCTATATTTCAGTTTTGTGTAACTTAGCCTGTCGCCAATAGGCGACAGTTTTTTGGCTAAAAATTCGACTTCTGAATTTTTTTCTTTGATTTTTAAGGTGTTTTTTGAGTTGGCACGGCCGTTGCTATACTCCTGTCGTGAACGCTTAATCGTATAGCGATGATGAAGTATTTACCGAGAAGGCCGCGTGAAGGTGGCCGCAGGGTTCCGGCGCTCTGGCGTCGAGAGCCCCCAACAAAAGGAAGAGATCGATGAAAAAGACCAAATTTGCACACTCGCTGATGGCCGTCGTATTGGGTTCTGTTTTGGTAAGCGGCAGTGCGCTGGCTGAAGACAGTCTGCTCAACAAGGCGTCTAACGCCGCGGATAGTGCCGGTGCCAAAATCGATAGCTCCATGAAAAAAGTTGACGGTTACATGGATGACAGCGCGATAACGGCTAAAGTTAAAAGTGCGTTGGTGGAAGATAAGACCATCAAAAGTTCTGACATTTCGGTGAAAACCGAAAAAGGCACCGTGATCCTGAGCGGGTTCGTCGGCAGCCAGGCGCAGGCGGAGCATGCGGTCGCGGTCGCCGGTAAGGTGGAAGGCGTCAAGACCGTCAGCGACAAGCTGCATGTGAAAGATGAAGCCAACCAGTCGATCAAATCGTATGCCGGCGACACCGCCACCACCAGCGAGCTGAAAGCCAAGCTGTTGGCCGATGACATCGTGCCGTCGCGCAATGTGAAAGTGGAAACCACCGATGGCGTGGTGCAGCTTTCCGGTGAGGTGAAAACGCAGGCGCAGTCTGAACGTGCGGAAAGCATCGCCAAGGCCATCGACGGCGTGAAAAGCGTGAAAAACGACCTGGTGGTCAAGCAGTAACCCCCGCCAGGCGCCCGTAACAAGCAACAACAAGCCGCATCTGCCGGGCCGTGAAGGCGGTCCGGCATGTACCACCAAAAAAAGAAACTGATTTGCCGCCGACGTCCCGTTGTCGGGGCGGTAGGCAGCAGCGAATTTTTCACAATGGTAAGGAGAAGCTTATGTTTCGTTGGGGCATTATCTTTTTAGTTATCGCGCTTATCGCTGCGGCGTTAGGGTTCGGTTCGTTGGCGGGTACTGCTGCCTGGGCGGCTAAAATCGTGTTCGTCGTCGGTATCATCCTGTTCCTGGTCAGCCTGTTCACCGGCCGTCGGCGCCCTTAGCCGGCCGGCATTTTCCCGTAAACTGTAACAAAGCTTAACTCCTTTTCTCACGTCGGGGAGGGCCGGCCATGAACAGCGACATCATCGTCGGGCGCTGGAAACAGCTGAAAGGCCAGGTATGGCAGGCGTGGGCCGAATGGTCCGGCAGCGATTGCGCCTGGCTGGCCGGCAGCAACGATTTCCTCGCCGGCGTACTGCAAGAGGATTACGGAAGAGAGCGAGACGCGGTATCCTCGGAGAAAACGTCTCACTGAGGATGCCAAGTTGGGATACAGAATACCCATCACGCTCGGCAATATAGAACCGCTGGCGTCTAAACCCTTTCGGCCAGGTAAGATGGCGCTGGTCTGCGAAGGCGGCGGCCAGCGCGGCATTTTCACCGCCGGCGTACTGGACGAGTTTCAGCGCGCGAGCTTTAACCCTTTCGATCTGCTGATCGGCACGTCGGCCGGCGCCCAGAATCTGTCCGCCTATATCTGCGGGCAGGTGGGATACGCGCGTCGGGTGATTACCCGTTATACCACCTCGGCCCAGTTCTTCAATCCGCTGCGCTTCGTGCGCGGCGGGCATCTGATCGATCTCGATTGGCTGGTCGATACGGCGGCGGCGCAGATGCCGTTGGCGATGGACGTGGCGGAACAGCACTTTACCGACGGGCGCGAGTTCCTGCTGTGCGCCTGCCGCAGCGATGACTTTGAGCCGACCTACCTGCCGGCGCAGCGCGAACGCTGGCTGCCGGCCATCAAGGCGTCCAGCGCCATTCCCGGCTTCTACCGTCAGGGCGTGGAGTTGGACGGCGTCAGCTATCAGGACGGCGGCATCAGCGATGCGATCCCGGTGGAAGAGGCCTATCGTCGCGGCGCCGACACCATCGTGGTGATCCGCACCGTGCCTTCGCAAATGTACTACACCCCGCAGTGGATGAAGCGTATGGAGCATTGGCTGAGCGACAGCAGCCTGCAACAGATGGTGCGCATCCTGCAGCATCACGAGCAAAGCTATCACCGTATCCAGCGCTTTATCGAAAAGCCGCCGGGCAAGCTGCGCATCTTCGAGATCTTCCCGCCGAAGCCGCTGGCCAGCAATGCGCTGGGCAGCCGATTGGGGGCGCTCAATCAGGATTATCACCTGGGGCGCCGCTGCGGCCGCTACTTCCTGGCCACCGTCGGCCAGTGGATGGCGCAGCAGGAGCCCGACGGCATGAAGGTGCGAAAAGCGCTGTCGCGCCGCCTGATCCAGCCGGAGAACGTCAGAATGCCTTCGCCGATCGTGACCGACATCGCCATGCCCACCGAGCGGGCGGCGCAGCCGGAGGCCGCGGTAGCGGCGCCGAAAATCATCCTGCCGGGCGATCTGCCGCCGGGTGAAGGGGGCGCGCTGTGAGTTACGCCTTTACCGATACTCACTGCCATTTCGATTTTCCGCCCTTTACCGGGCATGAGGCCGAGAGCCTGACGCGGTCGGCAAGCGCCGGCGTGCAGCGCATCATCGTCCCGACGGTCACCGCCGATCGCTTTGCCCGGGTGCTGCGGCTGGCGCAGGATCACGCGCCGCTGTTCGCCGCGCTGGGACTGCACCCGCTGTATATCGCGCAGCATCATGAGCCGCAGTTGGACCAGCTGGCGACGCTGCTGGCCGAACGGCCGCGCAAGCTGGTGGCGGTGGGGGAGATCGGACTCGATCTGTATATGGACAACCCGCAGTTCGAGCGCCAGCAAAGCGTGCTGCAGGCCCAGCTGAAGCTGGCGAAACAGCATGACCTGCCGGTGATCCTCCATTCGCGTCGCACCCACGATCAGCTGGCCGCGGCGCTGCGGCGCATGCAGTTGCCGCGTCGCGGCGTGGTGCACGGCTTCGCCGGCAGCCTGTCGCAGGCGCAGGCCTTTATCCGGCTCGGCTATTACATCGGCGTGGGCGGCACCATCACCTATGAGCGGGCGCAGAAAACGCGCGGCGTGATGGCGCAGTTGCCGCTCGAGGCGCTGCTGCTGGAGACCGATGCGCCGGACATGCCGCTGGCCGGCTATCAGGGGCAGCCGAATCGCCCCGAACGCGCCGCCGAGGTGTTTCAAACGCTGTGCGAGCTGCGGCCGGAACCGGCCGACGAGATCGCCGCCCACCTGCAACGCAATACTCAGGCACTGTTCGCCATGCCGGATTGATGGGGTTATAACGTGACCTGCGTCACGTTATAAGATTTTCATTTGCGTCTCGTTGTATACATTTGTGACATAAATCGGTGCGAGGGTGACCTCGCTCAGTATAATCCCCCCCGAAACACTCCAATAGCAGACCTCTCTTCATGAGCAGGGATGTACTTTATTTTTTGCAACAGGGAAACTTTGCATGCAACTCATCATGAGTCTGGTCGGTATGGCGGTGCTGATCGCCATTGCGGTGCTGCTCTCCAGCAACCGCCGGGCCATTAAACTGCGCACCGTCGTGTGGGCGTTCATCATCCAGATCGGCATCGGCGCGCTGGTGCTGTACGTGCCGCTGGGCCGCAGCATCCTCGGCAGTATGTCTAACGGCGTGGCAAACGTTATCGCCTACGGCAATCAGGGCATTTCGTTCATTTTCGGCGGGCTGGTGTCCGACAAGATGTTCGAGGTGTTCGGCGGCGGCGGCTTCGTATTCGCGCTGCGCGTTCTGCCGGTGATCGTGTTCTTCTCCTCGCTGATTGCGGTGCTGTACTACCTCGGCATCATGCAGTTGGTGATCCGCGTTCTGGGCGGCGGCCTGCACAAGCTGCTGGGCACCTCGCGCACTGAATCGCTGTCGGCGACCGCCAACATTTTCGTTGGCCAGACCGAAGCGCCGCTGGTGGTGCGTCCGTATATCGCCACCATGAGCCAGTCAGAGCTGTTCGCCGTGATGTGCGGCGGCCTGGCCTCGGTAGCCGGTTCGGTGCTGGCAGGGTACGCGCAGATGGGCGTGCCGCTGGAATACCTGATCGCCGCGTCCTTCATGGCCGCGCCGGGCGGGCTGCTGTTCGCTAAGCTGATGGTGCCGGAAACCGAGCAGACCCACGATAGAGACGATGCGATGAAGCTGATCGCCGAAGAAGATCGTCCGGCCAACGTGATCGACGCGGCGGCTTCCGGCGCGGCTTCCGGCATGCAGTTGGCGCTGAACGTCGGTGCGATGCTGCTGGCGTTTATCGCGCTGATCGCCTTGCTTAACGGTATTCTCGGCGGTATCGGCGGCTGGTTCGATTATCCGCAGCTGTCGCTTGAACTGATCCTCGGCTGGGTGTTCTCGCCGATCGCCTTCCTGATCGGCGTGCCGTGGAGCGAGGCGATGACCGCCGGTTCGTTTATCGGCCAGAAAATCATCGTCAACGAGTTCGTTGCCTACATGAACTTCGGCGCCTATCTGCGTCCGGACGACGTGGTGGCGGCGGAAGGCCTGCAGGTGCTGTCGGCCCACACCAAGGCGATCATCTCCTTCGCGCTGTGCGGCTTCGCCAACCTCTCCTCGGTGGCGATCCTGCTGGGCGGTCTGGGCAGCATGGCGCCCAACCGTCGCCACGACATCGCGCGTTTCGGTCTGAAGGCCGTGGCGGCGGGCACGCTGTCCAACCTGATGAGCGCCACCATCGCTGGTTTCTTCCTGGCGCTGTAAGCCATCCCGGTGCCCGCGACGGCGCGACCAATCGCGGGACTCCGCCTATACTCTAAGCAACGCGGGTGCTTGCCGCACCCGCGATCTTCAGCCGCTTCTTTAGCGAATTTGTGAACGATATCGCGTTATTTTGTGATGTTCTTCACATATAATTCCGGTCTGTTACAGTGATATTTCATATAGTGTGACGATGAACGCGAATTGCCCTCGGCATCCGTGTTCAAATAGCTATTACTGGCCGGCCGCAAGGCGGGTGGCCATGTGCGGTGAGAAGGATCTCAGTTGCCGCCGCGGGAACGCCGTTCCCCTGCGCTATCTTCATGGAACCAAGTCCGCTCGCCAACACCCAGGTACTCAGTTGGAGAGTTTTATGACCGAATTAACCGCAGCAGCGCAACGTGCGCTGAACCTGATGGATTTAACCACGCTGAATGATGATGACACCGACGAGAAAGTGATCGCCCTCTGTCGTCAGGCCAACAGCCCGGCCGGCCACACGGCGGCCATCTGCATTTACCCGCGTTTTATCCCGGTAGCGCGCAAGGCGCTGCGTGAGCAAGGCACGCCGGATATCCGTATCGCCACCGTGACCAACTTCCCGCATGGCAACGACGATATCGACATCGCGCTGGCGGAAACCCGCGCGGCCATCGCCTATGGCGCGGATGAAGTGGACGTGGTGTTCCCTTACCGCGCGCTGATCGCCGGCAACGAACAGGTCGGCTTCGAGCTGGTGAAACAGTGCAAGCAGGCTTGTCAGGCGGCCAACGTGCTGCTGAAAGTGATCATCGAAACCGGTGAGCTGAAGCAGGCCGACCTGATCCGCAAGGCGTCCGAGATCGCCATCAAGGCCGGGGCGGACTTTATCAAGACCTCCACCGGCAAGGTGCCGGTCAACGCCACGCTGGAAAGCGCCGAGCTGATGATGTCGGTGATCCGCGATCTGGGCGTGGCGAAGACGGTGGGCTTCAAGCCGGCCGGCGGCGTGCGCACCGCAGAGGATGCGCTGCATTATCTGCAACTTGCCGATCGTATTCTGGGCGAAGGCTGGGCCGACGCGCGGCATTTCCGCTTTGGCGCTTCCAGCCTGCTGGCCAGCTTGCTGACCGCACTGGGCCACCAGACCCAGACCGCCGGCGGCGGCTACTGATCGATTTCGTTGGCGGGCGCCAGGCGCGCCCGTCTGCACCGACTCTCGGCGACACAGGGGGATACCTTGTTCCTGGCTCAAGAAATTATTCGTAAAAAACGCGACGGCCAACCGTTAAGCGAAGCGGAAATCCGCTTTTTCATCAACGGCATTCGCGACAACGTGGTGTCGGAAGGGCAGATCGCCGCGCTGGCGATGACCATTTATTTCCATGACATGAGCATGCCGGAGCGCGTGGCGCTCACCATGGCGATGCGCGATTCCGGCACCGTGCTGGATTGGAAGAGTCTGGCGCTGAACGGCCCGATCGTCGACAAGCATTCGACCGGCGGCGTGGGTGACGTGACCTCGCTGATGCTTGGCCCGATGGTGGCGGCCTGCGGCGGCTATGTGCCGATGATCTCCGGCCGCGGCCTGGGGCATACCGGCGGCACGCTGGACAAGCTGGAAGCTATTCCGGGCTTCAATATTTTCCCGGACGATAACGCCTTCCGCAAAATCATTCAGGACGTCGGCGTGGCGATCATCGGCCAGACAAGCTCGCTGGCACCGGCGGACAAACGTTTCTACGCCACCCGCGACATTACCGCTACCGTGGATTCGATCCCGCTGATCACCGCCTCCATTCTGGCCAAGAAGCTGGCGGAAGGGCTGGATGCGCTGGTGATGGACGTGAAGGTCGGCTCCGGCGCCTTTATGCCGACCTATGCGCTGTCGCAAGACTTGGCGCAGGCGATCGTCGGCGTGGCCAATGGCGCGGGCTGCAAGACCACCGCGCTGCTGACCGACATGAACCAGGTGCTGGCCTCCAGCGCCGGCAACGCGGTGGAAGTGCGCGAAGCGGTGCGCTTCCTGACCGGCGAATACCGTAACCCGCGCCTGCTGGAAGTGACGCTGGCGCTGTGCGTGGAAATGCTGCTGTCCGGCGGCCTGGCGCAAGACGAGGCCGACGCGCGCGCCAAACTGCAGGCGGTGCTGGACAACGGCAAGGCGGCGGAGGTGTTTGGCCGCATGGTGGCGGCGCAGCAGGGGCCGATAGACTTCGTCGAACGCTACGATAGCTATCTGCCGGCGGCAACGCTGAGCAAGCCGGTGTATGCTGAAAAGCCGGGCATCATCAGCGCCATGGATACCCGCGCGCTGGGCATGGCGGTGGTTTCGCTGGGCGGCGGCCGTCGCCGGGCGAGCGACGCCATCGACTACAGCGTTGGCCTGACCGAGGTGGCGCGCCTGGGCGATAAAGTGGATGCCCAGCAGCCGTTGGCGATGATCCACGCCAACGATGAAGAGAGCTGGCAGCAGGCGGCCGATGCGGTGCGCAGCGCAATGACGCTGAGCGACAAGGCGCCGGAGGCGACGCCGGTGGTGTATAAGCGCATCACTCAAGCGTGATGACCCTCGTCTTTCAAGCCGTAGCGTTGTTGGCTGCACGCGTGCACCCCAGTCACTTACTTGAGTAAGCTCCTGGGGATACACGCGCTAGCCGCCTAGCTACAACTTGAAATCCATTGGGTATAAATTTAGAGAATAAGGGCGATTGCAGTTTTGCGGTCGCAATAGCGTGAGAACACGCAGGAGAGCACAGATGAAACGCACATTTATTATGGTATTGGACTCCTTCGGCATCGGCGCCAGCGAAGACGCCGAACGTTTTGGCGACCAGGGTTCCGACACCCTGGGCCACATCGCCGAGGTTTGCGCGCGCGGTGAGGCCAACGTGGGCCGCCAGGGGCCGCTGACGTTGCCTAACCTGAGCCGTCTGGGCCTCGGTAAAGCGGCGGAAGAGTCCACCGGCAACTTCCCGCAGGGGCTGGACCGCAACGCCGACATCATCGGCGCTTACGCTTACGCCAGCGAGCTCTCTTCCGGTAAAGACACGCCGTCGGGCCACTGGGAAATCGCCGGCGTGCCGGTGCTGTTCGACTGGGGCTACTTCACGGACGAGCACAACAGCTTCCCGCAGGCACTGCTGGACAAGCTGGTCGAGCGCGCCAAGCTGCCGGGTTACCTGGGCAACTGCCACTCGTCCGGCACCGTGATCCTCGATCAGCTGGGCGAAGAGCACATGAAAACCGGCAAGCCGATTTTCTACACCTCCGCCGACTCAGTGTTCCAGATCGCCTGCCATGAAGAAACCTTCGGCCTGGATCGCCTGTATGAGCTGTGCGAAATCGCGCGTGAAGAGTTGACCGAAGGCGGGTACAACATCGGCCGCGTGATCGCGCGTCCGTTCATCGGCGATAAGCCGGGCCACTTCCAGCGCACCGGTAACCGCCACGATCTGGCGGTAGAGCCGCCGGCGCCGACCGTGCTGAAAAAGCTGGTGGACGAGAAGGGCGGTGAAGTGGTGTCGATCGGTAAAATCGCCGACATCTACGCCAACGTCGGCATCACCAAGAAGGTGAAGGCGACCGGCATCGACGCGCTGTTCGACGCGACCCTGATCGAAATGGAAAAGGCCGGCGACAACACCATCGTGTTCACCAACTTCGTGGACTTCGACTCCTCCTATGGCCACCGCCGCGACGTGGCGGGCTACGCCGCCGCGCTGGAGCTGTTCGACCGCCGCCTGCCGGAGCTGCTGAAGCTGGTGAAAGACGAAGACATCATCATCTTCACCGCCGACCACGGCTGCGACCCGACCTGGCCGGGCACTGACCACACCCGCGAGCACATCCCGGTGCTGGTTTACGGCCCGAAAGTGAAGCCGGGCTCGCTGGGCCACCGCGAGACCTTTGCCGACATCGGCCAGACCGTCGCCAATTACTTTGGCCTGTCGCCGATGGATTACGGTAAGAGCATGTTCTAAGCCCTGTCTTTCAAGCCGCAGCGTTGTTAGCTTCATGCGTGAACCCCAGTCACTTACTCAAGTAAGCTCCTGGGGATTCACCCGTTAGCTGCCTAGCTGCAACTCGAAATTCAAGGCTTAGATGTTTGACGTTTTTATTAAATAAGATTTCTAAAGGAAGAAAATTATGGCTACGCCGCACATTAATGCTGAGATGGGTGATTTCGCTGACGTAGTACTGATGCCGGGCGATCCGCTGCGTGCAAAATACATCGCCGAAACCTTCCTGGAAGGCGCGGTGGAAGTGAACAACGTGCGCGGCATGTTGGGCTTCACCGGCACCTACAAAGGCCGCCGCATCTCCGTAATGGGCCACGGCATGGGCATCCCGTCCTGCTCCATCTATGCGCGCGAGCTGATCGCCGAATTCGGCGTGAAGAAGATCATTCGCGTGGGCTCCTGCGGCGCGGTGCGTGACGATATCAAACTGCGTGACGTGGTGATCGGCATGGGCGCGTGCACCGACTCCAAGGTGAACCGTCTGCGCTTCAAGGACAACGACTACGCGGCGATCGCCGACTTCGACATGGTGCGCAACGCGGTCGACGCGGCGGCGGCGCAGGGCATCCCGGCGCGAGTGGGCAACATCTTCTCCGCCGATCTGTTCTACACGCCGGATCCGGACATGTTCCAGGTGATGAAGAAGTACGGCATCCTGGGCGTGGAAATGGAAGCGGCCGGCATCTACGGCGTGGCGGCGGAGCTGTACGAAGAGTTCGGCTGCAAGGCGCTGACCATCTGCACCGTGTCCGACCACATCCTGCGTCACGAAGCGACCACGGCGGCGGAACGCCAGACCACCTTTAACGAAATGATCGTTATCGCGCTGGAATCCGTGCTGCTGGGCGACAAAGCGTAATACCCCGGCGGGCGTCATCATGGCGCCCGCCCGTCAATCTATTCATTCCGCTTGGCCAGTTTTGGCTAACGCTTTACCTTTCTGCCGTTTAACGCTATTACTTCCTCTATCAATCTATTCACCAATCTATTCATCTGATGATCACCGTTGAACAAGTTTTGCGCCATGGGCCGGCTACGGCTCGTCAACTGACAGAAGCGTTAGGCATCAGCCAGCCGACGCTATCGCGCCGTATCCGCGAACTGGCAGGCGCAGTATTGATCCTCGGTAAAGGTAAGGCGACGCGCTATGTATTGCGGCGCGGGATCGGCGGTGAGAGACAGTTTCCGCTGTATCAGATTGATGAGCGGGGCAAGGCGCACCTGTTTGCCACACTTTGCCCGCTGTATCCTGCCGATAACTGTGCGGTGTGCGATGAGCGCAGCGGAGAGTGGCAGCTCTATGACGGCATGCCATGGTATTTAAACGACCTACGGCCGATTGGCTTTCTCGGGCGAGCCTGGGGAAAAGCAGCGGCGCGCGAGTTGAATTTGCCGGGGGATGTGCGGCGATGGGATGAAGGCCAACGCTTGTTGGCGCTCTGCCGTTATGGCGAAGACATGACCGGCGATCTGCTGCCTGGTGCTGACAGCTATCAGCGCTGGTTAATCCGGGATACTGCCGTCGCCATCACGGTGGAAGATAAAACCGAGCGTTACGCCGCATTGTCTGTCCAGGCGCTGGCCGGGGAGCTGGTGGGCTCTTCCGCCGGTGGCGAGCAACCCAAATTTGCCGCCTATGCTGAGCTGGCGCCTGGGCGCCGCGCGCATGTGTTGGTGAAGTTCAGCCTGGCGCCGACGCATGTCATTGCACAGCGCTGGAGCGATTTGCTGATCGCCGAGTCGCTGGCGTTGCAGACGGTCGCCGCTGCGGGATTGCCTGCCGCATCGGCGCAAATCCTGTTCGGCGCCGACCGGCAATGCTTTTTAGAGGTAGAGCGCTTTGATCGCATCGGTGAAGAAGGGCGGGTAGCGATGGTGTCGCTGGAGGCGCTGGATGCCGAGTTCAGCGGCAGCGGCCATGCCAACTGGGTCGTGGCCGCCGAGCGGCTATTGCAGCAAGGGGTGATCAATCACTCAGTCTACCAACGGATTGCCCTGTATTGGGCCTTTGGCCGGTTGATCGCCAACAGCGATATGCACCAAGGCAACCTGTCGTTCTTGCGAATAACCCAGCGGCCGGTCATGTTGGCGCCTTTGTATGATATGTTACCGATGGCTTTTGCGCCGGCAAGCAGCGGTAATCTGCGCCGCGACGCGGTGGAGATCCGTTTGAGCAACGAGGTGAGCGGCGCCGTCTGGCGGCAAGCGGAGCTATTGGCTCTCGAGTTCTGGCGGCGAACGGCGCAACATGACGACATCAGCGAGGCGTTCCGGGCGATTGCCGAGCAAATGTTGGTGCAACTGCAGAAGCTGCACGAGCGCATTCAGCGCCTGGCCTGAGTTACCCCTTCTTCGGCGCTTCCTGTTTTGTCTCCGGCGCATCCTCTTCGTCGTCTTCCACCGTATTGCCTTCTGCCAACGGCGTGTTGGCGGTCAACAGGTACGGCGACTGCTGCCAGCGGCTGCGGCGGTGTTGCAGCAGGGTGCGCGCCAGAATGATGCCGATCGCCAGCGCCAGCAGGATCATCAGGCGCAGCAGATTGGTGGTGTTGTCCACCTGCTTGGATTCGGTCGCCAGCACGTGGGTGTCGAGGGTGATGCGGATAAAGCCGATCGGGCCGTCTTTGCCCTGAATGGATTCGACCAACTGGTGGTTGAAGTAGCTGCCGGCGCGTTTGCCGTCGAGCGACAGGCGATCGCGTATACTTATCTGTTCCCCGGCGTGGGAGACCAGCGTGCCGTCCAGCTGATACACGCTGACGTCGAGAATGCGGCTGTGATCGGTGAGCTGCTTGAGGATGGCGTCGATGCGCGGGGTGTTGCCGTCGTCGTCCAGCAGCGGCGCCAGGCTGTAGGCGACCTGTTTGGTCAGCGTCTGCGCCAGTTCTTCAACCTGCTCGGATCGCGCCATTTGGTGACTCAGGCTAAAATAAGAGGCGCCCTGCATCAGCAGCACCAGCAAAGCTAGGCAAATCAGGATAATAGCGGTGCGGTGCAGGCGAAATTTCAGTTTAGCGCGAGCCATGCAGGTTCCTTGGGCATCGGGGACACTTTATGTTGCCAGAACCGCTGGCGATAGGATAGCTTGATGCGTCGTTTTATCATGCAGCGTTTTTGTCCATTCAGGAGTCAATGATGTCAAACAGTCTGACCTATTGCGATCTTCCGGCGGAGATCTCTCAATGGCCGGGTCTTCCCCTTTCGCTCAGCGGCGACGAAGTGATGCCGCTGGACTACCGGGCAGGCAATACCGGGTGGCTGTTATACGGCAGGAAGCTGGACAAGGCGCGCATTACGCAATTCCAACGCAAGCTCGGCGCGGCGATGGTGATCGTCACCGCCTGGGGCGTGGACGACTATCAGGTGGTGCGGTTGGCGGGCACGTTAACGCCGCGCGCCAAGCTGCTGGCGGCGGAGAGCGGGCTGGACGTGGCGCCGCTCGGCAAGATCCCACACCTGCGCACGCCGGGGCTGCTGGTGATGGACATGGATTCGACGGCGATCGAGATCGAGTGCATCGACGAGATCGCCAAGCTGGCGGGCGTCGGCGAGCAGGTGGCGGAAGTCACCGAGCGCGCGATGCGCGGCGAGCTGGACTTTACCGCCAGCCTGCGCCAGCGCGTCGGCACGCTGAAAGGGGCCGACGCCAACATCCTCAAGCAGGTGCGCGACGAGCTGCCGCTGATGCCGGGGCTGACCAGCCTGGTGGGCAAGCTGCAGGCGATGGGCTGGCATGTGGCGATCGCCTCCGGCGGCTTCACCTACTATGCCGAATACCTGCGCAACCGGCTGCGGCTGGTGGCGGCAGCGGCCAATGAGCTGGAGATCCGCGACGGCAAGCTGACCGGCGAAGTGCTGGGGCCGGTGGTGGACGCACAGTTCAAAGCCGACACGCTGCTGCGGCTGGCGGAGAAGCTTGAGATCCCGCTGGCGCAGACCGTGGCCATCGGCGACGGCGCCAACGATTTGAAAATGATGCAGGCGGCGGGGTTGGGTATCGCCTACCACGCCAAACCGAAAGTGTATGAAAAAGCGCAGGTGGCGATCCGGCATGCGGATCTGATGGGCGTGCTGTGTATTCTCACCGGCAGCCTGAAACACGAAGTGCGATAACGAAAGATTGAGGTAAGACGTGGCAAAAGCGGCAAAACGGGCATTTGTGTGCAATGAGTGCGGGGCGGACTATCCGCGTTGGCAGGGGCAGTGCAGCGCCTGTCATGCCTGGAACACCATCACGGAAGTGCGTTTGGCCGCGTCGCCCGCAGCGGCGCGCAACGATCGCCTCAGCGGTTATGCCGGCGACGCCGGCGTCAGCAAGGTACAGAAGCTGTCGGAAATCAGCCTTGAGGCGCTGCCGCGCTTTACCACCGGCTTTCTCGAGTTCGACCGCGTGCTGGGCGGCGGCGTGGTGCCCGGCAGCGCCATTCTGATCGGCGGTAATCCCGGCGCCGGTAAGAGTACCCTGTTGCTGCAGGTGCTGTGCAAACTGTCCGAACAGATGAAAACCCTGTACGTCACCGGCGAGGAGTCGCTGCAGCAGGTGGCGATGCGCGCTCACCGTCTGGGGCTGCCGACCGGCGGCCTGAACATGCTGTCGGAAACCAGCATCGAGCAGATCTGCCTGATCGCCGAGCAGGAACAGCCGAAGCTGATGGTGATCGACTCGATCCAGGTGATGCACATGGCGGACATTCAGTCTTCGCCGGGCAGCGTGGCGCAGGTGCGGGAAACCGCCGCCTATCTGACGCGCTTCGCCAAGACGCGCGGCGTGGCGATCGTCATGGTCGGCCACGTCACCAAAGACGGCTCGCTGGCCGGGCCGAAAGTGCTGGAACACTGTATCGACTGTTCGGTGCTGCTGGATGGCGACGCCGATTCCCGCTTCCGCACTCTGCGCAGCCACAAGAACCGTTTCGGCGCGGTCAACGAGCTGGGCGTGTTTGCCATGACCGAACAGGGGCTGCGCGAAGTCAGCAACCCTTCGGCGATCTTCCTCAGCCGCGGCGATGAAGTCACCTCCGGCAGCTCGGTGATGGTGGTGTGGGAAGGCACCCGGCCGCTGCTGGTGGAGATCCAGGCGCTGGTGGATCACTCGATGATGTCCAACCCGCGCCGCGTGGCGGTGGGCCTGGAGCAGAACCGGTTGGCGATCCTGCTGGCGGTGCTGCACCGCCACGGCGGGCTGCAGATGTCGGATCAGGACGTGTTCGTCAACGTGGTCGGCGGGGTGAAAGTCAGCGAGACCAGCGCCGATCTGGCGCTGCTGATGTCGCTGGTTTCGAGCCTGCGCGATCGGCCGCTGCCGAACGATCTGGTGGTGTTCGGCGAAGTGGGGTTGGCGGGGGAGATTCGCCCGGTGCCGAGCGGCCAGGAGCGCATCTCCGAAGCGGCCAAGCACGGCTTCAAGCGCGCCATCGTGCCGCACGGCAACATGCCGAAGAAGCCGCCGGCCAACATGCAGGTGTTCGGGGTCAAGAAGCTGGCGGACGCGCTGGACGTGCTGGAAGAGTTTTATTAATGTCGCCGACGGCGAGAAAGATATGCTATTTTGTTTAGCATACTAAACGGAGGTGGCCATGCCGCAATTTGATTACCTGAAGACGTCCATTAAGCAAAAGGGCTGTACTTTGCAGCAGGTGGCGGATGCCAGCGGCATGACCAAAGGCTATCTCAGCCAGCTGTTGAACGACAAGATCAAAAGCCCGAGCGCGCAAAAGCTCGAGGCGTTGCACCGTTTTCTCGGGCTGGAGTTCCCGCGTAAAGAGGTTAAAGTCGGCGTGGTGTTTGGTAAATTTTACCCGCTGCACACCGGCCACATCTACCTGATCCAGCGCGCCTGCAGCCAGGTGGACGAGCTGCACGTTATCTTGTGCCATGACGAGCCGCGCGATCGCGAGCTGTTCGAGAACAGTTCGATGTCGCAACAGCCGACGGTCAGCGATCGCCTGCGCTGGCTGCTGCAAACCTTCAAGTACCAGAAAAATATCCATATCCACTCGTTCGACGAGCAGGGCATCGAACCCTATCCGCACGGCTGGAACGTGTGGAGCGACGGCATGAAGGCCTTTATGGAACAGAAGGGCATCGTGCCGAGCTTCATCTATTCCAGCGAAGCGCAGGATGCGCCGCGCTACCGCGAGCATCTGGGCATCGAAACCATTTTGGTCGACCCCGAGCGTTCGTTCATGAACATCAGCGGCAATCAGATCCGCCAGGATCCGTTCCGCTATTGGGACTACATCCCGACCGAGGTGAAGCCGTTCTTCGTGCGCACCGTAGCGATCCTCGGCGGCGAATCGAGCGGCAAGTCGACGTTGGTCAACAAGTTGGCCAACATCTTTAACACCACCAGCGCCTGGGAATATGGCCGCGATTACGTGTTTTCGCACCTGGGCGGCGACGAGATGGCGCTGCAGTATTCCGACTACGACAAAATTGCCCTCGGGCAGGCGCAATACGTGGATTTCGCGGTCAAGTACGCCAACAAGGTGGCGTTTATCGATACCGATTTCGTGACTACGCAGGCGTTTTGCAAAAAGTACGAAGGGCGTGAGCACCCCTTCGTGCAGGCGCTGATCGACGAATACCGTTTCGATCTGGTGATCCTGCTGGAAAACAACACGCCGTGGGTGGCGGACGGTCTGCGCAGCCTCGGCAGCACTGCCGATCGCCTGGCGTTCCAGCGCCTGCTGGAGGAGATGCTGCGCGCTAACAACATCGAGTACGTGCACGTTGAGTCCAGCGATTATGAAGAGCGTTTCCTGCGCTGCGTCGAGCTGGTGCAACAGCTGCTGGCGGCGGACGCCGGCCGGTTGAGCACGCCCGCCCATCGTCACGCGGCAGGCTGAGTAAAATTAGCGTAATGTGCGATCGAGGCGGCAGAAACGCCACTCAGGCGCACATTTAACGGCTTGTTTAAACATGGTTCATTCGACAGCGACTAAGTTAAGATTTTCTTTACAATAACGCTTAGAAGAAGACATGTCTTATCGCTTACTCGCTCTCTGGTTGGTCTGCTATGCCGCAGCCTGGACGCTGCTGACTGTTTATCTCGATCCTACCCTGCCTTACGACGCCGTCGAGGCGCTCAACTGGGGCCTCAACGGCGAGTGGGGTTCACCGAAAAATCCGTGGCTGGTCGGTGCGGCGATGCATCCGGCGATCTGGCTGTCGTGGCTGCCGCTGAACGTTTACTGGTATGGCGGGCACTTCATCGCCATCGCCATCGGCATGTTGGGCGTCTGGCTGTTGGCGCGGCGCCTGAGCGGCAGCACCTCGCTGGCCTGGATGGCGCTGCTGACGCTCAACCTGTCCGGCATCATCAATTTCGACATTATTCCCTACAACGACAACTACCTGTTGGTGATGCTGTGGCCGTGGATGGCGCTGTTCTTCCACCTGGCGATCTCGCGTTCGGCCAACTGGTGGCCGGCCTTCGCGTTGGTGGCCGGTCTGGCGATGATGGCGAAATACTCGACCTTCGCCTTCATCTATTTTGTGGCGCTGTCGACGCTGTTCGTACCGCAGGTCCGTCGCTGCTATCGGCAGCCGCAGTTCTATCTGGCGGTGGCGATCTGGCTGGCGTTGGTGTTGCCGAACGTGTTCTGGCTGTGGAGCCACGACTTTGCCGCCTTCAAATGGGTGGATTCGCAGATCAAAATGCAGCTCAACCTCGACATGCTGCAGTCGCTGCTGCTGGTGTTCTATCCGTCGCTGGTGCTGTGGGCGATCCTGCGGCGCAGCGGGGCGGTGCTGGCCTGGCCATCGGCGTTGCCGATGCGGGTGCTGCTGTGGATCTATCTGTTGCCGCTCGGCATTATCACTTTCTGGTTCTCCTTCAACGTCGGCGGCCGGTTGACCGAGTGGCTGCAGCCGTTCTTCATGCTGGCGCCCGCGCTGCTGGTCGGCTGCGTCCGTCAGCCGCCGGTGCGTTCACTGCGCGCGGCGACCCTCGGGCTGATGTGTGCAGCGCTGGCGGTCTATCTGGGGTATGCCGCGGTGATGCTGGGCAACGTGCGCAACGCCGGCCAGAAAATGGTGGGTATCAAGGCGTTCAGCGCCGGGGTGGAGCGGCAGTGGCAGGAGCGGTATGGCGTCGATCTACGCTACGTCGGCGGCGAATACCTGTCGCAGTGGATGACGGTGTACGCCGGTTCCCGGCCGCAGACCATTACGCGCTGGTCCAATCATACGCGCCCGAATATCTACAACGTCAACATCAGCTATCCGCAGATTGCGCAGCACGGCGTCGCCCTGTTTGGCCGGTTGGGTGAAGACTGCGCGCACAGCGACTTCGGCGGTGAGTTGGCCCACTGGCCGAAGATGCGCCTCGATTGGCAGCAGACGCTGACGTTCCGCGCCGATCCGCATGCCGACGAGCAGACGCTGTGCGTCGGCTTCGTCCGCCCGCAGTAACGGCGGCGCAGGGCGCCGCCGCGATTCAGGCTTAGTAAGCGATAACCAGCTTGCCTTGCATATGGCCGCCGAGCAGCTGTCGATGCGCGGCGGTCAGCGTGTCTACCGTCAACCCGTGCAGGGTTTCGCTCAGCGTGGTGCTCAGCTTGCCCTCGTCCAGCAACTGCGCCATCTGCTGCAGGATGCGCCCCTGCTGCGCGATGTCCGGGGTGGTAAACATGCTGCGGGTGAACATGAATTCCCAATGCAGCGCGGCGCTTTTCAGCTTCAGCGCGTTTTGATCCAACGGCTGCGCATTCTCGACGATGGTGCAGATATGGCCCAGCGGCGCGACCAGCTCGGCCATCGCCGGCCAGTGGCCGTCGGTATCGTTCAGGCACAGGATGTAATCCACCTGCTCGATGCCGTGCTGCGCCAGGTTGCCTTTCAGATCGCGATAGTCCACCACCAGATCGGCGCCGCGTTCACGGCACCAGGCGGCGGATTCCGGCCTTGAGGCGGTGGCGATCACTTTCACCTTGCTGCGCAATGCGGCCAGCGGAATGGCCAGCGAGCCGACTCCGCCGGCGCCGCCGATGATCAACAGCGTCTTGTGCTCCGGCGCATCCTGAATGTTTAGATGTTCGAACAGCGCCTCCCAGGCGGTGAGGGCGGTGAGCGGCAGGGCGGCGGACTCGGCCCAGTTCAGGCTGCGCGGCTTGTGCGCGGCGATGCGTGAGTCGATCAGCTGGTGGCTGCTGTTGCTGCCGGGGCGGGTGATGTCGCCGGCGTACCATACTTCATCGCCGGGCTTGAAGCCGCTGACGCCGCTGCCTACGCCCACCACGATGCCGCTGGCGTCCCAGCCGAGAATGCGCGGCTGCTGCAGGCCGCTTTTCTGCAGACCGGCGTGCACTTTGGTGTCCACCGGGTTGACCGACACGGCTTTCACCTCCACCAGCAGATCGTACTGGCCGGGAACCGGCATCTCCGGTGAAATCTCGATGAAACCGGCGGGGTTCTGCGGGTCTACGGCAATGGCTTTTATCGACATGATTGTACTCCTTTCAAATGATGCCCCCAGTGTAGACCCGCGGCAGTGGGGTGATAAGATGGACAATATCTAACTGAGTGTTCGTTTGAGGTGAACAATGGAATTCAAACAGCTGCAGGACATGGCGCTGTTCGCGCTGGTGGCGGAGTGCGGCAGCTTCACCGCCGCCGCACAGCGCGTGGGATTGCCGAAATCCAGCGTCAGCCAGCGCATCAGCCAGCTCGAACAGACGCTGGGGCTGCGCTTGCTCAACCGCACCACGCGCCAGCTGAACCTGACCTTCGCCGGTGAGCGTTATCTGGAACATTGTCAGGCGATGATGTCCGCCGCCGAACGCGCCGATCTGGCGCTGCAGCGGCTGCGCGATAACCCGAGCGGCCGCCTGCGCATCTCGACGCCCGCCGGGCTGGGGGCGACCCTGGTGGCGCGGCTGGCGGCGGATTTTCAGCGCCAGTACCCGGACGTTTCGCTGGAGGTGTCGGTGTCCGATGCCATGGTGGATCTGGTACAGGAAGGCTTCGACGCCGCGTTGCGCACCGGCAAGCCGCAGGATTCTTCGCTGATCGGTCGCCGTCTCGGGTATGCGCCGCGCTATCTGTTGGCGGCGCCGTCCTATCTGGCGCAGCATCCGCCGATCGAACACCCGCAGCAGCTGCAACAGCATCGCTGCATCGCCCACCGCGCCTGGACGGCCTGGAACCTGCGCTGCGGCGACGACTACTACCGTTGGCAGCTGCCGCTGGCGCACACCACCGACAACCTGCTGTATGCGCGTGAATGCGCTATCGCCGGTGCGGGGATCACGCTGTTGCCGGCGTTTCTCAGCCGCGAGGTGGTGGCGCAGAAGCTGTTGGTGGAAGTCTTGCCGGCGTGGCGCGCGGAGGGCAATGAGCTGTATCTGGTCTACCCGAGCCGCAAGCTGAATTCCCCGGCGTTGGCCTGCTTTATCGATGTGGTGCTGCAGCACCCGGCGTTTGACGACTACGCGCGCGAGCTGGCGCGGGAATAAAAAAAGGCGCCGCATGCGGCGCCTGGGGTATTACTTGGCGATCTTCTTGTACTTGATGCGGTGCGGCTCGAGCGCGTCGGCGCCCAGCGTACGCTTCTTGTACTCTTCGTACTCGGTGAAGTTGCCTTCGAAGAATTCCACCTTGCCCTCGTCCTGGTAGTCCAGGATGTGGGTGGCGATACGGTCGAGGAACCAACGGTCGTGCGAGATCACCATGGCGCAGCCAGGGAATTCCAGCAGGGCGTTTTCCAGCGCGCGCAGGGTTTCGATATCCAGGTCGTTGGTCGGTTCATCGAGCAGCAGCACGTTGCCGCCAACCTGCAGCAGCTTGGCCAGGTGCAGACGGCCACGCTCACCGCCGGACAGCTCGCCCACGCGTTTGCCCTGATCGACGCCCTTGAAGTTGAAGCGGCCGACATAGGCGCGGCTCGGCATCTCGGTGTTGCCGATGCGCATGATGTCCTGCCCGCCGGAGACTTCTTCCCACACGGTTTTCGAGCCGTCCATGCTGTCGCGGAACTGATCGACGGACGCCAGCTTGACGGTATCGCCCAGCACGATGCTGCCGGAGTCGGGCTGTTCCTGACCGGACATCATGCGGAACAGCGTGGATTTACCCGCGCCGTTCGGGCCGATGATGCCGACGATTGCCCCTTTCGGCACCGAGAACGACAGGTCGTCGATCAGCAGGCGGTCGCCGTAGGACTTGCGCAGGTTGCTGACTTCGACCACTTTATCGCCCAGGCGTGCGCCAGGTGGAATGAACAGTTCGTTGGTTTCGTTGCGTTTCTGGTATTCGGTGTTGTTCAGCTCTTCGAAGCGGGCCAAACGGGCCTTGCCTTTGGACTGACGGCCTTTGGCACCCTGACGCACCCACTCCAGCTCTTTCTCGATCGACTTGCGACGAGCGGCTTCGGCGGACGCTTCCTGCGCCAGACGCGCGTCTTTCTGCTCCAGCCAGGAAGAGTAGTTGCCTTCCCATGGAATGCCCTCGCCGCGGTCCAGTTCGAGGATCCAGCCGGCCACGTTATCCAGGAAGTAACGGTCGTGGGTGATCGCCACCACGGTGCCTTCGAAGTCGTGCAGGAAGCGTTCCAGCCAGGCCACGGACTCGGCGTCCAGGTGGTTGGTCGGTTCGTCCAGCAGCAGCATGTCCGGCTTTTCGAGCAGCAGGCGGCACAGCGCTACGCGGCGGCGCTCACCTCCGGACAGGTGGGCGATTTTGGCGTCCCAGTCCGGCAGGCGCAGCGCATCGGCGGCGCGTTCCAGTTGGGCGTTGAGGTTGTGACCGTCGTGCGCCTGAATGATCTCTTCCAGGCGGCCCTGTTCGGCGGCCAGCTTGTCGAAGTCTGCGCCTTCTTCCGCGTACAGCGCGTACACTTCGTCCAGGCGTTTCAGCGCGCCGACCACTTCCGCCAGCGCTTCTTCCACCGACTCACGCACGGTGTGTTCGAGGTTAAGCTGCGGCTCCTGCGGCAGGTAACCGATCTTGATGCCCGGCTGCGGGCGCGCTTCCCCTTCGATGTCAGTATCGATGCCGGCCATGATGCGCAGCAGGGTGGACTTACCGGCGCCGTTCAGGCCCAGTACGCCGATTTTGGCCCCAGGGAAGAAGCTCAGGGAGATGTTTTTCAAAATATGACGCTTCGGCGGTACGACCTTGCCGACGCGGTGCATGGTATAGACGTATTGAGCCACGTTGCTCTAAGCCTCTCTATATCAGTATTTATAGGATGTCTGGCGGCATGAGTGTAGCCCGTTTCGATCTCGGATCCCAGACATCGCTCAGCGATCGCTAAGTATAACCGTTTATGCGCCGATAAAGGCGCATATTGGTGGCTTATGGCGTGACGACGATCGCGACGCGGCGGTTTTCCGCGCGGCCGCTGGAGGTGCGGTTGTCGGCAACGGGATCGCGCTTGCCCATGCCGCGGGTTTCGATATTGGCGCGTGGAATGCCGACGCTGGCCAGCAGATCGGCCACCGCATCGGCGCGGCGCAGGGAGAGCTGGTCGTTATAGCTGTCTTCGCCGTAGTTGTCGGTATGGCCGTCCAGGCGGAACTTGGTGATGCCGACGCTCAGCAGCGCACGGCCCATCTTCTGCACCGTTTCGGTGCTTTCCGGGTTCAGCTTGCCGATGTTGTTGCCGAACAGCACCTTATCCGACAGGCCGAACTCCCAGCCGTTGTCAGTCAGCTTGAAGCCCTGCGATTGCAGCAGCGCGATCTGCTCGGGCGTCAGGCCCTGCGGCTTGCTCTGGCAGCCGGCGAGCGCCAGCAGGGCGACGAACACCATCGTCAGCAGTGAAAAACGACCTTTAAACAGTTGCTGTATCATAGTCAAAATCCCTAGTTCAAGTGTTATAGCCGGGGCTCTTATTTATGTATAGCCAGCCGCCAGCCTCCGTTATAACGATGCTTTGCCTGATACATCGCATCGTCAGCTTCGTGCAAAAGACCCTGAGGCGTCGAGGCGTGATCAGGGTACAGCGCAATACCGATACTCAGAGAGGTAATGACCGCCTCGTCGTTCGGCAAAATGACCGGTTGCGTCATGCAGTCGATGATGTTGTCAGCGATCTGCAGGACATCTTCCGTGCCGTGTACCGGCGCCAGCAGCACGGCGAATTCATCCCCGCCCAGACGCGCGACCAGATCGGTCTCGCGCAGTTGCGCGCGAATGCGTCCGGCAATGGTGGTCAGCACCGCATCGCCTGCGGCGTGACCGTAACTGTCGTTCACTTCCTTGAAGCGATCGCCGTCGATAAACAGCACCGCCAATTTTGCCGGCGGCTCAATATCGCCCAGGGCGCGGCTCAGCCGCCCTTCGAAGAAGGCGCGATTCGGCAAGCCGGTCAGGCTGTCGTGCGTCGCCCGGTGGGCCAGCGAGTCGTTCTCCTGCTTCAGGTGGGCCTGCCAGGCCTCCAGTTCGTCGAGCAAGCCGTTGAAATCGTTGCTGAGCTCATGCAGCTCGGCGATCGGCGCCGACGGCACCCGCAGGCCGAAGGTGCGATCGCGGCGCACCGCGTGCGCCACGTTGGCGATGTCGTCCAGCGAACTGACGATGCCGACCAGCATGCGGCGCGACAACACCAGGGCGCACAAGGTACTGAGCACCAGGCAGGCGATCATGCCGACCATGCCGCGCAACAGGAAACGCAGCAGGCTGCCGCCGTTGCCGCTCAGCCAGACCTGGCCGACCTGCTTACCCTCGTGGGTGATGGGCAGGATGACCGGTTCGGGCAGCGCCCAGTGCGCGACGATCTGCTCCAGGCCGTGCAGCGGCCCATCGGTGGGATGGCGCCAGTTGGCCAGCATCTTGCCGTTGTTGTCGAGGATCCGCGCGTCCGATACTTCTTCGTTGGAGGCGATCAGCATCAGCGCCTCGCGTGCGGCGGTGCGGTCTTCAAACACCACGGCGGCCTCGACGGTATAACTGATGGAGCGCGCGATCAGGTGCAGGTTGTGGTTGGCATAGGCGCGCAGTGCAAACAGCGCCACCAGCGTCAAAAAGATGCCGGCGGTGCCGACGGCGATCAGCGCCAGCCCAAGATGTACCCGCTGCAGCACTCGGCCCAGCGTCGGGCGCGCATTGCCGGAGCGGTTTTTACGCAACAGCCTCATAGCGGCGGCGCCTGTTTGCGTGCCAGCTGCAGCACGTTGGGATGGACGCGCACGCCGCTGCGCGCCAGGGCGTCCAGGTTGACCTTGAAGCTGGCCTGATCCCCATCGATCTGCAGGCAAAATGCGCTGCCGGCGGAACATTCGCTATCGTTCTCGCTGATGCTGAGAATGGAGTTGCCGGAAATGCGCTGCATGAAATTTTGTCTCTGCGCGGCGGTGATGTTCCCTAAGTAGATAACATCGCAGCCGGTACTCAGCGTTGGGCTGTCGAACGGCACGCGCTCGGCTTTAATCGGACGCGGGGCGCTGAGCAGGATCGGATCGAACAACCCTTCGGCATACTGGGTGGGTGCGGTCACGCACAACCGGATCGGATTGGGTTCACGCGACCAGCGGGCGTAGCTGATGATGCCGACCACCACGGTCGTCACGGCGTGCGTGCGCTTTTGATAGGGAGCATCGGCGGCGCGCGCAGGCCCGGGCAACGTCAGCAGCACCAACAAAACGATCAGCAACAGGCGACCGATATTCAGGCGTGCGGCATGGAAGCCCGGCACGGGGCTTTTTGCGCAACGCATCGCTATCGCGGTCTTACTTGCCATTTTCACCCGCCATTCCGGCCTGATCCACCGCCCGCAGGCCGTGGCCTGACAAGGAAAAATCCGGCCCGCTTGAAGGGACAATCGTTTTGCTGAAAGCTGTCAGTCGCACTGCCTAATGAACACTATCTAACCCATAATTGGCGCGGATTGTATTATAAGATGTCTTCGTTGGGCGCTTTATGTGCTGTTTTCTCGGAATTATCCTACTTATTTTTGATAGTATAAAAATGCCTACCCGGGTTTGCCACCGCTTTTCTGCAAAGTTGGCGCGTTTGGCCAGCTGTCAGGCGATTTGCGCAACGGCTGCGTCATTTCGAAAATGCAATAATGTGATAGCTAATAATTAAAAAGTATTTTACTTCTCTAATAAGCGCCGGGGCGGCTAATAAAAATCCGGTGGCTGGAAATATCCCGCCGGCCTGATTTGTCAGCCAAAGTAAACGTTTTTACCTGACTCCCGTCATGGCGATACACTTCTTCTTCTACAGTATTGAATGGATAAGCGATTGCGCTGTCTATGGTAGATATCTGCGTCCGGGCCGTGCGCCCGGCTTTATTTTGTCCCGCGGCGCCGTGGCGCGGCGGTCACCGGGGAGCTGGGCGGCTCCTGCGGTATAACCAGTGAGGAAAGAGCGAGGATGGTCAAGGTGGACAAGCGACGGCTGTTGGCGATGGGGCTGTGCCTGACGGCGTTTTCCGGCGCGGCGCTGGCGGATTCTCTGGATGCGCAACGTCAGCGCTACCAGCAGATCAAACAGGCGTGGGACGGCAATCAGATGGACGTGGTGGCGCAGCTGATGCCGACGCTGCGCGATTACCCGCTTTATCCTTACCTGGAATACCGCGAGCTGACGCAGGATCTGAGTCAGGCGGGGTTCTCCGAGGTGAACGACTTTATCAAACGCAACCCGACGCTGCCGCCGGCGAAATCACTGGCGCCGCGCTTCGTCAATGAGCTGGCGCGTCGCGAAGACTGGCGCACCCTGTTGGCCTTCAGCCCGCAAGCGCCCAAACCGGTGGCGGCGCGCTGCAACTATTACTATGCCAAGTGGGCCACCGGCGATCAGCAGGCGGCCTGGAGCGGCGCAGACGAACTGTGGCTGAACGGCAAAACGCTGCCGAGCGCCTGCGATCGGCTGTTCAGCGTCTGGCGCGGCGCGGGCAAGCAGACGCCGCTCGATATTCTGGCGCGCATGAAGCTGGCGCTGAAAGAGGGCAACAGTTCACTGGTCAGCAACCTCTACAGCCAACTGCCGGCCGACTACCAGACCATGGGCAACGCCCTGGTGCGCTTGCAAAACGATCCGACCACCGTGGAAGCCTTCGCCCGCAGCGTGGGGCCGACCGACTTTACCCGCGCCGCCACCGGCATCGCCTTTGAGCGCCTGGCGCGGCAGGATGTGGAAAACGCGCGGGCGATGATCCCGACGCTTGCGCGGCTGCAGAAAATGAGCGACGACGAGCGGCTGGGGCTGGAAGAGGCGGTGGCCTGGCGCCTGATGGGCAGCGATGCCACCTTTGAACAGGCGCAGTGGCGCGATCAGGTGATCCTGCGCAGCCGTTCGCCTTCGCTGCTGGAGCGCCGGGTACGCATGGCGCTGGGCAACGGCGATCGGCAGGGCGTGGCGACCTGGCTGGCGCGCCTGCCGGAAGCGTCGCGCAACAAGGATGAGTGGCGCTACTGGCGCGCCAGTCAACTGATGGACGAAGGGAAACGCGCCGAAGGCGAGGAGATATTGCGTAACCTGATGACCGAACGCGGCTTCTATCCGATGGTGGCGGCGCAGAAGCTGAACGCCACTTATCCGGTGATGGTGGCGGTGGCGGCCAAGCCGCGCGCGTCGCTGACTGACGGGCCGGAAGTCGCCCGGGTGCGCGAGCTGATGTACTGGAATATGGACAACCTGGCCCGCAGCGAGTGGGGCTCCTACGTCGCCAGCCGCAGCCGGCCGGAACAAGAGGCGCTGGCGCGTTACGCCTTTGAACAAAAATGGGCCGATCTGAGCGTGCAGGCGACCATCGTCGGCAAGCTGTGGGATCACCTGGAGGAACGCTTCCCGGTCGCCTGGCCGCAGGAGTTCCGCCGCGCCACCGATGACAAGGGGATCACCACCAGCTATGCGATGGCGATAGCGCGTCAGGAGAGCGCCTGGAATCCGAAGGCACAGTCGCCGGTTGGCGCTTCCGGCCTGATGCAGGTGATGCCGCGCACCGCGCAGCATACGGTGCAGATGTTCAACATTCCCGGCTACGTCGGCCCGAGCCAGCTGTTCGATCCGCAGACCAACATCACCATCGGCACCAGCTATCTGGAGTCGGTCTATCAGCAGTTCGGCCGCAACCGCATCCTGTCGACCGCCGCCTATAACGCCGGGCCGTCGCGGGTGAACACCTGGCTGGGCAACAGCGCAGGGCGGATCGATCCGGTGGCGTTCATCGAAAGCATTCCGTTCTCGGAAACCCGCGGCTACGTCAAGAACGTGCTGGCCTATGACGCGTTTTACCGCTATCTGACGCACCGGCCGGCCAAGGTGCTGACCGACGCCGAGTGGCAGAGACGTTATTGATTTTGACGGCCCTATGGTATGCTGCTGTACTAGTTAAATAGTATGGTGGCTGCCATGACGCAATTATCGTTAAACGACCCCGCTCTTTCAGAACAAGGCAATGAGGATTGGCTGCGCTTTGTCGCGCTGCTGCAGAATTCGTTTGCGCAAGAACTGCATCAACCGCTGCTGCAGCTGATGCTGACACCGGACGAGCGCACCGCGCTGGGCACTCGGGTGCGGATCATTCAGGAACTGATGCGCGGCGAGATGAGCCAGCGTGAGCTGAAAAATGAACTGGGCGCGGGGATTGCCACCATCACCCGCGGATCGAACAGCCTGAAAGCGGCTTCACCGGCGCTGAAACAGTGGCTTGAGCAGCAGTTGCTGCACGACGCGCCCTAACAGGCTCGGGGTTATTGCTGATAGATGGCGTTGTGGAACGGCACCAGCGCCAGCAGCAGCGCCTGATGATAGACGCTGGTGCGGCTCAGCCGGCCGTCGGTGAAGACGCCGATGGCGCCGCCCTGACGCTTCACCTCGGCGTTGCCGGTGATTGCCGCCATTTCGCTGCCCAATTCGCGACCGTCGCGAATACCTTGTAAGATGACTTCCGGCAGCATCAGGCTCGCCGAGCGGGATTCGCCGCGGATGTGCGGGTTCTCGATGGTCATCCAGGCGAAGGTCATATTCTCTTCAATCCCGGCTTCTACGCCGACCCAAAAATCGGCCTCGGGCCTGACCTGGCGCGCTTCCATGACGCGTTGGCGCGAGCCGGTGCGCGTTTCGTGATTGCCTATCGGCTGCAGCGAGACGCCGCTGGCGACGTCGACGGCTTCAATGCGATAGTGGCCCGCGCCGAAGACGTCGTCGAAGGCCAGTTGAATAGCCTTGATCTTTGCCGGGTTGGTAGTTGCAGCGACAACATGGTACATAACGGGTTTGATATCCTTCTGGCCGATACGCCGGGCAGCGGCAAAAGCGCCGCCGGGCCGGGGATAAACGCAAATTTCACGCAGTATAACGGAAAACAAAAATGTTACAGGTATACCTCGTTCGCCATGGCGAAACGGAATGGAACGCGGCTCGCCGCATCCAGGGTCAGTCCGACAGCCCGTTAACCGCCATGGGTGAACACCAGGCCCGTCTGGTCGCCAGGCGCGTCAGCAAAGAAGGCATTACGCATATCATTACCAGCGATCTGGGGCGCACGCGCCGCACCGCGCAGATCATCGCCGAAGCCTGTGGCTGCGAAGTGATTTGCGATCCGCGTTTGCGTGAGCTGCACATGGGGGTTCTGGAAGAACGCCTGATCGACAGTTTGACGCCGCAGGAAGAGCAGTGGCGCAAACAGATGGTCGATGGTACTCCTGACGGCCGTATCCCTCAAGGCGAATCCATGGAGGAGCTGGGCGAGCGCATGCGCGCCGCGCTGGAGAGCTGCCTGATGCTGCCGGAAGGCAGCAAGCCGCTGCTCGTCAGCCATGGCATCGCGTTGGGGTGTTTGATCAGTACGGTGCTCGGGCTGCCGGCCTATGCGGAACGTCGCCTGCGCTTGCGCAACTGCTCACTGTCGCGCGTCGATCACCAGCAGAGCCCGTGGCTGGCTTCCGGCTGGATCGTGGAAACGGCGGGCGATGTCACGCATCTGGACATGCCCGCGTTGGACGAACTGCAGCGTTAACGTCGAATCGGGATCAGGTAATCGCACTTGATCTCGATAGGCGCCTGATGCGGACGGCGCTCGCCTTTCGGATAGAAGCGCTCGATGTCGTGCCCCTTGCGGCGCGTCAGCTGGAGCGCCGGCAGGCAGGTGCCGTACACCGTCAGGATGAAGTCTTGCAGCCCCTCGGTGGGCCCTTCGTAGCTGAACATCGCAAATTCCCCGCCCGGCAACACCAGCGGCTGGCCTTCCTGTACTTTGTCAGGCACCTGATCCGGCTCCAGCGCCGTGGTGTACAGCACTTCCTGTTCGTCGTCCTTCTCCTGGCTCGGGCGCGAGTGGTGCAGCCCGTACAGCACCGGCGGAAGGGTATCGACGTCACCGAGGAACTGGCGCCAGAACTGCGAGCGCAGTTCGGTGCGCACGGTGGTGATCTGTTCAAGCGTACAGGAGTAGCTTTGGGTCAGGCCAACCAGATGCTTATCCGGCAACGAAACGAATTCCGGCTGCGGCAAGGTGAAGGCCCCCAGACGGATCGGCGGACAGATGCCGAACGCGTTCCAGTCTTCGGCGCGGCGGTACAGCGCCGGCGTTTGCGCAAACTGTTTTTTGAAGGCGCGGGTGAAGGTCTGCTGCGAGTCGAAACGGTATTGCAGGGCGATATCCAAAATCGGCCGGCCGGTCAGACGCAGCGCGACGGCGGCTTTGGACAGCCTCCTTGCCCGGATGTAAGCACCGATGGCGTTACCGGTAATATCTTTGAACATCCGTTGCAGATGCCATTTGGAGTAGCCAGCCTTGGCCGCCACGTTATCCAGCGACAAGGGTTGGTCCAAATGGCTTTCCAGCCAGCTAAGCAGATCACGAATGATACCGGCTTGATCCATAGATCTTCCTCGTAAAGCTTGGGGGTAGGAACCCGAACTGTTGATTCGTCACGCTGGTGCTGCGCTATCAGACCGATCCATGAGCCATTATGCGTTGCACTCTTTGCCTCTGCTGCGCATGCTGCGCCAGAGTTGGATTGGGGTACACCGTAGTGGGCGCAAAGAAATAACGCCGCCGCATCATAGCAATTTTTTTACTCCGCGACTCTCAAAGATTTTCGTCACGCTCTGTGCTAAAACGGACGGTGCGGATCCGTAAAAAACCGATTCCGTGAGCTTAGACATAAATAATGGCGATCGCCGAACCTATTTTTGTGGCAAGGTTATATCGGAGTTAAGTAAATGAAAAAAGGCTGGATATTTTTATTCGGTTTGGTTTGCGCAACCGTTGGCAGCGCGCAGGCGGAGCAGGTAGGTTCCGTTGATACGGTGTTTAAATTGTTGGGGCCAGACCACAAAATCGTGGTGGAAGCGTTCGACGATCCGGATGTTAAAAATGTAACTTGTTATATCAGCCGTGCCAAAACCGGCGGCATCAAAGGCGGCCTGGGGCTGGCGGAAGACACCGCCGACGCGGCCATTTCCTGCCAGCAGGTGGGGCCTATCGAGCTGAGCGACAAGATCAAAAACGGCAAGGCGGAAGGCGATGTGGTGTTCCAGAAACGCACCTCGCTGGTGTTCAAGAAGCTGCAGGTGGTGCGCTTTTACGACGCCAAGCGCAATTCGCTGATTTACCTGAGCTACTCCGACAAGGTGATCGACGGCTCGCCGAAGAACGCGCTGAGCGCGGTGCCGATCATGCCGTGGGCCGAGACGAAATAAAAAAACGGGGTTCAGCATGCTGAACCCCGTTTTCATGACGGCAGGCCGGAATTACTCTTCCAGATCGCCGCAGAAGCGGTAGCCTTCGCCGTGAATGGTGGCGATGATTTCCGGCGTGTCCGGCGTCGATTCGAAGTGTTTGCGAATCCGACGGATAGTGACGTCCACGGTACGGTCATGCGGCTTCAGCTCGCGGCCGGTCATTTTCTTCAGCAGTTCGCCACGGGACTGGATCTTGCCCGGGTTTTCGCAGAAGTGCAGCATGGCGCGGAATTCGCTGCGCGGCAGCTTGTACTGTTCGCCGGCCGGGCTGATCAGCGAGCGGCTGTTGATGTCCAGCTCCCAACCGTTGAACTTGTAGCTCTCGACCAGGCGGCGCTCTTCGCCCAGGCTGCCCAGGTTCATGGTGCGCGACAGCAGGTTGCGTGCGCGGATGGTCAGCTCACGCGGGTTGAACGGCTTGGTGATGTAATCGTCGGCGCCGATTTCCAGGCCGAGGATTTTATCCACTTCGTTATCGCGACCGGTCAGGAACATCAAGGCGACGCTGGCCTGTTCGCGCAGTTCGCGCGCCAACAGCAGGCCGTTTTTGCCTGGCAGGTTGATGTCCATGATGACCAGATTGATATCATTTTCAGACAGGATATTGTGCATCTCTGCACCATCATTGGCTTCATGAACAATGTAGCCTTCCGCCTCGAAAATGCTCTTCAGGGTGTTACGAGTGACTAACTCGTCTTCGACAATCAGAATGTGCGGGGTCTGCATATTTGCTACCTAAAATTGCCAACAAAATAGAAAATCGGAAGTACAGAAGTCTCTGTTTTCTTAGAGGAGGGCAGAGATAGCGCCACGTTCCCTCTCAGCAAATGACTAAAGTACGTAAACTCGTTCTTGATGCACTTTCCATCTCATGTCAACAAGATCGCTAGCCTGGTGGGGATGCTGTTCCCTACAACCCCTTGGGGTGCCAAATCGGCGCATATCCTAACCCCATTAACAGCAATATAACAGCGCGTGCCGAATTCATCACCCAACAAAACTACGCTTTGTTGACATATATCAAATTCAATTGTAGCACGTTAACAGATTTGTGAAAAACACTTACAGAAATGCCAGTTTAAGTCACAGAACCTCAAATTCTGTGAACGATTCAGCATTATCCGGCCCGATAGGATACAATTATTCGCTTATTGATCATCGTCTTGTTTTAACTCATTGATAAATAAATGCAGTAAAACATAAGCACGAATAATGACTATTACGACGGGTTTATTAGCTCAACGAGCCGTTTAATCTTGTTTGTTGCTATTAACGCGTTTATTGTTACGCAATTGTAAATATAAGCGGGCGCTGCGCCACCGTCAAAAACGCAGGCCCGCCTTCGGTGGAAGAGTGATGCAGCTTCATATTGTTTTAGTGGCTCCGGCGCGGCCGGAAAACGTTGGCGCGGCGGCGCGCGCGATGAAAACCATGGGCTTCACGTCGTTGCGCATCGTTGACAGCGAGGCGCACCTGCAGCCGGCGGCGCGCTGGGTGGCACACGGGGCCGGCGAGATCCTCGACGGCGTGCAAACGTTCGCCACGCTGGAACAGGCGCTGGCGGACGTGGATTTCACCGTCGCCACTACCGCCCGCAGCCGCGCGCGTTTTCACTACTACTGCACGCCGCCTGAGCTGCTGGCACAGTTGAGCGAGCGTAAGCAGTGGGTCGGCCAGGCCGCGCTGGTGTTCGGCCGTGAAGATTCCGGCCTGACCAACGAAGAGCTGGCGCTGGCGGATTTGCTGACCGGCGTGCCGATGCAGGCGGACTATCCGTCGCTTAATCTGGGGCAAGCGGTGATGGTGTACTGCTACCAGCTGGCGAGCTTGATGGGCGTCAGCACGCCGAAGGAAACGGCGGCGTCGGAAGGGCAGCTCAAGGCGCTGCGCCGCCGTGCCGATGCCCTGTTGAACGCATTGGAGGTCGGCGACGACCAAAAATTGCGCGACTGGCTGCACCAGCGGCTCGGCGCGCTGCAACAGCGAGATACGGCGATGTTGCATACGTTGCTGCACGACATCGAAAAAAAACTCGCCAAGTGATAGCGGCTTCGTCAAGCGGTTACCCAGAGTGATCCACTATTAAACCGGCTTTAAGTTGTTTTTTTGTTCTGTCATTTTGCTTTTTACTTCCGGTATCGCGCAATGTCGCCGCTGAACGGAAAATAAGCAAAAAAAAGAAATCGTTTGACTTGGGATAGCGATTGCTTTAACCAATAGAGGGGACAGAGTATTTCATGAGACAGACAGACAACATGCGCAATATCAGCCTGAATACCACAATTATTACCACCACCGATACCACAGGTAACGGGGCGGGCTGACGCGCACAGGAAACACAGAAAAAAGCCCGCACCTAATCAGTGCGGGCTTTTTTTTCGGCTTAAATTCGGAGAGATCACACATGCGAGTGCTGAAATTTGGCGGAACCTCGGTGGCGAATGCAGAACGTTTTCTGCGCGTCGCCGACATCATGGAGAGTAACGCGCGTCAGGGACAGGTAGCCACGGTCTTGTCCGCCCCCGCAAAGATCACCAACCATCTGGTGGCGATGATCGACAAAACGGTGGCAGGCCAGGACATTCTGCCGAATATCAGCGACGCCGAGCGGATCTTTGCCGATCTGCTGAGCGGCCTGGCGCAGGCGCTGCCGGGCTTTGAATACGATCGCCTGAAGGGCGTGGTCGATCAGGAGTTCGCGCAGCTCAAGCAGGTGCTGCACGGTGTTTCGCTGCTGGGGCAGTGCCCGGACAGCGTGAACGCGGCTATTATCTGCCGCGGCGAAAAGCTCTCCATCGCCATCATGGAAGGGGTATTCCGCGCCAAGGGCTACCCGGTCACGGTGATCAACCCGGTGGAGAAACTGCTGGCGCAGGGCCACTACCTGGAGTCCACCGTGGACATCGCCGAGTCCACGCTGCGCATCGCCGCGGCGGCGATCCCGGCCGACCATATCGTGCTGATGGCCGGTTTCACCGCCGGTAACGACAAGGGCGAGCTGGTGGTGCTGGGCCGTAACGGCTCCGACTATTCCGCTGCCGTGCTGGCCGCCTGCCTGCGCGCAGACTGTTGCGAGATCTGGACCGACGTCGACGGCGTGTATACCTGCGATCCGCGCACCGTGCCGGACGCCAGGCTGCTGAAATCGATGTCGTACCAGGAGGCGATGGAGCTCTCCTACTTCGGCGCCAAAGTGCTGCACCCTCGCACCATCACGCCGATTGCCCAGTTCCAAATCCCTTGCCTGATTAAAAACACCTCCAACCCGCAGGCCCCCGGCACGCTGATCGGCAAAGACAGCACCGATGACGCGATGCCGGTGAAAGGCATCACCAACCTGAACAACATGGCGATGATCAACGTCTCCGGCCCGGGCATGAAAGGCATGGTCGGCATGGCCGCGCGGGTGTTCGCCGTGATGTCGCGCGCCGGCATTTCGGTGGTGCTGATCACCCAATCCTCTTCCGAATACAGCATCAGCTTCTGCGTGCCGCAGGGCGAACTGCAGCGCGCCCGCCGCGCGCTGGAGGAGGAGTTCTATCTGGAGTTGAAAGACGGCGTGCTGGATCCGCTGGACGTCATGGAACGCCTGGCGATCATCTCGGTGGTCGGCGACGGCATGCGCACCTTGCGTGGTATCTCCGCGCGCTTCTTCTCCGCGCTGGCGCGCGCCAACATCAATATCGTCGCCATCGCCCAGGGCTCTTCCGAGCGTTCAATTTCGGTGGTGGTCAGCAATGATTCCGCCACCACCGGCGTGCGCGTCAGCCACCAGATGCTGTTCAACACCGATCAGGTGATCGAAGTGTTCGTCATCGGCGTCGGCGGCGTCGGCGGGGCGCTGATTGAGCAGATCTACCGCCAGCAGCCGTGGCTGAAGCAAAAACATATCGACCTGCGGGTGTGCGGCATCGCCAACTCGCGCGTGATGCTGACCAACGTGCACGGTATCGCGCTGGACAGCTGGCGCGACGAACTGGCCGGCGCGCAGGAGCCGTTCAATCTCGGCCGCCTGATCCGGCTGGTGAAGGAGTATCACCTGTTGAACCCGGTGATCGTCGACTGTACCTCCAGCCAGGCGGTGGCCGATCAGTATGTGGACTTCCTGGCGGACGGTTTCCACGTGGTGACGCCGAACAAAAAGGCCAACACCTCGTCGATGAACTATTATCAGCAACTGCGTGCGGCCGCCGCCGGTTCGCACCGCAAGTTCCTCTATGACACCAACGTCGGCGCCGGTTTACCGGTGATTGAGAACCTGCAAAACCTGCTGAACGCCGGCGATGAGCTGGTGCGCTTCTCCGGCATCCTGTCCGGTTCGCTGTCCTTTATCTTCGGCAAGCTGGACGACGGGCTGTCGCTGTCGGCGGCGACCCTGCAGGCCCGGGCCAACGGCTACACCGAGCCTGATCCGCGTGACGATCTGTCCGGTATGGACGTGGCGCGCAAGCTGCTGATCCTGGCGCGCGAGGCCGGTTACAAGCTGGAGCTGAGCGATATCGAGGTCGAGCCGGTGCTGCCGCCGTCCTTCGACGCATCGGGCGACGTGGATCAGTTCCTGGCGCGGCTGCCGGAGCTGGATAAAGAGTTCGCGCGCAACGTGGCCAACGCCGCCGAGCAAGGCAAGGTGCTGCGCTATGTCGGCCTGATCGACGAAGGGCGCTGCAAGGTGCGCATCGAGGCAGTGGACGGCAACGATCCGTTGTATAAAGTGAAGAACGGCGAGAACGCGCTGGCCTTCTACAGCCGCTACTATCAGCCGCTGCCGCTGGTGCTGCGCGGCTACGGCGCCGGTAACGATGTGACCGCTGCGGGCGTGTTCGCCGATCTGCTGCGCACACTGTCATGGAAGTTGGGAGTTTAATATGGTTAAGGTGTATGCACCGGCCTCGATCGGTAACGTCAGCGTCGGTTTCGATGTGCTGGGCGCGGCGGTTTCGCCGATCGACGGCACGCTGCTGGGCGACTGCGTCAGCGTCGAAGCCGCCGAGACGTTCAGTTTGCAGAATGCCGGGCGCTTCGTCAGCAAGCTGCCGGCAGAGCCGAAAGAGAACATCGTTTATCAATGCTGGGAGCGTTTCTGCCAGGAGATCGGCCGCGAAGTGCCGGTGGCGATGCGGTTGGAAAAGAACATGCCGATCGGATCGGGGCTGGGCTCCAGCGCCTGTTCGGTGGTCGCCGGGTTGATGGCGATGAACGAATTCTGCGATCGGCCGCTGGATAAGACGACGCTGCTCGGCCTGATGGGCGAGCTGGAAGGCCGCATTTCCGGCAGCGTGCATTACGACAACGTGGCGCCTTGCTACCTTGGCGGCCTGCAGCTGATGCTGGAAGAAGAAGGCATCATCAGCCAGGAGGTGCCTTGCTTCGACGATTGGCTGTGGGTCATGGCCTATCCGGGCATCAAGGTCTCCACCGCCGAAGCGCGCGCCATTTTACCCGCGCAATACCGTCGTCAGGATTGCATCAGCCACGGCCGCTATCTGGCCGGCTTTATCCATGCCTGCCACACCCGGCAGCCGCAGCTGGCCGCCAAATTGATGCAGGACGTGATCGCCGAACCGTACCGCACCCGGCTGCTGCCGGGCTTCGCCGAAGCGCGCAAGGCGGCGCAGGAGATCGGCGCGCTGGCCTGCGGCATCTCCGGTTCCGGCCCGACGCTGTTCGCTGTCTGCAACGACGGCGCCACCGCGCAACGCATGGCCGCCTGGCTGCAACAACACTATCTGCAAAACGACGAAGGTTTTGTTCATATTTGCCGTCTGGATACCGCAGGCGCTCGACTACTGGGATAACGCATGAAACTGTACAACCTTAAGGATCACAACGAGCAAGTCAGCTTCGCGCAGGCGATCAAGCAAGGCCTGGGCAAGCAGCAGGGGCTGTTCTTCCCGCTGGAGCTGCCGGAGTTCGAACTGACCGAGATCGATCAGCTCCTGGAGCAGGACTTTGTCACCCGCAGCAGCCGCATTCTGTCGGCCTTTATCGGCGAAGAGCTACCGGAAGCGGCGCTGAAGAAACGCGTGCAGGCCGCCTTTGAGTTCCCGGCGCCGGTGGCGAAAGTGACCGAAGACGTCTCCTGCCTGGAGCTGTTCCACGGCCCGACGCTGGCGTTCAAAGACTTCGGCGGCCGCTTTATGGCGCAGATGCTGGCGGAAGTGGCCGGCGATCAGCCGGTGACCATTTTGACCGCCACCTCCGGCGACACCGGCGCCGCCGTGGCGCACGCCTTCTACGGCCTGAAAAACGTCCGGGTGGTGATCCTCTACCCGCAGGGCAAAATCAGTCCGCTGCAGGAGAAGCTGTTCTGTACCCTGGGCGGCAACATTCACACCGTAGCGATCGACGGCGACTTCGATGCTTGCCAGGCGCTGGTGAAGCAGGCGTTCGACGATCGGGAATTGAAAGACGCGCTGCACCTGAACTCGGCCAACTCGATCAACATCAGCCGCTTGCTGGCGCAGATCTGCTACTACTTCGAAGCGGTGGCGCAGCTGCCGCAGGAAGCGCGCAATCAGCTGGTCATCTCGGTGCCGAGCGGTAACTTCGGCGATCTGACCGCCGGGCTGCTGGCCAAGTCGCTGGGGCTGCCGGTGAAGCGCTTCATCGCCGCCACCAACGCCAACGACACCGTGCCGCGCTTCCTGACCAGCGGCCAGTGGCAGCCGCACGCCACGGTCGCGACGCTGTCCAACGCCATGGACGTCAGCCAGCCAAACAACTGGCCGCGCGTGGAAGAGCTGTTCCGTCGTAAGGTCTGGCAGCTGAAAGCGCTGGGCCACGCGGCGGTCAGCGATGAGACCACCAAGGAAACGATGCGTGAACTGGCCGAGCTGGGTTATATCTCAGAACCGCACGCGGCCATTGCCTATCGCGCGCTGCGCGATCAGCTGCAGGAAGGGGAGTTCGGTCTGTTCCTCGGCACGGCGCATCCGGCCAAGTTTAAAGAGAGCGTAGAAGCGATCCTCGGCCAGGAACTGTCGTTGCCGAAAGCGCTGGCGCTGCGGGCCGATCTGCCGCTGCTGTCGCACACGCTGCCGGCCGGCTTTGCCGAGCTGCGCAAATTCCTGATGGCGTTGCCGGCCTGAAGTTCGGCAGGCTAGAATGCGAAAAGCCGTCTTGCGACGGCTTTTTTTATACCTGCTCCGGGCGTTTGAACACCAGTTCATTGCCCTGCGAGGCGGCTTCGTCGAAGGCGTAGCCTTCCAGGTTGAAGTCCACCAGCTGCTCGCTGCGCGTCAGGCGGTTCTTGATGATAAAGCGGCTCATCAACCCGCGCGCTTTCTTGGCGTAGAAGCTGATGACCTTGTACTTGCCGTTCTTCTCGTCGAGGAAGACCGGTTTGATCAGCGCGCCGTGCAGTTTGGCCGGCTTCACCGCCTTGAAATACTCGTCGGACGCCAGGTTGACCACCACGTCGTCGCCCTGCTGCTCCAGCGCTTCGTTGAGTTTCTGGGTGATCTGATCGCCCCAGAAGCTGTACAGATCTTTGCCTTTCGGGTTTTCCAGCTTGATGCCCATCTCCAGCCGGTACGGCATCATCAGATCGAGCGGGCGCAGCACGCCATACAGACCGGACAGCATACGCAGATGCTGCTGGGCAAAGTCAAAATCGGCCTCGTTGAAATCCTGCGCCTGCAGGCCGGTGTAAACGTCGCCCTTGAACGCCAGCAGCGCCTGACGGGCATTGTCTGGGGTAAATTTCGGCTGCCACTCGCTAAAGCGCGCGGCGTTCAGCCCGGCCAGCTTGTCGCTGATGCTCATCAGGCTGGCGATTTGCGCCGGCGTCAGCTCGCGGCAAATTTTGATAAGCCGCTGAGACTTGTCCAGCAGTTCGGGCTGCGTGAAGCGTTCTGTCGCCAGCGGGCTGTCGTAATCGAGAGTTTTTGCAGGGGAAATAATAACGAGCATGGCCAGATCCTGTTTATCCAAGTGCGCATACTGTAGCAAAAAGCGCGGGAAAAAGGGGCTATCGGTCCAATAGGCGGGGCGCGCATCGCACGCGCCCCGGAATACTCAGCGCGGCGGCAGCTTGTCGTCCCACACGCCCGGCTCCAGCTGCGATTTCAGCTCCGGGTAACGGTTGGCGTCGAAGGTCGGCAGCTTGCCCAGGCGGCGCTGGCGATGGTAGTCGTCGGCCAGCTTCAGCGCCACCCGCGACAGCAGCAAGATAGCCGTCAGGTTGGTGATGGCCATCAGCGCCATGGAGGTATCCGCCATTTTCCACACCAGCGGCAGATCCGCCAGTGCGCCGAACATCACCATGCCCAGCGCCACACAGCGGAAAATCAGCAGGCCGCCCGGGTGGTTGTGCTCGAGGAACACCAGGTTGCTCTCGGCATAGGCGTAGTTGGCGATGATCGAGGTAAAGGCGAAGAAGAAGATGGCGATGGCGACGAACGGAGTCCCCCAACTGCCGACGGCGGTCGACAGCGCGCGCTGGGTCAGGTCGATGCCGCTGATGCTGTCGGTCGGCTGATCGAGAATGCCGGAAGAGAGGATGATCGCCGCGGTGGCGCTGCAGATGACGATGGTATCGATAAATACCCCGAGCATTTGCACGTAGCCTTGTGAGGCAGGATGCGGAGGATAAGGCGAGGCGGACGCCGCCGCATTGGGCGCCGAGCCCATGCCGGCTTCGTTGGAGAACAGGCCGCGCTGCACGCCCTGGGTCATCGCCTGGGAGATACCGTAACCGACGGCGCCGGCCGCGGCTTCCTGCAGGCCGAAGGCGCTTTTGAAGATCAGCGCCAGGATCGCCGGCATGTGCTCGATGTTATGGCCAATCACCCAGAGGGCCAACAGCAGGTAGGCGCCCGCCATCAGCGGCACCACCAGTTCGGCCACTTTGGCAATGGAGCGAATGCCGCCGAAGATTACCACCCCGCTCAGCACCACCAGGCCGATGCCGACGTGCAGCGGCTGCAAATGGAAGGCGACGGCGGAGGCCTGGGCGATGGAGTTGGCCTGCACGGCGTTGAATACCAGGCCGAACGCGATGATCAGGAAGATGGAAAACAGCACGCCCATCCAGCGCATGCCGAGGCCCTTTTCCATGTAGTAGGCCGGGCCGCCGCGGTAGTTGCCGTTATCGTCTTTGGTTTTGTAGAGCTGCGCCAGCGAGCTTTCCACAAAGGAGGTGGCCATGCCGATAAACGCCACCACCCACATCCAGAAGATGGCGCCGGGGCCGCCGGCGGTCAGGGCGATGGCGACGCCGGTCAGGTTGCCGGTGCCGACGCGCGCCGCCAGCGTGGTACACAGCGCCTGGAAAGAGGAGATGCCGGCGCTGTCGCTTTTATTACTGTTTTTCAACACCGAGAACATGTGGCTGAAGTGGCGGAGCTGGATAAAGCGGGTGCGCAACGTGAAGTAGATGCCGGTGCCGAGCAGCAGATAAATCAGCACCGATCCCCACAAAATATTGTTTATAAAGTTCATCAGGTCCGTCAAGGGATCCCTCCTCTTATCGAAATTTAATGCGCACCTTGCAGCATCCACCGCAGGTGAAAAACATTGGCCTATTTTTTACAAGAGCTTAGCTGGAATTGGTCCGGCGTCAGTCGATTAAGATTTTTCGCAGATTAGCGGACGAATTGCATCAATTTTTTCGAATTTAACATAATTTATTCGGACAATAGCACGTTATTGCCTTTCCATCCGCTCGGTTATGGCGAAAGATATCGGCGTAAACGGTTGCTCGCCCAAGGATAAAACAGATGCTTGCGCGCCGCGGTTTTCCAGCCTTGCACCGGGCTTGGCGCATGTTATTATCAGGGTAGGGCATGGTTGAACAATGCCAAAAGTTCATGCACAAACGATGAGATAATGCCAACATGACCGACAAATTAACTTCCCTGCGCCAGCTGACCACGGTGGTTGCAGATACGGGTGATATCGCGGCAATGAAGCTGTATCAACCGCAGGACGCTACAACCAACCCTTCGCTGATCCTCAATGCAGCCCAAATTCCTGAATACCGCAAACTGATTGACGAAGCCATCGCCTGGGCGCGCGGCCAGAGCAGCGATCGCGAGCAGCAGATCGCCGACGCTGCCGACAAGCTGGCGGTCAACATCGGTCTGGAAATCCTCAAACTGGTTCCGGGCCGCATCTCCACCGAAGTGGATGCGCGTCTGTCTTACGACACCGTCGCCAGCGTGGCCAAGGCCAAGCGCCTGATCAAACTGTACAACGAAGCCGGCATCAGCAACGATCGCATCCTGATCAAACTGGCCTCGACCTGGCAGGGCATCCGCGCTGCGGAGCAGCTGGAGAAAGAAGGCATCAACTGTAACCTGACGCTGCTGTTCTCCTTCGCTCAGGCTCGCGCCTGTGCCGAAGCCGGCGTTTACCTGATCTCGCCGTTCGTCGGCCGTATCCTCGACTGGTACAAAGCCAACGGCGACAAGAAAGAGTTCGCCCCGCACGAAGATCCGGGCGTGATCTCCGTGACCGAAATCTACCAGTACTACAAACAGCACGGTTACAACACCGTGGTGATGGGCGCCAGCTTCCGTAACGTCGGCGAAATCATCGAACTGGCCGGCTGTGACCGCCTGACCATCGCCCCTGCGCTGCTGAAAGAGCTGGCGGAGAGCGAAGGCACGCTGGAGCGCAAACTGTCTTACACCGGTGAAGTGAAGGCGCGTCCTGCCGCACTGACCGAACCTGAGTTCTACTGGCAGCACAACCAGGATCCGATGGCGGTTGAGAAACTGACCGACGGTATCCGCAAGTTCGCCGTAGACCAGGGCAAACTGGAAAAAATGATCGCCGACCTGCTGTAATTCCCGCAGATCGCACAGTAAAAAGGTGGCTCAGGCCACCTTTTTTTAGCCCGACGCTCCCGCCGGCGGGGGAAGCCCTTATACTCTCGGCAATGACAACAGAACGGGAGACGAACCCGTTCGGACCCCATCAGGCTGTAGAGGTGACGCATGGATATTTTACGTATTGGTTTGGTTTCCGTTTCCGATCGCGCTTCCGGCGGCGTTTATCAGGATAAAGGCATCCCGGCGCTGGAAGAGTGGCTGAGCGGCGCGCTGGCGACGCCGTTCAAGCTGGAAACCCGGCTGATCCCCGATGAGCAGACGCAAATTGAACAGACGCTGTGCGAGCTGGTGGACGAAATGGGCTGCCATCTGGTGCTGACCACCGGCGGTACCGGGCCGGCGCGCCGTGATGTCACCCCCGACGCCACGCTGGCGATCGCCGATCGTGTGATGCCCGGCTTCGGCGAGCAAATGCGTCAGATCAGCCTACACTATGTGCCAACGGCAATTCTTTCTCGCCAGGTGGGGGCGATCCGCAAACAGGCGCTGATCATCAACCTGCCCGGCCAACCGAAGTCGATCAAGGAAACGCTGGAAGGGGTAAAGGATGAGCAGGGCAATGCGGTGGTACACGGCATCTTCGCCAGCGTGCCTTATTGCATTCAACTGCTCGACGGGCCTTACGTCGAAACGCACGCCGCGGTGGTAGCAGCATTTCGGCCAAAGAGCGCGCGTCGCGAGATAAACCTCTAAATTTCAGCATTCTGCGAGATCGGCTTCAGTCCGTCTGGTGTGAAAATAATTTGCCGCTATAGTAAGGATTCTTTTACAGAAAGCCTGCGGCTTTTATTTTTACAGCCTTTACCGACGGTACCTTATGCCTCACGACACTAATCGCCGGCTGAACCGGCAAGACTACAAAACGCTGACGTTGGCCGCGTTGGGCGGCGCGCTGGAGTTTTACGACTTCATCATCTTCGTGTTCTTCGCCGCCGTGGTCGGCGATCTGTTCTTCCCGGCGGACATGCCGGAGTGGCTACGTCTGGTGCAAACCTTCGGCATTTTCGCCGCCGGCTATCTGGCCCGACCGCTGGGCGGCATCGTGATGGCGCACTTCGGCGATCTGGTCGGCCGCAAGAAGATGTTTACCCTGAGCATTCTGCTGATGGCGTTGCCGACGCTGGCGATGGGCCTGCTGCCGACCTACGCCAGCATCGGCATCGCTGCACCGCTGCTGCTGCTGTTGATGCGTGTGCTGCAGGGGGCGGCGATCGGCGGTGAGGTGCCGGGCGCCTGGGTCTTCGTTGCCGAACACGTGCCGCGCCGGCGCATCGGCTTCGCCTGTGGCACGCTGACCGCCGGGCTGACGGTGGGCATCCTGCTGGGCTCGGTGGTGGCGACGGTGATCAACACTACGCTCAGCCCGCAGAGCATTGCCGGCGGCGGTTGGCGCATTCCTTTCCTGTTGGGCGGCATGTTCGGCCTGGTGGCGATGTACCTGCGCCGCTGGCTGCAGGAAACGCCGATCTTCATCGAGATGCAGGCGCGTAAAGCGCTGGCCGAGGAGCTGCCGCTGAAATCGGTGGTGCTCAACCACAAGCGGGAAGTGGTGGTATCGATGCTGCTGACCTGGCTGCTCTCCGCCGGCATCGTGGTGGTGATCCTGATGACCCCGACCTATCTGCAAAAGCAGTTCGGCATTGCGCCGGCCTTGACGCTGCAGGCCAACAGCATCGCCACCATCATGCTGATCGCCGGCTGCATCGTCGCCGGTTTGTCGGCCGATCGCTTCGGCGCCAGCAAAACGCTGGTGGTCGGCAGTGTGCTGCTGGCCGGCTGCAGCTGGCTGTTCTATCAGACGGTGGGCGTACGCCCGGAAATGCTGTTCGCCTGTTATGCGCTGGTGGGGTTCAGCGTAGGCGTGGTGGGAGCCGTGCCGTACGTGATGGTGCGGGCGTTCCCGGCGGAAGTGCGGTTTACCGGCATCTCGTTCTCATATAACGTCTCGTACGCTATTTTTGGCGGTTTAACCCCTATTTTTGTGACGCTGATCATGAAATTGACCCCGTTAGCGCCCGCTTACTACGTGTTGGCGCTGTCGCTCATCGGGCTGCTGCTCGGCTTCTACCTGCATCGCGACCTGAACAGCGAAGCCGGGGAGCGGCGAGCCGATTCCTACAGCTAAAAAAAAGGTTCATCGCGCTTTAGCGTGAACCAATAGAAAACGGCAGTCAGAACGTTTAGGTTTGTATTCGCCAAAACACACCCTAAACCTTCAAAACTGCCGTCACTATGAATGCTAACCTTTGCTCCCTGTTCTGGGAAGGCTTTGTCGTCAATTCCTTCTCGCATCCTTCTGCCAACTCCCTGCTTATCCAGCTCCAGCCTGACGCTGCCGTCATGCCCTGTTGTCGTCGTTGTGAGCGGCGGGTGCCTGTTGTGCATGATGTTTCCTTCCGCCGAGTGCGTGAACGCCAGCTGCTCGATTGGGTCGTCTGGCTCAACGTCCCCGTCCGGCGCCTGTGTTGCCCCCATTGCGGGGTCACCACCGAAAAAATCAGCTGGTTGCCTGAACGCCAGAGATATACCACGACGCTATCCGTATGGGTTGAGTCACTGACCCGTTTACTGCCGATTAAACATGTTGCACAACTCACCGGACTGCACTGGCATACGGTCAAGAATATCGACTACCGGCGTCTGCTGCGGGAACGAACAGAGCCGCAGCGCCATACCCTCCGCCGTCTGGTGATGGATGAGTTCGCCCTGTTCAAAGGACATCGCTATGCCACCGTGGTGATGGATGCGGATACGCAACAGGTGTTGTGGGTGGGCGAAGGCCGCAGCAGAGCGGCCTTCCGCCCCTTCTTCGTCTGGCTGGGCGCTGAAGGCTGTGCTGCTATCCAGTCTGTCGCCATGGATATGAATACGGCGTTAGACCTGGAGGTCAGGCATCACTGCCCGCAGGCGGAAGTGGTCTATGACTTGTTCCATGTGGTGGCAAAGTATGGCCGGGAGGTTATCGACCGGGTCCGCGTCGACCAGGCCAATCAACTCCGTGATAACCCAAAATCGCGTCAGGTCATCAAACGCAGCCGCTGGCTGCTGCTGCGCAACCCAGAAAACCTGCCCGAAGGGCATGAGGTAAAGCTCACGGAGTTGCTGGAGGCGAATCAGCCGTTGAATGTGGTCTGGCTGATGAAAACGACGCTGAAAGAACTGTGGTACGCCCCGAGTGAACAAGAGGCGCAGAGACGCTGGACAAGCTGGTACAGGCAGTCTCAGGAAAGCGGAATCAAGGCGTTGCAACACTTCGCCGAGAAACTGAAAGGGTATGCCGGTGGCATCATCGCGAGTGCCAGACACAGGTTGAATACCAGCGTGCTGGAAGGGATGAACAATAAGATAAAAGTGATGAAGCGGATGGCCTATGGATACCGGGATAACGCTTACTTCTTCCTGAAAATCAAAGCAGCGTTCCCCGGTAAAGCGCGATGAACCAAAAAAAAGGTTCATCGCGCTTTAGCGTGAACCAATAGAAAACGGCAGTCAGAACGTTTAGGTTTGTATTCGCCAAAACACACCCTAAACTTTCAAAACTGCCGTCACTATGAATGCTAACCTTTGCTCCCTGTTCTGGGAAGGCTTTATCGTCAATTCCTTCTCGCATCCTTCTGCCAACTCCCTGCTTATCCAGCTCCAGCCTGACGCTGCCGTCATGCCCTGTTGTCGTCGTTGTGAGCGGCGGGTGCCTGTTGTGCATGATGTTTCCTTCCGCCGAGTGCGTGAACGCCAGCTGCTCGATTGGGTCGTCTGGCTCAACGTCCCCGTCCGGCGCCTGTGTTGCCCCCATTGCGGGGTCACCACCGAAAAAATCAGCTGGTTGCCTGAACGCCAGAGATATACCACGACACTATCCGTATGGGTTGAGTCACTGGTCCGTTTACTGCCGATTAAGCACGTTGCACAACTCACCGGCCTGCACTGGCATACGGTCAAGAATATCGACTACCGGCGTCTGCTGCGGGAACGGACAGAGCCGCAGCGCCATACCCTCCGCCGTCTGGTGATGGATGAGTTCGCCCTGTTCAAAGGACATCGTTATGCCACCGTGGTGATGGATGCGGATACGCAACAGGTGTTGTGGGTGGGCGAAGGCCGCAGCAGAGCGGCCTTCCGCCCCTTCTTCGTCTGGCTGGGCGCTGAAGGCTGTGCCGCTATCCAGTCTGTCGCCATGGATATGAATACGGCGTTAGACCTGGAGGTCAGGCATCACTGCCCGCAGGCGGAAGTGGTCTATGACTTGTTCCATGTGGTGGCAAAGTATGGCCGGGAGGTTATCGACCGGGTCCGCGTCGACCAGGCCAATCAACTCCGTGATAACCCAAAATCGCGTCAGGTCATCAAACGCAGCCGCTGGCTGCTGCTGCGCAACCCAGAAAACCTGCCCGAAGGGCATGAGGTAAAGCTCACGGAGTTGCTGGAGGCGAATCAGCCGTTGAATGTGGTCTGGCTGATGAAAACCGCGCTGAAAGAACTGTGGTACGCCCCGAGTGAACAAGAGGCATGGAGGCGCTGGACAAGCTGGTACAGGCAGTCTCAGGAAAGCGGAATCAAGGCGTTGCAACACTTCGCCGAGAAACTGAAAGGGTATGCCGGTGGCATCATCGCGAGTGCCAGACACAGGTTGAATACCAGCGTGCTGGAAGGGATGAACAATAAGATAAAAGTGATGAAGCGGATGGCCTATGGATACCGGGATAACGCTTACTTCTTCCTGAAAATCAAAGCAGCGTTCCCCGGTAAAGCGCGATGAACCAAAAAAAAGCCCTGCACTGCAGGGCTTTTTCATCAGGGAAGGGCGATTATGCCGTGACCGGCGAGGCCGCGACGCGGGCCGGAGCCGGCTCGCCAATCGGCAGCACGGTGCGGCCGTATTGCTCGTTGAGCACTTCGGCCATCGCCAGGTAAATGGCGCTGGCGCCGCAGATGATGCCTTCATAGCCAGCGAAGGTCAGCAGTGCGTGATTGCCGGTGATGTTGCCGACGGCCAGCAGGGCGAACAGCAGCGTGAGGCTGGCGAACACGAACTGCAGCACGCGGTTGGCGGCTAGGGTGCCGAAGAACATGAACAGGGTGAAGACGCCCCACAGCGCCAGGTAGATGCCCAGCACGTGCGCCTCGGTGGCCTCAGCCAGGCCCAGACGCGGCAGCAGCAGCAGGCCGACCAGGCTCAGCCAGAAGCTGCCGTAGGCGGTGAAAGCGGTCATGCCGAAGGTGTTGCCCTTCTTGTATTCCAGCAGACCGGCCAGGATCTGGGCCAGGCCACCGAAGAAAATCCCCATGCTGATGATGGCGGAGTTCAGTGGGAAAAAGCCCGCGTTGTGCAGGTTCAGCAAGACGGTGGTCATCCCGAAGCCCATCAGGCCGAGAGGGCCGGGATTCGCCAACTTGTTGGTGTGCATAAGTCCTCTGCGATAACAGAAAATTAACGGAAACAGCGAAGTAAAATAATAAATGGTCTGAATGGCCAAAAAATCGAAGTTTTCCACCAGAGCGCGCGCATCATAATGATCCCCGCAGCCGGAAACAATGATCTGAATGACGATAAAAAAAGAAATTTTTTTCGCCTTGCCCCTTGATGCCGGATTGGATGGCCCCATCTTATTTGCAACCGCAGTTGCTAACCGCGGGTCGCACTGAGATATCGGGCAGTTGAAAAGCAAAAAATCGCCCGCATATAGGTTAGCAACCTGACTGATTATGAATTTTTTAGTGGAGACGTTTAGATGGGTAAAATTATTGGTATCGACCTGGGTACTACCAACTCTTGCGTAGCAATTATGGATGGTGCCAAGGCACGCGTGCTGGAAAACGCCGAGGGCGACCGCACCACTCCTTCTATTATCGCATATACCCAGGACGGTGAAACTCTGGTTGGCCAGCCGGCTAAGCGTCAGGCAGTGACCAACCCTGAAAACACCCTGTTCGCCATCAAGCGCCTGATCGGTCGCCGCTTCCAGGATGACGAAGCGCAGCGCGACAAAGCGATCATGCCGTACAAAATCGTCGAAGCCGACAACGGCGACGCCTGGCTGGAAGTGAAAGGCCAGAAAATGGCTCCGCCGCAGATCTCTGCGGAAGTGCTGAAGAAAATGAAGAAAACGGCGGAAGATTACCTGGGCGAACCGGTAACTGAAGCGGTTATCACCGTACCGGCTTACTTCAACGACGCCCAGCGTCAGGCGACCAAAGACGCCGGCCGCATCGCGGGTCTGGAAGTCAAACGCATCATCAACGAACCGACCGCTGCGGCTCTGGCCTACGGTCTGGACAAAGAAGTCGGCAACCGCACCATCGCGGTTTATGACCTGGGCGGCGGTACTTTCGATATCTCCATCATCGAAATCGACGATGTTGACGGCGAAAAAACCTTCGAAGTGCTGGCGACCAACGGTGATACCCACCTGGGTGGCGAAGACTTCGACAGCCGTCTGATCAACTACCTGGTGGAAGAGTTCAAGAAAGATCAGGGTATCGATCTGCGCAACGATCCGCTGGCGATGCAGCGTCTGAAAGAAGCCGCTGAGAAAGCGAAGATCGAACTGTCTTCCGCTCAGCAGACCGACGTTAACCTGCCGTACATCACTGCAGACGCGACCGGTCCAAAACACATGAACATCAAAGTGACTCGCGCCAAACTCGAGTCGCTGGTTGAAGATCTGGTGGCGCGCTCTATCGAGCCGCTGAAAGTGGCGCTGAAAGACGCAGGCCTGTCGGTTTCCGACATTCAGGACGTGATCCTGGTGGGCGGCCAGACCCGTATGCCAATGGTGCAGAAGAAAGTCGCAGACTTCTTCGGCAAAGAGCCGCGTAAAGACGTGAACCCTGACGAAGCGGTTGCCGTGGGCGCTGCGGTACAGGGCGGCGTGTTGGCCGGTGATGTGAAGGACGTTCTGCTGCTGGACGTGACCCCGCTGTCGCTGGGTATCGAAACCATGGGCAGCGTGATGACGCCGCTGATCACCAAAAACACCACGATCCCGACCAAGCACAGCCAGGTGTTCTCTACCGCTGAAGACAACCAGTCTGCGGTAACCATCCACGTGCTGCAGGGTGAGCGTAAGCGCGCCAGCGATAACAAATCTCTGGGCCAGTTCAACCTGGACGGCATTCAGGCGGCACCGCGCGGCATGGCGCAGATCGAAGTGACCTTCGATATCGATGCCGACGGCATCCTGCACGTGTCTGCCAAAGACAAGAACACCGGTCGTGAGCAGAAGATCACCATCAAGGCATCTTCTGGCCTGAACGAAGACGAAATCCAGAAAATGGTGCGCGACGCCGAGCTGAACGCTGAAGCCGACCGCAAGTTCGAAGAGCTGGTACAGACACGTAACCAGGCGGATCACCTGATCCACGGCACTCGCAAGCAGCTGGAAGAAGCGGGCGACAAACTGCCGGCGGAAGACAAAACGGCGATCGAAGCGGCGCTGAAAGATCTGGAAGCGGCGGTGAAAGGCGAAGATAAAGCCGAGATCGAAGCGAAGACTCAGGCTCTGGTGCAGGTTTCCGGCAAACTGCTGGAAATGGCCCAGGCGCAGCAGGCTCAGCAGGGTGCTGACGCCGGCGCGGACAACGCGGCGCAGAAAGACGACGACGTGGTTGACGCTGAGTTCGAAGAAGTTAAAGACAAAAAATAATCGCCCTTAAGCGGGCACGGGGCGGCCGAGATGCCGCTCCCGGAAACCAGCACGGGCGTCGAGGCAACTCTGCGCCCGTGCACGCATGTTAAGGGTAAGCGAAAGAATGGCGAAGAAAGACTATTACGAGATTCTCGGCGTCAGCAAGACGGCGGATGAACGTGAGATCAAAAAGGCGTACAAACGTCTGGCGATGAAATACCATCCTGACCGCAACCAGGAACAAGACGCCGAAACCAAGTTTAAAGAAGTTAAAGAAGCTTACGAAGTCCTGACCGACGACCAAAAGCGCGCGGCCTACGACCAGTATGGGCACGCGGCCTTTGAACAGGGCGGCATGGGCGGCGGCGGCTTTGGCGGCGGTGCCGACTTCAGCGATATCTTTGGCGACGTGTTTGGCGACATCTTCGGCGGAGGCCGCCGTCAGCGCGCCAGCCGCGGTTCCGATCTGCGCTATAACATGGAGCTGACCCTCGAGGAAGCGGTACGTGGCGTCACCAAAGAGATCCGCATCCCGACGCTGGAAGAGTGCGACGTCTGCCACGGCAGCGGCGCCAAGCCGGGCAGCTCGCCGGTGACCTGTCCAACCTGTCACGGCCAGGGCCAGGTGCAGATGCGTCAGGGCTTCTTCACCGTGCAGCAGGCGTGTCCGCACTGCCATGGCCGCGGTCAGATCATCAAAGATCCGTGCAACAAGTGCCACGGCCACGGCCGGGTAGAAAAATCCAAAACGCTGTCGGTGAAAATTCCGGCCGGCGTCGATACCGGTGACCGCATCCGCCTGGCGGGTGAAGGCGAAGCCGGCGAGCACGGCGCACCGGCGGGCGATCTGTACGTTCAGGTGCAGGTGAAGGCGCACCCGATCTTCGAGCGCGAAGGCAACAACCTGTACTGTGAAGTGCCGATCAACTTCGCCATGGCGGCGCTGGGCGGTGAGATTGAAGTGCCGACGCTGGACGGCCGGGTGAAACTGAAGGTGCCTTCGGAGACCCAAACCGGCAAACTGTTCCGCATGCGCGGCAAGGGCGTGAAATCGGTGCGTGGCGGCAGCCAGGGTGACCTGCTGTGCCGCGTAGTGGTGGAAACCCCGGTCAATCTGAACGACAAGCAGAAGCAACTGCTGCGCGAGCTGGAAGAGAGCCTGGGTGGCCCGTCCGGTGACAAGAACAGCCCGCGATCGAAGAGCTTCTTCGACGGGGTGAAAAAGTTCTTTGACGACCTGACTCGCTAACCTGCTGTTTCTGCTGGTTTATATTAGAACCCCGGGCGTCTGTCCCGGGGTTTTTATTTGCATGTTGCACCACTAATTCCCTATAAATAATGTGACTTATTCGTGCTTTTGATCGGTTTTGTCGAGTTATTTAGCATTTATAAACTTATTTTTTCGAACTAAAACGCCCTCTATACTCACTTCATGACTGTGGTTCGCAGGGCGCTACGCCCTGCACAGATTTGGAGAGACGTATTGTGACCAACATCATTCGTCAATTTTTACGTCAGGAAGCCGCGGGCGGCATCATTCTGATCGCGGCGGCGATCGTCGCCCTGATCATGGCCAACACCCCGGCGCAGGGGATCTATCAGGCATTCCTTAACCTGCCGGTGATGGTGAAGATTGCTTCGCTGGAGATCGCCAAGCCGCTGCTGCTGTGGATCAACGACGGCCTGATGGCCATCTTCTTCCTGGTGGTGGGGCTCGAGGTCAAGCGCGAGCTGATGCAAGGCTCGCTGTCCGGGCGCGACAAGGCGGTGTTTCCGGCGATCGCCGCGCTGGGCGGCATGCTGGCACCGGCGCTAATTTATTTGCTGTTCAACGGCGCGGATGACGTCACCCGCCAGGGCTGGGCGATCCCGGCCGCGACCGATATCGCCTTCGCGCTGGGCGTAATGGCGCTGCTGGGCAACCGTGTGCCGACCAGCCTGAAAGTGTTCCTGCTGGCGTTGGCGATCATCGATGACCTGGGCGTGATTATCATCATCGCGCTGTTCTACACCCATGAAGTGTCGATGGTGGCGCTGGGCGTGGCGGCGGCGGCGACGGTGCTGCTGGCGGTGATGAACTGGCGTGGCGTGGGTAAAACCTCGCTGTACATGATGGTCGGCCTGGTGTTGTGGGTAGCTATCCTCAAGTCCGGGGTACACGCGACGCTGGCCGGGGTGATCGTCGGCTTTATGATCCCGCTGAACGTCAAGAAGGGGCCGTCGCCGTCGGAGACGCTGGAACATGAGCTGCACCCTTGGGTCGCGTTTATGATCCTGCCGCTGTTCGCTTTCGCCAACGCCGGGGTCTCTTTGCAGGGCGTATCGCTGGAAGGGTTGACGTCGCTGTTGCCGGTCGGGATTGCGGCCGGGCTGTTTATCGGCAAGCCGCTGGGGATTTTCCTCTTCAGCCTGCTGGCGGTGAAAATGGGCATCGCCCGCTTGCCTGAGGGGATCGGTTTTAAACAGGTGTTTGCCGTTTCGGTGCTCTGTGGTATTGGTTTCACCATGTCGATTTTCATCGCCTCGCTGGCGTTTGGCGATGCGGATGCGGCGCTCAGCACCTATTCCCGCCTGGGGATCCTGTTGGGCTCCACTGCGGCGGCGGTGGCAGGGTATGGGCTGCTGCGTCTGGCGTTGCCGCGGGTGCGTTAATCCTGCGTGTGCCCGATAAGGGCACACAATAAAATGGCTGGTCGGAGCTGTGCGGTATAAAATATGTGCACCTTCGGCCGTTCTTCGTTGGGACTAATGGGGCTATACGTTGTCTGAAGCAGGGAAAGGAAGTTTGTCGCTCGTCAAGGCACACCGTTTGCCGCTGCGAAACGTTGTTAAGGAGAGCCGCTCGTGAGGATGTCGCATATCAACTTTAATCACCTTTACTATTTCTGGCAGGTCTGCAAGGCCGGTTCCGTGGTCGGTGCCGCCGAAGCGTTGTTTTTGACGCCGCAGACCATCACCGGCCAGATCAAAGCGCTGGAGGAGCGGTTGGACGGCAAGCTGTTCAAACGCCAGGGGCGCGGGTTGGTGCCTTCGGAGCTGGGACAGCTGGTGTTCCGCTATGCCGACAAGATGTTTATGCTCAGCCAGGAAATGCTGGATATCGTCAACTACCGCAAAGAGTCAAACCTGCTGTTCGACGTTGGCGTGGCGGACGCGCTGTCGAAGCGCCTGGTCAGCCAGGTGTTGGAAACGGCGGTAGTGGTGGATAACGAACAGATCCACCTGCGCTGTTTTGAATCGACGCACGAGATGCTGTTGGAGCAGCTCAGCCAGCACAAGCTGGATATGATCCTGTCGGATTGCCCGGTAGACTCCAGCCAGCAGGAAGGGCTGTTCTCGCTGAAGCTGGGCGAGTGCGGCATCAGCTTCTTCTGCCGCCAGCCGGCGCCGGAGCTGCCGTTCCCGGCCTGCCTGGAGCAGCGCAAGCTGCTGATCCCCGGCCGCCGCTCGATGCTGGGGCGCAAGCTGCTCAACTGGTTCAATACGCAGGGCATTCAGGTGGAGATCTTGGGCGAGTTCGACGATGCGGCGCTGATGAAGGCCTTCGGCATGTACCACAATGCGATTTTCGTGGCGCCGACGCTGTATGCGCAGGATACCTACAACGATGACAACGTGGTGGAGATTGGGCGCATCGACAGCGTGCAGGAGGAGTATTACATCATCTTCGCCGAGCGCATGATCCAGCATCCGGCGGTGCAGCGCGTGTGCAACAAAGACTTTTCGGCGCTGTTTTCCTGCTAGCGGTTCAGTGAACGCAGGGCGTAAAAAAACCGGCCTGAGCCGGTTTTTTTATCAAGCAGATAACGAAATGCTTATTGCATTGCGTTGATGCGTGCAGTCAGGTTTGACTTATGACGCGCTGCTTTGTTTTTGTGGATCAGGCCTTTAGCTGCCTGACGGTCCACCAGTGGCTGCATTACCAGGAATGCAGTTTGTGCTGCTTCTTTGTCGCCAGCTGCGATAGCTGCGTCTACCTTCTTGATGAAGGTACGCACCATTGAGCGACGGCTAGCGTTATGCTTGCGGCGTTTCTCAGACTGTACGGCGCGTTTCTTAGCTGATTTGATATTAGCCAAGGTCCAACTCCCAAATATATTCTATTGAGGACAATTCAAAGGCCGAGGAATATGCCCTTTTAGCCTTCGTTTGTCAATGGATTTGTGCAAATAAGCGCCGTTTGTACAGGCGGCACTCGCTACGTTGTGATGGCGCAGGATTTTACCAGCTTCGCTCTTGGGAATACAGTGTTTCGCGAGAAAATTCGCCAATGTTTTGCCGCGGCGGACGCAAGCCGTTGGCCGCGGTCGAGAATCGGCCCGGCAGCGCCGGATAAACTGCGGCGAAGCCGTTTCACGCGCAGATTATCTCCGGTATGGTATGTCTATTACATAAAGGCACCAATCGCGGGTTAACCTTACCGGCTGTACAAGGTATAATCCGCCGATTTCCACTGTTTTGAGCCAGCTATGGAGCTAATTCGCGGCATTCACAATATCCGGGCGCGCCACCATGGTTGCGTGCTCACCATCGGCAACTTTGACGGCGTACACCGCGGTCATCAGGCGCTGCTGGAGCAGTTGAAGCAACAAGGGAAACGCCTCGGGCTGCCGGTGATGGTCATGATCTTTGAGCCGCAGCCGCTGGAGATGTTCGCCGCCGACAAGGCGCCGGCCCGCTTGACGCGCTTGCGCGACAAGGCCAACTACCTGGCGCAGGCGGGCGTCGACTACCTGCTGTGCGTCAAGTTCGATCCGCGTTTTGCCGCCAACACCGCGCAGGCGTTCGTCGCCGAGCTGCTGGTGGAAAAACTGGGCGTCAAATTCCTGATGGTGGGGGATGATTTTCGCTTTGGCGCCGGGCGTCAGGGCGATTTTCCGCTATTGCAGCAGGCCGGAAAAGAGTACGGCTTCGAGGTGGTCAGCACCCCGACCTTCCGCGAAGGCGAGCGGCGCATCAGCAGCACCGCGATCCGCACCGCGCTGAGCGAGGACGATCTGCCGCTGGCGGAGACCCTGCTGGGCCACCCGTACAGCATTTCCGGGCGCGTAGTGCACGGCGACGAGCTGGGCCGCACCATCGGCTTCCCGACCGCCAATTTGCCGCTCAAGCGCCTGGTAGCGCCGGTGAAAGGGGTGTATGCGGTAGAAGTGTACGGCCTGGGGCCGCAGCCGCTGCCGGGCGTGGCCAATATCGGTACGCGCCCGACCGTCGCCGGCGTGCGCCAGCAGCTGGAAGTGCATCTGCTGGATGTCACAATGGATCTTTACGGGCGCCATATTGAGGTGGTGCTCCGCGCAAAATTGCGTAATGAACAACGGTTTGCTTCGCTCGATGCCCTGAAGCAGCAAATCGCCAATGATGTGGTGACGGCCCGGAAGTTCTTCGGGCTACAGACACCGGTTTAATCTCTATAGCCGAAAACGGAACCGAGAATCTAATGAGTGACTACAAGAATACCCTGAACTTGCCGGAAACAGGGTTCCCGATGCGCGGCGATCTCGCCAAGCGCGAGCCTGGCATGCTGCAACGTTGGTATGAACAGGATCTGTACGGGATTATTCGTACTGCCAAAAAGGGCAAAAAAACCTTCATTTTGCATGACGGCCCTCCGTATGCGAACGGCAGCATTCACATTGGTCACTCGGTTAACAAGATTCTCAAAGACATTATCATCAAGTCGAAAGGGATGGCCGGCTTCGACTCGCCTTATGTGCCGGGTTGGGACTGCCACGGCCTGCCTATCGAACTGAAGGTTGAACAGCTGTACGGCAAACCGGGCGAGAAGCTGACGGCGGCCGAGTTTCGCCAGAAGTGCCGCGAGTACGCGGCCGAGCAGGTTGAAGGCCAGAAGAAGGACTTCATCCGCCTGGGCGTGCTGGGCGACTGGGATCGCCCATACCTGACCATGGACTTCAAAACCGAAGCCAACATCATCCGCGCGCTGGGCAAGATCATCAGCAACGGCCACCTGCTGAAAGGCGCCAAGCCGGTTCACTGGTGCACCGACTGCGGATCGTCGCTGGCGGAAGCGGAAGTGGAGTACTACGACAAGACTTCGCCGTCGATCGACGTGAGCTTCCATGCGGCCGACGCGGCTGCCGTGGCGGCCAAGTTCGGCGTGAGCCACTTCAACGGGACTATCTCCCTGGTTATCTGGACCACCACTCCGTGGACCCTGCCGGCCAACCGTGCGATCTCGCTGCACCCGGACTTCACCTATCAGCTGGTGCAGGTTGACGGCCAGTGCCTGATCCTGGCGGCCGAGCTGGTAGAAAGCGTGATGAAACGCGCCGGCATCACCGAATGGACGGTGCTGGGCAGCTGCAAAGGCGCCGCTCTGGAGCTACTGCGCTTCAAACACCCGTTCATGGACTTCGACGTGCCGGCGATCCTCGGCGAGCACGTGACGCTGGACGCCGGTACCGGTGCGGTGCACACCGCGCCAGGCCACGGCCCGGACGACTTCGTGATCGGCCAGAAATACGGCCTGGAAGTGGCCAACCCGGTAGGGCCGAACGGTTGCTACCTGACCGGCACCTACCCGCTGCTGGACGGCAAGTTCGTCTTCAAGGCCAACGATCTGATCGTCGACCTGCTGCGTGAGAAAGGCGCACTGCTGCACGTCGAGAAGTTCCTGCACAGCTATCCGTGCTGCTGGCGCCACAAGACGCCGATCATCTTCCGCGCCACGCCGCAATGGTTCGTCAGCATGGATCAGAAAGGCCTGCGTCAGCAGTCGCTGGAAGAGATCAAAGGCGTGCAGTGGATCCCGGATTGGGGCCAGGCGCGCATCGAAATGATGGTGGCCAACCGCCCGGACTGGTGCATCTCGCGTCAGCGCACCTGGGGCGTGCCGATGTCACTGTTCGTGCACAAAGAAACCGAGCAGCTGCACCCGCGCACCGTTGAGCTGATGGAAGAAGTGGCCAAGCGCGTCGAGCAAGACGGCATTCAGGCCTGGTGGGATCTGGACGCGGCCGACATCCTCGGCGCGGAAGCCGCCGACTACGTGAAAGTGCCGGATACGCTGGACGTGTGGTTCGATTCCGGTTCCACCCACGCTTCGGTGGTCGACGTGCGCCCTGAGTTCCAGGGCCACAGCGCCGACATGTATCTGGAAGGCTCCGACCAACACCGCGGTTGGTTCATGTCATCGCTGATGATCTCCACCGCGATGAAAGGCAAGGCGCCTTATAAAGAAGTGCTGACCCACGGCTTCACCGTCGACGGCCAGGGCCGCAAGATGTCCAAGTCGATCGGTAACACCGTCAGCCCGCAGGACGTGATGAACAAGCTGGGCGGTGACATTCTGCGTCTGTGGGTGGCATCGACCGATTACACCGGTGAAATCGCAGTCTCCGACGAGATCCTCAAGCGTTCCGCTGATTCTTATCGCCGCATCCGCAACACCGCGCGTTTCCTGTTGGCCAACCTGAACGGGTTCGAGCCGAGCACCGACTGCGTGGCGCCGGAAGACATGGTAGTGCTGGATCGCTGGGCGGTCGGCCGTGCGCTGGCGGCGCAGCAGGATATTGAACAGGCTTACGCCAACTACGATTTCCATGAAGTGGTGCAGCGTCTGATGCAGTTCTGCTCGGTCGAGATGGGCTCCTTCTACCTGGATATCATCAAGGATCGTCAGTACACCGCGAAGAGCGACAGCGTCGCCCGCCGCAGCTGCCAGACCGCGCTGTATCACATCGTGGAAGCGCTGGTGCGCTGGATGGCGCCGATCATGTCGTTCACTGCGGACGAGATCTGGGGCTTCATGCCGGGCAAACGCGCGCAGTACGTGTTCACCGAAGAGTGGTACGACGGCCTGTTCGGGCTGGCGGAAGGCGAGCCGATGAACGACGCTTTCTGGGCCGAGCTGCTGAAAGTGCGCGGCGAAGTGAATAAGGTGCTGGAGCAGGCGCGTGCCGACAAGCGCCTCGGCGGTTCGCTGGAAGCGGCGGTAACGCTGTATGCCGACAGCGAGCTGGCGGCGCGCCTGAACAGCCTGCAGGATGAGTTGCGTTTCGTGCTGCTGACCTCTGCGGCAAGCGTTGCGCCATTGGCGGATGCGCCGGCCGACGCGCAGGCTTCCGAGCTGCTGAAAGGGCTGAAGATCGCCTTCAGCACGGCACCGGGTGAGAAGTGCCCGCGCTGCTGGCATTACACCACCGATATCGGCCTGGTGGCGGAACACGCAGACATCTGCGGCCGCTGTGTGAGCAACGTCGCCGGTGACGGCGAGAAGCGTAACTTTGCCTGAGAACTCGCGCCTGATGAGTAAATCAATTTGTTCGACCGGCCTGCGTTGGCTGTGGGTTGTGGTGGCGGTGCTGGCGCTGGATTTTGGCAGCAAGCAGTGGATCCTCGCTAACTTTACGCTGGGCCAGTCCCAGCCGTTGATCCCGTCGTTCAACCTGTTTTACGCGCGCAACTACGGCGCTGCGTTCAGCTTCCTGGCCGACCATGGCGGCTGGCAGCGCTGGTTCTTCGCCGGCATCGCCATCGCCATCGTTGCGGTGCTGCTGGTGATGATGTACCGCAGCACCGCGCAGCAGAAGCTGAACAACATCGCCTACGCCTTTATTATCGGCGGGGCGTTGGGCAATCTGTTCGATCGCCTGTGGCACGGTTTCGTGGTCGATTTCATCGACTTCTACGTCGGTGACTGGCACTACCCGACCTTCAATCTGGCGGACAGCTTCATCTGCGTGGGCGCGGCGATGATCGTGCTGGAAGGTTTCCTGTCGCCGGCGAACAAAGACGCAAAGAGTAAAGGTGAGTAATATGACGGCTCAGGTTATCAGTGACAGCGCGGTGCTGGTTCACTTTACGCTGAAACTGGAAGACGGTTCGACCGCCGAATCCACCCGCAGCAGCGGCAAGCCGGCGCTGTTCCGCCTGGGTGACGGCAGCCTGTCGGCACCGCTGGAAGCGCAGCTGCTTGGCCTGCGCGCGGGCGACAAATGCGCCTTTACCCTGCAGCCGGAAGCGGCGTTCGGCGCGGAGAACCCGGATCTGGTCCAGTTCTTCTCGCGCCGCGACTTCGCGGAAACCGGCGTGCCGGACGTGGGCACCATCATGCTGTTTACCGCCATCGACGGCAGTGAAATGCCGGGCGTGGTGCGCGCGGTGGCGGAAGATTCGATCACCGTCGATTTCAACCATCCGCTGGCGGGCCATCCGGTGACCTTCGATATCGAAGTGCTGGAGATCGATCCGCAGCAGGAGGAGATGCATGCAAATATTGCTGGCTAACCCGCGCGGCTTCTGCGCCGGGGTTGATCGTGCGATCAGCATCGTGGAACGCGCGCTGGAACTGTATGGCGCACCGATCTACGTGCGGCATGAAGTGGTGCACAACCGCTACGTGGTCGACAGCCTGCGTGAGCGCGGCGCGGTGTTTATCGAAGAGATCGCGGAAGTGCCGGACGGCTCTATCCTGATCTTCTCGGCGCACGGCGTTTCTCAGGCGGTGCGTGCCGAAGCCAAGGCGCGCGATCTGACCATGCTGTTCGACGCCACTTGCCCGCTGGTGACCAAGGTGCATATGGAAGTGGCGCGCGCCAGCCGCCGCGGCACCGAAGCGATTCTGATCGGCCACGCCGGGCACCCGGAGGTGGAAGGCACCATGGGCCAGTACAGCAACCCGCAGGGCGGCATGTACCTGGTCGAGTCGCCGGAAGACGTGTGGAAGCTGCAGGTGAAAGATGAAAGCAACCTGTGCTTCATGACGCAGACCACGCTGTCGGTAGATGATACCTCGGACGTGATCGACGCCCTGCGCCAGCGTTTCCCGAGCATTATCGGCCCGCGCAAGGATGACATTTGCTACGCCACCACCAACCGTCAGGAAGCGGTGCGTAACCTGGCCGGCGATGCGGACGTGGTGCTGGTGGTGGGGTCAAAAAACTCCTCCAACTCCAACCGACTGGCGGAACTGGCGCAGCGCGTCGGCAAACCGGCTTATCTTATCGATTCGGCGGCGGATATTCAGGAGAGCTGGCTGAGCGGGGCGCGCCATATCGGCGTTACCGCCGGTGCCTCAGCGCCGGACGTGCTGGTGCAGGAGGTGATCTCTCGCCTGAAAGCGCTGGGCGGTATGGACGTGCATGAAATCAGCGGGCGTGAAGAGAACATCGTGTTCGAAGTGCCGAAAGAGCTGCGCGTGGACGTTCGTCAGATAGACTGACAGGCGCCGGCGGATGACAACGGGGAGCTCAGGCTTCCCGTTTTTTTTGGGCATTCGCATGGCATTGAAAATAAAACTCTGCGCATATTCAAATTTTCTGCTAACTAAAGTCAAATTTATTCTGGGCATTTGAAATAGCGTCGGTGTCATTAATTATATAAGCTGACGAAAAGTCATTAATCAAGGTATCATTAGCCTGCAATCTAAATAAGGCCTGGCGTTGGCAAGGTGATTACAATAATTACAATAATAGGTGTTGCAGATGTTTCTTATTTTATTCCTGCCGAATATGTTCTAAGGCGTTTAATCCTTTCTCCTTTAAATAAAGCTTCATATGTTCCAGCAATCGTCGGACTTTTAATGGCTGAATCTCCCGACGCGGCATAATGGCATAGCAATTTATTTCTGGTAATCGCCAGTCGGGCAATATTTCAATCAGCTCGCCGCTGAGCAACTCACGCTCAACGTTGGCGAAGAAATTGCGAATGATACCCTTGCCGGTCAGCGCCAACTCCTTCATCGCCATACCGCTGTTGGTGAACAAGCGCCCGGTCATGCGCATGCGGTGTTCACTGCCGTCGCGATGGATCAGACGAACAAACTGCGGGTTGCCGAGCGGTGTAAAGGTCACCCAGTGGTGATGCGTCAGCGCCTGCGGCGAATCCGGCACGCCGTGGTGCGCCAGGTAGGCCGGCGAGGCGCACAGCACTTCGCGGCAGCGCGCCAGCCGCGTGGAAACGTAGCTGGAGTCGGCCAGCACGCCACCGCGTATCGCCAGATCGATGCGTTGCGCGATCAGGTCTATCTTTTCATCGTGGATTTCCAGCCGCAGCGTGAGCCGCGGGTGCTCGTCGAGGAAGCTCTGCAGCGCCGGCACCAGATAGTGGGTGGCGAATTCGGTCGAGGTGGCGACGCGCAGTTCACCCACCAGTTCGCCACGCAGCGCGGCGATCCGTTGTTGGCCGCGTTCGGCGGCGTGGATCATCAGCAGGCAATCTTCATAAAAGCACAATCCGGCTTCGGTCAGACTCAATGAACGTGTCGACCGCAACAGTAATTGAATGCCCAGATGTTCCTCCAACTGGCGAATATGTTGGCTCACGGCCGAGGTCGTCATGCCCAATTCTTTTGCCGCCATGCTGAATGCGCCGCAATCGACCACTTTTGAGAAAATGGCCATGCGTTTTAAAATATTGCTCATAGTTTGTTAAGCACAACTTAACCAAGATTGTGAATTATACGGGCTAATAATATAGCACCATCTCTTCTATATTGCCTGGAGCATATAAACGCCGGGCTAATTATTATCACGCAGAGGTTTTTTCTCTTTTTGATAAATCTTATTGCGCTTTTCAATAATACACCCGCGCCGCATCGCAACAGGAGCACATTGTGGACAGCGTTCAGAAAGATGAAATAGCGTTAAAAATCCTACGTGAATTATTGCAATACCGCCGCCGTTTCCCCGGTGGCGACACCTCAATTGCCGAAGAAGAACAGCGGGTCACTCAGGTGCAATTGCCGCGCATTCGGGCATTCATTGAAAACGAGCAGCGCATCGAATTCGTACTGCCGGCCTTTCCGACCAAGTCGCCCAACACCAACAAGGTGATCGGCGCGGTGCCGGACATGGCGGAGCGGCTGTCGCTGATCTTTCTCAATTCGCTGTGCCAGCGTATTCAACTCTATTATCCGCCGGGTGCGCATATCGTTATCTGCTCCGACGGCCACGTGTTCGGCGATCTGATCCGCGTCAGCGACGAAGCGATCAACCACTATCAGCGCGAGATTGAAGGCCTGCTGCATGAAGTGGGCGCGACGCACCTGAGCGTGTTCAACCTCGGCGACGTCAAAGGCCTGGCGGAGCATACCGACGATTACGATCTGCTGCGCCGGCTGTTGGTGGAGGGCTACGCCGAATCGGAAGAGGCGATCAAGCAACAGCTGATGCAGGACGAACAGGGCCTCTCGCTGTACCGCGCCATCACGCGCTTCCTGTATGAAGACAGTCAGCTGCCGGGCTACAGCGGTTCCAACGCCGCGCTGCAGAAGGACGCCAAGCAGCGCGCCTGCGGCGTGATCCAACGCAGCTGGGCCTGGGGCAACCTGCTGGCGCAACATTTCCCGGCAGCGATCCGCCTGTCGATTCACCCGCAGCCGGTCGACAGCTTGAAAATGGGCATCCACATGATGCCGACCAAAGACGACTGGCTGACGCCGTGGCACGGCGTGGCGGCCAACGTGAACGGCCAGTTCGTGCTGATGAAGCGTAAAGATGCGCAGAGCCTGGACGGCGAACTGGTGGAGATCCGCGGCACGCCGAGCCATTACCTGATCGAGCAGCCACAGATGGCCTGAGGTCGTCGCAGGCTTTTGCGCCCGAAATCCTGGCGGGCGCGTTTTTAACGGCACGTTGCCGTGTGAGCAGCACATTCGATGCAAGGAGAATCACCGATGAACAACCAACCGCTTAATTGCCATATCCAACCGAATACCCCGTTCGGCGCGATCCTGACGCCGCAGCATCCGGGGCAAAAGATCGGCGATCTGCCGGTGGCGGCGCTGCGAACGCTGGCGCAGGAACACCACTTGCTGGTGCTGCGCGGATTCGACTCCGGTTTCAACGAGGCGGAAGTCCTGACTCGCTATGCCGAACAGTGGGGCGAAATCATGATGTGGCCGTTCGGTGCGGTGCTGGACGTGAAGGAACATCCGGACGCCAAGGATCATATCTTCGACAGCAGCTACGTCCCGCTGCATTGGGATGGCATGTATAAGCCGACCATCCCCGAGTTCCAGCTGTTCCACTGCGTGGCGGCACCCTCTCAGGACGAAGGCGGATGCACCACCTTCGTCGACACCACGCGGCTGTTGGCCAATGCGGACGAAGCGCTGCTGGATCAGTGGCTGTCGGTCTCGATCACCTACCGCATCAAGCAGGTGGTGCATTACGGCGGTGAAGTCTGTTCGCCGCTGGTGGTGCAGCACCCGAACGGCAGGGGGTTAATCATGCGCTACAATGAACCGCCGACGGAGGGGAAAAAATTCCTCAACCAGCATGCGCTGGAATATCACGGTGTGCCGGAACAGCAGCAGGAACAGTTCCATCACACTTTGCAGCAGCACCTGTACGATCCGCGTCACTATTATGCCCATCAGTGGCAGCAGGGCGACGTGGTGGTGGCGGACAACTTCTCGCTGTTGCACGGCCGTGAGGGTTTTACCGCCCGTTCCGCGCGTCATTTGCAGCGCGTGCATATTCAGAGCAACCCGGTGTGCGCCAATCTGGCGCTGAAGCCGGCCAACGCAGAAGCGTAAAGGAGCATTATGGCAAGGATACTGATGGCGGCGGTCGCCACTCCGGGGCACGTCTACCCGATGTTAGCCATCGCTCGCCACCTGATTGCCCAGGGGCATCAGGTGCGGGTGATGACCGGCGCGCTGTTTCGCGAACGCGCCGAGGCGGCGGGCGCGAACTTCGTGCCGTTCGACGCGCAGGTGGATTTCGACTATCGCCACCTGGAAGAGCACTTCCCGGCGCGCGCCGCGCTGCCGCCGGGTAATGCGCAGATGGCGCTGGCGCTGAAGGATTTCTTCGCCGCACCGATCCCGCTGCTGGATCGGCAGCTGCGTGCGGCCATCGCCGCCGAAAAGACCGATCTGCTGATGGTGGAGAACTGCTTCTACGGCGTGCTGCCGCTGCTGCAGTCCGCCGAGCGGCCGCCGGTCTTCGGTATCGGCGTTACGCCGCTGTCGTATTCTTCGCGCGATGCTATTTTTTATGGCCCGCGTATCCCGCCGGCGCTGCTGCCGAAGGCGTTGACCCGTGAGCAGCTGGTAGATGAAGAAACGCGCGTGCTGCTCGATGAAGTACAGCAGAGCTTCGATACCGCGCTGGTGCAGGCGGGCGGGCGGGCGCTGGATCGCCCGTTCACCGATGCGCTGATCGGCGGCTGCGAGCGTTTCCTGCAGCTGGCTACCACGGCGCTGGAATATGAGCGTGACGACCTGCCGAGCGGCGTGCGCTTCGTCGGCCCGCTGCGCAGCGGCTGCCTGCCGGCGGCGGAAGAGACGCTGTGGGAGGCGGACGACCGCCGGCCGCTGGTGATCGTGTCTCAGGGCACGTTGGCCAATGTCGATTTGCATCAGCTGATCGTGCCGACGCTGCAAGCGCTGGCGCATTTGCCGGTGCGAGTGCTGGCCACGACCGGCGGACGGGCGACGGAAGCGCTGATGGAGGCACTGCCGGGCAATGCCAGAGTGCGGGAGTTTATCTCCTTCGGACGCTGGCTGCCGGAGACGGCGCTGCTGATCACCAACGGCGGTTACGGCTCGATCAACTATGCGCTGGACTGCGGCGTGCCGCTGATCGTCGCCGGCACCGGCGAGGACAAGCTGGAGGCGGCCGCGCGCGTGGTGGCCGCCGGCTGCGGCATCAGCCTGCACACCAGTACGCCGACCGCCGAACAGATCCTGGCGGCGACGATGCGCATTCTGCAACAGCCGATCTATCGGCAACGCGCGGCGCTGGTGCGTGAGGATTATGCCCGCCACGACGCGCTAACGGCGATCGCCAACGAAGTGGCCGCCATTACTGCCTGACCTCGCCGTTCTTCCTTCCTCAGGCGCCGTTTTCGGCGCCTTTTTTCTGCATTTTTTTGCCATGGAAACTGCATGATTATGTACAATCGTCGCAGGCCGCCAAATCGGTTGAATGTTAATCTCACGACAGCATCGCTGATGAGAACGGAGGAATATCATAATTTTCTAATTATGAAATGAATCCTCTGGCGACGCTGAAGCGGGGCGGTTACCCTGAATCGATAGCCTAATGGGATAGGCGTCAAATCAAGAAGAGAGCAAGCATGAGTGATTCACAAATCCGCATTGCGATTGCGGGCGCCGGCGGCCGGATGGGCCGTCAATTGATCCAGGCGGTGCAGCAGGCGGAAGGCGTGGTGTTGGGGGCGGCACTGTCGCGCCCGGGCTCCAGCCTGGTCGGCGTCGACGCCGGCGAACTGGCGGGCATCGGCGCGCTGGGCGTCAAGGTGAGCGACAGTCTGGAGAAGGTGGCGAACGAGTTCGATATTTTGATCGACTTCACCCGCCCGGAAAGCACCCGGGGTTACCTGGATTTTTGCGTGGCGCACCACAAGGCGATGGTGATTGGCACTACCGGCTTCGATGACGCCGGCAAACAGGCGATCCGCGATGCGGCGCAGCATATCGGCATCGTGTTCGCCGCCAACTTCAGCGTCGGCGTCAACCTGGTGTTGAAACTGCTGGAGAAGGCCGCGCAGGTGATGGGCAACTATACCGATATCGAAATCGTTGAGGCGCACCACCGCCACAAAGTGGATGCGCCGTCGGGCACGGCGCTGGCCATGGGCGAAGCGATCGCAGGTGCGCTGGGGCGCGACCTGAAAAGCTGCGCGGTCTATGCGCGCGAAGGCCATACCGGCGAACGCGATCCGAAAAGCATCGGCTTTGCCACTATTCGCGCCGGCGACATCGTCGGCGAGCACACCGCGATGTTCGCCGACATCGGTGAACGGGTGGAAATCACCCATAAGGCCTCCAGCCGGATGACTTTTGCCAGCGGCGCGGTGCGCGCAGCCGCCTGGTTGCATAACCGGGATAAAGGTCTGTTTGATATGCGTGACGTGTTGAATTTGGACCAGTTGTAATTGATTTGCATACCATCGTGATGTGGTTGTGTTTGTCATAATGCTATGATAATCGGACAATAATTTTATTGTCCTTTTTTTTAACATGAAAAATGAAGCGTTGGTGTGATTTTATTTTATTGATTGTTATTTGTTGATGTTTACCTTGCTAATCATCCCGTTTTTATCCACCAGATCCCATTTTAGCGTCCTTTGGAGCCCATTCTGGCGCCATTTTTCGTCATTCAGCCTCGCAACCGTTTTCCAGCCCCGGTTTTCTGTGTTTTTATCGCCGCTCAAGCCGCATGAGCGGTGAGAACTGCAAAAATAAAACAAAAAATGGCAGTTTGGGTAGACAAGCCGGGCACTCATCATTAAAATGCGCCCAATTTGCCAAAAATTGGCCTCGCGGACGGTTTTTGCATTGATTTAGATCGCGATATCTGAATTAATATGCAAATATTGTGATTGATTATTCCTCGGAGGGTGTTTTGATAAAGTCAGCGCTATTGGTTCTGGAAGACGGAACCCAATTCCACGGTCGGGCCATCGGGGCAGAGGGAACGGCAGTGGGGGAAGTGGTCTTCAATACGTCGATGACCGGTTATCAAGAAATCCTCACTGATCCTTCCTATTCCCGCCAGATCGTTACTCTTACTTATCCTCATATCGGCAATGTCGGCACCAATGCTTCCGACGAAGAATCCTCCGCAGTACACGCCCAAGGCCTCGTCATTCGTGACCTCCCGCTGATCGCCAGCAACTACCGCAACGAAGAAAGCCTGTCCGACTACCTCAAGCGTCACAACATCGTGGCAATCGCCGATATCGATACCCGTAAATTAACCCGCCTGCTGCGCGAGAAGGGCGCCCAGAACGGCTGCATCATCGCCGCCGACTCGCCGGACGCCGCGCTGGCCCTGGCCAAGGCGCAAGGTTTCCCGGGGTTGAAGGGCATGGATCTGGCGAAAGAGGTCACCACCCAAGAGGCCTACAGCTGGCAGCAAGGCAGCTGGACGCTTGAAGGCGACCTGCCTGAAGCCAAAACCGCCGCGGAACTGCCGTTCCACGTGGTGGCTTACGACTACGGCGCCAAGCGCAACATCCTGCGCATGCTGGTGGATCGCGGCTGCCGTCTGACCGTGGTGCCGGCGCAGACCCCGGCCGACGAGGTGCTGAAAATGAATCCGGACGGCATCTTCCTGTCCAACGGCCCGGGCGACCCGGAGCCGTGCGACTACGCCATCGCTGCCATCAAACAGTTCCTGGAAACCGACATTCCGGTGTTCGGCATCTGCCTGGGCCACCAGCTGCTGGCGCTGGCCAGCGGGGCGAAAACCATGAAGATGAAGCTCGGCCACCACGGCGGCAACCACCCGGTGAAGGATCTGGACAACAACACCGTGATGATCACCGCGCAGAACCATGGCTTCGCCGTCGATGAAAACAACCTGCCGGCGAACCTGCGCGTCACGCACAAATCGCTGTTCGACCATACGGTGCAGGGCATTCACCGCACCGACAAAGCGGCGTTCAGCTTCCAGGGTCACCCGGAAGCCAGCCCAGGCCCGCACGATGCCGCGCCGTTGTTCGATCACTTTATCGAACTGATTGAGACTTACCGTTCTAACGCCAAATAATCAGGAGCAGTAAAAAATGCCAAAACGTACAGACATAAAAAGCATCCTGATCCTCGGCGCTGGCCCGATCGTTATCGGCCAGGCGTGTGAGTTCGACTACTCGGGTGCCCAGGCGTGTAAAGCGCTGCGCGAAGAGGGTTACCGCGTCATTCTGGTCAACTCCAACCCGGCGACCATCATGACCGACCCGGAAATGGCCGATGCGACCTATATCGAGCCGATCCACTGGGAAGTGGTGCGCAAGATCATCGAAAAAGAGCGCCCGGATGCGGTGCTGCCGACCATGGGCGGCCAGACGGCGCTGAACTGCGCGCTGGAGCTGGAGCGTCAGGGCGTGCTGGCCGAGTTCGGCGTTACCATGATCGGCGCGACCGCCGATGCGATCGACAAGGCCGAAGACCGTCGCCGTTTCGACGTGGCGATGAAGAAAATCGGTCTGGACACCGCGCGTTCCGGCATTGCGCACACCATGGAAGAAGCGCTGGCGGTAGCCGCTGACGTCGGTTTCCCGTGCATCATCCGCCCTTCCTTTACCATGGGCGGCACCGGCGGCGGCATAGCCTACAACCGCGAAGAGTTCGAAGAGATCTGTGAACGCGGTCTGGATCTGTCGCCGACCAACGAGCTGCTGATCGATGAATCGTTGATCGGTTGGAAAGAGTACGAGATGGAGGTGGTGCGCGATAAGAACGACAACTGCATCATCGTCTGCTCCATCGAAAACTTCGACGCCATGGGCATCCACACCGGCGATTCGATCACCGTCGCACCGGCCCAGACCCTGACCGACAAGGAATACCAAATCATGCGCAACGCCTCGATGGCGGTGCTGCGTGAGATCGGCGTCGAAACCGGCGGCTCCAACGTGCAGTTCTCGGTCAACCCGAAAACCGGCCGCCTGATCGTTATCGAAATGAACCCGCGCGTGTCGCGCTCTTCGGCGCTGGCGTCGAAAGCCACCGGCTTCCCTATCGCCAAGATCGCCGCCAAGCTGGCGGTGGGCTACACCCTCGATGAGCTGATGAACGACATCACCGGCGGCCGCACCCCGGCATCGTTCGAACCGTCCATCGACTACGTCGTGACCAAGATCCCGCGCTTCAACTTCGAGAAGTTCGCCGGCGCCAACGACCGCCTGACCACCCAGATGAAGTCGGTCGGCGAAGTGATGGCCATCGGCCGCACCCAGCAGGAGTCGCTGCAAAAAGCGCTGCGCGGTCTGGAAGTGGGTGCCACCGGCTTCGACCCGAAAGTAAGCCTGGACGATCCGGAAGCGCTGACCAAGATCCGCCGCGAGCTGAAAGACGCCGGCTCTGACCGCATCTGGTACATCGCCGACGCCTTCCGCGCCGGTCTGTCGGTTGACGGCGTCTTCAACCTGACCAACGTCGACCGCTGGTTCCTGGTGCAGATTGAAGAGCTGGTGCGCCTGGAAGAACAGGTGGCCGAAGCGGGCATCAACGGCCTGAACAAAGCGTTCCTGCGCACCCTGAAACGCAAGGGCTTCGCCGATGCGCGTCTGGCCAAGCTGGCCGGCGTCGCCGAGAGCGAAATTCGCAAGCTGCGCCACAGCCACGGCCTGCATCCGGTGTACAAGCGTGTGGATACCTGCGCGGCGGAATTCGCCACCGACACCGCCTACATGTACTCCACCTATGAAGAAGAGTGCGAGTCCAACCCGACCAACGACCGGCCGAAAGTGATGGTGCTGGGCGGCGGGCCGAACCGTATCGGCCAGGGCATCGAGTTCGACTACTGCTGCGTGCACGCCTCGCTGGCGCTGCGCGAAGACGGCTACGAGACCATCATGGTCAACTGCAACCCGGAAACCGTCTCTACCGACTACGACACCTCCGACCGCCTGTACTTCGAGCCGGTGACGCTGGAAGACGTGCTGGAAATCGTGCGCATCGAGAAGCCGAAGGGCGTGATCGTGCAGTACGGCGGCCAGACCCCGCTGAAGCTGGCGCGCGAGCTGGAAGCCGCGGGCGTGCCGATCATCGGCACCAGCCCGGACGCCATCGACCGTGCCGAAGACCGGGAGCGCTTCCAGCAGGCGGTTAACCGTCTGGGCCTGAAGCAGCCGGCCAACGCCACCGTCACCGCCATCGAGCAGGCAGTGGAGAAGGCGGCGGGCATCGGCTATCCGCTGGTGGTGCGCCCTTCCTACGTGCTGGGCGGCCGGGCGATGGAGATCGTCTATGACGAAACCGACCTGCGCCGTTACTTCCAGACCGCGGTCAGCGTGTCCAACGATGCGCCGGTATTGCTGGACCGCTTCCTGGACGACGCGGTGGAAGTGGACGTCGACGCCATCTGCGACGGCGAACGCGTGCTGATTGGCGGCATCATGGAGCATATCGAGCAGGCGGGCGTGCACTCCGGCGACTCCGCGTGTTCGCTGCCGGCGTACACCCTGAGCCAGGAAATTCAGGACGTGATGCGTCGCCAGGTGGAAAAACTGGCGTTCGAGCTGCAGGTACGCGGCCTGATGAATGTGCAGTTCGCGGTGAAAGACAACGAAGTCTACCTGATTGAAGTGAACCCGCGCGCCGCGCGTACCGTGCCGTTCGTGTCCAAAGCGACCGGCGTGCCGCTGGCTAAAGTGGCCGCGCGCGTGATGGCGGGCAAAACGCTGGTTGAGCAGGGCGTGACCGAAGAAATTATCCCGCCGTACTACTCGGTGAAAGAAGTGGTGCTGCCGTTCAACAAATTCCCGGGCGTCGACCCGATTCTGGGGCCGGAAATGCGCTCTACCGGGGAAGTGATGGGCGTGGGCCGCACCTTCGCGGAAGCCTTCTCCAAAGCGATGCTGGGCAGTAACTCGGGCATGAAAAAGCAGGGCCGCGCGCTGCTGTCGGTGCGTGAAGGCGACAAGGCTCGCGTGGTCGATTTGGCCGCCAGCCTGCTGAAGCAGGGCTTCGAGCTGGACGCCACCCACGGTACCGCGGTGGTGCTGGGCGAAGCGGGCATCAACCCGCGCCTGGTCAACAAGGTGCACGAAGGGCGTCCGCACATTCAGGACCGTATCAAGAACGGCGAGTACACCTACATCGTCAACACCACGGCCGGCCGTCAGGCGATTGAAGACTCCAAGCTGATTCGCCGCAGCGCCCTGCAGTACAAGGTGCACTACGACACCACGCTGAACGGCGGCTTCGCCACCGCGATGGCGCTGAAAGCGGATCCGACCGAGCAGGTCACGTCGGTGCAGGAAATGCACGCGCGCATCGGCAAATAACCGCGCGATAACGCTACGCCAGGGGTGCTGCAGATGCAGCGCCTTTTTTATTCAGCGAATTTGTCGGCTGGCGTTAAAAATTTCCGCTATCAATCAGTGGGCAAACTGTCATCCTGTGTGATTGGTATATGCTTGGTGTATTGGCAAGGAACGAAGGAACGACGATAACAATGATTCTGATAATTTATGCTCACCCGTATCCCCGGCATTCGCATGCCAATCAGCGCCTGCTGCAGGCGGTGAGGGATCTCCCTGAGGTAGAGGTGCGCTCGCTGTATGAGCTGTACCCCGATTTCAATATCGACATCAACGCGGAGCAGCGGGCGCTGGAGCGCGCCGACCTGGTGGTGCTGCAGCATCCGATGCAGTGGTACAGCTTCCCGCCGCTGTTGAAGCTGTGGATCGACAAAGTGCTGGAGCACGGCTGGGCCTACGGCCACGACGGCAACGCGCTGGTGGGTAAAGACTGCCTGTGGGCGGTGACCAGCGGCGGCGACGAGCACCACTTCGAGCTGGGCGACTTTCCCAACTTCGCCGCGCTGGCGCAGCCGCTGCAGGCCACGGCGATTTACTGCGGCATGAACTGGCAGCCTTATTTCGCCCTGCATAACACTTTTACCTGCAACGAACCGGCGCTGCTCGCCGCCGGCGAAGCCTACCGGCAGCGGTTGGTCGACTACCTGATGGAACATGCCGAAGCGGAAACACGGGAGGCCAGCCATGGATAACCACCACATGATGATCGAGGGGCTGATCTACCTCGGCTCCGCCGCGCTGTTTGTGCCGATCGCGGTGCGGCTGGGGCTGGGCTCGGTGCTCGGCTACCTGATTGCCGGCTGCATCATTGGCCCTTGGGGGCTGAAGCTGGTGTCGGACGCCGAGTCGATCCTGACCTTCGCCGAGATCGGCGTGGTGCTGATGCTGTTTATCATCGGCCTGGAGCTGGATCCCAAGCGGCTGTGGACGCTGCGCGCCTCGGTGTTCGGCGGCGGCAGCATTCAGATGGTGGGCTGCGGCCTGGCGCTGAGCGCCTTCTGTTACTTCCTCGGCCTCAACTGGAAGGTGGCGCTGTTGATCGGCCTGACGCTGGCGCTCTCATCCACCGCCATCGCCATGCAGGCGATGAGCGAGCGCAACCTGACGCCGTCGCCGATCGGCCGCAGCGCATTTGCGGTGCTGCTGTTCCAGGATATCGCGGCGATCCCGCTGGTGGCGATGATCCCGCTGCTGGCCAGCAGCGGCGCCACCACCACGCTGGGCGCTTTCGTGCTGTCGGCGGCCAAGGTGGTGGGCGCGTTAACGATAGTGGTGCTGCTCGGCCGCTACGTCACCCGCCCGCTGCTGCACTTCGTCGCCCGTTCGGGCATGCGCGAGGTGTTCAGCGCCGTGGCGCTGTTCCTGGTGTTCGGTTTCGGCATCCTGCTGGAGATGGCCGGGCTGTCGATGGCGATGGGGGCGTTCCTCGCCGGGGTGCTGCTGGCGAGCTCGGAATACCGCCACGCGCTGGAGAGCGATATTCAGCCGTTCAAGGGGCTGCTGCTGGGGCTGTTCTTTATCGGCGTCGGCATGTCGATCGATTTCGGCACGCTGTTCCATCACCCGCTGCTGATCGCCTCGCTGCTGCTGGGCTTTATGCTGATCAAGGCGGCGCTGCTGTGGCTGATTGGGCCGCTGCTCGGCGTGCCGAAGCGCCAGCGCGGCCTGTTCGCCATTCTGCTGGGGCAGGGCAGTGAATTCGCCTTCGTGATCTTCAGCGCCGCGCAGCTGGCCGGCGTCCTGCCGGTCGAATGGGCCAAGTCGCTGACGCTGGCGGTGGCGCTGTCGATGGCGGCCACGCCGCTGCTGCTGGTGATTGCCGCGCAGCTGGAGAAAAATGCGCCGAAAGAGGAGCGCCCGGCTGACGTTATCGACGACGAGAATGCCAGCGTGATCATCGCCGGCTTCGGCCGTTTCGGTCAGATCGCCGGCCGCTTGCTGTTGGCCAACGGCGTACACACCGTGGTACTGGATCACGATCCGGACCATATCGAGACGCTGCGCAAATTCGACACCAAGGTGTTCTACGGCGACGCCACGCGCGCGGATTTGCTGGAGGCCGCCGGCGCCGCCCACGCCAAGGTGCTGATTAACGCCATCGACGACGTGGAAGACAGCCTGGCGTTAACCGAGCTGGCCAGGCAGCACTTCCCGCATCTGAAGGTGGTGGCGCGAGCGCGCGACGTCGATCACTGGTATCAGCTACGGCAGCTGGGGGTGGAAAAACCGGAGCGCGAAACCTTTGAAAGCTCGCTGCGTATCGGCCGTGAAACGCTTGAGCTGCTGGGGCTGGACGCCTATGAGGCGCGCGAGAAGGCGGATACGTTCCGCCGCTATAACCTGAAGATGCTGGAAGACACGCTGGAGAATTATCAGGACACCGAGTTCCGCATCGCCAGCCTGCAGCGGGCCAAGGAGATGCTCAGCGCGGCCATCGAGCAGGATCAGAATCGGCTGGCGCGGGTGCAGCAGACCGGCTGGCGCGGCAGTATCGACGGCAAGGCGCCGGAGGATGAAGTGGTGGAAGCCAAAGGATAAGAGTAGGGGCGCCAGATCGGCGCCCCTTTTTTTGCTTAGCTCAGTGCGACCTTGATGCCCAAGGCGATCAACATACCGCCCAGCAGCTTGTCGACGATCTTCTGGGTCTTTTCCAACCCGCGGCGCACCGGCCCGCTCTGGATCAGGAACACCAGCAGTGGCCACCAGATGACCGACAGGCCGAGAATAATCCCCGCGTACCACAGCTTGTCGCCCAGACCGGAATCGATCTGCAGCACCTGGGTGAATACCGCCAGGAAGAACAGGGTGGCCTTCGGGTTCAGCAGGTTGCACAGGTAGCCTTGCGCAAAGGCGCTCTTCAGACTGACCTGCTGCTGCGGCAGATTGCTGATGTTCATCTTGCCGCCGCCGCGCGACAGCAGCGCCTGGATGCCGATCCACACCAGATAGACCGCCCCGGCGTATTTCAGCAGGTTAAACAGCCACGGCGTGGTGGTGATCACCACCGCCAGCCCGGCGACGCAGTAGGACATGTGAGTGGCGACGCCGCAGATCACGCCGAAGGCGGTCATCATGGCGGCCAGCCGCGGATAACGGGCGGCGTTTTTGATCACCAGGAAAAAATCCGGGCCGGGGGAGAGCATGCCGAGGGCGGCAATGCCGGCGACGAACAGCGAAGTTTCAAGCATGGGGACGTCTCGCGCAAAAGACAGAGTTCTGGCGATAATAACGCCGCTTCCTCTGATGCGCATCAACCCAATGAGGTATTGTTAGGCTCTATGATAATTATTCATCTACCGCCAGCGATGGAGCACCATGCAGCAGACTACCGCCACAGAGAGGCCGGAGCCGCACCGGCAACAGCGTGAAATTACCCGCCTGTGCATTCAATGCGCGCTGCTGCTGTTGCAGCACGGCGCCGAGAGCACGGTGGTGGAACAGCTGTCGACCCGCCTGGGGCTGGCGCTGGGGATGGACAGCGTGGAAAGCTCGATCTCCGCCAATGCGGTGGTGTTGACCACCCTCAGCCACGGCGCCTGTCTGACCACCACCCGCAAGAACGTCGATCGCGGCATCAATATGCAGGTGGTGACCGAAGTGCAGCATATCGTGATCCTCGCCGAGCACCACCTGGCGGATGCGCACGACGTGGCGCGCCGTTTTGACAGGATCCGGCCGTTGCGCTACCCGCGCTGGCTGGTGGTGCTGATGGTGGGGTTGTCCTGCGGGTGCTTCAGCATGCTCAACGGTGGCGGCGCTGACGCCTTCCTGGTGACCTTTATCGCCAGCGGCACGGCGATGCTGGTGCGCCAAATTCTCACCGCCCGCCATATGAATCCGCTGATCAATTTTTGCCTGACGGCGTTTGTTGCTACGTCGATCTCCGGGCTGCTGCTGCGCCTGCCGGCGTTTAAGGACACCTCGAGCGTGGCGATGGCCGCCAGCGTGCTGTTGCTGGTGCCGGGCTTCCCGCTGATCAACGCGGTGGCCGATATGTTCAAGGGGCACGTCAACACCGGGCTGGCGCGCTGGGCGATGGCCAGCCTGCTGACGCTGGCGACCTGCATCGGGGTGGTGATGGCGATGTCGCTGTGGGATCTGCGGGGGTGGTCATGAGTCTGCTGTGGGCCTTGTTGCAGGAGATGTTGTTGGCGGCGGTGCCGGCGCTGGGCTTCGCCATGGTGTTCAACGTGCCGCTGCGCGCGCTGCGTTATTGCGCGTTGCTTGGGGCCATCGGGCGCGGTTCGCGCATGCTGATGATGCACGGCGGCATGAACATCGAGTGGGCTTCGTTGCTGGCGGCGATCCTGATCGGTATCATCGGTATCTACTGGTCGCGCTGGCTGCTGGCGCACCCGAAGGTGTTCACCGTGGCGGCGGTGATCCCGATGTTCCCCGGCATTTCCGCCTATACCGCGATGATAACTGTGGTAGAAATCTCGCATTTGGGCTACAGCGAAGCCTTGATGGAGACCATGATCACCAACTTCCTCAAGGCCAGTTTCATTGTCGGTGCGTTGTCGATCGGCCTGTCGCTGCCGGGCCTGTGGCTGTACCGCAAACGCCCCGGCGTGTGAAATTTCCCGGCGGGAGATCGTTGGTTATTAGATATGCTGATAAGAGCTATCTTATATATTCATCTTGCTTGATTAGCCTATCGACGGCACTCAGGCCTTTACGTATAGTGTCACCAATTTTGCTGCCTACACAGGGTTAAACAATGATTATCAGCCTGATCGCTGCCTTGGCGGCGGATCGCGTTATTGGCATGGAAAACGCCATGCCGTGGCACCTGCCGGCGGACCTTGCGTGGTTTAAACGCAACACGTTGAATAAGCCGGTTATTATGGGCCGCAAGACCTTCGAGTCCATCGGCCGCCCGCTGCCGGGCCGCCACAATATCGTTTTGAGCAGCCGTCCGGGCAGCGAAGCCGGGGTGACCTGGGTGACCTCGATGGATGAAGCGCTGGCCGCCGCCGGCGACGTGGAAGAAGTAATGGTGGTCGGCGGTGGGCGCATCTATACCCAGCTGCTGCCGCGCGCCGATCGCCTGTACCTGACGCACATCGACGCCGAGGTCGGCGGCGATACCCACTTCCCGGATTACGAGCCGGACGAGTGGGAAACCACGTTCAGCGAGTTCCACGACGCCGACGATCTGAACTCGCACAGCTACTGCTTCGAGATCTTGCAGCGCCGCTGATTTCAGCGCGTTAGCCAACTCCCCCCGGGGGCGCAAGCAATTGCGCCCCCGGCCTTTTTGCGCCCGTCGTCCGTAACCTTTCCGTCACATTACCTGATTAGTATGAAGCCCAACCCCGAGCGCCCCGGCAACTCTGGTGAATCTTGACCGCGGCGCCATAACTAAAAAGGTAACCACGCTATGACCAAGCAAATTGAGCAATTAGACGCCGACCGCCTGATCGATCCCACTCGCCGCAAACTGCTGCTCGGCAGCGCCGGCGCCGTAGGCCTGGCCGGCTTTCTCGGCGGCGGCATCTGGTCGGTCTCCGCCGAGGCGTTGGCCGAGGATCTGCCGCCTAACAAACTGCTGGGCTTTCAGGGCATCGCCGCCTCTACCGCCGACGAGGTGACCATCGCACCGGGCTACCGTGCGGAGGTGCTGATCTCCTGGGGAGAACCGCTGGTGGATGGCGCACCGGCCTTCGATCCGCAGGGCAACAACAGCGCCGCCGATCAGGAAAAACAGTTCGGCGACAATAACGACGGCATGAGCTTCTTCCCGATCGACGATCGCCACGGCGTGATGGCCATCAATAACGAATACGTCAATGAGCAATACCTGTTCGCCCACGGCGGCACTAAGGCCACCAGCCTGGAAGAGGTGCGTAAATCGCAGGCGGCGCACGGTGTTTCCATCGTGGCGGTAAAGCGCGTCGGCAACGGCCAGCGTTGGGAAGTGGAGCGCCCGTCGCGCTATAACCGTCGCATCACCGCCAACACCGACATGCAGTTCAGCGGCCCGGCCGCCGGGCATCCGCTGCTGCAGACCGCCGCCGATCCGAGCGGGCGCAAGGTGCTGGGCACCTTCGGCAACTGCGCCAACGGCAAGACGCCGTGGGGCACTTACCTGACCTGCGAAGAAAACTTCGATACCTACTTCGGCACCCGTCAGGCCGATTACCCAACCACGCCGGAACAGAAGCGCTACACGCTGAAGGTCAGCGAGCCGGAGCGTAACTGGCCGGACTATGACGAGCGCTTTGACGTGGCGAAGAACCCCAACGAATTCAACCGCCACGGCTGGATCGTGGAGATCGATCCGCTGAATCCGACCTCGACGCCCATCAAGCACACCGCGCTGGGCCGCTTCAAGCATGAAAATGCGGCGGTGACCGTGGCCAAAGATGGCCGTCTGGTGGTGTACATGGGGGACGACGAGCGCGGCGAGCATATCTATAAGTACGTTTCCAAAGGTGTGGTCGACGCCGCCAATCCGGCCAACAATCGCACGCTGCTGGACGAGGGAACGCTGTACGTGGCGCAGTTCGACGGCGACGAAGCCGGCACGCCGCTGAAGGGCAAAGGGCGCTGGATTGCGCTCGAGTTCGGCAAGAACGGCCTGACGCCGGAGAACGGCTTCCGCGATGAGGCCGAAGTGCTGATCTTCGCCCGCAAGGCGGCACAGCAGGTCGGGGCCACCAAAATGGATCGTCCGGAGTGGATCGCGGTGAACCCGCATGACGGCCGCGCGTACTGCACGCTGACCAACAACAGCAAGCGCGGTGAGGAAGGGATGCCGCTGAACGCTGCCAACCCGCGGCCGAACAATATCTATGGCCAGATCATTCGCTGGGATGAAGGCGGTGACGCCACCGCCGGCACCTTTGCCTGGGACATGTATGCGCTGTGTGGTAACCCGATTGCCCACCCGGAAGGCGTCAACCGCGGCACGCCGAACATCACGGCGGACAACACGTTCAACAGCCCGGACGGGCTGGGCTTCGATCGCGCCGGCCGCCTGTGGATCCTCACCGACGGCAAGTACAGCAACAAGGGGGATTACGTCGGGCAGGGCAACAACCAGATGCTGGTGGGCGATCCGGTCAGCGGCGAAATTCGCCGTTTCATGGTGGGGCCGAAGTCCTGCGAACTGACCGGCATCACCTTCACTCCGGACTACAAGACGATGTTCGTCAACGTGCAGCATCCGGGAGAAGAGGGCGACTCGCACTTCCCGAACAACAGCCCGCGCCCGCGTTCATCGGTGTTGATGATCACGCGTGAAGATGGCGGGGTGATTGGGGCGTAAAGCGGTAAAGAGAACCAAGGCGGCCCTGGGCCGCCTTTATGTTTTCAGGACGCGGCCAGTCTGCCGGCGTGGTCAGGCGCCTCGCCACGGTTGGCGGGCTGCGTGAAGTAACGGCGGTCTTCCCAGCGTAGCATCGTCAGATCGCCGCCCCAGCAACAGCCGGTGTCCAGCCCGATCACGCCTTCCGGCGTGCCCTTGCCTTCCAGCGAGGCCCAGTGACCGAAGACGATGGTGTATTCCGGATCCACCAGGCGCGGCAGCTCGAACCACGGCTTCAGCGGTGCCGGTGCGGTGCCCGGCGCATCTTTGCAGATCATGTCGAGCTGGCCGTTGGGGAAGCAGTAGCGCATGCGCGTGAGCGCATTGGTGCTGAAACGCAGGCGCGCCAGGCCGCTCAGTTCCGGTGTCCAGTTGTTCGGCATGTCGCCGTACATGGCGTCGAGAAACAGCGGGTAGCTGTCGCTGCTCAATACCGCTTCCACTTCGCGCGCGCACATTTTCGCGGTGTCGATATCCCACTGCGGGGTGATGCCGGCGTGCGCCATCACCAGCTTTTGCTCATCGTCCACCTGCAGCACCGGTTGGCGGCGCAGCCAGTTGATCAGCTCGTCGGCGTCCGGCGCTTCCAGCAGCGGGGTGATGCGATCTTTGGGCTTGTTGCGGCTGATGCCGGCGTAGACCGCCAGCAGGTGCAGATCGTGGTTGCCCAGCACCATGCGCACCGCCGGGCCGAGCGAGCGCACGAAGCGCAGCACGTCCAGCGAGGCGGGGCCGCGCGCCACCAGATCGCCGGTCAGCCACAGCCGATCGTGCTCGGGATCGAAAGCAGCCTGAGCCAGCAGCGACTTCAGTTCATCGTAACAGCCGTGAACGTCGCCGATAAGGTATGTCGACATAATTAATGGATCAGCGTTGGAATGGCTAAGCGAAACACGGGAATAGCGGTGCGGAACGGTTGACCCTGATGGTCCACCATTTCGTAATGGCCTTCCATGGTGCCCAGCGGCGTTTCCAGAATCGCGCCGCTGGTATACTGAAACTCTCCGCCGGGCGGAATGACAGGCTGTTCGCCGATCACGCCTTCGCCCTGAACTTCGGTTTGGCGGCCGTTGCTGTTGGTGATCAGCCAGTAACGGCCCAGCAGTTGCACGTCGTTCCGCCCCAGATTACGGATAGTGATGGTATAAGCGAAGACATAACGCTCTTCTTCAGGGATCGACTGTGATTCCACATAGATGCTCTGAACCTGAATACACACGCGGGGCGAATCAATCATGACAACAACTCCTTATTGCTGCGGCGTCGTATTGGCTGACAGCCAGTTCGCCAGCTTGCAGTACTGCGCCACAGAAATATTTTCTGCTCTGAGCGAAGGATCGACGCCCAGCTCCGTCAGCTGTTCCGGCGTGAACAGGTCGCCCAGGCTATTGCGGATGGTTTTCCGCCGCTGGTTGAACGCTTGCGTGGTGATGCGGCTCAGCATGCGCACGTCGCCCACCGGGTTCGGCAGCACGCTGTGCGGCACCAGGCGCACCACGGCGGAATCGACCTTCGGCGGCGGCGCGAACGCGGTCGGCGGCACTTCCAGCACCGGAATGACGTTGCAGTAGTACTGCGCCATCACGGTCAAACGCCCGTAGGCCTTGCTGTTCGGGCCGGCCACCAGACGGTTGACCACCTCTTTTTGCAACATAAAGTGCATGTCGCGGATTGCCTGAGTATAGCTGAAAAGGTGGAACATCAGCGGCGTCGAAATATTGTACGGCAGGTTACCAAATACGCGCAGCGGTTGGCCAGCTTCCTCGGCCAGTTCGGCGAAATTCACCGTCATGGCGTCCTGCTGGTGGATGGTCAGCTTGTCTTTCAGCCGCGGATGGTTCTCCAGCCGGGTGGCCAGATCTCGGTCCAGTTCGATCACCGTCATGCGATCCATGCGTGCGCCGACCGGCTCGGTCAGGGCGCCGAGGCCGGGGCCGATCTCGACCACCGCTTCGCCCGGCTGCGGGTGAATGGCGGAGACAATGCTATCGATGACAAACTGATCGGTTAAAAAGTTTTGTCCAAAGCGTTTGCGGGCAAAGTGCCCTTGGTGGACTCTGTTATTCATTACAATTAATTATCATTTTAATGGCGAGATTCAGGGCCGTTTGGAAACTGCCGACATCGGCGGTGCCGGTGCCGGCCAGTTCCAGAGCGGTACCGTGGTCGACCGAGGTGCGTATGAAAGGCAAACCGAGGGTGATATTCACCGCGCGGCCGAACCCTTGGTATTTTAGCACCGGCAGCCCCTGATCGTGATACATCGCCAGCACCGCATCGGCATCTTGCAGATATTTGGGCTGGAACAGGGTGTCCGCCGGCAGCGGGCCGACAAGATGGATGCCCTCAGCGCGCAGCGCGTCGAGCGCCGGGATGATGGTGTCTATCTCTTCGTGCCCCATATGGCCGCCTTCCCCGGCATGGGGGTTCAGACCGCAAACGTAAATGTGCGGCCGGGCGATGCCAAATTTGGTTTTCAGATCGTGGTCGAGGATGCGGATGACTTCGAACAGGCTCTGTTGCGTGATGGCGCCCGGCACCGCCAGCAGCGGCAGGTGGGTGGTCGCCAGCGCCACGCGCAGCTCTTCGGTCGCGAGCATCATCACCACGCGATCGCAGCGGCTGCGATCGGCAAAGAATTCGGTATGGCCGATAAACGGCACGCCGGCGTCGTTGATCACGCCCTTGTTCACCGGGCCGGTGATCAGCGCAGCGAATTCGCCGTTCAGACAGCCGTCGCAGGCGCGCGCCAGGGTTTCCACCACGTAGGCGCTGTTGCCGACGTTCAGCTCCCCGGCGGTGACCGGGTGAGCGAGCGGGACCGGCAGCACGGTCAGCGTGCCGGCGCGTTGCGCCTCGGCCGGTTGCTGCGGCTGGTAGTCGCGCAGCGTCAGCGGCAGACCCAAACGCTTGGCGCGCTCAAGCAGCAGGGCCGGATCGGCGCACACCACCAGCTCAACAGGCCAATCCTGTTGCGCCAGCGCTGCCACCAAATCCGGCCCTACCCCGGCGGGTTCGCCGGGGGTAATGACGACGCGTTTATTGCTGTGCATCGCTGCCATCGAGGATCTTCACGTAAGCCTGGGCGCGCTGCTCCTGCATCCAGGTCTGTGCTTCTTCGGCGAACTTACGGTTGAACAGCATGCGGTAAGCGCGATCTTTTTGCGCGGCGTCGGTCTTATCCACCTGGCGGGTATCCAGCAGCTGGATCAGGTGCCAGCCGAAGGAAGAGTGGACCGGGGCGCTGATTTCACCCTTGCTCAGCTTCAGCAACGCATCGCGGAAGGCCGGATCGTAGATGTCCGGAGAAGCCCAGCCCAGATCGCCGCCCTGCATGGCGGAACCCGGATCCTGCGACAGCTGTTTGGCTTCGTCGGCAAACTTGGCGCGGCCGCTCTTGATCGCTTCCGCAACGGATTGCAGCTTGGCGCGCGCCTGATCGTCGGTCAGCACCACCGAAGGTTTCAGCAGGATGTGACGGGCGTGCACTTCGGTAACCGACACCGACTGGCTCGCACCGCGGATGTCGTTCACTTTCAGGATGTGGAAGCCGACGCCGGAGCGGATTGGGCCGACGACGTCGCCTTTTTTGGCGCTCACCAGACGTTCCGCGAACAGGGTCGGGATCTCTTGCAGCTTGCCCCAGCCCATGTTGCCGCCTTTCAGCGCCTGAGAGTCGGCGGAGTAGGTGATCGCCAGCTTGCCGAAGTCGGCGCCGCTGTTGATCTCACCCACCAGGCGTTTGGCCAGCTCTTCGGCTTTGTCGACCTGCTGCTGAGACGGGTTCTCCGGCAGCGGGATCAGAATGTGGCTGATGTTCATTTCGGTGTCGCTGCCGTTCTGCGCGCCCACCTGTTTGGCCAGCGAGTCCACTTCCTGCGGCAGGATGGTGACGCGGCGGCGCACTTCGTTGTTACGCACTTCGGAGATCAGCATCTCTTTGCGGATCTGCGAACGGTAGGTGTTGTAGTTCAACCCTTCATACGACAGGCGGCTGCGCAGCTGATCGACGCTCATCTTGTTTTGCGCGGCGATATTGGCGATCGCTTTATCCAGATCGGCGTCGGACACGGTGATGCCCATTTTCTTGGCCATCTGCAGCTGGATGTTATCCATGATCAGGCGTTCGATGATCTGATGGCGCAGCGTCTTGTCGTCCGGCAGCTGTTGGCCGGCCTGCTGGGCGTTGAGCTTCACCGATTGCAACAGTCCGTTGACGTCGCTTTCGAGTACCACGCCGTTATCCACGACGGCGGCGACTTTATCCACTTCTTGGGGTGCTGCGAACGCGGCATTGGCGCAAACCACCAATCCGAGAATAAGCGTTCTCCAGTTCTTCATACATTTCCCATTATGTAATCCGCAAATGCGGGTGAAAGTTCTCGTTTTCAAAGTGTTGCAAAGCGTCAGAATGCGCGCTGATACGGCAGAATGCCGGAGCGCAGCATTTCTGCGGAGCCGAGACTATGATCGCTGCTCAGGCCGCGCAGTTCGACGTTGAACGAAACTCTGTTGTCGTAAACGCTGGTATTGTTGCTGGCGTTCCATTCGGTAACCTTGCGCTCATAGCCCAGGGTCACTGCCCAGCAGCAGGTGTTGTACTTCAGCCCCACCAGCTGATCGGCGGATTGTTTGGCGCGGGTGTCGTAGTAGTACGCCCCGACCACCGCCCAACGATCGGCGATCGGCCAGCTGCCGGTGATGCCCACCTGCGAAATGCCGTCCTGATAGGCCGGAACCGTTTTGGTGTTCAACGCCGTCTGGATATATTCCGGCGTGGCGTAACGGTAGTTCAGCTGCACCACGCGCTCGGCGTCCTGGCGGTATTCCACCACGCCGTTGCCCAGCGAGACGGTGTTCAGGCGGGTGTCGTACTGCAGGCCGCCGCGCAGGCCCCAACGATCGTCGATTTTCCAATAGGTATCGCCGGCCCAGGCCACGCTGCCGGTATCGTCGTTGTTGTCGTACCCGGTTACCTGGTCGCCGGTGCGCGAACGGCTGAAGTAGTAGATTTGACCCACGGAAGCGTTAAAACGTTCAACCAGCGCGTCATCATAAATGCGGGTGGTCAAACCGGTGGAGACGCGGTTCTGCGAAGCGATGCGATCCAGGCCGCTGTAGGTGCGGTCGCGGAACAGGCCGGAGTAATCGGTCTGCAGCAGCGTAGTGTCGTAGGTGTAGATGTTGCTCTGGTCACGGTACGGCACGTACAGGTACTGCACGCGCGGCTCCAGCGTCTGGGTGGCCCCTTCGGCCCAGATCATCGGGCGTTCGAATACCAGCTTGCCGTCGACCTTGAACTGCGGCAATACGCGGTTGACCGAGTTGTCGAGGTTCGGCGCCGTAACCGGATTGTTCTGCGTACTCTTACGACTTTCATAGTTGGCGGCGAAACCGTCAGGAATATCCTGCTGGTAGTGGGTCGCCATCAGCTTGGCTTCGGTGTTCAGGCTGGCCCAGCCGTTGGTCAGCGGCAGGTTGAGCGTCGGTTCCATATGCAGACGGGTGGCGTCCGGGCTGTACGGGTTGACGCTGGTGAACTTGGCCGCCTGGCCGTAAATATGGAAATCGAACGGGCCGAGGTCGTTTTTGTAGTAGTTCAGATCCAGCTGCGGCTGCACCTTATAGGTGTCAGACCGGGTACGGTCGGTGGTGTCGAAGATCTGGAACTGCTTGGAGCTCAGCGTGGCGTTCCAGTTCTCGTTGGCGTAGCCGAGGCTGAATTTTTGCGTGGCGTAGCCGTCGGTGGTGGAACCGTACTTGGAGTCCAGATCGGTGAAGTATTTGTAATCGCTGACCTTGGTGTAGTCGACGTTGAAGCGCCACACCTGATCCATGACGCCGTTGTGGTTCCAGTAGAACAGCCAGCGTTTGCTGTCGTCATTATCTTTGCCGTATTCCTTGTCGTCCGGCAGCCAGTCGAACTCCATCAGGCCGAGACCCGGCTGCACCAGATAACGGAACTCGGTCTGCCATTGCAGGCCGCGCTTGGACATATAGTGCGGGGTGATGGTGGCGTCGTAGTTCGGCGCGATGTTCCAGTAGTACGGCAACATGAACTCGAAGCCGTTGTTGCTGCCGTACTTGGCGTTCGGGATCAGGAAGCCGGAACGGCGTTTGTCACCGACCGGCAGCTGCAGGTACGGGCTGTAGAACACCGGCACGCCGCCGATGCGGAAGCGGGCGTTCCACACTTCCGCCACCTGCTCTTCGCGATCGTGGATCACTTCGGAACCGACCACGCTCCAGCTGTCGTCGCCCGGCAGACAGGAGGTAAAGGTGCCGTTTTCCAGAATGGTGTAACGGTTGGCGCCGCGCATCTTCATCTTGTCGGCGTCGCCGCGCCCCTGACGGCCGACCATCTGGTAGTCGCCTTCATAGACGTCGGTATCTTTGGTGTTCAGGTTCGACCAGGCCTTCGGGCCTTTCAGTTTGATCTGATTGTCGCTGTAGTGCACGTCGCCGGTGGCGGTGACGGTGCGCACCGGCTCCGTCTGGCCGGGTTTTTGCGTCTGGTTCAGCTCAACTTCTTTGGCGGTCAGGGTGCTGTTGCCCTGCTCGATATGCACATTGCCGCTGAACAGGGCGCTTTTCGGGTAGTCGGCGCGCGAGTCATCGGCATTGATGGTCACCGGTTGGCTGTTCGGATCGCCGCTGACCAAAGGCTTGTCGTAAACGGGAACGCCAAGCATGCATTGCTCGGCCAGATCAGCCAGCGCATGCTGACTGTAGAGTGCCGTCCAAATCATCGTGGCCAGCAGTGTTGGGAAACTTTTTTTCATACGCGGTTTTGGTGTTCCGTCATCAGAGGCGTCGTGTCCGGCAAACGGTCAGAGACTATATTACTCATCTGCGTTGCGCTAGTGCTAAATCCAGCCGTTTACTTGCGTCGTCGTTAGGCGCAAAGATAAATGACAGGTATGATAATCCAAATTCTAGGAAAAATCGCCTGCACCCTTTCCTGAAGCGAAGGGGAGTGGGCGGCTTTCGGCATGATAATTGAGGAGTATATGCAGTATTGGGGAAAACTGCTCGGCGTCATCGTCGCCATCTGGTCTGGCGCGGGATTCTGGGGTGTAGTTCTGGGGCTGATTATCGGTCATATGATCGATACGGCGCGCAGCAACAAGCGCAGCCGGGGGTTTTTCACCGACCAGCAAACGCGGCAAACGCTGTTTTTCCGCACCACTTTTCAGGTGATGGGCCACCTGACCAAATCCAAAGGACGCGTCACCGAGGCGGATATCCAGATCGCCAGCCTGTTCATGGATCGCCTGCAGCTGCACGGCGAAGCGCGCACTGCGGCGCAACAGGCGTTCCGCGAGGGCAAACAGAGCCAGTTCCCGCTGCGTGAGACGCTGCAGCAGTTCCGCAGCATCTGTTTTGGCCGCTTCGATCTGATTCGGATGTTTCTGGAAATTCAGATTCAGGCGGCGTTTGCCGACGGCTCGCTGCACCCGAACGAACGCCAGGTGCTGTACGTCATCGCTGAGGAGCTGGGCATTTCGCGCGCGCAGTTCGACCAGTTCCTCAGCATGATGGAAGGTGGGCGCCAGTTCGGCGGCGGTCAGCAGGGCGGATATTCGCAGGGCGGCTATCAGCAGGCTCAGCGCGGCCCGACGCTCGACGACGCGTGCAAGGTGCTCGGCGTGCGCAGCAGCGACGATGCCGCCACCATCAAACGCGCCTACCGCAAACTGATGAGCGAACACCATCCGGATAAGCTGGTGGCGAAAGGCTTGCCGCCGCAGATGATGGAAATGGCCAAGCAGAAAGCACAGGAGATTCAGGCGGCGTACGACCTGATCAAACGCGAGAAAGGCTTTAAATAACGATACCCGTCATACTTCGAGCTGCAGGTGTGTTGGCTGCCCGCGCTTACCCCGGTCACGTACTTTTTGTACGCTCCCGGGGCTGCGCTTAGTTGCCGCCTTCCTGCAACTCGAATTATTTAGGGTATCCCTGGGTGATGAGCTCAGAAATCCGGCTCGGCGCGAAAGTGCATCGGCGTCTGGAAGGCGGGGTGGGTGATGCGCAGCTCTTGCGCATGCAGCTGCAGCCGCGGCGCCATCGCCTTGGCCTCCGGCGGGGCATAGAAACCGTCGCCGAGGATCGGATGCCCCAGCGCCAGCATGTGCACCCGCAGCTGGTGCGAGCGGCCGGTGATCGGCGTCAGCTTCACGCGGGTGCTGCCGTCGGCGTCGCGCGACAGCACCAGATATTCCGTTTGCGCCGCTTTGCCGGTGTCAAAACACACCTTCTGCAGCGGCCGGTTCGGCCAGTCGCAGATCAGCGGCAAATCCACCAGCCCTTCGTCATGCTCCATATGCCCCCAAACGCGGGCGATATAGGATTTCTTCGGTTCGCGTTCGCGAAACTGGCGCTTCAGCTCACGCTCGGCGGCCTTGTTGAGCGCCACCACGATCACCCCGCTGGTGGCCATGTCCAGCCGGTGCACTGATTCGGCGGCCGGATGATCGGCCTGAATGCGGGTCATCAGGCTGTCTTTGTTTTCCGGCGCGCGGCCGGGCACCGACAGCAAGCCGCTGGGCTTGTTGACCACCATGATGTGTTCATCCTGATACAGGATGTGCAGCGGGTCCTGCGGGGGATTGTAGGGTTCCATCTTGGCTCCGCGATAAGGGCCGAACGGGGAGGCGCTTGCCTCCCCGCGTCGCGCCGGTTACTGGTGGGTGACCACCACCAGACGAATGGCGTCCAGACGCCAGCCGGCTTCATTGAGGTTGGCCAGCACCTGACGGCGGTTGAACTCCAGCGCTTCGACTTCGTCGTCGCGGATGTTCGGGTTGACCGCCTTCAGCGCTTCCAGACGCGCCAGCTCGGCGCTCAGCTTGTCGTCCGCCTCTTGCTTCGCCTGTTCGATAAGCGTGCGCGCCTGCGCTTCCACCAGGCTTTCCGCCTGCTGCAGCATGGCGTGCACGTCTTGCTGCACGGCGTTGACCAGCTTGCTGGAGGTGTGGCGGTTGACCGCGTTCAGCTGGCGGTTGAAGCTTTCGAACTCGACCTGCGCCGCCAGGTTGGTGCCCTTGCGATCCATCAGCATGCGGATCGGCGTCGGCGGCAGGAAGCGGGTCAGCTGCAGGTGCTTCGGTGCCTGGGCTTCCACCACGTAGACCAGCTCAACCAGCAGGGTGCCGACCGGCAACGCTTTGTTCTTCAACAGGGACACTGCGCAGCTGCCGGTGTCGCCGGACAGGATCAGATCCAGGCCGTTGCGGATGATCGGGTGCTCCCAGCTGACGAACTGCGCGTCTTCGCGCGACAGCGCCCGATCGCGGTCGAAGGTGACGGTGCAGCCGTCCTGCGGCAGGCCCGGGAAGTCCGGCACCAGCATGTGATCGGACGGCGTCAGCACGATCAGGTTGTCGCTGCGGTCTTCCTGATTGATGCCGACGATGTCGAACAGGTTGAGCGCGAAGCCCACCAGATTGACGTCGTTATCCTGCTCGGCGATGGCGGCAGCCAGCGCCTGGGCTTTGTCGCCGCCGTTGGAGTGCATCTCCAGCAGGCGGTCGCGGCCTTGTTCCAGCTGCGCTTTCAACTGATCGTGCTGCTGGCGGCAGCCGTGGATGAATTCGTCGAAGCCTTCCTGTTCGGTCGGCGCGGCCAGATAGCCGATCAACTGCTCGTAGCAGCTGTCGTAGATGGTGCGGCCGGTCGGGCAGGTGTGTTCGAAGGCATCCAGCCCCTCGTGGAACCAGCGGCCCAGCACCGCCTGCGCGGTGTGCTCCAGGTAAGGCACCATGATTTGGATATCGTGCATCTGGCCGATACGGTCCAAACGGCCGATACGCTGCTCCAGCAGATCCGGGTTGAACGGCAGATCGAACATCACCAGCTGACTGGCGAACTGGAAGTTGCGGCCTTCGGAGCCGATCTCGGAACACAGCAGCACCTGCGCGCCTTCCTCTTCGGAGGCGAAGTAGGCGGCGGCGCGGTCGCGCTCGATGATCGACAGCCCTTCGTGGAACACCGCGGCGCGGATCGCTTCACGCTCGCGCAGCACCTGCTCCAGCTGCAGCGCGGTGTCGGCCTTGGCGCAGATCACCAGCACTTTTTCGTTGCGGTTGGCCAGCAGGTAGTCCAGCAGCCACTCGACGCGCGGGTCGAAGTTCCACCAGGTGGCGTTTTCGCCTTCGAATTCCTGGTAGATCTGCTCCGGATACAGCATGTCGCGCGCGCGCGCTTCGACGGACTTCTTGGCGCCCATGATGCCGGAGACTTTGATCGCGGTCTGATACTGGGTCGGCAACGGCAGCTTGATCTGGTGCAGGTTGCGGTGTGGGAAGCCCTTCACGCCGTTGCGGGTGTTGCGGAACAGCACGCGGCTGGTGCCGTGGCGATCCATCAGCATGGCCACCAGCTCCTGGCGCGCCTGCTCGGCGTTGTCGCCTTCGCTGTTGGCCGCTTTGAGCAGCGGTTCGATGTCCTGCTCGTCGATCAGCTCGCCCAGCAGGTTCAGCTTGTCGTCGGCCAGGCGTTCACCGCTCAGCAGCAGGGTGACGGCGTCGGCCACCGGGCGGTATTTCTGCTGCTCGGCGACGAAATCGCCGTAGTCGTGGAAACGGCTCGGATCGAGCAGACGCAGGCGCGCGAAGTGGCTCTGTTGGCCCAGCTGCTCCGGGGTGGCGGTCAGCAGCAGCACGCCGGGGATATGCTCGGCCAGCTGTTCGATCACCTGATATTCGCGGCTCGGCGCTTCTTCGCTCCAGGCCAGGTGGTGCGCTTCGTCGACCACCAGCAGATCCCACTGGGCGTCCGCCAGCTCTTCCAGGCGCTGCTTGTTGCGGCGCACGAAGTCCAGCGAGCAGATCACCAGCTGTTCGGTTTCGAACGGGTTGCTGCTGTCGAGCTTGGCTTCGGCGTAGCGGCTGTCGTCGAACAGCGAGAAGTAGAGGTTGAAGCGGCGCATCATCTCCACCAGCCACTGGTGCTGCAGCGTTTCCGGCACCACGATCAGCACGCGCTCGGCGCGGCCCGCCAGCAGCTGCTGGTGGATGATCATGCCGGCTTCGATGGTTTTGCCGAGGCCGACTTCGTCCGCTAGCAAGACGCGCGGCGCATGGCGCTGGCCGACTTCATGGGCGATGTGCAACTGGTGCGGGATCAGGCTGGCGCGCATGCCGCGCAGGCCGGCGAACGGCAGGCGATACTGCTCGCTCTGGTATTTGCGTGCGCGGAAACGCAGCGCGAAACGGTCCATGCGGTCGATCTGGCCGGCGAACAGGCGATCCTGCGGTTTGCTGAAGGTCAGCTTGCTGTCCAGCAGGACTTCGCGCATCGCCACGCCGCTTTCCTGGGTGTCCTGGCGGGTGCCGATATAGGTCAACAGACCGTTTTCCTCTTTCACCTCTTCCACCTGCAGCTGCCATCCCTCGTGGCTGCTGACGGTATCGCCCGGGTTGAACATCACGCGGGTGATCGGCGAATCGTTTCTGGCATAGAGGCGGTTTTCACCGGTGGCGGGGAAAAGCAGGGTAATCATGCGCGTGTCCAGCGCCACGACGGTGCCCAGTCCTAATTCGCTTTCCGTGTCGCTGATCCAGCGTTGACCAAGAGTAAAAGGCATATATTGTCGGCTCGATTCTTTGTAAGTAAGTCTTGTTACCGGGCGGGAAGGGCCGCGGCACCTGTACTGAACGTCTGCTAATCCCGGTTTGTTTTAAATTTGACGGGCAATAGCCGTTCACGCCATGCAGACGTCGCGAGACGGCAGGGCTAAGCGTGGTTCAGTTTTGGGAAGGGCGCTATGGTAATGGAAGGCGGCGCGTTCGTCACCTGCAAAACCGGATGATTTTTCTTAACCTGGCGCAATCTCAAAACAGCCCCATCTGCCCGGTGACCAGCGTGGTGAAATCGTCGTGCAAGAAAGGGAGTATAGCGTCTGCCACCGGTTGCAGCTGGCGTTCGAGGTAATGCTGATAGTCGATGGGCGAATGGCGCGTTTCCAGCGGTTCCGGCCCGGCGACGGTCATCACGTAGCTGATCCAGCCGCCGTTCTGATACTGCAGCGGCCGCCCCTGGCTGCGATTGTAGTCGTCGGCGATGCGCGCGGCGCGGGCGTGCGGCGGTACGTTGCGCTGATAGTCGTCGAGCTTTCTGCGCAGGCGCTTGCGGTAGACCAGCTGATCGTCGAAGTCGCCGTTCAGGGTTTTGCCGACGTAGTCGCGCACATAATCCTGGTAGGGCTGCCGTTTGAAGATGCGCTGATAGAGCTGCTGCTGGAACTGCTGCGCCAGCGGCGTCCAGTCGGTACGCACCGTTTCCAGGCCTTTGTACACCATCTCTTCCTCGCCGCCGGCGCGTGCGATCAGGCCGGCGTAGCGCTTCTTGCTGCCCTGTTCTGCGCCGCGAATGGTCGGCATCAGGAAGCGGGAATAGTGGGTTTCGAACTCCAGCTCCAGCGCGTTCTCCAGCCCGAACTGCTGCTGCAGATGCTGCTGCCACCAGGCGTTGACCCGCTGCACCAGCGCCCGGCCGATCTGCGCCGCCTGCTGCTCGTCATGCGGCTGTTTCAGCCACACGAAGGTGGAGTCGGTATCGCCGTAAATCACCTGATAGCCTTCGGCTTCGATCAGCTCGCGGGTTTGGCGCATGATCTCGTGGCCGCGCAGGGTGATCGACGACGCCAGCCGCGGATCGAAGAAGCGGCAGCCGCTCGATCCCAGCACGCCGTACAGCGCGTTCATGATGATCTTCAACGCCTGCGACAGGGGTTTGTTGTGTTGGCGCTTGGCGGCCTCGCGCCCCTGCCAGATCTGTTCGACGATCGCCGGCAGGCAGTGTTTGCTGCGCGAGAAGCGGGCGTTGCGAAAGCCGGGCACCGAGTCGGCGTCGCTTGGGTGGCGCATGCCTTCCACCAACCCGACCGGATCGATCAGGAAGGTACGGATGATCGACGGGTACAGGCTTTTATAGTCCAGTACCAGCACCGAGTCGTACAGACCGGGCCGGGAATCCATCACAAAGCCGCCGGGGCTGTGCTCTTCCGGCTGTTCGCCGAGGTTGGGGGCGACAAAGCCCAGGCGGTGCATGCGCGGCATATAGAGGTGGCTGAAGGCCGCCACCGATCCGCCGCTGCGATCGGCCGCCAGCCCGGTGACGGTGGCACGTTCCAGCAGGAAGTTGAGCAGGTCGGCCTTGGCGAAGATGCGCGTCACCAGCTCGCAGTCCTTCAGGTTGTAGCGGGCCAGCGCCGGCTTGTCTTCGGCGAAGCGTCGGTCGATCTCCGCCATGCGCTGATAAGGGTTGTCGATCGCCTTGCCTTCGCCCAACAGCGCCTGCGAAACGTATTCCAGGCTGAAGGAAGGAAAATTCCAGGTGGCGGATTTCAGCGCTTCGATGCCGTCGATAATCAGGCGGCCGGCGGCGGCGGCGAAAAAGTGGTTCTGTTTGAAGCCGTGCTCGCGCCACTCCAGCAGGTTGCCGCCGCGCCCCAGCCGCAGCGGGATCTGGTAGCGTTCGGCGTGCTTTTGCAGCACCCGCAGATCGAACTGCACCAGGTTCCAGCCGATGATGGCGTCGGGATCGTGGCGCTCCAGCCACGCGTTCAACCGTTCCAGCAGCTGGGGGCGGCTGACGCAGTATTCCAGATCGAAATCCAGCGGCGCATCGCCGCCGTTGGCCGGCCCCAGCATGTAGACCTGCCGCTGGCCGCAGCCTTCCAGCGCGATGGAGTAAAGTTCGCCGTGGGCGGTGGTTTCGATATCCAGCGACACCAGCCTGAGCGTCGGGCGGTAGTCCGGCGCCGGCTTCATCTGGCCATTGAGCAACGGCCCATTGCCGTTGCCCTGGCCGTTGAACCACACCGGCGCGGTGATGAAGCGTTCCATCAGGTAGCGCTCGGGCGGGCGAATGTCGGCCTCGTAGAGCGTAACGCCGCCTTCCCGCAGCAGCTTTTCCAGCTTGATGAGCTGACGGTGCTGGCGGCAGTACAGCCCCAGCATCGGGCGGTGATGAAAATCCGTCAGCGCCAGCGGTTTCAGTTCGACTTGCCGTTCTTCGCGCAGCAGCAGTTCCGCGCGCGGCTTTTGTTCGGCGGGGATAAACGCCACCGAGGTTTGCGGTGGCAAGCGCAGTTGACGCGGGCCTGCGTCGGTCGCCAGCCAAAATTCGACCTCGGTGCCGGCGGGCGTGTCGCGCCAGTGGCGAGTGAGCAGGAAACCCTGTTGCAGTGCTGTCATAACCCCTTCGTCTTCCGCCGGGCGGCGTGCGCGACATTCAGCGAGATGTCGGTTTTAGCGCTAATATAGATAAATTATAGTATGGGTTTTTATACAGTAATTGTCCATTGCCGTGCGGCGTTGCCAAATACGCATACAATTCATCGATTGACTCGTCTGCGGCGGCACTGGAAAATCCTTCGCCCCGTTTGGCCGAATAATCCGCAGAGGTGTAATGGAAGCCTATTTACAAGATTTGATCACCCAGTCACTGGCTTTCACCCTGATGGTCGTCCTGCTGGTCGCTTTTCTCGAGTCGCTGGCGCTGGTGGGGCTGCTGCTGCCCGGCACGGTGATGATGGCCAGCATCGGCGCCCTGATCGGCAGCGGCAAGGTGGACTTCTACTACGCCTGGGCGGCGGGGATCGTCGGCTGCCTGCTCGGCGACTGGATCTCCTATTTCGTCGGCCGCGCCTTCAAAGGGCCCTTGCACCGCTGGTCGTTCCTGAAGAAGAACAAAGCGCTGCTCGACAAAACCGAACACGCCTTGCACCAGCACAGCATGGCGACCGTTCTGATCGGCCGCTTCGTTGGCCCGACGCGCCCGCTGGTGCCGATGGTGGCCGGCATGCTCGATCTGCCGCCGTACAAGTTTGCTTTGCCGAACATCATCGGCTGCCTGACCTGGCCGCCGGTCTATTTTTTCCCCGGCATCCTGGCGGGCGTAGCGATCGACATTCCCGCCGGCGCCAACAGCGCGATGTTCAAGTGGCTGCTGCTCGCCGCGGCGTTCACCCTCTGGCTGGCGGTGTGGCTGAGCTGGCGCTGGTGGCGTGAGGGCAAGCGCAATGCCGATCGGCTGAGCCGTTGGCTGACGCCGCTGCGGCTGCGCGTGGTGTGCGCCGTGAGTTGGCCGGCGGCGCTGGCGGTCGGTTATCTGCTGAGCCAGCAGCCGCTGATGCCGGTGTATCGGCACCTGTTGTGGCAGGTGCTGTCCGGGCAATCATCATAATGGATAGGGGGCGTCAGCCCCCGTTCGCCTTATTGGAAGAACGCTTCCAGCTGTTCAAATACCCGCACGTCTTCGCTGTGGCGCTTCACCTGAAGCACGTCTTCCAGCTTTTCCACCTGGCTTATCATCTGCTCCAGCCGTTGGTCGTCGGCGACCAGTAGCCAAATGCGGCTCTGCTGGCCGTCCTTCAGCGGCAGACACAGAATGCCTTCGACGTTGAACGCGCGGCGAGCGAACAGCCCGCAAACGTGCGACATGACGCCGGGATGGTTGCGCACGGCCAGCTCCAGAATCACCTGGGGTTTATCTTGTGGTTGCAGCATGGCTTATTCTCCAATCATGTCGATGTTGGCGGCGCCCGGCGGCACCATCGGGAACACTTTTTCGTTGATGTCGATCAGCGCGTGGATCAGGCAGGGGCCCGGGCGTTGGATCGCCTCGGCCAGCGCGGCCTGCGGATCTTCCGCGGCGTTTAAATCGCAGGTATCCAGCCCGAATCCGGCGGCGATCTTCAGGAAATCGGTGCGCTTCGGATAGGCGGCGGCGAAGATGCGCTGCTGGTAGAACAGGGTTTGCTGCTGGTGCACCAGCCCCAGCGCCTGGTTGTTCATCAAAATGATTTTCACGTCCAGATCGTGTTCGACTGCGGTGGCCATTTCCTGAATGTTCATCATCAGGCTGCCGTCGCCGGAGAAGCACAGCACTTTACGCTCGGGCTCCGCCAGCGCCGCGCCGATCGCCGCCGGCAGACCGAAGCCCATGGTGCCCAAACCGCCCGAAGTCAGCCACTGGCGCGGCCGGCTCAGCGGATAGGCCTGCGCCACCCACATCTGATGCTGACCCACGTCGGTGGTGATGATGGCGCTGTCGTCCACGCAGCGCGCGGCGGCCAGCACCAGGCCGTAATGGCTCAGCGGATCGTCGGCGTTCGGCATGTTGAACGGGAACTCGCGTTTCAGGTCGTTGACGGTGCTCAGCCACGCGCTGCGCGGCTGCGTGTCGATCTGCGGCAGCAGCTGTTGCAGTACCTGGCCGACGTCGGCATGGATCGCCACGTTGGCCTGCTTGACCTTGCCCAGCTCGGCGCGGTCGATATCCACGTGAATGATGGCGGCGTTAGGGCAGAACTGTTCGGTTTTGCCGATTGCCCGATCGTCGAAGCGCGCGCCCAGCACGATCAGCAGATCGGCCTCCTGCAGAATGAAGTTGGTGCTGCGCGCCGCGTGCATGCCCAGCATGCCCAGCGACAGCGGGTGTTCCACCGGCATCGCCCCCAGCGCCATCAGCGTCATGGTGGTAGGCAGACCGGCGCGTTCGGCCAGTTCCAGCGCCTGCCGGTGAGCGTCGGCGCAGATGATGCCGCCGCCCAGGTAGAGGATCGGGCGTTTCGCCTGGTTGATCATCGCGGCGGCCTGCGAAACCAGCGCCGGATCGAAGCTCGGTGCGGCGTCCGGCACGGCGATCGGCGGCAGCTCCTCCAGGATGATGGTGGCGGTCTGCACGTCTTTCGGCACATCGATCCAGACCGGGCCGGGGCGGCCGGACTCGGCGATGCGGAACGCGTCGCCGATCACCTGTGGCAGTTCGCGGATATCGCGTACCAGATGGTTGTGCTTGGTGATCGGAATGGAAATGCCATAGGTGTCCACCTCCTGGAAGGCGTCGGTGCCGATCATCGAGGAGGGCACCTGACCGGTGATGCACACCAGCGGAATGGAGTCGAGCTTGGCGTCGGCGATGGCGGTGACCAGGTTGGTGGCGCCCGGCCCGCTGGAGGCGATGCACACCGCCGCTTTGCCGTTGGCGCGCGCCATGCCCTGCGCCATAAAGCCCGCGCCCTGTTCGTGGCGCGCCAGCACGTGGTGTATGCGGGTGCTTTGGCTCAGCGCGTCATACAGCGGCAGCGCCGCGCCGCCGGGAATGCCGGCGACGGTGGTGATGCCCTGCCGCTCCAGCAGATGAACGATCAATTGTGCGCCGGTGAAGCTGGTGCCCGGCTGAGGCGTGCCCGAAGTTGCCATGTTCCTGTCCTTTCTCAAGGCCGGTGAGCTTTTCTGGGCAGGGTGCTAAAACAAGAAACCCCGCCCGGTTTGCGCCGGCGGGGTTTGGGAATCGATGCGTTGATTCGGACCCTACGGCGCATTGCCGACGACCACCACCACACGCACGACGACCACCGCGGCTGGTAGCGCGGTAACTAGTAGGGTCGAAGTCAGCGAGGATGCGATCACAGGGAACCTTATCATCAGTAAAAAAAGTCAGGTTTTTATAAAAACACAGGCGCAAAATTCGCACAACAGGTTTATTGCCGCAGCATAAAAAACGCGCGTCAGATCACGCTTTACCTGAAATGCCCAGCACGCGCGCTTCGGGCGCGCTGCCGTCCAGCAGGGCCTGCGTCGGGCCGTCGTAGTAGATGCGCCCGTCGACCACCAGCAGCGTGCGCGGCGCGATGCGCGCGGCGTCGTCGAGGTTGTGCGACACCATCAGCAGCGTCAGGTTGCGCTGTTCGCACACCGTCTGCAGCAGCTGCAGCATCTCGTTGCGCAGCGCCGGATCGAGCGCCGAGAAGGGCTCGTCGAGCAACAGGATCGGCCGTTGGCGAATCAAACAGCGCGCCAGCGCGGCGCGCTGACGCTGACCGCCGGAAAGCTGCGACGGCAGGCGCTCCAGGTGTTCCTCCAGGCCGACCTGACGGGCGATATGTGCCCGCTGTTGGCGCTGCTGTTCAGTCAAGCGCAGACCGGGATCCAACCCCAGCCCGATGTTCTGCGCCACCGTCAGGTGCGCGAACAGGTTGTTCTCCTGAAACAGCATCGACACCGGCCGTTTGGCCGGCGGGGTGGCGGTGTGGTCTTCGTCGTTCAGCAGCAGCCGGCCGCTGGCCGCTGGCAGAAAACCGGCGATCAAACTCAGCAGGGTGCTTTTACCGGCGCCGCTGGGGCCGAGCACCGCGACGCGCTCGCCCGGCTGGATGCGCAGATCAAAGCGCATCGGCAGGTGTTCGTACAGATAGGTCAGTTTTTCAAGCGTCAGCATGGCGCCCCGGTAAGCGTTCGATCAGGGTAAACAGCAGGAAACACAACAGCAGCAACAGCAGCGCGGTCACCGCCCCGTCGTTGCTGCGGTAGGCGCCAATCTGCTGATACAGGTAAAAAGGCAGGGTACGGAAATGCTCGTTGCCAAACAAGGCGACCACGCCGAAATCGCCGATCGACAGCACGCAGGCGAAGGCCAGTGCCTGTGCCAGCGGGCGACGCAGCGCACGCAGTTCGATCAGCCGCAGCCGTTGCCAGCCGTGGATATCCAGCGACAGGCACAGCGGGTTGTAACGTTCGGCGAGGTCGCGCATCGGGTTCTCCAACACCTTCAGCGCATAGGGCACCGCCATCAGCGCATTGGTGAGGATCACCAGCGCATAGGGCGACTGCGGCAGCCCGATCGTATCGCTCAGCAGCAGGAAGAAGCCGGTGGCCAGCACGATGCCCGGCATCGCCAGGATCACCATGCCGCTCAGCTCCAGCGCCTGGCCGCCGCGCAGATGCTGCCGCAGCTTCAGCTCGCGGCTGCTCCACAGCAGCATCATCGTAAGCGCCACGCACAACAGCCCGGCGCCGAGGGCGATGCGCAGCGACGTGAACAGCGCCTGCCACAGCACCGGCTGGCGCAGCACGCTGACGACGGCCTGATTGGCGCCGTCGGCGATCACCGCCAGCAGAGGCGGCAGCAGCAGCAGCAGCGCGGCGGCGATCAGCAGAAAATCGCCGACGCGCCGCCACAGGCTGTCTTCCGGGTTGCGCCAGCGCTGGGCGTGGGTATGGCCCACCGGCAGCGCCTGGCTCAGCCGCTGGCTGATCAACACCAGCCCCAGACAACAGCTTAACTGGATCAGCGCCAGCATGGCGGCACGGCCCAGATCGTAGTCGTAACTCAGCGCCTGGTAGATCGCCAGTTCGATGGTGGTGGCCTGCGGTCCGCCGCCCAGCGACAGCACGGTGGCGAAGCTGGCGAAGCACAGCATGAAGATCAACGCGCCGCTCGGCAAGATCTGGCGGCGCAGCGCCGGCCATTCGACGAAGCGGAACTGCTGCCAGCCATTCATGCCCAGCTGGGCGGCCAGCTGGCGCTGCTCCACCGGGATATTCTCCAGCGCCTGCAGCAACAGGCGGGTGGCCAGCGGCAGGTTAAAGAACAGGTGCGCCAGCAGAATGCCCTGCAGGCCGTAGGGCGAGAAGCCATACTCGACGCCCAGCCAGCCGCACAGCGTCGCCAGCCAGCCCTGGCGCCCATAGACGCTGAGCAGGCCGAACACCGCCACCAGCACCGGCAGCACCAGCGTCATGGCGCACAGCCGCAGCAGCAGCTGCCGGCCGGGGAAACGGCGGCGATAGAGCGCGCGCGCCAGCAGAACGGCGGGCAGCACTGAAATCAGCGCCGACAGCAGCGCCTGCCAAAAGGTGAAGCGCACCACGTGCCACAGGTAGCTGTCCTGCCACAGGCCGCGCCAGTCGCTGTCCGGCGCGTGACGCCACAGCGAGCCCATCGCCAGCGCGGCGACCAGCAGGATCACGCCGGCGGCCAGCAGCCCCGGCCAGAGCCAGCGGGGGATCAGCGGCTGACGGCGGTTTGCCATGCCCGGATCCAACCGCCGCGTTGTTTGGCCACCTCTTCGGCGCTGTATTGCAACGCGGTATGCGGCACGTTCATCTGCTCAAAGCCGATGGGTAGTGGGGTGTTGATCACCGGGTACATCCAGTTGCCGGTCGGGATGGTGTTCTGGAAGGCCGGCGTCACCATGAACTGCATGAAGCGCTCCGCCAGCTCAGGCTGTTTGGCGGCCTTCAGCTTGCCCGCCACTTCCACCTGCAGGTAGTGCCCTTCGCTGAACGTGGCGGCGGCGTAGAGATCTTTTTTCTCTTCGATCAGGTGATAGGCGGGAGAGGTGGTGTAGCTGAGCACCAGATCGCCTTCGCCTTTCAGGAACAGGCCGTAGGCTTCGCTCCAGCCTTTGGTGACGGTGACGGTCTTCTTCGCCAGCTGCTGCCAGGCGGCCGGCGCCTTGTCGCCATACACTTTTTGCATCCACAGCAGCAGGCCGAGGCCCGGCGTGCTGGTGCGCGGATCTTCGTAGATCACTTTCCAGTTGCGATCGCTGCTGACCAGCTCCTGCAGGCTTTTTGGCGGGTTCTTCAGTTTTTCTTTGTTGTAGACGAAGGCGAAGTACCCGTAGTCGTAAGGCACGAAGGTCGCGTCCTGCCAGCCGCCCGGCACCGTCAGTTTGGCGGTGTCGACGCCGCTCGGCGCGAACAGGCCGGTTTGCTGCGCCGCCTGCAACAGGTTGTTGTCCAACCCCAGCACCACGTCGGCGGCGCTGTTTTTGCCTTCCATGCGCAGGCGGTTCAGCAGCGAGACGCCGTCCTCCAGCGCGACGAACTTCAGTTCACAGTCGCACTCGGCTTCGAAGGCTTTTTTCACCGCCGGGCCTGGGCCCCAGTCGGCGGCGAAGGAATCGTAGGTGTAAACCGTCAGCGTCGGCTTGGCGAACACCGGCGCGGCACACAGCAGCAATAAGCAGGGCAGATATGTTTTGACCACGTTGCACTCCTGAAAAATAAGGGGGCAAGGGCATCTGAGGGGGCGAGGCGGCGTCGCCGGTTCGCTGGGCTCAAATCCCTCCGCCGGTATTGACCGGATCAGGTTCGACGGGTGTGCTCTCAGCGGAAAATCGGGCTTATCACTCGGCCCGACTTACCGCACCCCGTTGAGACGGCGCTATTGTAAAGATTAACCGCCCCGGGCGAAAGGCGCTTATGCCTCCGGCGGGGCAAACCAGGCGGACTTGAAGTCGAACCAGCCGAGGGTGTTCATCCGCACGCCGCGCATGCTGCGCTGGCCGTGCAGTTGCAGCCAGTGGTGGAACAGCGGGTGCAGCTGGTGGTTGCTGACCAGACGCTGGCAGAACTCGGCCAGCGGCAAACGGTTGGCGCGCCACAGCGCCGCGTCCTGCGCCAGATCTTCGTTCATGCAATGCTGCATCAGCGGCAGTTCGTACAGCGTGGCGAACAGCGAAAACTCCAGCGGTAGATAGAAGTTGGCGCTGCCGAGCCACAGATCGCTGCGCGCGGCGCCCTGGTGCCAGGTGGCGTAATCCACGCTTTGCACGATCAGGCGGATGCCGTGCTGCGCCAGCAGCGGTTCGATCGCCTGGCGAATGGCGTGAAACTCCGAATGTTCATTGAAGTGGGTCATCGTCAGTTCGGTCAGGCCCGCGGGCTTGGGCTGTTGCGCCAGCGTGCGGTTGTGGTGCCAGCGCGGCAGCAGGCCGTACGCCGGCGACCAATAGCGCTGGTAGAGCGGCCCGGCGTGGCTCAGCAGCGAAATGGGGTTGATCAATTCGCACAGCCAACTGCGAATGACGGGGTCGGCGGCCAGCGGAGAACGCTGATCGAACAGCAGGAAATAGCAACCCTCTTCCAGCCGGCTTTCCAGCTCGCTGTTGCCGGTTTCATCGCCCTGCAGCTGCACGCCGGAGTGCACCAGCTCTTCGGAAAACTCCGGCAGCACCCAGATGTTCACCTCGTCGATCAGCGCCCGGTAGCCAAAATAGTCGTCGAAGGCGTGGATCTTCATCTGGCTGGGATGGTTGCGCACCATGCGGTAGGGGCCGGTGCCGACCGGATGGCGGGCGAAATCCGGCAGTTCACGCCATTCGCGCGGCAGGATCATGGCCTGCACGCTGCCCAGCAGCCAGGGCAGCCAGTGATCGGGGCTGCGCAGATGTACGTCGATCACGAACGGCGTCGGCGAGGTGACGCTCTCGATATGCGAGAACAGCGGTTGCGAGGTCAGACGCGAGAGGGAAGTGATGACATCCGCCATCTCCAGTTCGCGGCCATGATGAAAATGGATCGCCGGGCGCAGGTAAAACCGCCAGTGCAGCGGCGTCAGCGCCTGCCAATGGTGAGACAGATCGGACTCGAGTTCCCCGTTTTCCTCATTTATGCGCGTCAGGCCGTTGAAGATCTGGCGCGCCAAATGGGTCTCCGAACGCCGCAGCGCCGAGCCGGGCAGCAGGTTGTACAGCTGCCGGTAGTAGAGCACCCGCAGGATGTGTTTCCCCTGGCGGAAGCTGCGCCCCAGCTGCGACAGCAGCATCTGGCGCACCACGTTTTTGTCGCCCACCAGCTGCACCAACTGATCGATGCGGTCCTGTTCCAGCAGCTCCTCGGCCCGCTGTTGCTGCAGCGCCAGGCCGGTGTAGTGGAAGGTTAACCGCGAACGCTTGCCGCGCCCCGACTCCGCCTGCCAGGTGAGCCAACCCTCCCGCTGCATGGCGCTCAGCAGGGAGCGCACGTGGCGCCGCGAGCAGCTCAGCACCTCCGCCAGCGCCTGCAGCGTGGTGTCGGTCGTTTCACCGTGGCAACGTTGCCACAGACGGATGAACTGCTGCTGCAATCGGGACGTGGACATAAAAGAGGAACGCTCCTGCCTCAACTCGTCAATTTTTCTTTCCCTATATTACGCCGATAATTTTCATCAATGAAAGGGGAGGGCGTAATCATGAAAGCTTTCTTATCCAGACAGTTCTATCAACGCTACTTCAGCGCGGTGCGCCGCCAGCGCGCCGACTGGCTGAGCGTGGTGCCCGAACAGGCGCGGCTGGCGATGCTGGCGCACCTGACCCAGTGGGATATCAAAGAGATGACTGATAAGCAGTATCGCGAGCACCTGTAAGGGCGGTGGCAACAAGTTTCTGAGTAATGGTGCTGTTTCACCAGCCAGTGGGGCGACCCACTGGTTTTTTTATGCGTGGTCATGGCGATATGCTTGCATTTTTCTCGCCGTGGCCTAAGGTTCATTCTTCTGCTTTGAGGTCAGGGAAGACGATATGCAACGCCTGAGCCGGTTGTCACTGCGCATCAACCCCATCTTTGCCGCATTCCTGCTGATCGCTTTTCTCTCCGGCATTGCCGGCGCGTTGCTGACGCCGACGCTCAGCCTGTTTTTGACCACCGAGGTCAAGGTGCGGCCGCTGTGGGTCGGCCTGTTTTACACCGCCAACGCCGTGGCCGGCATCGTGGTCAGTTTTCTGCTCGCCAAACGTTCTGACACCCGCGGCGACCGGCGCAGGCTGATCCTGCTGTGCTGCCTGATGGCGGTCGGCAACTGCCTGCTGTTCGCTTTTAACCGCGACTACCTGACGCTGATCACCGCCGGGGTGTTGATGGCGGCGATCGCCAACACCGCCATGCCGCAGATCTTCGCGCTGGCGCGGGAATACGCCGACAGCGAGGCGCGTGAAGTCGTGATGTTCAGCTCGGTGATGCGCGCCCAGCTTTCGCTGGCCTGGGTGATCGGCCCGCCGCTGTCGTTTGCGTTGGCGCTGAACTACGGCTTTACCGTGATGTTCCTGATCGCCGCCGCCACCTTCGCGGTCTGCGTGCTGCTGGTAGGATTCATGCTGCCTTCGGTGCCGCGTGCGGTGGATGACGAAGGGTTGCGGGAAGGCGCTTCCGCGCCGATTGCGCCCGCCAGTGCCTGGCGAAATCGCGACGTGCGCTGGCTATTCATCGCCTCAATACTGATGTGGACCTGCAACACCCTTTACATCATCGACATGCCGCTGTATATCACCGCCGATCTCGGCCTGCCGGAAGGGCTGGCCGGGGTGCTGATGGGCACCGCCGCCGGGCTGGAGATACCGGCAATGCTGCTGGCCGGTTATTACGTCAAACGCTTCGGCAAGCGCAACATGATGCTGCTGGCGGTGGCGGCGGGCGTGCTGTTTTATCTCGGGCTGATAGTGCTGGCGGCTAAGCCGGCCCTGATCGCGCTGCAGCTGCTCAACGCGGTGTTTATCGGCATCGTCGCCGGTATCGGCATGCTCTATTTTCAAGATTTGATGCCGGGCCGACCGGGCGCCGCCACCACGCTGTTCACCAACAGTATCTCGACCGGGGTGATCCTGGCCGGGGTGCTGCAGGGTGTGCTGGTGGAGAACTTCGGTCATGGCTCGGTGTATTGGATGGCGGCGCTGTTGGCGCTGGCGGCGCTCTGGATGAGCGCCAAAGTGCGTGAAGTGTGAGGTCAAACGGCGGCATTCTTGATGCAAGTCATTGAGAAGGCTGAAACGGACGCCCAAGCTGAAGGCATATGGAGCGCGATCGTTGCGCCTACGCCCGTCTCGCTATTGAGATGCCGCCTTGTTGTTTAGAACAGTGGGAACGTTATGGATAAACTCACACCGCTCAAACCGCTTCCTTCCCTGTGCGCCCTCGGCGCCACGCTGATTATCTGGTTCCTCATTCCCGTGCCGGAGGGCGTTGCGCCCAACGCCTGGCAGTTGCTGGCGCTGTTTATCGGCACCATCATCGCCATCATCGGCAAGGCGATGCCGATCGGCGCGGTCTCGGTGATCGCCATCGCCCTGGTGGCGGTGACCGGCGTCACTAACCCCGGCAAGCCGGGCGCCGCGCTGGACGACGCGCTCAGCGGCTTTTCCAACCAGCTGATCTGGCTGATCGGTTTTTCGATCATGATCTCCCTCAGCCTGAACAAAACCGGGCTGGGCGCGCGCATCGGCTACTACTTCATTTCGCTGTTCGGCAAAAAAACGCTGGGCATCGCCTATGCGCTGACGCTGGCGGAAACCACGCTGGCGCCGGTGACGCCGAGCAACACCGCACGCGGCGGGGGGATCATTCACCCGATCATGAAGTCGATCGCCGACAGCTTCGGTTCCAAACCCGAGCTCAATACCTCCGGTAAGATCGGTCGCTATCTGTCGCTGGTGAACTACAACATCAACCCGGTCACTTCGGCGATGTTTATCACCGCCACCGCGCCTAACCCGCTGATCGTCAGCCTGATTGCCAAAGGCACCCACGGCAGCTTCGAACTGTCCTGGTCGATGTGGGCGGTCGCCGCGCTGGTGCCGGGGCTGTGCTCGCTGATCGTGATGCCGTTGGTCATTTATCTGCTGTATCCGCCGGAGGTGAAAAGTACCCCGGACGCGCCGCGCTTCGCGCGCGAAAAACTGCAGGCGCTGGGGCCGGTGACGCTGCCGGAGAAAATCACCCTCGGGGTGTTCGCGCTACTGCTGGTGCTGTGGGCCGGCATCCCGGCGATGATCTTCGGCCCGGCGCTGGCGGTCAATCCCACCACCGCGGCGCTGATCGGCCTGGCGGTGCTGTTGGCCACCGGCGTGCTGAGCTGGGAGGATGTGCTCAAGCATAAAGGTGCCTGGGACACCGTGGTGTGGTTCTCGGCGCTGGTGATGATGGCCAGCTTCCTCGGCAAGCTGGGGCTGATCGGCTGGCTGTCGCAAACCGTGGGCAACGGCATCGACCATATGGGCATGAGCTGGGTGGGCGGCACGATCTTGCTGACCCTCATCTATTTGTATTCTCACTATTTTTTCGCCAGCACCACCGCGCACGTGACGGCGATGTTCGCCGCCTTCTTCGCCGCCGGCATCGCGCTCGGCGCGCCACCGGCGCTGCTGGGCCTGATCCTGGCGTTCTCTTCCTCGTTGATGATGTCGCTGACGCATTACGGCACCGGCACCGCGCCGATCATCTTCGGCTCCGGCTACGTGACGCTGGGGGAATGGTGGAAAGCCGGGCTGGTGATGAGCGTGGTTAACCTGCTGATTTGGATGTTGATCGGCGGGGCGTGGTGGAAGCTACTGGGCTACTGGTGAGGAAAAAATTCACCCGCCGGGCGGCGGGTGAAGGGGATTAATTCAGAAACGCCGGCTGCTGCGCTTCGTAGCGGGAGATGTCCGCCTCGTGCTGCAGCGTCAGGCCGATGCTGTCCAGCCCGTTGATCATGCAGTGGCGGCGGAAGCTGTCGATTTCGAACGGATAGCTTTTTCCGCCGGCGTTGACCGTCTGGTTCTCCAGATCGACCACGAACTCCGCCCCCTCGTTGGCGCCGACCAGGTTGAACAGTTCATCCACCTGCTGCTCGCTCAGCGTCACCGGCAACAGCTGGTTATTGAACGAGTTGCCGTAGAAGATATCGGCGAAGCTTGGCGCGATCACCACTTTGAACCCGTAATCGGTCAGCGCCCAGGGCGCGTGTTCGCGCGAGGAACCGCAGCCGAAGTTCTCGCGCGCCAACAGGATACTCGCGCCTTTATAGCGCGGTTTATTCAGCACGAACTCCGGGTTCGGCTGTTGGCCGGCCTCGTCGAGGAAGCGCCAATCGTTGAACAGGTGCTGGCCGAAGCCGGTACGGGTTACCTTCTGCAAAAACTGCTTGGGAATAATGGCGTCGGTGTCGACGTTGGCCGCATCCAAAGGCACCACTAAGCCGGTATGTTGAGTAAATTTAGCCACGTTAGCCCCTTAGTGAATATCACGGATGTCGGCGAAGTGACCGGCGACGGCGGCCGCGGCGGCCATCGCCGGGCTGACCAGGTGGGTGCGCCCACCGCGGCCCTGACGCCCTTCGAAGTTACGGTTGCTGGTGGATGCGCAGCGCTCGCCCGGATTCAGGCGGTCGTTGTTCATCGCCAGGCACATCGAACAACCCGGCAAACGCCATTCGAAACCGGCTTCGATAAAGATTTTGTCCAACCCTTCGGCTTCCGCCTGGGCCTTCACCGGGCCGGATCCCGGCACCACGATGGCCTGCACGCCGCTGGCGACCTTGCGCCCCTTGGCGATCGCCGCCGCCGCGCGCAGATCTTCGATGCGTGAGTTGGTGCAAGAGCCGATGAACACTTTATCGATCGGCACGTCGGTTAATTTGATGCCCGGTTTCAAATCCATGTAGGCCAAGGCTTTTTCCGCAGAGGCGCGCTCGACCGGATCGCTGAACGATTCCGGTGCCGGGATCGCCTGATTGACGGCGATCACCTGGCCGGGGTTGGTGCCCCAGGTGACCTGCGGCGCGATCTCTTCGGCATGCAGCGTCACTACGGTATCGAATTGGGCGTTGGCATCGGACTTCAGCGTGCGCCAATAGGCGACCGCCTGCTCCCAGTTTTCGCCGGTTGGTGCGAACTGGCGCCCTTTCAGGTAGGCGAAGGTGGTGTCGTCCGGTGCGACCAACCCGGCCTTGGCGCCCATTTCGATCGCCATGTTGCACAGGGTCATGCGGCCTTCCATGCTCAACGCTTCGATTGCCTTGCCGCAGAACTCCACCACGTGGCCGGTGCCGCCGGCGCTGCCGGTTTTGCCGATCACCGCCAGCACGATATCTTTGGCGGTAATGCCCTCGGCGGCGTCGCCGGTGACTTCAATCTTCATGGTCTTGGCGCGGCCCTGCTTCAGGGTCTGGGTCGCCAGCACGTGTTCTACCTCGGAGGTGCCGATGCCGAACGCCAGCGAGCCGAAAGCGCCGTGGGTGGCGGTGTGCGAGTCGCCGCAGACGATGGTCATGCCCGGCAGCGTCATGCCTTGCTCAGGCCCGATCACGTGTACGATGCCCTGGAACGGGTGATTCAGGTCATACAGCGAAACGCCGAATTCCGCGCAGTTCTTGATCAGCTCCTGCATCTGGATACGCGCCATTTCGCCGCTGGCGTTGATGTCTTTGGTCCGGGTCGACACGTTGTGGTCCATGGTGGCGAAGGTTTTGCCGGGCTGGCGCACCTTGCGGCCCATGGCGCGCAGGCCGTCGAACGCCTGCGGCGAAGTGACTTCGTGCACCAGGTGACGGTCGATATACAGCAACGGCGTTTCGTTCGGCGCTTCGTGCACCACGTGGGCGTCGTACAGCTTCTGGTATAAGGTCTTGGCCATGTTATGCCCCCTGAGCTACAAAGCGAGCGATGATGTCGCCCATTTCATCGGTGCTGACGGCTTTGCCGTCACCGGCCAGATCGGCGGTGCGGTAGCCCTGTTCCAACGCCTGGTTGATGGCGCGCTCCACGGCGTCGGCCGCTTCATCGGCGCCCAGGCTGTAACGCAGCAGCAGGGTGGCGGACAGAATCTGCGCAATCGGGTTGGCGATGCCTTTGCCTGCAATATCCGGCGCGGAACCGCCCGCCGGTTCGTACAGGCCGAAGCCTTGCTCGTTCAGGCTGGCGGACGGCAACATGCCCATCGAGCCGGTGATCATCGCGCATTCGTCGGATAGGATGTCGCCGAACAGGTTGGAGCACAGCAGCACGTCGAACTGGGACGGATCCTTGATCAGCTGCATGGTGGCGTTGTCGATATACATGTGCGACAGCGACACGTCCGGGTAATCCTTGGCGACCTGATTGACCACCTCACGCCACAGGATGGAACTCTGCAGCACGTTGGCCTTGTCGATCGACGTCACCTTGTGGCGGCGCTTGCGGGCGGATTCGAAGGCGATGCGCGCGATGCGTTCAATCTCGAAACGGTGATACACCTCGGTATCGAAAGCGCGCTCCTGCATGCCCTGGCCTTCGCGGCCCTTCGGCTGGCCGAAGTAGATGCCGCCGGTCAGTTCGCGCACGCACAGAATGTCGAAGCCGCGGGCGGCGATGTCGGCGCGCAGCGGGCAGAATGCCTCCAGCCCTTGATACAGGCGCGCAGGGCGCAAGTTGCTGAACAGTTTGAAGTGCTTGCGCAGCGGCAACAGCGCGCCGCGTTCCGGCTGCTCGGCCGGCGGCAGGTGTTCCCATTTCGGGCCGCCTACCGATCCGAACAGGATGGCGTCGGCCTGCTCGCAGCCGGCGACGGTCGCCGGCGGCAACGGGCTGCCGTGGCGATCGATGGCGATGCCGCCGACGTCGTACTCGGCGGTGGTGATGCGAATGTCAAAGCGTTGACGCACCGCGTCCAACACTTTGCGCGCCTGAGCCATTACTTCCGGGCCGATGCCGTCTCCGGGCAAGACGGCAATGTGATAAGTCTTCGTCATGTTCACACCGTTTCCTGATTATTTTGATGTTTGTTTTGCTGCAGGCGCTGCTTTTCTTTTTCTACCTGCTGTGAGCGCCAAATATTGTTCAACACGTGCACCATCGCCTTGGCGGAGGATTCGACGATGTCGGTCGCCAGACCTACGCCGTGGAAGCGGCGGCCGTTGTATGAGACCACGATATCCACCTGGCCCAGCGCGTCGCGGCCATGGCCCTTGGCGGTCAGCTGGTATTTCACCAGCTCGATCGGGTAGTCGGTGATGCGATTGATTGCCTGATAAACCGCATCGACCGGGCCATTGCCGGTGGCGGCCTCGGCTTTCTCTTCGCCGCCGCAGATCAGTTTCACCGAGGCGGTGGCCATGATGCTGCTGCCGGACTGCACGCTGAAGTAGCCCAGGCTGAAGTGCTCCGGCTCTTCCTGCTGTTTATTGATGAAGGCGAGCGCCTCCAGGTCATAGTCGAACACCTGGCCCTTTTTGTCGGCCAGCTTCAGGAAGGCGGCGTACAGGGTATCCAGGTTGTAGTCCTGCTCCTGGTAGCCCATCTCTTCCATGCGGTGTTTCACCGCCGCACGGCCGGAGCGGGAGGTCAGGTTCAACTGCACGTCCTTCAGGCCGATCGACTGCGGGGTCATGATTTCGTAGTTTTCGCGGTTCTTCAGCACGCCGTCCTGGTGAATGCCGGAGGAGTGGGCGAAGGCGTTGGAGCCGACGATCGCCTTGTTGGCCGGGATCGGCATGTTGCACAGCTGGCTGACGATCTGGCTGGTGCGGAAGATTTCCTGATGATTGATGTTGGTGTGCACGTTCATGATGTCCTGGCGCACTTTAATCGCCATGATCACCTCTTCCAACGAACAGTTGCCGGCGCGCTCACCGATGCCGTTCAGGGTGCCTTCCACCTGACGGGCGCCGGCCTGTACCGCGGCGATGGAGTTGCCGACCGCCATGCCCAAATCGTCGTGGCAGTGTACGGAGATGATGGCTTTGTCGATGTTCGGCACGCGGTCATACAAGGTGGTGATGATGCCGCCGAACTGGTTCGGCGTGGTGTAGCCGACGGTGTCCGGGATATTGATGGTGGTGGCGCCGGCATTGATGGCGGCTTCGACCACGCGGCACAGATTGTCGATCGGTGTGCGGCCGGCGTCTTCACAGGAGAACTCTACGTCGTCGGTGTAGTTGCGGGCACGTTTGACCGAGCGCACCGCCATCTCCAACACTTCGTCGAATGAGCGTTTCAGTTTCGATTCAATGTGCAGGGTCGAGGTGGCCAGGAACACGTGGATGCGGAACGCTTCGGCGACGCGCAACGCTTCTGCGGCCACGTCGATGTCTTTGTCTACGCAGCGGGCCAGGCCGCAGACGCGGCTGTTCTTGATCTGGCGCGCGATGGTTTGCACCGACTCGAAGTCGCCCGGCGAAGAGACCGGGAAGCCGACCTCCATCACGTCAACGCCCATTCTCTCCAGCGCCAGCGCAATCTGAATCTTCTCTTTTACGCTCAGGCTGGCCTGCAATGCCTGTTCGCCATCACGCAGCGTGGTATCGAAAATAATGACTTGTTGGCTCATCGGTGCATTCCTTATCGTGTTGATTTCACGCTAAGCGGGCAAAAAAAAACCCGCGCAGTAGCGCGGGTTTCTTATGGGTGATCGGCTGAGTCAGCTCCGAACTTCGTCCACAGGCATACCGCGCAAACAAGATGCGTTAAGTAGTAGGCCTAGTAGACGGTGAGTACGGATCATAAGGGTTCAGCTTCTCTTAAATGGGGTGTCTGCCTAATTTGATACGTGATTGCCCTGGCGATGTCAACACCTGATTGAATGCGGGGACAATGCATCGGCGAATCGGCCGAACAGAGGATCATGCGGCAAAAAAGCGACGCCCTAGAGAAAAAACGGGGCCAGTTTGCGTGCTGCTTAGCATAAACGAATCGGATATATACTGCGCTAATTGCTTCTGGATTTCGTTGCGTTAAGATTTGTGATGAAAAAATAAGAGGAATTAATCACGGAGGGCAATAAAATAACATTTTTAATACAAATGATTTAAATTGAATTCATATGATTAATTGATTGTTTTAGTCATAATATAACAAAATAATGCGTTTTTACACAAAGTGAGCGGTGTTTTTAGATGGTTTGATTGCTTATGATGTGTTTTTATAGTTTGTCTCATACTGTGCGGTTAGGTTGTTTAATTGTCTTAATCATTGTTGATACCTAATTATTAGTACCACCCAGGTGGCATTCTTCCTGCTGACGGGAGAAGCTGCTGACATGTATTCCACATACGACTTATATCGTGACGATAACACGAGGTTTTTTATCGGCTGATGGCGGTAATGGCAGGATTTGTCGTGCAAAGATAAGGCAATGCGGCGTTTCATTGTTTGTCGAGCACAAGGATTAGATTATCTACACAGGATTTAGTGGAGTGAAATATGGCTGAATATGATTCAGAAATCGCCATGGTCAAAGAGCCGGCGGACATTCATTTGCGCAGCGTCGATCTTAATTTGCTGACGGTGTTTGACGCCGTGATGCAAATGCAAAATATTACGCGAGCCGCTAATTCGTTAGGGATGTCGCAGCCGGCGGTGAGCAACGCGGTGGCGCGTCTGAAGGTGATGTTCAACGATGAGCTGTTCGTGCGTTGCGGGCGCGGGATCCAGCCCACCATGCGGGCCAGGCAGCTTTTTGGGCCGGTGCGGCAAGCGCTGCAGCTGGTGCAAAATGAGTTGCCGGGCGCCGAGTTCGAACCGCTGACCAGCACGCGAGCGTTCTCCCTGTCGCTGTGCAGCCCGCTCGATTTGCGTCTGGGCGCCGCGATAATCAATCACGTCAAACAGATCGCGCCGCAGCTTAACCTGCAAATAAAGTCGTACATCAACAATAATATTGAGCATCAATTGCGTTATCAGGACGTCGAGTTTGTCATCGGCTACAGCCGTTTCGAATCGGCGGAGTTTCGCAGCCTGGCGATGTTCGACGACGAATTAGTGCTGGCGGTTGCGCAGGTGCATCCGAGAATAGGCGAGGAGGTGACGCCGAATCACATGCTGGCCGAGCAGCACGCCGTGGTTTCCCTGGAGAGTTTTGGATCGTTCAGTAAACCTTTTTATTTAGAGGAGCCGATGCTGCGCGCCGTGACGCAACAGTGCACGGATCTCTACAGCGTGTTGAATATGGTGTCGCAAACGGAAATGGTGGCGATTGCGCCCGCTTGGTTGGTGCGACAGCAGACGGAAGCGTTGAAAATAAAGGCGGTTCCTTTATGTGGTAACGAGAATAAAGCCACCTGCTATCTCTCCTGGCATGAATCCTCCGAGCGGGATAAAGGCCACCAGTGGATGAAATCCGTCCTGATTGAGGCGGGTAACCCAAAGTAAAGTGATAAAGAATGGGAGCCACATAAAGATAATATTCAACTGAGTGTTTTTTTCTCATGATAAAAACTAAGAACTATCTGTGTTTTTATTAAGATGTTTCTTGGTTTTACGGCGATAAAATAACTTATTTTCAGAGTGAGTTTGTTCGTTCAGCAAAAATAATTAATATAAATTAATATTCTGATTTTTACTTTCCGGCTGGTATTTTAAACTAACTCGATGCGGCGGCCCGGATGGGCCGCGTTTTATAGCCATCAGCAAACCTTTTCCTCCCCATTTTGTCCAACCAATGAAAGTGCGGAAGTCGGACTGAGTTTTGGCTCACACTTCTACGCTGAAATCGCTTTTCCCCCTGCCTGAGACTAGGTAGACTGCGCAGAAAAAAGTAAACACGTGTAAGCTGAGATGAGGGGCCGTAAGGCGTCGTTCCGGCTTAACTGTTTGATTCATTTCAGGCTTAGAGCACTATGATCACTAATCTGCTGCAATACCATTTGATCCATCGTATACAGCATCAAATCACCCACCGAGCCGATCGCACAGCTTTTCGCCAATGGTCGCCCAACGGCGAGTTGCAGCTGACCTGGGGAGAGGCCGCCACTCGTATTGATCGCATTGCCGCCGGGTTGCTGGGGCTGGGCGTCGAAGTGCAAGAACGCATCGGTATTTTCGCCAATAACACAATGGCCTGGGCGTTGACCGATCTCGCTATCCTTCACCTGCGTGGCATCAGCGTACCGCTCTATTCCACCAATACGCCGGCACAGGCGGCGTTCGTCACCAACGACGCCGACATCCGTATACTGTTCGTCGGCGAGCAGGCGCAGCTTGACGCCGCCATCGCGCTGCGCGGCGTCTGCCCGCAGCTGCGCCATATTGTCGTCTTCGACGAGGGGGCCGATCTGCGCGGCTGCGAGATCGCACAGCATCTGAGCGCCTTCGAGCGCGCTGCCGATCCGGCGGCTTTTGTCGCTCAACGTCAGCAGCGTATTGAAGAGTGCGACCTGCAGGATCTCTTCACCCTGATCTATACCTCGGGCACTACCGGCGAGCCGAAAGGGGTGATGCTGGACTACCGCAACCTGGCGGCGCAGCTCTACCTGCATGATGAAAGGCTGACGGTCGGCGAAGAAGATGTGTCGCTCAGCTTCCTGCCGCTGTCGCATGTTTTTGAGCGGGCCTGGAGCTTCTTTGTGATGCATTCCGGCGCGCAGAACGTTTTCCTGCCGAACACCGACTGGGTGCGGGAAGCGATGGGGCAGGTCCGCCCGACGCTGATGTGTGCGGTGCCGCGTTTCTACGAGAAGATTTTCAGCGCGGTGCAGGAAAAAGTGGCGCGCGCCCCTTGGCTGCGTCGTGCGTTGTTCCACTGGGCGATCGTCTGCGGCGAGCGCAAATTCCTGCAGGAGCGCGCCGGCAAGCCGTTGGGTAAAGTGTTCGACTTCACCCACCGCTGGGCCGATAAGCTGGTGTTGAGCAAGCTGCGCGGTATCCTCGGCGGCCGGGTGCGCTTTTTGCCGGCGGCGGGCGCCAAGCTGGACGATAATGTGATCCTGTTTTTCCAGGCGATGGGCGTCAACATCAAGTACGGTTACGGCATGACCGAAACCTGTGCGACCGTCTCCTGCTGGGAAGAGGGGCATTTCCGCTTCGGATCTATCGGTAAACCGCTACCGGAGGTCGAGGTGCGCATTGGCGAGGAAAATGAAATCCAGGTGCGCGGGCCGATCGTGATGCGCGGCTATTTCAACAAACCGTTGGAAACCGCCGCGACCTTTACCGAGGACGGCTGGCTGAAAACCGGCGATGCCGGGGCGATCGATGAAGAGGGCAACCTGTTCATCACCGAACGCCTGAAGGATTTGATGAAAACCTCCGGCGGCAAATATATCGCGCCGCAGATGCTGGAAGGCACGCTGGCGCAGGATCGCTTTATCGAGCAAGTGGCGATCATCGCCGATGCGCGTAAATTCGTTTCCGCGCTGATCGTGCCGTGCTTTGAGTCGCTGGAAGAGTACGCGAAGTCAGTGAACCTGAAATACCAGGATCGCCTGGAACTGCTGCGCAACGGCGAAATCCTCGAGATGTTCGAAAAGCGCCTGCGCGAGATGCAAAAGGAGCTGGCGCGCTTCGAACAGGTGAAGAAGTTCACGCTGCTGCCGGCGGCCTTTTCGATGGAGCTGGGGGAGTTGACGCCAACGCTGAAGCTGCGCCGTAAAGTGATCCTGCAGCGCTATCAGCGTGAAATCGACTCGATGTACCAGGAACAGGCCTGACGCCGCCGCCGGGCCATGTGCCCGGCCAAAAAAGCGGCATATCCTTCACCTGATTTAGTTCTGTAATTTCCCCCCTGTTCGAAACAATGCCTAGCCTGACAACCCCGAGGCTAGCGCATTGTTTTTATAAAGCCGCGATCTCCAGCCGCTTGGCAATAACCCCGCTACTGTTAAGCCATTTTGCCGTTTGCCTGCCCCATATTCTGACGTTATGTTAATTCGATAGCGACAACCCATAAAAACTTTGGGGCATTGCCCCGCAGCAGGCGCTACGTTCCGGCGCCAGAGAAGAATAAGCAAGCCTGGAGGCAAACCCATGGAGATGTTGTCAGGAGCCGAAATGGTCGTCCGATCGTTGATCGATCAGGGCGTTAAGCATGTATTCGGCTACCCCGGCGGGGCGGTGCTCGATATCTACGACGCCCTGCATACGGTAGGAGGGATCGATCATATTCTGGTGCGCCACGAGCAGGGGGCGGTGCACATGGCCGACGGCTACGCGCGCGCCACCGGTGAAGTGGGCGTGGTGCTGGTGACCTCCGGCCCCGGCGCCACCAACGCCATTACCGGCATCGCCACCGCCTACATGGACTCGATCCCGATGGTGGTGCTGTCGGGGCAGGTGCCCAGCTCGCTGATCGGCTACGACGCCTTCCAGGAGTGCGATATGGTGGGGATTTCTCGCCCGGTGGTGAAGCACAGCTTCCTGGTAAAACGCACCGAAGACATTCCGGCGGTGTTGAAGAAGGCGTTCTACCTGGCTTCCAGCGGCCGCCCCGGCCCGGTGGTGATCGATCTGCCGAAAGATATCGTCGGCCCGGCGGTGCGGATGCCTTATGCCTACCCGCAGGACGTGAGCATGCGTTCTTATAACCCGACGGTGCAGGGCCACCGCGGGCAGATCAAACGTGCGTTGCAAACCATTCTGGCGGCCAAAAAGCCGGTGATGTACGTCGGCGGCGGCGCGATCAACGCCGGTTGCGAGGCCGAACTGTTGGCGTTGGCGGAGCAGCTGAACCTGCCGGTGACCAGCAGCCTGATGGGATTGGGCGCTTTCCCCGGCACCCATCGCCAGAGCGTCGGCATGCTCGGCATGCACGGCACCTATGAAGCCAATAAAACCATGCACCATGCCGACGTGATCTTCGCCGTCGGCGTGCGCTTCGACGATCGCACCACCAATAACCTCGCTAAATACTGCCCGGACGCCACCGTGCTGCACATCGATATCGATCCGACTTCGATCTCCAAAACGGTGGACGCCGATATTCCGATCGTCGGCGATGCCAGGCAGGTGTTGGTTCAGATGCTGGAGCTGCTGGTGCAGGACGAGAAAGCGCAGGATCACGACGCGCTGCGCGACTGGTGGCAGTCCATCGAGCAGTGGCGTGCCCGCGACTGTCTGGGTTACGACAAGCACAGCGGCACCATCAAACCGCAGGCGGTGATCGAAACTCTGCACCGCCTGACCAAAGGCGACGCCTATGTCACCTCGGACGTGGGCCAGCACCAGATGTTCGCCGCGCTCTATTATCCGTTCGACAAACCGCGCCGCTGGATCAACTCCGGCGGCCTCGGCACCATGGGCTTCGGTTTGCCGGCGGCATTGGGCGTCAAGCTGGCGCTGCCGGAGGAAACCGTGGTGTGCGTGACCGGCGACGGCAGCATTCAGATGAACATTCAGGAGCTGTCCACCGCGCTGCAATATAACCTGCCGGTGGTGGTGGTGAACCTCAACAACCGCTATCTGGGTATGGTGAAGCAGTGGCAGGACATGATTTATTCCGGCCGTCACTCGCAGTCCTACATGGATTCGCTGCCGGACTTCGTCAAGCTGGCCGAGGCTTACGGCCATGTCGGCATCGCCATCCGCACGCCGGATGAGTTGGAAAGCAAGCTGGCGCAGGCGCTGGCGGAAAAAGAGCGGCTGGTGTTCGTCGACGTGACCGTCGATGAAACTGAACATGTTTACCCGATGCAGATCCGTGGCGGAAGCATGGACGAAATGTGGCTTAGCAAAACGGAGAGGACCTGATCATGCGCCGTATTTTATCTGTCTTGCTGGAAAACGAATCCGGCGCTTTGTCGCGCGTGGTCGGGCTGTTCTCCCAGCGCGGTTATAACATCGAGAGCCTGACGGTGGCACCGACCGACGATCCGACGCTGTCGCGCATGACTATCCAGACCGTCGGTGACGAGAAAGTGCTGGAGCAGATTGAGAAACAGCTGCACAAGCTGGTGGACGTGCTGCGCGTCAGCGAGCTGGTGCAGGGGGCCCACGTCGAGCGCGAGATCATGCTGGTGAAGCTGCAGGCCAGCGGCTACGGCCGTGAAGAGGTGAAGCGCTGCGCCGACATTTTCCGCGGCCAGATCGTCGATGTGACGGCGACGCTGTACACGGTACAGCTGGCCGGCACCAGCGACAAGCTCGACGCCTTCCTGAGTGCGGTGCGTGAAGTGGCGGAGATCGTGGAAGTGGCCCGTTCCGGCGTGGTGGGCGTGTCGCGCGGCGACAAAATCATGCGCTGAGCGCGGTCTGGCGGTGAATAATCGGGGGCGCGGCGTGGCTGCGCCCTTTGTTTTTCGGTATTTTTTGCCCGATTGCTGGCACCTTTCGGCAAAAGCGGTTGCTAGGCAGTGTTTTCTGCTGTTAGATCGCAGAGGCTGGATTGAATAACCGTACGGGATGTCATGGTTAATCCGAGCACAGCCTTCACTTCTATTTTCAGCGTCATTAAGGGGTTAATGTGAAACTGGATGAAATCGCGCGTCTCGCGGGCGTTTCGCGCACGACGGCCAGTTACGTCATCAACGGCAAGGCGAAGCAGTATCGTGTCAGCGATAAAACCGTCGAGAAAGTGATGGCCGTGGTCAGGGAGCATAACTATCACCCGAATGCCGTCGCGGCGGGGCTGCGCGCCGGGCGTACCCGTTCTATCGGTCTGGTGATCCCGGATCTGGAAAATACCAGCTATACCCGCATCGCCAACTACCTGGAACGCCAGGCGCGCCAGCGTGGTTACCAATTGCTGATCGCCTGTTCCGAAGATCAGCCGGACAACGAAATGCGCTGTATCGAGCACCTGCTGCAGCGCCAGGTGGACGCCATCATCGTCTCCACCGCCTTGCCGCCGGAGCATCCTTTCTATCAACGCTGGGCCAACGATCCGCTGCCGATCATCGCGCTGGACCGCGCGCTGGATCGCGAGCATTTCATCAGCGTCGTCGGGGCCGATCAGGAAGATGCCTTTGCGCTGGCGCAGGAGCTGCGCACCTTCCCGGCTGAATCGGTGCTGTATCTGGGCGCCTTGCCGGAGCTTTCGGTGAGCTTCCTGCGTGAGCAGGGCTTCCGTCAGGCATGGCAAGAAGATCCTCGCCACGTCGATTATCTGTACGCCAACAGCTATGAACGTGAAGCCGCCGGCGCGCTGTTTGCCGAATGGCTGAAAACGCACCCGATGCCGCAAGCGCTGTTCACCACTTCGTTCTCGCTGTTGCAGGGCGTGATGGACGTGACGCTGAAGCAACGTGGCCGTTTGCCGACCGATCTGGCGATTGCCACCTTCGGCGACCATGAACTGTTGGATTTCCTCGAGTGCCCGGTGCTCGCGGTGGCTCAGCGCCATCGTGACGTAGCCGAACGCGTGTTGGAGCTGGTGTTGGCCAGCCTGGACGAACCGCGTAAACCCAAACCGGGTTTGACGCGTATCCGCCGCAATCTGTTCCGCCGCGGCAGCCTGAGCCGCAAATAGTCCGCTCTACAGGAGCCCGCTTTGCCGGGCTCCTGGTTTAGACGTAGCCCGCCACCCGGAACAGCCGCCGGCAATATTCCAGGAAATAGCCATACACCACGCCCATCGCCATGGAGACCAGCGCATTGCTGGTGACCGCCGCCAGCATTTGTTGGCCGTCGGCGCCTACGCTCCACAGAATGGCGGCATAAACCGGCGATTGGAAGCTGACGTAGGCCAGCAGGTCGGCGAGGTTGCGCAGCACGAACTGGCCGCGCGGACAGCGGCGCGCCGTGCGGATAAACAGATCGCGATAGCGGCCGTAAGGCCAGGCGATCAGGATGTTGACCGGGATCGACAGCAGGCGCGAAGAGAGGGATTGCTGGAAGCTCATGCCGGAGATCGACACTTCTATCGCCATGCCGGCGATAAAGCAGTACACCACCAGTGCGAACGTATCGGCAGCGGCGCTACGCCAGTGAGCGGCGGGCGAAAGCATGTGTTATCTCCCTTTGGTTGGAATTCTGTTAAATTATTAATTATCGGTTGTTAAAACTGCTTTTTTGCTTTTTATATAGTGTACTAATCTGCATTGTGTTTTTTAACTAGATTTATATTTTTATTTTTAACATTTGTTCGGTTTTTGTCCCGCAGAACCGGGAGAGAGGAGAGGGTAGAGAGATTAAAATCGGCGATTTAAAATAAATTCATTAAAAACATGGTGTTGCGATTTTTGGCTTCGAGTGGGGATTTTTTTCGGAAAAAATTGTGGAAATAAAGGTGTAAGAAAATGAAACCATAATTGTAAACAGGTATTTTGGGAATAATCTTACCAAATTGATTTAAATCGAAATTACTTCTGCTCGTAATATCCGAACCATTTATTTTTATCGCGGCCGCATCACGGCCGTGCAAATTGAAGTAAAATAGCGCCCGGTTTACGGTGAATAACGATTGAGCGTTATTAACTCAAGGAGTTATGGCCTTATTCCGCGATCGGTTCGCCCAACGCCGAGCCTTGGCGGGCGCGGCTCGCCAGCGGTTACCGCACTGAGATTGCCGAGCTGAAAAATGAGACATGGCTTGCAGAAGGAAGTAATGAGTTAATTAATCGCCAGTTCGTCAGGTTTTTAATCAGATTCTTTCCGCTTAGAAAATTCTCTCCGTTTATCATGGTGTTAATTTTTAATCGTCGAACAATCAGAGTTTCTTTCGCGAGTCAGCTCCCAAAATGACCAGAGAAATATTGCCAAAGCGCTGGCGCTCTGGCTTGACAAGGTTTTCATACCCTCCGTAAACTCCATTGTGTGGGAATTTGTGGGGTAAAGTGGTGAAAACGGTCACTAAGGGGTAGCTCAGGAATGTTCCGTGGAGCGACGATGGTCAACCTCGACAGCAAAGGGCGGCTTGCCGTACCTACCCGATATCGGGAATTGCTCAACGAGGAATCGCAAGGCCAAATGGTCTGTACCATTGACCTCCATCAGGCCTGCCTGCTGCTTTATCCTTTGCCCGAATGGGAAATTATTGAACAAAAATTATCACGTCTGTCGAGCATGAATCCCGCCGAGCGCCGCGTTCAGCGCCTGCTGCTGGGGCATGCCAGTGAGTGTCAGATGGATAGTGCCGGTCGTTTGCTGTTAGCCAATACGCTGCGGCAACACGCCGGGCTCACGAAAGAAGTGATGCTGGTCGGTCAGTTCAACAAGTTTGAACTGTGGGATGAACAGACCTGGTATCAACAAGTCAAGGATGATATTGACGCTGAACAGTCGACTCAGGAACCGTTGTCTGAGCGGCTACAGGACTTGTCGCTATAAGCATGTTGGAAAACTATAAACACACCACCGTCCTGCTGGACGAAGCCGTCAACGGCCTCAACATCCGCAGCAGCGGCATATATATCGACGGTACTTTTGGTCGCGGTGGCCATTCTCGTCTGATTCTGTCCCAGCTGGGGCCGGAAGGGCGCTTGCTGGCGATTGACCGTGACCCTCAGGCGATTGCAGCCGCCAAATCTATTGAAGATCCTCGTTTTACCATCGTACACGGCCCATTCTCCGAGTTGTCGCACTATGTGCGGGAACGTGAATTGGTGGGCAAGATCGACGGCGTTCTGCTCGATCTGGGCGTTTCTTCGCCGCAGCTTGACGACGCAGAGCGCGGGTTCTCCTTTATGCGCGACGGTCCGCTGGACATGCGCATGGATCCGTCCACCGGCCTGTCCGCCGCAGAGTGGCTGATGAAGGCCGAAGCGGACGACATCGCCTGGGTGCTGAAAACCTTTGGTGAAGAGCGTTTCGCTAAGCGCATCGCACGCGCCATCGTGGAAAGAAACCGCGTGGAGCCGATGACGCGCACCAAAGAGTTGGCGGATCTGATTGCCGACGCTAGCCCGTTCCGTGAAAAGCACAAGCATCCGGCGACGCGCAGCTTCCAGGCGATTCGTATTTATATCAACAGCGAGCTGGAAGAGATCGAGCGTGCGCTCGACGGCGCGCTGGAAGTGCTGGCCCCACAGGGCCGTTTGTCGATTATCAGCTTCCACTCGCTGGAAGACCGCATCGTCAAACGCTTTATGCGTCACCATAGCCGCGGTGCCCAGGTGCCGGCGGGCATTCCGTTGACCGAAGAGCAACTGCGCAGCATGGGCGGGCGAACGCTGAAAGCGCTGGGCAAAATGATGCCATCGGAAGCGGAAGTGGCGGACAACCCGCGTGCGCGCAGCTCGGTGCTGCGTATTGCTGAGAGGATGCCCGCGTGATCGGCAACGAACGCCACGGTTTGGTCGGGGTTATTGGCGGCGATCTGCTGCGCAACGCCAAGATCCCCATGATTTTACTGATTGCGTCACTGGTCTCCGCGATTTTCGTGGTGACCACCGCGCACCGCACCCGCCTGCTGACCGCCGAGCGCGAACAGCTGGTTCTGGAGCGCGATGCGCTGGATATCGAGTGGCGCAACCTGATTTTAGAAGAGAACGCCCTCGGCGATCACAGCCGGGTTGAACGTATCGCGACAGAAAAACTGCAGATGCAACACGTTGATCCATCGCAGGAAAATATCATCGTTAAACAATGAATGGTTTAACCGGAATAATGACACGGAGTAGAAAGGAAACGCATGAAAGCAGCGCGCCCCGGTAAGTTGAGACGCCAGGAAGATCAGGCCAGCTTTGTCAGCTGGCGTTTTGCGTTGCTGTGCGGCTGCATTTTGCTGGCGATGGTCGGCCTGATGCTGCGCGTTGCGTACCTGCAGGTCATCAATCCCGATCGTCTGGTGAAAGAAGGCGACATGCGTTCGCTGCGCGTGCAGGAAGTGCCGACCGCGCGCGGCATGATCAGCGATCGCGCTGGCCGTCCGTTGGCGGTCAGCGTGCCGGTCAATGCGGTGTGGGCGGATCCGAAAGAGCTGAACGAGCGCGGCGGCATCACGCTGGACAGCCGTTGGAAAGCGCTTTCCGATGCGCTGAACATCCCGCTGGACCAACTCTCCAACCGCATCAACGCCAACCCGAAAGGGCGCTTCGTTTATCTGGCGCGCCAGGTGAACCCGGCGATCGGCGACTACATCCACAAGCTCAAGCTGCCGGGGATCTACCTGCGGCAGGAGTCGCGCCGGTACTACCCGGCGGGGCAGGTAACGTCGCACATCATCGGCGTAACCAACATCGACGGACAAGGTATCGAAGGTGTCGAGAAGAGTTTCGACCGCTGGCTGACCGGGCAACCGGGCGAGAGAACGGTGCGTAAGGACCGCTTCGGCCGGGTGATCGAAGATATCTCCTCCGTCGACAGCCAGGCGGCGCACAACCTGGTACTGAGCGTCGATGAACGGCTGCAGGCGCTGGTGTATCGCGAGCTGAACAACGCCGTGGCGTTCAACAAGGCCGAATCGGGCACTGCGGTGCTGATCGACGTGAACACCGGCGAAGTGCTGGCGATGGCCAACAGCCCGTCTTACAACCCGAACAACATGGCCGGTACGCCGAAAGAGACCATGCGTAACCGTGCTATCACCGATATTTTTGAACCCGGTTCAACCGTGAAGCCGATGGTGGTGATGACCGCGCTGCAAAACGGCGTGGTCAGAGAAAACAGCGTGTTGAACACCATCCCGTACCGCATTCAGGGCCACGAGATCAAAGACGTGGCGCGGTACTCGGAGCTGTCATTGACCGGGATCTTGCAGAAGTCGAGTAACGTCGGTGTTTCAAAGCTGGCGTTAGCGATGCCGTCCTCAGCGTTAGTAGATACTTACTCTCGTTTTGGGCTGGGAAAAGCGACCAATTTGGGGCTGGTCGGAGAAAGCAGTGGCATATACCCAAAAAAACAACGGTGGTCTGACATAGAGAGGGCCACCTTCTCTTTCGGCTACGGGCTGATGGTAACTCCGTTACAGTTGGCGCGAGTCTATGCAACGATCGGCAGCCTGGGCGTGTATCGCCCATTGTCGATCACCAAGGTTGACCCTCCGGTCGCCGGCGAACGCGTTTTCCCTGAACCTCTGGTGCGCACCGTGGTGCACATGATGGAAAGCGTGGCCTTGCCGGGCGGCGGCGGCGTGAAAGCCGCCATCAAGGGATACCGTATCGCCATCAAAACCGGTACCGCGAAAAAAGTGGGCCCGGACGGCAAATACGTCAACCGATACATCGCTTATACCGCCGGCGTCGCGCCGGCAAGTAACCCCCGTTTTGCCCTGGTGGTCGTCATCAACGACCCGCAGGGTGGGAAATACTATGGTGGCGCAATCTCCGCGCCGGTGTTCGGTGCCATCATGGGCGGCGTATTGCGCACCATGAACATCGAGCCTGACGCGTTGCCTACCGGTGACAAAAGCGAATTAGTGATTAACAAGAAAGAGGGTTCAGGTGGCAGATCGTAATTTGCGCGACTTACTCGCCCCGTGGGTGCCGACGGCACCCGGGCGCGCGCTGCGGGAAATGACATTAGACAGCCGTGTGGCGGCTGCCGGGGATCTGTTTGTCGCCGTTGTCGGCCATCAAACGGATGGACGCCGCTATATTCCGCAGGCCATCGCGCAGGGCGTCGCCGCCGTGATCGCCGAAGCTGACGGTCAGGCCGAAGACGGCGCCATCGTTGAAATGCACGGCGTGCCGGTGATCTACCTGAGCCAACTGAACCAGCGCCTTTCCGCGCTGGCCGGGCGTTTTTACCACCAGCCTGGCGAGCGTCTGCGTCTGGTCGGCGTGACCGGCACCAACGGCAAAACCACCACCACCCAACTGCTGGCGCAGTGGAGCCAACTGCTGGGCGAAACCAGCGCGGTGATGGGCACCGTCGGCAACGGCCTGCTGGGCCAAGTGTGTCCGACCGAGAATACCACCGGTTCTGCGGTGGATGTTCAACACGTATTAAACGATTTGGCGGAACAGGGCGCGACCTTCGCCGCCATGGAAGTCTCTTCCCACGGTCTGGTGCAACACCGGGTGGCGGCGCTGCCGTTCGCCGCGGCGGTCTTCACCAACCTGAGCCGCGATCACCTGGATTACCACGGTGACATGGCCAATTACGAGGCGGCCAAATGGTCGCTGTTCGCCGCCCACCGCGTGGGGCAGGCGATCATCAACGCCGACGATGAAGTCGGTCTGCGATGGCTAAGCAAGCTGCCGGATGCGGTGGCGGTGACGATGCAGGGCAACCTGCAGCCGGGCGGCCACGGCCGCTGGCTGAAAACCACGGCGGTCGATTATCACGACAACGGCGCCACCGTTCGTTTCAGCTCCAGCTGGGGCGACGGCGAAATCGAAAGCCGCCTGATGGGTGCTTTCAACGTCAGCAACCTGCTGTTGGCCTTGGCGACGTTGCTGTCGCTGGGCTATCCGCTGGAGGCGCTGGTAGAAACCGGCAGCCGCCTGCAGCCGGTCTGCGGCCGCATGGAAGTGTTTAACGCACCGGGCAAACCGACGGTAGTGGTGGATTACGCCCACACGCCGGATGCGCTGGAGAAAGCGCTGGAAGCCGCGCGCCTGCACTGTCAGGGGCAGCTGTGGTGCGTGTTCGGCTGCGGCGGCGATCGCGACAAGGGCAAGCGTCCGCTGATGGGCGGCATCGCCGAGCAGTTCGCCGATCGCGTGGTGATCACCGATGACAACCCGCGTACCGAAGAGCCGCGCACGATTATCAACGATATCCTGACCGGATTGCTGGACGCCGGGCAGGCGCTGGTGATCCACGGCCGCGCCGAAGCGGTAACCAGCGCCATCATGCAGGCGCAGGAACAGGATGTGGTGTTGGTGGCAGGCAAAGGCCACGAAGATTATCAGCTGGTGGGCAACCGCCGCCTGGATTACTCCGACCGCACGACGGTCGCCCGACTGCTGGGGGTGCTGGCATGATCCCTGTCTCTCTTCAGACACTGGCTGAGGTATTGAGCGCTGAACCGATCGGCGCCGATTGCCAAATTGTCGAGGTGACGACAGACACCCGCAAGGTGACCGCCGGTTGCCTGTTTGTGGCGCTGAAAGGCGAGCGTTTCGACGCTCACGACTTTGCGGTGGATGCCGTAGTAGCAGGTGCCGGGGCGCTGCTGGTCAGTAAGCGCTTATTGGTGGACGTGCCGCAGCTGGTGGTGCAAGACACCCGTCTGGCGCTGGGGCAGCTTGGCGCCTGGGTGCGTCAGCAGGTGCCGGCGCGCGTGGTGGCGCTGACCGGTTCCTCGGGCAAGACATCGGTGAAAGAAATGACCGCCGCCATTCTGCGCGAATGCGGCGAAGTGCTGTATACCGCCGGCAACTTCAATAACGACATCGGCGTGCCGCTGACGCTGTTGCGTCTGGAGCCGCAGCATGATTTTGCCGTGATAGAGCTGGGCGCTAACCATATTGGCGAAATCGCTTACACCACCGCATTGACGCGTCCGCAGACCGCTTTGGTGAACAACCTGGCGGCGGCGCACCTGGAAGGCTTCGGCTCGCTGGCCGGCGTCGCGCAGGCGAAAGGTGAAATCTTTACCGGCCTGCCGGCCGACGGCGTGGCGATCATCAACGCCGATAACAACGACTGGCCGCACTGGCAGAGCATGTTGGGCGGCAAAACCGTCTGGCGCTTCTCGCCGCAGGCTGCCGAAGGCGTGGACTTCTTCGCGGATAACGTGCGGGTGAACGGTGCAGGCACGCAGTTCACGCTGCACAGCCCGTTCGGCACCGCCGAGATCGCGCTGCCGCTGCCGGGGCGCCACAACGTGGCCAATGCGCTGGCGGCGACGGCGCTGGCGATGTCGGTGGGCGCCACCCTCGAAGCGGTGCGTCAGGGGCTGAAACAGCTGCAGGCGGTGCCGGGGCGTCTGTTCCCGGTGGCGCTGGCCGAAGGCAAGCTGCTGCTGGACGACAGCTATAACGCCAACGTCGGGTCGATGACCGCGGCGGCGCAGGTGCTGGCAGAGATGCCGGGCTACCGCGTGATGGTGGTCGGCGATATGGCCGAGCTGGGCGCGGAAGCGGAAGAGTGTCACCGTCAGGTGGGCGAAGCCGCCCGTCTGGCCGGCGTCGACAAAGTGATCAGCGTCGGCGGTTTGAGCCGCGTGCTGAGCGAGGCGTCCGGCAACGGCGAACATTATCAAGACAAGACAGCAGTGATCGCGCGCGTGGCGGAATTACTGTCGGAACATGCGGTCATTACCGTGTTAATCAAAGGTTCACGTAGTGCCGCAATGGAGCAGGTAGTACGCGCGTTACAGGAGAAAGCACCATGTTAGTTTGGCTGGCCGAGCATTTGGTCAAGTATTACTCAGGCTTCAACGTCTTTTCTTATCTGACGTTCCGAGCCATTGTCAGCCTGCTGACCGCGCTGTTCCTGTCGTTGTGGATGGGCCCGCGGGTGATCAAGCGCCTGCAAGAAATGTCCTTCGGCCAGGTGGTGCGTAACGACGGCCCCGAGTCGCACTTCAGCAAGCGTGGCACGCCGACCATGGGCGGCATCATGATCCTGACCTCCATCACCATTTCGGTGCTGATGTGGGCCTACCCGTCCAACCCGTATGTCTGGTGCGTGCTGTTCGTGCTGGTGGGTTACGGCATCGTCGGCTTCGTCGACGACTACCGCAAGGTGGTGCGTAAGGACACCAAAGGGCTGATCGCCCGCTGGAAGTATTTCTGGCAGTCGGTGATTGCGCTGATTGTCGCATTCGCCATGTACGCCGTAGGAAAAGACACGCCAGCCACCGAGCTGGTTGTGCCGTTCTTTAAGGACGTGATGCCGCAGCTGGGCCTGCTGTATATCCTGCTGGCCTATTTCGTGATCGTCGGCACCAGCAACGCGGTCAACCTGACCGACGGCCTGGACGGCCTGGCGATTATGCCGACGGTATTCGTGGCGGCCGGCTTCGCGCTGGTGGCCTGGGCGACCGGTAACATGAACTTCGCCAACTACCTGCATATTCCGTATCTGCGTCATGCCGGTGAGTTGGTGATCGTGTGTACCGCCATCGTCGGCGCCGGCCTCGGGTTCCTGTGGTTCAACACTTACCCGGCCCAGGTGTTTATGGGCGACGTCGGTTCGTTGGCGCTGGGCGGCGCGTTGGGTACCATCGCGGTGCTGCTGCGTCAGGAGTTCTTGTTGGTGATCATGGGCGGCGTATTTGTGGTAGAGACGCTGTCGGTGATCCTGCAGGTGGGATCGTTCAAGCTGCGCGGACAACGCATTTTCCGCATGGCGCCGATTCACCACCACTATGAATTGAAAGGCTGGCCGGAGCCGCGCGTTATCGTGCGCTTCTGGATCATTTCGCTGATGCTGGTGCTGATTGGCCTGGCAACGCTGAAGGTGCGTTAATCATGGCAGACTATCAGGGTAGAAAAGTCGTCATCATCGGGTTGGGCCTCACCGGCCTGTCCTGCGTCGATTTCTTCATGGCGCGCGGCGTGACGCCGCGCGTGATGGATACCCGTATCGCGCCGCCAGGCTTGGACAAACTGCCTGAAAGCGTGGAGCGCCATCTGGGCGATCTGAATCAGGACTGGCTGCTGGCGGCGGATCTGATCGTTGCCAGCCCGGGCGTCGCGCTGGCGACCCCGGCATTGAGCGCCGCGGCGGATGCCGGCGTGGAAATCGTCGGCGACGTCGAACTGTTCTGCCGTGAAGCGCAGGCGCCGATCGTGGCGATCACCGGCTCCAACGGTAAAAGCACCGTTACCACCCTGGTGGGCGAGATGGCGAAAGCCGCCGGTTGGGCGGTGGGCGTGGGCGGCAATATCGGCCTGCCGGCGCTGAGCCTGCTGCGTCAGGAATGCCAGCTTTACGTGCTGGAGCTGTCCAGCTTCCAACTGGAAACGACGTATAGCCTGCGGGCGGCGGCGGCGACCATCCTGAACGTGACCGAAGATCATATGGATCGCTATCCGTTCGGCCTGCAGCAGTATCGCGGCGCCAAGCTGCGCGTGTATGAAAACGCCGCCGCGTGCGTGGTGAACGCGGACGATGCGCTGACCATGCCGGTGCGCGGCGCCGACGAGCGCTGCGTCAGCTTCGGCGCCGACGTGGGCGACTATCACCTGAACCGTCAGCAGGGGGAAACCTGGCTGCGGGTGCGCGGTGAGAAAGTGCTGAATACGCGCGAGATGAAACTGACCGGCCGCCACAACTACACCAACGCCCTGGCGGCGCTGGCGTTGGCGGATGCGGTCAATATCCCGCGCGCGTCCAGCCTGAAGGCGCTGACCACCTTCACCGGCCTGGCGCACCGCTTCCAGCTGGCCTGGGAGAACAACGGCGTGCGTTGGATCAACGACTCCAAAGCCACCAACGTCGGCAGCACCGAAGCGGCGCTGAACGGCCTGCAGGTAGACGGCACGCTGCATCTGCTGCTGGGCGGCGACGGCAAGTCCGCCGATTTCTCGCCGCTGGCGCGCTACCTGCAGGGCGATAATGTGCGTCTGTATTGCTTTGGCCGCGACGGCGCCCAGCTGGCACAGCTGCGGCCGGAGGTGGCGACGCTGACCGAGACCATGGAGCAGGCGATGCGCACCATCGCCGGCCGCGTACAGCCCGGTGACATGGTATTGCTGTCGCCGGCCTGCGCCAGCCTCGATCAGTTCCGTAATTTTGAAGTGCGCGGCGATGAGTTCGCCCGCCTGGCGCAGGAGCTTGGCGGATGAAACTACGCTTGCCGAACTTCGGGCTGACAGAACGGCTTAAAGACTGGGTGACCGGCGCGCGCGACAACGATGCGGTCAACATGGTGCTCTACGATCGCACCCTGCTTTGGCTGACCTTCGGGTTGGCGATCATCGGCTTCGTGATGGTGACCTCGGCGTCGATGCCGATCGGCCAGCGCCTGGCGGACGATCCGTTCCTGTTCGCCAAACGCGACGCGCTGTACCTCGGCCTGGCGTTCGGCCTGTCGCTGGTGACGCTGCGCGTCCCGATGGAGATTTGGCAGCGCTACAGCAACGTGATGTTGCTGATGTCGATCGTGATGCTGCTGATCGTGCTGGTGGTGGGGAGTTCGGTGAACGGGGCCTCGCGCTGGATCGCGCTCGGCCCGCTGCGTATTCAGCCGGCAGAGCTGTCCAAGCTGTCGCTGTTTTGCTACCTGGCGAGCTATCTGGTGCGCAAGGTGGAAGAGGTGCGCAGCAACTTCTGGGGCTTCTGCAAGCCGATGGGCGTGATGGTGGTGCTGGCGGTGCTGCTGCTGGCGCAGCCGGACCTCGGTACCGTGGTGGTGCTGTTCATCACCACGCTGGCGATGCTGTTCCTGGCCGGCGCGAAAATGTGGCAGTTCCTGGCGATCATCGGTTCCGGCGTGTTCGCCGTGGTGCTGCTGATCATCGCGGAACCGTACCGTATGCGCCGCGTGACCTCGTTCTGGAACCCGTGGGCCGATCCGTTCGGCAGCGGCTACCAGCTGACCCAGTCGCTGATGGCGTTCGGCCGCGGCGAGTTCTGGGGGCAGGGGCTCGGCAACTCGGTGCAGAAACTGGAGTATTTGCCGGAAGCACACACCGACTTCATCTTCTCCATTTTGGGTGAAGAACTGGGCTATATCGGTGTGGTTTTAGCCCTGTTAATGGTATTCTTCGTCGCTTTTCGCGCGATGTCCATCGGGCGCCGCGCGCTGGAGATCGACCAACGCTTCTCCGGCTTCCTGGCCTGCGCGATCGGCGTGTGGTTCAGCTTCCAGGCGCTGGTTAACGTCGGCGCCGCCGCGGGCATGCTGCCGACCAAAGGTCTGACGCTGCCGCTGATCAGTTACGGCGGTTCGAGCTTGCTGATTATGTCGACGGCCATCGTGCTGTTGCTGCGAATTGATTATGAAACGCGCCTGACGAAGGCTCAGGCGTTTGTGAAGAGGTAAGGGATGAGCGGGAAACCTAAGCGTTTAATGGTGATGGCAGGCGGTACCGGCGGGCACGTGTTCCCGGGGCTGGCGGTCGCGCATCATCTGATGGCGCAGGGCTGGCAGGTGCGCTGGCTCGGAACCGCAGACCGAATGGAAGCCGATCTGGTGCCGAAGCACGGGATCGAGATTGATTTTATCCGCATCTCCGGCCTGCGCGGCAAAGGCCTGAAGGCCCAGCTGACTGCGCCGCTGCGGATCTGGCAGGCGGTGCGCCAGGCGAAAGCCATCATGCGCAGCTATCAGCCGGACGTGGTGCTGGGGATGGGGGGGTACGTGTCCGGCCCCGGCGGCCTGGCGGCCTGGCAGTGTGGCATCCCGGTGGTGCTGCACGAACAAAACGGCATCGCCGGCTTGACCAACCGCTGGCTGGCGCGCATCGCCGCCAAAGTGATGCAGGCCTTTCCCGGCGCGTTCCCGAACGCCGAGGTGGTGGGCAACCCGGTACGTACCGACGTGTTGGCGCTGCCGTTGCCGGCGGAGCGGTTGCAGGGGCGCGAAGGCCCGATCCGCGTGCTGGTGATTGGCGGAAGTCAGGGCGCGCGCGTGCTGAATCAGACAGTTCCTGAAGTCGCGGCGCGTTTGGGCGATAGAATTACGCTCTGGCATCAGGTTGGCAAGGGCGCGCTGGAAACGGTGCTGCGCGACTACGAAAGGGTAGGGCAGACGCAGCACAAGGTGACCGAGTTCATCGACGACATGGCTGCCGCCTACGCCTGGGCCGACGTGGTGGTCTGCCGCTCCGGCGCGTTGACCGTCAGCGAAATCGCGGCGGCGGGGCTGCCGGCGATCTTCGTGCCGTTCATGCACAAGGACCGTCAGCAGTACTGGAACGCGCGTCCGCTGGAAGAAGCCGGTGCGGCGAAGATTATCGAACAGCCGCAGTTCAACGCCGATGTGGTGGCCGAACTGCTGGCGAGCTGGGATCGCAAGACGCTGCTGGCCATGGCCGAGAAAGCGCGTGCGGTCGCCATTCCGGATGCCACCGAGCGCGTGGCGGCGGAGCTGGTGCGGCTCGCCAAGTAACGAGTGCAGGGGTTCGGTGCGCCGAACCTGAATAAAAGCAATGTGATGTAGGGCCGGGGTACCGGATCCGGATTAGAGAGAGTGATGAATACACAACAACTGGCGAAACTACGTACTATCGTGCCCGAGATGCGTCGCGTCCGGCACATTCACTTTGTCGGCATCGGTGGCGCCGGCATGGGTGGTATCGCCGAAGTGTTGGCAAACGAAGGGTATCAGATCAGCGGCTCCGATCTGGCGCCGAATCCGGTGACCCAGCAGTTGAGCGCGCTCGGGGCGACGATTTACTTCAATCACCGTCCGGAAAACGTGCTGGATGCGAGCGTGGTGGTGGTTTCTACCGCCATCTCCGCCGACAACCCGGAGATTGTCGCCGCCCGTGAAGCGCGTATCCCGGTGATCCGCCGCGCAGAGATGCTGGCGGAGCTGATGCGTTTTCGCCACGGCATCGCTATCGCCGGCACGCACGGCAAAACCACCACCACGGCGATGGTTTCGAGCATTTACGCCGAAGCCCGCCTGGACCCGACCTTCGTCAACGGCGGGCTGGTGAAGGCGGCGGGCACCCACGCGCGACTGGGGTCCAGCCGTTATCTGATCGCGGAAGCGGATGAGAGCGATGCGTCGTTCCTGCATCTGCAGCCGATGGTGGCCGTGGTCACCAACATCGAAGCCGACCATATGGATACCTACCAGGGCGACTTCGAGAACCTGAAGCAGACGTTTATCAATTTCTTGCACAACCTGCCGTTCTACGGCCGTGCGGTGATGTGCATCGACGATCCGGTAGTGCGCGAGCTGTTGCCGCGCGTGGGTCGCCATATCACCACCTACGGCTTCAGTGAAGATGCCGACGTGCGCATCGAAGACTACCGGCAGATTGGGCCGCAGGGGCACTTTACCCTGAGCCGTCAGGACAAACCGTTGCTGACGGTGACGCTGAACGCGCCGGGGCGCCACAATGCGTTGAACGCGGCGGCGGCGGTGGCGGTGGCGACCGAAGAAGGCATCGACGACGAAGATATCCTGCGCGCGCTGGCGGGCTTCCAGGGCACCGGGCGTCGCTTCGATTTCCTCGGCGAGTTCCCGCTGGAGCCGGTCAACGGCAAAGCGGGCAGCGCGATGCTGGTGGACGACTACGGCCACCATCCGACCGAGGTGGACGCCACGCTGAAAGCGGCGCGCGCCGGCTGGCCGGACAAGCGTTTGGTGATGATCTTCCAGCCGCACCGTTATACGCGCACCCGCGATCTGTACGACGATTTCGCCAACGTGCTGTCGCAGGTGGATGTGCTGCTGATGCTCGACGTGTACGCCGCCGGCGAAGCGCCGATCCCGGGCGCGGACAGCCGCTCGCTGTGCCGCACCATCCGCAGCCGCGGCAAGCTGGATCCGATCCTGGTTTCCGATGCCGATACCGTGCCGGAAACCCTGGCGCAGCTGCTGCAGGATGAAGACCTGGTGCTGGTGCAAGGCGCCGGCAACGTGGGCAAAATCGCCCGTAAACTGGCTGAGCTGAAGCTGCAGCCGCAGCCGCCGAAGAAAGAGGAGGTGCACCATGGCTGATAAAGTTGCAGTTCTGCTGGGCGGCACCTCCGCTGAACGTGAAGTCTCCCTGCAATCCGGCGCTGCGGTGCTGGCCGGATTGCGCGAAGCCGGTATCGATGCGCACGGCGTCGATACCCGCGATTTCCCGGTGACCCAGCTGAAAGAGCAGGGGTTCACCAAAGTGTTTATCGCGCTGCATGGCCGCGGCGGCGAGGACGGCACCCTGCAGGGGCTGCTGGAGTTCCTCGAACTGCCTTATACCGGCAGCGGCGTGATGGCCTCGGCGCTGACCATGGACAAATGGCGCACCAAGATGGTGTGGCAGTCGATGGGCTTGCCGGTGGCGCCTTACGTGGCGCTGAATCGCCAGCTGTACCTCGGCGGCGAAAAAGCGGCGCTGCTGGCACGCGTGGCGGAGCTTGGCCTGCCGCTGATCGTCAAGCCGAGCCGTGAAGGCTCCAGCGTCGGCATGAGCAAGGTCACTGAAAGCGGCGCGCTGGAAGCCGCGTTGGAAGAGGCCTTCCGCCATGACGACGACGTATTGGTGGAGAAGTGGCTGAGCGGCCCGGAATATACCGTGGCGATGCTGGGCGACCAGGTGCTGCCGTCGATCCGCATCCAGCCGGCCGGTGTGTTTTACGACTACCAGGCCAAGTACATTTCGGACGACACGCAGTACTTTTGCCCGAGCGGTTTGAGCGCCGAGCAGGAAGCCGAGATGGCGGCGTTGGCGCTGCGTGCCTATCGCGGCCTGGACTGCAGCGGCTGGGGCCGCGTCGACGTGATGCAAGACAGCGATGGCAGCTTCTATCTGCTTGAGGTGAACACCTCTCCGGGCATGACCAGTCATAGCCTGGTGCCGATGGCGGCGCGCCAGTTTGGATTAAGCTTCTCGCAGTTGGTGGCGAGAATTTTGGAGTTGGCCGACTGATATGTCGCAAGCTGCCCTGAATGCGCGCGATCGCGAGGTGGATAACGGCCCGCGCCGCAGCAATGGAACCCAGTTGGCGGGAATGATTTTCCTGCTGATGGTGTTGGGAACGGTCGTGTGGAGCGGTTGGGCGGTGCTTGGCTGGATGAAAGACGCCAGTCGCCTGCCGCTCTCAAGGCTGGTGGTGACCGGCGAACGCCACTACACCACCAACGATGATATTCGTCAGGCGATCCTGGCGCTGGGCGCGCCCGGCACCTTTATGACGCAGGATGTGGACGTCATCCAGCAGCAGATCGAACGTCTGCCGTGGATCAAGCAGGCCAGCGTGCGCAAACAATGGCCGGATGAGCTGAAGATCCATCTGGTGGAGTACGTCCCGGTGGCGCGCTGGAACGATTTGCACATGGTGGACGCCGAAGGCAAAGCGTTCAGCGTGCCGGCGGAGCGGGCGGGTAAACAGAAGTTGCCGCTGCTCTACGGGCCGGAAGGGAGCGAGCAGGATGTGCTGGAAGGCTATCGGGCGATGAGCGCCACGTTGGCGGCCAGCAAATATACGCTGAAAATGGCGGCGATGACCGCGCGCCATTCCTGGCAGCTGGCGCTGGACAACGATGTCCGGCTTGAGCTGGGGCGCGATGACCGCAACGGGCGTTTGCAGCGGTTTATCGAGCTTTACCCGGTATTGCAGCAGCAGGGCCAGGCGGAGAGCAAGCGTGTCAGCTATGTCGATCTGCGCTACGAGTCCGGCGCTTCGGTAGGGTGGGCTCCGGTGTTGGTCGATCCGCAGGCGCTTGGCGGTCAGCAAAACAGTAATCAGCAACAGAATCAGGCACAGGCAAAACAACAATGATCAAGTCGACGGACAGAAAACTGGTAGTTGGACTGGAGATCGGTACTGCAAAAGTCTCCGCGTTGGTAGGGGAAGTTCTGCCCGATGGCATGGTCAACATTATCGGGGTGGGCAGCTGCCCGTCTCGCGGCATGGATAAGGGTGGCGTAAACGACCTGGAGTCGGTGGTGAAGTGCGTACAGCGCGCCATCGATCAGGCCGAGCTGATGGCGGACTGCCAGATCTCCTCGGTGTACCTGGCGCTGTCGGGCAAACACATCAGCTGCCAGAACGAAATCGGCATGGTGCCGATCTCGGAAGAGGAAGTGACGCAGGACGACGTGGAGAACGTGGTGCACACCGCCAAATCGGTGCGCGTGCGCGACGAACACCGCATTTTGCACGTGATTCCTCAGGAATACGCCATCGATTATCAGGAAGGCATCAAAAACCCGGTTGGGCTGTCCGGCGTGCGCATGCAGGCCAAGGTGCATCTGATTACCTGCCATAACGATATGGCGAAGAACATCGTCAAGGCCGTGGAACGTTGCGGCCTGAAAGTTGACCAACTTATTTTCGCCGGTCTGGCCGCGAGCTACGCGGTGCTGACCGAAGATGAACGCGAACTCGGCGTTTGCGTGGTGGATATCGGCGGCGGCACCATGGATATGGCGGTGTACACCGGCGGTGCGCTGCGCCACACCAAAGTGATCCCTTACGCCGGGAACGTGGTCACCAGCGATATCGCTTACGCCTTCGGCACGCCGCCGACCGACGCGGAAGCGATTAAAGTTCGACACGGCTGTGCGCTTGGGTCGATTGTTAGCAAGGATGAGAATGTAGAGGTGCCTAGCGTCGGGGGACGTCCTCCGCGCAGTCTGCAAAGACAGACGCTGGCTGAAGTCATTGAGCCACGCTACACCGAACTGTTGAATCTGGTTAACGATGAAATTTTGCAATTGCAGGAGCAACTGCGTCAGCAAGGGGTGAAGCATCATCTGGCAGCCGGTATCGTGCTGACCGGTGGCGCTGCCCAGATTGATGGCCTGGCAGCCTGTGCGCAACGGGTGTTCCACACTCAGGTACGCATCGGCCAACCCTTGAACATCACGGGTCTGACGGATTATGCGCAGGAGCCTTACTACTCGACGGCGGTAGGTCTACTGCACTATGGAAAAGAGTCTCACCTGAGCGGTGAGACAGAAGTAGAAAAACGCGCCTCGGTGGGCAATTGGTTTAAACGTATCAATAGCTGGCTGAGAAAAGAGTTTTAATGTTTCAACAAAGAGATCATGCTGAGTAATCTTTTTATGATCTCGCAGCGACAGGCACAAAACGGAGAGAAACTATGTTTGAACCAATGGAACTAACCAATGACGCGGTGATTAAAGTCATCGGCGTCGGCGGCGGCGGTGGCAACGCCGTTGAACACATGGTGCGCGAGCGCATCGAAGGTGTTGAATTCTTCGCTGTGAACACGGACGCCCAGGCGCTCCGCAAAACGGCGGTTGGCCAAACCATCCAGATCGGTAGCGGTATTACCAAAGGTCTGGGTGCGGGCGCGAACCCGGAAGTGGGTCGCAATTCAGCGGAAGAAGACCGCGAAGCCCTGCGCGCAGCGCTGGACGGTGCAGACATGGTCTTCATCGCGGCCGGCATGGGCGGCGGCACCGGTACCGGTGCGGCGCCAGTGGTGGCTGAAGTGGCTAAAGATTTGGGTATTCTGACCGTGGCCGTGGTGACCAAGCCTTTCAACTTCGAAGGCAAGAAGCGCATGGCATTCGCGGAGCAGGGTATCGCTGAGCTGTCCAAACATGTGGACTCGCTGATCACCATCCCGAACGACAAGTTGCTGAAAGTTCTGGGTCGCGGCATCTCTCTGCTGGACGCGTTCGGCGCGGCCAACGACGTGCTGAAAGGTGCGGTGCAGGGTATCGCCGAGCTGATCACCCGTCCGGGCCTGATGAACGTCGACTTCGCCGACGTGCGCACCGTGATGTCCGAAATGGGCTACGCGATGATGGGTTCCGGCGTGGCTTGCGGTGAAGACCGTGCCGAAGAAGCGGCCGAAATGGCGATCTCCAGCCCACTGCTGGAAGACATCGACCTGTCCGGCGCGCGCGGCGTGCTGGTCAACATCACCGCCGGCTTCGACCTGCGTCTGGATGAGTTCGAAACCGTGGGTAACACCATCCGTGCGTTCGCGTCCGACAACGCCACCGTGGTTATCGGTACCTCGCTGGATCCGGAAATGAACGACGAACTGCGCGTAACCGTGGTTGCAACCGGTATCGGTATGGACAAACGTCCTGAAATCACCCTGGTGACCAATAAGCAGGCCAGCCAGCCGGTGATGGACCACCGTTATCAGCAGCACGGTATGTCGCCTCTGCCGCAGGAAGTGAAACCTGCCGCTAAGGTGGTCAACGACCAAGCTGCGCAGCCGAATAAAGAGCCCGATTATCTTGATATTCCAGCCTTCCTGCGTAAACAGGCAGACTAAGAATATCCTGAGAATTTGGAATCTCCGCTCTTTGTGCTAAACTGTCCCGCCAGCCATGCTGTATGCTTGGCTGGTAGGATGGATAACATTGCGAGATAAAACGATGATCAAACAAAGGACATTAAAACGTATTGTTCAGGCGACTGGCGTCGGTTTGCATACCGGCAAGAAAGTCACGCTGACAATGCGCCCAGCGCCGGCTAATACCGGGGTCATCTATCGTCGCACTGACTTGAATCCACCGGTTGATTTTCCGGCTGATGCAAAATCCGTGCGTGATACCATGCTCTGTACTTGCCTGGTGAATGAGCATGACGTGCGTATTTCGACCGTTGAGCACCTCAACGCCGCGCTGGCTGGGTTGGGCATCGACAACATCGTCATCGAAGTCGACGCCGCTGAAATCCCAATCATGGACGGCAGCGCCAGTCCGTTCGTGTTCTTGCTGCTGGATGCCGGCATCGAAGAGCTGAACTCGGCGAAGAAATTCCTGCGTCTGAAAGAGACCGTGCGCGTTGAAGATGGCGACAAGTGGGCCGAGCTGTCCCCGCATAACGGGTTCCGCCTGGACTTCACCATCGACTTCAACCACCCGGCTATCGACGCCAGCTCTCAGCGCTATCGTCTTGATTTCTCGGCTGAGTCGTTCGTGCGTCAAATCAGCCGCGCGCGCACCTTCGGGTTTATGCGCGACATCGAATACCTGCAGTCCCGTGGCCTGGCCCTGGGCGGCAGCTTCGACTGCGCCATCGTGGTAGACGACTACCGCGTGCTGAACGAAGACGGCCTGCGTTTCGAAGACGAATTCGTACGTCACAAAATGCTGGACGCCATCGGCGATCTGTTCATGTGCGGCCACAACATCATTGGCGCGTTCACCGCGTACAAGTCTGGCCACGCGCTGAACAACAAACTGCTGCAGGCCGTGCTGGCCAAGCAGGAAGCGTGGGAATACGTGACCTTCCAGGACGAAGCCGAAATGCCGCTGGCATTCAAGGCACCGTCCACCGTATTGGCGTAAGGTCTGAATTCCTCGCCTGCTGCGAATAACGGCAGGCGCATCCCCTGAGAGCCTGAGCATTCAGGCTCGTGATGCGGTCTGGTGTTTTGCAGCTGTGTCGCTGATCACTTATCACGACTGGTTGTGTTGGTACCCTCTCCGGCCAATGCAGCCAGCCGTTCCAATATCTTGCGCAGTTTCTCCGGGCTACGGCTCGCCAATCCTCTCAGTTCTTCCGCACTCTCCAGACTCAAATGCCGCATCGGCACGGGTTTTTCCGGCGCTTTCTCTGCGTTTTGCACCTGGTGGCTGCCTTTCGCCATCAAGGCCGGATTAATCCTGATGTCGATCGACGACAATGATGGTAGAATTTGCGCTCGTAGTGCAGACAGCAAAGCGGGTTGTTCGTAGCGCAAGCGCATCATCCAACTGGCATTTGCCGTTTCGAGCACTAAAATACCCTGTCGGAAATTCGCGACGCGGCACCAGGGATGCAGGGGAGCAGGCAACAGGCCCTTCACTGCACGGTTAAGCTTGAGCAGCGCCACCGCGCGTTGCTGGACGTTATGCAGCGGCCCTTTGCTGCCGGCAGACGCGTCGTCGAACAGGACATCTAATAATTGTGGACGGCTATCGCGCATAATGGGCTCCGGCGGATTATAAACTCGTGATCGGTATTCTAAATCGTTGGCGACAATTTGGCAGACGTTATTTCTGGCCCCATCTCCTGTTAGGGATGGTTGCGGCCACGCTTGGCGCGTCTTCCAATTTGCCCGGCGCCCCCGATCAGGCCGCACTGCCGAATACGTCGTCCAGCCTTAACCGGCAAAATTCGGCCAACGGCACCTTCAACAGCCTGGCCCTGCTGCAGGACGCGCACCGTCGCCCTACCTTCAGCGTAGATTACTGGCAGCAACATGCGCTGCGCACCGTCATTCGTCACCTCTCTTTCGCGCTGGCGCCGCAGGCGGTTTATGCGCGGGTGCAGGAGAGCGAAGCCGAAGCCGAACCGCCTTTGCAGGTAGCGCAACTGGCGCTGCTTTCTACCCTCAACGCGCTGCTGACGCATGAGCCGAAGCCGCCGACCATCATTCGCCATACCCACCTTGAGGTGCTGCCAACGCTGGCGCGGCACCAGACCGGTCTGTGGGTGGCGCAGGTACAGGGCATTCGCGCCGGGCCTGCCGCGCTCGTCTGACTCCGCCCTCAGGGCACAAAAACCATAAATAATAGCAAGTTGACTGCCGTATTCGGCCGTCATGACAGAGATATCAAACATCATGTTAGTGAAATTATTAACCAAAGTTTTTGGCAGCCGTAACGATCGTACCCTGCGCCGCATGCGCAAAGTGGTTGAGCAGATCAACCGCATGGAACCGGACATGGAAAAATTGTCCGATGACGAGCTGAAAGCGAAAACCAACGAGTTCCGCGCGCGCCTGGAGAAAGGCGAGTCGCTGGAAAGCCTGATCCCGGAAGCCTTCGCCGTGGTGCGTGAGGCGAGCAAGCGCGTGTTCGGCATGCGTCACTTCGACGTGCAGCTGCTGGGCGGCATGGTGCTGAACGACCGCTGTATCGCCGAAATGCGTACCGGTGAAGGTAAGACCCTGACCGCGACGCTGCCGGCCTATCTGAACGCCCTGAGCGGCCGCGGCGTGCACGTCGTGACCGTCAACGACTATCTGGCGCAGCGTGACGCCGAAAACAACCGTCCGCTGTTCGAGTTCCTCGGCCTGAGCATCGGCATCAACCTGCCGGGCATGCCAGCGCCGGCCAAGCGTGAAGCTTACGCCGCTGACATCACCTACGGCACCAACAACGAATACGGTTTCGACTACCTGCGCGACAACATGGCGTTCAGCCCGGAAGAGCGCGTGCAGCGCAAACTGCACTATGCGTTGGTGGATGAGGTGGACTCCATCCTGATCGATGAAGCGCGTACGCCGCTGATCATCTCCGGCCCGGCCGAAGACAGCTCCGAGATGTACATCAAGGTCAACAAGCTGATCCCTAAACTGATCCGCCAGGAAAAAGAAGACTCCGACACCTTCAAGGGTGAAGGGCATTTCTCGGTGGATGAGAAGGCGCGTCAGGTCCACCTGACCGAACGCGGCCTGATCCTGATCGAAGAGATGCTGGTGGAAGCCGGCATCATGGATGAAGGCGAATCGCTGTACTCGCCGACCAACATCATGCTGATGCACCACGTTACCGCCGCGCTGCGCGCCCACGTGCTGTTTACCCGCGACGTTGACTACATCGTGAAAGACGGCGAAGTGATCATCGTCGACGAACACACCGGCCGTACCATGCAGGGCCGCCGTTGGTCCGACGGTCTGCACCAAGCGGTGGAAGCCAAAGAAGGCGTGGAGATCCAGAACGAGAACCAGACGCTGGCTTCGATCACCTTCCAGAACTACTTCCGTCTGTACGAGAAGCTGGCCGGGATGACCGGTACCGCCGATACCGAAGCCTTCGAATTCAGCTCGATCTACAAGCTGGACACCATCGTGGTGCCAACCAACCGTCCGATGATCCGTAAGGACATGCCGGATCTGGTGTACATGACCGAGAAAGAGAAGATCGGCGCCATCATCGAAGACATCCGCGAGCGTACCGCCAAAGGCCAGCCGGTGCTGGTGGGTACCATCTCAATCGAGAAATCCGAAGTGGTTTCCCATGAGCTGACCAAAGCGGGCATCGAGCACAAGGTGCTGAACGCCAAATTCCACGCCATGGAAGCGGACATCGTTGCCCAGGCCGGCCAGAGCGGTGCGGTAACCATCGCCACCAACATGGCGGGCCGTGGTACCGATATCGTGCTGGGTGGCAGCTGGCAGGCCGAAGTGGCGCTGTTGGAAGAGCCGACCGAAGAGCAGATCGAAGCCATCAAAGCGGCCTGGAAAGTGCGCCACGACGCGGTGCTGGCGGCGGGCGGCCTGCATATCATCGGCACCGAGCGCCACGAATCGCGCCGTATCGATAACCAGCTGCGCGGCCGTTCCGGTCGTCAGGGCGATGCCGGTTCATCCCGCTTCTACCTGTCGATGGAAGATGCCCTGATGCGTATCTTCGCTTCGGATCGCGTGTCCGGCATGATGCGTAAACTGGGCATGAAGGAAGGTGAAGCAATTGAGCACCCGTGGGTGACCAAGGCGATCGCCAACGCCCAGCGCAAAGTGGAGAGCCGCAACTTCGACATCCGTAAGCAGCTGCTGGAATACGACGACGTCGCTAACGATCAGCGCCGCGCCATCTACAGCCAGCGTAACGAATTGCTGGACGTGTCCGACGTGAGCGAAACCATCGCCAGCATCCGCGAGGACGTGTTCAAGAGCACCATCGACAACTACATCACGCCGCAGTCGCTGGAAGAAGAGTGGGACATTCAGGGGTTGGAAGAGCGCCTGAAGAACGACTTCGATCTGGAGATGCCGATCGCACAATGGCTGGACAAAGAGCCGGAGCTGCACGAAGAGACGCTGCGCGAACGCATTCTGGAGAACGCCAAAGAGCAGTACCAGCGTAAGGAAGAAGTGGTCGGCAGCGAAATGATGCGCAACTTCGAGAAGGGCGTGATGCTGCAGACTCTGGATTCCCTGTGGAAAGAGCACCTGGCGGCGATGGACTACCTGCGTCAGGGTATTCACCTGCGCGGCTATGCGCAGAAGGATCCTAAGCAGGAGTACAAGCGTGAATCCTTCAACATGTTCGCCACCATGCTGGAATCGCTGAAATATGAAGTGATCAGCGTGCTGAGCAAGGTTCAGGTGCGGATGCCGGAAGAGGTGGAAGCGCTGGAACAGCAGCGCCGTGAAGAGGCCGAGCGCCTGGCGCAGCACCAACAGCTGAGCCACCACGACGAGAACGCGCTGGTGACCGAAGATCCAAACGCGCCGGCGACCGCCGAGCGTAAAGTGGGCCGCAACGATCCGTGCCCATGCGGCTCCGGTAAGAAATACAAGCAGTGCCACGGCCGCCTGCAGTAATGCCGGCTGCGGTTAACCGATAATACCCAGGGGTTCAGCTTGCTGAGCCCCTGTTTTTTGACACCCATCAGGAGGGTGAGATGAAACATCTGAATATCGCCGTGGGCATCATCCGTAATGCGCAACGGGAGATCTTTATTACCCGCCGCGCCGCCGACGCGCACATGGCCGGATTCTGGGAGTTCCCCGGTGGCAAGATCGAACAGGGTGAAACGCCGGAGCAGGCGCTGAGCCGCGAACTGCGGGAAGAGACCGGTATCGAAGCCGAACGCGCCGAACTGTTGGAGGTGGTGGAGCACCGCTTCAGCGATCGCATCGTGACGCTGAATTTTTATCTGGTGGAAGCCTGGGCGGGCGAGCCGTACGGCCGCGAGGGGCAACCGATGCGCTGGGTTAAACAGGCGGAGCTGCGTGAAGACGAGTTCCCGGAAGCCAATGCCGGCATTATTCAGCTGCTGGTGGCGCAGGCGAACGCCGCGCAATAACAAGGTTGGCCTGGCGGGCGCCAGGCCAATCGTGGACGATCAACGATCGTCCATTTCACTCCAGTCTTCGCTTTCCGACAGATCGCTGTTGCTCGGAATACGTTTCTCTTCATCAGCCCACTCGCCGAGATCGATCAGCTGGCAGCGCTTGCTGCAAAACGGCCGGAACGGGCTAACTTCACCCCAAACCACGCCGGTGCCACAGGTTGGGCATTTTACTACGGTCGTCATAACGGTTCCTTACGCCTTCTGTCAGTGCTGGGAAGGCTTTCTTGCACAAGTTCAACAACAGGCCAGTTCGAACGTCAGGCGTTCAGGCACCACGCCATTTTCGCTATCCAGCGGCAGGAAACGAATGGCATAGCGGGTCTTGTGGCCGGAAATCTGCGGATAAAGCTGCGGCGCCAGATGGAGGCGCAGGCGCAGCAGATCTGCCCCTTCGGCGTTGTCCTGGAAAAAGCCGTTCAGGCTGATTTGATTGCGGAACGGCCCCGACTGACGGATCAGATCCAACACCATGATCAGCGCCTGGTTCAGCGGATCCAGCGACTGCAGCCAGGTGGCGACGTCGGCATCGCGATCCTGCTGCGGCGCGTGCATCCACATGTGCAGGGTTGGCAGATCGAAGCTGCAGCAGCCGCCGGGAATGTTCAGCCGCTGGCGCACCAGGCCGATCAGCCGATCTTCGCGCAGCGCCTGGCCGAGGCGCGGCGCCGCCATCAGCGCCGATGAGCGCGACTTCAACTGGCCGCGCAGCTGGTCGATCAGCGCCATATCCACGCCCGGCACATCGGCCCAGGCCAACAGTTTCTGCTGCTGGCGCTCCAGCTCTTTGAGCAGTTCGGTGCGCACTTCGCCGCGCTCCAGCACGTCCAGCAAGTCGGAGACGGTGCGAAAGAAGGTGAGGGCGATGGCGGTTTCACTCAGGGCGCGTTGGCCGTGCAGCTGTTGCAGCAGAAATTCGATGCGTAGCCAGGTGCGCATTTTTTCGTTCAGCGGGTGTTCAAAGAGAACGGTTGGGGAAACATCACTCATGCAGTTTAATCCTGTTGGGGCGCTGTTGCCGCCAGTTCAAGGTAGCGACGATGCAGTGCGGCGACCTGTGGCTCTATCCCCTGAGCGGCGCCGCTGTTGTCAATAATGTCATCCGCCACGGCGAGGCGCTGCCGGCGCGTGGCCTGGGCGGCGAGAATGCTCTGCGCTTGCTCACGGCTGACGCCGTCGCGCGCGATGGTGCGAGCCAGCTGGGTTTCGGCGTCGACGTCGATCACCAGCACCCGATCGGCGCGATCTTGCAGACCGTTTTCCACCAGCAGCGGCACCACCCACAGCGCGTACGGGCCGGTGGCCTGCGCCAGTTGGCGCTGGGTTTCACGGTGTATCAGCGGATGCAGCAGCTGGTTCAGCCAGGTTTTGTCATCGGGATGGCTAAAGATGCGCTGACGCAGCGCAGCGCGGTTCAATGCGCCGTCCGGCAGCAACATTTCATTACCAAATCGCTCGGCGATCGCGGCCAAAGCAGGGGTGCCCGGCTCGACGACCTGACGGGCGATCACGTCGGCATCGACGAGGGTTGCGCCGTGGCGCGCAAAGGCGTTCGCGACGGTCGTCTTGCCGCTGCCTATGCCCCCGGTCAACGCAACAATGTAGGCCATGGTGTTAGGTGCATCCGATGTTCATAAAAAAATAATAGTCGAATCATAAAGCGATCGCGCAGAAGTGCAAGTCGGCAGGCGGCGCTTGCGCATCGGCACCGATCGGACGGCGAGAAAAAGCGCAGCGGCACGGCAAAAATGAGCGGGCAATCACACTGCGGTTATGCAGGTAAATTTGTCGGATTGTAGCGTAAATAAAGGCGAATTCGCAGTCTTGTTCGGCGATTATTAGCGCGTATTATAACGTCACTGGAACTGGCATTAATCTCGCCGCCGTCTTTTTGCGCCACCGGAAAGCCGTCGGGCAGAGATTCGAACATCCTCCTTGCGATCCGTCGCCATTAACCAGGAAATCATAAGTCATGCGTATTGAAGAAGATTTGAAGTTGGGCTTTAAAGACGTGTTGATCCGCCCTAAGCGCTCTACGCTGAAAAGCCGCTCCGAGGTTGAACTGGAACGTCAGTTTACCTTCAAGCATTCAGGTTGCAGCTGGTCCGGTGTGCCGATTATCGCCGCCAACATGGACACGGTGGGCACCTTCCGCATGGCAGAGGCCCTGGCTTCTTTCGACGTTCTCACCGCGGTACACAAACATTACAGCGTCGAGCAATGGGCTGACTTCGTGCAGCGCATGCCGGAATCGGTGCTGCGCCACGTGATGGTGTCAACCGGCACTTCCGAAGCCGACTTCGTCAAAATGCAGCAGATCCTGGCCCTGTCTCCGGCGCTGAAATTCATCTGCATCGACGTGGCCAACGGCTACTCTGAACATTTCGTCGACTTCCTGCAGAAAGCGCGCGAAGCCTGCCCGAATCACGTGATCTGCGCCGGCAACGTGGTGACCGGCGAGATGGTGGAAGAGCTTATCCTCTCCGGCGCCGATATCGTTAAGGTCGGCATCGGCCCGGGTTCAGTCTGTACCACCCGCGTGAAGACCGGCGTGGGTTACCCGCAGCTGTCGGCGGTGATCGAATGCGCCGATGCGGCCCACGGGCTGGGCGGCCAAATCGTCAGCGACGGCGGCTGCTCGGTGCCGGGCGACGTTGCCAAAGCCTTCGGCGGCGGTGCTGACTTTGTGATGCTGGGCGGCATGCTGGCCGGCCACGACGAGTGCGAAGGCACCGTGGTGGAAGAGAACGGCGAGAAGTTCATGCTGTTCTACGGCATGAGCTCCGAGTCGGCGATGAAACGCCACGTCGGCGGTGTGGCGGAGTATCGCGCGGCCGAAGGCAAAACCGTCAAGCTGCCGCTGCGTGGCGAGGTGGAGTTTACCGTGCGCGATATCCTCGGCGGCCTGCGTTCCGCCTGCACCTACGTTGGTGCCGAGCGCCTGAAAGAGTTGACCAAGCGCACCACCTTTATCCGCGTGGCGGAGCAGGAAAACCGCGTCTTCGGCAGCAAATAAGCCGCACCTTGCATTCGGGCGCAGCGCACAGCGGCGCCCGCTATCCTCTTTTTTATCCCAGCACGCTGCCCAGTTGAAAAATAGGCAGGTACATGGCGATCACCAAAGCACCGACAATCCCGCCCACCACCAGCATCAGCAGTGGCTCCAGCGTTTGCGCCAGCGTATCGGCCAGCTCGTGCGTCTGCCGTTCGTACCACTGCGCCAATTTATCCAGCAAGGCGTCCAGCGAACCGGATTCTTCGCCCACCCGCACCAGTTGCCGGCACAGCGGCGGAAACAGCGGTTGCAGGCCCAGGGCATGATGAAACGCCTCGCCTTCGGCGATCTGCCGCTGCACCTGCTCCAGCGCCTGTCGGTACAGCAGATGATCCGCCGCCAGTGCCGCCGCGTTCAACCCTTCCACCAGCGTCAGCCCCGCGCGTTGGGTCATGGTCAGAATACGAAAGGTTTGGCTCAGCGCGCCGCCGCTCACCAGCCGGGCGATCAGCGGCAGGCGCAGCAAGGCGGCCTGTTCACGTCGGCGCCATGGCGGGTGTGGATGCAACCAGCGGCAATAGCCGAGCAGCAATGCGCCGAGCAGCAGCGCCAAATAGGGGCCAACGGCGATCAGCAGCGCGGACACCCCCAATAACCCTTGGGTAAACCAGGGCAGCGGGGCATCGAACGACTGATAAACCTTGGCGAATTCCGGCAGCACCATCACCAGCATCAGCACGCTGACCAGCAGCGCCACCGCACAGATGAAGAGGGGATACCGCAGCGCTTTGGTCACTTTGCGGCGCAGCATCAGCTGGGCTTCCTGTTGTTGTGCCAGCTGCAGGCAGCAGCGATCGAGGTTGCCGGTCAGTTCGCCGATGGCGATCAGTTGGCGATAGATAAGTGGAAAAACGCCTGGCTGCGCGGCAAGGGTTTCGGAGAGCGGCTGCCCTTCGCGCACCTGCTCTGCCAACTGGCGCAACAGGCAACGCCAGGCTGCCGAAGGATGCTCTGCCGCCAGCAGCTGCAGCGTATTGACCAGCGGCAACCCGGCCTGCAACAGGGTGGCAAGTTGGCGGGTGAAGTGGATTAAGGGTTCTCCGCGCCACTGGCCGGGCGTGATGCGTTTGCCGTGCCCAATCCGCCAAGGTTGCAGGCCTTGTTCGATCAGTAACCGGCTCACCTGCCGTTTTTCATCGCTCATCAGTTCGCCGCGGCGCAAGGCGCCCTGGGCGTCGAAAGCCTGCCAAAGGAACAGCCGGCGCGCTTTCATGGCGCGGTTACGCCGAGCTGGACGACGTCGCTCACGCGGTACAGTTCTTCCAGCGAGGTCGTGCCTTCGCTGGCCAGCGCCAGCCCGGCCTGCAGCAGCGAAAGCTGCCCCTGCTCGCGGGCGACATCCGCCAGCAGGCTGGGCGCGGTGTTCGTCAGCAACGCCGCCTGTATTTCCGGCGTAATGGCCAACAGCTCATACACGCCGATGCGCCCATAGTAGCCGCCGAAGCAATGTTCGCAGCCGTCGGCGCGCCAGGCGATCAGCGGCTCCGGCCAGACCGAGGCAGGAAAATGCGTCGGCTGGCTGTGCGGGTAGCGGCAGTGGCGACACAGCCTGCGCACCAGCCGCTGTGCGATGACCAGCTTCAGGCAGCCGGCGAGCAGGTAGCCGGGGATACCCATATGCATTAGCCGCGTCAGGGTTTCGCCGGTGGAGTTGGTATGCAGCGTCGACAGCACCAGGTGGCCGGTTTGCGCGGCCTTGACTGCAATCTCGGCGGTTTCCGCATCGCGGATCTCGCCGATCATGATGACATCCGGATCCTGGCGCAGCAGGGCGCGCAGCACCCGGGCGAAACTCAGCTCGGTTTTGGCGTTGATCTGGGTTTGATTGACGCCGAACAGCGGTATCTCGATCGGATCCTCGACGCTGCACAGGTTGCTTTGCGCATCGTTCAACTGGCGCAGACCGCTGTACAGCGTGACCGTCTTGCCGCTGCCGGTCGGGCCGGTCACCAGGATCAAACCTTGCGGGCAGGCCAGCGCCGCCGCGTAGCGCGCCAGATCCGCCCGGCCCATGCCCAGTTGATCCAGCGGCAGCTCCTGCTGCTCACCTTGCTGAACGCGCAGCACCACCTTTTCGCCGTGCAGCGTCGGTAGGGTGGCGATACGCATGGCATAGCGCGCGCTGTCCAGCGTCAGGCTGAGTTGCCCGTCCTGAGGCTGACGGCGCTCGGCGATATCCAACTGGCCGAGGATCTTCAGCCGGGCGATGAGGCGCGCGGCCAGCTGCGGCGGCGGTGAGGCGAGGGTTTGCAGCACGCCGTCGATGCGCAGGCGAATGCGAAAATGCTGCCGAAAGGGCTCGAAGTGGATATCCGAGGCGCGGCGCTGGATGGCCAGACGCAGCGTCTGGTTGATGAACTGCACCACCGGCGCATCGCCGTCGTCGGGGTAGGCGATGTCGGCGGTGTCTTCTTCGGCTGCCAGCGGCGCCGGCAGCGATTCGTGGCGTTGGTTCAGTGCCTGCTCCAGCCTGGCCGCCGGCCAATGTTCCAGATGGATGCGCTTGCCGGTGGCGAAACGCAGCGCCGCCAGCAGCCCCTGCGGCGCTTCTTCGTTGAGCGCGATCGTGAGAGTGGTCGGGTCTTCGTTCAGCGCCAACGCCTGATAGCGCCGGCACAGGGCGTGAACCTCTTCGCTGATTTGCGCGTTCATCGCCGTTACTCCGCCGCGTTGTCGAAGCGGAAGACTTCCTGGCACACCTCAACCAGCGTTGCGTTTTCGCTGCTGCACAGCCGGCTCCAGCGGGTCAGCCCATCGGCGTTCGCTTTGGGGGTTAATGCCACCGCCAGCCCCTGCAGCGTTTGGGTGCCGGTCAGCGTGATCACGCCTTTGGCGACTTTCACCCCGCTGACGTAACGCGATGCGCCGCCGGTGGGAATGCCTTTGCTGCCGGCCTCACAGCCGGTGGGGGCGCCTTCGTCCAGCACGCACAGCTCGACCGCCAGTTTATACGGCGCCATGGTTTGCAGCATGTCGGTCATTGCCGCTTTCTGGATGTAGCGCTGGTAGGCAGGGATGCCGATGGCGCTGAGGATGGCGATGATGGCGATCACCACCATCAGTTCTATCAGGGTAAATCCGCGTTGCGTTTCCATGCGTTGTTTTCTCCATTGGGGTGTGGAAGACAACGGTAGCGGCTTGCTCGGAGGCTCGGCGAGGGGCTTTTGCGCGTTTCTCGGCGCGCTTCCATCAGTAATGATGTCGTTTGCAGCGGTGAAAAAAACGGTGGGAGGAGGTTCGCAATTTTACCGTAACGCCCCCGACAGCGGCCGGGGGCGAGGGGGATCATTTGAAGCGCATCGACAGATCGAGTGCAGTGATGTGCTTGGTCAGCGCGCCGACCGAAATGTAATCCACGCCGGTCTCGGCAAAGGTGCGCAGCGTCTCGCTGGTGACGTTGCCGGACACCTCCAGCTGGGCGCGGCCCTGGGTTTGGGCGACCGCCTGACGCATCATCTCGACGCTGAAGTTGTCCAGCATGATGATATCGGCACCGGCATCCAGCGCCTGCTGCAGCTCATCGAGCGATTCGACCTCCACTTCCACCGGCACGTCGGCGTGCAGCCAGAAGGCTTTTTCCACCGCGTTCTTGATAGAGCCGGAGGCGATGATGTGGTTTTCCTTGATCAGGAAGGCGTCGGACAGCCCCAGCCGATGGTTGCTGCCACCCCCGCACAGTACGGCGTATTTCAGCGCGGTGCGCAGGCCGGGCAGGGTCTTGCGGGTATCGAGCAGGCGAGTCCGGGTGCCTTCCAGCAGGGCCACGTAGCGGTTGACCTCGGTCGCCACGCCGGAGAGCGTCTGCACGAAGTTCAGCGCGGTGCGCTCGCCGGTCAGCATCACCCGCGCGGGGCCGCGCAGCCGGCAAAGCGGTTGGTTCGGCGTCAGACGGTCGCCGTCAGCCACCAGCCACTCCACCAGCACCTGGTTGCCCAATTGAATAAAGACCTCATTCAGCCAGCGGCGGCCACAGAATATGCCGGCTTCGCGGGTGATGACGGTGGCTTCGGCCTGCTTGTCCGCCGGTAACAATTGCGCGGTAATATCGCGCCCGGCGTCGACTTCACCCCCCAGGTCTTCGCGCAGCGCCTGGGCGACGGCATAGGGAATATCACTTTCAATTCGTTCAAGAAGCTCGGTGCGGCGACTGTCGGCACTGTAGCGGCGTGGCGGCATGGAAAACTCCGAAATGGACGGTTAGATCGTAGGGGAACATGCTACTCTGTTGCAGGAATAAGTACCACCGCAGAGAGGTGTCTGATGCAGTTGGAAAATGGCTGGATTGTCGGGGTGACGCGAGTGGTGTCGCCGCACTGCGATCGGCGTCCGGATGACGAGCCCCCCTCGCTGCTGGTCATCCACAACATCAGCCTGCCGCCCGGCGAATTCGGCGGCCCCTATATCGACCAGCTGTTTACCGGCACGCTCGATCCCGCGCAGCACCCCTATTTCGCCGAGATCCATCAGCTGCGGGTGTCGGCGCACTGTCTGATCCGCCGCGACGGGGAGATCGTGCAGTATGTGCCCTTCGACCAGCGCGCCTGGCACGCGGGCGTTTCTCTGTATCAGGGGCGCGATCGGTGCAACGATTTCTCCATCGGCATCGAGCTGGAAGGCACCGACCTGTTGCCTTACACCGAGGCGCAATACCGCACGCTGCAGGCGGTCACCGCGCTGCTGGCCGAACATTATCCGCCGCTGGTGGCCAATATCGCCGGGCATTGCGATATCGCCCCCGGCCGCAAGACCGATCCCGGGCCGGCGTTCGATTGGGATCGCTATCTGGCATCTCTGGAACAACGCGACGCGCCCGCCGACGCTATGCTTGAGACAAGAAAAAGGGAGAGGAATCGCTAATGACGCTGTTTACGCTGTTGCTGGTTTTGGCCTGGGAGCGCCTGTTTAAGCTGGGAGAACACTGGCAGTTGGATCACCGTCTCGAAGTGGTGTTTCAGCGGCTGCATCGAGTTTCGCTGGCGCAGACGCTGGCGATGACCGCCGCCTGGATGGTGATCGTCTGGGGCGTTCTGTGGCTGTCTCACGGGTTGTTCTTCGGCGTGGTGACGCTGCTGCTGTGGATCGTCATCGATCTGCTGTGCGTCGGCGCCGGCATCAAGCGCAAACACTACCGCGCCTACCTGAAAGCGGCGCGGCAGGGCGATACTCACGCCAGCGATCAGATGGCGGAAGAGCTGGCGTTGATCCACGGTTTGCCGGTGGACTGCAGCGAAGAGCTGCGCCTGCGCGAGCTGCAAAACGCGCTGCTGTGGATCAACTTCCGCTATTACCTGGCGCCGCTGTTCTGGTTCGTGGTCTTTGGGCCTTACGGGCCGATCGCGTTGGCGGGGTATGCCTTCCTGCGCGCCTATCAAACCTGGCTGGCGCGCCACAATACGCCGCTGGAGCGTTCGCAGTCGGGTATCGATCATCTGCTGAACTGGCTGGACTGGATCCCGGTGCGTTTGGCCGGGGTGGCCTACGCGCTGTTCGGCCACGGCGAGCGTGCGCTGCCGGCCTGGTTCGCCTCGCTGGGGGATCGGCATTCGTCGTCGTATCAGGTGCTGACGCGGCTGGCGCAGTTCTCGCTGGCGCGCGATCCGCATATGGATCCGGTGCAAACGCCGCGGGCGGCGGTGACGCTGGCGCGCAAGGTGACGATGATCATCGTGGTGGTGGTGGCGCTGTTGACCATTTACGGCACGCTGCTTTAAGCGGCTGCGAAAAACAAAACGGGCGCCGAGGCGCCCGTTTTTTTGGCCATTCGGCCGGGATTACAGCTTGGCGAAGCAGCGACGCGCGGCGTCGATGGTGCGCTGAATGTCTTCCTTGCTGTGCGCCACGGACATGAAGCCCGCTTCGAAGGCGGACGGCGCCAGATACACCCCTTCCTCCAGCATCAGGTGGAAGAAACGCTTGAAGCGTTCCACATCGCACTGCATCACGTCCTGATAGCAGGTCACTGTCGGCGCCTCGGTGAAGAACAGGCCGAACATGCCGCCGACGTTGTTGACCACCAGCGGGATATTCTCTTCCTGCGCCGCATGCAGCAGGCCTGCAGCCAGCATTTCGGTCAGTTCGGTCAGCGTCTGGTGTACGCCTACCTGTGATACTTCGGTCAGGCAGGCATAGCCCGCCGCCATGGCGATCGGGTTGCCGGACAGGGTGCCTGCCTGGTAGACCGGGCCGGTCGGCGCCAACGCGTCCATCACGTCGCGGCGGCCGCCGAAGGCGCCCACCGGCATGCCGCCGCCGATGATTTTGCCGAGGCAGGTCAGATCCGGCTCGACGCCGTAATAGGACTGCGCGCCGGCCAACGCCACGCGGAAACCGGTCATCACTTCATCGATGATCAAGAGCGCGCCGTACTTGTCGCACAATGCGCGCAGGCCCGGCAGGAATTCCGGCAGCGGCGGCACGCAGTTCATGTTGCCGGCAACCGGCTCGACGATGATACAGGCGATCTCGGACGGGTACTGCTCGAAGGCGGCGCGCACCGAATCCAGGTCGTTATAGGTGCAGGTCAGGGTGTGCTTGGCGAAGTCGGCCGGCACGCCCGGTGAGTTCGGCTGGCCGAGGGTCAGCGCGCCGGAACCGGCTTTCACCAGCAGGCAGTCGGCGTGGCCGTGGTAGCAGCCTTCGAACTTGATGATTTTGTCGCGGTTGGTGTAGCCGCGCGCCAGGCGGATGGCGCTCATGGTGGCTTCGGTACCCGAGTTCACCATACGCACCATATCCATGGTAGGCACCAGTTCGGTGACCAGCTGCGCCATTTTGACTTCCCTCTCGGTCGGCGCGCCGAAGCTCAGGCCGCGCTGCGCCGCTTCGATCACCGCGTCGCGGATCGCCGGGTGGTTGTGCCCCAGCACCATCGGCCCCCAGGAACCGACATAGTCGATATAGGCCTTGCCGTCGGCATCGAACAGGTAAGCCCCGTCAGCCCGCTCGATAAACAGCGGCACACCGCCTACGCCGGTGAATGCACGCACCGGAGAGTTCACCCCACCGGGGATCAACTGTTGCGCCTGGGCGTACAGACTTTCGGACTTGCTGTGTAGGCTCATAAATCGGCTCCTGGATTCTCTTTTGAATGATTTGACCGCGCTATTCTAGAGGAGAGCGCCGCGTTATGAAACGATCACAGTCAGATACCATTAACGGCAGCGCCCGCCATCGGGTTGGGGTAGAATAACCGCCTTGCCTATTTGTATTACAAATTACCTGACGAATTACTCGCGATGACGGAATCACAATCACAGCCAGTCGGGACGTTGAGCCCGCGTCTTAGCCGCAGCGATGCGGTGCGTCAGTTTATTCGCCGCGATAAGACCCCGGTGGCGATCCTGGTGATGGCCGCGCTGGTGGGGACGCTGGCCGGTTTGCTCGGCGTGGCCTTCGATAAGGCGGTGGAATGGGTGCAGCAGCAGCGGCTGGCTTCGTTGGCGCAGGTCGCCGACTCCTGGCTCCTGGTGTGGCCGCTGGCGTTTATCCTGTCCGCCGCGCTGGCGGCGCTGGGCTATTACTTGGTGCGGCGCTTTGCGCCTGAGGCGGGCGGCTCGGGCATTCCGGAGATCGAAGGCGCGCTGGAGGAGCTGCGGCCGGTACGCTGGTGGCGCGTGATCCCGGTGAAATTCATCGGTGGCATGGGCACGCTGGGGGCGGGCATGGTGCTGGGGCGCGAAGGCCCCACGGTGCAAATGGGCGGCAACGTCGGGCGCATGGTATTGGACGTGCTGCGCATTCGCGGCGCCGAGGCGCGTCATACGCTGTTGGCGACCGGGGCCGCCGCCGGGCTGTCCGCCGCGTTCAACGCGCCGCTGGCCGGCATCTTGTTCATCATCGAAGAGATGCGGCCGCAGTTCCGCTACAACCTGATCTCGATTAAAGCGGTGTTTATCGGCGTTATTATGTCGAGCGTGGTGTTCCAGCTGTTTAACGGCCAGGGATCGGTGATCGCGGTCGACAAACTTTCTTCGGCGCCCATCAATACCCTGTGGCTCTATCTGGTGCTGGGGGCGATATTCGGTGCGGTGGGCGTGGGATTCAACGCGCTGATTTTCCGCACTCAAGACATGTTTGCGCGCCTGCACGGCGGCAGAATGCGCAATATCTTGCTGATGGGCGGGCTGCTCGGCGGCGTGTGCGGCATTCTGGGGCTGATCCAGCCGGAGGCGGCGGGTGGCGGCTTTGGGCTGATCCCGATCGCCGCGGCGGGCAATTACAGCGTCGGCATGTTGATGTTTATCTTTATCACCCGCATCTTCACTACGCTGCTGTGCTTCGGCTCCGGCGCGCCGGGCGGCATCTTTGCGCCGATGCTGGCGCTGGGCACGCTGTTCGGCACCGCCTTTGGGCTGGCGGGGGCGCATCTGTTCCCGCAGTACGGCATCGAGGCGGGCACCTTCGCCATCGCCGGCATGGGGGCACTGTTCGCCGCCACGGTGCGCGCCCCGCTGACCGGCATCGTGCTGGTACTGGAAATGACCGACAACTACCAACTGATTTTACCGATGATCATCACCTGCCTCGGCGCCACGGTGGTGGCGCAGCTGCTCGGCGGCAAGCCGCTGTATTCGTCGATCCTGGCCCGCACGCTGCAAGGGCAGGAGGCGCAGCTGGCGCGGGAAGCGGCGGAGAAAACAGGTAAGGAAAATACAACAAATGCGGTGAATACTTGAACGCAACACTCAGGTATCGGATAATCGTTAATATTAATCAGGCAGCCATAGTCGCGATCTGATGCTGAACAATGTTGGGAGTAAAGAGTATGAGTGATCAAACGGCACTGCCCCTGCAATTTACCGAGGCAGCAGCAAGCAAGGTTAAGTTCCTGATTGCTGACGAAGAAAATCCGAACCTGAAGTTGCGGGTTTACATTACCGGCGGCGGCTGCAGCGGATTCCAGTACGGCTTCACTTTTGACGACAAGGTCAACGATGGCGACATGACCATCGAGAAGCAGGGCGTGGCGCTGGTGGTTGATCCGATGAGCCTGCAGTATCTGGTCGGCGGCTCGGTGGACTACACCGAAGGGCTGGAAGGGTCGCGCTTCGTGGTGACCAATCCGAATGCCAAAACCACCTGCGGTTGCGGTTCGTCGTTCAGCATCTGAGTTTGCCTGTCAGAATATCAACCCGCTCGCCTTACGGCCGGCGGGTTTTTTTATGCCTACCATTCCACGAGGATCACTTCCGCACCGTTCGCCTGTGCCGATGGGCTGTGGATGATGTTCGGCTGCGCCGTCGCGTGGCTGCATTCGGCCTGTGGGGCGGCGGCCTCGAGGCGCACGGCGCATTGCGGTTCAATGGTCAGGGTAACGCCGATCTGGCCGCTGACGGCATCGGCATACGCGGCGCCACTCAGCAGGGTGCCACAGCAGGCAAGCAGAATTTTTTTCATCATTGCGGGAATAGTCATCCGTAAGCCATCTTGTGATGACTTATCGGCAAAAAGTTAAAAAGTTTTAACAGCGTGGGAAAGGAATTAACCTGCGGATAACAGAATTTTACATCGTCACTACGCTATTTTTTGGTGGAAAATAATACCATCAACCCCGTTAATAGTCTAATAAATCACCAGGCGCGGCGTTGCCAAGCGTCGCCCCGCAGGGCGACGGCTCAGCGTTCGAGAATAAAGGCGGGCAGTTTGAGGTGCCAGCGGATGGCCGCCAGCCGAATGGCCAGGGTGATGATCATGCCCAGCATCATGGCCTGTTGCAGCGGCATGTGGAAGGTGTAAAACGCCGTGGCGTGCACGATGCCGCCGATGATGCAGGCGGTGGCGTAAATTTCGGTGCGCAGGATCATCGGGATCTCGCGCGCCAGCACGTCGCGGATAATGCCGCCGCCGACGCCGGTGATCACTCCCATGCAGATTGCCACCAGCGGGCCGGTGCCGGCCGCGAAGGCCTTGTTGACGCCGATGCCGACGAACACCGCCAGCCCGACGGCGTCCAGCACCGGCAGCACCCACTTCGGCAGACGGCGCGGCTGGCGCACCAGCAGCAGCGTCAAGACGCAGGTGATCATCGCCACCACCAGATCGGTGGGATCCTTGACCCAGAACACCGGGCCGTTGGCCAGCGCCATGTCGCGGATAGTGCCGCCGCCGACCGCTGTGACCACGCCCAATACCAGCACGCCGAAGGGATCCATGCGCAGCTTACCGGCCAGCAGCACGCCGGAGACGGCGAATACCGCCGTGCCGAGAATATCCAACCAGAACACCAGCATCAGCGGATCTCCGCCAATTGGCGGCACAGCTGCTGCGCCGCCAACGCAATGCGCGGCCCGCCGCGGTTGAACCAGTCTTCGTTCAGCGCGATCACCGGCACCTGCAGCTGCGGGGCCCAGAAAGCTTTCACACTGGCGGCTTCTTTCGCGCCCCCGGTGATGACGATGGCCTGCGGCTGGCGCGCCAACACCTGCTCGCGGCTGATCTGCGGCCAAGGGGTGCGGCTGTCGGCGAAGACGTTCTGCCCGCCGCACAGCGCCAGCACCTGGCTCTGCAATGTGGCGCCGGCGCTGGTGAACAGCGGCTGGGTGCCGAACTGCAGTAGCACGCGCCGCGATGGGTTAGCGGCATACTGTTGTTTGAGAGCGGCGAACTGGCGGCGAAGGCCTTCCGCCGCCTGATGCGCCTGCTCCGGGTGCGGGCTGTATTGCGCCAGCTTGTCCAGCAAACCGGCGATCCCTTCGAGGGTGTCGGCGTCCGCATAGAAGATCGGGATGCCGAACGCGGCGAGCTGATCCAGCACGCGCTGCGGATTGCCGCCGCGCCAGGCGAGGATCAGATCCGGCTTGAGCGCCAGCACCCGCTCCAGATTGATGCCCTGCCAGGAGGCCACCTGCTCCAGCTTGGCGGCCTGCGGCGGATAATCGGAATAGGCGCTCGCCGCCACCAGCACATCGCCCATGCCGGCGGCATAGGCGAGTTCGGTCGCGTTGGGCGCCAGGCTGATCACCCGCTGAGCGGCGCCGGCCGGCATGGCCAGCCAGAGCGCCAACAGACAGAGCATCGAGGTGAAGCGCAGCCTCACATCAACCGCGCTTGGCCAGGGTTTGCAGCATGGCGTTGACCATCAGCGTAGACTGCTTGGCCGCTACCACCAGAAACTCGTCGAAGCTCATGTGCGACTCGCTGTCGGCGACGTCGGAAATGGCGCGCACCACCACGAACGGCGTACCGAACAGATGGCAGACGTGGGCGATCGCTGCGGCTTCCATTTCCACGGCGGCGACGCGCGGGAAGGTGGCGCGAATGCGCGCCAGCGGCTCGGCGCCGTTGATGAAGGCGTCACCGCTGCAGATCAGGCCGCGCACCGCGTGCAGATCCAGCTGTTTGATGCAGCCTTCTGCCAGCGCGATCAGCGCGTCGTCGGCGACGAACGCCGCCGGGCAGCCGGCCATCTGGCCCGGCTCGTAGCCGAAGGCGGTGACGTCGGCGTCGTGGTAGCGCACTTCTTCCGACACCACGATATCGCCCACGCGCAGGCTGCTGGCCAGGCCGCCGGCTGAACCGGTGTTGATCACCAGATCCGGGCTGCAGTGTTCCAGCAGCAGGGTGGTGCCCATGGCCGCCGAGACTTTGCCGATGCCGGATTTCAGCAGGGCCACGTCAACGCTGCCGATCTGGCCGGTGTAGATTTCGCAGCCCGCGCGCTGGATGGTTTGACGGTTTTCGATTTGATCGCGCAGCAGGGTGACTTCCTGCTCCATTGCGCCGATGATGCCTACTTTCATAAATAACACTCGCTGATTGGCCGTGAGAATTGCGGCATAGTCTATCATGGCTGTGTATGAGAGATAATGCGTTGCATCCGCTGCCGGGAATTGTTATCACGGGGGCAGGGTGCAACGGCGGAGAAACAGATGTCCGGGATCGACTTCAAGCAAAAAATCAGCTTCCAACGGCCTTTCAGCAAACCGATCGAGGCCGAGGAAGAGTACGACATCGTGCGGCAGTTCGAGAGCGATCGCGGGCGCATCGTCAACTCGGCCGCCATTCGCCGTCTGCAGCAAAAAACCCAGGTGTTTCCGCTGGAGCGCAACGCGGCGGTACGCAGCCGCCTGACGCACTCGATGGAGGTGCAGCAGGTTGGGCGCCACATCGCCAAAGAGATCCTCAACCGCTTCAAACAGGCGGGGAGAATTGATGAGCTCGGCCTGACCCGGCTGCTCGATCCGTTTGAAAGCATCGTGGAAATGGCCTGCCTGATGCACGACATCGGCAATCCGCCGTTCGGTCACTTCGGCGAGTCGGCGATCAACGACTGGTTCGCCCAACGGCTCGATCCCGCCAGCTGCGGCAGCGAGCCGGGCAGCCACGATCGCTGCCAGGTGGCGACGCTGCGCCTGCATGAGGGGGAGAGCGATCTGAACCGGCTGCGCAGCCGGATCCGTCAGGATCTCAGCCACTTCGAGGGCAATGCCCAGGCGATCCGCATGGTGTACAGCCTGCTCAAGCTCAACCTGACCTACGCGCAGGTCGGCTGCATTTTGAAATACACCCGCCCGGCCTACTGGGCGAGCGACATCCCCGCCAGCCACAGTTACCTGATGAAAAAGCCCGGCTACTATCTGGCGGAAGAGGCCTTCGTCGATCGGCTGCGGCGCGAGCTGCACATGGGCGAGTTCGATCGTTTCCCGCTGACCTATATCATGGAGGCCGCCGACGATATCTCGTACTGCGTGGCCGATCTGGAAGACGCGGTGGAGAAGAGCATTTTCACCGTCGAGCAGCTGTATCAGCACCTGATTCAGGAGTGGGGTGAGGTGGTGCCGGGCGATCTGTTCGACAAGACCGTCGCCAGCGCGTTTCGCAAGATCGATCGCGGCGGCGCGCGGCGCAGCGCGGAAGATCAGTTCTTCATGTATCTGCGGGTGTTTACCGTGGCGCGGCTGGTGCCGCACGCGGCGCAGCGCTTTATCGACAATCTGGACGCGGTCTATCAGGGCAGTTTCAATCAGGCGCTGCTGGAGGACTCCAGCCCGGCGTACCGGCTGCTGAAAATATTTAAAAATGTGGCGTTCAAGCACGTGTTCAACCACCCGGAGGTCGAGCAACTCGAGCTGCAAGGCTACCGGGTGATCAGCGGCCTGCTGGACATTTACAGCCCACTGTTGGCGATGTCGCTGGCGGACTTCAGCCAACTGGTGCGCGAGGACAGCCATCGCGCTTACCCGATCGAAACGCGCCTGTTCCACAAGCTGTCCACCAAGCATCGGCTGGCGTATGCGGAGGCGGTAGAGGGGCTGCAGCATTTATCGCCGGAGCAGCAAGCCATTCGGGAATATTATTTCCGCGCGCGTTTATTGCAGGACTATATCAGTGGAATGACCGACCTTTACGCCTATGACGAATATCGTCGATTGATGGCGGCGGAATAATTACGCTGAAGAATAAATTTAACAATTCCAATTGGTTGGCTGTCTCGAGTTTTGTAAAGACGGACAATATTTGTTTACTATTGCCAATCATCTGTGCCGGAACTTCGGGCTATTAATTAACTCTGAATAAGCACGCAAGACAGCCATTCTTTTTGAACGACTTTATAAGAGACACACAGATGAAAAAAACCGCATTAGTTCTGAGCGCACTGGCATTCAGTATCGGTATGGCGATGGGCCCGGTCACGGCCAGCGCCGCTGAAACCGCCTCATCCAGCACCCAACAGCTGCCGAGCCTGGCGCCGATGCTGGAAAAGGTAATGCCTTCCGTGGTGAGCATTAACGTTGAGGGCAGCACCACGGTCAATACGCCGCGCATGCCGCAGCAGTTCCAACAGTTCTTCGGCGAAGATTCGCCGTTCTGCCAGGACGGCTCGCCGTTCCAGGGCTCGCCGATGTGTCAGGGCGGCGAACAGCCTGGGCCGGATGGCCAGCCGCAAGGCACGCAGCAGAAATTCCAGGCGCTGGGCGCCGGGGTGGTCATCGATGCCGCCAAGGGCTACGTGGTGACCAATAACCACGTGGTGGACAACGCCAACAAGATCCAGGTGCAGCTGAGCGACGGCCGCCGTTTCGACGCCAAGGTGATCGGCAAGGATCCGCGTTCCGATATCGCACTGATCCAGCTGAAAGACTTCAAGAACCTGACGGCGATCAAGATGGCGGATTCCGATCAGCTGCGCGTCGGCGATTACACCGTGGCGATCGGCAACCCGTACGGGCTGGGTGAAACCGCCACTTCAGGTATCGTATCCGCCCTGGGGCGCAGCGGCCTGAACATCGAAAACTACGAAAACTTTATCCAGACCGATGCGGCGATCAACCGCGGTAACTCCGGGGGGGCGCTGGTTAACCTGAACGGTGAGCTGATCGGCATCAACACAGCGATCCTGGCGCCGGACGGCGGTAACATCGGTATCGGCTTTGCCATTCCGAGCAACATGGTGAAAAACCTGACGGCGCAAATGGTCGAATATGGCCAGGTGAAACGCGGCGAGCTGGGCATCATGGGTACCGAGCTGAACTCTGAGCTGGCCAAGGCGATGAAGGTCGACGCGCAGCGCGGGGCCTTCGTCAGCCAGGTGATGCCGAAGTCTTCTGCGGCGAAGGCGGGCATCAAGGCCGGCGACGTGATCGTCACCATGAACGGCAAGGCCATCTCCAGCTTCGCCTCGTTCCGGGCGGAGATCGGCACGCTGCCGGTCGGCAGCAAGATGTCGCTGGGCATTATTCGCGACGGCAAGCCGGTGACGATTGACGTCACGCTGGAGCAAAGCGCGCAGACCCAGGTGGCCTCGGGCAATATCTACACCGGCATCGAAGGCGCCGAGCTGAGCAATACCCAGGTTGGCAACGTGAAGGGCGTCAAGGTCGACAGCGTGAAAGCCGGCAGCGCCGCGGCGCGCATCGGCCTGAAAAAGGGCGACGTGATCCTGGGCGTGAACCAACAGCCGATCCAGAACCTGGGTGAGCTGCGTAAAATCCTCGACAGCAAGCCGTCGGTACTGGCGTTGAATATTCAGCGCGGCGAGAGCCAGCTGTACCTGCTGGCGCAGTGATAGGCGTCAGGCGTTAAAAACAAAGGCACGCTGCGGCGTGCCTTTTTGCGTTATGGCCTGAGGATTCAGGCGGGTTGCGCCAGATGCGCGCGCGCCGCGTGGATCACCAGTTCAATCTCATCCAACAGCTCCAGCCACTCCGGCTCCAGTTCGTCGTTGGTGATGCCCTGACGCAGCTGCCGCTCGAGGTAGAAACACAGCTGCTTGAGGCGCGGCACGCCGCTGTAGCTGCAGCTGCCGTGCAGCTTATGGACCAGATCGAGGATCTCGTCGTCATGCTGGCCGTCGAGCAGTGCCTGTACCCGTTCGCGCACCTGCGGCAGGAAATCGAGCAGCATTTGCAGCAGATCGCGCGCCAGGTCCGGTTTGTTGGCCGCTTGACGCAGTGCCAGCGGCCAGTCGAGCGACAGCGGTGCGTCGTCGGCGATGGCGTTTTCCACGTCGCCGCTGTGGTAGCGCGACAGCACGCGGGTCAGCATTTTCTCGTCGATCGGTTTGGCCAGATAGTCGTCCATCCCGGCCTGCAGCAGGTGCTCGCGCTCGCCGCTGGCGGCATGGGCGGTAACGGCGACGATCGGCGTGGAGTTGTGATGCGGCAGCTGGCGGATCAATTCACTGGCGTGAATACCGTCCATCTTCGGCATCTGAATGTCCATCAGGATTAGATCCAGCACGTTGTCGCGCGCCAGCGCCAGCGCTTCCTCACCGCTCTCGCACAGCAGGGTTTTTTCTACCTGTTCCCCCAGCAGCGTGCCGATCAACTTCAGGTTGGCCGGGTTGTCGTCAACCGCCATCACCGTCAGCGGCAGGCGTTTACGCTCAGGCTGCGCGGTGAGGCGTGCCGGCGCTTCCATCCGGAGCAGCGGGAACAGTCGGGTGCTGGTGATCGGCTTGATCAGACAGCCGAGCGCGCCTTGTTGTTTAAGCAGCTCGGCGTCGATCTGCGCCTGGCACGGCAGCGCCAGAATCACCCGATCGGCCAGCTTCAGCGAGGCCAGCAATTTGTCCTCGTGCTGCGCCATGTTGTCGCGGAACGGGATGGGCACGCCCGCCAGCAGGAAGTCATAGTGGCCTGGCGGCAACTGGCCCAGCGTCGGCGAGTGGGTGATCACCAGCTGCGTGATGCTGAGCATGTTGAGCGTCGCCTGCGCCGCCGTCGGGTTGGACTCGATATAGGCGAGCGTTTTGCCGCTCAGATCCGGCAGGCTCGGCGCCAGCGACAGCATGCCCTCGTTCAGATCCAGCGTGATATGGAACCAGAAGGTCGAGCCGCGGTTCAACTGGCTGTGGAAGCAGATATCGCCCCCCATTTCTTTCACCAGTTTTTGCGTGATCACTAGCCCCAGCCCGGTACCGCCGTGGCGGCGGGAGATGCTGGCGTCCGCCTGACGGAACGCCTGGAACAGCTGCGACTGCTGGCGTTCGGAGATGCCGATGCCGGTGTCGTGGATCTGCACTTCCACTTCCACCCGGCGATCCAGCTGTTTGCGCAGCTCGACGCGAATGTCGATATTGCCGGTTTCGGTGAACTTGATGGCGTTGCCCAGCAGGTTGGTGATGATTTGCTGCAGACGCAGCGAGTCGCCGATCACCTGCTCTGGCACGTCGTTGTGCACATCCAGCGTCAGCTCCAGCCCCTTGTCGTGGGCGCTGGGCGCCAGCAACACCACCACTTCGTCCAGCGTTTCACGCAGGGCAAAAGGAATATGCTCCAGCACCAGCTTGCCGGCTTCCAGCTTGGAGAAGTCCAGCACGTCGTTGATGATGGTCAGCAGGTTGTTGGCCGAGCGTTCGATGGTCTGCAAATAATCGGTCTGGGTCGCGCTCAGATCGGTTTTCAGCATCTGGCGGGTGAAGCCGATCACGCCGTTGAGCGGAGTACGCAGCTCGTGCGACATGTTGGCCAGGAATTCGGACTTGATGCGCGCCGCCTCCTGCGCGCGTTTTTTCGCCAGATCCAGCTCGACGTTCTGGATCTCCATCTGCTCCAGGGTTTCACGCAGATCGGAGGTGGCCTGATCGATGTTCTGCTGCATCTCTTCGTGATAGGCGGTGAGCGACATCGCCATCGAGTTGATGCCGTTCTTCAGCATGTGCAGCTCGCCGAGCATGTAGCCCTCCACGCGGCTGTCGAGCTGGCCGCGGCGGATGCGGTCGACGGTGTTCACCATGTTGCGGATCGGGCCGGTCACGTCGCGCATCAGGCGGTAAGCGAACAGGATGGCGATGCACATGCACAGCAACAGCAGCAGGGTGGAGACGAACACCTCTTTATATTGCTGCAGCCGCACCGACTGCAGATCCAGCTCGATCGCCACATAGCCCAGGTTGTTGTCGGGGTGGCTGCCGCCGTCGGCGGTTTCATCCGGATACTGGCTTTCCGACAGGATCGGCGTGCGCAGGATCAGCGAATCGCCGCGTCGGGTGAGCATCAGCTCGGTGGGCAACGGCACGCCTTTCGGCAGCTGTAGCTGAGCGAAGTTGTGATGATAATTGGAGGTGACGAACAAATTATTCTGCGCATCGAACACGGTGATCGAACGCACGATGTCCGAATGGCGACGGTGCAACAGGCTGACCAGTTGCCTGACCGATTCGCGGCTGCGGAACGTCATGCCGTACTCGCTGGCCACCGCCAGCGGCTCGATGATGCTGGCGCCGGCGTCGACCAATTGCTCCTGCAGCTCGTTATAGCGGTGCACCACGAAGAAGGTGCTGAGCAGCAAACCAATCAGCAAGGTCGGGGCCAGAATCAGGATCATCATGCGCGCACGCAGGCTGTATTTGGTCATGGGATTCCAATGTGGGAGAATTGACAGCTGACACTAGCTTAATGAACCAGCACACAATCGACAAATATGGCGCAATTCTACTCTCCCAAACGCCGCGTGACGACCCGGCAGAGCTCACAAATCTTCACCGTGACGGTGAGCGATCTCGATCCTTTCGGCCAGGGCGTGGCGCGCCACGACGGCAAAGCGGTGTTCGTGCCGGGCGTATTGCCGGGCGAGCAGGCGGAAATCCAGCTGACCGAAGACAAGCGCCAGTTCGCCAAAGGCAAGCTCAAACGCCTGCTGAGCCGCAGCCCGCAGCGGGTGGCGCCGCGCTGCCCGCATTTCGGCGTCTGCGGCGGCTGCCAGCAGCAGCATGCGGATGAGGCGCTGCAACAGCAGAGCAAGGCGGCGGCGCTGGTGCGCATGATCGCCCGCGAAACCGGGGTGACCCCGCAGCAGGAACCGGTGATCGCCGGCCCGGAATACGGCTATCGCCGCCGCGCCCGCCTGAGCCTGGCGTGGCAGCCCAAGCCACAGCGCCTGATGATGGGTTTTCGACAGGCGGCCTCCAGCGAGCTGGTGGCGGTGGAGCACTGCCCGGTGCTGCGGCCGGAGCTGGAACAGCTGCTGGCGCCGGTGCGCGCCTGCCTGAGCGGGCTGCAGGCGGTACGGCGGCTGGGGCATGTGGAGCTGGTGCTGGCGGATAATGGACCGCTGCTGGTGCTGCGCCATCTCGACGCGCTGAAAGAGGCGGATCGGCAGGCGCTGTTGGCGTTTGGCGAGCGGGAAAACGTCGCCGTTTATCTGGCGCCGGACAGCGATCGCGTCGAGAAACTGTGCGGTGACACGCCGTATTATCAGGTTGACGGGCTACGCTTAGACTTCAGCCCGCGCGACTTTATTCAGGTCAATGACGCCGTAAACCAACAAATGGTGGCGCAGGCCCTTGAATGGCTCGATATTCAACCCAATGATCGGGTGCTGGACCTGTTCTGCGGCATGGGTAACTTCACCCTGCCGTTGGCGCGCCGGGCCGCTGCGGTGGTGGGCATCGAAAGTGTTGCCACGCTGGTAGCGAATGGGCAATATAATGCACATAAGAATAAGCTGAATAATGCATCGTTCTTCCACGAGAATCTGGAGGACGACGTTGCGCGGCAACCTTGGGCAGCACAAGGGTTTGATAAGGTGATGCTGGATCCCGCCCGTGCCGGTGCGGCCGGGGTGATGTCACACATTGTAAAACTGGCGCCGGCGCGGGTGGTGTATGTTTCCTGTAACCCCACCACGCTGGCTCGCGACAGCAAAGTGCTGTTGAGCGCCGGTTATCGTCTTGCGCGCGTGCGGATGTTGGATATGTTTCCGCACACGGGGCATCTTGAATCAATGGCGCTGTTTATCAACGAGCGCGCGCCAGAGGTCGCTGCAAAGTAGGGAGAAGTTATGGTTGCGGTAAGAAGTGCACATCTGAATACGGCGGGTGAATTCGCTCTCGATGAGTGGATCGCCGGCTTGGGGCTACCTAACCCGCAGTCATGTGAGCGATTGGCCGCAACCTGGCGTTATTGTGAGCAGCAGACCCAGAACCATCCCGACGCCTCGCTGCTGCTGTGGCGCGGTTTGGAGATGGTGGAAATCCTCTCGACGCTGAGCATGGACAACGACAGCATGCGTGCCGCGCTGCTGTTCCCGCTGGTGGACGCCGGCATCGTGCAGGAAGAGACCCTGACCGAAGCGTTCGGCAAGGGCATCGTCGCGCTGGTGCACGGCGTGCGCGACATGGACGCCATTCGCCAACTGAAAGCCACCCAAAACGATTCGATGGCCTCCGAACAGGTCGACAACGTGCGCCGCATGCTGTTGGCGATGGTGGAGGATTTCCGCTGCGTGGTCATCAAGCTGGCGGAGCGCATCGCCCATCTGCGCGAGGTGAAAGACGCGCCGGAAGACGAACGCGTGCTGGCGGCGAAAGAATGTTCCAACATCTATGCCCCGCTGGCCAACCGGCTTGGCATCGGCCAGCTGAAGTGGGAGCTGGAGGATTTCTGCTTCCGCTACCTGCATCCGGAAGAATACAAGCGCATCGCCAAGCTGTTGCATGAGCGCCGCATCGATCGCGAACAGTTCATCGACGATTTCGTCGCCGGGCTGCGCACCGAGATGGCCAGCGAAGGCATTCGGGTGGAGATCTACGGCCGGCCGAAACACATCTACAGCATCTGGCGCAAGATGCAGAAAAAGCACCTGGCGTTTGACGAACTGTTCGACGTGCGCGCGGTGCGCATCGTGGCGGAGCGCCTGCAGGATTGCTATGCGGCGTTGGGCATCGTGCATACCCACTTCCGCCATCTGCCGGACGAGTTCGACGACTACGTCGCCAACCCGAAACCCAACGGCTACCAGTCGATCCACACCGTGGTGCTGGGGCCGCGCGGCAAAACCGTCGAGATTCAGATCCGCACCCGGCAAATGCATGAAGACGCCGAGCTGGGCGTGGCCGCGCACTGGAAGTACAAAGAGGGCGCGGGCGTGACCGTGCGCTCCGGCTACGAAGAACGCATCGCCTGGCTGCGCAAGCTCATCGCCTGGCAGGAAGAGATGGCGGACTCCGGCGAGATGCTCGACGAAGTGCGCAGCCAGGTGTTCGACGATCGGGTCTATGTGTTTACGCCGAAAGGCGACGTGGTGGATCTGCCGGCCGGCTCCACGCCGCTCGATTTCGCTTACCATATTCACAGCGACGTCGGTCACCGCTGTATCGGCGCCAAGATCGGCGGCCGCATCGTGCCGTTTACCTATCAGCTGAAGATGGGCGATCAGATTGAGATCATCACCCAGAAGCAGCCGAACCCGAGTCGCGACTGGCTGAACCCGAACCTGGGCTATGTCACCACCAGCCGCGGGCGCTCGAAGATCCATAACTGGTTCCGCAAGCAGGATCGCGACAAGAACATTCTCGCCGGTCGTCAGATGCTGGACAACGAACTGGAGCATCTCGGCATCAGCCTGAAAGAGGCCGAGAAGCTGCTGATCCCGCGCTACAACATGAACTCGCTGGACGAGGTGTTGGCGGCGATCGGCGGTGGGGACATTCGCCTGAACCAGATGGTGAATTACCTGCAGGGCAAGTTCAACAAGCCGAGCGCCGAAGAGCAGGATCGTGAGGCGCTGCGCCAGCTGGTGCAGCAGAAAGCGCCGCCGCCGGCTCGTAACAAGGACAACGGCCGAGTGGTAGTGGAGGGCGTGGGCAATCTGATGCACCACATCGCCCGCTGCTGCCAGCCGATCCCGGGCGACGATATCGTCGGCTTTATCACCCAGGGGCGCGGTATTTCGATTCACCGTGCGGACTGCGATCAGCTGGTCGATCTGCAATCGCACGCGCCGGAGCGCATCGTTGACGCGGTATGGGGTGAAAGCTACTCCAGCGGTTATTCGCTGGTGGTGCGCGTGATGGCCAACGATCGCAGCGGGCTGCTGCGCGACATTACCACCATTCTGGCCAACGAAAAGGTCAACGTACTGGGCGTCGCCAGCCGCAGCGACACCAAGAAGCAGTTGGCCACCATCGACATGGATATCGAAATCTACAACCAGCAGGTGCTGAGCCGGGTGCTGGCGAAGCTGAACCAGCTGCCGGACGTGATAGACGCCAAGCGTCTGCACGGCAACTAAGCCCACATCGCCTTTCGGGTCGTATCGATAGCGGATGCGGCCCGAAATCCATGAATTCGGCGGGTGCTCCCCTGCGCCCCCATGCTTTTTCAGAGATTTTTTATGACCCAATCCACTCCGCTGCAGCGCCTGCTGAACATCATGAAAACGCTGCGCGACCCGCAGATCGGCTGCTCGTGGGACCGCAAGCAAACCTTCGCCACCATTGCGCCTTATACGTTGGAAGAAACTTACGAAGTGCTGGACGCCATCGAGCGGCAGGACTACGCCGATCTGCGCGACGAGCTGGGCGACTTGCTGTTTCAGGTGGTGTTCTACGCCCAGATGGGGCAGGAACAGGGGCTGTTCGATTTCGATGAGGTGTGCACCGCCATCAGCGACAAGCTGGAGCGCCGTCACCCGCACATCTTCGGCGACGCCGAGGGCGGAGACAGCGAAGCCGTGGCGGCGCGCTGGGAGCAGCTGAAGGCCGGTGAGCGCGCCGAGAAAGCGTTGCACTCGGTGCTGGACGACATTCCGCAGGCGCTGCCGGCGTTGATGAAAGCGCACAAGATCCAGAAACGCTGCGCCTCGGTCGGCTTCGACTGGAACACCCTGGGCCCGGTGCTGGACAAAGTGTACGAAGAGATCGACGAAGTGATGCACGAAGCCCGCCAAGCGGTGGTCGACGAGAGCAAGCTGGAAGAGGAGATCGGCGATCTGCTGTTCGCCACGGTGAACCTGTCGCGCCATTTAGGCCACAAGGCGGAGAACGCGCTGCAGGCGGCGAACCGCAAGTTCGAGCGCCGTTTCCGCCAGGTGGAAGCGATCGTCAAGCAAAGCGGGCTGCGGCTTGAAGACGCCACGCTGGAGCAGATGGAAGAGGCCTGGCAGCAGGTGAAAAAATCTGAAGTCTGAGCGGATGGGAGGGAACGCACGATGAGTGCGTTCCTTCATTTACCGGCCCAGGCATCGATCGCCAATCGCCTTTCAGATTAGGGATTGACCGCCGTATTCGTCGCCGGCCGGCGATTAGCCGCACCGTTTCAGATATTGGTATAACGTTTCTCTGCTGATGCCAAATTCGCGGGCAAGCTGCGCTTTCGTCTCACCGTTTGTTGCGCGTAACCGTAATTCAGCCTGTTGTTCTGAGGACAGCAATTTTTTTCTACCGCGGTAAGCGCCTTGCAGTCTGGCCAGCGCGATGCCTTCGCGCTGGCGTTCACGAACTAAAGCTCGTTCGAACTCGGCGAATGCCCCCATAACAGAAAACATCAGCTTATCCGCTGATGAATCTGTACCGGTAAACGTTAAGCTCTCTTTTACAAATTCAATCGTTACGCCTTTATCGGCCAGCCTGTGCACCTGGCGCTGCAGGTCATTCAGGTTGCGCGCGAATCTATCCATACTATGAACCACCACGGTATCGCCGTTGCGTACCGTCGAGAACAGAGCATCTAGTTCTGGTCGCTGCACGTCCTTGTTTGACGCGTTATCAATGAATACGTTGTCTACCCGAAGGTGCTCCAGTTGCGGCTCGGGATCCTGATCAAAGTGGCTAACGCGAATGTAGCCAATTCGCTGACCGTTCATATGCCTCCGATGCTGAATATGTCATGAATGATCTATGACTTTAATTTTCTGTGTCAGTAAATAAGATTTTGGCCTTATTCTGACACGTTTCTATTTTTCGGTTTAATATTGGATTAGATGTATAGCTCAACTTTTGGAAATAGTCTTTAAATTATCAAATCAGTAACAAAAAACTTATCCTGCGTAACACTTTTGGCCTTTTCTTCTTTATCTTTAACAATGTTTAAGTAAAGGTAATTGCGCACATCAATTCCGGTGTGCAATACGAAAAGGATTATGTGATGTCTAAATTAGCCAAAGAAATTAACATGAATAAAGCAGCCGTCACCGTTGCAGCTGATAAAAAAGACGCACGAAAAGCACTGGCTCAATCTATGCTGGATAGCGTTTCTGGCGGTTGGGTCAACGCCTTTGCGCGTTGGTCCAAAAGCTTCTAATTGACCTTGGTGCAGGGTGGGAGACCGCCCTGCATTTTCTCCTTTGTTGAACAGTGGTGCGGGCAATGACGAATAAGAAAAAAATAAAGCATCTTGAAATAATTTTAAAGGTTAGTGAACGATGCAATATTAACTGCACGTATTGCTATGTATTCAACCTGGGCAATGATTTGGCAATAAATTCAAAACCAATTATTTCTCATAAAATCATTGAAGATTTGAGAGGTTTTTTCGAGCGGGCCTGCCAGGAGTATAAAATAGAAACGGTTCAGGTTGACTTTCATGGCGGCGAACCGTTAATGATGGGGAAAGAGCGTTTTGACAATGCCTGCAAAGAGCTTATCTCAGGTGACTATAATGGCGCCAGGCTCAACCTTGCCTGTCAGACAAACGCTATCCTTATTGATAATGAGTGGATTGATATTTTCTCGAAATATAATATCAGCGTGGGGATTTCTATTGATGGCCCCAAGCACATTAATGACAGGCACCGCCTGGATAGAAAGGGACGCAGCACCTACGAAGGTACGGTAAAAGGGCTGGAGATGCTGCAGGTTGCCTGGAAAGCGGGTCGATTGATCGATGAACCCGGCATCCTGTGCGTCGCCAATCCTTCGGTAAAAGGCGCTGAAATCTATCGTCATTTTGTCGATGTACTGAAATGCAAAAAATTTGATTTCCTCATTCCGGATGAAAGCCATGACACCTGCACGGATCCGGACGGACTGGCGGATTTTTATTGCTCGGCGCTGGACGAGTTCTTTTTGGACGCGGATAAAGAGGTGTATGTGCGCTACTTCCATACGCACATCCAATCCATGTTGAGTTCAGAATTCAATCCGGTAATGGGAGTAAGCAAAGCCGGGAACGATACTCTCGCTTTCACGGTGAGTTCCGATGGTGAACTGTATGTGGATGATACGCTGAGAGCAACCAATGACCCTATATTTACGCCTATTGGTAATATTCAACATTTAATACTGTCAGACACTCTCGCCTCATGGCAGATGACAAAGTATATGGCTGTGAATAGTCAGCTTCCTACCGTTTGCGGTGACTGTGTCTGGCAAAAAGTTTGTGGCGGAGGGCGTCATATTCAGCGTTATTCTACAGCCGATGATTTTAACCGTGAAACCGTTTTTTGTCCGTCGGTAAGAAAGATCATGAGCCGTGCGGCTTCGCATTTGATTGAATCGGGCGTGGCAGAGGATATAATCATGAAAAACTTAGAGGTTAACTCATGATCAAGCGGCTATCCTTATTGGCGTTCTTGTTTTCCGGCATCAGCATGGCGAGTCTTCCCGCTGATTTTGGGCGGTTGCGGTATGATGAACGTGGACTGCCGTTAATTGATGTCCGGATCGATAATCGTCTTCATACCTTAATGTTGGATACCGGCAGCGGGGAGGGGATGCATCTTTATAAACACGATCTTGACAACTTAGTGGCTAATCCTGGCCTGCAGGCGACCGAACAAGCCCCTCGCCGGTTGATGGATGTTTCAGGGGGTGAAAATAAAGTTTCCTCATGGAAGATTAATCGATTACTTATTTCCAATATTCCTTTCGATAATGTTGAAGCGGTAAGTTTTAAACCATGGGGATTAAGCATCGGCGGTGATGTCCCTATGAATGAAGTGATGGGGTTGGGGCTTTTTCGAGAACGCAGAGTGCTGATGGATTTTAAAAACGATCGGTTAAAAATATTGGCCGACTTGCCATCTGACATAAAGAAATGGTCATCGTACCCCATCGAACCAACCGCATCGGGATTGCGCGTTACCGCCTCCGCAGGCGGTATGCCTTTGCATTTGATTGTCGATACTGCGGCCAGCCATTCTCTGCTGTTTTCAGACCGTTTGCCGCCGGGCCTCCTTTTCTCTGGGTGCCGCGACATTGAGCCGGAAGCGTCGAATCTGGATTGCCGGGTGACAAAAATCGCTTTTACGGATCGCGAAGGTAAGGCTCGTGATGACCAGGCCGTCGTTGCCTCTGGTGCCACGCCCCCGGAACTGGATTTTGACGGTCTTTTGGGGATGAAGTTTATGCGGGGACATCAGGTGATCATCGATATGCCTGAACGCCTGCTCTATATCAGCCGTTAGCGTGATGGACAAAGAAAACTCGTTTTTCCGCCAGGAGGCGTTGCAGCATAAAAAAAATGCCTGGCTGGGCGATTTTACCGTTTCGGCGCCATCAGTGTTGCCCATCGCGTTATGGAGCGCCGTCGGCGTTTTGCTGTTGGCTACCCTTCTGTTATTCACCACTTATGCCAAAAGAGTCCCCGTGACCGGGCGAGTCATCTATACGCCTTCCGCTGCTGAGGCGGTGTTTAACCATGACGGGATTATCGGCCGCATCGAAGTGCACCAAGGGGAAAGGGTTAAGAAAGGGGATGTCATCGCGACGTTTTCACGCGATGTCGCCTATGTCGGGGGAGGCATGAATCAGGCATTGCAAGATGCGGCGCAGCGCCAGCTTACCGAGTTGCAAAAGCGCGCGGGAGAGCGGCGTAAAGAGGGAGAAGAAGAGCGCTTGCGTTTACGTGAGAAAGTCAGCGCCAAAGAACGGGAAATGGTGGCGATTCAAGCTGCGGCCGAAGCCGAATCGGAGCACATCGTCGGTTTGAAGAAGCGGATGGCGCTTTATCAACAGCTGTTACTGAAAGGTATTACGACCGTACAAGAGAAAATTGAGCGGGAGAACGAATATCATAATTCTATTGCACAGCTGAACACGCATCGAATCAATATCGCGCGGGTGAAAGGAGAGCTGCTGCAATTCGAGGATGAGCTGGCTCGCTCTGAATCGCAAGAAAAACAGTCTATTACTGACATTCAACAGCAGAAGGTCACGCTGCAACAGCAGGTGATTAATGCCTCTGCGGTCGTGGAGTCTCGGGTTGTGGCTCCGCTTGATGGCGTCGTCGCTTCAATGAGCATTTTGGAAGGACAGAGAGTGACCGCCGGCGCAGTTGCCGCAGTGGTGGTGCCGGAAAATGCACGTCCGTTCGTTGAAATGTGGATCCCGCCCTCTGCGCTGCAGGAGGTGAAAGCGGGTCAGCATGTTTTCATGCGCGTCGCATCCTTGCCGTGGGAGTGGTTTGGGAAAGTGTCCGGCACGGTTGCCGCCGTCAGCGAGAGTCCTGAGGCGCTGACGGGAAATAATCGACGTTTTCGCGTGCTGATCGCGCCCGATGTCGGAACGCGAGCGCTGCCTGCGGGAGTGGACGTTGAGGCCGACATATTGACGACGCATCGGCGCATCTGGGAATGGCTCTTCTTACCATTAAAACAAAGTATTAACCGCATGACGGCTGAGAGTTGACACATGCTTTTTTCCTGGCAAAAAACACCGCTGATTCTACAGTCGGAAACGAATGAGTGTGGGTTGGCCTGTTTGGCCATGATGGCCGGTTATTTCGGCAAACGCATCGATCTTGCTTCGGCGCGTACCCTTCACGGGATCGGCAGCCACGGGATGACGCTGCGAGATCTCATTACGGCGTTTGAACGTGTGGGGATGACGGCTCGTGCTTCGCGCGTAGAGCTGGATGAACTGCGTTCTCTCAGCCGCCCTGCGATTCTTCACTGGTCATTCAATCATTTCGTGGTGCTGGTGAAAGTGACGCGTCGGGGCGCGGTGATCCTGGATCCTGCCATTGGTCGCCGCAGCATTTCATTGCGTGAACTGTCGGATAAATTTACCGGCGTTTTGGTGGAAGCATGGCCTGCGGAGACCTTCGATAAGAAAGCGCTGGAAATGAATGTCACCGTATCCGATCTTTTTCGTGGCGTACGGGGCTTAAGACGCATTTTTACCGGCGTTCTGATGCTTTCGGTCTTGGTGGAACTGCTCTCCATTGCGGTACCCGCCGCGTCACAATTTACTATCGATACGTTAGTGCGTTCATCAGACCGCGAAGGAATATTTTTTGTCGGTATCGTGGTCATTTCCGCATTGCTGATTAAGTCCGCCTTTTCGGTGGTGCGTGCCTGGATTTTGATGAATCTGCGCTATACGCTCGGCGTGAAATGGGCTGAAATGTTCTTTAACCGGCTTATCAAACTTACGCTGTCATTTTTTGAGAAGCGGCACACCGGCGATATCGCGTCGCGCTTCCAGTCGTTGACCGCCATTCAGGAAGCGTTTACGGCCGATATGGTTGCCTCTCTCTTGGATGCGATTGTGATTGTCATTTCAATGGCGATCATTTTTACCTATTCACCTGTGCTGGCCATCGGCCCCCTGATCGCCGCCTGCGCCTATGCCGCCTTGAAGGCGGGCCTGTTCTCGACCTACCGCAATCGTAAAATTGAACATATCGCCTTCGAAGCGGTGCAATCCTCCCACTTCCTTGAAACCGTCAGAGCGATCGGCGCGATCAAAATGTTGAACCTGACGCCGGTTCGTCGGCGCGAATGGGTCAACCATGTGGTCAACAGCACGCATGCGGGGAACCAGCTGTTTAAACTCGATCTGCTGACCAACACGGCGGCCGTGCTGCTGGTGGGATTTTCCGGGATTTTCGTGCTTAGCGTCGGGGCCATCGGATTTGATAAAGGCATTACGACTGGCGCCTTGCTGGCCGTGATGCTGTATGCCGATATGGTGATTACCCGCACGGTGAAGTTAGTCAATGCGGTTTCTGATTTTTGCCTGGTATCCATGCACAGTCAGCGTTTGACTGACGTGGCTGTTTCACCCGTGGAACGGGATGAGGGAGAACAAGTGTCGCCACAGCTGAATGGGCATATCGTGATCCGCAACTTAGCGTTCCGCCATTCCCAGACCGAACGCAACATCTTCGAGGGGATCAATCTTGAGATCATGCCAGGGGAAAACGTCGCGATCGTCGGGCCGTCCGGGTGTGGTAAGTCAACATTCCTCCATGTGCTGGCGGGGTTGTACGAATCTACCGAAGGGGATGTTTTCATTAACAACGTGGGGATGTCTGGCATGGGCAAACGAGACATTCGTGAACATGTCGCTTTTGTCATGCAGGACGACAAACTCTTGGCTGGAACCATACAGCAGAATATTACCGGTTTTACCGCGTCCCCCGATGTGGAACGCATGGCTGAATGCGCCAATCATGCCGCGATTGACGAAGAAATCAGCGCATTTCCACAGGGATATGAGTCGATGATCGGTGATATTGGTAGCACGCTTTCTGGCGGGCAACGCCAGCGTATTTCTATCGCCAGAGCGCTATACCGGCAACCTCGTGTGCTGCTGCTTGATGAGGCAACCAGCGATCTTGATATCGATAACGAGAAAAAGATCACTCGCGCCATCGGGCAATTGCCGATAACCCGCATTTTTGTTGCTCATCGCCCAGAAATGATCAAGTCAGCGGATCGGGTCTTTAATCTTCATCTGAATGCCTGGGTGAAGCAGGAAAATCGGGGGGGCGCTACAATGTTGATCGCCGACAAGGTTCACATAAGCTGAATCGGTTAATCTTACGATCAGGTCACAGGCGCAGGGCTGCCGTCGGCAGCAAAAGGCCAACAAATTGAAATCTAAGGCGTTTTATCGCTCGAGAGGGGCGGTAAAAAGAAAATTTCTCCGCTAACTCTTTGTTTTACCTGAAGGGTTTATGCGGCGCCGGCGGAGTAAACCCTGATGAACACGGGAGGGCGGCCGAGATGATGGACAGCAAAACGATCGTTTGTAGGTCAGGAGAGGTTCGGGTATACTACTTTCCCGTCCTGGTTCTTCCATCGTCTTTAAACCTAAACTCTCAGGTTCAGCATGACAACTAATTATATTTTTGTGACCGGCGGGGTCGTATCCTCTCTGGGTAAAGGCATTGCCGCAGCCTCTCTGGCGGCTATTCTTGAAGCCCGTGGCCTCAACGTTACCATCATGAAACTGGACCCGTACATCAACGTGGATCCGGGCACCATGAGCCCGATTCAGCATGGGGAAGTTTTCGTCACCGAAGACGGCGCAGAAACCGATTTGGATTTGGGTCACTACGAGCGCTTCATCCGCACCAAAATGTCGCGTCGCAACAACTTCACCACTGGCCGCATCTACTCCGACGTGCTGCGTAAAGAACGCCGCGGCGACTATCTGGGTGCGACCGTGCAGGTCATTCCGCACATCACCAACGCGATCAAAGAGCGCATCATCGAAGGTGGCGAAGGCCACGATGTGGTGCTGGTGGAAATCGGCGGCACCGTCGGCGATATCGAATCGCTGCCGTTCCTCGAAGCCATCCGTCAGATGGCGGTAGAAGTGGGCCGTGAGCACACCCTGTACATGCACCTGACGCTGGTGCCGTACATGGCGGCAGCCGGCGAAGTGAAAACCAAGCCAACCCAGCATTCCGTAAAAGAACTGCTTTCCATCGGTATTCAGCCGGATGTGCTGATTTGCCGTTCCGATCGCGCGGTTCCTGCTAACGAACGCGCTAAAATCGCGCTTTTCTGCAACGTGCCGGAAAAAGCGGTTATCTCTCTGAAAGATGTTGATTCTATTTATAAAATCCCAGGCCTATTGAAATCTCAGGGGCTGGACGATTATATTTGTAAACGATTCAGCTTGAACGCACCGGAAGCCAACCTGGCCGAATGGGAACAGGTGATCTACGAAGAAGCCAATCCGGGCGGCGAAGTGACCATCGGTATGGTCGGCAAATACGTTGAGCTGCCGGACGCCTACAAGTCGGTGATCGAAGCGCTGAAGCACGGCGGGCTGAAAAACCGTCTGACCGTGAACATCAAGCTGATCGACTCGCAGGACGTGGAAACCCGCGGCGTGGAAGTGCTGAAAGGGCTGGATGCGATCCTGATCCCGGGCGGCTTCGGCTACCGCGGCGTGGAAGGCAAAGTGATGACCGCACGCTATGCGCGCGAGAACAACATTCCTTACCTGGGCATTTGCCTGGGCATGCAGGTGGCGTTGATGGAGTTCGCTCGCAACGTGGCGGGCATGGAAAACGCCAACTCCACCGAGTTTATGCCAGACTGTAAGTACCCGGTGGTGGCGTTGATCACCGAATGGCGCGACGAAGACGGCAACGTCGAAGTGCGCAGCGAAGAAAGCGATTTGGGCGGCACGATGCGCGTAGGTGGCCAACAGTGCAACCTGAGCGACAACAGCCTGGTGCGTCAGCTGTACGGCGAACCGACCATTGTCGAGCGTCACCGTCACCGTTACGAAGTTAACAACATGCTGTTGAAGCAGATCGAAGCCGCAGGGCTGCGTGTCGCCGGTCGTTCCGCCGACAACAAGCTGGTTGAGATCATTGAACTGCCGAATCACCCGTGGTTTGTAGCCTGTCAGTTCCACCCGGAATTTACGTCTACGCCGCGTGATGGGCATCCGCTGTTCGCCGGCTTCGTGAAAGCCGCAGGCGAGCATCAGAAGCGCCAGGTAAAATAAAATATTTGGTAGGCGGCGCGCGGTGAGAACCGCGCGCTGTTTGTCTGGAGTTTTAGTTTAACTTGTACTGAGGAAAACCTAATGTCCAAAATCGTTAAAGTCATCGGTCGTGAAATCATCGACTCCCGCGGTAACCCGACTGTTGAAGCCGAAGTTCATCTGGAAGGCGGTTTCGTAGGCCTGGCTGCTGCGCCGTCAGGTGCTTCTACCGGTTCCCGCGAAGCGCTGGAACTGCGTGACGGTGACAAGTCTCGTTTCCTGGGTAAAGGCGTACTGAAAGCCGTTGCTGCAGTAAACGGTCCGATTGCTCAGGCAGTACTGGGTAAAGATGCCAAAGACCAGGCGAACATCGACAAGATCATGATCGATCTGGACGGCACCGAGAACAAATCCAACTTCGGCGCCAACGCCATTCTGGCGGTTTCCCTGGCAGCAGCGAAAGCGGCCGCAGCCTCTAAAGGCATGCCGCTGTACGAGCACATCGCTGAACTGAACGGCACCCCAGGCAAATTCTCCATGCCACTGCCGATGATGAACATCATCAACGGCGGCGAGCACGCTGACAACAACGTCGACATTCAGGAATTCATGATTCAGCCGGTTGGCGCGAAAACCCTGAAAGAAGCGGTGCGCATCGGTTCTGAAGTATTCCACCACCTGGCGAAAGTCCTGAAAGCCAAAGGCATGAACACCGCCGTGGGCGACGAAGGCGGCTATGCGCCAAACCTGGGTTCCAACGCCGAAGCGCTGGCGGTTATCGCTGAAGCGGTAAAAGCGGCGGGCTACGAGCTGGGCAAAGACGTGACTCTGGCGATGGACTGTGCGGCTTCCGAATTCTACAAAGACGGTAAATACGTGCTGGCCGGCGAAGGCAACAAAGCCTTCACTTCCGAAGAGTTCACTCACTTCTTGGAAGACCTGACCAAACAGTACCCAATCGTGTCTATCGAAGACGGCCTGGATGAATCCGACTGGGCGGGCTTCGCTTACCAGACCAAAGTTCTGGGCGACAAAATCCAGCTGGTGGGCGACGATCTGTTCGTTACCAACACCAAGATCCTGAAAGAAGGCATCGAGAAAGGCATCGCTAACTCCATCCTGATCAAATTCAACCAGATCGGTTCTCTGACCGAAACGCTGGCTGCTATCAAGATGGCGAAAGACGCTGGCTACACCGCGGTGATCTCTCACCGTTCCGGTGAAACCGAAGACGCGACCATCGCCGACCTGGCGGTAGGGACTGCGGCTGGCCAGATCAAAACCGGTTCCATGAGCCGTTCTGACCGCGTTGCCAAATACAACCAACTGATCCGTATCGAAGAAGCGCTGGGTGACCGTGCGCCGTTCAACGGCCTGAAAGAAGTTAAAGGCCAGTAAGTTCGACCGATTCGGTTGCTGAATAAAAACCCGCTGCGGCGGGTTTTTTTATGGCTTACGATGCCGGATGTTTGACATTGACAATCAAAAAACATGCATTAGACGTATCTATTCGTTGCAAACGGATTAGAGCTTATCTGAAAAATGGAAATTCCCCCTGTACTGGTTCAACTTGAACTTTCTTTTACAATACTGCTGGTATAGAGTCGGGGCCATATTTTATGTTGCTGTCTTCGTACAGACTGGAGTATAAGTGGTTTCAATTCAACTTTTGCGAGCGATAGCCGCGTTAGCAGTGGTGCTGTACCATGTTGGCAGAAAGTCTGACTTTCTCGCTATAACAAATGGGAATTATTTTGAAGTTGGAAAATATGACGTAGACTTGTTCTTCATTATTTCCGGTTTCATTATGGCCTATATCACTCATGGGAAATCAGTTAATTTTATTTCCTTTATGAAAAAAAGGTTTGTTCGGATTATCCCAATATACTGGGTTCTAACTTCAGTAGCACTTGCCGTTTTTATTATAAGCCCATCATCTGTAAATAGCACTATGGCTCCTCCCGGGGTTATAAACTCATATCTGTTGTTTCCTGTTGAAGGAAAATCAATGCTGCTAGAAGTGGCTTGGACATTGCGATATGAGTTCATTTTCTATATCATTTTTTCGCTATCACTTTTGACACCAAATAGATATGTGACTGTTTCAGTATTACTTGGGGGTATTTGGGCTTGTTCTAAATTTTCTTATGAAAATTACTATATTGGATTTTTCCTCACCCATTACATGGGAGAGTTTTTGCTCGGGATATTATCATTCCTTTTCTACACGAAAGGAAAGTCGTTAACGCTGGTTGTCTTGTCATCGATTGCCGCGTTGGTCGGTTATTTTTATGGCACTCATGATGGTGTCCTCACTTATGGTTTGTATTCTACCGTATTGTTCAATGTCTTCGTTATGCTTGAAGATAAAATAAAAAGGAATGCAAGTATGGTTAGGCCGCTCTCTTATTTGGGTGATGCGTCTTACTCTATTTATTTGGCTCATCTTTTTATTATTGCCGCCGCAGGAATACTCTATAAGCATACCGAGTTTATGAACGACCCTATCTTGTTTAACATCAGCACGTTGGTTGCGAGTGTGTTTTTCTCAGTGCTGTTCTACGAGTTTGTCGAGAGGATAATTACGCGTAAATTAACCGCCATTAAACATGCCGCTCCCTCAGTAGGTTAAGTATATAGCTGGATAACCCACCTTGTAACTTAAGTGGTGGGTTTCTTTTTTAGGACATTTTTGTTCCACTTGAATCAGGCAGTCACGAGGGGATACTTATCAGCGGTTGTTTTCTTTCCTTTTTTGTCTGTGAATTAAACTTTTTTATAATGAAAATTATTTTTTATATCTATTTTGCTGATTTTTTTTTGGTTTACAGACTGTTAATAGTGTTGTTACCTGACGTTACGCTGAACTATTTAATTATAGTTGTGCTTTGAGGTTTCCCGTTTCCTGCTAGGTGGGGGGCGACAGCTAGTCGTCATTGCCGGCGACGGAACTAGTGGTATTATACTGGCCAATGTATTGGTCGCAAATTTGCACCGAGAAATTATTAATAATAAAGTTAAGTCGTTAATGGTATCGTATTCACCACTGCATTATTACAAACCGACTTTTATGTATGTGGCGTTCACTAGCTTTTTCAAGCAGGAGCTCACGTGCTCACGGCGGAGTGTTTTGCGGCCTGAAATACCGTTATTATTGATAAGTCGGAGTCTTTCAATTTAAAAAAGTAATATATAATGACACAAAGCGGCAAGCATTATTCTAATGACTTCCTGGTGTTTGCCACAGACTACGTGCACTGGCCGAAACGGATCGAAGGGGCGGTGCTGGCGAGCGATCAGTTCTATCAGTATCAGGCCGCCAGGCGGTTGGCGCATAAACTGGCGACCATAGAAAAAGGACGTATCTTTATCACCGTTTCCTTCCCTGAAACGCCTAATGCACCCCACCAGTGCGGCATCGCGCCGATTGAAACCACATTGATACTGGACGATTAGCTGCGGCAGCGCGGTGCGCAACACCGATCTGGGCGATATTCAAAACGGCGAGGGGTGACTACCGGCCGATCGCCAAACGCTGCAGGTTTACGGCCAGCAGGGTATATATGCGATCGGCGACACCGTGGATCTGCAGGGGGATATTGGGCGGGCGTTGGCACAATAAAAAACCCGCCGCAGCGGGTTTTATCAGAAGCGAGCGTTACATCTGCTGCGTTGCCGCGCTCACCGGCGAGCCGCCGCCTTTCTTGCGCACCCACAGCCAGTAAGCCACGGTGAGTAAAGCGATCCACACCAGCCCGACGTACAGCGCGATGCGGCTCTCTTCGAAGTAGCCGAGCAGGCCGATGACAAATGCCATAAAGGCGGTCGCCAATGCCGGCGCCACCGGCCACCACGGCACCGGGAAGCTCAGCTGACGGGTTTCCTCCGGCGACAGCGTGCGGCGCATGACGATCTGCGACAGCAGGATCATCAGCCACACCCAGACGGTGGCGAAGGTGGCGATCGAGGCGATGATCATGAAGACTTTCTCCGGGATCAGGTAGTTGAGCACCACCGCCAGCAGCAGGGCGATCGACATCACCAGCACCGTCATCCACGGCACGCCGCCGGCGGTCAGTTTGGTGAAGCTGCGCGGCGCCTGGCCGTCCTGCGCCATGCCGTACATCATGCGGCCGGCACCGAAGATGTCGCTGTTAATGGCCGAGATAGCGGCGGTGATCACCACCACGTTCAGCACGTTGGCGGCGGAGCTGATGCCGAGGTTGCTGAAGATCTCCACGAACGGGCTGCCGTTCTGGCCGATGCTGTTCCACGGATAGATCGCCATCAGCACCGTCAGCGTCAGCACGTAAAACAGCAGGATGCGCACCGGCACGGCGTTGATCGCTTTCGGCAGCACTTTGGCGGGGTCTTTTGCCTCGCTGGCGGTAATACCGATGATCTCAATGCCGCCGAAGGCGAACATCACCACCGCCAATGACGCGACCACGCCGCCGATGCCGTTAGGCATAAAGCCGCCGTGCTGCCACAGGTTACTGATACCGGTGGCGTGCTGGGTTTGGCCGAAGCCGAACAGCATCACCGCCGCGCCGCCGACGATCATCGCCACGATGGCGGCGACTTTGACCAGCGACAGCCAGAACTCCAGCTCACCGAACACCTTGACGCTGCACAGGTTGAGCGCGCCGATAAACAGAATGATGCTGAGTACCCAGACCCACTGGGCGACCTCCGGGAACCACAGCCCCATATAAATGCCGAAGGCGGTGACGTCCGCCAGGGCGACGATCACCATTTCGAAGGTGTAGGTCCAACCGGTGAGGAACCCGGCCAGCGGGCCGAGATAGTGGCTGGCGTAGTGGCCGAACGAGCCGGAAACCGGCTGGTGCACCGCCATTTCACCCAGCGCGCGCATCACCATGAACACCGCCGCGCCGCCCACCAGGTAGGCCAGCAGCACGGCCGGGCCGGCCAGCTGGATGGCGCCGGCGGAGCCGTAGAACAGGCCGGTGCCGATCGCCGAGCCGAGAGCCATGAAACGGATGTGCCGCGCGTTTAGTCCGCGTCTGAGTTGTGTCGTTTCGTTACGCATGTTGCTTCCCGTTAAGTGTTTGCCGAACAGGCACGCGCTGCCCGCGCCGGGTGGAACGCACCCGGCGGGGCAGAACAAACTGCGTGATTCAGTGTGTGATGATTATGCCTGGCTAGGCAGCAGCGCCGCAGGCAGCAGCGATGTCAGGTGACCGGCCGCCAAGAGTTGGCTGGCGGCTTCAATGTCGGGGGCGAAGAAACGATCCTTGTCGTAGAAACTGACATGCTCGCGCAGCAGACGGCGTGCCTGCTCCAGACCTTCCGAGGTCTTCAGGCCGTTGCGGAAATCCAGGCCCTGGCAGGCAGCCAGCCATTCGACCGCCAGAATGCCGCGCACGTTGTCCGCCATGCTCCACAGGCGACGACCGGCGGCCGGCGCCATGGAAACGTGGTCTTCCTGGTTGGCGGAGGTCGGAATGCTGTCGACGCTCGACGGGTGCGCCAACGCTTTGTTTTCGCTGGCCAGCGCTGCGGCGGTCACCTGGGCGATCATGAAGCCGGAGTTCACGCCGCCGTTCTCCACCAGGAACGGTGGCAGCTGCGACATGTGCTTGTCCATCATCAGCGAGATGCGGCGTTCGGACAGCGAACCGATTTCGGCAAACGCCAGCGCCAGGTTATCGGCGGCCATCGCTACCGGTTCGGCGTGGAAGTTGCCGCCGGACAGCACGTCACCCTGTTCGGCGAACACCAGCGGGTTATCGGAGACGGCGTTGGCTTCAATTTCCAGCACCTCGGCGGCCTGGCGGATCTGCGTCAGGCAGGCGCCCATTACCTGTGGCTGGCAGCGCAGGGAGTAAGGATCCTGCACTTTTTCACAGTTGCGGTGCGAGTCGGAGACTTCGCTGCGCGCGCCGAGCAGGTGGCGATAGGCGAGGGCGGCGTCGATCTGGCCGCGCTGGCCGCGCACCTCATGGATACGCGCATCGAACGGGCTGCGGGAGCCCAGCGCCGCTTCCACCGTCAGGCTGCCCGCCACGGTCGCGGCGGCGAACAGGTCTTCCGCGTCGAACAGGCCGCGCAGCGCGAAGGCGGCGGAGACCTGGGTGCCGTTCAGCAGCGCCAGGCCCTCTTTTGCCGCCAGCGTCAGCGGTTTCAGGCCGGCTTTAGCCAGCGCTTCGGTCGCCGGCAGCCATTGGCCCTGATGGCGCGCCTGGCCTTCGCCCAGAAGTACCAGGCTCATGTGCGCCAGCGGTGCCAGGTCGCCGGAGGCGCCGACGGAGCCTTTCAGCGGAATATGTGGATAAACTTCGGCGTTGACCAGCGCGATCAGCGCCTGAATGACTTCCAGACGAATGCCGGAGAAGCCGCGCGACAGGCTGTTGATCTTCAGCACCATGATCAGGCGCACCAGGTTATCGTCGGTCGGCTCGCCCACGCCGGCGGCGTGTGACAGCACGATCGAACGCTGCAGGTTTTCCAGATCGTCGCGGGCGATGCGCGTCGAAGCCAGCAGGCCAAATCCGGTGTTGATGCCGTAAGTGGTGCGGTTTTCTTCAACGATGCGTTCCACGCAGGCCACGCTCTGCTGGATTGGGGCGTAGGCGTTGTCGTCCAGCGTCAGCGACACCGGGTGTTGATAGACGTCGCGTAGCTGGGCCAGCGTCAGTTTGCCAGGGCGAATAGTCAGCGCTTTCATGCTTTTTCTCCTTGGGTCGCGGCAACCATCGGCAGGTTCAGGCCTTGCTCACGGGCGCAGTCGATAGCGATATCGTAACCGGCGTCGGCGTGACGCATGACCCCGGTAGCCGGGTCATTGTGCAGGACGCGAGCGATGCGCTCGGCGGCCTCGTCGGTGCCGTCGCAGACGATCACCATGCCGGAGTGTTGGGAGAAGCCCATGCCGACGCCGCCGCCGTGGTGCAGGGAAACCCAGGTGGCGCCGCTGGCGGTGTTCAGCAGGGCGTTCAGCAACGGCCAGTCGGAAACCGCATCGGAACCGTCTTTCATCGCTTCGGTTTCACGGTTCGGGCTGGAAACGGAGCCGGAATCCAAGTGGTCGCGACCGATGACGATCGGGGCGGACAGTTCGCCGCGGCGCACCATCTCGTTGAACGCCAGGCCCAGCTTGGCGCGCTGGCCGAGGCCAACCCAGCAGATGCGCGCCGGCAGGCCCTGGAAGCTGATGCGCTCGCGCGCCATGTCCAGCCAGCGGTGCAGGTGTTCGTCATCCGGGATCAGCTCTTTCACCATGGCGTCGGTTTTGTAGATGTCCTGCGGATCGCCGGACAGCGCCGCCCAGCGGAACGGCCCGATACCGCGGCAGAACAGCGGACGGATGTAGGCCGGCACGAAGCCCGGGAAGTCGAAGGCGTTGTCGACGCCGGTTTCTTTTGCCATCTGGCGAATGTTGTTGCCGTAGTCGAAGGTCGGCACGCCCATCTGCTGGAACGCCAGCATGGCTTTGACGTGATCGGCCATCGACTGTTTGGCGGCGGCGACCACTTTAGCCGGCTCGGTCTGGGCGCGCTGGCGATACTCTTCCCAGCTCCAGCCCTTCGGCAGGTAGCCGTTCAGCGGATCGTGGGCGCTGGTCTGATCGGTGACCATGTCCGGGCGCACGCCGCGGCGAACCAGCTCAGGCAGGATTTCCGCCGCGTTGCCGCACAGGGCGATGGAGATGGCTTTGCCTTCTGAGGTGTATTTTTTGATGCGAGCCAGCGCGTCGTCCAGATCTTTGGCCTGCTCATCGACGTAGCGGGTTTTCAGGCGGAAATCGATGCGGCTCTGCTGACATTCGATGTTCAGCGAGCAGGCGCCCGCCAGCGTCGCGGCCAGCGGCTGCGCGCCGCCCATGCCGCCCAGGCCGGCGGTCAGTACCCAGCGGCCCTGCAGGCTGCCGGCGTAATGCTGGCGGCCCGCTTCGACGAAGGTCTCATAGGTGCCCTGAACGATGCCCTGGCTGCCGATGTAGATCCAGCTGCCGGCGGTCATCTGGCCATACATGGCCAGGCCTTTGGCGTCCAGTTCGTTGAAGTGTTCCCAGGTCGCCCAGTGCGGCACCAGGTTGGAGTTGGCGATCAGCACGCGCGGGGCGTTGCTGTGGGTTTTGAAGACGCCGACCGGCTTGCCGGACTGCACCAGCAGGGTTTCGTCTTCTTCCAGCGTTTTCAGGGTTTCGACGATCTTGTCGTAGCAATCCCAGTCGCGTGCGGCGCGGCCGATGCCGCCGTACACCACCAGCTCGTGTGGGTTCTCCGCAACTTCAGGATCGAGGTTGTTCATCAGCATGCGTAACGGCGCTTCGGTCAGCCAGCTTTTTGCGTTTAATTGTGTGCCGCGTGGCGCGCGTACATCGACATTGCGAACTTTGTTATTTGTAGTCACAGCAGTTTCCTCAAACAGTATCGGTGCAGATTCCATGCCGCGGTGGGGATGAGTACCACGGCATAACAATGCGTAGGGCTTATTAACATATACTTGTATGTACAAGCATATGCAACACTGACCAGTTGCCGTTGAAAAGTGGCATAAGAAAAAGTTATTTTCTTTTTATATCAGGTTGATATGCGGTTTTTTATCGCCGGACTCAGGTACGAAAAGCCGGAGAAAAGTGAGCTGTTCGGCAAAAATGAATTAAAAATGACTCATTTTTGGGCGGCTAGTCACAATATTTTTACAGACTGATTACAGTTGGCGACGGAGGATAAACAAGCCCTATCACCGCGGGAAGAAAGCCCGCCGTGGGCGGGCTTGCCAGGCTCAGGCGGCCGGTTGCAGCATCGGCTTGCGGCTCATCTTGCATACCGTGGCGATGGCGGCGATCAGCGCCGGTACGCACAGGAACATCAGGATGCTCTGCACTTCCCATTGCATCGCCAGCAGTTGGGCGCCCATCATGGTGCCGGCGACGCCGCCGAAGCGGCCGATGCCCTGCATCCAGGCGATGCCGGTGGCGCGGCTGTGGGTGGGGTAGAAGGTGGCCGCCAGCGTTTGCAGCCCGGACTGCGCACCGTTCATGGTGACGCCCATCAGGAAGATGAAGGCGCCCAGCAGCACGATCTGCTTGTCTTCGGTCGCCATCGCCACGATCAGCAGGGCGGTGACGACAAAGCCACTCGAGACGACCTTGTGCGCATTCCAGCGATCCATCAGCCAGCCGGCTACCAGGATGCCGAGCGTGCCGCCAAAGGTGAACAGCGAGGTGAGCATCGCCGACTGTTCTAGCTGATAGCCCAGCCCCTGCATCAGGATTGGCATCCAGCTCAGCAACACGTAGTAGATCACCAGCCCCATGAAGTAGGTCACCCACAGCATCAGCGTGCCGAGCAGGTAAGGGCGGCTGAACAGCAGGCCGACGCTGGTCTTGGCCTGCGTCAGCTTCTCTTCGTATAGATAAAAACGCGTCACGCCGTCAAGGCTCTGGCTGACGAAGCGTTGCGCGATGCGCTTGATCTTCGCCGCATCTTGCCCGCGGTTGACCATATATTTGACCGATTCCGGCAGCAGCAGGATCAGCAAGACCGTCAACGCCAGCGGCGCAATGGCGCCGAGCAACAGCACGCTGTGCCAGCCGTAGCTCGGGATCAGCCACGATGAAATGGCACCGCCGCCGGCCGCGCCCAGCGGAAAGCCGCAGTACATGGTGTTGATCGCCAGCGAACGGCAGCGCTGCGGCGCGTATTCGGAGATCAGCGTGATGGCGTTGGGCATCGCCGCTCCCAGCCCGAGGCCGGTGAGGAAACGCCACAGCGTCAGGCTATTGAGCGAGCCGGCGTAGGCGGTGGCCAGGCTCGACAGGCCGAAGAACAGGCAGGAAAACACCAGCACGCGCTTGCGGCCAATGCGATCGGAGATTGGCCCGGCGATCAGCGCGCCGAGCGACAGCCCCAGCAGCGCGGCGCTCAGCACCGGCCCCAGATCCTGTTTGACGATGCCCCAGTCTTTGGCGAGCGAGGGGGCGATATAGCCCATGGCGGCGGTATCGAAACCGTCGATGGCGAGGATCAGGAATCCGAGAATGATCAGGGTCCAGTGAAACAGCGAAAACTTGCTGTCGTCGATGGCCTGCTGAATGTTCAACTCGCTGGTGGAATGAGTCATGGCACCCTCTAAACGCAGATGTAGTCGTGATGGATGGAGCGTGGCCGAAACTGGCGCTCGGCTTGTGTTTGCTTGTATATACATCTGCGCGTCGGCGCTTTATGTCAAATATAATTATCTTATTTGTTAATTGCGTGTTGTTTTCTGTGGGGCAGGTTGCACCGTGGATGAAAGGCCAAAGCCCGACTCACAAATTAAATGAGCGCCATTGGCGGTGGGATATGCTGGCGGCGGCGCGGAGAATAAAATTTAATACAATTTTGGCCGTTTGGTCGGCGGGCCGGAATCTGCGATAATCGCTTTTTACTTTTCCAGATTGAGAAACTGATGCAGTACCCGATCAATGAGATGTTCCAAACCTTGCAGGGCGAAGGCTTTTTCACCGGCGTGCCGGCCATTTTTATCCGCCTGCAGGGCTGCCCGGTAGGGTGCAGTTGGTGCGATACCAAACATACCTGGGAAAAGGAAGCCAATCGGGAAGTCGACCTGCAACGGATCCTGGTCAAAACAGAGGAAAGCGACGCCTGGGGCAATGCCGGCGCCGAGCAGCTGCTGGCGGTGATGCGCCAACAAGGTTACACCGCGCGCCATGTGGTGATCACCGGCGGCGAACCCTGCATCTACGATCTGACGCCGCTGACCGAGCTGTTCGAACAGCATGGCTACGGCTGCCAGATTGAGACCAGCGGCACCCACGACATTCGCTGTTCTGCCAAAACCTGGGTGACGGTTTCGCCAAAGGTGAATATGCGCGGCGGCATGAAGGTGTTGGATCAGGCGCTGCGGCGCGCCGATGAGGTGAAGCATCCGGTGGCGCGCGAGCGCGACATCGAGGCGCTGGACGCGCTGCTGGCGACGCTGCAGGACGACAAGGCACGGATTATTGCGCTGCAGCCGATCAGCCAGAAAGAAGAGGCGACCCGCCTGTGCATCGAAACCTGCATCGCGCGCAACTGGCGGCTGTCGATGCAGACCCACAAGTATCTGAACATCGCCTAAAATCAGGGCGCCTTTGCGGCGCCCTTTCTTTTAACCTTGACCCGTCCTGAATAGCGTTGACACATTTTACTCACGCACAGAGGAAAATGTGATGAACCAGTATATTAAACGCACACAACGCGATTACTCTCTATCCTTTAAACTGGCCGTCGTCGAACAGGTCGAAAAAGGCGAAATGACTTGCCGTCAGGCCACAGACCGTTATGGTATCCAAGGCAACGTAACCGTCATGAACTGGCTGCGCAAATACGGTCAGCTTGACTGGCGAACCTCTCCTTCCACCCAAAAGTGCGGAGGCAACATGCCCAAACTCCCCCTGACGCCCGAACAGCGTATTAAAGAACTTGAGCAGCAACTGGCTGAATCTGAAGTCAAAGCCCAGTTCTTCGAAGCTGTCGTCAAAGTGATGAACACCGACTTTGGCGCCACGCTGACAAAAAAGCAGCTAACCGCCTTATCGCGCAAACACAAGTACCGGGACTCATAGTAACGCGGGCCTGCCAATGGATGGGCATCAGCCGACAAGCGTGGTATCAGTCCCTGCAGCGTGAAGCAGGCAAAGAGGAGCAGGCCCGGCATCTCGTCGAACAGGTGACGGCCATCCGCTTGCACCAGCCCCGACTGGGGACACGTAAGCTGCATCACCTGTTGCGGCAACGCCCCGAACCGGCGTTGCATGTGGGGCGCGACCGGCTGTTCAGTATCTTGCGTTGCGCGCGGTTACTGGTGATGCCTAAGCGGGCATATCACAAGACGACGCAGAGCCATCATCGTTTTTATCGTCATCCCAACCTGCTGAAGGCGGGGGACAATCAGGTCATCGCCAGCCGTCCGGAACAGGTATGGGTGGCGGATATCACCTACTTGCCGCTGAGAACGGGAACGGCGTATGTCAGCCTGGTAACGGATGCCTGGTCGAGAAAAATCGTGGGGTATCATGTACATGACAGTCTGCATACCCGGCACGTCGCCTGCGCGTTCAAAATGGCGCTGGCCGGCAGACGCACGACGTTGCCGCTGGTGCACCACTCGGACAGGGGTATCCAGTACTGCTCACAGGAATATCAGGCGTTACATCAGAGATATGGCATCACCTGCTCGATGACGGACGGGTATGACTGTTACCAGAATGCGCTGGCGGAACGGGTAAATGGGATACTTAAAACGGAATACCTGCTCGGCAGGCCAGAAGACATCGTACAGGCAAAAAAGATGGTCAGGGAGTCGGTGAACCTCTACAACGCACAGCGGCCGCACCTGTCGCTGAAATACAAAACGCCCGATGAGGTTCATCGGGCGTTATCCGGCTGAAAAGTGTCAACCTATAGCAGGACTAGTCACCTTTATATACGCATCCCGCAGTACAGGTCTCTTTCACCATCACCGCAGTCAGTTCCGGCAACTGGGGCTTGAGCTGCTGCCAAATCCAGGCGGCGAGCACTTCGCTGGTGGGATTTTCCAATCCTGGAATATCGTTCAGATAATGGTGATCCAACCGCTCCCAGATCGGGGAAAACACAGCCTTGAGCTCGGCGAAATCCATCACCCAACCGGTGTGGGGATCCACTTCACCGGTCACTTCCAGACGCACCATAAACGAATGCCCATGCAGGCGGCCGCATTTATGGCCCTCCGGCACGTGCGGCAAACGGTGTGCGGCTTCAAACTGAAAATCTTTAAACAGCGTGGTTGCCATTATTACGGCCTCATTGACTCAAAAACCGCCGCATAGTACCGGAAAGCGCGTCTGCTTGCCATTTATACCGTTATGGTCTAGCGCCGCGATAACCGCGCCCGGTTAACACTTTTTTTGTTTGGTGTTTGCGGCACCTATCGGCTGGGGTAATGAGCCGAAATGTTGAACGGTGAAAAAACGATGAAAAAAAGCGCTTTAATTTCATCTGGATAAAAAACTTTGTTTAACGGTTTAAGCGTTATCCCTTACCAGAAAAACAGCTTAGTCATTTTGGTTATGATTTATTGCTATCCCTTATTTAATCGTTGCTATTCTGCTCGGTAACCTTACAAACTCTCCTGATCTTTTCCGCACACCCGACGCAGCGAAGAGACAGCGACTGACACTGGCGCGCGCCTGGCAGGAAAGGCGCTAAGTATAGGAAATAAGTACTGCAATGACGACTCAGGCTCCTCCAACATCTTTGCTCCCGCTGACGCCCGAACAGCTGGCGCGCCTGCAGGCGACGATCGGCGACTATTCGCCGACGCAGCTGGCGTGGCTGTCCGGCTATTTTTGGGGCATGGTCAATCAACAGCCCGGAGCCGTGGCCATTGCGCCTGTCGCCCCTGCGGCTGCCGCCGGCATCACCATCATTTCCGCTTCGCAGACCGGCAATGCGCGCCGCCTGGCGGAGCAGCTGCGCGACGATCTGCTGGCCGCCAATCTGAGCGCCACGCTGATCAGCGCCGGCGACTACAAGTTCAAGCAGATAGCCCAAGAGCGCCTGCTGGTGATCGTCGCCTCCACGCAGGGGGAGGGCGAACCGGCGGAAGAAGCGGTGGCGCTGCATAAATTCCTGTTCTCGAAGAAGGCGCCGAAGCTGAATGATACCGCTTTTGCGGTGTTCGGGCTGGGCGACACCTCTTATGAGAATTTCTGCCAGTCAGGTAAAGATTTCGACGGCAAGCTGGCCGAGCTGGGCGCCGAGCGCCTGGTGGAGCGCGTGGACGCCGACGTGGAGTACCAGGAACTGGCCGCCGCCTGGCGTAAACAGGTGGTATCGGTGCTGAAGGCGCTCGCGCCGGCGGAAAGCGCCGCGCCGGGCGTGTTGGCCAGCGGCGCGGTCGATCTGATCGACAGCAGCCCGTACAGCAAGGAACAGCCGCTCACCGCCCAACTGGCGGTCAATCAGAAAATTACCGGCCGCGCGTCGGATAAAGACGTGCGCCATATCGAGATCGATCTGGGCGACTCCGGCCTGCGCTATCAGCCGGGCGATGCGCTCGGCGTATGGTTCGACAACGATCCTGCGCTGGTGGACGAACTGGTGCAGCTGTTGTGGCTGAAAGGCGACGAGCCGGTCGAGGTGGAAGGGCAAACCCTGCCGCTGGCGCAGGCGCTGCGCAGCCATTTCGAACTGACGCAGAACACCACGCCGATCGTCGATAAATACGCCGCGCTGTCGCGCGACGAAACGCTGATCGGCCTGTTGGCGGATAAAGCCGCGCTGCAGCGCTATGCGCACAACACGCCGATCGTCGACATGGTGCGTCAGGCGCCGGCGGATCTGAGAGCCGAACAGCTGGTCGGCCTGCTGCGCCCGCTGACGCCGCGCCTGTACTCCATCGCCTCTTCGCAGGCGGAGAACGAAAGCGAAGTGCACATCACCGTGGGCGTGGTGCGTTACGATATCGACGGGCGCGCCCGCAGCGGCGGCGCCTCCGGCTTCCTGGCGGATCGCCTGGAGGAAGACGGCGACGTGCGGGTGTTTATCGAACACAACGACAACTTCCGCCTGCCGGCCAATCCGGAAGCGCCGGTGATCATGATCGGTCCGGGCACCGGCATCGCGCCGTTCCGCGCCTTTATGCAGCAGCGCGACGCCGACGGCGCCGGCGGCAAGAACTGGCTGTTCTTCGGCAACCCGCACTTTACCGAAGATTTCCTGTATCAGGTCGAATGGCAGCGCTACGTGAAAGACGGCCTGCTGACCCGCATCGATCTGGCCTGGTCCCGCGACCAACAACATAAAATATACGTACAAGACAAACTGCGCGAACAGGGCGCGGAAGTGTGGCGCTGGATTCAGGAAGGCGCGCACATTTACGTCTGCGGCGATGCCAATCGCATGGCGAAAGACGTGGAAAACACATTACTGGAACTGGTGGCCGAGCACGGTGGCATGGATACCGAGCAGGCGGATGAATTTTTAAGTGAGCTGCGCCTTGAGCGCCGTTATCAGCGAGATGTTTACTGATGAGTGATAAACACCCCGGGCCTTTGGTAGTCGAAGGCAAACTGGCCGATGCGGAGCGCATGAAGAAGGAGAGCCACTTCCTGCGCGGCACCATCGCCGAAGATTTGAACGACGGCCTGACCGGCGGCTTCAACGGCGACAACTTCCTGCTGATCCGTTTTCACGGCATGTATCAGCAGGATGACCGCGATATTCGCGCTGAACGCGCCGAGCAGAAGCTGGAGCCGCGCCACGCCATGATGCTGCGCTGCCGCCTGCCGGGCGGCATCATCAGCCCGCAGCAGTGGCTGGGCATCGACAAGTTCGCGCAGGAGAGCACGCTGTACGGTAGCATTCGCATCACCAACCGCCAGACTTTCCAGTTTCACGGCATTCTGAAAGGCAACGTCAAACCGGTGCACCAGCTGCTGAACCGCCTGGGGCTGGACGCGCTGGCGACCGCCAACGACGTGAACCGTAACGTGCTGTGCACCTCCAACCCGGTGGAGTCCGAGCTGCATCAGGAAGCCTACGAGTGGGCGAAGAAGATCTCCGAACACCTGCTGCCGCGCACCCGCGCCTACGCTGAGGTGTGGCTGGATCAGGAAAAGGTGGCCACTACCGACGAAGAGCCGATTCTGGGGCCGACCTATCTGCCGCGCAAATTCAAAACCACGGTGGTGATCCCGCCGCAGAACGACGTCGATCTGCACGCCAACGACATGAACTTCGTGGCGATCGCCGAAAACGGCAAGCTGGTAGGCTTCAACCTGCTGGTGGGCGGCGGGTTGTCCATCGAGCACGGCAACAAGAAAACTTACGCGCGCCAGGCCAGCGAGTTCGGCTACATTCCGCTCGAACATACGCTGGCGGTCGCGGAGGCCGTGGTGACCACGCAGCGCGACTGGGGCAACCGCACCGATCGCAAGAACGCCAAAACCAAATACACGCTGGAGCGCGTCGGGGTGGACGTTTTCCGCGCCGAAGTGGAAAAGCGCGCCGGCATCACCTTCGCGCCGATCCGGCCGTATGAATTCACCGGCCGCGGCGATCGCATCGGTTGGGTGAAGGGCATCGACGATCGGTGGCACCTGACGCTGTTTATCGAGAACGGCCGCCTGCTGGACTATCCGGGGCGCCCGCTGAAGACCGGCATGGCGGAGATCGCCAAGATCCATAAAGGCGACTTCCGTCTGACGGCGAACCAAAACGTGATCATCGCCGGCGTGCCGGAAAGCGAGAAGGCGAAGATCGAATCCCTGGCGCGCGATCATGGCCTGATCGACGACGAGATCAGCGAGCAACGCAAGAACTCGATGGCCTGCGTATCGTTCCCGACCTGCCCGTTGGCGATGGCGGAGGCCGAGCGCTTCTTGCCGCAGTTCGTCACCAAGGTGGAAGGGATCATGCATCGGCACGGGGTGGGCGACGAGCATATCGTGCTGCGCATCACCGGCTGCCCGAACGGCTGCGGCCGCGCGCTGCTGGCGGAGCTGGGGCTGGTGGGCAAGGCGGTCGGCCGCTATAACCTGCATTTGGGCGGCAACCGCGAAGGCACGCGCATTCCGCGCATGTACCGCGAGAACATCAACGAAGACGAGATCCTGGGCGAGATCGACCTATTGGTGGGGCGCTGGGCGAAGGAGCGCAACGCCGGCGAAGGCTTCGGCGACTTCACCGTTCGCGCGGGCATCGTCAAACCGGTGCTGGATCCGGCGCGGGATTTCTGGGAGTGAGACCGGGCGGCCCCTGGGCAGAGGGGCCGTACAGGTAATTTCAAGTAGCAGGAGAGACAACATGGCTGAATTCGATCTGGCGGCGCTGAACGCGTTGCCCAAATCCGGGCAGGCGCTGGCATTGGCGGTGGTCAACGGCCAACTGGAGACCCTCAGCGCCGAACAGCGCGTTGCATGGGCGCTGGAGCATCTGCCCGGCGAGTTCGTACTCTCGTCCAGTTTCGGCATTCAGGCGGCGGTATGTCTGCACCTGGTGACGCGCATCCGGCCGGATATCCCGGTGATCCTGACCGATACAGGTTACCTGTTCCCGGAAACCTACCGCTTTATCGATCAACTGACCGACCAGCTGAAGCTGAATCTGCAGGTGTTCCGCGCCGAACAGTCTCCCGCCTGGCAAGAGGCGCGCTACGGCAAGCTGTGGGAACAGGGCGTGGAAGGGATTGAAAAGTACAACCAGATCAACAAGGTTGAGCCGATGAACCGCGCGCTGGAGACGCTGGGGGCACAGAGCTGGTTCGCCGGCCTGCGGCGCGAGCAGTCCGGCAGCCGCGCCAATCTGCCGGTGCTGGCGGTGCAGCGCGGGGTGTTCAAGATCTTGCCGATCATCGACTGGGACAACCGCAAGATTTACCAGTATCTGACCGAGCACGGGCTGAGCTATCACCCGCTGTGGGAGCAGGGCTACCTGTCGGTAGGCGATACCCACACCACCCAGAAGTGGGAACCGGGTATGAGCGAGGAAGAGACGCGTTTCTTCGGGCTGAAGCGCGAGTGCGGCCTGCACGAAGGCTAAACGAGGCGAATCACACGACAGGGCTCAGCAATGCTGGGCCCTGTTTTTTTGCGGGCTACTTTTTCTTCTGTGCTTTCGGCGGGTGCGCCTGCGCCAGCTCTTTGATCAGCGGCAGCAGGATCTGCACGCTGTCGCGGCTGCGTTTGTCGATCCGCCCCGGCAGGTAGCGATCCAGGTACTGCAGGTTGTCATACTGCGGGCGGTGCCAGGTGATGCCCTGCGGGAAGTGCGGGCTGACGGCGCGCTGCTGGTAGCCGTCCTTGTCGCCCAGCGACCAGTTGGTGGCCTCCACCGACAGCACCGGGATGCCCGCCGCATCGAACACCTCTTGATCGGAGCAGCAGCCGGTGCCCTTCGGATGCTGTGTGCTGCCCGGATTGCTGGCGGCGGCGATGCCGTAGCGATGGGCGATATCCAGCGCGCGATCGCGGGAGCGTTTCGCCATCTGCGGCGGCGTGTTGCGCCCGGCGTTGAAGTACAGACGATCGCCGGTGATCAGGCTGTCGAGGTTGATCACCAGCACGGTGTTGCTTTTCTCTTCCGCGCTCATGCGCTGCAGGTAGTTCTGTGCGCCCAGCGAGCCGAGCTCTTCGGCGCTGGTGGCGACGAAGCGCAAGCCGTAGGCGGTGGGGATGCTCTTCAGGCGCTCCGCCAGTTCCAGCATTACGCCGATGCCGGAGGCGTTGTCGTCGACGCCCTGCAGCGTCAGGCCGCCGAGGTTGTTATCCAGATCTTCGTCGCTCTGCGGCGTGTAGGTGTCGAAGTGGGCGACGATCACTATCTGTTTCGGACTGTCGCCGTTGCGGGCGGCGATCACCGAGCTGGCGGTGACGTTGTTCCAGTTCTTCTTGCCGTCTTTGCTGGTGTAGAGATAGCGCGTGTTGACGCTGCGAATGTCGCTTTGGTAACCCATCTTGCTGAACTGCTGCTTCAGGTAGTCGGCGGTGAGCAATTCGGCCGGGCTGCCCGCCATGCGGCCGGGGAAGTAAGTGGCGATGTGGCGGGTCTGTTCGGCGGCGAAACGGCCCATTGGCGCGTCTTTTGCGGGCTGTGCGGCACAAACGCTGAAGACGCCGCCGAGTGCGAGGGCCAGCAGGCTGGTCTTCAGGTAAAAACGGGAAAACATACCGAAAAATCCTTCTTTGCTATCGGCGCTGCCGATCATTTTTCTGCGGCACCCAGTATGAGACGCCGGGCGGCATTACACAATTTCCCCGTCTCTTAATTTTCGCGCGAATGCGCAAACCGCCGCCGCAGTTATCACCGTTTGCCTCTGGCGTTGCGGCCTATATTCCATAAAGGAACTAATCATTCCTTTTCGTCATTTCAGAGGCTAAATCTCAGCCCGTATAGTCACACTATCTTTCTGTTATATGAAAAGGCTGTTGTGGACTATCTACCAATATTCGCCGATCTGAAACAACGTCCGGTGCTGGTCGTTGGCGGCGGTGACGTGGCTGCGCGCAAAGTCGATCTGCTTCAGCGCGCCGGGGCTGAAATACGGATAGTTGCGCAGTCGCTCTCACCGGAACTGGAACTACAACGTCAGCGAGGGCAACTGCTCTGGCTGGGGAAAACCTTTGACCCGCCGCAGCTGGACGACGTGTTTCTGGCGATCGCCGCCACGGACGACAACGCGCTGAACGCCGCGGTGTTCGCCGAAGCGGATAAACGCCGGGTGTTGGCCAACGTGGTGGACGACCAGCCTCGCTGCTCGTTTATCTTCCCATCGATCATCGATCGCTCGCCGCTGGTGGTGGCCGTATCGTCCAGCGGCCAGGCGCCGGTGCTGGCGCGGTTGCTGCGCGAAAAGCTGGAGGCGCTGCTGCCCGCCAGTTTGGGGCAGATGGCGCAGGTGGCGGGCCGCTGGCGCGGCCAGGTCAAACAGCGGCTGGCCTCGATCGGCGAGCGTCGCCGTTTCTGGGAGAAAACCTTCGGCGGCCGTTTCGCCACGCTGGTGGCCAACGGCCAGACGGCGCAGGCGGAGCGGCAGCTTGAGCAGGATTTGCAAAGCTTCGCCGCAGGCGATGAAGGCGCGCAGGGTGAGATAGCCTTGGTGGGCGCCGGGCCGGGCGACGTGGGGCTGTTGACCCTGCGCGGGCTGCAGGTGATGCAGCAGGCGGACGTGGTGCTGTATGACCATCTGGTCAGCGGCGAGATCCTCGATCTGGTGCGCCGCGACGCCGAGCGCATCTGCGTGGGCAAGCGCGCCGGCGCGCACTCGGTGATCCAGGAAGAGACCAACCGGCTGTTGGTGGAGCTGGCGCAGCAGGGCAAACGCGTGGTGCGCCTCAAGGGCGGCGACCCGTTCATCTTTGGCCGGGGCGGCGAAGAGCTGCAGGTAGCCGCCGCCGCCGGCATTCCGTTCCAGGTGGTGCCGGGCGTCACGGCCGCTGCGGGGGCGACCGCCTACGCCGGCATTCCGCTGACGCACCGCGACCACGCGCAGAGCGTGACCTTTATCACCGGCCACTGCCGCCCCGACGGCGATGGCCTGGACTGGGCCGATCTGGCCCGGGCGCGGCAGACGCTGGCTATCTACATGGGCACCATGAAGGCGGCGGACATCAGCCAACGCCTGATCGCCCACGGCCGCGCTGCCGATACGCCGGTGGCGGTGATCAGTCGCGGCACGCGCGCCGATCAGCAGGTGCAGATCGGCACGCTGGATCAACTGGAACATCTGGCCCAACGGGCGCCGCTGCCGGCGCTGCTGGTGATTGGCGAAGTGGTGGAACTGCACCATCAAATCGCCTGGTTCGGGCATCAATCGCAGACGGAAGGGGCCGCGCGCCCGGCCGTCGTGAATTTGGCATAGGCAAGGCTTTTAAGGACCTGTTATGGACGAAAAACGACTCACTCATTTGCGGCAATTGGAGGCGGAGAGTATCCATATCATCCGTGAAGTCGCCGCTGAATTCGCCAACCCGGTGATGCTTTACTCCATCGGCAAAGACTCTTCCGTGATGCTGCATTTGGCGCGCAAGGCGTTCTTCCCCGGCACGCTGCCGTTCCCGCTGCTGCACGTCGATACCGGCTGGAAGTTCCGCGAAATGTACGAGTTCCGCGATCGCACCGCGAAAGAGTACGGCTTCGAGCTGCTGGTGCATAAAAATCCGGAAGGGGTGGCGATGGGCATCAACCCGTTCGTGCACGGCAGCGCCAAGCATACCGACATCATGAAGACCGAGGGCCTGAAGCAGGCGTTGAACAAGTACGGTTTCGACGCCGCCTTCGGCGGTGCGCGGCGCGACGAGGAGAAATCGCGCGCCAAAGAGCGCATCTATTCGTTCCGCGATCGCTTCCACCGCTGGGATCCGAAAAACCAGCGGCCGGAGCTGTGGCACAACTACAACGGCCAGATCAACAAAGGGGAGAGCATCCGCGTCTTCCCACTGTCGAACTGGACCGAGCTGGACATCTGGCAGTACATCTTCCTGGAAAAGATCGACATCGTGCCGCTGTACCTGGCGAAACCGCGCCCGGTGGTGGAACGCGACGGCATGCTGATGATGGTGGACGACGATCGCATCGATTTGCAGCCGGGCGAAGTGATCAGCCAGCGCATGGTGCGTTTCCGCACCCTGGGGTGCTGGCCACTGACCGGCGCAGTGGATTCGCAGGCGCAAACCCTGCCGGAGATCATCGAAGAGATGCTGGTCTCCACCACCAGTGAACGCCAGGGGCGGATGATCGACCGCGATCAGTCCGGCTCGATGGAGCTGAAAAAGCGTCAAGGGTATTTCTAAGGAGCCGCCGGATGAACAACGCAATCGCACAACAAATCGCTGACCAGGGCGGCGTCGAATCCTACCTGCACGCGCAGCAACACAAGAGCCTGCTGCGCTTTCTGACCTGCGGCAGCGTCGACGACGGCAAAAGCACCCTGATCGGTCGCCTGCTGCACGATACCCGCCAGATCTACGAGGATCAGCTGTCGACGCTGCACAGCGACAGCAAACGCATCGGCACCCAGGGCGAGAAGCTCGATCTGGCGCTGCTGGTGGACGGCCTGCAGGCCGAGCGCGAACAGGGCATCACCATCGACGTGGCCTATCGCTATTTCTCGACCGAAAAACGCAAATTTATCATCGCCGATACCCCAGGGCATGAGCAGTACACCCGCAACATGGCCACCGGCGCCTCCACCTGCGATCTGGCGATCCTGTTGATCGACGCGCGCAAAGGGGTGCTGGACCAGACTCGTCGCCACAGTTTTATCGCAACCCTGCTGGGCATTCGCCATCTGGTGGTGGCGGTGAACAAAATGGATCTGGTGGACTACCAGGAAACGGTGTTTGAGCAGTTCAAACAGGATTACCTGACCTTTGCCCAGCAGCTGCCAGGCGATCTGGATATCAAATTCGTGCCGCTGTCGGCGCTGGACGGCGACAACGTGGCGAGCGAAAGCGCCCATATGCCGTGGTACAGCGGCCCGACGCTGCTGGAAGTGCTGGAGAGCGTTGACGTGGTCAGCGAGCGAGAAAACCAGCCGCTGCGCTTCCCGGTGCAGTACGTCAACCGCCCGAACCTCGATTTTCGCGGCTATGCCGGCACGCTGTCCGCCGGCGTGGTGCGGGTGGGGCAACGGGTCAAAGTGCTGCCTTCCGGCGTGGAGTCCAGCGTGGCGCGCATCGTGACCTTCGACGGCGATCTGCAAGAGGCGGTGCCGGGCGAGGCGATTACGCTGGTGCTGAAGGATGAGGTGGACATCAGCCGCGGCGATCTGCTGGTCGACGCCGGCGAAAGCCTGCAGGCGGCGCAGAGCGCGCTGGTGGACGTGGTATGGATGGCCGAGCAGCCGCTGGTGCCGGGCCAGAGCTACGACATCAAGATCGCCGGTAAAAAGACCCGCGCCCGCGTGGAGAGCATCCGCCATCAGGTGGAGATCAATACGCTGGCGCAGCACCCGGCAGACACGTTGCCGCTTAACGGCATCGGTCTGGTGGAGCTGACCTTCGACGAGCCGCTGGTGCTGGACAGCTATCAGAGCAATCACGACACCGGCGGGCTGATCTTCATCGATCGCATGAGCAACGTCACGGTAGGCGCCGGTCTGGTGCGCGAAATGCTGCAGGCCACCCCGGCGGCGCACGGTGAGTTCAGCGCCTTCGAGCTGGAGCTGAATGCGCTGGTGCGCAAGCACTTCCCGCACTGGGGCGCACGCGATCTGCTCGGTGGTCGATAAGGTGGCCGCCGAACTGAGGGCGACCGGGCCGGACGATGAGAACGTGGTTTGGCATCCGCACGCGGTGACGCGCGCGGATCGCGAAGCGCGCAACGGCCATCGCGGCGTGGTGCTGTGGTTTACCGGGCTGTCCGGCTCGGGCAAATCCACCGTCGCCGGCGCGCTGGAGCAGGCGCTGCACGGGCTCGGCGTCAGCACCTATCTGCTGGACGGCGATAACGTGCGCCACGGCCTGTGCCGCGATCTCGGCTTCTCTGACGAGGATCGGCGCGAGAACATCCGCCGGGTGGGGGAAGTGGCCAAACTGATGGTGGATGCCGGGCTGGTGGTGCTGACCGCGTTCATTTCGCCGCACCGCGCCGAGCGGCAGATGGTGCGCGAAATGCTCGGCGACGATCGCTTTATCGAGGTGTTCGTCGACACGCCGTTGGCGATCTGCGAGGCGCGCGATCCGAAGGGATTGTATAAAAAAGCGCGCGCCGGCGAGCTGCGCAATTTCACCGGTATCGACGCGGTTTACGAGGCGCCGCAGCAGCCGGAAATCCACCTTGATGGCCAACAATTGGTAACAAATTTGATTGCGCAATTGTTAGACGTGTTGCGTGGTCAGGCTATTATCAAACCCTGAATTCAAAAAAAAGCGTGTGGCGTTTTTCGCCATGCGCTTTTTACTCTAAGCCGCCGCAGAGCGAGCCGAATAACCAGGGATCACTATGCAAAATATCACGCCTATCTTGATCGACTCCAAGCAGTCAAAACAGGAGAGAGAGGAGCCTTCTTATTCTTTCCTGGGCGGCGTCAGCGGCTTTGTTTTCTACTGGCTGGCGTTCGCGTTGCCGTTCCTGGTTTACGGTTCCAACACGCTGTTTTTCCTGCTCTATACCTGGCCGTTCTTCCTGGCGCTGATGCCGCTGTCGGTGCTGATCGGCATCACCCTCAGCATGCTGTTGCGCGGGCGTCTGATCCTGACGCTGCTGCTGACCGGCGCCATCGTGCTGTGCCTGTTCTGGCTGGTGTTCAGCTTCTTGACCGGGTGGTGAGAGAGCGGGCGCCGCTGCCGGCGCCCGAAGGATTGCAAAGCGGTGCCGAAGGTTACAAAACTTTGCTCAGAAACGCCTGTGTGCGCGGATTGGCCGGATGGCTGAAGATCTGCTGCGGCGCACCTTCCTCCTGAATGATCCCCTGATCGATAAACAGCACCCGATCGGCCACCTCGCGGGCAAAGCCCATCTCATGCGTGACCACCACCATGGTCATGCCCTCGTGTGCCAGCGATTTCATCACCGCCAACACTTCGCCCACCAGCTCCGGATCGAGCGCGGAGGTGGGTTCGTCGAACAGCATGATCTTCGGCTCCATCGCCAGCGCGCGGGCGATCGCTACCCGCTGCTGCTGGCCGCCGGATAGGCTGTTGGGGTAGGCGTCTATCTTGTCGAGCAGCCCGACCTTGTGCAGCAGCTGCTCGGCTTGCGCGATGGCTTCGGCGCGCGGCCGTTTCTTCACGCTCACCGGTGCCATGATGATGTTTTCCAACACCGTCATGTGCGGGAACAGGTTGAAGCGCTGGAACACCATACCCACGCTTTCACGCATCTTGTTCAGGTCGGTTTTTTGATCGTGGACGGCGAAGCCGTTGACCTCGATCTCGCCGCCGGAGAGCGTTTCCAGCGCGTTGATGCAGCGCAGGAAGGTGCTTTTACCCGAGCCGGAAGGGCCGATGACGCACACCACTTCGTTGGCGGCGATCCGGCAGGAAATGCCGCGCAGCACGTGGCTCTCGCCGAACTGTTTTTGCAGGTTATGTACGCGAATCACTTTTACCGAACCTCTTTTCCATGTGTTGGACTAACAGCGAGAGCAGGAAGGTGATGACCCAATAGACCAGCGAAATGGTCAGGTAGGGCTCCCAATAGGTGGCGTAGGCGCCGGAGACGGTGCGGGCGGCATAGGCCAGATCCGCCAGGCCGATGGCGGAGGCCAGCGACGAATCCTTGACGATGGCGATGGCGTTGTTGCCCAGCGGTGGCAGCATACGGCGGAAGGCCTGCGGCAGGATCACCTGGCGCATGGTCTTGCCGTAGCTCATGCCCAGCGAGCGCGAGGCCTCCATCTGGCCGCGATCGATCGATTGGATCCCGGCGCGGAAGATCTCCGATACATAGGCGCCGGCGTTGAGCGTGATCGCCACTACGCAGGAGAGAAAGGCACCGTAGTCGGCGCGCAGCGCGCGGGCAAAATCGACGCTCATCAGGCCGCTGGTGACCAACAGGCCGTCGCGTGGGTTGATGAACAGCGGTACCAGCGCGAAGTGCACCACCATGATTTGCACGAACAGCGGCGTGCCGCGAAAGGCGCTGATGTAAATGCGCACCGGCCACTGAACGCCGTAATGCAGGATGGGTTTCCAGATGCCGTGCGGCGCCTGCGCCAAACGGCCCAGCCCGAGGATCAATCCCCAGGTGGTGCCGAGCAGTACGCAGATAATGGTGCATTTGATGGTCATCCAGGCGCCTTCCATAAACAGCGGCGCGTATTCCTGGATGATCTCCCAGCGGAAGTTCAAAGGGTATTCCTTCTTGGTAGGCTGAAACAGGGGGCGCCGACGGCCTGGCGGGCGCCGGCGACAGGGCATTATTCCGCCGGCAGCGTCGGTACGTTGCTGTCGAACCAGGTTTGGTAAATCTTGGCGTAGGTGCCGTCGGCGACGATTTTCTTCAGGCCGGCGTTGATCTTGTTACGCAACTCATCGTTGCCTTTGGCGACGGCGATGCCGAAATACTGGCGCTCGAACTTGGCGTCGGGCACCAGCTTGAAGGCTTTCTCAGGGTGGGTTTTGATATAGAACTTGGCCACGCCGACGTCGCCGACCGCCGCGCCGATGCCGTCTTCATACAGCTCCTGCAGCATCAGCGGCGTATTGTCGAAGCGCTTGATGGCGGTGCTGTTTTTGCCCAGTACGTCGGACACCACGATGTCGCCGGTGCTGGAGTTCACCACGCCGACCTTCAGCGCTTTCAGCGCGGCGATGGAGTTTACCGTCGAGTCCTGCGGCACCACGATAGCCTGCTCGGCCGGGAAGTAAGGCGCCGAGAAATCAACCATTTGTTTGCGCTTGTCGGTGATGGTGATGCCGGAAATGATGATGTCGCGATCGCCGGAATTCAACGTGGCGAAGATCCCCTCCCACGGCGTATTGATCAGTTTGATCTGGAAGCCTTCGGCCTTGGCCACCGCTTTGATGATGTCGATGTCGAAACCTTCCAGCTGTTTTTGGCTGTTTTCAAATTCGAACGGCCGATAGGTGCCGCCGGAACCGACGACGTAGGTAGATTCAGCCGCCAACGCGGCGGTGGAGAAGGTGGCGGCCAGGCAGGCGCCGATCAGAACTAAACGTTTTAACATCGCGATCCCCGATAATGAAAGGTTATATATTGGAATTATTTATGCACTAGTAATGCATAAAAATAAGTCTCAATGAATGAAAGTACAAGCCCTGCATAAGGAATATTCTTTGTATGGTGTTAAATATTCATTTTTTGCGTTGCGACGGAGTAAGCGATGGGGCAGAAAGCGGGGAGGCAGTGGTTCTTGCTGCATAATAGGTGAAGGGCAGTGTGTGCCTCATTGGAAAACACGTCGTGCGCATCCGGTGTAAGGGGCTTTTTTTGCCGCTTTCGCCGCGGAATTAGGCGGTAAACTCGGTAACCCTTCATCCGTATTCTGAATTTGGCGTTGAAATGCCGCTCTCAGTGTGGAGTCCAACGAAAAGTTGTGGGATGATTGGTCGGTTTTTCAGGGGGCGGAGATGGGAAAACTTACGCTGCTATTGCTGGCATTGCTCGGTTGGTTACAGTATTCACTGTGGCTGGGCAAAAATGGTATTCACGATTACGTGCGAGTCAATGAAGACGTTGCGGTCCAGCAGGGCAACAACGCCAAGTTGAAAGCGCGTAACGATCAGCTGTTTGCCGAAATCGATGATTTGAACGGCGGTCAGGAAGCGATCGAAGAGCGAGCGCGTAATGAGCTGGGTATGATCAAGCCCGGTGAGACTTTCTATCGTCTGGTTCCTGACCAATCCAGACGCAACGCGGCGTCTTCCTCGCAAAATAACGCACAAAAATAACGCATGAATCACTCCGCAGGCACCTTTCCTTCGGTGATTGCCGTCCTGCCCGCTGCCGGTATCGGCAGCCGCATGCAGGCGGAATGCCCGAAGCAATATTTAACCATCGGCCGGCACAGCATCGTCGAGCACGCCATCCACGCCCTGTTGCGTCATCCGCGCATTGAGCGGGTGATCGTGGCGATCGGCCCCGAAGATCGCCAGTTCGAACAGTTGCCGATCGCCCAGGATCCGCGGGTGATCGTCACTGAGGGCGGCAAACAGCGCGCCGATTCGGTGATGGCCGGGCTTAAACTGGCGGGCGATGCGGACTGGGTACTGGTGCACGACGCTGCACGCCCCTGCCTGCACGCCGACGATCTCGAGCGCCTGCTGGCGATCACCGCACACAGCAAGGTCGGCGGCATTCTCGCCGCACCGGTGCGCGACACCATGAAACGCGCCGAACCCGGCCGCGAAACCATCGCTCACACCGTCGAACGCCAGGATCTGTGGCACGCGCTGACGCCGCAGCTGTTTCCGCTGCCGCTGCTCAAGCAGTGCCTGCAGCGCGCGCTGGATGAAGGTGCGAACGTCACCGACGAAGCCTCGGCGCTGGAGCATTGCGGTTATCATCCGCAGCTGATCGCCGGCCGGGCGGACAACATTAAAGTAACGCGGCCGGAGGATTTGGCGCTGGCGGCGTTCTATTTGACTCAGTTGGACAATTAAGGAGCGCACCATGCGTATCGGTCACGGTTTTGACGTACATAAATTCGGCGGCGAAGGCCCGTTGGTGATCGGTGGCGTTCGCATCCCTTACGACAAAGGTTTGCTGGCCCACTCCGACGGCGACGTCGCGCTGCATGCCGCGACCGACGCCCTGCTGGGCGCGGCGGCGCTGGGCGATATCGGCAAGCTGTTCCCCGATACCGATCCGGCGTTCAAAGGCGCCGACAGCCGCGAGCTGCTGCGCGAAGCCTGGAAACGCATCCGCGCCAAAGGATACCGCCTCGGCAACCTCGATATCACCATCATCGCTCAGGCGCCGAAAATGGCGCCGCACATCCCGCAGATGCGCGTCTTCCTGGCGGAAGATCTGCAGTGCCATATGGATGACGTCAACGTGAAGGCCACCACCACCGAGCAGCTCGGTTTCACCGGGCGCGGCGAGGGCATCGCCTGCGAAGCGGTCGCCTTGCTGATCAAGGAATAACCGCATGGATATGGCGAATCTGACCTGGCTGCATGGCCGGCCGCAGAGCACCGGGGTGTTGAAAGCCAATCCGGAAGATTTCGTGGTGGTGGAAGACCTGGGCTTTGCGCCGGACGGTGAAGGCGAGCACGTCCTGGTTAACATCCGTAAAAACGGCTGCAATACCCAGTTCGTGGCCGATTACCTGGCGCGCTTCGCCGGTATTCACGCCCGTTCCGTCAGCTATGCCGGCTTGAAGGATCGCCACGCGGTGACCGAGCAGTGGTTCTGCCTGCATATGCCGGGTAAGGACACGCCGGACTTCTCCCGGTTTACGCTGGAAGGCTGCGAGGTGCTCTCGTACGCCCGCCATCTGCGTAAAATGCGCATCGGCAACCTGAAGGGCAACCACTTTACGTTGGTGCTGCGCCAGATTTCCGACCGGCAGGACGTGGAACGCCGCCTGCAGGCTATCGCCGTGCAGGGCGTGCCGAACTACTTCGGCAGCCAGCGTTTCGGCCGCGGCGGCAACAACCTGGTGATGGCGCGCCGCTGGGCGAATGACGAAATTCGCGTCAAAGAGCGCAGCAAGCGCAGTTTCTACCTGTCCGCCAGCCGCAGCGCGCTGTTTAATCAGGTCGCGAGCAGGCGTCTGGCCGACGGCCTGCAGCGCACCGTGCTGGAAGGTGACGCCCTGCAGCTGAGGGGCCGCGGCAGCTGGTTTGTCGCCAAAGCCGATGAGCTGGAGACGCTGCAACAGCGCTTGGATGCCGGCGAGCTGGTTGTCACCGCGGCGTTGCCGGGCGACGGCGAGCCGGGTACTGCCGGCGATGCGTTGGCATTTGAACAACAATGCTTGGCGGAGCAGCCGGAATTGCTTACGCTTTTAAAGCGCGAGCGTGTCGAACCCGCTCGTCGGGCCCTGCTGTTGCAGCCGCAAAATATGCTGTGGAACTGGTGGGATGACGTTACCGTGGAACTGCGCTTCTGGCTGCCGGCAGGCAGCTTCGCCACCAGCGTAGTTCGCGAGATCATGCAGCAGGATGACAGTGATGCGGATATTGCTGAGTAACGATGACGGCGTCAGCGCTCCGGGCATTCAGGTGCTGGCGGCGGCGCTGCGGGAATTCGCCGAGGTGCAGGTCGTGGCGCCGGATCGTAACCGCAGCGGCTCTTCCAATGCTCTGACGCTGGAATCGCCGCTGCGCACGCAGACGCTGGCCAACGGCGATATTGCGGTGCTGCAGGGGACGCCGACCGACTGTGTCTATCTTGGCGTCAACGCACTGATGCACCCGGCACCGGATATCGTGGTCTCCGGCATCAACGCCGGGCCGAATTTGGGCGACGATGTCATCTATTCCGGCACCGTCGCAGCGGCGATGGAGGGCCGGCATCTGGGGCTGCCCGCGTTGGCGGTGTCGTTGAACGGCCACCAGCACTATGCGACCGCCGCTGCCATTACTTGCCGTATCCTGCGCGCGTTGCGGCGTGAGCCGTTGCGTACCGGAAAAATCCTGAATATCAACGTACCGGATCTGCCCCTGGCGGAGATTAAAGGCCTGCGCGTTACCCGCTGCGGCAGCCGCCATCCCGCCGACAAGGTATTCTGCCAGCAGGATCCGCGCGGACAAAATCTCTACTGGATCGGGCCGCCTGGTGATAAATTTGATGTCGGGCCGGATACCGACTTTGCGGCGGTGGAACAAGGCTATGTGGCGATCACGCCGCTGCAGGTGGATTTGACTGCCTACGTGGCGCAGGAAGTCGTGAAAACATGGTTAACCAAGGCAGAGGTTAGCGGGGAATGGTGAACAAGCGTATGCAAACATTGCTGACGCAGCTGCGGCAGCAGGGGATCCGGGACGAAAAGCTGCTGCGGGCGATCGAAGCGGTGCCGCGCGAGCGTTTTGTCGACGAAGCGCTGGATCATAAGGCCTACGAAAACACCGCGCTGCCGATCGGCTCCGGCCAGACCATTTCCCAGCCTTATATGGTGGCGCGGATGACCGAGCTGCTGAATCTGAAGCCCACTTCACGGGTGCTGGAGATCGGCACCGGTTCCGGTTATCAGACCGCTATCCTGGCACATCTGGTGCAACACGTTTGTTCCGTCGAGCGCATCAAGGGGCTACAGTGGCAGGCCAAGCGCCGCCTGAAGCAGCTCGATCTTCATAATGTTTCCACCCGCCACGGCGACGGCTGGCAGGGCTGGGCGTCGCGTGGCCCGTTCGATGCGATCATCGTCACCGCCGCGCCGCCGGAGATCCCGCAGGCGCTGGTGGAACAATTGGACGACGGCGGCATTTTGGTGCTGCCGGTGGGCGAGCAGGCCCAAACCCTCAAACGCATTCAACGCCATGGCAACGAGTTCGTTGTCGATGCGGTGGAAGCGGTGCGCTTTGTCCCGCTGGTGAAAGGCGAATTGGCCTAGCGATTGTCTGATTTTTCGACCGTCTGCAAAATCTGTTGCACTTTCATCACGTCCGGATAAGGTTTTCTCGTTCCAATCAGGCTAATTTTCACTAGAATTGGCCTTTCTACGTAGTTGTCTTATGGTGCGGCAACGCCAATGTGGTTAGCATTGGCGCGCGTTTTGATGCTCCGGCGGGAGATGACCTGGCGTTCAGGGATCGGCCGGCGGCGCCTTTACATCGCAGGGACTGGGAAGTGGCAAAAGCTCGGCTACGATGTAAAGGGTATTTTGGATATATCACTGATATTGCTGTCATGGGGGAAGCATGAGCACGGGAAGCCCAATGATTACGTTACGCCGGGTAGCGGTGTGTACGATGGTAAGTTTGTGGTTGGCGGGTTGTACGAACAATGCCTCGACGTCGGCCCCTATCAGCAGCGTGGGTGGCGGCGGTGCCGTTCCATCCGGCAATAATAATGGCGGGGCGCAGCAGGTCAGCCCCGAGGGCCGCATTGTCTATAACCGCAGTTATAACGCTATCCCTAAAGGGAGCTACAGCGGCGGTGAAACCTATACGGTCAAGCGCGGCGACACGCTGTTTTATATCGCCTGGATCACCGGCAACGATTTCCGCGACCTGGCGCAGCGTAACAATATTCCCGAGCCATACAGCCTGAATGTTGGCCAAACCATTCAGCTTGGTAATGGTTCTGCCAACGGCGGCGGCGGCATGCTGGCGACGACAGACGCGACCAAAGGCGGCGTTCCGAAGCCACCTTCCAGCTCCCAGATCCAGACGGCAACGGTTGATTCTCAATCAACTAACGCGTATTCTGAAAACTCGGGTAAACAGAATGTAGGTAAGATGTTACCTGCAGCAGGTGCCGCAGCGGTTGGGACCGCGACTGCGCCTGTTACCGCACCGGAAGCCGCTCCATCCGTGAGCAGCACCGTCAGCAACAGTTCTCCGGTCAGTACCTGGAGATGGCCGACTGACGGTAAGATTATTGATAACTTTTCCTCATCAGAAGGTGGGAATAAGGGCGTCGATATCGCCGGTTCCCGTGGGCAGCCTATCTTCGCTACCGCCGATGGCCGCGTAGTGTATGCCGGCAACGCTTTACGGGGTTACGGTAATCTAATCATCATCAAACACAATGATGATTACCTGAGCGCCTACGCTCATAACGACACAATGCTGGTCCGGGAACAACAAGAAGTGAAGGCGGGTCAAAAAATAGCCACCATGGGTAGCACCGGTACCAGTTCAGTACGTTTGCATTTTGAAATTCGTTACAAGGGGAAATCCGTAAACCCGCTGCGTTATCTTCCGCAGCGATAGATTGGGCAGAATACGCTGAGATTCTGCTCGCGGTATCACGGGTAGGAGCAGCATATGAGCCAAAATACGCTGAAAGTTAACGAGTTACATGATGATGCGGATTTCGACGAGAATGGAGCTGAGGCTGAGTCGTTTGATGAAAAAGCGCTGGTAGAAGAAGAGGCCAGCGAGAACGATTTAGCGGAAGAAGAGCTGTTGTCTCAAGGCGTTACGCAACGCGTATTGGATGCGACGCAGCTCTATCTGGGTGAGATCGGTTATTCACCTCTGCTGACCGCAGAGGAAGAAGTCTATTTTGCGCGGCGTGCTCTGCGCGGTGACGTGCCGTCCCGCCGCCGCATGATTGAAAGCAACCTGCGGCTGGTGGTGAAAATCGCCCGCCGCTACAGCAACCGCGGTCTGGCGCTGCTGGATCTGATCGAAGAGGGTAACCTCGGTCTGATTCGCGCAGTGGAAAAATTCGACCCGGAACGCGGTTTCCGCTTCTCCACTTATGCAACCTGGTGGATCCGTCAGACGATTGAACGGGCGATCATGAACCAAACCCGTACCATTCGTTTGCCTATCCATATCGTCAAAGAACTGAATGTCTATCTGCGCACCGCGCGCGAGCTTTCCCACAAGCTGGATCATGAACCGAGCGCTGAAGAGATTGCCGAGCAACTCGACAAGCCGGTGGATGACGTCAGCCGCATGCTGCGCCTGAATGAACGCATCACCTCGGTGGATACGCCGCTGGGCGGGGATTCGGAGAAAGCGCTGCTGGATATTCTGGCCGACGAGAAGGACAACGGGCCTGAAGACACCACGCAAGACGACGATATGAAGCAAAGCATCGTCAAATGGCTGTTCGAACTGAACGCCAAACAGCGTGAAGTGTTGGCGCGTCGTTTCGGCCTGCTGGGCTATGAAGCGGCGACGCTGGAAGACGTAGGCCGGGAGATTGGCCTGACGCGCGAGCGCGTCCGTCAGATTCAGGTTGAAGGTCTGCGCCGTCTGCGTGAAATTCTGCAGATGCAGGGCCTGAGCATTGAGGCACTGTTCCGCGAATAACGCCGGTTGTTGAACCGCATCAAATAAAAACGGTGAGCATGATGCTCACCGTTTTTTTATGCCCGCGTTTGGCGCCAGACTACACCATATTTTTCAGCCGGTAGATCCATTCCAGCGCCTGGCGCGGCGACAGGGAATCCGGATCCAGTGCCTCCAGGGCTTCTACCGCCGGCGAGGTCTCTTCCTGCAGCAGCGTCATCTGGGTGGCATCGACGCTGCCCGAGGCGGTGTGGCTGGAGATAGACTCCAGCTCGCGCAGCTTCTGACGGGCGCGCTTGATGACGTCGCGCGGTACGCCGGCCAGCGCGGCGACCGCCAGGCCATAGCTTTTGCTGGCGGCACCGTCCTGCACGCTGTGCATGAAGGCAATGGTGTCGCCATGTTCGAGCGCGTCCAGGTGCACGTTGACCACGCCTTCCATTTTCTCCGGCAGGGTCGTCAGCTCGAAGTAGTGGGTGGCGAACAGCGTCATCGCCTTGATGCGGTTAGCCAGATTCTCGGCGCAAGCCCAGGCCAGCGACAGGCCGTCGTAGGTGGAGGTGCCGCGGCCGATTTCATCCATCAACACCAGGCTGTGCTCGGTGGCGTTGTGCAGGATGTTGGCGGTTTCGGTCATCTCCACCATGAAGGTAGAGCGGCCGGAAGCCAGATCGTCCGCCGCGCCGACGCGGGTGAAGATGCGATCCACCGGGCCGATGGTGGCCTTGGTGGCCGGCACGTAACTGCCGATGTGCGCCATCAGCACGATCAGCGCCGTTTGCCGCATATAAGTGCTTTTACCGCCCATATTCGGGCCGGTGATGATCAGCATGCGGCGCTGTGGCGACAGGGTGAGCGGGTTGGAGATAAACGGCTCGCTCAGCACCTGCTCTACCACCGGGTGGCGGCCTTCGGTAATGCGGATCCCCGGCTGTTCACTCATGGTTGGGCAAGCGTAGTTCAGGGTATCGGCGCGCTCGGCCAGATTGGCCAGCACGTCCAGCTCGGCCAGTGCGGCGGCGCTTTGCTGCAGTTCCGCCAGGTGCGGCAGCAGCAGATCAAACAGCTCGTCGTACAGGCTTTTCTCGATCGCCAGCGCCTTACCCTTGGAGGTGAGCACTTTGTCTTCGTACTCTTTCAATTCCGGGATGATGTAGCGCTCGGCATTTTTCAGCGTCTGACGGCGCACATAGTGGATCGGCACCAGGTGGCTTTGGCCGCGGCTGACCTGAATGTAGTAGCCGTGTACGCCGTTAAAACCGACCTTGAGCGTATCCAGCCCCAGCTTTTCACGCTCGCGGATCTCCAGCCGGTCGAGGTAGTCGCTGGCGCCGTCGGCGAGTGCGCGCCACTCGTCCAGCTCGCTGTTGTACCCGGGGGCGATCACGCCGCCGTCGCGTACCAGCACCGGCGGCGATTCAATGACCGCGCGTTCCAGCAGCTCACGCAGCTCGTCGAACTGGCCCACCTGTGACAGCAGCTGCTGCACGTGCGGGGTGTCCACGTCTTGCAGCAGCGCACGGATGTCCGGCAGTTGCTGGAAAGCATGACGCATGCGCGCCAGATCGCGCGGCCGGGCGGTGCGCAGCGCCAGACGCGCCAAAATTCGCTCCTGATCGCCCACCTGACGCAGCGAAGGCTGCAGATCGGTAAACAGCTCCTGCAATGCGCCGATCGCCTGTTGGCGAGCGGTGAGAACCTTGATATCGCGGGTCGGCATGTGCAGCCAGCGTTTCAGCATGCGGCTGCCCATCGGCGTGACCGTACGATCGAGGATCGCCGCCAGCGTGTTGTCGCTGCCGCCGGACAGGCTCTGCGTCAGCTCCAGATTGCGGCGGGTCGCGGCGTCCATGATGATGCCGTCCTGCTGGCGCTCCATGGTGAGGCCGCGAATGTGCGGCAGCGAAGTGCGCTGGGTATCTTTGACGTACTGCAACAGGCAGCCGGCGGCGCGCAGCGCCTGGTGAGCCTGCTCGACGCCGAAACCGGTCAAGTCGCGGGTACCGAATTGCAGGTTGAGCTGCTGACGCGCGGTCTCAAGCTCGAATTCCCACAGAGGGCGGCGGCGCAGGCCGTGGCGCTGTTCGATCAGCGCCATTTGTTCGAAGGTTTCCGGGTAGAGCAGCTCGGCCGGATTGGTGCGCTGCAGCTCGGCGGCCATGGTTTCCAGATCCTGCGGCTCGGCGACGCGGAAGCGGCCGGAGCTGACGTCCAGCGTGGCGTAGCCGAAGCCGCGCGCGTCCTGCCAGATCGCCGCCAGCAGGTTGTCCTGACGCTCTTGCAGCAGCGCTTCGTCGGTGATAGTGCCGGGGGTGACGATACGCACCACTTTGCGTTCGACCGGCCCTTTGCTGGTGGCCGGATCGCCGATCTGCTCGCAGATGGCGACGGACTCGCCGAGCTGCACCAGCTTGGCCAGGTAGTTCTCTACCGCGTGGTGCGGCACGCCGGCCATCGGGATCGGTTCACCCGCCGAGGCGCCGCGCTTGGTCAGCGAAATATCCAGCAGTTGGGAAGCACGCTTGGCGTCGTCGTAAAACAGCTCGTAGAAGTCGCCCATGCGGTAGAACAGCAGGATTTCAGGATGCTGGGCCTTGAGGCGCAGGTACTGCTGCATCATCGGCGTATGCGAATCGAGTTTATCGGTGCTATTCATGCGATTATTTTTCCAATCCATTGAATGTAAAGGGAACTGTGATTTTCATTGTCGTCATTCGCTATCACATTGTTTCAGCAGGCGCCGCCCCATTTAGCGCTTGCCGGGCGGCGCAAATCAAATCATCAAAACGCCAAACGGCGCGCTCAAACCCGAGGTTTGCACAGACGCTTATACTAGCCCAGCGGGCAATCGGCTGTCACAGGTAAAAATGGGAAGCGTAGCGCAAGGCGGGTTTGCAACGAAGCGTGATTGTTGTTCGCCTGCTGGCAACAACGCAAGCCGCCGCCCGCAGTGGTGGTGGAAAGGTTATTGCGCGGCGGTGAGAGGCAAAGGCAGTTGATAGAGGCGGAAGCTGTCGGCACTTCGGTTTCATGGCCGGGCAGCAGGCGGTGGCGGATGCGCGATTCGCTGACAAAGGCGCAGCCTTGTGGGGGGATAGTCAGGTTGACCGGCGACTCCATGCCTTCGCGCAAGATCTCAATCCGGTGCATGCCTGCCGCCTTGGGGGAAGGGATCCGCAGGATCCGCCCCTGGCCGCTCTGGATCGCGTTTTCCAGCACGATCAGCGCGCCGTCCGGTGCCAACCCCATCCCGTCCGGGTTTTCGATGAGGCGCGGCAGCTGCATTTCCGTCAGCTGCGGCTTTGGATCGTTATAGCTGAGGGGGGTAGAGCTTACCGGTGCCGAAATTGGCGACTGCCATCAGCCGGTCGTCGAACAGCACGATCCCGGCGGCTCCCAATACAGTGTACTAAATGCCGTTTCGCCCGGCCGCAGGCGCAGGATGCCGCCGCCGCGGGTTTCCGTCACGTACACCGTGCCGTCTGCGCCGAGCACGATATCGTTGCTCATTTCCCCCGATGGCAGCGCCAGGTTGCGGTTGAGGGTGCCATCCGCGACGTTCAGCGCATAGATGCGGTTGGCGCGCGTTTTGCCGCCGGAGAGAAAGTCCGGCGAGTTCCCCCACAGCAGCCCGCGCTGTTCGTCCAGCCGCAGCGCGTTTGAGGCGAACACCGTGTCAGCGCCGGGGAAGAAGGTTTCCCACTCCTGACCCGGCCGTTTGTGCAGCACGTTGCCGCTGGTGATCAGCCCGACATACAGCGTACCGTCCGCCGCGCCGCCGCCCGATTGGGCGTGACGCCGCCGACGCTGACTCACACCCTGCGCGAGCTGGAAGCGCAGGTGGGCATTCGCCTGCTGAACCGTACCACCCGCAACGTCTCGCCGACGGAGGCCGGTGAGCATCTGTTGGCACAGCTGGTGCCGGCCTTTACCGACATCGACGCCGCGCTGGAGAGCCTGAATGCGTTTCGCGAAGGGCCACGCGGCCTGGTGCGCATCAACGCGCCGCGTTCGGCGATCGATCTCGCCATCGTGCCGCATCTGGGGCGGTTGGCCAGCAAGTACCCCGGCATTACGCTGGAGGTGGTGGCGGACGAAGGGTTTGCCAACATCGTCGAGCAAGGCTTTGACGCCGGTATTCGGCTCGGCGAGGATCTGCACAACGATATGCGTGCGGTGCGCCTGACGCCGGATCTGCGTTTCGCCATCGTCGCCACGCCGGACTATTTTCAACGGCACGGCGAACCGACGCATCCACAGGATTTGTTGCAGCACCGCTGCATCGGTTGGCGCAAGGCCTCTTCGGGCGAGCGCTACAAATGGGCATTTCACCAGGGCGAGCAGCGATTTTCCGTGGCGGTCAACAGCCCGCTTATCGTGGATGACGCCAGGCTGTTGCTGCAGGCGGCGTTGGCGCACGTCGGCATCGCGTTCGCCATCGAACAGGAGGTGGAAGAACACCTCGCGAGCGGGCGGCTGCGGCGGGTGTTGGCCGACTGGTGCGCGCCGTTTCCCGGTTTTTACCTCTATATCCCAACCGCAGGAATCATTCCGTGGCGCTGACCACGGTGATCGAGTTGCTGCGTCTGCCCACCTAATCTTCTTCACCGGCCATCGCGTTCGGATGGCAAGTAAGCGAATCAAGCTTGAACTATTTTTATTCCCTCTTCGTTTGTTCGGGCGCAAATAATCCCTTAAATTCCCGGCGAGTTTATAACTGGCTGTTTATAATTGCTATTTGCGTATTTATTGCGAATATTCCGAGTTTTTATCGGTTATTTGAGAGCCCGGTCACACTATTTTTTTATGTGAAATGTGAAGGGGGTCAAGCCAGCAGGTCAAGGAGAGACGGTTATTATCCTCGCTGGCTTACCGATCCGTTTTTCATGCTCCGTATACTGTCTGCAACCAGGGCAACGTGACGGAAATTTTCATAAGGAATGTGCGTGAAGCAATCGTGATTGCATCTGGCATACAAATAACACGGGGTTTTTTTGATTATCTGAGGTGCTTGGTATGGAAAAGAAAAAAATCTATCTGTTTTGTTCTGCCGGTATGTCCACTTCCCTGTTGGTATCAAAAATGAAGGCGCAGGCCGAGAAATACGAAGTACCGGTGATCATCGCCGCCTATCCGGAGGCGCTGGCCGCGGAGAAAGGCGTTGAAGCGGATCTGATCCTGCTGGGGCCGCAGATCGCCTACACCTTGCCGGAAGTGCAAAAACAGCTGCCCAACAAACCTGTTGAAGTCATCGATCCGCTGCTGTACGGCAAGGTCGATGGGCTGGGGGTGCTGAAGGCCGCAGTGGCCGCCATCAAGAAAGCCAATCAATAACAGGAGGCCGCCGTGAATACCCTCATTGCCTCGCTCGAGAAGGTTATCCTGCCTTTCGCCGTAAAAATCGGTAAGCAGCCCCACGTCAACGCCATCAAGAACGGCTTTATCCGCCTGATGCCGCTGACCTTGACCGGGGCGATGTTCGTGTTGATCAACAACGTGTTCCTGAGCTTCGGCGAAGGATCGTTCTTCTATTCGCTGGGCGTGCGCCTGGATGCCTCCACCATCGAGACGCTGAACGGGCTGAAGAGCATCGGCGGCAGCGTTTACAACGGTACGCTGGGGATCATGTCCCTGATGACGCCGTTCTTTATCAGCATGGCGTTGGCCGAAGAGCGCAAGGTCGATCCGTTGGCTGCGGCACTGCTGGCGGTGGCGGCCTTTATGACCGTCACGCCGTTTAACGTCGGCGAGGCCTATGCGGTGGGCGCCAACTGGCTGGGCGGCGCCAACATCATTTCCGGTATGGTGATCGGGCTGGTGGTGGCCGAGATGTTTGCTTTCATCGTGCGGCGCAACTGGGTGATCAGCCTGCCGGACAGCGTGCCGGCTTCGGTGTCGCGCTCCTTCTCGGCGCTGATCCCCGGTTTCATCATCCTCTCTATCATGGGGCTGGTGGCGTTCGCGCTGGCGCACTGGGGCACCAACTTCCACCAGATCATCATGGACGGCATTTCGGCGCCGCTGGCCAAGATGGGCAGCGTGGTGGGCTGGGTGTACGTGCTGTTCTCCTCGCTGCTGTGGTTCTTCGGGGTGCACGGCTCCATGGCGCTGGCGGCGCTGGACAGCGGCATCATGACGCCGTTCGCGCTGGAAAACGTGGAGCTGTATAACAAATACGGTTCGGTCGAAGCGGCGGTGGCCGCCGGGAAAGAGTTCCATATGTGGGCGAAGCCGTTTGTCGACTCCTACATCTACCTTGGCGGCACCGGCTCGACGCTGGGCCTGATCATCGCCATCTTCATCGCCTCGCGCCGCGAAGATTACCGCCAGGTCGCCAAACTGGCGACGCCGTCCGGCATTTTCCAGATCAACGAACCGATTCTGTTCGGCCTGCCGGTGATCATGAACCCGGTGATGTTCATTCCGTTCATCCTGGTGCAGCCGGTGCTGACCATTATCACCTCGCTGGCTTATTACTCCGGGCTGATCCCGCCTATCACCAACATCGCACCCTGGACCATGCCGGTCGGCCTGGGGGCGTTCTTCAACACCAACGGCAGCATCATGGCCCTGTTGCTGAGCTTGTTCAACCTGGCGGTCGCCACCGTGATTTATCTGCCGTTCGTGGCGATCTCCAACAAGGCGCAGAGCCAGATCGACGCGGCGACGGAAAGCGAAGAAGACATCGCCAAGGCGCTCAAATTCTAACAGTGGAACGGGGCGGCGTGGCCGCCCCGCGAGGGACGCGAGTATGGAATATCAATTTGCCGACGGGTTCTGGTGGGGCAGCGCCACCTCCGCGCCGCAGTCTGAAGGGGCGGCCGCACGGGACGGCAAGAGCCGCAACATCTTCGACTATTGGTTTGAGATCGCGCCCGAGCGCTTTCACGATCGGGTGGGGCCGGGCGAGGCCTCAACCTTTTACGACCATTTCCGCACCGATATCGGGCTGCTCAAAACGCTGGGCCACAATACCTTTAGAACGTCGATCTCGTGGTCGCGGCTGATCCCGGACGGCGACGGAGAGGTAAACCCGCAGGCGGTGGCCTTCTATAACGCGATGATCGACGAGCTGCTGGCGCAGGGCATCACCCCGTTTATCAATCTCTACCACTTCGATATGCCGCTGTGCATGCAGCATCGCGGCGGCTGGGAAAGCCGGGCGGTGGTCGAAGCCTATGCGCGTTACGCCGATACCTGTTTCGGTCTGTTTGGCGATCGGGTCACCCACTGGTTCACCTTCAACGAGCCGATCGTGCCGGTGGAGGCCGGTTACCTGAATGACCTGCACTACCCTTGCGTGGTGGATTTCAAACGGGCGGTCACCGTGGCGTATCACAGCGTACTGGCGCATGCCATGGCGGTGCAGCGTTTCAGAGCGCGGGAGCTGCCGGGGAACATCGGCATCATTCTCAACCTGAGCCCCACCTATCCGCGTTCCGACGCGCCGGAGGATCGGCAGGCCGCGCACGACGCCGATCTGCTGCTCAACCGCAGTTTCCTCGATCCGGTCGCCAAAGGGCGTTATCCGGCGGCGTTGCTGCAGCTGCTGGAGCGGCATGGGCTGATGCCCCACTGCGAGCCGCAGGATGCACAGCTGATTGAAGACGGCGTGGTGGACATCCTCGGCGTCAACTATTACCAACCGCGCAGGGTGCTGGCGAAAGAGGGGCGCCGTGCCGAGGGGCCGATCGCATCGCCGGAGGATTTGTTCAGTTACTATGCAATGCCGGGCCGCAAAATCAATCCGCACCGCGGCTGGGAGATCTACGAAAAGGGGCTGTACGACATCCTGATGGATCTGAAAGAAAACTACGGCAATCTGCCTTGTTATATTTCGGAAAACGGCATGGGCGTTGAGGGCGAAGAGGCGTTTATCGGCGCCGATGGGCGGGTGGAGGACGATTACCGCATCGACTTTATTCGCGAGCACCTGAAATGGCTGCACCGCGCGCTGGCGGAAGGCTCGCAGTGCAAAGGCTATCATCTTTGGACCTTTATCGACTGCTGGTCCTGGCTGAACGCCTACAAGAATCGTTATGGGCTGGTGCGGCTGGATCGGGCGGATCAGCGCCGCACCATCAAGAAAAGCGGCTACTGGTTTGCCGAGGCGGCCAGACGCAACGGATTTGACTAACGGGAGGCCGGCGCCGTGTCCGACAACCGAATTTCGCTGAGTGCGAACGACGTGAAGCTGATTCGCGAGCAGGATTTTTTTAACTGCAAAGATTTTCACCTGTTTATCTACAACAAGGTGGAAAGCGCCACCGGGCTGCATCAGCACGACTATTATGAGTTCACCATCGTGCTGAGCGGCAAGTGCTACCAGGAGATCAACGGCAAGCGGGTGCTGCTGGAACGCGGGGATTTCGTCTTTATCCCTATTGGCTCCCACCACCAGAGTTTTTACGAGTTCGGCGCGACGAAAATCTTCAATGTGGCGGTCAGCAAAGCGTTCTTTGAAGAGCACTATTTGCAGCAGCTGCCGCGCTGCTTCGTCGCCTCGCAGGCCTACAGCCTGAGGAGCGAGTTTTTGGCCTATATCGAATCGGTGGTGAGTTCGCCGCAGTTTCGCGAGGATGATTTCGCCGAATTTCTCGAAACGCTGACTTTCTATGTGATCAGCCGCATTCGTCACTATAAGGAAGAAAACGACGGCGGCGATGATATCCCGCAGTGGCTGAAGAACACCCTGGCCGGCATGCATGACAAGGCGATGTTCGGCGAAAGGGCGTTGGCGAACATGGTGGCGCTGTCGGGGAAGACTCAGGAGTATCTGACCCGGGCGATGCGGCGTTACTACCATAAGACGCCGATGCAGGTGATCAATGAGATCCGTATCAATTTCGCCAAGACGCAGCTGGAGGTCACCAACTCTTCGGTTTCCGATATCGCCTTTGATTCCGGCTATGGCGATGTCAGCCTGTTCATTAAGAACTTCAAGCGGCTCACCGACGTGACCCCAGGCAACTACCGAAAAAAGTGCTACGGCCCTCTTTAGGGCCGCTCCCGATCAGTATCAACGCCGATATGCCGATGAGCTTCAGGCCGCCGGCCGGTTAATCATTCGATTTTTACCTTAGCGAAGGGGAATGCCGCGTCGGTCGGTCGGGCTTCCCTTGCCAAAAATCCATCTCGCGGGAGCCACTATGGAAAAACTACTGATCGTGAATGCCGATGACTTCGGCCTGAGCAAGGGGCAAAACTACGGCGTCATCGAGGCGTATCAGCATGGCGTGGTTTCTTCTACCACGGCAATGGTGAACGGCGGCGGCGCCCAGCACGCGGCGGCGCTCAGCCGGCAATATCCGGGGCTGCCGATCGGGCTGCATTTCGTTTTGACCCATGGCAGGCCGCTGGGCGCCATGCCTTCGCTGGTCAACGAGCATGGCGAACTGGGTAAATGGCTGTGGTGCCGCGCCGAGGCCGGCGAGCTGCAGCTGGACGAGATTCAGGAGGAACTGCAGCGCCAGTTCGCGCGGTTTGTGACGCTGTTCGGCAGGCCGCCGACGCACATCGACAGCCACCACCATGTGCATATGCAGCCGCAGATTTACCCGCTGGTGGAGGCGTTTGCCCAGGCACAGGGTCTGCCGCTGCGCCTCGATCGCGAAGAGGCGAAACGGCGCGATATTACCTTGCAGACGCCCTGCAGTACCGACGTGTTTGACGCGGGATTCTACGGTGAAATGATTTCCGAAGCCTTGTTCCTGCAGCGGTTGACGCGTGCCGACGAGCAGGGCGCCGAGTCATTGGAAATGATGTGCCACCCGGCATTCCTCGACGCGACGATCCTGCAGAGCAAATACTGTCATCCGCGCCTCGTCGAGCTGGATGTGTTGACCGCACCGACGCTGAAAGCGGCGATCGCCGAACGCGGTTTTATGCTGGGCTCCTTCCAGGATCTGTAGCGCCGCCGTTTACAGCATGGCGTGCGCCTTTTTCAGGCCGGTATCCTCTTGCGGATCGGCCCCCTGAGGCAGGGGCTCTGCCTCCTGTTCCTCGGGCTGCGGCTCGTCGACATCGGGCGCCGCTTCCGGCGGCGGCATGGTGTCGTGAATGATCTGCTCATCGAAGGTCGGATTGAGCGCCGGCGACAGCGGCGAACTGGTGAGGCTGTCCGGCAGCGGAATATGCGGCACCGGTGCGTCCTGCGCCAGCTGAGGTTCCTCCGCTTTCGCCGTGCGGCTGAGGGCCGCCAGCAGCACGCCGCACAGGGCGAAGAAGGCGTACAGGATATTACCGCCAAGCGGCTCGATCAGCGCGCCGACCGCCAAGGGCCCGATGCTGGCGCCGACGCCGAACGCCATCAGCAGGCAGGCGGCCAGCGATACGCGGCGCTCCGGCTCAATCAGATCGTTGGCCAGCGCCACTACCAATGGGTAGAGCGTAAACTGCAGCATGCTGACGACGAATCCCACCGCCAGCAGCAGCGGGAAATCGATGTGCGGCAGCAGCGCCAGCGGCAGCGCCGCCACGATCAGGAAAATAGCGTTGAGTCGCATCAGCAACGGGCGGCTATAGCGATCCGACAGCCAGCTGAGTGGGAACTGCGCCACCAGTCCGGCGAAGATGGCCAGCGCCATGAACAGGCCGGTTTGCTGAGTGGTTAAGGACTGCAGGCTGGCGTAGACCGGCGCCAGGCCGTAAAACGAGCCCACCACCATGCCGATCACCAACGTGGTGGCCAGCACTTTGGGAATGGCGCCGACAAAGTAGCGCAGCTCCATCGGCGCCGGCGACATGTGGCGCGCATTGGTGCGGGTGGTGAGGGCGATGGGCACCAGACAGAGCGCGAAGCACAGCGCGATCACCAGCAGCGTGGTGATGCCCAGGTTGCTTTGCAGCATCAGCACGATCTGGCCCAGCGACATGCCGAGATAGGTCGCCGCCATATAGAAGCCGAACACCATGCCGCGCTGGTTGGATTCCGCCTGGTCGTTCAGCCAGCTTTCCAGCACCATGTACTGACACATCATGCACAGCCCGATCACCAGGCGCAGGGCGACCCAGGCGGGAATGAACTCCGTCAGGCCGTGCCCCAGCACCGCAGCGGTAATGATGCCGGCGCAGGCCACGTAGGCGCGGATATGCCCGACGCGGGCGATCAGAAAGTGGCCGACCTTGCCACCGATCACCAACCCGATGTAGTTGGCGGCGATGATGGCGCCGATCAGCGCGCTGCTGACGTGGATGGAGGCCAGCCGCAGTGAGACGTAGGTGGTGAGCAGTCCCGAGCCCAACAGCAGCAGCAGGGTGGTGGTGTACAACGGCAAGAATACGCCCAACGTTTTTTTCACGCTATCATCCTAATCTCTTCTGGTGCGCCCTGAGGCCGCCGCCGCAGCGTGCCGCCTCCGTGATGTTCCTTGTGCTGGTGCGCCGCCGCTCGCTGGGGCGCTTCTTTTGATACTAGCAGCTTGGCCGGGCGCTTAAAACCGCATCTCCTGCGAGGCGCTGCGCATTTCCACGCGTCGGCCGTCGCATCGCCTTGATAAATGCTACTATCGGGCGCATATACCTGAATTCGCGAGGGAGAGGTTATGAGTGAAAACCAACTGCGCCGGCTCAGCGTGCTGGTGGGGGAAAAACTGAAGGCTCAGGGCCGCTGGATCACCTGCGCGGAATCCTGCACCGGCGGCGGTATCGCCAAGGCCATTACCGATATCGCCGGCAGCTCCGCCTATTTCGATCGCGGTTTCGTCACCTACAGCAATGCGGCGAAGCATGACCTGTTAGGGGTGAGCGAAGCCACGTTGGCGGCGCACGGCGCGGTCAGCGAAGAGGTGGTGCGCGAGATGGCGATAGGGGCGCTGCGGGCGGCGCAGGCCGATCTGGCGCTATCGGTGAGCGGCATCGCCGGCCCGGATGGCGGCAGCGCGGAAAAGCCGGTCGGTACCGTGTGGTTCGGCTTCGCCGGCAGCGATGGCCGGGGGCTGTCGCGCATGATGCAATTCGAGGGCGACCGCGACGCGGTGCGGCTGCAGGCGACGATTTTCGCGCTGCAAACCGCCATCGACGAATTTTTGTAAATTAGGCTTGATACTGTATGACTATACAGTATAATTAGTGACATTTCCTGCACAACATACATTCAGTGGCAGTGTGGGGTAACACCGGCATTGCGAAACGAAGGAGCAAAAATGGCTATTGATGAGAACAAGCAAAAGGCGTTAGCTGCGGCACTGGGCCAGATTGAGAAACAGTTCGGCAAAGGCTCCATCATGCGCCTGGGTGAAGACCGCTCCATGGACGTGGAAACGATCTCCACCGGCTCACTGTCACTCGATATCGCTTTGGGCGCCGGCGGCCTGCCGATGGGCCGCATCGTTGAAATCTACGGCCCGGAATCCTCTGGTAAAACCACCCTGACGCTGCAGGTGATCGCCGCTGCGCAGCGCGAAGGCAAAACCTGTGCGTTCATCGATGCCGAGCACGCGCTGGATCCTATCTATGCGAAAAAGCTGGGCGTCGATATCGACAACCTGCTGTGCTCCCAGCCGGACACCGGCGAGCAGGCGCTGGAAATCTGTGATGCGTTGACCCGCTCCGGCGCGGTTGACGTCATCATCGTCGACTCCGTGGCGGCGCTGACGCCGAAGGCGGAAATCGAAGGTGAAATCGGCGATTCGCACATGGGCCTGGCGGCACGCATGATGAGCCAGGCGATGCGTAAGCTGGCCGGCAACCTGAAAAACGCCAATACCCTGCTGATCTTCATCAACCAGATCCGTATGAAAATTGGTGTGATGTTCGGCAACCCGGAAACCACGACCGGCGGTAACGCCCTGAAGTTCTACGCTTCGGTGCGTCTGGATATCCGCCGTATCGGCGCCATCAAAGAGGGCGACGAAGTGGTGGGCAGCGAAACCCGAGTGAAAGTGGTGAAGAACAAAATCGCTGCGCCGTTCAAGCAGGCTGAGTTCCAAATCATGTACGGCGAAGGCATCAACAGCCGTGGCGAGCTGGTCGATCTGGGCGTGAAGCACAAGATGATCGAAAAAGCCGGCGCCTGGTACAGCTATAACGGCGAGAAGATCGGTCAGGGCAAGGCGAATGCCTGTAACTTCCTGAAAGAAAATCCGGCTATCGCCGCTGAGCTGGATAAGAAGCTGCGTGACCTGCTGCTGCACAGCGGCGGTGAGCTGGTGGCCGCTTCCGGTGACGACTTCGAAGACGACGAAGCGGAAACCAGCGAGCAGTTCTAATCGCTGAAGGTATGCGCCGCCGTTCGTGTGGCGCATATCCCATAAATTCAGGCTTGAATGATGAATGACTTGCTAAGCCGCGCCATGCGCCTGCTGTCGCAACGCGATCATAGTGAAGCTGAACTGCGCCGCAAACTTGCGGCGCAGCCGTTTGTGGCGAAAGCCCGTTTTGGCGGCAAGGGGCCACATGCGCCGGCATCACCGCCGGTGGCTGAAGAGCCGGTGGATCCTGCGCTGATCGAGCAGGTTATTACCTACTGTTACCAGCATAATTGGCTAGACGATAAGCGTTTCGCTCACAGCTACATCGGCAGCCGCAGCCGCAAAGGTTACGGTGCGCAGCGCATCCGCAGTGAACTGATGCAAAAGGGCGTCGACAAAGCGCTGGTGCAGGACGCGCTGGCGGAATGCGACATCGACTGGTGCGAACAGGCGAAACAGGTGGCGCAGCGAAAATTTGGCGATGCGTTGCCAACCGACTGGAAAGAGAAAGCCAAAGTGCAGCGCTATCTGCTCTATCGCGGCTTCTTCCAGGAAGAAATTCAGTCAATTTACCGTGATTTTGCGCAATGAGCGCACACGGGGTTTTACTTCCCTCTGAAGAAAATTTATCTTATCCCCACTTTTTGTTCGTGAGCTGGTTGTCATCGTCGGGATGACGCGTCACCGGCTCACGTGTCGTTATTCTAGCCTTTCCAGGAAAATTATGAGCAAGAGCACCGCTGAGATCCGTCAAGCGTTTCTCGATTTCTTTCATAGTAAGGGTCACCAGGTTGTAGCGAGTAGCTCCCTGGTGCCTAACAATGATCCGACATTGCTGTTTACCAATGCCGGCATGAACCAATTTAAGGATGTTTTCCTGGGGCTGGACAAACGCGCCTATTCCCGTGCCACCACCTCGCAGCGCTGCGTGCGCGCAGGCGGCAAGCACAATGATCTGGAAAACGTCGGCTATACCGCCCGTCACCACACCTTCTTTGAAATGCTGGGTAACTTCAGCTTCGGCGATTACTTCAAGCATGACGCGATCAGCTACGCGTGGGAACTGCTGACCGGTGAAAACTGGTTCAACCTGCCGAAAGAGCGACTGTGGGTCACCGTGTATGAAACCGATGACGAAGCGTTCGACATCTGGCAGAAGCAAATCGGCGTACCGGCCGAGCGCATTATCCGCATCGGCGACAACAAGGGCGCGCCTTTCGCTTCCGACAACTTCTGGCAGATGGGCGACACCGGCCCATGCGGCCCGTGCACCGAGATTTTCTACGATCACGGCGATCACATCTGGGGCGGCCCTCCTGGCAGCCCGGAAGAAGACGGCGACCGCTACATCGAGATCTGGAACATCGTTTTCATGCAGTTCAACCGCCAGTCCGACGGCACCATGCTGCCGCTGCCGAAACCTTCGGTGGATACCGGTATGGGCCTGGAGCGCATCGCGGCGGTGTTGCAGCATGTGAACTCCAACTATGAAATCGATCTGTTCCGTACCCTGATCGCCGCCGTGGCAAAAGTGACCGGTGCAACCGATCTGGACAACAAATCCCTGCGCGTTATCGCCGACCACATCCGTTCTTGCGCCTTCCTGGTGTCGGACGGCGTGATCCCGTCTAACGAAAACCGCGGCTACGTGCTGCGCCGCATCATTCGTCGCGCGATCCGCCATGGCAACATGCTGGGCGCGAAAGACACCTTCTTCTACAAGCTGGTGGCGCCACTGATCGAAGTGATGGGCCCGGCGGCCGACGAACTGAAACGCCAGCAATCGTTGGTGGAGCAGGTGCTGAAAACCGAAGAGGAGCAGTTTGCCCGCACGCTGGAGCGTGGTCTGGCGCTGTTGGACGAAGAGCTGGCCAAGCTGCAGGGCGATACCCTGGACGGCGAAACCGCTTTCCGTCTGTACGATACCTACGGCTTCCCGGTCGATCTGACCGCTGACGTCTGCCGCGAGCGCGGTCTGAAAGTCGATGAAGCGGGCTTTGAAGAAGCGATGGAAGCGCAGCGCCGCCGTGCGCGCGAATCCAGCGGTTTCGGCGCCGACTACAACAGCCTGATCCGCGTGGACGGCAGCAGCCAGTTCAGCGGTTACGATCACGACGAGCAGCAGGCAACTGTCATCGCGCTGTTCCGCGACGGCCAGCCGGTCGATCGGATCAACGCCGGCGAAGAGGCGGTGGTGGTGCTGGATGAGACGCCGTTCTACGGTGAATCCGGCGGCCAGGTCGGTGATAAAGGCGTGCTGAAAGCCACCGGCGTAGAGTTTGTGGTCAACGACACCCAGAAATACGGCCAGGCTATCGGCCACCAGGGCAAACTGGCGCAGGGCTCGCTGAAGCTGAACGATCGCGTGGATGCGCAGATCGACGCTGAGCGCCGCAACAGCATCCGTCTGAACCACTCCGCGACTCACTTGCTGCACGCCGCGCTGCGCCAAACGTTGGGTGACCACGTCGCGCAGAAAGGCTCGCTGGTTAACGACAAATATCTGCGTTTCGACTTCTCGCACTTCGAAGCGATGAAGTCGGAGCAAATCCGCGCGGTGGAAGATCTGGTGAACCAGCAGGTGCGTCGTAACCTGCCGGTACAGACCGAGCTGATGGCGTTGGAAGATGCCAAAGAGAAGGGCGCGATGGCGCTGTTCGGCGAGAAGTACGATGACAACGTGCGCGTACTGACCATGGGCGATTTCTCCACCGAGCTGTGTGGCGGTACTCATGCCAGCCGCACCGGCGATATTGGCCTGTTCCGCATTCTGAGCGAGTCGGGCACCGCGGCGGGCATCCGTCGTATTGAAGCGGTGACCGGCGCCGGCGCTATCGCCACGCTGCACCAGCAAAGCGATTTGTTGCAAGACGTTGCGCAGCTGGTTAAGGGCGACAGCAATACCCTGACCGATAAAGTGCGCTCGGTGCTCGATCGCACCCGCGCGCTGGAAAAAGAACTGCAGCAGCTGAAAGATCAGCAGGCGGCGCAGGAAAGCGCGTCGCTGTCCAGCCAGGCAAAAATGGTTAACGGCGTGAAGCTGTTGGTCAGCCAGTTGGACAATGTCGAAGCCAAAATGCTGCGCACCATGGTGGATGACCTGAAAAATCAATTGGGTTCGGCCATCATCGTGTTGGCAACGACGGCTGATGACAAAGTCAGCCTGGTTGCAGGCGTGACCAAGGATCTGACTGACCGCGTGAAAGCCGGCGAGTTGATCGGCAACGTGGCGCAGCAGGTAGGCGGCAAGGGCGGTGGTCGCCCTGATATGGCGATGGCGGGGGGGACGGATATCAACGCCCTGCCAGCGGCGTTAAACAGCGTAGAAGCCTGGGTGGCCTCGAAGCTGTGAACATAAATAAATAGCACGCGCAAACGCCATAATACTTTGTTGATTATGGCGTTTTCATACTGTGCTAACACAATTTAGTTACAATTGCGGGAACAAAGTTTTTCAGGTCGGCTAAACTTACCATTATCTGAGGTGGGACCAAGTCTGCTTACACTTATTGTGGGCTGCGCGGCTTACGTTTTCACCACATATGATGGATAATGACGGGGAAACTGAGAGACCCGACTCTTTTAATCTTTCAAGGAGCAAAGAATGTTAATTCTGACTCGTCGAGTTGGTGAAACCCTCATGATTGGCGATGAGGTTACGGTCACTGTGCTAGGGGTAAAAGGCAACCAGGTGCGTATTGGTGTGAACGCCCCCAAAGAGGTTTCGGTTCACCGTGAAGAAATCTATCAGCGCATTCAGGCAGAGAAGTCTCAGCAGACGACTTACTGATTCCGAAGCAGCGTCTCGTTGCCAGACGAGACGCTACTGCATCGTTTTATCCACTTCCTTCGTTATCCCCTCTCTTTTTCGTGATTATTTTCCCGGTTAGTTTTCTGCTTTGTTGCTACAGACGCTGCGGTTGCCTGTTGATAAAACGCCCTTTTTGCCGTGAAATCGCCCATGTTGGGTGCGAATTGTGCAAACGCACATGAGTTGGGAAAAATTGTTTGACTTAAAAGTCGGAGAAAGTAATATGTGCGCCACGCAGTGCCGATGAGCTTCTCTAAAGCAAGTTAGGCACAATTCGAAAGAAGCGTTTGGTGAGGTGGCCGAGAGGCTGAAGGCGCTCCCCTGCTAAGGGAGTATGCGGTCAAAAGCTGCATCCGGGGTTCGAATCCCCGCCTCACCGCCATTTGCATCCGTAGCTCAGCTGGATAGAGTACTCGGCTACGAACCGAGCGGTCGGAGGTTCGAATCCTCCCGGATGCACCATATTAGCCGTATGGTAGAGTTGGGAACAAAGTACCATAGGGTATCAAAGAATTACTGTGCATCCGTAGCTCAGCTGGATAGAGTACTCGGCTACGAACCGAGCGGTCGGAGGTTCGAATCCTCCCGGATGCACCATTCTTTAAGTCTGGCTTCATTAGCGAAGCAGGCAAGCAGTAAAAACAGTAATGCATCCGTAGCTCAGCTGGATAGAGTACTCGGCTACGAACCGAGCGGTCGGAGGTTCGAATCCTCCCGGATGCACCATCTAAGAGAAACCCGCTTCGGCGGGTTTTTCGCTTTTCAGCATTTAGCCATTCTTTCCCCCCTGTCCTCCTTTGCGCCCGATCGGGCACAGCACATTCCGTTATGACGCAGTCAGCGACAACCCAACGGCTTTACGCTAAAGTAGTTTTCTTTCCTCAACGATCATGGAGTAACGATGTACGACCGCTATCAGGGTCTTATTTTCGACATGGACGGCACGATTCTGGACACCGAGCCAACGCATCGCAAAGCGTGGCGTGAAGTGCTGTCCCGTTATGACATGACGTTTGATGAAGCGGCCATGGTGGCGCTGAGCGGTTCACCGACCTGGCGCATCGCTCAGGCGATTATCGCCAGCCATCAGGCCGATCTCGATCCCCATCACCTGGCCGCGGAGAAAACCCGCGCGGTGGAAGCGATGCTGTTGGACAGCGTGCGTCCATTGCCGCTGATCGAGGTGGTGAAGTCCTATCATGGCCGCCGTCCGATGGCGGTCGGTACCGGCAGCGAGCACCGCATGGCGGAAATGCTGCTGCGTCATCTTGGCCTGTTCAACTGCTTCGACGCGCTCGTCGGTGCGGACGACGTGCAGCGCCACAAACCGGAGCCGGACACCTTCTTGCGCTGTGCCGAACTGATCGGCGTGCCGCCGGAAAAATGCGTGGTGTTTGAAGACGCCGATTTCGGCATTCAGGCGGCGAAAAGTGCCGGTATGGCTGTGGTAGACGTCCGTACGCTGTGAGTAGTACGCTAGCCGTAATATCGTTATTTGGCAGTAGCTTCCTCAGTGCGACGCTGCTGCCGGGAAATTCAGAAATCGTTCTGGTCGCCTTGCTGACCCAGAGTCGCGTCTCGCCGGAGTTGCTGGTGCTGGCCGCGACCCTGGGCAATACGCTGGGTGGCTTGACCAATGTCATTATCGGGCGCCTGTTACCGGCGTTGAAACCACAGCGGGGGCTGGCAACGGCGCTCGGGTGGCTGCAACGCTTCGGCCCGGCTGCGCTGCTGCTCAGCTGGGTGCCGGTGGTGGGCGATTTGTTGTGCGTGTTGGCAGGTTGGCTGCGCATGCCCTGGGGCTCTGTCGCGCTGTTTCTGTGTATCGGAAAGGCGCTGCGTTACATCGTTTTGGCTATGATAACGGTACAGGGTATCGCCTGGTGGCAGTAACCAAGTGAATATAACTCAATATTCTCTCGGGTGCGGATTCAGTATGCTTACGAGTTATTGTTTTTAGAAGCGGGAGGTCAATTTGATCCCGGACGTATCACAGGCGCTTTCTTGGTTGGAAGCCCATCCCCAGGCATTAAAAGGCATTCGTCGCGGCATCGAGCGTGAAACGCTGCGGGTCACGCCGAACGGCACCTTGGCGACCACCGGGCATCCGGAAAAGCTGGGCGCGGCATTGACGCACCACTGGATCACCACGGATTTCGCCGAAGCGCTGTTAGAGTTCATTACGCCGGTTGATGACAACATCGATCACCTGCTGACGTTCCTGCGCGATATTCATCGTTACGTGGCGCGCAATATCGGCGATGAGCGCATGTGGCCGCTCAGCATGCCGTGCTTTATCGAAGCCGAGCAGGATATCGAGCTGGCGCAGTTTGGTTCGTCGAACATCGGCCGCATGAAGACGCTGTACCGCGAAGGGCTGAAGAATCGCTACGGCGCGCTGATGCAGACCATTTCCGGCGTGCACTACAACTTCTCGCTGCCGCTGGAGTTTTGGCAGGCCTGGGCCGGCGTGCAGGACGCAGAAAGCGGTAAAGAGCAGATCTCGGCGGGGTATTTCCGCCTGATCCGTAACTATTACCGTTTCGGTTGGGTGATCCCGTATCTGTTCGGCGCATCGCCGGCCATTTGTTCTTCGTTCCTCAAGGGGCGTGAGACCAATCTGCCGTTCGAGCGCACCGAGCAGGGGATGTGCTACCTGCCGTATGCCACCTCGCTGCGTCTGAGCGACCTGGGTTACACCAACAAGTCGCAGAGCAATTTGGGCATCACCTTCAACGATCTGCACAGCTATGTGGCCGGTCTGAAGCGGGCGATAGCCACGCCTTCCGAAGAGTTCGCCAAGCTGGGCGTGAAAGAGGGCGATCGCTACCTGCAGCTGAATAGCAACGTGCTGCAAATCGAGAACGAGCTGTATGCGCCGATCCGGCCGAAGCGCGTGACCCAAAGCGGCGAGACGCCGTCTGACGCGCTGCTGCGCGGCGGCATCGAATACATCGAAGTGCGTTCGCTGGATATCAACCCGTTCTCGCCAATCGGCGTGGACGCGGTGCAGGCGCGTTTCCTGGATCTGTTCCTGGTGTGGTGCGCGCTGGCCGATGCGCCGGAGATGAGCAGCGATGAACTGCTGTGCACGCGCAAGAACTGGAACCGGGTGATTCTGGAAGGGCGCAAGCTGGGCCAGACCATCGGCATCGGCTGTGGCGCCAGCCATGAACCGCTCGAAAAAGTGGGTAAGGCGCTGTTCGCCGATCTGCGTCGGGTGGCGGAAGTGTTGGACAGCGAAGCCGGCAACCGTCAATACCAGCAGGTGTGCGACGAGCTGGTTGCCGCGTTCGACGATCCTGAGTTGACCTTCTCTGCGCGCATTCTGAAGGCGATGAAGGCGGAAGGCACTGGGCGCGTCGGGTTGCAGCTGGCGGAGCAGTATCGTCAGATGTTGCTGGAAGAGCCGTTGGAAATCCTGAACGAAGCCGAGCTGGATAAAGAGCGGGAAGCCTCGTGGCAGCGCCAACGCGACATAGAAGCCAATGATACGCTAAGCTTTGAAGCGTTCCTGAAGCAAAATGGCGGAAGCTGAAAAAGAAAAAGGCCACATCAATGTGGCCAAATATGCATCTCTGATGACAGGGATGATGATAACAAATGCGCGTCTTTCACATACTCAGACTCGCAGGGTTGGAAAAGGTTTCCCGGTTAGGAAAAAAAGTTTCGAAATAAATGCTCTTTTACGAGGAGGTAGCGAAATGCCATTGCTGGATAGCTTTACCGTCGATCATACCCGTATGGCAGCTCCGGCTGTCCGCGTTGCGAAAACCATGAAAACGCCTCATGGCGATACCATCACGGTGTTTGATCTGCGCTTTTGCCGCCCGAACCTGGAAGTGATGCCCGAGCGCGGCATTCATACGCTGGAGCACCTGTTCGCCGGCTTTATGCGTGACCACCTGAACGGCCAGGGCGTGGAGATTATCGACATCTCCCCGATGGGCTGTCGTACCGGTTTCTACATGAGCCTGATCGGCGTGCCGGAAGAGCAGCGCGTAGCCGATGCGTGGAAAGCGGCGATGGCCGACGTGCTGAAAGTGACCGACCAGCGCAAAATCCCTGAGCTGAACGAATACCAGTGCGGCACTTACCATATGCACTCGCTGGAAGAAGCGCAGGAGATCGCCAAGCACATCCTGGATAACGACGTGGTGGTTAACCACAACGACGAGCTGGCGCTGCCGAAAGAGAAGCTGCAGGAACTGCATATCTAGCCGCGAGTTTCCCGCAGAGATAAAAAAAAGACGCGATTTCGCGTCTTTTTTACTTTCAGGCCGGCGGTCAGTGGTGGCCGACGCTGGACTGCAGCGAGGTGATCGGCGTGACCCGCACCTGTTTGATCATGTTGCCCTGCACGTCGAGAATGTCGATATCGTAGTGGCCGATACGCACCCGGGTGCCGGTTTCAGGGATCTCTTCCAGCTCTTCGAGCAGCATACCGTTGACGGTGCGAGCCTCGCTGGCCGGCAGGGTCCAGTTAAAGGCTTTGTTCAGCTCGCGCACGTTGGCGGTACCGTCGATCAAGACCGAGCCATCGCTCTGCGGCGTGACCTCTTCCGCCAGCGTTGGTGACATTGAGGTGGTGAAGTCGCCGACGATCTCTTCGAGAATGTCTTCTACCGTGACCAGGCCCTGAATGTCGCCGTACTCGTCGACCACGATGCCGACCTTCTCTTTGTTGCGCTGGAACTTCACCAGCTGCACGTTGAGCGGCGTGCCTTCCGGCACGAAGTAGATTTCATCGGCGGCGCGCAGCAGGTTCTCTTTGTTGAACTCTTTTTTCTCGGTCATCAGGCGGTAGGCTTCCCGCACGCGCAGCATGCCGATCGCGTCGTCCAGCGAGCTGCGATACAGCACGATGCGGCCGTGCGGCGAGTGGGTCAGCTGGCGCATGATCGACTTCCAGTCGTCGTTGACGTCGATGCCGACGATCTCGGTGCGCGGCACCATGATGTCGTTAACCGTCACCTTTTCCAGGTCCAGCACCGAGATCAGCATGTCCTGATTGCGGCGGGAGATTTGCGACTGGGATTCGCGCACGATAGTGCGCAGCTCATCCTTGCTGACGGCGTCGCTGATGCGCACGTTGGTGCGGATGCCGAACAGGCGCAAGGTCAGGCTGGTGATACCGTTGAGCAGCCAGACCAGCGGGAACATCACCTTTTGCAATGGCGCCAGCAGGACGCTGCTGGGGAAGGCAATACGTTCCGGATAGAGGGCGGCGAAGGTCTTTGGCAGCACTTCGGCGAACAACAGCACGGCGAAGGTCAGTATGCCGGTCGCGATCGCCACGCCGAGATCGCCATACAGCCGCATGCCGACGATGGTCGCCAGCGCCGAGGCGAGGATGTTGACCAGGTTGTTGCCGATCAGCACCAGCCCGATCAGCCGATCCGGTTTTTGCAGCAGCTTCTCCACCCGACGCGCCGAGCGGTTGCCCTGTTTGGACAGGTGACGCAGGCGATAACGGTTGAGCGTCATCATGCCGGTTTCGGAAGCGGAGAAGTAAGCGGAGACCACGATCATGATCACCAGGATAATGATGAGGGTCCCCGTCGACACATGCTCCAATGCAGTATTCCTTATAGAGAGGGAGAATTGAACCGGGCTGGCTTAGCGCACCATCACCTGCTGAATCAGACGGCTGCCGAAGTAGGCGAGCGTCAGCAGGAAGGCGCCGGCGAAGCTGAACCAGACGACGCGGCGGCCGCGCCAGCCTTCATGGTAATGGCCCCACAACAGCACGATATACACGAACCAGGCCATGATCGACAGCACGGCTTTATGCACGTTCTCTTTGCTGAACAGATTATCCATGTACAGCAGGCCGGTGCACAGGGTGAGCGTCAGCAGCACCACGCCGATCTGGGTGATATGGAACATCTTGCGCTCGATGCTCATCAGCGGCGGCATGTCGGCGCTAAAGGTCAACTTCTTGTTTTTCAGAAGGTAGTCGAGCCAGGCGAGCTGCAAGGCGTAGAGCGCGGCGATGATCAGGGTAGCGTAAGAGAACAGCGCCAAGCCGATATGCACCATCAGTTCCGGGCTGGCCTCCAGGTGAGTGATGAACTCGCCGGGCATGAAGCTGGCGAAGGCCAGGTTGATCATCGCGAAGCTGTAGACGATCGGCAGCAGGAACCAGCCGCGGTCGCGCGAGGCGACGAAGGTCATCACCGAGCAGATGATCAGGCTGACGATGGAGCCAATGTTCAGCAGGCTGAGATTCTGCCCGGCGCTGACGTCAAAGATGCGCTGCTGCAGCGCGATGGCATGGCAAATCAGCGCCACCACCGCCGAGACGAGGGCAAGCCGACGGTATGCGCTGTTCTTCCGCAACAAGCTGGGAATGATCAGTCCAAGGCTGAGCAGGTAGGCCATCAAAGCCACAATGGAGAAAACTGGCATAGCGTTTAATTTTGCTTCGGCGTGGTTAATTGGAGTGTCAGTATAACGTTGCGCGCGTTTCACTCCAACCTATCTCCAACGCTGAGGCAGAGATCCGCCGCGCTTCGTGTTATCATCGGCGCAATTGTGTCGCCGGAGCGGCCTGTCATTACACGTTGAGCATGAGACGATGTTTGAAAATTTAACCGATCGATTGTCGCGCACGTTGCGCAATATCAGCGGCCGCGGGCGGCTGACCGAAGAGAATATCAAGGAAACCCTGCGTGAAGTGCGTATGGCATTGCTGGAAGCGGACGTTGCGCTGCCGGTGGTGCGCGACTTCATCAACCGCGTCAAAGAGAGCGCGGTCGGCCATGAAGTCAACAAGAGCCTGACGCCGGGGCAGGAATTCGTCAAGATCGTCAAGGGCGAGCTGATCGCCGCGATGGGCGAAGTCAACACCGAGCTGAATCTGGCGGCCCAGCCGCCGGCGGTGGTGCTGATGGCGGGCTTGCAGGGTGCCGGTAAAACCACCAGCGTCGGTAAACTCGGCAAATTCCTGAAAGAAAAACAGAAGAAGAAAGTGTTGGTGGTTTCCGCGGACGTTTATCGCCCGGCGGCGATCAAACAGCTGGAAACGCTGGCGGAAGGCGTCGGCATCGATTTCTTCCCGTCTGACGTCAAAGAAAAACCGATCGACATCGTCAATCGCGCGCTGCAACAGGCCAAGCTGAAATTCTACGACGTACTGATCGTCGATACCGCCGGCCGTTTGCACGTTGACGAAGCGATGATGGACGAGATCAAACAGGTGCACGCGGCGATCAAGCCGGTGGAAACCCTGTTCGTGGTCGACGCCATGACCGGCCAGGACGCCGCCAATACCGCCAAGGCGTTTAACGAAGCGCTGCCGCTGACCGGCGTGGTGCTGACCAAGGTCGACGGCGACGCGCGCGGCGGTGCCGCGCTGTCCATCCGTCATATCACCGGCAAGCCGATCAAATTCCTCGGCGTGGGCGAGAAGACCGAAGCGCTGGAGCCGTTCTACCCGGATCGCGTGGCATCGCGCATCCTGGGCATGGGCGACGTGCTGTCGCTGATCGAAGATATCGAAAGCAAGGTCGACCGCGAGCAGGCGGAGAAGTTGGCCAACAAGCTGAAGAAGGGCGACGGTTTCGATCTGACCGACTTCCTGGAGCAGCTCAAGCAGATGCGCAACATGGGCGGCATGGCCAACATGCTGAGCAAGCTGCCGGGCGCCGGCCAGCTGCCGGACAACGTCAAGTCGCAGATGGACGATAAAGTGCTGGTGCGCATGGAGGCGATCATCAACTCGATGACGCTGAAAGAGCGCGCCAAACCGGAAATCATCAAGGGCTCGCGCAAGCGCCGCATCGCGATGGGGGCCGGCATGCAGGTGCAGGACGTCAACCGCTTGCTGAAGCAGTTCGACGAAATGCAGCGTATGATGAAGAAGATGAAGAAAGGCGGTATGGCGAAGATGATGCGCGGCATGAAAGGTATGATGCCGCCGGGCTTCCCAGGCCGCTGACGGGCTCCCGCACGCCGAGTGCGGGCGCTTTCAGCATTCGCCGTTCGCGGTGAAAACCGCCCGAAATTTGACAGGCTGCAAAAGTTGTCCCCTGCGATCGACGCTTTAGATTGCTTTTTGCGCCAAAATGAGTAAAATTTTCGGGCTTTTTATATTGCAACCGGGCCCCGTCCCTCAATGGGGCCCGGCTGTTTTATTAACTAAAGAGGATGTTATGGTAACAATTCGTTTGGCTCGTGGCGGCGCTAAAAAGCGTCCGTTCTATCAAGTAGTAGTGACCGACAGCCGCAACGCTCGTGATGGTCGTTTCATCGAGCGCGTAGGCTTCTTCAACCCGATCGCTTCCGGTCAGGCTGAAGCACTGCGTCTGGACCTGGACCGCATCGAGCACTGGGTTGGTCTGGGTGCAACCGTTTCTGATCGCGTTCACGCGCTGATCAAAGACGCTAAGAAAGCAGCTTAATCTGTCGCGGTGGTGGCAATGAGCAAGCAACTCAAACCGGTAGCGCCTAAGCAGCCGATTGTACTCGGTAAAATGGGGTCCGCTTACGGCATTCGTGGTTGGCTCAGAGTGTTTTCATCCACCGAGAACGCCGAAAGCATTTTTGACTATCAGCCGTGGTTTATCCAGCAGGCGGGTCAGTGGCAGCACATCGAGTTGGAAGATTGGAAGCGCCACAGTCAGGATCTGATCATCAAGGTCAAAGGCATTGACGATCGGGACGCGGCGAATCTGCTGACTAATCGCGAGATTATGGTGGATTCTGAGCAACTTCCTCCGCTGGAGGGTGACGATTACTACTGGAAAGACCTGATGGGCTGCCAGGTAGTCACCACCGCCGGCTACGAGCTGGGTAAAGTCATCGATATGATGGAAACCGGCTCGAACGATGTGATGGTTGTGAAAGCGAACCTGAAAGATGCGTTCGGCATGAAGGAGCGGTTGATTCCGTTTCTTCATGGGCAGGTTATCAAGAAAGTCGATCTCACTGCCCGCGTGATTGAGGCAGATTGGGATCCTGGTTTTTGACCCCCGGATCAAACGGTCGAAGCAAGTGGAATAACGGTAAGGGGATTGGCTTGTGTTCATCGGTATTGTAAGCCTGTTTCCTGAGATGTTCCGCGCTATCACCGATTACGGGGTGACTGGCCGGGCAGTAAAAAATGGCCTGCTGAGCGTGCAGTGTTGGAGTCCTCGCGACTTCACCTACGACCGGCATCGCACCGTGGACGATCGCCCCTATGGCGGCGGCCCGGGAATGCTGATGATGGTGCAACCTTTACGGGAAGCCATTCATGCGGCGAAAGCAGCGGCAGGCGAGGGAGCAAAGGTGATTTATCTGTCACCTCAGGGGCGCAAGCTGGATCAAACCGGCGTGTGCGAACTGGCGGCCAATCAGAAGATGATTCTGGTGTGCGGCCGTTACGAAGGGATAGACGAGCGCGTAATCCAAACCGAAATTGACGAAGAATGGTCAATCGGCGATTACGTTCTCAGCGGCGGGGAACTGCCGGCGATGACTCTGATTGATTCAGTCGCCCGTTTCATACCGGGTGTGCTGGGCCATCAGGCCTCAGCGGAGGAAGACTCCTTCGCCGACGGATTGCTGGACTGCCCGCACTATACCCGCCCAGAGGTGTTGGAAGGGATGGAAGTACCGCCGGTTTTGCTGTCGGGCAACCATGCCGAGATACGTCGCTGGCGCTTAAAGCAGTCGCTGGGCCGAACCTGGCTTAGAAGACCTGAACTTCTAGAAAGCCTAGCTCTGACTGACGAGCAAGCGGTGTTGCTGGCTGAGTTCCAACGGGAACATCAGGCCAGGCAACAGGACTATGAAGGAAACGTCTGACATCAGACGGGACCGATATATCAGTTTACCTAGGGTAAGAGACATATTATGAGCAACATTATTAAGCAACTTGAACAAGAGCAGATGAAACAAGACGTACCTGCATTCCGTCCGGGTGATTCCGTGGAAGTGAAGGTATGGGTCGTTGAAGGTAGCAAAAAACGTCTGCAGGCATTCGAGGGCGTGGTTATCGCTATCCGTAACCGCGGTCTGCACTCTGCATTCACTGTTCGTAAGATTTCCAACGGCGAAGGTGTTGAGCGCGTATTCCAGACTCACTCCCCAGTAATCGACAGCATTACTGTTAAACGTCGTGGTGCCGTTCGTAAAGCTAAACTGTACTACCTGCGTGAACGTACTGGTAAGGCTGCTCGTATCAAAGAGCGTCTGAACCGCGTTAACTAACGCTGCATCCAAAAGTTAATAGTTATCAGGGGTTGGCCTATGCCAACCCCTTTTTTTATCTGAAAATCCGGCTTCGTTGCATTTGCGAGATTTGGCCACGTTGTCGCGACATTAAAAAGCCTGCATCAGCAGGCTTTTTGCATTACAGCGCGGCAGCGCTTTGTTTATGCTGATTCTCCAGCGGGTGCGGCTGCGCCGGGACAATGTCATCGCCGGGCTTGACGATCACCCGTGCCACGGATTCGTGCGTGGCGAACGTGCAGCTGCAGTTGATGTTGCGGCATTGATGGTAACGCTCTTTGGTCGACTCGCTCAGATAGCGACTGGAGCGAGTGTGGGCCACATGACCGCATAGTGGACAGTGCATCATAAGAACCTCCCTTGAACAAATTAAGTGAAATTGTTGTGGCATCATCACTTAGGCGAGCGAGCCCGTCATGATGAGGCAATGCCTTGCAAGCACAGTGCGCGTTCCGTGGCGCGTCGCTGTTCCAGCCCCTTGTTTTTCTTTCCGTTTACGTAAACCCAACGTGGCAACTGATCGCAAGCCTGTTGCCACTGGCGCTGCTGCAGCAGCGTGACCAGCGTGGAGTGGCAGGCGGCGCTGATGCCCACGTTGAAGGCGAAGGCGATCACCGCGTCATAGGTTTCTTGTGGGAGCGTTTGCGGCAGGCAGGCAGCCATGCCACGCTCGGTGCGGCGAACATCGTCTACCAAATCCACAGCGGCTTGCCGCTCATCGATAGCCTGGTCCGGGATGACGCCGGCGGTGTGTCCAATGCCCTGTGTCCACACTCCGGCGCTGCACTGGTAAAGCGACAGGCGGCAACCTTCGAGATCGGCGATCAGCCTGAGGCCGGCTTCTGAGGTTTGCAGCTCGCCAAATGACGGTAACAGCACGGCGATGGCCAAAACGGCGGCGACGCTGCAGCGCTTAACGATTGCACTCATCGTAAATTTTCCTCCGTGATGCCGCATTACGCTCAATAGCCTTCAAGATCTGCAGGCTTTTACGTCGGTAGTACCAGTTCACCAGAAACGTGCCGATTCCTACCGCCGCACCGACTAAAAAAGCAATGTCCTGCGGAGAGAGCCTGCCGAGCCAGGCGAGAAACAGCGCCATGACGTAGGTGATGAATGAGGTGATTTTCTCCATAGATTATGCTCACTTTGTTTACAGTCTCTCGGAGCTGGGGGGGATCGATGCGTTGTTGGCCACTCGCTATCGAAATCCATCATGCCCCGAGGCTGGATAATAACTACTGTTCATACATACAGTATTAAGCTATTTGCTAAAGTCGTCAATGGGCGAGATGAATATTTTTAGCAGATTGTGCAAGAGAGAGCGGCGGGTATAAAAAAAGCCCATCGATGATGGGCTTCAAGAGATTCTGGGCGGGGGAGGTTACAGGCCGTAGACCAGCGTGACCGAGGTGGTGGTATCGGTGTTCTTCGGCGCAGAGGCCGGTGGCTTGCTGTTATAGGTCACGGTGTAAGCTACGCGTAGTGAGAAGCGATCGTTGATCGCTACGTTCAACGCGCTTTCCGAGTTCAGCGTGGTTTCCTCGTTCGCCAGCGCGGAAACGCCCTGAATGAACTTGGTGTTGTCGGTCAGCTGATAGGAATAGTTGGCCGCACCGTAGGCCAGCCCTTTGGTCGAGCGGCCGCCGCCGTGGTATTCGTCATGGCGCACGCCGGGACCGAATTCCACACGCAGATCGCTGAGCGGCCCGTTGAGGAGTTGACGGCCGTAACCGCCGGTCAGCGTAGAGCGCGAGTCATAACCGTTGAAACGGTCGCTCAGCCAGCTGGCCTGGCCGAACAGGTAGTTGCGATCGGTCAGGTTATAGCGCGTACGGCCACCGGCCTGGTACTTTTCGGACGAGCGCACGTTGGAGGAGGTGGTGTTGTTGGCTGCCCCCCACAGGCTATATGCCGCGTCGGTATTGAACCAGGTCATGTTGGTGTTGGCCAACAGGGTGGAGCTTTGCGAGTTGCCGGACTGGGCGTTGTAGCCCGCCTGTACGTTGCCTTCGAACGGTTTCTTGGCGGTGGCCGGATCGTCCATCGCGGTGAAAAGCGTATTGTCGGCAAGGGCTGAAACACTGGTGAAAGTCGTTAAGCAGCAAATATACAGCGGAAAAGCGCGACGAGCGCGAGAAGAGAGCATCTTGGATCCAGTTGTTAAGGGTGGTTATTGTTGATGACGGTCACATTATATCGGTTCACTTCGGCGACAAAAATAGCCGCCATTAGCTTAAGTTTTTAATTTTTATTCCTCATTTATTCGCTTTTCTTCTACTTAAATTCATCGCTTTCGGCGGCATTTCGTGCTGAGTCTGACGGTATCCGCTACTGCCCGTTCGTGGGTGCCGAGACGGGCGGTTTATCTTCCCTGTAAAATCGATTGTACATATATGTTTACGTCCTGAGTTTTGATTGGCAGGGGGCATAGGTACGTTTTGATGATCTTGTCATTTGATTATGACGTTGAATTAAATGTATTTAATTGTGTTTTTGTGATGTTTTTATACATGTTTTTTCATAAGTAAAAGCACGGTAATTTTTTATTTACGGAAATTGGATTGAAAACTTTACATTGCGTGATAAGGTAGAGCCCTGAAACGCTCAATGTTCCATTTCAACGCATAACGCCAAACGACAGGAATAGCATCATGCAAAAAGACGCGCTCAATAACGTACACATCAGTGCAGAACAGGTTCTCATCACGCCGGAGGAGCTGAAGAATCAGTTCCCGCTTAGCGCCGACGACGAAAATGAAATCGCCACCGCGCGCAATACCATCGCCAACATTTTGCAGGGGCGCGATCATCGCCTGTTGGTGGTGTGCGGGCCTTGTTCGATCCACGATCCGGATGCGGCGCTGGACTACGCCCGTCGTTTGAAAATCCTGGCGGCTGACTTGAGCGATCAGCTGTATATCGTTATGCGCGTCTATTTTGAAAAACCCAGAACCACTGTCGGCTGGAAAGGTTTAATCAACGATCCGTACATGGACGGTTCGTTTGACGTTGAAGCAGGCCTGCATATCGCGCGTCGCCTGTTGCTGGATCTGGTGGGCATGGGCTTGCCGTTGGCTACCGAAGCGTTGGATCCGAACAGCCCGCAGTACCTGGGGGACTTGTTCAGCTGGTCGGCGATCGGCGCGCGCACCACCGAATCGCAGACCCACCGCGAAATGGCTTCCGGCCTGTCGATGCCGGTCGGGTTCAAAAACGGCACCGACGGCAGTCTGGGTACCGCCATCAACGCCATGCGCGCCGCCGCTATGCCGCACCGCTTCGTCGGCATCAACCAGGCGGGCCAGGTTTGCCTGCTGCAGACCCAGGGCAATCCGGACGGGCACGTGATCCTGCGCGGCGGCAAAACCCCGAACTACAGCGCCGAGCACGTTGCGGCCTGTGAAAAACAGATGCTCGAGGCGGGACTCCATCCGTCCTTGATGATAGATTGCAGCCATGGCAACTCGAATAAAGACTATCGCCGTCAGCCGGCGGTGGCCGAGTCCGTGGTGGAGCAGATCAAAGCGGGCAACCGTTCGATCACCGGCATTATGCTGGAGAGCCATCTGCATGAGGGCAATCAGTCTTCCGAACAGCCGCGTGCAGACATGCGTTACGGTGTGTCCGTCACCGACGCCTGCATCGACTGGGAGAGCACGGAAACGCTGCTGCGTCATATGCATCAGGAACTCGGCGCTGTGCTGACGGCACGCACGGGAGAAAAGTAAGTTATGGTGGCAGAACTGACCGCGCTGCGCGATCAAATCGACGAGGTGGACAAAGCGTTGCTGGATCTGCTGGCAAAACGCCTGCATCTGGTAGCGGAAGTGGGGGAGGTGAAAAGCCGCCACGGTTTACCGGTTTATGTGCCGGAGCGCGAGGCGGCGATGCTGGCCTCGCGCCGTCAGGAGGCGGAAAACCTCGGGGTGCCGCCGGATTTGATCGAGGACGTCTTGCGCCGCGTGATGCGCGAATCATACGTCAGCGAGAACGATAAAGGCTTTAAAACCCTGTGCCCGCAGCTGAGGCCGATCGTCATCATCGGCGGCAACGGCCAGATGGGCCGGTTGTTCAACCGTCTGCTGACGCTGTCGGGTTATCAGGTCAGGGTATTGGATCAGGAAGATTGGCCGCAGGCGGAACAGCTGTTGGCCGACGCCGGCATGGTGATCGTCAGCGTGCCGATCCATGTGACAGAGCAGGTGATAAGCCGCCTGCCAACGTTGCCCGACGACTGTATTCTGGTGGATTTGGCGTCGGTGAAGAACCGTCCGCTGCATGCGATGCTGGCGGTGCACAGCGGCCCGGTGGTGGGGCTGCACCCGATGTTCGGCCCGGACGTTGGCAGTGTGGCGAAGCAGGTAGTGGTCTACTGCGATGGCCGCCGGCCGGAGGCTTACCAGTGGTTGCTTGAACAACTGCAGGTGTGGGGGGCACGGCTGCATCGCATCAGCGCGGTCGAACACGATCAGAACATGGCGTTTATTCAGGCGCTGCGGCACTTCGCCACCTTTGCCTACGGGCTGCACCTGGCGGAAGAGAACGTGCAATTGGAGCAGCTGCTGGCGCTCTCCTCGCCGATCTACCGGCTGGAGTTGGCGATGGTTGGCCGCCTGTTTGCGCAGGATCCGCAACTGTACGCCGACATCATTATGTCGTCGGAGGAAAACGTGGCGCTGATTAAGCGTTACTACCAACGCTTCGGCGAGGCGATAAAGTTGTTGGAGCATGGCGACAAACAGGCGTTTATCGACAGTTTCCGCAAGGTGGAGCACTGGTTCGGCGATTACGCCCAGCGCTTCCTGGTGGAGAGCCGCACGCTGTTGCGGCAGGCTAACGACAGCCGGCAGTAAAACGCGGGCGGTAAACGTAAACGTAAAGGTAAAGGGTTCGGCTTGGCCGAACCCTTTTTTTATGGTTTCAGGATGGGTTGACCGGCACCACGGTGTCGCTCGGGTAACAGCCCAGTACCTTCAGCGAGCGGGTGATTGGTGCCAGATCGCGCAGCGCTTTTTGCATCGCGTCGGCACGCAGATTGGCCTGCACATCGATATAAAACATCTCTTCCCACGGATTGCCGTTGATCGGGCGTGACTCCAGCTTGGTCATGATGATGCCGTTGTCGCGCAGTACCAGCAGTGCTTCGACCAGTGCGCCGGATTGCTGGCCGGTCGCCATGATCAGCGTGGTTTTGGCCGGTACCTGTTCGGAGACATCAATCGCTTTACGCGCCAGGACGATAAAGCGGGTGATGTTCTGTTGCTGGTTGGCGAGGTTGTGTTCCAGCACCTGCAGCCCGTACAGTGCGCCGCCGGCTTCGCTGCCCAGCGCCGCTACCTTCGGTGAATTCAGCTTGGCGACTTTCTCCATCGCGGCGGCGGTGCTTTCGGTGTATTCGATTTTCCAGTGCGGGAAGCGGTTCAGGAACTGGCTGCACTGCTGGAACGGCTGCGGGTGGCTGTAGACGGTTTCAATCTGGCTCAAATCGCTGTCGCCGGCCACCAGAACGCAGTGGTTGATCGGGTTGGTCAGTTCACCGACGATCGACAGACTGGTGTGTTGCAGCAGATCGTACACCTCGTTAATCGAGCCGGAGCTGGTGTTCTCTATCGGCAGAATCGCGTAGTCCGCTTGGCCGGTTTCCACCTGGGCGAAGATATCCTGAAACTTCTGGCAGCCGCATTCGATCAACCGATCGAAGTGGCGGGCAGCGTATTGGCGCGCAGCCAGATGCGAGTAAGAGCCTTTCGGGCCGAGGAAGGCGATGCGGGCGGAGTGCTGGCTGACGGGGTTGAGCTGGTGCTGCAGCAGCGCCTGCTGGGTCAGAACGGAGTCTTCAATGATCAGTTGGAACAGGCGGGTGACGTAGAAGCCGTCCAGGTCGTAAGGTTTGGCGGCGGCGATCAGCGCGTCCAGCAGGTCGCGCTCGCGTTCTTTATCGCGGATCGGGCGGTGAGAGTGCAGCTTGGTCCTGCCGACTTCGATCGCCAGCTCACGGCGTTCCGCCAGCAGGGCCAACAGTTTCAAGTCCAGTGCGCTGATGCGCTCGCGCAGCACCAATAACGGGTTGTCAGTCATAATCAGCTTCCGCCTTCAGTTCTTATTCGTTGTTAAATAGCCATAAAAAAAGCCCCCTGTTTCCAGGAGGCCTTGTTGTTCGTCTTCGCATTCTTTCTCACACGACGAAACGCCTCCCAGTCAGGGGAAGGTAAAAAAGAATGCGAAGAAAAACGGTGTGCGTGGCATGGTCTACCTAAGGTTAATGCGATCAGGTTTTAAAGTAACCGCTGGCTTTTACCCCGTCAACAAAAATACCCGACAAAAAACGCGCCCTCGGGCGCGTTTGATGTGGCAATCGCTGTCGGACGGTTATTCTTGCTCTTGCGTGACTTCCGGCACGATGTCTTTCACGCTGGCATTGCAGCGGCGCGCTTCGCCTTTGTGCTGCACCTTGTTAAGCTGGCGTTCCAGCTTGGCGATCAGCTCATTAACGGCGGTGTACATGTCGTCATGTTTGGCGCTGGCGACCAGCGGGCCGTTAGGCGTGGTAATGGTAGCGTCGGCGACAAACCCCTGCGGTTCTTTGGATAAGACGATATGCGGGTTTATCAGCTGGGTCTGCCATTTTTCCAGTTTGGTGAGACGGTCTTCGACGTGATTGCGGATTGCGGGAGTGATATCCATTTGTTTGCTGGTAATGTTCAATGTCATATAACTTACCTCTCTGTCTTTCCGTCTTGGTGAATCCAGCATACCCCGCTTTTTGTTTAAATGCGTGATGTAAATCACGATTTTTTGTCACTTTTTGCAAAGTTAGTTCAATCTGTGATTCAGCATCTGAATTGGTTATCTAATGCTTGAGAGTTGTCGCCGGATGGCGCATTATCGATGAGTTGACCGGTGAGGAGCGCTAGCTAACACCGTGTTTTTACTTGTGTATTTCTCCAGTAAAAAACCGCTCCACGCCAATGAAAACGGCAGCCGAGGCTGCCGTTTTGTTTTTCTGTCGTTGCCGACGCGCGGTTATTGCGGGTTGGCGGCGATCACTTTGGCCACTTTGTCAGCCTGGCCGTTCAGCTGCAGCTGCTTGTAGGCATTTTCCATCAGCGGCAACACGTCGTGCGTCGCTTTGGTATCCGGGAATTCACGCAACATCTGCTCGGCGCGATTAACGACCGCGACGTAAGCACCGCGTTTAGTGTAGTATTCCGCCACCGAAAGCTCATACTTGGCCAAACGGTCTTTCAGATACACCAAACGCTTGTTGGCGTCGGTCGCGTATTGGCTGTTCGGGTATTGCTGAATCAACTGGCTGAAGTCGCGGAACGCAGCGCGAGCGTGCTGAGGATCGCGGTCAGAACGGTCAACCCCGAAGAAGCCCTGCAGTGCGCTGTCATCGAGCGCCATGTCGGTCAGGCCGCGCATGTACATCACGTAATCGATGTTCGGGTGCGTCGGGTTCAGACGCATGAAGCGATCGATGGATGCCTGAGCCATCGGCAAGTCGGCAGCCTTATAGTAGGCGTAAATCAAATCCAGCTGGACCTGCTGGGAATACGGCCCGAAAGGATAGCGGTTATCTAACGCTTCGAGTTGCGTAATCGCGCCCTTGAAGTTACCGTCCTGCAGTTTTTGCTGCGCGGTAGCATAGATTTCCGAAGGTGGGTTGTCGGGAACCGCATCCTTGGATGTGGAGCAACCTGCCAGCGCCAGGCTCAACGTGGCTGCTGCCACCAGATATTTCATACGCGTCATGACGTTTTGATTATCCTCAGGGTGTTATTCCGGGAGACTGTCCGTTAAGCTCCCGACAAAGACCAGGTACAATAGCACATTATATTAAACGGCATCGCCGTGAAAACCCAACGTTAACGAAGAAGCTGCATATGGCACAACAAGTACAACTCACCGCAACGGTGGCCGAATCTCAACTCGGACAACGTTTAGATCAGGCTTTGGCCGAATTGTTCCCTGATTATTCACGATCTCGCATAAAAGAGTGGATCCTGGGCGATCGGGTGAAGGTCAATGGCAAAACGTCAAATAAACCGAAAGAGAAGGTGCTGGGCGGAGAGACCGTCGCCATCGATGCACAGATTGAAGAAGAGGCGCGTTGGGAGCCACAGGATATCGCGCTGGATATCGTCTATGAAGACAGTGACATCCTGGTGATCAACAAACCGCGCGATTTGGTGGTGCACCCTGGCGCCGGTAACCCGGACGGCACGGTGCTCAATGCGTTGCTGCATCATTACCCGGAAATCGCCGACGTGCCGCGTGCCGGCATCGTGCACCGTCTGGATAAAGACACCACCGGTCTGATGGTGGTGGCGAAAACCGTGCCGGCACAAACCCGGCTGGTGGAAGCGCTGCAGGCGCGTGAAATTACCCGTGAATACGAAGCGGTGGCGATCGGCACCATGACCGCCGGCGGCACGGTAGAAGAGCCAATCGCGCGTCACTCCACCAAGCGCACCCACATGGCGGTACACCCGATGGGTAAACCGGCGGTGACGCACTACCGCATCATGGAACACTTCCGTGCGCACACCCGACTGCGCCTGCGCCTGGAAACCGGCCGTACTCACCAGATCCGCGTACACATGGCCTATATCAGCCATCCGCTGGTGGGTGATCCGCTGTACGGCGGCCGTCCACGTCCGCCGAAGGGCGCTTCGGAAGCCTTCATCAACACGCTGCGCGGCTTTGACCGTCAGGCGCTGCATGCCACCATGCTGCGTTTGTACCACCCGATCAGCGGCATCCAGATGGAGTGGCATGCGCCGCTGCCGCAGGACATGGTCGATCTGATCAACGCGCTGAAGGCGGACACCGAAGAATTCAAAGATCAGATGGACTGGTAATGAATTCACTCATTCTGCCCGACTGGCCGTTGCCTCCCGGCGTTAAGGCCTGCAGCACCACGCGCGGCGGCGGCGCCAGCCTGCCGCCTTATGACTCGCTGAATCTCGGCACCCACGTCGGTGACGAGGAGCAAGCGGTGAAGCGCAATCGGGAACGGTTGGTTACCGTCGCCGGCTTGCCGCAGATGCCGGTGTGGCTTGAGCAGGTACACGGCACCCGCGTGGTGACGTTGACGGGGCATCCGCCCGCCGATCTGCGGGCGGATGCGGTGTACAGCAACGTGCCTGGGCAGGTGTGTGCCGTGATGACGGCGGATTGTCTGCCGGTGCTGTTCTGCTCGCAGAACGGCGATGAAGTGGCCGCCGCCCACGCCGGCTGGCGTGGGCTATGCCACGGCGTGCTGGAGCAAACCGTGGCGGCGTTCAGCGCCGCACCGGGCCAGATCCGCGCCTGGCTGGGGCCGGCGATCGGCCCGCAGCAGTTTGAAGTCGGGCCGGAGGTGCGTGCCGCCTTTATCGCGGAAGACGCCGAAGCCGCGGCGGCGTTTACGCCGCACGGCGATAAGTTTTTGGCTAATATTTACTTACTGGCGCGCCAACGTTTGTTGCGGGCAGGCGTGCAGGCCATCTATGGCGGCGACCGCTGCACGGTTAACGAAAAGAGTCATTTTTTCTCCTATCGACGCGATGGAATAACCGGACGTCTGGCAAGTTTAATCTGGCTGATATAACCTATTGAATTAGGACGATCCAACGACGCATGGCGTTGTACCGAAAATTTAGCGTCGAGATAACCTTGAAAATTTGAGGGATGACCTCATTTAATCTCCAGTAGCAATTTCGACCCATCTTGGAGGTGTTATGCGTCTGGATCGTCTTACCAACAAATTCCAGCTTGCCCTCGCCGATGCCCAGTCACTAGCCCTTGGGCACGACAACCAGTTTATTGAACCGCTACATCTGATGAGCGCCCTGCTCAATCAGGAAGGGGGCACGGTTCGTCCACTATTAACTTCCGCAGGTATCGATGCCGGGCGCGTGCGCACCGAAATCGAACAGGCGCTGTCCCGTTTACCGCAGGTAGAAGGTACCGGTGGCGACGTTCAACCGTCCCACGAGCTGGTGCGCGTCTTGAACCTGTGCGACAAGCTGGCGCAGAAGCGCGCGGACAAATTCATTTCTTCCGAGCTGTTTGTGCTTGCGGTGCTGGAAGACCGCGGCTCGTTGACCGACTTGTTGAAAGCGGCCGGCGCAACGGCCGACAAAATCAGCAAAGCCATTGAACAAATGAGAGGCGGTGACAGCGTGGAAGACCAAGGCGCCGAAGACCAACGGCAAGCATTGAAGAAATACACGATCGATCTGACCGAACGCGCCGAGCAGGGCAAACTAGACCCGGTAATCGGCCGTGATGAAGAGATCCGCCGCACCATCCAGGTGCTGCAGCGCCGTACCAAAAACAACCCGGTGCTGATCGGCGAACCCGGCGTGGGTAAAACCGCCATCGTCGAAGGCCTGGCGCAGCGCATCATCAACGGCGAAGTGCCGGAAGGGCTGAAGCACAAGCGCGTATTGTCCCTCGATATGGGCGCCTTGATCGCCGGTGCCAAGTACCGCGGCGAGTTTGAAGAGCGCCTGAAAGGCGTGCTCAACGATCTGGCCAAGCAGGAAGGCAGCGTTATCCTGTTTATCGACGAACTGCACACCATGGTCGGCGCCGGTAAGGCGGATGGCGCGATGGATGCGGGCAACATGCTCAAACCGGCGCTGGCGCGCGGCGAGCTGCACTGCGTCGGTGCGACTACGCTCGACGAGTATCGTCAGTATATAGAGAAGGATGCGGCGCTCGAACGTCGTTTCCAGAAAGTGTATGTGGCGGAGCCGAGCGTGGAAGACACCATCGCTATCCTGCGCGGCTTGAAAGAGCGTTACGAACTGCACCACCACGTGCAGATCACCGACCCGGCCATCGTGGCGGCGGCAACGCTTTCGCACCGTTATATCGCCGATCGTCAATTGCCGGACAAGGCTATCGACCTGATCGACGAAGCGGCGTCCAGCATTCGTATGCAGATGGATTCCAAGCCGGAATCGCTCGACAGGCTTGAACGCCGCATCATTCAGTTGAAGCTGGAACAACAGGCGTTGAATAAAGAGTCTGACGATGCCAGCAAGAAACGCCTGGACATGCTCAGCGACGAGCTGGGACAGAAAGAGCGCGAATATTCGGAGCTGGAAGAAGAGTGGAAAGCGGAAAAAGCCTCGCTCTCCGGCACCCAGAACATCAAGGCCGAACTCGAACAGGCCAAAATCACCCTGGAGCAGGCGCGCCGCGTCGGCGATCTGGGGCGGATGTCGGAACTGCAGTACGGCAAAATTCCTGAGCTGGAGAAACAGCTCGCCGCCGCCACGCAGGCCGAAGGCAAGAGCATGAAGCTGCTGCGCAACCGGGTGACCGATGCGGAGATTGCCGAAGTGCTGGCGCGTGCGACCGGTATCCCGGTGGCCAGAATGCTGGAAGGGGAGCGTGACAAACTGCTGCGCCTGGAGCAAGAGCTGCATTCGCGGGTTATTGGCCAGGACGAAGCGGTCAGCGCGGTCTCGAATGCTATCCGCCGCAGCCGCGCCGGGTTGTCCGATCCTAACCGGCCGATCGGTTCGTTCCTGTTCCTCGGCCCGACCGGGGTGGGGAAAACCGAGCTCTGCAAAGCGCTGGCTTCGTTCCTGTTCGACAGCGACGACGCCATGGTGCGTATCGACATGTCCGAGTTTATGGAGAAACACTCCGTTTCTCGTCTGGTCGGCGCGCCTCCGGGTTATGTCGGCTATGAAGAGGGCGGTTACCTCACGGAGGCCGTGCGCCGCCGGCCTTATTCGGTGATTCTGCTGGATGAAGTCGAGAAAGCGCACCCGGACGTATTCAATATTCTGTTGCAGGTGTTGGATGACGGCCGACTGACCGATGGTCAAGGCCGTACCGTCGATTTCCGCAATACCGTGGTGATCATGACGTCCAACCTGGGCTCCGATCTTATCCAGGAGCATTTCGGTCAGATGAACTACGCACAGATGAAAGAGTCGGTGATGGAGATGGTGAGTCACCACTTCCGTCCGGAGTTCATCAACCGTATCGACGAAGTGGTGGTGTTCCATCCGCTGGGCGAGAAACACATTGCTGCAATTGCCAAGATTCAGCTGTCGCGTCTGTACAAGCGTTTGGAAGAGCGCGGTTACGAAGTGACCATGACCGAACCGGCCCTGGCGCTGTTGAGCAAAACCGGTTACGACCCTGTGTATGGTGCGCGTCCGTTGAAACGCGCTATTCAGCAGGAGATCGAGAATCCGCTGGCGCAGCAAATCCTGTCCGGTAAGCTGATCCCCGGCAAGCTGGTCACGCTGGATGTGGAAAACGACCATATCGTTGCTCGCCAATAACGGCGATTAAGGATAATAAAGATGAAAGGGAGCGGGGGACCGCTCCCTTTTCTTTATCTTCGTTTGTCCCTATTTACAGGGGTTGCCGCTATTACTGCCCTAAAACCAGCATTTTTTGACTAATAAACATCCTAAAAAGGCATTTTTGGTGGTTATTTGAGCGCTTGAAAAGTTTTTTGCAATTAGGGGTTGCGGCCCGCCGAGAACTCCCTATAATGCGCCTCCACTGACCGGGAACAACGACTGACAAGCCGCCGGGTCAGCGAGAAGAAAGCGAAATAAACGCTTGACTCTCCGGGTGAAAAGCGTAATATACGCAGCCCGCGCCGATGAGTTTCTCGGCACTGCTCTTTAACAATTTATCAGACAATCTGTGTGGGCACTCCACAAGACGATATCCAGCATCTTCGGATGCAAAAAAATATCAAGTCTTGAAGAGTGACTAACTGAAGTAAAATTCATGCAGTAAATCTTTGAGCATCGCTTCTCGAGTGGAAGCAAATCAAGCTTTTAATTGAAGAGTTTGATCATGGCTCAGATTGAACGCTGGCGGCAGGCTTAACACATGCAAGTCGAGCGGTAGCACAGGGGAGCTTGCTCCCTGGGTGACGAGCGGCGGACGGGTGAGTAATGTCTGGGAAACTGCCTGATGGAGGGGGATAACTACTGGAAACGGTAGCTAATACCGCATAACGTCGCAAGACCAAAGAGGGGGACCTTCGGGCCTCTTGCCATCAGATGTGCCCAGATGGGATTAGCTAGTAGGTGGGGTAATGGCTCACCTAGGCGACGATCCCTAGCTGGTCTGAGAGGATGACCAGCCACACTGGAACTGAGACACGGTCCAGACTCCTACGGGAGGCAGCAGTGGGGAATATTGCACAATGGGCGCAAGCCTGATGCAGCCATGCCGCGTGTGTGAAGAAGGCCTTCGGGTTGTAAAGCACTTTCAGCGAGGAGGAAGGTGGTGAACTTAATACGTTCATCAATTGACGTTACTCGCAGAAGAAGCACCGGCTAACTCCGTGCCAGCAGCCGCGGTAATACGGAGGGTGCAAGCGTTAATCGGAATTACTGGGCGTAAAGCGCACGCAGGCGGTTTGTTAAGTCAGATGTGAAATCCCCGGGCTCAACCTGGGAACTGCATTTGAAACTGGCAAGCTAGAGTCTCGTAGAGGGGGGTAGAATTCCAGGTGTAGCGGTGAAATGCGTAGAGATCTGGAGGAATACCGGTGGCGAAGGCGGCCCCCTGGACGAAGACTGACGCTCAGGTGCGAAAGCGTGGGGAGCAAACAGGATTAGATACCCTGGTAGTCCACGCTGTAAACGATGTCGATTTGGAGGTTGTGCCCTTGAGGCGTGGCTTCCGGAGCTAACGCGTTAAATCGACCGCCTGGGGAGTACGGCCGCAAGGTTAAAACTCAAATGAATTGACGGGGGCCCGCACAAGCGGTGGAGCATGTGGTTTAATTCGATGCAACGCGAAGAACCTTACCTACTCTTGACATCCAGAGAACTTTCCAGAGATGGATTGGTGCCTTCGGGAACTCTGAGACAGGTGCTGCATGGCTGTCGTCAGCTCGTGTTGTGAAATGTTGGGTTAAGTCCCGCAACGAGCGCAACCCTTATCCTTTGTTGCCAGCGGTTCGGCCGGGAACTCAAAGGAGACTGCCAGTGATAAACTGGAGGAAGGTGGGGATGACGTCAAGTCATCATGGCCCTTACGAGTAGGGCTACACACGTGCTACAATGGCATATACAAAGAGAAGCGACCTCGCGAGAGCAAGCGGACCTCATAAAGTATGTCGTAGTCCGGATTGGAGTCTGCAACTCGACTCCATGAAGTCGGAATCGCTAGTAATCGTAGATCAGAATGCTACGGTGAATACGTTCCCGGGCCTTGTACACACCGCCCGTCACACCATGGGAGTGGGTTGCAAAAGAAGTAGGTAGCTTAACCTTCGGGAGGGCGCTTACCACTTTGTGATTCATGACTGGGGTGAAGTCGTAACAAGGTAACCGTAGGGGAACCTGCGGTTGGATCACCTCCTTACCTAAAGATATTAGTTCGAGTGGCGTGCTCACACAGATTGTCTGATGAAAAGTAACGAGCAAAGCGCTACCTGTTGATGCCATGAGTTATTCATGCTGATACGAACCGATTAAGTCATTCAGTTTAATCGGATTTTCGTGTCCCCATCGTCTAGAGGCCTAGGACACTGCCCTTTCACGGCTGTAACAGGGGTTCGAATCCCCTTGGGGACGCCATTCCGATAATGAGTGAAAGACATTATCACCGGTCACGACAGGCCGAAAAAATCTTAAAGATGACTTACGAGTCATGTTTAAGATATTGCTCTTTAACAATCTGGAACAAGCTGAAAATTGAAACATGACGGCTGAAATTTATCCCTCCGTAGAAGTATTGGGGTAAAGAGTAACCTGTCATAGAGTCTCTCAAATGTTTGCAGCACGAACGATGGAAACATCTTCGGGTTGTGAGGTTAAGTGACTAAGCGTACACGGTGGATGCCTAGGCAGTCAGAGGCGATGAAGGGCGTGCTAATCTGCGAAAAGCGTCGGTAAGGTGATATGAACCGTTACAACCGGCGATACCCGAATGGGGAAACCCAGTGTGTTTCGACACACTATCATGTCATGAATACATAGTGGCATGAGGCGAACCGGGGGAACTGAAACATCTAAGTACCCCGAGGAAAAGAAATCAACCGAGATTCCCCCAGTAGCGGCGAGCGAACGGGGAGGAGCCCAGAACCTGAATCGGCTTGTGTGTTAGTGGAAGCGTCTGGAAAGTCGCGCAGCAAAGGGTGATAGCCCCGTACACTAAAATGCACAGGTCGTGAGTTCGATGAGTAGGGCGGGACACGTGACATCCTGTCTGAATATGGGGGGACCATCCTCCAAGGCTAAATACTCCTGACTGACCGATAGTGAACCAGTACCGTGAGGGAAAGGCGAAAAGAACCCCAGCGAGGGGAGTGAAATAGAACCTGAAACCGTGTACGTACAAGCAGTGGGAGCACCTTCGTGGTGTGACTGCGTACCTTTTGTATAATGGGTCAGCGACTTATATTTTGTAGCAAGGTTAACCGTATAGGGGAGCCGTAGGGAAACCGAGTCTTAACTGGGCGAATAGTTGCAAGGTATAGACCCGAAACCCGGTGATCTAGCCATGGGCAGGTTGAAGGTTGGGTAACACTAACTGGAGGACCGAACCGACTAATGTTGAAAAATTAGCGGATGACTTGTGGCTGGGGGTGAAAGGCCAATCAAACCGGGAGATAGCTGGTTCTCCCCGAAAGCTATTTAGGTAGCGCCTCGTGAACTCATCTTCGGGGGTAGAGCACTGTTTCGGCTAGGGGGCCATCCCGGCTTACCAAACCGATGCAAACTCCGAATACCGAAGAATGTTATCACGGGAGACACACGGCGGGTGCTAACGTCCGTCGTGAAGAGGGAAACAACCCAGACCGCCAGCTAAGGTCCCAAAGTCATGGTTAAGTGGGAAACGATGTGGGAAGGCATAGACAGCCAGGATGTTGGCTTAGAAGCAGCCATCATTTAAAGAAAGCGTAATAGCTCACTGGTCGAGTCGGCCTGCGCGGAAGATGTAACGGGGCTAAACCATGCACCGAAGCTGCGGCAGCGACGCTTAGGCGTTGTTGGGTAGGGGAGCGTTCTGTAAGCCGTTGAAGGTGGCCTGTGAGGGTTGCTGGAGGTATCAGAAGTGCGAATGCTGACATAAGTAACGATAAAGCGGGTGAAAAGCCCGCTCGCCGGAAGACCAAGGGTTCCTGTCCAACGTTAATCGGGGCAGGGTGAGTCGACCCCTAAGGCGAGGCTGAAAAGCGTAGTCGATGGGAAACAGGTTAATATTCCTGTACTTGGTGTTACTGCGAAGGGGGGACGGAGAAGGCTAGGCTAGCCGGGCGACGGTTGTCCCGGTTTAAGCGTGTAGGGGGTGTGACCTGGTAAATCCGGTTGCATATCAACCCTGAGGCGTGATGACGATGCACTACGGTGCAGAAGTAGTTGATGCCCTGCTTCCAGGAAAAGCCTCTAAGCTCCAGGTAACATTGAATCGTACCCCAAACCGACACAGGTGGTCAGGTAGAGAATACCAAGGCGCTTGAGAGAACTCGGGTGAAGGAACTAGGCAAAATGGTGCCGTAACTTCGGGAGAAGGCACGCTGGCATGTAGGTGAAGTCCTTCGCGGATGGAGCTGAAGCCAGTCGAAGATACCAGCTGGCTGCAACTGTTTAATAAAAACACAGCACTGTGCAAACACGAAAGTGGACGTATACGGTGTGACGCCTGCCCGGTGCTGGAAGGTTAATTGATGGGGTCAGCCGCAAGGCGAAGCTCTTGATCGAAGCCCCAGTAAACGGCGGCCGTAACTATAACGGTCCTAAGGTAGCGAAATTCCTTGTCGGGTAAGTTCCGACCTGCACGAATGGCGTAATGATGGCCAGGCTGTCTCCACCCGAGACTCAGTGAAATTGAACTCGCTGTGAAGATGCAGTGTACCCGCGGCAAGACGGAAAGACCCCGTGAACCTTTACTATAGCTTGACACTGAACATTGAGCCTTGATGTGTAGGATAGGTGGGAGGCTTTGAAGCGTGGACGCCAGTCTGCGTGGAGCCATCCTTGAAATACCACCCTTTAATGTTTGATGTTCTAACTCGGCCCCATAATCTGGGGTGAGGACAGTGTCTGGTGGGTAGTTTGACTGGGGCGGTCTCCTCCCAAAGAGTAACGGAGGAGCACGAAGGTTAGCTAATCACGGTCGGACATCGTGAGGTTAGTGCAAAGGCATAAGCTAGCTTGACTGCGAGAGTGACGGCTCGAGCAGGTACGAAAGTAGGTCTTAGTGATCCGGTGGTTCTGAATGGAAGGGCCATCGCTCAACGGATAAAAGGTACTCCGGGGATAACAGGCTGATACCGCCCAAGAGTTCATATCGACGGCGGTGTTTGGCACCTCGATGTCGGCTCATCACATCCTGGGGCTGAAGTAGGTCCCAAGGGTATGGCTGTTCGCCATTTAAAGTGGTACGCGAGCTGGGTTTAGAACGTCGTGAGACAGTTCGGTCCCTATCTGCCGTGGGCGTTGGAAGATTGAGAGGGGTTGCTCCTAGTACGAGAGGACCGGAGTGAACGCACCACTGGTGTTCGGGTTGTCATGCCAATGGCATTGCCCGGTAGCTAAGTGCGGAAAAGATAAGCGCTGAAAGCATCTAAGCGCGAAACTTGCCTCAAGATGAGTCTTCCCTGGGCCTTTAAGGTCCCTGAAGGAACGTTTAAGACTAAGACGTTGATAGGCTGGGTGTGTAAGTGCAGCGATGCATTGAGCTAACCAGTACTAATGATCCGTGAGGCTTAACCTTACAACACCGAAGGTGTTTTGGTGAGACCAAGACAATATTCAGCTTGTTTACAGATTGGTTCTGATGGCTTCAGGAGAGTGAAGCGGTTGGAATGAAACAGAATTTGCCTGGCGGCAATAGCGCGGTGGTCCCACCTGACCCCATGCCGAACTCAGAAGTGAAACGCCGTAGCGCCGATGGTAGTGTGGGGTCTCCCCATGCGAGAGTAGGACACTGCCAGGCATCAAATAAACGTTATCAGTGTGACGACTGGTAATGCGCAAATCGCAGAGCGCGATTTTGCCGGCATCGAGAGATGCAACGTAAAAGAATCGGTGGAGCGGTAGTTCAGTTGGTTAGAATACCTGCCTGTCACGCAGGGGGTCGCGGGTTCGAGCCCCGTCCGTTCCGCCACTTAATTGATAAGCCCTGAGTCTCTGACTCAGGGCTTTTTCATATGCAAAATTCACGAAATATCGTCGAATTTTCCACCGCTCCTGCCGCTTTTTCTCAATATTGTTGCCTGCTAGTCAAAAGTTTTATGCCGAACCTGGTGTTTTTGCTCACTAAAAATATTGCCATACTCTCTCGCATCGCTATTTATCCACTAATGAGAGAGTAAATATTGTGAGCATTCCTGCATTTGGTTTAGGTACTTTCCGCCTTCAGGATCAGGTCGTTATCGACTCGGTGAGCACGGCGCTGGAACTGGGCTATCGGGCTATCGATACCGCACAGATCTATGAAAACGAAGCGGCCGTCGGCCAGGCTATCGCCGCCAGCGGTGTGCCGCGTGACGAGCTGTTCATCACGACCAAAATCTGGATCGCGAATCTGGCCAAGGGGTCATTAATTCCCAGCCTGCGAGACAGCTTGGTCAAACTGCAGACCTCGTATGTCGATCTGACATTGATTCACTGGCCATCGCCAAACGATGAGGTGCCGGTCGCCGAGTTTATGGCTGAATTGCTGGAAGCCAAGCGATTGGGGCTAACCCGTCAGATAGGGGTATCCAATTTCACGGTCGATCTGATGCAGCAGGCGATTGACGCAGTCGGTGCCGATCAGATCGCAACCAACCAGATCGAACTGTCGCCGTTCTTGCAGAATGAAAAAGTGGTGGCGTTCGCACGGCAGCATGGCATTGCCATCACCTCTTATATGACGCTGGCGTATGGCAAAGCGTTGCAGGAGGAGACGATAAAGCGTATCGCGGCGCGGCACAATGCGACGCCGGCACAGGTGGTCCTGGCCTGGGCGCTGAAGCTCGGCTATGCGGTGATCCCTTCCTCGACCAAGCGTGAAAACCTGGAAAGCAACCTGCTAGCGCAGCAGCTACAGCTGAGAGATGAAGATATGGCACAGATTGCCGCGCTGGAAAGCAACGGCCGGTTGGTCAGCCCGGAAGGTCTGGCACCCGATTGGGACTAATCTTCAGATATGATGACCTCAGGCGCTCTAGAGAGCGCCTTTTTTATCACTTTAACCGCTCGCTGATAAAATCGATAAAGCTGCGCAGGCGGTTACTGACGGCGCTATCGCTGTAGTACACCGCGTTGATCGGCATTTCGAGTGGCAGCGTGTCCTCCACCAACAGGGGGACCAGATCCCCGCGTTTGACGTCTTCATCACTCATAAAGTCCGACAGGCAGGCGATGCCGTTGCCGTGCAGGCACAGGTGGCGCTGGGTTTCGCCGCTGTTGGTGGTCAGCCCTGGAACGATCTCCAGTTGGCGGCCATCGGCACAGGCCAGCGGCCACCGGTTTAGGTTAGGCAGGTCGTTAAAGCCGATGCAGCAATGGTGTACCAGATCGGCCACCGTCTTTGGCGCGCCATACTGCGCCAGGTAGGCGGGGGAGGCCAGGATGCGCCGATAGCTGGCCATCAGCTTGCGCGCTTTCAGCGTAGAGTCCGTCAGCTCGCCGACGCGGATTGCGATATCCACTTTCCGTTCGATCAAATTGATGAAGTTTTCCGAAGAAACCAATGATAGTGACATTTCCGGATAGCGTTCACGAAACTCGGCGACCAGCGGCGTCAACAGATGCAAGACGACCGGCGTTGCGGCATCGACGCGCAGCAGCCCCTGCGGGCGTTGGCGGCTTTCCAGCAACGCATTTTCCGCTGCGGCCATATCGCTCAACACCTTTTGCACCTGCCGAAAGTAGTTTTCGCCTTCCTGGGTCAGGCTGATTTGGCGTGTCGTGCGGTTGAGCAGGGTCACGCCCAGTTTGCTCTCCAGTTTTTTTACCGTACGGCTAACCACGGAGTTGGCCTGCTGCAGGCGCTCTGCCGCTCGGCTGAAGCTGCCGCTCTCCACTACGGTGACGAAGGTGATAAGCTCGTCCGAATTCGCTTTCATTCTTGCTCCACAGGCAAACATCGTTTGAAATTTTGAGCGATTTCGTCATTTAATCACGTCGAGGCATCGCCGTCACCCACTTGAGCGCGAACCTGTACATTCCTATATCCCGTGCGCATTTTGCTGGCCTTTTCGCATTTTTCACCTCTGATGCGTCACCTTTACACAGCTATACCCTCAGAATATTGAAATCACCGCAGACGGCCCCTATAACTGAAAAGGTTATGCCTGTAAAAGCCATGCCCTCTGTGCGGGGCAGGCGTATAATCAATTCACCGTTGGCGAAGTCTTCATCGCCAGTTTCATGCTAATGGGTAATAGGCGAATCGCGTGCCGAAACGAACTTATGCAATGAGGTATGTTGCAGGCCAACCAGTCGAGCGAATTTTTCCTGGCGCCGTTAACCAGCCGTTACCGCCAGGGGCTGCGCTGCCGACGACCGGCGCTCTGCGTGTCATGGTATGGAATATTTTCAAACAGCAACGAGCCGACTGGCTTTCGGTGTTGAAAAATCATGGCAAAGATGCGCAGCTGGTGTTGTTGCAAGAGGCGCAAACCACGCCGGAGCTGGTGAGCTACGCTACCGCCAACTATCTGGCGGCCGATCAGGTGCCGGCCTTTGTGTTGCCGCAACATCCTTCCGGCGTGATGACGCTGGCAGCCGCTCATCCGGTTTACTGCTGCCCGCTGCGTGAGCGTGAGCCGCTGCTGCGGCTGTCCAAATCGGCCTTGATCACCGTTTACCCGCTGTACAATGGCGAGCTGTTGATGGTGGTGAATATCCATGCGGTGAACTTCAGCCTGGGAGTCGACGTCTACAGCAAGCAGCTGGGGCCGATTGGCGAGCAGATCGCCAGCCATCGGGGGCCGGTGATCATGGCGGGGGACTTCAACGCCTGGAGCCGTAAACGTATCAACGCGCTGTATGACTTTGCCGGCGAAATGGCGCTGCGCGAGGTGAGCTTCACCGACGATCACCGCCGCAAGGCCTTTGGTCGCCCACTGGACTTCGTGTTTTACCGTAACCTGGGTGTGGTGGAGGCCTCGGTGCTGGTGACCAGCGCGTCGGATCACAATCCGTTGTTGGTGGAGTTCCACCCGGAAAAAGACTCCCCCGTCTGGTGAATCGCAGGTAATAAAAAAGGTTCATCGCGCTTTACCGGGGAACGCTGCTTTGATTTTCAGGAAGAAGTAAGCGTTATCCCGGTATCCATAGGCCATCCGCTTCATCACTTTTATCTTATTGTTCATCCCTTCCAGCACGCTGGTATTCAACCTGTGTCTGGCACTCGCGATGATGCCACCGGCATACCCTTTCAGTTTCTCGGCGAAGTGTTGCAACGCCTTGATTCCGCTTTCCTGAGACTGCCTGTACCAGCTTGTCCAGCGCCTCCATGCCTCTTGTTCACTCGGGGCGTACCACAGTTCTTTCAGCGCGGTTTTCATCAGCCAGACCACATTCAACGGCTGATTCGCCTCCAGCAACTCCGTGAGCTTTACCTCATGCCCTTCGGGCAGGTTTTCTGGGTTGCGCAGCAGCAGCCAGCGGCTGCGTTTGATGACCTGACGCGATTTTGGGTTATCACGGAGTTGATTGGCCTGGTCGACGCGGACCCGGTCGATAACCTCCCGGCCATACTTTGCCACCACATGGAACAAGTCATAGACCACTTCCGCCTGCGGGCAGTGATGCCTGACCTCCAGGTCTAACGCCGTATTCATATCCATGGCGACAGACTGGATAGCGGCACAGCCTTCAGCGCCCAGCCAGACGAAGAAGGGGCGGAAGGCCGCTCTGCTGCGGCCTTCGCCCACCCACAACACCTGTTGCGTATCCGCATCCATCACCACGGTGGCATAACGATGTCCTTTGAACAGGGCGAACTCATCCATCACCAGACGGCGGAGGGTATGGCGCTGCGGCTCTGTCCGTTCCCGCAGCAGACGCCGGTAGTCGATATTCTTGACCGTATGCCAGTGCAGGCCGGTGAGTTGTGCAACGTGCTTAATCGGCAGTAAACGGACCAGTGACTCAACCCATACGGATAGCGTCGTGGTATATCTCTGGCGTTCAGGCAACCAGCTGATTTTTTCGGTGGTGACCCCGCAATGGGGGCAACACAGGCGCCGGACGGGGACGTTGAGCCAGACGACCCAATCGAGCAGCTGGCGTTCACGCACTCGGCGGAAGGAAACATCATGCACAACAGGAACCTGCCGTTCACAGCGCCGGCAGCAGGGGGGGACGGCAGAATCAGGCTGGAGCTGGATAAGCAGGGAGTTGGCAGAAGGATGCGAGAAGGAATTGACGACAAAGCCTTCCCAGAACAGGGAGCAAAGGTTAGCATTCATAGTGACGGCAGTTTTGAAGGTTTAGGGTGTGTTTTGGCGAATACAAACCTAAACGTTCTGACTGCCGTTTTTTATTGGTTCACGCTAAAGCGCGATGAACCATAAAAAAGCACCCCGAGGGGTGCTTTTTTTGTGCCGGTAACTTAGGTATCCGGCGTTAGCTTGTTGCCGACAAACAGGGTCAACTTCAGACCGGGTTGCAGACTGCCTTTACCGAGCGTTGAATTCCAACGCATCACGTCGTTAATATCGACGCCGTGACGACGTGCAATGCTGGCGAGCGAATCACCTTTGCGAACCTGATAGGTGATACTGCTGTTACTGCCCGTATTGCTGGCCACTTGCAGGGTTTGCCCAACTTTTAGGGCGCTCTTGGCGCGCAAGTTGTTCCAACTCTGCAAATCGCTGGTCTTAACGTTCAGCCGCTTGGCAATGCCCGATAAAGTGTCGCCGGAGCGTACTTTATACGAACTGCCACCGGACAAACCGCTGTTCTTCGCCAACTGCGTCGTTGGCTGAGTCACGGCGATCTGGCCATCGGCCAGCGAGTCTTTCAGCTGATCGGCGTGCCCTTTTGGAACCATAATGTAATGGGGCCCGTTAGGTGCCGTAACGCCTTTTTTGTAACCTGGGTTATACGCTTTCATCTTGGTGACCGAAAGCCCTGCCATCTCAGCCGCCTGAGTCAGCTGGATCTGCTGTCCGACATCGATACGCGCCAGCGCACGGGTTTCATCCGTTTTCGGGAGTTTCACGCCGTACTTCCTGCTGTTCTTGATGATGTCGCTCAGCGCCAGCATTTTCGGGACATAGATTGACGTTTCACGCGGAAGCGACAATGCCCAGAAATTGGTTGGCTTACCCTGGCGTTTGTTTGCCTTCACCGCTTGCATCACGCGGCCTTCACCACTGTTATAGGCGGCTACGGTCAATAACCAGTCGCCGTCAAACATGCGGTTCAAGCGTTGCATCATGTTAAGCGCAGCGGTTGTCGAGGCGACGACATCGCGTCGACCGTCATACCACTGATTGTTTTTCAAACCATAATTGCGACCCGTTTGCGGCACGATTTGCCATAGCCCTGCGGCGTTGGCACTTGACGTGGCGTGTGGGTCAAAAGCGCTCTCCACTATGGGTAGCAGTACCAGTTCCATCGGCATATTACGTTTCTTAATCTGCCCGACTATCCAGTACATGTACGGCTCTGCCCGTAATGTTACATCGTGGAGATAGCTCTTACTTTTTAAGTACTTTCTTTTCTGATCACGGATCCGGGAATTTTCCGGAACCTCCATCTTCAGCTCGTCGCTAATGAAGTTCCACAGGTCCTGTTGCGCGGCGGGACTGTTGTTATCCAACCACCGCGCCGAGCTCGCTCGGCCATTTGCTGTGTACTCTCCTGCTTCACCATCTTGACCAGCCGAAGACAAACTCTGTGCATGCTGTTCTGGCGCCGGTGCGTCCTGCCTGGACGACTGGCAACCCACTAGCAACACTGAGGCGAGAAATATCGCTTTAGCCTTCATGTGTGTGTCAATGTAGTTGCTTAAAAGACGAGCAATAATACTTTGCTTCGCCAAATAACACAACTAAAAGCTTAGAAGTTATCTTTCCGCAGGCGTAATTCGGAAAAAACTGAATGAAGGCTTTCTGGTGGTGAGTTAAAGCCTAATTTCTTTTGTAAATCAGCGTCATGGCAACGTAAAAACAGGTTAATTTTGCGCTCTAATTGCAATGTGGTCGGCACGCTGGCTTGGCCTTTTGCCCTTAACGCTTCAACATGTTGTTGATATGTTTCAATCTCTCGATCTTCCGGCAAAATAGCCCGCGCAAACTTAAGATTTGAAAGAGTATATTCATGCGCGCAGCAAATTAAGGTGTTATCGGGAAGTTGCGCGAGTTGTTGAAATGAGTCGTACATTTGTTTGGCGGTGCCTTCAAACAGCCTGCCGCAGCCGGCAGAGAACATTGTGTCGCCGCAGAACAGATAAGGGGCACTATAGAATGCCACATGGCCTAACGTATGGCCGGGGACGGCTAACGTCCTGTACTGGCGTCCATCGATGTTAAAGGTGTCGCCGTCGCGGACGATGTGATTGGCGCCTTTGTCTGCGGTTTCTTGCGGCCCATAGACGGCCAGGCCGGGATACTGAGCCACGATCTGCGCCACGCCGTCGACGTGATCGTGATGGTGGTGGGTCAGCAGGATCGCCGCCGGCACCAGCTGCAGGCGCTGCAGCGCTTCGAGCACCGGCTGCGCCTCACCCGGATCGACGATAATGCAGCGTCCCTGCCGGTCATCCAATAACCAAATGTAATTGTCCTGGAAGGCGGGAATGCTGATAAGATTCATGGTGTACCTCTCGTTGGCAACGGCTTGAAAGAAGATAATAAATCATGAAACCAGCCCATACTCTACAAAAGCTCACCGGCCCGCAGTCCTGGGCGGAGCTGCCGTGGGGGGAGTACTATCGTGAAGCGCTCGAGCGGCAGTTGCAACCCTGGTGGCCGAAGCTGTTCGGTTTCCATCTGCTGAAGATGGGCATGCTCAGCGCCGAGTTGGCCACGGACAAATGCGCGATTTCCCATCAGGTCAACGTAGGGCTGGAGGGCGAAGGGCTGCAGGTGATCGCCGATGCTTATCAACTGCCGTTTGCCGCCAAGTCGGTGGATGCCTGCCTGTTAGCGCATACGCTGTCCTATGCGGACGATCCGCATCGCATGTTGCGTGAGGTGGACAGGGTATTGATCGACGACGGCTGGTTGGTTATCAGCAGCTTCAATCCGTTCAGCCTGCTGGGATTGGGCAAGCTGGTGCCCGGGTTGCGTCATCGCCAGCCCTATGTCAGCCGCATGTTTACCCAGATGCGGCTGTTGGATTGGCTTAGCCTGCTGAATTATGAGGTGCTCCACCAGGCGCGTTTTCACGTGCTACCGTGGCATCGCCTGGGCGGAAAATTTTTATGCACCCATTTGCCGGCGCTGGGCTGCATGAGCGTGATTGTGGCGCGCAAACGCACCTTGCCGCTGACGCCCACGCCGATGAAACTGGGGGCGAGAAAACCGTCTCTCAGCCGCGCGGTGGGCGCGACCAAGAGCTACCGCAAACTGCCTTAGGCTTCCGGTTGGTAACCGACGTCTTCCTGCGTCGGCTTGCCGGCCGCTTCGCGCGCCAGCACGTCACAACGTTCGTTCTCCGGGTGGCCGGCGTGGCCCTTGACCCATTCCCATTTTACCTCGTGGCGCTGAATGGCCAGATCCAACCGCTGCCACAGATCGACATTCTTGACCGGCTTTTTGTCGGCGGTTTTCCAGCCGCGCTTCTTCCAGTTATGGATCCAGCTGGTGATGCCCTGGCGCACATACTGGCTGTCGGTGCTGAGCGTCACGGCGCAGGGTACGGTCAGCGCTTCCAGCGCCACGATCGCCGCCATCATTTCCATGCGGTTATTGGTGGTCAGACGAAAACCCTCGCTGAAGGTTTTTTCCGTCTGCTTATAGCGTAATATCGCACCGTAACCCCCGGGGCCGGGATTGCCAAGGCAGGAGCCATCGGTGAAAATTTCTACCTGTTTGAGCATCTCTGGTAGACTCTTCCTATCAGTTTTTAAAAGCCAAGTCTGACATAAACGAGCGCTGTGAGCACTGCAATATGATCTCTACAACCACCAGACAGATTGTCCTCGATACCGAAACCACCGGTATGAACAAGCTTGGGGTGCACTACGAAGGGCACCGCATCATCGAAATCGGTGCGGTGGAGGTGATTAACCGCCGCCTGACCGGGCGCAATTTCCACGTTTACATCAAGCCGGATCGGCTGGTGGATCCGGAAGCTTACGGCGTACACGGCATCAGCGACGATTTCCTGGCCGACAAGCCGACCTTCGATCAGGTTGCCGACGAATTCCTCGACTTTATCCGCGGCGGCGAGCTGGTGATCCATAACGCGGCGTTCGACATCGGCTTTATGGATCACGAATTCCGCATGTTGCAGCAGGGTATCCCGAAGACCGAGACCTTCTGCACCATCACCGACAGCCTGCTGATGGCGCGCCGCCTGTTCCCGGGCAAGCGCAACAACCTCGATGCCTTGTGCAGCCGTTATGAGATAGACAACAGCAAGCGTACGCTGCACGGCGCATTGCTCGATGCCGAGATCCTGGCGGAAGTCTATCTGGCGATGACCGGCGGTCAGACCTCGATAGCGTTCCAGATGGAAGGTGATACCCAGCAAAACGACGCCGCGCAAGAAATTCAGCGCATTGTCCGCCCGGCGACCGCGATGAAAGTGGTCTACGCCAGCGACGAAGAAGTGAAGGCGCACGAGGCGCGTCTGGATCTGGTGGCGAAAAAGGGCGGCAGCTGCCTGTGGCGCGGTGCGCCGGCCGAGTAGCGGCATTTTTGCACGAAAAAAACGCACCGGATGAACCTTCGTTGAAAAACTGTGCAAACGGTTCATTTGGTGAGAAAAAGGCGTTGACGGAACCGAGAGGCGTCCGTAATATGCGCCTCGTTCCCCCGCAAGAGGGAATGGCGCGGAGCGGTAGTTCAGTTGGTTAGAATACCTGCCTGTCACGCAGGGGGTCGCGGGTTCGAGCCCCGTCCGTTCCGCCACTATTCAGAAGCCCTGAGTTAGCGATAACTCAGGGCTTCGTCGTTTCTGCTCTCGGCAAAACGGTGCGGCCCAATGAACGGGGCCGGCAGACCGGCCCCTTATCCTCAGAACAACACCGAGTAGTTCAAGCCGAAGGTGCGTCCGCGGCCTTTATAACTGTACAGCTCAGGTGAGCCGTAGGTCGGGCTGTACAGGATCGGCGCGCGTTGGCCCCAAACGGTGGTGTACTCTTTGTCCAGCAGGTTTTCCACGCTGAAGCTGATTTTCCCCACCGGCAGGGTATAGCTGCCGAGGAAGTCGAGGGTGTTGTAGCCATCGATCTTGCGGCCCCGGGTGGAGTTGGCCTTGGTGTAATCGCCGTCGTCCGACACGTCGAAGGTTTGCTGCGACTGTAAGCGCAGATTCCAGTCGCCCGGCGCCCAGCCGACATAAGCGGTAACTTTCGATGGGCTGGCGGTATCCACCACCAGCTTCTTCCATTCGCCGTTGACCTTGGTTTCGGAACGGATAACGTTGAAGTTGGTGCCGGCGCTCCAGTCGCTGTCTTCAAAGAAATAATCCACCGTGCCTTCCACTCCATAGATGCGGCGCTTGTCCGCATGGACGTTGATGGTCATGTCGGTTTTGTTGATGGCGATGCTCTTGTCGGACAGCGAATAGTAGGCGGCGATTTGCGTGCGCAGGTTATCGCCGGTATAGCGCCAACCCAGTTCGTAGGCATTGACCTTGATGCCTTGCAGCTTGGAATCACCGACGTTGACGCTCTTCAGCAGCCGGTAATGGCCGCCGTTCAACGCGTAGGTGCCGTTGCCGTAATACTTGCCCGGGTCCGGGATCTCGAAGCCCTGAGAGAAGTTGAACCAGGTTTGCTGGCGATCGGTCAGGTGCGCCAACAGGCCGGCGTTGAACAGCGCGTTGTTATAGTCGGTTTTCCCTCCCGGTATCGCGTCGGCGGACGTCGCGGCGCCGGTGGCGATCGCCTGCTGTTGGTTATAGCCGACGAAGTCGTCAATCTTGTTTTCGGTGTACTGGTAACGCACGCCACCGCTCAGGGTGAAGATCGGGTTGATGTCGTAGCTGGCCTGCAGGAACGACGCCAGGTTGCTGGTGGTATAGCTCGGGTAGCGGCCGGTATTGTAGGCGTTCTCCAGCGTCATGCCGCCGGACTGTTGCGCTTTCGCCAGGTTGAAGAACTGTTGGTTGGCGTTGAAGCTCTCATGCTCGGCGTCGATGCCGTAAGTCAGCGTCAGTGCATCGACAGGCTTGCTGTTTAACGTCAGCTTGCCGCCGTAGAAATCGGTTTTTTGCTGCGAAGCGCCAATGCTGCTGACGTAATAGTTCGGCGCTTTGCCCGCCAGCGTCGGGAACGGGTAGAAGGTCAGGGTTTCGTCGCGGTAGTAGACCTGTGCCACCAAATCCTGGCCGAGGAAATCGGTGTTGGAATACTGCAGGTTGATCAGATGGCGTTCGGTGCCGGGGATACGGTCGGAATTTAAGTTGCCGCTGTTGTATGCCTTGGCGTTGCCGGTCACCGCCGCAAAGTTCTCTCCCAGGAACAGACCGTGATCGCCGTCGGATTGGCTTTTATAGTATTGAGTGGTCAGCTGCAGCTGTTGGTGTTCGTCGATGTTGAGGGTGCCGGTGCCCATGACGTCGAGGCGATCGGAATACTGCAGGCCGGTTTGGGTATTGTCGATCAGCACCTCGTTGCCTTTACCGTCATACCAGCCGCCGTAGCGCTGATAAGAAACGGACAGGCGCCCCGAGGCGTTGTCGTTGCCACCGCTGACCGCCGCCGCTACGTTTTCGTCGTGATCGTTATGGCCGCCAAAGCCGGTTTTACCGCCGATCTGTAATTCGACCTGCTGTTCCCGCTGCCCCTTTTTGGTGACGATGTTGATCAGGCCGCCGGTGCTGCCACCGCCGTACAGCGAGGTCGCGCCGGAAATCACCTCAATATGATCGATATTGAACGGATCGATCGAATCCAATTGGCGGCTGTCGCTGCGCGATGAATTCAGGCGTACGCCGTCGATCATCACCATCATCGAACGGCCGCGCATATTCATGCCATAGTTGGTGCGGCCCTGGCCGCTGACGTCCATGCCGGGGATCAGCTGCGCCAACATGTCCTTGATCTCTTTACCACCCTGAACCTGCTGTTCGATCTCCTGGCTTTCAATGATCCAGGTCGTCTGCGCCATTTCCGCCGCGCTACGGTGCGAACGGCTGGCGGAGACCACCAACTGCTCTTCGTTGCCGGCTTTCTGATCCTCTGCCCAAGCCGCCGGCACAAGCATTGCCAGCAAACAAGGTTTCAATACCCAAAGGTGTTTGCGTTTCATCGTTATTTCCCAGGTGATATTGTTATTACGTTATTTTTGAGAATGATTCTTTTATCAATAACGTTTCTTGTTATCAATAAAATCATGATATGATTTTTTGCGATACATTAACGTAATTAATTAGTTTTATTAACATTTTACCCCCTGCACGATCGCGCACTCCACGCCGTCAAACGGTAGCCGATCGGCCATACGTATAAGCGACAGCCGTTGCCGGAGAATCGAGAACATGTCCGCCAGCTACAGAATTTTTGATATCACCTTGAAAAGCAAAACGCTGATTTCACCTTCGCTGGTGCGCTGCGTGTTTGAAGGTGCGGATATTCATCGGATGAAGCTGGAAGCGCCGGATCAGCGCATCAAACTGTTGTTCCCGGCGGCGGACGGCAAGATCCCGCAGTTGGTCAACGGCCCGGACTGGTACGGCGATTACACGGCGATCCCCAAAGAACAGCGTCCGGTGATGCGCACCTATACGCTGCGTGCGCTGCGCCGTGAGCAGAATCAGATGGACGTCGAATTCGTGCTGCATGGCGTGAACGGCCCGGCTTCCGCCTGGGCGACCCACGCCGAGCCGGGTGACGCCCTTCAGACGGTCGCCCCCAACGCTGACTTCGACGGCGACAGCGGCGGCTACGAATGGGTACCGCCGGCGCAGTTGCAGCAGGCGCTGTTGATCGCCGATGAGACGGCGGTGCCGGCGGCGATGGGGATTCTGGAGCAGCTGGCGCTGCAGGCCAATCCGCCGCGAGTGCAGGCATTTTTTGAGGTGCCGGTGGCGGGGGATTGCCTGGATTTGGCCCGTTTCCCGTTCGCCGAGGTTTACTGGCTGCCGCGTGACGTGGGCCACCAACTGGCGCATGGTACGCTGCTGGTGGAGGCGGTGCGCCAGCGGGTCGATATCCCCGCGTCGGCGTGTGCGCAGGCGCAGTCCCTGGCGGAAAGCAGTCTGAGCGATGAGGTGTTGTGGGAGCGTGCGGCCGGCGGTAACGCTTTTTATGCCTGGGTGGCGGCCGAGTCTTCCACGGTGAAAACGCTGCGGCGTTATCTGATCGGCGAACGCGATCTGGATCGCGCTACCGTCAACTTCATGGCCTATTGGTGCTGAACGCGCGGCCCTTTTCCGGCATTGACGCGGGAGAAGGGCATGCCGCTGCCATTCCCAACCAGCGAATAATCGCTTGCCAGCGGGTAGTTCGACCGTGTTATGTTCCGCTGAAACGAAGGTTACAGCGAGAACGATAATGCAACGGTTCGACGAACGCCTGCGCCGCGACTACCCACAGCTGACGCCGCAGGAGCAGCGGGTGGCTGACTTCATCTTCGATCACTATGACGATTTGATCGGTTACAACAGCGCCGAGCTGGCGCGCCTGAGCGGCGTTTCCAAAGCCACGGTCAGCCGCTTGTTCAAACGGCTGGGCTACCCCAACTACCGCGCCATGCGCGATGAGCTGCGTACCCTGCGCCAGAGCGGCATGCCGCTGACCGACAGCCGTGATGCGGTGCAGGGCGATACGCTGTTGGCACGGCACTGTCAGCAGGAAATGGCTAATCTCACCCGCTGGGTAAAGCAGATCGATGCGGTGCAGTTCAGCGCGGCGATCGCCGCATTGGCGCAGGCGCGAGGCGTACTGCTGCTGGGGCTGCGCAACAGCTATCCGGTGGCGATGCACCTGCGCCAGCAGCTGATGCAGGTGCGTGAACAGGTGCTGTTGGCGCCGCAGCCGGGGCAGACGCTGGCGGAAGATCTGGCGGGGCTGACGCCGCAGGACGTGGCGGTGGTGGTGGCGTTCCGTCGCCGGCCGCGCCAGATAAAGGCAGTGCTGGCGCTGTTGCAAAGCCGCGGGGTGCCGACGCTGTTGATCTGTGAACCGCAGGCGCAGGCGTTGTTCCCATTGGCCAACTGGCACTTGACCGTGCCGCTCGACAGCGTGTCGGCCTTTGACAGCTATGCTGCCGCCATGAGCCTGGCCAGCCTGCTCAGCAATGCGTTGCTGCATGAGCGGCTGGCGCAGGGGCGGCAGCGCATTCATCACGTCGCCGAACTGTTCCAGGCGCTGGACGAACTGGAGCTGCGTTAAGCGCGGCAGGTCATTTCCCTTCCTGCACCTTCCGCCGTTTAAGGCGGATCGGTCACCTCATTGTGTTACTTTGGTTTCATTAATTGATCATAAGAATCTTTTGTTTCAACTGAATCCCTATCGGGAGTAGGCTGTTGGGCAGCAAACAAACGTCATGTCGACGCTGACGGCATAACTCAATAACTTACTAAGCTGACAGGGAATGAACATGTTGGATATCTCGCAATTCGATCAGATTAACCCGCCGGCGCGCCTGCTGATGGGGCCGGGGCCAATTAACGCCGATCCGCGCGTGCTGCGTGCCATGTCGAGTCAGCTGATCGGCCAGTACGATCCGGCGATGACCGGTTACATGAATCAGGTCATGGCGCTGTACCGCGCGCTGTTCCGCACCGAAAACCGCTGGACGATGCTGGTGGACGGCACCTCACGCGCCGGCATCGAAGCGCTGCTGGTTTCCGCCATTCGGCCGGGCGATAAGGTGCTGGTGCCGGTATTCGGCCGTTTCGGGCATCTGCTGTGCGAGATTGCCCGCCGCTGCCGTGCCGAGGTACACACGATCGAGGTACCGTGGGGCGAGGTGTTCAGCGCCGATCGCATCGAAGACGCGATTAAGCGAGTGCGTCCGCGCCTGCTGCTGACGGTGCAGGGCGACACTTCCACCACCATGCTGCAGCCGCTGCATGAGCTGGGCGATATCTGTCGTCGCCACGGCGTGCTGTTCTATACCGATGCGACGGCTTCCTTCGGCGGTAACCCGCTGGAGACCGATGCCTGGGGGCTGGATGCGGTCTCCGCCGGGCTGCAGAAGTGCCTGGGCGGCCCCTCCGGCAGCTCGCCGGTCACTCTCAGCCCGCAGTTTGAAGAGATTGTGCGCCGCCGTAAATGCGTGGAGGAGGGGATCCGCACCGCCGAGCACGCCGACGGCGACGACGAGATGATCTACTCCAACTATTTCGACATCGGCATGATCATGGATTATTGGGGGCCGGAGCGCCTCAATCACCATACCGAAGCCACCAGCATGCTGTTCGCGGCGCGAGAATGCGCGCGGGTGATCCTCGAAGAAGGGCTGGATCATGCCATCGCCCGCCACCGGCTGCACGGCGCGGCGATGCTGGCGGGCATCCGGGGCATGGGGCTGGCGGTGTTCGGCGATGTCGAGCACCGCATGAACAACGTACTTGGCGTGATGATCCCGCCGCAGGTACAGGGTGAACAGGTACGGCAGATGATGCTGAACGACTTTGGCATCGAAATCGGCACCTCGTTCGGCCCGCTGCAGGGCAAGATCTGGCGCATCGGCACCATGGGCTACAACGCGCGCAAAGATTGCGTGCTGCAAACCCTGGCGGCGCTGGAGGCGGTGCTGAACCGCCTCGGTTTCGCCAGCAAGCAGGGCGAGGCGTTGCAGGCTGCCTGGAACGTTTATGACGCAGGCAAGCGTGGATGACGCCGCTGGAGGCACAGCAGGCCGCCGCACGGGTGATGGCGCGCTGTGACGAACTGGCGGCGATCAGCACAGAGCCCGATCGGCTGACGCGTCTTTATCTCTCTGCCGAACATCGGCGCGCCAATCACCGGGTCGGGGAGTGGATGCGTGAGAGCGGCATGCAGGTTTGGCAGGACAGCGTCGGCAATATCTGCGGCCGTTATGAGGGGCACACGCCCGGTGCCCCCGCGCTGCTGCTCGGTTCGCATTTGGACACGGTGCGTAACGCCGGGCGCTATGACGGCATGCTCGGCGTGCTCACGGCGCTGGAAACGGTGGCGCACTATCACCGTCAGGGGCATCGATTACCGCTGGCGCTGGAGGTGATCGGCTTTGCCGACGAGGAGGGCGCGCGCTTTGGCGTCACGCTGCTCGGCAGCCGCGGCCTGACCGGCCAGTGGCCCGCAGAGTGGCTGGCGCGCACTGATGCCGACGGCGTGAGCATCGCGCAGGCGATGCGCGACTTTGGGCTGGATCCGGCGGCGATCGCGCAGGCGCGTCGCGCACCAAACGAAATTCGCGCCTATCTCGAATTACATATCGAACAGGGCCCATGTCTGGAGGCGGCCGATTTGGCGCTGGGCGTGGTGACGGCGATCAATGGCGCGCGCCGGCTTAACTGCACTTTCAGCGGCGAGGCGGGCCACGCCGGCACGGTGCCGATGGGGCAGCGCAAAGATGCGCTGGTGGCCGCGGCAGAATGGATCACGGCGGTAGAAACGCTGACCTGCGCCGCTGATTCGCCACTGGTGGCCACCGTCGGCTGCATCGAGAGTCTGCCGGGCGCGGTCAATGTGATCTCCGGCGAGGTGAAATTGACGCTCGATGTGCGCGGCCCGCAGGATGCGCCGCTGGCGGCGCTATTGACGGCGTTGCTGGCGCAGGCGCAGGCGATCTGCGCGCGGCGCGGTGTGCGCTTCGCCAGCGAGGCGTTTTATCACATCGATGCCACCGCCTGCGACGCGGGCCTGCAGCGCCGCTGGCAGGCGGCTGTCGCACAAGTGCAGGGCCGTAGCTTGGCGTTGCCGAGCGGCGCCGGGCACGACGCCATCGCCGTGGCGGCGCAATGGCCGGTCGGCATGCTGTTCGTGCGTTGCGCCGGCGGCGTCAGCCATCATCCGGACGAAGCGGTGCGGCAGGCGGACGTGGCGCTGGCGATCCAGGCCTATTGCCTGATGATCGCCGGCTGGGAGAAGGGGGAATCAGTCTAAACGCAGAAAGCTGTCGGCATCGCGCCAGGCCGGGAAGGCGCTGCGGTAACTCTGCAGGGTTTCCAGCGACAGCTCGGCGTCCAGCCGCGTGGCCGCGCCGGGCTCCGCATTCGCCAGGATCTCGCCCTGAGGGCTGATGATTAAGCTGTCTCCGCTGTAGCTCAGGCCGTTGGGATCTTCGCCCACCCGGTTGCAGCCCGCCACGTACACCTGGTTTTCAATCGCCCGCGCCGCCAGCAGCGTTTGCCAATGGCTGCTGCGAGGTGCCGGCCAGTTGGCGACGTACAGCGCCAGATCGTAATCCTGCTGATAGCGCGCCCAGACCGGGAAACGCAGGTCGTAGCAGATCTGGGGCAGGATGCGCCAGCCGCGCCATTCGAAAATTTCACGCCGGTTGCCGGCTTGGTAGTGCAGATGTTCGCCGGCCATGCGGAACAGGTGGCGTTTGTCATAGGCATGCACCTGGCCGCCCGGCTCGACCAGCAGGAAGCGGTTGACCGCACCCTCGTCAGTTTTCAGCGCCACGCTGCCGCCGATTAACGCGTGGCTTTTCACCGCCCAAGCGTGCAGCCAGTCGATCACCTGCTGTTCGGGCAGGGCGCTCTCGCCGGCATCCATGGCGAAACCGGTGGTGAACATCTCCGGCAAGACGATGAGATCTCGGCCGACGATCGGCGCCAGCAACGCATCGAAAGCCGCCAGGTTGGCGGGGCCGTCGCGCCAGACCAGCGGTTGCTGCAACAGGGTAATTTTTAAAGTCGACATAACCGCTCCGCAGCTGCATCCAGCGTGGCGTCTTGTTTAGCGAAGCACAGCCGGATCAATTTATGGGGGAAAGGATCGGCACAGAAGACCGACAGCGGAATGGCCGCCACGCCCACGTGCTCGGTTAACCAATGGCAGAATGCCACATCGTCCAGATCGGAGATGGCGCTGTAGTCCGCCAGCAAGAAGTATGTACCCGCGCAGGGTAAAATTTCCAGTCGGCTGCTCGCCAGCGCCTGCACAAAGCGGTCGCGTTTGGCGCGATAGAACGCCGGCAGCTGTCGCCAGTGCTCCGGCTCGGCGCGCAGGCTATCCGCCAGCGCCAGCTGGGCCGGGGTATTGACCGAAAAGGTCAGGTATTGATGCACTTTGCGCACCTCGGCGCTCAGCGCGGCGGGCGCCACGCAATAGCCCACTTTCCAGCCGGTCATGTGGAAGGTTTTGCCGAAAGAGGACACCGCGATCGCGCGTTGGCGCAGCTGCGGGTGGGCCAGCACGCTGGCGTGCCCGCCTTTGGCGAAGCAGATGTGTTCGTAAACCTCGTCGCTGAGCACGTAGATTTCGCGTTCGGCGATAGCGTGCCACAACTGCTGCATGTCTTCCGCCTGCCAGGCGGTGGCGGACGGGTTGTGCGGCGTGTTGACGATCACCAGGCGGGTGCGCGGCGACAGCGCGGCGGCGAACCCTGGCCAATCCACGGCAAACGCGGGCGGCTGCAGGGCGATGCGTTTGAGTATGCCGCCGGCCAACGTGACCGCCGGCGCATAGCTGTCGTAGCTGGGATCGAAGCAGACCACTTCGTCGCCGGGGCGCACCAGCGCGCTGATGGCGGCGAACAGCGCTTCGGTGGCGCCGGCGGTGACGGTCACTTCGGCGGTGGCGTCCGGTTGCCAGCCATACAGCTCGGCGGTTTTGTCGGCGATGGCTTCGCGCAGCGGCGTCACGCCGGTCATCGGCGCATATTGGTTGGCGCCCTGGGCGACGTGCCAGGCCAGACGTTCTTTCAGGTAGTCCGGGCCGTCGAAATCGGGGAAGCCCTGTGACAGGTTGATCGCCTGGTGCTGCTGCGCCAGCGCGCTCATCTGGGTAAAGATGGTAGTGCCCAGTGAGGGCAGTTTACTTTCGGGAACCAATGCGGAAGTGCTCATAGCAGGTGAATACTCCAGGCGCTTATATTGCCGTCAATATAACACGATGCTAGTATTTGGCAATCAAGACGCTTAGATGGCTAAATGCAAAGGTGCTTAGCCCGCCACGCGGCACGCCAAGCCTCATCTGCCGGCCGCCTTACCGAACGGGAAACGATAATAATGACGGAGAATCCGCAACTTACTGCATTGCTGGCGGCCTGCCACTGGATTGGCGACAAAGGCTGGTGCCCGGCGACCGGCGGCAACATGTCGCTGCGCCTGGACGAACGTCAGTGCCTGGTCACCGAGTCCGGCAAAGACAAGGGTAGCCTGAGCGCCACCGATTTTCTGCGGGTGGATATCGCCGACAATCATGTGCCGAGCGGCCGCACGCCATCGGCGGAGACTGGGCTGCATACGCTGCTCTACCGCCTGTCTGCGCACATCGGCGCGGTGCTGCATACCCATTCCGTCAACGCTACCGTCCTGTCGCGGGTGGAGCGCGGCGATGCGCTGGTGCTGCAGGGGTACGAAATGCAGAAGTCGCTGGCCGGCCAGCGCAGCCACCTGGACAGCGTAGCGATCCCCATTTTCGATAACGATCAGGATATCCCTCGGCTGGCGGCGCGCGTGGCGGCCTATGCCGAGGGCACGCCGCTGCAATACGGCTTTCTGGTACGCGGCCACGGCCTGTATTGCTGGGGGAGCCAGGTGGCGGAAGCCCGCCGCCATCTCGAAGGGCTGGAATTCCTGTTCCAGTGTGAACTGCAACGCCGCTTACTGGAGGCGAAATGATCCGCGCTATCGTGACCGATATTGAAGGCACCACCACCGATATTCGCTTTGTGCATCAGGTACTGTTTCCTTACGCCCGCGAACGGCTGGCGGATTTTGTGCGCCGCCATGCCGCTGAGAGCGAAGTCGCCGCGCCGCTGGCGGCGCTGCGCGCTGAAATTGACCAACCACAGGCAGATCTTGATGCGCTGATCGCCGCGCTGTACCGCTTTATGGATGAAGACCGTAAATCTACCGCGCTCAAGGCGTTGCAGGGCATCATCTGGCGCAGCGGTTACCGCGAAGGCGACTTCCGCGGGCATCTGTATCCGGAAGTCGCGGGGCAGTTGGCCGCCTGGCAGCGGCAGGGGGTGAAGCTATACGTTTATTCCTCCGGTTCGGTGGAGGCGCAGAAGCTGCTGTTCGGCCACAGCGACGCGGGCGATCTGCAGCCGCTGTTCAGCGGCTATTTCGATACGCACGTCGGCGCCAAGCGTGAAACCGCGTCGTACCGCAACATCGCGCAGGCTATCGGCATCGCGCCCGACGAGCTGCTGTTTTTGTCCGACATCCGCCAGGAGCTGGATGCGGCGCAGGCCGCCGGCTGGCATACCTGCCAGCTGATCCGCGATGACGCGGACGACCATAGCCGGCATCCGCAGGTTAACCGTTTTGATCGTATCGATTTAGGGGAGTTCGTCTCATGAGTGGATTGACCATTTTCAGCGATACAGCGCCGCAGCAACCGCTGTGGCAGAGCCGCGATGCGCAGGAGATCCAGCGGCAGTTGGCGCAGATCGGCGTACGCTTTGAGCGCTGGCAAGCGGATCGCGAGCTGGGCGACAACCCGCAGCCGGAGGTGGTGATCGCCGCCTACCAGCATGAGATAGACCGGCTGGTGGCGGAAAAGGGCTACCAGAGCTGGGACGTGATCAGCATGCGGCCGGACCATGAGCAGCGCCAGACGCTGCGTGAAAAATTCCTGTCCGAACATACGCACGGCGAAGATGAAGTGCGCTTTTTCGTCGAAGGCGCAGGGCTGTTTTGCCTGCATCTGGACGGCAAGATCTTCCAGATCCTGTGCGAAAAGAACGATCTGATCTCGGTGCCGGCCAACACCCGGCACTGGTTCGATATGGGATCGGCCCCGCATTTCACCGCGATCCGGGTGTTCGACAACCCGGAAGGCTGGGTGGCGCATTTCACCGGCGACAAGATCGCCGATGACTATCCGCGTCTGGACTGAGTGCCTATGGGCGGGTGTTAACCCAACGCCCGTCGGAAGATCCCCGCTTCAACCTGCTGCGGCGTAATCACGCCGCTGTCGAATACCCATCCGCTGATGAGCTTGGCCGGCGTAACGTCGAACGCCGGATTGTAGACCGGTGCCTCGTTCGGCGCCCACTGGCAGGCGCCGAAGCTGCCTGAAACGCCGGTGACTTCGGCCGCCGCGCGCTGCTCGATCGGAATGGCGGCGCCGTCCGGGCAGTGCGGATCGTGGGTGGTATGCGGGGCGGCCACGTAGAACGGGATGCCGTGGTAGTGCGCCAGCACCGCCAGGCTGTAGGTGCCGATTTTGTTGGCGACGTCACCGTTGGCGGCGATGCGATCCGCGCCGACCCACACCGCATCGACCTGGCCCTGTGCCATCAGGCTGGCGGCCATCGCATCGCAGATCAGGCGATAGGGAATGCCCAGCTCGCCCAGTTCCCAGGCGGTCAGGCGGCCGCCCTGCAGCAGCGGCCGGGTTTCATCGACCCACACCTGCTGCACCTTGCCCTGCCGGTGGGCGCGCAGCAGCACGCCGATGGCGGTGCCGACGCCGGCGGTGGCCAACCCGCCGGTATTGCAGTGGGTCAGCAGGCGGCTGCCGGGCTTGACCAGCCCAGCGCCGTGATCGGCAATGCGATCGCACAATCGGCGATCTTCTTCCACCAACCGCAGCGCTTCGTTCACCATCGCCGGCACCCAATCAGGCTCCGCTAGCGCCAGCTTCATGCGATCCAGATTATTCATCAGGTTGACCGCCGTCGGGCGCGCAGCGCGCAGCGTGTGCAGCGCCTGCTCCAGCCCGGCGCGCGGCAGACCGCGTTCCGCGAGCAGCGCCAACAGCAGGCTGGCAGACAGCCCGATCAGCGGCGCGCCGCGCACCCGCAGGCTGTGAATGTGCCCGACCAACTCTTCCACGCTGTCACAGGCGCGCCACCGCTTTTCCTGCGGCAGGGCTTGCTGATCGAGGATCCAAAGGCGGTTGTCCTGCAGGGTCAAACTGGTGGTGTTAAGCGCTTGCATCGGCGGTTAATTCCTTGTTGCGTGGTTATTGCATCTGAAACGCTATTCTGCCAACATGACTTCCAGATGTATAGACGTCCAAATGCTTTTACGTCTAAATAAACAGAATCGCTGGGATCGGTGAGAGAGAACAGAGGGGTTGGGGAATGTCGCTTTATCGTACGTTTACGGCTGCCGACGCCGTTGAATACGCCCGCCAATACGGTCGGGTGTCTGAACCGCAGGCACTGGTCAGCGCCGACGAGATCGGTGACGGCAACCTGAACCTGGTGTTCAAGATCCGCGATCGCGAAGGGGTGAGCCGGGTGATCGTCAAACAGGCGCTGCCCTACGTGCGTTGCGTGGGCGAATCCTGGCCGTTGACGCTGGATCGGGCGCGCATCGAAGCGGAAACGCTGCTGGTCCACGGCGGCTTCTGCCCGCGGCATACGGTAAAAGTCTTGCATCACGATCCCGAATTGGCGGTGATGGTGCAGGAAGACCTTTCCGACCATCGCATCTGGCGCAGCGAGCTGGTGCAGGGCAACTATCACCCTCTGGCGGCCGGGCAACTGGCGGAATACCTGGCGCAGACGCTGTTCCACACCTCCGATTTTTATCAGTCGGCGCAGCAGAAGAAAGCGGAAGTCAGCCGTTTCACCAATCCCGAGTTGTGCCAGATCACCGAAGATCTGTTCTTTACCGATCCTTATATCGATCATGAGCGCAATCGCTTCGAGGCGGCGCTGTTGCCGCAGGTGCAGGCGCTGCGTGAGGATACGCCGCTGAAGCTGGCCGTCGCCGGCCTGAAACATCGCTTTCTCAGCAAGGCGGAGGCGCTGCTGCACGGCGATATTCACAGCGGTTCGATCTTCGTGGCGGAAGGGCGGTTGAAAGCGATCGACGCCGAATTCGGTTTCTACGGCCCGATCGGTTTCGATATCGGCACCGCATTGGGCAATCTGCTGCTCAACTATTGTGGGCTGCCGGGGCTGTTCGGGCCGCGCGACGCCGCCGCCGGGCGCGAGCAGCGCTTGCAGGATGTGCGCGAGCTGTGGCTGATCTTTGCCGATCGCTTCCTGGCGCTGTGCCATCAGCAAAGCCGGGATGCGGCGCTGGCAACGCCGGGTTACGCCGAGCAGTTCTTGCAACAGGTCTGGGCCGATGCGGTCGGGTACTGCGGTACCGAACTGATTCGGCGCACCATCGGCCTGGCGCACGTCGCCGATCTGGACAGCATCGCCGACGCCGATATGCGCCTCGACTGCCAGCGTCATGCGCTGGGACTGGGGCGCACGCTGATCGTCAATGCGCCGCAGATCGCGCATATCGACGCGCTGTTGGCGCGTATTCGCCAGCAAGGTTGAAAAGACGGGTGCTCGTGGATCCTGCCTGACACCATCGGCCAACGGGCGGGGCGAACCCCGCCGTTGGGTTGCCTTACCGTTCGGATTCGTAAGCCAAAGTGGCCGCAACCTCCGAGTCTCCCAGCCTGATGCGCAGTTCGCACAGCGAACCGCGGGTTAGCCAGATGAACGCGATCAGCGTCATACAGAGGATCACCAGCTTAAGCACGACCCGTTATTGCTGCATTTTTGACCTCCCTATCCTTGCCTTGCTAACCTGATGTTGCTAGGCATCAGAGTGGCCTCGGGTTGTACTGACCCCAAAAAGTTGGACAGTTAAACACGAGGCACATAGGTCTGGGTTCGATATTCAATTGGACTCAGACCTTTTAATTTCAGGCTAATTCTTCTGCTGTTGTAGTAGTCAATATATTCCGTAACAGCATCCTTCAGTTCGCTTATATTACTGAACTCGTCAAGATAAAAACACTCCGACTTTAAGGTTCCAAAGAAACATTCCACGACTGCATTATCCAGACAATTGCCTTTTCTGGACATGCTCTGTGTAATGCCTTGTTCTTTAAGGATGTTTTGATACCTTCTCATACGATACTGCCATCCCTGGTCAGAGTGCAGAATAGGATGCTCGTGAGGCTTAAGCTTTTTGAATGCCTGATCGAGCATATTCTCGACCATGTTCATCACAGGTCTTTCCGACAGGCTGTAAGAAATAACTTCGTTGTTGAAGAGATCTATTACTGGAGACAAATACAGCTTTCGCCCATTGACTGCAAATTCAGTAACGTCGGTAACCCACTTCTCGTTTGGCCGTGTAGCCTTGAAATCCCTTTGGAGAACATTGGGGGCGGTTGCCCTACCTCTCCTCTGTAGGAGCTGTATCGCTTGACCTTAATCGCTGCCTTAAGCGAGAGGGTTCCCATCAGGCGCTGAACGGCTTTATGGTTAATCCGTTCCCCGTCTCGATGGAGAGACAACGTTACCCTACGGTATCCGTAACGACCTTTATTCTCGTGATAAATCTCACCAATACGCTTTTTAACATCCGCATACTTATCAGGCTTGCTGAGAGCCTTTAGATGGTAATAAAACGTACTGCGCGGTATCTCCGCTGCCTTGAGAAGCTCATCAAGAGGGTAAAACTGCCTTAGCTCGTTGAGTACTTTCACTTTTTCGCGGGATGAGCTAAGGCTTTCAGCTTTTTTAGATACGTAAGCCGCATTTCAAGGAATCGAACTTGTCTTTCAAGATCCTCAATACGTCGGTCTTTCGACAGCTCCAATGCTAACGCCGCTTTTTCTGGATCAACTGACATTGTAATGTTTCTTTTGGTGCCGATCTTGAGTGCGCGTAAACCAGCTTCTCCGTGCTCCTCATAGACTTTCAGCCACTTGGCTACAGAACCACTACCAGCAAGCATAAAGTGAGCAGCAGCCTGATTGAGGGACATCTGCTGCTCGGTCACGGCTTTCACGACCTTAATGCGCAACTCTGGATCAGCACTAACGCCTTTAGGTTTGGGAATTAAACCTTTTTCTCCATGTTTTTCATAGAGGGCAACCCACGTCCTGACCTGTGTTCGAGGCACACCAAAACGTGCAGAGATGATCCTGTAACCATCATCAGTTGTGAAGTAGTGATTCACGACTTCAAGGCGCTTTTCGAAGGGGTATTTTGGCTTTGACATATCAGGGACTATTCCATTTCATCGTCCAACAAAATGGGTGCAGTACAGGTTGATAATATCGACTCGGGGCCTTTCTCTTTCTCTCCTTTGCCAAGGCTCCGGACAGAAAGATCCAGAGCACCCGCCGCGCAGTCTACTCGAACTTCCTTCCCGTGAAATCCGCCGTTGCGCCAACCTGCGGCGCGGTGCGCAGTTTGTGATGGAATAAAAGAAAAAGGGGCGATGATGATCGCCCCTTGGATGCGTGGAGTGGGAATTAGCGTTAAGCCGCTTCGGTCTGCTGTTGGCGCTTAGACTGCGCCGCCGGCTTTTCCGGTTTGGCGGCCGCCAGCGCATCCGGCGCAAAGTCGTCCACGTGATGGAACGCAGACGGCTCTCTTCGGCTTTCACCAGAATTTTCGCTTCGTCGGCGCTGATCTTGCCTTCTTCCAGCGCGCGTTCCGCCAAACGATCCAGACGGGTGAACGGCAGGTTTTTGCCGACCGCCTTGCACAGACGTTCGTGAATCGGCTCGGCGGCCATCACGTCGGCCAGCGCCGCTTCCAGCAGGCCGATTGGGTTATGTTCGCTCGGCGTCAGGTACTGGCCGCGCCCCAGACGGCTGCGGGTGGCGGAAGGCACCTGCAGGATCTTGGCCAACTGGTGATCCAGACGATCGGACGGTGCGGTATGCACACGGCCGAGCGGGAAGACCACGAAGCGCATCGCGCCGGCGATAAAGCGGTTCGGGAAGTTGCGCAGCAGGTCATCCAGCGCCTGTTCGGCTTTATGCAGGCTGTCTTGCACGCCCCAATGCACCAGCGGCAGATCTTCTTTCTGACGGCCTTCGTCGTCAAAGCGTTTCAGCACGGCGGAAGCCAAATACATCTGGCTGAGGATGTCCCCCAGGCGAGCGGAGATGCGCTCGCGGCGCTTCAGGCTACCGCCCAGCACGCCCATGGAAACGTCCGACAGCAACGCCAGGTTGGCGCTCAGGCGGTTCAATTGCTGATAGTAACGACGGGTCGCGTCCTTGGTCGGCGTGGCGCTGGTGCGGCCGTTGGTCAGGCCCAGCCAGAAGCTGCGTACCTTGTTGCTGCCGACGTGGCCCAGATGGCCGAACAGCGATTTATCGAAGGCGTTCAGATCGTTGCTCTGCGCCGCCGCCATTTCATCCAGCACATAAGGATGGCAGCGGATCGCGCCTTGACCGAAGATCATCATGGTGCGGGTCAGGATGTTCGCGCCTTCCACCGTGATGGCGATCGGTGCGCCCTGATAGGCGCGAGCCAGGAAGTTGGATTCGCCGAGCATGATGCCTTTACCGCCGGCGATGTCCATGGCGTCAACGATCGACTGCTGGCCGCGGTGCGTACAGTGGTATTTGACGATGGCCGACAGCACGGCCGGCTTCTCGCCCTGCACCAGCGCATAGGTGATCAGCGAAGCGGCGGCGTCCATCACATAGGTGTTGCCGGCGATGCGCGCCAACGGCTCTTCGATCCCTTCCATCTTGCCGATGGAGATCTTGAATTGACGGCGAATGTGCGCGTAGGCACCGGTCGCCAGGGCGATGGATTTCAGGCTGCCGGTAGAGTTGGACGGCAGGGTGATGCCGCGACCGACCGACAGACACTCAACCAGCATGCGCCAGCCCTGGCCGGCCATTTTCGGGCCGCCGATGATGTAATCGATCGGGACGAATACGTCGGTGCCGCGGGTCGGGCCGTTTTGGAACGGCACGTTCAGCGGGAAGTGGCGGTTGCCGATTTCCACGCCCGGCGTGCTGGTCGGGATCAGCGCACAGGTGATGCCCGGGGATTCGTTGTCGCTCAGCAGGCGGTTCGGGTCATGCAGTTTGAACGCCAGGCCCAGTACGGTGGCGACCGGCGCCAGCGTGATGTAGCGCTTGTTCCAGGTCAGGCGCATGCCCAGCACCTGCTTGCCCTGCCAGTCGCCCATGCACACGGTGCCGACGTCCGGAATGGCACCGGCATCGGAGCCCGCTTCCGGGCTGGTCAGCGCGAAGCAAGGGATCTCGTCGCCGCGCGCCAGGCCCGGCAGGTAGTGGTTTTTCTGTTCTTCGGTGCCGTAGTGCTGCAGCAGTTCGCCCGGGCCGAGGGAGTTCGGCACGCCGACGGTGATCGCCAGGATGCCGGAAACGCCGGCCAGTTTTTGCAGCACCATCGCCTGAGCATAAGGAGAGAATTCCAGACCGCCGTACTCTTTCTTGATGATCATCGCGAAGAAACGGTGTTCTTTCAGGTATGCCCAGAGTTCAGGCGGCAGATCGGCCAGTTCGTGGGTGATCTGGAAGTCGTTGGCCATGCGGCAGGCTTCTTCCACCGGGCCGTCGATAAACGCCTGCTCTTCTTCCGTCAGGCGCGGTTTCGGGTAGCTGTGCAGCTTGTTCCAGTCCGGCGCGCCGCGGAACAGATCGCCTTCCCACCAGGTGGTGCCGGCGTCGATCGCCTCCTTCTCGGTGGTGGACATCGGCGGCATCACCTTGCGGAAGGCGCGCAACGCCGGTGCGGAGAGCAGGGAACGGCGCAGGGAGGAAAGGTTCAGCGGCAGCAGCACGATCGCCAGCGGCAGCAACAGCCAGAAGCTCCACAGGCCAATCGCGCCCATGGCGGCGGTGTACGCCACCAGGATCAGGCTGCTGAGGGTAAGGTTCACTCGGTGGTAGAACACCACGCCGAGGAGAGCCAGTAAAACGACAATACTAAGAACCATCATAAGAAGCTCCGAAGTAGTAAGAGGTCTGACCTGTTGTGTGTATGTAATAGGTTTTAGTACAAGGCAGAATTTTTATCAATGCGTTTACAGTTTAATTACAACTCAGGTCACAAACTGACAGCACCAATCATCAAAAACCTCTCCGCTTCCTTAACCGGCGCGCTGTTTGGCTGAGAATGCTTCTCGCTGTTTCCGCGATCCGGTACACTGCGGAGCGGAAGATTTGACGATAACAAGAGGTTCCTCATGTACCACGACCTTATTCGCAGTGAACTGAACGAAGCGGCTGATACCCTGGCGAAATTTATCAATGACGACGCCAACATCGACGCCATCCAACGTGCGGCGGTGCTGCTGGCGGATTCCTTCAAAGCCGGCGGTAAAGTGATTTCCTGCGGCAACGGCGGTTCCCATTGCGACGCGATGCACTTCGCCGAAGAGCTGACCGGCCGCTACCGTGAAAACCGCCCGGGCTACCCGGCGATTGCCATCTCGGACGTGAGCCACCTGTCCTGCGTCAGCAACGACTTCGGCTATGAGTACGTCTTCTCTCGCTATGTGGAAGCGGTAGGCCGCGAAGGCGATGTGCTGCTGGGCATTTCCACCTCCGGCAACTCCGGCAACATCATCAAGGCCATCGACGCGGCGCGCGCCAAGGGGATGAAAGTGATCACCCTGACCGGCAAGGACGGCGGCAAGATGGCGGGTTCCGCCGATGTGGAAATTCGCGTGCCGCACTTCGGCTACGCCGACCGCATTCAGGAAATCCACATCAAAGCGATTCACATCTTGATTCAGCTGATCGAAAAAGAGATGGTTAAGGCTTGATAGCCTGCGGGGAGCTGTGGCTCCCCATGAATAAGACTGCGGGCGCCGCATGGCGCGCCCGCACAGCCTGTGTCAGTGTGGTTAAGGAGTGCTGGCGATGTGTGAACTGCTCGGGATGAGCGCAAACGTACCGACCGATATCTGCTTCAGCTTTACCGGCCTGGTACAGCGCGGCGGCCGCACCGGGCCGCATAAGGATGGCTGGGGCATTACCTTCTATGAAGGGAACGGCTGCCGCACATTCAAGGATCCGCAGCCGAGCTTCAACTCGCCGATCGCCCGCCTGGTGCAGGACTACCCGATCAAGTCCTGTGCGGTGGTGTCCCATATTCGCCAGGCCAACCGCGGCGAAGTGGCGCTGGAAAACACCCACCCGTTCACCCGCGAACTGTGGGGCCGCAACTGGACCTACGCGCACAACGGCCAATTGAAAGGCTACCGTCAGCTGGATACCGGCACGTTTCGCCCGGTCGGCCAGACCGACAGCGAATACGCGTTCTGCTGGCTGCTGCATCAGCTGGCGCTGAAATACCCGCGTACCCCGAGCCAGTGGCCGGCGGTTTTCCGCTACATCGGCCTGTTGGCGAGCCAGCTGCGCAAGAAAGGGGTATTCAACATGCTGTTGTCGGACGGGCGCTTCGTGATGGCCTATTGCTCCACCAACCTGTATTGGATCACGCGCCGTGCGCCGTTCGGCAAGGCGACGCTGCTCGATCAGGATGTGGAAATCGATTTTCAGCAGCAGACCACACCGAACGATGTGGTCACGGTGATCGCCACCCAACCGCTGACCGCTAACGAAACCTGGCACAAGATTGAGCCAGGCGAGTTCGCGTTATTTCACTTCGGTGAGCGGCTTGTTCTGAGCGAAGGGGTTGGTGTTGGGCGTCGGGCTGGCTGACGCGTACTGTGTCATCTGGCCGCTGCTCATCAACGGTTGACCCAGCACATACTGGCCGTTGTCCACGGTCATCATCGGCGGCTGGTGGTTCTTCGCGAAGTAATCGTAGCCCGGCTTCAGCTGGCGCCAGAAGGCGATATAGCTGGATGACGCATGGCGCTTGAGGTTTTGCTCGGTCATGCGGAACGGGTAGATGCTGATGTCGACGCGGCTTTGGCCATAGGCGAAGGCGGCTTCGACATAGCGATAGATCTCATCCATATAGGTGTTGGTCATCGCGTAACAGCCGATCGATTTACATTCGCCGTGGATCATCAGATAAGCGCCGGAATAGCCCTGCGATTTATCGTAATCATTAGGGAAACCGATATTGATCGCCCGATAATACTTGCTGTCGGGTTTCAGATGGTGCGCGTCAACGCTATAAAAGCCTTCCGGACTTTTAAAATCGCCTTCACGACGTTTAGGACCCAGCCCGCCGGAGAAATTACAGATCGGGAACGTGTTGACCAGGCGGAATTCATTGCCCATTTTGGCATACAATTCCAGCTTGCGTTCCTCTTTGAAGATCTGAATATAGACCGGCGAACCCAATAATTGCTGTTTAACTACCGGTGCTTCGGGTACCTGCTCGCTGGCGCTGCAGGCCGTGATCATCGGCATAGAAACAAGCATCGCAAACAACAGCGCGATTTTGCTCATTATTATTCCTGCTTATATTTATCTGCCGGCGCAATGACCTTGGTCGGCATGCCACTGATTATTGTTTTTACTGCCGCAAAACACCGCCAGATTACCAGCGCGTTTATTTTTAGCAATACGTGATATGTATAAAAAAACGACAAAGCTCGATAAAAGTGAAATGACCGGCAGATTTTAACGATAAGTAGTGAAAAACAGGCGAAATTTAATTGCGTTTGCTTGACCCAAGTCACGACGGAACGCAGAACAATGTTGCGAACAATGTTAATATTCCCTCTTCAATTTAACGCGCTGTGGCGATTGAAGCGGCAGGGGGTATGGCATATAACCCGGCCGTTTTGATGGTTATTTGGCTACAGGCCGTTAACACATCGACTGTCGAGCAAACAACGGAAAGGGGGAATCAAGGGAATGCGCGTTACCCCGATTTTTCACTGCGAGAAAGTTCATGTTGGGCGTGACGCCATGCGCACTGCCCGGCAATCCTGGCATCGTCAGCACCCGCCTCTGGGGCCGGGCAGACGTGTAAACCAAACTACATCGTATAAATCCTATGATTAAGATCAGAAAAGGGTTAGATCTGCCGATAGCCGGGGCTCCGGTTCAGGCGATCCAAGACGGCCCGAACATTCAGCATGTCGCCCTGCTTGGGGAAGAGTATGTCGGAATGCGTCCCTCCATGCTGGTGCAGGAAGGCGATACCGTTAAGAAAGGCCAGGCGTTGTTCGAAGATAAGAAAAACCCCGGGGTTTTCTTCACGGCTCCCGCCAGCGGCCGCATCGCCGCGATTAACCGCGGCGAACGGCGCGTATTGCAATCGGTGGTGATTGCGCTGGAAAACGGCGGTGACGATCAGCTCGAGTTTGCGCATTACCCGCTGGGGGAGTTGGCCCAGCTGCCGCGCGAACAGGTCGAGAGTGAACTGATCGCCAGCGGCCTGTGGACCGCGCTGCGCACCCGTCCGTTCAGCAAAACGCCGAGCCCCGGCAGCGAAGCGCGCGCCATTTTCGTCACCGCGATGGATACCCAGCCGTTGGCCGCCGATCCGCAGGTGATCATCGCCGAACAGCAGGCGGCGTTCAACGCCGGGCTGCTGGTGTTGGCGCGCCTGACGACGGGCAAGGTACACGTATGCCACGCCGCCGGTGCCTCCGTTGGCCAGCAGAGCAGCCCGCAGATCGCCTACAGCGAATTTGCCGGCCCGCACCCCGCCGGGCTGGTGGGCACTCACATTCACTTCCTGGAACCGGTCAGCCTGAAGAAAACCGTTTGGCACATCGGCTACCAGGACGTCATCGCCATCGGCACGCTGTTCACCACCGGTAAGCTCGATACCCGTCGGGTCGTGGCGCTGGCCGGGCCGCAGGTGGCGCAGCCGGCGCTGCTGCGCACTCGCCTGGGGGCCAGCCTCGAGGAGCTGACCGCCGGCCGCCTGAAAGACGGCGAGAACCGGGTGATCTCCGGTTCGGTGCTGAACGGCATGCACGCCGCCGGCCCGAATGCCTGGCTCGGCCGTTTCCACTCGCAGGTGTCGGTGCTGGAAGAAGGGCGCGACAAAGAGCTGTTCGGTTGGATCGTGCCTTCGCCGAACAAGTTCTCCATTACCCGCACCACGCTGGGGCACTTCCTGAAGAACAAACTGTTCGCCTTCTCGACCAGCACCCACGGCGGCGAGCGCGCCATGGTGCCGATCGGCAACTACGAGCGGGTGATGCCGCTGGACATTTTGCCGACGCTGCTGCTGCGCGATCTGCTGGCGGGCGACAGCGACAGCGCGCAGGCGCTGGGCTGTCTGGAGCTGGACGAGGAAGATCTGGCGCTGTGCACCTTCGTTTGCCCCGGCAAGTATGAGTACGCGCCGGTGCTGCGCGAGGTGCTGACCAAGATTGAGCAGGAAGGATAACCGATGGGCCTGAAGAATTATTTTGAGAAGATAGAGCACCACTTCACGCCGGGCGGCAAACTGGAAAAGTGGTACCCGCTGTATGAAGCGACCACCACGGTGTTTTATACCCCCGGCACGGTGACGCGCGGCGCTTCGCACGTGCGCGACGCCATCGATTTGAAACGTATGATGATCCTGGTGTGGCTGGCGGTATTCCCGGCGATGTTCTGGGGCATGTACAACGTCGGCCAGCAGGCAATCCCGGCGCTGCACCATCTGTACAGCGGCGACGAGCTGCAACAGGTGCTGGCGGGCGACTGGCATTATCGCCTGGCGCAGTGGCTCGGCGCCTCGCTGGCGGCCGACGCCGGCTGGGTCAGCAAGATGGTGCTGGGCGCCTGTTACTTCCTGCCGATCTACGCCGTGGTGTTTGTCGTCGGCGGCTTCTGGGAAGTGCTGTTCGCCATTATCCGCAAGCATGAGGTCAACGAAGGCTTCTTCGTCACCTCTATCCTGTTCGCGCTGATCGTGCCGCCGACCCTGCCGCTGTGGCAGGCCGCGCTGGGCATCACCTTCGGCGTGGTGGTGGCCAAAGAGATCTTCGGCGGCACCGGGCGCAACTTCCTCAACCCGGCGTTGGCCGGCCGTGCCTTCCTGTTCTTCGCCTATCCGGCGCAGATCTCCGGCGATCTGGTGTGGACCTCTGCGGACGGTTTCTCCGGCGCGACGCCGCTGGCGCAGTGGAGCGCAGGCGGGGCGCACAGCCTGAGCAACGTGGCCACCGGCCAGTCCATCAGCTGGATGGACGCCTTCCTCGGCAACATTCCCGGCTCCATCGGTGAAGTCTCCACGCTGATGATCCTGATCGGCGGGGCGATTATCCTGTTCGGCCGCGTGGCCTCCTGGCGCATCGTCGCCGGCGTAATGCTCGGCATGGTGGCTTCCGCCCTGTTGTTCAACGCCATCGGTTCCGATACCAACCCGATGTTCGCCATGCCGTGGTACTGGCATCTGGTGCTGGGCGGTTTCGCCTTCGGCATGATCTTTATGGCGACCGACCCGGTTTCCGCTTCCTTCACCAACAAGGGGAAATGGTGGTACGGCATTCTAATCGGCGTGATGTGCGTGCTTATCCGGGTGGTCAACCCCGCCTATCCGGAAGGCATGATGCTGGCGATCCTGTTCGCCAACCTGTTCGCACCGCTGTTCGATTATCTGGTGGTGCAGGCCAACATCAAGCGGAGAAAAGCCCGTGGCGAATGAAGCGAAAAACGACGGCATCGGTAAAACGCTGCTGGTAGTGCTGCTGCTGTGTCTGGTGTGTTCAGTGGTGGTGGCGGGCTCCGCCGTCGGCCTGAAGTCCAAACAGCAGGAGCAAAAGCTGCTCGATAAGCAGCGCAATATTCTCGACGTAGCCGGCCTGTTGCAGCCGAAAATGGAGAGCGAGCAGGTCAAGCGCCTGTACAGCGAGCGCATCGAACCGCGCCTGGTGGATCTGAACAGCGGCGAGTTTGTCGCCGGCAAGGCGGCGGCGTTCGATCTGGGCGCCGCGCTGCGCGACGACGCCAAAAGCGTGGCGCTGGCGGCGGGCGACGATCCGGCCGGCATCAAGCGCCGTAGCAATCAGGCGGAAATCTACCTGGTGCGCGATGAAAGCGGCCAGGTGAACAAGATTGTGCTGCCGGTATACGGCACCGGCCTGTGGTCGATGATGTACGCCTTCGTGGCGCTGGATAACGACGGCAACACGGTCAAGGGCATCACCTACTACGACCAGGGGGAAACCCCGGGGCTGGGCGGGGAGGTCGAGAACCCGTCCTGGCGTCAGCAGTGGGTCGGCAAACAGCTGTTCGACGACAACGGCCAGCCGGCGATCCGCGTGGTGAAAGGCGGTGCGCGTCAGGGGGATGTGCACGGGGTGGACGGCCTGTCCGGTGCCACGCTGACCTCCAACGGCGTGCAGCATACGTTTGATTTCTGGTTGGGCGAGCACGGCTTCGGCCCGTTCCTGAAAAAAGTTCGTGAAGGAGCGCTGAAAAATGGCTGATTCCAAAGAGATAAAGCGGGTTCTGCTGGGGCCGCTGTTTGACAATAACCCGATCGCCCTGCAGGTGCTGGGCGTCTGTTCTGCGTTGGCAGTGACCACCAAGCTGGAGACTGCGGTGGTGATGACCATTGCGGTGACGCTGGTGACGGCGTTCTCCAGCTTCTTCATCTCGCTGATCCGTCACCATATTCCCAATAGTGTGCGCATCATCGTGCAGATGGCGATCATCGCCTCGCTGGTGATCGTGGTCGATCAGCTGTTGCGCGCCTACGCGTTCGAGATCTCCAAGCAGCTGTCGGTGTTCGTCGGCCTTATCATCACCAACTGTATCGTGATGGGGCGCGCCGAGGCTTACGCCATGAAGTCGCCGCCGATCGAGAGCTTTATGGACGGTATCGGCAACGGGCTGGGCTACGGGGTGATCCTGGTGCTGGTCGGTTTCCTGCGCGAGCTGATTGGCTCCGGCAAGCTGTTCGGCGTCCCGGTGCTGGAAACGGTGCAGAACGGCGGCTGGTATCAGCCGAACGGCCTGTTCCTGCTGGCGCCGAGCGCGTTCTTCATCATCGGCCTGCTGATCTGGGTGCTGCGCACCCTGAAGCCGGCGCAGATCGAAAAGGAGTAAAGGCCGATGGAACACTATATCAGCCTGTTTGTGCGCGCGGTGTTCGTCGAGAACATGGCGCTGGCGTTCTTCCTCGGGATGTGTACCTTCCTGGCGGTCTCGAAGAAGGTGTCGACCGCCTTTGGCCTGGGCATCGCGGTGACCATCGTGCTCGGCATTTCGGTGCCGGTGAACAACCTGGTCTACAACCTGATCCTGCGCGACGGCGCGCTGGTGGAAGGCGTCGATCTGAGCTTCCTCAACTTCATCACCTTCATCGGCGTGATCGCGGCGCTGGTGCAGATTTTGGAGATGATCCTCGATCGCTTCTTCCCGTCGCTGTATAACGCGCTCGGCATCTTCCTGCCGCTCATCACCGTGAACTGCGCCATCTTCGGCGGCGTGTCCTTCATGGTGCAGCGCGACTACAACTTCGCCGAATCGGTGGTGTACGGCATCGGCTCCGGCACCGGCTGGATGCTGGCGATCGTCGCCATGGCGGGGATCCGCGAAAAACTCAAGTATGCCAACGTGCCGGCGGGACTGCGCGGCCTGGGCATTACCTTTATCACCACCGGACTGATGGCGCTGGGCTTCATGTCCTTCTCCGGTGTTCAGTTGTAAAGGCGGGAAGAATTTATGGAAATTATTTTAGGCGTAGCAATGTTCACCACCATCGTGATGGTGCTGGTATTGCTGATCCTGTTCGCCAAATCGAAGCTGGTGAACACCGGCGACATCGCGGTGGAGATCAACGGCGATTTGGATAAGAGCTTCCATGCGCCGGCGGGCGACAAGCTGCTTAACGTGCTCTCCAGCCAGGGGATTTTCGTCTCCTCGGCCTGCGGTGGCGGCGGTTCCTGCGGCCAGTGCCGGGTGGTGATCAAAGAGGGCGGTGGCGATATCCTGCCGACCGAGCTCTCGCACATCAACAAGCGCGAAGCGAAAGAGGGTTGCCGCCTGGCGTGCCAGGTGAACGTGAAGCAGAACCTGAAGATCGAGTTGCCGGAAGAGATCTTCGGCGTGAAGAAATGGGAGTGCGAGGTTATCTCCAACGATAACAAAGCCACCTTTATCAAAGAGCTGAAGCTGAAGATCCCCGATGGCGAAGACGTGCCGTTCCGCGCGGGCGGTTTCATCCAGATCGAAGCCCCGGCGCACGACATCAGCTACGCCGACTTCGACGTGCCGCAGGAGTATCGCGGCGACTGGGACAAGTTCAACCTGTTCCGCTACCGCTCGACGGTGAACGACACCACGGTGCGCGCCTACTCGATGGCCAACTATCCGGAAGAGAAGGGCATCATCATGCTCAACGTGCGTATCGCCACGCCGCCGCCGAACAACCCGGACGTGCCGCCGGGCATCATGTCTTCCTATATCTGGTCGCTGAAAGCCGGTGACAAGGTGACCATCTCCGGGCCGTTCGGCGAGTTCTTCGCCAAGGACACCGACGCCGAAATGATCTTCATCGGCGGCGGCGCGGGCATGGCGCCGATGCGCTCGCACATCTTCGATCAGCTCAAGCGCCTGAACTCGAAGCGCAAGATCACCTTCTGGTACGGCGCGCGTTCGCTGCGCGAGATGTTCTATGAAGACGACTTCAACCAGCTGCAGGCGGAGAATGACAACTTCACCTGGCACGTGGCGCTGTCGGATCCGCAGCCGGAAGATAACTGGACCGGCTACACCGGCTTTATCCATAATGTTCTGCTGGAGAACTACCTGAAGAATCACCCGGCGCCGGAGGACTGCGAGTTTTACATGTGCGGGCCGCCGATGATGAACGCTGCGGTGATCAAGATGCTGAAAGATCTGGGTGTCGAAGACGAAAACATCATGCTGGATGACTTTGGTGGCTAAATGCGCGCATTGGCGATGAAGAACTGGCTGACGGGCGTGGCGCTGAGCGCCACCCTGCTGCTGACCGGCTGCGGGCCGGAACAGGTGGACCTGACGGGTAAAACCATGGGCACCTCGTATTCGATCCGTTATGTGACCGGCGACGATACGCCGTCGGCGCGCGAGATGCAGGCGGAGATCGATAAACGGCTGGAGCAGGTGAACGACCAGATGTCCACCTATCGACCGGACTCCGAGCTGAGCCGCTTCAACGCCAGCCGCGACATCGACCGGCCGTTCCCGGTTTCGCCGGCGACCGCCGAGGTGGTGCGCGAAGCGCTGCGCATCAACCGCGTGACCGATGGCGCGCTGGACGTGACCGTCGGGCCGCTGGTCAACCTGTGGGGCTTCGGCCCGGAAGGGCGGCCGGATAAAGTGCCGAGCGAGGCGGAGCTGGCGCACCGTCGCGCCTGGACCGGTGCCGATAAACTGGCGGTGCAGGGCAGCGCGCTGGTGAAAAGCATCCCCGAGCTGTATGTCGACCTGTCGTCGATCGCCAAAGGATACGGCGTGGACGTGGTGGCGGAGTACCTGCAATCGCAACACGTGCAAAACTACATGGTGGATATCGGCGGTGAAGTCCGCACTCGCGGGCGCAACGGCGAGCAAAAGCCGTGGCGCATCGCCATCGAGCGCCCGACCGCCGGTGCGCAGCAGCAGGCGCAGTTGGTGATCCAGCCGGGGGAGATGTCGATCGCCACCTCGGGTGACTATCGCAACTACTTCGAGCAGGACGGGGTGCGCTATTCGCACACCATCGATCCGATCACCGGCCGGCCGATCAACCACCGCCTGGTGTCGATCACCGTGCTGAGCCCGACCTGTATGACCGCCGACGGCCTGTCCACCGGCCTGAACGTGATGGGGCCGGAACGCGGCCTGGCGCTGGCCAACCTGCTCGGTATCCCGGTGTTCATGATCGTGAAAACCGCCGACGGGTTTGAGGAGCGTTATTCGGACGCGTTCAAACCCTACCTGAAAAAGAGTTCGTGAGGTTGCTATGCTGACGGTATTCGCCGCCACCTTCGTGTTGTTCCTGCTGATCGTCGGCGGGATGTCGCTGGGCTACGTGTTCAAACGCAAAAGCCTGCAGGGCAGCTGCGGCGGCATCACCGCATTGGGGATGGAGAAAGTCTGCGACTGCCCGGAACCTTGCGATGCGCGCAAAAAGCGCGAAGCCAAAGCGGCACAGCGGCGCGAGCAGCTGGACAAGCACCGCATTCTGTAGCTATAGCGAAAACCCGGCTTTGGCCGGGTTTTTTATTTGGGCCTTGCCGAAAGGCGTATGAAAGTCTGGCTGGTGCGATTAACAATGGCGTGAATTTTCAGGGTGTAACGGATAAAACGATCGCCAGAAAATACGAATATGCGCTTTCTCAGTTTTTTAAGCAGAGGTAACAGGATGAACCGCATTATTTTGGCTGGAACGCTGATTTTGCTGCTCGCCGGCTGTATGTACATGAACGATCCGAGGCCATAGAACTACGCGGCCAGCGTCACTGTGGTTGATAACCACGTTTGCGTGCGGGTTCAACCGGAAGGGGACGAGCGGCTGGCCGGCGTCATTATCGAGGAAATCGGCAACGCCAACGCTATCTTCGGCAAGAACTTCGCGGATAACGAGATGCCTGCGGTCACTGCGGCTACGTGCATTTCTGACGATAACTATAAATTCGAGGGCGGGAGGTCTTACGGGGTTTCGGTAACGCTGTTGTCGCCGGATAAACGAAGTAAAGGTATTGAGCCTGCCGCCCGGTTATTTGGGGCAGGGTTTAGCGTACGCAATGAAAATGGCACCATCCAGGTGGTTCCTGCTCACTAACGGATGTTTAAAGCCGGGGGGCATAAGGTGGGTTTGTCGAACCGCCTTATGCCCGTGGCCGATGATTTATTTCGCCTTGTGGAAGCTTTTCGCCTCGGCCGGTGAGTTGACCATCACGCCGTCGGCGCCCAGCGCCAGCGCCTGCTGATACTCCTGCGGCGAGTTGACACCGAACAGGATGATATGCGCCGGGCCCTGCGAGCGGAAGCAGTCCATCGACTCTTTATCCCAGGTCAGAAACGCCTTCGAACGCCCTTCGCCGAGGGTATATTTCTCCACCACTTCCACCTCGCGCTTCAGCTCCAGCCCGTACCAGCGCGGCTGCCGGTTATCCGGTTTGACGTCACACTGGTGCGCCATGGTGATATTGGCCAGCAGCGTGCGGGTCTCGTCGCGGCTTTCGAAGCGCGGGATGGCCGTCGGCAGCGCCTGCAGGTATTTGGCGTCGGTGGAGTAGACGCGGATGCGGTTCAGGCTGTCGGTGCTTTCCAGCGTCGCCAGCAGCGCCTGGCCAAACTGCGCCGGATCGGCGTCCGGGGATTTGATGTCCAGATAGAAGGTGACGTGCGGAAACGCTTTAAGCACGTCGTCCAGCCGCGGAATGCCGATGCCCTGGCCGCGGAACGGGTGCGTATCCCCTCTGGCGAAGGCCCAGCCGGCGTCGGTCTCGGCCAGCTGCGCGGTGGTATAGGCGGAGACCGGGCCCTGCCGGTTGGTCAACGCTTTCAGATCCGAAGGGCGATACAGCACGATGACGCCGTCTTTGGATTCTTGCAGGGTGATCCAGATGGCGTCGGCGCCGTTTTTCAGCGCGGTTTCGATGGCGATGCGGGTGTTCTCCGGTGCATCGGCGGTGCCGCCGCGGTGGGCGACGATCGCCGGCGCGTGACCGACAGCGCTGGCCGCCAGCGCGCTCAGCGACAGCGCGGAAGCCAGCAGCAAATAAGAAAATCTGACCATGTAGGGTACCTTGTCGTTATCGTTGTGGTGAGCCGCACGGGATGGCGGAAATCATACTATTGAAAAATTAAGCTTTTTTAACAACGCGGAAATATCTGGCGGAAACGGTGCTTTCGTCGAATCCTGCGGCCTTGAGCTTTCGGTATCTGACTGTATACTTATACAGTGTTACTGGAGGGTGCGATGCGTAAAATCATTCATGTCGATATGGACTGCTTCTTCGCGGCGGTGGAAATGCGCGACGATCCCAGCCTGCGCGATATCCCGCTGGCGATTGGCGGCAGCGCCGATCGGCGCGGGGTGATCAGCACCGCCAACTACCCGGCGCGGCGCTACGGCGTGCACAGCGCCATGTCCACGGCGATGGCGCTCAAGCTGTGCCCGCATCTCACCCTGTTGCCGGGGCGCATGGCGGCCTACAAAGAGGCCTCGCTGCACATCCGCGAAATCTTCGCCCGCTACACCCCGCTGATCGAGCCGCTGTCGCTCGATGAAGCCTATCTCGACGTGACCGACAGCCCGCAATGCAATGGCTCGGCGACGCTGATCGCCCAGGAGATCCGCCAGGCGATCGCCGACGAACTGAACCTCACTGCGTCGGCCGGCGTCGCGCCGATCAAGTTTCTCGCCAAAATCGCCTCCGAGATGAACAAGCCGAACGGGCAATATGTGATCACGCCGGCGCAGGTACCGGCGTTTTTGCAGCAGCTGCCGCTCAGCAAGATCCCCGGCGTCGGCAAGGTGACCGCCAAGCGGCTGGAAGAGGTGGGGCTTATCACCTGCGCTGACGTGCAGCAATACGATTTGGCGCAGCTCCTCAAGCGCTTCGGCAAGTTCGGCCGGGTGCTGTGGGAGCGGTGCCAGGGCATCGATCGGCGCGAGATCTCGTCGGAGCGGCTGCGCAAATCGGTGGGGGTGGAGCGCACGCTGGCGGAAGACATTCACGACTGGGAAGACTGCGAAACGCTGATTATCGACAAACTCTATCCCGAGCTGGAGATGCGGCTGCGCAAGGTGAAGCCGGATCTGCACATCGCCCGGCAGGGTGTGAAGCTGAAGTTTCAGGATTTTCAGCAAACCACTCAGGAGCACGTGTTCCCGGTGCTGAACCGGCAGGATTTGCTGGAGGTGGCGCGGCAGGCGTGGCGCGAGCGGCGCGAAGGGCGCGGCGTGCGGCTGGTGGGGCTGCATGTGACGCTGCTCGATCCGCAGCTGGAGCGGCAGCTGGCGCTGCCTTGGGAATAAAAAAGCCAGCGGCTGCGTTTGATGACCTGACGCGATTTTGGGTTATCACGGAGTTGATTGGCCTGGTCGACGCGGACCCGGTCGATAACCTCCCGGCCATACTTTGCCACCACATGGAACAAGTCATAGACCACTTCCGCCTGCGGGCAGTGATGCCTGACCTCCAGGTCTAACGCCGTATTCATATCCATGGCGACAGACTGGATAGCGGCACAGCCTTCAGCGCCCAGCCAGACGAAGAAGGGGCGGAAGGCCGCTCTGCTGCGGCCTTCGCCCACCCACAACACCTGTTGCGTATCCGCATCCATCACCACGGTGGCATAACGATGTCCTTTGAACAGGGCGAACTCATCCATCACCAGACGGCGGAGGGTATGGCGCTGCGGCTCTGTCCGTTCCCGCAGCAGACGCCGGTAGTCGATATTCTTGACCGTATGCCAGTGCAGGCCGGTGAGTTGTGCAACGTGCTTAATCGGCAGTAAACGGACCAGTGACTCAACCCAGGCAAGTCGCCGGCTTTTTGCGTTAAGCGCGCAGCTTACGCGCGCTCAGGGATTGCTTTCAGCAGCGAGGTCAGCAGCTTCGCTTCCAGTACAGACCGACGCTTTCGATATGCACCTGCTCATCCGGCGAGTGAGGGCCGGTGATGGTTGGCCCGATCGATACCATGTCCATGTTTGGATACGGCTTTTTGAACAGACCGCATTCCAGACCGGCGTGGATCACCATGATGTTCGGCGTCTTGTCGAACAGCTCCTGATACAGCTCGCGCACCAGGTGCATCACCGGCGAGTCGGCGTCCGGCTGCCAGCCCGGGTAGCCGCCCTTCGGCGCCACCTTGGCGCCGGCCAGCTGGCCCAGCGCGGTCAGCATCTCGACCACGTAGTCTTTGCCGCTGTCGATCAGGGAGCGGATCAGGCAGATGATTTCCGCTTCGTTTTCGCTGGTGGTGACCACGCCGACGTTCAGCGAGGTTTCCACCACGCCTTTTACCGCGTCGCTCATGCGGATCACGCCGTTCGGCGTGCCGTTCAGCAGCGCCAGGAAACGTTGCTGGCTGTCGGCGCTCAGCGCCTGCGAAGCGCTGGTGGTCGGCTCCAGCAGCACGGTGATGTTCTTCTCTTTGGCGGAGAGTTCGTTCTGCAGCACCGCCAGGAACTCCTGGCTCAGGGCTTTCAGCGCGTCGGCCTTGTCCGCCGGCACCGCAACCACCGCGGAGGCTTCACGCGGGATGGCGTTGCGCAGGGTGCCGCCGTTCAGATCCAGCAAGCGCAGGTTCAGCGCCGCCGCATGGGCGAACAGGAAGCGCGCCAGCAGCTTGTTGGCGTTGCCCAGCCCGACGTGGATCTCGGCGCCGGAGTGGCCGCCTTTCAAGCCCTTGAGCGTCAGCTTCAGGGTTTGGTAACCGGCCGGCACCGCTTCGCGCTGCAGCGGCAGGGTGGTGATGAAGTCGATACCGCCGGCGCAACCCATGTAGATTTCACCTTCCTCTTCGGAATCGGTATTGATCAGGATGTCCGCCTGCAGCCAGTTCGGCTGCAGCCCGAAGGCGCCGTCCATGCCGGCCTCTTCGGTCATGGTCAGCAGCACTTCCAGCGGGCCGTGCTCAACGCTGTCGTCGGCCAGCACCGCCAGGGCGGAGGCCATGCCGATGCCGTTGTCGGCGCCCAGCGTGGTGCCGCGCGCTTTCACCCACTCGCCGGCGATATAAGGCTGGATCGGATCCTTGGCGAAGTCGTGCACGGTGTCGTTATTCTTTTGCGGCACCATGTCCAGGTGCGCCTGCAGCGCGACCGGCTTGCGGTTTTCCATGCCTTTGGTGGCCGGCTTGCGCAGCAGGATATTGCCGACCCGATCGCGCTCGGCGTGCAGGTTCTTTTCTTTGGCCCAGGTGAGGATGTGCTGCGCCAGCGCTTCTTCATGATAAGAAGGGTGTGGGATAGAACAGATCTTGGCGAAAATATCCCACAGCGGCTGTGGCGAAAGCTGAGACAATTCAGACACTATAAGTCTCCTGTGACGGCAGGCTCCGACAGGACGGGCGTGCCGCGCGGTTAAGGTGAGTGGGCATCTGTGCGTCGTGGCACGATCGTCAGAGAATATCACTTTATTTCCGGCGGTGCGCGCCCCGTATTGTGCGGTTTAAGCGCTTGATCACACAGCTTTGCTGCGGGAACGTTCGTTTTTTCAGCATCAATCACCGGAAAGCCGCGCGGCGGAAATCGCGAGGTTTTCCTCGGTACAGCTGGAATTCAACGCGGCCAGTCTCTATAATCTCGCGCAACCTTTTTTCCCCTGAACTATAAAGTAAGCCGCTTCACCGCCGGCTGGGACACGATTCTATGAGCGAAAAATACGTTGTTACCTGGGATATGCTGCAAATACACGCACGCAAGCTGGCGCACCGCCTGCTGCCTGCCGACAAATGGACAGGCATCATTGCCGTAAGCCGCGGCGGTCTGGTACCGGCGGGCCTGCTGGCGCGCGAACTCGGCATCCGCTATGTGGATACCGTCTGCATTTCCAGCTATGACCATGACAACCAACGCGAAATGAAAGTGCTCAAGCGCGCCGAAGGCGACGGTGAAGGCTTCATCGTCGTGGACGATCTGGTGGATACCGGCGGCACCGCGAAAGCGATCCGCGACATGTACCCGAAAGCGCATTTCGTCACCATCTTCGCCAAACCGGCGGGCCGCCCGCTGGTGGACGACTATGTGGTCGACATCCCGCAGGACACCTGGATCGAACAGCCGTGGGATATGGGCGTCAGCTTCGTTCCCCCTATCGGCGGCCGCTAAGCCCAGCCAGTTCCAGCCAAACGCCCGGTTATGCCGGGCGTTTGCGTTATCTTGGTTTATCCCGCCAGAGTTAGGTACACTACCTCCAGTTAAGTAGGCCTTTTGCGGCCTATCGCCAGATTTACGGAGGCTGTTGTTACCATGGCACAGGCCAACCTTTCTGAAATTCTTTTCAAGCCTAAATTCAAACACCCTGAAACCTCGACGCTGGTGCTGCGCGCGCGCAACAAAGTGAGCGCCGCCATGCATTCCGCGCTGGAAGGCGACACCACCGGCAGCTGGTACCGCATACTGAATCCGCTGCTGTGGGCCTGGCGCGGCGTCAGCCCGATCGAAATCCACGAAGTGCTGGCGCGCATCGCCGCCTCGGACGCCGAGCGCAGCAATCCGCAGCGGCTGGATACCGTGGTGGGCTACCGCAACGGCAACTGGATCTACGAATGGATCCATCAGGGCATGCAGTGGCAGCAGCGGGCGACGGAGCAGCAGGATCCGCTGCTCGGCGGCGAATACTGGCTGAAGGCCGCGAGCCTGTACAGCATCGCCGGTTACCCGCACCTGAAGGGCGACGAGCTGGCCGAACAGGCGGAGATGCTCGCCAATCGCGCTTACGAAGAGGCGGCGCTGCTGCTGCCGTATCAGCTGAAAGAGCTGGAGTTTCGCATCGAAGGCGGCGGCAGCGTCACCGGTTTCCTGCACATGCCGGAGAAGGGCGAAGCGCCATTCCCGACGGTGCTGATGTGCGGCAGCCTCGACACGCTGCAGACCGACTACCACCGCCTGTTCCGCGACTACCTGGCGCCGCAAGGCATCGCCATGCTGACGCTCGACATGCCGTCGATCGGTTCCTCCTGCAAATGGAAGCTGACGCAGGACTCCAGCTACCTGCACCAACAGGTGCTGATCCAGCTGGCCTCGGTGCCGTGGGTGGACCATCAGCGGGTGAGCGCCTTTGGCTTCCGCTTCGGCGCCAACGTGGCGGTGCGATTGGCCTACCTGGAGCCGCAGCGGCTGCGCGGCGTGGCCTGCCTGGGGCCGGTAGTGCATCGCCTGCTGTGTGACAGCAGCACCCAGCTGAACGTACCGGACATGTATATGGACGTGCTGGCCAGCCGCATGGGCATGGCTAACGCCTCGGACAACGTGCTGAAGGTGGAGCTGAACAGCTACTCGCTGAAAATGCAGGGGCTGCTGGGGCGCCGCTGCCCGACGCCGATGATCTCCGGCTACTGGGAGCGCGATACGCTCAGCCCGAAAGAGGAGTCGCAGCTGATCGTCACCTCTTCGGTGAGCGGCAAGCTGGTCGCCATCCCGCGCACCCCGGTTTACGACAGCTTCCACCGGGCGCTGCTGCAGATGTCCGGCTGGCTGAAGGACAAAATGCGTTAATTAGTTGCTAAATTTTAACAGTTTGTTAAAAAGAGTGGTCTACATTGAGGAGGTTAGAGAATGACGTTACCGAGTGGTCACCCTAAAAGCCGACTAATGAAACGTTTTGCCAGCTTGGGGCCGTACCTGCGTGAAGGGCAATGTGAAAACGACCGTTTTTTCTTTGATTGTTTGGCCGTCTGCGTCAATGTAAAGCCCGCTCCGGAGAAGCGCGAGTTCTGGGGCTGGTGGATGGAGCTGCAGGCGGAAGAGGCGCGCTTCACCTATTCTTACCAATTCGGCCTGTTCGACAAAGAAGGCGACTGGACGGCGCAAAATATTAAGGATGATGAAGTGAGCGCCAAGCTGGAAGACACCCTGCGTGACTTCCATCGCCGCCTGGGCGAGCTGCTGGCGACCATGGAACTGGGGCTGGAACCCGCCGACGATTTCAAAGAAAAACTGATCAAACTCTCCGCCTGACCCCGTTTGACCACGTATTGTGCTGATTTCGCGTTGTGCCTGTTGGCATAACGCGTCTCTCCTGTTACAAAGACCTTTGCACTCTTTTTCTCATCATTACACACGGCAGAAATACTATGAACGGCAGCCAGACATTGGTTGTGAAATTGGGCACCAGCGTGTTGACCGGCGGATCGCTGCGTCTGAACCGCGCCCATATTGTCGAATTGGTGCGCCAGTGCGCGCAGCAACACGCTGCGGGCCACCGCATCGTCATCGTCACCTCCGGCGCCATCGCCGCCGGGCGCGAACACCTGGGCTACCCCGAGCTGCCCGCCACTATCGCTTCCAAGCAGCTGCTGGCGGCGGTGGGGCAGAGCCGGCTGATCCAGCTGTGGGAACAGCTGTTCTCCATTTACGGCATCCACGTCGGGCAGATGCTGCTGACGCGCGCCGATCTGGAAGACCGCGAGCGCTTCCTCAACGCGCGCGACACCATGACGGCGCTGCTGGACAACCGCATCGTGCCGGTAATCAATGAGAACGACGCCGTCGCCACCGCCGAAATCAAGGTGGGCGACAACGATAACCTGTCGGCGCTGGCGGCCATTCTGGCCGGGGCCGACAAACTGCTGCTGCTGACCGATCAGCAGGGCCTCTACACCGCCGATCCGCGCAACAACCCGCAGGCCGAACTGATCCGTGAAGTGCACGGCATCGACGACGCGCTGCGCGCCATCGCCGGCGACAGCGTCTCCGGTCTGGGCACTGGCGGCATGGGCACCAAGCTGCAGGCGGCCGACGTGGCCTGCCGCGCCGGCATCGACGTGGTGATCGCCGCGGGCAGCAAGCCGGGCGTGGTGGCGGACGTGATTGAAGGCAAACCGGTGGGCACCCGTTTCCACGCGCTGGAAACCCCGCTGGAAAACCGCAAGCGCTGGATCTTCGGCGCGCCGCCGGCCGGCGAGATCACCGTCGACGACGGCGCGGTGGAAGCGATGATGGCGCGCGGCAGCTCGCTGCTGCCGAAAGGCATCCGCGAAGTGAAGGGCGACTTCTCGCGCGGCGAAGTGATCCGCATCCGCAACCTGGCGGGGCGCGATCTGGCGCACGGCGTCAGCCGCTACAACAGCGACGCGATGCGCATGATCGCCGGGCACCACTCGCAGGAAATCAGCGAAATCCTCGGTTATGAATACGGTCCGGTGGCAGTGCACCGCGACGATATGATTGTCAGTTAAGGAGTGAGCATGCTGGATCAGATGGGGAAGGCCGCCAAGCAGGCCTCCTGGCAGCTGGCGGTGCTGAGCACGGCGAAGAAGAATCAGGTGCTGTCGGTGATGGCCGACAGGCTGGAAGCCAACAGCGAAGCGATCCTGCTGGCGAACGAACAAGACATGGCGCAGGCGCGCGCCACCGGCATGAGCGAAGCGCTGCTCGATCGCCTGCTGCTGACCCCGGCGCGGCTGGCGGCGATCGCCAACGACGTGCGTCAGGTGTGCCGCCTGAACGATCCGGTCGGCCACGTGCTGGACGGCAACCTGCTGGACAGCGGGCTGAAGCTGGAGCGCCGCCGGGTGCCGCTCGGCGTGATTGGCGTGATTTACGAGGCGCGGCCGAACGTCACCATCGACGTCGCCAGCCTGTGCCTGAAAACCGGCAACGCAGTGATCCTGCGCGGTGGTAAAGAGACGCACAACACCAACCAGGCGACGGTGAAAGTGATCCAGCAGGCGCTGGAACAGTGCGGCCTGCCGGCGGCGGCGGTGCAGGCGATCGACAGCCCGGATCGCGCGCTGGTGAACGAACTGCTGCGCCTGGATCGCTATGTCGACATGCTGATCCCGCGCGGCGGCGCCGGCCTGCACAAGCTGTGCCGCGAGCAATCGACTATCCCGGTGATCACCGGCGGCATCGGCGTGTGCCACACCTACGTGGATGCCGACGTCGATTTCGACAAGGCGCTGACGGTCATTGAGAACGCCAAGATTCAGCGCCCGAGCGCCTGTAACTCGCTGGAGACGCTGCTGGTGAACCGCAGCATCGCCGCCGAGTTCCTGCCGGCGCTGAGCGCCAAAATGGCGGCGGCGGGCGTGACGCTGCACGCGGCGGAAAACGCGCTGCCGCTGCTGCAGGGCGGCCCGGCGACGGTGGTGCCGGTGAACGCGGAAGATTACGACGATGAATGGCTGTCGCTGGATCTGAACGTGTTGCTGGTGGACGATATCAATCAGGCCATCGACCACATCCGCACCCACGGCACCAACCACTCCGACGCGATCCTCACCCGCTCGCTGAGCAGCGCCGAGCACTTCGTGCGCGCGGTGGACTCCTCGGCGGTGTACGTCAACGCCAGCACCCGCTTCACCGACGGCGGCCAGTTCGGCCTGGGCGCGGAAGTGGCGGTAAGCACCCAGAAACTGCACGCCCGCGGCCCGATGGGCCTGGACGCGCTGACCACCTACAAGTGGATCGGCTACGGCGACGATCTGGTGCGCAGCTAAGGCCGGATTGCGGTAGTAAAGACCTCAGGGTGCAGCGTGCTGCGCCCTGATTGTTTTGGAAGGGACAACGCGCGGTAGTGTGGCTGCTTGCAAAACAACCAAACGCCCCGGCGGCTATTGACTCATTTCGTGCACGGGTCTACCTTGTTCAACGCACTTCCGGCTTGCCCTGCAGGCCCGGCTCGATGCCGATATAGCTCAGTTGGTAGAGCAGCGCATTCGTAATGCGAAGGTCGTAGGTTCGACTCCTATTATCGGCACCATCTCAATATCCCAGACATTCGAGAAAGTAAAAGAATTCTAACGGGTTGGGACTAAGCGAATAAGATTGTGTTTGGCTGGCGACAGAAAATGTCGTTGATTGTAGTTCGGAAAAAGATTTTTTAAATAAAAATAATGGGGTGTTTGGCCTTTTATTATAAACATGCGCTGATGAATCATATCCTGTTGCTCTTCATCGCTGACAACATGTTGTAACCTCGTTAAGTCCTCGATTTTATTTCCTATCGTTTGTGAGTTTTAAAAGCACCGTTTTCGCCGATATCCAAATATCCTCACGTGGCTTATTCATTTTGCGAAACATCGTAGGGGAAACGCCATAGTGGTTTTTAAAGATGCGACAGAAAGCCTGCTGTTCCAGATAACCATATTCAAGTGCAATATCTATGATCTTCCTGTCTGTAGATAAAATCATTTTCGCCGCCTCTGTCATTTTCCTTGATCTGATGTAAGACTTCATCGATATACCGGCCAAAGCGCAGAACTTACGTTGAACATACCATCTGGAATTCAGTGAACCCCCGAACAGCTGTTTTACCCGGTACATCGCCGTTTCCGCTATCGAGCGACGGTTGTAATCTGTTGTCCATTTCCACCGCGCATTACTCCCGGTCATTCGCTGATTAGCCACTGCACGGTTACGGTCTGCATATTCACCGGGCCAGTAACCCGCACCTTTTCGGGGAGGGATAAGCGCGCTGATTTTCTTACGCCGCAGTTCATCGTGACAGAGCCGGGTGTCGTAAGCGCCGTCTGCCGATGCTGCCCTGATTTTTCTGTGAGTCTGCCGGATAAGACCCGGGAAGGCTTCTGAGTCCGTCACATTGTTCAGCGACAGGTCTGCACAGATGATTTCATGTGTGTTGCTGTCAACTGCCAGATGCAGCTTACGCCAGATACGGCGGCGTTCCTGGCCATGCTTTTTGACTTTCCACTCGCCTTCACCGAAGACCTTCAGCCCGGTGGAATCAATCACCAGATGCGCGATTTCACCCCGGGTGAACGTTTTGAATATCCAGTTTTATCAATCAGGTTGATGATGTTTACCGGTTGCCTGAGATGCATTTCCAACAGATTGATAACGCTATTAATAAATATTCTTGATTGTTCAATTCAACTTTGCTCATTTCCATTGCATCGACTCCTTATATCTTCACCTGTTGGCGCTATTGAAATCTCGATTATTGCTTAACTTTGTCAAGATGTTGTCAATTTCTGTTCTTTTTATTTTGGGATTTATGATGTTTAGTTTGTAACTATTTGAATTTTAATGTTATTGTGTTGCCTTCTTTGTCGGGCTGATTTTGAATGAAGTCGTGCTGACTTTATTTTTAACCGCCTGATATGTATTATCTTCGTTTTTTGTTTATTCTTTAAATAAAAAAGTGCTAAGCTTATTATATTTTTCACTTGGTTAGCGTGACTGAATAGCAGGTTAATATATGGCAGAAAAAAGAATTTTAATCATCGAGGACGATATGCATGCTGCAGAAGTCTTGGAAGCTTATCTAAAAAGAGAGTGCTTTGCCGTTGCCAAAGTCGGCGATGGTGTTAAAGGGCTAGAGATGGTTTTTTCCTGGCAACCTGACTTGGTTTTATTAGACGTCATGCTGCCGGGAATAAATGGCAATGAAGTATTGGCACGTGTGCGTAGAAAGAGCGATGTGCCGGTCATCATGGTGACGGCAATCGGCGAGATTCAGGATAAGATCTCCTCGTTGAGGCACGGCGTTGATGATTACATCGTGAAACCCTACAACCCGGGTGAGGTCGTTGCTCGGGTTCATGCCGTGCTGAGAAGAGCGACTGCATTAAATATAAAATCCGAACTTATTATTTGTGGCCCGGTACAACTTGATGAAGAGGCGATGCTGGTTCACGTTTGCCACGCCGAAAACGTTAAAATTGCAGTGGATCTTACACCGACTGAGTTCTTACTGTTATCTGTGCTAATGCGTGCGCCAAAAAGAGCGTTTTCCCGCCAAACATTGTTAAATATGTGTTTGCCGGAAAGTGATGCATTTGAGCGGGTTGTCGATACGCATATTTATAACTTGCGCAAAAAACTCAATTCGGTAGGGGTGGAGGATGTACTGCTGACCGTTAGAGCGATGGGCTACAGGTATTGGAATAAATGAATAATAAAAGCAAAAGAGTTTCGCTTTGGAAGTGGATTTGCGTGAGGGTAATTTCTCAATCTGTCGGTGTGGTTGTTATTATTGCACTCTGTATGTGGTTGCGCTATGCCATTTATAGCACCTGGGTTCTATATCATGAAATGCCGGTGGATGTCCGAAAGGAATTCCTGCACTTGCTTAATAATCCCAATGAAGATTTGTACAGGTTTTATAGCCTTTTTCACTATTGGTATGGCATTGACTTTGCTAATCCGTCTATCACCTCGGGGGATTGGATTATGCTGGCTATTTTGGTGGTCGTCGCTATACCTCTCATGGTCTTACTGGGGCTCTATATGTCGCGGCCGTTGGCGAAGCAATTTTCCTACCTGGTCGCTGCCGCGAGAAAAGTCACTGAGGGGGATTTCTCTGTGCAAGCAAAATTAGAAGATAAAGCGCCGGAAGAACTTCTTACTCTAACTCACGGTTTCAATGAGATGACCAAAAAACTGACTTATTATGAAGGGGAGTTACGTGCTTCTCATATCGCTATGGCGCATGAATTACGCTCGCCGTTGACGGCTTCAATCGCACGCCTTCAGGGAATTATGGATGGCGTGTTCGAGCCGGACAAGCATCAGTTAAATCTGGTCATGCAGCCCTTGGCAAGCCTTAATCGCCTTATTGATGATCTTCAAACGCTGTCCTTGTCACAAGCCGGGGCCTTATCATTAGAAAAATACCATGTGAATCTGTGCGATTTGATTCAGGAGCGTTTACAATGGCTAAAGGCTGAAGTTTCGCAGGAGGATTTCACGATTGAATTTGAATGTCCTGCTCCCGTATTCGTCTACGCCGATCCGTTCAGAATTGGGCAAGTTGTTACGATTCTCATAAAAAATGCAATTCGTTACGCGCATTCCGGCAAGAAATTGACCATCACTGTTAACCATGCTGATGATAAGGTTATCGTCGGTTTTCGCGATTATGGGCCGGGCGTCAGTGAAGCTTTTTTACCCTTGATGTTCGAGCGCTTTTCCCGGGAAGAGCGTTCTCGATCGAGAAATTTGGGAGGGAGTGGACTCGGCCTCTCTATCGCCATGGCGATAAGCCGCGAGCACGGCGGCAGTCTCAGTGCTCAGAATCATCCTGAAGGTGGGATGCTGCTTCTACTCATTCTGCCAATGAAAATAGAATCTTGATGGTTTCTTGAATAATCATGGATTTAATCTACACATAAAAAAGGTTTAATTCTTCAACAGACTATCAGGAGAATGTCTTATGTCAGTTGGTTTTTTCAGGTTAATAAGTGCGGTCAAGAGCGTGTCCCTATTTCAAAACTGGAAACTCTTTATTATTCCCGTGTTTGTGTTTTTGGTGGGGTGTGATGATAAAGCAAAGACAGAAGAGGTGCCTACACGTCCCGTACGGACGCTTGCCGTCGATAATCCGGTTGGCGGAGTCTTAATAAAGCATACCGGAGAAATTCGCCCCCATGAGGAATCTCAGCTCTCGTTTCGCATTGACGGCCGGATCCTCAGCCGGCCGGTCGATGTGGGGGACAAATTAAAGGCGGGGCAAACGATCGCGACGTTGGAGCCCAGAAATAACGAGAATCAGGTGCGCAGTGCGCAGGCCGAACTGGCCGGTGCCGTTTCTTCAGAGCGTCTGGCTGCTCTCAATTTCAGAAGGCTGCAATCATTGCTCAAAACCGGTGCTATCGCGCAGGCTCAGGTTGATGAAGCGCGGGTCAATCTTGAAGTCGCGGCGGCAAAACGCGTCTCTGCTCAATCGAATTTGAAAATCGCTCAGGAGCAATTGGGTTATACCCGTCTCGTTGCGCCTTCAGATGGCGTAGTGACTTCGGTTAATCTGAATCCTGGACAAACTGTCAGCGCAGGGCAGGGGGTCGTGACGCTCTCACTCAATCAGGGAGTGGATGCCGTATTTGACGTTCCAGAAGCAATTTTGTACAGCAATCTGTCCGATAATAAAGTCAAGATTGCGCTGCTTTCCGATCCTTCCGTCGTGACTGAGGGCGTGATCCGAGATGTGAATCCACAGGCGGATAAGCAGACGCGCACCTGGCGAGTCAGAGTCTCGCTGTCGAACCCTCCAGAGAAAATGGCTTTGGGCGCGACGGTGCAGGGAAGTATCGTGATCCCGGGGCAGGCAGCGTTTGTTCTGCCGGCGTCTGCGATGACCCGTGATGGTGCGGATCCTGCCGTTTTAATCGTTCAACCGGATACATTAACCTTGGCATTGCGCAAAGTTAACGTTATTCGCTATAGCTCTGAGGACGTGTTTATTGCTGATGGCCTCAAACCTGGTGACAAGGTGGTGATCGCCGGCGTGAGCAAGTTACGGCCAGGGGAGAAAGTGAGTTTGGAGGATAAATTCTGATGAATGCCTCTGAACGCGAGAAGTTTAACCTGTCTGCCTGGGCGCTTGCCAATCAGCAACTGGTTGCCTTTTTTATGTTGGTTCTCACCATTGCCGGGGTGATGAGCTATTACAACTTGCCGCGCAATGAAGATCCGGCGTTTACCATTAAAACGGCGGTGGTTTCCGCGAGTTGGCCTGGGGCCTCTGTGGAGGATACCGTCAATTTCGTGACCGATCCGTTGGAGAAGAAACTTCAGGAAGTTCCTTATCTTGATTATTTGGAGAGTTACAGCCGGCCCGGCGAGTCGGTTATTTTTATCTATCTGCGTGATAATACGCCGCCGGAGAAAGTGAAGGAACTGTGGTATACGGTCAGGAAAAAAATCAAGGACGTTTCCCCTCAGCTGCCTGCCGGCGTCAGTTCACCTGCCGTCAACGATGAATTTGATGATACCTACGGCACCATCTATGGCTTTACGCGTGAAGGATTCAGCGAGCGCGAACTGCGCGATCTGGTTGATAAAGTTCGCACGGACGTCTTAACGCTGCCAGACGTCGGGAAAGTGAACCTGCTGGGCGTAAAAGAAGAGCAGGTCATCTTATCATTTTCACCGCAGAAAATCGCGGGCATGGGGCTGACGCTCGACCAAATCAAAAACGCCATCAGCGCACAAAACGCCGTGACTCCGGCCGGAGAAATCAGAACAGACAAAGATAAAGTCATGTTGAGAGTCAGCGGCGCTTTCGCATCGGAAGAAAGCCTCAAACAGCTGACACTGCATATTCAGGATAAATTCGTTCCTCTGACGGATATTGCGACTATCTCTCGCGAGGCGGTCGATCCGCCGACGCCGGCCTTCAGGGTTAACGGGGAGTCGGCGATTGGCCTGGCCATCTCCATGGCCCCGACAGGCAATATGCTGGATTTCGGCAAAGCGCTTAACGAAAAGATGGATGATATCTCCAGCCGCTTGCCTGCGGGTATCAACGTGCTGAAAGTGGCCGATCAGTCGACGGTGGTGCATGACGCGGTGGGGAGCTTTATGAAAGTGCTCCTTGAGGCGGTCGTCATTGTGCTGGCTGTGTCTTTCTTGTCATTAGGCACTCGTGCCGGGTTAGTGGTTGCAGCATCCATTCCGCTGGTGCTGGCCATGACGTTTATCGGCATGGAAATTGCCGGCATAGGCATACAGCGTATCTCACTCGGCGCGTTAATTATTGCGCTGGGGTTGCTGGTCGATGATGCCATGATCACTGTAGAGATCATGATGTCGCGCCTGGAGAAGGGAGACCCTGTCAAAAAGGCGGCGACAAAAGCCTGGACGACGACGGCTTTCCCGATGCTGACCGGCACATTGGTCATGATCGCCGGTTTTATCCCGGTCGGTTTCGCAACGTCGAGTGCGGGGGAGTACTGTTATTCTCTGTTCATGGTGGTGCTGATTTCACTCATCAACTCCTGGATTGTTGCCGTACTTTTTTCACCGCTGATAGGCGTGTGGCTTTTACCTAAGGTGATGAAGGAACACGCCCACGGTAAAGGTAAAGTCATGCAAAAGTACGAAAGTGCATTGCGATATATCCTTAAGCGCCGAGGGATGACCTGCATCGTGGCGGTTCTGTTGCTGGCCATTGCTTTTATCGGATCCTCACACATGGAAGAGGAGTTTTTCCCCGCTTCTGACAGGCCGGAGTTGCTCGTCAGCCTGACTCTGCCGAGAAATGCCGTGCTGGAAGATACGGCGAGGGAAGCCATTCGCTTGGAGGAAATCCTCAAGAAGGATCCCGATATTGATCATTTTACGACGTACGTTGGATCGGGTGCCGTGCGGTTTTATTTGCCGATGGACCTGTTGCTTGATAACGAAAATATCGCTCAATTGGTCGTGGTTACCAAGGGACTTGAAGAGCGTGACGCCGTGAAGTCCAGGCTTGAAAAAATTCTGCAAAAAGATTTCGGCCATCTTGTTACGCGTGCTTCGCCGTTGGAGCTGGGGCCCCCGGTAGGTTGGCCGTTGAAATATCGCGTTTCCGGCCCGGATCTGACCAAAATCCGTGAGATATCCATGGAGTTGGCGGCGAAATTCGGCGACAACCCGCAGACAAGAGAGGTCAACCTTACTGCGGGAGAACCACAACGAGAACTCTATATAACGCTTAATCAGACGGAAGCGAGAGCCTTGGGATTAAGCTCTCAGGATGTCGCAAGCGCTCTTGCTGAAATGTATTCGGGGTCCGCTGTAACGACGATCAGAGACAGAAATCGTCAGGTTAACGTGGTGCTGCGAGCTTCGGAAAACACGCGGAGAGACATTGAAACCGTCGCGGATTTGCAATTAACGACGGCCGATGGGCGCGTGGTGCCATTAAAGCAGATCGCAACGATAGGCTATACGTTGGCCGAACCTATTCAGTGGCGGCGGCAACGAGAGCCTTTCATTACGGTGCAAATGGATATTGCGCCAGGGCTGAATGCGTCCGGCGTATCCAAGAGTTTGGCGCCTGTGGTCGATGAATTGCGCAAAAATTTACCGCCGGGATATCATATTACCGAGGGGGGAAGCGTCATTGAAGCCATGAAAGGCAACCGTTCAGTATTCGCGGTTCTGCCAGTGACCCTATTGGTGATGCTGATCTTGCTGATGGTGCAGTTGCGTAGTTTCTCACGCATGATGCTGGCGCTGTTGATTGCCCCCTTCGGTTTGATTGGCGTTGTCGCTGCCATGTTACCTACCGGAACGCCGATGGGGTTTGTCGCGCTTCTTGGCGTGATTGCGTTGGCGGGGATGATTATCCGCAATGCCGTGATCCTTATTGAAGAAGTGGAAATAAACAGGGCGCAAGGTGCGGATAATACTGAGGCGATCGTCGAGGCGTCACTGCATCGCTCCAGACCGATACTCTTGACGGCTTGTGCAGCAATATTAGGGATGATACCTATCGCGCATCAGGTGTTTTGGGGGCCTATGGCCTATGCCATTATTGGCGGGTTATTCGTTGCCACCCTATTTACCCTGACGGTATTGCCGGCTGCCATCAGCGCCGTTCTGCAGTGGGAGAAGTCTCGATAGAACTTACCCCCGGAGATAACTCCGGGGGAGTCTTAAAAAGGAGGTAGGCAGATGTTTGAGTTATTTAAACTTATTGGGCTAGGGTTGGTTTTATTGCTGCCGCTGGTAAACCCATTGACCACTGTAGCTCTTTTTCTTGGGCTTTCAGGCGACATGTCTGAACAAGAAAAAAAGAAGCAGTCAGCGATGGCGGCTTTCTATGTCTTTGTGATTATGATGGTTTCATGGTATGCCGGTAAGGCTGTTATTAATACCTTTGGCATATCCATTCCGGGATTACGAATTGCAGGTGGAATGATCGTTGCCTTTATTGGGTTTAACATGCTGTTTCCGCAGGATGTGAATAAGTCTCAAAGCGGCGAGAAGGGAAAAAGCAAAAATATAGCATTTATCCCCTTGGCAATGCCCAGTACGGCAGGCCCGGGTACCATTGCTATGTTGATCAGTGCTGCGTCGACATTCAGCGCTGAAACATCGCATCTGGATTTATGGGTCGCCTATACCGCGCCCCCCCTGATTGCGATAGCCATTTCTCTGATTTTATGGGTATCTCTACGGGCGTCACTGGGTGTTATGAAGCTTGTAGGAACAGCGGGAATCGATGCTATTTCCCGAGTGATGGGATTCCTGCTGGTCTGTATGGGGGTTCAGTTTGTTATAAATGGCGTCCTTGAACTCGTCACAATGCAATAAACGTGAACGCTTCAGTGTCTGATATGCATGAGGTTACGCTTATCAGACGAGAATAATATCTAAAACCTTATATCTATATCAGTTCTGATAATGCTCTGATGCTCTTGGCGGCCATAAAGTTTTTTTGCATGGGCAACGCTGTGAGCGCCAGCGGTAATGACTGTCGTCATGCTGTTATTTTTTATCAAAAAGTTCCCAAGTAGGATGGGAACTTTTTGTACTTTTTATTTTATTCTGGTGCGTCGTCAACAGGCCTAATCCCGAATCTGATCCCATCACCATAAGCCGTCACCGGCGCATTATGGCTGTTGAGTGCCATTTCAGGGGGACAACACCTTGGCGATAGCCTGAGCTTCCTGCTGCCAGCCCTGCGCCAGCGTGCGCACCAGGGCATCATAGCCGTCCTCACCCTGTTTCAGCTCCAGACTGAAAGGCCGTTTGATCAAGCGCCCCTGGCGGTTCAGCACCCACTCGCCGCGAACGATCGCCTTGCCGTCAAAGCGGCCATGGAAACCGCTGATGGTCACGTTCAGCACATCCTGATCGCTGCTCATCGGCTGCGAAGAAACCACCCAGCCCGGCAGCGCGCTGCTCAGGTTGGTGACCAGCGTTTGCTGCAGCTGCTGGTCAAGCGGGCTGGCCCACAGGTTGTTCTGGGCTATCACATACTGTACGTCGTTGGTCTGATACACCACACCGCTCTGCGCCAGATAATCCGCCACGCTCACGTGCTCCAGCCACAGCTGGCGCGTGGAAGCGCCGCTGCTGCCGGCCGCGGCCGGCGCCCCCAGCGCCGGCAACTGATAGTAGGTCTTCTGTGGCGAACTGCTGCAGGCGCTGAGCAACAGCGCCAGGGCTACCGGGATCCATTTCATCATTTCGTGGCCTTCTTCGGCTGAGGGTCAGTGCTGCCGGCGGCTTCAAACACCAGCGCGTTGCTCTTCTCATTCAGGGTGCGCAGCACCGGTTGCAGCTCACGCAACACCTGGTCGAGGCGCTGCATATCGCCCACCATCTTGTTGTAAGCCGGTGAACCTGGCTGGAACCCTTTCATGCTGCGGTTCAGCTCCAGCAGCGTTTTCTGCATGTCCTGCGGCAGCGCCTGCATCTCTTTACTGGCGATGATGTCGTTCAGCGACTTCATGGTCTGCTGCGTCGACTTCATGGTTTTCTGACTTTCCGCCAGCGTCTTGGTCGCTTCGTTGATCATCGGATTGATCGGCATCGCGTTGATCTTGTCCAGCGTCTGCATCAGTTTCTGCTGGATCTGCGCCAGCCCGCCGCTGGTGGTCGGCATCAGCGGATAACCGAACAGCTCGCGCGGCCCTTTCCACGGTTTTTCCTGCGGATAGAAGTCGAGATCGATATACAGCGAACCGGTCAGCAGGTTGGCGGACTTCATCGAGGCGCGCATGCCGCGCGATTCCGCGTCTTTCAAGAGCCCTTCAATATCGAAGTTGCCGCCCAGCTGTTTATGAAGCCGATCGGGCTCAATGCGGATCAACACCGGAATGCGGTAGTCGTTATCCAGGCGCTGCGCCATGCCGTCTTTATAGAACGGCACCTGCGCTACCGTGCCCAGGCGGATGCCGCGGAACTCGACCGGGGCGCCCGGCTGCAGGCCGCGTACCGAATCGGAGAAGAACAGCAGGTAATTCTTATGCACGGTATACAGCGAATCCTGCGTGCTGCGCTGGTTGTCGAACAGCCGGTACTCTGCCTTCTCTTTCGCCGGTTCACCACGATCCCAGCCGTCCGGCACGTCGAAGCTGACGCCGCCGCTGAACAGCGTGGTCAACGAGCCCATCTCCACCCGCATGCCCTGCGCCGACATGTCGAACGCCACGCCGCTGTCTTTCCAGAAGCGTACGTTGGTGGTGACCAGCTGGTCGTAAGGCGCGGTAATGAACAGCTGATAGCGCATGGCGCGTTCTTTAGGATCGAAGTAGCTGGTTTCCACCGACCCGACGCGATAGCCGCGGAACAGCACCGGGTCGCCGGCGTTGAGCTGGCCCGATTTCTCGCTGTCCAGCACGATGCGCAGCCCCTTGGCGTCCGGGGAGGCGAGCGGCGGCGCATCGAGCAGCTGATAGTTGTCTTTGCCGTCTTTGCCCTTGCTGCCCGGCTGCAGTTCGATATAGGCGCCGGACAGCAGCGTGCCCAGCCCGGAAACGCCTTCACGGCCGATCTGCGGCTTCACCACCCAGAAGGCGGAGTCCTGACGCAGCAGTTTCTCCATGCCGGCATTGAGACGCGCCTGCACCATCACCTTGCTCAGATCATCGCTCAGCGTGACGGTTTCCACCACGCCGACGTCCACGCTACGGCTTTTGATTTTGGTTTTACCCGCTTCCAGCCCTTCCGCCGTCGTGGTGACCAGCGTCACCACCGGCCCCTGATGGCTGAAGTGGTAAAACAGGATCCAGGCGCCGATCAGCGCGGTCACGATGGGAATGATCCACACCGGCGACCAGCGTTTGATCTTCTCAACGTCTGCGACGCTATGATTATTTTCCGTCACCTTGCGGCTCCTTGTTGATTGTTTCACTTGCGCGATCCCAGGTCAGCCGGGGATCAAATGTCATGGCGGCGAACATGGTGAGGATCACCACCAGCGCGAACAGCACGGCGCCCGTCGCAGGATAAATGCTCATCAACTGCCCCATTCGCACCAGCGCCGACAATACGGCGATCACAAACACGTCGATCATTGACCAGCGGCCAACGAACTCGACCACTTCATAAATCAGGTGCATCCGCTCGCTGTCGGCACGCGGCTTCTTCCTGCCGTTGGCATCCCAGCATAACCAGCCGATCGCCAGCATTTTCAGCGACGGCACCATGATACTGGCGATGAAAATCACCATCGCCACCGGATAAGAGCCGCTCCCCCACAGCAGGACCACCCCCGCCATGATGGTGGAATTCATCTTGTTGCCCAGCGCCTCGGTCACCATGATCGGCATCAGGTTGGCCGGGATATACAGCATGATGGAGGTCACCAGCAGCGCCAGCGTCCACTGCAGGCTGTGGCGGCGGCGCACGTAGCCGTTGGTGTGGCAGCGCGGGCAGCGCACCTGATTGGCCGGCAGGATCGCCGTGCAGCAGGCGCAGGAGCGCACGCCCTGGCGCATGCCGGTGCGCCCCACCGTCAGCGGGCGATCGAGACGCGGTGCCGGTTCGATGTCCTGCCACAGCCAGCGCCGATCCACGCACTGGAAGGCGCGCACCTGCAGCAGGCAAAACAGGCAATAAGGCACGAAGCTGCTGCCGATGCCGATATCGCCGTAGGCCATCAGCTTGACGAAGCTGACCAGCACCCCGGCGAGGAAAATTTCCACCATGCACCAGGTTTTGAACTGGAACAGCACCCGGGCCATCCACGCTTTGAGCCCCAGCGGCAAGCGCACTTTGGCGCACAGCAGAACGATCGCCACCATGCAAAACGCCGGGATCAGCTGCACGAACACCATAAACAAGGTGGCCATGCTGGCGTAGTCTTCCGCCACCATGACCTCCGGAATTTGAATCAGCCGGATTTCGTTGCCGAGGCCGGCGACGCGCATGTTGATAAACGGGAAAATGTTGGCCAACACCAGCATGAACAAGGCGCTGAGCGCGTAACCGATCGGCCGCTTGCGCGGTTCGTCCCAGCGGGTGCTGAGCGTGGTTTTGCAGCGCGGGCATACCGCTTTGCTGCCATAGGCCAGCGGCGGCAGCGCCACCAGCATGTCGCATTGTGGGCAAAGCGTCTTATCGTGTGACGACGCGTCGATGTGCTGTAGCGCTGGCCGACAGAAGGATGGCAACTGGTTTTCCCTGCGATTGGGGGGCAATGTACGGGATATTTGACTCAAAAAACTGTCCCAAGAATGATCATGATAGCTTCATTAAGCGATTTTCGCGTAGAGGTTAGTCGCATTAAGCGTGCGAACTTGCTCTGCTATATCGTCTATGATCTGAAAACGTCGGCGATACTCCGCCCGCTTTTTACTGGGTATATGTTCCAATGATTTTCTTTCAAACGTCAAGGGCAGCTGCCAGCGCCACGAATTCTGTTTTACCCCACCGATTAACGACCAGAAATCGTCGTAACTTGCATGCAAATGTCGGCCTTTACTCATTCGATACCGCAGTGAGCGAAAAACGTGTCCATTATCGCTGACGCCATAAATAGCGCGCACCGCGGTGAGATCAGCAAGGTGGCTAATAAACTCTATCAAAACACGTTTGGGGAAAATACCCGACAGAGCGCGCGTAGCTTCTTTGATGGTCTCATGGGGGACATGTCGTCCAGGACCTTGCAGGCCACCAATGACGAAATGCCATTCGGCCCTCTCGGACACGGCAGAAAAGGTCGCGCTGGCGAGCAGTTCTTTATTGTCGCCACGCAACCATAGCGTTGACTCGCCCTCGCGTTCTGCTTTGTGCGCACAAGAGGCCGAAATGGTAAAACGAGCCTTCTCTCTGCCGGTGAATTCCGCCAAAATCGTTTCTTCTCGCGATATCAGCGCGCTGGACAGTGCTTTGTTACTGAGAGAGGACACATACCGGTAATGGCTGACAATTGCCGATGCACGTTGTTTGGCATTGAGGTTGCGCGTCAGGTATTGCCGGTGCGTTTTACACGGGAATGTGTCTTGATTATATAGCATCGATTTCAACTCACTCTGTAGAGTTAAAATGGATAGTGATTTTTTAGTCGATGAATAGTATAAAATAAGGCGAAGCAAGAACTTTGCACGGAAGCTCTTTTTCCTCCACGCCGGACCAGGGACGATCTGTCCCGAGAGTAATTCTAAGATAATATTTCTTTCCAAGATTTTCATCCTATAAGTGCGTTTTTTATTTTGATTTTTCGTTTATTAATTGATGGTATTTTTGATATTTTAATGGGTGATTCTTAATTTATTATCCATGATCTATCAAGGTTTGATGGAGGGGACGCTTTTAACCGGACCGCATGTCGCCCTGAGTCTGCTTCGGCCGGCCTTTTGCGCATGCGGTTCAGGTTGTGCACCTGGTTGGTGAGCAGTACTAGTTGCGGAGAATGTAGCTGCAACCTTAATCAATGTATTGAAGTGACATGGTAAGGTTGAAAATAGTGCATAGGGTGAACGGCTTTCCGATAAATTTTTTCTTAATAGGACAATTATTGGTAACGCCTGCCTTGTAAGAAAAATGCGGTGCCGGCGTCAAATACCTATTTGTGGGAGAGTTCTCTGTTTGTTGCTGAGTGATAATGTGCTGCAAGGTATATATCAGCGTATTTGTTTAATCATTCACACAACCAGCAAGTGTCGTAAGCAGAATAATCTGTTGCTACGGTTGAATCTCACCGTCTTTTCTCTCCTCTGGGAAACGACATTATCGCCAATGTTAAACCATTGGCTTGTTTATAAAGTGAGGTTGTTATGTGTGGATGTTTGATTTCAAGAACGAAGGACTTTAGCTTTAATGGTCAGCGTTATAGCGTTTTTATTGCGCATGACAAGCAAGCGCATGGCGATTTAAAAGCGCTTTACTTTCTCGATGCCAATACTCAGTTCTCCAGGCTGACTGAACACCATCGGTGCAGAAGTAACGACAATATTCTTTATGTCGGCATCGGCTATCAGGATGGGGTGGATATACTAAAAGCAAGAACCCGCGACTATACGGTTCCCTCTGATGATAAAGAGTTTATTGACGGTGGCGGAGCGCCGGCATTTTATCAGTTTATCACCACATGCGTTAAGCCCTGGATTGAGTCACACTACTCAATCAATATAGACAAACAAACGCTGGCAGGTCATTCACATGGCGGGCATTTTGTACTTTATACGTTGTTGAACCATCCTGACGCGTTTCAAAATTATCTGGCGGCCAGCCCATCGATCTGGTGGGGGAATGGGGTGTTGCTTCCTGATGGCAAGTTAACAATCGCTGAAAGCGTTAATAAAATAACCCTGATGATCGGCGAGTATGAAGAAAAGGTTCATCCGCAAAGCAATCAAACGGAAAGAGAGCGGGTGACAAGAATTAATGCAACACCCAAATTGCGAGTCAGGCATCTGGCAAAAAAACTGATCGAAGATGAGCAGCGCTGTGATTTTATTTTCTGCTCAGGGCGTCGTCACGCGGGGGTCATCAAGGATTATGCCCTGATGGCGAACGCGATCGCGGCGCATAATATTCAAAGTGATGGGCTTTAGTGGCTAGTGGCGTGATGTGATCATTTTTTTGAACGCCTGCAAGTGAGCCGCTTTTAGTCGTCTGCAGGTATTCACCAGGGAAACTAAAAATGAGAACGGTATGCCAATATCAGGCAATGAAAATCTGTTTTAACCTTATCTCTTACAATGACTGCTGCGGGATCATTGTCGTCCATCTATTATGCCGACGAGATCCTGCAAGCGTACGTGTTTTTTGAGCCGAAACCGGGCGTCTGTCGCCTTACTTCCCATGCTTCCCTCTGCTTATCCTTTCGCCGGTTAAACAACCGTTTAATCATCCGCTGTTATAATTACCCCTGTTGAGTCTTGATGGATGAATGTTTTTCTCCTCAAGCATTGCGATGCGGCGCTCTGCGGAGCGGCATCCGTTTTCGGGACATGCCGGTGGTTCGGTGAGAAGTAAGGAGAAGTGCACTATGAGCAGAAAAGACAAGCTCGCGGCGGCCCTGCTGGCCATCTTCCTGGGTGGGCTGGGCATTCACAAGTTTTACTTAGGGATGAAGTGGTGGGGGCTGTTCTACCTGCTGTTCTGCTGGACGGGGATCCCTGCGATTGTCGGCTTTATCGAAGGCATTATTTATCTGTTCCAATCGGAAGAGAAGTTCAACCAGAAATACAATCCTGGCCTGATCTGATTTTTATTGCGGCGCTTCCTGCTAAGGTGAGCGCCGCTTTTCATTCCGCTACTGTTTTTTCATCATCATCTTGCCGCGCATCTCTTTGCTCATCATTTTATTCGAGCTGGAGATTACGCAGTTATATTGCTTGCCTTGGTTGATGATCATAAAGGTGCTGACCGGATTTTTAAAATCCTTGTCGATGGTGAAGTAAATATAGGCCTGCGGCAATGCGGCCGGTTTAAAGGCGCCGAAGGCATACACATCCGCCAGGCCCAACGCGGAGAGATCGACCGTCAGCTCCATGGGCTTCATGGAATCCGGCGATGGGAACATCGATTTGGCCGACATCATCATGGTGCTGCTGTTGATGGTGTAATCGGTTTTAACCTTCATGCCCATATATTTCGATTCCGGCATGGAAAGTTCTTTTTTGCAGGCGGCGTCGTGCTGCGGCGCCGGGCTGCCGTTTTCCATCACGGCGTGCACGTGTTCCAACATCACCGCCGCGCTGCCGGTGGTAGGCTGCGCATCGGCCGCGTAAGCCACGCCGCTGAAGGCGGCTACAGAGGTAAGGATAATGCCTGTAACGATTTTCATTGTCGCTCTCCGGAATACTAATAATGATATTAATTGCGGTGTGTAGCCTATTGGCTTGATAAAACGCAAGGTTACCCGTTCCGTGGAAATAACATCCCCCCGGAATATTGCTATGAAATGGTTTCCACCCTCGTGGCTAGCGGGGGTGATTTAACTTTAACAAACGCCTTTATCTTTTTTGTTTGGCATTTTTATCTGCATATAAATAGTATGTCTAAACATAGTCAATGTTTAGAATATACACAAATTATTGCAGTTTTTTTCTGCATTCATTTTTAATTTTTTAATCTGGTTATAAGTATTTCATTGATATTAAGAGAGTTGTTTCTTTACGTTGGAATCACTCTGTGAAGCGTTATTTATGTGATTCGTGCAGTTACATAAATAACGTCAAGGGTAATATGGATATATTGCCAGGCTTATTATTCACTTCGTTTGGAATAATCACCTTTACCTGCTGTTAGCGGTCGTCCAGCAGCGGCGGTATTTCCCGGCAAAAAAATTCGATCAGCGCTTTTACCGCCGGTGGCACACCACGCCGTGATGGGTAAAGCAGCACCAGCTCGCCATTTTGTGGATGCCACCCGCTGAGCACCTCTTGTAAATCCCCCCGCGCGAGCGCCTGGCGGCAAGCATAGTAGGGGATACCGCAAATGCCTTGTCCATCAAGGGCGGCATGCAGGATGACCTGCAAATTATCGCTGCTTAACCGGGGCGAGAAGGGCACGTTAATCACGGCGTTTTCCGGCCCGTAGAGCCGCCAGCCCGGCGCGCCTTGCTGTGGCGGGTAAAGCAGGCAGGGCATATCGCTCAGCTGCTGTGGTGTTGCGGGGGCACCGTGTCGCGCCAGCCATACCGGGCTGGCGGCCAGCAGCCATTTGGCGGTGCCGAGCCGCCGTTGAATGAGCCCTGCGGCCTCGTTGGCGATGCCAAGTCCGCGGAGGGTGAAGTCCAGCCCTTCTTCCAACAGATCTACCCGTCGGGCAGTGACGTGCGTTTCCACGTTCACTCGGGGGAAGCGCGCCATGAACGTCGGCAAAATAGATGCGATCACTTCGTCCGCCAGCAGCGGTGACACGCTGAAGCGTACGGTACCGTTCGGTTCCGCCAGCGTGCGCAAGGCCGCCTGCTGGGCCTGGTGCGCTTGCTGCATCATTGCGACGCAGTGCTGATAGACCTCGTGGCCGACGTCGGTGAGTTGGAGACGCCGCGAGGTTCTTTGCAGCAACCGCAGGTTGAGTTGGCGTTCCAATTGCGCCACCTGGCGACTCAGGCGAGAGGTTGGGATGCCCAGCGCTTTGCCGGCAGCGGTAAATCCTTTGTGCTCAACGACCTGGGTGAAAAAATACATGGCGTTGAGATCGAGCGGAAAAACAGACATCGCGCACCTCATTGTGATCATTTTTGCAATGATAGCTTCTATTGTCGCCTATTTAACCCTCATTGATGCGGTTTTATCCTGCAGGCACACCATTGTTGAAATGAGGATAAGCATCATGAAAAACTTTTACCGCACGTTGGCCTTGACCATTGCGATGGCCGGGGCGGCGCAGCCGGCCTTCGCCGCGCCGGCTGCGTCGCAGCCGCATACTCAGACGCAGCAGGCGTCTGGCTCTTTGCAGCTGTTGGATCGCAACAACTCGGTACTGTTGTTGGTTGACCATCAGCTCGGCCTGATCACCGGCGTGCGTGATATGGACAGCGCGGCGCTGAAACATAACGTCGTGGCGCTCGCCAAAGCGGCCCAGGTGATGGGGATCCCGGTGGTCGTGACGTCGACCGGTGCCAACGGTCCGTTCGGGCCGATCATTCCGGAGCTCAAGGCTGCGTTGCCGGGTGTGAAAATTATCGATCGCCACAGCGTCAACGCCTGGGACGACGCAAACGTGCGCAAAGCGGTCGAGGCCACCGGCCGCAAAAAGATCGTGATCGCCGGCGTATCGCTGGAAGTGTGTGCCGGGTTCCCGGCGATCACCGCCAAAGCGGCGGGGTACGACACCTATGTGGTGATCGATGCCTCCGGCACTTTCAACCAGTCCAAGCATGAAGCGGGGATGGCTCGGCTGATTCAGGCCGGAGTGATCCCGACGGATTACGGTACGGTGGGAGTAGAGTGGCTGGGGGATAATGGCGATGCCAAAGCCGGTGAGCTGTACGGGGCGCTGGATATGCCGGCGACGACCTTGGTGAATCAGCTGTTCCAGGCCAAGGGCAAATAGCGCCTGGCCTGATGGCGATATTTTTCAACTCCGCTAACCGCCTGAGCTAGAATCAGGCGGTTTTCTCGTGGAAAAGGATATCGCCATGGCCGCCTGGGCCCTTTTGATCGTCGGTTGGTTGTTGATTTGGCGGGATTACCCGATTTTCGGCGTGCTGTGCATCGCGCTGTTCGCCGTGCTGCAATGGGCGAAGTACGTCGCTAAAGGCGCGCAAGACCCCGAAGAGGCCGCAGAGTGGCGCAAGACCGACTGGCGCTCGCAGCCGATTGAGATGGCGCACGCCGGCGACAGCGATCGGCAGATTGGCGGCGTGGGGGAGCTGGGCATGGGCGGCCCCAATTTTTGGACGCTGCTGCTGCGCGACGGGGCGATTGTGCATAGCGCCTGTGCCGCGCCGCAGGACGTGGACGGCGGCAAGCTGCGCCTGATCCCGACCCGCAGCCGCGAGGGTGAGGGGGTGACGGTGTACGAGCCTGCCGCCCGAATGATGTACGCGCTGCCTGCATTGACCGATCGCGAGCAGGCGGCATTGGCCGCCGGTTCCGCTGAGGCGCTGGCGCGGCTGCGGGCGAGGTGTCGGCAGGCGGAGGCTACGCCGCTACGTCAGGTGCGCGGTCTGTGGGTGCCTCAGTGGGCTGAGGATCCGGCGGATCGTCTGGCGATCGCCTTACCCAGCGGGCGGGCGCTGGCGGCGCGCTCGATGTTGCCGATGGATTTGCGCCATGCGGACGATCCTGCCGCGCTGCTGCACGCGCCGCCTTATGAGCTGTTGCTGGATAACAGGCCGACCAATTTCTTCGTGTGCGATCTCGATCGCGTGGCGGAATCCCCGGCGGGTGACGGCTTGAGCGTCGGCGGCTGCCAGTTCCACGGCGAGCATATTGTCGATGGCCTGTACCATCTGCACTTCGCCGGCGAGTGGTTCAGCCTGCTCTCTCACGCGCACAAACCGGCGGGCGGGCGCGGTTCGGACAGCACTTTTTTCGTCGAACGGGTCGAGCCGCAAGACGGCGGGGTGTTCGTGATTGAATGGGATGCCTACGGTGCGGGGCTCGGCGGACGTGAGGCGCGCGTAGCGGCGCCGCCGGTCTTGGTTATCGCGGTGAGCTGGCAGGAGCTGCCGTTGCAGCTGCCCACGGCCAATAACCGCGTGACTGTGCGCTTGCCCAACGCCACGGCGTAAGGCTTAAGGCAGCACCCTGACTTCGCCGTTGTGCAAGGTCAGCACGGCGATCGGGCTGCCGGAGAAGCACTCCCTAAAGGCCCAACCGCTGGGCCGAAATGCCGCCGCTGGCAGCCCGGCCTGCCACTCCTCCCACTGCGGAGCCGGCCGATCCGACGGTAAAGAGAAAGAGACCAACCAACCGGCTTCGCAGTGCACCCTTTGGCCGGTTGGACGGGTGAAGGTATGCGCACCTGCCAGCTCCATCACCGGCGGTAAAACCTCGAAGGCGATGATCGGCACGCCGGCCACGCTCTGTGGCTGAGGAAAACGCACGGCGGTCACGCCGTCCATCGTGATAGGGCTGTCTTCGGTGCCGGGCCGGCGTGGCTCCTGCCGATTTACCCAGCTTCCCTTCGGCAGCGTGATTTCACCGAGCGGCTTTGCCTCGTCGAGCGTCAGGTAGCTGCGTTGATTCCAACGATCTTCCGCCCGCTGGCTCTTGATGTCCTGGATGGCCATGCCGATCAGCATCAGCGCGCACGCCACCGGGTAGACCGCCAGCGCCGAGGCCAGCAGATAGCCGCCCCAGGAGAGCGGCGGTCGCGGGCGGCCGCAGCGGGCAGAAGCGTAGCGCCAGCCCCACCAGGTGAGCAGGATACCGGTGAGCAGCAGGGCCAACAACAGCGCCAGCAATCCTGCGGCGCCGGCGCCATAACCTAGCAGCATGGCAGGTTCTTCATGTTCACGGCGTGGTGGAACGATAGCGGACGAAGTAGGGCAGTGGGGGGGGCTCCCCGTCATCGCCATAGTGGCTTTCCGGTTCGATCACGGTCTGGCGTGCGTCGTCGCGCCCGTTGTAGCGGTACTCCAACGGCTGCCGGTAGCGCACGTCGGATGAGCGCAGATCGAAAATCAGCGAAAGACGCGCATCGCCGTTATCCGTTTGGGCGACCAGCTTGTCGTTGCCCGCCCACAGCTGATACAGCGATTTATCGCCGTTTTCCAACAGCACCGTCAGCTGCCCGTCAGATTGATAACGCAGGAGCTGATACAGCCCTCTGTCCAGCGTTTGCGCGATCAGGTAGATGCCGCCATCCGGGGCCTGGGCGCTTTCCTTTACGCGCACCGCGAGCCAATGCAGTTCGGCCACCTCGCCGGTTTTGCCGTTAACGGCGATGTGCAAGGCGCCGGAACCGAGCACCGGGTTCATCCAGAACAGCACGCGATCGCCATCAACGGCGGTAAAGATCTCGGGCATGGATTTGCGCTTACCGGAGGCGTTAGCCGTCGGTGAGTCCTCCTCGCCGCGCTCAAAGCCCAGCAGCTGCCGCGCTTCCAGCTGTGCCGGCAGATCCAGCGTTTGCCGCCAATGGGCGCCAAAGTCCGGGCTGTAGAATACGCCTTCGGTGCTGATGAAATACAGCGTGCGTTTCCCCGGCTGCGCCACCAGTTTGCCGCCGATAAAAGAAGGCAGGCTATCGTCGCCCTCGGGCCATGGGATCAGCGCCCCGAGGGTGCCCCGTTGCACATCGACCAGCCTGCGCCCCTTGGACAGAAAAAGCACGCACTCCTGCTCGGCGCAAACCGCATCATAGATCAACTCGTCGAGTTGCCCCAGCATCTGCAGCCCCTTCGGGCCGGTGAATAACACCTGGCTGAGGTAGTTGGCCGCCCAGCCGTAAAAGCTATTGTAAGCCCCGCTCTCGCTCCTTTTGCTGATGAGCAGCAGAGCGCCGTCCTGCGCCGGGTAGCTGTGGATGAGATCGTAACGGGCTATCGTCGGCAAGGCCTCGTCGCTCTGGGTCCATTGCCACTGTGCATAGCGTTGTTCAGGGGCGAGAAAATAGACGCCCAGCGCGCTGGCCAAAAACAGCGTCAGGATAATAAGGGGTCTTTTATAAAGCGCTAACGTCATCATTTCAGCTCCGTCACCTGTTCCTGCCGCCATAGCCTGCGGCGCAGATTGCGCAGGTATTTGAACGTTTTAAACGTGCGGTGCTGCTCAAAAGCGTAGAGGCGGCAGATCTGGGCGAAGCCCTCGATCAGCAGCGCCAGGCCGCTGATCATCAGCATCATCAGCAGCAGAATCGGCGGCAATTCACTGCCGAGGCGACTCAGGGTCCAGGCATCCAGGTAAAAGCCCGCTGGGGTATCGGCGTTATCCCACACGATCAGGCCGAGCATCAAACACATCACGATCGCGCCGAGGATGAAGACAACGCGCGCGCTCAGGTTAAGACCGGCTTCGGTGAAGTATCGGCTGCCGCCGATGAGATAGGTCTGGCGATCGCGATGGTTGATGATCCCACGTACCGTAGGCAGCTCGGGGACGGTGTCGTTTTCGCAATACAGCACCTGCAGCGGATCGCCTTTGGCGATGAAAAGCGGATGTTGCCGACGAAATACCGGATGCAGTTTGGTATTGGGGACGTTGAGCGCGCGGGTTGTCAACGCGAAGTGCGTCTCCTTCTGGCGCCACGCATAAGTGTCCAAATACTGCACCTGGCGCGGGATCTCATAGTGGAGGAGTTCGTAGCTCAGGGCGTTGACCGTCTCGATGCCGGAGGCCTCGACGCCGTCAGGGAGGGGAAACTCGGTTTGTTGCGTTGTGGGCACTGGCGTTGCGTCTGCACGGACGGCCCGGTATTTGATGCCGGGGATTTTCAGGCTGAGCGAGCCGGGCGGCGTGACGTCTTGCCCCAGCAGCACGCGATCCAGCGTCCTGAGCAGGCGCCTGCGGCCGCGGTGCGCGATCAGCAGGAGTTCTGAACCGACGAACAGCACCAGGCCGATGCCGATAAGGCCGGCGATGATGGCGATAAAGAACAGGGCGATGGTCAGCCAGGAATCTTCCCGGTCCATGATGAAAAAGCCCGTCGGGAAACCGCCGGCCAGCACCGCGCCCAGCAGCAGCAGGGCAACGTATTTTAGCTTGTATTTCAGCGTTCTGTCGGGCTCCAGGCGGCCTTTAGTGCCGTGCAGCAGCCAGTGCAGCCAATAGCTGCCGTCCCGCAGGCGGTGGGCGCCAATCTTCACCCGATCGCCGGCGGCGAGCCTGGCCAGCAAATTTTCGCTGTCGCTGAAGTCGTCACGGTAAAAAAAGAACGTTTGGCCGGAGGCGATGATCCTCACCAGGTTGTCGGGCGCCGTCTGTTGGCAAGCGCATTGCTCGACGGTCACATTAAAAAATTGGGTTTGCATGTCATTCCCTGTCAGCGGGCGTGGCCCGAAAATTCATCCCTGGCGCCGGGTAGTCAGCGCTTTTTCATCAGTGGCAGCATGCGCACCAGCGCATTGTCCTTGACGATATAGTGGTGGAACAGCGCGGCGGCGGCATGCAGGCCGATCAGCCAATAGCCGAACGACGCCAGCGTTTTGTGCCAGCCGATAATCGTCCGCGCTTGCGGCCGATCCGCCACGTCGGCGAACGGCATCGGCAGGCCGAACAGATACCACTCCTTGCCGCCCAGATAGCGCGAGTACACTCCCAGTACCGGCAGCGTCAGCAGCAGCAGGTAAATCAGGGTGTGCGTCAGGTGCGCCAGGCCGGTTTGCCACTTCGGCGGTTTGGGCACGATAGCGGGCGAAGGGTGGCGCCAGCGCAGAAACAGGCGGGCGATCATCAGCGCAAACACCGTTACGCCGCAGCTGAAGTGGGTGACAACCAGCACGTACCAGGGGGCGCTGCCCGGTTCGGCAAAGCCGCGCAGCTCGATGGTGACGCAGGTGATGACCAGCAGGATCGCCACCAGCCAGTGCAGGCGAATTTGCCACGGCATGTAGGTGTTCTGCACCGGGTTACCTTTTGATGTTAAAGGGTCTGTGCGCCGATGGTAACGAAATGTTACAGGCGAGGAAAGCGCCTGCGCGCAGTTTAAGCAAAATGCCAGGGATTAAGCCGCTTATTAAGCTATGAATTTAGTGGGTTAAGTGCCTGGCGGCAGGGGCGGGAGCTGGCATCGTAAGTTGTGAAGCTAATGCGCGGTAGGTTCAGAGGCTGACAGCTTATTAAGCGATGAGGCGAGTAGCGCCACAGCTCTCGCCGCGGCGCCTGGGATCAGTTCAATTTGGCCTTGGCGAAGTCGCTGCCGTTCACATCCACCACGTAGCCGCTCAGGTTGCTGCGGGTGGCGTAGAACACTTTGCCGGTGGCCAGCGGCAGCCACGGCGCCTGTTTGGCGAAGATTACCTGCGCCTGTTGATACAGCTTGGCGCGCGCCTGAGGCTGATTTTCCTGAATCGCCTGCTGGATCAGGCTGTCGTAATCCTTATCGCACCAGCGCGCCACGTTGGCGCCGCTCTGTACCCCGGCGCAGCCGAGCAGGGTGGCGAAGTTGTCCGGATCGCCGTTGTCCGACACCCAACCGTACAGCGCGCTCTGCTGTTCGCCTTTGCGCAGCCCGGCCAGATACTGGCCCCATTCCCAGGTGACGATCTTGGCTTTCACGCCCACCTTCGCCCAGTCGCTCTGGATCATCTCGGCGATGCGCTTCGAGTTCGGGTTGTAGGGGCGCTGTACCGGCATCGACCAGATGTCGGTCTCAAAGCCCTGCTCCAGCCCGGCCTGCTTCAGCAGCTCGCGCGCCTTCTGCGGATCGTAGGCGTACTCCGGCAGTTTATCGTTGTAGCCCAGCATGCCTGGCGGCAGCAGCGAGTTGGCCGGCGTGCCGCTGTCTTTGAACACTGCGGCGACGATCGCTTTCTTGTCCACCGCATAGCTCAGCGCCTGGCGCACCAGCAGGTTGTCGAACGGTTTTTTCTGGGTGTTGAACGCCAGATAGCCGACGTTCAGCCCGGTAATGTCGTGCAGCTGCAGGTTGCCGTCGGCCTTGATGGCGGCGAACTGTTCCGGCAGCGGCGCGGGGATGATCTGGCATTCGTTGGTTTTCAGCTTGGCCAGCCGGGTTTGCGGATCCGGCGTAATCGAGAAGATCAGATGCTTGCTGGCCACTTCGCCCTGCCAGTAGTGCGGGTTAGCGATGTAGCGGATCAGCGAATCCTGCTTATACTGCTGAAGCGCAAATGGCCCGGTGCCGATCGGCCAGTTGTCGACGTATTCCGGCGTGCCCTTTTTCAACATTGCGTCGGCGTATTCGGCGGACAGGATCGAGGCGAAATCCATCGCCCAGTCGGCGACGAAGGCGGCGTTGGGCTGGCTCAGCGTAAAGCGAACGTGATGCTCGTCCACCGCTTCCACCTTGGCGATCAGTTTATCCAGGCCCATGTCGGTGAAGTATTCATAGTTGCCGCCGGAGACCTTGTGATACGGGTTAGCGGGATCCTTCTGCCGCATCACGGTGAACACCACGTCTTCGGCGTTGAAGTCGCGCGTTGGGGTGAAATATTTGTTGCTGTTGAATTTCACGCCCTGGCGCAGGGTAAAGGTGTAGGTCTTGCCGTCCGGGCTGACGCTCCACTCGGTGGCCAGCGAAGGGGCGGGGGTTTTATCGCTTTCGCGCAGTGTTACCAGCCGGTTGTACAGCACCTGCGAGGTGGCGATAAAGGTCGGCCCGGAGCTGGAGAGCTGCGGGTTGAACGATTCCGGCGAGGCGACGGTGCAGTACACCAGCGCATCGGAAGCGGCCAGCGCGCTGCCCGCCGACAGCAGGCCGGCGCTTGCCAGCGCCAGCGCGGCGATAGGGTGTTTTGAAAACGTCAAGGCAAGATCCTCAGGTGGGGGGAGCCGTTAGCGGCGAATTGATTTAACTATAGATAACGGATGGCGCGACGGGTAACAAGCGCCTCAGCTGCGCATTCTGTGCGCCTTGCGTTGCCTGCCGCCACAGCGCAGATCTACACTGCTGGGCAATCACTCACTCGCAAGGATTTCCCGATGAGCCACTTTCGCCCTGTCGCCCTCGAACACGCCAGCCGCCTGCTGAACCACGGCCCGACGGTATTGATCACCAGCCGCAGCCGCGACGGCGCCAAACGCAACGTGATGGCCGCCGCCTGGTCGATGCCGGTGGAGTTTAGCCCGCCGCGCATTGCCATCGTGGTGGACAAAGGGGCGCACAGCCGGCAAATGATCGAGGAAAGCGGCGCATTCGGCATTTGCGTGCCGGCGGCCATGTTCATCGACGCCACCTACGCGGTCGGCAGCGTGTCCGGATTGGATGACGACAAGTTCGCCCGCTTCCACATCGCCGCGGCGCCGAGCGCCACCCTGCAGGTGCCGCTGATCGAACAGGGCTGCGTGGCGTGGCTGGAGTGCCGCTTATTACCGGAAAGCGGCGCGCAGGAAAAATACGACACCTGCTTCGGCGAGGTGCTGAGCGCGGCGGCGGACGAGCGGGTGTTCCAGCAAGGGCGCTGGAATTTCACCGCCGCCAATGCGGATCTGCACACTATTCATCATCTGGGGGCGGGCAACTTCGTGCGCAGTGGCGAGACGCTGCGGGCCAAACCGCTTTAATCGGCCGCGCGCTTGCGGTCGGCATCATAGCGCTCGCGGGCGGCGTCCAGCTCGGGGAAATGGTATTCCGCCCATCGGTCCAGCGCCGTCAGCGTCTCGACCAGCGAGCAGGCGACGGCGCTGAGCCGGTATTCCACATGCGCCTGATTCTTTTCACTTAAATCCAGCCGTTCGAGCAGCCCGTTGCGTTCCAGCTGGCGCAGCGTTTGCGTCAGCACCTTCTGTGAAATGCCGTCGATGCGGCGCAGCAGCTCGCCGTTGCGCATAGGCCGCTGCGCCAGCGCGGGCAGGATCAGCATCACCCACTTGCCGGAAATCAGCGCCAGCGCATCGCGCGCGGAGCATTTACTCGAATAGACGTCGCCGGGATAAGCCATTGGGAGTTACCTTCAGGTGCGTAATTGCCAAGGGTGCGATAAAGCCACAGCATAGCAGCACCACCTTACAGCGGGAGAAACAGGATGAACGTGCTGATTGTGCTGGCTCACCCCGAGCCGCATTCTTTCAATGCCCATTTGGTCGAACAGGCGCGGCAGGCCTGGCTGGCGCAGGGGCACCAGGTGAAGACGGTCGATCTGTATCAGGAGGGATTTGATCCGCGCGAGGGCGCCGGCCATTACCCCAGCAGAAAGCAGGCGGGAAGGTTCGATGCGATGCAGGAGCAGCGTCATCATTGGACGATCCAGGCGCTGCCGGCGGAGATCCGGCGGCATATCGAGCTGCTGCGCTGGGCGGATACGCTGGTGCTGCAGTTCCCTTTCTGGTGGTTCGGCGCACCTGCCATCCTCAAGGGCTGGATGGATCGGGTGTTCGTTTACGGCGGGGTGTACGACAGCCGCCACCGCCATGAGAACGGCGTGATGCGCGGCAAACGGGCGCTGCTGACCGTTACCGCCGGCGCTTCCGCTCAGGCCTGCGCGCCGGACGGGCGCGACGGCGATATGCGGCTGATGCTGTGGCCGATCATGCATGCGCTGCACTATATCGGCTTTAGCGTGCTGGAGCCGTTCCTGGTCTATGGCGTGCGCGGCGGGTTGGCGGGCGAGGAGCGGCAGGCGCAGAACGCTGCTTTGGCGCAGGTGACGCAGGCGTATCGGGAAGGCTTAAGCGATCTTGCCGCCTGGCCGGCGGTGCCGTTCAACCGCAATGACGATTTTGACGCCGATCTGGCGCTGAAGCCCGGCGCGCCGGTCTACAGCCCGTTCGTGCGGCACCGCGATCCGGTTTAGAAACCGGCCTTCAGCAGTTCCTCGCGCAAGTCGTCGATAATCGCCGGTTCGATATCGGGGAACTGTTGCTGGATATCGGCGATGGCGTCGGCCACGCTCGGGCCGGCGAAGGTGCCGGAGAAGGGCACCAGCGGCAGGTTGGCGTCGCTGTCCGGCAGTTCACCGCGGATAGTGCCGGTGATCATGCCCGCTTTTTTTTCCGCCGTGAGGTTGTACTCCCCCACGTTTTTGTCGATCGGTTTCATTGGCCGCCTCGCTGTCGGTGAGTGTTTACCCTGTTCTGTTAAAGCATAGTGTTTCAGGCAATGAATACCAATCAATGCATATAATATTAATATAAAACAATATGATGCGATTTTTTGTCGTTTGACGTTCACCGGGGGCCGGCGCTATGCTCTTGGCGCTAAAGGACCTTCCTCACTGACAGGGACAGACGACATGAAAAAACTGAAACGCGCGGCGCTGTTGTTGCCGCTGTTGGCGCTCAGCGCCTGCACCCACCACCTCAGCAGCGCGGAGCTGCATGCCAAGCACTACATTTATCAAACCCGCGACGATTTCGATCCGCAATTTCGCACCGATGTGAACGGCAGTATTAAGAACGCCGTGCCGATGTTCGAACAGTTCTACCAGCTGGGGAAAAAGGATCGCGCGGCAGGCGTGGCGCGCAGCGAGGCGCAGAAAAAGGCCGACTATCTGGCCAGCCCGGAATTCCAGCAGAACATGGAACACAAAACCATTTTCATCAACCGCGCCTACAGCGGCTCCGACAACCCCAAACGCCGCCAGGTGTTCTCGCAGGAAGCGGTGGGCGCTTATTGGGACGGCTACGAAGGGCGCTGAACATAATCCCTCACAAATATACCCGTCATACTTGAAGCTGCATCTGTGTTGACTGCGAGCGCTCACCCCAGTCACTTACTGAAGTAAGCTCCTGGGGACTCCCGCTCTTGCCGCCGTGATGCAACTCCAATTATTTAGGGTATAGAAGGTAATAAAAACTGGTCTTCTGGCGGTTATTTGATTATAAAAACCGCCGCTAAGGACGATGTTCATAGATGAAACCAGGAGTGTTTATGTTGGCAAAAGTTAAGCGTTCGCTCGCCGCCGCCGTCGTATTGATGTTGGCGCTGCCCGCGGTTCAGGCCGCGGATTACCGTGCGGGCGAGCAATACACCCGGCTGGATAAGCCGGTGGCCGCCGCGCCGGCGGTGGTGGAATTTTTCTCCTTCTACTGCGGCCCTTGCTATCAGTTCGCCGAAACCTACCGCGTAGGCAGTACCGTAGCTCAGGCGCTGCCCGCCGGTGAGAAAGTCACCAAGTATCACGTCAGCCTGATGGGCAAACTGGGCAATGAGCTGACCGAAGCCTGGGCGGTGGCGACGGTGCTGGGCGTGGAAGACAAGATTGAAGGGGCGATGTTCGACGCGGTGCAGAAACAGCGCGCCGTCAACGGCGCCGAAGATATTCAGCGGGTGTTCACGGCGGCCGGCATCGATGCCGCTACCTATGAAAATGCGCGTCACAGCCTGCTGGTCAAAGGATTGATCGCCAAGCAGAACGAAGCGGTGAAAGCGTTCGAGGTACGCGGCACCCCGTCGTTCTACGTGGCAGGCAAATACAAGATAGACAATGCCGGCATGGCCAGCACCCGCGTTGAAGGTTACGCCAAAGAGTACGCGGCGGTGGTGCGTTACCTGTTGGACAAGCAGCCGTAAACCGGGCCGTCAGGGCCCGGTGTTAGCCGCCGGATCTATTTTGCCGCAGGCAAATCCAGCGCCTGGCGCAGCTCGTCGCGCGCTTGCCGGTACTGCTGCTGGAAATCCTGCTGCTGTGAAAGCTGCTGGCTGATCACGCTGCCGGCGATGCGACCCATCTCGATATCGGAAGGGTAGTGGATCCCCGCCACTACCCGGTTGTCACCGTATTGCCAGGCGCGCGTCATGATGGCGGCGCGCTTTTCCGGCACCATGTTGGCCAGGGTGATGCCCATTAGCGTGCCCAGCGTGGTGTGGCCGGAAGGCCAGGAGCCGGAGCTGGAGCGCTTGACGATCGGCTCGATGCGGCTGTCCAGCATATGCGGGCGCGGGCGCTTCCAGAAATCTTTCGCCGGATCGACCACCGCCGCTTCGGTGGCGACGATGCGATCGAAGAAGGCGCTCACGGCCGGCAACGCTTTGGCGTTGAACTTCGGCCCCATCACGTTGCCGTACACCCAGACGTTCTCTTCCGCATCCGCCATAGCCTGGCTGGCCATTTCCGGCGTGCGTTTCTGCTGCATGTCGAGCACTTCCCGCAGTTCACGCTGGGTCTGCGCCGAGTCGTTGGCCGGCGGCGGCGGCAGGATGTGGGTCAAATCCACCTGCTGCGCGGTGGTGAACGGTTGGGCTTCCTCGGCCGCCTGCGCGTGGAGCGCGGTCAGGGCGCTGGTGGTAAACAAACACAGCACTAAAACGGATTTCTGCAACGATTTCATCGGGTCATGTCCAGGGGGTTAAAGTGAAAGGGGAGCAGTCTGTATCTTTGGCGAGGCCTGTGACGATGAGATGACGGTTTCGTGGCGGATGGATGACGGGCGCCGGGTGAACTGTGATCGCGGCGCCAAATCCCCCGCTCGCCATTGATTGTATGTTAACGGATTGTTATGGTGTTTTTCTGTTCAACGGCGCAGCACCGCTGCTGTTTGAAGGGAGAGATCATGACTGCATTGGCAACGCTCCGGGACGTCGGCTTCGAAGAGTGGCTGGGGAAAATCAACACCGCCTGCGGCCGATTCTGCGCGAAAACGCTGGGGCCGGGCTTCAGCGGGGCGATGCAGGAATTTCGCGCCCATGCGCTGCGTCTGAGCGTGGTCGACGTGTCTCAGGCCCGGCTGTACCGCACGCCGCGCGAAATCGCCCGCAGCGACGGCGCGCACTTTTTTACCGTCTTCCAGCTGCGCGGCAGCGCGTTGATGGAACAGGGCGAGAGCCAGACGGTGCTCTCTCCCGGCGACATCACGCTGATCGACGCCTCACGGCCCAGCAGCTTCACCTTCCAGCGCGATTCGCGCCAAATCTCGCTGCTGTTGCCGCGCGGCTGCCTGCCGGTGCCGCCGCCTTGTGCCCAGCGTCTCGGAGCAGAGCTCAGCGCGGTGCGCCTCAGCCGCCAACTGGTGCTGAGCAGCATGCAGGATCCTCAGCTCGCCGCGGCGGAAAGCGAGGCGGTGCTGAATGCGCTGGCGGCGCTGCTGCGCCCGGCGCTGGCGCTCGAACTGGCGCGCCCGGAGGGGCAACAGCCGGTTTTCGACAAGGCGCTGGCGTTGATCGACAGGCATATTCAGTCGGCGCAGCTGCGCCCGGAATGGGTGGCGGCCGAGTTGGGGGTGTCGCTGCGCAGCCTGTATCGGCTGTTCGCCCGCCAGGGGCTGGTGGTGGCGCAGTACATCAGAAATCGCCGGCTGGATCTGTGCGCGCAGGCGCTGCGCAGTGCCGCCGAGCAGGAAAAGCTGGCCGGCGTCGGCCTCGACTGGGGTTTCGCCGATCACAGCCATTTCTCGACCGCTTTCAAGCAGCGTTTCGGCATGTCGCCGAGCGAGTACCGCCGGCAATATCAATAAGTCAGGGCGCGGGCCAGGCCCGCGCCGCTTCACTCAATAGCGGATGCAGACCGATTTGGTTTCGGTGTAGGCATCCAGCCAATCCGGGCCGAAGTCACGGCCGCTGCCCGACTGTTTGAACCCGCCGAACGGCATGTTCGGGTCGATCAGCGTATGGGTGTTGACCCACACGGTGCCGGCCTGAATGCGCGGCGTCAGCGCCATCGCTTTCTGCAGGCTGGTGGTCCACAGGCTGGCGGTCAGCCCGAAGTCGGTGTCGTTGGCCTTGCTCAATGCCTCTTCGGCGCTCGCTACCCGAATCAGGTTAACCACCGGGCCGAACACTTCCTCGCGCGTCAGGTTCAGCCTGTCGTCCGGGTTGATCACCAGCGTTGGCGGGATGTAGAAGCCGTTGGCATCCGGCCCGGCTGCGCCGCCGATAAGCTCGGCGTTTTTCGCCCGGGCGTCGTCCAGGTAGGCCGCCACCTTGTTGCGGTGCGCGAGCGACACCAGCGGGTTGATTTGCGCGCCGGTGTCCATGCCCGGCCCGACCGACAGCGATTTCACCGCCTGTTCGAAACCGGCCACCAGTTGGTCATAGATCGGCGCTTCGATATAAATCCGCGAACTGGCAGCGCACACCTGCCCCTGGTTGAGGAAGCTGCCGAGCATCAGGCCTTCGATCACCTGCTGCGGATCGGCGTCTTTCAGCACGATGGCCGGGTTTTTGCCCCCCAGCTCCAGCGTCACGCGGGTCAGGCGATCCGCCGCCGCGCGCGCGATGCTTTTGCCCACCGGCGTGGAGCCGGTAAAGCTGACTTTGGCGATCAGCGGATGTTCGGTCAGCGCCTTGCCGCACAGGGTGCCGCGGCCGGTGACCACGTTGAACACGCCCGGCGGCACGCCGGCTTCGCTCGCCAGTTCGGCCATGCGCAGCAGGGTGAGCGGGGTGGTTTCCGACGGCTTGATGACGATGGAGCAGCCCGCCGCCAGCGCCGGCATCACTTTCCACATGCCGATCATCAGCGGGAAGTTCCAGGGCACGATGCCGGCGACCACGCCAATCGGCTCTTTACGGGTATAAACCTGATATTTGGCGCCCGGCGGCATCGGAATGGAGACGTCCAGCGTCTGGCCGGTGATTTTGGTTGCCAGACCGGCGGTGTAGCGCATCCAGTTCAGGGTGCTGCCGACTTCGAAGGCGCGGGCGATGTTGATGGATTTGCCCTGCTCCAGGGTTTCCAGCTGCGCCAGCTCCTCGGCGTGTTGCTCCACCAAATCGGCGTAGCGCAGCAGGATGCGTTCGCGCTCTACCGGCAGGCGCTGCGCCCAGACGCCTTCGCTGAAGGCTTTGTGGGCGGACTGCACCGCCAGCGCGACGTCGTGTTCGTTGGCATCGGCGGTGGTGGCGATCTGCTGCCCATTGGCGGGGTTATACACCGCCAGGCGGTCTTCCGCGGCGGACGCGCGCCACTGGCCGTCGATATACAGCCCATGCTGACGATCGAGAAAACGCGACACGCTATCCAGCACGGCTACGGTATTGTCAGACATACATCCTCCGATCAGGCTCATCAGGTTATCGTTAACCCTGCAAGTCTAGATCAGCGGGAAAGCGGCGGCTTTGGTCTGCCTGACATTCGGTTTGCCCTGCGTGTCATTTTGCCGTGACGAAGGAGTAAACCGCGGCCGGCGGGCGCCGGCCGGGAGGGATCACGAGCTCAGGGTCGCCAGACGGGTGGCGAAGCCGAGGAACAGCAGGCCGATCAGGCCGTTGCCGAGCTTCGCCAGGCCTTTCTTGTGATTGAAGAAATGCGCCAGCATCGCGCCGGAGAAGATCAGCGTGCTCATGTAGATAAAGCTGACGGCTTCGAGGATCAGCGCCAGAATGGTGAACGACAGCCCGGTGTGCGCGTAGTTGAAGTCGATGAACTGCACGAAGAACGACACGTAAAACAGAATAGCTTTCGGGTTGGTCAGGCTCAGCGTCAGCGACTTGCGCAGAATGCTGTGGCCGCCCTCAATCTGCTGCTGTTGCGCCTGCGCCTTCTGCACGAAGGTGGCGTAGAGGATTTTTGCGCCGAGGAACAGCAGGTAAATCGCGCCGAGAAAACGCACCAGGGTAAACAGGAACGGCGTGGTGCGGATCAGCGAAGCCACGCCGATATAGGCGCAGAAGATCAGGATCGCATCGCCGATGAACACGCCGAGCGCCGCGGTGTAGCCGGCGCGCACGCCGCGCGATACGCCGGTTTTCAGCACGTACAGCGTATTCGGCCCCGGCAGAATGATAATGAAGACCACCCCGGCCAAATAGGTCCATAAATTCAGGACGCCAAAACTCTCTAACACAATAACCTCTCCATGCGCGCAACTAACAGGCAAAAACACTGGCCACGCCCGTGGCCGGCCGCGATCCTAACGCTGTGCAACCGGGTTGGCAACGTAATAAACTTCATGTTGTTGGTTAAAAATTGTCGAAACATTGTTGAAAACGTCGGCGCCGAATTAAAAAGCAAGAGTCGGCGTGTTTCGCCAACGGCCCGTCACTATGCTGGTTAACATCGAAACCGCAGTGAGGAACGGATGATGAAAAACGTAATCGACAGCGCCGATCCGCGCTGGCTGGCGATCGTCAGCCGCGATAAGCACGCCGACGGCCGCTTTATCTACGCGGTGAAAACCACCGGCGTGTATTGCTCGCCTTCTTGCTCGTCACGCCAGCCGAACCGGCAAAACGTGGAGCTGTTCGACGACGCTGAGCAGGCGGAAGCGGCGGGTTATCGGCCCTGCAAGCGCTGCCGCCAGGGGCTGACGCCGTTGACGGAGCAGCATGCGCGGCAGATAGCCGAGGCCTGCCGCTATATCGAACGGGCGGAGAAAGCGCCGTCGTTGCAGACGCTGGCGCGCCACGTCGGGTTGAGCCAATACCATTTCCACCGGCTGTTCAAAGCGATCACCGGCCTGACGCCGAAAGGCTATGCCGACGCGCAGCGCAGCCAACGGCTGCGCACCGGTCTGACGCAGCAGGAGACGGTGACCGACGCGATCTTCGACGCCGGCTATGGTGCCAACGGCCGCTTCTACCAGCAAGCCAACGCCGCGCTGGGCATGACGCCGAAGGCCTACCGGGCGGGTGGCAAAGGCATGCGCATCCATTTCGCCGTCGGGCGCTGTTCGCTGGGCGAGATCCTGGCGGCGCAGAGCGAGGTGGGCATCTGCGCCATTCTGCTGGGGGACGATGCGCAGCGGTTGGTGCAGGATCTGCAGGACAAGTTCCCTAATGCCGAGCTGATCGGCGGCGACGCGCAGTATGAAGCGCTGATGGCGCAGGTGGTGGGGCTGATTGAAGCGCCGGAGAACGGGCTGGCGCTGCCGCTGGATATTCGCGGCACCGCGTTTCAACAGCGGGTCTGGCAGGCGCTGCGGGCGATACCGGTCGGCGAAACCGTCAGCTATGCCGATATCGCCCGGCGCATCGGCGCGCCCAAAGCGGTGCGCGCGGTGGCCGGCGCCTGCGCTGCCAACGTGCTGGCGGTGGCGATCCCCTGTCACCGGGTGGTGCGCAATGACGGCGCCCTGTCCGGCTATCGCTGGGGCGTCGAGCGCAAGCAAGCCTTGCTGGAAAAAGAGGCGCAGCGATGAGCGGCCCGCTGGGGGCGCGGCTGGCCGAATTGGACTGGGCGGCGATTGAACGCGAACTCGATGCGCAGGGCTGCGCGCGGCTGCCAGGCGTGCTCAGCCAAGACCTGTGCCGCGAGCTGGCGGCGCTCTACCCGCTCGATGCGCACTTCCGCAGCCGCGTCGTGATGGCGCGGCACGGTTTTGGCCGCGGCGAGTACCGGTATTTCGCCTATCCGCTGCCGCTTCCGGTGGCCGAGGTGCGCAGCCTGATGTATGCACGGCTGGCGCCGGTGGCCAACCGCTGGAATACCTTATTGGGCTTGACGGTGCGCTATCCCGCCGAACACGAGGCCTACCTGGCCGAATGCCACCGGGCCGGCCAACGGCGGCCGACGCCGCTGCTGTTGCGTTACGAAGCGGGGGATTACAACTGCCTGCATCAGGATCTGTACGGCGAGCGGGTGTTTCCGCTGCAGGTGGCGTTTTTACTTTCCGCCCCTGAACGGGACTTCACCGGCGGCGAATTCGTGCTGACCGAACAGCGGCCGCGGATGCAGAGCCGGCCGGAGGTGGTGCCGCTGCAGCAGGGCGACGCGGTGGTGTTCGCCGTGCATCACCGGCCGGTGGCGGGAGTGAAAGGCTACTATCGGGTCAATCTGCGCCACGGCGTCAGCCGGATACGCGCCGGCCAACGCCACACGCTGGGGGTGATCTTTCACGACGCGCTATAGCTTGCGTGCCAGCAGGGTGGCGAAGCGCAGCGAGATGCGGTTGCCGGCGGCGTCGGTCTTGTGCAGTTGGCCGACGTCTTCGTTGTATTTGAGGATCCCCCAGTCGCGATAATAATGCTTCAGCTCACCCGGGCTGAAGGTGAACGGGAACGGCAGCGGGCAGGGATAATCCTCGGTATCCATCGCCGCCACGATCAGGTTATGGCCGCCGCGCACGGTGCTGTCCTGCATGTTTTGCACGATAGGCGGGATTTGCTGGCGTTCGAGGAACATCATCACCACGGTGGACAGGATGAAGTCGTATTCGCCGCTGAAGCGGTGGGTATTGAGATCCTGCACCCTGGCGCTCAGGCGGGTCAGCTGTTCGGCGTCGATGATTTGATTGAGGCGGTCTATCGACGGCGCGTGCTTGTCCCAGGCGGTGACGTCGAAACCTTTCAAATTGAGATAGAGCGAATTGCGGCCGCCGCCGCAGCCCAGATCCAGCGCCTTGCCCGGCGCGATGCGCGCCGCCGCCTCGATCACTTCAGAGTGGGTGCGCGTCAGTTCGTATTTCTTGTGGTAGTAATCTTCCGGCGTGCAGTAAAACGCCAGCCGGCAGATCATGTCGTCCGAGAAGGAAACGATGCGATGCCACTGCTGCGGTGCGATAAACGGCGGCTGGCTTTCGGGGCTGAACTGCCAGGTCTCGGTGGTGGCGCCGTCTTCGGTCATCATGGCGAACGTCAGGCTGCCGCTCAGGACGGTGAGCTTCGCCCAGGTGCCGCTCTGGGTGTTGTGGCGCTGGCGGAAGGCTTCCGGCAGTGTGTCGCTGTTCCATTCCGGCAGGGTTTTGTAGCAAAGCAGCTGCTGCTCCATAAGGGGCTCCTCTGGCTGGGCAAGCAAAGTGATTTATATAATGCATATAAAATACATCTTTATGGGGCATTTGAACATAGCGGCCTGACGGAAAGGCGCGGCGATATCTTTATACTGGATTGTGCGCGGCGGCTGGGCTAATTTCAGTGCTGTTCATGTCATCACGTTCAGGGAAAAGATGCCGATATCTCGTTTATTCCACCCGACGCCCTTCCGTTGGCTGAGCCTGGCCGCGCTGCTGGCGCTGGCGGGCTGTACCAGTAAAACCCCCACCACGGCGCCGGCGGCGCGCCCCGCCGATGTCAAAGCCCGACTGATGACGCTGATCCCGGCCAACGCCGGCGATCGTCAGGGCTGGGCTACCGATATTACCGCCGCCTTTGCCGCGCAGGGTATCGAGCCGAGCGATGAGAACCTGTGCTCGGTGCTGGCGGTGACCGAACAGGAGTCGACGTTCCAGGCCAACCCGAAGGTGCCGGGGCTGCCGAAGATCGCCTGGAAGGAGATCGATCGCCGTGCCGATCAGATGCACATCCCGAACTTTTTGGTGCACACCGCGTTGAAGATCTCGTCGTCGAACGGGCAGAGCTACAGCGAGCGGTTGGATAAGGTGCGCACCGAGAAGGATCTGAGCGATATCTTCGATGACATGATCGACCGCGTGCCGATGGGGCAGAAGCTGTTCGGGCATTTAAACCCGGTACATACCGGCGGCCCGATGCAGGTGAGCGTCGCCTTCGCCGAGGCGCACGCCAAAGGGTACCCTTATCCGATCGACGGCTCGATTCGCCGCGAAGTCTTCAGCCGGCGCGGCGGTATGTACTTCGGCATTATGCATTTGCTGGGGTATCCGGCCGATTACAGCCGGCCGATTTATCGCTTTGCCGACTTCAACGCCGGCTGGTACGCCAGCCGTAACGCGGCGTTCCAAAACGCGGTCAGCCGGGCGAGCGCGATCCCGCTGGCGCTGGACGGCGATCTTATCGACTTCGGCAGCGATAAGCCCGGCTCGACCGAGCTGGCGGTGCGCACGCTCGGCAAGCGCCTGAACATGAGCGACAGCGCCATTCGCCGGGCGCTCGAGAAAGGCGACACGGCCGGCTTTGCCGACACCGACCTGTATAAGAAGGTCTACGCGCTGGCGGGTGGCAAGCTGCCGCGTGAGATGCTGCCGGGTATCCAGCTGGAGAGCCCGAAAATCACCCGCAAGCTGACCACTGCCTGGTTCGCTAAGCGGGTGGACGAACGCCGCCAGCGCTGTATGGCGCGCGCCGGCGGATAATGACATAAAAAAACGCCGCCGGTGGCCTGAACCACCGGCGGCGCGACCGCGCCTCAGGCACTGCGTCGTGGGTTGGTCAGGCCGAAGTTAAAGCTGTTGCAGCGATTGCAGAACTCTTTCATCACCGGCGGCGTGTCCATCATCGGCACTTTCACCTCGATAAACGCCAGCCGATCCTGCCGCGAGGCGCGTTCCAGGGCCATTTCCAGCTGCTGCGTGGTCTCCACCGCCACGCTGAACGGCTGCGCCTGAGTATTCAGCACCGCCGGCAGTTTGGCGTAGTCCCACGGGCCGATGTCGTTGTAGGACGAGTTTTCGCCGAGGATATACCGTTCGATGGTGTAGCCGTCGTTGTTGATCAGGAAGATGATCGGCTTTTGCTCGCAGCGCAGCAGGGTAGACACTTCCTGCGCGGTGAGCTGGAAGGAGCCGTCACCGATGAACAGCAGGTGCCGGCGCTCCGGCGCCGCCATCAGGGTGCCGAGCAGCGCCGGCAGGGTATAGCCGATCGAACCCCAGATCGGTTGGTTGACCACCTTGACGCCGCCGGGCATGCGCATGCCGCCGATGGCGGCGCCCGAGGTGCCGTTTTCCACCACCACCACGTCATCCGCCCGGATAAATCGCTGGATCCGTTGCCACAGATAGGCCTGATCGATGGGGGTATCGCTCGGCGTCGCCAGCTTCTCACGCGGATCGGGCAGCGGCGCCAGGGGCTGTACCGGCGTGTCTTCACTCAGATCCAGCAGCGCCTGCAGCAGATCCGCCGTTGCCACCGCTGGGTAGGAGGTGTTGTCCAGCTTCAGCGAGAACGGCTGGATATCCACCTGAGCGGCGGCGGGAATTTGCTGCGAGAAATAGCCGGTGGTGGAGTCCACCAGACGCACGCCGAAGCTCAGCACGCAGTCCGAGTGGGCCATGCGTTCATACAGTTCGGGGCGCGACAGGTTGCCGCTGTAGCCGCCCATCCAACCGGCGGTATCTTCCGGAATAATGCATTTGGCGGTCGGCATATTGGTCAGCGGAATGGCAAAGCGATGAGCGACCTCGATCACCCGCTGCTGCAGCTGATAGCGATCCACCATTTGGTCGACCAACATGATTGGGCGCTGCGCGCGTTTTATTTTGGTTAACAGCGCCATCGCTGCCAGTTGCACATTGTATTTATCGCTGGCCGGCAACTGCGGCGCCGCTGCGGCTGCGGTGATTTCAATTTCGACGTCGCAAATATCGGAAGGCAGCTGTAAATAGACTGGTTTCTTCTCTATCCAGGCGCGGGAAATAACGCGCGGAATTTCCTGCGCGGCATTTTCCGGCGTAATCAAGGCTTGAGCAACGGTGAATTGTTTAAAACAGTTCATGACGTTGTCGAAATTGCCGTCGCCCAGGGTATGGTGCAATAGCTGATGATTCTTCATCGCGTGCAGCGGCGGCGTGCCGGCAATGCAGATCACCGGCGAGGATTCGGCATAGGCACCGGCGATGCCGGACAGCGCGGCCAGATCGCCGACGCCGTAGGTGACGATCAGCGCGCCGGCGCCTTTCATTCGGGCGTAGCCGTCGGCGGCGTAGGCGGCGTTCAATTCATTGCAGTTGCCGATAAACGCCAATCGGTCGTCGCTTTCCAGCAGCTCCAGCAGGCTGAGGTTATAGTCGCCGGGCACGCCGTAAATACGATCGACGTTCAGGGTGTGAAGCTGTTGCAGAATGAATGACCCGATAGTTATTTTCATTGATTGCTCCGGATTATTTATCTTTTTTTGTCAGGCGAAAATCAGCAAAAATAAATTGCTGGCGATGTTGTGTCGTTAGCTTTAACAGTTATTTAAAGCGTCGACTTGTTCAAGACAGGGTTGGCAGCCGGAAAATGGGCGGTTTGTATTCGGCGCTTTACGCGATTGAGTAAGACATAAAAAGTAGGGGTATTGTGTATTGGCGTGCGGCGGTATTTTTCCTTGATGGAATATCAGCAGAGAAACGGCGCCGCGTTGGCATTGGTCATGATGCAGGGGGAGTTTACCGGTACTTTTGATGCCGCGTTAAATCCTGCCTGGCGGTACCCGGCAGTAAGCCTGGAAAAGAAAAGCCGACGCTGACGCAAAGGGGGATTTTGGTGATCTGCCGCACGCTTATTTCAAGAAACCATCCAGTAACCAATTAAAAACAAAAAATTAACAAGGATCGTTTTTTATTCGTCGGTTTCCGTCAGCTTTACTTGACGGGGACGGCGGTGCGCGCCACGTCGGGCCGGCGTTAAAATACGCCGCCACGGGGGTTAAGATAACGTGGAGGCCATCACATTCCGTGGGAAGTGATACGTAAACTTTTCTCTACGTGCGCGCAGATGGCGTATACCTACCAAAGAGGGCAGTGCCTCAATGGCACTGACCAACGGGGGAAAGAGCGATGAAAAGCTATCGACACATTCTGGTACTGATTCACGATGAGCGCGATGGGCTGCCGTTGCTGCGTCAAACGGTGGCGATGGTGGGCGGGCTGCCGATCGCCATCACCGTCGGCCACCTTAACGCCGACTATGCGGAGCTGGAGTACGGCAGCGATGCGCTGGTCAAAGATCGCCAGGCGCAGGAGGTGATCGCCGCCAAGGCGATGCTGAGCCGGCTGGTGAGCGCCGTCGAGGCGCCGGTTGCGGTCAAGGAAATCGTCACTATCCGGCGCTTTAAGGACGTCAGCGATTTCATTCATCAGGCCGGTATCGATCTGGTGGTGGTCGGGCACCAAAATCGCCTGTTCGGTCTCTATTCCTCTTATTCCCTGGAGTTTGTGAACCGTCTCGATGTCGATGTGTTGGTCAAGCACCTTGCCCGCGAGTCGTGTGCGACAAAGCGGATTTTTCCCACGGCTTTGCCGCCCGAAAGGCGATAGCATACGCAGGCCGGTGCAACCTGTTAAAAGTTATCGGGAATTTTCCGGTGCTAAACTTAACCAAAGCATAACGGGCGTTGGATAAATTAGATACAGCTTGATCTTGCCTGGGCTATCGGTAAAAATCTGCGGCCGTATTTTTACAGGAGCTTTACGATGTTTCTCAAACGGACTCTTTTGGCATGTTCTCTGGCGTTGATATTTCCTGCACTGCCTTCTTACGCTGAGGTTGGTACAGAAAGTGGCAATACCGCGCAGGCTGAAAAACCGGGTCTATGGCAGCGTTTTACCCATAACGTGGCGGAGACCTGGAACAACTCGCCTAACCACGATCTCTATATCCCGGCCATCACCTGGCACAACCGTTGGACTTACGACGACGAGAAGATCGATAAGTACAACGAGCGCCCGTGGGGGGCCGGCTACGGTATCTCCCGCTACGACAGCGACGGTGACTGGCACGGCATCTACATCATGGCGTTTAAGGATTCCTTCAACAAGTGGGAGCCGATCGGCGGCTACGCCTACGAGAAGATCTGGCGCCCGCTGGATGACAAGGATTTCCGCCTGGGGCTGGGCTTCACCGCCAGCGTCACCGCGCGTGACAACTGGAAATACATTCCTATCCCGGCCCCGCTGCCGCTGGCCTCTATCGGCTATCAGCGGCTGACGTTCCAGGCGACCTACATTCCCGGCACTTATAACAACGGCAACGTGTTCTTCGCCTGGCTGCGCTGGCAGTTCTAAATTTCCTGAATTCCGAAAAACGGCGCGGCGGCGAGATAAAAGGAACTTGTCGCCGCCGGCGGCGTCGGAAGGGTATCCCGGCGCGCTGCGCCGATCGCATGCCGTTATTACAGGAGTTTCACCACTATGATCACCAAACATCGTTTACTGCTGGCCTTGGCGCTGTCCGCTACCTTGGCCAGCGGCGCCACCCAGGCCGCCGGGCTGATGGATTCCCTCAGTAGCGCGGCGGGTGAACTGAGCAAGTCGGGCGGCGACAGCAGCGGCGGCATGTCGCTCTCCTCGCTGACCGGCCTGTTGAACGGTGGCGACAAGGCGTTGAGCTCCAGCAGCATGACCAATGCCGCCGGTATCCTGCAGTACTGCGTGAAAAACAACGTGCTGTCGGCTAACGGTGCCGAAGGGGTGAAAGATCAGCTGCTCAGCAAGCTGGGCATCACCAGCACCGAAAACGCCAAGAGCCAGGATTATCAGCAGGGCCTGGGCGGCTTGCTGCAAACCGGCGAAGGCAAGAGCCTGGATCTGAACAGCCTGGGCACCTCGCAGATCACCGAGAAGGTGAAACAAAAAGCCTGCGATCTGGTGCTGAAACAGGGCAAATCCTTTATTTCATGATGAGCGAACGGCGGAGCGCTCCGCCGTTCTTTTTGCATAAGCTGGAAAAATGAAAAAAACGTTGATGCTTTCCCTGTTGGCAGGGATGACGATGTTGCAGGGGTGTTCCGTGAAATCCAACGATGCGCCGCCACCGCCGCAGGTGAAACCGATCGGCATGGCGAACCCGGCCGACGTGTATTGCACCCAAATCGGCGGCAAGCTGAATGCCAAAGAGAACGCGGCAGGCCAGTATTCCACCTGTACCTTGCCGAGTGGGCAGGAAATTGAAAGCTGGGAACTGTTCCGCCGCGATCACCCGGTGAAAAAGTAACCCTCGCGGCGCCGGCTCTTCCGCCCGGCGCCCGATCAGAATTGGCGATCCCCTATCGACTGCAGCTGCAGGCTGCCGTCTTTTTGTAGCGTCAGCGGCATGCGCCAATCGCTCTGTTTATCCAGGTTGAACGGCCGGGAGCGGAACATGCAGCCGGTCTTGATGTTCTTGATTTTCATGACGTGTTCCGCGTCCGCATTGATTTTCACCTCGAAGCTGCCGGCGGGCGGAATAAAGACTTCCGCCAGCTGTTGCGGCGCCGTCGGCGTTTCCAGCTTGACCAGCACCGCGAAATCGTTGCCCTGATTATCCAGCGTCAGCCGATGCAGACCGGTCGCGGGCAGCCGCGTCGGCTGATGCAGATAACCGGCTGAGGCGGGCCACGGCTGCCCGGCATTGTCGTGCAGCGGCCCGCCGCACTGTTCACGCGCCTCGCGCAGCGGCATTTCGCGCTTTATCGCGCGGTTGTAATCGGTGGGGGCGGCGAGGCTGAACTCGTCGTCATATTGGTGAGCGCGCAGATAGCGCTTGGCGCCGAGCACCGCGATGGCGACCAGCATAAAGAACAAAAATATCCTCAGGCGATTTTTAAAAATCAGCCCGAACAGCTTCCCGGGGAGTTGAAACAGCCACCTTGCGATCGTCAATAACATCGTTTTCCCTTTACGCCCAAGCCGTTACGTCTGCGGTAACTTTGCCTGCCTCAGTATAGCCAAAGCGTTGCCTCCGGGCGGCATGCGCCATGAAATTCCTGCTTTTTTACCCCAAACCTTCCTCTAACAGCAACAGCAGCAGGAAGCCGGCAAAGAACATCGCGGTGGCGAACGGTGTCTCTTTTCCGCCTTCATGCGCTTCGACCAGCAGCTCTTCGGTGACCAGGTAGAGCAGGGCGATCAGGCCAAAGGCCAAAAAGGCGGTCAGCCAAAATGCGCCCAGCATGGCCACCGGCGCCCCCAGCAGGCCACCGATAGGCAGCAGCAGCGCCAGGCCGACTATCGCCGCCATGGCCCGCAGCCGCCTGCCGAGAAAGTCTTTCAAATCGCCGACGATCGACAACCCCAGGAACAGCACTTCCAGCGTTAACGCCAGTGTCAACAGCAGACCGGCCTTGGCGCCAGCCGCGAAGGCAATACCCAGCACCAGCCCATCGATAAAGATATCGACGCCGACCGCGGCGATAAAACCGACCGGCCCCTGCGCTTTTTCACCCAGCTGCCTAACCAGCAGCATTAACAGCACCCCCGCAGCGCCGCCCAGCAACACGGCCACAGGCGACTGCTGCTTGAGATCGGGCAGGATTTCGGTGGCGGCGGCGGCGAAAACGATGCCGGCGGTAAAGTGATGGATGACGCGCATCGTGGCGGCACCGGGGCGGCGATAGAGTGCCACCGCAGCGCCGATGACGGTGGCTGCGGCGGGAAACAGCGTATAAAGCACGGCGGAGGTCATCGCGTCATAATCCCTTATCGGTGATGTCACTCTCAGTCTAGACGAGTGCCGCCGCTTCAGCGTGGCGAAAAAAATGATTGTTCGATTGTGTACGTTTATGTACATTCGCGATCACTTTAGCGTCACCGGATTTACGCGATGTCCAAACTGTTACCGAATGAACGCCACCAGGCCATTCTCGACGCGCTTCGCCAACAGGGGCGGGTGCTGGCCCTGGAGATGGCGCTGCGGTTGAATACCACCGAAGCCACCATCCGCCGCGATCTGCGCCAGCTGGCGGCGCAGAACCTGTGTAAACGTATCTATGGCGGCGCGCTGGCGCCGACGCCGGCCGAAGGCCCCGTTGCGGCGCGCATGGCGCTCAGCGGCGATGAGAAGCTGACGCTGGCGCAGACCGCGCTGGGGTTGATCGGTGAAGAGCAGCTGATCTTCCTCGATGCCGGCAGCACCCACCTGTATCTGGCGGATCTGTTGCCGCGCGATCGGCGTTTGACGGTGGTGACCAATGCATTGAGCATCGCCGGCAAAATGCTGGAACGGCCGGGGATCCGCACCATCCTGATCGGCGGTGAGCTGGATGCGCAGGTCGGCGGCTGCGTGGACGCCAAGGCGGCGGAAGAGATAGACGGTTTCCACTTCGATCTGGTGTTCACCGGCATCTGCGCCTACGACCCGGACGGCGGCTTCTCCGCGCTGAGCTACCAGGACGCCACCTTCAAAAAGCGGCTGCTGACGCGCGCCGGCAGCGTGGCGGTGCTGTGTACCCGCGACAAGCTCAATACCTACGCCCCTTACCCCTTCCTGCCCGCCGGGCGGGTGGATCATCTGGTGACGGCGCGCGGCGTGCACCCGCAGCTCGAGCTGCAGGTGGCGCAGGGCGGCGGCCAGGTTTGGCACAGCGATTTACCGACCGGAGAATGATGATGATGAAAATAGCCCATGTTGCCCTGTGGACCCGTGATATCGACGCGCAGCTGGCGTTTTGGCAGCGCTATTTCAACGGTGAGGCGGGTGAGGAGTACGTCAGCCGCAACCGGCCGGGGTTTGTTTCCCGTTTCGTCAGCCTGGCGGCCGGGCCGACGCTGGAGATCATGCGCGTGCCGACGCTGTTGCCGGCGCCGGCCCAGGAAGAACGGGTAGGCTGGGCGCACATCGCGCTGTCGCTGGGGGATGAACGGCAGGTCGATCGATTGGCGCAGCGTGCGCAGCAGGAGGGTATCCTGCAGTCCGCGCCGCGCTGGACCGGCGACGGCTTCTATGAGGCCGTCATCCGCGATCCGGACGGCAACGCGATCGAAATTACCGCCTGATCACTCCTCTTCGATGCTGGCGAACTGCTCGCCCAGATAATCGAGCAGCAGCCGCACCGCCGGCAATAAACCGCGGCGCGACGGGTAGACCGCATGCACCACACCGCCCTGCGGCTGCCAGCCGGGCAGCAGCTGGACCAGTTCGCCGCGCAGCATGTCGTCACGCATCATCATCGCCGGCAGCTGAACGATGCCGGCGCCGGCGATGGCGGCGGTGCGCAGCATCAGCATGTCGTCGGTGACCAGCCGCGGCGTGTGTTCCCACTCGATCCGTTCACCCTGCGGGCCGGTCAGCCGCCATTGGTGCTGAGCGCGCGCCGGGCCGAGATCGAGCGTCGGGTATTTACGCAGGTCTTCCGGCGTGTGCGCCGGCCCGAGGGTGCGCACCAGCGCCGGGCTGGCGGCGACGCACCAGGTGCGCTGCGCCAGGATCTTCAGCACCAGATCGCTGTCTTCCAGCGGCGGCGGCCGCACGCGGATCGCCAGATCCAACCCTTCCCCCACCACGTCCACTCGGCGGTTGGTGGCCTCCAGATGCACCGTCACCTTCGGATAGTCGGCCATAAAGGCCGCCACCATGTTGCCGACGCGGGTGTGCAGGATCGCCACCGGGCACGACATGCGCACCGTGCCGCAGGGCTCTGCGCGCGTCTGTTCGATCGCCTGCTGCGCCGCTTCCGCTTCCACCAGCATCGCCTTGCAGTGCGCGTAATAGTTTTGGCCGACCTCGGTCACCGAGAAACGCCGCGTCGAGCGCTGGATCAGGCGCACGCCCAGCCGCTCTTCCAGCAGCGCCACGCGGCGGCTGAGCTTGGATTTGGGAATGCCCAGCGCCCGGCCGGCGGGAGCAAATCCCTGGTGATCGACCACGCTGGCGAAGAAAAACAGATCGTTCAGATCGGTCAGCATCGTACCCCTTATCGTTCTACCAGTAGAACGCTGAGTGTACATCTTGCCTACTACTGCAGCAAACCCCGGCAGATTAAACTTCTGCCATCAACTTAAGGCCGTGAGGTCTGAAACGGGAGTTCAAGATGAAAAAAATCCTCGGTATTCACAACAGCCCGGAAGCACATTGGGTCGGTAACGGTTTCCTGGTGAATTCGCTGTTCTCTTATAACGATTTGGGGGCGGAAATGAGCCCGTTCCTGCTGCTGGATCATGCGGCGCCAACCAAATTCCGCTCTGCCTCCGGCACCCGCGGCGTGGGTCAGCATCCGCATCGCGGGTTTGAAACGGTGACCATCGTCTATCAGGGCGAAGTGGAACACCGCGACTCGACCGGCAGCGGCGGGGTGATTGGCCCCGGCGACGTCCAGTGGATGACCGCCGCCTCCGGCATTCTGCACGAAGAGTTCCATTCGCGGGACTTCTCGCGCAAGGGCGGCACCATGGAAATGGTGCAGCTGTGGGTCAACCTGCCGGCCAAGGACAAAATGGCCGAGCCCGGTTACCAGACGCTGCTGAACGCCGATATTCCGGTGGTTCCGCTGGCGGACGGCGCAGGGCAGGTGCGAGTGATCGCCGGTGACTTTGGCGGCCACGCCGGCCCGGCACGCACTTTCAGCCCGCTCAACGTGTGGGATATGAAGCTGAATGCCGGCCACACCACCACGCTGACGGTGAAAGAAGGCCATACGCTGGCGCTGGTGATGCTGCACGGCGCGATCCTGGTCAACGGCGAAGAGGTGGTGCGCGAAACCCAAATGGTGCGTTTCGACCGGGCGGGAGATTCGATCACTATTGAAGCCAACAACGACGTCGCGCTGCTGGTGCTGAGCGGCGAACCGATCGATGAGCCTATCGTCGGCTACGGCCCGTTCGTCATGAACAGCGACGCGGAAATCCAGCAGGCGTTCCGCGACTTCAACAGCGGCAAGTTCGGCAGCATGAACGCCGAAGCAAGCGCCGGTTGACCTTGGCGCTTGGGACGGGACGTGTTCCCCGGCTCAGGCGCTACACTTAAACCTCGACGCCCCGTCCCAGCGGCGGGGCGTTTCATCCGCAACATCAACCCCCACAGGAGTAAAACTATGACTGCAAATTATAAGCGCCTCGACAAGGACCAGGCCGCCGTATTGCTGGTGGATCATCAGGCAGGGCTGCTTTCGCTGGTGCGCGATATCGATCCCGATCGGTTTAAAAACAACGTGCTGGCGCTGGGTGATTTAGCGAAGTACTTCAATCTGCCGACCATTCTGACCACCAGTTTCGAAAACGGCCCCAACGGCCCACTGGTGCCGGAGCTGAAGGCCCAATTCCCCGATGCCCCTTTTATTCCTCGCCCCGGTCAAATCAACGCCTGGGACAACGACGACTTCGTCAAGGCGGTAAAAGCCACCGGCCGTAAACAGCTGATCATCGCCGGTGTGGTGACCGAAGTGTGCGTGGCATTCCCGGCGCTGTCGGCGCTCAATGAAGGCTTTGAGGTCTTCGTGGTGACCGACGCCTCCGGCACCTTCAATGAGTTGACGCGTCAGTCGGCCTGGAGCCGCATGGAAGCCGCCGGCGCGCAGCTGATGACCTGGTTCGGCGTCGCCTGCGAGCTGCACCGCGACTGGCGCAACGACATCGAAGGCCTGGGCACGCTGTTCTCCAACCATATCCCGGACTACCGCAACCTGATGACCAGCTATAACACGCTGACGAACGGTAAGTAACACGGCGGCCCTTTACGCCACCTTTTGCCTTTCATCACGTTAGACGCGGGATGTAAGCAAAACGTAGCGGGGCGAAAAGGTAGCGAAAAGCGGCTTTCTCATGGGCCGGGGGCGGGGTAGCGTAATCCCGAACCCGGCAAATGAGGCTAATTCAATGAAACAAGCAATCAAGATCCTGGCGCTGCCCTGCATGGGCATGGCGCTGTTGTTCAGCGCGAGCGCGATGTCGGCCCCCGAGGCGCCTGCGGCCAAAGCGTTGCCGCCCGCGGCGGATGAACCGATGCGCATGCCGTCTTTCCCGGGCGGGCACCCGCCCAAACCGGGGTTCTGCCACGGCGGCGAACTGTTCTGCGCCACCTCGGCCAGCGACAATCCGGTGGAGACCATCAACAAACTGACGGCGGTGATCCCGGCGGGCAGCGCCAAGCATTACGAGGTGCGCGTCGCGGTGGTGGCCGTGCCTGACGCCCCGCCTGCGCCTTAACGGGCCCTGTCATCCCGCTCTGGTTCGCACGCTCAAGGCGCGTTAGGCTAAGGCGAGCGTTTATCGGGAGGCGGGATGACCCTTTTAGCACAACTGCCCTATCTCCAGCCCGGCGAGTGCGCGCTGTTGTTCGACGGCGAATGCAATCTGTGTCACGGGCTGGTGAGGTATCTTATTCGCGCCGATCGGCAGCGGCGCATTCTGTTGGCGACGGTGCAATCCGTCGAAGGGCAGGCGATCCTGCAGGCGTTTGGGTTGCCGACCGACCGTTTCGATTCCGTGGTCTATGTTGAGCAGGGGCGTTATTGGCTGCGTTCGGCGGCGCTGTTCCAGGCGTTGCGCCAATTGGGGTGGCCGTACCGCGTGCTGGCGCTGGCGCGTTACCTGCCGCCGCGGCTGGCGGACAAGGTCTACGATGCGGTCGCCGGCAATCGCTACCGGCTGTTTGGCCGCAACGACGGCACCGGTTTGCCGGGCGCCGACCAGCCCGGGCGCTATCTGCCCAGGCGGCGGGAACCGCCGGCCTGAGCTTTACGCTTCTTTACCATCCAACCGCTTGAAATATCAGCACTCCAGCTCCATATAATGGAACGTTCAGCCAACAAGGAGCGCGTATGGGAATCAGTGAAGAAGAGCACATCCGCCGTTTGACCCAGGAGAAGAACGACATGGGCAATACGGCGAAATGGGTGGCGATCGTTTCCGCCGTGTACTTTGCCTTGATGGTGTTTTACGGCCACCCGACCGGCGTATTGGCGATGTCGGGCGCGGTGTTCATCGTTTCTACCGCCACCTGGCTGAAAAAACGTCAGAAGGTCAAATCTTACCGCATGGCGTTGGCCAAAATCAGCGACGATCAGCCCTGATAGTCGCCGCGCTTTAGCGTATACACCAGGCTCGGCGCTGCGCCGGGCACGTCATCCAGCGTATCCACCCGCTGCATGCCAATCTTTTCCAGCACCCGCCACGAAGCCTGATTCTCCGCGCGCACAATGGCAGAAATCTCACCCAGCTCCAAACCGACAAACCCGTATTGCAGTGAAGCCAGCGCCATCTCGGTGGCCAGCCCCCTGCCCCACACCCGGGGGTCGAAGCGATAGCCGAGGTTAACGGTGCGCTGCGCGCCGAGCGGCTTCCAGGACAAGCCGCCAAAACCGATAACCCAATCCGGCCGTTCGCGCAGGGCGAGCGCCCAGGAGCCGTAGCCGTGTTGCCGCCAGACGGCGAGCCGCTCCTGCAGCGCCGAAGCGGCCTGCGCTTCGCTGGTGAGCGGGCCGGCGGGGTTGAAGCGTTGGGTTTGCGGATCGCCAAAGATGGCGTAGAAACGTTCGAGGTCCGCCATCACCGGCGGCCGCATCTGCAGGCGCTCGCTGAAGTACGGGGCTGAAGGATTAAAGCTCGGCATCGTTTCTCCCGGCCGGATCAATGAACAGCGTTCACTGTAGTCCAGATCGGCGAAACGGGAAATCCCCCTCTGCGGGTGAGAGGGGGAGAGGGGCATTACAGGAAGGAGTCGTCGTCGTCGTTGTAATCGTCGTCGGCGTAGTCCGTGTCATCCTGGTAGTTGGCGTTCTGGAAGCCGTTGTCCTGATTCAGGAAGCTGCCGCCGTCGCCGTTGTTGAAGGTATCAAGGTTGTTGGAGGCGTCGAAATTGTGCATCGCGCTGTCGTCCAGCGGCGCCGGGTTTTCTTCGATAATATTCACGATTTCCTGCGGTTGCGAATGGCGGAACATGCCGGTCAGCATGTCGGCCAATACCACGCCGCCGGCGACGCCCGCCGCGGTTTGCAAAGCCCCACCCAGGAAGCCGCCGGCGCGCGAAGGTGCCGCCTGCTGCGGTTGGGCATAGGCTGGCTGCTGCGCCTGATACTGTTCACGCGGGCTTGGCGTACTGCGGCTGCCGCCGCCGAACAGGCCGGCCAGGAAGCCGCCGCTGCTCTGTTGGCCGTTGGCGGTTTGCTGCAGCTGCGCGACCTGGGCTTCCAGCTCTTTGACCCGCTGGTCCATCTGTTTGAGCGCCGCTTCCTGAATGATCATTGCCTGCGCCATGTAATAAGGGGCGGAAGGCTGCTCGCGAATATGCTGATTGATTTGCTGCTCTGCCTGGAGATCCCGTGGGCCTGTCTTGGTCTCGGCTTCTTTCAGGCGGCCAAACAGACCATCGATAAGGCGTTGTTCTTCGGATTGCATAGGCGTACCTCGGGAGATAAATAACGGTGCTGGATGATCGTTGTCATCGGTAGCAATCACCCTAGCGCGTTTGCATGAACCAATAAATAAATGGCGGGTAAACCTGTCTATGAATTTGTTACCAATTACGGCAGCGGGATCAGCATCACCAGCTTCAGCCCGCCGTGCTCCGCCGGATGGAAGATGAGCTGGCGATAGCGCAGCGCTCCTTGCTGAGGGTGCTCGAACGCGCGCTCGCCGCCTTCGCGCGCCATCACGTCATGCTGTTTCCACCAGTGATTAAAGTCCGCGCTGTTGTGCGTCATGTTACGCACGAAGGCGCGCATCTCTTCGGTGTTTTGGTGATGGCTGGTCTCGGCGCGAAACTCGGCCACCACGCGGCGGGCACGTTCTTCCCAATCGCTGACCAGCGTTTTCGCCAATGGGTGGAAGAACATGAAGTGCAGCAGGTTGGGGCTGTTGGCCACATCCAGCCAGCCGCTGAACAGCGCCGCCGCCTGCGGGTTCCAGGCGACGACGTTCCAGGTCACGTCCAGCAGGTAGCAGGGCACCGTCATCTGGTGCACGCTCTGCAGCACCGCATCGTTGGCGGTTTCGCGGTGCGTTTCCTGCTCGGGATCGGCGACGCGCGCCAGGGTAAACAGGTAGTGACGCTCTGCCGGGCCGAGCCGCAGCGCCTTGGCGATGCGTGCCAGCGTATAGGGGGAGATGGACACCTCGCGCCCCTGTTCGATCCAGGTATACCAGGTGGCGCTGATGCCGCTGATTTGCGCCAGCTCTTCGCGCCGCAGGCCGCTGGTGCGGCGGCGCGAGGAATTGGGCAGGCCGAGCATTTCCGGCGTGATGCGCTCGCGGTGCGCGCGCAGGAATGCGCCGAGGGCCTTTGGCCCGGATAAGGCTTCTGATGACATAGCGTGGTACCTATTTATACCAGGATAACTGCTCATATTGTACCCGTATAGTAGCCTGATTATAGTAGCCGAAAGCCTTCAGGCACAGGCGCAAGCCGGATAATAACGGGAGCAAACATGAGCATCAGCAACAGCCATAAAAACGCGGTAGACCGGCAGTTCGGCGAGCAGGCCAACGCCTACTTAACCAGCGCGGTGCACGCGCAGGGCAAGGATTTGCAACGCCTCACGCAGTTACTGGAACCGCACGCCGGCGCGCGCCTGCTCGATCTGGGCTGCGGCGCCGGGCACGCCAGCTTCACGGCGGCGGCCAGGGTGGCGCAGGTGGTGGCCTACGATCTGTCGGCGCAAATGTTGGCGGTGGTGGAGCAGGCGGCGGCGGAAAAAGGCCTGAGTAACATTCAGCTGCAGCAGGGCGTGGCGGAGTCTTTACCGTTTGAGGACGCCGGCTTCGATCTGGTCATCAGCCGCTATTCGGCGCACCACTGGCACGATGTCGGCCAGGCGCTGCGTGAGGTCAAGCGGGTACTCAAGCCGGGCGGCAGAGCGATCTTCATGGACGTGGTCTCGCCGGGGCATCCGCTGCTGGATACCTACCTGCAAACCGTGGAAGTGCTGCGCGACACCTCACACGTGCGCAACTATGCGCCGGGCGAGTGGCTGGCGTTATTGACCGAGGCCGGGTTGGTGGTGCGCGAGGTGACGTCGGACCGGTTGATGCTGGAGTTCGGCAGCTGGGTGGCGCGCATGCGCACGCCGGCGCATTTCGTTACCGCGATCCGCGCGCTGCAGCAAAGCGTGTCGCAGGAGGTCGCGGCGCACTTCGCCATTCAGCCGGACGGCTCCTTTACCAGCGATATCATGATGTTTGACGTGACGAAGGGCTGAAAACAACGGGGCAGCCGATGAAGGCTGCCCCATGAAACGCTATCGGCTGCGATGCGCTTATTTTTTGTCTTCCAGCAGGCAGCGGTAGATCAGGCCGCCGATAATGCCGCCGACCAGCGGCACCAGCCAGAACACCCACAGCTGGTGCAGCGCCCAGGTGCCCTGGAAGATCGCTACGCCGGTGCTGCGCGCCGGGTTGACGGAGGTGTTGGTTACCGGGATGCTGATCAGGTGGATCAGCGTCAGCGTCAGGCCGATAGCCAGCGGGGCAAAGCCTGCCGGCGCGCGCTTGTCGGTCACGCCATGAATAACGATCAGGAAGAAGGCGGTCAGCACCAGCTCAATCACGATTGCGGCTTGCAGAGAGTAGCCGCCTGGCGAGTGTTCGCCGTAACCGTTGGAGGCGAAACCGCCTGCGGTGGCGTCGAAACCGGCTTTGCCGCTGGCGATCAAATACAGCACCGCCGCTGCGGCGATACCGCCGATCACCTGTGCGATAACGTAAGGGATCACGTCTTTCGCCGCGAAACGGCCGCCGGCGAATAAGCCAACGGTAACCGCCGGGTTAAAATGCCCGCCGGAAATATGGCCGACGGCATAGGCCATCGTCACCACGGTCAGACCGAAAGCGAGCGCGACGCCGAGGAAACCAATACCCAGCTGTGGGAATGCCGCTGCCAATACTGCGCTACCACAACCACCAAACACCAACCAAAATGTGCCAAAAAATTCAGCAAAAAGTCGCTTTGACATAGATTCCATCCTGCGGAATAGACTAACGGGCGTTAGCACTGAAAACTATAGAACAGCTTTTTCAGTTCATGCAGATATTCTATAGAATTTTCTTAATGCACCTTGAATAACGGCGGTATTAAATCCCCGGCATTTTATTTTGTCTATGAGAAAAGCGCCGTTTTTCACCGTGTTGACGTGCGTTTGCCGATTTTTTTATCTTTGCTATAAGAATTTACCCTAAGCAAAATAGCGGGCTATTTCCGGGCAGTTTTTTCCAGCCGTTTTCTCCATTCAATATGCTCAGGTTAATTGCTAATTTCTATTTGCCAGCCAACCTTATTGCCTGGTGTACATTTGACCAAACGCCTGTTGTCATCTCAGTGTCATGCTAAATTAATATCTTCTTCTGCCTGATAACGCTTCGTTCAACCTCGGGTAAAAAACATGAAAATAAAATCGCTCTCCCTGCTGTTGGCTTCACTGTTTCCTGTATTCACCTACGCTGCAGATATTGAGGTGGCGCGTTATGTGGTCGGCTTCCCCGGCGGGGAACGCGTCGCCTATCAGGGGGCGTTCGCCAAGAATTTCCCGCAGGGGCTACCGGTGGGGATCGGCTCCGGGCTGACGTTCAATAGCAAGCGGGGCGACGATCTGGTGCTGACGACGCTGACCGATCGCGGCCCGAATGCCGATGCCCCTGCGGTGGGCAAGCAAGAAGCCAAAATTTTCGCCAACCCACAATTCGTGCCTCTGTTGATGGACATTCGTATCGGCGGCGGCAAGGCCGTGGCCGAGAATGCACGGCCCTTGCATGACGAAAAAGGGCCGATTAGCGGGCTGCCGTTGCCGGGCGAGCTGATTGGTTCCACGAACGAAGTGGCGTTGAACGACGCGTTGCAGCCGCTGTCCGGCGATCGCCGCGGGTTGGATACCGAAGGGGTGACCGGTGACGGCAACGGCGGCTATTGGCTGTGCGATGAGTACGGTCCGTTTCTGATCCATATCGACGGCAAAGGTAAAATTCTCGCCAAATACGGCCCAACGCCGCAGGCCGGCGAGCAGGCGGTGGCGGGCGGTTTGCCGAACATCCTGAAGTGGCGCCAGCCCAACCGCGGTTTTGAGGGGCTGACCCGGATGCCGGACGGGCGCATTCTGGCGGCGGTGCAGAGCACGCTGGATGTCGATGGCAAAAGCAAAAACAAGGCGCAGTTTACCCGGCTGGTGAGCTTCGATCCGCGCAGTGGCAAAACCGCTATGTACGGCTATCCCATCGATATCGACAGCTATAAAAAAGCCAAAGACGCCAAGATTGGCGATGTCGTGGCGTTGGACAACCAGCGCATCCTGTTGATTGAACAGGGAACCGGTAAAGATAAGACGATGATCAACAAGATCTATCTGGTGGATCTCGCGCAGGCCAGCGATCTGAGCGCGTTTGACGGCCAGGGTAAAGCGCTGGAGTTCGACGATGCGAAAGATCTCGCTAAACGCGGCGTGAAGCTGGCGCAGAAACGGGAAGTGGCGGATCTGCGCCAGTTGGGCTGGCGCCAGGAGAAAGCGGAAGGGTTGGCGCTGATCGACGATCGCACGCTGGCGGTGATTAATGACAACGATTTCGGCCTGCAGGCCAAGCTGGTGGACGCATCGCCAAAAAGCAAGAAAATCGGCGATTATCAGCTGGAGAAAGAAGGGCGGCTGAGCCTCGACGGCGACAAGACCAACGCCCGTATCGAATTGCGCCCGCTGGAGCAGCCGGAGTCGCTGAGCGAGCTCTGGGTGCTCACCTTGCCGCATCCCTTGAAGTGAGACAGCGGGGGCGATAGCGCCCCCGTCAGACCGTTGACAAAGGAGGAAAAAACGTGGTTTTTCCTCCTTTGTGGCCATCAGCCGAAAATCAATAAATTGATTTTCCTTGTTTTTTTATCCGCTGCTCTCTGCAAACCCGGCAATGGCATGAGGTTTGTCATCAATCTCACAGCGGGGGCGGTGACGTCCCCGTTTGCTTCAGGCTTCCGCGTGCCGCCGCGGCGCTCTGCCGCGCGAGATGCTCTCCCACACCGCCACTACCACCATGATCAGCGTCGTCAGGCCATTGACCATCAGCAGATCGGTTAAATAGGCGACGGGGGCCAATACCGCCAGCGCCAGCAGCCCCACCAGGTGTGACAGCGGGAAGCGATGATACACCAGCCGTTTATACAGTGCGTTGGCGAACAGGTAGAGTGCCGGCCCGAGCAGCAACACCGCCGCCGTGGCGTTTTGGATGCGGCCGTCGGGATGGGCGATCACCAGCTCGTTGGCCACGGCGCAGACGATGATCGCCCCCACCAGCGCGACGTGCACGTAATGGAAGTAAGCGCCCAGCTGGCCGGGGTTTTCCGCCTGGCTGATGGCGTGGCTGCCGGCTTTGCTGCTGGTGTCGAAGTAGATCCACCACATCGCCAGGCTGCCGAGAAAGGCCACCAGCGAGGCGATGAGCACCGGCAGGTTCCAGCTTTCCATCTCGCTCAGGGTGGCGCCGGTGATCAGAATGGTTTCCCCCAGCGCCACGATCACGAACAGCTGGCAGCGCTCCGCCAGATGGTGACCCTCGATGCTCCATTCGCTGCTGCTGTCCGAGCGCCCCAGCACCGGTAGCCGGAAGCCGAACATCGGCGAGACGTATTCGCACAAGACCGCGACCGCCCACAGCGCCAGGCGGGCGTTGCCTTCCGCCAGCCCACCGGCGATCCAGAAGACGGCGGAGATGCACAGCCAGCCGAGAATGCGGTGAAAGTTTCGTTTTAACGGATGACCGGGCACCAGCAGGCGCAGCACCGTGACGGAGCGCCCGACCTGAATGGCGACATAGAACAGCGCGAAGATCAGGCCGCGCTCGCCGAACGCCTGCGGCAGTGCGGCGGCGGCGAACAGCCCCAGCAGCATGATAGCGAACAGCAGCAGGCGGATCTGACGGGTATCCGGATTGAACCAGTTGGTGACCCAGGCGGTGTATTGCCAGGCCAGCCAGACGGCGAACCACAGCAGCAGGGTTTCCAGCGCACCGGTCAGCGTCAGGTGGTGCAACAGATAGTGGGAAAGTTGGGTCACGGCGAAAACGTAGATCAGATCGAACAGCAGCTCGGAAAATGAGACCGACGCGCCCTGACCGTCACGCACACGCAGCAGGTTTTGCGACATAAGCGTTCTTCCTTAAAAGGGTAAGCCACAAAATTCAGCGTAGCTCAGCGCGCTCCGGCGGGTAAAAAATCTTAAATAGACGCGGCGCGCATTCTTTATCACGCGCCGTCTTTAATTGTTCATCAAATAGGGGTAAGGTGAAGCCTATAAAGTCATTCTCGCCTGAAAATACACACCCGCTCTCATTTCCTCCTTATTCTCCTCACAATGATTGATGTTCTTTACGTTGCATGACGTCCGTTTTCATTGGCTAGCGGATAATTAACATCACTGACAACGAGCTAATAAACAAGAACACCTGGAGTCAATCATGAAACTTATCCCAAGCATCGCAGCCGTATTGATCGCCGCCGCTTCCTTCTCCACTTTCGCCGCGCCGCTGTCGTCGGTGAAACAGGTCAACAGCGAACAGGCCGCCAATCTGCAAAGCCTCGGTGTGGTGTCGGTTTCCGGCATTAGCGGCTCACCGCATGACGCCATTCACGCCCTGAAAGAAAAAGCCGCGGCGGACGGCGCCGGCCATTACCGCATTATCGGCCTGGACACCCCCGGGGATTCCAGCAACTGGCGCGGCAATGCGGAAATTTATCGCTAAGCGTTGGCTTTTTACTCTCTGGCTACGGCAACGTGGCCAATAAAATAAACGGTCGTAATAATTATCTGATAGGGCGCACGTGGGCGGCTTATTTTCAGGTCATTATTACGGCCGTTTTTCATTTTTCCGCTGCGGCTGAGGTTGCATTTTATTACAACTGTGTCCGCCGCTTTCGGAATCATGTTAATGAATACTTAAGAAATTCGGCTCACATTGAGGGCTTAACCCAAGGAGGCCTCAATGTTAAATGCGACCCGGCTGCAACTGATGAATCACTTCGCTTACCTGCAGCAATTTATGGCTTCACCGCGCACCGTCGGTACGCTGGCGCCTTCTTCCCCGTGGCTGTGCCAGGCGATGCTGAACCAGGTTGAATGGACCCGGGCGCTGTCGATCGCGGAGCTGGGCGCGGCGGACGGCGTATTGACCAAACGCATTCTGGGACGAATGCGCGCCGATGCGGGGCTGGAGGCTTTCGAGATCCAACCGCATTTCGTGCATCGGCTACGGGGGATAGACGATCGGCGGCTACAGGTGATGGCCCATTCGGCGACCCAAATGGCCACGGATTACGACGTGGTGTTTTCCTGCCTGCCGCTGCTGTCGATTCCGGTCAGGATCAGCGTGCGCATTCTTCAGCAGGCCCGGCAGCGGCTGCTGGCGCGCAACGGCACGCTGGTGCTGTTCCAATACAGCCACCTGTCGGAAAAATTGCTGTCCCGCTATTTTCACTGGAAGCGCCTGCGGGTGGTGCGCAATTTCCCGCCGGCGCTGGTGTATGTCTGTACGCCACGTTAACTACAGCGTTTTCACCATCACCACCACGTCTTCGTCATACTGCCGCCGGCGTTCCAGGGGCTGCCAACCCCAGCCGGCGTACAGCGCTTCCGATTTGTCGGTGATGAGATGCAAAATCGAATGATGGCGCTGCCGCGCCGCTTCGACGATCGCCATCTCCAGGCGGTGGGCAATGCCCTTGCGGCGGTGATCGGGATGCACGAAGACGCCGGCCAGCCACGGGGTGAGATCCTGGCGCTGATGATCGTCGCTGGGCCACAGGCTGGCCATGCCCACCGGGCGATCGCCGTCGATCATCATCAACGTCAGATGATCGTCGCTCGGCCGGCGGCATTGGGCGAAGCGCTGCTGGGTGCGCTCCAGCGATCCGCCGTGCTGTGAGCCCCACTGGCCGAAGGCCCAGGCGGCGCACACATCGGCAAACTGCGGGCACTCCGACAGCGGAATAATGCGTTGACCCATGGATGTCTCTCTATTTTGGTGGTTTCCGCTCTATTTAACCGATTTCCTCGCCATTTTTTTAACTTTTTAAAGCCGCTCTTTTAGCGGTTTCGCCATGTTTCGCCGTGCGCCCGGCGCCATTTCCCGGATTTCTTTTGGCAATCGCCGTGCAGGATTGCAAGTGCTAATGAGAGTGATTATCATGCGCACACTATTTCCCCCGTGTCGGCTCAATCATGCGCAATTCACTCATTTTACTGCTGCTTTCCCTGTGCTTCGGCGTGTTCTCCGCTCAGGCGAAGACGGTGACCGATATCACCGGCCGCCAGGTCGTGGTGCCGGACAACCCGCAGCGCATCGTGGTGGGGGAAAGCCGCATGCTGTATACGCTGGCGCTGCTGGAGCCGGGCAACCCGGCGCAGCGCATCGTCGGCTGGCCGGCGGATCTGGCGCGGTTCGATGCGCAAAGCTGGCAGCTCTATACGCAGAAGTTCCCGCAGATCGCCGCGATCCCCATTATCAGCGGCAATAATTTCCGCCAGGTCAATATTGAAAGCCTGCTGCAGCTGAAGCCGGATCTGGTGATCCTGGCGCGCTACGCGCGTGAAGACGGCGACAACGATCTGCTGGTTTCCGCGCTGAACAAGGCCGGCGTGGCGGTGATCTACGTCGATCTGCGCATCGATCTGCTGAACAACACCGTGCCGAGCGTGCGGCTGTTGGGCGAAGTGCTCAATCGCCAGCAGCGCGCCGAGCAGTTCATCGAATTTTATCAGCAGCATATGGCGGTGATCCGGCAACGGCTGGCGGGCTATCAGGGGCCGAAGCCCAAAGTGATGCTGCACCTGCATCTGGGGCGGCGTGACACCTGCTGCACCACCGCCGCGCACGGCAACCTCGGCGATCTGCTGACCTTCGCCGGCGGCGACAACATCGCCAACGCCAGCGTCAAAGGGGTGTACGGCGAGCTGAACCCGGAAACCATCCTGAGCGCCAACCCCGACGTTTACCTCGCCACCGGCATGGCCGGGCCGCAGGGCAAGCGGCTGTCCGATCTGCGCCTCGGGCCGCAGGTCAGCCAACAGGACGCCGCCGACAGCTTCCGCCGGCTGATCGCCACACAGCCGATGCTGGCCAGCCTGCAGGCGGTGAAGCATCACCGCGCCTGGAGCGTCTGGCACAACTTTTACCTCAGCCCGTACCACGTGGTGCTGGTCGAGATGTTCGCCAAAGCGTTTTACCCGGATCTGTTCGCCGACATTAACCCGCAGCAGACCTTCCAACAGCTGTATCAGCAGTTTTTGCCGTTACCTTTTTCAGGGACCTATTGGAGTCAGTTAGATAATGAATAACAACAAGCGCGGCTGGTGGTGCGCATTGCCTTTGGCGGCCTGCGCGACATCGCCGACGTGGGCGGCGGAGAAAGCCGCGCCGCAGGAAGAGAGCCTGGTCGTGGTCGGCCGCAAAGATGCCGACGGCGTGCTGAGCTATCAGCCGTTGACCAGCGTCACCGGCACCCGCAGCGAAACCAACCTGTTGAACGTGCCGCAGGCGATCGACGTGGTGCCGCAGCAGGTGATTACCGATCAGGCGGTCAGCAGCCTGGACGAAGCGCTGTACAACGTCAGCGGCATTACCCAGGCCAACACGCTGGGCGGCACCCAGGACGCGGTCATGAAACGCGGCTTCGGCGACAACCGCGACGGCTCCATTCTGCGCGACGGCGTGCGCTTGGTGCAGGCGCGCAACTTTACGCCGACCACCGAGCGGGTGGAGGTGCTCAAGGGGCCGGCCTCGATGCTGTACGGCATGGGCGAGCCGGGCGGGATGATCAACATGATCACCAAAAAGCCCCAGCTGCAGCAGCATACCCACGTGGAAGGCTGGGGCAGCAGCTTCAACGGCGGCGGCGGCCAGCTTGACGTTACCGGGCCGCTCGGTACGTCGGGGTTTGCCTATCGCATGATCGTCGATCACGATGAAACCGATTACTGGCGCAACTTTGGCCGCAATCGCCAGACGGTGATCGCGCCGTCGTTGATGTGGTACGGCGAGAACACCACCGTGCGCTTGGCCTATGAACATATGGAATATCTGGTGCCGTTCGATCGCGGCACCATTATCGATTCGCGCAACGGCAAACCGGTGAATACGCCGCGCGATCGCCGTTTCGACGAAGCCTATAACGCCACCCGCGGCGATCAGGACAGCGTCACTCTGCAGATCGATCAAACGCTCAACGAGCGTTGGAAAAGCTCGCTGACCTACGCCTACAGCCGCAACAGCTACAGCGACAACCAGGCGCGCGCCACGTCGTTGAACCCGGTGAGCGGCGTGTTGAGCCGCCAGGCCGACTCGACCGCCAACGCCGTCAGCCACGCCAACGCGGTGCAGCTGACGCTCAATGGCGACGTGGACTGGGGCCGCATCAACCACCAGATGCTGTTCGGCTTCGATTTTGAAGATAACCGCACCTACCGCGGCGACATGATCCGCGGCAAAAAGAACAGCGATTTCAATATCTATCATCCGGTATACGGCCTGATGCCGCCGTCGACGGCGGTCAGCGCCAAAGACAGCGACCAGCGGGAAAACCTCACCAGCTACGGTTGGTTTATGCAGGACTCCATCCAGCTAACCGATAAATGGCTGGTGATGGGCGGGCTGCGTTACGACGCTTTCGATGTCTATGCCGGCAAGGGGCGGCCTTTCCAGGCCAATACCGACAGCTCGGACAGCAAGTTGGTGCCGCGCGCCGGGGTGGTCTACAAACTGACGCCTTATGTGTCGCTGTACAGCAGCTATACCGAGTCGTTCAAGCCGAACTCTTCCATCGCCACCCAAATTGGTTCGCTGCCGCCGGAGCAGGGCAAGTCGTGGGAAGTCGGTGGCAAGCTGGCGTTGCCGAACGGCGTCACCGGCACGCTGGCGCTGTTCGACATCACCAAGCGCAACGTGATGGTCAATGAGAGTTGGTGGAGGGCGAAACCGTGACGCGCACCGCCGGGCGCGTGCGTTCGCAGGGTGTGGAGCTGGACGTAGCCGGTAACCTCACCGATTCGCTGAGCCTGATCGGCTCCTATGCGTATACCGACGCGCGGGTGGTGGACGATCCGGACAACAAAGGGAAAGAGATGACCAACGTGGCGCGCCACACCGCCTCGCTGTTCCTGACCCAGAACCTGGGCAGCCCGGGTTTCTACAGCGGCGATGAGGTACGCATTGGCGCCGGTGCGCGCTACGTAGGACGCCGCCCGGGTGACGCTGCCAACAGCTTCTCCCTGGATAATTACACCGTTGCTGATGCGTTCGCCGCTTACACCATGCCGATCAACGGCTATCGGGTGAAATGGCAGCTGAACGTGAAGAACCTGTTCGATAAAACCTACTACCCGTCCAGCGGCGGCAATTTGCGCGTGGCGGTGGGGGAACCGCGTGAGGTGGTGCTGCGCGGCAGTATCGATTTCTAAGCTACGGGCGGTGAAATTTGCTTAAATAACCGCCCCAACGTTAAGGAGAACCCATGAGCCTGCAGATTCGTTTGGCGCAGCAGCGGGATATCGTGCATCTGATGGCGGTTGAACGTTCGGCGGCGCAGCTGTTTCGCCAGCAGCCGGAGTGGCGCTTTATCGCCGAAGGCGAGGTGATGGCCCCGCAGCAGCATGCCGCGTTTATTGCCGAACGCCGTGAATGGCTGGCGGAAAGCGACAACGGCGAGTGCGCCGGTTTTATCGCCGTGCAGGTTCAGGGGGGCGATTGGCACATCGCCGAATTGTCGGTCGCCGGCACCTGGCAGCGGCAGGGCGTCGGCCGTCGCCTGATCGGCGCGGTGGCGGAAGAGGCCAAACGGCAGGGGGCCGGCCGCCTGACGCTCACTACCTTCATCGAGGTGCCGTGGAATGCGCCTTACTACCGGCGGCTGGGATTTCGGCCGCTCGAGGACGCGCGGCTCACGGCCGCCCTGCGGCGGCACCTGGATGAGGATTTGGCGCATGGCTTTGCCGCCGGCAGTCGCTGTGCCATGGAATTTACACTATCGTAAATATTGAAATACAGAGCGGGCAGGGTATGATGCTGCCACCACGCCATCGCACCCGCTCGATATTTTGGTATGCAATGCACTCAAGTCACCGCATAAGGGACAACCCGTAATGACACAAACCCTGTTCATGATAGGCGCTCGCGGAGCCGGCAAGACCACGGTAGGCAGCGCATTGGCGTTGGCGTTGGGCTATCAGTTCGTCGATACCGATCTGTTTATGCAGCAGGCGGCGCAGATGAGCGTGGCGGAAATGGTCGAGCGCGAGGGCTGGCTGGGGTTCCGCCGCCGCGAGACCATCGCGTTGCAAACCGTGACCAGGCCGTCAACTATAGTTGCCACCGGCGGCGGGGCGATCCTGGCGGAGGAGAACCGTCAGTTTATGCGTCAGCATGGCACCGTTATCTACCTGCGCGCGCCGGCCAGCGTGTTGGCGCAGCGGTTGGCAGAGTACCCGGAAGATGCGCAGCGCCCGACGCTCACCGGCAGGCCGATCGCCGAGGAGATGCTCGAGGTGCTGGCAGCGCGCGAAGCGCTGTATCAGGACGCTGCGCATTACGTGATAGACGGCGCCGCCGATCCGCAGCGGGTGGTGGAACAAATCCTCGCGGTGCTGCCGCGTGAGACGGTGAAGTAACCCTTTCTTCTCTTCGGGCGCTGGGCGCCCGTTTTCTTATTCCGTTTGCCGAGCCGGCGCAAAGTACGCCCCGGGCGTGACGCCGAAGCGGCGGCGAAAGGCGGCGATATAGGCGCTGACGTTGTCATAGCCACAGGCGTCGGCCACCTCGCTGACCGCTTCGCCGCGTGATAATCCCTCCAGTGAACGCAATACCCGCGCCTGCTGGCGCCACAGCGCGAAGCTGATGCCGGTTTCCTGCAGAAAACGGCGGCTCAGGGTGCGCGGGCTGAGCCCGGCCCAGGCGGCCCAGTCGCACTGGCTGCGCAGGCTGGCGGGATCGTTCAGCAGCGCCCGGGCGATGTTCAGCAACCGGGTGTCCTGCGGCAGCGGCAATTGCAAAGGGGCGCGGCTTGCCGCGTGCATTTCGTCCAGCAGCACCTGCAGCAGCCGCCGTTGCGGCGCACTCAGCGGGCCGGCGGGGAACTGCGCGATGCGCTCCACCAGGGCCTGCAACAGCGCAGAGGCCGTGAACAGCTGCGGCTGCGGCGGCATCTCCGGCACGCTTTTCACCGGCAGATACAGACTCCAGCCCGCCACGTCGCCGCAGGCCAGCGCCTGATGGGCGCATCCCGGCGGCAGCCAGCCCAGCGTACCGCCGGCGATCGCCCATTGACGGCCCGGGAGTTCCATTGCCAGCATGCCGCGCGTCAAGAGATAGATCTGGCCGCTTTCGTGCCGGTGCCAGGGCGTCAGGTGCTTTTTTTCATGCTGAAGGCGTTGGCTGCGGATCTGCGTCATGTTGGCCGTTTAACGTTATTGAAAGTCTTGATGTGGTTATTATGCCATCGTCGGACCGGGATAGGATCGTCGTTCACCCTATTTCGGAGAAACGTGATGACTCAACTTACCCCACTGGATCTGGTACTCGATACGCTGCAGCTGGTCGTCGCCAGCCCGGAGCACCGGCCGACGCAGCTCGCCGCCCGTTTCAGCGCAGACTACCGCCAGCAGGTGGATGGCAAGGTGCTGAACTTCGAGCAGTTTGAGCAACACATGGCGCTGTTGAAGCGGCAAACCCGCCGCATGACGCTGAGCGTGATCGCGGCGGCGGCGCAGGGCGAGGCGGTGCTGACCCACCATCTGGTCGAGCTGGAAAAGCGCGATGGCGCCTGCAGCCGCGTGCGGGTGCTGGCGCACTTCACCGTGCGTGAGGGCCGCATTTGCGCCTGTGACGAACTGACCGAGCTGTTGGCGGGCGCCCCCGGCGATCGCGATCTTGGCTCGCGCGTGTCGGAATGAGGGCGGCTGCTATACTTGCTACTGTGTGAAACACACGGGAGAACGGCATGCGCGAAAATGATCAACCTGCTTATCCACGGAGCGCCCGCGTCGTAGAGGTGTTTCGGGGCGACCCGAACCTGCATCTGCGCCGTTTTGAAGTGCGCACCGACGACATTGAGCCGAATACGCTGCTCAGTGAACATGAAACCGAGCAGGAAGCGCTCGACGCCAAGCATCGCTATGAGGACGAGGCGTTAGAGCTCTGACCTGCAGCCCGGCGGAAACCGGCGCCAGGCCGGTTTCCTGTTTATGGTTTGGAAACCGACGCCCTTGCCATTTTTCAGCGCGGATCTCGCCGCTTGCCCCGCCTTACGCTGCGCTCCGACTTTATTCCGCTATCCGCCCATTTGCCGGTAAGCGTCCCGGCCGCAGGTTTACCCTGCGTCGCGATCGCATTTCGCGCGAAAAACCAGTGACAGATCAACCGCAATCCCCCAATATGGATTTTCCATCAAGATGATTACGCGGGTGCCAGTCTATGCTGAAAGTGAATGAGTATTTTGCCGGAAAAGTGAAGTCTATCGGTTTTGACAGTAGCAGCATCGGTCTTACCAGCGTGGGCGTGATGGAAGAGGGGGAATACACCTTCTCCACCGCGCAACCGGAAGAAATGACGGTGATCACCGGGGCGTTGAAAGTGCTGCTGCCGGGCGCGCCGGACTGGCAGGTGTTTACGCCGGGCGAGAAGTTCTTCGTGCCGGGGCACAGCGAATTCAACCTGCAGGTGGCCGACGCGACCGCCTATCTGTGCCGTTACCTGAGCAAATAAATTTTGTTCGTGAGGGGAGCGCAGGGCTCAGCAGATGCTGGGCCCTGGTCGTTTCTGCGGCGGGATTAACGCTGGGCTTCGCCGCCGAGCGCTTCGATGGTGTTTTTGATCAACGCCGCCAGCTCGCTGGTCATCAGGATAAAGTCGGCGTCAAAGCGCTGAGCGAAGTCATCGCGATCGATATCGTCATTCTGCTCGCGCAGCGTGTCAGCGAACTTCAGGCGCTTGAGCGAGCCGTCGTCCGACAGCATCAGCTGAATGCGCTCCTGCCAATCCACCGCCAGTTTGGTCACCAGCTTGCCGGCTTCGATATGCACCGCGATTTCGTCGCTGATCAGATTCTGTTTCTTGCAGCGGATCACGCCGCCTTCTTCCAGAATCGCTTTCAGTTCCGCTTCATCCTGAATGGCGAAGCCGGCCGGCATCTCGCCGGAACGCACCCATTCGGTCAGCGTCAGTTCGATCGGGCTTTCCATGGTCAGCGGCACCACCGGCAGCGAGCCGAGGCTCTTGCGCAGCAGCGCCAGCGTATCTTCGGCGCGTTTGGCGCTGGCGGCATCGACCATGATCAGATCGTTGACGGTGTCTATCCACATGAAGGTCTGATTGAAGCGGCTGAACGCGCGCGGCAGCAGGCTGTGCAGCACTTCGTCCTTCAGCGCGTCTTTCTCGGTTTTCTTCAGTTTGCGGTGTTGTTCCGCCTCCAGGCGCTCAATCTTGGCCTGCAGCTCTTGCTTGATGACCGGCGACGGCAAGATTTTCTCTTCCTTGCGCGCGCAGATGACGATCTGGCCGTTGACCGCGTGCGTCAGCGCATCGCTGTGCGAGCCCATCGGGGAGACCCAGCCGGTCTTCGCCATGTCCTGGCTGCCGCACGGCGTGAAGGCGAACGCGCTGAGTTGTTTTTCCATTTCATCCGCGTTTAACGCCACTTCGCGGCTCAAACGGTAAACCATCAAATTCTTAAACCACAGCATAATGTTATCCCTGGCTGGGCGTGCGTTCGGCACGCTGATTCGTCAAAAGCAGGGCGGCATGATAACGAATTGACGCTGAAAAATCGCCCCATTCTCTCCGAATTGCGTCGCCGTACGCGGCGGAAAAGGCCTGGCCGGGGAGAGGGAAACAGGTGATTCATCCGCGCGCTTACATTAGGCTGTGGCAACGCTGCGCTGCATCGAGGAGAAAAAAACGTGCGTATTGGCATCGATTTGGGCGGGACAAAAATTGAAGTGATTGCGTTGGCGGACGACGGGCGGGAGCTGTTCCGCCATCGTATCGCCACGCCGCGCCATGACTACGGGCAAACCCTGGCGGCGATCGCCGGGCTGGTGAAACTGGCGGAAGATCATACCGGTGAACAGGGATCGGTCGGGATCGGCATTCCCGGCACGCTGTCGCCGTTTACCGGGCGGGTGAAAAACGCCAACTCGGTATGGCTCAACGGCCAACCGTTGGACAAGGATCTGTCGGCGCTGTTGGCGCGCGAGGTGCGTATCGCCAACGACGCCAACTGCCTGGCGGTGTCGGAAGCCACCGACGGCGCCGGCGCCGGCGCGCAAACCGTGTTTGCGGTCATTATCGGCACCGGCTGCGGCGCCGGCGTGGCGCTGAACGGCCAGGCGCATTCCGGCGGCAACGGCATCGCCGGCGAATGGGGCCACAATCCGCTGCCGTGGCAGGATGACGATGAGCTGCGTTACGCCCGCGAAGTGCCGTGCTACTGCGGCAAGCCGGGCTGCATCGAAACCTTTATTTCCGGCACCGGTTTCGCCACCGACTATGCGCGCCTGAGCGGCAGCGTGCTGCAAGGGCACGAGATCATGGCGCTGAGCGAGCGGGGCGATGCGCTGGCGGAGCAGGCGATCGTGCGCTACGAAATGCGGCTGGCGAAAGCGTTGGCGCACGTGATCAACATTCTGGATCCGGACGTGGTGGTGCTCGGCGGCGGCATGAGCAACGTGGATCGCCTGTACCGCACGGTGCCTGAAAGGGTGAAAGGTTGGGTATTTGGCGGCGAGTGTGAAACGCCGATCCGCAAGGCGGTTCACGGCGACTCCAGTGGCGTACGCGGTGCGGCCTGGCTGTGGCCGCAACAGCAGCGCTAAGCGTTGCAACAAAGCGCGAGCCTGCTCGCGCTTTAAACGACTCACTGTACAAAAACTGGACGGCGCTTTATGCTTTAGCTAACTTAGCTAAGGAGGACGCGTATGGCAATTCAGGCCAATATGCACGAAGCCAAATCCAATCTGAGCCAGCTGGCGGACAGAGCCGCGGAGGGAGAAACCGTGATTATTGCAAAAGCAGGGAAGCCGTACGTACAGTTGGTCGCCATCCAGGGCGAAGCGCGCCGCCCCGGTGCCGCCAAAGGCAAGTTCACCGTGCCGGCGGATTTCAACGCGGGGGATGCGGTCATTGCGGCGCTGTTTGAGGGCGATGAATGAAGCGTCTGCTGCTGGATACCCACACATTGCTGTGGTGGCTGATTGATGACGCCTGCCTGGGCGCGAACGCCAAAAGGCAGATCGCCGATCCGGGCAATGCGGTGTACGTCAGCGCGGCCAGCATTTGGGAGATCTCGATCAAACAGGCGCTGGGCAAGCTGGCGCTGCCGGAAGACATCTTTGCGATCATCGAGGCCGAAGATTTTCTGGCGCTGCCGATGGACGCCTTTCACTGCCAACAGGCCGGGCAGCTGCCACCCTATCATCAGGATCCTTTCGATCGCATGCTGATCGCACAGGCGCAGGCCGAGGGGCTCACGCTGATCTCCGCCGACGCGGTGTTTCCGCAGTACGGCGTGCGGGTGGCGGACGCCCGCCGTTAAGCCGGTTTTTCCTCGCTTTCGCTGCGCACCCGTTCGATATGAATGGTCAGGAACATCATCTCTTCCGTGGTGAGCTGATGCTGATAGTGCTTTTCGATGTGGCGGTTGATCTTGCCGGCGCAGGCGAATGACTCACGGTATTTCTCTTTCACTACCTGATACAGCGAGTCGTCGTCGCTGTCGACGTAGTTTTTCCCCAGCAGGCGCTGGGCGAAGAATTTCAAATGGGTGACGAAACGGTGGTAGCTCAGGGCTTCCTCGTTGTAATCAAAGCGGAAGTGGTATTTGACCAGGTTGAGGATCTCTTGCATCACGCGGGTGATGTGCAGCGTATTGTGCATCTCGTCGTTAAGCTGGGCGTTGACCAGGTGCAGGGCGATAAATCCGGCTTCATCTTCCGGCAACGCGGTATTCAGCCGTTGGGCGATCAGGGCCAGCGCCTCCAGGCCGACGGCGAACTCGGCCGGATAGAGCTTTTTAATCTCCCACAGCAACGCATTTTTGATATCCAACCCTTCCGCGTGGCGCTGCAGAGCGAAATGGATGTGGTCGGTCAGCGTGATGTAGACGATGTTATGCAACTTGCCCGGCAGCCGTTCGCGGGCGAGGGTAATAATCTTGTCGGCGGTGGTGACGCAGGCCAGCGGGATCTCGGAGAGCAGCTCTTTATAACGCTCGGCGATTTCGCCGCCGTTATGGGTGAACACCTTTTCGATCAGGCTTTCGTCCAGCGTGTCGCCGGGCTTCTTTTTAAAGCCGATTCCTTTTCCCATTACCACCGTCTCTTCCTGACGGTCGTCCAGCGTAATCACCACGTTATTATTGAGTATTTTAGCGATTTTCATGGTCTTTCCCGGTGTTTCAGCATCCTGAAAACGAAAAAACCTGACGCCCGGAAGCGATCCCGGGCGTCAGGTTTTGCCTGTATTTTATGTTTCTGTCCTGCGGCCTGAGCGGCGGAGGGGATACAGTAACAATCCTGTTATGCCTGCATAATAACCCGTGCTCGCCGCGGCTCAACGCTTTTCACCGCGGAGTGCCGCCGCGGTCACACTTCTGTGCCGTGCACGGCGGGATCATTCCAGCCTGAAGTGCGCCTCCAGCCGGCTGACGCCGAGCCCGTTGACCTTTTTCACTTTGATCTGCACCGGAATGCGCTCTTTCATCGCCTCGACGTGGCTGATCACGCCAATGGTTTTACCGGAAGCATTCAGGCTGTCCAGTGCGTCCAGCGCGGTATCGAGGGTTTCGGCGTCCAGCGTGCCGAAGCCTTCGTCGAGGAACAGCGAGTCGATGCTGGTTTTGTGGCTGACCAGATCGGACAACGCCAGCGCCAGCGCCAGGCTGACCAGGAAGCTCTCGCCGCCGGACAGGGTACGGGTATCGCGCAGCGCGTCGGCCTGCCAGGTGTCCACCACCTGCAGCTCCAGCGCGTCGCTGGTTTTGCGCTGCAGCAGGTAGCGCCCGTGCAGCCGGCCGAGCTGAAGGTTGGCCAGATAAACCAGATGATCGAGCGTCAGCCCCTGCGCGAAGCGGCGGAACTTGTCGCCTTCTTTCGAGCCGATCAGCTGGTTGAGGTAGCTCCAGTCGTCGTAGTCTTGCTGGCTGCGGGCGATTTGCTCGAACAGCGCCTGTTGATTGAGACGGCGGGCGGCGTCGCTTTCCAGCTGGTTGCGCAGCTCGCCCTGGCTCAGCTGCAGCGCCTTCAACTGCTGTGCCAGCTCGGCCAGCGATTGGGTGAGTGCGTCGAGATCCGCGTTGGCTTCATCCGTCCCTTCCGGGCGGTTCTGCCGATGCTGCTCCAGCGTTTGCGTCGCCTGAGCCAGCAGGGCCGCAGCCTCTACCTGCCGCTGTTGCAGCTGCTCTTTGCGCTGCTGCAATTCGCGGCGCAGGGCGTCGTCCAGCAGCGCGGCGGCGAAGGCAGTTTCATCGGCGAATTCGCTGTCGGCCAGCGCCTGCTGCCATTGCTGCTCCGCCTGTTGCAGCCGTTCCTGCATTTGGGCGTGCTGTTGTTGCAACCCGGCCTGCTGGCCGGCCAGGCGCTCGCGCAGTTCCTGCGCCTTTTGCCACTGCTCGGCGGCCTGTAAGCTGGCCTGTTCACAGGCGGTTTGTTTGGCGCGCAGCTGTTCCCGCACCTCGGCGACTCGCTGTTCGCCAAACAGTGCCAGCCGCTGCGCGCGCCGCTCGGCGAGGGTCTTCTCGCCTTCCTGCCAGCGTTGAAGCAGGTCTTGCTGCTGTTGCAGGCTGTCGGCGTGGGTTTTCTGCAGCAGCGTAAAGCGCTCTTCGAGCAACGCCAGCTGTTGCTGCGCCTGTTGCTGCTGCGTTTGCAGAGCGGCGAGCGCGTCTTTTGCCTGTTGTACCGCCTGCGCCGCCTGTTCATGCTGCTGCAGTGCGTGCTGCCCGTGCCGCTCTTCGTCGTCGCAGCCGCTCAGCCAGGCGCTGAGTTGCTCGCCCTCCGCCAGGGTAAAGTCGAATGCCAGCGGTGCGCTGAGCTGCTGCCACTGCTGCTGTTGGGCAGCCAGCTGCTGCTCATCCTGCGCGATAGCCTGCTGCTGGCGTTGCTGCTGCTCTTGCAGGCCTTCACAGCGGGTGCGCAGCTCGGTGCCCTGGGTTTGCAGTTTCTCGGCGAGGGTGCGCATCTCAACCAAGCGTTGTTCCGTCGCCGAAGGCTGCACCGCCTGATATTGCTCCACCGCCGGGTGGCTGGTGGAGCCGCACAGCGGGCAGGGTGCGCCGCTCTGCAACAGGGCGCGCTCCGCTTCCAGACTGACGATGCGTTTTTCCAGCTCGTGGATCCGCTCCACTTCCTGCAGCTGCGCCTTGTGCTGTTTGAATTGCTGACGCGCGTTCTCCAGCTGGTGTTGCAGCCCGGCGAGCTGCGTTTGCCGCTCGGCGTGCTCCGCCTGTTGCCGGGCCAGACGCTCGCGGGTCTGACGGTAAAGAGAAGCGAGCGTAAATAACTGCTGGCGCGTCGGGCGCAGATCCGCCAGGGCGCTCAGGCGCTGGCGCAGCGGGGCCAGCGGGGTTTGTGCCTCCAGCACCTGCTGCCGTTGCCGTTGAGCGGCCAGCGCTTCGATCAGCGCGTTCAACTGCTGCTGATGCTGTGCGGCCTGCGCCGTCAGCTGGCTGCGCTGGGCGGTGAGCTGCTCCAGTGCGGTCTGCTGCTGGGCGCACTGCTGCGCGGCGGCATCGCCGGCCTGTCGCCGCTCGGCCTGCGTCGACTGCAGTTGGGCGATCTGATGGTCGAGCGGGGCGACCTGGTCATCGATCAGCTGTTGCTGTTGCCGCATATGCTCGGCATGGGCTTGCTGCGCCAGACGGGCCTTTTCCACCGCCTGCTGCAGCGGCGCCAGCTGCGCCGAGTGCTGCTCCTGTTGCTGCGTCAGCTGGGCTGCCTGCTGTTGTATCGTCTGCAGCTCGGCGCGGCAGCGATCGCGTTCGCCGCGCAGCGGCCGCAATTTCTCGGCCGGTTCGCTCAGCGCCAGCCGCTGCAGCTGCGGGGCGGCCTCGGCCTGCTCGCGCAGGGCGGTTTCCAGCCGCCGTTGCCCCTCGTTTTGCTGTTGCTGGAGGCGCTGCCATTGCTGCAGCCAGCTCAGCGCCTGTTGCTGTTGCTGGGTTTGCTTGCCGAGAGCGCTTTCCTGCGCGCTCAGCGCCGTCAGCCGTTCCGTCAGGGAGTGGCGCTGTTCATCGTTCAGCAGCTCGATGCCGCTGGCGCGCTGGTGCAACGCATCCAGGTCAGTTTTGGCCTGCTTGTGGGATTCGAACACCTGTTCGGACAGCCGCCCGTAGATTTCGGTGCCGGTCAGCTCTTCCAACAGCTCGGCGCGATCGTTGGCGTCGGCGTTGAGGAACGCGGCGAACTGCCCCTGAGACAGCATCATCGATTTGGTGAAGCGGCCGAAGTCCAGCCCGGTGATGGCCGCGGTGATCTCCAGCTTATCGCGCACTTTATCCGCCAGGATCTTGCCGTCCTCGCGGCGCGCCAGTTCGACCTTCGGCGCCTGCAGATTGCCGTCCGGCGCGTTTTTGGCGCGGCGCTGGCTCCAGAAGGCGCGATAGCCGACGCCCTTGACCTCGAATTCGACCTCCGCCAGCGATTCGGCGGTGTGGCGGGTCATCAGTTCATTCTGGCTCGGCGTGACGTTGAGACGCGGCGTCTGGTGGTACAGCGCCAGGCAGATGGCGTCCAGCAGGGTGGTTTTGCCCGCGCCGGTCGGGCCGGTAATGGCGAACAGGCCGTTGCTGGCGAACGGCTCGGCGGTGAAGTCAATTTTCCACTCGCCCTGCAGCGAGTTGAGGTTTTTTAACCGCAGGCTGAGGATCTTCATGGGTGGGTCTCCTCAGGATTGTGCTGCACCGCATCGACCACCTGGCGGAACAGTTGATGCATCCGCCGTTGGCGCGCTTCGGGCATGTCGGCCTCCTGCGCCAGGCGCCGTTCGAACACCTCGTTGACGCTCAGCTCGTTCAGCGTTTCCTTGTCCTGCTGCGCGATCGCCTGGCGGCGTTGCTCTTTGCTGCGCCGCAGCAGCACCACTTCCACCGGCAGCTCATCCGCCATCAGCTGGATACGGCGCTGGATATCGCTGAGGTAGTCCTGCGTCGCCACTTCGATATCCAGCCACACCGGCAGCTCGCCGGCATAGTCGGCAAATTGCTGCAGCTGCCGTTCGATTTCGGCCAAATCGCCTTTGATCAGCTGCATGGGCTGGAACTGCGGGATCGTTAACGCTTCTACCTGCTGCAGGGTGCCGTCGGCGAAATCCACCAGGAAGACGCTTTTGGCTTTGCCCAGTTCATCGAAGCTGAGCGGAATCGGTGAACCGCTATAGCGAATATGTTCCGACTTGGCGACGTTTTGCGCGCGGTGAATGTGGCCCAGCGCGATGTAATCGGCAGGGGGGAAGGCCTGCGCCGGGAAGGCATCGAGGGTGCCGATATAGATGTCGCGCACCGAGTCGGAGGTGGTGACGCCGACGGTGGTCAGGTGGCCGGTGGCGACGATCGGCAGCGGCAGGCCCAGCCGCTCGCGGCGTTCACAGGCCGCCTGATACAGCGCTTGGTAATGTTCGGCGATGGCTTCCTGCAGCGCCTGCTGTTTCTGCGCGCCGGATTCGCCGGCGCGGCTGGTGAGCAGATCGCGCGGCCGCAGAAAAGGAATGGCGCACAGCACGGCGCCCGGCTGGCCGTCGCGCCGGTTAAGCACCACGATCTGCTGCTCAAGGGAGCCCTGCGCGCTCGCGATCACCGTGGTGTTCAGGCAAGAGAGCAGTTCCCGCGATTCGTTCAGCGTCGCTACCGAGTCGTGGTTGCCGCCCAACACCACCAGCTGGCAGCCGGTGCGCTGCAGTTCCACCACGAAGCGGTTGTACAGCTCACGGGCGTAGCTGGGCGGTGAACCGGTATCGAACAGATCCCCGGCGACGATCAGCGCATCCACCTGCTGCTGCTCGATCTGTTCGATCAGCCAGTTCAGAAAAGCCTGGTGCTCGGCGGCGCGGCTTTTGGTGAAAAAGTACTGGCCAAGATGCCAGTCAGAGGTGTGGATTAGGCGCATGACACTCCCGGATGCAAAGGTAATGGCGATGATTATAAAGGCCGCGGCTGCGGCTGTCCCGGCGCAATGGCGACGACTACGGAATGATTTTTCTTTGCGCCGGGAAATAATCGCTATGCTTACTGCCTATAACAGCCGCTTTTTTTCATAAAAGTGTCACAAAACTGACGCATAATGGCGCCCGCAAAGTCGCTAACACATTGGCAGGATTGACGATGGCAAGACGCATACTGGTGGTGGAAGACGAAGCGCCGATCCGTGAGATGGTGTGCTTTGTGTTGGAACAGAATGGTTACCAACCGTTGGAAGCCGAGGATTATGACAGCGCCGTGACGCGCCTGTCTGAGCCGTTCCCTGATTTGGTGTTGCTCGACTGGATGTTGCCCGGCGGTTCCGGCATTCAGTTTATCAAACATATGAAGCGCGAAGCGCTGACCCGCGATATTCCGGTCATGATGCTGACCGCGCGCGGCGAAGAGGAAGACCGCGTGCGCGGCCTGGAAGTGGGGGCGGATGATTATATCACCAAGCCGTTCTCGCCCAAGGAGCTGGTGGCGCGCATCAAGGCGGTCATGCGCCGCATTTCACCGATGGCGGTGGAAGAAGTGATTGAAATGCAAGGGCTGAGCCTGGATCCGTCCTCCCACCGCGTGATGGCTAACGATCAGGCGTTGGACATGGGGCCGACCGAGTTCAAGCTGCTGCACTTCTTTATGACCCACCCAGAGCGGGTTTATAGCCGTGAGCAGTTGCTTAATCACGTCTGGGGCACTAACGTTTATGTGGAAGACCGTACCGTTGACGTGCATATCCGTCGGCTCCGCAAGGCGTTAGAAACCAGTGGGCATGATAAAATGGTTCAAACCGTTCGGGGCACCGGCTACCGGTTCTCAACGCGCTACTGATCGCGCCGCGCTGGAGAATATGCCGTGTTAGAACGTCTGTCGTGGAAGAGGCTGGCTCTGGAGCTGGCTCTTTTTTGTCTGCCCGCCTTACTGCTGGGGCTGATTTTCGGTTATCTGCCCTGGTTCCTGCTGGCCTCCGCGCTGGCTGCGCTGGTGTGGAATTTCTACAACCAGCTCAAACTCTCCCATTGGCTGTGGATCGACCGCAGCATGACGCCGCCGCCCGGCCGCTGGAGCTGGGAGCCGCTGTTCTATGGCCTGTATCAGATGCAGCAGCGCAATCGCCGCCGCCGGCGCGAGCTGGCGCTGCTGATCAAGCGCTTTCGCAGCGGGGCCGAATCGCTGCCTGATGCGGTGGTGATGACCACCGTCGAAGGCAATATCTTCTGGTGCAACGGGCTGGCGCAGCATCTGCTCGGCTTTCGCTGGCCGGAAGACAACGGCCAGCACATCCTCAACCTGCTGCGCTATCCGGAATTCAGCCACTACCTGCAACAGCAGGAGTTCTCGCGCCCGCTGACGCTGCAGCTGAACAACGCACACTACGTCGAATTCCGCGTAATGCCTTACTCCGAAGGGCAGCTGCTGATGGTGGCGCGCGACGTCACCCAGATGCGCCAGCTGGAGGGCGCGCGGCGCAACTTCTTTGCCAACGTCAGCCATGAGCTGCGCACGCCGCTGACGGTGCTGCAGGGCTACCTGGAGATGATGGGCGACGAAGAGCAGGACGGCTCGCTGCGCAGCAAGGCGCTCGGCACCATGCAAGAGCAGACCCGCCGGATGGACGGGCTGGTCAAGCAGCTGCTGACGCTGTCGCGCATCGAGGCAGCGCCCAATGTCGACATGAACGAGCGGGTGGATATTCCGCTGATGCTGCGGGTGTTGCAGCGCGAGGCGCAATCGCTGAGCGGCGGCAATCACGAGATCAGCTTCCGGGTGAACGAACAGCTCAACGTGTTCGGCAATGAAGACCAGTTGCGCAGCGCGGTGTCTAACCTGGTGTACAACGCGGTTAACCACACGCCGAAGGGCACCCATATCGAAGTGAGCTGGCAGCAGACGGCGCACGGCGCGCAGTTCCAGGTCAGCGACAACGGGCCGGGCATCGCCGCCGAACACCTTCCGCGCCTGACCGAGCGTTTTTACCGCGTCGACAAGGCCCGTTCGCGCCAAACCGGTGGCAGCGGGCTGGGGCTGGCGATCGTCAAACACGCGCTCAGCCATCACGACGCGCGGCTGGAGATCCTCAGCGAGCCGGGGATCGGCACGCGCTTTATCTTTACCTTACCCAACCGGTTGATTGTTCCCGCCGCTTTATCAGAGAATGCGGTGAAAAATTAACGCGAGACACCGGTATGACCCGAATAACCCGAGGGCTGTTGCTTTGCCTGGCGCTGCTGGCCGGACGCGGCGCGCTGGCGCAGCCCGAAGGCATGCTGGCGGGCAACCTGTCCAGCGTCGGTTCCGACACTCTGGCGAATCTGATGGCGCTGTGGGCGCAGGATTTCAGCCAGCATTACCCCAACGTTAACCTGCAGATCCAGGCCGCCGGCTCCTCTACCGCGCCGACCGCGTTGGCGGCGGGCGCCGCGCAGCTGGGCCCGATGAGCCGGCCGATGAAGGCGGCCGAGGTTTCGGCGTTCGAACACCGTTACGGCTATGCGCCGCTGGCGGTGCCGGTGGCGGTGGATGCGCTGGTGGTATTGGTGCATCAGGATAACCCGCTGCGCGGCCTCAATTTGCAGCAGCTCGATCGCATTTTCTCCGCCACCCGGCGCTGCGGTGAAAGCAAACCGCTGACGCGCTGGGGCGAGCTGGGGCTCAGCGGCGACTGGGCAACGCGCTCGCTGCAGCGCTTCGGCCGCAACTCGGCGTCCGGTACCTACGGCTATTTCAAACTGCGCGCGCTGTGCGGCGGCGATTTTATGCCGCGCGTCAATGAGCTGCCCGGCTCAGCTTCGGTGGTGCAGGCGGTGGCCGGTTCGCTCAACGGCATCGGCTATGCCAGCATCGGCTTTCGCGCCAGCGGTGTGCGGCTGCTGCCGTTGGCGGAGTCGGGAGAGGACTATGTCGCACCTACCGCCGCCAACGTGCGTAACGATCGCTACCCGCTGTCGCGCTATCTCTATATCTATATCAACAAAGCCCCCAATCAACCGCTCGAACCGCTGACCGCCGCGTTCCTCGACCGCGTGCTGTCGACCGCAGGGCAGAGCCTGGTCAATCACGACGGCTATCTGCCGCTGCCGCCGGCCGCCCTGCAGAAGACCCGCCAGGCGCTCGGCTTGCAGCCGCTCGCGTCGGCCACGGTGCAATAAGCGGCAAAAAACGGCGTAATTTTCGCCTTTTTTCACGGCAAAACGGAGCTTATGCCACGCGAAAACCGGGCATTTATTGGCGTTTTCGCGCGGTAAAGTGATATATGCTTCACGTTTCGTGAATCTGTTGTTCAAAAATGATACAAATCATGTAGTGTATATTTATTGATAGCCAATATGATCGACTGGTGGTAAAAGTTTATATGGTCGATAGTTCTGCTTTTCGCCGTGCGCCTTGCCTTGAAGCGCTATAAACGTTTACCTTAGCCTTCGTTGTCGGATTAAACCTCCATTTTTATAACTCCTAAAATTTTGCCCATCTTCATGAGCGGCCACTTTCGAATAGGGACATAAACGCCGGATCTATTGCGTTTAGGGTGCTTATTTGGCGCTGCAACGATCGGGCATGCCGGCAACCGGGTGGGGCGTCACGCCACCACGCTATCGGACACTATTTTTCATTTGAACAGGCAACACGACATCGTATGAGTCATCGTTTAACGTCAAAAGATATCCTGGCACTGGGCTTTATGACCTTTGCCTTATTCGTCGGGGCCGGGAACATCATCTTCCCGCCGATGGTCGGCTTGCAGTCCGGTGAACACGTCTGGACCGCGGCGCTGGGCTTCCTGATCACCGCCGTCGGTCTGCCGGTCATCACCGTCATCGCGCTGGCGCGCGTCGGCGGCGGCATCGACGCCCTCAGCTCACCGATCGGCCGTGGCGCCGGCCTCTTGCTGGCGACCGTCTGCTACCTGGCCGTCGGCCCGCTGTTCGCCACGCCGCGTACCGCTACCGTGTCCTTTGAAGTAGGCATCGCCCCGCTGACCGGCGACGGCGCCATGCCGCTGTTCATCTACAGCCTGGTGTACTTCGCGCTGGTGATCGGCATCTCCCTGTATCCGGGCCGCCTGCTCGACACCGTCGGCCACGTGCTGGCACCGCTGAAGATTGTGGCGCTGGCCGTATTGGGCATCGCCGCGCTGCTGTGGCCTGCCGGTGCGCCGATCCCGGCGACGGCGGCTTACCAGAGCGTGCCTTTCTCCTCCGGCTTCGTTAACGGCTATCTGACCATGGATACGCTGGGCGCGCTGGTATTCGGCATCGTTATCGTCAACGCGGCGCGCTCGCGCGGCGTGAAAGACGCCGGTCTGTTGACCCGTTACACCATTCTGGCCGGTTTGATTGCCGGCGTGGGCCTGACGCTGGTTTACCTGAGCCTGTTCAAGCTGGGCTCCGGCAGCGGCGCGTTGGTGCCTGACGCCACCAACGGCGCGGTGATCCTGCACGCTTACGTTCAGAACACCTTCGGCGGCCTGGGCAGCTTCTTCCTGGCGGCGCTGATCTTCATCGCCTGTATGGTAACCGCGGTCGGCCTGACCTGCGCCTGCGCCGAGTTCTTCGCGCAATACCTGCCGTTCTCGTACAAGACGCTGGTGTTTATCCTGGGCCTGTTCTCGATGGTGGTGTCCAACCTCGGCCTGAGCCACCTGATTCAGATTTCCATTCCGGTGCTGACCGCGATTTACCCGCCGTGCATCGTGCTGGTGGTGCTGAGCTTCACCCTGCGTTGGTGGCACAGCGCGCCGCGCATCATCGCGCCGGTGATGCTTGTCAGCCTGTTGTTTGGTATCCTTGACGCGGTGAAAGCCTCCAATTTCCAGCAGCTGCTGCCGGCCTGGACCACTCACCTGCCGCTGGCGGAGCAGGGGCTGGCATGGTTGCCGCCTTCGCTGCTGATGCTGGTGCTGGTCGCGATTTATGATCGGGTGTGTACGCGTTCCCAAGTGACCGCGCACTGATAATCCCCCGGCTTAATCCAGGGCCACGGACATGTCCGTGGCTTTTTTACGTTTAAAACTATGGGTCATCTTCATGCAACAACAGTCACCCACCACGGCCCCCGACAATAAGCTGAAACGCGGCCTCAGTACGCGTCATATCCGCTTTATGGCGCTGGGATCGGCCATCGGCACCGGGTTGTTCTACGGCTCGGCGGACGCCATCAAAATGGCCGGCCCGAGCGTGCTGCTGGCTTACCTGATCGGCGGCATCGTGGCCTTTATCATCATGCGCGCACTGGGGGAGATGTCGGTCAACAACCCGCAGGCCAGCTCGTTTTCCCGCTACGCGCAGGACTACCTCGGCCCGATGGCGGGTTACATCACCGGCTGGACCTACTGCTTTGAAATCCTGATCGTCGCCATCGCCGACGTGACCGCCTTCGGCATCTATATGGGGGTCTGGTTCCCTGAAGTGCCGCACTGGATCTGGGTGCTGAGCGTGGTGCTGATCATCGGCGCCATCAACCTGATGAGCGTCAAGGTATTCGGCGAGCTGGAGTTCTGGTTCTCGTTCTTCAAGGTCGCCACCATCATCATCATGATCGCGGCCGGCATCGGCATCATCATCTGGGGCATCGGCAACGGCGGGCAACCGACCGGCATTCATAACCTGTGGTCGAACGGCGGCTTCTTCAGCAACGGCTTTATCGGCATGATCCTGTCGCTGCAGCTGGTGATGTTCGCTTACGGCGGCATTGAAATCATCGGCATCACCGCCGGCGAAGCCAAAGATCCGAAAAAATCGATTCCGAAGGCCATCAACTCGGTGCCGTGGCGCATTCTGGTGTTCTACGTCGGCACGCTGTTCGTCATCATGTCTATCTACCCGTGGAACCAGGTGGGCACCAACGGCAGCCCGTTCGTACTGACCTTCCAGCATATGGGCATCACCGTGGCGGCAGGCATTCTCAACTTCGTGGTGATCACCGCTTCGCTGTCGGCGATCAACAGCGACGTGTTCGGCGTCGGCCGCATGCTGCACGGCATGGCCGAGCAGGGCCACGCGCCGAAGATGTTCAGCAAGGTGTCGAAACGCGGCATTCCCTGGGTGACGGTGGTGGTGATGATGCTGGCGCTGCTGCTGGCGGTATATCTCAACTACATCATGCCGGAGAGCGTGTTCCTGGTGATCGCGTCCCTGGCGACCTTCGCCACCGTGTGGGTGTGGATCATGATCCTGTTCTCCCAAATCGCCTTCCGCCGCAGCCTGAGCAAAGAGCAGGTGAAGCAGCTGGCGTTCCCGCTGCGCGGTGGGGTGTTCACCTCGGTGGTGGCGATCGTGTTCCTGGTGTTCATCATCGGCCTGATCGGCTACTTCCCGACCACGCGCGTCTCGCTGTACGCCGGCCTGGTCTGGGTGGTATTGCTGCTGGCGGGATACTGGTTCAAGGTCAACCATCAGAAAAAACGCGCGCCGTTGGCGACGCAGCAAGACTAAATGGAAAAACACCGGCTGAGCCGGTGTTTTTTTAGCGTTTGTCTTCCACTTCATCCTCCCCGGCGGCGCGCGCTTCGATACGCATGTCGCCGCCGTTAAGGCGTTCTTCCTCTTCCTCGCCGGCGCAGCGCGCCAGCACTTCGCGAATGTCCTGCATATTGCTGCTGAGGGCGCTCAGCGAAGGTTGCAGATTGCGTGGCATGCGGCTTTCGTCCAGCGAAGCGCTGTGCAGGCAGCCGATAAACAGCAGGGTGGCCATCAGGGTAAACAGCCGATGACGTAACCGTTTCAGCAAGGGCTTTCCCTCTCGGTGGTGAAGGTGATGGCGCATTAACGCCGTTTTCGCCGGGGAAAAGAAGGGGATGGAGATATCTGCTGGCAATTGAAAGAACATCATTACCAGCAGACACAGTTACGTCAGCCGACGTCAGGAAGCGTTCGCGTTTTGTCGCAGCATGCCGCGCAGGTCATTGCCGGTTGGCGTTTGATGCACGCGCAGGCCGAACTCGTCGATCACCGCCAGAATATGGTCGAAAATATCTGCCTGAATGCTTTCATACTCCGCCCAGACCGTGGTGTTGGTGAAGGCGTAGATTTCCAGCGGCAGGCCTTCCGGCGTCGGTGCCAGCTGGCGCACCATCAGCGTCATGTTCTGGTGAATGCGCGGGTGAGTGCGCAGATAGGCTTCCAGATAGGCGCGCAGCGTGCCGAGGTTGGTCAGGCGGCGGCCGTTGAGCGGCGAGGCCAGATCGACGGCGATCTCCTGGTTATGCTGGCTCAGCTCTTGGGTCTTGACGTTCAGGTAGCTGTGCAGCAGCGGGTTGCGCTGCAGGCGGCGCTGTTCCTCTTCCGACAGGAAGTGCACGCTGCCGGTGTCGATATTCAGGCTGCGCTTGATGCGACGCCCGCCGGATTCCGACATCGACCGCCAGTTTTTGAATGAGTCGGAGATCAGCGCGTAGGTGGGAATGGTGGTGATGGTGTTGTCCCAGTTACGCACTTTGACCGTGGTCAGGCCGATGTCGGTGACCGCGCCGTCGGCGCCGTATTTCGGCATTTCCAGCCAGTCGCCGATCTTCAGCATATCGTTGGCGGAGAGCTGAATGCCGGCCACCAGCCCGAGGATCGGATCCTTGAATACCAACATCAAGACCGCGGTCATGGCACCCAGGCCGCTGAGCAGCAGCAGCGGCGATTTGCCCATCAGCAACGAAACGATCATGATGCCGATCAGGATCGCCGCCACCAGTTTCAGGCCCTGGAAAATGCCGCGCAGCGGCAGCTGATTGGAAATCGGGCTTTGGCGCAGCAGCGCCAGCAGCGTATCCAACAGCGAGAACAGCGACAGCAGGGTGAAGGCGAGGATCCACACCTGCGCGGCGGTGACGATCACCGCCTGGGTTTGGCTGCCGCTCTGCAACCACAGCGTCGCCTGGATGCTGATGATCACCCCTTGCAGCAGCAGCGCCACGCGCTGGAACAGTTTGTATTGGGTGATGGCCTGTTGCCAGACGCGCTGCGATTGCTGGCCACGGCGCTGAAGGGCGGCCAGCACCACCCGGTGCAGCACCAGGTGGATCGCGACCGAGATCAGGACAATCAACCCCAATACCATCAACAGCGACATCACTCCGCCGAATTCCAAACCAAACTGTTCCAGCCAGCGCGTTATCTGTTGTTGCATTACCGCTCCTTAAAAAATGCGCAAAAAATATCCTGTAAACTTAAAACGCGTTAGCCTAAGGGGTAACGCGCAGGATTTGTGCCTGTTTACCTTTTTTTACATCGAGTTAGCGTTATTTTTCGGTCTCCGCCCCCCGGCTCATCCCCGGGTTTTGCGGCCAGAGAGGAGGGGGAGTTGCACTTAACGTGGCATTGTTCGCTTCTTGAAGAACGCCGTCGATTTCGTTTGGTACAGCAGGAGAAACAGTATGCTTAACGCCTGGCATCAACCGGTCCCGCCTTTTGTGGTGAAGCAAGGGCAACGTTTGGATATCACGCTGTGGTTACAGGGGGATGAACTGCCGGAACGGGTGTTTTTGCGCGCCGAACCGGACAACGAAGAGTGGCTGCTGGTGATGAAAGCGCAGCGTCACGAGGGAATGCGGCGCTACCAGGCCAGCCTGACGCTGAATGAGGGCGAGCCGACGCGGCGTTACTGCTTCAAGCTGCTGTGGGCCGATAGCCAGCAGTGGTTCGGCCCGCAGGGCTGGTCGCCAACGCCGCCGGGCCAGCTGGCGCAGTTCGCCGTCGACGAGCCCGACCATGGCCCCGAGTGGGTGGCGGATCAGCTGTTCTACCAGATTTTCCCCGATCGGTTCGCCAGCAGCGGCGGCGAACACGGCATCCAGAGCGGCAGCTACCGCCATCACGCGGCCGGTGCCGAGGTGATTCGGCGCGACTGGCAGCATCCGCTGGAGGATCGCCACGCCGCCTCGACCTTTTACGGCGGCGATCTGGACGGCATCAGCGCCAAACTGCCGTATTTGCAGCAGCTGGGCGTGACGGCGCTGTATCTGAACCCGATTTTTACCGCGCCGAGCGTGCATAAGTACGATACCGAGGACTATTACCAGGTCGATCCGCACTTTGGCGGCAACGCGGCGCTGCAGCGTTTGCGAGTGAGCACTCACAAGGTGGGCATGAAACTGGTGCTGGACGGGGTATTCAACCACACCGGCGACTCGCATCCGTGGTTCGACCGCCATCGCCAGGGCGAAAACGGCGCCTGTCACCACCCCGATTCACCGTATCGCGGCTGGTTCAACTTTTACCCGGACGGCCGCGCGCTCGACTGGAAGGGCAACGCCAGCCTGCCGAAGCTTAACTTCGCCGAGCCGCAGGTGGCGGAAGCGATCTATCGCGGAGAAGGCAGCGTGGTGCGCCACTGGCTGCGCCCGCCGTACAGCATCGACGGTTGGCGGCTGGACGTGGTGCATATGCTGGGGGAGAACGGCGGCGCCACCGGCAACCTGAACCACCTGGCTGGCATCTATCAGGCGGTGAAGCAGGAGAACCCGCAGGCCTACGTCTTGGGCGAGCATTTCGGCGACGCGCGCCGCTGGCTGCACGCCGGCGTGGAGGACGCGGCGATGAACTACATGGGGTTCGCGCTGCCGGTGCGGGCATTTTTGGCGGGGCTGGACGTGGCCTATCACCCGGTGCGGCTGGACGCCGCCGGGTGCGCGCAGTGGATGGACGGTTACCGCGCCGGGCTGCCGCACGGCCGCCAGCTGATCCAGTTCAACCAGTTGGACAGCCACGATACCGCGCGTTTTCTCACGCTGTTGCAGGGGAACGCGGCGCGCATGCAGATGGCAGCGGTGTGGTTGCTGAGCTGGATTGGCGTGCCTTGTCTCTACTACGGCGATGAGATTGGTCTGGACGGCGGCAACGATCCGTTCTGCCGCAAGCCGTTCCCGTGGGACGTCGGCGACTGGGACCGGCCTCTGTTGGCGCTGTTCCAGCGCATGGCGGCGCTGCGTAAACAGAGCGTGGCATTGCGTCGCGGCGGCTGTCAGGTGCTGTATGCCAGCGGAGAAACGCTGGTGTTCGTGCGCCTGTATCAGCAGGAGCAGGTGCTGGTGGCGCTGCAGCGCGACGGCAGCGGCCAGGCGCAGCTGCCGCACAACCCGCTGTTGGCGCGCGGCCCGTGGCGGCGTGTGGAAGGGCGGGGAGAGTTGAGCGAAACGGCAGGCGGGCTGCGCCTGCAGCTGGCGGAAGAGTCGGCCACCGTGTGGCGCTGCGAAGGCTAAAGCAACTGCGGGGGCCAAAGGGCCCCCGCGATAAAAGTGAGTAGGCGTTTACATCAGTAACCGACCGCAGAACCTGCCGGGCGACGCACGTCGTTGGCGCCATACAGATAGCCTTCGCGCACCTTGCCGGAAACCGCCGAGTCGTTGCCGGAGTTGGCCGGGCTGACGCCCGCCGCGCCCGGCAAACCGACCAGAATCAGTTCGGCGGCGCCCCACGGCGTTTGCTCGACCATCTTATAGCCCATACCGCTCAGCAGCTTCAGCGTATCGGCGGAAACGCCGCGCTGTTCGTAGTACACCTCATCCGGCAACCATTGGTGATGGATGCGCGGTGCGTCCACCGCTTCCTGCGGCGCCATGCCGTGGTCGATCACGTTCAACGCGGTCTGCAGGGTGATGGTGATGATGCGCGAACCGCCCGGCGAGCCCAGTACCATAAAGATCTTGTTGTCCTTGGTCACCAGCGTCGGGCTCATCGACGATAGTGGGCGCTTACCGGGGGCAATGCTGTTGGCGGTGCCCTGCACCAGTCCGTACAGGTTTTTCTCGCCCACTTTGACCGTAAAGTCGTCCATCTCGTCGTTGAGGAAGAAGCCGGTGCCCGGTGCGATCACCACGGCGCCGAAGCGGCCGTTGACGGTATAGGTGGTGGAGACGGCGTTGCCGTCGTGATCGACGATCGAATAGTGGGTGGTTTCCGGTTTTTCATGCGGCTCCATGCCGGGCTGCACGTTTTCCGACGGCGTGGCCTTGTCCGCGACGATTTTCTTGCGGATCTGCTCGGCGTAGCTCTTGCTCACCAGCCGGTCGATCGGGTTCTTGATGAATTCCGGGTCGCCGAGGTAGGTGTTGCGGTCCATGTAGGCATGGCGCATCGCTTCGGTCATGGTGTGAATGGCCGCCGCCGAGTTGAAGCCCATGCTTTTCAGGTCGTAGCCTTCCACCACGTTGAGGATTTCGCACAGCGTCACGCCGCCGGAGCTGGGAGGCGGCGCCGACACAAACTTGTAGCCGCGATAGCTGCAGGTAATCGGCGGGGTTTCGGTGACCTTGTAATTGGCGAAGTCGGCGGCGGTCAAGATGCCGCCGCCCTGTTTGGCCGCCGCCTCCACCGCCTGCGGGATCTTGCCTTTATAGAAGGCGTCGGTTCCCCCTTTGGCGATGGCTTCCAGCGTATTGGCCAGATCGGTTTGCACCAGTTTGTCCCCCGGCTGCAGCGGGCTGCCGTCCGGGCGCAGGAAGATTTTGGCCGACTCGGGATCCTGTTTGAAGCGTGCGACGGTGGTGTCGAGAATATCGGTATCGGCGCGGGTCAGCACAAAGCCTTCGCGCGCCAGCCTGATAGCCGGCGCCAGCACCTGTTCGCGGCTCAGCTTGCCGTACTTCTCACGCGCGGTTTCCATCCCCAGCACGGTGCCCGGCACGCCCGCTGCCAGATAGCCGTACAGGCTGGCGTCTTTCTTTACCTTGCCGTCGGCATCCAGATACATGTTGGCGCTGGCCGCCGCCGGCGCGGTTTCACGGAAGTTGATGAAGGTGTCGGTGCCGTCCGCCAGGTGGACGGTCATAAAGCCGCCGCCGCCGATGTTGCCGCAGCAAGGGTTAACCACCGCCTGCGCATAGCCCACCGCCACGGCGGCGTCGATGGCGTTGCCGCCCATCTTCAGGATATCCACGCCGACCTGCGAGGCCAGGTGTTGCGAGGTGACCACCATGCCGTTTTTGGCTTCCACCGCCGGGTTGGATGCCGCATACAGGCTGCCGCTGACCAGCAGCGCCGCCATGGTCAGGGGTTTGCTCCATTTCTGTAAAAACATAGTTATTCCTACCCTGTCAGTTTTTTATTGTGTTGTGTTTGCTTGCCGCTGTTCACTTGCAAAGCGCGAGCCAGCGTTATTGATAGTAGCCGCAGATGGGCGTGCGCGCGGCGAGCAGGGTGGGAAATGTGAGCGGAAACAGGGAAATAAAGCACTGAAGGTGGGCGGTCTGCCCCATAAAGGGGCATAAAAAAACCGGCCGCGTGGGCCGGTTGATTCACTATCAGGCTGAAATTACAGCTTGGCAGCGTTTTCAGACAGGTATTTTGCAACGCCGTCTGGGGAAGCGCCCATACCTGCTTTGCCTTTTTCCCACTGAGCCGGGCACACTTCACCGTGCTCTTCGTGGAATTGCAGCGCATCAACGGTACGGATCATTTCGTCGATGTTACGGCCGATTGGCAGGTCGTTAACAACCTGAGCACGCACGATGCCGTCTTTGTCGATCAGGAAAGAGCCGCGCAGCGCAACGCCGGCTTCCGGGTGTTCGATGCCGTAAGCTTTCTGGATTTCACGCTTGATGTCAGCAACCATTGCGTATTTCACTTCACCGATGCCGCCTTTGTCGACAGGGGTTTTACGCCATGCGTTGTGGACGAACTCTGAGTCGAAGGAAACGCCAACCACTTCAACGCCACGCTTCTGGAACTCTTCATAGCGGTGATCGAAAGCGATCAGCTCGGAAGGGCATACGAAGGTGAAGTCCATTGGCCAGAAGAACAGCACGGCCGGTTTGCCGTTCAGGTGCTTCTTCAGGTTGAAGTTTTCAACGATTTCGCCGCTACCCAGTACGGCAGCTGCAGTGAAGTCAGGGGCTTGACGAGTTACCAGGACCATAATTACTCCTGTAATAGGTGTTAAAGGGTGGATGTAAAAACAAGGGCCAGTATAGGGGCCGCGACGTGGTGAATAAAGGGTAAAAGACCAATCGATGAGATAGCTTTCACCTATCAAAGTCGTTGATATAATTTAGCGAGCTTTAAAAATAACCTTTTCCCACAAAAGGGCAAGCGGCAAAACGTAAATTCTTGCAAGGCGTTGCAATTTCAATGGCTTGGGCTTGACCTCAGAGCGCTTTGTCCTTCGCCTGCCGCATCATTTGCGGGTAAAACTGCCAGAACTGTGTTTCAAGCTGATGATAATGTTGCTCGACGTCGGCGAACGAGCCGGCCAGCGCATCGAGGCGCGGGCGGCGGCTGGCCATGCCCTGCAGCACCCGGGCAATGAACGGCAATTCGGCGTAGCGTTCCAGCCAGCGTTCCGGCCACAGGTAGCCGTTCAGGTTCTGAAAGCGCGGCGGCGTGAGCGGCAGAAAAGGTTCGATCTGGCTGCGGGCTTCCTGGGTAAACTGGTGCAGGTCGCGCGAAGGCTCCAGCTGCTGCCAGTGGCGCGCCAGAAAATGGTCCCACACCACGTCGAGGGTGATCGGTGCCACGCGGCGGTAGGGGGCGCTGAAATAGTCGCGGCTGGCTTTGACCTGCGGCAGGCTGTCGGTCAGCACGTCGACGCGGCGGTGCATCATGATGCCGGCCACCACGTCGGGCTGGTAGTCGGCGGCGGGGTTACCGCGCACGAAATCGGCCAGCAGGTTGCCCAGCAGCGAGCTGTTCGCCAGCATGGCCAGGTGAAGGTGAGCGAGAAAATTCATCCCTCAACTATACCCGAAGTCAGGCAAATCCTCCTTATTTCTTGCCGCTGACCGCCCCCGGCTTTAGACTAGGCCGCCTGTTTTTTACCAACCAGCCCTAAATTGAAGAAGTGAATACCCATGCGCGTCGCTGATTTTTCGTTTGAACTTCCCGAATCCCTGATTGCCCACTATCCCCAGGCCGAACGCAGCGCATGCCGCCTGCTGCAGCTGGACGGGCCGAGCGGGGCGCTGACGCACGGTGTATTCACCGATCTGCTGGATAAGCTGGAAGCCGGCGACCTGCTGGTGTTCAACAATACCCGCGTGATCCCGGCGCGCATGTTCGGCCGCAAGGTCAGCGGCGGCAAGATTGAAGTGCTGGTGGAGCGCGTGCTGGACGACCATCGCGTGCTGGCGCACGTGCGCGCGTCGAAAGCGCCGAAGCCGGGCGCCGAGCTGCTGTTGGGGGATGACGAGAGCATCGCCGCCACCATGGTAGCGCGCCACGAGACGCTGTTCGAGCTGCGCTTCAACGACGAACGCGACGTGTTCACTATCCTCAACGCCGCCGGCCACATGCCGCTGCCGCCTTATATCGCCCGCCCGGATGAAGACGCCGACCGCGAGCTGTATCAGACGGTCTACAGCGAGAAACCCGGCGCGGTCGCCGCGCCGACCGCCGGCCTGCACTTCGACGAACCGCTGCTGGCGGCGCTGCGCGCCAAGGGCGTAGAAATGGCGTTCGTGACGCTGCACGTCGGCGCTGGCACCTTCCAGCCGGTGCGCGTGGAAACCATCGAAGATCATGTGATGCACGCCGAATACGCCGAAGTGCCGCAGGACGTGGTCGATGCGGTGCTGGCCTGCAAGGCGCGCGGCAAACGCGTCGTGGCGGTGGGTACCACCTCGGTGCGTTCGCTGGAAAGTGCCGCGGCGGCCAGCAAAGAGGCGCTGATTGCGCCGTTCTTCGGCGACACCAGCATTTTTATCTATCCGGGCTATCACTATCAGGTGATCGACGCGCTGGTGACCAATTTCCACCTGCCGGAATCGACCCTGATCATGCTGGTGTCGGCCTTCGCCGGCTATAAAAATACCATGAACGCCTATCAGCAGGCGGTGGCCGAGCAGTATCGCTTTTTCAGCTACGGCGATGCGATGTTCATCAGCCGTAACCCGCAGGCGGAAAACGAGTCCGTCGGCGGTTAATTTCCCGGGCTGCGCCCACGGCGCGGCCCCGTTTCAACGACATCAGACTGTTTCTCTGATGCTGGAGGCTTTGTGAAGTACGAACTACAAACTACCGATGGCCGCGCGCGTCGCGGCCGCCTGATCTTCGACCGCGGCGTGGTGGAAACCCCGGCCTTTATGCCGGTCGGTACCTACGGTACGGTCAAGGGCATGACGCCGGAAGAAGTGAAAGAGACCGGCGCACAGATCCTGCTGGGCAACACCTTCCACCTGTGGCTGCGCCCGGGCCAGGAGATCATGAAACTGCACGGCGATCTGCACGACTTCATGCAGTGGCATGGGCCGATCCTCACCGACTCCGGCGGTTTCCAGGTATTCAGCCTGGGGGCGATGCGCAAGATCAAAGAGGAAGGCGTGTACTTCCGCAACCCGATCAACGGCGATAAGGTGTTCCTGAGTCCGGAAAAATCGATGGAAATCCAGTATGACCTGGGTTCCGACATCGTGATGATCTTCGACGAATGTACGCCGTACCCGGCCGACTGGGACTACGCCAAGCGTTCGATGGAAATGTCGCTGCGCTGGGCGGAGCGCAGCCGCAAGCGTTTCGACGAGCTGGAAAATAAAAATGCGCTGTTCGGCATCATTCAGGGCGGCGTTTACGAAGATTTACGTGATGTTTCAGTCAAAGGGCTGGTGGATATCGGCTTTGACGGGTACGCTGTGGGCGGCTTGGCTGTAGGCGAGCCGAAAGAGGATATGCATCGCATTCTTGAACACGTTTGCCCGCAAATTCCGGAAGATAAGCCACGCTATTTGATGGGCGTCGGCAAGCCGGAAGATTTGGTGGAAGGCGTGCGTCGCGGCATCGACATGTTCGACTGCGTCATGCCGACCCGCAACGCCCGCAACGGCCATCTGTTCGTGACTGACGGTGTGGTAAAAATCCGTAATGCCAAGCACAAGGATGATACTTCTCCGCTGGATAAGGACTGTGATTGCTACACGTGTCGCCATTACAGCCGCGCCTACTTGCACCATCTCGACCGTTGCAACGAAATATTGGGTGCTCGACTGAACACGATTCATAACCTGCGTCACTACCAGCGCCTCATGGCGGGTTTACGCCAGGCTATCGAAGAGGGTAAATTAGAGCAGTTTGTTGCGGATTTCTATGGTCGGATCGGCAAGCCGATTCCGCCTTTAAACGCTTGATCTAATAATTGATAACTTAATGAGGGAATTTCAATGAGCTTTTTCATTTCTGACGCCGTCGCATCCGCAGGGGCTCCGGCTCAGGGAAGCCCGTACTCTCTGATCATTATGCTGGTGGTGTTCGGCCTGATCTTCTACTTCATGATCCTGCGCCCACAGCAGAAGCGTGCGAAAGATCACAAGAAGCTGATGGACTCCATCGGTAAAGGCGACGAAGTGCTGACCACCGGCGGCCTGATCGGTCGCGTGACCAAAGTGGCCGACACCGGCATCATCGCCATCGCGCTGAACGACACCACGGAAGTGATGATCAAGCGTGACTTCGTGGCGGCCGTTCTGCCGAAAGGTACCATGAAGGCCCTGTAATCTTTTTTCCCGAAGGGAATTGCCGTGCTAAACCGTTATCCTTTGTGGAAGTATCTGATGTTGATCGTCGTGATCCTCGTCGGTCTGCTTTATGCGCTTCCCAACATCTACGGTGAGGATCCGGCCGTACAAATCACTGGCGCGCGCGGCGTCGCCGCCAGTGAAACTACGCTGGACCAGGTCCGTACCGTATTAGAAAAAGACAACATCGCGAGCAAGTCGATTGCGCTGGAAAATGGCGCCATCCTGGCTCGCTTTAAAGATCCTGACGTTCAGCTGCGCGCCCGCGAAGCGCTGGTGACCGAGCTGGGTGACAAATTCGTCGTGGCGCTGAACCTGGCGCCGGCCACGCCGACCTGGCTGGCCATGCTGGGCGCAGAGCCGATGAAACTCGGCCTGGACCTGCGCGGCGGCGTGCACTTCCTGATGGAAGTGGACATGGACACCGCGCTGAGCAAGCTGCAGGAACAGACCATGGATACCCTGCGCAGCGAGCTGCGCGAGAAGGGCATTCCTTACGCGTCTATCCGCAAGCTGGACAACAACGGCGTGGAAGTTCGCTTCCGTGACGATGCGGCCCGCGATCAGGCCATCAGCTACATCGGCCCGCGTCAGCGCGATCTGGTGCTGTCCGCCAACGGCGCCAACACCATGAAAGCCAGCCTGACGGACGCCCGTCTGAGCGAAGCGCGCGAATACGCCGTCCAGCAGAACATCACTATCCTGCGTAACCGCGTCAACCAGCTCGGCGTCGCCGAACCGCTGGTGCAGCGCCAGGGCGCCGACCGCATCGTGGTCGAGCTGCCGGGCATTCAGGACACCGCGCGTGCCAAAGAAATTCTGGGCGCCACCGCGACCCTGGAGTTCCGTCTGGTGAACACCAATGCGGACGCCACTGCGGCGGCCAACGGCCGCGTGCCGGGTGACTCCGAGGTGAAATACACCCGTGACGGCCAGCCGATCGTGCTGTACAAGCGTGTGATTCTGACCGGTGACCACATCACCGACTCCACCTCGAGCACCGACGAATACAACCAGCCGCAGGTTAACATCTCGCTGGACAGCGCCGGCGGCACGTCCATGTCCAACTTCACCAAGGACAACATCGGCAAGCCGATGGCGACCCTGTTCGTGGAGTATAAGGACAGCGGCAAGAAAGACGCCAACGGCCGCGCGGTGCTGGTGAAACAGGAAGAAGTGATCAACGTGGCGAACATTCAGTCGCGTCTGGGCAACAGCTTCCGCATCACCGGTATCGGCAACCCGAACGAAGCGCGTCAGCTTTCGCTGCTGCTGCGTGCGGGCGCGCTGATCGCGCCGATTCAGATCGTCGAAGAGCGCACCATCGGTCCAACCCTGGGTCAGCAGAACATCACCCAAGGTCTGGAAGCCTGTCTGTGGGGCCTGGTGGCGTCCATCGTCTTCATGGTGGTCTGGTACCGTAAGTTCGGCGTGATAGCCACCACGGCGCTGGTTGCCAACTTGGTGCTGATCGTCGGCGTGATGTCCCTGTTGCCGGGGGCGACGCTGACCATGCCGGGCATTGCCGGGATCGTGTTGACGCTGGCGGTGGCGGTTGACGCCAACGTACTGATTAACGAACGTATCAAGGAAGAGCTGAAGAACGGCAGGTCCGTTCAGCAGGCGATCCATGAAGGCTATAAAGGCGCGTTCTCCAGTATCGTCGACGCCAACATCACCACGCTGATCACCGCGGTCATCCTGTACGCAGTCGGCACCGGTTCGATCAAAGGCTTTGCGATCACCACCGCTATCGGTGTGGCGACGTCCATGTTCACCGCGATTGTCGGTACCCGTGCCATCGTCAACCTGCTTTACGGCGGCAAACGCATTAACAAGCTGTCTATCTGAGGAGTGCGTTGTGGCACAGGATTATACTGTTGAGCAACTCAACTACGGCCGTAAAGTCTACGACTTTATGCGCTGGGACTATTTGGCCTTCGGCATCTCGTTGCTGCTGTTGGTCGCGTCGATCGCTACCATGTCGGTGCGCGGGTTTAACTGGGGTCTGGATTTCACCGGCGGTACGGTGATTGAAATCAACCTGGAGAAACCGGCTAACCTCGACCTGATGCGCGACACGCTGGAGAAGGCCGGGTTCCAGGATCCGATCATCCAGAACTTCGGCAGCAGCCGCGACGTGATGGTGCGCATGCCACCGGCGACCGGCACCGCAGGCCAGGAACTGGGCAACAAGGTGATCGGCGTGATTAACGACTCGGTGGATAAAAACGCCACCGTGAAACGCATCGAGTTCGTCGGCCCGAGCGTGGGCAGCGAGCTGGCGCAAACCGGCGGCATGGCGCTGCTGGTGGCGTTGATCTGTATCCTGATCTACGTCGGTTTCCGCTTCGAGTGGCGCCTGGCGCTGGGGGCGGTTATCGCGCTGGCGCACGACGTGATCATCACGCTGGGCGTGCTGTCGCTGTTCCACATCGAGATTGACCTGACCATCGTCGCGTCCCTGATGTCGGTTATCGGTTACTCGCTGAACGACAGCATCGTGGTCTCTGACCGTATTCGTGAGAACTTCCGCAAGATCCGCCGCGGTACGCCTTACGAAATCATGAACGTGTCGTTGACCCAGACGCTGAGCCGTACGCTGATGACTTCCGGGACCACCCTGATGGTGGTGCTGATGCTGTACATCTTCGGTGGCGCGATGCTGCAAGGCTTCTCGCTGGCGATGCTGATCGGCGTGTCGATCGGTACCGTTTCCTCCATCTACGTCGCGTCCGCGCTGGCGTTGAAGCTGGGGATGAAACGCGAACACATGCTGCAGCAAAAAGTGGAAAAAGAGGGCGCAGATCAGCCTTCGATTCTGCCTTAATCGCCGCAGTATTCAGCGAAATGAGAAGGAGCGCCGATGGCGCTCCTTTTTTTTGCTTCGGGTTTCAGTGCGGCTGTACCACCGCCGGTTGGGCGGTCGAAACCAGACTGTGCAGGCGGATATAGCCCAGCTGTTCCGGTGTCAGGCCACTGAAGCGCAGTTCGAAGTCCTGGCCGGGTTTCGGCAGCAGCGAATCGGCGCTGGCGATCGGTTGCGACAGCGCCTCGGCGGTCAACGGCCGGCCGGTGGCTTCATCCAGTGGGCCCCATTCGACCACTGCGTTGAACGGCGGCAGCGTGGCCTGCGAGAGGATGCGCACATGCAGCTGCGCCTGCGTGCCGTTGGCTTCGCTCTTGATGTGGCTCAGCGAAACGCTCAGCTCGCCGAGGCTGCTCTGCAAACGGGCGGCGCTCCGGGCTGCCGGCAGCAGGTAGACGCCGTTGTCGGAGTGCTGATTGAGCAGATTCTGTCGCTCCAGCGCGGTGGTTTGATCGGTCAGCACGCTCACTTTCTGGTTCAGCGCGGCGACCTGATGGCGCAGCTGAGGCACGGCGGCGTTGTGCGCGCAGCCCGTCAGCAACACGGCGGCGGCGAGCAGGGCGATTTTGGGGTAACAGGTTGTCATGACGGCGATTTCCTATGCTGAATCTCCTGCTATCAGCTTAGTCCGCCCGGAGGGGAAAGTCATATCGGCGCCGCTTCCTGGCCGCGTGTCGCAACAAATGGCCGCCGCCCTTTGTTGTGGCTGCACTTCGGGGTAAACTGCATTTATCTATAAAAAACGTTTATCAGGACGTGTTATGCATTGCCCTTTCTGCGCCGCCGTTGATACCAAAGTCATTGATTCCCGCCTGGTGGGGGACGGTTCGCAAGTGCGCCGTCGCCGCCAGTGTCTGGTGTGCAATGAACGTTTCACCACCTTCGAGGTGGCCGAGCTGGTGATGCCGCGAGTGATTAAAAGCGATGAGGTGCGCGAGCCGTTCAACGAAGACAAACTGCGCCGCGGCATGCTGAAAGCGCTGGAAAAGCGCCCGGTTAGCTCGGACGACGTGGAAAACGCCCTTAATCACATCAAATCTCAACTGCGCGCCACCGGCGAACGCGAAGTGCCGACCAAACTGGTGGGCAATCTGGTGATGGACGCGCTGAAAAAGCTGGATAAGGTCGCCTATATTCGCTTCGCGTCGGTGTACCGCAGCTTCGAAGACGTGCGCGAGTTCGGCGAAGAGATTGCCCGCCTGCAAGACTAAAGGATCTTTCATGTATCACGACGAATTTTACATGGCGCGTGCCTTCGAACTGGCGCGGCTGGGGCGTTTTACCACCGCGCCCAATCCGAACGTCGGCTGCGTTATCGTGCGCGACGGCGAAATTGTCGGTGAAGGCTATCATCTGCGCGCCGGCGAGCCGCACGCGGAAGTGCACGCGCTGCGCATGGCGGGCGACAAGGCGCGCGGCGCCACCGCCTATGTCACGCTCGAGCCGTGCAGCCATCACGGCCGCACGCCGCCCTGTGCCGATGCGCTGGTGGCCGCCGGCGTGACGCGGGTGGTCGCGGCGATGCAAGATCCTAACCCGCAGGTGGCGGGGCGCGGGCTGTACAAGCTGCAGCAGGCCGGCGTCGAGGTGCGGCACGGCCTGATGCTGGCCGAGGCCGAAGCGGTCAATCTGGGCTTCCTCAAGCGCATGCGCACCGGCTTCCCTTACGTGCAGCTGAAGCTGGGCGCGTCGTTGGACGGCCGCACGGCGATGGCCTCCGGCGAGAGCCAGTGGATCACCTCACCCGAAGCGCGTCAGGACGTTCAGCGCCTGCGCGCGCAGAGCGCCGCCATCCTCAGCACCAGCGCCACCGTGCTGGCGGACGATCCGTCGCTGACGGTGCGTTGGGATGAATTGGACGCCGAGACGCAGCGCCTCTATCCGCGCGACAATCTACGCCAGCCGCTGCGCATCCTGCTCGACAGCCAAAACCGCATTACCCCGCAGCACCGCGTGGTGCAGCAGCCCGGCGCCACCTGGCTGGCGCGCCTGCAGGCGGATGAACAGACCTGGCCGCAAGACGTTGAGCAGTTTATCTGCCCGGCGCACGGCGGCGGCGTCGATCTGGTGGTGATGATGATGCTGTTGGCCAAGCGCCAGGTGAATTCAATCTGGGTGGAGGCGGGCGCATCGCTGGCCGGCGCGTTGCTGCAGGCCGGCCTGGTGGATGAGCTTATTTTGTACATCGCGCCGAAACTGTTGGGCGATAATGGCCGTGGCCTGTGCCACCTGCCGGGCCTGGAGCGATTGGCCGACGCGCCGGAGTTCGTCTTTAGCGACGTGCGTCAGGTCGGCCCCGATCTGCGTTTGCGCCTGCGGGCGAAACACTGAATCTCGCGCCCGCGCGCCGGTTTTACAAAAGCGCCGCGCAGGCGATGAAAGAATATGATAGAATCCGCCCCCCTGCGGGGTATTGAACCCATTTTTAAGGAAAGCCCATGAAAGTTATCGAAGGTGTTGTTGCTACTCCAAATGCCCGTGTGGCGATCGCAATTGCACGTTTTAACAATTTCATCAATGACAGCCTGCTGGAAGGCGCCATCGACGCGCTGAAACGCATTGGTCAGGTTGCTGACGACAACATCACCGTTGTCTGGGTCCCGGGCGCTTACGAGCTGCCGCTGACGGCGAGCGTATTGGCCAAAACCGGCAAATACGACGCGGTTATCGCGCTGGGCACCGTTATCCGTGGGGGCACCGCGCACTTCGAATATGTGGCGGGTGAAGCCAGCTCCGGCATCGGCAACGTTGCGATGAATGCCGAAATCCCGGTTGCTTTTGGCGTGCTGACCACCGAAAGCATCGAGCAGGCGATCGAACGCGCCGGCACCAAAGCGGGTAACAAGGGCGCTGAAGCCGCGCTGACCGCACTTGAAATGATTAATGTTATCAAAGCTATTAAAGCCTGAATTTAGTTAAGGGGAATTCCGTGAAACCTGCTGCTCGTCGCCGCGCTCGTGAGTGCGCTGTTCAAGCGCTTTACTCTTGGCAGTTGTCTAAAAACGACCTTGCCGATGTTGAACACCAGTTCCTGACGGAGCAGGATGTCAAAGATGTTGACGTCGCCTATTTTCGCGAGTTGCTGTCCGGCGCGGCAGTGAATGCAGGTATGCTGGACGAACTGATGGCGCCTTACCTGTCGCGTCAGCTCGAAGAGCTGGGCCAGGTGGAGCGCGCGGTGCTGCGCGTCGCGTTGTTTGAACTGAAAATGCGCGAGGATGTCCCTTACAAGGTGGCGATCAACGAAGCGATCGAACTGGCGAAAACCTTCGGCGCGGAAGACAGCCACAAGTTTGTGAACGGGGTGCTGGATAAAGTGGCGCCAACCCTTCGCAAGAAAAAGTAAAACTTTAAGGCCGGCATTCCCGGCCTTAATTTCTTCTAGTGGAATATCGATATGGCATGCGGCGAATTTGACCTCATTGCCCGCTATTTTGACCGGTTTAAGCGCGTGCGCCGGGATGTACAGTTGGGCATTGGAGATGACTGCGCACTGCTGGCAGTGCCGGAAAAACAGCTGGTGGCCGTCAGTACCGATACGTTGGTCGCGGGCATTCACTTCCTGCCGGACATCGATCCGGCCGATCTCGGTTATAAGGCGCTGGCGGTCAATCTGAGCGATCTGGCGGCGATGGGCGCCGATCCGGCCTGGCTCTCGCTGGCACTGACCCTGCCGGAGGTGGACGAGCCCTGGCTGAAGGCCTTCAGCGATAGCCTGTTCGATCAGCTCAACTATTACGGCATGCAGCTGATCGGCGGCGATACCACGCGCGGCCCGCTGAGCATGACGTTGACCATTCAGGGGCTGATCCCGGCCGGCCGGGCGCTGACCCGCAGCGGTGCGCGCATCGGCGACTGGATCTATGTGACCGGCACGCTGGGCGACAGCGCCGCCGGTCTGGCGATCCTGCAGGATCGCCTGGCGGTGACGGATGCGGCGGCGCGTGATTATCTGGTCGCCCGCCATCTGCGGCCGCAGCCGCGGGTGCTGCAGGGGCAGGCGCTGCGGGATCTGGCCAGCTCGGCGATCGACATCTCTGACGGCCTGATTTCCGATCTGAAGCATATCCTGAAGGCCAGCGACTGTGGCGCGCGCATCGTGCTGGACGAGCTGCCGATGTCGCAGGCGCTGAGCAGCCACGCCGATGCCGAGCAGGCGCTGCGTTGGGCGCTGGCGGGCGGCGAAGATTATGAGCTGTGCTTCACCGTGCCGGAGATCAACCGCGGCGCGCTGGAAGTGGCGCTGAGCCACCTCGGGGCCGACTACACCTGCATCGGCCAAATTGGCCCGCTGTCTGAAGGCATCCGCTATTATCGCAACGACGAAGCGGTAGAGCTGGATTGGATTGGGTTCGATCATTTCAACGCGGAGCCGGGCACCCATGGATGAAGCCAAGCGTCGGCTGCGGATGAGCAATCCGTGGCACCTGCTGGCCACCGGGTTTGGCAGCGGTTTGTCGCCGGTGATGCCGGGCACCATGGGATCGCTGGCGGCGATCCCGTTCTGGCTGCTGCTGATCCAGCTACCGTGGCAGCTTTACTCGCTGGCGGTGATGTTCAGCATCTGCATCGGCGTCTATATTTGCCACCGCACGGCAAAAGACATGAAGGTGCACGATCACGGCAGCATCGTCTGGGACGAGTTCGTCGGCATGTGGATCACACTGATGGCGCTGCCGGTCAACGACTGGCGCTGGGTTGCCGCCGGTTTCGTCATCTTCCGCATTCTGGATATGTGGAAACCGTGGCCGATCCGCTGGTTCGACCGCAACGTGCATGGCGGCATGGGCATCATGGTCGACGATATCATCGCCGGCGTGCTGTCTGCCGGCATCATCTACCTGATTGGGCACCACTGGCCGATCGGTCTGTTCTGACAGACGGGCGCGCTGTTTCGCGCCCGTTTCTCTTATTCAAATCCCGTCACCCGATGCGGCACGTAAGCCGTCTCCAGCTCCGCGACCTCTTGCGGCGACAAACTCAAATCGACCGCGGCGATGGCGTCGTCCAACTGCTCGCTGCGCGAAGCGCCGACGATCGGCGCGCTGACCGCCGGTTTGTTCAGCAGCCAGGCCAGCGCGATCTGCGCGCGTGAAACACCGCGTTCCTCGGCGAGGCTGGCGACGCGTTCGGCGATAATGGCGTCGATGCCTTCAGTTTCTTCGTACAGGCTCTTGCCGAACTGGTCGGAAACCAGCCGCGCGGTGGTTTCGCCCCAGGGGCGGGTCAGGCGGCCGCGCGCCAGCGGGCTCCACGGCAGCACGGCGATGCCTTCGGCGGCGCACAGCGGATGCATTTCGCGCTCTTCTTCGCGCTGAATCAGGTTGTATTGATCCTGCATGCTGACGAAGCGCGTCCAGCCGTGCAGATCGGCGGTATACAGCGCCTTGGCGAACTGCCAGGCGTACATCGAAGAGGCGCCGATGTAACGCGCCTTACCGGCTTTCACCACGTCGTGCAGCGCTTCCAGCGTCTCTTCCAGCGGCGTTTCGTAATCCCAGCGGTGGATCTGCAGCAAATCGACATAGTCGGTGCCCAGGCGCCGCAGGCTGTCGTCGATGGACTGCATGATGTTGGCGCGCGATAAACCGCGCTTCAGGTTACTCAGCGGGAAATACACCTTGGTGGCGACCACCACGTCTTCGCGGCGCGCATAGTCGCGCAGCGCCCGGCCGAGGATTTCCTCGCTGCTGCCGTCGGAATAGCTGTTGGCGGTGTCGAAAAAGTTGATGCCGGCTTCCAGCGCCTGTTTCAGCAGCGGGCGGCTGCTCTCTTCCGGCAGCGTCCAGGCGTGATTGCCGCGGTTCGGTTCGCCGTAGGTCATGCAACCCAGGCAGATGCGCGAGACGTTCAGATCGGTGTTGCCCAGTTTCAGGTACTTCATGCTTGCCTCCCATTCACAGCTCAGACAGTAACTGTAGCGCGGATCTCGGGGAGAGGGGGCGGAAACAAAAACGCCCCCGAAGGCGGAGGCGTTTTGTCAGGCGCGAGTGGCGATTACTGCGCCAGCCAGGTTTCGATTTGCCGCTGAATGCCGGCGGCGTCCAACCCCAGCTCGGCGCGCAGTTCTTCCTGGGTGCCCTGCGAGACGAAGCTGTCCGGCAGGCCGAGGTTCAGCACCGGCACCGGACGGCGTTTGGCCATCAGCAGTTCGTTGACGCCGCTGCCGGCGCCGCCCATGATCGCGTTCTCTTCCAGCGTGACCAGCGTTTCATGGCTGGCGGCCAGTTCGAGCACCAGCTGCTCGTCCAGCGGTTTGACGAAGCGCATGTCGACCAGCGTGGCGTTGAGCGCTTCCGCCGCTTGCGCGGCCTCCGGCAGCAGGGTGCCGAAGTTGAGAATGGCGATCTTTTCCCCCTGGCGGCGCACCACGCCTTTGCCGATCGGCAGCAGGCTGAGCGGCTCCAGCGCCGCGCCGGTGCCGGTGCCGCGCGGATAGCGCACCGCGCTCGGGCCGGCATTGTAGTGATAGCCGGTATACAGCATCTGGCGGCATTCGTTCTCGTCGCTTGGCGTCATGATCACCATGGTCGGGATGCAGCGCATGAACGACAGATCGAACGCCCCCTGGTGGGTCTGGCCGTCGGCGCCGACGATGCCGCCGCGATCGATGGCGAACATCACCGGCAGGTTCTGGATCGCCACGTCATGGATCAGCTGATCGTAGGCGCGCTGCAGGAAGGTGGAATAGATCGCCACCACCGGCTTGTAGCCGCCGATCGCCAGTCCGGCGGCGAAGGTGACCGCGTGCTGCTCGGCGATCGCCACGTCGAAATATTGCTGCGGGTAGTCGCGGGAGAACTGCACCATGCCGGAGCCCTCGCGCATCGCCGGTGTGATCGCCATCAGCGAGCTGTCTTTGGCGGCGGTTTCACACAGCCAGTCGCCGAAGATTTTCGAATAGGTCGGCAGACCGCCGGCGCTTTTCGGCAGCGTGCCGCTGGCGGGATCGAACTTCGGCACCGCGTGGAAGCTGATCGGATCCTTCTCCGCCGGCGCGTAACCGCGGCCTTTCTTGGTCATGATGTGCAACAGCTGCGGGCCTTTCAGATCGCGCATGTTTTTCAACGTGGCGACCAGCCCCTGCACGTCGTGCCCGTCTACCGGGCCGATGTAGTTAAAGCCCAGCTCTTCAAACAGCGTGCCCGGCACCACCATCCCCTTCAGATGCTCTTCGGTGCGTTTCACCAGCTCTTTGATCGGCGGCACGCCGGCCAGCACTTTCTTGCCGCCTTCGCGCAGGGTGGAGTAAAGCTTGCCGGACAGCAGCTGCGCCAGGTGGTTGTTCAGCGCGCCGACGTTTTCCGAGATCGACATCTCATTGTCGTTCAGCACCACCAGCATGTCCGGATTGATGTCGCCGGCGTGGTTCATCGCTTCGAACGCCATGCCGGCGGTGATGGCGCCGTCGCCGATCACGCACACCGTGCGGCGGCCTTTGCCTTCACGCTCCGCCGCCACCGCCATGCCGAGGCCGGCGCTGATTGAGGTCGACGAGTGGCCGACCGACAGCACGTCGTATTCGCTTTCGGCGCGCCACGGGAACGGATGCAGGCCGTTTTTTTGCCGAATGGTGGCGATACGGTCGCGGCGGCCGGTCAGAATTTTGTGCGGGTAGGCCTGGTGGCCGACGTCCCACACCAGGTGATCGAACGGCGTGTTGTAGACGAAATGCAACGCCACCGTCAGTTCGACGGTACCCAGCCCGGAGGCAAAGTGGCCGCTGGAGCGACTGACGCTGTTCAGCAGGTATTGCCGCAGCTCATCGCACAGCTTCGGCAAGCTCTCTTTGGGCAGTGAGCGGAGTTCCTCGGGGTTTTCCGCTAGCGCCAGGGTTGGGTATTTGGCTATATCAAGACTCATTCGATACTCATATCAGAGGAGTTAACGTCACACGTTAATTGTCGCGTTCAATAATGAAGCTGGCTAACGCTCGCAATGGCGCTGTGTTATAAGATTGCGCTGCCAAAGTGTCCAATGCAGCTAATGCTTCCTGATAGAGATCCCACGCTTTTGCTTTCGCGCTGTCAAGCCCGAGCAACGCCGGGTAGGTACTCTTTCCGTGTTGTTGGTCCGCTCCCTGGCGCTTGCCGATTTTTTCAGTCTCGCCGACAACGTCCAAAATGTCATCCTGTACCTGGAACGCCAGGCCAACCGCGGCGGCGTAACGATCCAGCTGCGGCAACGCCGCACGTCCGGCTTCGCCGGCGCTCAGCGCGCCCAGGCGCACCGCGGCGCGGATCAGCGCGCCGGTTTTATGGCGGTGGATCTGCTCCAGCGCCTGCAGATCAACACGCTTGCCTTCGGCTTCCAGATCCAGAGATTGGCCGCCGCACATGCCGGCTACGCCGCTGGCGGTCGCCAGTTCGGAAACCATCGCCAGCCGATCGCGCAGGGCCACGTCAGGCATTTCGGCATCGGCCAGGATCGAAAACGCCAGCGTTTGCAGCGCATCGCCGGCCAGGATCGCGTTGGCTTCGCCGAATTTAATGTGGCAGGTCGGCTGGCCGCGGCGCAGATCGTCGTCGTCCATCGCCGGCAGATCGTCGTGGATCAGCGAGTAGGCGTGAATGCATTCCACCGCCGCCGCTGGCGCGTCCAGGTTGGCCAGCGACACGCCGAACATCTGGCCGGTGGTGTACACCAGGAACGGGCGCAGGCGCTTGCCGCCCAGTAAGGCGCCGTGACGCATCGCCGCCACCATGTTGCCGTCGTTGAACGGCAGCGGGGCGATGAAATCCAGCAGCGCGCGATCGGCGCGCTGGCGGAAAATCTGCAGTTGATCGGCAAAAGCGGCCGATGGGGCGATCTCAGACATGTCTGTTACTCGGCATCCGGTGTGAAAGGCGCCAGCGCCGCATCGTCGGCGCTGTCGTTAAGAAGTATCTGCACACGCTGTTCCGCCTGTTGCAGTTTCTGCTGGCCCTGACGCGCCAGCTGTACGCCGCGTTCGAACTCGTTCAGCGCGTCTTCCAGCGGCAGTTCGCCCGACTCCAGACGCGTCACGATGCTTTCCAGCTCGCCGAGGGCGTTTTCAAAGCTGGCAGTTTGCTCTGTACTGGCTGATTGTGCTGGTTTTTTCGGCATAATTTTCTTTTTACGTCATCATGTGAACCGTGGCGCCAGAGCCTATCCTAGCGGATCTTGATTAGCAAATCATGGCGCTCATGTGTGGTTTTGTGCGCAGAGCACGGCGATATGGTGATATACTCCGCGCCGTAATTCTTATCTGACAACAAAGACCGCCATGAAGTTTATCATTAAATTGTTCCCGGAAATCACCATCAAGAGCCAATCTGTGCGCTTGCGCTTTATCAAGATTCTCTCGACCAATATTCGCAACGTCCTGAAGCAGTATGATGAAACGCTGGCGGTCGTCCGTCACTGGGATCATATCGAAGTTCGCGCCAAAGATGAAAACCAGCGGCCGATCATTGCCGACGCCCTGACGCGCATTCCCGGTATCCACCATATTCTGGAAGTGGAAGATCGCGCTTATACCGACATCCACCACATCTTCGAGCAGACGCTGGAAGCCTACCGCGCCCAGCTGGAAGGCAAAACCTTCTGCGTGCGCGTCAAGCGCCGCGGCAAGCAGGCGTTCAACTCGCAGGACGTGGAGCGCTACGTCGGCGGCGGCCTGAACCAACACATCGAAAGCGCGCGCGTTAACCTTACCCGCCCGCAGGTCACGGTAAACCTGGAGATCGAAGACGACAAGCTGATGCTGGTCAAACGCCGTCTCGAAGGCATCGGCGGTTACCCGGTCGGCACTCAGGAAGACGTAATGTCGCTGATTTCCGGCGGTTTCGACTCGGGCGTGTCCAGCTACATGCTGATGCGCCGCGGCTGCCGCGTGCACTTCTGCTTCTTCAACCTGGGTGGCGCCGCACACGAGATCGGCGTGAAGCAGGTGGCGCACTACCTGTGGAATCGCTTCGCTAGCTCGCATAAGGTGCGCTTCGTCGCCATCGACTTCGAGCCGGTGGTGGGTGAGATCCTGGAGAAGGTCGACGACGGCCAGATGGGCGTGGTGCTCAAGCGCATGATGGTGCGCGCCGCTTCGCAAGTGGCCGAACGCTACGGCGTGCAGGCGCTGGTGACCGGCGAGGCGCTGGGGCAGGTCTCCAGCCAGACGCTGACCAACCTGCGTTTGATCGACAATGCGTCCGATACCCTGATCCTGCGTCCGCTGATCTCGCACGATAAAGAGCACATCATCAAACTGGCGCGCGAAATCGGCACCGAAGACTTCGCCAAAACCATGCCGGAATACTGCGGTGTGATTTCGAAGAGCCCGACGGTGAAAGCGATCAAGGCCAAGATCGAAGAGGAAGAGAGCCACTTCGATTTCAGCATTCTCGACCGGGTGGTGAGCGAAGCGAAGAACGTCGATATTCGCTCTATCGCCGAGCAGGCGCAGGAGCAGGTAACCGAGGTAGAAACCGTCGCGGCCTTCGGCGCCGACGAGGTGATCCTGGATATCCGTTCCAACGACGAGCAGGAAGAGAAGCCGCTGCAGCTGGAACAGGTTGAAGTGAAAGCGCTGCCGTTCTACAAGCTGAGCACCCAGTTCGGCGATCTGGATCAGAGCAAAACCTATCTGCTGTATTGCGAGCGCGGCGTGATGAGCCGCCTGCAGGCGCTGTACCTGCTGGAGCAAGGCTTCAGCAACGTGAAGGTTTATCGCCCGTAATTTCTCCGCCGGCGTCGCCAGACGCCGGCCTTTTTCGTACAATTCTTTATTCCCCGATTTAATAACCCTGTTCATTGCATTGTTTTATTAATGATAAAGCCAACTTGAGTTTTGTTTCTATTTAAATATCCTTAATCAATATATTAAATATCTATTGATTTTTTTATTTATTTTTATGGTTATTATTGCTGTCGAATGCTGACAGACCTGTCGGTTTTTATCTGCCAACTCCCTATTGAAATTATGTTTCGGCATTTGATTGCGCATGTTTTTCTCTTACTGTGCAAATTTTATTTTTGCTGAGCATTGGCCATTGATATTTTATGGTTATCAGGGTAACGCACATTGCATAAGGATATATCCCTATGGCCATTAATGTTTTCGACATTAGTCTGAACATCAGTTAATGGTTGACTGGGATTAAGGAGAGCGATTAATGAAAATGAATAAGACGACATTGCTGTTGTCGGCAGCGGCGTTTCTGGTGCCCAGCGCGCCGCTGTTGGCGCAAATAGTACCTCAGACGGGTGGGGCATCAGTTGAGCATATCAATCAGGTGCCGGTGGTGAACATCAATCGTGCAGGTGCGGACGGTGTCTCTCATAACGTTTACACGCAGTTTGATATTGGCGTTCAGGGCGCTATTTTAAATAACAGCCTTTCGGGCGCTAATACGTCATTGGCCGGTGCTGTTGGGGGAAACGCTCAGTTAGAGGGGCGTGCAGCTAAGGTAATTCTGAATGAAGTGAACTCGGCGAATAAAAGTATTTTGAAGGGGATGGTAGAAGTCGCCGGGCAACGCGCCGATGTCGTTATTGCCAATAAATCCGGCATTACCTGTAACGGCTGTGGTTTTATCAACGCCCGTAATGGCGTATTAACTACCGCCGATTTGCAGTTCAAGGACGGCGCTTTTAACAGCTACCGGGTTAATCAAGGAAATATTCGCGTTGAGGGGGACGGGCTGAAGAAAGGCGATGTCGATTATACGGCGATCATTGCGCGTACGGCTGAAATCAGCGCTGCGGTTCATGCGGACGCGCTGTTAGTCTCGGCGGGGAAAAAAACGGTTTCAGCGGATTTATCCCGCTTCAATAACGTTGAAGCTTCTAAAGATAAGCCTGAAGTGTTGGTCGACGTCGCCGAGTTGGGCGGCATGTACGCCAACAAAATTAAGCTGGTCGCCAATGAAAACGGCGTAGGTGTCAATAGCGGCAATGCCAATGGGGCTGGGTCCAACACCGGCACTTCGTTGAATAATGTCAGTATCGTCAGTATCCAGAGCGACGCGGGAAGTTATGAACGCGTGCAAATCGGCAACGGTGCCCAAAATGTATCCCGCGCTTCTGTCGGTGTTGCTAACCGCGGGCAGATTCAGGCGAAAAATGGCGGCGTTGACATCAGTACCGACTCGCTGGTCAACCAAGGGAACATCGCTTCACAGGGGCAATTGAACATCAGCGCCACCCGGCTGCAAAATGAAAAGAATGTGAGCGCGCGTTCGGCATCCATCACGGCCACACAGTTGGACAATACCGGCGGCATTCAATCCGCGCAGGCTTTGCAACTCAACGCCACCAGCTTGTTTAACGCTGACAATGGCGTGATCGAAGCCCAAAACGGCGCGGCTATCCAGGGGACGTCCATTACCAACCGCGGACATATCGTTTCCCGCACCTCCTCCGTCAGCTTGTCGGATACCCGCTTCAGCAACTACGGCAGGATTGAAGCGTTTGGCGATATCAGCCATCGCGGCGTCTCTTTCAACAACTCCGGCACGATGCGCTCCACGTCCGGCCTGGTCACCAACAACGGTCGGGACATCAACAAACCCGTGAATAACTGGGGTTGGGGATACGGCGGTTTCGGCTGGCCTTACGGTTGGTCTTATTGGATGTGATAGGCGTTTCCCCCACCCTTGGGTGGGGGAATGAGTGAGAGAGCATGAAAAGGGAATTTTTTATTCTTTGTCTAGCCGTGTTGTTCAGCGGTTTCAGCCGTGCGGATTCTGTACCGGCTCCTGTGAAACAACTCGTCAGCCAGGAAAACCTCATCGGCGATACGCAGCGCAAACTGTTACCGTCTACCCCCTCTGTCTTGTCACCGCTGCCGGAACAAAACGCGCCAACGGATATTTTTGTCAACGAGTCCCCCTGTTGGGTGATCGGCTCTGTCGAAATGGCGATGGCGCCAGCAAGCCTTACTTCTTTCGAACGGTTGGCGCACGCTGCCCGCGGGCGCTGTATGGGGGGGCAAGGGTTGGCGAAATTGCACAAGAAGCTGCAAAATGAGCTGATTGCACAAGGCTATATCACTTCGCGGGTGCAGTTTGACGTGCAAGCGGTACCGGCAGGAATACTGAAGGTTCGCGTGCATTATGGCCGTATCGGCCAGTTGAGAATGCAGGCGGGCAGCAGCACCTATTTTCGCCCCGATACGCTTTTTCCCATTGCTGCCGGTGATGTGCTGAATTTACGCCGCATTGAGCAAGGGCTGGAGAATATGGGCGGAATTCCGGGCGTTATCAGCGATATTCGCATTGTTCCCGCCGAGCGACCTGGCGAAAGCGATATCGAGATTTTTCGGCGACAAGATAAATATTGGCGTTTTACCGCCTGGGCGGATGACGCCGGCGTCAGCTCCGCGGGGCGTTATCAGGCAGGCGGCGCGTTATATCTCGATAATCTGACTTCACTGGGCGATATTTTCTATCTGTCGATGGCGCGCAGCATTCTGGCGCCGCCGGGCAAAGGCAATGAAAGCCGCGCCCTGTACTATAGCTTGCCTTGGGGGCACTGGCGCTTCAGCGCGTTGGGCGGCGACAGCCGCTATCACCAGACTTTCGCCGGTAACTTCACCGATTATCGCTATAACGGCCGTTCGCAGTATTGGGGGCTGCAGACTGACTATACGTTGGCGCGCGGGATGAATGAGAAAACGGCGTTGAACGCCCAGTTGTTGCAACGTCATTACCGCTATTACCTCAATGACACGGAGATTGCCTTGCAGAGCGCGCGGTTAACCAGCCTGAAGCTGGGTGTCAGCCACCTGTATTATGGCGCTCATTCGCAGATCGCGTTGACCGCCGACGCCCTTGCCGGTGTCGGGAAGGGGAGTTCACATGCCGAACAACAGCTGCGAGCGGGCGGCAGTATGCTGAAACCCTTCAATGCATTTGGCCATCGCCTGCGTTATCTCGGGGAGTTATCGGGGCAATGGGCGAGCGCCGCACAGCCGATCCAGGATAAGTCGTTTATCGGCGATCGTTCTACGGTGCGTGGGTTTAGCGGCGACAGCAAATTGATCGGCAGCAGCGGAGGGTATCTGCGCAATACGCTGACGTTGGAACGTGACATGCTGCAACCCTATATTGGGTTCGACTATGGGCAGTTGGCCAAACAGCAGGGGGACGGCGGCCGGCTGGCGGGGAGCGTCATTGGCCTGCAGGTGAATCAGGGACGTTTTGCTGCGGACGTTTTCGCCGGCACGCCGATGGTCAAACCCGGAGCGCTGGCGAATGAGCGCCTGGTTTTGGGCTTCTCCAGCCAGCTCAGTTTTTGACGCGTTGCGGGGCGCGGATCAGCGCCCCGCATTTCAACACGTTCACTCAGTTTTCTTCACTGTCGCGATAGTCGTACATCCCCGGGATCAGCACCAGCTGCGCGGCGATCTCCGCCGCTTTGGCCTTGCCGAGCAGCAGGTCTATCAGCTTCAGCGCGAACTCCATCGCGGTGCCCGGCCCCTGGCTGGTGAGCAGGTTGACGCGTGCGTCGTACACCACGCGGCGCTCCATCCATTTATCCGCCGGGATCTGGTCTTTCAGGCCAGGGAAGCCGGTCATGTTGCCGACCGGGAACAGATCGTGGTGCTGCAGCACCAGCGCCGGCGCCGCGCAGATGGCGGCGACGATGTTGCCCTGCAGATGCATCTGCCGCACCTTTTCCACCAGCAGCGGGCTGTCGCGGAAACATTCTGCGCCTTTCAGGCCGCCGGGCAGCACGATGGCGTCGAACGGCTCATCGACGATCGCCACCAGCGGCGCGTCGGCCAGCAGTTTGACGCTGCGCGAACAGACGATAGTCAGCTCGCCGTCGCCGGCAACGCTGGCGGTAGTGACTTTTACGCCCGCCCGCACCAGCAGATCGATGGTGGTGACGGCTTCGGTTTCTTCGCTACCAGGTGCCAGGCAGACCAGCGCCGATACGCTCATATTCATTTTCCTTTCGTTTAATCAGTTCAAACAGCCGCGCATTTTCCGGCAGCGCGAGGCCGTGGCTGCGCGCGCGGCGCAGCAGGTAACCGGTGATGTAGTCGATCTCGGTGTGCCGCTGGTTGCGGATATCCTGCAGCATCGACGAAACGTTGTCGGCGGTGCTGTGTATCACGTCCATCACGTATTGCATCAGACCTTCGCAGGAGGTGTGGTAGCCCTCCATCGCCATCACGCTGGCGACTTCACGACACAGCGTTTCGATCTGTTCCGGGTAGCGCTGCAGATCGCCGTTACGGCAGCCATACAGCGCCGTCAGCGGGTTGATCACGCAGTTGACCGCCAGCTTGCGCCAGTTGGCCGAGGCGATGTTGTTGTGCCAGGCAACGTCGGGCAGCGCCTGATGCAGCACTTCCGCCAAGTGGCTGAGGTGCTGGGCGGCAGGTGAGCTCGGGCCGATGTGGGTGATGCCGGTGGCGACGTGGATAATGGTGCTGCCTTCGTGGCGCGCGGCGTGGGTGGTGGTGCCCTGCAGGATCGGCTGGCCGTTCGGCGGCAGCTCCTCTTGGGTGCCCATGCCGTTGTGCAGCAGCAAAATGGCGCACTGGGGGTTCAACTTCGGCAGTAGCGCGCTGACCGCGCTGGACACCTGCCAGGCTTTCAGCGTCACCAGCAGCAGCTCGCTTTGCGCAAGGTGCTCCGGATCGTTGGTGGGCAAGTTGCGATTAAACGAGACGCCTTCCGGCTCTATCACGTTCACCGCGCAAAAAGGCTGCGGCACTCTTAGCCATCCCTGTACATCGTGGCCCTGCTGATACAGCCGGGAGAGCCACAGTTGTCCGAGCGCGCCGCAACCAAGAATGGTTATTTTCATTCAGTCTCCTTGGAAACACGGGAATACCGCTCAATTACCGTGAATTAACTATAGGCTTTATGGCAGCCCGAAGCGCTATCCCTGCGTGCGTTCAGCAGATTTTGTCTGAGGCGGCAAAGCGGTTATCATGCTCGGCATCAAAATCGCCTAAGCTATTAGGCACTCATTCAGGAGGAAGAAGTATGCCATCTTTCGACATCGTTTCCGAAATTGATATGCAGGAAGTGCGTAACGCCGTTGAGAACGCCACCCGCGATCTCGGCACCCGCTGGGATTTTCGCAACGTGCCGGCCAGCTTTGAGCTAAACGAGAAAGACCAAAGCATCAAGGTTGCCACCGAGTCTGATTTCCAGGTGCAGCAGCTGCTCGACATTCTGCGCGAAAAGCTGAGCAAGCGCAGCATCGACGGCGCTGCGCTGGAGATCCCGGAAGAGTTTACCCACAGCGGTAAAACCTACAGTGTGGAAGCCAAGCTGAAGCAGGGGATTGAAACCTCTGTGGCGAAGAAAATCGTCAAGCTGATCAAAGACAGCAAGCTGAAGGTGCAGGCGCAGATCCAGGGCGAAGAGGTGCGGGTGACCGGTAAGTCACGCGACGATTTGCAGAGCGTGATGGCGCTGGTGCGCGGCGGCGATCTGGGGCAGCCGTTCCAGTTCAAGAACTTCCGCGATTAATCTCTACGGGGCCGGCATTGCCGGCCCTGATTCTTTACAGCGAATTGACCAGCGCTTCCAGCTGACCGCGATTGGTCTGCTTGGTATCCACCTTGACGTAGGCGCTGCGCTCTTCCGGCACTACGATCGCCTCGGCCACGCCGGGCTGCGCCTTCAGGCGGCTTTCCAGCGCCGAATCCTTCACCGCCAGTTCCGACAGCGTAATGCGCAGGCTGCTGACATACGGCGGTTCTTTCATGGTGCTGCTGACCAGGAACCAGAGCGCGGCCAGCACGGCGCCGGCGATAAACACCAGGCCCGCCCCCTGCAAACCGTACAGCCAGCCGCCGAGGCTGCCGCCTATCGCCACGCCGATAAACTGGCTGGTGGAGTAGACCCCCATCGCGGTGCCCTTGTAGCCGGCCGGTGACTCTTTGCTGATCAGCGAAGGCAGAATGGCTTCCATCACGTTGAAGGCCATAAAGAACAGCTGCACGCCGGCGATGATGCCCCACAGGTGCGCGCCGGAGAGCCACAGCAGCACTTCGGCGCAGAACAGCACCGCCACGCAGCCCATAAAGACCTGCTTCATGCGGCGATATTTTTCGGCATAGATGATGAAAGGCACCACGGCGGCGAACGATACCAGCATGGTCACTAGGTAGACGATCCAGTGTTCGTTGGCCGCCAGCCCGGCTTTTTCCATCGCCAGCGGCAGCGCCACGAAGCTCGACATCAGCAGAATGTGCAGACACATGATGCCGAAGTTGAGCTTCAGCAGGCGCGAGTTGTTCAGCACTTTGCGGAAGCTGCCGCGCACGATGCTGGACTCGCGGTTCAGCAGGTGAGTGTCGGCGGAAGGCACTACCGCCAGGGTGATGACAATGCCGGCCAGCGCCAGTACGGCGATCATCCAGAACAGCGCATGCAGTCCGAAGGCGTGGGTGATGATAGGGCCCAATACCATGGCGATGGCGAAGGTGATGCCGAAGCTGACGCCGATAAACGCCATCGCCTTGGTGCGGTTCTGCTCGCGGGTCAGATCGGAGAGCAGCGCCATGACCGCGGCGGCGATCGCGCCGGAGCCTTGCAGCGCGCGGCCGAGGATCACGCCCCAGATCGAATCGGTCGCGGCGGCGATCACGCTGCCGAGGGCAAAGATCAGCAGGCCGCCGACGATCAGCGGCTTGCGGCCGATGCGATCGGACACCAGGCCGAACGGGATTTGAAACACCGCTTGCGCCAGGCCGTAGATGCCGATGGCGATGCCGATCAGCGCTTCGCTGGCGCCGTTGAGCGCCATGCCGTAGGTGGTCAACACCGGCAATACCATAAACATGCCGAGCATGCGCAGGGAGAATACGGTGCCCAATCCCCAGGTGGCGCGGCGCTCCTGCGGGGTCATTGAATTATCGTTCACATCAAACCTCGGTAAAAACCATGCCATCAGACGTTGAAACAGCGCCTGATGGCATGACTTCTGTAAAGCTGCGTCATTTTAGTGTGCAGGGCAGGGGGGGTAAATCGAATGTTGTTTAACAGATATTACAGTTCGGCCGCTTTTCGGCGTGACAAATAAAATGGGCCGCAAAAGCGGCCCATTCACAGATGATTTGGCTTACCAAACGTAGGTCACCAGCGCTTCAGGCGCCGCCGTGGCGCTGAAGTCGATCGACATCATCACGCTCAGCGAGGTGATGGCGACGATGGAGAACACGAACAGTTTACGCGCCCAGACGCTGTCGTTTTCGGTCTTGTAACCGCGCAGCGCCATGCCGAGCCACCATACGCTCACCGCCGCAGCGACGATCAGGTACTTATAGCCGGCATAACCTACCAGGGTCAGCATCAGCGTGGCGATCATAAATGCCAAGATGTAGACCGTGATGTGGTTCTTGGCGACGGAAATGCCTTTCACCACCGGCAGCACCGGAATGTTGGCCGCCTGGTAATCTTTAAAGCGGAAGATAGCGATCGCATAAGAATGCGGCATCTGCCACAGGCTAAAGATAGCCAGCAGGATCAACGCGCCGGCGTCGAACTCGTTGGTCACCGCGCAGTAGCCGATAACCGGCGGCGCGGCGCCCGACAGGCTGCCGATCAGCGTGCCGTAGACCGAGTGGCGTTTCATGTACAGGCTGTAAACGCCGACATAAACCACGAAGCCCATCACCGCCAGCCACATGGCCAGCGGATTGGCCGCGATATACAGCAACGCGAAGCCCGCAATACCCAACACGGTCGCATAAACCAGGGTGACACTCGGCGCGATCAGGCCTTTTACCAGCACCCGATTCTTCGTTCTCTCCATTTTCTTGTCGATGTCGCGGTCGATGTAGTTGTTAAACACACAGCCCGACGCGACCACCAACGAGACACCCACCAGGGTGGCGAGAAACAGGGGATAGTCGATGCTCCCTTTGGAAGCGAGCAGGAATCCCCCAACGACAGAAATTAAATTGCCGAAAATAATTCCTGGTTTAGTGACTTGCAGGTATTGCTTAATCATCACGTGCAGCTCAGCTCTTAATCGACCATCATATTGATGTTGAGGTTGTACATAATCCAGAGTGAACCTACAACAACGATACCGATGATCATAGCGGTGAACAGCAATGCCACCAGGTTCCAGCGCTCTTCCGATGAGGTGTTCATGTGCAGGAAGTAAACCAGGTGAACAATCACCTGGATAACCGCCATACCGACAACAACCGCCAGGATGGTGGAATGAGAGGCAGTGCCGTTCATTACCATCGCAAATGGAATTACCGTCAGGATGATCGACAGGATAAAGCCGACCAGGTATGACTTCACGCTGCCGTGGCTTGCGCCGCCGTGAGAGGTTTCATGGGATGAATGGCTCATTACATAACCCCCAGCAGGTAGACAACGGTAAATACGCAGATCCAGACCACATCCAGGAAGTGCCAGAACAGGCTCAGGCACATCAGGCGGGTTTTGTTGGTTGCGGTCAGGCCGAACTTGCTCACCTGAATCATCATCACGATGATCCAAATCAGGCCGGAAGTTACGTGCAGACCGTGGGTGCCGACCAGCGCGAAGAAGCTGGACAGGAACGCGCTGCGATCCGGACCGAAGCCTTCGGCGATCAGGTGATGGAATTCATAGATTTCCATCGCCACGAAGCCCAGACCAAACAGGAAGGTCAGGAACAGCCAGGTGTTTACACCGCCAACTTTACCCTTGTTCATGGCGATCATCGCCATGCCGTAGGTGATGGAGCTGAACAACAGCAGGAAAGTTTCGACCAGGACAAACTTCAGGTCGAAGATGTCTTTGCCTGAGGGACCGCCCGCGGTCCCGTTCACCAGGACTGCATAAGTTGCGAACAAGCTCGCAAACAAAATACAGTCGCTCATCAGGTAGATCCAGAATCCGAAGACTTTGGTCTCACCCGCATCGTGGTGCCCATGCTCTGCATGGGCTGCGTTATGATTGGTCAGAGTATCAGTTGACATGGTTCACGCCTGCTTTACGGATTTGTTCGTAGTGTTGGTTCTCAATGCGCTCGATTTCATCAACCTGCACATAGTAGTCAACATCGTGATCGAAGCTCTTGCCGATCCAGACAACGATCATACCGATGAAGCCGGCCAGAGCCATCCACCAGATTTCCCAAATCATTGCGAAACCGAAGACCAGGCTGAAGAAGGCGATGATAACGCCGGCGCCGGTGTTCTTAGGCATATGAATCGGTTCGTATTTAGCCGGTTTCTTATAAGCTTCACCTTTTTCTTTCATGTCCCAGAATTCATCACGGTCATGAATCTGCGGCACTACGGCAAAGTTATAGAACGGCGGTGGAGACGAAGTTGACCACTCCAGAGTACGAGCACCCCATGGGTCACCGGTCAGATCGCGGTTCTGTTCGCGGTCACGGATACTGACGAAGATCTGGATCAGCTGGCACAGGATGCCGCAGGCGATCAGCGCCGCACCGCCGGCTGCAACCAGCAGCAGAGGGTGGAACTCAGGGTTGATGTTCTGGCTGATACGACGGGTCATGCCCATAAAGCCCAATGCGTACAGCGGCATGAAGGCGGTGAAGAAGCCGATAATCCAGAACCAGAACGCGCGGATGCCCCATTTTTCGTTCAGCGTGAAGCCGAAGGATTTCGGGAACCAGTAGGTCAGGCCCGCGAAGCAACCGAACACCACGCCGCCGATGATGACGTTGTGGAAGTGAGCGATCAGGAACAGGCTGTTGTGCAGCACGAAGTTCGCGCCCGGCACCGCCAGCAGAACGCCGGTCATACCACCCACGGAGAAGGTGATGATGAAGCCAACGGTCCACAGCATCGCGGAGTTGAGCTTGATACGGCCCTGATACATGGTGAACAGCCAGTTGAAGATTTTCACCCCGGTCGGGATGGAAATGATCATGGTGGCGATACCGAAGAAGGCGTTAACGTTCGCGCCGGACCCCATGGTGAAGAAGTGGTGCAGCCAGACGATGAACGACAGAACGGTGATCGCAATGGTTGCCCATACCAGTGAGGTATAGCCGAACAGGCGTTTTCTGGAGAAGGTCGCGGTGACTTCGGAGAACACGCCGAACACCGGCAGAACCAGAATATACACCTCTGGGTGACCCCAGGCCCAAATCAGGTTGATGTACATCATCATGTTGCCGCCCATATCATTGGTGAAGAAATGGGTGCCCAGATAGCGATCCAGGGTCAGCAGCGCGATGGTGACGGTCAGAATTGGGAAAGAAACGATGATCAGGACGTTAGTACACAGGGCCGCCCAGGTGAACACCGGCATCTTCATCATAGGCATGCCAGGGGCACGCATCTTCAGAATGGTGGCGAAGAAGTTCACGCCGGTCAGCAGGGTACCCAGACCGGAAATCTGCAGACTCCAGATCCAGTAATCGACCCCGACGCCAGGACTGTACTCTTTACCCGACAGCGGCGGATACGCCAGCCAACCGGTCTGAGCGAACTCACCGACCCCCAGGGAGATGTTGATCAGCACAACGCCCACCACGAAGAACCAGAAGCTCAGGGAGTTCAGGAACGGGAAGGCGACGTCGCGCGCACCGATTTGCAGCGGCACCACGACGTTCATCAGGCCGACCACGAAAGGCATCGCCATGAAGAAGATCATGATAACGCCGTGCGCGGTGAAGATCTGGTCGTAGTGGTGCGGCGGCAGGAACCCGGCTTCGCCGGCGGACGCCAACGCCTGCTGGCTACGCATCATGATGGCGTCGGCGAAGCCGCGCAGCAGCATGACCATCGCCACGATGATGTACATGATACCAATTTTTTTATGGTCGACCGAAGTCAGCCATTCGCTCCACAGCCACTTCCATTTGCCGAAATATGTCAGCAGCGCCAGCACTGCCAGGCCCCCGACAATAATTGCGGCTACGGTGACCATGATGATCGGTTCGTGGTACGGAACCGCATCAAGTGTTAATTTTCCCAACATCAGTTATTCCTCGGCTCCGGCGTGAGCAGCATGTTCACCCATGTCCATACCTTGGCTCATGTCCATGCCTTCGTGCGCGCCAGCGCCCTTGTGCATATCCATGTCACCCATGAATTTGGCAATTGTTTCTTTGAACAAATTCGGTTTGACAGCGGCAAAGTACTCAACCGGGTTGTTTTCACTCGGCTCTGCCAGTTTGTTAAAGTCGTCGGTGGTGTTCAGGTTTTTAGACGATGCCTTCACCTTGGCCACCCACTGATCGAAGTCGCCTTCGGTCGGGGTAACGATCGCGGTGAATTTCATACCGGAGAAGCCTGCGCCGCTGTAGCTGCTGGAGATGCCCTTGTAGGCACCGGCTTCGTTGCCGATCAGGTGCAGTTTGGTCTGCATGCCGGCCATCGCATAAATCTGTCCACCCAACTGCGGGATAAAGAACGAGTTCATTACCGAGTTAGAGGTGATCTTGAATTCGACTGGAACATCTTTCGGGAAAGCCAGCTCATTAACGGTCGCAATGCCTTGTTCCGGGTAGATGAACAGCCATTTCCAGTCGAGCGACACCACTTCGATCGTCATCGGCTTCTTGTCGGTGACAATCGGCTTGAACGGGTCGAGTTCGTGGGTAGTCTTCCAGGTAATGGTGCCAAGGATGGCGATGATAATGATAGGAATGGTCCAGACGACCGCTTCGATCTTGTTGGAGTGGGCCCAGTTCGGACTGTACTTGGCGTCTTTGTTGGAAGCGCGATACTTCCAGGCAAAGGCGAACGCCATGAAGATAACTGGCACCACCACGATCAACATCAACGCGATTGCAGTGATAATCAGTGTCCGTTGCTCAACACCAATTGCTCCTTTGGGATTCATCAAAACCATATCGCAACCACTGAGCAATACAGTGGCTGCGATTAATGACAGCATCCCAATACTTTTATTGTATTTCTTAAGTCTCATCTAACGACCTCAATAACAAAGGCTCAATTGTCGTTTCATGTGTGCGGGCATTTTACGGGAAGGTTGCAGTACTGTAAACATGCTTAAGGGAGTGTCAGCGGCTTGTTGACACTTTCTGTTAAGGGGGTCACAGATGTAACCCTGCGTGACAATTTACCAATGACAACAACGCGTTGGCACGCTGAATCGTGACGAGCAGTCCGTATGTTAAGGAAAACTAAAGGTATGATGAATTTGGCGAAGAAATGCGCGGCGGGGAAATACGCAGAAAAGGTTTATTTAATGTAAAATAATTGTGTCTTAAAAGTGAATTTAATTTTATTTCCGAGTGCGGCAGTCGGATAAAAAAATAATTTCCGCGTCGATTATCTTTTTTTACCAAATAAATATACCTGCGGATCGCTTTTTTTTCGGCCGGCGAAATCGCCGGCCGGTCAGATTATGCCAAACGGGTGCGGCGCAGGGCCAGGTAATCCAGCGCGCTGCCCATCGCGACGCCGAGCAGGCTCAGCGCGGCGCCGACCTGCAGCAGCCGATCGGCCAACTGCGGTGCCTGCGTCCAGTCCAGCGCATTGGCGATCAGTAACAGCAACCACAGGCCCAACAGCGAACAGCCCAGCGTCAGCAGGCGCAGCGCCCAGCGGTAAGATCCGGAAAACTCGGTACGCGGCAGAAAGTCGCCATGTTGCTGGGTGTGTTCCAGCGTTTGGCGGCAGATGCCGAGCAGCAGCAAGCCGGGCAGGGCGGCGGCGATAGAGAACAGGTAGAACAACGGCCAGCCGTGGGCTTCGACGAACCAGCCGGCGATCGGGCCGACATAGACGCGCCCCACGGCGGACAGCGCCGACAGCAGCGCGAACTGGGTGGCGGAGAACGAACGGTTGCACAGCGTCATCAGCAGCGCCACGAAGGCCGCGGTGCCCATGCCGCCGCACAGGTTTTCGAGGAAGATGGCGCTGCCCATGGTGAGCAGGCTCTTGTCGGTCACCGCCAGGATCCAATACCCGAGGTTGGAGACCGCCTGCAGGACGCCGAACAGCATCAGCGCGCGGAACAGGGTGAGACGCTGCATCAGCACGCCGCCGAACAGGGCACCGACGATGGTGGCGAACAGGCCGAGCGTTTTGTTGACCAGCCCGACTTCACCGGCGTCGAACCCCACGCCGCGGATCAGGAACGTGGTGCTCAGGCTGCCGGCGAAGGCGTCGCCCATTTTGTACATCACGATCAGCAGCAGGATCAGCCAGGCGTTGTTGCGGCCGAAGAAATCACGCAGCGGCGCGACGACCGCCTGTTCCATGGTGCGCGGCGCCGGGATGCTTTCATCCGGCTCCGGCGCCATCAGCGTGGCGGCCACGCCGATCAGCATCAACCCGGCCATCAGCCAGTAGGTGGCCTGCCAGCCGAAATAGCGATCCGCCAGCCACAGCGCCAGGCCGCCGGAAACCAGCATCGCCAGCCGGTAGCCCAGCACCGAGATCGCCGCACCCGCCCCGCGCTCTTCGGCTTTCAGCAGGTCGGTTTTATAAGCGTCGAACACGATATCTTGCGAGGCGGAGCAGAACGCCACCAGCACCGCCAACGCCGCCAGCCACCACAGGTGCTGCGCGGGCTGCATGAAGCCCATCGCCACGATCGCCGCCACCAGCAGCAGCTGGCTGATCAGCAGCCAACCGCGCCGCCGCCCGAGAAACGGCGGGGTATAGCGGTCCATGAACGGCGACCAGAGGAATTTGAAGACGTAGGCCTGGCCCACCAGCGAGAAAATGCCGATGGTCTTCAGATCGATGTTTTCGACGGTCATCCAGGCTTGCAGCGTGCCGGAGGTCAATGCCAGCGGCAGACCTGACGCGAAGCCCAGCAGCAGCAGAATGGCGGAGTTACGCTGGGTGAAGATGTTCAGATAGTGTTTCGACATGAGGTCCCTGTCTGCGCCGCCCGATCCGCCGGGCGGCGCAAGGCGCGTCGATTAGCGCGCGTTTTGCTTGATAAAGTCGTTGACGCTGGTGTCCTGCGCCATGTCGGCGATCACGTCGCCCAGCACGGAGTTGACGGCGTCGGTGATCTTCTCGTTGGTGGCCGTGAAGGCGCCCTGCACGTTATACGTCGAGCGGTAATTTTTCACCTGCTTGTTGCCGTTCTTCGCCTGGGCGATGATCGAGATGTCGGCTTTGGTGGTGATGTTGTAGCGCAGGTTACCTTCGGAAACGTCCGCATACAGGTTATTGACGACGATCTGCAGCGCCACCGGGCCGTCGGCGCCGATCATGTAGCCGCGAGCGCCCATCTGTTTCTCCAGCACTTCCTGCAGCAGGAAACGCAGATCGCGCGATGGCGTCAGCGTGACCAGTTGGCCGTCGCGATTCACCTTGGCCAGCGCCTGATCGGTGCGCTGATCCGCGCCGTTGATGCTGATGGTGATGCCCTGCAGGGTAGGATCCTGCTGCGGCAGAACGATTTTCGGGGTGACGTTCAGGGTGTTGCTGCTGGTCGCGCAGCCGGCCAGCAGCAGGGCGGCCAGCAAAGGAAGACAAAGTTTCTTTAACATGTTTTCTGTCTCATTCTCGATGGATTTAGCAATAATCAGAGCGGGATAGCCGACAACAAATTGCCGACATCATAGCATCGCCGCCGTGCGGTGGAAGCGCGGAAGGCGCCTGAGTGACAAATTTTTACCTGCCGTTGATAAAAACACGCTTTTTTGGCCCGCTCAATCGGATAATCCCCCAAGCGGCGGGGATGACGCTCATCATCTGACCGCAGAAAAGAGAAATTTGTCCCAGCGATGGTCTAAACGGGGGAAAACCGGCTAATATTGAACTAGATGGGCACGGTCCTCTGCCGGTGTTGTAAGGAGATCCTATGATTCGCGAGCAAATAGAAGCAAAGTTAAGGGCGGCGTTTGAGCCCGCGTATCTGGAAGTCGTTGATGAAAGCTATCGTCATAACGTTCCGGCGGGTTCAGAAAGTCATTTCAAAGTGGTATTGGTCAGCGATCGCTTCGTCGGCGAACGGTTTTTGACGCGTCACCGCTCTATCTACGGCGTACTGTCGGAAGAACTGGCTGATGGCGTACACGCGCTGGCGCTGCACACCTATACGCTCAAAGAGTGGGAAGGTTTGCAGGATACCGTGCCGGCCTCGCCGCCGTGCCGCGGCGCCGGGACGCTGGCCTGAGGGGGAAATTTTCAGGTATCAGTGGAACTTTGCCCTCTAATTAGGGTATTACTACTGACGAATTTTGAAACGGCCTGCGGGCCGTTTCTGTTTTTGACGACGACACGGCCGACGCGCAATATGGCCAACGTTCGGTCTGTTTTGGCGGCCTTTTGGCGATTGAATCGGCAAAAGTGTGAGTTTTAGCGCGCCTGCGCCGCCTAGCTTTCCTCGACTCGCCATGCATGCGCCGCTATAATGTCGCGTCTTATTTTTCCGGAATGGTTTCGGGACGCTTCTGTCATCAGGGAACTCGGTTCTTATTTGTAGCCGTCCTGGTTCTTGGAACGGAGTTGACCGAGCACTGTGATTTTTTTGAGGTAACAAGATGCAAGTTTCAGTAGAAACCACTCAAGGCCTTGGGCGCCGTCTCTCTATTACTGTACCGGCTGATACTATCAAGCAGGCGGTGAAGAAAGAGCTGATCAACGCTGCGAAAAGCGTGCGTATCGACGGCTTCCGCAAAGGCAAAGTGCCGATGAACATCGTGGAACAGCGTTACGGCGCCTCTGTTCGTCAGGACGTGCTGGGCGAAGCGATGCAGCGCAGCTTCGTTGACGCGATCATCAAAGAAAAGATTAATCCGGCCGGCGCACCAAACTACGTGCCGGGCGAGTACAAAGAAGGTGAAGACTTCACTTTCGCCGTTGAATTCGAAGTGTATCCAGAAGTTGAGCTGAAAGGCCTGGAAAACATCGAAGTTGAAAAACCTGTGGTTGAAGTGAACGACGAAGACGTCGACGCGATGCTGGACACCCTGCGCAAGCAGCAGGCGACCTGGAAAGAAACCGATCGCGCAGCGGAAGCTGAAGATCGCGTGACCGTTGACTTCACCGGTTCTATCGACGGTGAAGAGTTCGAAGGCGGCAAAGCGTCCGACTTCGTACTGGCAATGGGCCAGGGCCGCATGATCCCAGGCTTCGAAGAAGGCCTGGTCGGTCACAAAGCGGGCGAAGAGTTCTCCATCGACGTGAACTTCCCGGAAGATTACCACGCGGAAAACCTGAAGGGTAAAGCGGCCAAATTCGCTATCGTGCTGAAGAAAGTTGAAGAGCGCGAGCTGCCGGAACTGACCGAAGAGTTCATCAAGCGTTTCGGCGTGGCGGACGGTTCCGTTGCCGGTCTGCGCACCGAAGTTCGCAAGAACATGGAGCGCGAGCTGAAAGGCGCCGTGCGTAACCGCATCAAGTCTCAGGCGATCGACGGTCTGGTGAGCGCGAACGAAATCGACGTGCCTGCTGCCCTGATCGACGGCGAAATCGACGTACTGCGTCGTCAGGCTGCACAGCGTTTCGGCGGCAACGAGAAGCAAGCGCTGGAACTGCCACGCGAGCTGTTCGAAGAGCAAGCGAAACGCCGCGTAGTGGTTGGCCTGCTGCTGGGCGAAGTGATCAGCACCAACGATTTGAAAGCTGACGAAGACCGCGTGAAGACGCTGATCGAAGAAATGGCTTCTGCCTACGAAGATCCGAGCGAAGTCATCGAGTTCTACAGCAAAAACAAAGAGCTGATGAACAACATGCGCAACGTGGCTCTGGAAGAGCAAGCGGTTGAAGCCCTGCTGGCAAAAGCGAAAGTGACTGAAAAAGCCACTACCTTCAGCGAGCTGATGAACCAGACTCAACAGGCGTAATGCCGGCGTGCCGGGCGCGATGAACGGCGCCCCCGGTTTCGCCTGGCGAACCGGCGCACGATGAAAAAGCCCGCAACCTGAGGTTGCGGGCTTTTCTTTTTGCCACGTTGCTGATTAATCTCAGGTTAAGCGGGGCAATATGCACTATATTTACCCTGTTGCCTGGGGAACTGGCTGGCATGATAACGGTCAGAATAACGGCATCGTTTTCGGCGTGCGGAGAAAATCGGCCTCTGGGCTTGAAATCGCGCCGGGATCCCCCAATCTGTTAAGAATAATTCTGGGGCTGTTTGCCAAAGTGCGCGGGATGAAATAACCGTCGGGTACGTGTGGCGCGGGTCGAATGCTTGAGCATAGTCATCATGGCCGTTCTCAAGTAGAATCGGCGTATTAGGGTGACACCCTGGCCGCCAAGGCAATTTCTATTAGGAGACGGTAATGTCATACAGTGGCGAACGAGATCAATTTGCACCGAACATGGCGCTGGTGCCGATGGTGGTAGAGCAGACTTCACGCGGGGAGCGTTCTTACGACATCTATTCCCGCCTGCTGAAAGAGCGCATCATTTTCCTGACCGGCCAGGTGGAAGATCACATGGCCAACCTGATCGTGGCGCAAATGCTGTTCCTCGAAGCGGAAAGCCCGGAAAAAGACATTTTCCTCTACATCAACTCGCCGGGCGGGGTGATCACCGCGGGCATGTCGATTTACGACACCATGAAGTTCATCAAGCCGGACGTCAGCACCATCTGTATGGGCCAGGCGTGCTCGATGGGCTCCTTCCTGCTGACCGCGGGTGCCAAAGGCAAACGTTTCTGCCTGCCGAACTCGCGCGTGATGATTCACCAGCCGCTGGGCGGCTACCAGGGCCAGGCGACGGACATCGAAATCCACGCGCGTGAAATCCTTAAGGTGAAAGCGCGCATGAACGAACTGATGGCCGAGCATACCGGCCAGCCGCTGGAGCAGATCGAACGCGACACCGAGCGCGATCGCTTTATGACCGCGGAAGAAGCCGTGGAATACGGCCTGGTTGACGGCATTCTGACACACCGCAGCTAGAACCACGCGGCGCCGATGGACTATAGTAATCAGAGTGGGCAGGGGCTCGCTCTGTTGTGGCTCCTCGGCGTTCCCGATATGAGTTTGGGCGCACTGCCGCCGTGATTTTCCTGCGGGACAAGACTAAAAAAGAGGTTTGACTGATGACAGATAAGCGCAAAGACGGTTCAGGAAAGCTGCTGTACTGCTCTTTTTGCGGCAAAAGCCAGCATGAAGTGCGTAAGCTGATTGCCGGGCCGTCAGTGTATATCTGCGATGAATGTGTCGATCTGTGTAACGACATTATTCGCGAAGAGATTAAAGAAGTTGCCCCGCATCGTGAGCGCAGTGCACTGCCGACGCCGCACGAAATTCGCCACCACCTGGATGACTACGTCATCGGCCAGGAGCAGGCGAAGAAAGTGCTGGCGGTTGCGGTGTACAACCACTACAAACGCCTGCGCAACGGCGATACCAGCAACGGTATCGAGCTGGGCAAGAGCAACATCTTGCTGATCGGCCCGACCGGCAGCGGTAAAACTCTGCTGGCGGAAACGCTGGCGCGCTTCCTGGACGTGCCGTTCACCATGGCCGACGCCACCACGCTGACCGAAGCCGGTTACGTGGGTGAGGACGTGGAAAATATTATCCAGAAGCTGTTGCAAAAATGTGACTATGACGTGCAGAAAGCGCAGCGCGGCATCGTTTATATCGATGAAATCGATAAGATTTCCCGCAAGTCCGACAACCCGTCGATCACGCGTGACGTCTCGGGTGAAGGCGTGCAGCAGGCGCTGCTGAAGCTGATTGAAGGCACCATCGCCGCGGTTCCGCCGCAGGGTGGGCGCAAACATCCGCAACAGGAGTTCCTGCAGGTTGATACCTCCAAGATCCTGTTTATCTGCGGCGGTGCTTTCGCCGGCCTGGATAAGGTGATCGGTCAGCGCGTCAACACCGGCTCCGGCATCGGCTTCGGCGCGACCGTCAAGGGCGAGTCCGAGAAGGCCACCGAGGGCGAACTGCTGCTGCAGGCCGAACCGGAAGATTTGATCAAGTTCGGTCTGATCCCAGAGTTCATCGGCCGTCTGCCGGTGGTGGCGACCCTGAGCGAGCTGAGCGAAGATGCGCTGATTCAGATCCTGAAAGAGCCGAAGAACGCCCTGACCAAGCAGTATCAGGCGCTGTTCAATCTGGAAGGCGTAGAGCTGGAGTTCCGCGACGAAGCGCTGAACGCCATCGCCAAGAAAGCCATGGCGCGCAAAACCGGCGCCCGCGGCCTGCGTTCCATCGTGGAAGGCGCGCTGCTCGACACCATGTACGATCTGCCGTCGATGGACAGCGTAGACAAAGTGGTGATCGACGAGTCGGTCATCGCCGGCCAATCCAAGCCGCTGCTGATTTACGGCAAGCCGGAAGCCCAGGCATCTGGCGAATAATTAGCCAGTTAAACCAGAGCGTTATCAGCAAAATGGGGGATTTCATCCCCCATTTCTTTTTCCTGCATTCTTGCCGTTGAATGTAAGAGATTCATCCCCATATACTCATTAACCAGATTTTATGAAACGTTAGATGCTTGCGTCTCATGAGATTCCCCCTCAACCTGGCGGAAATTAAACTAAGAGAGAGCTCTATGAACCCTGAGCGTTCCGAACGCATTGAAATCCCCGTCCTGCCATTGCGCGACGTGGTGGTTTATCCGCACATGGTGATCCCGTTATTTGTTGGCCGGGAAAAATCGATTCGGTGCCTCGAAGCCGCAATGGATCACGATAAGAAGATCATGCTGGTGGCACAGAAAGAGGCCTCAACGGATGAACCAGGCATTAACGACTTGTTCTCGGTTGGCACCGTAGCGTCGATCCTGCAGATGTTGAAGCTGCCGGACGGCACGGTAAAAGTGCTGGTCGAGGGGCTGCAGCGCGCACGCATCACTACGCTGTCCGACAGCGGTGAGCATTTTGCCGCGCAGGCGGAATACCTTGAGTCGCCAGCGATCGACGAGCGCGAGCAGGAAGTGCTGGTGCGCACCGCGATCAATCAGTTTGAAGGCTATATCAAGCTGAACAAAAAAATCCCGCCGGAGGTGCTGACTTCACTGAACAGCATCGACGACGCCGCGCGTCTGGCGGACACCATCGCTGCCCACATGCCGCTGAAACTCAGCGACAAGCAGTCGGTGCTCGAGATGTCCGACATCACCGAGCGTCTGGAATACCTGATGGCGATGATGGAGTCGGAGATCGACCTGCTGCAGGTCGAGAAACGCATCCGCAACCGCGTCAAGAAGCAGATGGAGAAGAGCCAGCGCGAGTACTATCTGAATGAGCAGATGAAGGCGATTCAGAAAGAGCTGGGCGAGATGGACGACGCGCCGGACGAGCACGAAGCGCTGAAGCGCAAGATCGATGCGGCGAAGATGCCGAAAGAGGCGCGCGAGAAAACCGAAGCGGAACTGCAGAAGCTGAAGATGATGTCGCCGATGTCAGCGGAAGCGACCGTGGTGCGCGGCTACATCGACTGGATGCTGCAGGTGCCGTGGAATGCGCGCAGCAAGGTGAAAAAAGACCTGGTCAAGGCGCAGGAAGTGCTTGATACCGATCACTACGGCCTGGAGCGCGTCAAGGATCGCATCCTCGAGTACCTCGCGGTACAGAGCCGCGTCAGCAAAATCAAGGGGCCGATCCTGTGTCTGGTGGGGCCGCCGGGCGTGGGTAAAACCTCGCTGGGGCAGTCGATCGCCAAAGCGACCGGCCGCCAGTACGTGCGCATGGCGCTGGGCGGCGTGCGTGACGAAGCGGAAATCCGCGGTCACCGCCGTACCTACATCGGTTCGATGCCGGGCAAACTGATCCAGAAGATGGCCAAGGTTGGGGTGAAGAACCCGCTGTTCCTGCTGGATGAGATCGACAAGATGTCTTCCGACATGCGCGGCGATCCGGCCTCCGCTCTGCTGGAGGTGCTGGATCCGGAACAGAACGTGGCGTTCAACGACCACTACCTGGAAGTGGATTACGATCTGTCCGACGTGATGTTCGTCGCCACCTCGAACTCGATGAACATCCCTGCGCCGCTGCTGGACCGTATGGAAGTGATCCGCCTGTCGGGTTACACCGAGGACGAGAAGCTCAACATTGCCAAGCAGCACCTGCTGCCGAAGCAGCTTGAGCGCAACGCGCTGAAAAAAGGCGAGTTGACGGTCGACGACAGCGCCATCATCGGTATCATTCGCTTCTACACCCGCGAAGCCGGGGTGCGTAGCCTGGAGCGTGAAATCTCCAAGCTGTGCCGTAAAGCGGTGAAAACGCTGCTGATGGACAAGAAGCGCAAGCATATCGAGATCAACGGCGACAACCTGAAAGATTACCTGGGCGTGCAGCGCGTCGATTACGGCCGTGCGGATACCGAAAACCGCGTGGGCGAAGTCACCGGGCTGGCGTGGACGGAAGTGGGCGGCGATCTGCTGACCATCGAAACCGCCTGCGTGCCGGGCAAAGGCAAGCTGACCTACACCGGATCCCTGGGTGAAGTGATGCAGGAATCGATTCAGGCGGCGCTGACCGTGGTGCGCGCGCGCGCGGAGAAATTGGGCATCAACGCCGATTTCTACGAGAAACGCGACATCCACGTGCACGTGCCGGAAGGGGCGACGCCGAAAGACGGCCCGAGCGCCGGTATCGCGATGTGCACCGCGCTGGTCTCCTGCCTGACCGGCAACCCGGTACGCGCCGATGTGGCGATGACCGGCGAGATCACGCTGCGCGGCCAGGTATTGCCGATCGGCGGCCTGAAAGAGAAGCTGTTGGCGGCGCATCGCGGCGGCATCAAAACCGTGCTGATCCCTTACGAGAACAAGCGCGATCTGGAAGAGATTCCGGACAATGTTATCGCCGATCTGGAGATTCATCCGGTGCAGCGAATCGATGAAGTTTTGAACATTGCGTTGCAAAACCCGGCCTTCGGCGCACTGCCGGTAGCGGCAAAATAGTGACGAATCGCAAAAACCATTGATAAAACTTATACTGGCAAGCCATTTCGGACTTGCCAGTATTTTTTTGTACCGCTAAGTTAGATCTCTGTCGGCCCGCGTTTTGCCACCCAGTCGGTGGCTTGCCAAGGTTCGATGGGATTGATATAACAGCTGCGCTGTCGCAACCGTAGGGATTTTTCGGTGCGACGATAGAATTCTAGAGGGGATGATAGAGTGAATAAGTCACAACTGATCGACAAGATTGCCGCAGGTGCTGATATTTCCAAAGCGGCAGCGGGACGTGCTTTAGACGCAGTAATCGCTTCCGTTACCGACTCTCTGAAAGCAGGGGATGACGTGGCTCTGGTAGGTTTCGGTTCCTTCACCGTGCGTGAACGTTCGGCTCGTACCGGCCGCAACCCGCAGACCGGTAAAGAGATCAAAATCGCGGCAGCCAAAGTACCGGCCTTCCGTGCAGGGAAAGCGCTGAAAGACGCTGTAAACTGATTTAGCGTCTAACCGTTTAGCGTAACAGGGTTTTGTAATAAACAATCACCTGACGCAGCGGTGCTGGTAAGGTAAGATACAAGGCGCATCGGACTGATGCGCTTTTTTTATTTTTGTCGCAGGGAACGCGCCTGCACAAGGGTTGTTAATCCACATCACAGCGGAGTGTTGTCACACTATGATGGACAATTTACGCGCGGCTGCTAATCACGTCGTGCTCAAAATCATCCTGGCCCTGATCATCCTGTCATTCGTTCTGACCGGGGTGGGTAACTACCTGATCGGCGGCTCCGGCGATTATGCTGCGAAAGTAAATGGTCAGACGATCGAACGCGCTCAGCTGGAACAGGCTTTCCAAAGCGAGCGTAGCCGCATGCAGCAGCAGCTGGGTGACCAGTTCTCCGCGCTGGCCGGCAACGAAGGCTACATGCAGCAGATGCGCCGTCAGGTGTTGTCCCAGTTGATCGACAACATGCTGCTCGACCAGTACGCCAAGAAGCTGGGCCTGGCGGTCAGCGACGATCAGATCAAGGACGCTATCCGCAAGGCGCCTTACTTCCAGACCAACGGCCAGTTCGATAACGCCAAATACCTCGACCTGATCGGCCGCATGGGCTACACCGCAGACAACTTCGCGCAGTCGATGCGCCAGCAGCTGGTCAATCAGCAGCTGATTCAGGCCTTCGGCGAGTCCGGCTTCGTGCTGCCGTCCGAATCGCAAGCCATGGCGGCGCTGGTGCTGCAGGAGCGCGATGTGCGCCTGGCGACCATCGATCTGAAGGCGCTGCAGGCGAAACAGAGCGCCGGCGACGACGAACTGAAGGCGTATTACGATCAGAACAAAAACAGCTTCATCGCACCGGAGCAGATGAAGGTGAGCTATATCTCGCTGGACGCCGCGTCCATGCAGGACAAGGTGAAAGTGAGCGAAGAAGACATCAGCGCTTACTACGACCAGCACAAGAGCAGCTACGGCCAGCCGGAGCGTAAAAACTACAGCGTGATCCAGCTGAAAACCGAGGCGGAAGCCAACGCCGCGCTGGACGAGCTGAAGAAGGGCGCCGATTTTGCCACCCTGGCGAAAGAGAAATCCACCGATATCATCTCACGCCGTACCGGCGGCGAGCTGGGTTGGCTGGAGCCGGAAACCACCGCCGACGAGCTGAAGCAGGCTAACCTGACCGAGAAAGGGCAGCTGTCCGGCGTGGTGAAATCTTCCGTCGGCTTCCTGATCGTGCGTTTGAACGATATCGAACCTGAGAAAGTGAAGCCGCTGAGCGAAGTGCATGACGCCATCGCCAAGCAAGTGCAGCAGGAGAAAGCGGTAGACGCGTATTACGCGCTGCAGCAGAAGGTGAGCGAAGCGGCGACCAGCGACAACGAATCTTTGGCCTCGGCTGAAGAAGCGGCCGGCGTGAAAGCGGCGCAAAGCGACTGGTTCACCCGTGACAACATTCCTGCCGCGCTGAACTTCAAGCCGGTCGTGCAGGCGATCTTCGACGGCTCGCTGATCGGCGAGAACGGCGCGCCGGGCAGCAACTCCGACGTGATCACCGTAGATGGCGACCGCGCCTTCGTGGTGCGCGTGAGCGGCCATAAGCCGGAAGGTATCGAACCGTTCGACCAGGTGAAAGACCGCGTGGCCGAGCTGGTGAAGCGCAACAAAGCGGTGCAGGAAGCGAAACTGCAGGGCGAGAAGCTGCTGGTTGAGCTGAAGCAGGGCAAGGGCGACGAGGCGATGAAAGCCGCCGGCCTGAGCTTTGGTGCCGTGCAGAAGATGGCGCGCGCGCCGGAAGACAGCCAGCTGGTGGAGAGCGTGTTCGCGCTGCCGCACCCGCAGGACGGAAAACCGGTGTACGGCATGTCGCAGGATCGCCAGGACAACGTGGTGCTGATCGCGCTTGATGCGGTGAAGCCAGGCACATTGCCGGAAGACGAAATGAAAACCTTCGTCGGCAAGATGGAAGAGGGCGCGACCGGCGTTTCCTTCGATTCGCTGCTGGCGAGCCTGCGTAAAGAAGCCAAGATCAAAATGGGCGCCGCTGAGCAACAGCCTCAGTAATCGCCGCATTTTTCTGCAACGCAGTGCAACAAACAAAGGCCGCTTTCGCGGCCTTTTCCACATCTGATATCCGCCGATTGCTGAATATTCGCCGCCGCGGCAAGGTAGCCTTGCTGTCACACACAAGGAGGATACAGCATGAAACATACTGAGAAAAAATCAGCGTTATCAGGTTACCCGCATCACATCAAAGCTGCGCTGACCGCGCTGCTGTTGTGCCTGGCGGGGCCGGCTGCCGCGGTGGATAAAGCCGAGGCGCCGGCACCCATGCTCTCAGCACCGGCGAGCAATGGCGGGCAATCGGTGATGGCCAAGACAGCCGAGGAGGCGGCGGTCAGCATCAATCAGGCTACCGCCGAACAGTTGGCCGCCGCCTTGAGCGGCGTCGGTTTGAAGAAGGCGGAAGGCATCGTGCGCTACCGTGAGCAGAATGGGCCGTTCACCCAGGTTGAGCAGTTGCAGGAGGTGCCGGGCATCGGGCCGGCGCTGTTTGAGAAGAACCGCATCCGGCTGAAAATGTGATCCCGGTCGCGGCTGCGTGGCAAAATGCCGCTGAGGCCGTCACTCCTCTGCTACATTTTACAGGTCTTACCAGTTTGGCGCGTTGACCAAACGGGCGAGGGAGCCGCCGCGGCTCCCTCTTTCTGTAATCACCAGGCAGGAGCGATCGTTCCCTATGCAAACCTTTATCAAAGTTCGCGGTTATCACCTTGATGTTTACCAGCACGTTAACAATGCCCGCTATCTGGAGTTTCTGGAAGAGGCGCGCTGGGAATGGCTGGAGAACGAGGCCGGGTTCCGCTGGATGACGGAAAACAACATCGCTTTCATCGTGGTGAACATCAATATCAATTACCGCAGCCCGGCGGTATTGGGGGATAAGCTGCGTATCGACAGCCAGATGGTGCAGCTCAACGGCAAGAGCGGGGTGCTGAGCCAAAAGGTGACGCAGGATCCGGCGGGGACGCCGGTGGCCGACGCGCTGCTGACTTTCGTGTGTGTCGATCTGAAAACGCAGCGTGCGCTGCCGATCGAAGGAGAATTGCGCGAGCACCTGGAGGCGCTCACGCCGAAGGATAATCTGCAGTAAGCTTACGGGCGGCAGAGGCTGCCGCCATCACTGCCTCAGGCCAGAGCGGCCTTCTGTTTCAACGCCGCCATCACTTCCGCCTGGTTGGCCCGGTACTGCATCAGGCCATTGGCGCGCAGGTTGCAGGCGGCACATTCGCCGCAGCCGTCACCTTTGATGCCGTTGTAGCAGGTCAGCGTATCCTGGCGTACGCGATCCAGCTGGTGGTAATAATCCGCCAGCGCCCAGGTTTCGGCCTTGTTCAGCCACATCAGCGGCGTTTCAAAGCGGATATCGCGGGCGATGCCCAGCGTCACCGCCTTGTTCAACGCTTTAACGAACTCGTCGCGGCAATCCGGATAGCCGGAGAAATCGGTTTCACACACGCCGGTGATCACCGCTTCCGCTTCCACCTGGTAGGCGTAGATCGCCGCCAGCGTCAGGAACAGGATGTTGCGGCCCGGCACGAAGGTGCTCGGCAGCGCATTTTTCTGATTGGGATCGTAGGCGGGAACCGGAATATTGTCGCGCGTCAGGCTGCTGACGGCCAGCTCATTGAGCAGCGTTACGTCCAGCACCTTGTGTGCCTTGGCGCCGAGGGCTACCGACAGCTCTTGAGCCACTTCAATCTCGGCGCGATGGCGCTGGCCGTAATCGAACGTGACGCAGTGAACTTCATCATACTGTTGCAATGCCTGGATCAAGCAGGTCGTGGAGTCTTGTCCACCGCTGAAAACGACAACCGCGCGCTTCATAAAATCACCTTTTTGGGCTTTGGCCTCTCCCGATACACATTCGGGCGGCAGGATAAAAATTGCGTTGCGGCGACAATAGTAGCAGAAAGGGCCGCCAAGCGCAGGGCGGTTCGGCTCAGGCCGGTGCGTCGTCCACCGGCGGCGGCAGCCACGCCTGGCAAAAATCGAACCAGCCGTGGGCGGTTAGCGTGACGCCATGCATACGCGGCGGCGCGCTGATCTGATACTGGTAGTGAAACAGCGGCGTGATGATGGCGGCGGCCATCAGCCGTTGATAATAAGCCTGCAGCTGTGCGAAGCGCGGTTGCTGCGCCTGCAGCTGCTGGATCTGCCGCAGCGTGTCCTGCTGCTGCTGCCAGCGGCTTTCCGTCAGGATGCCGCGCCACAGCGTATCCTGCCGCAGCCAGCTCTCCAGCGTCGCCTCCGGCGCTTCACCGATCAGGTTGTCCGCCAGCAGCAGGTCGGCCTGGGCGATCTGCGCCTCGCTTTGCCAGCGCTTACCGGCGTAGTAACGCACCTCCAGCTCGCAGCCGTGCTGCGCCAGCAGCCGCCGCAGCGCGACCGTCACCGTTTCCAGCTCGACCGGCGGCCGATACAGCAGCGTCAGCCGGGCGGGCAGAGGGACATCTTCCTCAATCCGTTGGCTGGGAATACGCCAGCCGGGCAGCATTTCATGGCTGGGGGTGATCACGCTGTTGGGAATAGGCAGCCGGCTCAGCAGGCCGGACTGCTGGATCAGCATCAGCAGCTTTTGCCCCTGGGCTTCGCTCAGTACGCCGTGGCGCAGGTTCAGCGCCAGATAACACCAGCCCAGGCTCATGCTGCGCTGCACCGGCCTGGCCTGCGCCAAATCGTCTTGCTGACCGATGGTGATGCGCACCGGATGCTGGCAACTGGTGTCGGCGCCGGCGGTGGGCAGGTCGGGGGTGATCCAGTACTCGATGGTGTCCAGATACGGATGCTGCAGATGGTAACCGGCGTGCTGTTCCAGCCGCACCAGCTGCGGCTCATTCAACGCCAGCTTGAACGGGCCAGCGCCGATGGTCGGCAGCTCCGGGTGGGTCATCAGGCAAGGCAGCTCCGCCAGCCGGTGAGCCAGCCAATAGTCCGCCAGGCGCAGATCGAACTGGATGCACAGCGGATGTGGCAGGCTGATGTGCGCGACGTTGGCCAGGCTGGGTTGGCTGCGCGGGTGGCGCTGCAGCTTTTCCAGCGTTTGCAGCAGCTGTTGGCCGGTCAGTGGTTCACCGTTGTGCCAGCGTAGCTGGCTGCGCAGAAAGAAGCGCCAGCGCAGGCCGTGCTCGCCAATCTGCCAGTGGTGCGCCAGATCGGGCTGCGGTTCCGGGTTACCGGTCATCAGGCGCGTCAGCCCGGCGTGCAGGGTCGATACCAGATGTTGCTCGGCGCGGCCGGTCAGCGTGAGTGGGTCGAGCGCTTCCAGCGTGCGGTAATAGGGAATGCGCAGCGTCGGGCTGCCGGCCTGCCATTGCCCGCCGAGGTGCGGGCTGAGCAGATCCTGCAGGTGCAGCGGATCGAGCTGCGCCATCTCCAGCGCCCCCTGATGGTTGCCCTGTTGCAGCAGCTGTTGCAGCAGCTGCGCGCGCAGTTCATCCGGGGTTTTCAGGCAATGCAGGCGGGCGCGTTTGCCGCGGCCGGGCTGCGAATGCCAGCTCAGCCAATCCTGATCCTGCAGCTGTTGCACCAGCGTGCGGGCGTGCCGTTCGCTGCAGTAGAACATCGCCGCCAGCTCGCCGATGGTCACGGCGACCGGCGCGTTGCCGAGCTGCTGGTACAGGCGTTGATATTGGCTGAGACGGTGAACCAGGCGCATGGGCAGAAATCCGGAACAGTTTTCTCAAATTGTTCACTATTACTTCCGCAAATACCATCTCATACTGCACTGATTGTAATCGCGTTCACATTCAAGAGGTCTTTATGTATCGCCTGGCAGCTTTCGATATGGACGGCACGCTGTTGATGCCGGATCACCGGGTTGGCCCGGAAACGCTGGCGGTGCTGAACCAGCTGGTGGAGCGGGAAATGGTGGTGACGTTCGCCACCGGGCGGCACTACCTCGACGCGCAGCCGATCATGGCGCAGCTGGGGCTGCAGGGTTACCTGATCACCGGCAACGGCACGCGAGTGTATGACAACCGCGGCCAACAGCTGCACGCCACCGATTTGCCGGCGGCGGTCGCCGAAGAGGTGCTGCATCATCATTGGCGCACCCGCGCCAGCATGCACGTGTTCCGCGATGAAGGTTGGCTGACCGAGTTTCCCGTGCCGGAAGAGATGCTGCAAGCGCACCACCTGAGCGGCTTTCGTTTTCAGCTGGCCGACGTGCGCCGCCTGCCGGCGTTCGGCAACAGCAAGGTGTGCTTTGTCGCGCCGCATGAGGAGCTGCTGGCGTTGCAGGTGCAGCTGCGGGCACAGCTGGGCGACGAGGCAGACCTGTGCTTTTCCGCTTACGACTGTCTGGAAGTGCTGCCGCTCGGTTGCAACAAAGGCACGGCGCTGGACCGGCTGAGCCGCCATCTGGGGCTGACGATGGCCGACTGCATGGCGTTCGGCGACGCGATGAACGACAAAGAGATGCTGGGGGCGGTGGGGCACGGCGTGGTGATGGGCAACGCCCTGCCGCAGCTGAAATCCCTGCTGCCGCAGCTACCGGTTATCGGCCATTGCCAGCAACAGGCGGTGGCCCACTATTTACAACATTGGCTGCGTTCACCTTGCCTCACCTATTCCCCCGAAGAATGAGGTTCTCCTTACAGCCGGCCGGGTATGACTACCCGGCTTTTTTTTATCCGGAGCCTGGCGTTACAAATCCGCCAGCTGCGCCAGATACGGCTGCAGATCGCCGATGTTGTTGCTGACCCATTCCGGGTTGTAATAGGTATCCAGATAACGCTCGCCGCTGTCGCACAGCAGGGTGACGATCGCCCCTTGCTCGCCGTTTTCCCGCATCTGTTTCGCCAGCTGCAGCGCACCCCAGACGTTGGTGCCGGTGGAAGCGCCAACCTTGCGGCCTAACACGCCTTCCAGCCAGTGAATGGTAGCGACGCTGGCGGCATCCGGCACCCGCAGCATGTTGTCGACCACCGACGGGATGAACGACGGCTCGGCGCGCGGGCGGCCGATGCCTTCGATACGGCTGCCGCAGCTGCCGATCAGGGTGCGATCGCCGTGGTGGAAGCAGTCATAGAACACCGAATTTTCCGGATCGACCACCGTCAATTGGGTGTCGTGCCCCTGATAGCGGATGTAGCGCCCCAGCGTGGCGGAGGTGCCGCCGGTGCCGGCGCTCATCACGATGTGTTTCGGCACCGGGAAAGGTTCGCGCGCCATCTGGCGGAAAATGCTGTCGGCAATGTTGTTGTTGCCGCGCCAGTCGGTGGCGCGTTCGGCGTAGGTGAACTGATCCATATAGTGGCCGTTCAGCTCTTTCGCCAGCTGTTCGGAGGCGGCGTAGATCTGGGCGGCGTGATCGACGAAGTGACAGCGGCCGCCGTAAAAGGCGATCTGCTCCACCTTGCGGCGCGCGGTGCAGGATGGCATCACCGCGATGAACGGCAGGCCGATCAGACGAGCGAAGTAGGCTTCGGACACCGCGGTGCTGCCGGAAGAGGCCTCGATGATGGTGGTGTTCTCGGTGATCCAGCCGTTGCACAGCCCATAAAGGAACAGCGAGCGCGCCAGGCGGTGTTTCAGGCTGCCGGTCGGGTGGGTGCTCTCATCCTTCAGATACAGGCAGATGCCGGGAAACGCCGGCAGGTTCAGGCGAATCAGGTGCGTATCGGCGGAGCGCTGAAAATCCGCTTCTATTTCACCGATAGCATATTTTACCCAAGAGTTTGTCATGATTTGGCCTCAAAATAGGGGGCTGGTTTATGGCGTAGCATAGCCTGTCGGCAGGAAAAAAGGATTGCCATTTTCCCTGTTTAATCGCCTAATGAGAGAAAATTTTTCTCCTGGTGGCCGCTATGTTAGATAAAACAGACCGTAAGCTGCTGTGCATGCTGCAGCAAGATTGCACCCAGTCGCTGCAGGCGCTGGCCGATGCGGTCAATTTGACCTCGACGCCGTGCTGGAAACGGCTGAAGCGCCTGGAAGACGAGGGCTATATCCGCGGCCGGGTGGCGCTGCTGGATAACGAAAAGCTCGGCCTGGGGCTGACGGCGTTCGTGCTGATCAAGACCCAGCAGCACAGCAGCGAGTGGTATCAGGCGTTTGTGCAACTGACCAGCCAGATGCCCGAGGTGCTGGCGTTCTACCGCATGGCGGGGGAGTACGACTATCTGATGCAGGTCGAAGTGGCGGACATGAAAAGCTACGACGGCTTTTATAAGCGCCTGGTGAACGGCGTACCGGGCCTCATCGATGTCACCTCGAGCTTTGCCATGGAAAAAATCAAATACACCACCGCGCTGCCGGTGCCGGAGTGAAAAGTTCACCGGACGGGCGGCTCAACGGTGGTATCCTGCTCTGCTGAAGCAGAAAAAGAGACAAATCCCATAAAACCCTGGAATCAAACTGCGTGAGATTATTTGCTCAAATCGGCTGGTACTTCCGCCGGGAGTGGCGCCGCTACCTCGGGGCGGTGGTGCTGCTGATCGTCATCGCCATCCTGCAACTGCTGCCGCCTAAGCTGGTCGGCATCATCGTGGACGGCGTCACCGAAAAACAAATGTCTACCGGCGTGCTGATGGCCTGGCTCGGGCTGATGATCGGCACCGCGATCGTCGTTTACCTGCTGCGCTATGTGTGGCGGGTGTTGCTGTTCGGCGCCTCCTACCAGCTGGCGGTCGAGCTGCGCGAAAACTTTTACCGCCAGCTCAGCCGGCAAAACCCGGCGTTCTACCTGCGCCACCGCACCGGCGATCTGATGGCGCGCGCCACCAACGACGTGGACCGCGTGGTGTTCGCCGCCGGCGAAGGCGTGCTGACGCTGGTGGATTCGCTGGTGATGGGGTTGGTGGTGCTGGTGGTGATGAGCACCCAAATCAGCTGGCAGCTGACGGTGTTGGCGTTGATCCCGATGCCGCTGATGGCGATCGCCATCAAATATTACGGTGACCAGCTGCACCAGCGCTTTAAATCGGCACAGGCGGCGTTTTCCAGCCTGAACGATCAGGCGCAGGAAAGCATGACCAGCATCCGCATGATCAAGGCCTTTGGGCTGGAAGATCACCAATCCAACCGCTTCGCCGAGGTGGCGGCGCAGACCGGCGCCAAGAACATGCACGTGGCGCGGGTGGATGCGCGCTTCGATCCGACCATTTATATCGCCATCGGCGCCTCTAACCTGCTGGCCATCGGCGGCGGCAGCTGGATGGTGGTGAACGGATCGCTGACGCTCGGGCAGCTGACCAGCTTTGTGATGTATCTCGGCCTGATGATCTGGCCGATGCTGGCGCTGGCCTGGATGTTCAACATCGTCGAACGCGGCAGCGCGGCCTATAGCCGCATCCGCAGCCTGCTCGACGAGGCGCCGGCGGTGCAGGACGGCCCGCAGGCGTTGCCGGCCGGCCGCGGCGTGCTGGACGTGGATATCCGCGCGTTCCACTACCCGGAAAACCCGCATCCGGCTCTGCATGACGTGGCGCTGACGCTGAAGCCGGGGCAGATGCTGGGGCTGTGCGGGCCGACCGGCGCCGGCAAGTCGACGCTGTTGTCGCTGATCCAGCGCCAGTTCGACGTCGACCAAGGGCAGATCCGCTATCACGGCCTGCCGTTGCCGCAGGTCAAACTCGACGACTGGCGTTCGCGGCTGTCGGTGGTGAGCCAGACGCCGTTCCTGTTCTCCGATACCGTGGCGAACAACATCGCGCTGGGTCATCCGGGGGCGACGCAGGCGCAGATTGAACAGGCGGCGCGGTTGGCCAGCGTCCATGAGGACATTCTGCGGCTGCCGCAGGGCTATGACACCGAAGTGGGCGAACGCGGCGTGATGCTGTCGGGCGGCCAGAAACAGCGCATCTCCATCGCGCGCGCGTTGCTGCTGGATGCGGAGATCCTGATCCTCGACGATGCGTTGTCGGCGGTGGACGGCCGTACCGAGCACCAGATCCTGCACAACCTGCGCAGCTGGGGGCAAGATCGCACGGTGATCATCAGCGCGCACCGGCTGTCGGCATTGACCGAAGCCAGCGAAATCCTGGTGATGCAGCACGGCGGCGTGGCGCAGCGCGGCGATCCGGCGGCGCTGGCGGCGCAGCCGGGCTGGTATCGCGATATGTACCGTTATCAGCAGCTGGAAGCGGCGCTGGACGAAGCGCCGGAAAACGGCGAGGAGGCGTTGGCCGATGAATAAAGTGCAAAAGCTGTGGCCGACGCTGAAGCGGCTACTGGCCTACGGCTCGCCGTACCGCAAACCGCTGGGGGTGGCGGTGCTGATGCTGTGGGTGGCGGCGGCGGCGGAAGTCGCCGGGCCGATCCTGGTCAGCTATTTTATCGATAATTACGTCGCCAAAGGGCAACTGCCGCTGATGATTGTCGGCGGGCTGGCGGCGGCCTACATTCTGCTGGAGCTGCTGGCGGCGGCGCTGCACTACTTCCAGGCGCTGCTGTTCAACCAGGCGGCGGTAGGCGTGGTGCAGCGGCTGCGTACCGACGTGATGGACGCCGCGCTGCGCCAGCCGCTCAGCGCCTTCGACACGCAACCGGTCGGGCAATTGATCTCGCGCGTCACCAACGACACCGAAGTGATCAAGGACCTGTACGTGATGGTGGTCTCCACGGTGCTGAAAAGCGCCGCGCTGATCGGCGCCATGCTGGTGGCGATGTTCAGCCTCGACTGGCGCATGGCGTTAGTGGCTATCTGCATCTTCCCGGCGGTGTTCGTGGTGATGGGCATCTATCAATATTACAGCACGCCGATTGTGCGCCGGGTGCGCAGTTATCTGGCGGACATCAACGACGGTTTCAACGAAGTGATCAACGGCATGGGCGTGATCCAGCAATTCCGCCAGCAGGTGCGCTTCGGCGAGCGCATGAGCGCCGCCAGCCAGTCGCACTATCTTGCGCGCATGCAGACGCTGCGGCTTGACGGTTTCCTGCTGCGGCCGCTGCTCAGCCTGTTTTCGGCGCTGGTGTTGTGCGGTTTGCTGATGTTGTTCGGCTTCAGCGGCGAAGGCGTGATTGGCGTCGGCGTGCTCTATGCCTTCATCAACTACCTCGGGCGTTTGAACGAACCGCTGATCGAGCTGACGTCACAACAGTCAATCCTGCAGCAAGCGGTGGTGGCCGGCGAACGTATTTTCGAACTGATGGATCGCAGCCAGCAAAGCTACGGCGCAGACGATCGTCCGTTGGCCGGCGGCAGCATCGATATCACCGATCTGAGCTTCGCCTACCGTGCGGATAAAAAGGTGCTGCAGCATATTTCGCTGGCGGTGCCCTCACGCGGCTTCGTGGCGCTGGTCGGCCACACCGGCAGCGGCAAGAGCACGCTGGCTAACCTGCTGATGGGCTATTACCCGGTCAGCGAAGGGGAAGTGCGTCTCGACGGTCGTCCGCTCTCCAGCCTGTCGCACCGCACGCTGCGCCAGGGCGTGGCGATGGTGCAACAGGATCCGGTGGTGATCGCCGATTCGGTGCTGGCCAACGTGACGCTGGGGCGCAACATCGATGAAGAAGCCGTCTGGCGGGCGCTGGAAACGGTGCAGCTGGCGAGTCTGGTGCGCGGCTTCCCGCAGGGTATCCACACCCGGCTGGGGGAGCAGGGCAATAACCTGTCGGTCGGGCAGAAACAGCTGCTGGCGATGGCGCGGGTATTGGTGCAGGCGCCGCAGATCCTGATCCTCGACGAGGCGACCGCCAACATCGACTCGGGCACCGAGCAGGCTATCCAGCGGGCGCTGCGCGTGATCCGCGAGCACACCACGCTGGTGGTGATCGCTCACCGCCTCTCGACGATCGTCGATGCCGATTCCATTCTGGTGCTGCATCGCGGCCAGGCGGTGGAGCAGGGCAACCATCAACAGCTGCTGGCGCAGCAGGGGCGCTACTACCAGATGTATCAGCTGCAGCTGGCGGGCGAGCAGTTGGCGGAAGCGGTACGCGAGGAGAGCCAACCCGCCTGATCCCATGGGCCGCGATCGCGGCCCTTATTTTTCCCAACGCACCACAAGCAGGCAACTGGTCCAGGCTACGCCCCCTTTCTGCACTTTTTCGACGCGGCGCGCACCAAATCAGTGCGCATTATTTAACCCATTCAAGGTATCGGTACTGCGCCGCGCCGCGGCGGCGCCCGCGTTCCCGCTAATCCGCTGAATCGCCATGCAAAATAAAATGTGGCACAGCCCTTGCTACATATGAGGCGTACCAGGGGTGAGTTTGGGCTTAATTCGTGGAGAGGCAATATGAAGCTGGTGACCGTGGTAATCAAACCGTTCAAGCTGGAGGACGTGCGCGAGGCCTTGTCCTCCGTGGGCATTCAAGGGTTGACCGTAACCGAAGTGAAGGGCTTTGGCCGCCAGAAGGGGCACGCCGAGCTGTATCGCGGCGCCGAATATAACGTCAACTTCCTGCCCAAGGTCAAAATCGACATCGCCATTGCTGACGATCAGTTGGATGAAGTGGTTGATGTGATTAGCAAAGCCGCCTACACCGGCAAAATCGGCGACGGCAAAATTTTCGTTGCCGAGTTGCAACGCGTGATCCGCATTCGCACCGGCGAAACCGACGAATCGGCACTGTAACCGCGAACTCAGTTAAGTGATGGGGATGGATTGATAATGAAAAGACTGTTATCCATGTTGGGCCTGAGTTCGGTAACCCTGGTTCCTTCTTTGGCCCTGGCCGCCCCGGCGGTCGCTGATAAGGCCGACAACGCCTTTATGATGATCTGCACCGCGTTGGTGCTGTTCATGACGCTGCCGGGCATCGCGCTGTTTTATGGCGGCCTGCTGCGCGGCAAAAACGTGCTGTCGATGCTGACGCAGGTCACCGTCACCTTCGCGCTGGTCTGCGTGCTGTGGGTGCTGTATGGCTACAGCCTGGCGTTCAGCGAGGGCAATGCGGTGTTCGGCGGGTTCGAAACGGCGATGCTGAAAGGCATCGGCATCGACAGCGTCACCGGCAGCATCAGCCAGATGATCCACGTCGCCTTCCAGGCGTCCTTTGCCTGCATTACCGTGGCGCTGGTGGTGGGCGGCTTTGCCGAACGCATTCGCTTCTCGGCGGTGCTGATCTTCGCGATTGTGTGGTTTACGCTGTCCTATCTGCCGATCGCGCACATGGTGTGGGGCGGCGGCTACCTGGCCACCGACGGCGCATTGGACTTCGCCGGCGGCACCGTGGTGCACATCAACGCCGCCAGCGCCGGGTTGGTCGGTGCCTACCTGATCGGCAAGCGTGCCGGCTTCGGTAAAGAGGCCTTCAAACCGCACAACCTGCCGATGGTGTTTACCGGGGCGTCCATCCTGTATATCGGCTGGTTCGGCTTTAACGCCGGCTCCGCCAGCGCGGCCAACGGCATTGCGGCCCTGGCATTCCTCAACACCGTGGTCGCCACCGCGGGCGCCATTCTCTCCTGGACCTTCGCCGAATGGGTGCTGCGCGGCAAGCCTTCGCTGCTGGGCGCCTGCTCCGGCATGATCGCCGGGTTGGTTGCGGTGACGCCGGCGGCGGGCACCGTGGGCGTGGGCGGGGCGTTGATCATCGGCCTGGTGGGCGGCGTCGCCGGCCTGTGGGGCGTCGTGACGCTGAAGAAATGGCTGAAGGTGGACGACACCTGCGACGTGTTCGGCGTGCACGGGGTGTGCGGCATCGTCGGCTGCCTGCTGACCGGCGTGTTCACCGCCTCTTCGCTGGGCGGCACCGGCTACGCCGAAGGGGTGACGATGGGCCATCAGGTCTGGATCCAGCTGGTGAGCGTGCTGATCACCCTGGTGTGGTCGAGCGTCGCCGCCTTTATCGCCTTCAAGATCGCGGGCGCCATGGTGGGCCTGAGAGTACCGGAAGAGCAGGAACGCGAGGGGCTGGACGTCAACAGCCACGGCGAGAGCGCCTACAACCAATAAGACTCGAAGCAGGGCAGTGCGCTAAAGACTAAAATAATGATGAAGCCGAAAGGGGCGATGGAAACATCGCCCCTTTCTTTATGCTGCGGATCAGGCGTCGCGCTGGCGAATCACCCCTTCCTGCACGGTGGTGGCGACCAGGACGCCGTCGCGGGTGTAGATCTGACCGCGTACAAAGCCCCGTGCGCCGGAAGCGGAGGTGCTCTCCACCGCGTACAGCAGCCAGTCATCCATGCGGAACGGGCGATGGAACCACATGGAGTGGTCAATGGTGGCTACCTGCATGCCCGGCTCGAGGAAGCCGACGCCGTGCGGCTGCAGCGCGGTCGGCAGGAAGTTAAAGTCCGACGCGTAGCCCAGCAGGTATTGGTGGATGCGTTGATCGTTCGGCATATTGCCGTTGGCGCGGAACCAGACGTAGCGATGCGGTTCTTCCACGCTGCCTTTCAGCGGGTTGTGGAATTTCACCGGGCGCATTTCGATCGGCTTCTGGCCGATAAATTTTTCGCGCACTTTTTCCGGCAGCATATGCGCCAGCTTTTGGGCGATCTCTGATTCGGACAGCAGCCCTTCCGGCGGCGGCACGTCCGGCATCAGGTTCTGGTGCTCAAAACCTGCCTCCGGGCTCTGGAAGGAGGCGGTCATATAGAAGATAGGTTTGCCGTGCTGGATGGCGCTGACGCGGCGTGCGCTGAAACTGTTGCCGTCGCGCAGGGTTTCCACGTCGTAAACGATAGGCTTGCTGCTGTCGCCCGGGCGCAGGAAGTAGCTGTGGAACGAATGCACGCTGCGTTCGTCCGGCACCGTCTGCTTGGCGGCGTACAGCGCCTGGCCGACTACCTGCCCGCCGAACACCTGACGCAGCCCCAAGTCTTCACTCTGGCCGCGGAACAGCCCTTCTTCGATTTTCTCCAGATCCAGCAGATCGAGGAGGTTTTGCAATGCCTGGCTCATAAAGTTGTTACCTTTCTAATAATCATTTTGCGCAGTGTGCGGAATATCACGGCGCGGCGTCAACATCTTGCGTTATGGGGCCGATGAGAATGCTCTTAATAGTGGGCGCTTTGGACAGGCTAAGTGATTAATAGGTGGAGCAAAGTGGATTTGTCAGTGTTTTGTGCTAAGTTTAATAGGTACGGCGGTGAAAGCCACCAACATGTTGATAATAAAAAAGGAGACCGATCCATGAAACTCTGGCAAATCGTAGGCGGTGCCGCGGCACTGACGATCACGCTGGCAGGATGCGCGCAAAAGAGTGCTTATGTGCCTACACAGGCGGCCGGTAACCCGGCAGCTGCGCAAACGCAGATTCAGGGCCCGGCGGTGACAGGTTCGGTTAATATACGTCAGCGCATTGCGCTGCCGCCGGACGCCGTACTGACGGTCACCCTCTCTGACGCCTCGCTGGCGGATGCGCCGTCTAAAGTGATTGCACAGCGCGCGGTACGCACTGAAGGGCAACAGGCGCCGTTCAGCTTTACGCTGCCGTATAACCCGTCCGACATCCAACCGAATGCGCGTATCATTCTGAGCGCGGCGGTGACGGTCAAAGGGCGACTGATGTTTATTACCGACACCATCCAGGAAGTGGTCAACCGCAACGGCACCCGTGCCGATCTGCTGCTGGTTCCGGTTCAGGGTGTGCCGATTCAGGCTGCGCCAACCGCCATGCAGTAATCTTACTGCGGTCAGTAATCTTACTGCGGTACAGCAAGATGAAATCAACAGCCTTTGCGCTTCGGCCAAAGGCTGTTTTGTTTTACCAGCGCCAGCCGTAGCGATCGAAATCGACCGTGCTGTGCGGGCCGAAAATAATCCCCTCCGCCAGCAATGCCTGCCGCTGCCGTTGAAAATCCTCTCCCTGCTGCGATATCTGCCCGTGGCGGTTGATCACCCGGTGCCAGGGCAGCGTGCTGCCTTCCGGCAAACGCCGCAGCACGCCGCCGACCTGACGCGCGGCGCGCGGTGAACCGGCCAGCCGGGCAACTTCGCCGTAGGTGGTGACTTTGCCGTAAGGAATGGCGGCCACGATGTGGAATACCCGCCGGCTGAAAGAGGCGTCTTCTGGTTGCATGTTGCTGTTCCTGCGCGAGTCAAAACCCAGGCGGAGAGTGTGCCACAGCGCAGGTGGGTAAGAAAACAGCGGTTGGTCCCGGTTGGCTTGCTATTTGATAGGGCATCGCCGATAATGCCCACCGCTTCGGAGTACAGAAGCCGTCAATGGGGGCCCTGTTGGTTCTCCCGCAACACTAACTTGTGAACTCGGTCAGGTCCGGAAGGAAGCAGCCGCAGCAGGTGACGTGTGTGCCGGGATGTAGCTGGCAGGGCCTCCACCCATTTCGGCCCGCCATTTTCCGTCATCGTACGCCCTGATTACCGGGCTGGCGTGCCGCGCGAACTTTCCCTGATAACCAGCTGTGGCTCGAGCTTCAGCGACGCCGGCGTTTCCCCTTTCATTTTTTTCAACAGCAATTCCATCGCGCGGTAGCCCATATCCCGCATCGGCGAGTGCACGCTGCTCAGTGCGATCGGCAACTGGGCGGCCAGCGGCGTATCGTTGAAACCGACGATGGCGATATCGCGGCCTGGCGTCAATCCGCAGTCGCGCGCCGCACCCATCAAACCGATCGCCAGAAAGTCGTTGACGGCGAAAACAGCGGTTGGTGGCCGCGGCCCGGAGAGCAGCGGAATGCCGACCTGGTGACCGGACGCGGTATCGAAATGGCTGGGGATGATGTTGGCGTCCGGCATGTCAATGCCGGCCTGGCGGCAGTAGCTGATAAAGCCGGCCGTTCTGTCCAGACCGGTACTGGCGAAGGGTTCGCCGGAGACGACGGCGATGTGGCGGTGCCCTCGCTCTATCAGGTGTCGCGCCGCCAGCTCCCCGCCGCGATAGTCATCGCACGTGACGGCGCAATGCTCGCCGGCGCGGCGGCTGACCAGCACGAAAGGCACGCCTCGCGCGGCGATGTCCGCCAGAAAGCGATTGTCCGACGTGAGGTGAGCGTCGCCGATAATCAGGCCGTCCACCCGCCTGGCCAGCGCCATTTCTCCGCGCTCTTGCTGCGTATCCGGCCGATCGTGGGTATTGGAGACAAAGGTGGATATGCGGCTTTTGGCCGCCGCCTCGTCAATGCCCTCGTAAATGGTGGCCAGCACCAAATCGGAAAGGCGAGGCACCAGAACGCCAATCACCTGGCTGCGCTGCGTCTTCAGGCTGGTGGCGTGCGGGTTGGGGCGATAGTTCAATTCTGTGGCGAGCTGTCTGATGCGCTGTACGGTTTCCGGCGAGGCTGCCAAAGAAGCGTCATCTTGCGAGCCGTTCAACACACGGGAAATGGTGGAAACATGCATGCCCAGGCGAGCGGCGAGCGCCTTCAGCGTAATGGGTTTATCGGTGTTCTCCATGCTTTCCTTCTTGGCTGGGCGAATTGGCGGAAACAGCGCAGGGCGATATGCCGCCGGGCATCGTCATCATGCCACGAATTCGATCACAACGCGGCCCATGTTCATTTATTAACCATGATGCGGCTCACGTTATTTAACAAAACAACAACAACTCGTATTGACTTGGTTGGCTTACGATCATAAACCTAGCAAACCCAAACGTTTGGGTAAAGGCGTATTGGTCAACCCAAACGTTTGGGTTGATGATGATGACAAGAACAACCGGGGAAAAGAGAATGGACGAAAATAACAAATCGAGTGTCAGTCCGGTGCGGGTCGCCGTCGTTCAGTTCGATCCGCAGGTGGGCACGGAGAACCGCGAACGCAACTTGCGATACGGGTTGGGGCTGGCGCAGCAGGCTGCTGCTGCGGGGGCGAATTTGATTGTACTGCCCGAACTGGCCAATACCGGATACCTGTTTACCCACCGGCAAGAGGCGTTCGACCATGCCGAAGAGGTGCCAAACGGCCCCAGCGTTCAGGTTTGGATGGACTTCGCCAGAAAGCACGATGTTTATCTGGTCGCCGGCGTGGCGGAGCGCGATGGCGCGCAGCTGTACGATACCGCCGTGCTGGTTGGCCCCGACGGGTTCATCGGCCACTACCGCAAGGCGCATCTGTGGAATCTGGAAAAGCTGTGGTTTACGCCGGGCAATCTGGGCTTCCCGGTGTTCGATACGCCGATCGGGCGCATCGGCATGCTGGTGTGCTGGGACATCTGGTTCCCGGAAGTGCCCCGCCTGTTGGCGCAGCAAGGCGCAGATATCATTTGCAGCGTGAATAACTGGGTGTGGACGCCTCCGCCGCTGTTTGATGAAGCCGGCCGCTGCATGGCGTCTTACCTGACGATGACCGCCGCGCACGTCAACAACGTCTTTATCGCTGCGGCGAATCGGGTGGGGAGCGATCGCGGCGAACGTTTCCTGGGGTGTTCGCTGATTGCCGGCACCAACGGTTGGCCTATCGGCGCGATCGCGTCGGCGGAAGATGAAACCATTTTATATGCGGATATCGATCTGTGCGCGGCCCGCAGCGCGCCAATCTGGAACAGTCTGAACGATTTGCATCGCGATCGCCGCACCGATGTTTACGACGCGATGCTGGGCTATCGCGTTCATCCGGCATTCCCTCGGTGAGGCGGCCCTTATGGAGAACAGGTCGGTTTCAACCCGGGGAATAAAATGTGGGACGGCGGCGCTGAATATCGCGGCTGCCGCCGCGCTGGTGGCCGCATTGGCGCTCGCCGCGCAGTTGGCGGCGGCGGTGGGGCGCACGGCGCATTGGCCCGATTACGCGTCGATGCTGGCGCAGTGGCCGGCGCCGCTAGCCTGGCTGAGGTGGGTGCTGGGGGATATGAGCGAGGCGACGTTTTATAAACATGAGCTGGCCTCTCTCGGCATGTTGGCCGGCGGTGCGCTGGCCTGGCGGGCGAGCCGCAGGGGCAAGCGCTGGCAGGGGTTCGCCATTTCTTACGCGACGGGACTATGGCCCTGGCTGCTGCTCAGTTCGACGCTGGGGTTGGTGCTCAGCAACCTGCTGTGGGGGTGGACGATCCGCGCCGGGCAAGAGTGGCAACCGACCTTTGTCGCCTTTGTTTCACTGCCGGCCGCGACGGTGCTGATGTATGGCCGGGGATGGAAAATCGCCGTTGTCGGCGCGGTACTGGGGGCGTTGTTGGTGACGCCGTCTTCGCTGTTGTTGGTCAACTTTGTCTTCGCGCCGTTGGCGCTGCCGGGGGTGATCGGTAACGTGGGCGGCATGGCGTTGGGAAGCGTGACGGCGTTTATGCTGTATCGCCGCCTGCCGTGGCTGACGGCCCACGACAACGCACCGCCGATCGTCGCCGCAGCTCCTCCTGAACAGGTTTTTGGGCCGGGCTGGATCGTGCGCAGGATGCTGGCGGACTTTACCGAATCGCCCTTCTTTGGCAATGAGTGGGCGAGCGCCGGCCTCATTGCGGGGGTGCTGTTGGCCACCGCGCTGAACGCCTTGTCGCCCGCTTACGGTTCCGGACTTTTGGCGGAAATCTTGACGGCCCAGGCGCTGGCCGCCGCGATTGGCGTCGTGGTCTGGCGGCGCCAGTGGATCGCCAAAGGCTGGTACCCCACCTACATCCCGGTGGTGTCGGTGGCGCCGGCCGCCGTGTTGGCCTATGGCGGCACGGCGACGGCGATCGTCGGCGGCGCTTTGCTAGGCGCGCTGTTGGGGCCGCCTTTGGCCGCGGCGCTTTCTCGCCGTCTGCCCAAGGATTTTCATCCTTATGTGGGCAATGTGCTGTCAATGGCGTTCAGTACACTGCTGATCGTGCCGGCGTTGGGGCTGTTGCCGGGGAGCGGCGGGCATTAACGGCCGCGCACATCGTTTTATCTGTAGGAATTCACTATGTCGCTAACGACTGCGAATGTTGCATTAACGGACGGTTATTTTGCGGGAAAAAACCTGGAACAACTGGCGCAGGCGCTGCGTAGCCGGCGAACGAGCGCGGTTGAGCTGACAGAACACGCGTTGGCCGGCATCGCCGCGATCGATCCTGTGCTGAATGCCTTCGCTCATGTTGCCGCGGAACAGGCTCGGCGCAGCGCAGCCGAGGCTGATAGCCTGCTGGCGGCGGGGAAGGATTTGGGCATATTGCACGGGGTGCCCGTCGGCATTAAGGACAACATCATGACGGCCGGTATGCCGACGACCATGGGGTCCGCGCATTTTCGGGACTTTGTGCCTGAGCATGACGCCGGCTGCGTTGCGGCCTTAAAAAAGGTCGGCGCCATCATACTCGGCAAGACGATGACGCACGAGTTTGCCTATGGCCCGACCGGCGATTGCGCTTTGCAGGGGGCGACCCGCAATCCCTGGGACAGGTCGAAAATGACGGGGGGGTCGAGCTGCGGCAGCGCCGCTGCGGTGGCCGCCGGCATCGTGCCCGTCGCGTTGGGCACGGATACCGGCGGTTCGGTGCGGATCCCCGCCGCGTTGACCGGCGCGGTGGGGTTTAAACCCAGCTATGGCGCCGTCTCAACCGAGGGGGTTTTCCCGCTCTCGCGCAGCCTGGATCACGTGGGGATCATCGCCGGCTCTCCCGCCGACGTCGCCGCCGTTTACGCGGCATTAGTGCCCGACGCTGCGCCGTCGACAGTGGCCGACGTCGCCGGGCTGCGGCTGCATTGGGTGCCGTCGGCGGCTTTTGGCCCGCAGGATCCGCGGGTCGTCACGATGACGGAGGCCTGGCTGCGTGCAGTCTGTGGGCGGAGGCTGCCGGTGGCTGCCGAGATCGCGCCGTGGGCAAGTGAGATGCAGCTGATTCTCGGGCAGATACAAAAGAGTGAGGCCTATGAGGTGCACGCCGAGCGCGTGGCTGAGCGGCCGGAGCTCTTTCAGCCCGAAGTGTTGCAGCGGCTCGTCGCTTCGCGCGAGGTCAGAGGATGGGAATATGTGCGTGCGCTGGCGCGTCGTGAGGTGTTGTCGCGCCGTTTCGCGCGCCTGTTCGAACGCTGCGATGTGCTGCTGATGCCGACGGTGCCCGTTTGCGCGCCGGCGCTGTATGCGCGGACGCTGTTTCTCGACGGGCGCGCCTGCGGCGTTCGCGACGCATTGCTCAGCCTTACCAGCATATGGAATCTGCTGGGGCTGCCGGCGATCACTATCCCGTGCGGGCGGCTGGATGGACTCCCTGTGGGATGTCAGCTGATCGCGGCGAAAGGGCGGGATCGGTTGCTGATAGACACGGCACGGCAGCTCCTGGCCGCCGCGCGGTGAGTTGACAGCGCAAGGCGATCCGGCCGATCGCCTTGCGCGACGTAATGCGATTACACTTGGTAGCGAGGGTAATCGTTCATGCTGAATCCGCCGTTGAAGTGCGCGCCGGTGTTGTTGCAAAGGTTGATGATGGTATCAATGGCGCCGCGCAGCGAAGGCTCCGTCCAGCCGGCATCGACGGAGAAAGACTCGCCGGCCAAATAGAGCCCGGAGTGCGCTGCGGTGTCGCGGTTGTAGGCCAGCAGGCTCATGGCATCGGCATAGGTTCCCGCACGGTAAAGCTTGGCGCAGCCGAGCGAGTTCGGCTCGGTGATCCAACGCACGACGCGCGCGTGCTCGGTTTGAATGTAGGGCGAAATGGGTTGGCCGATGTTTTGCGAACGCAACAGGATGCGGTCCAGCTCCGCCACGCATTTTTCGACCAGAGCGGCGTCGCTGAAAGACGCCAGTTTGGTGGCGTCGTCTTCCCAGGTATAACTGAGAAGAATACAGGGCGTTTCATAACCGCCGACGCTGTATTGATAGGCGTAAACGTCGTGAACGAAGGTGTCGGTCACCAGAATTTGAGGGATTTTATTGCCGGGATCGGTGAAAAATGTCGGATCCAACGGCGCATAAACCTTACAGCTGGTTTCCCAATGGGCGGTTTTGTAAGCACGGGTGATGGTTTGCGGCAGCTGCTGTGGCGAGAAACCTTGCAGTTCCACATCGACCTCCAGGATCCAGGAGGGCACCGTAACCACCACCGAGTCGAAATCCTCGTACAGCGTTGCGCCGCCGACGGCATAATGCACGCGCACGCCGTTATCCCGTTTTTCGATGCGCTTCACGCGCTGCTGCGTGGCAAACCCGGCCTGGCGCTGCATGGCGTGCTCATAGAACGACTGCGCTTTGCCCTGCGGCGGCAGGAACAGCATGCAGTCGTCAAACGTGCGCACCCCACGGTAGCGGGGGCCTTCAAAACGGCGGCCATAGGCGTCCGGCAGCGTCTGCTCTTCGGCAAAGGGGCCGGGATTAAAGGCGCCGTCCGGATCATAACGCCCGTGGATGAGCTGCAGCTGGCTACCGAAACCGAATATCGCCGTGCGCAAGGGGTAGAGGGTGCAAACATCGTAGAAGGCACCCCAGCTGCCATCGCCAAAGCCGATGGAATAAAAAATGTTGGACTCTTCATCGCTCATCGCCAGCCCACCGAAGTTTCCCGGGTTCTCCGGATCCCAATGCTCGATGGCCGGCGCTTTGACAAAGTCGCGGAAGGCCGTGCGGGAATAGGTCTCGACAATGGCTTGCCACATGGCCTCCCAATCGTCGGAGCCATAAGTTTCACTGACTTTGTCGACCATCAGTTTTTCAAACGTCTTCCACTTGTCGAACACCGCCTGCAGTTGAGCGGTCGGCGGCGGCGTCGCGCCATCAGGGTTGACCCATACCTGCATGATCGGTTCAACGCCACCGTGCACCAGGCCTTCTTGCAGATAAATGCCTGTTGAAGCGACCCATCGCGTGCCGGGGTTGGGGAAATCTTGAATCGAAAGCCCAAATTCACTGGCGTAGTAGGCCAGTAGCGAACGGCCATCGTCAGGCGCTTCTCCAGTCAGATTAAAGTAAGGCATGCGCATCGCCGCCATCTCGAAGGGGGCGTAGCGGGTCGCCAATCCCTGGTTTGCGACGTCAGTAATGGTGTAATGGCGGCCGGCGATGCGGTCGCCCGCCTCCATGACGGTCACGTTATTGAAGCCGCAGCGATACAGTTCGCGCGCCGCCGTCAGGCCGGTGATACCTGCGCCGATGATGCAGATCTTATGGTCCGGCGCCGTCGCCTGAGCGATGCCGCCGGTTTGCTCTACCAGCCGGCGGTAATCGAACGACAAATCGGGCGGGTTTGGATAACGGCTGCCCCAGGCGCCGGAGGTATGCAGTTTTTGCGCGGCCGCCAGTTGTGCGGCGCGCTGTGCGGGGTAGTTATAGCTGCTGCCAATCGTCATCGTGTTTCCTTTAGGGTGAGGTTGAGTTTTTTAGACGCTATCGGCAGTTGAATATAGTGAAGTTTGTTTATAATTATTTATTTGTTTGATGGGGAATGATCCAGATCAACCCGCATTGAAATTTGTATTTTATGGCTTGATGAAAGATTTTTTATATATTATCTGTTGTTATTTATCATTTTTTTTTTTTTGTTGGGGTCGGCGTTAAGTTTTTGGTGATGTGTCTAATGATTACTATTGCTAATATTTATGGGTGGGCGAATGAAGGGGGCATGTGCGTTGAAAGAAGCGCAGTCGTGATGCGTCTCATCATGCGGAGACAAGTGATCCGATGAGATTTTTACCTAAATAATATATTATGTGTTAATAATGTTGGCGCACCGTATTTTCATTTTCTCGGCATCATCGAATGAAATGGCAATTATCTTGAGGTTGAAATATAAGCTGATTTGGGTTAATTCGGCGTTTTTCCGTTATTATTTCGAGCGCCGGTAGTGATAAATGGCGTTGAAGTTGATCGTTATAGGACAGAGAGAAGCCTGAATGGTCCACGGGTGTGAAATTAGGCAGCAATATGATTTATATCATTGATAAAGATATTACATTTAACACTGAAAACGGTTCATTAAAGAGCATAACGAAAGGGCGGGAAGTTTTCTTATCCAGCGTAAATACAAGGGTATTCAAATGCTTGCTCGAACACAGCCATGAGGCGGTGAGCCGTGAAACGCTCTTGCGGCAGGTGTGGACCGATCATGGATTGAGCGCTTCTTCAGCGACGCTAAACCAATATATCTGCTTGACCCGGCGTGCATTGGCGTCTGTTGGTTTCAACGAGCGGTTGATTGTCACCCTATCCAAAAAGGGGTATAGACTAAATAGAATTATTCCGATCAATAGGCAGCCGGTTGATTTCCCTGAGCCGCCTGAAACCGCCGAGGCGCCCGTTTCTCCCGTCACGGAGCCGCCAAAAAACAGCCACTATCTTTTTATTTTGCTGCGCAGCTTATCGATCGTCGTGCCTTTGTCCTTCTTGGTGCTGTGCTTCATCTATTACAAGCACCACCGCGACGGCGAAAGAAAGCAGGTGCTGTCGTATCTTGGCAGCATTAACGGTTGCCCGATCTACTATGTCGGCAATTTCTTCGGGCATAGGCAGGACGATTATTTCCGGCTTTTGGCCAGGAACGATCTTTATGGCCAGCGTTGCCGCCCCGGTGAGATTGTCATTACCAAGGTTAACCGTTCTCATAATGCCAATGAAGACAGCGGACGCCAGTTTATCGCCAAATGCACGAAGGACAGTGCGGCCGTTTTGCATAATTGTGAGAGCGAGTACATCCGGGCATGGAAAAAAAGTTAAATATTTTGTCAGCCACGCTGGTCGGCCTGTGCGTGTTGACTGGCAGCGTGGTGTATTCCCTGGTTCGCAGCCATCATGAGTTCGGTGATTTTTCCTGCGAAGCGAACGCCACGTTCAATTATTTCAATTCGCTGGACGCGCAGGCGGCACACGATGACATCCAGCTGTCGCTAAAAATAAACTACATCTTTTTGTCGGGCGATAAGGGCGTGATGATCTTGTCGGGCCTGGCCAACGACGGTGAAGAGAAGTATTTCGTCAACCGACGGGTTAATTTCAGCTATGTCTCGCAAGGCAGTTTCTATCGTTTCCACTATGGTGAGGTGAATTATTCACCGCGCGATACCTTGCCGGAAGAGGTGTATACTTACTTTTTCAGCAATGAATCGACGTTTTATCATATTCGCAGCGTGGACAAGAATACGTTGATGTTTAGCAATGCCTACTCGCCGATGTTTTTATGTAATATCGAATCCTGATTTTTATCTCGTTTTGTATGTGAGCTTAAGGTGTATTTCTGTTACCCTTTACATCCTCGAACCCTGCCTTTTTAGCACGCAACTAATAACATGGGTTATCATGCGTGAATGCCTATTTTCTTCATCATTAATCAAATTTAATGGTGATTTAGCTATTTTATAAAAGCCGCTATCATCATGTTTTTAAATGATTTAATGAATCTAAGGTGATGTGATTCGGCCATATTAATTTTATATTGTTTATTTTAAAGAAATAAGTTGCATGAATGTTTTTCGCATGATTAATTGAGGCCGCTCTTGAAACGGCGAACCATTAACCTTCATTGAGAATGCATCTCGCCGCATGCGTGCAAAGGTGATGGCACAGAGAGCCTTTGAACTTCATTAAACTGATAGGCGAGAGATGGACATACATAACATTGCCCTGAACGAGACTCTGTTGGAAAATGAGTTGGTGATATTAAACAACAATGAAAAAACGCTGTTGTTTAAAAAAGAGAATGTGCTCATTGAAATGACCGAATTACAGCGGCGCTTCATGCTGTGCCTGTTGAGCGGTATTTATAAGAAGAACGACATTATTCGCGCTGTCTGGTTTTGCAACCATGAGACCATCAGCGACAATAACTATTATCAGATGATATTCCAATGCCGCTCTTTGCTCTCCCGCCACGGTATTCCCGGTGAGGTGATCAAGACCATTCCCCGATTTGGCGTGATGTTGAGCTTTCAAGCCTGCGAGCGTGCGGCCGCTAATTTGCAGGGGGAATGCCCGTCGTCATCGGTTAATAAACGCCGGCGAACGTGGCTGGACGCCGTGAATTATAAAGTGGCTCTGGTCATCACGCTGCTGTTTTCCGTCGCGATGGTGGTCGGTATTTCCGCTTAGCGTTGGCGCCGTTGAATAACCGGGGGTGCCGTGAGCAAACGGTTGATAGACTTTTTTATGCTTCTTTTTTTTCTGACGAATCTGGCGTTCATGCTCCAGCTGGGATGGCGAATGATGGCCGGGGATGGCGCGCCCGTTGAGCCGAGCCGTGAAAACGCGCCCGGGCCGGGGCGTTATATTGTCTTTCCTCAGGAAGAGGACATCGGAAAAATTAATGACGCGCACTGGTTTGGCCGCTATCAAGCGGCGAAAGACGGCGAAAAGGCGCACGGGTATAAAGTCGGCGAATGGGCGATCGGTGCCGAGCTGCTGGCTAACGCACCGGAAGCCGCTGCGCTTGGCAAGATAGCGGGTCTGCTGTTCAGCGATAACGCCAAAAAAAGCCTGGTCATCGTCGAGCATGGCGGCAAGCAAACCGGTTATGGCGTTGGCGACCGTCTGGCCGGCAGCAATGCCATCATCGTGCGGATAGTGAAAAATAAAATACTGCTCGATGAAAACGGCTATTACGCCACGCTGACGTTTAAAGAGTAGCCGGCGCGCCGTTTCGGTGCGGGGTGTTTTATAGCATAAGGCGACATTGTGATTACGCATTTTATTTATCGTTCCGGCCCAGGCTGGAGCGCCGGCTTATGGCGCGCGTTAGCGGCGATGGCCGTCATGATTGTGCTGGCTGGCGCGGCGCGCGCGGAGCAATTCTCCGCCAATTTCAAAGGCACGGACATTCAGGAATTTATTAATACGGTCAGTAAAAACCTGGGCAAAACCATCATTATCGATCCGGCGGTGAAAGGTAAGGTCACGGTGCGCAGCTATGAACAGCTCGACGAGAAGCAGTATTACCAGTTCTTTCTCAACGTGCTGGATGTCTATGGCTATACGGTCATCGGCATGCCCAATAACGTCTTGAAGGTGATCGCCGCCAAAGAGGGAAAAAGAGCCGCGCTGGCACAAAACGGCGGTGAGGCGATCGCCGAAGGGGATGAAGTGGTGATGCGCGTGGTACCGCTGCGCAATATCGCGGCCAAAGACGTTTCGCCGATATTGCGCCAGCTCAACGACAGCATCGGCGTGGGCAGCGTGGCGCATTACGAGCAGGGAAACGCGTTGTTGATCACCGGCCGGGCCAGCGTGGTCAATGGCCTGCTCGAGCTCGTCAGGGAGATGGATCAGGACGATGGCAATCGGGTCGAAACTCTCGCGCTGAAGCATGCGGCGGCGCCGGAGATCGCGCGCATGGTGAACGAACTGTTTCGCGAAGAGGGCAAGCGGCGCACGGCCGGCGCGAGCTCGCTGCGGCTGGTGGCGGATGAGCGGACCAACAGCGTGATGATCGCCGGGGACGATCGGAGCCGCGAACACGCCAAAGAACTGATTGACCAGTTGGATAACAAGAGCGTCACCCAGGGCAATACCCAGGTTATCCCTCTCAAATACGCTAAGGCGCAGAGCCTGGTCGAGGTGCTGACCGGCGTGAGTGCGGGCCTGCAAAACGAGAAGGAGAGCGCCGCCGCCAACGTGGCGCTGCTGAAAAATGTGGTGATCAAGGCCGATGAGCAGACCAATGCGCTGATCATCACCGCCGCACCGGATGTGATGCGCGATCTGGAGGCGGTGGTCGCCAAGCTCGACGTGCGCCGCGCGCAGGTGCTGGTCGAAGCGGTGATCGTCGAAGTGCAGGATGGGCAGGGGCTGAACATCGGCGTGCAGTGGGCCAACAAATACGGTGGCGGCACGCAGTTCGCCGGCCAGATGCCCGGGGTGTCGGCGGGGTTCGAAAACGGCATGAGCGACGTGTTCGGCAAGGCCAACGGCCTGATGACCGGTTTCTACAGCGGTAACTGGGGCGTATTGCTGACCGCCATCGCCAGCAACAACCAAAATAATATCCTGGCCACGCCGAGCATCGTCACGCTGGATAACGCCGAGGCGGAATTCAGCGTCGGGCAGGATGTACCGATCCTGACCGGTTCGCAAACCACCAATAGCGATAACGTCTTCAATACCGTGTCGCGCAAGACGGTGGGGATCAAACTCAAGGTCAAACCGCAGATCAACCAGGGCCAGTCCGTGCTGATGCAGATCGAACAGGAGGTCTCCAGCGTTGCCGACAGCGCCGGCGCTACGCCGGATTCGCTGGGGGCGACCTTCAATATCCGCACGGTTAACAACACGGTTCTGGTGGACAGCGGCGAAACCGTAGTGGTGGGTGGCCTGTTGGACAAGTCCAACTCGGAGCTGGAGAGCAGCGTGCCGATCCTGGGCAAGATCCCGCTGGTGGGGGCGCTGTTTCGCTCGACCGCCACCAAAGCGAGCAAGCGTAATTTGATGCTGTTTATCCGCCCGACCATCATTCGCAGCACCGAGGGATATGCCCGGCAGAGCCAACGCAAGTTAGGCAAGTTCGACGCCGAGCAGCAGGACGATCGTGAGCTGAATGACGCACTGCGCGGTGAGATCGCCGGCGATAAGAAGGCGCTCGACAATCGGGCGTTTCTCGCCACCGTTGCCAGTATCGACGCGTTTTATTTGCGGGGAGTGCGCCCGTGAAGCCCCGTTCTGCGGGGCCGCTGCTGCCTTTTTCCTGGGCGCGCCAGCATGGCGTGCTGGCCGTTGACGGGCAGCACGGTATCCAAATTTATTGTCACCCTGACACGAGCCACGCCGCATTGATGGAGGCCTACCGCTGCCTGCCCGGCGAGCCGGCGCTGGCCCGGCTGGAGGCGGAGGCTTTTGATCAACGGCTGGTGGCGCACTACCAGCAGGAAAGCGGCCAGGCGCAGAAAATGATCGACGACCTGGGCGGCGAACTGGATTTTTACGCGCTGGCCGAGGAGCTGCCGCAACAGCAAGACCTGTTGGACGAACAGGACGATGCGCCGATTATCCGCTTGATCAACGCCTTGCTGAGCGAGGCGATCAAAGAGCGCGCCTCCGATATCCACATCGAAACCTACGAGAGCGAGCTGGTGATCCGCTTTCGCATCGACGGCGCGCTGCGGCGGATTCTGGCGCCGCAGCGCAAGCTGGCGGCGCTGCTGGTGTCGCGCATCAAGGTGATGTCGAAGCTGGATATCGCCGAGAAGCGCGTGCCGCAGGATGGGCGCATGGCGCTGAAGGTCGGCGGGCGGGCGATTGACGTGCGGGTGTCGGTGATGCCGGCCAGCCACGGCGAGCGCGTGGTCATGCGCCTGTTGGACAAACAGGGCGTGCGGCTCGAACTGCCCAGCCTGGGCATGGCGCCGGCGCACCAGCAGGCGTTGCTGCGCCTGATCCGCCAGCCGCACGGCATCATTTTGGTCACCGGGCCGACCGGCTCCGGCAAGAGCACCACGCTCTATACCTTGCTCAGCCAGATCAACGATGAACAGCGCAACATCATGACGATCGAAGATCCCGTCGAATATGAGTTGGCCGGCATTGCGCAGACGCAGGTGAATCCCAAGGTGGACATGACCTTCGCGCGCGGGCTGCGCGCGCTGCTGCGTCAGGATCCCGACGTGGTGCTGATCGGTGAGATCCGCGACGGCGAAACGGCGCAGATCGCGGTGCAGGCCTCATTGACCGGGCATCTGGTGCTGTCGACCCTGCATACCAACACGGCGATCGGTGCCGTGACCCGGCTGCGGGACATGGGGGTCGAACCGTTTCTGCTTTCGAGTTCGCTCAGCGGCGTGTTGGCGCAGCGCCTGGTGCGCCGGCTGTGCCCGCAGTGCCGTGAGCCTTATGCGTTGCCTGACGCGCAGCGGCGCCTGCTGGGGCTGCCACCGACGCAGGCGGTGACCTGCTGGCGCCCGTTGGGGTGCGAGGCCTGCGGCGGGCAGGGATATCACGGCCGAATCGGCTTGCACGAACTGTTGGTGCTGGATGAACCGATGCGCATGGCGATCCATCGCGGTGATGGCGAGCTGGACATCGCGAAACTGGCCGCCGAACGCTATCTGCCGCTGCGCCAGGATGGGATCGCCAAGATGTGCGCCGGGGAGACCAGCCTGGAGGAAGTGCTGCGAGTGACGCGCGAAGGGGACGGCGATGAAGTTTGATTATCGCGCCTGCGATCGTGAGGGGCGCGCCCAGCGCGGCGTGTTGGAGGCGGATTCTCTGCGCCACGCCCGCGATCGCCTGCGTGAAAAGGGGTGGCAGGTGCTGGCGGTGCAAGCGCGCAGGCAGCCCGCTTTCGCTGGCATGTTTGCCGGCCGCTGGATGAGCGGCGTGAGCAGCGGTGATGTGGCGCTGTTGACCCGGCAGCTGGCAACGCTGCTGTCCGCTGCGCTGCCGCTGGAGGAAGCGCTGATGGCGGTAGCGCGACAAACGGAGAAAAAAGGTCTGCAGGCGGCGTTGGCTCAGGTGCGGCAGCGCATTCTGGAGGGCTTTCCGCTGGCGCAGGCGCTGGGTCAGTATCCGAAGATTTTTGACCGCCTCTATTGCGCCATGGTGGCCGCCGGTGAGATTTCCGGCCATCTGGCGCCGGTGCTGGAACGGCTGGCCGACTACGTCGAACAGCGCCAGCAAATGAAGAACAAAATCGTGCAGGCGCTGGTGTACCCGATGGTGTTGACGGCGGTGGCAATCGGCGTGGTGGCGATCCTGTTGACGGCGGTGGTGCCGAAGGTGATCGAACAGTTTGTGCATATGAAGCAGACCTTGCCGCTGTCGACCCGGATGCTGCTCGGCGCCAGCGACGGGTTGCGCCGATGGGGGGCGTTGGCGCTGATATCGGTGCTGACGGGCCTTGGCGCTTTCCGCTATCGCCTGCGGGATCCGGCGCGGCGCGTGCGCTGGCATGCGTTCATCCTGCGGTTGCCGGTGGTCGGCAAGCTGTCGCTGGCGGTGAACACGGCGCGCTACGCCAAAACGCTGAGCATTTTGAACGCCAGCGCGGTGCCGTTGCTGGAGGCGATGCGCATCAGCGCCGGCGTGTTGGGCAACGATGCCGCCCGCGAACGGATGCTGGCGGCGATGGAGCGGGTGCGGGAGGGCGAAGGATTGTCGCCGTCGCTTGAGGGCACCGCGCTGTTCTCACCGATGATGCGGCACATGATCATGTCCGGCGAGCGCAGCGGTGAGCTGGACATGATGCTCGAACGGGCGGCGACGATGCAGCAGGAGGCATTCGGCCGGCAAGTCACGCTGGCGCTGGGGCTGTTTGAGCCTTTATTGGTGATCGCGATGGCCGGTTCGGTGCTGTTTATCATTTTGGCCATCCTGCAGCCGATATTGCAGCTCAATAATATGGTCGGCTAATCATGCCGTTAATGGAGAGTAAAGTGAGTCATATCAGCAAGATGCGCAGGTCACGGCAGCGAGGGTTTACGCTGCTGGAAATCATGGTGGTGATCGTCATTCTGGGGTTGTTGGCCAGCCTGACCATTCCAAGCCTGATGGGAAATAAGGAGAAGGCCGATCGGCAAAAGGCCGCCAGCGATATCGTCGCGTTGGAGAACGCGTTGGATATGTACAAGCTGGACAACGGGCGTTATCCCAGCGCGGAACAGGGGCTGGCGGCGCTGGTGACCCGGCCGGCGCTGGCGCCGATCCCGAGAAATTATCCCGAAGACGGTTATATCCGCCGGTTGCCGCAAGATCCCTGGGGGCAGGAGTACCGTCTGCGCAATCCGGGGCGTCACGGCAAGCTGGACGTGTTTTCTCTGGGGCCGGACGGCATCGCCGACACCGATGACGATATCGGCAACTGGGTGGCCGACGCCGACGCGCCATGAGGCGTATACGTGGCTTTACGCTGCTGGAGATCATACTGGTATTGCTGCTGCTGGGGGTGACCAGCGGCCTGGTGATGCTGAGTTTTCCGGCGGATGAGAAAGCGTTGGCACGGCAGGGGGAGCGGCTGAACCATTGGTTGAATGCCCTCGCCGAGCGGGCCGAGCGCGAAGGGGTGAGTTATGGCGTGGCGTTCGGCAGCGGCGGTTGGCGCAGCGTTGCCGCTGCGGGACAGGCGAGCCGGGAGGCATACGCCCTGCCGGACGGCATCGCGCTGTGGCTGAGCGTTGAAGGGCAAACCGTCGCGCTCGATGACGCGGCGGCGCGGCCGCCGCAGGTGTGGCTGTATCCGGGGGGCGAAACCACGGCGTTCAGCGTAGCGCTGTCGCAGGGGCGGTGCCTGTGGCGATTGCAGGCGCCCGGTTACTTCGTATTTGAAACGACGGACATTCGTTGCGATGACGCGGAAAATGAGACGCCAGCAGGGCATGACGCTGCTGGAAGTGATGGTGGCCTTGATGATCTTCGCCATCGGTTGCCTGGCGCTGATCAACAGCACCGGCGGCCAGGTGCGTAGCCTGAGCGAGATCGAAGCCAAGACCGTTGCGCTGTGGGTAGCGGACAACCAGCTGACGCTGCTGCAGCTCGATCCGCAGCCGCCGACGCTGGCCTGGCATTCGGGCACCACGGTGATGGCCGGTGAGACCTGGCACTGGCGCTATCGCGGGCAGGAAACCAGCGATGCCGGAATGCGGGCGATCGCGATCGAAGTCAGGCGCGATCCGCAGGATCGCAACGTGTTGGCGGAGTTACAGGCTTACCGGGGGTTGCCATGAAGCGCGCTTTGCAACGCGGCTTTACGCTGGTGGAAATGCTGCTGGCCATTGCCCTGTTCGCCATGCTGTCGCTCACCGCCCTGGCGGTCTTCAGGGGCGTGCTGAAAAACGACGAAATTACCCAGCGCAAATCGACGCAGCTGACCCAGCTGCAACGGGCGCTGGCGATCGTCGAGCGCGATTTTGCTCATGCGCAGGCGCGTGCGCCGATCGGTGATAAACGCAGGCCGGCGGCGCCGGAATTCGCGGTGCTGCAGACGGCGGAGGGGGAAGACGTGGATTTTCAGCTGTTGCTGATCCGAAGCGGCTGGTCGAATCCGCAGGCCCGGCTGCCGCGTGCCACGCAGGAGCGGGTGGCCTATCGCCACCGGCAGGGGCGGCTGGAGCGCCTCAGTTACCCGAATTTGAGCAGCCCGCAGGCGACGGCGCGCAGCGTGCTGTTGCTGCCGGAGGTGACGCGGTTCCGCCTGCGTTTTTATCGGCAAGGCGAATGGTTGACGGCCTGGCACGCCGGCGGGCTGCTGCCGCAGGCGGTGGAGATCACCGTCGAAACCCCCGCGTTGGGGGAAATACGGCGCATCATCGCGCTGCCCTCGGCGAGGCCATGATGAAAAAACAACGCGGTATGGCGCTGTTGATGGTGCTGCTGATGATGTCGCTGATGGCGATCGTGGCGGTCAATATCAATGACCACTGGCAGCGTTCGCTGGCGCGCACCCAGTCTCAGCAGGATCGGCTGAGGGCGAAATGGCTGCTGTTGGGCGGGGAGATCTACGCCCAACAGCGGTGGCGGCAGGCAGGAGAGCAGCGCAAGGCCTGGGGAGCCTCTGGGGCGGCGTTCAGTATGCGTACCGAAGAGGGGGAAGTGGCGATACGCCTGCGCCGGGTCGATGCCTGTTTCAACGTAAACGCCCTGATCCGCGCCGCCGGCTCAACGGAGGTCGGAGATAGCGAGGGGGCTCCCCCCAATAAAGAGAGGCGGATATTCATGCTGTTACTGAACAACCTGGGGATCGCCGACGCGCAGGCGGGCGCGATTGCCGATGCGATCGTCGCCCGGGCTTATGGCGAAGGGTACCTGATGGGGGATATCAGCGAACTGCGGGAGCTGGCCGGTATCGATCGTGAGCTATACCTGCGCCTCGCGCCGCAGCTTTGTGCGGCGCCGGATGCTGAATTGCAGATCAACCCGGACGCCGTGGATGAGGCCCGGTTGCCGCTGCTGCGGGCGATGCTGATGAACGCCCTGGGCGGAGAACGGCTGCGGACGTTGCTGGCGGCCCGCCCGTCGCAGGGGTGGCAGACGCTGACGTTTTTGTCGCAGGAAAAAGCGCTGCAAGCCTTGGATGACGACGCTCTCGACGAGCGATTGAAGTTCGACGACAGCCGCTGGATTGCGCAGCTGCAGCTGACGCTGAATGACGGGCGCTATCGGCTCGTCAGCGCGTGGCAACCGGGCCAGTCAGGCATCACGGTCAGCGGACGCCAGTTCGACAGAGGGGAGGGGTAAAGGGTGGCGAACACAATCCTGCTTATCGCGCTGAGCGAGGACTCGATGGCCGATGTGCGCTGGGGCCACGTCGGCGAGACGCGCTGCCGCTTTGGCGCCCGCCTCGATCTGACCGCCGGCGGCGACGAGTTGGCGGCCATGGCGCAGGGCAGCCGAGTCGTGGTACTGGTGCCTGCCCGTCATGTGGTGCTGAGACAAACGACATTCCAGGGCAAGGCCCGGCAGGCGACGCCGCTGGCGCTGGCCTACGCCCACGAGGCCGGGCTGTTGACCGATACCGATCGGATGCACTGGGCGGTGCTGGGCAAGGCGCAGCGTGATTTCACCCTCGCCGGCGTCGCGCTGGCGCAGATGCAGGGCTGGGTCGAGCGCCTGAGCGCCTGCGGCATTCGCGCCCATAAAATGCTGCCCGACGTGCTGGCATTGCCGCTGCCGGGCCAATGCAGCGCGCTGCGCTGGCGCGATCGCTGGCTGATCCGAACGGGGAGTGGGCAGAGCATGTCGCTGCCCGATGCCTGGCGGGATTGCACTCCGTTGCCGACGCCGGATTGGTGTCTGCACTGCGGCGGGGAAATTCCGGCGGGCTGGGAAGCGGCGCGCATTGACGAGGATCCGCTCTGGCAACTGGCGCAAGAGGCCTGGAGCAGCCCCGCCACGCTGCTGCAGGGGCGTTTCAAACCGAGCGTACGCTGGCTGCGTCGCCTGTCCGATAAGACCGTCTGCGCGCTGCTGTTGCTCAGCGGTTCGCTGCTGGTGGGCGGTTTGCATCACCAACAGATGGCCCGGCAGAACGAGAGCCGGATAGCGGTACTGTCTCAGCGCCTGCTGCCTGGCCAGACCGCGCCGGCGTTTGCGGAACAGGCGGCGAAAGCGCAGGTGCGGCGTATGCAAGACGCCCTGAATGCGCCGCAGCTGTTCAGGCTGTTGCCCTACGCGGCCGGGGCACTCGCTTTATGGGCGCCCCCGCAGCTGCAGGCACTGGCTTTCGACGCTGCCGACGATCGTCTGGTGGTGACGGTGAACAGAAACGACGTGCCGCTGCCGGCACCGGTTAACGATGGCGAGGTCAGCATGACGTTCAGCGAAGGCGGCGCACCCAACCAGGCGGTCCTGACGGTGAGAGGTGAGCGATGAATATCGGGTGGCGCGATAAGGCGTTGCGGCGGGCGGTGTTGTTAAGCCTGTTGTTGTTGGTAGCCTGCGGCTACTGTCTGTATCAATTTTCACTGGCACAGAAAAGCGCACAACGGCTGGCGGCGCTGCAGGGGCAGGCACACGTCATCCAGCAACTGCAGGCTCGCTTGCCGCCGGGCGCCGCTGCGCGCGAGCAACTGCCGGAGCGGCTGCGGCAGAGCGCGCAAGCGTACCGCATTCCCATCGCCGACCTGACGGAAAGTGACGCGGAGATGCTGGTGAGGCTGCCACCCGTGCCGTTCGAAAGCCTGCTGTCGTGGCTGGCTGCCCTGCAGCGCGAGCACGGTATCCGCGTGCTCGCGCTCACCGTGGAGCGCGCGGGGCAGGCGCCGGGCGTAGTGCAGGTCAGCCGGCTGCAGGTGACGACGCAGCCGTCGATGTAACCAACGCTAACGAATCATCAGGAATCAGAAAAAATCATGCTATTCGCCCTAAACGCGGCGGCGGATGAACACTGGCTGTTATTTAGCGCCGTGTTGAGTCTGTGCGTCGGCAGTTTTATTAACGTGGTCGTTTATCGGCTGCCTATCATGCTTGAGCGTGAAATAGAAACGACGCAGGCCGAGCGGTTTGATCTCGTTTGGCCGCGTTCATTTTGCCCGTCATGCACAAAACAATTATCGGCGTTCGATAATATTCCATTATTAAGTTGGCTGCTGTTGCGTGGCCGCTGTCGTTATTGCCGCAGCCCTATTTCCGTGCGTTATCCACTGGTGGAGTTATTTCTGATGCTGATGGGAATCATGCTGGTCTGGCGTCTCGGCATCGGAGTTGATTGGTTTTTCATGCTGGCGTTTGTTGCGTTGTTGCTGGCGCTGGCGGCGATTGACAGCGAGCGCCAACTCCTGCCGGATTGCCTGACGCTGTCGCTGTTGTGGGGCGGGTTGCTGTGGCATTGCCTGGCGCACCCGGCCTTTTTGCCGGCGGCGGTTGTCGGCGCGATGGCGGGCTATCTGACGCTGTGGCTGCTGTATTGGGTCTTTCGTCTGGCAACCGGCCGCGAGGGGCTGGGATACGGCGATTTTAAACTGTTGGCGGCGCTTGGCGCCTGGGGCGGGTATGCCGCTTTGCCGTCGATCCTGCTGTTTGCCTCCGCCGGCAGCCTGCTGTGGCTGTTGCTGCGCGTATGGCGCGGCGGTGATGGAACTCAGCCCCTGCCTTTCGGGCCGGGGCTGGCGACGGCGGGCGCAGGCGCGGTGGCCTGCCAATGGTTTGCGCTGCCGCTGGGGGGCTAACGGAGCTGGGCTAAAAAGGGCGCCAGTGACCGATTGAATTCGCTGCACTTCTCCTGCAGCGGCGTGGCGTCGGCTGCCAGCTGTGCGGCGACGTGTTGACCTGCAGCAAGCACCTGGGCGCGATTGAGCGCCGGTGACCACCCTTTTTTCTCTGCTTCCTGCAGCGCCGCCGCCGTGAGCTTATCGTCGGCCGGGATGTCGGCGCGATTGCAACGCTCTCTCAAAAACACGCCGGCGCCGACCAGCGACGACAGCTGGTCGCGTTGGGCGGCGGCATCAGGGGCCGATTTGGCGGCGTGCTGGCAGCCGGAGAGCAGCAGGGAGGCCAAGACCGCTGCGGCGATATTTTTCAATGTCACGTTATTCTCTCTGTGGAATAGGAACGGTGCGCTTATTTCTTTCGCCGTACGGCGGCGCTTCGCGATTTCCGGATTATTTTAAACGTTTGTCATGCCATTTAATATCTTGGCCGTATTAGGTTTTATTATTTTAATGCATTCTAAGTGCCGGGCGTTCAGGGCTTCTACTTATTATTCCTCTCGCGGTATCGCCGCATCTCTTTGAGTTTCTTCTCACTCAGTTGGAATCCAATAAATTTAACTGGAGTCGTAATGAAATTATCCAAAATCGCCCTGATGATGGCAACGCTTGCTGCCTCGTCGGCCGCCTGGTCGCATGGGTATATCGAAGTTCCCGAAAGCCGCGCCTACAAGTGCAAGCTGGGCAGCAACACCGACTGCGGCCGGGCGCAGTGGGAACCGCAGAGCGTTGAGCAGATTTCCGGCTTCCCTGGCGGCGCTACGCCGCTCGACGGCCAGCTGGCCAGCGGCGGAGTTAATGGCTTCGAACCGCTGGATCGCCAGGGCGTCAACGTCTGGGCGTTGAACACCATGAAGCCGGGGCCGCAGACGTTCACCTGGTACCACACCGCCAAGCACAAAACCAATAACTGGCGTTACTACATCACCAAACAAGACTGGGACGTGAACAAGCCGCTGTCGCGCGAGGCTTTCGAAAAAGAGCCGTTCTGCGAGGTTGATGGCCATGCTCAGGCGCCAAAAGATCGCGAAGTGCACCAGTGCGTGGTGCCGGAGAGAACCGGCTATCAGGTGATTTACGGCGTGTGGGAAATCAATGATACGGTGAACAGTTTCTATCAGGTGGTTGACGTCAACTTCGAGGACGACGGCGTCGTATCCGAATGGCGCAAGCAGCTGCAGGGATCCCTCACCGGTAAAAACCTGCAGGTTGGCGATAAAGTGATCGCTCGCTTCTTCGACGCGAGCGGCGAAGTGCTGGCGATGAAAACCGAGCTGGCGATCGACAGCGAGGCGCTGACCGACAAAAACCGCTGGAGCCACGCACTGGCTACCAAGATCAACGTCGAGCAGAAAGCGGTGCGCGCCGGGGTGAAAGACGGCAAAGGCAACGTCAACCCGGTATTCGGCAATAACGCGGTCTTCGCCAAGCAGGGCAGCCCGATGAAGAGCGTAGTGATCTCCTATGAGGAAGAAACGCCGGCCATTACCGAGGAGCTCCGCATCGGCAATCTGTCCAGCACCAAGATCAAGGACGGCAAAGCCCAGCTGACCTTCAATGCCGAGGTCAAAGGCAAGCTGACGGTTGAAGCGCGCGTTTACGATCATGGCCAGACGGAGAAAGGCTATGTGAAAGAGACGCTGGAAGACGCCAGCCAGCCGCTGACCATCGCGCTGACCAACGTCAGCGAAGGCCACCACATGCTGAAAGTGATCGCCAGCAACGACAACGGGCAGAGCATTCAGCCTGATATCGAAAACTTCAACCTGGAAGCAGACTCCACCGGCGGTGGCGGCAACGGCGACTACAACTTCGTCTTCCCGAACGAGCTGAGTAAATACACCGCCGGCACCACGGTGCTGCAGCCGAAGGACGGCAAGGTGTATCAGTGCAAACCTTTCCCTTACAGCGGTTACTGCATGCAGTGGAACAGCGGCGCGACTCACTATGAGCCGGGCGTGGGATCCAACTGGCAGGATGCCTGGATCCTGAAAAAGTAAGCGTAAATCGGATAGCCAAGCGGCCAGCGATGGCCGCTTTTCAAGGAGTTTTATGTCACACGAACCTGCCCGTTACGATCTTTTCAGTCGGTTACTGCATTGGGGCATTGCCGCGGTCATGATCTACGTAATGATCGTTGGTTATTCGCTGCATTTTATGACGGATGCGCGCATCTTCGCTTTTTTCTCCGTGACCAATATGTCGTTGGCTTTGGTGCTGACGCCGCTGATGGCGGCGCGCTTTATCTGGCGCTTTTTCCGGCCGAAGGTGCCCTATGGCGATATGTTGCAAGGGCACCAGAAGGGATTGGTGCATTTGCTGCACGAAATATTCTACCTGCTGATTTTCGTGGTGCTGCTCAGCGGATTCCTCATGCTGGAGCACGGCTTTGCCGTTTTCGGCGCGATTGACTTCCCACGCCTGATTGCAAATCTCGACGTTAACCGCTTCTTTTTCGCCGTGCACCGTTATGCGTGTATCGCGCTGTCGGCCATGATCGTGCTGCACGTCGCGGCGGTGATTAAACACCACTGTTTTGCCCGGCAGGCGATTTTGCGCCGCATGCTCTGATTTTACGGGGCGATCACGCCGCCCGGGAGGCAGTGCGGCGGCGTGGCCGCGAGGAGCATAGGGGAGTTGGCGGCATTGCCGTTACGCTGGTGGACATTAAGCAGGGGCGAGAGTCATCACGCGTTAATCGCGTTATACCCCGAACAGGAACAGAGAAGTGTGTCTATTTATTATTAACGATAAAGATGAACGTAATTAACATTTCATTGTCAATAGGAAAAATACGTATTCAACGTGGACATTGAAGCCGATAAAAGCATCGGCTCAACGCGTTGGGGCCTGATTACCTGACATATTTCCAAACGGAGGTGGGGATTTTGTCATACAGTTTGTTCATGGTGAGCTCCGCAAGACGGTGATCGGCCGCTGAGTAAAACAGCTCCAGTTCATCATCGGAAAGCTCGTACTTATTTTTCTCAATAACACGTTCGAGAGTATCAATCGTGGTGCATTTACGTAAACGCATCAGATAGTCGGTTTTAGTCATGGTGGCCTTTTAGTTTAATAACCGTAAAATAGCTCGGGAATAATTATCCCCTAAGTTTTCATTGTCGTACAGATGTCCTCTCCTGAGAACATTCTGAATAATCTCGCCTTGGTCTTTTGCCAGCGGCGCAGGTCGGAATCATTGATACCGTAGCTGCTGAACAGCGTATAAGTATCGTCGAGATATTCTTCGACTAACTCCGACAGGTCTGATTCGTCCATGTATTTAATTTTATAACTCATCACAAACGAAGCGATATGTTCGATCAACTCATTAAGCTGCAGGTTGACGGAGGATGTCGGATCGTTGACCCACCCGTGGTGGCTGTCTCCCAAGGTCGCGATACCTTCATCATACAAATTTTCGCACAAGAATTTGAGCTGAGCAATGTCGTGTCGCTTAGGCGAATACTCATCCATATCATCCCCTCCGTAAGTCTTAATTGCGGTGTGATAACACTATGTGAGTAAGCTGATTTACATCATGAACGGAGGCAGCTTAACGGTGGTTAAATAAACTTCCCGTAAAATGAATATAAATCATTTTTTCGCGTTTGGCCTGCAGTTATTACGTAAACTTACAATTCATCCGCAGTTGATGGGCGTGAGTTATCAATGATGTCGAAGATTAAACCCCGCTCCGTCACTCGAAACCGGACGCTGTCGTTGATGATATCTTCGCTGTTGATATCCAGACAGGCATTAAAAATGCCCCACTTATAGCGATAACTCATTGAATAACCGCCGTCATCTTGTGGCACTATATCAAGTATTTCTAATGAATCCTCGGCATAGCGTGCGCTTTCAGAATAAAAACTGAGTCCGCTGGTCAGCGCCGGCACTAACTCCGCTATATTGTCATTAATCACTTTCTTTAATTTTTTAACAGAAAGTGCGTTCACTTCCAGGCTACAGGCAAGGGTAACAAGCATTAATCTTGGCCAACAGCAATGTTATCTGCTTATCTTACTCCTTTTCCGGCCTCGTCGGTAAATTTTTCGATTTACCGCTGTTCTTTACCCTATGCCAACATTTCTGTCGAACGGGAATATCCCTGAGGTTGATAAGGGGGAACGTGGCGGGGGAGAGCGCGCTGCGCGGGGCTGTTACGTTCCGTTGCATTAATTGGCACGGCAGGGCTTGAGACGTCGCAGTGAGTGTGATGTTATATTATAACCATTAATTCATCGCGTTGATCACGACATTGACTCCCTCTTCACAACATGACGCCGCGTCGTCACTGAATTCGTTGTTTACCACCTCCGCTGCCGTGCGCTGTGCGGGGGCCGTTGCGCTGCTGGCCCTGCTGTGGCTCGGCATTTTCTGGGCGGTGTCGCTGCCATGATTACCTTGCGTCAGCTGGCGATAGGCTATGGGGCCACGCCGCTTTTCCCGCCGCTGAGCGGGCAGTTTACCGCCGGATCGCTCACCGCGGTGGTGGGCGTCAACGGGGCAGGGAAATCGACGCTGCTGAAAACCTTCGCCGGATTGTTGCCGCCGTTGGGAGGCAGCCTGAGTTTTAGCGGCGGAAAGCCACCGCGCAGAGCGTATTTACCGCAACAGGCGGAGCTGGATCGGCAGTTCCCCATCGCGGTGAGCGATCTGGTGGCGATGGGCTGTTGGCCGCAAAGCGGCATGTTCGGCGGTATGAACAAGCGTGCGGCGAGCCAGGTCAATGAGGCGCTGGCGAACGTTGGCATGAGTGCGCTGGCGCACAGCCCGGTGGGCGAGCTGTCCGGCGGCCAGCTGCAGCGAGTGCTGTTTGCACGCCTGCTGGTCCAACAGGCGCCGCTGATCCTGCTGGATGAGCCTTTCACCGGCATCGACAGCGCCACCACGCAGATTTTGCTGCAGGTAATTGCGCAACTGCACCGGCAGGGGAGAACGCTGATCGCCGTGCTGCACGATATGTCGATGGTTGCCGAACATTTTCCGCAGGCGCTGTTGCTGACTCCGCTGGCTTGCCACTGGGGCGCGGCCGAGCGGGTGCTGGAACAGGTGCCGAGGTATCACGCCGCCGCACGGCAGCCGGATCTGCAGGCGGTGGCGCCATGATGCTGTGGCATGCGCTTATCGATCCTTTCCTCTCATTCGGTTTTATGCGCCGCGCGCTCATGGCGTGCCTGGCGTTGTCGCTCAGCGCCGCCCCGCTGGGCGTGTTTCTGCTGTTGCGCCGCATGAGCCTGGTAGGGGATGCCTTGTCCCACGCGGTGTTGCCGGGCGCGGCGATCGGCTATCTGATCTCTGGCATGTCGCTGGTGGCGATGGGCGTGGGCGGCTTTATTGCCGGGCTGGCGGTAGCGATGCTGTCCGGCCTGGTGAGCCGCCGCACGCCGCTGAAAGAGGATGCCAGCTTCGCCGGGTTCTATCTGGGATCGTTGGCGCTGGGGGTCACGCTGGTCTCGCTGCGCGGTTCCAGCGTGGATCTGCTGCACGTGCTGTTCGGTTCGATTCTGGCGGTGGATGCGCAGGCCATGGTGATGGTCGGTGCGATCGCCTCGGTTTCGCTGTTGGCGCTGGCGGCGCTGTATCGTGCGTTGGTGATCGAATCCTTCGACGTGACTTTTCTGCGCGTTAACGCGCCGCGCCGCTTGGCGCTGATCCACGGCCTGTTTCTGGCGCTGGTGGTGGTCAATCTGGTGGCGGGATTCCAGATCCTCGGCACCTTAATGTCGGTGGGGCTGATGATGCTGCCCGCCGCCAGCGCGCGCTTTTGGGCGCGCAATCTGCCGCAGACACTGGCGACGGCGATGGGCATCGGCGCGCTTTCCAGCGTGATTGGGCTGGTGTGGTCCTATTACGCTTCGCTGCCTGCCGGCCCGGCGATCGTGCTCAGCGCCAGCGTCATCTTTTTCGTCTCGATCCTGTTTGGAACGCGCGGAGGCATTTGCGCCTTCGCGCGCCGTTGAGAAGTGCCATTTGCAAGGAGAAAGTATGAAACGTTTACCTCTATCGCTGGCGGTCGCTGCTCTGCTGGCCAGCCCATGGGCGATGGCGAAGACCGTTGACGCCGTCGCCAGCTTTTCCATTCTGGGTGATATCGTCAAACAGGTGGGCGGCGATCACGTCAAGGTCAGCACGCTGGTGGGGCCGGATGGCGATCCGCACAGCTTCGAGCCCTCACCGCAGGACGGCAAGAAACTGGCTCAGGCTGATGTGGTGTTCGTCAGCGGCCTGGGGCTGGAAGGGTGGATCGATCGCCTGGTCAGCGCCTCGGGTTATAAAGGGCAGGTGATCACCGCTTCACAGGGGATCAGCACCCGTCAGATGGAAGAGGACGGCAAACCGATTACCGATCCTCACGCCTGGAACAGCATGAAAAACGGCGTGCAATACGCTACCAACGTGATGAATGCCCTGATTGCCGCCGATCCCGAGGATGCCAACTATTTTCGTCAGCGCGGAGCCGACTATATTCAGCAGCTGCAAAAGCTGGATCTGTGGGCCAAAACCCAGTTCGCGGCAGTACCGCCACAGGAACGTAAGGTGCTGACCAGCCATGATGCTTTTGGCTACTTTGGGCAAGAGTATGGCGTCACCTTCCTTGCCCCGGTTGGATTTTCCACCGAGGCAGAAGCCAGCGCCAGCGACGTGGCGGGCCTGATCAAGCAGATCAAGCAGGAAAAGGTGAACGCTTACTTTATCGAAAATCAGACCGATCCGCGGCTGGTGAAACAGATTGCCGCCGCCACCGGCGCTAAGGCGGGCGGCGAGCTGTACCCTGAAGCGCTCTCCCGCCCGGGCGGCCCAGCGGCCACCTATGAGCAGGCGTTCAAGCACAATGTCGACGCGCTGCTGAGCAGCATGAGGTAATCTCCGCCCCCGCCTGCCGGCGGGGGACGGCTTGCAGGCACGTTCTCGCCATAAAAAAAGCCCCGTTGAGCAGCAACGGGGCTTTGCGACAGATGACACTTTGGAGTTAACGCTTTTTCTTACGTCCCTGTACCGCTTTGAATCGCGGATTGCTTTTACAGATCACATAGATGCGGCCACGACGACGCACGACTTTGCAATCCGGGTGGCGATTTTTCGCCGAACGCAATGAACTCAATACCTGCATGGGGGTTCCTTGTTACTTATTGCCGATAAAGCGGCCAAAGCGCTGCTGGAAGCGCGCCGTGCTGCCTTCTTTGGAATAGTCTTTCTGCTTGCCGGTGTAATACGGATGCGAAGCGGAAGAGACGTCGAGAGTGACATAAGGCCAGCTTTCGCCGTCCAGTTCGATGGTACGATCGGTTTTGATGGTCGATCCCACTTTGAAGTAGGCATTGGCGCTGACGTCGTGGAAGACCACGGTGCGGTAATCGGGGTGGATGCCGGTTTTCATAATGGCCCTCTCATGTAATGTTATACTATAGCAGTAATTATGCGCCGACCTGGCATCGCGATCAAGCGCAAATTGCATACAAGAGTGAATTAATGAGAACGGTTTGCATTAAGCAACTGAAGCAAAAGAAAAAGGCCGCATGCGCGGCCTTTTCGATTATCGGGGGGAGCTCACATCACTGAGCGATCAGTGGTGCTCTACCGGATGGCTGTGTTCCAGGTCCTCGTTCTTCTTGCTGAAGCGGCGGCGAACCACCACGAAGAACACCGGTACGAAGAAGATCGCCAAGACGGTGGCGGTGATCATCCCGCCCATTACGCCGGTACCTACCGCGTTCTGTGCGCCGGAGCCTGCACCGCTGCTGATAACCAGCGGCAGAACCCCGAGGATGAAGGCCAGAGACGTCATCAGGATTGGACGCAGACGCATACGCACCGCTTCCAACGTCGCTTCGATCAGGCCTTTGCCTTCTTTCTCCATCAGGTCTTTGGCGAATTCCACGATCAGGATGGCGTTCTTCGCCGACAGGCCTATGGTGGTCAGCAGCCCCACCTGGAAGTACACGTCGTTGTTCATGCCGCGCATCGTCGCGGCCAGCAACGCACCGATAACCCCCAGCGGCAATACCAGCATGACCGAGAACGGCACGGACCAGCTTTCATACAGCGCCGCCAGACACAGGAACACCACCAGAATCGAGATGGCGTACAGCGCCGGCGCCTGGTTGCCCGACAGACGTTCCTGATAGGACATGCCGGTCCAGTCGTAACCGATGCCGCTCGGCAGTTTGGACGCCAGCTGTTCCATCAGGTTCATCGCTTCACCGGTACTCTTGCCCGGTGCGGCCTGGCCCAGAATTTCCATCGACGGCAAGCCGTTATAGCGTTCCAGACGCGGTGAGCCGTATTCCCATTTCGCCGAAGAGAAGGCGGAGAATGGCACCATCTGGCCGCTCGTACCGCGCACGTACCATTTGTTGATGTCTTCCGGCAGCATACGGAACGGCGCCTCGGCCTGTACGTACACTTTCTTCACACGACCGCGGTCGATGAAGTCGTTGACGTACGAACCACCCAGGGCGGTGCTCAGCGTGCTGTTGATGGTGGTAATGCTGACGCCCAGCGCCTTGGCTTTTTCCTGATCGACGATCAGTTTGAACTGCGGCGTATCTTCCAGGCCGTTCGGGCGCACGCCCACCAGCACGTCCGGATGTTGAGCAACCATGCCCAACAGCTGGTTACGCGCTTCGGTCAGTTTTTCGTGCCCCAGGCCGCCCTGGTCAATCAGCTCGAAGTCGAAGCCGGTTGCGGTACCGAGTTCGATAATCGCCGGCAGGTTGAACGGGAACACCAGGCCTTCTTTAATCTGCGAGAACGCGCCCATGGCACGGCCCGCGATCGCTTCGACCTTGTTCCCGGCCCCTGGACGCTCGCCCCAGTCTTTCAGGCTGATGAATGCCAGGCCGTTGTTCTGACCGTTACCGTTGTAGCCGAAGCCCGAGACGGTAAACACCGAAACCACATTGTCCTTTTCCTTGCTCAGGAAGTAGTCGGAGACTTCTTCCAGCACTTTGTTGGTGCGGGACTCGGTGGCACCGGCAGGCAGCTGCACCATGGTCAACAGCATGCCCTGATCTTCGTCCGGCAGGAACGAGGATGGCAGGCGCAGGAACAGCAGGCCCATGCCAACCACGATCAGCAGGTAGATGATCAGGTAGCGGCCGGTGCTGCGCAGGATGTTGCCCACGCTGTCGGTATAGTGATGCGTGCTCTTCTCGAACATGCGGTTAAACCAGCCGAAGAAGCCTGTTTTAACCCCGTGATCGCCTTTCGGGATCGGTTTGAGCATGGTGGCGCACAGCGCCGGTGTCAGGATCAAGGCCACCAGCACCGACAGCACCATCGCGGACACGATGGTGATCGAGAACTGGCGATAGATGGCACCGGTTGAACCGCCGAAGAACGCCATCGGCACGAATACCGCCGACAGCACCATGGCGATACCCACCAGCGCGCCCTGGATCTGGCCCATCGATTTCCGGGTAGCTTCTTTCGGCGGCAGGCCCTCTTCGGCCATGACGCGCTCGACGTTTTCCACCACCACGATGGCGTCATCTACCAGCAGGCCGATCGCCAACACCATGCCGAACATCGTCAGGGTGTTTATCGAGAAGCCGAACGCCGCGAGGATCGCAAAGGTCCCCAGCAGTACCACCGGCACCGCGATGGTTGGGATCAGCGTCGCGCGGAAGTTCTGCAGGAACAGATACATCACCAGGAATACCAGGATGATGGCTTCGATCAGCGTTTTCACCACTTCGTTGATGGAGATCTTAACGAATGGGGTGGTGTCGTACGGATAAACCACTTTCATCCCTTGCGGGAAGAATGGCGCCATCTTGGCCAACTCGTCTTTCACACCTTTGGCGGTGTTCAGGGCGTTGGCGCCGGTAGCCAGTTTGATACCCAGACCGGCGGCAGGCTTGCCGTTATAGCGAGCGGTAACCGTGTAGTTTTCCGCACCGCGCTCGATGTGAGCGACGTCGCGCAGGCGCACCTGGGAACCGTCGGTATTCACCTTCAGCAAGATCTTGCCGAACTCTTCCGGCGAAGTCAGACGGGTCTGCGCGATGATCGAAGCGTTCAACTGCTGCCCCGGCACCGGCGGCAGGCCGCCCAGCTGGCCAGCGGTGATCTGGTTGTTCTGCTCGGTGATGGCGGAGGTTACGTCCGTGGTCGTCAGCTGGTAGTTGTTCAGCTTGTTCGGATCCAGCCAGATACGCATCGCATACTGGGCACCGAACAGCTGCACTTCACCCACGCCGGACGAACGGCTGATCGGGTCCTTGATGTTGGACGCCACGTAGTCCGCAATATCGTCCTGAGTCATGTTCGGATCGTCGGAAACGAAGCCGGCCACCATCAGGAAGCTGCTGCTGGATTTTTCGACTTTCAGGCCCTGTTGCTGAACTTCTTGCGGCAGCAACGGGGTGGCCAACGACAGTTTGTTCTGGACCTGAACCTGCGCGATGTCAGGATCGGTGCCGGAATCAAACGTCAGGGTAATGGTGACGCTACCAGAGGAATCACTGGTGGAGGACATGTACATCAGGTTATCGATACCGTTCATGTTCTGTTCGATAATCTGCGTGACGGTATCCTGCACCGTTTTGGCATCTGCGCCCGGGTAGTTGGCGGAAATTTTTACCGCCGGTGGTGCAATAGTGGGATACTGCGCGATAGGCAGTTTCATTATTGCAAGCACCCCCGCCAACATGACGATGATGGCGATTACCCAAGCGAAAATTGGGCGGTCTATAAAGAACTTAGCCATGTATTACAGGCTCCTTTTTATGACTTCTGCGCTTCAGACTGAGGCTGTTTTTGCGCCTGAGTGTCAACTTCCTGCACTTTTACCTGCGCGCCCGGCTGCACTTTCATCAGGCCGGTGACGATCACGCGATCGCCGGCTTTCAGACCATCGGTAACCAGCCATTTGTCGCCAATCGCCTGGTCTGCCTTCAGCGTGCGCAGCTCAACTTTGTCGTCTGCCCCTACCACCAACGCCGTCGCCTCGCCGCGCGGGTTGCGGGTAACGCCTTGCTGAGGCACCAGCAGCGCATCGCTGCGCACGCCTTCGTCCAGGCGGGCGCGCACGAACATGCCCGGCAACAGCGTATCATTCGGGTTAGGGAACAGGGCGCGAATGGTGATGGAACCGGTGGTCTCATCGACGGTGATGTCGGAGAACTCCAGCGTGCCTTCCTGCGCGTATTCAGCGCCGTTTTCCAGCATCAGCTTCACCTTGGCCTTGCCGTTTTCCTGCTTCAGCGCGCCGCTGGCCAGTTCTTGCTTCAGGCGCAGGAAGTCGGTGCTCGACTGGGTGACGTCGACATACATCGGATCCAGCTGCTGCACGGTGGACAGGGCGGTCGCCTGGCCGTTGCTGACCAGCGCGCCTTCGGTCACGGCGGATTTGCCGATGCGGCCGGAGATCGGGGAGGTCACCTTGGTGTACGCCAGGTTGATGCGCGCGGTTTCCACGGCGGCCTTGGCGGCCACCACGGCGGCATCCGCCTGCTGCAGCGTGGAGACGGCGTTGTCGTAGTCCTGCTTACTGATGTAGCTGGTACCCAGCAATGGCTTGTAGCGGTTTACCGTCACGCGCGCGATGGAAGCGCTGGCCTGTGCTTTGGCCAAATCGCCTTTTGCGCTGTCGTAGCTGGCCTGATAGGTGGCAGGATCAATTTGGTACAGGGACGTCCCGGCCTTGATATCGCTGCCTTCAACGAAATTGCGCTTCAGGATGATGCCGCTGACCTGAGGGCGAACTTCGGCGATACGATACGCAGCGGTACGGCCAGGAAGATCGGTAGTGATGTTGAGAGGCTCGGCCTTCAAGGTCACCACGCCCACCTCAGGAGCCTGCTGGTGGGCGCCTTGCTGTTGGGTTTCTTTATCGTTACATCCTGTTAGCACTAAGCTGCCTGAAAGCATCAGAACGGCCGCCAGAGGCGTTAACCCTCTGTTTTTGTTCATAGAAAAACCTCAAGTGTCCGATTTCAAAATGATCAATGGATCACAAGCTTTAAAACCCATTGCTGCGTTAATTATATGTGCGTGCTATGGTACATACATTCGCGAATGTATGTAAATCACACTCCCCCTAAATAACAATGCCATGGCACGAAAAACCAAACAGCAGGCGCAAGAAACCCGACAGCAAATCCTTGATGCTGCGGTGAGAGAGTTCTCTGAACGTGGCGTTGCTGCAACGTCACTGACAGATATTGCCACCGCTGCCGGGGTTACGCGTGGAGCCATCTACTGGCACTTCAAGAATAAGGTAGACCTGTTTAATGAAGTTTGGGAATCTACCGAGCCGAAAATTGACCAGCTCGAAACAGAGTATCAGGCAAAGTTTCCCGATAATCCACTGCGGGTTATCCGAGAAATTCTGATTTACATTCTGACGTCTACGGTTGAAGACGGCCGTAGACGGGCGTTGATGGAGATTATATTCCACAAATGCGAGTTTGTCGGTGAAATGATGCCGCTGCTGGATTCGCGCAAGGTGCTGTACCTCGCCGGCTACGAACGTATCGAGGCGGTGCTGTATAACTGCATTCACCACGGGCAATTGCCCGCCGATTTGCATACCCGTCGCGCGGCGATCATCCTGCGGGGTTATATTACCGGCCTGATGGAAAACTGGCTGTTTATGCCGGAAAGTTTCGATCTGCGGGCCGAAGCCGAAGCGCTGGTGGACGCGTTTTTGGAGATGCTGCAGTTTTGCCCCACCTTGCGCCTCAAACCCGATGCGGCGACGCCTGACGCCGACCGCCTTCCTTTATAAGGAGAGATTTCATGTCATCCATCGTTCTTATCGCCAATGGCGCCGCCTATGGCCATGAATCCTTGTTCAATGCGCTGCGGTTGGCCATCGCCATGAAAGAGCAGCAGAGCAGCCTCGACCTGCGGCTGTTTCTGATGTCCGACGCGGTGGTGGCCGGGCTGGCCGGGCAGCAGCCGCACGAAGGGTATCACCTGCAGCAGATGCTGGAGATCCTCACCGCGCAGCAGGTGCCGGTCAAGCTGTGCAAGACCTGCGCCGACGCGCGCGGCGTCAGCCGCTTGCCGCTGGCGGACGGTGTGGCGATCGGCACGCTGGTCGAGCTGGCGCAGTGGACGCTGGCGGCGGAGAAAGTGCTGACTTTCTGATTTCGCGACAACGGGACATCACCGGCAACGCTTTTGTTGTTCGTTGCCCGCCGGCGATCGTGATAATCTGCAGGCTTCTTTACCGATCCGAAGCCAAATCATGCATCGCTGGTTGACTCTGCCTTCTCTGGCGCCGCTCACGTTTGTCGGCGCATGCCGGCGGCGCATCGCCGCTGCGACCCTTCTTTTCCTGATTTTTGCGTGCTGTTTGCCGGCACAGGCGGCGCTGAATGGCGATTTGCCGCAGCGCAGCGAAGTGCAAAGCCAGCTGGAAGCGCTGAACAAGCAAAAAGCCCTGACGCCGGTCGAAAAGCTCTCCCAACAGGATTTAACCCGTACGCTGGAGCTGCTGGACGCCATCGAGCGCAACCGGCAGGACGCCGCACAGCTTAAACAGCAGGTGCAGCAGGCGCCGGCGAAGCTCAATCAGGTCACCGCCGAACTGGATGCGCTGAAGCGGCCGACGGACAACGCGGCCGCGCGCGCCGCGCTGTTGCCGCTGTCGCTGCGCCAGCTGGAAAGCCGGCTGTATCAAACGCTCGACGAGCTGCAAAGCGCGCAGGAGAGCCTCTCCACCTACAACAGCCAACTGGTGTCGCTGCAAACCCAGCCTGAACGGGTGCAGAGCACCATGTACGCCGCTTCGCAGCGCCTGCAGGAGATCCGCAGCCAGCTCAGCGGCCAGACGCCGGGGCAAGATTCGCTGCGCAACAGCCAGCAGGTGATGCTGAACACCGAACAGGCGCTGCTTAACGCGCAGCTGGAACTGCAGCGCAAGAGCCTGGAAGCCAACACCACGCTACAAGATCTGCTGCAAAAACAGCGCGATTACACCACGGCGCATATCGACGCGCTGGATCGGTCGGTGCAGCTGCTGCAGGAGCTCGTCAACAGCAAGCGCCTGACGCTGTCTGAAAAAACCGCCAAAGAGGCGCAGAATCCGGAAGACGCCACCGATATCCAGCACGATCGGTTGGTCAGCAAGCAGCTGGACGTCAACCGCCAGCTGAGTCAGCAGCTGATCGCCGCCACCGAAGAGAGCAACACCCTGTTCCAGCAGAATATTCGGGTCAAAAACTGGCTCGATCGCGGTCTGCAGGCGGAACGTAACCTGAAAGAGCAGATTCAGGTGCTGAAGGGCAGCCTGGTGCTGTCGCGCATTCTGTATCAGCAGCAGCAGAGCCTGCCCCAGGGTACGCTGCTGGCGGATATAGACACGCGCATCGCCGATCTGCGGCTGGAGCAGTTCGATATCAATCAGCAACGCGACGATCTGTTCAAGGGGGAGGATTACATCAACCAGCTGGTGGCCGAAAGCAAGGAAAAGGCCGGCCCGGAAGTGATCGACGCGCTGAACGAAATTGTCGACATGCGCCGCGAGCTGCTGGATCAGTTGAACAAGCAGCTCAGCAACCAGCTGTCGTTATCGATCAACCTGCAGATCAACCAGCAGCAGCTGACCAGCGTCTACGGTTCGTTGCAGGATACGCTGACCCAGCAGATTTTCTGGGTCAACAGTAACAAGCCGGTCGATCTGGCGTGGCTGAAGGCGATGCCTGAGGCGGTGCGCGATCAGCTCGCCGGGCTCGATATCAAATTCGACGGCGGCAAGCTATTGCAGGGCGGCTTGAATGCGCTGGTGTTCCTGATCCCGATGCTGCTGGCGATCGGACTATTGCGCTGGCGCTACCGGCTGATCGACGGCCATCTGCAAAAGCTGGCCAACGACGTGGGGCAACTTAAACGCGACGGCCAGCTGCATACGCCGAAGGCCATCGCGCTGACCTTACTGAAGGTGTTGCCCGGCGCCGCGCTGCTGCTCGGCGTCGGTTTCTGGATGTATCGCGCGGACTTCGGCATCAGCGACTTTATCTGGGCGCTGTCGCAGCAGCTGGCGCTGTCATGGCTGGTGTTCGGCTTCAGCTACCGCATGCTGAAACCGGGCGGCATCGCCGAGCGGCATTTCAACTTCGGCGCCAACCTGTGCGCGCATTACCGTCGCCAGACGCTGCGGCTGGGGCTGGCGCTGCAGCCGCTGATCTTCTGGTCGGTCTTGGGCGAAAAAGCGCCGCTGCGCCTGGTGGAGGACGTCATCGGCCAGATCGTGGTGATGTTGACGTTGGCGCTGCTCACGGTGCTGGTGTTCCCGCTGTGCCGCGACAGCTGGCGTGAAAAGGGCTCGCACGCCGTGCGGCTGGTGGTGGTCACCGCGCTCGCCGCCACGCCGCTGATCCTGCTGGGGCTGATGTTCGCCGGCTACTTCTATACCACGCTGCGTCTGGCCAGCCGTTGGATAGACAGCCTGTATCTGTTCTTCCTGTGGAATATCGTGTACCTGACCGCGCTGCGCGGCCTGAGCGTGGCGGCGCGGCGTCTGGCCTACCGGCGCGCGCTGGCGCGGCGGCAAAACGTGGCGAAGGAGGGGGCCGAAGGCGGCGAGCCGGTGGTGGAGGAGCCGCCGTTGGCGCTCGATCAGATCAACCAGCAGTCGCTGCGCCTGACCACTCTGGTGCTGTTTGCTATCTTCGCCAGCGCCTTCTACGCCATTTGGTCGGATCTGGTGACGGTCATCGCTTACCTGGACAGTATCACGCTGTGGCATTACACCAGCACCGTGGCGGGCAGCAGCGTGTCGCAGGCGGTGACGCTGGGCAACATGATGGTGGCGATCGCCGCGGTGATCGTCGCCTACGTGCTCACCCGCAACCTGCCCGGTTTACTGGAGGTGGTGGTGCTGTCGCGGCTGCAGCTGCGGCAGGGGGCATCCTATGCCATCACCACCGTGCTCACTTACCTGATCACCGCCGTGGGCGCGGTGGTTGCGCTGGGATCGCTGGGCGTCTCCTGGGACAAACTGCAATGGCTGGCCGCCGGTCTGACGGTCGGGCTGGGCTTCGGCCTGCAGGAAATCTTCGCCAACTTCGTCTCCGGCCTGATCATTCTGTTCGAACGCCCGATCCGCATCGGCGATACCATCACCATCGGCACCTTCTCCGGTTCGGTCAGCAAGATCCGCATTCGCGCCACCACCATTACCGACTTCGATCGCAAAGAGGTGATCATTCCGAACAAGGCGTTCGTCACCGAGCGGTTGATCAACTGGTCACTGTCCGACACCATCACCCGCGTGCTGATCAAGGTGGGCGTGGCCTACGGTTCCGATCTCGACAAGGTGAAAAAGGTGCTGCTGCAGGCGGCGCACGACAACCCGCGGGTGATGACCGATCCCGAACCGCAGGTGTTCTTCCTCAGCTTCGGCGCCAGCACGCTGGATCACGAGCTGCGGCTGTACGTGCGCGAACTGCGCGATCGCAGCTACACCGTGGACGAGCTGAACCGCTCAATCGATCGTTTGTGTCGGGAAAACGACATCGACATCGCTTTCAACCAGCTGGAGGTCTATCTGCATAACCAGCAGGGCAACGAAGTGCAGGAAGTGAAAAGAACGCTGTCGCCGGATGAAGGCGGCCAGACGGCGGGCTGATAAGCGTTGAAAGACGAAAGGGACAGCGGCGCTGTCCCTGCTCACTGTCCGGCAGGCAGATAGGGAGAGGTGACGCCGGCGCGCTGCAGCTTTTCCTGATAGTCCCGTTTGACGATATCCAGCGCCGCCAGCGCGGTAACCGGATCGATCTCGTTGCACTCCAGCAGGTAAATCAAGTCTACCGCCAGCTGCAGTTCGGGTGACGCGTTTTCCAGAGACATAGCACCTGCGCTTATATTAATTAATGGGATGAATAACTCGCGTACCGGCAGAGTATAGTGAACCCGGCGCGCAACCGGGAATAATCATTAAAATATTGTGATAAATCTTCAAAAACCGTTTTCTTTGCGCTCGATATTGCGTTCGATGCGCGCCAGCGCCTGGCGGCAGCGCATCAGTCTCCCCTCCAGCGCCGCCAGCTCGTGCTGCAGCTTTTGCTGCGCCGCCAGCGTGGTCTGGCGCCCCAGCAGGCTTTCCCGATCCTGAATCATGCCGATCAGCCGGCGTTCGTAGTCCTGATGCTCGGCCAGCTTGTGGTACAGATCGGCCTCGGGGGCTTCTTTCGGCTGGTTCTTGCGCCGCAGCGCCTGGGTTGCCAGCTCGCGCTGCAGGGCAGCGATCTGAGCCACCAGTTTTTCGGCCAGAAAGGCCACCTGGCTGGTGCGGCTGTCGTTGGCGGCGCTTTGCAGCTGGGCGAAATTCTTTTCCACCTCGGCCAGGTAGTCGCGCAGCCGCGTGCCGCGGTTGGCGAACAGGGCGGCGTCGAAGCGCGCCTGCGGGATTGGCACATCGCCGCGCGGGGTCACTTCGGCCGCCAGCGCCGCGATCTGCTGTGCCAACACCTGTAATAGACGCTGAGTGCTCACATAGGCTCCCTCTTGATTTCAACAGGCGTAAGCTTGCCCGCGATCCTGCCGTGAAACAAGCGCCGCACGCATATTCCGCCGGCGCGGCGCCGATGCTACAGTAGGCGGCAACCGATTGAGGAGCGAAGAGCCGCATGACGCGTGGGTTATTGATCATTTTAGGCTGGCTGGCGGTGGTGCTGGCGACGTTGGGCGTGGTGCTGCCGCTGCTGCCGACCACGCCGTTCCTGCTGTTGGCCGCCTGGTGCTTCGCCCGCTCTTCGCCGCGCTTTCATCACTGGCTGCTGCACCGCTCCTGGTTCGGTCCCTACCTGCGCCACTGGCAGCAGCATCGCGCGTTGCCGCCGGGGGCGAAGTGGAAGGCGGTGCTGGTGATCGTGCTCACCTTCGCCTGTTCGCTGTGGCTGGTGAAAATCTGGTGGGTGCGCGGGCTGTTGCTGCTGATGCTGGCCATTTTGCTGACCTTTATGCTGCGCCTGCCGGTTATTGACCTGTCGCAACAAAAACAGCGCTGATTGTACCTTAAACTCCCCAATAGCTTTCAAGCCGCAGCCACGCGACAAACGCAGGCATCCCCGGGAGCTTACTTAGGTAAGTGACCGGGGGGAATGCGTGCAGTCAACAACGCTGCGGGTTGAAAGATGCAGGGGAGAGTTGCATTTGTCCGCCAGTTTGCATAGATTTGGGCGTTTTCGTGCGCGGATCGCCTGCCATTTCTTCTCCGGTGTGTTTCACCCGGGGGCGGTGGGTGAGCGGCGCGCCGGTTTTCAGGCAGTTTTATCAGGCAACAATTATGACCGCTACTGCGCAGCAGCTTCAGTTTATTAAAGACAGTATCAAAACCATCCCGGATTATCCGAAGCCGGGCATCCTGTTCCGCGACGTGACCAGCCTGCTGGAAAATCCGTTGGCCTACGCCGCCAGCATCGAGCTGCTGGTTGAGCGCTATCGCGAAGCGGGCGTGACCAAGGTGGTGGGTACCGAAGCGCGTGGTTTCCTGTTCGGCGCGCCCGTCGCGCTGGCATTGGGCGTCGGTTTCGTGCCGGTGCGTAAACCGGGCAAACTGCCGCGCGCCACGCTTAGCGAAAGCTATGAGCTGGAGTACGGCACCGACAAGCTGGAGATCCACACCGACGCCATCACCGCGGGTGACAAAGTGCTGGTGGTGGACGATCTGCTGGCGACCGGCGGCACCATCGAGGCGACCACCAAACTGATCCGCCGCCTGGGCGGTGAAGTGAAAGATGCCGCGTTCATCATCAACCTGCCGGATCTGGGCGGGGAAGCGCGTCTGAACAAGCTGGGCATCGACTGCTACTGCCTGGTGGACTTCGCCGGCCATTGAGGCGGCATCGCCCCTTGGGCACAACGGCCTCGCGGATCGCCGCGGGGCTGTGTTAGCATGACCCTCCAGATTCCTCGACTTCTCCGGTATTAATGAGCTATCAGGTTCTCGCCCGTAAGTGGCGCCCTCAAACGTTCGCAGACGTGGTCGGCCAGGAACATGTCCTGACCGCGCTGGCCAACGGCCTCTCGCTGGGGCGGATCCATCACGCCTATCTGTTCTCGGGCACCCGCGGCGTGGGGAAAACCACCATCGCGCGCCTGCTGGCCAAAGGCCTGAACTGTGAAACCGGCATCACCGCCACGCCGTGCGGCCAATGCGACAACTGCCGCGAGATCGAGCAGGGGCGCTTCGTCGATCTGATCGAGATCGACGCCGCTTCCCGAACCAAGGTGGAAGATACCCGCGATCTGCTGGATAACGTCCAGTACGCGCCGGCGCGCGGCCGCTTCAAGGTCTACCTGATCGACGAAGTGCACATGCTCTCGCGCCACAGCTTCAACGCGTTGCTGAAGACGCTGGAAGAGCCGCCGCCGCACGTCAAATTCCTGTTGGCCACCACCGATCCGCAAAAGCTGCCGGTGACCATTCTCTCGCGCTGCCTGCAGTTCCACCTCAAGGCGCTGGACGTCGATCAGATCCGCCAGCAGTTGGAAACGGTGCTGACGGCGGAGCAGATCACCAGCGACGCCCGTGCGCTGCAGCTGCTGGCGCGCGCCGCCGACGGCAGCATGCGCGATGCGCTGAGCCTGACCGATCAGGCGATCGCCATGGGGCAGGGGCAGGTGACCGCCGCCACCGTCAGCCAGATGCTCGGCACGCTCGATGACGAGCAGCCGCTGGCGATCCTCGAAGCGCTGGTCAGCGCCGACGGCGAAAAGGTGATGGCGCAGGTCGCGCAGGCCGCTTCGCGCGGCGTGGACTGGGAAAACCTGCTGGTGGAGACGCTGGCGCTGCTGCACCGCATTGCGATGGTGCAGCTGCTGCCTTCGATGCTCGACAACCACTACGCGGCCGTGGAACAACGGCTGCGCGAGCTGGCGCGCACTTTGCCGCCGGCCGACGTGCAACTTTACTACCAGACGCTGCTGGTGGGCCGCAAAGAGCTGGCCTATGCGCCGGATCGCCGCATGGGGGTTGAGATGACCCTGCTGCGCGCGCTGGCGTTTCATCCGAAAGCGGTGATCCCGGAGCCGGTGGCGTTGGTGCAGACCGCGCCGGCGCCGATGGCGCAGCCGCAGGCCGCTGCACCGCAACAGCCGCCGCAGTTTCAGGACGCGCCGCCGCCGCTAGGGCAGCCGGCCGCGCCACCGCGACAATCATCGACCCCATTACCGGATGCCACCGCCCAGCTGTTGAAAGCGCGGTCCCAGCTGCAGCGGCAGCAGGGAGCATCCACACCAAAAAAGAATGAGCCGGCGGCGCCAGGAATAGCGCGGCCGGCAAACTCGGCGCTGGGGCGTTTGGCTTCCGTGACCGAGCGTAGCCAGCAGCGTCTGGCAGAGAAGAAGGTGCCGGAAAAACCGGCTAAGCCGGAAGCCTATCGCTGGCGCGCGCAGACCGAGCCGGAAGCGGCGCCGGAACCGCTGGCGACGCCGAAAGCGCTGCGCACGGCGTTGGAGCACGAGAAAACGCCGGAGCTGGCCGCCAAGCTGGTGGTGGAGTCGCTGGAGCGCGACGCCTGGGCGGCGGAAATCGACAGGCTGAAGATCCCGAAACTGGTGCAGCAGCTGGCGTTGAACGCCTTCAAGCAGCAGCCGGAAGCGGGCAAGATTTGCCTCCATCTGCGGTCTTCGCAGCGTCATCTGAATTCGCCTTCGGCGCAGAAGACGTTGGCCGAAGCGCTCGGTGAGCTGTACGGCAGCCCGATCGAGCTGACCGTGATAGAGGACGATAATCCGGCGGAGCGCACCCCGCTGGAGTGGCGACAAGCCATCTATGAAGAAAAGCTGGCGCAGGCGCGCCAGTCCATCGTTGCGGATACCCATATTCAGACGCTGTGCCGGTTCTTCGACGCGGATCTGGATGAAGAGAGTATCCGCCCCCTTTAAACGCCGCGCGAGGTGCGCGGCCCTAGCGACGAGAGACGACTATGTTTGGTAAAGGCGGTCTGGGCAACCTGATGAAGCAAGCCCAGCAAATGCAAGAAAAAATGCAGCAGATGCAGGAAGAAGTCGCCAAATTGGAAGTGACCGGCGAATCTGGCGCGGGCCTGGTGAAAGTCACCATCAACGGTGCGCACAACTGCCGCCGCGTGGAGATCGATCCTAGCCTGATGGAAGACGACAAAGACATGCTGGAAGATCTGATCGCCGCCGCGTTTAACGACGCCGCGCGCCGCATCGAAGAAACTCAGAAAGAGAAAATGGCTTCCGTCTCCAGCGGCATGCAGTTGCCGCCTGGCTTCAAGATGCCGTTCTGATGCAAACCAGCCCGCTCCTTGAATCCCTGATGGAGGCGCTGCGATGCCTGCCGGGCGTCGGCCCGAAATCGGCGCAGCGCATGGCGTTTCAGCTGCTGCAGCGCGATCGCAGCGGCGGCATGCGCCTGGCGCAGGCGTTGACGCGCGCGATGTCGGAGATCGGCCACTGCGCCGATTGCCGCACCTTCACCGAGCAGGACGTTTGCACCATCTGCGCCAATCCGCGCCGTCAGCAAAACGGCCAGATTTGCGTGGTGGAAAGCCCGGCGGATATCCACGCCATCGAGCAGACCGGCCAGTTCGCCGGGCGCTACTTTGTGCTGATGGGCCATCTGTCGCCGCTGGACGGCATCGGGCCGGGCGATATCGGTCTGGATCGCCTGGAGCAACGGCTGGAAAAGGAAAGCATCACCGAAGTGATCCTCGCTACCAACCCGACGGTGGAAGGGGAAGCGACCGCCAACTACATCGCCGAGATGTGCGGCCAGTATGGCGTGCTCGCCAGCCGTATCGCCCATGGCGTGCCGGTGGGCGGCGAGCTGGAAATGGTCGACGGCACCACGTTGTCGCATTCGCTGGCCGGGCGTCACGCCATCAAGTTCTGATGTTTTCCCGGACGGGGCCATTCGGCCCCGTCTTTTTTTTGCCAAAAATCTCCCGCCGTCCGCTTGAAAAACAAGACCCTGACCCTCATCTGATCCTCATTGTTCGATTTTGGTAGCCATTGTCTTTTGAGGTAATCAATGAGTATGAAAGGTCAAGAAACCCGCGGGTTCCAGTCTGAAGTAAAACAGCTGCTTCATTTGATGATCCATTCGCTGTACTCCAACAAAGAAATTTTCCTGCGCGAGCTGATTTCCAACGCCTCTGATGCCGCCGACAAGCTGCGCTTCCGCGCCCTGTCCGCGCCAGAGCTGTACGCCGGTGACGGCGAGCTGCGCGTACGCTTGTCCTTCGATAAAGAGCAGCGCACCCTGACCATCGCCGACAACGGCATCGGCATGCGCCGCGAAGAAGTGATCGAAAACCTCGGCACTATCGCCAAGTCCGGCACCAAAGCGTTCCTGGAATCCATTGGTTCCGACCAGGCGAAAGACAGCCAGCTGATCGGTCAGTTCGGCGTCGGTTTTTACTCGGCGTTCATCGTGGCGGACAAAGTGACCGTGCGTACCCGCGCCGCCGGCGCCGCCGATGACGAAGGCGTGTTCTGGGAGTCCGCCGGCGAAGGCGACTACACCATCGCCGATATTACCAAAGAGACCCGCGGCACCGAGATCACCCTGCATCTGCGCGAAGGCGAAGAGGAGTACCTCGACGCCTGGCGCCTGCGCTCGGTGATCGGCAAATATTCCGATCACATCGCTTTGCCGGTAGAGATCGAAAGCAAAAACGAAGAAGACGATACTGTCACCTGGGAAAAGATCAACAAGGCACAGGCCCTGTGGACCCGCAGCAAGGCTGACGTGACCGATGAAGAGTACAAAGAGTTCTACAAGCACATCGCCCACGATTTCACCGATCCGCTGAGCTGGAGCCACAACCGGGTGGAAGGCAAGCAGGAGTACACCAGCCTGCTGTATATCCCGGCGCAGGCGCCGTGGGACATGTGGAACCGCGATCACAAGCACGGCCTGAAACTGTACGTGCAGCGCGTGTTCATCATGGACGACGCCGAGCAGTTCATGCCGAACTACCTGCGCTTCGTGCGTGGTCTGATCGATTCCAACGATCTGCCGCTGAACGTGTCGCGCGAGATTCTGCAAGACAGCCGCGTGACGCAAAACCTGCGCGGCGCGCTGACCAAGCGCGTGCTGCAGATGCTGGATAAGCTGGCCAAAGACGACGCCGAAGGCTACCAGAAATTCTGGCAGCAGTTCGGTCTGGTGCTGAAAGAGGGCCCGGCGGAAGACAACGGCAACCAGGAAGCGATCGCCAAGCTGCTGCGCTTTGCCTCCACCCACGGCGACAGCTCGGCGCAGACCGTGTCGCTGGAAGAGTATGTCGGCCGCATGGCGGAAGGGCAGGAGAAGATTTACTACATCACCGCCGACAGCTACGCCGCCGCCAAGAGCAGCCCGCACCTGGAGCTGTTCCGCAAGAAAGGCATCGAAGTGTTGCTGCTGTCCGATCGCATCGACGAGTGGATGATGAGCTACCTGACCGAGTTCGACGGCAAGCCGTTCCAGTCGGTCAGCAAAGCGGATGAAACGCTGGATAAATTGGCGGATGAAACCGAAGAGCAGAAGGCCGCCGAGAAGCAGCTGGAACCCTTCATCGAACGCGTGAAAACCCTGCTGGGCGAGCGCGTGAAGGATGTGCGCCTGACGCACCGCCTGACCGATACGCCGGCGATCGTGGTAACCGACGCCGACGAAATGAGCACCCAGATGGCCAAGCTGTTCGCCGCCGCCGGCCAGCAGGCGCCGGAAGTGAAGTACATTTTCGAGCTTAATCCTGAGCATGCGTTGGTCAAACGAGCATCCGACGTGGGCGATAACGAACATTTCGCCGAATGGATCGACCTGTTATTGGATCAGGCGCTGCTGGCTGAACGCGGCACGCTGGAGGATCCGAACCTGTTCATCCGTCGCATGAATAAGTTACTGTCCGCCTAAAGCTGAAGATATGCGCCCTTAACGGCACCGTTAGGGGCGCATTGCCGATTTTCCCCCGCTTTTTCTCGCCTTTTGCTTGCCCGCTTTTTTGCACATTCCGCAATCGATTTCCTTCGCGCGCCTTGAGCCTGCCCCCCCTGAAATGGTATCGTTGAGCGTTTTCGCAATTTTATAAAAACTACATAGCAAGGGGATTTACGCAATGCGTATCATTCTGCTGGGCGCTCCGGGCGCTGGTAAAGGTACTCAGGCTCAATTCATCATGGAGAAATACGGCATTCCGCAAATCTCCACCGGTGATATGTTGCGCGCAGCCGTGAAGGCCGGCAGTGAACTGGGCAAGCAGGCGAAAGAGATCATGGACGCCGGCAAGCTGGTGACCGATGAGCTGGTGATCGCGCTGGTCAAAGAGCGCATCGCTCAGGAAGATTGCCGCAAGGGCTTCCTGCTGGACGGTTTCCCACGCACCATTCCGCAGGCTGACGCGATGAAAGAAGCCGGCATCAACGTGGACTTCGTGCTGGAGTTCGACGTGCCGGACGAGCTGATCGTTGACCGCATCGTTGGCCGCCGCGTGCACGCGCCGTCCGGCCGCGTATACCACGTGAAGTTCAATCCGCCGCAGGTGGAAGGCAAAGACGACGTGACCGGCGAAGAGCTGACCACGCGCAAGGACGATCAGGAAGAGACCGTGCGCAAGCGCCTGGTGGAATACCATCAGATGACCGCGCCGCTGATCTCTTACTACAGCAAAGAAGCGGCAGCGGGCAACACCCAATACCGCAAAATCGACGGCACCCGCAAGGTCGCCGAAGTGAGCGCAGAGCTGGCGACCATCCTCGGTTGATCGCAAGCGGATTGTGCATGACGCCGGGCCTGTGGCCCGGCGTTTTTTTTGCCGTTTTCCCGCCAAATTGTGATCGCGGCGGCTTGTTGCGGCCGTGCCCGTTAATCGCCCGCGCCAAATGGCGTATAACAAGCCTGCGTTTTCACCCTCAGCAGGGAGCCGGGCATGCTCAGACAAACCAATCTTCTGGCGGAAGCCACCGCGCGCCAGATCGTCCAGCGGGCGATGGGCATCATCAGCCATTCCGTCAACGTGATGGACAGCAACGGCGTGATTATCGCCTCCGGCAACCCCCAACGCCTGTTCCAGCGCCATGAAGGCGCGGTGCTGGCGCTGGCGGAGAATCGGGTGGTGGAAATCGACCGCGCCACCGCCGAGCACCTGAAGGGCGTGCGGCCCGGCATCAATCTGCCGTTCAGCTTTCGCAACCAGCGGGTGGGGGTGATCGGCATCTCCGGCGAACCGGCCGAGGTGCGCGCCTACGCCGAGCTGGTGAAGATGGCGGCGGAGATGATGGTGGAGCAGGCGGCGCTGCTGGATCAGCACCAGTGGGAAAAGCGCTACCGGGAAGAGCTGGCGAACCAGCTGCTGCAGCCGCAGCCGAACAACGCGTCGCTGGAAGCGATGGCAGCGTATCTGGGATTGGATCTGCGCCAGGCGCGCATCGTGTGGATCGTCGAGCTGCAAGAGGCGCAGCCGCACCTGCTGCGCGAGCTGCTGGCGGAGCTGGAGGCCACCCAGCGCGATGCGTTGATCGCCATTACCGGCTTCAATGAAATGACCCTGCTGCGCCCGGCCTGCATGGCGCAGGGCGAATGGAGCCTTAAGCTGGAACGCCAGCAGGCGCAGCGTTTGCAAAACCAACTCAAACACCGCTTTCGGGTGCGCTTGATCGTCGGCGGTTTTTATGACGATCCGCAAAGCGCCTACCGTTCCAGCCTGACGGCGCGCGCCACCCAGGCGATGGCGCAGCGCCTGAAACTGCGTCATGCCACGCTGTTCTACCACGACTACCCGCTGCCGTCGCTGTTGTGCGATCTGGGGGAGGACTGGCGCGCGCAGGAGCTGGGGCGCCCCTGGCGGACGCTGGGCGAACAGGACGAAAAAGGCGTGCTGCGCGGCACGCTGCGCCACTATTTTTCGCAGAATTGTGATCAGACGCAGACCGCCGCGCAGCTGCATATCCACGTCAATACCCTGCGCTATCGCCTGCAGCGCATCGAAGCGATAACCGGCATGAAAATCAATCAATTAACCGACGCTCTGCGGTTATATATCGGTATGTTGATGCACGACTGAGTTGTGCCAACCCACAAATTTCACGCCGTTCACCCGGCGATTTTTTGTTGTTTCCCCTCAGGCCAACGCCGGGCGTGCGGGATATGTTGGCCTGCACATCAACCACGGAGAAAACAACAATGACAACCGTATCCACTCTGGGGGCACTGGTGGCGTTAGCCGTCGCCATCGTCCTGATTCTACGCAAGGTGCCACCGGCTTACGGCATGATCGCCGGCGCGCTGGCGGGCGGGCTGTGCGGCGGCGCCGACCTGGTGCAGACCGTAACGCTGATGATCGGCGGGGCGCAGGGCATCACCAACGCCGTGATGCGCATTCTGGCGGCGGGGGTGCTGGCCGGGGTGCTGATCGAATCCGGCGCGGCGCACACCATCGCTGAAACCATCGTGCGCAAGGTGGGCGAAACCCGCGCGCTGCTGGCGCTGGCGGTGGCTACACTGATCCTGACGGCGGTGGGGGTATTTATCGACGTGGCGGTGATCACCGTCGCACCGATCGCGCTGTCGATCGCCCAGAAGGCCGGCATTTCGCGCGCGGCGATCCTGCTGGCGATGATCGGCGGTGGCAAGGCCGGCAACGTGATGTCGCCCAACCCGAACACCATTGCGGCGGCGGACAACTTCCACGTGCCGCTCACTTCGGTGATGATGGCCGGCATCGTGCCGGGGCTGTGCGGCCTGGTGGTGGCCTATCTGCTGGCGCGCCGCCTGAGCGATAAAGGCAGCAAAGTGATGGCCGAAGAGCTGACTCAGCATGGCGAAGGGGCGCGGCCGGGCTTCGCTGCGGCGATCAGCGCGCCGCTGGTGGCGATCCTGCTGTTGTCGCTGCGGCCGATCGCCGGTATCGCCGTCGATCCGCTGATCGCGCTGCCGGCCGGCGGGTTGGCGGGCGCGCTGCTGATGGGGCGTATCCGCCAGTGCAATCATTTTATGGTCTCCGGCCTGTCGCGCATGGCGCCGGTAGCGATCATGCTGCTCGGCACCGGCACGCTGGCGGGCATTATCGCCAACTCGGCGCTGAAGGATGTTTTGATTAACGGCTTAACGAACACCGGGCTGCCGGCCTGGCTTCTGGCGCCGCTGTCCGGCGCGCTGATGTCGATGGCGACCGCGTCGACCACCGCCGGCACCGCCGTGGCTTCCGGGGTGTTCAGCTCTACGCTGCTCGAGCTGGGCGTGAGCGGGCTGGCCGGTGCGGCGATGATCCATGCGGGCGCCACGGTGCTGGATCACCTGCCGCACGGCAGCTTCTTCCACGCTACCGGTGGCAGCGTCAATATGGCGGTGCACGAGCGGCTGAAGCTGTTGCCGTATGAAACGCTGGTGGGATTCACCATCGCGGCAATCTCGGCGCTGATGTTTGGCGTGTTTAACCTGGCGGGATAAGGAACAGTGATGAAAACGCTGAAAAAAGTGGTTATTGCCCCGGATTCTTTCAAAGAGAGCCTGAGCGCGCTCGGCGTTGCCGACGCCATCGAGCGGGGATTCCGCCAAATTTATCCGCAGGCGCACTACGTGAAGCTGCCGATGGCGGACGGCGGCGAAGGCACGGTGGAGTCAATGGTGGCGGCCACCGGCGGCGAAATCGTCCAGGTGACGGTCACCGGGCCGCTGGGGGAGCCGGTACAGGGGTTCTATGGCCTGCTGGGCGACGGCGAAACCGCAGTGATTGAAATGGCCGCCGCTTCCGGGCTGCACCTGGCGCCGCCCGGCCAGCGCGATCCGCGCATCACCACCAGTTACGGCACCGGCGAACTGATGCTGGCGGCGCTGGAGCGCGGCGTGAAGGCGATCATTCTCGGCATTGGCGGCAGCGCCACTAACGACGGCGGCGCCGGGATGATGCAGGCGCTGGGCGTGAAGTTGCTGGATAAGGATCGCCGGCCGCTGCCGGTGGGCGGGGCGGCCCTGGCGCAGCTGGCGCACCTCGATCTCACCGGGCTGGATGCGCGTTGGCAACGGGTGAGCGTAACCGCCGCCTGCGACGTCGATAACCCGCTGTGCGGCGAAAAGGGCGCCTCGGCGGTGTTTGGGCCGCAGAAGGGGGCGACGCCGGAGATGGTGGCGCAGCTCGATGCGGCACTGCATCACTATGGTGAATTGCTGGAACGGGAAACCGGCCGCGCCGTGCTCACCCAGCCGGGCGCGGGGGCGGCGGGCGGCATGGGGGCGGCGCTGCTCGGCATGCTCAGCGCGCGCTTGCGGCCGGGCATCGAGATCGTCACCGAAACTCTGCGTCTGGATGAGGCGGTGCGCGATGCCGATTTGGTGATCACCGGCGAAGGGCGGCTGGACAGCCAGTCGATCCACGGCAAAACGCCGATCGGCGTGGCGCGGGTGGCCAAGCGCCACGGGGTGCCGGTGATCGCCATCGCCGGCAGCCTGACGCCGGATTACCAGGTGGTGCATCAACACGGTATCGACGCGGCGTTTTCGGTGCTCGACCGCATCGTGACGCTGGAAGAAGCGCTGGCGGACGCCGATTGCAATCTGCAGGTGACGGCGCGCAACGTGGCGGCGGTGTGGCAACTGGCGCAAAGGGAAGGCCCACAGGCATAGCCTGTTGCTGTTATCGGTTTCGATGCAGGACTTTTCCGTTACAATAGCCGGCATTAATGGCTGCTGACATCCCGACCCAGAACGGAATGCCGGCCGGAAAGGAAATGAGGGGAACTGAGATGAAGCAAGAGAAACACGGCGTATTGCTGGTGAACCTGGGCACACCAGATGCGCCGACCTCGTCGGCGGTCAAACGCTATCTGAAGGAATTCCTCAGTGACGATCGCGTGGTCGATACGGCGCCGCTGATCTGGTGGCCGATCCTCAACGGCGCGATCTTGCCGATCCGTTCGCCGCGCGTGGCGAAGCTGTATCAATCGGTGTGGATGGAAGAGGGCTCGCCGCTGCTGGTGTACAGCCGCCGCCAACAGCGGGCGCTGGCGGCGCGCATGCCGAATACGCCGGTGGAGCTGGGCATGAGCTACGGCTCGCCGAGTCTGGCGGAAGCCATCGACAAGCTGCTGGCGCAGGGCGTGACCAACCTGGTGGTGCTGCCGCTCTATCCGCAATATTCCTGTTCCACCAGCGCGGCGGTATGGGATGGCGTGGCGCGAGTGCTGAAAGGCTATCGCCGTTTGCCTTCTGTGGCCTTCATCCGCGATTACGCCGAACACCCGGCCTACATCGCCGCGCTGCAGCAAAGCGTGGAGCGCTCGTTCGCCGAACACGGCCAGCCGGATCGGCTGGTGCTGTCGTTCCACGGCATCCCCAAACGCTATGCGCGCCTGGGCGACGACTACCCGCAGCGCTGCGAGGATACGCTACGTGCGCTGAGCGCCACGCTGCCGCTGGCGCCGGAGCGAGTGATGATGACGTACCAATCGCGCTTCGGCCGCGAGCCGTGGCTGACGCCGTACACCGATGAGACCCTAAAGGGGCTGCCGGCGCAGGGCGTGAAGCACATTCAGCTGATTTGCCCGGGTTTCTCGGCGGACTGCCTGGAAACGCTGGAAGAGATCAAAGAACAGAACCGCGAGATCTTCCTCAAGGCCGGCGGCGAGAAGTTTGAATATATCTCGGCGTTGAACGACGAGCCGGCGCATATCGATATGATGCAGCAGCTGGTGGCGCAGCGCCTGTAATCATCCATAATCTGTATATTAGATGCATCGTGATCGGGCGGGGATGTGTTAACATTCTCCGCTTGTTAAACCGTCACCACCGCCAATCACATGAAATTTCCTGGTAAACGCAAGTCCAAACACTATTTCCCGGTGAGCGCCCGCGATCCGCTTCTGCAGCAGGCCCAGCCCGAAAGTGAAATCAGCACCTCGTATATCGTCGGCATCGATCAGACGCTGGTGGATATCGAGGCGAAAGTGGACGACGCTTTTGTCCAGCGCTACGGCCTGAGCCTGGGCCACTCTCTGGTGATTGAAGACGACGTCGCCGAGGCGCTGTATCAGGAACTGAATGAAAACAACCTGGTTACCCATCAGTTCGCCGGCGGCACCATCGGCAATACCATGCACAACTATTCGGTGCTGGCGGACGATCGCTCGGTGCTGCTCGGCGTGATGTGCAGCAACGTGAAAATCGGCAGCTATGCCTACCGTTACCTGTGCAATACCTCCAGCCGTACCGATCTTAACTATCTGCAGGGCGTTGATGGCGCCATCGGCCGCTGTTTCACGCTGATTGGCGAAAGCGGCGAGCGCACCTTCGCCATCAACCCGGGCCAGATGAACCAGCTGCGCCCGGAAAGCATTCCTGAAGAGGTGATCGCCGGCGCGTCGGCGCTGGTGCTGAGCTCTTATCTGGTGCGCTGCAAGGAAGGGGAGCCGATGAAGGCTGCCACTCTGCAGGCGATCGAATACGCCAAAAAACACGACGTGCCGGTGGTATTGACGCTGGGCACCAAGTACGTGATCGCCGACAACCCGCAGTGGTGGCGCGACTTCCTGAAGGAAAACGTGACGATTCTGGCGATGAACGAAGACGAAGCGCTGGAGCTGACCGGGCTAAGCGATCCGTTGACCGCCTCGGACATGGCGCTGGAGTGGGTGGATCTGGTGCTGTGCACCGCCGGGCCGAACGGCCTGTATATGGCGGGCTACACCGAAGAGGCCAACAAGCGGCAGACCCAGCACCCGCTGTTGCCGGGGCATATCGCCGAGTTCAACCGCTACGAATTCAGCCGCGCCATGCGCCGTGAACACTGTGAAAATCCGCTGCGCGTTTATTCGCACATCGCGCCGTATATGGGCGGGCCGGAGAGGATCATGAACACCAACGGCGCCGGCGACGGCGCGCTGTCGGCGTTGCTGCACGATATTGCCGCCAACGGCTATCACCGCCATAACGTGCCGAATTCCAGCAAGCACGTGCGCAGCTACCTGACTTATTCCTCCCTGGCGCAGGTGTGCAAATACGCCAACCGCGTCAGCTACCAGGTGTTGAACCAGCATTCGCCGCGCCTCACCCGTGGCCTGCCGGAGCGGGAAGACAGCCTGGAAGAATCCTACTGGGAGCGTTAACCCGCTGAAAAAGAAAAGGTCCGGCAATGCCGGACCTTTTTTTGTGCGCCGTGGCGCTTCAGATCGGGCAGCCGCCCATTTTTTCTTCTTCGCTCAGGGTATCCAGCTGCAGGATGTTCAGCATGCTGTTGGCGATCTCCCGTTCGCCCATCACCACCTGGTTGGCGCCGCGATCGGTGATGTAGGCCACTTCGTCGTCGTAGTGGGCGCGGGCGATGATCTCGATGTTCGGCCGCTTGGCGCGCGCCGAGGCGACGATCTCGCCGGCCTCATAGCCGTTGGGGATGGTCAGCAGCAGCCAGCGCGCGCAGTCGAGCCGCGCCAGATCCATCACTTCCGGATTGGCGGCGTTGCCCAGCACCGTCTTGATGCCCTGTTCGCGCAGCGCTTCCACCCGCGGGCGGGAGTTCTCGATCACCACCAGCGGAATGCCCGCCTCGGCCAGTTTGCCGCCCAGCAGGCTGCCGACGCGGCCGTAGCCGACCACCAGCGCGTGGTTGCACATGTCCACCGGGATCTGCTTCTCTTCTTCCACCGCCTCTTCGAGAATTTGCTCTTCGATGGTTTCGGTTTTGGCCAGATAGCGCTCCAGCAGGGTGAACAGCAGCGGGTTGAGCATGATGGACAGAATGGCGCCGGCCAGCACCAGATTGCGCCCGTGTTCCGACATCATGCCCAGCGCGATGCCGAGGCCCGCCAGAATAAAGGCGAACTCGCCGATCTGCGCCAGGCTGGCGGAGATGGTCAGCGCGGTGCGCTTGGAGTGACCGAACATTTTCACCAGCAGGAACGCGGCGGCAGATTTGCCGAACACGATGATCGCCAGCGTCGCCAGCACCGCCAGCGGTTCGTTAATCACGATCATCGGATCGAACAGCATGCCGACCGAGACGAAGAACAGCACCGCAAACGCGTCGCGCAGCGGCAGGGTGTCGTGCGCCGCGCGGTGGCTCAGCTCGGACTCGTTCAGCACCATGCCGGCGAAGAAGGCGCCCAGCGCGAAGGAGACGTCGAACAGCTTCACCGCGCCGTAGGCGATGCCGAGCGCCAGCGCCAACACCGCCAGGGTGAACAGCTCGCGCGAGCCGGTGCTGGCGGTTTTCGACAGGATCCACGGCACCAGGCGGCGGCCGACCACGATCATCAACGCGATGAAGGCGATGACTTTACCGATGGTCAGCGCCAGCTCCATCAGCAGCTGGCTGCTGCTGGCGTTGTCGTTGCCCAGCATATTGCCGAAGGCGGGCAGCAATACCAGCGTCAGCACCATCGCCAAATCTTCGACGATCAGCCAGCCGATGGCGATTTGCCCGCGCTGGCTGTCGATCAGCTGCCGTTCCTCCAGGGCGCGCAGCAGCACCACGGTGCTGGCGGTGGAGAGGCAGAGGCCGAACACCAGACCGGAGATCAGATCCCAGCCGAGCAGCTTGGACAGCCCCATACCGAGCAGGGTAGCGACGGCTATCTGCGCCACGGCGCCGGGAATGGCGATAGATTTTACTGCGAGGAGGTCTTTCAAAGAGAAGTGCAGGCCAACACCGAACATCAACAGGATAACGCCGATTTCCGCCAGTTCCGGCGCCAGTGAGGTATCGGCGACGAAACCGGGGGTGAACGGGCCGGCGAGCACCCCTGCGGCCAGATACCCCACCAGAGGGGAGATGCGCAGGCGGTTCGCCAGCATGCCGAGGAGGAAGGCGAGTACTAACCCTCCGACGATGGTGGTGATGAGCGGTGTTGAATTATGCATCCATACTCCTTCTGGCTATGCATCGCGGCACGGGAGAAACGCAACAAAGTTACGAAAAGATACATTTAGTTTATTGCATTTGTTCGTGGCTTGCTTGGCTAATTTGGCATTTTTTGTAAAAAAGCAGAGGATTTCACTTAAGGCGCGGCAATGAGGAGATTTTGTGTCAGATAAGCCAAATAACATTGGTTTATCCGTGGGATAACCCGGATTAATAAATAATTTCATCCGGGCATTCAGCGGGGTTATTGCGCTTTATGCTCCATATTGGGCAGTAGCGCCGTGATAATGCCGATCAGCGGCAGGAAAGCACAGATTTGGTAGACCAGCTCGATACTGGTCAAATCGGCGACATAACCAAGAACTGCCGCACCTAACCCACCTATACCGAAAGCAAAACCGAAGAATAAGCCGGAAACCATGCCGACTTTACCGGGGATCAGCTCCTGCGCGTAGACCAGGATGGCGGAGAACGCCGAGGCGAGAATAACCCCGATGATCACTGTCAAAATGCCGGTCCAATACAGGGATGAGTAGGGTAAAATAAGGGTAAACGGCGCGGCGCCGAGAATGGAGCCCCAAATAACATATTTACGCCCTATCTTGTCGCCGAGAGGCCCGCCTATAATGGTTCCGGCCGCCACTGCGAACAGGAATGCGAACAGGTGAATCTGTGCATTCTGCACCGAAATGCCGAACTTATGTATCAGATAAAAGGTGTAATAGCTGCTGATACTGGCCAGATAGAAGTATTTGGAGAAAATCAGCACCAGCAGGATGCCCAACGAGTAGGCAACGGTACGTTTTGGCAGCGGTTTCAGCAGCGACGGGCTTTTCGGCTGCCCTTTAGTTGCCCGGTGCTGATGTTGATACCACTTGCTGACCTGCAGCAACACCACGATCGCCAGCAGCGCCGCCAGCGAGAACCAGGCGACGTTGCCCTTGCCGTAAGGCGCGATGATCAGCGCCGCCAGCAGCGGGCCGAGCGAGCTGCCGAAGTTGCCGCCGACCTGGAACAGCGACTGCGCCAGGCCGTGCCGGCCGCCGGAGGCCATGCGCGCCACGCGCGAGGATTCCGGGTGGAACACCGATGAGCCGGTGCCCACCAGCGCCGCCGCCAGCAGCACCAGCGGGAAGGTGCTCGCCACCGACAGCAGCAGCAGGCCGGACAGGGTAAAGCCCATGCCGATCGGCAACGAGTAAGGCTGCGGGTGTTTATCGGTGTAATAGCCAATCAGCGGCTGCAGCAGCGAGGCCGTCAGCTGATAGGTCAGGGTAATCATGCCGATCTGCACGAAGCTGAGGTGAAAATCGGCTTGCAGGATCGGGTAAATCGCCAGGATCAGCGACTGGATCATATCGTTGAGCAGGTGAGACACGCTGATGGCGCCAAGGATGGAGAAGGCGGTTCCCTTCACCGCGCTGCCCTTGGCGGGCGGCATCGCGCTTTGGCTACTGTCGGTCATATTATTATTAGCCTGATAAGTTGTTGAGCACAGAGATGACATCTTAGGCAGGGCGCTCAATTTTTACCATATCTGAAATAATCAGACTCACATCGCAAAAATTTGAAATCAGCTGTCATTAATTCGCGCTACAATTTCGCCCTCATCATAAAAGCCATTTAATACACGGAGATTCGCCATGCGTTTTTCGCTGAAAACCACCGCATGCGCGTTGGCCGTTTCCCTGACGTTGCTGTCGGGGGCCGCCAGTGCCTGGGAAAAGGATAAGACCTACGCCATCACCATTCTGCACACCAACGATCATCACGGTCACTTCTGGCAGAACGATCACGGCGAATACGGCCTGGGCGCGCAGAAAACGCTGGTGGACGGCATTCGTCAGGAAGTGGCGGCGCAGGGCGGCAGCCTGCTGCTGCTGTCGGGCGGCGATATCAACACCGGCGTGCCGGAATCGGATCTGCAAGACGCCGAGCCGGACTTCCGCGGCATGAACCTGGTGGGTTACGACGCGATGGCAATCGGTAACCACGAATTCGACAATCCGCTGAGCGTGCTGCGCCAGCAGGAAAAATGGGCAACCTTTCCGCTGTTGTCCGCCAACATCTATCAGAAAAGCACCGGCCAGCGCCTGTTCAAGCCTTACGCCTTGTTCGACAAGCAGGGCATCAAGATCGCGGTGATCGGCCTGACGACCGACGACACCGCGAAAATGGGCAACCCGGAGTACTTTACCGACATTGAATTCCGCGTGCCGGCGCCGGAGGCGAAGCGGGTGGTGGAGCAATTGCGCAAGGACGAGAAGCCGGACGTGATCATCGCCGCTACCCACATGGGGCACTATGACAACGGCGAACACGGCTCCAACGCGCCGGGCGACGTGGAGATGGCGCGCAGCCTGCCGGCCGGGTATCTCGACATGATCGTCGGCGGCCACTCGCAGGATCCGGTGTGCATGGCCGGCGACAACCGTAAGCAGGTGGACTATGTGCCGGGCACGCCGTGCTCGCCGGATCGCCAGAACGGCACCTGGATCGTGCAGGCGCATGAGTGGGGCAAATACGTGGGCCGCGCCGACTTCGAATTCCGCAACGGTGAGCTGAAGCTGGTGCATTATCAGCTGATCCCGGTGAACCTGAAGAAGAAGGTGGAGAAGGCGGACGGCACCAGCGAGCGCGTGTATTACACCCGGCAGATCGCGGAAGACCCGGCCATGATGAAGCTGCTGACGCCGTTCCAGGAGAAGGGCAAGGAGCAGCTGAGCGTGAAGATCGGCAGCGTTAACGGCAAGCTGGAGGGCGATCGCAGCAAGGTGCGCTTCGTGCAGACCAACCTGGCGCGGGTGATGTTGGCCGCGCAGAGGGAGCGCGCCGATGCCGACTTCGCGGTGATGAGCGGCGGTGGGGTGCGTGATTCCATTGAAAGCGGCGATATCACCTACAAAAACGTGCTCAAGGTACAGCCGTTCGGCAACACCCTGGTGCATGTCGATATGAAAGGCAGCGAGGTTGAGCAGTACCTGGCGGTAGTGGCCAACATGAAGCCGGATTCCGGCGCCTACGCCCAGTTCGCCAACGTCAGCCTGGTGGCGGACGGCAAGGGCGTCAGCGAGGTGAAGATCAACGGCCAGCCGCTGCAGGCGGATAAAACCTACCGCATGGCGACGCTGAACTTCAATGCGCTGGGCGGCGACGGCTATCCGAAGCTGGATGGGCTGCCGAGCTACGTCAACACCGGCTTTATCGATGCCGAGGTGCTCAAGCAGTACATCGAGAAACACTCGCCGCTGGATGCGGCGGCTTACGAACCGAAGGGCGAGATCGTTTATCGCTAATCGCCACCGCGGCGGCCTGCTCCCCTGTGGGTGGACCGCCTGTTTTCCCGCCGAAATCCTCCTTCAAACGCACGCAAAAGTCGCCGCCGCCGCCTTCCAATGTTAGCCTGAGCAACAATTTGGTTTTGATAACGCAAGCAGGGAGATGACATGTTGAAAACCGCAGGCTGGCTGCTGCCCGCCATCCTGGCACTGGCGGGGTGTTCGTCATCCGGCCAACGCCATGAGCAAACGCTCAGCCAGGCGCTGGCGACCATCGGCCAAGACAAGGCGCTGGTTGGCGCGTCGAGTGGCGTGATGGTGCGCGATGCCGACAGCGGCACCGTGCTGTATCAGGCGCACGCGCAGCAGCGCCTGGCGCCGGCTTCCAACATGAAGATGTTCACTTCTCTGGCGGCGTTCGGCGTGCTGGGGGCGGATTACCGGTTTGAAACCCGGCTGTTGACCACCGGCGAGCAGCGCGGCGACACCTTGCAGGGGGATCTCTATCTGCAGGGCAGCGGCGATCCGACGTTGCATCCGGACGATCTCGACACCTTCGCCGCCACGCTGGCGCAGCGCGGCATTCGCCAGATTCATGGGCGGCTGATCCTGGACGCCAACGCGTTCGATCAAACGCCCTTCGGCGCCGGCTGGAGCTGGGACGACGAACCCTTCGCCTTCGCCGCGCCGATCTCGGCGCTGAACTACGCCTTTACCCCCGGCGGCGATATCAACGTGGTGCGGGTAGACGTGCAGCCGGGTGCCCGCGCCGGTGCGCCGGGGCAGGTGAGTTTCTATCCCGCCAATGACGCGGTGACGCTGGTCAACCGCACCACCACCGGCGGCGACACTGCACTGACGTTCGATCGCCAGCCGGGCAGCAACCGAATCGTGGTCAGCGGCACCATCGCCGCGCAGGCGGAGACCCGCTCGCGATTGATCACCGTCGATCAACCGGCCCGCGTGATCGGCGCCTTATTGCAACATGCGCTGCACGCGCACGGCATCACGCTGCGCGGTAACGCGGAAGAGGGAGTGACCCCTGCTGATGCCCGGTTGCTGGCCGAAAAAAACTCGCCGCCGCTCTCCCTCCTGGCCGTCACCTTCCTGAAGGTGTCCAACAACGGTTACGGCGAGGTACTGACCAAAGCGATGGGCCGCAAGACGCAGGGCAAGGGGGATTGGGCCGCCGGCCTGCAGGCGATCGGCCAGTTTGTGCAAAGCCAGGGCATCGCGGCCGGCGCTTACCGTCAGGTAGACGGTTCCGGGCTGTCGCGCATGAACCAAATCACGGCGCAGCAGCTGACGACGCTGCTGCTGGCGGCCAGGAAACAGCCGTGGTTTGCCGCCTGGTATAACGCCTTGCCCATCGCGGGCCAGCCGGGGTTGCTGGTGGGCGGTACGCTGCAGAGCCGCATGGTGAAGACGGCGGCGGCGGGCCGCGCCCACGCCAAGAGCGGCTCCATGACCGGGGTCTCGTCGCTCAGCGGCTATGTCGACTCGGCGACTGGGCGGCCGTTGGCGTTCGCCATCATCAGCAACAACTATCTGGTGCCCGGCGCGGAGGTGAAGGCGCTGGAGGACCGCCTGGTCGAGACGCTGGCGGCCTGTGACGCCACGGTGGTGTGCCGCTGAGCGCGCGGCGTCAGTCGCGTTTGGCGATGTCGGCGAAGCTGCCGGCCAGCAGGCGGCACAGATCGGCGGCGGCCAGCTCGATGTCCAGCCCGCGTTTGCCGCCGGAAACGTAGATGGTGGCGAACGCTTGCGCCGGGCTGTCGATCACCGTCGGCAGCCGTTTTTTCTGCCCCAGCGGGCTGATGCCGCCCACCAGATACCCGGTGACGCGCTGCGCCAGCTGCGGATCGGCCATCTCGGCCTTTTTGGCACCGAGGGCGCGGGCGACCTTTTTCAGATCCAGCTGGGTGGCGACCGGCGTGACCGCCACCGCCAGGTGTTTGGCGTCGCCGTTCAGCGCCACCAGCAAGGTTTTGTAAACCCGATCGGCATCCAACCCCAGCTTTCTCACCGCTTCGTCGCCGAAATTAGTTTCTTCGCTGTCGTGGTGATACGGATGAAGGGTAAAGGTGACCTTTTGTTTTTCGAGCAGAACGACTGCGGGCGTCATGATGTGTTGTCCAGAATGTCCCCTGCGGGGGAAGGGTGATAACCAGCTTTAAAAATACAAAAATCCGACCTGCCCGGCAACCTGAGCGGCTGTTACATAAAGCGGGTTGCCAAGATATTCACCGGGTTGCTACCCTGTTTACTGTAACCGTTAACACGGTTGCTATGCGTATAACTAGAATACAAGAAATTCCTCTTTGACTGGCCAATAGCGATATTGGCCTCTTTTTTAGCCCTGTGGCTGCAGCATCGCCGGCAGGTTATCCTCGCCGTACAGGTGCAATGCGCCAACTGCCACCACATAGTCCCCGGCCGGCAGCGCCTCCAGCTGACGCCGCCAGTCGCGATTGCGCTGATGCATCAGCACGTCGTACAGCCCGGCGCTGAAGGTGGCGGGCAGGGTGTCCAGCGTGCCGCGCGGTTTGGCGTCCAGCCACCAGCTCACCATGGTTTGCAGCAGCCGCGCGTTGGTGTGCCAGTGCTCCAGCGTATCGCGCAGCAGCGCAATACCGCCTTCCGGCAGCTGTTCCAGCATCGCCAGCTGCTGCTGCGCCCCTTCCAGCTCGATCACCGGTTTGTCCTGCGCCCGGGCGCCCTGCAGCAGCTGATAGTCCACGCCGTACTCTGCCCGCAGCCCCAGACGCTGAGCCTGGCGCGCCTGCATCATCAGCGCGACCTGCCAGCCGGGCAGGGTGACGAAGGCCTCTGGATCGGCGCCCAGCTCATGGCACAGCGCCAGCAGCCGTTGATATTCTTCGGCGGACAGGCGCTGTTCCAGCGCCGGCTGCAGCTCGGCGTGGTCGAAAGGCGAGGCGGAATCGGTGATATCGGCTTCGACGATCAGCGCGTCGGCCTGTTGCAGCCGGGCGGCCAGCCGGGATGGCAACGGCGACATATCGACGGTGCCCATATGGATGCTGCCCACCAGATGCAGCCGACGATCGCCCGGCAGAGTGATGTCCAACGCCGGATAAGCGTAACGTTTGGGCGAGATCAGGCCGAGAAAGGCGGCGAGGCGGCGTAACAGTTGACCCATACGGCGTGGCTCCTGAATAACGGGTGCGCGTTTCAGCATGAAAGGCGAGGGAAAATCGTCATTCATGCTAAACGCTATCCGCCGCGCAGGAAAGCCCGGAAAACAGCGGGGCGCCATGTCGGCGCCCCGGCGATCACTTCCTGGGTTTAAAACGCAGCAGCCGGTTGGCGTTGCTGACTACGGTAATCGACGACAGCGCCATCGCCGCGCCCGCCACCACCGGGCTGAGCAGCGTGCCGGTCAGCGGGTAGAGCACGCCGGCGGCGATCGGGATACCCAGCGTATTGTAGATAAAGGCGCCGAACAGGTTCTGCTTCATGTTACGCAGCGTGGCCTTCGACAGCGCTACCGCATCCGCCACGCCGTGCAGGCTGTGGCGCATCAGGGTGATGGCGGCGGTCTCGATGGCGATGTCGCTGCCGCCGCCCATCGCGATGCCCACGTCGGCCTGCGCCAGCGCCGGGGCGTCGTTGATGCCGTCGCCGACCATCGCCACGCGCTGGCCCTGCGCCTGCAGCTGCTTGATCGCCGCCGCTTTGCCGTCCGGCAGCACCCCGGCAATCACCCGATCGATACCGGCCTCTTTGGCGATGGCGTTGGCGGTCACCGGGTTGTCGCCGGTCAGCATCACCAGCTGATAGCCCTGCTGGTGCAGGCGCTGCAGCGCCGCGACGCTGTCCTCGCGCAGCGGATCGCGAATGGCGAACAGCGCGGCCGGTTTACCGTTAACGGCCAGCAGCACCGGCGTTACGCCGCGTTCGGCCAGGGCGCGCATCGGCGCCTCCAGTTCGGCGGTCGCAACCTGATGCTGCTCCAGCAGCGCGGCGTTGCCCAGCAGCACCGGCACGCCGTCGATCTCCCCGCTGACGCCGGCGCCGCGCAGGGTGCGGAACTGCGCGACCTGCGGCAGCGTTTGTCCGGCGGCGCGTTCCATGATGGCGCGCGCCAGCGGGTGGTTGGAACCTTGCTCCAGCGCGGCGGCCCAGCCGATCGCCTGCTGCTCGCTGACCTGATTGAAGGTCAGGATCTCTACCACCTGCGGTTTCCCTTCGGTCAGGGTGCCGGTTTTGTCGAACACCAGGGTGTCCAGCTGGCTGGCCTGCTGCAGGGCGTCGGCGTCGCGTACCAGCACGCCGAACTCCGCCGCGCGGCCCACGCCGGAGATGATCGACATCGGCGTCGCCAATCCCAATGCGCACGGACAGGCGATGATCAGCACCGTGGTGGCGATCACCAGCGTATAGACCAGCTGCGGCTGCGGGCCGAAGAAGTACCACATCGCCGCGCTGAACAGGGCTATCCCCACCACCGCCGGCACGAACACCGCCGAGACGCGGTCGGCCAGTTGGCCGATCGCCGGTTTACTGCTCTGCGCCTGGCGCACCAGTTTAATGATGCGCGCCAGCGTGGTTTGGCTGCCGATGGCGGCGGCGCGGAACAGCACGCTGCCGTCGTCAACCACCGTCCCGGCATGCACCGTGTCACCAGCACCTTTCTGCTGCGGCACCGCTTCGCCGGTCAGCATCGCTTCATCGAGCCAGACTTCACCCTGCACGATTTCACCGTCGACCGGCACGCGATCGCCGGTGGTCAGCCGCAGCGTCATGCCGAGCTGCACCTCCGCCAGCGGGATATCGCGCTCGCCGTCGTCGGTTACCAACCGCGCGGTAGGCGGCGTCAGATCCAGCAACCGCTCCAGCGCCTGCGAAGAACGCTGACGGGCGCGTTGCTCCAGCGCATGGCCGAGGTTGATCAAACCGATGATCATCGCGCTGGCCTCGTAATAGAGGTGGCGCGCCTCCATCGGGAAGAAATCGGGCCAAATGTTGACGGCGATCGAGTAAAGCCAGGCAGCGCCAGTACCGAGCGCCACCAGGGTGTCCATGGTGGCGCTGCCGTTCATCAGCGCACGCCAGGCATTGCGGTAGAAGTGCCCACCGGCGAACACCATCACCGCCAGGGTGATGACGCCGACCAGCAGCCAGGGGCGCTGGGTTTCCGGCGTCAGCGTCATGCTGCCGCCGAACAGTCCCCAGGCCATCAGTGGGATACCCAACGCCAGACCCAGCGCTGCCTGCCAGCTAAAGCGCTTCATGTTGGCGCGTGCGGTCTGCTGTTGGCGCTCGCGGCGTTCGGTTTCATCCTGAATCATTTCGGCGCCGTAGCCGGCTTTTTCCACCGCCGCCACCAGCGCCTGCGCATCGGCGGCGCCGGTCACCAGCGCGCTGCGTTCCGCCAGGTTGACGCGCGCATGCTCTACGCCGGGAACGCTTTGCAGCGCCAGCTGCACTTTATTGACGCAGCTGGCGCAGGTCATGCCGCTGAGCAGCAGCTGTACGCTGTCGTCCGCGCCGTCGGTTGCCGGAAGGGGAGATTGCGCCGCTGGCTGAACGTCCGGCAACGAAGGTGTTGCGTCAGTCAACGGCTCAGTTTTTGGGGCGACGGCGCCCGCTACGCCGGCGTGATAACCGGCATCTTCCACCGCGGCGATCAGCGTTTGCGGATCGGCATCGCCGTACACTTTCGCGCCGTCGATAGTGACGTCGGTGGCGAACACGCCCGGCACCGCTTCCAGCGCCTTGCGGGTGGTGCCGACGCAGTGCATGCAGCTCAGGCCGCTCAGCTGCAGTTCGGTATCGGCGTGCGGCGCGACTTCGGCCTGATAACCGGCGGCGATCACGCTGTCGATCAGCGCGCTGTCCGGCGCGTCGCCGGTCACTTTGGCGTAATGCACGTTAACGTCCGCCTGTTCGACATCGCTGCGGCTTTCCAGGGCTTTTTTCACCCGCTGCGCGCAGTTCATGCAGGACAGCCCCTGCAATGCCAGCATAGTGGTGTGTGACATGATTGAACTCCTTGCTTAAAGGGCGGTGTTTAAAGGTTGACCGCCTGACCTGTTTTCACTAAGAATGGAGCTTAAACCTTCCAGCAAGGGTAAGGTCAAGGAGGGGAAATGAATATTAGCGACGTCGCGAAAAAAACCGGGCTAACCAGCAAGACGATTCGTTTTTACGAAGAGAAAGCGCTGATTACCGCCCCGATCCGCAGCGATAATGGTTACCGCCACTACTCCGCCAGGCACGTTGAAGAGCTGACGCTGCTGCGCCAGGCGCGGCAGGTGGGCTTCAACCTGGACGAGTGCCGTGAGCTGGTGGCGTTGTTCAACGATCCGGCCCGCCACAGCGCCGACGTGAAGGCGCGCACGCTGCAGAAGGTGGCGGAGATCGAAAGGCACATCAGCGAACTGGGCGAAATGCGCCAGCGCCTGCTGGCGCTGGCCGACCAATGCCCGGGCGACGAGGGGGCGGAGTGCCCCATCATCAACAACCTGGCGGGGTGTTGTCGTTCGAATTAACGGCTGATGGCGCGGATCACCAGCGTGACGCCTTCCACCGCCACCACTTCTACTTCGGTGCCGGCGGGCAGATCTTCAGCCGCCTGCGCGCGCCAGCTGCTGTCGCCGATATTGATGCGCCCCATGCCGTTGTGCATCGGCTCCGTCAGCGTAGCGCGGGTGCCGATCAGCTGGCGGTTGCGCTGGTTGAGCACCGGCGATCCGCCGGATGCGGCCGCCGGGTGCCGGCGCAGCCAGTACCACCACAGGTAGGCGACGACGACGGTCAGGACGGCGAAAATCATGCCCTGCCACGCCCAGGAAAGCGGCGGCAGCAGCCAGATCAGAGCGCCGACCAACAGCGCCGCCACGCCGCTCCACAGCAGGTAGCCGCCGGCGCCGAGCATTTCCGCCGCCAGCAACACGCCCCCGAGGGAGAGCCAAAACCACAGCGGATTCGCCGCGATCAGTTCGAGCATGATTATTTGCCTTTGCTTTCTTTCAGCAGTTCGGTAATACCGCCGATCGAGCCGAGCAGGCTGCTGGCGTCCAGCGGCATCATCACCACTTTGCTGTTGTTGGAGGAACCGATCTTCTGCAGCGCGTCGGTGTATTTCTGCGCCACGAAGTAGTTCACCGCCTGAATGTTGCCGCTGGCGATGGCGTCGGACACCAGCTGGGTGGCGCGCGCCTCGGCCTCGGCGGCGCGTTCACGCGCTTCCGCCTGCAGGAACGCCGACTGACGTTCGCCCTCGGCCTTCAGGATCTGCGATTGTTTCTCCCCTTCGGCGCGCAGAATGGCCGCCTGACGCACTCCTTCTGCCTCGAGGATGTCGGCGCGCTTGGTGCGCTCGGCCTTCATCTGGGCGTTCATCGAGGCGATCAGTTCCGCCGGTGGCCGCACGTCGCGGATCTCGATACGGGTGATTTTCACCCCCCACGGATTGGTCGCTTCATCGACGATGTGCAGCAGGCGGCTGTTGATGCTGTCGCGTTGCGACAGCATTTCGTCCAGCTCCATCGAGCCGAGCACGGTACGGAAGTTGGTCATGGTCAGGTTGACGATCGCCTGTTCGAGGTTGCTGACCTCGTAGGCGGCGCGCGCCGGATCGACCACCTGGATAAAGCACACCGCGTCGATGGCGACGTTGGCGTTATCGCGGGAAATCACCTCCTGCGAGGGAATGTCCAGCACTTGCTCCATCATGTTGATTTTACGGCCGATGCGGTCCATGAACGGCACCACCAGGTTCAGGCCCGGCATCAGCGTTTTGGTATAGCGGCCGAAGCGTTCTACCGTCCATTGGAACCCCTGCGGCACAATTTTGACGCCGGCGAACACCACAATCAGTGCGACGACGATCACGATGGGAATAAAAGTAAGCATGCAAACCTCCTGTCAGACATATGTAAACAGATATTACGTCAGCGCCGGAAAAATGCCTACCGTTACCGCGACTTAATCCAGGGCGCTGACCAAACCCGCGATCAGCGGATCCCGCGTCTGGAACAGGCCGATCAGGGTACGCACCGCCTCACCGCCGCGAGCATCGGACCAGGCCAACGACAGGGGAGAGGGCTGGCGCGGATATTTGAGCTGCTTAGCCACCAGCTCGCCGCTATCAAGGTAAGCTTGGCACAGCTGGCGCGGAAGGAAACCGATCCCGAGACCGCGCAGGTGGCACTCCAGCTTGGTGCGCAGGTCCGGCACTTTGATCTCTTGCTGGCCCGACAGCAGCCAGGCGGTGCGCTTGGCCAAATGGCGCGCGGTATCTTCGACGTTGATCGCCGCGTAAGGGCGCAGCTGCGTTTCGTTCAGCGGATCGGCGGCGGCGGCCAGCGGATGCGTCGGCGCGATGGCGAACACCCACTCTATTTTGCCCAGGGGCAGCACCTTGATGCTGTTTTCCAGCGATTCATTGCCTGCCGCCCCGATCGCCAGATGGCAATCCTCATTCAGCAGCGCATCCCACACGCCCATGTACACCTGGCGGGAAATGTGGAATTGGGTGAACGGGTATTTGTCGTGCAGGTGGGTCAACAGCCCGGCTACGGCGGCGGCGTCATACAGCAGGTTGTTGATCACGATATTCACCTGGTGCTCTACACCGTCGTTGATTTGCCGCAGTTCGCCCGGCATGGCGTCCAGCCAGGTGTGCCACTGGCGGCAGCGCTCCAGCAAATACTCTCCGGCCGGCGTCAGGTTGACGGTGCGGGTGGTGCGGATAAACAGCTGCGTGCCGATGCTCTCTTCCAGCGTTTTGATGCGGTAGCTGATGGTGGCGGTGGTTTTGTGCAGCAGCTCCGCCGCGCGGGAGAAACTTTGGCACTCGGCAACTTTGATAAACGAACGAATGGTTTCGTGATCCAGCATGAGGGGTCCTTGGCTGACACCGCCTTTTCGGTTATCGGTGAGAAGAATCTACTGATGTTGCGGCGCGATAGGCAGCGGCAAAACCCAACCCCACGATCCCGGTCACAGAATCCCCCGATAGCGATGAACGCGCGCCGCCCCATTTTGCCCGATGATGAATTGGGCTGTTTTTTAATTCATTGATTTAAAGCAACTAATATTGCTATTCGATCGTAAAGTGTGCGGGTGATCTTGTTGTGGAAAAATTTTCCAAAAAAATGCTGTCAAATTCACCACGCGCTGTCTAGAGTGAAGGCGTTGGGTGAAATATCGCCGTTCAATCGCCGTCTGGGTCATGCGCTTGGGAGAATCACATGGATTTAGTCATCGAAGAATTAACGCCGGCGGCCTTTGCGCCTTACGGCGATGTATTGCAGATAGAAGGCTCGCGTTTCTTTCATATCAATGACGGAAAAACCGAGCGTTATCACGATCTCGCCAAGATAGAGGTGTCCGACGGCAACCGGGTGCTGGCCAGCATCAACCGGGCGGAACCCTGCGATCTGCCGATGACCTTTTCCCTGTTGGAAAAGCATCCGCTCTCGTCGCAGGCCTTTGTGCCGATGAACGGCGAACGCTTCGTGGTGATCGTCGCCGAACCGGGCGAAACCATCCCCATCGGCACGCTGCGCGCCTTTATCACCAACGGCAAGCAGGGGATTAACTATCACCGCAATGTCTGGCACCATCCGCTGTTTGCCTATGCGAAGGTCACCGACTTTTTCACCATCGATCGCGCAGGTGCCGACAACTGCGTGGTCAGCCGCTTGCCGGAGCCGTATCGCATAGTTTTGGCATAGCGCTGGCCGCACGCCGCGCAGGGCGTTTATCATAGCGTCACCCATGCCGTTACTGACAAAGGAAGCTTGAATGACCGAATTACGCAGGAAAGGACGACCCGCCACCGAAGCCGGCGCCACCAAAGGGGCGCAGGCGTTGGATCGCGGGCTGGAGATCCTCCAGTACCTGGCCAACGCCGGGGGAAGCTCGTCGGTTTCCGTGCTGTCCGAAAAGCTGGAGTTGCCGCTGTCCACCACCTTCAGATTGTTGAAAGTGTTGGAAAAATCGGAATTCGTCTTTCAGGATCCACAGCTGGGCTGGTGGCATATCGGCATTCAGTCGTTCACCGTCGGTTCCGCTTACATGAACGACCGCGACGTGGTATCGGTGGCCGGGCCGTTCATGCGCCGGCTGATGCTGCTGTCCGGCGAGACCGCCAACCTGGCGATCCGCAACAATTTCGACGCGGTGCTGATTCGTCAATGCGAGTGCCAGGCGATGGTGCGCATGTGCGCGCCGCTGGGCAGCCGTTTGCCGCTGCACGCCTCGGGTGCCGGCAAAGCGCTGCTGTACCCGCTGGCGGAAGAGGAGATGCTGGATCTGATCGTGCGTTCGGGGCTGCAATCCTACACGCCCAAGACGCTGACCAGCGTGAACCTGCTGCGCAAGGATCTGCATCAGTCGCTGGCGCAGGGCTACACCATCGACGATGAAGAGCACGCGCTTGGCCTGAACTGCTTGGCTTCGGCGATTTTCGATCGCAACAACAACGTGATCGCCGCCATTTCCATCTCCGGGCCGAGTTCGCGGGTCGGCAAGGAGCGGTTCAAGGAGCTGGGCGAACTGGTGGGTGAAGTGGCCAGAGATATCAGCGCCGCGCTGGGCGAATCGCGCAGCAAGGCGTAAACGTCGCGCGCCGGGCTGAACCGGCGCGGAGCAAGACTCCCCGTTTGATGAGCAAACGGGTTTTTTTGACCGCAATTTTAATTTGGAAAAATTTTCCAATAAATTAAGGAGAGCATCACATGGCAATTATGCGAGCGGTAGACGCGGCAATGCACGTGCTGGAAAAAGAAGGGATCACCACCGCGTTCGGCGTGCCCGGCGCGGCGATCAACCCGTTCTACGATGCGATGCGGCGGCACGGCGGCATCAAACACTATCTGGCGCGGCACGTGGAAGGGGCCTCGCACATGGCGGAAGGTTACACTCGCGCCGCCGCCGGCAACATCGGCGTGTGCATCGGCACTTCCGGCCCGGCGGGCACCGACATGATCACCGGCCTTTACTCCGCCTCCGCCGACTCGATCCCGATCCTGTGCATCACCGGCCAGGCGCCGCGTGCGCGTTTGCACAAAGAAGATTTTCAGGCGGTAGACATCGAATCGATCGCCAAGCCGGTGACCAAGATGGCGGTCACCGTGCAGGAACCGGCGCTGGTGCCGCGTGTGCTGCAGCAGGCGTTCCACCTGATGCGCTCCGGCCGGCCGGGCCCGGTGCTGATCGACCTGCCTTTCGACGTGCAGATGGCGGAGATCGAGTTCGATCCGGACACCTACTCTTCACTGCCCGCCTATAAGCCGGCGGCCACCCAGGCGCAGATCGACAAAGCGCTGGATCTGCTGTGCGCGGCGAAAAAACCGCTGATCATCGCCGGCGGCGGCATTCACAACGCCGACGCGGCGGATCTGCTGCAGCAGCTGGCGGAGATCTGCAACGTGCCGGTGATCCCAACCTTGATGGGCTGGGGCGCCATTCCGGACGATCACCCGCTGATGGCGGGCATGGCGGGCCTGCAAACCTCGCACCGCTACGGCAACGCCAACCTGCTGGATTCGGATCTGGTGTTCGGCATCGGCAACCGCTGGGCCAACCGCCACACCGGCTCGGTGGACAAGTACACCGCCGGGCGCAAGGTGGTGCACATCGATATTGAGCCGACGCAGATTGGCCGGGTGATCTGCCCGGATCTGGGCATCGTCTCCGACGCGCGCATCGCGCTGCAAATGCTGGTGGATACGGCAAAGCGCCGCTTCGAGCGCGGCGAGTTGCCGAATCGCGACGCCTGGTGCGCCGCCTGCCTGCAGCGCAAGCAAACGCTGCTGCGCAAGACCCACTTCGACAACGTGCCGGTCAAGCCGCAGCGGGTGTATGAAGAGATGAACCGCGCCTTCGGCCGTGACGCCTGCTACGTCACCACCATCGGGCTGTCGCAGATCGCCGCCGCGCAAATGCTGCACGTTTTCGAGCCGCGTCACTGGATCAACGCCGGGCAGGCCGGCCCGCTGGGTTGGACGCTGCCTGCGGCGCTGGGCGTATGCGCCGCCGATCCCCAGCGCAAGGTGGTCGCGCTGTCGGGCGACTATGATTTCCAATTCATGATCGAAGAGCTGGCGGTCGGCGCACAGTTCAAGCTGCCCTATATCCACGTGCTGGTGAACAACGCCTATCTGGGGCTGATCCGCCAGGCGCAGCGCGGGTTCGATATGGATTACTGCGTGCAGCTGTCGTTTGAAAACATCAACAATGCGGAGATTGGCGAGTACGGGGTCGATCACGTCAAGGTGGCGGAAGGGCTGGGCTGCAAGGCGCTGCGGGTATTCAAACCGGAAGAGATCGCGCCGGCGTTCCGTCAGGCCCAGGAGCTGATGCAGCAGCACCGGGTGCCGGTGGTGGTGGAAATCATCCTGGAGCGCGTCACCAATATTTCCATGGGCACCGAGCTGGATAACGTCAACGAGTTCGAACCGGTGGCGGCAACGCCGGAAGACGCGCCGACCTCGGTCAACTTCTTTGATTACCGTTGAGGGCCTTACCATGCCGAAATTTTCAGCCAACCTGTCCATGCTGTTCACCGAAGTCGATTTCATGCAGCGCTTCCGCCGGGCGAAGGAGCAGGGCTTCAGCGCGGTGGAATACATGTTTCCCTATGACTACCCGATCGCCGCGCTGCGTAGCGAACTGGAGGCGCATCGCCTGAGCCAGGTGTTGTTCAACCTGCCGGCCGGCGATTGGGCGGCGGGCGAACGGGGCATCGCCTGCTTGCCGGGGCGCGAAGCGGAGTTCCGCGACGGCGTCGGGCGCGCGATCGAGTATGCGCAGGCGCTGGGCTGCGATCGCATCAACTGCCTGATCGGCAATCCGGATCCCGCCGTCGGCCGCCACGCCACCGACGAACGGGTGAAGGAGAACCTGAGCTACGCCGCCGACACTCTGGCGCGGCAGAATATCCGTCTGCTGATCGAACCGATCAACCGTTACGACATGCCGCAGTTCTACCTGCAAACCTCCCGGCAGGCGATCGAACTGATCGAAGCGATCGGCAGCCCCAACCTGTATCTGCAGTACGACCTTTACCACATGCAGCGCATGGAGGGAGAGCTGACGCAGACCCTTGAGCGCCTGCTGGCGAAGATCGACCACATTCAGGTCGCCGACAATCCGGGGCGGCACGAGCCGGGCACCGGTGAAATCAACTGCGAGTTTATCTTCGCGCAGCTGGATCGCATGGGTTATCGCGGCTGGATCGGCTGTGAATACAAACCGCTCACCACCACGGAAAGCGGCCTGTCATGGATTAAAAAATACCTGTCTTGAGGAGATGAAAATGAAAGTGGGATTTATCGGTCTGGGCATCATGGGCGCGCCGATGGCGGAAAAGCTGCTGGCGGGTGGGCACACGCTTTACGCCCACACCCGGCATGAGGTGCCGGCGGCGCTGTTACAGCAAGGGGCCATCGCCTGCCGCGATCCGCAGCAGGTGGCGGATGAGGCGGAGGTGATCTTTATCATGGTGCCGGATACGCCGCAGGTGGAGGAGGTGCTGTTCGGTGAACGCGGCTGCGCCGCCGGCAAACTGAACGGCAAAGTGGTGGTGGACATGAGCTCCATTTCACCGCTGGAGACCAAGCGGTTCGCGCAGCGCATCAACCAGCTGGGCGCCCAGTACCTGGACGCGCCGGTTTCCGGCGGCGAAGTGGGCGCCAAACAGGGCACGCTGACCATCATGGTGGGCGGCGAGGAAGCGACCTTCGAACGGGTGCAGCCGCTGCTGGCGCTGATGGGCAAGAACATCACGCTGATCGGCGGCAACGGCGACGGGCAAACCTGCAAGGTCGCCAACCAGATCATCGTGGCGTTGACCATCGAAGCGGTCTCCGAGGCGCTGGTCTTCGCCTCGCGCGCCGGCGCCGATCCGGCCCGGGTGCGCGAAGCCCTGATGGGCGGTTTCGCCTCGTCGCGCATTCTGGAGGTGCACGGTGAGCGGATGATCAAGCGGGCGTTCGCGCCGGGATTCCGTATCTCGCTGCACCAGAAGGATCTCAACCTGGCGCTGCAGGGCGCGAAGGCGCTGGCGCTCAGCCTGCCGAATACCGCCACCTGCCAGGAGCTGTTCAACGTCTGCGCCGCCAATGGCGACGGAGAGCTGGATCACTCCGCGCTGGTGCGGGCGCTGGAAATCATGGGCAACCACCAGGTGGCCGGCTAAGAGCACCCCCGGCATTTGATTTGCCGGCTTATCGTTAGAATCAGAGATGTTCGACATTAATAACGCCCTCTTTATGATAAATAAAGAGGGTCCCCGCCAATCCAATAAAAAATGATTCAGCACAATAAAAAGTAAAAAGCAGGATGCCAACCGAGGAGACACTGAATATGGCAACCGATAATGCTGTTATTGATAAAGATATTCTTACCGCCCCTGACAAAAACCGTTTATATCGAAAAATCGCCTGGCGCATTATGCCCATTTTATTAGTGAGCTATATCGTCGGTTATCTCGATCGGGTTGGGATCTCATTTTCGAAATTTCAAATGATGCCCGATATTCTGAACGGCAATGTCTCGATGGCCGAAGCCGTTTACGGGCTGGGCGCCGGGGTGTTTTTCATCGGCTATATCATCGCCGGGGTACCCAGTAACATTCTGCTGAGCCGCTACGGCGCCAGAAAGATCATCGCGCTGCTGATGGTGGTGTGGGGGGCGATTTCGATGCTGAGCATCTTTATCACCAATCCCTGGCAATTCTACCTGGCGCGTTTCCTGCTGGGGCTGGCGGAGGCCGGCTTCTACCCCGGCGTGATCCTCTATCTGACGCTGTGGTTTCCGTCCAGCCAGCGCGCCAAGATGACCGCGCTGTTCGTGTGCGGCATCCCGGTCAGCAACATCATCGGCGGCCCGCTGTGCGGCTGGATCATCGAGCACATGAACGGCCTGATGAACCTCTCCGGCTGGCAGTGGCTGTTCTTTATCAGCGGCCCGCGCGCGCTGCTGATCGCCGTCGTCATCTTCTGTTTCCTGGATAATACCTATCAGAGCGCCAAGTGGCTCAGCCCGCAGGAGAAGGCGCTGATCAAAGAGGATATGGCGCAGAGCGCGCCGCGCCAGGGCGCCGCCGGCGGGCAGGAATGGACGATGAAAAGCATGCTGAGATCGTCCGCGTTCACCAAAATGTGGCTGATTTGCTTCTGCACCGTGATGGGCCAGGGCGGGCTGGCGTTTTGGGTTCCGACCATCATTCGCGACACCGGCGTGACCTCGGTGATGGATATCGGGTTGCTGACCATGCTGCCGTACATGCTGGCGGTGGTGGCGATGCTGGTGGCCGCGCGCAGTTCGGACAAGCATCGCGAGCGGCGCTGGCACATCATCGTGCCGTTCTGTATCGCCGCGGTGTCGCTGATCTTTATCGGCCTGTTCCCGGACAACAAGCACGTGGTGATGGCGGCGCTGTGCGTGGCGGTGGCGTCGAGCCTGGTGCCGTCGCCGCTGTTCTGGAGCCTGCCGAACGCCATCTTTACCGGCACCTGCGCCGCGGCGGGCATTGCGCTCATCAATTCCATTGCCAATATCGGCGGTTTTATTTCGCCTTATATCATCGGCTATTTCAAACAGCTGACCCACAGCAATTTGGCGGCGATGTGCCTCTTGTCGACAATGATGATACTGGGGGCGATATTAACCTACAGCGTGCCGGCGAAATGGGTCAATAAATAACATCTTCCTTCATCTTCATTAAATAGTCGGCAACAGTTTTATTTTATTTCGCCATGCATTTCTCATCTGATTATTTCAGCGGGGGAAGGCATGGCCATTTTTTATTTCGTCTCGAATAAAGGAGGCAGCATGAAAGTTGTTATTGCACCGGATTCATTTAAAGAAAGCGTCAGCGCGGAGCGGGCGGCGCGGGCGATCGCGCGCGGCTTTCACGAGGTTTATCCCGATGCCGAGTGCGTCTGCCTGCCGATAGCCGACGGCGGCGAAGGCACGGTGGACGCGCTGGTGGCTGCCACCGGCGGGCGCAAGGTGAGCGTGACCGCCACGGGGCCGCTGGGGGAACGGGTGGCGGCGTTTTACGGCGTCAGCGGCGACGGCAAGACGGCGGTGATCGAAATGGCGGCGGCCAGCGGGTTGATGCTGACGCTGGCGGAGCGCCGTAACCCGCTGCTGGCGACCAGCTACGGCACCGGCGAACTGATCCTGCATGCGCTGGATCAGGGCATTCGCCACCTGATCCTCGGCATCGGCGGCAGCGCCACGGTGGATGGCGGCGTCGGCATGGTGCAGGCGCTGGGCGGGCGCTTCTACCGCCCGGACGGCAAGGCGCTGCCGTGGGGCGGCGGCGAGCTGGCGACGCTGAGCGGAATCGATCTCAGTACGCTGGATGCGCGCCTGCGGCAGTGCCGGATTGAGGTCGCCTGCGACGTAGACAATCCGCTGGTGGGGCCGCGCGGCGCGGCGGCGGTGTTCGGGCCGCAGAAGGGCGCGACGGCAGCGATGGTGGCGCAGTTGGAACAGGGCCTGACGCAGTATGCCGAGGTGATCCGCCAGAGTACCGGCCGCGACGTGCGACAGGTCGCCGGCGGCGGAGCGGCGGGCGGCATGGGGATCGCCTGCCAGGTGTTTCTCGGTGCAACGCTGAAGCCGGGCATCGAGATCGTGATGGCGGCGCTGGGCCTGGAGGAGGCGCTGGCGGAGGCCGATCTGCTGATCACCGGCGAAGGGCGCATCGACAGCCAAACGCTGGGCGGCAAGGCGCTGTCCGGCGTCGCTCGTCTGGCGCGGGCGCGCGGCCTGCCGGTCATCGCGCTGGCCGGCGTGGTGGAGGACGGGGCGGAAGCGCTGCACGCGCAGGGGATCGACGCGATGTTCAGCATTCTGCCGCGCCTGAGCTCGCTGGCGGCCGCGCTGTCGCAAGGGGAACTCAACCTGCAGCGCAGCGCCGCCAACGTCGCCCGCGCGATGCGTATCGGTAGGCGATTGGGATAAATAAAAAAGAAGGCCACGCTGCGCGAGCAGGTGGCCTTGGTTTTGGCGGCGAAGCGCTTACGGCTCGACGTCGCGGTTGCAGTCCTTGGAGTAGATGTAGCTGAAGGTTTCCTGGCCCACCGCATAGCCCGCCTGTTGCACATAGGCGCCCATGAAGATGTAGTCGCCTTGTTTCACCGGCATCCATTCATTGTCCAGGTTGTACACGCCGGCACCGCTGAGAATGTAGGCGCCATGCTCCTGCACGTGAGTCTCGATGTAGCCGTGGCTGGCGCCGGGGGCGAAGGAGAGGATGTGCATATTCATGTCGAAGCCCAGATCTTTTGGCAGCAGATCCTGCAGGATCACCTCGCTCATGCCCTCGTAGTGGATCTTCTCCAGGTTGGCGACGTTGTTGCTGACCACGTGCGCCTCGTAACCCTTGATGCGCTGATAGCGGCGCTTGTAGAGGAACAGGCGGCTGGATTGGCCGCCGTTGGCGTTTTCCAGCCGCAGGGTGACGCCTGCCGGGCAGTAAAGGTAGCCGCCGGCGGTCAGCGGGTAGTCGGTGGCGTCGGCGGAGGCGGTGATGGCGCCGTCGATGACGTACACGAAGGTTTCTAGCTCTTCGCCGCCAAAGCCTTTGGTGTTGCGGCCGCAGTCGTGCAGCGTCACCAGATAATCGACGAAGGTGGCACCCAGTTTCGGCGTCGACAAGATGGTGACGTCGCAGTTTTCAAAACCGGGAATGACGTTGCGCACCAGGCCGTTCGGCGGGATCAGCGCATAGTTGCCGCGTTTGATGATGGCGCGCGTTGACAGAATGTCGGTTGGATAACCGGTTTGATTGTTGAAGTAACCCACGTTGATTCTCCTGATCGTTGAAAGGGCGCCGCAGCGGCGCCCGGTAAAAAAGCGCCGTCAGGCCTCGGTGGCCGTTCGGGCTGCCGTAGTGCGTTTCATCAAGACGTTGACGGTGAAGAAAATGGCGGTGCCCACCAGCAGGATGGCGGCGGAGATGTAAAAGCCCATCACCTTGGAGCCGGTGCTGTCGGAGATCACGCCGGTGAGGAAGGGGGCGATCACCGACGAGGACATACCGAAGAAGTTGAACACGCCGAAGCTGGTGCCATAGCCTTTCTTCGGCGCGTTGTCGGCGACGAAGGAGATCATGATCGGATCGACCGCCAGCTTACCCAGCAACCCGTACAGGATCAGGCTGATCAGCAACATGGTGGAGTCCGGCGAAATGACGGTGCAAACCAGCATCACCGCCGCGCACAGCTCGAGGAAAATGATCAGCTGCACCTTCTTGTTGCGGAAACGGTCGGACATGCGGCTGAAGAACAGCGCGCCCGGCACCGAGGCGAACGCCACCAGGGCGGAGGAGAAGCCGATGGCCACCCCTTCAAAGCCGCGCTCTTGCTGCAGGAACGAGGGCAGCCAGGTGACTATCATGTAGTAGCCGTAGCAGGTGGCGAAGTACATCGCGTAGGCGGAGATCATGCGCAGGCTGAACAGGCCGCTGGCCTGGCCGTCCTCTTCGGGCTCGGCAGCCGTCGGCGCAACGGTCTGGCTGACGGCCGCCGGTGCTTGAGGCTGCGAGCCTTTGATGACCACGGCGAACACCAGCGTCATCACCACCAGCAGGCCGGTGATGATGAACAGCATGATCTGCCAGTTCATGTTGAAGCTTTTCACCAGCAGGCTGGAGGCGATCAGGCCGATGGCCATGCCGAGCGCCGAGCCGCTGTTGATCACCGCGGTCGCCAGGCCACGGCGTTCCAGCGGGATATTCTCCGACGACAGGGAGTAGGCCGAGCCGTAATAAGAGCCGCAGCCCATGCCCGCCAGCAGGCTGCCGGCATAGACCATGGTCAGGCTGGTAGCATTGCCGATCAGCAGCGTGGCGATGATGAACAGGCAGAAGCCCGGGATCAGCACCACCTTCTTGCCGAATTTGTCCACCAGGATGCCCGCCGGGATCTGCATCCCGGTGTAGGCGAAGAAGTAGAAGCTGGCGATCAGCCCCATTTCCGCATTGGAGTGCGCGCCGATGGTTTGTTGGATCTCGGGGAAGATCGGCGTCAGGACGGTGCGATAGATCCAGATCACCGTCCAGCCCAGACAGAGCACGACGACGATCTTTTTCCAGTAGCGCGGGTCGATGTCGTTGCTCATGCCTCGGCCCCCTGTTCGGTGTAGGCCAGCTGATACAGCGTCTGTGCCAGGATTTTCACCCCTTCGTTCAGATCGGCGACGGCGGTTTTTTCCGCCGGGTTATGGCTGATGCCGGCGATGCTCGGCACGAACATCATCACCGTCGGCACGCGCGGGGCGAAGATTTGTGAGTCGTGTCCGGCGCCGCTGTGCATCATGCGGTAATTTAGCCGCTGCGTTTCGCACAGGCGGCTGACGCAGGCCACCAGCTGTTCGTTCATCGGGATCGGCGCTTCGTCCATCCACAGATCGATCTCGGCCTCGATGCCCATCTCGGCGCAGATGCGCTGGATATCCTGCTCGATCTCCTGCGTAAAGCGCAGCAGCGCGGCCTGATCGGTGTGGCGGCAGTCGAGGGTGAAGTGGGTGAAGCCCGGCACCACGTTGACGGTGTTCGGCTTCGGCTCCACCTTGCCGAAGGTCAGCACCAGCGGATCGCCCTCGGCGCGCGCCTTGGCGATCGATTCGCAGCAGATGCGGCTGAAGGCGTGCACGGTATCCCGGCGATAGCTCATCGGGGTGGTGCCGGCGTGGTTGGCTTCCCCCTGCAGCCGCACGTCATAACGCCGTTGGCCGACGATGCTGGTCACCACGCCGATGGTTTTGCCTTCGGTTTCCAGCACCTTGCCCTGTTCGATATGGATCTCGACGAAGGCCGCGATGTCGCTGCGCAGTGGCTGATGCGGCGGGGGGAAATCGAAACCGGCGTCGCGCATGGCGTTGACGAAGCCGACGCCCTTGGCGTCCGTAATGTGCTGCACGTCTTCCCGCCGGGCCAGGCCGACGATGTTCTTGCTGCCCCAGAACACATAAGGGAAGCGGCTGCCTTCTTCTTCCGCCAGCGCGATGACTTCCAGGCTGCGCAGCGGCGGGCCGTAGGTGTCTTTGAGGTGTTTGATCGCCATGAAGGCGGCTTCGATACCGAACTGGCCGTCGAGGTTGCCGCCGTTGACCACCGTGTCGATGTGCGAACCGGAGAGAATCACCTGGTCGGGGTATTTGCTGCCCTCCAGTCGGCCGAACAGGTTGCCGACCGCATCAAAATGGGTGTTCAGCCCGGCGGCCTCGAAGGCGTTTTTCAACGCGTGCTGCGCTTCGATCCATTCCGGGGTATAAAGCAGACGCGTCATGCCGCCGCTGGGATCGGCGCCGATTTTCGATAACCAGCCGGAAATATCACGGATTTCTTGTTGGAAGTCTTTCATGTTTACCTGCCCGCATGTTGTGTCTCAGCGGCGATGCGGCCAGGGCTGATGCTATTCGCCGCCGGCCGACCTATTGCGCTGAGCGCGCTGATGAAGGTTTTCTTTTTTCTCCCCGGCTCTGACATATCAACCGCGAGCCGCGGCGTAAAAAGCCCACGATAATAAGAGTGTGTTAACTGGCGAAGGGATCTTTATGGTCGTAAGAACGCTGGTAAATAGCATTTGAAATTAAGTATTGATAAATATCGTCGACGATTTCGATGCCGTTTTTCTCGCTTTCCATTTCACGCGCATGGCTATTCTGCCCCGGGTAAAGCACTTTGCTGACGCCCGGCGACGGCTTAACGGCATTCAATTCTTTCATGACCTGGCTGATATTTTTACGGAATGCGGATTCGTTGGTGAAATAACCCGGGTTCAGAACGATATGCAATTGGCCCAATTCCCGGCCGGCGCTGAGATCGTGATACATCGAGCTGACGTGTTTGCCGAACGGCAGGCCGAGCAAAATGCCCGACAGCACGTCGACCATCATCATCAGGCCGTAGCCTTTCGGCCCGGCGATCGGCAGCAGCCCGCTGACGGCGAACGGATCGGTGGTGTGCTTGCCCTCGGCGTCCACCGCCCAGGTATCGGGGATGGCGGCGTTGCGCGAGCGGGCGTCCAGCACTTTGCCCCAGGCCTGTACGGTGGTGGCCATATCGAAGGTGATCAGCTCATCGCCTTCGCCCGGTGCGGAGAAGGCGATGGGGTTGGTGCCGTAGTAGACCTCGGCGCCGCCGTACGGCACCACCATCGGATCGGACTGGCACAGCGAAATGCCGACCATGCCGGCGCGCGCCGCCTGCTGCACGAAGTACGACAGCGCCCCGCTGTGGCCGATGCGGCGCACGCCCACCACCGCCACGCCGTTCTCTTTCGCCATCTCGATGGCGCGATCCATGCTCAGCTTGGCCGCCACGTGTCCGGCGCCATTGTCGCCGTCGAAAATGGCGCTGCAGGGGCCGGTTTTTTCAAAGGTGAAATGCGGGTGATTGTTGGTGCCGCCTTTGCTGATGCGTTCGGAATAGTATTCGACCCTGACCGCGCCGTGAGAATGAATGCCGCGCGCATCGGCATGAACCAGCACGTCGGCGACGATGCCGGCGTGTTCCTGGCTCAGGCCGGCGGCGTGAATTTTTTGCTGGATAAGCTGATGTAATTGTTGTTTAGAGACCTTCATATACAGTCCTTTTATCACTACGGTTTATTTAATTCGCCTCTGCGTTGTAATGTATAAATACCGGGGGGGAATAATGTGATCCAGATGCGTTTTATCCGATTGGATTAAAAATTCGTTGAATTAAATCGCCATTGTTAGAAGTTTTTTACAAATGCTTTTTTCCGTCTGGATTAACTAATATTCAGGCGATTAAGTTATTTTTTCTAACAATAGATAAAGTGTGACCGTACTCACCTCTGGGCGTGGTTTTAATTTGTAGCTTGATCATTAACCTTTTCGCTGGATTCAATGCATCGCCGCGCCGCCGGTGCGGGAAATATTGCCGATATTATTAAATGCTGTCTTAAGGATATCACCATGATCCATGCTTTTATTAAAAAGGGGAGCTTTCAGGATTCCGTCAGCCTGATGTTGATCTCCCGCAAACTCAGTGAATCTCCCAAGGTCGAGGAAATATCCGTCATGATGGGGACACCGGCCAATAAATCCTTATTGGAGGTGACCGGTTTCTGGCACCCGCAGTTTAGCGAAGCGACGCCGAACGATATTTGCGTGGCGATCAAAGCGGAGTCCGCCGACGAGACGATCGCCGAGGAGATCGGCGCGGCGCTGGAGGCGGCGCTCAAGGCGATTGCGCAGGGGAGCCAGGGCGGTAAAAAACTGCTGCGGGCGCGCAGTTGGCGCACCGCCAGGCAGAAGCTGCCCGCCGCCAATCTGGCGCTGATCTCGATCGCCGGCGAATACGCGGCGGAGCTGGCGGATAGCGCGCTGGAAGACGGCTGCAACGTGATGATGTTCTCCGACAACGTCAGCGTGGCGCAGGAAGTGGCGCTGAAAACCAAGGCGCGCGAACGCGGGCTGATCGTGATGGGGCCGGACTGCGGCACCGCCTGCATCGCCGGTGCGCCGCTGGCGTTCGCCAACGTGGCGCCCGCCGGATCTATCGGCGTGGTGGGCGCCTCCGGCACCGGCATTCAGGAGCTTATTTCGCAAATTACCCTGGCAGGCCAGGGCATCTCGCACGCCATTGGCCTCGGCGGGCGGGATTTGACGGCGGAGATCGGCGGCATCAGCGCCATCAGCGCGCTGCGCATGCTGGCAGCGGATCCGCAGAGTCTTGTGCTGGCGTTCGTGTCCAAACCGCCGGCGCCCGAGGTGCGCCAACGGGTGATCGACGAGATGAAAGCGCTCGGCAAGCCGGTGGTGGCGCTGTTCCTCGGCGCGCAGTCCGCCGTGCGCCAGGAGGGCAACATCACGTTCGCCGCCACGCTGGATGAAGCGGCGCGGCTGGCGGCGATGCTGGGCTGCGTGCAGCAACAGGCGGCGCAGCAGCCTGCGGTGCCCGGCGGCAAAATCGCCGGGCTGTACGCCGGCGGTACGCTGGCGGCCGAATGCGCGATGCTGCTGGCGGAAAAATTGTCCCTGCCGGTGGATAGCGAACACCCGCGCGGCGCCATGCTGGTGGCCGACGGCCATCGCATCATCGACATGGGCGATGACTTTTATACCCAGGGGCGCCCGCACCCGATGATTGACCCGACCGCCCGCAATCAAGAAATCGCCCGCCTGGCGCAGCAGCCGCAGACCGGCGTGTTGCTGCTGGACGTGGTGATCGGCTTCGGTGCTCAGGACGATCCGGCGGCGTCGCTGGCGGCCGAGGTGGCCAACGTGCGCGCGGCGCGCGGCGCGGCCCACCCGCTGGCGGCGATCGCCACCGTCACCGGCACTGAACAGGATCCGCAGCAGCGCTCGCGGCAAATCGCCACCCTGCAGGAAGCCGGCATTGCGGTGATGCCGTCGCTGCCGGCAGCGGTCGCGCTGGCGCATCAGCTGATTACCCCCATCTTACCCGCACCTGAACGCGAACGGCCGGTCTTGCTGGACGGCGTCGCGGTGATCAACGCCGGGCTGCGCAGCTTCGCCGATGACCTGCAAACCAGCGACATTCCGGTGGTGCATTACCAGTGGGCGCCGGTGGCCGGTGGCGATCAACGATTAGCCAACATCTTGAAAAAATTAAAGTAAGGAACCGCTATGTACGCAACGATTGAGCAAGCAAACGCCGCCGTTATCGCCCGTATCCGCGAGGCGCGCCCGCACTGGCAGGATGTGGATCTGGCGCACCGCTTGATCCCGCAGCTGGCCGAAGGGCGCAAGCTGCTGCACGCCGGCCCGCCGGTCACCTGGCAAGAGATGAGCGGCCCGGTGCGCGGCGCCTGCATCGGTGCCTGCCTGTTCGAAGGCTGGGCGCAGGATGAGCAGCAGGCGCTGGCGCTGCTGGCGCAGGGGGAGATCGAGTTCATCCCGTGCCACAGCGTGAGCGCGGTGGGGCCGATGGGCGGCATCACCTCGGCCCACATGCCGATGGTGGTGGTCAGGAACACCGTTCACGGCAATTACGCCTACTGCAACATGAACGAAGGCATCGGCAAAGTGATGCGCTTCGGCGCCTACGGCGAGGACGTGCAGCAGCGCCTGCGCTGGATGCGCGACTCGCTGGCCCCGGTGCTGAAAGCGGTGCTGGCGACGCTGGAGGAGGGGATCGATCTGACCGCGCTGATGGCGCAGGCGATCAGCATGGGGGACGAATTCCACCAGCGCAATATCGCGGCCTCGGCGCTGCTGATGCGCAGGCTGGCGCCGGAGATCAGCCTGTTGCCGCGCGATAAAGCGGAGCTGGCGCAGGTGATGCAGTTCCTCAGCATCACCGATCAGTTCTTCCTCAATCTGGCGATGGCCTACTGCAAGGCGGCGATGGACGCCGGGGCGGAGATTGAGCAGGGCACCATCGTCACGGTAATGACCCGCAACGGCAAGAATTTCGGCATCAAGATCAGCGGGATGGGCGATCGTTGGTTCACCGCGCCGGTGAACACGCCGGAAGGGCTGTTCTTCTCCGGCTTCAGCCAGGCGGACGCCAACCCGGACATCGGCGACAGCGCGATCACCGAAACCTTCGGCATTGGCGGCGCGGCGATGGTGGCGGCACCGGGCGTGACGCGCTTCGTCGGGGCTTCCGGCGGCATGAGCGCCGCCACCGACATCTCCGAGGAAATGGCGGAAATCTACCTCGAGCGCAACATGATGCTGCAGATCCCGACCTGGGACTTCCAGGGCGCCTGCCTGGGGCTGGATGCCCGGCGGGTGGTGGAAACCGGCATCACGCCGCTGATCAACACCGGCATCGCCCACCGCGAAGCCGGGGTCGGGCAAATTGGCGCCGGCACGGTGCGCGCGCCGCTCGGCTGCTTCGAGAAAGCGATCGAAGCGCTGGCCGATAAGCTCGGCATTACGGCGTAAGCGAACGGAGGCGCATATGGACATTATCGCGTTGGCCGGCAGCCGCCATGCGACGCAGGATTACGGCGCGCTGCGCTGCGTCGGCAGCTTCAACAACGCGATCAATTTCCTGACGGAAAGCGCACGGCTGCTGACGCTGCACCGCGCCGGCAGCGGCCTGAGCCCGATGGGGTGGCAGCTCGGCGCGCGGGATTTCGATCGCGTGCGGCGTGCGGTGCCGTCCGTACGACGCTGCGCTTTCTCCGCCACAGGCATCACGTTGGATGCGTTCCTGGTGCGGCCCGCCGCCGCGGCGCGGGATCTGGCGCTGGCGCCGCGCGCGGCCATTGCCGATCGGCCGCTGACGGCGGTATTGCAGCGCTGCACGGCGCAGTGCGGGTTGCACGGCGAGCTGGGCCGATTGGTGAGGCAGCCGTTAACGCCGGAGCCGGCCGCGCTGGTGCGGGATTTTTCCCGTTGGCTGCGGGGCGACACGGTCGACTGGCACCAGGCGCTGGGCAAGGGGCCGGGGCTGACGCCGAGCAACGACGACACCTTGCTCGGCCTGCTGCTGAGCGCCCACCTCGACAGCCGCATCCCGGTTACCGGGCTGGCGCCGTTTTTCGCCCAGACGCCACCGCTGGACGCGCTGACCACGCTGGTGAGCGCGCACTACCTGCGTTACGCCGAGCAGGGCGTGTTCGCCACGCCGCTGCATGCGTTGGCGCAGGGGCTGCGGGCGCCTGAAGAGGTATCGGCGGCGGTGGCGGCGATGCTGAGCCTGGGGCACTTCTCGGGAGCGGACACGCTGCTGGGCGTGTGGCTGGGGGTGACGACGATTAACGCACTGTGCGGCGCGCGGTGTGAACACGAGGGCCGGATCGCGGATCCGGTCGGGACGGTATGATTTCAACTACGGGTGCAAACCATGAAAACCTTGGTCATTGCGTTGGGCGGCAACGCCCTGTTGCAGCGCGGAGCCGTGCTCTCTGCGGAAAATCAGTATAAGAGCATCGCCCTTATCGCCGACGCCATCGGCAAGCTGGCGCAGAAATACCGCATTGCCATCGTACACGGCAACGGGCCGCAGGTGGGACTGCTGGCGTTGCAGAACCTGGCGTACCGCGATGTGCCGCCCTATCCGCTGGATATTCTGGTGGCCGAAAGCCAGGGTATGATCGGCTATATGCTGGCGCAGCAGCTGAGCGCCAGCCATCCGCAGCAGCCGGTGTCCACGCTGCTGACGCGGGTGCTGGTGGATGCGCAGGATGCGGATTATCAGGCGCCGAGCAAGTTTATCGGGCCGGTGTATGCGCCGGAACAGCGGCAGGCGCTGGAGGCCAAATACGGCTGGACGCTGAAGGCGGACGGCAACTACATCCGCCGGGTGGTGCCTTCGCCGGCGCCGCAAAAGATTCTCGACATCGAGGCGATCACGCTGCTGCTGTCGCAGCGGCACATCGTGATCTGCAACGGCGGCGGCGGTATCCCGATGATCACCGGCGAGCATGGGCTGACGGGCAGCGAAGCGGTGATCGACAAAGATCTGGCGGCGGCGCTGTTGGCGGAGCAGGTGGGGGCCGATCATCTGGTGATCCTCACCGATGCCGACGCGGTTTACCAGGAGTGGGGCACGCCGCGCCAGCGCGCCATTCGGCGCGCCACCACGCAGGAACTGGCGCCGATGGCGGTGGCGGACGGCGCCATGGGGCCGAAGATCATGGCGGTCAGCCGCTTCGTCGACCGCACCGGGCGGACGGCCCATATCGGTGGCCTGCAGGATATCGACGCGGTGCTGGCGGGCCAGGCCGGCACCTCTATTTTGCCTTAGCCGCCGTCGGTTTATCCGCGCCCGCGCCGGCGCGGATAAGTATGCCTAAATGGCATGATTTCAATAATTTTTATTCATTTCATGATGTTGCTCGCCTTGGCTAGAGTAAAAACACCCCGGTATTTACCGTCAAAAATTTGTCATTTTTATTTGCGACTATGCTTTTTGAAATGACATTTCGGCCAAGGATTGTTATGGATTCGCTCAGTGTTGATGAACTCGCCCAGAAGAAGGATCGCTGGTATCGCATTGTGGAGGAGATGTTGGCGGAAGCCGGCGTCGCCATCAACGGCCCGCGCGCCTGGGATATCCGGGTGCACAACCCGGCGCTGTTCAAACGCATTTTGCAGGAAGGCTCGCTCGGTTTCGGCGAAAGCTATATGGACGGCTGGTGGGAGTGCGAACGGCTGGACATGCTGTTCACCCGCATTCTGCAGGCCGGCGTCGATGAGCGGCTGCCGAAAAGCCTGAGCGACATCGCGCGCGTTGCCTATGCCCGGCTGTTCAACCGCCAATCGCGCAAGCGCGCCTGGCAGGTGGGCAAAGAGCACTACGACATCGGCAACGACCTGTTCCGGGCGATGCTCGATCCTTACATGCAATACTCCTGCGGCTACTGGAAAGAGGCGCAGACGCTCGAGCAAGCGCAGCAGGCCAAGCTGCGGATGATCTGCGAAAAACTGCAGCTGAAGCCGGGCATGACGCTGCTGGATATCGGCTGCGGCTGGGGCGGGTTGGCGCAGTTTGCGGCGCAAAACTACGGCGTCTCGGTGCACGGCGTGACCATTTCCGCCGAGCAGCAGAAGCTGGCGCAGGCACGCTGCGCGGGGCTGGACGTCGAGATCTTGCTGCAGGACTACCGCGATCTGGATCGCCAGTTCGATCGCATCGTGTCGGTCGGCATGTTCGAGCACGTCGGGCCGAAAAACTACGAGACCTATTTCAGCGTCGCGGCGCGCAACCTGAAGCCCGACGGCTTGTTCCTGCTGCACACCATCGGCTCCAATCAGACCGATCTCAACGTCGACGCCTGGATAGACAAATACATCTTCCCCAACGGCTGCCTGCCTTCGGTGCGGCATATCGCCGAGGCCAGCGAAGGGCGTTTCGTGATGGAGGATTGGCACAACTTTGGCGCCGATTACGATCGCACGCTGATGGCCTGGCTGGAGAACTTCAAACGGGCGTGGCCGCAATTGGCCGGCGGCTATTCCGAGCGCTTCGAACGCATGTTCACTTATTACCTGAACGCCTGCGCCGGCGCGTTCCGTTCGCGCAACATTCAGCTGTGGCAGGTGTTGTTCAGCCCGGCGGGCGTGGAGGGCGGGGTGCGGGTCTATCGCTGATATCCCCGTCATATTTCAAGCTGCATCTGTGTTGGCTGCGTTTGCGCGCCCCGGTCGCTTACTTGAGTAAGTTCCCGGGGACTTACAAACTTGCCGCCTTGATGCAACTCGAACTATTTAGGGGATACCCTTCAATATTTACTTTGGGACAACACATATACCCAATGGATTTGCAGTTGCGTCTAGGCGGCAAACGTGAGAAACCCCAGGCGCTTAGATAACTAAGTGACTGGGGTTCAAACGTGCAGCCAACAACGATGCGGCTGGAAAGACGAAGGGTATATCAGTACAGCAGGGAGTACAGCTGGCGGCGATATTTAGCGGCCAGCGCGTCGCCGGTGCCGAGCGCGGCCAGAATGTCCATCAGGGTCTTGCGCGCGTTGCCGTTGGCGGCGGCCAGATCTTTCTTCAGATGCCCCATCAGCAGTTCCAGCGCTTCTTCGTTACGCCCGACCTGATGCAGCTGCAGCGCCAGCTGCACTGCCAGCTCGACGTTGTCCGGCTGCTGCTGTACCTGCTGTTGCAGCTGTTGGATTTCCGGCGTGTCCGCCGCCTGCTTCAACAGTTCAATCTGCGCCACCAGCCCCTGATAGCGGGTATCGCGATCCTGCAGCGGGATGGTTGCCAGCACCGCTTCGGCGTCTTCGCTGCGGCTGAGCGCGATCTGGGTTTCGGCCAGGGTCAGGCCGATGTCGCTGCGCTGTTGGCTACTCTGCCAGGCGTCTTTCAGCAGCGGCAGCGCTTCGGCGGCGTTGCCGGCGGCCAGCAGTTCCTGCGCCTGCGCCAGTTTCAGGTCTTCTTCCTTCGGCAGGAAACGCTGCAGCAAGTCGCGGATCGCTTCTTCGGGCTGCGGGCCCTGGAAGCCGTCGACCGGCTGGCCGTCTTTGAACAGGTAGACCGTCGGAATCGAACGCAGCCCGAACTGGGAGGCGATCATTTGTTCGGCGTCGCAGTCCACCTTGGCCAGAATGAACTGACCGGCGTATTCCGCTGCCAGCTTGTCCAGCACCGGCGTGAGCTGCAGGCAGTGTTGGCTGCGCTCGGACCAGAAGTAGAACAGCACCGGAATGGACATCGATTGTTCCAGCGTCTGGTGCAGGTTAGTTTCGTTAATATCAACAACAGCTTGAGCTAGCATCTTTTTTCTCTCTGATCGTGCGGAGCCATGGGGTGTAGATGGGGGCGCGCCGCCATTCTTCAACCCCGGCGGGCGAATTAAGCGTTGCCGCGCAGCAGCCAATCCAGACAGCGGCCCGGCAGAATGCGGCGCAGCACGCTCATGGCGTGCGCCAGCAGGGTCACCGGGTAGCGCAGTTTGGCGCGAGGGCTTTCCAGCGCGTGGCGCAGTTTGGGCAGAATGGCCTCCGGCGGCAGCGTCAGGCGCTTGGCGATGCCGGGGTTGTGCACCGGCTTGTCGCTCTGCGCCTGGTTGACGTTCTGGCTAAAGTGGGTGGAAATCGGCCCCGGTTCGATCAGGCTGACCTGAATGCCGCTGCCGTGCAGCTCCATGCGCAGCGCGTCCGACCAGGCCTCCAGCGCGAACTTGCTGGCGGCGTAGGCGCCGCGCCCGGCGCTGGAGACCAGCCCCATCACCGAACTGGTCTGGATAATGCGCCCTTCGCCGTGCGGCAACATCGCGGGCAACAGCAGTTGGGTCAGCTGGTGGGTGCCGAACAGGTTGGTGGCGAACTGCCGTTCCAGCTGGCTGCGCGAAATGCGGCTGAGCGGGCCGTAAACGCCGAAGCCGCCGTTGTTGAACAGGCCGTACAGGCGGCCGCCGGTCAGCGCGATCACCTCGGCGGCGGCGCGCTCGACGCTGGCGCTGTCGTCCAGATCCAGCTCGATGCCTTCCAGCCCGAGCTGGCGCATGTTTTCCACGTCCTGCGGCTTGCGACAGGCGGCCAGCACCCGGTAGCCGCGGTTGCGCAGATCCTGCGCCGCAATCAGTCCAATCCCGCTGGAGCAGCCGGTTATCAATACTGCTTTTTGCATAACTTTACCTAGTGTACGACCCTAATTTAGTGAGACTCATGTTTTACTAGCGGTTCCAGGCGCTCCGCCATCCAGGAGGCGATAAACGGCTGGGCGTCCCCATTGGGGTGCAATCCGTCATCCTGCATCCATTCCGGCTTCACCACCACCTGTTCCATATAGAACGGCAGCAGCGGAATGTTGAACTGCTTGGCCAGCGCCGGGTAGACGGCGCTGAACGCCTCGGTATAGCGGCGGCCGTAGTTCGGCGGGATGCGGATCTGCATCAGCAGCGGCTGTGCGCCGGCCTGCTGCACCTGTGTGATGATCTGGCCGAGATCGCGCTGTACGTCCTGCGCCGGGAAGCCGCGCAGGCCGTCGTTGGCGCCCAGCTCGATCAGCACCCAGCGCGGCTGATGCTGTTTCAGCAGCGCGGGCAGACGCGCCAGCCCCTGTGCGGCGGTGTCGCCGCTGATGCTGGCGTTGACCAGCTGCGGCGCGCCCGGTTTTTTCTGCCACTGTTCGGCCAACAGCGTCGGCCAGGCCCGCTCGATCGGCAGGCGGTAACCGGCGCTTAAACTGTCGCCCAAAATCAACAAGGTATCGGCGGCGACAGCGCGTAAACTGAATAATCCCAACAGCAAAAGGAAGGGAAGATGCCAGCGGAAAACGTTCTTGAAGTTCATCATCTTAGTAAACACGTTGGTCAGGGTGAGCATCAGCTCACCATCCTTACCGGAGTCGAGCTGCTTGTCAAACCCGCGCAGACGATCGCCCTGATCGGCGAATCCGGATCGGGGAAATCGACCCTGCTGGGCATTTTGGCCGGGCTGGATGACGGCAGCGAGGGCGAGGTGCGCCTGCTCGGCGAGTCGCTGACCGCGTTGGACGAAGAAGGCCGCGCCGCGCTGCGCGCCAGGAACGTCGGCTTCGTATTTCAGTCGTTCATGCTGGTGCCGACGCTGAACGCGCTGGAAAACGTGCAGCTGCCGGCGCTGCTGCGCGGCGAGAGCGACAGGCAGAGCCGCGAGCAGGCGGTGCAGCTGCTGGAACAGCTGGGATTGGGCAAACGGCTCGATCACCTGCCGGCGCAGCTGTCCGGCGGCGAGCAGCAGCGTGTGGCGCTGGCGCGCGCCTTCAGCGGCCGGCCGCGGGTGCTGTTCGCCGATGAACCGACCGGCAACCTCGATCGCCAGACCGGCGATCGCATCGCCGATCTGCTGTTTTCCCTCAACCGCGATTTTGACACCACCCTGATCCTGGTGACCCATGACGAAACCCTGGCGGCGCGCTGCCAGCGGCGGCTGCGGCTGCGCGAAGGCAAGCTGTGGGAGGAAGCATGATCTGGCGCTGGTTCTGGCGCGAATGGCGCTCGCCGTCGCTGCTGATCGTTTGGCTGGCGCTGACGCTCTCCGTGGCCTGTGTGCTGGCGCTGGGCAGCATCAGCGATCGCATGGACAAAGGGCTCAGCCAGCAAAGCCGCGACTTTATCGCCGGCGATCGGGTGCTGCGCAGTGCGCATCCGGTGCCGGAAGGCTGGCTGCTGGACGCGCAGCAGCAGGGGCTGAAACTGAGCCGTCAGCTGTCGTTCACCACCATGACCTATGCCGGCGATCGGCCGCAGCTGGCGGACGTGAAAGCTACCGATCTGGCTTATCCGCTGTACGGCAAGCTGGAAACGCGCCCGGCCAACATCAAACCCGAACCGGGCAGCGTGCTGGTGGCACCGCGTCTGCTGGCGCTGCTGAACGTGAAAGTGGGTGATTCGCTCGAGGTGGGCGACACCACGCTGCGCATCGCCGGCGAAATCATTCAGGAGCCGGACGCCGGCTTCAACCCGTTCCAGACCGCGCCGCGCATCATGATCAACCTGGCGGACGTCGATAAGACCGGCGCGGTGCAGCCGGGCAGTCGCCTGACCTACCGCTACATGTTCGCCGGCGCCGAGCCGGATATTCAACGTTACGAAGAACGGCTGACGCCGCAGTTGACGCCGGATCAGCGCTGGTTCGGGCTGCAGGAGTCCGGCAGCGCGCTCGGCAAGTCGCTGCAGCGATCCCAACAGTTCCTGCTGTTGTCGGCCCTGCTGACGCTGCTGTTGTCGATCGCCGCCGTGGCGGTGGCGATGAGCCACTATTGTCGCAGCCGCTACGATCTGATCGCGGTGCTGAAAACCCTCGGCGCCGGGCGCGGCGCGCTGCGTAAGCTGATCGTCGGCCAGTGGCTGGCGGTGATGGCGCTGGCGGCGGTGTGCGGCGGGGCGATCGGGCTGGCGTTTGAAGCGCTGTTGATTCGCCTGCTGAAACCGGTGTTACCGGCCGCATTGCCCGCCGCCGGCGCCTGGCCGTGGCTGTGGGCGCTCGGCGCGCTGGTGCTGATTTCACTGCTGGTCGGGCTGCGGCCGTACCGTCAGCTGCTGGCTACCCAACCGCTGCGGGTGCTGCGCCGCGATGTGGTGGCCAGCGTCTGGCCGCTGCGCTACTTCCTGCCGGTGACGGCGGCGGTCGTGGTGGCGCTGCTGGTGACGCTGATGGGGGCCAGCACGCTGCTGTGGGCGATCCTGGCCGGTATGGCGGTGCTGGCGCTGCTGCTGGGCGGCATCGGCTGGGGCAGCCTGTTGTTGCTGCGCCGCATCACGCTCAAGAGCCTGGCACTGCGGCTGGCGGTTAACCGCCTGCTGCATCAGCCGTGGGTGACCATCAGCCAGCTGGCGGCATTTTCGCTGTCGTTCATGCTGTTGGCGCTGCTGTTGGTGCTGCGCGGCGATCTGCTCGAACGCTGGCAGCAACAGCTGCCGCCGGACAGCCCGAACTATTTCCTGCTCAACATGACCGAGGCGCAGGTGCCGCAGGTGAAAACCTTCCTGCAGCAGCATCAGATCAAGCCGGAAACCTATTATCCGATCGTCCGGGTGCGCCTGACCGAGATAAACCAGCAGCTGGCGACCGAGCGGGTGCATGAAGACGATCCGGGCGGCGAGGCGGTGAACCGCGAGCTGAACCTGACCTGGCTGGCCGATCTGCCGGATCATAATCCGCTGGTGGCGGGCAGCTGGCCGCCGAAAAGCGGCGAAGTCTCGATGGATGAAGGCATTGCCGGGCGGCTGAAGATCACGCTGGGCGACACGCTGACCTTCAGCGGCGATACCCAGGCGTTCAGCGCCAAGGTCACCAGCCTGCGCCAGGTGGATTGGGAAAGCCTGAAGCCGAACTTTTACTTTATCTTCCCGCCGGGCGCGCTGGACGGCCAGCCGCAGACCTGGCTTACCAGCTTCCGCTACGACGGCGACGGCCGGATGCTGACCCAGCTCAACCGCCAGTTTCCGACGCTCAGCCTGCTGGACATCGGCGCGATCCTGAAACAGGTCGGCGGCGTGCTGCAGCAGGTCAGCCGCGCGCTGGAGGTGATGGTGGTGCTGGTGGTGCTGTGCGGCGGCTTACTGCTGCTGGCGCAGGTGCAGGTCGGCATGCGTCAGCGCCGCCAGGAGCTGGTGGTGTACCGCACGCTGGGGGCCGGCAAACGGCTGCTGCGCCGCACGCTGTGGTGCGAGTTCGCCCTGCTGGGGCTGGTGGCGGGCATCGCGGCGGCGGTGGGCGCCGAGGCGGCGCTGTGGCTGCTGCAGAGCCGGGTATTCGACTTCCCGTGGACGCCGACGCCGGTGCTGTGGTGGGCGCTGCCGCTGGCCAGCGCGCTGCTGCTGTCGCTTTGCGGCGGCTGGCTGGGCGTGCGCCTGCTGCGCGGCCGGGCGCTGTTCCGCAGTTATGAGGGGTGATGTTGACTTAGCGGGATGAAAAAAGGGGTTAGCCTAAGGCTAACCCCTTTTACTTTCGGCGGCGGCGCTTTAGGCCAGCTTCTGCTGTGCCCAGGCCAGCCCGCTTTGGTATTCGCCCGGCAGCAGCGGCGCCAGCGCCTGCAGCGCCTGGCGCAGATCGGCGGCGCTCGGGTCGTTCAGATTGAGGTGGCCGACCTTGCGGCCCGGGCGCACTTCTTTCTCATACCAGTGCAGATGTACCAGCGGCAGCGACAGCCACTGTTCGTTGACGGCGGTGCCGATCAGGTTGACCATCACCGACGGCGTGCTCACCACCGGCTGCGGCAACGGCAGGCCAAGGATGGCGCGCAGATGCAGTTCGAACTGGCTGATGGACGCGCCGTTTTGCGTCCAGTGGCCGCTGTTGTGCACGCGCGGCGCCAGTTCGTTGATCAGCAGCCGATCGCCGACGATAAAGCACTCCATCGCCATCACGCCGACGTAGTTCAGCTCGTTCAGGATCGCCGCCAGCATCTGCTCGGCCTGTTGCTGCAGCGCCGGGTTGGGCTGCGGCAGCGCCACGCTGGTGCGCAGGATGCCGTCTTCATGCAGGTTGTGGGTCAGCGGGTAGAATACCGAACGGCCGTCGTGGCCGCGCGCGCCCACCAGCGACACTTCGCCGGAGAAATTGATGCCTTGCTCGACGATGCACTCGCCATAGGCATCGGCCGGCAGTTCGGCTTCCTGGCCCGGGCGCAGGCGCCATTGGCCGCGGCCGTCATAGCCGCCGACCCGGCGTTTGACGATCGCCAGCTCGCCCAGCGAAGCGAATACCTGCGGCCATTCGGCGGCGCCCGCCAGCAGCTGCCACGGCGCGGTCGCCAGGCCGAGCTGGTCGAGCAGCTGTTTTTGCGTCAGGCGATCGGCCAGGCGCGGGAAGATGTCGCGGTTGACGAAGGCGCTGTGGGTCGCCAGCTCGCGCGTTAGCGCGGTTTCCGGCCAGCGTTCGATCTCGGCGGTAATGACGCTGTTCTGATACGGCACCGCCTCGGGCTCGGCATCGATGCCGACGGGATAAACGGCGATGCCCAGCGGTTCGCCGGCCTGGCGCAGCATGCGCCCCAGCTGGCCGTTGCCCAGTACGCAAACCGGCTTCATGCGTCCTCCCGCGGATCGGGGTGGTTCAAGACGTCTTCGGTCTGCGCCCGACGCCAGTCCGCCAAACGCTGCGCCAGCGCGGCGTCGTGCAGCGCCAGGATTTGCATCGCCAGCAGCCCGGCGTTGGCGGCGCCGGCTTTGCCGATCGCCAGCGTGCCCACCGGAATGCCGCGCGGCATCTGCACGATGGAGTACAGGCTGTCTACGCCGCTCAGCGCGGCGCTTTGCACCGGCACACCCAGCACCGGCACCAGGGTTTTCGCCGCCAGCATGCCCGGCAGGTGCGCCGCACCGCCGGCGCCGGCGATGATCACGTCAAAGCCGTTGGCGGTAGCCTGCTCGGCGAAGCTGAACAGCTTGTCCGGCGTACGGTGGGCGGAAACGACTTCGACATGGAAGGGGACTTCGAGCTGGGTCAGGACTTCGGCGGCGAACTGCATGGTGGCCCAGTCACTTTTCGATCCCATTACAATTGCGATTTTCGCCCCGGTAGTGGCGGCTGAAGCGGCGTTGGCTCCCATGGGTGTAAGGCTCCTGTGATTTGTCTGGCGTCGGCTGAGGGCCGAATGAGGGCGTAGAGCATACCATGAGCGCACGGCAAGGAAAACGGTTGCGTCGCCGGTTTTCACCGCCAAAAGCGCGAATTTTCACTCGCGCGCCAGTCCGGGGCTCAGAATGGGAATTGGATCAGCTCGACGGCGTCGGCGCTGACTTTGATCATCGATCCTTCGACGTGCCAGGCGCCCAGCACCGCGCGATGGGCTTCGCCGTTGCTCAACGCCAGCCGGTGCACCGCCGGGCGATGGGTATGGCCGTGGATCATCCAGCGCACGTCGTGGCGCAGCATCGTCTGTTCGACTGCCTGCGGGTTGACGTCCATGATGGCTTCCGACTTGTACTGGTTGGATTGCTGGCTGCGGGCGCGCATGTTGGCGGCGATCTTCAGTCGCCAGCGCAGCGGCAGCGCCAGGAACAATTTTTGAATCAGCGGGTTGTGCACTTTACGGCGGAATTGCTGATAGGCCTGATCGTCGGTGCACAGGGTGTCGCCGTGCAGGATCAGGATCCTGCGGCCGTACAGCTCCAGCACTTTCTCTTCCGGCAGCAGCTGCATGCCGCTGGCGCGGGCGAAGCGCTTGCCGAGCAGAAAATCGCGGTTGCCGTGGATGAAGTAGCAGGGCACGCCGGCCTGTTGCAGCGCTTTCAGCGCCGCGGCGATCTCCGCGTGCAGCGGCTCGGGATCGTCGTCGCCGATCCAGGCTTCAAACAGGTCGCCGAGGATGTACAGCGCGTCGGCGTGAACCGCTTCGCGCTGTAAAAAACGCAGAAAACCGGCAGTGATTGCCGGTTCCTGTGCGCACAAGTGCAGATCTGCGATGAACAGCGTACTCATGCAGCTGCGATTACTCGCTGACGGTTACGCTGTTGATCACGACGTCTTCTACCGGTACGTCCTGGTGCATGCCGCTGCGGCCGGTTTTCACGCCTTTGATCTTGTTGACCACGTCCATGCCTTCAACCACTTCAGCGAACACGCAGTAGCCCCAGCCCTGCACGTTTTCGCCGCGGAAGTTCAGGAAGTCGTTGTCAGCCACGTTGATGAAGAACTGTGCGGTGGCGGAGTGCGGATCGTTGGTGCGCGCCATTGCCAGGGTGCCGATGGTGTTTTTCAGACCGTTGTTGGCTTCGTTCTTGATGGTCGCGTTGGTCGCTTTCTGGTTCATGCCCGGCTCGAAACCGCCGCCCTGGATCATGAAGCCGTTGATCACACGGTGGAAGATGGTGTTGTCGTAGAAACCGGCGCGGCAGTAGTTCAGGAAGTTTTCAACGGTAACCGGTGCTTTGTCAGCAAAGGTCTTGATAACGATATCGCCGTGATTGGTGTGGAAAGTAACCATAGTTTTAATCCTAACAAGGTGAAGTGAGACGTCACGTAAAGCGAGTGAACATTCAGACCGCCCTTATAACATATCCGCCCCAGCGAGTCAGCAGCGGCTCAACCGCGCACTGTCTGTGGTAATTGCATTTATGTTATATTATAACAATTACGCCGGCCGTCGAATTTCGCGCATTTTATTCGCGTGAAGTCAGCAAAGCATGGCCTTAACCTTGCAATAGATCAGGCTTCAGGTTTCAATACGCTACCGGGCGGAAAACCTGAAGCCCGGTTATCTTTTTTGTTATCACGCACACCACGGAATCTCCCGATGCTAAAGATTTTTAATACCCTGAGTCGTCAAAAAGAGGAATTCAAACCCATTCATGCCGGGAAAGTGGGCATGTACGTGTGCGGGGTAACCATCTATGACCTGTGTCACATCGGCCACGGTCGTACCTTTGTCGCTTTCGACGTGGTGGCGCGTTACCTGCGCTACCTCGGCTATTCGCTGAACTACGTGCGCAACGTCACCGACGTGGACGACAAAATCATCCGCCGCGCGGCGGAAAATCATGAAACCTGCGACCAGCTGACCGAACGCATGCTGGCGGAAATGCACGCCGACTTCGACGCGCTGCTGATCGACCGCCCGGATCAAGAGCCGCGCGCGACCCAGCACATCGCCGAGATCATCGAGATCACCCAGCGCCTGATCGATCGCGATCACGCCTATGTGGCCAGCAACGGCGACGTGATGTTCTCCATCGACAGCGATCCGCAATACGGGCTGCTGTCGCGCCAGGATTTGGATCAGCTGCAGGCCGGCGCGCGCGTAGAGATCGACGACGTGAAACGCAACCCGATGGACTTCGTGTTGTGGAAGATGTCCAAGCCGGGCGAGCCGAGCTGGCAGTCGCCGTGGGGGCCGGGCCGTCCGGGCTGGCACATCGAATGCTCCGCCATGAACTGCAAACAGCTGGGCACCCACTTCGACATCCACGGCGGCGGTTCCGATCTGATGTTCCCGCACCACGAGAACGAGATCGCACAGTCGAGCTGCGCCCACGACGGCCCGTACGTCAATTACTGGATGCACTCCGGCATGGTGATGATCGACAAAGAGAAGATGTCCAAATCGCTGGATAACTTCTTCACCATTCGCGACGTGCTCGGCCATTACGATGCGGAGACGGTGCGTTACTTCCTGATGTCCGGCCACTATCGCAGCCAGCTGAACTACAGCGAAGAGAACCTCAAGCAGGCGCGCACCGCGCTGGAGCGCCTCTATACCGCGCTGCGCGGCACCGACGCCGACGCCGTGCCGGCCGGCGGCGAAGCGTTCGAAGCCCGCTTCCGCGAAGCGATGGACGACGACTTCAATACCCCGGAAGCCTATTCGGCGCTGTTCGATCTGGCGCGCGAGGTTAACCGCCTCAAGGGTGAAGACATGGCGGCGGCTAACGGCATGGCGGCGGAACTGCGTAAGTTGGCGAACGTGCTCGGCCTGCTGCAGCAGGAGCCGGAGCAGTTCCTGCAAGGGGGCGCTCAGGTTGACGGCGGCGAAGTGGCGGAGATCGAAGCGCTGATCAAACAGCGTAACGAAGCGCGCGCTGCGAAGGACTGGGCGCTGGCGGATGCCGCTCGCGATCGGTTGAACGAGATGAACATCGTGCTGGAAGACGGCCCGCAGGGCACCACCTGGCGCCGTAAGTAATCCGGCCGCAGGGAAAAACAAAAAAGGCGCTGAATTCAGCGCCTTTTTCTATGGCTGCGGGTTAGGGTTTAACCATGACCTTGCCGCCGTTGAATTCCACCACCTGATCGGCGACGATCTTGCAGCGCTTGCGGGTTTCGACTTTGCCGTCGACTTTCACCCGCCCTTCGGCGATGACTTCTTTGGCGGCGCCGCCGCTTTCACACCAGCCCTGGAACTTCAGCAGATCGCACAGTTCGACGTGGGGATGATTGTCCAGATTGAAAATTTCCATACTGCCTTACTTATTTAGGTTGAACGTCGTGATATTCCTCGCAGGCCTGCAAGGTATTTTGGATCAGTGTAGCAACGGTCATCGGGCCGACGCCACCCGGCACCGGGGTGATGTAGGCGGCGCGCTCGCTGGCGGCGTCGAAATCGACGTCGCCCACCACTTTACCGCTTTCCAGACGGTTGATGCCGACATCCACCACGATGGCGCCCGGTTTGATCCAGTCGCCCGGAATGAAGCCCGGCTTACCGACCGCCACCACCAGCAGATCGGCGTTCTCGACGTGGTGACGCAGATTCTTGGTGAAGCGGTGGGTGACGGTGGTGGTGCAGCCGGCCAGCAGCAGCTCCATGCTCATCGGGCGGCCGACGATGTTGGAGGCGCCGACCACCACGGCGTTCAGGCCGTAGGTATCGATGTTATAACGCTCCAGCAGGGTGACGATGCCGCGCGGCGTGCACGGGCGCAGCTTAGGCGCGCGTTGGCACAGGCGGCCGACGTTGTACGGGTGGAAGCCGTCGACGTCTTTGTCCGGGTGAATGCGTTCCAGCACCTTGACGTTATCGATGCCGGCCGGCAGCGGCAGCTGGACCAGAATGCCGTCGATTTCCTCATCGGCGTTCAGCTGGTCGATCAACGCCAGCAGCTCGGCTTCACTGGTGGCAGCGGGCAGGTCGTAGGAGCGGGAAAGGAAGCCGACTTCATCGCAGGCGCGGCGCTTGCTGGCGACGTAAATTTGCGAAGCCGGGTTCTCGCCGACCAGCACAACCGCCAGCCCTGGGGCGCGTTTGCCGGCCGCCAGACGTTGTTTCACTTGCTCAGCCACTTCGTTTCTAACCTGCTGCGCAATCGTTTTACCATCAATAATCTTTGCTGACATCAGTGTGGAAATCCATCAATTAAGAAAAGCGGGGATGCCGCTATTCTGGCAGAAGCTGAGCGCGCTGTCAGGCGCAGAATCACCCTCGCGGCCGTTGCCGACGCCGATTTACGCTTTTTTTATGCCGGCCTCAGGATCCTCTACGTCATTTTTACCTGTATTTGGATACGCTGGGGCCGTTCACAGGGCGAAAGAGGGCAGGATCATGAGAGCGATAACCCGGCTTTACCCGTTGCATCATCAGCCTGACGAGCAACCGGCAGAGCCTAAACACGTGGGGGAAACGGTGTTCGATTCTTCGCTGCATCCGGCGGACAGTGCGCAACTCACCGCGCTGCATCAGCTCGGCAAGCATGAGGCGGCGCCGTCGTGGCGGGCACGCCTGAATGCGCTGTGGCGGAAGTTATGCGTATGAAGGGCTGCGCCTGGGCAGGCTGCACGCTGTTGCTGGTTTGGGCATCGGGGAGCCAGGCTTCTTTAAACAGCGCTCGCCCCGACGCCACACTGGGGGAAAGGGTGGCGGCGACCTGCAACGCGCGGGTGGTTGAGCACGCCGATTGGGGCGACATCGCCGCAGTCGTACAGTCCGCTCGCCTTTGCCGGTGGCGGGGCGACGGGCGGCAGTGGTCTGAGCGCGCGCCGATTTACGTAGGCGTCGGCCTGGTTCAGCATGGCAGCGCCCGGTTGACGGGAACCCTCGCCGCGCGGGCGCTGGCGGAAAAAACGCCATAAAGCACGGCCGCCGCCGTAACGTCATGAAAAGGCATTGACTCGCTAACCTCTGGCCGTATAATCCCAACCCGCAGCCGCAGGTTGCCGCATCTCAATGCGCCCTTAGCTCAGTTGGATAGAGCAACGGCCTTCTAAGCCGTAGGTCATAGGTTCGAATCCTATAGGGCTAAGTATCAATGAGTTACACCTTTCATCCCGTCTTTCCAATTGCATCATGGGACAGATTTGGGACTAAACCTCCGAAAATCGCGTCAATTTGCCTCGCATGCTCAGTTAGATGGTTAGGTGCAAGGTGAGCGTATCGCTGTACCATTTCGATGCTCTCCCTGCCGCCCATTTCCTGGAGTGACGAAAGCGGCACATCTGCCTGAACCAACCAACTCGCCCACGTATGCCGCAGATCGTGAAAGCGGAAATCAGTTATTTCCGTCCTCCGTTTCCCGGTGTTCCAAGCTGAGTTATCATCAACCCGCATTTTACTGCGTGTTTATCGAGTAACTGACGGAGGGTTAAATCGTTGGAAGGGGAGTCGAAATCTCTTAAAAGCTCTCTGGATGTACTGCGGAGAAGGTTTTTCTTTGCTGAGTCCATATCATGCAATGCTTTCCTCCATGATTATGCTCTTTCCTATGCTCAGGAGCTCGTCCCTGGATATGGTTGAGAACTGGCACCGCGGCTTGATAAATTGTCGCCAGATGAATAGCAGGCTACTTTTACTGTTGCCGTTCTTCCCCGGCTTTCCCGTCGTGGAATTAATAAACGCCAGGCGGCCATCGGTGATAGGGCGGACTTCATCGACTGACTGCAGCGCCAATGAAAACCAACCCGTTGACGTGTCCGCCGGCAACAACATCACGATCAACTGATTCTGCACGCGGCATTGCTCCGCAGCCTTAAGCATCCACGGGGTGATGTGCTGTATGGCGGATTGCACCAGATAGAGCCGTAGCTCACCAAGTCGATAGACAGCGCGTTATCCTGCTCTGTCTGGTAGTGAGCGCATAGCGCGTTACCATCGTCTGCTGTTGCATCCAGGAAGAAGCCAAACTCAACGTCCAGTGCGTTGAAAATTTGCCGTCGGTCTTTGTGTTCTGGTGGCGTGTTGCTGGCAAAAACAGTACTCAATTCTCACCTCACCAGCAGCGCGCGGCTGCGTTGACGCAAAACTCTATACGGGTTTTAATCCACGGAGTGTCGACTGCTCGCGCGAGTTTGAGGGATTTTTCCCAAACTTCAGCGGCCTTTCATACCATCCACGTTGTTCACATTCAGCCGCAATTCTGGCGATATTGCGGTATGCATGATGACTGGTCATGTTTAAATCCTGATTGGGTTATTGTAGCGCTCGTGGGACATAATCTCCCATGAGTTGCCGTTGTCTTTTGACAGCAATCGCCAGCAGCGGGCCACTGGCAACGTTAAATGCTTGTGTTGGTAGTCCGGTTGGGTTTCGTTTTGCCCTCCCTGTAGGCGCATGAACCCCCTCAGCTTTGACGCTGATTCGTTGCGGAATTCGTGGTTTCATATTTTCGGTGGATTATTTGGTGATTGGCGCCCAGCATGCGGAGTGAATGCCAGAGCGGCGGACTTTCTCAACGGCTTTTTCTAGCTTCATCAGTCGGTGACGGATGGACCTACTGGCCATATTTTTGCATTTTTAAAAGCCATTTCACTGCCAACATCAAACCCTGAAACGTCATATATCTCCCCATCACCGGACTCAATATAACCGCCGATTGAGTGCTGACATCCATGCGGGCCATAATGCTCCCACGGCCACGGCGTTCCTTTAAATCCACATATCACATAACCTCCATCAATCCAATAACTACGCCATACCAGAAGATGGCGCATGAAACCAACATCCAAAACCAAACCTTTCCTCTAAAGCTCATGCTACCTCGACGTTTAGGCGTAAAAAAATCCGCTATCGGAAGCCATGCGTTGGCGCTCCAAACAGCTTTATCAATCTGCGCTGGCCAGGTTGCTACGTTGAACCAGTGGAGCGCATCGGTGGGAAAATAAAAAAAAGCCCCGGGGTAGGGGCGAAAGATGATGATTACTTTTTTAGTGCAGCGAGATAAATCTAACAATTGTCGCGTATTTTTATTGTGGATTATCGTGCTGTCATTCATGAAAAAAACAGAGCATCAATCCACAAAACCAATAGCAAGCAAATTAAACGTGCTGTTTATGTTCGCAAGGAGAATAACCAACTACTGGCGATACACCGACTCGAAGAAGAGAGAAAGCGATGAATAAATGCCGTAACGGCGTAATTGTCTCGATTATCTCATTAGCCTTTCTGACCGTGTTGGGTACGGGGAGATTGCAGATTAAGCTATGGTAACTATGGTGGCCGCTGCATACTGGGTAATCATGCTGTTTGGCTCGTTAACTCTGATTGTGAGTTATGTGATGCGGAGTGAGAAATATGAGCAAAAATTATCAGTAATTGAAGTTAATCAATGATATGGTGAAGAGTAATCTCCTGTGTAGAGCGATAGACAGGATCTGCTTTATCATCATCGCTTGCTCGCTATCGTTGTCGGGCGGGTATTTACCGCAGTCTGCTAAGAACCCACAGACGCAATCGACCCGCTAGATAGTTTCCAGAGCGCCTGGCAGGCTATTTCAAAGGGTTGGAAGCTAAGCAAGGCGTCACCCGCAATAAACGCCAGAAAACCAGGTAGCTCGCCAAAGAGAATCCCCTTGGTGATGACATAAAACATGAGTATCTGATCATACCCGGCAGAAGCTTTCCAACAACCGTTAGAAGGTGCGCATTACGCTAAGGCGTTTCGCAGGCTGTACACCAATATGCCTGATAACTCTTATCTCCCGCTTCACACATTCTGGAGCATTGGTGTAGATGGCTCAAAGACGATTGCACCTAGAAGGATACCGAAAATAGTGGGATGACAAGCGTGGGGGCAGGAAAGACAGACTTCTCACGAGCACACATCATACGGTTTTCGCTACTAGGCTGGAGCGTAAATTTGTGTGGGGACACTTGACTCCATCCAACCTCCACATAATCTCAACATAAAAGCAACCTATCTTAGCTAAGATAGAGTAAGGATAAATGTTATCGTGGAAAACACTATATGATTTTTTTTGGTGGCTATTTTAGAAAGGGAGCGATAGCAATTCCGGCATTGATATTATTGAGTGGCTGTGTTGGCTCCAATAGACCTGATTTAACACAAAAAGTGCCTGATAAGTGGGACGTGGCTATGCCTGCATGGGGGCATCTCGTAGATTTACGCTCCTGGTGGCAAACTTTTAATGACCCGGTGTTAGACGAACTTGTAGAAAATGCGCTTGCTAATAACCTGAATATTGCCCAAGCCGAACAGTGGTTGAAAACAGCACAAGCTCTGAATGGTGCTACCGCCAGTAGCTATTTACCTCATCTCCGAGCGGGAGTTCAACCTGTGCAAGATGCCGCTGCCCGGGATAATTACCTCCACGGCAGTATTGATATGGTATGGGAGCTCAGCCTCTATGGCGAGTCAGCCAACCGGCAACAGGCTGGGGAAGCCGTTGTTCTATCGGCTCAAGCCCGGGAGCAAGGGGTGCGTATTTCTGTCGTTGCAAACGTAGTGCAAAATTATTTACGTTTTATATATGCTGGCCGACAGTTGTCTCTACTGTCCTCTCAGGAGGCTGTTGAGAAACGTTTACATACATTAGCGGCGATCCGTAAAACCGCTCACATTGGTGATGCGGAAGAACAGATCAGTTCTTCTTTGCGTATGGCACGTTTACAGGCCAACATCATTGAATTACAGCAAGTTAGAGAGCAATCATCCCGGGCGCTGGCGCTACTGACGAACAAGACACTGACACAGACGGTGCAACTATTACATGATAAAATAAATTTAACTCCGGATATTCGTATTAAAGAGATACCCGCCGATTTGCTGCGTACGCGCCCTGATATTAGACAAGCAGAAGCTGATGTATTGCAATCTGCCGCTGATGTGGGGCTGGCTCAAGCTGCGCTTTATCCTCGTCTGACGTTAAGCGGTTCATTATTATATGCATATAACCAGACAGAAAATTATCGCCGCAGTGGCAGTAATAGTATCCCTGCCCTTGGTCCTATCATTGATATTCCATTGTGGGATTGGGGGATGCGTTTAGCGAATAAACATGCCAAAGAACACGAGCTTCAGGCAGCACTGCTGGGATATCGCAAAGCGGTGCAAGATGGTGTTGGTGAGACTGAGGATGCGCTATCTTCGCTGAACTACCAAAATCAATGCCTTCAAGCTCTGCATACTGCTTTTGAGCAACAAAATCATTTACGCATTATGCAACAGAAACTAAACCAACTGGGGTTATCCAGTGAATATGATGGTTTAAGTGGGAAGAGCACGATGTTGCAAGTAGAGTCTGAATTAGTTGAGGCAGAGTTTAAGCATGCTTCTGCTTTCGTCACCTTATTCAAAGCGTTGGGCGGTGCGCCGTTGTCAGCAGTCTCCGAGTCATTTACTACACACGCAGAGGGCCGGTAATGATTTCACTCGCGCGGAAATCACTGATTCACGAATGGCGACGTTTTGTCCCTGTGGGACTCTCTGTTGGTTTTTCCGGTATTTTATTGATTGTTCAGGTGGCGTTGGTGCTTGGGATTTTTGGCAGTGCGGCAATATACATAAACGCTTCCTCTGCTGATGTTTGGATTGGATATCCCGGTACCCAAAGTGTTAATTATGGTCGACTGATTGGGCCGGATGTTAAAACCCACTTGCGTATGGATCCTGAGATCGCAGAGGTTGAGTCTTATCTCTGGGTGGATGGCGACTGGTACACCCCGAATGCGGACGGTGGTAGTGTGTCTGTTTATCTTTCTGGTATTTCAACTCGCCCTGAAGCGATGATGTTTTCGCGGCTTCTTCCTGTTGAACTGCGAGAAAAGCTGCGTGAGCCTGGTGCTGTTATCGTTGATCCCGCTGATTTGGCTACGCTGGGTTCACATGTCGGGGGGCATGCTTGGATTAATAAACAGCCTGTATATATCGTTGGCATACTGAAAGGTTTACGCGGATTGGGCGGTATTAATGTGCTCTCCTCTCATGAAAGTGCTTTAACGATCGCTGGGCTGCAGGAAGGAGAAGGTAGCACCTATTATCTTGCGCGGTTAAAGCAACCAGGGCAGCTCTCTAGCGTATTAGCGCGCTTCTCACAACCGGACAAACGCTTCGGCCTATATGAAATGTGGTCGTCCAATGACTTTGCCTCACGTTCGCAGCTGTACTGGTTGCTGGATACAGGTGCGGGTGTAGCCGTGTTATTTATGGCGGGATTGGTCTGCTTGGTTGGGGCCATGATTACCAGTCAGTCACTTAAAACAGTCATTACTAGCTACAGCCGCGAATATGCCACGCTCAACGCATTGGGTGCAAGTCGCTTCGCTCTTGCAAAGGTTGTGGTGGAGCAATCCTGCTGGATTGGCAGCATTGGGCTTCTCTTCTCGGCTATAGTAAGTGCACTGTTACTCAGTATTGCCAAACACTATCAGGTACCGGTAGAGATCACACCCTTTGCCATGCTGAGTTGTATATTCTTGGTGGCTTGTATGGTGCTACTTTCAAGTTTGTCAGCTGTAAGGGAACAGTTAAATATCGATCCTTCACTACTGTTACGCTGACTAAAAGGTTAAGAAACATGGTTAATTTTTACAGCCACTCATCACAGCCTGTTTTGCAGGCTCAGGACATCAGTAAATCGTTCCTGACCGGAAGTTTGACCGTACCGGTGTTAAGGCACCTTTCATTAACGGTAAACCCTGGGGAGTTAACTCTCATTTCCGGTCCTTCTGGGTGTGGAAAAAGCACGCTCTTGTCTTTGCTCTCTGGTCTGCAACAACCAGATAGTGGTAAGGCTATTGCGCTAGGAATCGATCTCAGCACATTTAGCAGGGCAGCAATGGAAAGGTTTCGCCTTGAACATACTGGTTTTATATTTCAAGGATTTAATCTATTCCCCTCTTTAACAGCGATCGAGCAAGTGCAACTCCCTATGGGGTACCTAGGGGTAAGCAAGCGAACAAGTGAAGAGCGTGCTATGGCGGCACTTGAGGACGTTGGGCTAAGCCACCGGGCGCACATGTATCCGGCACAGCTTTCCGGTGGGGAGAAGCAACGGGTAGCAATTGCGCGCGCAGTAGCAAAAGCACCGAAGCTGTTATTTGCAGATGAGCCAACCAGCGCATTAGATGCGGAAAGCGGGCAGCGAGTGATCAACATTCTACACCGGATTGCCCGAACATATGGCGTTACGACGCTGTGTGTAAGTCACGATCCGCGTTTGATGAGTCATGCAGATCGCCTTTTGCATATGGAAGATGGCGCTATTCAGCAAGATGCACAGACATCGAATCATAAGAATTGAGGCAAGAACGATGAATTTGAAAGAATTAAAGTGGGGGGGGATATCTGTCATCGTTAGCTTATGGATGCTGTCTGGTTGTGATGATAAACCGGTAAAACCTGTTGCGACTGCCCCAACCCAAGCGGTAGTGCCAGTGGCGATTGCTCGCGGAAAAGTCGATGTGGATGGGGGGATCGTAACCTTATCATTTCCATCAGAAGGTGTGGTCGACAAAGTCTTGGTCACTGAAGGTCAGGCAGTTCAGAAAGGGCAAATACTGATGCAACAGGATCATCGCCTATATTACGCAGATAAACGTGTAGCAGAAAGTGAAATCGCTGTGGCAGTTGCGCAGTTACAAGGGATAGGTGAACAACTACCGGGGCTAAAACAAAAAGCGACTCGCTTGAAGATGGCTGCCCAAGCTGGAGCTGCTCAAATGCAGCTCAGCGATGAGGCTTATGAGGCTGTGCAACAGGCAAAAACAGCCGTTACTGTTGCTCAGGCTCAAGCAAATCTGGCTGAAAGACGCTTAGCTAAACTAGTTGAACATGGCGCGCAACTTGACCTGCGAGCTCCTTTTGCTGGTTCTATTGTGAAATTAAATGCTCAGGAAGGCGCGTTTATTTCGAGCGGCCAGCCCGTCATACTCTTTTTGCCTAACAAACCGTTCATCATCCGAGCCGAGCTGAATGAAAGCTATCTAGCAGGCGTAAAAGTGGGTATGAAAGCCAAAGTGCAAATTGATAATGACAGTGAAAGAAAGGATTTGCCCACAGCCCACGTTATTCGCATTAGTTCCACTTTCGTGCTGAGCCAATTGCAAGAAAACGCCCAGCAGAGTCCTCGGCGCGTCGTAGAATGCATTCTGGCATTTGATAGTGAGCCATCCACTTTGGTCGGGCAAAATGTAGTTGTGAGTTTTTATGACAATCCGTAATGTATTTTAATAAAATTTAGAGAAGAGTTTCATGAATATAGTGATTCCCCCCAGTCAGCAATTGGACTGGGTTGTACAGTGTGATTTTGATGGCACTATCAGCTTAAATGATGTCGCCGATACTTTGTTAGAGCGTTTTGGTTTGCCGGGTTGGGAGCACCTCGAACAAGAGTGGGAAAACGGCATTATTGGTTCCAGCGACTGTATGCGTGGTCAGGTTGCGCTTTTGGACATGACTCGAGAGCAGCTTGATTCGCATCTGGATACCATTGAAATTGATCCCCAATTTCCAGCGTTTGTCGCTGCAGCCAGTCGTTTGGGATGGGCAGTTCATATCGTCAGTGATGGTTTGGACTATGCAATTAGCTCAATCCTGGCCCGCCATGGCTTAGGGCATTTGACCGTTTTTGCCAATCATTTAGTGCAAGAGGGGGAGCGAAAATGGCGGCTGGAAACGCCTTGGTTCCGTGGCAGTTGCTTAAAAGGGAGTGCAAATTGTAAATGTCACTTGCTGAATCTACAGAAGCAGCGCAGGCAACAGGTACTATACGTGGGTGACGGCAGTTCTGATTTTTGTGTCTCAGGCAAAGCGGATATAGTGATGGCTAAGTCACGTTTGCTCGCTTATTGCCAGCAGCACGATATCCCTCATTTAAGAATGAACAACTTTAAAGATGCTACCAATTTGCTGTATTCATTCGTAGCACGGAACTTGAGGGATAAAGCTGTATGAGCATGAATGACTACTGGCTCGAAGGGCGAGGGGAGCGAGCTGAAACCGGAGTTCTATTGATTCATGGGCTGACAGGAACGCCTAATGAGATGCGCATTCTGGCCCGAGGGTTGAACAACGCGGGCTTCACCGTCTACGCTGTTCAGCTTGCCGGACATTGCGGTACTCTAAACGATCTGTTGGAGTCGACTTGGCAAGAATGGTTGGCCAGCGTGCGTGCCGGGGCTGACAAACTCATGGTAAAGGTAAAGAAACTGATCGTGGGTGGCCTTTCGATGGGAGCGGTGTTGGCATTGGCATTGGCAACTGAGAGGCCGCAGCAGATCGCTGGGGTTATGGCACTTTCCAGTACGTTTCGCCATGATGGTTGGAGCATGCCAAAATATACCCGCCTGGCATTTATTCTACCGTATCTTCGGATGCTCGGTATTGGCCGTCAAAAAATGTTTTACGAGAAGCCACCTTACGGTATTAAAGATAAGGCACTTCGCAAGCGTATGGTCTCGCAGATGCATGCGGGTAATAGTGCTGAGGCGGGATTGCCCGGCAATCCATTCTGGTCTGTAGTGGAAATGCAGAAACTGTCCTCCTACGTGTTGAAGCGTCTTGCGCGTGTGCAAGCGCCCAGTTTAGTGCTGCATTCTAGTCACGATGATATTGCTTCAGTAAAAAATGCGATGGATATTGTCAAAGGCGTCCGCCATGCACCAGTGCAATTGGTACTGCTTGAAGACAGTTATCACATGATTACCATCGATCGTGAACGGCGTAAAGTGAATGAACTCTGTATTAATTTTGCTATAGAACGATCTTTAGCAGACGAGAATGTTGCGGAACTAATATCTACCCCTGGAACGCTAAGTGAACCTTCTGGAGGGTGTTTATGAGTATGACTGTTTTAATCTTGTGGGGCCTCAATGCTATCCTTGATAGTGTTGGGCAGTTAGCGTTTAAAGCAGCTGCAGTGGATTCGCTTAAAGATAAAAGTCGTTCGAGTTGGATACGAATGAGTCTTAGGCCTTATGTTTGGTGTGGGATAATCTGCTATGTCGCCGAATTCTTGCTGTGGATCGCCTTTCTGTCGCTGGTTCCGCTGTCTGAAGGGGTTCTGCTCGGCTCGATTAATATTGTAGCCGTTATGGTGCTTGGCAGGATTATCTTCCGTGAGACTATGTCTCCAATGCGAGTGCTCGGTATTGCTTGTGTGTCTCTCGGTGTCGCCGTTGTTGGATTACAGGGTTAATTATGAAACGTTTCTATTTCATTGGCTTTATGGTCTTAATGGTTTTTGATACTATAACACAAATCAGTATCAAGTACGCTGGCGACCAAGCATTGCCATTTGAATTATCAACTAATTGGTTGGGGCGACTCTTTGGTCAACCCTGGATTTATGGTGCAGTAGTTGGGTATATTGGTGCTTTCTTTACTTGGATCACGTTGCTTAAACGTGCGCCGATAGGACCAGCCTTTGCTGCTTCACACTTGGAAATCATTTCTGTGTTGGTGCTTTCTTCCCTTCTGTTTAACGAAAATATTGGTTGGGCTAAAATAGTCGGTTGTGGTCTTATCTTGCTGGGAATTCTTTTACTCGCGATCAGTGAAACCTCTGAGTCGGAAAAAAAGAAAGACAAGAACAACGGTTATACAACCAAGGCGGAAGGAATGTAGCCCATTTATTGGGTAAGCAAGCGACGTCTTGTTAAACACATCTGCTTTATGAGCATTCGTCCATGTTACTGATAAAGGAGGAAAACGGTTGTTTCCTCCTTTGTGGCTATCAGTGAGCCAGCATGTATATGAGTTTATCATTACACTTTTCGGCTGAATGCAAGGGCTTCAAGCAATTGCAGGTTCAGCGTAGCATGCTCATTATGGAGCTCATTTAGCGTTTCACCAAATATCAGCTGCTGACCATCGGCGGCGCTAAGCCAGCGCTTCCAAGCCGTTTGGTACTGCCATTCAGAGACTTCCCCCGTAATGTCGCTACCCACCAAACTACCGCTGAGTGCTTTAATGATGCGTAACGCTTCGGGGATCGTCATCTGCCCTTGATCCCAATTAGTACGAACGACGGATGGGGAAAACACGTCTTTATCAATACTAAGGTAAGTCGGCTCAGGTTGTTGTGCCAGCATCGAACAGAAAGCCTCACATAGCGTCTCGCTGCTGTTAAAATGCTGGAATGCCTTGCCAATTCCGATGTTCTTTCCCCAGCCTACATTTACTCCTGTACTCCAATAAGTCACCCTACCACGAAAAAGCGGCGCCAGATAATTTTCCCAGGCGTGTTTTACGCTAATATCCTGAGAGGTGACCCCCACCACGTGAATATGGCTGATCTGTGGGAGTAAGGCAGCATGGCGTACCCAAGACCCACAGTGAATACCCCAGGGAAATCGCATATTATCTGGATGATTATCTAATACGATAAGGCGCATAGATCCAGTTTTGTTTTTAAGGCAGTGTTGTACCAAGGGGAGGGTCAAGTGATGAAAGTCTCCGCTGCCTATTAACACAGTGCCATATTGCTCTGTGGGGGGAAGCGTCTTTTCTGTCTCAGCCCAAAACTGGCGAAAATGCTTAATGCTACACCCAAAGCGGACTTGCTCACGCCAGTGAGTTGCTGGGCGTAAGCGGTTTTCATTGGGCAAGCGCCGGATAGAATCATCTAAATCAAGTACGAGGGTCGGCAGTTTCATTTCATGTCCTCTCATCCAACTTAGAGCGGTCACCTTCAAATGAATTAGAAAACCTGCGTATCAAGGTGCGCAAAAGCGGACTGCGAATATAAACCGCATGACGGGTAAAGGTAAATTTAGCTCCCAAGCTAGCTTTAACCTCGGGATCTGTCCAACCAGCGATATAGTGCTTCAAGCCATGCTGCAGCGCGTACTCTAGGTTCACTATCCAACTTAAGAAATAGAGATTCAGTTCTCGAGCATGAGGGTAACGCAAGCCAATATATTTATCGATCAGATTCCCCCTAAACGCGTAACACAAATTCCAGCCAATCAGGAGGTTATCGCTGCGCCGACGATATTCGAAAACAATACCGTTGCTGTTATTATCTCGCAACAGTTGACATATGAAATCGTAAGTCAGGTGATCAAAATGTATTTCACTCTGAGAATATACTTCTTCGTACAGATCATAATATTCACGGGTAACTCGCTCGTCAATTTCATTATAGAACCTTCCTGTTGGAATGACAGTTACGATAACATCATTCCGACTTTTTAGTTTACGACGTAGATTTTTACGTCGGCTATAGGAAAGTTGTGCAAGATAGGATTCAATAGAGTCAAAATCCACTGGTACATAGGCGAGAGCTTGGCCTTCTACGACAATATAACCTTGCTTGACGGCGCTTTTTATTACTGCATCAGCATAGTCATTTTCCATTTCTGATAATAATGGTGAGCTTTGCGGAATATCCTTAATAATAGTGATTTTACATAAAGGGGAAATCTGTTGCTGCAAGAGTTCAATAAAATACTCAGGAAGGAGATCAGCGCTAAACGGTACATATTCGCTGACGGTTGTACCTACAAACGCCGTGTTAATCGATAACCATTTAGCCCATCGTGCATATAATGGTAGACGTTGAATACGGGCTCTTGCCTTGTCTTCCATGGTGGTAAGCAAGTGAAAGCGCATGAAAAAAGCTAAAATTTGTTCATGCCCCAGAAGACGAAAACTGTCTGGGGGCATTTCCCCAAAGGCCTGTAACAGACCTTTGGGTTCAAGTTGGTTCAACCAAGTCATTAAGCGTTCTTAGCTCTGCTGATCAGTTGATCCAACAGGGTTAGAGCTTCATCGATTTCTGCTTTGGTAATCATCAATGATGGGGCAAAGGTAATGACGTTCTTGTAATATCCGCCAACATCCAGGACCAAGCCACGTTTCTGGCCTTGATACTCCAGATTTCCTTCCAAGCCCATATCGACCATTTTATCTAAAAGTTCGCGGTTTGGAGTAAAGCCGTCTTCGGTACAGATCTCTGCACGCAGTGCTAGACCCATTCCATCCACATCGCCGATTTCTTTATGCCGTTTTTGCAGCTCTTGCAGTCCATCAAGGAAGTAAGCGCCGCTGTCACGCACTTGTTTACCGAAATCAACTTCATGCGTCATTTTCATAACTTCCAGACCCAGTGCAGTTCCCAGTGGGTTAGATGCGAAGGTTGAGTGTGTTGAGCCTGGTGGGAAAACGCCTGGGTTAATCAGTTCTTCACGCGCCCACAGACCGGACAATGGATTCAGACCATTAGTCAATGCTTTAGCGAAAACCAGCACATCTGGCTTGATGCCGAAATTTTCTACTGACCAAAGTTTACCTGTCCGCCAGAACCCCATCTGGATTTCATCAACCACTAATAAGATGCCGTGAGTGTCCAGTACTTTTTTTAGGCCTGTGAAGAAGTTTGCAGGTGGGATGACATAACCACCAGTCCCCTGAATAGGTTCAATATAGAATGCTGCATATTCGCACTGATTGGTTTTCGGATCCCAGATGGCGTGATATTCGTTTTCGAACTTGCGGGCGAACTCACTCACGATGTGATCCGCATACTCTTCTGATGTCATGCCTTTAGGACGGCGGAATGGATAAGGGAACGGAACAAACTGTGCTCGATCGCCGAAATGACCGAAACGACGACGATAACGATAGCTGGACGTAATTGAAGAAGCGCCTAATGTGCGTCCATGATAGCCCCCTTCAAAGGCGAACATCAAACTTTTGCCATTGCTTGCATTACGTACTACTTTGAGTGAATCTTCAATCGCCTGCGCGCCACCGACGTTGAAGTGCACGCGACCACTATGGCCCCATTTCTGTTCTGCGTCTTGGGCAATGAATTTGGCCAGCTCTATTTTAGTTGGGTGTAAGTATTGGCTGGCGATTTGCGGCAAGGTATCAATCTGATTTTTAAGCGTTTCTTCCAATCTAGGGTTTTTATAACCAAAGTTAACTGCCGAGTACCACATCTGCAAATCCAGATATGCAGTGTCATTCTCATCAAACATATAACTACCGTTGCAATGCTTGAAGATTTTCGGCGGGTTTACATAGTGAACGGTGTCACCGTGCGAACAGTATTTTTCCTCATCGGCAAGAAGCGCTTGTATATCTAGGGACATGAAAATGATACTCCGAATGGTCCAAAAAACGTTAGTGGCTAACAGTATAGATGGGTTCTGTGGAGTTTATGTGGAGTTAAAGATGTAAGATAATAAATTTGATAAAGAGCACTGACCCTGACACAAAATCCTGCGCCATTCAGAAACCGAATCCCGGCATGATCGACACTCCCTGAGCAGAGGTGGTGCCGATGAAAAAATCACGATTCACCGTAGAGCAGCTTGTCTTTGTCCTGAAGCAGGCAGATCTGAGCCTCGACAAGGCGTTGCTGCAGGACGTGTGGAAAGATAGATGAGGAAGGGCGTTCCTACAATGTCGCATTGACGCAGTTAGGGAGCGAGATTTCAATACAGGTACCACCAAGCTCGCTGTGACGATATGTGGCTTGCCCGCCGTGCGCTAGAGCAATGGCGTTGACTACCGCCAGGCCGAGTCCGCTGCCGTTGATTTCTTTCTTACCGCTAGTGTGGGAACGGAAAAATGCTTCGAAAATGGCAGTACATTCCTCATCTGCGATACCGGGCCCTTCATCTTCCACTGTTATGATAATATCGCTGCGCCTTGCTGAGCAACGCATCCGCAGCAGACCGGGGTCGGCATATTTGCAGGCGTTGCTGAGCAGGGCTATAAAGATTTGGCGGAGGCGTACCTCATCGACATAACACACCACATCCGCGGCTTCGATGACGGGCTTAAGACCACTGGCGGTGAGGTGGCTATTAAACGTTTCTACGCAATTGTGTAACAGTGCTTTCAGATGTACCGTTTCACGGTAAATGTATAATTGACCGCTGTCCGATAGGCTGAGTACGCGTAAATCGTCGATCAAACGGGACAGTCCTTCAGTTTGCCGAATCAGCATGTCGAACTGCCTACTGTCGTTCGCAAATAGGCCGTACCGTAGACCTTGCAGACGGCCCTGAATAACTGTAACCGGGGTACGTAATTCATGGGCGATAGCTGCATTCCATTTTTTCATATCATCAGACATTGCTTCGAGCTTGCCTGCCATAGAGTTAAAATCATTGATAAGCCGGACTATTTCGATGGTATGGCAGTGATGGTGGTTCACTCGTTCGCTAAGCTGGCCTTCAGAGATTTTTCTGGCGCTGTGAGCCACTGACTGTAATGGTTTAATAAGTCTTTTGGCAAAACTCAACGATAGATAACTGGCGAGCACCGAAGAGAGTAGAACGGATAATATCGTCATTAGGCTGTCATGTATCCAGGAAAACGCCGGAGGAGAATGCCAATCGTAGAAAATCATGAAGTAGGTGCTATAGACGGCAGAAATGAGCACTAATGTGGAAATCACCACTTTTAGCGTTAGGAGGAAAAGCTGACTATTGATGCTGCGATGTACCATATCAATCCCCCAGCCGGTAACCAAAACCACGGATGCTTTCAGGAATATTAGATAATCCAGCTTGGCTAAATTTCTTTCTGAGTTTGCTGACATGACTGTCTACTGTGCGCTCATTAGCATCATTCTCCGGCAGGCAGTTCTCTAGTAACTCTTGTCGCGTAAAAACCCGTTTGGGATAACGAATAAGGTGTGTTAATAATCTGAACTCGGTTGATGTTAGCTTATCACCGATGTCTTCGCCGGTGTTTTTTATTGTAACTTGGTGATGTTCAATGTTTATTTCAATGTTTTTTGTGGAATAAACTGAAAGATCTTTGTTGTTACGGTGAAACGAAACCCTGCGCAAAATAATGTTCACTCTGGCAATCACCTCTGCTGGATTAAATGGCTTGACAATATAATCGTCAGCACCATTACGCAGAGCATGGATTTTGTCAACATCCGTATCTAATGCGGTTAGCATCATGACTGGTGTATCGTGCGTCTTGCGAATTTCATTCAGCACCTGCCAGCCGTTCATTAACGGCATTTTGATATCCAGAATCACGAACTGTGGTAGCGTGGCCTGAAACAGTGCGATGGCTTGCCGTCCGTTGTGCGCAGGCACGACCTCGAAACCTTCGTTTCTAAGATAAGCAGTAAGGATCTCGGTAATTTCATATTCATCTTCCGCAAGAAGAATTTTAATGGTTTTCATTCAATCTCCCAAGCATGAATGCTACTTTCCACATGAAACCTCCACACTATCTCCACACAATCTTGTTATAAGAATTTTATACTAAGCTCAAGCATCCAGTCTTCTGAATATTTCGACATGGCCGCTTAGAAAACTTGGATTTTCAGCTCTACGAGCCAAAAGGGGAGTTCATATGCGACTGTCAACAGAACGTATGTGATAATGGCGTTATGACGTAGGTGAGTCAATAGGTCTGATGGGATAATGGTTGCTCAAAAAAAGAGCTAAAATGGTGATGCCGTGCTGGCTACTCTCTCAGAAATGGAGGCCCGGGGAATGAGTGAGTTAGAGATAAAACTTGTTGGGATTGTGCGGGTGAGTTACGGTGTACGGTTCGGGAGCAAGTTAGTCGCGGTGAATTTTAGCAGAGCGATTATATCGCATGGGTTGCTAGATGTTGCCCGTGTGGATACTGTAAACTTGCCAGATAAATCTATACGGTGGATGTTGGTTAGAGTGTCGTCGACTAAATTTGTGCTTCTGGTTATCACTATTTGAGCGTGAAGAACACATTAATTAATACTCTTTAACAACGAATTAATTTCCCTCTCTCATAGGTGAAAAGTAGCATAATGAAGCATCACTCCCACCCATCGATAAGAACGCAGTATATCTCTAGGCCAAAGACTTATTCTTATCTATTTCTGCTAATTATTGCAGCCATAATTATTTTGGTTGGCAATTCTCCTGATGACATTTATCCTCTCGTTACTGCTATTAGTGCATTTGTTTTCGTTGTGGGGATAGGATACTTACTCTCCGCGAAGGTACTGTTTGCCATATCGACCGGTAGTGTGCTAGTTATCGTGCTGCAGTTTATTAATCAGCTTAAAGTGCATTATTATAAAGACAAATTGATGTTCTCCGATCTCTTTATGCTGACCGACCTCTCAAATGTCGGCACGTTGTTTCATTATCCGGAAGCTGGGTTGGCCTTGGTCGGATTGGGAGGGATTGTTGCTATTACGCTCATCGTTGGCTGGCGTGCAGTACCCCGTCGACGTGGGGTTACGCCGAGAGTCGTTGCTCTTTGTATGATGTCCGTTAGCGGTGGGGTGCTGAGCCAATGTGTGCTCTTTTATCAACAAGACTGGGCCGGCACTTTACCGGGCGGAACAGGCGTGGTGTCTAATCTGGTGATGTCGAGCAGCCAGATGAACTATGACTCTCCCTCCTTTCCCGATGACAGTTCTGAGAACTTTACTACCCGCACATCTGTGCTAAATAAAGTATCCCAGGCATCTGATAATATGCACCCAGATATTGTACTGCTGCTGCAGGAGTCCACCACTGATCCTCGATTGTATCAGCTTCCCGATCCGGCATTGCTGCCGCATTTTTCCATGTTTGAACAAGGGACGGCGGTGAAAGCGCATACGCTGATGCGAGTACAAACTTTCGGAGGGGGGACTTGGTTATCGGAGTTTTCAGTCCTCACGGGGTTGCGCAGCGATGATTTTGGTACCAAGAAAAATGCGGTTTTTTACTCGGTTATCGACCATGTGAATGACAGTCTTTTCAAGCAGATGAAAGCTAATGGTTATTATACCGTGGTTCTCACTCCCTTTAATAAGTCAGCTTATAACGCCGGCCACGCCTATACCATGATGGGAGTCGATAAAATTATCCAACCCCAGGAATTAGGTTATCCTGGTAGCTTGCAGGATAACCTGTGGCATATCAGCACCGCCGACATACTGCATTACATCAAAAAAATACTGGATACCCATACTGACAAGCCAGTGTTTGTTTATGCGTTGACCATGTATGAGCATGGGCCTTATGACGCTAGCCACAAAGATAACTATCAACTGAGGCCAGTGGTAACAAACAAAACTTCCGCAGCTAAGTTCAGCCACTATATGGAAAAAATACAAACCTCCGACGCAGCGATGTCAGAATTTTTCCAGTTTATCGATCAGCGTCAAAAGCCCACAATGTTTATGTATTTTGGTGATCATCAGCCGAATATTGATTGGGAGAATGGGTATTCGACATCACTACCAGATGCCGCACATTTGACGCAGTTCAGTTTGCGAGACAATGCCAATATGCAGCCTGTTGCAGACTTGGGGTCGATAACTGATATCGCCTTTTTAGGAGGGATTCTGCTTGAACAAGCCAGACTAAAGGTGTCGCCCTTCTATCAGGCTAATATCGACATGCGACACTTGTGCAAAGGGGCTTTGAACGATTGCGAAGATCAATCACTTTTTAACAGCTATAGGCACTACATTTATAATATTCTTAAGGTGGCTTCTCAGGACTGAGTAATTGAAACAGGTGCAGAGATAATGCAATAATAAATTTATCTTAAAGGGTTTTTTGCGTTATGCTTGCTCCCCGAGCGGTGCAAGCATTTAGCCAACATTCCAAATTTATCCTGTCGGAATGCCCGTCCTTCTCTTATTCGTACTGTACTGTCTTATCTGAGAAGTATTGATATTCAGCTAGCTAAATTTTCCAAGAGACTGGTCGGGCTTAGCGGAGATAAGCCGTGGCGGGATGCTCTCTTTGTAACGATTGCACCAGTTGAAAAATCGACAGTGTTGATGGCGGAATCATATAATTATATGGTAGATTTCATACTATTAGTGTGATGGTAACAGATTTATTTATGTTGTTTCGGTAGGGGGGATATACATATGAATGGCAGAATGGCGTGGTTTTATCGCAAAAATCTAACAAGTAATAATATTTATATAAAGTTGTGATCTTAGCGTTCAAATCAAAAAAGAATAAAATATGACATTACTCTGAATAACAAGTGAGTTGCCGTGATTTTAGGGAAATTTTTGGGCCTGGTCGACGCGGACCCGGTCGATAACCTCCCGGCCATACTTTGCCACCACATGGAACAAGTCATAGACCACTTCCGCCTGCGGGCAGTGATGCCTGACCTCCAGGTCTAACGCCGTATTCATATCCATGGCGACAGACTGGATAGCGGCACAGCCTTCAGCGCCCAGCCAGACGAAGAAGGGGCGGAAGGCCGCTCTGCTGCGGCCTTCGCCCACCCACAACACCTGTTGCGTATCCGCATCCATCACCACGGTGGCATAACGATGTCCTTTGAACAGGGCGAACTCATCCATCACCAGACGGCGGAGGGTATGGCGCTGCGGCTCTGTCCGTTCCCGCAGCAGACGCCGGTAGTCGATATTCTTGACCGTATGCCAGTTCAGTCCGGTGAGTTGTGCAACGTGCTTAATCGGCAGTAAACGGACCAGTGACTCAACCCATACGGATAGCGTCGTGGTATATCTCTGGCGTTCAGGCAACCAGCTGATTTTTTCGGTGGAGGGGCGGGGTTGCTCTGTTTTATTGATTCCAATATCTATATCATGTCGTTCTTACGGTAATTAAAAGCATCGTGCACCCCAGCCGAATTCGGCTTTTTCCGTAAATTATAAATATGAGCGTCAACAACACGTTCACAAGTATCACTCTCTGGCAAGCACTTACTCAACAATGTCTGCTGTGAGTAGAATTTTCTTGGTGAACGCATTAATATTGATAGCTACAAGAATTCTGTTGGCGTAAGGCTTAAAGGGGTTTTAATATCATCGGCGTAATAAATTTGAGCTAAAATTGCATTTTCATCAAGTTGTACTTGGCCGCAAGTAATGAGGACAGATTTTATGTTCGGTGCAGTTGTTCTTCTTAGTACCGCATGTACCCGTGCGACAACCTCTTCCAGATTATATGACCTCGCAATATAGTCATCAATACCGTGCCTTAGTGAAGTGTTCTTATTCTGTATTTCTCCTGTTACTGTCAACATTATTATAGGTACGACACTCTTTCTACGTATACGTGCTAGTATTTCATAGCCATTGATTCCTGACAGTTGGGCATCAAGTAAGATTAAGTCAGATTGCCAGGAAAAAACATCTCTAGTCCTTTAGGACCATCACCTGCTTTGGCCAAGGCGAAGTCGTCTTTTTCTAGATGCTTTTCTAGGGCTTCCGTCGTATGTATACCAGCTTTAATGATTAGCACTCTCTTTTTTCCATATCCTACCCTTTTCCTGCCATTCAAGTCACGGTCATTGATGGCAGGTAGTAGACATTGATGCTGTATAGCATATGGCTATGAATTTCTCTTCATATTGCCTGCAACTATAAAAAATTAAATATTCCTATAACAATTATTTTATGTATATAAATGCGTATAAATAGATGATAATTTTTTCATTCACCTTTGCCAGTAAATAGATGCTACTAGCGATCAGTTTGATTTATCATCAATCTTATTCCCATTGATTAGTTCGTCATATATGCAAGCCAGCAAAAACATAAAGAAGAAATTATTAATGTTTATCGCGCTAGGTTTACGTAGAATCTCCTCATTTATTTTATCCGAGTGGTTAAGTAGGACATCTGATCTGTTTTTGCAAAAATCATAGAGTTGTTGGAAATTGAATATTTCAAAGTCATGAAGGCATGATGCAAAAAATGACAGGTTAGAGTCTAGTGTTCTAATTCCTTCGCGATCAAAATCTGCTAATTTTTCCACTCCTGGGACGTTGAGTTCTTTGTCGGATTTATTGTTCAAAAACTCGTCCCTGATTTTATAGATAATTGAGTTTTTGTCTTTAAAGAATAAAGGAAGCGTTATTTTGTTTAGTGCGACGTTTTCAGGTTTTTCTTTGTTTAACGATAGCGTTGATTCATCGATCAGTTCATTTTCAAAATCTTTGAGAAGAACCAGCTGAGAGTCAGCAGTTTCTAATAAACTGGATAAGCTTGATAGTTGTCTTCTAATTTTATACGGTAGCGCGTCACTATTTTTGTACTGAAGGCCATGTTCCATCTCAGCCCAGGAGTGTTGTAATGATGTCCTGATTTGTATTTCTGCTTTTAATCCAGCGAATTCTTTATATTCTGGTAAATTGGTTCTGTTTTTTTTCATCTGAATTACATAATGAAGAGACATATAGCCAAATTTATCAGGAGACTCACTTTTACGTTTGTCTATAGAGTTTTCAATATCAACGTCAAACTCACTTTCAACTATTCTCGCCACGCCATCAACGTCATCGGAGAATAATGTAATTACTCGGACGCCTACGATATCTGTGATTTCGTTTATATCATTGTATTTAGACTGTTTCTTAATGAGCTTATCCGAAAGGCTTTCTAATGTCTTAACTCTTTTGTTTACATTTATAATCTTTATGCCTTTAATTGCGTGTAATAAAATATCCTCAACCTTTGCTGAAAATTTATGGTAAACCGATTCCATTTTCTTATACTCTAGCAATATACTTTCATTTTTACTGTTGTCACTGACATTTAACATACTAACCTCTTTAATCGTTCAAATTCTCGAATTATACTCGTATAAAGGTACATATGCCACTCTACGTCGTAAGTTATACAATCCACAACGGGATACGTGCATAGGGTGCGAAAGAGATATGGACTACAACGCCATCAACAATTATCTGGCCTTCTTCTTGTAATAAATCGGCTCGCAGGCGCTGGAGGCATTGTCCAGAACCTGAGCCGCTACTGTCAGAACTGGCTTTGATGAAAGGAATATATATAGCATGGTGTAAAGGTACGTTCGCTGCCGTGCTCATAGATGTTCCATGATGCATCCGGACGGGCCTGGTTCAATCACGATTTTGGTGGGGAGTAATGTCTTAAAAATCAAAACTGTGATAGGTGGCTTTGTGGTTTCGTGCAAGCGAAGGTTTTGTCTTTTTTTTGTTTTTTTGTTTTTTTGTTTTTTTGTTTTTTTTGTTTTTTTTGTTTTTGTTTTAAGCCTGCTTTGGGAAGTCCCTGGTGTGGCAATAGAAAAGCATCCTAGTATCTTTTAAAAAGCGAATACGTGTTAGCGCATGTGCCCAGCCAACAGGGATAGCAGCGTGCCCGACAGGCAGGTCGGAAAGTCATGCCCCATACCAGGTAAGAGAACCAGGTTGGAGCCACGAATCGCCGCAGCCGTGGCGAACCCACCATTAGTTGCGACCATCAGATCTTTCTCCCCATGAATAATCAGCGACCTGCAACGAATTCGCCGTATCTCCGCGGTGCGGTCACCGGAATTAATGATGGCGCCAACTTGTCTGGCGGTTCCTACGTTGCTCGCCTCACGGCCACCTCGGTCCCAGGCTTCCAGGGCATAGTCACGCAGCGCTTTCTCGTTCCACTCGAGCGTTGAACCAATAAGCCTCATTATGTCCAGATAATTCCGAACACTTTCCAGCTGATTCCGGGGGGGACGGCGCACGAGATGCAAGATAGTCTTGTATGCTGGCTGGCCTACGCGTAGAGAGCCGGTTGTCGAGAAAATGGAGGTTAGTGTCCTGATGCGCTCAGGATAGCGGGCAGCGAGTGTCTGGGCGATCATTCCCCCCATCGACATACCCATTACATGCGCCATTTCTAGTTTCAAGCCATTCATGAGACCGATCACGTCTTCGGCCATATCAGCCAGGTTATAACCGGAAGTCCGTTTACGGAACAACTGCTGCAAGATCGTGGGAGGCGCCACGTCAGTAAAGAACGATTTGCCCGAATCGCGGTTGTCTAATGTTATGACGCGAAAACCTCGCTCAACCAGCCCGGCAATCAGCGTTTGTGGCCAATAGGTCAACTGTAGTCCTAAACCGACGATAAGAAGAACCGCAGGAGCGTCTTCTGAGCCGTGGCTACGATAGCAGAGCTTGCGTTGCATCGCTAACTCACAGAAGTGGTCGGTGCTCATGGGTGGCTACCTTGCTGCTGCAGTTCGATGTCGGCATGTAAGGGGGAATGGCTTACTGTCATGAACGAGAGATGCTTATCATCCACTTTTCCACGGCGCAATAACTTGATATCGCGAAAATAATCCATCGACATCACCCAAGGTTCGCGTGGTCCCTGTCGTGGCATGCTGTCCAGTACGCGCTGCACGTAGCCGGCTCCGAAGTCCAACAAGGGGCGAGTCTTGATACCATCCGGTGCTTTAGGCTCGCAAACGTTATAATCTTTGCGTTCCATGAAACCCAGCAAGCGGCAAAAATGGTCGCACAGCAGGCAAACTTTCAAGGTCCAGGATGAATTGGTGTAACCCACCGCAAACGCAAAATTGGGTACGCCGGAGAGCATCATGCCTTTGTAGGCGATGGTTTCACTCAGCACGACCGGTTTGCCGTCCTTGTATAGGGTGATGCCGCCAAACAGTTGTACGTTAAGCCCCGTGGCAGTAATGATAATGTCAGCCTTAAGCATCTTGCCCGATTTGAGCAATACACCGTGTTCGGTGAACCGTTCGACATGATCGGTCACGACGTCGGCTTTCCCTGCGCTGATAGTTTTGAACAAATCGCCTTCGGGAACTGAACAAAGACGTTGATCCCATGGGTTGTAGGGCGGATTAAAATGCACATCGACCGGGTAGTCTTTCGGCAATTCCTTACGGGTCAACCAAAGAAGCAGTTTTCGCGAGAGCTTAGGGAAGCGTTGGCAAAATCCCCAGAAAGCCAAAGTAATCTTGGCATTTTTATAGCGTGTCAGTGAGTAAGCTGTTTGTTCCGGTAGAATCTTGCGTAGAAAAGCTGCAACGGAATCATTCGCAGGCTGATTGATGATGTAGGAGGGAGTGCGCTGTAGCATGGTTACACTGGCAGCTTTGTCCGCCATGGCGGGAATCAAGGTCACCGCCGTTGCACCACTGCCAATGACGACGACTCGCTTGCCGGTGTAATCCAACTGTTCTGGCCAGTGTTGTGGGTGAATGATTTGCCCTTTGAAATGCTCACTGCCTTCAAAACGAGGACTGAACCCCTGATCGTAACGATAGTAACCGCCTGCACTGAACAACCAGCGGCATTCGATCACACGGATCTTAGCCGTATAACCGTCCTCGACTTGTACAGCCCATAAACCTTTGTCCGTTTGCCAGTTCGCGGAGATCACCTGCTGCTTATAATGAATGAAGGGAGCTAGCGCATATTCATCAATGGTTTCGTGCAGATACTCGAGAATGTCCGACGCATCGGCCAGAGATTTGGCTTTCGTCCAGGGTTTAAAGTCAAAACCAAAGGTATACAGATCCGAGTCCGAACGAATACCCGGATAACGGAACAGATCCCAGGTACCGCCCATTTGTTCACGGGATTCGAGAATCGCAATGACTTTGTGCGGCTGATCGCGTCGCAGATAGGCTGCCGCACCTATGCCAGACACGCCAGCTCCCATGATCAATACGTCAAGTGGCTCAAGAGGAAGATCAGTATGAGAGGGCATGTCGAGCTCCTGATAGAGTGCTGTAGAAAATGATTTTTTGACTTGATCAAGTGAACATGTTAGTGCTGACAATTGGGGGGAGCAAGGTGCAAAATGCACCGCTTCGCTGCCATTTTAGGGGGATTTGCACTACAACCGATATTGGTCTGATTGAAGCACTGCCTTCAACCGAGTGTTGGATGATGGAGAGAAGAACAGATCGGTATCTTGATGGGGAGAGCGTGCAGAGCGTTGCAGTGAAGTATGCTCGTCGAAGGTTTGAATAGAAAGGGGGAGGCGCGAATAGTCATGCGGCAGCGCAGTACGGTTGATTCAAGGAGCGTTCTGGTAGCTGGCTATCAGCAGCTTGACGGCTCGGCAAGCTGTTTCGGTCTCTTTTTCCAGACGTTCAAGGTTGCCATGGGCTGACCAACTCAGCAACAAGCCGTCGAACAGATTGATCAGTAGATTGCTAATGGCGGTTAACGTGGCCGGTTTTAGTTCTGTAGCAGTAATACTCACGATCGCTTGCTTGGTCGCTTCGATAGAGGCGGTGTAAATTTTGTTTGCTACGTCCGGGTTGTTACGAAGATTCCAGAAGAACAATTCGAATTGCGTAGTTGCCAAGTCAGGGTTGGTAGTGAACCACCTGACCAGACTGCGTAGTATCTCTCCCACTGCTTCCGCTGTTGTCGAATTTTCCGGCATGTTCTGCAACGACTTCTGAGGCATGTTAATAAGAGACTCGTATACTGCACAGAACAATTCGTCCTTCGTGTGAAAGACATAGTGCAAGGAGGCTAACGGAGAACCTGCTGCCTCCGCAATACGCCGCGTAGTGGCATTAGCCACGCCATGTTCCGTAATCACCTTGATGGTGGCTTCAATAAAGTCCTGTCTCCGCTCTCTAGCACTTATCCGAGCCATTAAATGTTCTCCTTTTTTGATGTTGTCGCCAGCGAAGCTCTGGCTCCGTGGATAAGGAATACTATCGCAGGGTCAAGCCCCAATCCATAAATCGATGAAACCCCTTTGCTGACAGGCATGCTGCGTGCCTTTGTAAACCTGCGAGAAAAAACAGGCGAAAATTATCAGATCACTCAACTTGATCAATTGACCATGTTCGACAATGCTGAATTCTCCAGCTGGTCATCGCCGAATGGGGGTGATAGGGCGGGGACAAAAGGCGTCCTGGGCCGGCCATGTATGCGCTGGGTCTGGTTGCACAGGTTGCTAACTGAATAACCATAAAGGTAGACAGCATATGAATACACGAAAACTCTCGACGCTCAGTAGTGATGCATCGATCGATCAGGTGGTAGAAGTCATCAAGCGCGACGGCGGGGTCATAATTTCCGACTTTGTCTCACCAACAGTGCTGAAGTCTCTTGCCAACGAGCTGGACACTTACCTGAATGCCACACCTTTTGGCGTGGATCCCTACTTCGCGGGTACTCAGACTCGCCGTATCGCCCGCATAATCGGGCGAAGTGATACCGCCGTGGAGGTGGCACTCAATCCGCTGTTCATCGGTGCCGCCAGAAAGATCCTACAAACACCCACCCACGTTTGGGTCGGCAATGACCGTGCAGAGATCGAGCCTGATATTCAACTCAGCATTACTCAGGCTATTCAGATCGCCCCGGGCCAAGGCCGCCAGCCTCTGCATCGTGACGATGCCACGTCGCTCTGGCGCCATCCACAGTATGGCCGTGAAGCAAGGCTGCAAATGATGTTGGCCATTTCAGAATTCACCGAAGAGAATGGGGCAACGCGTGTCATTCCAGGGAGCCATCTATGGGATGACGAGCGTATGCCTACTCAAGAAGAAACTGTCGCTGCAGAAATGAAAGCAGGTTCCGCGCTGTTATGGATGGGCTCTGTGTATCATTGTGGTGGCTCCAATAATTCCACGTCTCCTCGCACTGGACTGACGATGGCCTACGATTTGGCGTTTCTGCGTCTTGAAGAAAATCACTTCCTTTCCATTCCCGTTGAACGCGTTCGTCAACTTCCTGCTGAAATGCAGCGTCTACTGGGCTGGAGTGCCAGTTCGACACTGCAGGGGTGGGTGGAAATCGATGGCCAAATGCGCGATCCCCAGGAACTTCTGACCATGTCGAACTTCTCCGAACCTGGAAAAGGGTTCTGACATAGACAACCCCATGGGGTAACCCATGGGGAGAGCAATGGCTTCCAACTAAAGTAAAGGCCCGGTCACCACGATAGCGGTAGCGTGGCCGTGAGTGCTGGTCGTCGAACCGGACGGGCTGATGGTAAATGACGTTTGCAGTAAAGCAGTTCACGGACGATGTTTTGCAGAGGCTGCGTTATTCAAGATCGACGGGACTGCTGTGTTGTTTTCGGGCCGTGTGTGGCACGCCCCATTCAGAATGAAAACTGTTCTGCTGTGCATGCCGGAGGGGGCTCTGTTGCCATCAGACCACCGCTATATTCGTGTACCTTTTGAGTGATTGGTATCGTCCATGACCATTACGTTGTCTGTTTCACTACGTCCGTCAGAAGCAGTTTGTGAACTCATGCGCAAAGGCGCCGAACTCGCTCAGACACTTCCAACTGAGTGGATCGAGCGTTTGAACCAGTCGCTTGCCGCTTCTCAAGAAGGTATGAGAATACTGGAGGACCCGGTCATGCTGGCAGCGTTCCGGCGCGCCAATCGGGCAGAATTGTTGCACTGGGCAAATGCGAATCTGCAGCGCCCCGGAGAACCCGTGCAACCCTACGTGTCTGCTGACATTCTGGACACGGCCCGAGAGCTGGTTCATAGGGGCGAAGGGGAGCTGCTGATGAAGATCGCCCGATCGACGCAAAACGCAGCTTGGGAGCTTTGGATGGCGCTTGCGTTTAACCTTACGCAAGATCCCATAGAGCTAAAGGAATTCCTCGAAGTTTCGTTGCGCTCGATCTCGACATTCATCGACAGCAACATGTGTACATTGACTCAAATTCTCCTGGAGGAAAAGAGAGCTCAGTTCCATGAGGGTTCTATCGACAAACGCAGCCTGGTCAGCCGGTTGCTTGATGGTGGAAACGTGGATGTTGAGCAATTAGGCAGGCAACTGGGTTACAGTCTTTTTCAGCGGCACCGTGCCTGTCTAATCTGGAGCGAGATCGAGGATATGGATATTCGCCGACTGGAGACAATGGCGTATGCGGTGGCACATCTCATGGGTTCGACAGCTCCCCTCATCGTCTTCGCTGGCCCTGCGACCTTATGGGTTTGGTGCCATACGACAAAAGTATTGGATTTAAACGAACTGCAAGATATTGCTCGGCGTTTCCCAACACTACGAGCGGCCATCGGCTCACCGATCGCAGGAATAGGCGGCTTCCGCCGATCTCATCTGGAAGCCTTGACCACCCAGAGATTATTAGGGCGATTAACTGGTGCGCCGGCCGTTGCTACGATAGACCAGGTGAGGATGGTGTCCCTGATGACCCACGACGCCCGTGCGGCTAGGCAGTTTGTCTTGAGAACGCTCGGACGCCTAGCGACAGATTCTGTGGTACTTCAACGATCGCTGCATGCTTTCCTGGCCAACGGTTGTAATGTCACCCAGACCGCTGAAGCACTGCGTACGCATCGCAATACATTGCTGCGCCGCCTGGATCGCGCTCAGCATCTACTGCCTCTCCAGTTTGCCGACCACCGTATTCAAGTTGCAGCAGCCCTTGAACTGTTGATTTGGAATATCCCGCTGAATGACGAGGAAAGCAGATGATGAGATGAGCAGGGCACGTTCTTGCGGCTCACTCAGGGCTGTCTTGAGGCGACGCAGGATGGAAACAATAAGCGATATGCTGGGGGTTATATAATGAATGCAGGGAACAAAGCATCTTTTGGTGGCGTTGCACCATTGAAGTTTCGCAGCCTGGGGGGCTGGGTGGAGCCGCCTGCCGACCTACAGCCCTCGCTTGAAGGGGATGTGAAGGCTGATGTCATCGTGGTCGGTGCCGGATTTGCCGGGCTATCGACTGCGCTGGAGTTGAGGGCGCTGGGGGCGCAGGTCATCCTGCTGGAGCAGGAGTTCGCCGGCTTCGGCGCCAGTGGCCGCAATGCCGGCTACCTGCTGGGCAGCATGGGAATCGAGTACGAGATGTTCGTCAAACGGTTAGGTGTGGCACAGGCGACGCAGTTCGTCAGGTTCTACGACGAGGCAGTGCCCTACGTGGAAGGTCGAATGAAAACGTTAGGTATTGACTGTGATTACAACCCGTCCGGTGTGTTGCGAGCAGGTATTCATCTCAGCCAGGAAAAACGCCTGCGGCAAAACATGGCATTGGGTCAAAAGTTAGGGGCAAAGACCCGCTTCGTGGACAGTTCCGAAATGCGGGCGCGGGGAATTCCGCCGGCCTTTCTTTTCGCCGCCGAGCAGTGTGGTGGCACGTTGAATCCTGGGAAGTATGTCGGCGGTCTGCGCCGTGCGGCTATCGAGGCGGGGGTGAAATTTTACGAGCGCACGCCATTGCTCTCCTTCAGCGAGGGTTCGAGCATTGTCTGCAAGACTGCGCACGGTAGTGCGACCGCTCCGGTAATGGTATTGGCGGCCAATGCTTACCTCCCCCAGCTAGGCGTGCTGCGCAACAAGGTTGCAGCGATTCGGGTGTCGGCGATAGAAACGCAACCGCTCTCGCCGCAACAACTTGCTGCTCTGGGATGGCAGGGAAGAGAGGGGATCATCACGCCGCACTATACCATGGAGAGTCACCGCCTGACGGCGCACGGCACCATGGTATTGACTGTCAAGAAGTTGGGCTATGCCTATGGTTCAAAGACGCCCAACATCCCCGATCAAGGTGCCTATGTGGCATTGGAACAGGTACTACGCGCACGCTATCCGGCCTTGCACGACCTAGGTATCAAGCATTGTTGGAGTGGTTATGTCAGCGGCGCCTATGACTTCCTGCCGGTACTCGGCGCAATGGGCGAAAAGCAAAATATTTTCTATACCGCCGGTTGCTCGGGCCATGGACTCGGCACCCAATCGTTTATCGGCTTGCTTTTGGCCAAGCAAATCAACGGCAGGACGCCAGAGCTGTTGGCTGCGTTGCACCACAAGACGCCATCCATGCTGCCTGAGCCCTTGCAGTGGTGCGCCATACAGTCCGCGTTTGCGGCGGCTAAGTTGATGGATGACTGGATCGATAGGAAAGTACGTAAAGATATTGCCATAAAAGGCTGATTGCATTTGATGTCGTTGCCCTTGGTTCGTGACGGCGGAGCAACGACGTAACTCTAGTGACAGAGGCTGTTATCGTGGAATTAATAGATATATTCGCGTTGTTCTCGTGTGTACTCCTGGTGGTGTGCGGTTTGTATTATGGTGCGGCATTTGTCAGGCGCAAAAACTACCTGCTTGGCGTGGAATTTTTGATAGTTGGTATTTCCGCGACAAACTTTACGACCTTCATCGCTACCGGCTGGCAAACCAACTACGATGTTGCCATTTTTCTTGATGCCTTTTCCCGAGGTGTCGGTGTGCCGATTGTTGGAACGCTTGGCTTGATGGCCGTGACGCATGGCTACAAGCCGTCGCCGGCGAAGGATTTCATCTTGTTCTTGGCCGCTTTCAGTGTCACGGCTATTTACTTCCTGTCGACGGCATTCAAACCGTGGCTGCCCTATTTTTATGTGCTGATGTGGGCGCTGTACACATTGTATCTGCTGTATTTCATTTGGTGTCTGGTGCGTGCCGGCGAATTCCTGCATGCGCTGGCGACTCTGCTGGGGGGGGGCGCAGGGGGGACGATTGCGCTGAAGTATGACTTCTTCCCGATCCTGGGAGATGGCACGAAGATGGTCTTTATGACCTGTGCCTTCCTTACTTGGTCTTACATGATGGCGCAGTTATTCTATGCTTATTGCGCACTTCAGCGCTCAATGAAAACCTCTACGCACACTATGGTTCATTCTCGTTGACGCGTACCGGTTTGTTGAATCAATTAGATCTGGAATGAGCCGTGTAAAAGGCCATTGCTTTCTGGCAGGGGCTGTACAGCACTCTGAGTAAAGACTTTTTTTCAGTCAGTGGCAGAGTGAAAAATGCAAAGTTTATTCGTATACGGCACCCTGGGGACGGGCAGACCCAACGCGCACATTATGGAAGCCATCGGCGGCAGCTGGGAAGAAGGCAGCGTTGGCGGATCGCTGCTTAACGAAGGCTGGGGCGCCGAGATGGGCTACCCAGGCATCGTGTTGGATAACAGCGGCAATCGGGTGAATGGTTTTCTGTTCCGTTCAGCTAATCTCGTCAACCACTGGCCGACTCTCGATGCGTTCGCAGGCGAGGGGGATGAACGGGTAGCGGTCAGCGTCACCACCGCCGGCGGCGAAACCGTCGATTCGTTTATCTACATGTTGAAGAAATGATCTGAAGCCGCCTCGCCGAGTGGGTGCGAGGCGCATGACCCGCCGGCAATTGAACCTTCGTTTATTTTGCCGCGCTACAATAGGCGAAAATTTCCCCATGGAGCCTATCGTGCGCAAATCCAGATTCCTGCTCGTGACCTTGCTGTGCCTGTGCGCCGCCGCCGTGCTGTACGTGATGGCTTACCGGGCGCTGGGGCATTACCTCAGCGACGGCGAGAAGGCCTACCCGGATATCAGCGTTGAAATCCGCTGAGAGTCGTGCGGCGCTGCGGTGATTGCGCCGACTTTTTCGCACTGATTTACCCGCCATTTACCCGCCGTCGGCAATGATGACGCTGCGTCTCCACACTGTGTGGTTCTCTTGGGCGGAATGCGGTTATGTCACTGCAACAGGTTTCGAATGTCTCTTTGAGCAACAACGGCTTAAAGGGTATCAGTTACAAACATTACGCGTTGGCGATCGTGGCGTTTTCGGCGATCGTGCGGTTTATTTCCTTAACGGATCGGTACTTTTGGTGCGATGAAGCCTCCAGCGTGCTGACCAGCCGCTATGATGTGGGCGCTTTGCTGTACCACGCCTCCTTCGACGTTCACCCGCCGCTTTATTATCTGTTGCTGCATGGCTGGATGGTTCTGTTTGGCGACGGCATCATGGCCGCCCGTTCGCTGAGCCTGGTGTTCGGCGTGGTGACGGTGGCGCTGGCAATGCGCTTTACCCGTTGGTTGGCCAACGAGCGGGCGGCGCTGATAGCGGGATGGCTGATGGCAATCATGCCGATGGCGGTGCGTTACAGCCAGGAGGCGCGCATGTACGCGCTGATGGGGATGCTGGCGATTGCCGCCGCCATGGTGCTGGCGAAGTGGCTGAAAACGCCGGATAACCGCCGCTATCTGGCGCTGTATGCGCTGTTGATGACGCTGAGCTTTTATACCCATTACTTCACCATTTTCACGCTGATCGCCCACTGGCTGGTGGTGTTGGCGCTGTCGTGCCGCCGTGAAGGCGTACGTTACATCAAGCAGCCGGCGTGGTGGCTGGCCAATGTGGCGATCGGGGTGGCCTACATTCCCTGGCTGCTGGTGCTGTTCAATCTGCTGGCGCATATCGCCGAACTGCGGGTCGGCGGCGACGTCGGTTGGATCCCTCAGGTCTCCTGGGGCGATCTGCCGGCAATGTATTGGCGTTTTCTCACCAGCCATGACGGCAGCAACTATCCCACGGCGATTCTCTGGCTGCTGCCGGCGATGTTTATCGCGTTGTGCGCGCTGCTGCTGAAACGGCGCGCGATGCCAAGGACATTCTCGCTACTGCTGCTTGGCGGCATTCTGATCCCGGTGACGCTGGTATTCGCCATTTCCTGGCGCACGCCGCTGTTTGTCGATCGCTACCTCTATTCCGCCGCGCTCGGCATTCCGCTGGTGTTGGGTGTGTTGATCGCCGGAATGAAAAGCCGGGTGCGCGGGATCTCTTTGCTGTTGTTCTTCAGCCTGCTGTTCGGCTGCGGCGTGCGTAACGACTACCCAGTCGAGAAAGATGAGTTCAAGGTGATGGTGCACTATATCAACAGCCACTATCAGCCTAACGATGCGGTAGTGGTCAGCAACATGTTTAACTACCTGAGCTACGTGTATTACAACAAGAAGGGCTATCGCGCCTTGCTGTATACCCCGGCCAGGCCCAACGGCATTTCGGGCAAGCCCAATGCCTATGGCTTCGGCACCTTTTTCCACGATCGGGCGGCGCAGACCTATGTCGATAAGCTCAGCGATTTATCGAAAGGCCATCGCCGGGTCTGGCTGGTCAGCGGCGGGGATTTCAATCAGGACTTCGGCCGTTCGCCGCCGGGATGGGTCAATACCGCCACCTTCAAGAGCGGCGGTTTCGAATCGCGCCTGTTTGTGGTGCGTTGAGCGAAATGTCATATTTCCCATTCGGCGTTACATCTGGCCGAGCAAACTTACGCGGGGATGACAGTTCTATACATTGGGATTGGTACTGTAGCTCTACCCGATGATGTTGTGTGTTATCCATTCCCTGTAGTGTATTACCCCATCCCTGTTAAGTTTATCCCGCCTTGCGCGGGATTTTTTTTATCTGCGCCGGGCGAGATGCACGCTGCCGGTCATGATGTTGCGTGTGGCTGGCAGGGCGAGAAAATCGTGTGGGAATCCCAGCTCGATGGCGCTGAGATCGTCCAATCGTCGCCAATGATCTTCCGCCAGCGCCACCTTCAAGGCGCCGAGGTTATCTTCCAATTGCGCCAGGGTTCGGGCGCCGACGATCGGCGCGGTGACCGTCGGGTGACGCAGTGTCCAGGCCAGCGCGATTTGTGATGGGGAATATCCAGTCTCATCAGCTATCTGGTTGACGGCGTCGGCGATATCAAGATTATGTGCGTTCAATGTCCCCTTGGCTCGCACGGCTTCACGCCGAGAGCCCGCTTCATCGGGCGACGGTTGCAGATCCTGCCGCCGGTATTTGCCGCTTAATACGCCGCCGGCCAGCGGCGACCAAGGGATCACGCCCATCCCCAATTCTTGCGCCATCGGCATCAGCTCGCGTTCGACGGTGCGCTCCAGCAGACTGTACTCGATTTGCAGAGCGATCAGCGGCGACCAACCACGCAGGTCCGCCAGCATTTGCATTCTCGACGCCTGCCAGGCGGGAAGGTCCGATACTGCTACATACAGCACTTTTCCGGCGCGTACCAAATCGTCCATGGCGCGCATGATCTCTTCCACCGACGTGGTGAAATCCCAGGCGTGCAGATAGAGCAGGTCGATGTAATCGGTATTGAGCCGTTGCAGGCTTCCCTCCACCGTTCGCAGCATGCTTTTGCGATGATTGCCGCCGGAATTGGGATCGTCCGGCTGCATCGGCAGGGTGTATTTGGTGGCGATCACCAACCGATCGCGGCGCCCGGCGGCGAATTCCCCCACGAAACGTTCGGCGCTGCCCTCGGTATAGCGGTTGGCGGTATCGATAAAGTTGCCGCCGCGTTCGACATAAACGTCAAACAGACGGCGAGCCTCGGCCAGTTCGGCGCCCCAGCCCCAGTCGGCGCCGAAGGTCATGGTGCCCAGCGCCAGCGGTGAAACGCGCAGGCCGGAACGGCCCAATAAACGATAGTGATCCAGCGATAGTGACGTGTTCATAGGCATTCTCCCGTGTAGGTAGCGTCTACGGTAGCGCCCGCAGGTTGTTTAAGGAATGCACTATAATCTTCATGAATTATTAAGGAGGGAGAGCAGAATGAGGGGCAGTGATTTCGCCGAGTTGCGCGCCTTTGCCGCGATTGTTGAGCATGGCGGTTTCGCTCGCGCCGCTGCACATTTGGGGATGTCCGCTTCGGCGCTCAGCCAAACGCTGCGCAACCTGGAGGAACGTCTGGGTGTGCGTTTACTGAATCGTACCACTCGCAGCGTGGCGCTGACTGAAGCCGGAAGACAGATGTTGGCGCGCCTGACGCCCGCGATGGCCGAGATTGACGCGGCGGTGGCACAGGCGGTCGAGCAACGCCAGAACCCCTCAGGTCTTTTGCGGCTTAATGTAACCCGCGTGGCGGCGTTACATTTTCTGGCGCCTTTGATCGCGCCGTTTCATCATCAATATCCTGATATTACGCTCGATCTCAATGTTGAGGAGCGGTTGGTGGATATCGTTGCCGGCGGTTTTGACGCCGGCGTGCGGCTGCACGAGAAACTGGCGAAAGATATGGTGGCGGTCAAGCTGGGCGGGGAGGTGCGGATGCGTGTCGTTGCTTCACCGGCGTATTTGGCGCGTCACGGCCGGCCGTCAACACCGGGCGATCTGCATCGACATCGCTGCTTGAATTACCGCTGGCCGACCAACGGCAGTTTGTATCGTTGGGAGTTTGAGTGCGACGGTGAAAAGCAGGAGATCGCCGTGGAAGGGCCGGTGATAGTCGATGAGCCGGAAGTCTTGGTGCGGGCTGCGATGGATGGGGCTGGCATTGCCTACCTGTTTGAGCAACAGGTTGCCGCCGGTTTGGCCGATGGCCGGTTGTTGCCGCTGCTCGATGCCTGGACGCCGCCGTTCCCCGGTTTCTATCTGTACTATCCGGCAAACCGCCAAATGCCGCGCCCGCTGCGTGCTTTTATCGACTTCGCCCGTCAACAGGCAGAGCAGGGCGCATAACGCGATTTTTTTGAATAACACCGTCAGTTTTATTCGGTATTCAGCCGCTGCGCGCTTGATTAGATTGAACGCGAGAGGGGCGCCGTCGGCGCCTTTGTGCAATGAGTGGAGAATTTCTATGGCGAAGACAGTAGTGGTGTTTCATTCAGGCTACGGCCATACCGAGCGTTTGGCGAAAGTGGTGGCGGAAGGCGCCGGGGCGGCACTGATCGCCATCGACCAGAACGGTGATATCAGCGACGAAGCCTGGCAGGCGCTGGATGAGGCGGACGCCATCATCTTTGGTTCGCCAACCTATATGGGCGGCCCATCCTGGCAGTTCAAGAAATTCGCGGACGCCAGCTCCAAGGCCTGGTTCGGCCGCAAGTGGCAGGACAAAGTGTTCGGCGGCTTTACCAACAGCGCCAGCCTGAACGGCGACAAGCAGGTCACGTTGATCGCGCTGCAGACGCTGGCTTCGCAACATGGCGGCCTGTGGGTCAGCCTGGGGCTGCTGCCGGCCAACACCAAATCGGCGCAGCGCACCGACGTCAATAACCTGGGCGGTTCGGTGGGGCTGCTGGTGCAGACCCCGGCGGATGCCGGCGTGGATGAAATGCTGTCGGGCGATCTGGCGACCGCCAAGCTCTATGGCCAGCGCGTAGCGGGTTTTGCCGCCAAACTGGCGTAAGGTCTCCCGTGCAGAGAGGGCAGCGACGCGACTGAACGGACGCCGCGTTCATTTTCTCTGCACAATTGGCGTGTAAGCCGCGAAATGTTATTAGCCTGCTTGGGCTAACAGTGCATTTCGTACAAATATTCCCGGTTCCTAGGCCGGGTTTTTTGTTTCACGATGACTCCAGCCCGGTAGTTCGCTGGACTGCGACGTAGCCCGATACAGCAGGTTTATCAATAGCTTACGCGCTTCCATCATATGCCGGTGCTTTCTGAAACTTGACCCGGTTCTCCCTCGCGCCGCTCCTATCTGGCTCCTGGAATCCGGGTCGTTCCAAGGAGTCATCATGGCAAAGATCAAGCTCACCAAGACCGCCGTAGAGTCGGCGCAACCCCAGGCGAAGGACATCGAACTACGGGATACCGTCGTGCCCGGCTTCCTTTGCAAGATTACCTCGACGGGACGCCGGGTGTTCATGCTCCAGTACCGCACGAACTCTGGCCAGCCCCGCAAGCCCTCGCTGGGACTCTACGGGGAGCTAACCGTCGAACAGGCGCGGGTCAAAGCGCAGGACTGGCTGGCCGAGGTTCGCCGGGGTGGTGATCCCGGCGGTGCCAAGGCCGAGGCGCGCAAGGCGCCCACGATGGCCGAGTTGTGCAAAAAGTTCATGGAGGACTACTCCAAGAAGCGCAACAAGGTCAGCACGCAGGACGGCTACCAGGGCGTCATCGACCGCAACATCATCCCGCTGCTGGGCCGCAAGAAGGTGCATGACGTGAAGCGGCCCGACATTGCGGGGCTCATGGAAAAGCTGGCCTACAAGCCGACCGAGGCCAACAAGACCTTCGGCGTGCTGCGCAAGATGTTCAACTTGGCCGAAGTCTGGGGCTTCCGCCCGGACGGCACGAATCCGTGCCGCCACGTCCCGATGTACCCGCCGGGCAAGGAAACCCGGCTCATCGTGGACGAGGAAATGGTGCGGATCTTCCGCCAGTTGGAGAAACTGGAGGCGGAGGGGCTGGAGAACTACGTCATCCCGTTGGCGATCCGGCTGCAATTCGAGTTTGCGGCGCGGCGCTCCGAAATCTGCCCGCTCGAATGGAGCTGGCTGGACTTCGAGAACCGGCGCGTGGTGTGGCCCGACAGCAAGGTTGGCGGCATTTCCAAGCCCATGAGCGAGGAAGCCTATCGGCTGCTTTCGACGGCGCCGCGTCTGGAAGGCTGCCCTTACGTCCTGCCGTCGCCGAACGACCCGGCCAAGCACCTGACCTTTGGCGAGCACTATGGCGGCTGGTGCCGGACGCTCAAGGCCGCCAGCGTGCCGCACGTAGGCACGCACGGCATCCGTCATCGCTCGACCACCGACATTGCCAATTCCGGTGTGCCGACCAAAGTGGGAATGAAGCTGACGGGCCACAAGACCGTGGCGATGTTCATGCACTACGTCCACACCGAGGACAAGCCGGTGCGCGAGGCGGCCGAGCTGGTGGCCAGCCGCCGCCAAGCCATCACGGGCGCGCGGCAGCTTGCGGAGGCGGTGGCATGAACGGGCGCCGGCCATCAGCAGCATCGCTCGCAGCGCCCGCGGCGCTGCTGGGCGACATTCGGGCACTGATCGAGGCGGCGCGCTTGCGCGCCGCCTCGACGGTGAATAGCGAGCTTACGATGCTCTACTGGCGCATCGGCCAACGCATCCACACGCAGGTCTTGGACAGGCGCCGGGGCGCCTACGGCAAGGAAGTTCTGCCCACCTTGGCTGCGCAGTTGGTGGAGGAGTACGGCAGCAGCTTTGCAGAGCAGAACTTGCGCCGCATGGTGCAGTTCGCCGCCACCTTCCCCGACGAGCGAATTCTCGTATCACTGATACGAGAATTGAGCTGGACGCACTTCATCGCCCTGATGCCGCTGAAAGACCCGCTCCAGCGGGACTACTACGCACAGATGGCCAGCACCCAACGCTGGAGCGTGCGGACGCTGCGCGAGCGTATCGACTCGATGCTGTACGAGCGCACGGCGCTTTCCCAAAAGCCGGAAGAAACCATAGCGCAGGAGTTGGCGACCCTGCGCGATGCGCAGCGCATGTCGCCGGCCCTGGTCATGCGCGACCCGTACATCCTCGACTTCCTGGGCCTGCGGGACACTTGGCAGGAAGGCGACTTGGAAGCGGCGATCATCCGTGAAATGGAGTCCTTCCTGCTGGAGCTGGGCGCGGGCTTCTCATTCGTCGCCCGGCAGAAGCGCATTCCGATCGACGACGAGGATTTCCACCTTGACCTTCTGTTCTACAACCGCAAGCTGCGGCGGCTGGTTGCGGTGGAGTTGAAGGTAGGTGACTTCAAGGCGGCCTACAAAGGGCAGATGGAGCTTTACCTTCGGTGGCTAGACAAGCACGAACGGGAGCCGGAGGAAGCCTCGCCGCTCGGGATCATCCTTTGCACCGGCAAGAAGCGCGAGCAGATCGAATTGCTGGAGCTGGACAAGTCCGGCATCCACGTTGCCGAGTATCTGACCGCCTTGCCGCCGAGGGGCGTGCTGGTGGAGCGGCTGCAACAGGCAACGCAACGGGCGCAGTTGCAAATCGAGCAGCGCAAGACGGACAACGAGTAGTCCTGTCCCAAGCAGTCGGGCGTCCCGGCGTGCCGCCGTCGCGCTGTCGTGCTGCGCATCGAGCTTCGCTGCGCGAGTCTCGCCCCTGTCGGGCTTCCATCACTGACGCCTCCGTCCCGGCTCGTTGATCCGGGCCTGCGCGCTCCGCTTGCCAAAAATCGACTCTGTGCAGTGGGCGGGTGTGGGCGGTCTTGCTGTTCCCTTCACCGTATCACGGCGTTCTCGCCGTCAAGGGCGGCGCGCGCCATGCGCGCTTGCGTCCTGGCGGCCGTCTGCGACCCCTGACTGCTTGCGCTGCGCCGTGCTGCCGCCGGTTCCGGGCAATTCCGCCCGAGCAACCGGAGCACGATCATGTCGCAACTGTCCTTTCCCTCGTTCGATTCCTGTCTGCTGGTGCGCGACGCGCACGGGCGCTATCTACCGGCATCGGCCGACGACATTCTGGAAGCTGCGCGCCAGGTCATTGACCGGAAAATGCGGCGCGGAGCAGAGTTCACTTCGCCGGCGGCGGTCAAGGAATACTTGCGTACAAAGTTGGCCAGCTTCGAGCATGAGGTGTTCGTAGTGCTGTTCATGGATACGCGCCATCGTCTGATCGAATACAGGGAGATGTTCCACGGCACTATTGACGGTGCGTCGGTGTATCCGCGCGAAGTGGTCAAGGAGGCGCTGCGGCTCAATGCGGCGGCGGTCGTCGTTTCGCACAACCATCCGAGCGGAAACCCCGAGCCGAGCGCGGCTGACCGGGCGCTGACCCAGCGGCTCAAGGAAGCGTTGGGTCTGGTGGACGTGCGCGTGCTCGATCACATCATCGTTGCGGGCAACGAAACGGCATCGTTCGCCGAGCATGGGCTGATCTAGCCCAAGGGGCTTCGGCCCCTTTTTGCTGCGCCTGGTGGCATAGCTATGGCCCTCGCGGCCTGATGCTCAGGCCGTCGCAACCTGAATCATCTCGTCGTAATGTTTCTTGTCCACCTCTTCCAGCCACTGGAAGATGTTCCCGATGACGCTGTGGCTTTCGCCTGCCAAGTTTTCTGCGGATTCCTCTGTTATCTCAATAACGTCGCTATGTGAATACTTATTGATAAAGCGGTAGATTTTTTCTTTAAGCTCTGGTGTCGTGATGGTGCAATCTTTTAGGCCAGCCTCCATCAATTGACTAATGTCGCTTCGACGCCTTGGATATTTGAAGGTGAAAAACGATTCAACAAGCTTTCGGGCGAGGTTGGCGGTCAAGAACGCCTCATCTCGATTGAGTGTTGTGTGCGCCCTATATTCGTAGAGCTTCTTGAAGATATAGTGGTACTCGGAACCGTAGTTCTTGAGTGAGTCGTCGGCATCCACAAGTAGGGAGTGACGAGGGGAGCCAGGTGGCGCATCCAGGCGATAAAAGAAGCAATTCTCGGCGTTGCCTTTTTTGACTCGATTCCTATTGGTGCCAGTGAACCAGTCTCTCACTAGCTTAAAGTAAGTGAAGTTGTGAGTCAGCACAAAAAGTTGCTTGGCTTCAGTGCATTGCGTTCTCAAAAACGAGTAGGCGTGAAACAAGTGATTAGAATCAAAGCTTGAGACCGGATCGTCAACGACGACGATCGTATCCTTGATGTTATTTCCATTTTCTTTGAGCTTCGTGATGAAATAGACAAATGCAATCGCAGTTTTCTCACCTTCGCTCAAATTCCCATCGTGCTCACCAACCCCGTTTCTGATGATCTCATAGCCTTTCTTCTTCTGATTGAAGTTCAGGCAAAGCTCAGAGCGGCCAATGAAGCGATGCAGGATGTCATTGAACTCCTTTGCCCCGACCGTTTCATTCGAGAGCGCCGCTTCTATGGCTCCGACCTCTAGACTAATTTTTTCAATTTCCTTATGGTCGTTCTTTGCTTCTGACTCAAGGTCATTGCACTTCTTCTCACTTCCAGCATAGTCAAACTCTTGCACCTCAGCCGCAGCAAAGTGAAGCTCCAGTGCCACCTTGCTTTTTGAGGTCTCAGATTTGAAATTTGAAGTCTTATTGTTGTGCTTTCCAACGAGAGCAACAATCGATTTCAGGATGTCATTGAAATTGGTGACATCGTCTTCAACCACATCCGAGATCTGAATGTCTGTCTTCCCAGGGTCTGTGATCTTGGCCTTCAGGGCTTCCCGCCAGGCGTCGATTTGCTGGTCGATCTTTTCAGCAGCAGTTGCGTAGTCCTTTTGAAGCTTCTCTGCCTCGGCCGATAGTTCTTTATAAAACTCGGTCGATGCGGGAAACTGATTAGCTGGAGCGCCTTGAGATTCAATCCATGTCGCCGCGTTCTGAAGTCGGCTCTGAAACTCCGTGAACTCCTTGCTGAAGTGGGCAGCAAGCGCCTCGGCACGAAGCTGGGCGAACGGAGAGCCGCAGAACTCGCAGGATTGCGAGTCGTGGTTTTTATGGATTTCCAAGCCTGCTTGAACCCATTCGCGGATTTCCGGGTTATCGGTCAGCCGCTGGATTGCTTGATTGACCGCCGTAGTCCCAATCAAATCTCTGATGCGGCCCGCCGCTTTCTTAAAGTAGTCCGGCTCAATGGCCGTTGAGGCGAAAGCAATGCTTGGAAGCTGATCTGGCTTGGCGGCATTCGTAAGGTCGATAACCCTCTCATCTGGAAGAACCGACTCCGCCTTGATAATTGTCTCGCCGTTATTCTGTATGAAGTTGAAGAGCTTGCGGCGGTCGTAATTCAAGTAATAACTGTCGCTCGTATCAATCGCCTGAAGTCCAAGCTTCATTTTCTTGGCAGCATTGGTCAGGAACTTCTCTAATGCCTCACGCTGCTTCTTGATATCGCTTTGCTTGTCGTCGTGAGCCTTCTTTTTCGACTGAAGCTCGCTCTTCAGCTTCTCCAGCTTCTGCAAGTCATCAATCTTCTCTTTCGCAATAAGAAGGATGCTCTTTACGGATTTGTCCCAATCAATGTTCTCATGCACGAAGCGTTGATTGAAAACATGAATATTCAATTGGGATGAGTGGAGTGTGGATTCCGTGATCGTTGAGCCATCCTCCAGAACTACTGAAAATTGGCCCGTGCTGAAGCGGGGAACCATCGAGCGAAGCTCAAAGCAAGAGAATAGATTCGATAACGTTGACTTGCCTGTTCCATTCCAACCATAGACCAGGTTGTACCGGCCGAACTTTTGGATCTTCGTTCCATTGAAGTCGCTGAAGATTCCGAACTGTTTGAGGCGGTTGATGCAGACAATCATCTCTATATCTCCGTGTTCTTGCTTTCCCATCATTTGCTTGCGAAACAAATGGTAAACGAAGAGTCCTCTTGCGTCTCCGCTTCGCGGATCGCGCTGCTCCAGGTTCGCTAGTCGCTCATCCCTGGCGGGACTGGCTTCGCCAGCCTTCCGCATCGCTGACGCCTACGGCCCGGCTTCCAGCTTCGGGCCTGCGCGCTTCGCTTGCGTGCGGTCAGCACAAAGGGATGGCCGTTGCCTTGTCCAGCCGTCTCCCCTGACTTCATCACCTTACCCGCGACCGTAGCCCGCGACCGTGTGCCGTCAAGGCGCGCAGGGCCGTGTCCTCGGCTGCGCCTGCGGGCCGCACCAACCCTGCGCTTGGCTCCTTGACGGCCCCCGTCCGCGCGCTCCTTTGGGCGCGGGCGATGAACTCAGGAAAGACGGTGGCAACAGGGCCAACCGGGTTCCTCGTGCCGACCGCACCAAACAGCCGAAAGGCTGGGCTCCGAATCTAGAAATCCGGTGTGCGGTGTGAACAGCAAACCTCTTTTGTCAGGAGAAAGACCATGCAACTCGCATCCCGTTTCGCTTTCCGCTCCCCCTCGCTGCGCAGCGATTACCCGCTGTCCGACGACCAGATTCACCGCGTGGCCCCGTCCATCTTCGCGGATGCCCCGCACGAGAGCCGTTCGCAGCGGTACGCCTATATCCCCACCGCCGCCGTGCTGACCGAGCTTCGCAAAGAAGGCTTCCAGCCTTTCATGGTGACGCAAACCCGCGTGCGCGACGAAGGCAAGCGCGAGCACACCAAACACATGATTCGCTTGCGCCATGCCAGCCAGATCAACGGCGCGGAGGCCAACGAAATCGTGCTGCTGAACTCGCACGACGGCACCAGCAGCTATCAGATGCTGGCCGGAATGTTCCGGTTCGTGTGCAGCAATGGCCTTGTCTGCGGCAACACCGTGGCCGATGTGCGAGTGCCCCATAAAGGCGACGTGGCCGGTCTGGTCATTGAGGGGGCTTACGAAGTCTTGAGCGGTTTCGATCGGGTGAAGGAATCGCGCGATGCCATGCGCGGCATCACCTTGGACGATGGCGAATCCGAAGTGTTCGCCCGCGCCGCGCTCGCCCTCAAGTACGACGACCCCGACAAGCCCGCGCCCATCACGGAATCGCAAATCCTGATGCCGCGCCGCTTCGACGACCGCCGCCCCGACCTGTGGAGCGTGTTCAACCGCACCCAAGAAAACCTGACCCAAGGCGGGCTGCGTGGCCGCAGCGCCAACGGGCGCCGACAGCAAACCCGCCCGGTGCAGGGCATCGACCAAAACATCCGACTAAATCGCGCCCTCTGGCTGCTGGCCGATGGCATGCGCCAGTTGAAAGCCTGAATCCCCACGCGGCAGGGGCAGGCAGCAGCCCTTGTCGCTTTCTTCGCTGCTGCATCCCTGAACCGATAGGAGTTATCACCATGAACGCCGTTACCCAAACCGAAGCCCGCGCCATCAACACCGCCGCCGCTATCCCGCTGGAAGCCGCTGATCCGACCAAGAACCTGATTCTGGTTCCGCTGTCGCGGCTGGTGTCGCGTCCCACTGGCCGCAACGTGCGCAAGACCCCGCGCATGTCCATTCCCGAACTCGCCGCCAGCATCCAGCGTGTCGGCCTGCTGCAAAACCTCATCGTGATTGCCGCCGCCGATGGCGAGCATTACGAGGTCGTGGCCGGTGACCGTCGCCTCGCAGCGTTGAAGCTGCTGGCGAAAAAGCACCGCATTAGCAAGGAATGGGAGGTGCCTTGCCTGCTGGTGGCCGATGGCACCGCCCGCACGGCCAGCCTCACCGAGAACGTGCAGCGCGAAGCCATGCACCCCGCCGACCAGTTCGAGGCGTTCGCCGCGCTCGTGGCCGAAGGCCGCAGCATCGAGGACATTGCAGCGGATTTCAGCGTCACGCCGCTGGTGGTGCAGCGCCGTCTGAAACTCGCCAACGTGTCGCCGCGCCTGCTGGCCGACTACCGGGCCGAGGCCGTGAGCCTTGACCAGTTGATGGCCCTCGCCATCACCGACGACCATGCTGCGCAGGAAGCCGCGTTCTACGATGCGCCCACATGGCAGCGCGGCCCGCACAACCTGCGCGACCGCCTGACCGAACGCGAAATCGACGCCTACCGGCATCCGCTGGTGCGCTTTGTCGGGCTGGACGGCTACGAGCAGGAAGGCGGTGGCATCCGCCGCGACCTGTTCGCGGAGGGCGACAAAGGCGTGTATCTGACCGATGCCGCACTGCTGGAACGGCTGGCGCAGGACAAGCTGGCAGGTATCGCCGCCAAGGTGCAGGCCGAGGGCTGGGCGTGGGTGGATGCCACGCCGGGCATGACCCATGCCGATCTGCAAGCCTTCCAGCGTGCGCCAAGGGAACGCCGCAGTCCGAACAAGCGCGACGCGCAGCGCATCGAGAAGCTGCAAACCAAGCTGCACGAACTGGCCGAGGCGGTGGATGCCGCGCTGGACGACGAGGACGAGGAAAAGGCCGATGCCTTGCAGGAAGAAGGCGAACGCCTGGGCGAGCAGTTGCAGGCGCTGGAAGATGGCTTGCTGGACTATGCGGCCAACGTGAAGGCCGCAGCCGGTGCCATTGTCACCATCGACCGCGACGGGCAGGCCGCGATTCATCGCGGGCTGCTGCGCGAAGCGGAGGCCAAGGCACTGCGCACGCTGGAGCGGCTGCGGCAGGGTTTCGGCAGCGAAGGCGAAGCCGCGAACGAGGACGCAGGCGAGGACGACGAGCAGCCCAAGACCGCCGCCATGTCTGACCGACTGGCGCAGCGGTTGAGCGCGCACCGTACCGCTGCGCTGCAAATCGAAGTTGCACGGCATCCGCAAGCAGCGCTGGCCGCCGTGGTGCATGGCATGGTGCAGACCGTCTTGCAGGAAAGGCACTACGGGCACGACCTGCCGCTGGGTGTGCGCCTCACGGTGCAAGACCGGCTGGAAGGCATGGCCCCGGACTGGCCGGAATCACCCGCCGCCGTGGCGCTGCGCGAACTGCAACAGGTGGCAGGCGAAACCTTGCCGGAGGACAGCGCCGAACTGTTCGCCGCGCTGCTGGCGAAATCACAGGATGAACTGGTGCGGCTGTTGGCCGTGTGCTTAGCTTCCACGGTGGACGTGGTGACGCCTCGCGCCACGCCGCACCAGCCCGGCGCGGAACTGGCGCAGGCCGTGGGGCTGGATATGGCCGCGTGGTGGCAGCCCACCAATGAGGGTTACTTCCGGCATGTGCCGAAGGCCGCGATTCTGGAAGCCGTTGGCGGGTTCGCGCCCTCGCACGTCACCCGACTGGCGAAGTTGAAGAAGGGCGACATTGCCAGCGAAGCCGAACGGCTGGCCGCTGGCACCGGCTGGATGCCCGCCATCTTCCGCTCCGAAGGCCCGCAGCAGACCGGGCAGGACGCGCCGGCGGATGGCGAAGCCGAAGCACAGGAAGAAGTGGCCGCCGTGGCGGATGACCAGCCGCAGGCCGAGGCTTTGGCCGCGTGACTTCGCACCGTAGATAGCGCCCCGGTTCCGGCCGGGGCGCTTCATGTTGAGGATGCCTGCCATGACCCACCAACCCGCAAACCGCCCCCGCATAGCTGCGACCTATGCCTCCGGCACGGTGCGCGCCCGCCGCTGGCACGGCGACGGCGACGTGCGCGGCTACCGTCCGCCGCGTGGCTGGACGGCCCGCGCCGACCTGACCGATCTGCATCCCCTCACGGGCCGCGCCTTGCCGCGCGCCGTGTGGTGGATCATCGAAACCAAGGAATAACGAGCCGCACCGGCCCCAAGCCGTGCCGCCTTGGGGCCGGTGGTCGAAAACTCCGGGCGCGGCGGTGGCCGCGCCCGGTTTCACTGCTCAAAGCCAAAACGCCCCATCGCCGCCTTCGGACAGGCGGCGATGGGGCCACGCACAAGGGCGCTCGTGCGCGAAATCCACGAAGCCAGCAAGTGTGGCGGCGCATCGCGCCGCCAACGATTCGACCGAGCCCCGCCGCAATGGGCGGGGCTGGTGTGGCTACGCCCCGGCTTGCTGCGGCAGGTTGCACGAAAGCGTGCCGTCCCCGACGCTGGCGGTTCGTTGTCTGTACGTCACGAAAGACGGTTCACCGACACGCCGCCCAGCCTCGCTTCTATGGAGCTTCCACACCACGCCTCAGTATGTGGCCGTGAGCTGCGGCAGGGGCGCTCTGGCCTTGTCGTCGGGGCATTGACCTGGCCCGCGTCAGGGCGCAAGCCGGTGCAGCCGTCACGCGGGGATGCCGAGTTGGCCACGTCTCCATTCGGGAGCGGGCGGCCTGTGCGTCCTTGTCTTGTTGTGAATCCTGGCGGTGGCGCGGCTGCGCCTTGTGCTTGATGGCCGCAACCTTGCAGCGAAAACAATTTCCCCTGCGCTGCGCGCATTCCTCGCGGGACAAATTCTTTTCGCTTCCAGGTTCTCCACGTTGTTGCGACCGCTGTGCGGTGCGACCAGCCCATCCCCCGCCGGCCGGATCACAACAAGGACGCACTGGCGCGACCTTGTTCAACCCGAAAGGAGAAACATCATGGCTAACATCGGCACCTTCACCGCAGAGAAAGACGGCTTCACCGGCACGCTTCGCACCCTGACGCTCAACGTCAAGGTCAAGCTGGTTCCCAACGACAAGGGCGACACCGAGAACGCCCCCGACTTCCACCTGCAAGCGGCTGGCCACGAAGTCGGCGCAGCGTGGAAGAAGACCAGCGAGGCCGGGCGGGAATACCTGTCCGTATCCATCGACGACCCTTCGTTCCCGGCGACGGTCTATGCCCGCCTGATCGAGAACGAGGACGGCACGCACGACCTGATCTGGTCGCGCAACAAGCCGAAGGCGGCCTGACAGCCGCTTACCGCGTCCCGCCCACTGCGGCGGGGCGCGATGCTGCTGATCGCAGCACCGCACGCGCAGGATTTCTGCTGCTGCCGCGTGCTGGATACGCCCGTCACGGCGGGCCTGCATGCGTGCCTTGTGGCTCGCAATCCGTGTCAACGAGCGGTGTGTGGCGTGTCGGCGCTGTAAGCGCCGCCGGGCTTTCGGGCTTCGCCCCGTGCCGGCAAGCCGTCACGGCCATCCGGCTTCAATCCCTCACGCCTTCGCGCCTGCGGCGCTGCGCGCTCCGCTTGCTGCAATTCAGTACCACACGCCAACGCGCTAAGGCGTGTCGGGCTCTTCCAATATCGCCCTGAGTTCCTGGCGCACCTGTGCCAGCAATTCATCAGCTTCGCGGGTGCTGTCACCGGCATAAGCCAATGTGAGCAGCGTGAGCGGATGCACTTCCATGACCTCGCACAGATCGGCCAGCTTCTGGATGGTTGGGCTTTTCAGGTCGCGCTCCAGCGTGCTCATGTAGGTGCGACTGGACACGTTGGAGAACGCTTCCTGGCTCAAACCACGCGCCTTCCTTACCGTCCGAATCGCCGCTGCCAATGAGTTCTTCGCTGCCACCTATGGTTTCCCCAAAAAACCAAGATGACAGCCCATTGCGCCCTATAGGACTACAATCTATAGTGTTCATTTGGTGGTGATGTTTTCCTTTTCCGTGCTTTTACGGAGATCCGCATCTGCGGATTTCCTCAGACCCAGGGAACCGCATCCGTGTCTTTCCTGACTTCCACCAATACGCCTTCGTGCCTCTCCGCTTTTGCGGCTTCGTGCGCTTGCGCATACGTGCATCCGTCCGCAGGCACAGATGCGCCTCGGCGATTGCGTGTGTTCGTGGAAGGGGCGCGGCCTTGACCACGCTTGTCACCGAGGAAGACCGGGTGCACCTACTGGCCCACGGCCTCACCCGCGCCGCAGGCCAGGAATGTGACCCGCTGCCCGTGGTGCGCCTGTTCACACCGGACGCACATGCGACCTGGCTATTGGCCGCGCTCGATCCGACCGATGGCGATACGGCCTACGGCCTGATCGACCTCGGGATCGGGATGCCTGCCCTGGCGACGGTGAAGCTGTCCGATCTGGCGTCCATCGTCGGGCCGCTCAAGCAGCCCGTGATACGAGATCGGTATTTCCAGCCGACGCGGCCGCTGTCGGAATACGTTCGACTGGCTCAGGAAAACGGTTCGATCACCGATTGACGCATTCCAGCGCGACCAGGCAAAAAGTATCGCATTGTGACTATTTCGGTCTTAGCCAAGACCTGGCAAGTCTTGATCCGCATGCTTGCACCAGGGTGGTGCGCTCCTGACCAAAACAGTCATGATGCCAGGCGCGAGATTCGGCACGGTGTTCAATGCTGCACCCCATTTCCGGGCGGTGCAGTCGTCGCATTTAGACGATTTCGGCAATGCACTGGAGCGAATCTGTCTTGACACCAGCAGTTAAAGCGTAACCCGAGTTTGATGACCACTTGATGGCGATTCGATAGCTCCCGCACAGCGGAATTGTGGCGACGTTCCCAGAAACAGGGAGGTTTCGCCATGACTGACCGCAGCAGCCAACACTGGTATCCCACGGCCGCGTATCTCTACACGCTGCACCTCGATGGCCCAGCGCTGGCTTGGGAGTATTTGCGCAGGAATCCAAGCTACCGGCGCGACTGGCTACGCCGGCGTCGCAAGCCTGATGCGGCGCAGGCCTGGGGCCTGCGCCTGCTGGAAGATCCCGGCCTGGATGCGCGCGACGCACATCCTGCTTGGTTCCCCGATCACGATGCCGTGGTGCAGCTATACCCCGACGCCGACCCACCACCCGATGCGCATACCTTCGAGTTCTGGCGCATTCCTGGGCGCAAGCAACTGACCCACGACGGCAAGCGCCTGGTGCTCGTATCGCATTGGCCAGGCTGCTGCGTTCGGCTGGCACTCGCACCCGACCTGGAAGATGGTTCGGCCTATCTCTACGCCACACGCGCCTGCGCCACGCCCTGTGCGCGCTACCGCACGCTCGCTGCGAAGCTGGATGCGCTATCTGCCGCAACCGTGGCCACGCCTGTGGCAACAGCCCGCTCCCGCCCCACGCCCGCCGCGCTGCTGGAACTGCATACCTTGCAAGCGCTCGACGCGACCCTCGCGGGAGCCTCCTTGCGCGAGGTGGGCGAAGGTCTGTTCGGCGCGGATGCCGTCGCGGCCGACTGGCACAAAGACAGTGCATTGCGTGCCCGCGTACGGCGGCTGGTACGCCGCGGCGATGAGCTGATGCACGGCGGCTACCGCCGACTAGCGCAGCTTCCAATGTTCCCGTCGCATTAGGGGGGACGTTTCTCGACCCGTGCGAATCGTCCCTTAGCAAGAAGCCTTGCTTTCTTGAGAGTGCCTCTATCCGGCCGCGTGGTGTGGCCGGGCTTGATGGAGGTACATCCCATGCGACCTGCTCCCTCGCGGCCTGCCGCCGCTGCCGTCACTGCGACCTCGCAGCCTCAACGCTACCTGACAAACGACGAAGCCGCCGACTACCTGCGGCTGTCGCCGCGCACGCTGGAGAAGCAGCGGGTGATCGGCGGCGGCCCCAAGTTCCGCAAGTTCGGCCGCCGCGTCATGTACGCGGTGTCCGACCTCGATGCCTGGGCCGACCAGCGCAGCTACGAGGCCACGTCCGATCCCGAATACGCCGAGCGCCACGCGGGCGACTACCGTGATGGCCGCTGATCGTCGGCGCGTGGGTGGCCTTCGCCATGTCCAGCCCGCCAGGGCAAGCCTTGCCGCAGCGCGAACAGCTCGATCTGTTCCGCGCGCTGCCGGGCGACATGGCGCCACGCGATTCCCAGGACTTGATGGCCTTTCCGTTCTTCTCGCTTGCCAAGTCGCGGCGCACGGCGCCGATCGACTTCCGCAGCGGGAACGTCACCATTCGCGTGGAAGGCACGCAGGAGCACGGCATCGCAACGATATGGGATGCCGACGTGCTGATATGGGCCGCCTCGCAGATCGTGGAGGCGCGCGACGCGGGCCTGCGCCCGTCGCGCTGGATACGCGCCACGCCTTACGAGATTTTGCGCTTCATCGGGCGCGGCACGTCCCTCAACGACTACCAGCGCCTGAAGGCCGCCCTCGACCGGCTGCAATCGACCACGGTGGCCACGTCCATCCGCGAAACCACGGGAAGGCGCTTGCATCGCTTCTCGTGGATCAACGAGTGGAAGGAACTCGCCGACGCCAGCGGCACCCCGCTGGGCATCGAGCTGATCTTGCCGGACTGGTTCTATGCCGGCGTGCTCGACGCCGCCCTGGTGCTGACCATCGACCCGGCCTATTTCCGCTTGAAGGGCGGTATCGAACGCTGGCTGTACCGCCTGGTGCGCAAGCATGGCGGGCGGCAGGAGCACGGCTGGCAATTCGACTTCCGACACCTGTACCGCAAATCCGGCAGCGCGGCCCGCTTCTCGGACTTCGCCTACGACGTGCGCGCCCTGGTGGCGCGGCAGTCGTTGCCCGGCTACGTCCTCGGCATCGAGCGGATGCCGGACGACAACACCGAGCTGCTGACCTTCCGGCCCGTGCCGCACGCGGCACGGGGATAACTGCGGGAGAACCTGTGGACGGCCTCGTGCTATCAGGAGTACCGGGTATCGTGCTATCAGGAGTACGACCCTCGTGCTATCAGGAGTACGAAAACGCCGGAAAGCCAACAACGGCGCGGGTTTGCGTTCCCTCTAACTTACCTAACAAGAAATACATAACTTTTAGTAGAAGCGCGCCGTTTCGGTGGACAACCACGAAACGGCACGGCCAGGCCGGCTTTCCAGCTCGGAGGGCCGCGCCATGATCTTCGCGTTTCTCAACCAGAAAGGCGGCGTCGGCAAGACCACGCTCGCCACGCACATCGCCGGCGAACTGGCGATGCGCGGCCTGCATGTCATCCTGCTGGATGCCGACCCGCAGGGGTCATCGCTCGACTGGACGCAGCGGCGTAGCCAGCAGGGCCTGCCCCGTCTGTTCAGCGCCGTGGGCCTTGCCCGCGAAACGCTGCATCAGGAAGCGCCAGAACTCGCCAGGCGGGCCGATCACATCATCATCGACGGCCCGCCGCGCATCGCCGCCCTCGCGCGTTCCGCGCTGCTGGCGGCCGAGCGCGTGCTGATCCCCGTGCAGCCCAGCCCCTACGACGTATGGGCTTCTGCCGAGATGGTCGCACTGATCCGCGAAGCACAGGTGTTCCGGCCAGCGCTGCGCGCGGCCTTCGTCATCAACCGGCGCGTCAGCACCACCATCATCGGCAGGGAGGCACGGCAATCGCTGGCCGAACAGCCGCTGCCCGCGAGATCGCCGCGCTCACCGACGAACTGCTGCGGTGGCCGACATGACTGGGAAGCCACCACCACGCAGCAAGCGCGTCGGCATCGGTGCGCGTCCCCCAGCGAATCCGCACGCCGAAGCGTGGATTCGCCAGGGCGACGCAGATGCCGTGCAGAAAGGCGACCTCTACACCGCTCGACTGACGCTCGACATCACGCCCGCCATGCGGGCGCGCATCAAGGTGTCGGCCTTCACGCGAGGCGTGACCGTAGCCGAACTGCTGCGCGACCTGCTGGAGCGGGAGTTTCCCCCGGAGGGCACGCCGTGAACGCATCCGCTTCGACCGCCCACACCCCCAAAGCAAGTGCGCCCACGGCTGCGCCGCCGCCGGCGCCTTCGACACTCGCCGGCCAGGCCGGCAACGTGCCGCTGACGCGCGTGGCGCTGGCCTACATCGAACCGCGCTTCAAGCTCTACCTGCGCTTCGGCGAACCGGCGCGCACGCTCCAGCTCGACCGCTGGCGGCGCTGCGCCGTGTTCCTGCCGAACGCGGTTCTGTGCCGCATCCGTTGGCAGGCCAACGACTACGGCACGATCCGCTGGCAGCTCATGGTGATGCAGACCGCCACGCCGCTGGACGCCGTGCAGCGCATCCCCGGCGTGCAGCCGGGCGCGCGTCTGCTGCTGCACGCCGAAGGCGATGCCAACGTGCGCGCCGTGCTGGAACGCATCGACGGCATCGAGGCGCTGGGCATCGCAGCCGCAGACACATCGCCCGCGTACTGGCGCACGCTCGCGAACCGGCTCGCAGCGCGCTCGGCGCTACCCACATACACCGCAGAACGGCACGCCGCCTGGCTGGCCGGGAGGGCATTGCCATGACCACGATTTCCACGACCGGCCCCGTGCCGCATCCTCGCTCGCGCCTGCGCGCTCGCCTCGTGCTGGCAGGCTTCGCCACCGTCGGCCTCGCTGCGCTGGCCTGGGCGGCGTTCGTGCAGCCCCTGCCGCGAATGGCCTACAACCCGTCCGACAGCGTGGCGGTCGGTTGGTATCGCATCGAACCGTTCGACCCGCGCACCGCCTCGCGGCCACGTCCGCTGTCCGTGGACAGCATCGTGCTGATGCCGCTGCCCGACAGGGCCGCCATGCTGGCTGCGCAGCGCGGCTACCTGCCGACCCGCGTTCCGCTGCTCAAACGTGTGGGCGCAGTCGCGCCACAACACGTTTGCATCGTCGCCGGCCAGGTTCGCATCGACGGCGTGCCGGTGGCCGCCGCCCTGCCTGCCGACCGGCTGGGCCGGCCGCTGCCATCCTTGCAGCTTTGCCGCCGTCTCCAACCGGGCGAACTGTTCCTGTTGAGCGCGACCAACCCGGCGTCGTTCGACAGCCGCTATTTCGGGCCGGTCAGCGCGTTCGCCGTGATCGGCGTTGCGCATCCGATCTGGCTGGAGACACGTCCATGATGGCCGCCGATTCGCTGCACTTTGCCGCGCCTCTCATCGTGCCATCGGGCATGTCGTTCTACTGTTCGTCGCCGTGTCGTCGCGCGTGCAGTGCGGGTGCATTCGCACCGCACTTCGCGCTGCCTTCGGCGCAGCCGCCCAACGTGCAGGCGTCTTGCCTCGAACGCGCCTGGCCTGCGGCCATTGGCGTGTTCGCCGGCGGGCTGGCTGCTCGTGCAGCAGCGCCGCCGGGCCGCCGATGCCCGGAGCGGGAGCGAGGGGCAAAGGCGGAAGGCAAGACAAAAGGGTTCGGCACTCTGCCGCCCGCAAAGCCAGTCTGCACGTGGGGGTGGCGCGGCACGGCGCGGCTTCGCCGCCGTGCCGCGTGGGGCGCGAGGCACGCGCCGATGCAGGCATGTCCGCGTGCTTCGCACGCTCGGACACGCCGGAGCTTGCAGGGAGCACAGCCATGACCGACCGCGGCGACCATGATTTCTGGGTGCGCCCTGGCGCGCCGAAGAACCGAGGCAAAGGCCAGGGCCAGAGCTTCGTTTCCAAGGTGCTCAAGCAGGCTGGCAAGGCCAGCGGCGGCAAGTCGGCGGTGCGCCGTCCTACCGCTGGCGGGAGCGGCCAGCACGCCGGCCAGCGGCCCGGCTCACGGCTTGGACGCGGCCATACGGCGGCGCGCTTCGCAGGCGCAAAGCTGACCCCTATGTCACGGCGCGTGACCATCAAGACGCTGCTGGTCAACCAGCGCAACGCCAGTCCGCAGTCGCTCGCCAAGCACCTGCGCTACATCGAGCGCGACGGTGCCGGCCGGAACGGCGAGCCGGGCCGTGCCTACGGGCCGCAGACCGACGAAGCCGACCTCGATGCCTTCAAGGAACGCTGCCAGGACGACCGACATCATTTCCGCTTCATCGTCTCACCTGAAGACAGTGCGGAGCTGGACGACCTGCGCACCTACACCCGGCACCTGATGAACCGGATGGAGGCCGACCTGGGGACGCGGCTGGATTGGGTGGCGGTCGATCACTGGAACACCGACAACCCGCACACGCACCTGATCGTGCGCGGACGCGACGATACCGGCAAAGACCTCATCATCGCGGGCGACTACATCGCCCACGGCTTCCGCCATCGCGCCGCCGAGCTGGCGACGGAATGGCTGGGGCCGCGCACCGAACTGGAGATCCAGCAGACCTTGCAGCGCGAGGTGGAGCAAGAGCGGTGGACGAGCCTCGACCGCACGTTGCAGCGCGAGGCCGGCGAGGATGGCCGGGTGCAGATCGAACGCTTCAACGAACCCCGGCTGCAACGCCAGCGCCTGCTGCTGATCGGCCGCCTGCAACACTTGCAGCGCCTGGGCCTGGCCGACGAGGTGCAGCCCGGCACCTGGGCCGTCCATGCGGACGCGGAGAAGACCTTGCGTGCCCTGGGCGAGCGTGGCGACATCATCCGAACGATGCAGCGGGCCATGAGCGGCAAGCCTCGCGAGCTGGCGGTGTTCGAGCCGGGCGACGACGGCCGCACTATCGTCGGTCGCGTGGCTGCTAAGGGTCTGGCCGACGAGCTGCACGACCGCGGCTATCTGGTCATCGACGGGTTGGACGGCAAAGCCCACTACGTCGCGTTGGACGCCCGCGACGAGCTGGCGAACTATCCCATCGGCGCGGTGGTGGAGGTACGCGGTTCCGCCGAGGTGCGGGCGGCCGACAAGAACATCGCCACGCTGGCGAGCAATGGCCTGTACCGCACCGATCACCACCTGGCGATCGAGCAAGGCCGAGCCAAGCCCGGCCGCGACCCGCAAGAGGCTGTGGCGGCCCATATCCGCCGGCTGGAAGCCCTACGGCGGGCCGGCATCGTGGAGCGCGTGGCCGAGGGGTTATGGAAGGTGCCGGACGACTTGGCCGAGCGTGGCCGCCAGTACGACGCGCAGCGGCTGGGCGGCGTGGCGGTCGAACTGAAATCGCATCTGCCGATTGAACGGCAGGCCCGCGTCATCGGCGCGACCTGGCTGGATCAGCAGTTGATCGGCGGCGGCAAGGGACTGGGCGACCTGGGCTTTGGCGGCGATGCTAGGCAAGCCTTGCAGCAGCGCGCCGACTTCCTCGAAGAACAGGGGCTGGCCCAGCGGCGCGGGCAGCGGCTGATTCTCTCCCGGAATCTGCTGGAAACGCTGCGCAATCGGGAGCTGGCGCAGGCCGCCCAGCACATTGCCGCCGATAGCGGATTGGAGCATCGGCACGTCACAGACGGGCAGCGCGTAGCCGGCATCTACCGGCGCTCGGTCATGCTCGCCAGCGGTCGCTATGCGCTGCTCGATGACGGCATGGGATTCAGTCTGGTGCCTTGGCGGCCGATAATCGAGCCACGACTGGGGCAGCAGATCGCCGCGACTGTACGCGGCGGCGGTGTGTCATGGGAGGTTGGACGGCAAAGAGGTCCTGGGATTGGATCGGGGCCGTAGGCTGTCGTACCGAGTTAAGGTGTCGAGCAGCGTTTTGGCCCTAGCTTCTGTGCTCCGTTAAGACGACTAGTCTGTGCTTATCGACGACGCTGTGGGTGCATGGTTGCTTGCCAATTCCGGTGCAACTCGCAAACGCGCTGCCCCGACCTGAACTGCCCATTCAACGATCTGCCCGGCCAATATATCCGTGGCGACACCGAACGCGCTCACCACATCGGCCTCTCGCTTGCTGCCTGTGGCTTGGATTGCTTCGAAGCGTCTACTGGCAATAGCAGTCCGTTTGGCCGGATCGACCAGTTGCACATCGAGCCGAACCGCGGCGATCGCTTCAGTGCCGCGGTATTCGAGCTGGAACGCCCGCAGCGTACTGCGCAACTCCATATCGGCGCTCATTGGGGTGCTATCGGTAATCACGGAAGTCGACCGCCCATCGCGCATGAAGGCTTCGACGATTCGGTCACGCAGCAGCACCGGTGCGGGGTCGGCCCAACGCACTCCTTGCCAAGCCGACAAGCGACCATCGGGCTGCGCAATGAACAGCCGCTCCGAATCCAGGACGCGACTACTCTCAGGGGCGTAGACGCGCAGCGCCCCGGGTCCCGGAACGGCGCGCGGCGTACTCTCCGCCTGGGCGATGTGATAGTCGGGCAATTTGTAGGTGACCATTGGAGCTGCTTTGGGAAGCACACTGCACGCGGACAAGCCGAGTACTAGCGTCATAGTCACGGCAGCGACGGGAATCATCCTGGCGGAAGTGTTCACGGCTTGGTTTCCTCAATGTTCTCTCCACCGAGCAGGTATTGCGCCGGATTGCGATCCAGTCGGCGCAGCACGGTGTTTAGATTGGCCAGCGCCTGCTGGAGTTCGTGCATGGCAGGACCTGTGGCGGCCAAGCCCTGGTTCAGCGATTCCTGATTGTTTTGCAGTAGCGTCTCAACCCTGAAAGCGGCGCGTTCGAGGGATGCCGTTGCATCACGCGTGTTCACCATGATTTGCTTACCATCGTTATTTAGTAGCAGGTTGGCATCGCGAAGAGTGCTATTTGCTTGGCGCACGGCAGCTGTCGATTCTCTGCTTGCTTCGGTCAGATTGCTGATTAACGTCGCGATCTCGGCCCTCTGGTCAGCGACCGCGCCCGTGGTCTGTTCAAGATTCACCAGACTGCGGTGCACAAGAGCCAAATTCTCCTTCGACAGTAACTCCTGCGTGCGCAGCAAGATGCCGTTGAGTGTCGTCATGCTGTTCCCCTCACCGGAGACCAGGGATGCCATCGCCGAACGTGGTGCGAGGATCAACGGTTCCTCGTCCTCTCTCCGATCCAGCAATGGCACGTTTGGCCCACCGTCGCTCAACTCGATCACCGCGTTGCCGGTAATTCCCGTGATGACCAATTCAGCGCGGGTATCCTGCCGGACCGGGATGGTGGCATTGATGCGTACGCGCGCTATCGCCCGCCTTGGGTCTCGCGGTGAAAGAGAAAGTGCAACGACTTCGCCAATCGTGATTCCGCTGTACTGAACCTGGCTGCCGGGCGTAAGCCCGGTCACTGGCTCATCGAACATAATCCGGTAATACTGGTAATCGTGGTCGGAACGTGTGTCGCTGAGCCAAAGCGCGAAGCCAATACCAATCGCACCGAGCAGCACGACGAACAGACCAATGAATACATGATGGGCACGTGGTTCCATGATCAGACCACCTCGTTCTCAGAGTTTAAATATTGCGTGCGCCCAGCCCAATGCGTGCGCGACGGAAGAATGATGCAGATGCGGAGGGGTTTCATGGCTGCGTCTCTTGGCTGGAAGCACCAGTGGCCTGTGCGGCCGCACGGCCACGGGGGCCGTGAAAGTATTCCTGTATCCACGGGTGCTTGAAGCGCTCGACTGCCTCGATGCCGTCGTTGATGAGTACCTTCTGGTTCGCCAGGACCGCGACACGGTCGCATATGGTGTACAGCGTATCGAGGTCGTGGGTTACCAGAAACACCGTGAGGCCCAGTGCATTGCGCAGGGTCAGAATCAATTGGTCGAAAGATGCAGCCCCGATTGGATCCAGTCCTGCGGTGGGTTCGTCAAGAAACAGGATGTTCGCATCAAGCGCCAAGGCTCTCGCCAGTGCTGCTCGTTTCACCATGCCTCCGGACAACGAGGCCGGATACTTGTCTCCCGCTCCGGCAGGCAACCCCACCAAGCCCAGCTTGCTTCTTGCCAAACGCTCGGCAAGAGGCCGCGCCAGACCGACATGCTCGATCAAAGGAAGAGCGACGTTCTCCAAGACGGTCAGCGATGAATACAACGCGCCCTTCTGGAACAGAATGCCGAACCTTCGCTCCATACGCGCGCGCGCAAGCCATTGGGCTCGCAGTAGGTCGCGCCCCCCGATACGGACCACGCCCGAATGCGGCTTCTGCAGCCCGACGACGCTACGCAAGAGCACGGATTTCCCGGTGCCTGACCCTCCCACCACGCCAAGGATTTCCCCGCGCCGCACGTCCAGGTCTAGGTCCTGATGGACCTGCTGGGTTCCAAACCTGTTGTCCAGGCCGCGCACTTCAATAGCGTGTCGCACACCGTTGTCGGTGTCTTGCTTCACCGCGCTCACCAGCCCATCTCCATGAAGAACAGTGCAGCGATGGCGTCTATCAGGATCACCATGAAGATTGATTGCACGACACTAGACGTCGTGTGGTCGCCTACCGACTCAGCGCTACCGGCGACCTTGAACCCTTCATGGCAGCCGATAGCGGCGATCATCACCGCGAAGAGCGGGGACTTGCTCATTCCGACAAGAAAATGGCGCACCTCGATTTTTTCCTGCACGATGGCAAGGAACTGTGCGGGAGGAATTTCCAAGCTCAGTGCGCATACGGTGGCGCCGCCCGCAATGCCAGCCAAGATGCCTACTAAGGTGAGCAGTGGCAAGGACACAAGAAGCGCCAGCACGCGTGGCAGCACCAGTAACTCGATGGGGTCGAGCGCGTTGGAGCGAAGCGCATCGATCTCTTCATTTGCCTTCATCGAACCGATTTGGGCGGTGTACGCGCTTGCGGTACGGCCTGCAATCAATATGGCCGGGAGCAGCACTCCGAACTCGCGCATGAACGAGAAGGCGACCAGATGCACCGAGAAGATGCTCGCACCGAAGTTGGCCAGCACCGTTGCTCCCAGGAACGCCACCACCATTCCTACCATGAAGCTCAGTAGCGCCACGATGGGAATGGCGTCCACCGCTGATCGCTGGATTTGAGCGATCACCGAGGTCGCGCGCCAGCGACGCGGGTGACGAACGGTACGGCTCCATGTTTCGATGATCTGGCCCACGAACCCGGCCAGACCAAGACACGCACGACAGCCCTGTTCCAAGGTCAGGCCTATGCGTCCCAGACCGCGGAGCAGAGGATTCCCGCTCACCGCTGCTTTCTCCGTCTTCTGCTGATCGGTAGCAGCGGCGGCCAGCGCTCTCATTAGGGCGAGGCGATCCGAGGACAGATTTGGAGCTGCCTCCGGCCGGTCGAGTATCGAGTCTGGCCCGAGAATTTCCACCAGCAGAGCCGCGCCGGCGGTGTCCAGTCTCTGGACTTGCGTCCAGTCGAGTAAGGGAGTGGCGTACCCCTCGGCATGACTGATGCGGGCGGCGGACACGGATTTTGCCAGACTGGCGTAGTGCTCTATCGTCCAGTCGCCACCCGCCAGCCATTTGTGATCACCGCCGACCATGGCATCCTGCCGGAGCCAAGCCTGTGAAGCGTTGCTCATGGCTGCGTGTCCCGCCAAGCGCTGTCGATGCGCTCGATGCAGTTCGTGATCGCCGCTTTGGCATGACCCAGCAATGTGTACGAACCGGCGAACTCTTTAATGACGTTGCCGCGCTCGAAGCAACTGGCGGCAGCAACCCGGCGTCCCGTCCTTAAATCGACTGCTTCGAACTCTAGGCTGGCACCACCCGTCGTCACGGGTCCAACCAGCAGGGTCGTCATTGCATTGACTGCCCGATTCGGTGTCTGCAGTTCGGTGACCGCTACACGCACCCGAACCTGTCCCGCGCCACCTGGGGGGGCGGGACTTTTGCCTTCCTGGCGTTTCAGTTCGCTCGTCACATGGTCTAGCACTTCGCGCTGCTGCGCGTCATCGAGCCCATCGATGCGACCCGAGGCGGTCTTGATCTGCGCTTCTTCCACCACGACAGCGGCATAACGCTTGGGCTCGAATCCCGCTGCGCGGTACATCAGTACGTTCTCGTATCGTGTCGGCGATAACTTCTCGTAGTCGCCGAGAAATCCGGAGCGCGTCATGCTGTTGGTCGCGCATCCAGAGAGCGCGCCTGCTACGCAAAAAAAGATGCCGCCGCGGATCAATGCAGTTTTGCTCTTCATAATGGGTCTCCTTGATCAAACGAAACTAAGACAGGCAATGCCTGCTGCGATGAGGGCGGTGCCAGACCAGCGCGTTACCGATGCGACATCGCCTAGTAGGAGGGCGCCGACGCCCAAGTTTCCAAGTAGCCCGATTCCTGCCCAGGCTGCAGAGGCCGCGCTGATCGGAATCCGCTTGAGCGCGAACCACAAAAGTGCGCCGCTGGCCGCCATGCACGTCACTGCCACACAGAGGCCGACCCAGCGCATCGGACCGCCCGCCGTGATGGCCCGCAGGCCCAGTGGATAGCCCGCTCCTAGAACCCCTGCGGCAATGACAATCGACCAGGATTTCCAGATCAGCGGATGGGTGCTGAATCGCATAAGCCTAGCGAGACATACGCATGAAGCGTGGGTGCATACGAATTCTGAGAATGCGCAGCACGCGGCGGCTCGCAAGAGACTCATGAGCGATCTCCATGCGCGGTGGCGACACTCAGGTTCCACGGCCCAATTCGCTTGATTCCAAACAGGACTTCGTAAAGCAGCGGAATCAAGCCCAACGTCACCAGCGTTCCGAGTGCCAGCCCACCGATCATCGCGATCGCCATCCCTTTCCATAATGGTCCGGAGAAGAGCATGAGTGGCACCAGTCCCGAAATGCAGGTGACCTTGGTCATCACGATTGGACGAAGCCGTTGTATCGCGGCCCCAACCAAGGCTTCATGGCGTGGCAGGCCTTCCGCTAGCCCCTGGTCGATGCGTTCCAGCAAGAGCACGGCGTTGTTGACAATGATCCCGAACAGGGCCAGTACGCCGAAGGTCGCCATGAAGCTGAAAGGTGTGCCGGTCAGCTTCAGAGCCAATACCACGCCGATAAGCGTGAAAGGGATCGTCGCGAGGATCACACCGAGCTTGCGGAAAGAATTGAACTGCCATACGAACAGCATCAGCATCGCCAGAAATGCGAGGGGCATGTAGGTCGACAGCGCGGCGTTCGATTCGGCGGCTTCCTCGATCTCGCCGCCAAGTTCAACCGAGTAGCCCGCGGGCAGGTCCAGGGCAGCGACGCTAGGCGCCAGGCGGTTGATGATCTCCTGGGCGGTGTAAGAGGTGTTCTGTCCTTGCACGGTGATCGTGCGGATGAGATTGCGCCGTTGGATGACCGAGGGCTCGCTCGCGAGCGATACGTCTGCGACCTGAGCCAGCGTCACCGCTGGACCGCCGTTGGTGGGATAGATGAGCGTCGCGCCTACGTCTGCCGTGCTGCGACGCTCGCTTACGATACTGCGCAGGACGATCGGGACGGAGGTGTCACCGTCGCGAATAACCGAGATCGATCTGCCGCTGTAGCGGACATCCAGCCCGCCAGCGATGTCTTCAGTCGTCACGCCCGCCCGACGCGCGCGGTCCTGGTCGACCCGTACGTCGATGCGGCCAACGCGCGTATCCCAATCGTTCTTGACGTTGATGGTGCCGGGCAGCTTGCGCAGCGCTGCTTCGATTTTGGACGCGGCCCCCAACAATACCTCCTCATCCGGACCGCTGACGCGATAAATGGCAGTCCCTGACTCGGTCGCACCGAGCGAGAAACGCTTGGGCTCGGCGCGCACGTCGCCATGTGCTTGCGCAAAGTAGCTGCGGGTGCGGGCGAGGACGGCGTCGATGTCGCTCTTCGGCTTCAATGTGACAACGAAGTACGCGATGTTCGATGCCGGCAGTGGTGGATTCAGGCTAAGGATGAAGCGCGGGCCACCATCGGCGACGTAGCCGATGTGATCGGAGACTTCTGGATTGATGTTCGTGTCGCCCAGCCAACCACTGATCTGCTTCACGCGGGCGAGCGTTTCGCGCGAGTCGGTACCGGGGGCGAGCTGCACCGGAATCTGGAACTGAAGCCGGTCGGACTTGGGCATGAAATCGTACGGCAGGGTGGTGAAGCCATACAGCGCAATGGCAAGCGCCGCGATCATCGACGCTACATAGACCGCCTTATGGTGGAGCACCCACTCCAGTACGCGCCGGTAGCCACGGTAGAAGCGGGTGTCATAGGCGTCGCCCTGCTCCTGCTTGTGATGGGGTTTGGCGAAGTGGTAGCACAATAGGGGCGTGACAGTCAGGCACAGCAGCCACGAAGCGAACAACGTCAGTGCCAGCACGACCACGAGATTGTGCAGATACTCGCTCGTGGCGTTCTGGCCAAAAAAGAACGGCGAGAACACGATCACGATCACGAGCGAGGACGTGAGCAGCGGAATGGCGAGCGTGCGGCCCGCCTCGAGGCAGGCATGCTTACGATCTTCGCCACCGGCCAGGCGGCGTTCGATGTCTTCGGCAATCACAATGCCGTTGTCCACCAACAAGCCGAGCGCAATGATGATGGCGCCCATCGAGACGTTCTGAAGCTCGATGTTCATCGCGCGCATGACGATGAGTGCACTGAGGATCGTCAACGGCACGATCATGCCCACGATGATCCCGGTGCGCCAACCGAGAAATAGCACGACGACACCGAGGACGACGATGATCGTCTCCATCATGACGTGGTTCATTTTGCCCATCTCGTGCTTGACGACATCGGCCTGGAAAGTGACGTATGACAGATCGAAACCCGCCGGCAGCAGCTTCTCCTGGTCTGCAACCCGTGCTTTGAGCGCTTTTCCGAACTGCTCCACGTTCTGACCGGAGGCCATCGAAACCGCCATGACGACAGCGGGCTGGCCTTTGTAGATGGCAGCAGATTCCGGCGGATCGGCTGGCCGCACACTCACCTGCGCCAGTTCACCCAATGCGATCGTCGGCACGGGCGCCGTACTACTTTGCGGTCGTGGCAGCGCGATCGGCATTGCTCGCAGGGAGGGAGCGTCACGCACTTCGCCACTGACCGCCAAGGTTGCATTGATGCCGCCGACAACAATTTGTCCACCCGAAGCGACGACGTTCTGTTTGACGAGTTGGTCGATCACCCCCTGTGGTGTCAGCTCCAATCGCGCGAGCCTAGGCCGATCGAATTCGAGATAGACGCGCTCTTCCTGCAGGCCGTAGAAAGTGATGCGCTCAATACCAGGCACGGTGTACAGGCGGTCGCGCATCTGCTTGAGCGCGACGCGCATCTCGCTCATGGAGTAACCTGGTGCAGTGACCGCAATCGAGGCAACCGCGACGCGGCCGAAGTCTTCGTCGACGAAAGGCCCCATCGTGCTCTGTGGTAAGGCATCCTTCGAATCGGCGACCTTGGCCCGGACGCGCTGCCAGATCGGTGCCAAGTCGGTGTAGCGGTCCCAGATCGTGACCTGGATCATGGCGCTGCCTGCGCGCACGGTGCTCGTCACGCGCTTGACCTCTGCCAGTTCGCGCAAGCGCTCCTCGATCGGCCGGGCAATGAGTTGCTCAACGCGTTCGGCGGGCAGCCCCGGGTTCAACGCCGTGACCATCGCATCGCGGACCGTGACAGTCGGCTCCTCCTGAGAAGGAAAATTCAGGAAGGTCGCGATGCCGGCGACGAAAATGATGAGCGCTACAAAGTAGGTAAGTCGACTGGCGCGCAGCGCCATCTCGGTGATCTTCATGATGAAGTAACCTGGTGGATCGCGTTAGCGCTTGGTCAATTGAGTGGTGGCTTCCAGTGGTGTCACTGGCTGTCCATCGGTGAGCCATCCTCCTCCGGCGGCAACCACCGTCTCGCCGGGCTTGAGTCCAGCGAGGACGCGCGCGCTGTCTCCTTCCTGTACCGGCGTGAAGCGCACCGCGCGACGGTGCACCTTCTTATCTTCAGGGGTGTAGACGAAGACGGAAGCCTCGCCCGGCTTCGTGCCGAGCACCAGCGAGGCATAAGGTATGGATACAGTCTCGGGCCGAGAGGTCTTGGAGGTTGCCGCAGGTGCGTCGAGCACGACCTGTACGGGAATACCTGGCCGAAGTGCGCGCGCTTGCGCGTTATCTTCAGGCACTAGCACCACGGGTAGGAGCGAGCCATTTTCGGCGCGCAGACCGACACGACGTACCACCGCTCGGATTGGTTGTTCGGCTCCGCTCCAGCTCAGTTCTGCGCGTTGGCCGACATCTATGTGAGGTGCCTGTGTAGTAGACGCGTTCGCGATGATCTCAGTGCCACTGCGCACGCCGTCGACCTGAAATACCGGCGCACCAGCAGCAATGTCGGTGAACGCCAAAGCCAGCTTTTCCGCCACGACACCATCGAAAGGAGCGACGATCATCGTGCCACGTTGTGCTCGTTCGGCCAGGCCAAGCGCCGCCTTGGCAGTGCGCGCTTGACCCTCTGCGACCGCTAGCTGCGCCTTCGCGCTCTCGAACGCAGCAGGGGAGATGACTTCGCTTTCGAGCAACCGGCGCTGTTGATCTGTCTGTACACGTCGATCCATCAGGCCGGCTTCGGCGGCCGCCAGGGATGCTTGCGCTTGTGTCACGCGAAGCCGGTCAGGTTGCGCATCAAGTTCTGCCAGGACTTGGCCGCGGGAGAACCGTTCACCCACGTCGACGTTCAACTTGGCGATCCGTCCTCCTGTTTCAAATCCTAGGATGCTGCGCTCGGTTGCTCGCGCCGAGCCAGTCAATTCGATGCGAGAGCTATGCGGGAGATCCGACTGCGCGGCGGCGAGCTTCACTGCGCGCGGAGGCTCGGATACGGTGGATTGCGAGTTTCCGCACCCTGAGAGCAGAGTCGAAATGGATAGTGTGCAAGCAACCGCCAAGGAGCGCGGTGCGCACGCGGTCATGACACCGCTACGGACGCGACTCATGTGCGTCCTTTTGCCGGGACAAGTTCGAGATGGCCCGAGGCGAGATCCTGGAGCGCCCGAAAGAAATGCCGCCGCTCTGCGGGTGCGAGTATTGGCAAACCCAGAAGATCGGCGAACAGGGCGCCATCCAATGCCAGCTTGATGAGTGCCGCGGTCTCGGTGCCACGCGGGGATCGACGCACGCGTTCGTACTGCACGCGGTAACACTCGCGCAGTGGGTCGAGAAGTGTTGGATCTTCCGCAGCTGCCGCGAGCAGCGCTGCGCCCATCTTCTGCATCTCGTCGTCGGGCATCGCTTCCACCTGGCTCGACAGCCAGGGGTCCGGATCTCCGGCAAACCTGCGCTCGTGATTGGCTTGTACCGCGTCGAACGCCCGGATCATCTCGTCGATCAGTGTCACGAACAAATCGCGTTTGGTCTTGAAGTGATAGAGAAACGCCCCTTTGCTCAACCCGGCCCGCACAACGACGGCGTCCAGTGTCAAGCGACTGGCACCTTCCTCCAGCACCAGTTCGCGGGCGGCCTGCAGGATGCGGTCGCGAGTTCGCTGGGCTCCTTGCTGGAGGCCGGGCTGCGCATCGGCGCTGCTATGGGCAGTGGACGGGGGGGGCAACTTTGTTTTCGCGCGGGGCGGCATGGTCGTGCTCCAAAAAAGCTTGAGTCATATACAGTCCAGACGGTACCAGACGGTATAGTAGAAGCCATACAACAGTCCGTCAAGACTTTTTCGGAGCGCAAGGAGCTGCCATGTCTCAAATTCTTGAACGCTATCGCCTCATTGCCATGATTTCTCCGCTACTGCTTCTTGCGGCCTGCAGCCATGCCCCGCACTCTGCCGATCCACCTCGCCTGGATGTACCGGCCCATTTCTCAAATGAAGAGGGAGGTGAAGGCATCTTGGACAAATCGTCCCGCCGTACTCTTCCCGTCGATTGGTGGACGGCCTACGGCGATCCGCACCTCAATGCCTTGGTCCGGGCGGCGCTGGAGCGCAATACCGAACTGACGATTGCGCGAGCGCGCGTGGACGAGGCATCGGCCGCCACGCGGCGAGCACGGGCCTCCCTGCTCCCCTCGTTGTCCGCGGGCACGCAGGCAACTCGAGGACGCGACTATTTAGAGAACGTTGCAATCGGCAATGATGGCCGCGCCACGTTGTCCGCATCGTGGGAGGCAGACCTGTCGGGACGGCTTTCGCAGGCAGCAGAAGGTGCGCGCCTGGATGCGGTGGCAGCCGAACAAGCGTGGGTTGCCACGCGGTGGCAGGTCGCGTTTGAAACAGTGTCGGCGGCTGTGCAGCAGCGCCAAGCCAGTGAGCTCGAAGCGCTAGCCGCGGCGCGGCTGGCATCCGCAGAACGACTCGTCTTGCTGATGCAACGGAAGTTCGAGGCCGGACAAGCTACCGGCTTCGACATCGAGCGTACCCGCGCCGGCGTCGTCGCACTGCGCGTGGAGCAAGAGCAACTGCGGCGTGCGCGCGGCGAGGCGACGCATGCACTCGATGTACTAGTGGGACAAACGCCCGGAGCGCCTGCAGCTTCCCCAACTCTTGCGTCGCTCGCCGTCCCGGACTGGACACCGACACGCATACCTGCGGACCTGCTGAGTGAGCGGCCCGACGTGCGCGCCGCCGAAGCGAAGTTCGCCGCCGAAACCGCGCGCTGGAACGCAGCCGAAGGCGAACGCTTCCCCAGGCTGGTGTTGGACCTGAGCGGCGGACGGCAGCGCGTAGAGAGTGTGGGAACCCGCATCACTGGAAACATTTTTTCACTTGGGGCCGGGGTGTCGTTGCCGATCTTCGATGGTGGCGCGATCCGTGCCGGCATCGAGACCGGAGAGGCGCGCAGCCGAGCTGCCCGTGCGGAGTTCGAGCGCACTTTGTTGAGTGCTTTGCAGGACGTAGAGAACGCATATCTCGGTTGGCATACGCAGCACGCAGCACTGGAGCATCAGGCCGAGGGTGTCGCAGTCGCGGAGCGTCAGCTCGATCGCAGCCGACGTCTGTTCGAGGCGGGACAAGTGGACGCCACGGTGGTGGCCGAGGCTGAGGCCGGGGTGCTGTCAGCGCAGGCTTCGCTGATCCGCACGCGGGCCGAGACAGCCATGCAATGGGGCGTCCTGGCAAAAGCATTATCCGGCTCTCCTGTTTGATCGCAGAAACATGCTGGAGCAGCTTGCGAAGGCTAGCTAAATAGCGTGACGCAAGGCGAAGGTGGTGAGGCCTGAGTGATGAGGAATGCGAACATGGAAATTCGACACCTGCGCTACTTTCTGGCGGTGGCAGAGGAGCTGCACTTTGCCCGAGCCGCAGAGCGCCTCCACATAGAGACATCGCCGCTGTCGCGCGCCATCAAGGAACTTGAGGAAGAGTTGGGCGTAGCGCTATTTGCGAGAACCACTCGGAGCACCCGCTTGACTCGTGCGGGCAGGCTCTTCTTTGAGAGCGTGCCGCGTGTCTTCGCAGCTTTGCAGCAGGCGCGCGACAGTGTGAACGCCGCAGCCAATGGCTTTCATTGCCAGCTCCGTATTGCATTGTCTGATGGAATCACGCCATCGCGCCTGCCTGCGTTGTTGGCGCTCTGCCGGCAGGAAGAGCCGGAAGTGGAAGTTCGCTTCTTCGAGGTGCCTTTGGCACAGCAAATCAAGGGATTGTGTGGCGAACTGTACGATCTCGGCTTCGCTCAATCGGATGAAGTCGGCGAAGGCATCATCGCCGTGCCGGTGTGGAGTGACCCTCTGATGGTAGCTGTGCCCGCACGGCACCCCTTGCTATCCCACAAACAGATTCCCCTAGAAGAGCTGTTGCGGTATCCGCTGGTGCTCTGCGACGCGGTGGCGTGTGAGGGCCATGCTCGGCAAGTTGAACGGGTGCTACGTCGCGTGGACATAGAGCCACTGATTGCCGAACGCGTGACTTCCAGCGATCTAATGATGGTCCTGGTTTCGGCGGGACTTGCACTAGGCCTCACAGGAGGCGCGCATATCACAGCCAGCAGGGAACAGGGGGTGGTCGCACGGCCGCTGACTGGACGTTCGCCAATGCTCACGACCTATCTACTACGGCCGGCCAGCGAGCCGTCAGAAATGCTGACTCGCTTCATGGAACGCGTTCATTCGATCAAATCTCCAGATGCCAAAGGTCGGCGGTAAACCATCACACAATCTCCCAAAGAAAATTAACCATGAAGAAGATTGCTCTCATATTGCTTTCCTCGACATTGGCAGCCTGCAGCCCATCTGGGAAACCAGATAAAGCCAACCTTCCGACAGTCGATGAATTAGCGCTCAATCCTGAGCGTCTGAAAGAGTTGCGCAAGCAATGCAAGTTGGATCGACCAATGCTGGGCGACCAACTATGTAACCGGGTTGCCGAGGCTACGCGAAAGCGCTTTTACGAAGATGGCGATGTGCCCCACACCACGCCTAAAGAGCCGCCGAAGTTCTAAGCTGGTGGTCATGCCGGAGTATGTATGCCGGATATGAAAAATTTGAAGGAGAATCGCAATGGGTTGGATCTATCTTGTTTTGGCTGGATTGTTTGAAATCGGATGGCCGGTCGGGCTGAAAATGGCGCAAGAGCCAACATCGCGTTGGAGTGGGGTCGCAGTAGCCGTCTCTTTCATGACAATTAGCGGCGCCTTCCTATGGCTTGCTCAGCGTCAGATACCGATTGGGACTGCTTATGCGGTGTGGACGGGTATCGGAGCGGCGGGAACTTTCTTAGTCGGAATTCATTTCTATGGCGACCCAACCTCCCTGATGCGATACCTTGGCGTGGCGTTGATCATCCTGGGCGTTATCACGCTCAAGTTATCGAGTTGATCGCTAGCTCCATTGGTAGCGTAGTCGCTAGGCGACCCAGCTCCCAGAGTGGATCGGGCGCTGGGAACTCGTACGGTCACCTCCTCTCTCTAGTCGCTATGTGACGAGCTTGCCGGCGCCTCGGGAGAGTTCGAGCCAGTGCGCGTAAGGCGGTGGGAGCACCCATTCCGGGTGGCTCCACCTTCAGTGCCTGCGCCAAGGTGACCTGAGTACGAACTTTGTAGCCAGTCAGGCAGTGAGTTCGGAGGGGATGCTATCGGATTGGATCCAGTTGCGCCGGATCGTCGCCGGCGGTTTGTAAGCATGCGCGCTATGCGGCCGCTGCTCGTTGTAGAACTGTCGCCAACGTTCGATCAGCACCTTCGCTTCGGTCCGACTGCGGAACCATTCGCGGTTGAGCAGTTCGTCGCCCATCGTTGCCTGCGAAGTCAGGACCAGCAGAATCCTGAGGGGAGTTCTCATCATGGTTTTCTCCGTTCAGACGCTTGGGATCAAGCGGCCGGAGACCACTACGCCTGCTTGGCTTTGCGCGCTGCCTCGACCAAGCTGTCGAGCCAGTCCTGATGGCCGTTGATCATCGGGTTGGGTTTGGCGTTGTGCAGCTCCTCGGCCGGTTTGCCCTTCTGAGTTTCCTGCGTGAGGATGCGCACGCGCCTGCCGTCCAGGTTCTCAACCAGCCAGGCGTGATGCACATCCAGGCGCGTATCTGTGCCTTCCTCGCCGGACCAGCCGTGCCAGGCCACGCGGCCGGGTTGCCCATCCGCAGGTGGCACGTATTCGTTGCACTGCCCCTCTACCGGGAAGCCGAAGGTCTCGAAGTAAAACCGATCGCCGTCGGCCAGTACCGGGCCTTTGCCGTCATGAAAGCACACGTTAGCCGAGTTGGCGTAGTAGCTTGGCCACAGCGATGGTGTGACGAGTAGAGGCCATACGTCGGCCGCGCTCAAGCCGGCGGCGATGATCTCATTGGAGGCGAAATTCTCAGTAAAGCCCGGCGTGTAGCCTTCGGGCCAGAGGATGGCGTTCTGTTGCTTGCTCATATCGAAGCTCCTTCACAAAATGTCGATGACGCAACAGGGGTGGCTGCGTCATTCAAGTGGTCATGGAGCAAATCATGAGCCTCCATCTGCAATAAGTGAAATCCTAAGTTTCTATTTTTGATATCATAAAATATGATATCAAGGCCTAGGTTCTGCCATCCACCGACTAGGCTATCTCGCAGCGGCGCTACGAAAGGGCGCGTCTCCAATTGAGCCGACTGATTGCTTATTTGTAGTGCGAGGTAGAGTTGTGCTGAGCATGACGATAGGAGCGATCTTGCCTACTTGTTGTTAGCACAGGAAGTGAACAGCAGTGCTCGTATCCAGCGATGTGCTGGATCGTGATGGGTGCGTTCGTGCCAAGCAGCCGTCTTGGTGAACCCCGGTATCTTCACCGGCGGCAGGGAGATAGCCAGCTTGTCCATACCGGCGACCAAGCGGCTCGGCAAGATCGCAACCATGTCACTGGCACGCAGGATGTCTGGCAAGATCAGAAAGCTCTTGACCGACAGTGTGACGCTGCGTCGTTTGCCCAACTGTTCTAGCGCATCGTCGGTGACGCCGCGGAAACCTCCACCATCGTAGGAAACAAGCGCATGGTCGAGAGCACAGAACTGTTTAACGGTCAGCTTGCGCCCCATAGCCGCAGGATGGTCTTCCCGCAGGACACACACATAGTGTTCCTTGAACAGCTCTCGGGCATGCAGATTTGGCGGAGTGATCTCTGGCGTCAGGAGGGCTAAATCGATCTGACCGCGCTCAAGCTGGTTCTGTAGCTGCCCGCTCTCGACTGGCACTAATGAGACTCGTACACGCGGTGCGTGCCGTTTAAGTGCCGATAGAAATGGGACAGCAACGGCACGCAGCGCATAGTCCGTCGCGGCGATGGAGAAGGTCAGTTGTGCGGTGGCCGGATTGAAGGAAGGTGGCTGGAGCAGCGCGTCGATTTCGGCGAGCACCTGCTTGACAGGCATCCCTAGATCCAGCGCCCGCTGCGTTGGAACGATACCCCGCTGCGAGCGCGCGAAAAGCGGGTCACCGAAGCTCTCGCGCAACCGCGTCAGCATGCCACTCAAGGCCGGCTGGGTTAGTCCCAGACGGGCCGCCGCCCGTGTCACATTGCGTTCGTCTAACAATGCGTCCAGCGCCTTGAGCAAGTTGAGATCCATACTCTTGATATTTTTCATTTTTATTCCAATCTTAAATATCATCGTTTTTCATGATATCTAAATATTGCCTATGAGTGGAAGCAAGGCCCATTGACGGCTTTTTTTGGGTAACTTGCTTGGAACTCTGTATGCGCCGCAGTGCGCTTTCGCTTGCGGCGCTTTTCTTTGACTCGCCACCGCGCTCATTCTTTCTTTTCCCTCGACCATTGTGCTGCGAACGGTCTTTGACCGGCACTAGCCCAGAACCGATCCTGACGCCTGCGACACCCCCTGTGCAACGCTTTCAATGAGACACCAGCGCAGGAGAAATCGGAGGACAGGTCATGCAAGGGACGAACGTTCTGTTCGGCCAGATCGCTGTGGTAATCGGCATCGTGATCGCCGGCGTCTGGGGCGCCACACAATGGACAGCAGCGACCCTTGGCTATCAAGTACGCCTCGGATCGCCCTGGTTCGATCTTCTAGGTGTACCGGTTTATCACCCGTGGCGCTTGTTCGAATGGTGGTTCTTCTTTGATGCCTACGCGCCGCACGTCTTCGACACAGGCGGTGCGATTGCGGGTGGTAGCGGTTTGTTCGCTTTACTCGTCGCCATCGCCATGTCGGTATGGCGTTCTCGGCAGTCGCGGCTGGTTACGACTTATGGTTCGGCACGCTGGGCCGATGCCGTCGACATCCGCAAAGCTGGACTGACCCTCCCGGCGGGCGTCTTCCTCGGCCAACACGACGACCAATACCTCCGACATGAGGGGCCGGAACATGTCCTGAGCTTCGCACCCACGCGCTCGGGCAAGGGCGTGGGCTTGGTGGTGCCTACGTTGCTTTCGTGGCCGGCGTCCGCCGTCATTCACGACATTAAGGGAGAGAACTGGAAGATCACGGCGGGCTGGCGTTCGCGCTTTTCGCACTGCCTGCTTTTCAACCCCACCGATAGGCAGTCGGCCGCCTACAACCCGCTGCTTGAAGTCCGGCGCGGCGCACATGAAGTGCGCGACGTGCAGAACATCGCCGACATTCTGGTTGACCCTGAAGGTGCGTTAGAGAAGCGCAATCATTGGGAGAAGACCAGCCACGCGCTACTGGTCGGTGCAATCTTGCATGTTCTGTACGCAGGCGAGGACAAGACGCTGCGCGGCGTCGCCAACTTCCTCAGCGACCCGGCGTGTCCGTTCGAGCTGACGCTGCACCGGATGATGACGACGAAGCACCTGGGCGATGCGCCTCACCCGGTTGTCGCATCCGCTGCCCGCGAAGTGCTCAACAAGTCGGACAACGAGCGATCGGGCGTGCTCTCCACCGCCATGTCGTTTCTCGGCCTGTACCGCGACCCGACCGTGGCCGAAGTCACATCGCGCTGCGATTGGCGCATCGCCGACCTGATTTCCGCCGAGCACCCGGTATCGCTCTATCTGGTGGTGCCGCCCTCCGACATAAGCCGCACCAAGCCGCTGATCCGGCTCATCTTGAACCAGATCGGGCGGCGGCTGACCGAATCGCTCGACGGCAGCGATGGCATCGCGCGCCGGCACAAGCTGCTGCTGATGCTGGACGAGTTTCCGGCGCTGGGTCGCCTCGATTTTTTCGAGTCCGCGCTTGCCTTCATGGCCGGCTACGGCATCCGCAGCTTTCTCATCGCTCAAAGCCTGAACCAGATCGACAAGGCGTATGGGCAGAACCATTCCATCCTCGACAACTGCCATGTCCGGGTGACTTTCGCCACCAACGACGAAAGGACGGCGAAAAGGATTTCCGAAACCCTCGGCACCGCCACCGAGCTTCGCGCGCAGCGCAACTACGCGGGCCACCGCCTCGCTCCGTGGCTGGGGCACCTGATGGTGTCGCGTCAGGAAACTGCACGTCCGCTGCTGACGCCCGGCGAGGTGATGCAGCTTCCACCTGAGGACGCCGTAGTCATGGTGTCCAGCGTTGCCCCGATCCGCGCGAAGAAGCTGCGTTACTACGTCGACGCCAATTTCAAGGATCGCGTCCTGCCACCGCCCGTGCTCGCAGTCGGGAGGTACGCCGACGCGCCGCCAGCCCGCCCCGACGACTGGAGCGGCTTGGCGATCCCGGCCGTACCTACGGCGCCGACCTCGGTATCCGCCGATGGTCCGGGCGGCACCGATGACGGCGGCCCGCGCCGCCAGCTCGAACTCTCCGAAACCGTCGCCTACGAGCCCGAGTTGGACGCGTGTGCGAACGACCTGGAGCTGCTCGATGACGACGACCTGGCGCTCCCGCTTCCCGGCCAGCTCGACCCGGCCATGCAGCGCACGGCCCGGCTGGCTTCTCTCGACCCCAACGACGGAATCGACCTATGAGCCAATACCGCCTCAATCTTTTCATCCAGCCCGAGCACGCCAAGCGCCTGGATGAACTTGCCGCCAAGAAAGGCGTGTCCAAGTCCTCCATCGTCGCAGCGGCCTTGGCGTCCTGGCTGTCACCCGATGCGGGCGACCAGCGTGAGGCCGCCATTGCCAAGCGGCTGGATCGACTGTCGCGGCAGACCGAACGCATGGAGCGCGACCAGAACATCCAGATCGAAACGCTGGCGCTGTTCATCCGCTATTTCTTGACCATCAGCACGCCGGTGCCAGAAGCCCACAAGGACGCGGCCCGCGCCCAGGGCAAAGCGCGCTTCGAGCAGTTCGTCGAGCAGTTGGGTCGCCACCTGCTGCGTGGCCGCAGTCTGGTGCGCGACGTGGTGGAGGAACTGCACCCCGATCCGATGCGGATGGATGACGCAGCAGCGATGGCGTCCGCCGATGAGCGAGCTGCAGAGCGTGCGTCATGAGTGCCGTTCCGCAGATTCCGCCTGAATCTCGCTCATCCGCCGCGGCGTCCCAGGATCGCCGCATCCAGATGCTGCGCACGGCGATGGGGCCGCTGATCGCCGCTGCGCTCGAAGATCCGGATGTTGTGGAAATCATGCTCAACCCCGATCGCACCCTGTGGGTGGATCGGCTGTCGTCGGGTCGCTCGCCGCTGGGCGTGGAGATGCCCGAGGCCGATGGTGAACGCATCATCCGCCTGGTCGCCGCGCATGTCGGCGCGGAGGTGCATCGCGGCCAGCCGCTCTTGACCGCCGAGTTGCCGGAAACCGGCGAGCGTTTCGAGGGCATCCTGCCTCCGGCCGCCCCGGGGCCAGCCTTCGCGCTACGCAAGCGGGCCGTGAGCATCATCGGCCTGGATCGCTACGTGGCCGACGGCATCCTGACCGCCGGGCAGGCCGAGTTCCTGCGCCGCGCCGTGCGCGAGCGGCAGAACATCCTGATCGCCGGCGGCACCAGCACCGGCAAGACCACGCTGGCGAACGCGCTGCTGGCCGAGATCGCCGCCACAGGCGACCGCGTGCTGGTGCTCGAAGACACCATCGAGCTGCAATGCGCGGCCCGCGACCATGTGCCGCTGCGCACCCGCGCCGGCGTCGTCACAATGACCGAGCTGGTGCGGGCCACGATGCGCCTGCGGCCTGACCGCGTGATCGTCGGCGAAGTGCGTGGCGGCGAAGCCCTGGACTTGGTGAAGGTCTGGGGCACCGGCCACCCCGGCGGCATTGCCACCATCCATGCCGGCTCCGCCTTGGGCGCACTGCTGCGTCTGGAGCAACTGATCCTCGAAGTGGCAGTGAATCCGCCCCGCGCCCTGATCGCCGAGGCGGTCAACGTGGTGATTCACATCGCAGGCCGTGGCCGCAAACGTCACGTCGAAACCATCTCCCGTGTCGTCGGCTTCGACGGTGCGGGCTATCGCCTGACAGATGCGCTGGAAACGCCGTTTCCCGAGCTGCCGCCGGTTCCTCTTGCAGCCGCTGCCGCTGCGCCTTCCTCGACCCCTGACCAACCTGGAGAACTGCCATGACGCACGTTGATGCTTTCCGTCTTTCCGTAAATCCTATTTCTCGCCTGTCCAGCATGGCGCGGCTGCGCCACCTGGCCCGTCCCGCAGGGCAAGGGCTGCTGCTGGCCGCGCTGATGCTGTTGCTGGCGGGCACGGCGCAGGCCGCCGGTTCCTCGATGCCGTGGGAAGGGCCGCTGACCTCCATCCTCGAATCCATCCAAGGGCCAGTCGCCCGGATCGTGGCGGTGATCATCATCATCTCGACGGGGCTTGCGCTGGCGTTCGGTGATACCAGCGGCGGCTTTCGCAAGCTGATCCAGATCGTGTTCGGCCTGTCCATCGCGTTCGCCGCGTCCTCGTTCTTCCTGTCGTTCTTCAGCTTCTCCGGAGGGGCCGTCGTATGAGTAAGGCCACCGATCTTCCGGGCTTTGAAGTGCCGCTGCATCGCTCGCTGACCGAGCCGATCCTGCTGGGCGGTGCGCCGCGCACCGTGGCGATTGCCAACGGCACGCTAGCCGCCGCCGTCGGGCTGGGCCTGCAACTGTGGATTCCCGGCGTGGTGCTCTGGATCGTCGGCCACTCGCTGGCCGTATGGGGTGCGCGCGTCGATCCGCAGTTCATGCAGGTCTTCGCGCGGCATATCAAACACCGCCCGCTTCTGGACGTGTGAGGGGAGGACGCCATGCTGAACCTTGCCGAATATCGTCAGCGCCCGGCCTTGCTTGCCGACTGGCTGCCCTGGGCCGGGCTGGTCGCGCCGGGCGTTGTGCTGAACAAAGATGGTTCGTTTCAACGCACGTTCCAGTTTCGCGGCCCCGACTTGGACAGTGCGACACAGGGCGAGCTGATTGCCACGTCGGCGCGGCAGAACAACGCGCTTCGCCGTACCGGGTCTGGCTGGGCCTTCTATATCGAGGCCGAGCGGATGCGGGCATCGAGCTATCCGCAATCCTCCTTTCCCGAACCACTGTCCTGGCTGGTGGATGAGGAGCGACGCGCGGCGTTCGAGGAGTCGGATGGCCATTTCGAGAGCGTCTATCACTTCACGTTGCAACACCTACCGCCGCAAGAGTCTCGCGCCCGTGCGGCTGGGATGCTGTACGAGAACCGGCCCACTGAGGGTGTGGACTGGCGTGGTCGGCTTGATTCCTTCGTGGCAGAGACCGATCGCGTGTTCGACCTGCTCGATGGTGTGATGCCGGAGATTGCCTGGCTGGACGATAGCCAGACGCTGACCTACCTGCATGCCACAGTCTCCACGCGGCGCTATCGCGTCGGCGTGCCCGACGTGCCGTTCCATATCGACGCACTGCTGGCCGATGCCGCGCTGGTCGGCGGCCTGGCGCCCATGCTGGGCGATCAGCACCTGCGCGTGGTGTCGGTACGAGGCTTCCCGACCTCGACCTGGCCGGGGATCTTGGACGACCTCAACCGCCTGGGCTTTGCGTATCGCTGGAGTACGCGCTTCCTGTGCCTGGACAAAGCCGAGGCGGAACGGGAATTGGGGCGCTTGCGGCGCCAATGGTTCGCCAAGCGCAAGAACGTCATCGCGCTGCTGCGCGAAACGATCTTTCAGCAGGAAAGCCCGCTGGTCGATACCGATGCCAGCAACAAGGCCGCCGACGCCGATGCCGCCTTGCAGGAGCTGGGCAGCGATCAAGTCGCCTTCGGCTACCTCACCGCCACGGTGACGGTGCTCGACGCCGACCCGGCCGTGGCCGACGAGAAGCTGCGCATGGTGGAGCGCGTCATCCAGGGCCGGGGTTTCGTGACCATCCCCGAAACCCTCAACGCAGTCGATGCCTGGCTGTCGTCCGTCCCCGGCAACGCATACGCGAACGTGCGTCAGCCCATCGTTTCGACGCTGAACCTGGCGCACATGATGCCGATGTCAGCGGTATGGGCTGGGCCGGAGAAGAACGAACACCTCGATGGCCCGCCGCTGATCGTCACCCGCACCGATGGCGCGACGCCGTTCCGGCTGGTGACGCACATCGGCGACGTGGGGCACACCCTTGTCGCCGGGCCGACCGGCATGGGCAAGTCGGTGCTGCTCGCCATATTGGCCATGCAGTTCCGGCGCTACTTCGGCTCGCGGATCTTCGCCTTCGACATGGGGCGCTCGATGCGCGCCACCATCCTCGGCCTTGGCGGTGAGCACTACGACCTCGGTGCCGATGGCGGCATCGCCTTCCAGCCACTCGCGCGAATAGCCCACGAGGGCTACCGCACCTGGGCCGCCGAATGGGTGGAGGGCCGGCTGCTGCACGAAGGCGTGACGGTCGGCCCGGACGAGAAGGCTGCCATTTGGTCGGCGCTGCGAAGCCTTGCCGGTGCGCCAGTGGAGCAGCGCACCATGACCGGCTTGTCGGTGTTATTGCAGTCCAACGCGCTGCGCCAAGCGCTCGCGCCCTATGTGTTGGGCGGCGCCCACGGCAAGCTGCTGGACGCTGACCACGACCGGCTGGGCATGGCCGACGTGCAGGGCTTTGAGATGGAAGAACTGATGCACAGCCCCGCCGCCGTGCAAGCAGTGCTGCGCTACCTGTTCGCCCGCTTCGACGAACGTTTTGACGGCGCGCCCACGCTGCTGATCCTCGATGAAGCGTGGCTGTTCCTCGATGAGCCGTCCTTCGCGGCCCGCATCCGGCAATGGCTCAAGACGCTCAGAAAAAAGAACGTCAGCGTCATCTTTGCCACGCAGTCGCTGGCCGACATCAAGGACTCGACCATCGCGCCAGCCATCATCGAAAGCTGCGCGAGCAGGATCTTCTTACCTAACCCGCAGGCCACCGAGCCGCAGATTCGCACGATCTACGAAGGCTTCGGCTTGAACAGCCGCCAGATTGAGATCGTGGCGACCGCACAGCCCAAGCGCGATTACTACTACCAGTCGCGCCTCGGCAATCGCCTGTTCGACCTCGACCTGGGGCCTGTCGCGCTCGCATTCGCGGGCGCATCCACCCCTCAAGACCAACGCGATATTGACCGCGTGCTGACGCAGGCCGGCGCTCCCGGCTTCGCCGGCGCGTGGCTGCGCCATCGCGGCCTCGGCTGGGCCGCCGACCTGCTGCCGTCCGCTCCGGCGGCAGCTTCCTTTCTCGCTTCTCAACCGCTGGAGGTTTCACCATGAAGACCAAGCCCCGTTTGCTCTCTGTCTCACTCGCTGCCGTGCTGTCGGTATCGCTGCTGGCCGTGCAGCCCGCATCCGCGCTGACGGTGTTCGACCCGTCCAACTTCGTGCAGAACACGCTGACCGCCGTGCGCACGCTGGAACAGATCAACAACCAGATCAACCAGCTTCAGAACGAGGCGCAGATGTTGATGAACCAGGCCAGGAACCTGGCAAATCTCGACTTCAACATCGTCAACCGCCTGCGCTCGACGCTCGCCACCACCGAGCGCCTGATCGCCGAGGCGCGCGGCTTGGCCTACGACGTGCAGAGCATGGATGCCACGTTCGCCCGCCTGTACCCGGAACAGTACGCCGCCACCATCAGCGGCGACCGCATGGCACAGGACGCCCGCGAACGCTGGCAGAACACCTTGAACGGCTTGCACACCGCGATGCGGATGCAGGCGCAGGTGTCGCAGAACCTCGCCCAAGACGAAAGCGCGCTGGCCGATCTCGTGAGCCAGAGCCAGTCGGCCACCGGCGCGCTGCAAGCGATGCAGGCGACGAACCAGCTCCTGGCTTTGCAGGCCAAGCAGTCGATCCAGGCGCAGCAGCTCCAGATCACGCAAGACCGGGCCGCTTCACTGGAACTGGCGCGGCAAGCGGCGGCTATGGAGCGCGCCCGCGAAGTGCGGCGGCGCTTTCTGGGCACCGGCACGCCGTACACGCCGCAGTCCGTCAACTTCTATAACAACTGACCGGAGGCGGCCATGCGATGCGCTTCCGTCCTGATGGCCGTGCTGCTGACCGCGTGCGGCCAGCAGCCGGCCGAGAACCTGGCCGACGCCCTGGCCGCAGATCCGGTGCGGCTCAAGGCGTTGCGCGGGCAATGCGCGGCCGACCGGCAGGCCGTGGGCGAGGATGCCTGCCGCGCCGCCGCTGAAGCCTTCCGGCGGCGCTTCTTCGCCGGCCATACCGGGCCGGATGAATACAACTCGCTGGCTGAACTCCCGCCGATTCCGCCGAGCTTCGATACGCCCGCAGATGAATTGCCAGAGGGCGCCGTTCCGCTCACTCCGCCCGAGGATTCGCCATGAACGACGTGACCATCATCGACCGTTTCCTCGATACGTTCTCGCGCTACATCGACTCGGGCTTCGGCTTATTGCAGGGCGAAGTGGCATTTCTCACCGCCACGCTCATCGTCATCGACATGACGATCGCTGGCCTGTATTGGGCCATGAGCCACGCCACCGGCCAGGGCGACGACGTGATCGCCAAGCTGCTGCGCAAGGTGCTCTGTGTCGGCGCGTTCGCCTACATCATCGGCAACTTCAACTGGCTGGCGAGCATCGTGTTCCGCTCGTTCGCCGGCTTGGGAATTACCGCTACCGGCTCGGCCATCACGATGGAGAACTTCCTTCAGCCGGGCCGGCTGGCGAAGACCGGCATCGACGCAGCCGCGCCGATTCTGGAACAGATCGGGGACATGGCTGGGTTCCCCGAGGTGTTCGTGAACATCGACCCTATCGTGGTTCTGTTCATCGCCTGGCTGGTGGTGATCCTCTGCTTCTTCGTGCTGGCCGTACAGCTTTTCATCACGCTGATCGAGTTCAAACTGACTACGCTCGCCGGCTTCGTCTTGATCCCGTTTGCACTCTGGAACAAGACCTCGTTCCTCGCGGAAAAGGTGCTAGGCAACGTGGTGTCGTCAGGCATCAAGGTCTTGGTGCTGGCCGTCATCGTCGGCATCGGTTCAGGCCTGTTCGCCGAGTTCCAGGTGCATCCCGACGAACCATCCATCGACCACGCGCTGGTCGTGATGCTGGCCTCGCTCGCGCTGCTGGCGCTGGGCATTTTCGGCCCCGGTATCGCCACCGGCCTGGTGTCCGGTGCGCCACAGCTTGGTGCGGGCGCGATGGCTGGTGCTGCGGTCGGGGCTGTCGGCACCGGCGTTGCCATCGGCGCCGCCGTAACGGGCGTGGGCGGCGCCGTCATGGCCGGGGCACGAATGGCCCCGGCGGCCGCAAAGCTGGCCGGTGCCGGTGCGCGTGCCGCGACTTCGGCGGCCGGCAGTGCCCGATCGGCGTTCCAGGCCGGTTCCGCTGCGGCCGGCGGCGGTGCCAAGGGCGCGGCGGCTGGCCTCGGCAATGTCGCCAAGACTGGCGCACAAGCCGCAGGCCGCAGCGTCACCTCTGGTGCTTCCGCTGTTGGGCAGAAGGTGGCCGACTCCTTCCGCGCTGGCTGGAACGGCACAGAAGCCGGCAGCGACGGTGCTGGCCCCGGCCAGACCGCAGACGGCACCGCAGGCTCGCAGAAGCAACAGCAACCGGCCTGGGCCAAGCGGATGCACCGCCGCCAGCAGGCTACCCATGCCGCGACCACTGCCGCCCACACGCTGCGCGGCGGCGACGGCGGCGGCTCCGGGCAAGGCCCGAGCCTGCGGGATTCCGATACCTAACCTTCAAGGAGAACACCCATGCGATTCAAACGACCGCAGGTGCGCTACGCCGATACGCCGCAGCCTGCCACCCCGTATCAAGCCGCCGCCCAGGTGTGGGACGACCGTATCGGCTCCGCCCGCGTGCAGGCGAAGAATTGGCGCCTGATGGCCTTCGGCTGCCTAGTGCTCGCGCTGTTGATGGCCGGCGGCCTGGTGTGGCGCTCGGCGCAGTCCATCGTGACGCCCTATGTCATCGAGGTCGATCAAGCCGGGCAGGTGCGCGCCGTGGGAGAGGCCGCCACGCCGTACCGGCCCGGCGACGCGCAGATCGCGCACCACCTGGCGCGCTTCGTGACGCTGGTTCGCTCGCTGTCCATCGACCCCATCGTGGTGCGGCAGAACTGGCTCGATGCCTACGACTACACCACCGACAAGGGCGCGGCGGTGCTCAACGACTACGCCCGCACCAATGACCCATTCGCCCGCATCGGCAAGGAATCGGTAACGGTGCAAATCACCAGCGTGGTTCGCGCGAGCGACACGTCTTTCAACGTGCGCTGGACAGAGCAGCGCTATGTCAACGGTGCGCCCGCCGGCACCGAACGCTGGAACGCCGTGCTTTCGACCGTCCTGCAAACCCCGCGTACTGAACAGCGCCTGCTCAAGAACCCATTGGGTATCTACGTCAACGGCCTGTCATGGAGCCGCGAACTGGATTCTTCCGAAGGAGCCAAACCATGAAACTTCGTTTCCGCCTTTACGTTGTTCCTTTGACGCTGCTGGCCCTCGCGGGCTGCGCCTCGCAGGGGAAGCCGCCGCCATCCATCTCGCTCGACGAGACGGTGCTGGCCCAGCCGTTGCCCGAACCGCCCAAGCCCGTCGAAGTCGTCGCCGTCCCTGAACCGCTGGCGCTGCCGGCGCAGTTGAAGCCCCTGCCGGAACTCGATGAGGCCCCCGTTGCGCCGGAGCCGGCCGACGAAAAGGTGCGCGTTTCCCGTGCCAATGCAGAAGCGCGTATCGCGCCTACCCGTGAGGGCTACGTCAACGCGATTCAGGTGTGGCCGTTCACCGATGGCGCGCTTTATCAGGTCTATGCGTCGCCGGGGCGCGTGACGGTGGTTTCGCTTCAACCGGGCGAGGAACTGGTAACGGTCGCCGCCGGCGATACCGTGCGCTGGATCGTGGGCGACACGTCCAGCGGCGGCGGGGCCGATCTGCGCGTCAATGTGCTGGTCAAGCCTATCCGCTCCGGTCTGAAAACCAATCTCGTCATCACCACCAGTCGGCGCACCTACCTGCTGGAGCTGACCTCGACCGAGAGGGCATGGATGGCGTCGGTGTCCTGGGACTATCCGAAAGACCGAATGCTCGCGTTGCAGCGCCAGGCGCAGGCAGCGCAGGCAACAACGCCTGTCGATACGGGCCTGTCGCTGGACAAGATCCGCTTCCGCTACGCGGTATCGGGCAGCAACCCGCCGTGGAAGCCTCTGCGCGCCTTCGATGATGGAGAGAAGGTCTATATCCAGTTCCCGCCGGGCATCGCCCAGGGCGAGCTGCCGCCGCTGTTTGTCATCGGCGCGCAGGGCGACGGGCAACTGGTGAACTACCGTTTTCGCTCGCCGTACTACGTCGTGGATCGCCTGTTCGGCGCGGCCGAACTGCGGCTGGGCGGCGATGGCGGCGACGTGGTGCGGATCGAGCGCACCGATGGTGTTGCACGGAGGAACTGACCATGAGCCAGGATGACACTCCCGACCTTGCCGCGCCGCAGGCGGACAAGGTGGCGCCGGAGGCAGTGGCGCTGCGCGCCCAGCCGCGTCCAGTCACACGCCTGAACCGGCGCTCGCTGGCCATCCTTGCCGGCGTCCTAGCGGTCGCCGTGCTCGGCGCGCTGATGTGGTCGCTGCAACCTCATCGACGCAGCACAGGCGAGCAGACCGAGCTTTACAACGTCGATCGCGTGTCAAAGTCGGAAGGACTGGATGCGCTGCCGACGGACTATTCCAAGCTGCCGCCGGCGTTGCTGCCTGCCGTTCCCGAACTAGGGCCACCGCTGCCGGGCGATCTTGGCCCGGCTATCGTGAAGTCGCAGCAACCGGCGACGGCTGCCTACGCGGCCCCCGGTCACGACCCGAACGATGCCCTGCGAAAAGAAGCCGAGGCGGCCGCGGCCTCGTCCGTGTTCTTCCGCTCGGGTGGGCAGAATGCGGCGCCGGTAGCGCAGACACAGGTGGCCGCTGCGCCGGGCTTCGCCGCCAATGCGGCGTTTGACCCGCTGGCGGCCGGGCCGGCCTCCACGGCGGCCCAACCTGCTGACCCGACAGCGGTGCAAAACCGGCAAGACCAGAAAGAGGCTTTCATGAAAGCTGGCCCCACTGAAACCCGTAATTCCGGCAATCTGACTCTGCCAATTTCGCCGTATCAGGTTATGGCCGGAACAGTGGTCGCAGGTGCCTTGGTGACGGGCATCAAGTCGGACTTGCCCGGCGACGTGATCGCCACGGTGACGGAGCCGGTCTATGACACAGCCACCGGGCGCTTCCTGCTGATTCCGCAGGGTTCGCGCATCCTGGGCAAATACAACAGCCAGGTCAGCTACGGGCAGAGCCGCGTTCAAGTCGTCTGGAACCGGATCATCCTGCCGGACACGTCTTCGCTCACGCTCGACAACCTGGCCGGCACCGACCCAGCCGGCTATGCCGGGCTGGAGGACGATGTGGACTACCACTGGGGCCGCATCTTTGCCGGTGCGGCACTCACCACGCTGCTGGGCGTCGGTGCCGAGCTGGCCGCGCCGGAGAACCGGCAGGATGGTGATCGCGTCATCATCGCTGGGCGCGACAGCGCGCAGGACAGCATCAATCAGGTCGGCCAGGAGATGACCCGGCGCAACCTCAACATCCAGCCGACCTTAACGCAACGGCCGGGCCTGCCGGTTCGCATCATCGTCAACCGGGATCTGGTGCTGCGGCCGTACCAGCCGCTGTTCTTCAACCGGGGGACTTCACGATGAGCACGACCAAGAAGCTGCGGCTCGGCCCGCTGCCGAAGACCGAGAGCACCAAGCTGACTTTCGTTTGCCCGACCAGCTTGAAAGTCGACCTCGACCGCTACGCCGCGCTACACGCGCAGGCGTATGGCGAGGCCGTTGATGCGGCGACGCTGATCCCGCATATGCTGGAAGCGTTCATGGCGGGGGATCGAGGATTCAGGAAGGGCACGGCGACCCGCAGCACACCACCGAAGCCGCCATGATTGCACCGCATGCTATTCAACGGCATCCATCGAACGCGCAGCCCAGGCTGCGCGTTCTTCATTCTGGATGCCGCCGAGCCTGTTGGGCTATGATGATGCGACAGGCCCGCCGTTCCTCGGCAATCCAGCACTACACAGTGCGATGCGGCTTTCTCTCCCAACGCTCCTATGTCGCTCCTAGCCGACAACGCCGCTCTTCTTCTAAGCGGCCCCGAAAGGAGCTAACCTACTGTCCCATATACGGTTTCAAGTCCTTCTTGATTTGCGCGAAAGAATTGACACCGGCACTTTTTTGTTGCTAAGGTCTGCTTAAGCTTTCACCGCTATACTGCGCGGCAGCACAGGCATGCAACGTATGGCTGTGTCGTAACTGTCGATTTGCTGTTGTTCAAGCAAGCCCGCGCTATGCGGGCTTTTTTGGGGTTGTTATTGCACGGGCGGCCCAGTTGCAGGAAAATAATCGCGTAGTTATTCAAACATCATTCAACGACCAATAACCACAAGCTTATTAATGTAATTAACGCCGGCGGCGGCCTATTACGCTATGCGCTATGCTGACAGCAGAGTCGGCATTATTTGCTGACGCTATGCGGGTGAGCCCGCTGCGGTCGCATCAGGCTAAGAAAAGTCTGTTAATTAAATGTTAACGTTTTTTATTATTGATTTGTCTGGCTTTTTTGGTTGAAATCCGAGTTGACTATCCCTCACTGGCCGGGCGAGAGAGTATGCACATTATTATTCTGGTTATTAGCGAAATATGGGCGAGGCGATGAACGTCAGAATAAACGCCAGGCATGGCCTGCCTCTGACGGTTCAGCTGATCAATCTTTTCATGCTGGCCTTTTTACTTTCTCTGGTGGGTATTCTTAGCCGGCCGATTGGTTCGCTTTCTTTATTTTGGCCGGTGAATGCGATTCTGCTCGGTCTGCTGCTGCGCAAACCCGTTTACGCCACGCCGCTCGGCTGGCTTACCACTTACCTGGGCATGGTCGCCGCCGATCTCAGCACCGGCGAAGGCTGGTCCCTGGCGCTGTGGCTGAACGCCTGCAACATGTCGCTGATCGCCGTCGGTTACGGCATCATGCTGATGCTGCCCCAGTCGCAACGGCGCATGGGCAAACCCCAGGCGATACTCTATATGTTCAGCGCCAGTCTGGCCGGTGCGGCGGTGGCGTCGACGCTGTCGGTGCTGCGCAACGACAGCCTGTACAACAACACGGTGGTGGTCGCGTGGCTGGCCTGGTTCAGCGAGCAGTTCTCGACGACCTTGCTGCTGTTGCCGGTGCTGATGGCGGCGCCGCGGCTGAAGCAGCTGTTGCGCATACAGGTGCGTTGGCGTTTGAAAGGCTGTCTGCCGCTGCTGGCGCTGCTGCTGTCGCTGATCTTCAGCGTCTATATCGGCGGGCCGGGCGCTATCGCCTTCCCGATCCCGGCACTGCTGTGGTGCGCGGTGCGTTACCAGCTGTTCCCTGTAACGTTGCTGACGCTGTTGACCGGCATGACCGAGATCAGCAGTATTTCCGCCAACCTGGTGCTGTACGAAACGCCGAACAACCACAACGCCTTCCTCGACACGCTGATGTCCGCCCGCTTGGGCATCGCCATGTTGGTGATGGGGCCGCTGATCCTCGCCAGTTCTATCGCCGCCAACCGCAAGCTGATGCGGCGTCTGGAGCACAGCGCCAACCACGATTTTCTGACCGGGGTGCTGGCGCGCAGCGCGATGACGCGCAAAGCGGGCGAGCTGCTGGAGCACAAGCACCGCTCCAAAGAGGCGGTGTCGCTCCTGCTGATCGACATCGACCATTTCAAGCAGATCAACGATACGCACGGCCACAGCGCCGGCGATCAGGTTTTGGCGTCATTTGCGCACATCGTACGGCGCGAGCTGCGCCACGATCAGCTGTTCGGCCGCTTGGGCGGGGAAGAGTTCGCCATCATGCTGCCGCGTGCGCTGGCGGCACAGGGCGTGGCGCTGGGGGAACATCTGCGCCGGCTGGTGGAGCAGGCGGAACTGCAGGCGGAAGGCAAGCAAACGTTGAAAATTACCATCAGCGTCGGCGTCGCCAGCCTGGCGATGAACGAGGTGAAATCGCTGGAGCAGCTGATGAATATGGCGGATATCGCGCTGTATCGCGCCAAATCGCAGGGGCGTAATCGGGTGGAGTCGTTCAATGTGGTGAACGGCAACAGCGTCGAGCATATCCTGTTCCGCTAACCGTTTTCAGCCTTGCCTGGGCTCGAAGCGGGTTTCGCAATTAGGGCAAATCAGTATCACGTCTTGCAGCATTGCCGCGCATTTTTGCCGGGTAACATAGCCGCATTTAGGGCAGACGATTTGGGTGGAGCGGTTGATAAAACCTTTAACGCTGATGGAATCGGACATATCAATAGCCTGTGTCAGGTGAAAACTCACGCTAACACAGGCGACGACAAATTTCGTTGGTTATTTTCTGTACGCAGAGGCTTACAGGCTTTTCAGCGCCTTGATGGTCTCATCCATGTCGATCTCGTGCTCGGAGAAGGTATGGGTGGTGTTCTGGAAAGTGGTAATGGTCAGCATGCGCAGCGTTTGCATGGTCTGCGCCTGGTCTTCTGACTGCGGGCGAATGCGGTTCATCAGCAGGCCGACCGACAGCACGGTGTTCTCTTTATCCACGTCGGCTTTGACCGGCACTTCCTTGGTGAAAGTATTGAAAGACTTGATGCTGGCGATCTTGATTCTTTCGTTGGCGATGATGATGTATTTGCTGGGCGCCAACACTTTGACCGCATAAGCCGACGGGCCCTTGGTGTTGTTGGTCGGTTCGAAGGTCACCGCCGCATTTTTCTTAATCAGCTCCGGGTTCTGCACTTTAATCACGTGAAAATAACGATTTTCTCCGTTCTCGTCGGTAATAAAGCCGAAGCCTTTGTCTTCAAAAAAAGTCGTTATCTTGCCGTTCATCGCTATTCTCACAAAAGGGTTCTATACAGCGCTTATGATAGCGCGGAATGACTTGCAGCGACAGATTGCGCGGGCGGCATTTAGTCATGCGATAACGGCATTTAGCGGCTTTCTCCCCACATGCTATGTTCATGCTGACTTCATTCAATGCGAAAAAGGAATAGCGATGGGCATCAAACGTCTCAATCACGCCGTGCTGTATGTCAGCGATGTGCGGCAGAGCGCCGACTTTTATCATCAGGTGTTGGGGTTCAAGCTCAAGCCGTCCGACAGCCCCGATCGGGCGGTGTTTACCCAGGCCGCCGATTCGGACAACGATCACGATTTGGCGCTATTCAGCAAGAACCTGGGCCAGCAGCGCGCCGGGGTCTTTCGCGCCAACAACGAGCCGCCGGCGGAGCATGAGCCACCGGCCGGGCTGTACCATCTGGCCTGGGAAGTGGATAGCCTGGAGGAGCTGGAGCGTATTCGTCACCAGCTGGCCGAACGCGGCATTCTGGGGCTGGAAGAGGATCACGGCGTGCACAAAAGCATTTATGGCCACGATCCGGACGGGCTGCTGTTCGAGGTGACCTGGTTTATTCCGCCGGCGTTGCTGACCGACGAGGACAAAAACCAGCAGGGGATCCGCCCGCTGGACTTCGCCGCCGAGAAACGGCGTTTCGCCGGCCGGTAAGCGGCTCGGGTACGGGGCGCCACGGCGCCCTGACGATCACAGCACTTTGTTGAGAAAGTTGACGGTGCGCGGATGCTGCGGCTGAGCCAGCACTTGCTTGGCGTCGCCCTGCTCGACGATTTGCCCGTCGACCATAAACACCACCCGATCCGCCGCTTCGCGCGCAAAGCCGATTTCATGGGTGACCACCACCAGCGTGACGCCCAGATCCGCCAATCCCTTTATCACGTCCAGCACTTCGCCGACCAGCTCGGGATCGAGCGCGGAGGTCGGTTCATCGAACAGGATCACCTTCGGGTTCAGCGCCAGCGCGCGCGCGATGGCGATGCGCTGCTGTTGGCCGCCGGAGAGGTGGCGCGGGTAGGCGTCCGCCTTATGGCGCAGCCCGACCGTATCCAGCAGCTCATAGGCTACCGCTTTCGCCCGTTCACGGGAGTGGATCTTGTGCACCACCGGCGCTTCGATGATGTTTTCCAGCACCGTCAGATGCGGGAACAGGTTAAAGTTTTGGAACACGTAGCCGACGTTGATGCGCTGCCGGAGGATGGCCTTTTCCTTCAGCTCGTACAGCCGGTTGCCCTTGCGGCGGTAGCCGACGTAGTCGCCGTCGATGCGGATAAACCCCTCGTCGACGCGCTCCAGATGGTTGATCGCCCGCAGCAGCGTCGATTTTCCGGAGCCGGAAGGCCCGAGGATCACGGTCACGGTGCCCGGCTGCAGCGTCAGGCTGACGTCGTCCAACGCCTTGTGTTTGCCGAAGAACTTGCTGACGTTGCTGATTTCGAACAGGCCGCGCGCCGGCACCGGGGTGAGGTTGCGTACCGGCTGTTCGGGCAAGGCGTAATAATCAATGGCTTCAGACATGCGGGTCTCCTAACGTTTTAGCCAGCCGGCCAGTTTCTGCCAGGGCGTCGGCGGCAGTTCGCGCACCGCGCCCCGGGCGAAATAGCGTTCGATGTAGTATTGGATCACCGATAGGGCGGTGGTGATGAACAGATACCAGACGGTGGCCACCATCAGCAGCGGTATCACCTGCTGGGTGCGGTTATAGATCACCTGGATGGTGTAAAACAGCTCCGGCAGCGCCAGCACGTAAACGATTGAGGTGCCTTTCGCCAGACTGATGATCTCGTTGAATCCGGTCGGAATAATGGATCGCAGCGCCTGCGGCAGAATGATGCGGAAGGTGCGGCGATAGCCCGGCAGGCCCAGCGCCGCCGCCGCTTCGTGCTGGCCGTAATCCACGCCCAGGATGCCGCCGCGGATGATCTCGGCGGTATAGGCGGACTGCACCAGCGTCAGGCCCAGCACCGCCACGGCGAACTGGCCGAGAATGTCGATGGTCGGATAGCTGGCGAACACCACGGAGGTGAAGGGAATGCCCAGCGAGATGGCGTCGTACAGGTAGGAAAAGTTGTACAGGATGATCAGCACCAGAATCAGCGGCAGCGAGCGAAACAGCCAGATATAACCCCAGGCCAGCGACGCCAACAGGTAAGAGCGCGACAATCGCGCCAGCGCCAGCAGGGTGCCGAACAGGATGCTGAACAGCGTGCCGAGCAGCGTCAGCAGCAGGGTTTGCCCCAGCCCAGCCAGCACCGCCGGCGCGAAGAACCACTCGGCGAACACGCCCCATTCCCAGCGCGCGTTGCCCGCCACCGATTGCACGATGGCAGCCAGAATAAACAGCGAAAACAGCGCGCCGATCAGCCGCAGCGGATAGCGGGCGGGCACCACTTTCAAGACTTCTTGTTTGGACATGTCATGTCTCCTGATACAGATAAAGGGGCCTTAGGCGATTTTCCTTTCCGACGCGCAACAACACGCGCCCTCTGCAATCAGGTTTTTGCGGAACGGCAGGCGGCCATCGTAGGGTGGGCGGCTGTAAACCTCGCTGTCGACGGTGGGATCGAACTGCGGCTGATACCCGTTGCTCAGATACAGGCCCACCGCTTCGGGCTGGCGAAAGCCGGTGGTCAGATAGAGCCGGTGATATCCCTGCGCCAGCGCCAGCGTTTCGAGCTGCTGCAACACCCGCTGTGCCAGGCCCTGGCGACGCAGATCGCCCCGCGTCCAGATGCGCTTCAGCTCGGCGGTTTGTGCGTCATAGTGTTTAAAGGCGCCCATGGCGATCGGCGCACCGGCGCGCAGCAGCACGATGAAGGCCCCCTGCGGCGGCGCGTACAGATCCAGCGGTTCCGGTTCCTGGTCACCAAAATAGTCGCCGTAACGCCGGCGATATTCGCCGAACAGCCCCTCGATTACCGGGGCGATCAGCGGGTCGGTCGGCAGCGTCTGAATGAAGGTGTCTTGCGTCATCGCGCGCTCCTAATCGCCCAGGCCGGGCGGGTTGATTTCCGACTGCGCAAGGCGTTCGACGCTCTCGCCCCAGCGGTTGAGCACCCGATCGTACTGCCCGCCGCGGATCGCGCCGTTCAGCGCTTCGTTCACCGCCTGCACCAGGCCGTTGCCTTTACGGGTGGTGACGGCGATGTGTGCCGCCTTGGGCCAACCGCCTTCCACCGTGCCTGCCAGCCGGGTGCGGCCGTTCAGCGCCGCTTTATAGGCGCCCAGCACGTTCGGCCCGAAGTAGGCGTCGGCCCGGCCGGATTGGATCGCCAGCGTGGCGGCTGCATCGTCGGTCACGTAGATTGGCTGGAAAGGTTTAAGCCCCTGCTGCCGATTCTGCTTGTCCCATGCCAGCAAGATGGCTTCCTGATTGGTGCCGGAGCCGACGATAATTTTTAATCCGGCGATATCGGCAGGCTGTTTGATCGTCGCGATCTTGCCGCCGGTTTTGACATAAAAGCCGAGCGAGTCGATGCGGTAGGTAGCGAAGTCGAAGCGGGTTTTGCGCTCTTTGGTCACGGTGACGTTGGTGATGGCCGCGTCATACTTGCCGGAAACCACCCCCAGCGGCCAGTCTTCCCACGAGGTTTGCACCACGTTAAGCGTTAGGCCCAGGCTGTCGGCCACCAGCTGAGCGATATCCACCTCGCTGCCGATCAGCCGCCGGTTGTCGGCGGCGAACAGCGCCAGCGGCGGCGTGTTGAGCGCGGCGATCGCGACGGTGAATTGGCCCGGCTTCACGAAGTGGAAATCGGCCGGCAGTTTGGCGATCGCCTGCGGGTTTTTCGGCGCGTGGATCGGGGTTTCATTGGCCTGCAAATCGATGCCGGTGCCCGCCTGTGCGGCGCCGGTCAGGCTCAGCAAGGCCGCCACGAGGGCGGCAGTAACGGTTTTCTGCATAGCGGGTATCCCTGAAAGCGATCTTATCATTGGGTGAATCTGTTCAGCGGGCGCTTCAGGCCCAGGTGCTCGCGCAGCGTGTCGCCGTGGTACGCCTGGCGGAACAGGCCACGCTGTTGCAGGACGGGCACCACCCGATCGACGAAGTGGCCGAAGGCGTTGGGCGTACCGCCGCTGATGATGAAACCGTCGGCGGCTTTGCCGTCGAACCAGCGCTGCAGACCGTCCGCCACCGCTTCCGGCGTGCCGCTGAACACCGGGCGCGGCGAGGCGGCTTCCAGCGCCACCTGGCGCAGCGTGAGGTTGCGCTCGCGGGCGCTGCGCTTGATGGCGTCGGTGGTGCTGCGAAAGCTGTTTTGCCCCAGATCGCCGATGTCGGGGAAGGGCGCGTCCAGCGGATGGCGGGCGAAGTCGTAATGCTCGAAGTAGCGGCCGAGGTAGTTGAGGGCGTTCTCGATGCTGACCAGGCGGGCGGTTTCCTGGTACTGGCGCTCGACGTCCGCGTCGTCGTCGCCGACGATCACGCTGACGCCCTGGAAGATGCGCAGATCGTCCGGTTCTCGCCCCTGTTCCACCAGCTGTCGCTTCACGTCCTGATAGAAATCCTGTGCCTGTTCCAGCGTGTCGTGATGGGTGAAGATCGCATCGGCGTGTTGGGCCGCCAGCCGTTTGCCGTCTTCGGAGGCGCCGGCCTGGAACAGGATCGGGCGCCCCTGCGGCGTGCGGCCGATGTTCAGCGGCCCCTGTACAGAGAAGAACTCCCCCTGGTGATTGAGAGTGTGCAGTTTGCCGGTGCGGAAGAATTCGCCGCTGGTCTTATTACGCACGAAGGCGTCGTCTTCCCAGGAGTCCCACAGCCCTTTGGCGACGTCGAGAAATTCGCCGGCAATGCGGTAACGCAGGCTGTGTTCCGGGTGTTCAGTGCGCGAGAAGTTTTTGGCCGAGCCTTCCAGCGGCGACGTCACCACGTTCCAGCCGGCGCGGCCGTGGCTCAGGTGATCGAGGCTGGCGAACTGGCGGGCGACGGTGAACGGATCGCTGTAGGAGGTGGAGAGGGTGCCCACCAGGCCAATTTTATCGGTGGCGGCGGACAGCGCGGCCAGCAGGGTGAGCGGTTCGAAACGATTAAGAAAATGCGGAATGGATTTTTCGTTGATATATAACCCGTCGGCGACGAAGACGAAATCGAATTTCCCCTGTTCGGCTTTTTTCGCCGAGGCGATATTAAATTCGAGGTTAATGCTGGCGTCGGCGGTGGCGTCCGGGTGGCGCCAGGCGGACATATTTCCCGATGCGCCATGCAGAATGGCACCCAGGCGCAATTGCCGTTGATTATTCGCGTTGTCGCTCATCGTGATTATCCTGTCATGCGCCGCAGAGGCGCGCGGTGTTTGATGGGTCCACTATTGATGAGCGGCGGCGGGATGTAAAACAACAAAACAGCATATTCAAATGTTGAAAATTGCAAATATCACGGCGAGCGAAATAATAAGGCCCGACGCGGCATGTGCGGCGTCGGGGAAATACTATTTTCATTATTCAGGCGTTGCTGAGGGCTTTTTCCGGCGCGGTGGTTAATTGTTGCAGCGTGCGTTCCGCCAGCAGCGTGAAATATTGCGCCGCGGGGAACAGGGCCCGTTCATCGGGATTGAAACGCGGATGATGCAGGCCGAACTCGCTGGCGGAACCGATGCTGACAAATACCCCCGGTACATGATGCAGATACAGCGCGAAATCTTCACCGCCCATCTGCAACTCCGCCTCTTCGACCCGGTAGCCGGCCTCGGCGGCAACGGTTTTGCTGAACGCCGCCCAATGCGGGTCATTGATCACCGCCGGCGGCCCCGGCTGCCAGCGGAGTTCGGCCTGCGCACCCAGCGCGGCGGCTATGCCGTCGATTACCTGGCGAATCTTGTCCGGCATCTGGCGGCGCACCGCGTCGCTGTGGGTGCGCACCGTGCCTTCCAGCTCCACGGTTTGCGGCAGCACGTTCCAGGTATTGCCGCCTTCGATGCGCGTTACGCTCACCACCAGCGATTCCAGCGAGCTGAAGCTGCGGCTGGGCAGCGTCTGCAGGGCGCCGACGATCTGGCTGGCGGTGACGATGGTGTCGACGCCCTGTTCCGGTTTGGCGGCGTGCGCACCCTTGCCGGTGATGAGGATCTGGAAGCGATCGACGTTGGCGTAGAACGGCCCGGCGCGGGTGGCGAAGGTGCCGGTGGGCAGCTCCGGCGCATTATGCAGGCCAAACACCGCGGCGACATTATCCAGCGCGCCGGCGTCGATCAGGTGCCGGGCGCCGTTGAAGGTCTCTTCCGCCGGCTGGAAGAAGAGGCGTACCGTGCCGGGCAGGTCGGCCTCACGCGCTTTCAGCAGGTGTGCGGCGCCGAGCATCACTGAGGTATGAAAGTCGTGGCCGCAGGCGTGCATCACGCCGCGGTTTTGCGAGCTGAAGGGCACGTCGGCGATTTCGTCGATCGGGAGAGCGTCAATGTCGCCGCGCAGCGCGATGATCGGCCCCTTGCCGCTGCCGATCTCTGCCACGACGCCGGTTTTCAGCGCCAGCGGCAGCAGGCGAATGCCCGCTTCTTGCAGCCAGCGCGTCAGTCGGGCGGTGGTGGCGAATTCGTGATTGGAAAGCTCCGGGTTTTGGTGCAGCTCACGCCGATAGGCGATGATTTTGTCTGCCAACTGGCTGGTCATAGGCTTGGCTCACAGTGGGAAATAAACCCTAACCCTAGTGCAGCGGCCGCCGAAGCAAAAAGACCATCTGGTTATATTTCATAGCGATTGCGTCTGCACGGGAGCGTCAACGCTGGGGGAAGCGGGCGAGTTTGGGTGTTCGCTCGTTGTTCGCCGGTGGGTGGAGAGGATTGACCTGGCACGGTAACTTATCGCAACCGGTGCAATCAATTTACACCGGACAACACGGATTTTTTCACTCTTTATCGGATTTCTGTGATCGCGGTGGTGGACAAAATCCTGCCTGCTTGCTGTACTGTAATAGACACAGGTTTTGTGTCTTTCATTCACGTTAAAGGTAAGTTTGATGTCTAAGATTAAAGGTAGCGTTAAGTGGTTTAATGAATCCAAAGGCTTCGGTTTCATTACTCCGGAAGATGGTAGCAAGGACGTTTTCGTTCACTTCTCTGCCATCGTTAGCAACGGTTTCAAAACGCTTGCTGAAGGCCAGCGTGTAGAATTTGAAATCACGAACGGTGCCAAAGGCCCATCTGCCGCTAACGTTACTGCTATCTAAGCTGCGTAGCTGAATTTCTTAAAACCCGCTCATTGAGCGGGTTTTTTATTGTAAGAAGGAAATCACCAACATGGGTTTATACAGGAGTTCATCACATGTGTTCTGGCGTTGCAAATACCACCTGGTGTGGACGCCGAAGTATCGATTTAAAATCCTCCGCGACAAGGTGGGTAAAGAGCTCTACCGAACAATTTATATCCTCTGCAACATGAAGGACTGTGAAGTCCTTGAGCTAAATATTCAGCCAGATCATGTGCATCTGGTCGTGATAGTCCCCCCGAAGCTATCGATTTCGACGTTGATGGGCGTCCTGAAAGGACGCAGTGCAATCCGGCTTTACAATCGTTTTCCACATATACGAAAGAAGTTGTGGGGCAATCATTTTTGGGCAAGGGGATACTTTGTCGATACGGTAGGAGTAAACGAAGAAATTATCAGGCGATACGTGAGGCATCAGGATAAGAAGGACCAAGAGATCGAACAGCAGATGGAGTTGTTGCAGGATTAACTCGAAAATGGCCCCCTTTTAGGGGGCGTCGTGTAAAGCCACCTCCTCAGGAGGTGGTCTTTTACTGTAAGCCTTAAACCACCTCCTAAGGAGGTGGTGATTGAACCTGTGAGGCTCTAGCCTGAAGGAAACCCATGCCGGAATATTCCAGCTTACTCACCACAAGTAAGAAGGAAATCACCAACATGGGTTTATACAGGAGTTCATCACATGTGTTCTGGCGTTGCAAATACCACCTGGTGTGGACGCCGAAGTATCGATTTAAAATCCTCCGCGACAAGGTGGGTAAAGAGCTCTACCGAACAATTTATATCCTCTGCAACATGAAGGACTGTGAAGTCCTTGAGCTAAATATTCAGCCAGATCATGTGCATCTGGTCGTGATAGTCCCCCCGAAGCTATCGATTTCGACGTTGATGGGCGTCCTGAAAGGACGCAGTGCAATCCGGCTTTACAATCGTTTTCCACATATACGAAAGAAGTTGTGGGGCAATCATTTTTGGGCAAGGGGATACTTTGTCGATACGGTAGGAGTAAACGAAGCGCGTTATGCCTCGCTGCGGCGGCCTAACAGGCTGAACAGCAGGATGGCGACGGCGTAGCAGCCGACGATGGTCAGCGCCATCGACAGGCTGGACGTGCCGCCCAGCCCGGTGAGCGGCACGGCGCAGGCACCGAGCGCGAACATGCACACGCCGATCAAGGCCGACGCGCTGCCCGCTTTGTCACCCTGGCTTTGCATGGCCAGCGAAGAGGCGGTTGGGCCGACGATGCCGATCACCGCCACCGAAAAGAACAGCGGCACCAGCAACAACACCAGCGGCGCATGCAGCGCGGCGGCCAACAGCAGCAACAGCGATGCGACGGCCGCCAGCGTTAGCCCGCTCTTCAACACGCGACGCTCTCCCCAACGCGAACTGAGGCGGCTGGCCAGCTGCGCCGCAATGATCAGCCCGACGCCGTTAATGGCGAAGCACAGGCTGAACATCTGCGGGCTGAGGCCGTAGATCTGCTGCAAGACGAAAGGCGAGGCGCCGATATAGGCGAACATGCCGGCCATCACGAAGCCCTGTGTCAGGCACAGGCCCATGAAATAGCGCTGGGTCAACAGACTGCCCAGCGACATCATCATCGCCAGAATGCCGCCCTGGCTGCGGCGCTCGGCCGGCAGGGACTCGTGCAGTTTCAGCGCCGACAGGCTGAACAGCAGCACGGCGATGGCCGCCAGCACGCCGAAGATGCCGCGCCAGTTCATCACCTGCAGCATAACGCCGCCCAGCACCGGCGCGACGATCGGCGCCAGGCCGTTGACCAGCATCAGCAGGGCGAAGAAGCGGGTCAGCTCATGGCCGGCATACAGATCGCGGGCGATGGCGCGGGAAATCACCGCGCCACCGGCGCCGGCGATGCCCTGCAGCAGGCGTGCGATCAGCAACTGGTCGATGGTGGGCGCCAGCGCGCACCACAGCGAAGCGCCCAGCAGCAGGATCAGCGACAGCAACAGCGGGCGCATGCGGCCCAGTTTGTCGCTGTAAGGGCCGAAAATCAGCTGGCCGACGCCCAGGCCGAGCAGCCCGGCGGTCAGGCTGAGCTGCGCGGCGGCGGTGGAGGTATTCAGTTCGCCCGCCATTTCCGGCAGGGCGGGCAGATAGAGATCGGTGCACAGCGGCCCCAGCGCGGCCAGCAGGCCAAGCACGACGGCGTACACCAGACGTTGTCTGGCTAAGTGTTTGGTCATGGGAGATTAGCGTTTCCTGAACAGGTGAGAAATGGCCTGCTGATACAGATCGCGCAGCAGGGACGCATCGGCTTTTTGCGTGGTAAGGATGCGGTAACCGGTGCCTTCACTCATGACGGCGATAAACTCCACCCGCGCGGCGATCTCTTCCGCGCTGAAATGGGGATACAGCCGCTGCAGGTTGTGGCACACGTGGCGAAACAGCCGCGCTTCCGCATCGCTGAGCATTTTGGCTACCACCGGGTTGCGCGTGGCCTCGGCGGTCACTTCCAGCATCAGCATGTGATCGGTTTCGCTCTCGCCCGGCTGCTGAAACAGCGTGCGCGCCGCCAGCGTGCCGGCGATCAGGTTGATGTGATCGCCAAGGTTTTCCAGCCGCTGCATCTTGCTGGCGATGATGCGGTTGACGATTTCCTCGATAATCGCGTCTTTATTGGCGAAATAGCGATAGATTTGCCCGACGCTGAGCTGCGAGCCCTGGGCGATTTCCGCCATGCTGGCGGCGTGGAAGCCGTGGCGGCGGAAGCTGGTTTTCGCCGCTTCGACGATCTGATCGCGGCGGGCCTGCACCTTGGCCTGTTTACTGTCGTTGGGGGAGAGCATTTGCCCGATCCTTTGCTACGCGTAAGCCGGGTTCACATTTTTGGGTGTGAACGTTCATTCTCAATTGTAGTGTAGTCGGCCGGAAAGACGCAAGATGAACGCGTGCCGTGGGGAAAAGGCGCTTAAGCGAACAGGTAGGATTTGATAAAGGCGGCGACGATCAGCACGCACAGCGCAACGGCAATCGCTTCGGCGGCGGTTTTCGGCAGGCTAAACATAGCGGTTTCTCATCCAGTCAGAAGTACTGGATGAGATTATGCGCATGCAAGATTAAGGAAACATTAAGGGCTTAGCGCCCGTTGACCCACATCACCAGCATGAAAGCCAGCAGCGTCATCGCCAGCGAGCCGGCCAGGTTGAGCAGCATGTTGGCCAGCGCCCAACCGAAGCGGCCATCCTGCATCAGGTACACCACCTCCAGCGAAAAGGTGGAGAAGGTGGTCAGGCCGCCGCAGAACCCAGTGGTGATCAGTAATTTCCAGGTGGGGTCCAGATGCGTCATGCGGGTGAAAATCGCCATCGCCAGGCCGATGATAAAACCGCCGATCAGATTGACCATCAGCGTACCGAGCGGAATGTGGGCGTTCAGCGGATTCATTTTCATACTTACCGCCCAGCGCAAAACGCTGCCGACGCCGCCGCCGATAAATACGGCCAGTAAAGAGCTCAACATGGGGCAACTACCTTTCAATCAGAGAAATTCACGGGACTCGGAAAGGGACAGGCGTAACGCTACGCGCCTCTCTCCGAGAGGTTACGTAGACATCATCAGCCTGTGAAGGCGGTTAGGGAGGAATGTCATCTCCAGCGTGCCGCACGGCCTTTTTTACCGTACCCGGTGGATGTTACACCTAACGCCGCCTATTTTGTAGTATCGACAATCTGCGAGGTCACCCCATGGAAATCAGAACGGCGCGCCTGAGCGATCGCCAGGCTATCGCCGAATTAATGACGGCGTTGGATTATCCCGGCACCGAGGCGTTTCTGACGCAGCGAATGCGCCAGCTGCTGGCGCATCCGGACGAGGCGCTGCTGGTGGCAGTGGAGGGCGAGCGGGTGCTGGGCGTGCTGTCGCTGCATTTTCTGCCGCAGCTGGCGTTGGCCGGCGACATTGGCCGCATCAGCTATTTTTGCGTCGACGACCGAGCGCGCGGCGCAGGCGTAGGGCGGCGGCTGTTGGCGGAGGGCGAGGCGCTGGCGCACCGTCGCGGCTGCGATCGGCTTGAAGTCCATTGCCACAGCCGCCGCGAGCGGGCGCATACGTTTTACCGGCGTGAAGGCTTTGTCGAAGCGCCGAAGTATTTTGCCAAGTTATTAAACCAGTAAGTTAGTCGCCCGTCGGCGCCGCCGTTTCCAGCCGGTTGCGGCCATTTTGCTTCGCTCGGTAAAGCGCACCGTCGGCCGCTTTCAGCCAGTCCAGATAACCGCCCAGCGCGGGGTGGTAGTTGGCGATGCCGGCGCTGATCTGTAGCCGCAGCTGTGGCGCCTCTTTGAAGATAACGGCGTCCAGCCGCTGCTGGATGCGCCGCAGGACGGTTTCCGCCTGTTCGGCGCTGGTGTTCGGCAGCACTGCGCCAAACTCGTCGCCGCCGTAGCGACCGACGATATCCACGTTGCGCAAGCCAATCAGCAGCTCTTCCGCCAGCGCCGCCAGGGCCTCATCCCCCAGCGCATGGCCGAAAGTATCGTTGATGGTTTTGAAACGATCGATATCCATCAAGATCAGCGTGGCGTTGTCCTGGTAGCGGCGGCAACTGTCGAACTGACGATGCAGCAGATGCTCCCAATGGCGGCGGTTGTACAAGCCGGTCAGCCCATCGCGGGTGCTGATGCGTTGCAGCTCCTGTTTTTTTTCCGCCAGCCGTTTGGCGGTGCGGTAGGTCACCAGGCCGAGCAGCGTGGGATAAAGGTAGATCATCGGCAGGCACAGATAGATTTGCAGCGGCGTGCTGTGCGGGTGGAACGGGAAACCGAGCAGCGCGCCGGTCAGCGCCGCCGCGGCCAATTGAATCGCCAACCCTTTGACAAACAGGGCCTTACCGGCCGAAGCGATGTTGTTCATGCTCATCATCGACAGGATGACGATCGCCGGCAGCGCGTTGAACGCCATCATCGCCGCCCAGAAGCCGCCGAAGGCGGAGTCGATCAGCAGGTTGCGGATCTCGGCTTTGAACGGATCTTTGGCGCGGCAGGCCAAGCGGTAGGCGAGATGCGGCCAGAGAAAACCGTGAAAGGCCAGCAATAGCCAGACCGCCGTGGGCGGAGCCAAGGGATAGAGTGCGGCGCAAACGCAGATAAAGCCGAGCCCCAGACCGGCGACGCGGGGCAGATAGGTGCGTTTGGCGAAGCTGAGGCCGGATTTTCGGGCATCGAAAATGGGGGGGGCAATATACATCCGGCATCTCCCTGATAAGTATCATGGCAGCGTATCATGCGGGTGATAAACTAAGAATAGTCTGGAGTTCACGCCGTGAGGCGGCGTGGCATTCCTGCGACGGATCTCACTCTGTTACATGTTGCGGTTGTGCGAGCGGGGGGAAAGTCGCTAAATATTCGCAGGCAAGGTCAGTTTTTCTCGCTGTTCACGCAGCGCTCTATGATAAGAAGGTGAGTATGGAAGGTATCAGTATTACCAAACTTCTGGTGATTGCGGTATTGGTGATTTTACTGTTCGGCACCAGCAAACTGCGCACGCTCGGCGCCGATCTTGGCGCGGCGCTGAAAGGCTTTAAAAAAGCCGTGGGTGACGACAGCACGCCGCCGGCCGCCGGCAGCAACACTGCCGAGAGCCAGTCCGCTCAGCAGAGCGTCGAGAAGAAAGACGTTTAATCCCGTCTGAGGGCGCGCAATAAAAAACGGATGCCTTGTGGACATCCGTTTTTTGGCGTTTCCGCCGTCTTTAGCGTAACAAACTATTACGCGTTATTTCACTTCCATCCCTTTGGCCTGCAGATCGGCGTGATAAGACGAACGCACGAACGGGCCACAGGCGGCGTGGGTGAAGCCCATTGCCATCGCTTCTTCTTTCATCTCGTCAAACTCGGCCGGGCTGACGTAGCGCTGCACCGGCAGGTGGTGGCGGCTCGGCTGCAGATACTGGCCCAGCGTCAGCATGGTGACGCCGTGACGGCGCAGATCGCGCATCACTTCGACGATTTCCGCGTTGGTTTCGCCCAGGCCGACCATCAGGCCGGATTTGGTCGGGATATTCGGGTGCGCCTCTTTAAAGCGCTCCAGCAGCTTCAGCGACCACTCGTAGTTGGCGCCCGGGCGCACCTGGCGGTATACGCGCGGCACGTTTTCCAGGTTGTGGTTAAACACGTCCGGCGGCGTGGCGGTGAGGATCTCCAGCGCGCGGTCCATACGACCGCGGAAGTCCGGCACCAGCGTTTCAATTTTGATGTTTGGGCTCTTGGCGCGGATGGCGGAGATGCAGTCGGCAAAGTGCTGAGCACCGCCGTCGCGCAGATCGTCGCGGTCAACCGAGGTGATCACCACGTAACGCAGCGCCATGTCGGCGATGGTTTGCGCCAGCTTTTCCGGCTCGTTGGCGTCCGGCGCGATCGGGCGGCCGTGGGCCACGTCGCAGAACGGGCAGCGACGGGTACAGATGGCGCCGAGGATCATAAAGGTGGCGGTACCGTGGTTGAAACACTCGGACAGATTAGGGCACGAGGCTTCCTCACAGACGGAGTGCAGGCCGTTTTTACGCATGGCGGCTTTGATGCCCTGAATGCGCGTTGAATCGGCAGGCAGTTTGATCTTCATCCACTCGGGTTTACGCAACAGCTCCTGCCGTTCGGTGACCACCGTTTTGACCGGGATCAGCGCCATTTTGTCAGCATCGCGGTATTTGACGCCGCGTTCCATCTGAATTGGTTTACTCATAATCGTGCAGGTTCCAGTTACGAAGCTTGAGTTGTTTTTTACTGATTATCAACAGCTTACAATCTTATGGTGACGTGATGGTCAAGCCGAGCCGAAATTATATCACTTTTGACGCGATCCATTCAGCCCTTATTGTAGGATTATATTGGAGTGGCTATGGCAAGCAGTGTTGACTGGAGATAATGAATCAAAGCAAGCGTAACAGATTATCTCGGTAGTCAAATACGATATATATGTAGGGACTAAGTCGATAGGTTAAATTTTGTGGGATTTTATTGGGCCCATTAATGGTATATTAATAGACCCGCAGCGCTATTAGAGTAGATACTTGAACTTTTTATTCATCTTTGAAAGGATGATGGCAAGTAAAATAGAAAAAACAGAGCTAAGTAAGAATATGGTATACATACTCTCAGAGATTCCGAATCTATCAGATGATACGATTTTTATGATGAAAGGATGTGTTAGGTAAACAGCTGTTGCTATTGTTGACATCGATTTCACGCTTTTTTTGATATTGATATTTTTTGCTATTAAGAAAAGAGCTGGTGCTAAAATTGATACGGAAAAAAGCGTATCTATAGGCAGTATGTCACCAATAGAATAGTAATAGATCGACTCAAAGATTACGCAAAAGGCAGAGAGCGCTGCTATAGAGATAGCGATTTTTTGATTGATTTCTATTTTCTGGGTTCGTAAATAATGACCAATGAACATAAAAGGGAATCCCATAAATAGAAAATTATGGTATAAGTTAATAAGAATGTAACGGTCTTGAGTTAGCTGTTTCCCATGGATTTTTAAGTAATACTGTATAAGTACACCACATATTATCAATGCAAATGAAATTGCCAACATAACGTTCATATTTGACTTTCTGGTCAAAAATAAAAGTACTCCTCCGACAAACATCGCGACCAAATACCAGAGATGATGAAAACCCAGAAGCATTGTTATAGCGAGATCTAATTTCCCAGTGCTCGTATGAATATCAAACTGCTTGTAATAAATAGGAAGGTAAATAATCATCCATAGAGTATAAAGGATGATTACTCGTTTAACCCAAGTGTAAAATCCTGATTTTTCAATAGAGGCGATTAAAAAATAACCATTGACAATAAAGAAGAATGGAACAGCATATCTAAAGAGACCATTAACGAGCGAATATGAGTAAATGCTTTCCATTCCAAGGTTATGTACATGCATACTGATGATTAGTATGGCCGATAAAAATTTGAGGTTGTCCAGTGCACCGAATCTGATAGTCCCCATCAATATCCCCGTAGCTTTGTAATGAAATCTCTGAGTGAAACTTTAATGTTCCATATAAATTAATATATCACAATCAGTAGGATAGGCAATGTTGAAGTATTTTCAATAAGCAGGGTGAAAAAATTAGAGGGAATGGGGGGGTAGACATAACACAATGTTAACTTACAGGGTTTTCTGTTTATCCTTTTGATATTAAATTAATTTAGTGCTATTGCGTTGATTCGATAGATAACGTGTTGATTTCTATGCTCTGATGAGGTGATCTTGAGCGATTTCTGGATACCTTCGAGGTTTCATCCACCGAAAGTAATGGGTATGGCATGGTAATTTCGGTATGGGATATTTCTTAAAATAATAATTTTATCTTACAGGGCTAGGCTATTGACGATTTTTTTGGTGTTGATTTTTATTATTTCATGGGGTTTATTTCAATACTTTGAATTTATTGGTTTTTTTTGATTTTTTGTGACTGTTTTAGCATTTTGCAGCATGAAATAATGACCTATCAATCAATGGTCTGTCGAATGTTGTAAGTTTAGCAATGAGTTTCGGTTTGGTGACCGATAAAGCGATTGATTTTCAATGGGAAATCCGTCAAAATATTTAAAATTTTAATCGAGCAATGCAATAATATGAAGAAAAACATCAAAAATCTTTCATATATGTTTTTTGTGCAAATGGCAAACTATGTTTTCCCATTAATAACAATACCTATTGTTGCCAGGATATTTGGTCCTGAAAAATTGGGGTTGATAAATTATATCGCAGCGATTGTTGGGTATTTCTCTCTTGTTGTCAGCTATAGCTTTAACTTTACTGGCGTCAGACGCGTTACGCGGGAAAAAAACAGTAGTAATCAGATATTCTCAACAATATTTACCTCGCAGATGTTACTGATTTCTATAAGCATGGCTATATTTGCAATATGTATATTCACTATTGGTGATCTTAAGAATAACATTGCGCTTGCGCTGATTACTTTTTGCTCGTGCTTGTCCTTGCTTTTTACCCAAACATGGTTTTTGCAAGCTTATAGTGATTTTAAAACCATTGCACTTCTATCTTTTGTTTCAAAATCAGCTTCTTGCATATTGATTGTTGTGCTCATTAAATCTCCGGACGATATTTTACTCTATGCGGCGATCCTTAATGTAATAACTCTAATAACGGCAATTATCACATTTGGTATTATCATCAGTAAATATCGTGTAAAGTTAAGATTCGCACCAATAAAAGACTGCATACGTTACTTGAAGGAAGATAGGCACCTTTTTCTCTCTAGTGTAGTGACAAATTTGTATACTACTACAGGGATTGTTCTCTTGGGGGCAATATCTACAAAGCAAGATGTTGGTTACTATTCTTCAGCCCAAAAGCTTATTGAAGTTGCTAAAAGTGTAATGATAATGCCAGTTTATCAAATTATTTTCCCTATCCTTTCGGAAAAATTTGGTAGGGATAAGAATGAAGGTGTTGAAACAGTAAAGAAAATTATGCCGATATTTATTTGCATGAGTTTGATGATGCTTATCGGTATGATTACTTTCAGTAAATTGGCTACGTTAATTATATTTGGTAAGGCTTTTTTACCGTCAGCACCTATCGTTGTGATTCTGTCTTTCGGCCTTTTTGCCGTGTTTTATGGCATTATTATTGGCGGCCAAGTGATGCTGAATATGGGGCTCGATAAAGTATTTGTGAAAATACAAATCATAGTTTCAGTATTTAGTTTGACTGCTAATTACTTGATTCTGCCGTATGGCGGAGGTTTAACTACTGCAACTATATGGACAGTATCTGAATTTGCAATATCGTTATATCAGTATATTGTGCTTAAACGTATGGGCATCATTCTTATTGACAGGGATACTTTCAAACTTTCATCTTTAAGTGTAGCTCTTCGCTATTTGACAAAACGGGATTCATAAAATGATAAAGAAATTTTTTAAAATGCTAAAAATCATTACCGAGAGAAGGGAAGAGACACCTAATGTTAATTGGGTTGAGATTAATGAAAGTAATAAAAAGCACTACAATAATTATGTGATACCAAAGTTAATCTGGATATATTGGGACTCAGAGACGTTACCTGAAATTGTGCGAATGTGCATTGAGCAGGTTAAAAAACTATGTTCTGATTACGAAGTGATGGTATTGAACGAAAACAATGTTCATAATTATATTACCCTCCCTGAGGTTAATGGCTCGCTCCCTAAATCTAATGTTGCTGATATCATCAGGTTGTTACTTCTTAAAAAATATGGCGGAGTCTGGATGGATGCCAGCATATTTTTAACTGAAGGTCTTGAGTGGATAACATCAAGAATGCAAAATCACGAGGCATTTCTTTTTTACTCAAATGAATGTACGTCTAATATTGATAAACCTATCTCAGAAAACTGGTTTATCGTTTGCCCTAGGGAAAGTAATTTCATTCAGGCATGGCTTAGAGAGTTTGAAGGCTGTGCAACCAGTGACGATCCAAAGAATTATTATGCCAACTTAGAGAGACGAGATGAGCTGTTGCAACGTCTGACTCGGCCCGATTACTTGTTATGTTATATTTCAGCCATTGTTGTACTTGATAGAAATCACTTTAATATTTTGTATGCATCATCGGAAAGCACTGGGCATTACTTTAATTATAAGCATAACTGGGATGGCATTTATGTTGCTACGGAGTTGCTGCTAAAAAATAAAGATAAAGTCGCCATTCCTAAACTGATAAAGTTTAACTCCTCAACAAGGAAAGGGGTCGAGCGATTTATTAATAAACGAATTTATACTAAAAAGAGTTTATTAGGGGCATATATTGCTGCACAGAAGAAATAATAGACGTTAGCAATTTCTGATTGCGGTGAAAATGACCGCTAGCCCCTAGGCCTCATAGGTAATCGTGCAGGTTCCAGTTACGAAGCTCGACCGTCTGGTAGCCGAGTAAATGAACAAATTCCTGTACCAGGATTGGGTGTATGTCTTCAATGCCAACGCCGGGCGCCAGCGCGCTGACCTGCGTCATTTGCATGCCGGCGTAACCGCAAGGGTTGATGCGTTGGAAGGGGCTGAGATCCATCGCCACATTCAGGGCCAGGCCGTGGAATGAGCTGCCTTTGCGGATCCGCAAACCCAACGAACAGATTTTCTGCTCCCCCACGTACACGCCAGGCGCATCGGGACGGGCGCGCGATTCGAGGCGGAAGTGGGCGAGGGTGTTGATAACCGTATCTTCTATCGCCGTAACCAATTGGCGCACGCCGACCTTGCTGCGTTTCAGATCGACCATCACGTACATCACCTGCTGGCCCGGCCCGTGGTAGGTCACCTGGCCGCCGCGATCGCTCTGGACCACCGGGATATCGCCGGGCATCAGCAGGTGCTCGGCTTTGCCGGCCTGGCCCTGGGTGAAGACCGGGTGATGTTGCACCAGCCACAGCTCGTCCGGCGTAGTCTCGGTACGACTGTCGGTGAAGTTGTGCATGGCTTGGGATACAGGCGCGTAGGGCTGCAACCCCAGCTGACGCAAAATGATCTTGTCTGGTTGCAAAAGAGTCATCGTCAGGTTACAGAAGTGGTAAAGCCATTATACCGGGCGCTCCGGCCTGCGACCAGCCTTTCGCTGACCAAAAATGCGCAACCCGGGAAGACGCTGCGCCATCCCGGGTTGATAAGCAGGGGTTTATGCTGGAATTACAGCACCATGCGAACAATTTCAATGTTGCCCAACTCTTCGTACAGGGTTTCGACCTGCTCGATGTGAGTAGCGTTGATGGTGATGGAAACGGAGTGGTAGTTGCCTTTGCTGCTCGGCTTAACCTGCGGGTTGTAATCGCCCGGTGCATGGCGCTGCACCACTTCAACTACCTGGTCAACCAGCTCAGGCTGCGCCAGGCCCATCACCTTGTAGGTAAACGAGCAAGGGAATTCGAGCAGTTCGTTCAGTTTAGTTTTTTGCATGTGCGTGCGCTCCAGAGTGCTAGCTAATCTATAAATTATAACTCCCGCCGGGGCGGGAGTTAATGTTATTCAGTATATGGGGGCAATTTCGCCCGATTCAACCGTTAACCGAACCAGTGGTGGAACATCAGTTTGATGTAGTCCACGATGCGGCTGAAGAAACCGCCTTCTTTCACTTCGTTCATCACCACCAGCGGACGCTGGTCGATGGTTTTGCCGTCCAGCTGGAAGTTGATGCTGCCGACCACCTGGTTTTTCGCCAGCGGCGCGTGAATTTCAGGGGTGTTCAGCACGTAGCTGGCCTTCAGATCTTTCATGCGGCCGCGCGGGATGGTCAGGTAGACGTCTTTGTCCACGCCCAGCTCAACGCGGTCGGCATCGCCGAACCAGACCGGCTCGGAGGCGAACTCTTTACCGACCTTCAGCGGCGCCACGGTTTCGAAGAAGCGGAAGCCCCAGGTCAGCAGTTTCTTGCTCTCGGCTTCGCGGCCTTTGTAGGTGCGGCCGCCCATCACGGCGGAGATCAGACGCATCTGGCCTTCGGTCGCCGAAGCCACCAGGTTGTAACCCGCCGCGTCGGTGTGGCCGGTTTTGATGCCGTCGACGTTCAGGCTGTTATCCCACAGCAGACCGTTGCGGTTCATCTGGCGGATATTGTTGAAGGTGAACTCTTTTTCTTTGTAAATCGCGTACTCTTCCGGCACGTCGCGGATCAGCGCCTGGCCGATCAGCGCCATGTCGCGCGCCGAGCTGTACTGGCCCTGGGCATCCAGGCCGTGTACCGTCTGGAAGTGGGTGTTCTGCAGGCCCAGCTTGCTGACGTAGGTGTTCATCAGGTTAACGAACGCGTCCTGGCTGCCGGCGACGTAGTCGGCCATCGCCACGCAGGCGTCGTTACCGGATTGCAGGTTGATGCCGCGGGTCAGTTTGGAGACCGGCACGCGATCGCCCGGCTTCAGGAACATCAGCGAGGAGCCTTTGAACACCGGGTTGCCGGTCGCCCAGGCGTCCTGACCGACGGTCACCAGATCGTCCTGGCCGATTTTGCCCGCTTTCAGCGCCTGGCCGATGACGTAGCTGGTCATCATTTTGGTCAGGCTGGCCGGATCGCGACGCGCGTCGGCGTTCATCTCGGCCAGCACCTTGCCGGAGTTGTAATCAATCAGGATATACGCTTCCGCATCGATCTGCGGGACACCTGGGATCATGGTTTTGATGTTAACGTCATCGGCATGTGCAACGGAGGCTGCGCTCATTGCGATAACGGTGCCGAGTGCGATGCTTTTGATTAAGCGAAAAGAAGTTACTTGTTTCATGATCGGGACTACAACATCCGTGAAAGTAAAGTTAAAAAACGAGCCACACTATAGCAGATGCGATCCCGGCAGGCATTACCCATTCATCTGACTAATTGCGGTTAGAGAACTTTTAGCTGCAAGAAAATGTTTCAGCTAAATAACCGCTTATCAGCCGCGAATGCCCGCCGGGCTTAACGCTTAGGGTGCAGCAGTAACGAAAGACTGTTGTTGCGCTTCGCTGGCCAGGCGTTGCTGCAGCCGGGTTGCCTGCTGACGGCTGCTGAACGGGCCGAGCTGGACGCGATAAACGTTGCCGTTAGCCGCCACTTTGCCCGGCACGCCAAACTGCTGGCTCAGGCTTTGCTGCCAGCTCTGGGCGCGCTCGGCGCTGCTCAGCGCACCGACCTGCACCACGTAACCGCCGGAGGAAGACGCAGCAGCCATGCCGGCAGCCGCGGTGCCGGCCGCGACCGGCGCGGCCACGGCTTCAGGTTCTGATCCTTCCAGCACGCCGGCCGGTACGGCGCTTGGCGCGCCGAGGAAACCGCTGCGGCCGCCGGTTGCGTTGCCGCCGGCGGCTGGCGCGTTGTTGTCGTCGGTGCGCAGGCTGCTGTTATCGATCGGGCGCACCGCCGCGCCGCTGGCGACCGGCACGTCCTGTTGGATCGGGGTGCCCATGCCGCTGGAGCCGAGATCCGGGCGTGCCGGCAGGGCGTAGCTCTGTTTCGCCACGATGGTGCCGATGGTGCCCGGGCCGCTCAGCGTGCCGTCCGGCGCCACGTTGATGAAATCGACTTTGACCTTGGTGTTGTTGGACAGGTTGAGGCGATCGGCGGCGGCTTTCGACAGATCGATGATGCGGCCCTTGGTGTAAGGCCCGCGATCGTTGACGCGCACCACCAGCTGACGGCCGTTGGCCAGGTTGGTGACACGTACATAGCTAGGGATCGGCAACGTCGGGTGCGCCGCGGTCAGGCCGTTCGGATCGAACTGCTCGCCCAGCGCGGTGGTGTTACCGTTGGCTTCTTCGCCATACCAGGCCGCCAGGCCGGTCTGCGAGAAGTTCTGCGGATCTTTTACGATGCGGTAAGTATCGCCATTAACCTTATAATCCTGCATGTTATTAGGGTTATAGGGTTCATATTGAGGCTCGACGCCACCGATTTCCACCACCGGGCCGTTGTACGGCTGTTGTGGCGCCTGCTGTTCCGTGGTCGGGGCGGTACAGGCGGAGAGCAACACTGCCGCGACGCCGATCCAAAGCCATTCCTTACGCATTACTCACCTCTTATAAACTTTTAGACAGCATTTTCCGATGCGTGTGGATCGACATGATGATGCCGAAACCGGCCATCAACACTATCAGCGCCGAACCCCCGTAACTGACCAGAGGCAAAGGTACGCCAACTACCGGCAAAATGCCACTGACCATACCGATGTTAACAAAGACATAAACGAACAAAATCAGCATCAAGCCGCCAACCATCACGCGGCCGAAGGTGGTTTGCGCCTTGGCGGCGATCATCAGCCCGCGAATGATCACCAGCAGGTAAAGCGCCAGCAGCACCAACACCCCGATCAGCCCCAGCTCTTCGGCTAACACGGCGAAGATAAAGTCGGTATGGCGTTCCGGCAGGAACTCCAGCTGCGACTGGGTGCCGTGCAGCCAGCCCTTGCCGGACAGGCCGCCGGAGCCGATGGCGATCTTGGATTGAATGATGTGGTAGCCGGCGCCGAGCGGGTCGCTTTCCGGATCGAGCAGCATCATCACGCGGTCGCGTTGATAACCGTGCATCAGGAAGAACCACAGCACCGGGATAAAGGCCGCCAGCGCGACGGCGGCGACGGCGATCAGTTTCCAGCTCATGCCCGACAGGAACAGCACGAACAGGCCGGAGGCGGCGATCAGGATCGAGGTGCCCAGATCCGGCTGCGCGGCCACCAGCAGCGTCGGCAGGAAGATCAGCACCAGGGCGATGGCGGTGTTTTTCAGCGAAGGCGGGCAGACGTCGCGGTTCATAAAGCGCGCCACCATCAGCGGCACGGCGATCTTGGCGATTTCCGACGGCTGGAAGCGCACCACGCCGAGATCCAGCCAGCGCTGCGCGCCTTTACTGATCTGCCCGAAGGCGTCCACCAGGATCAGCAAAATCACGCAGAAGATATACAGATAGGGCGCCCAGCTTTCGTATACGCGCGGCGGGATTTGCGCCATGACGGCCATCACGATCAGCCCCATGACGATCTGCCCGATCTTGCGCTCCATCATGCCGATGTCTTGGCCGCTGGCGCTCCACATCACGAAGGCGCTGTAGACCAGCAGGGCCAGGATCAGCAGCAGGAACGTCGGGTCGATGTGGATTTTTGTCCAGATCGAGCCTTTTTGTTGGCTTTCAGTCATGTTCTACCTTAGTCACCTTCTACGCCAGGCGGCAGCGGAGCTTCGCTTGGCAATTGCGTATTGTTGTCGCCCAGCAGAATATGGTCGAGGATCTGGCGGGTGATGGTGCCCACCGCCGGACCGGAGCCGCCGTTTTCCAGAATGATGGCGACCGACACCGTCGGATTGTTGAACGGCGCGAAGGCGGTCATCAGTTTATGATCGCGCAGGTGCTCCGCCAGTTTATGGGCGTTGTAAGTTTCGTAGCCGAATACCTGTGCGGTACCCGATTTCGCCGCGGCTTTGTAAGGGGCGTCCGCAAAGTATTTGCGCGCCGTCCCGTTCGGACGGTTGGCCACCCCGTACATGCCGTCTTTGGCGATTTCCCAGAAGCCGGAGTGAATATCGCCGATCTGCGTGTCTTCTTCCTGTTTGAACGGCACCAGCGCGCCGTTGACGCGGGTGCTCTGCAGCAGGTGAGGCGTTTTGACGGTGCCGTCGTTGATCAGGGTGTTCAGCGCCTTGGCCATCTGAATCGGCGTGGCGGTCCAGTAACCCTGGCCGATGCCCACCGGAATGGTGTCGCCCTGATACCACGGCTTTTTATAGCGCTTCAGCTTCCATTCGCGCGTCGGCATCAGGCCGGAGCGCTCTTCGGACAGATCGATGCCGGTGTACTGGCCGTAACCGAATTTGGTCAGCCAGGTCGACAGCCGATCGATCCCCATGTCATAGGCGACCTGATAGAAATAGGTATCTGCGGACTCTTCCAGCGCCTTGGTGACGTTCAGCCGGCCGTGGCCCCATTTTTTCCAGTCGCGGAAGCGTTTTTCCGAGCCGGGCAGTTGCCACCAGCCGGGATCGAACACCACGGTGTTCTTGGTGATCACCCCGGCGCTGAGCGCCGACACCGCGATGTAAGGCTTCACCGTCGACGCGGGCGGGTAAACTCCCTGCGTGGCGCGGTTGATCAGCGGGCGATTCGGATCGTTCAGCAGCCCCTGATAGTCCTTGCTGGAAATGCCGTCCACGAACAGGTTCGGATCGTAACTCGGGTTGGACACCATCGCCAGAATGGCGCCGGTGCGCGGATCGCTCACCACCACCGCGGCGCGGCTGCCTACCAGCAGCTGCTCGATATAGCGCTGCAGGTTGAGATCGAGCGTCAGGTAGACGTCCTGACCGGCGGAAGGCGGCTGCTCGTGCAATTGGCGGATCACCCGGCCGCGGTTGTTGACCTCGACCTCTTCGTAGCCGGTTTTGCCGTGCAGCGTGTCTTCGTAATAGCGTTCGATGCCCAGCTTGCCAATGTCGTGGGTCGCGGCGTAGTTGGCCAGCTTGCCGTCTTTGTCCAGGCGTTCGACGTCGCGGTCGTTGATCTTCGACACGTAGCCGGTGACGTGGGTGAGGGCGGAGCCGTAAGGGTAGTAGCGGCGCTGGTAGCCTTTCACTTCCACGCCGGGGAAGCGGAACTGATTGACCGCAAAGCGGGCGACCTGCACTTCGGTCAGCGCGGTTTTCACCGGAATGGAGACGAAACGTCGCGAACGCTTGCGCTCTTTTTCGAAATTGGTGATGTCGTCGTCGGTCAGGTCGACCACCGTGCGCAGCGCCTGCAGCGTGGCTTTGAGGTCGTCAACCTTCTCCGGCATCAGCTCCAGCTGGTAAATGGTGCGGTTGAGCGCCAGTGGGGTGCCGTTGCGATCGTAGATAATGCCGCGGCTGGGCGCGATAGGCACCAGCTTGATGCGGTTTTCGTTGGAGCGGGTGCGGTAATCCTCGACGCGGACCACTTGCAGATTATACAGGTTGGCGATCAGGATGCCGGACAGCACCAGGATGACCAAGAACGCCACCAGGGCGCGGCGTACAAACAGGGCGGATTCAGCCGTATAGTCGCGAAAAGGGTTACGTTCTATTTTCATCCCGCTGCTTTATTTCACTCTGTCACGGTCACCACCGGCTATTCCCGGTGGTAAGGATGATTTGTAGTAATACTCCAGGCGCGGTAGAGGCTTTCGGCCACCAGGACGCGCACCAAAGGATGCGGCAATGTCAACGGAGAAAGTGACCAGCTCTGCTCGGCAGCGGCTTTGCAGGCGGGCGCCAACCCTTCCGGGCCGCCGATCAGCAAGCTGACGTTACGGCCATCCTGCTTCCAGCGCTCAAGCTGCTGCGCCAGCTGCGGCGTTTCCCACGGCGTGCCTGGGATATCCAGCGTAACGATGCGGTTGCCTTTGCCCACCGCCGCCAGCATCTGTTCGCCTTCTTTGTCCAGAATGCGCTTGATGTCGGCGTTTTTGCCGCGTTTGCCCGCCGGGATCTCGGTCAGCTCAAACGGCATATCTTTGGGAAAGCGGTGCAGGTAATCCATAAAGCCGGTTTGCACCCAGTCTGGCATTTTGGTGCCGACCGCCACCAATTGCAGTTTCACCGCTTAGCTCCAGAGTTTTTCCAGCTCGTACAGGCGACGGCTCTCTTCCTGCATCACGTGCACGATAACTTCGCCCAGATCGACCACGATCCAGTCGGAGGCTTCCTGGCCTTTCATGCCGTACAGCTCCATGCCAACGGCACGGGATTCCTGCACCACGTGGTTGGCGATCGACATCACGTGGCGAGTCGAGGTGCCGGTGCAGATGATCATGCAATCGGTGATGCTGGATTTGCCCTGGACGTCCAGAGCGATAATGTCTTGGCCTTTCAGGTCATCGATTTTATCGATGACGAAATCTTGGAGCGCTTTACCTTGCAAAGGTTCCCCCTCGGGTGTGTTCTGTTCAGTCGGCTGCGGCGGGCAAAATGCGCGCGCCGCGGCGTAACCGGATAATGGTTTCGGCAGGCTGCCGCTGAAAGCCAGCTAACTGGTGACTGCCCGGCCAGCTAAGGTTTCCGGGGTTTTCAGCGGATACCTGAAAAATAGCGGCGCAGTATATCACGCACCTTTCGCTAGCGATATAAACCCTGCAACTCGATGTAGCGCTGCACCGGGCGTGGCAGCAGGTCGTCGCAGTTGAGGCCCTGATGGCGGCGCTGGCGGATCTCGGTGGCGGAAATTTCCAGTTCCGGCGTATCGGCCAAATAGATATGGCCGTGTGGGCGACGGCTGAGCAGCGCCGGGTCGGCGGTGCGATGGCGTTCCAGCCACTGCTGCAGCTCCGGCGTGTCCATGCGATCGTTATAGCCCGGGCGCGCCAGCACCAGCAGATGGCAGACGTCTAATAGCGCCTGCCAGCGGTGCCACTTATGCAGCGTCAGCAGCGAGTCCTGGCCAATAATAAACGCCAGCGGCTGGGCGGCGCCACGCTCTTTACGAATCGTTTCTAACGTCTCGATGGTGTAGGAGGGGGTGGTGCGGTGCAGTTCGCGATCGTCGACCGCAAACAGCGGGTTGCCGGCGATAGCCAGCTCCACCATCTTCAGGCGCTGCTGCGCATTGGCCTCCGGCTGCGGGCGGTGCGGCGGCACGTGGTTAGGCAGCAGCGTGACGCGATTCAGGCCCACTTCGGCGGCCAACGCTTCGACCGGCCGCAGGTGGCCGTAGTGGATCGGGTCAAAGGTGCCGCCGAACAGCGCGTGCAAAACGGTGGGGTGTTCCGGATTAGTGGGCATCGCTAAAACTCGTGGCCAGGGGTTTGCCGCACAGCAGCATCGACAGGGTTTCCAGTTCCGGCCAGACCGACTGGCCATAGTCCTGCTTGAGGGTCAGCTCGATTTGCGTCAGCAGCTGTACCGCCTGCTGCAGCTGGGGGCCGGACAGGCGTTGCAACGCCTGGGTCACCAGCGGGCGGCGGTTCTGCCAGACCTTGTGCTGATCGAACAGCGTGCGCAGCGGCGCGGAAGCCATGCGGCGCTGCAGCGTCAGCAGCAGCAGCAGTTCGCGCTGCAGAGTGCGCAGCAGGATCACCGGCTCCACGTCCTCTTGCTGCAGTTGCTGCAAGATATGCCAGGCGCGCTTGCTCTTGCCGGCCAGCAGGGCATCCAGCCAGTGGAACGGCGTGAAGTGGGCGGCGTCGTTCACCGCCTGTTCGACGCGCGGCAGCGTGAGCTTGCCGTCCGGGTGCAGCAGCGACAGCCGCTCCAGCGCCTGCGACAGCGCCAGCAGGTTGCCTTCGTAGCAGTAGCACAACAGCTGATTGGCGGCGTCGTCCAGCTCCAGCTTCATCGCCTTGGCGCGCGTGGCGACCCAGCGCGGCAGCTGCGCCTGTTCCGGCGTCTGGCAACTGACGAGGGCACCGTGCGGGCTGAGCGCCTTAAACCAGGCGCTGTTTTCCTGCGCTTTGGTGAGACGTGGGCCGCGCAGGATCAGCAGAATATCCTCGTGCAGCAGCGTGGCGAGCTTGGTCAGCTGTTCGCCGATCGGCGCCGTCGGGCCGTTTTCCGGGAAGATCAGCAGCAGCGTCTGGCGGCTGGCGAACAGGCTCATCGCCTGGCAGATGCCGAAGATGGCGTCCCAGTCGGTATGGGCGTCAAGGGAAATGCTGTAGTGCTCACTGAACTGCTGCTGTTGCGCGGCCTGCCGGAGCAAATCCTGGCTTTCCTGCAGCAGCAGCGGTTCATTGCCGCTCAATAAATAACAAGCGCGCAGCCCCTCTCGGAGCTGCGCGGCAAGTTGTTCCGGATAAATGCGGATCATTGTGCGGTTTGGCTTGCCGCTCGTTCGCCGGCGGCAGCGGCTTTCTGCCGGTTCTCTTCTTCCGCCGCATGCACGGTCAGCAGTTTGCGCACCAGCTGTTGCGCCGCCTGCTCACGCATTTCCTGGCGAATGATCTCCTGTTCGGAGTCCTTGGCCAGCGCGGTCAGCGGGTTGTCGAAGAAGGAACGGAACACTTTCACCGACAGCGGATACAGGTCATGGCCCGGGATCAGCACCTGCGCCTGTACGGTCAGCACCAGCTGGTACTCGGCGGTTTTACCGTCCTGGAAGATAGAAGCGGTATCCTGGCTTTCCGTCGCGCCGACGATGCGTAGGGAAGGCACGTCTTTACGTTTCGGATCGCTGACGATAGTCACGTCGTTAAGACGCAGCTGCTCACGCACCGCGCGCGTCAACGGGCCGTAAGGATCCGAACTGTCCAGGATCAGCGTTTTCATTTCATTCGGCACCTGCGTGGTGCCACGCAGGTGAAAACCGCAGCCGGCGGTGACCAGCACCGCCAACCCCAGCAACAGCGTCAGAATACGTTGTCGCACAACTCCTCCTTGTGTTAACCCACAACCAGGTTAAGCAGTTTGCCCGGAACGTAGATCACTTTGCGAATCGTGACGCCGTCCAGATATTTAGCCACCAGATGCTCTTCGGCAGCGCGCGCACGCACCTGCTCTTCGGTCGCATCGGCAGATACGGTGATTTTAGCGCGAACCTTGCCGTTCACCTGCACCACCACCAGCTTGGAGTCTTCGACCATCGCCTGCTCGTCGGCAACCGGCCATGGCGCGGTGTCCACGTCGCCTTCGCCGCCCAGCGCCTGCCACAGGGTGAAGCACACGTGCGGGGTGAACGGGTACAGCATGCGAACCACGGCCAGCAGCGCTTCCTGCAGCAGCGCGCGATCCTGCTCGCTCTCCTGCGGCGCGCGGGCCAGCTTGTTCATCAGCTCCATCACGGCGGCGATCGCGGTGTTGAAGGTCTGACGGCGGCCGATATCGTCGGTTACCTTGGCGATGGTTTTGTGCAGATCGCGGCGCAGCGCTTTCTGATCTTCGTTCAGCGCCGCTACGTCGAGCGGCTGTACCGCGCCTTTTTCCACGTGATCGTAGGCCAGTTTCCACACGCGTTTCAGGAAGCGGTTAGCCCCTTCCACGCCGGATTCCTGCCACTCCAGCGTCATTTCTGCCGGTGAAGCGAACATCATGAACAGACGCACGGTGTCCGCGCCGTATTTTTCCACCATCTCCTGCGGGTCGATGCCGTTGTTCTTCGACTTCGACATTTTGCTCATGCCAGCATAGACCAGTTCACGGCCTTGCGGATCGGTGGCCTTGATGATGCGGCCCTTATCGTCGCGCTCGACGGTGGCGTCAACCGGAGATACCCAGACGCGCTCGCCGCTGTTGCCGGTGTAGTAGAAGGCGTCGGCCAGCACCATGCCCTGACACAGCAGGCGCTTGGCCGGCTCGTCGGAATCCACCAGGCCTGCATCGCGCATCAGCTTGTGGAAGAAGCGGAAGTACATCAGGTGCATGATGGCGTGTTCGATACCGCCGATATATTGATCGACCGGCAGCCAGTAGTTGGCAGCGGCCGGATCCAGCATACCCTGGTCATACTGCGGGCAGGTGTAGCGCGCGTAGTACCAGGAAGACTCCATAAAGGTGTCGAAGGTGTCGGTTTCACGCAGCGCCGGCTGGCCGTCGACGGTGGTCTTCGCCCACTCAGGATCGGCCTTGATCGGGCTGGTGATGCCGTCCATGACCACGTCTTCCGGCAGGATCACCGGCAGCTGATCTTCCGGCGTCGGCATCACGGTGCCGTCTTCCAGCGTCACCATCGGGATTGGCGCGCCCCAGTAACGCTGACGGGAGACGCCCCAATCGCGCAGACGGTAGTTGACCTTGCGCTGGCCCACGCCCTTGGCGACCAGTTTGTCGGCGATGGCGTTGAAGCCCGCTTCATTGTCCAGGCCGTCGAATTCGCCGGAGTTGAACAGCGCGCCTTTGTCGGTCATCGCTTCGGCGCTCACGTCAGGCCGGCTGCCGTCGAGGTTCAGGATCACCGGCTTGATCGGCAAATCGTATTTGGTGGCGAATTCCCAGTCGCGTTGGTCGTGCGCCGGTACCGCCATCACGGCGCCGGTGCCGTATTCCATCAGCACGAAGTTGGCGACCCACACCGGCAGCTTCTCGCCGCTCAGCGGGTGGACAACGAACAGGCCGGTCGGCATGCCTTTCTTCTCCATCGTCGCCATTTCGGCTTCGGCAACTTTGGTGTTGCGGCATTCGTCGATGAAGTCGGTCAGCGCCGGGTTGTTGCGCGCGCCCTGTTGCGCCAGCGGGTGGCCCGCGGCGACCGCCACGTAGGTGGCGCCCATGAAGGTGTCGGGACGGGTAGTGTAAACCGTCAGCTTCTCTTCGCTGTCCGCCACGTCGAAGGTGATTTCCACGCCTTCGGAGCGGCCAATCCAGTTGCGCTGCATGGTTTTCACCTGCTCTGGCCAGCTTTCAAGCGTGTCCAGATCGTTCAGCAGCTGATCGGCGTAGGCGGTGATTTTGATGAACCACTGCGGGATCTCTTTACGCTCGACCTTGGTGTCGCAGCGCCAGCAGCAGCCGTCGATAACCTGTTCGTTGGCCAGTACGGTCAGATCGTGCGGGCACCAGTTCACCGCCGAGGTCTTCTTGTAGACCAGGCCTTTTTCATACAGCTTGGTGAAGAACCACTGTTCCCAGCGGTAGTATTCCGGCTGGCAGGTGGCGATTTCGCGATCCCAGTCGTAGCCGAAGCCCAGCAGTTTCAGCTGGTTCTTCATGTATTCGATGTTGTCGTAGGTCCACGGGGCCGGTGCGGTGTTGTTTTTCACCGCCGCGCCTTCCGCCGGCAGGCCGAACGCATCCCAGCCGATCGGCTGCAGTACGTTTTTGCCCAGCATGCGCTGATAGCGCGAGATCACGTCGCCGATAGTGTAGTTACGAACGTGGCCCATGTGCAGTCGGCCGGACGGGTAAGGCAGCATGGATAGGCAATAGTACTTTTCCTTGCTGTCGTCTTCGGTAACTTTGAAAGTCTGCTTCTCTTGCCAGTGAAGCTGTACGTTCGATTCTATGTCTTCTGGACGGTATTGCTCTTGCATGGCGGCCGGTGGTCCTGTAGGTGTAAACCGTTGCCCCGGTCAGAGGCAACGCAATGAACATTTAGTATTCGTAGATCCGCATAGCATAGCTGATAAGACCTCCCGGCAACAACTCCAAGCACCTGACTCGGCGCATTTAAAAAAAACGCCGCCATGACGCGGCTCACAACCTGCGGATCCCGCGTCTTGCCAAGTGACATCAGTCATTTACGGCTAAAATAAGAACAAGTAGCTTAGGGGGTTCCCTATAGCCAAGTCCGGCGCAGCGTTTATCGAGGAGAGTCTATGAACAAGGTTGCTCAGTATTACCGCGAATTGGTGGCATCGCTGACCGAACGCCTGAAAAACGGTGAACGCGATATCGACGAACTGGTGGCCAGCGCGGAGCGGCGGTTGAACGAGGCCGAAGATCTGACCCGCGACGAGGTGCGGCAGGTGACGCAGGCGGTGCGGCGCGATCTGGAAGAGTTCGCCCGCAGCTATCAGGAAAGCCGGGATGAGTTTACCGACAGCGTGTTTATGCGGGTGATCAAAGAGAGCCTGTGGCAAGAGCTGGCGGATATCACCGACAAAACCCAGCTGGAGTGGCGCGAAGTGTTCAAGGATGTCAGCCACCACGGCGTTTACCACAGCGGTGAAGTGGTGGGGCTGGGCAATCTGGTGTGTGAGCAGTGCCACTACCACCTGGCGTTCTATACGCCGGAGGTGTTGCCGCTCTGCCCGAAATGCGGTCACGACCAGTTCCAGCGCCGGCCGTTTGAACCTTGATGACGTTCCCCGCTGCGGCGGGGAACGCTAAGGCCGGCATTTAACGGAGCAGTTTCTTCAGCAGGTTGCTCAGGAAACCGCCGCTGACGGCTGCCGGGGCGGCTTGCGCCTGCGCCGGTGCGTTGGCCGCTACGGCGATGCCGGCCGGGATTTTCTGCGCGACCGCGATGCGGCTGTCCTGGGCGGCTTTCTCTGCCGCTTCCGGGCCGTAGGCGAAGCCTTCCGCCAGCACGAACTCAACGTCGGTGATGCCGATAAAACCCAGGAACAGCTTCACGTACGGCGTGATCAGGTCCGTCGGCGTGTCGGCATGGATGCCGCCGCGGCTGGAGATGACGATCGCTTTCTTGCCCGTCACCAGCCCTTCGGCGCCGGCGGAGGTATAGCGGAACGTCTGGCCGGCGCGGGCGATCAGATCGAAGTAGATCTTCAGCTGCGTCGGGATGTTGAAGTTGTACATTGGGGCGCTGATGATCAGCGTGTCGTGCGACTTCAGTTCGGCAATCAGCTCATCGGACAGCGCCAGGGTACTTTGCTGGTGCGGCGTCAGCGGCTTGTCGCCGGCGGTAAAACCGGCCATCACTTCGCCATCCAGCTCCGGCAGGGTCGGGTTGGCCAAATCGCGCACGGTGAACGTGTCTTCAGGGTGATTTTCACGCCATTGTTCAACAAAAAAATCGACTAATTTTCCAGACTGGGAATATTCACCCAGAATGCTTGATTTCAGGACCAGTACGCGGCTCATTGGCTTATCTCCAGGCGAAGTCTAATCGGTAACGATGTCATCGGTGTAAACGCATGGTAGAGGCAAGCCAAGAACAGTGATAGCGCAAAAATTCGCTTAGTTAAATCAAAAAAGTTGAATGAGGGCGCGAGCGCGCCCCGATGGGATCAATAACGCGCTACGCGCTCGGCCAGCAGATCGATAAAGCCTTCGCGGTTGATGCCGGTCAGCACTTCCACGTTGGCCGCGTTGCCGGTTTGCTGGAAATAGTCCACCACCGTCATGCCGACGGTGTATTCCCCTTTGGTTTCCACCCCCACCCAGCGCTCTACGCCGGTAAACAGCTGCGGCGCCAGCAGCCAGGCGATGGTGCAGGGATCGTGCATCGCCGCGCCGGGCAGGCCGCGCGGATGGCTGAGGTACAGCGGCAGGTAAAAATCGAGCATCTCCGCGACCGCCTGCGCGACCGGATTGTCTATCTGGCGAATGCGCTCGATATCCTGCGGTAACACCAGCGCCTGATGGGTGACGTTCAACCCGGCCATGGTCAGCGGCACGCCGGATTTCAGCACCATTTCGGCGGCTTCGGGATCGACGAAGATGTTGAACTCCGCGACCGGCGTGGTATTACCGGCGTTCATGCCGCCGCCCATGAATACGATGCGCTCGATGCGGCTTTTCAGCTCGGCATGCTGGGCCAACAGCAGGGCGATGTTGGTCATTGGACCGGTCACCACCAGAGTTATCGGCTGCGGGCTGGCGCGCAGCAGGTCAGCGATCAGCTCAACGGCGCCGCGGGGATCGGGTTTGATTGTCGGCGTCGGCAGGTGGGTGTTGCCCATGCCGGTTTTGCCGTGGACATAGTCGGCGATCACCAGTTCGCGCATTAGCGGGCCGCCGGCGCCGGCGGCGACCGGTATGTCCTCGCGCTGCATCAGGGTCAACAGACCCAGCGCGTTATGCAGGGTTTTCTCCGGCGTCTGGTTGCCGGCGGAGGTGGTGATGGCTTTGACGTCCAGCTCCGGCGAACGCAGCGCCATAGCCAGCGCGATGGCGTCGTCGAGGCCGGGATCGCAATCGATGATAATAGGGCGGGGCATGTTCTTTCTCCTCTGTTTGTTATCCAGCGAGCATCGGATCAAAACCGGGGAGAAACAAGCGCTTTTAGTGCCGGGCGTTTGCGCGACGGGATAAGGCGTTCAGACACCGCAGAGTTCATGAGCGCTGCGTTTCCATTCTTCCACCTCGGTTGGGTGCAAGAAGGAGTAATAGACGGTAGTGCCGTCGGGCAAGATATTTTGCAGTGCCTGCATGCAGTTGGCCTCGCAGGGGCGCAGCTCGATATACACGTTGGTGATCGGCACCTGCTCCTTATCGGCGTCAAAGCGTTCGATGCGCCTTATCGCCGCAACCAGCGCGGCCATTTCGGCATGTAGCTTGACCCAGTTATGGGTGTAGATATCCGGCGGCATCTCCATTTTCATCTGGCTATTGCCAAAGGCATAGCGAGTGCTGCCGCGCAGCTGGTATTCGATGGTGGCGCAACAGGACTCAGGCCCGAAACCCGGTTTTTCAATCAGTTTCTTCTTGTCTTCCAACGTGCGTCGAACAATCGGATAACCGGATTTGATGTTGTACTCCGCTTGTACCAGTTGAATCATGCCAGCTTCTCTGGTGGGTGAGTTAATCATCAAAGGTAGGACAGCCTGCAGGGTCGCGCGTTGTTTACGGTCATCGCGACGGGGAGTTTAAGATAAATCCTAACTTTGTGGAGGCGGCAATGAGAGGCATTCAGGCGCATGGGCGCCGAAAAACAAGCGCCCCTTGGGGCGCTTGGGTTTAGGGGACTGCGCGATCAGTGCAGGATCTTGGCCAGGAAGTCCTTGGCGCGCTCGGACTCGGGGTTGTTGAAGAAATCGTCTTTGTTGCGGTCTTCGACGATTTTGCCTTCGTCCATAAAGATCACCCGATTCACCACCTTACGGGCGAAGCCCATTTCGTGGGTCACCACCATCATGGTCATACCTTCGTTCGCCAGTTCGACCATGACGTCCAGCACTTCGTTGATCATTTCCGGATCGAGCGCCGAAGTCGGTTCATCGAACAGCATGGCGATAGGATCCATGCACAGCGCGCGGGCGATGGCGACGCGCTGCTGCTGGCCACCGGACAGCTGACCGGGGAACTTGTTGGCATGGGCGGAGAGGCCGACGCGCTCCAACAGCTTCAGGCCCTTCTCGCGCGAGGCGATCTTATCGCGCTTGAGCACTTTCACCTGCGCCAGCGTCAGGTTGTCGATGATAGACAGGTGCGGGAACAGCTCGAAGTGTTGGAACACCATGCCGACCTTGGCACGCAGCTGCGCCAGGTTGGTTTTCTTGTCGTTGACCGGCGTGCCGTTCACCAGGATGTCGCCCTGCTGGATCGGTTCGAGGCCGTTGACGGTTTTGATCAGGGTGGACTTGCCGGAACCTGAAGGACCGCAGACGACGACCACTTCGCCTTTTTTCACTTCGGTGGTGCAATCGGTCAACACCTGAAAGTGACCGTACCACTTAGAAACATTTTTCAGGGATATCATCAAACAGTCCTTTTCTTCAAATAGCTTACCAGCGCCGAGGCGGCGAGGCTGATAACAAAATAGACAAAGCCGGCGAACAGGATCATTTCAACCTGGGTGCCGTCGCGTTCGCCGATGGTCGACGCGGTGCGGAAGAAGTCGGCCAGGCTCAGTACGTAAACCAGCGAGGTATCCTGGAACAGTACGATGCCCTGGGTCAGCAGCAGCGGCACCATGGCGCGGAATGCCTGCGGCAGGATCACCAGCCGCATGGATTGCCAATGGGTCATGCCCAGCGCCAGCGCGGCGGAAGATTGGCCGCGCGAGATGCTGATAATGCCGGCGCGGATGATTTCCGAGTAATAGGCCGCTTCAAACAGGGAAAAGGCTACCATAGCCGAGATCAGGCGAATATCGGTTTTCGGCGATAACCCTAGAACCTGTTGTAATAAGCTTGGAACCACCAGATAGAACCACAGCAGCACCATCACCAGCGGCACCGAGCGGAACAGGTTGACATACAGGGTGGCGAACCAGCTGATCGGTTTGAACGGCGACAAGCGCATCACCGCCAGCACGGTACCCCACAGAATGCCGACCACGATGGCGGTCACGGTGATCTTCAGCGTGATCACCATGCCCTGCAGCAAATAAGGGAAGCTTGGGACGATCGACGCCCAGTCAAATTCGTACATTATTTACTCCCCAGGTTGCCAGGCAACTGCACTTTCTTTTCGACCAGACGCATAAACAGCATGATAACGGCGTTGATGCCGATATAAGCCAGCGTGATGGCGGTAAAGGATTCATAGGCGTGTGCGGAGTAATCCAACAGCTTGCCGGCCTGCGCGGCCATGTCCACCAGCCCGATGGTGGAGGCGATGGCGGAGTTTTTGACCAGGTTGAGCATTTCCGAGGTCATCGGCGGCACGATCACCCGGTAGGCGTTCGGCAGCAGCACGTAGCGGTAGGTTTGCGGCAGCGTCAGGCCCATCGCCAGCCCGGCGGCTTTCTGGCCGCGCGGCAGGGACTGGATGGCGGCGCGCACCTGCTCACAAACGCGGGCGGCGGTAAACAGCCCCAGGCAGAGCATGGAGGAGACGAAGAACTGCACGTTGGGATCCAGCTCGCTTTTGAACCAGGTGCCGATATTGGCCGGCAGCAGCTCGGGGATCACCAGATACCAGGTAAAGAATTGCACGATCAGCGGCACGTTGCGGAACAGTTCGACGTAACAGGTGCCGAGGGTGGAAAGAAAGCGGTTGGGCACGGTACGCAAGATACCGAACAGCGAACCGACGAAGAAAGCGATAATCCATGCACAGACGGAGAGGGCCACGGTGACCTGAAAGCCGGACCAGATCCAGCCGAGGTAAGTGGTGTTCCCAAACGGGGCCTGCTGCAGGAAGATACCCCAGTTCCAATCTATTGACATAACAAACTCCGGTAAACGGGCACAGGGCGCCGAAGATTGATGACTTGATGAGCGCCGATCGCCGCGCGGCCAGTCTGGCTGGCTTGTTGTGTACGGATGTCGGTGGCGCGCGTTGGGGAAAATGAGGGAGGGGAACGGCCCCCCTCATTCCTGTCTGTCCCAGTCATCAACTGGGCCGGTTTGGCCTGTGGCCGCCCCGGCTCTTGTTCTATTTAGTTCAACGCTTTGTCGTTAGGCTCTTTGAACAGCTGCTTCATGTCGTCCGACAGTTCGAAGTTCATGTTGAGGTTTTTCGGTGGAATAGGCTGCTTGAACCATTTGTCAAACCACTTGGCCGCTTCACCGGAGGTTTGCGCCTGGGCGATGGTGTCATCGACCAGCTTTTTGAACTCAGGATCGTCTTTGCGCAGCATGCAGCCGTAGGCCTCTTTCGACTGCGGCGTGCCGATGATTTCCCACTGATCCGGCTTCTTGGCCTTGGCGCGCTCGCCCGCCAGCAGGGCGTCGTCCATCATGAAGGCCACTGCGCGGCCGCTTTCCAGGGTGCGGAAGGAGTCACCGTGGTCTTTGGCGCTGATGATGCGCATGTTCATTTTGTCGCTGTCGTTCAGCTTGTTCAGCAGCACTTCGGAGGTGGTGCCGGAGGTGACCACCACCGGTTTGCCGGCCAGGTCTTTAAAGTCTTTGATGTCGGAGCCTTTTTTCACCAGCAGACGGGTGCCGACCACGAAAATGGTGTCGGAGAAGGCGGCCTGTTTTTGGCGCTCGAGGTTATTGGTAGTGGAGCCGCACTCGAAGTCATAGGTGCCGTTTTGCAGCAGCGGGATGCGGTTCTGCGAGGTAATCGGCAGCATTTTCACCTGCAGATTCGGTGCATTCAGTTTTTTCTTAACGGCTTCAACGATTTGGTTGGAGTAGTCCTGAGAGTAGCCCACAACTTTTTGTTGGTTGTCGTAGTAGGAAAAGGGCACTGACGATTCGCGGTGGCCGACAACGATCACGCCGTTGTCTTTGATTTTCTTCAGCGTACCGGACAGGTCTTCCGCATGCGCCACGCTACCTGCCATACCGAGCAGCAGTAACGATAACGCCAATTTACGCATTTGCATGGTCCAACTCCTTTGCTGTTGTGGTGGCTCTGACTAAAGAGCGTCAGGTTAAATCGGCTATTTATTGTTCAAGTTATAAAGATAGTCTTAGAACGGATAGCCGTTAAAAAATAACCGATTGTGAATATCTTGAAACTAAAATGTTTCATTTTTTGAGACGCCGCGCGCACCAAATCAATGCAACGAAACCCTGACGCCCCCGCGTGGTGCGCTCAATGCACCCAAAATGTGCACAGGTGCGACAAAACGTCAGCAAAAGTAAATCGGCGCGCGATGTCACCAGAGTTAAAGCAAGGAGTGTGCCAGCCGCGTTGATTTAACGGCGTTTTCTGACCAAGGAGGGGACAGTGACGAGAACGCGGGGCGCGGCGGGCGCGCCCCGGCGAGAAGGACTATTTGCGGCGCAGGCCCAACATCAGCGCCCAGCCGCCCAGCAGCAGGGTTATCACCCACAGCGGCGTGGCGCCGAAGCGCGCGTAAGGCGTGACGCCGGTGGTCGGCGTGACCTTCACTTCGAGCACCTGACGGGTAAACTGCGGGAGCTCGGCGATCACCTCGCCGTTCGCATCCACCGCGGCGGTAACGCCGTTGTTGGTGCTGCGCAGCAGCGGCCGGCCGAGCTCCAGCGCCCGCATGCGCGCCATCTGGAAGTGCTGCCACGGGCCGATGGAGTGGCCGAACCAGGCATCGTTGGAGATGGTCAGCAGGAAATTGGTGTCCGGGCGGAAGTTATCGCGCACCTGCTGGCCCAGCACGATTTCGTAGCAGATGGCCGCCGTCAGGTTGTACCCGCGCACGCTGAGCTGCGGCTGCACGTAGTCGCCGCGGCTGAAGGAGGACATCGGCAGATCGAAGAACGGCGCCAGCGGCCGCAGCAGCGTTTCCAGCGGCACGAACTCGCCGAACGGCACCAGGTGGTGCTTGTTGTAGCGATCCTTGGCCGGGTAGCTGTACGGCGTCGGTTCGCCGAGCACGATGGCGCTGTTGTAGATTCGCTGGCCCTGTGGCGTGGCGCGTACGTCGACGATGCCGGTGATCAGGCTGCTGTTCTTCGCCCGCATCAGGTCGTCCATCATGGTCAGGAAGCCGTTCTGGTTGGCTTCATAATCCGGGATGGCGGACTCCGGCCAGATGACGATCGGCGCCTTGCCCACGTACGGACGGGTTTCGTCCAGATAGGTTTGCAGCGTGCTGACCAGCGCTTTCGGATCCCATTTCATCGACTGCGCGATGTTGCCTTGCACCATGGCGACGTTCACCGCTTTCTCCGGCTGCGGAGTAAACCACTGCAGCTGGCGCAGCGGCCACGGCAACAGCAGCAGCGCGGCGGCGATGACCGCAGCCGACAGGCGGCGCTGATTGACGGCGTACACCAGCAGGCCGGCGATGGCCATCAGCACAAAGGTGATGGCGTCGACGCCCAGCAGCGGCGCGATGCCCTTCAGCGGGCCGTTGATCTGGCTGTAGCCGAACTGCAGCCACGGGAAGCCGGTCAGCACCCAGCCGCGCAGGAATTCGGTCACCTGCCACAGCGCCGGCGCGGCGATGGCCAGCCGCCACCAGCGGGTGGTCGGCCACAGGCGCGTCAGCAGCCCGGCGAACAGCCCGGTATACAGCGACAGGTAAGCGGCGAGCAGCACCACCAGGAAGACGTTGACGGCGAAAGGCATGCCGCCGAAATCGGCGATGCTGACATACACCCAGTTGATGCCGCTGCCGAACAGCCCGAAGCCCCAGACAAAGCCGAGTAGGGCAGACTGTTTGGTGGTGCGATTGAGGGTAACGGCCAGCAGGCCGAACAGGGAGACGATGGCCGCGGGCCAGAAGTCGTAGGGCGAGAACGCCAGCGTCCCGCCGGCACCTGACAACAGCGCCAGCAGGGCGCGAACCCGCTGGCGTTCAAGTAATGAGGCTTTAGCCATGTTGGATTTAATCTTCCAGTTTCGGTGGTGGAGAATCGTCCGGAATTTTTACATGAACCTGGATAATACGTCGACTGTCAGCCATGGCAACTTTAAATAGGTAACCTTCGATTTCAATGGTTTCCCCGCGCGCCGGCAGGTGACCGAAGGCCTGCATCACCAGACCGCCGATGGTATCGACCTCGTCGTCGCTGAAATGGGTGCCGAAGGCTTCGTTGAAGTCTTCGATCGGGGCCAGCGCGCGCACGGTGTACATGTGGCGGCTGAGCTGGCGGATATCCAGATCGTCTTCGTCGTCGTATTCGTCTTCGATCTCGCCGACGATCAGTTCCAGAATGTCTTCGATGGTGACCAGGCCGGATACGCCGCCGAATTCGTCAATGACAATCGCCATGTGATAGCGCTGGGAGCGGAACTCTTTCAGCATCCGGTCGACGCGCTTGCTTTCCGGCACCACCACCGCGGTGCGCAGCACCTTGTCGATGCTGAACGGCTCGGAGTCTGCGCGCATGAACGGCAGCAGATCCTTGGCCATCAGGATGCCTTCGATGTGATCTTTGTCTTCGCTGATCACCGGGAAGCGCGAGTGGGCGGAGTCGATAATCACGTCCAGGCACTCTTCCAGCGTCTGATTGCGCTTGAGCGTCACCATCTGGGAGCGGGGGATCATGATGTCGCGCACGCGCTGCTCGGCGATATCCATCACGCCTTCCAGCATGTCGCGGGTATCGGGATCGATCAGGTCGTTTTGTTCGGAATCACGGATCAGCTCGACCAGATCGCCACGGTTTTTGGGCTCGCCGTGGAACAGCTGGTTAAGGATAAGAGTAAAGAACCCCTTCTTGGGACTGGGGCTGTCATTGCTTTGTGAATGGTCGTCGCTCATGGCGTTTTCGTTACTGTCACTCATGTCAGAGTTAAGGGGCGTCAGCGACAGCCCCGCAGGGGGCTGTAGGGTAAACGGCTGACGTCAGACGGGGTCTTTTTCCGCCAGGTACGGATCAGGATAACCCAGTCCGTGCATGATTTCGGTTTCCAAAGACTCCATTTCTTCGGCTTCATCGTCTTCGATGTGGTCATACCCTAGCAGATGAAGACTGCCATGGACAACCATATGCGCCCAGTGGGCCTCCAGCGCCTTGCCTTGCTCAATCGCTTCCTGTTCAACCACCTGGCGGCAGATGATCAGGTCGCCAAGCAGCGGCAGCTCGATGCCCGGCGGGGCCTCGAACGGGAAAGAGAGCACGTTGGTCGGCTTGTCTTTGCCGCGGTAGGTCAGGTTCAGCTCGTGGCTTTCCGCTTCGTCCACCAGACGCACGGTCACCTCGGCCTCTTCCTGAAATTGCGGCAGCACGCCTTCCAGCCAGCGCTGGAAGGTGGCCTCATCCGGCAGGCCGTCGCCGCTTTCACAGGCAATCTGCAGATCCAAAATCACCTGGCTCATGGTGTCTCCTGCTCGGAGGCGGCGAGCGCCTCGCGCTTACGTTGTTCGGCAATCGCGTCTTTGCGTTTCTGTTCGGCCGCTTCCCAGGCCTCATAGGCGATGACTACGCGGGCCACCACCGGGTGGCGCACCACGTCCTCGCTGTGGAAGAAGTTGAAGCTCAGTTCTTCCACGTCCGACAGCACTTCCACCGCGTGGCGCAGGCCGGATTTCTGGTTGCGCGGCAGGTCGATCTGGGTGACGTCGCCGGTGATGACCGCCTTCGAGTTAAAGCCGATGCGCGTCAGGAACATCTTCATCTGTTCGATGGTGGTGTTCTGGCTCTCATCCAGAATGATAAAGGCGTCGTTCAGCGTACGGCCGCGCATATAGGCCAGCGGCGCGACTTCGATCACGTTGCGCTCGATGAGCTTCTCCACGCGCTCGAAGCCCAGCATCTCGAACAGGGCGTCGTACAGCGGGCGCAGGTAAGGATCGACCTTCTGGCTCAGATCGCCGGGCAGGAAGCCCAGTTTTTCGCCGGCTTCGACCGCAGGGCGGGTCAGCAAAATGCGGCGAATTTCCTGGCGCTCCAGCGCATCCACCGCGGCGGCAACCGCCAGGTAGGTTTTGCCGGTGCCCGCCGGGCCGATACCGAAGGTGATGTCGTGATCGAGAATGTTGGCGATGTACTGCGCCTGGTTAGGCGTACGCGGTTTCACCATGCCGCGCTTGGTTTTAATGGTGACCGCCTTGCCGTAATCCGGCACGCTGTCGGCCACCTGTTCCAACACCCGGCTCTCTTTGATAGCCAGGTGGATTTGCTCCGGATCGATATCCGGGATCACGCCGCGAATCGGCGCGGTATCCACGTACAGATGGCGCAGGATATCGGCGGCGGCAACCACGCACAGGTTTTTGCCGACCAGCTTGAAACGGTTGTCGCGGCGATTGATTTCAATGCCCAATCGGCGCTCGAGTTGCTTGATGTTGTCATCAAACGGGCCGCACAGGCTGAGCAAACGCTTATTGTCTGCGGGCTCTAACAAAATTTCTTGTGTTGCGACGTTCAAACTATTCCTCTAGGTCACATCGGGCCTGGTTGATGTCACATAGCGCGTTCGGGACGCGCGCGTTCAGGACGAGCCTGAATACTCTCTTTCTTGAATTATTCATGGTGCGCCGCAACGGCGCAAGTTTACCGCTGATCTATCTGTGCGCCATCGGCGGAATTCAAGGGAAGATAAGGAAAAAACGCGGCGGGGCGCAAAGCCCGCCGCGTCATCACTGAACAAGGCCGCCGTGAATCAGTTCTTTTTCACGAACTCGGATTTCAGCTTCATCGGGCCGAAGCCGTCGATTTTGCAGTCGATGTTGTGATCGCCTTCGACCAGGCGAATGTTTTTCACCTTGGTGCCGATCTTCAGCATCGAGGAGCTGCCTTTGACCTTCAGGTCTTTGATCACGGTGACCGCATCGCCGTCCGCCAGCAGGTTGCCGTTGGCGTCTTTGACGATCAGCGCGTCCTGATCTTCCGCCGGGGTGCTGTCACTCCACTCGTGGGCGCACTCAGGGCAGATGAACAGGGCATTGTCCTGGTAGGTGTATTCGGAGTTGCACTTCGGGCAGTGTGGGAGTTGCATGTTATGTCGCCTCTTCAACAATAAAAAAATAAAAAAGAAAATCACCGGGCGCGGGCGCCCGGCGGAGAAACGGTAAGGAGTAGCGCGAATGGGCGGCGATAAGGCGGCCGCCGCGGCGTCAGGGCTGGTAAATGCCGACGCCCAGCGCGTTTTCTTTGCGGGTACGGGCGATCACCGACTGCGGGGATTCATGTACGCGCAGATCCATCTGCTGTTCGGTGCGCACCACTGCGCCACGCAGGGTGTTGGTCAGCACCTCGGTAATTTCCACGTCGACGAACTGGCCGATCATGTCGGGCGTGCCCTCGAAGTTTACCACACGGTTGCACTCCGTGCGCCCGGCCAGTTCCATCACGCTTTTGCGCGAGGTGCCCTCCACCAGAATGCGCTGGACGGTGCCGAGCATGCGGCGGCTGAACTGCAGCGCCTGCTGGTTGATGCGATCCTGCAGAATATACAGCCGCTGTTTTTTCTCTTCTTCGCTGACGTCGTCGACCATGTCCGCCGCCGGGGTGCCCGGGCGCGACGAATAGATGAAGCTGAAGCTGACGTCGAAATTGACGTCGGCGATCAGGTTCATGGTCTGTTCGAAGTCGGCCTGGCTTTCGCCCGGGAAACCGACGATGAAATCGGAGCTGAGCTGAATGGCCGGCCGCGCCTTGCGCAGCTTGCGGATAATCGCCTTGTACTCCAGCGCGGTGTGCGCACGTTTCATCATGGTCAGGATGCGATCCGAACCGCTCTGCACCGGCAGATGCAGGAAGCTGACCAGCTCCGGCGTGTCTTCGTACACCGCGATGATGTCATCGGTGAACTCGATAGGGTGGCTGGTGGTGAAGCGAATGCGATCGATGCCGTCGATGGCCGCGACCAGGCGCAGCAGTTCGGCGAACGAACAGATCTCGCCGTCATGCGTGGCGCCGCGGTAAGCGTTGACGTTTTGGCCGAGCAGGTTGACCTCGCGCACGCCCTGCGCCGCCAGTTGGGCGATTTCGAACAGCACGTCGTCGCTCGGGCGGCTCACTTCTTCGCCGCGGGTGTAAGGCACCACGCAGAAGGTGCAGTATTTGTTGCAGCCTTCCATGATCGACACGAATGCGGTCGGGCCTTCGGCGCGCGGTTCCGGCAGACGGTCGAATTTTTCGATCTCCGGGAAGCTGATGTCGACCACCGGGCTGCGGGTGCCCTGAACGTGATTGATCATTTCCGGCAGGCGGTGCAGGGTCTGCGGGCCGAATACCACGTCGACGCAGGGCGCGCGGCTGCGGATCAGTTCGCCTTCTTGCGAGGCCACGCAACCGCCGACGCCGATGATCACCGACGGATTCTTTTCTTTCAGCAAGCGCCAGCGCCCCAGCATGGCGAAAACTTTCTCCTGCGCTTTTTCACGGATTGAGCAGGTGTTCAGCAGCAGCACGTCCGCCTCTTCGGCATTTTCGGTCCACTCGAAGCCGTGCGTGCTGTTCAACAGGTCGGCCATTTTCGATGAATCATACTCGTTCATCTGGCAGCCCCAGGTTTTGATATGTAGTTTTTTCGTCATTGACTTGCCATTACTCAGTGCGGAGCGAAAGTTGCGTTACGCGACATGCAGGGCGCGTATTGTAATCATTTGCCGCCGTTGTGACCAGCGCGGGGGAAAATGGCACGCGACCTGAAGCCGAAGCGAAAATCCGGTACACTGCGTAAAACGCCATGCCGGGTGGGATGGCGACCATTCATACAGAAAACATAGCCAATATGAAGACATCTCAAAATCGGTATGACGCGGTGGTGGTGGGCGGCGGCATGGTCGGCGCGGCGGCGGCCCTGGGGCTGGCACAGGCGGGCTGGTCGGTGGCGTTGCTGGAACATCAGGCGCCGCAGGCGTTCGAGGCGCAAAGCCCGCCGGATCTGCGCATTTCCGCTATCGGCTGCACTTCGGTGGGGCTGCTGAAACAGCTCGGCGCCTGGCAGGCCGTGACGGCGATGCGCACGGCGCCGTATCGCCGGCTGGAGACCTGGGAATGGGCGTCGTCGCGCGTGGCGTTCGACGCGGTGTCCCTGGGGTTGCCCGAGCTGGGCTTTATGGTGGAAAACCGCATTCTGCAGCTGGCGCTGTGGCAGCAGTTCGCGCAGTGCGCCAACCTGACGCTGCTGTGCCCCGCCAGGCTGCAATCGCTGCAGCGGGCGGACAATGCCTGGCAGCTGACGCTGGACGGCGGCGAGACGCTGCAGGCGCGCCTGGTTGTCGGCGCCGACGGCGCCAACTCGCAGGTGCGCAAGCTGGCGGCGATCGGCACCAACGGCTGGCAGTATCGTCAGGCGTGCATGTTGATCACCGTCGATACCGGCGCGCCGCAGCAGGATGTGACCTGGCAGCGTTTCTTCCCGTCCGGGCCGCGTGCCTTCCTGCCGCTGTACGACAGTTGGGCGTCGCTGGTGTGGTATGACAGCCCGCAGCGCATTCGCCAGCTGCAGGCGATGCCGCCAGCGCAGCTGGAGCGTGAGATCGCCGCCGCTTTCCCGGCGCGACTGGGCCCGGTCAAGGTGCACGCCGCCGGTTCGTTCCCGCTGACGCGGCGTCATGCGCAGCGTTACGTGCTGCCGGGGTTGGCACTGCTGGGGGATGCGGCGCATACCATCAATCCGCTGGCGGGGCAGGGCGTCAATCTGGGGTATCGCGACGTGGATGCCTTGCTGAACGTATTGAGCGATGCGCGGGAGCAGGGAGAGGACTGGAGCAGCGAGGCGGTACTGCTGCGTTATCAGCGCCGCCGCCGTACCGACAATTTGCTGATGCAGAGCGGCATGGATCTATTCTATACCGCTTTCAGCAATAACCTGGCGCCGCTGAACGTGGCGCGCAATCTGGCGCTGATGGCCGCGCAGCGGGCGGGCAAGCTGAAAGAGCATGCGTTGAAGTACGCGTTGGGATTGTAACCGACAGGGCTCAGCTGCGGCTGGGCCCGTTAGGATTGGCTGAACGCCGGACAGCAAAAAGCCCGCCGAAGCGGGCTTTTCTAAATATGGCTGGGGTGCCAGGATTCGAACCTGGGTATGCTGGTATCAGAAACCAGAGCCTTACCGCTTGGCGACACCCCAATTATGGTGGCTACGACGGGATTTGAACCTGTGACCCCATCATTATGAGTGATGTGCTCTAACCAGCTGAGCTACGTAGCCGATGTTACTTTTTACTTCTTTGATTTGCAAGCAGTTTGTTATGGCTGGGGTACCTGGATTCGAACCAGGGAATGCCGGTATCAAAAACCGGTGCCTTACCGCTTGGCGATACCCCACCTGCAAACAAATCTTATGTTGAAACCCCATTCTCGAAAGAATATGGCTGGGGTACCTGGATTCGAACCAGGGAATGCCGGTATCAAAAACCGGTGCCTTACCGCTTGGCGATACCCCATCAACATACTGCGCCGACGATGAAGAGAAATGGTGCGGGAGGCGAGACTTGAACTCGCACACCTTGCGGCGCCAGAACCTAAATCTGGTGCGTCTACCAATTTCGCCACTCCCGCAATGCAAAAAAGAGATGGTGGCTACGACGGGATTCGAACCTGTGACCCCATCATTATGAGTGATGTGCTCTAACCAGCTGAGCTACGTAGCCCTCTTTTTTTGCTTTGCCTTCATCGGCGTTGCGGGGCGCATTATGCGTATATGACCGATTTGCGTCAACAAGTTTTTTCCCGAAAAAGTGCCGGGAAGCGCCGTTTGTCTGGGTTGTGAACATTATGGCGATAAAATCGGCAATTCAGGCAGTTGGCGGGGGGAAAAGGCAACAAAAAGGCGGGCCAAAAGGCCCGCCTTGGGGAAAACGCCGCGCGATTATTTATAGGCGGCCTGGTGCACGCCAACGGCGCGGCCGGAAGGATCGTCCATCTTCTTGAACGATTCGTCCCATTCGATGGCCTTGGCGGACGAGCAGGCGACGGACGGGCCGCCCGGCACGCATTCGGCGGCGCTCGGCAGCGGGAACAGCTCCTCGAAGATTTCGCGATACAGGTAGCCTTCTTTAGAGGTCGGCGTGTTGTACGGGAAGCGGAAACGCGCGGTTTCGAGCTGTTGATCGCTGATTTGCTGCGCAGCGACCTCTTTTAGCGTGTCGATCCAGCTGTAGCCAACGCCGTCGGAGAACTGCTCTTTCTGGCGCCAGGCCACGCTGGCCGGCAAATAGGACTCGAAACATTCGCGGACGATGTGTTTTTCCATTTTGCCGTTGCCGCACATTTTATCTTTCGGGTTGATGCGCATCGCCACGTCGAGGAATTTCTTGTCCAGGAACGGCACGCGGGCCTCAACGCCCCAGGCGGACATCGCCTTGTTGGCGCGCGCGCAGTCGAACATATGCAGCGCCAGCAGCTTGCGCACGGTCTCTTCGTGGAATTCGCGGGCGTCCGGCGCCTTATGGAAGTAAAGGTAGCCGCCGAACACTTCGTCCGCACCTTCGCCGGAGAGCACCATCTTGATGCCCATCGCCTTGATTTTGCGCGACATCAGGTACATTGGCGTCGAGGCGCGAATGGTGGTGACGTCATAGGTTTCGATGTGGTAAATCACGTCGCGGATGGCGTCCAGGCCTTCCTGCACGGTGAAGTGGATCTCATGGTGCACGGTGCCCAGATGGTTGGCGACCTCCTGCGCGGCGCGCAGATCCGGCGAGCCTTCCAGGCCGACGGCGAAGGAGTGCAGCTGCGGCCACCAGGCTTCGCTGCGTTCCTGATCTTCCACGCGGCGCGCGGCGTACTTCTTGGTGATCGCCGAGATGACAGAGGAATCCAGCCCGCCCGACAGCAGCACGCCGTAAGGCACGTCGGACATCAGGTGGCTTTTCACCGACTCTTCCAGCGCGGTGCGCAAGGCGGCGGCGTCGGTCACGTTGTCTTTGACGCTGTCGTAATCGAACCAGTCGCGGCGATAGTATTCGCGGATCTCACCGTCCTGGCTCCACAGGTAGCTGCCGGCCGGGAATTCCTTGATGGTGCGGCACACCGGCACCAGCGCTTTCATTTCCGAAGCGACGTACAGGTTGCCGTGCTCGTCGTGGCCCATGTACAGCGGGATGATGCCCAGATGATCGCGGCCGATCAGGTAAGCGTCTTTTTCGGTGTCATACAGGGCGAAGGCGAACATGCCTTGCAGATCGTCGAGAAAGTCCGGGCCTTTCTCCTGATACAGCGCCAGGATCACTTCACAGTCGGACCCGGTCTGGAACGCGTAGCGGTCGCTCAGCTGTTGGCGCAGCGCCTGGTGGTTGTAAATTTCGCCGTTGACCGCCAGAACGTGGGTGTGCGCGGCGTTGTACAGCGGTTGAGCGCCGTTGTTGACGTCGACGATCGACAGGCGTTCGTGGGCCAAAATGGCTTTGTCGCTGGCGTAGACGCCGGACCAATCCGGGCCGCGGTGGCGCATCAGGCGCGACAGCTCCAGCGCTTTCTTACGCAGTTCAACGGGATCGGACTTCAGATCGAGCACACCGAAAATAGAACACATACAACTCTCCTAACGGGCTTTCATGACTGTGATGTTGTTTTTTACTGTTATGGGCAGCATTGCCGATTCATCAGCGATAAAGCGGTTTTGCTGCGCTGTGGTTATGAAAATGCGCCTAAAGCTGCAGGAGATGCAAGCGTTTTAGCCATACGCTGAGAAATAGTTGTTTTCGTAGCTGCGATTTTTAACGGATTTTCAGTTATTGGCGGGAAAAATTGGCGATTATGCAATTTTTAGCGTGATGACGGGATTGCCGGCCGGTCTGGCCGGCAATCGATTAGCGATTAGGCGATGAGCTGCCACAGGGTGAAGGCGGCGTCCGGCGTCCAGCCGGCGTTGGAGGTGTGCGCCTGGATACAGGTGTATTTCTTGCCTTTATAACTCACCACGTCGCCGGCTTTGTAGCTGTGGTTGTTCTGCCACTCGGGCGCACCCGGATCGGGCGGCGTGCCGTCGTTGGCGGTTTTAACCGCCAGCGCGCTGCTCGGCAGCGAGGTATTGCCCTGGCTGTCGGTCGCGGTAACGAAGTAGCTGTACTGGGTGGCCGGGGTCAGGCCGCTGTCGGCCAGCGACAGGCCGGCGGTCTGGCCGATCGGGGTGCCGTTGCGGTAGACGGTGTAACTGGCGATCGGTAAGGCGCCGGTGGCGGCGGCCCAGCTCAGCTTCAGCGAGGTGGCGCCCAGATCGGCGACCGTCAGCGCCGTCGGTGCATTAGGTTTTCCCGGCGGCGGGGTAACGCCGCCCTGAATCAGCGGCGCGTAGCGGGTTTTGAATTCCCAGTTGTAGGCCACGCCGGCCTTGCTCTTGCCGTTGTCCCAGTTGATTGACCAGGTCATCAGGCCTTTGATCGACAGGTTCTTGGCGTCGAGACGGGAGAAGGCGTTATATACCGCCTGTTTGTTGACTACGTAGCCGGTGGCGGCGGCATCGTTGTTGCTCGGCAGACCGATGACGAATTTTGCTGCAGGGATCTTTGCATAGCCGCGGGTGCCGGTGACCAGGCTTTCCGTCAGGTAGTAGAGGAAGTCCTCTTTCATGGCGTCGTTATTTTGTGTGATCCAGGCGTTGAGCTCGTCCACCCAAATACCGTCGCCACCCTGGTTATAATATTGCGGCGCGATAAAGTCATAATAGCCTTCGAGGGCGTTGATATAATCCAGGTAGGTGCCGTTGGTGCGTAAATACGGGAATTCCGGCGCCATGCTGATAATAAAGTTTTTCCCCTGCGCGGCGTAATAGTCTTTTACTTTTTTCAATGCCGCAGGCAAAACGGTTTTATTATTGGCGGCGCCGATCGCCGCCTGTTCCAAATCGATATCCAGGCCATCGAAGCCATAGACTTCCACCAGACGAATAATCTCGTCTTTCAGCTTATCTTCGTCGCCGGTTTTCAGCTCGATATGCGCGTCTGCGCCGCCGAGGGAGATCAGCACCGCGCGGCCCTGGCTGTTCAGCACGCCCACCTGGCGGCGGAACTCGGCGTCGGACAGGTTGTAAGGTTTGAAGGTTGGGATGCCCTGGCCTTTCATAAAGGCGACGGCCACCACGTTGTATTCGGCAGGAATATCGGTCAGGTTCATATTGGCGAACTGGCCTTGCTGATAGCCGTCACTGGCGCCGGCGGCCCAGTTGTGCCAAAAACCCATCAGGATTTTTTTATTGGCGATAGTCGGCATAATGGCTGCGTCATCGGCGGCGGCATTGATCATGTTATCTGTGCTCATGGTAGCCTCATTAATTAGGGGTAAAGGTTTTCCGCTGGCCGGCAATATCAGCTATTGGCGGGGCGTAAGGTTATAATGAGGATTTTTAGCGCAGGCAGGCTGAAACCTTTTGTGGCCATGAACGAATTAAATTCAAACTGCGGTCAGGAAGAGAGAAATAATGGCGGCCGGGCAGCCGCCATAAATGCATCAGAAGATGGTGATATCGGCAACGGAAGGGTAGACGTAGCTCGGGCGGAACGGCATGGTTTCGATGTCGCTCAGCGTGGAGACGCCGGACAGCACCAGCACGGTTTCCAGACCGGCCTGGAAGCCCGCCAGAATGTCGGTGCGCAGGTTGTCGCCGACGATCACCGTCTCTTCCGAGTGCGCCTGCATTTTGTTCAATGCGGCGCGAATGATCCACGGGCTGGGCTTGCCGACGTAAAACGGCTTGCGGCCGGTGATCTTCTCGATGGGGGCGCACAGCGCGCCGCAGGCCGGCGAGAAGCCGTGGCCGTGGCTATCTGGGTTGGTGGCGATAAAGCGTGCGCCGTTACTGACGAAGTAGGCGGCCTTGTGCATCATGTCCCAGTTGTAAGAGCGGGTTTCACCGACGATCACGAAATCCGGGTTGATGTCGGTGATGGTGAAACCGGCTTTGTACAGCTCATGGATCAGGGCGCCTTCGCCGACCACGTAGGCTTTTTTGCCTTCCTGGCGGCGCAGGAAATCGGCGGTGGCCATCGCCGAGGTATAGAACGCGCTCTCCGGCACTTCCAGCCCGGCGGCGGCGAAGCGGTTCGCCAGATCCTGCGCGGTCTGTGACGGGTAGTTGGTCAGCACCACCAGCGGCATGCCTTGTTCCTGGATGCGCGCCAGGAACAGATCGGCGCCGGGCACCGGCGTATTGTCATGCAGCAGCACGCCGTCGATATCGCATATAACGTTTTTGATTTTCATTTGTCGCTGTTTCTCATGATTACGGCAGGCAAGGGGTGACGATAACACACCTGCCAGAAGCGGCGGATCAGCTTTCCAGCAATCGCTGCAAGAGCACGCCGTTGAGCATCGCGCGTTTGGCCAGGGCGAAAGCACCGATCGCCGAGCGATGATTGAGTTCGGAGGTCACCACCGGCAGATTTTTGCGGAAGTCCTTCAGCACCTGGGTATTGATGCAGCTCTGGATCGCCGGCAGCAGCACCTTGTCCGCTTCGGTGATCTCACCGGCGATCACCACCTTCTGCGGGTTGAACAGGTTGATGGCGATGGCCACCGCCTTGCCCAGATAGCGGCCGACGTGTTCGATCACTTCGCTGGCCAGCAGATCGCCGCGGTTGGCGGCCTTGCAGATGGCGTTGATGCCGCAGTCTTCCAGCGTCAGTTTGCTCGGGTAGCCCTGGCTCAGCAGCTGGCGCACGCGCTGTTCGATCGCCGCGTTGGCGGCTACGGTTTCCAGGCAGCCGAAGTTGCCGCAGTGGCAGCGTTCACCCAGCGGATCGATCTGGATATGGCCGATTTCGCCGACGTTGCCGTTATTGCCGAGAAAAATCTGCCCGTTGACGATGATGCCGGCGCCGGTACCGCGGTGCAGGCGCACCAGAATCGAGTCTTCGCAGTCGCGGGTAGCACCGAAGTAGTGCTCCGCCAGCGCCAGGCTGCGGATGTCGTGGCCGACGAAGCTGGTGACGTTGAAGCGCTGCTGCAGGTTGTCGACCAGCGCCCAGTTGCTGACGCTGATGTGCGGCATGTAGCGCACCACGCCCAGCGCCGGATCCACCAGGCCGGGCAGGATCACCGCGATGGCGATCAGCTCGCGCAGGCGGCGCTGGTTTGCTTCGATGAATTGGGCGATGGCGGCGAACAGCGCATTTTCCAGCGTTTCCTGGGTGCGTTCCGGCAGCGGATAGTGTTCTTCGCTGAGCGATTTACCGCTCATGTCATACAGGGTGATGGTGGCGTCGTGGCGGCCGAGACGCACCGCGACGGTATGGAAATGACGGGTTTCCGACACGATGGAGATCGCGCGGCGGCCGCCGGTGGAGGCTTGCTGATCGACTTCTTTGATCAGCCCGCGCTCCAGCAGCTGGCGAGTAATTTTGGTGACGCTGGCGGGAGCAAGCTGGCTGAGTTCGGCAATTTGAATGCGCGAGATCGGGCCCTGCTGGTCGATCAGGCGGTAAACTGCCGCGCCGTTAAGCTGTTTGACTAAGTCAACGTTCCCTATTTGTGCTTGTCCGCCAGTGCTCATCAATAATGTTACTCGCTGTTCATTGAATTAAACCTCGTTACCGTTAACGAGCGTTTTGGTGATCTTGAAATCACGGGTGAAGGCGGTCAGGTTAGCCACCTTGCCGGCTTCGATGGTGCCCAGACGCTGCTCGACGCCGATGGCGCGCGCCGGATACAGCGTCGCCATGCGCAGCGCTTCGTCCAGCGCGATGCCGATATGCTCGACACTGTTTTGCACCGCTTCGATCATGGTCAGCGCGGAACCGCTCAGGGTACCGTTCTCATCCACGCACAGCCCATCCCGATAGTATATTGTTTTACCGGCGAAAATAAATTGGTCAATATCTGCACCTGCCGGTGCGGTCGCGTCGGTGACCAATACCAATTTATCACCTTTCAGGCGTTTGGCGTTACGGATACTCGCCCAGGCCACGTGATGGCCGTCGGCGATGATGCCGGTATAGACCTCCGGCGTATCGAAGATCGCCCCCATCAGCCCCGGTTCGCGGCCGGTGATATACGGCATGGCGTTGTACAGGTGGGTGGCGAAGCTGATGCCGGCGGCGAAGCCGGTGCGTGCCTGATCGTAGGTGGCGTTCGAGTGGCCGGCGGAGACCACGATGCCGGCCTCGGTCAACTGCTTGATAACGTGCGGCTCAACCATTTCCGGCGCCAGCGTCACCTTGGTGATCACGTCGGCGTTGGCGCACAGGTAATCGATCATGTCCTGCGTTGGCTTGCGAATGAACGCCGGGTTATGGGTGCCTTTTTTCACCGGGCTGAGGTAGGGCCCTTCCAGGTGCAGGCCCAGCGCCTGGTTTTGGTGCTTTTTCAGATAAGCGCGCATCACGTCGACGCTGTGCTTCATGAATTCGTCGCTGCTGGTGATCAGCGTCGGCAGATAGCTGGTGCAGCCGGATTTCTCGTTGGCGCGCTGCATGATCTCCAGCGTTTCTTCCGAAATCGCTTCCAGCGAATCGTTGAACTGGACGCCGCCGCAGCCGTTCAGCTGCACGTCGATAAGCCCGGGGGCCAGGATGGCGCCACCCAGGTCGCGCGTTTCGATGCCGGCGGGCAATTCAGCCGCCGGGCAGACTCTCTCGATCAGCCCATCAGCGATAATGACTGCATGGTCATCAAGTACGTCGTGGCCGGTATAGATCCGGCCGTGGGTTAAAGCGAACATCGTAGCCCCCTGCAAAGATTAAAGACTTTTTACGCTTTCCGCTTCTAACTCACGGAAATATTTGACGGTTTTGACTTTCAGCTCCATAGTAGCCGGCTCGTCGCACACCACGACCGCTTTGGCGTGCAGCTGCAGGCAGCTGATGGTCCACATGTGGTTGATGTTGCCTTCCACCGCGGCTTCCAGCGCCTGCGCCTTGGCGTGGCCGGTTACCAGGATCATCACTTCTTCCGCGTCCAGCAGCGTGCCCACGCCGACGGTCAGCGCATATTTCGGCACCAGGCTGACATCGCCGCCGAAGAAGCGCGAGTTGGCGATGCGGGTGTCTTCGGTCAGCGTTTTGATGCGGGTGCGCGAACCCAGAGACGAAGCCGGCTCGTTGAACGCGATATGGCCGTCGATGCCCACGCCCCCCATGAACAGGTTAATTTTGCCGTAAGACTTGATCTTCTCTTCGTACTGGCGGCACTCGGCGTTGACATCCGCGGCGTTGCCGTTCAGCAGGTTGATATTTTCACGAGGGATATCAACGTGGTCAAAGAAGTTGCGGTACATGAAGGTGTGGTAGCTTTCCGGGTGTTCCTGCGGCAGGCCAACGTACTCGTCCATGTTGAAAGTCACAACATGCTTAAAGCTTACTTCACCTGCTTTGTGCATCGCAATCAGATGTTTGTAGGCTTCCAGCGGCGTACCGCCGGTGGGCAGGCCGAGGACAAACGGGCGCTCTGCGGTTGGCTTGAATGCGTTGATGCGTTGAACGATATGACGCGCGGCCCATTTGCCGACTTGTGCGGTATCTTTCAGTGGGATAAGTCTCATCTAACACCTCTTGGGATAAGTAAACTAAAGCTATACTGTACGGGCCTGCGGGAGTCGTAAGCGTAACCCAGCTTTATGATTCTCGCGTGAATCGTCCGTCCGGTTGATTTTTTGAATGATAAAATAAGTTTTGTGTGATGGCCAGCAATCTGGGAGGCAAAGACTACTTTTTGGTGATATTTATCACAAAAAGGGAGGTTTTAATTTGCGATACAAAATAAATTTTTTACACTCGGCATGAGTGATACGTGCCAAGCATTGTTTCTAAAAAGGTAGTGAGAGATCCAAATAAACTACTAATAGGGTCCGTCCGCGGACAACATAGGGGGAAAAGGTGAACATTCTTAGTTATTTGCAAAAGGTGGGACGGGCGCTGATGGTGCCGGTGGCCACGCTGCCTGCCGCCGCCATCTTGATGGGCGTCGGGTACTGGATTGACCCTGTTGGTTGGGGCGGCGACAACGCGCTTGCCGCATTATTTATCAAATCCGGTTCAGCCATTATCGATCATATGGCCGTGCTGTTCGCCATCGGTGTGGCCTACGGCATGTCCAAAGACAAGGACGGCTCTGCCGCACTGACCGGCTTCGTCGGTTTCCTGGTGCTGACCACCCTCTGTTCACCGGCCGCCGTGTCGATGATTCAGAAGATCCCCCTCGATCAGGTGCCTGCCGCGTTCGGCAAAATTGAAAACCAGTTCGTCGGTATTCTGGTGGGGATCATCTCCGCCGAAGTGTATAACCGCTTCAGCGGCGTCGAGCTGCCTAAGGCGCTGTCGTTCTTCAGCGGCCGCCGCCTGGTGCCGATCCTCATTTCCTTCCTGATGATCCTGGTTGCTTACATCCTGATGTTCGTCTGGCCAGTGGTGTTCGGCGCTCTGGTGAGCTTCGGCGAACACATCCAGAAATTGGGCTCCGTCGGCGCGGGCATCTATGCCTTCTTCAACCGTCTGCTGATCCCGGTCGGCCTGCACCACGCACTGAACTCGGTGTTCTGGTTCGACGTGGCCGGCATCAACGATATCCCTAACTTCCTCGGCGGCCAGCAGTCGATCGAAGCCGGTAAAGCGGTCGTCGGCATCACCGGCCGTTATCAGGCGGGCTTCTTCCCGATCATGATGTTTGGTCTGCCGGGCGCAGCGCTGGCTATCTATCACTGCGCGCGCCCTGAGAATAAGGCGAAAGTGCTGGGGATCATGATGGCGGGGGCATTCGCTGCCTTCTTTACCGGCATCACCGAACCGCTGGAATTCTCCTTCATGTTTGTGGCGCCGGTGCTGTATGTGCTTCACGCGATCTTGACCGGGATTTCCGTCTTCATCGCCGCCAGCATGCACTGGATTGCCGGTTTCGGCTTCAGCGCCGGTTTGGTGGATATGGTGCTGTCGTCGCGCAACCCGTTGGCGACCCACTGGTACATGCTGATCCCGCAAGGTCTGGTGTTCTTCGTTATCTACTATGTGGTGTTCCGCTTCACCATCAATAAGTTCAACCTGATGACCCCGGGCCGCGAGCTGGCGGTTGCCGGTGACGAAACCGACGGTTATGACGTCAACGTCAACAGCAACGCCGGTAAAGACGAGAACGAAACTACCACGCTGGCCCGTCGCTACGTCGGCGCGATTGGCGGTTCCGACAACCTGACCGGCATCGACGCCTGCATTACCCGCCTGCGTTTGAACGTGAAAGATTCCGCGCTGGTGAACGACGCATTGGCGAAACGCCTCGGCGCATCCGGCGTTATCCGCCTGAACAAGCAGAGCGTGCAAGTGATCGTCGGCACCCGTGCTGAACTTATCGCCAGCGCAATGCGCAATGTGATTGCCGCCGGCCCGGTAGCGGCAGCGGCGGCCCCGGCGGCGGCTCCTGCGGCGGAAGCCAAACCGCAGGCGGTACCGAACGCACCGAAAACCGCGTTTGAAACGCTGGTGGCGCCGGTGACCGGTGAAGTCGTGGCGCTCGATCAGGTGCCGGACGAAGCTTTTGCCAGCAAGGCGGTAGGTGACGGCCTGGCGATTCGCCCGACCGACAACATCGTCGTGGCGCCGGCGGACGGCACCGTGGTGAAAATCTTCAATACCAACCACGCGTTCTGCCTGGAAACCGACAAGGGCGCCGAGATCGTGGTGCACATGGGGATCGACACCGTCGCGCTGGAAGGCCAGGGCTTCAAACGCCTGGTGGAAGAGGGCGCGGAAGTGAAAGCCGGTCAACCGATTCTGGAACTGGATCTGGATTATCTGAACGCTAACGCGCGTTCGATGATAAGCCCGGTGGTGGTCAGCAACTCTGACGACTACGCCGGCCTGGCGGCGCTGGCCAGCGGCTCTGTCGTCGCCGGTCAGACCAAGCTGTACGAGATCCAAAAGTAAGGCCGTTTTTACCTGAGTAGTACCGGGGGCCGGCCACGCATCATGGCGGAGTTTGCCCCGACTTGGCGGGAAGAGAGCGATCTCTTCCCGCTTTTTTTAGGTTCATCGCGCTTTAGCGTGAACCAATAGAAAACGGCAGTCAGAACGTTTAGGTTTGTATTCGCCAAAACACACCCTAAACCTTCAAAACTGCCGTCACTATGAATGCTAACCTTTGCTCCCTGTTCTGGGAAGGCTTTATCGTCAATTCCTTCTCGCATCCTTCTGCCAACACCCTGCTTATCCAGCTCCAGCCTGACGCTGCCGTCATGCCCTGTTGTCGTCGTTGTGAGCGGCGGGTGCCTGTTGTGCATGATGTTTCCTTCCGCCGAGTGCGTGAACGCCAGCTGCTCGATTGGGTCGTCTGGCTCAACGTCCCCGTCCGGCGCCTGTGTTGCCCCCATTGCGGGGTCACCACCGAAAAAATCAGCTGGTTGCCTGAACGCCAGAGATATACCACGACGCTATCCGTATGGGTTGAGTCACTGGTCCGTTTACTGCCGATTAAGCACGTTGCACAACTCACCGGACTGAACTGGCATACGGTCAAGAATATCGACTACCGGCGTCTGCTGCGGGAACGGACAGAGCCGCAGCGCCATACCCTCCGCCGTCTGGTGATGGATGAGTTCGCCCTGTTCAAAGGACATCGTTATGCCACCGTGGTGATGGATGCGGATACGCAACAGGTGTTGTGGGTGGGCGAAGGCCGCAGCAGAGCGGCCTTCCGCCCCTTCTTCGTCTGGCTGGGCGCTGAAGGCTGTGCCGCTATCCAGTCTGTCGCCATGGATATGAATACGGCGTTAGACCTGGAGGTCAGGCATCACTGCCCGCAGGCGGAAGTGGTCTATGACTTGTTCCATGTGGTGGCAAAGTATGGCCGGGAGGTTATCGACCGGGTCCGCGTCGACCAGGCCAATCAACTCCGTGATAACCCAAAATCGCGTCAGGTCATCAAACGCAGCCGCTGGCTGCTGCTGCGCAACCCAGAAAACCTGCCCGAAGGGCATGAGGTAAAGCTCACGGAGTTGCTGGAGGCGAATTCCGTTTCGCCCCACGGCGGTGCGCTGCGCGCCGACGGTGCAACGCGCCACATTTTCGTGAAACAAACGGTTGTTTCCAGACGTGGCTTGTTGGATCATAGGCGGTTATGTGTAGCGCTTTGCATTGAGGAACAGTGAAATGAGTGAGGCTGAAGCCCGCCCAACCAATTTTATCCGTCAGATCGTCGATGAAGATCTGGCGTCGGGGAAACACACGTCGGTACATACCCGCTTCCCACCGGAGCCTAACGGCTATCTGCATATCGGCCACGCCAAGTCCATCTGCCTGAACTTCGGCATCGCCAAGGACTATCAGGGCCAGTGCAACCTGCGTTTCGATGACACCAACCCGGTGAAAGAAGACATCGAGTTCGTGGAGTCAATCAAGCACGACGTGGAGTGGCTGGGCTTTGAGTGGAGCGGCAACGTTCGTTACTCCTCAGACTATTTCGATCAGCTGCACCAGTATGCGGTTGAGCTGATCACCAAGGGCCTGGCCTACGTCGATGAGCTGTCGCCGGAGCAGATCCGTGAATATCGCGGCACCCTGACCGCGCCTGGTAAAGACAGCCCGTACCGCGGCCGCAGCGTGGAAGAGAACCTGGCGCTGTTCGAGAAGATGCGCAACGGCGAGTTCGCCGAAGGCGCCGCCTGCCTGCGCGCCAAGATCGATATGGCTTCGCCGTTTATCGTGATGCGCGATCCGGTGCTGTACCGCATCAAGTTCGCCGAACACCACCAGACCGGTAACAAATGGTGCATCTATCCGATGTACGATTTCACCCACTGCATTTCCGATGCGCTGGAAGGGATCACCCATTCGCTGTGCACCCTGGAATTCCAGGATAACCGCCGTCTGTATGACTGGGTGCTGGATAACATCACCATTCCTTGCCACCCGCGTCAGTACGAGTTTTCGCGTCTCAACCTCGAATACGCCATCATGTCGAAGCGCAAGCTGCACCAGCTGGTGGCCGAGAAGATCGTCGAGGGCTGGGACGATCCCCGTATGCCGACCGTCTCCGGTCTGCGCCGTCGCGGTTATACCGCCGCCTCGATTCGCGAGTTCTGCCTGCGCATCGGCGTGACCAAGCAAGACAACAACGTCGAGATGGTGGCGCTGGAATCCTGCATCCGCGACGATCTGAACGAGAACGCGCCGCGCGCTATGGCGGTGCTGGATCCGGTGAAAATCGTCATCGAGAACATGGGCGATGCGGTGGAAATGGTCACCATGCCTAACCACCCGAACAAACCGGAAATGGGCAGCCGCGATGTGCCGTTCAGCCGCGAGATCTATATCGATCGCGCCGACTTCCGCGAAGAAGCCAACAAGCAGTACAAGCGTCTGGTGCTGGGCAAGGAAGTGCGTCTGCGCAATGCGTACGTGATCAAGGCCGAGCGCGTCGAGAAGGACGAAGCGGGCGAGATCGCCACCATCTTCTGCAGCTACGATGCGGAAACGCTGAGCAAAGATCCTGCCGACGGCCGCAAGGTGAAGGGCGTGATCCACTGGGTGTCAGCGGCGCACGCGCTGCCGGCGGAAATTCGCCTGTACGATCGCCTGTTCAGCGTGCCTAATCCGGGCGCGGCGGAGGATTTCCTCTCCACCATCAACCCGGAATCGCTGGTCATCAAGCACGGCTTCGTCGAGCCGAGCCTGGCGGCTGCACAGCCGGAGAAAGCCTATCAGTTCGAGCGTGAAGGTTACTTCTGCGCCGACAACCGTCACTCGTCGGCCGAGCATCTGGTGTTTAACCGCACCGTCGGCCTGCGTGACACCTGGGCGAAAATCGAAGGCTAATCTTATTCGCCTCGAAAATTAATGAATCAGCGCGGCTTTAAGCCGCGCTTTTTTATGCCTGCGCTCAGCTCACGCTCTATTTCTCTCTCATTTTATCCGGGATGCGTTTAATTAATGGCGACGCATTAACCCATTAGTTCTCTTATATTGGCTCTATTAGTCTTCATTTTTTCTTATATATTCGTGATACGAATTAATTTCATTTGGAGAGCGCTCTCAATTTTTATCGTCTGACTGACGAATTTGGTCAGGCTGAAACCATTAATCGTCTCTGGTTGACCTGGTATCTCAATTTATTCTGATTTAATTGAATTTTTTATTCGACAGCCTCTATGATTGCCAGCGTAACAAATTCTCACTGATATGTGCTCCTTGTCATACTTTGACAAATCTCCCGCATTTTTTGTTTGATAATTCGCGTCGCGAAAAATAGTCTGTCTGTAGCAATTAGTGCTGTGGGAATAACATCTCGTCGGCAATATTTTTTACCCGTTCGGGTTTTTTATTGGCAGTCGTGCAGGGCAGTGGTGAACACAGGCGGCTGCAACTTTTAAGTTAAGTCAAAGAGGAATTTCAATATGGGTACGCACGGTGCTCAGCGTAAAACGCTGGCGCTCGCAGTCGCGGGCGCGCTGTTGGGAACAGGGTTTGCCATGGCGCCTGAGGCGAAAGCCGCAGGGTTTATCGATGATTCCACGCTGACCGGCGGCATTTATTACTGGCAACGTGAGCGCGACCGTAAAGATCTCAATCCGGACAGCAAGGATTACAACCAATACACCACCAACCTGTCGCACTCCACCGCCAACCTGAGCCTGGATTTCGCTTCGGGCTACGCCTGGGACATGTTTGGTCTGGACGTCGGTGCCTTTACCGCCATCGAGCTGGCAGAATCCAGCGCCAGCGGCCACCCGAACGAGATCGCGTTCTCCTCGAAAAACCGTACCTACGACGAAGACTATTCCGGTGACAAAGGCGGCGTGAGCCTGTACAAAGCCGCCGCCAAATTCAAATACGGCCCGGTCTGGGCGCGCGCCGGCTATATTCAGCCGAGCGGCCAAACCCTGCTGGCGCCGCACTGGAGCTTTATGCCGGGCACCTATCAGGGGGCCGAAGCCGGCGCCAAGTTCGACTACGGCGACGCCGGCGCGTTGAGCTTCTCCTACATGTGGACCGACAAATACAAGGCGCCGTGGCATATCGAGATGGACGACTTCCGCCAGAACGATAAGAAAACGCGCGTCTCCTACCTGCACTCGCTGGGCGCCAAGTACGATTTCAAAAACGATCTGGTGCTGGAAGCCGCCTTCGGCCAGGCGCAGGGTTATGTGAATCAATACTTCACCAAGGCGTCTTACAAATTCGATGTGCTCGGCAACCCGCTGACCACCAGTTACCAGTTCTACGGTGCGGAAGACCGCATCAGCGACAAGAACGATCCGAACAGCATCTACGACGGCCTGGCCTGGCTGCAGGCGCTGACCTTCGGTTACACGACCGGCCAATTCAACTGGCGTCTGGAAGGCACCATGGTCAAGGCGGAAGGCAACCAGGGCTTCTTCCTGCAGCGCATGACCCCGACCTACGCCTCGTCCAACGGTCGTCTGGACGTGTGGTGGGATAACCGCTCTGACTTTAACGCCAACGGCGAGAAAGCGGTGTACGCCGGCGTGATGTATGACCTCAGCAACTGGAACCTGCCGGGCATGGCGGTCGGCGGCTCCTACGTTTACGCCTGGGACGCCAAGCCGAGCACCAACCCGATCTACGATCAGAGCCAGCGCCTGAAAGAGAGCGCCTGGAGTCTGGACGCGATGTACACCATCCAGGAAGGGCGCGCCAAGGGCACCCTGATCAAGCTGCACTACACCCAGTATGACAACCACACCAACATCCCGAGCTGGGGCGGCGGTTACGGCAACATCTTCCAGGACGAGAAAGACGTCAAGTTCATGGTCATCGCGCCATTCACCATCTTCTGATGTGTTCCCCGGCCTCGCCGCCGGGGGCAGTTAAGGGAATTCAACGATGAAAAAAATCATGCTGATGTTGGCGGCCGCCGCGGCCTTGAGCGCCTGTGCGCAACCCGCCGCGCCGCCGGAAGACGCCAAATTGAAGCAGGCTTACAGCGCCTGCATCAACACCGCCGAAGGTTCGCCGGAGCGTCTGCAGCCCTGCAAGGCGGTGCTGAACGTGCTGAAACAAGAGAAGCAGCACCGGCAGTTCGCCGCGCAGGAAACGGTGCGGGTGATGGATTATCAGAACTGCATTATGGCGGTGCACAGCGGTAACGGTCAGGCTTACGACGCCAAGTGCGGCAAGCTGTGGCAAGAAATTCGCGATAACAATAATTAAGAAGGACAAGAACATGAACGCATTCAAACTGAGCGCATTAGCCGCGTTGACGGCAACGATGGGGTTCCTGGGCGGCATGGGAAACGCCATGGCCGATCAACAGCTGGTGGATCAGCTGAGCCAGCTGAAGCTGAACGTAAAAATGCTGGATAACCGCGCCGGCGAAAACGGCGTGGATTGCGCGGCGCTGGGCGCCGATTGGGCCTCTTGCAACCGGGTGTTGTTCACCCTCAGCAACGACGGCCAGGCGATCGACGGCAAAGACTGGGTCATCTATTTCCACAGCCCGCGCCAGACCCTGCGGGTAGACAACGACCAGTTCAAGATTGCTCACCTCACCGGCGATCTGTACAAGCTGGAGCCGACCGCCAAATTCAGCGGCTTCCCGGCCGGTAAGGCGGTGGAAATCCCGGTGGTCGCCGAATATTGGCAGCTGTTCAGAAACGACTTCCTGCCGCGCTGGTATGCCACGTCCGGCGACGCCAAGCCGAAAATGCTGGCGAATACCGACACCGAAAACCTGGACCAGTTTGTGGCGCCGTTCACCGGCGACCAGTGGAAGCGCACCAAGGACGACAAAAACATTCTGATGACGCCGGCTTCGCGCTTTGTCAGCAATGCCGATCTGCAGACGCTGCCTGCCGGCGCGCTGCGCGGCCAGATCGTGCCGACGCCGATGCAGGTGAAGGTTCACGCGCAGGACGTCGATTTACGCAAGGGGGTATCGCCGGATCTGAGCACGCTGGTCAAGCCGGCGGCGGAGGTCGTCAACCAGCGCTTCGCGCTGCTGGGCGTGCCGGTTCAGGCCAACGGCTATCCGATCAAGACCGACATCCAGCCGGGCAAGTTTAAAGGCGCGATGGCGGTGCCGGGCGCCTATGAGCTGAAAATCGGCAAGAAAGAGGCGCGGGTGATCGGCTTCGATCAGGCCGGGGTGTTCTACGGGCTGCAGTCGATCCTATCGTTAGTGCCGAGCGACGGCAGCGGCAAGATTGCCACGCTCGACGCCAGCGATGCGCCGCGCTTCCAGTATCGCGGCATTTTCCTCGACGTGGCGCGCAATTTCCATAAGAAGGACGCGGTGCTGCGCCTGCTGGATCAGATGGCGGCCTACAAGCTCAACAAATTCCACTTCCACCTGAGCGATGACGAAGGCTGGCGCATCGAGATCCCCGGTTTGCCTGAGCTGACGGAGGTCGGCGGCCAGCGCTGCCATGATCTGAGCGAAACCACCTGCCTGCTGCCGCAGTATGGCCAGGGGCCGGACGCCTACGGCGGCTTCTTCAGTCGTCAGGACTATATCGACATCATCAAATACGCCCAGGCGCGCCAGATTGAGGTGATCCCGGAGATCGACATGCCGGCACACGCCCGCGCCGCGGTGGTCTCGATGGAAGCGCGCTATAAAAAGCTGCATGCCGCCGGGAAAGAGCAGGAGGCCAACGAATTCCGCCTGGTGGATCCGACCGATACCTCCAATACCACCTCCGTGCAGTTCTTTAACCGTCAGAGCTACCTGAACCCATGCCTGGATTCTTCCCAACGCTTTGTCGATAAGGTGATTGGCGAGATTGCCCAGATGCATAAAGAAGCCGGTCAGCCGATTAAGACCTGGCACTTTGGCGGCGACGAAGCGAAAAACATCCGCCTGGGCGCCGGCTACACCGATAAGGCGAAACCGGAGCCGGGCAAAGGCATCATCGATCAGAGCAACGAAGACAAGCCGTGGGCCAAGTCGCAGGTGTGCCAGACGATGATCAAAGAAGGCAAGGTGGCCGACATGGAGCATCTGCCGAGCTACTTCGGCCAAGAGGTCAGCAAGCTGGTGAAGGCGCACGGCATCGACAGAATGCAGGCCTGGCAAGACGGCCTGAAAGACGCCGAGAACGCGAAGGCGTTCGCCACCTCGCGCGTGGGCGTCAACTTCTGGGATACCCTGTACTGGGGCGGTTTCGATAGCGTCAACGACTGGGCTAATAAAGGGTATGAAGTGGTGGTTTCCAACCCGGACTACGTCTACATGGACTTCCCTTACGAGGTGAACCCGGACGAGCGCGGTTACTACTGGGGCACCCGCTTCAGCGACGAGCGCAAGGTGTTCAGCTTCGCGCCGGACAACATGCCGCAGAACGCGGAAACTTCGGTCGACCGCGACGGCAACCACTTCAACGCCAAGAGCGACAAGCCGTGGCCGGGCGCCTACGGGCTGTCCGCTCAGCTGTGGAGCGAAACCCAGCGCACCGATCCGCAGATGGAATACATGATCTTCCCACGCGCGCTGTCGGTGGCTGAACGCGCCTGGCACCGCGCCGGTTGGGAGCAGGACTATCGCGCCGGCCGCGAATACAAAGGCGGGGAAACCCACTTTGTCGATACCAAGACGCTGGAGAAAGACTGGCTGCGCTTCGCCAATATCCTGGGGCAGCGTGAACTGGCCAAGCTGGACAAGGGCGGCGTCGCTTACCGTCTGCCGGTGCCGGGCGCACGCGTAGCGGGCGGCAAGCTGGAGGCGAATATCGCGCTGCCGGGGTTGGGCATCGAGTACTCCACCGACGGCGGCAAGCAGTGGCAGCGCTATGACGCCAAGGCCAAGCCTGCTGTGTCCGGTGAGGTGCAGGTGCGTTCGGTTAGCCCGGACGGCAAGCGCTACAGCCGCGCCGAGAAGGTCTAAGCCCGGTGCAACGGCCTGCTGCCCTGGCGGCGGCCGTATAACGAAGGGGGAATGCGTTCGCCCGCGCGTGTCGGCGTAGGGCGGACGTTGTAGTGAGAGTAGTACGTGGAGTCGCTGTGCCGCTGCAATTGTGATATTTCATGACATGATTTTCCCCGGCTGGTCCGGGGATTTTTTTGCCCGTTGCACGGCGGGCATAAAAAAACCGCCTCGGCGTGAGGCGGTTTTTCATAGCCGGTCAGGCTTATTTCTTGTCGTGCAGCGTTTCGTCTTCGCGACAGTCACCGGTTTCACAGTGGCCGTACAGGTACAGGCTGTGGTTGGTGAGCTTGATGCCGTGCTGCTTGGCGATGTCACGCTGGCGCACTTCGATGGATTCGTCGCTGAATTCGATCACTTTGCCGCAGTCCAGGCAAATCAGGTGATCGTGGTGATGCTGTTGGGTCAGCTCGAACACGGACTTGCCGCCTTCGAAATTGTGACGTGTCACAATGCCCGCATCGTCAAACTGGTTCAGTACGCGATAAACCGTTGCCAGCCCGATCTCTTCGCCCATATCAATCAGTTTTTTGTACAAATCTTCCGCACTGACGTGATGGCATTCCGGATTTTGCAGTACTTCCAGGATTTTGAGTCGCGGAAGCGTGACTTTTAAGCCGGCCTTCTTCAATGCGATGTTGTTGTCGGTCATGCGAATTCAGTCCTGTTACTATGCTAATCAAGTTGAGGCGTACTCGCCTGTGGCATCGGTCGGCACAAAGAGTTAATGCGTCTCATTATAGAACCGGTTGTACTAAATGGAAACCGCCGGTTGTTAACAAAGATATAATTGCACTATTGCATGTTTTGCATGCAACGCCTTGATGGATGGGATAAACCGATATCTCAGTCTACCGTGACGGGGTGGGAAGTTACAAATCTGTAGCTTCTATCGCAGCAATCCCTGCTGCCGATGACGGCCCTGTGGGCACACTATGCACTTTACAGGGCCTTTGTTCAACCTTTCGCCAGCGCCGGGGCTTAGCCGACGATATCGGCCAGGCTCAGCTCTTCGACGATTTGTTTGACCCAGGCGTCCACGCGCTCGTTGGTCAGCTCAGGCTGACGGTCTTCGTCGATCGCCAGACCGATGAAGTGGTTGTCGTCCGCCAGGCCTTTGGAGGCCTCGAAGTGGTAGCCTTTGGTCGGCCAGTGGCCGACGATGGCCGCGCCGCGCGGTTCGATAATGTCGCGGATGGTGCCCATCGCGTCACAGAAGTATTCCGCGTAGTCTTCCTGGTCGCCGCAGCCGAACAGCGCCACCAGTTTGCCGTTGAAGTCGACTTCTTCCAGCGTCGGGAAGAAATCATCCCAGTCACACTGCGCTTCACCGTAGTACCAGGTCGGGATACCCAGCAGCAGGATATCGAACCCTTCCAGGTCTTCTTTGCTGCTTTTAGCGATGTCATGCACTTCAGAGACGTCGTCGCCAAACTGTTTCTGGAGAATTTTCTGGATCATTTTGGCAATGTTTTCGGTATTGCCAGTGTCGCTGCCAAAGAAAATGCCTACAGTAGCCATATCGCGTATAACCTTTAAATTCAAGTAATTGCATTACTCGACGCCGGCACTGCCGCCGCTGACGCCGATTAAAATGATGCCATGGCAAGAGCCTTTCGCCTCCGGGGCGGGCGCCGACAGGCGCAGTCTCTTACCGGTAAATGCGTATCATGCCAGAAAGTGGCGCCGGGGTTTTATCGCATTTATGCGATGCCGGAGAATGAAGAAAAGCGTGGTCGATCCGGCGTTGTCCTTAACGCCGCGCCGCGCGTGCGGCCGAAGAGATCAATGTTCCGGCTGTTCTTCCGCCAGTTGTGCCAACAGCATCTGCTCGATGAGTTCGCTGCGGCTGATGTTGCGCTGTTCCGCCAGTTTGTTCAGGGCGTCCACCGCATCCGCGTTGATTTTCAGCTCTACGCGCCGCAATCCACGCACTTTATCGCGCCGTAACTGATTGCGCTTATTGATTCTAAGCTGTTCATCGCGGGAAAGCGGGTTGGTTTTCGGGCGCCCCGGACGGCGTTCATCTGCGAACAGATCCAGCGTCGTGCGATCCGTTTGTTCTTTTGCCATAGGTAGCGGTACTGCAAGGGAGTTTGCATCAAAAAGCGCTCGCACGCTTCCGGAGGCATCGGTTAACACACTTCGGGCCAATAAACCCTAACCCAAATTCACCCCCGAACCGGCGTTCGCGAACGCGCTGGCGCGGCGGCAAAATTATAGCGCGCCATATTACCCCAGCAGATGGAGCGACGACAATGCCTAACTGCGGGCTAAACGCGCTAAGCCGTTATCTTTAGCGCGTTTTTTCGCCAGGTGAGCGAGTTTTTCAGGCTTCGTCGAGGAAACGGTGGATGGCGCGCAGCACCGCTTCCGGTTTTTCGGCGTGAACCCAATGGCCGGTGCCGGCGACGACGTGTGCGCGGGCCTGAGGGAATTGGCGGGCGATGGCCGCACGGTAGCTGTCCTGCACGTACGGCGACAGGCCGCCGCGAATGAACAGGGTCGGGTGCGGCCAGGCCGGCACATCCTGCCAGCCGGTGATGTCTTCGTAGCGTTCGATCAGCACCGGCAGGTTGAAGCGCCATTCGCCGTTGTGGAAGGACTTCAGCAGGAACTGGATCACGCCTTCTTCCTGCAGGTAGTCGCGCATCAGCTGGGCGGCCGCCTGGCGCTGGGTGATGCCGGCGGCGCTGACGGCCTTCAGCGCGGCGAAGATCTCATCGTGACGGCGGGTCTGGTAATCCACCGGCGCCACATCGATGACGATCAGCCTGGCGACGCGCTCGGGCGCGATGGCGGTCAGCGCCATCGCCGCTTTGCCGCCCATCGAATGACCGATGACGATCGCTTTCTCCAACTGCAGTTCGTCGAGCAGCGCCAGCAGATCCTGCGCCATGGCGGGGTAGTTCATGTCGTCGGCGCGCGGGGAGAGGCCGTGGTTGCGCAGATCGACCTTGATCACCGTGTGCTGTTTATGCAGATCGCGCGCCAGCACGCCCAGGTTGTCCAGATTGCCGAACAGCCCGTGGATCAGCAGCACCGGCAGCGCGTCTGACTCGGCGGCCAGCAGTTGATAATGTAATTTCATGGCGAAGTTCATACTGAGAGAGATTCAGATTAGGGTATCATGATTGAATCGCACGATGAATCATGCGGAATTTTCGCGGCGCGGGCTTGGCAGTGCCGGCTATAGGTATTAGTCTGCATTTTCCGTCCGGAGGCACATTGTTGTGTTCGCCCCAGCGCTTTTAACCTTATAATCCCATGGCTTGAATGCAGGATCTGGCTTCAGGTTCTAAGTAGAAAAAACAGTATTGGATAAAGATGAAAACTATTGAAGTCGACGAAGAGCTTTACCGTTATATTGCCAGCCACACGCAACACATCGGTGAAAGCGCGTCCGATATTTTACGCCGCATGTTGAAATTCACCGCCGGGCAACCGGTGCGCGCGTTGCCTGCCGCCAGTGCGCCGCAGTCCGGCGAGCTGGAAAAAACGGCGCCGGCGCAGCGTCCGCGCGATCGCGTGCGCGCCATGCGCGAGCTGCTGCTGTCGGATGAATATGCCGAGCAGAACAAAGCGGTCAACCGTTTCATGCTGGTGCTGTCCACGCTGTATACCCTCGATGCCGCCGGTTTCGCCGCCGCCACCGAGGCGTTGACCGGCCGTACCCGCACCTATTTCGCCGGCGATCAGCAGACCCTGCTGGCCAACGGCACGCATACCAAGCCAAAGCATGTACCGGGCACCCCTTACTGGGTGATCACCAATACCAATACCGGCCGCAAACGCAGCATGATCGAACACATCATGCAGGCCATGCAGTTCCCGGCGGAACTGATCGAGAAAGTTTGCGGTACCGTCTAATTTAGCGAACAGCCCGTCATGATGGCCGTGCGCGACGTATTTGCCCGGTCACCGACAGGGATGAGGGAGATATGTCGATGGCGAATAATCCACGTGCCGGGCAGCCCGCCCGCCAAAGCGATCTGATCAACGTAGCCCAGCTGACGTCGCAGTACTATGTGCTGCAACCGGAAGCCGGCAATCCCGCACATGCGGTGAAGTTTGGCACCTCCGGCCACCGCGGCAGCGCGCAGCGCCACAGCTTTAACGAAGCGCACATCCTCGCCATCGCTCAGGCGATCGCCGAAGTTCGTCATCAGCAGGGCACCACCGGCCCGTGCTACGTGGGCAAAGACACCCATGCGCTGTCCGAGCCGGCCTTCATTTCCGTGCTGGAAGTGCTGACCGCCAACGGCGTCGATGTGATCGTGCAGGAAAACAACGGCTTCACGCCAACGCCGGCGGTATCGCACGCCATTCTGTGCCACAACCGCCGCGGCGGCGTGCAGGCCGACGGCATCGTCATTACGCCGTCCCATAACCCACCGGAAGACGGCGGCATCAAGTACAACCCGCCGAACGGCGGCCCGGCCGACACCAACCTGACGTCGGTGATCGAAAAGCGCGCCAACGAACTGTTGGCGCAACAGTTGAAAGGCGTTCAGCGCCAGTCGCTGGACAAGGCCTGGAACAGCGGCCACCTGCACGCCAAAGACCTGGTGCAGCCTTATGTCGAAGGCCTGGTTGAGGTGGTCGACATGCCGGCTATCCAACGTGCCGGCCTGAAATTGGGCGTGGATCCGCTTGGCGGTTCCGGCATCGCCTACTGGCAGCGCGTGGCGGAGCACTACAAGCTGGATCTGACGCTGGTGAACGATTCCATCGATCAGACCTTCCGCTTTATGCACCTGGACCACGACGGCATCATCCGCATGGACTGTTCGTCCGAGTCGGCGATGGCCGGCCTGCTGGCGCTGCGCGACAAATTCGATCTGGCGTTTGCCAACGATCCGGATTACGACCGCCATGGCATCGTCACGCCGAAGGGCCTGATGAACCCGAACCATTATCTGGCGGTAGCCATCAACTACCTGTTCCAGCATCGCCCACAGTGGGGCGCCGATGTGGCGGTAGGTAAAACGCTGGTGTCCAGCGCAATGATCGACCGCGTGGTGGCCGACCTGGGCCGCAAGCTGGTGGAAGTGCCGGTCGGCTTCAAGTGGTTCGTGGACGGCCTGTTCGACGGCAGCCTGGGCTTCGGCGGCGAAGAGAGCGCCGGGGCCTCGTTCCTGCGCTTCAACGGCAAACCGTGGTCGACGGACAAAGACGGTATCATCATGTGCCTGCTGGCGGCTGAAATCACCGCGGTAACCGGTGAAAACCCGCAGCATCACTATGACGATCTGGCCAAGCGCTTCGGTGCGCCAAGCTACAACCGCATCCAGGCGCCGGCGACTGCGGCGCAAAAAGCGGCGCTGTCCAAGCTGTCGCCGGAGATGGTCAAGGCCAATACCCTGGCGGGCGACCCGATCACCGCCCGTCTGACTGCGGCACCGGGCAACGGCGCGTCGATTGGCGGCCTGAAAGTGATGACCGACAACGGCTGGTTCGCGGCCCGTCCTTCCGGTACCGAAGACGCATACAAGATCTACTGCGAGAGCTTCCTCGGGGCGGAACACCGCGAGAAGATCGAGCACGAAGCGGTCGAGATCGTCAGCGAAGTGCTGGCTTCCGCCAAGTAATCGCTTTTCTTGATTGATAAAAAGCGCTGTTTTTACAGCGCTTTTTTTATGCCTGTAATTTAGATATATCTTTTTATCGGCGCACGCTTGCGCATTTAGATATATCGATCTAGATTAGCGTTATCGATGCTGTTTAGATATATCTAAACAACCTCGTATTGATGTTTACTGTTAAAGCGAGGTATCACCCTATGTTTCATCGATTAGGTTTACACCGGCATCACCACCACCATCATGAATGCGAAGACGGTCGCCGTCATCGCGGTGGGCGCCATCACTTCGGCGGCGAAGGCGGGGAGCACGGCCGGGGTGGGCGCGGTGGCCGGGGCGGGCGCCACCGTCTGTTCGAGCACGGCGATCTGCGTCTGGTGCTGCTGGCGCTGGTGGCGCGCAAGCCCAGCCACGGCTATGAGCTGATCAAGGCGATTGAGGAGGCTTCATCCGGCCTGTACGTGCCGAGCCCGGGGGTGATTTACCCCACGCTGACGCTGCTGGAAGAGCAGGATTTCCTTGAGCCGCTCACCACCGGCAACGGCCGCAAAAGCTACCGCATTACCGCCGCGGGCGAGGGCGAGCTGCAAAAGCATCAACAGGTGGTTGACGTCATTCTGGCGCGCCTGGCGGGCGCCGGCCGCGAGCATCATCGGCACGGCAATCTGGCGGAAGGCATTTATGACGCCATGAACCGCCTGCGCAGCCTGCTGCGCGGCAACGTGATGCGCGCCGATCTTACGCCGCAGCAGGTGGAGCGCATCAACGCCGCGTTGCTGACCGCCGTGGCGGCGATCGAAAGCGAAATGCATATTCAACCCACGCAGCAGGAGAAGAACTGATGCCCGGCCACCGTTTTACTATTACCGTTGAAGCCCTGAGCGATCGCCAGGGCAATCCCGTCGAGAAAGCGCCGCTGAGTTTTGACGTGACCAACCACGACGATATTCTCGATATCGTGGAGCGCATCCGGGCGCGTGACGATCTGAACTTCGGCCCCGAGCAGAGCGCGGCCTTCGCCGTAGGCTTGAAGCTGTTCTCCGAAGTGATGATCGAAAACCGCAAACACCCGGTTTTCGCTCCGCTGCGCGATGCGTTTAAAGAATTTATGGTCGGATTGAAGAAGGGGCCGGCGGCGTAAAGGCGCGGCAAACCGCGCCCGCCGGGGTTAAGGCATGAAGCGATAGCCGACGCCGGTTTCGGTCAGCAGGTGTTTGGGCCGGGCCGGATCGGCTTCGAGCTTCTGCCGCAGGTGGCCCATGTAGATGCGCAGATAGTGGCTGTGCTCCACGTAGTTCGGCCCCCAGACGTGGCTCAACAGCTGGCGTTGGGTGATCACCTTGCCGGCGTTGGCCAGCAGCTCCGCCAACAGGCGAAACTCGATCGGCGTCAGATGCAGATCTTCGTCGTTGCGCAGTACCCGGCGATTCACCAGATCGACGGTGATTTCCGAAAAGCTTATCAGCGGGCTTTCCTGTTGGCTGCCGGAGTGGCGACGCAGTGCGACCCGCACCCGCGCCAGCAGCTCGCCGATGCCGAACGGTTTGCTGAGATAGTCGTCGGCGCCGGCGTCCAGCGCGGCGATTTTGTCCTCTTCGGCGTTGCGCGCCGACAGCACGATCACCGGAATGGCGCTCCACTGCCGCAGATCGCGGATGTAGCTCAGCCCGTCGCCGTCCGGCAAGCCCAAATCAAGAATGATCAGATCCGGTTTGCGCGTGCCGGCTTCAATCAACCCGCGCTGCAGCGTTTCACTTTCAAATACCCGCAGGCCTTCGCTCTCCAGCGCGGTGCGCACGAAGCGGCGGATCTCTTTTTCATCTTCAACAATCAGAATGTTGGTTGGCGTTATGCTCACGTTTCCCCTGCGTTGATTACAGATCGAAGGCGTCGCCGTCGATCTCGGGCGGTTTTTCCAGCGGCAGCACGAAGCGGAAGCTGGCACCGCCGTTGGCGCCGTTTTCCGCCCAGATGCGGCCATCATGCACTTCAATAATGGCACGGCAAATCGCTAACCCCAAGCCGACGCCGGGGATTGCCGACTCTTTATTGCCGCGTGAAAACTTGTCGAAAATCAGCTGCAGCTGATCGGCGGGGATGCCGGGGCCGTTATCCCAGACCTCGACTTCCAGCCACTCGGGCAGCGTGCGCGCGCGAATGCCGATGGTGGCCTCGGTGCCGGCGTATTTATTGGCGTTTTCCAACAGGTTGGTGAACACCCGCTCCAGCAGGCTGCCGTCGCAGTTCACCAGGATCTGTTCCGGCGGCAGCTCGACCACGATCGGATGCTGGCTGAGCAGCGGCTCCAGCATGTGCAGCGAGGCGCCGACGATCTCTTCCAGCGACTGCCACTCTTTGCGCAGGCTGAAACCGCCGGACTGGATGCGCGCCATATCCAGCAGGTTGTTCACCAGCCGGGTGGTGCTCAGCACCTGCTGGCGGATCTGGCTGGCCTGGGTGGCGTGATTGGAACCTTCGGCCGCCAGGTCCAGCGTGAGAATTTCCGCCTGGCCGAACAGCACCGTCAGCGGCGTGCGCAGATCGTGCGACAGCGCCGCCAGCAGCGAGTTGCGCAGCTGTTCGCGCTCGGCGTCCAGCTTGGCTTCTTCGGCGCTGCGCGCCAGGTGCAGCCGCTCCAGCGCGCTGGCGATCAGCACCGCGAAGGTCTGCAACAGCCGCTGCTGTTCCGGCACCATCAGCTGGCGCAGGTTATTGGGCTCGATCGCCAGCAGGCCGAAGGTCTGCTTGGGGGTATTGAGCGGCAGCAGCTGGTAAGGCACGCCGGGCAGGGTGTCGGTGCCGGCGCCGGCCGGCAGGCCTTTGTCGAAGCTCCAGCGTGCGATAGCCTCGTCTACCGACAGCAGCCCGCCTTCCTCGCCGACCATCTGTTGCAGGCGGCCGTCTTCCTGCGGCAGCAGCAGCACGGTTTTCGCCTGGAAACTGCTGGAGAGGAAGTGGCGGCTGGTGTTGGCGATGTCGGCCACGGTCAGCGCGCGGCTCAGCCCGCGCGACATTTCGTACAGGTGACGCGCCCGCTGCTCGCGGTAGCGCGCCACCCGGGCCTGATAACGCACTCCGGCGGTCAGGTTACCGATGATGATGCCGACGGCGAGCATCACGCCGAAGGTCAACAGGTACTGCATGTCGCTGACGGCGAACGACCATTCGGGCTGGACGAAGAACAGATCGAAACTGGCGACGTTGATCACCGCCGCCAGCACCGACGGCCAGCGGCCGAAGAACAGCGCGACGATCGCCACGCCGAGCAGATAGACCATCACCAGGTTGGCCTGATCGAAGCCCGGCAGCAGCCACTGCGAGAGCAGGGTAATCAGCGCGCACAGCGCCACCGCGACCGCGCAACCGCGCAGCTGCATGCGCCATTTATCATTGAAGCTGCGGCCGTCGTGCTCCTTGCCCGGCGGCGGTTGTGCGGTGTCGCTCTCCAGCGCCACGATCACCAGATCGAGATCCGGCCCCAGCCGGCCGAGGCGATCGGCGAAGCTGCCGCGCAGCTTCCAGCGCTGCTCGCTGCGGCGGCCGATGATGATTTTGCCGAGGTTATGCTCGCGGGCGTAGCGCAGCACCGCGCGCTCTTCGGAAGGATCGGCCAGCGTGGCGGTTTCTGCTCCCAGTTCCTGCGCCAGCCGCAGCGCGCGCAGAATGGCGCGGCGCTGGTTTTCCGGCAGCCGGTGCAGCTTGGGGGTTTCCACATAGACCGCATGCCAGTGGCAGCCGAGCCGCGCCGCCAGCCGGGCGGCGATGCGCACCAGCTTTTCGTTGCCGCTGTTGTGGCCGACGCACAGCAGAATGCTGTCGCGGGTGTGCCACACTTTCTCGCGCCCCTGGGTGTCGCGAAACTCGCGCATCTGGTCATCGACCCGATCGGCGGTGCGGCGCAGCGCCAGCTCGCGCAGGGCGATCAGGTTGCCTTTGCGGAAGAAGTGCTCAATGGCGCGCTCGGCCTGGCCGGGAATATACACTTTGCCTTCGTGCAGCCGCCGGCGCAGATCGTCCGGCGGCAGATCGACCAGCACCACTTCGCTGGCCTCGTCAAACACGTGGTCGGGCACCGTTTCGCGCACCCGCACGCCGGTCACGCCGCCCACTACGTCGTTCAGGCTTTCCAGATGCTGTACGTTGACGGTTGTCAGCACGTCGATGCCGGCATCCAGCAGCTCTTCCACATCCTGCCAGCGTTTGGGGTGGCGCGAACCGTGAGCGTTGCTGTGCGCCAGTTCATCCATCAACACCAGCGCCGGGTGGCGCGCCAGCGCGGCGTCGAGATCGAATTCATGCACCAGCCGGCCGCGATGCTGGATGCGTTTTTGCGGCAGCAGCGTCAGGCCGTCGAGCAGGGCGGCGGTCTCGCTGCGGCCGTGGGTTTCCACCACGCCGACCAGCACGTCCAGCCCCTGAGCGCGCAAACGCTGGGCTTCCTGCAGCATGGCGTAGGTTTTGCCGACGCCGGCGCAGGCACCGAAGAATACCTTCAATCGGCCGCGCGGTTTTTCATTGGCCATCGCCAGCAGGCTATCGGGATCGGGGCGCTGCTGCTCTTCTTCGACCATGACAATTCCTTGTGTTACCAAGCAAAAAGGGGTTCGGCATGCCGAACCCTATCACTATGCTGAATACGGCGCGTTACTTCAACGCATCCAGCGCCAGGTTCAGCTTCAGTACGTTCACCACCGATTCCCCCATGAAGTTGGGCGTGGCCCGATCGGTGTTGTCTTCGATCAGTTTGGCTATCTGTTCCGGCGGCAGATGCCGCGCCGCCGCGACCCGTGCCAGCTGATACTGTGCGGCGGCGATCGAGATCTGCGGATCCAATCCGCTGCCGGAGGCGGTCAGCAGATCGACCGGGATCGGGCCGCTCATCGCAGGGTTGGCCTGGCGCAGCTGTGCTGCGCGCTCGGCGATAGCCTTATCCAACGCCGGGTTGGTTGCCGCCAGGTTGCTGCCGGCAGAGGCCAGTGGATTATAGGCTGAATCGCCGGTGGCCGATGGGCGGCCCCAGAAATAGTCGGCGCGCGTGAAGTTCTGGCCGATCAGCGCGGAGCCGACCGCCTTGTCGCCCCGGTACAGCAGCGAACCGTTGGCCGCACCCGGAAACAGCAGCTGCGCCAACCCGGTGGTCAGCAGGGGATAGGCGATGCCGGTGATCAGCGTCAGCAGGATCAGCATCACCAGCGCAGGTCGTAAATAAGTCATGTTCATTTCCCTCAATGGTTAACCGGCGACGTGCAGCGCGACCAGGATCAGGTCGATCAGTTTGATGCCGACGAACGGCACCAGCAGGCCGCCGACCCCGTACAGCCACAGGTTGCGGCGCAGCAGGGCCGCGGCGCTCATCGGTTTGTAGCTCACCCCTTTCAACGCCAGCGGGATCAGGAACACGATCACCAGGGCGTTGAAGATCACCGCCGACATGATGGCGGAGGCCGGGGAATGCAGATGCATCACGTTCAGCGCGTTCAGCTGCGGATAGGTGGCCGCGAACGCCGCCGGAATGATGGCAAAGTATTTGGCCACGTCGTTGGCGATGCTGAAGGTGGTCAGCGAGCCGCGCGTCATCAGCATCTGTTTGCCGATGTGCACCACTTCGATCAGCTTGGTCGGGTTGGAATCCAGATCGACCATGTTGCCTGCCTCTTTGGCGGCCTGGGTGCCGGAGTTCATCGCCACCGCCACATCGGCCTGCGCCAGCGCCGGGGCGTCGTTGGTGCCGTCGCCGGTCATCGCCACCAGGCGGCCTTCCGCCTGGTACTGGCGGATCAGCGCCAGCTTGGCTTCCGGCGTGGCTTCCGACAGGAAGTCGTCCACCCCGGCTTCGGCGGCGATCGCCGCCGCGGTCAGCGGGTTATCGCCGGTGATCATCACCGTTTTGATGCCCATCTTGCGCAGCTCATTGAAGCGTTCCTTGATGCCGCCCTTGACGATATCCTTCAGCGCTACCACGCCCAGCACCCGGGCGCCTTCCGCCACCACCAGCGGTGTACCGCCGGTGCGCGCCACGCTTTCCACCAGATCGTCCACCGCCCGCGGGAAGTGCCCCTGATTGGATTCGACGTGACGGCGAATGGCATCCACTGCGCCTTTGCGGATCATGCGCTCCTGCACGTTGACGCCGCTCATGCGGGTCTGGGCGGAGAAGGGCACGAAGGTGGCGTTCAGCGCCTGCAGATCGCGTTCGCGCAGGTTGAATCGCTGTTTGGCCAACACCACGATGCTGCGGCCTTCCGGCGTTTCGTCCGCCAGCGAGGCCAGCTGCGCGGCATCCGCCAGCTCTTGCTCTTTCACGCCCGGCGCCGGCAGGAACTCCGAAGCCTGGCGGTTGCCCAGCGTGATGGTGCCGGTTTTATCCAGCAGCAGCACGTCCACGTCGCCGGCGGCTTCCACCGCGCGGCCGCTGGTGGCGATCACGTTGGCGCCGAGCATGCGGCTCATCCCGGCCACGCCGATGGCGGACAGCAGGCCACCGATGGTGGTGGGGATCAGACAGACCAGCAGCGCGACCAGCACGGTGATGGTGACCACGCTGCCGCTGCCGGCCGCTTCCACGCTGTATTGCGAGAACGGGAACAGGGTGGCGGTGGCCAGGACGAACACGATGGTCAGCGCCACCAGCAGGATAGTCAGTGCGATCTCATTCGGCGTTTTGCGGCGTTTGGCGCCTTCCACCATGGCGATCATGCGATCGAGGAAGGTTTCCCCCGGGTTGACGCTGCACTGCACCACCAGCCAGTCGGACAGCACGCGGGTGCCGCCGGTGACCGAGGAGAAGTCGCCGCCGGACTCGCGGATCACCGGCGCGGACTCACCGGTGATGGCGCTTTCATCTACCGAGGCGCCGCCTTCCAGCACTTCGCCGTCGCACGGGATGGTGTCGCCGGCTTCCACCAGCACGATATCGCCCTTGCGCAGGCTTTCGGCGGCCACTTTCTCCGTGGCGCCGTCGCGGCGCGGGCCGGCCAGTTTTTTCGCCCAGCTGGTTTTCTTGGTGCCCTTCAGGCTTTCCGCCTGGGCCTTGCTGCGCCCTTCGGCCAGCGCTTCCGCGAAGTTGGCGAACAGCACGGTGAACCACAGCCACAGGGAGACGCTGCCGGTAAAGGCGGCGGCGCCGTCGGTTTGGCCGGTGAGGATCGCCAGCCAGATGGCGGTGGTCAGAATGCTGCCGATATACACCACGAACATCACCGGGTTGCGCCATTGAACGCGAGGGTCCAGTTTTTTCACCGCATCGATCAGCGCGGTGCGCACCAGGGCCGGTTCAAACAGCGCGCGTTGTTTGCGAGTCATCTCTTATTCTCTCTCTGTGACGTCTGTTAGTTTGCCAACCAAAGCTGCAAATGCTCGGCCACCGGGCCCAGCGCCAGCGCCGGCACGAAGGTCAGCGCGCCCACCAGCAACACGGTGCCGATCAGCAGGCCGATAAACAGCGGCCCATAGGTCGGCAGGGTGCCGTTGCCCGCCGGTTGGCGTTGTTTGGCGCTCAGCGAACCGGCGATCGCCAGCACCGGCAGGATCACCCCGAAGCGGCCGACAAACATGGCGAAGGCCAACAGCAGGTTGTAGAACGGCGTATTGACGCTCAACCCGGCGAAGGCGCTGCCGTTGTTGTTGGCGGCGGAGGACAGGGCATACAGCACTTCGCTGAAGCCGTGGGCGCCCGGGTTGAGGATGCCGGCGCGGCCCGCGTCGGTGCCGATGGCCAGCGCGCTGCCCAGCAACACCAGCGTCGGCGTGACCAGGATCGCCAGCGCGGTCATCTTCATGTCGTAAACGTCGATTTTCTTGCCCAGATATTCCGGGGTGCGGCCGATCATCAGACCGGCGATAAACACCGTCAGCAGCACGAACAGCAGCATGCCGTACAGGCCGGAGCCGACGCCGCCGAACACCACCTCACCGATCTGCATCAGCCACATCGGCACCATGCCACCCAGCGCGGTGAAAGAGTCGTGCATGGCGTTAACCGCCCCGCAGGACGCGGCGGTGGTCACCACCGAGAACAGGCTGGTGGCAAGAATGCCGAAGCGCGACTCTTTGCCCTCCATATTGATGTTGCTGTCGGCGCCCAGCGCGCTCAGGTGCGGGTTGCCCGCCAGTTCGGCGTACATCACCACCACCACTGCTACCACGAAGATCAGCGCCATTGCCCAGATCAGTGCATGGCCCTGGCGGTTTTCACCGGCCAACTGGCCGAAGGAGAAGCACAGCGCGCAGGGGATCAGGAAGATGGCCAGCATCTGCACGAAGTTGGTCAGCACGGTTGGGTTCTCGAACGGGTGCGCCGAGTTGGCGCCGAAGAAGCCGCCGCCGTTGGTGCCAAGCATCTTGATCGCTTCCTGCGAGGCGACCGGCCCCATCGGCAGCGTCTGCTGCGCGCCTTCGAGCGTGGTGACGTGCAGGTAAGGCAGGAAGTTTTGCAGCGTGCCTTGGCTGACGAAGAACAGGGCGATCAGCAGCGCGATCGGCAGCAGCACATACAGCGTGATGCGGAACAGATCGGCCCAGGCGTTGCCGACGGTGTTGCCGGCGCGGCGGGTAAAGGCGCGGATCAGCGCAAAGGCCACGGCGATGCCGGTGGAGGCGGAGACGAAGTTCTGCACCGCCAGCCCGGCCATCTGGCTGAAATAGCTGAGGGCGCTTTCGCCGCTGTAGGCCTGCCAGTTGGTGTTGGTGACGAAGCTGACGGCGGTGTTGAGCGCCAGATCCCAGGAGAGGCCCGGGAAGCCTTGCGGGTTGAGCGGCAGCGAGCCCTGCGTCATCAGCAGGGCGAACAGTAGCGCCAGGCCGAGCAGGTTGAACGCCAGGATCGCCAGCGCGTACTGCCACCAGTTCATTTCGGTAGCGCGAATGCCGCAGGCGCGCCAGACGCCGGCTTCCACCCCGCGCAGCGCAGGCAGCGGCTCACCCTCGATCAGGCGCGCCATAAAGCCGCCCAGCGGCCGGGCCAGCAGCAGAAGCACCAGCAGGAAGCTGGCGATCAGTAAAAAGGCTGAAGCCGCCATCAGAAATCCTCCGCGTTAAACAGGGCGTAGACCAAATAGGCCAACAGCAGCAGAACCAACAGCGCACCACCAATAACGCTGAAACTCACGGGACACCTCCAGAGGTGTTGTTTTTGATAGAGGCAGTGTAGGGAGAGGGGTAGAAAGAAGATGAAAAAATCGCGCGGGTGGGTGTAAAAAAAGTATAAAAATGGCTGAAATTTCAGCGGAAATTCAGCGCTTCAACCATCAGGCCGGTGGCGAGATTGCCCCTGATGGGGGAGGGAGAACGGGCGTAAGCGGGAAATAACCACCCGGATAATAACCACAATGTAACCAATGGTAAGTTAAAAATTAACCTGACTGTAACAAAATTACGGATCGCTGCGGCGATTAGCGATTTTTTGTGCGATTTAGTGGTCGGATGAGTAGTAAAATTTCATCAAGTGCGCTAAAATTTTGCCCAGTTACCAAATTACCGATTGTTCATTTGATACGCCGACGCCGTTTTCCCTGACAAATCAACGGCAGGCGTTTTTAAGGAGGTTCGCATGTCTACTACCTATCACGCTTATTCACTGCATCGGATTCTCCTGCGCCGCAGCGCAGTGGTTATCGCGGGCATTTTGGCCCTGCCGGTGATGCTGTTCCGCAGCGACCGCGGGCGTTTTTACAGCTACCTGCACCGCGTCTGGTCAAAAACCAGCGATAAGCCGGTCTGGCTGCAGCAGGCGGAACTGGCGTCCTGCGATTTCTACTGAGCCACTGCCGATTCACGAAAAACCCTCGCCCTGCGGCGGGGGTTTTTTTATGCCTATAGCCGCCCCTATCAAGCGCAAGGTCGTATTCGGCAAGCCATTCTTCTACACTTTCCTCATCGGCCAACAACACGGGAGAGCGATATGAGCGACAAGATCCCTATCGGTATCAGCGCCTGTTTACTGGGCGAGGCGGTGCGTTTCGACGGCGGCCACAAGCGGCTGGCCTTTGCGGTGGAACAGTTGGCACCCTATGTGCGCTTTGAGCCCGTTTGCCCGGAAATGGCGATCGGCCTGCCCACGCCGCGCCCGGCGCTGCGCCTGGTGAAGCAGGCGCAGCCGTGGCCGGCGATGCGCTACAGCAACGACGCCGGCGTGGATCTTACCGAGGAGATGCGCGGCTTCTCCGCGCAGCGCGTGGCGGCCTTGCAGCATCTGTGCGGCTATATCGTCTGCGCCAAGTCACCGAGCTGCGGCCTGGAGCGGGTGCGGGTCTACAGCGAAAACGGCAAGGACTCGCGTAAAAACGGCGTCGGTCTGTTTACCGCCGAACTGCTGCGCCAGATGCCGTGGCTGCCGGTGGAAGAGGATGGACGATTGCAGGACGCGGCACTGCGGGAAAACTTCATTGAACGGGTATACGCGCTGTACGAGCTGAACATGCTGTGGCGTCAGGGGCTGACCCGCGGCGGGCTGATCGCGTTTCACAGCCGCTATAAGCTGTCGCTGCTGGCGCATTCGCAGCCGGTGTATCGGGAGCTGGGGCGCTTCGTCGCCGATATTCACCGCTGGGACTCGCTGGAGGCCTTCGCCGTGGAATACCGCAGCCGCCTGATGGCGCTGTTGGCGCACAAGGCAACGCGCCGCAACCACACCAATGTGCTGATGCACGTGCAGGGCTACTTCCGCCGTCAGCTCAGTACGGCGCAGCGCCAGGAGTTGGCGCACCTGATCGACCGCTACCGGCAGGGCATGCAGCCGCTGTTGGCGCCGATCGCCTTGCTCAAGCATTACATGGCGGAATACCCCGATCGCTATCTGGCGGAACAACGCTATTTCGAACCTTATCCGGAGGCGCTGCGTTTGCGTTACGGCCATTGATTGACAAGGAGTTTTATGACCACGCATCTGGTCTGGTTGCGTAACGATCTGCGTATCACCGACAACAAAGCGCTGCAGGCGGCCTGCAGCGATCCCGAAGCCCGGGTGCTGGCGGTGTTTATCGCCACGCCGCAGCAGTGGCGGCAACATGAGATGGCGCCGCGGCAGGCGGCGCTGATCCACGCCAGCCTGCAGGCGGTGCAGCAGGCGCTGGCGCACAAGGGCATTGCGCTGCATTGCCATTCCTGTGCGGACTTTGCCGCGTCGATTGATTGGCTGTCGGACTATTGTGAGCGGGAGCAGGTGGATGCGCTGTTTTACAATCGCCAATACGAACTGAACGAACGGCGGCGCGATGCGCGGCTGGAACAGCGGTTGAGTGGCCGGGTGAGGTGCCACGGTTTCGATGACAGCCTGCTGTTGCCGCCGGGCAGCGTGCTCACCGGCGGCGGCGAGATGTACAAGGTCTATACGCCGTTTCGCAACGCCTTTCTTCAACGCCTGACCGAGTCCGACGTGAGTTGCCTGCCGGCGCCGAAGATCCGCGCCGGTGGTGCGTTACCCATGCCTGAAGCGCCGGTGGCGTTCGATTATCCCGTGGCAGACATCGGGGAAGGCTATCCCGCCGGTGAGGAGGCCGCGTTGCAGCGGCTGCGCGCCTTTTGCCGCGAGCAGGTGCAGGATTACCTCCGGCAGCGCGATCTGCCGGCCCTCGCCGGCACCAGTAGCCTGTCGCCCTATCTGGCGATCGGCGTGCTGTCGCCGCGCCAGTGCTTCAATCGCCTGCGCGCCGAATGCCCGCAGCTGCTGGAAGATCGCGAAAGCGGTGCCTTCGCCTGGCTCAACGAGCTGATTTGGCGCGAGTTCTATCGCCATCTGCTGGTGGCCTATCCCGATCTGTGCCGCCATCAGCCGTTTATTGCCTGGACGGACAAGGTGCGCTGGTGCGATGACGCGGCGAAGCTGCAGGCCTGGCAGCGGGGCGAGACCGGCTACCCGATCGTCGATGCCGCCATGCGCCAGCTCAACGCCACCGGCTGGATGCACAACCGGCTGCGCATGATCAGCGCCAGTTTTCTGGTGAAGGATCTGCTGATCGACTGGCGCGCCGGGGAGCGCTATTTCATGTCGCAACTGCTGGATGGGGATCTGGCGGCCAACAACGGCGGCTGGCAGTGGGCGGCCTCCACCGGCACCGACGCCGCGCCGTATTTCCGCATCTTCAACCCGACGACTCAGGGTGAACGTTTTGATCCACAAGGCACTTTTATCCGTAAATGGTTGCCGGAACTGGCGGATGTGCCCGACAATGACATCCATCATCCCCATCGCTGGGCGGAAAAGCAGCGATGCACGCTGAACTACCCGCTGCCGATCGTCGACCATAAGCAAGCCCGGCTGGAGACGCTGGCGGCGTTCGAGGCGGCAAAACGGGGAGAGTCTTGAGGCAACTGCAAGGAGCGACGCAATGATGAAAAAGGTGCTGGCCCTGTGCCTGAGCGGCTATTCGGCGCTGGCGATCGCCGGCTTTGACGTGGTGGCGCTCGGCGTCGACGGCGGCGTCAGCGACGGGAATCTGACCTCCTACCTGATCCGCAGCGACAATCAGCCGCGGTATGTGGCGCTGGACGCCGGTTCGCTGCTGCCGGGCATCGCCAAAGGGCTGGAGAAGGGCAGCTTCCCGCAGGTGACGCCCGAGCTGGCCGCGCCTTACACGCCGCAGGGCTATGTGTTCCGGCAGTTGATCGGCAGCTACTTTATCAGCCACGGCCACCTGGACCACGTGGCGGGGCTGATCGTCGGCTCACCCGAGGACAATAAAAAAACCGTTTACGCCCAGGCGGACACGGTACTGACCCTGCGTAATCACTACTTCAACTGGAAGGCGTGGCCGAACTTTACCGACGCCGGCAACGGCTCGCGGCTGGGCACCTACCGGCTGCAAACGGTGCGGCCGCAGCAGCGGTTTACCCTCGGCCTGACCGGATTGACCGGCGTGATGTACCCGCTCAGCCACGATCGCTATCCGTCGTCGATGCTGCTGATTTCCAACGGCAACGAGTTCTTCGCCTACTTCGGCGATACCGGGCCGGATAAGGTGGAGCAGTCGCGCGATCTCGATACCGTCTGGCGCGCGCTGGGGCCGCTTGTCGAGCAGAAGAAGCTCAAGGGCATGATTATCGAAACCTCTTACCCTAACGGGGTGGAGGATAAACATCTGTACGGTCATTTGACGCCGGCTTGGCTGCTGAAGGAGCTGAAGAACCTGACGCAGTACAGCGGCGGCGATGGCTCGCTGAACGGTTTGCCGGTGGTGATCAGCCACATCAAGCCCAGCCTGAAACAGGGCGAAGACACGCGCGCCGCCATTGCGCAACAGCTGGCGCAGGGCAACGATCTGGGCGTGAAATTTATCCTGATGGCGCAGGGCGACCGGCAGACATTTTGACTATGAAGAGAGAAGAGAATGCGTAACCTCGATCTGGAACAACTGATCAACACGGAACTGAACGTCGCGGCGTTTCAGGACTACGCCCCCAACGGATTGCAGGTAGAAGGCTGCCCGCACGTGCAGCGTATCGTGACCGGCGTCACCGCCTGTCAGGCGCTGCTGGACGCCGCGGTGGCGCATCAGGCCGACGCGATTATCGTGCACCATGGCTATTTCTGGAAAAACGAGGCGCCGGCGGTGCGCGGCATGAAGCGCAACCGCCTGAAAACGCTGCTGACCCACGATATCAACCTGTACGGCTACCACCTGCCGCTGGACGCGCATCCGGTGCTGGGCAACAACGCGCAGCTGGCGCAGGCGCTGGGCATTCGGGTGATTGGCGAAGTCGAGCCGCTGGTGCCGCACGGCGAATTTGAACAGCCGCTGACCGGCGAAGCGCTGCAGCAGCGAATCGAAAGCCGGCTGGGGCGCGCGGTGCTGCACTGCGGCGATAACGCGCCTGAGCACATTCGCCGGGTGGCCTGGTGCACCGGTGGCGGCCAGGGCTTTATCGACAGCGCGGCGCGCTTCGGCGTCGATGCGTTCATCAGCGGTGAAGTGTCTGAGCAGACCATTCACAGCGCGCGCGAAATGGGCGTGCATTTCTTCGCCGCCGGCCACCACGCCACCGAGCGCGGCGGCGTGAAGGCGCTGGGCGACTGGCTGGCGCAGCACCACGGCTTTGATGTGACCTTTATCGATATCCCGAATCCCGCCTGATTTTTTTCTTCCCCGGATCCAGCCCGGCCTGTGCGCCGGCTGAATCCTTTTACCGCGCTATTTCCTTATTTTCCTTATGGTTGCGTTCTATTGACAGCCGGGGCCGCGTCACGCATAACTGGTGTGTTTTTCATCGCGATAATAATAAGGAGAATAAGGGTGCAACAAGCACGTTATTACCTGTTGGGTGAAAGAGCGGTAGTGCTTGAACTGTCGCCGCCGGTGACCTTACCGAGCCAGCAGCGCATCTGGGCGCTGGCGGAAAAGCTGAATCACCACCCCGACGTGCGGGAAGTGGTGCCGGGGATGAATAACCTGACGCTGTTGCTGCATACGCCGCAGGCCGACGCCGAAGCGATGCTCGCATTGTTGCAACAAGGTTGGGAAAGCAAAGAGAGCCTGACGCCGGAATCGCGTCAGGTGGATATTCCGGTGATCTACGGCGGGGAGCAAGGCCCCGATCTGGATGAAGTGGCGCGCCATACCGGCATGACGCCGCGGCAGGTGGTGGAATGCCACGCGGCGGCGGCCTACGTGGTCTATTTCCTCGGCTTTCAGCCGGGTTTCTCCTATTTGGGCGGCATGCCGGAACAGCTGGCGACGCCGCGCCGCGCTGAGCCGCGTCTGGCGGTGGCGGCCGGCTCCGTCGGCATCGGCGGCGGCCAGACCGGCATCTATCCGCTGGTGACGCCCGGCGGCTGGCAGCTGATTGGCCGCACGCCGCTGGCGCTGTTCAATCCGCATGAAATGCCGCCGACGCTGCTGCGCCCGGGCGATAACGTGCGCTTCGTGCCGCAGAAGGAGGGCGTATGCTGATTATTCTGCGTGCCGGCATCTATACCACGGTGCAGGATTTGGGCCGCGAGGGATTCCGACGCCTGGGCATCAGCACCGGCGGGGCGCTGGATCAACCGGCGTTGAAGATCGCCAACCTGCTGGTGGGCAATGCGCCGGAGGCCGCCGGGCTGGAGATCACCCTCGGCCAGTTCAGCGCCGAGTTTACCCGCCCTGGCTGGATCGCCCTGACCGGCGCCGGCTGCGACGCGCAGCTGGACGGCAAGCCGCTGTGGACCGGCTGGCGCTACCCGGTGAAAAAGGGGCAGCGGCTGGCGCTGGGCACGCCGAAACGCGGCATGCGCAGCTACCTGGCGATCTCGGGCGGCATCGCCGTGCCGGAAATGCTGGGCTCGTGCAGCACCGACATGAAAGCCGCCTTTGGCGGCCACGAAGGCCGTAATCTGAAGGACGGCGATCGGCTGCCGCTGGGCAAATCCCACGCGCTGCCGCAACACCGCTGTGGCGTGAAGCAGCTGCTGTTCACCAACCGCATCCGCGCACTGCCGGGGCCGGAGTACGCTGAGTTCAGCGAAGAGGCGCAGGACACGTTCTGGCGCACCGCCTGGCAGCTCAGCCCGCAGAGCAACCGCATGGGCTACCGCCTGCACGGCGGCACGCCGCTGGAGCGCACCACCGACCGAGAGATGCTGTCGCACGGCCTGCTGCCCGGCGTGGTGCAGGTGCCGCACAACGGCCAGCCGATCGTGCTGATGGCCGATGCGCAAACCACCGGCGGTTACCCGCGTATCGCCTGCGTGATCGAGGCCGATCTCTACCACTTGGCGCAGATCCGTCTCGGCGAACCGATCCACTTCGTTCTCTGCTCACTGACCGAGGCGCAGCGCGCCAAAGCCGAGCAGGATCTCTTCCTTCGACAGATTGCCTGGGGGTTACATGATCGTTGATTTAAACGCCGATCTCGGCGAAGGCTGCGCCAACGACCAGGCGCTGTTGCAATTGGTGAGTTCGGCCAACATCGCCTGCGGCTTCCACGCCGGCGATGCGCAGACCATGCGTCAGTCGGTGCGCTGGGCATTGCAGTACGGCGTGGCGATCGGCGCTCACCCGAGTTTTCCCGATCGGGAGAACTTCGGCCGCACCCGCATGCAGCTGCCGCCGGAAACGGTCTACGCGCAGGTGGTGTATCAGCTCGGGGCGCTGGCGGCGATCGCCCGCGCCGAGGGCGGAGTGATGGTGCACGTTAAGCCGCATGGCATGCTGTACAACCAGGCGGCGGTTGAGCCGGCGCTGGCGGAAGCGATCGCCCGGGCGGTGCAGGCGGTTGATCCGGCGCTGCGGCTGGTGGGGCTGGCCGGCAGCGAGCTGATTCGCGCCGGGGAACAACTCGGTCTGACCACCCGGCAGGAGGTATTCGCCGATCGCGGCTATCAGGCCGACGGCACGCTGGTGCCGCGCGGTTTGCCGGGGGCGTTGATCGACGATGACGAACAGGCGCTGGCGCAAACGCTGGAGATGGTGCGCCATCACCGGGTGCGCAGCGTGGATGGCGTCTGGACTGCCGTTCAGGCGGAAACCGTCTGCCTGCATGGGGACGGCGAGCATGCGCTGGCGTATGCGCGCAGGCTGCGGGACAGTTTTGTTCAGCAGGGCATCCGCGTCAGCGCGGAGCAGTAAAGCAGTAAAGCAGTAAAGCAATAAAGCAATAAAGCAATAAAGCAAGACACAACATCACAAGCAAAAAACTATTAGAAAATATCGAGGGAAGACTATGGAACAGGCCGTGAATCTCTGGCCACTGATTGGCATCGCCGCCATCGTGGTCGGGTTTGTATTGCGTTTCAACCCGGTGCTGGTGGTGATCGCCGCCGGCATCATCACCGGTTTGGCGGCGCTGATGCCGCTGGATGTCATTCTGGAAAAGCTCGGCGAGGGCTTTCTCAACACCCGTAACCTGCCGCTGATCCTGCTGCTGCCGCTGGCGGTGATCGGCCTGCTGGAGCGCCACGGGCTGAAAGAGCGTGCGCAGGCGTGGATCGCCAAGATCAAAAGCGCCACCGCCGGCCGTTTGCTGATCGTATACCTGTTCGTGCGCGAGATTACTGCAGCGATGGGGCTGACCAGCCTGGGCGGGCATCCGCAGATGGTGCGGCCGCTGCTGGCGCCGATGGCGGAAGGAGCGACGGAAAACCGCTACGGCGAGCTGCCGGAGCGCACCCGCCACCGTCTGCGCGCCATGTCGGCCGCGACCGACAACGTCGGGCTGTTCTTCGGCGAAGATATCTTCGTCGCCTTCGGCGCGATCATCTTCATGCACAACTTTATGCTGGAGTCCGGCGGCATTCAGACCGAGCCGCTGCATATCGCGCTGTGGGGCATTCCGACCGCGATTTTCGCTTTCCTGATCCACGCGTTGCGGCTGTATCGGATGGATAAGCAGCTGAGCGCCGAGCTGGCGCAGCTGAATCAGGCGGCGCTGCAGGCGAAGGGGGAGGCACGATGAACTTCCAGCAACAATATCTCTACTGGCTGGCCGGCAGCGGTGCTGCTGATTGTGGCGGTGATGTCCTTCCGCGATCGCGCCAACCCGCGCCGCATCACCACCGGGCTGTTTTGGGGGCTGTACGGCCTGGTGTTCCTGGTCGGCGACTGGACTTACCGCCTGCTGGGCGACGTACTGGGCGAGGGCAGCAACGAAAAACGCATGCTGCATATCATCGTTGGCGGGGTGGTGGTGGTGATGGCCCTGATTGCCGGCTTTGGCGGTGTGCGCCTCGGCAGCTATCACCAGCGGACGCCGCAGGAGCGCGAGGCCAGCGCCAAGCGCCTGGGCAACAAGCTGTTTATCCCCGCCCTGGCGATCCCGGTGGTGACGGTGATCGGCGTGCTGTTGTTCAACAACGTGCCGGCGTTGCAAACCGCGGTGTTCGGCAGCGGCAACCATGCGACGTTGATCACCCTGTTCTCGATGACCGTCGGCTGCCTGATTGGCCTGGCGATCGCGGTGAAAATGACCCACGAGAAGGCGCTGCAGCCGGTGCAGGAAGCGCGGCGCTTGCTGGATTCGATCGGCTGGGCGTTCATTCTGCCGCAGATCCTCGCCACGCTGGGGCTGCTGTTTACCGTCGCCGGCGTCGGCACCGCGATCTCGCATTTGACCCAGGAGTATCTGGCGGTCGATAACCGCTTTATCGCTGTGGCAGTCTACGCTATCGGTATGGCGGTGCTGACCATGGTGATGGGCAACGCCTTCGCCGCTTTCCCGATCGTTACCGCCGGCATCGGCATTCCGATCCTGGTGTTGCAGCACGGCGGCAACCCGGCGGTGATGGCGGCGATCGGCATGTTTTCCGGCTATTGCGGCACCCTGATGACGCCGATGGCGGCGAACTTCAACATCGTGCCGGCGGCGTTGCTGGAGCTGCCGGACAAGAATGCGGTGATCAAGGCGCAGGTGCCGACCGGCGTGCTGCTGCTGTTGGTTAACGTGTTCCTGCTGTATTTCCTGATGTTCCTGTAGGAGTAAGGATGCAAAAAGTATTGATTACCGGCTTTGAGCCGTTTGGCGGCGAGCGCCTCAACCCCTCCTGGGAAGTGGTGAAGCAGCTCAATGATATGGAGCTGGTCGGCACGCGCATCGTGGCGCGCCAGCTGCCGTGCGTGTTCGGCGCGGCGTTGGACGCGCTCAATGCGGCGATCGACGAGGTGCAGCCGGTGATGGTGCTGGCTATCGGCCAGGCCGGCGGCCGTACCGACATCACGATTGAACGGGTGGCGATCAACGTCGACGACGCGCGTATCCCCGACAATCAGGGGCAGCAACCGGTGGATGAGCCGATCGTCGCCGGCGGTCCGGCGGCCTATTTCAGCACTTTGCCGATTAAAGCGATGGTCAGTTCGATGCGCGAGGCCGGCATTCCGGCCGCCGTTTCGCAGACCGCCGGCACCTATGTGTGCAACCATGTCATGTATGGCCTGCTGCACCGTTTGAGCGGCCAGCACGAGGTCAAGGGCGGGTTTATCCATATCCCGTACCTGCCGGAACAGGCGGCGGCACACCCGGGTGCGCCGAGCATGGCGGCCTCGACGGTGCTGTTTGCATTGGAGCTGGCCGTTTCCATCGCTTTGCAGGTGGAGCACGATCTGAAAGTGGTGGGCGGCGCGACGCATTAATCATGTCATCCCCGGCGCATCGGGCTGCGCCGGGTCTACGCAAGGAGTGGTCTATGCCGGAAGGACCGGAGATTCGCCGGGCGGCGGACAAATTGGCGGCGGCAGTGATCGATCAGCCGCTGACCGCCGTCGATTTCGCTTTTCCCCAGCTGAAACACTATCGCCAGCGTCTGCTCGGCGAGCGCATCGTCGCCATCGAGCCGCGCGGCAAGGCGCTGCTGACCCATTTCTCCAATGGGCTGACAATGTACAGCCATAACCAGCTGTACGGCGTGTGGAAAGTGGCGGCGGCAGGGGAGACGCCGGAGACCAAGCGCGATCTGCGGGTGCGGCTGGAAACCGCCCGCAGCGCGATATTGCTTTACAGCGCTTCCGACATTACCGTCGGGCCGCGCGAGGAAATAGAGCAACACCCGTTTTTGCAACGCATCGGCCCCGACGTGTTGGACATGTCGCTGACGGTAGACGATGTGGAGGAGCGGTTGCTGACGCCGCGTTTTCGCCGCAGGCAGCTGGGGGGCATGCTGCTCGACCAGGCGTTTCTTGCCGGATTGGGCAATTATCTGCGCGCCGAAATCCTGTGGCAGGCCGAACTGGCGCCGCAGCACAAACCGCAGGATCTGACGCCAGAGGCGCTGCGCCGCCTGGCGGAGGCATTGCTGGCGGTGCCGCGCCTTTCCTACCAGACGCGCGGGCAGGCGGATGACAACCGGCATCACGGCGCGCTGTTTCGCTTCAAGGTATTTCATCGCAGCGGCGAGCCCTGCGAACGCTGCGGTGGGATGATCGTGCGTACCGAACTGTCGTCGCGGCCGTTTTATTGGTGCCCGGGCTGCCAGAAATAACCAAAAAAAACGCCGCCCGAAGGGGCGGCGCTGTGCGGTTTCAGCCGGGAAAGCGGCTTACTTGTTTTTCAGCTGGGATTTGAAATCACGCTCGGCATAGCCGGTGTACAGCTGACGCGGACGGGCAATTTTGATGCCTTCGTCGTGCATTTCGTTCCAGTGGGCGATCCAGCCGATGGTGCGCGCGATGGCGAAGATCACGGTGAACATGGAAGAAGGAATGCCCATCGCCTTCAGGATGATGCCGGAGTAGAAGTCGACGTTCGGGTACAGTTTCTTCTCGATGAAGTACGGGTCGTTCAGCGCGATGTGTTCCAGCTCCATCGCGACCTGCAGCAGGTTGTCGTCCTTCTTGTTCAGCTCTTTCAGCACTTCGTGACAGGTTTCGCGCATCACGGTAGCGCGCGGATCGTAGTTCTTGTACACGCGGTGGCCGAAGCCCATCAGGCGGAAGGAGTCGTTCTTGTCCTTGGCGCGCTTGATGAATTCTGGAATGTGCTCGACGGTCTTGATCTCTTCCAGCATTTTCAGCGCCGCTTCGTTGGCGCCGCCGTGCGCCGGTCCCCACAGGGAGGCGATACCGGCCGCGATGCAGGCGAACGGGTTGGCGCCGGAAGAGCCGGCGGTGCGCACGGTAGAGGTAGAGGCGTTCTGCTCATGGTCGGCGTGCAGGATCAGAATGCGGTCCATGGCGCGTTCCAGCACCGGGTTCACCACGTACTCTTCGCACGGAGTGGCGAACATCATGTGCAGGAAGTTGCCGGCATAGGACAGATCGTTGCGTGGGTAAACGAACGGCTGGCCCAGGGAATATTTGTAGCACATCGCGGCCACGGTCGGCATCTTGGACAGCAGACGGAACGCGGTGATTTCACGGTGACGCTCGTTGTTGACGTCCAGCGCATCGTGGTAGAACGCCGCCAGCGCGCCGGTCACACCGCACAGCACCGCCATCGGGTGCGAGTCGCGACGGAAACCACGGAACAGATGGGTGATCTGGTCGTGAATCATGGTGTGGCGGGTGACGGTGGTCTTGAAGGTCTCGAACTCTTCCGGCGTTGGGGTCTCGCCGTACAGCAGGATGTAGCACACTTCCAGGTAGGAAGATTCTTTCGCCAGCTGCTCGATAGGGAAGCCGCGGTGCAGCAGCACGCCTTTGTCGCCGTCGATGAAGGTAATCTTGGATTCGCAAGAAGCGGTGGAGGTAAAGCCGGGATCAAATGTGAAATAACCTTTGGAACCCAGAGCGCGGACATCGAGGACATCAGGGCCCAGTGTCGGTGTCAATACGCCCAGTTCGATCGGAGCTTCGCTGTCGTTAATGGTTAGCGTCGCTTTCTTATCAGTCATTTACTGTCTCCTTAGCGCCTTATTTTAAAAACCACTAACAACTGAAATACCTTAAATCTCTGCAGGTTGCCCGCAAAAAAATGGTGCGGACGCTAACTCTGTGAGCGACTGCGCAACTGTGCGCGGGTAGGGTACAGAGTGCTGACCAGGCGAACGAGACGGGTGACCAGTTGTTAACGATTCATAGTAATTCGTTATAGTCTGTTAATCTTACCTATGAGCTGTTCGAAGAGATGTGAACCTATCCCAATAATCTGTTTTTATTTGCTTTATTTGCTTTTTGACGCCGGCAAAATCGAGCGGGAAACAACGGCTATTGGGATAGGTTCGTCAAATACACTGTTGCATAACTCGAACCCGGGGGGAAGTGTATCTGCTGACCCATAGCGCATCATAGGACCGTTTGTGCCCCTATATGTAATGGAAATGTTGATCTCTTGTCAAATCAGATAATTAATTTTGCACTAATTGTGAAATCCGTGATCTGAATCACTGTTCGGGGGAAATGTTATCAAAGCGGTTGTATGAGAATTGTAATCAGAATGTGATCCTCCTATACTGCCGCCAGGTCTCCGGATTACCCTGAAGTAGGAGCACCCAGCGTTATAAATGCGCGCCGTTTGAGCACAGAGGATGTTGATGTTTGAGCGCGTGACGTGTAAGGGTTTTAGGCTCTTAACGCTGTCTGATCCCCGCCCAGGCCCGGAGGAAGGAAAATAATAAGAGCTGTGTGGGCAAATACGTGAAAAAACAACGACCTGTCAACTTGGATCTGCAAACGATCCGGTTCCCCGTAACTGCGATAGCGTCTATCTTACACCGAGTCTCTGGCGTAATTACCTTCGTTGCCGTGGGTATCCTCCTCTGGCTGCTGGGCCTGTCACTCTCTTCCCAAGAGGGGTTCCTGCAGGCGGCCGCCATCATGAATAGCTTCATCGTCAAATTCATATTCTGGGGCATCCTCACGGCGCTGGCCTATCACATTTGCGGTGGCATCCGTCACTTGTTAATGGATTTTGGCTACATCGAAGAGAGTTTGGCCGCCGGTACCCGTTCCGCCCAGGTGGCGATCGGTCTGACCGTCGTGCTGTCAGTTCTGGCTGGAGTCCTCGTATGGTAAACAACGTTTCTGCATTAGGGCGCAACGGCGTGCACGATTGGCTGCTGCTGCGCGCTTCCGCTATCATCATCACCCTGTACGTCCTGTATATCCTGGGCTTCTTCGTCACGGCCCCGGAACTGACTTATGACATCTGGCGCGGTTTCTTCGCCACTTCCATTACGAAAGTGTTCACTCTGCTGACCTTGCTGTCGATTCTGGTGCACGCCTGGATCGGGCTGTGGCAGGTGCTGACGGACTACGTCAAGCCACTGGCGGTTCGCCTGGTGTTGCAGCTGGCTGTCGTGGTCGCGTTGCTGGTCTATTTACTGTACGGAACAATCGTAGTGTGGGGTGCTTAAATGAAACTGCCAGTCAGAGAGTTTGATGCCGTCGTAATCGGCGCCGGCGGTGCGGGCATGCGTGCCGCGCTGCAAATTTCCCAAGCGGGCTCGACCTGTGCCCTGCTGTCCAAAGTTTTCCCGACCCGTTCCCATACCGTGTCCGCACAGGGCGGCATCACCGTCGCGCTGGGCAACAGCCACGAGGACAACTGGGAATGGCATATGTACGACACGGTGAAAGGTTCCGACTATATCGGTGACCAGGATGCCATCGAATATATGTGTAAAACCGGCCCGGAAGCGATTCTGGAACTGGAACACATGGGCCTGCCGTTCTCTCGTCTGGACGACGGCCGCATCTATCAGCGCCCGTTCGGCGGCCAGTCGCTGAACTTCGGCGGCGAGCAGGCGGCGCGTACCGCAGCCGCAGCCGACCGTACCGGCCACGCGCTGCTGCACACCCTGTACCAACAGAACCTGAAAAACCACACCACCATCTTCTCCGAGTGGTATGCGCTTGATCTGGTGAAAAACCAGGACGGCGCGGTGGTCGGCACCACGGCTATCTGTATCGAAACCGGTGAAGTGGTTTACTTCAAAGCCAAGGCCACCGTGCTGGCGACCGGCGGCGCAGGCCGTATTTACCAGTCCACCACCAACGCCCACATCAACACCGGCGACGGTGTCGGCATGGCGCTGCGCGCCGGCGTGCCGGTGCAGGACATGGAAATGTGGCAGTTCCACCCGACCGGCATCGCCGGCGCGGGCGTGCTGGTGACCGAAGGCTGCCGCGGCGAAGGCGGTTACCTGCTGAACAAACACGGCGAGCGCTTCATGGAGCGTTATGCGCCGAATGCCAAAGATCTGGCGGGCCGCGACGTGGTTGCCCGTTCGATCATGATCGAAATTCGCGAAGGCCGCGGCTGCGACGGTCCTTGGGGCCCGCACGCCAAGTTGAAGCTGGATCACCTGGGTAAAGAGGTGCTGGAATCCCGTCTGCCGGGCATTCTGGAACTGTCCCGTACCTTCGCGCACGTCGATCCGGTGAAAGAGCCGATCCCGGTTATCCCAACCTGCCACTATATGATGGGCGGCATTCCGACCAAGGTGACCGGCCAGGCGTTGACCGTGAACGAGAAAGGCGAAGACGTGGTGATCCCGGGGCTGTTCGCGGTGGGCGAAATCGCCTGCGTATCGGTGCACGGCGCCAACCGCTTGGGCGGCAACTCGCTGCTCGACCTGGTGGTGTTCGGCCGTTCCGCCGGCATGCACCTGCAGGAATCGCTGGAAGAGCAGGGCGTGAGCCGTGACGCCAGCGACTCCGACGTGGAAGCCTCGCTGGACCGTCTGAACCGTTGGAACAACACCCGTTCCGGCGAAGACCCGGTCGAAATTCGCAAGGCGCTGCAGTCTTGCATGCAGCACAACTTCTCGGTATTCCGCGAAGGCGATGCGATGGCCAAGGGCCTGGAAGAACTGAAAGTGATCCGTGAACGTCTGAAGAACGCACGCCTGGACGATACCTCCAGCGAGTTCAACACCCAGCGCATCGAGTGCCTGGAGTTGGATAACCTGATGGAGACCGCGTATTCCACCGCCGTGTCGGCCAACTTCCGTACCGAGAGCCGTGGCGCACACAGCCGCTTCGACTACCCGGAACGCGATGACGCCAACTGGCTGTGCCATTCGCTGTATCTGCCGCAATCGGAAAGCATGACGCGTCGTGAAGTGAACATGCAACCGAAGCTGCGCCCGGCATTCCCGCCGAAAGTGCGTTCTTACTAATTGCGGAGATCGACAGATGAAACTCGAATTTTCCATTTATCGCTACAACCCGGATGTCGATGACGCGCCGCACATGCAGGACTACACCCTGGAAGCGGAAGAAGGTCGCGACATGATGCTGCTGGATGCGTTGATCCAGCTGAAAGAAAAAGACCCGACCCTGTCGTTCCGTCGCTCATGCCGTGAAGGCGTGTGCGGTTCCGATGGCCTGAACATGAACGGTAAAAACGGCCTGGCGTGCATCACCCCGATTTCGTCGCTGCGCAAAGGCAACGGCAAGATCGTGATCCGTCCGCTGCCGGGCCTGCCGGTGGTGCGCGATCTGGTGGTGGATATGGGCCAGTTCTATACCCAGTATGAAAAGATCAAGCCATACCTGCTGAACGACGGCAAGAACCCGCCGGCGCGCGAGCACCTGCAGTCGCCGGAGCAGCGCGCCAAGCTGGACGGTCTGTACGAGTGCATTCTGTGCGCCTGCTGCTCGACCTCTTGTCCATCGTTCTGGTGGAACCCGGACAAGTTCATCGGGCCTGCCGGTCTGTTGGCGGCATATCGCTTCCTGATCGACAGCCGTGACACGGAAACGCAAGAACGTTTAGATGATCTGGACGACGCTTTTAGTGTTTTCCGCTGCCATAGCATTATGAATTGTGTCAGTGTATGTCCTAAAGGCTTGAACCCGACGCGTGCTATCGGGCATATCAAGTCCATGCTGCTGCAACGCGGCGCATAAACGGAATGAGATGCTGCGCCGGGCTCTTTTCCGGCGCACATCCCATAGGGGAGGGAACCTCTAAAAACTGACCCGCGGCTGCGGCGCTATGCAGCCTGGTTCTTCCGCCGGTTTTTAGAGGTTCCTTGTAAGGGACCGCAAGGTCCATAACAGAACGTATCGGGCCGTCATGGCCGCAAGTACGTCGAGTGAACCGTTTTACGGCAAACCGTATTCATCACGGTAATTATGTTAACCACGGCGAAAACTAAAGCTTCAAAGCTTAAGGGATCATGATGCAGAACGGCGCAATGAAGGCCTGGCTGGATTCCTCCTATCTGGCGGGCGCGAACCAGTCTTACATAGAACAGCTCTATGAAGACTTCTTAACCGATCCGGGTTCCGTTGAAGATAGCTGGCGTTCCATTTTTCAACAGCTACCAACCGCGGGTGTCAAACCCGATCAGCTTCACTCTCAAACGCGCGATTACTTCCGCCGCCTGGCGAAAGACTCCGCGCGCTATAACACCACCATCACCGATCCGGAAACCGACGCCAAACAGGTCAAGGTACTGCAGCTGATCAACGCCTTCCGCTTCCGCGGGCATCAGCATGCCAACCTCGATCCGCTCGGCCTGTGGCAGCGCGAGCAAGTTCCTGACCTTGATCCCGCTTACCACAACCTGACCGAAGCCGATTTCCAGGAAACCTTCAACGTGGGCTCTTTCGCCATCGGCAAAGAAACCATGAAGCTGGGCGATCTGTACGCCGCGCTGAAGCAGACCTATTGCGGGTCGATCGGTGCTGAGTATATGCACATCACCAACACCGAAGAGAAACGCTGGATCCAACAGCGCATCGAGTCAGTGGTGGGGCGCGCCAGCTTTACCGCCGACGAAAAACGCCGTTTCCTGAACGAGCTGACCGCGGCGGAAGGCCTGGAACGTTACCTGGGCGCCAAATTCCCGGGCGCTAAACGCTTCTCGCTGGAAGGCGGCGACGCGCTGGTGCCGATGCTGAAAGAGATGGTGCGCCACGCCGGTAAGAACGGCACGCGCGAAGTGGTGTTGGGCATGGCCCACCGCGGCCGTCTGAACGTGCTGATCAACGTGCTGGGCAAAAAGCCGGCCGACCTGTTCGACGAATTCGCCGGCAAGCATAAAGAACACCTCGGCACCGGTGACGTGAAATATCACCAGGGCTTCTCTTCCGACGTGGAAACCGAAGGCGGCATGGTTCACCTGGCGCTGGCGTTCAACCCGTCGCACCTGGAGATCGTCAGCCCGGTGGTCATGGGCTCGGTACGTGCCCGTCGCGATCGTCTGGACGAAGCGCGCAGCAACATGGTGCTGCCGATCACCATCCACGGCGACGCCGCCATCACCGGCCAGGGCGTGGTTCAGGAAACCCTGAACATGTCTCAGGCTCGTGGCTACGAAGTGGGCGGCACCGTGCGTATCGTCATCAACAACCAGGTTGGTTTCACCACCTCCAACCCGCTGGATGCGCGCTCTACCGAATACTGCACCGACATCGCCAAAATGGTTCAGTCGCCGATCTTCCACGTTAACGCGGACGATCCGGAGGCCGTGGCCTTCGTCACCCGCCTGGCGTTGGATTTCCGTAACACCTTTAAGCGTGACGTGATGATCGATCTGGTCTGCTACCGTCGCCATGGGCACAACGAGGCCGACGAGCCGAGCGCCACCCAGCCGGTGATGTATCAGAAGATCAAGAAACACCCTACGCCGCGCAAAATCTACGCTGACGTTCTGACCGAGCAGAAAGTGGCCAGCCTGGAAGATGCCACGGAAATGGTCAACCTGTACCGTGACGCGCTCGACCGCGGCGATTGCGTGGTTGAAGAATGGCGTCCGATGAACCTGCACTCCTTCACCTGGTCTCCGTACCTGAACCACGAGTGGGACGAAGAGTACCCGAGCAAGGTCGAGATGAAGCGCCTGCAGGAGCTGGGCCGCCGCATCAGCACCGTGCCGGAAGCGATCGAAATGCAGTCGCGCGTGGCGAAAATCTACGCGGACCGCGCCGAGATGGCGGCGGGCAACAAGCCGTTCGACTGGGGCGCCGCCGAAACGCTGGCCTACGCCACCATGGCGGATGAAGGCATTCCAATCCGCATCTCCGGCGAAGACGCCGGCCGCGGTACCTTCTTCCACCGCCACGCGGTGGTGCACAACCAAAAAAACGGTTCCGTCTACGTTCCGCTGGCGAACATCCACAGCGGCCAGGGCGAATTCAAGGTCTGGGACTCCGTGCTGTCCGAAGAAGCGGTGCTGGCGTTCGAATACGGCTACGCGACGGCGGAACCGCGCACGCTGACCATCTGGGAAGCGCAGTTCGGCGACTTCGCCAACGGCGCGCAGGTCGTTATCGACCAGTTCATCAGCTCCGGCGAGCAAAAATGGGGCCGTATGTGCGGCCTGGTGATGCTGCTGCCGCACGGCTATGAAGGCCAGGGCCCAGAGCACTCTTCCGCGCGTCTGGAACGCTATCTGCAGCTGTGCGCAGAGCAGAACATGCAGGTGTGCGTCCCGTCCACGCCGGCGCAGGTTTACCATATGCTGCGTCGTCAGGCGCTGCGCGGTATGCGCCGTCCGCTGGTGGTGATGTCGCCGAAGTCGCTGCTGCGTCACCCGCTGGCGATTTCTTCGCTGGACGAACTGGCCAACGGCACCTTCCTGCCGGCGATCGGCGAGATCGACGACTTGGATCCGAAAGCGGTCAAGCGCGTCGTGCTGTGCTCCGGTAAGGTCTACTACGACCTGCTGGAACAGCGTCGCAAGAACGAGCAGAAAGATGTGGCCATCGTGCGTATCGAGCAGCTGTATCCGTTCCCGCATCAGGCCGTGCAGGCCGTGCTGGAGCAATACTCGCACGTGCATGATTTCGTCTGGTGTCAGGAAGAGCCGCTGAACCAGGGCGCCTGGTACTGCAGCCAACACAACTTCCGTGAAGTGGTACCGTTCGGGGCTTCTTTACGTTACGCAGGACGTCCGGCCTCCGCTTCTCCGGCGGTGGGCTATATGTCCGTACACCAGAAGCAGCAGCAGGCTCTGGTGAACGACGCGCTGAATATTGACTAATGTTCGCTCGCTTGCCGGCCGAGGGGCCGGCAAGCAGATGATAAAAAACTTAAGGGAAAGCTAAATGAGTAGCGTAGATATTCTGGTTCCTGACCTTCCTGAATCGGTTGCCGATGCGACCGTAGCCACCTGGCACAAAAAACCGGGCGACAGCGTGCAGCGTGATGAAGTCCTGGTTGAAATCGAAACCGACAAAGTGGTGTTGGAAGTGCCGGCCAGTGAAGCGGGCATTCTCGATGCTATCGTGGAAGAAGAGGGCGCGACCGTGCTGTCTCGCCAGCTGCTCGGCCGCATCCGTCCGGGCGACAGCTCCGGCAAGCCGACCGCTGAGAAGAGCCAAGAGAAAGAAGCCACGCCTGCCCAGCGCGCTACCGCGAGCCTGGAAGAAGAAAGCAATGACGCGCTCAGCCCGGCGATTCGTCGCCTGATCGCCGAACACGATCTCGATGCCGGCGCCATCAAAGGCACCGGCGTGGGTGGCCGCATCACGCGTGAAGACGTGGAAGCGCACCTGGCCAAAGGCGGCGCCGCTGCCAAACCGGCCGCCGCCGCTGAAGCCGCTCCGCAGCCTGCTCTGGCCGGCCGCAGCGAAAAACGCGTGCCGATGACTCGCCTGCGCAAACGCGTCGCCGAGCGTCTGTTGGAAGCGAAGAACAGCACCGCGATGCTGACCACCTTCAACGAAATCAACATGCAGCCGATCATGGACCTGCGCAAGCAGTACGGCGAAGCCTTCGAGAAGCGCCACGGCGTGCGTCTGGGCTTCATGTCCTTCTACATCAAGGCGGTGGTTGAAGCGCTGAAGCGCTTCCCGGAAGTGAACGCGTCGATCGACGGTTCCGACGTGGTTTACCACAACTACTTCGACATCAGCATCGCGGTTTCGACCCCGCGCGGCCTGGTGACGCCGGTACTGCGCGATGTAGACGCCATGAGCATGGCTGACATCGAGAAGAAAATCAAAGAGCTGGCCGTTAAGGGCCGCGACGGCAAACTGACCGTGGAAGAGCTGACCGGCGGTAACTTCACCATTACCAACGGCGGCGTATTCGGCTCCCTGATGTCTACCCCGATCATCAACCCGCCGCAGAGCGCCATCTTGGGCATGCACGCCATTAAAGATCGCCCAATGGCGGTTAATGGTCAGGTGGTGATCCAGCCGATGATGTATCTGGCGCTGTCTTATGACCACCGCCTGATCGACGGTAAAGAATCCGTCGGTTATCTGGTGACGGTCAAAGAGATGCTGGAAGATCCGGCTCGTCTGCTGCTGGACGTCTAGTAACCCTTGCCGGGCGCGGCATGCCGCGCCCGCACTCTGTGCTATGTGGCCGGAAAACCATGCGGTTTACCGCGTAATAATGGTCCGGCTAAAAACCTTCAGAACTGAATGGATAGAACATCATGAATTTACACGAATATCAGGCAAAACAGCTGTTTGCTCGGTATGGCATGCCGGCACCAACCGGTTACGCCTGTACCACTCCGCGTGAAGCAGAAGAAGCCGCATCCAAAATCGGCTCCGGCCCGTGGGTGGTGAAATGTCAGGTTCATGCTGGCGGCCGCGGTAAAGCGGGCGGCGTTAAAGTCGTCAACAGCAAAGAAGATATCCGTGCCTTCGCGGAAGCCTGGTTGGGCAAGCGTCTGGTGACTTACCAGACTGACGCACTGGGCCAGCCGGTTCACCAGATCCTGGTAGAAGCGGCGACCGACATCGATAAAGAGCTGTACCTGGGCGCGGTAGTGGATCGTTCTACCCGTCGCGTGGTGTTCATGGCGTCTACCGAAGGCGGCGTGGAAATCGAGAAGGTGGCGGAAGAAACCCCTGAACTGATCCACAAAATGACCATCGATCCGCTGGCGGGTCCACAGCCTTATCAGGGCCGTGAGCTGGCCTTCAAACTGGGTCTGACCGGTAAGCAAGTCAGCCAGTTCGCCAAGATCTTCATGGGCCTGGCGACGCTGTTCCTGGAGCGCGACCTGGCGATGGTTGAGATCAACCCGCTGGTGATCACCAAGCAGGGCGATCTGGTGTGCCTGGACGGCAAACTGGGCGCCGACGGCAACGCCCTGTTCCGCCAGCCGGAACTGCGTGAAATGCGTGACCCTTCCCAGGAAGACGAGCGCGAATCCCGTGCGGCTCAGTGGGAGCTGAACTACGTTGCCCTCGACGGCAACATCGGCTGCATGGTTAACGGCGCCGGTCTGGCGATGGGCACCATGGACATCGTTAAACTGCACGGCGGCGAACCGGCCAACTTCCTGGACGTTGGCGGCGGCGCGACCAAAGAGCGCGTGACCGAAGCGTTCAAAATCATCCTGTCCGACGACAAGGTGAAAGCGGTTCTGGTTAACATCTTCGGTGGTATCGTACGTTGCGATCTGATCGCCGACGGCATCATCGGCGCAGTGGCCGAAGTGGGCGTTAACGTCCCGGTGGTGGTGCGCTTGGAAGGGAACAACGCCGAACTGGGCGCCAAGAAACTGGCGGACAGCGGCCTGAATATCATTGCTGCGACCAGCCTGACTGATGCGGCTCAGCAAGTTGTTGCAGCAGTGGAGGGTAAATAATGTCCATTTTAATCGATAAGAACACCAAAGTAATTTGCCAAGGCTTCACCGGTAGCCAGGGGACTTTCCACTCCGAACAAGCTATCGCTTACGGCACCAAAATGGTTGGCGGCGTAACCCCGGGCAAAGGCGGCACTCAGCACCTGGGCCTGCCGGTGTTCAACACCGTGCGCGAAGCGGTTGAAGCGACCGGCGCCACGGCCTCGGTCATCTACGTTCCAGCGCCGTTCTGCAAAGACTCCATCCTGGAAGCGATCGATGCCGGCATCAAACTGATCATCACCATCACCGAAGGCATCCCGACCCTGGACATGCTGACCGTGAAAGTGAAGCTGGACGAAGCCGGCGTGCGCATGATCGGGCCGAACTGCCCTGGCGTGATCACCCCAGGCGAGTGCAAAATCGGCATCATGCCTGGCCACATCCACCTGCCGGGCAAAGTGGGCATCGTTTCCCGCTCCGGTACCCTGACCTATGAAGCGGTGAAACAAACCACCGATGCCGGTCTGGGCCAGTCCACCTGTGTGGGCATCGGCGGCGACCCGATCCCGGGCTCCAACTTCATCGATATCCTGAAGATGTTTCAGCAGGATCCGCAGACCGAAGCGATCGTGATGATCGGTGAGATCGGCGGCAGCGCTGAAGAAGAAGCGGCAGCTTACATCAAAGAACACGTCACCAAACCGGTTGTCGGCTACATCGCCGGCGTGACCGCGCCGAAAGGCAAGCGTATGGGCCACGCGGGCGCCATCATCGCAGGCGGCAAAGGCACGGCGGACGAGAAGTTTGCTGCGCTGGAAGCCGCGGGCGTGAAAACCGTTCGCAGCCTGGCAGACATCGGCGACGCGGTAAAAGCGGTGCTGAAGCGCTAAGAATTTAGTACGAAATAACAATATCTCGACATGTTTGGCCACCCATTGGGTGGCCTTTTTTATGGTTCATCGCGCTTTACCGGGGAACGCTGCTTTGATTTTCAGGAAGAAGTAAGCGTTATCCCGGTATCCATAGGCCATCCGCTTCATCACTTTTATCTTATTGTTCATCCCTTCCAGCACGCTGGTATTCAACCTGTGTCTGGCACTCGCGATGATGCCACCGGCATACCCTTTCAGTTTCTCGGCGAAGTGTTGCAACGCCTTGATTCCGCTTTCCTGAGACTGCCTGTACCAGCTTGTCCAGCGTCTCTGCGCCTCTTGTTCACTCGGGGCGTACCACAGTTCTTTCAGCGTCGTTTTCATCAGCCATACCACATTCAGCGGCTGATTCGCCTCCAGCAACTCCGTGAGCTTTACCTCATGCCCTTCGGGCAGGTTTTCTGGGTTGCGCAGCAGCAGCCAGCGGCTGCGTTTGATGACCTGACGCGATTTTGGGTTATCACGGAGTTGATTGGCCTGGTCGACGCGGACCCGGTCGATAACCTCCCGGCCATACTTTGCCACCACATGGAACAAGTCATAGACCACTTCCGCCTGCGGGCAGTGATGCCTGACCTCCAGGTCTAACGCCGTATTCATATCCATGGCGACAGACTGGATAGCAGCACAGCCTTCAGCGCCCAGCCAGACGAAGAAGGGGCGGAAGGCCGCTCTGCTGCGGCCTTCGCCCACCCACAACACCTGTTGCGTATCCGCATCCATCACCACGGTGGCATAGCGATGTCCTTTGAACAGGGCGAACTCATCCATCACCAGACGGCGGAGGGTATGGCGCTGCGGCTCTGTTCGTTCCCGCAGCAGACGCCGGTAGTCGATATTCTTGACCGTATGCCAGTGCAGTCCGGTGAGTTGTGCAACATGTTTAATCGGCAGTAAACGGGTCAGTGACTCAACCCATACGGATAGCGTCGTGGTATATCTCTGGCGTTCAGGCAACCAGCTGATTTTTTCGGTGGTGACCCCGCAATGGGGGCAACACAGGCGCCGGACGGGGACGTTGAGCCAGACGACCCAATCGAGCAGCTGGCGTTCACGCACTCGGCGGAAGGAAACATCATGCACAACAGGCACCCGCCGCTCACAACGACGACAACAGGGCATGACGGCAGCGTCAGGCTGGAGCTGGATAAGCAGGGAGTTGGCAGAAGGATGCGAGAAGGAATTGACGACAAAGCCTTCCCAGAACAGGGAGCAAAGGTTAGCATTCATAGTGACGGCAGTTTTGAAGGTTTAGGGTGTGTTTTGGCGAATACAAACCTAAACGTTCTGACTGCCGTTTTCTATTGGTTCACGCTAAAGCGCGATGAACCTTTTTTATTGGCGCAGATCAGAAGTCGTTGATCGCCTTGATCAGTGCGATCCGATCCTGCAGGCGGCGCTGTTGCACCGGATCCGTAGCGGCTTGGCGCTGTTGCTCCAGCGCGGTGAGGGCGGCGCGGTAATCGTCGGCGTTGCGGAACAGCGCGTCTTTGACGTTGATCGACGCGACGTTGGTGTAGCGGCCGTCGTCGGTGGTCGGTACCTGGATAATGCCCTCATTGAGCAGCCGTTTGACGATCGCCCGCTGTGGTTCGTAACCCTCCATGCCGATCAGCTTCCAGCGCTGCGGCGGCACGCCCTGATAGTGGCCGTGTTTCACCTCCGTCAGGTAGCGCAGAGTCAGGTGGCGGATAGTGCCTTCTTCTTCACCGTATTGCGCTTTGCTGTCGAACAGCACCGGGAAGGATTGCCCCTCCAGCGCGCCACCCTTTTGCGTCAGGTGGCCCATGCGGTAACTGTTCATGCCCAGGCGGATCGGCATATCGTCGGTGACCGGCGTGCCGTCCGCCAGGCGCAAGTCGACGATGCGCGAACCGGCAGGTTGGCGCAGGTCGATGGTGTAAGTGACGCCGTCGAAGAAATCATTGGTGGAATATTTGGACGATCGCCGCGCCGGGTTAAAGCTGTAGGTGACATCGCCCGGCTGCAGCTGATTGAAATAGTCGGCGGACCACTCCATGTAGCGTTTAAGCACTTTGCCGTTGAGCTGATACACGGTGATCTCGCCGCCGGCGTATTGGTAGTTAAAGGCGATATCCTTGGCCTTGATGTCGCCGACGTCCAGCTTGGCGCGATCGTTGTCGATCTGCAGGGCGACCACCTGCGCCAGCGGCGCATAGTGGCGGGCGGCCTGCTGGAACAGCGCGCTGATGCCGGTATCCTGCACGTGTACCTGGGGAATGCCGCGGAATTCGTCGGCGGGCACCAGATCGCTACCGCTCAGTTTCGCCACGACCCGGTTGGCATTGGCGCGCAGAATGTCATGGTACGGCTGGTAGAGCGCTTGCATGGCGCTGTCCGGCGTCATCCCTTTGATGGAGTAGGTGTAGCTGTTTTTGTCGATCAGCGCGAACTTGCCGTCGCGGCGCTCAAACTGCAGATCGATACGCGACAGCGCGCGGCCGTATTTATCCGGCTCGGTGATGATGACGCCGTTAACCACCGCTTTGTCGATCTTCACGTGCATATGGCCGGCGACGATCGCCGCCAGCTCCGGGTTGGCGTTGGCGATGTCGGCCACGCCGGTGCCGGGGCGCTGATTTTCGTTGTCGATGCCCATATGCGCCACCAGCACGATGGCGTCGACCTGGCCGTCGATTTGCCTGATGACCTGTTTCACCGCCTGCACCGGATCGGTGAAGTTTAGCCCTTTGATGCGATCGGTGCCCTTGGCGAATTCCGCGGTCATCGGCGTGTCCATGCCGATAATGCCGATCTTCACGCCCTGGCGTTCGACGATGGTGTAGGCCGGCAGATAGGGGTTGCCGTTGTCCCAGACGATATTACCCGCCAGCGCCGCGCCCTTAAACTGCTTCAGCGGGGTGGCCAGCACCGGCAGGCCGAAGTCGAACTCGTGGTTGCCCATCACCCAGACATCGTAATTGAGCGCGTTGAGGCCCAGCATCATCGGGCTGATGGCCTCATGCTTGAAGGTTTCGACGAAGTTGCCCTGAATGGTGTCGCCGGCGTCCACCAGGATCAGGTTGGGCTGCTCGGCCCGCACTTTTTTGACCTGGGTAGCTATCTGGCTCAGGCTGCCCGCCAGATTTTCCGTGTCGCTGGCGTAGTCCCAGGGCACGAAGGTGCCGTGCAGATCGGAGGTGCCCAGCAGGGTGATATTTACCGTTTCGGTGGCCATGGCGTTTCCCGAGAGTCCCAAGACAGAGGCAAAGATGATTTTTTTCATAAGTTATTGTCACTCAATGCAATTTTAACATAAGTGGTCATTTTGCTACAAAAACGCAACCTTTACGATCCCATCGCGAGAAATAGACTAATATTGGAGAGAGATTTGTTGTTTTGTGACTGCTATCACTGTCACGGCTTATTGGAAATAAAAGGTTAATTATGTCGCATAATAAGCGCGTAATAATACAATGGCGGCTCTTTTAAATTACATTTATTTAACACAAAAATATCATTAAAAAACAATTAAACCATTGCGCAACATGACCCTAAGAAAATTATGCGAAATGTGCTGATGAATATGGAAATAAGATGCGGATAGGCTTAAATTGTCTCAGATCAAATTAGCCCGAAGTACCTCTTTCGGCTAAGATTTGACCTGTAACCAAAAGTCTAACCCACGTCACGTAAAAACCTATTTATTGTGTGGGATTGGGCGAGTATCATCCATGTTGTGATTATGGATGGTTGATCTTGTTGCATTTGTTACCCGTTGTCGGTTTTCAGTGGCGTGCTTGTCGGCGGCCCGAGGGGCTATTGGCCGAGTGTGCGGTTGAAAGCGGAGAAGCTGGATCAAATTTGTTGTGTTTAAGGGCATTCACTGCGGGGCGTTACTGGCGGCTTTGAAAGAGGCGTGCCGATAACCGCGTGTCGGAGTCTTCCTGCGAGGAGCAAGGAGTCAAGATGTTTGATATTGTCGAACTGTCGCGCTTACAGTTTGCTTTAACGGCGATGTATCATTTCTTATTTGTCCCATTAACGCTCGGTATGGCGTTCTTGCTGGCAATTATGGAAACGGTATATGTCCTGTCTGGCAAACAAATCTATAAAGACATGACCAAATTCTGGGGAAAGTTATTTGCGATTAACTTTGCTCTGGGTGTGGCCACCGGTTTGACCATGGAGTTCCAGTTCGGGACTAACTGGTCGTATTTCTCTCACTACGTCGGCGATATCTTCGGGGCCCCTCTGGCTATCGAAGGTCTGATGGCGTTCTTCCTTGAATCGACGCTGGTCGGCCTGTTCTTCTTCGGCTGGGATCGTCTGAGCAAGGTGCAGCACATGGCGGTAACCTGGTTCGTGGCCCTCGGCTCCAACCTGTCCGCGCTGTGGATCCTGGTCGCCAACGGCTGGATGCAGAACCCGATCGCTTCGGATTTCAACTTCGAAACCATGCGCATGGAGATGGTCAGCTTCTCCGAACTGGTGCTCAACCCGGTTGCGCAGGTTAAATTCGTTCACACCGTGGCTTCCGGCTACACCTGCGGCGCGATGTTCGTTCTGGGCATCAGCTCCTACTACCTGCTGAAAGGCCGCGACATCGCCTTCGCCAAGCGCTCCTTCGCCATCGCTGCCAGCTTCGGTATGGCTGCCATTCTGTCCGTTATCGTTCTGGGTGATGAATCCGGCTACGAAATGGGCGACGTGCAGAAAACCAAACTGGCCGCTATCGAAGCGGAATGGGACACCCAGCCGGCACCGGCGTCCTTCACCCTGTTCGGCATTCCCGATCAGGACAAGATGGAAAACTCCTTCTCTATTCAGATCCCGTATGCGCTTGGCCTGATCGCCACCCGCTCCACGGACACTCAGGTCACCGGCCTGAAAGATCTGATGGCGCAGCATGAAGTGCGCATCCGCAACGGGATGAAAGCCTACCAGCTGCTGGAAGAGCTGCGCGGCGGCAACACCGATCCTGCGGTGCGCGCCGAATTCAACAAAACCAAGCAAGACCTGGGCTACGGCATGCTGCTGAAGCGCTATACCCCGAACGTCACCGACGCGACGGAAGCGCAGATCCAGCTGGCGACCAAGGACTCCATTCCGCGCGTGGCGCCTCTGTACTTCGCCTTCCGCATCATGGTGGCCTGTGGCGTGATCATGCTGTTGATCATCGGCCTGTCGTTCTGGAACGTGATCCGCGGCCGCATCGGCCAGAAAAAATGGCTGCACCGCGCGGCACTGTACGGTTTGCCGCTGCCTTGGATCGCGATCGAGTCCGGTTGGTTCGTGGCGGAATACGGCCGTCAACCGTGGGCGATTGGTGAGGTGCTGCCGACGGCGGTCGCCAACTCTTCGCTGACCGCGGGCGACATTCTGTTCTCGATGGGGCTGATCTGCGGCTTGTACACCCTGTTCCTGGTGGCTGAATTGTACCTGATGTTCAAGTTTGCGCGTCTGGGTCCAAGCAGCCTGAAAACCGGCCGCTATCACTTTGAACAACCGACTGCCGCCGTGCAGGAAGCGCGCTAAACAGGAGTCCACGTATGTTTGACTATGAAGTACTGCGATTTATTTGGTGGGTCCTGGTTGGCGTACTGCTGATCGGCTTCGCCGTCACCGACGGTTTCGACATGGGCGTCGGCATTCTGGTGCGCATCATCGGGAAAACCGATACCGAGCGCCGGGTGATGATCAACTCCATCGCCCCGCACTGGGACGGTAACCAGGTGTGGCTGATCACCGCCGGCGGCGCGCTGTTCGCCGCCTGGCCGATGGTCTACGCAGCGGCCTTCTCTGGCTTCTACGTCGCCATGATCCTGGTGCTGGCCGCCTTGTTCTTCCGCCCGGTCGGTTTCGACTACCGCTCCAAGCTGGAGAGCAGCCGCTGGCGCAACATGTGGGACTGGGGCATCTTCATCGGCTCCTTCGTGCCTGCCGTGGTATTCGGCGTGGCGTTCGGCAACCTGCTGCAGGGCGTGCCGTTCCACATGGACGAGTACATGCGCCTGTTCTACACCGGTAACTTCTTCCAACTGCTGAATCCGTTCGGTCTGTTGGCGGGCGTGGTCAGCCTGACCATGCTGGTTACCCAGGGGGCGACCTACCTGCAAATGCGCACCACCGGCGAGATCCACCTGCGTTCACGCGCTGCGGCGCAGATCGCGACGCTGATCATGGCGGTGTGCTTCCTGCTGGCGGGCGTATGGCTGGTGAAAGGCATCGACGGTTTCGTCGTGACGTCGGCGCTGGACACCCTGGCGGAATCCAACCCGATGCGTAAAGAAGTGGCGCATCAGGCCGGTGCCTGGTTGATCAACTTCAACAAGTATCCGCTGCTGTGGGCGTTGCCTGCGCTGGGCGTGGTGCTGCCGTTGTTCACCATCCTGTTCTCGCGTCTGGAGAAAGGCGCACTGGCGTTCGTCACCTCGTCGCTGACCATCGCCTGCGTCATCCTCACCGCCGGGGTCACCATGTTCCCGTTCGTGATGCCGTCCAGCACCGTGCCTAACGTCAGCCTGACCATGTGGGACGCGACGTCGAGCCTGTTGACGCTGAAAGTGATGACCGTCGTGGCGGCGATCTTCGTGCCTATCGTTTTGGCGTACACCAGCTGGTCGTACTACAAAATGTTCGGTCGCCTCGACAAGAACTACATCGAAAACAACAAGCATTCGCTGTACTAAGGATAAGGAGCTAAACCATGTGGTATTTTGCCTGGATTCTCGGAACGCTTCTTGCCTGCGCCTTCGGCATCATCACGGCGCTGGCGCTTGAGCAGAGCGAAGCGACCAAAGCTCAGCAAGACGGTAAGTGATGAGCTCGTCCGTGATTGACAAGCTGTACGCTGTCACCGACAAGGGCCCGATCCGGGCCCTTTCCCTGGTGCTGGCGTTGATTTTGGCGGGGTGCGTGTTCTGGGATCCGACGCGTTTCGCCGCCAAAACCAGCTCGCTGGAGATTTGGGAAGGGCTGTTGCTGATTTGGGCGGTGTGCGCCGGGGTGATCCACGGTTTCGGATTCCGCCCGCAGCGCAGCATCTGGCGCGCCTTTTTCGCGCCACTTCCCGCAATTGTGATCCTGTGCGCAGGATTACTTTACGTTTCTTTATAATCTCCCTGATGTCCCCACGTTATGGGCCCTCACGGCCCATAATTATTTTCATTCCCATCTTGTAACCCATTCCCAACCCGATCCGTCTTGCGTATAGTAGCAGCGTTAAATTGCATTGCTGGGAAGTAGAGTGAGTAATACGTTGTTTCGATGGCCGGTTCGCGTTTACTACGAGGATACCGATGCCAGTGGTGTGGTCTATCACGCCCGCTACGTCGCCTTTTTTGAAAGAGCGCGCACAGAGATGCTGCGTCAGCACAACTTTCATCAACAGCAGCTGCTCAGTGAACAAGTCGCTTTTGTCGTCCGGCGCATGACGGTGGATTATCTGGCTCCGGCTCGTCTCGACGAGCAACTGGAGGTCCAGAGCGAAATCACCTGTCTGCGCGGGGCTTCTCTCACGTTTGCTCAACGCATTGTCAATTCTGACGGGGCCCTACTGAGCCAGGCAGATGTCCTGATTGCCTGTATTGATCCACACCAAATGAAGCCAAGAGCGCTTCCTAAGTCTATTGTCGCGGAGTTTAAGCAGTGACTGACATGAACATCCTAGATTTATTCTTGAAGGCGAGCCTGCTGGTTAAGCTTATCATGTTGATTTTGATATGCTTCTCGGTAGCCTCTTGGGCGATCATCATTCAGCGCACCCGCATCCTCAATGCGGCGACGCGTGACGCCGAAGCCTTTGAAGACAAATTCTGGTCCGGTATCGAGCTTTCCCGTCTGTACCAGGAAAGTCAGGCGCGTCGCGATAGCCTGACCGGTTCCGAGCAGATCTTCCATTCCGGGTTCAAAGAGTTCGCCCGCCTGCACCGCGCCAACAACCATGCGCCGGAGTCGGTGATCGAAGGGGCGTCGCGCGCGATGCGCATTTCGATGAACCGCGAGCTGGAAACGCTGGAAACCCATATTCCGTTCCTCGGCACCGTCGGTTCGATCAGCCCGTATATCGGTCTGTTCGGCACCGTGTGGGGGATCATGCACGCCTTTATCGCGCTGGGCGCGGTGAAGCAAGCCACGCTGCAGATGGTGGCGCCGGGTATCGCCGAAGCGCTGATCGCCACCGCGATCGGTCTGTTCGCCGCCATCCCGGCGGTAATGGCCTATAACCGTCTCAACCAGCGCGTCAACAAGCTTGAGCAGAATTACGACAACTTTATGGAAGAGTTCACCGCTATTCTGCATCGTCAGGCCTTCTCCAGCGACAGCAAATAAGTAGGAGGTAGCATGGCGAGAGTACGTGGACGTAGTCGGCGCGAGCTGAAGTCCGAAATTAACATCGTTCCGCTGCTCGACGTGTTGCTGGTGCTGCTGCTGATCTTTATGGCAACCGCGCCAATCATCACGCAGAGCGTGGAGGTTGACCTGCCGGACGCCACCGATTCCAAAACGGTGTCCAGCGATGACAATCCGCCGGTGATCCTCGAGGTTTCCGGTGTAGGTCAATACACCCTGGTGGTGGATCACAACCGTATGGAGCTGTTGCCGCCTGAGCAAGTCGCGGCCGAAGCCAAGTCGCGTTTGGCGGCTAGCCCGAAAACGGTCTTTTTGATCGGCGGTGCGAAGGAAGTCCCTTACGATGAGATTATCAAGGCATTGAATATTCTCCATCAGGCGGGCGTGGCTTCCGTGGGGCTGATGACCCAGCCGATCTGACCGTAAGGCGAACGGCAACCCGGTTCCTGCGCTGCGGCCCAGGAACCCCGTATAAGCAACACCAGTTTTTGGGAATCTATTTTGGTAAAGGCAACTGAGCAAAACGATAAGCTGAACCGCGCCGTTATTGTTTCGGTCGTTCTGCACTTCATATTGATTGCCCTGCTGATTTGGGGATCGCTGCAGGAAAAGGTCGACATGGGCGCCGGCGGTGGCGGTGATGGCACCGTGGTGGGCGCAGTGATGGTCGATCCTGGCGCGGTGGTGGAGCAATACAACCGCCAGCAGCAGCAGAGCAACGATGCGCAGCGTGCCGAGAAGCAGCGCCAGAAAAAGGCGGAGCAACAGGCCGAAGAGCTTCAGCAGAAGCAGGCGGAGCAGCAACAGCGCCTGAAGGAGCTGGAGAAAGAGCGTTTGGCGGCGCAGGAGAAAGCTGCGCAGGACGCCAAAGCGCAGGCTGAGCAACAGCAGAAGGCAGCGGAGCAGCAGAAACAGGCCGCCGAGCAGCAAAAAGCGGCGGAAGCCGCCGCAGCCAAGGCTAAAGAGCAACAGAAGGTCGCCGAAGCCGCCGCCGCCAAGGCGAAGGCCGAAGCGGAAAAGGTCGCCAAGGCGCAGGCGGACGCGCAGAAGAAAGCCGAAGCGGAAGCCAAGAAAGAAGCGGCCGCCGCTGCCGCCGCCAAGAAACAGGCGGAAGAGGCGAAGAAAGCCGCGGCGGCTGCCGCAGAGCAAAAAGCCGCAGAGGCCGCGGAGAAGAAAGCGGCCGCTGAAGCTGAGAAGAAAGCCGCAGCGGAAGCCGAGAAGAAGGCCGCCGCCGAGGCAGAGAAGAAAGCGGCCGCCGCTGAGAAAGCTGCGGCAGCCAAGAAAGCCGCAGCGGATGCCAAGAAGAAGGCCGCCGCTGAGGCTGCGAAACAATCGGATGAAGTTAGCGATTTGTTTGGCGGCCTGGCGGACGGCAAGAACGCGCCGAAAGGCGGCGGTGCTAAATCGAAAGGCGACGGTAAACCGGCCGGGCAGGGCAATGCCAAAGCGGCTGGGGCCAGCGGGGCGGATATCAGCGGTTATATGGGGCAGATTCAAGGGGCGATTCAGAGCAAGTTCTATGACGCCAGTTCGTTCGCCGGCAAAACCTGCGACCTGCGTATCAAGCTGGCGCCGGACGGCCTGCTGATAAGCGTACAAGCGGCGGGGGGCGATCCTGCCCTGTGTCAAGCAGCAGTGTCTGCCGCCAAGTTGGCGCATATACCGAAGCCGCCGAGCGATGCCGTTTATCAGCACTTTAAGAATTCTATCCTTGAATTCAAGCCGCAATAACGGTTGATTGAGTGAGTGATATCACAGGGATGTACTAAGGTAACCAACAGGGATTATGTAGTTTTACGTAAGTTGGTTTGTTAAAATTCTGCTAATTTATCGCAGGCATCCCGCCTGGATAAGGGAGATGAGATGAAGCAGGCATTTCGAGTAGCGCTAGGTTTTTTAATTCTGTGGGCGTCCGTGCTGCACGCGGAAGTTCGCATTGAAATCACCCAAGGGGTCGACTCCGCTCGTCCGATTGGCGTGGTGCCGTTTAAATGGGCGGGCCCAGGCACGCCGCCGGAAGATATCGGCAAGATTGTCGGCGCGGATCTGCGCAACAGCGGCAAATTCAACCCGATCGACGTGGCGCGCATGCCGCAGCAACCAACCTCCGCGTCTGAAGTGACGCCGGCGGCCTGGACTGCGCTGGGCATCGACGCCGTGGTTGTCGGCCAGGTTCAACCTGGCGCCGACGGCAGCTACCTGATCTCCTACCAGCTGGTGGATACCTCGGGTTCGCCGGGCACCGTACTGGCGCAGAACCAGTATAAAGTAACCAAACAGTGGTTGCGTTATTCTGCCCATACCGCCAGCGACGAAGTGTTCGAAAAGCTGACCGGCATCAAGGGCGCGTTCCGTACCCGTATCGCCTACGTCGTGCAGACCAACGGCGGGAAATTCCCGTATGAGCTGCGCGTAGCGGATTACGACGGTTACAACCAATTCACGGTGCACCGTTCGCCTGAGCCGCTGATGTCACCGGCCTGGTCGCCGGACGGCAGCAAACTGGCTTACGTAACCTTCGAAAGCGGCCGTTCCGCGCTGGTGGTACAGACCCTGGCTAACGGTGCTATCCGCCAGATCGCCTCGTTCCCGCGCCACAACGGTGCGCCGGCGTTCTCGCCGGACGGCAGCAAGCTGGCCTTCGCGCTGTCCAAGAGCGGCAGCCTGAACCTGTACGTGATGAACCTCGGCTCCGGCCAGATCACGCAGCTGACCGATGGCCGCAACAACAACACCGAACCGACCTGGTTCCCGGATGGCCAGTCTCTGGCGTTTACCTCCGACCAGGGCGGGCGTCCGCAGATTTATAAAATCAGCGCCAGCGGCGGTGCCGCACAGCGTCTGACGTGGGAAGGCTCTCAGAACCAGGATTCTGAAGTCAGCTCCGACGGTAAATTCCTGGTGATGGTAAGCACCAACAGTGGTGCACAACACATCGCCAAACAAGATCTTGGATCGGGCGCCGTTCAGGTTTTGACCGGCACCTTCCTGGATGAAACGCCTAGTATTGCGCCAAACGGCACCATGGTGATCTATAGCTCCACGCAAGGTATGGGCTCCGTGTTGCAGTTGGTGTCAACTGATGGGCGTTTCAAAGCGCGTCTTCCGGCAACTGATGGACAGGTCAAATTCCCTGCCTGGTCGCCGTATCTGTGATGCATGTGTAAATATGTATGGCAAACTATAAAAGGATCAAAGAAATGCAACTGAACAAAGTGCTGAAAGGGCTTCTGCTGGCACTGCCAGTTCTGGCTGTAGCAGCTTGTAGTTCTAACAAAAGCGCAAACAACGACCAATCTGGTATGGGCGCTGGCACTGGTATGGAAAACGGCAGCAGCAACCTGTCTTCCGAAGAACAAGCTCGTCTGCAGATGCAAGAACTGCAGAAGAACAACATCGTTTACTTCGGCCTGGACAAGTATGACGTAAGCTCCGAATTCGCTCAGATGCTGGACGCGCACGCTGCATTCCTGCGTAACAACCCGTCTTACAAAGTGACCGTTGAAGGCCACGCTGACGAACGCGGCACGCCGGAATACAACATCGCTCTGGGTGAGCGCCGTGCTAACGCCGTTAAAATGTACCTGCAGGGTAAAGGCGTTTCCGCTGACCAGATCTCTATCGTTTCTTACGGTAAAGAAAAACCAGCAGTACTGGGCCACGACGAAGCGGCTTATGCTAAAAACCGTCGTGCCGTTCTGGTTTACTAAGAGAATCGCATGAACAGTAACTTCAGACGTCACCTGTTGAGTCTGTCGTTACTGGTTGGCGTAGCGGCCCCCTGGGCCGCTACTGCCCAAGCGCCAATCAGTAATGTCGGCTCCGGCTCGGTCGAAGACCGTGTCACCTCGCTTGAGCGTATCAGCAATGCTCAAGGCCAGCTTTTAAACCAACTCCAGCAACAACTCTCTGATAACCAACGCGACATTGATTCTCTCCGTGGGCAAATCCAGGAAAGTCAGTATCAGTTGAATCAGGTGGTTGAACGCCAGAAGCAAATCTATCAGCAGATGGATAGCCTCAGCCAGGGCGGCGCTCAGAGCGCCTCTGCGGCCGCGGGCGCTGCCGGTGGGGCAGCCGCAGGCGCATCTTCCGATGCGGGCGGCAGCGCGCCTGCAGCCGCTTCTGCAACGCCGAGCGGCGGTGATGAGAACAGCGACTACAACGCCGCTGTTTCTCTGGCGCTGGAAAAAAAACAGTATGACCAGGCGATTTCCGCCTTTCAGTCCTTCGTAAAACAGTACCCGAAGTCTACCTACCAGCCCAACGCCAACTATTGGCTGGGCCAGTTGTTCTACAACAAGGGTAAAAAAGACGACGCGGCCTACTATTTTGCGGTGGTGGTGAAGAATTACGCGAAATCACCGAAGGCGCCGGACGCCATGTACAAGGTGGGTATCATCATGCAGGAGAAAGGGCAGGCTGATAAAGCCAAAGCCGTGTTCCAGCAGGTGATTAAACAGTACCCAACCAGTGCGGCGGCCAAACAGGCGAAAAGCCGCGTAGGCGGTTAACAGTCAGAAAAATGAGCCCAGAAGTTAGTCGATTTGACCGATTTCTGGGCTCATTCGCGTGAAGAACAAGCAGTTGAACGCATCAGTAAAAAATTTAGGTTGCGCTGCCAAGATAAATTAGTAATATATGCCGCCGTTGCCAAGACATCTTGCAAGATGTTAAAGCGGCAGGGAAATTGGGTCGTTAGCTCAGTTGGTAGAGCAGTTGACTTTTAATCAATTGGTCGCAGGTTCGAATCCTGCACGACCCACCAATTTCTGAAGTAGCAGTAACCACAACAGTGGGTGATTAGCTCAGTTGGTAGAGCATCTCCTTTACACGGAGGGGGTCGGCGGTTCGAGCCCGTCATCACCCACCACTGTTATGGGTCGTTAGCTCAGTTGGTAGAGCAGTTGACTTTTAATCAATTGGTCGCAGGTTCGAATCCTGCACGACCCACCATTCTTTAAGAATGGCTGCGATAGAGAATCGTAAAGGATGAGAACCGTAAAGGTTCGAGTCTCGCGAAGCGAGACAACATCACTCCGGTGATGGCCCGCAAGGGCGAGGCCAAAGGCCGAGTTATCCTGCACGATCCACCGTTCTTTAAGAATGGCAGCTTCAGGATCGGTTTGATGTGGCAAAGTAAAGGTCCGAGTCGAGTACCCGTCGAGTTGTCCTGAACATCCCCATCCTTGTTTTCCGCGAGTCGGTTTCAATAGCCTATTCGCCATCAGCAGTAAACCACATCAGTGGGTCGTTAGCTCAGTTGGTAGAGCAGTTGACTTTTAATCAATTGGTCGCAGGTTCGAATCCTGCACGACCCACCACTCTTTGATAGAGCAAGGTGTTAAATCGTCAGGATGAGAACCGTAAAGGTTCGAGTCTCGCAACGCGAGACAACATCACTCCGGTGATGGCCCGAAGGGCGAGGCCAAAGGCCGAGTTATCCTGCACGACCCACCACTCTTTGAGAGTGAAAAATAGCAGTACCACAGCAGTGGGTGATTAGCTCAGTTGGTAGAGCATCTCCTTTACACGGAGGGGGTCGGCGGTTCGAGCCCGTCATCACCCACCACACTGCGGGTCGTTAGCTCAGTTGGTAGAGCAGTTGACTTTTAATCAATTGGTCGCAGGTTCGAATCCTGCACGACCCACCAATTCAGAGAAAAGCGCCTTTTGGCGCTTTTTTCGTTCTGTAACATCTAAACCTGACCTTATCTTCTCGCCAGCACCGTCACCTACATTCGCGCTTTCTCGTTTCAACACCGCACCGATCGTCATCACGCTGTTCTCTGAACGGCTATACGGTCTCGTCAGGCCATTATCCGCTGTGAGCTGTGCAGCCAATGTCTGTGTTTTTTAATTCATTAAACAATAGGTGCGCAAATATGAAAATATCAGCGGACTTTTCGCGCGGTTTTAGGTATTTTGTTTAGTATATAAAACGAAGGGCGTTGCGGCAGGCGATATTCACGCGGCAGGCGCCCAGCCTAGCATGAGATTGCAGCGATGAGTGAAATGTTTGATGTCAATGCGGCGGTGTATCCCTTCCCGCCTAAACCGGTTCCGCTGGACGTAGCCGAAAAAGCCTTTTATCGCGAGAAGATCAAAACCCTGCTCAAGCAGCGCAATGCGGTGATGGTCGCCCACTATTATACCGATCCGGAAATCCAGGCGCTGGCGGAAGAAACCGGCGGCTGCGTGGCGGATTCGCTGGAAATGGCGCGCTTCGGTAGCGCCCATCCGGCTTCCACGCTGTTGGTGGCCGGCGTGCGCTTCATGGGGGAAACCGCCAAGATCCTCAGCCCGGAAAAGCAGGTGCTGATGCCGACGCTGTTTGCCGAATGTTCGCTGGATCTGGGCTGCCCGGAAGAGGAGTTTCATGCGTTTTGCGACAGCCACCCCGATCGTACCGTGGTGGTCTATGCGAACACCTCGGCGGCGGTCAAAGCGCGCGCCGACTGGGTGGTCACTTCCAGCATCGCCGTTGAGCTGATCGAACACCTGGACAGCCTGGGCGAGAAGATCATCTGGGCGCCGGATCGCCATCTCGGCAGCTACGTGCAGAAGCAGACCGGCGCCGACGTGCTGTGCTGGCAAGGTGCCTGCATTGTCCATGACGAGTTCAAGACTCAGGCGCTGCGGCGCATGAAGGCGCTTTATCCGCAGGCGGCCATCCTGGTGCATCCCGAATCGCCACAGGCGGTAGTTGAGTTGGCGGATGCGGTGGGATCGACCAGCCAACTGATTCAGGCGGCGAAAACATTGCCGCATCAACAGCTGATCGTCGCCACCGATCGCGGTATCTTTTACAAGATGCAGCAGGCCTGCCCGGACAAGGAGCTGTTCGAAGCGCCGACCGCCGGAGAGGGGGCGACCTGTCGCAGCTGCGCGCATTGCCCGTGGATGGCGATGAATGGCCTGAAGGCGATTGCCGAAGGGCTGGAGCAGGGGGGCGCGCAGCATGAGATCCACGTGGACGCCGCGCTGCGTGAGAAGGCCCTGGTGCCGCTGAACCGCATGCTGGATTTCGCCGCTCAGCTTAAGATGCAGGTTAAAGGCAACGCTTAACCGTTTAAAAGGATGACTTCATGAGCTTCTTCAGTACCAGCAATATTCTGGTGCACATTCCGCTTGGCGCGGGCGGTTACGATCTGTCGTGGATCGAAGCCATCGGCACGCTGTTCGGGTTGCTGTGCATCTGGTACGCCAGCAAGGAAAAAATCATCAACTACCTGTTCGGCCTGATCAACGTCACGCTGTTCGCGGTGATTTTCTTCCAGATCCAGCTGTACGCCAGCCTGCTGTTGCAGCTGTTCTTTTTCGGCGCCAACATATACGGTTGGTATGCCTGGAGCCGCCAAACCCAGGATAATCAGGCTGAGCTGCAGATCCGCTGGCTGCCGTTGCCGAAAGCGTTGGCCTGGGCGGCGGTTTGCGTCATCGGCATTGGCCTGATGACCTTTAACATCGACCGTGTGTTCGCCTGGCTGACGCAGGTTGCGGTGGCGGTGATGCAAGGGCTGGGGCTGAACGTGCAGATGCCCGAGCTGCAGCCGGACGCGTTCCCGTTCTGGGATTCGGCGATGATGGTGCTCTCCATCGTGGCGATGATCCTGATGACGCGCAAGTACGTGGAAAACTGGCTGCTGTGGGTGGTTATCGACGTCATCAGCGTGGCGATCTTCGCCTACCAGGGGGTGTACGCGATGGCGCTGGAGTATGTCATTCTGACGCTGATTGCCCTGAATGGCTCCTGGCTGTGGATCAAGAGCGCCGGGCGCAACCGTTCCAACCCGCTCTCGTCCGCACCGTAGCAACAGCAGAGGGCGCCGTGGTGGCGCCCTCTTGGCTTAGTGACGATGTTCCAGATGGGAGTGCGCTTCGGCATGTGAGTGTTCACTCGGCTCCGGCGCCCGGTTGATACCGCAGTCCGGTGTCTCGCAGTGCCGGTACTCCATCTGAATGGTCACGTGGCCAATCTTGTAGTGTTCCAACAGATAAGCCTGAATGCGTTGCAACAGCCCATCGTGGTCATGCGGCGGGATCACCTGCGCATGCAGCGTCATCAGCTTCTGTTCGCCGATCTGCCAGACATGCACGTGATGGATGTTGCGCACTTCCGGGATATTCAGGCACAGGTCTTTTTGCAGCTTGGCGATATCGACCTCCTGCGGCGTGCCTTCCAACAGCTCGTGGAAACTCTCCTTCAGCAGCCGCCAGGCGCTGCGTAGCACCAGACAGGAGACCAGCACCGACAGGATCGGGTCAATCGGCGTCCAGCCGGTGGCAAGAATGACGATGGCGGCGACGATAGCGCCCACCGAACCGAGCAGGTCGCCCAGCACATGCAGCGCGGCGGCGCGCACGTTGATATTTTTCTCTTCGCTGCCGCGATGCAGCAACCAGAAGGCGAACAGGTTCGCCAGCAGCCCCGCTACGGCGATGATCAGCATCGGGGTACCCATCACCGGCTGCGGTGCGAAGAAACGCCGTATCGCCTCCCACAGGATGAATACCACGATCACCAGCAGCGCCGCGGCGTTGAGGAAGGCCGCCAGGGTGGTGAGGCGCAGATAGCCGAAGGTGTGGCGCGCGTTGGGCTTGCGCTGGGAGAAGTGCACCGCCATCAGGGCCACCAGCAGCGCGGCGGCATCGGTCAACATATGGCCGGCGTCGGCCAACAGCGCCAGCGAGCCGGACAACAGGCCACCGACTACCTCGGCCACCATAAAGACGGCGGTGACTAAAAAAGCGGTCAGTAGGCGTTTACTATTACTGTCTTTCGGCAGGTGTACGTGTGGAGTGTCCGACATTATTCATCCTTATGCATAGCGAAAGAGGGGGCGGCGGCGAGCAGGGCGTCCAGCTCCGTTTCTATCTGCGCCACTAACGCCTTTAATTTAGTATAAGCGGCGGCGGCAAGCTCGCCCCGACGTGCGGTATCCACCAGCTGCTGGCACAGCTGCGCGGCTTCCGGCAGCTGCAGCATCAGCAGGCTGCCCTTGATGCGGTGCGCCGCCTGCTCCAGGCGCGGCCAGTCGCTCGCGGCGACGGCGTCCGCGAGCCGCTGCCGGTCTTGGCGCAGCGTATCGCCGAGCGTCTGCGCCAGCCGCTGCAGCATGGCGCGATCGCCACCTGCCATTTCGGCCAGCGTTTGTCGCAGGTCAGTAAGGACTGACTTTTCTTCCTGAGCCTGCGGTTGCTGAGCCAATACCTGGCCGATCGCCGCCAGTGAAATCGGTTTGGTCAGGAAGTGGTCGATCGCCACCAGCCCCGGCGGGATGCGGGTAAACTCCTGCACGTCTGCCGAGCAAAGCACGATGCGGCAAGGCGGGCGTTGCAGCCGCTGTTCGTCGCGGCGGATCAGCCTGGCCAGCGTCAGCCCGTCCGGGCGCGGCATGTTATAGTCGATAAACAGCAGATCGAACGGTTGCCGGCGCTGGGCCTTCAACAGCGCATAGCCTTGTTCAAAGCGGGCGGGTTGCAGCCCGAAGTGGCGCAGCTGGCGTTCCAGCAGCAACAAATTGGTGGGGTGATCGTCGATCAGCGCGGTACGCAAGGCGGAAGACGGCAGAGCATAGGTGTGCTCCTCCTGGGCGACAGCCGGCGCCGCGCCGCTCAGCTCGACCGGTATCGCGACCTCGACGCGGGTGCCGACGCCCGGCTGCGAGTGCAGCTCGATGCGGCCGCCCATCTGTTCGACGATCTCTTTGCAGATAGACAGTCCCAAACCGGTGCCCTGCACCGAAATGCGTTGCGCGCCGCGCGCGCGGTAAAACGGTTGGAACAGCTTGCCTATCTCATCGGCGGCGATGCCGCAGCCGCTGTCGTTCACCGTTAATCGCAATTCCCCCTGCCGCTCATCCTGCGCGCGCCAGCCGATCTCGACCTGAATAGTGCCGCGCGGTGTAAACTTTATCGCGTTGTTTATCAAGTTGTTAGCCACCTGAAGTAAACGCTCACCATCAATTATCACCGCCTCCGGCAGCGCCGGATCCGCCAGCACGCTCAGCGTCAACGGGCGTTCGCCGATCAGCGGCCGGTAAAGGGCGTCGATGCGCGCTACCCAGGGGTGCAGCGCCACCGGTTTCGGCGCCAGCGTCAGCGAACCGGTTTCCAGCCGGGCGTGATCCTGCAGGTCGTTGAGCAGATTGAGCAGCGAAGAGGCCGAGCTGTATATCACCGGCAGGCCTTCCGGCGCGGGTTGGCGTTTGAGCTCCAGCTCCAGCAGGCCGAGGATGGCGTGCATCGGCGTGCGCAGCTCGTGGCTGACGGTGGCGAGGAATTTGCTCTTCATGCGGTTTTCCGCCTCGGCGCGGCGGCGCGCGTGCTCGAGTTCTTCGCGTTCGCGTTTTTCACGGCGCTGCAGCATGAAACGGCGCAGCGTTAGCGCCAGCAGCAGCACGGTGGCGGCGGCCAGCAGCGCCAGCAGCCAGGTGGTCTGCGGCGGCATACGGTTGTCATTCACTGCGTCGATAAGATTGCTGCGGTCGACGATCCACTCGTCGCGCAGCGATTGCAGGGTGTCCGCCGGGATCTGCATCAGATTCTTATCGAGGATCGCCAACAGAAGAGGTTGATCGCGGCGCACGCCGAAGGCCACCGGGTAGGGGATGTTGTTGGCGGCAAAGGCCAGCTTGATGGCGCCGGAATAGCGCGACAGCGCCAAAAAGTTGGCGGAGATGACGTTATCCACCAGCGCATCCAGCTGGCCGTTGGCCAGCGCGTCGTACATCGACTTGCTGTCGGCGAAGCTGACGGTCTGCTCCTGTTCCGGCACCAGCCCCTGCGCCAAATCGCCCTGCAGCACGCCGATGCGCTTGCCGGCCAAATCGCTCCAGGTGGAAATGCCGTCGGCGTGCTGGCCAACGTAAACGCCCCACAGCGAACGGTGGATCGGCATGCTGGCGCCGTAGCGCGCCTTGACGCCGCGCGCCAGCGGCAGGGCGGCGCGGAAGCTGGCCTGGCCGGACTGCACCAGCTGATCGGCCTGCTCGGCGTTGCGCGCCCACAGCGGTGCGAAACGCAGCCCGGTGTTTTGCGCGATGATGTTGAGAATGTCGATGGCGTAGCCGCGCGGCTGGCCGTCAGAGCCGCGGTAGGCGAACGGGAAGTTGTTCTCGATGGCGGCGTAGTAAACCACGCGGTGGCTCGCCACCCAATTCTTCTCCATCGTCGTCAGGTCGGCATTGCCGGTGTCGAGGTAGCTGGGGATCTTTTTGCTCCAGCGGCTCTGCAGGGCGTTCATCAGCTCCATCGGCGCGTCGGCGATGGCGGTGTCCAGCGTGTCTATCAGCCGTGAGTCGGCGGCGGCGAACACAAAGGACAGGTTGCCCAGATTCTCGTTGCTTTCAATCTGATAGAGCTGGCCGAGCTGCAGTTGGTCGATGATAAAGCTGGCGCTGGCCTCGTCGGCGATAAAGTAGTCGCTGCTGCCGTTGAGCAGCGAGTAGACCGCCTGCAGATTGTTGTCGTAGCGCTGGATCTGCGACGCCACGGCCTGCAGAGCGCCGCCGGACTGCATGTCGGTCAGCGCGCCGATCGCGACGCGGGCGTTGGCGGAGTTGAGCATCACCGGCCGATCGTTGCTGCGATCGCGCAATACGCGCAGGTTGCTGACGTAATAGGGCTGAGAGATCGCCAGGCTGTGCAGCGCCTCACTCTGCGGGATGCCATACAGCAGATCGATCTTGCCGTCGTGCAGCGCCTGCTCCAGCTGCGTCAGATCGGCAAAGCCGTAAATGGCGAAGCGAATGCCGGTTACCTGCTGGATATAGCCGAGGTAATCGGCGTTCAGCCCGTACAGATCGTCGTCCACGATGATGTTGTACGGGCTGGTGTTCTCACTGATGATGCCGATGCGCAGCGTTTGGTCGCGCCAGGGGTTTTTCTCGCCGACGATCAGCATGTTCTCGGGGGTATTGAGGTTGCTGACCAGCTGATAGCGTACCGGCTCCGCCGCCTGCGCCAGACCGCACCACAGGAGCAGCAGCAGCAGAGCGCGGCGCATCATGGCGCCAGCTCTTTAAACACCGCCACCAGCTCCAGCAGGTTGCCGGCGCCGGTTTTGCGCTGGATGTTCTTCTTGTGCGTGCTGACGGTCTTGTTGCTGATGTGCAGCCGATCGGCGATCTGCAGGTTGGACAGCCCCTGGCTCAGCAAGCCCAGCACTTCGAGCTCTTTAGGAGTGAGCAGCCCGCCGTCTGCCGTCGGCGCTTCTTCGGCCAGCGCGGCGGCGGGGAAGTGGGTTTCACCGTCCAGCACCTGCTCGATCGCCTGTACCAGCTCTGCCAACGAGCTGCCTTTATTGACGAAACCGTTGGCTCCGGCGGCATGGGCCATGCGCGCATAAACCTCGGCCTCCTGCGCGGTATAGATCAAGATCGGCTGCTGCGGGTAGCGGCGGCGGATTTTTTTCAACAGCTGCAGCCCGTCGACCTGCGGCAGGCCGATATCCAGGATCACCAGGCCGAAAGCGGCCTCGGCCAGCAGGGCCAGCGCCTGGACGTCGTCCTGCGCCGCCTGCAGGCGGTAAGGGCGGGATGATTTCATTAGCGCCGCTTCCAGTGCGACATGAACCACCGGGTGGTCATCAACTAATAACAGAGAGGGCATGTTCAACTCGGGTCGCTTTATATTCCGATCGCTAGCATAGCGAAAAAGGAGGCTCTGCGCTCCCCTGATGAAACAGCACAATATGCTGTTAATTTGGCGGTTCCAGCGGAGGGGGGCAAAGGTGATTTACAGCGCCATTCCCACAGGCTAGATTGTTGGGATCTACACCGTTACGCACTGCGAAATACCCCTCGATACCGAATGGAAAAGCTATGAATTACCAAAACGACGATTTACGCATTAATGATATTAAGGAACTCTTGCCGCCGGTGGCTTTGCTGGAGAAATTCCCGGCCACTGAACGCGCAGCAAAGACGGTGTCCCAGGCCCGCAGCGCAATTCACAATATCCTCCGCGGCAGCGACGATCGCCTGCTGGTGGTGATTGGCCCTTGCTCTATTCACGATACCCAAGCCGCCAAAGAGTACGCGGGGCGCCTGCTGGCGCTGCGTGAAGAACTGAAGGGCGAGCTGGAAGTGGTCATGCGCGTTTACTTCGAAAAACCGCGCACCACCGTGGGCTGGAAAGGCCTGATCAACGATCCGCAGATGGACAACAGCTTCAACATCAACGACGGTCTGCGCCTGGGGCGCAAGCTGCTGGTGGAGATCAACGACAGCGGCCTGCCGGCCGCCGGCGAATTCCTCGACATGATCACGCCGCAGTACCTGGCGGATCTGATGAGCTGGGGCGCCATCGGCGCGCGCACCACGGAATCGCAGGTGCACCGCGAGCTGGCCTCCGGCCTCTCATGCCCGGTCGGCTTCAAGAACGGCACCGACGGCACCATCAAGGTGGCGATCGACGCCATCAACGCCGCCGGCGCGCCGCACTGTTTCCTGTCGGTAACCAAGTGGGGCCACTCGGCGATCGTTAACACCAGCGGCAACGGCGACTGTCACATTATTCTGCGCGGCGGCAAAGAGCCGAACTACAGCGCGGCGCACGTGAAGGACGTCAAAGCCGGCCTGAGCAAAGCCGGGCTGCCGGCGCAGGTAATGATCGATTTCAGCCATGCCAACAGCAGCAAACAGTTCAAAAAACAGATGGACGTGAGCGCCGATGTTTGCGGGCAAATTGGCGGCGGTGAAAAAGCGATTATCGGTGTGATGATCGAAAGCCACCTGGTGGAAGGCAACCAGAGCCTCGAAAGCGGCGAGCCGCTGGTTTACGGCAAGAGCGTCACCGACGGCTGCATCGGCTGGCAGGATACCGAAACCGTGCTGCGCGATCTGGCGGCGGCGGTGAAAGCGCGCCGCGGTTAATCGCGTAAAGAGGGGCTCGCCAGCGGGCCCTTTTTCTATTTACTGACCCGTCCTGAATAGCGTTGACACATTTTACTCACGCACAGAGGAAAATGTGATGAACCAGTATATTAAACGCACACAACGCGATTACTCTCTATCCTTTAAACTGGCCGTCGTCGAACAGGTCGAAAAAGGCGAAATGACTTGCCGTCAGGCCACAGACCGTTATGGTATCCAAGGCAACGTAACCGTCATGAACTGGCTGCGCAAATACGGTCAGCTTGACTGGCGAACCTCTCCTTCCACCCAAAAGTGCGGAGGCAACATGCCCAAACTCCCCCTGACGCCCGAACAGCGTATTAAAGAACTTGAGCAGCAACTGGCTGAATCTGAAGTCAAAGCCCAGTTCTTCGAAGCTGTCGTCAAAGTGATGAACACCGACTTTGGCGCCACGCTGACAAAAAAGCAGCTAACCGCCTTATCGCGCAAACACAAGTACCGGGACTCATAGTAACGCGGGCCTGCCAATGGATGGGCATCAGCCGACAAGCGTGGTATCAGTCCCTGCAGCGTGAAGCAGGCAAAGAGGAGCAGGCCCGGCATCTCGTCGAACAGGTGACGGCCATCCGCTTGCACCAGCCCCGACTGGGGACACGTAAGCTGCATCACCTGTTGCGGCAACGCCCCGAACCGGCGTTGCATGTGGGGCGCGACCGGCTGTTCAGTATCTTGCGTTGCGCGCGGTTACTGGTGATGCCTAAGCGGGCATATCACAAGACGACGCAGAGCCATCATCGTTTTTATCGTCATCCCAACCTGCTGAAGGCGGGGGACAATCAGGTCATCGCCAGCCGTCCGGAACAGGTATGGGTGGCGGATATCACCTACTTGCCGCTGAGAACGGGAACGGCGTATGTCAGCCTGGTAACGGATGCCTGGTCGAGAAAAATCGTGGGGTATCATGTACATGACAGTCTGCATACCCGGCACGTCGCCTGCGCGTTCAAAATGGCGCTGGCCGGCAGACGCACGACGTTGCCGCTGGTGCACCACTCGGACAGGGGTATCCAGTACTGCTCACAGGAATATCAGGCGTTACATCAGAGATATGGCATCACCTGCTCGATGACGGACGGGTATGACTGTTACCAGAATGCGCTGGCGGAACGGGTAAATGGGATACTTAAAACGGAATACCTGCTCGGCAGGCCAGAAGACATCGTACAGGCAAAAAAGATGGTCAGGGAGTCGGTGAACCTCTACAACGCACAGCGGCCGCACCTGTCGCTGAAATACAAAACGCCCGATGAGGTTCATCGGGCGTTATCCGGCTGAAAAGTGTCAACCTATAGCAGGACTAGTCATACCTTAAAATTTTATATCTCCTGTCAATTTAAGGCCTACAGTCAATAGGCTTATTAAATCATTAGGCGACCGTCTTCGCATTATTCCTATTTAATAAAAGAATAATTGTCACCGCTCTCGGCATTGTGCTTATATAAGACGCTTTTTTATTCCATAAACCCCGCAGGCCTAATAAGTGGGGAGTGGTATGACCTTATTCCTTTCAGGACGAAAGAATTATGACAAGCAATACCTCGCAGCCGCTGGGGCTGCACCGGATTAAATTCCATGGGAAAGGCGGCGAGTACTTCGCTATTTGGTTAGTCAATGCATTATTGACCATCGTGACCCTGGGCATCTATTCCGCCTGGGCGACGGTGCGTCGTCGCCGCTATTTTTACGGCAACACGGAATTGGACGGCGATCGTTTCGATTACCATGCGCAGCCGCTGCAAATTCTGAAAGGGCGGCTGTTGGTGATCGGTGGCATCATCGTGTTTTATATCCTGCTGGCGGTGGCGCCGCTGCTGGGGCTGCTGGCCTTATTGGCGTTGCTTGCCCTGCTGCCATGGGTGGTGATTCGCAGCTGGCGCTACAATGCGATTATGTCGAGCTATCGCGGCGTACGTTTTAATTATGTTTGCCGCACCGGGCGTGCTTATTGGGCGCTACTGTTCTGCCCGCTGTTACTGATTATCGGGCTTTATGTCGGCTTAATCATTTTGCTCAGTATTGGCAGCAGCTTTGACAGCATTAACGCCATCGGCCTGATGCTGGTGTTGACGTTGCTGCTGGCCGTGCCGGCATTCGCCGCCGTCAACGGTATTATTAGCGCGCTGCAGCACGATCTGTACGTTAATAATCTGTTCTTCGGCCGCACGCCGTTTATTGCCGAGCTGAAAAAGTCGGCCTTTATCAAATTTGCCTTGATCGGCCTGCTCATTTTCCTGCCGTTTATGTTGGCGGCGCTGGTGTGTATGGGGTCGTTCATGCTGTCGCTGTACCAAATGGTATTGATGGGCATACTGACGGATGAAACCGCTGACTTGCTGGTGTTGGAGAATATTGGCAGCCTGCTGCTGATGATGGTGGTGTTGCTGGTTGGCGCCTTGATTGCCGGCAGCTACCAGATTGTCGCCCAACGCAACTATCTGTATAACCAAGCGACGCTGAACGGCAACGTTAAACTGCGCTCTTCCATGCAAACCCTGCCGTATATGGGGCTGTTGATCACCAATACCCTGATCACGCTGTTCTCGCTCGGCTTTGCTGCGCCGGTGGCGGAAGTGCGTCACGCCCGTTATCTGGCTGAGTGCACGGCGGTTGAAGGCGATCTGGCATTGCTGGACATCGCGGCGCATCAGGAAACCGCCAACAGCGCGGTGGCCGAAGAAGCGGTGCAGGCGCTGGATCTGGGCGGCAGCTTCTGAGGCGCCAATGATCCTTGAGGGCGCCTACCAGTTGCCGGGGCGGGCCGCACGTGAGGCGGCCCGCCTGCTGGTGAACGAAAGCGGCGAGGGCGTGACGCTGCAGCGGCAGGATGAGCAACGTTACATCCCCTTGGCGGACATCACCGTCTCTGCGGCGCTGGGCAATATTCCGCTGACGCTGACCTTTAAGGACGGCGCACGCTTTGTGCCGGACGACGACGCGGCGTTTCGCCGCTGGTTCTATCAGCGCCGTTCGCCGGGCTGGGTGCATCGTCTGGAACGCCACAAACGCGGCGTCGCTCTGGCGCTGCTGATGACGCTGCTGGCGGTCGTGGCCTACATTTACGTCGTGCTGCCGTGGGCGAGCAGCGAGATCGCCATGCGCATCCCCACCTCGGTAGAACAAACGCTGGGCGAACACACGCAGACGTTTTTAAGCCAGAGCGGCTTCAAGCCCTCTGCACTCCCGGCCGAGCGGCAGCGGGCGTTGCAGCAGCTGTTCCGGCAGGTGATGCCGGCTGAGATGCGCGAGGAGCGTACGCCGCTGTCGTTGAAGCTGATGGCGGTGCCCGGTGCGCCGAACGCCTTTATGTTGCCGGACGGCACGCTGGTGCTCAGCGATAGTCTGGTCGCCCTGGCGAAAAACGACGATGGGCTGGCGGCAGTCATGTTACATGAGATGGGGCACCACGCTCATCGTCACCCGATGCGCATGTTGGTGCGTTCGTCGCTGGTGGCGTTGACGCTGATGTGGATGACCGGCGACGTCAGCGGCATCGGCGATACGCTGCTGCAGTCTGCGTCCTTCGTGAATGAGATGCAGTTTTCCCGCGGGATGGAGCGCGAGGCGGATGCGTTCGCGATAGCGGAAATGCAGCGCCAGGGGCGTTCGCTGGCGCAAATGGCGGCGATCTACCGCGCGTTGGCGCAGGCCCCTGAACGAGAAAAGGCCAATGAATGGGCGCCGCCGGCCTGGCTCAGCACCCATCCGGCAATGCAGGAACGGCTGGACGCGGTGCACGAGGCGATGGCGCAGTAGCCGCGACAGTAATAAAAAAGGTTCATCGCGCTTTACCGGGGAACGCTGCTTTGATTTTCAGGAAGAAGTAAGCGTTATCCCGGTATCCATAGGCCATCCGCTTCATCACTTTTATCTTATTGTTCATCCCTTCCAGCACGCTGGTATTCAACCTGTGTCTGGCACTCGCGATGATGCCACCGGCATACCCTTTCAGTTTCTCGGCGAAGTGTTGCAACGCCTTGATTCCGCTTTCCTGAGACTGCCTGTACCAGCTTGTCCAGCGTCTCTGCGCCTCTTGTTCACTCGGGGCGTACCACAGTTCTTTCAGCGTCGTTTTCATCAGCCAGACCACATTCAACGGCTGATTCGCCTCCAGCAACTCCGTGAGCTTTACCTCATGCCCTTCGGGCAGGTTTTCTGGGTTGCGCAGCAGCAGCCAGCGGCTGCGTTTGATGACCTGACGCGATTTTGGGTTATCACGGAGTTGATTGGCCTGGTCGACGCGGACCCGGTCGATAACCTCCCGGCCATACTTTGCCACCACATGGAACAAGTCATAGACCACTTCCGCCTGCGGGCAGTGATGCCTGACCTCCAGGTCTAACGCCGTATTCATATCCATGGCGACAGACTGGATAGCGGCACAGCCTTCAGCGCCCAGCCAGACGAAGAAGGGGCGGAAGGCCGCTCTGCTGCGGCCTTCGCCCACCCACAACACCTGTTGCGTATCCGCATCCATCACCACGGTGGCATAACGATGTCCTTTGAACAGGGCGAACTCATCCATCACCAGACGGCGGAGGGTATGGCGCTGCGGCTCTGTCCGTTCCCGCAGCAGACGCCGGTAGTCGATATTCTTGACCGTATGCCAGTTCAGTCCGGTGAGTTGTGCAACGTGCTTAATCGGCAGTAAACGGACCAGTGACTCAACCCATACGGATAGCGTCGTGGTATATCTCTGGCGTTCAGGCAACCAGCTGATTTTTTCGGTGGTGACCCCGCAATGGGGGCAACACAGGCGCCGGACGGGGACGTTGAGCCAGACGACCCAATCGAGCAGCTGGCGTTCACGCACTCGGCGGAAGGAAACATCATGCACAACAGGCACCCGCCGCTCACAACGACGACAACAGGGCATGACGGCAGCGTCAGGCTGGAGCTGGATAAGCAGGGTGTTGGCAGAAGGATGCGAGAAGGAATTGACGATAAAGCCTTCCCAGAACAGGGAGCAAAGGTTAGCATTCATAGTGACGGCAGTTTTGAAGGTTTAGGGTGTGTTTTGGCGAATACAAACCTAAACGTTCTGACTGCCGTTTTCTATTGGTTCACGCTAAAGCGCGATGAACCATAAAAAAGCCCCCGGTTTTCACCAGGGGCTTTTTCGTTAACGGGCGAAATTACTTCGCTTTACCCTGGTTTGCCACGGCGGCCGCTTTTGCAGCGATCTCGTCGGCGTTACCCAGGTAGTAACGTTTGGTTGGCTTGAAGTTCTCGTCGAACTCATACACCAACGGCACGCCGGTTGGGATGTTCAGCTCGAGGATTTCGTCTTCGCTCAGGTTATCCAGGTATTTCACCAGCGCGCGCAGCGAGTTGCCGTGCGCCGCAACGATCACGCGCTCGCCGCTCTTGATGCGTGGCAGGATCTCTTCGTCCCAGTAAGGAATCACGCGATCGATGGTCAGTGCCAGGCTTTCGGTCAGCGGCAGCTCTTGCTCGGTCAGCGAGGCGTAGCGCGGATCGTGGCCAGGGTAACGTTCGTCTTCTTTGGTCAGTTCAGGTGGGGTCACCGCGAAGCCTCGACGCCATTGTTTCACCTGCTCGTCGCCGTATTTTTCAGCGGTTTCCGCTTTGTTCAGACCCTGCAGCGCGCCGTAATGACGTTCGTTCAGCTTCCAGGATTTTTCGGTCGGCAACCAGGCCTGATCCAGCTCGTCGAGGATGTTCCACAGGGTGTGGATCGCGCGCTTCAGTACGGAGGTGTAAGCGAAGTCGAAAGTGAAACCTTCTTCTTTCAACAGCTTGCCTGCTGCTTTCGCTTCGGTACGGCCCTTGTCGGACAGATCGACATCATACCAACCGGTGAAGCGGTTTTCTTGGTTCCACTGGCTTTCGCCGTGACGCACCAGAACCAGCTTAGTTACAGCCATAGCTTAACTCCTTAATAATCTGACATTTCAATGATAACGAAAATCATTATATTGCCGCGGGCCGGGGCTCGGCAATCGATAGTGTCTAACCATAGCCAATTTCTTGCCGCAAAGTAAGGGCTGGCGAAAGGAAAAAGCTGAATCGTTCAGGCTGGCGCTGCGAGGGAGAAACGGCGCGCCGAAATTGTTCCGGGCGCGCCGTGGCGTGGGGAAAGTCAGGCCGATTTTTTCAGGCAGTTGCTCATGAAGGTTTTACGCGCGTCGCCCTTCAGATCCTTGGTCTTGGCGTCGGCGTTGCAGCTTTTCATTTTCTGCTGCTGCGGCGTCAGGGTTTTGCCCGTCGCGGCGGCGCCTTCGGATTTCAGACAGGTGCTCATAAAGGTGGAGCGATCCGCGCCTTTCAGCGACTTGGTGGATGCCTGCTGGTTGCAATCGGTCATGCGTTTCTGTTGGGCCGCCTGCGCCGGCGAAGGCGTTTTTGTCGCCGTCGTCGCGTCGGCCGCCATCAGATTGGTACTCAGCATTAAGCCCGCCAGCAATGGAAGTGCAGTAATCAGACGCATAGGTGTTCCTTCAGCTATTGATTGGCCGCCATCGGCCGAAAATTGTGACGTTGCACAAGGCGTTGTGCTTATCACGGTAGCCTGAGTGTAGTGCGCGCTTTGGAATAAGGGAAGGTGGGCGCCGGTGGGGGGATAGCGCTAAAAGGTAAGCATTTATAACAAATCGCCCCCGGCCGCATGGCGAGGGGCGTGGCGGGTCAGATAGGATAAAACTGATAATGCGTGGCGCTGCGGTAGCGGCTCCCCGGCTGCAGCCAACAGTCCGGCTGCGGCCATTCGGGATGGTGCGGGCTGTCCGGCAAAAACTCGCTCTCCAGCGCCACGCCGGCGTGGTTGGCATAGCTGCCGCCGTCGCGCGCCGGCGTGCCGGCCAGATAATTGCCGCTGTAGAGTTGCAGTGCGGGCGCGTCGGTGAACACGCTCATCTGCACTTGCCCGTCGGCGGACCATAAATGGGCCGCCGGGCACTCCAGCGCGCCGCAGGTGCGGTGCAGCAGAAAAGCGTGATCGTAGCCTTTTACCCGCTGCTGGTCGCGGTCGTGCAGAAAATCCTGCAGCAGCGTTTTCGGCTGGCGAAAATCCATGCCGCTGCCGTCCACCGGCGTCAGCCCGGCACAGGGAATGCCCTCGGCGTCGACGGGCAGATAGCGTTCGGCGAACAGCTGCAGCCGCTGGGCGCGGGCGTCGGTGCCGGCACCGTCCAGATTGAAATAGGCGTGGTTGGTCAGGTTGACCGGGCAGGGGCGATCGACCTGCGCCAGATAGCTGATTTCCACGCGATTGTCGGGGGTCAGGCGGTAGCAGACCTGCACGTCGAGATTGCCCGGGAAACCCTGATCGCCCTCCGCTGAATGCAACGCATAGCAGACCTGTTGCGCATCGTGCTGTACCCGGCGCCAGCGGCGGGCATGGAAACCGTCGGGGCCGCCGTGCAGCTGGTGGGCGCCCTGATTGGCGGCCAGCGCATGGGGTTTACCGTCGATGGGCAGACTGGCGTTGGCGATACGGTTGGCGTAGCGGCCGACGGTGGCGCCCAGATAGGCGCCCTGACGTTGGTAGTCCGCCGGGCTGCGGCAGCCGAGCAACAGCTCGCGGCTTTCACCGGATTTGAGCGGCAAGACGGCGGACAGCCAGGTAGCGCCCCAGTCCATCAGCGTCACCGTCATGCCGCCGGCGTTTTGCAGCTGCGTCAGCTGATAAGGTTGCCCATCGGGGGCGAGTGCCGCCGTTGCCGTCAGCATAGGCCGGCGCCTTGCGAAGCCTGGCAGACATAGAAGGTTTCCCGCAATCCGCCGGTTTGCCGCGGATACTCGTACGCCACGGCGGCACGCACCGTCTCCACGAGATCTTGCGGTATCAGCGCGACGATGCAGCCGCCAAAGCCGCCGCCGGTCATGCGCACGCCGCCGCGTGGGCCGATCGTCGCTTTGACGATCTCGACCAGCTTATCGATCGGCGGCACGGTGATTTCAAAGTCGTTGCGCATCGAGGCGTGCGACTCCGCCATCAGCCGGCCCATGCGCTGCAGATCGCCGGCCGCCAGCGCCTCGGCAGCTGCCAGCGTGCGGGCGTTCTCGCTGATCACATGGCGCGCGCGTTTGGCCACTAACGGATCGAGCTGGTGTTGACGCGCCTCAAACTGTTCGGGGCTGACGTCGCGCAGCGCCTTGACGCCGAAGAACCGCGCCGCTTCCTCGCACTGTTTGCGGCGGGTGTTGTATTCGCTGTCCACCAGCCCGCGTTGCACATTGGAGTTGACGATCACCACCGCGACGTTGTCCGGCATCGGTACCGCACGGGTTTCCAGCGAGCGGCAGTCGATCAGCAGAGCGCTGTCGCGCCGGCCGAGCGCGGAGATCAGCTGATCCATGATGCCGCAGTTGCAGCCGACGAATTGGTTCTCCGCCTCCTGGCCGTTCAGCGCCAGCGCTACGCCGTCCAGCGGCAGCTGATAGAGCGCCTGCAGCGCCTGGCCCACTGCCACTTCCAGTGCGGCGGAGGAGCTGAGCCCCGCCCCTTGCGGCACATTACCGGCGATCACCAGATCCGCGCCGCCGAAGTCGGCGCTGCGGCGCTGGAGGTGCTTCACCACGCCGCGCACATAGTCGGACCAGCGCTGATCGGGGTGGCTGACGATCGGATCGTCGAGCGAGAATTGATCCTGCTGATTCTGATAATCGGCGGCGAGTACGCGGATCTGGCGGTCGTCGCGCTTGGCGCAGGTGATGACGGTTTGATAATCGATGGCGCAGGGCAGCACGAAGCCGTCGTTGTAATCGGTATGCTCGCCGATCAGGTTCACCCGCCCCGGCGCCTGGATGGTCAACGCCGGCGCGTAGCCGAAGTGTTCGGTAAACAGGGAATGGGTAAGCGGTTTCAGGCTCATGCTTGGGCTCCGGCTTCACGGTAATGAATATCGCTGACGGCGCGCAGACGCTCTGCGGCCTGTTCGGCGGTCAGGTCGCGCTGGGTTTCTGCCAGCATCTCGTACCCGACCATAAATTTGCGCACGCTGGCTGAACGCAGCAGCGGCGGGTAGAAATGGGCGTGCAGCTGCCAGTGTCGGTTGTCGGCACCGTTGAACGGCGCACCGTGCCATCCCATCGAATAGGGGAAGGAGCACTGGAACAGGTTGTCGTAGCGGCTGGTCAGCTTCTTCAGCGCCAGCGCCAGATCTTGGCTTTGCGCCGCGCTGAGATCGGTAATGCGCTGCACCGCCGCTTTCGGCAGCAGCAGCGTTTCAAACGGCCAGGCGGCCCAGTAGGGCACCACCGCCAGCCAGTGTTCGGTGTTCACCACGATGCGTTCGCCGGCGGCCAGCTCGCGCTGCGCGTAGTCCAGCAGCAGCGGGGTGGCGTGTTCCCGAAAATACTCGTGCTGCAGGCGATCTTCGCGCTCGGCCTCGTTCGGCAGAAAACTGTTGGCCCAGACCTGCCCGTGCGGGTGCGGGTTGGAGCAGCCCATCGCCGCGCCTTTGTTTTCGAACAGCTGTACCCAGGGGTACTGACTGCCCAGCTCATCGGTTTGCGCCTGCCAGGCGGCGACCACCTGCTCCAGCGCCGGCAGCGGCAATTCGGGCAGGGTCTTGCTGTGATCGGGAGAGAAGCAGATCACCCGGCTGACGCCGCGCGCGCTCTGGCTGCGCATCAAAGGATCCTGGCTGTCGGGCGCCGGCGGCGTATCGCTCATCAGCGCGGCGAAATCGTTGGTGAAGACGTAGGTGCCGCGATAATCCGGATTGCGATCGCCGGTGACGCGCGCGTTGCCCGGGCACAGGAAACAGTCGGGATCGTGCGCCGGCAGCGTTTCCGTAGGGACGGCCTCTTGTTGGCCCTGCCAGGGGCGCTTAGCGCGGTGCGGTGAGACCAGCACCCACTGGGCGCTCAGCGGGTTGTAGCGGCGGTGTGGATGATCGATAGGGTTAAATGCCGTCATACGGTTCCTTTCTTGGCGTCGACGAGGTGTAATCGCTTTCAGCCGCCGTCTTGATACGCCCGTTGCTGAAAAGGGAGAGTACATTGCGCAAAAAGATAGCATGCTCGCGGCGATAAAAAGGTGATCTAACGCGAAAAATGGAATCGTTTACACTTCATTGAAAAGCGCCGGATGGGCAGAGATGAGCCGGTGGCTACGTGTTTGAGGGGATTGCGGTGAGCTGCCGGTGATAGCGTTTTCACCTGGTCAACCGGCAGAGAGAGGCTCTCTGCCGGCGTCAGCCGTCAGGGGTGCTGATACAGCGGGTAGGTGAAGAACAGCAGATGGGTCAGGTTAAGCCCGAAATGGAACAGAATCGGCACCCACAGGCGGCCGCTCCACATCCATGCCAGGCCGTAGATCACGCCGGCCAGCGTCGCGAAGATCACCATCAGCATGCCGCCGGCCAAATGCGCGGCGCCGAACACCAGGGCGGCGACGATCAGCGCCGGCCAGGCCCCCAGCCATTGGCTGAGGCGCTGTTGCAGGTAGCCGCGAAACAGCGCTTCTTCGGCCATGCAGACGAAGAACAGGTTCGCCATCACGAACGGCAGGATCCAGGCGGGCGCATGCAGTTCGATTTTTAAACCGCCCAGCGCCACGGCCAGCAGCAACAGCGCCGGTACGCTGATGATCAATGCAATCCAGGAACCCGAGGCGACGCTTTTTTCCGCTTTATCGGTTCTGAACAGCGTAGGCAAGCAGGCGAACAGCAGGAAGGGCACCATCGCCTTGTCGAAGTTGTAATACATGGTGAACGGCGCGCTGAGCGGGCCGGCTTTGTCGCCGTCGATCATCAGCGGGTTGTGGATGCCCGGCACCAGATGCAAGAACAGCGCGATGCAGCCGGCGACCACCAACCCTTCGAACGCGATCGCCAGATTACGCTGCTCGCGAAAATGGTGACGCAGCCCCGCCAACGCGACGATCGCCAGCAGATAACTCAGGCTGAGTGGCGTCAGTACCCCATGATAAAGCCCCATGCCCGCCGAGGCGGCCAGGATCACCCAGGCTATCAGCCGGTTAAACGGCAAGAAAAATAACGAAGCAGCCAGTACGCCCCACATAATATGTCCCTTTAAAATATGTACACGGCGCTCAGCGCCTTTGCGGCGTGCGATGATGGCGAAATTGAGCGCTAAAGCGGATAGTAGCACACCCAAATGACGCTAAAGGTCGGGGCAGTGACGGATTTGTGCATGATGCCGGCCCATACGACCGGCGACAACGCGGGTCAGCCTTTCATCCAGGCCTGCGAGCGGGTGATTTCGGCCAGATTTTGCAGGGTGTCCAGACTCTGCTGATGGATCTCCTGCGTGGGGGCCGCGCACAGGTCGTGCAGCACGGTCACCTGAAAGCCGGCGTCGTGCGCCTGACGCGCGGTGCTCTCGATGGCGAGCGGCGTGCTGACGCCCGCCAGCAGCAGATGATGGCACCGATGCTGCCGTAGCCAGGCTAACAAATTGTTACCGGAGAAGGCGCTTACCGCCGTTTTTTCAAACAGCAGATCGGTCTGTTCCTGATGCAGTTCGGGCACCCAGCGGCAGCCCGGGCTGTTAAGCCGCAGCGCGCCTATCTGTTTTAAATGGTTGAACAGCGGCGAATGGGGGGGAATATCATGATAATCGTCGGCGAATCCCACCCGCACCCAAATCACCGGGATTTTTCGCACTCGGGCGTAGGCCGCGGCGGCATTGACGTTGGCGAGCAGGTGGGTCGCCACCACCTGTTCGCGGCAGTGATTGGCGCGCCCTTTGGGCCCGATCAGCTCCTCGATCAGGTCGATAATAATCAACGCAGCGGACATGGCGTCTCCAGAAAATGGCCTTCTTTCTTTCTATGATAAAAGGCCAAATGTGATGTGCTGCGGTGAAGTGTTGCCGGATATGTTTACGCCGCGCTTCAGGCGGAGGCCGCCTCCAGCCGTTGCTGTTGGTAGCCGTAGCCGCCCTCGCCGTCGGGCACGAAGCTGAGGCGGTGAGTGATGCACTGCGGCGCGTCTTCGGCATGGTGCGAGACGAACAGCAGCTGGGTGGCGCCCTGGGCGATCAGCACGTCGATGAAGCGACGCACCAGCTGGCGATTGAGCGGATCCAGCCCTTGCAGCGGCTCGTCGAGGATCAGCAGCGCCGGGTGTTTCACCAGCGCGCGGGCGATCAGCGCCAACCGCTGTTGGCCCCAGGAAAGGCTGTGGAACGGGGCATCGCCGCGCGCGCCGTCGAGCCCGAGCAGCGCCAGCCATTGTTCGGTCAGCTGCCGCTGACGATCCGACACCGCCTGATAAATGCCGATCGAATCGAAGAACCCCGACAGCACCACGTTGTGCACGCTGGTGTTGACGCGATAGTCCAGATGCAGGCTGCTGCTGACGTAGCCGATATGGCGCTTGATCTCCCAGATGGTTTCCCCGCTGCCGCGGCGGCGGCCGAACAGCGTCAGATCGTTGCTGTAGCCCTGCGGATGATCGCCGGTGATCAAACTGAGCAGCGTGGATTTGCCGGCGCCGTTCGGGCCGACGATCTGCCAATGTTCACCGGGGTTAACCTGCCAGTCGAGATGATTGAGGATCGGTCGATCGTTATAGCTGACCACGCCGTCGCGCAGGACGATCAGCGGCCGATCCGCCGGCAGCGTCACCTTTTGCGTCGGATCCTCGGTCTCCGGCAGCGCCAGCCCGCTGAGGTTTTCGCTGTGCGCCAGCTGCGCCACCAGCGCGTCCGCCATCACCTGGCGGCGCGGCCCGCGGCTGGTCAGGGTGCAGTCCGCCAGCACGCCCACCTGCCGCACAAAATCCGGTATTTCGTCGAACCGGTTGAGCACCAGCACCACGGTTTGACCCTGGGCGGAAAGCTCGCTCAGCAACGCGGCGAGCTGCGCGCGCGAGTGAACGTCCAGCCCGTCGAAGGGCTCGTCGAGGATCAGCAGGTCAGGCTCGGGCATCAGCGCCCGGCACAGCAGGGTTTTACGCGTTTCGCCGGTGGAGAGGTATTTGAAGCGGCGCGTCAGCAGGGCGGTGATGCCGAACTGCGCGGCCAGCCGCTCGCAGCGCGCGGCGTCTTTCACCTCTTCCTGAATGATTTCCGCCGCGGTGCGGCCGGTGTCCTCCTCGTCCGCGCTGAGCAGATCGGTGTTGTTGCGTTGCCACTCGTCGCTGACCATTTTTTGCAGCTGTTCGAAGGAGATGCGCACCGCGTGCTGAAAATCGCTGCGGCGTTCACCGCTCAGCAGAACCAGTTCGTCGGCCAGCGCGCGCGCCAGGGCGGATTTGCCGCTGCCGTTGGCGCCGACGAAGGCCCAGCTGTCGCCGGCCTGGATTTCCAGCGCGTCCAGCGTCAGGGTGCGGGTATCGCTTAAGCGGAATGAACCTTGCGAAATGTGCAACGACGACATCACCTGTTCCTTTTTTTGCAATTACTTGCCTTAGAAATAGGCGCATTGCAGGGGGATGTCAATCAACAAAAACGCAACGTCACGTTGCGCTTAACACAACGTGGCGACAATCACGCGATCGGCGTTGAACAGGGCGTGTACGGCGGCGCCGACGCTCAGCTGCAGACGCTGCAACTCCGCCGTCGTCAGGGTGGCGCACAGGGTTTCGCCGCCCGCCAGCGTCACCAGCACCTCGCTGTGTTCAGCGCCCGGCTGAATGCCGGCCACCACGCCCGCCAGCGCGTTATCTACGCCGGTATGCTCCGCCGTATCGACGCTTAACCGCACCCAGGGCGCCTTGATCAGCGCCAGCACCTCTTTACCCGGCGTCAGCTGCAGCCGGTCGGCGCTTTGTTGGGTGACGGCCGCCATCAGGCGAGTGGTGCCGTCGTTCAACAAAATCGCCAGGTGCTGCTGCACCTGCTGATGATCGCGTTCGATGACGGTGCCGAAGAACTGATTGCGCGCGCTGGTTTGCAGCGAGAAGCGCGAGATGGCCGCCAGCAGGCTGTCGAGCGGCAGATCGTCCTGCTGCAACACGTCGAAAGCTTTTTGCTGCACCTGGCCCAGCAGGTCATACAGCTGGATCAACCGCTGGCCATAGTGGGTCAGCTGCGCGCCGCCGCCGCCTTTACCGCCGGTGGCGCGTTCCACCACCGTTTGTTCCGCCAGCTGGTTCATTTCATTGATGGCGTCCCAGGCGCTTTTATAGCTGATGCCCGCCAGTTTGGCGCCCTGGCTGATCGAGCCGGTGTGCTGCACCTGTTTCAGCAGCGCGATGCGGCGCGGATCGGCGAACAGCTTTTGCTGGAGTTTGAGAGTCAGAAGAATTTCGGCCTGCATAGCGCATCCTGTCGGCGGCAAAAATCTTATTGTCGCCGATTTGGCGGCAAAGCGCCAAAGGGCACGTTTAGCCGATCACAATTTCGCCCCGCTGGCTAAAATAACTCCGGTTTTACCGATTTTTTTGGGTTAGAATAACCCGATATGCGGTGAAAGGCATTTGCCGCTCAATGGGCAGTTAAGCGAGGCTATCATGTTGGAATTATTGAAAAGTCTGTTGTTTGCCGTGGTCATGGTGCCGGTGGTCATGGCGCTGATCCTCGGCCTGATCTACGGTTTTGGCGAAGTGTTCAACGTCTTCTCCAAAGTGGGCCGTTCGAAAGAAAACCGCACCCAGCACTGACCGTTCCCCATCCCGATACCCGCCGGCGTCGCCCGGCGGGCATTCCTCAAGTTATCTCACGCTTTGCCGATAAACCGCATGACAAGCTTTCGCGCAACGTTATATTATTTTTTATATAACGAAGAGTGATAATGCACGTTAACTTGCGGAGAAAAACAATGAAACAGCAATGGACCAAATGGGTTGGCGGGATCGTGTTGGCATCGGGCCTGGTGGCACAGGCTTCGGCGGCGGAAAAGATCACCGTGTTCGCCGCCGCGTCGCTGACCAACGCGCTGCAGGACATCGCCACCCAGTATCAAAAAGGCAAGGATGTGCAGGTGGTTTCCTCCTTTGCGTCCTCTTCGACGCTGGCGCGCCAAATTGAGCAGGGCGCCCCAGCCGATCTGTTCATCTCCGCCGATCAACAGTGGATGGATTACGCCATCGACAAGCAGCAGATGGTGAAAGACACCCGCTATACGCTGCTGGGTAACGAACTGGTGCTGATCGCCGCCAAGAGCGATAAGCAAGATAAGATCGCCATCGACAAGCAGACCGACTGGACCAAGCTGCTCAACGGCGGCCGTCTGGCGGTGGGCGATCCGGATCACGTGCCGGCCGGCATCTACGCCAAAGAGGCGCTGGAACACCTGGGCGTCTGGAGCGCGCTGGAGCCGAAACTGGCGCGCGCCAACAACGTGCGCAGCGCGATGGCGCTGGTGGAGCGCGGTGAAGCACCGCTCGGCATCGTCTACGGCTCCGACGCGGTCGCCAGCGACAAGGTGAAAGTGGTGGGCGTATTCCCGGAAGACAGCCACAAACCGGTTGAATATCCGATGGCGATTGTGAAAGATCGTCAAAATCCGACGGTCAGCGCTTTCTATACCTATCTGAAGGGCCCGGAAGCGGCCGCTATTTTTGAACATTATGGATTCACCCCGCGTAAATGATTCTGAGTGAGTACGAGTGGCAGGCGGTTGAGCTGAGCCTGAAAGTCTCCGGTTTGGCGGTGGTCTGCAGCCTGCCGTTCGGCATTCTGATGGCCTGGGTGCTGGTGCGTTGCCGCTTTCCCGGCAAGGCGCTGCTGGACGGCGTCATTCACCTGCCCCTGGTGCTGCCGCCGGTGGTGGTCGGCTATTTGCTGCTGATCGCCATGGGGCGGCGCGGCGTCATCGGCGAGTGGCTGTACGACTGGTTCGGCTTCAGCTTCAGCTTTAGCTGGCGCGGCGCCGCGCTGGCATCGGCGGTGGTGGCGTTTCCGCTGATGGTGCGCGCCATCCGGCTGGCGCTGGAGGCGGTGGATACCCGGCTGGAGCAGGCGGCGCGCACGTTGGGCGCCAACCCGTGGCGGGTGTTTTTCACCATCACGCTGCCGCTGTCGCTGCCCGGCGTCATTGTCGGCGTGGTGCTGGCCTTCGCCCGCTCGCTGGGGGAGTTCGGCGCCACCATCACCTTCGTCTCCAACATTCCCGGTGAAACCCGCACCATTCCGCTGGCGATGTATACGCTGATCGAAACGCCGGGGGCGGAAGCCGCCGCCGCGCGGCTGTGCGTGATCGCCATCGTGCTGTCGCTGGCTTCGCTGATGGTGTCCGAATGGCTGGCCCGCTGGGGCCGCAAACGGATGGGGGTGTAAATGCTGGAGCTGGATTTCTCGCAGCAGCTGGGCGACCTTAATCTCAACGTCCGCGCCGATTTGCCGGCGCAGGGCATCACCGCGATTTTCGGCCTGTCCGGCGCGGGCAAAACTTCCCTGATCAACGCCATCGGCGGCCTGACCCGTTTGCAGCAGGGGCGCATCGCGCTCAATGGCCGCACGCTGGTGGATACCGCCGCGGGCCTTTGCCTGCCGCCGGAAAAGCGCCGTATCGGCTACGTGTTTCAGGATGCACGGCTGTTCCCGCACTATCGGGTGCGCGGCAACCTGCAGTACGGCATGGCGGCCGGCATGCGTGCGCAGTTCAACACCATCGTCGAGCTGCTGGGCATCGGGCCGTTGCTCAATCGGCTGCCGCTGACGCTCTCCGGCGGTGAAAAACAGCGGGTGGCGATCGGCCGCGCGCTGCTGACCGCGCCGGAACTGCTGCTGATGGACGAGCCGCTGGCCTCGCTCGATCTGCCGCGCAAACGCGAGCTGCTGCCGTATCTGGAGCGGTTGGCGCAGGACGTCAACATCCCCATCCTCTACGTCAGCCACAGCCTGGACGAGATCCTGCGCCTGGCCGAGCGGGTGATGGTGCTGGATCGCGGCGAGGTGCGCGCGTTCGGCGGGCTGGAAGCCGTCTGGGCCAGCAGCGCGCTGCGGCCGTGGCTACAGCGTGAAGATCAGAGCAGCGTGCTGCGCGTCAGCGTGATTGAGCATCATCAACGCTATGCCATGACCGCGCTGGCGCTCGGCGATCAAAGGCTGTGGGTCAGCGGCATCGACGCCGAACTGGGCACCCAGCTGCGCATTCGCATCAACGCCGCCGACGTCTCACTGGTGCTGCAGCCACCGGTCAACAGCAGCATTCGCAACGTGTTGCCGGCCAAGGTAAGCGAGTGTCTGGACGTGGACGGGCAGGTGGAAGTGAAGCTGGCGGTCGGGGAACACGTGCTGTGGGCGCGGATCACGCCTTGGGCGCGCGATGAACTGGCGATCCGCCCCGGGCAGTGGCTGTACGCGCAGGTGAAGAGCGTGTCGATCAGCCGCGAGAGCCGCTAAGACAGGCCCTCCCGACGGGAGGGCGAAAAAACTAGAGTACGAGGGTGCGGATCACCTCGGCGATGCCCGGCTGCAGGTTATCGGCGATCACCAGATCGGCGCGTTCCTTGATCGCGTCATCGGCGTTGCCCATCGCCACGCCCAACCCAACCGCTTCCAGCATGCTGATGTCGTTGTAGTTGTCGCCGAACGCCACCACCTGATCCATGCTCAGCCCCTGCGACTCCACCCATTGGCGCAGGCGCTTGCCTTTGCTGTTGCCGCCTTTGGCGATATCCACCTGATCGTGCCAGGACCATTCGCACGCCAGCCCCAGCTCTTTCTCCACCGTGTCGGCAAACTCGCGCAGCGCCAGGGTATCGGCGTGCGAGGTGGCGAATTTCCAGATCGCCTGCGCGTCGTCGGCCGCCTGCGCCAGGCTGCCGACCTGCAGCAGCGTTGGGCGCTGCGCTACCGGCAGGGTTTCGGCCCAGGCCAGCGAGCGGGTCACGTGGCCGCTCGGCTCCTGATAGAGCATGGCGTCGTCGACGTACATCAGCCCGTGAATGTCGGTCTGTTTGAGCATCTGCAACACCTGCTTGGCCTGATCTTTCGCCAGCGGATCGGCGGCCAGCACCTTCTTCTGCTGAAAATCATACAGATAGGTGCCGTTGCAGCAGATGGCCGGGGTATCTATCTGCAGCGCCTGGTAGAACGGATGGATGGCGACATGATGGCGGCCGGTGACCACCACCACCTGGATGCCGGCGGCGCGCGCCTGCGCCAGCGCTTCCAGCGATTGCGGTAAGATGCGTTTTTGGTTGTCCAGCAGGGTGCCGTCAAGATCGAGGGCGATGACGCGGTAGCTCATAGGGTTCTCGTTATCGTTAGTCATGAAATTAATCCGATGGTACACCGGATAGCCAACGGAGAAAACCGCGTGAGCTTCCGGTGCTAAGCGGGGTTGCCATGCGACGGATGTGCGGTAAGCTAGGGGCAATCGAACGGCCTGAAACCGGTTCCTCTTTTACCCTTTGCAAGGAGAACACATGAAGCAAATCGTTTATGTCGCCAGCCCGGAGAGCCAGCAGATCCACGTTTGGCAGTTGGACGATGCCGGCGCGCTGGCGCTGCTGCAAACCGTTGACGTGCCGGGCCAGGTGCAGCCGATGACCCTTCATCCGGACAAGACCCACCTGTACGTCGGCGTACGCCCGGCGTTCGGCATCGTCAGCTACCGCATCGAGGCGGACGGCACGCTGCAGCAGGCCGGCATGGCGCCGCTGCCGGGCAGCCCGACCCATATCTCCACCGATTTGCAGGGGCGTTACCTGTTCTCCGCCTCCTACAGCGGCAACTGCGCCAGCATCAGCCCGATCGGCCACGACGGCGTGGTGACGGCGCCTATTCAGCAGATCGACGGCCTGACCGCGCCGCACTCGGCGAACATCGATCCGACCAACCAGCTGGTGCTGGTGCCTTGCCTGAAAGAAGACCGCATCCGCCTGTTCAACCTGAGCCTGGCGGGCCAGCTGACGCCGCACGCGCAGGAAGCGGTGGCGACCGCCGCCGGCGCCGGGCCGCGTCATATGGCGTTCCACCACAACGACAAGTTCGCCTACTGCGTCAATGAGCTGGACGGTACGGTGGACGTGCTGGCCATCTCGGAAAACGGCGGCCACTACACCGTGACGCAGACGCTGGACATCATGCCGGCCGACTTCGACGGCACCCGCTGGGCGGCGGACATCCACATCACGCCGAACGGCCGCTTCCTGTACACCAGCGATCGCACCGCCAGCATTCTGACCATCTTCAGCGTTTCCGAAGACGGCGGCACGCTGAGCGTGGTCGGCTATCATCCGACCGAAGCGCAGCCGCGCGGTTTTAACATCGATCACAGCGGCCGCTTCGTGATTTCGTCCGGCCAGAAATCCGGTCACATCGCGGTGCATGAGATTGATCAGCGCAGCGGTGAGCTGACCACGCTGGCGCGTTATCCGGTGGGCAAAGGCCCGATGTGGGTGAGCGTGCTGGCGAAGTAATTCGGCGGTCAGACGAGTATGGAAAAAGCGCGGTTCGGTTGAATCGCGCTTTTTTATGGTTCATCGCGCTTTACCGGGGAACGCTGCTTTGATTTTCAGGAAGAAGTAAGCGTTATCCCGGTATCCATAGGCCATCCGCTTCATCACTTTTATCTTATTGTTCATCCCTTCCAGCACGCTGGTATTCAACCTGTGTCTGGCACTCGCGATGATGCCACCGGCATACCCTTTCAGTTTCTCGGCGAAGTGTTGCAACGCCTTGATTCCGCTTTCCTGAGACTGCCTGTACCAGCTTACCCAGCGTCTCTGCGCCTCTTGTTCACTCGGGGCGTACCACAGTTCTTTCAGCGCTGTTTTCATCAGCCAGACCACATTCAACGGCTGATTCGCCTCCAGCAACGCCGTGAGCTTTACCTCATGCCCTTCGGGCAGGTTTTCTGGGTTGCGCAGCAGCAGCCAGCGGCTGCGTTTGATGACCTGACGCGATTTTGGGTTATCACGGAGTTGATTGGCCTGGTCGACGCGGACCCGGTCGATAACCTCCCGGCCATACTTTGCCACCACATGGAACAAGTCATAGACCACTTCCGCCTGCGGGCAGTGATGCCTGACCTCCAGGTCTAACGCCGTATTCATATCCATGGCGACAGACTGGATAGCGGCACAGCCTTCAGCGCCCAGCCAGACGAAGAAGGGGCGGAAGGCCGCTCTGCTGCGGCCTTCGCCCACCCACAACACCTGTTGCGTATCCGCATCCATCACCACGGTGGCATAACGATGTCCTTTGAACAGGGCGAACTCATCCATCACCAGACGGCGGAGGGTATGGCGCTGCGGCTCTGTCCGTTCCCGCAGCAGACGCCGGTAGTCGATATTCTTGACCGTATGCCAGTGCAGGCCGGTGAGTTGTGCAACGTGCTTAATCGGCAGTAAACGGGTCAATGACTCAACCCATACGGATAGCGTCGTGGTATATCTCTGGCGTTCAGGCAACCAGCTGATTTTTTCGGTGGTGACCCCGCAATGGGGGCAACACAGGCGCCGGACGGGGACGTTGAGCCAGACGACCCAATCAAGCAGCTGGCGTTCACGCACTCGGCGGAAGGAAACATCATGCACAACAGGCACCCGCCGCTCACAACGACGACAACAGGGCATGACGGCAGCGTCAGGCTGGAGCTGGATAAGCAGGGAGTTGGCAGAAGGATGCGAGAAGGAATTGACGATAAAGCCTTCCCAGAACAGGGAGCAAAGGTTAGCATTCATAGTGACGGCAGTTTTGAAGGTTTAGGGTGTGTTTTGGCGAATACAAACCTAAACGTTCTGACTGCCGTTTTCTATTGGTTCACGCTAAAGCGCGATGAACCTTTTTTATTGGCGGGGGATCAGTTGAACGTTACCGTCAGCGTGGCGCTGCCGAGGCTGTGGAAATGGACGTTGAAGCCCACCAGCGCGCCGCTGGATCCCTCATCCACCTCGATCTGTTCCACGTCCAGCGCATGCACGGTGAACTGGTAGCGGTGGCTCTCGCCCTCTGGCGGCGCCGCGCCGCCGTAGCCGGCCGAGCCGAAGTCGGTGCGGGTCTGCAGTGCGCCGGCGGGCAGCGGGGCTTTGCCGGAGCCCGCGCCCTGCGGCAGCTCGCGCACGTCGGCGGGAATGTTGGCCACGATCCAGTGCCACCAGCCGGAGCCGGTTGGGGCATCGGGATCGTAAACGGCGATTACGAAGCTCTTGGTGCCGGCCGGCACGCCGTCCCAGGCGAGGTGCGGCGACAGGTTATCGCCGTGGTAGCCCATGCCGTTGAAGACCTGCGCCTGCGGCAGCTTGCCGCCATCCTGCAGGTCGTTGCTGTACAAACGAAAAGCCATAGTGACTCCCAGTTGCGATAAAAGCAGAGCCCTTAAGCTAGATCTTTTTGGTGGAACAATACAACCCCTTGCGCCAGCGGCGGGCGGTTGATCTCGACGGTGACATGCACCAGTTCGGGATGAGCGGCCAACAGTTGGCGCACCCGATCGGCGGTGAGGGCGCGATCGGTGCTGCTCAAGGCGATGACGCAATGATACTTTCCTTTGCCGATGCGGCCTAAATGCAAATCGGTCAGCGTGAGCGAGTGGCCGGCAGTGGCCAGAGTTTGACGAATCTCTTGTGCAACGGGAGCGTCCATTTCGGCATCCAGCAAAATCTTTCCGCTATCGCGCATCAGGCTATAGGCCCAGGCGGCCACCATCATCGCGCCGACGATGCCCATCAGGGGATCGAGCCAAACGGCGCCCCAAAGCTTACCGCCGAACAGTGCGACGATAGCCAGCACCGAAGTGGCGGCGTCGGCGAGGACATGGACATAGGCGGAACGCAGGTTGAGGTCATGATGATGGTCATCGTGGTCATCCCCGTGATGATGGTGGTGGCCGCCGCCGCGCAACAGCCAGGCGCAAAGCAGATTGACGGCCAGCCCAATCGTACCGATGGCGATGGCTTCGTTGTAATGAATCGGGCTGGGATTCATCAGCCTCTGTGCAGACTGGAACAGCATCAGCGCTGCCACCAGCACCAACAACACCGCGCTGGTGTAACCGGCCAGCACTTCTATCTTCCAGGTGCCGAGGCTGAAGCGGCTGTCTTTGGCCAGCCGTCGTGCGGCGCCGTAAGCCAGCACCGACAAGCCCAGAGCCAGCGCGTGCGAGCTCATATGCCAGCCGTCGGCCAGCAATGCCATCGAGTTAAACAGCCAGCCACCGGCTATCTCGATGGCCATCATACCGGCGGTGAGTATTACCGCCCATCTGGTGTTTCTTTCAGCCAATGGGTTACCATCGTCAAAAACGTGGCTGTGCTCGCGGTGCAAAGCGGGCGCGTGAGAAGTCATGGTGAAGTTCCTCAGCAAAAGGTAGTGTGCTGAAATATACTATACCCCAGTATAGTAAATGACAATCAGGCGGAAATGATGAGCCATACTCTCAGAGATCAAAAGAAGCTGTTGGCGCGGGTGCGTCGCATTAAAGGGCAGGCCGAAGCGCTGGAGCGCGCGCTGGAAAGCGGCGGTGAGTGTTCTGCTATTCTGCAGCAGATCGCGGCGGTGCGCGGCGCGGTCAACGGTTTAATGGCGCAGGTGCTGGAAGGGCATGTGCGCGAACATCTGGCTGCCGCGGACGCTACGCCGCAGCAGCGTGAGCAGGACATCGAGCAATTGATGACCGTTTTACGTTCTTATATGAAGTAATCATGATCTCACTGAAAAAACGCACGCCGTGGTTCGGCTGGCTGCGCCGTTGGGCCAAAAGCATCAAGCGCGATATTTACGCGCTGTGGCTGGCCGCCCGTGATAAGCGCACCCCGTGGTACGCCAAACTGATCGCGCTGCTGGTGGCCGGCTATGCGATCTCGCCGATCGATCTGATCCCGGACTTCATTCCGGTGCTGGGCTATCTGGATGACGTAATCATCGTGCCGTTGGGCATCATGCTGGCGGTGCGCCTGATCCCCAAGCCGCTGATGGCCGAGCTGCGCGAGAAGGCGCAAAAGCGCGTCGATAACCCCACCGGCCGCATGGCGGCGGCGATGATCATTTTACTTTGGCTGCTGTGTCTGGGATTGCTGGCCCGCTATCTGGACCAGCATTGGTAAGGCATTAACGCGCGGCGGCGGCGACGGCGGCGGTCAGGCGGCTGAGCTGTTCCGCTTCGATGATGTAAGGCGGCATCAGGTAAATCAGCTTGCCGAACGGCCGGATCCACACCCCGCGTTCGACGAATCCGCGCTGCAGCTCGGCGACGTCCACCGGTTCACGCATCTCCACCACCCCAATCGCGCCCAGCACCCGCACGTCCGCCACCTTCGGCAGCGCCGCGAGCGGCAGCAGTTCCTGTTGCAGCTGGGCTTCGATGGCGTTCACCTGCGCCTGCCAGCGATTTTCCGCCAGCAGCGCCAGGCTGGCGTCCGCCACCGCGCAGGCCAGCGGGTTGCCCATAAAGGTTGGGCCGTGCATAAAGCAGCCGGCCGCGCCGTTGCTGATGGTCTCCGCCACATGGCGGGTGGTCAGGGTGGCGGACAGCGTCATGTAGCCGCCGGTCAGCGCCTTGCCCAGGCAGAGAATGTCCGGCACCACCTGTGCGTGCTCGCAGGCGAACAGCTTGCCGGTGCGGCCGAAGCCGGTGGCTATCTCGTCGGCGATCAGCAGCACCTGATGGCGATCGCACAGCTCGCGCACCCGCTTGAGGTAGGTCGGGTGGTAGATACGCATGCCGCCGGCGCCTTGCACCACCGGTTCCAGGATCACCGCCGCCACTTCACCGGCGTGCTGCTCCAGCAGCGCGGCGAACGGCGCGATGTCCTCTTCGCGCCATTCCTCGTCGAAGCGGCACTGCGGCGCGGTGGCGAACAGGTGCGGCGCCAGGTAGCCCTGATAGAGGCTGTGCATCGAGTTGTCCGGATCGCAGACCGACATCGCGCCGAAGGTATCGCCGTGATAGCCGTGGCGCAGCGTCAGGATGCGCTGCCGGCGCTCACCGCGCGCCTGCCAATACTGCAGCGCCATCTTCAGCGACACTTCCACCGCCACCGAACCGGAATCCGCCAGGAACACGCACTGCAGCGCTTCCGGCGTCATCGCCACTAACCGGCGGCACAGCGAGATGGCGGCCGGATGGGTAATACCGCCGAACATCACGTGCGACATCTTCTCCAGCTGCCGGCTGGCGGCCTGATTCAGGCGCGGGTGGTTGTAACCGTGGATCGCCGCCCACCAGGAGGACATACCGTCCACCAGACGCCGGCCGTCCGCCAGCTGCAGCTCGACGCCGCTGGCCGACTCGATCGGGTAACAGGGTAACGGGTGGCTCATGGAGGTGTAGGGGTGCCAGATATGACGTTGGTCAAACGCCAGGTCGGAAGCGGTGACAGACATGCTTGTAAACCAAATTGAATCAAGATTGGTTGACAGTATATCCACAATATTTAAACTGGCGACACTTTTTCGTTTTGGAGACGCCATGATGGCCGATCGCATTCACTGGACAGTAGGGCAAGCCCAGGCCCTGTTTGATAAACCTCTGCTTGAACTGCTGTTCGAAGCGCAAACCGTACACCGCCAGCACTTTGACCCGCGTCAGGTGCAGGTCAGCACGCTGCTGTCGATCAAGACCGGCGCTTGCCCGGAAGACTGCAAATACTGCCCGCAAAGCTCGCGCTACAAGACCGGTCTGGAGTCGGAGCGGTTGATGCAGGTCGAGCAGGTGCTGGAATCGGCGCGCAAGGCCAAGGCGAACGGCTCGACCCGTTTTTGCATGGGCGCGGCGTGGAAGAACCCGCACGAGCGCGATATGCCTTATCTGCAGCAGATGGTGCAGGGCGTGAAAGCGATGGGCATGGAAACCTGCATGACGCTGGGCACGCTTGACGGCACTCAGGCCGAGCGGCTGGCGGAAGCCGGGCTGGATTATTACAACCATAACCTCGATACCTCGCCGGAGTTTTACGGCAGCATCATCACCACCCGCAGCTACCAGGAACGCCTGGATACGCTCGACAAAGTGCGCGACGCCGGCATCAAAGTATGCTCCGGCGGCATCGTCGGGCTGGGTGAAACGGTGCGCGACCGCGCCGGGCTGCTGGTGCAGCTGGCCAACCTGCCGAAGCCGCCGGAGAGCGTGCCGATCAACATGTTGGTGAAGGTAAAAGGCACGCCGCTGGCGGATAACGACGACGTCGATCCGTTTGACTTTATCCGCACCATCGCGGTGGCGCGCATCATGATGCCGTCTTCTTATGTTCGCCTCTCCGCCGGCCGTGAACAGATGAACGAACAAACGCAGGCGATGTGCTTCATGGCCGGCGCCAACTCGATCTTCTACGGCTGCAAACTGCTGACCACGCCGAACCCGGAAGAAGACAAAGACCTGCAGCTGTTCCGCAAGCTGGGGCTGAACCCGCAGCAGACCGCCACCGAACACGGCGACAACCAGCAACAGCAGGCGCTGGCTAAGCAGCTGCTGAACGCCGATACCGCCGAGTTTTACAACGCGGCGCCGTGATGAGCTGGCCACAACGCATCGAGCAGGCGCTGGCAGAGCGGCGCCTGAACGCCGCCTACCGTCGGCGACAGACCACCGAGGGCGGCAACGGCCGCCAGATCCGGCTTGGCGATCGTCTCTACCTGAACTTCTCCGGCAACGACTACCTGGGGCTGAGCCAGGATGCGCGGGTGATCGCCGCCTGGCAGCAGGGCGCGCAGCGTTACGGCGTCGGCAGCGGCGGTTCGGGCCACGTCACCGGCTTTTGCGCAGCGCATCAGGCGCTGGAGGAGCAACTGGCGGAGTGGCTCGGCTATCCGCGCGCGCTGCTGTTCATCTCCGGTTACGCCGCCAACCAGGCGGTGCTGGCGGCGTTGATGCAGAAAGGCGATCGCATTTTAGCCGATCGCCTCAGCCACGCCTCGCTGCTGGAGGCGGCGGCGCAGTCGCCGGCCGAGCTGCGCCGCTTCCAGCACAATCAGCCGCAGGCGCTGGCGGATCTGCTGGCCAAACCCTGTGAAGGGCAGCGGCTGGCGGTGACCGAAGGGGTGTTCAGCATGGACGGCGACGGCGCACCGTTGGTGGAACTGCATCGCTTAACCCGCGCGGCGGGCGCCTGGCTGATGGTGGACGATGCCCACGGCGTCGGCGTGCGCGGCGAGCAAGGCCGCGGCAGCTGCTGGCAGCAGGGCGTGCGCCCTGAACTGCTGGTGGCGACCTTCGGCAAGGCGTTCGGCGTCAGCGGCGCGGCGGTGCTGTGCGATGAGGCGACCGCCGAGTATCTGCTGCAGTTCGCCCGCCATCTGATCTACAGCACCGCGATGCCGCCGGCGCAGGCCTGTGCGCTGCAGGCGGCGCTGGCCTGCATTCGAGAGGGGGATGAACTGCGCGCCCGGCTGCAGGACAACATCTGCCGTTTCCGCCAGGGCGCGGCGCCGCTGGCGCTAACCCTGACGGATTCCGACACCGCCATCCAGCCGCTGCTGGTGGGGGACAATCAACGCGCGCTCGATCTGGCGACCCGCCTGCGCGAGCGCGGGCTGTGGGTGAGCGCCATCCGCCCACCGACGGTGCCGCCGGGCGGCGCGCGGCTGCGCATCACCCTGACGGCGGCGCATCAGCCGCAGGACATCGATCGCCTGCTGGAGGTATTGCATGACGTCAGCCAATGACGCGGTGAACAAACAGGCGGTCGCTTCGGCCTTCAGCCGCGCCGCCGGCAGCTACGACGCCGCCGCCGCGCTGCAGCGAGACGTTGGCGAGCGCTTACTGGGGATGGGGAGTGCCCATCCGGGTGAACGGCTGCTGGATGCCGGCTGCGGCACCGGCTATTTCAGCCGCCTGTGGCGCGAGCGCGGCAAGCAGGTGACCGCGCTCGATCTGGCGCCGGGCATGCTGGACGTCGCCCGCCAACGGCAGGCGGCGCACCATTATCTGCTGGGTGATATCGAACAGGTGCCGCTGCCCGATGCGGCGATGGACATCTGTTTCAGCAGCCTGGTGGTGCAGTGGTGCAGCGATCTGCCCGCCGCGCTGGCGGAGCTGTATCGCGTGACCCGCCCCGGCGGCGCGATCCTGTTTTCCACGCTGTCGGCGGGATCGCTGCAGGAACTGGGGGACGCCTGGCAACAGGTAGACGGCGAGCGCCACGTGAACGCTTTCCTGCCGCTGGCGCAGATCCGCGCCGCCTGTGCTGACTATCGGCACGAGCTGGTCACGGAGCTGCGCACCCTGAACTACCCGGACGTGATGACGCTGATGCGTTCGCTCAAGGGCATCGGGGCCACGCACCTGCATCAGGGGCGCGAGGGCGGCCTGATGTCGCGTGGCCGTCTCGCCGCGCTGCAGGCGGCTTACCCGTGCCGGCAGGGGCAATTCCCGCTCAGCTATCATCTGGTTTATGGAGTGATTTATCGTGATTAAACGTTGGTTCGTGACCGGCACCGATACCGAAGTCGGAAAAACCGTCGCCAGCAGCGCCTTGCTGCAGGCCGCCAACCGGGCGGGCTACCGCAGCGCCGGTTATAAGCCGGTAGCTTCCGGCAGCGAGATGACCACCGAGGGGCTGCGCAACGGCGACGCGCTGGCGCTGCAGGCCAACAGCGGCGTGGCGCTCCGCTACGACGAAGTGAACCCTTACGTTTTTGCCGAACCGACCTCGCCGCATATCGTCAGCGCCGATGAAGGCCGGCCGATCGAGGCGGCGCGGCTGTCCGACGGCCTGCGCCGGTTGGAGCAGCGCGCCGACTGGGTGCTGGTCGAGGGCGCGGGCGGGTGGTTTACCCCGCTGTCGGCGCAGTACACCTTCGCCGACTGGGTGCAGCAGGAGCAGCTGCCGGTGATCCTGGTGGTGGGCATTAAACTGGGCTGTATCAACCACGCGGTGCTGACGGCGCAGGCGGTACAACAGGCGGGGCTGATGCTGGCCGGTTGGATTGCCAACGACGTGACGCCGCCGGGACGGCGGCATCAGGAATACCTGGCCACGCTGCGCCGTATGCTGCCGGCGCCGCTGCTGGGCGAAATCCCGCATCTGCCGCAGGCCGAGCGGGCGCCGCTGGGGCAGTATCTGGATATCAGCCTGCTGGCGCAGTGAGGGGTTTTGGCTGATTGGTAACAACGCCGGGTCTTATGATCCGGCGTTGGCTTTTACATGGCGGTAATGCAGGCGTTATCGAGATAAAGCACGCCATTTTTCGCCAGGGCAAACAGGTTGAACGTCAGGATGACATGGGTCGCCCAGACCGGGACTTTTCGCCGATTGGCGTTGAAACGATATTCGGCGTACTCGGTGTAAGCATCGGCTTTCATGACGGCATCCCAGGCTGCCGGCGCGGCTTTGGCGACGATCGAGATGCCGTTGTCCGCATGCTCCTGAATACAGGCGTACTGTAGCGTCGCAAACAGATTGCCGGTGCCGCCGTTGACCGTTTTCAGGGTAAAACAGGCACCCAGCTGTTCATATTGCGCGACGGGCACGCTCACTCTCACCCCGGCGTTGGTATTGGCGTTGCCCAATTTGCTCACTTTCAGGGCGTTGCCGCCGCCGATGCCCGCGCCGGCTTCGATACCGATAGTCACCGCGTCTGAGGTAAAGGGATCGTCGATCGTGCCGCCGGTCACTTCCCAGCCGAACGGTTTGGCGAAAAAGGCGAAATCGCCGTCTTTGAGTTTGTTATTCACGGCGCCGACCAGCGTCTGGATCCCGGCGCCACCCCCACCGCCATCCAGTCGGCTATTGGCGATGACAAAGTCACCGGTACCGCTGAAATAGCGACCGCTGGCGGTTCTTACGCCATAGAACTTCACGCTGTCGACGATAATCCCGCTACTGCCGGTCTCGGCATAAAACAGCGACGCTTGCGCCAGTCGGCCGCCGGCGACGATGATTTCGCCGCCGTGAATCAACAGCGATGCGTTTTGATTGGCGCTGCAGCGGAAGGGGATATCCGTGAGCGGGCTATTGCCGTTGTTGAATTCCATATGGCAGCCATGCAGCTCAATGCTACCAGCTTCGACGTAGGCTATCGAACCTGCATAGTCGATCGAGGTGCCGAACAGGCGGAAGGCGCCGTTGGGGTTGGCGTTGCGAACGGCCAACCCCTGGGAATTGCCGAGGGTGCCGCCGAAGAAGTTGATACCTTCACCGAAGTTTTGGGCTCCGCTGCTCGTTGAGGGCATATGCAGACTTTCAAAACAGCGGATGACTTCACAAGCATAGTGGTGGGCGATATAGGCATTGGTGCCATAATACAGGCCGTAGTAGAAGCCGGAAACATAGACGTTATTGACCGAGAAGTTGCCCAGCGGCCCTTCAGGCGAATGGAAACGGATACCATCGGTGTAGTTGTATTCGGTCGGGGTTTCATCCTTGCCTTTGTTAATTTTGGCGCCAATGCCTTTGACGGTGAAATCTTTTAAGATCGGCGCCGGTCGAATAGGAACGTTGTTATCCAGTGCGCCGCTGCTGGTATAGCAACGCAGGAAATAGTTATGGTCGCTTTCCGTGCCGTTGGGGATGATGGCGTTGATGCTGACGCCGTTGCCGTCAAGATAAACGAAGCCGACATTGATATCGGTTTTCGGCGCGGTCCAGGTGGCAAAAGGCGCGGCGAATCTGACGATCGTCGGGCGTTTTAACGTGTTGATGATGAAATCCTGCGCACTGACCAGTTCATCACGTGAGCTGACATAAATACCTTCGACATTGAGTCGTTCCTGCAGGCTCCAGTTTTTGTTGCGCAAATCCGCGTATTGAATAAATGCCGCGTTGTTGTCTGTCATGCTTACATCCCTCGATATTATGGTGTCGGTGTGACCCCTATCGAGTATGAAAAGACGGCGGGCCCATGCCTATTGGGCGCAGACCGGCCGTGACTGATACAACAGCAACCTAATCGCTAACCTGAACGCTCACTCTGCCAGCCCGGCGCCGATCAACGCCTCATCCAGCTGCGCCAGCGCGCCGTGCGCCACCGTGCGCCCGCTGTCCAACAGGCAAAAACGGTCCGCCACCCGGCGCACGAACGGCAGCTGATGCTCCACCAGTAAAATGGTCATGCCCAATTCGCGGTTGAGTCGGCGGATCACGTTGCCGATATCGGCGGCGATCGAGGGGGGGACGCCCGCCGTCGGTTCGTCGAGGATCAGCAGCGCCGGCTCCTGGGCCAGCGCCCGACCAATCGCCAGCTGGCGTTGGGCGCCCACGCAAAGATCGCCGGCGCGGCGTGCCCGCATCTGGCGCAAATGGGGAAACAGGCTGTAGATCAGCGGCGGAATGCGGCGAGGGGCGCCGCGCCCGGCCATTTGTGCCACCTGCAGATTCTCCTCCACGCTCAGCTGCGAGAAGAGCTGCCGCCCCTGGGGCACGTGGCTGATGCCCAGCGCGGCGCGGCGCTCCATCGGCTGCAGCAACAGGTTTTGCGGCGGCTGATCCGCCGGCTGCCAGGTCATGCTGCCGCTCACCACCGGCACATGCCCCATAATGCAGTTGACCAGCGTGGTCTTGCCCACGCCGTTGCGGCCGAGCAGCACGGTGCACTGGCCGCGCGGCAGCTCCAGGTTGATGTCCCACAGGGTGTGGTTCTGCCCGTAAAATTGATTGACCGATCTCAGGCTCAGCATTTGGCATTCTCCTCATAGACGCCCGTTTCACTCGTTGGCGGGGGACTGCAAAGGCCGCATGCGCGGCGGATTTCCCGAGTGTGGCAATGTCTGGAACAAAATGCCGTCCGTCCGATGAGCCAGAGCAAGGTCTGCGGTGGACGGAATGACAGTCAATATGTCGTTAAAAACGACGCTTGTGACGACTTGGTGTCGTTCTTGCGCTTTTACGGGCGATAGCACCGCGGAGATTACGCGTCGCGACAGGCAGCGCATCATGTTGCCGCACCGCGTTTATACGCAGGAAGATAAAGCAACTCTCAGGCCAGTTTTGCCGCCGGGTGAAAACGGGGGTTGTTATCACCTTGTTAACCACACGTCAGGCCTGACACGCGCTGCCGTGGCGGCCCGAAAATACGCGGGGAAGTTAACCCGGACGTTTTTTGCACTCTTGTGGTGCTCTTTGGTCAGGGCATGGTGCAAGGCGTTGCGCTGCCGTCAAGCGCGATCCGCGTGAAAGGGGCCAATGCGATTTTGGCAATGGGGATTTTTAGTATTAATCGGCATAAACAAAGCGATATTTTTATGAAAAAATAACTAAAAAAGGCATTTTGGCGAGTGTAAAGGGCGAAAAGCTTTCTTTCTGTAACTCCCGCCCCGGGCGGGGCGGTGAGAGTTATCCACTATTCCTGTGGATAACCTTGTGTATTAGATTTAGAAAAACGCTGTAAAGCGAGAGCCGACGCGGGTTCTGTTCGCTTTGTCCGCATTCTCGTCTTTTTATTAATATTATTAAATATCAATAATTTAATTAAAATCAAGACACGGGGGTATTGATCAGGCCTCTATGTATGATTTTTCGACGCCGTGCTATCAATAAGTTAATTCGCGGCAAGTTCTGGGGATAAATCTGTTATTGACAATAAAAATGTCACCGGGCTGTAACGCCACGGTGCAGCGGCGTTGCTGCGGCGTCGATCCCGGTGACGAATCCGCTTGAAGCTGGTTTTATATCCAGTATCATGGGCACTGGCGCAAATCGCCGACACTTTCCATAATTAGGGGCCATGCCCGGCGCAGAGCCGGCTGGCCGCCTGAGCGCGCGCATCTCCACAGGGTAGCCGAGCAATGAGTAAACTTTTCAAACTGCATTCAGAGTTCAAACCGGCCGGCGATCAGCCTGAAGCCATCCGCAAGCTGGAAGAGGGGCTGGAAGACGGCCTGGCGCACCAGACGCTGCTGGGGGTCACCGGTTCGGGCAAGACATTCACCATCGCCAACGTGATAGCCGATCTGAATCGGCCGACCATGGTGCTGGCGCCGAACAAGACGCTGGCGGCGCAGCTGTACGGCGAGATGAAAGAGTTTTTCCCGGAGAATGCGGTGGAATATTTCGTCTCCTACTACGACTACTACCAGCCTGAAGCCTATGTGCCCAGCTCCGACACCTTCATTGAAAAAGACGCTTCGGTGAACGAGCACATCGAGCAGATGCGTCTTTCTGCCACCAAGGCGCTGCTGGAACGGCGCGACGTGGTGGTGGTGGCGTCGGTGTCGGCGATCTACGGCCTGGGCGATCCGGATCTTTACCTGAAGATGATGCTGCACCTGACCCAGGGCATGATCATCGATCAACGATCCATTTTGCGCCGGCTGGCGGAGCTGCAGTATTCCCGCAACGATCAGGCCTTCCAGCGCGCTACCTTCCGCGTGCGCGGCGAGGTGATCGACATTTACCCGGCGGAGTCGGACGAGCTGGCGCTGCGCGTCGAGCTGTTCGACGACGAAGTGGAACGGCTGTCGCTGTTCGATCCGCTGACCGGGCAGATCGAGCAGGTGGTGCCGCGTTTTACCATCTACCCGAAATCGCACTACGTGACGCCGCGCGAGCGGATCATGCAGGCGATGGAAGAGATCAAGGTCGATCTGGCGGACCGCCGCAAGGTGCTGTTGGCCAACAACAAGCTGTTGGAAGAGCAGCGCCTGACGCAGCGTACCCAGTTCGATCTGGAGATGATGAACGAGCTGGGTTACTGCTCGGGCATCGAAAACTACTCGCGCTACCTGTCCGGGCGCGCCGAGGGCGAGCCGCCGCCGACGCTGTTCGACTACCTGCCGGCGGACGGCCTGCTGGTGGTCGACGAATCCCACGTCACCATTCCGCAGATCGGCGCGATGTTCAAGGGCGACCGCGCGCGTAAAGAAACGCTGGTGGAGTACGGCTTCCGCCTGCCGTCGGCGCTGGATAACCGCCCCTTGCGCTTCGAGGAGTTCGAGGCGTTGGCGCCGCAGACCATTTATGTCTCCGCGACGCCGGGCAAATATGAGCTGGAGAAATCCGGCGGCGATCTGATCGATCAGGTGGTGCGGCCGACCGGGCTGTTGGATCCGATCGTGGAGGTGCGGCCGGTCGCCACCCAGGTGGACGATCTGCTCTCCGAGATCCGCAAGCGCGCGGCGATCAACGAGCGCGTGCTGGTGACCACCCTGACCAAACGCATGGCGGAAGACCTGACCGAATACCTGGAGGAGCATGGCGAGCGCGTGCGCTACCTGCACTCGGACATCGATACCGTGGAACGGGTCGAAATCATCCGTGACCTGCGTCTGGGCGAGTTCGACGTGCTGGTGGGCATCAACCTGTTGCGTGAGGGGCTCGACATGCCTGAGGTGTCGCTGGTGGCGATTCTGGACGCCGACAAGGAAGGCTTCCTGCGTTCCGAGCGTTCGCTGATCCAGACCATCGGCCGCGCGGCGCGTAACCTGAACGGCAAGGCGATCCTGTATGGCGATCGCATCACCGATTCGATGGCCAAGGCGATCGGTGAAACCGAGCGGCGCCGCGCCAAGCAGCAGGCCTACAACGAAGCCAACGGCATCGTGCCGCAGGGGCTGAACAAGAAGATCGGCGATATTCTGCAGATCGGCCAGCCGGTCAACCGCGCCAAGAACAAAGGCAAGGCGCTGGACGGCGGCGCGCCGCTTCAGAACCTCACGCCGAAAGCGCTGGATCAGAAAATCCGCGATCTGGAGGCGCAAATGTACACCCACGCGCAAAACCTGGAGTTCGAACAGGCCGCTGCGCTGCGCGACGAGATCCACCAGCTGCGCGAGCAGTTCATCGCGATTTCCTGACCGTTGGATGGCGCCCGCGCTGCGGGCGTCAAAATTCCTTGTCGGCGGCGCCAAAGCTGTTATGGTGTGCGGCCCGATTTGACCACGAAGAGTACCGAACATGAGCCAACACCAGTCCAAAGACCCGCTGCACGGCGTGACGCTGGAGCAACTGCTGAATAAACTGGTGGATCACTACGGTTGGTCCGAGCTGGGCGCGCGCATTCGCATCAACTGCTTCCGCAGCGATCCGAGCATCAAGTCCAGCCTGAAGTTTTTGCGTCGCACGCCCTGGGCGCGCAAAGAGGTGGAAGACCTGTATATCGATATGGTCAGCCATCCCGCCCCAGCCAGCGATAATCCCTGGCTGCGTGGGCGAGACGGTTAAATTCGATCAGCGGCGATCGGCCAGCGCCACCAGCGCCCGATCCAGCGCCTGGCGCAGCAGCCGGCGATCGTGTCTGTAGGGGATGTCGCTCGCTTCCAGCGGCTGTTGAATCACCACCCGATCTTGCACTTCACTGGCGTCCACCGCCGGGCCGACGATCAGCGCATCGATCATCCGGCGGCCAATCTTCTCTTCCATCAGCGTCAGCTTATCCTGTAGCGACAGCGCCGCGGCGGCCACGCTCAGCTCGCGACCGAGGTTGCCGATATAGATCATGCTGGCGCTGCTGCGGCGCAGTGCCTGGGTCAGATCGTCCAGCAGCAGCAGTGGCATCAGGCTGGTGAGGAAACTGCCCGGCCCGATCAGGATCACGTCGGCCTGCGCGATGGCGTCCAGCGCTTCGCGCGTGGCGCTGACCGGCGGTGACAGCATCAGTTCCTGGGGCATATGGGCCAGCTGGTCGACATTCACTTCACCGTAAACGTGATTGCCTTCGTGATCGTGCGCCATCAAATCCACCGGCTGTTCCGACATCGGGATCAGCGCCGCGTCCACCTTCAGCAGGCTGCGCACCAGGTTGATCGCTTCCAGCGGGCGCACGCTCAGGTGATCCAGCGCTTTCAGCATCAGGTTGCCGAGGTTGTGGCCGGCCAGTTCGCCGTTGCCGCTGAAGCGGTATTCGAACATCGCCGAGGCGACGCTCGGTTCGGTGATCAGCTGGTTGAGACAGTTACGGGTATCGCCCCAGGCAATGCCGCCTTCCGAACGGCGGATACGGCCGGTGGAACCGCCGTTGTCGGTGGTGGTGACGATGCCGGTCAGGCGGGAACCTAAGGACGACAGGGCCGACATCACACGGCCCAGGCCGTGTCCGCCGCCTAACGCCACCACGCGGTCGAGATCGGCCAGGGTACGATTACGCATAAATTTCCTTACAAAGGGGCTGAACTGCCCGCATAAGGTAGCGGATCCGGCATAAAAACGCGATAAGAGTGTCATTTGCGTGATTCCGGTCAATTCGTCCGCGCAAGTGATGTTTATCATGGTTTACCAGAATACGCGGCGTCTAAAAACGCTGTATAGACAATTATATATCGAATTTACGCGTTGGCTATCGTTGCCGATTAGCGCTAGAATTCTGCTGAAAACCACGGTTTCGTTCCGGCTACTCAAGGTAGCGGGAAGAGAAATCAAACTCCTAGCCCCTGCGCCTACGTTGTTCATCAGGAACGATATGGCGCCTGGGCCGTGGCGAAGTCAGCCACCAGGGTGCAGAGGGGAAACGCTCGCATCTCCCGACTTTGGAAAGGTGTTATGGTGCCGCAACTCATTGATGCTTATGAGCGCAAGTTCTATTACCTGCGCTTGTCGATCACCGACGTGTGCAACTTTCGTTGCACCTATTGTCTGCCCGACGGCTACAAGCCGAGCGGCAGCCCGAAAAGCTTCCTGTCGCTGGATGAAATCCGCCGCGTCAGCCGCGCGTTCGCCGAACTGGGCACCGAAAAGGTGCGTCTGACCGGCGGCGAGCCTTCGCTGCGCCGCGATTTTACCGAGATCATCGCCGCCGTGCGGGAAAACCCGGCCATCCGTACTCTGGCTGTCACCACCAACGGCTACCGTCTGGCGCGCGACGTCGCCGCCTGGCGTGATGCCGGTCTGACGGCGATTAACGTCAGCGTCGACAGCCTGGATCCCCGTCAGTTTCACGCCATCACCGGTCAGGACAAGTTCCGCCAGGTGATGGACGGCATCGACGCCGCCTTCAGCGCCGGTTTCAGCAAGGTTAAGGTCAACGCGGTGCTGATGCGCGACGTTAACCACCAGCAGCTCGGCGCCTTTCTCGCCTGGATCAAAGACCGGCCGATCCAGCTGCGTTTTATCGAACTGATGGAAACCGGCGAGGGCGGCGAGCTGTTTCGCAAACACCACGTTTCCGGCGAAGTGATTCGCCGGCAGCTGGAGCAGCAGGGCTGGCAGCGCCAGGCGCGCGGCCGCAGCGACGGCCCGGCGCAGGTGTTCAGCCACCCGGACTACCAGGGTGAGGTGGGGCTTATCATGCCGTATGAGAAAGACTTCTGCGCCAGCTGCAACCGGCTGCGCGTTTCTTCCATCGGCAATCTGCACCTGTGCCTGTTCGGTGAGCAGGGGGTGCCCCTGCGCGATCTGCTGGCAGAGGACGGCCAGCTCGACGCGCTGAAGGCGCGCATCCAGAGCGGGCTGCTGAGCAAGAAGCAGACCCATTTCCTGCATCAGGGTAACAGCGGGATCACCCAGAACCTGTCGTTTATCGGCGGCTGATACCCACATATTTCAAACCGCAGCGTTGTTGGCTGCGTGCGCTCACCCCAGTCACTTACCGGAGTAAGCTCCTGGGGATTTACGCACTGGCCGCCTGGCTGCAACTTGAAATCTGTTGGGTATCTCAGAATAGGAGCTTATTGAACCATGAGCCATGCGAGCAGCGAGTTTATTCCGGCGCATATCGCCATCCTGACCGTGTCCGACAGCCGCGGTGCGGCGGAAGACACCTCCGGCCAATATCTGCAGGAAGCGGTGCAGGAAGCCGGCCATCAGGTGGTGGATCGCGCCATCGTCAAAGATGATATTTACCAGATCCGCGCGCGGGTTTCCGCCTGGATCGCCGATGACAACGTGCAGGCGGTGCTGATCACCGGCGGCACCGGTTTTACCGCCCGCGACAACACGCCGGAAGCGCTGCTGCCGCTGTTCGACAGAGAGGTGGAAGGGTTCGGCGAACTGTTCCGCATGGTGTCGTACGAAGAGATCGGCACCGCGACGATCCAGTCGCGCGCGCTGGCCGGCCTGGCCAACCGCACGGTGATCTTCGCCATGCCGGGCTCCACCCGCGCCTGCCGCACCGCCTGGGAGCGGATTATCGAAGAGCAGTTGGACGCGCGTCATCGCCCGTGCAACTTCCAGCCCCATTTGAAGAAGCCCTGAGTCATGACACAGCTAACCCACATTAACGCCGCCGGCGAAGCCCATATGGTTGACGTGTCCGCCAAGGCCGACACGGTGCGCGAGGCGCGCGCCGAAGCCTTCGTCGAGATGCTGCCCGCCACGCTGGCGATGATCGTCGACGGCAGCCATCACAAGGGCGACGTGTTCGCCACGGCGCGCATCGCAGGCATTCAGGCGGCCAAACGCACCTGGGAGCTGATCCCGCTGTGCCACCCGCTGATGCTGAGCAAGGTCGAAGTGCAGCTGGAGGCGCAAACGCAGCACAGCCGGGTGCGCATCGAAACCTGCTGCCGGCTGACCGGCAAAACCGGCGTCGAGATGGAGGCGCTGACCGCCGCCTCGGTGGCGGCATTGACCATCTATGACATGTGCAAAGCGGTACAGAAAGACATGGTGATCGGCCCGGTGCGCCTGCTGGCGAAAAGCGGCGGCAAATCCGGCGATTTTAAGGTGAACGTATGATCGATATTCTTTTCTTCGCGCAGGTGCGCGAACTGGTGGGCACCGGCGGCCTGTCGATGCCGGCGGATTACCCGACCGTCGAGGCGCTGCGCCAGGCGCTGTGTGCGCGCGGCGATCGCTGGGCGCTGGCGCTGGAGTCCGGCAAGCTGTTGGCGGCGGTCAATCAGTCGCTGGTGGCGGCGGACCATCCGCTGCGCGCCGGCGATGAAGTGGCCTTCTTCCCGCCGGTCACCGGGGGATAAGCATGGAAAATACCCGCATTCGCGTGGGCGAGGCGCCGTTCAACGTCGGCGACGAGTACCAGTGGCTGGCGCAGTGCGACGCCGATGGCGCGGTAGTGACCTTCACCGGCAAGGTGCGCAACCATAATCTGGGTGACGACGTCAGCGCGCTGACGCTGGAACACTACCCCGGCATGACCGAGAAGGCGCTGGCGGAGATCGTGGTCGAGGCGCGCAGCCGTTGGCCGCTGCAGCGGGTGACGGTGATCCACCGCGTCGGTGCTCTGTATCCCGGCGACGAGATCGTGTTCGTCGGCGTGACCGGCGCGCACCGCAGCATGGCGTTCGCCGCCAGCGAGTTCATCATGGACTACCTGAAGACCCGCGCGCCGTTCTGGAAGCGCGAAGCCACCGGCCAGGGCGATCGTTGGGTAGACGCCCGCGACAGCGATCGCGAGGCCGCGCAGCGCTGGCACGACGCGGCTAAATAACGCGTCAACAGCGGAAACAAATCAAGACCTTTGCCGCTTTCGCCCGGCATATTCTGTGGTACGCTTATAGCAGGCGAAGCCCCGTTCGCGGGGCTTCGGAATCTTGTTTACAACGCAAAAGGTAACCGTCATGGACCGATATCCACGCTCTAATGGTTCAATCGTCGAACGTGCCAACAGCGGCATTCAGGCCTACATGGCGCAGGTTTACGGCTGGATGACCTGCGGTCTGCTGCTGACGGCGTTCGTTTCCTGGTATGCGGCCAACACGCCCGCGATCCTCAACTTCATCTTCTCCAGCCAGATCACCTTCTTTGGCCTGATCATCGCCCAACTGGCGCTGGTGTTCGTGATTTCCGGCATGGTCAACCGCCTGAGCGGCGCGGTGGCCACTTCGCTGTTCATGCTGTACTCGGCGCTGACCGGGCTGACGCTGTCGAGCATCTTCATCGCCTACACCTACAGCTCGATCGCCAGCACCTTCGTGGTCACCGCCGGCATGTTCGGCGCCATGAGCCTGTACGGTTACACCACCAAGCGCGATCTGAGCGGCTTCGGCAGCATGCTGTTCATGGCGCTGATCGGCATCGTGCTGGCCTCGCTGGTGAACATCTGGCTGAAAAGCACCGCGCTGATGTGGGCGATTACCTACATCGGAGTGGTGGTGTTCGTCGGCCTGACCGCGTACGACACGCAAAAACTCAAGGCGATGGGCGAGCAGCTGAACGCTGATGATAAAGACAGCTTCCGCAAGTACGCCATCGTCGGCGCGTTGACGCTGTATCTCGACTTCATCAACCTGTTCCTGATGTTGCTGCGTATCTTCGGCAACCGTCGCTAAATCCGTGGCCTTTCAAGCAGTAGCTTGAAATCCACAGGACTGACCAGGCTCTGCATGTGACATGCAGAGCCTTTTTTATGCGATTTTGCGGCGGAACAGCGCGTAGGCGGCGCTGCCGGTGGTGGCGGTGATCACCAGCAGCGGCCACAGGCTGTGCCAGATGATGTCGAAGCTGGCGTCCTTCAGGTAGATCTGCTTGGTGATGTCGGTGAAGTGGCGTATCGGGTTGACCCAGGTCAGATCCTGCAACCACACCGGCATATTCTCCACCGGCGAGACGTAACCCGAGAGCAGTATCGCCGGCATCATGAACACGAACACGCCGATGAACGCCTGCTGCTGAGTGGCGCACAGCGACGAGATCAGCAGGCCGAAACCGACCAGTGACAGCCCGTAGATCAGCATGGTGGCATAGAACAGCAGCAGCGATCCGGCAAACGGGATCTGGTACAGGAAGATGCCGATCAGCAGCACGATGCTGGCCTGGAAGCTGGCGACGATCAGTGCCGGCACCGCCTTGCCGATAAAGATCTGCCAGGTGGTGAGCGGCGAGACCAGCAGCTGTTCCAGCGTGCCCTGTTCGCGTTCGCGCGCCACCGACAGCGAGGTGACGATCAGCACGCCAATGGTGGTGATCATGGCGATCAGCGACGGCACCACGAACCATTTGTAGTCCAGATTCGGGTTATACCAGTTGCGCACCACCAGCTCGCTGTTGTTGGGTTTGGCGCGGTTGCCGAGCAGCTCGTTCTGATATTCCTGCACGATCTGCTGCACGTAGTTGGCGGCGATCTGTGCGCTGTTGGAGTTGCGCCCGTCGAGCAGCAGCTGCAGCGGCGCGGTGTTGCCGGCGGCGATATCGCGTGAGAACTGCGCCGGGAAGCGGATCAGCAGCAGCGCCCGCTGGTTATCGATGGTGGTCTTTATTTCCTGCGGGCTGCGCAGCAGCAGCACGTGTTGAAAGGCCTTGGCCTTGGCGAAGCGCTGGGTCAACTCCACTGAGGCTTGGCCGCTGTCCTCGCTGTAGACCGCGATGGTGGCGTTGGTGACTTCCAGCGTCGCGGCGAACGGGAACAGCAGCACCTGCAGGATCACCGGCATGATTAAAATGGCGCGGGTTTGCGGATCGCGCAGCAGCGCCTGCATTTCCTTGATGATGAGCGTCAACAGACGATGAAACATCGCTCTTTCTCCTCAATCCAGCCGGCGCTGGGTTTTCCAGGCCGTCAGGCCGATGAACACTACGGCGGAAGCGATCAGGAACAGCAGATTGATCAGCAGCACGGTGCCGACGTTGCCCGCCAGGAACAGCGTTTGCAGCGTGCTGACGAAGTAGCGCGCCGGAATGATGTAGGTCACCGCGCGCACGATGGCCGGCATGCTGTCGATCTGGAAGATGAAGCCGGACAGCATGATCGAAGGCAGGAAGGCAGCGTTCAGCGCCACCATCGCCGCATTGAACTGATTGCGGGTGACGGTGGAGATCAGCAGGCCCATGCCGAGGGTGCTGGCGAGGAACAGGCTGCTGATCAGCAACAGGATCGGCAGGGAGCCGCGATAGGGCACGCCGAGCACCCACACCGCCACCGCCATGCACAGCGCCATGGCGGCCATGCCGAGGAAGTAATAAGGGATCAGCTTGGAAAGCAGCAGCTCGCTGCGCGTCACCTGGGTGGACAGCAGGGCCTCCATGGTGCCGCGCTCCCATTCGCGGGCGATCACCAGCGAGGTGAGAATGGCGCCGATCACCGTCATGATGATGGTGATGGCGCCGGGAATGATGTAGTGCCGGCTGATGGCCGCCGGGTTGAACCAGTAGCGCATCTGTACGTCAATCAGCGGTTTGTCGCTGTTCCCCCGATCGGTGGCGCGCTGCTGCTGCCAAATTTGCCATACGCCCTGGGCATAGCCCTGCACGAAGTTGGCGGTGTTCGGCTCGCTGCCGTCGGTGATGATCTGGATAGGGGCGCTGTCGTGCGGGCGCGCCATGCGCTGGTCGAAATCCACCGGGATCACCACCAGGCCGCGGATCGTGCCGGCCTGCATCTGCTGGATCAGCTGTTGGCGGTTGTCGCTGATGGTTGGTTCGATATAGGGCGAGCCGGCGAACGCCTGGGCCAGATCGCGCGCGTCTTCGCTCTGCTGCTCCATCAGAATGCCCAGATGCAGCTTGCTGGAGTCCAGGTTGATGCCGTAGCCGAAGATAAACAGCAGCATCAGCGGGATGACGAAGGCGATCAGGCCGCTGCTGGGATCGCGCAGTATTTGCCGCGTTTCCTTCAGGCACAGCGCGCGCAGCCGGCGCCAGGAGAAGCCGCCGTCGTCGATTGGGGTTCGGTTATCGCTCACCGTGATTCCTCCTCATCGTAACCCTGCACCAGTTCGATAAACGCCTGCTCCATCGAGGGGTTGGGATTGTCGTCGCGCGCCACCTGCTGTTTGAGATCGTCCGGCGTGCCGGCGGCGATGATCTTGCCGCGGTACACCAGGCCGATGCGGTCGCAGTACTCCGCTTCGTCCATAAAGTGGGTGGTCACCATCACCGTGACGCCCTTGTCGACCATGCCGTTGATGTGCAACCAGAACTCGCGCCGCGTCAGCGGATCGACGCCGGAAGTCGGTTCGTCGAGGAACAGGATATCCGGTTCGTGCATCAGCGCGCAGGCCAGCGCCAGGCGCTGTTTGAAGCCGAGCGGCAGCGCGTCCGGCGTCTGATCGAGGATCGGCGCGAAGTTGAAGGCGCGCGACATCTCGTCGATTTTGTCGCGCTGCGCCTTGCCGCTCAGGCCGTAGACGCCGGAGAAGAACTTCAGGTTCTGCGCCACCGTCAGGTTGCCGTACAGCGAGAATTTTTGCGCCATGTAGCCGAGGCGCTGGCGCGCCTGGCCGGAGCTGGTCTTGAGATCCATCCCCAGCACCAGCGCCTTACCGCTGGAGGGGATCAGCAGGCCGCACATCATTTTAAAGGTGGTGGACTTGCCGGCGCCGTTCGGTCCGAGCAGGCCGAAAATTTCGCCGCGCCGCACCTGAAAATCAACGTGATCGGTAGCGGCGAAGTCGCCGAATTTTTTGGTCAGCTGCACCGCTTCGATCACCGTTTCACCGCTTGCTCCGTTGACGGTCGGCATGATCTCCGCCAGCGCCGAGCGGTGGTTGGGGCCGCCGCCGAGCAGATCGATAAACGCATCCTCGAAGCGCGGATCCGCTTCGTCCAGTTCGGCGTCCGGCAGGTCCAGCGCCTGCAACAGCTGCCGGTGATCTTCGCCTTCCTTCAGGATCAGGCGCAGATACTTGCCCTGGATCACCCCGTCGGTGACCGCCGGCAGGCAGATCGCCCGCTGCAGCAGCGATCGATGGCTGCCGGGGGGCGCGGCGATCAACACCGTACGCCCGGCCATACGGCGGGTCAGCTCCTGCGGCGCGCCGCTGAACAGCAGCTCGCCCTCGTTGAGCAGCAGCACTTCGCGGCACTGCTCGGCCTCATCGAGATAGGAGGTGCTCCACAGGATCAGCATGCCGTCGTTGGCCAGCTCGTGCACCATGCGCCACAGCTCGCGGCGCGAGATCGGATCGACGCCGACGCCCGGCTCATCCAGCAACAGCACCTGAGGTTCGCCCACCAGCGTGCAGGCCAGGCCGAGCTTCTGCTTCATACCGCCCGACAGCTTGCCCGCCAGGCGCTCGGTGAAGCGGGTCAGATCGGTGAATTTCAACAGCCGCTCGAAGGTCTGGCGGCGAAGATCGCCGGTGACGCCGCGCAGATCGGCGTACAGCGTCAGGTTCTCCATCACCGTCAGATCCTCATACAGCCCGAACTTCTGCGGCATGTAGCCGAGGATCGCGTGCAGTTGACGATCCTGCGCGATCGGATCCAGCCCGGCGACCCGCAGTTTGCCGCTGCTGGGCTGCAGCAGCCCGGCCAGCATGCGCAGCAGGGTGGTTTTGCCGGCGCCGTCCGGGCCGACCAGCCCGATCACCGCGCCGCTGCGCAGGGTGGTGGTCAGGCTGGCGACCGCCGGTTTCTCAAGCGACGGGAAGCGCTTCTCCAGCCCTTCCAGCTCAATGGTGTGCGCCTGTTCCATGGCCGGCCTCAGGGTTTGGCGAAGCGCAGGGTGACCGGCATGCCCTGGCGCAGCGCGTCGTCGGCGTCGGTGACGATCACCCGCAGGCGGTACACCAGATCGGTGCGCAGATCCGGCGTTTCAACGCTTTTCGGCGTGAATTCCGCGGTCGGCGAGACGAAACCGATCTTGCCGTGGTAAGGCTTGTCGGGGCGGCCGTCGGTGTAGATCTCCAGTTCGGTGCCGGGCACCGCCTGGTTCAGGCTGGTTTCGTTGACGTAGGCGCGCACCCACACCGGCTGGGTCAGCGACAGGGTGAAGACCGTGCCGCCGGCGCCGAGCATGGTGCCCGGCTCCACCGCGCGGGTCAGCACCGTGCCGGCGGAAGGGGAGACCAGCGTGGCGTCTTGCAGGTTCAACTGCGCCTGTGCCAGCGCCGCCTCGCTCTGCGCCACGTCGGCCTTGGCCTGTTCGATTTCTTGCGGGCGGTTGCCGCTGAGGTATTGCGACAGCTTGTCTTTCGCCGCCTGCAGGTTGGCCTGCGCCTGATTGCGGGCGGTGCGCGCATCCTCCAGCGCGTCGGCGGAGGTGGCGTTTTTCGCCCACAGCCCCTGCTGGCGTTTCAGGAAGCTGTCGGCGTAGGCGAAGGCGGACTGGCGCTGCGCCATTTCCGACCGTACCTGGGCGATCTCTTCGGTGCGGTAGCCGGCCTGCAGCAGCGACAGCTTGGCGCGCGCGCTGCCGACGTTGGCTTCGGCCTGCTGCAGCGCGTTGCGGTAGGGCGCATCGTCCAGTTTGCCGAGCAGCTGGCCCGGCTGAACGGCATCGCCTTCATCCACCGTCAGCGACGCCAGGCGGCCATCGACGCGAAAGCCGAGGTTCACCGTGCGGATGTCGACGTTGCCGTACAGCGTCAGCGGCTTATCCTGCTGTTGTTGGTAATGCCATACCCCGTAAGCGGCGGCCGCGATCAGCAGAATTAACAACACGATCAAGGCACTGCGTTTTTTGTTCATAACACTCCCTGCCTGAATTTACGCGCCGTGACGTTGGCGCAGCCCGGTAACCAGAATCTCAATATGTTCGCTCAGCACCGCCGCGATTTGCACCGCTTCGTCCTCGCCAATCTCTTGCCAGCCGGCCTGACGGCGGATGGTTTCGCGCGCCACGCGGAACGACAGCACCTCGCCGATCAGCGCATGGGTATGCAGCACGAGGCGGATCGCCTGGTCGTCGATGCCGGTCGCGGCCGCCAACAGGCGGCACAGCCGCTCGTGCATCGGCGCGATCACCTGGCTGTGGATCAGCGGGTAGGCCTCGGTCGGGGCGAGCTGTTCGCGCGACATGATTTTGCTCAGGTTCAGCGTGTGCGGCTGGGTCATCAGCTCGCTGAAGGCCAGCAGGCCGCGCTGCAGCAAACGCAGCGCCGCGTCGGGTGAGCGCTGCGCGGCGGACTGTTGCCAGAAGCGATCGACCTCGTCGGCCAGCGGGGCGAACGCCTGCTGGATGAAATCGGCGAGCGACTGCGCCACGGCCAGGTACAGCCCCTCTTTGGAGCTGAAGTAATAGGTGATGGCGGCGATATTCTGGCCGGCCCGTTGGGCGATGTCGCGGGTGGTGGCGCCCTGCAGGCCGCATTCGCCGAACAGTTCGGTCGCCGCGGCGAGCAGCTGCCGGCGCGTTTGCTCGCCGCGCGCTCGGCCGGCGGCCTGATGAGGGACGGAAGCTGGCATGGGTCACGCTCGAAGTTAATCAATCATATGATTAACTTTATGCCAGATTGTTTAAAACGCAACCGCTAATCACAATGAGTTATGTGATCGGCTTCAGACAATGCTGAATTTACGGCAGATTGTGCTCTGGGTGCGTAAAAGTGCTTTTTATTGCGCGACTTCTGTTACAATCGCCGCCTGGTGCACTGCAGTTTGTGCCAATCCCTCGTGGTCATGCTTAATGCCCCGTCTGATCATCCTCCCAGGAAACTGCACCGAACACCGTTAGGTTAGGGGGGATCTGGAGTTTTTCTCTTTATGTCATTTGAAACCCTCGGCTTAAGTGCTGAAATTGTGCGCGCTGTTGAAGAACAGGGCTATCGCGAACCGACGCCGATTCAGCGTCAGGCTATCCCTGTCGTGCTGGAAGGTCGTGACCTGATGGCCAGCGCCCAGACCGGCACCGGTAAAACCGCCGGTTTTACCCTGCCGCTGTTGCAGCTGCTGAGCAAGCATGACCATCCGGTCAAGGGCCGTCGCCCGGTGCGCGCGCTGATCCTGACGCCAACCCGTGAGCTGGCGGCGCAGATTGGCGAAAACGTCGATGCCTACAGCAAACACCTGCGCCTGCGTTCGCTGGTGGTGTTCGGCGGCGTGAGCATCAACCCGCAGATGATGAAGCTGCGGGGCGGCGTCGATATCCTGGTGGCAACGCCGGGCCGTCTGCTGGATCTGGAACATCAGAACGCGGTTGACCTGTCCAAAATCGAAATTCTGGTGCTGGACGAAGCGGACCGCATGCTGGACATGGGCTTTATCCACGACATCCGCCGCGTGCTGGCCAAGTTGCCGGCCAAGCGTCAGAACCTGCTGTTCTCCGCGACCTTCTCCGACGACATCAAGGCGCTGGCCAACAAGCTGCTGCACAACCCGGCTTCGGTAGAAGTGGCGCGCCGCAACACCGCGTCTGAGCAGATCGAGCAGAGCGTGCACTTCGTCGATAAGAAGCGTAAGCGGGAACTGCTGTCGCAGATGATCGGCGAAGGCGACTGGAAGCAGGTGCTGGTGTTTACCCGCACCAAGCACGGCGCCAACCACCTGGCGGAGCAGCTGAACAAAGACGGCATCACCGCAGCGGCGATCCACGGCAACAAGAGCCAGGGCGCCCGTACCCGTGCGCTGGCCGACTTCAAAGACGGCCGCATCCGCGTGCTGGTGGCGACCGACATCGCGGCGCGCGGTCTGGATATCGACCAGCTGCCGCACGTGGTGAACTACGAGCTGCCTAACGTGCCGGAAGACTACGTGCACCGCATCGGCCGTACCGGCCGCGCGGAGCGCACCGGCGAAGCTATCTCGCTGGTGTGCGTGGATGAGCACAAGCTGCTGCGCGACATCGAGCGTCTGCTGAAGCGTGAAATTCCGCGCATTGCGCTGCCGGGCTACGATCCGGATCCGACCATCAAGGCCGAGCCGATCATCAACGGCCGCCAGGGGGGCGGGCGCGGCAACGGCGGTGGCCAGCGTTCCGGTAACGGCGGCGGTCAGCGCAGCGGCAACGCGAACGGCGGCCAGCGTGAAAACCGCGGCAACGGCAACGGTAACGCCCGCCCGCAGGGTGATGGCCAGCGCCGTTCCGGCGCACCGGCTTCGCGCCGCCCACGCAGTCGCAAACCGGCTGAATAAGCCTGATTGCTCAAAGAGTAAGCCGCCGATACGGGCGGCTTTTTTTTGGTTCATCGCGCTTTAGCGTGAACCAATAGAAAACGGCAGTCAGAACGTTTAGGTTTGTATTCGCCAAAACACACCCTAAACTTTCAAAACTGCCGTCACTATGAATGCTAACCTTTGCTCCCTGTTCTGGGAAGGCTTTATCGTCAATTCCTTCTCGCATCCTTCTGCCAACTCCCTGCTTATCCAGCTCCAGCCTGACGCTGCCGTCATGCCCTGTTGTCGTCGTTGTGAGCGGCGGGTGCCTGTTGTGCATGATGTTTCCTTCCGCCGAGTGCGTGAACGCCAGCTGCTCGATTGGGTCGTCTGGCTCAACGTCCCCGTCCGGCGCCTGTGTTGCCCCCATTGCGGGGTCACCACCGAAAAAATCAGCTGGTTGCCTGAACGCCAGAGATATACCACGACGCTATCCGTATGGGTTGAGTCACTGGTCCGTTTACTGCCGATTAAGCACGTTGCACAACTCACCGGCCTGCACTGGCATACGGTCAAGAATATCGACTACCGGCGTCTGCTGCGGGAACGGACAGAGCCGCAGCGCCATACCCTCCGCCGTCTGGTGATGGATGAGTTCGCCCTGTTCAAAGGACATCGTTATGCCACCGTGGTGATGGATGCGGATACGCAACAGGTGTTGTGGGTGGGCGAAGGCCGCAGCAGAGCGGCCTTCCGCCCCTTCTTCGTCTGGCTGGGCGCTGAAGGCTGTGCCGCTATCCAGTCTGTCGCCATGGATATGAATACGGCGTTAGACCTGGAGGTCAGGCATCACTGCCCGCAGGCGGAAGTGGTCTATGACTTGTTCCATGTGGTGGCAAAGTATGGCCGGGAGGTTATCGACCGGGTCCGCGTCGACCAGGCCAATCAACTCCGTGATAACCCAAAATCGCGTCAGGTCATCAAACGCAGCCGCTGGCTGCTGCTGCGCAACCCAGAAAACCTGCCCGAAGGGCATGAGGTAAAGCTCACGGAGTTGCTGGAGGCGAATCAGCCGTTGAATGTGGTCTGGCTGATGAAAACGACGCTGAAAGAACTGTGGTACGCCCCGAGTGAACAAGAGGCGCAGAGACGCTGGACAAGCTGGTACAGGCAGTCTCAGGAAAGCGGAATCAAGGCGTTGCAACACTTCGCCGAGAAACTGAAAGGGTATGCCGGTGGCATCATCGCGAGTGCCAGACACAGGTTGAATACCAGCGTGCTGGAAGGGATGAACAATAAGATAAAAGTGATGAAGCGGATGGCCTATGGATACCGGGATAACGCTTACTTCTTCCTGAAAATCAAAGCAGCGTTCCCCGGTAAAGCGCGATGAACCTTTTTTTTTGCCTGGCGGAACGGCATTTTCGTACTAGGCTGGACGGTGGCTAACCCTACATTCCAGGAGACGGAGATGAAATTGAAGTGCGCAATTCTCGATGATTACCAGCAGGTGGCGCTCAAGATGGCGGACTGGTCGGCGCTGGCCGATCGGGTGGAGGTGTCCACCATCAGCGCGCACTTTACCGATGAAACGGAGCTGGCGGTGCATCTGCAGGAGTGCGACATTCTGGTCATCATGCGCGAGCGCACGCCGATGACCGCCTCGCTGCTGGCGCGGCTGCCGAAGCTGAAGCTGCTGATCACCTCCGGCATGCGCAACGCTTCTATCGATTTGGCCGCCGCCGCCGAGCGCGGCGTCGTGGTGTGCGGCACCAGCAGCGGGTCGGCGGCGCCGATGGAGCTGACCTGGGCGCTGCTGCTCGGGTTGGCGAAGCATATCGTGCCGGAAAGCGTCGGGCTGCAAAACAACGGCCCGTGGCAGCGGGATCTCGGCGTTACCCTGCAGGGAAAAACGCTGGGGCTGTTGGGGCTGGGCAAGATCGGCGGCCAGATGGCCCGGGTGGCGCAGGCGTTCGGCATGCGGGTGCTGGCCTGGAGCCAGAACCTGACGGCGGAACGGGCGGCGCAGGAGGGAGCCCTGTTGGCGCCGTCCAAGCGGGCGCTGTTCGAGCAGAGCGACTTTGTCTCCATCCACCTGGTGCTGAGCGATCGCAGCCGCGGGTTGGTGGGGCGCGACGAGTTGACGGCGATGAAGCCCACCGCTTACCTGCTCAACACCTCGCGTGCGGCGATCGTTGATCGGGCGGCGTTGGTGGACGTGCTGCAACAGCGGAAGATCGCCGGCGCCGGTCTGGACGTGTTCGAGACGGAGCCGCTGCCGGCCGACGATGCGTTTCGTCAACTGCCCAACGTGCTGGCGACGCCGCATGTGGGTTACGTGGCGGACGACAACTACCGCGCCTACTTCACCGAGGCGGTCGAGGACATTGCGGCGTTCCTCGCCGGCCAACCGATCCGCCGGCTGGGCTGACGGCGCTTTTAATGCCCGCAGAGGCTTGTCTGGCGCGGGCATTCACCCGTATCATTGCGGGTCTTTTTTTAGCTGGGATTGGTCATGCGCGTATTATTGGCTCCGATGGAGGGCGTTCTCGATTCTTTGGTGCGTGAGTTGCTCACCGACGTGAACGACTACGATCTGTGCATCACCGAATTTTTGCGCGTGGTCGATCAGCTGCTGCCGGCCAAATCGTTCTACCGGCTGTGCCCGGAACTGCGCCACGCCAGCCGCACACCGTCGGGCACGCTGGTGCGCGTACAGCTGCTGGGGCAGTACCCGCAGTGGCTGGCGGAGAACGCCGCGCGCGCGGTGGAACTGGGTTCTTACGGCGTCGATCTCAACTGCGGCTGCCCGTCCAAGCTGGTGAACGGCAGCGGCGGCGGGGCGACGCTGCTCAAAGATCCGGAGTTGATCTACCAGGGCGCCAAAGCGATGCGCGCGGCGGTGCCGGCCCATCTGCCGGTCACGGTGAAGGTGCGCCTGGGCTGGGACTCCTCCAGCCGCAGCTTTGAAATCGCCGATGCGGTGCAGCAGGCGGGCGCCAGCGAGCTGACGGTGCATGGCCGCACCAAAGAGGACGGCTACAAGGCGGATCGCATCAACTGGGCGGCGATCGGCGAGATCCGTCAACGGCTGAGCATCCCGGTGATCGCCAACGGCGAGATCTGGGATTACCAGAGCGCGCAGGATTGCCTGCAGGCGACCGGCTGTGACGCCATCATGCTGGGGCGCGGCGCGCTCAACGTGCCGAACCTGAGCCGGGTGGTGAAGTACAACGAACCGCGCATGCCCTGGCCGCAGGTGGTTGAACTGCTGCAAAAATACGTCCATCTGGAAAAGCAGGGCGACACCGGTCTGTATCACGTGGCGCGTATCAAACAGTGGCTGGGCTATTTGCGAAAAGAATATGATGAAGCCACCGAACTGTTTGGCGAAATACGCGCGCTGACGAACTCGGGAGATATTGCGCGCGTCATCTGCCGTAGCTAAAAATAAACCCGCACGCGGCGGGTTTATTTAAATCGGTATTATCAGGCGGCTTTGTCGAGACGGTTCAATTCTATCTCGATATCCTGAATGGTTTTTTCCAGCCCTTCCAGGCAGGCTCCCTGCTTATTCAATAGGTCGTTAATGGCTTCGGCGAATGCCTTATTTTTGCACTCCCCCTGATCGAAGGCCAGCCAGTGTGCGGAGAGCGTTTCGGTGTTCGACTGCGCATAGTGGCGCATTTCCTTCAGCTGGGAAGCGACGTTGCGTAAATTATCCAGCTGCGCCTGTGCGTTTGCATTGTTGCTCATGAATTTCTCCTTGAGTTGGCCGTTAAATAATTTCGACTGCGGGATTAAGCTTACCCCATCTAAATAAAAATATCACCCTTGGTTGCCTTAGATGTTATTTTTAAATGAATGCGGATATATTTATTTCTCGGCTGAACAAGGACTTGGAAGGAATTGTAAAAATAGATAAATATGGTTTTTTGCGTTTATTTACGGCCATTCCATGCGGAATGACCGTTATTCTAACGCTTAAGAGTGATGCTTATTATGCCGCGTCCGCCAGCATAAACATGCCGTAGGGGTGAATTTCCAGATAATAGTGTTCGCCGACGTTGGGCTGCAGGCGGGTGGCGTTAACCTGCAGTAAAATCTGCTGCCCATGCCACGCCACCGTCACTTCGTACTGCGGCCCCATGTAGGCGACATGCTGGATCACGCAGCGCTGGCTTTCCTCGCCGTGCTCGCTCAGCGTGATCGCTTCCGGCCGCACGCCCACCGTGCCGGCGCCTTCGGTGGCAAAGTGCGCGGGGCGCGGCAGGCGATAGCCGCTGATATCGACATAGTCCGCGCTGAAGCCGGCCGGGAACAGGTTGGCGTCCCCCATAAAGCTCGCCATAAAGCGCGACGCCGGCTGCCGATAGAGATCCTGCGGCGAGCCTATCTGCATGATATGCCCCTTGTTCATCACCAGCACCGTGTCTGAGACCGCGAAAGCCTCGCTCTGATCGTGGGTGACGTACAGCGACGTGATATCAAACTGCTTTTGCAGCTCGCGGATCTTTTCGCGCATGCTGCGGCGCAGGTTGGCGTCGAGGTTGCTCAGCGGCTCGTCGAACAGCAGCACTTTCGGCTTGAGGATTAGCGCGCGCGCCAGCGCCACGCGCTGCTGTTGGCCGCCGGAGATCTGATCGACATAGCGATCGTCGAACCCCGCCAGATCCACCATCGCCAGCGCTTCCTGCACGCGCGCTTTCACTTCGGCGCGCGGAATGCCGAGCATCTTCAGCCCATAGCCGACGTTTTCCCCCAGCGACATATGCGGGAACAGGGCATAAGACTGAAACACCATGCAGATGTCCCGCTGCTGGATGGAACGATGGGTAACGTCTTCACCATCAATGAATATCTGCCCGTCGCTCGGTTTCTCCAGCCCGGCGACCAGGCGCAAAATGGTGGTCTTGCCGCAGCCGGAAGGGCCGAGCAGCGTCACCATCTGCCCCCGAGGGATGGTGAGCGTGATGTTGTCGATCACCGTGTTGCTGCCGAACCGTTTGGAGACGTTGCGCAGTTCAACGAAATTTTTCTGGCTCATCATGGGCTCCATTACGCCTGGTTTTTGGCTTTTGAACGGGAGATGCGTGCCTCGCCGATCAGCCAGTCAAAGAGGAAAATAATCGCCAGCATCACCACGATCAGAATTGAACCGTAGGCGATCGCCACCCCGTATTCGCCGTCTTCCACGCGGTTGAGGATGTAGGCGGTGGCCACGCGGGTATCGGGCGTCACCAGGAAAACGATGGCGCTGACGGTGGTGATGGCGCGCACGAAGCTGTAGATCAGCGCCGACAGGATCGCCGGGCGCAGCAGCGGCAGCAGGATGTGCGTGATGGTGCGCAGCGAGCCGGCGCGCAGGCTGAGCGAGGCTTCGTCCAGCGATTTGTCTATCTGGCCCAGCCCGGCGATCCCGGCGCGAATGCCCACCGGCACGTTGCGCATCACCATCGAGATAATCACGATGGCGGCCGTCCCGGTGAGGTACACCGGCGCGCTGTTGAAGGCGAGAATGTAAGAGACGCCCGCCACGGTGCCCGGCACCGCAAAGCACAGCATGGTGGTGAACTCGATGGTCTTTTTGCCCCTGAACTGCTGGCGCACCACGATCCAGGCGATCAGCAGGCCGAAGGCGGCGGTGATCGGCGCGGCGATCCCGGCGTACAGCAGCGTGTCGAGCAGCGAAGGCCACGCACCGTCGCTCATGCCCTGGCCGAACAGCTTGATGAAGTTATCCAGCGTCAGCGTGTAATCCACCCCCCAGTTGACGGTGAAGCTGCCGTAGAAAATGCTGCCGTAGAGCAGGGCGTTAAAGGCTACCCACACCGCCAGCAACGCGATCACGCTCCACACCAGCGTGACCGGCAGCGGCTGTACGTCGCCGCGATAGGATTTGCCGGACACGGTGACGTAGGAACGCTTGCCGATCCACAGGTACTGGATGCAGAACACCAGCAGCGAGAACAGCAGCAGGAAGGCGCCGAGGGTGCTGGCGGCCTGATAGTCGAGCTGCGAGCCGGTGATGTAGAAATAGATTTGCGTCGCCAGCACGTCGAAGTTGCCGCCGAGCACCAGCGGGTTGCTGAAGTCGGCCAGCGATTGCACCACCACGATCAGAAACGCGTTGGCCAGCGCCGGTTTCAGCAGCGGCACGAACACGCCGTTAAAGGTTTGCCAACGGCTGGCGCGCAGGGTGTAGGAGGCCTCTTCCAACGAAGGATGAATGGTCTTGATCGCGCCGTCGAGGATCATGAACGCCATCGGTGTGAACGCCAGCACCTGCGCCAGCCAGATGCCGGTAAAGCCGTACAGCCAGTTGGTGTTGGTCAGGCCGAACCAGGCCACCATCCACTCGGTGACGTAGCCGGAGCGCCCCATCATCAGCGTGACGCCCAGGCCGACGACGAACGGCGGCGTGACGATGGGCAGGATGGAGAAAATGCGGCCGATAATGGCGCTGCGTTTGGCGATGCGGGTGGTGTAAATCGCCAGCACCAGGCCGAAGAAGGTGCAGCCGGCGCCCACCGCGATCGACAGGGCGATGGAGTTGAGGATCACCTGAACGATATGCGCCTGCGACAGCACGTTCATAAACGCCAGCGGCGCGAATGCCCCCGCCTGGTCGGTGAACATCGGGATGAAAATCGCGATGCTCGGCCAGACGATGAAGACGCCGATCAGCGCCACGATGGTGACCAGCGCACCGATAACGAAACGGTCGCCGCCCAGCCATTCGAGGCGGGTCAGCGCCAGCGTCATGATGGCGCCCAGCGCGGTCAACTGCACCAGGGTGGCGTAGCCTAAACCGCGCCCCGCCACCGTGGCGCTGACGACGATAAAGGCCATGCACAGCAGCGCCCAGCCGGCATCGAACGCGTGGCGCCGCCGCCGTTCACCGCCCGCCGGGGCGTAAGGGCGAAGCAGCAGCAGGCTCGGCAACAGGCACCATAGCCAGCTGACATTGCGGTGTGACCAGCCGTAGGCCGCGAGGATTTCATCGCCGGTGGACTCCAGCAGGCCGTAATCCAGGCTCCAGCTCGGCAGCAGGGCGAACGCCAGCCAGCCAAGCAAGACCCAAAGGAATATCGCATCTCGTTTTTTCACGAGATGGAGTGCATGTGTATGTGACATAAGTTTCCCGGATGTTCAGGCCGGGTAAGGCGTGAGGCTTACCCGGCAACAGGCGCAGAATGTGGGCTTATTTACCCATCTTGACTTCGCTGACCCATTTATTGATCAGCGCCTTGCGGACCTCGGTCGAGCCGTACTTGTCCATGTCGTAGTTGATCAGCTTCAGATCGTCGAGCTTCAGCGAGTTCGGCGAGGTAGCGGCGGTGGTGTTGGTCAGGATCTGATAGGACTTGCCTTTCTGCCATGCCAGTTCCTGCGCCTCTTTCGATAGCACCCAATCCACAAACAGCTTGGCGTTGTCGAGGTTACGTGCGCCTTTGAGGATGCTGACGCCGCCGATTTCGTAGCCGGTGCCTTCACAAGGCGAGATCAGCTCAAGCGGCGCGCCCTGTTCTTTTTCGAGTGAGTAGTCATGCAGGAAACCGATGCCGATCGCCGTTTCACCGCGGGCGGCGTTGCGCGCCGGGGCAATGCCGGACTTGGTGTACTGCGAGACGTTGGCGTTCAACTGCTTGAGGTAATCGAAGGCCTGGTCGTCTCCCCACAGCTGGGCAAAGGTCGCCAGCGCAGTGTAGGCGGTGCCGGAGCTCTGCGGATCGGCGATTTGAATCTCGCCTTTGTATTCCGGTTTGGTCAGGTCTTTCCAGCACTGGGGCACCGGCAGGTTTTTCTCTTTGAGGCGCTGGGTATTGACGCCGAAGCCGAGGATGCCGACGTAGACCGCCGAGGAGTAGTTGCCTTTCAGCTTCGCCGGGTCGCGGAATTGTTGCATCACCTGTTCGAGGTTCGGCGATGTGTACGGCTGCAGCAGCCCCATTTCACCGGCCTGGGATTGCGGATCGAGCGTGCCGCCGTACCAGACGTCCGCCTGCGGGTTTTTCTTCTCGGCGTCCACTTTTGCCAGCGTGCTGCCGGAGCCGTTGCGGATGAACGAGGTTTTCACGTCATATTTCTCGCCGAAGGCTTTGGTCTCCGCTTCGCACATTTCATTGGTGGCGCTGCAGTAAACCACCAGGCGGCCCTTGGCGTGCGCGGCGCCGCTCAGCGTGGCCAGCGCGATGCCGGAAGCTATCAGGGTAGTGACCCACATTTTTTTCATTGTTTTATCCTTCTCTCGGTAGAGGTGGTGACGCTCGCCATCAGCAGCGGCATCAGCAATAAACCCATAAGAACGGCGGCGATCGACAGCAAACTGAACATGCCTGACCAGCCGTAGCCTTCGATGACCTGCGACAGCGGCCACCCCGCCAGCGCTGCCCCCAGGTAGGCGAACAGGCTGAGAAAACCGGTGATGGAGCCCGCTGCGCCTTTGTGCCCGCATTCCACGGCGGCGAGGCCAATCAGCATTTGTGGGCCGAAGACAAAAAAGCCCACCGTAAAGAAACAGCCCGCCAGCAGCGCGTAGTGATGCACCGGCGCCAGCCACAGCGCGGCGACGGAAACCATCAGCCCGAGCGTGAACAGCAAAATCATCGGCGCGCGCTGCCCGCCGAACAGCACATCCGAACCCCAGCCGGCGAACAGCGCGCCGAGCAGGCCGCCTATCTCGAACAGCATCACCGTGGCGTTGGCGCTGAGCAGGTTGACGCCGTGGCTTTCGGTCAGCCAGAGATTGCCCCAGTCGTTTAACGCGATGCGGATCAGGTAGACCAGCACGTAAGAGACGCCGAGCAGCCAGATCATCGGGTTCTTCAGCATCGTGGTGCGCAACATCTGCCACAGCCCCATCGGCGGGCTTTGCTGTTCCTGGCGCAGCTCCAGCGGATCGTGGCGCCACTGGCCGACCGACGGCAGGCCTTCTTCCTGCGGCGTGCCTGTCAGCTGCCGCGTGAGCCAGAGGCCCAACACCATGCTGACGGCGCCCGGGATCAGCATCGCCGCCTGCCAACCCCAGCGCTGGGCGGCGAAGGCGCTGATCAGCGGCACGATCGCGCCGCCGAGGTTGATCGACATATTCCAGCAGCCCCACCAGAAGCCGCGCTCGTTGCGCGAATACCAGTGGGTCAGCAGCCGCGCGCAGGGCGGCCAGCCCCAGCCCTGAAAGAAGCCGTTCAGCGCCCAGACCGCCAGCAGCAGCGTCAGCGATTCGCCGAAGGCGAACGCCACGTTCAGCAAGCCGGTGGCGAACAGGCCGATCCCCATAAACCTGCGCTGCCCGTGGCCGTCGTGCCACAGCCCGGCGGCGAATTTCGACAGGCCGTAGCTCAGGTAAAACAGCGAGCCGAGCAGGCCGATGTCCCCTTTATCCAGGCCCAAATCCGTTTGCAGCGCCGGCAGCACGTAATTCACGCTTTTGCGCGTCAGGTAAAAGGCGGCGTACCCGATGACCATGTACAGCAGCAGTCGCGGGCGCAGCGCGCGGTAACGATGATCGATTTCAGATGCCGAGCGTGCCTGCATAGCCGCCTCCCTGGTGGTGACTATAAGAAGGTGAAAGGGAAAGGGGATGAGATAAAGTCCGCAGTGGCTAAGACTTTTTCTTAGTTAGTCGGCGGTTTGTTGCAAATTTGTGGGCAGGTTAACAATTACCCGCGTGCCGCAATGCGTTTCCAGCGTCAGCTCGCCGCCCAGCGCGCTGACCCGCTCGCGCATCCCCTGAATGCCGAGGCCGGGCACCTTGTCCGCACGGATGCCGATGCCGTTGTCCCGCACCTCGAGGTGCAAAAGCGGCCCCTGTTGATACAAGACGATGGCGACTTCGCTGGCCTCGGCGTGTTTGCACACGTTGTTGAGCAGCTCTTGCAGCAGGCGGTAGAGGGTGAAGCGCACAGTTTCGCCGGCGGGCGTGTCGCTCAGCCGGTAATCGAAACGGCAGTGGATGCCCCGTTCGGCAAAGGCGAATTCGCTCAGCAGGTGGTGAAGCGCCTCTTTGAACGCCAGTTCGTCCAGCGCGGGCGGCCGAAGCTGGCGCAGCAGCTGGCGCGTGGAGTGATGAATGCGCCGGGCGAGCTCGCCTATCTGGTGCGCGGCGGCCTGGGTTTGCGCCGGATCGCGCGCCCGTTTGACCAGCTGCGACTGGATTTGAATCGCGGTGATGTTCTGGCCGATTTCATCGTGCAGCTCGCGCGCCAGGTTTTTCCGCGTGTCTTCTTCGGTGTGGATCAGTTTTTCGGTCAGCGCCCGCCGCGCCGCCAGCTCTTCTTCCAGGCGACGCTGATAGTGGTGCAGGTTTTGCGCCAGGTGCTGCTGGCGGCTGATGGCGATGCCCAGGCAGATGCCGAGCAGCGCCTGCGTCGCCAGAAAGATCTCCAGCTCGACCAGATTGCCGAACCCCACGCCGACCTGCCGGGCGAGGGTGATCATCATGCTGCCGAGCAGGCCGGACAGCACGCCGCCCTGCCAGCCGAACTTCCACGCCATCACCACGTTCGGCAGAAACACCACGATCAGCAACAGGCGCTCGATTTCCGGCGACAGCACCATCTGCGTGCCGATGCCGATAACGAAAAACAGGCTGCACCAGATGATCAAAGATGCGCGCAGCGGCGGGTTGGGGGTGTCCAGCCCCAGCAGGTGGTAACGGTGCTGCTGGCGCAGAAATTCAAAGATCAGATAGACGAACGGGGTCAGCAAGACGCCGCCGGTAAACGACGCCAGGCCAAGCAGCATCGCCGGGCTTGGCACAAACGGCGAAAGCAGGGCGGTGTTGAGCAGCGAGGCGGCGGTCACCGCAGCCAGCAGCAGCGTCAGCCGCTGCCAGTAGAGCGGAAAACGGTGCCAGAGTCGTTGCGCGACCGCGGCCGGAAACAGGGTGATAAACGGCGCGGCCAGCAGGCCGTAGCCGCTCAGCAGGCGTTCGCCGTGCAGCCATAACAGCAGCAGGATCGGCGGTACGATCAAGGCGGGCCAATAGCGACGCGCCAGCAGGATCAGCAGCGCGAGATAGACGCCGTGCGGCAGAAACAGCGCCGCCTGGTTGCCGTTGCGGGTCAGATAGAAACCGAGCGTCCACAGCATCAGCCAGCCGCTGCCCCAGGCCAACAGGATAAACAGCGAGATAACCCAGGGCCGGAAGCGGGGCGACATCAATGCCCCGCCAGCAGCTGATGATCGAGGGCGAAATGCACCAGCTCGATGGTGCTGTTGCACTGCAGCTTGCCCAGGACGTTGGCGCGATGCACGTGCACCGTTTTATGGCTGAGATCGAGCTTGAAAGCGATCTCCTTTACGCTGTCACCTTTGACCAGCAGATCGAAGATTTCACGCTCGCGCGGGGTCAGCACTTCCAGCGCCGTGGCCGGCCGCTCGCCGCCGCGCAGCGCCCGCAGCGCGTCGGCGCACAGGTAATGGCCGCCCATATCGACGGAACGCACCGCCTGCACCAGCTCTTCCGGCCCGCAGCGTTTGGTCAGATAGCCGCTGGCGCCGGCGTCCAGCGCGCTCTGCACGAAGGTGGGGGAGTCATAGATGCTGAGGATGATCGCGCGGAACTGCGGCTTCTGCGCCCGCAGGCGTTTCAACAGGCTGAGGCCGTTTTCATCCGGCATGGCGATGTCCATCACCGCGACGTTGACGTCGCCGCGCAGCAATGCCGGCCAGGCCGCCGCCGCGCTGCTGTATTGCCCCACCACGTCGAGATCGTCCTCGAGGTTGAGCAACTGCGCAAAGCCGGAGCGCACCACCACATGGTCATCCACCAGTATCACACGGATCATTTTTCGCACTCTGTTGCCGAATCATGGCCCTATGATGCCTGCCGCCGCGGTGCTGGCAATCAGCCAAGCGCGGTTATGCAATCGGTGTAACAGAATCGTAATAAAAGGGCGACGCCGGCGCCGTCAACGATCCAAATCGATGGCGAAATGTTGCCACAGCGCGGCGCGGCGTTCCTCTTCCGAATGCAACGTCGTTTCGTGGCGCTGGTGATCTTCGGTTACGATCAGCTTCATGTCGCTGAGGGTCACCCGGCCGTGGTCCGTTGGCCGTGAACACACCAGGCGCTGGGTGAAATGCGACTGCGGCGAGGTGCTGTGGAAGCGGCACATCTCGTCGAACTCATGCAACTCGCGCGGTTGAACGGTAAAGCGATACAGGGTTTTGGCATGCGAGCGTTGGTCGCCGTTGCGGCGCTCCAGCAGGTAATACTCGCCTTCCTGTTCCAGGTGGAAGGTGCCGCTGGCCTGCGGTTGCGGCTCGGCGACGACGATCTTTAGCGGCGTCAGGAAGGAATCGCCGAAACCGACGTCCACCAGCCATGCTTGGTCTTCCAGATCCACCCGCAGCGCCAGATGGTCGTAGGGCGGGCCGAAATGGCCGTCGCGCGCGCGGATCTCGCCGGAGATGAAGCTCACCCTGAAACCGATCTCGCGCAGCAGCAGAGCAAACAGCGTGTTCAGCTCATAACAGAAACCGCCGCGGTTGCGCTCGACCACCTTGCTAAACAGCGCCTCCGGCGCCAGCCGGATGCCCTGATGATAAATAATGCTCAGGTTCTCGAACGGGACGCTCAGCATGTGGCGATGGTGCAGCTGTTGCAACGTGGGGAGGTCAGGGCGGGCGGCGCCGGTAAAGCCGATGTGCTGCAGGTAGCGTTGGGTATCCACAGGGTGTCTCGCATGAGAAAAAGTAGGCATAAAATAGCGGGCTTTGCGGCGTTTGTGAGCGCATTACGTGCTGCTCTGTTGCTGCTGCCGCAAACTGTCACTGGTCGGCGCTAGCCTGTTCCCCTGAGTTCAACGTTGCAGGAGAACGGCTATGCAAGATTTCAAACATCGGGTGGCGCTGGTGACCGGCGCTTCCACCGGCATCGGCGAAGCGATCGCCGCCGAGCTGTTTCGGCGCGGCGCCACGGTGGTGATGACCGGCCGCCACGCCGCGCCTCTCGCCGCCGCCGCCGCGCGGCTCGATCCCGAGGGCCGACGGGTGATGACGTTGCGGATGGACGTGCGCGATGCGCCGTCGGTGCAGCAGGGCATTGAAGAGACGGTGCGGCGCTGCGGCGCGCTGCATCTGCTGGTCAACAACGCCGGGATCACCGGCCCGCACGAGGTGGACATCGATCGGTATGCGGTCGAAGACTGGCAAGAGGTGATCGCCACCTGCCTGAGCGGCACGTTTTTCGGCATGAAGTACGGCCTGCCGGCGATCGTCGCCGGCGGCGGCGGGGCGGTAGTGAACCTCTCTTCCGCCAACGGCGTGGTGGGCATTGCCGGGATTGCGCCTTATACCGCCGCCAAGCATGGCGTGCTGGGCCTGACGCGCTCGGCGGCGCTGGAGTTCGCCACGCGCGGGGTGCGCATCAACGCCGTGGGGCCGGGCTATGTGGATACGCCGGCGATGGGGGCGCTGCCGGCGCCGGTGCGGGCGCAGATGGCCGCTTCGCACCCGATGGGGAGAATGGCGACGCGGGAAGAGGTGGCGAAAACGGTGGTTTTCCTGCTCTCGGACGACAGCAGTTTCACCACCGGCGCGTTTTACAGCATCGACGGCGGTTATACCGCGCGTTAATGGAAAACAGGCCCCTTGCGGGGCCTGTGCGGTTACCAGGATTTATGTGGGTTGCGTGAGACGATGTCGATCTTTTGACACAGCAGTTGGGTCAGGTCCACCGAGGTGGGCTGAGCGGCGCTGCCGGTAAAGTTTTTCAGCACGATGGCGATACGGGCGTAATTGACGTAGCCCTCAGGCAGCGGCAAATACTCGGCGACGTCGAGTGCGGTAATGCGATCCGAGGTCATCGTTGCCGAAGTGGTCGGCGTTACCGTACCGGTACGGCCCCACTGGCAGGCTTTTTCCAGCACGGTGGTGACGCCGGCATCGCCGTTCAGGACATACTTGCCTTGGTAGGTGCCGATGATGACATCAAGGCTGCTCTGACCTTTCAGGTTGGCCAGCGTGGCGCGCCACAGCACCAGATCGTTTTTCGCGATCGGGAAGTAGATCTCGACGCGTTTGTCCGCCGTCGTTGCCGTTTTGGTGGTGGCGGTCAGCACGCCGTTTTGCAGCGTTACCGCCAGATCGGCGGTCGCCGTTTGCGAGAGACGTGCGCCGCCGAAGGCGTAGACGTTATTCAACGCCAGCGCGCCGCTTTCTTTCCAGCTCGGCTCCGGCAGATGGTTGACGCCATCACCCAGATAGAGCAGGCGCCACATGTTGACGTAGCCGGGTGCGACGATCTTTTTCATCTCGATGTGGTTGTTGGACCAGCCTTTTTTAATGTCGGCGTTCACCAGATCGAAACCGTCGATATAACATTTTCCGCTCAGATCGCTGGACTTATCGAAGAAGAAATACTCGACGTATTGGTAGGGCACGCTGCTGCCGGCATCGGTGTTGTTGGTCATCACGCTGTGCCATTGGCTGTCTTTGATTTTTACCGTACCGCCGTTGTTGCTGGTAAAGACCGGCCGGTAGTTGCGGCAATTGGCGTTACCCCATTCGAAGTGGCAATTTTTAAAGTCCAGCGTGCCGCCTTTAAGGTCGAACAAGCCATAGTCGGTATTGGCCAACTGTTCGGTTTCATTGCTAAAGCCGCTGTAGTCGAACGAACAATCGCGGAAGGCCAGGGCGTGCACCCCCTGATAATAGTTTCTGCTGTCGCCGAACAGGCATTTGTAGAAGACGATTTTTTCGCCGGCGTTGGCGGTGGTTTCAGACCAGATCGGCCAGAAACAGCCGCGCACCATGATGCTGTGCCAGCTCTGGATATAGGCGTTATTGCCGAAGACGATGCCTTTGTACAGGTTGGTTAGCCAGACGTTTTGCACCAGCAGCTGACAGGCCGGCAAGCCGTGCATGTTAGAGGCATCGCTGTAGACGCACAGGCCGCGCAGGTTAGCCGCCGCGCCAGGGGCACCCACGATGCGCAGGTTATAAATCGCCGGCGCTCCCAGCGAATATTGCACGCGTACGCACTCGATGTTGGTGGCGCCGCTGAAGTCCAGAATGGTGCCCTTAAAATCGACGGCGTTTTTCCACAGCTTTAGGTTGGCAGTGGTTTTACAAGGGCGAACGCCGCCGGGGCCAACCAGGGTAATCCCCGCCGGGGTAGTTGGGATAGGCAACTGCCACCACTCTTCGCCTTTGACCTGCAAGAAGTTGCACGCGCGGGTAATGGTCAGCGAGTAATCCAGCTCATCGCCCGGCAGGTGCCACCAATCGATGCTGTAATCGCCGTCATTGATGATGCGCTTCCAGCGGCGGTTTTGCGCATCGACGATCAGGGTAACGCCGTTGTCCTGGCTGGTGGTATCCGCATCGTCTCGGGTAAATACGCCGTGATGGTAGCGGTTTTCGAGCATCACCGCGGTTTCGCTACCGGCATAGCTGCGCAGGTTGGCGTAATCATTTAATGAAATCATGGAATAGCCCTCGTTTTGGACAATAAGAGGCCGATGCAATATGGCGATTGCAGGGGCGGCGGCATAGGGAAATGGCATTGTGGCCGAAGGGCGAATCGGTTCGCGGTCCCGGTCGGCAGAGATAAATTAACAGGCTGAGGTGAGAGGCTTAAGCGTTCAGGGTTGTGCCTGACGCCAGCAAACATCGCCGCCGGGGTTCAGGTTTGGCCTGTAGATGCGAGGGTTTGCAACCAGGCCAGAAACGCCGCTGCGCCGGGTTTTTCCAGCGTGCGCGGTGGGTAAACTACGTAGTAGGGTTTGCTGAGCGGCAGCGCCGGTTCGGCCAGGGTGACCAGCTGGCCTTCCGCCAGTTCACGGGCGATCAGCCGCCGCTGGCCGAGCAGCACCCCGCGCCCTTGCACGGCGGCGTCGATAGCCAACGAAGTCAGGTTATAGGTCAGCCCGCGCCGCGCCGGCGGTGACCGATCGGCGGCGGTGAACCACTCGTGCCAGCCCGGCAGAAACTGGCTCTCCTTGCCCCAATCGACATGGATCAGCGGCAGCTGCGTCCAGTCGCCGCGATCGCGCAGCGCCGGGCTGCACACCGGCTGCACCCGATCCTGAAACAGTTGCATCTTTTCCAGCAGCGGATAGTCCTGATCGCCGAAGCACAGGGCGAAGTCTGCCGCCGAATGGGCGAAATCGACCGCCGCATGGGTGGCGTGCAGCCGCAGATCGCCGTCGGGGCACTGCGCCAGCCAGTCGCCCAGCGCCGGGTTCAGCCACTTGGAGGCCAACGCCGGCAGGGCGAACACCGTCAGCGCCTGTTTGCCGCGCTGGCGCTCGACGTGCTGCTGCGCCACGCGCAGCGTTTCGAACGCCTCCTGCACGTAGGCCAGGTAGTCCGCGCCCTGTTCGGTCAGCGTGACGCCGCTTTTGGCGCGGATGAACAGCGTGATCCCCAGGTGTTGCTCCAGCTGGCGGATCTGCTGGCTGACGGCGGCGGCGGTCAGCGCCAGCGTATCCGCCGCGCGGGCCAGGCTGCCGGTGCGGGCGGCGGTTTCGAACGCCAGAATGGCGCTCAGCTTGGGCAAGCGCGCGCGGGACGGTGAGTGCATGGGCAGGGCTATCGCTAAGAATTGGTTAGCTTATCCATAACGTATTTTTGTTATGGCGGCAATGCGCCATTCGCTACAGTGAGAGGCATCCGGCTATCGCACACGAGGGGAACGTCATGCCGCAACTTGCCGATATTATCGATCTGTCCGCCCATCCCATCGACGACGCCGAGTTCCGCGCCCGTTGCCGGCAAACGCTGGAGCGCAGCGGTGCGTTAGTACTGCCGGGATTTCTGCGCGCCGCCGCGCTGGCGACGGTGCGGTTGGAAGGCGCCGAACAGCACCACGCGGCGTTTTATGCCACCAGCAAACACAACGTGTATCTGCGGCCGCAGGACGACGCGCTGCCGGCCGATCACGCGCGCAACCGGCTGGTGGTGTCGTCCAAAGGCTGCATTACCGACGAAGATATTCCGCCGCAGTCGCCGCTGCGTGCGCTGTACGATGCTCCGGCGTTTCGTGCGTTCCTCTGCGCGGTGCTGGATGAGGCGCAGCTGTATCCCTACGCCGATCGGCTGTCGTCGATCAACCTGCATTACGCCCACACCGGCCAGGAGCTGGGCTGGCACTTCGACAATTCGTCGTTCGCCATCACTCTGCTGATCCAGAAACCGGCGGCGGGCGGGCGTTTCGAGTACGTGGAGAACCTGCGCGACGCCGATCGCGGCGAGATGAACTATGCCGGGGTCACGCAGGTGCTGGACGGGGAGCGGGTGGCCAAACGGCTGGCGATGGAGGAGGGGGATTTGGTGCTGTTTCGCGGGCGCAACGCCATGCACCGGGTGACGCCGACCGAAGGCGACATCACGCGCATGCTGGTGGTGCTGGCCTACAATGCGCAGCCGGACGTGATGCTGTCTGAAAGCGCCAGAATGACGTTCTACGGCCGGTTATAGCGGATAAAAAAACCGCCCCGGAGGGCGGTTTGTCGAATCAGTGCGGGTTTTGTTCTTCGTGAGCCTGCTGTTCCAATTTCACTTCCTGCGCGCGCTTGCGCAGGCCGAACCAGCCCAGCGTCAGCAGCACTGCCAGCACCGGGATGGTGGCGATGGTCCAGGTGCCGTTCGGGTAGTCGAACGCCATCATCACCACCACGATCAGCAGGAACGCCAGCGTCAGCCAGGAGGTGAACGGCGCGCCCGGCATTCTGAACGAGACCGGCTGCGCGCGGCCTTCGTGCACGGCTTTGCGCAGGCGCATCTGGCAAACGATGATAAATGCCCAAGAGGCGATGATGCCGAGCGAAGCGATGTTCAACACGATCTCGAATACCTGCGACGGCACCAGATAGTTGAGCACCACGCCGATCACGTAGATGCCGCAGGTGACCAGGATGCCGGCGTAAGGCACCTGCTGGCTGCTCATTTTGGCCATCAGCTTCGGCGCGGAGCCGCCCATTGCCAGCGAGCGCAGGATGCGGCCGGTAGAGTAGAGGCCAGAGTTGAGGCTGGACAGCGCGGCGGTCAACACCACGATGTTCATGATGGTGCCGATATAAGGCACGCCCAGCTTGCTGAAGAAGGTGACGAACGGGCTTTGGCCGGCCTGATAGGCGTTCCACGGCAGCAGCAGCACCAACAGCACCACGGAGCCGACGTAGAACAGGCCGATACGCCAGATCACGCTGTTGATCGCTTTGGGCATCATTTTGGCCGGATCTTTACACTCGCCGGCGGCGGTGCCGATAAGCTCGATGCCGGCGAAGGCGAAGATCACCCCTTGCACCAGCACCAGCGCCGGCAGCAGGCCGTGCGGGAACATGCCGCCGTTTTCGGTGATCAGGTGCATGCCGGTGGTGTGGCCGGCGACCGGGGTGCCGGTGCCGAGGAACACCACGCCGACAATCAGGAACAGCGCGATGGCGGCGACCTTGATCAGCGCGAACCAGAATTCCATTTCGGCGAACCATTTCACGCCGATCATGTTCATGGTGGCGACGATGCCGAGCGCGCCGAGGGCGAACAGCCACTGCGGCACGTCGGCGAAGGTGCCCCAGTAGTGCATGTACAGCGCTACCGCGGTGATGTCGACGATGCCGGTCATCGCCCAGTTGAGGAAATACATCCAGCCGGCGACGTAAGAGGCTTTCTCACCGAGAAATTCGCGGGCATAAGAAACGAAGCTGCCGCTGGAAGGGCGATGCAGCACCAGTTCGCCCAGCGCGCGCAGGATGAAGAAAGAGAAGATCCCGCACACCAGATAGACCAGCGCCAGCGCCGGCCCGGCCAGTTCGAGGCGGCCGCCGGTACCGAGGAACAAGCCGGTGCCGATCGAACCGCCGATGGCGATCATTTGGATCTGCCGGTTACCCATGCTTTTGTGATAACCGGATTCATGGGAGTCTAGCCAGCGTCGTCTGGCGGCGTGTTTATCGTCCGCCGACTTTTTTTGTGAGTGCATTATCCGTCCTGTTTACCTGTCTATGATGAACTCCGCCCTGAGCGGCAGGGCAAACGATTGCCATCAGCAATCGTAATGAGAATGAGGTCGTAGCATCATTCCGCTGTTTATTGTGTATACAGCTGCCGTTAAATAACGGCGTGGCATGCTACCGTTTCCCGATAAATGTGGCAAAAAAACCTGTGCGCAAAGCGTGAGCAATTGTGTGTATTTTTTAAACTGAAAACAAAAGCGCATATTATTCAGTAAGATGAGTCTCATTATCAACACGGAAATATCGAACGATAAAAGTGATTGAAATCACAGAATAATAATTACCGTGCAAACTAAAGGGATTTGAAGGTTATTTCGCGTCGGGGTAAAGGCGGGCGGAAAATAAAGCGATGGCGCCTGCGCGGCGATGGGCGTGCGCAGGCGAATGGGACGAGGGGGTTTTTAGGCGGATTCACCGGCCGGCAGAGCCGAAGCCGGCAGGCCGAACAGCTTGTCGAACGCCCAGTTAAACAGGAAGGTGTAGCAAGGAATGATGACGATCAGCGCCATGTCCAGCAGCAGCGCCTGCCACAGCGTGATGCCCATCCACCAGGCGATCAGCGGGATCAGATACACTACCAGCGTCAGCTGAAAGCCCACTGCGTGCAAAATGCGGCGCTTGAGGGTGCGGGTGCGCGACGCCTGGCGGCTTTCCCACCACTCGAACAGGTAGTTGTAAATGAAGTTCCAGCTGACCGCGAGGGTGGTGATCACCACCGCCAGCGGCCCGGTGCTGCTCGGCGCGTGGCCCGACAGCAGCGCCAGCCCCAGCGCCGAGATCGTCATGCCGATAAGTTCATAAGCGGTGACATACACCAGTTTGCGTTTGACGCCTTGCATTGTTTTCTCCCGATCTGTTTTTAGTTGCCTCTGTGGCGGCGGCGGCTAAGATAGCGTCAATCACATTGATAGAAAAAGTCAGGAGCTGTCAGTTTTACTGACAGGTTAAACGATGAACTTTTCCAGCGACAATATCGAACTGTTTCTGGCGGTGCTCGATCGCGGTTCGTTTTCCGCCGCCGCCCGCGCGCTGCGGCGCGTACCGTCCGCCGTCAGCATGGGTATCGCCAACATGGAGGCGGAACTCGGTTTCGCATTGTTCGATCGCTCGCACCGCGAACCGACGCCGACCGCGCTGGCGTTGGCCCTGGCGCCGCACGCCCGCCTGATCGCCGGGCAGCTCAAGCAGCTGCAGGTGCACGCCATCGAACTTTCGCAGGGGCTGGAAAGCACGCTTTCGATCGGCGTGGCGTCGGACATCAACGGCGCCGGCCTGCTGGTGGCGGTGAAAACGCTGTCGCAACGTTATCCGCTGCTGAACATCGAAGTGCTCAGCGCGCCGCAGGACGACGTGCTGCATATGCTGCATCAGGGGCGCATTGGCGTCTGCCTCGCGTTCGGCGGGCTGAACATCAACAGCGCGGAGCAGTTCCACGCCGTCGGCGCGGAGTCGCTGGTGGCGATGGTATCGCCGCAGCATCCGGCGCTGGAGGGCGCGGCGGGCGAGCTGTTTCTCGAGGATCTGATCAACGTGCGGCAGATCATGGTGGCCAGCCGCGATCTGCCGATCGGCGATCTGCGCCCGCAGGTGGCGGAGGCCTACTGGCGCACCGACAGCCTGCCGATGGCGCTGAACATGGTGGAAGCGGGCCTGGGGTGGGGCAATTTCCCGCTGTCGCTGGCCGAGCCGCTGCTGGCGCAGGGGCGGCTGATGCGGCTGAAATTCAAAAACACCAAGAACGAGCTGCGATTGCCGATGCATCTGATCTGGCTGAAGAGCCGCCCGCTGGACAAGGCGGCGCGCGAGCTGGTCGAGCTGATGCGCGCGGCGCCGCAGGGATCTTGACGCACCGTTATTGCTTTTGTTTTCACCTCTGCGCTAGTTTGAATAAAAAATGACAACGGGAGAGTGGGCATGTTGAGCGAGACGGCGCTGTCAATAATAAGCATTACCGGCGCGATTGCGCTGGGGGCGATGAGCCCGGGGCAAAGCTTTATTCTGGTGGCGCGTACGGCGGTGGCTTCCTCACGTGGCGACGGCATGGTGGTCGCGCTGGGAATGGGCGTCGGATGCTTTGTCTTTGCACTGTTGGCCCTGCTTGGGCTGCAGTCGCTGTTGCTGGCGCTGCCATGGCTTTACGGGACGTTGAAGCTGTTGGGCGGCGCCTATCTTATCTATCTGGCGTTCAACATGTTGCGCGGCGCCAACCGGCAGCTGAACGTGGATGGAGTGGGCGGGCAGCCGCTGGGATGGCGTAAAGCCTTCACCACCGGCCTGCTGACTCAATTGGGCAACCCGAATACGGCCATCGTCTTTGCCAGCGTGTTCGCCGCGTTGCTCAGCCACGCGATCGCGCCGTGGATGTATGTGGCGCTACCCTTGATCGCGCTGGCGGTCGATGTGGCGTGGTACGCCTTTGTCGCCTTCGTGCTCTCTTCGCCGCGTCCGCGCCGGATTTATCTGCGCTTCAAGGCTTGGTTCGATCGCTTGAGCGGCGGCGTGCTGGCGCTGTTGGGCATCAAACTGATGCTTAGTCGCTGAGTTTCACTCCGCGTGGCGTTTGCGCCAGTTTTTTATTGAAGCCGGTAAAGAAGCTTTCGATCGCCTGGCCGCCAAAATAGCCGAGCATGACGAAGATCGTCGCCCAGAGAATGGCGCCGAGGATGTTGAGCGGCACAAAGCGCGACGGCGGCAGCCGGCTGGCGCCGATCAGCACCGGGCCGATGATGCGGAAGCCGTACATAAAGCGCACCCCGATAACGAACAGCATCGGGTGGCGGGCGATCAGCCTTCTGGCGCGCGCGATGCGCTTTTCCTGCCCTTTGAGCCGCGAGATGACCCGGCCTTCGAACCGGCGGCCGATGAAGTACAGCAGCTGATCCCCCAGCGTGCCGCCGAGCGCCACCACGGCTATCACCCACGGCCAGTGCAGCAGCCCTTCGTGGGCGGCGATGCCGCCCAGCAGCGTGATGGTTTCTCCCTCAGCCAGGCAGCCGATAAACAACGCCCAGTAGCCGTAGTCCGTAATGTAGTGGGCCAAATCGGTCATTCCTTACTCCTTATGTGACTGACGCATAAGGGCAAGTATACGCGCGATCGCTAGCTTTGGGCGATCTGGGCCACCAAGGCTCTGCGCCGCGCCAGACTTTCCGCCATTTGTGCCTGCACCTTGGCGTAAATGTGCGGCGGGGCCAGTTCCGGTGTGCCGCCCGTGAACGGCGGAGCCGGGGCGTACTCCAGATAGAGTTGGATCGTTTGGGCGGTGTCTTCGCCGTGCAGTTCGGCGATCAGCGCCAGCGCAAAGTCGATGCCGGCGGTGACGCCGCCGCCGCTGATCACGTTGCCGTCGCGCTCTACGCGTGCAGCGCTGGGTATGGCGCCGAACAGCTTCAGGCTGTCGCGCATCGACCAGTGGCAGGCGGCGCGTTTGCCCGGCAGCAAGCCGGCGGCGGCCAGGATCAGCGAACCGGTGCACACCGAGGTCAGATAGCGGGCATCGGCGCCCAGCCGTCGGATTTGCCGCATGAACGCTTCATCCTGCAGCGCCTGGGTGCAGCCGCTGCCGCCCGGCACGCACAGCACGTCGCAGCGCGCGATCTCCGGCAGCGGGCGCAGCTGGGTGAAGTGCAGGCCTTCCGATTCGACATCCGCGCCGTCTACCGAAGCGACGATGATTTCCGCGCCCGGCATGTGGCGCAGAAACTGCAGTGGGCCGGTGAAGTCGAGTTGGGTGACGCCTTGATAGATGGGAAATACAATCACGAGTGGTTCAGACATGACATTCGCCTCATTTTTATCGTTGGACCTGGGCCATAATAGCCGCCCTGTTTTTGGCTGATATGACAGATAACCCTCAAAAAGCGCCATCATGAAAACGATCGGTTTTGTGGTTTTTCCCGGTTTCAACCTGCTGGACTTTGCCGGCCCGCTGGCGGCGTTCGATAACGTCAGCCAATTTACCGACCCGCCGGCCTACCGCTGCGTGGCGATCTCGCCGCAGGGCGGGATGGTCGCCAGCTCGGCGGGGGTGGAGATCGCCACGCAGCCGTGCGGCGACGAGCGTTTCGATACGCTGGTGGTGGCCGGCGGCAGCGGCAACGTGATGGCGGCGCAGTCGCCGGCGCTGGTGGCGTTTCTGACGAGCCACAGCCGGCGAGCGCGGCGCATCGCCAGCGTGTGCACCGGCGCGTTTATTCTGGCGGCCTGCGGTTTGCTGGACGGCAAGCGCGCCACCACCCACTGGTATCATGCGGCGCGGCTGCAGCAGAGTTATCCGCGCATCCGCGTCGACAGCAACCGTATCTTCATTCGCGACGGCGATATCTGGACCTCGGCCGGCATCAGCGCCGGTATCGATCTGGCGCTGGCGTTGATAGAAGACGACCTTGGCGCCACGATGGCGGCGGGCGTGGCGCGGCAGCTGGTGGTCTACCACCGGCGCCCCGGCGGGCAGTCGCAGTACTCGCTGCTGCTGGCGTTGAACCCGTCGTCGGATCGCATGCGCGCCGCGCTGTCGTTCGCGCGCGAGCACTTGCACCTGCCGCTGTCGGTGGCGGATCTGGCCGACGCTGCCTGCCTGAGCGAGCGCCAGTTCGGTCGGCTGTTCCGCGCCGAAACCGGGCAGACGCCGGCCAAGGTGATCGAACAGCTGCGGGTGGAGGCGGCCAGGGGGCGCATCGAAGAGAGCACCGAGCCGCTGGAGGCGATCGCCCGTTCGGTGGGATTCAGCGATCCGGAGCGCATGAGGCGGGCGTTTATCCGGGTATTTGGCCTGTCGCCGCAGGCGATCCGCCGGCTCGGCCGCGCGGGGTAACTTTTTTGCCACGCCTGGCGGCGGGGCACACCAGAGGAGCAACGGATGTATCAGGATTTCGAGAACGAATTGAACTGGGCGATGCGCCATATGCCGCGCACCCGGGCGGCGGTGGCGGCGTTGCCGGACCTGCACGGGGTGCGGCTGGCGTGCAATATGCACCTGGATCTGAAAATGGCGCCGCTGGTAGCCGGTTTGCTGGACAAGGGCGCGGCGATCTTTCTGACCACCTGCAATCCCACCACGGTGCAGAACGACGTGGTGGCCTGGCTGGAACGACGGGGCGCGCAGGCTTACGCCTGGCGTGACATGAGCGCCGGCGAGTGGTCGGAATCTTTCGACCGCGCGTTGGCCTGGCAGCCGACTCACCTGTGCGAAATGGGGGCGGATTTGACCACCCGCTTGCACCAATCGCCGAACGGCCCGCAGATCGTCGCCGGGCTGGAAGCCACCGGATCGGGCATCAGCCGTTTGAACGGCGTGGCGCCGCGCTACCCGATCTTCAACTGGGACGATCTGCCGGTGAAAGAGGGGCTGCACAATCGGCATATGGTTGGGTTGACCGCCTGGCACACCTTCTTCCAGACCACCCATCTGACGCTGCACGAAAAGCGCGTGCTGGTGATCGGCTACGGCCTGGTCGGGCAGGGGACGGCGGCGGCGGCCAGGGCTTACGGCGGCCAGGTGATGGTGGCGGAAATCGATCCGGCGCGTGCGCTGCAGGCGCGTTATGACGGCTGGCAGGTGGTGGATCTGGCGAGCGCCGTCGCGCAGGCGGACGTGATCGCTACCGCGACCGGCGCGAAAAACGTGCTCTCGGCGCAGCATCTGCAACAGGCGCAGGACGGCGTGTTTATCCTCAACGTCGGCCACGTGGCGGAAGAGATCGACGTCGGCTTCCTCAAGGGCCGGTCGCACCACGAGCCGATGCCTTATGTGAACGCTTACCAACTCAATGAGAAGACGGTCTATTTGCTGGCCAACGGTTCGATGTTCAACCTGACCGCCGGCTACGGTGACAGCCTCAATGCCTTCGACGTGACGCTGGCGGTGATGGCGGCCGGCATCGGCCATATCGTCGGCGCGGGGGCGCGGCAAACGCCGGGGTTGTACCTGCTGCCGCAGTCGGCCTGGCAGCCGGCGCTGTAACTTTTTCTACGCGGGCGTTCATCCCAGAGCGCCCGCGGGCTGCGTCGTTTTTCGGCCGACAGAATTTGTCACAAATCCGCCCTATAATCCCAGTGCCAAGCGCCGAACCCTCACATATAATTCGCTGAGTTCAAGCCCCCATTTCAGAGTAATGCCTGTGAAAATACGTGTTTTGGTTCTGACCCTGCTCGCTTTGCAGGCGGGCGCAGGCTTTGCGCCGCGTGCGCTGGCCAGCGACAACGCCGCCGCCCTGCACGCCACCCAGCCGGAGCTGGCCTCCGGCAGTGCGATGGTCGTCGATATGCAAACCCATAAGGTGATGTATGCGCGCAACCCGGATGAGGTGGTGCCGATCGCCTCGATCACCAAGTTGATGACCGCCATGGTCACGCTGGACGCGCACCTGCCGCTCGACGAGATGCTGGCGGTGGATATCCACCAGACGCCGGAGATGAAAGGGGTGTATTCGCGGGTGCGGCTGAACAGCGAAATCAGCCGCAAGGATATGTTGCTGCTGGCGCTGATGTCGTCGGAAAACCGCGCCGCCGCCAGCCTGGCGCACCACTATCCGGGGGGCTACAACGCCTTCATCAAAGCGATGAACGCCAAGGCCAAGGCGCTGGGCATGACCAATACCCATTATGTGGAACCGACCGGGCTCTCTATCCATAACGTGTCGACGGCGCGCGATCTGACCAAGCTGTTGATCGCCACCAAGCAATACCCGTTGATTGGCCAGCTCAGCACCACCACCGAGCGCATGGCCAGCTTCAAAGATCCGAACTATACGCTGCCGTTCCGCAATACCAACCATCTGGTGTATAACCCGAAATGGAACATCCAGCTGACCAAGACCGGCTTCACCAACCAGGCGGGCCACTGCCTGGCGATGCGTACGGTGATCGGTAACCGCTCGGTGTCGCTGGTGGTGCTGGACGCCTTCGGCAAATATACCCACTTCGCCGATGCCAACCGGCTGCGCAGCTGGATTGAAACCGGCAAGGTGACGCCGATCCCGGCCGCCGCCCGTGACTATCGTCGGCAAAAAGACGCCAGCCTGGCGAAAAACGCCACCGAATGACCCGCCTGGCGGCCTGCTCGTTTGCAGCAGGCCGCTATCGGCCCTCGGGCCGCCTGATGACAAATCCCCGCTCGCGATCGCCGTCGAAACCCGCTTTGAGGTAAAGCTGGTGCGCGCCGGTGCGTTGCTGCCCCGACAGCAGCATCACCTTGTAACAGCCCTTGCGCCAGGCCAGCTGCAGCGCGTATTCGATCATCGCGAGCGCCACGCCGTGGCCGCGATAGGGCTCTGCCGTCACCACGTGCTCGATGATGCCGAACGGCTGCGCCTGGTGCGCCAGCCCCGGGATCAGCGCCAGCATGCAGGTGGCGATCGGCTGTTCCTCGTCCGCCGCCACCACCAGACGGATCGCCGGATCGTCCAGCAGGCGCTGCAGGGTGCGGCGTGCGTCGTCGGTGCGCAGCGGCGCATCCTGTGGGCGCAGCTCGCGATACAGAGCCAACAGGCCGTTGAGATCGTCCGGCTGCGCCAGGCGATGAATGATGCTCATGGTTGCTCCTTTCCGCCGCTTCAACGGTAATCCGCTATCCTCCATTAATACTACAACGATTGCCGGAGAGGATGTTATGAGTCAGGTTTCGACCTTTGTCATGTTCCAGGGGGAGGCGCAGCAGGCGATCGACCTCTACAGCCAGGTGTTTGCGCGCTTTCGTCTCATGCAGGTGCAGCATTACGACCCGACGCCGGACGGCCGGCGATTGATCAAGCATGCCGCCATCGATTTCGACCGGCAGAACCTGGTGTTTATCGACAGCCCGATCAGCCATGATTTCAGCTTCACCCCGGCGGTGTCGCTGTTCATCAACCTGCCTAACGAAGAGGCGCTGGAGCAGGCTTTCCACCGCCTGGCGGAAGGCGGCAAGGTGCTGATGCCGCTCGACGACTACGGCTTCAGCGCCCGCTTCGGCTGGCTCAACGATCGCTTTGGGCTCTCCTGGCAGCTCAATGTGCCGGCGGGGGATCTGCCCTGAGGCTAAGGGGGAGCGCGCAAAAGGCATGGCAGTTCCTGCTGTTGTTTCATATGCTTATCGCCGGGGCAGCGGCTCTGCCGTGGGGAATTCCGACAACATCATGGAAAGGTGCGAATTGATTGATTTTGACCGCTATGTTGAGCAAGCGAAGTCTTTCGGTGAGTGGCCGGGGGCACAGGTGGGCACGTCGTCCGGCCGCATTGAGGGATTGAGCTACCGTCTGTATCGGCAAACTGTCGAGAGTGAAGACGTGATCGTGGTTTATCACGGCGGCGGGGTTAACAGCGCCGCCGGGTATGACATTCTTGCGCGCCAGCTGGCCGCCGAGCCAACGCTCGCGGTGTGCCTGGTCGATATTCGCGGGCATGGCGATTCCACGGGAGAGCGGGGGACGGTTGAGCGGCCTGAGCGTATTTGGCGCGATGTCGATGTCATCCTGGCGGAAATGCGCCTGCGTTTTCCGTTGGCGCGCAGGCACCTGCTTGGCCATTCCAGCGGTGCCGGGATGTTGCTCAACTACCTGACCCGTTATCCTTGCGAACAGCAGGTGGACAGCCTGACCCTGCTGGCGCCCGAGCTGGGGCCATTTTCCGGGATGGCCCGCGATCTGCCGGCGGCGGCCCGTTTTGCCCAGGTGCGGCAATGGCCTTTTGTGGCCAATGCGCTCAGCGGCGGGCGGTGGTTTGGGCAATCTCGGGCGGTCAGCCTGAATTTTCCCCCGGCCGTGCTGGCCGCCGCCCCCGATTTTGTCTGCCAATACAGCGTTAATATGGCTAACGCCTTGACACCACGTACCCCGGCCAAGCAACTGGCGGCGCTGCGATTGCCGACCTTGCTGCTGGCGGCGGCGCAGGATGAGTTGTTCAGCGCGCAATCCTTGCAGCGTTTCGTCGAACAGCATGGCAGCGTGCATGTTGCCTTTGGCTTGCTTGAGGGCAGTACGCATTTATCGTGCGTCTTTGAGGCCCACGATCATGTTCTGCGCTACCTCTCGCGCGTATTCGCTGGTGCGTCTGATAGAGACGTAACTGCGTATCTGTTTGTTTTTTAATCACTTCTTCTCCGCCATTAACTGGACGGAGGAGTGGTGATTAAGATCACGAAATTAGTTAATAAATCTTTATGAATTTGATTGCAAAGTGTTAATATCCTGCCGCTTTCATTAGGCTTGCTAATGATATTCTTATTGTCAAGGAATGCTCAGGATGGATTACCAAAACGTCTTTCAATTGACGGATCAGGAACGAAACGAGTTATTTTCGGCATTAGATAAAATTGCTTACGATCCCGCCGGCGGTGATGCGTATATTCATGCTATACGATCGGCCATGATTACCCATTTGCCCCACAGATTAAGCGCTGCATTAAGCCAGCAAAAGGCGTCAATCAAACCACGGCCTTATCTTATTTTAAAAAATGTGCCGGTGGATAAAGAAGTTTTCTTTTCCCCTTGCCCGAACCAATACACGCCTTCGGCCAAATCCGGGAATATCAGTGAAAACCTGTTGGTGGGTATTTCTTCGTTAATCGGCGAGCCCTATTCGATGTATTTCGAGGGGAAGGAGCTGATTAATAATCTGATCCCCAAACGCGAAGCCAAAAAAGAGTATACCGGTCTGGGGTTCGATGTTGAACTGGACTTCCATATTGAAAATGCGGCGCTGAAACACCTGGAGCAGTTCAACGTCTCGCCGATGGGCCTGCTGCTGGCCGGCGTGCGCCGCGATCCGCACAGCCCGATGACGCGCATCTCCGATTCGCGTCTGGCGATCGCTCAGCTGAGCCGCGAGGACGTCGAAACGCTCGCCAGCCCGCTGTACAGCATCAAACTGCCTTACCGTTGGCGCCAATCCACGCAGGCCGGGCGGGAAGAAACCGCGCTGGTGCCGCTGATTTCGCAAAATCACGTATTGCCGGATGTGAGCGCCGTCTTCTATCCCGGCATGATTGCGGCCAGCACGCCGCGAGCGGAAGCCGCGCTGGAGCGTTTCTACGGGCTGGTGAAAGAAAACGCCATCGGTATCGATATTTGCCCAGGCGATTTGGTGTATATCGATAACCGCTTTGCGCTGCATTCGCGCGATAAATTCACGCCTTCTTTCGATGAAAGAGATACGCCGTTGCGCTGGGTGCAACGCGTCTTCATTTCGGCAAGCTTATGGAATCACCGCAACCTCAATCAGGTTGAAGAGCGCATTTTCTCGATTTAAGGTTATTATTCATGCTGAACGTTTTTCTTTCTATATTGCCGATTTTTTTGTTAATCGTGCTGGGCTATTTGTCAAAACTCTATGTTAAAGATGTCGCCGTATTTTGGGGCTTCTCAGACAAATTCGTTTATTACCTTTTTTTTCCGGCACTGTTGATATTGGATATCAGTGAGGCGGATTTTAGCGGCGCTGACAGCTTTTATCCCGTAGTGGCGACGATTGTTTCCACGCTGGCCATCGCGTTGATTATTTTCGTTGGCAAACTGTTCTTCAATACGTCGGCCGATCTGTTTACCTCCATTTTTCAGGGCGGAGTCAGATACAACTCTTATGTATTCATCGCGCTGTCGCAATCGCTGTTTGGCAGCGAGGGGGTGGCGCTGTCCGGTTTCTTCGTGGCGTACATGATCATTCTGACCAACATCATGAGCGTGTTGGTGATGAACCACTACGGCACCGGCAGCAAGAAAAGCCTGAGCGGCGCGCTGCTGGCGCTGACGAAAAACCCGCTGATCATCGGCGCGTTGTTCGGGGTGCTGATGAACCTGTGCAACCTGCACATCACCGGCGCGCTTAAACAGCTGTTCGTTTATCTCTCCAACGCCGCCACGCCGCTGAGCCTGATGTCGGTCGGCGCAGGGTTGATCGTCAGCATGCATATCCGCAAGCTGGTTTCCATCTCTTATGCGACCGTGCTGAAGCTGGTGGCCATGCCGCTGATTACCATTGCGCTGGTGCACTATTTCGGCGCCACCGGCGTGCCGGCCAGCATCGCCATTCTCTACTCCGCCGTGCCTTGTGCCGGCAACGCCTATATTCTGGCGCGGCAAATGGGGGGCGATCATGAAGCGATGGCCTCCATTATCACCTGGACGACGCTGCTGTCGGTGATTACCGTGACGTTCATCCTGGGCAGCGTAGCGCTCTAACGCCGGCGCCGGGCGGCATTCGCCCGCCCGGCGTTTTCCGCGATCCTCCCATATCCTTTCATGACGCTTTACCGCTATGCTAAACATAGAATGGCCCGTGAATATGAAAAGGATGAATCATTTTGGCAGGAAGTAGCTTACTTACCCTCATCGACGACATCGCCTCGTTGTTGGACGACGTCTCGTTAATGAGCAAAATGGCGGCAAAAAAAACCGCCGGGGTGCTGGGAGACGATCTGGCGCTCAACGCGCAGCAGGTCACCGGCGTTAAAGCCGATCGCGAACTGCCGGTGGTGTGGAGCGTCGCCAAAGGTTCGTTGATCAACAAGGCGATCCTGGTGCCGCTGGCGCTGCTGATCAGCGCTTTTGCACCCTGGGCGATTACGCCGCTGCTGATGGTGGGCGGCGCCTACCTGTGTTACGAAGGGTTCGAAAAGGTGTTTCACAGCCTGAGCCACGGCAAGGCGGCGCAGGAGGAAAAATCGGACGGGCCCGGCGCCAATGAGGACGCCGCGGCCTATGAGAAACGCAAGGTGAAAGGGGCGATACGCACCGATTTCGTGCTCTCCGCCGAGATTATCGCCATCACGCTGGGCACCGTTGCCGGCGCCACCTTCAGCCAGCAGGTGATCGTCTTGTGCGGCATCGCCGTCGTGATGACGCTCGGCGTGTATGGCATCGTCGCCGGCATCGTCCGGCTGGACGATCTGGGGCTGTATCTGAGCCGCAAAAGCAGCGCGTTAGCGCGCTCCCTCGGCGGCGGCATCGTGCGTGCCGCGCCTTATTTGATGAAAACGCTGTCGATCGTCGGCACGGTCGCCATGTTTATGGTCGGCGGTGGCATCCTGACCCACGGTCTGCCGCCGGTGCATCACCTTTTCGAAGACTGGGCCTCGTACACCACGGTGGTGCCGACGTTTGGCCATATCTTGCAGGGGGTGGTTCCGGCTCTGCTGAACGTGGCGTTCGGGCTGGTGGCCGGCGGCGTGGTGCTGGCGGTGGTGTCGGCGCTGGGCGCGGTACGCGCGCGTTTCAAGGCATGATGAAAAATCTCGCCCCGAGAGGGGCGGGACGGTGCAGACGCTTTAAAATATCAGTTTGAGAACGCCGGTAATCGTCAACAAACCCACGATAAAGATGATGGCGACAATCCACAGAATAATTTTCATTTGATTCTCCCTTACCCGTTAAATGTGGCGCACAACTGGCGCTAACTCAATGAAATCACTCTTCACTATAGACGCTAACTTCCTATCGTGCGTCGCCATGCATTCAGGGATGCCGATTGTCGCCCGCGCCCAGCGCGCGCTGCATGATGTGGGTGTCGCGCCATTCCCCCAGTTTGAACCCCACTGCCTTTAACGTCCCGACGCTGGTAAAACCGAGCGACTGGTGCAGCGCCAGCGAACCGCGGTTGGCGGCGGAATCGCCGACGATCGCCAGCATCTGGCGCCAGGGGCCTTGCTCACAGCGGGCGATCAGCGCGCTCAGCAGAGCCTTGCCGACGCCTTTGCCCTGTTGCCCCTCGGCGATATACACCGAGTCCTCCACGGTAAAACGATAGGCCGGCCGGGGGCGATACGGCGTGGCATAGCAGTAGCCCACAATACGGCCTTCGCTTTTCGCCACCAGCCAGGGCAGCCCGGCTTTCCGCACCTTACCCAGCCGCAGCTGCATTTCCGCCAAGGTCGGCGGCTGTTCTTCAAAAGAGGCGGCACCGTACAGCACGTGGTGGGTGTAAATGCGCAGCACGGCGGCCATATCGTCCGGCGTGGCATCGAGGAGGCTGAGTACGGGAGCGGAGAGCGTCATGGTAATGCCTGTTTACCTTGGAAATCAGCGGATAAACGCCATTATGCGCGCCGCTCGCCGCCGGGGTAAATCGGGTTTTCTTATGGTGAGATAAGAGAACCCTATGGGGTTGTCAGCCGCACAATGCGGCGCTCTGTGCCAATTGCGGGTCCAACATGGCGAGCTGCTGCTCAATCACCGCCGGAAGCGCCGGCCCTGAACGCGCCAGAATTGCCCCGGCTTCCGCCAGTGAAACGCCCATCCGGCGCGCCAGTTCGCCGACTTTCAATAACCGATCTAGCGCCTCCCTTGTGCGTGACGGGATACTACAGCCTGACGCCACGTAAGGGACAAGAGCGGGAAGAAAAGATGACGTTTTAAAAATCGGTGGGCGCCAGAGAGGCAAAAGCCCAGCTGGATGGCTGGGCTTCGCAGGTCCCTGAAAGGGAGGGTATAGCATAAGGGCCTGTATCGGCTACGGCGACAATTTCACCTGATTTGTCTGTTTTGTCAACAACAGCGTACTGGTCAGAACAGCATATTTTTGGCATTGATCGACTTAATGACGGCGCGTTGTATGTCAGCAACAAGCTCGCGCGACAGACACTGGGTAAGAAAGCCTCTCTCTTTACGGGCTCTGTTCAGCCGTTGGCGGCTGACTTGCTGCACCAGATCGCCCTTTGCCCAGCGCGTTTGCGGATGAAAGAATCTCATATCTTCGATGAGTTCACGCGTAATTTCGATGTGCAATCCCCGTTCGATCTTGTTCGAATCTCTGGTGGTCGACAGCGGTACGATAATGCAGGCGTTGCCGTTAATTTTGCCGTTCAACACAACAACTAAACGGTTCTTCACCATTTCTGGTGGAATGTGGCCATCATAAAAGCCGGTTTCATGCGGTTGGCAGACTGATAGGGGATAGTTGCCATAGTTGCACTCGAGAATTTCCCCGACCTTGGGGGCAAATTTGATCGGCATCGAGACACTCCTTTGTTGTGAACAATCCGTGTTATGGAGGAATGAGCATGCGGGCGTTTTGCTTATAGAGAAAGGTGTGGCGTAAGGAAACGGGGAATGAAAGTGAAATATTGCGGATTCGTACGCAGAATCCGCCTTGATGGTGGCCGAATTTACCAGCCTTTCACCGCGCCGCCGTTGAAGATTTTCTCGGCGGCCTTGGCCACTTCGTCAGACTCATAGGCCTTGATGAAGTTCTGCACGTTCGGCGCGTCCTTGTTGTCTTCGCGGGTGACGATGATGTTGGTGTACGGCGAGTCCTTATCCTCGATGAAGATGCCGTCTTTGGTCGGCGTCAGACCGGTCTGGTTGATGTAGGTGGTGCTGATGACGGCAACGGTGACCTTTGGATCGTCCAGCACGTGCGGCAGCTGCGCGCCTTCCAGCTCCATGATTTGGTAATGGTGCGGGTTGGCGCTGATGTCCAGGGCGGTGGGCAACAACCCCTTGCCTTGTTTCAGCGTAATCAATCCGGTTTTTTCCAGCAGCAGCAGGGCGCGCCCCAGGTTGGTCGGATCGAGCGGGATGGCGATCACCGCGCCGTCCGGCAGCTCTTTGAGCGATTTTATCTTTTTGGAGTAGCCGGCCATCGGGAAGACAAAGGTATTGCCGACCGCCACCAGCTTATAGCCGTGATCTTTGTTTTGCTGTTCGAGGAACGGGCGGTGCTGGAACACGTTGGCGTCCAGTTCGCCCTTGTCGGTAGCGTCGTTCGGCAGCAGTGAACCGCTAAAGCCGACCAGCTCGACGTCCAGCCCGTATTTCTCTTTCGCCACCTGTCTGGCGACTTCTGCCACGTCCTGTTCCGCGCCGTTGATGACGCCGACCTTGATATGATTCTGATCGGTTTTTTGATCGCAGCCCTGAAGCGCCAATACGGCGGCGAAGGCCGCCGCCAGAGGGGTGATACGCCAGCGTAAGGTCATCGAAGTCTCCCTGAAAAGAACAATAAAATCAGTTGTTTTTTGTCCTTACAGCTAAGCCTGAACCGCCGATGAAGTCAAACGCTCGTTCAGCATAAACGGCTATAGCTTATAGCCGTTATGCGACGGGGGGTTATCGGCTGAGCGAACGCAGCACCACGATGCCCGGCGTAGCCATCACGTAATCCATAAAGGGCGAATCGACCACCCGCATGTTGGCCTTGCGTGAAGAGGCGTTGCGCAGCACCGGGCCGCTGTCGGTCATCACGAAGATGCCGGTGTGGGTCACGTCCAGCCCGTCCAGGTTGGTGTAAATACCGATGTAATCGCCCGTGCGCAGCTGGGCCAGCACCTTGTTGTCGACGTTGTCGCTGGGGATATAGGTCACGCTGCGCTGCACGACGGGCAAGCCGGGCAGGTAGCTGCTGCCGTCCGCCTTGCGGTTGAGGGTTTTCACGAGGGTAACGGCGTGCGGGCTGAGCTGCGCGGTGATGTCTTCGGCCACCTGGTGCGGCCGCTGCGCCCAGTCGGTGAAGAAGTGTTTGCGCTGCGGGAAGGCGATTTTGCCGTCGACGTAGCGAATGTCTACCAGATGTTGTACAAACTCGCCTTCGCTGCGGGCAGTGCTGAGCGCTTCCACATAATCGATGTAGGTGAAGCAATCCAGCCCGCGGAAGTCGATCACCAACTGCTCGGGCGTGCTCTGCGAGCCGATCAGGCGGTTGGCGAGATAGGGCGTGCCGAGAAACTCGCGCGAAATCAAATCGACGGTGCGGCCATGCGGCTGTGCGGCGGGCCAACCGGCGCGCAGCGCGAGGATCTCACGCAGCTTGCTGCGGGTGCTGGCGTCCATCTCCGGCTGCACGCCCGTCGGAGAAACGGCGGCGTCGGTCGGCGGCGTTGCGGGGGTGACGGCGGTGGGGCGATCGGCGCATCCGCTCATGGCGATAGCTAACATCAGTAAAACAGCCTTGTTCTTGTTCATACGGCCCTCCATGGGTGTCGCTGGTTTATCAGAGTAAGTGATAACAGTTCTCATCCGATGGTAGGGGTTAAAAAGTAAACATAACCTCAATGGCAATCGATAAATCAGTAACCGATTTCGCTATTGAACGGCAAATACCAGAACAGCGCGATTTCATGATCGGCGATCTCCGGTTCGGCGCGATACAGCAAGCGATCGATGCCGCCGAGGATAAACCCATAGTGCTGGTAGCAGCGGCAGGCCGCCAGGTTGTTGTTCTGCGTTTCGAGCATCATACCTGAGGTTTCCTGCTGCCGCGCCCACTGTTTGGCGCAGTCCAGCAGCGCCCCGGCGATGCCTTGGCGGCGCGCGTCAGCGCTGACGGCGATCTCGTCGATCAGGGTGTAGCCGTTCCAGTTTTTGCTCAGCGTGATGTGGCCAACGGCGTCGTTCTGGCGATAAGCCAGGAAGGTCACGCTGTCTTCGTTGGCGAACGGCGCCAGGGGATAGCGTTTGCGAAACGGCGCCACCGGGCGAGTTGGCCAGCTGTCCACCGGGCTGTCGAACTGCGGCAGGGCATAACAGGCGATGGTGAAGCTGAAATCGCCGCGGGCCAGATAATCGTCGGGCAACGTCTCAATGGCCGCGATGCGGATGGCCGGGTTCATTACGGCAGCTCCCGCAGCAGACGCGCCGGGTTGCCGGCGTAGATCCCCTTGCGGGTGATGTCGCGGGTCACGACCGCCCCGGCGCCGATCACCGCGTCGCTGCAGATCTCCACCGCCAGGATCGTGGCGCCGGAACCGATGGACACCCGATCGCCGATGCAGGTGCGCCCCCAGCTGGCCGGATCGGCATTGGGCGCGCCGTCTTTGAACAGATCGTTGGCGAAGGTGACGCCGTGGCCGACAAAACACGCTTCGCCGAGGGTGACGTATTCGCAGATAAAGCTGTGCGACTGAATTTTACTGCGCGCGCCGATGCTGACGTGGCGCTGGATCTCCACGAACGGGCCGACGAAGACATCGTCGCCGAGCCGGCAGCCGTAAAGATTGCAGGGTTCTACCACGGTGACGTTGCGCCCGGCGTCGACGTCGACGATCCCCGCCTGGCGGGTGATGATAGCGGATGACATAACCTTCCTCACAGCTTGGGTTTAATGGGGGAGTATAAGACAAAGCGCCGCGCCTTTCGCTTTCCGCACGTTTTTTCGCCGAAAGACTATAATTAGTACAGGGGAGAGAGCCCCGTGGCCGCAATCCTCGCACGGGTAGCTGTCCGTCAGAGGTGTGAAATTCGTTCGCCGATCGCGGCCTACGGCGAGATAGGAGGTGTCTCATGGTCAGTCATGTTTGGGGACTTCTGGCGCATCCCAGCGCCGAGTTCGAACAGATCAAAAGCGAGAATGAAAGCGTCTCGCACCTATACACCCATCACGTGTTGCTCTTGGCAGCAATCCCGGTGGTCTGCGCCTTTATCGGCACCACCCAGTTGGGCTGGCTCTCCGGCGAGGGACATGCCATCAGGCTCGACATGTTTACCGCGCTTTATACCGCCGTGGCGTTTTACCTGCTCATGCTGGCGGGCGTAGCGGCCATGGGGAAAGTCATTCACTGGATGGCGCGGCGCTATGAATCGCGCCCCAGCCTGCACCGCTGCATGGTGTTCGCCGGCTACGTGGCGACCCCGATGTTCCTCAGCGGGATTGTGGCGCTCTATCCGGTCGTCTGGCTGTGTCTGTTTGTCGGCATTATCGGCCTGTGCTATTCGGGCTATCTGCTGAATCTGGGGATCCCGCACTTCCTGAATATCGACAGTAAGGAAGGGTTCATCTTCTCCAGCTCGACCTTCGCTATCGGTATCCTGTTGCTCGAGCTGCTGCTTGGGGTGACGGTGCTGCTGTGGGGGTACGGTTCCTGGTTGTTCTGAGTTAACGGCTGTTGTTATCGCCCCCGCGCCGGTGGAACGGCGCGGGGGCTTTTGCTTTATACGCGGCGGAAAACCAGCATCACGCCGAGCACGATGCCCGCCATGCCCAGCAGGCTCAGCGCCGCCAGCGCGTGGCCGAGCAACAGGTAGTCCAGCAGGGTGGTCACCGCCGGGATCAGATAGAACAGGCTGGTGACCTGCACCAGGTTACCGCGCTGGATCAGGCGATACAGCAAGAAGGTCGCCAGCACCGAGATCACCACCGCCATCCACAGCAGCGGCAGCACGAACGCCGGCCCCCATTCGACCCGCAGCGGCTCAAACGGCAGCGCCAGCGTACACATCAGCAACCCGACGGCATACTGCAGCGGCAAGACCGCCAGCGGCGGCTGCGTCATGCCTTTTTGCAGCAGGGTGCCGGCGGTCATGCAGCCCAGCGCGATAAAGGCGAACAGCATGCCGCTCAGCGAGAAGTGGGCCACCATCAGGCTTTGGTACACTACCAGCGTCAGCCCGACCATTGCCAGCGCCAGGCCGAGCGCCCGCAGCCCGGTGCAGCGCCGTTCGGTGATGAACTGGGTGAGGATCGGCTGTACGCCGAGCAGCGTCGCCAGCACGCCGGGCGTAATACCCTGTTCCAGCGCCAGCAGATAGCAGATTTGATAGCTGCCGATCATCAACACGCCAATCAGCGCGACGCGCCGGCGGGTGCCGGGAGCGGGCAGGCACTGGCGCTGCCACAGGCCGATGGCCAACAGCACCGCCAGTGCGATGGCGCAGCGGAAGAACAGGAAAGCGAAGGCGGAAGCGTGCTCCAACCCCCAACGGGAGAAGATCGCGCCGCTGCTCCAAAGCAGGACGAACAGCGTAGCCAGGCCGGCATTGGCCCAGAGAGAAGGTAATCGCATATCAATTTCACCTGTCGTGAAAATTACAGGCTCCGGCGCGCGCGGCGGTCTACGCCTGAACGCAACAGATCAATAAGCCGGAGGTAAAAGTCGGTTTGGCTTAGCGCACAACCACAATGCGTGGTGGGTAAGCGGCAACCGCTGAAACGACAGAGGAAACGGCGGGTGGGGCGGAGGAAGCACACAGCAAAACGACGGCCGGAACGGTCGCGTCTGTCGGATCTGTACTGTGCGCCAGGTAGGTCATGTGAGTTCCTGAAAACAGGGAATGAAACTAATCGCTTCAAACATAACCAAGTTCAGCGGGGCGTGCAATCGGAAATCATCATGATTTTAATGATAATGAAAATCATTATCATTAATTGAAGGGTGTGCTATGTTGTTTTGGCCGCGCAGTGTTGATGCAGGGGCGCGGCTTGGTCCCTCCTCGGTTCACGCAACGCGTGCGGCAAAAGACGTTGCGATTCGCTTTTGCAGAAGGCGCGTAATCGTGGTAAAAATATTGATATGTTATAATATAACAATTGATGCGTGATGAATTCAGTTCGCAACATCCTCCACGTTGATGGAGTTAGCCTGACCGGCCACGGCGGGGCATTGATACTCGACAACATCCATTTCGCGCTGCGCGCCGGTGAGAAGCTGGCGGTGATCGGTCCTAACGGCAGCGGCAAGTCCAGCCTGCTGCGTGCCCTGATCGGCGAAACGCGGCCGGACAGCGGCGGCATTCACTGGCGAGGGCGGGCCTTGTCCGAGTGGCCGACGGCGGAACGCGCCAAAAGCATCGCCTTTCTGGCGCAAAACGATTCGCCGGATTTGCGGCTGTCGGTTGAGGACTACGTGGCGTTGGGCCGTTTACCGCATGGCGCACGCTCTGCGGCGGGAAAACGCATCGTTGACGAAGCCATCGGGGAAACCGGGCTGGCGCCGCTCAGGCACCATCCGCTAGGGCGGCTCTCGGGCGGCCAGCGTCAGCGCGCCGCGCTGGCCCGGGCGTTGGCGCAGTCTCCCGATCTGTTGTTGCTGGATGAACCGACCAATCACCTCGATCCGCCTGGGCGCGCGGCGCTGCTGTCGTTAGTGAAAAATAAAGACATTGCCGTGATTGCGGTGCTGCACGATTTGCCCGTGGCAGAGGCGTTTGCCGATCGGATCCTGGTGCTGAACGAAAGCCGCCAGGTAGCCTGTGGTACGCCCGAGGCGGTGTTACAGACTTCGGTGATTTTGCCGGTGTTCGGCATGAACAGTTTCAAGGTGGCGCATCCCGTCAGCGGGAAAACGCTGCGCATTTTTGACGTTCCCCATTGCGCTTGATCAACCAGAGAGAAACATGAACGCACGCGTATTCATCCTGCTTCTGTTGCTGGCCGCCAGGTCGGCGGCGGCCGAACATTTTCCCGTCACCGTAGAAAGCTGCGGTGTGCCGGTCACCTTCAACCAGGCGCCGCAGCGCGCCGTCATCAACGACATCAACATGGCCGAGATGGCCTTTGCACTGCATTTGCAGGATCGCATTGTCGGGCTGACCGGCATCACCGGCTGGTACAAACTGACGCCCGACTTCAAGGCCGCGATGGGCGCCATTCCCGAACTGGCGCCGAAATATCCCGCTTTGGAAACGCTGCTGGCGGTCCAGCCGGATTTCTTTTTCGCCGGCTGGAATTACGGCATGAAGATCGGCGGCGACGTCACGCCGGAGAAGCTCGCCCCGTTCGGCATCAAAACGCTGGTGCTGAGCGAGAGCTGCGTACAGGCCGGCGGGCGGCCGCAGAAGGCCGATATGAATCTGCTGTATGACGATGAGCTGAAGCTCGGCAAGATTTTCGGCAAGCGGCAAGAGGCCACCGCGCTGGTTGAGGGCTGGAAGCGCCGGTTGGCTGCGCTTCCAGCCAGGCCGGCGGGCCAGGCGCCGCTCAAGGTGTTCGTCTATGACTCGGGGGAGGAGAAGCCTTTCACCAGCGGCAAATACGCTATGCCGACGGCGATCGTCGAAGCGGCGGGCGGCCGCAACGTGATGGACGGCTTGCCGGCGAGCTGGACGACGGCGTCCTGGGAGGCGGTAGCGGCGGCCGAGCCCGACTTCATTATTCTGCTGGATTACCAGACCGGATCGGGTGCCGATGCGCTGCGGCGCTTCCTCGAGTCCCACCCGTTGATGAAATTAACGCCTGCCGTACGGCACCACCGCTATCTGAAACTGCAGTATGCGGAACTGACGCCGGGGCCGGCCAACATCGGCGCGGTGGAAAAGCTGGCGCGGGCGCTGTACGCGCCGGAGGCTGAATGAACTCGCCGACCCGGCGGTTTATGCTGCTCGCGCCGTTGGCGCTGTCGGTATTGTGCGGGTTAATGGTCTGGAGCCTGCAGTTGGGCAGCGTCGTGCTGTCATGGCGGCAGACGATGGCGGCATTGGGGCTTTCATCGGCGCCCCTCTCCGGCATGCTGGACACTATTGTCGTGCAAATGCGGGTGCCCAGAGCCTTGCTGGCGGCCTTGACCGGCGCCGGGCTGGCGATGACCGGCGCGCTGCTGCAGACCACCACGCGCAATGAGCTGGCCGATCCTTTTTTGTTTGGTCTCTCCTCCGGCGCCTCCGCCGGCGCGGTGCTGGTCATCACGCGCTTCGGCGACGCGCTGGGCGCGCTGACGTTGCCGCTGTCCGCCTTCGCCGGCGGCGTTTTGTCTGCCTTGGCGGTGATGATCCTGTTTCGCGTCGGCCGGGTCAGGCGCGCCGAGCAGCTGATCGTCTGCGGCCTGGCGGTCTCGTTTTTGTTCAGCGCGCTCACCAGCTACCTGGTGTTTTCCGGCGATCAGCGGGCGGCCGGTTCGGTGTTGTTCTGGTCGCTCGGCGGGCTGGGGCTGGCGCGTTGGGATAATCTGTCCATTCCGCTGGCGAGTTTCGTGCTGCTGGCCGGGTTTACGGCGCTGCGTTGGCGGGCGTTGGACGCGCTGCTGGCGGGCGAGCAAACCGCCCATTCGATGGGGGTCAACGTGGCGCGCCTGCGCACCGAGACCTTTCTGTGCTGCGCACTGTCCACGGCGTTTCTCGTTTCGCTGACGGGCGTGATCGGCTTTGTCGGGCTGATGGTGCCCTATCTGGCCCGGCGCCTGGTGGGCGTGCGCCACCGTTTGGCCGTGCCGATGTGCGGCCTGCTGGGGGCGACGCTGCTGACCGGCGGCGACATGCTCAGCCGCAGTCTGATCCCCAATCAGGAGCTGCCCATCGGCATCATTACGGCGGGGCTGGGGGGCGCGTTCATCGTGTCCTTGCTGCTGCGCGCGGAACGATGAACGCGCACCCTGCGAAGATAAAGTCGTCTATCAAAAGCCCGCGCCGGGTGCGGCGGCGGGCCAATCGGGCGGTCTTAGCGGGGGTCTTCGGCCCAGCCTTTACGTTTGCTGGTTTTGCCGATGCCGGGGTTGAAGCTGTTGGTCGGATCGGCGGTGCGGTAGAACGCCTGCAGATCCGCCTTGGCGTGATACAGGTGGCCGACGTTATGCTCCGCGGGATACTCGGCGCCGCGCCGGTTAAGGATCTCGAGCATCTTTTCCTTCAGCGCATGGCTGTCGACGCCCTTTTTCACCACGTAGTCCTGATGGAAGACGTGGCACATAAAGTGGCCGTAATACAGCTTATGCACCAGTTGGCTGTCAATCTCCGGCGGCAGGGTTTCGAACCAGTCGGTGTCGTTGCGGCGCAGGGCGATATCCAGCGCCAGAATATCCTCCACCTTGTCGGCGTGCACCGCATGGTAGCGCACGGCGGCGCCGGCGGCGGCGAAGCGGTGCAGGAAGGCCTTTTTGCCTTCGTCAGGCGTGCAGGCGAAGAAAGCGCCTTCGGCCTGGGCGAAGTACTCGGTCAGGTAGCGCTGCGCTTCGTCTACGCCGGGGCCGGCCATCTTCAGCAGCAGGTGATGTTCGAAACGTTCGCGGTATTCCTTCATGCGCTTCGGCAGGTGGCTCGGCGCCAGATGGCTCAGGCCCTGCATCAGCCGATCGGTCAGGTTGTGTGGCAGCAGCGGCAGCTTGTTGAGGCTGGCGTCCATACGGCCTTTCAGGGTGAAGAAGCGCGGCATCTGATCGGTGCCGAGCTTGTCGATCATCATGAAGGTGTCTTTGCCGTACACCTCGGCGATGTCGAAGATATCGCGGTGCATGTACTCACCGGCCACCGGCAGGTTTTCGAACTGGCTCAGCATGTGGCGGCGCAGTTCGGTCAGCACCGCGGTGTCGTTGGTGCCGATATAGAACACCTGCTCTTTGCCTTCTTTCTCGAAGGTGTCGAGCCGCACCGCGAACACCGCCAGCTTGCCGGCGCAGCCGGAGGCCTCGTACAGGCGGCGTTTGTCGGCGTTGAAGCGGGAAGGGGTGTCGGCATCGACGTCGCGCACCCGGCTGGCGTACTCGTTATCCGAGGCGCGCAGCTCGCCGTATTCGACGTCTGTCGGGCGATAGTCGCCTTTTTCCAGCCGGGTGAGGATCTCTTCCGGCGTGTCGCCGAGGCGGATGCCCAAATGGTTCACCAGGCGCAGCTGGCCGTCTTCCCCTAGCTGGGCGTACAGCGCCATTTCGGTGTAGGCCGGGCCGCGTTTCACCAGCGAGCCGCCGGAGTTGTTGCACACGCCGCCGATCACCGAGGCGCCGATGCAGGAGGAACCGATCACCGAATGCGGTTCGCGGCCGTAGGGCTTGAGCAATTTCTCGAGGTGGTGCAGGGTGCTGCCGGGGAAGCCGACCACCTGCTTGCCGTTGTCCAGCACCTGAATATGGTCGAGGCGCAGGGTGCTGACGATGACGATCTCGCGGTCATAGTCGTTGCCGCTGGGGGTCGATCCTTCGGTCAGGCCGGTATTGGCGGCCTGCATGATGACGATTTTGTCGGCGGCCACGCAGGCCTGCAAAATGCGCCACAGCTGCAGCAGGCTGGTGGGAAACGCCACCGCCAGCGCCTGGCCTTCGCCGGAGCGGAACCCCTTGCGATACCGCTCGGTGTTGCGATCGCCGGTCAACAGCTGCGGGCCGCCGACGATGTCTTTAAGCTGGTTGATAAATGCCTGATTGCCTGACTGCATGCTGCCTGTCTCCCTGTCATCCCCGTTGCTTTAACCGCGGCGCCGGAGTGCCACATATAAGCTAAGAGGCTATCAATTAAATAACTTATTAAGCTATCAGCTTGCCAGGCTAATGGCTTGCGGGTTTAGTAGCGTTCGGCGTAGCCGGCCCGGCGCTCTTCGTCGCGCAGCGTCAGGATCTCCACGCCGTCGGCGGTGACCGCCACGGTGTGTTCCCACTGTGCCGACAGTTTTTTGTCGCGCGTCACCACCGTCCAGCCGTCTTTCTTCTGCTTGATGCGGCGGTCGCCCTGGTTGATCATCGGCTCGATGGTGAACACCATGCCTTCCTGCAGCACCATACCGCTGCCGGGTTGACCGTAGTGCAATACCGCCGGCTCTTCATGCATATCGCGGCCGATGCCGTGGCCGCAATACTCCCGCACGATGCTGTAGCCGGCCTGCTCGGCGTGCCGCTGGACGGCATGGCCGATATCGCCCAGGGTGGCACCCGGTTTTACCGCGCGAATGCCCTGCCACATCGATTCATAGACGTTGTTCACCAGCCGTTTGGCCAGCGGCGTCACCTGGCCGACGCAGTACATCTTGCTGGAGTCGGCGATATAGCCGCCGTTTTCCAGCGTGATGTCTACGTTGATAATCATGCCGGAACGCAGGATTTTGCTGGCCGACGGCACCCCGTGGCACACCACATCGTCGATTGAGGTGTTGAGCACATAGGGGAAATCATACTGCCCTTTGCTGGCCGGGCGCGACTTCAGCTCTTCGACGATAAACGCCTCGGCGCGGTCGTTGATCTCCATGGTGGAGATGCCTTCGACGATGACCTCATCGAGCATAGCAAACACTTTCGCCAGCAGGGCGCCGGAATGGCGCATTTTGGCAATCTCTTCCGGCGTTTTAATCACAATCTGTTTCACCCGACAATCTCCTTCAGCGTCAGCGCGTTATCTTTCATCATCTTTTTTACCAGCTGCGGGTAGGTCAGTTCCGGATGGAACTCCGCCAGCATACCGATCTTGATCCAGTATTCGGCCTGCGCGTTGATCGAACGCGTCATGGTCAGGCTGGCGAGGCGCAGATCGTCATGCAGCGCGTCTGAAATTTTTACGATGCCCATCGGCGTCTCCCTAAGTGAACGATATACGAAGTGTATACGTTTAGGATGGTGGCGATGTGGCATTCTGTGGCGTAAGAAGATTCTGGCAACAACGATTGCCGCCGCCAGACAATGCGTTTATTGTGATGAACGACTTTTTTGCCATGATTTTTCAGAAGGATTTAAGGCGTGACTAAACTACGTGTTGGGGTGATTTTTGGCGGTAAATCGGCGGAGCATGAGGTGTCGCTGCAGTCGGCCAAAAACATTGTGGATGCAATCGACAAAGAGAAGTTTGACGTCACGCTGCTGGGGATCGACAAACAGGGGCAGTGGCACATCAACGACGCCTCCAACTACCTGCTCAACGCCGAGAACCCGGCGCTGATCGCGCTGAACCGCTCGAACAAGAACGTGGCGCTGATCCCGGGCCAGGAAAAACAGCAGCTGATCGAAGCGGGCAGCGCCGGCGCGCTGGGCCAACTGGACGTTATTTTCCCGATCGTGCACGGCACGCTGGGGGAGGACGGCTCGCTGCAGGGGCTGCTGCGCATGGCCAATATGCCGTTCGTCGGCGCAGGCGTGCTCGGCTCGGCGGTCAGCATGGATAAAGACGTGACCAAGCGCCTGCTGCGCGATGCCGGGCTTGCGGTGGCGCCGTTCGTCACCCTGACGCGCGCCAACCGCGCCGGATTTACGTTTGAGCAATTGAGCGAGCGCCTCGGCCTGCCGCTGTTCGTCAAGCCGGCCAACCAGGGCTCCTCGGTCGGGGTCAGCAAGGTGGAAAACCGCGCCGAGTTCGACGCGGCGGTATTGCTGGCCTTCAGCTTCGATCACAAGGTGCTGGTGGAGTCAGCGATCGTTGGCCGCGAGATCGAGTGCGCGGTGCTGGGCAACGACGATCCGCAGGCCAGCGTGTGCGGCGAGATCGTGCTAAGCGACGCCTTCTATTCTTACGACACCAAATACATCAATGAGCAGGGCGCTCAGGTGGTGGTGCCGGCGGCAATCGCGCCGGAAGTGAGTGACCACATCCGTGAGGTGGCGCTGAAGGCGTTCCGCGCGCTGGAGTGCTTCGGGCTGGCGCGGGTGGATGTGTTCCTGACGCCGGACAACCAGGTGGTGATCAACGAAATTAACACGCTGCCGGGCTTCACCAATATCAGCATGTATCCCAAGCTGTGGGCCGCCAGCGGCGTCAGCTATCAGGCGCTGATCACGCGCCTGATCGAATTGGCGCTGGAACGCCACCAGCAGGATCGTGCGCTGAACAGTTCGGTATTCGATCGCTAAACGCGGGAGGGGGCGGCGGTGCCGCCCCCGTCCATCACTTCACCGTCACGTCGATATCGCCGAAATACTTCTTCGACAGCGCCGTCACCGTGCCTTGCTGTTTCACTTTGGCGATGGCGGCATCCAGTTTCTTCTTCAGCGCCTCATCCCCTTTGCGCAGGCCGAAGGCGATGCCTTCACCGAGGATCTTGTCGTCGCGCACCGCCTCGCCGACGAAGGCGAAGCCTTTGCCATCCGGCTGCGACAGGAAGCCGCTTTGCCCCGACGGCGCCATCACCAGCGTGGCGTCGAGCCGACCGGCCGCCAGATCCAGATAAACCTGATTCTGATCCTGGTAAGACACCACGTCCACGCCCGCCGGCGCCCAATGGGTTTTGGCGTAAATCTCCTGAATCGATCCTTGCAGCACGCCCACGTGTTTGCCCGCCAGCGATTTGGTGTCCGGCAGCAGGCCGCTGTCGGCCTTGGCGATCAGGCGGTTCGGCACCTGATAGATGGCGTCGGTAAAGGCGATCGCCTGACGCCGCTGTTCGGTCACGTTCATCGCCGAGTTGATGGCGTCGAACTTGCGCGCCTGCAGCGCCGGGATCAGGCTGTCGAACGAGGTTTCCACCCAGCTGCATTTCAACTGCGCGGCGGCGCACACCGCGTCGCCCAGTTCGATGTCGAACCCTTCCAGTTTGCCGCTGGCGGATTTGGATTCGAACGGCGGATACAGCGCTTCCAGGCCGAAGCGCAGGCTGTTTTCCGCCGCCAGCGAAGTGCCGGCGGCCAGCAGGCATCCGGCGGCGAACAGCGTTTTCAGTGCTTTCATAGGCAGTGCCCCTTTCCCATGGTCGGACAAAAAATTACGCCTGGCTCAGGCGGCGCGCGCCTTCCAGCAGGGTCTCGTTATCTTTGGAAAAACTCAGCCGGATTAGGCCGGTATTGGTGCCGTCGCTGTAGAACGCCGACAGCGGGATCGTCGCCACCTTCGCTTCGCGGATCAAGCGTACGGCGAAATCATTGTCGCTTTCGTGACTGAAGCCGCTAAAGCGGGCCAGCATGAAGAAGCTGCCGCGGCTGGGCAGCAGCTCAAAGCGCGAATCCTGCAAGGCGCTGGCCAGCAGATCGCGCTTTTGTTGGTAAAACGCCGCCAGCCCCAGGTAGCTCTGCGGGTTGGCGAGCGCGGCGGCGAAGGCGTGTTGCATCGGCGTATCGGCGGAGAACACCATAAATTGGTGCACCTTGCGGATCTCGTCCATCAGCGCCGCCGGCGCCAGACAGTAGCCGACGCGCCAGCCGGTGACGTGGTAGGTTTTACCGAACGACGACACGATCACGCTGCGTTCCGCCAGCTGCGGATAGCGCGCCATGCTGTGGTGAATTTCGCCGTCGAACACCACGTGTTCGTAGACCTCGTCGGACAGGATCACGATGTCGGTGTCGCGGGTCAGGGCGGTCAGGCGTTCGATGTCGTGCTCGTCAAACACCGCGCCGGTCGGGTTGTGCGGCGTGTTGACGATGATCATGCGCGTTTTGCCGTTGATGGCGGCGGCCACTTCGTCCCAGTCGACGCGAAAATCCTGCAGCGACAGTTTGATCGCCACCGGCGTGGCGCCCTGCAGGCGCACGATCGGCGCATAGCTGTCGAACGCCGGTTCGAAATAGATCACCTCGTCGCCGGGATGCACCAGCGCGCTGATCGCCGAGTACAGCCCTTCGCTGGCGCTGGCGATCACCGTGATTTCTTCGTCGGCGTCATAGCGTGCGCCATACAATCGTTCAGCTTTTTCCGCCAGAGCAGCACGTAACGCCGCCACGCCGCTCATCGGCGCGTATTGGTTATGACCTGCGCGCATGGCTTGCGCCGTTGCCTCGATCAGCTGCGGGTCGCCGGCGAAGTTGGGCGCGCCCTGCGACAGATTGAGGGCCTGATGTTCGGCGCTGAGTTGGCCAATGACGGTGAAAATGGTGGTGCCGACGTCCGGCAGCTTCGAGCGGGATGAACAGGCGCTCTGCATGATGGGCTCCAGGCAAACAGGGAAGTGTTGAGCGATTAAGCATCAGCCGGCGTAGGCGGACAAGGGAAAGTTTGTCATACTTGCCATGCACTGTGATCATACCTAATCGAGGCCTGCTATGCCGATATCCCTGCCGTCGCTCGACGTGTTGAAAACCTTCGTGGTGGTGGCGCAACGCCTCAACTTTACCCATGCCGCCCGGGAGCTGCACCTGACGCAGGGGGCGGTCAGCCGGCAAATTCTCGGGCTGGAGCAGCGCCTGGGTTATCCGCTGTTCAGCCGCCAGCCGCGCGGTTTGGCGCTGACGCCGCAGGGCGCGCAGCTGCTGGCGCCGGTGCAGCAGGCGCTGGGGCAGCTGGACGAGGCGCTGACGCGGGCCGCCGCCCCGCCGGGGGCGCTGCGCGTCAAATGCCCGACCTGCGCGATGCGCTGGGTGCTGCCGCGTGTGATTCGCCTGCAGAATGAACGGCCGGACATGCATATCGAGCTGACCGCCTCGGTGTCGCACGGTCTGGATTTCAGCACCGAGCAGTTTGACGCCGCGGTGGTATTCGGCCGGCCACCGGGTAAAAAGCTGACCGCGCACCTGCTGTTCGACGAAATCCTCACGCCGGTCTGCACGCCGACGTTTCTGCCGCCGGCACCCCGGCTGGCGGATTTGACGGACAAAACCCTGCTGCATCCGACGCGCGATCGCCGCGACTGGCTGCGCTGGCTGAAGGCGGCGGGGGCCGATGCGCTGCCGTCCGGCAAGGCTCAGCATTTCGATACTCTCGATCTGGCGATGAGCGCCGCGCTGCAGGGGTTCGGCATCGCCATCGGCGATCTGTGCCTGCTGGAGGAGGATATTCAGGCGCGGCGCGTCGTCACGCCGTTCCCGCTCTGCGTCAGCAGCGGCGCGGCCTATTATCTGGTCTATCCTGAACGCGGGGCGCCGCCGCCGGCGTTGGCGCCGCTGATCGATTTTCTGACGGCGGAGGCCGCCGACAGCCGCGCCCGGCTGCAGAATTACCTGCCGATAACCTGTAATGCTTTGTAAACATTGCCGATGCGAATTCCCTTGGCGATGAAACAGAGTGTGGCAAACTGTTTCTTCACTCCGATTAAACCCCGCGGCGTTGGCAGCGGAAACACGCCTGAGATAAAACAAGATGAAATGGCTTTGTGTGGTGAGTATGTTGTCCGGTCTGGCCCTCAGCCCGGCTTTTGCGCAGGAAACGCCGATAATGCAGGGCATTCACGCACAGCAGCGCGACGCCTTCGTGTCCCATTTGATGAAGCAGATGACGCTGGAAGAGAAGATCGGCCAGCTGCGGCTGATCAGCGTCGGGCCGGATAACCCGAAAGAAGCGATCCGCGAGGGCATCCGCAAAGGGCAGATCGGCGCCATTTTCAATACCGTCACCCGCCCGGACATTCGGGTGATGCAGGATCAGGCGATGCAGCTCAGCCGCCTCAAAATTCCGTTGTTCTTCGCCTATGACGTGGTGCACGGCCAGCGCACCGTGTTCCCGATCAGCCTGGGGCTGGCGGCCAGCTTCGATCTGGAGGCCATTGCGCTCAGCGCCCGCGTGGCGGCGCAGGAGGCCAGCGATGACGGCCTCAACATGACCTTCGCGCCGATGGTCGATATCACCCGCGATCCGCGCTGGGGCCGGGTCTCCGAAGGCTTCGGCGAAGACACCTGGCTGGTGTCGAAAATCGCCAAAGTGATGGTCGACGGTTATCAAAACGGCGACCCGGCCAAGCCCGGTTCGGTGATGGCCAGCGTTAAGCACTTTGCGTTGTACGGCGCCGTCGAAGGCGGCCGCGATTACAACACCGTCGACATGAGTCCGCTGCGCATGTATCAGGACTACCTGCCGCCTTACAAAGCGGCGGTGGATGCCGGCAGCGGCGGGGTGATGGTGTCGCTCAACTCGGTGAACGGCGTGCCGGCCACCGCCAACCCGTGGCTGCTGAAAGATCTGCTGCGCGATCAGTGGGGCTTTAAAGGCATCACCATCAGCGACCATGGGGCGATCAAAGAGCTGATTAAACACGGCGTGGCCGCCGACGCGCGCGACGCGGTACGCCTGGCAATCACCTCCGGCGTCGACATGAGCATGAGCGACGAGTTTTACGACAAATACCTGCCGGGTCTGGTGAAAGACGGGCTGGTGCCTGAAAGCGATATCGATCGCGCCTGCCGCGACGTGCTGAACACCAAGTACGACATGGGGCTGTTCACCGATCCGTATGTGCATCTGGGCCCGGCGGGTTCCGACCCGCAGGACACCAACGCCGAAAGCCGCCTGCACCGCGCCGAGGCGCGGGTGGTGGCACGCAAAACGATGGTGTTGCTGAAGAACGATAAGCAGACGCTGCCGCTGAGCAAGCAGGCGACCATCGCGCTGGTCGGGCCGATGGCCGACAGCCAGCGCGACGTGATGGGCAGCTGGTCGGCCGCCGGAGTGGTCAAGCAGTCGGTGACCCTGCGCGAAGGGTTGGAGCGGGCGGTGGGCGACAAGGCGCGCATTCTTTACGCCAAGGGCGCCAACGTCACGCAGGATAAAGGCATTATCGACTACCTGAACGAGTACGAGCCGGCGGTGGCGTTCGACACCCGTTCGCCGCAGCAGATGATCGACGAAGCGGTACAGGCGGCGAACAAGGCCGACGTGGTCGTGGCGGTGGTGGGGGAATCGCAGGGCATGGCGCATGAGGCCTCCAGCCGCGCTGACATCACGATCCCGCAGAGCCAGCGCGATCTGATCGCCGCGCTGAAAGCCACCGGCAAGCCGCTGGTGCTGGTGCTGATGAACGGCCGGCCGTTGGCGCTGAGCTGGGAGAGCGAGCAGGCGGACGCGATGCTGGAAACCTGGTACAGCGGCACCGAGGGCGGCAACGCAGTGGCGGACGTGTTGTTCGGCGACTACAACCCGTCGGGCAAGCTGCCGATGACCTTCCCGCGCTCGGTCGGCCAGATCCCGATGTACTACAACCACCTGAACACCGGCCGCCCGTTCGGCAAGGAGAATCCGGGCAAGTACACCTCGCGCTACTTCGATTCGCCGAACGGCCCGCTGTATCCGTTCGGTTACGGCCTGAGCTATACCACCTTCAGCCTGTCGGATCTGAAGCTGTCCAGCCCGACGATGGCGCGCAACGGCAAGCTAACCGCCAGCGTCACGCTGAAAAATACCGGCAAGTACGACGGCGCCACGGTGGTGCAGCTGTATCTGCAGGACGTGACCGCCTCGGTCAGCCGGCCGGTAAAAGAGCTGCGCAACTTCAAGAAAGTGACGCTGAAGGCCGGCCAGTCGCAGCAGGTTGAGCTGCCGATTAGCGAAGACGATCTGAAGTTCTACAACGCCAGCCTGAAATGGGGGGCGGAGCCGGGCAAATTCAACGTGTTCGTCGGCCTGGACTCCGACAACGTGCAGGCGCACAGTTTTACGCTGAAGTAACCCTGTCCCCCTCGTTCGCCGCGCTGAGCGAGGGGGTATCCATTCCCGCTAACGTCATCGGAGCTTGCCTCATGAAACGCTATCTGGACTGCAGCGCCAGCGATCTGGCCGATATCGGCAAAGCCGACCTGCTCTATGCCATCCGCGCCAGCGAAGGGCGCATCTTGGTCAGCGAAACCATCGCGGTCACTCAGCCGCTGCTCAATAACGTCACCAACGCCGAACTGGCGGCCAGCCAGGGCGCCGACCTGCTGCTGCTGAACCTGTTCGACGTTGACCATCCGCACATCGCGGGCCTGCCCGCCGACGTGCCGCCTCAGGAGGCGCTGCGCACGCTGCAGCGCCTGACCGGGCGGGTGATCGGGGTGAATCTGGAGGCCGTCGATCCGGCCTTCGCCACCGAACATAACGATTTCTGGCAGATGACGGCGGGGCGCGCCGCCACCGCCGAGAATGCCCGCAAGCTGTATCAGCTCGGCGCGCGCATGCTGGTGCTGACCGGCAACCCGAACAACGGCGTCAGCAATCAGGCGATCGCCGTCGCGCTGAAAGCGATTCGCGATGAAGTGGGCGACGAGATGGTGCTGGTGACCGGCAAGATGCACGGGGCCGGTATCGTGCGCGAAAGCGGCAGCCAGCTGATCGGTGAGCAGGACATCGCGCTGTTCGTGGAGAACGGTGCGGACATCGTGCTGTTGCCGGCGCCGGGCACCATTCCCGGCATGTCGCAGGAGAAAGTGGCGGCACTGATCAATTTTGCCCAGCGGCAAGGTGCGCTGGCGATGACGGCGATCGGCACCTCGCAAGAGGGGGCCGACGTGCAGACCGTGCGGCAGATTGCGCTGATGAGCAAAATGGCCGGGGCGGATCTGCACCATATCGGCGATACCGGCTATCTGGGGCTGGCGCTGCCGGAAAACATCTTCGCTTACAGCGTGGCGATTCGCGGCGTGCGCCACACCTACAGCCGCATGGCGCGCTCGGTGAACCGCTAAGCCTGGGGTTTTTGCGCCGTCACGATGCTGAAATAGCCGAGCGACGGCAGCACCTGAGCAGGCCCGAAGCCGACGTCGTGCAGCAGGTCGCGGATTTCCCTGCCGGAGTATTGGCGGCCCTGCGTCCATCCCATCATCATCAGGCTGTACCCCGCGGCGGCAGGCGGCCCGTCGCCGTCATCGTTGTACAGCACTTCGTGGATCACGATCCTGCCCCCGGGCGGGAGGGCCGCATAGCTCTTTTGCGCCAGGAAGCGGTTCTTGTCCATCGGCCAGTCGTGGAAAATATTGGAGTACAGGTGCAGATCCGCAGCCGGGTAGGGATCGCGCCACATATCGCCGCTGTGGGTGCCGATGCGCTGGCTGAGACCGTAATGGCGCGCGTAGTCGGCGGCGAGCGGGCACACCTCCGGCAGATCGAACACGGTGCAGGTCAACGTCGGCCAGTGGGCCGCCAGGCTGATGGCATGGGCGCCGGAGGCGCCGCCGATATCCAGCGCCGCGCGGCAGGCGCCGAGGGGTAACAGCGCCGGCCAAACGCTGGCCGAGCCCATGCTCAGGCTGTGCATGGCGTGGGTAAACCGCCGCATTCTATCGGCGTCGAGCGTATGGGTTTCAAACAGCTCCTGCTCGCCGTACGCCTGCGAGGTATTTTTTCTGATGGCGTTTTCCAGGTTTTTCAGCGAGAAAATTTCGCTGTTTTCAATCATCAAATCCCAGAAGTAGCCGAAATAATGCGGGTTGTTTTTTAACAAAAAGGTTTCCGCTTCCGGCGTGAGAGAGAATGTTTCACCGTCTCTGTCTATCAATTTCAATGCCAATAACGCCATGACCAACGTTTCCGCCGGGCGTCTTTCCACATTGGCCTGAGTGCATATATCGGTCAGGTTACGGGGGTGCAAAGCAATAAATTCAAAGATGCCCAGGCGATGCGCGATAAGCACCGCCGGATAGAGATATAAATTCATCGTGATATCGAGAATGGTTTTGTCGTCGCATTGCGGCGGCCGGACGGAATGGTTCATGTGAATCCCCTCCCACTAAGGCATGGCGCGTCTTAACAGGCTATGTCACGCCTGTGATTTTAGCAAAGGGTGGGAGCGCGATTGACCGCAGGCCAACGCTTCCGTTGCAAATAATTCCTGGGTGAGATTATTTTTAATGTGAATTGAGCGCGGCCAATATCGAGCGTGAAAAAATGATACCGGGCGGAGGTCATTACCCTATCGTGCGTTTTTATTTTATTGGGGGTTAACTTAATCACAGTTATTAACGCGTTAGGGTTGTGCTAATCTAGGCCGCCGTTATACCGTAGCGGTGTTCACATTCTTTTTGTGAATAATTAAAACTTAACTATTTCATTATTAAAACGAGTTAACAATGAAAAAAAGCATTCTGACCGGCATGATTGCCGCGACTCTGGGCCTGTTCAACACCGCTAACGCTGAAGGGATGGATCCTGCCGCATTAAAAAACGTTTATGACATCACGCGCAATACCGCCGGGCTGATGTCTTACTGCGTCGATAAAGGCTTCCTGAAAGCCGACAGCATCGACAACGCCAAGAAAATGGTGGCCTACGTGGCGGCTATTCCCGGCGGCGTCGACACCCGCGACGGCGACAAGCGCGAAGCGATGGGCCGTGAAGGCAATGTGCTGAACGACGACGGCAAAGTGGTTGCGTTGGAAAAAGAAGCGCCGCAGGGGCTGCAGGCATGGTGCCAGCAGGCTGACGAAGGGATCCGCCAGGGGCTGACGTCTATCGGTCAATAAGCGCCGGTGAAGAGAATCTCCGGGCCAGGCGGCCCGGGGAATCTTACCAGAACAGCGGGGTGGTGTTTTCAGCCAGAAACGCCAGCAGGGTTTCGTTGACCGCCGCCGGATTTTCCTTGTTGCTGATATGCCCGGCGTTGGGGATCAGCACATGTTGACAGCCGAGAAGATCGGCCATGCGCTGGCCTTCCGCCTGCGGGCGCGGTTTATCCTGCGCGCCGGTGATGACGATGCTGGCGGCGGTGATGTTTTCCAGCAGCGGCAGCTTGTCGGGGCGACCGAAGATCATCCGGCCCAGTGGCACGATGCTCTCGCGCAGGCGATCGGCGGGCAGGCTTTGCAGATGGGCCAGCAGTGGCTGCGACAACGCATCGGGCACCTCGTCGGAATAAAACTGCGCGGCGATATATTCCAGCAGCGGCGAAGTGATGGTGCCGGCCTGTTCAACGGCGGCCAGCATGCCCATATAGCGCTGCCGCGCCTCCGGCGTTTCGTCGCCCAGGTAGCTGTCCATCAGCGCCAGCACCTTGACCCGTTCCGGCGCCAGCGCCGCCAGTTCGGCGCCCCACATGCCGCCGACGGACAGGCCGACGATGCCGAACTCTTCAATATCCAAATGATCCATCAGCGCCAGATGGTCGGCGGCGATATCCGACAGGCTGTTACGCCCGGCCGGCAGCGCCGGTGAGTCGCCGTGGCCCCAGAGATCCGGCACGATCAGGCGATAGCGTTTCGCCAGCGCTTCGAACTGCGGCGCCCACATGTTCAGATCGAACAGATAGCTGTGGCCCAACAGCAACGGAAAGCCTGAGCCCACGTCGAGATAATGCAGGGATTTGCCCATCGTTGGCATCTTATCGGTTCCTTATATAAAGAGAGTCCGGCTGCTTATATCACACTCATATTCAACCTGCGGTATTAATTTACCTTAAATTACTTAGGTAAACCCTTATTTTTAATTTCTCTTGATAACAAGACGTCAATGAAAGGTGATGCTAAGGATAATATTCTGGTGACGATAAGAGCCTTGGTTTATGCTGGCGCTCCTTTCAAGATGGAATAAGTAAACAGGGAGTCACGATGAAAAGACTTTTCAGACTATTAATTATTTTGCTTGTCATTTTGCTGCTGGCGGCGGTGCTGTGGTGGTTCTTCGGGCGTGGTAATCCGAATGCGCTGTGGCAAATCGTCAGCCAACAGTGCGTGCCCAATCAGCAGCAGAACAACGATCCGGCGCCCTGCTTAAAGGTTGATTTAACCGAGGGTTATGTGCTGTTTAAGGACAGTAAAGGCCCCTATCACGATCTGGTGATGCCAACCGAAAAGGTCAGCGGCATCGAGAGCCCGGCATTGCAGACGGAGCACGCGCCGCCTTATTTCGCCCAGGCCTGGAATAACCGTGAACATATATCCGGCGAGCTGGGTAAACCGCTAAAAGATGCATGGCTTTCTCTGGCGGTCAATTCGAAATATGGTCGCTCTCAGAATCAGCTGCATATTCACGTTGCCTGCCTGCGTCAGGATGTCTATAACGCGCTGGGGCAGCAGGCGGAGCAATTAGATCAACAGTGGCGCCCGCTGGCGGTGAAATTGGTCGGCCATCAATATCTGGCCAGAAAATTGGCGGGCACCGATTTAACCCAGGAAGATCCTTTCCGTTTACTGCACAACTATGTGGTCAAGCAGGGCGACAGCATCGGCAATTATGGCCTGGCGCTGGCGGTCAGCCCACAGGGCGAGATGCTGCTGTTGGCGAACCGTCTGAAGCTGACCGATCTGAATCTGGGGTCGGCCGGTGAAATCCAGGACTATCAGTGCGCGGTGGCGGGCAACTGAAGATGATGACAACCCGCCGGCTGCATTAGCCGCCGGCTGCCGTGCGGTCAGAGCTTCTTCAGCAGTTCCAGCAGCTGCGCTTCGCTTTTCTCCGCCAGCCCGTCGATCGCCAGCTTGATGATGTCGGAGCGGGTGATGCGCACGATGCCGCTGCGCGCCGCCTGGACGATCACCTCATCGATGGCTTCAATGTGGTTGTCCGTCAGGCTGACGGAGATCGCCTTGTAGGTGCGCTTGCGGCCGGCCGGTTTGGCTTCCGGCGCGGGCACCGCGACCGGCAGCGTGTGCGAGGTGGCGCTGTTGATGAATTCGTCTTCCGACATGCGGTGGGTGGGGGTGCGCTTCTTCACAGGATCACCTCTTTCACCAGGCATTCAATTTCGCTCTGCGCCTTTTCGTTGTTTGCCTCATGCACGGTGATGGCTTCGCCCCAGGCATCGCGATAAATCTTGCGGTCGCACAGGCGGTGGCTCACCAGCGTGAACTCCGGGTATTCGCTCAGCACCTGCGCCGCTTCGTTGGCTTCGTTGATGAAGATATTGGTCGGGCACATGTTCAGCACGATGTAGCCTTTGACCTTTTCGTTGTACTCCTGCGCGGTGGAGAACATCTCCGACAGATAGCCGACGGTGTCGAGATCCATCTGCGAAGGGCGCAGCGGCGAGAGGAACAGATCGGCGGCCAGCAGCCCGGAGCGCAGTTCGGCGCTGTCGCGGCCGGCGGTGTCGACGATCACGTAGTCGTAATGGCGATCCAGTTCCAGCAGCGTTTCCTTGATTTTGCCCGACGCTGCCACCACCGGAATGTGCGGCAGCCCTTCGACGTTCTGGCGGTCGTTGTACCAGGTCATGATCGATTTCTGGTCGTCGGCATCGACGATGATCGCCGTCTTGCCTTGCTTAAGAATCAGATACCCGGCGATATTCACCGCTTTCGTCGATTTGCCGACGCCGCCTTTTTGCGAGCCAATCAGGACAATCATGCTGCCATCTCTCAAGTTATTAAGCTGATAACTTATTAAGTTAATGTGCTTATTAGGTTGATAATCAAACAGGTTAACAAGAACAACTCGCGAACAATATGCACCAACTGCGGCGGCTTGCCAAGCCAGTATGTCGTTAACTGCGCAGCTTATTTTGCGCTGGATGGCCCGGATGGGTAAGTAGGAATTCTCTGGGAAGTGGCGATGCGGAGGCGGGTTTTGTTAATTTAACAGCTTAATAAGTTAGTGACCCATTAAGCTGTTGTCGACATTATTTCTTCATCATCGCCTTCAGGTTGGCGAACGGGTTGTGGGTGGCGACGCCGACATCTTTCTGTGCGTCTTCACCGGCCACCACCGTCGAACCGTATTGATCGGCTTCGGTGTATTTCGAGTGCTCGTGGTCGTGGCAATACAGGCACAGCATTTCCCAATTGCTGCCGTCTTCGGGGTTGTTGCTGTGATCGTGATCGATGTGGTGCACCGTCAGTTCGCGCAGGTTGGAATAAACGAACTCGCGCGAGCAGCGCCCGCACACCCAGGGGAACAGTTTCAGCGCTTTTTCGCGGTAGCCGGTTTCCAGCTTCGCATAGTTTTTGGGGATATAGGCCATGGTGGTCGTCCGTCGTGAATCACTATGCGGCAAATAATACCACATTGCGTGCGGCTACAACGTGCGGCTCATCCTGCCGCTAGCGAAACGTCTCCACCGCCCAGTCGATAAACGCCCGCAGTTTGCCGCTGAGGTGGCGGTTGGACGGGTAGACCACGTACATCTGCTCCGGCGGCGGCTGCCAGTCGTGCAGCAGGCTGACCAGCTCACCGCTGTCGAGGTGCGGCTGCGCCATAAAGCGATAGGTCTGGATGATGCCCAATCCGGCCAGGCTCGCCGCCAGCAGCGCGTTGCCTTCGTTGATGCTGACCGGATAGCGTTGCTGGATGGCGATCTCTTTGCCGCGCTCGACATAGCGTTGCGGATGGATGCGGTCGTTGACCGGATGGCGATAGTGCACCATCGGGAAACCCTGCTCCAGATCGCACGGGTGGCGCGGCGTGCCGTGGCGCGCCAGGTAGGCCGGGGTGGCGCAGCTCACCCAGTCCAGATCGAACAGGCGGCGGGCGATCAGGCTGGAATCGGCCAGCGGGCCGCTGCGGATCACGCAGTCGGTGCTGTCGCTAATGAGATCGATAACGCGGTCGCCGACGCTCAGATCGATCTGTATCTGCGGGTAGCGCGCCAGAAAATCGGGCAGCGCGGGCAGCAGCAGCCGGCGCGCGGTGCCGCCGCCGGTGTCGATGCGCAATACGCCTTGCGGTGAGCTTTGCGATTCGGTCAGGCAGCCTTCCATCTGCTCCAAATCCGCCAGCCATTTCACCGTATTCTGGTAATAGCATTCGCCTTCGCGGGTGACCGACACGCTGCGGGTGGTGCGCTGAAACAGCTTGGTCTGCAGGTGATCTTCCAGGCTCTGGATCAGCTTGGTCACCGTGGCTTTCGGCATGCCCAGCGAATCGGCGGCGCGGGTAAAGCCGCCGGTTTCCACCACGCGGTTAAACACCCGGATGGCGAGTAGATGATGGTCCATAGGCTCTCAGCGCAACGCCCCGGCGGCGGCCGGGGCGCGTTTCTGCGGATAAATAAGGATTAACACTGTTTAGCGCCAATCACGCCGGAGCGCAAGCTGAGGCCGAACACCAACGCGGCGGAGAGGATCAGTGCGCCGCCGAACAGCATGGCGCTGCTGACGCCCTGCCAGTCCACCACCTCGCCGCCCAGCAGTGCGCCGGAGGCCAGTGCGATCTGCACCACGCATACCAGCAGCGCCTGGCCGGCTTCCGGCGCCTGCGGCACCGCGGCGAACATCCAGTTGGTGGCGCATACCGGCACCGCGCCGAAGGCCAGCCCCCAGACCATCACCATCAGTGTGGCGCCGCCAAGGCCGCTGAGCAGCGGCGAGACGATGAGGATGGCTGCCAGCATGGCGGCGATCAGGATGAAGGTGGCGCGCAGGCTGTATTCCCCCAGACGCTCGCCGAGGAAGGTGCCCAGCAGGCCGATGGCGCCATAGGCCAACAGCTGCAGCGAGATTGCCGACGGGCTAAGGACGAACACCTGTTGCAGCAGGGGCCGCAGATAGGTGTAGGCGGCGAAGTGGCCGATGAACAGCAGCACGATAGCGATCAGGCCGATGCGCGCCATCGGCAGGCGCAGCGGCAGCACCAGATCGCGCGGCGTGACCGGCCGGGAAGGCGGCACCGAGGTCAGCAAACGCAGCTGCGCCAGCAGTACGCCGACCGCCAATGCCGCACCGCCGAAGAAGGCGGCGCGCCAGCCGAACAGATCGCCGATCAGCGCCCCCGCCGGCACGCCGCACACCGCGCCGACCGAGATGCCGCTGAGGATCAGCGCGGTGGCGCGGCCCTGGTTGGCTTCCGGCACCAGATGGCGGCCGTAGTTGGCGGCGAACGACCAGAAGCCGCCGACGCAGATGCCCAGCAGTACGCGGCCCAGCAGCATCATCGGGAAGTTGACGGCCAGCGCCGCCACCAGGTTGGAGACGATCAGCAGCAGCGACAGTCCCAGCATCAGTAAACGCCGGTCCAGGCGGCCGGAAATCAGGCTTAATGCGGGGGCGGCCACCGCCGCTACGATGCCGGGCATGGTGACCATCAGCCCGGCGGTGCCGGTGCTGACGCCGAGCGAAGGGGCGATGTTGGTCAGCAGGCCGATCGGCAGAAACTCGGTGGTGACCATGACAAAACAGGCGACCGTCAGCGAGAAGATCGCCGGCCACGGGGATGATGCAGGTTTATCTTTATTATTCAGCATAATGCCGCTCGTCTTGGGTGAATGCGCAGGCCGCGCTCGGGGCGCGGTGTGACCGAAGTCACAATCTACGGCAGGCCGAAGCCGCGGATAAATCCGTTTGCGGTGGTTACACTGTTTCTGAGGGGAAACAATCGCCGGCGGCGGGTGAAAACGCGGCTTGCGCCGCGCTGAGGGGAAAGGAATAAAACGGCATAAGGTTATGACCGAATGCCGCGTGGCGTTCACAGCCCCGGCGCTTTCCACAGCGAAGTGGTCAGGCCGTTATCCACCAGCGTCAGCTGATCGGCGTAAACCTGCCGCCAGGTTTCTTTCTGTTCCTGATACAGCGCGTGGTGGGCCATGTCCGGCTGGTGTTCGCGTTCCCAGCGCACCAGGCGCTCGCCGGTTTCGGCCAGCGACTCGTACAGCCCGGCGCCGACGCCGGCGGCGATCGCACAGCCCAGCGCGGTGGCCTCTTTCACCACCGGCACCCGCACCGTCAAACCGGTGACGTCGCTGAGGATCTGGCTCCACAGCTTACCCTTGGCCCCGCCGCCGGCGAACACCAGCGAGCGCGCCTGTACGCCGGAGAAGGCGGCGATCTGCTCCAGGTTGCAGGCGGAGACGATGGCAGCGTTCTCTTCCAGCGCGCGGAACAGCGTCTGTTTGTTGCAGCGCTCCGGGTCGATCGACATATTGATGAACGATGGCGCCGCGTGGTACCAGGTTTTGAAATGCATGGCGTCGGAAAAGATCGGCATCACGCCGTAGGCGCCCGGCGGCACCCTGGCCGCCATCTCTTCCAGCAGGCTGTAGGCATCGACCCCCAGCCGCTCCGCCAGCAATTTTTCCTCCGCGCAGAAGGCATCGCGGAACCAGCGCATGGTCAGGCCGGTAAAGAAGCTGATGGATTCCGCCTGCGCCATGCCGGGAATGACGTGGGGGTTGATGCGAATGTTCATCTCCGGATCGATGGCCGGCTCCGGCAGGTTGACGATCTGCTGCCAGAAGGTGCCGCCGAGCACCGCCGTCTGCCCGGCGCGCACGATGCCGAGCCCCAGGCTGCCGAGCTGCACGTCGCCGCCGCCCATCACCACCGGGGTGCCGCGTAGCAGCCCGCTCTCCTGCGCCGCCTGTTCGGTGACGCGCCCCAGCACGCTGCCGGTCTCTTTCACCGGCGACAGAATATCGGCGCGCAGCCCGGCCATGTCGAGCAGCGCCGGGCACCAGTCGCGGCTGGTCAGATCCAGCATGCCGGTGGTGCCGGCGTTGGAAGGATCGACCGCCAGCTCGCCGCTGAGCATGTTGGCCAGCCAGTCGCTGATCATGGTCAGCGTCGCCGCCTGGCGGTAGATGTCCGGCCGATGGTGCGCCAGCCACAGCAGGCGCGGCATGGCGCTCAGCGCCAGCGTCTGGCCGGAGTATTGATACACCTCGCGTTCGAAGCCGTGGTTGTGCAGCTCTTTCAGCTCGCTGACTTCGTGGCTGGCGCGCGCATCGACGTTGGCGCAGGCCCAGATCGGCACGCCGTTGCGGTCGTACAGCACGATGCCTTCACGCATCGAACAGCAGGCCACCGCGCGGATCGCCTGAGCGCTCAAGCCTGCACGTTGCATCGCCTGGCGAATGCACTGGCAGGCCAGCTGCCAGTTGTGGCTGAGGTCAAACTCCATCGAGCCGGGCACGCCCGGCACCGCCAGGTGTTGCCACTCCGCCTGGCCGTGCGCTATCTGGTTGCCCGCCACATCGAAGATCACCGCGCGAATGCTGCCCGTTCCTGCGTCCAGCGCCATCAAGTAGTTATCCATAGCCTATGCTCTCAGGGGGAGGAGTGTTAACTATAGATGCCGCCGCCTTACCCCGCCGGGGGAGGAGTGGGCGTCGCCGATGCGATTTGTGAGCCAGGCGGCAAAATTGCCGTTGCGGCGGGCAATCGACGGGAATAAACCTATGGTTGGAAAGAGTCATTTTGCGGTACGCCGTTTAAACAAGGAGTTGCCATGCACGTCACATTGGTTGAGATCAACGTTAAACAAGACAAAATCGACGAATTTATCGATGTTTTCCGCGCCAATCACCTGGGGGCAATCGAAGAGCCGGGCAACCTGCGCTTCGACGTGCTGCAGGACGAACAGATTCCGACGCGGTTTTACATCTACGAAGCCTATCGCGACGAGCAGGCGGTGGCGGCGCACAAGCAGACCCCGCACTACCTGCAGTGCGTGGAGAAGCTGGAAGCGCTGATGACCGGCCCGCGCAAGAAGACCACCTTTATCGGCCTGATGCCGGAATAATCGCCGGCGTTTGCCGGTGTCCATGCGCCCGGTTTGGCTGTAACCTGCAAGCTAAAGCGAATTTTCAATGGGATAAGCGGGGCGAGGATGACATTGCGCGATCGGCTGTTGGCGCTGTTGGTGGTGGTGATCTGGGGCGTGAATTTCGTCGTGATCAAGTTCGGTTTACAGGGCATGCCACCGTTTCTGCTGGCCGGGATGCGTTTCTTGCTGGTGGCGTTGCCGGCGATCTTCTTTATCCCGCGCCCGACGATCCCGTGGAAATGGTTGCTGCTGTACGGCATGACCATGAGCTTCGCGCAGTTCGCGTTTCTGTTCGTCGCCATCAAGGTGGGCATGCCGGCGGGGCTGGCTTCGCTGGTGCTGCAGGCGCAGGTGTTCTTCACCCTGCTGTTGGGTGTCGTGCTGATGGGCGAAAAGCTGCGCGTCAACCATTTTGTCGGCATCGCTATCGCCAGCGGCGGCATGCTGGTGCTTATGCAGGCCAGCCTGCATAAGGCGGGCAGCGGCGCGGTCCCCCTGGCGGGCCTGCTGCTGACGCTGGCGGCGGCGTTTTCCTGGGCGCTGGGCAACCTGACCAACAAGAAGATCCTGGCCGGTTTCCCGCAGCGTAATATTTTATCGCTGGTGGTGTGGAGCGCGCCGATCCCGGTCGTGCCGTTCCTGGCCTGCAGCTGGCTGTTCGACGGCCCGCAGGCGGTGCTGAGCAGCCTGAGCCATGTGCAGGTCGGCACCTGGCTGGCGGTTGCCTACCTGGCGTTCGCCGCCACGCTGTTCGGTTATTCAGTGTGGGGCAGCCTGCTGGGGCGCTATGAAACCTGGCGGGTTGCGCCGCTGACGCTGCTGGTACCGCTGGTCGGGCTGTTCGCCGCCTGGCTGCTGCTGGACGAAGCGCTGTCGCCGGCGCAGTTCGGCGGCGCATTGCTGGTGCTGGCCGGCATGGCGGTCAACACCTTCGGGCTGCCGCGCCGCCGGGCGGCGATCGCGCGTTAAACCGAACAGGGCAATTCTGTTCAATACGTTGTCGGCGGCGGTCGGCATTCTGGCGCCTGTGAATTCTTTCTCAGGTGCCCATCATGAATATCTACCTTTCCATGGCCGCGTTTGCGCTGGCGGCCTCCATCACCCCCGGCCCGGTCAACATCGTCGCATTGAGCGCCGGGGCGCAATTCGGCTTTGGCGCGACCCAGCGCCACGTGTTCGGCGCTACGCTGGGGTTTACCCTGTTGCTGGTGCTGCTGGGATTGGGCATGCACCAGCTGCTGACCCTGTGGCCGGCGCTGACCCGCTTGATTCAGTGGGCCGGCGTGGCCTTCCTGCTGTTTATGGCCTATCGGCTGACGTTTGACGACGGCAGATTGGGCAACGGCGCGGCGCGGGCGCCTTCCTGTTGGTACGGCGCACTGATGCAATGGCTGAACCCCAAGGCGTGGCTGGCGTCGGTGGCCAGCCTCGGCGCCTTTGTCGGCGACGGCGACATCCGGCTGCTGTGGCAGTTCGCCGGGCTCTACTTCGTGATTTGCTATACCTCGGTGGCCTGCTGGGCCTATGTCGGCGCGATGCTGCGCGGCCTCCTCAGGCAGGCGCGCAACGTGCGGCGTTTCAACCGGACGATGGCGCTGCTGTTGGCGGCCAGCGCCTGCTATCTGCTGGCGGAGGGTTTTTGATACTGCCCCGGCGTGGCGGCCAGCAGCTGCTTGAAGGTGCGCTGGAAGTGCGCCTGATCGGCAAAGCCGCTTTCGCTGGCGGCCGCGGCGATCGGCAGGCCGCTCTTCAACAGCCGATGGCCGTGCTGCACGCGGCGATTGACCAGATAGGCGTGCGGCGTCATGCCGTAGCGCTGGCGGAAGGCGCGGATCAGGTAAGAAGGGGACAGCGCGGCGGCGCGGCAAATGTCGTCCAGCGTCAGCGGCCGGGTACAGTGCGCGTCGATAAACGCCGCCGCCGCTTCCAGTCGGGTATGCGCCGGTGTCTCCGGCTGGCGGGCATCGCCCAGCCCGAGCTGCAGGGCGCTGAAATACTCCACCATGGCGATCTGTTTTTCCAGCGCGCAGCACAGCGGATCCGTCAGCAGCGCATAAAGCCGGTTCAGGCCGTGGAACAGCGCCGGATCGCGGCTGAGCGGCTGGCTGAACGGAACAAAACGGTCACCGTCGCCGCCGAGCAGCTCCTGCTGCAGCGCGCCGAGCCAGGCGAGATCGAGATAGAACATGATGTACGACCAACGGCGATCGGCGATGGGGTTGCAGGCATGCGCCTGCTGCGGGTTGATGACAACCAGATCGCCGGCGCTGACCTGCATGCGCCGCTCGCCGTTGACATAGGTGCTGACGCCGCCGGTGATGGCGCCGATGGAAAAGAATTCGTGGCTGTGCAGGCTGTAGCACACCTGGCGGCCATCCGCGATGGCGCGGGCTTCGACGAACGGCAACTGCGGATCGCGCCAGAACTGCGGCGTTTTTTCACTCATACGCTTTCCTTTTTACTGCGGCGGCATCACAGTGTTATAGCCTGAAAGCGACGAGAGGGGGAATGGCGGATGATGATTTTTAACGTGTTCGGCCGTCTGCTGGGCGTGAAGCGCATCGGGGACGAATGGCGGCTGTTCCGCGTGACGCTGCCGGAGCGCAAATATGCCCCCAGCTACGATATCGTGCTGCCGGCCGATCTGCGTGAAGAGGAGATCGCCGGCTATCTGGGGGATATCTATCACGAGGCGGCGACGCCGCAGCGGCCGGACGTGTTTCGCGTCGAATAGCGCGGCGCGTTATTCTTCCGCGTTGCGCGCCATCATGCGGCGTTGATGTTCCTCGCCGGCGGCCTGGATCTCTTCCAGCACCGAGCCGACGTCGGCGCGTTTCAGGGTTTCGCTGAACCGGCCGCTGAGGACGCTGTCCGGCGTCAGGTTGCCTTCCTGATACAGCGCCCAAATCTCTTTGGCGTATTGGCTGTCGCGCAGCTCCGGCGCGAACTGGCCGTAATACTCGGCCAGATTGCCGATATCGCGCTCGAACATGCTTTTGGCGTGGTTGTTGGCGGCGGCGTCCACCACCTGCGGCAGATCGATGATCACCGGCCCGTCTTTATCCATCAGCACGTTGAATTCCGACAGATCGCCGTGCACCAGCCCGGCGCACAGCATGCGCACCGCGTAGTTCATCATCAGGGCGTGATCGGCGCGCGCCTGTTCTGGCGTCAGGATGACATCGCTTAGGCGCGGCGCCACCAGGCCTTCTTCGTCGGTGATCAGCTCCATCAGCAGCACGCCGTCCAGGCAGATATCCGGCTGCGGCACCCGCACCCCGGCCTTGGCCAGCAGATACAGCGCGTCCACTTCGGTGTTTTGCCAGGCTTCTTCCTGCTGCTGACGGCCGAATTTGGAGCCTTTGCTCATGGCGCGCGCGTCGCGGCTGTTGCGCACCTTACGCCCTTCCTGATAGTGAACGGCCTGTTTGAAGTTGCGCTTCTCGGCCTCTTTGTACACTTTGGCGCAGCGGATCTCATCGCCGCAGCGCACGATAAACACATCGGCTTCTTTGCCGCTTTTCAACCGGCGGATGACGTCGTCGATTAACCCGTCATCAACCAGCGGCTGGAGTCGTTTTGGAATTTTCATGCAGCCTTGTACCCTATTTAGGCTCCGGTGTGAATGGCTTGCGCAGTTGATAGCGTAAGTTAGACCCGAAAGGCAAACATTAGTTTTGCCGCCGCGTCATCATTACGCGGCGGCGGGCGCTCACAGGCTGGCGGCCGGCACCCAGACGCTGACGCTGCCGGCGTTGACCGGGAAATGGGCGCTGCCCTGGTCGTCGGTGGTGATTTCCTCCTGACGGTTGCCGAGGAAATCGCGCCAGGCGGTGTGCGCCAAATCGGTGCCCAGTGCGACGGTCTTGCCGCTCTCGCCGCCGTTGGTCAGCACCACCACGCAGCCGGGGGCCTCGGCGGTGCCGGCGCGGCTGAAGGCCACGCAGTGGCTGTCGTCGAAGTAGTCGGTTTGCGGGCCGTTGGCGAAACGCTGGCGGGCGGCGATCAGCTTCTCCAGCTCCGGGATCGCCGGCATGTCAATCTGGTACTCGCCGCCGTCGCGCCCCTTGTCGCGGTAGCTGGCGCCATACAGGTCGGGGTAAAACACGCAGGGCACGCCCTGTTCGCGCAGCAGGATCAGCGCGTAGGCCAGCGGCTTGAACCAGGGTTCTACCGGCGCTTCCAGCGATTGCAGCGGTTGGGTGTCGTGGTTGGCGACCAGCGTCACCGCGTGGGCCGGATCGGCGGCGGTCAGGGTATCGGTGAAGATTTGCGCCATGTCGAAGCCGTCGCCCTGTTTCGACGCCTGATGAAACTTCAGGTGCAGCGCCACGTCGAACAGCATCACCTTGCCGTCCACCAGCTCGATGTATTGTTGCAGCGCGCTCAGGTCGTGCGACCAGTATTCGGCGACGATAAACAGGTCGCGCTGCGCGCTGCCGCGCACGTGATCCGCCCACTCTTTGAAGAACCAGGCGGGAATGTGTTTGGCGGCGTCCAGGCGGAAGCCGTCGCACGGCAGGCTTTCCAACAGCCAGCGCGCCCAGTATTTGAGCTCCTCCGTCACGGCGGCATTGCGAAACTCCACGTCGGCCCCCATCAGATAGTCGTAGTTGCCTTTTTCGTCGTCGACCTGATCGTTCCAGCCGTCGTCGCCATAGTCGTTGGCGATTTTGAACACCCCCTTGTCGTCCGGCTGCTCAACGTAATCGACGCCGCTGAAGCATGTGTAATCCCAGATGAACTCGGAATGCACGCCCTGGCGGCCGGGAAAGGTGAAGCGGGTGTAGGCCAGCGCGTCGAAGCCTTGGTCGTCGATGTCGTTGCGGTTGTTGGCGTCCACCTTGAACACGTGTACCTGTTCTTTCTCGTCTGCGCCGAGCTTGTGGTTGAACACCACGTCGTAGAGCACCCCCACGCCGTGTTCGCGCAGCGTAGTGGCGGCATGTTCGAGCGCCGCCTTGTCGCCGTATTTGGTGGCCACGCTGCCTTTCTGGTCAAATTCGCCGAGATCGAACAGATCGTATGTATCGTAGCCGACGGAGTAGCCGCCGGAAGCGCCCTTGTAGGCAGGCGGCAGCCACAGGTCGGTAATGCCCAGTTCGGCCAGGTGCGGGGCGCGCTCGGCGGCCTCCTGCCACAGTTTGCCGCCGTCGGGGTAGTACCAGTGGAAGAATTGCAGCAGGGTGGTTTTTTTCGTCATGAGCCAGCGTCCCGGTTAGCAAGAAGGAGAGGAGCCGTTAAAGCATGGGCTACTTTTGCCAAAAGGGACAATGGCGCAGGGAGGCGCGGGAAGGCAGGCGTAAATATGTAACCGACGTTGACCAGATAGCGGTTAAGTTGTTGATATCAAGTTTTCACATTTTAATTTTTATATCTTATTTTTCAAATAGATATTTGTTTTATTTTTTTATTTGTCAAATTTTTATGTTTTTACTCTCATTATTATTGGTTTTTTATTTTAATTTTAAATGTAAGTTTGGATTTTAGTTTTTTAAATAACTAATTAATTGGTTTTAAATTCTAGTTAATGAAATATTTTGACATATTCAGATATCCCGTTGGTTATTCATTCGCGATTGTTTATGCGTTATCGTTATGCTCGAAATTAGGTAACACTATCAACCAATAATCCATCCAACCTAGCGTGAAGGTGGAAGAACAGGGGAACATAACGTCGTGAACATCAGGGATTTCAGAGCATTGGCGCGCAGTTTGGTCAGAGAATTCGGCATGTTGAACAAGCAGAGCAACGGCTCGCGCTTTTCGCCGCTGCAGATCCATCTGATGATTGAAGTCAGCGAGCAGCCGCTGGGCGTCACCGAGCTGGCGGCCCGGCTTTGCATCGACAAAGCCAGCGCCAGCCGGGCGCTGCGCAGCCTGGTTGCCGCCGGTGTGATAGAAACGGTGGATCATCCGGATGACAAGCGGCACAACCTGCATCGGCTGAGTAAAAAGGGCGGCAAGGCGCTGGCCGGCATCGAGAGCGACGCCGACGGTTTTATGCAGGCGGCGCTGGCGCAGTTGGACGACGATGAGCTGGCGAGCACCACCGCGGCGATGAAAAAGATGACTGCGGCGCTGCGCAGCGCGCGCAAACAGCGCGACGCTAACCTGCGGGTGCGGCCGATTGCCGCGCGCGACGATGCGGCGATGGCGGCGATCGTTCGCGACGTGTTTCGTGAGTACGGCATGGACAAGATGGAAGGCGTCAGCCTGCACGATCCGGATCTCGATCGTCTGACCGGTCTGTATCGCGACAACGGCGGCCACTACTGGGTGCTGGAGCGTGACGGGCAGGTGGTGGGGGGCGTCGGCATGGCGCCGCTGGCGGGCGAAGAGCCCGGCTATTGCGAGCTGCAAAAGCTGTTCTTCAAACCCGGCGCGCGTGGGCTGGGCATGGCGCGCTATATGGTGGTGCAGGCGCTGAAGGCGGCGCGGGCGGCGGGGTATCGCTACTGCTACCTGGAAACCACCGAACAGTTGAAAGAGGCGATCGGGTTGTACTACGCGCTGGGATTCACGCTGCTGACGGAACGGCGCGGCAACACCGGCCATCACGGCTGTAACGTGTGCATGCTGAAAAATCTGAAGAACGACGATATGTGAGCGGTTTCAAGGTTAGCGCCCGCGCCTTGTGCCACCCTGTTAACCGTTTGATAACAATCACAACGTTTTATCAGGGAGGAAACTATGTTGGGGGATCCGATGGCGCTGCCCGCGCTGGTCACGCTGGTGGTCATCACGCTATGGGCCAGCGCCCGCTTGCCGGAGTATTTGGTTGCGCTGCTGTTCTTCGCGGCGGTGATGGTGTTGCAGCTGGCGCCCGCCGCGGTGACCTTTTCCGGTTTCGCGTCTTCCGCATTCTGGCTGGTGCTCAGCGGTTTCGTGCTGGGCACCGCCATCCGCAGCACCGGCTTGGCGGATCGCCTGGCCAACCGGCTCTTGCCGCACCTGGCCGGCTCCTGGCTCCGCCTGGTGGGCGGGGTGGTGGCGATAAGCTACGCGCTGGCGTTTGTCATGCCTTCCAACATGGGGCGCATTACGCTGCTGATGCCGATCGTCATGGCGTTGGCCGATCGCGCCGGTCTGGCTGAGGGCACGCGCGGCCGCATCGGTTTGGCACTGGCGGTGGGGTTCGGCACCTTCCAGCTCTCCGCCAGCATCCTGCCGGCCAACGTGCCCAACCTGGTGATGAGCGGCGCGGCGGAAAGCGCCTACGGCAGCCACTTCGCCTATCTTTCTTACCTGCTGTTGCACGCCCCGGTGCTCGGGTTCGCCAAAGGCGCGCTGCTGACGCTGTGCATCTGCGGCCTGTTCCGTGCGCGGCCGCAGCCGGTGGCGGCCGAGGCGGCGCAAACTCCGCTCAGCGCCGCTGAATGGCGGCTGATCGCGCTGTTGGGCGCCACGGTGTTGCTGTGGATGACCGACAGCTGGCACGGCATCGCTCCCGCCTGGATAGGGTTGGCGGCGGCCTGCTTCTGCCTGTTGCCGCGTATCGGGTTTCTCAACGGCGAGCAGTTCGCCGCCGGGGTTAACGTGCGCACCTGCATCTACGTGGCGGGGATCCTGGGGTTGACCGCGCTGGTCAGCCACTCAGGGCTTGGCGATCGGCTGGGCGGTGCGCTGCTGGCGATGATGCCGGATCTGCACGGCAAACCATTCACCGCATTCGGGTCGCTGGTGGGGATCACCGCATTGCTGAATTTCGTGGTGACCGCCAACGGCGTGCCGGCGCTGTTTACCCCGCTGGCGCAGGCGTTGTCTGCGGGCAGCGGCCTGCCGCTGCTGACGGTGCTGATGACGCAGGTGATTGGTTACGCCACGCCGCTGCTGCCGTATCAGGCTTCGCCGATCGTGGTGGCGATGGGGATGGGCAAAGTGCCGGCGCGAGAAGGGTTGAAGCTGTGCCTGCTGTTGGCCGCGCTCAGCTTTGCGCTGCTGGTGCCGTTGGATTATCTGTGGTTCAGACTGCTGGGGTGGATCCCGTAAACCGACCGGCGCGTTGGCGGGCAGATAAAACAAAAGGCGGCCTGAGCCGCCCTTTTGCGCGATTGCCGGTGTGGCAATTAATTGTAGATGATCGCGGTACCGTGCAGTTTGTTGTCGCCGGTGGTTGCGATGATCTGGAAGGATTTGGCGCCGGCTGCGTCGGCTTTGGCCGCCAGTTTGTTTTCCAGGCTGCTCAGGTCGGACGCACCGCTGACGGTGACGACGCCGGCTTTTTGCAGATCGGCCGGTTGAGCGTTGACCAGTTCGGCGGCGAAGCTGCCGAAGGAGACGGAAGCCAGTGCGATGGCGGCGATGGTCATTTTCAGGTTTTTCATAGTCTTATTTCCTATCTGTGTTCTTTACAATGTTTGTTTGGTAAGGTCGTTAAATTAATTAACGATCGATAATTTAATGTTAGATGCCGGTTTGACAGATTGCAAGTATTTTTTAATGCTCGTTAATTAATTTTTTTACGCCCTGGCGTTGTGAGCAAATGAACAGGCAATCTGTTGGCTTAATACGTTGTTATTGATAGATTTCTGCAGTGCCGTGCAGCTGGTTGTTACCGCCAGCGCCGATGATGCGGAAGGTTTTTGCACCGGCCTGATCGGCTTTGGCTGCCAGACTGCTTTCCAGCGAGGTCAGATCGGATGCGCCGCTGACGGTGATGACGCCCACTTTCTGCTGGTCACCCGGTTGGCTCTGGACTAAATCGGCGGCGAAGCTGCCGAAGGAAAGGCTGGCCAGAGTGAGAGCTGCTAAGGTTAATTTTAAGTTTTTCATAATGTTATTTCCTTTCCGATAACGGTGAATAGAGGGTTTTAATCCGCTTCGTTAACTTATCTTAACGATCGATAACTAAATGCTAATAGGTTCTCGACGAGGGCGCAATATTTTTTTATAATGATCGTTAAGTTATTTGTGCTAACCCTGCTGTGGAGCGGGAGAGGAGAGGACGATGAGCATCAATGAAACGGTCTGCGGCAAAAAAAGCCGTGGCAGACCGAAACAATTTGATCGCGAGCGGGCGCTGGAAAGCGCGCTCGATCTGTTCTGGCGGCACGGTTATGAAGCTACCTCGCTGGCCGATCTGGTGGAAGTGACCGGCGCCAAGGCGCCAACGCTGTATGCGGAATTCGGCAACAAAGAAGGGATGTTCCGCGCGGCGGTGGAGCGCTATCTGCAGAAATATACGGTTTGCGCCAACCAAATGCTGGAGCAGGATCTGCCGGTGGCCGAGATCGTCGAAGCCTACGTGCGTTCTTCCGCCGAGGTATTTACCGACCCCGACACGCCGTCAGGCTGCTTTATGGTGTGCGCCTCCGCCGCGCTGTCGTCGGCATCCGATGACGTCGCCCAGATGCTGCGCAGGAAGCATCATGCGCAGGAAGCGGCGCTGAAGGGCTGCTTCGATCGCAAGGTGCAGCAGGGCGAACTGCTGGCGAAAACCGACACCGCGCTGCTGGCGAAGTACGTGATTTGCACCATTGAAGGCATGTCGGTGCAGGCGCGCGAAGGGGCAAGCCGGAGCGATCTGCTGCGGTTGCTGGAGGCGTTGATGCTGGTGTGGCCGCGGCTCAGCCAGATTGGCAATAAGGTGTAACAACCGGCCCGGCTTTTACCGTAATGCCGCTCAGTTAATCCTGAGTGGCATTTTTTATCCAGCCTCTGGGCGTTCTGTGCAGGGGAATTGCCGTAAATGTCCTGCATTTCTCTGTGGCCAACATGAACGGCAATTGGAGGGGCCGAAGGCGCGGCCCCTGGCTCGGTCGAGGTGCGTGAGCCACATAGAGCATCTCACTTTTATCGACCGAAAATTTCACGAACGCCTGCATAAAAACGCTAACTGACCAGCATTACGGCTTTTACCGGGCCGTGTAACCCATTACTGATTGACCGGGATCACCGCGCCCTGGTATTTCTCGCGGATAAAGTCCTGAATCGGTTTGGAGTGCAGTACCTTGACCAGCGCCACAATCTCCGGTTTGTTCACGTCGGCCTTGTGCACGGTGATGATGTTGGCGTACGGGTTGTTTTCGCCGCTTTCGACCGCGATCGGATCTTTGGTCGGATTCAGCCCGGCGTCGATGGCGTAGTTGGCGTTGATCACCACCGCGTCGCCTTCGTCATTGTTGTACATTTGCGGCAGCAGCGCGCCCTCAACGTTGGCCTGGAACTTCAGGTGTTTCGGGTTTTCCACCACGTCGCTGATGCGCGCGTCCACCTTGCTCACCCCCGGCTTCAGCGTGATCACGCCTTCCCGCTCAAAAATAGACAGGATGCGGCCTTCTTCTGCCACCGCGTCGCGCATGATGATTTTGCCGTTTTCCGGCAAATCCTTCAGGCTCTTGTACTTCTTCGAGTAGATGCCGATAGGCTCAATATGGATCGCGCCGGCGCTGACGAAGTCGTAGCTCTTGTCGTCGGCGTGGTCTTTCAGCACCGAGTTCAGGTAAGGCACGTGCTGGAAGTAGTTGGCGTCGATGTCGTGGCTGGCCAGCGCGGTGTTCGGCAGGATGTAGTCCTGAAAGCGCTTGATCTGCAGATCGATGCCTTCCTTCGCCAGTATCGGCTTGGCCTGTTCGAGGATCTCGGCGTGCGGCACGTTGGAGGCGCCGACCACCAGCTTGGTCGCTGCCGTGGCGCCAAAAGAGGCGAGGGTGGCGACGGAGGCGAAAGCCAACATCAGTAGGTGCTTTTTCATCATCGTTTTCCTTGGTTAATTAACGTTTATCGAGCGTTCTTGTCAGGGTGTCGCCGATGAACTGAATGACGAAAACGATCAGCAGAATCGTCAGCGTCGCCACCAGCGTCACGTCACTGTGGTTGCGTTGGAACCCTTCCAGATAGGCCAGGTTGCCCAGGCCGCCGGCGCCGATCACCCCGGCCATCGCGGTGTAGCTCACCAGCGCGATCAGGGTGACGGTGATGCCGGAAACCAGCGCCGGCGAGCTCTCCGGCAGCAATACGCGGAAAATCAGGGTGCGGTTTTTGGCGCCCATCGAGCGCGCCGCTTCGATCACCCCTTTGTCGACCTCGCGCAGCGCGATCTCCACCAGCCGGGCGTAGAACGGCGCCGCGCCGACGATCAGCGCCGGCAGGGCCGCGTCCGCGCCGAGAATGGTGCCGATCAGCGATTTGGTGAACGGGATCAGCAGCACGATCAGAATGATGAACGGAATGGAGCGGAAGACGTTGACCAGTACGGAGATCAGCGAGTAGACCGCCCGGTTCTGCCACAGCTGGCCCTTCGAGGTTAAAAACAGCAGCACGCCGAGCACGATGCCCAGCACCAGCGTGGCCAAGCCGGCGAAGCCGGTCATGTACAGCGTTTCCCAGGTGGCGTCCCACAGATGATCCAGACGCAGGTGGGGGAACAGGGATTCAATCATGTTGGATAACCTCGACGACGATGTTTCTTTCGTGCAGCAGGTTGAGCATGTCGGCGACTTGTTGTTCGCTGCCTTCGGCGTGGATGTACAGTTCGCCGAACGAACCGTTGAGGGTGTGGCTGATCTTGCCGTGCAGAATGTTGATGGTCAGGGCGTAGCGCCGGATCACTTCGGCGATCACCGCCTGGTGAGTTTGCACGCCCACGAAGGTCAGCTTGAAAATCGCCCCCGGCAGATGGGCGGTGAGCAGCGGGTTGAAGCTCTCTTCGGTATCCGCATACTGCGACACTTGTTTGACGAACTGCCGGGTGATCGGTTGCTGTGGCCGGGTGAACACGTCGAGCACCGGGCCTTCTTCGACGATGCGGCCGTTTTCCATCACCGCTACGCGGTGGCAGATTTTGCGCACCACGTGCATCTCGTGGGTGATCAGCACGATGGTCAATTTCAGCTGGCGGTTGATGTCCAGCAGCAGGTCGAGAATGGCGTCGGTGGTCTGCGGATCGAGCGCCGAGGTGGCCTCGTCGCACAGCAGCACGCTCGGGTTATTGGCCAGCGCGCGGGCGATGCCGACGCGCTGTTTCTGGCCGCCGCTGAGCTGCGACGGGTAGGCGTCTTCGCGCCCCTGCAGGCCGACCAGCGCGATCAGTTCCGCCACGCGCGGCGCAATCTGCGCCTTGGGCACGCTGGCGATCTGCATGGAAAAAGCGATGTTTTGGCTGACGGTGCGCGACCACAGCAGGTTGAAGTGCTGAAACACCATGCCGATTTTCAGGCGCGCCTGGCGCAGGTGGCTGCCTTTGGCGCGGGCGATATCGAAGCCGCCTACGTCAATGCGGCCGCTGGTGGGCGTCTCCAGGCCGTTAAGCAGGCGGATGAGCGTGCTTTTGCCGGCGCCGCTGTAGCCGATGATGCCGTAAATTTGCCCGGCCTCTACCGCCAGACTGACGTTGTCTACCGCCACGACGCGGCCCTGTGTGCTGTCAAAAGTTTTGCAAACGTTCGAAAGAACGATCATAGCGAAGCGGATCCTTATCGATACATCACAGCATTCCGTCCAGAGCGCGGTACGCCGGACAGGGATCGTTCGGCTTTTCGGCGGGGCACAACCCGGCGGGGAGTGGCGGACGGAACCTCTGTTGCGGGTGAATACCGGGCAATCCTACCGAGGGTTTATAGTGACAGGAAGAATGTAAATTCTATTACTTATTCTGATTTGATATATAAAGCGGCGGGTGAAACAGGGGGGAGAAAACCGGCCGCCGGGCGGCCGGCGGGAGGGCTAGCGTTTGTCCAGCTTCATGTGCAGCAGCGGGAACGGGTTGCCCTGGCCGTCGAGCGGTGAGCGGCCGGTGATGGCAAACCCGTAGTGGCGGTAGAAGCCGCTGGCCTGCGGATTTTGCTCGTTCACGTCCAGCTGCAGTTCATCGTGCAGCGTTTCCGCGTGGGTCAGCAGCGCTTTGCCCACCCCTTTGCCGCGCTGATCGGCGTCGATAAACAGCATCTCCACCTTGTTGCCGTTCAGGCCGATAAAGCCGCAGGGATGCCCAGGCCGCTCTTCGGCCACCCAGACGTTAACCGCCGGCAGGTAGTCGTTCAGCACCAGCGGGAACAGCTGTGCGATGTTGTCTTCGGTTAAAAAATGGTGAGTGGTGCGCACCGAACGCAGCCAGATATCTGCCAATTGCGCGTTGTCTTCCGCCGCGCGTGCTCTGATGGTAATCATCGAACTCTCTGCTATCTAAGTTGGAGGAAAAAAACTAGATAGAGGTTTTGTGGGGTTAGTGCCGAATTAACGTGGGTTAACGCCCTGCAAAGCGCCTCTGCAGTGGATCGAATAGGCCCGCCTTTCTGCCAGCGGTATAACAACTGTAATTCAGTAAGTTAATGCTTTCAACCGCCGCAGGGCGCAATGGGGCGTTCGCCGCGTGATACACTGGCCGTTGAATGAGCGAGAGGGCAGCAGGATGGAAGCGGTACGCGCAGCGATAGAAAAACAGGTGCTCAGCCTGACCGGGCTGGCGCTCGGCGGCGTCGATTTTGAGAACCCGCCGGGCGACCCGGGCTTGTTCGGCCCGCGGTCGATCATCTGGCAGGTACACCGCGATTTCACCTCGATGCTGTGCGGCGGCGTCAGCGCCTTGCTGCTGCAGATGCTGCACCCGCTGGCGCTGGCCGGGGTGTGGGATCACTCCAACTTCCGCGAAGATATGATTGGCCGCCTGCGCCGTACCAGCCAGTTCGTGTCGGTCACCACCTTCGGCCCGACCGCCGAGGCGGAGCGGCTGATCGCCAAAGTCAAAGCCATCCATCTGCGGGTGACCGGCGTCGGCAGCGACGGCACGCCTTATGCCGCCAGCGATCCGGCGCTGCTGACCTGGGTACACGTCGCGGAGAGCAGCCGTTTTCTGGCCAGCCACCTGCGCTACCGCAACCCCCATCTTTCCCGCGATTTGCAGGATCAATACTACCGCGAAGCGGCGCGCGTGGCCGCCGCGCTGGGGGCGACCGCAATTCCTCAGTCCTGCGCGGAGGTCGAAGAGTACCTGCAGGCGATGCGGCCGCAGCTGGTCTGCGATGAACGCACGCAAGAGGTGGCGCGCATTCTGCTGAAGGCGCCGGCGCCGAGCGCATTGGCGCGCCCGCTCGGTGGGGTGGTGATGCAGGCGGGCATCGATCTGTTACCCGATTGGGCGCAGCGGCAGTTCGGTTTTCATCCGGGCGCGCTGCGGCGGCGGCTGGTGCGAACGGGCGCCGCAGGCCTCGGCAAGGTGCTGGGGGCGTCGATGCGCAACGGCTCCTATCAGCGCGCGGTGCGGCGCATCACTCAGCCGTCATGAGCCACAGCCGCTATGCTATAATTAGTCTTTGTTTATCTTCGTTTACGGCCGCTTTTGAGACTTTTACGGGTGATCCGGCCAGTAATGCGTTTTACACTTGGGGGCAAAGCCACATTCCATTTTTGGCGCGCAGCCGATTCTGCCGCGCCCTGACCCTATTGAGGTGATATGAACGAGTCATACGTACTTGCTGAAGTCAGCAATGAGAACCAGACGCTGGTTGCGGTGGTTCAGCAAGATCACCGGGCAGCCTATTTTTACATTTATCCCGCCGAAGCCTACAGCGATCGCTATCAGGTTCGCGCCTGCTGGCTGCGCAACCTGGCCGCCGCGCCGCTGCAGGAAGATCGCGCCGCGCTGGAACAAGGGCAGCCGCCGATGCTGGCGGCGGAGTATTGCCGCAACCTGGAAGGCGAAGCGCCGCTCAACCCGGAAGGGCTGATGGTGGTGTGGAGCGAAAGCGACGACGGCGCGGCCCTGTGGTATTACGGCCAACTGCTGGCGGTGATCCCCGGCTGGAGCCTGTATATCGACCATTCGGTGTGCTATTCCGCCAGCTGTATCAAGGAGAGCCCGTTGGCTTATCCGCTCGGCTCGGCCTCGACCAACACCCAGTATGCGCAGGCGGAGAGCACCCGCCAGTTCTGGCGCAGCTGGCAGCGTGAAGAGGGCAATCCGTGGCCGAAGATGCAGCGCGATTTTCAGGCGCGCTATGAGCTGCATTTTGGCCCTTCGGTGAAGTACTACGCCATCGATCAGGGCAAGTGGCCACCGATGGCCATCACCCAGCACGAGCGCGACGGCATCTATTACTTCCTCACCATGGGGGTGAGCATCCGGCCGATGCCGTGGGTGGAGATCCTGTTCAACGACGAGGCTTCGCGCTATCGCCGCATGGAGATGGCGATCGCCATCGACAGTCAATACATGACCGAAGACAACGCGGTGCAGATGGCCAGCGCGCTGGCCGGTTTCGCGCACGCGCCGTGGGCGCGGCTGACCTGGATCGGCGAAGGGCATACGCTGGAGTCGGACGTGGCGCCGCTGGGCTACGAGGGTTATATTTTATCGTCGTCCTTCTACCCGCATAGCGCGCACCTGGCTCTGCCGCAGCAGTACGGCGATCCGGTGAACCTGTTCTGGGCCAGCCCGGTGTTTACCGCCGAGCGGCAGCTGGCGCACGCCACGCCGAACGGCGGGCACGATCTGGTGAACCGGCTGCGTGAGCAGGGCGTCGACCATATTTTCCGCCCGCGCCAGCCGGTGTGCTGACGCCACTTATCTTCTCTTCGGGAGCCGCCATGCCCACCACGCTGTTGATTATCGATGTGCAGGAAGGATTGTTTACGCCGCCGCCGGCGGACATCGTGTTCTGAGAACGGAAAAACGGGGGCCGAGGCCCCCGTTCGTTATTTGAGGCCCGCCCGCCGCGCCGCCACCTTGGCCAGCGCGGCCCAGTCCAGATCCGCATCCCCCTGCGCCATCGCGTCGAGGAAGTTGTCTTTCAGCACCCCGGCGAACGGCATCGGCGTATGGCTGTCGGCCCCGGCGGCCAGCGCCAGCCCGACGTCCTTCAGCCCCAGCGCCAGCCGGAATCCGGCGGGGGAATACTTCTCGGCGGCGATCAGCGCGCCATAGCCCTGATAGGCCGGGGCGGCGAAGACGGTGCTACTCAGCATCTGCAGGTAGTCGGCCCCGGACACGCCGTAGTTGCGCACCAGCGCGCTGCCTTCCGCCATCGCTTCAATGGCGCTGGCCAGCGTAAAGTTGGTGGCGATTTTGACGACGTTGGCCTGCGCCGGATCGGCGCCGAAGTGCCAGGTTTTCTGGCCGAGGGCATCGAACAGCGGCTGCGCTTGCTTCAGTAGCTCGCTATCGCCGGCCGCCAGAATATTCAGCTTGCCGGCGGCGGCCACGTCGACCCGCCCCAGCACCGGCGCGGCGAGATAGCCGATGCCGTGTTCTGCATGCAGCGCCGTCAAACGCTTGGCGAGTTCGACTGAGATGGTCGCCATGTTAATATGCAGCGCACCCGGTTTCATCCGTTGCAGCAACCCGCTGTCGACCACCACCTGTTGCGTGGCGGCATCGTCGGCCAGCATGGTGATCAGCACGTCGGCATCGGCCAGCTGTTCCGGCCGTTCGGCCTGCTGCGCGCCGGCGCTCACCAGCGGCTGCGCCGCCTGCGGCGAGCGGTTCCATACCGTTAAGGCGAAGCCCGCCTGCAACAGGTTGGCCGCCATGGCGCTGCCCATCCCACCCAGTCCGGCAAATCCGATCTTCATCATGCGCTCCTTTTTCAGGTTGAAGATTTTACCCTAACGCGTCAGGCCAGGAACGCAAATGCCGGAGTGTAACGCCGTCTTACGCGCTGGCGGCGGGCTATTGACGCGCTGTCGCTGCGGGTATACCTTGATGGCATGAATATATCGATGCACTCCACCCACAATCAGTCATGGTGGCGCCTCTTCTGAGGCGGCACGAGTATTCACATCTCTTTTTAATGCCGCCGGTTTGGCGGCATTATTTTTTGTGGCGTTGATCCGGCGGTCTACAGACCTTCAGGAGCACTGTCATGAGCTACACCATTCTTACCGGCGATCGCGCCACCGGCCCACTGCATTTAGGCCACTTCGTCGGCTCGCTGCGCCAGCGCGTCGAACTGCAGCACCAGCATAACCAAACGGTGATGGTGGCGGATCTGCAGGGCCTGACCGACAACGGCAACAACCCGCAAAAAATCAGCGCCAACGTGCTCAATGTAGTGGCCGACTATCTGGCGGTGGGCATCGATCCGCACAAGACCACGATCTGCCTGCAGTCGGCGCTGCCGGCGTTGGCCGAGCTGACGATGTACTACCTCAATCTGGTCAGCGTGGCGCGGCTGGAACGCAACCCGACGGTGAAAAACGAAATCGCCGAGAAGGATTTCGCCCGCCGCCTGCCGGCCGGTTTTTTGATTTATCCGGTCAGCCAGGCGGCGGACATCACCGCCTTTAGCGCCACCCACGTGCCGGTCGGCGAGGATCAGCTGCCGATGCTGGAGCAAACCAATGAGATCGTGCGGCGTTTCAACCACATCGTCGGCCAACCGATATTAACGGAGTGCCAGCCGTTGTTGAGCAACGTCGGGCGTCTGCCGGGGCTGGATGGGCAGGGCAAGATGTCGAAATCGCGCGGCAACGCTATCCAGCTTGGCGCCGGCGCCGACGAGGTGCACAAGGCGGTGATGAGCATGTTCACCGACCCCGGCCATCTCAACGTCAGCGATCCCGGCCGGGTGGAGGGCAACATGGTGTTCACCTACCTGGACGCCTTCTGCGAAGACGCCGCGCTGGTGGCGGATCTGAAGGCGCACTATCGGCGCGGCGGGTTGGGGGACGTGAAAATCAAACGGCTGCTGGAGGATTGTCTGCAAAGCCTGCTTGAGCCGATCCGCACCCGCCGCGCCGAATTCATCGCCGATAAAGGCGAGCTGACGCGCATCCTGCAGCACGGCACCCGCCGCGCGCATCAGGTCAGCCAACAGACGCTGCAGCAGGTCAAGACGGCGCTGGGGCTGGACTTCTTCACCCTGGCGTGAGGCGAACGCCGGGGCGGCACGCGTCACGCCCCGGCCATAAAACGATCATCCCACTGTCATAAACTTATCCGTTAATAGGTGCCCATAATGATTAGCCACTGAAACCAGAGAAATCATATGGCTCAGGCACTGTTAAAATTGGCACAGCACGACTTTCCAGGGCAGCACGCCGCCGCATCCCGCAAAGTATTATCGGTAAAGGGACTCGGCAAGGCCTACAAAGCGCAGCAGCGCGTGCTGGATGACATCAATTTCGATCTGCACGCCGGCGAATTCGTGGCGGTGATCGGCCGTTCCGGCGCGGGCAAGTCCACGCTGCTGCACACCCTGAACGGCACCATTCCTTCCAGCTGCGGCGAGATGCTGCACTTCGAAGACGATGGCGCGGCGCAGGATATCGCTCAGCTGGCCGGCCGCCAGATGCGCCAGTGGCGCGCGCGCTGCGGCATGATCTTCCAGGACTTCTGCCTGGTGCCGCGGCTGGACGTGATGACCAACGTGCTGCTGGGCCGTCTGAGCCACACTTCCACGCTGAAATCCTTCTTCAAACTGTTCGATGACGCCGACCGCGCTCGCGCCATCGAGCTGTTGCAGTGGCTCAACATGCTGCCGCACGCGCTGCAGCGCGCCGAGAACCTCTCCGGCGGCCAAATGCAGCGCGTCGCCATCTGCCGCGCGCTGATGCAAAACCCGCAAATCCTGCTGGCCGATGAGCCGGTCGCGTCGCTCGATCCGAAAAACACCCGCCGCATCATGGACGCGCTGCAAAAAATCAGCGAAGACGGCATCGCGGTGATGGTGAACCTGCACTCGGTCGAACTGGTGAAAGAGTATTGCTCGCGGGTGATCGGCATCGCCCACGGGAAGATCGTGTTTGACGGGCATCCTTCGCAACTGAACGAACGGATCCTGCACCAGCTGTATGGCGAAGAAGCCAATCAGATCCATTGAAGCACTTTTGACCTTTACCCTTTACACACAAGGCACACCTAATGAAAAAAGTATTGAGTCTGACCACCCTGATGGCCGGCGCGATGATGGTATTTAATGCTGCCGCAGCGGATGCGCCGAAAGAGCTGAACCTGGGCATTCTCGGTGGCCAGAACGCCACCCAGCAGATCGGCGATAACCAGTGCGTGAAGCAGTTCCTGGATAAAGAGCTGAACGTCGATACCAAGCTGCGCAACTCGTCCGACTATTCCGGCGTGATCCAGGGCCTGCTGGGCGGCAAGATTGACCTGGTGCTGAGCATGTCGCCGTCGTCGTTCGCTTCGGTCTACATCAAGGATCCGAAAGCGGTGGACATCGTCGGCATCGCGGTCGACGACGTCGACCAGTCGCGCGGCTACCACTCGGTGGTGGTGGTGAAGGCCGGTAGTCCGTACCAGAAACTGGAAGACCTGAAAGGTAAGGCCATCGGCTTCGCCGATCCGGATTCCACCTCCGGCTTCCTGATCCCGAACCAGGCGTTTAAAAAGCTGTTCGGCGGCACGGTCGACAACAAATACAACAACACCTTCTCCAGCGTCACCTTCTCCGGCGGCCACGAGCAGGACATCCTCGGCGTGCTGAACGGTCAGTTCGAAGGCGCGGTGACCTGGGCGTCGATGATCGGCGACTACAACACCGGCTACACCAGCGGCGCGTTCACCCGCATGATCCGCATGGATCACCCGGACCTGATGAAACAGATCCGCATCATCTGGCAGTCGCCGCTGATCCCGAACGGCCCGATCCTGGTGAGCAACTCGCTGCCGGCCGACTTCAAGGCCAAAGTGGTCACCGCCATCAAGAAGCTGGATAAAGACGATCACCAGTGCTTTATCAAAGCGATGGGCGGCAAACAGCACATCGGTGACACCACCCTGGCGGAATACCAGAACATCATCGATATGAAGCGCGAGCTGACCAAAGGCGACCGTTAATTCCCGGCTGCCTCGGCCGTCCGAATGAAGGGGTTCAGCGTGCTGAACCCCTTGTTCCATAAAGATGGAAGACCTCTTTTGAATACCGATTTCGCACACTATTACCAACGGATCCGCAGCAAGCAAAAGCGCGAAGCGCTGCTGTGGTCGCTCGGGCTGGTGGTGCTGTACCTGGGCGCCGGCAACCTCGCCGAGTTCAACCTGCACACCGTCTGGGTGTCTATTCCGCACTTCTTCGACTACCTGGCCGAAACCATTCCGACGCTGCATTGGCCTCTGCTGTTCGCCGACGGGCGCACCGAGGGCTCGCTGGCCTACTGGGGTTACCGTCTGAATATCCAGCTGCCGCTGATCTGGGAGACCCTGCAGCTGGCGCTGGCGGCGACCATTTTCTCGGTGCTGGTGGCGACCGTGCTGGCGTTTCTGGCGGCCGGCAATACCTATACCCCGGCCTCGGTGCGGCTGGCGATCCGCACGCTGGTGGCGTTTTTGCGCACCATGCCGGAGCTGGCGTGGGCGGTGATGTTCGTGATGGCGTTCGGCATCGGCGCCATTCCCGGCTTCCTGGCGCTGGCGCTGCACACCATCGGCAGCCTGACCAAGCTGTTCTACGAATCGATCGAAACCGCCTCCAACAAACCGGTGCGCGGGCTGGCGGCCTGCGGCGCCACGCCGCTGCAGCGCATGCGTTTCGGCCTGTGGCCGCAGGTGAAGCCGGTGTTTCTCTCCTACAGCTTCATGCGGCTGGAGATCAACTTCCGTCAGTCGACCATTTTGGGGCTGGTGGGCGCGGGCGGCATCGGCCAGGAGCTGATGACCAACATTAAACTCGACCGCTACGATCAGGTCAGCATGACGCTGCTGTTGATCATCGTGGTGGTTTCCGTGCTCGACTACGTGTCGGGCGAGCTGCGCAAGCGCGTGGTGGAGGGGGCAAAATGACAGCGGGCACTCCGGCGTCGGCGGAAACGCTGCGCCAGTTGAAACAACAGCATCCGGCGATCTTCGCGCAGCAGGGGCGCTACCTGCGCACCGTCGGCCTGATCGCGCTGGCGATCGTACTGTATTACGTGTTCTTCTTCCTGGTCTTCGGCATTAGCTGGCCGCAGTTTATCAACGGCTGCCAGCAGCTGGGGCGCTATTTCCTGCGCATGTTCGTCTGGCACGACTTCGTCAACTGGCCGTTCATGTACTACTTCCAGCAGATCGGCATCACCATCGCCATCGTGTTCGCCGGCACCATCACCGCGTCGCTGATCGCGCTGCCGCTGTCGTTCTTTGCCGCGCGCAACGTGATGTCGACGCCGCTGCTGCGGCCGATCTCCGTGCTGGTGCGCCGCTTGCTGGACGTACTGCGCGGTATCGACATGGCAATCTGGGGGCTGATCTTCGTGCGCGCCGTCGGCATGGGGCCGCTGGCCGGGGTGTTGGCGATCGTGATGCAGGACGTCGGGCTGCTGGGCAAACTTTACGCCGAAGGGCACGAGGCGGTGGACAAATCCCCCAGCCGCGGCCTGACGGCGGTAGGCGCCAACGGGTTGCAGAAGCACCGCTACGGCATCTTCACCCAATCGTTCCCCACCTTCCTGGCGCTCAGCCTGTACCAGATCGAGTCCAACACCCGCTCTGCGGCGGTGCTGGGCTTCGTCGGCGCCGGCGGCATCGGCCTGGTGTACGCGGAAAACATGCGGCTGTGGAACTGGGACGTGGTGATGTTCATCACCCTGATCCTGGTGGTGGTGGTGATGATCATGGATAAGGTCTCGTCGATGCTGCGCAACAAGTACATCATCGGCGAAGATATCCCGCTGTATCAGCAAAAAAGTCAAATCGATTGAGAAACCCCTTGCCGATCCCTATACTGCCGCACATTCAAGGTGTGCGGCCATACCCGTCATACTTGGAGCTGCCTCTTTGTTGGCTGCATTTGTGCGCCCCGGTCACATAGTTAACTATGCTCCGGGGGCTTACAAATTTGCCGCCGCGATGCAACTCCAATTATTTTGGGTATGGGGCATTTTTTTACAATGCGCACGTCCCCGTTAGACAAGTAAAGGCAATGCAATCCCATGATGAACAACGACGTGCTGCGCAGCGTGCGCTATATGCTGAGCATTAACAACGCCAAAATGGTCGAGATTATCAAACTGGACGATTTCGAGGTGGCGGTGTCGGCGATGGACGCTTACGTGATCAAAGAAGGCGAACCGGGCTACGAGAAGTGCCCGGACGAAGTGATGGCACACTTCCTCAACGGCCTGGTGTTCTTCAAGCGCGGCAAGGACGACAAGTTCCCGGCGCCGGCGGTTGAGCTGCCGATCACCAATAACCTGGTGCTGAAAAAGCTGCGCGTGGCGTTCGAGCTGAAAGACACCGACATGCACCAGATCTTCACCGCGGTGGACTTCCGCATCTCCAAGCCGGAGCTGAGCGCGCTGTTCCGCAAAGAAGGCACCAAGAACTACCGCCCGTGCGGCGATCAGATGCTGCGCTACTTCCTCAAAGGGCTGGCGCAGCGCGTTCGCGGCGAGTAACGCACAGCGTTCACCGAACATCGGGCGCAATCGCAAGGTTGCGCCTTTTTTATTGCCGCTCTCCCGCCCATCGTTGTTGTACAGGCCCTCAGCCATCCGCCATCGATGGAGGGCGGGCCGCCCCTCCGGTTACTTTTTTAGGGTTCGTTCAATGTTGATTGAAACGTAAATCCAGAGGAGTAATTCAATGGCTCAAATGTTAAAAGAAGATCTGCAGTTCAACGCAGGAAAAGCCGCCGATGAGGTCAATCGTGGCGGTGAATTGGTTGAATATACCCCTGAACAGTTTGGCGCCGTAGGCGATGGCCTGGCTGATGATCGAGAGGCTGTCAGCGCTATGTTCGCTAAAGTGGCTATTGACGCTGCTAAATCGATAAAAAAACGCCAGGTCAGAATGGCGAATGTTTATAGATTGACGCTGGGTACGGCTTGGCAGCCTTTGCAGATCCCCAGCAACTGCCATGTTTATGGCGGTGGTGAAATTCACCTGGATGACGATACGCCTCAAATCAACATTTTTAATACCGTTGAACAGTCGAATTTTATCGTAGAAGATCTGAGGATCACGAGAAAGGCGACTCAGAAAGATGCAGATCCTATTTGGTGGTACGCCACTCGCGCGTGTACCGGCATGGCTTTCACCCGTTGTGAAAACTTCACCGTGAGAAATTGCGTCATCAGTATGCATACTGATGCTTTGGGCCTTTCTGACTGTACGTCCGTTACTCTTGAGAACAATTTACTTAAAGATCTGGGAGAGGAACCTATCGCGGTTCGTGGCGGCCGCCATATCACGATCCAGAATAACGAGCTGACGAATCACCAGGGCGACGGGATCCTGCTGAAAACGGGCGTGAACAGAGAGGCTTATGACATCTTAATCGTGAACAATCATATTCACGATGGGCACAAGCCTGCGAAACCGGCAGGGGCAGGGCACACGCAAAGAGGGGGCGGGGTGACGCTCAATAACGAGGTGACCGGCACGCCTCATTCATTCACTAACCTGACCGTTGCCAATAACCATATTGTTAATACCAGCTATGGCATCGCACTGGGTGGAATCAGTGACATTAATATCTCTAATAACTACATCAAAAGGATCGAAAGGTTCGGCATTCAGATAGACTATTCCTTAGTAAATAACCCCACCCAAATTCCTACGAATAATTCACGGATTATTGGGAATCACGTTGAAGATACCGTTGAGAATGGCATCGATTATCACGGCAATAACGATATTTCTGTCGCGGAGTCTGTTATCGCAGATAACTTTTTAAATTTCTGTGGTACCTCCACGGCGTCGGCCTTCAATGGCATTGCCGCAACGGAGGCAACCCTTTCAGGCAATATTATCAATAACTGTAAGGTCGCCCTGTTCGCCAATAGCTGCGTGATGACCGGTAACAAAATAACCCACTCCGGATGGACCAGTAGCCAGGTGTGGATCAAGCTCTATGGCGACCGCACGGTGTTTTCCGGCAATCGGGTAACGGACTCTGATTTTGGTTATATCCGCTTTTTGAATGGGAAAAACGCTATTATCGAAGGGAATGTGATTAAGCTTGCTGCGCCTGCTCGGGCACTGGAGTTAGGCGGGGCATTTGACGAAACGACCCTCATTGGCAAGAACGTCTGGGATTGCGCTTTTAAACCGATTCTCTCTACGATTGCTGGGGTAACGGGCAATCGACTTATTCAATATTCCTTCCCGAATGAAGGCGTGGGTCACATTACCCCTCAGATGTTCGGTGCGAAAGGCGATTGGAATGATACAGCTGGCGTTGGGACGGATGATACGCAGGCGTTTAAACAGGCTATCGCCTATGCGATTAATCAAGGCTACAAGAAGCTCTATGTTCCTGCCGGCAACTATTACATTACGGATACGTTAAATTTAGGGGGGGAAAACTACACCGGAGATAAAGGCATTGCGATAGAGGGTGAAAATTGGATTAGCACGAAATTCTTCTTTAAGCCGACGTCTAATGATCATGCGTGTTTTGAGTCGAAAGGCGGTTCCGGGATCCATACCAACAGATATATCAGCGACGTGACGATTACGCCGGCCAAGGGCGCGTTATATACGGGCACCGGCTATCGGATAAATGGTTCCTGCTTCATGCGGCATGAAAGACTGCTGATTATGAAGTTTTTTGTGAACCTACATCTGTTGAACGGCTATACCGGTGCGTTTACCGAGTTCGTCAGTTTTCACTCTTGCCGGTTCCACCGCGGCCTGTCCAATATATTGATGGAGAGTAATGGCGGGGATAGCTCCTTCCACGGCGTGGGGTTCCACGAAATTCAATGTCAGATAAAAGTCTCCGGCAATCCGGGCGATGGTGGCACAAATACGGATGCCGGCGTAGGGCTGGAGCTGAGAGGAAACGCCAACAGGGTGCGGTGGTACAACGGTTTCTGCTATATCCACCTGTTCGGCGGCGTCGGCGCTACGGCTATTAAACTCACCCGAACCGACACCGATAACATCTTGGGGCAGTTTACTTGCGAAGGTGAAGCTATTCTTCAGAGTGATGGAAGCACTTTTGAATGCCGAGGCGGTTTCTATAATGTGAGTAATACCACTTACAATGTGGCGGCAGAGCCGGTAAACGGCATCGCGGCGGCATTTGTATTTGATAACATGATGAGCAATACGACAAGATTCGCCAACGCGGCAATCGCCGATATGGTTCCGAGGCAGCTTCCGTGGTCCTTGGCGGACAGAGCCAGCAATGGCGCTTATCCAGCCATTTTTCATGGCATCAAGGGTGAATCCGATAACCTGTTCTATGCCGCCAGAGGGGGGAATACCAACTACCATTACTTTGGCGGCATTTCTCCAGGCAATAACCTTCAGGGATTTGAACCAGGCATCAGGTTGGCTCAGGACGGGGCTTCTTTAATTAGTTTTGCACCTAAGTTTACGCTCGGCGCTAATAACAATACGACCAGCAGTGGCGTATCCATCTCCCCTGCGGATTTTTCGCCGCAAAAGGATATCGCGACCGCCTTAGGACAACCTTCATTTAAATGGAGCGGGTTGTACACTAAGCAGTTAACGGTTGCGGATAATGGCATTTACCCGGCCGGCAACGGCGCTTACCCTATTGGCGGGCCGAATAACCAATTCTCCTCTGGCCACATAAAAGTGTTGAATATTTATGATTCAGCAAACGTGAACGGAGATCCCATAGGTGTCAGAGTCGCCGTCCCCGCTTCGGCCACCGCCCCCGGTAAAGTCGGCCAATGGTCGGCAGATTCCGCATTCTTTTATGTTTGTACGGCGGCCAATACCTGGAGAAGGATCGCGTTAGAAAATTGGTAGCAACCTGGCCCGCAACATATTACGTATTGATCCCCATCGGCCTCTGGGGCGGCGAGTGTCGTCGCCCCGGTTTTCCCTCTGTGTCATCCCGCCATTGCACTCTTTTTGTTCTCCCGCTGCGCGCCGCTGGTGCAGGCCGCTCGCCGTCGCTGTCATAAGTTTTAATTATAGTTTATTGAAATCATGAGATTAAAAATTGGCACGCCGGTTGCTCTGTTGAATCCCATCTTGTGTACCAGATGGAATTCAGCCGATGAGCGACCCTGTTGAAGCGTGCGGTTTTACCCTCAGTGAATGGCAGCACCATTATCAAACCCGTCCGGCGGGCGAGCGCCTCGCCTGCGTCAGCGCGACGATCGAAACGCTGATCGCCGGGCAGAACCCGGACGATAACGCCTGGCTGTATCTCGCCACGCCAGCGCAGCGCGAGCAGCAGTATCGGCAGCTCGCGCAGTTGCTGGCGGCGGTCGACGGCGATCTCAGTCGCCTGCCGCTGTTCGGCGTGCCCTTCGCCATCAAAGACAATATTGACGTCGGCGGCTGGCCAACCAGCGCCGCCTGCCCGGCGTTCACCTATCAGGCTGCGGCGGACGCCACCGTGGTCGCCAACCTGCGCGCCGCCGGAGCGATCGCCCTCGGTAAAACCAACCTCGACCAGTTCGCTACCGGGTTGGTGGGCACCCGCTCACCTTATGGCGCGGTGGTCAACAGCTTCGACAGCCGCTACGTCAGCGGTGGTTCCAGCTCCGGCTCCGCCTCGGTGGTGGCGCGCGGCCTGGTGCCGTTCGCGCTGGGCACCGACACCGCCGGATCGGGGCGCGTGCCCGCCGGGTTCAACAACATCGTCGGGCTGAAGCCGACCAAGGGCCGGTTGTCCAACCGCGGCGTGGTGCCGGCCTGCCGGTTGAACGATACGGTGTCGGTCTTCGCGCTGACGGTGGCCGATGCGGCGCAGGTGGCGGAACTGGCGAGCGGCTTTGACGAAGCAGATCCGTATTCCCGCCTCGATCCGCATACCGCGCCGGCGGATATTCCCGCCGCGCCGCGTTTCGCCATCCCCGCCCAGCTGGAGTTTTTCGGTGACGTTCAGGCCGAGCGGGCGTTTCACCGTGCGCTGGCGCAGCTGCAGGCGGGCGGCGCCACGCTGGAACCCCTCGATTTCGCGCCGTTTCGCACCCTGGCGGAGCAGCTGTATTACGGCCCTTGGGTGGCGGAGCGCACGGTGGCGATTGAGCAGGTGCTGGAAGCGAGCCCGCAGGCTATCGACCCGGTGGTGCGCGGCATCGTCGGCAACGGCCTGGGCTACAGCGCCTGCGACGCCTACAAGGCGGAATACCTGCGCGCCGAGCTGGCGCGGCAAATCGCCCAGCGGCTGGCACCGTTCGACGCACTGGTGGTGCCGACCGCGCCCACTATCCGCACCCTGGCGGAGATGGCGCAGGAGCCGGTGCTGTTCAATTCGCAGTTCGGCACTTACACCAATTTCACCAACCTGGCCGATCTGAGCGCGCTGGCGTTGCCGGGGCCGCTGCGCGAAGACGGTCTGCCGGCGGGCATCACCCTGATTGCGCCCGCCTGGCATGACCGGGCGCTGGCGGCGTTTGGCCTGCGCTGGCAACGGCAAAGCGCCTTACCGCTCGGGGCTACCGGCCGGGCACTGCCGCCGCAGCCCGCGCCGGCGCCGTCTTCGGGACACGTGCGTCTGGCGGTAGTGGGCGCTCACCTCAGCGGTATGCCGCTCAACGTCCAGCTGACGCAGCGCGACGCGGTGCGGGTGGAGCAAACCGTCACCGCCCCCTGTTACCGCCTCTACGCGCTGGCTGATACCGAGCCGCCGAAGCCGGGGCTGGCGCGCGTGGCGCAGGGAGCGGCGATCCGTCTTGAGCTGTGGGACATCCCGCTGGCCCGTTTCGGCGAGTTTGTGGCGGAAATCCCGGCGCCCTTGGGCATCGGCACGCTGCTGCTGGCGGACGGCCGGCGGGTGAAGGGGTTTATCTGCGAAGCCTGGGCGCTGGAAGGCGCCACGGATATCACTGAGTTTGGCGGCTGGCAGCCTTATGTCGCCAGCCTTAAGGGGCACGAACATGTTTAATACCGTACTGATTGCTAACCGCGGCGAAATTGCCTGCCGCGCCATTCGTACCCTGAAACGCCTGGGCGTCACCAGCGTGGCGGTTTATTCCGACGCCGACCGCAATGCGCCGCACGTCACCGAAGCCGATAAGGCGGTGGCGCTCGGCGGCGACAAGGCCGCCGACAGCTACCTGCGCATCGACAAGATCCTTGCGGCCGCCGCTGCCACCGGCGCGCAGGCGATCTACCCCGGCTACGGTTTTTTGTCCGAGAGCGCCGAGTTTGCCGAAGCCTGCGAGGCGGCGGGCATCGCCTTTATCGGCCCGACGGCGGCGCAGATCCGCGAGTTCGGCCTCAAGCACCGGGCGCGCGAGCTGGCGGCGTTGGCCGGGGTGCCGATGACGCCGGGCACCGGCTTGCTGGAGAGCGTTGAGCAGGCGGTTACCGCCGCCGGGCGCATCGGCTACCCGGTGATGCTGAAAAGCACCGCCGGCGGTGGCGGCATCGGCCTGACGCGCTGTGACGACGAGGCGGCGCTGCGCGACGCCTACGACAGCGTCAAACGGCTGGGAGAACAGTTCTTCCGCGACGCCGGCGCCTTTATCGAACGTTTCGTCGATCGGGCGCGCCACGTCGAGGTACAGATTTTCGGCGACGGCCAGGGGCGGGTGGTAGCGCTCGGCGAGCGCGATTGCTCGCTGCAGCGCCGCAACCAAAAGGTGGTGGAAGAAACCCCGGCGCCACACCTGCCGGCGGCGACCCGCCAGGCGCTGCATCGGGCGGCGGTGGCGCTGGGCGAGTCGGTGAATTACCGCAGCGCCGGCACCGTGGAATTCATTTACGATGCCGCGCGCGACGAGTTTTACTTCCTGGAAGTGAACACCCGCTTACAGGTCGAGCATCCGATCACTGAGATGGTCACCGGCCTGGATCTGATCGAAGGCATGCTGCAGGTGGCGGCGGGCGACGCGCTGGATTGGGCGGCGTTGCAACGCGCGCCGCAGGGTGTGGCGATTGAAGTGCGCCTCTACGCCGAAGACCCGCTGAAGAACTTCCAGCCCAGCCCCGGCGTGCTGACCGAGGTGCATTTCCCCGCCGACGTGCGCCTCGACGGTTGGGTGGCGACCGGCAGCGAAGTCTCGGCGTTTTACGACCCGATGATCGCCAAGCTGATCGTGCACGGCGCGGATCGGGAGCAGGCGCTGGAAAAACTGCGCGTGGCGCTGGCGGCGACCCGTTTGCACGGCATCGCCACCAACCTCGACTATCTGCGGCAGGTGATCGCCACGCCGCAATTTCAGCGCGGCGAGGTCTGGACGCGCCTGCTGGACGATGTGGGTTTCCAGCCGCACTGCCTCGAAGTGCTGCAACCCGGCACCTACAGCAGCGTGCAGGATTATCCCGGCCGTCTCGGCTATTGGGACATCGGCGTGCCGCCATCCGGGCCGATGGACGACTTCGCGTTCCGGCTGGCCAACCGCATCGTCGGCAACCACCCGGCGGCCGCCGGGCTCGAGTTTACCCTGCAGGGGCCGACGCTGCGCTTTCACTGCGACGCCACCATCGCGCTGACGGGTGCCAGCTGCCCGGCCGATTTGGACGGCGAAGCGGTCGCTTACTGGCGGCCGATCGCGGTGCGGGCCGGGCAGGTGCTGACGCTGGGGCGCGCCACGCACGGCTGCCGCACCTATCTGGCGGTACGCAACGGCTTTGACGTGCCGGTGTATCTCGGCAGCCGCTCCACCTTTGCGCTCGGGCAGTTTGGCGGCCACGCCGGGCGCACCTTGCGCGTGGCGGACATGCTGGCGCTCGCCCAACCGGCGCTGGCCGCCAGCACCACGCCGGCGCCGATCGCCGCGCCGCAGGCGATGGACGACAGCCTGATCCCGCACTACGGCGACCAGTGGCACATCGGCGTGCTGTACGGGCCGCACGGCGCGCCGGACTTTTTCACCGCCGAATCGATAGAGGCCTTCTTCGCCACCGACTGGCAGGTGCATTACAACTCCAACCGTCTCGGCGTGCGCCTGGCGGGGCCGAAGCCCGAATGGGCGAGAGAGGACGGCGGCGAAGCCGGTTTGCATCCTTCCAACGTGCACGACTGCGAGTACGCCATCGGCGCGATCAATTTCACCGGCGACTTCCCGGTGATCCTGACCCGCGACGGGCCCAGCCTCGGCGGCTTCGTCTGCCCGGTGACCATCGCCAAGGCCGAGCTGTGGAAAGTGGGGCAGGTGAAGCCGGGCGACCGCATCCGGTTCCATCCGATCGGCTTTCGCCAGGCGCAGTCGCTGGAGCAGGCACAGCTTGGCAGCATCGAAGCGCTGGCGGCAGTGAAGGCCATCACCCTGCCGCCGCCGGATCTGGCCCCGGCGGAGACCGTTTCCGCCGCGGTGCTGGCGGCGCTGCCGGCGGCGGAAGGGCGCCCGGCGGTGGCGTATCGCCAGGCGGGGGACGGTTACATCCTGATGGAGTACGGCGACAACGTGCTCGATCTGGCGCTGCGGCTGCGCATCCATCTGCTGATGCAGTCGCTGCGGCAGGAGGCGATACCGGGCGTGGCGGAGCTGGCGCCGGGCGTGCGTTCGCTGCAGATCCGCTACGACAGCCGGCTGATAAGCCAGGCCGACCTGTTGCAGCGCCTGCTGGCGCGCGAACGGGCGCTGGGGGACGTCAGCCGCCTGAAGGTGCCGACGCGCACCGTCTGGCTGCCGATGGCGTTCGAGGATTCGGCCACGCTGGGCGCGGTGGATCGCTATCAGCAGACGGTGCGCGCTTCGGCGCCCTGGCTGCCGAACAATGTCGATTTCATCCAGCGCATCAACGGCCTGAGCCGACGCGAACAGGTACGCGACATTCTGTTCGACGCCAGCTATCTGATCCTCGGGCTGGGGGACGTCTACCTCGGCGCGCCCTGCGCGGTGCCGCTCGATCCGCGCCATCGCCTGCTGAGCTCCAAATATAACCCGGCGCGCACCCACACCGCCGAAGGGACGGTCGGCATCGGCGGCATGTACATGTGCATCTACGGCATGGATTCGCCGGGCGGTTACCAGCTGGTGGGGCGCACGCTGCCGATCTGGAACAAATTCCTCAAAAACCCGCAGTTCACCGCCGGTGAGCCCTGGCTGCTGCGCTTCTTCGATCAGGTGCGCTTCTACCCGGTCAGTGAGCAAGAGTTGGACGAACAGCGCGAAGCGTTCCGTGAAGGGCGCATGCAGGTGCGCATCGAAGAGAGCGAATTCGACTTCGCTGCCTACACCGATTTCCTGGCCGACAACGCGGAGGCGATCGCCGACTTCCAGCATCGCCGGCAGCAGGCGTTCAGCGCCGAAGTGGCGCGCTGGCGCAGCGATGACGACGAGGCCGAGGCGCAGCTGTTGCCGCCGGAGGAAGAAGACGCCATCGACGGCGATCTGGTCAGCGCCGATCTGAACGGCAGCGTGTGGAAGATCCTGGTGGAGCCGGGGCAGGCGGTGGCGGCCGGGCAGCCGCTGATCGTGGTCGAGGCGATGAAGATGGAATTGGCGGTCACCGCGCCGCGCGCCGGGATCGTCAAACGCATCAGCTGCCGGCAGGGGCGGCCGGTCGGGCCGGGCGACGCCCTGCTGTGGCTGGAAAAAGCGGTCTGAACGGAGGGGCGATGATGCAAATCACCAACGGGGAGCACAAGGCGCGGCCTGAGGGGCTGGCGGAGCGCATTTATCTGCAGCTCAAGGCCGACATCTTCGAGTTTCGCCTGCTGCCGGGCGATCGCTTCAGCGAAAGCGACGTGGCGCAGCGTATGGCGGCCAGCCGCACGCCGGTGCGTCAGGCGCTGTTTCGGCTGGAGCGCGAAGGCTATGTCGAGGTGCTGTTTCGCAGCGGCTGGCAGGTGCGGCCGTTCGACTTCGCCTACTTCGAAGAGCTGTACGACCTGCGCATCGTGCTGGAACAAGAGGCGGTGAAACGGCTGTGCGAATGGCCGGCCGGGGAAACGCCGGCCGCGCTGGCGGCGCTGAACCGTTTTTGGACAGAAGCGCCGCGTCTGGCGGACGGCCAGGCGGTGTCGCAGCACGATGAGCAGTTTCATCAGGCGTTGGTGGCCGCAGCGGGCAACGGCGAGATGGCGCGCATTCACCGCGAGCTGACCGAAAAGATCCGCATCATTCGCCGGCTGGATTTCACCCAGCAGGCGCGGGTGGACGCCACCTACCGCGAACACGCCGCCATTTTGCAGGCGATCCTGCAGCGGCAAAGCGGGGCGGCGCAAGCGCTGCTCGGCGAGCATATCGCCGTCAGCAAGGCAGAGGTACGAAAAATAACGCTGCACATGTTGCATCAGGCGCGGGCCCAGCAGCCCGCGCGCTCGGCGCAACGATTTTGATTTCACACACATCAGGAGTTTGAACTATGCAACGTCGTCGTTTTATCAAAGCTTTTGCGCTGTCCGCCGCCGCTATCGGCCTGGGCCTGGCCTGGAGCGCGCAGGCCGCCGACACCATCAAGGTCGGCATTCTGAGTTCGCTCTCCGGCACCATGGCGATTTCCGAGACGCCGCTGAAGGATGTGGCGCTGATGACCATCGACGAGATCAACGCCAAAGGCGGGGTGCTCGGCAAAAAGCTGGAGCCGGTGGTGGTGGATCCGGCCTCCAACTGGCCGCTGTTCGCCGAGAAGGCGCGCCAGCTGCTGAGCCAGGATAAGGTGGCGGCGGTGTTCGGCTGCTGGACCTCGGTGTCGCGCAAGTCGGTGCTGCCGGTGTTTGAGGAGCTGAACGGGCTGCTGTTCTACCCGGTGCAATACGAAGGCGAAGAGATGTCGCCGAACGTGTTCTATACCGGTGCGGCACCGAACCAGCAGGCGATCCCGGCGGTGGAATACCTGCTGAGCGAGGACGGCGGCGGCGCCAAGCGCTTCTTCCTGCTGGGCACCGATTACGTCTATCCGCGCACCACCAACAAGATCCTGCGCGCCTTCCTGCACAGCAAAGGCGTACAGGACAAGGATATCGAAGAGGTCTATACGCCGTTCGGCTACAGCGATTACCAGACCATCGTCGCCAACATCAAGAAGTTTGCCGCCGGCGGCAACACGGCGGTGATCTCCACCATCAACGGCGACTCCAACGTGCCGTTTTACAAAGAACTCGCCAACCAGGGCGTCAAGGCCACCGACGTGCCGGTGATCGCCTTCTCGGTCGGCGAGGAAGAGCTGCGCGGCATCGACACCCAACCGCTGGTGGGCAACCTGGCGGCCTGGAACTACTTCGAATCGCTGGATAATCCGACCAACAAGCAGTTTGTCAGCCAGTGGAAAGCCTACACCAAGGCGCACAACCTGCCGAATTACGCCACCGCGGTGACCAACGATCCGATGGAGGCGACCTACGTCGGCCTCCACATGTGGGCGCAGGCGGTGGAAAAGGCCGGCACCACCGACGTCGATAAGGTGCGCGCCGCGATGGCCGGGCAAACCTTCGCCGCGCCGTCGGGCTTCACGCTGACCATGGACCAGACCAACCACCATCTGCACAAGCCGGTGATGATTGGCGAGATCGAAGGCAACGGCCAGTTCAACGTGGTGTGGCAGACCGAAGCGCCGGTGCGCGCGCAGCCGTGGAGCCCGTATATCGCCGGCAACGACAAGAAGCCGGATTACCCGGTGAAGGGCGGCAAGTAACGTCACTCAGCGCCGGCGCGGCCCAACGCCCGCCGGCCCAACAGAAGAGGCAGCTGATGCAATCTCCGTTTTTATCTTCTCTGCGCGTCGGGCTGTGGCTGCTGTGCGCCTGGCCCCTGCTGGTGCAGGCCGGGCCGGCCGATGAGTTTGCGGCGGCCAACCGTGCGCAGCAGGCCAAACTGCTGCAGGCCTGGGCGGCCGAGCCGGACGCCGCGCGCCTGCCGCTGCTGCAGGGGCTGCAGCAGGAAACCGTGGCGATCGACGGGGCGAAGCGCGCCTTTATCCGCCAGGGCGATCGCTATCTGCCGCTCGAGGGCGAGGCGGCCCCGGTTGGCGAACTGAAGAAGGTGTGGCTGAACAACCGGCTGCGCATTCTGATTGCCAACGCATTGTCGGCGCAGCGGCTGGTCAGCGCGGACGCGGCGGTGCGGCTGCAGGCGGCGAGCGCGCTGCAGCGCGAAGCGAACGGCGAGCAGCTGCCGCTGTTGGCTCGGCAGCTGGCGCGGGAAACAGACCCGCAGGTGCATCAGGCGCTGAGCCTGGCGCTGGCTAACCTGCAGCTGACCGACGGCAATCCGCAGGTGCGTTTCAATGCGGTGCGGCTGTTGGGCGAATCGGGCGAGCCGGAAACCCGCGCCCGACTGCAAGCGTTGACCGACGCCGCCCACGAGCCGGACGCCGCGGTGCGCGCCGAGGCGCAACGCAGCCTGCAGCAGGTGCAGCACCGCCTGATGATCGGCGATCTGCTCGGCCAGGCGTTCAGCGGCCTGTCGCTCGGTTCGATCCTGCTGCTGGCGGCGCTCGGGCTGGCGATCACCTACGGCCTGCTCGGCGTCATCAATATGGCGCACGGCGAAATGCTGATGCTCGGCGCCTATTCCGCCTACCTGGTGCAGGGGCTGTTTCAGCAGTTTGCGCCGCAGTGGCTGGCGCTCTACCCGCTGGCGGCGCTGCCGGTGGCGTTCGCCATCACCGCCGGGATCGGCATGCTGCTTGAGCGCACGGTGATCCGCCACCTGTACGGCCGGCCGCTGGAAACCCTGCTGGCCACCTGGGGCATCAGCCTGGTGCTGATCCAGCTGGTGCGGGTGCTGTTCGGGGCGCAGAACGTCGAGGTCGCCAACCCGGCGTGGCTGTCGGGCGGCGTGCAGCTGTTGCCGAACCTGGTGCTGCCGTGGAACCGCATCGCGGTGATCGCGTTCGTGCTCTTGGTGCTGGCGATGACCTGGCTGCTGCTGAACAAGACCCGGCTCGGCATGAACGTGCGCGCGGTGACGCAAAACCGCGCGATGGCGGCCTGCTGCGGCGTGCCCACCGGGCGGGTGGACATGCTGGCCTTCGGGCTGGGATCCGGCATCGCCGGGCTCGGTGGGGTGGCGCTGTCGCAGTTGGGGAACGTCGGGCCGGAGCTGGGGCAAGGTTACATCATCGATTCGTTCCTGGTGGTGGTGCTCGGCGGCGTCGGTCAGCTGGCGGGGACGGTGGCGGCGGCTTTCGGCCTCGGCATCGTCAACAAGATCCTCGAGCCGCAGATCGGCGCCGTGTTGGGCAAGATCCTGATCCTGGTGCTGATCGTTCTGTTTATTCAAAAGCGCCCGCAGGGGCTGTTCGCCCTCAAGGGCAGGGTGATTGACTGATGAGCCAACCATTGACCGTAACCGGCGTGCAGAAAGCGCCCCGGCTGGCGTTGAGCATCGGCGGGCTGGCGTTGCTGGCACTGCTGGTGATGCCGTTCATGACGCTGTTGCCGGCGGATCATCCGCTGGCGGTGTCCACCTATACCCTGACGCTGGCGGGCAAGATCCTGTGCTACGCGGTGGTGGCGGTGGCGCTCGATCTGGTGTGGGGCTATGCCGGGCTGCTGTCGCTCGGCCACGGGCTGTTCTTCGCGCTCGGCGGCTACGCCATGGGCATGTACCTGATGCGACAGGCGGCGGGCGACGGGCTGCCGGCGTTTATGGCGTTCCTCTCCTGGAATGAGCTGCCGTGGTTCTGGAGCGGCACCCAGCATTTCGCCTGGGCGCTGTGCCTGATCGTGCTGGTGCCGGGCCTGCTGGCCTTCCTGTTCGGCTACTTCGCCTTTCGCTCGAAAATCAAAGGGGTGTATTTCTCGATCATGACCCAGGCGCTGACCTATGCCGGCATGCTGCTGTTCTTTCGCAACGAAACCGGCTTCGGCGGCAATAACGGCTTTACCGGTTTCACCACGCTGCTCGGCTTTCCCATCACCGCCGCCGGCACGCGGGTAGCGCTGTTCCTGGCGACGCTGCTGCTGCTGGCCGCCAGCCTGGCCATCGGCTTTGCGCTGGCGCGCAGCAAATTCGGCCGGGTGCTGACCGCGGTGCGCGATGCGGAAAACCGGCTGACCTTCTGCGGCTACGATCCGAAGGGTTTCAAGCTGTTCGTCTGGACGCTGTCGGCGGTGCTGTGCGGGCTGGCCGGCGCGCTCTATGTGCCGCAGGTCGGCATCATTAACCCCGGCGAAATGTCGCCGACCAACTCGATCGAGGCCGCCATCTGGGTGGCGCTCGGCGGGCGCGGCACGCTGGTGGGGCCGCTGCTCGGCGCCGGCATCGTCAACGGCGCCAAGAGCTGGTTCACCATGGCCATTCCCGAATACTGGCAGTTCTTCCTCGGCCTGATGTTTATCGTCGTCACGCTGTTTCTGCCCAAAGGGGTGATCGGCCTACTGCGCCGGAGGAAAACCTCATGAAAGCGATGCAAGTGACCGACGAGCTGTTTACCCACCCGTTGCCGGCGGATAAATACCGGCAGCAAACCGATCCGGTGCTGCAGCTCGACAACGTCAACGTCAGCTTCGACGGTTTTCGCGCGCTGACCGATCTGTCGCTGCGCATTGGCGTCGGCGAACTGCGCTGCGTGATCGGCCCCAACGGCGCCGGCAAGACCACGTTGATGGATGTGATCACCGGCAAGACCCGGCCGGACAGCGGCAGGGTGTTTTACGATCAGACCGTCGATCTGACCCGGCTGGCGCCGATGCAGATCGCCCACGCCGGCATCGGCCGCAAGTTTCAAAAACCGACGGTGTTCGAGGCGCTGACGGTGTTCGAAAATCTGGAGATCGCGCAGAAAACCCGCAAATCGGTGTGGGCCTGCCTGCGCGCTCGCCTGAGCAGCGAACAGCGCGACCGCATCGACGAGATGCTGAAGATCCTGCGGCTGGGGCATGAACGCCACCGGCCCGCCGGGCTGTTGTCCCACGGGCAGAAACAGTTTCTCGAGATCGGCATGCTGCTGGTGCAGGAACCGCACCTGCTGCTGCTCGACGAACCTGCGGCCGGCATGACCGACGCCGAAACCGACTACACCGCCGAACTGTTCCGCGAGCTGGCGGGCAAGCATTCGCTGATGGTGGTGGAACACGATATGGGGTTTGTGGAAACCATTGCCGATCGCGTGACGGTGCTGCACCAGGGGCAGGTGCTGGCGGAAGGATCGCTGGCGCAGGTGCAGGCCGATGAACGGGTGATTGAGGTATATCTGGGGCGCTGAGGAGGCGTAACGATGCTGCAGGTAGAGGAATTGAATCAATATTACGGCGGCAGCCACATTCTGCGCGGCCTGTCGTTTGAGGCGCGCATCGGCGAGGTGACCTGCCTGCTGGGGCGCAACGGTGTGGGCAAGACCACGCTGCTGAAATGCCTGATGGGGCTGGTCCCGGCGCGCAGCGGCAGCGTCCGCTGGCAGGGCGAAACCATCACCGGTAAAAAACCGCATCAGCGGGTGCAGGCGGGCATCGCCTATGTGCCGCAGGGGCGGGAGATTTTCCCGCGCCTGACGGTGGAGGAAAATCTGCTGATGGGGCTGGCGCGCTTTTCCGGCGCCGCTGCGCGCACGGCGCCGGATCCGATCTATGACTTGTTTCCGGTGCTGCGGCAAATGAAGGATCGGCGCGGCGGCGATCTCTCCGGCGGGCAGCAGCAGCAGCTGGCGATCGGCCGGGCGCTGGCCTGCCGGCCGCAGCTGCTGATCCTCGACGAGCCGACGGAAGGGATCCAGCCTTCGGTGATCAAGGAGATCGGCGCGGTGATCAAGCAGCTGGCGGCGAAGGGCGATATGGCGATCCTGCTGGTGGAACAGTTCTATGACTTTGCCGCCGATCTGGCGGACAGCTATCTGGTGATGTCGCGCGGCAGCATCGTGCAGCGCGGCGCCGGCAGCAATATGGAACAGGACGGTGTACGCGGGCTGGTGGCGATTTGAACGAGGCAAAGGGAGCCGCATGTCTGAAAGTCGTGCAGCTGTTTCTCCTTACGGATGTTATGGACTAATCTAAAAGGCGTTTTTTATTAATCCCTTGCCATGGATAGCTAACATCATCATGAACGAAATCACTGTGTCACGCCTCGGTTGCATCGTCCTGTCCCTGTTTCCGGCCCTGTGGGGGCTGTTCAGCCTGTTGAACAATACGGCGGATTTCACCGGCACCGCGCGCAATGCGGTGGGCCCGCTGCTCGCCATGCAAGATACCTATCAGACGCCGGGGTTGATGTGGCGCGCGATCAGCGCCGACTGGGCCTGCATGTTGGGGTTGGCTGTCATCACCACGCTGGAAACGCTGGCGGGCCTATTCGCGGCCGCAGGCGTGGTGCTGATGATCGGGCGATTGAGAGGCCCTTACGCCGCTTTCGCCAAGGGCAAAGCCTGGGCCATGCTGGGGGCGATTTGCGCAATTGCGGTGTGGGGCGTCGGCTTTATGGTGCTCGCCGGCGACTGGTTCATGGCCTGGCAGGCCAAGAAGGATCCGCTGGCGGTGCAGCTGGGGGCGCTGATCTACCTGGCGCCCAATGCGTTTGCCTTACTGTTCCTGATGCTGCAGCGGGAGCCGCGCTAAACGACGGCGGAGCGGGGCGCGGTTACAGCGCCTTGCTCATATACCAGATGCCTATCGAGCCCTGGGCGCTGGTGTAGCAGGTCTCGCCACAAATGCTCAATCCCTGGCGCTGATAAAAGCGTTGGGCGCCGGTGTTACGTTGCAGCACTTCCAGCCACAGCGTCTTCTGCCGGCGCTCGATGGCCCGCTGTTGCACCTGTTCGAACAGGCGCTGGCCATAGCCGTTGCCGGCATGGCCCGGCAGGAAATAGATTTTCTGCAGCTCTGCGCCGCGGGTTTGCGTTGGCGCCAACAGGCTGTCGACGTTGAGCCGCGCATAGCCGACCAGGGCGTCATCCTCATAGGCCAACAGCCAGCACACGTCGGGATCGCGCAGCGTCCGTTCCAGCGCGGAGACGGAAAAATCCTCGGCGAGAAAGGCCTCGAGCTCGTGCGGGTAGCGCCACAGCTCACCGAAGTGCGCGCGATAGGTGCGGATGCCGATATCGCGCACCTGCGTTAAATCTTCCAGCAATGCCTGACGGACGGTGAACATGAATGAACCTCATCGAAGCGGGAACCGATGAGTATAGCGAGTTAATTTTCAAGATGTCGCGGCGTTTCACGACGAAAACCCAGGCCGATGATGCGGCCGAACAGGCGCGGCAGCCAGCGGCTGTTGCCGACGCGGGCGATCAGGCGCGAACCGCCCGCCGCGCGGCGTTCGCCCGGCTTGCGCTGGCTCATTTTGATCTGCAAAAACTGGATGGCCCGGGTGGGGAATTCGCGCCGGCGCTGCACGCTCAGCAGATGCTTCAGCTGCAGCCGATGCTGGCGCAGCGGCGGGATCAGGGCGTTGGCGGCGGCCACCGCGTCCTGAATCGCCAGGTTGACGCCCACGCCGCCGATCGGTGACATGGCGTGCGCGGCGTCGCCGATGCACAGCACCCCCGGTTTGGCCCAGCGATCCAGACGATCGATGCGGATGCTCAGCAGCTTCACCTGATCCCACTCGACGATCTCCTGCAGGCGATCGTCCTGGAATGGCGCCACCTCGGCGAGGTGCAGCAAAAATTTCTCCAGGCCGCTGCGGCGGATCGCGTCGAAGCTGCCTTTATCGATCGAGTAGCCGCACTGCCAGTAGTCGCCGCGGTCGATCATGATGAAGTTCTGCTTCGGCCCGGTATGGCCCATCGACCAGGCCGGATCGCCCGGCTGCTTGCTGAGCTTCATCCACAATACGTCGCGCGGGGCACCGAAGGAGCGGCTGCTGAGCGCCGCCTGCTCGCGCACCACCGAGTTGCGGCCGTCGGTGCCGATCACCAGCTGGCTGCGCACGCGGATCGGGCCTTCCGGCGTGTCGGCCAGCACGCCGCATACCTGGCCGCGGTCGTTGAGTAGCTGATGAACCTGCGTTGAGGTAAGCAGCCTGAAATGGGGGAACGCGGCGGCCTGCTGCGCCAAAAAGTTGAGGAACTCCCACTGCGGCATAAAGGCGATAAATTTGCAGCGCGTCGGCAGGCGGGTGAAATCCGCCAGCTTAATGTCGCGCCCGGCGACTTCGGCGTGCAGGGATTCGGCGCGCTGGTGTGGCAGCGTCAGCAGTTCGTCGAGCAGGCCCAGCTGGTGCATGACTTCCAGCGTCGACGGATGAATGGTGTCACCGCGAAAATCGCGCAGGAAGTCGGCGTGCTTCTCCAGCACCGTCACGTCGATCCCCGCCCGCGCCAGCAGATAGCCGAGCATTAGCCCGGCGGGGCCGCCTCCCACGATGCAGCAGGTGGTGGCGTAAGGTGTGATCGGTGATGACGGCATGGCGCTTGACCCCAGAGAGCGGCCCGCATCCCGCGAACCGCAAATGAATGTTTAGTGTTGATAATGATTATCAATATCAGGTTTGGCTGTCAACCCGCGGCGCAGTGTGGTCAAAGGGGGCGGACAGATGGCCGACGCGGAACAGCTGGCCGTTTTGCACGGGGGACTGCGGCGGTTCACGCCATAAATCCAGCCGCACTAATCGCCAGTCGGCGGGATCGAACGCCACGATGGAGGCCAGCGCGCCGGGGGCCGCCTGCTGTTGCCGACGCAGCGCAGGCAGATCGCTGTAGGGGGCGATAATCTGCTCCTGACAGGTCGCCCAGGCGGCCCCGGCCAGATGAGGGCGATCGAAATGCGCCAGCCACGGCAGCCAATGATTGACACGCGGCCAGCCGAACGCCTGGCTGAGCCCCCTGAAACCCTCGTCGGTCAGGAAGTCGCTCATGCCGGCGCTGCTGTTCCACAGGTAGAAGGGAGCGTAGAGGTTCTCGGCGCTGCCTTCGCTGCGCTGCGCGTACAGATAGGCTTTGACGATCAGCTGCGGGCAGGCGTCGAGCCGGTGGCCGAAATTGGCGATGCGGCGGCGGACGATGGCCATGTCGTAATCGGCGGGCAGGGTGAAACGGTATTGCATCGCGAGCACAAGGATTCTCCGCAAAGACATTGACCGGGAGAGCGTGACACGCCATCTTTATCAGTAAAATCGGTATTATTTTGATTGATGGTTCAGAAAATCAGGATGGTCAGCATGGGGCGAATAACGTTCGATCTCGAGGATTTGCGCAGCTTTGTTACCGGCGTCGAACTGGGCAGCTTTGCCAAGGCCGCTGAACGGTTAGGGCGCTCGACTTCAGCGGTCAGCGCCCACCTGAAAAAGCTGGAACAGCAGGTTGGCGCGCCGATCCTGCGCAAGGCCGGGCGCGGCATGGTGATGACCGAGGCGGGGGAAACCTTGCTCGGCTACGCGCGCCGTCTGCTGGAGCTCAATGACGAAGCCGCCGCCGCGGTGCGCGGGTTGGATCTGCAGGGCACGGTGCGGCTGGGGCTGCAGGAGGATTTCGGCGAGACGTTTTTGCCGCAGGTATTGGGCAGCTTCGCGCGCGCCAATCCGAAGGTGCGCATCGAGGCGCGCATCGCCCGCAATGCCGAGCTGATCGACTGGGTGCTGAAAGGCCAGCTGGATCTGTCGCTGGCGTGGGATGGCGGTTTGAGCACGCCGTTTCATCAGGCGCTGGGGCAGCGGCAGCTGCACTGGATCGCCTCGCCCGGCTTCGCGCTGGCGCCCTGGCGAGAAGGGGATGAGCCGCTTTCGCTGGTGATGTTCGACGCGCCTTGCCTGATGCGCAGCGCGGCGACGCAGGCGCTGGATCGCGCCGGTATTCCCTGGCGCATTGCCTTTACCAGCCGCAGCCTGAACGGCGTTTGGGCGGCGGTGAACGCCGGGTTGGGCGTTACGGTGCGCACGGCGGCGGGTTTGCCGCCCGGCCTGGCGCCGCTGGCGCCCGAACTGCTGCCCGCTCTCGGCCAGCTCGGCGTGGTGCTGCACCGCGCCGAGGATCAGCCTTCCGCCGCCGTGCAGCGGCTGGCGCAGATCGTGGTCGAGCGGATCGGCACTAATCTTTAGCGATAGGCTGCTTGCCGCTCAGCTGGCCCCATTCGCTCCAGGCGCCGTCATACAGCTTGACCTGCGGCGCGCCGAGCGACAGCAGGCCGAACGCCAGTACCGCCGCCGTCACGCCGGAGCCGCAGCTGGTGATGATCGGCCCGTTGATGTCCACGCCCTTGTCGCTGAAGGTTTGGCGCAGCGCTTCCAGCGATTTGAAGCGGCCGTTCTCCAGCAGCTCGCCGTACGGAATGTTGATGCTGCCGGGAATATGACCGCGGTGCAGGCCGGGGCGCGGCTCCGGCGCTTCGGCATAAAAGCGCGGCGCGGCGCGCGCGTCGAGAATTTGCACCGGCGTGCCCAACGCCTGTTCCACTTGCCGCATATTCACCACCGCGTCGGCGTTGAACCGAGCGTTGAACGTCTGCGGCTCAGGCTGCGCCGGGCCGGTCTCCAGCGCCTGGCCCAGCGCTGCCCAGCCGTTCAGCCCTTCGTCCAACACGTAAACGTGCCGGGCGCCGAAATTGCGGAAGGTCCACCAGCCGCGCGGCGCGGAGAACTGGTTGCCCTCATCGTAAATCACCAGGGTGTCGCGCTCGCTGATACCCAACTTGCCCACCGCCACGCCAAACTCCGCCGCCGTCGGCAGCATGTGCGGCAGCGCGGTGTTTTTGTCCGCCACCTCGTCGATATCGAAATAGACCGCGCCAGGGATATGGCCGCGTTCGAACTCGGCAAGCATGTCTTTCTTCGGCGTCAGCCCGACCGGCGACATCCGGACGTCGATCACCACCAGATTTTCATCGTTGATATGCTGCGCAAGCCATTGGGGAGTCACCAGAAACGGAGAGTTCATCGTCATTGTTCGCCTGTTGTGAAAACGGATTTTCACTATACACCAGGCCGTGCGGGGATGAAGTATGATGTTCAGTCAAAGAGGATGGGCGGGGAGCGGAGAAACCATGACGGATCAGGCGTTTGGCGGGGCCAAAATCGCGCTGCTGTGCGACGATCGCTTGCTGGTTTACCAACGGGACGACAAACCGGGCATTCCGTGGCCCGGCCTGTGGGATCTGCCCGGCGGCGGGCGGGAAAACGGCGAAACGCCGCTGCAGTGCGTGCAGCGGGAGACGCAGGAAGAATTCGGCGTGGCGATCGCCGAATGCCAGGTGGCCTGGCGGCGGCGCTACGACGGCATCCTGCCGGGCTCCCCGCCGACCTGGTTTATGGCCGGCGAGATCGCCCCGGCGCAGATCGCCGCCATTCGCTTCGGCGATGAAGGCCAGCGCTGGCAGATGATGCCGGTGGCGCAGTTTATTCACCATCCGCAGGGCATCGAACATCTGCGCCGCCGGGTGGCGGAGTTTTTGCTTCAGTCCGTCTGAGGTTGCAGCACGCTGCTCGGCATCAGCCGCTGGATGGTGGCGCCGACCCGCTGCACCGCCTGTTCGATCTCCGCCGTCAGCTTAGGCGCATAGTTGATGCGCAGGCAGTTGCGGTATTTGCCGGCGGCGGAAAAGATGCTGCCGACGGCGATCTGCACGCCCTGCGGCTCAAGATGGCGGTTCAGCCGCAGGGTGTCGAACGCCTCGTCCAGTTCGATCCACAGCATAAAGCCGCCGCGCGGCCGGCTGACGCGGGTGCCGGCCGGGAAGTACTTCAGGATAAGGTCGGTCATGCGGTCGCGGTTCTGCTGGTAGCGGGCGCGCATGCGCCGCAGGTGCTGCAGATAGTGCCCGCTGCGGATAAATTCGGCGATCGCCAGCTGCGGCTGGGTGGCGGTGGCGCCGGAGCCGATAAACTTCATGTGCAGCACCCGCTCCAGGTAGCGGCCGGGCGCGATCCAGCCCACCCGCAGCCCCGGCGCCAGCGTTTTGGAAAACGAGCTGCACAGCAGCACGCGGCCGTCTTCGTCGAACGACTTGATGGTGCGCGGCCGCGGGTAGTGATAGGCGATGTCGCCGTAGACGTCGTCCTCGATGATCGCCGCGTCGTGGCGCTGCGCCAGCGTCAGCAACCGCTGTTTGTGGGCGTCGGGCATGATGTAGCCCAGCGGATTGTTGCAGTTGGGCGTCAGCAGGATGGCCTTGACCGGCCACTGTTCCAGCGCCATCTCCAGCGCCGCCAGGCTGACGCCGGTGAGCGGGTCGGTGGGGATTTCCAGCGCCTTGATACCCAGGCCCTTCAGCGTCTGCATGGTGCCGTGGAAGCAGGGCGAGTCGACCGCCACGATGTCGCCGGGTTGGCAAACGGCGCGCAGCCCGGCGGAAATCGCTTCCTGGCAGCCGGTGGTGATCAGCAACTGGTCGGGGCCGATTTGGCAGCCGGAATCCAGCAGCAGGCGGGCAACCTGTTCGCGCAGCGCGGCCACGCCCTGAATGCTGTCGTAATACAGGCTGCGCAGGTCGCCGTGGCGGGCGGCGTTGCGCAGGGCGACGATCAGCGGTTTCATCGTCGGCTCGGCGATATCCGGCATGCCGCGCCCCAGCTGGATCAGGCCCTCGTGCGGCCGGCTGCGCACCAGCTCCAGCACCTGCTCCCATTGCGAAATGTCTACCGGCCGCTGCACCGGCGCCGTCATGGCAGGCAGCTCGGCCTGCGCGCGCTGCGTATGCACGAAGTAGCCCGACTTCGGCCGCGCTTCCACCAGGCGCTGTTCCTCCAGCAGCCGGTAGGCTTGCTGTACCGTACTGATGCTGACGCCGTGCTCCTGGCTCAGCGTGCGCACCGAAGGCAGGCGGTGGCCGGCCGGATACAGCCCTTGCTGAATACGTTGGCTGAGAATGGCGGCCAGGGTGGCGTAGCGTGTCATACAGAGGCCTCTTATCGGGATGAATGATTAAAAAACCGGTACAGATTCTTTCAAAGTAAACCATTCAGCGATTTTATTGGCGCATCTGTATGAAAAAAATAGCGCCAGCGTGAATCTGTATTGTTTTTCTCCCGGCGAGCATGATGACTGCAACGCGAAAACATCAGGGAGAATAACAACATGGCTCTTTTTGCTGGTATGCCGCTGCGGCGCTCGGTAGGTTGGTCACGCTGGCGTCTCTATCTGCTGCGGCACAGAACGAGAAAGGAGCTGTTATTGTTGAACGACAGGCAGCTGGCGGACATCGGCCTGACGCAGGTGGAAGCCCGGCGTGAAGGCTATAAACCGTTCTGGAGAGAATAAGGAAAGCGAATGCTGAAACTATTGGGCAAGGCTTCATCGATCAACGTGCGCAAGGTGCTGTGGACCTGCCAGGAGCTGGGGCTGCCGCTGGTGCGGGAGGACTGGGGCAGCGGCTTTCGCTCCACGCAGGAGCCGGCGTTTCTGGCGCTGAACCCGAACGGCCTGGTGCCGGTGCTGATCGACGGCGAGCGGGCGCTGTGGGAGTCGAACACCATCTGCCGCTATCTGGCGGGGCGGGAAGGGTGCCGCGATCTGCTGCCGCAGGAACCCGGTGCGCGTGCGGCGGTGGAGATGTGGATGGACTGGCAGGCCACCGATCTGAACGGCGCCTGGCGCTATGTGTTCATGTCGCGGGTGCGTGGGCATGCGGATTATCAGGATGCCGCCAGCCTGGCCGCCGCCGAGCGTGAGTGGAACCGGCTGATGGGGTTGCTGGACAAGCATTTGGCGCAGCACGGCCCTTATGCCGCCGGCGACGCCTTCACGTTGGCGGACGTGGTGCTGGGGCTGTCGTTGAATCGCTGGTTGATGACGCCGTTCGAGCGGCCGAATTATGCGGCGCTGGCGGCCTATCAGCAGCGCCTGCTGCAACGCCCCGGCTACGTGCAGCACGGCGCTAACGGTTTACCGTGATATGAAATAAACGGTTCATTTTATCTCACCGGATACGGCAAGCCGTGTCTGGGCTTTCTGCGTTGCATCCTCCCGTCAACGTTTCAGGAACGGCATCACGAATATGAATTTTATTTTCCCGTGCGCTTGTTATTGAAATTTACATTCCATATAAACCCGTTATCAGACGGCGCGTTTCATTGAGCGGCGCCTGGTTCTACGCAGGATTTCGATCACGGGAGAAAATGATGAAACAGGTACGCGTTGGGTTAATCGGCACCGGTTATATCGGGCGTTGTCACGCTATTGCCTATGCGCAGGCCCCCACGGTCTTTCCTCTGAAAGGGGAGCTGGTGCTGGAGATGTTGGCGGAAGTGACGCCCGAGCTGGCGGCGCAGCGCGCCACCGAGTTCGGTTTCGCGCGTTCGACCGGCGATTGGCGGCAGCTGGTGGCCGATCCGGCGATCGACGTGGTGGACATCTGCGCGCCCAACTTCTTGCACAAAGAGATGGCGTTGGAGGCGATTCGCCACGGCAAGCACGTGTATTCGGAAAAGCCGCTGGCGCTGGGCGCCGCCGACGCGGCGGAGATGGTGCAGGCCGCCCGCGCCAAGGGCGTGAAAACGCTGGTCGGTTTCAACTACATGAAGAACCCGACCAGCCAGCTGGCGCGCGAGATCATCGCCAATGGCGAAATCGGTGAGGTGGTGCATTTTTACGGCACCCACAATGAGGATTATCTGGCCGACCCGCGCACGCCGATTGACTGGCACTGCCGCCGCGCCAGCGCCGGGCTGGGTGCGCTGGGAGATCTGGCGGCGCATATCGTCAATATGGCCCACTACCTGGTGGGCGATATCGTGGCGGTCTCCGGCGATATGCAGACCGTGATCAAACAGCGCCCGGATCCGCAAGACCCGGCGCGCCTGCTGCCGGTGGAAAACGAAGATCAGGCCAGCGCGCTGCTGCGTTTCGCCGGCGGGGCGATGGGCACTCTCGAAACCTCGCGCATCGCCTGCGGGCGTAAGATGGGGCTGACCTATGTGGTCACCGGCACTAAAGGCACGCTGAGCTATACCCAGGAACGGATGGCGGAGCTGAAGCTGTATCGGCACGATGAGCCGGCGGAGCGGCAGGGGTTCAAAACGCTGTTGGTAGGGCCGAAACACCCGGACTACGCGGCGTTCTGCATCAGCGCCGGGCACGGCATCGGCTTTAACGATCAGAAGACGGTGGAGATCCGCGATCTGGTCAACGGCATCGCCGCGGGCGATCGCATGTGGCCGGACTTTGAAGAAGGCTGGAAGGTGTCGTGCGTGCTGGATGCGATAGCCGCCTCCGCCGAGCAGCGGCGCTGGCTGGAGATCAACCGCGATTGAAAATGAAATGGCGCTCTCTCGTGGACAGCGCCATTAGGTTGCTATGTTACTAACTTAATATCTTATTAAGCTAGTTGCATAATAAGTTGCTGACCTGGCAACTTAGAACGAGAAGCACGAACAGCCGAACGCGCCCCAGAAGGCATTCTCGTCCGACACCGGGATGCTGGAGCGGCGCGCAATGTCATGCTGATGCGCGTGTACGCCACACGGGCCACAGCATTGGTGCGCCTGGCTCAGCACGCCGACTTTGGCCGCCGCCGACGGCGGCGCGGAGCGGTAGTGGCCCGGCACCTGGGTGACCGGCGACCACTCCGGCAGCACCGGCAGCGGCGGCGGCGCCAGCGGCGAGAAGCTGCCGGCGGCGTAGACCACCTTGCCGTCCACCACCGTCATTACCGACTCGATGCCTTTGATCTGCTCTTCCGGCACGCTGAAATAGTCCTGCGACAGCACCGCCACATCCGCCAGCTGGCCGACCTTGATCTGGCCTTTCTTGCCTTGTTCGGTGGAGAACCAGGCGCTGCCTTGCGTCCACAGCATCAGCGCCGTTTCGCGATCCAGCCGGGCGCTGTCGTCGTACATCGCCATGCCGCCGACGGTGCGGCCGGAAACCAGCCAGTACAGCGCCGTCCACGGGTTGTAGCTGGCGACGCGGGTGGCGTCGGTGCCCAGTCCGACCGGCAGCTCAGCCGCCAGCATTTTCGCTACCGGCGGCGTATGTTTGGTGGCTTCGATGCCGTAGCGGTCGGCGAAATATTCGCCCTGGAACGCCATGCGGTGCTGCACCGCAATGCCGCCGCCCAATGCCTTGACCCGCTCGATATTGCGCTCGGTAATGGTTTCGGCGTGGTCGAACAGCCAGTGCAGCCCGTTGAACGGAATGTCGCGGTTCACCTTCTCGAACACGTCCAGCATGCGGCTGATGGATTCGTCATAGGTAGCGTGCAGGCGGAACGGCCAGCGGTGCTCGACCAAATGGCGCACCACCCGCTCCAGCTCGTCTTCGGTACCCGGCGGCAGATCCGGGCGCGGCTGCAGGAAGTCTTCGAAGTCGGCGGCGGAAAACACCAGCATCTCGCCGGCGCCGTTGTGGCGATAGAAGTCGGTGCCCTGACCCGGCTTGAGCATGTCGGTCCACAGCTCGAAGTCTTCCAGCTCCTGCTTCGGCCGCTGGGTGAACAGGTTATAGGCGATGCGGATGGTCAGCTGCTTTTTCTCGTGCAGCTCGGCGATCACCTGATAATCCTCCGGATAGTTCTGGAAGCCACCGCCGGCGTCGATGGCGCTGGTGAGGCCCAGACGGTTCAGCTCGCGCATAAACTGGCGGGTGGAATTAATCTGCTGTTCCAGCGGCAGCTTCGGCCCTTTCGCCAGCGTGGCGTACAGGATCATGGCGTTGGGCTTGGCGATCAGCATGCCGGTCGGGTTGCCGTTGGCGTCGCGCTGGATCTCGCCACCCGGCGGGTTCGGCGTGTCTTTGGTGTAGCCGACCACCTTCAGCGCCGCGCGGTTGAGCAGCGCGCGATCGTAGAGGTGCAGAATGAACACCGGCGTGTCCGGCGCCGCCTGGTTGATTTCGTCCAGCGTCGGCATGCGGCGCTCGGCGAACTGGAATTCGGTCCAGCCGCCGACCACCCGCACCCACTGCGGGTTCGGCGTGCGCAGCGCCTGTTCTTTCAACATGCGCAGGGCGTCGGCCAGCGAAGGCACGCCTTCCCAGCGCAGCTCCAGGTTATAGTTCAGGCCGCCGCGGATCAGGTGCAGGTGCGAGTCGTTCAGGCCCGGAATGGCGGTGTGACCGTGCAGATCGATCACCTGGGTTTCCGGCCCAGCGTGCTGCATGACTTCGCTTTCGCTGCCGACCGCCAGAAACTTGCCGTCGCGGATGGCGACCGCCTGTGCGGTGGGATTTTGGCGATCGACGGTGTGAAACTTGCCGTTGGTGATGATCAATGAAGCGTGGTGGTTCATAACATTCTCCCGGCGAACCGCCTAGCGGCGGATCAGCCATTGATGAAAAACGCGAGTCACGATAGGCATCCACAGGTACACCACCAGGGCGACCACGGTGGCGTCATTGAGAAAATGGCCGAGCAGCGTGCCGTCCAGCTGCGGCAGCACCAACCCCCAAAACCAGGGCACCAGATTGGTGGAAGGGAAGATCACCAGCAGGGTGATGATGAACTGCTTCCACTGGGGCGGCTGGCGCACGCCGGGGTTGGGCGGGGTAAACCAGAACTCCGCGCCGGGGCGGATCTCGATATGGTCGCTCTCCAGCAGCAGCGGGGTGACTTCTTCGATGTATTGCTTGCGCAGCGGCGAGTGGATCCAGCGGTACAGGTTGTCGAGGTTGTCGAAGCGGACCAACACCGTATAGGCCTGTTCGTCGCCGGCAGGGCGGATGACGTTGACGCCCAAATGGCCGGTGAAGCCCGCGGCGTCGGGCATGATGCGGTTCAGCCAGGCCTCATAGGCCTGCTCGTTCCCCGGCGCCAAACGGTGGGTGATCACCAGCGTGACATGCTGCGGATGGGCCATAAAACCGACTCCTGAAAATACCCCGGCGCAGGGCCGGGGCAAGGGGATTATTTCACCGTGCGAGCCGGTGCGTGGTGCACCATGGTGTAAGCGTAGTCGACGCCCATGCCGTACGCGCCGCTGTGTTCGCGCACCAGCGCCATCACCGCGTCGTAGGTATCTTTGCGCGCCCAGTCGCGCTGGTACTCCAGCAGCACCTGCTGCCAGGTCACCGGCACGGCGCCGGCCTGCACCATGCGGTCGATTGAACGCTCGTGCGCATCGACGGAGGTGCCGCCGGAGGTGTCGGTCACCACATACACTTCATAGCCGGCTTCCAGCGCCATCAGCGCCGGGAAGGTTAGACACACTTCGGTCCACAGCGCGGAGATCACCAGCTTTTTGCGGCCGGTGGCTTCCACGGCTTTAACGAAGGCCGCGTCTTCCCAGGAGTTCATCGAGGTGCGTTCAATCGGGGTGATTTCAGGGTGTACCGCCAGCAGTTCCGGCCAGATATAGCCGCTGAAGCTTTCGGTTTCTACCGAGGTGAAAAGGGTTGGCACGTTGAAAATCTTGCCCGCCTTCGCCAAACCAACAACGTTGTTTTTCAGTTGCTGACGATCAATATTAGCCACGCCGAAGGCCATTTGCGGTTGATGGTCGATAAAAATCAGTGCGGAGTTGTCTTTATCAAGCAGTTGAAACTTGGACATAATTTACCTTCCCAGTGATATTTCGGTTGAACATCTGATGAGTGTAACGCCGATAAAACGCATGGTAGGCAGAGGGCGATTTCAAAGATACCGCAGAATTTTTGCCGACTTGTTGAGTTTTTTTATACACGGGAGAAAGCATGAGATTAAACCTGGAAGCGCTGCTGATTTTGGACGCGCTGGACCGGCACGGATCTTTCGCCGCCGCAGCCGCCGCACTGTTTAAAACCCCTTCGGCACTCAGCTATATGGTGCAAAAGCTGGAGAACGATCTCGACATCACCCTGCTGGACCGCTCCGGCCACCGGGCGAAGTTCACCGATACCGGCAAGCTGATGCTGGAAAAAGGCCGGGTGCTGCTGCGGGCGGCGCAGGATCTGGAGCAGCAGGCGCGCTACGTGGAGAACGGCTGGGAAAGCGAGATCACGCTCGGGATCGACGCCTCATTCCCGTTCGCCCGCCTGTTGCCACTGATCGACGAGTTCTATCGGCAACATCATCATACCCGGCTGCGTTTCAGCCACGAGGTGCTGGCCGGCTCCTGGGAATCGCTGGTTTATGGCTGCGCCGACATTATTATCGGCGCCATCTGCGAGCCGCCGTCGCGGGTGGGCTATGCGTTCAGCCGGCTGGGGCAGCTGGATTACGTGTTCGCCGTCGCGCCGCAGCATCCGTTGGCGGCGCTGCCGGAACCGTTGCCGAAGGACGAAATCCGTCAGCACCGGGCGGTGGTGGTGCGCGATACCTCGCGGGTCAACGCGCCGCAGAGCCTGAACCTGCTCGAAGAGCAGGATACGCTGACGGTCTTCGGCTTCGACGCCAAGCTGCAGGCGCAGTTGGCCGGGTTGGGCTGCGGCTATCTGCCGCGTTCTCTGGCGGAACCTTACCTTAACAGCGGCGAACTGGTGGCGAAACGCGTTGAATCTGAGCGTTGCAGCGACGTTGCCTATTTCGGCTGGCGGGAAAGCGCCAGCGGTCTGGCGGCCAAGTGGTGGCGCGAGCGGCTGCAGCGTTACGCGGATGACGGCGAGGCTTACCCGGCGGCGCAGTGAGGGCCGCGCGATAAGGATAAATCCCCCCAATAAGGACATAGGGAATGAAAAAGACACTAAGCCTGTTGGCGCTGTTGCTGCTGAGCGGCTGCGGCGCCGGGCGTCAGGCCGGCATCCCGTTGCCGGAGCCGCAGGCCGAGGCGCAGGCCACGGCGCCGCTCAGCTATCCGGTGCGGGTGCATAACGCGGTGAGCCGCGAGCTGCGTTTGCCTGAGCGCGCGCGCGGCCAACGCTGCACCATCAGCATTCGGCTGCGGCCGGACGGCAAGCTGGCGAGCAGCAAGATCGTAAGAGGCGACGCGCCCCTGTGCGCAGCGGCGAACGCGGCGGTGCAGCACGCGCAGTTTCCGCCGATGGCCACCGCCACCGAGTACGCGCTGTTCAACGCCGTGGTGCTCGATTTCGTTCCTTGAAGGGCGGTAACGGACGGGCCGCCTGCGCGATTAATGCTTGTCAGTTAGCGTTTTTTTTGAAGTACTCGTGACGTTTTCGGTCGATAAATGAGAGGTGCATCATGAAGCTTCTGCACCTCGACCGAGCCAGGGGCCGAAGGCGCGGCCCCTGGCAACCCGCGCCTTTGCCCTATCAGACGGTTGGCTTTGCCAACGTTACTCAGCCCATCCCTGGGCCTCGCCCCTTCGGGGCCGCTGCAAGCAGCGTTCAAATCTGCTCCAGGCAGATTTGTCCTCTCTCCGCCATACCGCATTGAGGCCGGTTGCGACAGGCGTCCCTGCCTGTCTCACCTGAAACCGCCGTCCATGGCGGTTTCTCCTAATGCGCTATGCCTGCGTTCGGCGTCTTCAAGGGCATCCAATACCGTGCTCATCTCCGATTTCTCTTCTCTGCTATAACCTCATAAAGCACGGGTTGCCCGGTAGCTGCCAGCACGGGGGTTGACCTTTGGCGCGCATCACCGGCTGCCGAGCAAGACGGCGTTGTCAGGGGCAACCGGCCAGGGAAGGCCGGTTGAGGCGAGACTAACAGGGACGTTTGTCGCAGCCGACCCGCCCGACAATGCAGACGCGGCGAGGGTATCCGCACAGCGGACAGACGGTGTTAAGCGAAGGCGCGGGTGGAGGGGCCGCGCCTTCGGCCCCTCCAATTGCCGTTCATTGCAGTAACAGAGAAATGCGGAACATTTACGGCAATTCAGGCTACACGAAACACACAAAGATGGGATAAAAAATGCCTGTCAGGTTTAACTGACTGATATTACCGCCTGCGCGGCCCGTTTTTTCGCTTTTACGCGTACGCAACCCGCTGAATTTTCACTTAGCTTTGCCATTTTCGTTATTTTGAACGTCGCTACGGCTCACGGATACTGGGAGAACATCTCTCACCGCGAGCCGCAGCATGTCCCACGCCCACTATTTGCACCCCGAACAGCGCGAACGAATCAGGCAGCTTTATCGGCGCCGGCATTGGCGAATGGAATTGCCCACCTGGGGGATCATGGCGGCGGTATACGGCGGCTGGTTCGGCGTAGCGCTGGGGTGGCAAACGCTGGGCCCGTGGCTTGGCGCGCCGCTGTTGATCCTCCTGACCGCCTGGTACATGTCGTTGCAACACGAGCTGATCCACGGCCATCCGACGCGCTGGCCGCGCGTCAATCAGCTGTTCGGCCTGTTGCCGCTGGCGGTGTGGTATCCCTACGGGTTGTATCGCGATTCGCATCTGCGCCATCACCGCAACGACCACCTGACCGATCCGCACGAAGATCCCGAAAGTTATTACTTCAGCGCCGCGCAGTGGCGGCGCTATCCCCGCCTGCTGCCGCTGCTGGCCGCCGTGCGCAATACGCTGATCGGCCGGGTGCTCCTCGGCCCGGCGCTGGATATCGCCGCGACCCTGGCCGGGGCGGTGAAAGCGCTTGCCTCTGGGGAGTGGCGCACCTGGGGGATGTGGGGAGTGCACCTGTCGCTGTTGGCGATGTTGCTGAACTGGCTGCAGGCGCAGGGTATCGGCGCGGCGTTTTACCTGCTGGCCATCAGCTACCCGGCGCTGGCGCTGACCAAGGTAAGATCGTTTTTTGAGCATCGCGCCGTGGACGCACCGCAGGCACGTTCTATTATTAATGAGGCGGGCTGGCCGTGGCGGCTGCTGTTTCTCAATCTGAACTACCATTTAGTGCATCACGATTTGCCCGGCCTGCCTTGGTATGGTTTGCGTGACGTCTATCTGGCGGAGCGTGAGGCGTATCAGCGGCGCAGCCAGGGATTTGTCGCGCAAGGCTACGGCGAGTGGCTGCGCGATTACGCCCTGACGCCGATCGACGTTGGCGTGCATCCGTTGCGCGCCGATGAACCGCAGGGAGAAGGCGATGCCCTGCCGACGAAAAAATTTATTGCGCGCTGGAAGCGCGTTTCTCAGGATTTTCCAACCTAACCGGCCCATGAGCCGGAAAACGTATAACCAGAGGAAAAGTATGGCAATCACCTTATCACGCGGACGTTCCTTTGCCGTCGCGCTGGCCCTGCTGGCCACCGGCGGTCTGGCGCAGGCGGCCGACTCGGTGCGCGTCGGCTCCAAGATCGATACCGAAGGTTCGCTGCTCGGCAACCTCATCGTGCAGGTGCTGGAAGCCAACGGCATCAAGACCACCAACAAGCTGCAGCTCGGCACCACCAAGGTGCTGCGCGGCGCCATTACGTCCGGCGAGATCGACATCTATCCGGAATACACCGGCAACGGCGCGTTTTTCTTTTCCGATGAGAAAGATCCGGCATGGAAGAACGCCCAGGCCGGCTTCGAGAAGGTGAAGCAGCTCGACTACGACAAAAACAAAATCGTCTGGCTGGATGCGGCGCCGGCCAACAACACCTGGACCATCGCCATTCGTCAGGACGTGGCGGAGGCCAACCATCTGAAGACGCTGTCGGATCTCGGCAAGTGGATCAACGGCGGCGGCAAGTTCAAGCTGGCGGCCTCGGCGGAATTCATCGAGCGGCCGGATGCGCTGCCGGCGTTCCAGAACGCCTACGGTTTCAAACTGAATCAGGATCAGCTGCTGTCCCTGGCCGGCGGTGACACGGCGGTGACCATCAAGGCGGCGGCGGAGCAGACCTCCGGCGTCAACGCGGCGATGGCCTACGGCACCGATGGCCCGGTGGCGGCGCTGGGGCTGCAAACCCTGGCGGACCCGAAAGGCGTACAGCCGATCTACGCACCGGCGCCGATCGTGCGCGAAGCGGCGCTGAAGGCGCACGCCAATCTGCCAGAGCTGCTCAAGCCGGTGTTCGCCTCGCTGGACGGGCCGACGCTGCAAAAACTCAACGCGCAGATCGCCGTGGAAGGCCAGGACGCCAAACAGGTGGCGGCCGCTTACCTGAAAGAGAAAGGGTTTGTTAAGGGATAATGCCGAGGTGCCCCCTCTGCCGTCGGGAGAGGGGGTAAACCGAGGGAGCCGGAGCGTTTCTTTGACTATCGCCGTAAAACATCGCGTCTTGTTGACGCTGTTCATGCTGTTGCTGCTGGCCGCTTTCGGCCTGCCGTTCCTCAGTTATGCCCCCAATCGCCTGTTGTCGGGCAAAAGCCTCTCCTTGTTCTCCCTGCTGCACGGCCCGGCGCTGTGGCTGCTGTTGCCGCTGGCGGCATTGGCGATCCTCAGCCTGTTGCCGCCGACGCGGGGGCGGGCGCTGCTGGCGGCGCTGGCCGCCTGCGGGGTGCTGACGCTGGCCTTATGGATTAGCGGGCAGGCCGCCGAACGCCTGGCGCAGGAGGGATTGCGCCTGGCGCGCACCTCCTGGGGCAGCGGATGCTGGCTGACGATGGCGCTGAGCCTGCTGATCGCCGCCGACGCCATGGCGCGCATCACCGCGTCGCACCTGTGGCGCATGCTGGGCAACGCGCTGGTGCTGGTGCCGCCGGTGCTGCTGCTGTTCGGGCATCAGCTCGATCAGCTGTCGCTGCTGAAGGAGTACCACAATCGCCAGGAGGTGTTTGACGCCGCGCTGCTGCAGCACCTGACCATTCTGCTGGCGACGATGGCACCGGCGCTGGCGATCGGCGTGCCGCTCGGGGTGCTGTGTTTTCGCTCCGAACGCTGGCAGCGGCCGATTTTCTCCGCGCTGAACATTATCCAGACCGTGCCGTCCATCGCGCTGTTCGGCCTGCTGATCGCGCCATTGGCGGGGCTGGCGACGGCGGTGCCTTGGCTTGCGGAACACGGCGTCAGCGGCATCGGCATGGCGCCGGCGATCGTGGCGCTGGTGCTGTACGCGCTGTTGCCGCTGGTGCGCAGCGTGGTGGCGGGGCTGCAAAGCGTGCCGGCCGGGGTGATCGAATCCGCCACCGGCATGGGGCTGACGCGCGGGCAGATCTTCCTGCGCGTGCAGCTGCCGTTGGCGCTGCCGCTGTTCCTGACCGGCGTGCGCATCCTGGCGGTGCAAACCGTCGGCATGGCGGTGGTGGCGGCGCTGATCGGCGCCGGCGGCTTTGGCGCCATCGTGTTCCAGGGGCTGCTCAGCAGCGCGCTGGATCTGGTTTTGCTGGGGGTGATCCCGGTGGTCATGATGGCGGTCATCGTCGATTCGCTGTTTAAATTTTGGGTTTCAATCCTGGACGTATCGCGCCGATGATTCACTTTGAGCAAGTCAGCAAAATTTTTCAGGGCAAGCCGGCGGTCGACGATCTCACGCTGCACATCGCCGAGGGCGAATTCACCGTGTTGATCGGCACCTCGGGTTCCGGCAAGTCCACGACGTTAAAAATGATCAATCGCCTGATCGAACACGATCGGGGCAAGATTCTCTTTGCCGGCGAAGAGATCCAGTCGTTCAAACCGCAGGATCTGCGGCGGCGCATGGGCTATGCGATCCAGTCGATCGGCCTGTTCCCGCACTGGACGGTGGAGGAGAACATCGCCACCGTGCCGCAGCTGCTGAAATGGCCGCGCGCGCGCATTCGCGATCGGGTGACCGAACTGCTGGAGCTGTTGCATCTGGAGCCGGATCTGTTTCGCCGCCGCTACCCGCATCAGCTGTCCGGCGGGCAGCAGCAGCGGGTGGGGGTGGCGCGCGCGCTGGCCGCCGATCCCGAGGTGTTGCTGATGGACGAACCGTTCGGCGCGCTGGATCCGGTCACCCGTGCGGCGCTGCAGGCGGAGATCGCGCGCATCCATCAGCTCTCCGGCCGCACCATCGTGCTGGTGACGCACGACATCGATGAAGCGCTGGGCTTGGCGGATCGCCTGGTGCTGCTCGATCAGGGGCGGGTGGTGCAACAGGGCACGCCGCTGGCGCTGCTGACCGCGCCGGCCAACGACTTCGTGCGGGATTTCTTCGGGCGCAGCGATCGCGGCATCAAGCTGCTGTCGCTGGGAACGGTGGCGGAGCGGGTGCGGCCCGGCGCCGCCGAGGGCGAACCGATCGCCGCCGCCATGAGCCTGCGCGAGGCGCTGTCGGTGTTTGTGGCGCGCGGCAGCGACTGCCTGCCGGTGGTGGATGAACGGGGCGAAGCGTTGGGGGTGTTGCACTTCAACGATCTGATCGCCGGGCAGGCGCTGTCATGAGCGGGCGCATCTGGCGCCTGCTGCGCGATCCGCTGCCCTGGACGCTGGCGCTGCTGTTGGCGCTGGTGTTCGGCATGGATCATCTGCGCGGCCTGTTCGCCGCCTGGTTCCCCGATCTGGAGCGGCCCATTTATCAGCAGGACAGCTTTATCGCGCTGGTGGGGGCGCACCTGTCGCTGGTGGCGATCTCCAGCCTGATCGCGGTGGCTCTCGGCGTGGCGGCCGGCGTGGCCGTGACCCGGCGCAGCGGCCGGGAGTTTCGTTCGCTGGTGGAAACGGTGGTGGCGGTGGGGCAGACCTTCCCGCCGGTGGCGGTGCTGGCGGTAGCGGTGCCGGTGATGGGCTTCAGCGAACAGCCGGCGATCATTGCGCTGGTATTGTACGGCCTGCTGCCGATCCTGCAGGGCACGCTGGCGGGCATCGAATCGGTGCCGCCCGCCACGCGCGAGATTGCCCGCGGCGTGGGGATGAGCGCCTGGCAAATTCTGTGGCGGGTCGAATTGCCGCTGGCGGCGCCGGTGATCGTCGCCGGGATCCGCACGTCGGTGATCATTAACATCGGCACGGCGGCCATCGCTTCCACCGTCGGCACCAAAACCCTCGGCTCGCCGATCATTATCGGTCTGAGCGGGTTTAACACCGCCTATGTGATCCAGGGCGCGGCGGTGGTGGCGTTGTTGGCTATTATCACCGATATGCTGTTCGAACGTTGGGTGCGTTATCTCACCGCCTGGCGTCAGCAGACGCTGGCGACCACTCCGGCGGGGTAAGGGGGAAATGATGCAGGTGTCTCTACCGATGTACGGCGTTGGCCGGGAGCAGGCCGAATCCTTCTGGCAGGTATTGCGCGACAAGCTGCTGCGGCTGGGGCTGCCGGCAGCGCCGGAGCGGCTCAGCTGGCCGGACGATCTGGCGCAGCACTGGCGGCGCGACGATCTGCTGCTCAGCCAAACCTGCGGTTATCCGTTGGTCAGCACCCTGTCGCAGGTGCAGCTGATCGGCACTTACCATTACCGGGTTGAAGGGTGCGACGGGCCGAATTACCGCAGTTGGTTGGTGGTGCGCGCGGGTGACCCCGGCGAACGGCTGGCGGACTTTCGCGGCCGGACGGTGGCCTATAACAGCACCGATTCCCAGTCCGGCTACAACGGCCTGCGCGCGCTGATCGCACCGCTGGCGCAGGACGGGAAATTCTTTGGTGCGGCGATTGCCTCCGGCGCACATTACCAGTCGCTGAAGCTGATCCGCAGCGGGCAGGCGGATATCGCCGCCATCGATTCGATCAGCATGGAACTGCTGCGTCGCGCGCAGCCGCAGGCGCTGGAGGGGCTGAAAATCATCGGCCGCACGGCGGCGGTGCCCGGCCTGCCGCTGATCACCGCGGCGGGTACGCCGCCGGAACAGGTGGAAATCCTGCGCGCCGGCGCCCGGGCGATGCTGGATGAGGCGGTCAGCGACCGCCTGCTGATCGGCGATTTCAGCCTGGTGCCGCGTTCGGCCTACCAGATTATCACCGTGCTGGAACAGCAGGCCGCCGCGCAGGGCGTGACGGCGCTCTAGCCGCCGTTACAACAGGCCGCCGCCGTCGATGTCGATCACGCTGCCGGTCACGAAGCCGTTCTCCATCGCCAGCAGGTAACCTGCCGCGACGTCGGCCGCCTGGCCGACTCTGCCGACCGGCAGGCTGTCGCCAACCCGTTCGAACAGCGCCTGACGCTGCGCGGCGCCCATGCCGTCGTAGGCTTCGGTGGCGGTGATGCCGGGGCTGACCACGTTCACCCGCCGCGGCGCCAGCTCCTTCGCCAGCTGTTTGCCGGCCGCTTCCAGCGCGGCGTTGATGGCGGTTTTGACCAGCTGACCGCCGAGGTATTTACGCGACAGCTGGCCTGAAGTCAGGGTGATGGAGCCCTGCGGTGCCAGCGTCGGCAGCGCCGCCTGCACCGCGCGCAAACTGCCCCAGAATTTGACGTTAAAGTCGGCCTGCGCCTGTTGGATGGCCGTTTCAGCCAGCGGCTTGGCCTCCACCAGCGGCCCGGCGGTGATCACCAAATGGTCGAAGGCACCGACGGCGGTAAACAGCGCGCGCAGCGACGCTTCATCGGTCAGGTCGGCCTGCATCAGGCGCAGCGCGTCGTTCTGCTCCCCGGCGTGGGGCAGGCGGCGCGAAGCCAGCACCACTTCAGCGCCGCGCGCCGCCGCCGCGTAGGCCACCGCGGCGCCAATGCCGCTGGTACCGCCCAGGATCACCAGTTTTTGTCGTTTCAGGGGGGAGTCGGGAATCGTCATGTTAAGGCCTCTTTTAAGGTAAGTTTCAACGGGATCTATCTTTCCTGATTGAAAATGACCTAACAATCGGCCTTGCTGACAAACACTTATTAATATCTTTTAAATATCACGCAGCGCTAAAGCGGGCATTTAACTTCTGATCCACGATAATTTCGAAATCGGTAAACAGCGCTCGGGGCTTTACCGAGCGCCCCTGTTTTTCCAGTGCCACCAGGCCGTGCCCGCTCAGCGTTTTCAGCGTGGTTGACAGGTTGCTGACCTGCCGGCCGGACAGTTCGGCCAGTTGGCTGATGGTCTCGGGGCGGGCGGTGTCGATAAGACGCAGCAGGGCGATATTCTCGTTGCTGAGCACCTGGGCCAGCGTAATCATCGACGTGAACCAGACTTTGGGTTCACGTTCCTGCGGCTGGTATTCCCCTTTCGCGATCGCCGGTATGCGCTTGCGAATCAGTTCTTCAGGCATCACACCAATCAGTGCTTTCATCATCAACCTCGGTTTTCTCTCTTGCGTATGACTTCGTCTATCCGGGTAAAAAAATCTTCCACCCACTGACAGGCGGAATGAAACTCGTAGGGTGAGCCTTTGTCCGTCGGGGTGTCATGTTGGCGATCGTAAACGACGCGGCCTGAAAATTTACCTTTGCGAGGGGTTTTAATGGCATGCGCGTTATCTATGCTAAAAAACCGGGTATTGTGGTTATCATGCAAGGTCAAATTGTAACGGATGCCGTGAGGGATAAAGGCCGTTTGGGTCACCGTCCAAGCCTCGATTTTCCACCAATAGCCATCCTCACGATTGACCCGCGTGCCGTGCAGGCTAAGGATGTAGTCCGGTCCATTGTGTTCATCCATTGATCAAAGCTTCATTTATTATGATCTAGTCATAACTATTGAGCGTTTTATCGTCAACCCGTTACGCCGTGAAACCGGCTCTCCTAGAAGGGAAACGCATGACCTCATTTGTCGATCTCGAGGTGTTTGTCCGCACGGTGGACGGCGGCAGTTTTTCCGCCGCGGCGCGCGCGCTGGATATGACGCCGGCGGCGGCCAGCATCGCGGTGAAAAGGCTGGAACAGCAGCTGGGCGCGTTGGCTGAAGGGGAGCAGGCGATCCGCGAAAAGCACCAGGGGCTGTCTGGGGTGCTGCAGATTTCCGCGCCGTCGGATTTCGGCCGTAATCTGCTCTTGGGCTGGCTGGACGAGTTCCGGCAACAGCATCCGCATATTCAGCTGCAGCTCCTGATCAACGATCGGCAGGCCGATCTGTTCCGCGAACCGGTAGACGTGGCGTTGCGTTTCGGGCCGCTGGCCGACTCTTCGCTGGTGGCGCTGCCTATCTTGCCGCAGCACCGGCGGTTGATCTGCGCCAGCCCGGATTACCTGCGGCGGCATGGCTCGCCGCAAACGCCGGCCGATCTGGCCCTGCACAGCATTCTGGTGTATCAGCCCAGCGGCAAACGGCAGGTGGAATGGCGGCTATGGCGCGGTGAGGAGCTGGTCGAAGTGCCGCTGAACGGCAGCTATTTTACCGATGACGGCGAGATCGCGCGGCGCTGGGCGCTGGCCGGCCACGGGGTGGTGCGCAAGTCGGCGATCGACGTGGTGGCGGATATTCGCGCCGGGCGGCTGGTGCAACTGCTGCCGGAATGGCGCAGCGACGCGGTGCCGATCAATCTGGTCTGCCCGCATCGCTCGCAGGTGTCGGAACGCGTCAGGCAGCTGCAGCGCTTTTTACAGCAGCGCTGCCAGCGTTGGATGGACGATCACTTGGCCTGAAGGGTTTCGGTTTGCGCCGGCGTGGCGGCGGCATTCCCGGCAGGCGCGCTTTCTTCGTGCGGGGTAGTAGAACGGGTGTAGATGTTCAGCCCGGCGAGAAATACGCCGCCCAAAGAACCGAAGGCGCACAGGGCGATGACGATGACGAACGCTTTTTTCAGCATAGGAATAATTTCGCAGGTTGCTTGGAACAGCGGGAATTATAGCCCCTTCACCGGGTGAAACAAGAATCGTTTTTAACGGCGGCCCACAGACCGCCTTTTGCGATCGCTACCGTTCGCTGTCGATGGCCTGCACGCGGGCCGGGCGGGCCAACAGGTATTTCCCCAGCGTCACCAGCACCACCGCCGCCACGATGATCGCCAGCGCCAGCCACTCGCGCGGCGCCAGCGATTCGCCGGCAAAGCCGATGCCGAGCAGCACCGCCACCACCGGGTTGACGTAGGCGTAGCTGGTGGCGACCGCCGGGCGCACGTTCTTCAACAAAAACATATAGGCGCTGATCGCCAGCATCGAACCGAAGACGATCAGGTACCCCAGCGCCAGAAAGCCGCTGGTGCTCGGCAACTGAGTCAGGTGTTCGCCGCTCAGCCGGCTGGCGACCAATAACACCACGCCGGCGACCAGCATCTCCGCCGTGCCGGCCATCGGCCCGACCGGCAGCGAGATGCGCGATCCCAATACCGAGCCGAAGGCCCAGCTGGCCGACGCCAGCAAAATGAGCAGCGCGCCGGTCGGGTTGCCCACCAGGTTGTTGCCGGTGTTGAGCAGCACGATGCCCACCAGCCCGAGCGCGATGCCCGCCCATTCCAGTTTGGTGTTGCGCATGCCCCACAGCAGGCTGAAGCAGAGGGTGAACAGCGGCACCGTCGCCACCATCACCGCGGCGATGCCGGACGGCACGTGTTGGTGCTCCGCCACCGTCACCAGGCCGTTGCCCACCGCCAGCAGCAGAATGCCGATGACGCCGGCGGCCAGCCACTGCTTCGGCGTCGGCAGTGCGTGGCCGCGCCAGGCCAGGAAGCTGAACAGCACGATGCCGGCGGTCAGAAAGCGAATGCCGGCCATCATCAGCGGCGGCCACTGCGCGACGCCGAGGCGAATGACGAAATAGGTGGAACCCCAAACGATATATAACGTGAACAACGCCCCGATCAACGGCAGGACGCTACGGCTTGGTTGGCTAAGCATAGGATTGTATTTTGCAGGGATGATTATTATTAGAACGCTCAGTAAACCCGATCGGGCAACCGATAAGCAATGGCCTGCGGCATTATTTTTCCCGGCCGCTGCCCGCCGTTCAGCTGTCCCGTTGTTTCCACTGCAGCCAGCTGACGGCGGGCAGATAAATCGACCAGCCGACCGCCAGCAGCAGCAGCATGAACTCCGGTGGCACGTCGGGCAGCAAGGCGTCCAGCTTCCAGGACACGGCGTAGGCGAAGGGGCCGACGGCGGCGCCCAGCACCGCCAGCGGCCAGGGGGCCGCTCTGACCACGTCCAGCAGCCAATACCACCAGCAGCCGAAGCCGATCCAAAGCGCGATGGCCCAGAGCGGCAGGCCGTGTTGCCCGCTGTAGTGCAGCACGCCGCTGTAGCTCCAAAGCCCATCCATGCCGATGCCACCCAAGGCAGCCAGGGCCGCGCCTTTGCGGCGGGCGGCGGGGGTAAAAATCAGCGCCAGCGCCGCGCCGGCCAGCAGTATGCCGTTGAGCCGATCGCGAGTCAGCAGCGCCAGCAGCCAGCAGACGCCCAGTCCCAGCGTCGCCAGCCAGAATCCGGCATGCGGCTTCTTCATCGTTCAACTCCCGTGGGGTTACTCTGCCGCTAGCGCGCCAGGCGCCAGCGGATTTCTCAGGGCGGGCGCGAGGCCCGCTGTTTGCCTGAATGTTCGTTAATTCAACCTTAGAAGGGAAGGTGCGGGGTGCACAAGCAGAATAATCTGTACCGGTTGAAAACGTGGGCAAAAACCGGTGTTACAGGAGCGAAATGCGGTAGGCGCAGCGCCGCGAGCCGGCCAGAATGTGTTCGGCACGCTCTACCTGCGCCTGCAGCACTTCGGTGAAGATACTCAACTCCGCCCGGCAGAAGCCCTGGCAGACGGTGGCGGCGGCGCAGATCGGGCAGTGATTTTCCACCAGCAGATAGGTACCGTCCTCTTCCTGACGCCATTCGGCCATATAGCCTTCGCGGCAGCGGATCTCGGTCAGGCGCGCCACGCGCTCCTGCAGATCGGCGGCGCCGATCATCGCCTGCTTGTAGTTGATGCGGTTTTCCTGCTCGCGGGTCTCGATCAGCACGTCGAGCGCCTGTTCGCCCAGCTTGTCGCGCACGGTGCGCAGCAGCTGCACCGTCAGATCCGCATGGGTGTCGGGAAAGCGCGCGTTGCCGGCGGAGGTCAAATGCCACAGCTGCACCGGGCGGCCCACGCCGCGCGTTTCCGCCACCGCTTCGACCAGCCCCTCTTTCGCCAGCTTGACGAACTGCTGGCGGGCCGCCTCACCGGTGGTGCCGAGCACCTTTCCTGCGTCAGAAGCTTGCTGCGGGCCGCGGGTTTTCAATAGCGTCAGCAAGCGGTCACTGACCGATTGTGCGGTGCTGTCGCTATTTTCCAAGTTTATTCTTGACATATTTCTCCGCCTCGCCCTAACTTATTCCAAGATAACTCTTGTTAAATTTAACGCAATCTCATGACCAACTCAATGCCATTCCTCTGAAAACAGGACGACAACCGTGATAACCCATGACGATAGCCGCTGGAGCGACCTTTTCTCCGGCAAAAATGCGGCCAGTGCGATCGCGCTTTCGCTCGGCGTAGCGCTGCATGCCATCAATATTTTGGTCGCCACCACCATTCTGCCCTCGGTGGTGCAGGATATCGGCGGGCTGGATCTCTACGCCTGGAACACCACACTGTTCGTGGTGGCGTCGATCCTCGGTTCCGCGCTGTCGGCCCGGCTGCTCGGCGGCTACGGCGCGCGCAGCGCCTATCTGGTGGCTTCGCTGTTCTTCATCGCCGGGGCGGCGCTGTGCGCGCTGGCGCCGAGCATGCCGGTGATGCTGGCTGGCCGCACGGTGCAGGGCTTCGGCGGCGGGCTGATCTTTGCGCTCTCCTACGCGATGATCAACCTGGTATTCGAGCAGCGATTGTGGCCGCGCGCCATGGCGCTCATCTCGGCGATGTGGGGCATCGCCACCCTGGTGGGGCCGGCGGTGGGCGGCATTTTCGCTGAACTGCACGCCTGGCGTTGGGCCTTCGGCATTCTGCTGCCGATCATGGCGCTGTATGCCGCGTTTACCTTCCTGATCCTGCCCAAGGGCAAAGCGCAGCAGGCGGCCGCGCCGTTGCCGGCCGCCCAGCTTCTGCTGTTGACCGTGGCGGTGCTGGTGGTGTCCGCCGGCAGCCTGGCGCACAGCGCCTGGATCAACCTGGCGGGCATCGCACTCTCGCTGCTGCTGATGGCCTGGCTGCTGAAGCGTGAAGCGCACTCGAGAGCCCGCCTGTTACCGCGCGGCGCACTGCGGCGCGGTTCATCGTTGGCGGCGCTCTACATCACGACCGCGTTGCTGGTGATCGGCATGACCAGCGAGATCTTCGTGCCTTATTTCCTGCAGCTGCTGCACGGCCAGTCGCCGCTGATCTCCGGCTATATCGCCGCCGCCATGGCCGCCGGCTGGACGCTGTCCGAGATCCTCAGCTCCGGCTGGCGCGGGGCGGGTATTCGCCGGGCGATCGTCAGTGGGCCGCTGTTTGTGCTGGTGGGGCTGCTGGCGCTGGCGATCCTGATGCCGGTGCCGTCCGGCGGCCACTGGCAGGCGCTGGCGCCGATCGTCATTGCGCTGTTGCTGGTGGGGTTCGGCATCGGCTTCGGCTGGCCGCACCTGCTGACGCGCATTTTGCAGGTGGCGCCTGAGGCGGACAAAGACATCGCCGGCGCTTCCATTACCACGGTGCAGCTGTTCGCCACCGCGTTCGGGGCAGCGCTGGCCGGGATGACGGCCAATCTGGCGGGGCTGAACGATCCGGGCGGGGCGGTGGGCGCGGCGTCGGCGGCGCGTTGGCTGTTCCTGGCGTTCGCGCTGGCGCCGTTGCTGGCGGTATTCAGCGCCTGGCGCTGCGCGGCGATCGCGCCGCCGGGCGCCGAGACGGGCAATTTTGTACAAACCCCGCCCTCGCGCGAGTGCTAGAATGGCGCTCATTCAGCGGAGGTAGGCAAGATGAAGGTGGAAGGCGCAGCGCGCCAAGCATCCCGGGAACAGGCCCATTTCATGCACGTCGACGATCTCGGCGGGCTGGAAGTGCTGCAGGCCACCTACCGCCGCCAAACCTTCTCGCGCCACAGCCATGAAGGCTTCTGCGTGGGCGTCATCGACGACGGCGCCCAGCGCTTCTACCGCACCGGCGGCGAACACGTGGCGCCGCTGGGCAGCATCATTCTGGTGAATGCCGACGACATCCACACCGGCAGCTCCGCCACCGAAGAGGGCTGGTCGTATCAGGCGATGTACCCGACGCCGGAGCTGCTGGCGTTTCTGTCGCGCGATCTGAAAACCGGCGCCGGCGCGACGCCTTATTTCCCCAACCCGGTGGTGCACGACGTCGGCCTGGCCGGCCAGCTGCGGATGGCGTTCAGCCTGCTGCGCAGCGATGAGAACCGGCTGATGAAAGAGACCATGGTGTTCTCGGCGCTGACCTGGCTGATGCTGCGGCACGGCAAAAGCCGCATCGATCCCACGCCGCAGAGCCGGGCGCAAAGCCAGGTGGCGCGGGTTAAAGCCTTTCTCGACGATTTCCCCGAGGCGGACATTTCGCTGCTGGAGCTGGCGGAGCGAGTGGCGCTCAGCCCTTATTACCTGCTGCGGCAGTTTCAGCAGGCCACCGGTCTGCCGCCGCACGCCTATCAAATTCAGGCGCGGCTGCGTAAAGCGCGCGGCATGCTGAAGGCCGGCAGCAGCGTGCTGGACAGCGCGCTGAGCTGCGGTTTTCACGATCAAAGCCATTTCCATCGCCATTTTCGCAAGTCGATGGGCATCACGCCGGGCGACTACGTCAAATCGCTGAAATAGTCGGGCAATCGGGTGCAATACCCGTGTGCGCCTGCGCCGTAAGCTGGCTTCTTCAACCGAAGGAGAAGCCCATGACTGATTCAATCCCCCTCATCACGCCGCCGTCTGCCCGCCTGCGCTCCGCGCTGCAGGGGGGAGTGGCGATCTTGCCGCTGTGCCTGGCGGTGGTGCCGTGGGGCATACTGGCGGGCTCGATGGCCCTGCAAAACGGCCTGACGCCGGCGCAGGGGTTGGGCATGTCGGCCATCGTGTTCGCCGGGGCGGCGCAGCTGGTGGCGATGGGCATGATCAAGGGCGGCGCCGGGCTGCTGGCGATCCTGCTGTCGATCTTTTTCGTCACCGCCCAGCATTTTCTCTATGCGCTGCGGCTGCGGGAGCGCATTGCGCCGCTGCCGTTACGCTGGCGGCTGACCCTGGGATTCTTGCTTACCGATGAACTGTTCGCGCTGATCGGCGAACAGGCGCCGGCGCGTTTCGACCGCTGGTATGCGCTGGGCGCCGGGCTGACCTTTTACCTGTGCTGGTTTCTCTCCACGCTGCTCGGCATCGTAGCCGCCGGCAGCGCCGGGGATCTGGACGGTTATGGGCTGGATTTTTCCATCGCCGCCACCTTTATCGCCATCGTGGTGCCGCTGGTGCGCAGCCTGCCGGTGTTGGCCTGTGTGCTGACCGCGCTGCTGCTTTCCATCGTGCTGCACCATTTCCAGACGCCGGGCGCACTGGTGATCGCCACCGTGGCGGCGATGCTGGCCGGGCTGCTGTGCAGCGGGGGGCGCCGATGATCTGGCTGACGATAGTCTTGATGGGGCTGGTGGTATTCTTCAACCGCTACTGCTTTTTGGCGCCGGGATTGCCGCTGCGGTTATCGCCGCGCGTCAAAACCCTGCTGAGCTTTTCCGTGCCGGCGGTGCTGACGGCAATTTGCGGGCCGATTGTCGCCTTCAGCGGCGACCAGCTGCGCGCCGCGCCGGATAACCCTTACCTGTGGGGGGCGGTGTTTGCGGTGATATTGGCGTTCTTTCTGCGCAACATGCTGGCGGTGGTGTTGCTGAGCTTGCTGATATTCATCGCGCTGCGCGGCATTTTTTAAAATTCGCTTGCTATATCTCTAATTTGAGATTATTTCTCTTATATGGGATTTTATGGCGGAGTGTGAGCGATGGATAACGGTTTGGAGACGGCCGACCAGAGGTTGGCGCAGCGGTTGGCGGATTTGCGCCAGGGGCAGGGGTGGTCGCTGGAGGCGCTGGCGCAGCGCACCGGCCTTAGCCGGGCGACGCTCTCGCGGGTGGAGCGCGCCGAAACCAGCCCGACGGCGTCGCTGCTGAACCGGCTGTGCGCCGCCTACGGGTTGACCATGTCGCGCCTGCTGAGCGAAATCGAAGACGAACCGCCGGAGCTGCTGCGGCCGCCGCAACAGCCGGTATGGGTCGATCGCGCCAGCGGTTTTCACCGTCGCTCCGTTTCCCCGCCTGCCGCGCTGTATAAGGCCGAATTTATCGAAGCCCGGCTCGATGCCGGCGCGCAGATCGATTACGACCTGCCGTCGATTCCGGCGCTGGAGCATCACCTCTGGCTGCTGTCCGGGCAGCTGGAGCTGACGCTGGAAGGGCGCGTTTTCCGGCTGTCGCCCGGCGATTGTCTGCGCTACCGCCTGTTCGGCGCTTCCCGTTTCCATGTCCCCGGCGATGAGCCGGCCCATTACACGCTCGTTATCTGCAGGCCATAGCCATGATTGAATTGCAACAGTGGGACGCCGACGCGGCGCAAAACGCCATGGCCGACCTGGCCGAGATGCTGCACGCCAGCGTGGCGCACGGCGCCAGCATCGGTTTTGTCATGCCTTTTACGCTGGAACAGGCGCGGGCATTTTGGCAGGGGCTGCTGCCGGCCCTGGCGCGGGGAGAGCGCGCGATGCTGGTGGCGCTCGCGAACGGTCGGCCGGTCGGCACCGTGCAGCTGCTGTTGGCGATGCCGGACAACGGCCGCCACCGGGCGGAAGTGGTCAAGCTGATGGTGCACCCGCAGGCGCGGCGGCAGGGCATTGCGCGGCTGTTGATGCAGGAAGTGCAGGCGCTGGCGGCGCGTCATCGCCGCAGCCTGTTGGTGCTGGATACCCTGAGCGGCAGCGCGGCGCAGGGGTTGTACCGCCAATTGGGGTTCGAAGCGGCAGGTGACATCCCGCAATACGCCCGCGCCAGCGACGGCGGAGCGTTGGAAGCCACCTGCTATATGTACAAACTGCTGTGAGGCTTAGCGCCCGCGCCAGGCTTTGATCGCCTGTTGGCGCACCTGCAGCTTCTGCTGCGGCGTCAGCTTGTTGTAGTCGCGGGCCAGTCCGCTTTCCCAATCGCCGTACATCGGGTTGGGCAGCACGATGAATTCGGTGCCGAACTTGCCCTGGTTCTCGCTGACGAACGCCCGGCGCTGCGCATTGTCCTGGTGGTAAGTCGCGGCGCCGAAGTCGTTCAGGTTGTCGCCCGCGTACACCACGATGTCATAGCCGGCCCGTTTGATGGCGTCGAAGCGCGCCTGCTTATTGGAGGTGTCGGTGCTGAGCAGCACGGTCTTTTCCGACATGCCGGTGAAACCGAGCTTCTGCATGTTGGCCACCGTGGCGGCGTATTCGCTCTGCTTGCGGTTCGACACATAGAACATCGTGCCCTGATGGGTGTTAACGTAACGGGCAAACGACACCGCGCCCGGCACCGCGCCGGCCTGTTCGGCCTGCGTCCATTGGGCCCAGGTGGCGCCGTCGTACGGCTGGCCCTGCAGCGCCTGCCAGCCGGAGTAGGCGCTGTTGTCCAGCATGGTTTCATCCAGATCGACCACCACCGCCTTTTTACGGCCCGGCGCGGCCTTGGCCTGATCGAAGGCGCGTTGCGCGCTGTTGAACGCCTGATGCGCCAACGCCCGGTATTCGCCGGACTGTTGGAACCAATTCACCGCCAGCACCGACTGATCCGCCAGCCGTTGCTGGGCCTGGGCGTCGGTGTGCGGCGGCTGCGCGCAACCGGCCAACATCAGCAGCGCGGCGCCAACCGCCGCGCCGAGGGTGAATTTCCTTGCCTGTTTTCCTGCCATCGTTATCTCTCGGTTTTATTCTTGTGGGCTGTCCAGCAGCATATCCATCTCGAACTGGCGCAGGGGATCCTGCCGCCAGCCAAGATGCGTAAAGAAGGGGGCCGCCACCTCGGGCACAAAGACGTTGGCGGTCAGCGGCAAAGGGGCGAACCGCGTTTGCAGGGCGGCCAGCAAGGCGCGCGCATGCCCCTGGCCGCGGTGCTGCGGCGGCACGTAGATCAGGCGCAGCCAGCAGTGCTCGGCGCCGGGCATCACCACGGCGTAGGCTTGACGATTGAGCGTATAGGCCTGCGGTTTGCCCGGCAGCTTGAACAGCGATTCGGGGGCGATCAGCCAGGGCAGGTCGGTGGCGCCTTCCGCCGTCAGGCGATGGCTGACGGTCAGCGGATCGACCGCCTGCAGCCCCGCCGTCGTGCCTGGCGGCGCTTCCGCCGGCGCCTGATGGCCGGTCAGGGTACGCACGATGCGCAGCCCGGCGCGATGATACAGCGCCAGCGCGGCTTCGTTGCCTTCGATCACTTCCAGCGACAGCCGTCGGTCGCCGCGCTGGCGGGCATCCGCCACCAGCCGCTGCATCAGCGCCTTGCCCAGCCCCTGGCCGCGCATCTCCGGGCGCACGGAAAAGGCCGCAACCCGGCTGTGCCGGCCGCGGCGGGCGATCAGCGCCACCGCCACCGGTTCATGGCGGTGGGTGACGATCAGGCTGTCGTTCAGGCTGAGATCCTCAGCGCCGAAGCGGGCGGCGAAGGTCGGCCCGTCGAGCACGAAGCGCACGATGTAGTTTTCAAAACAGTGGCTGAGGATTTTCGCCAGTTCGTCGCTGCTGTAGCGTAGGGCGTTGTGGTAGTCGAAGCGTCCGTCGTTATGCATGGCTGATTCCGCTCGGGGGGAAAGCTATACATGTAGACCCGTTTGTTTTGCAAGGCAAGCGGGGGCATTCGTTGGTGGGAAAATAAAAACAAAAAAGCCGGACGCAGCCGCCCGGCGAAATAAAACTCTGGGTATCAAGTGACGCTAAAGTTTGCAGTGGTGGTTATTCATTCATCACATCAGAACTGGTAGGTCAGGGCGACGGCAATCACATTGTCGTCTTTCAGACCCAGCTTGTTATTGCTGTCGAGCTGGTTGATTTTATAATCGACATAGGTCGACATGTTCTTGTTGAAATAGTAGTACGCGCCGACATCGATATATTTCACCAGGTCGGCATCGCCGATGCCTTCAATATCTTTGCCTTTCTGCTGAACGTAGCCCAGCGATGGGCGCAGACCGAAATCGAACTGATATTGCGCAACCAGTTCCAGGCCTTCCGCTTTATTGGCGAAGCCGCTGACGGAGGTGGAACGGTTATTGATGATGGCGGTGCCGGAAATAGGCGCGATGTTGCGGCTTTCCGAGTAGGTGGCAGCCAGGTAGACATCGTTGTTGTCGTATTTCATACCGGCGGCCCAGATATCGGCCTTGTCGCCTTTGCCGAAGGTGCCCGCTTTCTGGCTGGCGGTACGGTTGGAAGAGGCATAGGCGGCGCCCACGCTCAGGCCGTCGATAATTTCATAGCTGGAGGAAAGGCCCCAACCGTCGCCGTTCGCCTTGCTGGCGGAGCGGCCGTCGTTTTCGTTCTTGCCCTGGTACTGCACGGCGAATTTCAGGCCGTCAACCAGACCGAAGAAGTTGTTATTACGGTAGGTGGCAACGCCGTTGGTGCGGCCGTTCATGAAGTTGTCGGTCTTGACGTAAGCATCGTCGCCGAATTCAGGCAGCATATCCGTCCAGGCGCCGACGTCGTAAATAATGCCGTAGTTGCGACCGTAATCGAAAGAGCCGAAGTCTTTATATTTCAGACCGGCGAAGCCCAGACGTGTTTTAGTGTCTTTGGTGCCATCGGATTCAGAATGGTTGGCGGCGATCTGATATTCCCACTGGCCGTAACCGGTCAGCATGTCATTAATCTGGGTCGCGCCTTTAAAGCCGATACGGACGTAGGTTTTATCGCCATCGTTGCCGGCATCATCGGAGAAATAATGCAGGGCTTTCACACGGCCGTAAAAATCGAGTTTGTTGCCGTCTTTATTGTAGATTTCTGCTGCCTGTGCCGCTTGCGCAAGTAAAAGTGCCGGAATAATAACGGCCAGAAGATTACGTTTCATGGGTTACCCTGCTTTATTCGATTGAAAGACGCTTATCATCAGTTGCATTGCTGTTTTACTGTGCCGCCCGATTGTTTGCGGCGGAGAATTTTTACCGTAGTAATGTGATCTATTTATGACAAAAAATTCATTTTCATGTCGAACGATTAAAAAAGTCGCGCAAAGGGTGAATTTTTTCTTCAGCCGACGGTCGGCGGCTGGTCTACAGTTACCGATACCTTGTTCCGCTGCGGGAGGAATCATGCACGATACTTATACATTGTTCGGTACGCAGGGCTGCGGCTCGACGATCGTGGCCGCCGCGTTGGCGTTGACGGCTTTCCCCTGGGGCTATGAGGAAGTGGACTACACGCAGGACGGCCCGGAGCGCGATCGCCTGCTGGCGCTGAACCCGCTGGGTCAGGTGCCCACCTTGGTATTGCCCAATGACGAAGTGATGACGGAGAGTGCGGCGATCATCCTGCTGCTGCACGATCGCGCACCGCACGCCGAACTGGCGCCGCCCGGCGGTTCGCCGCTGTTGCCGCGTTTTCTGCGCTGGCTGCTGTTCATCAACGCGGAGATTTACCCCACCTTCACCTATGCCGACCATCCGCAGCGCTGGCAGCCGCAGGCGGCGGGGGCGGAACAGCTGAAAAACGCGGTAATGGCTTATCGTGAGCGTTTATTGCAGCAGCTGAACGCCGCCGCCGGCGCAGCGGGCCCGTGGTTTCTCGGCAAGAGCTTCAGCGCGTTGGATCTGTACGTGGCGGTAATGTGCCACTGGCGGCCGGGCCGCGCGTGGTTCCGGCAACACTGTCCGCGGCTGTACGCCATCGCTGAACGGGTGGAACAGCGGCCGGAGCTGAATGCGCTGCTGAGCGCTCAGTTCGACGGCGTTGCCCCGCTGGAATCCTGAATCCTCCCCGCCGCCCGGCGGGGAACCCTCCCGTTTTTCTGAACCGAGACTGCCGAAAATCCCGATTTTCACTCGCGGCGGCGGCGGGTAGCGTAAGGCTATCCGCAACTGACAGGAGAGTGTGATGCCATCAGAATCCCAGGCCGGGCAACAGGCGTTCGGCGATATTGCCCCCAAGCTGGCGCAGCTCAGCGACCGAGTGTTGTTTGACGATATTTGGCAGCGGCCGGCGCTGAACCCGCGCGAGCGCAGCCTGATCACCGTCGCCGCGCTGGTGGCGCTCAACCGCGTGGAACAGCTGCCGTTTCACCTGCAGCTGGCGCAGCGCAACGGCGTGACGCGTCAGCAGCTGGCCGAGCTCATCACCCATCTGGCGTTCTACGCCGGCTGGCCCGCGGCGGCGTCGGCCGTGGCGCGCCTGCGCGATCTGGAACAGGAGGCCAATCATGCCGTTTAGCCGTATCGCCCTGCATCAGGGCAAGTCCGCCGACTATCTGCAAACCCTGTCCGACAGCCTGCATCAAGCGCTGGTGGAGGCCTTTGAGGTGCCGCCGACGGATAAATTTCAGGTGATCGATCAATACCGCCCCGGTGAGCTTATCTACGATCGCGACTATCTCGGCGGGCCGCGCAGCGCGGATTTCGTGCTGTTTTACATCACCGCCGGGCGGCCGCGCGACACCGATACCAAGCGGCGCTTCTACGGGCGGCTGGCGGCGCTGCTGGCGGAGAACCTGCGGCTGCGCCCCGAGGATGTAATGGTGGTGATCACCACCTCCCAGTTAGACGAGTGGTCATTCAGCGCCGGGCGTGCCTCGATGATCGATCCGCAGACGTAACTCGGGCTGACGCCGCCGGCGGTCTGTGGGACAATAGCGCCATCATTTCGTTTAGATAAGAGTTGAATGGCGCTCTCCTCCGCAGTTAAAGATCAGATTGGCCAGTGGTACAAAGCCCTGCAGCAGCAAATACCGGATTTTATTTCCCGCGCGCCCCAGCGCCAGATGATCGCCGAGGTGGCGAAGACCCTGGCCGGTGACTACCCGCGCCATCTGGCGATCGAGGCGCCGACCGGCGTCGGCAAAACGCTGTCTTACCTGATCCCGGGCATCGCCGTCGGGCGGGCGGAGAGCAAACCGCTGGTGGTCAGCACCGCCAACGTGGCGCTGCAGGATCAGATCTACAGCAAGGATTTGCCGCTGCTGAAGAAGATTATCCCCGATCTGAAATTTACCGGCGCCTTTGGCCGCGGGCGCTACGTGTGCCCGCGCAACCTGGCGGCGATGAGCACCGACGTCAGCCAACAGGGCGACCTGACGCTGTTCCTCGACGACGAGCTGGCGCCGTCCAGCGGCGAAGAGCAGGCGCTGTGCCAGAAGTTGACCAAGGCGCTGGCCCGTTTTGAGTGGGATGGGCTGCGCGATCATTATCAGCAGAGCATCGACGATCCGCTGTGGGCCAAGCTGAGCACCGACAAGGCCAACTGCCTGGGGCGCAACTGCCACTATATTCGCGAATGTCCGTTCTACATCGCCCGCAAAGAGATCGAGAGCGCCGACGTGGTGGTGGCCAACCACGCCCTGGTGATGGCGGCGCTGGAGACGGAATCGGTGCTGCCGAACCCGAAAGAGCTGCTGCTGGTGCTGGACGAAGGCCACCATTTGCCGGAGGTGGCGCGCGATGCGCTGGAGATCGACGGGGAAATCACCGCACTGTCGACCAACCTGCAGCTGGACATGATCGTGCGCCAGGTCGAGCAGTGCATGACCCAATACCGGCCGAAGAATCCGCCGGGGCTGGCCAACAGCGAGCGGCTGAAGAACCATTGCGAGGAGCTGCGCGAGCTGGTGCAGATCTTCGAGCATCAGGTCAGTGCCTATCTGCCCGGCGACAGCGTGGCGGCCGAGCACCGTTTCGAGATGGGCGAGCTGCCGGCGGAGATGGTGGAGAGCTGCGCGCGGCTGTTCAAACTGACCGATGCGCTGCGCGGGCTGGCGGAGTTCGTGCTTAACGATCTCACCGAGCAGACCGGCAAGCATGACATCGTGCGCCTGCACCGGTCGATCATTCAGATGAGCCGCACGCTGGGCTATCTGGAGGCGATGAGCAAGCTGTGGCGGCTGGCGGCGCTCGACAAATCGTCCAACGCGCCGATCTCCAAATGGGTCACGCGCGAGCTGCGCGATAACGTCACCCATCTTTACCTGCACTGCGTCGGCATCCGCGTCAGCGACCAGCTGGAGAAGCTGCTGTGGCGCAAGGTACCGCACGTGGTGGTCACCTCGGCCACGCTGCGTTCGCTGAACAGCTTCGCGCGTTTGCAGGAGATGAGCGGGTTGAGCGAGAAGGCCGGCGATCGCTTCGAAACGCTCTCTTCGCCGTTCAATCATGTTGAACAGGGCAAGATTGTCATTCCGCAGATGCGCTATGAACCGGCGCTCGCCAACGAGGCGGAACACCTTGAGGAGATGGCGCGATGTTTCCGCGCCGAGCAGGCGAGCGGTAAACACAAAGGCATGCTGATCCTGTTCAGCAGCCACCGGGCGATGCAGACCTTCCTCAGCTACGTGACCGATCTGCGGCTGATGCTGCTGGTGCAGGGCGACCAGCCGCGCTACCGGCTGGTGGAAGAGCACCGCAAGCGGGTGGAGAAGGGCGTCGCCAGCGTGCTGGTGGGGCTGCAATCGTTCGCCGAAGGGTTGGATCTGAAAGGCGAGCTGCTGACCCAGGTACACATTCACAAAATTGCGTTCCCGCCGATCGACAGCCCGGTGATCATTACCGAAGGCGAGTGGTTGAAATCGCTGAAGCGCTATCCGTTCGAAGTGCAGAGCCTGCCGAGCGCCTCGTTCAACCTGATCCAGCAGGTCGGCCGTCTGATCCGCAGCAACCAATGCTACGGCGAGATCGTGATCTACGATCGCCGGCTGCTGACCAAAAACTACGGTTCGCGGCTGTTGGCGTCGCTGCCGGTGTTCCCGATCGAACAGCGCGCGGTGCCGGAGGCCGACAAGGCGCATCTGGCGGCGCTGAAATCCGCCGCCGACGCGGCCAAAAAAGAGAAGAAGCGCGGCAACCCGTTTTCCCGCAAGCGGCGGCGTTAATCAGAGCAGCGGCGGCAGGCGGCGTTTGACCGGCGTGGTTTTCACGATCGAGGTGTTGCTCTGCGCATGCTCGGCCAGCCGATCGAGGGTGTGGTCGAGCTGCTCCATCGAGTGCGCCACCAGCCGCACGATAAAGCAGTCTTCGCCGGTCACCTTATCGCACTCGACCACTTCCGGGATCGCCTGAATCAGCTGCTCGACCTTCTTCAGCATGCCCGGCAGCGGCTTGATGCGCACCAGTGACTCGAAGGCGTAGCCCACCGCCTGCAGATTGACGTTCAGGGTATAGCCCTGGATCACGCCGCTTTCCTCCAGCCGCCGCAGCCTTTCCGATGTGCTCGGCGATGACAGCCCCACCTGCGCGCTCAGCGTCTTCAACGACGCACGCGCGTCCTGCGCCAAAAGAGTCAGGATCTGGCGATCGATATCATCCATAACGCCTCCGTTAGGTATTTTCTTTATTCTAGCTACGAGAAAAAGGCAGTTAAGCATATCTGCCTTTTTTATGCTATGGAAAGCCGCCCCGCGAAGCCGCAAGCTATGCCTCTGGGCAAGTTTGGAGGAACGCAGCATGAATGCAGAGATAAAACGCGGCTCGCTGGAGATGACGGCGGCGATGCTGATTTCCGGCTCCATCGGCTGGTTTGTGCTGATGTCCGGCCAGCCGGTGGTCAATGTGGTGTTTTGGCGCTGCGCGGTGGGGGCGCTGGTGCTGCTGGCGGTGTGCGGCGCGCTGGGGCAGCTGCGGCGCGATGCGCTGACGCGCGCCACGTTGCTGCTGGCGATCGCCGGCGGCGTCGCGCTGGTGATCAACTGGCTGCTGCTGTTTGCCGCCTATTCCTATGCCTCTATCTCCATCGCCACGGCGGTGTACAACACCCAGCCGTTTATGCTGGTGGGGCTGGGGGCGCTGTTTCTGGGGGAACGGCTGACCGCCCGCAAGCTGTTGTGGCTGGGGTTGGCGTTCGGCGGCATGATGCTGGTGGTGCTGGCGCAGCCGCGGCAGGCGGGGGGACAGAGTCATTATTTGGCGGGCATCGCGCTGGCGCTCGGGGCGGCGTTTTTCTACGCCCTGATGGCGCTGGCGGCCAAGCGGCTGAAGGGCACGCCGCCGCATCTTATTGCGCTGATCCAGGTGGCGGTGGGGGCGGTGATGCTGTTGCCGCTGGTGGATTTCCACGTTTCGGCCAGCGTTGGGCAGTGGGGAATGCTGGCGACGCTCGGCGTGCTGCACACCGGCCTGATGTATGTGTTGATGTACGGTGCCCTGCAGAAGCTGCCGACCAACCTGATCGGCTCGCTGTCGTTCATCTACCCGGTTGCCGCCATGCTGGTGGATCGCCTGGCGTTTGGCCACCGCCTGTCGGCGTGGCAGCTGCTGGGCGCGGCGATCATTCTGCTGGCGGCGGCGGGCATGAACCTGCTGGGCGAGCGGCGAGCGCGGCTGCTGCCGGCCTCGGACGGCCGGCGCGCCGGCTGATGCTCAGGCCGGGTGTTTCAACCGGCGCCATAAGGTGGTGCGGCTGATCCCGAGCAACCGGGCGGCGGCGGCGTGGTCGCCCCCACATCGCGCCAGCGCTTCGTGGGCGGAGACGGGCGCTGGCGGCGTCTCGGGCGGCGTGCCCGCCGCCAGCTCCGGCAGCAGCCACCGCAGCGTCTCGCCGCTCGGTGCGGCGCCGGTGCTCAGCATCAGTGCCACCCGCTCCATCATGTTGCGCAGTTCGCGCAGGTTGCCGGGCCAGGCGTAATGATTCAGCGCGGCGTAACAGCCGGCCAGGGCGGCGCGCAGCGGCTCCGTCAGCGGCACGTCGAGCGCCGCCAGTGACCGTTTCAGAAAGTGTTCCGCCAGCATCGCGATATCGTCGCCGCGCGCCCGCAGCGGCGGCAGCTGCAGCCGCAGGGCGCTCAGGCGGTAGAACAGATCGGCGCGAAAGTCGCCCCGTTGAATCGCCTGCTCCAGGTGGTTGTGGGTGGCGCTGATGACGCGAAAGTCGACCGCCACCGGCTGCTGCCCGCCGACCCGGGTGACGGCCTTCTCTTCCAGCGCGCGCAGCAGCCGGGTTTGCAGGTGCAGCGGCATTTCGCCGATCTCATCCAGAAACAGGGTGCCACCGTTGGCGGTTTCCAGCAGCCCGCGTCGGCCGCCGCGCCGTGAGCCGGTAAAGGCGCCTTCCTCATAGCCGAACAGCTCCGCCTCCAGCAACGATTCGGCGATGGCGCCGCAGTTGATGGCGACGAACGGCGGCGTCGCGCCTCTGGCCGGTGCGCCGCGCCGGGAAAAGTATTCCCGGTGGAGCGCCTGCGCCGCCAGCTCCTTGCCGGTGCCGGTTTCTCCTTCAATTAATACCGCCGCCGGCGAGCGGGCGTACAGCATGATGGTGCGCCGCGTTTGCTCCATCTGCGGGGACTCGCCCTGCAAATCGCCCAGCCCATAGCGCGGCTGCAGGGTATTGCGCGCGGCGTAATCGCCGCCGCGTTTGCCGCCGCCCAGCATCAGGCGCGTCACGTCCAGCGCATCGCTGAAGGCGGCGCGCAGGGTGGCGGCGGAATAGAGAAAAATGGCGGTGAGCCCGGCCTCTTCCGCCAGATCGCTGATGAGGCCGGCGCCGACCACGGCCTGAATGCCGGTGGCTTTCAGCTCGGCGATCTGGCCGCGCGCATCCTCTTCGGTGACGTAGCTGCGCTGCTCCAGCGGCAGATCGAAGGTTTGCTGGAACTCCATCAGCGCGGGCAGAGGGGTTTTATAGGTGATGACGCCGATCCGATCGGCGGTTCTGCGCGCCTTGCTCAGCGCCTGCAGCAGATCGAAACCGCCGGGCTTGACCAGGATGACCGGCACCGACAGGCGGCTTTTCAGGTAGGCGCCGTTGGAGCCGGCGGCGATGATGGCGTCGCAAGGCTCGGTCGCCAGGCGGGCGCGGATGTGCTGCACCGCCTCCTCAAAGCCGAGGCGGATCGGGATGATGGTTGCCAGATGGTCGAATTCGAGGCTGATGTCCCGGAACAGATCGAACAGGCGGGTGATGGAGACGGTCCAGATCACCGGTTTGTCCGGCGTGCGGGGCGGCGTGACGTGATCGCTCATGGTGGGTTACCGAATGGAAGAGGCTGCATTATACCCGTCATACTTGAAGCTGCCTCTTTGTTGGCTGCGCCTGTGCGCCCCAGTCACATAGTTGTCTATGTTCCTGGGGACTTACAGGCTTGCCGCCTTGATGCAACTTCAACTATTTAGGGTATAGGTGTAGCCCGGTTTCAGTTATGTTTCAAATTTACTGCGTGAAACAGCGATTGAAACGTTAACTGAAACGTTTTTTACCCCTTTGCCAGGAAAATGGCGCTGAATAGGTTGTAACTCACTTATTTTTATCGCGTTTAATTTTTTCCCTCACCGAAGTACAACCTGGCCCGCCCCTTGCTCTGTCTGTTTCATCTGGCTAATCGGAGAAAACGTCATGACGCTGCGCTCACCCGGGCTCGCCTTTCGTCAGGCCCTGAGTAAAGAAAAACCCCTGCAAATCGCCGGCGCGATCAACGCCAACCATGCGCTGTTGGCCCAGCGGGCCGGATTCCAGGCCATCTACCTTTCCGGCGGCGGCGTGGCGGCCGGTTCGCTGGGGCTGCCGGATCTGGGTATTTCGACCCTGGACGATGTGCTGACCGACATTCGCCGCATCACCGACGTTTGCCCGCTGCCGCTGCTGGTGGATGTGGACAGCGGTTTCGGCGCTTCGGCGTTCAACGTCGCCCGCACGGTGCGATCGGTGAGCAAGGCCGGGGCGGCGGCGCTGCATATCGAAGATCAGGTCGGCGCCAAGCGCTGCGGCCATCGCCCCAATAAGGCCATCGTCTCCACCGAAGAGATGGTGGATCGCATCAAGGCGGCGGTGGATGCGCGCAGCGATCCGGACTTCGTGATCATGGCGCGCACCGACGCGCTGGCGGTGGAGGGGCTGGAGGCGGCCATCGAGCGCGCTCAGGCTTACGTGGCGGCCGGGGCCGACATGCTGTTCCCGGAAGCGATCACCGAACTGGGCATGTACCGCCGCTTTGCCGAGGCGACGCAGGTGCCGATCCTCGCCAACATCACCGAATTCGGCGCGACGCCGCTGTTTACCACCGACGAGCTGCGCAGCGCCCGGGTGGATATGGCGCTGTATCCGCTGTCGGCCTTCCGGGCGATGAACCGCGCGGCGGAGCGGGTATACCGTGCCCTGCGCGAAGAGGGCACGCAGAAAAGCGTCATCGACACCATGCAGACCCGCAACGAGCTGTACGAAAGCATCAACTACTATTTGTTCGAAGAGAAACTCGACGCTCTGTTCGCTCGCCAGCGCGACGAATAAGCGCCATTCACGCAGAAGCCAAATGAGGACAGTATGAGCCAAGCGATCCCCGCGCAAAGCCCGACTGGCGATAAGCCGAAAAAATCCGTGGCGTTATCCGGCGTGCCCGCCGGAAATACCGCGCTGTGCTCCGTAGGGCGCAGCGGCAACGATCTGCACTACCGCGGTTACGACATTCTCGATCTCGCGCGCCACTGCGAGTTTGAAGAGGTTGCCCACCTGCTGATCCACGGCAAATTGCCCAACCGCGACGAGCTGCAGGCCTACAAACACCGTCTCAAAGCGCTGCGCGGCCTGCCCGCCAGCGTGCGCACGGTGCTTGAGGCGTTGCCTGCGGCGTCTCACCCGATGGACGTAATGCGCACCGGCGTCTCGGCCCTTGGCTGCACGCTGCCGGAAAAAGAGCAGCATGGCGCGGCCGGCGCGCGCGACATCGCCGACCGGCTGCTGGCCTCGCTGGGATCGATGCTGCTGTATTGGTATCACTACAGCCACAACGGCGAGCGCATTCAGCCGGAGACCGACGACGATTCCATCGGCGGCCACTTCCTGCACCTGCTGCACGGCGAAGCGCCTTCCGCCAGCTGGGAACAGGCGATGCACGCTTCCTTGATCCTGTACGCCGAGCATGAGTTCAACGCCTCGACCTTCGCCGGCCGAGTGATCGCCGGCACCGGCTCCGACGTCTATTCGGCGATCGTCGGCGCCATTGGCGCGCTGCGAGGGCCGAAGCACGGCGGCGCCAACGAGGTGTCGCTGGAGATCCAGCAACGCTATGAAACGCCGGAAGAAGCGGAAGCCGACATTCGCCGCCGCATCGACAACAAAGAGGTGGTGATTGGCTTCGGGCACCCAGTGTACACCGTCTCCGATCCGCGCCATCAGGTGATCAAAGAGATCGCGCTGCGCCTGTCGCAGGAAGCGGGGGCGATGAAGCTGTATGACATCGCCGATCGGCTGGAAAGCGTGATGCGCGACACCAAAAAGATGTTCCCCAACCTCGACTGGTTCTCGGCGGTGTCTTATCACCAGCTGGGGGTGCCCACCGAAATGTTCACGCCGCTGTTTGTCATGGCGCGGGTGAGCGGCTGGTCGGCGCACATCATCGAGCAACGGCAGGACAACAAAATCATTCGCCCGTCCGCCAACTATACCGGGCCGGAAGCGCGGGCGTTCGTACCGCTGGATCAGCGCTGAGCGCCGATCGTTATCGTGTCGTTTTCACTATGGAGCCTTTGGGAATCATGATGCTTGAGTCTGCCAATACCCGCCGTCCGCCGTTCGATCGCGAAATGGTCGATATCGTCGATTATGTGATGAAAGAGGCCGTCGATACCCCGGCGGCGTACCGCACCGCCCACTATTGCCTGCTCGATACCCTCGGCTGCGGGCTGGAGGCGCTGAGCTATCCGGCCTGCAAGAAACTGATGGGGCCGGTGGTGCCGGGTGCCGAGGTGCTGAACGGCACCCGGGTGCCGGGCACCCGCTTCCAGCTGGATCCGGTGCAGGCGGCGTTCAATATCGGCGCCATGATCCGCTGGCTCGACTTCAACGACACCTGGCTGGCGGCGGAGTGGGGCCACCCGTCGGACAACCTGGGCGGGATCCTGGCGGTGGCCGACTGGCTCTCGCGCCAGGCGGTGGCGGTGGGCAAGGCGCCGCTGACCATGCGGCAGGTGTTGATCGCCATGATCAAGGCGCATGAGATCCAGGGCTGTCTGGCGCTGGAAAACGCCTTCAACCGGGTGGGGTTGGATCACGTGCTGCTGGTGAAGGTAGCGTCCACCGCGGTGGTGGCGCAGCTGCTCGGCCTGAGCCGGGCGGAGATCCTGAACGCGGTGTCGCTGGCGTGGGTGGACGGGCAGTCGCTGCGTACCTATCGCCACGCGCCGAACGCCGGCACCCGCAAATCCTGGGCGGCGGGGGATGCGACCGCCCGCGCGGTGCGGCTGGCGCTGATGGCCGCCACCGGCGAGATGGGCTACCCCTCGGCGCTGACGGCGCCGACCTGGGGGTTCTACGACGTCTCTTTCAACGGCAAGCCTTTCCGCTTCCAGCGGCCGTACGGCGCGTACGTGATGGAGAACGTGCTGTTTAAAATTTCGTTCCCGGCGGAGTTCCATGCCCAGACCGCCGTGGAGGCGGCCATGACGTTGCACCGCCAGATGCAGGCCGCCGGTAAAACCGCCGCCGACATCGCCAGGGTGAGCATCCGCACGCACGAGGCCTGCCTGCGTATTATCGACAAGCAGGGGCCATTGGATAACCCGGCGGATCGCGATCACTGCATTCAGTATATGGTGGCGATCCCGCTGCTGTTCGGCCGGCTGACGGCGGCGGATTATGAGGATCGGGTGGCCGAGGATCCGCGCATCGACGCGTTGCGCGGCAAGATCCGCTGCCATGAAGATCCCGCCTTCACCCGCGATTATCACGATCCGGAAAAACGCTCGATCGCCAATGCGCTGACGGTGGAGTTCGCCGACGGCAGCCGCCTGGATGAGGTGGCGGTGGAGTACCCTATCGGACATGCCCGGCGGCGCGAAGAGGGCATCCCTCTGCTGATCGAGAAGTTCAAAACCAACCTGGCGCGCCAGTTCCCGGCCCTGCAGCAGCAGCGCATTCTCGAGGTGTCGCTGGACCGGCAGCGGCTGGCGCAGATGCCGGTCAACGAGTATCTCGATCTGTGGGTGATCTGACGCGAGCGACGCTGACAAGCCACGTCGGCGTCGCTATGATGGACGCTCCATTCCCGTCCATCTTCTTATCAGGTGATTCATGATTGACGCCGCAACGCTGTTGTTGTTTTCCGGTGCCTGCGTGGCGCTGGCGCTGACCCCAGGCCCGGATATGCTGTTGATCGCTTCGCGCAGCGTCAGCCAGGGGCGGCGCGCCGGTTTCGCTTCGCTGGCGGGCATTCAGCTCGGCACGTATTGCCACGCGTTGGCGGCGGCGCTGGGGTTGTCGCAACTGTTCGTCGCCGTGCCGCTGGCCTACGACGCGGTAAGAATGCTGGGCGCCGCCTATCTGCTCTATCTGGCGTGGAAAACGCTGCGATCCGGCAGCAGTTTGCAGGCTTCCTCCGGGTTGCAAGCGGTGCCGACGGCGCGCATTTTCCGCCAGGAGCTGTTCACCAACATGCTCAACCCGAAAATGGCGCTGTTCGTGCTGGCGCTGTTCCCGCAGTTTATCGATCCGCGTTCAGGCTCGGTGGTGGTGCAGATGCTGGCGCTGGCGACGGTGCTGAATCTGGTGGGGTTGCTGATTAACGGCGGGGTGATCCTGGCGGTCAGCGGCATGAAAAGCCGCTTCGCCGGCCGCCGCTTCAGCGCCCGCTGGCCGAACTACCTGCTGAGCGGGGTGTTCGCCGGGCTGGCCTGCAAGCTCATTTTCGACAGCCGTCGCTAACCCTCGCGCAGCAGCGCTTCAAACGCCGCGCTGGCCGGATCGTCCGGCAGCGCGCTGTACATCACCAGCCGCAGGTGATTCTCTTCGTCGACGATGAAAGAGGCGTGGTCAAAGGTGACCGGGCCGATTTCCGGGAGGGTGAAGCTGCGCCGCCCCTGGCAGCGTCCGTGGATATCGTGCTGCCGCCAGAGCCGGCGGAACGGCGGCGATACCCGCTCCAGTGCCTGTACCCGTTGGCGCATTACCTCATCCTCCGGCGCGCGGGCGTAGTCGCGGCGGAAGCTGGCCAGGATTTGCGGCGCCTGCGCCTCCCACTCCAACAGGCGTTCATTGAGCTGCGGATCGGCAAACAGCATCCACAACATGTTGCGCTCTTGCGCCGGGCGTTCACCGATGGCGAACAGCCGCTGCGCCGCCGGGTTCCAGGCGATGATATCCCAACTCAGGTTCATGACGTAGGCCGGCCGCAGCGGCAGGTCGTCCAGCAGCCGCCGTACCAGCGGCGAGACCTGGCACCACTGATGGCCGACCGGTACCGGCGGGCGCTGATGCGCCAATAAAAACAGGTGGTAGCGGCCGGCGGCGTCGAGCTGTAGCACTCGCGCCAGGTTTTCCAAAAATGCCACCGACGCATTGATTTCCCTGCCTTGTTCCAGCCAGGTGTACCAGGTGAGGCCGACGCCGGCCAGCGCCGCGACCTCCTCGCGCCGCAATCCCGGCGTGCGGCGGCGGCTACCGCTCGGCAAACCGACCGCTTCCGGCGACAGCTGTTCTCGCTTTTGACGTAGAAAATCCGCCAGTTCGTGGCGGGTGCGCTCGAGGGTACGTGGGGGCATGGCGGCCGTCCTGTTGCTGTTAGTAATAGTATAACTGGCTATATAGTAACAGTTTAAACCCTGTTCCATACTGCGGCCATCATAATCGCTGGAGGTGGTATGGAACATTCATTATCTCGTGAACGGCGGGCATTGCCCGGCCTGCCGGTACTGCTGTTGGGCGGCTTCGTCACGGTGTTTGATCTGTTTGTGGTCAACGTGGCGGCGCCGGTGATCCAGCGGCAGTTCGCCGCCGATTTCGCCGGTGTCGGTTTGATCGTCGCCGGCTATGAACTGGCGTTCGGGGTGCTGCTGATCGCCGGTGGGCGCCTGGGGGATCGCTTCGGGCGCCGGCGTCTGTTCAGCCTCGGCATGTTGGGATTTACGCTGAGCTCTCTGCTGTGCGGGCTGGCGGGATCGCTCAACCTGCTGATCGCGGCGCGTATCCTGCAGGGGGCGGCGGCGGCGCTGCTGTTCCCGCAGATCTATGCCTTGATGCGGGTGTTGTACGTGCCGCAACAGCGGCGGCGCGCCTTCGCCTGGCTGGGCATGACGCTGGGATTGGCGGCGATCTTCGGCCAGATCCTCGGCGGATTTATCATCGAGGCCAACCTGTTCGGCAGCGGTTGGCGCATGATCTTTCTGATCAATTTGCCGATCGGCGCGCTGGCGTTGTGGGCGGCGCGGCGCATTCCCGAATCGCGGGTGGCGCAGGCGCAGCGGCTGGACGGCGTTGGCCTGTGGCTGGCGGCGACCGGCCTGTCGCTGTTGCTGCTGCCGCTGCTGGAGGGGCCGGCGCGCGGCTGGCCGTGGTGGATAGCGCCGATGCTGGCGTTGGCGATGGTGACGCTGTGGGGCTTCCTGCGTTGGGAGCGCCGTCTGGCGCGGCGCGGTGGTGATGCGGTACTCGATCCGGCGCTGTTACGCCAGGCAGGCTTCGCGCCGGGTATGGCGGTGGTGCTGGCGATTTATGCCACCGCTTCCTCGTTTTTCTTGTGCTTCGCGCTGCTGCTGCAGGCGGGGGCGGGGCTGACGCCTTTTCAGGCGGGCAGCCTGTTCGCCCCGGCCAGCGCGGCCTTTATGCTGGCGTCGATGCTGGCGCCTCGGTTGGCGCTGCGTTGGGGCAACGGCGTACTGAGCGTGGGCGTAGCGATTTACGCCGCCGGGTTGGCGCTGTTGATGGCCCAGGCGCTGTGGGGCGCAGCGCTGGCGCATCCGCTGCGGCTGCTGCCGGGGTTGGTGGTGCTGGGATTCGGCCAGGCGCTGAGCATGACGCCGCTGCTGAATCTGGTGCTCGGTTTGGCGCAGGAGCGGCAGGCGGGCATGGCGGCGGGCCTGGTTGCCACCGTGCAGCAGGTGGGAGGCGCGCTCGGCATCGTGGTCAGCGGCGTCGGCTTCGTGCCGCTGCTGGCGAACGGCGGCGCGGCGGAACGCTATGCGCAGGCCTTTGCCGGCGCTATGGTATTTAATCTGTTGGCGATGGGCATTGCCCTGATCTTGTTAAACCGGATCACTCGAAATAGTCAGAAAGCGGATCTTAAGTAGGCCGCCGGCGGGTGCTTTACTGTCGTCATGATGAGAGAGCGTAAGGAGCCACACTGATGTTTCAACCCGCCGCATTTCGCGAAGACGATTTGGATGCCCAACTGGCGCTGGTGCGCGCCCACCCGCTGGGGCTATTGGTCAGCCACGGCGAGCAGGGATTGACGGCCGATCCGCTGCCGTTTCTGGCCGATGTCGAACAGGGGCAGATCCGGTTGCGGGCGCACCTGTCGCGCGCCAACGAGCACTGGCGGCGGCTGCAGTACGCGGCGGAATGCCTGGTGATTTTTCAGGGCGCGGAAGGTTATGTGTCGCCCGGCTGGTACCCGAGCAAGCGCCAGACCGGCAAAGTGGTGCCGACCTGGAATTACAGCGTGGTGCAGCTGTATGGCGTGCCGACGGTGATGGACGACCCGGCCTGGCTGCGCCGCCAGCTGATCGACCTGACGGCGCAACAGGAAGGGCGCCGCCCGGCGCCCTGGCGGCTCGACGACGCGCCGGCCAACTACATCGCCGCGCAGCTTAAAGGCATCGTCGGTATCGAGATCGCCGTCACCCGGCGCGAAGGCAAATGGAAGATGAGCCAAAACCGCAGCGCCGACGATGCCGATGGGGTGATCGCCGGGCTGAGCGATGGCGATGAAACGCAGCGGCGGCTGGCGGCGGAGGTTGAGCGGCGGCGCGGATAGGGTATGCTAACCGAAGAGTGAGCAAGGGGAACCTTCGGATGGATTACACCAAAATTATCAAAGAAATAGGCCGCGGCAAAAATCATGCGCGCGACCTGGACCGGCAGACCGCTTTTGAGCTGTATCAGGCGATGCTGGCCGGGGCGGTCCCCGAGCTGGAGCTGGGCGGCATTCTGATCGCGCTGCGCATCAAGGGGGAGGCCGAAGAGGAGATGCTGGGCTTCTACCAGGCGATGCAGCAGCAGGTGTTGCCGCTGCAGGCGCCGCAGGGGCGGCCGCTGCCGGTGGTGCTGCCGAGCTACAACGGCGCGCGCAAGCAGGCCAACCTGACGCCGCTGCTGGCGCTGCTGCTCGCGAAAGTGGGCCTGCCGGTGGTGGTGCACGGCGTGCTGGACGACAGTACCCGCGTGACCAGCGCCGAGATTTTTCGCGCCCTGGGGCTGCCGTGGTCGGAGCAGGCCGCTCACGCCCAGCAGCGTCTCGATAACGGCGAAGCGGTATTCATGCCGGTTTCCGCGCTGTCGGCGCCGCTGGCGCGTCAGCTCGGGCTGCGTTGGCGCATGGGGGTGCGCAACAGCGCCCATACGCTGGCCAAGCTGGCGACGCCGTTCGGCGAACAGGATGCGCTGCGCCTCGCCAGCGTCTCGCACCCGGAGTATGTCGGCCGGGTGGCGTCGTTTTTCCGCCAGATCGGCGCTCGCGGGCTGTTGATGCACGGCACGGAAGGCGAAGCCTACGCCAACCCGCTGCGCTGCCCGCAGATTCACTATATTGCCGGCGGCGAACAGCGCGTGTTGCTGGAGCGCACCTTGCAGGATGAAACGCCGACGTTGCCGGCGGCGAAAAACGCGGAAACCACCGCGCGCTGGACCGAGCGCTGCCTGGCGGGCGAGGTGGCGATCCCGCAGGCCATCCAGCGGCAGATCGCCTGTTGCCTGGTGGCCGCCGGCGAGAGCGAGACGCTGGAACAGGGGCTGCAGCGCCTACATCAGGCCTGAGTGCGACTATACTGGGATATTTCCTCATCGGCTGAGAAGGACGGTTATGCAACAGGCTCTCGATTACTTCAATCAATTGAACCAGGATTACCTCGACGTACACCGCGCCAAAGAAGATCTGTTCTGGCAAAACTACATGGGCACCGGCGGTGAAGACGTGTCGGCGCGCTTTTCCGCCGCGGAAAGCGCCTATAAGCGCTTTATCGCCGAACCGCGCCGGCTGGCGGAGATCCGCCATCTGCTGGCCGGATTGGAAACGCTGCCGCAGGAGGCGCAGCGCGATGCGCTGATCCACGGCCTGCAAGGCTGGCTGCGTTTCTTCGACTGTAACACCATTGAAGATCCGCAGGCGCAGGCGCTGTTGGATCAGATCATCCACGCCGAATCCGATCTCTACTCGCGCCGCAAGGGCTACCAGGTCACGCACCTGAACGCCGAGGGCCAGCGGGTGGCTGCCTCGCTCGGCGAGCTGTTGACCAACCAGGCGACCAACCCGAACGAAGACTATCGCCGCAGCTCGCAGCAGGCGCTGCGCGATCTGGAGCAATGGCTGCTGCATAACGGCCTGCCGGCGCTGATTGGCTTACGCAACCGCTTTGCGCGCCAGATGGGCTATCGCAACTATTTCGACTACAAGGTGAACAAAACCGAGCGCATGACGCCGGAGCAGCTGTTCGCCATTCTGGATCGTTTCGAGCGGGAAACCCGCGAGGCCAACGCGCGCAGCCTGCAGCAGCTGGCGGCCGACAAGGGCAGCCAGGCGCTGGAGCCGTGGAACGTGCGCTTCGCCAGCGCCGGCGACGTCACCCGCCAACTGGATCCTTACTTCCCGTTCTCGCGTTCGCTGGAACGCTGGGTCGACAGCTTCAAACGCCTGCACATCGGCTTTGGCGGCGCCGAGATGAACCTCGATCTGCTGGTGCGCAAAGGCAAGTATGAGAACGGCTTTATGCACGGCCCGGTGCCGCCGTTTGTGCGCCAGGGGGAATGGGTGCCGGCGCGCATCAACTTCACCAGCCTGGCGCAGCCGGGGCAGGTGGGCAGCGGCGCTTACGGGCTCAACACCCTGTTCCACGAAGGCGGCCACGCGGCGCATTTCGCCAACATTCGCCAGAATGCGCCGTGCTTCTCGCAGGAGTTCCCGCCGACTTCAATGGCCTATGCCGAAACCCAGTCGATGTTCTGCGACAGCCTGCTGGACGACGCCGACTGGTTGAAATGCTATGCGAAAAACGCCGCCGGCGAAGCGGTGCCCGATGCGCTGATCGAAGCCGGCATCGCGGCGCGCCAGCCGATGCGCGCGTTCAACGAACGCCATATCCTGCTGGTGCCGTACTTCGAGTGGGCGCTGTATCAGTGGGATGACGAGCAGCGCACGCCGGAAGCCATCACCGCGCTGGCGCGCGAGGTCGAGCAAAAGATCCTCGGCATCAGCGGCAGCCCGCGCCCGACGCTGGCGATCCCGCATCTGCTGTCGCTGGAGTCCGCCTGCTCTTACCAGGGCTATCTGCTGGCGATGATGGCGGTGGAACAAACCCGCCAGTTCTTCCTGCAGCGCGACGGTTACCTGACGGACAACCCGGCCATTGGCCCGGATCTGGCGCAACACTACTGGTTGCCGGGCAACAGCGTCAGCCATGACGACACGCTGCGCAGCCTGACCGGCGAAGGGTTCAACCCGGACTCTCTGGCGCAGGCCTGTAACCAGACGGTGGCGCAGGCGTGGCGCGAGGCGCAGCAGACGATGGCCGCCGCCGCCGCGCGCCCGCAGCCGCCGGCGGATTTCGATTTGGAGGCGCACATTCGGGTGGTGGACGGCGAGACGGTATTGGCGGATAACGCCGACGGTGACGAACGGATGTGCCGCGACTTCGCCGCGGCGATAGAGGCGCGTTTGGTTTAAGGCTGACGATAAAATCCACGCGGCAGCGTGGATTTTATTTAATGGTTAAAACCGGGCGTTATTTTATTCGAAATAGACGTCGGGATTATCGGCCAGGGAAACGAAGCTCTTGGTGTTTCTGTCCAGCGTACGAATTTCGCCGCTTTCGATGTCGTACACCCAGCCGTGCAGGCGCAGCCCGCTGTTGCGCAGACCCACCGCAACAGAAGGGTGGGTTTTGATATTATTTAGCTGGGCGATAACGTTCTCTTCCACCATAGCGTTAACTTTGTCTGTTTCGCTATTCCAGGTTTTCTTCTCGACCACCGCTTTGGCCGCATCCGCGTAGTGCAGCCAGTGGGCAACGGCAGGCATAGGGTCGAGGCATTGGCAGGACGCGATAGCCTTCATGGCGCCACAGTTCGAGTGGCCACAAATCACAATATCAGTCACGCCCAGCGCCACCACCGCGTATTCGATAGTCGCAGAAACCCCACCCGGCTCCGGGCCAAAGGAAGGGACGATGTTACCGGCGTTGCGGATAACGAACAGTTGCCCAGGCTCTTGCTGCGTCACCAACTCGGGCACCAGGCGGCTGTCAGAACAGGAGATAAACAGCGCTTTAGGATTTTGGCTGGAGGCCAGGCTGCGAAAGAGTTCCTTACGCTGCGGGAAAATCTCTTTCTGGAAACTGAGGAAACCTTCAATGATATGTTGCATACAACGCTCTCTGCATCTGTAGTCTGCGTAACATGATAATCATCCTCTCCCGTTAGTCCAGCAATGGGGTGGTAAAAAAATGTGTGCTCATCCCTCCTGCAAACCCCATTAAATACGGGGTTTCTACCCGTTTTCGGCAGCATTGTCCGGTTCGTTTACGTGTCGGGGGGGGCTGACGAAGCGGAAGGGTGTTTTTTCACTTGTCAATGGAGCTGACGATATGATTACGGCTAAAGGAATGGCGCGAAAGCTCACCGTGGGTGAGATAGGAGTTGCCCAGATCATTTTTAAGAATGCTATCGATTACTCGAGGGTGAGTGTGCATAACGCGGGTTATTTCCCTTTTGGTTTGCAAAATGACAATACGGCCGTTACACCGAACGGCGAAATTTATTTCACTCCAAAGAATTTTCGTGAAGATTATTCAAGAGAGAGCGCGGGTTTTCAACATTGGTTTATCCATGAAATGGCGCATGTTTGGCAGTATCAAATGAAGATGAATGTGTTGCTCAGAGGCACCATGAGCTGGGCGGCAACTTATGAATACTCTCTTCCCAACTATAACACTCTCGCTGATTACGGAATGGAGCAGCAGGCCTCCATCCTTGCCGACTACTTTTTACTTATTCGTTTTAGTCGAGAAGAGTGGCGTCGTAACAAACGGATGGCTGGCTTGGAAGGGCCAGGTAAGAAACTCGCTGTCGTACCCATTCAGCGCTAATGCACTTGAACATAAAATAAAAAAGCCCGCCGGGGTGATAGCCGGCGGGCTTTTTGACGTCTGGGGCGGTGATTATTTGTAGATAACCGCGGTGGCGTGCATCAGGTTGTTACCGCTGGTGGAGGTGATGGTGAAGGCCTTGGCGCCTGCCGCATCGGCTTTGGCGGCCAGTTGAGACTTCAGGCTGCTCAGGTCGGTTGCGCCGCTGGCGACGATCACGCCGGCTTTTTCGAATTGGGCGGCATCCTGGGCGCTGACGTGCTCAGCGGCGAAAGTGGTGAAAGAAACGGTGGCCAGGGCGATAGCAGCAGCAAAAGTTTTGATGGTTTTCATGTTCGTCATTCCTGTCAAAGTGAATTAGGGAGAAAGGGGGTTGCCTTTCGATGGGAAGATTATTGCGCAGTGACAGGCGGGATGAAATCGGAGAGTGTTGATAGTTTTGTTCAGATTTTTTGATTATTTATTCCCCGTTCATCTTCTGCCTAAACGGGGAGAGACGATCAGCGCGTCGGGCGCGCCAGATCGAAACGGTGCTGTTCGGAAATGCCATAGTAGGCGGTCGGGCCGCCGGCGCGCAGGATCGGTTCGGCGGCGGCGGTCTGGTAGACGCCGTGTTCGTCCAGCAGCGCCGGATCGAGGTGCACCGCCACCACTTCGCCCAATATCAGCCAGGTTTCCACCTGTTCCCCGGCAGCGGTTTGCAGCTGAATGCACTGGGTCAACCGGCATTCGAAGTTCACCGGGCTTTCGGCCACGCGCTCGGCTTTGACCCGGCGCCCGGGCAGCGGCGTAACGCCGGCGAAGGCGAATTCGTCCTCACCGCGCGGCAGGGTGATGGAACTGTTGTTCATCGCTTCCGCCAGCGGGCGCGTCGCCAGGTTCCAAACGAACTCACCGGTTTCCACGATATTCGCCACGCTGTCTTTCCAGCCGGTGCTGGCGAAACCGATGATGGGCGGGCGATAGTTGAAGCAGTTGAAAAAGCTGTAGGGCGCCAGATTGCGCAAGCCGGCGGCGCTGCGGGAAGAGATCCAGCCGATGGGGCGCGGGCCGACGATGGCGTTCAGCGGATCGTGCGGCAGGCCGTGGCCGGCGGCGGGTTCATAATAATAACGAGATTCACGGCTCATGGGGGACCCTGTGGCAATCGATGAAGCTTTCATTGTGCCGGGTTTCCCGCCGCTGCGCCATTGCGGGCGGGATGTGTTATCTTACGCATCGGAAATACCTTCAAGAGAGCCCGTCACGGTGGAAAAAAAGAAAACCTTCCCGCAGCAGAAAAGCGGCCTGCATCCGCGCAACCGTCATCGTTCGCGCTACGACTTCCCGGCGCTGATCGCCAGCTGCCCGGCGCTGGCACCGTTCGTGAAGCCGAACGCCTGGGGCGATGTCTCGGTGGACTTCGCCGATCCGGCGGCGGTGAAAATGCTCAACCGTGCGTTGCTGCAACACTTTTACGGCATTGAGCACTGGGATATTCCGGCGGACTACCTGTGCCCGCCGATCCCCGGCCGCGCCGACTATCTGCACCACCTGGCGGATCTGCTGGCGACCAGCAACGGCGGCGAGATCCCGCGCGGCAAGGGCGTGGCGATCCTCGACGTCGGCGTCGGCGCCAACTGCATCTACCCGATCGTCGGCCTGCGCGAATACGGCTGGCGTTTCACCGGGTCTGAAATCGATCCGGTGTCGCTCAACTCGGCCAAGATGATCGTCGAGATGAACCCGACGCTGCGTAACAGCGTGCGTCTGCGGCTGCAAAAACAGCCTGAGCTGATTTTTAGCGGCATCATCGGCGCGGCCGAGAAATTCGACGCCACCCTATGCAACCCGCCGTTTCATGCGTCCGAGCAGGAAGCGCGCGCCAGCACCCGCCGCAAGCTGCATAAATTGGGCAAAGGGGAAGTGGCCGCCAAGCCGGTGCAAAACTTCGGCGGCAAGAACAACGAGCTGTGGTGCGAAGGCGGCGAAGAGGCCTTCGTGCGCAAGATGGTGGAAGAGAGCGTCGGCAAGGCCAACAACTGCCTGTGGTTTACCTCACTCATCTCGAAAAACACCACGCTGCCGGCCATTTACCATGCGCTGAACGTGGCGGGCGCGGCCGAGGTACGCACCATCGAGATGGCGCAGGGGCAAAAGATCAGCCGCTTCGTCGCCTGGACCTTCCACGACGCCGAGCAACAGGCCGCCTGGGCAGCCGAACGCTGGCGCTAACCCTTCCGGCGCCGGTTATCCTGACGGCGCCGACAAAAATCCGCATTTTACCTTTCAATTTTCATCACTTACGTTATTCTCAATACGGGTTTAATAATAAAAATCTTAGGCTATTGGTTTATTTAAATTCTAATAATTACTTTACTGAATAAATAAATTTAATCCGGTTAATAGCAATAACCAGAAGGAACGACGCTGCCCGTTCCTTCCGCGATGGCACGTCTGCGTGTGGGCGCGGCATGTGGCCAGGCAAAAATAAGAAAAGCGCCATCATCTGCCACAAGGACTACACCTTATGCTGTTACGATTCAGTCAGTTAACTACCCACAAAGGCGCCGAACTGAGCGCGATAGAACACGCCGTTCCGATGATCGTATTCTCACCCGACGGCACGGTATTGCGCGCCAACGATCTTTTCCTCAGCACGCTGGGATTTCAACGCGATGACGTGATTGGCCGACATCACCGTATTTTCTGCGATCCGAACTATGTCGCCAGCCCGTTATATCGCAAGCATTGGGAGACGCTGAATAAGGGCCAACCCATCACGGACACCATAAAACGCATCGCGAAAAACGGCGAGGCGGTATGGCTGCAGGGCACCTATGCACCGGTGCTGAATAAACAGGGTAAGGTGGTGGAAATCGTCAAGATCGCCAGCGAAGTGACCGAGCGAGTGACCCAGGCGCAGGAACACCGCAGCCTGCTGGCGGCGCTGAATCGCTCGATGGCGATGATCGCTTTCACGCCGCAGGGCACCATTGTCAGCGCCAACGACAATATGCTGGCGCTGATGGGCTATCGGCTGGAAGAGGCGTGCGGGCAGTCGCATGCGGTGCTGTGCCCGCCGGAGTTCGCCGCTTCCGACGATTATCGGCGGCATTGGCAGCGCCTGGCGCGCGGCGAGTTCATTACCGGGCGTTTTGAGCGCCTCAACCGGCGCGGCGAACGGGTATGGCTGGAGGCCAGCTACAACCCGATCCTCGACAGCGAAGGCCAGGTGGTGAAGGTGGTAAAGATTGCTCAGGACATCACCCGGCTGATGCAACAGCAGCAGCATGAAGAAGAGATGGTACGCAACGCGCATCATCTGTCGCTCGATACCGATCGGCAGGCGGCGCAGGGCGCGATCATCGTGCAGCAGGCAGTGAAAGGCATGCAGCAGGTTGAAGCGGCGGCGCGCGAAACCTCGGACGTGGTCACCGAGCTGGGCAAGTGTTCTCAGCAGATCGGCACCATCGTCGAAGCCATTCGTAAAATCGCCTCCCAAACCAACCTGCTGGCGATTAACGCCTCGATCGAAGCCGCCCATGCCGGTGAGCACGGGCGCGGTTTTGCCGTGGTGGCCAACGAAGTGCGCACGCTGGCGGAACAGTCGCGCAAGGCGGCGACCGAGATCGAACGCATGACCAAATCTATCCAGCAAGGCGTGGCGGCGGCGATTGCCGGCATGGCAACCTGCGTAGAGCAGGCCGGCGGCGGCGTGGCGCTGACCCATGATGCCGGGGAAGTGATCAACCAGGTCAACATCGGCATGCACGACGTCGTGAAACTGATGCAGGCGTTTACGTCGGTGAAGCAGAGCGACGCGCTGCACTGAGTTTTCATCACGCCGCCCGCCAAAAACGGGGGCGGCGTTTTTTATCTTCCCGCCGATTCGTACGCCGTTGAGCCGCGGTTCAATTTTACCGGCCTATGCTATCCTTAAATATGAACGAACGTTCGTTCATTAGTTCATGTTCATTCGATGGCGCCAGGCGCCCCCCTTCACCGTTTCGGGAGTTGCCGATGGGAAACCGAGAAAAGATTGTCGAGGCCGCGCTGCACAGCTTTACCCAGAAGGGATTTCACCAGACCAGCATGCGGGATATCGCGCAGGCGGCGGGCGTCAGCGTCGGCAACCTCTATAACCACTTTACCGGCAAGGAGGCGTTGATCGGCGAGATTGCGCTGCTGGAAAACGGCGTATTCACCGAGTTTGCCGCCGGATTGCGGGCCGACAGAAAGCGGCCGAAGCAGGCGCTGTCGGCATTTTTTACCGCCTATCACGCTTTTGTCGCCGAGCCGGCCAATGTGCAGCTGTCGGCTGAGATCGTGGCGGAGGTGGCACGCACCCCGGCGTTGGCCGAGCCGTTCGGCGCTAACCAGCGGCAGCTGATTGAGGCGCTGGCGACGGTTATCGCCGAGGCTCAGCAAACCGGTGAGATTGCACCGGCGATAGCGCCGTTACCGCTCGCGCAGCTGGTGCTGGACGTGATCGAAAGTCAGGCCTGGCGGCAGGCGATCTTTGCGTCGTCTGCGCCGGAGGAGACCACGCCGGTGCGGCTGTTGGAACAGCTGCTCTACCGGCATCCCTAGTCGAGGTGGATATGCTGCACATTGAGCCGTACCGCGATGCTGACCGCCTGCAAACGGCGGCGCTGATCTACGCCGCGTTCTGCGACAAGTTCCAGCGCGCGCGCCGTCTGAGCCCCCGCCTTCAGTGGCGTCTGTTCTATCGGCTGTGGAGTTGGAAGCAAGGCGGCAGCCGGGAGCGCAGCTTCGTGGTGAAGCAGGATGAACAGGTGGTGGCGGCCTTTGCCCTCAATGCGGCCGCTGGCGAGAACAACGCCGGGCGGCGTCCGCATGCCTTGCCGATTTGGCGGCTGTGCCGCCGCTATGGTTGGCTGAACGTTTGGCGCATGTATCTGCAAATGGCGGTGTTGCGGCACACCCCGGCGGCCGATGAACTGTATCTCTCTTACCTGGCGGTGGCCGAGAATCAGCGCGGCAAAGGGGTGGGCAAGCGGCTGCTGCAATGGATGAACGACTACGCTGCCGGGCAAGGCGCGGGCCGGCGCCTGAGCCTGCACGTCAGCCGGCGCAACGTGGATGCGCTGCGCCTGTATCGGCACTGCGGTTTTCAGGTGCGGCGAGAAGATCATTATGCTTCGTTGGGATGGCTGTTCGGTCAGGCCGACTGGGTGTTGATGGAGAGACGCTGTGGGGAGGCGACGTGCGCAAAATAGGACTGTGCAGCGTGGTGCTGTTTCTGCTGGCGCTCGGGTGGGTCATTTTCGTCAACGACTTTCGCTTCGTCACCGAACCGGTCACGGTGACCGCCGGCGGCAACCGGCTGACCGGCACGCTGGTGTTGCCGCAGCATGCGCCGGTCAAGCCCGGCGTCGTGGTGTTCGTGCACGGCGATGGGCCGGCTAACGCCAGCCGCGACGAAGGCTATTTCGGCATTTGGGAGGCGATGGCGCAGCAGGGCTACGCGGTTTTATCCTTCGATAAGCCGGGCGTTGGCGGCTCGGGCGGCAACTGGCTGCATCAGACCATGGCGGATCGTGCGCGGGAAACCGCCGATATCATCGACTGGGCCCGGCGAGACGGGCGCTTCGATGCGCGCTGCGTGGGGCTATGGGGCACCAGCCAGGCGGGGTGGGTGATGCCGGAGGTGGCGCGTTTACGCCCCGACATCGCCTTCACGCTGGCGCTGGCGCCGGCGATTAACTGGCTGCGGCAGGGGCGCTATAACACCCGGGCGGCGATGGCGGCCGCGGGGGATGATGAAGCACAAATCCAGGCGCGCGAGGCGCATTGGCGCCACATTCAGACGCTGCTCGAACAGCCGGACGGCTACGCGCATTACCGCCACGAGTATGGTGCCGCCGCCGCATTGAACGCCGACCGCTGGCGCTTTATCCGCGCCAACATGGCCAGCGATGCGACGGCGGGATTGCGGCATTTCAACACGCCGGTGCACCTGATCCTGGGCGGGCGCGACGTCAACGTGGACGCGGACGAAACCGAGCGCGTGTATCGGCAAACGATCCCGGCCTCGCTGCTGACGGTGACGCGCATCGACGAAGCCGACCACGTGATGATCAAACCGCTGTTCGCCCGCCATCCGTGGCTGATCAACGTGGTGGGCCTGTTTGCGCCGCGCTCGGTGCAATACGACGCCTACCGACAGGACGTGGCGGCCTTCTTGGCCGCTCAGCCCTGCGGGCGCGGGCGCTAACTGCCGGGAGCCGCGGGCGGTGCCTGTTCTTCGTGCGGCTGCGGCGCGCGGGAGATTTGCATCGCCTGCTGAGGCATGCCGATGCCGGCCCGATCGAAATGGATTTTCACCAGCCGATCGAGGGCGTATTGCACCACCCACTGTTTCAGCGCCTGTGTGCGCACCGTCACGCGGGTGGTGAACGAGCGGTCGCCCAGCGCCACCACGCCGTTGAAAACCGGCTCGCCAATCAGGAAATGCTTCACCTGTTCATCTTGCTTCAGCGCCGCGACGGCCTGATGCAGCACCTCATTGACCCGATCAATATCCTCGTCGCGGCTGACGGTGTAGTTGGCGCGATACACCCCGAACTCACGCGCATAGTTGGCCAGCGTAGTGATCGAGGAGTACGGCACGATGTGGTAGACGCCGTAGTCGTCGCGCAGGCCGATCGAGCGAATGGTCATGCGCTCCACGGTGCCGGTGATGCCGCTGACGGTGACGTATTCGCCGGTGTTCATGCCGTTTTCGAACTGGATGAATACGCCGGTAATCACGTCTTTCACCAGCGTCTGGGCGCCGAAGCTGATAGCCAGCCCCAGCGCGCCGGCGCCCGCCAGCAGCGGCGCGATGTTCAGCCCGACCTGCGACAGCACGATCATCACGGTAATGGTGCTGATAACGATAGCCAGCACGTTGCGAAACAGCGTCAGCAGCGTGCGTTCGCGCGCGCTCGGCCGCACGCCGTTGCTGAGCTCCAACGCCAGGCGGTGCTCGATGATGCTGGCCATCAGCGTCCAGCTGAAGACGGCGATCAGCAGGATCAGCAGGATATGCACCAGCCCGCCGAGCGTCCGCTGGCCATTTTCGCTGCCTGCCCACTGGTACAGATTAATCAGGTGCCAGGCGTCAAGCAGGAACAGCGTCACCGCCAGCACCACCATCACCCGCAGTATCTTCAACCCGTTGGGGATGTAGGAGTTAATGCGCCGCTCAAGCATCGGATAGCGCAGATTGACGTCGGTCGGCAGCGAAATGCGGCGGAAAATCCAGCGGGTCAGCATGCCGGACAGCAGAGCGCCGACGCCGACCACCAGCAGGCTTTTCACCGTGGCGCTCATCATAAAGCGCAGGCTGTTGCCGATGTCGAACTGGGACAGCACGAACAACACCAGAAAATAGGCGATCGCCAGCAGGTGCCAGATATGTCCCAGGCCGCGCAGGATCACGCTGAAAAACGCCATCGACCGTTCGGCCAGCAGGTTGATCTGTTGCTGTATCGGCTTGCGGTTGTGCAGGATCAGCCAGATGGCATACAGCGTCAGCGCCAGCATCACCACCAGGTTGACGGCGGCGGCGGCCGGGTAGCTGATTTGCACCGCCACCACCGGCACCACCACCATCAGGCCGTAGCCGATCAGCCCGCTGAGCCAGGCGAGGCGCGTGTTCCAGTAGCGCGCGCTCGGGTCGCTGAAGGGGAAGGGGCGCAGGTAGTCGAAGTTGGGGGCGAAAATCAGCCGCAGCACCGCCTTGAAGAACTCAATCACCGCGAAGGCGCTGAGAAACAGGGTCTGCAGCCGCAGAATGGTGGCGCTGTCGGCGTGGACGTGGCGGGCGAACAGGTTGCCCGCCGCCAGCGCCAGCAGCAGCACCAGCAGATCGACGGCGAAAGCGCCGAGAATGGCGGCGGGGCGTTTATACCACGGGCCGCGCTGCAGCCGGGCGTTGTGCCCCCAACTGCCCATGCGCTTGTACAGCGGCGCGATCAGCCGCCGGATCAGGTGGAACAGCGCAAAGGTGACCGCCACCGTCAGCAGAAAGTAGCCCAGCGCGCGGAAAAAGCCGGCGGGATTGAAAACGCGCTTCGGGCCGGAATCGATCAGCTTTTGCAGCGCGCCGAGCTTCTGGTTAAAGGTGCCGATGCCTTCCTGCGCCAGCGCGTTCAGGCTGTCGCTCAGCGTCGCCGGCGTTGATTCCTCCGGCGTTGTCGGGACGGCGGTGGGGGTATCGTCGGCGGCCTGTTTCAGGTGGTTGATGAGTTCCGCGCGCGCTTTGTCGTCTTGCAGCAGATCGGCCAGCGCGGCGTAGGCGGCTTTCTGCTGCTCGCTCTTGTCGGCGGGCGCGGGCGGCGCGTTTTGCGCCAGGGCCGGTGGTGCGAAGACGTTCAGGGTCAGCAACAGCAGCAGGAAAAGCAGGTGTTCTCGCAGATGAGAACCTCGTCGGGAGTCTGCGTTTGGCGGCATTGTTCCTCTCTTTGGCGTTCTGTGATCGGCGGATGTAAAAGCAATACGATGAAAAACAATCAATATAGTAGGAAAGATGGCGCGCTGGGGCGTGGGAGAGCGTGCGGAATGAAAGCGGCGGGCGCGTGGCGCGCCCGCCGTTAAACCGCCGGGATCAGGACACGTGCTGCAGGAACTCCTGCAGACGCGGGCTTGGCGGATGGTTGATCAGATCGTGCGGGTTGCCGTCTTCGGCAATCCGGCCCTTATCGATAAAGATCAGGCGCGACGCCACTTTTTCGGCAAAGCCGACTTCGTGGGTGACGATGACCATCGTCATGCCTTCTTCGGCCAGATCCTGCATGACCTTCAGCACTTCATGGCGCAGCTCCGGATCGAGCGCGGAGGTCGGCTCGTCGAACAGCATCATTTTCGGCTTCACCGCCAGCGCGCGCGCAATCGCCACGCGCTGCTGCTGGCCGCCCGACAGTTCGGACGGGTAGTGGTGGGCACGCTCCGCCAGACCGACCTTGGCCAGCAGCTCGCGCGCCAGCTTTTCCGCATCGGACTTCTTCGCGCCGCGCACGCGGATCGGGCCAAAGGCGACGTTTTCCAGCGCCGTCAGGTGCGGGAACAGGTAGAACTGCTGGAACACCATGCCGGCTTCCTGGCGGATCAACCGATCGTCCACTTTCGGATCGTTGGCTTTCAGGCCGTCGACGATCAGATCGCCGCTGGTGACTTCCTCCAGCTTGTTGATGCAGCGCAGCAGGGTGGATTTGCCCGAGCCCGACGGCCCGATGATCACCACCACTTCGCCTTTGTCGATCTTCAAATCGATGTTGTGCAGCACCTGGGTTTGGCCAAAATGCTTGGAGACGTTTTTAAATTCAATCACAGGATTTTCATCCTTCTTTCCAGACGACGCAGCACGAAGCTCAGCACCAGGGTAATAATCAGATAGATAACCGCCACGGCGCTCCAGATTTCCAGCGCGCGGAAGTTACCGGCAATAATTTCCTGACCCTGACGGGTCAGCTCCGCCACGCCGATCACGATGAACAGCGAGGTGTCTTTGATGCTGATGATCCACTGGTTGCCCAGCGGCGGCAGCATGCGGCGCAGCGCCAGCGGCATAATGACGTAGCGGATGGTTTCGCGGCGCGACAGGCCGAGCGCCAGGCCGGCCTCGCGGAAACCGTTATGAATCGACAGCACCGCGCCGCGGGTGATTTCCGCGATGTAGGCGCCGGAGTTAATCATGATGGTCACCACCGCCGCGGTGAACGGATCGATGCGCAAGTCGCTAAATGCCATCGGCAGGGCGAAGTAGATGAACATCACCTGTACCACGATCGGCGTGCCGCGAATTACTTCGATAAACACCAACGCGATGTGGTTGGCGATCCAACCGCCGTAGGTGCGGGCAAAGCCGGCGACGAGGCCGATGATCAGGCCGCCAATCAGACCGAGGACCGAAATCCACAGGGTCATTTTGGCGCCCTCTAACAAGATAGGAATGGCGGGCCAGATGGCGCTCCAGTCGAACTGCATGATATTTCTCCCGGTGATCCCAAACGTGGGTATCAGATACAACGAAGCGCAGGGGGTTAAGCGACCCCCTGTGCTTAAGTTAACAGCTTGCCAAATTCACAGCTTACTTAGGTTCGGTGCCGAACCACTTCTTGTAGATCTCGTTATAGGTGCCGTTCGCGCGCAGGGTTTTCAGCGCGCCGTTCACCTTCTCGCGCAGCTCGTCGCTGCCTTTAGGGAAGGCGATGCCATACTGCTGTGCTTCCAGCGAATCGCCTACGGTTTTGAACTTGCCGGCGCCGGCCGTCTTAATGAAGTATAGGATGTTTGGCGTGTCGTGCAGCACCGCATCGGCGCGCTTGGTGCCCAGTTCCATGTAGGCGTTGTCGATGTTAGGGAACTGGCGCAGATCCTTGGTTTTGATGTGCTGCTTGGCGTAATCCACCGAGCCGGTGCCGCTCTTCACCGCCACCACTTTGCCGTTCAGATCGTCGATGCTTTTCACGCTGTTGTTGTCGGCGTTGACCATCACCAGCAGGCCGCTCTTGTAGTAGCCGTCGGAGAAGTCGATGGCTTTTTTGCGCTCATCGGTGATGGTGATGCCGGCCAGCGCCAGATCGACGTTTTTGGTCTGCAGCGCCGGAATGATGCCGCCGAAGTCCATCGGTTTCAGGGTGTAGTCCAGCTTCAGCTCTTTGGCGACGGCGGCCCACAGGTCGATGTCGAAGCCGACGTATTTGTCGCCTTGTTTGAACTCAAAAGGAACGAAAGCGGTGTCGGTGGCGACCACCAGTTTGTCTGCTGCGTGGGAACTTACGGCAAAGGCCAGAGAGAGTGCGGCCAGGGAGACTTTAAAAATCGACTTCATGAGAGGAATTCCTGTACAGGTTGCGGATTACCCATTTTTTATATTGCAGTTGGTGCCATGAAAAAATCGTGCCATGTTTTCAACTACTATAAAAACAAAGAGTTAGTGCGTGATGTTGTGCCGGAAAGGCGAATTGTTATGGTTGTGCACCAAGGTGAAGCACCAAAATGGTGCGTAAGAATTATCTTGGTGCACGGGGCTATCATTAACCAAATTTTGGCTGTGAAACAACCGTTCTTTAACGTTTTTGCTTCAATATTGATAACTAACTCTAACTTTCATGATGCACTGACGGTGCAAGCGGGGCCGCGAGGGCGCAAAAGGGGGAGCAGATAATGCTAGCGCAACTGGCTGTCTTTGCTGCCGCGCCGGTTGTACAGGCTGGCGGCCGCGTGTTTTTTGTCTTGTTCGGTCTGGCAGGCGAGGCAAAAACGCACGCCCGTTAACGCCTTGCGGCGCGCCTCGGGGATCGCCTCTCCGCATTCCTGGCAATAGCGTTCGCTCTCGCCGTGCCCGAGCGCTTCACGCGCGCGCTGCACCGCATCGTCGACGGTGGAATCAATCTGATCTTGTACGGCGCCGTCCGCCGCCCAGCCGCTGGCCATCATTACCTCCTGACAAGGGAACCTTACCGTTAATATGGGCCGTTTTTTGTACAATGCAACGGTCGCGCAAAAGAAAACAGGCCGGGCAAAGCCCAGCCTGTTCTGCCCGGAACGACGGGCGCTCTGCAACGCTTTCGCGTTATTCGATATTGGATTCGATGAACCACAGGAACTTGTCCAGATCGCGCGAGGCGGCGGTGAACATGTCGGCGGTGTCTTCGTCTTCCACTTCGGTAATCGCCTTGCGGATGTCATTCGCTACCGCGCCGTAGCGATCGGCCAGCGCTTTCAGGTGCTCCTGCACGCTGTGGATATTGGTCGGATAGCTTTTCAGCGGCGTGCGATCGTTGACCACCTGTACGGTGCCCAGTGCGACGCCGCCCAACTGCACCACGCGCTCGGCGAAGGTGTCCTGATGCTCGATGATGGCGGTGCGGAAGCCGTCCAGCATTTCATGGACCGCGATGAAGTTCGCGCCGCGCATGTTCCAGTGCGCTTGTTTGGTGATCAGCGAAAGATCGATAAATTGCACGACCTGATGGTTCAGCGCCTTGATGGCGGCCAGTTTGACTTTTTCGTCCAGATCGTTACGGGTATACAGCAGATCAGAAGATTTCGTTTTCACCAGTTTAGCGGTACTCATATCAGATATCCTCTTGATTAGTCGTTGTCCTATTTCGTTACGGGATCAATTATAGCAGGGGTATTTATTTTTGCCGTACGAAAATGGCTATTGCACAAATAGGATTAGCCTAATGGCAATATTTTAATGTGGCTTTTGTTTTTGATTAATGAAATTGATTTTTATTGGTTTTTTTATTTTTTGTTGCAGGTTTATTATTTACCGCAGTGACGGTTTATCCCTGTTATTTTATTTTCATTGAGCATGCCGGCCCCAGAAGAATATCCACTTTGTTATCGCGGTGTTAATTTTAAGCCTATTCAGATTGATAGCCGTAATTGATGCAGTTACAGTAGGGAGATTATCCCCTCTCTATGAGTGGCGAGTGATGAAAATTAACGTCGTCGGCACCAGCGGCAGCGGTAAAAGCACCTTGGCGCGTCAACTGGCAGAACGGCTTGACGTGCCCTATATCGAGATGGACAGGCTCTATTGGCGGCCCGAGTGGCAGGGAACGCCCGATGATGCATTCCTGGCGCGGCTTGAGCAGGCGCTGGCCGAAGCGGGCGAAGGCTGGGTGCTGGACGGCAACTACAGCCGCACGCAGCCGATCAAGTGGCGCGAGGTCGACTATATCCTGTGGCTGGACTACGGTTTCGGGCGCACGCTGTGGCAAGCCGTACGCCGCGCGTGCCGACGCGCGGCCAGCAAACGTGAGCTGTGGCCGGGCACCGGCAACCGGGAAAGTTTTCGCCGTTCTTTCTTCAGCCGCGAGTCGATCGTACTGTGGACGGTCCGCACCTACGCCAAAAATCGGCGAAAATACCTGGCGGAAATGGCCGGCGCCGGGCGCTGCTTCATACGCTTGCGTTCTCCCCGCCAGGCCGCCGATTTTTTACGGGCGTTGCCGCAGGGTCACAGCAGCAGGCGGTGATGGATCCTCACCACCGCTTTCTTGATGTGCTGCGGCCGCTGCCACAGGCAGCCGGTTTTGTGCGGCTCCATTTGGAAAAAGATCGCGAACATGCCGTGCGTCATGTGCAGCGTTTGCGGGTGGCGTTTGATGTCCAGCAGCAGAAGGTCGCTATTTTCTGCGTGGGGCTGCTCGCGATGCCCGTCGCCCGCCAGACCGTATTCGATGCGCTCTTCACCGCTGATCAGCAGATGGAGCGCGATGTACTCCTGATGCATCTCGGCGCGCTTCTGCGCCGCAGGCGTAGTGGTCAGCGTCATGACATCCATAAAGATGTTGTCGCCGTCGATCGGGTGATGGCCCGGGGCCAGTTCGGGCAGGTCGCATCGACGCAACTCGGTCAGGGTTGAAACCAGCGCCGGCGCGAGTCCGCGGCCGAAGCGTGGGTTGAACAGGCTGTTGTGAATCACTGTTATTCTCCATGTGAGCGAAAGTCCAAAGTGCCTGCGGTACAGGCTAAGGGGAAGTATGCCGACTTGTCACGAGGAAAACAGTTAACCCGCCTGCATTCCGGCGTTGCGGTCGGCAGGCGGGTTAGCGATCAGGAAAGGCTTTCGAGGCGCGGTTTAGGGCGGATGGTCAGGGCGGAGCCCATAGACGCGGCGATGATGGCCGCCAGCGCCAGCCATTGCACGTCGCTCAGGTGTTCGCCGAGGAACAGCATGCCGGACAGCGCCGCCATTGCCGGTTCCAGGCTCATTAAGGTGCCGAAGGTGCGCGCCGGGATTTTGGGCAGCGCGATGATCTCCAGCGAATAAGGCAGCGCGGTGGAGAGGATCGCCACCGCCAGCGCCACCGGCAGAATATCGAGGTTGAACAGCACGCTGCCGGTTTGCCAGGCGCCGATCGGGCAGAACACCAGCGCGGCGATCAGCGAACCGAGCGCCACCGTGCCGGGGCCGTGATCGCCGCCGGCCTTCTGGCCGAAGATGATATAGACCGCCCAGCAGGCGCCGGCGCCGAGCGCGCAGGCGGCACCGAACGGATCGATCCCCCCCACGCCGTGGCCGAGCGGCAGCAGGAACCACAGCCCGGCAATCGCCAATGCCACCCAGAGGAAGTCGATGGGCCGCCGCGAGGAGAACATGGCCACCGCCAGCGGGCCGGTAAACTCCAGCGCCACGGCGATGCCGAGCGGCACGGTGCGCAGCGACAGGTAGAACAGGTAGTTCATCGCGCCGAGCGACAGGCCGTAAATCAGCAGTGGCAAGCGGCTGCCGGCGGCGAGGCGCATGCGCCACGGGCGGAAGATGATGAACAAAATCAGGGTGCCGATGAAAAGGCGCAGCGTGGTGATGCCTTCCGCACCCACGATCGGGAACAGGCTTTTGGCCAACGAGGCACCGCTCTGGATAGACACCATGGCGATGATTAACAGACAGATAGGCAGCAGCGCGGAGGGCGCTCTGCCGGAAGTAGGTAACGACATCCTTAACGGGCCTTTTATGCGCCGTTCCTCAGCCTTGAGAAAACGGTCGAAACGGGGATGCGAGCAGTGTAAATGAAATGCGAAAATCTGTCTGAGAAAAGCGCGCATCGCGGTGAAATCCGCCGAACCTCGGATGAGATGTGGCGGATTTGGTCAAAAAGTGCGCTTTTTATTAAGAATTATCTGGATATTAAATAGGTGATTTTTGTCACAGAAAGCCGTAGAATACGGCCGAAAATAGAGCGAAAAGAAGAAGATACACTGTTCTTGAAATCTTCTGTTACACGATTTAAAGCATTAGACACTCATTTCAAGGCAGAGTTTCACGCTAATTTTTGTTATATTTTCAAAGCATGAACAAATGGATGTACTTAATAATAAAACGCGTTTGAGGTGGTTATGAAAAAAATTGCATGTCTTTCCGCAGTAGCAGCTTGCGTATTAGCAGTTAGCGCAGGTACCGCATTCGCTGGTCAGAGCACCGTATCCGCTGGCTATGCGCAGGGTGATTTCCAAGGCGTTGCTAACAAAGCCGACGGTTTCAACCTGAAATACCGTTACGAGTTCGACAACAACCCACTGGGCGTAATCGGTTCCTTTACCCACCTGGAAAAGGACGGTTCTCAGGGCGGTTTCTACAACAAAGCTCAGTACAACTCTATCTCTGCCGGTCCAGCATACCGCATCAATGACTGGGCGAGCATCTATGGTCTGGTTGGTCTGGGTTACGGTAAATTCACTACCAACGCTCAGAACGGTACTTCTCGTCACGACACCGCTGACTACGGCTTCACCTACGGTGCCGGTCTGCAGTTCAACCCAATCGAGAACGTTGCCCTGGATGTCGGTTACGAGCAGAACCGCATTCGTAGCGTTGACGTTGGCACCTGGAACGTTGGCGTAGGCTACCGCTTCTAAGTGTGTTCATGCCTGAGGGCATGAACCTGCGGCAGATTTTGCCGCACCGATAAAAAATCCGCCTCCGGGCGGATTTTTTTTTATCTGTTATCGGCCGCCGCGCCCCGTCGGCTGCGTTGAAAAGCGTGCGCTGCGGGCATCGCGCTCATAGCCTTGTGGTTCGGTCAATAGCCCGTACAGCTCGGGGCGGCGTCCGTAAATCCAGCGGCGGCCGGTGCTGAGCGGGATCAGCGTCAGATCGAGTTCGGCGCTGACCATCCGGTCTTCCGCCGCCCAGGTCTCTGCCACGATGCGGCCGTAAGGATCGAGGATCATCGCGTTGCCGGTGCGTATCTCATCGTCATCGCGGCCCACGCCGTTGCTGAACAGCAAGAACAGCCCGTTGTCGTGAGCGCGCGACGGTAGCCAGCGCATCAGCCAGCCGCGGCCGTGTTCGCCGCGAAAGGCGGCCTCTATTGCCTGCGGATCTTCCGCACGCCGTTGCCACAGCGCCTGCGGGATCGGCTTCATGCCGTGCGGGCTGCGCGAATGGGTGCCGCCGGTCTGGTGCGGGGCGATCAACACCTCCGCGCCCAGCAGCGCCGTGGCGCGCACATTCTCCACCAGATTGTTGTCCCAGCAGATCAAGACGCCCACGCGCACGCCCCAGGGGGTATCGAACACCGTGTAGCGGTCGCCGCTGGCGATAGCCGGGTGTTCGAAGGCGTGCAGTTTACGGTGCACATGCAGCTCGCCGTCCGGCAGACAAACGGCATAGGCGTTGTAGCAACGGCCGTCGTCGCCCAGCTCGATCAGCCCGACGCCGATCGCCATGTTGTAACGCTCCGCCAGCGGGCGAATGCGCGCCAGAGAAGGGCTGCTCGCAATCGGCTCCGCCAGCGCGCGCACCTCGGCGTCGGACAGATGGCGCACGTGCCAATAGCCGGTGATGCACATTTCCGGGAAGGCCAGCAGCTGTATCTGTTGCTCGGCCGCCTCCGTGATAAAGCGTTCCATGGTCGACAGGTTGTAATTCTTATCGTTGGCGCGGTGCTGGAATTGCACCGTGGCGGCGCGCAGTGAAGGGGTCATGGTGTCTCTCCGGTTGGGGTCTGCGTTGATTACAGCAGGTGGATTGATTACTGTATAATCAATTAAATTCCCTATTCGATAACCTGATGGAATGGATATAAAACAACTGCGCGCCCTGGTGGCGCTGGCCGAACAGGGCAACTATCGGCAGGCGGCGAGCCTGCTGTGCATCAGCCAACCGGCGCTGAGCAAGCAGATTCAAGCGCTGGAAACCCAGCTCGGCGTTCGGCTGTTCGAGCGTGGCCGACAGGGGGCGGTGCTCACCGCCGGTGGGCAGCGGCTCTACCCGGAGGCGCAGGCGCTGGTGGAACAGTACCAGCAGTTTCAGCGGCGCGCCCGGCGGGTAGCGCTCGGGGAAGCGGGGCGGCTGGCGCTGGGATTTGGCCTCTCCAGTTTTCATCTGGCGCCGCAGCTGGTGGCCGCCTTTCGCCGGCGTTTTCCCGAGGTGGCCATTGGGCTGGAGGACATGCCGTCGGAGCGGCAGTATCAGCTGTTGCTGCAGGGCGAGTTGCAGGCGGGGTTCGTGCGCTTACCGGTCACGACGCCGCTGTGCGGCGCGGCATTGCTGAGCGACCGGCTGGTGCTGGCCGCGCCGGGCGCGCTGGCGCTGCGGGCCGACGACCTGATGGCGCGTTTCAATCAGCTGCCGCTGTTGCAGCTGACGCCGAAACGCGGGCGCGGGCTGAGCGATCAGTCGCTGCGGTTTATCGCCGCTCACCGGTTGACGCCGAATGTGGTGCAGCAGGCCGGCGATATCCAGACGCTGCTGGCGCTGGTCGCCGCCGGCGTTGGCGTCGCGTTGCTGCCGCACAGCATCACGCACATCGCGCCGGCCGGCATCGACATTCTGCCGCTGAGCGGCGAAGAGACGGAGTGGCAGGTCGGTATCGCCTGGGATCCGCAGCGCGCGGACGCGCTGCGGGACAACTTCATTCAGACGGCGTTGGCGGTGCAACGCGCTTAGGCATTCAAAGCGGGCAGTGCATCACGACGATCGGGCTCTGGTGATACTCGCTGCGGTGGCTTTCGCAGAAACCGACCTTTTTCGCCAGCGCCAGCGAAGCCTGGTTTTCCGGCGAGATGATGCAGACGGTTTTCTCGCCCGGCAGGTGCGTTTTACCCCAGGCCAGCGCTGCCCGCAGTGCCTCGGTGGCGTAGCCTTTGCCGTGCGCCGAGCTCACCAGCGCCCAGCCCATTTCCGGCGCATCGAGCGCCGGGGTAATGTCGCGCAGGAAGTTGGAAAAGCCGATGCTGCCGAGGTACTCGCCGCTCAGTTTGTCACGCACCGCCCAATACCCGTATCCCAACAACGCCCAGTGGCCGACGTAGCGCATCAGGCGCCCCCAGGAGTCCTCCCGGTCGCGCGGCGTGCCGCCGATGTAGCGCACCACCTGCGGATCGGCCCACAATGCGGCCAGCGATTCGAAGTCGTCCAGCGTGTGCGCGTCCAGCCGCAGACGTTCGGTGATAAGCGTTGGCGCGGTGTTGATTACGGTCATGTTGCTGCTCCTGCACAGGGTGAAAGGCGATGAAAAACAACGGCGTTCAGTATGCCAGAGAAATCACACCGCCAGCCACAACAGCCAGGTGAACAGAAAGCCGCTCAGGCCGAGCAAGGTGGTCAGCACCGTCCAGGTCTTCAGGCCATCGGCCACTGACAGTCCCAGATAGCGCGTGACGATCCAAAAACCGGAGTCGTTGACGTGGGAAAGCCCCAGTCCGCCGAAACAGGTCGCCAGCGTCACCAGCACCAGCTGTAGCTGATTTAAGCCGCTGACCGCTTCCGACAACAGGCCGCCGGTGGTCAGGATAGCCACGGTGGCGGACCCCTGCGAAGCGCGAAGCGCCAGCGAAATGATAAAGGCGGCGGGCACCAGCGGCAGGCCGATGGCCGTCAGTACTTCAGCCAGCGCTTTGCCGACGCCGGATTCCACCAGCACCTTGCCGAACACGCCGCCCGCGCCGGTCACCAGGATCACCACTGCGGCGGTCGGCAGCGCGGCGCCCATCACGTCGCTGGCGTGCTGCAGGCTCCAGCCGCGGCGCAGCGCCAGGAAATAGAAGGCCAGCAGCAGGGCGATCATCAGCGCCACCGCCGGTGAGCCCAGCAGCGACAGCGTATCGCGCAGCGCCGAGCCGGCCGGCAACAGCGTAGCGGAGACGGTGCCGAGCATGATGATGGCGATTGGGATGACGATTAGCGCCGCCACCAGGCCGGCGCCGGGCGGGTTGATGCGATCGCTGAGCGGCGCTTGCCCTTCCGGACGCGGCTCCGGCGCCGCCAGCTGCAGTTGTTCCAGCACCTCTATCGATAACGGATAGTTTTTGCGGTTGAGGTAGTTGGCGGCGAAATAGCCGATCGCGCCGACCGGAATACAGATTGCGAGGCCGATGATGGTCAGCCAACCGATGTCGGCGTTGAGCAAACCGGCGGCGGCGACCGGGCCGGGGTGCGGCGGCAGCGCGACGTGTACCGTCAACATCACGCCGGCCATCGGCAGGCCGAACTTCAACGGCGACACTTTGGCGACCTTGGCGAAGCCATAGATAATCGGCGCCAGAATGATAAAACCGACGTCGAAGAACACAGGAACGCCGAGAATGAATGCGGCGAGGGTCAGTGCGGCGACGGTATGTTTCGGCCCCAGCCCCTGGCTGAAGCGTTGTGCCAGCGACTCGGCGCCGCCCGAGTGTTCGATCATGCGGCCAAGCATCGCGCCCAGACCGATGATAATGGTCACCGAACCAAGTACGCCGCCCATCCCGGCGGTCATCACTTTCATCACTTCGCCGGTTGGAATACCGCTGGCCAACGCCACCAGCAGACTGACCACCAACAGCGCGACGAAGGGCTGTACCTTCGCCTTGATGACCATCAGTAACAGCAGCACCACGCCGAGTACGGCAATCAGCAACAGCAGAGAGGTAGACATGAAAAAAGCCTTTCGTTGGGTAAGCGTTGGGCACCGCGATCGCCGCGTGGCGATACGGGTGCGTTTCATTGTTATAAAATCGATTTCCTGGTGTTGGCGGCAGCGTTAGCGGTAAGGCTTCAGCCACCCGAGCCCGGCGGCGGTGTCGCCGCGCGGCCGGTATTCGCAACCTATCCAACCCGGATAGCCGAGCGCATCCAGCCTGTCGAACAGCCATGGATAATTCAGTTCGCCCTCGTCCGGCTCATGGCGATCCGGCACTGAGGCTATCTGGATATGCGCGTAGCGTCCGGCCAGCGTCTCCAGCAGCCTGCTGATATTGCCGTCCACTAACTGCGCGTGGAAAAAGTCGAACTGAATGAACACGTTCGGTCTCTCGATCGCCGCCACTGCTTCCGCCACTTGGTGTTGACTGGCAAACAGGTAGTTGGGTTTGACCGGCGGGCTGAGCGCTTCGATCAGCACCTTGACGCCGTGCGGGGCGAAGGCGTCGGCGGCATAGCGCGCATTGGCGATAAAGGTGTCGAGATAATGCCGCCGATCCGCGCCTGCGGGCACCACGCCGGCCATCAGGTGCACGCTGGGGCAGGAAAGGGCGATGGCGTAGGCCAGCGCGCGGTCGATATCGGCGCGCGCGTCCTGCTCTCGGCCCGGCAGTGCCGCCAGTCCCCATTCGCCGGCGGCGGCATCGCCGGGCGCGGTGTTGAACAGCACCTGTTGCAGGCCGTGTTCGCGCAGCTTTTCGGCCAACAGCTCGGCGGGATAGTCGTAAGGGAACAGGAATTCCACCGCGCTGAAGCCCTGTGCGGCAGCGGCGGCGAAGCGCTCGAGGAACGGCACTTCGTTAAACATCATCGATAAATTGGCGGCAAATTTAGGCATGGTTCAGCTCCGTAATTCGGCAATTTCATCATCGGTTAAATAGCGGATCGGACGATCGCCGAGGGTGAAGATCAGCCGCGCCGCATCTTCCATCTCTTCGGTATTGTCCGCCGCCGCTCGCAGGTCTTTACCCGTCACCACCGGCCCGTGGTTGGCCAGCAAAAAGGCGCGGTGGGTCGGCGCCAGGCGGGCCAGATCCTGCGCCAGCCTTTCGTCGCCGGGCCGGTAGTAAGGCACCACCGGCACCTTGCCGACGCGCATCACCACATAGGGGGTGAACGGTTTGATAGCGTTGTCGACGTCCAGCCCCTGCAGGCAAGAGAGCGCCGTGAGGTAGGTGCAATGCAAGTGCACCACCGCTTTGCATTCCGGATTGTTCAGATACAGTGCTCGGTGAAAGCTGATCTCTTTCGACGGCTTGTCGCCGGAGAGCCAGTCGCCGTTCAGGCTCACTTTAGACAGGCGATCGGCCTGCAGCTCGCCGAGACAGGAGCCGGTCGGCGTCGCCAACAGCGCGCCGTCCGGCAGCAACAGCGAGAGGTTGCCGGCAGAGCCGGTGGCGTAACCGCGTTGGAAAAACGAAGCGCCCAGGCGCACCATCTCTTCACGCGCCTGCTGCTCGATGGTCATGGTCATACTGGAAACTCCGTTTGCGCGCGCGTGAAGAAGGCTTCATCGCCAAAATTGCCTGACTTCAATGCCAGTGAAATGGCCCGGTCGTTGGCGCGCACCCAGGGAACGCCGGGGGAAATGCTGGGGCCGATATGGAAGCCGCGAATGCCCAGCGCCTGCGTGACCACGCCGGCGGTTTCGCCGCCGGCGACAATAAAGCGGCTGAATCCCAACTGGTACAGCTGCACCACCAGCTCGGCGAACAAGGCCTCCACCGCCTCGCTGGCGGCGCTACCGTACTGCCGTTGCGTTTGCTGCAGCGCTTCCGGCGCTGCGGTGGCGTAGATCAGCGGGGCAAGCGCCTCCCCGGCGTGGCGCTGCGCCCAATGCGCCAACTCGGCGGCGTAGGCGGTGCGCGCCTGTGGCTCGAGGCAGCGGCTGATATCGATGGCCTGCGCCGAAGCGCGTTCGCGATAGTGCGCCACCTGCCGGTTAGTCATGACGGAGCAGGAGCCAGACAGCACCGCCGCCTTTTCCCCCTGCGGCGCGCCGGCCGCTTCTGCCGCGCGATCGCCGTTCTGCGCCCATTGCCGCGCCAGACCGATCGCCAGGCCCGAACCGCCGGTCACCAGCTTCATCGTTTTCAACGCTTCACCCTGGGTAAGCAGATGCCGTTCGTTGAGCGTATCCAGCACCGCGTAGCGCACGCCGTCCTGCGCCAATTGCCGCAGCTTCTCGCTGACTGCCTCGGCGCCGCGATCCATTTCCGCCGCCGTCACCAGCCCACAGCGTCCGGCGGCCTGGGACTCCATCAGGCGCAGCAGGTTGCTGTCGGTCATCGGCGTGACCGGGTGATGACGCATACCGGATTCAGACAGCAGCTGCTCCCCGACGAACAGGTGGCCCTGATAGACCGTGCGGCCGTTTACCGGCAACGCCGGTGAGACAACCGTGAAATTCTCTCCCAGTGCGGCGAGCAGGGCGTCGGTCACCGGGCCGATATTGCCCCGTGCGGTGCTGTCGAAGGTGGAGCAGTACTTGAAGTAGAACTGGCGGCAGCCCTGTTTTTGCAACCAGACCAGCGCCTGCAACGACTGTTCGACCGCCTGCTCTGCCGGGCAGGAACGCGATTTCAGGCTAATGACCGCCGCCTGTGCGTTTATCTGCGTTTCGTCTTGCGGCACGCCGTTCAGCTGCACCGTCGGCAGGCCGTTTTGCACCAGAAAACTGGCGATGTCGGTCGCGCCGGTAAAATCATCCGCGATTACGCCAAGCAGCATCAGAGCGCCTCCTTTTTCTGCGGCAGATCGATGCCGGCAAAGATTTTGATCACCGCACTGTCGTCTTCTTTACCGTAACCGGCGTTGCTGGCGGCGGTAAACATGGTGAAAGCGGTGGAGGCCAGCGGCAGCGGGAAGTGCAACGCCTTGGCGGTATCCGCCACCAGCCCCAGATCCTTGACGAAGATATCCACAGCTGACTTGGGCGCATAGTCGCCGTCGACCACGTGACGCATGCGGTTTTCGAACATCCAGGAGTTGCCGGCGGCGTGGGTGACCACGTCATACATCACGTCCAGCGGGATGCCAGCGCGGGCGGCCAGCGCCATCGCTTCCGCGCCGGCGGCGATGTGCACGCCAGCCAACAGCTGGTGGATGATTTTTACCGTCGCGCCCAGGCCGATCGTCTCGCCGATGCGGTACACCTTGCCGGCGATGGCGTCCAGCACGGGTTGCAGGCGCTCGAAGGTGGCGTCGGTGCCGGCGGCCATCACCGTCATCTGGCCTTCCTCCGCCTTGGCCGCTCCGCCGGAAACCGGCGCATCCAGCATCGGTAGCCCGTAGTCCAGCAGCCGTTGCTGGATCTGCTTGGCGTCATCGGCGGAAATGGTCGAAGAGACCATCACCGCGGTGCCTGGCCTGAGCTTTGGCGCCAGGCCTTGTTCACCGAACAGGATCTGCTTCACTTGGGCGGCGTTCACCACCAGCAACAGCACGGCGTCTAGCTCGGTCGCGAAGTCGCGCGCGCTGGGCGCCGTTTGTTTCGCGCCGGCTTGTTGCAGCACCGCCAGTGCCTGCGGATTCAGGTCCGCCCCGTAGGTGGTCAATCCGGCGCGGAGGCACGAGCGCGCCGCGCCCATGCCCATCGCGCCCAGCCCAATGATGCAGACGGCATATTTCCCTGGGTGTGTCATACAGCACTCCTGTTAATTTTAGTGATAATTTGTTTTGTTGTGTTAAATATAAGCGCTTGTCGGCCGTTTGTCCGCGAGCTTTATCACAATAATTAACAACGGGTGAGACGGGTTTTTTGTGCGTTTTATGGCCTTACTCAGTGTTAATATTATGTTTTTTAAATAAGTTCATGCTTTTCTGGCGTCATTGCACGCGCCGTCACGCCGTGAAAAATTAGGGCTATCGGCGAACGAAAATTGACGTAAAATCACAATTATTATCACCGCAGCAACGAGAGGGAACCGTGATACCTGTAGAACGCCATCAACAAATTCTTGCGCTGGTATCCGAACGCGGCGTCGTTAGCATTGCCGAGCTGACCGAACGGCTGGGGGTGTCGCACATGACGATCCGCCGCGATTTGCAAAAGCTGGAGGAACAGGGCGCGGTGCAGTCGGTCTCGGGCGGCGTGCAGGCGCCTGAGCGGGTGGCGAGCGAACCTTCGCACCAGGCCAAAGAAGGGATGTTCAGCCGGCAGAAAATCGCCATCGGCCGGCTGGCGGCGCGGCAAATTCCCGCCAATAGCTGTATTTATCTGGATGCCGGTACCACCACGCTGGCGCTGGCGAAACAGATCGGTGAACGTGACGATTTGACGGTGGTGACCAACGACTTTGTCATCGCCGGCTTTCTGATTGAAAACAGCCAGTGCAGAATCATCCACACCGGTGGTACCGTGTGCCGGGAGAATCGCTCTTGCGTCGGCGAAGCGGCGGCGCAGGCGCTGCGTGGTCTGTTTATCGATCTGGCGTTTATCTCCGCCTCTTCGTGGAGCATGCGCGGTCTGTCGACGCCGAACGAAGACAAGGTGATGGTAAAGAAGGCCATCGTCGAGGCCAGCCGCCGCTGCATTCTGCTCAGCGACACCTCGAAATACGGCAAGATCGCGACCTATCTGGCGCTGCCGATCGCCGCCTTTGACGCCGTCATTACCGACGAGGGGTTGCCCGCCGCTGCGCGGGAGGCCATCGAGCAGGCGGGGCTTGCGTTGTTGACGGCAGGGGAAGAAGAGTAAGAAAGAACCGGAATTAGGATGAAAGTTCGGTATCGATGCCACTGGCGGGCAGTTCACTTGCTTCAGCACCGCCGCGTTCGCGCCATTCGCGGCGTCTTTGTTCAGCCCATTCTTCGTGGAAGGCTTGCATTTCTCTTTGGTGCCGTTCCTTTATGCTCATAGGAGTTGGGTGGGATTCTGCCGTTAAGAGGCGGTATTTCGATGACATGTAATCCTTCCTCAACAAGCTCTTGGTTGTACAAATAATGTACGCAATGCGCATGTTTTTTCAAGAGCGAGTCATAAATTCTGGCTAACGCTGGCCTGAGCGGTACGCTGAAAACCAATCTCGCTTGGTATTGCGCCACAAAAGTGACGATCGCCAGGCCGATACCATTAATGATTAGCTGTTCTCGTTCATATCGGGTGTACGCCATCCTGGTATAGGTATCAAATAAGGATTTGGTTAATTCGGCGCGGGTTTCCAACGCCCTTACATCGTACAGTTCCATGACGTAAGCATTGTCCAATATTTCCGAGGCAGGATAAGCCCCAATAAGCCATTGACGCATCCTTGCTGAACTACAGTCGGCTGGATGTGGCGCTGGAGCTGCGGCGGGTGGCGGATTACTTCGAGGGGCTGGCGGAAGAACGCGGCATCGCGCTGAGCTGCGCAGGTGAGGGAACGCTGAAGGCGGACGCGATGCTGTTCCAGCGCGCGTTGAGCAACCTGGTGGCTAACGCAGTGCGTTATGCCGACGAAAACAGCCGGATCGTCCTGCGGGCTGAACGGCGCGCCGATGCCTGGTGGGTACAGGTTATCAATCAGGGGCCGCCGATCGCGCCGGCACAGCTGGAAAAGCTGTTCGATCGCTTCTATCGCGCCGATCCCGCGCGCAGCGCCGGCAATCATGCCAGTGGGCTGGGGCTGTCTATCGTGCGCGCCATCATGACGCTGCACGACGGTGAGGTTCGCGCGCAGTGTTCCGATGGCCGAGGTTCTGCTTGCTTGACCTTTAGCCTGATATTCCCCTCATCAGTTCAATGAGCTACCGCGAATGTTTTCGCCTGTTGCGGAAAACGCGACAGGCGTCATTCGTAAGTTTTTCCTTTCATTATTGTTTCCCATCGCCTTGGCTGAACCTAAAATTTAACATTTGCGACGCGGCAAACGCGTTAATTCGTCGGGCTAATACGGATGGACTGCGGTCTGTGATTACGCTCAACATTCACGTGTTATTATTTTTTTATTAAAATTTAGTTCTGCGGTCTTCTTTTGAGATGATTTTCCTTAAAATTGATAATTTGCGACACAAAAAACTAACTTTGTGGTTTTTGTCGCGTCAATATATCAATGAATGAGGTGATTGGTTAACCTTTGGTTATGGTTTGCAAGAAAAATCCTATATAAACGGTGGTGAGGTGACAAAGCGTATTTCGTGGCGTTAATTGAGTGGTTTTTCTTGCCTGTGCTTGGGTATTTTCGCGAATTACCTGATTAAATATTTATTTAATATTTCATTAACATTTGACGCCAAACTATAAATGATCGCTATAGTGAAAACATGTGAATAAAATGAAATATAGATTTAATGACCATATTCTCTTTGACGCAGACACCAGAACCCTTAGCCCAACAGATTTTTCTGACGATCCCATATCCATATCCAGTCCTTCCAAACGGTTGTTGCTGCTGTTGATTGCCCACCATGGCGAGGCCGTAGGGCGTGAACTGATATTCAAGAAGGTCTGGGACGATTACGGCATGGTGTCCAGCAATAATAATCTCAATCAGTGCGTCAGCAAATTGCGTCGGGTGATTAAAAACCTTGGCGTCGAGGATGAGGTCATTGTTACGGTTCCTAAAGTGGGTTTTATGTTGCGTGATGAGATTACCATCGAGTCTTATGAGGACGCGGAAGATATTCACGACGCGGAGCCTGCCGCGGCGGTGCCGGGATCTGCGCCCGCAGCGGCGGCCAATCCGGCGTCCGACACCGTCATCGGCGGGGCCTCTTCTCATCTTGGTTATTCCCGCCGTGGGTGGCTGATGTTCAGCGCGATGGTTCTGGGGGGGATCCTCATGGCTATTGCTGTCACGGCCTATTTCAGCGGCTCGGGAGCCCGGCAGGAGAGCTACCTGGGAAAGTCAGGCAACTGTAAGGTTTTCATGTCGTTGCCTGATGCCTCGGCGACGGTCAACGCCAGCCTGAATCGGGATATTCTGGCTTACGCCGCGCACCAAACGGGAGAATGCAGCGGCGATGAGTTTTTGCTGGTGGTGCGCAGCAATCAGGTCAGGGCTTACATTTCCGGTATTTCCCGCTTATTCCTGCTGCGCTGCAAGATCTTGCGTGAACATAAAATGGAGATCTGTTCAGGCTTGGAAAGCGACAGTGCTGAATTTATTAATTGACCATTGATAGCCGCTGCCCAACGCGATTGAAGGACGGTGGATATGACAAAAATATTACAGTGTTGAAATAAAACGTTCGACTTTCATTTGGCGGGTTGCCGTGTGGCGCTTACGAGAGGTATTTCCCTTTCTCTACCGCTTTCTACCTCATTATGGTGATTATGTATGGTTAAAGCCGATTTCGGTGATGCGCTGCTATTTTTTGAACCCAGCTATTTAGTGAGAAGAGGAATGGAAGCATTTCTCGTTACCCAATCAAGTGACAGCTATTTTATCGACACCTTGAGGGCGCTGGAGGGGGTATTGAAAGAGGGAAAGCCTCGCGCGCTTATTATGGAGTTATATCATCAGAGAGAATATTTGTATGATGTATTACGGTTCGTTCTGACGGCAAAAAATGTCTGGCCGGAAATACCCTTGGTGATTTTCACCGCGGTAGAACACCCTGGTATATTAGCGTTGTTGGCGGCAGATGCGCGCATAGCTATAGTGGCAAAGGGGGAGCCATTGCACTGCCTGAGTGACGCCATTGCGGCTGCGGGCAAGTTCTCCGGCTATCGTTCCCCGCATATTCGCGCCCGGCTGGTGCATTCGGCAGCCGCATTATCTGACAGTGAATGGCGAGTTTTGGCCATGATGGTTGCCGGTGCATCTCCAGACAGCATCGCCAACGTGACCCGGAGAAGTTACAAAACCATAAGCTCCCATAAACTGAATATTATGCGAAAACTGGGCCTCAATCAGGCCGGTTTTATGCGGCTTATTCTTTCCCTGAGAACCCGATACCCTTCCTGACACAGGGCGAGAAGCCCCCCTTTTTCTCTACAGCGGCCGATCTGGATTGGCTGCTGCTCCTGCGCAAATCCAATCAATCTTTTCCCTCACCGAACAACGCCGGCGCTGAAATTTCACACGGCCATGGGAAGGGCGAACAGAGCGTATTTGTGGTTAAACAATAACCGCCCCGCAGGGGTTAAACCACAATGTGATTGTGCTTTCATCAAAGGTTTAACCCGTTTTTTAATGTGATTGACGGGGGTTAAAACATTAATGGCAGTATTTAAATCTAAATATTTGAACTTTAACAGTTAATGATTCTTTTTTGATCGGCCGGGGATATTCTTGTGGCGTCAAGCAGACTGGCTAAACGCAGTGATGCAAACGGCTGGCTGAGAATGGACGAAAGAAAGAAAACATATTCAACATTGAAGGGAGTTATACCATGAAGAAAATGACACTGGCTCTGGCGATCGTTTCCGCCTTTGCAGCGGTCAGCACTGCTCAAGCCGCCGACGTTACCGCTCAGGCGCTGGCAACCTGGTCTGCGACCGCCAAGAAAGACACCACCAGCAAACTGGTTGTGACGCCGATTGGCAGCCTGGCCTTCAACTATGCAGAAGGCATTAAGGGTTTCAACAGCCAGAAAGGCCTGTTTGACGTCACCGTGGAAGGCGATACCACGGCCACCGCTTTCAAACTGACCTCAAAACTGGTCTCCAATACGCTGACTCAGCTGGATACTTCCGGTTCTACGCTGGAAGTCGGGGTGAACTATAACGGTGCGGTGGTCGGGAAAACGGCTGAAACCACCATGATCGACACCACCGCCGGCATTTTGGGCGGCAATCTGAGCGCCCTGTCCAACGCCTACAACCAGGCCGGCCGCACCAGCGCGCAGGATCAGTTCACTTTCAGCATCATCGGCGCGACGTCAAACGGCACCACCGCCGTCACGGATTTCAGCACGCTGCCGGAAGGTATCTGGAGCGGCGACGTCAGCGTCGAGTTCAACGCGACCTGGACTTCCTAATCCCCCGAACGATCTGCATCTGGCAGGGGGGAGACCTCCTGCTATTTATCGCTCATCAACGCCAGTGGAATACCGCAATGACACGCTTTTCTCTCGCCGTCACCCTGATGTTAATGCTGCTGCGGCCGGCTTTGGCGCTCGATGTGGGTGAGATCAGCGCCTTCATGCCTGGCGACAGCGCGCGCCTGAGCAAGGAAATCAAAAACACCACCGACAGCGGCCGGCTGGTGACCATCAAGATCGAACGCATTTCCAGTCCCCTGGCCTCCGGTACGGTGATCCCGATGAGCAGTCGGGATGAAATGCTGCTGTCGCCCGCCAGCCTGATCTTGCCGGCCAACGCCAGCGATGTGATCCGCTTTTACTACAAGGGGCCGAATGATGCCCAGGAGCGTTACTACCGCATCGTTTGGTTCGATCAGGCGTTGAGCGAGGCGGGGCAAAATTCGGCTCGGCGTAATGCCGTGGCCACCACGTCGGCGCGCATCGGCACCATTTTGGTGGTGGCGCCTCGGCAGGATCGCTTCGCCTATCAGTTCGCCAACGGACGGATCAAAAACACCGGCAACGCCACGTTCAAAGTGGTGGCCTACGGCAATTGCAGGAACAAGCAAGACGGCAGCGACTGCAAGGAAAACTATTTCGTGATGCCGGGGAAGGATCGCGCCTTCAGCAAGGTTGACGTCAACGATAAAAAAGGACGCGTCGCGCTGTGGCACGGCGAACAGTTTATCCCGGTGAAGTAATGCGCGCGTTATCCACGATGGATGCAAAACAATCACGCAAGGAGTGGCATGTGAACGCTGTGCTGTTGAGAACGCTTTTGGCTGCCGGTGCGCTGGCGCTCCCGATGCTGTTGCCTGGCCGTATGGCGATGGCGGCCGGTTTGATGCAGATTAACGGCGTGCTGATCCCGCACACTTTCAGCCTGGCGTTGCGCGAGGGGATGAGTATTCCGCTGTTGTTGCATTATGAAAAGAGCGATGGCGTCAAAGACGACAGCCGCATCGGCCATGCCTTTCTCTACCTGGATCAGGACCGGCTAAAGATTCGTCGGGTGACGCTGGAGGATAACGACGACGGCGCCCGGCTGACGGCGGCGATTGCCGGCCAGCTGCAGGCTTTGCAGGATGCGCTATTCGATCGGCAGCAGCATATCCGGATCGCGGACGACGCCTGGCTCGCGCTGGATTTCCGGCAGCTCAACCTGCAGCTGGTGGTGAAAGAATCCGCGTTGGGGACGGTGCTGCGCGCCCGCTCCAGCGACATCGGCGCGTCCAGCGTAGATGCCGTAAGCAGCACGCTGGATTATAACCTCGGGGTCTACGATAACCGGGCCCGCGCCAGCGAAGGCAACACCTCCAGTTATTTATCGCTCAACAGCGTCACGGCGTTGCGTGAACACCACGTGGAGTTGAACGGTTCCATCTACGGTATCGGCAGCGGCGATGAAAACGCCACGCTGTACAAAGCGATGTACGAGCGTGATTTCGCCGGCCGCCGTTTCGCTGCCGGCATGCTGGACAGCTGGAATCTGCAGTCGCTGGGGCCGGTCACGACCATCAACTCGAGCAAGATTTATGGTCTGTCCTACGGTAACCGCGCCAACTCGACGGTATTCGATAATTCCCAATCGCTGACGCCGATCGTGGTTTTTTTCCCCTCGGCCGGCGAGGTGCATCTGTCGCGCGACGGGCGGCTGCTCAGCGTACAAAACTTCACGATGGGCAATCATGAAGTGGACACCGGCAGTTTGCCCTACGGTATCTATGACGTAGAGGTGGAGGTCGTGGTCAACGGCAAAGTGGTCGATAAACGCATGCAGCGAGTGAATAAATTGTTCAGCCCCAATCGCGGTGCGAATGCGCCGCTGGCCTGGCAATTCTGGGGCGGGATGCTGCGCATGGACGACTGGCGCGGCGAACGGGAACGCCACCGCCCGGCAAAGGATTCTTATTTGCTTGGCGCTTCGGCTACCGGCAATCTGCAAACGCTTAATTGGGCGCTGTCGGGGTATTCGTTTGACGGCAACGCCGTCGGCGAGAGCCGCGTCAGCCTGCCGGTGACCGAGTCGATTCAGATCAACCTGCAAAATATGGCGGCATCCGATCGCTCCTGGAGTTTGGTCAACAGCGTCAGCGCCGCGTTGCCCGGCGGCTTCAGCAGCGTATGGATCAATCAGGAGAAAACGCAGATTGGCGATCGTCTGTTGCAAAATGACGCCTATAACCGCGCCGTTGGCGGCAGCCTTAATCTGGGGGCGCTGTGGTCTCCGTTGGGCACCCTGAGCGCCAGCTACAACGACGATAAGAAGAACGACAGTCACTATTACAACGCCGACTATTACCAGAACATCTTTACCGGCCGCTTCGGCACGCTGGGCGTACGGGCGGGCGTGCAGCGCTACAACAACGGCAGCAGCAACGCCAATACCGGCAAGTACATCGCGCTCGATTTTTCACTGCCGATGGGTAACTGGCTCAGCGCCGGCGTTTCCAATCAAAACGGTTACACCACCGCCAACCTGGCGGCGCGCAAGGACATCAAGGACGGGCCGATCCGCACCCTGGGGGCCAACCTGTCGCGGGCGATTTCCGGTGATACCCGCGGCGACAACCGCTTCAACGGTGGTGGCTATGCGCGCTTCGACACCAAGTATTCGGCCGGCACGCTCAACGTCAGCAGCTCCGCCGACGGCTACGTTAACAGCAGCCTGACCGCGAGCGGCAGCATGGGTTGGCAAGGGCGTGATATTGCCATCAGCGGCCGCAACGAAGGCAACGCCGGGATTATCTTCAATACCGGCATTGAAAACGACGGCCTGCTGACCGCACGGGTTGACGGCCGGATGGTGAAGCTGAGCGGCAATAAGAATTACCTGCCGTTGTCGCCGTACGGTCAGTACGACGTTGAGCTGATGAACAACAAAAACTCGGCGGAGAGCTTCGACATCGTCACCAGGCGCAAGAGCAAGCTCACCCTGTATCCGGGCAACGTGGCGGTGATCTCGCCGGAGATAAAACAGATGGTGACGGTGTTTGGCCGCATCAAAGCGGAGGACGGCACGCTGCTGGCCAACGCCTATATCAAGAACCATATCGGCCGCACCCGCACCGATGAGAAAGGCGAATTTATCATGGATGTCGACAAGAAATTCCCGGTTATCGATTTTACCCACGGCGGCAATCAGACATGCGAGGTAGATTTGGATCTCAGCAAGGCGCAAGGCGCCGTGTGGGTCGGCGACGTGATCTGCACCGGGCTGAAAACCTATGCAGGCAATATGTCATCCGGGGAGTCTGACCATGAGAGCTAACGTTGCGCTGTTGTTGTTCTTGTTGGCGCTGGTCGCCCCCGCGCTGCAGGCGGCGGTCAGCCAGACCAACTGGCCGGATGCGGCGGTAATGAAATTTGTCTTCGTGGAGAACAACGCCGACGACAACTTTTTCGTCACGCCGGCCGGCGGGCTGGATCCGCGCATGACCGGCGCCAATAAGTGGACCGGGCTGAAATACGGCGGTTCCGGCACTGTCTATCAGCAGAGCCTGGGGTACGTGGATAATGGTTACAACACGGGGCTGAATGCCAACTGGCGCTATGACATGTGGCTGGAAAATGCGCCGATAAAGAATCCGTTCCTTGGCCTGCGCTGCATCAACTGGTATGCCGGTTGCAATATGGATACCAGCTTGATTCTGCCGCAGACCACCGACGAAAAGGGATTTTACGGCACCGTGGTCACGCCCGGCGGCGCAAAATGGATGCACGGCATGATGTCGCCGAGCTTCTATCAGTATCTGAAGCAGATGGCAGCGGGTGAAGCTTTCAGCATGCAGATCAACGGCTGCCAAACGTCGGTGGCTTACGACGCCGCGGCCGGCGGCCGCTGTCGGGATCAGGCCAGCGGCAGCTGGTACAAGCGCACCGTCACGCACAGCAAGGCGGCCCACCTGCGCTTTATCAATACCAACGCCGTATCGGAGGTGTTCGTCAACAGCGATGGGGTGCCGATCATCGGCGAGGGCAATGCCGATTGCAAGAACCAGACCATCGGCGCCCGCTCAGGCATCATGTGCAAGATGGTCAGCTACGATTTGCAGACCGACGGCAGCGTGAGCAATACCTCGATTCATATTTTCCCGGCGATTAACCATGCGGCGCTGTCCTCAGCGGTGAACGCCGCCGATCTGCAGTTCAGTCTGAACGGCAATACCTGGAAAAACACGTCGGGCACCGGCAGCTACTATACGTTTAACGAGCTGAAGAGCAGCAACGCCGTCTATGTGTTCTTCTCCAGTAACTTCTTCAAACAGATGGTCGCGCTGGGGATTTCCGACAGCGGCACCCGCGATCTGATCAATTTCCGTTTTCAGAACACCACTTCGCCGGAGTCGGGATGGTATGAGTTTTCCACTTCAAACCAGCTGATTATCAAGCCGCGCGATTTCAGCATCAGCATTATTTCCGATGATTACGACAACAGCCCACACCGTGAAGGTTATGTCGGTCCGGCGGAGCCGGCGCTGGAGTTCGGCTACTTCGTGACCACCAGCGGCAAAACCGCCGCCGATCAGGTGAGGGTGATGGCGACCGGGCCGACTCAGGCGATCAACGGGGTGAACTATTGCCTCTTTTCTTCTGCGGATAACAGTACCCAGGTGCCGTTCCCCGCCACCCTCGGCATCACCACCAGCACCAACGGTCAGCAGAGCTTCGCCGCCGGCTGCGATGGCCAGTGGCACGACATGACCAATGCGCTCTGGAGCAGCACGCCGTGGAATGATATCTCCGGTGAAGTGGGGGTGCTGAACAAGACCCGCGTGACCTTTAGCATTCCGATGAACAATCCGATCTCGCTGAGAACCGTCGACGGCAACGGTTGGTATGGTGACGTCAGCGCCGCCGGTGAAATTCATGTCGAAGCCACCTGGCGTAACATCAATTGAGGGCAGGGCGTGAAACTTGTGCTGATAGGGTTGCTGGGTTTGTCCTTCCCCTTTACCGCCGCCGCGATCAATGTCGGTACCCTGACGTTTGCCATGGATCAGGATCGCTCATTCACCGCCAAGCGGGTGTTGAATAACAACCGCGGCGCGCGCCTGTATCAGGTGAGCATTCGCGCCATCGATCGGCCGGGAGAGCGCGAGGTGCGCAGCCGGCCGGCGGACGGCGAGCTGCTGTTTGCGCCGCGCCAGCTGACGCTGCAGGCCGGGCAGGCGGAGTACTACAAGTTTTTCTACCGCGGGCCGCAGGATAATCGCGAGCGTTATTACCGGGTGTCATTTCGCGAAGTGCCGACCCGATTGTTCGAGCCGGGGCCGCGTCGGGGCGCCGGCGTCAACCTGGAGCCGATCGTGGTGATGGACACCATTCTGGTGGTGCGCCCGCGTCAGGTAAACTTTGCCTATCGGCTCGATACCCAGCGCGGTACGCTCACCAACACCGGCAACACCTACTTCAAGTTCCTGCTCAAGCCGGGCTGTAACAGCACCGATGAAGAGGGCGTCACCGAATACCTGCGCCCCGGCGATACGCTGACCCATGCCGGTATTCGGCTGAAGGGGCAGAAATTCATTATCTATAACGACAAATTTATCAGCGTCGATCGCAGCTGCCTCGATTAACGCGGCGGAATGGCAAAGCGGAAGCAGGCGCCGCTTTGCGCTTGTTCGATCAGCTGAATATCGCTGTCGTGCAGCTGCAGAATGCGTCGCACGATCATCAGGCCCAGTCCGCCGGAAGGGCGCCGGGCGCCGCTCAGGACAGACGGGCGCACGAACAGATCGGCGCGCAGCGTCTGCGGAATGCCGGGGCCGCTGTCGCTGACCTGCACCATCACCCGATCGTCCTGCCGCCACAGCCGCACGCCGATGTCGCCGCCGGGCGGCGTATGGCGAATGGCGTTGTCCAACAGGTTGGTCAGCACCCGCTCAATCATGCTGAGATCGGCGAACACCGGCGGAATGCCGGGGGGAATGTCGGCATGCAGCCGCTGGTTGCGCGCCTCCGCCGCCAGCTCGAACTTTTGGAACACGTCCTGCAACAGCTCGCTGAGGGAAAAAGGCTCTTTCTGCGGTTTCACCACGCCGTACTCCAGCCGCGCCAGCTCGAACAGCTCCTGCGCCAGCTTGCCCACCTTGCGGCTCTGCGCCAGCGCGATCTCCAGATAGCGCCGCCGATCGGCTTCGCTCAGGGTGGCGGCCTTGACCGACAGCGTCTCCAGATAGCCGTGCAGCGAGGTGAGCGGGGTGCGCAGATCGTGCGAGACGTTGGCGATGAACTCACGCCGCAGCCGATCCTGCTGCGCCAGCGTTTGCCACTGTTCGGCAAGGCGCTGCGCCATGCGGTGGAAAGCCTGCTGCAGCTGGCTGACTTCGTCGCGCCCGGCCCGTACCGCCGGCAGCGCCGCGTAGGCCTGCACCGCCTCGATGCCGCCGCTGTCCAGCGCGCTGACCTGCCGGGTCAGGCGACGGATAGGGCGCGTCACCCAATAAAACGCGAAACCGCCGGCCAGCAGGCTGAACAGCACCATCAGCCCGGAGGTCCACAGCGCCATCCTGACCGCCGAGTTGAACTGGGCGTTGCTGGCCAGCGCCGTGTACTCTTCGCCGAGCAGCACCACGTACAGATAGCCTTCGATCCGGCCATCGACCTTAAGCGGCGCGACGCTGAACACCTTGCGCCCGTCCGCGCTGCGCGGATCGTCGCCATACACCGGCATCGGCGCGCCACCGAGCAGCGCCTGCAGCGGCGGCAACGCGACCCGCTGCCGCTTCAGATGCCCGGCCGGCGCGGCGTTGCCGATAATCGCGCCCTGTTTGTCGAGCAGGTAAACCTCAACGCTGGGATTCACCGCCATCAGCTGATCGAACAGGGTATGCACCGCCTGTGGATCCGGCCCGTTCACCCCCAGCAGCGGGTTGCTGTCGGCAATATGCTGCGCCAGGTTGCCGGACAGGCGCTGGATCACCGCCTGGCTGTACTGGGTGCTGCTGCGCACCTGCATCCAGCCGGAAAAGGCGCAGCCGATGACGATCAGCAGCGCGAAGATCAGCGTGAGGCGTTGCGCTAACGTAAGGTTTTTCATGGCTCACTCTTGCGGCGCGGCCGCGAATTTATAGCCCATGCCCCACACCGTGAGGATGCGCTCGGGTTCCGCCGGGTTGCGCTCGATCTTGATGCGCAGCCGGTTGATATGGGTGTTGACGGTGTGCTCATACCCTTCGTGCTGATAGCCCCAGACCTGATTCAACAGGCTCAGGCGTGAGAACACCTGGCCCGGGTGGCGGGCGAAAAAGTACAGCAGGTCGAATTCGCGCGGCGTCAGCTCGACCGGTTGCTGATGCAGGTGCACTTCGCGGGCAATGGGATCGATGGTCAGATCGTTGAAGCTGAGCACGCCGGCGTCCATGCGCAGGTTGCGGCTCATCGCTTCCTGGCGGCGAAACAGCGCCTTGACCCGCGCCACCAGCTCCAGCATGGAGAAGGGCTTGGCCAGATAGTCGTCGGCGCCCAGCTCCAGCCCCAGCACGCGGTGCACCTCGCTGGAGCGCGCGCTGGTGATGATGATCGGCGTGTAACGCGTCATGGTGCGCGCCCGGCGGCAAATCTCCAATCCGTCCACGCCCGGCAGCATCAGATCGAGGATGAGGGCGTCCCAGCCGCCCTGTTCCAGCATCGCCATGCCCCGGTTGCCGTCGGCGGCGTGGCTGATGGCGTAACCTTCGTCGCGCAGATGCAGCTGCAGCAGTTCGGCGATGTCGCCGTCGTCCTCGACGATCAAAATTCGTTTTGGCTTGTCCATTCTCATTACCGCTGATTGCCCGTTTCTCTCTGAAGTCTACACAACCCCCACCGGCGGAGTTATCACATTTTATTTAACTTTGCGTGAGGTCTTGGGGAACAAATCCGGGGAATACTCGGCTCATCGCCTCATTGGTCGCCAGGAGTTCGCATGAGCCTCACTCTCACCCCGGAACAACGACAGACGGTGCATCCGCTGTGGCTGCGGTTGACGCACTGGCTGAATGCGCTGGCGATGCTGATCATGGTGACCAGCGGCTGGCGCATCTACAACGCCTCGCCGCTGTTCAACTTCAGCTTTCTCAATGAGCTGACGCTCGGCGGCTGGCTGGGTGGCGCGCTGCAGTGGCACTTCGCCGGCATGTGGCTGTTCGGCGTCAACGGGCTGTGCTACCTGCTGATCAACCTGGCCAGCGGGCGTTTTAAACGCAAGTATTGGCCGCTCAGCCCACGGCAGTTTCTCGCCGATGCAGGCGCCGCGCTGCGCGGCAGGCTGCAACACGCCGACCTGCGCCACTACAACATGGTGCAACGCGTGGCCTATCTGTCGGTGATGATCCTCGGCGTGATGAGCGCGCTGTCCGGGCTGGTGCTGTGGAAATCGGTGCAGTTTCCGCTGCTGCGCACGCTGCTCGGCGGTTATGAGGCGGCGCGCTATATCCACTTTTTTGCCATGTCGGCGCTGGTGGCCTTCGTCGCGATTCACCTGGTGATGGTGGCGCTGGTGCCGCGGACGCTGCTGGCCATGCTGCGCGGACGCTAAGGAGTGAATGATGGAAAAGGATAAACAGATCATGACGATCATTGAAGGGCAGGCGATCGTCAAAGAAGCGCAGCGGCTGTTGAGCGCGCCTTCGCGCCGCCGCTTTCTGCGCAACGGCCTGACGCTGGGCGGCATCGCCATGCTCACCGGCTGCGATCTCAGCGATAACGCCAACGTCGAACAGGCGCTGAGCCGCATCTCGCGCTTCAACGATCGGGTACAGGGCTGGCTGTTCAATGGCGATCGCCTGGCGCCGGTCTACCCGGAATCGATGATCACCCGGCCGTTCCCGTTCAACGCTTTCTACGCCGAGGAGGACGCGCCGGACATCAACGGCGACGACTACCGGCTGGAGGTGGCCGGACGGGTGCAGGACAAACGCGCCTGGAGCCTGCCGCAGCTGCACCGGATGGCGCAGGTCAGCCAGGTGACGCGCCATATTTGCGTCGAGGGCTGGAGCGCCATCGGCAAGTGGGGCGGCGTGCCGTTCGCGACCTTTCTCAAGGCGATCGGCGCGGATCTGAGCGCCCGCTACGTCAGCTTCAAATGCGCCGACGATTACTACACCAGCATCGACATGGCCACCGCGCTGCACCCGCAGACGATTATTGCGCTGACCTATGACGGCCAGATCTTGCCGCGCAAGTACGGCTACCCGATGAAGCTGCGCATGCCGACCAAGCTGGGCTACAAGAACCCGAAACACATTCAGGTGATCGAGGTCACCAACCGCTTCCCGGGCGGTTACTGGGAAGACCAGGGTTACAACTGGTTTGGCGGCAGCTGAGGCGGCCGCCGGCCATTCTCCGGCACCCCGGTGCCTTTGACATGACGAAAGGAAATACCATGAAAAAGTTATTCGCAATGATGATGTGCAGCGTGCTGATGCTGGGCGTGGCCGGCGCCAACGCCGCCGATGGCATGAGTAAAGACGCGATGAAAAAGGACGGCATGAGCCAGATGTCGCACGACGGCATGGCCAAAGACGGCATGAAGAAAGAGTGCATGGGCAAGGACTGCATGAAGAAAGACAAGATGGGCAAAGACGCCATGAAAAAGGATGGCATGGCGAAAGACGGTATGGCCAAAGACGGCATGAAGAAAGACGAAATGAAGAAGGACGCGATGGGGCACTAAGCTGCCGCACCCCGCGGCCGCAAGCGGGCGATCCGCGGCGGCCGTGGACAACATAAGGAGAGAGGATGATGCTGGCGACATGGCTGCGGCGCTTTCAGCGCTCGAACGGGGACGTTATCTTTATGCGCGCGGCGCTGGTGGTGATCTTCGCCGCCTTCGGTTACGCCAAGTGGTTTGATTACGAGGCGCAGGGGCTGGTACCGCTGATCGGCAACAGCCCGCTGCTGAGCTGGATGCATCAAGCGTTCGGCATCCGCGGCGCCAGCTATGCGCTGGGCGTCGCTGAGTGGAGCTTCGGCTTGCTGCTGCTGGCGGGATTCTGGTCGCGGCGGCTGGGGTTGCTGGGGGCGATCGGTTCGACGGTGACCTACCTGACTACGCTAACGCTGATCTTTTCCACGCCGGGGGCCTGGGAGCCTTCCGCCGGCGGTTTTCCGGCCATGGCCGGCGCCACCAGCTTTTTAATCAAGGATCTGGTGTTGCTGGCCGGTTCCCTGGTGCTGCTGAAAGCCGACTTGCCGGCCGAGCAGGCATAAAAAAGGGCGTAGCCTGGCTACGCCCTTTCGTTGTAAGCCTTAAACCACCTCCTAAGGAGGTGGTGATTGAACCTGTGAGGCTCTAGCCTGAAGGAAACCCATGCCGGAATATTCCAGCTTACTCACCACAAGTAAGAAGGAAATCACCAACATGGGTTTATACAGGAGTTCATCACATGTGTTCTGGCGTTGCAAATACCACCTGGTGTGGACGCCGAAGTATCGATTTAAAATCCTCCGCGACAAGGTGGGTAAAGAGCTCTACCGAACAATTTATATCCTCTGCAACATGAAGGACTGTGAAGTCCTTGAGCTAAATATTCAGCCAGATCATGTGCATCTGGTCGTGATAGTCCCCCCGAAGCTATCGATTTCGACGTTGATGGGCGTCCTGAAAGGACGCAGTGCAATCCGGCTTTACAATCGTTTTCCACATATACGAAAGAAGTTGTGGGGCAATCATTTTTGGGCAAGGGGATACTTTGTCGATACGGTAGGAGTAAACGAAGAAATTATCAGGCGATACGTGAGGCATCAGGATAAGAAGGACCAAGAGATCGAACAGCAGATGGAGTTGTTGCAGGATTAACTCGAAAATGGCCCCCTTTTAGGGGGCGTCGTGTAAAGCCACCTCCTCAGGAGGTGGTCTTTTACTATTTATCGACCGTCACATATCCGGGAAGGTCAGGGTGCCCCCCGGCGCTTCGCGATGAATGTGCAGGAAGTTCAGGTGCTTCTCGTACTGGTCGAGGATATCGCCAATCACCTGTTCCTTGCTGTAGTCCATCAGGTCGTTGCCCTGGGTGCCTTCCATCAGGAAGGTTTCCAGCCGGTAGTAGTGCGACTTGCCGGAGCGGGCGCGGTAGGTGAAGCCCGGCACCGAGTAGCGCATCGGCCAGATCTGATAGATAAAGTTCTGTTCCTCGCCCAGGCGCACCAGCAGCTCCAGGTGGTTCAGACGCTCGTCTTCGGTCGGCGGCACTTCGCTGAACTCCACTTTCGCGCCGCGCAGCTCCAGCTCGCGCGCCACGTCCTGCATCGCCGGACGGCAAACCTTATCCAACATTTTCTGCGTGTACTGGGTGCCCGGGTAGTTCATCACCCGCGACAGACGCTGTTTCCAGTTGAGCACGTCGTGGCTGGAGACCGGCACCGGCGCCAGGGTGCTGAGCGCACTGGCCTTACGGTAGTCTTCCACCCGCAGCGATTTATACAGCCCGGCCATCACGAAGAAGATCACGAAGCTGAACGGCAGGCCCATGATTACCGTGGTTTTCTGCAACGCCGGCACGCCGTCGGTCATCAGCATGCCGATGGTCAGCAGGCCGATGGCCACCGACCAGAAAATCCGCAGCCAGTTCGGCGCATCATTATTGATGTCGGCCAGGCGCGAGGTGAAGTTGCCCAGCACCAGCGAGCCGGAGTCCGCCGAGGTGACGTAGAACAGCAGGCCGGTGATGGTGGCCACCGAGGCGCTGAAGGTGAAGCCGGGGTATTGCGCCAGCAGGCTGTAGAAGCCGCGCTCCGGGAACTGCATCACTTCCTGCGCAAACTCGGCGTTACCGTGAATGATCTGGTACAGCGCGCTGTTGCCGAAGATAGACAGCCACAGCAGGGTGAACACGAATGGTATGATCAGCGTGCCGACCACGAACTGGCGAATGGTGCGCCCGCGCGAGATGCGCGCCAGGAACAGGCCGACAAACGGCGACCACGCCACCCACCAGGCCCAGAAGAACAGCGTCCAGTTGTTCATCCACTCCACCGGCCGATCGAAGGCGAAGCTGTTGAGCGTCATGCCCATAAAGCGATTGACGTAATCGCCGACGTTGAGCACCAGCGCGTTGAGCAGGAACTCGGTGTCGCCGAAGAACAGCACAAACAGGATCAGGCCCAGCGCCAGCAGCACGTTCAGCTCGGACAGGATGCGGATGCCCTTGTTGACGCCCGAGGTGACCGAGATGGTGGCCATGATCACCGACAGCAGGATCAGCGAGCCCTGCACCGTCAGGTTTTCCGGGATCTCGAACAGCACCTTGAGGCCGTAGTTGAGCTGCACCACGCCGATGCCCAGCGTGGTGGCGATGCCGAAGATGGTGCCGAGCACCGCGGCGATGTCCACGCTGTGGCCGATCGGGCCGTTGATGCGCTTACCGAAGATCGGGTACAGCGCCGAGCGGATGGTCAACGGCAGATTGTAGCGATAGCTGAAGTAGCCGAGGGCGATGCCCATCAGCGCATACATCGACCAGCCGGTCAGGCCGTAGTGGAAGAGCGTCCAGACCATCGCCTGGCGCGCGGCTTCCAGCGTTTGCGCGTCACCTTCCGGCGGCATCATGTACTGGGTCACCGGCTCGGCGACCGAGAAGAACATCAGGTCGATGCCGATGCCGGCGGCGAACAGCATCGCCGCCCAGCTCATCAGGCTGAATTCCGGCTTGGACTGCTCCGGCCCGAGCTTGATCGAACCGAAGCGCGAAGCGGCGATAAACACCACGAACACGATGTACAGCGTCGCCGCCAGCAGGTAGTACCAACCGAAGGTGGCCGACACCCAATTCAGCGTGCGGGTGATCCACTGCCCGGAGAAGTCGGTGAAAAAGATGGTCATCAGCGAGAAGGCCAGGATCAGCCCCGCCGAGGTGAAGAAAACCACAGGGTTGAGGCGGTCCTGCTGCGATTTGGAGGAGGTTTCGTGGGTTGTCATCGTCATCCTCTGAACTGAGAAAATCGTGCCGCTCCGTATTCCAGGGCGCGTTGGCCTCTGAAAAACGGGCGAATGAAGGCGGCGGCCGTCTCCGTAGAGGAGGGCCTGAATGATGCCGCTTTCGCCTGTGAATGAAGCGCCGGCGCGCTTCGCGGCGGGAACCGCTTACAGCCACTGATTTTTGTCAGATTCGTTAATTACCTCACAAAAATCAGCCAGTTCCACAACCAGATAGTACAAATTTTTAACCAGGCGGCAATAAAATATATGCAATTTTTATTGAACGTTCAATCAAAAAAAAGTTTAATAGTCCTCATGATGACCTGAATCACGGGCGAAACGGCAGTGAAATTTGCCCGCTGAGATAAGGCCGAAGTCGGTTTTGTGAGAGTCGAAATATGCCAAAGGTAGGAATGCAGCCAATCAGAAGGCAGCAGTTGATTGATGCCACGCTCGCCGCGGTAAACGAAGTGGGAATGCATGACGCCACCATCGCGCAGATCGCGCGGCGGGCCGGCGTTTCCAACGGCATCATCAGCCATTATTTCAAGGACAAGAACGGCCTGCTGGAAGCCACGATGCGCTATCTGATCAGCCATCTGGGCGAGGCGGTGAAGCTGCGCTTGCAGGCGCTGACCGATAACAGCCCGGCGGCGCGGCTGCAGGCGATCGTCGCCGGCAACTTCGACGACAGCCAGATTAACAGCGCGGCGATGAAGACCTGGCTGGCCTTTTGGGCCAGCAGTCTGCACCAACCGCAGCTCAACCGGCTGCAGCAGGTGAACGGCCGCCGGCTCTATTCCAACCTGTGCGCCGAGTTTCGCCGCGTCATGCCGCAGCCGCAGGCGCGGTTGGCGGCCAAGGGGCTGGCGGCGCTGATCGACGGACTGTGGTTGCGCAGCGCGCTGCGCGGCTCGGCGTTCAATCAGTCACAGGCGCTGGCGCTCACGACCGAATACATCACGTTCCAACTCCGGGGGCAGACGCCGCCCGGAGGATAACCCAAGGAGATCCTATGTCCCGTTTTGGCTTGCAGAAGCTCTATATTCATGGCGCCTATGTAGACAGCACCGCTGGAAAAACCTTCAACGCCATTAACCCGGCGAACGGCGAAGTTCTGGCTGAAGTCCAGTCCGCCGGCGCTGAAGACGTCGATCGTGCGGTGGCCAGCGCGGCCAGCGGGCAGAAGGTGTGGGCGGCGATGACGGCGATGGCGCGTTCACGCATCCTGCGTCGCGCGGTGGATATTCTGCGCGAGCGCAACGATGAGCTGGCGGCGCTGGAAACGCTGGATACCGGCAAAGCGATGTCGGAAACCACCGCGGTGGACATCGTCACCGGCGCCGACGTGCTGGAGTACTATGCCGGCCTGATCCCGGCCATTGAAGGCGAACAGATCCCGCTGCGCGAAACCTCCTTCGTCTACACCCGCCGCGAACCGCTGGGCGTGGTGGCCGGCATCGGCGCCTGGAACTACCCGATTCAAATCGCGCTGTGGAAGTCCGCGCCGGCGCTGGCGGCGGGCAACGCGATGATCTTCAAACCGAGTGAAGTCACCTCGTTGACGGCGCTGAAGCTGGCGGAAATTTACACCGAAGCCGGCCTGCCGGACGGCGTGTTCAACGTGGTGACCGGCAGCGGGGCGGAGGTGGGGCAGTACCTGACCGACCATCCGGGCATCGCCAAAGTCTCTTTCACCGGCGGGGTGAAAACCGGCAAGAAGGTGATGGCCAACGCGTCGGGATCGACGCTGAAGGACGTCACCATGGAACTGGGCGGCAAGTCGCCGCTGATTATTTTCGACGACGCCGATCTGGATCGCGCCGCCGATATCGCCATGATGGCCAACTTCTACAGCTCCGGCCAGGTATGCACCAACGGCACCCGCGTCTTCGTGCCGGCGGCGCTGCAGGCGCAGTTTGAGGCGAAAATCCTCGAGCGCGTGAAGCGCATTCGCCTCGGCGATCCGACCGATCCGCAGACCAACTTCGGGCCGCTGGTTAGCTTCGCGCATATGGAGTCGGTGCTGCGCTTTATCGAGAGCGGCAAGAACAGCGGCGCGCGCCTGCTGTGCGGCGGCGAACGCGTTACCCACGGCGAATTCGGCAAGGGCGCTTATGTGGCGCCGACGGTATTCAGCGACTGCCGCGACGACATGGAAATCGTGCGCGAGGAGATCTTCGGGCCGGTGATGAGCATTCTCAGCTATCAGAGCGAAGAGGAAGTGGTGCGCCGCGCCAATGACACCACCTTCGGTCTGGCTGCGGGCGTGGTGACCAACGATCTGGCTCGCGCGCACCGCGTGATCCACCAGCTGGAAGCCGGCATTTGCTGGATCAACACCTGGGGCGAGTCGGCGGCGGAAATGCCGGTCGGCGGCTACAAGCAGTCCGGCGTTGGCCGCGAGAACGGCCTGACGACGCTGGAACACTACACCCAGATCAAATCGGTGCAGGTTGAGCTGGGCGAATACGCCTCGGTATTCTGATCTTCCCGCCGTCTTTCGAGCCGCAGCCGCGTTGGCTGCGGCCGACAATCTCTAGAGAGCCAAAATACACAGCCTGTTGCCGAGCCGCGCTTCGCGTCTTTGCCTGACCAGGCCTCTATAAAGTAAGGAGATAATGAATGGAATTTGACTACATCATTATCGGTGCCGGTTCCGCCGGCAACGTGTTAGCCACCCGATTGACCGAGGACGCCGATGTCAGCGTCCTGCTGCTGGAAGCCGGCGGCCCGGATTACCGGATGGATTTCCGTACCCAGATGCCGGCCGCGCTGGCGTTTCCGCTGCAGGGCCGCCGCTATAACTGGGCGTATGAGACCGATCCTGAGCCGCACATGAACAATCGCCGGATGGAATGCGGCCGCGGCAAAGGGCTGGGCGGTTCGTCCCTGATCAACGGTATGTGTTACATTCGCGGCAACGCGATGGACTTCGATAACTGGGCCAAGGCGCCGGGTCTGGAAGACTGGACCTACCTGGACTGCCTGCCGTATTTCCGCAAGGCGGAAACGCGCGATATCGGCCCGAACGATTACCACGGCGGCGAGGGCCCGGTGAGCGTCACCACGCCGAAAGCCGGCAACAACGAACTGTTCCACGCCATGGTGGAAGCCGGCGTGCAGGCGGGTTACCCGCGCACCGACGATCTGAACGGCTACCAGCAAGAAGGCTTCGGCCCGATGGATCGCACCGTGACGCCGAAAGGGCGCCGCGCCAGCACCGCCCGCGGTTATCTGGATCAGGCACGTTCGCGGCCGAACCTGAAAATCGTCACCCATGCGCTGACCGACCATATCGTGTTCGACGGCAAGCGTGCGGTGGGCGTCAACTATTTGCAGGGCGACAGCAATCAGCTGACCCACGCCAAAGCGCGGCGCGAAGTGTTGCTGTGCGCCGGTGCCATCGCCTCGCCACAGATCCTGCAGCGTTCGGGCGTCGGCCCGGCGGCGCTGCTGAAAAGTCTGGATATCAACGTGGTGCACGATCTGCCGGGCGTCGGGGAAAACCTGCAGGATCACCTGGAGATGTACCTGCAGTATGCCTGTAAGAAACCGGTGTCGCTGTACCCGGCGCTGCAATGGTTCAACCAGCCGAAGATCGGCGCGGAATGGCTGTTCAACGGCACCGGCATCGGCGCCAGCAACCAGTTCGAGGCCGGCGGTTTCATCCGCAGCCGCGCAGAGTTCGCCTGGCCGAATATTCAGTATCACTTCCTGCCGGTGGCGATTAACTACAACGGCAGCAACGCGGTGAAGGAGCACGGCTTCCAGGCGCACGTCGGCTCGATGCGTTCGCCGAGCCGCGGCCGGGTACAGGTGAAATCGAAAGATCCGCGCCAGCACCCGAGCATTCTGTTCAACTACATGGCGACCGAGCAGGACTGGCAGGAATTCCGCGATGCTATTCGCATCACGCGCGAGATCATGGCGCAGCCGGCGCTGGACGAGTACCGCGGCCGCGAGATAAGCCCGGGGCCGGAGGTGCAGACGGACGAGCAGCTGGACGCTTTCGTGCGCGAGCACGCCGAAACCGCCTTCCACCCGTCCTGCTCGTGCAAGATGGGCGAGGATGAGATGGCGGTGGTCGATGGTCAGGGCCGGGTGCACGGCATGGAAGGATTGCGGGTGGTGGATGCGTCGATCATGCCGCTGATCATCACCGGCAACCTGAACGCCACGACCATCATGATCGCCGAGAAGTTAGCCGATCGCATTCGCCAGCGCGCGCCGCTGCCGCGCAGCACCGCCGACTATTACGTCGCCGGCGATGCGCCGGTGCGCAAGCTGTAACCGATACGCCCTCTCGCCGTTGAGGGGGAGGGCCGCCGTAGCAAGCAACCCCTCTCCATATGCTCTTCCCCAAGGCGAGGGGGCAACTCCCTTTTATTCCTTATCCCATCATGCCGCCGGCAGCGAGATCGCCTGATCGAAACTGGTGGGCGTCGCCATACGCCACATGCGGGCATAGAACTCGCTTTTGATCTCCGGCTGCAGCAGCGCGCCCGGCTCCAGGTAGTAATAGATATCGGCGTACACCTTGATCTCGGTCGGCGTGATGCGGCGCAGCATATGGTGCGAGGTCAGCTGCTCCGGGCGGCTGACGCCGGCCGCCGCCAGCATGTCCGCCAGCGCTTTCACCGTATTTTGGTGGAAGTGGTAGACGCGTTCCGCCTTGTTCGGCACCACCAGCGCCTTTTGCCGCAGCGGATCTTGCGTCGCCACGCCGGTCGGGCAGTGGTTGGTATGGCAGCTTTGCGACTGGATGCAGCCGACGGCGAACATAAAGCCGCGCGCCGAGTTCACCCAGTCGGCGCCGAGCACCAGCACGCTGGCGATGTCGAAGGCGCTGATGATCTTGCCGCTGGCGCCTATCTTGATCTGGTCGCGCAGGCCGCAGCCTACCAGCGTGTTATGCACGAACAGCAGCCCTTCGCGCAGCGGCATGCCCATGTAGTTGGAGAGTTCGAGCGGCGCGGCGCCGGTGCCGCCTTCCTTGCCGTCCACCACGATGAAATCCGGCAGGATGCGGGTGTGCAGCATCGCCTTGACGATGGCGACGAACTCCCACGGGTGGCCGATGCACAGCTTGAAACCGACCGGCTTGCCGCCTGACAGCTCGCGCAGCTGTTGGATGAAATGCATCATTTCCAGCGGAGTGGTGAAGGCGCTGTGCGAGGCCGGCGAGATGCAATCGACCCCTTCCGGCACGCCGCGGGTGGCGGCGATTTCCGCATCCACCTTCTTCGCAGGCAGAATGCCGCCGTGGCCGGGTTTGGCGCCCTGGCTGAGCTTGATTTCAATCATTTTCACCTGCGGGCTTTGCGCCTGTTCGGCAAAGCGCCGCGGGTCGAAATGGCCGTCGGCGGTGCGGCAGCCGAAATAGCCGCTGCCCAGCTCCCACACCAGATCGCCGTTGTTTTCCCGGTGATAGCGGCTGATGCTGCCCTCACCGGTGTCGTGGTAGAAATTGCCCTTGGCCGCACCGAGGTTGAGCGCGCGGATGGCATTGGCGGAGAGCGCGCCGAAGCTCATAGCCGAAATGTTAAAGATCGACGCGGAGTAGGGCTGGCGGCAGTCGGCGCCGCCGATGGTGATGCGGAAACTGGTCGGGTCGGCGGCTTCCACCGGCCGCATGGAGTGGCCGATGCACTCATAGCCGGTTTGGTAGACATCCAGCAGGGTGCCGAACGGCTTGTCGCCCATCTCGTTTTTCGCCCGGCGATACACCAGCGTGCGCTGGGTACGCGAAAACGGGATCTCTTCATTATCCTGCTCGAGGAAATACTGGCGCAGTTCCGGACGGATGAATTCGAAGAAGAAGCGCAGGCGGCCGATGATCGGGTAGTTGCGGCAGATGGCGTGGCGCTGTTGCGTGAGATCGTAGATACCCAGCACCATCAAGCCACCGCAGGCCAGGGCCGGCAGCCAGAACCACGGATGGTTGCGCATCATGATTAAGAAAACCAGGGTAAGCAAGATGCTCAGCACAAAGCAGGTGTAGCGGCTGAATAAGGACGACTTCATAACATCTCCTGATGTTTATTTTAATCTACACGACATGACTCACGGATAATCCGTGTGCAAATCGTAGCCAACAGGAGAGGATGTTGTGTGTCTGTTGCTGCTTTGTCGCCGGTTGTTACATTAATTTAACTGGGCGGGGGAGGGCCGGTTGCCGCGCGGCGTACCGCGCAACAAGCCAGGGCAGGTTATTTGCCGGCGACGAAGATGGTGCTCATGCTGCGCAGCCGCAGCTTTTTCATCGCGCTGTATTTCTGCGAGAAGATGGTTTTTGGGTGCGTACCGCGCTTTTCCGCAATGTGCAGCAGGCTGTCGCCGCGCAGCAGATTGAAGATCACGTCACTTTCCGCCGGGCTGAGCTCGCGGGTTTTCTGCACTCTGATGCCGCCCGGTTCTTTGCTTTCCAGCAGCCGCTGGATTTTTTCCTGCAGCGAATAAAGCGGAATACGGGTGGAGACCAACTCGACGGAAATCCCCAGGATCGACAGCAGTTTCACCACGCGCTCGTCGTCATAGAACACCAAGAGGCGCGTTTTGCTGTTGTACTGCTGGTGCAGGGACACCAGGCTTTCGATCACGTTGACGCTCTGTTCGAGGTTTTGCGAGGTGAAAATCAGCGCGATATCGTGCTTGGTGATCTTCTCTGCTTTGGCGCCGCCGTGCATGAAATCGGAAAACAGGCGGATATCGTACGCGCCGTAGTGTTTCTTCAGCAGCACCGACAGGCCAACATAGCTGTACTTACACTCACTAATCACAAGAACGTTGTTTTTAGACATAGGGCAAACACCAATACCGAGTTAAAAGTATTCAGCTGTAAGAAGCGAGTTCAAATCCTTGATGCTGGATTCCTTCCACAGCTTTCCCTGCAGTGCGTAATATGGCATTTCGTCCAGCCATTTCTTGTGTTCGGGAGTTTCAACTCCTTCGATAATTACCTTGTAATGATTAAGGTAAAAGAAGCGCAGTAACGCGCGCATCAAGCCCTCACCGCCGGACTTTTTCATGAAGTCCCAAAGCAGAAAACGGTCGAGCTTAACGAAGCGGAACTGGCTGTTGTACAACGCGGAAAAACCCGCATAGCCAGAACCAAAATCATCGAGCCAAAATGAATAACTATTCAATGACGGATCGCCGTGCACGCGATCTTTCACCAGCCGGGTTGAATTCTCGCTGATCTCGAAATGAATACAGCGCATAGCGTTAATTCTTTCGGCAAAGTGAGTATTCGCCAGCGATTGCAGGGAATAATCGTCAACATTCAAAGTGGCTATCACTTGGTTTTCATGAAACCAGTGTTTGTATTTATCGATCAGATTGATCTGATCCATCAAAATCTCAATCCGAGTGGCACTGTCGGCGTGGCGAAAGAACTGTTCAGGAGAAAAATGGGCATATTCGCTATTAAACGTAAAGCGAGACAGACATTCAACGGCCAGCAATTGTCCCGATTTCGCGAACATTGGCTGAAAAACATAATTAATGCCGTTATTTTTCTCTCTGAAAGAACCGCTCATTTCCCAATCCTTGGATTGATATTTAACTTGTTGATTTTAAATGATTAAAAAGAAAGTTACTCCGGGTTTATTGGTAAATTTCTTATTTAAAACGTCAGGATGGCCGAAGCGTGTCGGCAGACCATTTAACGCGTAATTCGTGCCAAAGTCCAAACGTCGCAATCTGTTACTAAATGTAAATATTTGGGATAATATTCTGATTCTCAGGCCTTAATGCAAAATCTTGAACTCTGCAGCTTTCCCAAACACAGATTATTCCTATTCATATGAATCGTCAACATCGATCGATAGGTATCCGCCGATAGTTTATTCCTATCAAGGGGGGCCTTATGAATGTTTTAAACGATTTAACATTAAGAATATGCTTAGTCTATATTTCGTCCGGCAATGAGTTCATCGAGGCAACGCTCCTTTTCAGCAAGGGAGTGCTATCGCTGAGTGTATGCTCAGTGGCGGCAATATATATATAAGCCCGCCACTGAATCGATTATTTTATTGTTCTATGGAGCTGGAAATGAAAAAAGTATTATTGCCTTTGGCTGCCCTGGTATTGTCTGCAACTGCTTCCAACGCAATGGCAGCAAGCGGCACTGTTAAATTCACCGGTGAAATCAAACAGTCTACCTGCCAGGTAACTAGCGATACTCAGAATAAAGAAGTTTACCTGGGTACTTACCCAACTTCTGCTTTCCAAAACGTGGGTGACAAATCTGCATCTAAAGCTTTCCAGATCTCTCTGGAAAAATGTGATGCCGGCAATTACAGCCTGCGCTTCGACGGTAACACCGTTGCCGGCAACCCAGACCTGCTGTCCGTAAGCAACGTGGGTGGCACCGGCACTGCAGCTACCGGCGTGGGTATCGAAATCACTGACAACAACGGCAAGCCATTCGCTATCGGCGACGGTTCCAACATCAAAGACGACGTAGCGAAAGTCACCATCGCTGCTGACGGTAAAGCGACCTTCAACCTGCAGGCTCGTTACCGTTCATTCGCTGCAGTGACCGCGGGTCTGGCTAACGCCACCAGCCCGTTCACCATCGAATACAAATAATCGTCTTTCAGGACACACACGGCCAAGGATGGCCCGTAGAGGAAACCGATGAAAAAGTTCTTTGCTGCTCTGCTGATGCTGGGCGCCTTTAACAGCTACGCCGGTATCCAGGTAGATGCCACTCGCGTGATTTATAAAGGCGATGACAAATCCGCCTCGCTGCCAATCCATAACGATGCTTCAGAAGCTTATATGGTGCAGACCTGGCTGGACACCGGTGACAGAAATCAAGTGCCGAAAAATCTGCCTGTCGTTGTCGTTCCACCGATTCTGAAATTGGACGCCGCTAAAACTGCAGTTCTGCGCTTTATCTATTCCGGTACGGGTTTACCTCAGGATAAAGAAACTCTGCTGTGGATTAACGTGCAGGAAATTCCACCGGCACCGAAGCAGGAAAACGTGCTTCAGGTTGCGGTGCGTACCCGAATCAAACTTTTTTACCGGCCGGTGGCGTTGAAAACGACGCTGGACGAGCAAGTACAAAACTTGCGTTGGCAGCGTGAAGGTTCACGTCTGCAAGTGATTAACGATGGTCCGCTGCATATCACCTTTGGGGCGCTGCATTTGAAAAACAGCGCGGGTAAGACCGTGGATGTGGACGCCAATATGGTGAACCCGAAAGATCGCTTATCGATCAACATCCCGGCGGGCGTCAGCGTCGGCAACAAGATTGCTTTCAGTTATATCAACGATTTTGGCGGTAGAACGGAAGTCAAGGACGTTCCAGTACAATAAGAGAGACAGGGAATGGCAAATCAACGAAAAGTAGCAGGCGGAACGACGCGGCTGACACAGCTGATCCGAATTGCAATCATTGCCGCCAGTGCGCCGATGTTATGGAGTGAAGCGGCGCTGGCAGAGTTTAACATGTCGTTTATTCACGGCGATGAAAACCTGAGCAACGCGGAAGCGGTCGCCCAGGGCGATGCTTTGCAACCGGGCGTTTACCCATTCGACATCTACGTCAACCTGACTCAGGTCGATCATAAGGATGTTACTTTTCGTCAGGCTAAAGGCCAGGCCGCGTCTCAACCCTGCCTGAAAGTTGAAGACCTGCGCAACTACGGCATCAAACTGCCGGAAACGCTGCAGGCCGGCAGCTGCGTTGATCTGCCTGCGTTGATTAAAGATGCCACCGTCAGCTATGACGCGGCGGTGCAGCAGATCAACATTTCCGTGCCTCAGACCATGATGGATCTGAGCGCTATCGGCGCGATCCCGCCAAGCATGTACGATGAAGGCATCAACGCGCTGTTCGCCAACTATAACTTCAACTACAACAAGAACAGCTATCGCCGAGATGATGCCGACGACAGCGAGTACATGTTCCTCGCGTTGAACAGCGGCCTCAACCTGGGCAGATGGCGCCTGCGCAACAACTCCACCTGGGACAAACAGAGCGGCAGCAGCAGCAGCTGGACTAACGTCTCTTCCTGGGCCGAGACCGACATCGTGCCATGGCGCAGCCGTTTGGTGATGGGGCAGGCGAGCACCAACAACAGCGTGTTCAACAGCTTCCAGTTCCGCGGGGTGCAACTCTCCAGCGTTGACGACATGCTGCCGGACAGCCTGCGCGGTTATGCGCCGGTGGTGCGCGGCGTGGCGGCAACCAACGCCCGCGTCGAAATTCGCCAGAACGGTTACGTCATCTACAGCACCAACGTCGCGCCGGGTCCTTTCGAGATCCACGACGTCTATCCGCATACCAACAACGGTGACCTGCAGGTCACCGTGAACGAGGCCGACGGTTCGCATAAAACGTTCAGCGTCGCCTACTCTTCCGTGGCCAACATGCTGCGAGAAGGCATTTGGAACTTCCAGCTGACCGCCGGTAAATACCACACTGGCGGCGACGGCTATCAGCCGAAGCTGATCCAGGGCACCGCGGCATACGGCATGAACTATGGCCTGACGCCGTTCGGCGGTGCCATCATCGCCGAACACTACCGTTCCGCCGCCGTGGGTATCGGTAAGAGCCTGGGATCGTGGGGGGCCATCTCCGTGGACGGTTCGATCTCCGATACCGAGCTGGCGAACGGCGATCGCAAACAGGGGCAGAGCTTCCGTTTCCTGTACTCCAAGTCGCTCAACCAGATGGGCACCAACTTCCAGTTGGCGGGCTATCGCTATGCGACTTCCGGTTATTATGATCTCAGCGATGCGGTCCAGGAGCGCAACCGCTGGCGCAACGGCTTTTATGCCAACGATTACTGGGATCCGAACGATCTGCAGCCGGGGCAGCCTTCCTGGAGCAACAACCAGAAACGTACCCGATACACTGCGCGCTACGGCAACAAACGCGAACGCGTCGAGCTGTCGCTCAGCCAGCAGCTGTGGGCGGGCGCCAGCCTGTACGCCAACGTGAGCCACCAGAACTACTGGGGCGTGTCCGGCAACGATCGCACGATTCAGCTGGGCTACAACGATGGCTTCAAGCGCATTTCCTACGGCGTTTATCTGCAGGATACGCGCGGCCAGTACGGTTATTCCGATCGCAGCGTGAACTTCACGATGTCGATCCCGCTGGATTGGGGACAGAACAACAACTCGACCACAGCCAACTTCAGCGCGGCGCACAGCAAGCAGAGCGGCGACAGCTACTCGACCGGTATCAGCGGCACCATGCTGGACGACCGTCGCATGAACTACTCGGTCTCCACCGGGCATACGCAGTCCTCCGGTCAGAGCAGCAACCTGAACCTGGGCTACAGCAGCAGCATCGGTAACATCGACGGTAGTTATGCCTATAGCTCGAAATACCGCCAGCAAGGGCTGGGCCTCTCCGGTGGCCTGCTGGTGCACTCCGGCGGCGCGACCCTGACGCAGCCGTTGCAGAACACCATCTTGCTGGTGGAAGCGAAAGATGCCAAAGGCGTGCGTCTGGAAAACCAGCCGGGCGTGACCATCGACCGCTTCGGTTATGCAGTGGTGCCGTCGGCTACCGCTTACCGCTACAACTATGTCGCGCTGCGTACCGAAGACTTCGGCCCGGGCCTGGATGTGCCGGTGGCCAGTAAACAAGTGGTACCGACCGAGAAATCGGTGGTGAAGGTGAGCTTCGATACCTTCAAGGGCGTCAGCCTGCTGATTCACGCTCGTCTGGGTGATAACGGTTATCCGGCCATCGGTGCCGGCGTGTTCAACGCGGCCGGCCGCAACAGCGGCACCGTGGGCCTGAACGGCGCGACCTATGTTTCCGGCGTGCAAGCGGGTGAGAAACTGACGATCAAATGGGGCCCGAAAGCCGATCAGCAATGTGTACTGCCGATCCCGGCGAACGTGGGCGACAAACAAGTGGCCATGGGATATCAGGAACTGACCCTGCAATGCCAAAAACTGTAAGGTACACCATGAACTTGAGCAAATTAGCACGTAACACACTTCTGTCGGTGGTGGGGCTGGCGGGGTTGGCGATGGCGCAACAGGCGTCGGCGATGCAGTGCCGCTTCGGCAACTCGACGGGTTCAAAAGAGCCGGTTGGCAGCGTGACGCAGGATATCGACGTCGGCCGCCCGATCGTGCTGGCCGCCAGCGACTTTGTGGCGGGCAACCTGATTTGGCGTTCGCAGAACTTTACCTCCACCTTTACCTGTTGGGATACCGATAAATACCCGCAGGGGGAAAACGCCTACATTTACTGGAACCCGCAAAACTCGTTCGGGGCGCTGGATAAGTCGTTGTCTATTGGGGTGTCTATTAATGGCATCGACTATGATTCGGTCAACCTGCTGCAAAGCGGCAAAACACCGACCGGTCCAAATTTGGGGCCGGGTACCAAACCGGGCCGTAACAGTAGGAAAGCCGATCCTCAGGCGGTGACCGCCACCTATTCGGTGTATATCAAAGCCACCGGGGCGAAACCGCCGGCGGGTAATTTCCCGCCGTTGGCGCGCGCATCGCTGTTCCAAATCGATGGTGTGAAGGGGCTAAACGCTACCAAAGACAGCAACTTTAACGCCTATATCAAGGGGCTGGACAAGATCCGCGTGATCCAGTGCAACCCGCAGATCACCGTGTTGGCCAACAACGGCGCCAGCGTTGATTTCGGCGTGCTGACGACTTCCAGCGCCAAAACCGGCACTATCGCCAAGCAGGTGCCGTTTGATATCAAGGCGACCTTGAGCGGCGGCGAATGTGCCGGCCAGTCTCTGCAGGCCAGCTTCAGCAGCACCAACGCCGATCCGTCAGACAACACGCAGATCCTGCCGACCACCAAGCCGGGCGTAGCGATCTTCCTGACTCAGCAGCGTGATACCAATAAAAAACCGATCCCACTGCAAACCAACGTGGATTTCGGCGGCGTGCTGCAGGATAAGCAGAACGAGGTGAAAGAGACCTTTATCGCGAACCTGAAGTGGTTGACCAATACGCCGAAGACCGGGGTGTTCAACGCCACCGCCAACGTCGACGTCACCTTCAAATAATCCGGTGTCGCTTCAATAAAAAAGGGGTCAGTTCTCGCGAACTGACCCCTTTTTTGTGCCTGATGCCGTGCTGATTAACGCAGCCCCATCCAGCTGGTGCAGACGCCTTCCGACGGCTTGCCCGCATACCAACGAGGCAGCGTAGGACCATCGTGGCGCGGTTCGGCCTCCGCCTCTACCGGCTGCGCCGGCCATTCCGAGACGTCCCAGCGGGTGGTGCGGCGATAGACCGCCGGGGTTTTGCCAAACTGTTTCTTGAAGGCGCGTGAGAACGAAGGCTGAGAGTCGAAATGGTATTGCAGGGCGATATCCAGGATCGGACGTGGGCTGGAACGCAGCGCCTGCGCCGCCTGCGAAAGACGCCTCTCGCGGATATAGCTGCCGAGCGCGTGGCCGGTGGTGCTGCGGAACATGCGCTGCAGGTGCCATTTGGAGTAGCCCGACTTGGCGGCGACGTTATCCAGCAGCAGCGGCTGGTCCAGATGAGTTTCAATCCAGTCTAGTAAATCGTGAATGATATTGACGCGATCCATGGTTTTAGTTCTCCCGCAAAAACGACATTCAGGTCACAGTGACTTAGCTTAATTATCCAAGAATATGCTTTGATAATAGGCGTGAGTACGCCGTTACGCAAGGGTAAACCGGGGGTAAAAAGGTGGCCAAAAATGCTCTTTGAACGGCAGGGGGATAAAAGAAAGGCCGCATAAAGCGGCCTTTTCAGCAGGAAATGAGTGGAAAATCAGTTAGTTTCCGGCTTCACTTCAATGTAGTTCAGACCCAGTACGCTGCTGGTGTAGCTGCGGATCTTGTTGGTCATCTCGATATCGCCGTTCAGCTTGTGGCCGTAGGACGGGATGATCTCTTTCAGCTTGCTCTGCCATTCCGGCGTCGCCACTTTGTCTTTGAACACGGTTTCCATCAGGTGCAGCATGATTGGCGCAGCGGTGGAAGCGCCCGGTGAAGCGCCCAGCAGAGCGGCGATGCTGCCGTCTTCAGAGCTGACGACTTCGGTGCCGAACTGCAGCACGCCGCCTTTATCTGCGTCTTTCTTGATGATCTGTACGCGCTGGCCTGCGGTCCACAGTTTCCAGTCTTCCTGCTTGGCGTCCGGGAAGTACTCTTTCAGCGCGGCGAAGCGATCGTCGTCGTTCATCATCAGTTGGCCGACCAGGTATTTCACCAGATCGAAGTTATCCAGACCAACGTGAGTCATCGGCATCAGGTTCGAGGTGCTCAGCGAGTGCATCAGATCGAACAGCGAACCGTTCTTCAGGAACTTACTGGAGAAGGTGGCGAACGGCCCGAACAGCAGCACGCGCTTGCCGTCCAGCATGCGGGTATCCAGGTGCGGCACGGACATCGGCGGCGAACCTACGCTGGCCAGGCCATACACTTTGGCCAGGTGCTGGTTGGCGATCGCCGGGTTGGTGGTGACCAGGAACTGGCCGCCGACCGGGAAGCCGCCGTAGCCGTCGGCTTCTGGGATGCCGGATTTTTGCAGCAGGGTCAGGGACGCGCCGCCGGCGCCGATGAACACGAACTTGGCGTTAACGGTGGTTTCTTTACCGTCGCGGTTCAGATCGGCAACGGTCACGCTCCAGGTCTGGTCGGCGTTGCGCTTGATGTCGCGCACTTCGTGGCTCAGGTTCAGCTTGAACTTGTCGCTGGTGCTCAGTGCGTCAACCAGCTGGTGGGTGATCACGCCGAAGTTAACGTCGGTACCCAGCGGCATGCGGGTCGCGGCGATTTTCTGTGCCGGATCGCGGCCGTTCATCACCAGCGGCGCCCACTGTTTGATTTGCGCAGGATCTTCGGAGTATTCCATGCCGCGGAACAGGGTGCTGTGCTGCAGCGCCGCGTAGCGTTTACGCAGGAAGTTGACGTTGTCGTCACCCCACACGAAGCTCATGTGTGGCACGCTGTTAATGAAGGATTTCGGATCTTTCAGGACAGCGTTCTTCACCTGATAAGACCAGAACTGGCGGGAGATTTCGAAAGACTCGTTGACCTTCACCGCCTTGCTGATGTCGATGGTGCCATCGGCTTTTTCCGGCGTGTAGTTCATTTCGCTGAAGGCGGAGTGGCCGGTACCGGCGTTGTTCCAGCCGTTGGAGCTTTCTTCCGCCACGCCGTTCATGCGCTCGTACATGTCGATGGTCCAGGTCGGCTCCAGCTCATGCAGATAGGTACCCAAGGTCGCGCTCATGATGCCACCGCCGATCAACACCACGTCGACGGTTTTATTCTTCTCTTCAGCCGCTGCCTGCTGCGTAACGCTAAACAGGCTGAGACTGAAAATCAGGACGAGTAATTTTCTCATTGAATTAAATCTCTTGTGTGTAAATTCTACTCATTGCAGGTGAAAGAATTTAGCGGGAGTTACCCTGGAAAATAATGAAGCCGATCGCCCGGCGTGAGCCGATAGGCAGCGATAATGCCTTTTTGTTAATAGGGTTTTTAACGAAAAGTGAACTATTGCAGGCCGTCCGGATGCAAATTGATCGGTTCACGTTACTGGTGGGGTATTATTGTTTGCGAGAATGTTAAAAACTACTTTTGTAACTAAAAAAAATGAATATAAGCAAAAAACGGCCGGTTGCTGTCGCAGGAATAAACAGAGAGGGGAGAAAGGCCGTATAGCCACGTTATTTACAGGGTTTAATTGTCGCGCAATTAAACGTTATTTCGTTATCACACAATAATTGCGGTTAAATTGCAAATACGCATCGGTAACCAATAATAAATGGCCGCCGTTGCGGGCGGCCAGGATTCACAAGGCGGTTACTTGATGCCCATCGCATCGCGCATGGTGAAGAACAGATCGGTCTGATCGGTCAACCCCACCACGTTGGCGGCGTGCGGGCCATAGGCCGCGACGCGCAGCTGGGTGCCGGTGTGCCCCTGCGATTCCTCTTCCGAGTTGCCGTAGCTGAGGGTCATCGGCGCGCCGTCTTTGGTGGTCAGTGTCTGGGTCAGGCCCGGCGCTTTGGCGTCGGCGGCGACGATCTGGCTGGAGTGCGCGTGGTCGGCGGTGACGATCACCAGCGTGTTGCCGTCGGCGCGGGCGAAGGCCAGCGCTTTTTGTACCGCTTCGTCCAGATCGACGGTTTCACCAATCTGCCCGCACGGGTTGGCGGCGTGATCCTGCTTATCGATCGACGCGCCCTCTACCTGCAGGAAGAAACCGTTCGGGTTGTCTTTCAGCAGCGAGATCGCTTTTTCGGTCATCGCCGCCAGCGTTGGCGTGGCCGCGGTGCGCGCCGGGTTGTTTTCGCAGGTTACCGCCGGCTTGTCGAGGTTGCCGTGATAGCTGGCTTTCGGCCCCAGCCAGCGCACCGGCATGTTACCGTCGGCGAACAGGCCCAGCAGCGGTTTTTGCTGATTGGCCAAGGTAACGGCCTGCAGTTCATCCGCATTGCTCACCCACTGGTAACCCTGGGCTGCCGCCTGGTCCTTCAGCGATTTTCCTTGCCATTCGCCGCTTTTCGCCAGTTGGTTGAAGGACTTCGCGCCGCCGCCCAGCGTGACGTCGGCGCGGGTTTTCAGCAGCTGCTCGGTGATGGAGCCGCGGCCGCCGTTTTCCAGCGCGTTAGCAGCGCATTTCTCGCTGGTTTCCTCCGGGCCGTAGCATTTGCGCGAGGTGACGTGCGACACCAGCGCCGCCGGCGTGGCGTCCTGCAGTTCGGCGGTGGAGACGTTGCCGGTGGCCTTGCCGGCCGCTTTGGCGATCTCCAGCAGCGTTGGCTGGTCTTTGCCGTTCACGTCCACGCCGAGCGCGCCGTTATAGGTTTTCACCCCGGTGGCCCAGGCGGTGGCGGAGGCGGCGGAGTCGGTTACGTAATCCGGTTTGTGGGTTTTCTTATCCAGCGAGTAGTGGGTGTATTGCCCGGTCAGCGGCAGAGCGTCGATGCCCTTGAAGTAACCGCCTGCGCCTTCGGCGTAGTTACGCGCGGCGGTGATCTCGGAATCCCCCATGCCGTCGCCGATCAGCAGGATCACGTTTTTCACCGTTTTGTCCGACAGCGACGCCTTCAGCGCGGCGGTCTGATCGCCGGCCAGACGACGGGCGCCGCCCGGCTCGGTGAGGGTGCCGCGCGCGGCGCGCTCGGTCAGGCTATCGGCATTGGCCGAGGTTTCCGCCGCGATGGCGGAGGAGCAGAGCAGGGCGGACAGCACGGCGCCGGCGATCAGGGATACAGCAGGTTGCATGGGGTAAGCTCCTTGTCGTAATACAACAATGTAAATAACATCAAATTGTTACGTAAGGAGAGTAGAGCAGAGGGATGACAATTTTATGACAGAGAAAGACGGGATGGCCCGGCGGCCACCCCGTTTGGCGTCAGGCCGCGCGCGCCGGAATAGCCAGCCCACGCTGCACCGCCGGCCGCGCCAGACCGCGCTCCAGCCACTGCGCGACGCGCGGGAAACTGTCGAACGCCACCAGCTCGCGCGCCTCATAAAAGCCGATCAGGTTACGCACCCAGCCCAGCAGTGAGATATCGGCGATGGTGTAGTCCGCGCCCATGATCCAGTCGCGGCCTTCAAGGCGCGTTTCCAATACGCCGAGCAGGCGTTTCGATTCGTTCTTGTAGCGCTCCAGCGGCCGTTTGTCTTCATACTCGCGCCCGGCGAATTTGTGGAAGAAACCGAGCTGGCCGAACATCGGGCCGACGGCGGCCATCTGGAAGAACACCCACTGAATGGTTTCATAACGCTGCGCCGGATCCTGCGGCAGGAAACGGCCGCTCTTTTCCGCCAGGTAGAGCAGAATGGCGCCGGATTCGAACAGCGGCAGCGGTCGGCCGCCGGGGCCATCGGGATCGATGATCGCCGGGATCTTGCCGTTCGGGTTCAGCGCCAGAAATTCCGGCGTCCAGGTTTCGTTGTTGCCGATGTCGATCAGGTGCGCTTCATAAGGCAGGCCGATCTCTTCCAGCATGATGGACACTTTGACGCCGTTCGGCGTCGGCAGAGAATAGAGCTGCAACCGTTCCGGGTGCTGAGCCGGCCAGCGTTTGACGATCGGGAATTGGGTGGAATCGAGCATGGAAACTCCTCGGGTTGGCGGGGTCACTTAAGCGTACCCCTTGAGTATTGCAGTAAAACTACCCCGCCGCCGGGTTACACCGTGAGCTCAAAATGTGCGGCCAGCGCTTTTTTACCGGCGGGGGTCAGCTGCAGCTCGCGGCTGTCGAGCCGGCGGACTATCCAGCCGCGTTGAATAAAGGCGGCCAACAGCGCGGCGCCCAGTGCGCCACCGAGGTGAGAGCGGCGTTCGCTCCAGTCCAGGCAGCCGCAGGCGAAGCGGCGGCGGGTGGGGGCGGGGGAGCAATCGACGCCCAGCCGCGCCAGCGAGGCCTGACCGACGTCGCTTAACCGGTAGTCTTCCACACCGCTCAGCCAGTTCAGCGCATGCAGCCGATCGTGCAGCTTCACCGCCACCTCGCCCGCCATGTGGTCGTAGCAGGTGCGCGCATATTGCAGCGTGGTGGGCGTGCTGCTTTTCGCCGACGGGCGCGGTACGCCCGCCAGCGCCATCAGGCCTTCCAGCGCTTCGGCCACCGGCTGACCGGCCAGCCGAAAATAGCGGTAGCGCCCCTGTTTGACGCAGGCGATCAGCCGCTGCTCCAGCAGTTTCGCCAGATGTGCGCTGGCGGTGGACGGGGCGACCTCGACCGCCGCGCTGAGCTCGGTAGCGGTGTAGGCGCGCCCATCCATCAACAGGCACAGCATGCGTGCCCGGGTGCGGTCGGCGATGGCGGCGCTCAGCGCCGCTAAACGATCTTCTATGTCGATGCTATGCATACTTCGAGGTTAGGCGAAGTATGACTGCGCGTCCAGCGCTAGCCTGTGGTTATCGCCATCTGGTACCGAGGGAGAAAACCATGTCCGAATGTCCTTATGCCGCCGCGCTCGCCGCCGAGCCGCAGATGCACTATCGCACCTTGCCGCCCTTGAGCTGGGATAGCGCATGGCAATGTTGGGTGGCCGCTACGCCGCAGTGGGTGAGGGAAGCGCTGCTCAATGCCGATCTCGGCGTGCGGCCGGCCGATGAGCCGGTGCCGACGGCCTTGCTGGAGACGCCGATGGCGCCGCTGTTCGCCGGGCTGGCGCGGATGCGCGACGGCGAGGAGCATCGCACGCTTAAGGCGGCGCTGCAGCGGGCGTTAGCTTCCTGCGACGATACTCTGATTCAGCAAACCGCGGCGCAGTGCGCGGCGCGGTTAGCGCCAAAGGCCGCCGAGGCGGCGGCGATCACCCGCTTTAACTACGGGTTGCCGGTCTGCACCCTCGGCGCATTGTTGGGCGTACCCGAAGCGCAGTGGCAACATCTTATCGACGACAGCCTGGACTTTGTCCGCTGTATCGCCCCCGGCGGCACGCCGCAGCAGCTGGCACGCGGCATTGCGGCGGCACAGCGGCTCTGTGCCCGGCTGGCGACGGGGAATGGCGTGCTGCGCCAGGCCCTGGTGCGGGAGATCGGTGACGCCCGGCTTGTGTCGGCCAATGCGCTCGGCCTGCTGTTTCAGGCCTGTGAGGCGACGGCGGGCTGGATCGGACTGGCGTATTTGCTGGCACGGCAGAACGGTGAAGTGGACACCGCGCTGGATCGGGTGCGGGCGCTGACGCCACCTATTCAAAACACGCGCCGTTTCGTCTTACGCGAAACGCAGCTTGCCGGTTGTACGCTGCGCGTGGGGCAGACCGTCTTGCTGTTGCTCGGCGCCGACGGTGAACTGGCCTTCGGCGCAGGGGCACACCGCTGCCCGGGCGAACGCTGGGCGAGAATTATCGCGCGCTGCGGCGTGGCGCATCTGTGTTCGCTGGATATTGATGAGCGGGCGTTGGAATCGGTGCGGTGGCGCCATTCCTACAATGCGCGCGTACCTGAATTTTACCGTTGAGAGGAAACGATAATGATCGCCGTGATTTTTGAACTGCAGGCCGCTGACGGGCAGCGTGATACCTATCTGGCGCTGGCGGCTGAGCTGAAGCCGCTGCTGGCGCAGATCGACGGATTCATTTCCATCGAGCGCTTTCAAAGCCTGGCCGATCCTGCGCGCCTGCTGTCGCTCTCCTTCTGGCGCGACGAGGCGGCGGTGCAGCAGTGGCGCAATCTCGAGCAGCACCGGGCGGCGCAGGCGCGCGGCCGTGGCGAGGTGCTGGCGCAGTATCGGCTGCGGGTGGCGGAAGTGGTGCGGGACTACGGGCTGGAGAGACGCGAACAGGCGCCGCAGGATAGCCGTTGTTATCACCGCACTTGAAGAAAGCCCGCCGGCGGCGGGCTTTCTTCGCCCGTTATTTCGCTTCGCTGCCCACCTTCATCGCCCCGGCGTAGCTGGCGCCCATCCCCCAGGCGGCGCCGTGGTCGCGGGCGATCTGCAATACGCTTCCCGCCGTGGCTTTGCGGCTCCAGTCCTGCTGCCATTCCAGCATCAACGCCACCCAGTTGATGGGCGTGGCGCCCGCCTGTATCAGGCGCTGCATGGCGTTGTTTTGGCTGTCTGGCGTAATGTCGCCGGTGACGTCCGACAGAATATAAACCTCATATCCCTCGCCCAGGGCGGACAGCGCCGGCAGCATCACGCAGCTGGCGGTCCACAGCCCGCCGATGATGATTTTCTTGCGGCCGGATTGTTTGATCAGGTCCACCACGCGCCGATCCTGCCAGACGTTGATGGCGGTGCGATCGTACACCTGCAGGTCCGAGCGTGCCTGCGTCACCTGCTGGAATACCGGCCCGGCGAAGCTTTTGGCGTTGGCCGAGGCCAGAATGGTCGGCACGTTGAACACCTTGGCGGCCTTGGCGATGCCGGCGGCGTTATTCACCAGATTGGTTTGGTCGATAGAGGAAATGGTCATGCCGAACATGTCCTGCAGATCGACCAGCAGCAGCAGACTGTTCTCGGCGGTCAGCGGCTGCACATAACCCGTCTGGCGGCTGTCGGCGGCGGGGGATTGCGCCAGCGCGGCGACGGGGGCGGCGGCGGCGCTCAGGCCGAGCATCAGGGCAAACAGGGTCTTTTTCATTATTAACTCCATGATTATCAGTAGATTAAATTCACTTCCCATTCAGGGAAGCGGTTGAATAAAGTCTACTGAGGTTGTTGAGGTTAATAATCTGTGTTTTATTGAATTTATAATTAACCAATAGGACATAATGTGGACGTGCTACTGACGATGCGCGCCTTTCGCCGCGTGGTTGAGCGCAACAGTTTTTATAAGGCGGCGGAGGATCTGGCGATCACGCCGGCGGCGTTGAGCAAGCAGATTAAGCAGTTGGAGAACCGGTTGGGTACATTGTTGCTGGTGCGTACCACCCGCAGCATGAGCCTGACCGAAGCCGGGCTGCTCTATTACCAGGAAGCCTGTCGTCTGCTCGGCGAGTTCGACGCGCTGGAGCAGACGGTTGCCGCCAGCGCGCAGCAGGTCTCCGGCACGCTGCGGGTCAATGCGCCGCTCTCGTTCGGCCTCACGGTGCTGTCGCCGCTGCTGCCGCCGTTTATGCAACGCTACCCGCAGCTGCAGGTGGAACTGACGCTGGACGACAGGGTATTGGACGTGGTGGCGGCCGGTTTCGATATTTCCTTGCGCATTCGCCGACGGCTGCCGGATTCTTCCCTCAGCGCCCGGGCACTGGGTGAAGTGCACCAGCGAATTTGCGCCGCGCCCGACTATTTGGCACAGCACGGCGTGCCGCAAACGCCGAATGACTTGCCGCGGCACAGCTGTCTGGCCTATTCCCTGGCGGAAAGGCCGGGGCAGTGGCAGTTCACCGCCGGCGAGGAGAGCCTGAGCGTGACGTTCGCTCCCCGGTTGATCGCCAACAACAGCCTGATGCTGCGGGACATGCTGGTGGCGGGACTGGGCATCGGTTCGCTGCCGTCGTTCGTGGCGGATCCCGAAATCGCCGCCGGCAGACTGGTGCGGCTGTTCCCTGAACAGATTGCCGAAGCGCATCAGGTCTTCGCGGTTTACCCGACGCGCCGGCATGTGCAGCAGAAAGTGAGTTTATTCACCGAGTTTGTGCGAGAACAGGGATTGATGACGGCGAATTGACAACGGCGCACGGTTGTCATATTCCTTAGTTATGAAAAGATCCTATCGCCCATTCGCGCAAATTATTATCACCATGCTTCGTGTGGTGGGATAGCGCGTGTGTCGCCAATAAAAAACCCGCCGGCAAGGCGGGTTTTTTTATCCCCTTCCGGCAACGACCGGAGAACGGCATGAAAACCTACCCTGCAGTTTTACACCTGATGTGCGGCAAGGCCGGCGCAGGCAAATCGACGCTGGCGCAGCGTTTGGCGCAGCAACCGCAAACGCTGTTGCTGGTCGAAGATGCGTGGCTGGCGACGCTGTATGAACAGGAGATGGCCAGCCTGCAAGACTATGCGCGCTGTTCCGAACGGTTACGGCGGGCGCTGGGCGGGCACCTCTTTCAGCTGCTGCGCGGCGGCTGGTCCGTGGCGCTCGATTTCCCGATGAATACGCCGGACAGGCGGCGTTGGGCCAAAGCATTGGCGGAGGAGGCCGGCGTCGCGCACTGCCTGCATTTTCTCGACGTCAGCCATGCGCAGTGCCTGAGCCGGATAACGCTGAGAAACGCGCGCGGCGAGCACCCGTTTACACTGAGCGAAGCGGAGTTTGAGCACCTGGCGCAGTACTTTGTTCCCCCGGCGGAAGAGGAAGGGATGACCGTCTTGCATTATAGCGAACAGGACTGAAAACCGGCTCCATGACGGCCCCGGCAACAGGGTTAGGCTTCGGCGTTAAACGCGTTGTGGAAGGCGACTTCCGCACACGGCAGCGCGCCCTGGAAGGCGATGGCGCGGAAGTAGTCTTGCGGCACGCCCGGCAGGGTCAGCGCGGTCTGCGCCTGGAAGCCGAAACGGCCGTAATAGTTCGGATCGCCCAGCACCACGCAGCCTGCGGCGTGCCGTTCCTGCAGTTCGGCCAATAGCTGGCGGATCAGCCGGCTGCCGATCCCCCGGTTCTGACTGGCCGGCAGCACCGACACCGGTGCCAGCCCGTACCAACCGGCGGCGCCGTTGCTGAGTATGACCGGCGAGACGGACGCGTGCCCGATCGGTGTGCCATTGTGCTCCGCGACCAGCGACAGGGTGAGGGCGCCTGCCGCGCGCAGCGTGTTGACGATAAACTGCTCGGTGTGGCTGCTGTGTTCGGCATGCAGGAACGCGGCGGCGGTCAGGGTGGCGATGGCGCCGACGTCGGCTGGCGTTTCGTGGCGTAAAGTGATGTCCATGGTTGTATCCTGATTAAATAAGGCTGAGCCGACCGGGCTGCCTGCCCGGCCGATATCGATGATTAACGGTTATCCAGCTGCGCCCGCACGGCCTTGAGCCCGGCGAAGGTGACGCGATAAGGGCGCCCCTGGCGAGAGAGGATCAGGCGTTTGGTTTTGAGTTTGGTGAAGACGGCCAGCGAGCAGTCGGCCAGGCCGAGCCCTTCGCGGGTGTAGCATTCGACGTGGGTGACGCGACCGGCGTCGTTGCGGGTGAAGGCGATATAGCCGCCTTTGGCCAACACGTGCAGCACGCGTTGTTCCGCTTTGGAAATGTTCATGTTGGGAGATCCTGTAATAACCCCAGATACGCGCATCCCCGCGCAAACGCGCGTCGGATACGTCAGAGTCCCTCGCCATACGGCAAGGAAGCGACTATCGGGTGGTTACAATCTCCAACATACAGGCCTCGGGCAGTGAAAAACGCCAGGGCGGCGTTTCAGCGCAGTTAATGTAGCCAATGGCCGGTTGGCTGTCAATTTGCCGGCGGCGCGGGCCGCCGGCGCAAGGCCAATCAGAAAGGCTTGGTCGGCAGGTACTTGCCGTCCAGGGTGATCACTGCGCGTTCGCCGCCGTCCGGATCGGCGACCTTTTTGATATCCAGCTTGAAGTTGATGGCGCTGATGATGCCGTCGCCGAACTGCTCGTGCACCAGCGCTTTCAGCGTGGAGCCGTAAACCTGCAGCATTTCATAGAAGCGATAAATGGTCGGATCGGTCGGCACGCCGCCGGGAATGCTGCCGCGCAGCGGGATGGTTTGCAGCAGCAGCACCGCCTCTTCGTCCAGCCCCAGCTTGGCCGCTACCGTGCGCGCCGCCGGTTCCGGCAGCGCATGCTGCCCCAGCAGCGCGGCGGTGACGAACGCCAGGCTGAGACCGGTGCCCTCGGCCAGCGCGTCGAAAGTCAGGTTATGGCGGATCTTGGCGGCCATGATGGTGTCGGTGAGCGCTTCGCGCGGGGCGGCGTTGTGCAGAGAGTGTGTCATGTTAGCTCCTTTTGTTGGCTTAAAAACGGGCGATCGCCGGGGTGGCGGTTACGTCGGGATGGGTGGCGAGCGGCACGAAGCGGCGGGTTTCGCCGTCCAGCGCCTCGATAGCGCCGCTGGCGATGTCATAGACCCAGCCGTGCAGCGTCAGGCGGCCCTGATCCAGCGCCAGGGCGACGGAAGGGTGCGTTTTGATGTTGTTGAGCTGGGCGATGACGTTTTCGCGCACCATCGACGCGACCCGGGCCTCGTCGGAGGCGTGCGGATAAGCCTGATTGACCGCCTTGGCGGAATCGGCGTAACGCAGCCAGCCGGCGACCGTCGGCAGGTGTTCCAGACACTGGCAGGTGGCGATGGCGGTCATCGCGCCGCAGTCGGAATGGCCGCAGATCACGATATCCTCCACGCCCAGCGCGGCGACGGCGTACTCGACCGAGGCGGTAACCCCGCCGGGTTCGGGGCCGAAAGAAGGCACGATGTTACCGGCGTTGCGGATCACGAACAGATCCCCCGGCTCGCGCTGGGTGACCAGCTCCGGCACCAGGCGGCTGTCGGAACATGAGATAAACAGGGTGCGCGGGTTTTGGCGGGTCGCCAACTGCTGAAACAGCGCCGTGCGTTCAACAAAGGCTTCGCGCTGGAACTTCAGGAAGCCTTCAATCACCTCTTTCATCCGTTTCTCCATTGGGTGTCGTTATGCGATGGCGGCATGATGAACGCTTCTGGCTATAGGGTCTAAGACCCATTTATAATGCTGGCTATAGGTTTTACTAATAGCTGGGGCGCTATGCTGCTGCGACACATCCGTTATTTTCTGGCCGTTGCCGAACAGGGTAACTTCACCCGCGCCGCCGAAGCGCTGCACGTCTCGCAACCGACGCTGTCTCAACAGATCAAGCAGTTGGAAGACACACTGGGGGCGCCGCTGTTCGATCGCAGCGGCAGAGCCGTGCGCCTGACCGACGCCGGTGAGGCGTGGATGCGCTATGCGCGCTTGGCGCTGCAGGATCTGGACGCCGGCGCGCGGGCGATCCATGACGTGGCGACGCTCGAGCGTGGCCATTTGCGGCTGGCGATGACGCCGACCTTCACCGCCTATCTGGTGGGGCCGGCGATCGATGCGTTCTACCGCCGCTACCCGGGGATTACCCTGAGTATTGAGGAGATGGCGCAAGAGCGAATTGAGGCGCTGCTGGCGCAGGATCGGCTGGATCTGGGGATCGCCTTCGAGATGGCGCAGTCGGCGGAGGTGGAAGCGGCGGCGTTGTTCAGCGAGACGCTGGAGCTGATGGTCGGTGCCGGGCATCCCCTGGCGGCGCGGCATCGGCCGCTGACGCTGGCGGAGTGGCAACATCTGCCGCTGGCTTTGCTGAGCGGCGACTTCGCCACGCGCCAGTTTATCGATCGCTACTGCACGCAGCTGGGATTTCGGCCGCAGGTGGCGGTGGAGGCCAACGCGCTGGGCGCCATCGTCGAGATCGTGCGGCGCGGGCAGCTCGCCACGCTGCTGCCGGCCGCCATTGCGCGTGAGAATCGGCAGTTGAAAAAAGTGGCATTGGCCAACGCCATGCCGGTGCGGCAGGCGGTGTGGCTGCAGCGCAAAGGCGCTTACCGCAGCGCCGCCGCGCAGGCGTTTATTGCCGTCTTGCAGGAACAGGGCGTTACGCCAACGCCCCCCAGCGCTGCGTCATCCCCAGCAGATGCACCAGCCCGAAGCCGAGGCAAATCAGCGAGCTGACGACGATAAAGCGCTGGCTGCGGCCGGTATCGCGCAGGGCGAAGGGGCCGGCGACGCCGCGCAGCAGGTAGATGAAGGTAATGATAAACAGCGCGGGCCGCAGCAGCGGCAGCGGCGCGATCAGGCCCGCGCCGGAAAGCGCATACAGCGACCAAATAAACAGCACCAGCGCGATACCGGCGGTGACAACGGCCGGGAACTTTTTACCCGCTTCCGCCGCCTTAATGAAGCGATCGCCGGCGCCGCATAGCCGGTAGCCGCGCGGCCCGGCGGCGATCACCCAGATATGCAGCAGCGCGGCGATGGCGCTCAGCGCGGCGCCGATCAGCAGCGCGGTGTTATAGAGGTGCGGCATGGTTCAGCATCCTTGTCCTAAATCAGTCTGGTATCAAGCGTAGACCAGAATGGGTAAGTCAGGCTGGGGGGAGCTCAACGGCCGACATTTGCAACGCGTCTTCAGGCACCACGCGGCCCTGCGCATCGAGCAATGCCAGCTGTACCGGCAGCCCGCTGCGTTTATCCACCAGTTGAACGTGGGGGTTGTCATGCAGAATATGCCGGTGACCCCACGCCATCAGAGCAACCAGAATGGGCCCCAGGCTGCGCCCCTTGTCCGTCAAGACATATTCATGTCGCTCGCGCTCGCCCGGTTCCCGGTAAGCGCGTTTGGCCAACAGCTCCTGTTCTACCATGGCGTTCAGACGGTTGCTCAACGCCTGACGCGACGCGCCGATATTTTCACGCAGTTCTTCAAAACGGCGGCCGCCGTAGAATGCCTCGCGCAGGATCAGCAACGTCCAACGATCGCCAAGCAGATCAGCCGCCTGCGCCAGCCCGCACAGGGCAAGTGAAACGGTGGGGAGATCGGGAGATTTTGACATGGGCATTTTCCTTCGCTAACCTAAGTCTTGTTTTTAGACTTATCTATGTTCAAGGAGATTATAATGCCATTTGTTAATGTGCAAACCGTAAAAGGCATGCTGGATGACGGACAAAAACGTGAATTGCTGGCGCGTATTACCGATTTGCTGGTGGAGATAGAAGGGCGCGGCGATCCGGCGTTCAGGCCGTCGGTTTGGGTCAGAATCGATGAACATGCGCCAGAACAATGGAGCCTCGGCGGTTTGCAGCCCACGGCGGCGATGATTGCCGCTAAATTTCCGCCGCGCGAGTGCGCGAAATGACGCCAGTCTGAGCGCGTGTCCGCAGGCGGGAATGTCTTCTCGCTCCAGAGGCGTTTACCGCCTGCGGCAGAATCGGTATTGACGGCACTTTATTCGGTGTGACGCTCCCGGAACAGCAAAGTGGCAATCAGACTGACGGTCAGCATGCCGGTCACGTACCACGCCGGCGCCAGCGGGTTGCCGCTGGTCTCAAGCAGCCAGGTGACGATCAGCTGCGCCGAGCCGCCAAACAGCGTCACGCCGAAGGCGTAAATCATCGAGGTGCCGGTGGCGCGCACGTGGCGCGGCAGTGCCGAGACGATCAGCATGGTGCTGGCCAGCATGTTGATGCCCAGCGCGCCGATCAGCAGGATGCGGAAAACGATCGCCAGCCACAGGGTTTGCGTGGCGCTGAGGAACCAGAAGGTTGGGTAAATCAGGATCAGCGCCGCAAAGATGGAGAACAGCAGCGGCCTTTTGTAATTCTGTATCCGATCGACATAGCGCCCGGCGTAATAGACCGCCACGATCTGCACCACGGAGGCGATACAGCTGAACAGGTAGGCGGTCGGACCGGCGATGTGGTAGGTCTGCATCATGTAGGTCGGCATGTACAGCAAGACTACGTAAACCATCACGGTGCCGGACATGATGACCAGCACCCCCAGCAACAGATCCTTGGCGTGGTTGCTCACCAGATCCCATACCGGATTCAGCGGTACCCGCGCACGATCCGGCTGTTCGCCGCTGTAGGTCTCTTCCAGGTGCTTACGGATATAGACGCCGACGGGAATGATCAGCAGGCCGATGATGAACGGCACGCGCCAGCCCCAGGCATACAGCGCCTCTTCCGGCAGAAAATAGGTGAGTGCCAACCCGCAAGAGGCGCCGAGCAGGGCGCTGACGCCCTGGCTGATGGCCTGCCAGCTGACGAAAAAGCCGCGCTGATTGGCCCCGGCGGACTCCAGCAGCAGCGTGGTGGCAGAGCCGACTTCACCGCCGGCGGCGAAGCCCTGAATCAAACGGCCGACCACGATCAGCACCGGCGCCAGAACGCCGATTTGCGCATAGGTCGGTGCGAAGGCGATCAGGGCGGTGCCGATGCCCATCAAGACGATAGTCATCAGCATGGCGGCCTTGCGGCCGACCCGGTCGGCATAGGCGCCCAGCACCATGCTGCCCAGCGGGCGCATGATAAAGCCGACGCCGAACACCGCCACCGACATCAACAAAGAGCCGTAGGCGCTGTCGCTGGGAAAATAGAGTTTGCCGATGATGGCGGCAAAGAAGCTGTATACGGTGAAGTCGAAAATCTCCAGGCCGTTGCCCAGGCTGGCGCCGACAATGACTTTGTAATTTACCGCGCCTTTCTCTGCCGTTTGGCTTTTGGGCAAGGTTTTTTCAGCAGTGTTCATCGTTATCTCTCGCGATAGGTGGACGGTGTGTTGTTATTATGTTCTGGCCGTGATGGCATTATCCGGGACGGCGATAACCGCCACACGAAGCGGCAACAGAATGGCAACGTCTCCTTTACATATACTTGTATGTACAATTCTATGCAACATGAGGGTGGTTAACGGGATAACGCTGGTTTGATTTTTCTTAAGATTTTGTATTTATATGTTTTTTTTGGATTTATGACGTGTAGCAGTGAGGTGGTTTAGTGCCGATTTAGTGAGCTGGAGCGCATTAATCATCGAAAAAATCCTGGCATTTAAGAGGAGGGTCACAAAATGTCGCGTATAGCAGAATATGCGGCGATAGTCGGCAAGAAATAGAATTAAATAGAGGCGTATTGACTGTATCAATGATTCCCAAGAGGTATTCAGTGCGATTTATTCGCACCTGGTGCGGTATCTGGAGAGAATAAATTTAATTTTTTATTTTAATTAATACCGCTAATTAATATGTTTGGTGAATTTGTTTCAGCTATTGTACAGCTTGCTGTGCGAAGCCTCCCCGTGATTTTCATCGGCATTATTAAATGCAGGTATGACTCATCCGTCGGTAACGCTCAAAATGTCACCAAAACTTCCCGCGATCTCTGAACCCCGTTGTGGCATAATGCGCGCCAAATCACATTCCCTATGTATAAAGAGCGAGCGCTGTGTTAAGCACCAACAACATCACAGTGTTGTTTCATATGTAAAATTTTTATATGTATAAAATATCTGCTAAGTATCAGTCTTAGAGAATTACCTTTATAAATTTCATATACGCGAGAATACGACATGAATTGGTAATATATACCCAAAATAATTCCAGTTGCTTGGAGGCTGCAACGTAGTGAGTCCCCGGGAGCTTACACCAGTAAGTGACTGGGGTGAACGAGGAGAGCCAACACTCAAGCAGCTTGAAGTATGACGGGTATATTAATCTTATTGTATGTTGGTGCATTAATATCAAGCCATAGATGATAGTAGTCTGCGTGCAGAATGTAGCTGAGTTAATTACAGCTCATCGGCTAGAGAGTCAGTAATTAGCATTGAAAGCAATATGATAACTGTCTTTATTTAATTTAAATTACACCGTTCACTCAGGACTTTCATCGTACACTTTTTTAACCGCAAACCTGAAAATGAAATACCCTAAGAAAACTCCAGCTATGGAGGTCGCAACCCACAGATACTTCAAATGGTCGTCGGAGTAAAATACGAACCAGGCAATGGCCAATAGCGAGAGGGCTATCACTCCACACCCTATGCCCTGAATAATTCTGGATAAAGCCGCTAGCATAAAGTTCTTCATATGTTAACCTTTGCAAAAAAGTACTGACAAATTTGGTTGAATTTCTTTCGATCTCTTTCCCAAACTGAGACGGCATCCTCGAATGGTCGGACTTTGTTTTCTAACAGAAAGTACAGCAGATCGAGGTTTCCCAGGCGTCTGAGTTGATCATACATCCGCGAGTTTCTTGCCCTCAAGTCGCGTGATGTATAGACAGAGCGCGATATGCTTGCCCCAGCGGTGAGAATTGAGCCAACGGTAACACCCGAGACAAGTCGTGGAATGATTTGTTTAGAGAATATATATCCCATGTTTGCGGTGGCTAACTGATTAAATGCGAATTTGCCGATGAGTTTGCCTGATGTTCTTATGGTCATGTCCTTAACATCTTCAAATTTGACTTTGCTGGCGAAGTTTTCGATGAAGATATGAGCCACTTTCTCGATGCTCGCTTTATTGGCCAGGCCTGACTTGATGAGTCTGATAAATCGCTCTTTATCTTGCGAGTTTAACCATCGGTTTTCAGTATCAATATAGTCGTAGCCCAGGTAGTAGAAATCGACCGGTACACTGATAAAACCTTGTGCAAACCCGCGTACTAAATTGCTGTCAATGTTTATGGCATCCGCCATGTCGTTGGCTATCTGCTTTGCGCTTTTCATAGAAATCCTTTTCAATATGAAGCGCGAATCTAGCAGACTTCTTGTACGCAAGCCAATGCCCACCGGCAAACGGTGTGAACCCACCGCTCAAAATGTCACCAAAACTTCCCGCGATCTCTGAACCCCGTTGTGGCATAATGCGCGCCAAATCACATTCCCTATGTATAAAGAGCGAGCGCTGTGTTAAGCACCAACAACATCACCATGCAGTTCGGCAGCAAGCCGTTGTTTGAAAACATCTCTGTCAAATTCGGCGGCGGCAACCGTTACGGCCTGATCGGCGCCAACGGCTGCGGCAAGTCCACCTTTATGAAAATCCTCGGCGGCGATTTGGCGCCGACCGGCGGCAACGTGTTCCTCGATCCGAATGAGCGTCTGGGTAAACTGCGCCAGGATCAGTTCGCCTTCGAACAATACAGCGTGCTGGACACCGTGATCATGGGCCACACCGAGCTGTGGGCGGTGAAGGAAGAGCGCGACCGCATCTACGCTATGGCGGAGATGAGCGAAGAAGACGGCTATAAAGTGGCCGATCTGGAAGTCGCCTACGGCGAGATGGACGGTTACACCGCCGAAGCGCGCGCCGGCGAACTGCTGCTTGGCGTCGGCATTCCGGTGGAACAGCACTACGGCCCGATGAGCGAAATCGCGCCGGGCTGGAAGCTGCGCGTATTGCTGGCGCAGGCGCTGTTCTCCGATCCGGAAATTCTGCTGCTCGACGAACCGACGAACAACCTGGACATCGATACCATTCGCTGGCTGGAGCAGGTGCTGAACGAACGCAACAGCACCATGATCATCATTTCGCACGACCGTCACTTCCTGAACATGGTCTGCACCCACATGGCGGATCTGGACTACGGCGAACTGCGCGTTTATCCGGGCAACTACGACGAATACATGACCGCCGCCACCCAGGCGCGTGAACGTCTGCTGGCCGACAACGCCAAGAAGAAGGCGCAGATCAACGAGCTGCAATCGTTCGTCAGCCGCTTCAGCGCCAACGCCTCCAAATCCAAGCAGGCCACCTCGCGCGCCCGCCAGATCGACAAGATCCAGCTGGAAGAAGTGAAGGCCTCCAGCCGCCAGAACCCGTTCATCCGTTTCGATCAGGACAAGAAGCTGTTCCGTAACGCGCTGGAAGTGGAAGCGCTTACCAAGGGCTTCGACAATGGCCCGCTGTTCAGCAAGCTGAACCTGATGGTGGAAGTGGGTGAGAAGGTTGCGGTGCTGGGCGCTAACGGCATCGGTAAAACCACCCTGCTGAAAACGCTGGTGGGCGACGCACAGCCGGACAGCGGCACCGTGAAGTGGTCGGAAAACGCCCGCATCGGTTACTACGCGCAGGATCACGAATACGAGTTCGACGATACCCTGACCGTGTTCGACTGGATGAGCCAGTGGAAGCAGGAAAAAGACGACGAGCAGGCGGTGCGCAGCGTGCTGGGCCGTTTGCTGTTCAGCCAGGACGACATCAAGAAGAAAGTGAAGGTGCTGTCCGGTGGTGAGAAGGGCCGCATGCTGTTCGGCAAGCTGATGATGCAGCGCCCGAATATTCTGGTGATGGACGAACCGACCAACCACCTGGATATGGAATCCATCGAATCGCTGAACATGGCGCTGGAGATGTACGAAGGCACGCTGATCTTCGTCTCCCACGACCGTGAGTTCGTCAGCTCGCTGGCGACGCGCATTCTGGAAATCACCCCGAACAAGGTGATCGACTTTACCGGCAACTACGAAGACTATCTGCGCAGCCAGGGCATCGTGTAACCCTCGCGGCAACGCATCAGGGCGGGAATTATCCCGCCCTTTTTTTATCCGTCACTCCCCGCCGCACACTTCGCAGTGCGGATCCTTCGGCAGTTTCATCTCGCGGAACTGCATGCTCATCGCATCGAACATCAACAGCTTACCGCGCAGCGGCTGACCATAGTCGGCCAGCAGCTTAATGGCTTCCATCGCCTGCAGGGTACCGATAGTGCCGACCAGCGGGGCCATCACGCCCGCTTCGACGCAGGTGAGAGCGCTGTCGCCGAACAGCCGGCTCAGGCAGCGGTAGCAGGGCTCGCCCGGTTGATAGGTGAACACGCTGAGCTGGCCTTCCATGCGGATCGCCGCGCCGGAAACCAGCGGCCTTTGCTGCGCGTGGCACAGGCGGTTCAGGGCGTCGCGCGCCGCCACGTTGTCGGTGCAGTCCAGCACCAGATCGCAGGCGGCGATCTCTGCCGCAACCGCCTCATCTTCCAAACGGCCGTCGATCGCGTCGATGCGGATATGCGGGTTGATGGCGCTCAGTTCCTGCCTGGCGGAGGCGACTTTGCTCTGGCCGATGCGATCGTCGCGGTGCAGGATCTGGCGCTGCAGGTTGGAGAGCGAGACGGTGTCGAAATCCACCAGTACCAGATGGCCGACGCCGGCCGCCGCCAGGTAAGGCGCGGCGGCGCAGCCCAGCCCGCCCAGCCCGGCGATCAGCACGCGGGCGGCCTTCAGCTTCTCCTGGCCGTCGAAGTCAAAGCCGCGCAGCACGATCTGGCGGTTGTAGCGCAGCGCTTCGGCGTCGGTCAATTCCGGCAGCATGCTCAGCTCCTCAGCAGGGCGTTGAACGGCTCGATCTCCACCGTTTCGCCTACCGCCACCGAACCGCGTTCGCGCTCCAGCACGATGAAACAGTTGCCCTGGCTGTAGGAGCTGAAAACGTGCGAGCCCTGGTGGCCGGTGGTGCTGACCTCCAGTTCGCCCGCGGCGTTGCTGCTGAACACGCCGCGCTGGAAATCGAGGCGGCCCGGCGATTTCTTCAGCGGCGTCAATGCGCGCGCCCGCAGGCGCGGCGGCAGGCGCCAGTCGCTGTGGCCGGCCAGCTTCGCCAGCAGCGGCTGCACCAGCTGGTAGAAGGTCAGGGCGGCGGAAACCGGGTTGCCCGGCAGGCCGCAGAACCAGGCGTGGCGCAGTTTGCCGAAGGCGAAGGGTTTGCCGGGTTTGATCGCCAGCTTCCAGAAGCTGACCTGGCCCAGTTCGTCGAGCATCTGTTTGGTGTAGTCGGCCTCGCCGACCGAGACGCCGCCGCTGCTGATGACCACGTCGGCCTGACTGTCCGCCCGTTCGAAAGCGGCGCGCAGCGCATCGCGATCGTCGCGGATAATGCCGAGATCGAGCACCTCGCAGCCCAGCTGTTCCAGCATCAGGCGCACCGCGAAACGGTTGGTGTCGTAGATCTGGCCCGCCTGCAGCGGCTGGCCGACCGGCTGCAGTTCGTCGCCGGTGGAGAACACCGCCACCTTCAGCTTACGCATTACCTGCACTTCGGCGACGCCAAGCGAAGCCAGCAGCGGCAGCTGCGCGGCGCCCAGCTTCACGCCGGCCGGCAACACGCTCGCGCCCCGGCGAATGTCTTCACCCGCCAGACGGATATTCTGGCCGGCTTCAACCGGCGCGGTAAAACGCACGCCCTGGTCGCTCACCTCGGCCTGCTCCTGCATGACCACCGCGTCCGCCCCGGCCGGGATCGGGGCGCCGGTCATGATGCGCACGCAGCTGTTGGCCGGCCATTGGCCGTCGAACGGCGCACCGGCGAAGGCCTTACCGGCGACCGGCAGCGGCGCATTGGCCGCCAGATCGGCGAGGCGCAGCGCATAGCCGTCCATCGCCGAGTTGGCGAACGGCGGCACGTCGAGCGGCGAGACCACCGGCGCGGCGGTGATGCGGCCGGCGGCGGCGGTCAGGGCAACGGATTCGGTCTGCTGCAGCGGGGCGATCTGCCCGAGCATTTTTTCCAGCGCTTGCTCCAGGGAAATGAGATCGGAAGTATGGCAATGATCCATAAAGGGAACTCCGTAATCAGGGTGCGCTAAATTAGCGACAAAGTGCGGGTATTATGGCAGAGAACGCCGGGGGGGAGAACGGGTTATGCTTGCCATCTTTCGTACTGCGGCGCCGGGGCGAACGGGTATAAACTGCGCAAAACAGAGGAGAATCATGATGCATAAACAGGTTATCGAGTTCTGGTTCGACGAGATCGAACCGATCATGTGGTTTAAAAAGGACGACGATTTCGATCGTCTGCTGCACAGCCGTTTCGGCGAAATTTGGCGGGCAGCGGCGGCGGGGGAGCTGGCGCACTGGCGCGATACCATCGAAGGACGCCTGGCGGAGGTAATCGTGCTCGATCAGTTCAGCCGCAACCTGTTCCGCAGCACGCCGCAGTCGTTCGCCTGCGACGGCATGGCGCTGATCCTGGCGCAGGAGGCGATCCGCAGCGGCGAGTGCGAACGGCTGAGCCGTGAGCAGCGCGGCTTCCTCTATCTGCCGTTCATGCATTCGGAATCGCCGCTGATCCATCAGCAGGCGCTGGCGTTGTACACCGAGCTCAACAACGGCGACCAGCTGGAGTTCGAGCTGCGGCATAAGGCGATCATCGATCGTTTCGGCCGCTACCCGCATCGCAATGCGATATTGGGGCGCACCAGCACGCCGGAAGAAGAGGCCTTTTTACAACAGCCTGGATCGGGTTTTTAATCGTTGGATCATCTGCGCCCGGCCGGAAAAAAACAGCAGGCCGGGCGCCGCAATAAGCGTTATTCAGTGCGAACGTTTATTTCCTTACGCCATGCCGCTATTTCCGCACGCGAAATTACCAATAATCTCAGCCGCAGGATCGGCGGTTTGCCGTTTTTTATAACCTGCTGTTTTTATTCCAATAAGCTATTTCAAGGTGCGAAACGGTCTAAGCGGACTACGCTAAAAGCGGGACGTGGACGTTATGCTGTACTTCCACTGTAGGACTAAATAGAGTCGAAAAAGACTGAATAATAATGATACCGCGCTCAGCTTATTCGCTGTGCAACGGCGGGATTAACACAGGGTGTCAGGCAAATGAGCAAACCAGTGATTGCCATTCATGGCGGCGCGGGCGCAATTACCCGGGCGGCGCTGAGTGCGGAAAAAGAACGGCTGTATATCCAGGCACTGTCCGAGATCGTGGCCGCCGGGCAGGCGATACTGGCGCAGGGCGGCAGCGCGCTGGACGCGGTGACCGAAGCGGTGCGGCTGCTCGAAGAGTGCCCGCTGTTCAACGCCGGTAAAGGATCGGTGTTCACTCATCAGGGCACCCACGAGCTTGATGCCTGCGTGATGGACGGCCGCACCTGCGATGCTGGCGCCGTCGCCGGCGTCAGCCGCATCCGCAACCCGGTGCTGGCGGCGCGCGCGGTGCTGGAAAACAGCGAACACGTGCTGTTTGCCACCGAAGGCGCCGAGCAGTTTGCCGCGGCCCACGGCCTGGAAATGGTCGCCCCCGATTTCTTCTTTACCCAGGAACGTTTCGATCAGCTGCACCGGGCCCAGGCGGAGCAGGGCCGGGTATTGCTCGATCACGACGGTGCGGCGCAGGCCGGCGAGCCGCTCGACCCCGATCGTAAATTCGGCACCGTCGGCGCGGTGGCGCTGGATGCGCTGGGCAACCTTGCCGCCGCGACTTCGACCGGCGGCATGACCAACAAGCAGGCCGGGCGGGTAGGCGACACGCCGATCATCGGCGCCGGCTGCTATGCCAACAACGCCACGGTGGCGGTCTCCAGCACCGGCACCGGCGAAATCTTCATGCGCGGCGTGGCGGCCTATGACGTCTCCGCCCTGATCGAATACGGTGGCCTCAGCCTGCAGGCCGCCAGCGATCGGGTGGTGATGGAGAAGCTGCCGGCGCTCGGTGGCAGCGGCGGCATGATCGCCGTCGATCGCCACGGCAATATCGCGCTGCCGTTCAACTGCGAGGGGATGTATCGCGGTTTTGGCTATGTCGGCGATGCGCCGTCCGTCGGGATTTACCGCTAAGCGTTCACCGGGAGGGTGCATGACCGACGTTTCACTTCGACCCGCCGGCAGCGGGTTGTCATTGCCGCCGCAGCGGGTGCTGACGGTGCGCGATCTGAGCATCAGCTTTCCTCAACCGGACGGCGCCGTGGCAGCGGTGCGTAACCTGTCGTTCGATCTCGAGCGCGGCGAGACGCTGGCGATCGTCGGTGAGTCCGGCTCCGGTAAATCGGTGACTTCGCTGGGGCTGATGCGGTTGGTGGAGCAGGGCGGCGGGCGCATCGTCAGCGGTGCCATGACGCTGCGCCGACGTGACGGCGCGTTGCTCGATCTCGCTCAGGCCTCGCAGAGTACGCTGCGCACGGTGCGTGGTGCCGACATGGCGATGATCTTCCAGGAGCCGATGACCTCGCTCAACCCGGTGTTTCCGGTCGGCGAGCAGATCGCCGAATCGCTGCGCCTGCATCAGGGCATGGATCGCCGCAGCGCGCGCCAGGAGGCGCTGCGCATGCTCGACCTGGTGCGCATTCCGGAGGCCAAAGAGGTGCTGGGGCGCTACCCGCACCAGCTTTCCGGCGGCATGCGCCAGCGCGTGATGATCGCCATGGCGCTCTCCTGCAGGCCAGCGTTGCTGATCGCCGATGAGCCCACTACCGCCCTCGACGTCACCATCCAGGCGCAGATCCTGCAGCTGATCCGCGTGCTGCAACGGGAAATGCAGATGGGGGTGATCTTCATCACTCACGACATGGGCGTGGTGGCGGAGATCGCCGACCGGGTGCTGGTGATGCGCCGCGGTGAGCAGGTGGAGCAAAATCGGGTGCGCGAGCTGTTCGCCGCGCCGCAACAGGCCTATACCCGGGCGCTGCTGGCGGCGGTGCCGAAGCTGGGGGCGATGGCCGATCGGCCGCTGCCGGCGAAGTTTCCGCTGCCGGGCGGCGAGGGGGATACGGCGCCGCAGGATACCGTGCCGCCAGGCGCCGCGCCGATCCTGCGGGTGGAGCATCTGGTTACGCGCTTTGATCTGCGCGGCGGATTGTTCAATCGGGTCACTCGCCGGGTGCACGCGGTGGAAAACGTCAGTTTCGATCTTTACCCCGGCGAGACGCTGGGGCTGGTGGGCGAGTCCGGCTGCGGCAAGTCCACCACCGGGCGCTCTCTGCTGAAGCTGGTGGACAGCCAAAGCGGCACCATCACCTTCGCCGGGCGGCGAATCGATCAGTTGAAGGGGCCGGCGCTGCAGCATCTGCGGCGCGATATTCAGTTCATCTTTCAAGATCCTTACGCCTCGCTCGATCCGCGCCTGACGGTCGGTTTTTCCATCATGGAGCCGCTGCTGGTGCACAACGTGATGCGCGGCCGGGAGGCGGAGCAACGGGTGGCCTGGCTGCTGGAGCGCGTCGGCCTGCTGCCGGAGCATGCGCGCCGCTACCCGCACGAATTCTCCGGCGGCCAGCGCCAGCGCATCTGCATCGCGCGCGCGCTGGCGCTGAACCCGAAAGTGGTGATCGCCGACGAGGCGGTCTCGGCGCTGGACGTGTCGATTCAGGCGCAGATCGTCAATCTGTTGCTCGATCTGCAGCGCGAGTTCGGCATCGCTTTTCTGTTTATTTCACACGACATGGCGGTGGTGGAGCGCATCAGTCACCGGGTGGCGGTGATGTACCTCGGGCAGATCGTCGAGATCGGCCCACGGCAGGCGGTGTTCGACAATCCGCAGCACCCCTATACCCGCAAGCTGATGGCGGCGGTGCCGGTGGCCGATCCCGCTCATGCCCACAAACGGCAGCCGCTGCCGGCCGATGAGATCCCGAGCCCAGTGCGCGCGCTGGGCGATGAACCCGTTACCGCACCGCTGGTGCAGGTTGGCGCCGGGCACTTTGTCGCCCGCCACCCGATCGCCGGTGCTTTTTAAAGACCTCAGGAGAGACAAGCGACATGAAGCACACATTCAAACGCAATGCGCTGTTGGCCGCCGTACTGCTGGCGGCGGGAACCGGCCCGGTCTGGGCGGCGAAGGACGCGGTGATCGCCGTGGCCTCCAACTTCACCACCCTCGATCCTTACGACGCCAACGACACGCTGTCGCAGGCGGTGGCCAAGTCTTTCTATCAGGGGCTGTTCGGCTTCGATAAGGACATGAAGCTGGTGAACGTGCTGGCGGACAGCTATGAGGTCAGCAAAGATGGCCTGACCTACACGGTCAAACTGCGCCAGGGGATTAAATTCCACGACGGCACCGCGCTCAACGCCGAGGCGGTGAAGATCAACCTCGATCGCGCCAGCAACCCGGACAGCCACCTCAAGCGCTACAACCTGTTCAAGATGATCGACAAAACCGAAGCGGTGGACGCCAATACGGTGAAGATCGTGCTGAAGGCGCCGTTCTCGGCGTTCGTCAACAACCTGGCGCACCCGGCGGCGGCGATCATCTCGCCGGCGGCGCTGAAGCAATACGGCAAGGAGATCGGTTTCCACCCGGTCGGTACCGGGCCGTATCAGTTCGTGACCTGGAACCAGACCGATTTCGTCAAGGTGAAGAAGTTCGACGGCTACTGGCAGCCGGGGCTGCCGAAGCTCGACAGCATCACCTGGCGCCCGGTGGTGGATAACAACACCCGCGCGGCGATGCTGCAGACCGGCGAGGCGACCTTCGCCTTCCCGATCCCTTACGAGCAGGCCAAGGTGCTGGAGGGCAACGCCAAGCTGGACGTGGTGGCCGCGCCGTCGATCCTGCAGCGTTACATCAGCATGAACGTCACCCAAAAGCCGTTCGACAACCCGAAGGTGCGCCAGGCGCTGAACTACGCCATCAATAAGGACGCGCTGATCAAGGTGGCGTTCGCCGGTTACGCGGTGCCGGCGGAGGGCCCGGTGCCGCCGGCCATCGACTTCGCCGCCCGCTATAAGCCTTGGCCGTACGATCCGGCCAAGGCACGCGAGCTGCTGAAAGAGGCCGGCTACCCGAACGGTTTCACCACTACGCTGTGGTCGTCCCACAACCACAGCACCGCGCAGAAGGTGCTGCAGTTCACCCAGCAGCAGCTGGCGCAGGTGGGGGTGAAAGTGACGGTGACGGCGATGGATGCCGGGCAGCGTGCGGCGCAGGTGGAGAGCGTCGGGGTGAAGGACACCGGGGTGCGGCTGTTCTACACCGGCTGGTCGGCCTCGACCGGGGAAGCGGACTGGGCGCTGTCGCCGCTGTTCTCTACCCAGGCGGCGCCGCCGAAGCAGTTCAACACCGCGTTCTACAGCAACCCGCAGGTGGACAAGGATCTGACCGACGCGCTGGCGACCACCGATCGCGCCGAGAAGCAGAAACTGTATCAGGACGCGCAGGATCGCATCTGGGCCGACGCGCCCTGGATCTTCCTGGCGACCGAACGTCTGTTGTCGGCCAACAGCAAACAGCTGAGCGGCTTCTACGTGATGCCGGATACCTCGTTCAACTTTGATAACGCCGATCTGAAATAAGGCGCCCATCCCCGCCTGCGGCCAGACGGCGGCGGGCGGGGGAAGGAATGAGATGCTCAATTATTTTCTGAAACGACTGCTGGGCCTGATCCCGACGCTGCTGATCGTGGCGGTGCTGGTGTTCCTGTTCGTCCACCTGCTGCCGGGCGATCCGGCGCGGCTGGCGGCGGGGCCGGAGGCCGACGAGGCGGTGGTGCAGCTGGTGCGCAAGGATTTGGGGCTGGATAAGCCGCTGCCGCAGCAGTTCGCGCACTTCTTCGTCAACGCGCTGCGGGGCGACTTCGGCATCTCGATGGTGTCCAAACGCCCGGTGAGCGAAGAGATCGCCTCGCGCTTTATGCCGACCTTCTGGCTGACCGTCACCAGCATGCTGTGGGCGGTGGCGTTCGGCCTGGCGATCGGCGTGGTGTCGGCGGTGTGGCGCAACCGCTGGCCGGATCGCCTCGGCATGACGCTGGCGGTGTCGGGGATCTCGTTCCCGGCCTTTGCGCTCGGCATGCTGCTGATGCAGGTGTTCTCGGTCGAACTGGGGTGGCTGCCGACGGTGGGCGCCGACAGCTGGCGTCACTACATTCTGCCTTCTATCACCCTGGGGGCGGCGGTGGCGGCGGTGATGGCGCGCTTCACCCGCGCTTCGTTCGTCGAGGTGCTGCAGGAGGACTACATGCGCACCGCGCGCGCCAAGGGCGTGCGGGAAAGCGTGGTGGTGATGAAACACGGCCTGCGCAACGCGATGATCCCGGTGGTGACCATGATGGGGCTGCAGTTCGGCTTCCTGCTCGGCGGTTCGATCGTGGTGGAGAAGGTGTTCAACTGGCCGGGGCTGGGGCGGTTGCTGGTGGACTCGGTGGAGATGCGCGATTACCCGGTGATCCAGGCCGAGGTGCTGCTGTTCTCGCTGGAGTTCATTCTGATCAACCTGCTGGTGGATATGCTGTACGCGGCGATCAACCCGGCGATTCGTTATCAATGAGGGCGCGGCATGATTAAGCATTGGCGGCGCAACGCCGCACTGAAGGCGATGCCGCTTATCGACTCCAACGCGGTACGCACGCCGTGGAGCGAGTTTTGGCGGCGCTTTCGTCGCCAGCGGGCGGCGCTGGTCGCCGGCCTGTTGGTGCTGCTGCTGATTGCGGCGGCGCTGCTGGCGCCTTATCTGGCACCGTTCGATGCGGAAAACTATTTCGATTACGACCGGCTGAACGAAGGGCCTTCGCTGATGCACTGGCTGGGCGTCGATTCCCTCGGGCGCGATATCTTCAGCCGCATCCTGATGGGCACGCGCATTTCGCTGGCGGCCGGGGTGTTCTCTGTGCTGGCGGGCGGGGCGATCGGCACCCTGCTGGGGCTGCTGGCCGGCTACTATGAGGGCTGGTGGGATCGTCTCACCATGCGCGTCTGCGACGTGCTGTTCGCGTTTCCCGGCATTCTGCTGGCGATCGGCGTGGTGGCGATCATGGGCAGCGGCATGGCCAACGTGATCGTCGCGGTGGCGATCTTCAGCATTCCGGCCTTCGCCCGCCTGGTGCGCGGCAATACGCTGGTGCTGAAGCACCTGACCTATATCGAATCGGCGCGCAGCATCGGCGCCTCGGACTGGACCATCATCCTGCGGCACATTCTGCCGGGCACCCTGTCTTCGATCGTGGTCTATTTCACCCTGCGTATCGGCACCTCGATCATCACCGCCGCCAGCCTGTCGTTTCTGGGCCTGGGCGCCCAGCCGCCGACGCCGGAGTGGGGGGCGATGCTCAACGAGGCGCGCGCCGATATGGTGATCGCGCCGCACGTGGCGATCTTCCCCAGCCTGGCGATATTCATCACCGTGCTGGCCTTCAACCTGTTGGGCGACGGATTGCGCGACGCGTTGGATCCGAAACTGAAGGGGTGAGGGCATCGCTGAATTGGCATACCCCTGTTTTACGAGTATAATTGATGAAAATTTAACCCGTGTATATTACAGGGATGGGGAATGGATATGGCAAATAACAATGTGACGAAAAAGACAGTCAACGTAACCATCGATCGCGATCTTTTCCAGCGCGCAAAATCCCTGGGCGTCAATGTGTCATCCGTATTGACGGACGCATTGAGCGTCCGCGTCAGGGATATTGAGATTCAACAGTGGCGCGAGCAAAATCGCGCGGCGTTAGAAGAACTTAATCGTATCACTGAAGAAAATGGTTTGTTGTCTGATGAATATCGGACATTTTAAATATGCAATTTACCGTATATGACAATACGTATCCGGCATCAGCCTATCCCTACTTACTGGACGTTCAAAGCGATCTTATTGATGTCCTCTCGACCCGGTTAGTGATCCCTCTTTATGCTTTGGATAACGTCAGGGTTAAAATTTCTGCACGTTTATGCCCGGAAATTGAGGTCAACGGCGAAAAGTTTCTTGTTATGACGCATGAGATGGCTGCCGTACGTATTTCGCAGATTGGGAAGGCCGTTGGTAATGTCAATGAGCACAGGAATCAAATTAAAGCCGCTATCGATTTTCTGATTGATGGCTTTTGAAAAAATCCGGGCGGTTAAACCGCCCGGATTTTTTTATCAGCGGAACAGGTGCTCGGCGTGGAAGCGCAGGTGATCTTCCACGAAGGTGGCGATGGTGAAGTAGCTGTGATCGTACCCCGGCTGAATGCGCAGCGTCAGCGGCCAGTCGTGCTGGCGCGCCAGCTCCGCCAACCGCGCCGGTTGCAGCTGGTCGGCCAGGAACTGGTCGTCGTCGCCCTGGTCGATAAGGACCGGCATTTTTTCCGCGCCGCTGGCCAGCAGATGGCAGCTGTCGTACTGCAGCCACTGGCTTTCGTCGCTGCCCAGATAGGCGGTGAACGCCTTGCGGCCCCACGGCACCTGGCACGGGTTAACGATCGGCGCGAAGGCCGATACCGAGCGGAAGCGCTGCGGATTGCGAAACGCCATGATCAGCGCGCCGTGGCCGCCCATCGAGTGGCCGAAGATCGACTGACGATCGCTGACGCTGAAGTGCTGTTCGATCAGCGCCGGCAGTTCGGCGCTGATGTAGTCGTACATGCGGAAATGGCGATCCCACGGCGCCTGGGTGGCGTTCAGGTAGAACCCGGCGCCCTGGCCCAGATCGTAGCCTTCGTCGTTCGGCACTTCGTCGCCACGCGGGCTGGTGTCCGGCATCACCAGCACCAGACCCAGCTCGGCGGCGATGCGCTGCGCGCCGGCTTTCAACGTGAAGTTCTCGTCGTTGCAGGTCAGCCCCGACAGCCAGTACAGCACCGGCGGCGGGTTGTCATCGCGCGGCGGCGGCAGGTAGATGCTGAATGTCATGTTGCAATTCAGGCTCTGCGCCGCGTGGCGATAGCGCTGCTGCCAGCCGCCGAACATGCGGTGCTCTTCGAGAAGTTCCAATGACAACGTCATCTCTGCCTCCTGGCTTATTGGTCGAAGTGGATGACGGAACGGATCGATTTGCCTTCGTGCATCAAATCGAACGCTTCGTTGATCTGCTCCAGCCCCATGGTGTGGGTGATAAAGTCGTTCAGTGCGAATTCGCCGTCCAGATAGCGCTCGACGATGCCCGGCAGCTGCGAACGGCCCTTGACGCCGCCGAACGCCGAACCACGCCAGACGCGGCCGGTGACCAGTTGGAACGGACGGGTCGAGATCTCTTCGCCCGCGCCTGCGACGCCGATGATCACCGATTCGCCCCAGCCCTTGTGGCAGCACTCCAGCGCGGAACGCATCACGTTGACGTTGCCGATGCACTCGAAGGAGAAATCGACGCCGCCGTCGGTCAGCTCGACGATCACTTCCTGAATCGGCTTGTCATAGTCTTTCGGGTTGATCAGATCGGTGGCGCCCAGCTTGCGGGCCAGATCGAACTTGCTGGTGTTGATGTCGATGCCGATGATGCGGCCCGCGCCGGCCATCTGCGCGCCGATGATCGCCGACAGGCCGATGCCGCCCAGGCCGAAGATCGCCACGGTGTCGCCCGGTTGCACTTTGGCGGTGTTCATCACCGCGCCCATGCCGGTGGTCACGCCGCAGCCCAGCAGGCACACTTCTTCCAGCGGCGCTTCCTTGTTGATTTTCGCCAGTGAGATTTCCGGCACCACGGTGTACTCGGAGAAGGTGGACGTGCCCATGTAGTGGAAGATCGGCTTGCCGTCCTTGAAGAAGCGGGTGGTGCCGTCCGGCATCAGCCCTTTGCCCTGGGTGGCGCGGATCGCCTGGCACAGGTTGGTCTTGCCGGATTTACAGAATTTGCACTCGCCGCACTCCGGGGTGTAGAGCGGGATCACGTGATCGCCGACCGCCACGCTGGTGACGCCTTCACCGACCGCTTCCACCACGCCGCCGCCCTCGTGGCCGAGGATCGCCGGGAACACGCCTTCCGGATCTTTGCCGGACAGGGTGTAGGCATCGGTGTGACAAACGCCGGTGGCGACGATCCGCACCAGCACTTCGCCTTTTTGCGGTGGCATCAGCTCGACTTCTTCGATCTTCAGCGGCTGGTTCGGGCCCCAGGCAACGGCGGCGCGGGTTTTGATCATCTCCATCATAGTCTCCTCAGTGGTTTTCTTTTTAAATCAGGCGATATCGACAACGCCTGATAAATCGTTGGGGGTGCTTTCATCAACAGCGGCGGTTTCCGTCTGTTCAATAATCAACTCTTTCAGCGCGCGCACGTTCGGCCCGAACGCGTCGCGGCGCCACAGCAACCAAGTGGCGGTGTCGGCCACGTCCGGCGGCAGGGTGTGAACCCGAACCCGCTCATGGCCCGGCAGCAGGCTCAGCACCGAATGCGGGATCATCGCCAGCCCGGCGCCGCTGGCGACGCAGGCCAGCATGGCGTGATAGGACTGGATCTCCATAATTTGCCCCGGCCGCGCGCCTTCGCGCTTGAACCAGGCCTCCAGCCGCAGGCGGTAGGAGCAGCTGGCGCGAAAGGCGAACAGCGTCTCGCCATTGGCGTCTTTGGCGCTGTGGATCGGCGCGTGATCGAGACAGGAGATCACCACCATATGTTCAGGATAGGCGATGCAGCCGTTCAGCTCGTCATAGGGTACCGGCCCGTCGACCAGCGCCGCGGCCAGCGTGCCGGCGCGCACTCGATCGGCGATTTCGCCGGAGGTACCGGTGGTCAGCGACAGCGAAACCTGCGAGAAGCGCTGGTGGTAAGCCGCCAGCAGCGAGGGCAGGCGGGTAGCGGCGGTGCTTTCCATCGAGCCGAGGGCGAAGTTGCCCGCCGGTTCGCCGGCGTGGGTGATGCTCATCGCCTCGTCGCTCAACGCCAGGATGCGGTTGGCGTAGCACAGAAAGTTATGGCCCATCGGCGACAGGCGCAGGCGCTGTTTTTCGCGGATAAACAGATCGGCGCCCAGCTCCTGTTCGAGCTGGCGCAGCCGGGTGGTCAAATTCGACGGCACGCGGTGCAGCTGCTCGGCGGCGCGGGCGACCGAGCCGGTTTCCGCCACGCAGCAGAACATGCGAAGCTGGGTCAGATCCATAATATTCTCGTTTCGTGATTAACTTGATAACTATTATTCAGTTTTTGTGAGTTTAATACTGCGGCATGATACTGGCAACTTTCTTTTAACCTTTTGGATACCGGTATGGCTTTACGTATTGCCTTGAGCGGTTTTGCCGCACTGATCGTCGCGATGGGCATTGGCCGCTTCGCTTTCACTCCCCAGGTGCCGCTGATGATCGCGGAACACCAGTTCAGCCTGACCGGCGCCGGGCTGGTGGCGGCGATCAACTATTTGGGCTACCTGTGCGGTGCCTACGACGCGATGCGCGCCACGCGCCACGTCGAGCGGCGTCTGTGGCTGGGCGTATGGGGCGCGATGGCGCTGACGCTGCTGTCGGCGCTGGCGCAGGATGAATGGACCCACGGCGCGCTGCGCTTCGTCATCGGCTGGGCCAGCGGCTGGGCGATGGTGCTGGTGGCGGCCTGGACCAACGAGCGGTTGGCGCACTACGGCCGGCCGGCGCTGAGCGCGGCGGTGTTCGCCGGGCCGGGCGCCGGTATCTTCCTCAGCGGCATGCTGGCGGTGGGCATCAACACGCTGGGGCTGACGGCAGCGCAGGCCTGGCTGGTGTATGGCGGGCTGGCGCTGGTGTTGGTCGGAGGAATTAGCGCCTTTCTGCCGCGCAGCGGCGAGCTGCATCGCCCGGACGTGGCCCCGGAGCCGCTGCTGCTGACGCCGGCGCTTAAACGCCTGGTGTGGAGTTACAGCCTGGCCGGGTTCGGCTACATCCTGCCGGCGACGTTCTTGTCGCAGATGGCGGCGGCACGTTTTCCCGGTAGCCTGTTCGCGCAGTTCGTCTGGCCGGTGTTCGGCGGCGCGGCGGTGCTGGGGATCGTTATCGGCATTTTGACTCGCCACAGGCTGACCACCCAGAGCCGGCTGGCGATCACGCTGTGGATACAGGCGCTGGGCGTGCTGAGCGCCGAAGTGGTGCCGGGCGTGGCCGGCCTGGCGTTGGGGGCGTTGCTGACCGGCGGCGGTTTTCTCTGCGTGGTGCAGCTCGCCCTTCAGCACGGCCGTGAACTGGCGCCGCGCCATGCGCGCTATATGGCCGGGTTGCTGACCACCGGTTATGCGATCGGCCAACTGGTCGGGCCGATGTTGTCGGCGCTGTCGACCGCCATGACCCATCGGCTGGAGCCGGCGTTGTATGTGGCGGTGGCGGCGCTGTTGGTGGCTGGTGCGCTGGTGGTGAATACCCCGGCGCGGCGGCTGGCGCAAAAAACGGCGATGAGCTGATTAAAATCCATACAAAAAACGTGGAATCCCGCAGCCGGCCTGATTGTGCTAAATGCGAATATTTCACCTGCGGATGAAGCACTATCACTGGATAATCGCCGCGCTCTCATCTACAGTGGGGGCAAAATCTTGACCGGGTTCACGTTATCCATCACGAAAACTCTGCCGTCACGAGAGCAAGCAATTCGCCGGCCGCACGCCCTACCAGGCCGCCGGCGGGTTTCGTCCGCAGGAGAACAAGTACATGACATCATTAAGTAAAGAAGCCGCGCTGGTGCATGCGGCGCTGGAAGAGCGTGGTCTGGAGACGCCGCTGCGCGGGGAAGTGCTGGATCGCGAAACGCGCAAGCGCCGCATCAAAGAGCACATGACCGAAATCATGCAGCTGCTGAATCTCGATCTGTCCGACGACAGCCTGGCGGAGACGCCGCATCGCATCGCCAAAATGTATGTCGACGAGATCTTCTCCGGGCTGGACTACGCCAACTTCCCGAAAATCACCGTCATCGAGAACAAAATGAAGGTGGATGAGATGGTGACGGTGCGCGATATCACGCTGACCAGCACCTGCGAGCACCACTTCGTGACCATCGACGGCAAGGCCACCGTGGCCTATATCCCGAAAGACTCGGTGATCGGCCTGTCGAAGATCAACCGCATCGTGCAGTTCTTCTCCCAGCGTCCGCAGGTGCAAGAGCGCCTGACCCAACAGATCCTGGTGGCGCTGCAGACTCTGCTCGGCACCAATAACGTGGCGGTATCGATCGATGCGGTCCATTATTGTGTCAAGGCGCGCGGCATCCGCGACGCGACCAGCGCCACCACCACCACCTCGTTGGGGGGGCTGTTCAAGTCCAGCCAGAATACCCGCCAGGAGTTCCTGCGCGCGGTGCGTCATCACCAGGGGTGATGGCGTTGCGGGGCGACCCGCACGACGACAACAGGCGCCTGCGGGCGCCTTTTTCATGAGCGGAAGACAGCGATAAAAAATGAACAGTCACCCTCTGCCGCGCATCGCCACGCTGGACTGCGTGCGCGGCATCGCCATTCTCGGCATTTTATTGCTGAACATCAGCGCCTTCGGCTTGCCGAAGGCCGCCTATCTCAACCCGGCCTATCTGGGCATGCCGTCGTCGCGCGACGCCTGGACCTGGGCGCTGCTCGATCTCTTCGCCCAGGCCAAGTTTCTGGCGATGTTCGCGCTGTTGTTCGGTGCCGGGCTGCAAATGCTGCTGCGGCGCGGCAAAAGCTGGATCCGCGCGCGGCTGTCGTGGCTGGTGCTGTTCGGCCTCGCACACGCCATCTTCCTGTGGGACGGCGATATTCTGCTGGCCTACGGGCTGATCGGCCTGGTGTGCTGGCGCATGATCCGCGAAGCCAAAGAAACCTTCCAGCTGCTGAAAACCGGCGTGGTGTTGTATCTGATCGGCGTAGCGGTGCTGCTGCTGCTCGGCTTCGTTTCGCACGGTGAACCGGGCAATTTCTGGCAGCCGGGCGTGGCGGAGCTGCAGTACGAGAAGTTCTGGAAGCTGCAGGGCGGTTTCGAAGCCTGGCGCAGCCGCGCCGATCTGCTCTCGTCCAGCCTGCTGGCCATCGGTGCGCAGTATGGCTGGGAGCTGGCGGGGCTGATGCTGTTCGGCGCCGGGCTGATGCGCAGCGGCTGGCTGCGCGGCAGTTATTCCTCCGGTTATTACCTGCGGCAGGCGGCGTGGCTGCTGCCGCTTTCGGTGCTGATCCAGCTGCCGGCGGTGGCGCTGCAATGGCAGGTCCACTGGGACTATCGCTGGAGCGGTTTCCTGCTGCAGGTGCCGCGCGAGCTGGGCGCCCCGCTGCAGGCGATGGGCTATCTGGCGCTGTGCTACGGTTTCTGGCCCGCGCTGTCGCGCATGCGCATCGCCCACTGGCTGACCCTGGTGGGACGCATGGCGCTGAGCAACTACCTGCTGCAAACGCTGATCTGCACCACGCTGTTTTATCGCTTCGGCCTCTATGAGCAGTTCGACCGGCTGCAGCTGTTGGCGTTCGTGCCGCTGGTCTGGTTGGCCAACCTGGCGTTTTCCGCACTGTGGCTGCGTTACTTCGCTCAGGGGCCGATGGAGTGGCTGTGGCGCAAGCTGACGCAGCTGGCCGCCGGCGCAGCGGAACCCAAAGCGCTGAAGTGAGCGTCTGCCGACAGGTTAAAAAAATGTATGTAAACGTTTTCTTTCCTGTGACGTAATTCACGCGAGCAGCGGACCAATCGGGGTAGGATAGCGCCACCGGCCACTACCCTGATTTCAGGATCCCACATGCCTTCAGTTCATCCGATCACCATTCGCGACGTGGCGAAACGCGCCGGGGTCTCCGTGGCGACCGTCTCCCGCGTGCTGAACCACAGCGCGCTGACCAGCAAGGAGACGCGCGAGCAGGTGCTGCAGGCGGTGGCGGAGCTGGGCTATCGCCCCAACGCCAACGCGCAGGCGTTGGCGACTCAAAGCAGCGATACCCTGGGCGTGGTGGTGATGGACGTCTCCGACCCGTTCTTCGGCGCGCTGGTGAAAGCGGTAGACACGGTGGCGCAGAAACACCACAAATACCTGCTGATCGGCAACAGTTATCATCAGGCGGACAAAGAGCGCCACGCGATCGAAGTGCTGATCCGCCAGCGCTGTAATGCCCTGATTGTTCATGCCAAAGCCCTGAGCGACGCCGAGCTGATCGGCTTTCTGGAGCAGGTACCGGGCATGGTGCTGATCAACCGGATTATCCCCGGCTATGAGCCGCGCTGCGTCGGGCTGGATAACGTCTGCGGCGCGGAAATGGCGATGCGTCTTTTGCTGTCGCAGGGCCATCGACGCATCGGCTATCTAGGCTCCAATCACCCGATCGAAGACGGGCCGCTGCGCCAGCAGGGCTATGCGCAGGCGATGGCCGCCGCCGGGCTGGCCACGCCCGACAACTGGCGCGCCTACGGTTCGCCGGATTTGCAGGGCGGCGAGGCAGCGATGGTGGAGCTGCTGGGGCGTAACCTACAGCTGAGCGCGGTGTTCGCCTACAACGACGCCATGGCCGCCGGCGCCATGGCGGTGCTGAAAGAAAACGGTATCACAGTGCCGCAGCATTTCTCGCTGATCGGCTTCGACGACATCCCCATCGCGCGTTACACCAGCCCCAAACTCACCACGGTGCGCTATCCGATCGTCTCGATGGCCACGCTGGCCACCGAGCTGGCGTTGCAGGGCGCAGCGGGCCTGGCGGAGCCGCAGGCCGCTCATCTGTTCATGCCGACGCTGGTGCGGCGCCATTCTGTCGCCCCCTGGCAAAGTGAGGCGACGGTCACTCTCTGACGATTTAATCTTGTGTAACCGTTTTCAATCTGTGAGAAAATTCACAGAATATTAACATCGCGCCGTCTATGCTCTAGGCGTTTTCCGGCGCAAAGGCCCTTGCCGCTGCAACCTTTACCTCGCGCTGACACAGCATTTCTCGGAAATAACAAGATCCACGGACGACAGGTGTTGAGTGGAAATCGCCTGGCCTGGGGTGTGCGCACTGCCGGTGACCATTGGCTCAAAGACGAGTAATACCCTACACAGAACCGGAGACTGACAATGAATAAGAAGGTTTTCACCCTGGCCGCCATGGCCGCAGCCATGATGTTTGGCGCCGCAGCCCATGCTGACACCCGTATTGGCGTCACGATTTACAAGTACGACGACAACTTCATGTCGGTGGTGCGTAAGGCTATTGAGAAAGACGCCAAGGCTTCACCGGACGTCACCCTGCTGATGAATGACTCGCAGAACGACCAGTCCAAGCAGAACGATCAGATCGACGTGCTGCTGGCCAAGGGCGTGAAAGCGCTGGCGATCAACCTGGTCGACCCGGCTGCGGCGCCGGTGGTTATCGATAAGGCGCGCGCAAACGATATCCCGGTGGTGTTCTACAACAAAGAACCTTCCCGCAAGGCGCTGGACAGCTACGACAAGGCGTATTACGTCGGCACCGATTCCAAAGAATCCGGCGTGATCCAAGGCGAGCTGATCGCCAAACACTGGAAAGCCAACCCGGCCTGGGATCTGAACAAAGACGGCCAGATCCAGTATGTGCTGCTGAAGGGCGAACCGGGCCACCCGGATGCCGAAGCGCGCACCACCTACGTGGTGAAAACGCTGAACGAAAAAGGCATCAAGACCCAGCAGCTCCAGATGGATACCGCGATGTGGGATACCGCGCAGGCGAAAGACAAGATGGACGCCTGGCTCTCCGGCCCGAACGCCAACAAGATCGAAGTGGTGATCGCCAACAACGACGCCATGGCAATGGGCGCGGTAGAAGCGCTGAAAGCGCACAACAAGACCAGTATCCCGGTGTTTGGCGTCGATGCCTTACCTGAAGCGCTGGCGCTGGTGAAATCCGGCGCGATGGCGGGCACGGTGCTGAACGACGCCGACAACCAGGCGAAAGCCACCTTCGAGCTGGCGAAAAACCTGGCGGCGGGCAAACCGGCCACCGAAGGCACCCAATATAAAATCGAAAATAAAGTCGTGCGTATTCCTTACGTCGGCGTAGATAAAGACAACCTGTCTCAGTTTGTTAAATAAGAATTGAGATCCCGCTAAGACCCCGCCGGCGGCGCCAACACCAGGAATACCGCCGGCGGGGATGTTTACGACTGCAAGATCGTTAAGCCAGGTGTATTTATGGCCGATAGCTCACGCGAATTTCTGCTGGAAATGACGGATATCTGTAAGTCATTTCCCGGCGTCAAAGCCTTGGACAATGTCAATTTACGCGTCCGCCCGCACTCGATTCACGCCCTGATGGGGGAGAACGGCGCGGGTAAATCGACGTTGCTGAAATGCCTGTTCGGCATTTACAAAAAAGACAGCGGCAGCATTGTGTTTCAGGGCCGGGAGATCGATTTCAAGAGTTCGAAAGAAGCGCTGGAGCACGGCGTTTCCATGGTGCACCAGGAGCTGAACCTGGTGCTGCAGCGCACCGTGATGGACAACATGTGGCTGGGGCGCTATCCGACCAAAGGCCTGTTCGTCGATCAGGAAAAAATGCTCAAAGACACCCAGGCGATCTTCGACGAGCTGGATATCGACATCAACCCGCGCGAAAAGGTGGGCAACCTGTCGGTATCGCAGATGCAGATGATCGAGATCGCCAAGGCGTTCTCCTACGACGCCAAAATCGTCATCATGGATGAACCGACCTCCTCGCTGACGGAGAAAGAGGTCAATCACCTGTTCACCATCATCCGCAAGCTGAAAGAGCGCGGCTGCGGCATTGTTTATATCTCGCACAAGATGGAAGAGATCTTTCAGCTTTGCGATGAGATAACGGTGCTGCGCGACGGCCAGTGGATCGCTACCCAGCCGCTGGAAGGGCTGGATATGGACAAGATCATCGCCATGATGGTCGGCCGTTCGCTCAGCCAGCGCTTCCCCGACAGGCAGAACACGCCGGGTGAGGTGATCCTTGAGGTGAAGAACCTGACGTCGCTGCGTCAGCCCTCGATCCGCGATGTGTCCTTCGATCTGCACCAAGGCGAGATCCTCGGCATCGCCGGGCTGGTGGGCGCCAAGCGCACCGATATCGTCGAGACGCTGTTCGGCATTCGCGAAAAGGTGGCGGGCACCATCAAGCTGCACGGCAAGGCGATTGACAACCACAGCGCCAACGAAGCCATCAACCACGGTTTTGCGCTGGTGACCGAAGAACGCCGATCCACCGGGATTTATGCCTACCTCGACGTGGGTTTCAACTCGCTGATCTCCAATATCCGCAATTATAAAAACAAGCTCGGCCTGCTGGATAATGCGCGGATGAAGAGCGACACCCAGTGGGTGATCGACGCCATGCGGGTGAAAACGCCGGGGCATCACACCCATATCGGCTCGCTGTCCGGCGGCAATCAGCAGAAGGTGATCATCGGCCGTTGGCTGCTGACGCAGCCGGAGATCCTGATGCTGGATGAACCGACGCGCGGCATCGACGTGGGCGCCAAGTTCGAGATTTATCAGCTGATGACCGAACTGGCGAAGAAGGGCAAGGGGATCATTATCGTCTCGTCCGAAATGCCGGAGCTTTTGGGGATCACCGACCGCATTTTGGTGATGAGCAATGGTCAGGTTGCGGGCATCGTTAACACCAAACAGACCTCGCAAAATGAAATCTTACGTCTCGCCTCCCTGCACCTTTAAGGATCGGAATTATGAACGCGCTAAATAAAAAAACCTTATTTACCTATTTCAAGGAAGGCGGCATTTACGTGGTGTTGCTGGTGCTATTGGCCATCATCATCATTCAGGATCCGACTTTCCTCAGCCTGATGAACCTGAGCAACATCCTGACGCAGTCTTCGGTGCGCATCATCATCGCGCTGGGCGTGGCGGGGCTGATCGTGACCCAGGGCACCGACCTGTCCGCCGGGCGGCAGGTGGGGCTGGCGGCGGTGGTGGCGGCCACGCTGCTGCAGTCGATGGATAACGTCAACAAGGTGTTCCCGCACATGGAAACCTGGTCGATTCCCCTGGTTATCCTGCTGGTGTGTGCGGTCGGCGCGGTGATCGGCCTGGTTAACGGCCTGATTATCGCCTATCTCAACGTGACGCCGTTCATCACTACGCTGGGTACCATGATCATCGTCTACGGCATCAACTCGCTGTATTACGATTCGGTCGGTGCTTCGCCGGTCGCGGGCTTCGATCCGAAGTTTTCCACCTTTGCCCAGGGCTTCTTGCGCTTCGGTGACTTTAAGCTGTCGTACATTACCTTCTATGCGCTGATCGCCATCATATTCGTCTGGATCCTGTGGACCAAGACCCGCTTCGGCAAGAACATCTTCGCCATCGGCGGCAACCCGGAAGCGGCCAAGGTGTCCGGGGTCAACGTGCCGTTGAACCTGATCATGATCTATGCGTTGTCCGGCGTGTTCTACGCCTTCGGCGGCCTGCTGGAAGCGGGGCGCATCGGCAGCGCCACCAATAACCTCGGCTTTATGTACGAGCTGGATGCCATCGCCGCCTGCGTGGTGGGGGGCGTCTCCTTCGCCGGCGGGGTGGGTACGGTGTGGGGCGTGGTGACCGGGGTGATCATCTTCACCGTCATCAACTACGGCCTGACCTATATCGGCATCAACCCGTACTGGCAGTACATTATCAAGGGCAGCATCATCATCTTCGCCGTGGCGCTGGACTCGTTGAAATACGCCAAGAAGAAGTAGATTTGCCGCAGCACAGACAACAAGGCCGGCCTATTGCCGGCCTTTCTTTTGGGCGTTTGCCGCGTCAGGGCTGTTTGGCTTTCTGCTTCTCTTCTTTCAGCTTGTGCTCCAGCTCCACCAACTGTTCCGGCGAAACGGCGGGATAGCCCTGGGCGTCTTCCGGCACAGTGTGCATGGCGGAGATCGGGATCAGCGGGCCAAGGAAGCGCGGTTCGCGCTTGAGGATGTACAGATCGGTCAGCGCGCCCAGGCGAGCGAAGATCTCGCGGGCGCGCACCGTCATCATGTCTTTCGGCGACGGCACCGCGTAGCACTGCGCCTGAATGCCCATGTGCAGGGCGATGAACAGCGCGCGCTCGCAGTGGAAACGCTGGGTGATGATGATGAAATCGTTGGTGTCGAACACCTTGCGGGTGCGCACGATGGAGTCCAGGGTACGGAAACCGGCGTAGTCCAGCACGATATCGCTCGGCGCCACGCCGGCGGCGATCAGATCGCGACGCATGGTCATCGGCTCGTTATAGCTTTGCTGGGCGTTGTCGCCGCTCAGCAGCAGGTATTTCACCTTGCCGCTGTTATAGGCGTTGATCGCCCCCTGAATGCGGTAACGGTAGTACTGGTTGATCACCCCGGTGCGGTAATACTTGGCGGTGCCGAGCACCACGCCGACCTGGCGGTGCGGCAATTCCTGCAGTTCGTCGTAGACGTAAGGCGCGGTTTTCCAGCTGATCCAGCGATCCAGCGCAATAGCCGAACCCATCAACACCGCAATGATGATGAACAGGCTGATGATCAGGCGTTTCCACATGTTGTTGCCTTACGCGCGCCGGGCTGAAAAAGATGGATCAAGGCTACTTTACCTGACCGAACGACGCAAGACGCGAACCGCCTGAAGCACGCGCAACGCCGCATTTTTAGGCGGTTTTGTCGCACAAAAAAGCCCGGCGGTGCCGGGCTGGGTCAATTTAGCGCGCCAGTTAGAACGAGGTGCGCTTGTAGCTGCGGTACTGCGGCCGCCAGAAGTTGTGCTCGATGGCTTTCGACAGCGCGTCTTCGGAGGTGACGATCGCCACGCCCTGCAGCTGCGCCGCTTTACCCACTTCCATGGCGATGCACTTCGACACGCCCTGAATATCGTCGATATTCGGCAGCAGTGCGCCGTGGCCGTCGGTGGCCAGCGGCGAACAGTCCGCCAGTGCGCGGCTGGCGGCCATCAGCATGGCGTCGGTGACGCGGGTGGCGCCGGAGGCCAGCACGCCGAGGCCAATCCCCGGGAAGATGTAGGAGTTGTTGCACTGGGCGATCGGGTACAGCTGTTCTTTATAGCTCACCGGCGCGAACGGGCTACCGGTTGCCACCAGGGCGGCGCCGTCGGTCCAGTTGATGACGTCTTCCGGACGGGCTTCCACGCGCGAGGTCGGGTTGGACAGCGGCATCACGATAGGGCGTTCGCAGTGCTTGTGCATTTCGCGGATCAGCTCTTCGGTAAACAGCCCCGGCTGGCCGGACACCCCGATCAGAATGGTCGGCTTGGCGTTGCGCACCACGTCCAGCAGCGAGATGGCGTCGCTGGCGGTTTCCCAACCGGCCAGGTTGTCGCTCTTCTGTACCAGCTTGCTCTGGAAATCGAGCAGGTTCGGCAGTTTGTCGGTCAGCAGGCCGAAGCGGTCGACCATGAATACGCGGGCGCGCGCTTCGTCTTCGCTCAAGCCTTCGGACTTCATCTGCGCGATGATTTGCTCGGCGATGCCGCAGCCGGCGGAACCGGCGCCGAGGAAGGTGACGGTCTGATCGCGCAGCTGGCTGCCGGCGGCGCGGCTGGCGGCGATCAGGCTGCCGAGGGTGACCGCGGCGGTGCCCTGGATGTCATCGTTGAAGCAGCAGATCTCGTCGCGATAGCGGTTCAACAGCGGAGTGGCGTTGTTCTGCGCGAAGTCTTCGAACTGCAGCAGCACGTTCGGCCAGCGGCGTTTGACCGCCTGAATAAACTCTTCGACGAAGGCGTGGTACTCCTCGCCGGAGATGCGCGGATGGCGCCAGCCCATGTACAGCGGATCGTTGAGGCGCTGCGGGTTGTTGGTGCCGACGTCCAGCACCACCGGCAGCGTGTAGGCCGGGCTGATGCCGCCGCAGGCGGTGTACAGCGACAGCTTGCCGATGGGGATGCCCATGCCGCCGATGCCCTGGTCGCCCAGGCCGAGGATACGCTCGCCGTCGGTGACCACGATCACCTTGACGTTCTGCTTGGTGGCGTTTTGCAGCATGTCATCGATGCGATCGCGGTTCGGGTAGGAGATGAACAGCCCGCGCGCGCGGCGATAGATATCGGAGAAGTGTTCGCAGGCCTCGCCGACGGTCGGGGTGTAGATGATCGGCATCATCTCGCTCAGGTGCGAGTCCAGCAGCCGGTAGAACAAGGTTTCGTTGGTGTCCTGGATGTTGCGCAGATAGATGTGCTTGTCGTTATCGTTCTTGAAATCCTGGTACTGACGGTAGGCGCGTTCCACCTGTTCTTCGATGGTTTCCACCGCTTCCGGCAGCAGGCCATGCAGGTTGAAGTGGCTACGTTCTTCCTCGGTGAAAGCGCTGCCTTTGTTCAGCAGCGGAAATTCCAGCAGAATCGGGCCGGCGTAAGGGATGTAGAGCGGGCGTTTGCTTTCGTATTCTAGTTCCATCAGTTTTACTCTTCACGTATCAGATAACTTTATTGCCGACGATCCTAAGAGATAAAGAGAAGATGTACAGCATTTGTTGCCAGATGATGAACCAGGTTGGCGTAATTATCGACAATCAAATGATTTTTTAACTAAAGAAAGTCTCTCTGGTGGCGTTGGGGCATTGTATTTGGCGGGCGGGGCTGTTAGCGGCGGAACCGGATGGCTCCGCCGTGGTGCGCTTAGAACGCGGCGCGGCTGACGTTTTGGCAGCCCAGTGCCGCCAGCGTGGCGCGGGTGGCGTCCCACTGGCTGAGGATCGCCTCTTGCGGTTCGACCAGCACGGCGCGGCGGATGTTCAGGCAATCGCCGCCGGAGAGGTTCAGCAGGATCAGCGCGGCCTGCAGCGGCGGCAGGCTTGGGTTGAAGGCGGCGTTTTCTGCATAGCGGCCGGCGTAGAGGTTACCGTCCTGCGTTTCCAGCGCCACGCCGCTGTGGGCGTTGCTGTACGGTGCGTGGCTCTGATTGGCCGCCGCCAGCGCCGCCTGCGTCAGCGCATCGTCCAGCGCCAGCCGATGGCCGTGATCGACCTTGTCCATCAGCAGCGAAGCGATATCCAGATCTTTCGGGCCGAAGGCGTCCGGCAGATAGTCCGCCAGCGTGGCCGGCGCGCGGCCCGGCAGACGGATCTGCAGTTCGCCGCCGCTGTTCAGTTCATTCATAAACTGACGGCAGTGGCCGCACGGCGTGTAGTTGACGGTGACCGAGGCCAGCGCCGGCTCGCCGCGCAGCCAGGCATGGGTAACCGCGCACTGTTCCGCATGCACGGTTTGCTGCAGCGGTGCGCCGCTGAATTCCATATTGGCGCCGAAATAGAGGTTGCCACTTTGCCCGCGCGCGATGGCGCCGACGTGGAAGTGCGATATCGGGGTTAACGAGCAGGCCGCCGCCAACGGCAGCAGCGCGAATGCCAGCGCGTCATCGTCCAACCCGCAGCCTGTGCGGATCGCCGCCGCTTGCTCGGCCGTGAACATCGCCGGAAAGTCAGGCACGTCCAGATAGGGCCGCAGGGCGGATTGCAGTGTCGCAGGCAGTGCGCTGAACGCGGTGTGAAAACGCGGATGCATAGAAAGTCTCTCTACAGGTTAACGGGATAACATTCTAGGCAGGCCAGAGACATTAAAGTGTGATTAATGTCTCTTAATTGATGAAATTAATGCAATGAGATACATAAATGCGAGATGTATCGCAAGTTTCATCCTGTTCAACCGAACAGGTGCAGCAGCACCGGGAACAGGAATGGTGCCAGCAGCGAGGTGATGATGCCGCAGATTACCAGCGCCAGCGAGCCGAAAGCGCCTTCCTGGTAGTCCATCTCCGCGCAGCGTGCGGTGCCCAGCGCGTGGGATGCGGTACCCATCGCCAGACCGCGCGCCGAGTGGGTGGTGATTTTCAACAGGTTGAACAGCGTATGGCCGAACACGGCGCCGAGGATACCGACGAAAATGACGCAGACCGCGCTGATCGCCGGAATGCCGCCGAGCGAGTCCGCGACGGCCATGGCGATCGGCGTAGTGACCGATTTCGGCAGGATAGAGGCGGCGATTTCCGGCGTGGCGCCCAGCCACAGGGCGATGGCGCCGCCGCTGATCATGGCGGTCAGGCTGCCGATGAAGCACACCGCGATAATCGACTTCCAGCGCGCGCGGATCTGGTGCAGTTGTTCATACAGCGGGAAGGCCAGCGCGACAACCGCCGGCTGCAGCAGATCGTTGAGGATTTTGCTGCCCTGAAAGTAGCGCTCATAGGGGATGCCGGTGAGCAGCAGCAGCGGGATGATCACCGCCATGGAAACCAGCAGCGGGTTGAGCAGCGGCATGTTCAGCTTGCGCGCCAGCCAGCGCGCGGCGAAATAGACCGCCAGCGTCAGCGGCAGCGACCACCAGATTTCATGGATCATGGGTTGCCCTCCGTGTCGTCGGGTTTACCGGCGATGCGGCGCTCGCGGTGAAAATAGTGTGAGGTATAGCCGACCACCACCAGCACCATCAGCGTGCTGATGAGGCAAGAGATAACCAGCGGGCCCAGATGCGCGACGATCTGGTCATAGTATTTCATCACCCCGACGCCGATCGGCACGAACAGCAGCACCATGTAGCGGATCAGCAAATGGCAGCCGGGTTTAACCCATTTGGCCGGCAGGATCTGGGTAGAGAGCAGGGCGAACAGCAGCAGCATGCCGAGGATGCTGCCGGGAATGGCGAACGGCAGCAGCGCCGCCAGCGCATTGCCGACGAACAGACAAAGGTAGATGAGGAGCAGGGCTCTCAGGTATTTCCAGCACAGTGTGAGCACGTTGGCCATTGTCTTTTCCCGTTTAACTGACGTATTCATCATACAATTAAACTGTGAGCCATGCCACAGAACGCACCATGAATTCTCGCTATGGATGCCATGCCCGATCGGCGGGTTGACAGCCCACAATGACCGCTGCTGGCGGGATCAGCGCGCGTCTTCGGCGGTTGCCGCCGCGTGTTCCGCCAGCCGGTGGCCAAGGAAGAAAAACAGCAGGCTGAGCAGCGCGGCGACGATCAGCATCACGAACATCAACGGCGGCGTGGCATAGCTGAGCAGCACCCCGCACAGCACCGGGTTGATGGCGCCGCCCAGCGCGCTGAGGTTCTGTACCCCATAGTAGCTGCCTTTCAGGTGCGGCGGCGCGATAAAGTCGATGAACATGTATTCCACCGGGATAACGATGATTTCGCCGAGGGTGAACACCGCCATCGCCGCCAGCCACAGCCAGACCATCTGGCCGGCCATCATAAAGCCGAGCAGCCCGACGATGAAAAACAGCGTGCCCAGCGCCAGCCAGCGCAGCATGTTTTCCTGACGCATGCCGCGGCTGAGCAGGTATTGCAGGGCGATGACGATGCTGGCGTTGACGATCATCACCAGCCCGATGATTCTGTAGGCGAACTCGGCGCTGGAGACGGTGATCAGGTACTGCGACAGATAGCCGGTGAACTGACCGAACACGACGGCACCCAGGGTACTGCCGAGAGTGAAGTAGATCAGCCGCCGATCGCTGCGCAGGATAGTCACCGTCTGGCGGAAGTTGGGGAGCGCCGCGGGGGCGGCGGCTGGCGTTGCACGCTGTTCCCGACCGCGCAAGCGCAGGCTTAGCGTCGCCATCGTCGCCAGCGCCAACCCGCCCGACAGGTAAAACGGCAGCAGCGGGCTAAGCCCGGCCACCAGAACGCCGAGCGCAGAACCGATCGCCCAGCCGACGTTGACCAGCGTGTAGTTGATTGAAAAAGCCTTGATGCGCTGCTCGACCGGCAGCCAGTCGGCGAAGCAGGCCTTAATGGTGATGCTCAGCACCGAATAACAGGTATGCAGGATCGCCAGCACCACGATCACGCCGCCGGGGCGAGGGATCCAGGGAAGGGCGAAGAAGCTCAGCGCAAACAATAAAATCGACAGCAGGATCAGGCGGTTCTTGCTGAATTTGTCCACCAGATAGCCGCCGTACAGGCTGGCAAGGATGCCGAGGGTCAGGCTGACGCCCAGGATCACGCCCACGCTCTTCGGCAGCAGATGGAAATGCTCGGTGAGGTAGATGGTAATGAACGGCAGCGTCACGCCGCGGCCGATGGTCAACACCAGCGAACTGGCCAGCAGCATGTTAATCAGCGAGGGGAATCCCTTCATTCGAGGCCTGTGTATGCATACAGTTATTGGGCAATGCAGATAACATAGCGTATTTTGGCGAGGACGGAAGGGGAAAGCCGAAAATTAGTTTAAAAACAGAGGCTGCGTCGGCAGCCTCGTCAAAAACAGCATTATTTACCGTGTTCGGCCTGCAGCGTGGCGAACCACGGCTGCACGAAGTCGCTGCTGCTGCCCCAGCCGGGGATGATCTTCGCCAGCCCGGCGACGTTGACCGGCCCCGGCTGCGCCAGCAACAGTGCCTGCGGAATGACCGTCGCTTTGAACTGATAGCTGTCCGGCGTGCTTTCCCCGGCGATCTTGTTGGCCACCAGGCGCAGGTTGACTGCGCCGATAAGTTTCGGATCCACCGCTACGCTGACCTGCCACGGGCTGCCGGCTTCGCGCATCAGTTGCAAGTCCTGGTTGGAGATATCGATGCTGTACAGCTTGATCTCGGTGCGGCCGTTCTCTTTCAATGCTTTGTAAGCGCCCTGGGTGAAGGCGTCCCAGGTGCCCCAGATGGCGTCGATCTTGCCTTTCGGGTATTTCGCCAGCACCGCGCCCACTTTATTGGCGGTATCGCCCTGTACGTCGGAGGAGACCGCGCCGATCGATTCCAGCTCGTGAATGCCCGGATGCTGTTTCAGCAGCTGCTGATAGGCGGCCTGGCGGCGTTCCATCGGCGGGAAGCCGGCTACCCAGAGTTTGATGATGTTGGCCTGGCCGTTGAAATCCTTCACCAGCTGGCCGAAGGAGGCGTTGGCCAGCGAAGCGTCGTCCTGCTGCGAGACGGTGACGCCGGGAACGCTGCCGTTGACGTCGGTATCGAAAGCCGCGACGGCGATGCCGGCCGCCGCGATGCGTTTGACCAACTCGGTGGAATAGGGGGCTCGCCCCTGCGAGAGAATGATGCCGTCATATTTCTGGCTGATAGCCTGGTTGACGAAGTCCTGGAAGCGTGCGTCGTCGCCGTTGCTGAGGAAGGTGTCCACCTTGAAGCCCAGCTTGCGTCCTTCCTGAATAGCGCCCGCCAAAAATTGCGTGGTGTTGTCGTCGGATCCGAGGTTGCGGATCACCGCGATGCGCACCGGCCCCTGATGCTGAGCGATGGCGGCCGGCACGGCGGCGTTTTCCGCCGCCTGCAGCGGCAGGGCGGCCAGCAGGCTGAGGGCGAGCAGCGAAGTCTTGAGAATTTTCATTATTATAGGCTCCAAAAAAGCGGGTAAACGGTCCCGGTGAAGGTCTGTTATAGCAGTCTTTCTGTCTGGACGTCTATTTGTTGTTGCGAAGCATCATAGCGAGATGCGGCGGGCGAGGGAATCAGAGCGGTTATGACTTTTTCTTACTGTTTATAACGTTGGGTTTGAGGCATTAAAAAGGGCCGAGCAAGCTCGACCCTTGATGTAACGCGCCGGCGCGGTTACTTGACCTGCATGCCAGGCTGCGCGCCGCTGTCCGGGCTCAGCAGGAAGATCTCTTTCCCGCCGGGGCCTGCCGCCATCACCATGCCTTCCGAAACGCCGAAGCGCATTTTGCGCGGCGCCAGGTTGGCGACCATGATGGTCAGGCGGCCTTCCAGCGCTTTCGGATCCGGGTAGGCGGAGCGAATGCCGGAGAAGATCTGGCGCGATTCGCCACCCAGATCCAACTGCAGCTTCAGCAGTTTGTCGGAGCCTTCGACAAAGTCGGCGCTCTTGATCAGGGCGATGCGCATGTCCACCTTGGCGAAGTCGTCGAAGGTGATGGTTTCCTGAATAGGATCATCGGCCAATGGACCGGTCACCGGCTTGGCGGCGGCCATGTCTTCTTTCGAGGCGTTGACCATTTCGCTGACCTTGTCCAGATCGATGCGGTTGAACAGCGCTTTGAATGCGTTCACCTGGTGGCCCAGCAGCGGCTGCGGGATTGCGTCCCAGCTCAGCTCGGCGTTGAGGAACGCTTCGGCGCGTTCGGTCAGCGAAGGCAGCACCGGCTTCAGGTAAGTCATCAGCACGCGGAACAGGTTGATGCCCATCGAGCAGATGGCCTGCAGATCGGCGTCGCGGCCTTCTTCCTTCGCCACCACCCAAGGTGCCTGCTCATCCACGTAACGGTTGGCCAGATCGGCCAGCGCCATGATTTCGCGGATCGCGCGGCTGAACTCGCGGCCGGCGTAAGCTTCGGCGATGCTCTGCGCCGCGTCGACGAAGGTCTGGTACAGTGCCGGATCGGCCAGGCTGTCGGCCAGCTTGCCGCCGAAGCGCTTGTTGATAAAGCCGGCGTTGCGCGACGCCAGGTTCACCACCTTGTTGACGATATCGGCGTTTACGCGCTGCACGAAGTCTTCCAGATTGAGATCGATGTCATCAATGCGTGAAGAGAGCTTGGCGGCGTAGTAATAGCGCAGGCAGTCGGCGTCCAGATGCTGCAGGTAGGTGCCGGCCTTGATGAAGGTGCCGCGCGACTTGGACATTTTGGCGCCGTTCACCGTCACGTAGCCGTGCACGAACAGGTTGGTCGGTTTGCGGAAGTTGCTACCTTCCAGCATCGCCGGCCAGAACAGGCTGTGGAAGTAGACGATGTCCTTGCCGATAAAGTGATACAGCTCGGTGGTGGAGTCTTTACGCCAGAACTCGTCGAAGTCCAGATCGCCGCGCTTGTCGCACAGGTTCTTGAAGGAGCCCATGTAGCCGATCGGCGCGTCCAGCCAGACGTAGAAGTATTTGCCCGGCGCATCCGGGATCTCGAAGCCGAAGTAAGGCGCATCGCGGGAGATGTCCCACTGCTGCAGGCCGGATTCGAACCACTCCTGCATCTTGTTCGCCACTTGCTCTTGCAGCGCGCCGGAGCGCGTCCACGCCTGCAGCATTTCGCTGAAGGCCGGCAGGTCGAAGAAGAAGTGCTCGGAGTCGCGCATCACCGGCGTCGCGCCGGAAACCACGGACTTCGGATCGATCAGTTCCGTCGGGCTGTAGGTGGCGCCGCACACTTCGCAGTTATCGCCGTATTGATCCGGCGATTTGCATTTCGGGCAGGTGCCCTTCACGAAACGATCCGGCAGGAACATGCCTTTCTCCGGATCGTACAGCTGAGAAATGGTGCGGTTCTTGATAAAACCGTTTTCTTTCAGGCGGCTGTAAATCAGGGTGGACAGCTCACGGTTTTCATCGCTATGGGTCGAATGGTAGTTGTCATAGCTGATGCCAAAGCCGGCGAAATCCTGTTGGTGCTCCTGGCTCATCTCCGCGATCATTTCTTCCGGTTTCACGCCCAGTTGCTGCGCTTTCAGCATGATCGGCGTGCCGTGCGCGTCGTCCGCGCAGATGAAATGCACTTCGTGGCCGCGCATTCGTTGGTAACGCACCCAGATATCCGCCTGGATGTGCTCGAGCATGTGGCCGAGATGGATGGAACCATTTGCGTACGGTAGCGCGCACGTCACCAATAATTTTTTCGCGACTTGAGCCATAGTGAGAACTTGCTTTCTGTAATGAATAAAAGGGCCTTCGATGTTAACCGATCGCGCCCTTCGCTGCTAGGGCGGTTTCTTACAGGTTATACGCGCCAGCCGACGGGCAGTTCTGATATGCTTAGCCGGAAGCTACCCATTCAAAATCAAGGAGCCGGGATGAACGCAAAATCCCCTGAGCAGACCAACCCCGAAGTTCTGCGCGCCCTGGTGACCGGTGTACTGGCCGCCTTTGAACACCCGACGTTGAAAAACAATCTGACCGCATTGAAGGCTATTCATCACTGCGCGTTGCTGGACGATGTGCTGCATATCGAACTGACGATGCCGTTTGCTTGGCAGAGCGGTTTTGAGGCGCTGCAGGCGAGCGTCGGCCCCGAGCTGTTGCGCGTGACCGGCGCTTCCGCCATCGACTGGAAGCTGAAACACGACATCACAACGCTGAAACGCGCCAACGGCCAGGCCGGCATCAAAGGCGTGCGCAACATCGTCGCCGTCAGCTCCGGCAAAGGCGGGGTGGGGAAATCCAGCACTGCCGTCAACCTGGCGCTGGCGCTGGCCGCCGAAGGGGCCAAAGTCGGTATTCTGGACGCCGACATTTACGGCCCGTCGATCCCCAACATGCTGGGTACCGAACATGAGCGGCCGACCTCGCCGGACGGTCAGCATATGGCACCGATCGTGGCGCACGGCCTGGCGACCAACTCCATCGGTTACCTGGTGACCGACGATAACGCCATGGTGTGGCGTGGCCCGATGGCCAGCAAGGCGCTGATGCAGCTGCTGCAGGATACGCTGTGGCCGGATCTGGATTACCTGGTGCTGGACATGCCGCCGGGCACCGGTGACATCCAGCTGACGCTGTCGCAGAACATTCCGGTGACCGGCGCGCTGGTGGTCACCACGCCACAGGATATCGCCTTGCTGGATGCCGCCAAGGGCATCGTGATGTTCGAGAAAGTGCATGTGCCGGTGCTGGGCATCGTGGAGAACATGAGCGTGCACATCTGCAGCAACTGCGGTCACCATGAGCCGATCTTCGGCACCGGCGGCGCCGAGAAGCTGGTGCAGAAATACCACAGCCGTCTGCTGGGGCAGATGCCGCTGCATATCTCGCTGCGCGAAGACCTGGATCGCGGTACGCCGACGGTGATCAGCCGCCCGGACAGCGAATTCGCCGAGATGTATCGTCAGCTCGCCGGCCGCGTGGCCGCGCAGATGTATTGGCAGGGCGAGGCGATCCCGACGGAGATTGCTTTCCGCGCGCTGTAATCGGCAAGAGGCACATGGAAAAATCCCGGGCTCCCGGGATTTTTTTATTGGGCGGAGCGTGAGTTGAGGGTGTTATAAGCAACGGGTACGTTGGCGTGCATATCTTCACGTGTGAAAGGTTTATCTATCGGCGCGATGCTGACGGCGATAAACTCCAGCAGTCCCTGGGTCGGGGCTATCGTGCCGTTGTTGATCAACAACAGAGGAAGCAGTAAGGCGGCAGCGATTTTTCGGTATGACAGGGCTGGCGGTGCAATATTGCGCTGCAGCCATAAAAATGCGCTGCTGGCGGCCCCCCCCAATGCGAGGCCGCTGATGACTTCCGAAACGGAGTGTACGTGGATGGCCAGGCGAGAGTAGCCTATCAACAACGCCAGGGCATAACCGCTCAGCACGGCCGTTTTGCGCACGGCAGTGGAGAAGCGGCCGGTCAGTAGCCACATCATCACTGGCCAAATACTGGCGGAAAGTGCGGAGTGCCCGCTAAAACCGGTGAAATCCAGTTCACGAATGCCGATTCCCCAACCCATAAAAGCCAGTTTGGAGGCGCACACGATGGCGCCTACGCCACCGAACAGCAGCGCCCATTGGGCCGTCTGCTTCCAATCCCGACAGACAAACATCAGGATAGCGAAAACAATGATTCCGGAAGGCAGCAGTAACATGCTGTCGCCGAAAAAAGTCAGGGAATACCAATCCATTACGGAAAAACCTTCATGAGAACAACGCGCGGTGATGTATTCAAGGTTGCCTTCAAGACCTTATAGATAAACGATCTTCTAAGCAGGAAGCGCGGGATAGTACTCCGAGCGGTAAAAAATAAGTAGAGTAAAAGTTCTGAAAAGCAATGTTTGATATTCGGTATCGACTAAAAAAGAACGGGAAAAGATGGCGTTTAGGCATTGTTAAAGGCTGGCGCAAACCCCGACGACTCCCTATAATTGTCGCGTTTTAGTTCCCCCCTTCACATTACGAAATCAGGTCTTTAATTTTATGACTGACAATCCGCATCAGTGCGTCATTATTGGTATAGCTGGCGCATCTGCCTCCGGAAAAAGCCTTATTGCCAGCACGTTGTACCGCGAACTCCGCGAGCAGGTCGGCGATGAGCACATCGGCGTTATTCCAGAAGACAGTTACTATAAAGACCAGACTCACCTGACCATGGAAGAACGGGTCAAAACCAACTATGACCACCCGAGCGCCATGGATCACAACCTGCTGTTCCAGCATCTGCAGATGCTGAAGGCCGGCAAGGCGATCGAACTGCCGCTGTACAGCTACACCGAACACACGCGCAAGAAAGAAACCGTCCATCTCGAACCTAAAAAAGTGATTATTCTGGAAGGGATCTTGCTGCTGACGGATATCCGCCTGCGCCAGGAGATGAACTTCTCGATCTTTGTCGACACGCCGCTGGATATCTGCCTGATGCGCCGCATGAAGCGCGACGTCAACGAGCGGGGCCGCTCGATGGATTCGGTGATGGCGCAATACCAGAAGACCGTGCGCCCGATGTTCCTGCAGTTTATCGAACCTTCCAAACAATACGCCGATATCATCGTCCCGCGCGGTGGCAAGAACCGCATCGCGATCGATATTCTGAAAGCCAAAATCAGCCAATTCTTTGAATAATGCCGCTTAATGGCCGGAAATGTGCATTTCCGGCCGGCGGCCAACTATTTGCACCCCGGCGTAGACCTTTCGCCCGTTGTGTGGCAATTTTTGTTTAGTGACGCGTTTTGATGGAGAAGAAAGACATGAGACTGTGCGACCGCGATATAGAAGCCTGGCTGGATAGCGAGAAACTGGTGATTTCCCCGCGCCCGCCGCTCGAACGCATCAACGGAGCCACAGTAGATGTCCGTTTGGGCAATCAGTTTCGCGTGTTCAGTGGCCATACCGCGCCTTTTATCGATCTTAGCGGGCCGAAAGATGAAGTTAGTGCCGCGCTGGATCGTGTGATGAGCGACGAGATTGTCCTGCCGGAAGGCGAGGCGTTCTTCCTCCATCCCGGCGAGCTGGCCCTGGCGGTGACGTTCGAATCCGTGACGCTGCCGGACGATCTGGTGGGTTGGCTCGACGGCCGTTCTTCTTTGGCGCGCCTGGGGCTGATGGTGCACGTGACCGCGCACCGTATCGATCCGGGCTGGCATGGGCGCATCGTGCTGGAGTTCTACAACTCCGGCAAGCTGCCGCTGGCGCTGCGGCCGGGGATGCTGATCGGGGCCTTGAGCTTTGAGCCGTTGTCCGGCCCGGCGGCCCGGCCATACAACAGCCGCCAGGACGCAAAATATCGCGATCAGCAGGGCGCAGTAGCCAGTCGAATCGACAAGGATTAACGGCGCGGGATGCACCGTCGGTGTGGCGCTGACAAGAGGGTGGCATGAGAAGATTACTGACGACATTGGCGATTTTACTGGTGGTCGTGGTGGCGGGGATGTCCGCGCTGGTACTGCTGGTCAATCCGAATGATTTTCGCGGCTACATGGTCAAAAAGGTCGAGCAGAAGAGCGGCTACCAGCTGACGCTCGAAGGCGATCTGCGGTGGCACATCTGGCCGCAGCTCAGCATTTTGGCCGGCCGCATGACGCTAACCGCACCGGGTGCCAAAGCGCCGGTGGTGAGTGCGGAAAACATGCGCCTCGATGTCAAACTGTTGCCGCTGCTGTCGCATCAGCTGTTTGTGAAGCAGGTGATGTTGAAAAACGCGGTTATCCGCCTCACGCCCGACAGCGAAGAGCACTCGCAGGTGGATGCCCCAATCGCACCCGCCGGTAGCGCTACTGACGCGGCAGACGCGGCCTGGAAGTTCGATATCGATAACCTTCGGGTGGTGGACAGCCTGCTGATTTGGCAGCGTGCCGATAACGAACAAATCAATGTCCGGGATATCAATCTCACCCTGCAACAAACGGAAAAACGCCGGGCGCAGCTGGAACTTTCCAGCCGGGTCAACCGCGATCAGCGTGACCTGATCTTCAGCATGGCGGCCGATGTCGATCTGCAGCAGTTCCCACGTCAGATTGGCGCCAAAGTGACCCAGTTCAATTACCAACTGGCGGGCGCGGATATTCTGAACGGCGGTATTCAGGGAGAGGGTAATGCGCAGGTGGTCTATCAGCAGACGCCGGCGCAGATTGCCGTCAGCCAGCTGAACGTCAGCGCCAATAACAGTCAGTTGACCGGCAATATCAGCGCCACGCTGGGGGCAGTGCCCGGCTATGTGGTGAACCTCAATTCGGCAAACCTCGATCTCGACGCGCTTTCCGGCTGGCAATCCAGCACCACGACCGCCGAGCAGCCCGCCGTGACTTCCGCGCCGGTGATCGCCAGCCAGGTTGACGATAGGCAGCAAAACCTGGAGGCGCTGCGCGATTTCACTGCACAGTTGAACCTGCAGGCGGCACAGGTAACCTATCGCGGTATGAACGTTACCCAGTTGGCCGTTACGGCGGACAACCAACGCGGCCTGCTGACGTTGCACAAGCTTGCCGGGCAGTTGGCCGGCGGAGATTTTTCCTTGCCGGGAACGCTCGACGCGCGCGGCAATAAACCGGTGATAAGCGTGCAACCGGTGCTGAATCAGGTTGAGCTCGGCACGGTGCTCAAGGCATTCGATATGCCGCAGATGCTCACCGGCAAGTTCAGCATGAAAGGGGATCTGACCGGCGATCGCCTCTCTTTACAGGCATTTGAGCGCCGCTGGCGCGGTACGGCGCAGCTGGCGATGCAGGATGCGCAGCTGCACGGCCTGAATATTCAGCAGCTGATTCAGCAGGCGGTGGCGCGTAATGATAACAGCGTACGTGGGCAAGACAGCTATCAGCGCTATACCGAAGTCAAAAGTGTCTCGGCGCAGGCCAGCCTGAATCAGGGCACGGTCAAACTCAGCGGCCTGACGGCGGATTCACCTTTGCTGGCGCTGACCGGCGCCGGCAGCATCGATATGCCGGGCAAACAGTGCGACATGGCGCTCAACGTGCGCGTCACCGGCGGTTGGCAAGGGCGCGGCGAGCTGATTGAGCAACTGCAAAAAACGCCGATCCCGCTGCGGGTCTATGGGCCTTGGCAACAGCTGAATTATCAACTGCAGGTCGATCAAGTGCTGCGTAAAACGCTGCAGGATCGGGCCAAGGATGCGTTGAACAAATGGGCTGAAAAGAACAAGGATTCGCGCGAAGGCCAGGATCTGAAGAAGCTGCTCGACAAGCTGTAATCTCCTCTGACGCGGGCCGCATTGTGGCCCGCGTCAATCTCGATGTTTCCCGCGATAATTTCTCTCCGTTACCTTGATGAAGGTCATGAAGACTCGCGCGCAGATTGTGCAGAGTAAGGGGCTGTTCTGCTATGACTATGCGCCTGAGCGCGAAAACATGACGAGTTGAGGAAACATGATAGAGCTTCTTATTGGCGCCGTAGTGGCGGCGGGCGTGGGCCGTTACATCATCAAGGGGTATTCCGCCACCGGCGTTCTGATGGTGGGCGGGTTACTGCTGCTAGGTATCAGCGCCCTGATGGGGAAAACGCTGTTGCCGTCCGGCGCGGCGTCTACCGGCTGGCGCGCGACCGACATGATCGAATACGTCAAGATTCTGTTGATGAGCCGCGGCGGCGATCTGGGCATGATGATCATGATGCTGTGCGGTTTCGCCGCTTACATGACGCATATCGGCGCCAACGACGTGGTCGTCAAGCTGGCCTCGCGCCCGTTGCAGATGATCAACTCGCCTTATCTGCTGATGGTGGCGGCCTATTTTGTCGCTTGCCTGATGTCATTGGCGGTCTCTTCCGCCACCGGCCTCGGCGTATTGCTGATGGCGACGCTGTTCCCGTTGATGGTGAACGTTGGCATCAGCCGCGGGGCGGCGGCGGCCATTTGCGCTTCGCCGGCGGCTATTATTCTGGCGCCGACCTCTGGCGACGTGGTGTTGGCGGCCAAGGCGGCGGAGATGCCGCTGGTGGACTTCGCGTTCAAAACCACGCTGCCGATCTCGATTGCCGCCATCGTCTGCATGGCCGTGGCGCACTTTTTCTGGCAGCGCTATCTCGACAAAAAGAACAATGAACAGCATCACATCATGGACGTCAGCGAAATCAACACCCACGCGCCGGGGTTTTATGCGATTTTGCCGTTTACGCCGATCCTCGGCGTGCTGATTTTCGACGGAAAATGGGGGCCGGAGCTGCATATCATTACCGTACTGGTCGGGTGCATACTGTTGGCGGCCGTGATCGAGTTTGTGCGCAGCTTCAGCGCCAAACTGGTATTCAGCGGCCTGGAAGTGGCCTATCGCGGCATGGCGGACGCTTTCGCCAGCGTGGTGATGCTGCTGGTGGCCGCGGGTGTGTTCGCGCAGGGGCTGAGCACCGTCGGCTTTATCAGCGGCTTGATCGGGCTGGCGCAGTCGTTCGGCACCGGCGGTTTGATCATGATGTTGGTGCTGGTGGTGATCACCATGCTGGCGGCCATGACCACCGGTTCCGGCAATGCGCCGTTCTATGCGTTTGTTGAACTGATCCCGAAACTGGCGGCGCAGATGGGCGTGAATCCGGCCTATCTGGTGATCCCGATGCTGCAGGCGTCTAACCTCGGCCGCACGCTGTCGCCGGTCTCCGGCGTGGTGGTGGCGGTTTCCGGCATGGCGAAAATCTCGCCGTTCGAGGTGGTGAAACGCACTTCGGTGCCGGTAATTGTCGGGTTGGTGGTGGTGATCGTGGCGACCGAGCTGCTGGTTCCCCAGTAAAAGAAAGGCCGGGCGATGCCCGGCCTCAATGCTAAACCTCGTAGTCCTCCGGTGGGGGAGGCGGGGTGATCTTCACTTTCAGGATGCGGTGGCTGTTGACCTCCAGCGGTTCGAACAGATAGTCACCGATCTTGATTTGCTCGCCTTCTTGCGGCACACGCTGGCTGTGTTCCATCAGCAGCCCCGCCAGCGTGTGGTATTCGCGCTTGTCTTCCAGCGGCATCGGCAGGTACAGCACCAGATCTTCCAGCGGCATATAGCCGTTGGCAATCCAGCTGCCGTCTTCGTTTTGCTGAATATCATGGCGTGCGTCCACCTCTTCGCCGGCCTCCGGCAGATTGCCGGCGATGGTTTCCATCACGTCCGTCAGGGTGACGATACCTTCGACGGAACCGAACTCGTCGACCACAAAGGCAAAGTGCGTCTGTGCCTGGCGGAACTGCTCCAGGGCGCTTAACAGCGTGAGCTGTTCCGGGAAGATCAGCGGTTGGCGTATCAACGCGCGCAGATCCAGCGGCGCCTGTGCCAACTGCTGTTTGAGGACGTCGATAGTATGGATAACGCCCAGCGGTTCGTCGCTGGCGCTGCTTTCCACCACCACGATGCGCGTGTGCTGATTACGCTCCAGCAATTGCGTCAGTTTCTCCTGCGGATCGTTCAGCTCGAGGTATTCGACGTCGTGACGCGAAGTCATGATGCTGCTGACCGTGCGCTGCGCCATGCCCAGCACGCGTTCGATCATGCGCCGCTCTTGCTGATTGAAGATCTCGCCGTTTTCGCTGTCGCTGTCTGCCAGCAGGTTTGCGGAGTGGCTGTCGACCTCCGCTTCTTCGTGTTTACCACTCAGCATGCGCAGTACCGCCTCGGCGGTGCGCTCGCGCAGTGGCCGCACCTTCGACAGGAAGCGCCGGCGGTTGAACTGGGCCAGTTGGTTCAAGGCCTCGATCATCACCGAGAAACCGATCGCCGCGTAGAGGTATCCTTTCGGAATATGATAGCCGAAGCCCTCCGCCACCAGGCTGAAGCCGATCATTAACAGGAAGCTCAGGCACAGGATAACGATAGTCGGGTGAGCGTTGACGAAGCGCGTCAGCGGCTTGCTGGCCAGCAGCATCAGGCCGATGGCGATACACACCGCGATCATCATCACCGCCAGGTGGTCGACCATGCCGACTGCGGTGATCACCGAGTCGAGCGAGAAAACGGCGTCCAGCACCACGATCTGCGCCACCACCGGCCAGAAACGCGCGCCTTTGCGTGCGCCGTGCTGCTCTTCATCCTTGCCCTCCAGCCGTTCGTTCAGCTCCATGGTGGCCTTGAACAGCAGGAATATCCCGCCGACCAGCATGATCAGATCGCGGCCGCTGAAGGGGTGCTCTGCGACGATGAACATCGGTTTGGTCAGCGTCGCCAGCCACGAGATGGAGGCGAGCAGCGCCAGGCGCATGACCAGCGCCAGCAACAGACCGACGACACGAGCCTTATCTCTTTGTTGTTTTGGTAGTTTGTCCGCCAGAATGGCGATGAAGACAAGGTTGTCTATACCCAGAACGATTTCCAGCACGACCAATGTGGCCAGGCCGGCCCAAATTGTTGGATCAGCGATCCATTCCATACGCCCAATTTCACCTGTAAGTTCTACGGCTTATGCCGCACGGGAATGATGGGCGCTGAGGCGGCAAAATTCAACTTTAATTCGAAGATGTAATAGTGAGTGAAGATGAGTATCGGGTTAAGATCTAAGGAAAAATAGGGGGCATCAATAAATTAAATGGCTATGCAGTGAGCTGGGAGAAATAGCGCACTTGTCATTTGGCTGTAAAATAACCAGAATGCAGTATTTTATTAAATATCATGATGTTATGATTTGATTCGTCAGTTTTTATATTATGAATTGGACGGTCCTAGTAGTCTTATTCTGAAAACGAGACAACTAGGGTATCTAAGGCTTGTGTCCAAAGATTAATAGTATAAGAATCTTAGCCATATAAACGGCCTAAATCGTCTGCTTTTGGTTATAAAAATACCTCTTTACATAGTATGACGAACCAAACGCCACTGGTAGCCATTGCGCGTGAAAAAATACAAATAAATCAGTGTGTTAATTGGTTTTCTCTCTTTCAACCACTGCAAGCAGCGCATTGGTAGCTGGAAGCCAAGGGCGGTAGCGTGTCTGCTATTGGCCGCTAAGCAGCGGGCAATGGATTAGCGTATTTTACAGAATAATGTGATTGTGGATAAAAAACATGCAAAAGAGACTTAAGGCTGTAATTCCGGTTGCTGGACTGGGGACGCGGATGTTGCCAGCAACTAAAGCAATTCCTAAAGAAATGTTACCGGTTGTCGATAAACCCTTAATTCAATACATCGTAAATGAATGCGTAGCTGCCGGGATTAAGGATATCGTACTGGTTACACACTCCTCGAAGAATGCGATTGAGAACCACTTTGACACGTCATTCGAACTTGAGGCGGTACTGGAATCGCGCGTCAAGCGTCAGCTACTGGAAGAAGTCAAAGGTATTTGCCCTCCAGATGTCACCGTGATGCAAGTGCGACAAGGGCAGGCTAAGGGATTGGGACATGCGGTGTTATGTGCTAGGCCGATGGTAGGTGATGAACCGTTTGTGGTGCTACTACCCGATGTTTTATTGGACGATGCTACGGCGGATCTGCATAAAGAGAACCTGGCCAAAATGCTGCAGCGTTTCGATGAGACTGGCCACAGTCAAATCATGGTTGAGCCTGTGCCTGAGGAAGATGTATCCAAATATGGCGTAGTGGATTGCGGCGGTGTGGTGCTGGAGGGGGGCGAGAGCACGGTTATGACGGCCGTGGTGGAAAAGCCTGCGCGTGAAGACGCACCTTCGAACCTTGCTGTCGTCGGACGCTATGTATTGGCTGCAGATATTTGGTCGTTGCTGGAAAAAACACCACCAGGTGCCGGTGATGAAATTCAGCTCACTGATGCTATCGCCATGCTGATGGAGAATAATACCGTTGAAGCTTTCCATATGAGTGGCAAGTCGCATGACTGTGGGGATAAGCTGGGTTATATGAAGGCGTTCGTCCAATATGGTTTGCGTCATCAAAAGGAAGGTGCCGCATTCACACACTGGTTAAAGCAGGTTTTGCACGATAAATAATGCAACGGGCATACAATCACAATTTTGAAGAGGATTATCATGACTAAGTTAAAGGCCGTCATTCCTGTTGCTGGATTAGGTATGCATATGTTGCCGGCGACGAAGGCGATTCCTAAAGAGATGTTGCCGATTGTAGATAAGCCGCTGATTCAATATATCGTTAATGAATGCGTATCCGCTGGGATAAAAGACATTATTTTGGTTACGCATTCCTCCAAAAATGCGATAGAAAACCACTTTGACACGTCGTTTGAACTGGAAGCTATGTTGGAGGCGCGTGTAAAGCGCCAATTACTGGATGAAGTAAAATCCATCATCCCAAAAGGGGTGACCCTGATGCATATTCGTCAAGGGCAACCTAAGGGGTTAGGGCATGCGGTGTTATGTGCTAAGCCATTGATTGGTGAAGAGCCTTTTGTGGTTGTATTGCCCGACATTTTGTTGGACGAAGGCAAAGCTGCACCCCAGAAAGATAATTTAGCGCATATGATTGCGCGTTTTGAGCAGAATGGTTCGAGCCAGGTGCTGGTTCAGAAGGCCGATGAACATGTTCTCTACGATTATTCTGTCGTTGAGTGCGAGGTGGATACTTTGCATCCGGGCGAAAGCGCCAGAATGACATCAATCGTCGAGAAACCTAGCCGTGAACTTCAGTTAAACTCCAATTATTCTGCTGTCGGACGCTATGTCCTTTCTGCCGAAATTTGGCCCATTTTGGAAAGAACCGAACCTGGCGCCTGGGGCCGAATTCAGCTGACTGACGCAATTGCCGAGCTGTTGCAACACAACACGGTGGAAGCGATGGAGCTGGTGGGAGATTCATTCAATTGCGGCGAGAAAATGGGTTACCTTCGTGCCTTTGTGACCTATGGTTTGCGACATCCAAGTCAGGGGGAAGCCTTTAGGACTTGGGCTAAGCAACTGTCGTTGTAAGGTCGCTCGATTTGACCGCATTGTACACCCTGCGTTTTGATATGGAGGGGAACGCTCAGTGCTCCTCACTACGTTGGACTCAGCTGTGGAAATACTCCATAATCATACGGCCCTGATTCTCAACGCTGGCTCAATACGAGCATGGTTTTCCGTCAAAATATCTGAGATATGACAGTGCTTATGACGCACATACGACGATGTAGCCCAGGTTGACCAGCTAACGTAGCTTGCAGATATATTTACTTTGAAAGTGATGATAACTCGATGGCAAAAAAACAATGGAAACTGATACCACTTTTGGTATCTATCGGTGTGGTTAGCGGCTGTACTATCGTACCGGGCTCTCATCTTTCAACCAGTGGCAAAGAGGTCGTCAAACAACAAGATAATGATTTTGACATCGATAAACTGGTTAATGTTTATCCGCTCACGCCAAGCTTGGTCGAGAAAATGCGACCTAAGCCAGTTGTTGCACAACCCAACTCCTCTTTAGAACGTGAACTACAGAACTATGAATACCGTATCGGTATTGGTGATGTCTTGATGGTAACCGTGTGGGATCATCCTGAACTGACCACTCCGGCAGGCCAATATCGGAGCGCCAGCGATACAGGGAACTGGGTCAATTCTGACGGTACTATTTTCTATCCTTACATTGGCAAGGTAAAAGTCGCCGGTAGAACCATGAGTCAGGTTCGCAATGATATTGCCGGTAGGCTTGCGCAATATATCGAAAGCCCGCAAGTGGACGTCAGCATCGCCGCCTTCCGTTCACAAAAGGTTTATGTTACAGGTGAGGTAGCAACATCAGGAAAGCAAGCAATCACGAACGTTCCTTTGACAGTTATGGATGCTATTAATGCCGCCGGTGGTTTAGCTGAGAACGCTGATTGGCGCAATGTAGTGTTGACTCATAATGGGCAAGAACAGCGCATTTCCTTGCAGGCACTGATGCAGCGTGGCGATTTGACGCAAAACCGTTTACTTTATCCTGGTGATATCCTCTACGTACCACGCAACGATGACTTAAAAGTTTTCGTTATGGGAGAAGTGAAAAAGCAAACCACATTGAAAATGGACCGCAGCGGAATGACGTTGACGGAGGCACTTGGTAACGCTGAAGGGATGGATCAGGCTGTATCTGATGCAACAGGTGTATTTGTCATTAGGCCTCTACGCGGTACGGAAGGTCAGAAACTGGCGAGTATCTATCAGTTGAATGCATCGGATGCGACGGCAATGGTCATGGGAACAGAGTTCCACTTGCAACCCTACGATATTGTTTATGTAACTACGGCTCCTTTGGCCCGTTGGAACCGCGTAATTAATCAGCTGTTACCAACTATTGTTGGATTTAACAACCTGAGCGAGGGCTCACTGCGTATTCGTAATTGGCCGTAACATATGAGAGTCGTGGCTCTCGCGTGTAAGTAAGTGGTGGCCATCTTCGTAATTATAAAGATGGCCACTAAGTACATTAATAGGCTAAACGTAACTGACTACTGAATTATCCTAAAATTAGCCACATGAAGTGAAGTCGAGATAAAATAATTACTCCCATTCATGATATTAATTCTCCGCGATGAGTCACATTTAGTACTCTAGAACCATGGCGCGCTTAATATGTCAGAAGTACCGAAGCCAATGACTGGAAACACTATGTCTGAAAAAAAACACGTAACTGAACCGTGCGACAGTGGCCAAATTAACAGCAATTTACATCATTTAGTTGGTGTGCTGCTTGAACATCATAAGTTTATTCTCGGGCTGGTATTCTTATTTGCGGGTATGAGTATTGGTTACACGTGGCTAGCAACGCCCATGTATCGCGCCGATGTGTTAATACAGGTTGAAAAAAATGCCGCCGACAGTTTAGTGTCGAATGTTTCTGATGCTTTCGCGCAAGATCAGGAAGTAAAAGATGCTGCTGAAATGGCTTTACTTTTTTCTCGACGTGTCATTGGTGAGGCTGTATCGACGCTAAAACTTGATATTGATGCTAAAGAAAAGGTTTTACCTGTAATTGGCACGCTAATCTCAAGAATTACCGGGGATAAAAAATATATCATCGTCGACGTTTTAGACGTTCCAGAGAACCTTCAGGATAAAACTCTTCAATTAGATATTATCTCTCAAAAAAAATATAAAATTATGACTGGGCAGGGTGATGTTATAACAGGAGAGTTTAATAAACCTACTTTGGAAGGTGGTATGTCCATTTTGATCAATAAAGGAAATTCTACTGTGGGGGACACTTTTGAGTTAGTAAAAAAATCTAAAATAACCGCAATTAACTCTGTTATAGCTAACCTCAGTTTCGTGAGTAACGCACGTGATAATGGTGTTTTTAGAGTATTCTATCAAGGGAAAGATCCTGAAAAAGTAGTGTCAACTCTGAATGAAATTGCTAAAAATTACCTTAATCAGAATATAAAGGATAAATCAGCGCAAGCGGAGAAAGGGCTTGATTTTTTGTCTAAGCAGCTAACTATTAAAAAAAATGATCTAATCCATGCTGAAGATGCGCTAAATATGTATAGAAGAAATAGCAACTCTCTTGATATGAGTTTAGAGGCTCAGCAATTATTAAAACGAGGGGTTGCATTAGACACCCAGCTAAATGCGCTTACGATACAAGAGGTTGATATATCGCAAGCTTACACGAAGGAATACCCATCGTACAAAGCCCTTCTGGATAAGAAAAAAACTATAGAAGAAGAACGTTCAAAAATTAACTCAAGTATTGCCAACTTACCAGAGAGTCAACAACAACTAATTCGCCTGAGTCGTGATGTTCTGGTAGGGCAGGCTGTCTATGTTTTGCTTTTGCAAAAAGAACAAGAGTTACGAGTCACTAAGGCGAGTATTATCGGTGATGTAAGAATCGTTGATTACGCAGAGTTGAAGACTGGAGTCGCGAGTCTGAATAGCAAGGTGATTATTTTCGTCTCTCTTTATCTTGGCTTCATATTTGCGTTTATATTGGTATTGTTGAAAACAATCCTTTATAAACGAGTTGAAAAAATCGAAGAATTAGGTCAACTGGGAGTGAGCGTACTAGCTACAATACCATTTTCCTCGATACAAGGTGAAATCATAAGAAAAGAAAAAAAAGGCGAGAGTAAAAAAATTCTCCAGCACACTACACTGGCTGATTTTGACCCTAGCGATTTAGCAATCGAAGCACTGCGTGGATTACGCACTTCACTACATTTTGCAATGGTTGAGTCTAATAATAACGTGCTAATGATCTCTGGTGTAAGTCCAGGGTGCGGTAAAACATTCATTAGCGCCAATTTCTCAAGTTTAATCACGATGTCTGGGAAACGAGTGCTTTTGCTTGATGCCGATTTGAGAAAGGGGTATATCCATGAGTTATTTTCTTTGAAAAATGAGTTGGGATTATCCTCCTTCCTTACGTCATCTGAGGTCGATATTAGTAAATACATCCAGCATGACGAGCGCACAGGATTGGATATAATTCCTAGAGGTAAGATACCGCCTAATCCTTCAGAGTTATTGATGACTGCTCGCTTCAAGTTTTTAGTATCAACATTAAGTAATATGTATGATTTTGTCATCATTGACACACCTCCTATTATGGCCGTTACCGATCCTTCTATTATTGGGAGGCACGCTGGAACAACGATGCTGGTAGTTGGATTCGCGAAAAATACTGTGAAAGAAGTTGAAATATCAATATCTCGATTTGAAAAGTCGGGAGTTAGTATCAGTGGGTTAATTGTAAATGGGTACGTTAAAAAAGCAACAGAGATTTACTCTGAAGGCTCATATTACAATTACGGATATAAATACCGATAAGCAAAGAAGTAAAAGAGCCATTTAAAATAAAGGTGAAAATATGGAGTTAACGGAAGTGCTGAACAAAAGGAATATGGTCCTTTGCTTATTGGTGCTGATTGCTATGGGCAGTTTCTTTGTTGCCCCCTATCTTACGATGGTTGGCTTTTCCGGAATAATGGCTTTTTATATCATTGCTAGTGATAGAGAAAAAAATTACTTGGCATACTTTTTTTTCTTTATTGCGATGACATTGATAACTTGCATTGTTATCTCCACAAAGACGCTTGATGCAATTATGAATGACAAGGTCAATTACCGACTATCTATGCTAGAAGGTAATGGCCTAAATATCGTTCAGTGGGTTGCCGATTTCCAGGGATCGGATTTCATTTCTTATTTGTTTCTGTATATTTCCGCATACTTATTCGGAGTGAACAACGAGGCATTTGCCTTCTTTTATTTTGTTAGTTTTACGTTACTCGTTGTGGGTCTTTATAGAATTACCGGAAACAGTTTTGCAATTATCTTGTTTATGTTCTGTTGTCAGTATACTTTTCAAGGGTTGTACGGGAATATTCTTAGGCAGTCTTTAGCCTTATCCTTTTTAGTTTGCGCACTCTCTTGTAAAACTATACGAAACGGAATGGCATTAATAATACTGGCGGCAATGAGCCACTTCTCATTTATAATGTACGGCCCTTATATCTTTTTAAGACGCTTCTTCCAAAAAGTTTCAACACCTCTAGCACTCGCTGCATTTGGGGCCACTTATGTTGTTGGGAAATACTTTTTTTCAATATTGGTGGCTTTTTTTCCGACAGGGAGTCTATTCTCAGAGAAAGCGGCAGTATATGACAATGATGCAACGTTTGAAGGTAGTGACTTTGGCCGGAAATTGGGAGCGATAGTTTTCTTTATCATGATTATAGAAGGGGGGAACCTTTTCCAAAAATATTTTTTAGAGTTAGATGAGTCTAGAAAGAGAACATTAGAAGATATACGTGGCTTCTTTATTTATGGTGCATTAATATTTTTTCTATGTACTTCGTTCGAAGAAATTTCGACGCGATATGCATTTAATTTAATGATCTTTGCGTTTACCTATGCCATTTTATTGGTGGGTGGAATAAAAGATTACATGCTAAAATGTATAATTTATCTTTCTTTGGTGGCTCTGTTATTATTAATGTATGTATACATCAATATTGTTAGTAACCAGTTTTTCTATTATGGGGATCTGGTCTCTATTATCAGTGATGATTTGCCTACTATTCTAAATAAAATCGGCGTATTTTAAACTGGTTGATATATTAGGACAATAAATGGGACCTGTAATTTTCAGCATAATTATACCTGCATATAATGTTTCTGAGTACTTATCAAACTGTCTTGCTTCTATAGTCAAGCAAGAAGGCTGTAAGTCATTCGAATGCATTATCATTAATGACGGATCGACAGATAATACCGGGGATATTGCAGAGTCGTTTATAATCAATGAGAAGGTGAAAAACTTCTATTATTATGAAAAGAAGAATGGTGGTGTGTCAGAGACTAGGAATTTCGGCTTAGAAAAAGCCTCTGGGGAATACATTGTTTTTATAGATGCAGATGACATCATATCGCCAAATTTACTGTATTTTCTGAGTAAAGCTATTGAAGAGCACGACGCTGATTTAGTGTACTATGATTTCGAAGTATTACGCGGAGAGTCAACAGAAGAAAGCAATGTTTTAAGCGACGATTTGAAATTCATATGTAGCGAAATGTCTAAGCAAGAGCTAGCATCCAAGCCTAATTATCCCTGGGCTAGAGCCGCAAAGAGAAGTCTCTATGAAAATATTGTTTATCCACTCGGGCTTATCTATGAGGATATTGTTAGTACAACTATTTTGAATGCTTTGTGCCAAAAACCTTATCACATAAAGAATGCACTTTATGGCTATAGAAAACGGCCAAATTCTTTGATGTCAGAGTCGGCACTTAAGCAACTGGTAATGTTTGAAACAATACAGTATTTGAAGATTGAATGCAGAAAGAACAATATAGCAGAAGTTTATTATAATTCTGCTGTTGTCAACCTTTCACGTTCTGCATTCATGAGCGTTTATCGTATCAAAGATAGAGAGAAATTTATTGCGGGAAGGCAAATGATGTGGCAAAGCTATCAGGAACTTCCTTTGATTGACGGCTTGCGCAGTTATGCCACTCATCTAGAAAAACTGATCTTTGTTATTATAAAGGCAAAAAAATTAGCAATACCAGTGTCATGGGGACTCGGTAAGCTAGTTAGCAGAATAGATGCTAAGCGCAACTCTCGTTTTAGTGATTAAGAATTAAAAAGGTGCAAAATGCTCATATATGTGGTCACCCATAAGGATTATCAGTTTCCGACAGATAATGTTTACAAGCCAATTAAAGTTGGTTCTGGAAAGTTGAATTCTGATATATTAACTGATGCAAGCGGCGAAAATATCAGCTCATTGAATCCTTATTTCTGCGAACTTACAGCCCTTTATTGGATATGGAAAAACGCGAGAGAAGATGTTGTTGGCTTGGTCCACTACCGCAGATATTTTTCATCTGGGAGCAATTCTGTTCAAATAAACGGCCGCGGAATATTAAGCCGTGAAGAGATCGACTCCGTACTAAGTGGATTCGATCTGATCGTGTCAAAGCCAAGAAACTATTACATTGTTAAAATAAAGGATCACTACATTAAAGCTCATGGGGAAAATGATTTTGAACTACTAAGGGCTGAGGTTGAAAAGAATGAACCAGCATATATTGAGAGTTTTGATGCGGTAATGAAGAGTAAAAAAATAAGCCTTTACAATATGTTCATTTCCAGGAAGGAGATTATCGATGAATACTGCGAATGGTTATTCGGGATTCTTTTTTCCTTAAAAGATAAGATTCCGTACGAAACTTATGATACCTATCAAAGACGTGTTTTTGGTTTCATGTCAGAGCGGCTCTTTAATGTCTGGATAAGGGCGAATGCTCACAGATTAAAAGTAAAAGAAATGGCTGTCGCCAATATTGAAGGTGAGAACGTTTTAAAAAAAGGCTTTGGGCTTATTAAGAGACAATACCTATGAAGTGAGTGGTTAAACTGAATTTTCCTGCAAGGAAATAAAAAGCGTACATTGTTGTTTTTTTATTTAGCAGTGAATGTATTTACTGCATAGTGTCAATTACGTCGGTAGCCAAGCATATACAGGATTTTTGGTGCTGAACAGGAATGCTAACTCGATGAGTTGATACATAACGGATGCGCGAAGAGGCTCGTGGATATGGGAAAAAAAATATTAATATTGACTTCATTCGTTTCAGGTATGGGGGGGGTGGAAAAGGTTATTGAGCGAACTAATACGATTTTATCTAAAAACAAAAAATACACAACACGTATTATTTCTCTCAGTGGCGGTCAGAGTAATTTAATGAATGGAAAAACAAAGTTTTTCTATACAGGGAAAGAGTCATGGATAAGTAATATAAACGGTTCGCGTTTCCCATTTCGGAGTGGAATAAAACACCTTGACTTTATTCTTCACGCCACATATATATTTTTTGTTCTCATTCGATATAGGCCCGATTATGTTGTCTGCACTGGTTTTGGTCAGCTTGTCTATGCGAATAAGATTCGTAACCTCTTTGGTCTCAAATATAAAGTGCTGTCATGGCCCCATTTTTCCATAGCGTCAGGGTTTGGAAATATAAAATATTCTACACAGGCAGATTACTGTCTAGGGATAAGTAAAGAGATAAATGATGAGTTTATAAAATCCGGCGTTGCACCTGAGAAGGTTATTTATTTCCCAAATCCCTTCTCTCGGATGGATATAATTAAAAGAAAAAATGATATTACAACCTTTGTCTTCATTGGCAGGTTACTGATTGATGGGCAGAAGAGGATTAGAGACATAATCGACGCAGCAGGAAAAGTAAATGGAGATTTTTGCGTAAAAATCATTGGCGATGGCGAAGATGCGGAACTGATCGAGAAGTATATAGAGAACAGCCCAGCCAATAAAAAATTCGAGCTGTTACGTGGATGGGTTAATGATCCTTGGGGACTCGCAGGTAATCCGAATGCCTTGCTATTAGCATCTGCTTTCGAAGGATTGCCCACAGTAATTGGTGAGGCGATGTCTAGAGGCATTGTCTGCATCAGCTCTGATTGTAAAACTGGTCCGAGAGATTTTATCGAGGATGAGGAAAATGGCTATCTGTTCCCTGTAGGCGATGTAGATAGTTTGGCAAATCTTATGCAGCGTGTTGTTGATGGCGATATAAATCCATCACCAGAAATAATAGCGAAGAGCATCGATTTCTTCTATGAGGATAGATATGAGGAGCGCTTGCTCAAGGTGTTCAATTAAGAAGTGTTATCCAGTATAGGCTAATGATGAAGAAAATTGCATACATAACATTATTGGACACGAGTGCCAAGAGCAATGGGGTAAACAAAAAAATATTTGCACAATGTAAAGCATTTATTAACCTGGGATACGATGTGGATATTTTCTCCATGACTAGCTATGGCTTGATGAAAACCAACCTCATCACAGGTGAGAGTTATGAAGAAAAATTAAACAAACGACGGAATATTTTATTTTACAACGAGGTCATTAATTATCTAAGCGGCAGTGACGATGATTACCACATGGTATATCTTCGACAACCATTCCCTACAATAAGAAGTGTTTGCTTTAGTCGTTTTATAAAAAAAATAAAACTAAAGGCTAAAAAAGTCATCTTAGAAATGCCGACGTACCCATTTCTTAATGAATCAAAAGGCCTCAAAGCAAAGTTTTACAACTTTATATTTAGATGGCAATTCTCCACTTCGAAAAAAAATATTGATTTAATTGTGTATATGGGGGCTCTCACTAAAGAAATCTGGGGCGTAAAGGCTCTAAGGATTTTCAATTCAGTGGACATCTCTCAAAATCCAATGACCAGAAGTTGTCTTTCTAAAACGCTTCATGATAAACCTATCAGACTAATTGGTGTTGCACAGCTGGCTTTTTGGCATGGCTATGATCGAATAATTACAGGCATGGCCGAGTATTACAAAAATAGCTCGAGTAGCAAGGCTGTATACTTTGATATTGTTGGGAGTTCTGACTTCGGGGGAGCGGAATCGGAACTCAAGGTTTTGGTTGATAAACTTAATTTAAGAAAGTATGTTGTTTTTCATGGACCACAGGATGGTGATGCATTAACTAAAATTTTCGAATCCTCGAACATCGCCATTGACTCATTAGGTCGTCATCGTAGTAAAAATGAATATAATTGCTCTTTGAAGTCAAAAGAATATTGTGCCCGGGGCCTACCGTTTGTTAAAAGTCACAAAGATGACGCCTTTGAAGGCACAAACTATTTTTACCAAGCTCCACCGGATGAATCAGCTATCGATATCAGAGCGTTATTAAATTGGTATGAGCGAGGGGATTTTGATCCCAATGACATGCGCTCTTTTGTAGAGAATAAACTAGTCTGGGAAGTACAAATGGAAAGGGTTATATCAGCACTACCGTAACACATTGGTTTTTTATTTTTATTCAATACGTTGCATTTATAATGAAGGTGATTTATGACAGTGAAAAAAAATGTGCTACTTGTTGGTGCTGGCCTATCCGGTGTGATTATTGGGCGCCAATTGGCTGAGAAGGGATTAAGAGTCACTATTATAGATCAGCGCCCTCATATCGGGGGGAACTGTTTTGATGAGCGAGATGCAGAAACAGGGGTAATGGTACACACCTATGGCCCCCATATATTCCATACAGACAATGAAACAGTCTGGAATTATGTCACTAGATATGCAGTGATGATGCCATATGTCAATAGAGTAAAATCAACAGTTAATGGGCAGGTTTTTTCGCTTCCGATAAATTTACACACAATAAATCAGTTCTTCAATAAAACTTGCTCTCCCTCAGAAGCAAAGGAACTTATTCAGAGTAAAGGTGATAGTTCAATTGTTGAACCTAAAACTTTTGAAGAGCAAGCGTTGCGCTTTGTTGGTCAAGAATTATATGAGGCCTTTTTTAAAGGCTATACGGTCAAGCAGTGGGGGATGTCGCCATCCGAGTTGCCAGCCTCAATACTGAAACGCTTGCCGATTCGTTTCAATTACGATGACAATTATTTTAACCATAAGTATCAAGGCATGCCAAAAGATGGCTATACGGCGATGATAAAAAAGATCGCGGAGCACGACAATATTACTGTTAAATTGAGTACTCCTTTTGATAAAAACTGCATCGGAGATTATGACCACATCTTTTATAGTGGTCCGCTCGATGCCTTTTATGAGTACAGCCTTGGTAGATTGGGATATAGAACGTTAGATTTTGATAAATTTAAATTCGATGGAGATTATCAAGGCTGCGCTGTAATGAATTATGGCAGCGAAGATGTACCTTATACGCGTATTACTGAACATAAACATTTTTCCCCATGGGAATCTCATCAAGGTTCGGTTTGCTACAAGGAATATAGTCGCTATTGCACGGAAGATGATATTCCTTATTATCCGATCAGGCAGGTTGGGGAAATGCAGATGTTGGAAGGCTACATTTCTTTGGCTCAGAAAGAAAAGAATATTACTTTTGTTGGCCGTCTGGGAACATATCGCTACCTAGATATGGATGTTACTATTCATGAAGCACTTCACACTGCAGAGGTTTACTTAAATAGCATTGCTAATGGTTCTGATATGCCTGTATTTACCGTAAAGTGAATATTGGTTAGAGTTGTTAAAATAGCGAACTGTTCCTCCTTGGCTGCCACATAGCAATAGGGGACTACTCTTTTTCATTTGAAGATACACTTTGATTATATTAATTTTAATCATAGATATGTAGGCACGAAGCTTGTGTACTATAAAGTGAGCTTGGCCTTGGCGAAGAGAGAGTAGGTGCAGGTCGTCATGTGTGAGCTTACTGGCGATGAGATGTAATCGTCCGTTCTAACATTGGGTGTGCTGCCGATAGCAGGTTCTGAAAGCTTGTGCATGGGAATGGCGATTTTGATATAGTAAGCTTATCAATGATATGAATGGTCCAAGCCAAAGTGAAACCTTGTACAAGTACTAATACTAAGCCTCAGGGATACGAATATGTTTGATTCTATCTTAGTTGTTTGCGTTGGCAATATATGCCGCTCTCCGACTGGTGAGCGACTGCTCAAGCAGCTTTTACCTTCTAAAAACATTGAATCCGCTGGTTTGGGGGCCGTAGTTGGAAGCGCTGCTGACTCGACAGCCTGTGTCGTTGCGCAAGCGCATGGTTTATCACTTGACGAACATATTGCCAAACAGTTAACTCGTGATTTGTGTAGGAAGTACTCGCTGATTTTAGTTATGGAAAAGAGCCATATTGAGGCTGTCACTCGGTTAGCACCAGAGGTTAGGGGAAAGACAATGCTATTTGGACACTGGATGAATCAAAAAGACATCCCTGATCCATATGGCAAAAGCCATGAAGCCTTTGAGTTTGTTTACCGTTTACTTGCTGATTCGGCTCAGAAATGGGTTAAAGCACTGAATCCTTAATAGAGATCACAATGACAGACATAACCACAAAGAAAAGCGCCGCCAACGCGAAAGGCAATGATTTTAACATTGCCCAAGTGCTAGGGGCACTGCTCGACCATAGATGGCTTATCATTGGTGTTGTTACATTATTTGCAGTTTTCGGCATCATTTATTCGTTGTTCACAACGCCTGTCTACCAGGCTGATTCTCTCGTACAAGTTGAGAAAAAACCTGGTGGGTCTTTGCTTGATAATCTTTCGCAAATGATTCCAAACTCCCAGGCAGAATCATCAACAGAAATTGAGTTAATTAAGTCTCGGATGATCATAGGCAAAGCTGTTGATGATCTGGGGCTCGATGTTTCCGTTGAAAGAAAATTCTTCCCTGTTTTTGGAAAAGGTTGGGCGCGGTTGACGGGAAGTAAACCGCAAGAAATCGAGGTGCCGCGGCTGTTGGTGCCTGAGATATTGTTTGGTGAAGAACTCACACTGACCGTCTTAGATGAGCAATCATTCTCTCTTAACGATGATGATGGTGAAATATTAAAAGGAAAGTTTGGTGATTTGTCGTTTGGTCAAGGTGTAACAATCGTTGTTAATAATATCTCGGCAAAAGCAGGAACTACTTACTACATCACTAAAAAAACGCGTCTAGCTGCGATAAATAGTGTTTTAAAGTCGCTGCTGGTGACTGACCGAGGTAAGAAAACTGGCGTTTTGGAGCTGACTCTAACCGGGGAAAGCAAGGCGTTGGTACAAAAAACACTGAACAGCATTGACGAAAACTACGTTCTGCAGAACGTAGCCCGTAAGTCTGAAGAAGCAGAAAAAAGTCTGGAGTTTCTTAAAGAACAGCTGCCGGCCGTAAGATCATCACTAGATGATGCCGAAGATAAGCTTAACAGTTATCGGAAGAAGAACGATTCTGTTGATTTATCATTGGAAGCGAAATCGGTGTTGGATAGTATCGTTGCCGTAGAGTCGCAACTTAACGAGCTCACATTTAAAGAGGCTGAGATTTCGAAACTGTTTACGAAAGAACACCCAGCCTATCGTGCTTTGATGGAGAAGAGGTCTACCTTAGAGAAAGAACGGGCGAAGTTAAACAAGCGCGTCGCTACAATGCCGCAGACACAACAAGAGATTTTACGATTAACACGGGATGTTGATGCGGGTAAGGTCATCTATATGCAGTTGCTCAATAAGCAACAAGAATTGAGCATTACTAAAGCCAGTACGGTCGGTAATGTTCGCATAGTTGATGATGCGGTTGCGCAGCCACGACCCGTTAAACCAAGAAAGACTTTAATCGTTCTAGTAGCAATTTTCCTCGGTGGTTTGCTTTCCGTTGCTTTCGTTGTTATAAAAATGCGTTTGCATAGAGGTATAGAATCACCCGATGAGCTCGAACAGGAAGGATTTAATGTCTATGCAAGTATTCCTCTCTCTGAATGGCAACAAAAGAAAGACCTCCAGGTTCGCCTAGCATCAAGACGCAAAGTCAATGCTGATTCGGATAGCTTACTAGCTAATGGTAACCCGGCTGATTTAGCTATCGAAGCTATTCGTAGCTTACGTACTAGTCTCCACTTTGCCATGATGGAGGCGAAGAATAATGTACTGATGATTTCCGGGGCTAGTCCGAATATCGGTAAGACATTTGTGAGTATCAACTTGGCAGCAGTTATTGCACAATCAGGACAAAAAGTACTGGTGATTGATGCGGATATGCGTAAGGGGTATCTTCACTCGCTACTTGGTATTGATGGTGGCAATGGTTTGTCTGATGTTTTAGCACAGCAAGTTTCAATTGAAAATGCAATCAAGAAAACCAATGTTGAGGGTATGGACATTATTGTTCGTGGCCAAGTTCCGCCTAACCCCTCGGAGCTATTGATGACGCGTGGGCTTGGTGAATTGATTGATTGGGCTAGCCAAAACTATGATATGGTATTGGTTGATACGCCTCCAATTCTGGCTGTTACTGATGCTGCTATTATTGGCCACCATGCAGGTACTGCGTTGATGATCGCGCGTTTTGGTGTTAATACAGTGAAAGAAGTTGAAGTCAGTATTCGTCGCTTTGAACAGAATGGTACCAATATCAAAGGCGTTATTCTTAACGCTGTTGAAAAGAAAGCGAGTAGTTATTATGGTGGTTATGGTTACTACCATTATGAATACGAGTCAACGAAGAAGTAAATTTAGATATGTAATGATAGCAGCCCATTTTGGGCTGCTGTTAATAGTAATGATGTATCCCTTTACCCAGGATGGTCATCGTGAAAATTATGATGGTTAGCTCGTTATATACACCATATAAAATGGGCGGTGCGGAGATATCTCTTCAATTGCTAAGCGAGGAACTAGTTAGAAGAGGTCATCAAGTTAGGGTAATTACGCTATGTGATAAACCTTTAAGGTCGTTCTCTATAATCAATGGCGTCGAGGTGGTATACATACCACTTAGAAATATATATTGGCCTTTCAGTGGCAGGAGGCGGAATATTTTGCTACGCTTTTTATGGCACGTTATTGATAATTATAACCTGTTAATGAAAACTCCGTTTAGGAAGGAAGTGGCCGAGTTTCAACCGGATATAGTAAACACAAATAATTTATCTGGTTTTTCGGTCGCAGTTTGGGGTGTTGTTAACGCTATGGGGATTACATTAGTCCATACTTCACGTGATTACTATCTAATGCATCCAAACACGACGATGTATTACAAAGGTAAAAATACTGAACCGCATGCACTCTCAGTTTTTCTTTGGTCCTTTTTGAAGAGAATTTATAGTAAAAAAGTCAATTGTTATATTGGCATTAGTTTTTTTATCATGGATTTTCATATAAAGAATAAATTTTTCAAGAATGCATTAAGTGATTACACTTACAATCCGGTGTCTGTTTATTATGGGTGTTCATCTTCCTCAGATCATATTCGGATCGGATTTATCGGGCGGTTGACAAAAGAAAAGGGGTTTGACGTATTTTGTCGCTTGATTGTTCAATTACGTAATGCCGGTTATAATATACAGGCTTTCGCTGCAGGCGATTGTTTTGATGACAATGATGATTTTCGTGTTATGTTGCGTTCAGCTAATATTGTTCATATGGGGCGCGTTAATACCGAACATTTCTTAGATAAAGTTGATGTTGTCATTTTTCCTTTTCAATGGCGCGAACCATTTGGTAGAGTTGTTGTTGAAAGTGCATTAGCCAACAAACGCGTGTTAATTAATCCAGTTGGTGGGGCAAAAGAATTGCTAGAGTTAATCCCGTCTGTCAGAGAGATAACGGAAAATAATCTTGCATGGGCCTTAAACTCTACTACAGAAGTTACTATTGAGCCCGATACTATAAAGCTTTTTGATATTACCAACATAACAGATGAGTATATATCGAATTATGATCGAGCCAGAGAAACTACCCATTATCACTGAACTTAATAATTTGTTGATAATTTACGATAGCATTGTTTTTTTTCTTGGTCTTTTCCTTGCTTTTGCCTATTTATATCGTATTGCAGCAAGGTTCCACTTAAATTTTTATTCGGTGACACTGTTTTCTTTATATGTGCTCTGTTCATATTCATCATATAACATCATGGTTATGCCAATCCATGATTATAATATTGCTATAGCTAGAAATATTATTTACCATTATAAAATATTTGGTTTTATATCGGTTATCGACATTGTTTTTATAATTATTTTTTTTGCTTTGCTCACACACTTCACTTTTCATTCTGGCTGGTTTAAATTTCGGCAGAGGGAGTATAAGGTTGCCATCTTTCTAACTGTAGCGGTCATTATTCAAGGGTGCGTAATCGGTATTATTTCAACTTCGGCGTTTTTCAATCACGTTATGCAAGGTGGCCTTGGTCAGATTAAAAGGCAAATTGTTTATTTTCGCGGTGTTATTTATTTTAGCGTGCTAATTTATCTTTTCTTTAATTGCACGAAACAGCTTTCTTCATTGGGGTTCTATAAAGTATTGACTTTCTTTTGTGTCTTTGACTTAATAAACTTCACATCCAGTATAGCGGCTAGTAATATATATTATGACTTTCTATGGGAGAGATATGGAGTAAAGATCACCATAATAGATCAAGATAAGATATACAACTATTTCACTATTTACTCCTTGATGATTTTTGCTTTATTCTTTTCCAGATTGCCGCAAAGATTTACGATCTGTTTGGCAACAATCGTTATTGGTGCTGTGATGTATTTTAATATGTACAAGTTTTTATTCGCCTTTGCCTTTCTTTTTATATTGTATGATATCATCATTAGCACACTTAATAATAAAATACCAAAGTTAAAAATAACGATAACTTTTCTCATCTGCATTATAGCGCTGCCTGCTATGATGAATTTGTACTCCAGTAAATCGATGAATACTCGCTCAAGTCAAATGACAGATTATTGGAAATACACGGGGCAGTATTTCCCCGCAAGTCTGATAGGTATTGGCTATGGAGGGCTATATTATTCACCTTCCGGTATTGGTGATAAAGGAGAGACAAAAAAAATTGACCTTATGGAGTTAGATGCACATTATAAAAGAAGCATACAGACGCCGTTTCTGACGCAGTTAAAAAATAGCGGGTTGCTTGGTGTTATTTTTATGCTGACTGTCGCAGTCATTGTCACCATGAGAATGATAAAAGTTAATTTAAAATTGGCTGAACACATCTTCAGTAATGCGATTTGTTTTAATATCATTTGGTTGGTTGGAAGTACCAGTATTTTATTACAACCATATCCGATGCCTTCGCTTGCTTTTGTGAAACTACTATTGCTTCTTTTTTTGATATTAAGTGCAGACAAGTTGCGAATGGGGTTGCATAGAAATGCTAACTGAATGGATAAGAAAATGGAGAGGGAAGGGGCGTGTATATATCAAATTATTTTCTAAGTTCTTACCCTGGTCCCTTCAGGATAGGTTCGTTTTTTTATTGAAGCTAGGCTATTTCCCTAATTTGAAAAATGCAAGAACCTTCAACGAAAAGATATTGTTTAGAAAGCAAAATAAAATGAGCGGTGACAATTTTGTTTTTCTATCAGATAAATATTTAGTGCGTGATTATGTGCGAGACAAAATCGGAGACCAATACTTCGTCCCATTAATGTTTTGTACCGACTCTCCAGAGCAGTTATTTGATTATGTTCCCCACTGTGATGTGATTTTGAAACCTAACCATGGGGCGGGGATGTACAGAATTGTAAAGGCTTCAAATTATAATTCTGAAATAGAGGATATAGTTAAACTATGTAACGAATGGATGAGAATCGACTTTTCACATGTTCAAAGAGAAATTCAGTACAGAAATATTCCTAAGAGAATATTGATGGAAAAGTTGTTAGGCGATGGTGTTATTGCTCCAACTGATTATAAATTCCATATATTCCGTGGTTTGGCAGGTAAGATTAATTATGTTCTTCAAGTCATAAATGAAAGATTTACTGGCAGCTTGTCGCGTATTTTTTATGTAAATGGATTTGATAAACCATTTGAAACTGGAATAAATAATAAAGGAAATGGTGAAGAAAAGTCTTTTTACGATATTGACAAAAGGTTGGCATCAGAGGCATTGAGATTGAGTTGTTTGCTGGCCGCTGATTTCGATTATGTACGTGTTGACTGGTATATTCATGATGGCTGCATTTATTTTAGTGAGCTTACGTTTACGCCTGCTGCAGGATTTGGCATTGGCTATGGCCCTCACCTAGATAGATTGATGGGGGAGTTTTGGGTATAGATACTGACATTGAGCCAGCATATAACTACTGATATCGAGAAAGTGTATGATATACATCAACGCCCGGTTTTTAACTCAAGATATGACGGGAGTTCAGCGTTTCGCCGCAGAGCTTTGTCTACAACTGGCGCGGCTAAGAGATGATGTTATATTTTTATCGCCACGAGATATTAAACAAGTGGATATCGCATCACGTCTAAATGTTAAAGTAGTAGGTAGTCGTTCGGGGCACCTCTGGGAACAGTGGGACCTTCCTTTTTTTTTGCGAAAAAATGGATGCCCATTGCTTGTTAATTTAGGAAATACCGCTCCATTACTCTATCTGAACAAAGTAATCACATTACATGATATATCTTATCTGCGATATCCTAAAACATACTCATGGGGTTTCCGGTACTGCTATAAGTTTTTTATACCACTTCTATTGGGAACATGTAAGAAGTTATTAACTGTTAGTGGTTTCTCGAGAGATGAAATATGTTCGCAGTATGGATTTTCTAGAGAGAAGATACATATTATTCATAATGCTGTAAGTGAAAAGTTCACTGTGTCTCATGAAACTGGGCTTAGGAGGGGGTATTTTCTTGCCGTATCCTCGCATCATTACCACAAAAATTTTCATGGGTTACTCGCTGCATTCAATAAATTACCTGAAAAGTATGAAATGCATATGATTGTTGCAGGGAGCACGCATCCTAACTATCAGCCCCTAGAATTTGACAAAAACCTCGGTAATAAAGTCAGTTTTGTCGGGCGAGTTTCTGATGAGGAGCTTGTGGATCTGTATCGCAATGCATTCTGCTTTCTTTTCCCATCCTTATATGAAGGTTTTGGTTTGCCACCGCTAGAAGCTCAAGCCTGTGGTTGTCCCGTGATTGCATCTAATGCCGCTGCGATGCCTGAAGTTCTTGGCGAAAGTGCAATTCTTGTCGATCCATTAAACGATGATGCATTAACTGAAGCTATGGAGAAGCTGGTTCTTGACCCAAAACTCAGAGAGTCTCTTATCGCAGCAGGCACTGAAAATATTGAACGATTTTCTTGGCTACTCTCTGCAAGACAACTAAGCTGTGTTATCGACAGCGTATAAGTTTGATAAGCTTACTGCTTTGCTACAGACTTGTCTGCGAGTAAATTTAGAAGAGAAATATCTTGAGGCATATAATGTTGGGTAGTGATTTTAGTGTTGGAATAGTTGCCGATTGGCTTGTTACATCAGCCGGCTCTGAGAGCGTCGTCAAAGAATTGATCAATATATACCCATCTTCCGAGTTGTTTTCGTTGATAGATTTTATCTCTGAGGAGGAACGTAATGACTATTCTGGAAAGAAGGCTAAAACGACATTTATCCAAAAGCTTCCTTTTGTTAAGAAAAACTATCAAATTTTTCTGCCTTTGATGCCTTTTGCTGTTGAGCAAATTGACGTTAGCTCTCATAATGTGATTATTTCTAGTAGTCACGCAGTTTCTAAAGGTGTTCTTACTGGACCCGATCAATTGCATATAAGTTATGTGCATTCCCCTATGCGTTATGCGTGGGATCTTCAGCATCAATATCTAAAAGAAACTGGTCTCAGCAAAGGTTTGAAAGGACTGATTGTAAAATGGCTTCTGCATAAAATACGCATTTGGGACTACCGAACTGCCCATGGTGTAGACCACATGGTGGCGAATTCTCATTTCATTGCACGTCGGATAAAGAAGGTGTATGGTCGCGATGCTGACGTTATTTATCCTCCGGTGCATGTCGAACGCTTTGCTTTGAATACTCATAAGGAAGATTTCTACATTACGGCATCTAGATTAGTTCCTTATAAGAGGGTTGACCTCATTGTTGAAGCTTTTAGAAGAATGCCGGATAAAAAGCTTATTGTTATTGGTGCTGGTCCTGATATGAAGAAAGTTATTCGCCACGCATCAGAAAATATAAGTGTACTTGGATATCAACCCAATGATGTATTGCAAGACTTGATGGGAAGAGCTAAGGCATTTGTTTTTGCCGCTGAAGAAGACTTTGGGATCGTGGTTGTGGAGGCGCAGGCTTGCGGTACTCCTATCATTGCCTATGGACGTGGTGGTGCGTTAGAAACAGTAAGACCTTATGGTTCGCAGAATGCAACGGGCGTTTTTTTTCATGAACAAACGCCTGAAGATATTATGTCTGCCGTTGAAAAATTTGAGTCTATTCAAGATGATTTGTCACCTGAGAACTGTCGCAGTAATGCATTGCGTTTTTCTGCTCATCGATTCCGTGAAGAATTTAGCGCTTACTTAAAAGATAAATGGATAAATTTTCAAGAGTTAAAAAAGGTCACATACTGATATCGTAAAGGGAATGCTCGCATTACTGACTTCTCTTTGAATTTATGTGACTTACCCTTTGTGTTGCTAGTCTTGGTATAGGATTTAATTGGTGTTTTTATAAGCCATTTATGGGGAGTAAATATGTGTATTATTATTATGGATGGAAAGCGCAATGTTAAAAAATAAAAATGTGCTAAAAACAATTGTACCTAAGGTTTCCCTGATTGTGTCAGATTTTTTATTTTTTAACACCTCTCTTTTTCTTGCCTACTTTATTGTTTTTCACTCTACTGGCAATAGTCTTGTTCTACCCGAGGATGGAACTTACACCGCAAGGATTTTTGCTCATTTAATTCTATCTGTTGTTTGTATCACTTGGTTTCTGTCAAGGTTGAGGCATTATACGTATAGAAAGCCTTTTTGGTTTGAGTTGAAAGAGGTTGTTAGAACATTACTGATTTTTGCTGTTTTAGACCTGTCGCTGGTTGCTTTCTCAAAGTGGAACTTTTCTCGCTGGGTTTGGTTAGTTACGTGGGTTCTCATTTTGATACTCATTCCATTGGGGCGAGCGATTACAAAGCGAATATTGAATAAGCTTCATCTGTGGAAAAAAGATACTATTGTTATCGGTTCCGGAAAAAATGCAAAAGAAGCCTATGCGGCTTTACAGAGTGAGGAAGTACTTGGTTTTAATGTGATTGCCTTTGTTTGCACAAGTTCACCTTGTGAGGAAGTTATCACCGATATCCCTGTGCTTGATTCTGAGGAGGCGCTGTGGAGGATCGCCGATGTTGAGAGTACACAGTTTATTGTCGCGCTAGAGTTCGAAGAACATGCATTACGTGACTGGTGGTTAAAGAATCTTGCGAAACATAATTGCCGTTCTGTTTCAGTTATACCGACACTGCGCGGTGTTCCTTTGTATGGCACTGATATGTCGTTCATATTTAGCCATGAGGTCATGATATTGCGAGTGGGTAATAATTTAGCCAAGCGTTCGTCACGGTTGATTAAGCGTATTTTTGATATTGTTGGCTCAGCTTCTATCATGTTGGTATTGTCACCCGTATTACTATTTTTGGCATACAGAGTTTCACGTGATGGCGGCAAGGCTATTTATGGACATGAACGTGTTGGCCATAATGGGAAAAGATTTAAGTGTCTTAAGTTTCGTTCCATGGTAATGAACTCACAAGAAGTGTTAGATGACTTATTACGAACAGATCCTGCTGCAAAGGCCGAATGGGATAAGGATTTTAAATTAAAAAACGATCCTCGAATTACTAAAATCGGAAGTTTTATCCGTAAAACTAGCCTTGATGAGTTACCTCAATTATGGAATGTTTTCAGAGGTGAAATGAGTTTGGTTGGTCCGCGTCCTATTATTGAAGCTGAGCTTGAGCGCTATGCGGGCGATGTTGATTATTACTATATGGCAAAACCTGGCATGACGGGGTTATGGCAAGTGAGTGGTCGTAATGATATCGATTATGATACTCGTGTGTATTTTGATGCATGGTATGTGAAGAACTGGGCGCTGTGGAATGATATAGCTATTTTATTTAAGACAATAAATGTTGTTTTAAAACGAGATGGCGCCTACTAAATATAATATGATTAGAGAAGTGTGATTTTTAAATAATTAACTTTTGGTTCTTTACTGCTTAAATTATGCGTCAAAAAATATGGGCTTCGTGGGGGGGGGGCTGCTAATGCCAGGTATTGATATTCCGATAGAATTTTTTAATGCATAGATCACTTGCTCGGATTAAATACATAGATATCGCTGTTGTGCCTATCTCTGGCTGCAATAAAATTGCAGTAAGAAATATAGATATTGTTTTCTATCTAAGAGTGTAACTCGAAAATATGGTGCATTGAGACTGTCAAAACTTTCAGATTTCCCCCTCTTAATATAACTCGTATGAAGAGGGGTATGAGGGCGTAAACTTCATTGGCGTCGCTCTGTTAGCTTGTTGGCCTGGCCATGAGTGTGTTATTGAGAGTATGGTTGAGTACAAGGATAAGTTCAGAAACTCTATTTAATTCAATCTCATTTTTCATTTTTTTTCCTGTCAATCAATAAGTTAAATTTTTAATGGTTTTGAAACAATTTAATTCTAATAGAAGGTAGGGACATAGGTTCTCTCTGGAGAGGTAATAATGAGTGTTGTCGCGGAAAAAGTTTGCATTTTAGTGATAATCTATGGAAAAGAGCTGGTTGACTCAACTACACTGTCTTCGTTATTAAAATTTGATTGCTCTTTATTTGACCTGGTTGTCATAAATAATGGGCCAGAGGCTTTAAGTGATCGTGATTTTTTTTATCATGATCTTAGCGCGAGTTTTCGCTCTTTTGAGTTGCTGAACAAGACTGAGAACATGCCACTTAGTATTGCATATAACAGCTTTATCGATTCGCACTCCAATGCACAAAAATATGTTTTCCTCGATGATGACACTGAGGTGACGGAAAGTTTTATATACCGTCTGGCTGACACTGGAGCTTCATTTGACGTTGAAGTACCTAAGATCGTTGCAACCGATGGCTCTCTTGAGTCGGGAAGCGTTCAGTATCCGGTCGAAGATGGCGTTCCTGTCGTAGAAATCAGAACTGTTAATGCGGGCACAGTTTTCTCCATAGGTTCAGGTTTAGTCCTGACCCATAAATTTATTGAAAAATTCCGAACTGCTTGTGTGCCTGTGTTTGATAACCACTACGCGTTGTATGGCGTAGACTATAGTTTGTTCAGAAACGTACGAAAACTTTTAGCTAAAGGAGTTCCTTTTACCTTTACGAGCTTTTCTTCTATAACTCATTCTTTGTCCCGTTTGCAAAAAGGAACATTGAGCGAGCATACAAAAAGGGAACGCTTGTATGACATTATACTGTCGGCACGGCACTACCCCGATAAATCCTATATTAAAGGTCTTATCAAGTCACTCGTTCACGCTAGTCTTCGTCTTGATTTTTCATTGGTTGTTCATATTATCTCTACTTTTGTCAAAGGTTACCATCCAAGATGTAAGCCATATATCACCACTGAGAAAAAATAAGCTGACCATATTACTTTTAACGCGCAGTACGAAATGCTGCGCCGTCACTTCTTCCTTTCTGCTTAACTGCCCTGCTTTTTGAAAACCCTCCTCATTTCTGACTTCCGATACATTCACTGCCCTTATCTTTATTTCTTCTTTACTCTTTAAATTCCTAACAAAAAACTGTTTCCTATCGCCCTTTCTCTATGTCATAAAATTAACCATTTGAATGGTAATGCTTTTTGGATTTTTAGATTCGAATGTTAAATGACCCAATAGCCTAAATTCATTGTGTGTTATTTTAAATGCACACTTTTAATTGTTTGCTTTTATTGTGTTTTTTATTTTTTCAAATGTTTGTGTTAAAAATCACATTGAGCAAAGGGTTTTAGCTTGTTGCTAATTATTTGCTATCTAATGTTAACGCAATTCACTTTAGTGGTTTTAATTTGTTGTTTTTTCTAGTTTTTATTTTTATTTTGATTTTGGTTAATAAAAATCCTATCTCCTTGACAGCTTGCGTTTTTTGAACTTTTCTTTATATGCGAAGGAAGGGGGTTTCTTCGCGCGGGATTCAAACTGTGCGGTAACACTTTTATAGCTAACGCCAGGTTTTAAAATCAGATTTGATTTTGCCTAGCTAAAACCATTTTGTTTAAGGATACGATTATGGCTTCTCTCGTGTACCAAAAAGAGGCGGCGGCGCTTCTTTTAGCTGTGCTTGGGCAAAATGCATCACCAAGCGTGTTTGACACTGTCGGTAATCAAATAGAGAAAGGGCAGACTACGGCCCAGGCATACATCTCGAGTCTGTTATCCTCCAGTGCCGGGCAAGCGCTTTATGCATCAAAAACAGACGTTGAAATACTGCAGAGTATCTATACATCAGTCTATGGCAGCTCTCCGACTACAGCACAACTGCAGGCGATTCTGGCCGGCAGCACCTTGAATGATGCCATATCTAGTGCCGTTAATTCTTTGCTGAACCACAGCGGTTTTGATACAGGTACGCTGACATCTCAGAGCAATTTCGATGCGCAACTCAACAACGTGTTATTCCCGGGTACCAGCGCCGCTGGCTCTGGTCCTGGTGTGTCGGATGCATTGGCGCTCTATTACCTGGCTGGTATCGATCCGGTTACCAGCACGGTTATCACGCTGGGGACGCAGATCAATACCTCAGCGCAGACCTTCTCACAAGTTGCCAATAAATTTGTGACCGATCGCGCTGCGCTGAATTCGCTTTCAAACACCGATTTTATTAACAAGGTGTTTAATGAAGCCTACGAACGTGCGCCAAGCAGTAGTGAGTTCTCTGCTCTGAATGCAATTCTCAGCGGCGGTGGCACTAAAGGCGATGTATTGATCAATATCATTAATGGATTGCGCGGTACTGTAGGTTCCGGTGATACTGCAGCGCAACAATTCTTCTTGAATGAGACTCAGCCTGACAGTGCAGGTCAACTGGCCGGTTTGGCTGCCCGTGAACAGGTTGCCTCAATCTATCTTGCTGTGCCTCTGCGTGATGTAGATGCGCAAGGCCTGGATGATTGGAGTAATTATCTGGGCAAGCACGGGAACACTTTCACTTCGCTGACCACAAAACTACTGACCTCTGTGGAGTTCCAGAAGAAAGGCGCTCAATTGACCGGAACGGATTTCATTCAGCATGTATATACTGGCGTTCATGGTGTTGCTGCTACACCGGCGCAAATCGCCCTGTACAGCGGCTTAACCGATAAGGCCGCGATCACGACAGCCATTATTAACGACCTGCGTAATTCAACTGCTACGGACAACACAACTGTTGCTCAACAGCACGCGTTTGAATATGACATCGGTTCCAGTTTGGTTTATAAAACGGCTGCCAGCTTGACAACAACTGCGGCTGGCGGTAACGCAACAGGTACTGTGAATACCAACAGCAGCCATGTGTTAAGCAATGCTGAAACGGCCGTTCTGACCAATGTGCAACTTAATGCTAACGCAGCAGCTACGGTGAACTTGGCGTTTGCCGATCACTTGGCCAATTTGACGATTAATGGTACGGCGGCTTCAGTAGTTTCGCTGTCGACTGACGGCGTCAACCCTGGCGTGGCGGTGACTGTCAACAACGGCAACGTCATTCTGAACGCCAGCTCCGGTTCAGACAACGTGGTCGTGACTTCGACGGCTAACATCGCGACCGGTACCGCACAGTTTAACCTCGGCGCCGGCAACGACAGCCTGCACTGGGCGGGTAACGCGGTTTCCGGCGGTGCGAATACCGTTGCCAATACCGTCAAGGCTGACGGCGGTACCGGCACGGACTCCATCTCTGCCAACTTCATCACCAAAACCGTCGTGACCAACCAGAACGCCCTGGGCATTCGCACCAGCACCGTGACCAGCAACGCCAACAACTTCTCGAACTTCGAGAAGATCGACCTGACCGGCTATATCGGTAAGTCTGTCGGTACGCTGATTACGACACCGCTGATTGGTTCACCGACCACCACCAGCGTCACTACGCCAACCCACACCTTCGACTTTGGCCTGACCAACGGCACGTCTACGGTAGAAGGGACTACGGGCGGTACGGTCACCCAGAACGCAGCGGCGACCAACCTGGGGGCGCAAGGGTTCGTGATCTCCGGCCTGGCTAACGTCAACGTCATCAACGCTGCCGGCGGTAACGCCGCACAGCTGGAAGTGAAAGGGGACGCGACCTCCGCCAGTACGCTGAACTTCACCTTCGTCCAAAACGCCACCGACCACTTCAACATCAACTTCGACGCGGTAAGCTCGGCGAACGTGAATGCCGGCGCCATCAGCCTGAACAGCAGCAGCAGTGCGCTGCTGGGCACCGCGCTGACGACGGTGAACGTGGCTTCCGGCGGTACCGGCACGTTCAACAACATTCTGTCCCTGGCTGGCACCAATGCACAGGTTCAGACCGTCAACGTGACCGGTGACCATGCGCTGAACTTGACGTTGGGCAGCGGCTTCAGCAACGTTCGTGATATCAATGCGTCCACCAACACCGCGGGTCTGAATCTCGACTCCAGCCATGGCGGTACCGGTGATGGTATCATCGTTCAATTGCTGAACATTCTGCCGCTGAGCGTCATTACCACCAACCTGTTGGCACCGGTGTTGACGGCGTTGGGCCTGAACGGTTACCAGATGACCGTAGAAGGCTCCAGTGCTGCCGATACCCTGGGCGTTATTGGCAACACCACGCTGACCGGTGGCGCAGGTGCCAACACCTATAACATCAAGGCGAGTAACACGCAGTCGGGTGTGACCATCAAGGACTTTAATAGCCTCAAGGACTCGATTGTCGACGTCAACCATGGCGGCCTGACTATCTCCGATAACGCCAGCGGCACCGCGGTAGCGAACTACGGTACGCGCTCTGCCGACACGTTGGATGCGTTGTTGGGGACACTGGTCGGCGGTTTGACCAATGGCGTTATCGGCCTGCTGGGCGGCATTCTCGGTCTGAATAGCAGCAACTCCCTGACGGCGAAAGTGGGTGTGGCATCCGTTGTATTCAGCGGTGGCGGCAATACCGCCAGCTCCTATGTGATTATCGACAACAACGATAACCACACGCTGGACCTCAACGATACCGTGGTATACCTGACTGGGCAAAACCACCAGCAATTGGTGGATACTCTGCACTACGCCTAAGTATGCGTTCCTGTGGGGTATAATTCCCATTGAAACTGTTAGTCAATAAAGAATACGGGGTGTGTAAACACCCCGTATTCTTTGAAAATTGTGAACTACGTCATTATCTCTAATTTATTCCCTTTCGCACTAAGCTCGCTTTGCCCTGTCTGTTATTTACCCCGCTGTTTTTATTTGTTTTTTTCTGTGGTTCGTGAGGCGATTTTTTTTGCTTACGGCCTTGCTGATATCCACTTTCTCTACCTATAGTTAGAAAAAGTATCTGCAGTCTCGAGCATGTCTGGGGTGGGGGTTCTTTAGGATTTATTTTATTTTTCCCTTTTTAGGATTTTCCTTATAAGAGTCCAATGCGGATTTTGACTGACAGTGCACATGATGTAAGGGTAGAACGTGAATCAATTTATCCCGCGCAACGAAATTGCGGATGTTATACGGACTCGCAGCAAGGTTTTCTGGACCGTTGGCATATTTACCGCATTTATTAATTTATTAATGCTAGTTCCTTCTATCTATATGCTCCAGGTTTACGACCGGGTGCTGCCTTCGCGCAATGAAATCACGCTGTTAATGCTGACGCTGATCATGCTGGGTATGTTCGGCATGATGTCCTTGCTGGAATACGTGCGCAGCATGGTGGTGATCCGTATCGGCAGCCAGCTGGATATGCGGCTCAATACGCGCATTTATACTGCGGCTTACGAGGCGAATTTAAAAAACGGCTCTTCCGATGCCGGCCAGATGCTGAGCGATCTGACCAACGTGCGTCAATTCCTGACCGGCAGTGCGCTGTTCGCCTTCTTCGATGCGCCGTGGTTCCCTATTTATCTGCTGGTGATTTTCCTGTTTAACCCTTGGCTGGGGTTGTTCGCACTGGTGGGCTCCTTGCTGTTGATCGCCCTGGCGGTGATCAACGAAGTGGTGTCGAAGAAACCGTTGGCGGATGCCAGCCGGCTTTCAATCATGTCGGGCAATCTGGCCAGCACCAACTTGCGTAATGCCGAAGTGATTGAAGCGTTGGGGATGTTACCCAACCTGAAGGGGCGCTGGTTCAGTTTGCATCAGCGCTTCCTGAACAGCCAACGTATCGCCAGCGAGCGGGCATCACGGGTCACGTCGATCACGAAATTTGTGCGTCTGTCGCTCCAGTCGCTGGTTTTGGGCCTGGGGGGCTGGCTGGCGATCGATGGGCACATCACGCCGGGCATGATGATCGCCGGTTCCATTTTGATGGGGCGCACGTTGGCGCCTATCGAGCAGGTGATCAACGTTTGGAAAAGCTGGAGCTCCGCCAAGCTGGCTTACCAGCGCCTGGTGCGTTTGTTGGAGCAGCATCCGCCGCGCGGTACCGCCATGTCGCTGCCGCGCCCGGAAGGGGTGATTTCCGTTGAAGGGGTGACCGCGACGCCGCCCGGCTCGAAGGGGAGCGCGGTGTTGCATAACGTCAGCTTCGCCATTCAGCCGGGAGACGTGCTGGGGATTATCGGGCCAAGTGCGTCCGGCAAGTCGACGTTGGCGCGCCTGCTGGTCGGCATCTGGCCAGTCAGCGAAGGCATCGTGCGGCTGGACAACGCCGACATCTACCAGTGGAACAAGGACGAGCTGGGGCCTTACATCGGCTATCTGCCGCAGGATATTGAGCTGTTCGCCGGCAGCATCGCGGAGAACATTGCCCGCTTCAACGAGCTGGACTCGGAGAAAGTGATCGAGGCCGCCAAGTTGGCCGGGGTACATGAGCTGATTCTGCGCTTCCCCAATGGCTATGATTCGGTTATTGGCAGCGGAGGCGCCGGGCTTTCCGGCGGACAGAAACAGCGTATCGGTTTGGCGCGCGCGCTGTATGGCGATCCCTCTCTTATCGTGCTGGATGAACCCAACTCCAATCTGGACGATGCCGGCGAGCGGGCGTTGAACCAGGCCATTACGTTCCTTAAACAGCGAAATAAGACGGTGATCCTGATTACGCACCGCACCAATCTGCTGGCGATGACCAACAAGCTGCTGCTGCTGGTTAACGGGAACGTCAATGCGTTTGGCCCAACGCAGCAGGTGCTGCAGGCCTTGGCGAATGCGCAAAAAGCGCAGGTGCCTACGCAGGCGGTGCGTGCGGTGAACTCCGAGCCGGATGAAGGCGATGTTCCTAAAACTCAAATTAATTAAGCCGTGAACTGGCCTGGCGGCGCCGTTGCGTCGCCGGCAGTCAAAGGAGTTGGTATGTCTACGCATATTGGCGAGCCGAATGACTCGTACTCAGAACAGATCCCGCTGGATGAGCGCCGTTATACCCGTCTCGGGTGGTTGGCGCTGGGTGTGGGCGTGTTCGGTTTCTTGGCCTGGGCGGCGTTTGCACCTTTGGACAAAGGGGTCGCGTCTCCGGGATCGGTAACCGTTTCCGGCAACCGTAAAACGGTGCAGGCACCGGCCAGCGGCATCATCAAAAATATCGTGGTGAAAGACGGCGACAAGGTGAAAGCCGGCGAAGTCCTGGTACAGCTGAGCCAGGTGCAGGCACAGGCGCAGGTCGATTCGCTGCGCGATCAGTATTACACCACGCTGGCGACCGAAGGGCGCTTGCTGGCTGAACGGGACGGTCTGAGCAAGGTCACTTTTTCCCCTGTTTTCGCTCAGGTTAAGGATCAGCCGCGTGTCGCGGAGATCATTGCGCTGCAGACGCAGCTGTTCGCCTCCCGCCGCCAAGGGTTGCAAAGTGAAATTGACGGTTATAAGCAGTCGATGGACGGGATCCGTTTCCAATTGAAAGGCCTGCAGGACTCACGCGCCAACAAACAGATCCAACTCTCCAGCCTGCGTGAGCAGATGAACAGCATGAAACAGCTGGCGGCGGACGGTTACCTGCCGCGCAACCGCTATCTGGAAATTCAGCGCCAGTTCGCCGAGGTGAACAGCAGCATCGATGAAACCGTCGGGCGGATTGGCCAACTGCAAAAGCAGCTGCAGGAATCTCAGCAACGCATCGATCAGCGCTTTGCCGACTATCAGCGCGAGGTCAGAACGCAGCTGGCGCAAACCCAAATGGACGCCAGCGAGTTCCGCAACAAGCTGCAAATGGCCGATTTCGATCTGGGCAACACCGCTATCACCTCACCGGTGGACGGCACCGTGGTCGGATTGAATATCTTCACTCAGGGGGGCGTCGTGGGAGCGGGTGACCACCTGATGGACGTGGTACCCAGCCAGGCGACATTGGTGGTGGATTCTCGCCTCAAAGTCGACTTGATCGATAAGGTGTACAACGGGTTGCCGGTGGATCTGATGTTTACCGCCTTCAACCAAAACAAAACCCCGAAAATTCCGGGAACGGTCACGCTGGTTTCCGCCGATCGTTTGGTCGACAAAACCAATGGCGAACCTTACTACCAGATGCAGGTCACGGTCTCGCCGGAGGGCATGAAAATGCTCAGTGGCGAGGACATCAAGCCGGGGATGCCGGTGGAAGTGTTCGTGAAAACGGGGTCACGCTCGCTGCTGAGCTATCTGTTTAAACCTATTTTGGATCGCGCTCATACTTCATTAACCGAGGAATAATTTTGATTCATTCAAAACGACAGGCTGCCGGTCTGGTTATCGGCACCCTTTTGTTTGCGATGTCTGCGCCGGTTTATTCGATAGGGATTTTAGACGCATATTCGCTGGCATTAGAAAAGGACCCGACCTTCCGGGCGGCTATAAAAGAAAAAGAAGCGGGAGATGAGAACGAAAATATCGGCAGGGCGGGGCTGCTGCCGAAGGTATCGCTGAACTACCAGAATTCGCCGCGCAACTGGCAAACGCAGAAGTACCCGCAAAGCGATTTCTCTGGCAACATTACGGAAGCGACGCGTCGTCAGCAGTACCGCAGCTACTCCAGCTCGGTGACGTTGACGCAGCCGCTGTTCGATTATGAGGCCTATGCGCGTTACAAAGGCGGCGTGGCGCAGACGATGATGTCGGATGAACGCTACCGCGGCAAACTGCTCGATCTGGCGGTGAGGGTGATCAGCGCCTATGTCGAAGTGGCCTATTCCAAAGATCAAATCGCCCTGGCAGAGGCGCAAAAAGCGGCCTATAAAGAGCAGCTGGCGTTGAACGATCGGCTGATGAGCGCGGGGGAGGGAACGTTGACCGACGTTTCCGAAACACAGGCGCGCTACAGCCTGGCCGAGGCGCAGGTGATCGAGGCGCGCGACGCGCTGGATGCCGCGCAGCGCGAGCTAGAGGTGATCATCGGCGTGCCGTTAAATCAACTGGATGAGCTGCAGGTCTTACGGCCAGGCAAGTTCCAGGTGGCACCGCTGATCCCGTCGAAGTTCGAAGAGTGGCAAAAGATCGCCCTGGAGAATAACCCGGTGCTGGCCGCCTCGCGCCACGGCGTCGATGCGGCAAAATACGAGGTAGAGAGAAACCGCGCCGGCTTTATGCCGAGTGTGCAACTCTATGCTTCGCATTCGGAGAACGATTCCAGCAGCGACAACACGGTTAACCAGAAATATCGCACCGACAGTATCGGGGTGCAGGTGAGTTTGCCGATTTACTCCGGCGGCGGCGTGGCGGCCTCAACGCGGCAGGCGGCGGCACGCTACGGCCAGGCGATGGCCGAGATGGACACGCAGGTTGGCACGACGCTGAACGATCTGCGCAAACAGTTCAATCTGTGCATCAGCAGCCGCGCCAAGCTGGCGGCCTACGAGCTGGCGGTGAAGTCGGCGACTACGCAGGTGACGGCGACCCGGCAGAGTGTTTTGGCGGGGCAGCGCGTCAACGTCGATGTGCTCAACGCCGAACAGCAGCTCTATAGCGCCCAGCGCGATCTGGCCTCTGCCAAGTACAACTACATTAAGTCCTGGATTACCCTGCTGAGCGACTCCGGCACGTTGGACGAGAAGGATGTGCTGCGCGTGGCGCAGTATTTCGCAAGGCAGCGTTAGGCGTAGAAATACTGCTGAGGATGTCGGGGGGACTGTTAATGCTCACCCCGACATCGTTATTACATGTGTCAGTTGGTGTCATATTCAAGGCACAGGGACGCAGATCATGGGTCTTCACTTTCTTATTGACTCATGCATTTTGCGTGTAACTCAACGTTATGCGATCCGCATCGAGCGCTGCTGTCATTATTGGGGGGAGGGGGGCGTTTTTTAGCGTCGCATTTATTCCATGCAAAGTTGGCCAGGTGGAGCAGAACTCATGGTTGGAGTCAGTATTTTTGAACAAAGCGTCAATGATCAAGGCATTCTGCAGCTCTTCAGTATTGGGTGGTAATGGAATTTCTATAAAGACCTTGGTATTCCCCGCGATGAAGACGCAGGAACCTTTGGCTGAGGATAGGAGCTGAGGGTTTCTATCTTCAGTGTCAAATACGATGGGTTGCGATTCAAATCGCCCCAACCAAAGTAGAGTGGAAACCACATTATTGATTGGCAAGGAGGCCGTACCGATCGGTGCCGGGAACCTCGTCGTATTATATCGTGCCTCGCCCATAGTTAGACAAAAGCCATTTATTTTCTATGGATTTTTTTCCTGTCGCCAGACGAAATGCGCGGCTGTGGCGAGAGCATGCTGTCGCTGCCTTAAGAATAATTCTGAAATGTGGCTTAACTTCTGAATTGTTGCTTCAGATGCGTTATCGTATGCCTCCAAACTGCCCGCCTGAGCTCGGCCTGGTGGCTGAAAGGCCGTTTTTTAGCCAACTCGTTTGCTTCAAATAGACAGTACAACAGCAGATGCGGGGCGATGCGGGCATGTCTAATGTATAACGCGAAGCATCAGAGGAGTGGTTATGGCTATTTTGGTTACGGGCGGTGCGGGTTATATCGGGTCACATACAGTTCTGACCTTGTTAGAGCGCGGGGAGGAGGTGGTCGTGTTGGACAACCTTTGCAACGCTTCCGAAGAGTCATTGCATCGCGTTGAGCAGTTGACCGGCAAAGCTGCGGTATTTTATCGCGGGGACATTCTGGATCGGGAATGCCTCGGGCGTATTTTTGAGGAGCAGCAGATTAACGCCGTTATCCATTTTGCGGGATTGAAAGCCGTAGGGGAGTCTACCCGCAAACCGCTTGAGTATTATCAAAATAATGTCGCCGGCACCCTCGTGCTGCTGGAAGAGATGCGTCGCGCCGGCGTGCACCAATTTATCTTCAGTTCATCGGCGACGGTTTACGGCGCCCACTCACCGGTTCCTTATGTTGAAACGACGCCGATTGGCGGCACGACGAGCCCATACGGCACGTCCAAGCTGATGGTTGAGCAAGTGTTGCAGGATTTCGCCAGAGCGGAGCCGCAATTTTCCATTATCGCCTTACGCTATTTCAACCCGGTTGGCGCGCATGAATCCGGCATGATTGGTGAAGATCCGAATGGGATCCCCAATAATCTTTTGCCTTATATCTCTCAGGTGGCGATCGGTAAACTGGAGAAGCTGGGCGTGTTCGGCGGAGACTATCCGACAAAAGACGGTACTGGCGTACGCGATTATATCCATGTGATGGATCTGGCGGAAGGCCACCTGATGGCGATGGCACACTTGGGAAACATCGAAGGGTTCAAGGCTTACAATTTGGGAGCCGGCGTCGGGTATTCCGTCTTAGAGATGGTGCAGGCCTTTGAAAAAGCCTCTGGCGTCGCCGTTCCTTACCAAATTTTACCGCGTCGCGATGGCGACCTTCCCGCGTTCTGGGCAGATGCGCGTTTGGCTAAGCAAGAGCTGGGTTGGGAGGTTCAGCGCGGCATTGATGCAATGATGCGCGATACCTGGAACTGGCAGCAAAAGAACCCGCAAGGATACCGCTGATCGCCAATGTAGCTGGGCTCGTTGTAGCTGGGCCCGTTAATGAAGAAAGAGGATTGAATAAGAAAGCGCTGCTATGCCCCGGCAGGTTCGCTGGGCGCGTTGCTACTATTTTCATTAAAGATGTGGTTTCGTGATAAACGGCAAATTTTTATGTTGGTTTGAGCATGATTGCTAGGGGAGTTATCCCATAAAGCCAGACGCTTTTTAGCGAATTCGATGTCTCTCTTTCCGTGTTGGTCACACTAGCCCGTTTTTCCTGTTTTATCCCAACGCTAGCGGCGGCTGGTGGTGGTTAAGGTGTGCGGTTTAGGGGGGGCTTACGGCGCTGCGATAAAGGTTTTCGTGTAAGAAACGATGTGCATTTTCGCGGGGGAAAGGGGGATGTAGCGAGGGATGCTCATCCCTAGTATGATGTGCGGCACTGACCATTCACTGTGGAAAAGACTATTATCTTGCCGGTTTGTGCGTTATTGCATTCGGCCACAGATTACTCTGCAGGCAAGTCATAATTGATGCGAAAATTTTCCCACAAAGTTAGGCATTGTTTTAGAGGATTTTATGAAAATTATCGTTACCGGTGGTGCAGGCTTCATTGGGTCGGCGGTTGCCCGACATATCATTAATGATACCAGCGACCACGTTCTGGTGCTGGACAGCCTGACCTACGCAGGTAATCTGGAGTCGTTGGCGCCGATCGCCGACAGCGACCGCTACGCGTTTGAGCTGGTCGACATTTGCGAGCGCCCGGCGCTGGATCGTGTGTTCGCCGCGTTTAAACCGGACGCCGTGATGCACCTGGCAGCGGAGAGCCACGTCGATCGCTCCATTGACGGCCCTGCAGCCTTTATCGAGACCAACATTGTTGGCACCTATACGTTGCTGGAAGCGGCTCGCCACTATTGGCAGACCCTGGATGAAACGAAAAAACAGACGTTCCGCTTCCACCATATTTCGACCGATGAAGTCTACGGCGACCTGCACGGCACTGACGATCTGTTCACAGAAACGACTCCCTACGCACCAAGCAGCCCGTACTCCGCCTCCAAGGCCTCCAGCGATCATCTGGTGCGCGCCTGGCTGCGTACCTACGGTCTGCCGACTCTCGTCACCAACTGCTCGAACAACTACGGCCCTTACCACTTCCCGGAGAAGCTGATCCCGCTGACTATTCTGAATGCGCTGGATGGCAAGGCGCTGCCGGTATACGGTAACGGCGCGCAGGTGCGTGACTGGCTGTATGTCGAAGATCATGCTCGTGCGCTGTATAAGGTCGTGACCGAAGGGGCAGTAGGGGAAACCTACAATATCGGCGGCCATAACGAACGCAAAAATATCGACGTGGTGCGTACCATTTGCCGCCTGTTGGATGAGTTGGTGCCGAACAAGCCAGGTAAGCTGAGCCGGTACGAAGAGCTGATCACGTTCGTGACTGATCGGCCGGGCCATGATATGCGCTATGCGATCGACGCCTCAAAAATTGACGCGGAACTGGGCTGGAAGCCGCAGGAAACGTTCGAAAGCGGTATCCGCAAGACCGTTGAGTGGTACCTGGCCAACGAAGCCTGGTGGAGCCGCGTGAAGGACGGCTCTTATGCCGGCGAACGTCTGGGTCTGACACGTTAATTATTTCTAAGGTATAAAAATGAAAGGTATTGTTTTAGCCGGTGGTTCAGGCACACGCCTGTACCCGATCACCCGTGGCGTATCCAAGCAGCTGTTGCCGATTTACGACAAACCGATGGTGTATTACCCGCTATCGGTGCTGATGCTGGCTGGTATCCGTGACATTTTGATCATCAGCACACCGGAAGACTTGCCGTCTTTCCAGCGGCTACTGGGGGACGGCAGCCGTTTCGGCGTATCGCTGAGCTACGCGGTTCAGCCGAGTCCGGACGGTCTTGCACAGGCGTTCATTATCGGCGAAGAGTTCATCAACGGCGACAGCTGCGCGCTGGTGCTGGGAGATAATATCTACTTTGGCCAGAGCTTCGGTAAAAAACTGGAATCCGTGGTTGAGCGTAATCAGGGTGCGACGGTCTTTGGTTACCAGGTGATGGATCCGGAGCGATTCGGGGTGGTGGAGTTCGACGATAATTTCCGCGCGCTGTCGCTGGAAGAGAAGCCTGCAGCTCCTAAGTCGAACTGGGCGGTAACCGGGCTGTACTTCTATGACCGCGACGTGGTCGAGATGGCGAAGCAAGTGAAACCGTCGGCGCGCGGCGAGCTGGAAATCACCACACTGAACCAGATGTACTTGGACAAGGGCGCGCTCAATGTTGAGCTGCTCGGCCGGGGTTTCGCCTGGCTGGATACTGGTACGCACGACAGCCTGATTGAGGCTTCGCAGTTCATTCATACGATTGAAAAGCGCCAGGGCTTCAAGGTGGCCTGCCTGGAGGAAATCGCGTACCGCAAGGGGTGGCTGAGTCGAGAACAGGTGGCTGAAGAAGCGCGGCTGCTCGGCAAGACGCTGTATGGCCAGTATCTGTCGCAACTGATCGTGGAGAAATAAGCATGCAGGTAACGGATACCAAAATTGCGGGCGTGAAAATTATTCAACCGAAGGTGTTTGGGGACGCCCGCGGTTTTTTCCTGGAAACCTTTGAGGAGAAGCGCTACCGGGAAATGCTGGGCATCGATTTGAACTTCGTTCAGGACAACCATTCGCGTTCATCGCGTGGGGTGTTGCGCGGTTTGCATTTTCAGAAGATCAATCCGCAGGGCAAGCTGGTGCGGGTGGTGCGTGGTGAAGTCTTCGATGTTGCTGTCGACATTCGGCCGGACTCGCCGACCTACGGCGCATGGGAAGGGGTTATCCTGTCGGAAGAAAACAAGACGCAGTTTTGGGTGCCGCCGGGGTTGGCCCACGGTTTTGTGGTGCTGTCGGAGGTCGCCGATTTCGAATACAAGTGCACGGATTATTATAACCCGGCCCATGAGGGATGCCTGCTATGGAACGATCCTGCGATCGGGATTGATTGGCCGATAGCCAACCCGCAGCTGTCTGAGAAAGACAAGGTGGGTAAACTGCTTGGGGAGCTGGCAGGATGAAAGTGTTGTTAACCGGTTCTAAAGGGCAGCTGGGCAGTTGTTTTCGTGATCGTTTGCCATCCGGGTGGGACCTATTGGCGACGGACAGTGAAAGCCTGGACATCAGCGATCTGGCCAGAGTGAAGCAGGTCGTCGCGGATTACCGTCCGGATGTGATAGTGAACGCAGCGGCGTATACGGCGGTGGACAAGGCGGAAAGCGACGGGGAGCTGGCGGCGCGGATCAATGAACAGGGGCCGAGCTATCTGGCATTGGCAGCGGCGGCGCACGGCTGTCGGCTGATCCACGTCTCAACCGATTATGTTTTTGATGGTCGGGCGAGCCGGCCCTACCGTGAGGATGACGCGACCAACCCGCTGGGGGTTTACGGCAGCACCAAGCTCGATGGGGAGCGTGCGGTGGCCGGGGTGCTTCCGGGAGCGATAGTCCTGCGCACCGCCTGGGTGTTCAGTGAGTATGGGAATAATTTTGTGAAAACCATGCTGCGTCTTGCGAAAGAGCGTGACGTACTGGGCATTGTCGGGGATCAGCGGGGCTGCCCGACGTACGCGGGCGATATTGCGCAGGCGATCATTGAGCTGCTGAAACGTGAGGCGGCGGGGGGGGTGTATCACTTCTGCGGTAACAAAGAAGTGAGTTGGAGCGAGTTCGCCGGGGCGATTTTTGCGGCGGCGCTAGGGCAGGGTACGTTGACGAGGTTGCCGCAGGTGAACGACATCACAACCGATCAGTACCCTACGCCGGCTAAGCGTCCTGCATACTCGAGTTTGGACTGCGGGAAAATTGAAAGCTTGGGCATCCAGCCTTCAGATTGGCAACAAGCGTTGAAAAATATTATGCCGGTGCTAGGGGAAAGGTAGTTTTTTTCCCTACTGGATAAAGAAAAAGGCGAGCATCTAAAGAATGTTCGCCTTTTTTCTAGCTTGTCTATCAAGAAACGCAGCCGATCAAATTTTCTCTTTTGAATATTCTCATGCTCATATAAAGAATCAAGAGCGTGGCCAAGAGCTCGGTGAAGACTAATGAGTAAGAAGCGCCCAGTGCACCAAACAGCGTTGTCGTGAAATAGATATGCAAGCAGTGGGTTGCTGAACAGAAAATATAAATTCTCTGCAATACTTTATCGTGGTTGTTCGCCAACAAGTACAGTTGAGCCAATACGATGGCAGGTGGAATGACCAATAACATAATGGACAACACCGCCAGTATGGGGGCAGCGGAAACGAATTTTTCACCAAAAAGCAAGGTGATAATCGATGTAGAAAACAGATTCAGTATCGAGAAGGCGCTAATACCGAGTACGAAGCTGGCGGCTAAAACTAGCTTAATGATCTTATTTCGTTTAGCTGTTTGCTCAGCACGACAGCTGCAAATGATAGGGTAGGCAGCCTGACATAGTGGCGCCATGACGGCCAGACCGGAGCGAACCAACCTCTCCGCTGCGCCATATAGCCCGGCGGCTAGCGGCCCGGAAATGATGCCTAAAAGAATCGTATTACTGGCTGAATACACCATGGTGATTGAGTTGGCGACAAATACCGGCCAGCCTTCTTTTAGATTCGCTGTAACATTGGGCAAAGAAAATCGCGGTTGGCCAATGTGATACCGTGAGAAAACCCAAAGCAACATAATAAGCGCAGCTAGACAGTTGGGCAGTACTAATAGCAGAACGGCGCTATAGGGCGTGATGGGGAAGCAGAGGAAGACCACCAAAGTGAAAATTCGGGCGAATAAGGTGATCAGCGCGCCCGCGGCCGTTTTCCCTACACCCTGCAATAGCCAATAAGGGGACAACATAGATGCTACGATTAACAAAGACGAAAGTAGCATATAGTCGCTGAGAGGATTCAGTTTATCCCAGCTTAGAGTCATCAACGTCATCACGACGAGTGAGCAGGTGGCCAGCATAATTTTGGAGCACGTAATGCTATAGAAGCTTTCACCTATGCCGTGGTGATCTTCCATTTTTGAGACTCTTCGGACCGCCGAAAAGTTAAAGCCGTAATCGACAAAAATGGAAAAATAGAAGGCAACCATATAGCAGAATAGAATGTTGCCAAACTCACTGACACCGATGTTCCGACCCACAAGAGGAAATACCAGTAGAGGGAATATAAAATTCCCCCCCTGTACTAACAGCAGTGAAACATAGTTTTTAACTAACGGTTGGTTCAGATATTTAATCATGAACCGCGGCCTTTAGCTCAGTAGATTGTTTAGTTAGTTTGAGTTTTGCCAACCAATCCCGGCTCATAAAGGCTTTGAACAATAACAACAGGATAATGTTGACGATAACGGTTGAATAATAGAAATGGTTATCAAAAATCATGAATAGCATGGCCATGCAGAAGTAACTGTAGAGCAGGGTATTAATGAGGGTTTTTCTCTGCTGCACCCGTTGATACAGTGTCATCCCGATCCAGGTGAATATCAGAATAAAACCACCAATGCCATAGACGCCAAAGTCCATGTATGGTTTCTGCATAAATGTCATGATGTTTATCCAGTCATATCCTCCCATTTTTACCAAATCCAGCGTTTCATCCGGCATGAAACTTTTGGTCGCGAAACGGAAAGTCCCGGTCATCAACATGCGCCCATCTCTGAAGTCATGGGTTTTATCCAAATAAATGACCATTTTGTTGAATGCATGCATCTCGGTACTCAGGTTAATCCAGATTGACATCATCTGCGGAGGCAGCTTCATCGTAGGTTTAAAATCTTTTTCCTCTCTATGTTCCTGAGTGTTTGTATTTGGGCTGTTATAAATGGCCTCATAATAATGCGTGCCGGTCTGTGCCTTTTCCTCTGTCGACGACTGATGGTTCTGTACATATATTTGGGTGCGAACCAATGGCATACTCACCATCAACAGAACGACGGAGAACAACGTGACTATGCCGGTAATCAATAGCGCTGATTTATTTTCTTTTGCAACATAATATTGAATGAGTACATAGAATAAACTGGTAATGACAGGGATGAAGATATTTATTCTTCCCCCTAACAACATCAGTAGGCTTAAGTATGCGCAACTGAAAATAAGATATCCGTATTTTCTCGATTCAGTAACGTAAATGGTATTGAAAATGATAAAGAAAGTGGGAAGGACCATCAGCGTCATCAAATAATTGCTGATTACTTTGGGCATAATGTTCGCGCGAATATTGTCGTCAAATAAAGGAATGCCGCCAATTTTATGGATAGCATACCAATAAATAAACACTTCGGTCACGATGCAGATGACATTGGACCAGAAGAGGGTACGCGCGGCGATTCCAGAGCGAACGTTTGTTTCACGATTAAGCGTGATGCGTCCTCGTCGCAGCACAAAGGTGGCAACCACCATGTAAAAACAGGCGATAACGGCGAACAAAGCCATCCATGTTGAGTGACTGAAATCGTCTTGCTCAATCAGTGTCAATTTCGCCTGGCTGCAACCAATCATGAATAAGAACATACTCATGAAGATCGAAGCCGGATTGTAAATATTTTTGAAGAAATAGGTGAAGAAGACAAAGTTTGCAACCGCAGCAATGGCAAAGCTTTTACTTACCCCATTCACGGGAAGCAAAATAATGCATATCAGGCAAACAATACCGAAACCGGCGAGTGGTAAGTGCCTCAGTATTCCATTATTACCCATTTTTATTCTCCCTCACCTGTTTTCCCAGCCGTGGCAGTTGTTTCATGCATGTTTTATTTACGCCTCTGCGTTCTGCGTCAAAAAACCAACCCCATTTATTGAAATACGTAATTGCCGATCGAATGTGGTAGCCCATTAACTTCAGGTTCTTGTATGAGCCTTTGGCAAAGGCATGTGTCACCGTCGCTTCGGAACAAAACATAGGTTTTTCATATTGAAGCACTTTACGGCAGAGGTCGACATCTTCAAGATACATAAAGTAACGTGAATCAAAACCCTGTAATTGCTGCAACAAACGCGACTCTACGAACATAAAGCAGCCGGAAATTGTCGGTGCAAAGAAGTTCTTGTTGTAATCGGCATCTTGCAACTCATAGTTCTCATCGAGATACTTGGATAAAAAAGGCATGAATCTGCGCAAGAACAGATGAGCGGGAGTCGGCAATAAACGGCAGACGCGCTGAGCTTCGCCGTTCGGGTAAACAATCTTGGGCGCGATGAATCGGTGATTGCCGCTTTCCGCAAAGTTATACAAATTTTTCACCGTGCCTGCACTAAACTCGATATCTGGATTGCAGATAATAAAATATTTGCATTTGCTCAGATACTTACTCATGGCTTGATTGTGTCCATGGCCATAACCGCCATTGAAATCCGACTTGATATAAGCAATTCTCGGATTGTTTAACTGGCTCGCCCATTCGCTACCTGCATTGTCAACTAACACGATGGTTTCTACCAGCGGCTCGGCTAACAGAGAGTCGATAGTGGGTTGAATGTCCTCTTGCTTGTGTTGGTACAGTACTATGGACGCGACAACGGGCACTTTATGTTCAACTGCACTCATTTTGAGCTAATTCCGTCTTTAACCGCACGGCACCAGGTTGCCAGATGCGTTTTTTTATTCGGTTGCGTAGCAATCAACAATACTTGATGGATGGCATTAAAAACGTTTTCACGTACTTTTATCAATGGTGGGATGTGTTTCATCCTTGCCAGCAACAGCCCGTTGCGCAATCGGTAGTATCTGCGGAAAGCCGAGTGCACCGGCACATGCCAAGCCAGTACTTTGATTGCCTTGTCACCGATAGCGTGCGACATCTTGGCCGAGGTCGCCGCATAAACTTTGTAACCTTTGGCGATGGCGCGCAGGCACCATTCGGTATCCACGTAGTCAATGAACAACGACTCATCCATATCCCCCACATCACTCAAGACCGCGACGGGGATCAATGAGCCAGAAGAGATGATCATGCTGACTTCAAAAGGCGCGTCTTGGAATTGCGGGCGTACTTTGCTGCGCCAGCCTAGTTTGTTCACGCGGATCAATGGATAGTGGAAACCGTAGCGCGAATCGGTAAAGATCGGACCTATAGCCGCGAGCCTCTCGGTGGCTGAGATCTGGGCATAATCTTTGAGCAACCCGGTCATAAAGTGTTCGTCAATGTGGCTGTCTTGATCGAAAAAAACGATCAGTTGGGCACAATGTTTCTCGCGAGCGTACTCAATGCCGATATTCTGCGCTTTGGCGATACCGACGTTTTCCGGCAAACGCACGACGGTGGCGAGCTCGGAAAGCGATTCGACGGCGGATGCTTCTAGTGAACCATTATCAACGAGAACGCTGGAAACCTGTTGACGCTTAAGTTCTTTGATTAAGGTAGTGAGGTTACCCAATTCCGGATGATAAGAGACTATTACTGCTGCGATTTTCTGACTGTTAACATGCTCATCGACGGTCGCAGGAGTATGGTTAATGGCTTGATGCTCGGACACTACATTCTCCAATTCAATACAATATCAATGCTGGCATGTCCTCGCCCCTTGGACAGAAGCGCATTGCATTAATTAAGCCGTCAATTTTAGCAGTCATGGGAAATCGCGCAATCAGGAAAACCTAAATTGTCGATAAATCTTACTTTTATGGTGTAAGGTATTAATACATTGAAATAAAAGGGTTAACTGAATTTTATTGGATAATCCAGAGAGGAGTTGGGGGGGATTCTCTCATAAAGTGGTGAAGAAGCGTTCCCGCGGTTTGTCTATCGCACCAATCACTACCCACCCGGCTCAATCCTGAGTTAACATGTGTGCCACATCACAAAACCTGTTGGTCCACGTTGCCAACAGGGTCATCCTCAGACAGGAGTTCCTAAATGTCCAAGCAACAAATCGGCGTTGTCGGCATGGCGGTAATGGGCCGCAACCTCGCGCTTAACATCGAGAGCCGTGGTTACACCGTTTCCATTTTCAACCGTTCTGGCGACAAGACTGACGAAGTGATCGCTGAGAACCCGGGCAAAAATCTGGCGCCGTATTACACCGTTGAAGAGTTTGTTGAATCGCTGGAAAAACCGCGCCGCATCCTGCTGATGGTGAAAGCGGGCGAAGCGACGGATAAAACCATTGCCTCGCTGACTCCGCACCTGGACAAGGGCGATATCCTGATCGACGGCGGCAACACCTACTATCAGGACACCATCCGTCGTAACCGCGAACTGTCCGACCAGGGCTTCAACTTCATCGGCACCGGCGTTTCCGGCGGTGAAGAGGGCGCGCTGAAAGGGCCTTCCATCATGCCTGGCGGCCAGAAAGAAGCTTACGAGCTGGTGGCGCCGATCCTGGAGAAAATCGCTGCGGTTGCGGAGGGTGAGCCTTGCGTGACCTACATCGGCGCTGACGGTGCCGGCCACTATGTGAAGATGGTGCACAACGGCATCGAATACGGCGACATGCAGCTGATTGCCGAAGCCTATTCTCTGCTGAAGCAGGCGCTGAACCTGAGCAACGAGCAGCTGGCCGAAACCTTCGCCGAGTGGAACAAGGGTGAGCTGAACAGCTACCTGATCGACATCACCAAAGACATCTTCACCAAGAAAGACGAAGAGGGTAAATACCTGGTCGATGTGATCCTGGACGAAGCCGCCAACAAAGGCACCGGCAAGTGGACCAGCCAGAGCTCGCTGGATCTGGGCGAACCGCTGTCGCTGATCACCGAATCGGTGTTTGCACGCTACCTGTCCTCGCTGAAAGATCAGCGCGTTGCCGCCTCTAAAGTGCTGACCGGCCCGAAAGTGGCGCCGTTCACCGGCGACAAAGCCGAATTCATCGAGAAAGTGCGTCGCGCGCTGTATCTGGGCAAGATCGTGTCCTACGCGCAGGGCTTCTCTCAGCTGAAAGCTGCGTCTAAAGAAAATAACTGGGATCTGCACTATGGCGAAATCGCCAAGATCTTCCGCGCCGGCTGCATCATCCGCGCCCAGTTCCTGCAGAAGATCACCGACGCGTATGCGGCGGACGCCGATATCGCCAACCTGCTGCTGGCGCCGTACTTCAAGCAAATCGCCGACGAATACCAGCAGGCGCTGCGTGACGTGGTGGCTTATGCCGTGCAGAACGGTATCCCAACGCCGACCTTCTCTGCTGCGATCGCCTACTACGACAGCTACCGCTCCGCGGTGCTGCCGGCGAACCTGATCCAGGCGCAGCGCGATTACTTCGGTGCGCACACCTATAAACGTATCGACAAGGAAGGCGTGTTCCATACCGAATGGATGGAGTAATCCCTTCTCGTTTCTGAAAAGCCGCCGCCAGGCGGCTTTTTTTTGCCAAAACATCGAAAAATATGCATAACGCCTTCTCTACGCTGGTATGCACGATCCCTTACCCCTAATCTGGCACTATTCTTAATTTTTATTTTTTCATAATAAGAGCTGTATCGTATTATTTGAGTTGGTGAAGGTGTTTTTTTTGATTGAGCTTGCCGAAATACTTATCTTTGCTAATATAATTCCTAGTCATGTTTTCTCACTTTTTTAACCCATTTCAGCCGTGCTTTTGCTAATCGCTTTGCTTTGATTTATTTGGTTTTTTGTCTTTTTGATTGTTTGTAAATATGGGAGGCTCGGGGTGGTGTTTTAAACATAGGTCGCTAAATTTTTATGGGCTATTAAGTCCATAATGGGGTCTGATTTTCATTGTAAAGGATAAGGAAAATCTTAATTTTCGGCAATCAGCTAGCAATAGGTATTGGGGTGCTTAGCCTGATTACTATGCGCAATGCATCTGTTTCTGGGGTAATCCTGGTTTATGGTGAACTTAATCCCTGTCATTCTGGCCGGTGGGAACGGCAGCCGCCTATGGCCTTTATCAAGAGAAGCATTCCCCAAGCAATTTCTTACGCTTGACGGTAGCAAGCATAGCCTGCTGCAGCAAACGCTGTTGCGCTTAGATGGGTTACAAGGGGTTAAGATCGCGGCACCGATTGTCATTTGCAATGAAGAGCACCGTTTTTTGGTGGCGGAACAACTGCAAGAGATCGATTGTTTGGACTCGCGCATCATTTTGGAGCCAGCCGGGCGTAATACGGCACCCGCGGTCGCTTTGGCTGCTCAGCATGTTCTACAAAACGAACCGGATGGTATGTTGTTGGTGTTGGCTGCCGATCACCTGATTACCCAATTGGGCGCTTTTCATGATGCATTGAACAAGGCTATCGAGTTTTCACTGTGCGACCGTCTGGTGACTTTTGGTATCATTCCCCAGCACCCCGAAACGGGCTACGGATACATCAAGCGTGGAACGCCGCTCTCCTCTTACTGTTTTAACGTCGAGCGTTTTGTCGAGAAACCGGGCTATCAGAAAGCGCAAGCATACCTAGAAAGTGGCGATTACTGCTGGAATAGCGGCATGTTTATGTTTACAGCTAAGAAGTATTTGTGTGAACTGAACCGATTTCGTCCGGATATTTTTCAAAAGTCACTTTTTGCGATGCAAACCAGTCGACTTGAACTCAACTTCATCCACATTGACGAAGAAACGTTTCTCCGTTGCCCCTGTGAGTCTATCGATTATGCAGTGATGGAGAATACTGCTGATGCAGTTGTGATGCCGGTTGATATAGGTTGGAGTGATGTTGGCTCTTGGGGAACTCTATGGGATTTGACCGAAAAAGATGCTCAAGGTAATGTCCATCGTGGCAATGTTATCGCGATTAACTCATTGAATAACTATGTTTCCTCAGGTAATAAACTGGTCGCCACGCTAGGAATAAACAACCTGGTTATAATACAAACTGACGATGCGCTATTGGTTGCTGCTCGTGAAGCAGTGCAAGACGTCAAACAGCTGGTAGGTGAGCTGAAGGCGCGAAAACTGCCGTTTTGATACGTGTGTAAAAATTTCGGGCACGAACCCATACCAAAGATTCCCACATAAGCGAGATAGTGATAAATGTAAGGAAGGCCGTACCAGTAATTGCGACCCCATCGCATTAAGCTCTAGGAAGACAACAGAGTGTAAAGGTACAAATAACAGAAGAATGTGACATGACTGAGTTGACTTGTTTTAAGGCTTACGACATTCGTGGCCAATTGGGGGATGAGCTGAATGATGAAATCGCTTATCGAATTGGCAGGGCCTTTGGTGAATATTTGCATCCTAAAGCCGTAGTTTTGGGCAATGATGCCCGTTTGAGCAGTGAAAGCCTCAAACAATCCTTGGCTAAAGGCTTGCGGGACGCTGGAGCCAACGTGATTGACATCGGAGTGAGTGGGGCTGAGGAACTCTATTTTGCTACCGCTTTTTTGGCCGCCGATGGTGGTATAGAAGTCACGGGCAGCCATAATCCTGAAGATTATAACGGTATGAAATTGGTGTGCAAAGATGCACGGCCGATCAGCAGTGATTCAGGGCTTAAGGAAATCAAGGCGTTAGCGGAAAAAGAAACGTTTACGCACGTTGAGCATTCTCGCGGTAGCTATCGACAAACCGATACTCTGGACAGTTATGTCGACCATATTTTATCTTTTGTTGACTTGGCGCATTTCAAACCGCTGAAGCTGTTGGTGAACTCGGGGCATGGTACTGCCGGGCGGGTCATAGACGCTATTGAACTCCGTTTTCAGCAGCATAAGGTACCGTTGGAATTCATCAAGATTCAACATGAGCCCGATGGCAATTTTCCGCGAGGGGTTCCTAATCCGCTTTTACCCGAGCGCCGTCAAGACACGATGGAGGCGATATTGCACCATGGCGCGGATATGGGGATCGCCTTCGATGGCGATGCTGATCGCTGTTTTCTGTTTGATAGTAAAGGCCATTTTATCGAAGGCTACTATATAGTCGGTTTGTTGGCTGAGGCGTTTCTAGCCAAGCGGACAGGAGAGAAGGTCGTTCACGATCCGCGATTGAGTTGGAATACCGTTGAGATCGTTGAGAAAGCTGGCGGTATTCCTGTGATGTCGAAAACCGGGCACGCTTTCATCAAAGAACGAATGCGAGCTGAAGATGCGATCTATGGTGGCGAGATGAGTGCCCACCACTATTTCCGCGACTTCTATTACTGTGATAGCGGTATGATCCCCTGGTTAATGGTCGCCGAGATCATGTCTCTGAAAGATCGCTCGTTGGAACAGTTGGTTGCGGAACGTATCCGCGCCTATCCTTCTTCCGGTGAGATTAACATCGTCCGAGTTCCTGCGACACCCGCACTCGATATGATCGAGCGCCATTATCGAGATCAGGCCTTAGAGGTTGATAAGACGGATGGGATCAGCATGATCTTTACCGACTGGCGGTTCAATTTGCGAGCGTCAAACACGGAACCTTTGCTCCGTCTCAACGTTGAATCGCGGGGTAACCGCGACTTAATGGAGCGAAAAACAGAGGAAATTCTCGCGCTAGTAAACAGCCGAATATAAGGCTTCCCATTATCAGGGAAGCCTGTGTGCATTATTTCTGATGCCGCTCGCGCAGCCGGCCGATCACCGCGCTCAGATCCAGCTCCTGGTCCTGCAGCAGCACCAGCAGGTGATAGATCAGGTCAGAAGCTTCGTTGGTCAGCTCTTCGCGATCGTTGACCGTGGCGGCCAGCGCGGTTTCCACGCCTTCCTCCCCGACCTTCTGCGCGATGCGCTTGGTGCCGCTGGCGTACAGGCTGGCGGTGTACGAGCTGTCCGGGCTGGCGTGCTTGCGCTCCGCCAACAGCTGCTCCAGCTGATAGAGGAACGTCCAGTCGCTGGCGGCCGGGTGGAAGCAACTGCTGTTGCCGAGGTGGCAGGTCGGGCCGATCGGGTTGGCCAATACCAGCAGCGTGTCGTTATCGCAGTCCGGCGTGATGCTGACCACTTTGAGGAAGTGGCCGGAGCTTTCACCCTTGGTCCACAGGCGCTGCTTGGTGCGTGAGAAAAAGGTGACGTTACCGCTCTGCTCGGTGGTAGCCAGCGCTTCCGGCGTCATGTAACCCAGCATCAGCACTTCGCCGGAAACGGCGTGCTGCACGATGGCCGGCATCAGGCCGTCGGTTTTTTCCCAGTCCAGCTGGTTGCTCTGTTGTTCTGTCAGCACACGCGAATCTCCACGCCTTGTTCAACCAGGAACCTTTTCAGTTCGCCGATATTGATGATTTGTTTGTGGAACACTGACGCCGCCAGCGCGCCGTCGACGTCCGCATCGCGGAACGCTTCCAGGAAGTGCTCCATGGTGCCCGCGCCGCCGGAGGCGATCAGCGGCACCTTGCAGGCCTCGCGCACCCGGCGCAGCTGCTGCAGATCGTAACCGTTGCGCACGCCGTCCTGGTTCATCATGTTCAGCACGATCTCACCGGCGCCGCGGCGCTGCACTTCCTGTACCCAGTCGAGGGTTTCCCACTGGGTGATGCGGGTGCGGCTTTCATCGCCGGTATATTGGTTGACGTGATACTTGCCGGTTTCACTGTCGAACCAGGTGTCGATGCCTACCACGATGCACTGCACGCCAAAGCGCTCCGCCAGGCGGCTAATCAGCTCAGGATCGGCCAGCGCCGGCGAGTTGATTGAAATCTTGTCGGCGCCGAAAGACAGGATCTGGCTGGCGTCCTCGGCGCTTTTAATGCCGCCGGCGACGCAGAACGGAATATCAATCACCTCCGCCACGCGCGATACCCAGCTTTTGTCCACCACCCGGCCGTCGCTCGAGGCGGTGATATCGTAAAACACCAGCTCGTCCGCACCTTCTTGCGCATAGCGCTGCGCTAGCGGCACGATGTCGCCGATGATTTCGTGGTTGCGGAACTGCACGCCTTTTACCACTTGCCCGTCTTTAACATCCAGGCACGGGATTATCCGTTTTGCCAGCATGCGATCGCCTCCTCAACGCTAAATTTACCTTCCAGCAGGGCGCGCCCCACGATCACGCCGGCAACGCCGCTGCCGCGCAGCTGGGCGATGTCGTCCAGATTGCCGATGCCGCCCGAGGCCTGAAAGGCCACCTGCGGATAACGGCGGCCGATCGCCTGATACAGCGCCACGTTGGACCCGGCCAGCGTACCGTCGCGCGAAATGTCGGTGCACAGCACGTGCTTCAGCCCGTAGGGCAGGAACTGCTCCACCACCTGTTCCAGCGTGGCGTCGGAATCCTCCTGCCAGCCGCTGATGGCCACGCGTTTCACGCCCTGCGCGTCGATGCGCACGTCCAGCGCCAGCACCAGCGCGTCGGCGCCGTAGCGCTCGAACCAGCTCTGCACCAACTGCGGCTGTTTCACCGCGGTGGAGCCGATCACCACGCGCGTGGCGCCGGCCTCCAGCAGGGCGCTGACGTCCTGCTCGTTGCGGATGCCGCCGCCGACCTGCACCGGCACGTCAACCCCCGCCAGCAGCTTGCGCAGCAGCGGGATCTGGCGCGCCGCCGGATCCTTGGCGCCGGTCAAATCGACCAGGTGCAGCACCTGTGCACCTTGCCGTTGATAATCCTGCAGGCGTAACAGCGGATCGTTGCCGTAGTCGCGCTGTTGGCCGTAATCGCCCTGATGCAAACGCACCACGTTGCCGTCGATCAAATCCAAAGCCGGAATAATCATGCTGCCTACATCTCCAGAAAGTTTTTCAACAGTTGCGCGCCGGCCGCTCCAGAACGTTCTGGATGAAACTGCACGCCGAAGAAGTTGTCTTTTTGCACGGCGGCGGTGAAGGGCTCGCCGTAGTTCGCCTGGGCGATGGTGCTGGGGCATATCGGCATCGCATAGCTGTGAACGAAATAGAAGTAGGCGCCGTCATCGATGCCGCGGAACAGATGGTGGCCCGCCTGCGCGGACACCTGGTTCCAGCCCATGTGCGGCAGCGGCAGGCCGAAGTCGGTCATCTGCTTGACCGGCGTATCGATGAGGCCGAGCGTGGTCACGCCGCCGTTCTCTTCGCTGCTGGCCGCCAGCAGCTGCATGCCGAGGCAGATGCCCAGCACCGGCTGCGTGCAGGCCTTGATCAGTTCGATCAGATCGCGCTCGCGCAGTTGATCCATCGCCGCCTGTGCGGTGCCGACGCCCGGCAGGAACAGCTTGTCGGCGCGCAGCACGATCTCCGGATCGCGGCTCACCTCCGGCTGATAGCCCAGGCGCCGCACCGCGTAGGTGACGGAGGCCAGGTTGGCGCAGCCGGTATCCAAAATCACCACGTTCATCACAGCACTCCTTTCGAGCTCGGCAGGGTATTGCCCTCGACGCGGATCGCCTGGCGCAGCGTGCGGCCAAACACTTTGAACAGGCTCTCGACCCGGTGGTGGTCGTTTTTGCCCTTGGTCTTCAGGTGCAGCGTGCAGCCCATGGTATAGGAGAGCGAACGGAAGAAGTGCTCGACCATTTCGGTGCTGAGATCGCCGACGCGCTGATAGTTGAACTCGGCCTTGTACTCCAGGTGCGGGCGGCCGGAGATATCCAGCGCGCAGCGCGCCAGGCATTCGTCCATCGGCAACACGAAGCCGAAGCGGGCGATGCCGCGCTTGTCGCCCAGCGCCTTGTTCAGCGCTTCACCCAGCGCCAGGCCGGTGTCTTCCACCGTGTGGTGATCGTCGATATACAGATCGCCTTTGACGTCGATCTCCATGCGGAAGCCGCCGTGGGTGGCGATCTGATCCAGCATGTGATCGAAGAAGCCGACGCCGGTTTTGATCTTGCTGCCGCCTTCTCGATCCAGCCAGACGTTGACGTCGATCTGCGTCTCTTTGGTCACGCGATTAACCCGCGCGTGGCGATCGCGCAGGGTCAGCTGGCGCACGATCTCTTTCCAGCCCAGCACGCCGCGCTGGTAGCGCAGCCCCTGGATGCCCATGTTTTCTGCCAGCTGCACGTCGGTCGGCCGATCGCCGATCACGTAGCTGTGGGCGGCATTCAGCACGCCGGGTTCGAGGTAACCCTTCACCAGCGCGGTTTTCGGCTTGCGGCAGTCGCAGTTGTCCGCCGGCAGGTGCGGGCAGATCAGCACATCGGCGAACTGAATGCCCTGCGAGCTGAGGATCTGCATCATCAGGTTGTGCGGCGGATCGAAGGTTTCCTGCGGGAAACTGGCGGTGCCGAGCCCATCCTGATTGGTGATCATCACCAGCTGATACCCCGCCTGTTGCAGCGCCAGCAGGGAAGGGATCACGTCCGGCTCGAGCGCCAGCTTGTCCAGGCGGTCAACCTGGAAATCTTCCGGTGGCTCGGCGATCAGCGTGCCGTCACGATCGATAAAGAGGATTTTTTGGCTCACATTGGCTCCTGGCGAGTCTGGTTGGCGCCGGGCAGGGCGGACAAGGCGTCCACCACGCGTTGACATTCGTCGCGGGTGCCTATGGTGATGCGCAGGCAGCCGGACAACCCGGGCTGTTTGTTTTGGTCTCGTAAGATAATGCCCTGATCCCACAAGCTTTTAAACACATTACTTGAGGCGGTGAAGCGGGCCAGCAGGTAATTGCTGTCGCTGGCGAAAACCTGCTCGACGCAGGCGCATTTTTCCAGCTGTTGCTGCAGCCAGCTGCGGGTGGCGGCAATGTCGGTGACGCGCTGGCGCATGGTGCGGATACCTTCTTCGCTCAGCGCCTGTGCGGCGATATCCGCCACCGGCGTCGAAAGCGGGTAAGGCGCGATCACTTTCAGCAGCAGGGCGATCAGATCTTCATTGGCGAGCGTAAAGCCGCAGCGCAGGCCGGCCAGCGCGAAGGCCTTCGACAGCGTGCGCAGGATAGCCAGGTGCGGATAGTCGCTCAGCCACCCGGCCACGGAGGCCTGCGGGCAAAACTCGATATAGGCTTCGTCCACCGCGACGATCGCCTTGCCTTTGGCAAGCTCCAGCAGGCTGCGCAGAGAGTCCGGATCGATCAGGTTGCCGGTCGGGTTGTTCGGGCTGCAGACGTAGATCAGCTTCACGTTGTCCATGCTGTCTGCGATGGCCGGCAGATCCAGCTGCCAGTCCTCTTTGGCGGCTACGGTGCGGCGCTCCACGCCGAAGGTTTCGGCGCTGACGGCGTACATGCCGTAGGTCGGCGGGCAGAACAGAATGGCGTCTTTGCCCGGCTCGCAGAAGGCGCGGAGCAGCAGCTCGATGCCTTCATCGGCGCCGCGGCTGACCAACACCTGCTCTTTCTTCACCCCGGCGTAGGCGGCGTAGCGTTCGATCACCAACGCCGGCTGGCACTCCGGATAGCGGTTGAAGGTCTGCGCGGTCAGCTGGAACTCGGGCGCGATCGGGTATTCGTTGGCGTTGAGCCACACGTCGCCCTTACCGCCGAGGCGGCGCGCCGATTGATAAGGGGTCAGCTCGCGAACGTTGGCGCGCGCCAGTTTTTCGATGCTCATGCTTGCTCCTTCAGGGCGGCGACGCGCAGGGTCACGGCGTTCTTGTGGGCGATCAGCTGCTCGGCGGCAGCCAGGGTCTCGATGGTGGCGGCCAGGTTGCTGAAGCCCTGCGGCGTCAGCTCCTGCACCGTCATGCGTTTTTGGAAATCGGCCAGCCCCAGGCTGGAGCAGGTGGCGGTGTAGCCGTAGGTCGGCAGCACGTGGTTGGTGCCGGAGGCGTAATCGCCGGCGGACTCCGGCGACCAGTCGCCGAGGAACACCGAACCGGCGCTGGTGATGCCGTCTACCAGCTCGCGCGCATTGCGGGTCTGAATGATCAGGTGCTCCGGGCCGTAGCGGTTGCTGATGGCCATGCACTCAGGCAGATCGCGCGCTACGATCAGGCGGCTGCTCGCCAGCGCCTGGCGGGCGGTCTCGGCGCGCGGCAGCTCGGCCAGCTGGCTTTCCACCGCTTCGGCCACTGCCTGCGCCATTGCCGCGTCCGGCGTCAGCAGGATCACCTGCGAATCCGGGCCGTGTTCGGCCTGCGACAGCAGATCGGAAGCGACGAACGCCGGGGTGGCGCCGGCGTCGGCGATCACCAGCACCTCCGAAGGCCCGGCCGGCATGTCGATGGCCGCGCCGTCGAGACGCTGGCTGACCTGCCGCTTGGCTTCGGTCACGAAGGCGTTGCCCGGTCCGAAGATTTTCGCCACGCGCGGCACGCTTTCGGTGCCGAACGCCAGGGCGGCGATCGCCTGCGCGCCCCCGACCTGAAACACTTCCTGCACGCCGCACAGCTGCGCCGCATACAGGATCTCATCGGCGATCGGCGGCGGCGAGCACAGCACCACCCGGCGGCAACCGGCGATGCGCGCCGGCGTCGCCAGCATCAGCACGGTGGAGAACAGCGGCGCCGACCCACCGGGAATATACAGGCCCACCGAGTCGATTGGGCGGGTCACCTGCTGGCAGCGCACGCCCGGCTGCGTTTCGACGTCCACCGGCGGCAGTCGCTGCGCGTTGTGGAAGGTGTCCACGTTGGCGACGGCCACCGCCATCGCCTGTTTGATGTCATCGCCCAGTCGGGCGCAGGCGGCGGCGATCTGCTCGGCGCTGACGCGCAGCGCGGCGACGTCCGCCTTGTCGAAACGGGCGCTGTAATCGCGCAGCGCCCGATCGCCGTTGGCCTTCACGTTGTCGAGGATCTCGCTCACCGTGCGGGTGATGCTGTCGGAAGCGGCGATTGCCGGGCGCATCAGCAGCTCGGCCTGGCGTTCGGCGCTGCACGTTGCCCAATCGATCGGCGTGTTGAAGGTCGACATGGCGTTACTCCATCATCTTTTCAATCGGCAGCACCAGAATCGAGCTGGCGCCGAGCGCTTTCAGTTTTTCCATGGTTTCCCAGAACAGGGTTTCGCTGCTCACCATGTGCATCGCCACGCGGTTCTGCGCGCCGGCCAGCGGCAGAATGGTCGGGCGCTCGGCGCCCGGCAGCAGCGCGACGATCTCGTCCAGCTTCTCGCTCGGCGCGTGCAGCATGATGTATTTGGATTCACGCGCCTGGATCACGCCCTGAATGCGGGTCATCAGGCGGTCGATCAGCTGCTGCTTGGCTTCCGGCATTTCGCCGTCGCGCTGAATCAGGCAGGCCTTGGAGCGGTAGATCACTTCCACTTCGCGCAGGCCGTTGGCCTCCAGCGTGGCGCCGGTAGAGACCAGATCGCAGATGGCGTCGGCCAGGCCGGCGCGCGGCGCCACTTCCACCGAGCCGTTCAGCAGGCAAGATTTAAAGCGCACGCCCTGCTTGTCGAGGTATTGCTTCAGCAGGTGCGGGTAAGACGTGGCGATGCGGGCGTCCTGCAGGCTTTGCGGGCCGGTATATTCGGCGTCGAGCGGGGTGGCCAGCGACAGGCGGCAGCCGCCGAAATCGAGGCGGCGCAGGGTGAAGTAGCGCGGGTCTTCGCCCTGAGCGCGGCGGCTGAGCAGCTCTTCTTCCAGCACGTTTTCGCCGATGATGCCCAGATCGACCACGCCGTCCATCACCAGGCCCGGAATGTCGTCGTCGCGCACGCGCAGGATATCGATCGGCATGTTTTCCGCGAAGGCGATCAGGCGCTGCTGCTGCAGGTTGATCTTGATGCCGCAGCGCGCCAGCAGCTCCTGGGATTCATCGCTCAGGCGGCCCGACTTCTGCATTGCGATCCGTAAACGTGTCTTGTCCAGCATGGTAACCTCTGTTTAATCTGTAATTTTATGAATTTATTGTAAAAACTATTCTTTTCTGTCCGTCCGGAGCCAAAAAAAAACCCTCGGAAGAAATCTTCCGAGGGCTCTCTCTTGCGTTCTGCGCGCCACTGGAAGATTAACAAACCGTCTTCCAGCACTCATCGCCTGAAAGACTAGTCAGGGTGATGGTGATGATGGTGGTTGAACTGAACGCGTGTCATGGTGTTTTTCTCTAATCAAAAGCCGGTAAAAACCGTATGCCAATTAAGCTAAACTATCCGCTGTCCACCACGCAACCCTTTTTTAACGTCATAAATTTAATTTATTGAAACAGGTTAGGTTATTAGCCGCAGACGGCTTTACCTAACCTTAAGCCGGGCAGATTGTATCGCTGTGCGCAGTGGCGTAGCCTTAGGGGTAGGGCGCTGCGATCTTCAGGAGAGGAAGAGGATGAAAAAGGTAGCCATTATTGGTTTGGGTTGGCTGGGCATGCCGTTGGCGTTAGCGCTGATGGGCCGCGGGTATGACGTGGTCGGCAGCAAAACCACGCCGGACGGCGTCGAGGCCGCGCGCATGAGTGGCATCGAATGCTATCAACTGGAGCTGACGCCGGAGCTGGTGTGCGATCCGGACGATCTGGAATCGCTGCTGCGCGTGGATGCGCTGGTGGTGACGTTGCCCGCACGCCGCACCGTCGAAGGCAGCGAGAACTATTTCAATGCGGTGCGCATGCTGGTGGACAGCGCGATGGCCTTCGGCGTGCCGCGGGTAATCTTTACCAGTTCCACCTCGGTGTATGGCGAAACCGCCGGCACGCTGCGCGAAGAGTCGCCGCTGCGGCCGGTCTCGCCGTCGGGCCGGGTGCTGGCCGAGCTGGAGCGCTGGCTGCATGAATTGCCGAACACCTCGGTGGACATTCTGCGGCTGGCGGGACTGGTGGGCGTCGATCGTCACCCCGGCCGTTTCCTGGCGGGCAAGCTCGATGTGAAGGGGGGGGCGCAGGGGGTGAATCTGGTGCACCAGGACGACGTCATCGCCGCCATCCAGCTGTTGCTGAAGCTGCCGAAGGGCGGTCACGTGTACAACCTGTGCGCGCCGCGTCATCCGGCCAAACGCGAATTTTATCCGGCGCTGGCCGAGCAGCTGCACCTGGAGCCGCCGCAGTTCGCCGACGAAGCGGAGCAGGATGAGCGGCTGGTGGACGGCAACCGCATCTGCAACGAGCTGGGTTTTGAGTACCAGTATCCCGATCCGGCGCGCATGCCGGTCAGTTAAGGCAGCATACGTCGTTTAAAGCGGGAAAAGGTGGCTCGTCACAAAGTCGACGAACAGCCTGATTTTGGCAGACAGGTGGCGGCCCGACGGCCAGAGGACATGAAAAACCATGTTCTCGCGGTCGTATTCATCCAGAACCGTCACCAGGCTGCCCTGTTCCAGCTGTCTGCGCACGGCGATCTCCGGCAAATAAGCGATGCCGAGCCCTTGTTCCGCGAAGCACACCTGCGGATCGAGGGTATTTGTCACCATGCTGGCCGGCCGTTCGGGGAGCATCTCCGTCTTGTCCCCCAGCGGCCAGACATCCAGTTTGCCGGTGCTGGGAAAGCGATAATGCAAACGGGCATGGCTTGTCAGATCCTCGGGCTTGCTCGGCATACCCGCTTTGTTGAAATAGCCCGGCGCGCCAACGAAAACCTTGCGGCAGGTGCCCAACCGGCGGGCAACCAGCCGTGAATCGCTCGGGGTTCCGCTGCGGATAACGGCATCGAAACCTTCCTCAATCACGTCAACCAACCGATCCGAATAATCAATATCCAGCTCGATCTCAGGATAGCGGCGCTTGAAGTCCCCCAGTTTTGGCATGAAAAGCGTGCCCAGCGACGGGAGACTGATGCGCAGCTTACCCTGGGGCGTTCCCCGCGTTTGCAACAGTTCGGCTTCCGCGTCTTTCACCTCGCTCAAAATGCGTCGGCACCTTTCCAGGAACAAGGCGCCTTCCGGCGTCAGGTTGACCGTGCGGGTGGAGCGGTGAAACAACCGCACGCTGAGCCGTTCCTCCAGCCGGGCGATGGTTTTGCTGACCGCCGACGCGGAGATCCCCAGCTGTTGCCCGGCCGCCGTGAAGCTGCGGCTTTCACTGACCCGCACGAAAACGTCGAGAGAACCCAAGCTTTCCATAGGCTTCCATTCTATTGATGACCTTTACGTCATGAGTGTTGTTCACTTTAGCCTGTTTTTCTTTTATCGGCGAGTGGGCAGCATGATGCAAACGTCATCCGCAATGGGCGGAAACATCTTTGAATGGGGAGTGATTGATGAATCAAACGACGATATCTGCGCCTGCCGGGAGCAGCGAACGGTTGCCGCTGGGGGGCCTGCTGGCGTTGGCGATGGCCGCTTTCATCACGCTGTTGACCGAGATCATGCCGGCGGGCGTGCTTTCTTCGATCGCGGGCGATTTGAAGGTGTCTGAAAGCCTGGCGGGGCAGTTCATCACCGCCTATGCGGTGGGGGCGTTGGTCGCCGCCATTCCGCTCACCGCATTGACGCAGGGCATGCGGCGCCGCCCCTTGCTCTTGAGTGCGATCTGCGGTTTTGCCATCGTCAACCTCGTCACGACGCTGTCGCATGATTACCACGTCTCATTGGCGACGCGTTTCTTCGCCGGCGTTTTCGGCGGCATCGTTTGGTCCTTGCTGGCCGGTTACGCCGTGCGCATGTCACCGGCCCATCTTGGCGGCCGCGCTATTGCGATCTCCGGCGCCGGCGCCACCCTGGCGCTGGTGCTCGGCGTACCGCTCGGCACGTTGCTTGGCCGAGCCATCGGCTGGCAGGGCGCCTTTGGCCTGATGACGTTGATGGCGGTGATGCTCGTGGTGTGGATCATCGCCATCGTGCCGGATTTCCCCGGCCAGGCTAAGGCGCATCGCCCGTCTCTGAGCGGCGTATTCTTGCAATGCGGGATCCGCGCCGTGCTGTTCGTGGTGTTCACCTTCATCGTTGCCCACAACATTCTGTATATCTACCTGGAGCCTTTCCTCACGCCGTCGGGATTATCCGAGCGGGTCGATATCGTGCTGTTTATCTTTGGGCTGGGGGCGATTGCCGGATTGGGCGTCGCCGGGATGCTGGTCGATCGGCGAGTCCAATCTCTTACGGTGATGAGTATCGTCATCTTTGCCCTCGCCGCCGTGTTGCTGGCAAGTGGGGGAAGGATAGCCCCGATGGTCTATCTCTCCGTCGCATTGTGGGGCGTGGCTTTCGGTGGCTTTGCCACCCTCACGCAGACGGCATTGTCACGCCTTTCCGGCCGCGCGGCCGACGTGGCGCAGTCCATGTATACGACGGGCTGGAATACCGCCGTGGCCGCCGGTGGCGCGATCGGCGGCATGCTGCTCGACAAGGGCGGAGCGGCCTCTTTTGCCTGGGCCATCATCGGGCTCCTCATCCTGTCTTTAACCGGCACGCTGTTTGCCATGAATCGGGCGCTGGCCTCTCAGCGATGAGGTGATTGGCGTGCGGCGCGCGCCAAATCCTCCAGCAGCGCGTTCAACGCCTCGTCGGGCTGGACAGGGCGGCTGACCAGGCTGAGCGTGGCGCGGTAAGAGAGCGCCGCGCCGCCCAGCTGCCGCAGCAGCCCCTGTTCCACCCAGCGCGCCGCGTAGTGGGTGGGCAGGTAGCCGAGACAGGAGCCGCTCAGCACCAGATGGGCGACGCTTTCCATATGATGGGCTACCGCAGCCAGGTGAGGCGGCGCGATCGGGCACAGCTGCTGCGCCAGCAGGTAGCCGCGCTTGACCCAGCGCGCGTTTTCAATCTGCTCGCGCTCCGGTTCTTCCACCGCGAACAGCGGGTGATCCGCACTGCAGTAGATCGCCTGCGTCTCCTCCAGCCATGGCTGATAACGCAACGCCTCCAACTGTTGGCCGAAGTAGCCGATGCCCAGATCGAGCTGCCGGTGCAGCAGCCCCTGCTCAATCTCGTTCGGTGAACAGATGCGGCACTGCAATTGCACGTCCTGATGTCGGCGCTGGAAGTGTTTGATGGCCTGGCTGAACGGGTTGCCCGGCAGCGAAACCAGATTATCCACCAGACCGATCTGCAGATCGCCGGTCAGCAGGCCGTTCAGCGACTGGCTGACCCGGGTGAAGTCGCGGGCGGCGTTGAACAGCGAGCGGCAGGCGATCAGCATGCGTTCGCCCTTGGGCGTCAGCCGGAAGCCGGAGCGGCCGCGTTGGCACAGGCGAAAACCCAGCCGGGTTTCCAGCGAGGCCAGGTGGGTGCTGATGGTGGATTGGTTCATCAGCAGCGTTTCCTGCGCGGCGCTGACGCCCTGGGCTTCTGCCACCGCGACGAACACCCGCAGCAGTTTCAGATCGATATCGCTTAGGTTGGTGAGCATTCCCCCTCCGCAGAACGTCGGCCGGTTAACCCATTTTTAACATCGAAGAAATAGGGGCGGCGCTGAAGATATGGCCTTCTTTATGGCATGAGGTGGAAATAAAAATCAATACTTCAATAAGTTAGTTGCATCGCGTTTTTCGATGTTTACATGCAAAAGCGGGAATGGTAGCCGGGATGGCCAACGGGGTAGTCTGCGAATGTTGCTCAAATGTTTCAATTCATCGCAGATCAAGACAAGGAAACGCCATGCTGAACCAACCCCAAAGCGGTAACGACATGCCGCGCTTTGCCGGTATTCCCACCATGATGCGCCTGCCCGCAGCCGATCAGGCGCACGGTCTGGATGCCGCCTTTGTCGGCATTCCGCTGGATATCGGTACCTCCAACCGCAGCGGCACCCGCTATGGCCCGCGCCAGATCCGCCAGGAGTCGGTGATGATCCGCCCTTACAACATGGGCACCGGCTCCGCCCCGTTCGAACGGCTGCAGGTGGCCGATCTGGGGGATGTCGCCATCAACCCTTACAGCCTGGCGGACAGCGTGCAGCGCATCGAGGCGGCTTACCACGAGATCCTGGCGCACGGCTGCATGCCGTTGACGCTCGGCGGCGACCACACGCTGACGCTGCCGGTGCTGCGCGCCGTCGCCCGTCGGCATGGCCCGGTCGGGCTGATCCACGTCGATGCGCATTCCGACACCAACGAGGAGATGTTCGGCGAACAGCTGGCGCACGGCACCACCTTCCGCCGCGCGTTCGAGGAGGGGCTGCTGGCACCCGAAAAAGTGGTGCAGATTGGCCTGCGCGGCAGCGGCTATGCGGCGGACGACTTCGACTGGTCACGCCGCCAGGGCTTCCGCGTGGTGCCGGCCGAGGCCTGCTGGCACCGATCGCTGACGCCGCTGATGGCGGAGATCCGCGAACAGATGGGCGATGCGCCGGTTTACCTCAGCTTCGATATCGACGGACTGGATCCGGCCTTCGCACCGGGCACCGGCACGCCGGAAGTCGGCGGGCTGTCGGTCTGGCAGGGGCTGGAAATCGTGCGCGGCTGCCATGGGCTGAACCTGGTGGGCGGCGACGTGGTGGAGGTGTCGCCACCTTACGATCGCTCCGGCAACACGGCGCTGCTGGCCGCCAACCTGCTGTTTGAAATGTTGTGCGTGCTGCCGGCCCGCTGAGGCCGGTGCGCTGACCCTACCGGCGGAGCGGTTGCGTCGGGGCCCCTGATAACAATAACAACGGAGTGGAGGTACCCATGAATCTCGATCTGCTGGTCGTGGTGTTTTACTTTCTGGTGATAGGCGCGGTGGGGTGGATGGGCATTCGCCGCGCCAATTCCAAAGAGGCGTATCTGGTCGCCGGGCGCAATCTGGGGCCGGGGCTGTATTTGGGCACGCTGTCGGCGGTGGTGCTCGGCGGCGCGTCGACCATCGGCAGCGTCAAACTCGGCTATACCTACGGCATCTCCGGCGTCTGGCTGTGCGGCGCGCTCGGGCTGGGCATCGTGGTGCTGAGCCTGGTGCTGGCCAAGCCGCTGCTCAAGCTGAAGCTGTATACCGTCAGCCAGGTGCTGTCGCGGCGCTATCACCCGGCCGCGCGGGTCACCAGCGGCGCGATCATGCTGGCGTATGACCTGATGGTGGCGGTGACCTCGATCATCGCCATCGGCAGCGTGATGCAGGTGATGTTCGGCCTGTCGTTCAGCGCGTCTATCCTGCTCGGCGGCGGGCTGGTGGTGCTGTATTCGACGCTGGGGGGGATGTGGTCGCTGACGCTGACCGACATCATTCAGTTCATCATCATGACCGTTGGCATGATGCTGGTGCTGATGCCGATGAGCATCGTCAAGGCCGGCGGCTGGGACGCCTTCACCAGCCTGCTGCCCGCCGGTTACTACCGGCTGTCGTCGATCGGGTTGGACACCATTCTGGTGTTCTTCCTGATCTACTTCTTCGGCATTCTGATCGGCCAGGACATCTGGCAGCGGGTGTTTACCGCCCGCAGCGCCAATGTGGCGCGCTTCGCTGGGCTGGGGGCGGGCGTCTATTGCGTGCTGTACGGCGTGACCGGTGCGCTGATCGGCATGGCCGGCAAGATCGTGCTGCCGTCGCTCAGCAACACCGACGGCGCCTTTGCCGCCATTGCGCAGGCGGTGTTGCCGGTCGGCGTCAGCGGGCTGGTGGCCGCCGCGGCGTTGGCGGCGCTGATGTCCACCGCCAGCGCCTGCCTGCTGGCCTCTTCCACCATCGCGCTGGAGGACGTATTGCCGGCCATCCGGCGCAAACCTTCCGGCGGGTTGGCGGCCGGGCGCTTCACCACGCTTCTCATGGGCATGGCCATGCTGGGGCTGGCGTTTGTGGTACGCGACGTGCTGGCGGCGCTGACGCTGGCTTACAACCTGCTGGTGGGCGGCATGCTGATCCCGCTGGTGGGGGCGATCTTCTGGCCGCGCGCCACCAGTGCCGGCGCCATTGCCAGCATGCTGACCGGCAGCCTGTGCGTGGTGGGGCTGATGGCCTGGCACGGCATCGACGCCAACAGCCCAATCTACGGCGGCCTGCTGGGCGGCGGCGTCGCCTTCGTGTTGGGCAGCCTGTTGAGCCGCCCGGCAGCGCAGCTGCAACCGCAAACCGAGCGCTGAGACGACGAGGCTAATGACCGCGACGAGGTGGAACATGAACAATCGCAATGTGGCGTCACGCCCAAAAATTGAAGTGCGCTCGATAGACTATGTGCCCCGTCACGAGCGGCATGGCAAGGTTTGGCATCAGGCGCCGTTTTGGTTCACCGGCAATTTCGTTTTGACGACGATGGTGGTCGGTTTCACCGGCCCGGCGCTGGGGCTGGGTGCGCTTTATTCGATGCTGGCCATTGCCGCCGGCGTAGGGTTCGGCACGTTCTTCATGGCGTGCCATGCCAACCAAGGGCCGCGCATGGGGCTGCCGCAGATGATCCAGTCGCGGGCCCAATTCGGCCTGCGTGGGGCCATCGTTCCCTTTGCCGCCGTGGTGTTTGTTTACATCGGCTTCAACGTGTTCAACGTTATTCTCGCGACCGATGCGATCAACACGGTGTTGCCGGGCCACCGTCTGCCCTGGTATGCGTTGCTGATCGCGGTGGCCGTGCTGTTGGCGATCGTCGGCCACGATATGCTGCATGCGGTGCAGCGCTGGCTGACCTATGTGATGATGGCGGTGTTCGGCGTGCTGACGATCGGCGCCGTGTTGTCGCTGCGGATGGACGCCGCCGTCGGCGCCGGGCATTTCTCGTGGGCGGCCTTTTTGATTCAGCTGTCGGCCGCCGCCGGTTATCAAATCAGCTACGCGGTGTACGTCTCCGACTACTCACGCTATTTGCCGCAGGAAACGCCGTCTGCCAACGTGATCTTTTGGACTTATCTGGGGGCGGCCGGATCGGCGCTTTGGCTGATGTCGCTGGGCGCATTTCTGGCCTCAGCCTTACCGGCCCCCGATGCGATCGGCAGCGTACAGGCAGTGGGTAATGCCGTCTATCCGGGGTTTGGCACGCTGGCCGTGCTGATCGCCGTGCCCTCGCTGGTCGGCATCATGGCGGTCAACTGTTATGGCGCAATGCTGACCAGCCTCAGCGCGATCGACGCGTTCTGTAAAGTGACGCCGACGTTGGGATTACGCATGACCGGCATTGGCGTTGTCGCCCTGACGGTGTTTGCGGTTGCGTTGGCTATCCCGGCGAGCTATCTCGCCAGCTTCAACACCTTCGTACTGCTGATGCTGTATTTCCTGGTGCCCTGGACGGCGGTAAATCTGATGGACTTTTACGTGGTGCGCGGTGGGCATTACGCGATCGGTGAAATCTTCAACCCGGCGGGGATCTACGGCCGCTGGGGGCGCTCCGGCCTGACGGCCTACGCGATCGGCCTGCTGGCGATGGTGCCGTTCATGACGTTGGGCTTTTACACCGGCCCCTTTGCTGTTTTACTGGGCGGCGCGGATATCGCTTTTCTGGTCGGCCTGCTGGTGGCCGGGAGCGTGTATGTCGTGATGTGCCGGAAGCTCGATCTTGAAGCCGAACGGCGGGTGGCGTTGTGCTGCGAGGGTTTATTGGAAGGAGAACGGGAGTGAAGGAAAAAATCAGCGTCGCATGCTGCCAGTTAGCGTTGCGGGTAGGGGAAGCGGAACATAACCGGGCGCTGTCCGCCCAGGCGATCCGCCGGGCGGCGCAGCGCGGCGCCAACGTCATCGTGTTGCCGGAGCTGGTGAACAGCGGCTACGTGCTGCGCGATAAGGCGGAGGCGCGGGCGTTGGCCGAGGCCGAAGACGGGCCTAGCCTCAGCCTGTGGCGGGGCCTGGCGCGCGAGTTGGATGTGGCGATCGTCGCCGGTTTCTGCGAACGCCTGCTCGATGGCGAGGTGGCCAACAGCGCGGCATTGATCGATGCGCAGGGGGTGAGGGCGATTTATCGCAAAGCGCACCTGTGGCACGAAGAGAGCACCATTTTTACCGCCGGCGATCGGCCGCCGCCGGTCATCGAGACCCGCTTCGGCCGGTTGGCGGTGATGATCTGTTACGATCTCGAATTCCCTGAGTGGGTGCGGCTGCCGGCGCTGGCCGGCGCTCAGCTGCTGTGCGCGCCGGTCAACTGGCCGCTGGCGCCGCGCCCGCAGGGCGAACGGCCGGCGGAGATGGTGAAGGCGCAGGCCAACGCCGCCGTCAATCGGCTGTTCATCGCGGTGTGCGATCGTTGCGAAACGGAGCGCGGCGTTGCGTGGATCGGCGGCTCGGTGATCGTCGACGCCGACGGTTACCCGTTGACGCAGAGTTTGGCGGGCGAAGGCATGGTGCTGGCATCGATGGATATCGGCGCAGCCGATGACAAGCACATCGGCCGCCACAATCACGTGCATCGCGATCGGCGGCCGATGCTGTATTGAAGCGGCGGGGCGGGCTGCCCCGCAGGGGGCTTTTTCCGGCGGAAACAGCCACCGTTTTGGCGCTTACAGCCAGCCCGATTTCTTCAGCTTCTGATACAGGAAAATGCAGCCGACGGCGGTCACCCCCAGCGTGGCGTGGTAGGCCCACGGGAACTTCAGCTCCGGCATGTCGGCGAAGTTCATGCCATACAGGCTGAAGACCACCGTCGGAATGGCCAAAATCGCCCCCCAGCCCGCCAACCGTTTCACCACTTCGTTCTGCTTGACCGTCACCAGCGCCAGGTTGACGTGCATGGCGTTGGTCAGCATTTCACGCATGTCGTCGATATTGCTGACCACCTGATGCGCGTGATCCTGCACGTCGCGCACATAGGCGCGCAGCTCTTTTGGGATCACCTCTTCGTGCAGGCGGATCAGCTGGTTGCATATTTCATCCATCGGCAGCGCGGCGTTGCGCAGCGCCAGCAGATGGCGGCGCAGGGTATAGACGTTCTCGATCGCCGCCTGATCGAACTCCGACTGGAACATGTTGGCTTCGATATTCTCGATGGTGCTCTCGAAGCGCGCCACCACGCTGCGGTAGTTGTCCACCACGAAGTCCAACACCGAATAGAGGGCAAAGCCCGGCCCGCGGCACATCTGCTTGCGGTTCTCTTCCGCCTTGGCGCGGATCGGCGCGTAGCTGGGCGAGGCGCCGTGGCGCACCGTCACCAGAAAGTTTTTGCCGACGAAGAAGTGGGTTTCACCGTATTCGATTTCGTCGTGCTCGCCCCACTGCGCGGTTTTGACCACGATGAACAGCGAATCGCCGTAGGTCTCCAGCTTCGGCCGCTGGTGCGCGCACAGCGCGTCTTCGATCGCCAGATCGTGCAGGCCGAACTCCTCCTGCACCTTGCGCATAAACGCCGGTTCCGGCTGCCGGAGCCCCAGCCAGACGAAGGTGTCCGGCTGTTTGACCACCTCGCTGATATCGTCGATGGTCACTTCGCCCAGCCGTTGGCCGGCTTTGTACGCCACACAGTTCACCACCATGCTTTTGCTGTCCATCCGTCCATCCATTAATCAGTCAGGGTTTTGGTGAGAAAATAACACTCATGTTCCACCGGATAATCTTTCAGCGTCATTTGCAGCTGATAGCCGAGTTTTTCGTAGAACGGCCGCGCCTGGAAGCTGAAGGTATCCAGGCGAGCGTAGCGGCAGCCGCGCGCCTGCGCCTCGCGTTCGGCGGCGCGCATCAACCGGCCGCCGAGGCCGCTGCCGCGTTGGGAGTCCGCCACCCACAGCCACTCGACGCTCAGCCAGTTGCCCCAGGTTTCGGCGGTCAGCCCGCCGATCACCGTGCCGGCCTCGTCGCGCGCATAGACGCTGAGCGGCTTGCGGTGGCTGGCGTCGATATGCGGCAGGTTGTAAGCGCGCAGGCCTTGCCTGATCGCATCGAGGGTGTGTTCGTCAATCGCGTCGGTAACGGTAATGTCCATGATTCCTCCTGGGTGATGCGTTAACTTAAGCACACTGCGGCCAAAAGGCAACCTGTTGAAATGTAATGCAAACGACCGCGCCCGCTGAGTGGGCTACACTAAACGGGTCATTTCACCCTCAGGAGGATGCCATGCCCCGATTGACTTTGCTGGCCGGTTTGCTGCTGTGCAGCGGCCTGCTGCACGCCGCGCCGACGGTCAGCCAACTGCAGGACGGCTTGGAACACCCGTGGTCGCTGGCCTTTTTGCCGGCGGAACAAGGTTTGCTTATCACCGAGCGGCCCGGCCGGCTGCGGCTGTGGCAGCAGGGCAAAGGCCTGTCGCCGCCGATCGCCGGCGTGCCGCAGGTTTACGCCGAGGGGCAGGGCGGACTGCTGGAGGTGTTACCGGCCCCCGACTTCGCCGCCAGCCGCCGGGTGTATCTCAGCTTCGCCGAAACGGGCGAGGGCGGCAAAGCCGGTACGGCGGTCGGCTACGGCCGTTTGAGCGACGACGGCGCGCGGCTGGAAAACTTCAAGGTGATCTTCCGCCAGCAGCCCAAGCTGTCGGTCGGCAATCACTTCGGTGGCAAGCTGGCGTTCGACCGGCAGGGCTACCTGTTTATCGCGCTGGGCGAAAACAACCAGCGGCCGACGGCGCAGGAGACCGACAAGCTGCAGGGCAAGCTGGTGCGGCTGACCGCCGAAGGCGCGGTGCCGCCGGACAATCCCTGGGTCGGCCAGGCCGGCAAACGGCCGGAAGTTTGGTCCTACGGCCACCGCAATCCGCAAGGGCTGGCGATGAACCCGTGGAGCGGTGCGATCTGGGAACACGAGCACGGCCCGCGCGGCGGCGATGAGCTCAACATCCCGCAGCCGGGTAAAAACTACGGCTGGCCGCTGGCCACCTACGGCATCAATTATTCCGGCCAGCCGATCCCGGAGGCCCGGGGGGAACGGGTGCCCGGCACCGAACAGCCGCTGCACTATTGGCGGGTTTCGCCCGGCCTCAGCGGCATGGCGTTTTATGACGGGCAGCGCTTCCCCGCCTGGCGGCACTCGCTGTTCATCGGCGCGCTGGCGCAAAAGGAGCTGATTCGCCTGACGCTGGAAGGCGACAAGGTGGTGGCGGAGGAGCGGTTGCTGGGCGATCGCGGCGAGCGCATTCGCGAGGTACGCAGCGGGCCGGATGGCTACCTGTATCTGCTGACGGACGAGCGGGACGGCAAGCTGCTGAAAGTCGGGGCGTCGTAACGCCCCGCAGCGATCAGGTGAGTTCGCTCATCACGCCGCGCTGGTAGGCCGGGCGAGCGCGCAGCTGCTGATACCAGCGCTCCATGTTCGGCCGCGAGCGGCGGGCGATCGGCATCTCGAACCAGGCGTAGGCGAAGCTGCCGAGCGGAATATCGCCGAAGCCGAACGCGTCGCCGGAGAGGTAAGGCTGATGCGCCAGCGCCTGTTCAATGACGTCGAAGTGTTTTTCCAGCGTGGCGATCGCCGCTTCGATTTTCGCCATGTCGCGCAGCTCTGGCGCGGTGCGGATCAGGCCCCAAAAGACGATGGTGAAGGCCGGAACGATGGTCGAGGTGGTCCAGTCCATCCATTTCTCGGCGGCGGCGCGCGCCTGCAGATCTTGCGGATAGAACGTCGCATCGCCGAATTTCGCCGCCAGGTAGCGCACGATGGTGTTGGACTCCCACAGCACGAAGTCATCATCCTGCAGCAACGGCACCAGGCCGTTCGGGTTCAGCGCGCGGTAACTCTCTTCGTTAACCTTGCCGAACGCGCCGCCGGCGTTGATGTGGGTATAGCTCAGTCCCAGTTCGGCGGCGCACCACAGCACCTTCCTGACGTTGTTCGAATTCTCACGACCCCAAATGGTCAGCATGGGATAACTCCGTTAGCGGATTAAAGAGCCTTAATACCTACGCCACAATGCGCTTTTTGTCACACCGCAGGGCACTTTTTGCCTGCCGCTCAGCGCTCCCAGCGGCACACTTCCCAGCCGTGCTCCGCCGCCAGCGCGCTCAACTCGCTGTCGGGGTTGATCACCGTAGCGCTGTCGACGAATTGCAGCATCGCCTTATCGTTGAGGGAGTCGCTGTAGCCGTGGCTGTGTTCGAATTTCAGGTGCGGATGCTGCGCCAGCCAGTGTTGCAGGCGGATCACCTTGCCCTGTTGGTAGGTCATGGTGCCGTAGGTGTTGCCGGTGAAGCGGCCGTCGCTGATTTCCACGCCGATCGCCAGCGCATCGTCGGCGCCGAGCTGTTCGGCGATCGGCGCCACCAGGTGCTCGCCGGTGGCGGAGATCACCAGGATGCAGTCGCCGCGCTCGCGGTGCCACTGCAGGCGTTCACGGGCGGCGGGGTAGACGCGCGGCAGGATATCGCGGCGAATGTAGCGTTGCACCCAGCCGGCCACGGTTTGCACGCTCAGGCCGGTCAGCGGCGCCAGCGTGGCCTGCATGTAGTCCTCCATCGACAGCTTACCCTGATAATAGAGCTGCATCAGCTGCTGCTCCTGCAGTTCCAGCTCCGCCGGCGCGAAGCCCTGGCCGACCAGCCAGCGGATCCACAGGCTGGCGCTGTCATCGTCAATCAGGGTTTCATCCAGGTCGAATAAGGCTAAATCCATCAGTATTTCTCCGGCAGGCAGGGTATGAGGTCGTTTACAGGATAGCGGATAGCGCCCATCGCCAGCCAGCGGCGTCGGCGAAATTGCGCAGAGCATAAGAAACATTGATGACGGTTTTGCGACAGTTTGTTGAACGTTTGCATAACTTAGAACGCAACAATATTGGCCGCCCCGGCGAGCGCGGTGATAACTATGAGGCAAACGCAGCCACCCGCCGGGGAGAGACAATGTTGATTATTCGCCTGTACGGCAGCCCGATCGCGATCGGGGAAGAAGAGGAACCGCATGATGACGCACCTGACGACGCTGAAGACGCTGCCGCTGCTGGATCTTTCGCAGCTTGACGGCGATGCGCGCCGGCGGCGCGCCTTTCTTGACGATTTGCGCGCGGCGGCCCGCGACGTCGGTTTTTTCTATCTGCGCGGGCACGGCGTGGACAGTGCGCTGAATGCGCGGCTGCAGCAGGGCGCGCGGCAATTTTTCGCGCTGCCGGAGGCCGACAAATTGGCGGTGCAGATGGTGCATTCGCCGCACTTTCGCGGTTACAACCGGGCGGCGGCGGAGCTGACGCGTGGCCAGCCGGACTGGCGCGAGCAGTTCGATATCGGCGCCGAACGCCCGGCGCTGACGCTGTCTGACGACACCCCGCGCTGGGCGCGCCTGCAGGGGCCAAACCAGTGGCCAGCGGCGCTGCCGACGCTGAAACCGCTGCTGCTGCAGTGGCAACAGGCGATGACCGCCATGTCGCTGCGGCTGCTGCGCGCTTTCGCTTTGGCGCTGTCGCTGCCGGAGCAGGCTTTCGATCGCTTGTACGGCGAGAAGCCCAACGAACACATCAAACTGATTCGCTACCCGGGGCGGGACGCTACCGGCAGCGCGCAGGGCGTCGGCGCGCACAAGGACTCCGGCTTTCTCAGCTTCCTGCTGCAGGACGAGCAAAAAGGGCTGCAGGTGGAGGTGAGCGAAGGGCGGTGGATTGACGCCCAGCCGCGTGAAGACACCTTCGTGGTGAACATCGGCGAGCTGCTGGAACTGGCGACCAATGGCTACCTGCGCGCCACGGTGCACCGGGTGGAAACGCCGCCGGCGGGGCGCGACAGGCTGTCGATCGCCTTCTTCCTCGGCGCGCGCTTGGACGCGGTGGTGCCGTTGTATCAACTGCCGCCGCCGCTGGCGGCGCAGGCGCGCGGCCCGGCCAGCGATCCGCTCAACCCGCTGCTGCGCGACGTGGGGTATAACTACCTGAAAGGCCGCATCCGTTCCCACCCCGATGTGGCACAGCGCTTTTATCGGGACGTCATCGGCGTCTGAACATCAGGCACAAAAAAGCCCGGCGCGCCGGCCGGGCTGATGGCGATTGATTCGGGCGATTATTCCGCCAGCGCCTGCTGCAGATCGGCGATCAGATCTTCCACATCCTCAATCCCCACCGACAGGCGCACCAGCTGCGGCGTGATGCCGGTTGCCAGGCGCTGTTCCAGCGGAATGGAGGCGTGCGTCATGCTGAACGGCTGGCTGATCAGGCTTTCCACGCCGCCCAGGCTTTCCGCCAGGGTGAACAGGCGCGAGCGCTGGATGACCCGGCGCGCATAGGCGTCGTCGCCTTTCAACCGCACCGAGATCATGCCGCCGAAGCGCGTCATCTGGCGCGCCGCCAGTTCATGCTGCGGGTGGCTCTGCAGGCCGGGATAGTAGACGTTTTCCACCTGTGGCTGGCTTTCCAGCCACTGGGCGATGCGCAGCGCGCTGTCGCTGTGGCGCTGCATGCGCAGGGCCAGGGTGCGGATGCCGCGCAGCGTCAGGAAGCTGCTGAACGGATCGAGAATGCCGCCGACCGCGTTTTGCAGGAAACCGAGCTGCTCCGCCAGCGCCGGGTTATCCCCCACCGCCGCGACGCCGGCCACCACGTCGGAGTGGCCGTTGAGGTATTTGGTGGCGGAGTGCACCACCACGTCAAAGCCCAGATCCAGCGGACGCTGCAGATACGGCGAAGCGAAGGTATTGTCCGCCACGCTGATAAGCTGATGCTTTTTGGCGATCGCGGCGATGGCGCTCAGATCCGCCAGTTTCAGCAAGGGGTTGGTCGGGGTTTCCACCCAGATCATTTTGGTATCCGGCTCGATCGCCTGTTCCAGCCCGGCGAGATCCGCCGGTGACACGTAGGTGACGCGCAGGCCGGCGGTGCGGCTGCGCACCTTTTCCAGCAGGCGATAGGTGCCGCCGTACAGGTCGTCCACCGCGATCAGGTGGCTGTCCTTATCGAGCAGCTCCAGCACCGTGGAACAGGCCGCCAGGCCGGAGGCGAAGGCGTAACCGCGGCTGCCGCCTTCCAGTTCGGCGATGGCGCTTTCCAGCGCGGTGCGCGTTGGGTTGGCGCTGCGGGAGTATTCGTAGCCGGTATGCTCGCCCGGCGCCGGTTGGGCGTAGGTGGAGGTGGCGTAAATTGCCGGCATCACGGCGCCGGTGGCATCCGGGGTGTAACCGGCGTGAACGGTCAACGTATCAAACTTGGCCATAATGGGTCCTTATTAACGTAATTTTTGGCGCCAGGCGTTAAGCACGTCTGTGCGGGTAATCAGGCCGAGGAAGCGCTCGCCGTCGAGCACCACCGCGACGTGGCCATGGTTGAAGGTGGCCTGCAATTCTTCGTAGCCGGCTTCTTTTTGCAGCGTATGGACCCGCTTGGTCATTGCGCTACTGGCCGGCAGGCTGAAGTGGGCGGCGTCGGCCTGGACGGCGTTCAGCAGATCCCACTCATCGATCAGGCCGACCACCCGATCGCCTTCCAGCACCGGCAGCTGCGAGATGTCGTACAGCCGCATGCGGGCGTGCACGATCGCCAGCGTGTCGTCCGGCGCGGCAGAAACGGCCGCACCTTCGTCGTGGCGGTAGGCGATCAGATCGCGCAGATCGCCGTGCTGCGGTTTGCTCAGGAGACCCTGTTCCAGCATCCAGTGATCGTTATACATTTTAGACAGGTATTTGTTGCCGCTATCGCAGACAAAGGTCACTACCCGCTTGGGTTCGGTCTGTGCGCGGCAGTAACGCAGTGCGGCGGCCAGCAGGGTGCCGGTGGACGAGCCCGCCAGCACGCCTTCCTTGCGCAGCAGATCGCGCGCGGTGGTGAAGGCTTCTGCGTCGCCGATGCGGTAAGCGTTGCGGACCTGGTCAAAGTCGCTGAGCGGCGGGACGAAGTCTTCGCCGATGCCTTCCACCAGCCAGCTGCCCGCTTCGCCGATGTGGCCGTTATCGAGATAGTCCGCCAGGATAGAGCCGGCAGGGTCGGCCAGCACGAATTCGGTCTGCGGCGAAATGTCGGCGAAGTAGCGGCTCAGCCCGCCCAGCGTGCCGCCGGAGCCGACGCCAACCACGATAGCGTCTACCTCATGCTCCATCTGCCGCCACAGTTCGGGGGCGGTGGTGGTGGTATGGGCCGCCGGGTTGGCCGGGTTGTTGAACTGATCGATATAAAAGGCGCCGGGGATCTCCCCGGCCAGGCGTTGGGCGTAATCCTGATAGTAAGCCGGATGCCCCTTGCCGACGTCCGAGCGGGTCAACAGCACTTCCACGCCCAGCGCACGCAGGTGGAAGATCTTCTCGCGGCTCATCTTGTCCGGCACCACCAGCAGCAGCTTATAGCCTTTCAGCGCCGCCACCAGCGCCAGTCCCAGGCCGGTATTGCCGGCGGTGGCTTCGATGATGGTGCCGCCCGGCTGCAGCTTGCCGTCGCGCTCGGCCTGTTCGATCATCGACAGCGCCACGCGGTCTTTGATCGAACCGCCGGGGTTTTGATTCTCCAGCTTGACGAACAGCCGGCACGGGCCGGTATCGAACTGGGTCAGTTCCAGCATCGGGGTATTGCCAATCATCTCGATGACGGAATGGGGGATCGTCATGACTTATCTCCAGGATTATTCGGTATAAAAGTCGTTATATGGATGATAGCGCTGATGATAAGCGCTTTAAAAAGAACAAATAACGGCTCTATATGCCATTATGGAATATATTAATCTTTTTTAGACGTATAGATGCGCAGATGTTTAGCGGTGCAGATGCTTGGCCGTGTAGCCGTGGGTGGATGCAAAAATGCGCGTCGCGATGATTTTTTGAACGATAAGCGGGGGCCTGCGTACAGTTATGTAAAAATGCTGAAAATTCACGCTAAACCCTGCAAAAATAAGATAAATCACATAAACTCACAGCATGGGCATTTTCGGTGCGTTGCGTTACCCGCTATGGGCGCCGCAGGGGGTTGCGGCCGGCACGCGCGCACCGGGCCACTCTCGCTGGTTGGCTTAAAACGTGAACATGTTTGAAAGTTAACGCTATTTCAATGGTTTGAATGGACACTCTGGCGACGTCATGATGAAAAAAAACTTATCCACTTCCCTGAAAAAACTGACCTTCAGCGTAGGCATCCTGTTGCTGGCCGCCCCGGCCGTGCACGCGGCCGAGCCGCCGGCGCCGCCGCAGGTAGACGCCAAGGCCTACATTCTGATGGATTACAACAGCGGCAAGGTGCTGACCGAAGGCAATGCCGACACCCGTCTCGATCCCGCCAGCCTGACCAAGATCATGTCCAGCTACGTAATCGGCCAGGCGATCAAGGCCGGCAAGATCAAGCCGGAAGACCTGGTCACCGTCGGCAAAGACGCCTGGGCGCCCGGTAACCCGGCGCTGCGCGGTTCTTCGCTGATGTTCATCAAGCCGGGCGATCAGGTGCCGGTGCTGGAGCTGAATAAGGGCATCGTGATCCAGTCGGGTAACGACGCCAGCATCGCGCTGGCGGACTACGTGGCGGGCAGCCAGGATTCGTTCGTCGGCCTGATGAACAACTACGCCAAATCCCTGGGCCTGCAGAATACCCACTTCCTGACGGTGCACGGTCTGGATGCGGAAGGGCAGTACAGCACGGCGCGCGACATGGCGCTGCTGAGCCAGGCGCTGATCCGCGACGTGCCGGACGAATACGCGCTGCATAAAGAAAAAGAGTTCACCTTTAACAAGATCCGCCAGATTAACCGCAACCGCCTGCTGTGGAGCAGCAACCTGAACGTCGACGGCATCAAGACCGGTTACACCAGCGGCGCCGGCCATAACCTGGTGGCGTCGGCCACCGACGGCCCGATGCGTCTGATCTCGGTAGTGCTGGGCGCGCCGAGCGATCGCGTGCGCTTCAGCGAAAGCGAAAAGCTGCTGACCTGGGGCTTCCGCTTCTATGAAACCGCGACGCCGATCAAGGCCGATAAGCCGTTCGTCACCCAGAAAGTGTGGTTCGGCGACGTCAGCGAAGTGCCGCTCGGCGTGGCGAAAGACGCCTCGGTCACCATTCCGAAAGGGCAGATGAAAAACCTGAAGGCCAGCTACAAGCTGACCCAGCCGACGCTGGAAGCGCCGCTGGCGAAAAACCAGGTGGTCGGCACTATCGATTTCCAGCTGGACGGCAAGACCATCGAACAGCACCCGCTGGTGGTGATGCAAGAGGTGAAAGAGGGCAACTTCTTCAGCCGCATCTGGGATATGGTGATGATGAAGCTGAGCCAGTGGTTTGGCGGGATCTTCGGCTAAATACCCTGATGTGAGGAGCGCGCCCCGGGCGCAAGATTCTCGACCAAGCCGCAACGGAGACGTTGCGGCTTTTTTTTCGCGAGTTTCTGGGATGCGGGTGTTTAAAAGTAGTCCACCAGCATGGTGGCGCCGCTGGTGAAATCGCCTTCCGCCAGGGTGACGGCGCTGTTTTTCACCGGCACCGCATCAAGCGTCGGCGGATTGGCGTAATCGATGTTCAGCGGGGTATTGATGGCGAAGGCCTTACCGTTGGCCAACAGCTTGATGCCCAATCCATTGACGCTGCTGGTTAACACGCTGCCGTCGAAGGCCGCCGCGCCGCCCATGATCTTCATTTTCAGCTGGCGGCTGTTATCCAGAAACTCGCATTTGATGCTGTAATCGATGCGTTGCATATAGCGATTGCCGTCGATGCGCTTGATGCCGACCTTGCCGAAGTCGATATCGATGGTGCGCCCGTCATTGATCACGCAAGGCGGAGGCGCCACCACGGTGGCGGTGATGTTGACCTTGGTGCCCTGGTCGGCGGCCTGGGCGGCGGCGCTGATCAGGCTCAGCGACCACAGCAGAGCGCAGCGCGTTTTTTTCGTCATGTTCATTCTGGCTCCCGTTTCAAGGTGCGCTGAAGATCAGCGTGGCCGAGCCTGACAGCGGGCCGGTAGCGATGCTGGTGTAAGGCACATTGTTCTTCACCGGCACAAAGGTTACGGTGTCGTTGCCCAGCCCGTTGACGATGCGCGTTCTGAAGGCATTGTTGGGCTTTACCACCGTGCCGTTGTACACCATGGCCACGCCGACGTTAGGGTTGCTGGTCTTGATAAAATCGCTGGAGAAGCCACTGGCGTCGCTGACCATGCGGATCAGAATATCCTGCGTCGCGCTCTGGTCGTCGCATTGGTAGCTGAGCGCCTTGTCCTGTTTGATTTGGGCGTCGCTGGCGCTTTGAGTCAGAAAGTCCTGGCGGATCTGACCAAAGTCGACATTAATTTGCTGGCCGTTGTTGATGGTGCAACTGGTGGTGACGAAGTAGGCGTCGTTGTCGGCGATCAGGCGCCAGCGATAAACGCCGCACTGCGGGCAACCCGGCTGATCGTTGGTCTGAATAAAGTTGATTTGGCCGATGACGTCGCCCTTGTTCACCTTGATGTCCGGCGTTGGGAAACGGTTCAACACGATATAGACCCGGATGGCGACCGACTGGGTCTGTAACCCGGTAAGGCTGAGTACGCTGATACCTGATGGCACCGGAGAGTTGTAATCGCTGCCGTTGATGGTGGCACCGCTGCCGATGGTGCCAAAAATCGCACTGTTCATCGACAGTGCCGGGCTGTCGGTTTTGAGATAGTCATACCAGCTCGCGACGTCGTTTTTACAGGTGACCTGGCTGACGTTGACGATTTCGTTTTTGCCATAAGAAAGCTGTGGCCCGATGCGTACCCGGACGTCAACCGGCGTGGTCGAGCCCCCGGGTGGAATCAGTCCGCCATCGGATGTGCGGCAGGTAAATGCGTTGGCATTGCCAAGCAGCATGAAGAAAGATAATGCCAGGCAGCAACGTAAAAATAGCAGGGCTGTTTTTCTCACGATAATATCCCAATATATATAAATAGTGTGCGGCATTACTCCGCAATGAAATATCGCCAATCAGGCCGGTTGGCCATATTTATTCCGTTAAAGGGGAGTGAGGGCATCTCTGTTGGGGATGCCGTCGTTATCACCGTTCAGCAACGCGGTGGGATACCACCTCAACGAGTTATTGATAGAGCCGTCCGTCACAATCACTTTTTGCCGGGCGACAAGATCCAACAACAGCCGCCGAGCCCGGTAAACACCGACGTTGACGGCATTGGCCAGTTGCCGTGTCGATAGCCATTGCTGCGGCGGCGGCAGACCGGCGACGGGGCACTTGCGGGGTGACTGCGCAAATAATGTTTGCAGCAGATCGTGCTGCAATTGCCGTATTTCCTTTTGTTTCGGAGATAACGCTTCCATAGCACTTCCTCTGTATTCCGATTGCTGTATTCCTAAGAAAAAACAAACTTTCGCTGCCTACCAACAACGAGGTAAAACGCGAACAAAGAAAAATCCTATCTATTTATCAGGATTGAAAAAAAGGCGTTGCCCGCCCCGTTTTTACCTATACCAAGGCTGGGGGGCGTCACGCTGAAACCTAAAATTTTGGTTTATTATATTCACAAAGCGCCACTTTGCGATCTGATTACTTGGGAATCACAGAAAAACAGGATATTGCTCTATAAAAGCATCTTTTACGATCTATGAGCCTAAAAATAACAGTAAATTAACTTCAATTAGGAAATAAATTGCGAATGTTCGCCTTGATCAAAAAAAACCTTTTTTTGCTTGGAGGCATTTGCCAGAATATTCATCGCCGGACAAGAAGGGCGGATTAGAAAGTATTGGTCTCTGCTTGTTGTGATTTCGTTTATTTTTATATGACGAATTCATTAATGGGTGGGCCGCTGCGAACTTGCCGTAATCGACATGTTTATTGTCGGTGCCTTTGGGTTTTGGCAGTTAACCAACCAGCAAGATGCTAAAGAATCAGGGCTGCGCATATATAAGCGCGAGCGGGTTTCCTGTTGCTCTTTTTCTTGATTGGAATATGCATTTTTTCTTATAAGGAATATAGGTTCTATGAAACTTAACAAAATCATGATGGCTGCAGTGATTGCATTTGGCGCAAGTTCTTTTGCACAGGCAGCCGATCAGGGACACGGTAAGGTCACCTTCACGGGCTCTATTATTGATGCGCCATGCTCTATTGCACCCGAGTCGATCGATCAGACCGTAGATCTGGGCCAGGTTTCCAACGTGGCGTTGAAAAACGGCGGCAAATCCAACCCGCGTCCGTTTGAAATCAAACTGGAGCAGTGTGATATCACCACGCTGAAAACCGTTAAAACCACCTTCAGCGGCGTAGCGTCGTCCACCGACAAGGATCTGTTGGGTATCGCGGGTACCGCCAGCGGCGCCGGCGTAGCCATCTCTTACAATGGTCAGCCGATCAAACTGGGTGAAGCGACTACCGCGCAGACCCTGAACACCGGCAACAACACCCTGCATTTCGCCGCCTACCTGCAGGGTGAAGGCGCTTCCGCCGCCATCGTTCCGGGCGATTTCACTGCCGTAGCCGATTTCACCCTGGCTTATCAGTAAGTGAGTCCGAAGGCTTAATCAACCAGGCATGGGGTTCGCCGCATGCCTGGTGAATCTCCCTGTCAAAGGAATGTCGCGATGTTTTTACCAAGGAATCGAGCGGGTGCCGTTCTTTTGGCGTCGTTGGCGTTTGCGCCCGGCTATGCAACTTCCGCCGCGCAGGGGTGGGGCAAAGTCAACATGCACGGCGCCATTATCGACACCGCCTGCGCCATTGCCGCCGGCAGCCGCGATCAGACGATCGATATGGACACTATTCCTCTCGGACAGATCATTCGTGACGGCCAGGGGATGACCAAACCTTTCAGTATCGAATTGGTCAATTGCATTTTGGAACGGCCGGAAAACAAGCCTGACTGGAAATTCTTTCAGGTCACGTTTGATGGTTATGCGGAAGGCGCTCTGTTTGGCGTACAGGGCGATGCGCGCGGCGTTGCTTTGGAGATAAAAGACAGCAGCGGCACGGCGGTTATTCCAGGGAAACCTTTGCCGATGGAGGGAATAATACCGGGAAACCGAGTGCTGAATTATTCCATGACGTTGATGCCGAATCACCAGCCGTTGAAGGTGGGAGCGTATTTTTCCACAGTGCGTTTTAAGCTGGATTATTTTTGATTTTTTCTCGTACTGACGGTTAATTCGTTATTGAAAGGACTTTATTATGCTTTCACCGGCAGGGAAGTTATTTCGTCTTCAGGCCTTGGGGCTTTGCGTTGCCCTTTCTCTGGGAAATCCAATCGCGTTGGTCTATGCCGCCGACGTGATTCAATTCAATACCGACGTATTGGACATCAACGATCGTAAAAATATCGATCTGAGCCAATTTACGCGCAGCGGCTACATCATGCCGGGCGTTTATACCATGGTGGTGCACGTCAATAAGAACGATCTGCCGGAACAGCCGGTGACGTTTATGGCGCCCGAGAACGATCCAAAAGGCAGCGAAGCCTGTCTTTCGCCGGAATTGGTTAACCAACTGGGGCTGAAAGAAAAACTGTTAAGCACGCTGAATTGGACGCACGGCGGCCGTTGCCTTGACGCTTCCAGTCTGGCGGGGATGGAAGCCCGCGGCGATCTTGCCAGCTCCTCACTGTATCTCAACATTCCTCAGGCCTATCTGGAATACAGCTCGGAAAACTGGGACCCGCCTTCGCGCTGGGATGACGGTATTCCTGGGCTGCTGTTTGACTATAACGTCAACGCCCAAACGCAAAAGCATCAGAAAGGCGGCAGCAGTTACAGCCTGAGCGGCAACGGCACCGGCGGCGCCAACCTGGGCGCCTGGCGTCTGCGCGCCGACTGGCAGGCCAACCTCAACCATCAGACCGGTTCTTCTCAGCCTACCGATAAACAGTTCGACTGGAGCCGCTATTACGCCTACCGGGCGATCCCGGCGCTGCGTTCGCGGCTGACGATGGGTGAGGATTACCTGAACTCCGACATTTTCGACAGCCTGCGCTTTACCGGCGTCAGTCTGCGATCCGACGACAGCATGTTGCCGCCCAACCTGCGCGGCTATGCGCCGGAAGTGACCGGCGTGGCGAAAACCAACGCCAAGGTGGTGGTCAGCCAGCAGGGGCGCGTGCTGTATGAAACGCAGGTAGCGGCGGGGCCGTTCCGCATTCAGGACATCAATGATGCAGTTTCCGGCGAGCTGGACGTGCGTGTCGAAGAGCAAGACGGTAGCGTGCAGGAGTTCAAGATGAACACCGCCAACATTCCTTATCTGACGCGGCCGGGTACGGTGCGTTACAAGCTGGCGACGGGCAAACCGTCGGAGTGGGGGCACCATCTGCGCGGGCCGATGTTCGGCACCGGCGAGTTCTCCTGGGGCATCAGCAACGGCTGGTCGCTGTACGGCGGTGGCATCGCCGGCGGCGATTACAACGCGCTGTCGCTGGGGATCGGGCGCGATCTGATGGCGCTGGGGGCGCTGTCGTTCGACGCCACGCAGTCGCGCGCGCGTTTGCCGCAGGAGGGCACACTTACCGGCGGTTCGTATCGGTTGAGCTATTCGAAGAACTTCGATGAATACGACAGCCAGGTCACCTTCGCCGGTTACCGCTTCTCCCAGGAGGACTTCATGAGCATGGGGGACTATCTCGATGCGCGTTACGAAGGGGGACGCAGCGGCAAGAGCAAGGAGATGTACACCATCACCTTCAACAAACAGTTCCGCGATCTGGGGCTCAGCACCTATCTCAACTACAGCCACCAAACCTATTGGGATCGGGCGCCGAACGATCGTTACAACCTGATGGTATCGCGCTACTTCGATATCGGCGATTTCAAGAACGTCAGCGTATCGCTGTCGGCCTATCGTAACCGTTACAACGAGCGCAACGACGACGGGATGTACCTGTCGCTGTCGCTGCCCTGGGGCAGCGCCGGGACGCTCAGTTACAACATGACGCTCGATCGTGAAGAGAACGCTCATCGGGTCGGTTACTACAACCGGGTCGATGAACACAACAACTATCAGATCAGCGCGGGCGCCGCGCGCAGTGGGGCGACCGCCAGCGGGTATTACAGCCATCAGGGCGATATGGCGCAGATCAACGCCAACGCCAGCTACCAGGCCGGTCGCTACAGCGCCGTCGGCATCGGCGCGCAGGGCGGCCTGACGATGGCGGCGGAAGGGGCGGTGCTGCATCGCGTCAATACGCCGGGCGGCACGCGCTTGCTGCTCGATACCGAAGGCGTCGCCGGCGTGCCGGTGCGTGGCTACGGCAGTACGGTGCTGACCAACCGTTACGGCAAGGCGGTGGTGGCGGATGTGAACAGCTACTACCGCAACAAGGCCAGCATCGATCTCAACAGCCTGGGCGACAACGTCGAGGCGACGCGTTCCGTGGTGCAGGCCACGTTGACCGAGGGCGCCATCGGCTACCGCAAGTTCGAGGTGATTGCCGGCGAGAAGGCGATGGCGATCGTCAAGCTGGCGGACGGCAGTGAGCCGCCGTTTGGCGCCACGGTGCTGAATGCCCGCAAACAGGAGACCGGCATCATCAATGACGGCGGCAGCGTTTACCTGTCCGGCCTCAACCCCGGCGAGCGCATGAGCGTGCACTGGAACGGCGCGGCGCAGTGTGAAATCCTGCTGCCGGCGCCGTTGCCGGCCGAAATGCTGATGAACACGTTGCTGCTGCCTTGCCGTCCTCTCACCGGTAACAAGCCGGCGGAGAACGCCAACTGATACCCCCGGCGGAGCGTGCTTCGCCGCTAAACCGCCGGGGCGGAATCGCCCGCCTTCGGCTGACTGGAACCGTGAAGACATGATGAATCTGACTATGACCAGAAAGACCGTTTCCCTTTTGAGCTCGCTCGCCGCCGCGCTGACGATCGGCGCGATCGGCCTGCCCGCCCATGCGGCTATCGCGCTGGATCGCACGCGCGTGATTTTCGACGGCGACCAGAAAACGGTCAGCCTCAACATCAGCAATCAGAATAAGCAATTGCCCTATCTGGCCCAGGGGTGGATTGAAGACGATCGCGGCAACAAGATCCAAAGCCCTTTCACCGTGCTGCCGCCGGTGCAGCGGGTGGAGCCGGGCAAACCGAGCCAGGTGAAGATCCAGTCGCTGCCGGCGGCGCGTCAGCTGCCGCAGGACAGGGAGACGCTGTATTACTTCAACCTGCGCGAGATCCCGCCGCGCAGCAATAAGCCGAACACGCTGCAGATAGCGTTGCAGACGCGCATCAAAATGTTTTATCGCCCGGCGGCGCTCGCCCCGAAAAAGAACGCCGCACCGTGGCAGGAGCAGCTGACGCTGACCCGGCAGGGTGACAAGTACGTGGTGAACAATCCGACCCCGTATTACGTGACGATCGTTGAGGCGAGCGCTGGCAAGGGCGGGAAAGGGGCCGCCGGCTTTGAACCGTTGATGGTGGCGCCGAAGGCCAGCGCCCCGCTGAACGTCTCAGCCGCGAGCCTCGGCAGCGGCCCGTCGCTGGCGTACATCAACGATTACGGTGGTCGGCCGCAGTTGAACTTCCGCTGCGCCGGCAATGCCTGCCAGGTCGTGCCGGTCGCCAAATGACGCGCCGCGCGCAAGCAGGGAAGACCAAGTCATGAACACAGCGGAGTGAACGAATCATGCAACGAAAGAACCCCATGCTGTTGGGAAAGGCCTATGAACGTCATCAGCGACGCACTATTGGCCTGACGGTGTTGGCCGCGCTGATGGTGCCGCTGACGGCGGGCACGATGTTGATGCTGATGCCGCCGGCCCGCGCGGTGGATAACTGGGACGTTGAGGGGGCGAACGGCACGCTCCACGTCTACGGCGCGTTAACGGAAAGCGCCTGCAGCCTGGAAATGACCACCGCCCGCCAGGAGGTATGGCTGGGCGAGACGGGAACGGCGCACTTCCAGCGCCCGGGCGATCGCGGCACGCCGGTCGCCTTCGAGCTGACGCTGAAAGACTGCCTGCGGGCGCCGGCGAGCAACCGCGACGCCTGGACCGGGGTTCTGGCCTGGAGCGGCAGCCAGCCTGCGGTGTCCGTCGCGTTTTCCGCGCCGACGGATGACGACGCGCCGGGTCTGGTCAGGGTCGCCGGCGTCACCGGTTTGGGGTTGCAGTTGGCGGATGCCCGCGGTCTGCCGGTCCGCCTCGGCACGCGCAACAAACCGGTATTGCTGACGCCGGGACAAAACACCCTGACGTATACGGTGACGCCGGTGCGCACTCCGGCGACGCTGAGCGCCGGCGCTTACCGCGCGGCGATCGATTTCCGTCTTTATTACGACTAATACGCCGCTTGCGCCTGGCAGGCGCAAGCATAACCAAAGGGAGTGGCGTCATGCGCGCGACAGAGACGAACCGGCGCCGAAGCGCGCTGCTGGGAGCCGGCATGGTGATGCTGGCCGGCATGATGGCGCAGCCGGCGGCTGCGGCGGAAAACATGCGCTTTCACGGTACGCTGGTGGCCGAGCCGTGTGTCATACAACCGGGGGATGAGGACATCCAACTGGATTTCGGCACCATCGTCGACAAATACCTGTACCTGAACACCCGCACCCACAGCCAAACCTTCGCGTTGCACCTGACCGAGTGCGATCTCAGCCTGGGCAATACGGTGGCCATTACGTTTACCGGTACTGAGAACGCCAAACTGCCCGGCCTGTTGGCGTTGGATGGCGGCAGCCTGGCGTCGGGGATCGGCATCGGGCTGGAGGACAGCAGCGGCAAGGCGCTGCCGCTCAATCGCGCCAGCGATAAATTCCGTCTGAACGCCGGCAACACCACACTCACGCTGCAAGCCTATGTGCAGGGAGAGCCGGAAGCCATCCAGACGAAGTCCATCGGCCGCGGCACCTTCAGCGCGGTGGCCACCTTCACGTTGGAATACGAATAAGCGCCTACAAGGACAAGAAACGCAATGATGAGAAAGCACGTCAATCACGCCCTGCGCATGGGGATGCTGTGCCTGTTGGCGTTGAGCGCCGCCGCTTGCCAAAGCCAAAAGCCGGGCAAGCCTGCCGTGAACACCCAAAATCAGGCTGCGCAACCTCCGTCAGAAGAGGTGTTGCGCAAGCAGCGTGAGGCCGAGCAACTGCGCCAGTGTCAGGAGCAACTGGGCGCGTTGCGCACGATCAACGAGAAACAGTATCAGCGCTACAAACAGGCGTTCGACAGCCTGATGAGCGGCGCTTCCCAGTACGCCAACCTGCGCGCCCGGGTAAACGGTGACACGCAGGAGACGGTGGATGCGCTGTATCGCTACAAGGTCAACTATCTGTGCGCCGGGGTGAATCAGGCGGTGTTGACCGGGCTGGCGGATCGCGGGGAGCAGGTTAAATGAGGCTGCGTCTGCTGGGCTGTGTCGCTTTGCTGTTCACCGGCGTCGCGCAAGCGGACGACGGCGTGCCGGCGCTGCTGCAGTTTGCCGAGCAGTATCAACGGCAGAATATCGGTCCGGCGACCGAAAAAACGGCGCCGGACGACCGTGAGTCAGGGAAAAAAAAGCGTGAGCCGGCGAAGCGCCTGTCGGACAACAGCCAATCCGCCTCACCGGCCAAAACGTTTACGCTGAGCCAGGAATTATTGGCGCGCGATCAACAACTGGCGCGCCAGCGAATGGCGCTGACGGCGCTGCGCCAGGAGCTCGCCGCGCTGCGGGCGGAGAAAGCGGCGCCACCCGTCGCGGCGTTGCCGGACTCGTCAACGCTTCAACAGTGGATCGCCGGGCTGGGCGCCGCCTGGCGTGGTTCGCCCGACGCGCAGCGCGCCGAGGCGCTGTTGCGTCAGGCGACGCAGGAAACCGCCAAAAGCAGAGCGACGGCGGCGCAGGCCGAACGGCGCGTCACCGAACTTGAGTCTGCCGCGCAGGCATCGGCACAAACGCTTGCACAACGCCAACGCGAACACCAGGAGGCGTTGCACGCTCTGCGCGCCGCGTTGGAAGAAAGCGAGCAGAAGCGGGCCGGTGAGCAGAAGGCGACTCAGCAGGCGCGCGAAGACCTGCTGGCGTTGCGTAAGCGGCTGCAATGGGAGATGACGCCGGAGCAGTTGAAGGATGAACGCAAGCGTTTGTCCTATGCGGCGGGCAGTGCGCTGGGGCGGGATATTCAGGGGGTAGTGACGGAGCGTCAAAGCTGGGGCGTACCGGTGGACCGCGACAGCCTGTTGGCGGGCGTCATCGATAGCGTGTCGGGGCGTTTGCAGCTGCCGGCGGATGAACTGAATACGCTGACGGCGCAGGCGGATGCCGCCGCCATGGCCGCGCGTGAGAAACGCGTTAACGAACAGCAGCGGCATGATGAAGATTATCTGGCGCAGTTCAGTCAACAAAAGGGCGTAAAACAATCGGCGATGGGCTTTTGGTATCGGGTGGATTACGCCGGTGAGGGCGCGCTGGCGCCAACGGCGGTGGTCGATGTGGTCGTGAAGGAGAAATTGACCGACGGCACGGTGATCCAGGATATGGAACTGAGCGGCAAGGTGCTGTCGCAACCGCTGTCCGAGTATCCGCCGCTGTTCAGGGAGGCGATAAGCCATCTGCACAACCACGGTTCGCTGACGATGGTCGTGCCGCCGGCGCTGGCGTACGGCGAAACCGGCTACCCGCCGAAAGTGCCACCTAACGCCACCATGATTTATGAATTACGCATCGACAACAGTCAGGCTCCGACAAAGGGGGCCCAGGCGGTTAAACGGGAAGCCGGAACGGCGGGAGGGCAGGGATGAACACCATGATAAAAATCGCGCTATTTGATGAAAACCGTTACTTCAGCGCCGGTTGGCAGGAGGCCCTGGCGCTGCATTTCAGCACTTACGGCAAGCGTACGCTGTTACTGGATGCGCAGCAGGTTCATGAAGCCGATCTGGTGTTCTGCTATTTTCCTCCCGGCGTGCAAAGCTGCTTTTGTCACTTCTTTGAGGCGCAGACCGCAGGGCGCAAAACGCTGTATTTCTCGTTGCGAACGCCGGAGGGGCGGCATAAACGCACCGTCGGCACCCGCTGCTCGCTGGAGGCCGGCGTCATCTACCACGATACGCCGCTGGTATCGGCATTGTATCAGGTGAGCGCCGAACTGGAGCGGCGCGGCAAATGGCCGGGCAGGCCGGGTTGTGGCATGAACTGCGTATGCCAGCACCGAGGCCTGACGCTGCGCGAACAGGAGATCATGCGCTGCATGACGCGGGAGATGGGGGTGACGCAAATTGCGCGGATGCTGGACATCAGCGTGAAAACCGTCAGCAATCACAAGATGAGCGTTATGCGCAAGATGGGATTCCGGCGTAATGCCGAACTTTACGGTTGGCTGCGGCACAGCGCCCGTCCCGGCGCCGTGGGGGCTCGAGCCGGCATTCAGCCGGGCGTTGCGGCAGGGAAAGAGCGGCATTGAAACGGCGCCGGCCAGATCGGAACGGCCGGCGCTTTTAGTGATTCGCCGTGGCGGTCAGTTGCAGGCCACGACCTTGATCGCCAGCCCGCCCTGGGAGGTTTCGCGGTATTTGGCGTTCATGTCTTTGCCGGTTTCGTACATGGTTTCGATCACCTTATCCAGACAAACTCGCGGTTCGCTGGTGCGGCGCATCGCCATGCGTGCGGCGTTGACCGCCTTGACGGCGGAAATGGCGTTGCGTTCGATGCAGGGCACCTGAACCTGGCCGGCGAGCGGATCGCAGGTCAGCCCCAAATGGTGCTCCATGGCGATCTCCGCCGCGATGCACACCTGCGCCGGGCTGCCGCCCAGTAGCTCGGTCAACCCGGCCGCCGCCATCGAACAGGCTACGCCCACTTCCCCCTGACAACCCACTTCGGCGCCGGAGATCGAGGCGTTCATCTTGTACAGCGCGCCAATCACCCCGGACGCCAGGAAATAGCGGGTGTAGGAGTTGGCGTTTACCGGACGGATGAACTTGTCGTAGTAAGCCAGCACCGCAGGGATGATGCCGCAGGCGCCGTTGGTCGGCGCGGTGACCACGCGGCCACCGGCGGCGTTCTCTTCGTTAACCGCCAGCGCGAACATGTTGATCCAATCGACCACGTTCATCGGGTCGATATTGTTCTTGTCGCCGGTCACCAGAATGCGGCGCAGCGCGGCGGCGCGGCGCGGCACTTTCATCGGGCCGGGCAGCAAGCCTTCGGTGTTGATACCGCGTTCGATACCGGCGCTCATCACCTGCCAGACGTCGGCGAAGTGTGCGTCGATATCCGCCTTGCTGCGCAGCGCCAGTTCGTTCTGCATCACCAGGCCGGACAACGACAGCCCGGTGTCTTTGCAATGCTGCTGCAGATCGTGTGCCGATTTGAACGGGTAGGGCACCGGCGTGGCGCCCTCGGCGGATTGGCCGAAGTGCTCTTCGTCGACGATGAAACCGCCACCGATCGAGTAATAGGTTTTGCTGTGCAGCAGGCGTTCACCGGCGAAGGCGCGGATGCGCATGCCGTTTTCGTGCAGCGGCAGGTTGTCGCTGTGGAAGTTCATGCCGCCGTGCGGCGGGAAATCCACCTCGTGGTGGCCGTTGGCCAGCGGCAGGCGGCCGCGCTGTTCGACGTCGCGGATAAAGCCCGGAATGCTGTCGATGTCCACGTCGTGCGGCAGGTTGCCGGCCAGGCCCATGATGATGGCGATATCGGTGTGGTGGCCTTTACCGGTCAACGACAGCGAACCGTACACGTCGACCACCACGCGGGTGGTGTCCTGCAGCTGCTGGTGGGCGATCAGATCGTCGACGAACTGTTTGCCGGCTTTCATCGGGCCAACGGTGTGGGAGCTGGATGGGCCGATGCCAATCTTGAAAATATCGAAAACGCTGACCATGGTCTCGCCTCCTTCTTCAGGTTTCAGGCGGTGAATACGGGAAATGGGGGAGTGCGGGAGGGCCGGCGCGCAGCGGCGCCGGCCGGACGTGATTAGCCGAGCAGGCTGAACACGATAGCAGAGATGGCAATCAGACCCATCACAACCACGAACACGTTGCTGATGTGGCCGCTGTACTTGCGCATGGCAGGCACTTTACGGATGGCATACATCGGCATCAGGAACAGCAGCATGGCGATGATTGGGCCGCCCAGGGTTTCGATCATGCCCAGGATGCTTGGGTTCAGGGTGGCGACGATCCAGGTGGTCACCAGCATGAAGATAGCGGTCATGCGGTTCAGCTTGGCGGTGCTGACGGTTTTGCCGCGGCTCTTCATCGACTTGGCAACCAGGCCGTTGAAGCCTTCACGCGCGCCCAGGTAGTGGCCCAGGAACGATTTGGTGATGGCGACGAAGGCGATAACCGGCGCGATGTACGCGATCATCGGGTTGTTAAAGTGGTTAGCCAGGTAAGACAGAATCGAGATGTTCTGCGCCTTGGCTTCCGCCAGGTTTTCCGGCGTCAGGCTCAGCACGCAGCTGAACACGAAGAACATCACGGTCAGCACCATCATGATGTGTGCATAAGCCAGAATGCGGGAGCATTTTTTCTCGGCGTCTGCACCGTACTCTTCGCGTTTGGCAACGGCGAAGGCGGAGATGATCGGCGAGTGGTTGAAGGAGAACACCATTACCGGGATCGCCAGCCACAGGGTCATGATCAGGCCGTGGCCCATGCCGGTACCGCTGCCGGACAGCGACACGTTTTCGAAGATGGCGCCGGTCCAGTTAGGGATCAGATACACCGCCAGCAGCATCAGCACCGCGACAAACGGGAAGACCAGGATGCTCATGGTTTTCACGATGGCCTGCTCACCGAAGCGCACGATGGTCATCAGGCCGACGATCAGGATCAGCGACAGGATGGCGCGCGGTGGCGATGTCATGCCCAACTGGTGGGTGATGAAGCTGTCGACGGTGTTGGTGATCGCCACGCTGTAAACCAGCAGAATCGGGTAGATGGCGAAGAAGTACAGCAGGGTAATCAGTTTACCGGCGGTGATACCGAAGTGCTCTTCTACCACTGCGGTGATGTCTTCACCGGGATTTTTGCCGGACAGAACGAAACGGCACAGGCCGCGGTGGGCAAAGAAGGTCATCGGGAAAGCGATGATGGCCATGATGATCAGAGGAATCAAACCGCCGATGCCGGCGTTGATTGGCAAGAACAGGACGCCTGCGCCGATGGCGGTGCCGTACAGGCCCAACATCCACATGGTATCCGTTTTACGCCAGGTACTGCTGGAGCCCGAGGCCGCAGAGGCAATTGTGCCGGTCTGTGTAGTGTCCATAAATATCTCCGAAGTGAACACGAATTTAAAATTAAAAGGCAAAACTTAAGGTTAAACCGTCAAACGTCCTATTCAGGCAACGCTTGCGGTAAGAATCAGGTGTTGCTTGCGGGGATGTTTTGGCGTCCCCCTGGTTGTTTATTGCGTTCATTACCAAGGCACAGCGCCGGGTAATTCACTAAAGACTTTTCACCGTCACGGGCGATAAAAGTCGTTACCGCTGCCGACAGGTCTTTGCCTGTCGATTTTTGTTGGCGGCAAGATAACGATTTACAGTAGAAACAACCGTGATCCTGCTCTCAAATGCGTAATATGTGCAGTTATCCGCTTTTTCATCGATTTTTAGCGCATTTGTTGCACATTTGTGTAAGATTTTGTGCTGAGAACGCTCTCATAAAAATTTCTGCGATTATGCGGTTTGTACAATAATTAGCCGGATAAAGCGCTGTGCTCAGCAGCAAGCCGAGCAATATATTTTATGCGTGGTTTTGGATCTAGCGAAAAACCCGGATTAAGCAGTTTTAGTGACGTAGATCACATTGTATTTTTAAGTAAAATTGAATTTATATTTTTGTTTTTAAATGATTTTTTATGAAAAGTACCGCTAATAACGAAGGGAAATTACTTACGTGGTTAGCGGATAAAAATGCGTAACCATTCATCATATAAATAACAGATACCTAACAGGTATTGGCGAGATTTGCTGCAATCGCGTAAACCGCCGTTTATTTAAACATCCCGGCCTTTGGCGCGATTTATCATATAAAAGCCATAAATAGTCGTTAATTCACACAGCCGACAGCGTGTTTAGCCTGCGAGAAAATAATCACTCGGGTGACCTGTTGCATTTTATTAACCTGATGTTGCGTGCGGATAAGCGAAAAACGCGAATCGATTGCGCATTATTTGTACATTTTCAGGCAGGGAAAGAAGGGGATTGCGGCAGTGCACCGTCGGTTTCGACGGCGCAGAAGGCGGATTAATAGCGGGTAGCGATGGCGTTGTCGTTGAAGAACGCCATGAAGTCGGCGTCCGGCTGGCGATCGCTGATCACCCGATCGAACTGCGTCAGGGGGCCGATGCAGGCCGGTTTGGTTTTGCCGAACTTGCTGTGGTCTGCCACCAGGATCTTTTGCTGCGCCATCGCCATGGCGCGATGCTTCATCTCCAGCTCGTCGAAGTTGAAGCAGGTGGCGCCGTGCTGCAGGCTGAGGCCGGCGGCGGAGATAAAGGCGATGTTCGGGCAGATGTGATCGAGCTCGTTACGGCCGCTGACGCTGGAAAAGATGTAGTTGTTCGGCTTGAACTCACCGCCGCACAGGACCACCTTGCAGTTCGGTTTGTCCTGCAGCGCCAGGAAGGTGTTCAGCGAATGACAGACAGCGGTGAAGGTCAGCTCGTCGGCGATGGCGTCGATGATCGCCGGGGTAGTGGTGCCGCAGTCGAAAAACACCGTGTCGTTTTCATTGATCAAGGGGGCCGCCAGCAGGCCGATGCGCCGTTTCTCCATCACCTGCTTGGCTTTTTGATCGGAAACGAAGTAGTTGGTCACGCCGTTGCTGCGCGGATCGGTCACCACATAGCCGCCGAGCAGCACCACCGCCGCCGGTTCGGCGCTCAGATCGCGGCGAATGGTCATCTCCGAGACCCCCAGCAGCGCGGCGGCTTCTTTCAGGTGGATCTTGTCAGCGCGTTTTAACGCCTGAACTAGCCGGTTGATACGTTCTTCGCGCCGCGTTTCCATAGGTCCGTCTTCCCACAGGTAGTAGAGGTAAAAGGGCGTGCCGGCGTGTCCGGCGCTAAACACAACAATGCGGGGCAATATCGGGCCGCCTTGGCCGCCCGTATTGTCCCGCATCGGAGTGGATTGGCTGTGCCCGTCAGGGCATGCCGACGATCAGTAGCTGCCCGCCGCCGGCTGAGCGCCGGAAACGATGGCGACGCCGGAGCTGGTGCCGATACGCGTGGCGCCGGCGTTGATCATCTTCTCGGCGGTGGCGCGATCGCGCACGGCGCCGGAAGCTTTCACGCCCATTTCGCTGCCCACGGTCTCGCGCATCAGTTTGACGTGCTCTTCCCGAGCGCCGCCGGTGCTGAAGCCGGTGGAGGTTTTCACGAAGGCCACATCGAGTTCGCGACACATTTCACAAACCTGGACGATCTGTGCATCGCTGAGCAGGCAGGTTTCCAATATTACCTTCAACGGGATCGCCGCGCAAACCTCGCGCACGGCGGCGATGTCGGCTTTCACTTCGTCCAGCAGGCCGCTTTTCAACCAGCCGACGTTGATCACCATATCGATCTCTTGCGCGCCGGCGGCGATTGCCGCTTTGGCTTCAAAGGCTTTGGCGACGGTCAGGCCGGCGCCCAGCGGGAAACCGATCACCGAGCAGACTTTCACGGTGCTTTCTTGCAGCAGCTGGGCTGCCAGCGGCACGTAGCCGGAGTTGACGCATACCGCATAGAAGTTGTGCTGCTGCGCTTCTTCGCACAGTTTGGCGATCTGCAGTTCGGTGGCGTCCATCGCCAGCAGGGTGTGGTCAACATAGCTGGCGTAATCGATGGTTTCGGTGGTCATCGCGATTCCTTAGTGAGGTTAAGACAGTAAGCGGGATGGATAATGTGAGAATAATAACATTTAGATGCCGATAAACCTAGTGATGTTTAAAAAATGTCGATTCGAACGTCGCTATCATGCTGTTATAGGTATAACTTAAAGGCGTTTCATTTGTTATTTAAATAACATTTCAGGGCTCGCGGCCTGCGCGGGCGCAACGTCGAGGGAAAAAAGATGAAGATCAACATCGATCTGGCTCCTGAAGCTTTCGGGGCGCATCGGCAGGAACTGTTCCGCAATGCGGATTTCGCGGTGAGCACGCATCGCTGCACAGAACGCGGGCCGATGCTGACGTTGGCAAATCATCGTGGCGCACTGACGGTTTTGCCGTATCAGGGCCTCGCGATCTGGGACGCCGAGTTTGACGGTTATTCGCTGAAGTCGGGCCGCCGCAGCGTAAAGGGCGCCGGAAGAAAGCGCGCTGGCGATGCCGCGTTCTGTCCTGCCTGGCCGAATCAGGACGGTGAGCCGCTGCAGATGCAACGCGTGTGGCTCCAACTGGCGGGCGATGAGCTGTCGTTGCACGGCGAGGGGGAGCGGGCGGGGGGGCGTTGGCGCATCGGCCCGGCGCTGCGTCTGGCGGCGCAGAGCGCGCAGTTCGCCATTGAGATGCAGGTCACCAACCTGGCCGAGCGGCCGCAACCGCTGCAGTATGTGTGCCGCCTCAATTACGATTGCATTCCCGATGCGGTATTCCGCCAGAATCTGCCGGCGCCGGCGCTGTTGGGGGATGCGCTCGGGCGGGAGCTGCTGTGCTCCGACGATCTGTCGCGCTACGTGGATCAGGCCGAGTTCTTTATGCTGGCGCCGCAAGGCCGGCGCTATGTGACGCGCTTCGCCACCGGGCAATTCAACTATGGTCTTCGACGCATCGCCGTTCAGGGCAACCGGCGGCTGCTGGCTTTTATCCAGCCGGCGAACTGTCGCCCGAATGCGCCGGAAGGAGAGGCAGAGGTGATGCTGGGAGCGGGAAAAACGCGGGCGTTTTGCGTGACCACCGGCGTGGTGTGAAATAACGGGGCGGTAACGCCCCGGTCATGTTGTGCGGTTACTCTTTCACCCAGCCACGGCGAATGGCGAAGGCGAACAGGAAACGATACAGGCGCGACAGCTTGTCGGCGATGGCATCGCCGAACAGATTCCACACCAGCTGGGCGAACAGGCAGCCGACCAGGCCGAGCAGGAAACCGCCGACCATATCCAGCGGCCAGTGCACGCCGAGGTAAACGCGTGACCAGGCGATGCCGACGGCGACGATCATCAGCAGCACGCCGGACCAGACCCGGTGCCAGAACAGGAACGCCAGCGCAAAGGTAAAGATGGCGGTGCCGTGATCGCTCGGGAACGAGCTGTCCGGCGCATGTGCCAGGAAGGTATAGCCAACGCCGGCGACGAACGGGCGCTCATGCGGCAGCAGCGCGCCGATGGTGGCGGCGGCGAGCATGGCGAACAGCAGCGCGATAGTGGTTTTCGCCACCACCTGGCGCTGCGATGCCAGCTGGCTTTGCGGCCCCCACAGCCACAGGCCGACGATCAGCAGCGGCACGATGATGATCAGATCGCGCGCCAAAAAGGTGGCGAAATCGATCATCCACTCGGGAGACGCCGGGGTCGCATTGATCCAGGCGAAAAGAAAATGGTTCAACTGTTCCATAACCGTTACCTCGTCTTGCGGCGCCAATAGCCGCTAACCGTCCAATAAATAGCCAACTGGCTTAACCAAACCCACCAACCCGCCCACAGGTTATGGGTAAGAAAATGGGCGCCGCGCATGATCTGGCCAAAGCCCATCACCATGCCGAGCGCAATGCCGCCGCACCAGCACCACCAGGCCAGGCGCGGACGCTGCGGATAAAACAGGAAAAACAACGCCATGACCGCGAAACCGCTCGAGGCGTGCCCGCCGGGGAAGCAGCGGCCGGGGCCCGGCAGCGCCGGTACCGCGCCGAACAGCGGGAAGGACATCGCCTTGCCGCCGTACTCGATCAGATCCCACGGGCAGGAGTGCGCGCTGGTGGCCTTGAGAATGCCTACCACCAACGGGCCGATCCCGATCAACAGCATGGTCACGATCAGGCGCGCGCTGCGGCGATAGATGCCCCAAAACAGCGTCAGTACCGCCCCAACGATCACTATTTGCTTCAGCAGGCGGTGGTTGATCAGATCCAGCCAATAATTGTTTTGCCACGGGAAATGCCCGCTGGCGGGATCGTACCAAGAGTTGCTGATCGCCCAGTCCAGCTGTTCGTTGCGGGAGAGCCACAGGAATACCAGGCCGCTGATCAGCAGGCCAAAAACCTGCCAACGGTAAAAGGATGCCGGCAGGGAGTAAAGGGCGGTTGTCTTAATTTGCGGTGTCGTTGAGGATTGATTTAATGACGATTCTGGATTCACGCGCAGGCTCGGTGACAGGATTGAATAAGGCCACTGTAATAATTCTGTCTTAAGAAAACCTTAGTCCACCGGTAAGAAAACCCTGTCCGACGCTACCGCCTTCGGCTAAGGTAATCGTTTGCTTTTTTTCGGGATGAGAGGGTGATGATGAAGAATAAAGCGCGTGTCTTACTGTTGGCGGCCGCCGGTGCGGCCTTTTCTCCGCTGTGCTTTGGCCAACCGGCGGCCGCTGGGCCTATCGTGGTGCAGGGCGCCATGCCGGTGGAGGCGGAACGTTTCGCCCAGCGGTTGGTGAACCCGCGCGAGGAGCAGATCGGTGGCTGGCGCTTTTGGCACGGCACCGTAGACGGCTACCCGGTGGTGGTGTCGGAGACGCTGAAGGGCATGTCCAACGCTGCGGCGGCCACGGCGATTGCCGCCACGCAGTTTCACCCGGTGGCGATCATTAACCAGGGTACCGCCGGCGGCCATGACCCGGCACTAAAAGTGTATGACATCGTGCTGGGCAAATATTCGGTCAATCTCGGCGCGTTCAAAACGCCGGCCAAGGCGTTGGGGGAAGGCAGCGACTCGCGGCAGTGGCAGCCGATGGATCTGTTGGCTTCCAAGGGCAGCGCCGGCGAGGACAAAAAGGCGCACAGCCTGCGTCAGTTTCCCGCCGACCCCAACCTGCTGGCGATTGCGCAAAGCGTTAAGAGCGATTACCGACAGGGCAAGGTCGTGGAAGGGGTGATCGGCTCGGCCGACGTGTGGAACAGCGAGCTGGACCGTATTCGTTATTTCCACGACCGCTACCGGACGTCGGTCGAAGAGATGGAGACCGCCTCCGCCGCGCAGATCGCCGCCGAATTCAAGGTGCCGTTTGTCGGCATTCGCGTGTTGTCCAACAACATCACCAACCAAGGCAAGTACGATCCGCAAACCGGGCTGGCATGCCAGGATTATGTCTATCAGGTGGTGAAGGCCTATATCGCCAACCTGAAGAAACACTGAGTCATTGCTCCGGTTAATTGACGATATTAGGCGATTGTCACTACTGATAGCTTATTGTAAAGAAGATTAAACCTGTGGCGAGCTTGGCGGTAGTGTATTAGTTTATAGGCGGATTATTTGACAAAGTGTAGGGATAAAACATGAACAAGGCATCCGTTGTATTTTCCGGCCTGCTGATGGCCGTTTCCGCCGGCGCCATGGCGGCTACCTCTGGCGATGATGCGGATATCAGCAAACAGCCGCTGGAAAAGGTCGCGCCTTACCCGAAAGCCGAGAAGGGCATGAATCGCCAGGTGATCTACCTGCCGAAGCAAGAGCATGAAGAGAACTACAAGGTAGAACTGCTGATCGGCAAGGTGCTGGAAGTGGACTGCAACCGCCACATGATCGGCGGTACGCTGGAGACTAAAACCCTCTCCGGTTGGGGCTATGATTACCTGGTGCTGGAGAAGCTGTCCGAACCAGCCTCGACCATGATGGCCTGCCCGGACAACACCAAGACCAAGCAATTCATCGCCGCTAATCTGGGCGACGCCGCGATGCAGCGCTACAACAGCCGCCTGCCGATCGTGGTGTATGCGCCGAAAGACGCGGAAGTAAAATACCGCATCTGGAAAGCCGAAGATACCGTAAGCCAGGCCGAGCAGAAGTAATCGCCGCCTGATGCCACTCCGCTTGCCCTGCGCGGCAGGCGGAGACTTTTCCCCGTTACGCCTTCCCTTCGCTCGCCAACACCGCCCGTTCGGTTTCTTCGCCCATGGCGACCAGCCAGGCCAATACCGTTGAGAATATCGCATCGTCCTGGCCGTCGGCCTGGGTCATCAGCACATAATCCGTCCCGTCAGGCGCAAAGCCATATGGCGCCACCAGCGCGCCGTTGACGATATCATCCGCCACCAGCGCCAACGGGCCGATGCCGATACCGGCACCGGCGACCGCCGCCTGCAGGCTGAGATAGAAATGTTCGAAACGCAGCTCGTTGCCCGGCCGGATCTCGATGCCGCTGTGGGCACACCAGTCACGCCAGGCGTGCGGGCGCGTCTCGGTGTGGAGCAGGGTGCCGCGCAGTTCACGCCCCGTCGCGGCATGCTCCCGGCGGCATACCGGGCCGACCCGTTCTTTGAGGAACGGGCGGGCGACCACGTCGTCGGCGATCGGGAAATCGTTGCGGCGAATCGCCAGATCGATGCCTTCACGCGAGAAGGCGACGGCGCCGCCGGCGGAGACCAGCTGCAAATCGCGTTCTTTCCCCACCGCCTGCTGCAAACCGGCCAGACGCGGGATCAGCCAGCGGATCAGAAAGGTCGGCTCGCAGGAGATCACCAACGGGCGATTCTGATGATGCCGACAGGCGCGGTCGATCGCCGACTGCAGGTTGTCCAGCCCCCGGCCGATCTCGCTCGCCAGCTCTTGCGCCTGCGGCGTCGGATGCACCATGCGGCTGGTGCGTTGAAACAGCGCGAATCCCAGGGTCTGCTCGAATTCGCGCACCGCGCGGCTGACGGCGCCGTCGGTGACGTTGAGAGATTTGGCGGCTTTCGACACGCTGCCGTACCGCACCGTAGCTTCGAAAGCTCGCAATACCGCCAGGTTAGGCAATCTTCGTTGACGCACTGCACCCCCTTTTGATTGAGTTTTTTTCAATCATCGATACTACGCAAATCGTTTTTTATTGCCAGCCAAATCAGCCAAAGTGTGCATCACTTTCCACTTACGGGTAACTGCGATGATTGCCATTCTCGCCGATGATCTTACCAGCGCGCTCGACGGTGCGGCTCCGTTCGCCGCACGCGGACTGAATGCCTGCGTCATGCTGCGCCTGCCCGATGCCGCGTTGCAGGGCGCTGAGATCGTCGCCTTCGATTTAGATTCCCGCTTCGTTTCGCCGGAGCAGGCGGAGCAGCGTTTTCGTCATGCCGCCGCCTGCGTGAAGCGGGCGCGCCTCATCTACAAAACGGTGGATTCCACGCTGCGCGGCAATCTGGGGCCGGAAACGCGCGGGGCGCTGACGGGCAGCGGGCGCCGTCTCGCCATCGTCGCGCCGGCCTTCCCGGATGCCGGCCGCACCACGGTGGATGGCCGGCAATACGTCGACGGCGTCGCGCTGGAGCAGACCGCCTTTGCGCGCGATCCGAAGAACCCGATCGTCACCGGCTACGTCATGGAGCGCATGGCGGGGCTGGAGCAGACGCGCTTTCAGGTATTCGACGCCGCAGACAACGGCGAGTTGGATGAGGTCGTGAGGCGGATCGGCATTGCCGAACCGGTGGTGTGGGTGGGATCGCCGGGCCTGGCGGCGGCGCTGTCGCGTGCGTTGTCCCCCGGGGATAACGCGCCGCCCGCTCAACCACCGCTGAGAGCCCGCAAGGTGCTGGTGGCGATTGGCAGCCTGCATCCGGCGAATGCCGCCCAGCTGGCAAGCCTGCGGCAGGCGGGCGCGGTTCTGGTCACGCTGCCTGAAGCGGCCGATCCCGAGGCGGTAGCGCAAGAGGTGCGCGCGGCGTTTGCGCGTGCCGATGTGGTTTGCCTGATATCGCCCCGGGCGCGAGCGGCCGTGGCGGATCATGCCGCTGCGCTGGGCGCGGTCGTCAGCCGTTGCACGGAAGCTTTCGACGGGTTGGTGGCGACCGGCGGGGATACCGCGCGGCGCATCGTCGACGCTATGGCGGCCGGCTCATTGACGCTGTTCGGTGAGGTGGAACCCGGCGTGCCTTTCGGGTTGTTGAATCTGCCGGGCCGCAGGCTGCCGTTCGCCACCAAGGCGGGCGGTTTTGGCCGGGCTGCCACGTTGTTGAACTGCGTAACCCGGTTGCGCGCTGACCGAGAAGGAGAAGAACGATGACCCTTTCCACTTTGCCGCTGGCGATAACCATGGGCGATCCCGCCGGCATCGGGCCGGAGATCATTGCCAAACTGGCGGCCACAGAGCGGTTGAGCACGCCTTATGTGGTGATTGGCGATGCCGGTGCCCTGGCGCGCGCGGCGGCCAGTCTGGGGCTGACGCTGCCTATCCGCGAGCTGCCCGCCTCGCTGGCGGGATGGGACGAAGCCTGGCGGCGGGGGGAGACCGCTGTCTATTCCGCCGGCGTTGCGCTGCCGGGGGACTTGCCTCTCGGCAGGCTCGATAAGCGCGCGGGCGCGGCGTCTTATGCCTGGGTGGTTGCCGCCATCGATCTGGCGTTGGCGGGGCGCATCGCCGGCATCGTCACCGCACCGCTGAACAAGGAAGCGATGCGCCTGGCGGGGATCGATTATCCGGGGCACACCGAGATCCTGGCGGCGCGCTCGGGCACCCAGGACTTCGCCATGATGCTGGCCAACGACGAGCTGCGGGTGATCCTGGTTTCCATTCACGTTTCGCTGCGGGACGCCATCGACGCGGCGACCGTGGAAAACGAGCTGCGCGCGTTTCATCTGGCGCAAACGGCCTGTCGGGCGCTGGGCATAGCGAAACCGCGCATTGCGGTGGCCGGCCTGAATCCGCACGCCGGGGAGAATGGCCTGTTCGGCCGCGAAGATCTTGATGTCATCGTGCCCGCCATCGCCCTGGCGCGGGAACAGGGGTTGGACGTCAGCGGCCCCTGGCCGGGCGATACCGTTTTCATGCGTGCCCGGCGCGGGGAGTTCGACATTGTGGTCGCCCAATATCACGACCAGGGCCTGATCCCGGTGAAATATCTCGGGGTGGATCACGGCGTTAACGTCACCGTCGGCCTGCCGTTTATCCGCACCTCGGTCGACCACGGTACGGCGTTCGATATCGCGGGCAGCGGACGGGCGGAACACGCCAGCCTGCTGTACGCCTTCCGGCAGGCGGAAAAAATGCTGCGCGCCCAATAACTCACATCACCTGAAGACAATGACAATAAGGAAACACCATGCACACACCCGAGTTTATTTTCATGCTGACGCGCAACGACAGTACGGTGCCCGATGCGCAAGCGCGGCTACCAGAAGTGCTGGCTGCCGGCGTGAAGCATATCGGCTTTAAGGATATTGGTCTGCCGCTGGATCAACTCAAACTGTTGGCGCGGGCAATTCACGCCGGCGGCGCCACCGCTTATCTGGAAGTGGTTAGCCTGGATGAGGACAGCGAGATGAATTCGGCGCGCGCGGCGCTGGCGTTGGGCGTTGATGTATTGATGGGGGGAACGCGGCCGGAAAGCGTGCTGCCGATCATTCGTCAGTCTGGCCTGCGCTACTATCCGTTCGCCGGCCGCATCAGCGGCCACCCCAGCGTGCTGGAAGGTGACATTGACGATATTGTCGCCAGCGCCCGCCAGCGCGCCGCTTTACCGGGCGTGACAGGGCTGGATCTGCTGGCCTACCGCTTCGCCGGCGACGTGCCGACGTTGATTCGTCGGGTGTGCGATGCGGTCGACAAACCGGTTTATATCGCCGGGTCCATCGACCGGGAAGATCGCATCGCCGCCGTGGTGACGGGCAATGCGGTTGGCTTCACCGTCGGTACCGCGGCGCTGGACGGCGTGTTTCCCGCCGACAAGCCGGGGCTGACGGCGCAAATCAACGCCGTGAAATGCCTGATTGGCAATGTGATCCGCAAACTGTAACGCGTCTCCATCCGGTTCTTTCCACGGCGATGGGATGGTTATCTCATTCGTTGAAGAGTTAATTTGCATGGCTTCTCTTTTTTAATGCTCTTGCGAGCAGGCACGCCCTTGGGCGCTCGCCGACGTTTACCCGGCAAAATAGCGTAATTGCCGCCAGGTTCAATATATATAGAGGGAGTGAAAAATGAGTAAAGGGTTAGGGAGTGCCGTTGTGGCGCTGAGCCTGTTGTTAACCGGCTGCGATACTTTCAGCCTGCTGCGCGATCAAAAGATCGCCGACGCCTTTCACGTCGGCGCCGACAAGCGCTCGGTCAGCCGGGATTTCGGCGCGCCGATCGCCACTCGGCCGACGCTGAACGGTCAGGGCGTGTGCCACGACTACAACCACCGCTTGCCGAACGGCACCGTGACGCCGTTCTACGTCGGCTTCAGAAACAGCGACGGCAAAGTGGTGGCCTTTGGCCCCACCACCTGCGGGGAAGCGCAGGCCAACGGCAACCTGAACAGTGATGAACCTATCAAACAGCGGTTCTAGACGGGCATTGCTGCGCCGGCCTGGGGCCGGCGCAGCAAAAGCAGCCCAGCAACGTCGGGTGTGCCATTTTTCTTTTTCTCTATATCCCTTCTGATTTTCCGCCAGGCTTTTATCTGAGATTTATTTTCCTATGGCGTTTGCCAGACGCCGCTGCCGAAAAACGCCATGCATGGATTTCCTCCACCGAGCGTTACGGTGTGAACAGCAAGACAACAAAGCAATCTTTGCTGAATTATGCTAGTTTTTCGAACATTCACGGACATGCAGTGACTTGCAAGATAAGGATATCCAATGCGTTATCGTTCGCTAAATCTCGGCGAGATGACAAGGAAAGGGGCCGGAACGCCGCTCCAGGGAAGCGACGTACGGGCTGGTGCCGTATGAAGCTGCTCTCTCTCTTTTCTGAACACACGGCGCCGGAAAGCTTCTCCCGGATACTCACCCCGACACAAGCGTGCCATGAGCTGGAACGGCATTATCTGTTCGGCGGCGCAGCCGGTATTCCATAACCCGTAATACTCAATCCGGTATTGGCGTCACCGGTTATCGTGAGGACGCGGCTGTGAAGCGCAGCGTGTTCGATGATCTCAATCGGGGCGGTTTGCTGGCGATTGATGAGGGAATGGGCGCCTGGACGCCGACCAAATACGCGTTTTACATCGACGCGGAAGGCCGATTACAGCGCTATCCCGGTAGCTCTCTTCCTGCCTTTTATCCTACTGGGCGCGTGATCGCCCGCTATGAAGAAATGGTCAGCCGCTATGGTCATCGGGCAAAACCGACGGTGCTGCCGGCGAGGCAGAATACGACCCGGAATCCCCCTCTGCAGCAAGCCATCGCTACCGCAGTGGCAACCGTTGCCGCCACGGTGCAGGCCATCCGTCCGATGACCAAGGCGGAACGTTGGCAAGAACGCCAGTACCTGATAGGGCGAGGCAACCGCAGCATTTACCCGGATGCGCGCATGGCGGCACAGCGATTGGCGGAGAACAACGTCGCGGTCGAAAAGGCGAAGCTGGCTGAGAATGTTTACAAGACCACTAATCCGCTCAAGGACACGATAGACATCCCTGAAGGCTGGAAGGACATCAGTAACAATGATGGGGCGCTGGGCCGGCTTGGTTTGAGCAGTAACATGCTTTATGACAAACCAATGAATCCTGACTTTTTAGCCCGAGTTTATCAGCCAGACGAAAGTGTCTTTGGTAAGGCGATAATTTCAAAGGTATCCAATATCGACGTTGCAGGTCACTCATTAGGCGGTGGCATGGCGTCTGCTGCCTCCATGGCCAGCGGCAAGCCGGCTTGGACGTTTAATGCCGCTGGATTGCATGCGGGAACCGTAGAAAAATACGGCGGTTCGATTATAGGCAGTACCGATAATATTCAGGCGTATCGCGTGAAAGGGGAGCTGTTGACCAAGCTGCAGGAGGTTGATTTGTGGGAGGATGCTAAAGACCTCAAATTTTATCCGCCCGCAGTGGTGGCGAAAGAACGGTTGTCCATGTTGGCGCCTGACGCCGTGGGAGTAAAACACACGCTTTCCGGTGGAACAGGTTCACTGCTGGATAAGCACGGTATAGACCAGGCGATACAGTGCATTGAAAATGAAAAAGACGATGACATTGCCACAATCAAGGGAAGAATATGAAAAAGCTTATTCTCATTATCACGATGGTAGTGTCTACGCTCATCATGCAAGGGTGCAAACAAGGTATGGATTTACAACCGCAGGATTATTTTGACGGTCAGCAATTGGACATTGCCAAAGCCATCTATGATGGTGATAGGCCGCAGTTGGATAAACTGTTGTCATCAGTAAACAAAGAGATCTTAAATCGTCCAGCTAAGGAAGAAATGACCTTATTGTTCTGGGCAATAAACAATGCCATCTATGATAAAACCACACCTGAAAGGCTGAAAATTATCACTGATTTGGTAAAAGCCGGCGCAGATCCTTTACAGCCTCAACCCAACACGCCAGGTAGCCCCGCTGAGTTTGTTATGAAGGCGGATAAAGGCATCTGGATACAGGCTATGTTAGAGGGCGGACTTTCTCCAAATGTTAGGGATAAGGTTCATAATCAACCTATTATTTTTAATAGCATCTTTGCAAAAAACACAGAAACATTAGAGGTCATGTTGGAGCATGGTGCTGATATAAATATAAGAAATTCACTGGGTGATACGTTACTCATCGATGCTTTAGACTATCACTCCTATGACCACGTCATTCTTCTATTAGAAAAAGGCGCCGATAGCGATATAAGAGGCAACTCGGGTTGGACGATGGGCAATCAGCTGCAACGGCTGATTAATAGGAGTCAGGACGGCAGTGAGGCGAAAGAGTCTCTTGAACGCATCAGAGACGAGCTAATTAAGCGTGGTGGGAAATGGCCGCCTGCTCCTGTCAGTAAATAAGCCGTTCTCAGTATCCCAAGGGTGCAGAGGGATACTGAGACGGTAATAAAGCAAAGTTGGGCCGTGGTTATGTTAAAAATGGAGATGGCATGAGGCACAGCGCTCTTATCATTATCATGTTGCTGTCGATGCTCATGATGCAGGGATGCGAACAAGGTAGGGATCTACAGCCACAGGATTACTTTGAAGGAAAGCAGCTGGACATCGCCAACATCATCTACGAGGGTGACAGGCAAAAGCTGGATAAGGTTTTACCGACGGTAAGCAAAGAAACGTTAAATCGGCCGGCCAAGGCGGAGATGACGTTGCTATTCTGGGCGATAAATAACGCTATCTTTGACAAGAACACGCCAGAGCGGCTCAAGATCATTACAGATTTGGTCAAGGCGGGGGCAGACCCACTGCAGCCTAGGCCGGAAGGGCGAAGTAGCCCGGCTGAATTTGTTATGAAGGCGAATAAAGGTGTATGGATACAAGCTATGTTGGAGGGCGGGCTCTCTCCAAATGCCAGGGATAAGGTTCATAATCAACCCATTATATTTGAAAGTTTTGATGCGGCGAACACCGAAACATTAAAGATGTTAATTGCATACCAAGTTGATGTTGACCTCAAAGGTGCTATGAACAGAACGCCATTAATTAATGCGTTGTATAATAGTTGCCCAGAGCACATTGAGGTTCTTTTGGCTCATGGCGCTAACCCCTTAGCCAAAGATGATTTTAATGACAGCTTCCTCTCTCTGATTTCTGCGGAAATAGCCAAAGGGGATAAGAGCAATGCGTACATAAAAAAGCTAACTAAAATTAAAGAAAAAATAAAACAGGTGAATTAGTTAGCCTCGACTTTCATGGGGGACAATGCCGGCCTTCCTCCAGAGCTGTACCATGACGTGATGGCATACAGGAAGATGATGGGATGTGCCACCAAAGAGCACCCAGCCGGTGGTGACGAGAGTGGTGCTGTTAAGTATCGTTTGTGACGCCATCTATTTGAACAGCGGCGCCGCCAAAAACCGGTTTGACTGCAAGCACCTGAACAAAGGCGGTGCGGCGGGCTATATCGCCAAATACATTGCAAAAAACATCGACGGCTACGCGCTGGACGGCGAACGCGATCATGAAACCGGCGAGCTGTTGACTGATACGGCGGCCGCCGTCACCGCGTGGGCGTCAACATGGCGTATCCCTCAATTTCACTTTATCGGCCTGCCGTCGCGCGGCGCATGGCGTGAGTGCCGCAAGATCCGCTCTGTCAGTCTGGCCGATGAGTTTGACGAAACCGTTGAGGCGGTGCGCGCTGCTGCTGATGCCGGTGACTTTGCCGCTTACATTCTGGCGCAGGGGGGGCCTAACGTTGCCCGTGACGATCAGACTGTGCGTGTAGCCCGCCGGGTTGCCGACGAGCGCAACGCCTATGACGAAGAAGTGCAGAAAAACTGCGGGGATTTTTGCCCCTCACATCGGCGCCGATCGCGTTTATGAAACCCGCACCACGCAATGGCGCATCGTCGCTAAAGCCGTTGCCGTTGAGCCTTTGACTTTGAAAAGCGCCTCCGGCGCGCCTCGGAGTCCTGTCAATAACTGTGGGTTGGTCGGCAGCGGTGGCGCCGAAAATGCGCAGGATGGCGAGCCTGTAGAGGCCGTGGCGGTGATGGAACATGCACCGGAAACCCAGATTGACTGGGATGACATGACCGTTGCACGGTCTGTTATGACGCGTTTACGGGCAAATGCCCCACAGATAAACAGGCAGCAAAGAGGAATTGACCCATATAAGCGTATAGAGCCTGCTGCATCGGCCAGATTGACCACTGCCGAGCGCGATCGCGTATCCAAAATTTACTCAGAGCTGGCACTACACGGCATAGAGCCGACGCGATGGGAACTTGAGGCACTGGCGCGCGGCGCTAAAGTTAAATTTGGTGATATTTCAATGCACTATCCGGCGGTTAACGATTGGGCGGGCTTCCAATAATTTCTTGCGCAATTAAATCCGATAGGCATGTGCTGTATATGCACACAGCAATTAAGCATCGGAGGGAAAGGGTGCAAGCAGTGGATGAAGTGGTTGTTTTAGAAAGAATTGAACTCATCGCCCGTCTGGGGGGTTGTTATGAGAGCCAAGCGAAAGACAAAGACATTGCACTGATATGGATTTCAGAACTTGCGGGGGAGATGAAAAGCAGCATTGCCCCTGAAAAAGCAGAGGTGATCAGGCAGCTTGCCGCGATCTCTTAATCCATAGGTGACGTATGAGACGAGATTTAAACTTAGCCGGGGCGTTTATGGAGGCGCTGAACTTCAACGAGAACGGCAAAGGCCGCCGCATAAAGACCGTTGATTTCATTCACGCCGCAAACCGGCTCGGCACGCACATTACGTCTGAGAGCGTAATTGCATTTGACTTGATTACCCATTTGCATTTTACTTTGCGACCGTTTGAAAATTGTTTGGCCGCCGCCAACAAATCCTGACTGTAGACCCAAAGGTGAAATAATTTCGTATAATGGTCTGATGTGTGCCAAGTACATGAATTTACCGTTGCCGCTTCATGGGCTTAATTCGTGAGCAATAACCTAGCGCCCCGTGTCCCCGACTGAATGAAAACGATTGTTATCAAACATTCGATAGACGGTCATCAGCACAATATCAACGATGCAACTCTTTGGGTTGATGTGAGATAGATCATGCATGCCAAACTAAACAAGTACCTTCAAATGGCTTTTAACAATGCCAACGGCAATGAGGCCGCGCAGGCATTGAAAATGCTGGCCATTACGATGCAGGAGCAGGGTGTAAACCCGGCCAGCTTACTCCAAATGAAGAACGACTCGGCCAGCAGCGCGCTGGTAGTGGAATTACGTCGTGAACTTTCCGTTCTGAAAACAGATTACAACGGCATGGTAGACCGTTATAACACTGTTGTACGTGCCTATAAGGCCCGTGGTGAGAAGATTGCAGCTCTAGAGTCGTTGTCCGAAAATGGCACCGCAGAGACGCAGGAGGGCCCTGAGCAGCAACATGAGGGATCTATTGCTGATCAAATCCGTAAAATGAAGAATGTCACGGCGGATCTGGCTAATCACCCGAAAGCAAAAGCCACGAGACGCCTGTCTGGTGACTTGGCTGCGCAGAATGAGCAGTTTAAAGGAAGTTGGAACTATCAGGAACCTAGTCAGAACAGTAAGTATGGTGATGCACACTATAGCTATAACTACGGCGACACCCTGCATATTTGGATCAGTAAATCGGAAACTAGCGACGGGTTTTCCGTGTCTGTCGTGACGATTGGCCCGCGTGGCGGCCGAAAGGACCCTAGTTATCACTCTTTTAAAGATGAGGCCGCACTGATGGACTGGTTACTGAAAAAGTGGGGGGTGTTGAAGTGAAACACCTAGCCCAGGATATAATGTGGCATAGAGATATCTCGAGATTACAGAAGCAGTCCCTATGACGTAAGCCGCATTGTCACTTGTATACCAGAAGAATGTCCGCTCCTCGCTACCTGTTAACAAAGTACGTGACTTGCCTTATTGTTTATCTGATATGCCCAAAGGAATGTAAGTACCCAACTGAAGAGGCGAATTGTTACATCAAGCACCAGTCCGGCCACGTTTTCAGGCTGATTGACGAGGGGCGTTATCAGCACAATACATATCTTTTTGTCTGCTGATAGCCCATGCATGCATTGAGTGCATGAAATCGCATGACGATCCAGTGTTGTTTTTACCCCCGCAGCTCCAGCATTGGCGCGGATCGCGCCGGATCATGCAACTGCATGAAAAGCGATACATGAAGCGGGCAGGCGAGGCGGGGATAGCATTGCGCGCAAGCCGTGTTGAACCCCTCCCAAAAGAGCCGCCAGCGTCCCGTCATGGCGATTTATCGCAATACTTGCATGAGAATGGGGTTTGATGTCGTGGCGCCATGATGGCGCTCTCAGGCGCTTACAGCGCACTGCATAACATTGCTAATCAATGACACCAAAAAACGACACCATAATATTCTTGCAATGGTGTCATAAAGTGATACTATAAACCCCATGAACAAACGACACCAAAAAACGCTGTCAGATGTGTTTGCCCGGCCTGTCAACGGTTCTATAAAGTGGTCTGATATTGAGGCGCTTTTTACCGCATTAGGGGCGGAGATTCACGAAAGGGAAGGTTCTAGGATCGCGGTGCTGTTGAAAGGTGAAAAAAGAGTCTTTCACCGGCCACACCCCAGACCTACCACTGACAAGGGGGCGGTTAACTCTATTCGGATCTGGTTGGATAGCTTAGGAATAAAACCATGATGAATAACACACTGAAAATTGACGGCCATACGGCCGTCATCAACTTCGACCCAGAAATTGAAATGTTCCGGGGCGAGTTTGTCGGGCTGAACGGTGGCGCCGACTTCTACGCCTACAGCGTGGACGAGCTGAAGAAAGAAGGCGCGATCTCACTCGCGGTCTTTCTCGATGAGTGCCATAAAGACGGCATCGAGCCTTACAAGTCGTACAGCGGCAAAGTAACCACCCGCCTGTCGCCGGAACGCCATCAGGCGTTAGCCATTGCCGCTCAGGCCACCGGGCAGTCGATTAATGAACTGCTGAATGAAGGTGTTGATCTGGTTATCGAAAAGCATTCCTGATCCAGCGCCAACAAAAAAGGTTCATCGCGCTTTAGCGTGAACCAATAGAAAACGGCAGTCAGAACGTTTAGGTTTGTATTCGCCAAAACACACCCTAAACCTTCAAAACTGCCGTCACTATGAATGCTAACCTTTGCTCCCTGTTCTGGGAAGGCTTTATCGTCAATTCCTTCTCGCATCCTTCTGCCAACTCCCTGCTTATCCAGCTCCAGCCTGACGCTGCCGTCATGCCCTGTTGTCGTCGTTGTGAGCGGCGGGTGCCTGTTGTGCATGATGTTTCCTTCCGCCGAGTGCGTGAACGCCAGCTGCTCGATTGGGTCGTCTGGCTCAACGTCCCCGTCCGGCGCCTGTGTTGCCCCCATTGCGGGGTCACCACCGAAAAAATCAGCTGGTTGCCTGAACGCCAGAGATATACCACGACGCTATCCGTATGGGTTGAGTCACTGGTCCGTTTACTGCCGATTAAACATGTTGCACAACTCACCGGACTGCACTGGCATACGGTCAAGAATATCGACTACCGGCGTCTGCTGCGGGAACGGACAGAGCCGCAGCGCCATACCCTCCGCCGTCTGGTGATGGATGAGTTCGCCCTGTTCAAAGGACATCGTTATGCCACCGTGGTGATGGATGCGGATACGCAACAGGTGTTGTGGGTGGGCGAAGGCCGCAGCAGAGCGGCCTTCCGCCCCTTCTTCGTCTGGCTGGGCGCTGAAGGCTGTGCCGCTATCCAGTCTGTCGCCATGGATATGAATACGGCGTTAGACCTGGAAGTCAGGCATCACTGCCCGCAGGCGGAAGTGGTCTATGACTTGTTCCATGTGGTGGCAAAGTATGGCCGGGAGGTTATCGACCGGGTCCGCGTCGACCAGGCCAATCAACTCCGTGATAACCCAAAATCGCGTCAGGTCATCAAACGCAGCCGCTGGCTGCTGCTGCGCAACCCCGAAAACCTGCCCGAAGGGCATGAGGTAAAGCTCACGGAGTTGCTGGAGGCGAATCAGCCGTTGAATGTGGTCTGGCTGATGAAAACAGCGCTGAAAGAACTGTGGTACGCCCCGAGTGAACAAGAGGCGCAGAGACGCTGGACAAGCTGGTACAGGCAGTCTCAGGAAAGCGGAATCAAGGCGTTGCAACACTTCGCCGAGAAACTGAAAGGGTATGCCGGTGGCATCATCGCGAGTGCCAGACACAGGTTGAATACCAGCGTGCTGGAAGGGATGAACAATAAGATAAAAGTGATGAAGCGGATGGCCTATGGATACCGGGATAACGCTTACTTCTTCCTGAAAATCAAAGCAGCGTTCCCCGGTAAAGCGCGATGAACCACAAAAAAGCCGCCAATCACTGGCGGCTTTTTGCTTATTCAGTCGGTAACTCATACGGCGCGAATCTAATCACCTCTTCCCCGATCCAGCCGTTCACCTCCTTCATGCGCTCTTGCAGCGGCGTCAGCTCGTTGCGCACAAACACCTGAGCGGCCTTTTTCACGTCCCCGAAGCCACCGGTATTGTTCGGGATAATCCCCATCATCTGCGGCGGTACGCGGTGCGCACTCAGCAGATCGTCGCGGCTGGCGTTCTTGATGTTGAAAAAGTCGTCTTTGGTGGCGACCTCGGACAGCGGCAAGATTTTGATGCCGTCCGGCGCGTACATAAACAGATTGCGGAAGTTCCCCAAGCCCTTGGTGTCGCGCATGGCTTGGCGCATTCTGTCAACGTCGCTTGTACTCTGCGCCGCGTCGGTCATATACAGAATGTAACCCGCGTGTGCGCCGTTCTGGTAATACTTGCGGCGGAACAGCGTCGCCGCCTCGTTCAGCCAAGCGGAGTTAAGCGCGCTGAGATACTCCGACAGGCCGTACAGTTCCTGATTGATGTCCGGCTCAATCAGGTGAAAAACACTGTCGGTCTTGAAGCGGTGCGCCTCTTTCCAGTTCTGCACAAACCAGTAAGCGCCGCGCTCAACACCGCGCCGTGTGTACTTGGCCGGGGAGGATTTCAGCTGCAGCGGGGCACCGAGCATGTTTTGACGCTCCTCTAAATAGGCGTTGCCGAACACCAGATAATCCAACGCATAGCGGCTAAACCCCTGCTGACTTAACAGCCGGTGCGGGATAAACGTTGACGCTAAAATATTGCGCTTAACGTACATCGGCGAGCTGTGATGCACGGCGGCGCGCACGCTGCGCGCCAGCCCGTCGAATGAGATCGGCGGCTCGTACCACTTGCCATTGGTCGTGCATTCGATGTAATCCAGAATTTCCCGCTTATCCAGCACCGCGGACGGCTCGCCAAAGGTGAACGCCTCAAAATCCTGCTTCTGCTCTGCTGTCGGGGCTGGCGCCGGGGGGGTAAATGCCTTGCGGCCTTTGCGCTTGCTCATCAGTAAAACTCCAAAATGTTCGGGCTGCTGTGGCCGCTGCCTGCGGTCAGCGGTTCGTTTAGAAGGGCGTGCATGATCGCCCACGCGACATCGGCATGGCTGGCTTCTTCGCTGCGGCTGGCGGTGTAGGTGGAGCGCGCACCGCAGGCGGTCATGGTTTTGCGTATCGCCATAAGGAGGCGGTGATGTCGGTGTGGCTGGTGTCGTATTCCAGACAGCCGCGCACGATGGTGTCTTTTGCCTTCAGCACCATGGCGGTTTTGATTTCCGGGGTGTATTCGATTTCCCGCGCGGCTGGGAAGAACTCGCGCACCAGCTGGAAAACACCTTGGCCGACGGTGGTCGCATCGATGCCGATGTACTCCACACAGTATTCTTCGGTAAGGTCTTTAATCTTCTGGGCCTGCGCGGCAAAGTTCATGCCCTGCCACTGGTGGCGCTCCAGCACGCGGAACTTGCCCCCGGCCACCATTGGCGGCGCGATCACCGCGCATCCGGCGCTGTCGCCGCCGTTTGCTTCCGATGGGTCGTAGCCGATCCACACCGGGCGATAGCCGAATGGCCGCACGGCGTAAGGGTTGAAATCCTCCCACTCTTCCAGCGAATCGACCATGCAGCCTTGCAGCTCGGCGAACGGGAATACCGACGCGGTATCATCCACAAATTCGCACATCAGCAAGTTCTGATACTCTGCCGGGCTGTATTCGAGCGACAGCTGATCGAGGTCAAACAGGTTACAGCCGCCGGTCAGCGCATCCTCAACCGTGACAATCTGGCGCCATTGCCCATCGCCGCACAGCACGCCTTTTGACAGGTGGCTGTGGCTGAGGTCGAGCTGAACGTGATCGGCTTTGCTGCGGCGGCCTTTGTTGAACAGTTCCCCCGACCAGAACGGATAAGCGGAGTGCGCCAGACTCGACGGCGTGGAAAAGTAGGTAGTGCGCCACCGCTTGTGCAGCGACATCCCGCTGGCGACTTTGCGCAGCTCCTGAAACTTCGGTATCCAGAAATACTCATCAAGATACAGATTGCCGGTGTAGCTCTGCGCGGTGCGCACGTTGGTGCCGAGGAACATCAGCCGGGCGCCGTTCGGCAGCACCATCGGATCTCTCAGTGAGAACACTAAAGAGCGTTATCATCAATGCCAAAACATAAATTGCAGTTGTACTTTTGTGACGCTGGAATCTATTCAGCGGCAGATCGTATCACCGGGCAAAGTTGATATCGCTCCACCACACCCAACGCGAAGCAATCAGGGAACACTTTGGATTTAACAAGAAGCCTGCGAAAGCAGGTTTTTTTATGTCCGTAAAATGGCTGTCGCCACTTTGTCGCCATAGGGTAGTTAGGTGCTTTGCACGACATTGTTTTATAGGGATATTTTTTCAGGCAACAAAAAACCCGATAATCTTGAACCTAAAAGGCGGGATTATCGGGCTCCACAAAATGGGGACATCAAAGAAAAGCAGTGGCACTAATTCAGACTGCGGCCCCCAACGAAAGTTCTGGCCGGCGACAAAAAAATCAAAATATTTTTATCGCCGATCCATCTCTCCCGCTAATCGATCAGCCGAGTATCCCCGGCCATAGCACCACGATGAGTGAACCCGCCAGCGTTAACAGCACGTTAGCGATGGCGTAGGTGCCGGCATAGCCCAACGCCGGGATATTGCTGCGTGCGGTGTCACTGATAATTTCCATCGCCGGCGCGCAGGTGCGGGCGCCCATGATGGCGCCGAACAGCAGGGCGCGGTTCATGCGCAGCACGTAGGCGCCGAACAGGAAGCAGATAACCACCGGCACCAGGCTGACGATCAGCCCGGCGATCAACATCTGGCCGCCGACCGCGCCCAGGCTGTGGCCGATGCCGGCGCCGGCGCTCAGGCCCACGCCCGCCATAAACACCATCAGGCCGAATTCTTTCACCATGTTCAGCGCGCCCTGCGGAATGTAGCCGAAGGTCGGGTGGTTGGCGCGCAGGAAGCCGAGCATGATGCCGGACATCAGCAGGCCGGCGGCGTTGCCGATGCCGAACGAGAAGTTACTGAACTGAATGGTGATCTGGCCGATCAGCAGGCCGATGATGAAGAAGGCGCAGAATGCCAGCAGGTCGGTCACCTGGCTGTGGATGGAGATAAAGCCAATCTTCTCCGCCACGCTCTTCACCCGGCGCGCGTCGCCGCTCACCTGCAGCACGTCGCCCTTGTTGAGCACGATGCTGTCGTCGATCGGCATTTCGATCTGGCTGCGGATCACGCGGTTGAGGAAGCAGCCGTGATCGGTCAGCTTCAGCTGGCTCAGGCGCTTGTTCACCGCGTTGCTGTTCTTCACCACGATCTCTTCGGTCACGATGCGCATGTCGAGCAGATCGCGATCGAACACTTCCTTGCCGTTGCGGAAGCTCGGGTCCAGCCGCGCGTGGGCGTCCGGGTAGCCGACCAGCGAGATCTCGTCGCCCACCTGCAGCACCGCGTCACCGTCCGGGTTGGCCAGAATGCCGTTGCGGCGGATGCGTTCGATGTAACAGCCGGTCTGGCGGTAGATGCCCAGTTCGCGCAGGTTTTTGCCGTCGGCCCAGGCCACCAGCTCGGGGCCGACGCGGTAGGCGCGGATCACCGGCAGGTAGACCTTGCGCTGGCTGTCGGTGTCCAGGCCGCGTTCGCGGGCAATCTGCTGGGCAGAGGTGGACAGGTCCTGGTGCTGCAGCTTCGGCAGGTAGCGCGCGCCGAAGATCAGGCTGACCAGACCGATCAGGTAGGTGAGGGCGTAGCCGAGGCTCAGATGATCCTGCGCCGCCAGCAGCGCCGGGCCGTTGACGATGGTGTTGCGCAGCGTGTCGCCGGCGCCCACCAGCACCGGCGTCGAAGTCATCGAGCCGGCCAGCATGCCGGCGGTCAGGCCGATGTCCCAGTGGAACAGCTTGCCGAGACCGATGGCGAGCACCATCGCCGAGCCGACCATCACCAGCGCCAGCATCAGGTAGTTTTTGCCGTCGCGGAAGAAAATCGAGAAAAAGTTGGGCCCGGCTTCCACGCCGACGCAGAAAATAAACAGCATAAAGCCGAGATTCAGCGCCTCGGTGTTAATGGCGAAGTGTTGCTGGCCGAGCAGCAGCGAAACCACCAAAACGCCAATGGAATTACCGAGTTGGACGGAGCCCAGACGGAGTTTACCGAGGCACAGCCCCAGTGCGAGTACCACGAACAGTAACAGAATGTAGTTACCGTTTAACAAACTAGCGACGTTTATGTTCACGGAGGATAACTTATTGTTTACCAGTAAGTGCTTGATATAGATAGCTATAAGAGATAAATTCAGCCTTAAAACGACGTCATAAATCACCACCAGCGTAAGGCGAAGCGAACCATCGTTCGGCGGCGTTCATTCTAGACGCTATGACCGATGACAGCCAGCACAGAAAGCTGATTTCCTGCGCCGCCGTGCGCATTTAACTCTCTTTTGACCAAGGAAAAAATTCGGTTCAGCGTCTCCGCGCGGGGGCCAGGCCGATTTCTATTGATGCAGTAATTGGGCGGGGGAGAATTCGCATGACGAGTTATAGATATTGGCTGGGCATTCTCAGCTGTTTTTTGTTGTTCAGCCTGGTGTTTCTCGGCCAGCAAACCGGCCTGTTCGGCAGCACGGATCATGAGCATCACGGCGAAACCGGCCTGCTGCTGTTTGTGATCCCCGGTGCGATCGCCAGCTATCTGTCGAGCCGCAAGCGGCTGCTTTGCCCGCTGCTCGGCGCGCTGTATGCGCTGCCGCTGTGCCTGCTTATCCGCCATTTCTGGCTGACACCGTCCTCTTCGTTCTGGCAGGAGCTGGCGTACGCCACCAGCGCGGTGTTTTGGTGCGTGTTCGGTGCGATGCTGATGCTGTTCGCCCTCGGCCTGTTGCAGACGCTGCAGCAGCTGCACCGGCGGCAGCGGCAATAAAAAAAGGCGCGTTAAGCGCCTTTTTTGTCTTTGTCGTTCAAAAACTTACTGGAACAGGTTCAGGTGTTCTTTGGCGTAAGCTTCGAAATCGGTGCAACCGCCGATGTGCTTCTCATCCAGGAAGATCTGCGGCACGGTTTCAACCGGTTTGCCGACGGTTTTTTCCAGATCGGCCTTGGTGATGCCTTCCGCGTGGATGTCAACGTAACGGAAGTTGAAATCGTCGCGTTCTTCAGTCAGTTTTTCCGCCAGTTCTTTAGCGCGGACACAATAAGGACAGCCAGGACGCCCGAAGATTACTGCAAACATGCAACGCTCCTTAATTGGATTTTCAATAAATTGTTCGCTACCGCAACGACATCCCGTCACCGAAAAAGTCATTACCTGCGTCAGATGGCGCCTACTATGCCCGTTGAGGCGGTGAAAAAAAAGCAGGAATTACCTGTTAATCTGATTCATGTAACCAATTAGTCGGCCGGGGCTGTCGCCGCCGACGGGAATTCACTACACTGGGGGCAGACCTTCTGGAGAAGAAAAATATGCGTTCATTCGGTGACTTACCGCGCCCGGTGCTGGTGTTGGAAGGGCTGGGCATCGTGATGCTGGTGTTGGCCTACCTCAGCATTCACGGCCACCTGCAGCTGCCGGGCTGGCTGGCGTCGCAGCAGGCGGCGGTCGGCATGATTTTCCTCGGTGTAGCGCTGATGGTGCCGGCGGCGGCGTTTCTGGTGTGGCGCGTGGTGCAAGGCTTCGGGCCGTTGATGCGCGGCGGGTTGCCGCCGGAAAACGATCGCCGCAAACCGCAATCGAAAGATAATCAGGACAGCGATCCGCGCGCCTGAGCGTCGCGGCCGCTAACTCGCCTGCCGGGCAGGCGTTGGCCTTTTTGGGGTGACGAGTGAAAATTGCCATTCTTTCTCGCGACGGAACGCTCTACTCATGCAAGCGGCTGCGTGAAGCGGCGGAAGATCGCGGGCACAGCATCGATATCATCGATCCGCTCTCCTGCTACATGAATATCAATCCGGCGGCGCCGACCATTCATTATCGCGGCCGCCAACTGGAGCGTTACGATGCGGTGATCCCGCGCATCGGCTCCGCCATCACCTTTTACGGCACCGCGGTGCTGCGCCAGTTCGAGCTGCTCGGCAGCTACCCGCTAAACGAATCCGTGGCCATTACCCGCGCCCGCGACAAGCTGCGCTCGCTGCAGCTGTTGGCGCGGCAGGGCATCGATTTGCCGATCACCGGTTTTGCCCATTCGCCCGACGACACCGGCGACCTGATCGAGCTGGTCGGCGGCGCGCCGCTGGTGGTCAAGCTGGTGGAGGGCACGCAGGGCATCGGCGTGGTGCTGGCGGAAACCCGCCAGGCGGCGGAAAGCGTGATCGACGCCTTTCGCGGGCTGAACGCCCACATCCTGGTGCAGGAATACGTGCGCGAGGCACTGGGCAGCGATGTGCGCTGCCTGGTGGTCGGCGGCCGGGTGGTGGCCGCCATCGAGCGGCAGGCCAAGCCGGGTGAGTTTCGCTCCAACCTGCACCGCGGCGGCACCGCCCGCAAGGTGACCATCACCGCCAGGGAGCGGGCGATCGCGGTGAAGGCGGCGAGCACGCTGGGGCTGGACGTCGCCGGGGTGGATATTCTGCGCGCCGAGCGCGGCCCGCTGGTGATGGAGGTCAACGCGTCGCCGGGGCTCGAAGGCGTGGAAACCACCACCGGGCTGGACATCGCCGGCATGATGATCGAATACATCGAGCAGCGCGGCCGGCCTGGCTTTCGCCTGAAATCCGGCGGGTGACGGGGCGGGCGGCGCGCTTTTCTCGCCGAGCAATATCTTAATTAGTGAATTAAGCCGCATTGATCGTGGCGTATCGGGTGAATATTCCGTAAGCTATGCGCCTTTTCGCGTATTGAATATTGTGAGGCTGGTTATTATGGATTCACTCATTGTCCCCGATTTGGCGCTGTTGCGGCGCTGGCTGGATCAGTCGGGCATTTCTTTCTTTGAGTGCGATTCCTGCCAGGCGCTGCACCTGCCGCACATGCAGAACTTCGACGGCGTGTTCGACGCCAAGATAGATCTGGTGGACAACGTCATTCTGTTCTCCGCGCTGGCCGAGGTGAAGCCGACCGCGCTGATCCCGCTGGTGGCGGACCTGAGCCAAATCAACGCCAGTTCGCTGACCATCAAAGCCTTTGTCGACATTCAGGACGACAACCTGCCGAAGCTGATTGTCTGCCAGTCGCTGAGCGTGGCGGTCGGCATCACCTATGAGCAGTTCACCCACTTTATGCAGCAGGGTGAAGAGCAGGTCTCGATGGTGATCCTCGAAGCGCGGGCGAACGATCTGCTGTTTATGGGGGATGAAGAAGAGATCCCCGCTGGCGCCGTGCGTCAGCCGATGCTGCACTGATCCTCGCTGTACCTTAAGCATGCCGTCGCTCCGGCGGCATGCTGCCGTTATTCCCCTCCGCAATAAAATATTCTGCACTTTGGCCTTTGCCGCCCGATCTTTCTCGCCTTTTGTGCCGTTAATGGCGTATCACATAGAGAAAAACTGCATAAAAAATCGATAAAAGGCGTTTTTTACCCTGGGGGCTGGCGGGTTGCGGTAGCAGCGGCTATGCTGCTGATTCTGCAAAGGGCTTGCGATTTCCCTTGTGACCACGCGAGCAGGGCAGTGAAAAAAGGCGCATGCAATCATATGCATAGCCATTCAGTTCGCGGTTGCAACGATTGCGCTCAATCAGGAAAGGTTTTGTATCGCTGCAGATACAAGTTCAATTCTATGATTCACCCTGTTTTGGAGGAAGTTACGGATGGTCACCCAACGTAAAAAGTGGTTATCGGGTGTGGTTGCCGGCCTGTTGATGGCCGCGTCCGTCACGGCGTCAGCCGAAGAGAAAACGCTGCACGTGTATAACTGGTCCGACTATATCGCGCCGGATACCCTGGCCAAATTCCAGAAAGAAACCGGTATCAAAGTGGTGTACGACGTCTTTGACTCCAACGAGGTGTTGGAAGGCAAACTGATGGCGGGCAGCACCGGCTACGATTTGGTGGTTCCTTCGTCCAACTTCCTCGAGCGTCAGTCGCAGGCCGGCATTTTCGAGCCGCTCGACAAGAGCAAGATCCCCAACTACAAAAATCTCGATCCCGAGATGCTGAAGCTGGTGGCGCACAACGACAAGGACAACAAATACGGCATCCCTTACATGATGGTGACCACCGGCATCGGCTATAACGTCGACAAGGTGAAGGCGGTGCTGGGGAAAGACGCGCCGGTCAACAGTTGGGATCTGATCTTCAAGCCGGAAAACCTCGAGAAGCTGAAAAGCTGCGGCGTTTCCTTCCTCGATGCGCCGAGCGAAGTCTACGCTACCGTGCTGCACTACCTCGGTAAAGATCCCAACAGCACCAACGCGGCGGACTACACCGGCGCGGCCAACGATCTGCTGTTGAAGCTGCGGCCGAACATCCGCTATTTCCACTCTTCCCAGTACATCAACGATCTGGCGAACGGCGACATCTGCGTGGCGATCGGCTGGTCCGGCGACGTGATGCAGGCGGCCAACCGCGCCAAAGAGGCAAAGAACGGCGTGAACGTGGCCTATGCGATCCCGAAAGAGGGAGCGCTGACCTACTTCGACATGTTCGCCATGCCGGCGGACGCCAAGAACAAGGACGCCGCCTACCAGTTCCTGAACTTCTTGCTGAAGCCGGACGTGATGGCGGACATCAGCAATCACGTTTACTACGCCAATGCGGTGAAGGATTCCACGCCGCTGGTGAATGCCGAAGTGCGCGACAACCCGAACGTCTATCCGCCGGCCGATGTTCGCGCCAAGCTGTTCACGCTCAACGTGCAGTCGCCGAAGCTGGATCGTGTCATTACCCGCGCATGGACTAAAGTTAAAAGCGGGAAGTGATGATAGGGGGATAGCCCCCTATCGTCGGTAAACCGGCAGGCGGGTGCCCCGCCTGCATTGCCGTTTTGGGCCACGGCGCTCGCCGTGGTTTTGTGCCGCTTTACGCCGGAGAGCACCCCGATTGAACGACGCCATCCCTCGTCCTCAAGCCAAGTCGCAGAAGGTTTTCACCCCTCTGCTGGAAATCCGTAACCTCACCAAAACCTTCGATGGGCAGAACGCGGTCGAAGACGTCAGCCTCACCATCTACAAGGGCGAGATCTTTGCGCTGCTCGGCCCGTCCGGCTGCGGCAAATCCACCTTGCTGCGCATGCTGGCCGGCTTCGAGCAGCCTTCGGAAGGGCAGATCGTGCTCGATGGGCAGGATATGTCGCACGTGCCGCCGTACCAGCGGCCGATCAACATGATGTTTCAGTCTTACGCGCTGTTCCCGCACATGACGGTAGAGCAGAACATCGCCTTCGGCCTGAAGCAGGACAAAATGCCGCGGGCGGAAATCGCCGAGCGGGTGGCGGAAATGCTGGCGCTGGTGCATATGCAGGAGTACGCCAGGCGCAAGCCGCACCAGCTTTCCGGCGGCCAGCGGCAACGGGTGGCGCTGGCGCGCAGCCTGGCCAAGCGGCCGAAGCTGCTGCTGCTGGATGAGCCGATGGGCGCGCTGGACAAGAAGCTGCGCGATCGCATGCAGCTGGAAGTGACCGACATTCTCGAGCGCGTCGGCGTGACCTGCGTGATGGTGACGCACGATCAGGAGGAGGCGATGACCATGGCGGGGCGCATCGCCATCATGAACCGCGGCAAGTTCGTGCAGATCGGCGAGCCGGAAGAGATCTACGAGCATCCGAACAGCCGCTTCAGCGCCGAATTCATCGGCTCGGTCAACGTCTTCGACTGCGTATTGCAGGAGCGGCACGACGACGCGCTGATCCTGCAAAGCCCCGGATTGCGCCATGCGATCAAGGTCGATCCGGACGCCTCGGTGGTGGACGGCGTGCCGATCCAGGTGGCGCTGCGGCCGGAGAAGATCCTGCTGTGCGAACAGGTGCCGGCAGACGGCTGCAACTTTGCGGTGGGGGAAGTGGTGCACATTGCCTACCTGGGCGATCTGTCCATCTATCACGTGAAGCTGCACAGCGGGCAGATTATCAGCGCCCAGCTGCAAAACGGCCACCGTTTCCGCAAGGGGATGCCGACCTGGGGCGATGAAGTGCGTCTGTGCTGGGAAACCGACAGCTGCGTAGTGTTGACGGTGTAGTGGAGCCGGTGAGGAGTAACCCGTATGACCCTGCTTTCTGACCGCACGCCGGAACCGCCGGCCAAAACGCCCGGCACCTTCAAGGCGCTGTTCCACCGCCTGCTGATGGCTCACGGCCGCAAGCTGGTGATCGCGCTGCCGTATTTATGGCTGACGCTGCTGTTCATGCTGCCGTTCCTGATCGTGTTCAAGATCAGCCTGGCGGAGCTGGCGCTGGCGGTGCCGCCCTACACCGAGCTGCTGAGCTGGGCGGACAGCAAGCTGAACATCGCGCTCAACTTCGCCAACTACCTGCAGCTGACCGACGATCCGCTGTATATCGACGCCTATCTGCAGTCGCTGCGCGTGGCGGCGGTCTCGACGCTGTGCTGCCTGATCATCGGCTATCCGCTGGCCTGGGCGGTGGCCCACAGCAAGGCGTCAACCCGCAACATTCTGCTGCTGCTGGTGATCCTGCCTTCCTGGACCTCGTTCCTGATCCGCGTTTATGCCTGGATGGGCATTTTGAAAAACAACGGCATTCTGAATAACTTTCTGATGTGGCTGGGGGTGATCGACCAGCCGCTGGTGATCCTGCACACCAACCTGGCGGTGTATATCGGCATCGTTTATTCCTATCTGCCGTTTATGGTGCTGCCGATCTACACGGCGCTGATCCGGCTGGATTACTCGCTGGTGGAGGCGTCGCTGGATCTGGGGGCCCGGCCGCTGAAAACCTTCTTCAGCGTGATCGTGCCGCTGACGCGCGGCGGGATTATCGCCGGTTCGATGCTGGTGTTCATTCCGGCGGTGGGCGAGTTCGTGATCCCGGAACTGCTCGGTGGGCCGGACAGCATCATGATCGGCCGTGTGCTGTGGCAGGAGTTCTTCAATAACCGCGACTGGCCGGTGGCCTCGGCGGTCGCTACCATCATGCTGCTGTTGCTGATCGTGCCAATTTTGTGGTTCCACAAACACCAGAACAAGGAAATGGGGGGGCAGGAATGAACAACTTGCCGGTAGTGCGTTCACCGTGGCGTATCGCCATCCTGACGATCGGCTTTACCTTCCTGTATGCGCCGATGCTGATGTTGGTGATCTACTCCTTCAACAGCTCCAAGCTGGTGACGGTATGGGCCGGCTGGTCCACGCGCTGGTATACCGAACTGTTCCACGACTCGGCGATGATCAGCGCGGTGGGGCTCAGCCTGACCATCGCCGCCGCCTCCGCCACCGCCGCGGTGGTACTGGGCGCCATCGCCGCCGTGGTGATGGTGCGCTTCGGCCGTTTTCGCGGTTCGACCGGTTTTGCGTTTATGCTGACCGCACCGCTGGTGATGCCGGACGTGATCACCGGCCTGTCGCTGCTGCTGCTGTTCGTGGCGATGGGGCACGCTTTCGGCTGGCCGTCGGAGCGCGGCATGTTCACCATCTGGCTGGCGCATGTCACCTTCTGTACCGCTTACGTGGCGGTGGTGATCAGCTCGCGCCTGCGCGAGGTGGATCGCTCGATCGAGGAAGCGGCGATGGATTTGGGGGCGCCGCCGCTGAAGGTGTTCTTCGTCATCACCTTGCCGATGATCGCGCCGGCGCTGATCTCCGGCTGGATGCTGGCATTCACCCTGTCACTGGACGATCTGGTGATCGCCAGCTTCGTCTCTGGGCCGGGCGCCACCACGCTGCCGATGCTGGTATTCTCCAGCGTGCGCATGGGGGTGAATCCGGAAATTAACGCGCTGGCCAGTTTGATCCTGCTGGTGGTGGGCATTCTCGGCCTGATCGCCTGGTGGTTTATGGCGCGCTCGGAAAAACAACGATCGCGTGAATTACAGCGGGCGGCCCGTAGCTGAATCGTAACAAACCTGCTATTTTTGCAATCAATAAGTATTGCAACTAACTACCTGACGTTACATGCGCCATCTGTATTGGTGGCGCGTCGTAGCGGAACACGGATATGTCAGACATGCTGAAAAGCGGGCAGGGAATGGGATCGACTTCGGATGCACCGGTGCCGGTGATGGTGGCGGGTACCGCCATGGTCGCGATCAAGTGTATCAGCGTGGTGCTGCTGTTGGGCGAACTGGGCGTCGACGGTGCGCAGGAGTTCGTCAACACCAGCGCGCAGGCGTGGGATTCTACCCTTATTTTTCTGGCCGGCCTGATGCTGCTGTGCCTGCAAATCAGCTGCGGTTTTGCGGTGATGCGCGGCCGCAACTGGGGGCGCTGGGGCTATGTGGTCTGCCAGTGCATCGTGGTGCTTTACCTGCTGTTGGCCACCATCGGCAGCGTTTTCCCCGAGGTGTTTACCGTGGAAGGGGAAACCAGCGGCCAAATCCTGCACGTTCTGATCCTGCAAAAGATCCCCGACGTGGTGATCCTGGCGTTGCTGTTCGTCCCTACCGCCAGCCGCCGCTTCTTCGCCGCGCGCAAGTGAGATTTTAGGCGCGCGGAGTGGTAAACTCTGCGCCCTTAATTCGTCATCCTGAACTTCACGGTAATCTTCATGCATTGCGCTTTGTATACGGCGGGCACCTGCCGTTCCTGTCAGTGGCTGGAAAAGCCCTATCCGCAGCAACTGGCCGACAAACAGCATCACCTGCAATCGTTGCTGGCCGGACGCGACGTCGCGCAGTGGCTGCAGCCGGTGGCGGGAGAGCTGAGCGCATTTCGCAATAAAGCCAAGATGGTGGTCAGCGGCAGCGTGGAGCGCCCGCTGCTCGGCATGCTGCACCGCGACGGCATGCCGGTCGATCTGAGCGACTGCCCGCTGTATCCCGCCGGCTTTGCGCCGATGTTTGCGGTGCTGAAAAGCTTTATCGCCCGCGCGGGCCTGACGCCGTATAACGTGGCGCGCAAACGCGGCGAGCTGAAGTACCTGCTGCTGACCGAAAGCACGCTCGACGACGGCGTGATGCTGCGCTTCGTGCTGCGTTCGGAAACCAAGCTGGCACAGCTGCGCGCCGCGCTGCCGTGGCTGCAGCAGCAGCTGCCGCAGCTCAAGGTGATCTCCGCCAATATTCAGCCGGTGCACATGGCGATCATGGAAGGGGAGCGCGAGATCGCGCTGACCGAACAGCAGGCGCTGGAGGAGCGGTTCAATCAGGTGCCGCTGTTTATCCGCCCGCAAAGCTTCTTCCAGACCAACCCGCAGGTGGCCGCCGATCTGTATGCCACCGCCCGCGACTGGGTGCGCGCGCTGGGTATCGACAGCATGTGGGATCTGTTCTGCGGCGTCGGCGGTTTCGGCCTGCACTGCGCGCAACCGCAAACGCGGCTGACCGGCATCGAAATCAGCGCGGAAGCGATCGCCTGCGCCCGCCAGTCGGCACAGCGGTTAGGGCTGCTGCACGTAGATTTTCAGGCGCTCGATTCCACCCGCTTCGCCACCGCCGAAGGTCAGGTGCCGCAGCTGGTGCTGGTCAACCCGCCGCGCCGCGGCATCGGCCAGGCGCTGTGCGACTACCTGAGCCTGATGGCGCCGGACTATATTCTCTATTCCAGCTGCAACGCCGAGAGTATGGCGAAAGATATCGAGATGTTGCCGGGGTACCGCATCGAACGGGTGCAGCTGTTCGACATGTTCCCGCATACCGCGCACTACGAGGTGCTGACGCTGTTGGTGCGGATTTTATAAAACATAAGGCCCGGATAACCGGGCCTTATTGTTTACTGCGGGAACCACTTGTCGTTGATGGCCTTGTAGGTGCCGTCGGCCTTGATGGCGTCCAGCGCGGCGTTCAGCTTGGCCAGCAGCGCTTGGTTATCCGGGCGCACCGCGATGCCGAGGCCGGTGCCGAAGTATTGCGCATCGGTGATGTGCTCGCCCACCGGCACCAGCTGCGGGTTGGTCTTCAGCCACTCGTTCACCACGGCGGTATCGCCGAACACGCCGTCGATACGGCCGTTTTTCAGCTCCAGAATGGCGTTCTGGTAGCTGTCGTAAGAGACGGTGTTAATCTCCGGATGCTTGTCCTGCATGTATTTCTGGTGGGTGGTGCCGTTTTCCATGCCGAGCTTTTTGCCTTTCAGATCTGCCAGCGAGCTGAACTTGCCTTTTTGCGCGATCACGATCGCCGAGTTGGCGTAGTAAGGCTGGGTGAAAGCGACCTGTTTGCTGCGCTCCGGCGTGATGTCCATACCGGAAATCACCGCATCGTATTTCTTGAATTTCAGCGCCGCGATCAGGCTGTCGAACGCCTGGTTGGTGAAGGTGCACTGCGCCTGCATCTGCTTGCACAGCGCGTTGGCCAGATCGATATCGAAGCCGACGATCTGGTTGTTGGCGTCCAGCGATTCGAACGGCGGGTAGGTGGCGGAAGCGGCGAAGCGGATGGTCTCGGCCGCGGTGGCGTTAAAGGTGATCCCGGCCAACATCGTCGCGGCAAGCAGCAGTTTTTTCATGCGTAGAGCTCCTGTCTGAATCCTGAAAGTGATTATTCGCTATCGTTTGTTTTTACTGGTAATCACCAGAGGTTTTTACGTGTGCGCCTGCTGATAACCCTGCCATTGAGTGAATTAAAATGCAATATAAATGATTAAGTATTGCTGCGGGGATAAAAAAAGCCCCGCGCAATGGCGGGGCTTATGGGGGGAGGCGGCCTCAGTTGCGGCGTTCAAACGCCAGCGCGCGGCGCTCCACCAAGCGCATCAGCAGCGTCAGCAGGCCGTTGACGCACAGGTACACCAGGCCTGCGGCACCGAATACCATGACGTCGTAGGTGCGGCCGTACATCAGCTGGCTGTAACCCATCACCTCCATCAGCGTGATGGTGTAAGCCAGCGAGGTGCTTTTGAACACCAGCACCACTTCGTTGGAGTAAGACGACAGCGCGCGCTTGAAGGCGAACGGCAGCAGGATGCGCAGCGTCTGCCGACGCGACATGCCCAGCGCTTCGCACGACTGCCACTGCCCGGCGGGAATGGCGCGCACCGCACCGTAGAACAACTGCGTGGTGTAGGCCGCGCTGTTCAGCGCCAGCGCTATCATCGCGCACAGCCAGGGCTGCGACAGCAGGTTCCACAGCCACGGGTAGTCGCGGATGGCCGGGAACTGACCGGGGCCGTAGTAGATCAGGAAAATCTGCACCAGCAACGGCGTGCCGGTGAACAGCGTCACGTAGATCTTGACCAGCGGCGTCAGGATTGGCGTTTTCAGCGTCAGGATCACCGTCAGCAGCAGCGACAGCACCAGCGCGACGAGCAGCGCGGCGACGGTCAGCGTCAGGCTGGTGTGCAACCCTTTGAGGATCTCCGGTAAATACTCAATCATCAGACCGGCCCCCGCTCAAAGCGCGTGGCGCGCAGCTCAATGCGTTTGATGACGTATTGGCTGAACAGCGTCACCAGCAGGTAGATGGCCGCTGCGATCACATACCAGGTAAAAGGTTCCTGGGTACGGGTGGCGATGCTCTTGGTTTGCAGCATCAGATCGTTCACGCTGATCAGCGACACCAGCGCAGTGTCTTTCAGCAACACCAGCCACTGGTTGCCGAGGCCGGGCAGGGCGTGGCGCCACATCTGCGGCATGATCAGGCGAAAGAAGATCGCCGCCTTGCCGAGCCCCAGCGCCTGGCCGGATTCCCACTGTCCCTGCGGCACCGCTTTGAGCGCGCCGCGCAGCGTCTGCGAAGCGTAGGCGGAATAGAGCAGGGCCAGAGCGATCACCCCGCACAGGAACGGGCTGACTTCGAAATTGTCAATCGCCAGCTGAATCGGCAGCTGGAACAGACCGAGGTTGAGGGTAAAGCCGTCGGAGAGCATCAGCAGCAGCTGCGACGAGCCGAAATAGATAAACAGCACCACCAGGATTTCCGGCAGGCCGCGCAGCACGGTCACCCAGGCGGTGCCGAGCCAGCTGACCGCTTTCCAGCGGGACGATTCCCATACGGCGAACAGCATCGCCAGAATCAGCCCGAGGATCAGGGCGCAAACGGCAAGGCCGACGGTCATGCCGGCGGCGCTTGCTAAAGGTTGTAATTCATTCATCGGGGCGTATTACTGCTGGAACCATTTTTTGTAGATGGTTTCATAGGTCCCATCCTGCTTGATCTTGTCCAGAGCGGCGTTGAACTTGCCCTGCAGATCGGTGTTCTTCTGGCGTACCGCGATGCCGAGGCCGGTGCCGAAGTAGTCTTTATCCGTCACTTTGGCGCCCACTGCCGCCAGCGCGTCATTCTGTTTCAGCCACTCGTTCACCACCGCGGTATCGCCGAACACCGCATCAACGCGGCCGTTCTTCAGATCCAAAATGGCGTTCTGGTAGCTGTCGTAAGGCACGGTGGTGATTTCCGGGTGCTTGTCGGTCAGGTATTTCTGGTGGGTGGTGCCGTTTTGCACACCCACTTTCTTGCCTTTCAGCGCCGCCACGTCGGCGATTTTGCCTTTCTGCGCGATGAACAGCGCCGAGTTATCGTAGTACGGCTTGGTGAACAGCACCTGCTTTTCACGCTCCGGCGTGATGTCCATACCGGCCATGACCGCATCGAAACGCTTGAACTTCAGGCTCGGGATCAGGCTGTCGAACGCCTGGTTGGTGAAGGTGCACTCGGCCTGCATCTCTTTGCACAGGGCATTGGCCAGATCGACATCAAAACCCTGAATCTTGTTGCCGGCGTCAATAAATTCAAATGGAGGATAGGAGGCTTCAGTAGCGAAACGGATCGTTTCGGCTGCGGAGGCGGAAACGCTGATGCCGGCCAGAACGGCGGCGATTATTAGTTTTTTCATCGCAAACTCCCCAAATTACAGCAAGTTAATTGTTAGTGTGATAAGTAGTTGGCAAACTCGGTGGTCCGCGGCTGCGTGAAGTGGCTGCTGTCGCCTTGCTCCACCACGTGGCCGTTTTCCATGTACACCACGCGGCTGGCGGTCTTGCGCGCCACTTCCACTTCGTGGGTGACGATCACCTGTGTGATGCCGGTGCCGGCCAGTTCGCGAATGATGCTGACGATCTGAGCGGTGATTTCCGGATCCAGCGCCGCGGTCGGTTCATCGAACAGCAGTACCTGCGGTTCCATCATCAGGGCACGGGCGATCGCCACGCGCTGCTGCTGGCCGCCGGAAAGGTGCAGCGGGAAGCGATCGGCGAAGTCGGTCAGGCGCAGACGCTTGAGCAGCTTGTCGGCACGCTCCATCGCCTGAGCCTTGGTCAGACCCAGCACGCGGCAAGGCGCTTCGATCAGGTTCTGAACCACGGTGAGGTGAGGCCACAGGTTGTATTGCTGGAACACCATGCCGACATTTTGGCGCAGTTCGCGAATGGCTTTCTCGCCCGGCGCCTGCTTGAAGTCGAATTGGTTGCCGGCGATCTGCAGTTGGCCCGAACGCGGCATTTCCAGCAGGTTCAGCACCCGCAGCAATGAACTTTTCCCGGCGCCGCTTGGGCCAAGCAGCACCAGGGTTTCCCCGGCTGGACAATCCAGCGTGATGTCAAACAGCGCCTGGTGAGCGCCGTAATAGCAATTGATACCGTTAAGTTGAATACTCATGCGCCAGAATTGAATAGACATTGATGCCGCAAATGTTAACTTCCACAGAATACTTATGCAATCTTTGTGCGTTAAAATTTATGAGTGTGCGGCGGGACAGTAAAAGATTAGCACAAGATACCGCGACTCAAGCCGAGGGGGGGGATTTGTGGCGCAGGCTGTGAGATCGGTAGCGAAATTTTTTCTATTGGACGAAATGCGAGCGGTGGGCGGGCGGCGGGGATGACCGACGCGGCAAGCCCGCGTCGGCCGGGGCATGGCGGGTTACTGGTTTTCCAGCACCTGGCGCACGCTGCCGTTGGTGGCGTGCGCTGGAACATTCAGGTAGCGAATATCATCAACCACCCAGCAGGTGCCTTCGCGCACCATCAGCACTTCGTCCTGCCAGTTCACGCTGCTGTTGGCGTCTTTTTGGTAGCTCAAGTCAACGCGCAGCGGGATGTTTTTCGCGTCGGTGTTAGGAATGGTCGAGGCGCTGGCGACGGACGCGCTGCTTGGCCCCTGCGCATTGCCGGAGAACAGATCGCCGGTTATCCGGTGCTTGCCCGGGTTCTGGCCGGCGCTGACCAGATCCTGATACAGCACTTTGCTCAGGTAAGGTTGCAGCTGCGCGAGGCGGTTGCTGTCCAGCAGGCCGACGCCCTGCTGGATGCGCAGGTCATAGAACTTTTGCGCGACCGTATCCGGGCCGCCTTCCACACAGCTGCCGCTGCGGGTGCCGATATCCTTGTATGCCGGTTCCACCGTGGTACAGGCACTCAGCAACAGCGCTAAGGGTAAAACAGCCGCAATCGTTTTTGTTTTCATCTTATTACCTTATGTGAAAGTTTCTACCATGAAGACCGATAGCTTACAGTATAAATGCGTTTTTTTGGCCTTGCATTCGTACTGCGTGCCATTGATTAAGCGAACATAATGCCAATCCTCTGGTCATAGATACGTTGAATTAATCAAACAAGGAATTCTGATGCAGCTTTCAACTACCCCGACCCTGGAAGGGTTCACCATCACCGAATACTGCGGCGTCGTCACCGGCGAAGCGATCCTCGGCGCTAACATTTTTCGTGATTTCTTCGCCGGCGTGCGCGATATCGTCGGCGGCCGCTCGGGCGCTTATGAGAAAGAGCTGCGCAAGGCGCGCTTGATTGCGTTCGAAGAGCTGGAAGATCAGGCGAAAGAGCTGGGCGCCAACGCGGTGGTCGGCATTGATATTGATTATGAAACCGTTGGCAAAGACGGCAGCATGCTGATGGTGACCGTCAGCGGCACCGCGGTGAAAGTCAGCCGCTAACGCCATTCTCGCGCCCCGGCCGTTCCGCCGGGGCGACGTTTTCTTGCTTTACCCCACCTTGTGCTGCTCGACGATCGGGCGGTGTTCCTGCGGTTTCACCGGCGCCGGCTCTTGGCGATGCTGTATCGGCTGAACGAACGGTTGACGTATCTGCGGCGCCGGGGCCGGATGCGGCATGACGCGCTCTTGCGGCATCGGCGTCGGGCGCACTACCGCCGGGTGCGGCGCTACGGCCGGTTCGTGCACCACCGGCTGAGCGACGTGCGGCGCAACCTGAACCGGTGGCCGCACGGCAGATTGATGCATCGGCGCGACGGCCTGCATCGGATGCGTCTGTACCGGCGCGGAATGCCCGGCCATCGGCTGCTGCGCGTGGGGCGTCGCAGGCGCGGTATGTGTGAACGTCGGCATGCTCATCGGTTGCTGCACATGGGGCGCGTTGACCGATTGTTGCAGGTGCGGCGCGGCCGCTACCGGCTGGTGCACGGCTATCGGCTGCTGTACGTGAGGCGGCACCGGCTGGGTATGCGCAAAGTTCGGCAGGGTCATCGGCGCATGGGCCGCAGGCGCGACGCGCGGCTGTTGCGGCGCGCCGATGGGCGTCGGTTGGCTGAAGCGCGGCGTTGGCGCGGCGGTGGTCGTATTGTAATTGTTCACCGTGCTGGTGCTGCTGCGATTCACATTGTTGACGTTGTTATATTGGTTGATGTTGGTGACGCGATTCACCACGGTGGAGGAATGCGACACGTAGGGCGCATTGCGGTAGACCACCGGCTGGCGGCGATCGTCCCAGCGCATATCCCAGTTGTGCCAACCGCTGTTGTGCTGATTGAACAATGAGGCGACCGCGATACCGACGCCGAAGCTGATCGCGCCGGCCGCCAACATGTCGCCGCCGCTGTAGCCGGAAGGTTGATACTGATAGCTGGGATAGGTGGGGACCGGCGTGCCGTAGGCCACCCAAGGGTCGTAATGCGGGACGTAAACCGTATCCGGCTGGCTGGGCTCAATGACGATGGTTTCGCCCGGCGCCGCCACCACGCGCTGGCGATAGGGCTGCTGTTCGACATAACGCGTCGTCGGTGCCACGACGATGCGCTGCTGCGGGGTGTTTTTCAGCGTGCCCTGGCTGGCCGCCCGCTGGCGCATCACCTGAATGGCGTTCATCACGTCGGTGGGATCGTTGAGGTAGGCGCTGCCCAGGGCGGTGGTCCAGGGGATGTTTTTCGCCATCTGATCGAGTACGTCGGGGAATTGCACCAGGCCGCGCACGCTGGGATCCCAGGGCTGAGCGTCGGCTGCCGAGCTGAGCGCCGCCGGCTGCAGGCCGCGGTTTTGCACCAGCCAGGCATCTGCGGCGCTGATTTGGTCGGGATAACCCGCGCCGGCCAACACCTGCGCCAGCAGCTTGTCGGGGAACAGCGCCACCGGGCTGACCAGCTGGTACAGCTGATCGGCGGTCAGCGGCGTATAGGCCGGCGCACTTGCAGTGGCGGCGGGAGCGGCCGGGGGCGGGGCGCTTGCGCCCATCGCGTCGGCGACTTTTTGCCGATCGCAGCCGCTGAGCGGCAGTATGGCGGCACAGAGCAACCAGGACAGACAGCGAGGTGTGAACATGTTCGACTCCGCTCTTTCAGCGCAGATGATACTTTGAGACTATCATGGGCGTGAGAGGCAGCCAGTCGGGAGAAACACCCGCTTGCACATCGGCGTTGTCTGTCATCATTTCTCGATGAGCGTGATGATTGGACACAGATTAATCGCGCGGCGTTACCGCTTTCACGGACGTCAATCAGGAGGATAAGTGAAAATTTGGCCAGGGATCATCGCCACCGCGCTGTTGGCGGGATGCCAAAATCCGCAGCAGGACACGCTCGTCGATCGTGGCGCTTACCAACTCGAAACCCTGCATCAGGCGCAGGGCGCCGATCAACGCATCCGGTTTTTGGTGATGCACTACACGGCGGAAGACTTCCATTCATCGCTGAAAACGCTGACCGACGAGCACGTCAGCGCCCATTATCTGCTGCCGGCGCACCCGCAGCGCGAGCACGGCAAACCGACGGTGTACCGGCTGGTGCCGGAGGCGATGCGCGCCTGGCATGCCGGCACCAGCGCCTGGCGCGGCCGCAGCAACCTCAACGACACCTCGATCGGCATCGAAATCGTCAACAAGGGCTTCACCCGCAGCATGCTGTTCACCCACTGGCAACCCTATACGGCGGAGCAGATCGCCGTGCTGATCCCGCTGAGCCGCGACATTGTCCAACGCTATGGTATCCAGCCGCAGGACGTGGTGGGGCACAGCGATATCGCGCCGCAGCGCAAGCAGGATCCCGGCCCGCTGTTCCCCTGGCGGCAGCTGGCCCAGGCCGGTATCGGCGCCTGGCCGGACGAACGAGACGTGCAGCGTTTGCTGGCGGGGCGCGATCGTCATGCGCCGGTACCGATGGTGCCGCTGCTCGAAAAGCTGGCGCGTTACGGCTATGCGATCGACCCGTCATGGGATGCGCGGCAGCAGCGCAATGTGGTGGCGGCGTTTCAGATGCACTTCCGGCCCGACGATGTGCGCGGCGAGCCGGATGCAGAGAGTGAAGCGATTGTCGATGCGCTGCTGGTGAAGTACGGCGCGGCGCGTTGATTACAGGCCGTGCAGCTTGCCGTGATCTTTCAGCCAGCGGGCGGTGCGCGCGATGCCTTCTTCCAGCGAGACGATCGGCTGATAGCCCAGCTCTTGCTGCGCACGGGTGGTATCGAGCGTGAGGTCGAAGTTGAGTTTGGCGACGCCGTAGTGGGTCAGCACCGGCTCCTTCTCGCTTTTGCTGCCGAGGCGTTCCATGCCGCGCGCCATCATGTCGAGCATCGGATAGGGGACGGAGCGGATGCGGCATTTCATGCCCAGATCGTCGATCAGCTGCTGCACCACGGTGCGTAGCGGGCGCGGCTGCTGGTTGGTGATGTTGTAGGCGCGGCCGGACGGGGTATCTTCTTTTAGCGTCGCCAGCCACATGGCGTGCACCGCATTCTCCAGGTAGGTCATGTCCACCATTGCCGCGCCGCCGCGCGGCAGCAGCAGGTTGCCGTAGCGTTTTATCATCTGCAGCAGCCGCGGCAGCATCACCTTGTCGTGCGGCCCGAACAATCCCTGCGGGCGCAGAATAGTGAAATGGGTCTGCGGATTGGACAGCGCCAACTGCTGAATCACCTGCTCGCCGGCGGCCTTGCTGCGCGCGAATTCGTTGGCGTAGCGCTGCGGGCGGAAGTCTTCGGTCACGTTGCGGTGATGGTGGTAATCGAAATAGATCGCCGGGGAGGAGATGTGAATGAACTGCGCTACGCCGTAGGCCGCCGCCCATTCGCCGAGGCGGCGGGTGGCGCGGACGTTGGCCAGTTCGAAGGCCTCTTCGGTGCCCCAGGGCGAGGTAAAGCTGGAGCAGTGCCACAGCACGTCGACGTCCGCCAGCATCGCCTTGGCCTGCGAAGAGATCAGATTGGTGAGATCGGCATGAATAAACTCCGCGCCCATTTTTTCCAGCAGGCCGCCCATCGCCTGGTTGCGGCCGGTGGCGCGCACTTTGATGCCCTGGCGGCGCAGATATTCAACGGCGTTACGGCCTAACCCACTGGTGGCACCGGTGACCAATACCTTCATAACGGACTCTATTCTCACCCAAAATCGGAACACCGGCGGGCGCTTGCGGCGCTCCCAGCAAATAAGATGCCATTCTTCCGTGATTTCGTGCGCTATGCAATCGGAAAGCCCCGAAGCACAGCGGCAAACTGTGCGGTTGATCGACAAATGAACGGCGTTCAGCGCTGTTGGCGGTCCAGGCTCTCGGCAAGCTCGGCGATGCGTTTCGCCATGCCGCGAAAAATGAACAGGTGTGCGGGCATCATGGCGAACCAATACAGCAGCCCGCTGAAGCCGGCCGGATGCCACCAGGCGCGCACGTCCAGCGTGCGGCGATCGCCGTGATCGGTGATGCTGAAGCTCAGCCGCCCCAGCCCCGGTGCCTTCATGCCGAACAGCAGCGCCAGTTGCCGCAGCGGCTTCAGTGTGATGACTTTCCAGCCGTCGATCTCGTCGCCGAGCGCCAGGGTCGCGCGCGCCGGGCGGCCGTAGATCACCCCGTTGCCGATCATGTCGTCCATGCGGGCGCGGATGCGCCACAGAATATTGGCGTAGAAATAGCCTTCTTCGCCCCCCAGCTGCTGCACCGTTTGCCACAGGGCCTCGCGGGTGGCGGCGGTGTCCAGCGAACAACCGGCCTGTTTCGGATAGTAACCGTAGCCGGGGCGCCAGCGGGCCCGCGCCGCCGGATCGTAGCCCCAGTCGGCGGAATCGACCACCTCCTGTTCGCGCTGCAGCGTGGTGGCGACCGCCTGATCAAAGGTGTGCAGCCGCTGCGGGATCAGGGCCTGCAGCGGCCGGCCGTCGGCGGGCAGATCGTGCTTCAGCCCCTGGATCAGCGCGCGGGCGATCGGCGTCGGCACCGAGGTGATCAGGCTGATGAACCACACCGAAATCAGCCGCGTCGGCAAAGGGATCGGGATCAGCCAGCGCCGCTTGCCGCTGAGAGCGATAAAGCGTTTGAACATATCCTGATAGCTGAGGTACTCCGGCCCGGCAACGTCGAAGATGCGGTGTTCCTGCGCCGGGTGCGCCAGCAGATCGGCCAGATAAACCAGCAGGTTCTCCAGCGCCACCGGCGACGACTTCGAGCGCACCCAGCGCGGCGGCGTCAGCACCGGCAGGTTATAGACCATGTCGCGCATCACTTCGAACGCCGCCGAGCCGGGGCCGACGACGATGCCGGCGCGCAGCTCGGTCACCGGCACGCCGCTCTGGCGCAAGATCTCGCCGGTCAGGCGGCGGGCCGCCAGGTGCGGTGAGCTGTCGTCGTTCGGCTGCAGCGCGCCGAGAAAGATCACCTGTTTGACGGCGGCATTGCGCAGTGCGTCGCGCAGGTTTTCCGCCGCCTGGCGCTCCTTCTCGATAAAATCGTCGCCGTCGCCCATCGCGTGCACCAGATAGTAAAGCGTATCGATCTCCCACAGCGCCGCGCTCAGGGTCTCCGGGCGATACAGATCGGCATACAGGCAGTTGACCTGCGGCCAGTTCCGCTCCTGCAGCCACTCGATGCGCCGCGCGGCGGCGGTAATCTGGTGCCCCTGTTCGATCAGGTGCGGGATCAGGTTCTGGCCTATATAGCCGCTGGCTCCAAGAACCAGTACGCGTTGGGGTGTCATCGGGCCGCCTTGTGCGGTAGAGGATTGGCTGAACGACAGGATGCCAAATTCAGGGTTTAAATGCACTTTTTGTATGGGTATAAGCCGGTTGCATACGTCGCGGTGCGAGTTCACACTACGCGCCCCCTTACCGAACGAAAGACCGGATGTCATGAAGCTCAATGTGATTTGTTACGCCCTGCTGGGCGTGGCGCTGCTCGCCAGCCTGTTCTCGCTGCATCCGGTGTGGATGTGGTTGCTGTTGGCCAACCTGCTGACGTTTCTGATCTACGGCGGCGATAAGCTGGCGGCGCGCAAAGGATGGCGGCGGGTGCCGGAGGCGACGCTGTTGCTGTTCGGCGCGCTGGGCGGGTGGTTGGGCGCACTGGCGGCACAGCAGCTGTTTCGCCACAAAACCCAGAAGCAGCCGTTTAAAACCTGGTTCATCCTCAGCGTGGCGCTCAACCTGGTGGCGGTGCTGGGGCTGTGGTACTGGGCTTATGGCCGCTGGATCTTCTGATTACAACAGCAGCGGTAGGGTAGCGCTGGCGGTGGCCTGCATCGCCTGAGCGTAGGCGGGATCGCGCTGAGCCAGTTCGGCGATCATCAACTCCACCAGCAGCATGGCGCCGACTTTGGCCGGCAGGGCGCCGGCGGTCAGCGGCCCTTCCGGTTTGGCCGCCACCAGCAGCGTATCCGCCATTTTAGCCAGCGGGCTGCGTTGGGTGTTGCTGATTGCGATCACGCGTGCGCCGCGCCCTTTGGCCAACGTCACCGCATGCAGCACGTCCTTGGTTGAGCCGGAGCTGGAGATGACGATCAGCAGATCCCGCTCACTCAGCGAGGCGGCGTTCATCGCCGCCCGGTGCATGTCGCTGAACAGCTGCGCCGGTTTGCCGAGGCGCAACAGTTTGTAGTGCAGGAAATCGCCGATGATGGCGCTGGCGGCGACGCCGTAAATCTGCACCGAAGCGCAACGCTGCAGGCTGTCCGCCGCCTGTTGCAGCGCCTGCGGTTCCAACAGCGCGCCGGTATCCCGCAGCGCCTGCACGCTCTCTTCCACCAAATTTTCCGTTGCGCTTTGCCGCGTCGTCGCCTCCGGCTGGTTTTGTTGCAGGCTGAGGGCCAGCGCCATTTTAAATTCGGTATAGCCTTTACAGCCCAGATGGCGGCACAGCCGCGTGACGCTGGCTTCGCTGGTGGCGCTTTCACGCGCCAGTTCGGTGATGGTCAGGTAAACGGCGCGGGAGGGCTCCGCAAGAAGATAGTTGCCGAGCTTTTGCAGCGTGGGGCTGTACCCCGCCAAATCCTGCCGCAGCCGCAATAACAAGTTGCCTGTATTCATCACGTTACCTTTCTGAGTATTCCCGTTTCTATTGTGGCGGAAAGACGCCGCGCCTCGCCAGTGAAATCGACGGATTGTGAAGCCGATCATCGTTATGAATAAAATTTTCACTAAATTAATTTTAATGTGGTAAAAATTTTCATCATAAAAATGATAGCAGGGGAAAATTTATGTCAACACCAGAGTTGTCGCGCTCCGGCGGCTGGTTCGAAAAAGCCCAGCTGTTCGGTAAGTCGTTCATGCTACCGATCGCCGTGCTGCCGGCGGCCGGTCTGCTGTTGGGGATCGGCGGCGCGCTGTCCAATCCCAATACCGTCGAGGCGTATCCCTTCCTCGACGTCGGCTGGCTGCAAAGCGTATTTACCGTGATGGCCAGCGCCGGCGCCATCGTGTTCGCCAACCTGGCGGTCCTGTTCGCGGTCGGCGTGGCGGTGGGGCTGGCCAAAAGCGACAAGGGCACGGCGGGGCTGGCCTCGCTGATCGCCTATCTGGTGATGAACGCCACCATCAATGCGCTGTTGAAAATCAACGGCACGCTGGCCACGCAGAACGCCGGCGCGCTGGGGCAGGGAACGCTTCTCGGGATCCAGACGCTGGAGACCGGGGTGTTCGGCGGGGTGGTCATCGGTCTGGTGACCTGGTATCTGCACGGCCGCTACAACAAGATAGCGCTGCCGCCGTTCCTGGGCTTTTTCGGCGGCTCGCGCTTTGTGCCGATCGTCAGTTCGCTGGCGGCGATGGCGGTCGGCGCCCTGATGACCGTGGTGTGGCCGCCTTTCCAACGGCTGATCTTCGGCATGGGCGGCCTGGTGGAGGCCAGCGGCTATCTCGGCACCTTTATCTACGGCTTCGTGCTGCGCATGCTTGGGCCGTTCGGCCTGCATCACATCTTCTATCTGCCGTTCTGGACCACCGCGCTCGGCGGCAGTGAAGTGATCAACGGACAGCTGGTGGAAGGCACGCAGCGCATTTTCTTCGCCCAGTTGGCCGACCTGAATACGCAGCAGTTCTACATCGGCACGGCACGTTTCATGTCCGGCCGCTTTATCACCATGATGTTCGGCCTGGTCGGCGCCTGCCTGGCGATGTACCAAAGCGCGCGTCCGGAGAACCGCAAGCGCGTCGGCGGGCTGCTGCTGTCGGCGGTGCTGACCTCGTTCCTGACCGGCATCACCGAACCTATCGAATTCTCGTTCCTGTTTATCGCGCCGGCGCTGTACGTGGTGCACGCGCTGTTCGACGGCCTGGCGTTCACGATCGCGCACATCCTGCATATCACCATCGGCCAGACGTTCTCCGGCGGTTTTATCGATTTCATGCTGTTCGGCGTGCTGCAGGGCGAAGCGAAAACCCACTGGATGTACGTGCCGCTGGTCGGGGTGCCCTGGTTCTTCCTGTACTACTTCACGTTCCGTTTCCTGATCTTGCGCTTCAATTTCAAAACGCCGGGGCGCGAGGCGGAAACCGTGCCGGAAGCGGTGATGACCGGCTCCGAACGCTCGCAGCAGGTGCTGGCGGCGCTGGGCGGCAAAGAGAATATCGTCGAACTGGATTGTTGCGCCACGCGGCTGCGCGTGACGGTAAAACAGAGCCGGTTGCTGGACGAAAGCGGGTTGAAAGCCAGCGGCGCGCGGGCGGTGATCGTTCGCGGCAACGGCGTTCAGGTGATCTACGGCCCGCACGTGACCATTATTAAAAACGAAGTCGAGGAGTTGTTGGATTTATGACGCTTTCCATTTTGCAGCAGATTAAGGGCCGGCTGGTGGTGTCTTGCCAGGCGCTGGACGACGAGCCGCTGCACAGCGATTTTATCATGGCGCTCATGGCGCTGGCGGCCGAGCAAGGCGGTGCGGCGGCGATCCGCGCCAACGGCGTCGAAGACGTTAAAGCCATCATGCGCACGGTGGCGCTGCCGGTGATTGGCATTATCAAGCGCGATTATGCCGGCAGCGATGTCTATATCACGCCGACCCTGCGTGAAATCGATGAGCTGATGGCTGCGGCGCCACAGATGATTGCGCTGGACGCGACCGGCCACCCTCGGCCAGGGGAGCTGCAGCTGGCGGCGTTGGTTGCCGCGATCCGCGCCAGGTATCCCCGGCTGCTGCTGATGGCGGACATCGCCACCGTGGAAGAGGCGCAAGAGGCTGCCCGGTTGGGGTTCGACTGCGTGGGCACCACGCTGCACGGCTATACCGCCGAAAGCCGGGGCACCCGACTGGCGGAGGACGATTTCGGCTTTCTGCGTGCGGTGCTGGCGGCGGTGCCGGTGCCGGTCATCGCCGAGGGCAATGTCGAAACGCCGGCGATGGCCGCACGCTGCCTGGCGTTGGGGGCGCATGCGGTCGTGGTGGGCGGCGCCATTACGCGCCCGCAGCAGATTACCCGCCGCTTTGTCGAGGCCATCGGCGGGCGGTGAAGGGCTCCCCGGCGCGCCGGGGAGGAGGGATCAGGCGTGCTGCCGGAGGAACTCCCGCCACAGCTCGACCACCCGCTGCAGATCCTGACGGCTGACGTCGAGGTGGGTCAGAATGCGCGTCAGCGGGCCGCTGCTGATCAGCACGCCGCGTTCGCGCATCCACGGGCCGAATTTGGCCGCCAGCGCCGGTGATTGGCGCAGATACAGCACGTTGGTCTGTGCGCCGGGTTCGGCGATCTCTACGCCGATCTGCCGCAGCTGTTGCTCCAGCCAGACCGCGTTGTCATGGTCTTCGCGCAGCCGCGCGACGTTATGTTCCAAAGCGTAAAGACCGGCCGCCGCCAGGATGCCGGCCTGACGCAGCCCGCCGCCGGTCATCTTGCGCCAGCGCAGCGCGCGCTGAATGAAGGCCTCGCTGCCGCACAGCAGCGATCCGACCGGCGCGCCCAATCCTTTCGACAGGCAAATGGTGAAGGTGTCGCAGTATTGCACGATCTCTTTCAGCGGCAGGTTCAGCGCCACGGCGGCGTTGAAGATGCGCGCGCCGTCGATATGCAGCGCCAGCTGCCGCTCGCGGGTAAACTGCCACGCTTGCTGCAGGTAGGCCTGCGGCAGAACTCGGCCGCTGATGGTGTTTTCCAGGCTCAGCAGCCGGGTGCGGGCGAAGTGGATATCGTCGGGTTTGATGGCGGCGGCGAGCTTGTCCAGCGGCAGCGTGCCGTCCGCGTCGGCCTCGATCGGCTGCGGCTGGATGCTGCCCAGCACCGCCGCGCCGCCGGCCTCGTATTTATAGTTGTGCGCCTGTTGGCCGACCAGATACTCGTCGCCGCGCTGGCAGTGGCTCAGCAGCGCCACCAGGTTGGCTTGGGTACCGCTGGGCAAAAACAGCGCCGCTTCTTTGCCCGACAGGCGTACCGCCTCGGCCTCCAGCGCGTTGACCGTCGGGTCATCGCCGTAGACGTCGTCGCCGACCTCTGCCTGAGCCATCGCCTGGCGCATGGCGGCGCTGGGGCGGGTGACGGTGTCGCTGCGTAGATCGATAAGCATAGGGTTCCTGGAATGTAAGGGAGAGGAAAAGGGTACATGGCATCATATACCCTTATTTCACCGGGGGCATCTTGCTTAGCGCAGCCAGTTGGTTTTCGCCAGCTCGACCACTTCGTCGCCGCGGCCGTTGATGATGGCGCGCAGCATGTACAGGCTGAAGCCTTTCGCCTGTTCGAACTTGATCTGCGGCGGCATCGCCAGCTCTTGCTTGGCGGTGACCACGTCCAGCAGCGCCGGGCCGGGGTGCGCCAACATCTCCTGCAGCGCGCCGTCCAGCTCCGAGGCTTTTTCCACGCGGATGCCCTTGATGCCGGCGGCGTTGGCGATCGCCGCGAAGTCCGGGTTATGCAGGTCGGTGCCGTCGGTCAGATAGCCACCGGCCTTCATCTCCATCGCCACGAACCCCAACACGCTGTTGTTGAACACCACGATTTTCACCGGCAGCTTGAGCTGAGCCAGCGACAGGAAATCCCCCATCAGCATGGTGAAGCCGCCGTCGCCGCACATGGCGATCACCTGTTTATCCGGTGCGGTGGCCTGGGCGCCGATCGCCTGCGGCATGGCGTTGGCCATCGAACCGTGGTTGAACGAACCGAGCAGGCGACGCTTGCCGTTCATTTTCACGTAGCGAGCGGCCCACACCGTCGGCGTGCCGACGTCGCAGGTGAAGATGGCGTCGTCGCTGGCGTACTGGCTGAGCTGCTGCGCCAGATACTGCGGGTGGATCGGCTGGTCGTCGTTGGCGGTCGCCAGCCCGTCGAGATCCTTGCGCGCGTTGCGGTAGTGCTCCAGCGCCTTGTCGAGGAACGCCCGGTCGCGCTTGGGCTCCAGCTGCGGCAGCAGGGCGGTGAGGGTGGTGTGGATATCGCCCACCAGCGCCATGTTGACCGGGCAGTGCGCGCCGATGCTGCCGGGGTTGATGTCGATCTGAATGATGTTGGCGTTGGTGGGGTAGAACGCGCGGTAGGGGAACTGGGTGCCGAGCAGCACCAGCGTGTCGGCGTTCATCATCGCGTGATAGCCGGAGGAGAAGCCGATCAGCCCGGTCATGCCGACGCTGTAGGGGTTATCCCATTCGATATGCTCTTTGCCGCGCAGCGCGTGCACCACCGGCGCCTGCAGCAGCTCGGCCAGCTTGACCACCTCATCGTGCGCGCCGGCGCAGCCGCTGCCGCACATCAGGGTGATGTTCTTCGCCTTGTTCAGCGTTTCCGCCAGCTTGTTCAGCTCGCTCATCGGCGGCTGCACCAGCGGCAGCGCCGGGGTATGCCAGGTCAGGGTCGCGTCTTCCGGCGCCATGCGCAGCGCCACGTCGCCCGGCAAGACCACCACCGAGACACCGCGGTTGAGGATCGCCTTGCGCATGGCGATCTCCAGCACGCGCGGCAGCTGTTCCGGGTTGGAAACCAGCTCGCAATAATGGCTGCATTCGCGGAACAACTCCTGCGGATGCGTTTCCTGGAAGTAGCCGCTGCCGATTTCGCTGGAGGGGATGTGCGCGGCGATCGCCAGCACCGGCACATGGTTGCGGTGGCAGTCGAACAGCCCGTTGATCAGGTGCAGGTTGCCGGGGCCGCAGGAGCCGGCGCACACCGCCAACTGGCCGGTGAGCTGGGCTTCGGCGCCGGCGGCGAAGGCGGCCACCTCTTCGTGGCGGGTGCCCAGCCATTCGATGGTGCCCATGCGGTGCAGGCTGTCGCTCAGGCCGTTGAGCGAATCGCCGGTCACGCCCCAAATGCGTTTTACGCCGGCTTGATCCAGCGTTTTGGCGATCAGTGTGGCTACGGTTTGCTTCATGGTTCCCCCAAACATGGTTTGAAAAACGATGTGTACTCGATCCGGTGAGTGGCAGCAGAACAACTGCAAGCATAGCTTACCGGCTGTGGACGAGATGCGGTCAGGAAGGGTAAAGAGCGTAGGACGGAGGAAAGTGTAACCGGGCGGGGATGAGGGAGCTTGCCGATAAATGCCCCATCGCGGCGATGGGGCCTGGGGATCACGCCAATGTGACGTCGCCCTGCAGCTGGCAACTACAGGCCAGCACATAGCCCTGAGCTACCTCTTCCGCGCTCAGCGTCATGGTGCTGGTGGTGGTGTAGTCGCCCTCGAGGATGCGGGTTTTGCACGAGCCGCACACCCCGGCGCGGCAGGCGGCGTTGACCGGCAGGGCATTGGCCTCCATCGCCGCCAGCAGCGTGCTGCCGACCGGCACGCGGAATTCGCGCAGAGGGCGGGCGGCGCGCAGCGTCAGCCCTTCGGTGGCATCGGCCTGCGTTGTCGGCGTGTGGAACTGCTCTTTATGGAAACGCTCAGCCGGCACGCCGAGCCGGCGGCACAGCTGCTCCACCTGTTCCATGTAGGGCGCAGGGCCGCAGGTCATCACCGTGCGTTCGGCGATATCCGGCGCCGCCTGCCGCAGCGTCTGTTCATCGATGCGGCCGCTGAGGTAGCCGGGTTGCAGATCCCGCTCGGCCATCAGCGTCAGGCGCAGCTGCGGATGGGCGGCGCACAGCGCGCGCCACTGATCGGCGAAAATCGTGTCGGCGGGGGTGCGCACGTTAACGATCGCGGCGATATCGCAGGCCGGACGGTTGGCGGTCAGCCAGCGGCACATCGAGACGATCGGCGTCACGCCGCAGCCGGCGGCCAGCATCAGATAACGATCGGCCGGGTGACGCTCGCAGCTGAACTCGCCCTGCGCGTCGGACAGCCACAGCGTGTTGCCGGGTTTGACCTCTTGCGTCAGCCAGCGCGATCCGACGCCGTCCGGCAGGCAGCGCACGCTGATGCTGAGAAAGCGGCTCTGGCCAGGCGAGGAGGAGAGCGTATAGGCGCGTAGCGTCTCCTCGCTGTTGCGGATGCTGACCAGCGCGAATTGGCCGGCCTGGTAAGGATAGAAAACGTCGCAGATCAGGTTCAGCGTCCAGACGTCGGCGGTTTCACGCTGGATGGAATGCACCTGCATGCGGTTTGGGCAAAGCGGAGTGGGTTGAGTCATCGGGGCACCTCAAAAACTAAGGGGCCGGCGCAGGCGGCCCCATAACGTAACGGCATCAGGCGAGCAGCGCGTTGATATCCTGCTCGACGGTGGTGATCGGACGCAGGCCGAATTTCTCGTTGAGGATCGCCATCAGGTTGTCGGTCAGGAAGCCCGGCGCGGTCGGGCCGGTGACGATGTTTTTCACCCCCAGCGACAGTAGCGTCAGCAGAATGACGATCGCCTTCTGTTCAAACCACGACAGCACCAGGCTGAGCGGCAGCTCGTTGACGCTGCAGCCGAGCGTGTCCGCCAGCTTGACCGCCAGCATGATGGCGGAGTAGGCGTCGTTGCACTGGCCGACGTCCAGCAGGCGCGGCAACCCTTCCAGGGTGCCGAAGTCCAGCTTGTTGAAACGGTACTTGCCGCAGGCCAGCGTCATGATCAGGCAGTCTTGCGGCACGCTGCGGGCGAAGTCGGTGAAGTAGCTGCGCTCGTCGCGGCTGCCGTCGCAGCCGCCGACCAGGAAGACGTGGCGCAGTTTTTTCTGCGACACCAGATCGATCACCGTGTCGGCGGCGTTCAGCAGCGTCTGGCGGCCGAAGCCGACGGTGATCAGGTGTTCGATCTCGGTATAAGGGAAGCCGTTCATGCCCTGCGCCTGGCGGATCACGGCGCCGAAGTCGTCGCCTTCCAGATGGTTGACGCCCGGCCAGCCGACGATGCTGCGGGTCCAGATGCGATCGCCGTAGTTGCCGACGTTCGGATCGATGATGCAGTTGGAGGTCATCACGATCGGGCCGGGGAATTTGGCGAATTCCGTCTGCTGGTTCTGCCAGCCGCTGCCGTAGTTGCCCACCAGATGCTTGAATTTTTTCAGTTCCGGATAGCCGTGCGCCGGCAGCATTTCGCCGTGGGTGTAGACGTTGACGTTTTGTCCTTCGGTTTGTTCGAGCAGCATGCGCAGATCTTTCAGATCGTGGCCGGAGATCAGAATGGCTTTCCCGGCTACCGGGCGCACGTTGACCGCGCTGGGCCGCGGATCGCCGTAGGCCTGGGTTTCGCCGCGATCGAGGATCGCCATCACGTTGAAGTTCATCTTGCCGATGCCCATGGCGTTGTTCAGCAGGGTGTCGACGTCGCGCGGCCGGGTGCCGAGCCAGGCCATAAAGGCGTGGTAGTCGGCATAGAGCTGCTCGTCGAACTGGCCGAGCACGTGCGCGTGTTCCATATAGGCCGCCGCGCCTTTCAGGCCGTACAGGCACAGCATGCGCAACCCGTGGACGTCGTCGCCGACCTCGGCCTTGTCGCTGTTGAGGGCAAACTGCGCCGCCTGTTGCAGCAGCGCAGGCATATCGTCACCGGCCAGCTGCAGCGCCGCCATCGGGTGATCGACGCGTACGCCGGCGTCCAGCAGCCGGCAACGGGCGGCCAGCGAATCGCGCAGCAGCAGGGTTTCGCGCGCGTAGCCGATGATGCGCTGAGAGTCGAAGTTAACGTTGGTCAGGGTGGAGAAGAAGGCGCGCGGGGCGAAGCTGTCGATCTGGTGGTCAACGATGCCCAGCGAACGCGCCTGCAGCGCCCAGGCGGAGAGCCCCTGCAGCGCCGCCACCAGCAGATCCTGCAGATCGGAGGTTTCCGCCGTCTTGCCGCACATGCCCTGAGCATACGCGCAGCCGTTGCCTGCCGGGGTACGGATGGTTTGTTCACATTGCACACAGAACATAGTCGCTTCCTTTTATTTTTAAAGTTGCATTTGTAATGCTTGTTTAAAAGCATAGATCGGCGATCGGGGTTGCAAAAGGCTTTTGTGCGACTACTGCGGGCAAGTTTGATTTAGCGCAATTTTGCCGTGCGGATGGGAATTATTACGCTTTGGGGGCCGGGCGGCCCCCAGGGGAAAGGATCAGGAGAACAGGGCGATCAGCACCGGCGCCAGCAGGCTCAGCAGGAAGCCGTGCACGATGGCGGGGGGCACCATGTCCAGCCCGCCGCTGCGCTGCAGCACCGGCAGGGTGAAGTCCATCGAGGTGGCGCCGCACAGGCCGAGGGCGGTGGAGCGGCTGCGGCGCACCAGCGTCGGGATCAGCATGATCGCCACCAGCTCGCGCGCCAGATCGTTGAAGAACGCGGCGCTGCCCATCACCGGGCCGTAGGCGTCGGTGATCAGAATGCCCGACAGCGAATACCAGCCGAAGCCGGAGGCCATCGCCAGCCCGGCCTTGACCGGCAGCCCCAGCAGCTGCGCCGCCAGCGCGCCGCCGGCCAGCGACGCGACGGTCACCACCAACGCCACCAGCGTGCCGCGGCGGTTGAGCACGATCTGGCGCAGCGTCATGCCGCTGTTGCGCAGCTGAATACCGACCAGCAACAGCAGGAAGATCAGCGCATATTCACTGCCTTTATGGGCGAACTGCAGCCATTGCCACTGCGTCAGGCCGAGCAGGAAGCCGCCGAGCACCACGCCGCACAGCTTGAGCGACTCCAGCGCCATGTGCACGCGCGATGGCAGCTTTTCCTGTTTATGGCTGCTGCGCCACGGCATGCGCCGCTCCAGCAGCGCCAGCAACAGCAGATTGGCGCAGAGAATGCAGAAAAAGAACACCGCGCTGTATTGGAAGATCAGCACCAGGTTGCTGCTGAGATCTTCCATGAACGCCAGGCTGATACCCATGAAAAACAGGATCACGTACACCATCCAGCTCAGCAGCCGGTTGATCAGCACCAGCAGCGGGCGATGGCGTAAGGGAATGAGGTAACCGACAATCAGCGGTAACAGAATAATCAACAGTCCTGAGTACATGGTGCAGCTTGTGTCCTTGAGTTTTGAAGCGCGCCGAACGGCGGCGAGGAGCACACGCTAACCAAAAGCCCGGCCGGAGTAAAGCGGCAGATTTGACGTTGGCCGCTTGACCTGCAAGGGGTTTTTTGACCATGCTCTGTGAAGGTCACCTCATTGAAGAGGCGACGGCGCGCACGGGAGGCGGCGGATGTTCTTGGAGCGTATCGAAATTGTAGGTTTTCGCGGCATTAATCGGCTGTCCCTGATGCTGGACGACAACACGCTGTTGCTCGGCGAAAACGCCTGGGGTAAATCCAGCCTGCTGGATGCGCTGACGCTGCTGCTGGCGCCGGAGCAGAAGCTGTATCGGTTTGAAGCGCACGACTTTCATTTCCCCCCCGGTGAAGAGTCGGCCAAAGAGCGCCACCTGCAGGTGGTGTTCACCTTCTGTGAAAAAGACATCGGCCATGCACACCTGCCGCGCTATCGCCACCTGACGCCGCTGTGGGTCAAGGGGGAAGATGGCCTGAGCCGCATTCATTATCGCTGCGAGGGCGAGCTGGCCGACGACGGCACGGTGTGTACCTGGCGCGGTTTTCTCGACGCCGACGGCAACGCCTTTCAACTGCACCATATCGAACAGCTGGCCCACGCCATCATCCGCATCCACCCGGTATTGCGCCTGCGCGACGCGCGCTTTATTCGCCGCCTGCGCCCCAGCAGCCTCGGCGATGAACGCAAACCCGATACCCAGGCGCTGGCGCAGCAGCTGGATCAGCTGACGCGCGAGCTGGTGCGTAATCCGCAGAAGCTGACCAACGGCGAGCTGCGTCAGGGCCTGGCGGCCATGCGGCAGCTGCTGGAGCACTACTTCGCCGAGCAGGGTTCGCAGGTGGCGCGGCCGCGCCGCCGCGGCGGCGAACCGGAGCAGGATGCCTGGCGTGCGCTGGACGGCATCAACCGCATGGTGGCCGAACCGAACAGCCGCAGCATGCGCCTGATCCTGCTCGGGATGTTTTCCACCCTGCTGCAGGCCAAGGGCGACGTCAAGCTGGATCCACACGCCCGGCCGCTGCTGCTGGTGGAAGACCCGGAAACTCGTCTGCATCCGATCATGCTGTCGGTGGCCTGGGGGCTGCTCAATCAGCTGCCGCTGCAGCGCATTACCACCACCAACTCCAGCGAACTGGTGTCGCTGGTGCCGGTGGAGCACGTCTGCCGGCTGGTGCGCGAGTCGGGGCGGGTCGCGACCTACCGTCTCGGGCCGCGCGGGCTGAGCGCCGAAGACGGGCGGCGCATCGCGTTTCACATCCGTTTCAACCGGCCGTCGTCGTTGTTCGCCCGCTGCTGGCTGCTGGTGGAAGGCGAGACCGAAGTGTGGCTGCTGAACGAACTGGCGCGCCAGTGCGGCTACCATTTCGAGGCGGAAGGGGTGAGGGTCATCGAATTCGCCCAGTGCGGCCTGAAGCCGCTGCTGCGCTTTGCCCGCCGCATGGGCATCGAGTGGCATGCGCTGGTGGACGGCGACGAGGCGGGCAAAAAGTACGCCAATACCGTGCGCAGCCTGCTGGACAATCATGAAGACAACGAGCGCGATCGGCTGACCGCGCTGCCGGCGCCGGACATGGAGCACTTCATGTTCCGCGAAGGGTTTGGCCCGGTCTATCACCGGATGGCGTCGGTGCCGCTCAACGCGCAGATGCCGGTGCGCAAGGTGATCCTGAAAGCGGTCCACCACTCGTCGAAGCCGGATCTGGCGATCGAGGTCGCGATGCAGGCCGGCGAATGGGGCACGGACTCGGTGCCGCCGCTGCTGAAGAAAATGTTCTCACGGGTGATCTGGCTGGCGCGCGGCCGGGCGGACTGACGGCCCGCCGGGCGTTATCGGGCGCAGAAATGCGCCGCCAATCCCTGTTCCAGCTCGTCCAGCAGCTGATAGCGGCGGCGATACTCGGCGCGCTTCTTGCTGGCAATCTCTTCGATCGGCTTGCGAGCGATGCGTTCGGGCAGCAGGAAATAGCCGCTGTCGAGCGGTTTGGCGCCCATCGACAGCCAGAACTGATCGTAATCGGCGTGCAGTTTGTCCTTCTTCTTACTCTGGTAACGCCAGTTTTGATAGATATGGGTGGCGTTGCCGACCGCCACGATCTGGCGGATGCCGAGGTGCCGCGCCAGCGTGCAGATGCCTTCCAGCACCAGCCGTTTGGGGAACAGGCCGTGACATTCTTTGGTGGTGTGCTGGATCTCGGCGTGCGGCACCTCATGGTTTGCGCCCTGCAGGCCGCCGATGAACAGCGTCGGCTGCTGCTGATAATGCATCAGCGCAAAGGTGATCTCCGCCAGCATCACGCCGTTGGCGTTGCGCAGCAGCAGCGTGGCTTCCCCTTCTTTATTCAGCTTGTCGATCGCTGCCAGTTCCAGCGCGATCGGCGCTTCGTTTTTGCCCATCGCTCTGGCCAGCACGAAAGACTGCGGGCCGAGGTGGCCGAGGCGCATCTTCAGCGGCATGCGCTGCGCGATGAGATCGTAATGATCGCGCAGGGCGAACAGGCATTCGATCTTGCTCATGTTGGCCGCCAGATACGGGCGATGCAGTTTGCACGGCAGGTTCGGCTGTGCGCTCAGGATCTCCTCCAGCAGCGGGTTGCTGGCCAGGGTGCTGAGCAGGCCGCTGGTAGTACGCCAGTTGAGCAGCGAACGGCCGAGAAACTTCAGGCGAAACGAGGTTTTTTTCCAGGCGTTGCTCGGGGCCTTTTCGCCATTGATCAGCGCCGTCATCAGTTGCCAGCCGTTAAGGGGCTGGGCGGAGGCGAGTGGGTAGCTGAGCTGTGACATGATGAAATCCTTGGCTGTATTGAATGGCGCTATTTCATCAAGGCTTCACTAAACGGGAGTTCAATGCTGAACTGTAACCAGGCGTGTCTCCACATTGTGTTGAGCTAAGGTTTAGTTATTCCCTACGGTGCGTGCTAATTTAGCTCCGCCGCCGCAAAGGGCGGTTGATATTCACAAGCACAGGCAGGTCAATTTTGACAGGGTTTAAAGGACATAAACGCCGCTGGATACTCGTTCTGGCGGTCATTGCTGCGCTTGCCGCGGCGGCCGTTTGGCACTTTCGCCATCCGGCGCCAACCGATTTCAAAACGGTAAAGGCCACCCAGCGCGATCTGCAGCAGAACGTGTTGGCGACCGGCCAGCTGGACGCGGTGCGCAAGGTTGACGTCGGTGCGCAGGTCAGCGGGCAGCTGAAAAAGCTGTATGTCGAGATCGGCGACAAGGTGAAGAAAGGCCAGTTGCTGGGGGTTATCGATCCGCAACAGGCGCAGAACAGCATCCGCGAAGGCGAGGCGACGCTGCGTGAGCTGCATGCGCAACTGTTGCAGGTGCAGGCCGAACAGCAGCTGGCGGCGGTCACGCTGCAGCGCAACCAGGCGCTGGCCAAACTGCAGGCAGTGTCGCGCCAGGATCTGGATCAGGCGGCGACGCAGCTGGCGGTGAAGAAGGCGCAGGTGGGCACCATCAATGCGCAGATCGCGCGGAACCAGGCCAGCCTGGATACCGCCAAGATCAACCTGGCCTATACCCGCATCGAGGCGCCGATGGATGGCGACGTGGTGCAGATCACCACGCTGCAGGGCCAGACGGTGATCGCGGCGCAGCAGGCACCGAACATTCTGACGCTGGCGGATCTCGGCACCATGCTGGTGAAGGCGCAGGTATCGGAGGCCGACGTCATTAACCTCAAGCCGGGTCAGAAGGCCTGGTTCACGGTGCTGGGCGATCCGACCCGGCGCTTCGACGGCGTGCTGAAAGACATTCAGCCGACGCCGGAAAAGGTCAATAACGCCATCTTCTATTACGCGCGTTTCGAAGTGCCCAACCCGAAAAGGTTGCTGCGCTTGCAAATGACGGCGCAGGTGCATATTCAGCTGGCCGGCGTCGAGCAGGCGCTGGTGATCCCGCTGGCGGCGCTGGGCGATCAGATCGCCGACAATCGCTACCACGTCTCGGTGCTGAAACAGGGCAAGGAAGAGAAGCGCGAGGTGGCTATCGGCCTGCGCAACAATATCGACGTGCAGATCCTCAGCGGCCTCGAGGCGGGCGATGAGGTGATCGTCAGCCGCGGCGGCGTGGAGGCCGGCTGATGGCGGCGCTGTTGCAGCTGAGCGGCATCCGCCGCAGTTACCGTTCCGGCGAGCAGACGGTGGAGGTGCTGAAGGGGATCAGCCTGAGCATCGAAGCCGGTGAAATGGTGGCGATCATGGGGGCTTCCGGCTCCGGCAAATCGACGCTGATGAACATTCTCGGCTGTCTGGACAAGCCGAGCGCCGGCGTGTATCGGGTGGCCGGGCAGGATGTGGCGACGCTGAGCGACGATGCGCTGGCGCAGCTGCGGCGCGAGCATTTCGGCTTTATCTTTCAGCGCTATCATCTGCTGCCGCACCTGAGCGCGGCGCACAACGTCGAAGTGCCGGCGGTGTACGCGGGGCTGGGCAAAGCGGCGCGGCGCGAACGGGCGGTGGCGCTGTTGCGGCGTCTGGGGCTGGGGGAGCGCGTCAACTACCGGCCGAGCCAGCTTTCCGGCGGCCAGCAGCAGCGCGTCAGCATCGCCCGCGCCCTGATGAACGGCGGGCAGGTGATCCTGGCGGATGAACCGACCGGTGCGCTCGACAGCCACTCCGGCGAAGAGGTGATGGCGATCCTCAAACAGCTGTGCGCCCAGGGCCATACCGTGATCCTGGTGACTCACGATCCGGCGGTAGCGCGCCAGGCGGAGCGGATCATCGAGATCCGCGACGGCGAGATTATCGCCGATTCGCGTCCGGCACCGCAGGAGAATGCGCAGGCCAAGCCGTTGGCGCTGGCCGCCGCGGCGGCTTCCTGGCGGCAGGTGGGCGGCCGTTTCCGCGAGGCGCTGGTGATGGCCTGGCGTGCGATGGCGGCCAACAAGATGCGCACCGCGCTGACCATGCTTGGCATCATTATCGGCATCGCCTCGGTGGTGTCGATCCTGGTGATCGGCGACGCCGCCAAGCAGATGGTGCTGGCGGACATCAAATCCATCGGCACCAACACCGTCGATATCTATCCCGGCAAGGACTTCGGCGATGACGATCCGACCTACCGGCAATCGTTGAAATACGGCGATCTCGATGCGCTGCGTGAACAGCCTTACATCAGTGCGCTGTCGCCGAGCATCAGCAGCAGCATGCGGCTGCGCTTGGGCAACGTCGACGCGGCGGCCAACGTCAACGGCGTCAGCGAGCAGTTCTTCCGCGTGTACGGCATGAGCTTTACCCAGGGCGTCGGCATCGATCCGCTGCAGGTGCAGTCGCAGGCGCAGACGGTAGTGATCGACGCCAATACCCAGCGGCGGCTGTTCCCGCACCAGAAGAACGTGGTGGGCGAGGTGATCCTGGTAGGCAACATGCCGGCGACGGTGGTCGGCGTGGCCAAGGAGAAGCAGTCGATGTTCGGCAGCAGCAAGACGCTGAACGTGTGGGTGCCTTACAGCACCATGGCCAACCGGCTGATGGGCAACAATTATTTTGACTCGATCACCGTGCGCATCCGCGACGGCTACGACAGCAAGGAAGCGGAACAGCAGCTGTCGCGCCTGTTGACGCTGCGTCACGGCAAGAAGGACTTCTTCACCTATAACATGGACAGCCTGGTGCAAACCGCCGAGAAAACCACCCGCACGCTGCAGCTGTTCCTGACGCTGGTGGCGGTGATTTCGCTGGTGGTCGGCGGTATTGGCGTGATGAACATCATGCTGGTATCGGTGACCGAACGCACGCGCGAGATCGGCATCCGCATGGCGGTGGGTGCCCGTTCCGGCGACGTGTTGCAGCAGTTCCTGATCGAGGCGGTGTTGGTCTGCCTGGTGGGGGGCGCGCTGGGGATTACGTTGTCGTTCGCCATCGGCCTGGCGGTGCAGCTGGTATTGCCGGGCTGGCAGATCAGCTTCCCGCCGGCGGCGTTGCTGAGCGCGTTCCTTTGTTCCACCGGCATCGGCGTGGTGTTCGGCTACCTGCCGGCGCGCAATGCCGCGCGGCTGAATCCGATCGATGCGCTGGCGCGCGAGTAAGTAAAAGGCATAAAAAATGCCAGTCACACGGCGGCTGGCATTTTTATCGCAGTACGGTCAATGCAGCGCGACGCTGCCGGAAGCGTTTAGGACAGCGCCTCGCTTTCCACCGGCACAATAAGGCTGGCATGGTTCCCTTTTGGCCCTTGATGCACGTCGAAGCTGACCTGCTGGCCCGCCTTCAACGTTCTGTAACCATCCATCTTGATGGTGGAATAATGCGCGAAAATATCTTCGCCACCGCCGGCTGGGCAGATGAAGCCAAAACCTTTGGCGTTGTTAAACCATTTAACAGTACCCGTCTCCATGCTTTTACATCCCTCGCAACGCTATTTTAAGTGAGATGAATAACTGATTTCGCACCCGCCGTGGGCAGGTAGCAGCGTGGACAAAGGGTGGTTAAAAGACCACCAGCCACGAATTTACACTCTAGAGCAAATGATCGGGCCGTCAAGGGATCGGCTTTTGTCGGCGGGGAGCAGTTCACCAAAGTTTGAAGCAGGTAACGCTATTGCCACGATTCAGTCACAATTGGCCCGTTTTTTTGCGCACGTTACAGTGCGGCGGGACGAAGCCGAAGATGATAAAATAGTAACTATCCCCCACTTTGAATAACCGAAACCTGCCCCCATATAAGAGGGCAGAGCAGAGAAGATGAGCAGCGATGGGCAATAACAACGACTGGCTAAACTTTGAACACTTGGCCGAAGAAAAACAAATCGATGCGGTAAAACCGCCGTCTATGTATAAAGTTATACTTAACAACGACGATTACACACCGATGGAATTTGTGATTGACGTTCTGCAAAAGTTCTTTTCTTATGATATTGAACGCGCAACGCAACTGATGCTCACGGTCCACTATCAAGGCAAGGCGATCTGTGGTGTTTTTACCGCCGAGGTGGCGGAAACCAAAGTCGTTCATGTGAACCGGTACGCAAGGGAGAACGAGCATCCGTTGCTTTGTACGCTGGAAAAAGCCTGAATAAGGCAATCTATTGGGGAGGTGCCTATGCTCAATCAAGAACTGGAACTCAGTCTCAACATGGCTTTCGCCAGGGCGCGTGAGCACAGACACGAGTTTATGACCGTGGAGCACCTGTTGCTGGCGTTGCTGAGCAACCCTGCCGCGCGAGAAGCGCTTGAGGCATGTACGGTGGATCTGGCCGCGTTGCGCCAGGAGCTGGAAGCCTTCATCGAACAAACCACACCGACGCTGCCCGCCGGCGAAGAAGAGCGCGACACTCAGCCGACGCTCAGCTTCCAGCGCGTGCTGCAGCGCGCGGTCTTCCATGTGCAATCTTCCGGCCGCAGCGAAGTGTCCGGCGCCAACGTGTTGGTGGCCATCTTCAGCGAGCAGGAGTCGCAGGCGGCCTATCTGCTGCGCAAACACGACGTCAGCCGTCTCGACGTGGTGAACTTCATTTCACATGGCACGCGTAAAGACGAGCCGGGCCAAGCGCCGAATGCGGAAAACCCGGTGAACGAAGAGCAGTCCGGAGGGGAAGACCGTATGGAAAACTTCACCACCAACCTCAATCAGTTGGCCCGTGTGGGCGGCATCGATCCGTTGATCGGCCGCGATCGTGAGCTGGAGCGCGCGATTCAGGTGCTGTGCCGCCGTCGTAAAAACAACCCGCTGCTGGTCGGCGAATCCGGCGTCGGCAAGACCGCCATCGCCGAAGGGCTGGCCTGGCGTATCGTGCAGGGCGACGTGCCGGAAGTGATGGCGGACTGCACGCTGTATTCGCTGGATATCGGTTCACTGCTGGCCGGCACCAAATACCGCGGCGACTTTGAGAAGCGTTTCAAAGCGCTGCTCAAGCAGCTGGAACAGGATCAGAACAGCATTTTGTTCATCGATGAAATTCACACCATCATCGGCGCCGGCGCGGCTTCCGGTGGGCAGGTGGATGCCGCCAACCTGATCAAACCGCTGCTGTCGAGCGGCAAGATCCGGGTGATCGGCTCGACCACCTACCAGGAGTTCAGCAACATCTTCGAAAAGGATCGCGCCCTGGCGCGCCGTTTCCAGAAGATCGACATCACCGAGCCGACGGCGGAAGAGACCGTTCAGATCATCAACGGCCTGAAGGCCAAGTATGAAGCGCACCACGACGTGCGTTATACCGCCAAGGCGATCCGCGCCGCGGTGGAGCTGTCGGTGAAATACATCAACGATCGTCATCTGCCGGACAAGGCGATCGACGTGATCGACGAGGCGGGCGCCCGCAGCCGGTTGATGCCGGCCAGCAAGCGCAAGAAAACCGTCAACGTGGCCGATATCGAATCCGTGGTGGCGCGCATCGCTCGCATCCCGGAGAAAACCGTGTCGGCCAGCGATCGCGACGTGCTGAGAAACCTGGGCGATCGCCTGAAGATGCTGGTGTTCGGCCAGGATCAGGCGATCGAAGCGTTGACCGAGGCGATCAAAATGAGCCGCGCCGGTCTGGGCCACGAGCGCAAGCCGGTCGGTTCCTTCCTGTTCGCCGGGCCGACCGGGGTCGGGAAAACCGAGGTCACCGTACAGTTGGCCAAGGCGATGGATATCGAGCTGCTGCGTTTCGACATGTCCGAGTACATGGAGCGGCATACCGTCAGCCGTCTGATCGGCGCGCCTCCGGGCTATGTTGGTTACGATCAGGGCGGGTTGCTGACCGATGCGGTGATCAAGCATCCGCATGCGGTGGTGCTGCTCGATGAGATCGAGAAGGCGCATCCGGACGTGTTCAACCTGCTGCTGCAGGTGATGGACAACGGGACGCTGACCGATAACAACGGCCGCAAGGCGGACTTCCGCAACGTGATCCTGGTGATGACCACCAACGCCGGGGTGCGGGAAACCGAACGCAAGTCGATCGGCCTGGTGCAGCAGGACAACAGCACCGACGCGATGGAAGAGATCAAGAAGGTGTTTACGCCGGAGTTCCGAAACCGTCTGGACAACATCATCTGGTTCAACCATCTGTCTACCGAGGTGATCCAGCAGGTGGTCGACAAGTTCATCGTCGAACTGCAGGCGCAGCTGGATGCGAAGGGCGTCTCGCTGGAAGTGAGCGATGATGCGCGCGACTGGCTGTCGGTGAAGGGCTACGACCGTGCGATGGGCGCTCGTCCGATGGCGCGCGTCATGCAGGAGAACCTGAAAAAACCGTTGGCCAACGAACTGCTGTTCGGCTCGCTGGTGGACGGCGGTTCCGTGAAGGTCGAGCTGGACAAAGACAAGAAACAGCTGACCTACCACTTCCTCAGCGCCGCCAAGCGCAAGGCGGACGAGGGCGCGGTGCACTAAGGCCGCCTTCAGGCAAAGAAAAAGCGATGCTTCGGCATCGCTTTTTTTATGGGTGAGATTCACCGTACAACAGAAACGAGTGAGCCCTCTCAGTTTACCTGCGCACCTGCAACCCGTTGTATAACGTCGCTGCGGGGGTAAACGGAAAGGGCTCCCGAGGGATTACATCCTCGATGCCGCCAGCGTGTGGCGCGCGGTGAGCCGATTAACGGCTACGGAAGACAATGCGGCCTTTGCTCAGGTCGTACGGGGTCAGCTCTACAGTGACTTTGTCGCCCGTCAGGATGCGGATATAGTTTTTACGCATTTTACCGGAGATGTGTGCGGTTACCACGTGCCCGTTTTCCAATTCAACGCGGAACATGGTGTTCGGCAGCGTATCAAGAACGGTGCCCTGCATTTCAATATTGTCTTCTTTGGCCATCGAATCCTCTAGGTCTAACTACCTTAGTTTTTAACCGGCAAGATAATGCCGAAAAACCCCCATTATGTAAAGATGTGTCGGTGAACATTGCACCGTTTCCACCAATTAGTTTACTGGAGAGGGCGGTTCAGCCGGCTGTGGGGATATAACTTGCGGCTCCCAGCACGCCGGCGCCAAAGGCCGCCGTTGAAGGGTGCTGAGCTGCTGCAAAAATTGACGGCGCGGAATTTCACGCGCGCCAAGGCGGGCAGTGTGAGCGTTCAGCACCTGGCAGTCAATCAATTCCCCGCCATAAGCAGCAAAATGGCGGCAAAAGGCCATCAATGCGCATTTTGAGGCGTTGGTGACGCGGCTGAACATCGATTCGCCGCAGAACAACGCGCCCTGCGCCACGCCGTACATGCCGCCGACCAGTTGATCATCCTGCCACACCTCCACCGAGTGCGCATAGCCGAGGCGGTGCAGATGCTGATAGGCGCGCTGTACCTCCGGGCCGATCCAGGTGCCTTCATCCGGCCGGTGGGCGCAGGCGGCGATCACCGCGGCGAAGTCGTGATTGAGCGTGATGCGAAACGGATCGTGGCGCAAAAAGCGTTTCAGGCTGCGGTTGAGGTGAAACTCGGCCGGGAACAGCACCGCACGCGGATCGGGCGACCACCACAGAATCGCTTCCCCCGGCGAGTACCAGGGGAAGATGCCGCGCTCGTAGGCCGCCAGCAGCCGCGGCGCCGTCAGGTCGCCGCCGATAGCCAGCAAGCCGTTAGGGTCGCGCAGGGCGCCCTCAGGCGAGGGAAACGCCAGCGACTGGGGGGAAAGCTTAACGATGCGCATACAGGCTCTCTGCGTCCTCTACGGGCCGATTACGGCGCCAGGTTGCTGATACGGTTGCGAAAGCGGGCATAGCGGCCCTGCCGGCGCATCAGGGTGGCGTGATCGCCCTGTTCGACAATCCGGCCGTCGTCCATCACGCAAATGCGGTCGAGATGCTCCAGGCCGTACAGACGGTGCGTCACCAGGATCAGCGTTTTGCCCTGACAATGCCGGCGCAGCAGCGCCAGGATCTGCTGCTCGGTTTCGGCGTCCAGCCCTTCGGTCGGTTCGTCGAGCAGCAGCAGCGGGGCTGGGTGCAGCAGCGCGCGGGCGATGCCCAGACGGCGCTGTTCGCCGCCGGACAGCTGCCGGCCGCCTTCGCCCAGCCAGGCGTTCAGCCCGCTGTCGCTGTCCAGCAATTTGCCGAGCCCCACCTGCTGCAGCACCTCGCTCAGGCGAGCGTCGTCGGCGTCCGGCGCGGCCAGCCGCAGGTTTTCCCGCAGCGTATCGCTGAAGATATGCACCCGCTGGCTGACGACCGTGGTCATCCGACGCAGCGTGGTTTCATCATAATCCTCCAGCGGTTCGCCGTTGAGCAGAATGTTGCCGCCGTCGGTGCGCCAGGCGCGGGTCAGCAGCTGCAGCAGGGTGGACTTGCCGCAGCCGGTGCGGCCGAGCAAGGCGATGTGTTCGCCGGCCGCGACCTCGAGCGTGACGTCGCGCAGCACCGGCTGCGGCTGGTCGGGGTAGGTGAAACTCAGCTGCCGCAGGCTAAGCTGAGCGCGATCGGCGGCGGCCGGGCCGGTGGCCGGGAAGGTGACCTCCGGCTGACGATCGATGATCTGTTTGACCCGCGTGGCGGAGGCGATCACCTGACCGAGATGCTGGAAGGCACCGGCGACCGGCATCAGCGCTTCGAACGACGCCAGCGCGGCGAAGACAAACAGTGCGATCAGCGCACCGGGTTGGGTATCGCCGCCGATGCCGGCGGCGGTCAGCCACAGCAACAGCGTCACCGTCAGCCCGCTGGCGAGGATCATCAACGCCTGCGCCTTGCCGCTCAGCGAGGCCTGCTGCCACTGGCGGCGTTGCCACCGCTGTTCGGTGGCGTTCAGCGTCTGGCGGAAGTCGTTGACGGCACCGAACACCACCAGCTCGGCCTGCCCCTGCAGCCAGGCGGTCAGGTCGGTACGGTATTGGCCGCGCAGGGCGGTAAGCAGGCCGCCGATCGGCTTGCCGGCGCGATAGAACACCGGCGGCACCAGCAGCAGCAACAGTAACAGAATGCCGCCCAGCGTCAGGGCGAGCGCAGGATCGAGCCAGCTCAGGCCGTAGGTGACCACCAGGATCACCACCGCCGCGCTGATCAGCGGCGAGATCACCCGCAGATAAAGATGATCCAGCGTGTCCACGTCCGCCACCAGGCGGTTGAGCAGGTCGGCTTGGCGGAAGCGGGCGACGCCGCCCGGCGTCAGCGGCAGGATCTTGCTGAAGGTGAACACCCGCAGATGCGACAGCACGCGGAAGGTGGCGTCGTGGCTGACGACTCGCTCTGCATAGCGCCCGGCGGTGCGGAAGATTGCCGCGCCGCGCACGCCGGCGGCCGGCAGCATGTAGTTGAAGGTCAACAGGCCCGCCAATCCGGCCAGCGACGAGGCGGCCAGGAACCAGCCGGAGAGTGCCAGCAGGCCGATGCTGGCCAGCAGAGTGACGATCGCCAAAAGGATGCCGAGGCTAATCAGCAGGCTATGGCGGCGATACAACGCCAAAAACGGCAGCAAAACGCGCATGATTAAAGCTCCCCGCGGCGATGGGCGATCAGAGTGGCAAACAGGCCCGGTTGGGCGCTGAGGGTGGCGTAATCACCCTGTTGCACGATGCGCCCGTTATCCATCACCCAAATCTGATCGTAGTCTTCGGTATCTTCCAGCTGGTGCGTTACCAGCAGGGTGGTTTGCTGATGCGAAGCGGCATTCAACGCCTGCATCACCCGTTGTTCGCTGTGGGCGTCGAGGCTGGCGGCCGGTTCATCCAGCAGCAGCAGGCTGCGCGGGCCGATCAGCGCCCGGGCGACCGCCACGCGCTGCGCCTGGCCGACCGACAGGCGAGCGGCGTTGTCGCCCACTTCGGTGTCGAGCCCCTGCGGCAGATAAGGGAGCAGTTCGCTGACGTAGGCGAGTTCCACCGCCTGCTGCAGCTGCGCTTCGTCGGCCTGCGGGCAGCCCAGCAGAATATTGGCGCGCAGGGTTTGCGCCGGCAGGTGCGGGTTCTGGCCGACCCAGCTCAGCTGCTGACGCCAGGTTTCGGCGGACAGTTCACGCAGCTCAATGCCGTTGACGGTCAACGACCCGCGATAGGGCAGGAAGCCGAGCAGCAGATTCAGCAGCGAGCTTTTACCGGCGCCGCTCAGCCCGACCAGCGCCACGCGCTGCTGCGGTTGCAGGGTGAAGCTCAGCGGCCCGGCCAGCAGTACGCCGTTCGGCGACAGGATTTCCAACGCGCTGGCCTGCAGCGTCAGCGGTTGATCGGTGGGCAGTTGCCGCGTGCCGCTGCCCATCTGCTCGCCTTCGGCGCTGAGGAAGGTTTCCAGCGCTTCCGCCGCGCCGATCGCCTGCGCTTTGGCATGGTAGAAGGTGCCGAGATCGCGCAGCGGTTGGAAAAACTCCGGCGCCAGAATCAACACCAGAAAACCGGAAAACAGCGTCACGCCGAGGCCGTAGCTGCCGAAGTTGAGTTCGCCGAGGTAGGAAAAGCCGAAGTACACCGCCACCACGGCGATGGAGATCGAGGCGAAGAACTCCAGCACGCCGGAAGAGAGGAAGGCCAGGCGCAGCACTTCCATGGTGCGGCTGCGGAAGTCTTCGGAGGATTTGGCGATCTGCGCGGTTTCGGCCTGCGCGCGGTCGAACAGCCGCAGGGTGTCCAGGCCGCGCAGGCGGTCGAGGAAGTTGCCGCTTAATCGCGCCAGCGCCACGAAGTTACGGCGGTTGGCGTCGGCGGCTCCCATGCCGACCAGCGCCATAAACAGCGGGATCAGCGGCGCGGTCGCCAGCAGAATGATGCCTGCGGCCCAATTGATCGGGAAGACGGCGATCAAAATCAGCAGCGGGATGAAAACCGCCAGATACATCTGCGGCAGATAGCGCGAGTAATAGTCCTGCATATCCTCGATCTGCTCGACGATGATGCTGGCCCAGCTGCCCGCCGGTTTGCCCTGGATCCAGGCCGGGCCGAGCTGCTGCAGCTTATCCAGCACCTGTTGGCGCATGCGCTGGCGGATCACCTGCCCACACAGGAAACCGATCCGTTCCCGCAGCCAGCTTAACAGCGCCCGCAGCGCGAACGCAGCGGCCAGCCAGATAAACGAAGGGATCAGCTGTTCGCGTGGGGTATGCTCGATGATCAGGGCGTGCAGCAGGCTGGCCAGCAGCCACGCCTGCGCCACGATCAGCAGGCCGCTGAACAGCCCCAACAGCATGGAAAGGCGCAGCCAACGCTGCGCTAACGAACTCTGGGTTTTAAGCCAACGGGTTAACTGTTGCTGTCTGGTTTTTTTCATCAGATATGCGTCTGCGTCGCCGGCGCCCGTTTGTTACGGGCTGGGTTAACGTACTGTTAAATAATAGTGTTTGGCGCAATCGGCGACAAACAAGCGAGGTCCCATGTTACCTCGTCACCCGGCAGACTGAAAATAATAAAGCGGCCAAATGTGGCTATAACAGACGCGTTACCGACTATTTGACTTCCTCACTCGCGGCCTCGGCTTCCAGAGCGGCGCACACCGACGCTCGCCCTGCGATCCGCGCCACATAATGCTGGAGCGGCGGCCACTCGCTCAACGAAATCTCGAAGCGCGCCATCCAGCGCAACACGGTAAACAGATAAGCGTCTGCGACGCTGAAATGCGTTCCCAGCAGATAAGTTTGCGGTGCCAAAGCTTGCGCGATATAACCCAATCGCCGCCTCAACTTGTCGCGCAACAACGTCTTGGCGCCGTCGGGCAAGGCATCATTGAATAAAGGGGCGGCGCCGGCATGGATCTCGCTGGTGATGAAATTAAGCCATTCCTGCAGCCGTACTCGCTCAAAGGCCGTCGGTGGCGGCGCCAGCCGGCACTCTGGGCGCAGGTCGGCGAGGTATTGAACGATGGCTGGGCCTTCGGTGATCACATTGCCATCGTCCAGTTGCAGGGCGGCGACGTAGCCTTTGGGGTTGATGCGATAGAAATCCTCACCGTCGGCGCAGCGCTTGCTGCGATTGTTCACCCTGATCAGGGTGAAAGGGAGCGCTAATTCGCGCAGGACGATATGTGGGGCAAGCGAGCAGGCATCGGGAGCAAAATACAGCTTCATGCTATTTCCTTGTGGGTCAATGAGAACGCTTGCCACAGCATGCCGACACGGGCAGCGGCGGGAAAATGGAAATTTCAGAAAGCCGCTATTAGCTCAGCGACTGGTCAGGGTTTGCTCCCGTTCTCGCAGGTAACTCAGCAGGGTTTGGACGGGGGGCTGGGCCGCCGCATCGGATGAGCACGCGAGGCCGAAACGGCGATAAATCGGCGCAACGAGCGGCAGAGCGTAAACCCCGAGCGCGTCGGGCGGGATCACGGAGGCGGGCATCAGCGCAACGCCGTTTGCCAATCGCTGACGGTGGCGCGGATATCGGCCAGCGCCAAACCTGACTGCTGCGCCAATCGTTGCGCATTCACATCACACCCGCCGGTCGCCAGGATAAAAGGCAGCCGGAACAGGGCATCCAGCGCCACCGGCCGCCGCGCTCGCGCCAGCGGGTGCGCGCTGGGCACGACCGCCAGCCAGGCATCCTCTCCCAAAGGGAAGCACAGCCGCTCCGGCGCCGGATTGAGCACCACGCCGATGTCTGCCGTTGCCGATGTTAACCAGCTCTCCACTTCGTGATCGGTGCCCTCGAGCGTAATCAGCTCAATGTCGGGGTACAGACGGCGAAATTTGCGCAGCAGCGGCGGCAACAGCTTGCTGAATGCCGACGGGAAACTGGCCAGGCGTATTTTGCCCGCGTGCGCGTTACCGGCTTGTTGCGCACACTGCTGAATGGCTCGCAGTGCTTCCAACATCGTGCGGGCATGGGTGACGATCTGTAGGCCGCTTTGGGTCAAGACGACATTGTGCGGTTGGCGAACCAAAAGCCGGGTGCTCAGCATTGTCTCCAGTTGAGCGATGGCCTGGCTGGCGGCAGACTGCGTCATACCGCAGAGCGCGGCAGCCTGAGTGATGGTGCCGCTGTCGGCGACGGCAACCAGCAGGCGCCAGTGAAGAAGATTATGCATCGGCGTGCATCCTCTTGAAGAGCTAAGACAAAAAAAGCGGCTCGAGAGCCGCTTTTTGCTGGTGGCGAGAAAGTCTTAGCAGACTTCTGCGCCGGCGATGCCGTCCAGGTAACGCTCTGCGTCCAGCGCCGCCATACAGCCGGTGCCGGCGGAGGTGATCGCCTGGCGGTAAATGTGATCCATCACGTCGCCTGCGGCGAAGACGCCGGGGATGGTGGTTTGGGTCGCATTGCCGTGAATGCCGGACTGTACCTTGATGTAGCCGTTTTCCAGCTCCAGCTGGCCGCCGAAGATGCCGGTGTTCGGGCTGTGGCCGATGGCGATGAACACGCCGGCCAGTTCCAGTTCACGGGTTTCATTTTCCGCTTTGGTGCTGCGGATACGCACGCCGGTCACGCCCATTTCATCGCCCAGCACTTCGTCCAGCGTATGGTCGGTGTGCAGCACGATGTTGCCGCTTTTCACTTTTTCCATCAGCCGGTCGATCAGGATCTTCTCCGAACGGAAGCTGTCGCGGCGGTGGATCAGGTGAACCTCGGCGGCGATATTGGACAGGTACAGCGCTTCTTCAACGGCGGTGTTGCCGCCGCCGACCACGGCGACTTTCTGGTTGCGGTAGAAGAAACCGTCGCAGGTCGCACAGGCGGAAACGCCTTTGCCCTTGAACGCGTCTTCGGAAGGCAGGCCAAGGTAGCGGGCGGAGGCGCCGGTTGCGATGATCAGCGCGTCGCAGCTGTATTCACCGCTGTCGCCGAACAGGCGGAACGGACGCTGCTGCAGATCGACGCTGTTGATGTGATCGAAGACGATTTCAGTCTGGAACTTCTCCGCGTGCTCGCGCATGCGCTCCATCAGCGCCGGGCCGGTCAGGCCTTCGGCGTCGCCCGGCCAGTTTTCCACTTCGGTGGTGGTGGTCAGCTGGCCGCCTTGTTCCATACCGGTGATCAGCACCGGGCTCAGGTTGGCGCGCGCCGCGTAAACGGCGGCGGTGTAACCGGCCGGGCCGGAGCCCAGAATCAGTAATTTGCTATGTTTAGCCGTGCCCATGAATAACCTCTTTATTCCACAATGGCGGACAATGGAACCGATTGTAGGGAAAATGGCGCAGTAAAAAAAGCGCCGGGCGACGTTGTTAACGATTTGTATGATAGTTGTCGCCTATTAATGCACCCGCTGTCGGCAAATCGTACGCTGAACGCAGAAATTTACCTTATCAAAGCCGCATTCGGCTGCCGAATCGCCAACCGCGCAAAAACGGCGCATTCTGCGACTTCAGCCGCTCCCTGCCGGGGTTTATCTGCCAGCGATTCATAACCAAAAATGGGATGCAGACTTTTCGTGACGGTACGTTGTTCTGATTTTGCTTCTTTTACTTTGACAATCCGCTGCGCATTTGCGAAAACATCATAGGAAGAAGAAATTATCCCCGTAACACCAGCAAATCGTACGTATTTGCGCCGCGAGTCGGCAATGCGCGGTGGATGTGCGGAGCAGGGCGCGCAAGCGTTTGCTGATTTTTTCTCGACCTAAACGTCGTTACCGGCGTCGCGCGGGGTTGGACAGACAGGCTGCGCGGCGTGGAATGATGGTAGTGAAGAAGCACATGACAGGCATCGGGTCTTCGCTTGGAACGAACCCTTACACATTGACGTTGGCTAGGGTGTGGCAAGTGCACGGAAGAAAATAAGAGAGACAATAATAATGGCAGACAACAAGAAACGCCCGGGTAAAGATCTTGACCGTATCGACCGCAACATCCTGAATGAGCTGCAGAAGGATGGGCGTATTTCGAACGTCGAGCTTTCGAAGCGCGTGGGGTTATCCCCGACACCATGTTTAGAACGCGTGCGCCGTCTCGAGCGCCAGGGTTTCATTCATGGCTATACCGCATTGCTTAACCCGCATTATCTGGATGCGTCCCTGCTGGTTTTCGTGGAGATCACGCTGAACCGCGGCGCGCCGGATGTGTTTGAGCAATTCAACTCGGCAGTGCAGAAGCTTGAAGAAATTCAGGAGTGTCATCTGGTTTCCGGTGATTTCGACTACCTGTTGAAAACCCGCGTACCGGACATGTCGGCTTACCGCAAACTGTTGGGTGAAACCTTGCTGCGTCTGCCGGGGGTCAACGACACCCGTACCTACGTAGTGATGGAAGAAGTGAAACAGAGTAACCGTCTGGTTATCAAAACACGGTAAGGTGCAGGTGCAAAACCTGATTAAATTGGTTACACTCCTGTTTATTCATACAGTTTCGGCGCCGGGGAAGCTTCTCGGCGCTGTTGCTATGTCAGCTAACAGGAACCTGGAGAGCCTTTCTTGAGCCAGGAATATACAGAAGATAAAGAAGTTACCCTGAAAAGACTCAGCAGTGGCCGGCGTTTGCTGGAAGCTGTGCTTATCGTGGTAGCGATTTTTGCCGTTTACCTCATGGCTGCGCTGGTCAGCTTCAACCCGTCTGACCCAAGCTGGTCGCAGACCGCGTGGCATGAGCCGATTCACAATCTGGGCGGCGGTGTCGGGGCCTGGTTGGCCGATACGCTGTTCTTCACCTTCGGGGTGCTCGCTTACGCGATACCGCCGATCATGTTGGTCCTGTGCTGGGCGGTGTATCGCCAACGCGGCAACAGAGACTACATCGACTATTTTGCGCTTTCCCTGCGCCTGATCGGCACCCTGGCGTTAGTGCTCACCTCCTGTGGGTTGGCGGCGCTGAACGTTGACGATCTCTATTACTTCGCTTCCGGCGGCGTGATCGGCAGCCTGCTGAGCAACGCCATGTTGCCGTGGTTCAACGGCATTGGCGCCACGCTGGCGCTGCTGTGCGTGTGGGCGGCGGGGCTGACGCTGTTTACCGGCTGGTCCTGGCTGGTGATCGCCGAGAAGATCGGCGGTGCTGTGCTGGGCGTCGCGACGGTGATGACCAACCGCTCACGCCGCGAAGAGCGCTATTTCGAGGATGACGAGCGTTACGTTGACGACGAGCCTGAGCAGGCAGGGAAGGGCGCCGCAGCCGCGGTTACCGCGACCGCAGCCGGAGCCGCGGCCGCCGATGACGACGTGCTGTTCTCCGCGCCTTCTGTCACCGAAAGCGCCAAAGAGGCGGCGGAAGACGCCGCCGATCCGTTGCTCAGCGGCCTGCGAGCCGACGATGGTGAGGTTGAAGCCGACGCCGCGCCAATCGCGCCGGTGGCTTCGCCTGCACCGGCGGTGACGGCAGAGATCCACGAGCCCGTTGCCGCACCGATCGCCACACAGGCGCCGTCGGTCACGGCCGCGCCGGCCTCGGTCAATCAGCACCCGGTGAGCGCCCCGGCGCAAGACGCCACGCCGCCGCTGTATTCCTTCGAAATCCCGGAAGAAACGCCTGCGCCTAAGGCGACGCGTCCCGTCGATCCTTATCGGGACGACGATGAGCCGCGCCTGGGCAATTGGCAAGATCCGGCCCCGCAGTCGGCAGCGCGTTCTCCCTTTGATTTTACCGCCGCGCAGCGCGACAGTGCCGACGTCAGCGGAGCGGGGGGGTTCAGCGCCACCGGCGCCAAGCCACAGCTGGATACGGCAGCCGCTGCCGCTGCGGGCGCCGCAGCGGCGACCTTCATGCCGGCTTTCACGGCCACCAGCGACGGCAATCCGCAGGTTAAGCAGGGCATCGGCCCTGAGCTGCCGCGGCCGAATCCGGTACGTATTCCGACCCGCCGAGAGCTGGCTTCTTACGGCATCAAGCTGCCTTCGCAGCGTGCGGCCGAGCAGGAACAGCGCCAGGCCGAGGTGGAGCCTCAGCAGCCGACGGCGGTGAGCCCGCAGGAAGAAGAGGCGCTGCAGGAAGCTGCGCTGCGTCAGGCGTTTGCCGAGCAGCAAAGCCAACGCTACGGCGAAAGCTACGCGCCGGAGCAAGATGACGAGAGCGCCCTGCAGGAAGCCGAGCTGAGCAAGGCGTTTGCCGAACAGCAGAGCCAACGTTACGGCGAAGGTTATCAACAGAACGACGAAGAGGCGCTGCAAGAGGCCGCGCTGCGCCAGGCATTCGCCGAGCAGCAGCAGGCGCGCTACGGCCAGCAAGAACCGGCCCCGCAGGCGCCGGCTGCCAGCCCGGTCGATACCCGCAATGCTTTCAGCTTCTCGCCGATGGCGGATTTAGTGGACGATGGCCCGAGCGAGCCGATGTTCACGCTGTCCCCGCAGCTTGAAGAGCGCATTGAACAGCAAAGCGAGCAAGAGGACGACGTGCCGTTCGGCCAGTTTGAGCCTGCAGCGCCGGTTGCCCAACCTCAGCAACCGCACTCGCAGTCTCAGCAGTACCAACAGCCGCAGCAACAGCAGTATCAACAGCCGTCGCAGTCGCAATATCAGCAGCCCCAGCAACCGGTGCAGCAGGCGCCTCAGCAAACTCAGGCCGAGCAACATCCGGCGATGGACAGCTTGATTCACCCGTTCCTGATGCGCAACGATCAGCCGCTGCAGAAGCCGACCACGCCGCTGCCGACGCTGGATCTGCTGACCGAAGCGCCGAAAGAGGTGGAGCCGGTCGACTCCTTCGCGCTGGAACAGAAGGCGCGCCTGGTGGAGGCCAGCCTGGCCGATTACCGCGTGAAAGCCGACGTGGTGGACATCCTACCGGGGCCGGTCATCACCCGCTTCGAGCTGGATCTGGCGCCGGGCGTTAAAGCGGCGCGCATTTCCAACCTGTCGCGCGATCTGGCGCGCTCGCTGTCGACTTCTGCGGTGCGCGTGGTGGAAGTGATCCCCGGCAAGCCTTACGTCGGTCTGGAATTGCCGAACGCCAAGCGGCAAACGGTGTACCTGCGCGAAGTGCTGGATTGCCCGGCCTTCCGCGACAACCCATCGCCGCTGTCCATCGTATTGGGTAAGGATATCTCCGGCGAGCCGGTGGTGGCCGATCTGGGCAAAATGCCGCACTTGCTGGTCGCCGGTACCACCGGTTCCGGTAAGTCGGTCGGGGTCAACGCCATGATCCTGAGCATCCTGTATAAAGCCACGCCGAAAGAAGTGCGCTTTATCATGATCGACCCGAAAATGCTGGAGCTGTCGGTTTACGAAGGCATTCCGCACCTGTTGACCGATGTGGTCACCGACATGAAAGACGCCGCCAATGCGCTGCGTTGGTGCGTGGGTGAAATGGAACGCCGCTACAAGCTGATGTCTGCCCTGGGCGTGCGTAACCTGGCCGGCTACAACGAGCGCGTCGATCAGGCCGAAGCGATGGGGCGCCCGATCCCGGATCCGTTCTGGAAGCCGACCGACAGCATGGACATCACGCCGCCGGTATTGGAGAAAGAGCCGTACATCGTAGTGATGGTCGACGAATTCGCCGATCTGATCATGACGGTTGGCAAGAAGGTCGAAGAGTTGATCGCTCGCCTGGCGCAGAAAGCGCGTGCGGCGGGTATCCACCTGGTGCTGGCGACCCAGCGTCCGTCGGTGGATGTGATCACGGGTCTTATCAAGGCCAACATCCCGACGCGTATCGCCTTTACCGTGTCGAGCAAAATCGACTCCCGCACCATCCTCGATCAGGGGGGGGCCGAGTCCTTGCTGGGTATGGGTGACATGCTCTATCTGGCGCCGAACTCCTCGATTCCGGTGCGCGTACATGGCGCATTCGTGCGCGATCAGGAAGTGCACGCGGTGGTCAAGGATTGGAAAGCGCGCGAGCGGCCCCAATATAAAGAGGGTATTCTCAGCGGCGGCGAAGACGGCGAGGGCGGTGCCGGCGGCGGTATGGACGGTGACGAAGAGCTGGATCCGTTGTTTGACCAGGCGGTGGATTTCGTGGTGGATAAACGCCGCGCCTCCATCTCCGGCGTGCAGCGCCAGTTCCGTATCGGTTATAACCGCGCGGCGCGCATCATCGAACAGATGGAAGCGCAGGGCATCGTCAGCGAGCAGGGGCACAACGGCAACCGCGAGGTGCTGGCGCCGCCTCGGCACGATTGATGGTCGTTTAGCCATTGCAATTCAATCAGAAAGGGCCGCTTAAGCGGCCCTTGTGCAAAGAAGCGTAAACCCGTTTCTTCTCGGAACATTGGCCTACCGGCCGATCGCCGGCTTCGGGTAAAGTGAGCGGGTATAGGGTTGATTTGACCCGCACGGCGTCGCCCTGCGGTTAACGCATTTCATAAGGTATCTGGAATAATGAAAAAACTGTTAGTTGCCTGCTGTCTGCTTTCGGGATTCGCTTCTACCTCCGTGCTGGCCGATGCCGCACAGGATCTGCAAAGTCGCCTGGCGAAGGTGAACAGTTTCCACGCCAGCTTCTCACAAACCGTGACCAGCGCCGACGGCGCCGCGGTGCAACAGGGGGAAGGCGAGCTGTGGGTGAAGCGGCCAAACCTGTTCAACTGGCACATGACCTCGCCCGATGAGAGCGTGCTGGTCTCCGATGGCCAGACCCTGTGGTTCTATAACCCGTTCGTCGAGCAGGTGACGGCGACCTGGCTGAAGAACGCCACCGGCAATACGCCGTTTATGCTGATCACCCGCAATAATGCCAGCGACTGGAAACAGTACAACGTGAAGCAAAAGGGCGATGATTTCGAGCTGACGCCGAAGTCCGCCAGCGGCAACCTGAAGCAGTTCGCCATCAGCGTGACCAACAGCGGAACCATTCGTAGCTTCGCTGCGGTGGAGCAGGATGGTCAGCGCAGTTCCTATACGCTGAAAAGCCAGCAGAACGTCGCCGCCGATCCGGCCAAATTCAAATTTACCCCGCCGAAGGGGGTGACGCTGGACGACCAGCGCCAGTGAGGTGCAAGTGAGTAATAATCTGTCGCTCGATTTTTCCCAGAACGAGTTCCAGCCGTTGGCCGCGCGTATGCGGCCGACCACGCTGGCGCAGTATATCGGCCAGCAGCACCTGCTGGCCGCCGGCAAGCCGCTGCCGCGCGCCATCGAGGCCGGGCAGCTGCACTCGATGATTTTATGGGGGCCGCCGGGCACCGGGAAGACGACGCTGGCAGAGCTGATCGGCCGTTACGGTCAGGCGGATGTCGAACGGATCTCCGCCGTGACCTCCGGTATCAAGGAGATCCGCGAGGCGATCGAGCGGGCGCGGCAAAATCGCGACGCCGGCCGCCGCACCATCCTGTTCGTCGACGAAGTGCACCGCTTCAATAAGAGCCAGCAGGACGCTTTCCTGCCGCACATCGAAGACGGCACCATCACCTTTATCGGTGCCACCACCGAAAACCCGTCGTTCGAACTGAACTCGGCGCTGCTGTCGCGCGCCCGCGTCTATTTGTTGAAGGCGCTGACCGCCGAAGACATCGGCCAGGTGCTGGATCAGGCGATGAACGACAAGGCGCGCGGTTTTGGCGGCCAGAACGTCGAGCTGCCGGCCGAAACGCGCCGCCTGCTGTCGGAACTGGTGGGCGGCGACGCGCGCCGGGCGCTGAACAGCCTGGAAATGATGGCGGACATGGCGGAGCTCGACGCCAAAGGCGTGCGGGTGCTGACGCCCGAGCTGCTGAAAGAGGTGTCGGGCGAGCGCAGCGCGCGCTTCGACAATAAGGGCGACCGTTATTACGACCTGATTTCCGCGCTGCATAAATCGGTGCGTGGCTCGGCGCCGGACGCCGCGCTGTACTGGTATGCGCGCATCATTACCGCCGGCGGCGATCCGCTCTATGTGGCGCGCCGTCTGTTGGCGATTGCCTCTGAAGACGTGGGCAACGCCGATCCGCGCGGCATGCAGGTGGCGATCGCCGCCTGGGATTGTTTCACCCGCGTGGGGCCGGCGGAGGGCGAGCGCGCCATTGCGCAGGCGATCGTTTATCTCGCCTGCGCGCCGAAAAGCAACGCGGTCTACACCGCGTTCAAGGCCGCCATGCGCGACGCCAAAGAGCAGGCCGATTATGACGTGCCGGAGCATTTGCGCAACGCGCCGACCAAGCTGATGAAGGAGATGGGGCTGGGGGCGGAGTACCGTTACGCTCACGACGAACCCAACGCCTACGCCGCCGGCGAGAACTATTTCCCGCCTGAAATGGCCCATACGCGCTACTATCAACCGACGTCGCGCGGGCTGGAAGGGAAAATCGGCGAAAAGTTGGCATGGCTGGCTGAGCAGGATCAAAATAGCCCGACAAAACGCTACCGCTAGCGAGGCCGTTGCGGTAAGGTTAGCGGGTATCACTCTTCTTTTATGCGGCTATAAATCAGCCGCATAGAACAACAACACTTCTTTCAATAACAACAAGCACAGGATTAGCATGCTCGATCCCAATCTGCTGCGTAATGAGCTAGACGCAGTCGCCGTCAAACTGGCTCGCCGAGGCTTTAAACTCGATCTGGATCTGCTGCGTTCGCAGGAAGAACGTCGCAAAGTTCTGCAGGTAGAAACTGAAACGCTGCAAGCGGAACGCAACTCCCGATCGAAATCCATCGGCGCGGCCAAAGCGCGTGGGGAAGACATCGAGCCGCTGCGTCGCGAAGTGAACGAGCTGGGTGACAAGCTGGATGCCGCCAAGGCGGCGCTGGATGCGCTGCAGAGCGAGATCCGCGATTACGCCCTGACGCTGCCTAACCTGCCGGACGACGCCGTGCCGGATGGTAAAGACGACAGCGAAAACCTGGAAGTGACCCGCTGGGGCGAACCGCGCCAGTACGACTTCGCGGTGCGCGATCACGTCGATCTGGGCGAAATGGCCGGCGGGCTGGATTTTGCCGCCGCGGTTAAGCTGACCGGTTCGCGCTTCGTGGTGATGAAAGGGCAAATCGCCCGCATGCACCGTGCGCTGTCCCAGTTCATGCTGGATCTGCACACTGAGCAGCACGGCTACCTGGAGGCCTACGTGCCTTACCTGGTCAACCACGCCACGCTGTACGGTACCGGCCAGCTGCCGAAGTTCGGCGAAGACCTGTTCCATACCCGTCCGCTGGAAGAAGAAGCCGACAGCAGCAACTACGCGCTGATCCCAACGGCGGAAGTGCCGCTGACCAACCTGGTGCGCGACGAGATCGTGGAAGAGGAATCTCTGCCGCTGAAAATGACCGCACACACGCCATGCTTCCGTGCTGAAGCCGGTTCTTACGGCCGTGACACCCGCGGTTTGATCCGCATGCACCAGTTCGACAAGGTTGAAATGGTGCAGATCGTTCGTCCGGAAGATTCGATGGATGCCCTGGAAGAGCTGACCGGCCACGCGGAAAAAGTGCTGCAGCTGTTGAACCTGCCTTACCGCAAGGTGCTGCTGTGCACCGGCGACATGGGCTTCGGCGCGTGCAAAACTTACGATCTGGAAGTGTGGCTGCCGGCGCAGGATACCTACCGCGAGATCTCGTCCTGCTCCAACATGTGGGACTTCCAGGCTCGCCGCATGCAGGCGCGCTGCCGCAGCAAAGCCGACAAGAAACCGCGTCTGGTCCACACCCTGAACGGCTCGGGCTTGGCGGTTGGCCGTACGCTGGTGGCGGTGTTGGAAAACTACCAGCAGGCCGACGGCCGCATTCAGGTACCTGAAGTGCTGCGTCCTTATATGGGCGGCCTGGAATATATCGGCTAAACGGCAAACCACGAAAAAAGCGCCTGCGGGCGCTTTTTTTATGTCGAGAATTCAGCCCGTAGTCAGCGTATAAGCCTGTTGAATGTAGTCCGCCAGATGCTTGCTTTTCACCTCGTCGGGCGAGTGGAGCTTGATGTGCCGCCGATACTGGCCGCTGCCTTCAAGTTGCTGATAGCGATCTTCCAGTCGGTGCCCTTGGCCGAATTCCACCGTGACGTGATTGCGGTAGGCGAAAACGCCGCAGAAAAATTGGCTATGCGAGAACATGATGCCGCCGTATTTGACCGATTCGGTGACGCCGTTGCCGCTCTCCGCAGCGATCCGCCGCACCTGCTGCACAATGGCCAGCAGGTCACCTTGCGTGCTGCCGATGTCCGCCAGCAGGGCCTCTACCACCGCATTATTTGCCTGACTCATCTTGTTTCTCCGTCGTCAAATTCGCACTGTGCTGAGCATAGCGCTTTTTCAGCCGGTTAGCCGGAAACAAATCGTGCGGTGAAATGATAAGAGGCGATTGACTTTTTTATCGCCAGTGGCATGATGCGCGCACTCTCATTGCGCGTTCGGTCACAATCTCACTATGTCCGCATACTCTCGCCCAGTGCTCTTATTGCTCTGCGGCCTCTTGCTGCTCACGGTATCCATTGCCGTTTTGAATACGCTCGTGCCTCTTTGGTTAACCCATGCTCAGCTGTCGACCTGGCAGGTGGGAATGGTCAGCTCCTCTTATTTCAGCGGCAACCTGTTGGGCACGCTGGTAGCGGGCAAACTGATCCAGCGCGTCGGCTTTACCCGCAGCTATCATCTTTCTTGTCTGGTGTTCGCCGCCGCAACCGCCGGCATGGTGCTGTCGATCGATTTTTGGAGCTGGCTGGGCTGGCGCTTCTTCGCCGGCGTCGGCTGCGCCTGGATTTGGGTGATCGTGGAAAGCGCGCTGTTGCGCAGCGGCAATCTCAGCAACCGTGGCCAGCTGCTGGCGGCCTATATGATCGTTTATTACCTCGGTACGGTGACCGGCCAATTGTTGTTGAGCATGACCTCGACGGAATTGCTGCACGTGGTGCCGTGGGTGACCGCCATCGTGATCAGCGCGATGTTGCCGATGCTGTTTGCGCGGGTCAACCGCCATGAAGACGAGCCGCAGCAGGCAGCGGTGTGGACAATGCTGAAACGCCGCAGCGCGCGCCTCGGCATCAATGGCTGCATCATTTCCGGCATCGTGCTCGGTTCGCTGTACGGCCTGATGCCGCTGTACCTCTCCCATCAGGGCATGAGCGACGCCAACGTCGGTTACTGGATGGCGCTGCTGGTCAGCTCAGGCATCGTCGGCCAATGGCCGGTCGGTCGCCTGGCCGATCGTTACGGGCGTCTGCTGGTGCTGCGCATTCAGGTATTCGTGGTGATCCTCGCCAGCGTGGCGATGCTCGGTAACTACGCCATGGCGCCTTCGCTGTTCATCCTCGGCTGCGCCGGCTTTACCCTGTACCCGGTGGCGATGTCCTGGGCCTGTGAGAAGGCGCTACCGCACGAGTTGGTGGCGATGAACCAGGCGCTGCTGATGAGCTACACCATCGGCAGCCTGCTGGGCCCGTCGATGACGGCGCTGCTGATGCAAAACTACTCCGATCGCGTGCTGTTCGTGATGATCGCTGCCGTGGCGCTGGTTTACCTGCTGATGCTGCTGAAGAAGCAGAAGCCGGATCACCATCACACGCCGTTCGCTGCCGCCTGAGCATAAAAAAACCGGCCATGAGCCGGTTTTTTTTGGCGCTGCGCCAATCAGTAAATGACTTTGTGGCCGTAGCTTTCCAGGATGCCTTTGACGCGATCCATGGTCTCGGCCTTCGGCGGATGAACGCCGTCCAGCTTGTACTCTTCCCCCATCGCCACCCATTTGTGCTTGCCCAGCTCGTGGTAGGGCAGCAGCTCGATTTTCTCGATATTGGTCATGTCTTTGGTGAACTCGCCCAGCAGGTGCGCCGACTTGTCGTCGTCTGACCAACCCGGCACCACCACGTAGCGGATCCAGGTGCGCTGGTTGCGTTTCGCCAGGTAGCGGGCGAATTCCAGCGTGCGGTGGTTGGAGACGCCGACCAGGTTCTGGTGGATCTCGTCGTTCATCTGTTTCAGGTCCAGCATCACCAGATCGGTGGTGTCCAGCAGCTCGTCGATCACCGGATCGTAGCGGCGCACGAAGCCATTGGTGTCCAGGCAGGTATTGATGCCTTCGGCGTGGCAGGCGCGGAACCAGTCGCGCACGAATTCTGCCTGCAGGATCGCCTCGCCGCCGGACGCGGTCACGCCGCCGCCGGAGGCGTTCATGAAGTGGCGGTAGGCCACCGCGTCTTTCATCAGCTCTTCAACGGTCACTTCTTTGCCGCCGTGGGTATCCCAGGTGTCGCGGTTATGGCAATAGAGGCAGCGCATCAGGCAGCCCTGGAAGAAGACGATAAAGCGGATCCCTGGCCCGTCGACGGTGCCGCAGGATTCGAAGGAGTGGATGCGACCAGTTACTGACATTGCGGGGTTTTCTCCAATATTGACTGTCAAACGCAGTCTAAAAATAGGCGCGTGGCCGCCGGCCAGGTATCTGCGATGCAGTGGCGGTGTGAGCCCGCCACCGGGGGTAATGATGCCTGTCGGCCGGTCAGTTGCCGGATAACTGTTTTGCCGGCTATCCATTCAGTATAGATGTCCGGCAAAACAGACTCTACAGAGTCAGGGGAGAGCGGTGGGAGAAAAGGGCCGGCAGAACCGGCCCTGACTTTGGCACCGGGCGGTTTCCCGCCCGGTTGGCGTATTACATCGTTTGAGTGAAGGTACGAGTAATGACGTCCTGCTGTTGCTCTTTGGTCAGCGAGTTGAAGCGCACGGCGTAACCGGAAACGCGGATGGTCAGCTGAGGGTATTTCTCAGGGTTTTCCATCGCGTCCAGCAGCATTTCGCGGTTCATTACGTTGACGTTCAGGTGCTGGCCGCCTTCGATGGAGGCTTCATGGTGGAAGTAACCATCCATCAGGCCCGCCAGGTTGGCTTTACGCACGTCGTCGTCTTTACCCAGCGCGTTAGGCACGATGGAGAAGGTGTAGGAGATCCCGTCTTTCGCGTAGGCAAACGGCAGTTTGGCTACCGAGGTCAGGGAGGCTACTGCGCCTTTCTGGTCGCGGCCGTGCATCGGGTTGGCACCTGGGCCGAACGGTGCGCCTGCGCGGCGGCCATCCGGGGTGTTACCGGTTTTCTTACCGTACACCACGTTGGAGGTGATGGTCAGTACGGACTGAGTCGGTACCGCATTGCGGTAGGTGCGCAGTTTCTGAATTTTCTTCATGAAACGTTCCACCAGGTCGCAAGCGATGTCATCGACGCGGGCGTCGTTGTTACCGAACTGCGGATACTCGCCTTCCACTTTGAAGTCGATGGCCAGGCCGTCTTCGTCGCGAATGGTGGTGACTTTCGCGTACTTGATGGCAGACAGGGAGTCGGCTGCCACGGACAGACCGGCGATGCCGCAAGCCATGGTGCGATAAACGTCACGGTCATGCAGCGCCATCAGCGCAGCTTCGTAGCTGTACTTGTCGTGCATGTAGTGAATGATGTTCAGCGCGGTCACGTACTGCTTGGCCAGCCAATCCATAAAGTGGTCCATGCGTGCCATGACTTTGTCATAGTCCAGCACTTCGTCCATCATCGGCGCTTCTTTCGGGCCGACCTGCATTTTCAGTTTTTCGTCAACGCCGCCGTTGATGGCGTACAGCATGGTTTTCGCCAGGTTGGCACGGGCGCCGAAGAACTGCATTTGTTTGCCGACGATCATCGGGCTGACGCAGCAAGCGATGGCATAGTCATCGTTGTTGAAGTCAGGGCGCATCAGGTCGTCGTTTTCGTACTGAACGGAAGAGGTGTCGATGGACACTTTCGCCGCGAATTTCTTAAAGTTCAGCGGCAGCTTCTCAGACCACAGAATGGTCATGTTCGGCTCCGGAGACGGCCCCATGGTGTACAGGGTGTTCAGGAAGCGGAAGCTGTTTTTGGTGACCAGGGTACGGCCGTCGACGCCCATACCGGCCAGGGATTCCGTTGCCCAGATTGGGTCGCCGGAGAACAGCTCATCGTACTCAGGGGTACGCAGGAAGCGCACCATACGCAGTTTCATCACCAGGTGGTCGATCAGTTCCTGCGCTTGTTCTTCGGTCAGTTTGCCCGCCTTGATGTCGCGCTCGATGAACACGTCGAGGAAGGTGGACACGCGGCCGAAGGACATGGCGGCGCCGTTCTGGGATTTCACCGCGGCCAGATAGCCGAAGTAGGTCCACTGCACCGCTTCTTGCGCGCTGGTGGCCGGGCCGGAGATGTCGTAACCGTATTTAGCGGCCATCTCTTTGATCTGAGCCAGAGCGCGGTGCTGTTCAGCGATCTCTTCGCGCAGCTGGATGGTCATTTCCAGATCTTCGCCGTTTTCCAGTTTTTCCTGCAGCGATTTGAACTGGTTCAGTTTGTCGGCCATCAGGAAGTCGATACCGTACAGCGCCACGCGGCGGTAGTCGCCGATGATGCGGCCGCGGCCGTAGGCATCTGGCAAACCGGTCAGCACGCCGGATTTACGGCAGTTCAGGATGTCTTTGGTGTAAACGTCGAATACGCCCTGGTTGTGGGTTTTACGGTATTCGGTGAACACTTTTTTCAGCTGCGGATCCAGTTCGCGGCCGTACACTTTGCACGAACCTTCGACCATTTTGATGCCGCCGAACGGGATCAGCGCGCGTTTCAGAGGGGCGTCGGTCTGCAGACCTACGATGGTTTCCAGCTCTTTGGCGATGTAACCCGCGTCGTGAGAAATGATGGTTGAAGCAACGTTGGTGTCGAAATCAACCGGCGCGTGAGTGCGGTTTTCCAGTTTGATCCCTTCCATAACCTTGTCCCACAAGGTGGTGGTGGCTTGAGTTGCGCCAGCCAGGAAGGATTCGTCACCCTCATAAGGCGTGTAGTTTTTCTGGATGAAGTCACGAACGTTGACTTCATTCTGCCAGTCACCCTTGCTGAAACCTTCCCAAGCGTTGGCTAATTTCTCGTTAAGTTCGGTCATTGTACACCTACCTTTGATTGTGGATTTCTAACTCTGCGCGCGGTAACTCACAGCTTAGTGCTGTTCGCGGCCCCCGCGCAGATAAATTACCCAGTAAGTCAACCCAACCAGCAGACCGCCGCCGATGATGTTGCCGATGGTGACCGGAATCAGGTTGTCGATGATGAAGTTGCTTACTGTCAGATGAGCGAATTGCTCAGGTACCGCCCCTACGGCTTGCCAGAACTCCGGCGTGGCGAAGTGTTTGACCACGATGCCCATAGGGATCATAAACATGTTGGCGATGCTGTGTTCGAAGCCGCTGGCGACAAACATCCCGACCGGCAGCACCATGGCGAGCATCTTGTCGGTCAGAGTACGGCCGGAGTAGCTCATCCAGACCGCCAGGCAGACCATCAGGTTAGCCAGAATGCCGAGGCACACGGCTTCGATAAAGGTGTGATGCAGCTTGTGGTCTGCGGTTTGCAGGACATTCAGGCCCCACTGGCCGTTGGCGACCATATACTCGCCGGAGAACCAGATCAGCGCCACGAAGAACAGCGCGCCGACCAGGTTGCCGAGATAAACGTTCAGCCAGTTGGCGCCCAGCTGGCCCCAGCTGATGCGGCCGCTGGCCTTGGCGATGACGATAAGCACGGTAGAGGTGAACAGGTCGGCGCCTGACACCACCACCAGCATTAACCCGAGAGAGAAACAGATGCCGCCGACCAGTTTCGCCAGCCCGAAAGGCACGCCGGCGGTGCCGGTGGTCGCCGTGATGTAGAAAACGAAGGCGATGGAAATGAAGACACCGGCGGTGATCGCCAAATAAAACGTTTTCAGCGGATGTTTGGTGGCTTTATACACGCCGGCATCTTCAGCGATTTTCGCCGTTGCCGCAGGTAAAATCAGATCGAATGGGCTGTCAGTTTTCAAACTAACTCTCGCTCTTAAGGGTTAAAACAACGCAATGAGATACTAGCAAAGCAGTATAGGGGAAAATTTGATTTGGATCATAAGGCGGGGAAGTAGAGCGGCAAAATGGCGTGTTTTTTGTGTGGTTTTTTAGGTTAATTTATTGATTTTTAAATAAAAACATTTTTTTAATGTTTGCAAAATTTTTTGAATTCATCGGGTGGACGGCGTAGGGTAAAGTTAAATTTTTAGGCGTTTTGTCGCCGTTCGTCGCTGAAAGTTTAATTATCGGTTAATTATTATTTCACCGTCTGGCAACAATCGCCGGTTTATTTATTCTTATGCTCGTTTAACCGCCTATTTTTCTGCGGGAAAATAAAACAGAATGCGTTGAAATAAACCGCAAAATGAAAACGCCGCAGCGGAGTGCGGCGTTTGACCGGGGAGGGTACCCCAAAAGTGGCGGTACCCCCAATGGCGATTAGGCCTTGGCCCAGTGACGGCGCTTGGCCGCCTGCAGCTTCTCGTAGGCCGCCAGCAGCGCCTGATGGGCCGGCAGCGCCTTCAGATCGGCATCGACGGCGAACAGCCCGTTGAAGCGCTCTTCACCACTGATGGCGGCCGAGGCCGCGTCCACCGCTTCCTGGCCGTACATTTTCACGAACGCGGTATAGTATTGCGCCGCTTCGCGCTCAGGCTCCTGCGCCAGCAGCAGCAGCGTTTGCAGGCAGCGGTAGTAGTTGCTGCGCGCCGGGCTCAGCACCGAGGCGTTGAAGTCCTGCGTCCACTCGGTCCAAATCAGCGCCTGATCCAGATCGCCGCCCGCCAGCGCCAGCATCGACTTCAGCTCGCCCACGCGCAGGGTATGCCAGGCGTTGTCTTTGCCGCTGGCAATGCCCAGCAGTTCGCGTACGCGGGTGAAGTCGTCCAGCCCTTCGTCGTCCAACTGCTCGATCAGCGCCAGGTACTCTTCCGGCTCCCACTCGCTGCCCGGCAGCGCCAGCAGCGTATCGCGCAGGTGCGCGCCCATGCTGTTGTTGGCCAGCAGCAGGTCTTCCGCCGGATAAATGTCGGACATGCCCGGCACGATGATGCGGCAAGCGTAGACGCCAAGGTGCTCGTAGTCGGCGATGTACACTTCCGCGTCTTCTTTGTCGAAGATGCTCATCAGGGTGGCGAACTCTTCCTGCGTGCTGCCGCTGAAGTTCCAGTCAACGAACGGGTAATCGGCGTCCTGTTTGAACAGATCCCAGGAGATCAGGCCGCTGGAGTCGATGAAGTGCGTTTCCAGGTTGGTGTGTTCCGCCACTTCTTCGTCATCGAAGGTCGGTGCGGTGAACACGTCGAGATCTTTCAAGCTGCGGCCCTGCAGCAGTTCGGTCACCGTGCGCTCCAGCGCCACGCCGAAGTCCGGGTGCGCGCCGAACGAAGCGAAGCAGGTGCCGTTGGTCGGGTTGAACAGCACCACGCAAATGACCGGGTAGTTGCCGCCCAGCGAGGCGTCATAGGAGAGGATCGGGAAACCTTCCTCTTCCAGCTTGGCGATGGCTTCCACCACGCCCGGGTAACGGTTCAGCACTTCGTCCGGGATCGCCGGCAGGCTGATGGATTCGGCGATGATGCGGTTTTTCACATAGCGCTCGAACACTTCCGACAGGCCCTGCACGCGCGCTTCGTTGGCGGTGTTGCCAGCGGACATGCCGTTGGAAACATACAGGTTGCCGATGATATTCATCGGGATGTACACCGTTTGCTGGTCGGACTGACGGGTAAACGGCAGCGCACACACGCCGCGATCGGCGTTGCCGGATTGCAGATCGACAAGATCGCTGGCGCTCAGCTCTTGCTGCGGATCGTAGAAGGCGTGCAGGCGTTCGTCGAGGATACCGGCCGGCAGCGCGTCGTCTTCAGGGATCGGGAACCATTTCTCATTCGGGTAGTGCACGAAGTCGCCTTCGGCGATCTGCCGGCCCAGATAGAAATCGGCGAAGAAGTAGTTGGTGGACAGGCGCTCGAAATATTCACCCAGCGCGGAGGCCAGCGCGGCTTTTTTGCTGGCGCCTTTGCCGTTGGTGAAGCACAGCGGGCAATCGCGATCGCGAATGTGCACCGACCACACGTGCGGCACCGGGTTCAGCCAGGAGGCTTCTTCGATGTTGAAACCGAGATCGCTCAGTTTCTGCTGGAAACGGGCGATGGAGTCTTCCAGGGCGGCGTCTTTACCGGGGATAAAAGTTTGCGTCATTGTCTTCACTTTTTGCGCGTACTAAAAACGCGCAATGATACGGGGTTTTACGCTGGAGCTCCACGTATTCCTAAAGCGGCGGCAAAGTCACAGTTTTTTTAAGGATAAAGGCCATAATTCAGCGAGTTATCTGTCACGGAGAAATCTAATGAAATCAGTGAAACTCAGCGCGTTAACCCTCCTGTTGACCGGCTTCAGCGCCTCGGCGCTGGCGCTGCCCAACATCACTCTGCTGGCGACCGGCGGCACCATTGCCGGCGGCGGCGATTCGGCGACGAAATCCAACTATACGGCGGGCAAGCTGGGCGTCGAGGCGTTGGTCGATGCGGTGCCAGAGCTGAAAAACATCGCCAACGTGCAGGGGGAGCAGGTGGTGAACATCGGTTCGCAGGACATGAACGATCAGGTATGGCTGACGTTGGCGAAGAAGATCGACGCCGACTGCAGCAAGACCGACGGCTTCGTCATCACCCACGGCACCGATACGCTGGAAGAGACGGCCTACTTCCTCGATCTGACGGTGAAGTGCGACAAGCCGGTGGTGCTGGTCGGGGCGATGCGCCCGGCGACGGCGATGAGCGCCGACGGCCCGTTCAATCTGTACAACGCGGTGGTGACGGCGGCGGATCCGCAATCGGCCAACCGCGGGGTGCTGGTGGCGATGAACGACACGGTGCTGGATGCGCGCGACGTCACCAAGACCAACACTACCGCCGTGCAGACCTTCCAGTCGCCGAACTTCGGCCCGCTGGGGTATATCCACAACGGCAAGGTCGATTACCAGCGCTCGCCGCTGCGTAAGCATACCCGGGATACGCCGTTCGACGTCAGCAAGCTGAACGAACTGCCGAAGGTCGGCATCGTCTATAACTATGCCAACGCCTCCGATGCGCCGGCCAAGGCGCTGATCGCCGAAGGCTATCAGGGCATCGTCAGCGCCGGGGTCGGCAACGGCAACCTGTATAAAACGGTGTTTGACACCCTGGCGACGGCGGCGCACAACGGCGTGGCGGTGGTGCGTTCATCGCGGGTGCCGACCGGCGCCACCACCGAAGATGCGGAAGTGGACGACGCCAAGTACGGCTTTGTTGCCGCCGGCACGCTGAATCCGCAAAAAGCGCGCATTCTGCTGCAGCTGGCGCTGACGCGAACCAAAGACGCGCAGCAAATCCAGCAGATGTTCAATCAGTACTGATCGTTTTCTCTTCTGCGGGGGCCGGTCGGGCTCCCGCAGCTATCTTGGCTGAATACAGCATAAAACACCGCGTTAACCCGCTGAATTTCCCCATGTCGCAGGGTTTTATCGTCCAAACAATCGCGACGGCCGCAGAGCCTGTCATCACCCGGCGCGGCCGTTTGCCGCCGACGGGTGAATAAGCGTTGCAGCCATGGGGCGTGAGTGATAAAACCGATGGGTTGGTTAACGCGAGCGTTAACTTCGGGCGTCTTTTCGACAGGTCGCTTTTCTGCGGCGAACAGTGAATGTGGTGAGGGGAAATGACTCAGGTTTATAATTTTAGCTCTGGCCCGGCGATGCTGCCGGTGGAAGTGTTGCGTCGTGCGGAACAGGAACTGTGCAACTGGCACGGGCTGGGCACGTCAGTGATGGAGATCAGTCACCGCAGCAAAGAATTCATCGCCGTTGCCGAGCAGGCGGAACAGGATCTGCGCGATCTGCTGAAAGTCCCCTCCAACTATAAAGTGCTGTTTTGCCACGGCGGCGCGCGCGCGCAGTTCGCCGCGCTGCCGCTGAACCTGCTGGGCGACAAGGCCACCGCCGACTATATCGACGGCGGCTATTGGGCGCACAGCGCCATCAAGGAAGCGGAAAAGTATTGCGCCCCGAACGTCATCGACGTGAAAACCCGTATCGACGGCCTGAGCGGCATCAAGCCGATGAAAGAGTGGCAGCTCAGCGCCGACGCGGCTTATGTCCACTATTGCCCGAATGAGACCATCGACGGCGTGGCCATCGATGAAACGCCGGACTTCGGCGACAAGGTGGTGATCGGCGATTACTCCTCGACCATCCTGTCCCGCCCGCTCGACGTCAGCCGTTTCGGCGTGATTTACGCCGGCGCGCAGAAAAATATCGGCCCGGCCGGCTTGACGCTGGTGATCGTGCGCGACGATCTGCTGGGTAAGGCACGCAAAGAAGTGCCGTCGATCCTCGACTACACCGTGCTGGCCGAGAACGACTCGATGTTCAACACTCCACCGACCTTCGCCTGGTACCTGTCGGGGCTGGTGTTCAAATGGCTGAAAGAGCAGGGTGGCCTGGTGGAGATGCAAAAACGCAATCAGGCCAAGGCCGAACTGCTGTACGCGACCATCGATAAATCCGACTTTTACCGCAGCCAGGTGGCGATCGCCAACCGTTCCTGGATGAACGTGCCGTTCCAGCTGGCCGATGCGGCGCTGGACAAGGTGTTCCTCAGCGAGGCCGAAGCCATCGGCCTGCAGGCGCTGAAAGGGCACCGGGTAGTTGGCGGCATGCGCGCTTCTATTTACAATGCCATGCCGCTGGCCGGCGTGCAGGCGCTGACCGACTTCATGGCCGACTTCGAACGTCGTCACGGTTGATTCCGTCAGCCCGCCCGGCGCGGGCTGCTCAGGCTGTTGTCCTTTTGCATTAAAGCGGCTCCGGCATTATCCCGGAGCCGTTTCGTTTATCAGAATTGGAGAGTTTTGTTCACATGGTGGATTCCCTGACGTTACACCCGGTCGCCCTGGTCAATGGCACCGTCAACTTACCCGGCTCCAAGAGCGTTTCTAACCGCGCTCTGCTGCTGGCGGCGCTGGCGAAAGGAACGACCCGGCTGACCAACCTGCTGGACAGCGACGACGTGCGTCATATGCTGAACGCGCTGCAGGCGTTGGGCGTGAACTATCAGCTTTCCGCCGATCGCACCGTATGCGAAGTGACCGGCGTGGCCGGGCCGCTGGTGGCCGAGCAGCCGCTGGAACTGTTCCTCGGCAACGCCGGGACGGCGATGCGCCCATTGGCGGCGGCGCTGTGCCTCGGCGAAGGCGACGTGGTGTTGACCGGCGAACCGCGCATGAAAGAGCGCCCGATCGGCCATTTGGTGGACGCGTTGCGCCAGGGCGGGGCGCAGATTGATTACCTCGAGCAGACCGATTACCCACCGATTCGCCTGCGCGGCGGCTTCCAGGGCGGCGACGTCACCGTTGACGGCAGCGTCTCCAGCCAGTTCCTGACCGCGTTGCTGATGACTGCGCCGCTGGCGCCGCAGGATACGCAGATCCACATCAAGGGCGAGCTGGTTTCCAAGCCGTACATCGACATCACGCTGCATCTGATGCGCACCTTCGGCGTATCGGTGAGCCACGACAACTACCGGGTGTTCCACATCCAGGGGCGTCAGACGTATATCGCGCCGGGCGATTACCTGGTTGAGGGCGACGCTTCTTCCGCCTCTTACTTCCTGGCGGCGGCGGCTATCAAAGGCGGCACCGTGCGCGTGACCGGCATCGGCCGCAAAAGCGTGCAGGGCGACACCAAGTTTGCCGACGTGCTGGAGAAAATGGGCGCGCGCATTACCTGGGGCGACGATTTCATCGAATGCAGCCGCGGTGAACTGCGCGGTATCGACATGGACATGAACCACATTCCGGACGCGGCGATGACCATCGCCACCGCAGCGCTGTTCGCCGAGGGGCCGACCACCATTCGCAATATCTACAACTGGCGGGTGAAGGAGACCGACCGTCTGGCGGCGATGGCCACCGAGCTGCGTAAAGTGGGGGCGGAAGTGGACGAAGGCGAAGACTACATTCACGTCGTGCCGCCGGCCAAACTGCAGTTTGCCGAGATTGGCACCTACAACGATCACCGCATGGCGATGTGTTTCTCGCTGGTGGCGCTGTCGGATACTCCGGTCACCATTCTCGATCCGAAATGCACCGCGAAAACCTTCCCGGACTATTTCGAACAGCTGGCGCGCATCAGCCAGCCGGCGTAACCCGTCAAATCGTTTATTTTAGGGCCCCTTTGTGGGCCTTTATCGTTTTTAACCTTTGGCAACCGGCGTTTCTTCTATACTTTTTCGCGGTTGTGCGCTTATTTTCAACAACCGGACAGTTCCAGGGTAACAGATTGCCGTAGGGCAGCGTATAATACGCCACCGTATTTGCCCCTGATTGGGCAGGTGACAGAGAGTACGGCGCGCGGGCCTTGAGCCGAGGTGCACCGTGTCTCTGTGAGGTTTTCTACCTGAAGGAGAGAGAAATGACGGCTACAGCCCCGGTGATAACCGTTGATGGACCAAGTGGCGCAGGCAAAGGCACGCTGTGTAAAGCGTTGGCCGAGTCCCTTGGTTGGCGTTTGCTGGACTCCGGCGCGATCTATCGCGTGCTGGCGCTGGCGGCGTTGCATCATCAGGTGGATATCACTTCTGAGGAAGCGCTGGTTCCGCTGGCCGCACATCTCGATGTTCGCTTCGTTGCCCAGGACGGCAAGCTGCAGGTGATTTTGGAAGGTGAGGACGTCAGCAATGAGATCCGCACCGAAACCGTCGGCAACACCGCGTCGCAAGCGGCGGCGTTTCCGCGCGTGCGCGAGGCGCTGCTGCGCCGCCAGCGCGCATTCCGCGAGGCGCCCGGCCTGATTGCCGATGGCCGCGACATGGGCACGGTGGTGTTCCCGGACGCGCCGGTCAAGATTTTCCTCGACGCCAGCTCGGAGGAGCGCGCGCACCGCCGCATGCTGCAGTTGCAGGAGAAGGGCTTTAATGTTAACTTTGAACGTCTTTTAGCCGAGATAAAGGAACGGGACGACCGTGACCGTAATCGGCCTATCGCGCCTCTGGTGCCCGCTTCTGACGCCCTCGTGCTGGATTCTACCAGCATGTCGATCGAAGAAGTGATCCGGCAGGCGTTGACGTATGCACAGAAAGTGTTGGCGTTGCCGCAGCAATAAGCGCGGCGGCGCTATTGGCTTTTTGTCATATTTGTCATAGCGGTATCGCAATATATCGGGTAAAATTTTACCCCTGTAACCTTAAACCCTGTCGGCATGGAGCCAATGGCGGGGTATGTGAAACAACCCCATTCGGCGGGACGCTAAATGGACGTTAAACTAAAGAACCCTGAAGATTAACAACATGACTGAATCTTTCGCTCAACTCTTTGAAGAATCCTTAAAAGAAATCGAAACCCGCCCGGGTTCCATCGTTCGTGGCGTCGTTGTTGCTATCGACAAAGATATCGTACTGGTTGACGCCGGTCTGAAATCTGAGTCTGCCATCCCGGCTGAGCAATTCAAAAACGCCCAGGGCGAGCTGGAAATCCAGGTTGGTGACGAAGTTGACGTTGCTCTGGATGCTGTTGAAGACGGCTTCGGTGAAACCCTGCTGTCCCGTGAGAAAGCTAAGCGTCACGAAGCTTGGATCACGCTGGAAAAAGCTTACGAAGAAGCTGAGACTGTAACCGGTGTTATCAACGGCAAAGTGAAGGGTGGCTTCACCGTCGAGCTGAACGGCATCCGCGCGTTCCTGCCAGGTTCCCTGGTTGACGTGCGTCCGGTACGTGACACTCTGCACCTGGAAGGCAAAGAGCTTGAGTTCAAAGTCATCAAGCTGGATCAGAAGCGCAACAACGTTGTCGTTTCTCGCCGTGCGGTTATCGAATCCGAGAACAGCGCTGAGCGCGATCAACTGCTGGAAAACCTGCAGGAAGGCATGGAAGTTAAAGGTATCGTTAAGAACCTCACTGACTACGGTGCATTCGTTGATCTGGGCGGCGTAGACGGCCTGCTGCACATCACTGACATGGCTTGGAAACGCGTTAAGCACCCAAGCGAAATCGTCAATGTTGGCGATGAAATCACTGTTAAAGTGCTGAAGTTCGACCGCGAGCGTACTCGTGTATCCCTGGGCCTGAAACAGCTGGGCGAAGATCCATGGGTTGCTATCGCGAAACGTTACCCAGAAGGCACCAAGCTGACTGGTCGTGTAACCAACCTGACTGATTACGGCTGCTTCGTAGAAATCGAAGAAGGCGTTGAAGGTCTGGTACACGTTTCTGAAATGGATTGGACCAACAAAAACATCCATCCGTCCAAAGTTGTTAACGTGGGCGACGTAGTGGAAGTGATGGTTCTGGACATCGATGAAGAACGTCGTCGTATCTCCCTGGGCCTGAAGCAGTGCAAATCCAACCCATGGCAGCAGTTCGCAGAAACCCACAACAAGGGCGACCGCGTTGAAGGTAAAATCAAGTCTATCACTGACTTCGGTATCTTCATCGGCCTGGACGGCGGCATCGACGGCCTGGTTCACCTGTCTGACATCTCCTGGAACGTTGCAGGCGAAGAAGCAGTACGTGAATACAAGAAAGGCGACGAAATCGCAGCGGTTGTTCTGCAAGTTGACGCAGAGCGCGAGCGTATCTCCCTGGGCGTGAAGCAGCTGGCTGAAGACCCGTTCAATAACTACCTGTCTATGAACAAGAAAGGTGCTATTGTTACTGGTAAAGTCACTGCAGTTGACGCCAAAGGTGCTACAGTTGAATTGGCAGGCGGCGTAGAAGGTTACCTGCGTGCATCTGAAGCCTCTCGCGACCGCATTGAAGATGCAACTCTGGTTCTGAACGTAGGTGACGAAGTTGAAGCTAAATTCACCGGCGTTGACCGTAAGAACCGCGTTGTAAGCCTGTCCGTACGTGCTAAGGACGAAGCTGACGAGAAAGACGCCATCGCAACTGTTAACAACAAACAGGAAGAAGGCAACTTCTCTAACGCAATGGCTGAAGCTTTCAAAGCGGCTAAAGGCGAGTAATGACGGGGGGCGGTTTCTGACCGCCCCGATACGGTAGTTTAGCTGCAAAGCTTGGAGGTACTATGACCAAGTCTGAACTTATTGAAAGACTTGCTGGCCAGCAATCTCATATTCCGGCGAAGGCCGTTGAGGATGCAGTGAAAGAGATGCTTGAGCACATGGCCGCAACGCTGGCCGAGGGCGAACGCATTGAGATCCGCGGATTCGGCAGTTTTTCTCTTCACTACCGTGCCCCGCGTGTAGGCCGCAACCCGAAAACCGGTGATAAAGTTGAGCTGGACGGCAAGTACGTTCCTCACTTCAAACCCGGCAAAGAGTTGCGTGACCGCGCCAATATCTATGGCTAGTCGCTGACTGCTCATAGCGTTGTTGCTTGTAAAGAATATAAAACGGTGCCTTTAAGGCGCCGTTTTTTTTCGCCTGCGATTCTCCACGATACGCTAGTGAATTGCGTACTGCGCCGCATTTGCGGTGTGGCTGCTGCATAGGCCTCTCTTATTCTGCCATGCTCACCGCATCTTCGTTAAAGCCCGCTGGCGGTGACATATCGCCTCAACGATCCTGCTTGCTTGCCGTGACGCGTTTTTGCTCATGGTGGAGTCGATGGGAGAAGAGCGATCAAAATTTCGCTGGATCTGGCGATATTCGCCGTTATCTGCGGCATCCTGCCGCTGCTGGTTTTACCGCGGTTGCCAGAGCCATGGCTGCTGTGGCCGATGCTGTTTGTCGCCTGTTTACTGCTGCGCACCCGTTGGCCGATCTGCCGTTATTTGGCCTGCCTGGGTTTGGGATTCCTATGGGCGGTTTTCAACGCCGGAAGCCTGCTTGGGCAAATGGAGCGCCTAAGCCGCATGCCGGATGTAACGGCGGTGGCGCAGGTGAGCAGTGTCGCACTGAAGCCTGCCGCCAGTAAGCAGACGCTGATGCGCATCGAACGAGTCGACGGCCATTGGTTGGTGCCTGCGCTGGCGTTTACCACGACGTGGGTCCCAGAACGGCAGCGGCTGTGCGCCGGGCAGCGTTGGCAGTTGAAACTGCGTTTGCGGCCGGTGCACGGCAAGCTCAATGAAGGCGGCTTTGACAGCCAGCGTTGGGCAATCGCGCAGCGCCAACCTTTGACCGCGCAGGTCAGGCAGGCTCGTTTGCTGGATGGCGATTGCGGCCTGCGCCAGCGCATAATCAGCCATGCGGAAACCAACATCGGTGAATTGCGTTACAAAGCGGTGTTGCTGGCGCTGGCGTTTGGGGAACGCACCGCACTGGAACAGGCTTTGCGCACGCTGATGCTGAAAACCGGCATTGCGCACCTGATGGCTATTTCGGGGCTACATGTGGCGATGGTCGCCATTTTGTTTTGGGCGGTGCTGCGTGCGCTGCAGTTTTTTCTTCCCGCCCATCTGATTGGTTATCGCTTTCCGCTGGTCGCGGGCTGGGTGGCGACGCTGATCTATGTCTGGTTGGTGGGCGCCCAGCCACCGGCGGTACGCACCGCGCTGGCGATGACGCTGTGGATGCTGCTTCGTTTGCGCGGCGTTCATTGTTCTTCCTGGCAAGTGTGGCTGTGGTGCGTCGGGCTGATTTTGTTGTGCGATCCGCTGGCGGTATTGTCAGACAGTTTTTGGCTGTCGGTGCTGGCGGTAGGGTGTTTGATTTTTTGGTTCGAATGGGCGCCGCTCGGCGAGCGATTTCGTTCCGCCTGGTATTGGGCGCCTGTACGCTGGCTGCATATTCAGTTGGGCATGACGCTGCTGCTGGTGCCGATGCAGGTGGCGCTGTTTTTAGGCCTGACGCTGACCTCGTTGCCGGCCAATCTCTGGGCGGTGCCCATCGTTTCATTGGTGACGGTGCCGTTGATTTTGCTGGCGGTGATCGGCGGCGTCTTCCCCTCGCTGAGTTACGGGCTTTGGTGGTTGGCCGATTTCACGTTGAGCGGGGTGTTTGTGCCGTTGCATTACCTGCAGCGAGGTTGGGTGGATTTGGGGGCTGCCTCGCTGCTGGCCAGCATAGCGGGATGGCTTATCGTTATCTGTTGGCGCTTTCATTGGTGGTGGCGCTATGCGCCGGGCCTGGCGACGATCGCGATATGCTGCGTGCTGTGGCGAGGAAAAGAACCGGGATACCGCTGGCGCGTCGATATGCTTGATGTCGGGCACGGCCTGGCGATGGTGATAGAGCAAAACGGCAAAGGCATATTGTATGACACCGGCGATCGTTGGCCTGCAGGCAGCGCCGCCGAGCGGCATATTTTACCGATGCTGAACTGGCGGGGTATTGCACTGGAACAGATCATTATCAGCCATGCTCATCTCGATCATATCGGCGGGCTGCCGACGGTACAGAGTGCGTTTCCACAGGCGACGGTGCGCAGCCCGATACGCGGGGAGGGGCACTTGCCCTGCGTCGCCGGTGAGCGTTGGCGCTGGCAGTCGTTGCAATTCGAGGTGCTGTGGCCGCCGAAAACGCTCAAAAGGCCGGTCAATGACGACTCCTGTGTGATTCGCATCGACGACGGGAAATACAGCCTGCTACTTACCGGCGACGCGGAAAAGAAGGCGGAAGCACAGCTGATTCGATTGCGCCGCGACCGTTTAGCGGCCACGGTATTGCAGGTGGGGCACCATGGCAGCAGAACGTCTTCGACGCCGCCGTTTCTGCGCGCGGTCAATCCTGAGGTGGCGCTGGCGTCAGCATCTCGTTACAACAAATGGCGATTGCCGGCGCGTCAAGTGGTCGCCAGATACCGGGCAAATGGCATTACATGGCGTGATACGACGCGCTCCGGCCAGTTATCGGTACTTTTTTTCGACAACGATTGGCAAATTAAAGGCTTTCGCGAACAATTAATGCCCCGTTGGTACCATCAGCGGTTTGGCGTAGAGGGTGATAATGAGTAAAATAGGCCGCTATTTCTTCCGATGCTGGTATTTGCATGATGAATGATAAAGATCTCTCGACCTGGCAGACGTTCCGTCGACTCTGGCCGATGATCACTCCTTTTAAGACCGGGCTGATTGTGGCCGCCATTGCGTTGATTATGAACGCAGCGGGGGACACGCTGATGCTGTCTCTGCTTAAACCGCTATTGGACGATGGGTTTGGAAAAACCGACAGCAGCGTGTTGGTGTGGATGCCGCTGGCGGTGATTGCGCTGATGCTGATGCGCGGCGTGACCAGCTTTGTTTCAAGCTACTGCATTTCCTGGGTTTCCGGCATGGTGGTGATGCAGATGCGCCGCCGCCTGTTTGGCCACATGATGAGAATGCCGGTGGCCTTCTTCGATCAGCAGTCTACCGGGACGCTGTTGTCGCGCATTACCTATGACTCCGAGCAGGTGGCCTCCTCCTCTTCCAGCGCCCTGGTGACCGTGGTGCGTGAAGGGGCCTCGATCATTGGCCTGTTCATCATGATGTTCTACTACAGCTGGCAGCTGTCGGTGATCCTGATCGTGCTGGCACCGATCGTCTCCATCGCCATTCGCCTGGTGTCCAAGCGTTTCCGCAACATCAGCAAGAACATGCAGAACACCATGGGGCAGGTGACCACCAGCGCCGAGCAGATGCTGAAAGGCCATAAAGAAGTGCTGATCTTCGGTGGCCAGCAGGTGGAAACCGAGCGCTTTAACTCGGTCAGCAACCGCATGCGTCAACAGGGCATGAAACTGGTCTCCGCGTCTTCGATTTCCGATCCGATCATTCAGCTGATCGCTTCGCTGGCGCTGGCGTTCGTGCTGTTTGCCGCCAGCTTCCCAAGCGTGATGTCAACCCTGACCGCCGGTACCATTACCGTGGTGTTCTCGTCGATGATCGCGCTGATGCGCCCGCTGAAGTCGCTGACCAACGTCAATGCCCAGTTCCAACGCGGGATGGCGGCATGCCAGACGTTGTTCTCCATTTTGGATATGGAACAGGAAAAAGACACCGGCACCCGCGAAGTGAAGCGTGCGAAAGGCGATATCGAATTCCGCAACGTTACCTTCTACTACCCGTCCAAGGAAACGCCGGCGCTGCGTGATATCAACCTGAAAATCGCCGAAGGCAAGACCGTCGCATTGGTGGGCCGTTCCGGTTCGGGAAAATCCACCATCGCCAACCTGTTGACGCGCTTCTACGATATCCAGGAAGGCGAAATCCTGATGGATGGCCACGATCTGCGCGAATATACCCTGGCCTCACTGCGTAATCAGGTGGCGCTGGTCTCGCAAAACGTGCATCTGTTCAACGACACTATCGCCAATAACATCGCCTATGCGCGCGAGAGCGAATACAGCCGCGAGCAGATTGAGAAAGCGGCCGAAATGGCGTACGCGATGGACTTCATCAACAAGATGGAGAACGGCCTGGATACGGTGATCGGTGAGAACGGCGTAATGCTGTCCGGCGGCCAACGTCAGCGTATCGCCATCGCGCGTGCGTTACTGCGCGACTGCCCGATCCTGATCCTGGATGAGGCGACTTCTGCGCTGGATACCGAGTCCGAACGTGCCATCCAGGCTGCGCTGGACGAGTTGCAGAAGGACCGTACTTCGCTGGTGATCGCGCACCGTCTGTCGACGATTGAGAAGGCGGACGAGATCCTGGTGGTGGAGGACGGCCGCATCGTCGAACGCGGCGAGCACGCCGAATTGCTTGAGCGACAGGGCGCCTATGCGCAACTGCACCGCATGCAGTTTGGTCAATAATGATTGAGCGCATCTGGTCCGGCGGTTCGCTGCTTTATCTGGCGCTGCTGCCGTTCTCCTGGCTGTATGGCCTGCTCAGTTGGCTGATTCGCCTCAGTTATCGCTGTGGCCTGCGCAAAAGCTGGCGCGCGCCGGTGCCGGTGGTGGTGGTGGGCAACCTTACCGCCGGCGGCAACGGCAAAACGCCGATGGTGATCTGGCTGGTGGAACACCTGCAGCAGCGGGGCTATCGCGTTGGCGTGGTTTCGCGCGGCTACGGCGGCAAGTCGGCGGTCTATCCCCTGGTGCTCAATCAGAATACCTCGACCCGCGAGGCGGGGGATGAGCCGGTGCTGATTTATCAGCGCACCGGCGCGCCCGTGGCGATCGCGCCCAAGCGAGCCGAGGCGGTGCAGGCCTTGCTGCAACAACAGCCGCTGGATGCGATCATCACCGACGACGGCTTGCAGCACTATGCCTTACAGCGTGACTTCGAGCTGGTGGTCATCGACGGCGTGCGCCGTTTCGGCAATGGTTGGTGGTTACCGGCCGGGCCGATGCGCGAGCGTGCCGCGCGGCTTGGCAGCGTCGATGCGTGCGTCGCCAATGGCGGCGTGGCACAGGCGGGGGAGATTGCCATGCGCCTGCAGGCGCGTGACGCGGTGAACCTGCTGAGCGGTGAACGTCGCCCGGCAGCCGAGCTGCCGCGCGTGGTGGCGATGGCGGGGATCGGTCATCCGCCGCGTTTCTTCGCGACGTTGGAAAAGCTGAACGTCGAGGTGGTGCTGGAAGTGGCGTTTGCCGATCATCAGGAATATCAGCAGCCGCAGCTGACGGGGCTGGTTACCGCAGAGCAAACGCTGCTGATGACGGAGAAGGACGCGGTGAAGTGCCGCGCCTTTGCCCAGCCTAATTGGTGGTATTTACCGGTTGATGCGGTGTTACCGTCCGCTCAGGCTGAGCAACTGCTGCAGGATATCGAATCTCTGCTGACCAAGTAACCTCAGGATGCCAGCGTGACAAGCCCCAGGGCTTGCGCGCAGGCTTCCAGCGAACGCTGCTGGGTTTGCTGATACAGCGCCAGCTCGTCGATCACCTCACTGCCCAACGCTTGTTCAAACGCAGCCCGGCTGGAAGCGGCGTTGTACTGTGCGTGGCGGCTGTCCCCCAGATTTGACTGGAAAATCCCCGCTGCGCTGACCGGCAGAAAATCTTCATACACCAGCGGCTGGAAGCGAACGTGTTCTTTCTCGAGCAGTTGCTCCAGGGTACTGTGCTTATCCAGCGACTCTTTGGCCGCCAGGCCGCATTCGGTCGGGAAATAGCGGAACCAGGCCAGCTGTTGCTCGCGCAGCGTGGCGTAATCATCCGGAAACGCCCGGAAGTTTTCCTCCAGCAGTTGGTAGTAGCGCTCGGCGTTCTTCTCGCTTGGCGGTGCCTGCAGCGCATCGTTGGTCGCCTGCAGCAGGCGGTCGTAGAGTGCGCGCCCTTTAGGCGTCAGTGCCACGCCGCGCTGTTCGATCTCGCCGAAGCGCGCGGTATGGTGACCGGCGATGGCGTGGCCGTCGTGCTCAACGAAATCGACGCTTTCTTCCAACGCCTTGAAGCTGGTCTGGCGCAGCAGGATTGCACGGCGGCGGCGCGGCGGGCCCTCGATGACCGCTTTGGGCGTAATGCCGCGGCCGGGCATTGCCTGTTGAACGCGATCGATATCCAGCGTGCGCGGCGTCAGGTGGTTGATATGCGGCCCTTTAAACGCCACGACGTCGGCGATCAGGCGATGCTGATCGTGCAACTGCCGGTATTCTTCGGCGCTGACCGTCGCCTGATTGTGCCAGCGGAAGGTTTCCAGCGCTTGTTCGACAAATTCCTGCGCCTGCGCTGCATTCAATCCGCCTTGCGCTTCCTGCAGCGCGATCAGTTCCAACGCGCGATCGGTAAAGATGCGGCGGCGCGCCAGCAAGCGCTCGGCCAGCTCACGCAGCGCGGGATCTTCTATCAGTTCCAGGCGCAGCAGGGAGGTGAACACGCGGAAAGGACTGATCTGCAGCGCGTCTTCATGTACGGCGCGAAAAGCGGTGGAGTGCACCGGAACGCCCGCTACCGACAGGTCATAGTAACCGACCGGCGCCATGCCCATCACCCGGAACAGGCGGCGCAGGGTGGCCAGCTCGCCTGCAGTGCCGACCCGGATTGCGCCGTGGCGCTCCATGGCGAGGCGTTCTATCTCGCCGGTGATTTGCAACTGATGAGCCAGAGCGGCGTCTTCGCGCAGAACCTGTCGATTGGTTTCCGCCACCAACTCCAGCAGATCGCCGTACAGCGGTACCTCCTTTTGGTACATGTCCGACATCGCGTGGGAGAATCTGGCGCGGATTTCATTAGGTGAAACGAACTGCTGGGCGGTCATGCGCATAGCTCCTTGATTCAGCATAATCTGAAAAATCGTGTTTTTAGCGGCAAAAGTGCTGGCGAAAAAGTCGTCTGCCTTGTTTTCCCCTCAAGTTTAGCCATCTGATTTGGGATTTGTTATAGAGGCGCCAAGCATATTAGAGTTTTATGCGTTAGCTCTCATTTGCAGCGCACAGACGGACAAATGATGCGCCGGCCTGGGGGAAGAGGCGGTGGATGGGCTGCGAAGAACGGTAAATTAATTCATGTGTATTCAGGGGGATAAAAATAAATTCGGCGTAATGGCGAATTTAATGCAATAAACCTCTTGTGCATTCACCAGATTTATGAGTAAATGCAAGTCGGCCTGTAATCCAGACCTATTTATGTTCGAGTTTAGAGTTAAGCAGTTCCTCCAAAAACGTTATCATCCGATTCCGCTTCAAAGACGAACCTTCTAAGTGCCTCCCATAAGTAATGTTTCTGAAATGGCCCCAATTGCCTCTTATGGCAGGTTTTGTAAATATATTTAAAGGTAAATGTAATGTCTAAGAAGACTGGTCAGGTTAAGTGGTTCAACGAAAGCAAAGGTTTTGGTTTCATTGAGCAGAACGACGGCGGCAAAGATGTATTCGTACACTTCTCCGCAATCATGACCGACGGTTTCAAGACCCTGGCTGAAGGCCAGCGCGTCGAGTACACCATCCAGGACAGCCCGCGCGGGCCGGCTGCCGCCAACGTAGTTGCTCTGTAAGATTACAGGGAACGCGTATAAGAGATCTTAATACAACCATGGTGACGCTTTAGCGCCGAGTCATGCGGAAGATATTAAGTTCAACAAGCCCGCCTTAGTGCGGGTTTTTTATTTTTTTGCTCACGAGAGGTTTGTTACGAAAAACTTTAGGATGGGCTGGTAGCGTCCAGAAAATATAAAAAATGACGTTGTCAAGGATGCTCAAGTAAAAGGATATAAGTTATGTTTAAAAATACTGTGTTAAAAATGGGCCGCGTGAAATGGTTTAATCAGGCCGAAGGCTATGGTTTTATTTCACCGGTAGATGGCAGCGACGAAATCTATGTCAATCGCAACGCTATCGCCAACACCAAAAATAAGTCGTTGAACGAAGGTCAGAACGTTGAGTTCTCGATCTATCGCAGCTCGCATGGGCTGTCCGCAGCAGACGTTATCGCGTTCTGATCGCATCCTCCTTCCTCGCCAGTGCCGGTGTCGCCACCCGCAAGCACTGGCGAAGATAAATCCCTCGATATCCACTATTATCAGGCCACTGCCTACTTGCCACGGATATCAGGATGACCACCCCGATAATTTCCCTTACCGCTGCTCGCGCGCTGCACCTTGCCGCCCAGGGGCTGCTTTCTCCGCTTAAACGCCAGGCTAAGCCCGATGACGTCGTGAGCGCGATCCAGCGCATGGGGCTGTTACAAATCGATACCATTAGCGTCGTCGCCCGCAGCCCGTATCTGGTGCTGTTCAGCCGTTTGGGCGCCTATCAGTCGGAGTGGCTGGAGCAGGCGCTTGCCGGCCGCAAGCTGTTCGAATATTGGGCGCACGAAGCCTGTTTCCTGCCGATTGAGGATTTTGGTTTGCTGCGGCACCGCATGCTGGCGCCTCATGATATGGGCTGGAAATATTCAGCCGACTGGGTGCAGCAGCACCAGGCGGCGATGGACAGCCTGCTGCGGCACATCGAACAACAGGGGCCGGTGCGCTCCGCCGATTTCAGCGCCGAGAAAAAGGGCAACAGCGGATGGTGGGACTGGAAACCGGAGAAACGACACCTGGAGATCCTGTTTACCGCCGGCAAGCTGATGGTAGCCGAACGCCGCAACTTCCACCGGGTTTACGATCTGACCGAAAGATTGCTGCCGGCCTGGGACGATGCGCGTCATACGCTGCCTGCGGAGCAGGCGCGCAGGCAGATGCTGCGCCGCACCTGCCGCTATCTGGGTATCTTTCGCGCTGAATGGTTGGCAGATTACTATCGGCTGAAACGCGTGGCGCCAAAAGCCTTGCTGGCAGAGCTGCAGGAGCAGGGGGAGATTACGCCAGTGCAGGTAGAGGGGCTGGAAGGGCCGTTCTATGTGCATGAATCTCTGGCGGAACTGCTGCCGCTGGCGGAACAGGGCAAACTCAAATCGACGGTCACCAGCCTGCTCTCCCCCTTTGACCCGGTGGTATGGGATCGGCGCCGGGCGCTGGAGCTGTTCAACTTTGACTATCGGCTGGAGTGTTATACGCCGAAAGAAAAACGCCGCTATGGGTACTTCACCCTGCCGGTGCTGCACCGCGGTGAGCTGGTGGGGCGCATTGACGCCAAGGCGCACCGTCGCCAGGGGGTGTTCGAGATCATCAGTTTCCATGCGGAGCCGCAGGTGCGCTTCGGCAAACAGCGGGCGCAGGATATCCGGCAGGCCATCGCGCGTACGGCCAAATGGCACGGTGCGCAACGCGTCGCGCTGGGCGACATTCCGGCGGCGTTGGCCGCTGAATGGGGGGCCGGCTGGGAAGTGGGATAACGAACGACGCCGTCGGTGGGTAAAACGAAGTTCAGCGCCGCTCGTTACAAAGGGGCTCAGTGGCTGAAGTTAGCGAACAGAGCGATGATTTTATGCAGACGTTTGATCACGTATCACGGACTTTTTTTGTGATTTACATCACAAAATTCTACGCCGGGATGCGCCCCAGTTCAAGCTGTTGCCCCCGCGCGATGAGGAAATATCGGTGGGTTGGCGCCACCGGTGATTAACCTGAGGCCGGGCGTTATGCTATCCTCACAGCCTTTCCCAGATGACCTATCCCCTTACGGAGGATGCATGGACCACCGTTTACTCGAAATCGTTGCCTGCCCGGTATGCAACGGCAAACTCTATTTCAATAAAGAAAACCAGGAACTGGTGTGCAAAGCGGACGGGTTGGCTTACCCGCTGCGCGATGGCATTCCGGTGCTGTTGGAAAATGAAGCGCGTGCGCTGTCGCTGGATGAGAAGCACGCATGAGTTTTATCGCTATTATTCCCGCCCGCTACGCCTCGACCCGTTTGCCGGGTAAACCGCTGGCCGATATTCACGGCAAGCCGATGGTGGTACACGTGATGGAGCGCGCCCGCGAGTCCGGCGCCAGCCGCGTCATCGTGGCGACCGATCATCCTGAAGTCGCCAAAGCGGTGGAAGCCGCCGGCGGCGAAGTGTGCATGACCAGCCCGGATCACCATTCCGGCACCGAGCGGCTGGCGGAAGTGATCGCGCACTACGGCTTTGCCGACGACCAGATCATCGTTAACGTGCAGGGCGACGAACCGCTGATCCCACCGGTGATCGTGCGTCAGGTGGCGGAGAACCTGGCGGGCAGCCAGGCCGGCATGGCGACGTTGGCGGTGCCGATCGAGAGTGTCGAAGAGGCTTTCAACCCCAACGCGGTGAAGGTCGTGATGGACGCGCAGGGCTACGCGCTCTATTTTTCACGCGCCACCATTCCGTGGGACCGTGAACGTTTCGCCGCGTCGAAAGAGAGCATCGGCGACAGTCTGCTGCGTCATATCGGCATCTACGCGTACCGCGCCGGCTTCGTGCGTCGCTACGTCAGCTGGGCGCCGAGCCAGCTGGAACAGATCGAGCTGTTGGAACAGCTGCGCGTGCTGTGGTACGGTGAAAAAATCCACGTGGCGGTCGCGAAAGCGATCCCGAGCGTGGGGGTCGATACGCCGGAAGATCTCCAGCGCGTGCGCGACAGCATCCAACCCTGAGCCTGAGTTCGTCGGCGCGCCGCGCAACGCGCCGACGATGCAATCCCCATGATTGTTCCCCGTTTTGTTGATCTGCGTTGAAGAATTTTTCCGCTCACCGTTCGATGATGTTACATCCCCCCTTATTAGCCTGAGGTGAATGCCTTATGGAGCAGTTACGCGCCGAACTGAGCATTGTGCTGGGTGAGTCCATCAGCCGGCTGGAGCGGGTGAGCGAGCAGCCTTATGCGCATATGTATTCGCTGTACGATCGGCAGGGCAACGCGATCCCGCTGATGGCGAAAAGCTTTATCTGTCAAGGCATCGCCCAGCAGGAGGCTTACAAGCTGTCGATGCTGGCGCGCGACGGGGATATTCGGCTGCCCACGGTGTACGGCGTGGTGTGTACTCAACAGACGCCGTATAAGGAAATCCTGCTGATCGAGCGCCTGCGCGGCGTGTCGGCTGAAGCGCCGACGCGCTCGCCGGATCGCTGGAACATGCTGATGGAACAGATCGTTGACGGGATATTGGCCTGGCACCGCATCGACAGCCACGGCAGCGTCGGCAGCGTTGACAGCACGCAGGAGAACGACTGGTTTTGCTGGTATCAACAGCGGGTCGAAGTGCTGTGGGCGACGGTAGTCAATCTCACCACCCCGCAGCTGACCATGGCGGATCGGCGTTTGCTGTACCGCACGCGCGAAACGCTGACCCATTTCTTCGTCGGCTTCGACGATCCCTGTGTTCTGGTGCACGGTAACCTGTCGCTGCGCAGCATGCTGAAGGATCCCAAAAGCGATCAGCTGCTGGCGATGCTTAATCCCGGCGTGGTGCTGTGGGCGCCGCGCGAATACGATCTTTTCCGCCTGTGCGAGGCGGGTATGCCCAGCCAACTGCTATTCCGCTATCTGCAGCGCGCGCCGGTCGCCGACGCTTTCCTGGCGCGGCGCTGGCTGTATGTGGTGTGGGAAGCGGTAGGGCGCTTGGTTCATACCGGCAAGCTGGAGCGGCGGCCGTTCGACTATGCGTCGCAACAGCTGCTGCCCTGGCTGGCCGGTTGAACGGGCCTTACTCGGCGCCGGCGCGATCCGCGCCTTTCAGCCACTGCCACAGGCTGCCCAGCGTTTCATACCAGGCACGTTCGGTATGGCCGAGGAACATCGAGGACGGTGTGGCGCGATCCCAGATATTCAGCGGCGAGTCGATCGCCAACTGGTTGGCCGGCGCCGGGATCGGGTGCAGGCCTTTCGCCTCGAAGAAGCGCATGGCGCGCGGCAGATGGTTGGCGGAGGTCACCAGAATGAACGGTTGCTCGCCGACCAACTTGGCGACCTGAGCGGCTTCTTCCTCGGTATCGCGCGGTTCCCTCAGGATCACCATATCGCTGCGCGGCACGCCCAGGCTTTCGGCCACCAGCGCCGCCGTGGCGGCGTTGCTTTGCATGCTTCCGGCGGATGCGCCGGTAAACACCATTCTGGCGCCGGGGTGTGCAAGGTAAAGCCGCACGCCTTCCGTCACGCGCGGCAGGCTGTTGCCGAGCAAATTCGAGCTGGGCGCCCAATCGGGATTGTAGGTATAGCCCCCGCCCAACACCACGATGTAACTGACCGGATCGTTGCCGCGATAAGTCTGGTATTGGGCTTCGATCGGCCGCAGCAGCCGGTCGGCCACCGGCTGCAGGCTGAAAAGCAGTAAAAACAGCCAGCTCAGCGTAAAAATCGTCTTACCGCTTTTTTGCCAGCGGGTGAACCACAGCAGCAGCAGCGCCAGCCCCATCAGCAGCATCAACAGCGGCAGCGGCATCAGCATGGCGCCAAAGAACTTTTTCAGGTTGAACAGCATCGAAAATCAGATCCTTTTGGGTGAAAAATCGGCATCCAGGCATAAACCGGCCGCAAGAAGATACATTCTAAGCCAGTCTGTGCCAAAATAGCAGGTTTGAATAGGCGTGCGCTTTGCCGCCGACAAGAATGGGATCAGCGGAGCCGTTGTCCATGCAGGATCGCAATTTTGACGATATTGCTGAAAAATTTGCGCGTAATATTTACGGCACCACGAAAGGAAAAATCCGCCAGGCGGTGGTTTGGCAGGATCTGACCGGGTTGCTGGCGCAGTTGCCGCAGCGGCCGCTGCGCATCCTCGACGCCGGGGGCGGTGAAGGCCATATGGCCTGCCAGCTGGCAGAATTAGGACATCAGGTGTTGTTGTGCGATCTTTCTGGTGAGATGATCCAGCGCGCCGCGCAGCTGGCTGAGCAGAAAGGTGTGAGCCAGAACATGCAATTCGTACAAAGTTCTGCGCAGGATATCGCTCAACATTTGGAACAGCCGGTTGATCTGATATTGTTTCATGCAGTGCTTGAATGGATCGCCGAGCCCGAAGCGGCGCTGCAGGCGTTGTATGACTGCCTGACGCCGGGCGGCGCGCTGTCGCTGATGTTCTTCAACGCCAACGGCCTCTTGATGCGCAACGTGGTGTTGGGTAATTTCCAACTGGTGGATCCCGAGGTCAGGCGGCGCCGCAAGCGTTCGCTGTCGCCGCAATATCCGCACGATCCGCTATTGGTCTACGGTTGGCTGGAACAGCTGGGCATGCGCATCGGCGGCAAAACCGGCGTGCGGGTGTTCCACGACTATCTGCAGAGCAGACAGCTGCAAACACAAAAATTTGAAGAGTTACTGGCGCTTGAACAGCACTATTGCCGGCAGGAGCCGTACGTGAGTTTGGGGCGCTATATTCACGTCATGGCGCATAAACCAAACCTGAAGGACGAACTATGAGTGAATTTTCCCAGACAGTACCCGAACTGGTCGCCTGGGCACGGAAAAATGATTTCTCTATTTCGCTCCCTACGGAGCGTCTCGCATTTCTGCTCGCCATCGCCACCCTGAACGGCGAACGGCTGGACGGCGAGATGAGCGAAGGTGAGCTGGTTGATGCATTTCGCCATGTCAGCAAGGGTTTTGAACAGACGCATGAAACGGTGGCGATGCGCGCCAACAATGCGATCAACGACATGGTGCGCCAGCGCCTGTTGAACCGCTTTACCAGCGAACTGGCGGACGGCAACGCGATTTACCGCCTCACGCCGCTGGGTATCGGCATTACCGATTACTATATTCGCCAACGCGAATTCTCCACGCTGCGTCTGTCGATGCAGCTGTCGATCGTGGCGCAGGAACTCAAGCGCGCCGCCGACGCCGCCGACGAGGGCGGCGACGATTTCCATTGGCACCGCAACGTGTTCGCGCCGTTGAAATATTCGGTGGCGGAAATCTTCGACAGCATCGACATGACCCAACGCGTGATGGACGAGCAGCAGCAGAGCGTGAAAAACGACATCGCGGCGCTGCTGAGCAAAGACTGGCGGGCGGCGATCTCCAGCTGCGAGATGCTGCTGTCGGAAACCTCGGGCACCCTGCGCGAGCTGCAGGATACGCTGGATGCGGCGGGCGATAAGCTGCAGGCCAACCTGCTGCGTATCCAGGACGCGACCCTCGGCAACGTGGAGCTGGGCTTTGTCGACAAGCTGGTGTTCGATCTGCAAAGCAAGCTTGATCGCATCATCAGCTGGGGCCAGCAGGCGATCGACCTGTGGATCGGCTACGATCGCCACGTACATAAATTTATCCGTACCGCTATCGATATGGATAAAAACCGCGTGTTCGCCCAACGCCTGCGCCAGTCGGTGCAAACCTATTTCGACCACCCGTGGGCGCTGACCCATGCCAATGCCGATCGCCTGCTGGACATGCGCGACGAAGAACTGGCGCTGCGCAGCGAGGAAGTGACCGGGGAACTGCCGCCGGATCTGGAGTTCGAAGAGTTCAGCGAAATTCGCGAACAGCTGGCGGCAATGATCGAAGAGGCGCTGAAGGTGTATCAGGAACAGCAGATGCCGCTCAACCTTGCAGCGGTGATGCGCGATTATCTGGCGCAATATCCGCGTGCGCGTCATTTCGACGTGGCACGCTTAGTGGTCGACCAGGCAGTGCGCCTCGGTGTGGCTGAAGCAGATTTCTCAGGGTTGCCGGCGGAATGGCAGGCAATCAATGATTACGGAGCCAAGGTCCAGGCCCATGTCATCGACAAATATTGAACAAGTAATGCCAGTCAAGCTGGCCAAGGCACTGTCCAACTCGCTGTTCCCGGCGCTGGACAGCCAACTGCGCGCGGGTCGTCACATCGGTATCGATGAGCTGGACAACCACGCCTTTTTAATGGATTTCCAGGATGAGCTGGAAGAATTTTACACCCGTTACAGCGTCGAGCTGATTCGGGCGCCGGAAGGTTTCTTCTATTTGCGCCCGCGCTCCACCACGCTGATCCCGCGTTCGGTGCTGTCCGAGCTGGATATGATGGTCGGTAAAATCTTGTGTTACCTGTATCTCAGCCCCGAGCGCCTGGCGCATGAGGGCATTTTCAGCCATCAGGAGCTGTACGACGAGCTGCTGAGCCTGGCCGATGAGAACAAGCTGCTGAAGTTCGTCAACCAGCGCTCCACCGGCTCGGATCTCGATCGGCAGAAGCTGCACGAAAAGGTGCGTACCTCGCTGAACCGCCTTCGCCGCCTCGGCATGGTCTACTTCATGGGCAATGACAGCAGCAAGTTCCGCATTACCGAGGCGGTGTTCCGCTTCGGTGCCGACGTGCGCAGCGGCGACGATCCGCGTGAAGCGCAGCTGCGCATGATTCGCGACGGCGAGGCGATGCCGGTTGAAACCAGCCTGTCGCTGAACGATGAGAATGAGGCTGAGGATCAGCAGGTTGATAACGCTCCTGACGGTGCAGAGGATGAACAGGAATGATTGAACGCGGTAAATTTCGCTCGCTGACGCTGGTTAACTGGAACGGCTTCTTCGCCCGCACCTTTGATCTGGATGAGCTGGTGACCACGCTGTCCGGCGGTAACGGGGCAGGGAAATCCACCACCATGGCGGCCTTCGTCACCGCACTGATCCCCGATCTGACGCTGCTGCACTTCCGTAACACCACCGAAGCGGGCGCCACCAGCGGCTCGCGCGATAAAGGCCTGCATGGCAAGCTGCGCGCCGGCGTGTGTTACTCGACTCTCGACGTCGTCAACTCGCGCCACCAGCGCGTGGTGGTGGGCGTGCGTCTGCAGCAGGTGGCGGGGCGCGATCGCAAGGTCGACATCAAACCGTTCACCATCCAGGGCCTGCCGACCGCGGTGCAGCCGACCGAGCTGCTGACCCAGACCGTGGGTGAGCGCCAGGCGCGCGTGCTGTCGTTGCAGGAGCTGAAGGATCGCGTGGAAGAGATGGAGGGGGTGCAGTTCAAGCAGTTCAACTCCATCACCGATTACCACTCGCTGATGTTCGATCTGGGCGTGATCCCGAAGCGTCTGCGTTCGTCCGCCGATCGCAGCAAGTTCTACCGTCTGATTGAAGCGTCGCTGTACGGCGGTATTTCCAGCGCCATCACCCGCTCGCTGCGCGATTACCTGCTGCCGGAAAACAGCGGCGTGCGCAAGGCGTTCCAGGACATGGAAGCGGCGCTGCGCGAAAACCGCATGACGCTGGAGGCGATTCGCGTCACCCAGTCGGACCGCGATCTGTTCAAACATCTGATCTCCGAGGCCACTTCCTATGTGGCGGCGGACTATATGCGCCACGCCAACGAACGCCGCATCCATCTGGACGGCGCGCTGGCGCTGCGCAGCGATCTGTTGGGCAGCCGCAAGCAGCTGGCCGCTGAACAGTATCGCCATGTGGAAATGGCGCGTGAGCTGAGCGAACAGAGCGGTGCCGAATCCGATCTGGAAACCGATTACCAGGCCGCCAGCGATCACCTGAATCTGGTGCAGACGGCGATGCGTCAGCAGGAGAAGATCGAACGCTATGAAGCCGATCTGGAAGAGCTGACCTACCGTCTGGAAGAGCAGAACGAAGTGGTGGCCGAGGCGAGCGAGCAACAGGCCGAAAACGAAGCGCGCGCCGAAGCGGCCGAGCTGGAAGTGGATGAGCTGAAGAGCCAGCTGGCCGACTACCAGCAGGCGCTCGACGTGCAGCAGACCCGCGCCATTCAGTACCAGCAGGCGCTGCAGGCGTTGGAGCGCGCACGCGCCCTGTGCCAACTGCCGGATCTGACTGCAGATAACGCCGAACAGTGGCTGGACACCTTCCAGGCCCGCGAACAGGAAGCGACCGAAGCGTTGCTGATGCTGGAACAGAAGCTGAGCGTGGCCGACGCCGCGCATGGCCAGTTCGAACAGGCCTATCAGCTGGTGGGGAAAATCGCCGGCCAGGTCAGCCGCAGCGAAGCCTGGCAGTGCGCGCGCGAATTGCTGCGCGACTGGCCTTCGCAGCAGCACCTCGCCGAGCGCGTTCAGCCGCTGCGCCTGCGCCTGAGCGAACTGGAACAGCGTCTGCGCTCGCAGCAGGACGCCGAGCGCCTGCTGCAAGAGTTTTGCAAACGCCATGGCCAAGAGTACCAGCCTGACGATCTCGATATGCTGCAGCAGGAGCTGGAAGAGCGCCTGGAAGCGCTGTCGCAGAACGTCAGCGAAGCCGGCGAACGCCGCATGGAGATGCGCCAGGAGCTGGAGCAGATCCAGCAGCGCATCCGTGAGCTGACGGCGCGCGCGCCGGTGTGGCTGGCGGCGCAGGACGCCCTGGGCCAGCTCAGCGATCAGAGCGGAGAGCCGCTGGAAAACAGCCAGCAGGTGACCGAATACATGCAGCAGCTGCTGGAGCGCGAGCGTGAAACCACCGTCGAGCGCGACGAAGTGGCGGCCCGCAAACGTGAAGTGGAAGCGCAGATCGAACGTCTCAGCCAGCCGGGCGGCGCGGAAGATCAGCGCCTGGTCACGCTGGCCGAACGTTTCGGCGGCGTGCTGCTGTCGGAAATTTACGATGACGTCACCATCGACGACGCGCCTTACTTCTCGGCGCTGTACGGCCCTTCGCGCCACGCTATCGTGGTGCCGGATCTGTCGCTGGTGCGTGAGATGCTTGAAGGGCTGGAAGATTGCCCGGAAGATCTTTACCTGATCGAAGGGGATCCGCAGTCGTTCGATGACAGCGTGTTCGCCGTCGAAGAGCAGGACAAAGCGGTGGTGGTGAAGATCGCCGATCGCCAGTGGCGTTACTCCCGTTATCCGGAAGTGCCGTTGTTCGGCCGCGCGGCGCGCGAAAACCGTCTGGAAGTGCTGCATGCCGAGCGTGAAACGCTGGCGGAGCGCTACGCCACGCTGTCGTTCGACGTGCAGAAAACCCAGCGCTCGCACCAGGCTTTCAGCCGCTTTATCGGTACCCATCTGGCGGTGGCGTTCGACGCCGACCCGGAAGCGGAGATCCGCGGCCTGAACGCCCGTCGTGGCGAGATCGAACGTGCGCTGAACAATCACGAAGCGCAGAACCAGCAGCAGCGTCAGCAGTATGAACAGGCCAAAGAGGGCATTTCCGCGCTCAACCGCCTGATGCCGCTGGTGTCGTTGCTGAACGATGAAACGTTGCAGGACCGCGTCGACGAGATCCGCGAAGAGCTGGAAGAAGCGCAGGACGCCGCGCGTCATATCCAACAGCACGGCGTGTCGCTGGCCAAGCTGGAACCGCTGCTGTCGGTGCTGCAGAGCGATCCGCAGCAGCATGAACAGCTGCAGCAGGACTACGCGCAGGCGCAAAGCGTGCAGCGTCAGGCTAAACAGCAGGCGTTCGCGCTGACTGAAGTGGTGCAGCGTCGCGCGCACTTCAGCTACACCGACTCTGCCGGCATGCAGAATGCCAACAACGATCTGAACGATAAGCTGCGCCAGCGACTGGAGCAGGCGGAAACCGAACGCGCCCGCGCCCGTGAGCAACTGCGTCAGTATCAAACCCAGTTCACCCAGTACAGCCAGGTGCTGGCCTCGCTGAAAAGCTCGTACGACGCCAAGCGCGACATGCTGAAAGAGCTGAGCCAGGAGCTGGTGGACATCGGCGTGCAGGCCGACGCCAATGCCGAAGCGCGCGCCCGCGCGCGTCGCGACGAACTGCATGCGGCGCTGAGCAACAACCGCGCTCGCCGCAATCAGCTGGAGAAACAGCTGACCTTCTGCGAAGCCGAAATGGACGGCCTGCAGAAGAAACTGCGCAAGCTGGAACGCGATTATCATCAGCTGCGCGAGCAGGTGGTGACCGCCAAGGCGGGCTGGTGCGCGGTGATGCGCCTGGTGAAAGACAACGGCGTGGAACGCCGCCTGCACCGCCGCGAGCTGGCGTATATGGATGGCGACGAGCTGCGCTCGATGTCGGATAAGGCGCTCGGTGCGCTGCGTCTGGCCGTGGCAGATAACGAACACCTGCGCGACGTGCTGCGCCTGTCGGAAGATCCGAAGCGGCCGGAGCGTAAGATTCAGTTCTATATCGCGGTGTACCAGCACCTGCGCGAGCGCATCCGTCAGGACATCATCCGCACCGACGATCCGGTCGAGGCCATCGAACAGATGGAAATCGAGCTGGGCCGTCTGACCGAAGAGCTGACCGCGCGCGAGCAGAAGCTGGCGATCAGTTCGAAAAGCGTGGCCAACATCATTCGCAAAACCATTCAGCGCGAACAGAACCGCATTCGCATGCTGAACCAGGGGCTGCAGGCCGTTTCCTTCGGCCAGGTGAAGAGCGTGCGCCTGAACGTCAATGTGCGCGAAGCGCATGCCACCCTGCTGGACGTGCTCTCCGAGCAGCAGGAACAGCATCAGGATCTGTTCAACAGCAACCGTCTGACCTTCTCCGAAGCGTTGGCCAAGCTGTATCAGCGCCTGAATCCGCAGATCGACATGGGGCAGCGCACGCCACAGACCATCGGCGAGGAGTTGCTGGACTACCGCAACTACCTGGAGATGGAAGTGGAGGTATACCGTGGCTCCGACGGCTGGCTGCGTGCGGAAAGCGGCGCGTTGTCTACCGGTGAAGCCATCGGTACCGGGATGTCAATCCTGGTGATGGTGGTGCAGAGTTGGGAAGAAGAATCCCGCCGCCTGCGCGGTAAAGACATCTCGCCGTGTCGCCTGCTGTTCCTCGATGAAGCGGCGCGTCTGGACGCCAAGTCGATCGCTACGCTGTTCGAACTGTGCGACCGTCTGGAGATGCAGCTGATCATCGCGGCGCCGGAAAACATCAGTCCGGAGAAGGGCACCACCTATAAACTGGTGCGTAAAGTGTTCCAGAACCACGAGCATGTGCACGTGGTGGGGCTGCGCGGTTTCGCCGGCGAGCCGCCGGCGCTGGGTACTGCGCCGGTTGAAACGCCGTAACGCAGAAAAACGCCCTAAAAATCCGAAAATAGCCGCCGCAGGGTGGCTATTTTTTTGTGCGCGTGGATGATAGTCCTGCTTTTTTATCCGTTGAAAAGCGGTTAGTTTAATCACATAAACAGTTATTCGACGCCCGCAGGGCGAAACGGCCTTTCTGTTTGTATACTGAAACTATATGCAGTTTTTGACGTTTTTTTTGTGAGCATACAGGGGGCAAGGGATGTTGCTTAAAAAGGGAAACTCTCTACGACGTTTGGCGCTGAGTGGCGCTATCGCCTGTAGTCTTGTGTCGTCGTTTTCCGCATCGGCTACCGTCACGGCGTTGCCGGTGGCATCAGCAGGCATGTCCGTTGCGCAGAGCCGTTCTGAGCTGCTGGCCGCGTTGCCGCGCGGCATGGATTTGCACTACCTTTCCACGTTGGCACCGCTGTATGCGGCGAATCACATGCAGCCGATGTGGCAGGATCGCGAAGCCGTTCAGCAGTTTCAGCAGCAGCTGGCCGAACTGGCGATGTCCGGCGTGCAGCCGCAGTTTACCCAATGGGTGAAAATGTTGACCGATCCGGCGCTCAGTGAAGCGGGCCGCGATGCGGTGCTGTCCGATGCGATGCTGGGCTATTTACAGTTCGTCTCTGCCATCGGTGCCAACGGCAACAACTGGCTGTACAGCAATATTCCCTACAAGCTTGGCTTGCCGCCCACCGCGGTGATCAACCAATGGCAACTGGCGGTGCGCCAGGCGCGTACCCTGAGCTATGTGAATTCGCTCGCGCCGCAGCATCCGCAATACGCCAAGATGCATCAGGCGCTGCGCGACATGCTGGCGGACAATCGTCCGTGGCCACAGGTGGGCAGCGGCCCGAGCCTGCGCCCAGGCCAAATGAGCAACGATATCCCGGCGCTGCGTGAGATCCTGACGCGTACCGGCATGCTGGCTGCCTCGGCGCCGGAAGCGGAGCCGGAACCGGCGGTGGTCTCGGCGAAGAGCAATGAGCCCGACGATGGCGGGCTGACGGTAGACGAAGAGAAAAGCCGCGTGACGGTCAGCCCATCGGCGGCGCCGGTAACGGAGTTGACTGCGGAGCAGACGCCGCCGCAGATTGGCAGCGTGGTGAGCGACAATCTTTATACCAATGAGCTGGTGGAGGGCGTCAAGCGCTTCCAGAAATGGCAGGGGTTGACGGCGGACGGCGTGATCGGCGTGCGCACCCGTGAGTGGCTCAACGTGTCACCGAAAACCCGCGCCGCGCTGCTGGCGCTGAATATCCAACGCCTGCGAATTTTACCGGGGCATGTCGGCACCGGCATTATGGTGAATATTCCCAACTACTCGCTGACCTACTACCAGAACGGCAATGAAGTGCTGTCTTCCCGCGTGATCGTCGGGCGGCCGAGCCGTAAGACGCCGCTGATGAGCAGCGCGTTGAACAACGTGGTGGTCAACCCGCCGTGGAACGTGCCGACCACGCTGGTGCGCGAGGACATTGTGCCGAAGGCGATGCGCGACGGTAATTACTTCCAGAAACACGGCTATACGGTACTGTCGGGTTGGAGCAACGATGCGGAAGTGATCAACCCGGCGATGATCGACTGGAGTATGGTTTCTGCGCGCAACTTCCCGTACCGCGTCCGTCAGGCGCCGGGTGCCACCAACTCGCTGGGGCGCTTCAAGTTCAATATGCCGAGCTCGGACGCCATCTACCTGCACGATACCCCGAACCACAGCCTGTTCCAGAAAGATATCCGCGCACTCAGCTCCGGCTGCGTGCGGGTGAATAAGGCTTCCGATTTGGCGAATATGCTGCTGCAGGACGCCGGCTGGAACAACAGCCGCGTGTCTTCCACGCTGAAAGAGGGGAATACCACTTATGTGAATATTCGCCAGCGTATTCCTGTAAAACTGTATTATCTGACCGCCTGGGTTTCGGATGACGGCCAACCGCAATTCCGTACAGATATTTACAATTATGATAATACGGTGCGATCGGGCGCACAAATTTTGGCTCAGGCCAAAAAATTAATGCAGTAAATGCAGTAATTATAAATAAATAACGGTCAGAATGTTTGGCTATACCGCAGGCCCTCGTCGCCGGGGGCCTGTAAACCTAGGCGTATCGCGGGTTGACTCAGCATACGCAGGCGGTTATGGTTCGGACAGTGCGCTGCTTTGTGCATTTATTTTGACATTCTTGCCGGGTTTAATAGAGTCATGGACAAAATTGATCATCACCGCCGTAAATGGCTGGCGCTAGGTGGCGCCGCTATGGGCATAGCGCTGCTTCCAGGGCAGGCGTTTGCCAGTCTTTCCACCGCTCGACCGCGTATTTTAGTGCTGAATAACCTGAATACCGGTGAATCTATTAAAGCCGAGTTCTTTGACGGCAAAGGATACAATAAAGAAGAGTTGGTGCGGCTAAATCATCTGTTCCGCGATTATCGCGCCAACAAGGTTAAATCGATCGATCCCCGCTTGTTTGATCACCTCTATCGCCTGCAGGGGCTGCTGGGCACCAGCAAGCCGGTGCAGCTGATCTCCGGATACCGTTCCGTAGATACCAACAACGAACTGCGTGCGCATAGTCGCGGCGTGGCCAAGCACAGCTACCACACCAAAGGCCAGGCGATGGATTTCCATATCGAAGGCATCCAATTGAGTAATATACGTAAAGCGGCGTTAAAAATGCGCGCCGGTGGTGTAGGATATTACCCACGTAGCAACTTTGTACACATCGATACCGGCCCGGTTCGGACCTGGTAATCGCTGTGCCATCAGTGAATAACGCCGCCCCTTGCGGACGCGGCGTTATTGTCGTTGGAGCCTTATGAAATACCATCTTATTCCCGTTACCGCCTTTAGCCAGAATTGCAGCCTGATTTGGTGCGAAAACACGCAGCAGGCGGCGTTGGTCGATCCCGGCGGTGAAGCGGAGAAAATCAAAGCGGAAGTCGCGCGGCAGGGGGTGACGATCACTCAGATTCTGCTGACGCACGGCCATTTGGATCACGTCGGTGCGGCGGCGGAGCTGGCGGACCATTATCAGGTGCCGATCTACGGCCCGGATAAAGAAGACGCGTTTTGGCTGGACGGTTTGCCGGCGCAGAGCCGGATGTTTGGACTGGAAGAGTGCGCGCCGCTGACGCCGACCCGCTGGCTGTCGGAAGGCGATGAGATGCAGGTGGGTGAGATGACGCTCAAGGTGCTGCACTGTCCAGGGCATACGCCGGGCCACATCGTCTTTATCAATGAGCAGGCGCGTTTGGCGCTGGTGGGCGACGTGCTGTTTAACGGCGGCGTGGGGCGCAGCGACTTCCCGCGCGGTGACCATCAGGCGCTGATTGCCTCTATTCGTACCAAACTGTTGCCGTTGGGCGACGACATGCGTTTTATTCCTGGCCACGGCCCGATGTCGACCTTCGGTCACGAGCGCCAGACCAACCCGTTCCTGCGCGAAGAGCCGGCGGTGTGGTAACGATTATTTCCCGGCAGGAAAAATCAAGGGGCGCATAGAGCGCCCCTTTTTTTATGACCTGCGTCGATGCTTTTAGAGCACGGCGACGATGGCTTCACAGAGCGGCGCCATGTTGTCCGGCGTCATGCCAGCCACGTTCACCCGGCCTGAGTTAACGGCGTAGACGCCGAACTCTTCGCGCAGACGCAGCACCTGTTCTTTGGTCAGGCCGCTGAACGAGAACATGCCGTTCTGCTGGATGATGAAGCTGAAGTCCTGCTGTGCGCCTTTCTCCTGCAGGGTGTTCACAAACAGCTGACGCATGCGGTGAATACGCTGGCGCATGTCGGTCAGTTCCTGCTCCCACATCGCGCGCAGCGCGTCGTTGCCCAGAATAGTGGCCACCACGGCCGCACCGTGTGACGGCGGGTTGGAATAGTTGGCGCGAATCGCCGCTTTCACCTGGCTGAAGGCGCGATCGGCGGTTTCGGCATCGGCAGCCACAATGGTGCAAGCGCCGACGCGCTCATTGTACAGACCGAAGTTTTTCGAGTAGGAACTGGCGACGATCAGCTCTTTATGTTTGGCGGCGAAAATACGCAAGCCCTGCGCATCCTCTTCCAGTCCATTGGCGAAGCCCTGATAAGCGAAGTCGAACAGCGGCAGCCAGCCGTTGGCGACGGAAAGTTCGGCCAGCTGCGCCCACTGCTCCGCCGTTGGATCGATACCGGTCGGGTTATGGCAGCAGCCGTGGAACAGCACCACATCGCCGGCCTGCGCCTGTTTCAGGCTGTTCAGCAGGCCGTCGAAATCCAACGCGTGGTTGGCGGCGTCGTAGTAGGCGTATTCCAGCACTTCCAGGCCCACGGCGCTAAAGACGTTCTTGTGGTTCGGCCAGCTTGGGTTGCTAATCCAGATGCGTTTGGCGCTGGTCTGGTTAGCGATAAAGTCTGCCGCCACGCGCAGGCCGCCGGTGCCGCCTGGCGTCTGTGCGGTGCGCGCGCGACGATCGGCGACGATCGGGCTCTCTTTGCCGAACAACAGTTCTTGCGTGCAGCTGGCGAACGCCGGGATGCCCTCAATACCGAGATAGTTTTTGGTGGTCTCATTTTCCAGCAGATACTGCTCAGCTTTTTTTACGCTGGTCAGCACCGGGGTTTTACCGGTTTCGTCTTTATAAACGCCAATCCCTAAATTGATTTTATTCGGGCGGGCGTCGGCGCGGAAAATGTCGGTCAGGCCCAGTATCGGGTCGGCGGGTGCGGCGGTGATTTTTTCAAACATGTCAGGTGCTTCCAAATCTCGGAGTTAAGCAGACAGAAGCATCAGGGTAACGCCAGTTACCGGCTTTGCCAACCGTTTGCGATAAAAACACCGCGATCTTGCGAAGGGGGAGTATTAGGCAGAAAAAATGATGGGGAAGGAGAAATTGGCAGGATAAAAAATTACCGGCTGACACAAACAAAAACAGGGCCGAAGCCCTGTTTTTTAACTTAGCCGACGGTAAACCGCCGTTAAGCGAGACAACTTAGAACTGGTACACCAGACCAACAGCTACGATATCGTCAGTAGCGGTGCCGGTTGCTTTGGTGAACGCGTTGTCATCCAGCAGGTTGATTTTGTAATCAACGTAGGTGGACATGTTTTTGTTGAAGTAGTAAGTGGTACCAACAGAAACATATTTAACCAGATCCTGGTCAGAACCCGCGCCTGGGACGTTCAGGTTTTTACCTTTAGACTGCAGGTAAGACACTTCTGGACGCAGACCGAAGTCGAACTGGTACTGAGCAGTCACTTCGAAGTTCTGAGTTTTGCTGGCGAAACCGCCGCATTTTTCAGAAGCAGCACAGGTGTTAGTGAAGTCACCGCCGCCGAATGGAGTCATGTTACGGGTTTCTGCGTACATGGCCGCCAGGTAAACGTTGTTGGCGTCGTATTTCGCGCCCACGGTCCATGCGTCAGCCTTGTCGCCACGCTCGTTGGAACGCAGTTTCTGATCGTCGGTACGGTTGGAAGAAGCGTATGCAGCGCCGAAGCTTACGCCTTCGCCGATGTCATAAGTAGAGGAGATACCCCAGCCGTCGCCGTTCTGTTTCTTAACGTTACGACCGTCGTTCTGGTTCTTGCCCTGGTATTGCAGAGCGAAGTTCAGACCGTCAACCAGACCGAAGAAGTTGTTGTTACGATAGGTCGCAACGCCGTTGGTACGGCCGGTCATGAAGTTGTCGGAGTAGGTGTAGGTATCGCCACCGAACTCTGGCAGCATATCGGTCCAGCCTTCCACGTCGTACAGTACGCCGTAGTTACGGCCGTAGTCGAAGGAGCCGTAGTCAGCGAATTTCAGACCGGCAAAGCCCAGACGGGTTTTGGTGCCTTCGGTGCCCTGAGACTCGGAGTGGTTGGACTGAACGTTGTATTCCCACTGGCCGTAACCGGTCAGTTGGTCAGTAATCTGGGTTTCACCTTTGAAGCCAAAACGAACATAGGTCTTATCGCCGTCATTATCTTTGTCTTTGGAGAAGTAGTGCAGACCGTCAACTTTGCCGTACAGATCCAGCTTGTTGCCGTCTTTGTTGTAGATTTCAGCTGCGTTTGCTGCACCAGCAGCCAACAGAGCCGGGATAACCACTGCAAGAATGTTGCGCTTCATCATTATTACCCTCATTGGTGTTATTCGGACACCTTTGCCACTGCCGCCAATAATTCTTTGGGAACTATTGTTGATAGATTGGTGTCGTCCTGTGTCTGAACGCAGTGTTCCATTCACAGGCGGGTTAATCTAGGACGAAAATGATACCAATGTTCCAATCGGGTTGCAAAAAGAAAATATATGTAACCAAATGTAATTTTTAGGGAGCTTTGTGACGTGCGTCAATATTAAAAAATGCGAAAGGCCAGCGATGCTGGCCTTTGTTTTGTAACGAAATCGTTTAAAAAACGTTTGATCGTATAAATTAGAAGCTTGCGTTACGTGGCGTGCGTGGGAATGGAATCACATCGCGCACGTTTTGCACGCCGGTGACATAGGCGATTAAACGTTCAAAGCCCAGGCCGAAACCGGAGTGCGGCACGGTGCCGTAGCGGCGCAGATCGCGATACCACCAGTAGTCTTCTTTATTCAGCCCCATCTCTTCCAGACGCTGGTCGAGGACGTCGAGGCGTTCTTCACGCTGCGAGCCGCCGATGATTTCGCCGATGCCCGGTGCCAGAACGTCCATGGCCGCGACGGTTTTGCCGTCTTCGTTCATGCGCATATAGAACGCTTTGATGTCTTTCGGGTAGTTTTTCACCACCACCGGCGCCTGGAAGTGTTTCTCAGCCAGGTAACGTTCATGCTCGGAAGAGAGATCGATGCCCCAGGAAACCGGGTTTTCGAAGGTTTGGCCCGAGGCCAGCAGGATCTCGATGGCGTCGGTGTAGTCCACTTGAGCGAAATCGGAAGAAACGAAACGCTCCAGACGAGAGATTGCGTCTTTATCCACGCGCTCGGCGAAGAATTTCAGGTCATCGGCACGTTCATCCAGCACCGCCTGGAACACATACTTCAACATGCTTTCGGCCAGGCCGGCAACGTCGTCCAGCGTCGCGAAGGCCACTTCCGGCTCGATCATCCAGAATTCTGCCAGATGGCGGCTGGTGTTGGAGTTTTCGGCGCGGAAGGTTGGGCCGAAGGTGTAAACCTTGGACAGCGCACAGGCGTAGGTTTCGCCGTTCAGCTGGCCGGAAACGGTAAGGAAGGCTTCTTTACCGAAGAAGTCTTCGCTGAAGTCGACGGTGCCCTTGTCGGTGCGCGGCAGGTTTTCCAGATCCAGCGTGGACACGCGGAACATCTCGCCGGCGCCTTCGGTATCGGAGGCGGTGATCAGCGGGGTGGACACCCAGAAATAGCCGTTTTCATGGAAGAAGCGGTGGATCGCCTGCGCCAGGGTATGACGCACGCGCGCCACGGCGCCAATCAGGTTGGTGCGCGGGCGCAGGTGGGCCACTTCGCGCAGGTATTCGATGCTGTGGCGTTTGGCCGCCATTGGGTAAGTGTCCGGATCGTCGACCCAGCCGACCACTTTGATCGCGGTGGCCTGCAGTTCGAAGCTCTGGCCTTCGCCCGGTGAGGCGACGACCTTACCGGTCACTTCAACCGAGCAACCGGTGGTCAGGTGCAGTACTTCATCCTGATAATTCGGCAGAGAATTATTAACGACGGCCTGTAACGGATCAAAGCAGGAACCGTCATAGACGGCCAGGAAGGAGATACCAGCTTTTGAATCTCTCCGGGTACGTACCCAGCCGCGTACGGTGACTTCACTGTCAACCGCAGCACGACCTTGCAGTACGTCGACTACAGGCACTACGCTCATAGATTTCTCTCTTTAATAATTTGGTTTAGAAATAGCTTACAACCCAAGAATATGGGGGTAATGGCTATGTTACTTGCCGCGGTGCAGAGCACAAGCAGAAATCATCGGATTGGCGCAACATTTATCGTGGCTGGCTGAAAAGAGGGCGTTCGGGATAAAAACAAAAAAGCCGGCGCGTGAACCGGGCCGGCTTTCTCCCTATATAAAGAAGGATCAGCTGGCTTTCTTCACCAGCGGCAGATCGAAGGCTTTGCGCAGGGCCCTGACGAACGCCTGATCCTGACAAATGGTTTTGCCGGGGCTGTCGGAGAGCTTGGCCACCGGTTTGCCTTTGCACTCGACCAGTTTGATCACGATATTCAGCGGCTTGACGCCGGGAATATCGCAGGTCAGGCGCGTGCCGATGCCGAATCCGAGGTTGATGCGTTGATAGAAGTGGCGGTAGAGCGCCAGCGCTTTGTCCAGATCCAGGTTGTCCGAGAACACCAGCGTTTTGCTCATCGGATCGATGCCCAGTTTCTCGTAGTGGGCAATGGCCTTTTCGCCCCACTCAACGGGATCGCCCGAATCGTGGCGCAGCCCCTGATAACGCTCGGCGAACTGAGGGCCGAAGTCGCGCAGGAAGGCGTCCATGGTGATGCAGTCGGTGAGCGCGATGCCAAGCTGGTCCGGGTATTCATCCAGCCAGGCTTGCAATGCGGCGCGCTGGCTGTTGGCCAGCACCGGGCTTATCTGCTGGTGCGCCTGGAACCATTCATGCGCCTGCGTGCCGACCGGCACCAGGCCGAGCTGGTGAGCAAGATCGTAATTGCTGGTGCCCGATAAGTACGGGAATTCGGCCTGCAAGGTGCTGACGATGGCCTGCTGAACGCCCTGAGAGAAACGGCGACGGGTGCCGAAGTCCATCAGCTTGAAGCGCGAAAGGTCCAGATCGCCCGCCAGCGTCTTGAACTGTGCCAGCTTGGTCTGCAGATGTGCCACCGCCTGTTCCGGCGTCACCTGCGCAGAGCGGCGGCGGTGCACCACTTCGCTGATCACCGCCAGCAGCGGCACTTCCCACATGATCACTTCGCGCCACGGCCCGGCGATGCGGATGTGCAGCTTGCCGTCACGGTTCTCGACGATCACCTGCTGCGGATCGTAGCGAAACGTCCGCAGCCAGTTCAGATAATCCTGACGGAAGAAGGGCAGGCCCGAGAGATAAGCGAATTCGGCGTCGGTCAGCGCCAGCCTGCTCATCAGCGCCACCTGGGCGCGGATCTCGTCGGCATATTCGCCCAGCAGTTCGTCGCCGCGGCAGCGGAATTCCGCCGCCACGCTGATCGCGGGATAGCGATGGAACACTGCTTGCTGCATATGAAGCTTATAAGCATCGGTATCAAGCAGTGATGTCAAAATCGGGGAAGCGTATTGAGTCATAGCGCGTTACAGCATCCTCGTCAGGCGCGTGTCCAAATCCGGATAATCATAAAAGTGGGGGTGGAGTATACCCGGATTATCCTGTTATTGAAGCTGCATCACACCATAAATCACCAAAGCGGGTCGAGGATTAAACGTGCCTTTATGGCGGCCTGGCGGCGGCGGGGAAGAAAAAAAGCCAGATATGCGTGTAAGGTGAATGACTTAGCCTAATTAGTCATAAAAATTATAATGTTAATTATTTTAAACAGCGAATCAGATAAACCCGACCTGAGTGTGTACGCTGACCCGATCCTTGCCGTTCTTTTTGCAAAAATAGAGCGCTTCGTCCGCCTGTTTGATCGCCGCCTGCAGCGCGGTGAACGCGTTGACCGGCGCAATGCCGCAGCTGGTGGTGAAACGCACTTGCCGTCCGTCGGTCAGATTTAGCGTCAGGCGATGAGTACGGGTGCGCAATTGCTCCATGATGTCCCGCGCGTTGTCCAACGAACAGTTGCCCAGCAGCACCGCGAACTCTTCGCCGCCGTAGCGGCAGAAAATGTCGCTGGCGCGGAACGCGCGTTGCAGCAGGTGGCCGAATGCCACCAGCGCCTGGTCACCCACGTCGTGGCCATAGCTGTCGTTGAGCTGTTTGAAGTTGTCGATATCGATCAGGCAAAAGGCCTGTGGATAGCTGCTGTCACCCAGCAGCTGACATTCAAGGAAGAATTTACGGCGGTTATAAATATTGGTGAGCGGATCGAGGAAGGAAGAGGCCTCGAGCTCTTTAATCAACAGTTGCTTCTCACTTTCCAGCGAGACCTTGTCCAGCTGGTATTGCCTGAGCTGCTGAATGGCGTCGCTGATGGCGATCAGTTCCCGGCTGTAGAAGGCGTCGTTGCGATCGATATTCATCTCGCCGCGGGACAGCCGAACGATATTGTTGTGGGTCTTGGTCAGCCAACGGTTGATGTTGGTGCAGAACACCAGCGCCGGCAAAATGAACAGCAACACCACCAGGCCGGCGAGCGCGATCATGCCGTAAATGGTGGTCTGGCTATCGTAAATTTTGTGACGCGAAGCGACGGTTTCCAGCTCGAAGCTGCGTTGATACAGCGCCTGCGAAAGCCCGCTCAGCTCGTCGACATAGCGCGAAATAAGCGCTGCGGGATAGGGTTTTTGGGTGTTGATGGCGGTGTATAACCCATCGGTGACCTGCTTGAGACGTTCGGCCGACACCAGGGTGAGCAACTGATTGACGAGCTCGGTGGTTTGCACGTCGTCGTAGTTGATCTTCATGAAGATCAATCGGGTGCTCAGTGCGTTCAGCACGCCGGTCAACTGAATGGACTTCAGGTAGGCGTCTTTGCGATCGAGCGGGTTGACGTTGACGTCGATAATCTGATCGCTTAACTCCGTCAGTGACATATTCAGCCGGTTGTTGAGGCGAATGGCCTCGAGAAACATAAAGGAATCGGTATCCACCATCCGGGTATCGTAGGTGTAGCGATAATAGCTCTTGCTGGTTTGCGAGATGTAATAGGCGCTGTTGATGTTGAACAGATTGGCATTGGCGTTGTTGACCTGCGAAAGCTGCAGGTTGTCGTTATCCAACAGCTGTTCCATCAGGCCGATCATCGACAGCGCGGCGATTTTTTGCCGTACTCCGAGCTGCCTGGCGACCGTGTCGTTCAGATGTTCGCGGATCCGGGTAATTTTCTCACGCGCCACCCGATCGGCGGCCAAACATTGCGCGCGGGTGATTTGCGGATCGATCAGGCTCAATCGTTTGAGGCGGTGAGCCTGCAGTGAGGCCTGGAAGGCCTCGGAAATTTCTTTGGCGCGATCGATCTTATACAGGTTGAGCTGGTTATCGCGGTAGTCGGTATGGGCTTCGAGCAGCTCCTCGACGATGAACAGCGAGAAGGAGGTCATCAGGCACAGGGTAAAAAAATAGATTGCGTATTTGATTTTCATAGTGCGAGTCATCCCTGGGCCTGATTTGGCAATTATACCACTATGCCGCCTGTGCCGCCTCAACTATGCCGGCGCGCCCGGACGGCGTTTTTTTAGCATTAAATGCTGATTTCTATTTAGCCATTGGTCACCCGCGCTGTCGTCTGGCGGCGATTTATGATTTGCCTCTGATTTCTCTCTCGTGGTCGCCCGGCGGCTCTGGGCTTTTCGGCCAGCTGTGATACAGTTTATTCACAATCAGGTCCGCCGTGCGCCGCAGGGGAACACACCGGCTGCGGCGCGGAGGAGAAGAGCGGCCTGCACCTATAACTCACTGAGACGTTTAAGGGTTTTTATGACACAACAGCCACAGGCAAAATATCGCCACGATTATCGCGCGCCTGATTACACCACCACCGATATCGATTTGGACTTCAGTCTGGATGCGGAAACTACGCGCGTGACCGCCGTCAGTAAAATCAAACGTCAGGGTGCGGCCGGCGCCCCGCTGGTGCTGGATGGCGAAGATCTGACGCTGGTGAGCATTCAGGTCGACGGTCAACCGTGGAGTGCCTATCGTCAGCAGGATAACCAACTGATCATCGAAGAGTTGCCGGCACAATTCACTCTTACCATCGTCAACGACATTCACCCGGCGAAAAACACCGCGCTGGAAGGGTTGTACCTGTCCGGCGATGCGCTGTGCACGCAATGCGAAGCCGAAGGCTTCCACCACATTACTTATTATCAGGATCGCCCGGATGTGCTGGCGCGCTTTACTACCCGCATCGTGGCCGACAAGGCGCGCTATCCGTTCCTGCTGTCGAACGGCAACCGCATCGGCCAGGGCGAATTGGCCGATGGCCGCCACTGGGTGCAATGGCAGGATCCGTTCCCGAAACCTTGTTACCTGTTCGCGCTGGTGGCGGGGGACTTCGACGTGCTGCGCGACAGCTTCACCACCCGCTCCGGCCGTAAGGTTGCGCTGGAGCTGTTCGTCGATCGCGGCAACCTGGATCGCGCCGACTGGGCGATGACTTCGCTGAAGAATTCGATGAAGTGGGACGAGACCCGCTTCGGCCTGGAATACGATCTCGACATTTATATGATTGTGGCGGTCGATTTCTTCAATATGGGCGCGATGGAGAACAAAGGGTTAAATATCTTTAACTCCAAATATGTGCTGGCGAAGGCGGAAACCGCCACCGACAAGGACTACCTGAACATCGAAGCGGTGATCGGCCACGAATACTTCCACAACTGGACCGGTAACCGCGTGACCTGCCGCGACTGGTTCCAGCTCAGCCTGAAAGAGGGGCTGACGGTGTTCCGCGATCAGGAGTTCAGTTCCGATCTGGGATCGCGCTCGGTCAACCGCATCGATAACGTGCGCGTGATGCGCGGCGCGCAGTTCGCCGAAGACGCCAGCCCGATGGCGCACGCCATCCGCCCGGACAAAGTGATCGAGATGAACAACTTCTACACCCTGACGGTATATGAAAAGGGTTCCGAAGTGATCCGCATGATGCACACCTTGCTGGGGGAAGCGAACTTCCAGAAAGGGATGCAGCTCTATTTCGAACGCCACGACGGCAGCGCCGCCACCTGCGACGATTTCGTGCAGGCGATGGAGGATGCGTCCAACGTCGATCTGTCGCGCTTCCGCCGTTGGTACAGCCAATCCGGCACGCCGCTGTTGACGGTACGCGACGAATACGACGCACAAACCCAGCAGTATCGCCTGCATGTCAGCCAGAAAACCGCGCCGACCGCCGATCAGCCGGAGAAGTTGCCGCTGCATATCCCGCTGGATATCGAACTGTACGACAGCGAAGGCAACGTCATTCCGCTGCAAAAGGGCGGCCTGCCGGTCAACAACGTGCTGAACGTCACCGAAGCGGAGCAGACCTTCGTGTTCGACGGCGTGGCGCACAAGCCGGTGCCGTCGCTGCTGCGCGAATTCTCCGCGCCGGTGAAGCTGGACTATCCGTACAGCGATCAGCAGCTGACCTTCCTGATGCAGCACGCGCGCAATGAATTTGCGCGCTGGGATGCGGCGCAGAGCCTGCTGGCGACCTATATCAAGCTGAACGTGGCGCGGCACCAGCAGAAGCAGCCGCTGTCGCTGCCGCTGCACGTGGCCGATGCATTCCGCGCGGTGCTGCTGGACGAAAAACTGGATCCGGCGCTGGCGGCGCAGATCCTGACGCTGCCGTCGGAGAACGAAATCGCCGAGCTGTTCGCCACCATCGATCCGGAAGCGATCGCTGCGGTGCACGAAGCGATAGTACGCTGCCTGGCGCGTGAGTTGGCCGATGAATGGCTGGCGGTGTATCACGCCAACAAGACCGACGGCTACCGTGTGGAGCACGCCGAGATCGCCAAGCGCGCCTTGCGCAATGTTTGCCTGGGCTACCTGGCGTTCGGCGAAGATGTGGCGCTGGCGGATCGGCTGGTGAGCGAACAGTATCGCCAGGCGGATAACATGACCGACTCGTTGGCGGCGCTGTCCGCCGCGGTCGCGGCCCAGCTGCCGTGCCGCGATGCGCTGCTGGCGGCGTTCGACGAGCGCTGGCATCAGGATGGCCTGGTGATGGACAAATGGTTCGTGCTGCAGGGCAGCAGCCCGGCGGCAGACGTGCTGAGCAAGGTGCGTGCCCTGTTGCAACACCGCTCGTTCAGCCTGAGCAACCCGAACCGCACCCGCTCGTTGATTGGCGGCTTCGCTTCCGGTAACCCGGCGGCGTTCCATGCGGCGGACGGCAGCGGCTATCAGTTCCTGGCGGAGATCCTCAGCGATCTCAACCAGCGTAACCCGCAGATCGCCGCGCGCCTGATTGAACCGCTGATTCGCCTGAAGCGTTACGACGCGGGCCGCCAGGCGCTGATGCGCAAGGCGCTGGAACAGTTGAAAGGGTTGGAAAATCTGTCCGGCGATCTGTACGAGAAGATCAGTAAGGCGCTCGACGCCTGATTTTTTCACGCTGAATAGATCAAGGGACGGCTTTTGCCGTCCCTTTTTTTATCCGTTCAATTCGCCGCCTGGCGCGGGCTGGCCCCGGTAGCCGGCGGCGATAATACCCGTTCCAGCACTTCGGCTTCCAGTTCCGCCAGCCGGGCCGAGCCTTTGCGGCGCGGCCGTGGCAGATCGAGGGAGAGATCCAGCCCGATGCGTCCCTCTTCGATCAGGATCACCCGATCCGCCAGCGCGATGGCTTCGCTGACGTCATGCGTGACCAACAGCACGGTAAAACCGTGCTGTTGCCACAGCGTTTCTATCAACCCTTGCATCTCGATGCGCGTCAGGGCATCCAGCGCTCCGAGCGGTTCGTCCAGCAACAGCAGGCGAGGGCGGTGGATCAGCGCGCGCGCCAGGGCGACCCGTTGCTTTTGCCCGCCGGACAGCGCCGCCGGCCAGTCGCGGGCGCGATCCGCCAAGCCGACCGCGTCCAGCGCCTGCAGCGCCGCATCGCGCCACTGGCCGCGCAGCCCCAGCCCCACGTTGTCGATCACCGTTTTCCACGGCAGCAGGCGCGCATCCTGAAACATCAGCCGGGTATCCTCTTTAACGGCGGCAAGCGGCGCGTTGCCGCTGAGCAGCACGCCGCTGCTGGCCTGTTCCAGGCCGGCCAACAGGCGCAACAGGGTGCTTTTGCCACAGCCGCTGCGGCCGACCACCGCCACGAACTGCCCGGCGGAGATGTGCAGCTGAATATTGTCCAGCACCGTACGGTTGCCGTAACCTTTGCCGATGGACTCCAGCGTCACCGGCGTGCCTTGCGCAAGGCGAGCGGGAAGGGTCATAGCGCTTCTCCCTGTTTCAGTTGATAGGCCGGATGCCAGCGCAACCAGACGCGCTCAAGCAGCTGCGCGCCCACGTCCGCCAGCTTGCCGAGCAGGGCGTACAGCACGATCGCCACCACCACCACGTCGGTTTGCAGAAATTCACGCGCGTTCATCGCCAGGTAGCCGATGCCCGAATTGGCCGAGATGGTTTCGGCGACGATCAGCGTCAGCCACATGAAGCCGAGAGCGAAACGCACGCCGACCATAATCGACGGCAGCGCACCCGGCAGCACCACCTGTGTAAACAGGCGGAAACCGCTCAGGCCGTAGCTGCGGGCCATCTCCAACAGGCCGCGATCGATGTTTTTGATGCCGTGATAGGTATTGAGATAAATCGGGAACAGCGTACCGAGCGCCACCAGAAAGATCTTGGCGGATTCATCGATGCCGAACCACAGGATCACCAACGGGATCAGCGCCAGGTGCGGCACGTTGCGGATCATTTGCACCGAGCTGTCCAGCAGGCGTTCGCCCCAGCGCGACAGCCCGGTAATAAAGCCGAGGATCAGCCCGATGCTGCCGCCGATGGCAAAGCCGATCAACGCGCGCTGGCTGCTGATGCTCAGATGCTGCCACAGTTCGCCGCTTTGGCTCAGGCTCCAGAAGGCGGCCAGCACTGCGCTCGGCGCCGGTAAAATACGGTTGGACAGCCAGCCGGTTTCGACGGCGATCTGCCAGAGGATCACCAGCGCCAGCGGCAGCGCCCAGGGGGCCAGCCGATACAGGATGCGTTGCGCGTTCTTTGCCATCGGGGCGCTCCTCAGCTCTGCGACACTTTTTGCGGAACATAGATGTTGGCCACCACTTCGCCCTGCGGGCGCACCGGCTGAAGGCGCGCGGGTGTTTCCTCCTGCGTCAGATCGAGGTGCGGGAACAGCAGTTCGCCGACGCGGTAGGCCTCTTCCAGATGCGGATAGCCGGAGAGAATGAAGGTGTCGATGCCCAGATCGGCATATTCCTGCATGCGCGCCGCGACCGTCGGGCCGTCGCCCACCAATGCGGTGCCGGCGCCGCCGCGCACCAGGCCGATGCCGGCCCACAGGTTCGGGCTGATCTCCAGGTTATCCTTTTTGCCGCCGTGCAGCGCCGCCATGCGCCGTTGGCCGACGGAGTCGAAACGCGCAAAGGCCTGCTGCGCGTTGGCGATGGTTTCCTCATCGAGGTGCGCGATCAGCCGGTCGGCGGCGTGCCAGGCCTCTTCGGTGGTTTCCCGCACGATGACATGCAGGCGGATACCGAAGCGTACCTGGCGGCCTTTCGCTGCCGCTTTGGCGCGCACCTCTTCAATCTTCTCTTTAACCTGCGCCGGCGGCTCTCCCCAGGTGAGATACAGTTCTACCTGTTCGGCGGCCAGATCCTGCGCGGCGGCGGAGGATCCGCCGAAATAGAGCGGCGGGCGCGGCTGCTGCACCGGCGGGTACAGCAGTTTGGCGCCTTTCACCTGAATATGCTTGCCGTCGAAATCGACGGTTTCGCCTTCCAGCACCCGGCGCCAGATATGGGTGAACTCGGTTGAGGCTTCGTAGCGCTCTTCATGGCTAAGGTGCAGCCCCTCGGCCGCCAACTCTTCCGGATCGCCGCCAGTGACCAGATTGAACAGCGCACGCCCGTTGGACAGGCGATCCAGCGTCGCTGCTTGGCGCGCCGCCAGCGTAGGGGAGATGATGCCCGGCCGCAGCGCGACCAAAAACTTCAGCCGCTGGGTAACCGGGATCAGCGAGGCGGCCACCAGCCAGGAGTCTTCGCACGAGCGGCCGGTGGGGATCAGTACCCCGCCGAATCCCAGCCGATCAGCCGCCTGGGCGATCTGCTGCAAATAACTGTGATCGACGCTGCGCGCCCCCTGTGCGCTGCCAAGATAGTGGCCGTCGCCGTGGGTGGGTAAAAACCAGAAAACGTTCAGGCTCATCGTTAATCTTTTCCCATAAGTTATTGCGCGCTTGGGCGCCAGATGCGTTGCGAGATGTCAACCTTCACCGGCACCAGCCGGTTGGCGTAAAACAGGTCAGCGGTTTGCTGCTGCGCGGCGATCGTCTGCGCATCGAGCGGTGTGATGGCGGTTGGCGGGCGGTGATCCAGATAGCTGGCGATCACCGGTTCCGGCAATCCCATGGCGTTGGCCAGCAGGGTCACGCTTTGTGCCCGGTCGCTGCGGGTGAGTGCATCGGCCTGGGTCAGCACCGTCAATACCTGGCTGATAAAGGTGCCATTGGCTTCGACATAGGGGCGCGCCGCCAGATAGAAGGAACCCGTCTGGTTCAGATTGGTGCCGTCGCCGAGCACCCGCACGCCGCCCTGCAGCAGCGCGGCGGAATAATAGGGATCCCAGATGGCCCAGGCGTCGACGTTGCCCTGTTGGAAGGCGGCGCGCGCATCGGCGGGCGTCAGATAGGCGGGCTGGATATCGGTGAACTGCAGGCCGGCCTTTTGCAGCGATCGCAGCAGCAGGTTGTGCGAGCTGGAGCCTTTCTGGAAGGCGACCTTATGGCCTTTCAGATCGGCGACGGTTTTGATCGGGCTGTTTTCCGGCACCAGGATCACTTCCGCCTTAGGTTTGGGCGGCTCAACGCCGACATACAGCAGGTCAGCGCCGGCGGCCTGCGCGAAGATCGGCGGAATATCGCCGGTGCTGCCCAGATCGATGCTGCCGACGTTCAAGGCCTCCAGCATCTGCGGGCCGGCGGGAAACTCGATCCAGCTGATGCGGGTGGCGGGGAAACGTTCCTCCAGCAGCCGGTGGCTCTTCGCCAGCACCAGGCTGACCGACCCTTTTTGGTAGCCGATGCGGAACTGCGCCGGATCCTGCGCCGCGGCGGCATTGGCCCAGACCAGCGACAGCAGGCCGGTGAGGGTTGCGGCGCTCAGCCAGCGTCGTAAAGCGATGCGTTTTTTCATTCAGGCTCTCCTTTTCCAGGCCTTTCAGGCGGTCTGACGCGCCGCCAGCGGCGACGCGACGCGCAGCGCGGGCGGTTTGCGGCGGCCAAGCGCCAGATAAAAACTGGCCAGCGCCTCTTCCAGCCGGGCGGCGACGGCGTCGGTGAGCGTGGCGCCTTCGCCGGTCAGCTGGATCTGGCTGTCGTCGGCGAACACGCCGTGCAGCACTTCCTGCGCTTTCAGCGCCGCCAGCACTGGTTTGAGCGCATAGTCCACCGCCAACATGTGGCCGATCGAACCGCCGGTTGCCAGCGGCAGCACCACCTTATGATCCAGAGCGCGTTCCGGCAGCAGATCCAGCAGGGTCTTCAGCGCGCCGGAAAACGACGCTTTATAAACCGGCGTGGAAATCAGCAGGCCGTCGGCCTGCGCCAGCTGGTCAGCAAATGCCTTGATCGCCGGGCTGTTGAAGTTGGCATACAGCAGGTCTTCGGCATCGAAGTCGTGCAGGGTATAAGCCGTCACGTCCACCCCTTGCTGCCGCAGCCAGTTCTGGCTCAGCGCGAGCAGTGCGGCGGAACGTGATGGGATGCGTGGGCTGCCGGCCAGTGATATAACGCGCATTGCCACTCCTTATAACTAAAAGTTAGGTTTAATTAGAAAATAAACAGGAAGTGTTTTAAACCTACCAGCAATCGGGCGCGTTTTTTAAATCTCATTTTTTGATTTCGATATGCGCAAAAGCGGATTGGCGCCGATTTGGCGGCGAAGCGGGAAAACGGTTGCGTAAAAACCGCTTTTTTTGCCTTTAATCAATTCCAATTGGGCGGGGGATGCCGGATAATACGCCCCCGGTTTGCAACCGGGAAATCAGGAGAGTCCATGTACTACCCCCTCATCAGGAAAGCGTTGTTCCAGCTCGATCCGGAACGTGCGCACGAAGTGACCTTTCGTCAGCTCAGCCGTATTACCGGCACCCCATTAGCGTTTCTTATCCGTCAGTCCGTGCCGACCAAACCGGTCAGCTGCATGGGGCTGTCGTTTAAAAACCCGCTGGGATTGGCCGCCGGTCTGGATAAAAACGGCGAGTGCATCGATGCGTTCGGCGCGATGGGCTTCGGCCATGTGGAAGTCGGCACCGTGACGCCGCGCCCGCAACCGGGCAACGACAAGCCGCGCTTGTTCCGCGTGGTTGAGGCGGAAGGCCTGATCAACCGCATGGGGTTCAATAACCATGGCGTGGACAATCTGGTTGAAAACGTTAAGAAATCCCATTTCGGCGGCATTCTTGGGATCAATATCGGCAAGAATAAAGATACCCCGGTCGAACAGGGTAAAGACGATTATTTGATCTGCATGGATAAAGTTTATCCGTATGCCGGTTATATCGCGATTAACATCTCGTCACCGAATACGCCGGGGTTACGATCCTTACAGTATGGTGAAGCGCTGGACGATCTTTTGGCGGCGATTAAAAATAAGCAGCAGGAATTACATGCGCGCCATCACAAATATGTGCCGGTGGCGGTAAAGATCGCGCCGGATCTTTCAGAAGAAGAATTGATCCAAATTGCCGATAGCCTGGTGCGGCATAATATCGATGGCGTGATCGCCACCAATACCACGTTGGATCGAAAATTGATCCAGGGGCTGAATTACTGCGAACAAGCGGGCGGGTTAAGTGGGCGTCCGTTGCAATCACGCAGCACCGAAGTGATCCGTCGTCTCTCCACCGAACTGCAAGGGCGCTTGCCGATTATCGGCGTGGGCGGCATCGATTCGCTGACGGCGGCGCGCGAAAAAATGGAGGCCGGCGCGAGCCTGCTGCAAATTTATTCCGGATTTATCTATCACGGCCCGCGTTTGATTAAAGATATCGTTACCCATATCTAATATTTTTCCTCTCATTTTATTCCGGGGGTTTATTTCTGCCCCCGGCTCGTCTATATTTTGTTCGTTAGCATAAATATCGTTCGCGGAATTATCCGATGTTTAAGCTATTTTATCGGTGATAAAATCGCCTTTTAGGGTGAGTGCGGCGTTGGCATAGGCAGCGAGAAGGATACGAAATGAAGATAAAACCTGACGATAATTGGCGTTGGTATTTTGATGCCGAACACGATCGGCTAATGTTGGATTTAGCTAATGGTATGATCTTTCGTTCACGTTTCCCGGCCAAAATGTTAACGCCGGACGCCTTCGATGAATGCGCTTTTTGCGTGGATGACGCCGCCCTTTATTTCACCTATGAAGAACAGTGCAAACAGGTCAAGCTCAGCCATGAGCAGCGCGCCGAGCTGGTGTTGAATGCGCTGGTCGCCTACCGCTTCCTGAAACCGCTGATGCCGAAGAGCTGGCATTTTTCGCAGCAGCATTACCCGTTGCAGCCGAAAAACGGCGAGCTGGCGGCGGTGAAAGTGATGGAAAGCGGCGCGGAAGCGCGCCTGCTGGTGGTAGAGGCCGGGGATAACGCCAGCCTGTGTCTGCTGGCGCAAAATCAGCTGACGGTCGCCGGCCGCACCATGGTATTGGGCGATGCCATCAAGGTGATGCACGATCGGTTGAAACCCTGCGCGCAGGATGAAAGCGCCGCCCCGGCTTACGACAGGGCGGTATAAGGCGGATTACGCCAGGGTCAAATCACTTTTCGGGATGCAGCTGCAGCACAGGATGGTGCCGTTGTCGCCCAGCGCGCTTTTCTTCAGGGGCGCGACTTCACCGCTCAGCAACGTAATGCGGCAACTGCCGCAAATCCCGGCGCGGCAGGAGTAAGGTACGCGGATGCCTTGCTGTTCCAGCTGCTCGAGCAAGATCTGCTGGTTATTGCCGGTAAACACCTTTCCTTCGTATTCGATAGTGACGCTGTGCTCGCTGTCTTGCGGCGCTTGCACGCTCTCCACCACTTTGCCTGCGCCATAAGGGCGCGGCGGTTTGGTCGACAGCACTTCCACCGTATCGCCCACGCGAATAATGCCGCTGTTGCGCGCGATCATGTTCTGGCCGAAATCGATGTCGCCGTTGTCGGCGGAACGGAATTTTTGCAGCGTGCTCAGCGGTTCGCCGCTCGGGTGCTTGCGGCCACGCTCGGTGCTGACGGTGGTGAGCACGCAGCGGCTGCAGGGTTTCACCAGATCGAACATGACGTCGCCGACGCGGATCACCTGCCAGCCGTCCTCGGCCCAGGCGGACGCGCCACTCACCACCAGGTTGGGGCGGAACTGTTCCAGCTTGATGCTGCCGGGGCAACGCTGCTGCAGATCGTTGAACGAAGCCTGGTTAATCAGCAGATAAGGATAGCCGTCGGCAAACGTCAGCGGGATCTCGGGGTGCTTCTTCACTCGGCGGGTCAACTCCGGTCCCAGCCAGCGCAGCTGCACGTCACGCTGGAAATAGCCGCTCAGCCAGCGGTTGATCTCATCCGGCGCGATCAGCGCGGTGAAATGGTTGCCCCACACCTCGGTCGGCTGCGGCGCGGCGGCGAAGTCGCTGAAGCGAATGGCGGCGCTTTCGCCGTCCGGCGCGGTCAGGAATAGCCCGTCCGGCAGCAGCGCCGGCGTGAACAGCACCATCTGCGGGTATTGGCGCGCGGTAATAAAGGTGCCATCCGGCTCGGTGATCATAAAGTTGCGGTCGAAGGCCAGACCGCTGCTGCCGACCTGGGCGTAAGAAAGCTGCAGACCGCGCAGTGATTTAACCGGATGGACGTAGAGTCTGGAAAGCGTGATCACCCTTATCTCCGTGCGATTATTAAATAGAAGGGAGCAACTTTATGACAAGCGGTGCGGATTAGCTATAATGCGCAACAATTTTCTTTTTGGTGATAAGCACGATATGAACTCTTTGTTTGCCAGCACGGCGCGTGGATTGGAAGAACTGTTAAAAAGCGAGCTGGAAGCGCTTGGCGCTCACGACTGCAAAGTGGTGCAGGGTGGGGTACATTTTCAGGGTGACGATCGTCTTCTGTACCAAAGCCTGCTGTGGAGCCGCCTGGCTTCGCGCATTCTGTTGCCGCTGAACGAATTCCGCGTGCACAGCGATCTGGATCTGTACCTCGGGGTGCAGGCGATCGACTGGCCGAGCATTTTTGGCGTGGATAAAACCTTTGCCGTGCATTTCAGCGGCGTGAACGAAGAGATCCGCAACAGCCAGTATGGCGCGCTGAAGGTGAAAGACGCCATCGTCGACAGCTTTACCCGCAAACTTGACCAACGCCCGACGGTCGCCAAGCAGCAGCCGGATATTCGCGTTAACGTCTTCCTGCAGCGCGATATGGCCAGCGTGGCGCTCGATCTGAGCGGTGAAGGCCTGCATCAGCGCGGTTACCGCGATCTCACCGGCCAGGCGCCGCTGAAGGAAAACCTGGCGGCCGCCATCGTGCTGCGTTCCGGCTGGCAGCCGGGCACGCCGATGCTCGATCCGATGTGCGGCTCCGGCACGCTCTTGATCGAAGCGGCAATGATCGCCGCCGATCGCGCGCCGGGCCTGCACCGCCAACACTGGGGCTTCAGCGCCTGGAACGGCCACAACGCCGAACTGTGGCGTGAAGTCACCACCGAAGCGCAGGTGCGCGCCCGCCGCGGCCTGCAGGAAACCGCCTCTCGCTTCTTCGGCTCTGATATCGATCGCCGGGTGATTGAAATGGCGCGCGGCAACGCCCGCCGTGCCGGCGTCGCCGAGCTGATCACCTTCAACGTCGGCGACGTGGCGCGGTTGACCAATCCGCTGCCGGAAGGTCCGCACGGCACCGTGATCAGCAACCCGCCGTACGGTGAGCGTCTGGAAAGCGAACCGGCGCTGATCGCGCTGCACAACATGCTGGGCCGCGTGATGAAAAGCGCCTTTGGCGGCTGGCAGCTTTCGCTGTTCAGCGCCTCGCCGGAGCTGTTGAGCTGCCTACAGCTGCGCGCCGAGCGCCAGTTCAAGGCGAAAAACGGTCCGCTGGAGTGCGTGCAGAAAAACTATCAGCTGGCGGCGAACCCAGCCGGAGCCACTACCGGCGGCGTGCAGGTGGCGGAAGATTTCGCCAACCGTCTGCGCAAGAACTTGAAGAAGCTCGACAAGTGGGCGAAACAGCAGGGCATTGAATGCTACCGCCTGTACGATGCCGATCTGCCAGAATACAACGTCGCGGTGGACCGCTACGGTAGCAAGGTGGTGGTGCAGGAGTATGCGCCGCCGAAAACCGTCGATGCGCAGAAAGCGCGTCAGCGCCTGTTCGATGTGATCAACGCGACGCTGGCGGTGCTGGAATTGCCGTCGAATCAGCTGATCCTGAAAACCCGCGAGCGGCAGAAGGGCAAGAACCAGTACGAGAAACTGGCGCAGAAAGGCGAGTTCCTGCTGGTGGAAGAGTATAACGCCAAGCTGTGGGTCAACCTGACCGACTATCTCGATACCGGCCTGTTCCTCGATCACCGTATCGCGCGCCGCATGCTGGGCGAGATGAGCAACGGCAAGGACTTCCTGAACCTGTTCGCCTATACCGGCACCGCCAGCGTGCACGCCGGGCTGGGCGGCGCACGCAGCACCACCACGGTGGACATGTCGCGTACCTATCTGGAATGGGCGGAGAAGAACCTGCGAGCCAACGGCCTGACCGGCCGTCAGCATCGGTTGATCCAGGCCGACTGCCTGTCGTGGCTGAGCAACGCCAACGAACAGTTCGACGTGATCTTCATCGATCCGCCGACGTTCTCCAACTCCAAGCGGATGGAGAACACTTTTGACGTGCAGCGCGATCATCTGGCGCTGATGAAAGATTTGAAACGGTTGCTGCGCCGTAACGGAACCATCATGTTCTCGAACAACAAGCGCGGTTTCCAAATGGATATGGCAGGGCTGAGCGCGCTGGGCCTGGAGGCGAAAGAGATCACCGCCAAGACGCTGTCGCAGGACTTTGCTCGTAACCGTCAGATCCACAACTGCTGGCTGGTGACTCACGCCGGCGAAGGAAAATAATTACTATGTCGTTAATCAGCATGTCCGGCGCCTGGCTCTCTTTCAGCGATGCGCCGCTTTTAGACAACACCGAAATTCATATCGAAGACAACGAGCGCGTGTGTCTGGTCGGGCGCAACGGCGCCGGTAAGTCCACGCTGCTGAAGATCCTCGGCAAAGAGATCCCGCTGGACGACGGCCGGGTGGTCTACGAACAGGATCTGATCGTGGCACGCCTGCAACAGGATCCGCCGCGTAATATCGGCGGCAGCGTGTTCGACTTCGTGGCCGAAGGCGTCGCGGAGCAGGCGGAACACCTGAAGGCGTATCATGCGATTTCTCACCTGGTGGAGAGCGATCCGAGCGAGAAAAACCTGGCGCGCATGGCGCAAATCATGGAGATCCTCGACCACCAGGGGCTCTGGCAACTTGACAGCCGCATCAGCGAAGTGCTGCTGCAGCTGGGGCTGAACGGCGACGCCGAGCTTTCCTCGCTGTCCGGCGGCTGGCTGCGCAAAGCGGCTCTGGGTCGCGCGCTGGTGAGCTCGCCGCGCGTGCTGCTGCTCGACGAACCGACCAACCACCTGGATATCGAAACCATCGACTGGCTGGAGGGTTTCCTGAAAGAGTTTGACGGCAGCATCGTCTTCATCTCGCACGACCGTTCGTTTATCCGCAACATGGCGACGCGCATCGTCGATCTGGATCGCGGCAAGCTGGTTTCCTGGCCGGGCAACTACGATCTGTATCTGCAGAGCAAAGAAGAAGCGCTGCGGGTGGAAGAGCTGCAAAACGCCGAGTTCGATCGCAAGCTGGCGCAGGAAGAGGTCTGGATCCGTCAGGGCATCAAAGCGCGCCGTACCCGTAACGAGGGGCGCGTGCGCGCGCTGAAGGCGCTGCGCGTCGAGCGTTCCCAGCGCCGCGAAGTGATGGGCACCGCCAAGATGCAGGTGGAAGAGGCGACTCGCTCCGGCAAAATCGTGTTCGAGCTGGAAGACGTCAACTATCAGGTCGGCGAAAAAGTGCTGGTGCGCGGTTTCTCCGCCCAGGTACAGCGCGGCGATAAGATTGCGTTGGTGGGGCCGAACGGCTGTGGCAAAACCACGCTGCTGAAACTGATGCTCGGTCAGCTGAAAGCCGACAGCGGCCGCGTGCACTGCGGCACCAAGCTGGAAGTGGCCTATTTCGACCAGCACCGCGCGGATCTCGATCCGGAGCGCACGGTGATGGACAACCTGGCGGAAGGCAAGCAGGAAGTGATGGTCAACGGCCGTCCTCGTCACGTCTTGGGCTACCTGCAGGACTTCCTGTTCCACCCGAAACGCGCGATGACGCCGGTGAAGGCACTTTCGGGCGGTGAGCGTAACCGCCTGCTGTTAGCTAAGCTGTTTCTGAAACCGAGCAATCTGCTGATCCTCGATGAACCAACCAACGATCTCGACGTCGAAACGCTGGAGCTGCTGGAAGAGTTGATCGACGGCTATCAGGGCACCGTGCTGCTGGTCAGCCACGATCGCCAGTTCGTCGACAACTCGGTGACCGAGTGCTGGATCTTTGAAGGCAACGGCGTGATCAACGCCTTCGTCGGCGGTTACTACGATGCGCATCATCAGCGCGCCACGGCGAAACCGATTCGCCAGGCGGCGCCGAGCGCGAGCAAACCGGCGGCGGAGAAAAAGACCGAACAGCCGAAGAAAGCGGCGGCCAAGCTGAGTTACAACCTGCTGCGCGAACTGGAACAGTTGCCGCAGCGGCTCGAACAGCTGGAGGCGGAAATCGAAGCGCTGCAGGCGCAGATGAGCGATGCCGACTTCTTCACGCGGCCGCACAGCGAAACGCAAGAAGTGCTGACGGCGCTGGCTAACGCCGAGCAGGCGCTCGAGCAGGCCTTCGCCCGTTGGGAAGAGCTGGAAGCGATGAAAAACGGCTGACCGTTGCGATACCGCCCGCGCGCTGCTGCGGGTGGTATCGACGTGCCGGTGAGCAACGTTATTGAGGAGGAATATGGTGTGTTCCCACAACAATCATCAGCAGCATAGCCATTCCGTACCTTCGGCGGAGCACCAGGATAACCTGATGCTGTGCCCGCAGTGCGACATGCTGGTGGCGCTGCCGCCGCTGGCCTATGGCAGCAAAGCGGTATGCCCGCGCTGCAAAACCACGCTCAGCACCCGCTGGGACGAACCGCGCAAGCGGCCGATCGGTTACGCGCTCAGCGCCTTGTTCATGCTGGTGCTGGCCAACATTTTCCCGTTTATCAACATGCGCGTCGCCGGCCTCGGCAACGAAATCCGGCTGATTCAAATTCCGGAGGTCATGGTGGCGGAAGACTACGCCAGCATGGCCACCTTGTTTATGGTGTTCGTGCAGCTGATCCCGGCGTTTTGCATGGTGGCGATCGTTCTGCTGTGCGCCAAAGTGCGCTTGCCGCTGGGGCTCAAAGAGTGGATGGCCCGGGTGCTGTTCCAGTTCAAAACCTGGTGCATGGTGGAAATTTTCCTCGCCGGGGTGCTGGTCAGCTTCGTCAAGCTGATGGCCTACGGCGATATCGGCATCGGCAGCAGCTTCGTGCCTTATTGCCTGTTTTGCCTGCTGCAGGTGCGCGCCTTCCAGTGCGTGGATCGGCGCTGGCTGTGGCAGGACATCGAACCGGCACCGCGTCTCGATCGCCCGCTGACGGTGGGGCGGACCGGCATGCGCCAGGGCGTGCGCTCCTGCGCCTGCTGCACGGCGATCCTGCCGGCCAATCAGGTGCGCTGCCCGCGCTGCCACACCAACGGCTACGTGCGCCGCCGCCACAGCCTGCAGTGGACGCTGGCGCTGCTGGTGACCTCCATCATGCTGTATATCCCGGCCAACCTGATGCCGATCATGGTGACCGAGGCGCTGGGCAACAAGATGAATTCCACCATCATGGCGGGGGTGGTCCTGCTGTGGGGGAGCGGCTCTTATCCGGTGGCGATGGTGATTTTCATCGCCAGTATCATGGTGCCGTCGCTGAAAATGCTGGCGATCGGCTGGTTATGCTGGGATGCCAACGGCAGGAAGAAGCCGCGTGCCGACAGCGAGCGGATGCACCTGATTTATGAAGTGGTCGAGTTCGTTGGCCGCTGGTCAATGATCGACGTGTTTGTGATCGCCGTATTGTCGGCGCTGGTGCGAATGGGGCAGTTGATGAGCATTTATCCTGCGACGGGCGCCGTGCTGTTCGCGCTGGTGGTGATCCTCACCATGTTCGCCGCCATGACATTTGATCCCCGGCTGACCTGGGATCGCGCAAGTGAAACAATCAACAAGGAGCCGCAAGGTGACGGAAAATAATCATAGCGTCGCAGACGTTGAGAAGATCAAACGCTGGTCGCCGGTGTGGATCATTCCCATCGTGACCGCGCTGATCGGCGCCTGGATCCTGTTTTACCACTTCAGCCATCAGGGGCCGGTGGTGACGCTGGTCACCACGACGGCGGAAGGGCTGGAAGCGGGTAAAACCAAAATCAAAAGCCGTAGCGTGGACGTCGGCGTGGTGGAAACCGTCACGCTGAGCGATGATCTGAGCAAGGTGATGGTGCAGGCGCGTCTCAATGCCGGCATGGAGAAACTGCTGCGTCAGGACTCCGCCTTCTGGGTGGTGAAGCCGCAGATCGGCCGTGAAGGCGTTTCCGGGCTGGGCACGCTGCTGTCCGGCGCCTATATCGAACTGCAGCCGGGCAGCAAGGGCAAAGACGGCAAAGACAACTATCAGCTGCTCGATGCGCCGCCGCTGGCCTCCCCGGACGCCAAGGGGCTGCGCATCGTGCTGGACAGCGAGAAATCGGGCCAGCTCAACGCCGGCGACCCGGTGCTGTTCCGCGGCTATCGCGTCGGGTCGGTGGAAACCAGCTACTTCGATCCTAAAGAACGCGCCATGCGCTATCAGCTGTTCATTACCGCGCCTTACGACCAGCTGGTCACCACCAACGTACGCTTCTGGAAAGACAGCGGCGTGGCGTTCGACATGTCGGCGCAGGGCATGCGGGTGGAGATGGGCTCGTTGACCACGCTGTTCAGCGGCGGCGTCAGCTTCGACGTGCCGGACGGCTGGGATCGCGGTGAACCGGCGAAAGAGAAGGCAGAGTACCGGCTGTTCGACAACCAGCGCAGCACGCAGGATTCGCTGTATACCGTGTATAAGAATTACCTGCTGTTCTTCTCCGATTCGGTACGCGGCCTGCAGCCGGGCGCCCCGGTCGAGTTCCGCGGCATCCGCCTGGGCACGGTAGCGCAGGTGCCGTTCTATAAAGAGGGCATGGCGCAGCGCCTGGATAACGACTACCGCATTCCGGTGCTGATCCGCATCGAGCCGGATCGCTTCCAGAAACAGCTGGGCGGCAACTTCGATATTGAAGGGCTCTTGAAAGACGCGGAATCGCGCGGCATGCGCGCCTCGATGAAGTCCGCCAACCTGCTGACCGGTTCGCTGTATATCGATCTCGACTTCTATCCGCAGGAAAAACCGTGGAAAGGGCCGCGCGAGCTGTTCGGTTATCCGCTGATGCCGACCACCAGCGGCGGGCTGGCGCAGATCCAGCAGAAACTGATGCAGACGCTGGACAAGATCAACGCGATGCCGATCAATCCGATGATCAACGAAGCGACCAAGACGCTGGCGGAAAGTCAGAAAACCATGAAGTCGACGCAGCAGACCATGAAGTCGCTGAACGACATCATCGCCAGTAAAGAGATGCAGGCGCTGCCGCAGGACATGCAGAAAACGCTGCTGGAGCTGAACCGCAGCATGAAAGGGTTCCAGCCAGGTTCACCGGCTTACAACAAGATGGTGGGCGATATGCAGCGCCTCGACCAGGTGTTGCGTGAGCTGCAACCGGTGCTGCGCACCCTGAATGAGAAGAGCAACGCGCTGGTGTTTGAAGCCGCCGGCAGCACTGACCCTCAGCCGAAGAAGGCCACGAAATGATGAAATGGATCCCGGTAGCCCTGGCGCTGTTGCTCAGCGCCTGCAGCAGTTCGCCACAGAAGACCTACTATCAGTTGCCGGCGCTGGGGGCGCCGGCCACGGCCGGCAGCAGCGGCGCTTCCACGCGCCAGCTGTGGCTGGAGCACGTGAGCGTGGCGGATTATCTGGCGCAGAGCGGTGTGGTGTATCAGACCAACGACGTACAGTATGTGATAGCCCAGAACAACCTGTGGGCCAGCCCGCTTGACCAGCAGCTGCAGCAAACGCTGGTCACCAACCTGAGCAGCGCGCTGCCGGGCTGGGTGGTTTCTTCGCAGCCGATGAGCAGCGATCAGGATGTGCTGAACGTGACCATCAGCGGTTTCCATGGCCGCTTTGACGGCAAGGCGATCGTTCGCGGCGAGTGGGTGCTGAACCGCCAGGGGCGCTTGATCAAACGGCCTTTCAGCCTGGAGTTGAAACAGGGTGAGGACGGCTATGATGCCCTGGTGCGCACGCTGGCGCAGGGCTGGCAGCAGGAAGCTCAGGCTATCGCAGCACAGATGGGCGGCATTTAGTCATAATTTGGTCTAAAATTGTCTAATCCCTGTCAGCTTGGAAAGTCTTTTTTCCTCCCTGGCAGGGATTCTTTTTTTATTTCAAACGGTTAAACCCTTCCCCGGCAGATCAGCCACTTAGCACTTTCCTCGGGCGTAGCTCACAAATATGACATTGGCGTGAATTTTGCGCATTGATCTTCTCTTCTTTTAGCGCTATTGATTACTCGTGGCTGCGCAAAAAGCAGCCATTGTTTTCTTTCCACCAGACCAAAATGAGGGAAACGAGGCATGAAGAGACAGAAACGCGATCGTCTGGAAAGGGCGCATTCGAGAGGGTATCAGGCAGGTATTTTAGGGCGTTCCAGGGAACATTGTCCCTACCAATCATCAGTGGACGCCCGGTCTCAATGGCTGGGAGGTTGGCGAGAAGCCATGGAAGACAGGGCTGTGACCGCTTAAGCGGCTCCCTGTCAAATAAAAGGAATAACCTCCGCCCTTGGCGGAGGTTTTTGTTTCAGGCGTTTATTTATCCTGCCAGCGCTTCAACAAAATACTCGCATTCACGCCGCCAAAGCCGAAGCCGTTTGATAAGGCGTAGGTCATGTTCATCGATTCCGCCTGTTTCGCGACCAGATGCAAGCCTGCCGCCGCCGGATCGGGATTATCCAGGTTTAGCGTTGCAGGGGCTATCTGATCGCGCAGAGCCAAGGCGGTGAAGATGGTTTCCAACCCGCCGGCAGCGCCCAACAGGTGCCCGGTCGCTGATTTCGTCGAGGTCACGGCGACAGTCCCGGCGGTGCCAAACAGGTGCTTGATGGCGTTGATTTCGCCTAAATCGCCTACGGGTGTTGAAGTCGCGTGCGCGTTTAAATGTTGAACTTCCTCAGGTGCGACGTTAGCCTGCTTCAACGCAATTTTCATCGCCCGATAGGCGCCATTGCCGTCTTCAGCGCCGGATGTCATATGGTAAGCGTCGGCGCTGGTGCCATAGCCGACGATTTCCGCGAGCGGCGTGGCGCCGCGCGCCAGCGCGTGTTCCAGTGTTTCAATCACCAGCATGCCAGCACCTTCCCCCATGACAAATCCGTCCCGGGCGCTGTCGAAAGGCCGAGAGGCCTGTCGCGCCAATTCGGCCGGTGCGGTAGACATGGCGCGTGCAGCGGCGAAGCCGCCCAAGCTGACAGTATCTATCGCGGCTTCGGTACCGCCGCACAGCGCGATATCGGCCTCATCATTGCGGAGCAGTCGCACTGCGTCGCCGATGGCCTGCACGCCGGCCGCACAGGCGGTGACCGGTGCGCCAATCGGGCCTTTGAAGTGATGCTTGATGGAAACGTGGCCGGCCGCCAGATTGACCAGGAAAGAAGGGATGGTAAATGGCGACAGGCGCTTGGCACCACGGCTGTCAGTGGTGCGTACCGCCTGGGCAATCGCCGGGAAACCGCCAATGCCTGAGGCAATGACGGTGGCGGTACGTTCTTGTTTTTCCTCTGTATCGGCTATCCAGCCGGCCTGGCGAATGGCTTCATCCGCCGCCACCATGGCGAAAAGGATGAAGCGATCCATTTTCTTTTGGTCTTTGGGCGCGACAGATGCGTCGGGATTGAAGCCTGCTTCAGCATCTTGCGCCAGCGCAGGAACCTGGCCTCCCACCTTGACCGGCAAATCTGCAACGATCTCGTCAGGCAAAGCCCGAATGCCCGATTCTCCTTTCAACAAACGTTGCCAGATGGCTTCAACACCGCACCCTAATGGCGAAACGGCGCCCATACCGGTAATAACAATACGACGATGACTCATGAGGTCTCCTTGGTAGATTCGGGTAAATCGGCGAGGCGCCGCTGCCGCATCAGTTCGGCGCGTTGATTTATGCCATCGCTTGCCGCCGGCCCTGGTGCCAGCGTAATGAACTGCGGTGGCACCGGCTGTTGGGTATCACGATTGACCAACTGAACCTCGATCGGCTGGTCAGAGCGACTGTCGACTAACAAGGCGCTGATATCGCCGTCGATCAAATGGCGATTACCCCATTGTGAGAGGGCTGCCAGAACAGGGAGAAAATCTTTGCCGCGCTCAGTTAGCAGGTAGTGATAGCGCATCGGCCGCGTTTGATAACGTTCTTTATACAGAATGCCGTGGGCCACCAGATCCTTCAGGCGACGAGCCAGTAGCGTGGGCGACATCCCCAAACTTTGTTGGAATTCGTCGAACCGGGACAGCCCCTGAAATGCATCACGCAGGATCAGGATGTTCCATGACTCGCAGACGCGATCCAATGAGCGCGCAACTGGGCAAGGTGCATCGCTAAAGCGGGTCTTTTGCATGTCATTCCTCACTGGGTACACTAACTGTAGTTACCTTTCGAACCATGTTAGGGGATTTTGAGGGGCAAGAGAATAACCGGATGCAAAAAACCTGCTATCGCGCTGGTACCAATATCGAGAGCGTGCGACGTTCAGCCGGTCTGTTGCTTTAACCGCCTCAGGTAAGAATAGGCCAGAGACAGGAGAGAAAAGACGTTTCGATAACGGGCGATTAAAGGAGAGGGGGCTTGAAACGCTAAAAGAAATGCCGCCACGATAGACGTGACGGCATGCGCGATCGTTGGAAAAGAAGGCGGTGGCCGCCTTCTCGTCAGCGTGATTAGAACGCTGCGGTATCCTTGAACAGGCCCACTTTCAGATCGGTGGCGGTATAGATCACTTCGCCGTCAACCAGCACTTCGCCATCGGCGACGCCCATGATCAGCTTGCGGGTGATAACGCGCTTGAAGTTAATGCGGTAAGTCACCTTCTTGGCGGTTGGCAGCACCTGGCCGGTGAACTTGACTTCACCGACGCCCAGCGCGCGGCCTTTGCCTTCGCCGCCCAGCCAACCGAGGTAGAAACCGACCAACTGCCACATGGCATCCAGGCCCAGGCAACCGGGCATGACCGGATCGCCGATAAAGTGGCAACCGAAGAACCATAGGTCCGGATTAATATCCAGCTCCGCTTCCACATAACCTTTGTTGTGAGTCCCGCCGTCTTCGCTCAGTTTGACCACGCGGTCCATCATCAACATGTTACCTGCCGGCAACGGTGGGCCACCGGCGCCGAACAGCTCGCCACGGCCGGATGCTTCGAGGTCTTCTTTCGTATAGGAATCGCGTTTATCTACCATGTTCTCAGTAAGCCTTATTTTAATGAAGGACGCAGGTTAGCTAACACGTGTACGCTGAACAAGTCCGATCAGCCGTGGTTGAACCAGTTGAGCCAGCGCAGCGGCCATGGACGACGGCGTTCCTGCAGGCTCACCTGCGCAATCCGTTCCTGAATGGCCGCCAACAAATTCGGCTGTTGTTCATCAGAGTAGAGGCAACCTGTAAGCAAAGGCAAGGCTTCCGCCGCGCTCTCTACCGCCCACAGATGGAATTGCCCCTCGCGTACCGCGTCGACGACATCTTGACGCAGGCACAGGTGGCGCACGTTGGTCACGGGCAATACCACGCCCTGTTTGCCCGTCAGGCCGCGGCGTAAACAAACTTCGAAGAAACCTTCGACCTTTTCGTTAACGCCGCCTATCGGCTGTACGTTGCCGAATTGGTCGACGGAGCCGGTGACGGCGATCTGCTGTGTGATTGGCTGCTGCGACAGAGCGCTGACCAAGGCGCACAGCTCGGCGAGCGAAGCGCTGTCGCCGTCCACTTCACCGTAAGATTGTTCAAAGACGATGGAAGCGGAGAAGGGCAACTGCTGATCCAAATCCAGTTCGGCGATAAGGAACGCCTGCATGATCATCATGCCTTTAGCATGCAGGTTGCCGCCCAGCTCGGCTTTGCGCTCGACGTCGGTAAACTCGCCGTCGCCAAGATGCACGACGCAACTGATGCGCGAGGGCTCGCCGAAGCTGCGCGGATGGCCGGGATAATCCAGGACTGACAGGCCGTTGATCTGCCCGATCACTTCACCCTCGGTCTCAATCAGGATCTGACCCAGCTCAATCTCATCCTGCATACGCTCGGCCAGATAGCTTTCACGCCATTCGCGGGCATTCAACGCCGCCTCAAACGCTTTGGCGGTAATGCGCTCCTCTTCGGCATACAGTGCGGCTTCGGACAGCTGCTGGCCAAGCCAAACCGGCGAGAGTGGCAGGATGCCCTGATCGCCAGTGTAACGAACAGCCTGGACGATCAGCGGTAGCCAGGCATCGGCCGCCAACATCGGTAACTGCCGATCGGCGATCACGCCGTTGACGTAGCCGCACCACTGCGCCATATCATCAACTTCGGTCAGTTGCAGATCGTCTTCGTATTCGCCATAGACGGCTTGTTCGCTCAGTTCCGGCTCGATATCGTGGAAATCGGCCAGGCCGTGGCGGTCGCCGACGACAATCAGCCGCAGATCCAGCGGCATCGGCGGAATGGTTACCGGCAGCGGGCGGGTTTCGTCAGGCGAAACCCAATGGAACTGGCGCTGGCCGATCATCTGCTTCAGCCGCAGCCATAGCAACGGCTGAGCCAGCAGCGCCCGGGCCGACAGGATCAGGACGCCGCCGTTGGCCTGGTGCACCAGACCCGGTTGCAGGGTAATGTCGCCATTGTGGATCCGTACGCAACCAAACAGCTGCTCCGGTTCAATCCACTCCTGGAACAGACAAGCACCGCCGGCGGCGAAAGGTTCATCGCCACGGTTGGCCGGCTCTATGCTGACCTTGCCATCCTGAATGGCATAGTGGCTGCCGCGGCATGCCGTATTCTTCGCCAGCAGTGGTGTGACGGCGTGAGCGATCAGCTCCAGGTATTCTCGCGTTTCTTGCGCTTTCAACAGCATGAAACGCGGTGGCGACTGAGGGTGGCAAAATAGCGTCAGGGCATTTTCCAGCCGAGGCTGAATGGCGGAAAAGGGCACGGGTGCCAACTGAGCGGCGGTATCAAATATCGCCTGATAAGGCGTTACGTCCGGCAATAAAGATTGCCATTCAAGTCGGTTATTGGTCAAAGTGTTAGATGCAATCGTTAAAAAGGGAAAGGGGGATTATACAAGAATAACGGCGGCTTGATACATGTGGAGTGCCAGTTGGCATCAGGGAGTTTGACATCGCGCGATGACTGTGCAAAAAACAGTCTAAATGACGGCTTAATTGCCGGGGAAATTCGGCGCAAAGCTGTTATGCTTATTTGAAGTTACGCGGTCACTGAAGAGCTCAAGATGAAATATCAGCAACTGGAAAATCTGGAGAGCGGTTGGAAATGGAAGTACCTGGTGAAGAAGCACCGGGAAGGGGAACTTATTACCCGCTACATTGAAAACAGCGCTGCTCAGGAGGCGGTTAACGAGCTGCTGAAGCTGGAAAATGAGCCGGTAAAGGTACTTGCATGGATTGCCGCTCATATGAATCCGGAGCTGGATAACCGGATGAAGCAAACGATCCGCGCCCGCCGCAAACGTCATTTTAACGCAGAACATCAGCATACGCGTAAAAAATCTATCGATCTGGAGTTTTTGGTTTGGCAACGCTTGGCTGCCCTGGCGCGCCGTCGTGGCGTCACGCTGTCGGAAACGGTTGTGCAGCTTATCGAAGATGCTGAGCGCAAAGAGAAGTATGCGAATCAGATGTCGTCGTTGAAAGAAGATTTGAAGGCGATTCTCGGTAAAGAACCTAAGTAAACGGGGCAGAGCGCCTTAGTTACACTGGGTCTTGAATGTTCTGATAACAGCAGGACGAAAAAAAACCCCGCAATGCGGGGTTTTTTATTAGGCGAGTAAACTTAGCCCTGAGGCTGAGTTACAACGTCTTTGATACCTTTAACTTCGATCTCTACACGACGATCTGGTGCCAGGCAGTCGATCTGAGCTTTGGTAGCGCGGCCAGCTTTGTAGCCACAGGTGTTGCCAGTAACTGGATCAGCTTTGCCCATGCCACGTGCAGAGATTTTGTCTGACGGGATGCCTTTGGAGACCAGGTAGTCAACAACGCTTTGTGCGCGTTTTTCAGACAGTTTCTGGTTGTACTGAGCAGAACCAACGGCGTCAGTGTAACCCAGAACAACTACGGAACCGTCTTTAGGATCCATGGAGCTCAGCTGGGAGTACAGCTGATCCAGAGCCTGCTGACCTTGTGGCTTCAGAGTTGCTTTATTGAAGTTGAACAGCACGTCAGACTTCAGAGTGAAACGCTTGGTTTCAACAACTGGAGCCGGAGCTGGAGCTGGAGCAACTGGAGCAACTACGTCATCCTGACCGAAGCGGTAAGAAACGCCCACGCTCAGCATGGTGTTGTCTGGACGCGCACCAACGGTACCTGCATCACCGATGTTGCTTACGAACTGGTAGTCCAGGCGAGTAGCCCAGTTTTTGGTCAGTGCGTATTCAACACCAACAGCAGCCAGCGGGGAAACGCCGGTGTCGTGGTTGCCGCCGTTAGAACCAACGCCATCGCTGTCTGCACGCCATACCATGCCGCCCAGGCGGGTATAGATGTCCAGATCGTCAACGATTGGGTAGCTCAGTTTAGCTGCCAGTTGAACGCCCTGCGCTTTGAATGAACCGGTGTTACGGCCGGTATATTTCATACGACCCAACCAGTCGTAACCCATTTCGAAGCCCAGGTATTGGTTAGCTTGATAGCCCAAGAATGCACCAGCACCGATTTGGTCTTTACGTGCATCGTTGTCTACGCGGTAACCGTTACCGTAGAAACCAGTGTCGTGGTACTGGGACCAGCCCAGTTTAGCACCGGTGTACCAGGTGTTATCTTTTGGAGCGGCTTGCGCTACGGTAGCGAAACCTGCCAGTGCCACTGCTAATGCGATAGCTGTCTTTTTCATTTTGCGCCTCGTTATCATCCAAATAGGCAATGAGCTTTAAAGCTGTTTTAAGCCCTTGGTTAAATTCCTTCGCCAAGGTTTAAGCCCTCGTTTGTTACTCGCCAGTTTTTCTGACGTTATAGAGCAACCTTGGCGATGTAAAGTCTACAACGTGGCGCGAAAGTTACAAGTGTGATGTGATAAGGCTCTAAAAAAAAACGCGGAATCGTACATATTTGCTAACATTCTTAGCCTAAAAAAACGACGATTCATCGGGCGTTTTTGCTTGGCAAACCGCGGCCGGACTAGCTTTGTGCCTTATCCCGCAAAGGTTCCCTCTACGGGGTGCGAAAATGATGGGAAAAATCCTAAATTTACTTAATGATACAAAGAAGAGTGAATTTTTAGGGTGGAACAGTGTCCGTGAGTCGGGTCAATGTCACGTTGAGGACGCATGATAAACCCGTAGGCATTACCCAATTCTGCAGCACGTCTTAATTTTAGACGATCCTCCTCCGTTAGCTCGGGCAACCAGCCGAGTACCACGCTGTAGTTCCCCGTTTGCAGCGCTTTTTCCATTGCCTCAACCGTATTCACCGGGCTGATTTGGCTCAACTGTACCATTTTATCCACCGGCAGGCCGGATTGCTGCAGCCATTGCTTGCTTAACTTTTGCTGCGGCGTCAGCCACAGAAGCCAGCGAGACTGCTTGCCCAGTTGCTGCAGCAGGGGCAACAGCAGTTGAGCCACTGCGGGCTGGCGCTCGTTGTAAACAAGTTCACTGATCAAGCCATTCTCTTTGCCGACATTTGTGTTCTTCGCAACGCTGTTCGCGGTAAAAGAGCCATGGCTAAAATGAGGTTGGTAGAGTGATTGAGTACGCATAAAGTTCCCGCCCGTCGTGTTACTGTATGTTTATACAGTATCCCTGATTTCGGATAAGATCAACCCAAATTTTCGTAGCGGCTCGCATAATTGCGATCATTTTTTGTACCGGTGTTTTTTGTGATTGGCATGCAGACGGATAGTGCGTATTTTTCTAATTAGTTGTTCACGTTACTTTTTTCATTGATGAGAGAAATAATACGACCGGAACCTAAAAAGGAGGAACGCTATGAAAAGGATGTCGACGAGAAGAATTACGCAGGCTAAAAGTTGCTTCGCGGCGCTGGGCTCCATCACCACGCGGTCACAGTTTGGCGGCTATGGGCTGTTGGCTGAGGGGGTGATGTTTGCAGTGATAGCGGAAGGCGAGCTGTATTTGCGGGCTACAGCGAGCATGGAACCGGCCTTTCGCGCTCGGGGCATGGTTAATATGGTCTATTCCAAGCGCGGTGTGCCCATCACTTTGCGCTATTACTGGGTTGACGAGTCACTGTGGCGGGAACGTAACGAATTGGTGGGGCTGGCCTGGCAAGCTGTCAGGGAGGCCCGTCGGGAACAGCGGCTCAAGGCCGGCGACCACGGCAGATTGAAGGCGCTGCCGAATATAGATGTCAATATGGAGCGACTGTTGTGGCGAGCGGGTATCCGCAACGCTTATGACCTGCGGTTGCAGGGCGCGAAACGCAGCTATCTTAGCCTGCTGCAACAACAGACCAATCTGGGATTGCGCGTCCTGTTGTCGCTGGGCGGGGCGATAGCCGGTTATCATCAGGCGGCATTACCGGCTGAATTGCATAACGAATTGGTGCGCTGGTTCGATCATATGATGGCGATGCGCCGCCATGGACATGAGCCGGTGATTCAGGGCCCGTAGAGCAGGCCCTGAATAATTAGGCTGTCTTATTGATTTGGGTGTGCAGCGCGGTGAGTTCCGGCAGAAGTTCTAGCACCAGACCCACCTGCTGCAAAACCAGCTGTTCTTTGCTTTCAGGTTCCGGAACGGCTTGGCGAATGCGCTCCGCCAGCTGTTCCAGCGCCTGCGCAATGCGCTGGCTGTTCTGTTCTTCCTGATGCAGGGCGCCGTCCACGTAACACACGGCATCATTGAGCAGGTCGAGCGTGGCAGGGGTATTCAGCCGCTCGCGGTGCGCACCCAACGCCGAGATGTAACTCAGGAGTGTGTGGTTCAGGCAGAGCAGGCGAAAGGCGGCTTCCTGCAGAGCCTTGTCGGCCTTGGGATCGGCGGACATGTTGGAGATGACCGAAGCCAGCTCGGCATCGCTGTTGTGGGCATCTCGCCGCGCAATGCGGTAGGCGAGGCCGTTATCCTTACCCTGGTGGTATTGCACCAGAATGGCGTCCAGATAACGGCAGTTGGCATTCAGCGTTTTATCCACCACCGCCGGCAGTTGGCGGAACTTCCAGTCCGGCCAGATAAAGCTGACTGCCGCCCAAGCGATGGCGCAGCCCAGCAAGGTATCGTAAACGCGCGGAGCTGCCACTTCGAATCCTTCACCCAACAGGTTAAAGCACAACAGCACCAGCAGCGTGATGAACATCGTCGCGTGCGCATATTGTACGGTGCGGAAAGCGAAGAACAGAACGCCGGTGATGACGATCAACACCAGCTGGCCTTCCAGTGAAGGCACGAAATAGAGGATTGGCAGGCCGATAAGAATACCGGCCAGGGTACCGATGATGCGCAATGCCAGGCGTCGGCGGGTGGCATTGTAGTTCGGTTGGCAGACGAACAGGCTGGTCAACAGGATCCAGTAACCGTGCTGCATGCCGGTGAATTGAATGAAGGCGTAACCCACGCAAAGCACCACCGACATGCGGATCGCGTGGCGAAACAGGGCCGACTGGGGCGTCAAATGGCGGCTGATGCGCAGCCGGATATCGCTCCAGCCGGTTAAGCGGTCATCGGCCAGGCTGTTCTCTTCCGCTTGCCCGCTGGCCAGCGTCTGCTCTGATTCGATATTGGCCAGCTGCGCATCGATCGCATGCAGGTTTTTCAACAGATGCGCCAGCGCCTTGGTCTGCTCGGTATTGCCCTGGGTTTCGGCGATGCGCACCAATGCCTCCTGAATGCGGCTGAAAGCCGGTTCAAAGCGCGGGTTGTGCTGGTACTTTTGCCGCAGCAGGATCGATTGTGCCAATTGGCGGCAGGCGCGCGCCTGCATGCTCAGCAAACGCTGGAAGCGGAACAAAATGTCGCTGTGGCGGAATTGCCGGCTGAGCGCGTGGTACTGAACGTGGGAAGAGCTGGCGCGTTCGTGGATATCCTGCGCGACAAAATAGTAGTGCAAGGTGCGGCGGGTGCCACGCTGGCCGCGATCGCCTTTCAGGCGCGTCAGCAGCGAGGCTTTGGTTTGGTTAAGCAACGCGACCAAGGCGCTGTTGGCCATCGCGACATCCATCCAGGGCAGATCGGCGTCGCGCTCGGCATCGGGATCGAACAGATTGGCTTTGGCATCCAGATAGTTGGCCAACTGATCGTAGCAGCGCGCGAGGTTCTCTTGCAGCGGCCGGATAGGGAACAGCAGGTGGCCCGCCAGCATCAGCAGGTTGTACCACAGTGCGCCGATCACCAACAGCAGCGGTTGCTGATACCAGGCGTCGTACATGGCGGTACCGAGCATGGTATAAACCGCGATCAGCAGCGCGCCGAAGGCGATGGTGGCATAACGTTGCCCCAAGGCACCGAGCAGGATAAAACCGCAGGTTGACGTGGTTAAGCCAAGGGCGAACAACCAGGGGTAGGGGAACAGCAGCTCGATTGAAGCAGAGGCGACAAAGAAGCACACCAGCGTGATCAGCAGGTTGCGTAACCTGCCGGCCAGGCGGTCATCCAAATCAGTCAGGGCCGCCGCCACGACGCCCAGCGTTAGCGGGATGGTCAGCTTGGGAATGCCCAGCCACCAGGGAACGGCGGTGGTGCCGATCAGCGCAATAAGGATGCGCAGGTGGTACAGCAGGTTGCTGTTGTAGGTATAACGACGAACTGCGGGTGCAAAAGAGAGCACGAAAAACTCCTCAAACGGAGAAAAAATTAACGCTGATGATAGTGGCGGCGAGCATTCTCAATACGCGCTTGCTGAGCCATTTCTACCGAGACGACGCGGCGCCCCACCGGCCACAGCGCGATGGCGGCAATTTTGAAATTGGCGATGCCGACCGGAATGCCGATGATCGAAACGCACTGCACGATACCGGCGGCGATGTGTGACAGGCATAGCCACCAGCCGAACAGCACCAACCAGATAATGTTGAGCAGCGAACCGCCGGCGGAGAGCAGCGCATTGCTTTTTTCCGGGTAGAGTTCATCGACGTGGATTGCCTCATTGCCGAAAGGCACCAGCGACAGCTTGGTGATTTCCCAGCAGGAGCGGGTGAGCGGCAGCGTGATGACCAGCAGCACGCTGAACACCGTGGCGATGAGCCAACCCAGCGTGGTGAAGAAACCGCCCAACACAAAATTAAGAATATTCAGTACAGTACGCATAGACGTCATTCTGCTCTAATGATGGCCAAACCGCGATGCGGGCGTATTCACGATAAAAACGCAAAATCTATTCTACCCTTTTTTTAGCGCTAGAGTGCCACTGCTTATCACAGGTAAACTGGCAGATATCCGTTATTTAATCTCAACATAGTCATGGCGCGACGATATGGAACTTAAAGCGACATCGCTGGGGAAACACCTGGCTCAGCACCCTTATAACCGCGTGCGGTTGCTGCACGCCGGCGTTGAGGTGAGCGGGGAAAAACATGAATACCTGATCCCCTTCAATCAATTGATTCAGGTCAGGTGCAAGCGCGGCATCGTCTGGGGCGAGCTTGAATTTGAATTGCCGGACGAAAAAGTGGTGCGGCTGCACGGCACCGAATGGCAGGAAACGCAGCGTTTTCATCATTATCTGCAGCAGGCCTGGCAGCAGTGGAGCGCAGAAATGAGCGAGGTCAGCGCCGGCGTGTTGCAACAGCAGGTGGCGCAGATCCAGCGCATCGAGCAGCAAGACAAATGGTTTAAAAAGTCTGAGCTGGGCAAGTTGCAGCAGCAAATCCACGAGGCTTTCTCCGCGTTGCCGATGCCGGTAGCGCGTCTGGATGAGTTTGATAACTGCCGGGTTGATTATCATCTGTGTCTGCAATGGCTGCAGCAGGGGCTGCGCAGCGTCGAACAACGCAACCGGCAGTGGACCGAACGCATGCTGGAGCAACATCACGACTTCTTCCAGACCGTCGAGAGTTCACCGCTCAATGACTCTCAGAGCCGTGCGGTGGTCAACGGCGAGGATTCCGTTCTGGTATTGGCGGGGGCCGGCAGCGGCAAAACGTCGGTGCTGGTGGCGCGCGCCGGCTGGCTGCTGCGCCGTCAGGAGGCGGAGCCGGGCCAAATTTTGCTGTTGGCGTTCGGCCGTCAGGCAGCGAGTGAGATGAATGATCGCATCAAAGCGCGTTTGGGCGATGTCGGCATTCAGGCCAAGACATTCCATGCATTGGCGCTGCAGATCATTCAACAGGGCAGCCGCAAAGCCCCGGCCATCAGCCGATTGGAAACCGATGCCAAAGCGCGCAAAGCGTTGCTGATTACCCACTGGCGCCAACAGTGCGCAGAGAAAAAAGCCCAGGCCAAGGGGTGGCGTCAATGGTTGAGCGACGAGTTGGCATGGGAAGTGCCGGAAGGCGACTTTTGGCAGGATCACCGCCTGGCGGATCGGCTGGCGGGCCGCTTGGAACGCTGGCTGGGGCTGATGCGCATGCACGGCGGCAGCCAGGCGGAAATGATTGAGCAGGCGGATGAAGAAATCCGCGATCTGTTTTCAAAACGCATCCGGCTGATGGCACCGCTGCTGAAAGCCTGGAAAAGCGCCTTGAAAGAGGAAGGGGCGGTGGACTTCTCCGGTCTGATCCATCAGGCGGTCAATATTCTCGACAAGGGGCGCTTTGTCAGCCCGTGGAAACATATTCTGGTCGATGAGTTTCAGGATATCTCGCCGCAGCGTGCGCTGTTGCTGGCGGCGCTGCGCCGGCAAAACAAACAGACCTGCCTGTTTGCGGTGGGGGATGACTGGCAGGCGATCTATCGTTTCAGCGGTGCAGAGTTGACGTTAACCACGGCGTTCGCCACTCACTTCGGTGAAGGGGCGCAGTGCGCGCTGGATACCACTTATCGTTTCAATGAACGTATCGGTGAGGTAGCCAACCGGTTCGTGCAGCAGAACCCGCACCAGTTGAAAAAACCGCTCAACAGCCTGAGCAAGGGCAATAAAAAGTCGGTGGCGATCCTGCCGCACGAGCAGCTGGAGCCTTTGCTGGATAAGCTGAGCGGCTATGCCAAGCCGGACGAGCGCATCCTGGTGCTGGCGCGCTACCATCATCTGAAACCTGAAGCGCTGGGGAAAGCGGCCACCCGCTGGCCCAAGCTGGATCTGGAATTCATGACCATCCATGCCAGCAAGGGGCAGCAGGCGGAATACGTCATCATCGCCGGTTTGCATGAAGGGCGTGACGGTTTCCCCGCCGTGGCGCGCGAGTCGGTGTTGGAAGAGGTGCTGCTGCCGCAGCCGGAGGATTTTCCGGATGCTGAAGAACGCCGCCTGCTGTATGTCGCATTGACTCGCGCCAAACATCAGGTATGGCTGTTGCAGGATCGTGAACGCCCTTCGGTGTTCGTCGAACAGCTGCAAGATCTTGGCGTACCGGTGCAGAAAAAACCATAGGCATCAGGCCTGGCGGTAGCCAGGCCGCGAGGACTACTTCAGGCGCTCTTGCAGATAGCGCTGATAGTCGGGGATGGCGATCTCCACCTCGCTTTTGAACAGCGGAGAGTCGATCAGAAAGTCCGCGGTCGAGCGGTTGGTGGCCACCGGGATATTCCATACGGTCGCCAGCCGCAGAAGCGCCTTCACGTCCGGATCGTGCGGTACCGCGTTCAGCGGATCCCAGAAGAAGATCAGCATGTCTATCTTGCCTTCCGCAATCAATGCGCCAACCTGCTGATCGCCGCCCATGGGGCCACTCAGCATGCTGGTGACCGGAATGCCGCTGGCGCGCTGGATCAGGTTACCGGTGGTGCCTGTGGCGTACAGCTGGTGCTGCGCCAAAATGGTCTTGTGGCTCTCTACCCACTCCAACAGGGCCTGTTTGCGGTGATCGTGCGCCACCAGCGCAATGTGTTTGCGCGCGGCGATAGTGCGGGTGGTCAATTCCATCTCGGTGTCCTTCGCTAATCGGGGATGTGCGACAGATTACTGAAACTGTTTTTCACTGCCTAGCGTTTGCGCTTGAAAATGCGAAGAAAAGGCGCCTTTGCGGGGAAAGACGCCGGGAAGTATCAGCGAACCGGCTGTTTATTGGCCCACCGCAGAAAACGCTTCTGTGTTTCCTTGTCGGCTTGCTGGAACCAATATTGCAGCATCTGTTCCGACACGTTTTCCCCTTTCAGCGTGACCGTTGGGGCGTTCAGCGGCGTGCCGGCCAGCGAGGGCGTTGAGGGATTACCGGCGTTCGCCTGAACGAAGGCCGCGACGGAGGCGGAGCGATTCTGGCGGTTGTAATCCGTCATCACCTTTTCCAAATCGGCATTGAAGGTGACGCTGTCGGGATGCAGCACGTCATGCCGGAACGGCAGGGCGTTGCCGTCTTTATCGACCACCAGATAATTCAACGTCTTGTCAAAGCGTTGCGCATCGCGATCGTTCTCGATGCGCGGCAGTTCGATCGCCACCTGGCTGATCTTTTGCGTATTGAAGGAGGCAACCAGCGGCAGGGAAGCATAGGCCTGCGTATGCTGGCCGGCGCGGACGTTTTTGGTCACTTTAAACAGCAGCTGGTGCTGTCCGCCATCCAGTTCAAGACTGTCGGCGCCTTTTAACAACGAACCTGTCATTTTCTTGCCGTCGACCACCAGCAGGTCGATGTCCGGGGAGAGTTTCAGGGTCGTAGCCGCGGCAGGCATGCTGATGCTGAGCAACGCCGCAACCACCAGACCAAATTTCATCATTATCTCCTTATAAAGTGACGTAGCTCTAAGTGTTGAACACGGCACAGGTTGTGTCAAAATTTTTCAATCGGGCGTTATGTTCACATTTTTACATATTTTATCGCGATTAGACACGACCATGAGCAGCTGAACCGCGACAGCCTCTGACCATAAGATTGCGCTGAAGTTTCCCTCGCGTTGCGTTTAGCCGAGCGGGTGCCGATCGGTTACACTCGAAGCGGAGAGTGACGGAGTGATAAACGGGAGTTGAAGATGCAAGATCAAGAGATTATCGAGCTGTTGCAGCAGGTGAAAACTATCGCGCTGGTCGGTGCCAGCGATAACCCGTCGCGGCCCAGCTATGGGGTGATGGCATATCTGTTGGCGCAAGGCTACCAGGTGATCCCGGTCAGCCCAAAACTGGCGGGGCAGACGCTGCTGGGGCAGCCGGTTTACGCTACGCTGGCCGCTATACCACAGCCGGTGGATATGGTTGACGTGTTTCGCAATTCAGAGGCGGCTTACGGCGTGGCGCAAGAGGCGATAGCGATCGGCGCCAGGGCACTGTGGCTGCAGATCGGCGTGATTAACGAGCAGGCGGCGGAGCTGGCGCAACAGGCCGGGCTGCGCGTGGTGATGGATCGCTGTCCGAAAATCGATATTCCGCGTTTGGGGCTGGAGCGTTGAATAAAAAGGGCCTGGCGTGATGCCAGGCCCTCTCGGGTTTCTCAGGTCTTGGCGCGGTCAATTGCGCAAGCGTGGCGCCTGTAGCTGGTGGCGGATGGATTCCGCCAGTTCATCCAGCGATGGTTGCTCGGGGTGCGCCTCCTGGGCTTCGCTATCCAGCTGCGCTTCCGCCAGATAGGTGTGTACCGGTTGGCCTTCCTCGTCTTCCATCACCACGTGGTACCAAGGGGCGGAACGCAGTTCATCGTTCGCCGCTATCTCGTCAGCTTTGGGTTGTTCCAAAGAGTATTCCGGGTCGATATCGATCACGACACCTAAATACCCCAGCAGTTTATGCCTAACCTGTTGTCCGATACCGAATTTGCTGGCAATCATGATGACCTCCTGAGAAACAATGCCTTGCTCATATATGGGGGCAAGGCAGCGCATTTCAAGTTACATCACCCGACAAGCGAATCCTTTCAGGTACAGCCCCTCAGGATACGTGGCGATCACCGGGTGATCGGCAGCCTGCCGGAACTGCTCTATAAATTGTACATCACGTCCGGCATCTACAGCGGCGTCGGCCAAAATTTTCTGGAATAGGTCGGTCGGCATCAGCCCGGAGCAGGAGAAGCTGAGCAGAATGCCGCCCGGATTCAGCAGCTGTAGCGCCAGCATGTTGATGTCTTTGTAGCCGCGGCAGGCGCTGGCCAGCTGGTTTTTGTTCTCGACGAACTTCGGCGGATCCATGATGATCAGATCGAATTTCTCGCCCTGGGTGCGGTAGTTGCGCAGCAGCTGGAACACGTCATCGCGGACGAACTCCGCTTTGTTCAGATCCAGCTTGTTGAGCTCGACGTTCTGCCGGGCGATATCCAGCGCCGCCTGCGAGGTATCCACGCTGATCACCTGCGCGCAGCCGCCCATCAGAGCGGAAACGGCGAAGGCGCCGGTGTAGGAGAAGCAGTTCAGCACCCGACGGCCGGCGGAGTAATTGCGCGCCGCCAGGCGGCTGTCGCGCTGGTCGAGGTAGAAACCGGTCTTGTGCCCCTGCTGAATATCCACCAGCAGCTTCATGCCGTGTTCGGTGATCGGCAGCAGTTCCGGCGGCAGATCGCCCAGCACCGGGCCCTGCGCCAGCGGCAGGCCTTCTTTTTTGCGCACCGCAACGTCGGAGCGATCGTAGATCGAACATTCCGGGTAGCAATGTTGCAGGGCGGAAAGCAGGGCCGGGCGCTGGTATTCGGCACCGGCGGACAGCAGCTGCAGCACCAGGAAATTCTGGAAGCGATCGATAGTGATACCCGGCATGCCGTCGGACTCGCCGGCGATCAGACGGTATCCGTCCAGACCGTCGCGCTGCGCGACCCAATCGCGCCAGCTTTGTGCTTGCTGCAGGCGGCGAATGAAGAAATCGATGTTAATCTCTTCATCTTTCTGGAAGGTCCAGACGCGTGCGCGGATCTGCGACTCGGGCGAATAGGCGCCGCGCGCCAGCCACTTGCCCTGGCTGTCGAGAATATCGATGGTTTCACCGGAGAGGGCTTTACCCTCAACGCGTTGAACGGCACCGGAGAACACCCAAGGGTGGCGACGGAGTAAGGACTTTTCACGTCCTTTGGCGAGAAACAGGCGTACGGTCATAATTAATAATGCTGCCAGCTAGGAGAGAAACAGTGACACGGCGGTGCAAAGGCACGGCAATGCCATAACGAAAACTGAATAAGGGGGCGATTATGACACAAGTTTGCATAGCTGCGTATGTGTATGGCGTGGTGCAGGGGGTCGGGTTCCGCTATTCCACCCAGCGGCAGGCCGAGGCGCTGGGGGTGACCGGCTATGCGCGCAACCTTGATGACGGCAGCGTTCAGGTGGTGGCCTGCGGCACACAGGCGCAGGTGGACACGCTGGTGGCGTGGTTGAAACAGGGCGGCCCGCGCAGCGCGCGCGTCGAGCGCGTGCTGGTGGAGCCGCAGGGCGTGGTCGATTACGCCGGGTTTGGCATTCGCTATTGAATGCCCACCTGCAGCGGCGCTGCGGGCGGAGCGGTCAGATGCATTTTACCGGTTTCGGCAATCCGGCGATCTTGGTGGCTTGTTTAGCCGGCCCCTTCGGGAACAGGCGATACAGATAGCGGCTGTTGCCTTTTTCTTCGCCGTATTTTTGCGCCATGGCCTTGACCAGCATGCGAATCGCCGGGGAGGTGTTAAATTCCTGATAGAAGTCGCGCACGAAGCGTACCACTTCCCAGTGTGCTTCGGTGAGCACGATCTCTTCCTGTGCCGCCAGCAGTGGCGCCAGCCCTTCATGCCAGTCGGCGCTGTTTTTCAGATAGCCCTGCGCGTCAGTGTCGATAACCTGACCTTCAAACTCCAACATACTGCCTCGATAACGGATAATTCGGAACGGCCGCCAGTTTAGCAAATTTTTTCGGCCGCAAAAAACAAAGCCCCGCCGGAGCGGGGCCAGGAAGGCATGCGTAACGTGCGATCAGTTGCTGCGGGCGAAGCCCAGAATGCTCAACAGGCTGATGAACATGTTGTAGAGCGACACGTACAGGCTAACGGTGGCGCGAATGTAGTTGGTCTCGCCGCCGTGAATGATGTTGCTGGTTTCCCACAGGATCGCGCCGGCGGAGAACAGGATGAACAGCGCGCTGATAGCCAGGTGCAGGGCAGGGATCTGCAGGAACAGGTTGGCGATCACCGCCACCAGCAGCACCACAAAACCGGCCATCATCATGCCGGACAGGAACGACATGTCTTTACGGGTGGTCAGCACGTACGCCGAGCAGCAGAAGAAGACGGCTGCGGTGCCGCCCAGCGCCAGCATGATCAGGTCGCCCGCGCCGGCGTTCAGGAACGAACTGAGGATTGGACCAAGGGCGTATCCCATGAAACCGGTCAGCGCAAACGCCGCCAGAATGCCCGCCGGGCTGTTGGCCAGTTTATGGGTCAGGAACATCAGGCCATAGAAACCGACCAGCATCAGCAGCAGACCCTGCGCCGGCAGACCCAGCATCGTGCTGGCGGTTGCGGTCAGGGCTGAGAAGGCCAGGGTCAGGGATAACAGGAAATAGGTGTTGCGCAGGACTTTATGCGTGCTGAGCAGCGAGTCGCGCGAAGAAGATGAGACGACAATGCGGTCCATAATGCTCTCTCTTATCAAGCCATCACAAAATAATGCCGATAATAGGCAGCGCAAGCGCTTGATTAAAGTTTGTTTACCAATCTTTACCCTTAGTTATCATTACGGCAACAGCGAGGGGATGAGGTGCGCGTTTGTTCACCGTTTGCTGCACCTTCGCCGGTTTTTCGCGCGGTTGAACGCGCCCGGGCTTTACAAGTGAATGAGGTCTGTTTATAGTGCGCGTCGTTGCGGAGGGGTGGCCGAGTGGCTGAAGGCAACGGTCTTGAAAACCGTCGACGGGAAACCGTTCCAGAGTTCGAATCTCTGCTCCTCCGCCATACATTCTGACCCCGTGCTCTCCGAGCACGGGTTTTTTTGCTTTTGCGTGCGCAGAAACTGGGGCGCTTTTGCAGGAAACGCGATCGGCTATTGATAAGGGCCACGCATCGGTGAGATTATGCGGTCATCAAGGTTGGCTGCCCGGATGCCTGCTGCTGTCAGGCACTGCCGGGGTGATAATCAACGCCACCTTATCAATTTCGCTTAATGCTCGTATGGAGACAGAGATGAACTGGTATCAAGTCGCCCTATGGACCATGATATTTTTGAAGTCCGGCGCTTTCCTGGTGTTCGTGTGGTGGTGGATGTTCAAACGCGCGACCAAACCCTATGTGCGCCCGCAAGACGTCGTGGTGGACGATAAGCCGTATGATGAGAACCTCACCATGGAAGAGGTGATGAAGAATCACGGCATTGTTCGCACGGATATGTCGGTAAAATAGCCCCTCCCCAATCGGTATCTGGGGCGTGTTTGCCATAAACGCGCCCTTTGTGCTGTTTCGTTGTCTCTCCATTACATTCTGTTTTCACGTTAACGGCATAGCGTGACCGGGAAAAGCACGCCATGAACGATGTACGCATCCTGCCGAACTTTACGCATCGAAAAAACGCCGTTCTTAATGCCGAGAGAGAGCATGGGGATTTCTTTGATCAGCTCATCCGGTGCGTTGTCGTCGGGGGTTTTGCTGATTTCTCGGTGGGTAGTCATGTAAAACCCGTGAGCTAACCTCCTTATATCAAAGTTTATTTTTCTATCCAGGCTGTAGGTTTTTTCTCTCACGGTAATGTCCCCGCGCTGCACGATCATGGCATGGTGTTCGTCATAGATGAATAAACTGCCCGTCACTTTTAATTCCAGGTCATCGCCTGAAGCTAATCGTTTTTTAGTTATCGTATCGGCCTGGCAATTCATATGCACTGGTGCTGCGGGCGTTAAAACGCGGAACAGGACAATGAAGAGGATCACTGTCAAAAATCCGATAGTCAGTATTTTGGGATTGTGCAATACGGCCATTTATTTTCCGTTGAGAATTTTGTAGGTGACACACTGGGTATATTGATCTTGCGAACTGAAATAACACACACCAAGAAAGGTGTTATAAGTCAACGTGTGCTTTACGGAGGAGAAATAGATATCCGCCTTGCTGTTGATGCAATCGACGCCGCTGCTCTCTAACGCTTGGTTAACCATGCTTTTTTCCAGGTTGTCATCAATATGCTTGTTCGCATCCAGAGAATACAAGGTGCAGTGGTCTTTTTTTCCTAGCGGAACTAACTTTTCTCTCGGTTGATCGGGCGGTTCAATAGGATAGAACGTCGCGACGAACAACAGCGGAATAAATACGCCGCAGATAGCGGCAATAGCGCTAATCTTTGCCTTCTTCTGCGGTGACGTGATATGAGATCCGGCAACCGGCGGGGGAGGCGAAAGCGGCTCTGATGTGGAAGAGGGCGGCGTTTCGTTCACGGTTGTCTGCGGTGATGGATAAATATCAATCATGGCGGTAAAGCAAAAACCGACTTTTGCCAGGGTCTTTATGGGGGCGGTTTCTCTCCTCAGCAGTTTGAATGCTTTCCTTATTTCACTGACGGCCACGTTGAGGCTGATCGATGAGCCTGAAAAACCATACTCTTCCCATACCTTTTTTATCAACATCTCACGTTTCAATGGGATATTCGGATGAGTCAGCATTTCAATTAACAGGCGTGAAGCCGGGTTGGATATCCGTATCGATGACTCATCATTGTCAATGAGTTGGAGACGACACGCGTTTGCGTCATAGATAACGCAGAGGTCGATAATATATTTCATGTATTCAGGTTTTTATAATGATATAGGCTTCCAGTTCGCGGCTAGTATTTAGTGAAACTTCGGAGAGGTCAAGGTTCCGGGCGGAAAACATAAACAATTCAGGGCTTTTTTTATTTTTTCGGCGAACGAAATGTACGGTGGATTACCCTCTTACCGGTCTTTTTTGGTGTTAAATTCTGAAAATATAATATTTTGTAGATTATAATCATTAAAATTTGAGTTAATAAAAATAATGTTCCTGTTGTTAATGGTTTGATGCAGAATTATCTTAGTATTTTAAGGCACCGGTTTACGTGCCAGTTGCTTATTGTTTGCTCCGAACGGCAATGCGAATCTTCCAAGAAAACGGCGGGTATTTAGTGCAAGGTATCGCCGTTGTCCTTAGCCATGGATGGAGGAAGTATGCTCAGTATCGGTATCGTATCTGAAAACATCTTTTTCAGAGCGGCGATAAAAAGAATATTGATGCCAAGGATTTTTCATAAAGATCACGTTATTGCCTACTACGACGATCTGCCTTTGGCTATGGGGCGTAATTGCCACGATATTCTGATCGTCGATGATGCGGTAAAAAGCATGCTGCGCTTCAGCATGGCGATGACATTATTGTCTGCTATTCATGGCGTAAAGGTTTTTTTGACGACGGAAGAAAAGCGCCGTCTGTTATTTCGTTCCGTCTCGCGTGATGTGGTTGTGCTCGATAAAAAAATCAGTATCCCCGGTATGAGTAAAGAGTTTTCTTTTCTGGTGGATAAGGTCACGCAGCACTCTGCATTAAATGGAGACGTTGAGGGCGGAACGGTTCGCAATACGAAAAATCGCCTGACGGAAAGTGAGGTGGAAACGCTCCATTTGCTTTCCTTCGGTTATACGGTGACTCAGGTTTCCCGAATTCTTGATAAAAGCGTAAAAACGGTCAGCACGCAGAAATGCAGTGCATTACGCAAAATGGGATTGAAAAATCGAGTGCACAACTTATTGGAGATTTCATCCGGTTTCTCGGAGGTTATCTAGAAGTCGTTATGTTCACCGCTTTCATTACCGGCTGATGAATAACGCTATGGCTTGATTTTATAAAAACAGGAATGTGTTCGCCCTTTTGCCTCTGTATTACGGGGAGGGATTATTTCATCCCGCCGGCAGCGGCCGTTTTTTATTTATTCCCTCAAACCAAACTGTTATGGAGTTTTATCTCATGATGAAGAAGATGCTTTCTGTTGCAATCATGGCGGCTGCGGTCGCTGCGCCAGTGGCTTTTGCTGAAGACAATTCCGCCGGTGGCGTCATTAACTTTACCGGCGCCATTACCGACACCACCTGTACGATTAACGGCGGCAAGAGCGCGGATTTCACCGTAGCGCTGAGCCCGATCTCGGTGACTGACGCGGGTAACACCGTTGGGCCAATCACCAAAAACAAGAAGTCCTTCTCGCTGACCTTCTCCGGCTGTTCGCCGGCGGCCGGTACCGCAGGCACCCCGCTGAAAATCTACTTCTCCTCGGCGGATAACATCTCGACCGACGGCAAATATTTGCTGAACAACTCGGTCAACGAGAACGACGCTTCCGTCGCGAAGAACGTGGGCTTCTCTCTGGCGGAAACCGGTTCTTCCACCCCCATCCAGCTGAACGTGCCTTATGTCACCGACATCATGGGCGACAAAGCGGCACCGGATTCAGAAACCCTGACGTTGGACGCGTACTACTACAAAACTAACGCCGAAGCGGCAAAAGTGGGCGCTCTGAGCTCCAACGTGACTTACACCATTTCTTACCTGTAATCGCGCTGACAGCCAGGCCCTTGATGGGCCTGGCCACCCGGGGGAACGATGAAAAAATACATGATGATAGCGGCGTTGTTGCTCGGTTCCGTTGGTGCCCAGGCCAATGTGGTGGTTAACGGGACGCGGGTGATCTACCCGGCAAACAACAAGGATGTGATTGTCCAACTGCTGAATAACGGCGCCGATCCCTCACTGGTTCAGGCCTGGATCGACGACGGCGATATCAATTCCACCCCGGAAACCGCTAACGTGCCGTTTTTGCTGTCGCCGCCGGTGGTGAAAGTGAACGGCAACAGCGGGCAGCAGCTGCGCATTCAGAAAGTCGGCGCCGCATTGGCGGCGGATCGCGAATCGGTGTTCTATCTCAACGTGCTGGATATCCCGCCGACGCCGGAAAACCTCCAGGGCACCAATACCCTGCAGTTGGCGATCAAGTCACGCATCAAGCTGTTCTACCGCCCGCAGACGCTAACCCGCGGCGTAGAAAACGCGATGGAAAAACTGACGCTGCAAGCCAATGGTAAAGGGTTCAACGTCATCAACAACAGCCCGTATTTCATCACGGTAGCGAATATCGGCCAGGGTACGGACAAGCATCTGCTGGTTGATTCGCTGATGGTCGCGCCGTTTTCCACCCAGTTTGCTGCCAGTAAACGATCGGTCAGTAAAAACGTCCGTTATGACCTGATGTATATCGACGATCTGGGGGCTTACAAGTCTAAAGCCATCACCGCACACTAACCTGAAAGAACAACAATGAAGCTGAATAAAAAAGTCCTCTCGCTGCTGACCGCCTCTTCATTCTTGTTGCCGGATACGGCCTGGGCGGTGACGTTCGATACTTCGCTGTTGGCCGGCGAATCACGCGATTCCGATCTCTCGCGTTTTTACCTCAATAATGACATGCCTGCCGGCCGGCAGGAGATTGATGTGTATGTCAACCATGACTGGAAAGGGCGCTATGCGCTGCTGTTTGGCACACAACGCGACGATATCCAAATCGACTACCAGGATGCGCAGCGGCTGGGCATCGATCTGAGTCAGTTGCCGAGGCCCCAGGCACCGTTGACGACGCTGTCGATCGCCACGCTGGTACAGGGTGGGCGGTTCGATATGGACGTCGGTGCGCTGAGCCTGCGGCTGACGGTGCCGCAGGCGCGGGTCAACCGGTCGGAGGCGGGATACGTGGATCCGGCCTTCTGGAATCGCGGCATCTCCGCATTGACGCTGGCTTACAACGCGACGTACTACCACGCCGAGGCGCGCGGCGACGGCAATCACAGAAATAATGACGATTTTTATACCGGGTTGGAATCCGGGATCAATCTGGCCGGCTGGCAATTTCGCGACAGCAGCAGCTTTCGCCACGGCAGTGGGCGAGGGAGCCACTGGCAGAACAACACGCGCTACCTGCAGCGCGGCTTCGCCGACATCAAATCCAACCTGATCGCCGGTGATTTTTATTCGCCGGGGGATCTGTTCGACTCGGTACGCATCCGCGGGGTGGCGCTGGCGTCGGACATCAGCATGCGTCCCAACTCGCAGCAGGGCTTTTCACCGGTCGTGCGGGGCGTGGCGCAAACCAACGCCCTGGTGAAAGTGATGCAGAACGGCAACGTGATCTACCAGGAAAACGTGCCGCCGGGCGCCTTTACCCTCGACAGCATTCAGCCGACCGGCTCGGCGGGCGATCTGTGGGTGACGGTCAAAGAGGCGGATGGGCGCGAACAGTCGTTCAGCGTGCCGTTTTCCGCCGTACCCAACATGTTGAAACTGGGTGTCAGCCAATACAGCGTGCTGGCCGGCAAGGTGAACGAAAGCAATACCGATTACGATCCCGGCTTTGTGCAGGGTACCCTGCAGTACGGTTTCAACAACCTGGTGACCGGTTATGCCGGCAGCATTTTGAGCGACGACTATCAGGCCTGGCTGCTCGGCAGTGGCTGGAACCTGCCGATAGGGGCGGTGTCCATCGATCTGACGCATGCCGATACCCGCCTGAAAAACCGCCGTGAAAGCGGGCAGAGTTTCCGTATTGCCTACAGTAAATTTCTCGACGTCACCGCGACCAACTTCACGCTGGCGGCCTACCGTTACTCCACCCGCGGTTACTACAGCTTTACCGACGCCATTTACTCCAATGACGGCTACCGCCAACTGGAACGGCAGTTTGACCGCTGGCGCGACGAGGAGGGCGTGTCCGAACTGGATATGAACACCTGGGACGCGCTGCGTTCCGCTCGGCCGAAAAATACTTTTACGCTTAACCTGAACCAGCGTCTTAACGAAGGGTGGGGCACGCTGTTCTTCTCCGGTTCCCAGCGCGATTACTGGACGGCCAACGCGAAAAGCCGCGAATACCAGCTGGGATACTCCAACAATCTGGGGCGTGTCAGCTACTCCGTTTCCGCCAGTCGGGTGCGTAATAGCCAGCGTGAGGAAGAAACGCGTTATTACCTGTCGTTCAGCCTGCCGCTGTCGGTGTTCGACAACAACGCCTATCTCAGCACCGGCCTGTCGGTGACGGACTCTCACTATCAGCAAAGCACGGTCAGCCTGAGCGGCAACGCGCTGGAATCCAACCGCCTGAGCTACTCGCTGAGCGGCAGCAATCGCAGCGGCGGAGACAACATGGCCGGCCTCAATGCGGCCTATCGCACCCGCCTCTCGACGCTCGGCGTCTCCTACAGCGAAGGCAACGATTATCGCCAGAGCGGCCTCAGCGCGCGCGGCAGCCTGGTGGTGATCCCCTGGCATGTGCTGGCGTCGAACGAAATCGGCAACACCATGACGGTGGTCGAAGCGCCGCAGGCCGAAGGGCTGATGGTCAACGGCGACGAAAGCATTGTGACCAACGCACAGGGCCTGGCGCTGGTGCCTTATGCTACGCCGTACCGGCAAAATTCGATCACGCTGTCGGATACCGGCCACAGCAGCGGGGCGGAAATCAGCGGCAACGTTGCCAACCACGTGCCGTACTACGGTGCGGTCAGCTACCTGAAATTCGAGACTGACCCACGTCGGCCATTCCAGCTGCGAGCGCAGCGCGCCGATGGCGCACCGTTGCCGTTCGGTGCCGAAGTGCTGGATGAAAGCGGCCGATCGATAGGCTTTGTCGGCCAGGCCAGCGTGCTGTACCTGCGCGCCGAACAGCCGCCGACGGCGTTAACGGTACAACTGCGCGACGGCCGTTGCCGCATCGCCAAACCGACTCTGGCGCTCGACGCGTCGCCCGGCGTTTGCCGCTAATACAGGATAACCAAACCTATGATCAGGCTGATTTTTTTGCTGCTGCTGTCTGGGCTGTTCAGCGGCTATAGCTATGCTTCCTGCTATGGCAAAGGGGTGGAGTTTGCGTCGCCGATTTTCGTCGATCTCTCCGATAAGCTGAGCGCCAATACGCCGGTATGGGAGGCGCAATACAATACCCAGTACACCGGCACCTTTAACTGCAGCAAGTCCAAAAGCAACTTTTCCTACACCATCAAACTTCCGACGAAAGACTCGCAGGCCGCTATTTTCGGTTTTAACGATGGCCAACAGTGGGTCCGCGCAGAAATCACCCACAAGATAAGTGACAGAACGTTGAGGGGGCGAGGGGAACACTCTGCTTCAGAATTAAATTCCCCGATGACCATTCGTTATTCTCTGGTGCAAAAGCCTAAGGATGGGCGGGTGGTACCGGGCGATACACTGATGCTCGATGATGCTTTAATGGTGAGTGATGTGACCGGCATCGGCATACTGGAGTTACCGTTTTGGCTGCTGGAGCAGGTGGGGAAACTGCTCACTTGGTTGCTTACCGGCAATTGGCCTTATGAGGATCGCGATATGTATGGCCAGCCGATGAACATCAAGTACGCGCCGAAAACCACCACCTGCCGTTTTGACAACGCCGGCCTGACGGTCAGATTGCCCAAAATGGGCGTGGCGCAGGTGCTGAGTAACAACCAACCCGGCTACACGCCGTTCTCGCTGAACATCAGCTGCCAGAACATGCAGCAGGAAGGCATCGCCGATCGCGCCGTTGAGATGTTCCTGTCCAGCAATAACCTGCTGGCCTCCGACGCCAGCGTGTTGACCAATGCCAATGCGAGCGGGGCGCAAGGGGTGGGGCTGCGCCTGGTCAAGCGCGACATGCCGAGTTCACCGGTGGTACTGTCGCCTTCCAACGTCGATCGCGGCAGCGCCACCTCACTGTTTCACGTCGCCGCCGGCGGCAGCCTGAACAGTCACTTCATCATCGGCATGGGGGCTTATTATTACCCTTATCAGCGCGATGGCGTCACACAGGGGGAAATCAACACCTCGGCCACGTTGAACATCATCTATCCCTGAGAGGCTCGGGCTCGGAATAACCGGTGCGCAACCTGCTTCGCTCACCGGTGTTCCGTCGGGCGTTCGAAAATATGCGCGCCGGCACCCTGTTGGCCCCAAATATCGTTTGGGTTGCGCAGCGGGCAGTCGGTGAGCGACAGGCAGCCGCAGCCGATGCAGCTGTCGAGATAGTCGCGCAGCACCGTCAGCCGCTGAATGCGCTCATCCAGGGTTTTGCGCCAGGCGGAGGACAAAATTCCCCATTGTTCGGCGGTCAGCTTGCTGCCGGTGGGAAAGCGGCCCAGCGTGGCGCGGATCTCCTCCAGCGGAATGCCCGCGCTTTGCGCGATCTTGATCACCGCGATGTAGCGCAACACCACCGGCGTGTAGCGGCGCTGGTTACCGGCGTTGCGCGTTGCCTGAATCAGCCCCTTGCTTTCGTAAAAGTGCAGCGCGGATACCGCCACGCCGCTGCGCTTCGCCACTTCCCCCACGGTCAAAAGCCGATAGGTGTCAATCGGTTCATTTCTTGCCATTCCACGTTCCTCAGCTTGACCTCAAGTTAACCTGAGGTTTTATAGTGCAGCCAGCCGGGCTTGGCAACCGGCATCTCTCGTCACCTGCCTGCGCTGCGTCGCGGGAAGGATGGCTTTGGCTGTAAAATCAGGAAGAAACCGTTACATGATGAAACGATACCTCATTATTGCCGCGCTGCTGGCGGCGCTCGCCATCGCTGCCGTTGCGATGCGATCCACCGCGCGGCAAAACGAAGGCGCGCCGGCCTATCCGCCGGTGAAAGTGGCGCTGGCGCCCGCCCTACGTGAACAGGCGGCGCGCAGTTACGCCGGCGTGGGCGAGCTGGAGGCGGCCAGCCAGGTGGCAGTGGCGGCGGAGACCAGCGGCCGCATCACGCGCATTCTGTTCGAATCCGGCCAAACGGTGCGGCAGGGACAGCTGCTGGTGCAGCTCAACGATGCGGTCGAGCAGGCTGAGCTGGTGCGCCTGCAGGCGCAATTGCGCAATGCCGATCTGCTGTTGGCGCGCATGCGCAAGCTGATGAACCTCAACGCCACCGCGCGGCAACAGCTGGACGATGCGCTGGCCGAACGGGATATGGCGCTCGGTGCGGTGCAGGAAACGCAGGCCAAAATCGCGCAAAAGGCGATCCGCGCGCCGTTCGCCGGCACCATCGGCATTCGCCGCGTGCATGAAGGGCAATACCTCAACGCCGCCGACGCGGTGGCGAACCTGGTGGACGCCGATACGCTGCGCGTCAATTTCTCGCTGGACGAACAAAGCGGCGCCGGGCTGGCGCTGGGGCAGGCGGTGTCGGTGCAGGTTGGGGCGTATCCCGATCGCGCTTTCCCCGCCGCCATTACCGCTATCGACCCGATGATCGGCAAATCCCGCACCGTGCAGGTGCAGGCGACGTTGACCAACCGCCAGGGGGTGCTGAAGGCCGGAATGTACGCCGGCATTCGCGTCACGCAGCAGCAGCGCGTGGCGGTGTTGACGGTGCCGGAAACGGCGCTGACCTACACGGCCTACGGCGATACCGTGTTCCTGGCGCAGCAGGGTGAAAAGGGCATGACGGTCAAACGCGTTTCGGTCGCCGTGGGTGAGCGCAACGACGGGCGTGTCGAGATCGTCAGCGGCCTGCAGGAAGGCGATCGGGTGGTGACCTCGGGCCAGCTCAAGCTGAGCGATGGCATGGCGGCCGAGCCGGTGGCGCAGGATACGTTGAACGCCGCCCAGGCCGGTTCTTGAGGAGAGACCGATGACATTTACCGATCTGTTCGTGCGCCGGCCGGTGCTGGCGCTGGTGGTCAGCACCCTGATCCTGCTGTTCGGCGCGCTGGCGCTCAGCCAACTGCCGATCCGTCAATACCCGCTGTTGGAAAACTCCACCATCACCATCAGCACCGACTATCCCGGTGCGTCGTCCGAGCTGATGCAGGGCTTTGTCACGCAGCCGATCGCCCAGGCGGTGTCGTCCGTCGAGGGCGTTGACTACCTTTCATCCTCGTCGGTGCAGGGGCGCAGCGTGGTGACGGTGCGCATGGCGCTGAACCGCGACTCGACCCAGGCGTTGACCGAAGTGATGGCCAAGGTCAACCAGGTGCGCTACAAGCTGCCAGAGCAGGCTTACGATCCGGTGATTGAGCGCTCCGCCGGTGAAGCTACCGCCGTCGCCTATGTCGGCTTTTCCAGTAAAACGCTGTCCACGCCGGCGCTGAGCGAATACCTGACGCGGGTGGTGGAGCCGATGTTCACCACTATCGACGGCGTCGCCAAGGTGGAAGTGTTCGGCGGGCAAAAAATGGCGATGCGCCTGTGGCTGGACAGCGATCGGCTGGCCGGCCGCGGCCTGACCGCCGCCGACGTGGCCGACGCGGTGCGGCGCAACAACTACCAGGCGGCGCCGGGCAAGGTGAAAGGGCAGTATGTGGTTGCCAACGTGCGGGTGAATACCGATCTCACCAGCGTGGAGGAGTTCCGCAATCTGGTGGTGCGCAACGACGGCAACGGCCTGGTGCGCCTGAAAGACGTCGGCACCGTGGAGCTGGGCGCCGCAGCCACGGAAACCAGCGCGCTGATGGATGGCGAACCGGCGGTGTTTCTCGGCGTCTTCCCCACGCCGACCGGCAACCCGCTGGTGATCGTCGACGGCATTCGTCACCTGATGCCGGCAATTGACAAGATGCAGCCGCCGGGCGTGAAGATGGCGCTGGCGTTCGAAACCGCACGCTTTATCCAGGCCTCGATCGATGAAGTGGTGCATACCCTGCTCGAAGCGCTGGCGATCGTGGTAGCGGTGATCTACCTGTGTCTGGGATCGCTGCGCACCGTGCTGATCCCGGTGGTGACCATTCCGCTGTCGATCCTTGGCGCCGCCGGGCTGATGCTGGCCTTCGGCTTCAGCGTCAATTTGCTGACGCTGCTGGCGATGGTTTTGGCGATCGGTCTGGTGGTGGACGACGCCATCGTGGTGGTGGAGAACGTGCATCGCCATATCGAAGAGGGGAAAACGCCGCTGGCGGCGGCGATGATCGGCGCGCGCGAAGTGGCGGGGCCAGTGATCGCCATGACCCTGACGCTGGCGGCGGTCTACGCGCCGATCGGCCTGATGGGCGGGCTGACCGGCGCGCTGTTTCGCGAGTTCGCGCTGACGCTGGCCGGCGCGGTGGTAGTGTCCGGCGTGGTGGCGCTGACGCTGTCGCCGGTAATGAGTTATCTTCTACTGCCTGCCAAACAGAGCGAAGGGCGCGTGGCGCGCGCTGCCGAGTGGTTCTTCGGCGGCCTGACGCGGCGCTATGCGCGCGCGCTGGATTTCTCGCTGCACCACCGTTGGGTGACCGGCGCGCTGGCGCTGCTGGTGATGATCAGCCTGCCGCTGCTGTACCTGATGCCGCAGCGCGAGCTGGCGCCGACCGAGGATCAGGCCATCGTACTGACCGCCATCAAGGCGCCACAGCACGCCAACCTGAACTATGTCGAGCGTTTTGCGTACAAGCTGGACGAGGTTTACAACCGCATGCCGGAAACCGAAAGCCGCTGGATCATCAACGGCAGCGACGGCACCGCGTCCGGCATCGGCGGCATCAACCTGACGCTGTGGCAGGCGCGCCAGCGCTCGGCGTCAGCGGTGCAGGCCGATCTGCAGCGGGCGGTGAACGACGTCGAAGGCACCAGCATTTTCGCCTTCCAACTGCCCGCGCTGCCGGGCTCCACCGGCGGGCTGCCGGTGCAGATGGTGCTGCGCACGCCGCAGGACTACCCGCAGCTGTATCGCACCCTGGAAGAGGTGAAGCAAAACGCCAGAAACAGCGGCCTGTTTATGGTAGTGGACAGCGATCTGGACTACAACAACCCGCTGGCGGAGGTGCATATCGACCGCGCCAAGGCCAACAGCCTCGGGATACGCATGAGCGATATCGGCGAATCGCTGGCGGTGCTGGTGGGAGAAAACTACCTCAACCGCTTCGGCATGGACGGGCGCGCCTATGACGTGATCCCGCAGAGCCTGCGTGAACAGCGGCTGACGCCGCAGGCGCTGGCGCGGCAGTACGTTCGCACGCAGGACAATACGCTGGTGCCGCTCTCCACCGTGGTGTCGGTGGCCGTTAAGGTCGAGCCGAACAAGCTGACCCAGTTTAACCAACAGAACGCCGCCACCCTGCAGGCCATCCCCGCGCCTGGCGTTTCGATGGGCGAAGCGGTGGCCTTCCTCGAACGGCAGGCCAATGCGCTGCCGGCCGAATTTAGCCACGACTGGCAGGGGGATTCGCGCCAATATACCCAGGAAGGCAGCGCGCTGGCATTCGCGTTCCTGGCGGCGTTGGTGATCATCTACCTGGTGCTGGCGGCGCAGTATGAGAGCCTGAAGGATCCGCTGATCATCCTCATCACCGTGCCGCTGTCGATCTGCGGCGCCTTATTGCCGCTGGCGCTGGGTTACGCCACGATGAATATTTATACCCAGGTCGGGCTGGTGACCCTGATCGGGCTGATTAGCAAGCACGGTATTCTGATGGTGGAGTTTGCCAACGAACTGCAGATGCATCAGGGGTTGACGCGGCGTGCCGCGATTTTGCAGGCGGCGCAAATTCGCCTGCGGCCGGTGCTGATGACCACCGGGGCGATGGTGTTCGGCTTGATCCCGCTGCTGTTCGCCAGCGGCGCAGGGGCTGCCAGCCGCTTCGGTCTGGGATTGGTGATCGTGTCCGGCATGCTGGTGGGCACGTTGTTCACCCTGTTTGTGCTGCCGACGGTGTATACGCTGCTGGCGCGCGATCACGCGGTGGCGTCGCCCCGGCAGCGTGAGTTGGCCGCCGCGCAAAAGGCGCTGACGGAATAAACCGCCGGCGCCCGGATGAAAAATAAACCCGCCGAGGCGGGTTTATTCGTCAGTTTTTGCAGCCCATCAACTCCGGCAGGACGCCGGGTTTGCTCTTCAGCGAGGCCTGTACGTCGTCCGGCAGACCGGCCCAGATGATCAGGCCGGTACGCTTCTCGATCTCGTCCACCGTCACGCGGAATTGGCAGAAATCGGCGCCCTTCGGCGTGTTTTGATCGAACAGGAAGGCGGCATAGTGGTTCACCGCCGGGCTGTTGTTGATGAAAATCACCTTCCAGTAGGCGCTGGGGATGGTGTGCGCTTTCTGGGTGCCCGGCAGTTTGCCCATATCGCGCTCATACAGCGGCCCGGTCACGGTATAGACTGAGGAGATATCGGCGCGATCGATCAGCTTGCGTTCCTGATCTTCCAGCCGCGCCCAGGCGCCCTGGTTCAGATCGGACTTTTGCGGCGTGATGTTGGACAGGTAGTTCAGCGATTCCCAGTCGGAAACGCCCGCCAGCGAGGCCAGCGGCGCCTGATGACCGCGATCGACCTTCAACGCCGCATTGGCGCCGGTGTAATCGGCGGGCGCCAGGGTATCCGCCGGATTGAGCGCCGGGTCGGTTTTCCAGTTGCGCGTCTTGCCACTGGCCGGCGTGTCTTTGGTGATGTGATAGGCTACCCAGTTGGCGAATTTGGTGGTGCTGTTGTTGTTCAACGTATAAGCATGACGCACGATCGACACGTTGCTGCTGCCGCCGGTCGGGCAGCCGACCGCGCAGTTGTCGATGGATTCGAGCGTGTCGGCCGACGCCTGTACGGCGAACAGCAGGGCGGCCAGGGCCAACATCTTGTTGTTAAAGCGCATATTCATATCCTCAATAAGTTAAAAAATACTGTATATATCTACAGTGAATTAAACTTATCGCAGTGAAACGAATACAACAATGCAACATATTCATGTTGTGAATGTGTCGGCGTTGGCAGAGCGGAACGGCGCCCTACACGCCGCTTGGCCGATCAAAAACGCCAAAATGCGCGTGAACAAAGGATCAGCATCGGATAGATCTCGAGGCGGCCGAGCAGCATGGCGGCGCACATCAGCCATTTCGCCGCATCGTTCAGCGTGCCGAAACCGGCGGCGGTTTCTCCGTACCCCAGCCCCATATTGTTGATGCAGGCGGCGACGGTGGCGAAGGCGGTGACCAGATCATAGCCCATCAGATTCAGCAGCCAGATAAACAGGCAGGTGAACAGTACGTAGAGGAAGAAGAAACTCCAGACGGAGCGCAGCGTTCGATCCTGGATCGGTGCATTGCCGACCTTGATGGTATACATGGCGTTGGGATGCACCAGTTGGTTGATCTCGAGCCGACTTTGCTTGTACATGATCAAAAAACGCAGTGCTTTAATGCCGCCGCAGGTGGAGCCGACGCAGCCGCCGAAGAAACTCGCCGCCAGCAGCAGCATGATGGTATGGGACGGGATCCGGGTGTAATCGGCAATCGCCAGGCCGTTGTCGGTCATCATCGAGCTGGTGAGGAAAAAGCCGTGCACGAAGGCGTCTTTGACGCCGTACATGCCTGAACGGTACAGCTCGATACACACGATCGCCACGACGATGGCCAGTATCAACAGGAAAAAGCGCAGCTCGGGGCTGCGGTACAGCGGTTTCAGGCTGCGGCGGCCGACGGCCACGAAATAGAGCGTGAAGTTCACCGCCGCCAGAATAGAGAAAATGCCGCCGACCATTTCCACCGCCGAACTGTCGTAGTACCCCAGGCTTTCGTTGCGGGTGGAAAATCCGCCGAGCGAAACGGTGGAAATGCCGTGGCATAACGCATCGAACCACGGCATGCCCGCCAGACGAAAGGCGACGGTGCAGGCTAATCCCAGCCCAAGGTAGATCAACCACAGGTTTTTCGAGGTATCGGCCAGGCGTGGCGTCAGGCGTTCCTCCTTGAACGGGCCGGGCATTTCCGACTGGTAAAGTTTGGCGCCGCCGATGCCCAGCAGCGGCAGCACGGCCACCGCCAACACGATAACCCCGAGGCCGCCGATAAAATTGAGCTGGGAACGGTAGTAGAGGAATGATTTGGGCACGTTCGAGACGTCATTCAGCACCGAGGCGCCGGTGGTGGTGATGCCGGAGACCCCCTCAAACATCGCGTCGACCAGCCGGACGTTCAGCGTATCATCCAGCCACAGCGGCAGGGCGCTGATCGCGGAAAACAGCAGCCAAAACATCACGATGATCAGAAAGCCGTCCTGAGTGCGCAACTGCACTTTCGACTGGCGGGTGCTGAACCAGCCCAATCCGCCGAGCGTGGCGGCCACCACCAGGGTATAGAAGAATGAGAAGGCGCTTTTTTCTTTATACAACAGGCCCATCAGCAGGGGCGGGATCATCGAAAGGCTGTAAAGAAGGACCAAAAAGCTGCAAAGATGAATGACGACCAGGATTTGTTTGGTTTTGACCATGCTGTTGCTCGGAATGCCTGCCGACAATGTGTCAATTTATTGAAGTGTATCAAGCATAAAGCAGGCGATATAAAAATAGCGTAAAAATTCATATCGCCGAATAAGTATGGCCGGTGAGCCTGCCGGGGAGACGTTATTCCAGCAGGTCGTTGACCGTGCGGCGCACATAGTGCGTCATTTGCGCCAGATCGTCCGGCGATACCGGGCCGCCGCCGGCGCGCACCACCTGCTGTTCAATCTGGGCGATCTCTTGCTCGACCTTGTTGGCGATTTGCACTTTGACTATCTTGTCCACCGAAGACAGCAGCACCTTCAAGACCACTTTCAGCGCGATGTTCTCGCAGAACGAGTCGTAGTGATGAACCGGCGGCGGCGGGGCCGGAGCCGGCTCGGGCGCGCGCGGAGCCAGAGCCTTGAAGCTGTCTACATTTTCAATAATAAGATCCATGTCTCTTATTAGTTCATCAAAATCTTTAGACACTGACTTATTCCCTTCGCTGTGCGCAAAAAACAGAACGCCCGTCCTCGCGCCTAAGGCTGACGAGCGACGGGCAGAACGAATTCGGGCCTGGCCTTCAGACGCTGAATGGCCGGGGGAGGGGCATTCTAACCTTGCGGCGGGTCGGCAACAAGATGGGGCCGTGCGAATGCGCGACCCTTTGAATCACAGGCGCAGGAGGGTGCTTAACTTTTCAGCTTGGCGGTGATTTTTGCCACGTGCTCGCCCTGATAGCGGGCAATGGTCAACTCTTCGTTGCTCGGTTGCCGCGAACCGTCGGCGCCGGCGATGGTGGTGGCGCCATACGGGGTGCCGCCGCGTACCTGCGAAACGTCAAACAGCTCTGGCGTGGCATAGCCGATCGGCACGATGATGAAACCGTGGTGCGCCAGCGTGGTCCAGGTGGAACTGATGGTGTGTTCCTGGCCGCCGCCGGTGCCGGTGGAAGAGAAGACGCTGCCTACCTTGCCGTACAACGCGCCGGAAGCCCACAGGCCGCCGGTCTGATCGAGGAAGGTGCGCATCTGCCCGGCCATATTGCCGAAGCGGGTCGGCGTGCCGAAGATAATGCCGTCATAGTCCGCCAGCTCCTGCGGGCTGGCGACCGGCGCCTGCTGATGTTGTTTGCCCCCTGCTTTGGCAAAGGCCTCCGGCGTCATGGTTTCCGGCACGCGTTTAATCGTCACGTCCACGCCGTTAACCCGATTCGCGCCTTCGGCCACCGCCTGCGCCAGGTGTTCGATATGGCCGTACATTGAGTAATAAAGCACCAACACTTTCGTCATGTTCCGTACTCCCGCTCAGATGATTAACAAAAACCCTTGATAAGCATAGAAGCGAATGACGAATTTGGTTTTGTCGAATGACGGATTCAGGGCAAGCGCCGCAGCTTGTGCGCCAGCCGCTGTTCCTGCCAGCGGCTGAAGACATTGCGCAGCAGCAGGGTACGCACCGCCCGCATGACCAGCGCGAGGCTCATGCCGCCGATCGCCCACAGCGACCAGAGATATTGCGGGTGGGTAAACCAATTGATGGCGAACAACATCACGCCAATCACGGCGAAACGCACCGCCATGCTCAGCAGTTTGCCTTCTGCCGCGACCTGGCGACGAATGTGCTGTTCGTCAGGCGTCTCTTCCTCCATTGCCTGTTGCGGCTGCGCATTGAGATCGCTGACCTGCACGCCCAGCGCGGCAGCGATCGCGGTCAAGGTTTCCAGGCTGGCCTGTTCACCGTTTTCAATCCGCTGGACGGTGCGGGTGCTGAGGCCGGCGATCGTCGCCAGCTGCTCCTGCGACCAACCTTTTTCCAGACGTAATGGCCTGATGCGGTACTTTTGCATGGTGCACTCCTGAGTTCGCTGTCACTGTCATTCAGTGTAGGGCGAGCGGGGTGGCGGCGCCACGACAGCGGCACGACAGCGACACGACATCCGCCGCCGGTGTGGGCCGGCGGGCGGTCAGAAGGCGACGTTGCGGATAAAGCGCAGGGGCAGGTCGCCGTGGTTGGCGTAAGCGTAGCGCTGATCGCTGTTGAAGGTTTGCACGGCGCCGGCGGTGAGCGTCAGCGTATCTTGTTCCAGCTCCAGCGTCAGGATACCGGCAATCACGTAAATCATTTCGCTCCAGCCTTCGGCGTCCGGCGCAGAGTCATAGCGCTCGCCCGGCATCAGCGTCCATTCCCACAGCTCGGCCCGCTGCCGCGCCGGTACGCTGGCGGCGAACAGCGCCTGGCTGCCCGGCTGCGCGCCTTGCCAGGCCAATTCCCTGACCATATGGCTGCCGCGCGCCTCCGGCGCCTGGATCAGATCGGTAAAGGAAATCGCCAGGGCGGCGGCGATCTTGTCGAGCACCGCCAGGCTGACGTTGCGATCGCCGGCCTCGATGCCCGCCAACATGCGGCGGCTGACGCCGGAAAGCTCGGCCAGCGCCATTTGGCTCAGGCCCGCCTGTTGGCGGTAGCCGCGCAGGTTGCTGCTCAGGTACTGCAGCACCTTGGGGGGATCGGTTTTTGCGTTATGCGCCGTATTGCTCATCGCCGGACTTTATCTCATACTGGCAGGATCTGTGCATTATATTGCACTCAGCAGGAAGGGCAAGCCGGTGTCAGCAGCAAAAAAATCCTTTATTTCCGCCGTGGTTCCACAAATCAGGCTACCGGAAGCGGTGTTGATTTTCATCACCATGATCTGGGGCGGCACCTTTTTGGCGGTGCATCACGCGATGCAGGTCAGCGGGCCGTTCTTTTTCGTCGGCCTGCGTTTCGCCACCGCCACGCTGGCGCTGACCCTGTTTTCGCTGCGCGTGCTGCGCGGCCTGACCCTGTATGAACTGAAGGCGGGCGGGCTGATTGGGCTGGCGATTATGTTTGGTTACAGCATGCAAACCGTCGGCCTGCAGACCATCACCAGCAGCCAGTCGGCGTTTATCACCGCCATGTACGTGCCGATCGTGCCACTGTTGCAGTGGCTGGTGCTGGGGCGGTTCCCCGGCATCATGTCGTGGGTCGGCATTCTGTTGGCCTTTACCGGCCTGATGCTGCTGGCGGCGCCGAGCAGCACCGACATGACGCTGAGCCTCGGCGAAATTCTGACGCTGGCCGGCACCCTGGGGATGGCGGCAGAGATCATTCTGATCGGCGCCTTCGCCGGTAAGGTCAATATCCGCCGGGTGACCATCGTGCAGCTGGCGACCGCCTCGCTGACCTCATTTTTGATGATGGCGCCGACCGGCGAGTCGCCGCCGCCGTATTCGGATTACCTGCTGTACAGCGCCATTGGACTGGGGCTGGCCAGCGCCTTGATTCAGCTGACCATGAACTGGGCGCAGCGCAGCGTTTCGCCGACGCGGGCCACGGTGATTTACGCCGGCGAACCGGTCTGGGCGGGCATCGTCGGGCGATTGGCCGGCGAGCGTTTGCCGGGCGTGGCGTTATTGGGGGGCGCCTTGATCGTGATTGGGGTGGTGGTCAGCGAGCTGCGCGTGCGGCGCAAGGATAAAGCGGCGGTGGCGACGGAAGCGGATTAGTGCAGAGGCACAGAAAGAAGAAAGGGGCGGAGATATCCGCCCCTTTTTGCATCATGCGGCTTTCTTCTTGCGCAGGAACACGTAAGACAGGCCGAGCACGATGAACCACAGCGGGGTGACGATCAACGCCTGGCGGGTGTCTTCGCGCAGCGACAGCAGCACCAGCACGAACACGAAGAACGCCATGCACACCCAGCACATCAGTTTGCCGGCCGGCATCTTGTAGATCGATTTCTGGTGCAGCGCCGGGCGCTGTTTACGGTAGACCAGATACGAGCACAGGATGATGGTCCAGACGAACATGAACAGAATCGCCGATACGGTGGTCACCAGGGTGAAGACCGTCATCACGTTCGGGATCAGGTAAATCAGCACCACGCCACCCAGCAGGCAGATGCAGGAGAAGGTGAGGCCGTTGGCCGGCACCGCGCGCTTGGACAGATTGGCGAACGATTTTGGCGCGTCGCCTTCCTGCGCCAGCCCGAACAGCATGCGGCTGGTGGAGAACACGCCGCTGTTGGCGGAGGAGGCGGCGGAGGTCAGCACCACGAAGTTGATCACGCTGGCCGCGGCAGGCAGGCCGATCAGCACGAACAGTTCAACGAACGGGCTCTTGTCCGGCACCACGGAGTTCCACGGCGTGACCGACATGATGACGATCAGGGCGAACACATAGAACATGATGATGCGGATCGGAATCGAGTTGATGGCGCGCGGCAGCGATTTCTCCGGATCCTTGGTTTCTGCGGCGGTGGTGCCCACCAGCTCAATGCCGACGAAGGCGAATACCGCAATCTGGAAGCCGGCGAAGAAGCCGCTGATGCCTTTCGGGAACATGCCGCCGTCATTCCACAGATGGGTGAATGAGGCCACGGTGCCGGTCGGCGACTGGAACTGCATGGCGATCATCACCAGCCCGGCGACGATCAGCCCGACGATGGCGACGATTTTGATCATTGCAAACCAGAATTCCATTTCGCCGAACATCTTCACGGTCGCCAGGTTAAGGCCGAGCAGCAACAGTACGCACAGCAGCGAAGCGATCCATTGCGACAGCCCGGGGAACCAGAACTGGGCGTAGGCGGTAATCGCCACGACGTCGGCGATGCCGGTGACCACCCAGCAGAACCAGTAGGTCCAGCCGGTGAAGAAACCGGCCCACGGGCCGAGCAGATCCGCAGCGAAATCGCTGAACGATTTGTATTCCAGATTGGACAGCAGCAGCTCGCCCATGGCGCGCATCACGAAGAACAGCATAAAGCCGATGATCATGTACACGAAGATGATCGACGGGCCGGCCAGGCTGATGGTTTTACCTGAGCCCATAAACAGACCGGTGCCGATGGCGCCGCCGATGGCGATCAGTTGAATATGTCGGTTAGTGAGGTTTCGCCGTAGATGATCTTCTGAAGCGGGCGTCGCGTCAGTTGCTATTTTAGAGTGATCTACCATCTGATGATGTCCTGTTTTACCTGTCATTAGTGAAGTCGCGAGCTCTGAAGTGGCTCTTTTTTATACATTTATCCGGTTGGCCCGGCTTTAGTAAGGTAGTGCAATAACGCCACCTTTGTGCAACATGTTTACAACATTTATACGCGGGATAAAAGTCGATCAATCTTTACACGGAGGAGGCAAATCGGACGTTCAGGGAGCGGAAGATTACTCTTCAAAAGGTGGGATTAACAGACCTTATGCGGCTTATCTCTTTGATTAAACAAAGGGTTGCAAAGCTCGCATGAGAAAAAGTAATGAGTGGAAGCGTTTGACGGCAGCACTGACGAGGAGGACAGTTTATCTCGTTGGGTCGTTAGCTCAGTCGGCAGAGCCGTTGACGCTTAATCAATGGGTCACAGGTTCGAACCCTGTACGACCCACCAACCAAATCAGCGTGTTACGCCGAGGTTTTTCTCTGCTTGTTTCCTCATTGCGCCGTTTTAAGCGCGCTTTTTGCAAAAAAATTCGCATTTTTCGACTGATGTTCAGAAAGGTGATCTGGCGCAAACTGCGGTGTTGCACGGCAGTTTATACGGCAAGAGAGGCTGTGCGCTGGCGCAACGTCGGCGCATGAGCCGATCATTTGCCCAAGAATCTTTCAGGTCAAGATGCGGGGAATAAATGCGCAGCCGACATCAAGATCAGCGCCCAGGCGGCGGCCGAGAGTGCGGCGGTGGCATAGACGCGCCCCAGCGGCAGCTTCAGCATGCCGGCCACCAGCGGTACGGTATAGCGCATTACCGCCAGAAAACGCGAGGCGAACAGCAATGGCAACCCGCGCTTTTGCAGGGCGCGCTGGGCTTTGTGCAGCGGCGCATGAAAACGCGCCGGTAGCCGGCTGCCAAGATCGCGGCGGCATAGCAGTGCGCCGCAGTGGAACGACAAGATCGATCCCAGCGCGGCCCCGAGGGTGATGGCCGCCCAAACGGCGCTGACGGGCAGCGCGTGCTTGCCCGCAACGATGCCCATCAGCAGCGTGACCGAGGCGGGCGGCAGGACGGAGGAAACGAAGATCACGGATTTACCCAGCGCAAACAGGAAAATCAGCAGCAGCAACATCTCCGGCTCCGGGGTGTATTTGGCGATAATATGCGTCAATTCATCCATTTAACACCTGTGGGCGAGGGGGCTGAATGCCAGTGTCCCATCCGCAGGTTCAATAATGGCTAAATAACGCGCCGCTATCCGGCAATCTTTGCATCTTGCTTGCTCACGTCGGTGCGCCGGTTTTTGAGCGCCCACAACAGCGCGGCGCACAGCAGTGCAAAGGCGGCCAGCACCAGCGGCCCGGCGTGCGGGCTGTGAAAACGCTGTTCCGCCTCGGTGCGGATAAGCGGGGCTAAAAAGCTGAACGCCGCGCCGAGCGTGGTGCAAAAGCCGATGCCGGCCGCCAGTGCCGGGCCGGTGAGCACCTGAGCGGGAAACGTCCAGAAAATCGGCTGTACCGCCAGGAAACTGACTGCACAACAGCTCAGTGCGACGATAGCGAGCAAAGGACCGGCATAGGAAGAAACCACCAGCCCCAGCGCCGCCGCGACCATGCAGGCAACGGCGATCGGTAGTCTTCTGGCGGTGTTTCTGTCGGCAAAGCGCGGCAGGAAATAGACGCCCAGCGCAGATAACGCCCAGGGAATGGCGGCCACCAGCGAGGCCTTGAAGCCGAGATGGGTGCCCATCAGCGAGGCGACCTGCGAAGGCAGGAAAAACATCAGGCCGTACACGCCGATCTGCAGGGTGCCGTAGATCAACGCCAGATGCCAAACTTTGCCGTTTCTCAACGCTGCTTTGACGCTGCTGGTTTCGGTCTGCTGCTGTTCGGCGGCCAACTGTGCGACCAGCGCCGTGCGTTCTTCCTCAGTCAGAAAGCGGGCCTGCTGCGGGCTATCGTCGAGATAGAAAAAGGCGAAGACGCCGAGGGCGACGGCCGGCAACCCTTCCAGCACGAACATCCAGAACCAGCCGGGCTTACCCAGCACGCCGTGCATCTCCAGCAATGCCCCCGACAGCGGGGAGCCGAGCGTCAGGGCCGCCGGCACGCCGAGCACGAAAATGCCAATGACCGAGGCGCGCACCTTATTGGGAAAATAGATCGACGCGAGCAGCAGGATGCCGGGGTAAAACCCGGCCTCGGCGATCCCCAGCAGAAACCGCAGGACGATAAACAGTTGTTCGTTGGTCACCAGCCCGGTGCAGGCCGACAGCGCCCCCCACAGCGCAGTGGTGGCGCTGAGCCAGCGTTTGGCGCCCCAGCGGTTCATCAGCAGGTTGGCCGGGATGCCGAACAGCGCATAGGCGGCAAAAAATATCCCCGCGCCGAGCGCAAAGGCGGATTGGGACAGCGCGATATCGATAGCCATCGCGTCCTTGGCAAAGCCGACGTTAACCCTGTCGATAAAGGCGACAAAGTACATGGCGAACATCAATGGCACCAGCCTGCGCCAGGTTTTGCCAATGGCGACGTTGAGCGCAGGAGCGGCATAGGTGGTGTGATTCACTGGCGTTAACCTCTCTTCTGAGAATGACAAGCGTCGGTCACAGGACCGTCCTGATGCCGTTGCCCTCAACACGACGGTAACCACGGTTTCTCTTCGCGATCCTTAAAGGTCTAAAGGACTAATGGTCAGGCCTTTGAGGGCAAAAAAACGCCGCGTATCGGGTCGGCAGGTTGGTGCAGACATCACCATGGTAAATGGTGTGTTGCTTTTTTGTTAACCGGAAGTTCACACAGGGTCAGGGTAGGTTCAAGCGCTTTGATCGAGATCTGTGTGCGCTATCACCGAATTGGCAACCCGGCGATAGGCCTGGAGCAGGGTGCTTTCATCTCGGGAGTGAGGACGCTAAGGTGAGGCACGGCAAAACAGAATGCAGGAGCGCAACATGCTGAAGGTCATCGCTGAAGACTTTATCCACCCGGAACATATTGAAACCGTTATGCCATGGTATCGCGAGCTGGTGGAGAAAACCCGTCAAGAACCGCTGTGCATCAGTTATGAACTGTGCATCGACCAGCAGGACCCCGGGCATTTTATTTTTATCGAAAGCTGGCCGGATCGTGCCGCCCTGGATGTGCATTGTCAGACCGAGCATTTCACCCGGCTGGTGCCACAGATCAATCAGCATCAGCGCAAGCCTTGCACCTTCCTGTTTATGCAGGTATTTCCCGGTTTGAACGGTGACTAGATGAAAAAAGCCCCGCATGGGGGGCGGGGCTAATGGCTTCTCAATGCATCTTTTAATGGTTAATAAATAACCTTATTGCTTGAGGCATACCCTGAGAATGCTCCTAAATGTATTCATACTATGAATGATTATGCGCAGTGGCCTCGCTGGCGGTCCTGATGTCGCGCAACATACGGCGGCGTATCAGCCCGCTGACCAGGCGAATAGTATACCAGTAGGGGGTGAACCGCCGTCGGCTGGCGTCGTCGGGGCAGAAGATGCGCGTTTCCGTTACCAGGCGGCAGTGGCCGCTCGGCAAAGGGGTCACGACGTAACCCAACGCCAGTTTGGCTACGCCGGGCTGAGCGAAGGCCAGAAACCCCGGCCCGTCGGCGACGTCCTCCAGACCGTATTCGGCCTGCCAAAAGCGGCCGATCAGGCCATAGACCAGCGCCGTTTCATCCCGCTCAAGCAGGCAAAAGTTATGCAGGCCAAACGGCGGTGGGTTGGGTTTATCGCGCGGTATCAGCCGTGCGGGCAATTCGCGCAGCGCTATCATGCTGCGGAAAAAGCGATCGTGCTTGGGATCGTAAGCGGCCACGGCCGCCAGTATCCGGGCCGGCGGTGCGGCGATGGTGATGGCATGCCGCTCCGAGAACTGGTATTGCCCAAGGTATTTATTCAGCAGCGCCATGCTTTGCATTCTCCCGCCATTCGCTTTGCAGCAGAGCGAAACCGAATTCGTCGCCCCACGCGCCTTTAAAAAACACGTTTTGCCGCCAATGGGCCTCGCGCCGAAAACCCAGCTTGCCGAACAGCGCGGCGGCGCCAAGATTACGGGCGTCCACCACCGCGGTAATGCGGTGCTTCGCCAGCGGCCCGAACAGCAGGGCGATGACGGCGTTCAGCGCCTCGTGCGCCATCCCTTGCCGCTGATGGCTGGGCGCGCAGGTCACGCCCAGTTCAGCCTGGCGCCCCGCATCGAAAAAATGCACCGCGACATCGCCGAGCAACGCGCCGTCTTCGCGGCGCTCGACCGCCAGTTGAAACCAGCTGTCTTCACGGTTGAACTCGAGCCGCCGCTGCCGTTCGAAAAAGGCCTGCGCATCGGCGGCGCCGTAGTCGCTCCAGCTTTGATAGCGCGCCACGTCGGGGTGGCTGCGGTAGGCGGTAAAGTGGGGCAGATCGTCGGCCGTGAACGGGCGCAGGATCAGCCTGGGGGTCAGCAGAGGCAAAGGGCGCATTGTTTTTCCTTATCAGCGCATTAGGGCTACCGGCAGTGTAGCCCAGCGCCGAGAGGCGGGCTGCGTAAAATGAGCTGTGGCGGAAAAGCGGAAATGCCGGTTCAGGCGAACCGGCAGGGGTATTATCGGCGGGCGGCAGCCTGACGCAGGCGCTCGACCGGGCCTTGTTGAAAAGCGAATGAGGGGGCTTCCTGCCGTGCCAGCCCCTGGCGCACGATGGCCTTAACCGTTTGGCTGGCGGCAAGATCTTTTCCGGCGATCTGTTCGGCGATGCGCAGTGCTTCTTCCCGGGCCGTCCCCTCGCTGATACGGGAAATGGCGCCGTGTGATAACGCCTCCTGCGCATCGACGATTCTGCCGGTCAGCAGCCAGTCGAGCGCGACATAGGGAGAAACTCGCGCCGGCAAGCGCGCGCACCCGCCTTGTGCGGCGACCAATCCGAGCCCGGTTTCGGGGAAGCTGAAGCGTGCGCCCTGGCCGGCGACGATCAGATCGCAGGCCAGAGCGAGCTCAAAGCCACCTCCGTAAGCGATGCCATCAACGGCGGCGATGATCACCTTGGCGATCTGCGCATGGATCAGCCCGCCAAACCCCTCCGGCGTGACGATGGGCAGTTCACCCTGATGAAAGGCGTTGATATCCATGCCGGCGGAAAATACCGCCGGTTGACCGGCCAGGACGATCGCGTGCACCGAGTCATCGTTATCTGCCTGCCGCAGGTAGGTGCGGATCAGCTCGGCCATCTGCAGGTTGATGGCGTTCTTTTTTTCCGGCCGATTGAGGGTGATGATCGCAACCTGCTCGCCATGGCGCTCATAAAGCACCGGAAGGGCTTCATTCATTGTTGGTCTCTCCCCGGAAAAACAGCAGCGTCAGCAGCAGGGCGATGGCGCCGAGCGGCAGCGAAAACAGCGGCAGGTAATGGGCCGGCAGCGCGTAGAGCGTCAGGCCGCCCAGCATGCCGCCCGCCGCGATGCCGGCGTACAGCACCGAGCTGTTGAGCGACACGGTCAGCGCGCCAAAGCGTTTCGACAGCGACAACAGGTGATGTTGGATCGGCACCAGATACATCCAGCCGGTAATGCCCCAGACCAGGAAGATGGCCAGTACCCACCAGGGGGAAGTGACATAAAAGGCCAGCAGAAACAGGGACAGCGTCTGGAGCGCCACGGAAAACAGCAGCACAAACTTGCTGCCGAGGGCATCGGTTAACGCACCGGAGGCAAAATTGCCGATCACCGCGCCAATACCGAACACCAGCAGCGCGAGGGGCAGAATCGCCTGCGGGCCGAACTGGGTGTTTTTCAGCAAGACGCTGACGTAGCTATAGACGATGTGTTCCGAGCAAACGGCAAAAAAGGTGATCAGCAGCGTAGTCAGCACCGCCTTTTGCCGCAGCGGGGCGAGCCGCTCTTTCAGCGAATGCTTGCCCGGTGGCGCAATGGCGCGCAGCGCCAGCGACAGGCCCAGCAGCGCAATTGCCCCCAACAGGGCGATGAACAGGAATATCTCACGCCAGCCGATCAGTTTGGCGAGAAAGGTACCGAATGGAATACCGAGCGCAATAGCCAACGTCATGCCCCCATAGACGATGGAAATGGCCAGGCCGCGGCGTTTTTCCGCCACCAGCCCCACGGCGGCGGCGGCGGCCTGCGGCGTGTAACAGGCCGCTCCCAATGCGGCCAGCACTCTGCCGAACGAGATCTGCAGGTAGCTGGTGGCCCAGGCGCAGGCCAGATTGCCGGCGATGAACAGTACCAGCGCCAACTGCAGGATATGCTTGCGGTTGACGTTGCCGAGCAGCCAGGCGGTCAGTGGCGCGAACAGCATATAAGCCAGCGCGAATACCGATATCAACTGCCCCGCTTGCGCGGGGCTGACGGCAAAGGTATCGGAAATGTCACTGAGCACGCCGGCCACGATAAAGGCGTCGGTGCCGATGGCGAACGTACCGGTTGCCATTAGACAGAGCGTGACCAGATGGCCGTTATAATCCGCTAACTTCATCCTGCCCTCCGCAGATCGTTCACCGCCCAGACCCGTCCCAGCGCCGCCAGGAACGTCTCCACGTCGGCATGGGAGTGCGCCGAGGTTGGCGTTACCCGCAGCCGCTCGCTGCCTGCGGGCACCGTCGGCGCATTGACCGGCTGCACGTAAATATCATGCTCATCGAGCAGTACTTTGCTGATGTGTTTGTTGCGGTGCGGATCGCCGACCCGCAGCGGCAGGATATGGCTGTCGGCCGACACCAGCGGAATGCCGGCGGCGCGCAGGCCGGTTTTCAGATGATCGACGATCGCCAGCAGGTGCTTGCGCTGGGTGTCATGCTCGAGGTTGTATTTAAAACTGGCCAGCGCGGCGGCCACCACCGGCGCCGGTGACGAGGTGCTGAAGACGAATGCTGGGGCCCAGCTGCGCACCGCCTCCACCACCGAGCGGGGTGCGGCGATATAGCCGCCCGCCGCACCGTAAGACTTGCCGAAACCGCCCTGAATAATGGTGATTTTATCCAGCAGGCCCAGCTGTTCGGCGTAACCCAGCCCCCGTTCGCCATAGACGCCGGCGGAGTGGATCTCGTCGAGATAGGTCAGCGCCTGATACTGTTCCGCCAGCGCCACGATCTGTGCCAAGGGAGCGAAGTCACCGTCCATGGAATACAGCGACTCGAAGGCGATCAGCTTTGGCCGCGCCGGATCGGCGGCCTGCAGCAGCTCGGCGAGGTGTGCCACATCGTTGTGGCGGAAGATCTTTTTCTCCGCCTTGCTGTAGCGGATACCGTAAATCATCGAGGCGTGATTCAGCTCGTCGGAGAATACGATCAGATCGGGAATGGCGTCACACAGGGTGGACAAGGTGGCGTCGTTGGCGCCGAAACCGGTAGTGAACAGCAGAGCCGATTCTTTGCCGTAAGCGCTGGCCAGCAGCGTTTCCAGTTCGCTGTGGTAGACCGAGGTGCCGGAAATGCTGCGGGCGCCGCAGGTGCCCAACCCGACCCGGTTAACCGCTTCGGTGGTGGCCAGCAGCACTTTGGGGTGGTGGCTCATCGCCAGATAGTCGTTCGAGCACCAGACGTTGAGACGGCGCTCACCTTGCTGTCCGTGGCTGGTGGCCCAGGGTTTGTCCTGTACGCCGCGTTCAAGGTTGAGGAACTCGCGAAAACGCCCCTGTTTTTTGGTTTCCGCCAGCTTTTCTTCAAGAATGTTCAGTACGCTCATAGCATATTCCTTGTGTTAAACGGCTTTAAGGTTTAGTGACAGACCCTGGCCGACGCCGACGCACATCGTCACCAATGCGTTGCTCGCCTGTCGGTCGCGTAATTCCAGCGCCGCCGACAGCACCAGGCGCGCACCGGACATCCCCAACGGATGACCGAGCGCGATGGCGCCGCCGTTCGGGTTAACCCGCGCGTCGTTGGCGTCGATACGCCAGTGTTTCAGCGCCGCCAGGACCTGTGAGGCGAACGCTTCGTTAATCTCGATGATGTCGAAGTCGTTTAAGGTGAACCCGCCGCGCTGCAGTAACCGCTCGGTGGAGGCGATCGGCCCCAGCCCCATCAGCGCAGGTTCAACCCCGGCGGCCGCGCTGTCGCCGATCTCCGCCAGAGGTTGCCACCCCTGACGCTTCACGTAGCGCCCGGAAGCCAGCAGCAGCACGGCGGCGCCGTCGTTGATGCCGGAAGCGTTGCCTGCCGTGACTGTACCGCCGGCGGAGAACGCCGGTTTCAGCGTCTGCAACTGTTGCAGCGTGCTGAGCCGGGGAAACTCGTCCTGCGCGAATGTGCGGGTCGTTTTACGATCCGCCGGCACGTCTACGGGCGTGATTTCCCGCGCCAGCCGGCCGCTGTCGATCGCCCGGCGAGCCTTCTGCTGCGAGGCCAGCGCGAACAGATCCTGTTCCTCGCGTGAGATATGCTGCCGTTGAGCCACGTTTTCCGCCGTGATGCCGAGCGGATCGCTGCCGTAGCGCTCCGCCAGCCGCGGATTAACAAAGCGCCATCCCAGCGTGGTGTCGTACAGCTTTACCCCCTTATCGAATGGCGTTTCGCTCTTGCTCAGCACATAGGGCGCGCGGCTCATGCTTTCCACGCCGCCGGCCAGAATCAGTTCGCTAAGGCCGCTGCGGATTTTTGCCGCGGCGTAGATCACGGCATCCAACCCGGAGGCGCAAAGGCGGTTGAGGGTGATGGCCGGCACCGACGGATCCAGTCCGGCAAGCAGCGCCGCCATGCGGGCGACATTGCGGTTGTCCTCGCCGGCCTGGTTGGCGCAGCCCAGAACCACTTCGTCCAGGCTCGCTTCCGCCGCCGGATGGCGCTGCAGCAGACTGCGAATGATCGTTGCCGCCATGTCGTCGGGGCGGGTATGCGCCAGGCTGCCACCATAGGCGCCGATCGCCGTGCGCGTGCCGTCGATCAGATAAACGCCGTCATCTTGAATGCTCATCATTAATCCTTAAGGCGTGGTCGTCAGCGCCGGTTGCGCGGCGTGCAGAAGGGTGTAATGCGGCGCATAGCGTGCTGCGTGCAGCAGCTGCGCCAGGTTGCTCAGCGTCGTCCTGACGTTTTTCTCCCCCAGGCTATCTAGCCAGCCGAAAATGCCGTCGGCGTAGTTAACGCCGGCGACGGCGGCGACATCGATGTCTTCCCGGCTGCAGACGCCGCTTTCCACCATGATCACCGACTCGTTGATTAGGCTGCTGAGGACGCGGGCGACGATCAGCGCCGGGGAATCCTTGATAAATTCAACCTGCGGGATTGCCGTGTGCAGCAGGCGTAAGAACAGCGCTTTATTGGCTGCAGAGGCGTGGCGGCTGTGCGCTGCCACCAGATACGCCGTGTCGGCGTAATTCAGGGCGACATCGACCACAAAGGCATCCGCCGCCGTCTGCTCGGCCAGCTGGTTTGCCGTGCGGCCATCGGTGATGCTGACGGTGAAAGCGTCATTGATCCGGACGGCCGGCCCCAGGCCCGGTAATGCCGGCCGTTGTTCCACGCGCAGCTGTGGCCACTGAAGCGCGGCACGTTGTTGTAACAGGGTAAAAAAAGGGTGTTCGCCGTAAACGTGCAGCGTCTCAATGTCTGCATCGGTGGCGGCCATCACCGGCGGGGCGTTTTCTTCGACGGCAAAATAGGAGCGGCCGTTCTTTTTTCCCAATAGACCGGCATCGACCAGCGAACGCTGCAGGTGGCCGGGGGTATAGCGCGCGTCGTATTGCATGTCCTGCCAGATTTGCCGACTGACCTGATAGTTGATGTCCTGGCCGATAAAATCGGTCAGCTCGAGCGGCCCCATACGAAAGTGCCCGCCGGCCTTGAGGGCACGGTCGATCTGCGGCGCGCGCGCCACGTGTTCTTCCAATAGGCGGAACCCTTCCAGGTAGTAGGGGCGGGCCATGCGGTTGACGATAAACCCCGGCGTGGCCTGGCAGACAACATCGCGTTTCCCCAACGCGGTCACCAGTTGACGGCAACGCTCCGTGGTGGCGTGTGCGGTAAAGTAGGCCGGGATGATTTCAATCAGTTTCATCAGCGGCGCGGGGTTAAAAAAGTGCAAACCGATAAACCGCTCGCTGTGCGTCACCGCGGTTGCCAGCTTATTCAGCGACAGTGAGGAGGTATTGGTGGCGATCAGCGTGTCGGGCTTGACTGCCGCGGCTATGGCCGCCAGCACCTCAAGTTTGGTTTGCTCTTGCTCGGCGATGGTTTCTATCACCAGCTCGCTGTCGGCAATGGTCTCAAATACCGAGGTGAACACCAGATTGGCCAACACCGCGCCTTTATCCTGCAGCGCGATCTTACCCTGTTCGACTTTCTTGTTCAGGTCTAGCTCGATATAGTCGCGAGCCTGATTGAGGGTATTGCCGTTGCGATTATAAAGCACCGTGCGAATGCCTTTTTGCGCGAAAAGATAAGCGATGCCTCTGCCCATCGTTCCCGCGCCGATAATCGCAGCCGATTGAATTGCCGCATTACTTTCTGCCATAGAAAATCCCCGTCACTGTATGCCATGCGAAATTCGCAAATGCTTATTATCTCTTTGGATTTACGGCGGCACTGGGTGCCTGTCTGGAAAGTAATTGGCGGTGTCCTGGCTGTCTAACGGTAGAAATGACAGGTTTACGTGCCGAGGCGATTATGCTATTCGCGTAGTTTTCCTGTTCGGTGCAATAAAAAGGCTTATTTTAAAGGGAATAGCTGTTTTCGTTATAGCGTTGGTATTTTTTATTATATGAAACGGCTACTGGCGCCGGGCGACGATATTCTATAGTGAGTCTGACCTATCGATAAATCGGCATCGCTATCTGGAGAACCTGCGTTATGGATACCCGCACTCAACGGCTCATGGCGGAGGTAATTGGCAGCCTGGCCGATCGCGAATGCTTTCTGACGCAGCTGGAGCCCTGCGCCGAGGCGTTGGGGTTTGATTATTTCTCCTACATCGTGTTTTCCTGTTATCCGGCCAGCCGCCCCAAGATGCTGATCGAAGGGAATTTTTCAGCGAACTATCTCGAGGATTACCGGCGGCAGCGGGTGTATTTGCAGGATCCGGTTATTGAGCGCGCTCACCATTCCACGCTGCAGTTCCAGTGGGACGAAAGCTTTTATCACGAGCGGCCGACGCTTTGGCGGTATATGGCGCAATTCGGCCTGTGCGCCGGCTGGTCGCAGTCGGTTAAGGATTGTTATGGCCGGCTGGGGATCCTGACATTTGCCGGTAAAGCGCTACCCGAGCAAACGCCGCAAGCGCGCGCAGTAAATGAAACTTTTTTCCTTTGGCTGGCGCAAACTGCCCATAAAACGCTGCGTGAAGCCTTGATCTCGGTGAACGACGACGCGATAAAAGATGTGCTGACGCTGCGCGAAAAAGACATCTTACGCTGGTGCAGCGAAGGGAAAACGGCGGAAGAGATCGCGCTGTTGATGGGGGTGAGCGAGCGTACGGTCAATTTCCATATCGGCAACTCGATTAAAAAACTTTCTGTCGCTAATAAGACCGCCGCCACCGCCAAAGCGGTTTATTTGCAGCTGATTTAATCTCGAGTGCTAAATAATTAAGCGCCTATCCGTTATCGGTGTGATGTTTATATTTTGTTAAATTAAGAACTATCCTTATCAGTATTTACCCCCGATCACAAAAGCGTGATAAAGCGATTCACCGCGCCCGTGCGCGGCAGTATTCTGTAGGCACCCGGTTTACATAGAAAGGACGTAATATGTACAAGACTATTTTGGTGCCGATCGATATTGAAGAGGACCTGTTGACCGAACATGCGCTGAAGCATGTGGAATATTTGGCGAAGATGTCCGGCGCTAAAGTGCATTTCTTCCATGCGCTGCCGGATGCCTCGGCTTTTGTTACTGCCTATTCGTTCGGTCTCAAGGAATTTGAGAATCAGGCGGAAGTGAAGGCGGTCGAGAAGCTGAAGAAAATCATGTCGGAAATCGATCTGCCGTTGGAACGCCTCAATTACACCGTCAGCTTCGGCTCTGCGCGCGATCAGGCGCTGGAGCTGGCGGAAGAGATCGACGCCGATCTGATCATCATCGGTTCGCGCCGCCCGAGCGTGAAAACCTATCTGCTGGGGTCTAACGCTGCCGCTATCGTTCGCCATGCCAATATTTCGGTGATGGTCGTCAGATAATCCGTCTTAAGCCCACCGTTTTCGGGCGCGTTCTGCGGTTGCCGGTCGGCTGCAGAGCGTGCCTGGCGTTTTATTGCCATCTCAGCCTGAGCTGCTACGATTTTAGCTGACGTTTTTATGCCAACCTGGGCACCGGCCTTGCGCATATTCTTCATCTCAGCCAGAAGAGGGGCAGCTATGCCATTAGAAGTTGATGGGATCATCAGAGGCGATCGGGGCAGTGAACCGAGCCGTTGGCAACATGCGTCAACCAAACCGCTTATCACGCTGACCTGGCATCACACCATTCCCTGGAACTGTTTGCGTAATGTCTGGAATGGTCTGGTCGCGGGGCAGCATTGGGACGCGCTGGACGAGTTTATGAACCTGATCGGTGTGCCAAACCGCGCCGAGGTGCTCAAACAGATCAAGAATAAAAACCTGCAGGATCGCGATGGATTACACACTCTGGTGACCTGGCAAGGATGGAATATCGTCGAGGGGCCGGGTAATGAATATCGTGCGCAGGGGGACGATCCCGGTGAAAACTTCGACGGTTGGTCGGGTAAGGGGATGAGCACTAATCAGCAGGCGACGCAGCAGCAGGTCAACGTGTTGTATCAGGTGATGGCGCCGTTGGGCAACCGGGCGCTGGACGCCGCCAGACAGGCGCCGCCCATTACCACTGAGGAAGCGGGCGTTTTGCAACGGACGATTAAACAGACTCGCCCAACGTTGCGAGGAAAGGAACCGATCCGGTGGCAAGAAGACATGTGGCATCAGGTGCAGCCGGGTAAAGAGGCGAAACACTTCGCCCGCTGGGATACCAAACCGGTATGGCGCAAGCGCCTGCACAGCGACCTGGCTCAGGCAGGATAAAACTCGCCCGCGCCGGATTGCCGGCGCGGGGGAATCAATCCGGCGCTAATCGCACAGCGCCACGATTTCGTCGTACAGCGTCCTGGGGATCTCCACGCCGTCTCGTTCGCTCTGCCTCCGCTGCCGATAACGGCGTTCGCCGGGGATGCGTGCGCCTTGCGCCTGCATATCAGCAAACATCGCCTCTGCGCTGGCGAAATATTTCGCCCTATCCGCACCGAGAAAACGTTCAGGATCCAACGCGATGATCAGCTCACCGCCGTAAGGCGACGAACCGGTGCCGTCGTCGTAGGCCAGCGATTCCTTGCTGGTCATATCGCCGATCAGCGGCCCGGCCAACAATTCAACCATCGCCGCCAGCGCCGAGCCCTTATGTCCGCCGAAGGTCAGCATTGCGCCCTCCAACACGCTGGCGGCATCGGTGGACGGATTGCCTGCCTTATCAATGCCCCAGCCTTCAGGCAGCGGGGTGCCTGCGCGGCGATGCAATTCGATTTCGCCGCGCGCCGTTGCGCTGGTGGCCATGTCGAATAAAAACGGCGGGCGATTCGGGCGCGGCCAGCCGAAGGCGATGGGGTTGGTGCCGAACAGCGGGCGCGAACCGCCGGCCGGCGTCACCCAGGCGTGGCTGGGCGTGCAGGCCAAGGCCACCAACCCCTGCTCGGTCAGCGGTTCGATGTCGGCCCACAGCGCGGAGAAGTGCACGCAGCGGTTGATCGCCAACGCGGCGATACCGTTGGTGCGCACCTTATCGATAAAGGCCGGCAGAGCGGTGCGGTAGGCCAGCAGAGAAAATGCGCCGCCGGCATCGGCGCGCAAGATAGCCGGCGCTTGGTCGAACAGCCTGGGTATCGCATCGGCAGAAACCTTGCCTGCCTGCAGCGATCGCACGCAGCCCAAGAGCCGGTACAACCCGTGCGAAGCGCAGCCGTCGCGTTCACCCTGGGTGACATTTTGTGCCACCGCCTCGGCATGCGCCTGATTGAAACCGTTGCTGCGCAGTGCGCGCAACGCCAGTTGATAAGCCTGTTCCAGCGACAGAACGTGCATGGATGTCATTTTGATGTCCTCCCTGGGTTCATTCTTCTTCATCGCCGATAAAATTGGCCTGGGGTAAACAGGTATAGGCGCCCCAGTAGTAAACCGCCAGCGCAATCACCGCCATGGTAAGGGTGTCCCACGGGTGGGCAATGGCGCCGATGCCGCCGAAGCTGCTGAGGTAGGAGAGTGCGATCACCAGCGCATAGAAGACGATCAGCCACAGCGAGGACCAAATTTGCTGCCGGAGGCTAACGGCGTGGGTCGGCACCTGATTTTTGAACAGGATGTAGATGAAGAACATCAGGATCTGCAAACCGAGCAGCCAGGAGACGGTATCCCAGCCGGACCAGAAGACGATCAGCGCCGAAATGATAAACGACAACGGGCCGAGCACGCAGAAAGCGCGCACCCGGAACGGACGCGGCATATCGGGCGCATTGCGCCGCAGCCCGGCGGCGGTGACCGGGGCGATGGCGTAGCTCAGCACCAGCGCGGCGGACACCACGCCGATCAGCTTTTCCCACGACGGGAACGGCAGCGTCCAGAATACCGAGAGAGCGAAGGTCAGCCACAGCGCCGGGCGGGGAATGCCGGACTCGCCATCTACCCGGGTGAACAGTTTGAAGAAGGTGCCGGCGCGCGCCCAACCGTAGATCACGCGAGGCGTGGCGTTCATATAGATATTGCCGGTGCCGCTCGGTGAAACGATCGCGTCGCTGACCACCAGAAATGCCAGCCATCCCATGCCCAGCGTGATGGCGATATCGCGAAACGGCAGGGAGAACTGTTGGCTGATGCCGGCCCAGCCGCCGCTCAGCATCTCGCTGGGGATACTGCCGAGAAACGCTATCTGCAGCAGCACATAGATGATGGTGGACAGCACCACCGACAGGATCAGCGCGATGGGAATGGTGCGCTGCGGCCTTTGCACCTCGCTGGCGACCGAAATGATCGGCGTCAGGCCGAGGTAGGCGAAGATGATGCCGCCGGCGGAAATGGCGGCCTCAACCCCAGCGGAACCGAAGGGAGCAAAGCCCTGGCTGTGCAGGTTTTCCGGTTTGAAAAAGCTGAACAACACCACGATCACCAGCAGCGGCACCAGAAATTTCAGCACGCTGATCAGGTTATTGGATTTGGCGAAGGTTTTGACGCTGTAGTAGTTGAGCGCGAAGAAAAAGCACAGCAGCGCCAGCTGCACCAGCCAGCCGATCGGCGTAGGGTCGCCGGAACCCGGCAGGCTGAGGAATGGGAACCAGGCGGCGGCGTATTGCCGGGCGGCGACGACTTCGATGGCGATCAGGCTTGAGAAGGCGATCAGCGTGATAAACCCCAGCAGATAACCCATCAGTTCGCCGTGCGAGAACACCGGATAGCGAATAATGCCGCCGGCGCGCGGCAGGGCGGCGCCCAGCTCGCAGTAGACGATGCCGAGCAGCAGCACCGCCAGGCCGCCGATCAACCAGGAATAGATGCCGGCCGGGCCGGCGATGGAGGAGACATGGCTGGCGGCGAACAGCCAACCGGAGCCGAAGATGGCGCCCAGACCGATGAACGTCAGATCGGTGAGCGTAAGCTGCTTCTTGAATTTGCCTTGGGTTGTCATGGTATTACCCTTTTGTTATTGAGTGGCAGGCAGATGCGGCCGGGCTAATTTGGGGCAGGTGAAACCAGGGGATCTCGGGTGAAAACGCCGTTCACCAGCCGCAGTAGGTTGAGCGGGTTGGCGTCCTGCAGCGGTGGCGGCAACAGCGCCGCTGGCGTGTTTTGCAAACAGACCGGCCGCAGGAAACGTTCGATGGCCATCGTGCCTACCGAGGTGCCGCGTGCGTCGCTGGTCGCCGGATAGGGGCCGCCGTGCACCATGGCGTCGCACACTTCTACCCCGGTCGGATACCCGTTGAACAGCACCCGACCGGCTTTGCGTGCCAACAGCGTCGTCAGCCCGGCGGCCATATCGAGATCGCCGTCATCCGCCAGCAGCGTGGCGGTCAACTGACCTTGCAATGCCGACAGCGCCGCGTGCAGCTGTGCTTCGCTATTTACAGCGACCAGGATGCTGGCCGGGCCGAAGACCTCCTGTTGCAGCAGCGGATCGGCCTGCAGCAGCAGTGCCTCCTCCGCTTGATACAGCTGTGCCGTCACCCGATGAGGGGGCGTTTCGCTGCGGCCCGCCAGACGGCGCATACCCGGGTGCGCATCGAGGGCCGCCAGCCCGTGACTGTAGTGCTCCAGCGTGCCGGTATTCAGCATCGGTTGCGGCTCGGCGGCGTTGACCAAGGCGCTCATCGTTTCGGCCAGCCGATCGAAGGCGGCGCCACGCAGCGCGACGATCACGCCGGGCTTGGTGCAGAACTGACCGCAACCGAGCGTAAAGGAAGAGACCAGTTCCTGCGCGATGTGCTGCCCGCGCCGCGCCAGCGCCTGCGGCAGGATCACGACCGGGTTGATGCTCGACATTTCGGCGAAGACCGGGATGGGGTGAGGGCGTCGCGTCGCCAGATCGAAGAGCGCTCGACCACCTTGCAGTGAGCCGGTGAATCCCACGGCCTGAATCGCCGGATGTTGTACCAGGTCGGCTCCCACGCGGTTGCCGAAGATCATGTTGAAGACGCCGGCAGGCATCCCCGTACGTTTCCGGGCGCGCTCGATCGCCTGAGCGCTCAGCTCGGCGGTGATCATATGGCCGCTGTGCGCCTTGAACACGACCGGGCAGCCGGCGGCGAGCGCGGCGGCGGTATCGCCACCCGCGGTGGAGAACGCCAGCGGGAAGTTGCTGGCGCCGAATACCGCCACCGGGCCGAGCGCCGTGCGGTATTGCCGTAGATCGGGGCGCGGCAAGGGGGAGCGCTGCGGCAGCGCGCAGTCGATACGCACGCCCTCGACGTCGCCGCGCCGCAGCAGCGTAGCGAACAACCGCATCTGGCCGCTGGTTCTGGCGCGTTCGCCGCTCAACCGCGCCGGCGGCAAGGCGGTTTCCTGCATGGCGAAGGCGAAAAAAGCCTCATCCAATGCGTCTAACTCCTCGGCAATGGCGTCGAGAAAGTTCGCGCGTTGTTCCGCGCTGAGCTGCGAATAGGGTGCAAAGGCCGCGGCGGCAGCTTCTGCGGCGGCGGAGGTTTCTGCCGCCGTGGCCTGGTGGAAGCGGTAGCCGGTCGGCTGACCGTCGTCGGCACGCAGGCTGAGCAGCGCCGCTTCTCCTGTGGCGCGGCGTTGGCCGCCGATAAATTGTTGGCCGCTGATGGCGGCATAGCGATCGTTGGGCATCGGTTCCCCCCGGTAGAGAAAGCATGACGCCCGGCATGGCCGAGCGATGAAGGCGTTACAGGCCGACGTTCGGCAGCGCAGGGCGAGTGGCCAGCGCTTTATCGATCACGGCGTTGATCTCGGTGAGCGTCCCGCCCTGCAGCGGCAGGCGCGGCGGACGAGTGACGGCGCTGCCGCGGCCGACCCGCTGTTCGCAGAGTTTGATGCACTGCACCAGATCGGGGCGGGCATCGAGGTGCAGCAGTGGCATAAACCAGCTGTACAGCGCCAAGGCTTCCTCATAGCGTTTGTCCTTCGCCAGCCGGAACAGCGTTTCCCCTTCGCGCGGGAAGGCATTGGACATGCCGGAGATCCAACCTTGCGCACCAACGGCGAGGCTTTCCAGCACCACATCGTCCAACCCGGCAAACAGCACGAAGCGATCGCCGACTTCGTTGCGCAGATCGATAAAACGGCGGGTGTCGCCCGAAGAGTCTTTGAAGCACACGATATTTTCGCAGTCGACCAGCGAGGTCAGGATGTCGGGCGTGACGTCATTTTTGTAAATGGGAGGATTGTTATAGACCATGATCGGCAGATCGGTCGCGCAGGCGACGCTGCGGAAGTGCGCGGCAGTTTCGTGCGGCTTGGCGGAGTAGACCAGCGCCGGCATCACCATAATCCCGTCGACGCCGGCCTTTTGCGCTTCACGCGCCATGTTCTGCGCGAAGGCGGTGGTGAACTCGGCGATGCCGGCGATCACCGGAACTTTACCGTCGGCGGCGTCTCTTGCCACTTCGATCACCGCCAGCTTCTCTTGCACCGTCATCGAGGTGTTTTCACCGACGGTGCCGCACACCACCAGGCCGGAGACGCCGTCGCGCACCAGGTTTTTAATCACCGTATGAGTGGCATCGAGGTCCAGAGAGAAATCGTTGCGGAACTGGGTCGTCACCGCCGGGAATACGCCGCTCCAGCTTATGGCTTTATGGCTCATCGTGTTTGTCCTGTCGTCCGAAGTGTTAATGAAAAGTGAATCTTTGGTAAGGCTCACCGACAGATTGACCGGTATTGCGCGGGGTGGCTTGACGCTTTTCGCCGATTGCCGCGACGAAATTGGCACAATGGCGCCGAATAGCGGGCGTGAAAAAAACGGGCGCCGGTGCACCGTGAAAAGAGGGGGATAACCAGATAAATCAGCGTATTAAGCGGAAAGCGTCAGGCGGAAATCGCGCGGCGTAGAGCCGGTCATCGCTTTGAATTGACGGCTGAAGGCGCTGTGATCGGTGTAGCCGCACAGTAGCGCGATGTCGGTGATCGGCAGATCGCCGGCCAGCAGTTCCGTGGCCTTTTCCAACCGCACTTTGTGGATCATCTGGCGCGGGGTGAGGTGGAAGATACGCTTGCAATAGCGTTCGATCTGCGCCACCGACAAGCCGGTCAGCACCGTCAGCTCCTCAAGTGCGATCGGCCGTGCGTAGTGGCGGCGGATGTGCACGTCGATCGCCGCCAGCCGTTGGTAGGCCGGGTGATGGGCCCTGGCCTCCTGCAGATCGTGAGAAATACCCGCCATACCGATGATTTTGCCCTGCGCGTCGTACAGCGCCAGCTTTTGCGTCAGGCACCAGCCGGTTTCGCGGCCGTTGTACAGGTGCATTTCCAGCTGATCCTGGATCAGCACGCCGTGGCGCAATACCCGCAGATCCTGCTCGGTGTAGCCGGATCCGAGCTGGGCGGGAAAAACGTCGGCGGAGGTCTTGCCCAGCAACGGCGTAACGGTTTTGAAACCGCAGCGCCTGGCCAGCGTCAGGTTGGCCAGCAGGTAGCGGGCCTGGGCGTCTTTGATAAAGAACACCACGTTGGGGATCGCGTTCAGCAGCGGCGCGATCAGCGCCAGCGTATTCAGCAGATCGCACAGGTTGTTCGGGCGCTGCTGCGCCAGGCCGTCGCACAGGCGCGAAAGATGTTCGACGGCGAAAACGTCCTCTTGCTCCGGCAGCCCCACGAGCGAAGGCGGAGAGAGAGAAACCGGAGGCTGATAGTCTGAAGTGGATCGCATAGCTGTCCCTTTTCGGTCGTTAGCCGGAAAAACAGGCGGCTCGGGTTGATGTCTTCGCATCAATATTAACTTTTCTTTAACGAATCAAGCGCTATTTCCGGCCGCCTGCCAAATATGCGGATTGCCGCATACTTTTGCCGCGCGGTGCGTGGTGGTTGCTTGAAAACTGCGGCGTTTCTCGCCACGTGGAGGTTTAGCATGAAAGTAAGGTTATGATAAATAAGTTATTGTTATGATTTTCGTTAAGGGCGTACCCGCGACGCGTCAGGCCTGACTTTTGTCACTGTGCTGATTTCTTCATTTGCCGCGCCGAAACGCATCAAGCCGTTATGGCCACATTCGTTCAGGCTAACGCCATTGGTAACATCTCATTAACCCAGGAGACGCCGATGGCACTTTCTGCGCATATCACCGCTTTGCGGGCGATCGATTCTCATACCGGCGGAGAGCCGACCCGCCTGATCGTCGAAGGCTTTCCCGATCTTGGCGAGGGCAGCATGGCGGAACGGCGGGCGCGTTTCGCGCAACATTATGACGATTGGCGTTGTGCGGTGATGCTAGAGCCGCGCGGTAACGACGTGTTGGTGGGGGCGTTGCTGTGCCGCCCCTGTTCGCCACAGGCCACCGCCGGCGTGATCTTCTTTAACAACAGCGGCTACCTGGGCATGTGCGGGCACGGCACTATCGGGCTGATCGCTTCGCTGGCGCACCTGGGGCGCATCCACGTCGGGCGTCACCTGATAGAGACCCCGGTCGGCCCGGTAAACGCCACGCTGCACGAGGACGGCAGCGTCACGGTGGAGAACGTGGCGGCTTATCGTTACCGCCGCCAGGTGCGGCTTGAGGTGGCGGGTTACGGGCCGGTGACGGGTGACATCGCCTGGGGCGGCAACTGGTTCTTCCTGATCGGCGAGTCGCCGTTGCCCATCGATAAACAAAATCTGGAGGCGTTGACTGCGTTCACCTGGGCGGTGCGGCAGACGTTGGAGCAGGCGGGCATCTGCGGTGAAGACGGCGGAGCGATAGACCATATCGAACTGTTCGGTGACGATCCGCAGGCCGACAGCCGCAGCTTCGTGCTGTGCCCCGGCAAAGCCTATGATCGCTCCCCGTGCGGCACCGGCACCAGTGCCAAACTGGCGTGTCTGGCAGCGGAAGGCAAGCTGCCGCCGGACACGCAGTGGCGGCAGGCCAGCGTGATCGGCAGCGAGTTTCAGGCCTACTATCGCCGGAATGGCGATCGCATTACCCCCTTTATTCGCGGGCAGGCCTATGTGTGCGCCGATAGCCAACTGCTGCTCGACGAACGCGATCCCTTTGTCTGGGGAATTCGCTGATGGGCGTCGGGCGGAAAGCCGATGTCATCGTGATCGGCGCCGGCATCATCGGTGCCGCCTGCGCCTGGCGGCTGGCGCGGGAGGGGTATCGCGTCTCGGTGGTGGACGATCGCCGCGCCGGCGCTACGGCCGCCGGCATGGGGCATCTGGTGTGCATGGACGACAACCCGGCTGAGCTGGCGTTGAACGCTTATTCGCTGCGGTTATGGCGTGAAGTGACGGGGCGCATGCCGCAAGCGTGTGCCTGGCGCGGCTGCGGAACGCTATGGCTGGCGGATAAAGTGGATGAAATGGCCATCGCCGAGCAAAAACGGGCGCGGCTGGCGGAGCTGGGGGTAGCCGCGGAACTGCTGACGGCGGAGCAGATCGCCGCCGTGGAGCCGATGCTGCGGCACGGTCTGGCCGGGGGACTGCGGGTGCCGGGCGACGGCATTCTGTATGCGCCGCTCGCGGCTCGCTGGCTGTTGGCCGACGGTGGCGCGGCGATCGACGTGGTACATGGCGAAGCAGCAGCGCTGGAAGAGCGGGCCGTGCGGCTGGCGGACGGCAGGCGCCTGGCTGCGCCTATAGTAGTCCTGGCCTGCGGCCTTAGGGCCAATAGCCTATTGCCCCAGACTTTGCTGCACGCCAAGAAGGGCCATCTGGCGATCACCGATCGCTATCCGCCGCGGGTGCGGCATCAGTTGGTGGAGTTGGGATACGGCGCCAGCGCGCATGCCAGCGGCGGCACCTCGGTGGCATTCAATGTGCAGGCACGGCCAACCGGGCAATGGCTGATCGGTTCTTCCCGCCAGTTCGATGCGGTTGATTCGGCGTTGGACATGCCAGTGCTGGCGGCGATGCTCACGCGTGCGCAGCATTTCTTGCCCGTGCTGGCGCAGATGAACATCATTCGCTGCTGGACCGGGCTGCGCGCCGCCTCTGTCGACGGGCTGCCGCTGCTGGGCGTGCATCCGCGGCATTCCTGGCTGTGGCTGGCGTTGGGGCACGAGGGATTGGGCGTCACGACTGCCCTCGGCAGCGCCGCGCTGATTACTGCTCAGATCGGCCGGCAAACGCCGGAGATTGACGATACCCCGTATTTGGCGGCGCGGGCGTTTGCCGCCGAGGAGCTGTCGGTATGAATGAAGGACAAAACACGCTTACGTTGAGCATCGATGGCGATCCCTGCCGGGTGCCGGTTGGCATTAGCGTCGCTGCGGCACTCAGCCTGTGTGGCGACGCTCGTTGTCGGTTGTCGATTTCACACCAACCGCGTGCCCCCTTTTGCGGCATGGGCGTTTGTCAGGAGTGTCGAGTGACCATTAACGGTCTGCGTCGTCTGGCGTGTCAGACGTTGTGCCAAGCCGGTATGCGCATTGAGAGGAGCGATGATGAGTAACTTCGACTGTGAGGTGCTGATCGTCGGTGCCGGGCCGGCCGGCATGGCGGCGGCGCTGGCCGCAGCGGAAAGTGGTGGTCAGGTGCGCATGATTGATGATAATCCGCATCCCGGCGGGCAAATCTGGCGTGATGGGCCGCAGGTGGCTTTGCCTGAAACGGCGAACCGCTATCGGCATGCGATAGCGACGAGGGAAAATATTGCGCTACAGTCCGGCTGCAAGCTGGTGGCGCAGTGTGGCGTTGGCCGATTGGCCTATGAAGATGCCGAAGGTTGCGGCGTGATTCGCTATCAAAAGCTGATTTTATGCAATGGTGCGCGTGAACTGTTGCTGCCGTTTCCCGGCTGGACGCTGCCGGGGGTGACCGGCGCCGGTGGCCTACAGGCGCAAATCAAGCAGGGGCTGGCGATCCGTGGTGAGCGAGTGGCGATCGCCGGCAGTGGTCCGCTGTTGCTGGCGGTGGCGAACAGCGTGAAACAGGCCGGCGGCGAGGTAGTGCTGGTGGCGGAACAGGCGCCGCTTTGGCGGTTGGCGGCGTTCACCGGCGGGCTGTGGCGCTGGCCGGCCAAACTGCGTCAGGCGTTTTCCCTGATGCCGCGTCGTTACCTTGCCGGCAGCCGGGTACTGGCGGCGTTGGGGCAAGAACGTTTAACCTCGGTGCACGTCAATAACGGCGGGCGGGAGAGAACGATCGCCTGCGACAGGTTGGCCTGCGGTTTTGGCCTGGTGGCGAATATTGAGTTGGCGATGCTGCTGGGGTGTCGGATAGAACACGACGCCGTAGCGGTGGATCATTGGCAGCAAACCAGCCTGGCGCATATTTTTGCTGCCGGGGAGTGTACCGGCATCGGCGGCAGTGAATTGGCACTCACTGAAGGCGCTATCGCCGGTTATGCTGCCACTGGGCAGCGGGAAAAGGCAGAGCGCCTGGCGGCGCAGCGGCGGCAGTGGCGACGTTTCGCCACGGCGGTGGCAAGCACCTTTGCACTTGATGATCGCTTGAATTCGCTGGCCAAACCGCAAACGATACTGTGTCGCTGCGAAGACGTCACGCTGGAACAGGTGAGCCATCAGCCAGATTGGAACACGGCCAAGCTGAGCAGCCGTTGTGGCATGGGAGCTTGCCAGGGCAAAGTCTGTGCGACGGCGGCGAGGCAGCTTTTGGGCTGGCCTTTACCGCCACCGCGTGTGCCTTTAACGCCGGTCAGAGCGGAAACGCTGGTTGCGCTGGGAGGGCATTGCAGCGACGACGCCAATTGATGGCGCATCGCTGCGGTGACGTTTCAGTCCAATCCTACGTCGCTGCATCACCATTGCGGCCAATAGTAGGTTTTCTCACGCCAGCCTTTGCCGTACATACAGGCTTCTATGGTGGCGTCTCGGGCGGACTGATTGCGATCGGTCTGCACTGTTTTAATCGACGGTTCCTTGTCATAGCGGTATCCCGATGGACAGTCTTTCTTGTTCTTCTCGCAAGGAATGTATTTGTTTTCGTAGCTGAACTCCACGTCCCGTACCACGTCCGGGGGGAAGCGATCATAGCCGCGGCTACGGCATTCGGCATATTCGGCATTCCGGGTACTCTCAACCGCGCCGGGCCTTTCCCATTGTGTGCAGGCGGTCAACATCAATAACGGCAAAACAATCAAACAACGGCAATTCTTCATGGTGTCCCTAATTCTTTCTCTATCCTGAGGCTCGCCGCCTAGGAATGTTCCTAACTGGCGAGGTGGGAAAGTGTAATAAACTGACGGAACAATTGGAAATGATAATTGTTATTGTTTAGGTGTGATTAAGGTAGCGCCGCGTCGTGAGAGGATGTGGCGAATTGAGGGAGGCCTGCAGGGATCGCGATCTCACGACGAGGGGGCGATGTGACGCTAGTTTTATCCATTCTCTTTTTTGCCGCAATATACCGATCGCCATTGCATCATTTCGAGCAGCGAAACAATATGCATGCTAAGCATTTTCTTATCCTATTTTAAGGTCATTTTTATTTAGGATATTTACCCATGCCTAAAATTTAATTCCCGGTATTAATACCTTATTTTTTTATTTCTGTTTTTTTATTGTGGTTTTATTTTCAGATTTCATCCATGAAAGACTTTTTAGTTACAGGGAATTCATTTGCATTTTAAATTTGGATTTTTTAAATTCAGCTCAGATGAAGGATAACCGTTCGCGACAGAGTCAAAAAAGGAGTTTATTTTGTCTGGGATAAAGAAAACGCCTGAAAGTCATGACGGTTTACCTTCACCATCAGAGGATTATGATGCATTTAAGCACCTCTCTGATGTTGGCGCCGTGTTGGGATATGGGCGAACTCGCTTTTATCAGTGGTGCCGCGGGCGTGGATTTCTAACCCCGATGAATGTGCCTTCACATGAAATGATCAGCCTGGGATATATGGTGGCGGTGTTATCAGAGACCGGCCATACCCGGGTTTACGTCACGCCGGATGGTTTCAGTTACGTCAGTGGTGCGTTTGCGGCAGATATCCAACGTGGCATGGTCAAGTTTTAAATTTGCAATAATCGCCTTTATTTCAAGAGCTTTAATGCAGAATCTTCTTATTCCTGAGGGCTGGTGGGGGCGTGGGAAGTTGTCCGATTTTTTCGCCTCTGCGACATGAATGCTACTGGAGGCAGCTATTCTCTTGTTACGATAAGCATTATTTTCTTCAGGAGCCAAGGATGAAGCATTACGCCGCGTTGTTATTTGCCTCTGCACTGTTAACGGGATGTGCGACTCAAGCCATACCGCCGCAACAGGCTCAGTTACCGCCCCCGAGCCGTCTGATGCTCTATCAGAATATCCCGGATACGCCTTACGGCACGGTGGTGGTGGTTCGCGACAGCGGAATGCTCGCAGGCAGCTGCCGCACCGGCGTCTATGTGAATGGGGAGTTTGCCGCTTCGCTGGAGGCGAAAGAAAAAGCAGAGTTTCGCGTGCCGCCAGGCAATATCTCGGTCAGTATCGGGCAAGATATGATCGAGAATCACCTGTGCATTTGGCGTGATACCGGAGGCAGTATACCGATGACGCTGCGCGCCGGTGAAAGCCGCTATCTGCGCATCGCCGGTGACCGGCAGCGCGGTTTCGTTTTGCAGGCGGGGCGACCGTAACCCCGGCCGGGCAAGGGCGTTAACGTCCTTGCCACCATCCCCAGAGGGTAATTAATAGCCACGCCGCCGCAATCCAGCACAGCACCGCCGCCCCCAGGGCCAACGACAGCCGCAGGCTGTTAATCAGGAAATACAGAGAAATCAAATACACCAGATAGGGCAGCACTGCCCACATGCCGAAAATCAGCGTCGTTTTCAGCGCCGCAATGGAACGCTCGTTGCCGACAATGTAGTGCGCAATCAGGGCGAAGGTGGGGAAAAGCGGAACTAAACCGGCGATATAATAATTGCGCGTTTTGGCCAGCAGGCCGATCAGAACCACGACCAGTGCGCCGATCAGCGCTTTGACAAGGATGCCCATAATGGTCCCGGGGGTGGGGGAAAGCCAACACACTGCCCGAAAGCACGTGCAAGATCAATGGGGTGTGGCGTCACGCGGGGAAAAGCAGACCCGCATGAAGCGCGGGTCTGAGACGCAACGCTTACTGACGGTAAGCGTGCTTGATTTGCTGAATACTGTTCTTGAAGATTTCCGCCTGGGTGGGATCTTCAATCTGGGCGATAAAACGTTCCATGTTGATGATAACTTTCCCGGCGTCGGCCTGGCCGATCGACTTCAGGATCAGCGTCAGCGTGGCTTTGAGGCAGGCAACCTCGGTCGCCAAGATCTCCGGGTTTGCAGACGTAGTGAAATCAACGTTGCTCATTTTCTCTCCTGATTTTTTGAGGCCGTAGCCTGATACAAGCTGCTTTGGCACACCGCGCGCGGGCTAAACGTTGCCCCATGCGCAGCGGCGAATTTAACTGGGCGCGGAGTATAGCATAGCATGCGTCCATCATCTGCACCGGGCTTGCTCAGCTCACGCCGGCGGGCAGCGTCCGTTCACCGCCAGCTTGAATCATCCATTATCTGTAAGTTATTTCGGGGCGGTTAACAAGTATTTGTCCGACACGTTATTGTTGAACCATTGGGGTTATTATAATTATTTGAGGCGGCTGGCACCGATTTTGCCGATGTTCGCCGGGAATAATAGTTCTGCACGTCGGGTGTTCGGCCGGCGATGGCGGTGGTTTTTGCTACGTCTTTAAATATCAAATGATTACAAACGGCCAACCGCCGTGCTAATATTATTCATGTCGTGATTGCTTACACAGATTTCCCCCTTGCTGCATGATTATCGCGCTATCCTGTGTCTGACGCGGCGCAACGAAATTATTTTCGTCGCCCGATCTTTTCCGACGTGACGATTTATTGGCGGCATAGACGGCTAAAATTGAAAAATCAGCTCTGCTCCGCAAAGTTATTCGGAAGTATGTATTAATCTGTGTTCATTCTTGTCTGAAAAACAAGTCATGTACAGAACCTTAAGCGGCAAGCGAATTAATAATACCGTCTAACGTGTTGTTTTGCTTGGATTTTCTCTGCCTACTCTTTTTGCCGTTTTTGGATAAATACACCATTGCCCACTCCAACTTCTCTGTTATTTCCTGCCACGCACCATGGATGATGCTCGCCAATATCGGCATTAACCAAAGCGCGCTGTTTTTGGCAATCTTCAGCATCGATAACTCCGCGCTGCCAATCAGCGTCAGCGCCAGCCGACGTTTGACCAGCAAGGCCAGCAAACTAGCCCAGATCAAGCCTTCCGCTATCGCTTTTTGTCGTGTCGCGAACGCCTTCAACCGGTTATGTGATTTCAGCTCTTTGAACAACAGTTCGATCTGCCAACGGCAACGATACAATGCCATCACCTTCTCGGCTGGCCATCGCTCACGCGGAAGATTGGTCATCCATATACAGAACCGTTTTTCCTCTGCAAACCAACGTCTTATGAGTCGATATTTATACTTTCCCGAACTCACATCCAGATCCAGAACCTCGGCTCTGCAGCTTCTCCGATCGATATCCTTGAGCTTTTTTCCGAGTAACTTGGGCATTTCCCTGCCGTCCTGTCGGTAAGCTGCCTGTACTTTGGGATTGAGATTTTGACTCCCTCTGACCAGATAGCTTCCTTTGGCTTTGGTCACATCAGCAAAGTACTCGCGGCTGATGTAACCGGCATCCGCCAATAACAGTTTGTTATTTAACGAATTTGCGGCCGGAAGATGCTTGCGCTCCGATTCGGTATCCGCCGTGATACTCATCGATATCGGCGACTGGTCCAGCAAGGACATGGTCATATGACACTCTACCGCAGCGGGGCTGTGCTTATTGAATCGGCCCGGGAAATGTTCTGCCAATTGCGGATGTAACGCGAATGACGACCCGTCCTGCAGCAGTACCTGCTCAAAGCCTGCCAGTCCGTGGGCGTCCGGTAGACACTCCTTGAGGCGTAAGGCGATGGCTCGTTCAACCAGTGCGCGCATGAACAAGGGAAAACCCTGCTTGCGTAACTGGTTGTGAAAGGGTTTATACGCTATTTGGTCAGTATCATGGAGCTGCAACGCATTGAAATGGCGATGCAAACCAGCAATACCATCCACCTTGTCGCAACCAAGCCCTGAGAGCAGAGCCGGGAGTAGTCTCGCAGGCTGGATATCCCGGAGTCGCTGACAAAAACCGGTAAATTTACCGATCCGGTTGAGTTCAGAAGAGCTAAGAAGTTGCTTGAGGTACTGGGTTGCATTGATAATAGTCATGGCTTCGGGCGTGTCGGTTTTTTTTTGCGATTAAATCAGATCACAAACGAAGCCTTTTTTCTATCTATTTCAATTGGTTGTAGCTAAAGATCCTGTACATGAAAAACAAGTAATATCTCTGGCGAAAACAGAGGCTGATTGCGTTACTCCCTTTTTTTGGAGATTTTTCCTTGATTAGCGTTCTTCTTGTTGATGACCACGAACTGGTGCGCGCAGGGATACGACGCATTCTTGAAGATATCAAAGGTATAAAAGTTGTCGGTGAGGCCCAATGCGGTGAAGACGCCGTAAAATGGTGCCGTGGCAACGCTGTCGATATCGTGCTGATGGACATGAATATGCCGGGCATTGGCGGGCTGGAAGCCACGCGCAAGATTGTGCGTTATGCACCCGACGTCAAAGTCATCATGTTGACTATCCATACTGAAAACCCGTTGCCCGCGAAGGTGATGCAGGCGGGGGCCGCCGGTTATCTGAGCAAGGGCGCCGCGCCGCAGGAAGTGATTAACGCCTTGCGCTCCGTGCATGCGGGGCAGCGCTATATCGCGTCTGATATCGCCCAGCAGATGGCCCTGAGTCAGCTGGAGCCCCAGGCCGAAACGCCGTTCAGCTGCCTGTCTGAACGCGAGTTGCAGATCATGCTGATGATCACCAAAGGCAAAAAAGTGAATGAGATCTCGGAGCAGTTGAGTCTCAGCCCGAAAACGGTGAACAGTTACCGTTACCGCATGTTCAGCAAACTGAATATCAGCGGCGACGTCGAACTGACCCACCTGGCCATCCGACATGGATTGTTCAATGCGGAGACGTTGTTAAGCAGTGAATGACCGTTTTGATGCCAAAGCCTTCCTGAGTACCGTCACCAGCCAGCCCGGCGTCTACCGAATGTACGACGCCACGGGCACGGTGATCTACGTCGGTAAAGCCAAAGACCTGAAAAAACGTCTCGCCAGCTATTTTCGGCAGCAGGTCAGCAGCCGTAAAACCGAGACGCTGGTTAAAAATATCGCGCAAATAGACGTAACGGTTACCCACACCGAAACGGAAGCGCTGTTGTTGGAACATAACTACATTAAATTGTACCAACCGCGATATAATGTTCTTTTGCGCGACGATAAATCTTATCCGCTGATTTTTCTCAGCGCGGATACCCATCCCCGTTTGGCGGTGCATCGCGGCGCCAAACACGCCAAGGGCGAATATTTCGGGCCTTTTCCCAACTCTTATGCCGTGCGTGAAACGCTGGCGCTGCTGCAGAAGCTGTTCCCGATCCGCCAATGCGAAAACAGCGTGTATCGTAATCGCTCGCGCCCGTGTCTGCAGTATCAGATCGGCCGCTGCCTGGGCCCTTGCGTCGCTGGCCTGGTGAGTGAAGAAGAGTACCGGCAGCAGGTGGACTACGTGCGGCTGTTCCTTTCGGGCAAAGATCAGCAGGTGTTGCATCAGCTGATTGCGCGCATGGAAGAAGCCAGCAAACTGCTCAATTTCGAAGAGGCGGCGCGCATTCGCGATCAAATTCAGGCCGTGCGCCGCGTTACCGAACGGCAGTTCGTGTCGGGCGACAGCGACGATCTGGACGTGATCGGCGTGGCGTTCGACGCCGGTATGGCGTGCCTGCATGTGCTGTTCATCCGTCAGGGCAAGGTGCTGGGGAGCCGCAGCTATTTCCCTAAAGTGCCGGGCGGCACGGATATGAGCGAAGTGGTGCAGACCTTTGTCGGCCAGTTCTATTTGCAAGGCAGCCAGGCGCGTACCTTGCCCGGCGAGATCCTGTTGGATTTCAGCCTGCCGGAAAAAGACCTGCTTGCGGAGTCGCTCTCCGAGCTGGCGGGGCGCAAGATCCAAATTCAAAGCAAGCCGCGCGGTGACCGCGCCCGTTATCTGAAGCTGGCGCGTACCAACGCGGCAACGGCGTTGACCACCAAGCTTTCGCAACAGTCGACGATCCATCAGCGGCTGGCGGAGCTGGCCAAGGTGCTGAGCCTGACGGAAATCAACCGCATGGAGTGCTTCGATATCAGCCATACCATGGGCGAACAAACCGTGGCTTCGTGCGTGGTGTTCGACGGTAACGGCCCGGTGCGCGCGGAGTATCGGCGCTATAATATCAGCGGCATCACCCCCGGCGATGACTACGCGGCGATGACGCAGGTGCTGAAGCGCCGTTACGGTAAGGCGCTGGAAGAGAAAAAGATCCCGGATGTCATCTTCATCGACGGCGGCAAAGGGCAGCTCGGCATGGCGATCGACGTGTTCAAATCGCTGAACGTTACCTGGGACAAGAACAAGCCGCTGCTGATTGGCATCGCCAAAGGCGCCGATCGCAAGGCCGGGTTAGAAACGCTGTTCTTCGTGCCGGAAGGCGAGGGGATTTCGCTGCCGCCGGATTCGCCGGCGCTGCATGTGATCCAACACATCCGCGATGATTCGCACAATCATGCGATTACCGGCCACCGGCAGAGAAGGGCGAAAGTCAGAAATACCAGCGCACTGGAGCTGATTGAAGGCGTAGGGCCGAAACGGCGCCAGGTGCTGTTGAAGTATATGGGCGGACTGCAACCTTTGTTGAACGCCAGCGTGGAGGAAATTGCAAAAGTGCCGGGTATTTCACAAGCATTGGCAGAAAAGATCTACAATGCATTGAAACACTGAGGGCAATGTAGCAACATACTCTTAATTTCCACTCTAGCCAGATAGTTACCGTAGCATTATGCAATTGAATATACCGACTTGGCTTACCCTGTTTCGCGTAGTTCTGATCCCATTCTTTGTGCTGGCGTTTTATCTGCCGTTCAGCTGGGCTCCGATGGTTTGCGCCGTTATCTTTGTGTTTGCCGCCGTCACCGACTGGTTTGACGGCTTCCTGGCACGCCGCTGGAAACAAACGACGCGCTTCGGGGCGTTTTTGGATCCGGTTGCGGACAAAGTGATGGTGGCGGTGGCGCTGGTGCTGGTGGCGGAACACTACCACAGCTGGTGGATCACGCTGCCGGCGGCCACCATGATCGCCCGTGAAATCATCATTTCGTCGCTGCGAGAGTGGATGGCGGAAATTGGCAAACGCAGCAGCGTGGCGGTGTCCTGGATCGGCAAAGTGAAAACCATGGCGCAGATGATGTCGCTGGTGGGCTTGCTGTGGCGGCCGGACCGCTCCGTAGAGTATGTGGCGATCGGTTTGCTGTATATCGCGGCGGTACTGACTTTCTGGTCGATGTTCCAATATTTGAATGCTGCGCGCAACGATCTGCTGGAACCGTGATCGATGCGCTGCAAAAATCGGCAAACGATCGTGATGAGCCAACAATTTTATTGACTCATCACGTCAGGTAAGTAGAATGCATCGCATCAGACGACAACGATGAATTGCCGAAAGATAGCAAAGAAATCAGTCAGTTCTGGTAATGCGGGAATAGCTCAGTTGGTAGAGCGCAACCTTGCCAAGGTTGAGGTCGCGAGTTCGAGCCTCGTTTCCCGCTCCAAACATTAGCCTGCTGAATCCCCGTGATTCGGCAGGTAAGCGAAAGGGGCCTCGGCCCCTTTTTCGTTTTCTATTCCCTCTCGCTTTCTGTACCTCCCCCCTCTTTAATCAGCGGCTATGTTTCTGGCCGTCGATTCGATATACCGAAGCAACAGAATCGCGCGTTCTTCTTACATGATGTACTTTTTCTCTCCTCGCAAATAGTCTGGACATCCCAGTGGTTTTTCAGGCGGTATCGCCGCTCGGGGATGCTGCACAAACGACTTCAAGAAGGGATGTTTCCGCGAGTCTGATAACAAGGATTAAGCCCTGCTGGGCGGCGTCGCTTGGGCGGATAGCTGCTACCGACGTTGATTCCGCCATCTTTGTTACTGATTAATCGTGATGTCGTTCAAGCCATTGTCGCCCGATGAGTTTTATCGGGCGTTTTACTATTGCGGCGAGGCGTTCTTTAGACGACAAAAGAGGGCGACTTGTAGGTTTCTATAACGTTTACTCTCTGGATAAGAGTAAATTGAACCGAGTTTGATACGGCTGTACTGCGAATACGAAGAAGGGAGCCCGATGGTTTCAAAACTGAGTACGGTAGAGTTTATCATCGGCAATATCTCTGCGTCGGGTAAGCTTTCGGCGAAGAAGATGTTCGGTGAGTATGGTATTTATTGCGCTGAGAAAATGGTGGCGCTGGTCTGCGATGATCGGTTGTTTGTTAAACCGACGCCGGGTGGCAAAGCGTTTCTGAACGGACATTCAGAAGCGCCACCTTATCCGGGCGCAAAGCCTTGTTTTGTGATTCCGGAAGAGAAGTGGGGCGAAAGCGCCTGGCTTTCCCAATTAATCGCGCTCACTTATGCTCAGTTGCCTGCGGCGAAGAAAAAGCCCTCGAAGAAACCCACTTAAGCCTATGGATTACGGCGCCCGCCGGGTTGGGGCCTCTTTTTATTGCAATCCATAGGTTAAATATCCACTGCCGGTATCAAAGGAAGCGGGAACGGGAGGGAGTATGACGTCTGGCGCTATGCGGCATCTGGTCAGAAGAGTGGCAGGATGCATATTGTTCTTCGGGCTGGTCGCCCCGCCGTTAGGGGGCATGCTGATGCTGCTGCTGATGACGTTTGGTATCAGTGGCTATGTGGATCCCGGATACTTTAACGTCGGCGATGTGCTGGGAATGCTGGTGTTCATTGGGGCTTTTTCCTATGCGCTCGGTTTTCTGCCGGCATGTTTGGTGGGGGCTATCGTCGGAATCGCTCATCCCGGCATTCGCCGATTGCGGTGGTTTCTGTTGTTATGCGCGGTGCTATCCGCCGTTGCTCCTGGTTTGCTGAATGCCGATCAGCGTATTTTTGGTACGATCGCGGTTTTGCCAGGCACGATCGCTGGGTTTTTATGGTGGCGCCGGAGGTTGCGCGATGTCTCCCATGATGATGCTGTGCACGGTACCCCATCACCATAAGCAGATGAAAAGCCGGAGAGGGCGCGGGTAAGCGGTTCCTGCCGAGAAAAAAGAACCGATTTGCCCGTGAATTCCTGAACCGATGCATATAAAATCAACATTCCGCTTGCCTTTGCGTCGGCATTGTGAACAGTGCGCCCACAAAATAAGCAGTTGAAAGCGTTAGAGAACTTTTTGCTATTTCGGGGGGTTGCCAAGGTGGGGGGTTTAGTCCATAATGCAGTCCATCGATTCGGCAGTAACGAAATAAATTACTTAAGAATCAGATGATTAGGATAAGCGATTTCAACATCGCCAACCAAAAGAACAAAACGAAGTGGGTGAATCACCGGCTTTGGCCTGAAAAGGCAAACAGAATAAAGGCGCGTTAACAAAGCGGTTATGTAGCGGATTGCAAATCCGTCCAGTCCGGTTCGACTCCGGAACGCGCCTCCAACTTTCCCGAGCCCGGGTGGTGAAATCGGTAGACACAAGGGATTTAAAATCCCTCGGCTTATGGCTGTGCGGGTTCAAGTCCCGCCCCGGGTACCAGGGAACAAAAATACCGAATAATCAAAGCAATAAGTAGTAATGTCGTAACCGCCGAGAGGCGGTTTTTTTGTGTCTGAAATTCGTACTGCACCGGCATTTTTTCCTTTCTTGTTATCCCCTATACCCATGGATTGCCGCGTGCTTGGGGAGCCCCGCAGGGCTCCGAAATACAACTCATAAGAAACCGAACGCCGCGGCGAGGATCCAGCCGAAGACGCAGGAGACGCTGACGCCGATCAGGCCGGGCAGAATAAAGCTGTGGTTGATCACGAAGCGGCCGATGCGGGTGGTGCCGGAGCGGTCGAACTGGATCGCCGCCAGATCGCTGGGGTAGGTCGGCAGAATATAATAACCGTAACAGGCCGGCGCCGAAGCGACGATATAGGCCGGGTTGACGCCGATTGCCAGCGCCACCGGCACCAGTGCCGCCAGCGCGGCGGCCTGCGAGTTGACGAATTTCGACACCAGCAGCAGGATCAGCGCATAGGCCCAGGGATATTCTTTCACCAGCACGCCCAGCGTGGCTTCGATCTGCGCCAGGTGCGCGCCGAACATGGTTTCCGCCATCCAAGCGACGCCATACACCGCCACGATGGCGATCATGCCGGAGCGGAACACTTCGTTTTTAGAGATAGACGCCGGGTTGGTGCGGGTAATGATGACGATCAACGCCCCGGCCATCAGCATGCACATCTGGATCACCAGGACCATGGAGAGCGGTTTGCCGCCGAAGCTGGGCCGCAGATCGGAAAACGCCCCCAGCACCGCCACCAGTGCGATGGTGGCGAGGAAAATCCACATGGCGATCCAGTTGCTGCGTGGCAGCACCCGATCCAGTAAGGTGGCGGCATCGCCATAGACATAGCGATGGTTTTCCGGCACTGAGATGAATTTCTGGAACTCCGGGTCTTTGTCCAGGTCTTTGCCGCGGAACCAGCTGAAGATGCCGATCGCCAAAATGCCGCACAGCGTAGAAGGTATGGTGATAGAGAGCAGGTCGAGGAATTCCAGATGGCGGCCATTGAAGGTGTAACTGCTGAGCATCGCCACCAGTGAGACCACCGCCACCGAAACCGGGCTGGCGATAATACCCATCTGCGCGCCGATCGAGCTGGCCGCCATCGGCCGCTCCGGGCGGATGTTATTTTTGATCGCCACGTCATAAATGATCGGCAAGATGGTGTACACCACGTGCCCGGTGCCGCACAGGATAGTGAGAATGCAGGTCACGAACGGCGCGATGATCGAGACATAGCGCGGGTTACGTCGCAGCATCCGTTCGGCGATCTGCAGCATGACGTCCAACCCGCCCGAGGCCTGCAGGGTGGCGGAGGCCGCCACCACCGCGATGATCACCAGCATCACGTCTACCGGCGGTTTGCCGGGCTGCAGGTGAAAGCCGAACACCAGGATCATTAACCCGATCCCACCCAGTAACCCCAGCGCAATGCCGCCCTTACGCGCCCCATACAGCAGGCATGCCAATATCACCGCTAATTGCAGAAAGAAATCCATGATAAATACGCCTTAATAATGTTGAACTTAACTGCGCTCAGTTTCCGGCCGTGTTGGCTGCAGAAAATTGTTTTAAATCTAAAGGCACTAATAATTTTGTGGTTATTAACCCTAAAGAGTGATGCTGGTCACACTCAAAGGAGTCAGGGCGTAGGTGGCATCCGCACGAAAAAGCAAGCTAACAGGTCTGACCTCTACTATATGAGAGGTTTACTGACCCGAGGAGAAACCCATGGACCCGACAAAAATGACAGGACTGGCGCTGTTACAGGCTGCGATGGCCGGTAAAATCCCACCGGCTTCGATCGCTGAAACCGTGCCCATGAAACCGGTGGCGGTTGAAGAGGGGTACATCCGCATCTTGGCGCGGGCTGACGGGCGCCACCTGAATCCGCTGGGGGCGTTCATGGCGGCTTTGCCGCCACGGTCTTGGACTCGGTGACCGGTTGCGCGGTGCACAGTACGCTGGGCGCGGGGATTGGGTATGGCACCGTCGATCTGCAGGTTAAAATGTGGTTCATCGCGCTTTAGCGTGAACCAATAGAAAACGGCAGTCAGAACGTTTAGGTTTGTATTCGCCAAAACACACCCTAAACCTTCAAAACTGCCGTCACTATGAATGCTAACCTTTGCTCCCTGTTCTGGGAAGGCTTTGTCGTCAATTCCTTCTCGCATCCTTCTGCCAACTCCCTGCTTATCCAGCTCCAGCCTGACGCTGCCGTCATGCCCTGTTGTCGTCGTTGTGAGCGGCGGGTGCCTGTTGTGCATGATGTTTCCTTCCGCCGAGTGCGTGAACGCCAGCTGCTCGATTGGGTCGTCTGGCTCAACGTCCCCGTCCGGCGCCTGTGTTGCCCCCATTGCGGGGTCACCACCGAAAAAATCAGCTGGTTGCCTGAACGCCAGAGATATACCACGACGCTATCCGTATGGGTTGAGTCACTGACCCGTTTACTGCCGATTAAACATGTTGCACAACTCACCGGACTGCACTGGCATACGGTCAAGAATATCGACTACCGGCGTCTGCTGCGGGAACGAACAGAGCCGCAGCGCCATACCCTCCGCCGTCTGGTGATGGATGAGTTCGCCCTGTTCAAAGGACATCGCTATGCCACCGTGGTGATGGATGCGGATACGCAACAGGTGTTGTGGGTGGGCGAAGGCCGCAGCAGAGCGGCCTTCCGCCCCTTCTTCGTCTGGCTGGGCGCTGAAGGCTGTGCTGCTATCCAGTCTGTCGCCATGGATATGAATACGGCGTTAGACCTGGAGGTCAGGCATCACTGCCCGCAGGCGGAAGTGGTCTATGACTTGTTCCATGTGGTGGCAAAGTATGGCCGGGAGGTTATCGACCGGGTCCGCGTCGACCAGGCCAATCAACTCCGTGATAACCCAAAATCGCGTCAGGTCATCAAACGCAGCCGCTGGCTGCTGCTGCGCAACCCAGAAAACCTGCCCGAAGGGCATGAGGTAAAGCTCACGGAGTTGCTGGAGGCGAATCAGCCGCTGAATGTGGTATGGCTGATGAAAACGACGCTGAAAGAACTGTGGTACGCCCCGAGTGAACAAGAGGCGCAGAGACGCTGGACAAGCTGGTACAGGCAGTCTCAGGAAAGCGGAATCAAGGCGTTGCAACACTTCGCCGAGAAACTGAAAGGGTATGCCGGTGGCATCATCGCGAGTGCCAGACACAGGTTGAATACCAGCGTGCTGGAAGGGATGAACAATAAGATAAAAGTGATGAAGCGGATGGCCTATGGATACCGGGATAACGCTTACTTCTTCCTGAAAATCAAAGCAGCGTTCCCCGGTAAAGCGCGATGAACCTAAAATGTTGCGCCCTGTGCCGAAGGAAACTGACCTGATCGCCGAAGGGCGTCTGGTCTATGCGGCCAAAAACGTGGCCTTCGCGGAAGGCACGCTCAAAACGGCGCAAGGGAAGCTGCTGGCTTCGGCAACCGCCACTTGTTTTATTATTCGCCCTACCGAACAAGCATCGCAATAACCTGCCTTTTATCGGGCTTCGGGCTATCAACCCGGGGCCTGATGCATTTCTCTTCGGTTGCACACAGCGCTGCGCTACGGCGGCAGGCGCGATACGCCATTGTGGTCTAGTATTCTGGGGTAAAAATTTATCGGAGTGATTATGCAACCGTATCCGTATAAAGAGGTTGAGTTTGATCATGAGCTTTGTTTGGCGATTGGCAAAGCCGTGTTGGACGTGGTGTCACAGGGGGATGAAACCAGCGCTCCAGGGGTGATGAACGCGATTGAGCGGTCGGTGGAACAGGGGCTGAATGACGACGAAATCGCCGCTGCCGACGATGCCCTGGATTTGATGGCGCGTCTCATCCATGGCTGCCGGTTTGTTAATCTACCGGGTGAAGAGGAGGCTTCTCGTGCATTGGTTGAATTTCAAACGCTACAAGAGTGACGTTGCCAGACAGGCCGTGCCGCCGCATTTGAATGCGGCTGAATTTGCACGGCATTACGCCGATAAGCCGCAAACCGATACGGAAGAGTATCTTTCGTTGAGCGGGGAGATGTGCTGGGATGCGGTGGTGCTTTGTGCCCACCGTTCAGGCGCGCTCAGCAAGGCGAAATACAAGCAGCTGTGGCAGACGGTGTTCGATAAGCAATACAAACATTTCGTTAGCCCGGACGATACCGAGATCCGCACGATGGCCGATATGCTGCGCGCGCCGCAGGGATGTTTTATCGGCATATTCTCCCTGCGTGACGCGGCGGCGCCCCGTTTGCTGCATGCCATGATCGGTACCGGAGCGGGATTTGCCGCAGGCAATAAAAATCTTTGCATCGGCGTGGGGGGCGCGGTCGGCTGGGAAAATCTCAATCTGGCGCGCGATCTGCGTTGGCAGCCTGAAGGCGGCTTTTTACGCCAGGGCGACAACGAAGTGCTGCGCATATTTTATCGGGCTTTCCCCGCCTGAGCCGGCCCGCATGCGTGTAGAGTAAAAAACCGCCGTCTGGCGGTTTTTTATTGGCGCGCGTCGCCCTTATTTGAACCCGCCGTTGCGAATGAATTCGAGGCCGGCGGTGGTGATCCGCGTTTGATTCGGGTCGATATCATAGTTGTTCTCGTCGATGTCGCTCATCACATAGGCCTGTATCAGGCCCTTGGTTTTGAGATAGGCGAAGGGATCGGCGAACGCATGCGGGCTGGTGGCGTCTTGTTTCCACAGTTCGTAGGTTTTTTCATCCAGCGTGCCGGGGTGATTGGCGGCCAGTCGTGTCAGGATCTGATTGTAGAACGCATAATCGGTCATGATACAGTCCCCTTTATCGCGAGCGATAATCGCGGAAAATGGCGGTAAGGTCTTTCAATCATAGCCGATGTTTTCCACCGCCTGTGCGGGTTAGCCGCGTTGGCTTTCAATCCAGTGGAACAGGCGTGAAATGGTGAAGGTGATATCGCCGATGTTGAAGAGTGCGCCGAGCCACAGGGTGAGCATAACAAGGATGCCGATGATGACGGGAAGGTCCATTTTGCTCATGATCGCGTGCTTCATCAATTAAGAGTGTGCTGTAAAGCCTACCATCAAACCCGATTGTCATAAAATGCGCTGCGTATTCTTTCGGTTGAATTCAAAGCAAAAAAGCCACCCAAATGGGTGGCTTTTGTCTTTCAGCGCCGATCAGTCCAGCTTGGGATGCTGGTCGATCAGGATCTGCTTTTTCTTTTCCAATTCGGCGATCTGTGCGTTGATGTCCTCGACTTTCTGTTCGATGTTGTCGTAGGTCTCCTGCAGCAGCTCTTTCGCCTCTGAACGGTCAGATGCAGCCGGCGTCGCGCCGCGCAGCGGTTTGTTGGCGGTTTCTTTCATGTACAGACCGGTGATAAGACCGATCACCGCCACGACCATCAGATAGTAGGCCGGCATGTACAGGTTGCCGGTCACTTCGACCAGCCAGGCGGCGGCGGTCGGCGTCGCACCGGCGATCAGCACCGAAATGTTGAACGAAATCGCCAGCGCGCTGTAGCGGATGTGCGTCGGGAACATCGCCGGCAGAATCGAGGCCATCACCCCGGTGAAGGAGTTGAGCAGCACCGCCAGCACCAGCAGACCGACGAAGATCAGGCCAATCACGTTGCTGTTGATCAGAATGAAGCACGGGATCGCCAGCGCCAACAGGCCGATGCTGCCGCCGATAATGAACGGCTTACGGCCGATGCGGTCACTGGTCAGGCCGATTACCGGCTGTACGAACAGCATGCCGATCATGATGGCGATGATGATCAGAACGCCGTGATCTTCCGAGTAGTGCAGGTTATGCGACAGGTAGCTCGGCATGTAGGTCAGCAGCATGTAATAGGTCACGTTGGTGGAAATCACGATGCCGACGCACACCAGCAAACTTTTCCAGTGTTTGGCCGCGATCTCTTTGAACGAGGTTTTTGGCGGATTTTCGATGGCGTTGCGATCCTCTTTCTCCATCTTGTCCACGTGCTGTTGGAACGCCGGGGTTTCTTCCAGCGCATGGCGCAGATAGAGGCCGATCAAGCCCAACGGCGCGGCGATGAAGAACGGGATACGCCAGCCCCAGTCGAGGAAGTTGGCTTCGCCGACGATGCTGGAGATCAGCACCACCACGCCTGCGCCCATCACAAAGCCGGCGATGGAGCCGAAGTCCAGCCAGCTGCCCATAAAGCCGCGTTTGCGGTCCGGCGAGTATTCGGCGACGAAAATTGCCGCACCGGAATATTCACCGCCGACGGAGAAGCCCTGCGCCAGCTTGGCCAACAGCAGCAGGATCGGTGCCCAGATACCGATCGACGCATAGGACGGGATCAGGCCGATACAGAAGGTGCTGACCGCCATGATGATAATGGTGACCGAGAGCACCTTTTGGCGACCGAACTTGTCACCCATGGCGCCAAAGAACAGACCGCCGAGCGGACGCACCAGGAAGGGCACGGAGAAGGTTGCCAGCGCGGCGATCATTTGTACGCCGGGCGAGGCGCCGGGGAAGAAGACCTGGCCAAGTGCGTAGGCGACAAAGCCGTATACGCCGAAGTCGAACCACTCCATCGCGTTGCCCAGGGCCGCCGCGGTGATCGCCTTCTTGAGTTTGCTGTCATCGATGATGGTGATGTCGTTAATGTGCATCGGTTTATGTCGTTTTTTTCTTAACTTCATATAATCATCCCTTAATGAATTATTCGTTGTTCGTGAAAGCGTAATCTCCGTTCACTGTTGTTTTCGAGTTATCAAATCGGCTAATCGAATCGCGGTTCAAGACGATTCATTATCCACATTTAAGTTGAGATGTGGATCACAAAATACGGCCGTTTATACCAAGGTTATGTCATTTAGGTGACTAATTATTTTGCATCTATAGCTTAACGTTATATCTTGCGGCGATCAAATCCAGCAGTTTAACTTAAGTATTTGCACCGATTTGGTGCGAGAATGGTCTAATAATTGTGCGATTTGACGGTTTTTCGTCTGATTGGCCATGTTTGAAGTATAGAGAGTGCGGGAGATAAAACAGGAAAAATTGATGTGTTTGCCGCTTAAAATCTACCTGGCCGGATGGCCAGGCAGTTTGGATTAGAGGGCCGATGAACCGCCGAATTCCAGATAGATTTTCGCCAGGTTCTGGTACTGCGCGAAGCGGTTTTCGTCCACCGCCAGCTCCGCCTGACGACGCTGCTCCTGAGCATTCAGCCAATCGGTAATGGTGACGGCGCCCTGCCGGTAACGCACCTCGTTCAGCCGCTCCGATTTGCGCGCCAGCGCCAGCGAAGCCTGTAGTTGCGCCTCTTGTGCCAGCAGCTGCGCGCGCAGCGACAGGGCGTTATTCACATCGCCCATCGCCTTGTACAGCGCCTGCCTGAATTCCAGCACCTGCTGTTCGTAGTCGTTACGGGCGATCTTGATATCCACCCCCATTTGCCGCCATTGCAGGAACGGCAGCGTCAGGCCGGCGCCGAGACTGCCCGTCGGGTTGCGCAGAAACTCCAGCAGTGCGCTGCTGCTGGTGCCCAGCGAGCCGGTCAGTCTGAAAGCGGGGTAGTATTGCAGACGTTTCTCGTCGACGTTGGCCAGAGCGGCGCGCAACCGCAGCTCTTTGGCGCTGAGATCCGGGCGACGGCTCAAGACGTTGGCGGGAATGCCGGTGCTGATCTGCGGCATTGCCGCCGTCGGCAGACGTGCGGGCGCGATGGTGGTCTGGCCTGAAGGTACGCCCAGCAGCACCGCCTGTTCGTTCAACGCCTGTTGACGCTCGTGTTGCAACGTCAGCAGCCGGCTTTCCTGCGTCAGTACGTTTTGTTCCGCGTTCACCACGTCCAGTGCCGAGATGCTGCCGGCCCGGTAGCGGGCGTTGGCCAGCCGCAGCGTCTGTTTGGCGTAGTCGATGCTCGCTTGGCTGACGCCGATCTGCTGATTGAGGAAGCCGATGCGCCAGTAATTCGTGGCGGCGTTGGCCAGCAGCGTCAGGCGCGCCGTCTGCAGATCCTGCTCGGAAGCCTGGCTGGCCCACTCGGCGGCGTCGCGCTGGCGCGCCAATTTGCCCCACAGATCGACTTCATAGCTCGTAGAGAGCGTCGCGCCGCTGGTTTTATTCCAGGCGGAGGACTCCGACAGCGGGCGATTGATGTTGCTGTTCAACGAGGCGTTGACGTCGGGCGCGGTGCTGATGCCGACGCGTTCAGCCTCGAGGCGCGCGCGGTAGAGGCGCAACACGGCGACGGCCAGATCGTTGTTGCTGGCCATCACCTGATGCAGCCAGCGGTCGAGCTCGGGATCGTGGAAATCGCGCCAGTCGAACGGCGTCGGCGCGGCGTTTTCGGCGGCGTGCTGCCAGCTCGTCGGGTAGTTGACCTGTGGCGCCCGGTAGTCGCTTTTTAGGGCGTTGCCGCAGCCGGCGGTGAGCAGGGCGGCGAGGCTTAATGCCAAGGGAGAGAAAATTTTCATGGGTTACTCGCTGGCCAATGAAACGACCGGATCCATCCTTGCCGCTTTGCGGGCGGGGAGATAACCGAAGATCATGCCGATTAAGGTTGAACAGAAAAACGCCGTCGCGGCGGCTTGCCAGGAATAGATGGCGGTGAACATGCCGCCCGCCAGCGAGGTGAACAGCGACCCGGCGGCGAACGACAGCGCGATGCCCAATGCGCCGCCGATCAGGCAGACCAGCACCGCCTCGATCATGAACTGTTGCATGATGTCGCCGCGCCGTGCGCCGACCGCCATGCGCACGCCGATCTCATGGGTGCGTTCGGTCACCGAGACCAGCATGATGTTCATCACGCCCAGGCTGCCGATCACCAGCGAGATCGAGGCCACCATCAGGATCAGCAAACTGAGCGTCATCGAGGTGCGCTCGATCGATTTACGGAACTGATCGCGGTTGAACGTCATGAAATCCTTGACGCCATGGCGCTGGGTCAGCAACTGCGTAATGGCGCTGACGGCGGCTTCGCTGGCGACGTCATCCTTAAGCCGCACGGTAATGCCGCTGAGCGTGGTTTTGCCGACCATGCGGTACATCACCGTGCTGTAAGGCATCCAGACGCTGATGCGGTTGGGCGCATAGTTGCGTTCGCTTTTGGCGACGCCGACCACCCGCGCCGGCACCGAGCCGAGAAACACGATCTGGCCGAGCGGTTCGACGCCGAAATCGCCGAACAGCGCCTGGCGCGCATTGTCGTCGATGATCACTTCCTGCAGCGCGTTGCGATCGTCGCGGAAGGTGGCGCCTTGCACCAGCGTGATGCCGTTGACGCGGAAATAGTCGCGCCCGACGCCGGTGATTGACGCGGTGGCGGATTTACTGCGAAAGCGAATGCTGTCGGACGCGCTGACCTCCGGGCTGACGCTGTCGACGAAGCTTTGCTGCGCCAGCGCGTCGGCGTCGGCCGGCACCAGAGTGCGGATGCTGTCGATGGCGTCGTCGAAGAAGTCACGCCCCGGATAGATGCTTACCACGTTGGTGCCAAGTCCCTTGATATTCTCCAGCGTGCGCTGCTTGGCACCTTCGCCCAGCGCCACGACCGTAACGACGGCGGCGATGCCGAAAATAATGCCGGTCATGGTCAGCGCGGTGCGCAGGCGGTGGGCGTTCATCGCTTTCAGCGCCATGTGCAGCGACTCGCGGGTGCGGTCGATCAGGCTTTGCCAGCCGCTTTGCCGGCTGCGGTTCGGCGGCGGCAGCGCTGCGGCGGGCGCCGATTGGCGGCCGCTGTCAGCGATGATCTCGCCATCCCGCAGCTCGATGACGCGCTGCGCATGCTGCGCCACGTTCATATCGTGGGTGACGATCACCACGGTGTGGCCGCGCTGATTCAGCTCGCTCAGGATCGCCAGCACTTCCTGGCCGGATTGGGTGTCCAGCGCGCCGGTCGGTTCGTCCGCCAGGATAATTTCGCCGCCGTTGATCAGCGAGCGCGCGATGCTGACGCGCTGCTGCTGGCCGCCGGAAAGCTGGCCGGGCTTGTGGTCTTCGCGTCCTTCCAGTCCCAACCGCGCGAGCAGTTGCGCCGCCCGTTGCCGCCGCTGATCGCGCCGGGCGTTGGCGTAGATGGCCGGAATTTCAACGTTGCCCAGCGCGCTGAGATCGGGCATCAGGTGATAACGCTGGAAGATAAAGCCGATATGCTCGCGGCGCAGGCGGGCCAGTTCGTCCGGCGACAGGTGGGCGGCGTTCTGGCCGCTGATGTAGTAGTCGCCGCGATCCGGCACGTCGAGACAGCCCATGATGTTCATCAGCGTCGATTTGCCGGAGCCGGAGGCGCCGATGATCGCCACCAGCTCGCCGGCGGCGATGGTCAAATCGATGTCTTTCAACACCGTCAGCGCCTGACCGCCGTTGGTGTAGGTCCGGCTGATGCCTTTTAGCTCGATGATCGCGTTCACAGGAAAATGCCATCCTCAGCCGACTTGGCGGCGGGCTGCGACAGCACCACGGTTTCACCGGCTTTCAGGCCGCTGAGGATCTGAATGTCGACGTTGTTGGTGATGCCGGTGGTCACTTCGCGCGTTTCCAGCCGCTGATCCTGGGTCAGCACCTGCACCTGTTGCACTTTTCCTTCGGTTTTATGCACCGCCTGGATTGGTACCAGCAGAGCATTCTTCGCTTCGCCGAGCAGCAAGGAAACCTGCGCGGTCATGGCGATGCGCAGGCGGTTTTCCGGGTTGGGCACGTCCAGCAGCGCGTTGTAATAGACCGACGCGTTCGAGGTGCCGGAGCCCGAAGCGGAGCTGGTGCCGGCGAGCGAGTCGTCTTTCATCACCGATTCCGGCGCCAGTTCGATGGTGCGCAGCGTGGCGTCGTAGCGTTTATCCGGATCGGAGAAAATGGTGAAGTAAGCCTTTTGCCCGGGCGAAATGCGGGTGATGTCGGCTTCAGAGATCTGCGCCTTGATGGTCATCATATCCAGCCGCGCCAGCTTGACGATGGTCGGCGCACTTTGGGTGGAGTTGACCGTTTGCCCCTGCTGCGTGACCACGGCGATGACGATACCGTCCATCGGCGCGACGACGCGGGTATACCCCAGGTCGATCTTTTTCTTGTCGACTTCAATCTGCGCCTGCACCAGGCGCGCATTGAGCGAAAGCAGTTCGGCGCGGGTGGTGGCGAGCGTGGCCTCGGCGGTTTCGAAGTCTTCACGCGAGCTGGCTTCGTCGTTCAGCATGCGCCGCTGGCGTTTGAAACGCGACTCGGCCTGCTTAAGCTGTGCCTGCTTGGCCTGCAGTTCGGCTTTGATGACGTTCAGCGCCGCCTCGGCGTTGCGCAGATCGTTGCGCTGTTGCAGATCGTCGATGTCGGCGATCGGCTGTCCTTTGGTGACGCGATCCCCCAGTTTGACCTTCAGCGATTTGACTTCACCGGAGACCCGCGCGCCGACGTTAACGCGTTCGACGGCATCCAGTCGCCCGGTGGCCAACACGGCATTCTCGATATCGCCCAGGCGGGCCGGTGCGGTAACGTAATCCTGCTGCGGCGGGCGTTGCCAATAAAGGGTTAGCGCGATGGCGACGGCGATGAAAACGATGACGGCGATCAACGCCAGACGACGGGGTGTGAGTTTCAGTGATGGCATGCCCAGGTTTTCCATAACGATAAAAGCGGCGGTTCCAGTCTGCCATCATGGCAGCGCCAGCCTGAACTGGCGCTAAACGTGAGGCGCTTGCCCGCTGGAAAGGGGATAGTAAAGGCTTTCCCGCTAAAGATCACGGTGAGTTATTATCCGCCGGGTGTGCAACCGGCTGTGCGGCACGCTATACTGGCTAAAAAACCAGTATTCATTCATCAGCAGGATAACGCCGCCGCCATGATGCCAAACCGCCTCGAGCCGGAAATCGACATTTACCAATACCCGGAGCACCTGCGCGCCTGCCTGGCGCCGTTGCCCAAAGGGCCGGGCGTCTATGTGTTTCACGGCCAGAGCGAAAGCCTGCCGCTTTACATCGGTAAAAGCGTCAACGTACGCAGCCGCGTAATGGCGCATTTCCGTGCCCAGGATGAGGCAAAAATGCTGCGGCAAACCCGGCACATCAGCTTTATTGAGACTGCGGGCGAGTTGGGGGCACTGCTGCTGGAGGCGCAATTGATCAAGCAACAGCAGCCGCTGTTCAACAAACGCCTGCGGCGCTCGAAACAGCTGTGCGCGCTGCGTCTGCAGGCGGACACGGTGACGATTGCCCACGCCAAAGAGATCGATTTCGCCGTCACGCCCCACCTTTATGGGCTGTTTGCCAATCGCCATGCCGCGCTGGAAAAGCTGCGCGCCATCGCCGACGAGCATCGTTTATGTTACGGCAAGCTGGGGATCGACAAGCTGCCCGCCGGGCGCGCCTGCTTCCGCTACAGCCTGCGCAAGTGCGCCGGTGCCTGCTGCGGCGTGGAGCCGGCGCAGGAACATGCGCGGCGGCTCGGCGCGGCGCTGGAACAGCTACGCATCGCCTGTTGGCCGTTCGCCGGGCGAGTGGCGTTGGAAGAGCAGGGCGAGACGCTGCGCCAGTACCATGTAATTCACAATTGGTTTTATCTGGGCTCGGTCAGCAGCCTGGCGCAGGCACAGCGGCTGCAGAGCGCGGCCAGCCACTTTGACAGCGATGGCTACAAGATTTTGTGCAAGCCGCTCATCACCGGCGATTACCGGATTATTGAGCTGCCGTAATGCCATAACGCTATCGATAACCTAAGACTTATCTGTAAATTCAGGGTATTATGCTAAAAAAGCTTGAGTCCATAAGGTTGTTGTGGATAATGGCACCCCGAAGCGAAGGAACGCGCTATTAACTCAGTTGGCAGAGTGATTGGTTTTATAATGGCTTGTTTTGGCTTGAAAATTGATAGACGCGGGTTCGAGTCCTGCATAGCGCGCCAGCTTTCTTCCCTTCATCTCACCGCGCTTACCGTAAAGCGCACCCGGGTTGATTTGCACTATCGGCTCCTCGTTGGGATTTTCGGGTGTGCTTTACCGTAACCGCTGGCTTTCCTTCCTCTTTCTCTTTCGATCCTTTGCTAAACTGTAATCAGGCAGGCTTGCTGCCCGGCAACAGGAGGTCGATATGTCTCACTCCGAGCAACTGCAGGAACTCTTGCAACGCGTCGCCGCCCTCGAGGCGAGAGAGAAAGCGCTGAGCGCCGCGTCCAACGCTTATCAGGCGATTATCACCACCATGTTGGGCAATATGGAGAAGACCGAACGTGACCGGATCATCGCGATGATCGATCAGGCTCATGAAATCGCTTACGCCCGCGCCATTCAACGCAGCAACGAACCGCAAAAGCAGAAAATCAAACAGGCCGACGATGTAGCCCAGCGCATGTTCATGTTTGCGCAAGGCAAGGCCGCCCAGCCGCGCTGAATCCGAACTATAACAGTTGCCGCCATTAAGTTGGCTAACTGATCTACCCGGCGAAACTGTACTTGTGTTACTTTTGGCGGTGAGATTTGATGGCAATGCTGTTTCCAGCATAAGGTTGTAACGATGGACGCGATTAAAAGCATCTTGGTTAAAGAGATTGAACAGATCAATCGGCGCGAAGGGCGTGACGGCAAGCCGCGCTTCAACAGCGAATTCGCCCGCACTCACCGCTATCTGTGCCTTGCCATGTTCGCCGGTTATTTCGCGGTGATCGCCGTGATGTACCAGGTGCCTTACATGGGGATATATGCCTTCCTGGGCTTCACCGCTTTCGTGCTGTTCATGTTCGCCATGCTGCTGATAGAGATCCGGCCGGTATACCGCTTCGAGGACATCGGGGTGCTGGATCTGCGGGTTTGCTACAACGGCGAATGGTACTTTACCCGCGCGCTGTCGCCTTATGCGGTGCAGCAGCTGCTGGATGAGCCGTCTATCGGCGCCGCGCTGAAACAGAAGATGCGGGTGATCATCGGCAACAAGGGCGAAATCGACTTCTACGACGTGTACGACATGGCCTACGGAAAAAAGCCGCAGGATGAGCCACCGCGGCTGGCGGCGGCAAACTGAAAGGTTTCCGGCCGGCGGCTTGTCGATTATACTCAGCGTTTGAACGTGAAGCAGAGTGAGGACCAAGCGATGAGTGATGATATTTTCGATTTTGATATCGATGCCGAACTGGCGAAAGCCGAAGAAAAAGCGGCGCAGAAGGTAAAAGAGGTCCCTGAGTTCCTCGAAGACGAAGCGGACTGCGAAGGTTGCAAGATCTGATCGCCTGACCCATAAAAAAACCGCCGCGGCGGTTTTTTTTATCTCTGAGTGTCGCGCGGTATCAATCCAGCACGAATCCCCAGATGAGGAACGCCGCCACCAGAATCAGGCAAAGTGCGGACACCGTCACCAGTATTTTCCCCAGAATGTCTTTTTCTTGTTCCCGCTGCTTCACGTTGAAATTATCCAATTAAAAGTCTATGGACCAAACCGGCGATGCTGAGATCGAGCGCCGCTACGCCCAGCGCCATGATTGTCATCACCGAAAGAAATCGAGTCTTGCCGTTCACATCCCTAATCCCTGTTGGCGCCGCTGTTAAATTGTTTTTATATCAACCGGATATAATTCAGCGGCGCCGTACTTCATGCATCATGATAGTGATTAAGAACGTTCTTAAGGCCAGAAGTTCCCTCGTCTGGTAACGCAGCCGGTGCGGCAGCGTCAGTCGGTTACGATCCGCACGCCTATTTTGCTGACTTGATTGCCGTCCATTTCGGCGATGGTCCAGGTCAGGCCGTCCCATTCCACCTGGTCGCCGATCACCGGTTCGCCGCCAATCAGCTGAATGACGAACTGGCCAAGCGTCTGCTGCTCGTCCACGTCGTCTTGCAGATTGAGGCCATAAAGCTGCGAGATGTCGCTTAAACGGGCGTCGGATTGCAGGATAAAGTCGCCGAAGAAGCGCTCGTCGAGCGTCACGGCCGGCGCCTGGCTGAACAGCTTGCCGAGGATCGGCAGGTCGTGCTCATGGCCGATGACGCACAGAATATCGTTCTCCCGCAGTCGGGTACTGCCGCTAGGGTGCAGCAGCTCTTTGCCGCGGAACAGGGCGGCGATGCGGGTGTTGGGCGGCATTCTCAGCTCACGCAGCGCCGCGCCGACGCACCAGTTTTCTGCCGAAAGCTGATACACGAACTGCTCCCACTGGTTCTCCGGGTGCACATCCAACCCAACGCGGGAGATCGGCGTCAGCGCCGGCGGCACGATCACCTTGGCTTTTTTGGCGGCAAACGACAGCGTGGTGCCTTGCAGTAGTAGGGAGACCAGCACCACAAAGAACGCCACGTTGAAGAACAGCTGGGCGTTGGGCAGGCCGGCCATCATCGGGAACACCGCCAGGATCACCGGCACTGCGCCGCGCAGGCCGACCCAGGAAATAAAGCCGCGTTCCCGCAGGGTAAAGCTGCGGAACGGCAGCAGGCCGATAAACACCGACAGCGGGCGGGCAAACAGGATCATCCACAGCGACAGCAGCAGGGCAGGGATGGCGATCGGCAGCAGTTCGTGCGGGTTGAGCAGCAGGCCGAGCACCAGGAACATGCCGATCTGGCTGAGCCAGGCCAGGCCGTCGAAGGTTTGTACGATGCCGTGACGGTTGCGGATCGGTCGATTTCCCAGCAGCAGGCCGCACAGGTACACCGCCAGAATGCCGCTGCCGTCCAGCGCGGTGGTCAGCGCGAAAATAAGAATGCCGCCGCTCACCGCCAGCAGCGGATAAAGGCCGTCCGCCAGTTTGATGTGGTTGATCAGCGTCAGCAGCAGCCAGCCGCCGCCCAGACCGAAGACGATGCCCATGCCGAACTGCTGCATCAGATGCAGCGGGAAGGTCCAGCTCAGCGCGGTTTCCCCGGCGGCGATCATCGCAATCAGCGTGATGGTGAGAAATACCGCCATCGGATCGTTGCTGCCGGACTCGATCTCCAGCGTGGCGCTGACACGTTCATTCAAGCCTTTGCCGCCCAGCAACGAGAAGACCGCGGCGGCATCGGTGGAACCGATAATGGCGCCGATCAGCAAGCCCTGCAGCAGATCGAGATTGAACAGCCAGGCGGCGGCCATGCCGGTCAGGCCGGCGGTGATCACCACGCCGACGGTGGCGAGAGACAGCGCCGGCCACAGGGCGACGCGGAAAGAGCTGACCCGGGTGCGCATGCCGCCGTCGAGCAGGATCACCGCCAACGCGAGGTTGCTGACCAGGTAAGCGACCGGATAATTGCTGAAGACGATGCCGCCGGGGCCGTCGACGCCGGCCAACATGCCGATCGCCAGGAAGATCACCAGGATCGGAATACCGAGCCGGGAAGAAAATGAGCTGAGCAGAATGCTTGCCCCCACCAGCACGGCACCGATGACGAACAAACTGTTAATGGTGCTGGCATCCAAAATATCGTTCTCCTGAGGCTGGGGGATAGGGGGCACTGCGCGTGTGTCGATGATAGCGTGTTTAGTGGGTAAAACGCCAAGGCTGATTGCGAAAACAACCGATCAATTATTGCCCTTTGGTGTGATTAACCGAAGAAAGTGAGGAGAAGAGAGAGAATCCTGCCTTTTATCCAACATTATCAGGCTGCTGTATTTCGGCTTTGGCAACAATGGCCGATCGTGGCTGAGGGAAAAACCATTAAGCCCGCGCAGGCAGGCTCAATGGTTTGCAGGCGCGGTAGGGTTAGTGGTCGAGCGATTCCAGCGCCCGTTTGATCAGCTCGCTGGCCAACTTGCTTTCCGTTTCGGAAATGCCGTCGAGATTGAAGTTGGAGAGTTCAGTGACCAAAACGCTGCGTTCTTTGCCGCTGATTGAGGCGTCCAACGCGGACAGCAGCCTACCGAGGATCTTCAGCAGGGTGGCGTTTTCCACTTCGGCTTCCTGAGCCGGGGTCTTCTTATCAGTCATTCAAAATCCTCTCTGTCGTGACGGAAGGGAGATGCAGCTAACGCCATCGAATGAAGTAAACGATCGCGCAGCCCTTCGGGGGTGTTGAGCCCAATCACTACCGTAAGGCAGGGATCCGGATTTCTACTTATGCATCGCAGTTATAACGATTAGGGTATCTATTCAGCCGTATCACTTTGCCCTAACGGACGGCGCCAGGCTGAGCAATGTGTGCTTTGCATGCAAATCACCAGTATAGGCTTTTTGCACGACGGCAAGATGACAGGAAACCCCTGCAAACGATCGGGTTTACAGGGGCGCAAGGTTATTGCGGCTTGCCGGAGAACAAGAAGCGCAGCACCGGAATACGCTTGTGCAGTTCATATAAAGCGAAGGCCAGCGAGAACACAAACAGCAGGCCCAGCAAGAATCCCAACAGGTTGTTGCCGATATAAGGCGTCACGAAAGCGCCATATATCAGGGTCAACGGGTGGTGCACCAGATATATAAACAGTGAGGCGTTGACCAGATAGGTGATGCGCGGCGAGTGATAATTCAGCAGGTTATGCCCGAAAGAGAACACCACGTTGGTCATCAGGATCCCCATTAGGGTTTTGATCACCACTTCCAGCTCGAACATATAGCTGCTGTGTGCCAACAGCTTTTGATTCAGCATATATGCGATAAACAGCAGCAGCGAGCCGAGCAGCGCCAGCGGCGAGCGACGCAGAAAAATCTCCTTAAGCCACACGTACTTAAACGCATAAGCGCCGAGGATGAAGAACGGCAGGTAGAACATCGTCTCCATCACCACGAAATTGAACAGGCCGTTGGATAATAGCTGCGGCGCGACAATTAAAATAATACGGTGTGCGGCCGAATAGCATACCGCATAAATAAAGAAACACAGTGAGATGTTTCCTAATCCACGCAGTCTGTTTATTAACGCCGGAATATGCTCACGAGTTTGACGCTTGATTTTACGGAACAGATAAAAGCAGGCACAGGTTAACAACGACAGCGTCAATAAGAACCACAGATGAGAAACCAATTCCCAAACTGTTACATTTAATTTCTGATAGAGAGAAAATTCATCCCAGCCGTTTAATTTATCGGTGAAATATTTCAGCATGAAAAACTGCGGCACCGTAATTAGCGGGATGGCGCTCAACAGCGGGATCGCCACCCGCTCCAGCCTGACCTTCAGCCACTGGTGGCGCTCGTAGCGCTCGTAAAGCATGTAGGAGAAGTAGCCGGATATCACGAAGAACACCTGCATGCGGAAAGCGTGGATGAAGTCGTTCAGCACCGTGAGCGAGAAGGAGGGAGACGCGCTGTTCACCGCCCAGGCATGGCTGGAATAAATCAGGGAGAGGTGAAACGGAATCCCGAGCAACATCAAATAGGCTCGGATCGAATCGAGGAAAAACTCGCGCTGTTTGCTGCCTTTAGTCATAGATTACCGCTGGTGATTTAATCGGGTGCTCATTAACACGCTTAATAAGTCGTCAAACGTTAAATTGTTATCCGAAACCCTACTATAGCCCCCCGCATTTTTCCATAGCGTCTTGTTGCGCGGCTTGCTACGCTGGTGTTCCATCAGCTGCTTAAACAATGAGCCGTAAACATGAACCATCCATTTATCATGTTGTCGGAAAGCTGAGTAATCCATTAATATGGATTTAAATGATTTGAGCACACGAATAGGGGGGGATGTGCTAGTTAATATATTATCCGGACAACCACGCGCCGCGAGCGTTCGTTGGTTAGGTGCTACCGTATTGTTCACGCTGTTCAGTTCGCCGGCATGGGCCTTTTCTATTGATGATGTGGCCAAGCAGGCGCAGGATCTGGCCGCCAAAGGTTTCGAAGCCCCGAAGAGCAACCTTCCTTCTCAGTTCCGCGAGATGAAGTTCGCAGACTATCAGCAGATTCAGTTCAATCACGATAAAGCCTATTGGAGCAAGCTGAAAACCCCTTTCAAGCTTGAGTTTTATCATCAGGGGATGTACTTCGACACGCCGGTGAAAATCAATGAAGTCACCTCCACCAGCGTAAAACAGATCAAGTACAGCCCGGATTACTTCAACTTCGGTTCGGTCAAACACGACCCTGAATCGGTGAAAAACCTCGGCTTTGCCGGCTTCAAGGTGATCTACCCGATCAACAGCGCCGACAAAAACGATGAGATCATGAGCCTGCTGGGCGCGAGCTATTTCCGCGTGGTGGGTAAAGGGCAGGTTTACGGGCTTTCCGCTCGCGGCCTGGCTATCGATACCGCTTTGCCGTCCGGCGAAGAGTTCCCGCGTTTCCGCGAATTCTGGGTTGAGCGTCCGAAGCAGGGCGACAAACACCTGGTGATCTACGCGCTGTTGGATTCCCCGCGCGCCACCGGCGCTTACCGTTTCACGGTGATCCCGGGCCGCGACACCACCGTGGACGTCGAGTCTAAAGTGTTCCTGCGCGACAAGGTGGGTAAACTGGGCCTGGCACCGCTGACCAGCATGTACCTGTTCGGGCCGAACCAGCCGTCGCCGACGCTGAACTATCGCCCGGCGTTGCACGACTCCAACGGTCTGTCTATCCATGCCGGCAACGGCGAGTGGATCTGGCGCCCGCTGAACAATCCTAAACACCTGTCCGTCAGCACCTATACCGTCGAGAACCCGAAAGGCTTCGGTCTGCTGCAGCGCGGCCGCAACTTCAAGGATTACGAAGATCTGGACGATCGTTACGATCTGCGCCCAAGCGCCTGGATCGAACCGAAGGGCGACTGGGGTAAAGGCAAGGTCGAGCTGGTGGAGATCCCGACGGCGGATGAAACCAACGACAATATCGTGGCGTTCTGGACGCCGGATACGCTGCCGGAAGCCAAAAAGCCGCTGACGCTGAGCTACCGTCTGAACTTCACCCGCGACGAAGACAAACTGCATTCGCAAGACATCGCCTATGTGGCGCGGACCATGCGTTCGACCGGTGACGTGAAGCAGTCCAACCTGATTCGCGAGCCTGACGGCAGCGTGGCCTTCCTGGTCGACTTCGTCGGCCCGGTGCTGAAAGGGCTGGACGCCAACACCCCGGTCGCTTCTCAGATCAGCATCGGCGACAACGGTGAAATGGTAGAAAACAACGTCCGCTATAACCCAGTGACCAAAGGCTGGCGCTTGACGGTACGTCTGAAAGTGAAAGACGACAAGAAGCCGGTAGAAATGCGCGCGGCGCTGGTCAATGGCGATAAGACTCTGTCGGAAACCTGGAGCTATCAGCTACCTGCCAATGAATAAGCCTACTCAACCCGCCCAGGATTATCTTGCGGCGCTGCCTCTGACCGCTGAGCGGTCGGAGGCGCTCAACCCTCACACGGCGGATGACGCTCAGGCACTGGAGGCGCTCCATCGGCAGATGGGCGCCGCCGACGCCAACGTCAACAGCCTGTCGGCGGATGACGTGGCGTTGGCCTCGGTCAAACCGCGCATCGAAAGCGCCTGGCCGGATGCGGTCAGCGATGACGATTTCGACACCGACGCCGAAGGGCGCGCCATTCTGAAGGCGACGCCGCCGATCAAACGAACCACCATGTTCCCGGAAGCCTGGCGTACCAACCCGGTGGCGCGCTTCTGGGATTCTCTGCTGGGGCGTTCGCCGCACAATCGGCACGCCACCAAAGAGGAGGCCGAGGCCGAGAACCGCTGGCGCGTTGTCGGTTCCATGCGCCGCTATGTGCTGCTGGTGCTGATGCTGGTGCAGACCGGCATCGCCACCTGGTACATGAAAACCATCTTGCCTTATCAGGGCTGGGCGCTGATCGATCCTATCGCCATGCTGGATCAGGATCTGATGCAGTCGGTGCTGCAGCTGCTGCCGTATGTGCTGCAAACCGGCATTCTGATCCTGTTCGCCGTACTGTTCTGCTGGGTCTCGGCCGGTTTCTGGACCGCGCTGATGGGCTTCCTGCAGCTGCTGATCGGTAAAGACAAATACAGCATTTCCTCCACCATCAAGGGCGATGAGCCGATCAACCCGGCGCACCGCACCGCGCTGATCATGCCGATCTGTAACGAAGACGTCGAACGCGTGTTCGCCGGCCTGCGTGCGACCTATGAGTCCGTCGCTGCGACCGGTCAGCTGGAACACTTCGATATCTACGTACTGAGCGACAGCTACGATCCGGACATCTGCGTGGCGGAGCAAAAGGCGTGGATGGAGCTGTGCCGCGATGTCGACGGCCACGGCCGCATCTTCTATCGCCGCCGCCGCCGTCGCGTAAAACGCAAGAGCGGCAACATCGACGACTTCTGTCGTCGTTGGGGCGGTGAGTACAGCTACATGGTGATCCTGGACGCCGACAGCGTGATGAGCGGCGAATGCCTCACCGGGCTGGTGCGTTTGATGGAAGCCAACCCGAACGCCGGCATCATCCAGTCCGCGCCGAAGGCGTCCGGTATGGATACCCTGTATGCGCGCGTGCAGCAGTTCGCTACCCGCGTTTACGGGCCGCTGTTTACCGCCGGCCTGCATTTCTGGCAGCTGGGCGAGTCGCACTACTGGGGCCATAACGCCATCATCCGCGTGAAGCCGTTTATCGAGCACTGTGCGCTGGCGCCGCTGCCGGGCGAGGGTTCCTTCGCCGGTTCAATCTTGTCGCACGACTTCGTTGAAGCGGCGCTGATGCGCCGCGCCGGCTGGGGCGTGTGGATCGCTTACGATCTGCCGGGCAGTTATGAAGAGCTGCCGCCAAACCTGCTGGACGAGCTGAAACGCGACCGTCGCTGGTGCCACGGCAACCTGATGAACTTCCGCCTGTTCCTGGTGAAAGGCATGCACCCGGTGCACCGCGCGGTGTTCCTGACCGGCGTCATGTCCTACCTGTCGGCGCCGCTGTGGTTCATGTTCCTGGCGCTCTCCACCGCGTTGCAGGTGGTGCACACCCTGATGGAACCGCAATACTTCCTGCAGCCGCGGCAGCTGTTCCCGGTCTGGCCGCAGTGGCGGCCCGAGCTGGCGATAGCGCTGTTCTCCACCACGCTGGTACTATTGTTCCTGCCGAAGCTGCTCAGCATCGTGCTGATCTGGGCCAAGGGCGCGAAAGAGTACGGCGGGGCGTTCCGTCTGTTCATTTCGATGCTGATGGAAATGCTGTTCTCGGTGCTGCTGGCGCCGGTGCGCATGTTGTTCCACACCGTGTTCGTGGTGAGCGCCTTCCTCGGTTGGGAAGTGGTGTGGAATTCGCCGCAGCGTGACGATGACGATACGCCTTGGGGCGAAGCGTTCCGCCGCCATGGCTCGCAGATGTTGCTGGGCCTGGTATGGGCCGGCGGCATGGCGTGGCTGGATCTGCGCTTCCTGTGGTGGCTGTCGCCGATCGTGTTCTCGCTGATCCTGTCGCCGTTCGTGTCGGTACTGTCGAGCCGCGCGACGCTGGGCATGAAGAGCAAACGCGCCAAGCTGTTCCTGATCCCGGAAGAGTACAACCCGCCGCGCGAGCTGCTGGCGACGGAAGAGTACCTGCATCTCAACCGCAACCGCGCGCTGACCAACGGCTTTATGCATGCGGTGGTCAACCCGTCCTTCAACGCGCTGGCGACGGCGTTGGCGACGGCGCGTCACCATCTGCGTGCTACCCTCGATCGCAACCGCGAGGAGCGGGTGAACGAAGCGCTGCAGCTGGGGCCGGAGAAGCTGGTGAAGGGCAAACGTCTGGAGCTGCTGAGCGATCCGGTCACGCTGGCTCGTCTGCACCAGCGCGTCTGGCTGTTGCCGGAAGGCGCTGCCTGGCGTGAGCACTATCAGCAGTTGCCGCACAACCCGCTGGCACACCCAACGGGCCGACGTTAATCGCTGAACGGTAACGCTCAGACGGGGAATGCGCATGGCGCGTTCCCCGTTTTTTTTTACCTTTTGCTTACGCGCGCCGGTACCGGAAGAGAAAGGGAACTGTGATAGACTGCGGCCGATGCGTTGTTCACTCGCGAAACAACCCTTTGCTCAGAGTCAATGTCGTGAAGCTCTCTTCCTACCTTCGGCTGGCCTGCGTGGCGGCCGGCGTGATGGTCTTAACCGGTTGCGGCAGCATCATCAGCCGCACCGTGCCCGGTGCGGGGCATGGCCACCAGTACTATCCCGGCGTGCAGTGGGATTTGCGCGATACGCCCTGGCGTTACGTCACGGTGATAGATGTGCCGCTGTCGATGGTGGTGGACACCTTTATGCTGCCGTTCGATGCGCAGCATGGCCCCTATGAATAAACCTGCTCAGCGGGTGGCGAACACCACCAGCTGATAGCCTTTCTGCCCACAATGGAAAGGTGCCAGCGCCGTCATGCCCAACCCTTGCACGTGAGCGGCCAACGAATGCGGATTGTCGTCGTCGATAAACAGCGCGCCCACGTCGTAGTCATGACTGGTGTGCGCTTTGACGGCGGCGTAGAGGCGTTTCAGCACGCCTTTGCCGCGCCAGGCGGCGTCGAGGCAAACCGGGCCGTAGAGAAACACCCGCTGCTCACTCAGCGCCCGCCCGGCGAACGACTGCGTGGCGAGCGTCGCCAGCATCGCATCCACCACCGGCGGCCGCGGTTGCACGTCGGCGGGCATCAGGCAAACGAACCCTGCCAGTTGGTTCTCCTGCTCGGCCACTAGTATGCCGATGCCGCGGTTGATCGCCGTCAGCTGCGCCTCATTCATGCGCGATACGATAAATCCCTGCCGTTTTCGGCGCTCGTCGAGCGCTTCCGGCACGTTTTCCCCCTGCAGCTGTAAAATGGCGGGGTAGTCGGTAGGGCGGGCCCGGCGGATAATCATGCTGCCTCCTTGGCGATAAAAACGTGGTGCGGGTTAACGTTCATCCCATTCATCGGCCGCGGCCTGGCCTTCTTCGGTATCCAGCGGCGGCTCGAGCTGGAAGTCGCCTTCTTCCCATTCGTACAGGGTATTTTCGTCTATCCACTCGGCGGTGATCTCCACCTCGTCGTAGTCACCGTCGAATATCGCCTGCGCCGCCGCACCGCTGCGCAGCGGCAGGCATTCCACCGCTTCGCCTTCATCTTCGAAGAATTCGGCCTGCCACATCGTGTCGCCATCCTGCATCACGTACTTTTGCAGATTGAACTGCTGCGGCACCGGCGGTTCGTCATCGCCGCCGCCTTCGGCGGTGTCGATAAACTCTTCACGTGCGGCCTCGATGGCTTCTTCCAGGGTTGCATACAGGCTCATGTTCGCCTCCGTTGACAATCAGAGTAGAGCGCCCGGCGCACTGCCGTCGCGTGGGTGAAAACGTCAAAACTAATTGTTGTCTCACTGGCGCAGGATGCAAATTTTTTTGTTGTCCGCTTTGCGACGACGGTTGTCCGCAAAGCGGGAGAAGAAGAGGCGATGGCGGGAAATAATGACGCTATCGTTCACTCAGGTGCCAGGAGAAGCCCATGTTAATCGACCCTTCAAGCAAATACCGACCGTTCCCGCCGGTGACGTTACCGGACCGCCAGTGGCCTGCGCGTACCCTGCGGCAGGCGCCGCGCTGGTGCTCCAGCGATCTGCGCGACGGCAACCAGGCGCTGGCGGAGCCGATGGATAACGCGCGCAAGCGCGAATTCTATCACTTGTTGTTGCAGTGCGGTTTCAAAGAGATTGAGGTGGCTTTCCCTTCGGCGTCGCAAACGGATTTCGATTTTGTGCGCACGCTGATCGCCGAGCAACTGATCCCGCACGACGTCACGATTCAGGTGCTGACGCAGTCGCGAGACGATCTGATCGATCGCACCTTCGAGGCGCTGCTGGGGGCGCCACGGGCTATCGTGCATCTGTACAACGCCACGGCGCCGATGTTTCGCGACATCGTGTTCCGTCAGGATAAGGCCGCAACCGTGGCGCTGGCGGTGAACGGCGCGCGGCGCATTCGCCGGCATTGCGAGGCTCAGCCCGATACCGCCTGGTGCTTCGAGTATTCGCCGGAAACCTTCTGCTTTACCGAATTAGAGTTCGCGCTGGAGATCTGCGAGGCGGTGGCGGAGGTGTGGCAACCGGGGCCGCAGCGGCCGATGATCATCAACCTGCCGGCGACGGTGGAGGTGAGTACGCCCAACGTGTATGCCGATCAGATTGAGTGGTTCTGCCGTCACTTCAGCCGTCGCGCCGATGTGGCGATCAGCGTACATCCGCATAACGATCGCGGTACCGGCGTGGCCTGCGCGGAGCTGGCGCTGCTGGCCGGTGCCGATCGGGTCGAAGGCTGCCTGTTCGGCAACGGAGAGCGTACCGGCAACGTCGATCTGGTTACGCTGGCGTTGAATCTCTATACCCAGGGCGTGGCGCCGGGCCTGGACTTCAGCCGCCTGAAACAGGTGGTGGAAGTAGTGGAACAGTGCAATCAGCTGCCGGTGCATCCTCGCCATCCTTATGCCGGTGAGCTGGTGTTTACCGCCTTCTCCGGTTCGCATCAGGATGCGATCAAAAAAGGTTTCGCCGCGCAACGGCAGCGACAAGATGGCTGGTGGCAAGTGCCTTACCTGTCGCTCGATCCCGCCGATGTCGGCTGCAGCTATGAGGCGGTGATACGGGTCAACAGCCAGTCCGGTAAAAGCGGGGCTGCCTGGCTACTGGAACAAAATCATGGGCTGGCGTTGCCGCGCGGTCTGCAGATTGATTTCGGCCAGGTGGTGCAGCGTGCGACCGACGGCAGCGGGAAGGAAATGAGCGGCGCACAGCTGTGGCGCTTATTCCGCGACACCTATGGGTTGGTGGAGCAGCCGTGCTTGCAGCTGTTGAGCTACCAGACGGAAAGTCATGGGGTTGAGGCCTACAGTTTCAACGCGCGAGTTGCCTGCGAAGGAGAGCCACTGCGCCTGCAGGGTGCCGGCAACGGTCTGCTTTCCAGCGCGGTGGATGCGCTGCGCCGGCGCTTCGGCTTGCCGCTGGCGATCGAAGATTACCACGAGCATACGCTGGGGCATCAGAGCGACAGCCGAGCGGTGGCCTACATCCGCTGTACGCTGCCGCAAGGTGAGGCGACCTACGGCGTTGGCATCGACGTTGACTCCGCCAGCGCTTCGCTGCAGGCGCTGTTCAACGTTGCCGGGCGCTATCTGTCGTCGGCGCGGTCCGGCTGAAATAGTCGCTGGGCGCAACCCCCAATAACCGGCGGAACATGGCGCTGAACGCGCTGGGGCTGTCATAGCCAAGATCCAGCGCCACTTCTAACACTGAGCGGCCGGTCGCCAGCGCGTTCAACGCCGCCAGCAAACGGGCGCGCCGCACCCAATCACTAAAATGCAGCCCGGTTTCTCGCTGGAAGCGCCGCGACAGGGTGCGTCCGCTGACGCTGAGATGAGCGGACGCCTGTTCCAGCGTCCAGGGCTGTGCCAACGTGGCCTGAATATGGCGGCATAAGGCAAGCAGTGAGGCCTCACGCGGTTCGGGCAGGTGCAACGGCAGGATCGGCAGCATTCTCAACTCATCCAGGATCAGTTCCATCACGCGCTCATCGCGCCCGCCGCTCGGATAGCCGGGCGCAATCTCCATCGCACAGATAATCAACTCGCGCAGCAGCGGTGAAACCTGCACCACCTGGCATTGGGCCGGCAGATCGGCGCGCGCCAACGGATCGACGAACAGCGTCCTGGCTGCCACCTGGCCGGTGATGCGCAGGCTGTGCACCATTTTCGCCGGTACCCAGACGCCGCGGCCGGGTGGCACCACCCAACTGCCGAGCCGGGTCGTGACCTGCACTACGCCGCTCAGGCTGTGAATCAGCTGCGCGCAGTTATGGTAGTGATCCGGCTCGCTGTCGCCGTGGCGATAATCCCTGGCCAACGGCCGGACGGGCTGATCGACCGGCAGAACGTCATGAAACAGCAGCATCGTTAGCGGCCTCCGCGCGGCAAAAAGGGGGATGACAGCATGCCATGCGGCGCGGTTCCACACCAGCCTGTGGCACGCGGCAGATAAATAGTTTATAAAATGATATTATATAATTTTATAAATTAATTGGAGGGGTGATGGATATCGACGCGATGCGCAAGGCGGCGGCGCAGGCCGGTGCGATGCTGCGTACCTTGGGCAATGAAGATCGGCTGCTGCTGCTGTGCCGGCTCAGCCAGGGCGAGATGGCGGTGAGCGAGCTGGCGCAGGCGCTGGCTATCCGCCAGCCGACGTTGTCCCAACAGCTCGGCGTGCTGCGCGAGGAGGGGCTGGTCTCCACCCGGCGAGCCGGCAAACAGATTTACTATGCGGTAGCCGATGCCAAAGCGCTGGTGCTGCTAACGACCCTGTATCAACTGTATTGCCCACAGCCGGAGAACCGAGATGACCATTGACTGGCAACACTTCACGCCCTATTCCGCGCTGGCGGGTGGGGCCATTATCGGTGGTGCGGTAGCGCTGCTGCTGCTGTTCAACGGCCGCATCGCCGGCATCAGCGGCATTACCGGCGGCTTATTGAGCACGGGCGGCCGGGAGCGGGGCTGGCGCGCCGCATTTCTTGGCGGGTTGCTGATTTCTCCCTGGCTGTATGCTGCTGCGGCGGCTTTGCCTCCTGGTGAGGTCGCGGCCGGCAGCGGCTGGCTGGCGATCGCGGGGCTGTTGGTGGGGGTGGGTACCCGATTGGGCAGCGGCTGCACCAGCGGGCACGGCGTGTGCGGCGTCGCGCGGCTGGCGCCGCGATCGTTGGCCGCCACAGCGGTGTTTATGCTGCTGGGCTTTACGACCGTGTGGCTGATGCGCCATCTGCTGGGAGGGTGAAGATGCTTAAGTCTCTGTTGGCGCTGCTGAGCGGCGTGATTTTCGGTCTGGGGTTAATTATCGCCGGCATGGCCAATCCGGCCAAAGTACTGGCGTTTCTCGATATTACCGGCCAGTGGGATCCTTCGCTGGCGTTGGTGATGGTTGGGGCGATTGCGGTAGCGGCGCCGGCCTTTATGTGGGCGCGCCGACGCGAGCGGAGCCTGTTGGGGGAACCGCTGCAGATCCCGGCCGCTAGGCGTGCGGATCGCCGTTTGCTGGTGGGCAGTGCGTTGTTCGGCATCGGTTGGGGCATTGCGGGCATCTGCCCTGGCCCGGCCTGGGTGTTGGCGGGGGCGGAGATACAACGGGTATGGCCGTTCCTGCTGGCGATGCTGGCGGGTATGGCGCTGTATGAGATTATCATGAGGTGGAGGCGTTCATGTCGATAGCCAAGGCGGTGCTGCGCATTGCGCGCCCGACCGATAGGTTGCAAGAGATTGCCACGCTGTATTGCTGCGGGTTGGGGTTTGAAAGGCTGGGCGAGTTTGTCGATCATCAGGGCTTTGACGGCATTATGATCGGGCATCCGCAGCATGCCTACCATCTGGAGTTCACGCAGCATCGTGGGGTGCGGGTCGGGCAGGCGCCGACGCAGGATCATCTGCTGGTGTTTTACCTGCCGGATGAGAACGAATGGCGAGCCGGGTGTGAGCGGATGCGGGCGGCGGGATTCTTGGCGGTCGTCGCCTATAACCCCTATTGGGATAGGGCGGGGCAAACCTTTGAAGATCCTGACGGCTACCGGGTGGTCCTGCAACATCAGGCCTGGCAAGCATAAAAAAACCGGCGCCTCGAGCGCCGGTTTGCGAGATAAAAATGGGTTATCCGTCAGGCGGTGGTCGCCGGTTTTTGCGCGCTCTTGGACTGGGTATTTTCCAGCATGCGGCGAATCGGCACGATCAGCACAATCAGCACGGCGGCGCAGATCAGCAGCGCGACGGAGCAGCGCGCGAACAGATCCGGCAGCATATCCAGCTGGTCGGCCTTGACGTGGCCGCCGATCAGGCCGGCGGCCAGGTTGCCCAGCGCGCTGGCGCAGAACCACAGCCCCATCATTTGCCCGCGCATTCTCTCCGGCGCCAGCAGCGTCATGGTGGCCAGCCCGATCGGGCTCAGGCACAGCTCACCCAGCGTCAGCATCAGGATACTGCCCACCAGCCACATCGGCGATACGCCGGCGCCGCCGTTGCTCAGCACATTCTGCGCGGCCAGCATCATCAGGCCGAAACCACCGGCGGCGCACAGGATACCGATCACGAACTTGGTGATGCTGCTCGGGCGCACGTTATTGCGCGCCAGCGCAGGCCAGGCCCAGCTGAACACCGGTGCCAGCAGGATGATGAACAGGGCGTTGATCGACTGGAACCACACCGCCGGGATCTCGAAGTCGCCGACCATGCGATTGGTGTAATCGTTGGCGAACAGGTTGAACGAGGTCGGCTTCTGTTCAAACGCCGACCAGAAGAACGCGGCGGAGATCAGCAGGATGAAGCACACCAGCAGGCGTGCACGCTCTTTGCGGCTCAGGCCGGCAAAGGCGAACAGGTAGATGAAATACAGGGTGACCGACGCGGCGATGACGTACACCAGCACGCTGGCTACCTCAACCGGGTTGATGACGATGGTGCCCTGAGCGATCAGCACGATGACCGCAGCCAGGACTACCGCCAATGCCAGCAGCCAGGAGCCGACGCCTTTTTTCTTCGCGACCGGGCTGTTCCAGGTGGAATCCAGGCCCACTTCGCGGTCATAGCGTTTCATCGCCGGTACGGCGAACACCCGGAAAATCACCAGCGCCACCAGCATCCCGATACCGCCGATGCCGAAGCCCCAGTGCCAGCCGTGTGACTTGATCAGCCAGCCGGAGATCAACGGGGCGATGAACGAACCGATGTTGATGCCCATGTAGAACAGCGAGAAACCGCCGTCGCGGCGCGCATCGCCTTTCTTGTACAGCGTGCCGACCATCACCGAGATACAGGTCTTGAACAGGCCTGAACCGAGCACGATGAACATCAGGCCGATGAAGAACAGGTTGGTGCCCATCACCGCGGACAGGGCGATCGACAGGTGGCCGAGGGCGATCAGGATAGAACCGTACCAGACGGCCTTGCGTTGGCCGAGCCAGTTGTCCGCCAGCCAGCCGCCCGGCAGTGCCGCCAGGTACATGCTGCCGGCGAAAATGCCGACGATCGCCGACGCGTTCTCACGCGCCAGACCCAGGCCGCCGTCGTACACGGTGGCGGCCATAAACAGGATCAGCAGCGGACGGATGCCGTAGAACGAAAAGCGTTCCCACATTTCGGTGAAGAACAGAGAACCCAGCGGATAGGGATGGCCGAAGAAGGTCCGGCTTTCTGACTTATTGACAGAGGATTGCATAACGATTTCCCAATAAAAAGGCGCTGCATGGCTGCAGCCCGTACTGTGGTTGTATGTGTATTTAATGAAGGCGATCCGCCCAATGCGGATTACCCGACAAAACCGCGGCTGCAACGCTGATAAACCGTGGAAAGCGTGCTGACCTTTTTTCACTTGGCCGATGGTTCACATCTGGCGTGATATTATTTAACCATTTGATAACTGGTCGTTGGTTTTGTCTAGTACCTGTATCCCATTTTTTAGACGAAAAGTCGACAAGCATCTCCTTTTCTGGTTTTTCTGTTGGTTGCGGCGGGAATATGATTGACAGCGGGTTTTATGCGCTGAAAGTTAATTAATTGTTGATAAACAAGATGTTGAGGTAAGAATGTTCCGAGTTGGCCGAAAATTCGCAGGCCCGAAGGAAGCATTATTAAAAGTAGGGGAAACGCGGCGTTGATCCGGCCAATGGCGGAAATTGGCGATAAATGCAGCTATTGTTCTTCCTGCAACGTGTCTTCCCGCATGTAGCCCGGCCGCCGCCGCAGACACCACCAGGAGTAACCGGCGTTGAACAGCACCACCAAAGCGGTGACGCCGAAGACCGCGCGAAAACCGTAGCCGGCGGAGACCGCGGCACCAAGCAATGGGCCGCTGACGTTGCCGACGTCGCGGAACGATTGGTTATAGCTGAAAATGCGGCCGGCCACCTGATTGGTGCAGTTGTAAATCAGCAGCGTCTGTACCGCCGGCAGCAGCGCGCCGTCGGCCGCCCCCAGCAGAAAGCGCAGCACCCCGAGCTGCCACGGCGTTTGCACGAAGGCCATCGGGATCAGCAACAGCACCGAGACGATCAGCATACATATCAGAATGCGCTCCGGGCCGATGCGATCGCCCAGCTTGCCCAGCCGTGGGGCGCTCATCAACGCCGCGACGCCGGGCACCGAGGCGATCAGCCCGCTGATAAACGCCAGGTTATGGGTGGCGCCGGCCAGATCGCGCACATACAGCGTCAGGATCGGCGCAATCGAGCCGGTAGCAATCTGGATAATCATGGTAGTCACGAACAGGCTGAGCACCAGCTTCGGGTTTTTCAGCGAGGCAAACACCTGCCGTGCGTGCAACATGTCGCGTTTCTGTACCGGGGTGAATTGCTCTTTGACATACAGCAGCGTCAGCACGAAGCAGACGAACAGCACCGCGGCGGTGATGTAGAACACCGGGCGCAGACCATAGAGGTCGGCCAACAGGCCGCCGATGAGTGGGCCGATCAGCGCACCGCCGACGCCGCCGGTTGACAGGGTGCCGAGCGCCCAGCCGCTGCGGTTGCGTGGCACCTGGGTGGCGATCAGTGCGTTGGCGTTGGGTATGAACCCGCCGAGCAGGCCCAGCACCGCTCGCAGAGCGAGAAATTGCCAGACCGTTTGCGCCATGCCCATCAGTACCATGACGATCGCCATGCCCAATGCGGAGCGCAGCAGCATCAGTTTACGGCCGCGTCGGTCGGCCAGGGCACCCCAAAATGGCGCGGCGATAGCGGAAAACAGGAAGGTGATGCTGAACAGCAGACCGGACCACATGTTGAGCGCCTGATGGCCGGTTACGCCCAGCGTCTCTACATACAGCGGAAGAAACGGCATCACCAGGCTGAAGGCGGCGCCGGTGAGGAAACACCCTACCCAGGCGACGAAAAGGTTACGTTTCCAGTTAACGGGTTCTGCTACCGAAGCCATAAATGTCCACTGCCGAAAGGTGACGCGCTTTGCCGGCGGCAAGATGAAGGGGCAAAACGTGAAAGTTAGCGTGGTAAGTATGCGCCGCAAGCGCGGCGACGGCAAACGAGGGGACGAAGATTGGGTAAAAAATGAAATAAAGTTTTAAAAATGGCGTTTTAACCTTATTCCGCGCTTAGCGCGCGGAATTTACAGCGTTTTATAGTCCGGCCAGCGCCTCGAAACCGGCGGCGGTGGTGGTGGCGCTAAAGTCGGTGACCTCGTAGTGAGCCACGGCGTTGAAGGGATCTTCGGCCAGGATGGCGTCCAGCCGCGCACGGTCAATGCCCTTGGCCAGGATCACGCCGCCGGTGCGGGGATTTTTGCGGCCGGAGGCGATAAAGGTGCCGTCCTGAAAATAGGTCTTCAACCAGGCGATGTGCCCGTCAAGGTGGCTGTCGACTTCGGCGATCGGGCGATGGTAGGTCAGGCTGACAATGTACATAGCGGCTCCAGGTTGGCGGCAAAGGCTTTACCATCCCACCGTCGCCGTCGATTCTCAAGAGGCGCGCAATAAAAAACCCGCCGGTGGCGGGTTTGCTTTATCAGTAGAGCGAAGGCTCGCCTTCCGGGCGGGTTTTGAAGCGACGATGCAGCCACATATATTGGTCAGGCGCCATCAGGATCTCTTTTTCCACCACTTTATTCATAAAGGCGGCGGCCTCGATTTCATTATCCAGCGGGAAGTTTTCCACCGCCGGTTGCATGATCAGCTCATACCCTTTGCCGTCCGGCAGGCGGCGCGGGGTGAACGGAATGATCGCCGGTTTGCCCATCCGCACCAGCACGTAGCTGCCGGTGGTGGTAGCGGCTTTGTCCACCGCGAACAGCGGCACGAAAACGCTGCTGCGCGGGCCGTAGTCGTGATCCGGCGCATACCAGATGATATCGCCCTGTTTCAGCGCGCGGATCATGCCTTTGACGTCCTTGCGATCCAGCATCGACTTGTTGGAGCGCATGCGCCCCCAGGTTTGCAGCCAGTCCATCAGCTTGTTGTCGTGCGGGCGGTAAACGCCGATGCCCGGGTTATGAATGCCGAAGATGCGCGCGCCCAGCTCCAGCGTCAAAAAGTGCAGGCCAATCAGCAGCACGCCCTGGTGGTTGTCGCGCGCCTTTTGGATGTGTTCCAGGCCGCTGACCTTGAACCAGCGCTCGATGCGCCAGTTAGGCCAAAACCACGCCATGCCGGTTTCAAACAGCCCCATGCCGACCGATTCGAAATTCTTTACCACCAGCGCATCGCGTTCGGCCTGCGGCATGTCGGGAAAACAGAGCTCGAGGTTGCGTTGGGCGATAGCGACGCGGCGCTTGAGAAAGCGCATGGCAAACCGCCCGATCGAGGTGCCGAGCCAGTAGATGACGGGGTAAGGCAGCAACACCAGCAGATAAAGCAAGCCGATGCCGACCCAGGTCAGCCAATAGCGTGGGTGCAATAAGGAGCGATTGAAAGTAGGAACTTGAGTCATGGGTTCTCTGTTTGAATACGGTTGTTTAAGTGTAATGACAGAGTCATAGCATGGTCTGGCAGCCGGGTGAGTTCGGCCGCAAGGTTCGTTTCTGCCGTTTGTTTGCGACTATTGTGGCATTTTTCTCGCGCTCCGGGAAAAAACAACGCATTAAAACCCCCTTTTCGGCGTTAAATATGCATCAGGTGCCGGATTTTTCCACAATATTTCCCGCTAAAGGCTAACGGCAATATCATGGCCGGGCATTATTCAGGCGCAACCGTGTAGGCATTATGGCGGGGCTGCGCGGCGGCGGTTTTTCGGGTATCATGTGCGCCGCGCGCGGGCCGGCAGGCTGCGCGCGATAATCAGTCACCTCCCGAAAGACAGGAAAGTACACCATGCCAGTGTTACATAACCGAATTTCTAACGAGGAACTGAAGGCGCGCATGCTGGCGGAAACCGAGCCTCGCACCACAGTTTCTTTTTACAAATACTTCTCCATCGACGATCCCAAAGCGTTTCGCGACAGCCTCTACGTTCAGTTCGAAAAACTGAAGGTGTTCGGCCGCATCTACGTGGCGAAAGAGGGCATCAACGCGCAGATCAGCGTGCCGCAGCATAATTTCGACGCGTTCAAAGCCGCGCTGTTCGCCTCGCACCCGGCGCTGGATCAGGTGCGCCTGAACATCGCGCTGGAAGACGACGGCAAATCCTTTTGGGTGCTGCGCCTCAAGGTGCGCGAGCGCATCGTGGCCGACGGCATCGATGACGAGAGCTTTGACCCAAGCAACGTCGGCGAGTATCTGCAGGCCGATCGCGTCAATCAGATGATCGACGATCCGAATACGGTGTTCGTCGATATGCGCAACCACTATGAGTACGAAGTCGGTCACTTCGAAAACGCCATCGAGGTGCCGTCGGATACCTTCCGCGATCAGCTGCCGATGGCGGTGGAGATGCTGCAGGACAGCAAAGACAAAAACATCGTCATGTACTGCACCGGCGGCATTCGCTGTGAAAAAGCCAGCGCCTATATGCTGCACAACGGCTTTAAAAACATCTACCACGTGGAAGGCGGGATCATCGAGTACACCCGCAAAGCGAAAGAGCAGGGGTTGCCGCTGAAGTTTATCGGCAAAAACTTCGTGTTCGATGAGCGCATGGGCGAGCGCATCTCCGACGATGTGATCGCCAACTGCCATCAGTGCGGTGCGCCGTGCGACACCCACACCAACTGCAAGAACGACGGCTGCCATCTGCTGTTCATTCAGTGCCCGAGCTGCGCCGCCAAGTTTGAAGGGTGCTGCAGCGAGATTTGCCGCGAAGAGCTGAAGTTGCCGCGGGAAGAGCAGCGCGCGCGCCGTGCCGGCCGTGAAAACGGCGTCAAGATCTTCAATAAGTCGAAAGGCTTGTTGCAGACTACGATGCACATTCCGGCACCGGAAGAAGAAGGCCCAGCCCGCTGAGCCTGAGGAAATGAGAAGCCCGGCCGCCAAGCCGGGCTTTTTTTTATTTCTCGCGTACGCCTTCTACGGAGATGATCAGCTCAACGTCTTGCGACGCCGGGCCCAGATCGGTGGTGATGCCGAAGTCTTTCAGCTTGATCTTGCCGTTGGCTTCAAAGCCGGCGCGGTAGCCGCCCCACGGATCGTTGCCCTGGCCAATCAGTTTGGCGTCCAGCGTGACCGGCTTGGTCACGCCGTTCAACGTCAGGTTACCGACCACCGCATAACCGTCGCCGCTTTTCTTCACTTCGGTGGATTCAAACTTGGCCTGCTTGTTCTTCTCTACGTTGAGGAACTCGGCGCTGCGCAGGTGCTTGTCGCGTTCGGCGTGGTTGGTGTCGACGCTGGCGGTATTGATGGTCACGTTGACCTTGTCCTTGGACGGATCTTTTTCGTCGAAGGTGAAGCCGCCGTCGAAGTCTTTAAAGCTGCCGTACAGCCAGCTGTAGCCCAGGTGCTGGATGCGGAATTCGATAAAGGCGTGCTGGCCCTGTTTGTCGATCTTGTAGTCCGCCGCCAGTGCGGAACCGGCGCTAAGCAGCAGGGCGCCTGCGGTCAGGCCCAATACGGTCTTTTTCAACATAGCAATCTCCATAAATCCAAAGGTTAATCGGCGCTGCTACCCAGCATCCGTTTCAAAGTGACATCACGATCGATAAAGTGATGTTTAAGCGCGGCCAGCCCGTGCAGTACCGAGAGCACTACCACGGCCCAGGCCAGGTAAAGGTGAATGGCGCCGGCGGTATCGGCTTGCTCCGCCATGCCGGTCACGGTGGCGGGCACGTCGAACCAGCCGAATACGCTGATCGGTTGGCCGTCGGCGGTCGAGATCAGATAGCCGCTGATCAGAATGCCGAACAGAACGGCGTACAGCGCCAGATGCGCGAGAATGGCGCTGACGCGAGTGAGGCGACCATAGCTGGCCAGAGGCTTGGGCGGCGGCGAGACAAAGCGCCAGATCACGCGGATCACCATGACGATGAACAGCAGCGCGCCGATGCTTTTGTGGATCTCCGGCGCCTGGTGGTACCAGACGTCGTAATAGCCCAGCGTAACCATCCACAGGCCAAGTGCGAACATGCCGTACACCGTCAGCGCCACCAGCCAGTGGATTAACACTGACACATGACCGAAACGATCGGCGGTATTTTTCCAGAGCATCCTGTTTCCTTCGATTACCGATTGGCTGGCTGCAATAATTAAACTTTAGGAAACATAAAATCAATAATAAATTTAACTATGTTACTTCTTAGAAATATTAGTCAGTGAATTTGTTTGAGATGTTCGGAGTTCATCAGATAAATCGTTGAAGATGATATTATTTCTTTCACGTAACGATTATGCTAGTTGTTGAAAATTAGGCTTATTATCTATTAATGTCAGCTTTTGTCATTTTACGTAAACCGTCCATAAATTGCTCGGTGGGATTATTTGTTGGCAAAGGTTATGCCTATTTCTCGCGGCGAAGAGCAGATCGAAAGATTAATTTTTTCGAACGGTTACGCTAAATCCTCTGCGGCATAGCGGCGGACTTTGCTACCATTAGCGCCAAGCGTCGGCTCTTGATGGCCGGCTAACCCAATGAAATAACAAGGAAACATCATGGGCCGAACCCGTGTAACCGACAACAGCCTGCGTTTGGCCATCCTGCTGGCGATGTTGGTGATCATTCTGGCTGGGGTGAAAGCCGCCGCCGACATCGTGGTGCCGTTTCTACTGGCGGTGTTCCTCGCGATGGTACTGAATCCTCTAGTGGCTATGCTGGAACGCCGACGGGTGCCGCGCATCCTTGGGGTGACGCTGCTGGTAACGGCGGTGATTGTGGTCGTGATGCTGTTCATCGGCATGCTGGGCGCTTCGCTGAACGAGTTCGCCCGTTCGCTGCCGCAGTACCGCGGCATGATGATCGAGAAACTGCGCGAGCTGCAGTATTACGCCGATCGCTTCAATATCAGCCTCTCCAGCGAAGCGATGCTGCAATATGTCGATCCCAGCGCGGCGATGAATCTGGTTACCCGCATGCTGGGGCACCTGTCTGGCGCCATGACCAACGTCTTCCTGCTGCTGATGACCGTGGTGTTTATGCTGTTTGAAGTGCAGCTGCTGCCTTATAAGCTGCAGCAGGCGCTGGATAAGCCGAATGAAGGCCTCGCCGCGATGCGGCGGGCGCTGGACGGCGTGACGCGTTATCTGGTGATTAAAACCATCATCAGCCTGGCCACCGGGGTGATCGTCTGGATCTTCCTGGCGGCGGTCGGCGTACGCTTCGCCTTTATCTGGGGGCTGCTGGCGTTTCTGCTCAACTATATTCCCAATATCGGCTCGGTATTGGCCGCCATTCCGCCGCTGATTCAGGCGCTGCTGTTCAACGGATTGGGTGATGCGCTGGTGGTGGCGGGAGGTTTTATCGCAATCAACATGGTGATCGGCAATATCCTCGAACCGCGGGTGATGGGGCGCGGGCTGGGGTTGTCGACGCTGGTGGTGTTCCTGTCGCTGATTTTTTGGGGCTGGCTGCTCGGCCCGGTCGGCATGCTGCTGTCGGTGCCGCTGACAATTGTGGCGCGCATCGCGCTGGAGACCACCGAGGGCGGCTATCGGCTGGCGGTTATCCTGGGCGACGGCCGCCCTCCGCGCCAGCCTCCGGCAGAGCCGGAGTGAGGAGAATTCTTGTAGCCACGTTGTGCCCGGGGTTGTTAATGCGTTTGAATAACCCCCCCAACGGTGGCTTAACGCTTCTATCTGACTGTTTATAGTTTGCGTGGTTGACCAATACATTCACTCTGGTTTATTTACTGTTCATTAAACGGACTGCCTGTTTTATTAAGGGTAAATCAACCATCGAGCCACCAACCTGAAAAGCATAGTTATCTCTGGATTGTTTTAACACCTCTTCAGCCCATTTAATTTGTTCCTCCGTAGGGCTAAATGCCTTGGCAACCACATTGATTTGATCCGGATGAATACATAATTTAGCACCGAATCCAAGGGAACGAGCATGACAGCAATCCGTTAACAACGTTTCGGACGTACAAAATTCGGGGGTGACGCAATCAATAGGGGGCGATAGGTTGGCAAGCCGTGAAGCCACCACGATACGACTTCTCGCATAGAGAAGTGCCTCAGGTGTTTGCAGACAATTAATATCGTGTGAATAATCTAAAGAGCCGAACGCTAATCTGACCACACCGCTACAGGCTATACTCTCACAGTGATACAATCCTCGCGCCGTTTCTATGATGCCGATAAAGGGTAGCCTTGATATTCCGGAATTAAGCCTTGAATTTATATGGACTATCGTTTCACTGCATTCCAGTTTTGGCACCATCACACCCGTAATCAATGGCTTATTTAATGAATTGAGCAAGCTGATGTCGTCATCAAACTCCTTGTCGTTTGGATGATTTATCCGGATATATATTCCGGTTTTAATGCTGCTCTTATTAATTTTATGCAGCCAACTCAGAACGTTATCGCGACCAAGGGGCTTTTCGTTCGGATGAACGGCATCTTCAAGATCAATAATGATCGCATCGGTACCACTGGCCAACGCCTTTGAAAACATAACCTCTTTATTAGCAGGGACAAACAAATAGCTAATCTCTACACTCATACCTTTACCGCCTAAGTGATTGATATAAATTTGTAATCTCATCATTGATTACGGTTATGAGAATGATATTGATTATCATTTACATGAATTTATTTTGATGGTAGCGTAGTGACTGAAAGTTTTCAAGGAGCCTGAGAGAGCAATGAAATATCACGTTGACCTTAAGATGCTCAATTTACACCTAATCGTTTCAACCCTCTTACATTGGGAGAAAATATGATGGAGTTGGCAGAGGAGAATGGCTTTGCAGGACAAGCACTTTCAACACAACCTGATTTTTCGGCACGTAACGCACTCTCTCGCATAATTCGTTGTCTTTTTGCGGAAAAACTACTTGATGAAAAGAAACTTGAGGTTTTCGGTGAAGAAAGTAGGGTTAATTACCGCCTCTCTGATGGAGAACATATCCTTCAGCTAAATCTAACGGCGGTTTTTCCGGCGAATAGTGTTATTAATCGTGGTGATATTATCCTCGAGGCAGCCGACGGGAGCAAAACCCCGATTCAGTCACATGAACAACTGATCGACGTCCTGAAAAATGAATTTAGTTTCAGCCCATCGGCTGAGGGGATAGCTAAATTCAATAAAGATGTTGCTAACAGTATCCATAATGATCGGCTGGCCAGAGCACATCGGTCAAAATGGCGGAATAGCATTGCTAAAGATATGGAGAAAAAGGGGGAGTCTTATTTTGTTAAATGGGTAGGACGCCATCACAGTTTGAGAGAGGGGGCGACCCTCCTGGACCAGTGGGGATCTCTGGAAGGCCACCCTTATTATCCTACCTGGAAGTCCCGGCCTGGATTAAACGATGAAGACATCGAAGCCCTGTCCGCCGAATTTGGAGCCCGAGTCACTCTTCGCATGGGGGCCATACAGGACGACATGGTTTATTGCGAGAAGATGCCTCATGTTCAGGATATCCGTCAATGGCTGTCATCGGCCTTTCCTGGCGTCTGGAGTGAATGGTGCGACTGGCTCGAAAGTCAGCATCGCAACCCTCAAGAATGGCTGCCCATTCCCCTTCACCCCTGGCATCTTGAACATTGGATCTTGGGTCATTTCGCCAAAGAAATAGACGAAGGAATTCTTTTGCCATTTGGTCCCGAAATTGAAACCGCACCCTCAATGTCGTTCAGAACAATGCTTCCGACGGCCCCGGCATTGCCATTTATAAAATTGCCCGTTGCCATATGGATGACCAGTGAGATGCGCAGCCTCCAGGCTAAATCCATTCACATGGGGCCGCGTATTAGTACGATTATTGAGGATATCCTGGATGTGGAGCAAGGTTTTGACGGCAAGCTCGACTTTTTCCGGGAAGATGCCGCATGGCACTTTCGTCATAAAGATCGTATGGATGACGCTGAGGGTAAGTTTCTCTCCGTCGTGTTTCGTAGTACGGATGCGTGGACAAGAAACGATAATTCATTGGCTATCACGGTTGCATCGCTATTTACCGCGCTCCCGCATAAATCCGATCCCCTTATCAGTGAGCTGATTGCCTTGTCAGGAGACACGCCTGAGACATGGTTTCGTCATTATACCCGGATCATACTGAAGCCGGTCTTGGCTATGTATTTGATTTATGGCGTGGCGCTTGAAGCACACCAACAAAATACGCAGGTTTTATTTGATGATTCCGGCCGCGCTGTGGCCATGCTTATCCGTGACTTCGGTGATGGCCGCAGCTGGGCCCCGGCACTCCGTAAGCAAGGTTACGAACTCAAACCTTATATCTGGCCTGGCATTTTACCCACGGTGTTTGAAGATGATATTGAACCCGTCAGAACCTTCGTCGTGGATGCTTGCCTTGTCAGCCATTTACATGAAATCGCCCTTTGCCTGACTCACTTCTATTGCATCCCAGATAACCGTATGTGGAAAGTTATTGGCGAAGAACTTGACCGTGTATTTAAAGAACTTCACCCAAGGCTGGATGCCAGCTTCTGGCATCAGGAACGCGAGCATTTTATGAACCATCCCTGGTATACCCGCTCATTAATGAGCATGCATTTACAACAATATACTGATTATCGACTTCAGCACGGTCTTAATAATCCTTTAGCTGATTGATACGCCGGTAACTCTGGGACTAGAGATAATGGTTATGAATCGTAGAAAGAAGTTTCTGGTTTTGGCTGTTGTAGAAGTTTTAATTCCTTATATTGCGAACGCGGAAGATACCGTTGTCGTTAGCGCCGACAGTACTGTTACACAAACTGAAGATGCACTATCCAAACAAACCCATATTGGCTTATTAGGAAGTAAAGTCATTCATGATACGCCATTCAGTATCAAGGTATATAACTCGCGATACATTGAAAATAGGCAGGCTAAATCTCTCGGCGATGTTATAAAAAATGATTCATCCGTGCGGGTTACCTCTCCTTCAGGTGGGATCCTGGATTCTTTCATGATCCGTGGATTCCCTATTGGCGAAGGCAATACCGGTGAAGTGGCACTCAATGGTGTCTATGGTGTGGCACCAAATTATCAATTATTGCCGCAATATCTCGAACGAATAGAGTTACTGAAGGGGCCGGGCGCGGGACTCTATGGGATGTCCCCGAACGGAGGGGTTGGCGGTGTCATCAACGCAGTGACTAAAAGGGCTACAGCTCAGGATATTAAACGCCTCACCACCGCCTGGGAGTCCAACAACCAACTCGGTGCATATGTCGATGTCGGTAAATTGTGGGTTAACCCGGACGGGGAGATGTGGGGAATCCGTTTTAACGGTGGCGGTAGTAGTGGCGATTTGGCACTCGACAATGCCAATAAAAATACGGCATTAGGCGTGCTTGCTCTCGATTATGGGAACGGAGGGGTGAGGGCTTCCCTTGACCTGCTTGATCAATATCAGCGCGTCAAATCCCCAAATCGCCCCTTCACCGTCGCTGCAGGCATTGATGTTCCGGATGCTCCTGATGGCAAGACAAACATCGCACAAAAGGGGATGTGGTGGAAAATCCGGGATCAGGGGGCATTGCTACACACAGAATACGATATTAATGACAACGTGACCGTTTTTGCGAATGCAGGCGGTGGGCGCTCGATGGTTTCACGCATATCAGAGCAAACCCCTAATATTATTAACGACAAAGGGGATGTCGTCTCGACGATTACTAATTTCCGCTTTAAGGTGAATCGTTATATTTTAGAAACTGGCGCAAGAAGTTATTTTTCAACCGGTTCCATTGATCATCAGGCGACGCTGCAGGTCAGTTATTACCATGATCGCCTCGCTATCGCCAGCACCTGGGGACAAACGGTAGATTCCAATATTTATTCCCCGCCAGACGTTGATGTCACCCTGCCTTCTGCGCCAGCCAGAGTATCAAAAACCTCCTCCAGCCAGTTAAGTGGTCTCGCGCTTGCCGACACAATGACCGTACTGGATGGAAGTGTTGACATCACGCCAGGCGTGCGTGTCCAAAGGGTTCGTGCCGATAACTTCGCCGCTAATGGCGATCGTTCATCCTCCTATGATGAATATGCCGTCACTCCGATGCTTGGCCTGGTCTACCGTCCCTGGAAACCCGTTTCGCTGTATGCCAACTACATTGAGGGGCTCAGCAAAGGTGATGTTGCCCCTGGTACGGCACAAAACGCAGGTCAGGTGATGCGTCCATACCGATCGCGTCAATACGAAGTGGGCATTAAATACGATGAGGCGGGAATCCAAAGCAGTCTTGCTCTTTTCCAGATCACGAAGCCAAGCGGTGCAATCGACGGTAACAATACATTCAATTCCAACAGCGAACAACGGAACCGTGGAATTGAACTGAATATCTCCCATGAACCTCTGGATAATTTGCGAATGTCAGGAAGTCTTTCCCTGATTGATGCTGAGCTCACCAAATCTCCCACCACTGGCGTTCGTGGTAACAAACCCGTTGGTGTATCCCCGATACAAGCAAACACGAGTGTGGAATATGACCTCCCTGTCCTACGGGGATTGTCCCTGAACAGTCATGTCAATTACAGCGGGAAGCAGTACGTCAATCAGGCGAATACGCAGTCTATCCGTTCTTGGACCACGGTAGATATGGGGGCTGCCTATAAAACGCGTGTTTACGGTACACCGGCAACTTTCCGCTTTGATGTTCAAAACGTGTTAGATCGCCATTATTGGGCTGGCGTGGCGTCATACAGCACCATTGCGCAGGGAGCGCCACGCACCTTCCTTGCATCGGTAACCATTGATTTCTGAGAGGATTTAATATGGCTTCGCTGTTAAATACCTATTGCCGGGAAACAACTTCATGGCGGTTAAGCCCGGCCAGAGAATTACCCCCCTATGTGGATCCTGTTATTGCCCGATGGTTAGAGACGTCCCCTGATACTCTTGTTCGCTTATCAGAAATTTACGGTTCTCCGCTCAATATTGTTTGGCCGCATACCGTGGAGAATAATTTCAATGCGATGGCTGCTATTACGGCGGGATTTGGCATTGAAGCGAAATTTTATTATGGCGTTAAAGTCAATAAATCACAGTCGTTATTACAGGCGGCCGTCACTGCCGGAACAGGGGCTGATGTATCCAGCCTGCATGAACTCAACGATGCTATCCGCGCTGGATGCAGAGGCAACGATTTGTGTGCCACTGGGCCTGCAAAAACAATACGTTTTTTGCAGGAGTTAATTCTGCAGGGGGCGCGGATTGTTGTGGATTCAGTCGAGGAAATGGACGACCTCATGGAGGTAGCTAAACGCTGGAAAAGCCCGACAGGCCGGATCAGTATACTACTGCGCCTTCGCCCCGCGTTCAGCCATACCAGCCGTTTTGGTATGTCATCCCGTGAAGTGAGTGCTGTGCTTCAGAAACTCGAGACCTGTAATCCCTTAAAAATCGATGGCTTCCATTTCCATCTTAGTGGCTACTCGCCCGTATCCAGGGTTAACGCTTTTTTTGACACTTTACCGTTAATTGCCTGCGCCCGTAATCTTGGCCATTCCCCATGCATTATCGATATCGGGGGAGGATTGCCCGTTCAGTATGTAGAGGGGAATTGCTATAAGGCATGGCTATCCTCACAAACGCAGGAAAACTATCGTACTCGACGGGTCCCGGATGCTTTCTATCCCTATGGTGGCGATATAAACGCTGAGCACTGGCTCACTCAGTTTCTTGGCGGCGCGGACCCTGAGGGTAAAAGAGTCTGCGATGCATTAATCGATGAAGGATTAACGCTGTGTGTCGAGCCCGGAAGAAGTCTGGCCAACCAGAGCGCCATAAGTGTTTTTCGCGTATGTCGAGTCCGGCCTCACGGTGATTCCGGATACGTTATTTTTGTCGAGGGAAGTAGCTTCAGTGCATGCGAAACGTGGTTCAACTCTGAATTCCTGAGCGATCCGCTCCATATTCGTCAGAATTCTCATGAGCCACCTCCTGCTGCGAAAGCATGGATTGCGGGTCATAGTTGCCTTGACGAGGACGTTATAACTAACCGTCTGATTACATTCAAGCACCTGCCTGAACCGGGCGACTTGCTGATATTTGCCAATACTGCTGGTTACCAAATGGATTTACTGGAAAACCAGTTCCACCGGCACCCGCTCCCCACAAGACTGACCGCGGTCATGAGCTCGCGCCAAAATCTCATTTTTACCGTTGACAATTAAGGAGTTGTAAAATGATCTTCAGAAAAGTAACTGATTTGATTGGCAATACTCCCGTCATTCAATTACCGCTGGCGCAATCTGAATCTCGCCTTTATATCAAAGTGGAGAAAAACAATCCTGGCGGGAGCATGAAAGATCGCATGGCCAGAAATATGATTGTTGCGGCGCTGAAATCAGGGCGGATCCAACCAGGCGGGACAATTGTTGAATCATCGTCAGGAAATACGGGGATCGGCCTGGCCATTGCGGCTATCGAATTTGGGCTTAAATTTATTGCAGTGGTGGACCACCATGCCGCTCAGGATAAAATTACCATCATGCGAGCTCTGGGAGCAGATATTCGTTACGTTAAGGGTAATTACGGCGAAAATGAAGTCGCGGTTGTGGAACGACAGCGTATGGCGGCTGAAATTGCGAGTGAAATACCCGGCGCAGTGTTCATGAACCAATCAGATAATGCAGCCAATGCCGGTGGATATGCAGACCTGGTGCGTGAAATTATCTGCCAGATTGGCAAAGTCGACGCGTGGGTTGGATGTGTTGGTACTGGCGGTTCGATGACAGGGATAGCGCATGGCCTCAAGGTTCATAATCCGGATACAGTCACGATCGCCGTAGAGCCAGAAGGCTCTATCGTATTTGGAAAGCCGGGAAAGCCCTATTATCAATCAGGAACCGGCACACCGGAAGGAGACACCGTCGGATTAGTTCTGGATTACAGCTGCATTGATTATGGTGAACAGGTTTCCGACGTCTGCGCTTTTGAAACTGCACGCTATCTTGCGCGCCGTTTCGGGCTGCTTGTTGGCGGTTCTACCGGTGGCGCAATATATAAAGCGTTGGAATTTATCAATAATGGAACGATTCGGGGGAATGTGGCTCTCGTTATTGCAGATGGCGGTGAAAAATATCTAAATACGATCTTCAATGAGGAGTGGCTCAAAGAACGGGATCTTCTCTCCGAGCAAGTTTGGGGGCAACTTGATAGCTGGTTTGCACTCTCTTCTGTTGAGGAGGGAGAATAATGTTCTCAGGCGAGAAGTTAAGGGTAACAATATGTGGGGCCGGCCGTACGGGCCATCTTGCTGCCATTTTATTCAGTCAAAATCCCGCAGTTGCAGTCACTCTCTACACTAGCCGGCCAGAAACTGTCACCGCATATCAAGGCAGTGGCGCTCAGTTGCATGCGATCATGCCTGACGGAAATGTTATAAAAGCCCCTGCCGTCAGGATGACGGCGTCAGCCGATGAAGCCTGTAGCGCTGCAGATCTCATTATCATTACTGCCCCAAGCCATGTGCGCGAAAGCGTGCTTCACAGCATCGCGCCAGCGCTGCCCCGGCATAAGCAGGTCTTCGTCGGAGCCATTCCCGGTTTTGGCGGATTTGACTGGATGGCAGAAAAAGCATTTGGAGGCTTATCGAATATTGTTATATGGGGCATGAAAGATGTCCCCCATATTGCGTTTGATCTTGTACCTGGAAAAAGTGTCAGGATGGGGGGGGCGAAATCACAGTTGTACGTGGCTGTTCATTGCCGGGAAACACCTGAGAATACCGATATTCTGCTTGATTACCTGAAGCAGCTTTATGAAGCTCCCGTCACTCTGCTTTCTAATTACCTGGAGATTACCCTTACACCAGGAAATCCAATCATGCACAGCTCCGTCATTTATGGTCTCATCGGTCCATGGGGGCAGTGGCACGGGCATGCTTTCAATCATATTCCGTGTTGGTGGAGTGACTGCCCGGAACTCGGTGCTTATTTCCTCGCTCGCTGTGATGAGGAAAATCAGGCCTTATGTAAAGCTGCCGAACTTTCACTGGGTATCGATCTCAGCTCTGTGCAGTCATTGCAGCAGGAAATAGTCGAGGCATACGGTGACTCAATTTCTGACCCCAGAACACTCCTCAGCGTTTTACGAACGAATAAGGCCTATGAGGGTATCCCGCTGCCTCTGATCCGCGAAGGGCGATCCGACACTTTTATTTTTGATAAAAACCATCGGGTTTTTCGGGAAGATATTGGCTGTGGTTTAAGCCTGCTGGTTTCGATCGGCCAGAGGCTCAGGGTGCCAACACCATATATAGAAGAAATCTATTACTGGTGTTGCGAGTATATGGGAGGGAAGATTGCCCCCTCCCCGATCCCCGCCGATTGGCCAACGATAAGGGGGGAGTGAGGATGCGCGTAACGGGCAGCGTGACTTTTATTGTCCAGTTTCTGTTTATCGTGCAACTGCTTTCGATGGGAGCGATGGAAATGAGTGGCCCTTTTTGGCCGCTTTATCTCGAAAGTATGACGTCCACAGAACTACTGAGCATCGCTGGCACGGGAGTGTATATAGCGCCGATGCTTGGCGTTATGCTAACCAGTACATTCTGGGGGCGGGTAGGCGACAAAACGGGCAATAAAGTCATGATGATCCGCGCACTGATGGGCCTGGCATTAACGCAACTCGGGCTTGCTTTCGCCAATGAAGTCTGGCTGGTGCTTATTTTACGTTTTTTGCAGGGTACCTGTGCGGGTTATATTGCGCCGGCTCAGGCCTATGGTATTGCAATGGTGCCAGCGGCACAGCGTACGAGACTTTTTGCCTGGTTACAGGTGTCAACCAACGCAGGCTCTTTGGCAGGGGCGATTATCGGGGGAGCCATTCTCGATCTACTGAGTTTCTTCTGGATAAACGTCAGCGCATTTATTATTTGTACGCTGTGTGCACTGATTGTTCTTTTCATATTACCTGCTGATGCTCCTCATGAAGTCTCGTCCACTTCAGCTGTTCATTCAAAAGATAAGAAAAGGACTCCAACTGGAATCAACAATGGCGTCATTGTTGGCTTACTGACGGTTCTTGGCTTGTTATTAATGAGCCGCATGATTACGCAAACGCCTTTTTCTCTTTATGTCAGCACGGTGTTCAATGCCCCTAATTGGCTAACAGGATTAGCTTATGGATTACAGGCTACGGGAGTGATTGTATCAGCGTCTCTCTGGGCAAGATTGTTTGAAGCGCACGATATAGCCAGCACGCTCTACCGAATGGTGGGGGTCATCATGGGATGTATCCTGGTAACACTGCTGCTGGCTACAGTAAGGGAAACCCTCTGGTTTATCGGGCTTTATTTTTTATGGGGAATTCTCCTTGGCGCAACCACGCCTGTGCTTACCGCATTAATCTCGCGTACAACAGCCGAAGGTATGCAAGGGTATATATTGGGGGTAGTCCAGAGTATCAGCCAGTTCGCCTCCATTGCAGGTATTGCTTTGGGGGGCGTAGTCCTTCTCTGGCCAGGGTTGTCAGCGTTGTTTCTTTGCGTTGCGGTCATGTATTCCATGACTTTAATTATTACGTTAAAAATCAGCCGCTCTTCAAGGGAATTCAACAAGAAAATAGGTTATGAGAAATGATATTACGACTTGTGCTCTTTATTGTATTGTTAACCTCATCAGTTGCTCATGCTGAACAGACGATGACGCCTGTAACCGATCTCTTCGGCCGGACCGTTAACATCAAATTACCGGTACAGCGTGTCATCCTTGGGGAAGGGCGCCAACTGTATCTGGTCGCCATGCTTGATAAAGAAAATCCTGCCAAGAGGATAGTGGCCTGGCGGAAAGATTTAATACAGTCAGATCCGGCAACATGGCAGCAGTACCGGCAACAGTTTCCACAACTGGAGAAAATCCCGACATTTGGGGGCCGCGAGCAAGGGACCTTCGATATCGAACAGGCTATTAATCTGAAACCTGACGTCATCATCATGAATATGGATGCGCGAAATGCCATTGTTGATTCAGGGTATGAAGCCGCACTTGCCAGTGCGGGTATCCCAATTGTCTACGTGGATTTTCGGTATGACCCTATTGCACATATTCCTCCAACAGTGAAACTATTTGGCGAGTTATTTGGCCAATCGGAACGCTCTGAAGCCTATTTGAAATTTCGCGAGAGTGAGTTACAACGCGTCACATCCAGGACTTTAAAATTAAAGAATCCATTGCCAAAGGTATTTTTAGAACGTCTTGGAGGTTATTCAGAAGAATGCTGTATGACCTTTGGCAAGGGGAGCTTTGGGCGTTTTACTAAATTAGCCGGAGGAGACAATATCGCAGCCAATCTTGCTCCCGGTTCATTTTTTACGTTAAATCCTGAAAAGGTGATAGCTGCAAATCCTGATGTCGTCATACTCACCAGCGGGAATTTTCAGGCCTTCGTTCCTGGTGGAAGGTGGATCCCTCTCGGGCCGGGCGTCAATATCGACGAATCCAGGCGTAAGCTGGCATGGTTCACCAGCCGTCCAGCTTATGCAGATAGCACTGCACGCCGTAATAGCGCATTTTTCGCCATCTGGCATCAGTTCTACAACAGCCCGTATGATGTCATTGCCATCCAGCAACTAGCCAGATGGATACATCCACAATTATTCGCGGACCTGGACGCTGATGACACATTCCGTCGCCTGCATCAGGAATTTCTTCCCGTTCCGTATCAATCCGGATATATGGTAAGCCTGCAAAAAGAGGAGAATAACCATGACGTTAAGTCTGGCACAACTCCGCGCTGACACGCCAGGGACTGAGCATGTTATTCATTTTAACAATGCAGGAGCAAGCTTAATGCCTGTCCCGGTTATACAGGCTGTACATGAACACTATTTAAAAGAAATTACCCTCGGTGGGTATGAAGCCGCAGATCGTGAGCGCCAATGGCTTGGTGATATATATGGTTATCTGGCGAAATTGATCCAGGCAAAGCCTGCAGATATCGCGCTTGTGGAAAATGCTACCCGGGCCTGGGACATCGCATTCTACTCTCTTCCCTTGCGCCCAGGGGATATCATCCTGACTTCGACCACTGAATATGCAGGCAATTATATACCTTACCTGCAACGACAAAAACGTGATGGCATTCAGATCAACATTCTGGAAGCGGATGAGGATGGGGCTGTTTGTCTGAAGCAGTTACAACATGCCCTTGACAATCCTCGAGTCAGATTAATCAGTCTCCCAATACTGGGAACTCATGGAGGACCAATACAGCCGGTAGAAAAAATAGGCGCCCTTGCTCGTGATGCTGGCGTGTGGTTTTTCCTTGATGCTTGCCAGGGTATTGGACATTTACAACTTGATGTCCAAAAAATTGGGTGCCACGTGTTAACAGCCTCAGGGCGTAAATACCTGAGAGCTCCACGCGGTACGGGTTTTTTATGGATGGATAGCACCCTGAGTTCGAATATTGAACCGGTGTGGCTTGATCACCATGCTGCCAGTCTTATAGATGAGCAGCGTTATCATATTAGCGAAGGAGCCCGACGATTCGAATGCTGGGAGGCAAATATTGCTGACAGGCTTGGCCTGGGGGCGGCCGCGAAATATGCGCTTTCGTTAGGGCAAGGTAAAGTAACGCAAAGGATTTTTAAGTTGGCTAAGCAACTTCGCTCAGGCCTGAAATGTATACCGCACGTTCAGTTACAGGATAAAGGAGAGAATCTGTCAGGAATCGTTACATTTACAATTAAAAATAAAACAGCTGAATCTGTTAAGGAATACCTATCGGCTCAACCACGTCGAATTAATGTCTCATGTTCTCGATCGAGTTCGACATTCATTGACATGCGAAATCGTGGGCTGGAGTCAGTCGTTCGTGCATCCGTTCATGCGTATAACAGTGAAGATGAGATAGATATCTTACTTAATGCCCTTGAAAATTTCAGGTGAGGTGAACATGCAGTATGAGGTAATATTACATCCAGTTGCCTTGATCCGTCCCTCTGAAGAGGTCAACATGGAACATGTTATAGCATTAACAGAGGAGATAGCGCGTTGCCAAAAATGGATAACACCCGTTCCCATTGAAAAAAACACGGGGATCATTATGGATGGCAACCATCGATATCGCGTGGCCAATAATCTTGGGCTAACGTACCTTCCTTGTATATTGCTTGACTATACTGATGTACGCGTGAGAGTACACGACTGGAATAATGGTGAGCCGTTCTGCCCGTTAAAAATCAGAGAGCACATAGTCAACCAAGGAAAAATTTTTCCGTATAAAACCACTCGTCATTTTTTTTCACCGGTTCTTCCAGTTGTTGATTTTCAGCTAAGGCAGTTACTCGATATAAATTCATTAACCATGTAACTATTGTTGGCTCTGAAAAAAATTAATACCGGAGCCTTTTTTGCTGGAATAGTTTTGCACTAGGGAGTTGGCATGGACTGTGGAATCACTGAGGTTTTGCTACTTGTAGTGAATGCTTTTAGAAACTCTGTCATTACTTAGCTCATGACATTTTAATAATCGCCAATGCTTAGAGGTTTTTACAAAAACCAACTCTATCGACAAATATATACCTGCTAAAACGATTGAGCTTGTCGATAACATCTGCCAGCAGCGTGTTCCGTTGATTCAACTGACAGAGATGGCTTTTGGAAAGGGCGGAAAGGCACAAAAATCTGACTGGTCGCCGGCATCACTGACATGAGAAACGGTTTCAACTGTAGTGGCACAGTAAATTTGCCCACCTGATTAAAGGTGATATTCTCACTCCAACATGAAACAGGTGACTTAATGAACAAGAAAACTAAGCGTACTTTCACCCCTGAGTCCAGGCTGGAATGTGCACAGCTGATTGTTGATAAGGGATACTCGTATCGGCAAGCCAGTGAGGCGATGAATGTCGGCTTTACCACGCTTGAAAGCCGGGTACGCCAGCTCAGGCGAGTGTGTCAGGGGATCACGACTTCTGCGACCCCCATGACTGCAGAGCAGCAACGTATCCGCGAGCTGGAAAAGCAGGTTCGCCGCCTGGAGTAACAGAATACGATATTAAATAAGGCTACTGCGCTCTTGATGTCCGACTCACTGAACGGTTAACGATAGTTGCCAGGCTGAGTGACAGCCACACGGTTGTTACCCTTTGCTCCGCTCTGGGAATACACCGTAGCAGTTACCGATACTGGCGAAAACGACGCGATACTGTCAATCCGGCGCGAGTCAGGTTGTACAGCGAAATACGCCAAGCATGGAACCAGAGTCGGGGCTCTGCTGGTGCACGCACTCTGGCTGAAATGCTGACCCAGAACGGCGTCCCGATGAGTCGTTACCGTGCCGGGCGTCTCATGAAATACCTGAATCTGAGCAGTTGTCAGCCCGGAAAACATCAGTATAAAAAATCCCCGCCAGGAACATATCTGTTTGCCGAATTTACTCGAGCGTCAGTTCACTGTGCCGGAGCCAGACCGGGTATGGTGTGGAGATATTACGTACATCTGGGCAGGGCATCGCTGGTGCTATCTGGCAGTTGTCATGGATCTTTTTGTCCGCAGAATTATCGGCTGGAGTCTGTCAGCGAATGCCGATACAGCGTGGGTAAGTCGTGCCCTACGGATGGCCTATGAGATGCGTGGCCAACCCCGGTAGGTCATGTTCCATAGTGATAGTAATAATGCCGATGTCAGTCTTTACCACCACTTAGTTTGCCGTTTAACCAGATTGGTGTGATTACTGATGCAGTGAAGACCTTCCCGCATCCTGACTCACACAGCGATCGACCTTTTGTGTCCTGCCCTGGACCCGTCGGTTGCCGGAAGCGCCTTCATGCGAGGCATCTCCTCACCGATGCGCGTGACTCAAGAAGGGCCTGACGGCTTGTCTCGTTACTGTCCTGTCCGGGTTATCTGTCTGGAGATTCAACTCTGTTTCCTCACAGGAGCTCTGTCATGGTTGATAAAGTTACCGAAGCTGCCGTTGTGGGTGGCGTGGATACACATAAAGATTTGCACGTTGCCGCTGTCGTAGATCAGAACAATAAAGTCCTTGGGACTCAGTATTTCTCCACAACACGACAAGGTTACCGGCAGATGCTGGCATGGATGACCTCGTTTGGGACATTAAAGCGAATTGGTGTTGAGTGCACAGGTACCTATGGTTCCGGTTTGCTTCGTTATTTTCAGAACGCCGGGTTAGAAGTTCTTGAGGTGACTGCTCCAGACCGGATGGAGCGACGCAAACGGGGTAAAAGTGACACAATTGATGCTGAATGTGCCGCTCATGCAGCATTCTCAGGCATCAGGACAGTTACTCCCAAAACGCGTGATGGCATGATTGAGTCCCTGCGGGTATTAAAAACTTGCCGAAAAACAGCAATATCAGCCCGCAGAGTCGCTCTCCAGATTATCCATTCAAATATTATCTCTGCCCCGGATGAATTACGTGAACAGCTCAGAAATATGACGCGCATGCAGCTCATCAGGACCCTGGGTTCCTGGAGACCTGATGCCAGTGAATACCGCAATGTAACCAACGTTTATCGCATTTCATTAAAGTCCCTTGCCCGACGCTATCTCGAGTTACATGACGAAATCGCTGATCTGGATGTCATGATTGCGGCAATTGTCGACGAGTTGGCACCTGAGCTGATTAAACGTAATGCTATCGGATACGAAAGCGCTTCACAGTTGCTGATCACTGCCGGAGACAATCCTCAACGGTTAAGATCAGAATCAGGATTTGCGGCACTGTGTGGTGTCAGCCCGGTCCCCGTTTCTTCTGGAAAAACGAACCGTTACCGACTTAATCGTGGTGGAGATCGTGCTGCAAATAGTGCACTTCACATCATCGCCATCGGACGCTTACGAACTGACGCAAAAACAAAGGAATATGTCGCCAGGCGTGTAGCCGAAGGACATACAAAAATGGAAGCGATACGCTGTCTAAAGCGATATATCTCCCGCGAAGTTTACACGTTACTGCGCAATCAAAACAGGCGGATCAACAGTATCCCGATAACAGCTTGACTCTTAGAAGGGCGTCCAAGGAAGCCAGTATACCGGCCTTAAATATCAACAAGTTCTTTGGCGTTACAGGATAAAGCAAAGCCTCAGTCGGCGAGGGAACTGCTGGGATAACAGCCTAATGGAACGCTTCTTCCGTAGTCTGAAAACAGAATGGGTTCCGACAAATGGTTACGCGGGGAGTGATGAGGCCCGGCGTCAAATCGGCGGTTATATCCTGAATTACGACAATAGCGTCAGACCTCATCATTACAACGGGGGACTGACGCCGGAAGAATCAGAGAACAGATACCGTTCTTACTGTAAAACCGTGGCCAGTATTACTTTACCACTACAACCCCAATCTGCTGTTGTTGCCTGGCTTGTCGTACTGGCTGAAGTTGTTTTCAGGCATCTATCAGAGGATACGTACTTAAAGGTGGCGAAGATCTCAAACCTACTAGATTTAATGAGTTCATCGTTTGACTCTTTAATTGTCATGCTCATTTTACTATCGATCGTTATTTCTTGGGTAATGATGCGCCTTATCTCAAAGCGTAGAGATTGATAGCATAATAATGTCCGTTGCCCTAATAAAAGGGCATCTCACCACTAATAAGTTTGCATTAACGGAAAAGGCGCCTTTTCCTCCATTGTATTTTATTTATTGGGAACCCCGTTGAGTAATGGTTAATCCACCGCAATCGTCTCCGATACCGTCGGCGTAAGGAATATTTTGCCGCTTACGCCGGGTAGGGCTGCGTGCTGCAGCGCCGCTGCGTACTGACGCAAAGGATAAATCGCGGCGGGTGGGCGCAAAGCCAGCTGGCCGCGTCGCAGCAGCTGGAATAGCTGATAAAACGCCGTTTGCCACTGCGCCGGTGCTGCCTGCGCATTCCATTTGCGCAAGTGGAACAGCGAAGCGCGCAGCTTCAATTCGTCTACCACGCGCCGCCAGTCCACCTGGCGCCCACCCAGCAGGCCCAGCGCCACAAAGTCGCCGCCGGTGCGAACCGCCCGCGCCAGCTGCAATCCGTCTTCTCCGCCGATGCAGTCGATGGCGGCGCGGGCGCCAAAGTGGGTCATTTGCGCCAGCTGCGGGGCTTCAATAACGCGCCAGGCGCCGGCGGCCAGCAGCGCTGGGCGATGAGCGAGGTTGCGTACCACCACCGCCAGACGAATGCCACGCAGCGCCGTCAGTTGCGCCAACAGCAGGCTAACGGCGGAGCCGCCGCCGTTGAGCAGCAGCACGTCGCCGGCGCTGAGCGGTAGCCATTGCGTCAGCAGCACCCAGCAGGTGAGCGGGTTGATATAGATTTGCGCTGCGCTGGCGTCGTCGATGTCGTCCGGTACCCAGACCACCCGTTCTTCAGGCAACGTGACGAAGGTTTGCCAACTGCCGTCACCCGCTACCGCCAGTGCGCGTCGGCCGGTCGAGCGTCCGCTTTGCGGATCGACGATGACGCCTACGCCTTCATAGCCAGGCACCTGCGGCAGGGCGATGCGGTGCGCGTATTGGCCGTGAATCGGGATCAGGTCGGAAGGGTTGATCGGGGCATAGCGCATCTGCAGTAGCCGCCGGCCGGGGCGTAGCGACGGCATGCTCGTCTGCTGCAGCGCCAGCACCTGGGCGGGATCGCCGAAGCGGCTGAAGCTCAATCGGGGAAATGACGACGGCATGGGTTACATCACGAAGAAAAAATAGACATCCAGCGCCAGCAGCACCAGCCACAGACAAAGATACAGCACCAGGTGCTCACGCACGTTGTTGACGATAGCCGCCAGTATTCGGTTTAACATTTCAGCCGCCTGAAGAAAGAGACCTTTGATTATAGTCCTTTTCTCGGCACCTTTTATAGCGGGGCGCGCGTGAGCGCTGGAAGAGTGGCGATAAAAAAGCCTGCGTTATCGCAGGCTTGATGTTACACCGCCAGCAGCGCCAGCGGCGTCGAATTCGTTGGCGCGCTGGGCGGGTAGAAATAACGCAGCACGTTATACAGCGAGTAGAACTCCAGCCGGTTGCGCGCGTTGATCTTCTCCGTGATATGGCGCTTGTGCACATACACCGTATGCGAGCTGATCTGCAGCTTTTTCGCGATGCGGTAGTTGGGCATTTCCGCCATCCAATATTTCATCACCGTCAGTTCCTGCGGGCTGAACAGGGAACGCTCTTCGCCGTCATCGGCCAGCGCCAGCGGATTTTCGCGCAGCGTGCGCAAGGTGAGCGGCAGAATGCTTTTATTGAACAGGAACGCGTTATCGGCGATGCGCATTGGCGTTTCGCTGTAGGGGTAAGGCGTATCGAGATAGATAAACAGCAAGGCAGACTGACTGGCTTCCATAAACGCCAGCAGCTGTGCGTCCGCTTCGTTATAGCGGCACTGGTTGCTGAGGTTCACCAGAATGTGGCTCGGCTGAAAGCTGGCCAACAGCGGCGTAGCGTACTCAATGCTGTGGCAGCACTTGATCGTTGTAATCCCACTATCAGCAAAGTAGCTGGCTATACCGACCCGGGTGAAGCAGCATTCGTCCACGACAAGTAGTTTCATGGTGACGTCCTTGTTGAAAGCCGATGGAGCATATCTTCTGTAAAATAGGGCTTACACTGCAAGTGTTCAATTCGGAAATTCAAATGCTGAATGCAAGAAATTTCCGTTATCAGAATTTTTACTTGGTATTTAAAAGAGTTAGCAGGTTAATAAATTGTAACCGCCAAATTTCGCTGTCCAGGGCTCTGCGGCAACCTGGACAGAGAAATCCTTCGCTTAGCTAAATCGTTTCAGACCAAAGCTGGAGACGTCGACCGGCGGCGCTTTGTCCTGCGCGAACAGCGCGGCAATCTCACCCAACGCGCTGGCGAACTTGAAGCCGTGGCCGCTCAATCCGCTGATGACCATCAGGCGATCGCACTCCGGCAGGGTATCGATAATAAAGTCTTCGTCGGGGCTCATGTCATAACTGCAGGCTTCGCCGTGTAAACATACGCCTACACCCGGCAAAAACTGCCGCAGGAAGGAGAAAACTTCGGTACCGTCGCTGGCGTAGCTACCGAAGGGTTTACGCTGCTCGGGGGCAGCCATCGGCTGCCCGCCGTCGTGTTTACCCACTTTCAGGCCGTCGTTATCCGCCGGGAAGCCGTAATAGTGCGTGCCGTCCTGCGCTTCGACGGTAAAGGCCGGGAAGCGATTGTTCACGCTGTAGCGGCCGTCCGCCTGATGCCAGGAGAATACCTTGCGCAATGGCGTAATCGGCAGCTGCGGCAACAGCGCTTTCACCCAGGTGCCGGCGGTGACCACGGCTTTTTGCGCCGTGAAACGCCCTTCGCCGGTGACGACCTCAACGCCGCCATCGATAGGCTCCACCGCGCTGACCGGGCAGTTGAACAACTGGCTGCAGCCGGCCTCTTTCGCCAGCTTGATCAGGCTGGCCACCGCCAGTTCGGAACGCAGGAAGCCGGCGTCCGGCTCGAAAACGCCGACGTAACCTTCCGGAGCGCGGAATTCCGGCCAGCGTTGAGCGATCTGTTCGGCACTGAGGGTTTGTGCGTTCAGGCGGAATTTCTGCGCGCTCTGCTGAGCATTGCGAATGAATTCGGAGTGCTGCGGCCCCAAATTGAGCACGCCGCACGACTGGAACAGTTCCTCGCCGGATTGTTGAATCAGCGCATTCCACAACGCCTGTGCGCGCAGCACCAGCGGCACGTACTTTTCACCTTCGCCGTAAGCGTGACGGATGATACGGGTATCGCCGTGATGGCTGCCGTTGCGGTGCGGGGGAATGGCGCTGTCGATCATCAGCACTTTCAAGCCGGCCCGGGTAGCGTAATACCCTGCCGCCGCGCCGACTGAACCGCTGCCCACCACAATCAAATCATATTCCACGTGCCCACCCTCTCTGATAGCGATTTCTTATCGCCCCATGATAAAAGGTTGCCGAGCGCAATGCACTGATTGAACGGCGAAAGGCAAAGAAAAAGGCGCCGGGAATGGGGCGCGGCGCCTCAGGGGTTAGGGGACGATGAATCAATGTTTTCTGCGATCAAGATCCTGGTAATCCGTAGCTTCAATCTTGGCGATGCCGGCCTCTAAAATATTGATTAATTGACGGGCGACATCTGTGGTCAGCCAAAGCGTTCTGTCTACTTGGGCTTCTTCTGGCGTTTGGTCTAGTGAAGACAGGTAATGAAGGCGTATCATCATGGCGTCGTAAACGTCGACAGTACTGATATCCCAACCGACAAGCGGGTGCGTCTGAATTACTTCATCATTTCTGTCCATAAAGACCCCTTATTGAGTAGTAACTACCGTGAGTGACTAACGAGGATCAATGCGGCTCATCATCATGAGAGCAATTACAGTATACGCATCCGCTTTCATCGGTGGAGGGGGTTGTCACCGAAATTTGCAAAATAAATATTTATTCGAACAATTATTCTACAAACCGGTATGCGAATTTTTGGATGAGTAAAGCGCAGGGCGTTATTCCGCGCCGGCTGGCGGCGGTGAGCCGTGCAGGCATTTTTCCAGCTCTTCGGCCAAATGGGCGAAATGTTTTTGCGTTTCGGCGTCGCGGTTCTGGCTGTGCGATTCCAGCTTCAGGCTGTGGATCAGCAGTTGGTTGGCTTTGTCATCCAGGCTGAAGGCCAGATAAGAGAAAGCCACTTCCAATACGTTCAAGCGCCTTTTCTGATCGGCAATCAGCGCCAGCAGTTCACCAAACGTCATCGCGTCTTCGGATTTCACCTTGTCCGGGGCCATGCTTACTCCTTTGCGTTAACTACAGCGCTGAGGCGGATTTTGTTCCAAAGTAAGGGTAAGCGATGAATGGGCAGGGCGCCAGAAACAAAAAAGCCGGAGAGCGACCCCCGGCAAAAACAGCATTGCAGTGTTATTCTGCGCTGAACCACTCGTCCGCGCTTTCCCAGGTTTCCTGAAGGATTTCCTCGATCAGATCCCGGTCGGTTTTGGCGCCTCCCAGCACGGAGAGGCCGTTGGCGCCGGCATAACGTACCTGCACGACGGCGTCTGGAAACTGGCGATTGACCCGCTTGCCCAGTTCGCCGGTCAGCGCCTCAATGGCACCCGCCGGCAGCGGCCGGGTTTTATCTATAGTGACTTCAACACGCATAATTGCCCCCGAAGCGATTTACTGTTTATTTATACAGTTAACCGCGTGCGGGGGCAAGAGGGCGGAGCAAAAATATCAGTCTTTCAGCGACCAGTTCAGGGTTTCACCGGCCAGGAAGGGGATCACGGATTCATTGCCCAGGGCGATCTCTTCCGGTTGGGTGGTTGGCACGCGCTGCAGCTCGATGAAGTCTTCGTTGAGCGGCAGGCCATAGAAGCGTGGACCGTTGAGCGAGCAGAAGGCTTCAAAGTGCTCCAACGCGCCGAGTTGTTCGAACACGGCAGCGTAAGCCGGGATGGCATTCGGCGCGTTGAAGCAGCCGGCGCAGCCACAGCTGGATTCTTTGCGGTGCTTGAGATGCGGCGCGGAGTCGGTGCCGAGGAAGAAACGATCCGAACCGCTGGCGACCGCCTGACGCAGCGCTTCCTGGTGGACATTGCGCTTGAGGATCGGCAGGCAGAACAGGTGTGGGCGAATGCCGCCCACCAGCATGTGGTTGCGGTTGAACATCAGGTGCTGTGGCGTGATGGTGGCGCCGAGGAAACGATTGCCTGCCTGCACATATTGCGCCGCTTCTTTGGTGGTGATGTGCTCGAAAACGATCTTCAGCTCCGGGAACTGGCGGCGGATAGGTTCCATGACCTGTTCGATAAAGCGCGCCTCGCGGTCGAAAATATCGACGGCAGGATCGGTCACTTCGCCGTGGATCAGCAGCGGCATGCCGATTTTTTGCATCTGTTCGAACAGCGGGTAAATGCCGGTCACGTCGCTGACGCCGTGGCTGGAGTTGGTCGTAGCGTTGGCCGGATACAGCTTGGCGGCGGTAAACGCCCCTTGCTCGAAGCCGTTGACCAGTTCACTGGCGGCCAGGGAGTTGGTCAGGTAGCAGGTCATCAGCGGAGTGAAGTTGTGGCCCTGCGGGACCGCCGCCAGAATGCGATCGCGGTAGGCGCGCGCGGCGGCCACGGTCGTTACGGGGGGAACCAGGTTCGGCATCACGATCGCCCGGCCAAATACCTGGCTGGTATAGGGCACCACCGTTTTCAGCATCTCGTCGTCACGCAGGTGGATATGCCAGTCGTCTGGGCGGCGGATTTTCAGAACTTGAGGTTGTGCGGTCATCTAGCTAGGCTCCGGCGGTCAAATACGTCTAATGAAAAGCGAATAATGGGTTTATTCACGCCGGGGTGTAAGGATAAGCGGAAAGTGCCTGAGATGCATCTGTTTGTTGGCGACAAGTTGAAATCAATAGGGCGGCGGGCGCATAGTGGCAGAGATTTCAACGATGCCGACGCCAATACCGTCGACCTTCATCAAGTGGAAAGGGAGAAAGCAATGGAAGTACGCGTTATCGCCACCCTGCAAGCGAAAGCGGGATTTGAAGCCGCCGTCAGCGAAGCGGTGCACGATATTATCGAGCCGAGCCGCCAGGAGTTGGGCAACCTGCAGTATGATTTGCATCGCGATCTGGAAAAACCGGGTGTCTTCGTGTTCTTTGAGCGTTGGGCCAGCAGTGAAGCGCTGGATAAGCATAATGAGACGGCGCATTTTCAGCAGTTCGTCAGCCGGCTTGACGGCAAGTTGGATGTTTTGGACATCAAGAAACTGAAAAAGATAGCCTGAGCCTTTTTACCGGCAAGAAAAAACCCGCCATCGGCGGGTTTTTTTTAGGGTTGCAGATTAACTCATTCGTTAACCGGCTGCGGCTTGGTGGCCGGCGCGGTCGCCTGGCTCACCGCCGAATGGCCGCCTGCGGAGCCTTTGCCTTCAAAGTTGAAGGAAGGGCGCTGCCAATCGCTGTGCTTGCGTTCTTCCGGCACGTAGGCCGGCGCAGGCGCTTTGGTCATCGGCGCAGTGGCGATGTGTTTGTACAGCACGTCCTGCACGGCTTTCACCGGTGCCGGCTGCTGAGCAACCACAGGCGTAGGTTCCGCGGCGATTGGCGCTGGGGCTTTTTCGACCGGAGCGGCTTCTACGGCGGCTGCCGCAGGTGCGGCTTCTACCACTGGCGTTTCTTCCGCTGGCGTGGCTTCTACCGGTGCAGTTTCGACCACAGGCTTCTCTTCCACCAGCTTGGCTTCAACCACAGGCTCTGCAGTTACGGCTTCAGCTACCGGCTCGGCTTCCACTGCCGGGGCAGTCTCTTCCGCTTTCGGCTCTTCAACTGCGGCAGGTGCCGGTGCGGCTTCCACCGGTGCCGGGGTTTCCTCGGCCGGGGTGGCAACGACCGGTGCCACGGCTGCCGCTTCTTCCGTTACGGTGACGGCTGCAGTTTCAACGGCGGCTTCTGGTGCCGGCTCGTTGACGCTGGCCGCAGCCTGAGTTTCTTCCACGGCAACGCTGTGTTGTTCAACCGCTGCGGCGACAACCGGTGCCGCTGCCTGTTCTACGACTTCGGCCTGCACTTCGGTTTCTTCAACCTGAGCAACCGGGTAGCTTACCCAGACTTTGCCCGACGCCATTTCCGGCGAAGCGAATGCGCCCGCCAGCGGCATTGGGGATTGCAGCGGGTAACGCTCATCACGGTAACGGCGGCGGCGCTGGCCGCTGACGCGCAGGTGACGCGGTGAACGACGGGAGCGACGCGGCATGCCTTCGCCGTTGCCGCGGTTTTCGCCCTGGGCATCGTCTTCCGGCTGAGCGGCAACGGTTTCCGGCAGCAGCTTGACGCTGTCGTCGGCAGTCGGCTGCGCGTCGGCGGCTTTCGCTACCGGCGCTTTCGGCGCCAGCAGTTCTTCCGCTGCACGCTGCAGTTCTTCTTCCGCAGACAGGATGCGCACTTTCTGCGACAGAGGGCGGCGCTGACGGCGCTGCATGTTCTGCTGCTGGCGTTCTTCCTGCTCTTCGTCGGTGCTCTCGATCGTGTCAACGCTTTCCAGCGCTTTCACTTCCTGCTGAGCCTGGCGCTTCTCTTCCTGACGACGACGCTGGCGTTCAGCACGTTGCTCACGACGCTGCTGCTGATCTTCGCGCGGCGCTTTAGCGCTTTCTTCCGAGGCGGTTTCCTCAGCGACCGGTGCGTTCTGCTGCTGGTTGCGGCGGTTACGGCGCTGTTCATCGCGGGATTCACGCGATTCACGGCCTTCACGGTTCTCACGCGGTTCACGGTTGTCGCGCTCGCGATTGTCACGGCCTTCACCGCGCTCTTTACGCTCGCCGCGTTCCGGACGATCGGCACGCTCACCGCGCTCTTTACGGCCGGTGCCTTGACGGCGTTGACCGCGACGATCCTGACGACGGTTTTCACCGTTGCCTTCCGCCTTCGGCGTTTCGGCCGGTTTGGCTTCTTCGACGGCAGGTTGTTCTTCACCGGCGAACAGGCTCTTCAAACCCCCGAACAGGCGGCCCAGGAAGCCCGGCTTGGCGGCGACCGGAGCTGTGGCTTGAGCCTTGGCGGCGGCAGCGGCAGGCTTGGCCACGGCGACAGCTTCTTCAGCCGGCGGCGGCGCATCGGCGGACAGGGAGAAGGAAGCCAGGGCCGGTTGCTCCGGACGCTTGCGTTCCATCGGCGCATCTTCCAGCGGGCGCTCCATGTCTTCTTCATGCAGCTTCGGCAGCAGGTAGCTCAGGGTAGAGGTTTCCTCACCTTTACGCACACGCAGCACCGAGTAGTGCGGGGTTTGCATCTGATCGTTCGGCACGATGACGGCTTTCACGCCGCCCTGGCGTTTTTCGATCGCGCTGACGGATTCGCGCTTTTCGTTCAGCAGGTACGAAGCGACCTGAACCGGCACGATAGCGTGAACTTCTTTGGTGTTTTCCTTCAGCGCTTCTTCTTCGATCAGGCGCAGGATGGACAGCGCCAGCGATTCGTTGTCGCGGATGGTGCCGGTGCCGTTACAGCGTGGGCACACGTGGTGGCTGGACTCGCCCAGCGACGGGCTGAGGCGCTGACGGGACATTTCCAACAGGCCGAAACGGGAAATGCGGCCGATCTGGATGCGCGCACGGTCCTGGCGCACGGCGTCGCGCAGGCGGTTTTCCACTTCGCGCTGGTGGCGAACCGGCGTCATGTCGATGAAGTCGATGACGATCAGGCCGCCAAGGTCACGCAGGCGCAGCTGGCGAGCGATCTCGTCCGCCGCTTCCAGGTTGGTGTTGAACGCCGTCTCTTCGATGTCGCCGCCGCGGGTTGCGCGGGCGGAGTTGATGTCGATGGCGGTCAGCGCTTCGGTGCTGTCGATGACGATCGAACCGCCGGACGGCAGGCGCACTTCACGCTGGAAGGCGGATTCGATCTGCGATTCGATCTGGTAGTGGCTGAACAGAGGGATTTCACCGCTGTACAGTTTAATTTTGCTGCTGAAATCCGGGCGGCCCAGCGCAGCGATGTGCTCTTTGGCCAGATCGAGAATTTTCGGGTTGTCGATCAGGATTTCGCCGATGTCCGGGCGCAGGTAATCGCGGAAGGCGCGCACGATAACGTTGCTTTCCTGGTGGATCAGGAACGGCGCAGGGCGGCCCTCGGCGGCTTTTTTAATCGCTTCCCAGTGCTTGAGACGGAAGGAGAGATCCCACTGCAGCGCGTCGGCGGATTTGCCTACGCCCGCGGTGCGAACGATCAGGCCCATGCCGTCCGGCAGTTGCAACGAGGAGAGCGCTTCTTTCAACTCGGTGCGATCGTCGCCCTCGATGCGGCGGGAAATACCGCCGGCACGCGGGTTGTTCGGCATCAGCACCAGATAGCTGCCCGCGAGGCTGATGAAGGTGGTCAAGGCGGCGCCTTTGTTGCCACGTTCTTCTTTGTCTACCTGAACGATGACTTCCTGGCCTTCGCGCAGCACATCTTTGATGTTCGGGCGGCCATGGGAAGAGTAATTGCTAGGGAAGTATTCGCGGGCGATTTCTTTAAGGGGGAGGAAACCATGTCGTTCTGCGCCGTAGTCCACGAACGCTGCTTCAAGACTTGGTTCAATGCGGGTGATTTTGCCTTTGTAAATATTCGCTTTTTTCTGCTCATGACCCGGACTTTCGATATCCAAATCATACAGCCGCTGTCCATCTACGAGGGCAACACGCAACTCTTCCTGCTGAGTTGCGTTAATCAACATTCTTTTCATCTTAACTTACTCGTTATTTTTACATTATCGACAAAGCTGCGGGCAAAATAACCTCATGGCCGGAGTTAAACCGAAAGCCCCGTGTCTTCTCGCAAAGCCGTCAACCTCACGGTTGTCGCCTGCATAGGGGCGCATTATCTCGGTAAGCCTGCTTTTCTTTGTGAAAGACAGCACTTTTACTAGGGGAATAGCCTCTGATTTACGTCGACAGATCTGATTCCATTTGCCGGCCAAGCTGCAACCCGCAGCCCGCTAATTGTTTGATTTCGCATTACGTCTTACGCCATTGCTGCGTTTTTGCGCGATCAGACAAATTTTATAATCCCACCGTTTTCCCTGTTTAACGGGAATCAACGCGGAAAGTAACTGCATTATTCCACTGCTGATGCCGTTATAGCAAGGTGACTTTTCCTTAACTGCGGAAGAAATCGCAAACGTTCAAATCGGCTTGCTGCCTTATTGTCCGCTGGGGTTTCGCCCGCCGTTAGAGAGACAGTTAAGCACAGAAAAAGATGTGGCGCTATTCACGCGCTCTATTTAGAATCCCGCACCATGAAAACGAACAATCCAGCAGTACAATTCATCACGATTTCCGACGACGAAGCCGGTCAGAGAATCGACAACTTTCTGCTCGCTCGCCTGAAAGGCGTGCCGAAGAGCATGATTTATCGCATCGTGCGTAAGGGCGAGGTGCGGGTCAATAAAGGACGCATCAAGGTCGAATACAAATTGGCGGCCGGCGACGTGGTGCGCGTGCCGCCGGTGCGGGTGGCCGAACGCGAAGAGACGCCGGTGTCCGCCAAGCTGGATAAGGTAGCCGCACTGGCAGACTGCATCCTTTATGAAGACGACCACCTCCTGATCCTCAACAAGCCCTCCGGCACCGCGGTGCATGGCGGCAGCGGCCTGAGCTTCGGCGTGATCGAAGGGCTGCGCGCGCTGCGCCCGGAAGCCCGTTTCCTCGAGCTGGTGCACCGTCTGGATCGCGACACCTCCGGCGTGCTGCTGGTGGCCAAGAAGCGCTCCGCGCTGCGCTCGCTGCACGAACAGCTGCGGCTGAAGGGCATGCAGAAGGATTATCTGGCGCTGGTGCGCGGCCAGTGGCAATCCCACTGCAAGGCCGTACAGGCGCCGCTGCTGAAAAACATTCTGCAAAGCGGTGAGCGCATCGTGCGCGTCAGCAGCGAAGGCAAGCCTTCGGAAACCCGCTTCAAGGTGGAAGAGCGTTACGAATTCGCCACCCTGGTGAAGGCCAGCCCGATCACCGGGCGCACTCACCAGATCCGCGTGCACACGCTGCATGCCGGGCATCCGATCGCCTTTGACGATCGCTATGGCGACCGCGAGTTCGATCGCCAGCTGGCGGGTACCGGCCTGAAGCGGCTGTTCCTGCACGCTGCGGCGCTGCGCTTCGAGCATCCCTCCACCGGCGAAACGATGCGCATCGAAGCGCCGATGGACGAAGAGCTGCGCCACTGCCTGCAGGTGCTGCGCCGGCAGGCGGCCAAGTAATCCGCGTCAGACCAGCGGGTTGATGCCCTCAGCCCGCAACATCTCCAACAGCGCGATCAACGGCAGGCCGATCAGGGCGTTCGGGTCCCGGCCTTCCAGCCTGTCAAACAGCGCGATCCCCAATCCCTCACTCTTGAAACTGCCTGCGCAGTTCAGCGGTTGCTCCATGCGAACATAGGCAGCGATCTCCGTTTCGCTCAGCGCGCGAAAATGCACGTGGAACGGCTCACACAGGGCCTGCAGCTGCTTGCTGCGCCCGTTGTACAGCGCCAGGCCGGTATAAAAAGTCACGGCCTGGCCGGCGGCCTGGCGCAGCTGCGCCCGGGCGTTCTCCTCGGTATGGGGCTTGCCGGTGATGTTGCCATCGATCACGCAGACCTGATCGGAGCCGATGATCAGATGATCGGGATAGGCGAGGGCCAGCGCCTGCGCCTTCGCCGCCGCCAGGCGCAGCACCAGCGCTTCGGCGCTTTCGCCCGGCAGTGGGGTTTCATCCACCTCGGGTGCGGCACAGTCGAAGGGCAGCTGCAGCTTCTCCAGCAGCATTTTTCGATAGGGGGAGGTGGAGGCTAAAAGCAATCTCTGCATAATTTTTTTCGCAAACCGTAGCGTAAATGGGTACGGCATTTTAAACTGTCGGCCGCTGTGGAAGCGAATATTGGTGAAAGGAGCCGTTTTACGGCCTTTTTCTTTGACTCTATGTCGTTACAAAGTTAATATGCGCGCCCTATGCAAAAGGTAAAATTACCCTTGACCATTGATGCGGTACGTACCGCTCAGAAACGCCTGGACTATGCTGGTGTCTATGCGCCTGAGCAGGTTACGCGTGTTGCCGACTCCGTGGTCAGTGTGGACAGTGATGTCGAGGTGTCGTTGTCGTTCAATATCGACAATCAGCGCCTCGCGGTGATAACAGGGCATGCGGACGTCACGGTAACGTTGATGTGCCAACGCTGTGGAGTCCCGTTCGAACATCAGGTTCACACAACATATTGTTTTAGCCCGGTCGTCAATGATGAGCAGGCTGAGGCATTACCGGAAGCGTACGAACCGATCGAAGTTGACGAGTTTGGCGAAGTCGATCTGTTGGCAATGATTGAAGACGAAATTATTCTTTCACTGCCTGTCGTTCCGGTACATGAATCTGAACACTGTGAAGTGTCCGAAGCGGACATGGTATTCGGCCAACTGCCTCCCGAGGCGGAGAAACCGAATCCGTTTGCCGTATTAGCCAGTTTAAAGCGTAAGTAATTGAGGAGTAAGGTCCATGGCCGTACAACAGAATAAACCAACCCGTTCCAAGCGTGGCATGCGTCGTTCTCACGATGCTCTGACCACGACTACTCTGTCTGTAGACAAAGTATCCGGTGAAACTCACCGTCGTCACCACATCACTGCCGACGGTTTCTACCGCGGTCGCAAGGTTATCGGCTAAGTAGCGATACCTTGACTCGTCTAACCCTGGCGTTAGATGCAATGGGCGGGGACTTCGGTCCCTGCGTCACAGTGCCTGCTTCGTTGCAGGCACTGGCCTCTAATTTACAGCTTCATCTCCTGCTGGTCGGCAATCCCGACGTCATCTCCCCTTTGCTTGCCCACGCCGATCCGGTTCTTCTGGAGCGTCTGCAAGTCGTGCCCGCCGAGTCCGTGATCGCCGGCGACGCCAAACCTTCACAAGCGATACGCGCCAGCCGCGGCACGTCGATGCGCATTGCGCTCGAGCAGCTCAGCAGCGGAAACGCGCAAGGCTGCGTCAGCGCCGGCAATACCGGTGCGCTGATGGGATTGGCGAAGCTGTTGGTCAAGCCGCTGGAGGGCATCGAACGCCCGGCGCTGATGACGGCGATCCCGAATCAGCAACGCAGTAAAACCGTGGTGCTGGATCTGGGCGCCAACGTTGAGTGCGACAGTACCATGCTGGTGCAGTTTGCCGTGATGGGTGCGGTGATGGCGGAAGAGGTGATCGGCATTGCGCAACCGCGGGTGGCGCTGCTGAATATTGGCGAAGAAGAGACCAAAGGCCTGGATAATATCCGCGAAGCGGCCGCTGTGCTAAAAAATACTCCGGCAATCAACTATATTGGTTACCTGGAAGGAAACGAACTGCTCACCGGCAAGACCGACGTGTTGGTTTGCGATGGCTTCGTGGGCAACGTCACCCTGAAAACCATGGAAGGGGTGGTCAGGGTGTTCTTATCGCTGCTGAAATCGTCCGGCGACGGAAACAAGCAAGCGTGGTGGCTGAAATTGTTGGGCCGTTGGTTGCAAAAACGGGTGGTTAAGCGGTTCGGCCACCTGAACCCCGACCAGTATAATGGCGCATGTCTGTTAGGATTGCGCAGCACCGTAGTCAAGAGCCACGGCGCTGCGAACCCTCACGCGTTTGCAGTCGCAATCGAACAGGCTGTGCAGGCGGTGCAGCGGCAAGTCCCGGAAAGGATTGCTGCGCGCCTTGAGGCTGTATTACCTAAGAGTGACTGATCGTACATGTATACAAAGATTCTCGGTACGGGGAGTTATTTGCCCGTACAAGTGCGCACCAATGCTGATTTGGAAAAAATGGTGGATACCTCTGACGAGTGGATCGTCACGCGTACCGGTATCCGCGAACGTCGCATCGCCGCTGCGGATGAAACCGTTGCGACGATGAGCTTCCAGGCCGCTGAGAAAGCGCTGGAAATGGCAGGTGTGGCTAAAGAAGACATTGGGCTGATCGTCGTGGCGACCACCACGACCACTCACGCGTTCCCGAGCGCGGCGTGCCTGGTGCAGCAAATGCTTGGCATCAAAGACTGCGCGGCGTTCGATCTGGCTGCGGCCTGCGCCGGCTTTACTTACGCGCTCAGCGTGGCCGATCAGTACGTGAAAAACGGTGCGGTCAAACATGCGCTGGTTATCGGCGCGGACGTCTTGTCGCGCACGCTGGATCCTGAAGATCGCGGCACCATCATTCTGTTTGGCGATGGCGCAGGGGCGGTGGTGCTGGGGGCTTCTGAAGCGCCGGGCATTCTGTCTACCCATCTGCATGCCGACGGCAGCTACGGCAACCTGCTGACGCTGCCGTACAAGGATCGTCAGAATCAAGACAAGCCGGCCTATGTCACCATGGCGGGCAACGAAGTCTTCAAGGTTGCGGTTACCGAGCTGGCGCGTATCGTCGATGAGACGTTGCAGGCCAACAATATGGACCGCAGCGAGCTGGATTGGCTGGTACCGCACCAGGCCAACCTGCGCATCATCAGCGCAACGGCGAAAAAACTGGGCATGGGAATGGACAAAGTGGTGGTGACGCTCGATCGTCACGGCAACACCTCTGCCGCCTCGGTGCCTTCCGCACTGGACGAAGCCGTGCGCGACGGGCGAATTCAGCGTGGCCAACTGGTGCTGCTGGAGGCCTTCGGCGGCGGCTTTACCTGGGGCTCGGCGCTGGTTCGTTTCTGATTTGGACAGGAAGAAAAAATGACGCAATTTGCTTTTGTTTTCCCGGGCCAGGGGTCACAGACCGTTGGCATGCTGGCCGAATTGGCCGCACAGTTCCCGATCGTTGAAGAAACCTTCGGCGAGGCCTCTTCCGCCCTGGGTTACGACCTGTGGCAGCTGGTGCAGCAAGGCCCGGCGGAAGAACTGAACAAAACCTGGCAGACCCAACCGGCTCTGCTGGCCGCCTCGGTGGCGATTTTCCGCGTTTGGCAGCAGCAGGGCGGTAAAGCGCCTGCGCTGATGGCGGGTCACAGCCTGGGCGAATACTCGGCGCTGGTCTGCGCCGGCGTGCTGGACTTCAAGGCGGCGATCCGTCTGGTCGAGCTGCGCGGCAAGCTGATGCAGGAAGCGGTGCCGGAAGGCACCGGCGCGATGTATGCCATCATCGGTCTGGACAACGACGCGATCGCCAAAGCGTGTGAAGAGTCTGCGCAAGGGCAGGTGGTTTCTCCGGTCAACTTCAACTCGCCGGGCCAGGTGGTCATCGCCGGCAACAAAGAAGCGGTTGAGCGCGCAGGCGCCGCCTGCAAAGCCGCCGGCGCCAAACGTGCGCTGCCGCTGCCGGTGAGCGTGCCTTCGCACTGCGCGCTGATGAAGCCGGCCGCCGACAAGCTGGCCGTGGCGCTGCAGGACATCACCTTCAACGCGCCGCAGGTGCCGGTGGTGAACAACGTCGACGTGCGCACCGAAAACGATCCGGAAGCGATTCGCAGCGCGCTGGTGCGTCAGCTGTACAGCCCGGTACGTTGGACCGAGAGCGTAGAATTTATCGCAGCACAGGGAGTGACGTCGCTGCTGGAAGTGGGGCCGGGCAAAGTGCTGACCGGCCTGACTAAACGTATTGTTGACACCCTGACGGCTGCGGCGGTGAACGACACCGCCAGCCTGTCGGCGGCGCTTGAACAATAAAGAGGAAAATGATGAGCTTCGAAGGTAAAATCGTTCTGGTCACCGGCGCGAGCCGCGGTATTGGCCGAGCTATTGCAGAAACGTTTGTGGCACGCGGCGCCAAAGTGATCGGCACCGCGACCAGCGAGAGCGGCGCTGAAGCGATCAGCAGCTACCTGGGCGCAAACGGCAAAGGGTTTATGTTGAACGTTGTTGATGCGCAATCTATCGACAGCGTGCTGGCATCGATTCGCGCCGAATTTGGCGAAATCGACATTTTAGTGAATAATGCCGGCATCACGCGTGATAACCTGCTGATGCGTATGAAGGATGACGAGTGGGAGGATATCCTCGACACCAACCTGACTTCCGTATTCCGCCTGTCAAAAGCGGTAATGCGCGCTATGATGAAAAAGCGGTTTGGCCGTATCATCACCATCGGTTCCGTTGTCGGCACCATGGGGAACGCAGGGCAGGCGAATTACGCGGCGGCTAAAGCCGGTCTGATTGGTTTTAGCAAATCTTTGGCACGTGAAGTTGCTTCGCGTGGCATTACGGTCAACGTCGTGGCACCTGGCTTTATTGAGACGGACATGACACGGGCGTTGACAGATGATCAACGCGCAGGCATTTTGTCATCAGTTCCAGCCAACCGGCTGGGCGATGCTAAAGAAATCGCCAGCGCTGTTGCATTTTTGGCCTCTGATGAGGCCGGCTATATCACCGGTGAAACGTTACATGTCAATGGCGGCATGTACATGATTTAAAAAATGTGAAAACCATTTGCGTTATTTGAGGCAAAAACCGCAAAATAGCGTAAAATCGTGGTTTGACCAGCCGGGATTTAGTTGCATCTTTTTCAGCATTTTATACACTACGAAAACCATCGCGAAAGCGAGTTTTGATAGGAAATTTAAGAGTATGAGCACTATCGAAGAACGCGTTAAGAAAATCATTGTTGAGCAACTGGGTGTTAAACAGGAAGAAGTTTTGAACAACGCTTCTTTCGTTGAAGATCTGGGCGCTGATTCTCTTGACACCGTTGAGCTGGTAATGGCACTGGAAGAAGAATTCGACACCGAGATTCCAGACGAAGAAGCTGAGAAGATCACTACTGTTCAGGCAGCTATTGATTTCATCAACGCTAGCCAGCAGTAAGAGAACATATCTAGGCGGTCGTTCGACCGCCTAAGTTTTTTCTATCCCTAGTGTCATATTTTTCCCTCCCTGGAGGACAAACGTGTCTAAGCGTCGAGTAGTTGTGACCGGACTGGGCATGTTGTCTCCTGTCGGCAATACGGTAGAGTCCACGTGGAACGCTCTTCTTGCCGGTCAGAGTGGCATCAGCCTGATCGATCATTTCGATACCACTGCCTATGCGACCAAGTTTGCTGGCCTGGTAAAGAATTTTAATTCTGAGGATTTCATCTCTCGCAAAGATGCGCGCAAGATGGACGCCTTTATCCAGTACGGTATCGCTGCCGGCATGCAAGCCATGCAGGATGCAGGTCTGGACATCACCGAGGCTAACGCCAGCCGCATTGGAGCCGCGATCGGTTCCGGCATCGGCGGCCTGGGTTTGATCGAAGAAAACCACAGTTCACTGGTTAACGGTGGCCCACGGAAAATCAGTCCGTTCTTCGTGCCATCCACCATCGTGAATATGATTGCAGGCCACCTGACAATCATGTACGGCATGCGTGGCCCAAGCATTTCCATTGCCACCGCCTGTACTTCAGGTGTGCACAACATCGGCCATGCGGCGCGTATCATTGCTTACAATGATGCTGACGTGATGCTGGCCGGTGGGGCAGAGAAAGCCAGCACCCCATTGGGCGTCGGCGGCTTTGGCGCAGCGCGCGCCCTGTCCACCCGTAATGACAACCCGCAGGCGGCGAGCCGTCCGTGGGATAAAGACCGTGACGGCTTCGTGCTGGGCGACGGCGCCGGCATGATGGTGCTGGAAGAGTACGAGCACGCGAAAAAACGCGGCGCGAAAATCTACGCCGAAGTGGTGGGCTTTGGGATGAGCAGCGATGCTTATCACATGACGTCACCGCCGGAAAACGGCGCGGGCGCTGCGCTGGCGATGGAAAATGCCCTGCTTGACGCCGGTGTGACCCCGTCACAAATCGGCTACATCAATGCGCATGGCACCTCTACGCCGGCGGGTGACCAGGCGGAAGCGCAGGCGGTGAAATCCGTCTTCGGCGCCGATGCCCACAGCGTGCTGGTGAGCTCGACCAAATCGATGACTGGCCACCTGTTGGGTGCGGCAGGCGCGATCGAGTCTATCTTCACCGTGCTGGCGCTGCGCGATCAGGCGGTACCGCCAACCATCAACCTGGATAACCCGGATGAAGGTTGCGATCTGGACTTCGTGCCTCACGAAGCGCGCCAGGTCAGCGATATGGAGTTCACCCTGTGTAACTCCTTCGGCTTCGGCGGCACCAACGGCTCGCTGATCTTCCGCCGAGTGTAACTCGCGCTGCGGATAGCTGACGAAAAGCCCGGTTTTTTAACCGGGCTTTTTTACGCCTGCCGTTTGGCCGCTGGCGGGGCTGCGTATCGTCTCGCCGCCTGCTATCCTGCGAGCGTAATGAAATAACCCGGCAACAGGAGGAAGCATGTACTGGATTAACGGACAGCGCCACGATGCGCTGGCGCCGAGCGATCGTGGCCTGCAGTTCGGCGATGGCTGCTTTACTACCGCCCGGGTTATCGACGGTAAAATCGAGCTGCTGCCCTGGCATCTGGAGCGGTTGCAGCAAGCGGCGCAGCGGCTGATGCTGCCTGCCACCGATTGGCTGGCTTTCGAGCGGGAGATGGCGCTGGCGGCCGAATCAATTCCGCTCGGCGTGGTCAAAGCGATACTGACGCGCGGCAGCGGCGGGCGGGGTTACAGCCCGACGGGGTGCGAAAATCCGACGCGTATCGTCGCCCGCAGCAGCTACCCTGCGCACTATTTGCAGTGGCGCGAGCAGGGCATCACGCTTGCGCTCAGCCCGGTGGCGCTGGCGCGCAATCCGTTGCTGGCGGGGTTGAAGCATTTGAACCGCCTGGAGCAGGTGCTGATCCGCGCGCATCTTGACCAGACGGCCGCCGACGAGGCGCTGGTGCTTGACACTGCCGGTATGCTGGTGGAATGCTGTGCGGCTAATTTGTTCTGGCGTAAGGGAAACGCGGTATTTACCCCGGATCTGAGCCAGGCCGGCGTCGCGGGCCTGATGCGGCGGCGGGTGATCGCGCTGCTGGCGGGCTCGGAATACCGTCTGCACTGCGTCAGTGAACCGCTGGAGACGCTGGCCGATGCCGACGAAGTGCTGGTGAGCAATTCGCTGATGCCGCTGCTGCCGGTAAACGCTGCGCAATCATGGCGTTATGCTTCGCGCCAGCTGTATGATTTTTTGCGTCCACACTGTTAACCATGGCTGATTAATGAAGAAAAAAAAGCTGAAGGTCCTGTCTGTTATTGTTGTTCTGGTATTGGCGCTGCTGTTTTGGGGCTACCAGAAGATCGAACGCTTTGCCGATACGCCGCTGGCTATCCAGCAAGAAACCATCTTCAAACTGCCGGCCGGCACCGGCCGGGTAGCGCTGGAAGGGCTACTGGTACGCGATAAACTGGTACGCAACGGGCGCTGGTTCCAGTGGCTGCTGAAGCTGGAGCCGGAGTTGGCGGAGTTTAAAGCCGGTACCTACCGGTTCACGCCGGGCATGACGGTGCGCCAGATGCTGAAACTGTTGGCCAGCGGCAAAGAGGCGCAGTTCACCGCACGCTTTATCGAAGGCTCACGCCTGCGTGACTGGCAGCAGGTGCTGCAGCAGTCCAAATACCTGAAACACACCCTGGCGGGTAAGAGTGAGGCGGAGATTGCCGCAGCGCTCGGCATTCCTGCGGGAGAAACGCCGGAAGGGCATTTGTACCCGGATACCTATCAGTATACCGCCGGCATGAGCGACATCGCGCTGCTCAAACGCGCACACGTGCGCATGAACAAAGCGCTGCAGGCCGCCTGGGCCGGCCGCGACACCAGCCTGCCGTATAAAACGCCGGAAGACCTGCTGACCATGGCCTCGATCGTCGAGAAAGAGACCGCAGTGCCGGAAGAGCGCAGCAAGGTAGCGTCGGTGTTCGTCAACCGCTTGCGCATCGGCATGCGTCTGCAGACCGATCCGACGGTGATCTACGGCATGGGCGAAAGCTATAATGGCAACATCACGCGCAAGGATCTGGAGACGCCGACGCCGTACAACACCTATGTGATCGCCGGCCTGCCGCCAACGCCGATCGCCATGCCGGGTGAGGCCTCGCTGCAGGCGGCCGCCAATCCGGCCAAAACGCCTTATCTCTATTTTGTCGCCGACGGCAAGGGTGGGCATACCTTCACCACCAATCTGGCGAGCCATAACCAGGCGGTGCGCGTGTACCGTCAGGCGTTAAAGGAAAAGAATGAAAAGTAAATTCGTTGTTATCGAAGGGCTGGAAGGCGCGGGTAAAACCACCGCGCGCGATACGGTGGTCAATGTGCTGCGCGAACACGGCGTCAGCGACATCGTCTTCACCCGCGAGCCGGGCGGCACGCCGCTGGCGGAGAAGCTGCGCGATCTGTTCAAGCGCGGCATCGACGGCGAATTGCCGACCATCAAGGCCGAAGTATTGATGCTGTACGCCGCGCGCGTGCAGCTGGTGGAAACCGTGATCAAACCGGCCCTGGCGCGCGGCGCCTGGGTGGTGGGCGATCGCCACGATCTCTCTTCACAGGCTTACCAGGGCGGCGGCCGCGGCGTGGATCCGCAGCTGATGAGCTCGCTGCGCGACACCGTGCTGGGGGATTTTCGCCCGGATTTGACGGTGTATCTCGATCTGCCGCCGTTGGTCGGCCTGCAACGCGCACAGGCGCGCGGTCAGTTGGATCGTATCGAACAGGAGGCGCTGCCGTTCTTCGAGCGCACCCGCGCTCGCTATCTCGAGCTGGCGGCGCAGGATAAAACCATCGTCACCGTCGACGCCGCCCAGCCGCTGGAGCTGGTGACCGCGGCGATCCGCTGCTGCCTCGGCCACTGGCTGCGGCAGCAGGAAGGCGCATAATGAACTGGTACCCGTGGCTGAACGGCCCTTATCGCCAGCTGGTTGGGCAGTACGCCGACGGCCGCGGCCATCATGCGCTGCTGCTGCACGCGGCAACGGGCAACGGTGACGACGCGCTGGCCTACGGCCTGAGCCGCTGGTTGATCTGCCAGCAGCGCAACGGTGAAAAAAGCTGCGGCGAGTGCCACAGCTGCCGGCTGATGCTGGCGGGCAACCACCCGGATTATCACGTGCTGGCGCCGGAAAAGGGCAAGAGCAGCCTGGGCATTGAGCCGATCCGTCAGGTGATTGAAACGCTGTACGCCCACGCGCAGCAGGGCGGCGCTAAAGTGATTTGGCTGCCGCAGGCGGAACAGCTGACCGAGGCGGCGGCCAACGCGCTGCTTAAAACGCTGGAAGAGCCGCCGGAGAAAACCTATTTTCTGCTGGGTTGCCGTGAGCCGTCGCGCCTGATGGCGACGCTGCGCAGCCGCTGCCTGTACTGGCATTTGGCGAGCCCGGATGAGCAGCTCAGCCTGCAGTGGCTGGGCCGACAGGCGGCCGGCTCTCAGACGGACCGCCTCACGGCGCTGCGCCTTCACGACGGTGCGCCGCTGGCCGCCGAACAGCTGTTGCAGCCGCAGCAGTGGCAACAGCGCAGCACCCTGTGCGCCGCGTTGAGCGCCGCGCTGCCGCAGCGCGATATGCTGTCGCTGCTGCCGGTGTTGAATCATGAAGACGTCGCCGAGCGCCTGCACTGGCTGTGCGCGCTGCTGGTGGACGCGATGAAGTGGCAGCAGGGCGCGCATCAGTATGTATTGAATCAGGATCAGCAGCCGCTGGTGCATCAGCTGGCCAGCCTGCTGAGCAGCGCCTCGCTGCAGCAGATCGTGCAGCAGTGGCTGAACTGCCGCCATCAGCTGCTCAGCGTGGTGGGCGTCAATCGTGAGCTGCTGCTGACCGAACAGTTACTTCGCTGGGAACAGATGCTCGGCGCCGCCGGCTATTCCCACCCTCATTCGCTGTAAAGTAAAAGAGTTAAACATTATGTTGTTAGTCGATTCTCATTGCCACCTTGACAGTCTGGATTATCAAACGCTGCACCAGAATGTGGACGATGCGCTGGCCAAGGCCAAAGCGTGCGACGTCGGCTATGTGCTGGCGGTCGCTACCACGCTGCCGGGCTACCGTTCCATGACCGAGCTGATCGGTGAGCGCAACGACGTGGCCTTCTCCTGTGGGGTGCATCCGCTCAATCTGGAAGAGGGGTATGATTACGCCGAGCTGCGCCGCCTGGCGGCGGCGGAACAGGTGGTAGCGCTGGGAGAAACCGGGCTCGATTACTTCTACCAGAAAGACAATCTTGAGCTGCAGCAGGACTCTTTCCGCGAACATATCCGCATCGGCCGGGATCTGAACAAGCCGGTGATCGTCCACACCCGCGATGCGCGCGCGGATACGCTGGCGATCCTGCGTGAAGAGAACGCACAGGACTGCGGCGGCGTACTCCACTGCTTCACTGAAGATCTGGCCACGGCCGAAGCTCTGCTGGATCTGGGCTTTTACATCTCCTTCTCGGGCATCGTGACCTTCCGCAACGCTGAACAGCTGCGTGAGGTGGCCCGCTATGTGCCGCTGGATCGCATTCTGGTGGAAACCGATTCGCCTTACCTGGCGCCGGTGCCGCATCGTGGCAAAGAAAACCAACCCGCCTATGTGCGCGATGTGGCTGAATACATGGCGGTATTGAAGGGCGTCAGCCTGGAGCAACTGGCCGAAGCCACCACCGCCAACTTTTCACGTTTATTTCACCTCGAACTGTGATCTTTGACCTAGGCTATAGCTGTAGGTCATTGTCTGCGTAATTTTTTTTAAGCTCGTAATTAATCACTGAAACGGGTAAGGTTCCCTCCCGTTTCAGGGTGATTGATGCATGTTTTTTGGTCAGTTTTGCCAAAAAACAGCCGGTTTATGCAAAGTTACTGCGGCTCGATCATCGAAACGTGATTGTCATCAAACATTGCGCAGGCTATTTATTTTACTCTGCGTAATAAATTCAAGGGGTGCTCAGACACCCTGAATTGCAGGGGTTTTTCTCCCCCCCTTGCAGCGCGAATTATCGCGACAAGAAGTAGCAAAGCATTATTACTCAGGAGCACACTCAACTATGTTCAAGAACGCATTTGCAAACCTGCAAAAAGTAGGTAAATCGCTCATGCTGCCGGTGTCCGTGTTGCCTATCGCAGGTATCCTGCTGGGCGTCGGCTCCGCCAACTTTAGCTGGCTACCTGCGGTAGTCTCCCACGTGATGGCGGAAGCGGGCGGTTCGGTCTTCGCCAACATGCCGCTGATTTTCGCCATCGGCGTCGCCCTGGGCTTCACCAACAACGACGGCGTTTCTGCGCTGGCGGCGGTGGTGGCCTACGGCATCATGGTGAAAACCATGGCGGTGGTTGCGCCGCTGGTGCTGCACCTGCCGGCTGAAGAGATTGCGGCCAAGCACCTGGCGGATACCGGTGTGCTCGGGGGGATTATCTCCGGTGCCATCGCGGCCTATATGTTCAACCGCTTCTTCCGCATTCAACTGCCGGAATACCTGGGCTTCTTTGCCGGTAAGCGTTTCGTGCCGATCATTTCCGGTCTGGCGGCGATCGTTCTGGGCGTAGTACTGTCCTTCATCTGGCCGCCGATCGGTACGGCTATCCAGACCTTCTCGCAGTGGGCGGCTTATCAGAACCCGGTCGTGGCCTTCGGCATTTACGGTGTGGTTGAGCGTGCTTTGGTGCCGTTCGGTCTGCACCACATCTGGAACGTACCGTTCCAAATGCAAATTGGTGAATTCACCAACGCGGCGGGCCAGGTATTCCACGGCGACATCCCTCGCTACATGGCGGGTGACCCAACCGCGGGCAAACTGTCCGGCGGCTTCCTGTTCAAAATGTACGGTCTGCCTGCTGCGGCCATCGCCATCTGGCACTCGGCCAAGCCGGAAAACCGCGCGAAAGTCGGCGGCATCATGATCTCCGCCGCGTTGACCTCGTTCCTGACCGGTATCACCGAGCCGATCGAGTTCTCCTTCATGTTTGTCGCGCCGATCCTGTACGTGATCCACGCTATCCTGGCCGGCCTGGCGTTCCCAATCTGCATCCTGTTGGGCATGCGTGACGGCACCAGCTTCTCGCACGGCCTGATCGACTTTATCGTACTGAGCGGCAACAGCAGCAAAATCTGGCTGTTCCCGATCGTCGGCATCGTCTACGGTCTGGTGTACTACACCATCTTCCGCGTGCTGATCGCCAAGCTGGATCTGAAAACCCCGGGCCGTGAAGACACCGCTGCCGAGCAGACTGCGCAGGGCGGTTCCGAAATGTCCGCGGCGCTGGTTCAGGCCTTCGGCGGTAAAGAAAACATCACTAACCTGGATGCTTGCATCACCCGTCTGCGCGTCAGCGTGGCCGACGTGTCCAAAGTTGACCAGGCGGGCCTGAAGAAACTGGGCGCAGCGGGCGTAGTCGTCGCTGGCTCCGGCGTGCAGGCCATCTTCGGCACCAAGTCCGACAACCTGAAAACCGATATGGACGAATACATCCGTAATCACTGATTCAGGCAGGGGAGTTACCAAGGGAGGCGAAAGCCTCCCTTTTTTCAAGGTCCAAAGTAGAACGAACCCGCGCCAGAGCAGGTCTGTAATGGATGAGATCGAATTATTGTGCAAAACTGCGCGGGATTTCGCTTCGCCGTTAAACCGACTTAAGATTGTTGCGTTGACGTGTAGTCCCAACAACATAGGTCTAATGTCTATACCTATAACAAGGATTTTGTAAGAAGGACTCTTCGAGTGAAAAAGTACTCCTATCCGTTTCTCTTCGCTGCGACCATATCATTTCTAATTGTTGTTTTTCTATTCATCGTATGGAAGCGAGAAATTTATCAAATCACTTTTCTCCGTGTTTCAACGAATCGCTGCATGGTTGTTTCTGCGATGGTGTTTTCCCTATTTATTTCATTGTATTTTATAAATAAAGGTGCTGTTAAAAGCAATAAGTACATTGATTATCTAAAGTTTTATGGTGGCGCTTGCGTTTCTTTGTTATTTATTTTTTTGATTCCAATAATCACAATTACGTATCTGGTGCCAGGCGAAACGTCCAGTTATACGGTCCACTATTCTTACGCATCAGGAAGTTACAAAAGCTGTTCTGGTGCAGATGTTGATGATCCCGATTTAGGGACCAATATCAGGATATGTTACCCCGGTGGTAACTATGAATCTGACAGGGTGATTTTTGTTCAGAAAAGGAGTAATGCCTTGGGAGCTGTGGTTTTGCATGCAACTACATCTCCTTGAAATATCAAAATGAGGAAGAGTGATCATATCCGCATACTGGAAGGGATGAACAATAAGATAAAAGTGGTGAAGCGAATGGCCTATGGTTTTCGGGATAACGCTTACTTCTTCCTGAAAATCAAAGCAGCACTTCCCGGTAAAGCGCGATGAACCTTTTCTATCAGGCACCAAGCCGCTGTTCGAGTTCGGCGAGAGAAGAGAGGAACCAGACCTGTTCGCCGCGGTTGGCTTCACGCACGAAATCTTGCAGCGCGTTGCTTTGCGCCGGCCGGGGGGGGATATCGCCCAGCAGCGCCACGCGCAGGCGGTAGTTGATGAATTTCTGCGATATGGCGCGGCCGCCATGCCGCTTCTGAGTTGGAAGAAGGCGGCGTCGAGGCGGTGACGGGGAGGGCAATCATCCCGGCATCGTGTTCAAAGGCGGGCGCGATAAACAGGCTGACGTCGTTTTCGTCTTTCAACAGCGGCCCGGCTTCGGCGAAAACCACCAGGCGCAGATCATGGATTTGCCGCACGGCGTAGCTCATCGGCGCTCCGGGAGTCAGGGTTTGGCGTGCTTTTGCAGGTAATGCTCGAACACCGCCAGCGTTTCGTCCGAGATATGGTGCTCAATCCCTTCGCTGTCCAGCTCGGCGGTTTCGCTCGGCACCCCGACGCACATCAGCAGATCGACCACGATGCGGTGACGGCGGCGCACCTTCTGCGCCAGCTGCTCGCCTTCTTCCGTTAAAAACACCCCGCGATAAGGGCGCGATTCCACCAGCCCAGCGCTTTTCAGCCGCGCGATATTTTTGATCGCCGTCGGGTGAGACACGCCGAAGCGGCGCGCGATGTCGGTGGTTCTGGCTTCGCGGGTGCTTTGCAGCAAATCGGCGATCAGCTCAACGTAATCTTCGATCAGCGCATTGGACTGCGCTTCGCGGGCGCGGCTAAAACGCAGGGCGTGCTCGGCCTCGTCCGGCATGTCGGTCTGGGCGTGGCGGTCGGCGTTATCTGGCGCGCGGGTAACCATAGCGTGGGGCGTCCTGTAAGCATAAAAATGGCATCTCCCGGCAATGCGGGAAGGGTTGCCCTAAGTTAGTCCAAATAGCACACATTATCAATTCGATGCCACGCATTGTGGTAGTTAGAAATATCTCTACACAAAGCCAATGAATTTCGCCTGTTGCATAAAGTGTAGCCGATGCTACATTGTCAGCATGATAGGTGGAAAAATAACCAGTGAAAGATTGAGGGTACTTCATGCGTGATGCGGCAACCACTCCATCGTTAACCGAACGGACCAACATTGCGATTGGCGCCGCCCTTGCCGGACGCAAGCGCGGTGCCTTTACGCCGTTGCTGTTCGCCGGCCCGGCGGTGATTGCCTCTATTGCCTATATGGATCCCGGCAACTTCGCCACCAACATTCAGGCCGGGGCGAAATACGGCTACAGCCTGCTGTGGGTGGTGGTGATGGCCAACCTGATCGCCATGTTGTTCCAGGCGCTGTCGGCCAAGCTGGGCATCGTCACCAATCGCAATCTGGCGGAGATGTGCCGCGACCAGTTTTCACGGCCGGTAGTGATCGGCATGTGGCTGCTCAGCGAAGTGGCGGCGATGGCCACCGATCTGGCGGAGTTTCTCGGCGGGGCGATCGCGCTGGCGCTGCTGTTCCATATGCCGCTGCTGGCGGGGATGGGGGTGACGGCGGTGATCACCTATGCGCTGTTGATGGTGGAAAAAAAAGGTTTCCGCCCGGTCGAGCTGATGATCGGTGGTCTGGTGGGCATCATCGCGCTGTGTTACCTGGTGGAGATGTTCATCGTACCGGTGGACTGGCAGGCGGCCGGGATCGGCATGGTGACGCCGCAGCTGCCGGACGCGCAGGCGCTGACCATCGCCGTTGGCATTATCGGCGCCACCGTGATGCCGCACGCCATTTTCCTGCATTCGGGGCTGACCCAGCACCGCAGCCCGGCCAGCGATAACGGCGAACGGCGCAAGCTGCTGCGTTTCTCCAATATTGAGGTGGTGATCGCGCTGGCGCTCGCCGGGCTGGTGAATATCGCGATGGTCATCATGGCCTCGAGCGCCTTCCACGCCGGTAACAGCGACGTGGCCGAAATTGGCACTGCCTACCATACGCTGACGCCGCTGTTCGGTGCAGCGGCCGCCGGCATCTTCCTCGCTTCGCTGATCGCCTCCGGCATTTCCAGCTCGGTGGTGGGCACCATGGCCGGGCAAATGATCATGCAGGGCTTCGTTGGCTTCCGCATTCCGGTGTGGGTGCGCCGCCTGGTCACCATGGTGCCGGCGTTTATCGTGGTGGCGATGGGCGTCAACGCCACCGACGCGCTGGTCTACAGCCAGGTGGTGCTGAGCCTGGCGCTGCCGGCGCCGATGATCGCGCTGGTGATGTTCACTCGCCGCCGCGACATCATGGGCGAGTTCGCCAACGGCCGTTGGACCAGCCTGGCGGCGATAGTCGGTACGGTGGTGATCGTGCTGCTCAACGTGGTGCTGCTGTTGCAGACCTTCGGCGTCGAGATCCCTGGGCTGGGGTGATCTTATGGGCCGCGCGGGGTGCGGCCGCTTCGCTAAATTATAAATTCCCCACGCCACCGTCCATCTGCAGCTCGGCGCCGACCATAAAGGCCGACTCGTCCGCCGCCAGAAACACCGCCGCTTTGGCCAGCTCCAGTGCGCTGCCCATGCGGCCGATCGGCACCAGCGCGCGGATATCGTCGCGCAATGCCTGCTCATCCGCTTCCGCCAACCCCAGCTTACCCAACGCCGGGGTTTCGGTCGGGCCGGGGCTGAGGCCGTTGACGCGAATGCCGCGCGCGTGCAGCTCACCGGACAGCGTTCTGGCCAGCGACAGCAAGCCGGCTTTGCTGGCGGCATAGGCGCTGCTCTGCGGCAGGCCGATATGGGCGCTGACCGAACCGCACAGGATCACCGAAGAAGGGTTGGCCAGCAGCGGCAGCAACGCCTGGATCAGAAAAAACGGCCCCTTCAGGTTGATGTCCATTAGCCGCTGATAGCTCTGCTCATCCCACTCCTGCAGCGGGCGATGCGTAACGTCGCCGGCGTTGATGTACAGCACGTCCAGCTGCGGCCACCGTTGCCCCAGCCGCTGCGCCAGTTCGCGCTGCTGCGGGATATCGCCGGCGTCGCTCAGCAGCAACAGCGCCTTGCCCGCCAATGCCTGGCCCGCCGCGTCCAGGGCGCTTTGGCTGCGCCCGGTGATCGCCACCGTCGCGCCCTCGGCGATGAACTGGCGGGCGGTTTCCAGCCCGATGCCGCTGGTGCCGCCGGTAATCAATGCGTATTTGCCTTGCAGTCGTGACATAACCGATTCCTCTTTAGCGTTAGTTGCGGCATTATTTGCGCTATAGTTCCTTTTGCATAGTAGGCACCTTTTGGATACTAAAGGGCGAGGTGGGATGAAATGACGGCGCAAGCGCCATTAGCGGCGGAAAATAATTTGGCGGCGTTGCCGACGCCGGGCGAATCCTGCCCGATGGTGGACTTCGTCAATCTGGTGTCGGGCAAGTGGGCGATACCGATCCTGTATCGGCTGATAATGATCGATGGCCCGGTACGATTCAGCGAGCTGCAGCGGGCGGTGGCGCCCATTGCGCAAAAAGAGCTGACGCGCCAGCTGCGGCTGTTCGAGCAGCGCGGCCTGGTGACGCGGCAGGTGTTTCCCGAAGTGCCGCCGCGGGTGGAGTATCAGGTCACCGCGCTCGGTAAGTCGCTGCGGCCGACGCTCGATTCGCTGGCCGAGTGGATGCGTCGGCATGCGCCGCAGCTTATCGGCGGCTAGTCGCCGATGCCCGGTGGGTTGATGGCGGAGCGCTCGACCTTTTCGTCGCCTTCGCCCCAGCGCTCCAGCACCTGCGCGTATTCGCCGCTGACGATGACGCCGTTGATGGCGGCGTTGATGGCGTTCACCAGCCCATTGCCTTTCTTGCTGGTAACCGCGACGTAGGCCACGCTGGGGCCGATGCCGACCATTTTGGTCTTGCCGGTCAGCGCCGCCTTGTAGGCGCCGGTGGAGTGGGGGCCGAAGAACGCGTCGGCCCGCCCGGACTGAATGCTCAGGTTGGTGGCGGCGTCGTCGGTCACATAGATCGGCTGCACCGGCGGCAGCCCGGCGGCGCGGTTCTGTTTATCCCATCCCAGCAGAATGTTTTCCTGATTGGTGCCGGATCCGACGATGATCCGCAGCCCGGCGACGTCCTGCGGCCGGTTGATCGAGGTGATGTGGCTGGTGGATTTGACGTAAAAGCCCAGCGTGTCCACCCGATAGGTGGCGAAGTCGAATTTGGTCTTGCGCTGTTTGGTCACGGCGATGTTGAAGATCGCCGCATCGTATTTGCCGGCGCTGATGCCCAGCGGCCAATCTTCCCAGGAGGTGGGCACCAGATTCAGCGCCAGCCCGAGGCTGTCGGCCACCAGGCGGGCGATGTCCGGATCGCTGCCGATCAGCGTTTTATTGTCATCGGCGAACAGCGCCAGCGGTGGGGAGTTCTCGAACGCCACCGCCACCGTCAGCTTGCCGGGCACCGCAAAGTGAAAGTTCTCCGGAATCAGTGCGATAGCGGCCGGGTTCGGCTCTGCGCGTATCGGCTCTCGGTTAGCCTGCAGATCGATACCGCCCGCCGTGGCCGCCTGAACGGCCGCGCTCAGCAACAGCGCACACAGCGCCGAAATCCTCAGTGGCATAACACCCTCTACTCTTTGTTAATCATGGGGTTACTATTGGCGGCGGCACGGGGCAAGTAAAGCAACAATAGTGAATAACCAAAGTGAAAAGATGCACAAGCGGGGCGCCGGCCTGCGCGAATCTGCAGCACTCGACGCGGAAAGTGCGCAATCAGGTTGAAAGCAGTAGAATTTGTCACTCATACTGCGTACAGCTAATTGTGTAAAACAAGGAACGCCAGATGGCCGAAGAAACGATTTTCAGTAAAATTATCCGCCGCGAAATCCCTGCTGATGTGGTTTATCAGGATGAACTGGTCACCGCTTTCCGTGACATCTCCCCTCAGGCACCCACCCATGTGCTGATCGTTCCCAACGTGCTGATCCCAACCGTCAACGACGTGACCGTGGAGCACGAAGCCGCGCTGGGCCGCATGATCACCGCCGCGGCGAAGATCGCCGAACAGGAAGGCATCGCCGAAGACGGCTATCGCCTGATCGTCAACTGCAACCGCCACGCCGGTCAGGAGGTCTATCATATTCATATGCACCTGGTCGGTGGCCGCTCGCTGGGGCCGCTGTTGTCACGTTAAGCGAGGAAATCATGCGCGGTAAAAAAACTCTGCGTGGTCTGGTGGCGTTGGCGTTGCCCGCCGCGTTGCTGATGGGGTGCAGCTCGCCGTCAGGCATCGCGGTCAATAAACGCCAAACGGTGGTGATGGATCCTTCGGTGCTGACCGCCGGCATTTTGGCCGATACGCCCTCGATTTCGAACGCCTCCGGGCGGGTGATGGCGACCTCGGTGCTCAACAACAGCCAATCGACGCCGGTCACCGTGCATTATCGTTTCTATTGGTACGACGCGCAGGGGCTGGATATTCGCCCCTTCGAGAAACCGCGCGAGATCGTCGTGGCGCCCGACTCGGACACCAAAATCTACTCGATTAACGGCAACCTGGACGCCAAAAGCGCGCGTCTGTATCTGTACCTGTAAGCGCTTGCCAGGTTTGGAGAAAAAGCATGAAAAAGTACGTCTTAGTGGCGCTGGCCGCATTAACCCTGAGCGGCTGTCTGTCGCGTCCGCCTGAGCCGGATCAGCCGCTGCCGCCGGTCACCGTCGAGCCGGATCAACCGAATCCGCCGGTCGAGCAGCCACAGCCGCCAACCAGCGAGCCGGTGCCGCAGCCGCCGAAAATCCAGCAGCTTGACTGGCTGGGCAGCGTTCAGCCGCTGGTGGGGCAGATGCTGAAGGCCGATGGCGTCACGGCCGGCAGCGTGCTGTTGCTGGACAGCGTCAAGAACAATACCAACGGTTCGCTGCAGATGGGCAAAGCTACCGCTGCGCTGTACAAGGCGCTGGCGTCGAACTCCACCTTCAGCGTGGTGCCGGAAGCGAAGCTGACCAGCGCCCGACAAACGCTGGGCCTGTCGGCGGATGACAGCTTCGGTTCGCGCAGCAAGGCGATTGGCCTGGCGCGCATCGTCGGCGCGCAGTACGTGCTGTACAGCGACGTCAGCGGCGACGTGAAGTCGCCGGCGTTGGATATGCAGCTGATGCTGGTGCAAACCGGCGAGATCGTCTGGTCGGGCAATGGCGCCGTTAAACGCTGAGGCCGCGCTGCGACGATTGATGGAAACCAGACTGCCGGCGGTGAATACCGCCGGTTGTCATTTCAGCCCGGTGCAGGGGCTGACCGGCGAGAGCTGGCGCATCGACGGTGTGGGCATCACGCTGTTGGCGCGGCAGCACAGTGCGGAAAAACGCGCGCTGGGCGTGAGCCGCCGGCGGGAAGCGCGGGTCTTGCGCCGCTGCGCGCCGGGGCTGGGGCCATGGGTTTTCGCACAAAATAATCAGTGGCTTATCCTCGAATGGCTCGAAGGTGACGTCGTCACAGATACCGAGTTTGCGGCGCTGAATCAGCGCGGCGAGCTGGCGGCGATGGCGGCGGAACTGCACCGGCGGCCGCTCAGCGGTTACCGACTGGATCTGCGACGGCAGTTCCGCCGCTACTGGCAACAGCTGGATAGGCGGCGTTTAACCCCTGACTGGCTGCGCCTGCAGCGTCATTTTTTACGCAGCGCCTTACCACGGCCACTGCGCCTGGCGCCGCTGCACATGGACATCCATCCGGGCAATCTGCTCGCCACCGGCGAAGGGCTGCGGCTGATCGACTGGGAATATGCCGCCGACGGCGACGTGGCGCTGGATATCGCCGCGTTGTTTCGCGGCAACGGTTGGTCGGCCGGCCAGCAGCAGCACTTTTTGCAGCACTACGCGCGCCAGGGCTATCACGACGTCGCCCGGCTGCAGGCGCAGGTGCGCCGCTGGCTGCCGTGGGTGGATTATCTGATGCTGCTGTGGTTTGAAGTGCGCTGGCAGCAGAGCGGCGACGCCGAATTTTTGCGCTGGGGCGCGGCGGTGCGCCGGCGACTTTGTTTATCATCATCCGAATTCTGAACGAACAATAATGAAGTGAGGTGCCCGTGGGCCCAGTAATGCTAGATGTCGCCGGCTACGAGCTGGATGCAGAAGAACGCGAAATTTTGAAACACCCGCTGGTTGGCGGATTGATCCTGTTTACCCGCAACTTCCACGATGCGGAGCAGCTGCGTGAGCTGGTGCGCCAGATCCGCGCCGCCTCGCACGATCGGCTGGTGGTGGCGGTAGATCAGGAGGGCGGGCGCGTACAGCGCTTCCGCGAGGGCTTCACCCGCCTGCCGGCGGCGCAGTCGTTCGCCGCGTTGCACGATGCGCAGGAAGGCGGTCGTCTGGCGCAGGAGGCCGGTTGGCTGATGGCGGCGGAAATGATCGCACAGGATATCGACATCAGCTTTGCGCCGGTGCTGGACATCGGCCACGGCAGCGCGGCGATCGGCGAGCGTTCGTTCCACAGCGATCCGCAGCAGGCGCTGGCGATGGCGGAGCGCTTTATCCTCGGCATGCACAGTGCCGGCATGAAAACCACCGGCAAACACTTCCCGGGGCACGGCGCCGTCAGCGCCGATTCGCACAAGGAAACCCCGCGCGATCCGCGGCCGCTGGCGCAGATCCGTGAGCACGACATGGCGATCTTCCGCGAGCTGATCAATCGCCAGCTGTTGGACGCCGTCATGCCGGCCCACGTCATCTATACTGAAGCGGACCCGCGTCCGGCCAGCGGCTCGCCTTACTGGCTGCAGCAGATCCTGCGTCAGGAGCTGGGCTTCGAAGGCGTGATTTTCTCCGACGATCTGTCGATGGAAGGCGCCGCCATTATGGGCAGCTACGCCGAGCGCGGCCAGGCGGCGCTGGATGCCGGTTGCGACATGATCCTGGTGTGCAACCACCGCGAAGGTGCGGTCAGCGTGCTGGATAACCTGTCCCCGGTCAAAGCAGAGAAGGTGAAGCGGTTATATCATCGCGGTCAGTTCACCCGTCAGGAACTGCGCGACTCCGAGCGCTGGCAGCAGGCGCACAAGGCGCTCAGCGCGCTGAGCGAACGCTGGGAGGAGCACAAGCAGCGTTCGCAAGGGTGAATCCAGGCGCCGCGCCGCGGCGCAGAGCGGAAATGATGAGGGCCGCGCCCGCGGCCCTTGGCTTGTTGCGAGGATCCACATGATTATCTATTTGCACGGCTTCGATTCCACCAGTCCCGGCAATCATGAAAAGGTGTTACAGCTGCAGTTTATCGATCCGGACGTGCGCTTCATCAGCTACAGCACACTGCATCCGCGTCACGACATGCAGCATCTGTTGAAAGAGGTGGACAAGGCGGTGCAGCAGGGCGGCGACGCGCACCCGTTGATCTGCGGGGTCGGCCTCGGTGGTTTTTGGGCGGAGCGCATCGGCTTCCTGTGCGGCATTCGCCAGGCGATGTTCAACCCCAATCTGTACCCGGAAGAGCACATGCACGGCAAGATAGACCGGCCGGAAGAGTATCGCGATATCGCCACCAAGTGCGTGGAGGATTTCCGCGAGAAGAACCGCGACCGCTGTCTGGTGGTGCTGTCGCGGCACGACGAGGTGCTGGATAACCGGCGCAGCGCCGAATTGCTGCATCACTACTACGAAATCGTCTGGGATGAACAGCAGACGCACAAGTTCAAAAACATCTCACCCCATCTGCAGCGGATCAAGGCGTTCAAGGCGCTGGGTTAACAGTTTCATAACGCCGCCGCGAGCCGCGCTCCCCGTTTTGTACCGACGGAAAGTGCGGCTTTTTTGTACGCCAAGGTAAAGTTTTTCGTGGCAATCGGCAAAATTTAAAACTGTGACTCAGCGCTAACTATTTGAATCACAATCCCCAAAAAATCCCCGCGTCCAGCCTTTAACCAAAAAAATTTGATGTACGTCAATTTTGGTATGACCAAATAACCTCGCATGTTATTCTGGCCTTAGAGAGCCGATTTATTTTAAGCGAACCCTATGTATTCTAAGGATATTATTTATTTACCCTGGAATAACAAATGGTTCACATTTAGGGGGTTATTTTGACAACGCCAAAGAAGAAAATCGTTATTGTTGGCGGCGGCGCCGGTGGCTTGGAGCTGGCGACCAGCCTGGGCCATAAACTTGGCCGCAAGAACAAAGCGGAGATCACGCTGGTGGATCGCAACCACAGCCATTTGTGGAAACCGCTGTTGCACGAAGTGGCGACCGGTTCCCTCGATGACGGCGTGGATGCGCTCAGCTACCTGGCGCACGCGCGCAACCACCATTTCAGCTTCCAACTGGGGTCGTTGACCAACATCAACCGCGAGACGCAAACGCTGCAGCTGGCGCAGATCTGCGACGAGCAGGGCGGCGAGCTGGTGCCGGCGCGCGAATTGCCGTACGACATCCTGGTGATGGCGCTGGGCAGCACCTCGAACGATTTCGGTACGCCGGGCGTGAAAGAGCACTGCATCTTCCTGGATAACCCGCATCAGGCGCGTCGCTTCCACAACGAAATGCTCAACCTGTTCCTGAAGTTCTCGGCGCAGCCGGGGCAAAAAGAGCGGGTCAACATCGCCATCGTCGGCGGCGGCGCCACCGGCGTTGAGCTGTCCGCCGAACTGCACAACGCGGTGAAGCAGCTGCACAGCTACGGTTTCGAAGGCCTGGACAACAGCGCATTGAACGTGACGCTGGTGGAAGCCGGCGAGCGCATTCTGCCGGCGCTGCCGCCGCGCATTTCCGCTGCGGCGCACCAGGAGCTGATCAAACTGGGCGTACGCGTGCTGACCAACACCATGGTGACCAGCGCGGACGCCAAAGGCCTGAACACCAAGGGCGGCGAGTTCATCGACGCCGATCTGATGGTATGGGCGGCCGGCATCAAGGCGCCGGACTTCATGAAAGACATCGGCGGCCTGGAAACCAACCGCATCAACCAGCTGGTGGTGGAGCCGACGCTGCAGACCACGCGCGATCCGAACATCTTCGCCATCGGCGACTGCGCCTCCTGCCCGAAAGAGGGCGGCGGTTTCGTGCCGCCGCGCGCCCAGTCGGCGCACCAGATGGCCTCGCGCTGCGCCACCAATATTCTGGCGCTGATGAACGGCCAGACGCTGAAGCCATACGTGTATAAAGACCACGGCTCGCTGGTGTCGCTGTCGCGCTTCAGCACCGTCGGCAGCCTGATGGGCAACCTGATGCGCGGCTCGATGATGGTGGAAGGGCGCATCGCGCGCTTCGTTTACATCTCGCTGTACCGCATGCACCAGGTGGCGCTGCACGGCTACATCAAAACCGGCCTGATGATGCTGGTAGGCGGCATCAACCGGGTGATCCGCCCGCGTCTGAAAATGCACTGATCCTGCCTTCGTCGACCAACCCGCGCCGGTTCGCCCGCGCGGGTTTTTTTATGGCGGCGCGAGGCGAACGGCGGCGGTTGTTTGATTCTTCAGCATAAGCTGTCGTCGGCATGGGTAAAATTCTTAAGATTCCTCCTAAACAGCGGCAAAACGGCCGTTTTCCCGCATTTTTGGTCCCCTTGTCTTATTGCGGGCCCTCAAATCATTGTGCAGACTTTACCTCGTTTACAGACGGCGCGTCGCGCACGCCGTAAACCGGGATACCGCAAGCCGCCCATGCGCAAAATAATAAGCGCGGTGCAGCCGGTCACAGACCCCGGACAAAATGCGTGGTAACACTTTCAGGAGGTTTCCTGTGAACAAATCAATGTTAGCCGGTGTTGGGATTGGTATCGCTGCCGCTCTGGGGATTGCCGCGGTAGCCAGCCTGGACGTCTTTTCTGCCGGTCCGCAGTACGCGCAGGTGCTCGCCGCAACGCCGATTAAAGAAACCATCAAAACGCCGCGTCAGGAATGCCGCAACGTCACCGTTACGCATCGTGCGCCGGTGCAGGATGAAAACCGCATCGCCGGTTCTGTGCTGGGCGCAGTGGCGGGCGGCGTGATCGGCCACCAGTTCGGCGGCGGTCGCGGGCGCGACGTGGCGACCGTGGTCGGCGCGCTGGGCGGCGGTTATGCCGGCAACCAGGTGCAAGGGGCGATGCAAAACAACGACGTCAGCACCAGCGTTCAGCAGCGTTGCAAAACGGTCTACGACAAGTCTCAGAAAATGCTGGGTTATGACGTGACCTACAAGATCGGTAATCAGCAGGGCAAGATCCGCATGGATCACGATCCGGGCACGCAAATCCCGTTGGACAAAAACGGCCAGCTGGTGCTGAACAGAGCCTGATCGCCACATTCGAATTAAGCCCGCGGGCAGTGTTAGTTCTGATCGTTTAACCCGGTTAAGCGAGCGGCGTTAACATTGACGCGGGTTTCTGTTTTCTGCCTGCCCAAAAATTTGCGATCGTTCTAATGTCTGCGTGCGATATCACTGGGCAAAACTTCAAAAAAGCCCCCGTGTTTGTTATATTATTGTGCAATTAAGCGGTGTGTTCGGCGCCAATCGCCGCACCGGTAAAACCCGAGTATTTCGTCTCGCAGAGATAACGACATGTTAGATTTTCGCTTTCCGACAGCGTTGCAAATGGTCCTTAGCGTCGCCGTAGCTGAGAAGCAGGGCATGCGTTCGACGAGCGCCACCCTCGCCGCCGCTCTGGAAGCCAACCCCAGCTTTATCCGCAAACTGATGGTCCCGCTGACTAAAGACGGCATCATCGTTTCTACCCTGGGCCGAAACGGCTCTATCCACCTTGGCCGCCCGGCGGAAGAGATCACCCTGCGGGACATCTATCTGGCAGTGATCGACGACAAGCGCATCTGGGCTTCCCGCCCTGAAGTGCCGGCCCGCTGCCTGGTGAGCGCCAACGCCTGCTGGTATTTCAAATCGGTGGTGAACGAGGCCGAGCAGGCTTCGCTCGCGGTGCTGGCCCGCCATACCGTGGCCGATTCGCTGGCCGAACTGGAGCGGGGCGACAAGCGCGCCTGCGCGGAATACGCCGCCGAGCAAGAGGCTGAAGCCGCCGGTAAATAATCGCGGTTCGCATGCATAAAAAAGGTCGGGCAATGCCCGACCTTTTTGCATGTTAAGACGATGATTACGCCGTCTGCGGCTGCGCTTTGCGTGCCACCAGGCGCCGGAGGGTGACGTAGAACACCGGCGTTAGGAACAGCCCGAACAGGGTGACCCCCAACATGCCGGAGAACACCGTGATGCCGGTGACGCCACGCACCTCGGCGCCGGCGCCGTGACCGAGGATCAGCGGGATGGTGCCGGCGATGAAGGCGATGGAGGTCATCACGATCGGCCGCAACCGCAGGCGACAGGCCTCCAGTGCCGCTTCGACGATGCCTTTGCCCTGCATTTCCAGCTCGCGGGCGAACTCGACGATCAGAATGGCGTTCTTGCAGGCCAGCCCCATCAGAACAACCAACCCGACCTGCACGAACACGTTGTTGTCGCCGCCGGTCAGCCACACGCCGAACAGCGCCGACAGCATGGTCATTGGCACGATCAGGATCACCGCCAGCGGCAGCGTCCAGCTTTCGTACAGCGCCGCCAGCGCGAGGAACGCCAGCAGCACCGCTACCGGGAACACCACCAGCGCGGCGTTGCCCTGGGTCGATTGTTGGTAGCTCAGATCGGTCCACTGGATGTTCATGCCGTTCGGCAGCAGCTTGCCGGCCATCTGCGTCAGCGCGCCCATCGCCTGGGTAGAGGAGAGCACGCGCGGATCGGCGTCGCCGATCAGGTCCGCCGCCGGGAAGCCGTTATAACGGATCACCGGATCCGGCCCGTAGGTGGTGCCGATGCTGACCATACTGCCGATCGGCACCATTTCGCCCTTGTCGTTGCGGGTGCGCAGGTTGGCGATGTCCTCCACGCTGTCGCGGAACTGGCCGTCGGCCTGCGCCATCACCTTCCAGGTGCGGCCGTAGCGGTTGAAGTCGTTGATGTAAGACGAACCGAGGTAGGTCTGCAGCGTGCTGAACAGCGCATTGAGCGGTACCCCTTGCGCCTTGGCCTTGTCGCGATCGATTTTGGCGTCCAGCTGCGGCACGTTGGCCTGATACGAAGAGATCGGGAACCCCATCCCCGGCGTTTGCATAATGGCGCCGGACAGGGTGTTGATCGCCGTTTGCAATGCGCCGTAGCCCAGCCCGGCACGATCCTGCACGTACAGTGAATAGCCGGAGCCCTGGCCGATGCCGAGGATCGGCGGCGGCATGATTGAGAAGGCGAAGCCTTCCTGAATCTGTGAAATGCGTGCGTTGATCTCGGCGTTGATCTGCGCCGCAGTGCGGGTACGGGTGCTCAACGACTCCAGCGCGAAGAACACCGTGCCGGTATTCGGCGTATTGGTGAACTGCAGCGCATTCAGGCCGGGGAAGGCCACCGCATCGGTGACGCCGTCCACGCTCAGGCCGATGGCGCTCATCTTGCGGATCACCGCATCGGTGCGCTCCAGCGAGGCGCCTTCCGGCATCTTCACGCCGCCGATCAGGTACAGCTTGTCCTGCGTCGGGATAAAGCCGCCGGGCACGGTCTTGAACATCACCCCGGCGGCGGCCAGCAGCAGCAGGTAGACGACGAACACCGCGCCGCGCCGGCCCAGCACGCGGGAGACGCCGCGCTGGTAGCGTTGCGAACCGCTGGCGAAGAAGCGGTTGAACGGCCGGAACAGCCAACCGAACAGCCGGTCGATCAGGCGCGACGGCAGATCTTTCGGCGCGCCGTGCGGTTTAAGCAAGCGCGCCGCCAGCGCCGGCGACAGGGTCAGCGAGTTGATGGCGGAGATCACCGTCGAGATGGCGATGGTGACGGCGAACTGCTTGTAGAACTGGCCGGTAACGCCGGAGAGGAACGCCATCGGCACGAACACCGCACACAGCACCACGGCGATGGCGATGATCGGGCCTGAGACCTCGCGCATCGCCTGGTGCGCCGCCGCCAGTGGCGACAGCCCCTCTTCGATATTACGCTCGACGTTTTCCACCACCACGATGGCGTCATCCACCACGATGCCGATCGCCAGCACCAGCCCGAACAGGCTGAGGGTATTGAGCGAGAAGCCCAGCATATACAGCACGGCAAAGGTGCCGACTACGGAGATCGGGACCGCCAGCAGCGGAATGATCGAGGCGCGCCAGGTCTGCAGGAACAGAATGACCACCAGCACCACCAGGATCACCGCTTCCAGCAGGGTATCCACCACCGCGCGGATCGAATCGCGCACGAACACCGTCGGATCGTAAGGCGATTTCCAGCTCATGCCGTCCGGGAAGCGGGTCGCCAGCTCGGCCATCTTGCCGCGCACTGCGTCCGACAGCTCGATGGCGTTGGCGCCCGGCGACTGGAAGATACCGATACCGACCGCATCCTTGTTGTTGAGCTGGGCGCGCAGCGCGTAGCTGCCGGAGCCCATTTCGATGCGCGCCACGTCGCGCAGCCGCACGATCTCGCCGTTGTCGCCGCTCTTGAGGATGATGTTGCCGAACTCTTCTTCGGTTTGCAGGCGGCCCTGGGCGTTGATCGACAGCAGATAGTCGCTGCGCGTCGGCATCGGCTCCGCGCCGAGCTGGCCGGCGGAGACCTGCACGTTTTGCTCCTGCATGGCGCTCACCACATCGGAGGCGGTCAGGCCACGCGCGGCAACCTTGTTCGGATCGAGCCAGATGCGCATCGCATACTCACCGGCGCCGAAAATCTGCACCTGGCCGACGCCCGGCAGACGGGCCAGCTCATCCTTGACCTTCAGGGTGGCGTAGTTGCGCAGGTACAGCGAATCGTACTTGCCGGAAGGCGATACCAGATGCACCACCAGCGTCAGCGCCGGAGACTGCTTCTGGGTGGTGATGCCCTGGCGGCGCACGTCTTCCGGCAGGCGCGCTTCGGCCTGCGCCACGCGGTTTTGCACCTGCACCTGCGCCTGATCGGGATCGGTGCCCGGGCGGAAGGTGACGGTGGTCACCAGCACGCCGTCGGAACCGGCGACCGATTTCATGTACATCATGTTTTCGACGCCGTTGATCGCTTCTTCCAGCGGCGTGGCCACCGTTTCAGCGATCTCTTTCGGGTTGGCGCCCGGGTATTCGGCGCGCACCTGCACGCTGGGCGGCACCACGTCCGGGTACTCGCTGATCGGCAGCAGCGGGATGGCGATCGCTCCGGCGACAAAAATCAGGATCGACAGCACCGCGGCAAAGATCGGCCGGTCGATGAAAAAACGGGAAAAGTCCATGGGTCAGAAGTCTCTGCTGGGAGCTTAGTTAAGTGCGGAGGCGATAGGGTTCATGGCGACGGCTTTCGCGTCGACCGGCATGCCCGGCATAAACACTTTCTGCATGCCGTCGACGATCACCCGATCGCCGTTTGCCAACCCTTTCTGCACGATGCGCAATCCTTCGGCCATGCGGCCCACGTCGATGTCGCGGCGCTGCGCCTTGCCGTCTTTATCGACGATGTAAACGAATTTGCGGTTCTGGTCGGTCATCACCGCTTTATCGTCGATCAGCATGGCGTTGAACTCGGCGCTGCCGGGCATCTGTACCCGGGCGAACAGCCCCGGCGTGAAGCGGCGCTCGCGGTTATCGAGCAGGGCGCGCATGCGGATGGTGCCGGTCCCGGCGTTCAGCTGGTTATCGGTGAAATCCACCAGCCCCTGATGCGGGGTGCCGTCTTCGCCTACCAGGCCGACTTTCACCGGCAGGCGCGCGTCGTGCCGGCCCTGCTGCTGATAGCGCAGGAAGGTGGCTTCATCCACGTCGAAATAGACGTAGACCTTGTCGAGCGACACCAGCGTCGTCAGCACGCTGGCGCTGTCGCTGGCGGTGACCAGGTTGCCGGCGGTGATCATTGCGCGGCTGGCGCGCCCGTCAATCGGCGCGGTAACGCGGGTAAAGTCGAGATTCAGCTGCGCCATATCGAGCTGGGCCTGCGCTGCCAGCACGTTGCTTTGCGCCTGCGCGGCGGACGACCGGCGCTGCTCCCAAACTTCCTGAGAGATGGCCTGAGTGCCGATCAGTTTCTCGGTGCGCGAGGATTCGCTGCGCGCCAGGGCGGCCTGGTTGCGAGCCCGCACCAGCTCCGCCTGCGCCTGTTCGCGTGCGGCGCGGTAGGTGCGATCGTCGATGGTGAACAGCACCTGGCCTTTCTTCACCTCGTCGCCTTCGGTGTAGTTGACCCGCTCGATGTAGCCGGAGACCCGTGGGCGCAGCTGCACGCTTTGCACCGCTTCGACCCGGCCGTTGAAGGCATCCCATTGGCTGATCGGCTTGACCACCACGCTGGCGGCGCTGACCACCGGCGGCGGTGGCGGGGCGTTGTGTGCGACGCTGTTGTCGCACCCGGCGAGCAGGGCGGCCAACAGCGCCACCCCGGAGAGCCGCTGGCCCAGAGCGACGGCGCGCGTGCGGCCGCCGGCATTGAACGATGAGTTTGGTTGATTTGCCATTATTTTTATTCCGATAAGTAAGCGCGGTCAGGCCCCATACCCGGCCCTGTTCTCCGGGATTCGCCCCTGCGCCGGCGTGCGGCGAGGGGGCGGCTGCGTCGTGCAGCGGCGCAGCGTTAGGTTTTGAAACACATTGGTGTCACATTAATGTATCAATATCGGTTACATTAATTGGGTGGAGTATAGTGGCGGCTTTCCGGTAAATGCAATAATAAAAATTGCATTTAAAGCGAAACTGTTGCAACGTATGTGCATCGGGCAGAGGGTGACCCTGCCGAATGATGGGAGCATCAGCATGAACACTACGGGCTTTATTACCGATTTGAAGGCGTGGATCGACAACAATCTGGAAGAAAAACTGGATATCAACACCGTGGCGGACCGCGCGGGCTATTCCAAATGGCATCTGCAGCGCATGTTCAAGCGCCAGACCGGCTACGCGCTGGGGGAGTATATCCGCATGCAAAAACTGAAAGTGTCGGCGGAGCGCCTGGCCAACAGCGGCGAGCCTATCGTCAGCGTGGCGATTTCGCTCGGCTTCGACTCACAGCAGTCGTTCAACCGCAGCTTCAAACGCCAATTTGGCCAAACGCCGGGCGACTGGCGCCGCGCGTTGGCGCAGCCGGCGTCCATGGGGCGCACGCACCACTGAGCGGTTGGGCAGTGGGGATAAAAAAGCCTGAATTTGCGTTCGGGCTTTTGTGTCTTTACCCGTGGGGATTCAAAAGTTGGCGCAACTGCCTGACTTCGCCACCGTGTCGCTGTCGCGGCAGAATATGCGAATCGCCTCGTTGAGGGAGTTTGAACGAGAAGGCGTCCAGTAGTTTTCAATGACCAGGTAGCGAACGGTGTGCTGGCGGGAGTGGAAGCCAAGGACGTCAAATATGCCTTCAATAGCGGCAAGTACAGGGTTTGACGAGTCGATTTCATAACGAATATCGACGATGGCCGCCTCCGGCGCCATCCAGGTGCGATTGGAAAGCGGCGGCACGCGAAACTTGAATGAGGCGTTCGCGGATAGGCGCTGGCCATCGAGCTCTTTAAATTCTGCGGCGGGAACATAGCTCTGGTTGCCGCCCGGCAAGGTAATCTGCCCTTTTTCGTCGCGGGTGGCATACACATCCTCGGTGACTTTGTAGATCACTTGCTGGACGTCGGGGGGAATGATGCGGAAGGAGGTTACGGTACGATCCGAAGGCGTGTCATTCGTCAGTTGGAACTCATAGGCTCTTCCGACGGATTGAACGAAAGCTAATGAAACGCTGCCGGCGAAGTACTGATAGGTGGCGCCCAATATCGCCACGAGAATCCCCGAGCCTACCAAAAATGCCGATACTTTCGCCAAACGGTTATTTGATTTTGCTTTAACGGGGCCTGTCTTTGGCCGCGGGGCATTGCCTTTCTTCTTACGCGCCACGTTTCTCCCTTGCATTACGCATTGGCCTATCTTTATGAGGGCATTATGGTCGACAGCTTATGCCGCTGTCGAGGGGGCTCCCTCCCGGTCGGTGCGCTATGCATACAAAAAAGCCTGAACGCGAGTTCAGGCTTCTTCGTAGAATATGGCGGTGAGGGAGGGATTGATTCGCTGCGCTCACCCTGCGGGCCGCCGTTGGCGGTCCAAAACGCAGGCGTTTTGTCGAACCCTGTCGAGGGTTCTCACCCTCCCGGTCGGTGCGCTATGCATACAAAAAAGCCTGAACGCGAGTTCAGGCTTCTTCGTAGAATATGGCGGTGAGGGAGGGATTCGAACCCTCGATACACTTTCGCGTATACACACTTTCCAGGCGTGCTCCTTCAGCCACTCGGACACCTCACCATATTTTTTTGTTGCGAAATCATCGCTGCAACGGGGCGCTACTATAGGGAGTGGGGCCGATCCGGTCAAGAATAATTTCTGTGTTTTTGTTCGTCCGCTCAAGCCGTGCGCACTTTGCTGAAAACTGCGGCGAACGGCAGGGCACATGTCATGAATGGGTGAGAAAATCAGCGGTAAAGTTCGTGGATAACCGACGGTAATGGGGATCACTGTCGCAGAGGGGGAAAGATGCTCGCCCCTCTCGTCGGTGCACCATGCAAAAAAAGCCTGGACGCGAATCCAGGCTTTCTCTTTGAATTTGGCGGTGAGAGAGGGCTTGATTCGCTGCGCTCACCCTGCGGGCCGCCGTTGGCGGTCCAAAACGCAGGCGTTTTGTCGAACCCTGTCGAGGCTTCTCGCCCCTCTCGGCGGTGCACCATGCAAAAAAAGCCTGGACGCGAATCCAGGCTTTCTCTTTGAATTTGGCGGTGAGAGAGGGCTTGATTCGCTGCGCTCACCCTGCGGGCCGCCGTTGGCGGTCCAAAACGCAGGCGTTTTGTCGAACCCTGTCGAGGCTTCTCGCCCCTCTCGGCGGTGCACCATGCAAAAAAAAGCCTGGACGCGAATCCAGGCTTTCTTTTTGAATTTGGCGGTGAGAGAGGGGTTCGAACCCTCGATACACTTTCGCGTATACACACTTTCCAGGCGTGCTCCTTCAGCCACTCAGACACCTCACCGTTTTGTTGCCGGAAACGCTTTGCGCTGTCGACGGGCGCTAATGTAGGAGAATCTGATCTCAGCGTCAACCCTCTTATTTCATTCTCATGACTGTTTAGCCAAACTTGCAGCAATTTGCTGATTTACCGAACGATATTCCCACTCGCGGCCGCCGGCGGGCAGGGCAGGCAGCGGTTGGAATCCATGAAAGACGATTATTTGACCTTTTTCTGTACAGGCAGCTCAATATGTCGCCAATGAGATTGGGTTGTTTGCTGTTATATGCATTAATACTGGATTATTAGTCAGATGTGTCGCTAAATGGAATCATGTCGGCGCGGCGTTTTTGGCAAGGAATATCACGACGCCGCGCAGATTGCCGGGTGACAGGCCGGCGATATCGCAGACAGGGACAGACTCATTACATAATAATGCAGTAGAGGTTCGTTTTGACTCCTTCAGATGCCATGCCGGCGCCGCAAGCGCGCCATGCCATTCCCCCCGGTGCGGGGGCGCTGTTCTTCATCCAGATCTTCGCCACGCTGGGCTTCGCCGTGCTTTACTCCACGCTGGTGCTGTACGCCACCAAGCGGCTGGGCTTCAACGAAAGCAGCGCCAACGCCATGATGGGCGTATTCGGCGCCTTCAACTATGGCCTGCACATGTTCGGCGGTTACCTCGGCGGCCGATTCCTCAGCAACCGCAATCTGTTCGTGCTCGGCATGGTGCTGCAGGTGATCGGCTGCGCGCTGATTGCCGTCGCGGGCGTGTGGGGGCTGTACTGGGGGCTGGCGATGTTCCTGACCGGCAGCGGCCTCAACGTCACCTGCATCAATATGATGCTCACCCAGCGTTTCAAGCCGGACGATGATCGGCGCGAATCGGCGTTCCTGTGGAACTACGCCGGTATGAACCTCGGGTTCTTCGTCGGCTTTACCGTCGCCGGTTATTTCCAACTGACGGAAAACTACCGCGCGCTGTTCCTGTTCGCCACGCTGGGCAACGCGGCGGCGATCATCGTCGCCGTCTGCCGCTGGCGCATTCTGGCGGATCTCAATACCCCGCTGCACGACGCCAGCCGCAGCCAATACCGCTGGCGCATGCTGGTCGGGTTAGCGGTGCTGGTGGCGCTGGTGCCGATTATCCGCGTGATGCTGACCCATGCCGAATTCAGCGGCCACTTCGTGATCGTGCTCGGTGCGCTGATCTTCCTGATGCTGTGCGTGGTGACGCTGCGCCACCATCCGCGCGATGAGCGCCGCAGAATGGCGGCCTATCTGATCCTGGCGCTGGGCTCGCTGGTGTTTTGGGCGCTGTACCAGCTGGCACCGATGGGGCTGATGCTGTTCTCCGAGCACAACATCAACCTGAACGTTTACGGCATTCAGGTGGCGCCGCAGTGGATCCAGAACATCAATACGCTGGTGATCGTGGTGGGTGGCCCGCTGCTGGCCTGGTGGTTCAACCGCCTGCGCGCTCGCGGTTGCAACATCGACATTCCGCTGCAGTTCTCCGGATCGCTGTTCTGCATCGGCTTGGGCATGCTGGTGCTGCCGCTGGGCATCAGCATGGCGGGCGGCAACGGGCTGGTGGCATTCAAATGGATCGTCATCAGCTATGTACTGCAAAGCGTCGGTGAATTGATGATCTCGCCGATCGGCTACGCGATGATCGGCAAGCTGGCGCCGCCGCGCTATCAGGGCGTGATGATGGGCTGCTGGATGATGGTGACCGGCGTCGCCTCGGTGCTGGCGGGCTACGTCTCCGGCCTGATGCCGGAAAACAGCGGCAGCACGCCGCTGCAAACCAACCCCGGCTACAGCGAAATCTTCAGCGTGCTGGGCTGGGGGGCGACGGGCGTCGGCGTGGCGATGCTGATTCTCATTCCGCTGCTGCGACGCCTTATCCGGCGCGACGGCCCGTCTGCCGCCTGATTCGCTAACATGCACAACAGCCCCACTGGTCGGGGCTGTTTTTATTTGGGCTTTAACGCTTGCATCCGGCGGCGAATCGCGGAAGGCTGGAGGAAAACCAATAAAAACAAACGGGAGCCCGCAGTATGAACATCATTTATTACCACCCCTTGTTTAACGCCCAGGAATGGCTGGCCGGCATCAAACAACGCCTGCCGCAGGCCGAGATCCGCGAGTGGCAGCGCGGCGACGAGCGGCCGGCCGATTACGCGCTGGTGTGGCGCCCGCCGCACGAGATGCTGGCCAACCGCTGCGATCTGAAAGCGGTGTTCGCCCTCGGCGCCGGCGTTGACGCGATCCTCGATCAGGAGCGCAAGCACCCCGGCACGCTGCCCGCCGGCGTGCCGCTGCTGCGGCTCGAGGATACCGGCATGGCGCAGCAGATGCAGGAGTATGCGCTGAGCTATGTGCTGCGCTATTTCCGCCGTTTCGACGAGTATCAGGCGCTGCAGCAGCGGCAGGAGTGGCAGCCGCTCGATCCACACTCGCTGGATGATTTCACCATCGGCATTCTCGGCGCCGGCGTGCTGGGGCAGAGCGTGGCGCGCAAGCTGACCGAGTTTGGCTTTAGCGTGCGCTGCTGGAGCCGCAGCGCCAAACAGATCGATGGCGTGCAAAGCTTCGCCGGAGAGGCGCAGCGCGCGGCCTTCCTCGACGGCGTCAAATTGGTGATCAACCTGCTGCCCAATACGCCGGAGACCGTCGGCATCCTCAACCGCGAGCTGTTCGCGCAGTTGAGCACGGGTGCCTATCTCATCAACATCGCGCGCGGCGCGCATCTGGTGGAGGCCGATCTGCTGACGGCCTTGGATCAAGGGCAACTGGCCGCCGCCACGCTGGACGTGTTCGCCCGCGAGCCGCTGCCGCAGGATCACCCGTTCTGGCGTCATCCGCGTGTCACCATTACCCCGCATATTGCTGCCATCACGTTGCCGCAGCAGGCGATGGATCAGATCGTCGCCAACATCCGCGCGCTGGAGGCGGGGTATGCCCCGGCCGGCGTGGTCGACAGGCAGCGGGGTTACTGATCCTTCAGCCGCCGTTCGGTAACTGATAAGCTGTTATCGTCATCGCGCCTGTCCGTACCTTTGCGGGCGGGCCCTCTGGAAGGAGAAACAATGTACCCCGTTGATTTGCATATGCACACCGTCGCCAGCACCCACGCCTACAGCACGCTGCACGATTACATCGCCGAAGCCCAGCAGAAGGGCATCAAGCTGTTCGCCATCACCGATCACGGCCCGGACATGGCCGATGCGCCGCACTACTGGCACTTTATGAACATGCACGTGTGGCCGCGCCTGGTGAACGGCGTGGGCATTTTGCGCGGCATCGAAGCCAACATCAAAAACCTTCAGGGCGACATCGACTGCACCGGCCCGATGTTGACCGCCACCGACGTGATCATCGCCGGTTTCCATGAGCCGGTGTTTGCGCCGCAGGATAAAGCGTCCAATACTGAAGCGATGATCGCCGCAATGGCGCAGGGGGACGTGCATATCATCAGCCACCCCGGCAACCCGCGCTACCCGATCGACATTCCCGCCGTCGCGGCGGCGGCGGCCAAATACGAGGTGGCGCTGGAGCTGAATAACTCGTCGTTCACCCACTCCCGCAAGGGCAGCGAGGCCAACTGCCGGACGATCGCCGCCGCGGTGCGCGATGCCGGCGGCTGGCTGGCGCTGGGCTCGGATTCGCACGTCGCCTTTTCGCTGGGTAACTTTGAGCACTGCGAGCGCATTATCGAAGAGGTGGGCTTCCCGCAGGAGCGCATTCTCAACGTTAGCCCGCGCCGGTTGCTGGACTTTCTCGAGCGGCGCGGCAAGCCGGCGATTGCGGAACTGGCTGATTTGTGACATCGTCCCGGCAAAATTTTCCGTATTGTATAAGGCATTATCATGAATGAGTTTTCCATTGTCTGCCGCGTGCTGGGTACGCTGTTCTACCGTCAGCCGCAGGATCCGCTGCTGGTGCCGCTGTTCGCGCTGATCAAAGAGGGCAAGCTGCAGCAGCACTGGCCGCTGGAGCAGGATGACCTGCTGAAGCGCCTGCAGCAGGGCTGCGACGTCAACCAGCTGGCGACCGACTTCAACGCGATGTTCGTCGGCAGCGAATGCAGCGTGTCGCCGTTCCGCTCCGACTACGTCGAAGGCGCCAGCGAGGCGGAAGTGCGCACCTTCCTGCAGCAGCGCGGCATGCCGCTGGCGGAGGCGCCGGCCGACCATTTCGGCCAGCTACTGTTGGCGGCGTCCTGGCTGGAAGATCAGTCGCAGGAAGATGAAGCGCAGGCGCAGATTGCCCTGTTCGACGAGTTCCTGCTGCCATGGTGCGGCCGCTTCCTCGGCAAAGTGGAAGCGCACGCCACCACCGCTTTCTACCGCACGCTGGCACTGATGACCCGCGACGCCATCCAGGCGATGCGCGACGAGCTGGCGGAGTACGAGCAGGACGACGAAGCTGGCGACGAAGAAGCGTAACGCCGCAGCTCATCCCGGCGGGCCGCCCGGCCCGCCGAACCGCTAAACACAGGTTTGCATCCCCCAGACGTAAATTGACAAAAGTTCCCCTAATCTGGCGGTTTACCATCGGTTCGGCCGCGCCTGCGCGCCGCGCTTTTTCACGCAAGGGGTAGATGATGAAAAGTAACTGGATGCAGCAGATTCAAACGTTGATCGGTCAGAAGGCCGGCGCGATGGGCGGAGCGGAAGGCATCGGCAAGCTGCTGGCGCCCACGGCGCTGGGTGGCCTGGTCGGCGTGCTGTTGGCCAACAAATCCTCGCGCAAGCTGGTGGGCAAGTTCGGCAAGAATGCGCTGATCGTCGGCGGCAGCGCGGCGGTGGGGGCGGTGCTGTGGAACAAGTACAAGCAGCGGGTGAAGGAGACCCATCAGGGCGAACCGAGGTTCGGTTTGCAAACCACGCCGGTGGATCTGCGCGCCAAACGCCTGGTGCAGGCGCTGGTGTTCGCCGCCAAGAGCGACGGCCATATCGATGCCGACGAGCAGCGCGCCATCGATCACAGCCTGGCGCAGCTGCAGGTGGGGGAGGAGGCGCAGGGCTGGGTGCAGGAAGCGCTCGATCAGCCGCTCAACCCGGAATTGATCGCCCGCAGCGTGCAAAACGAAGACGAGGCGCTGGAGGTTTACTATCTGAGCTGCCTGGTGATTGACGTCGACCACTTTATGGAGCGCGGCTACCTCGATGCGCTGGCGCAGGCGCTGAAGATCCCGGCGGACGTCAAGCAGGGCATCGAGAGCGACGTCAACGAGAAAAAACGCGAGCTGGCATAGCGCCGCTTGGCAAGCCGGGGGGAATCGTGTCACTCTTGCCGCAATCTATGTAAGCGGATGATTTAGCAATGATGACCCCACCGAAAGCGGAAAAACGCCCTTATCCCATCACCATCCACGGCGACACGCGCGTGGATGACTATTACTGGCTGCGCGACGACGAGCGCGCAGACCGCCAGGTGCTGGACTACCTGCAGGCGGAGAACGCCTACACCGATGCGATGCTGAAACCGCAGCAGGCGCTGCGCGAAACCCTGTACGAAGAGATGGTGGCGCGCATTCCGCAGCAGGAACATTCGGTGCCTTACGTGCGCCACGGCTATCGCTATCAGACGCGCTATGAGCCGGGCAACGAATACGCGATTTCCGTGCGCCAGCCGCAGGCCGAGAGCGAGCACTGGGAAGTGCTTATCGACGGCAACCAGCGCGCCGAGAACCACGAGTTTTACACCCTGGGCGGGCTGGACGTCAGCCCCGACAACCAGCGGCTGGGGGTGGCGGAGGATTTCCTGTCGCGCCGCCAGTATGACATTCGCTTCAAGAACCTGGCCGACGGCAGCTGGGCGGACGAAGTGCTGGAGAACACCTCCGGCAGCTTCGAGTGGGCCAACGACTCCTCGACGGTGTACTACGTGCGCAAGCACGCCAAGACGCTGTTGCCGTATCAGGTCTATCGTCACGTGGTGGGCAGCGATCCGCAGCAGGACGAGCTGATTTACGAAGAGCGGGACGATACTTTCTACGTCGGGCTGGAGAAGACCACCTCCGAGCGCTTTATCCTGATCCACCTGAGCAGCACCACCACCTCGGAGATCCTGCTGCTGGACGCCGATCGTGCGGACGCCAAGCCGCAGCTGTTCGTGCCGCGCCGCAAGGATCACGAATACGCCATCGATCACTATCACCAGCATTTCTACATCCGCTCCAACAAGGACGGCAAGAACTTCGGCCTGTACCAAAGCGAACAGGCGGACGAAGCGCAGTGGCAGACGCTGATCGCCCCGCGCGCCGACGTGATGCTGGAGGGCTTCAGCCTGTTCCGCGACTGGCTGGTGGTGGAGGAGCGCAGCGCCGGCCTGACGCTGCTGCGCCAGATCCACTGGCAGACTGGCGAAGAGAAGCGCATCGCCTTCGACGATCCGACTTACACCACCTGGCTGGCGTATAACCCGGATCCGGAGACCGCGCTGCTGCGCTACGGCTATTCGTCGATGACCACCCCGACCACGCTGTACGAGCTGAACATGGACAGCGGCGAGCGGACGATGCTCAAGCAGCAGGAAGTGAAGAACTTCACGCCGGAAAACTACCGCAGCGAGCGAGTGTGGGTGAAGGCGCGCGACGGCGTCGAGGTGCCGGTTTCGCTGGTGTATCGCCAGGACAGCTTCCAGCGCGGCGCCAACCCGCTGATGGTGTACGGCTACGGCTCCTACGGCAGCAGCATGGATCCGGCGTTCAGCGCCAGCCGCCTGAGCCTGCTCGATCGCGGTTTTGTGTTCGTGCTGGCGCACATTCGCGGCGGCGGCGAGCTGGGGCAGCTGTGGTATGAAGACGGCAAGCTGTTCAACAAGCAGAATACCTTCAACGATTTTATCGACGTGACCGAAACGCTGGTCGCCCAAGGGTACGGCGACGGCAAGCGGGTGTTCGCCATGGGCGGCAGCGCCGGCGGCCTGCTGATGGGGGCGGTGATCAACCAGGCGCCGCAGCTGTTCCACGGCGTGGTGGCGCAGGTGCCGTTCGTCGACGTGGTGACCACCATGTTGGACGAGTCGATCCCGCTGACCACCGGCGAATACGACGAGTGGGGCAACCCGAACGAGCAGGCCTATTACGACTACATCAAGCAGTACAGCCCGTACGATCAGGTGAAGGCGCAGGCATACCCGCATCTGCTGGTGACCACTGGCCTGCACGATTCGCAGGTGCAGTATTGGGAGCCGGCCAAGTGGGTGGCCAAGCTGCGCGAGCTGAAAACCGACGATCGGCAGCTGCTGCTGTATACCGACATGGATGCAGGCCACGGCGGCAAGTCCGGGCGCTTCAAGGCCTATGAGGATATTGCGCTGGAGTACGCCTTCATTCTGGCGCTGGCGGAGTAACGACGAACGGCGGGCGGCCAGCGCCGCCCGCCTTGTTAGCCAATCAGATAGTATTTCAGCGTGTGCTTCATGTCCGGGCTCAGATCGTCGATGGATTTCAGCATCCAGCGCAGATAGCCGGGGTCTTCCTGGGCGATGCGATCGATCTCCTGCCCGCGATACTTGCCGAATTTGAACTTCTTCAGCAGCACCGGTTGTTCGGTGATCTGCACCATTTGCTCCGGCGTCCAGCCCGAATCCTTGATGATGCGTTGCAGCAGCGCGGCGGTGACGTAGCAGTCATACAGCGCGCGGTGCGGGTACAGCGTGGCGTCTGCCGGTAGCTGCACGTCCAGGTTCAGCGCGTAGCGCAGATATTGGTTGCCGTACTTGATGTCCGGATACAGCGTGCGCGCCAGCTTGAGGGTGCAGATCCAGGCGCCGTTCATCTCCGGCAGCACGCCGCGATCGAAAGCGGCGTTGTGCGCCACGTAGTAGGGGCTGCCCTGATAGCGGCCGATCGCCACCGCGATGCGCGGTTTGCCTTCCACCATTTGCTCGGTGATGTGATGAATCGCCATCGCGTCGAGGCTGATGGGGCGATCCGGGCTGACCAGATCGCTCATCGGGTTGGTTAACTGACCGTCGAGCAGATCGAGGGAGGCCACTTCTACCACGCCGCCGTCCAGCCCGCAGGTCTCGGTATCTATTACGCGTAACGTCATGTTTTCCTCCGCGTTGCCGTCAGCCCTCAGCTTAACCGGCACCGGCGGCCGTGCCAACCGTCGGAAGTCTTGTCGGCGATGATCAGACTTGAGGCGTCATCCGGCGCGGCAACCAGGAGCGCTCCCGTGTTATCCCAGATGGCGCTGCGGCCTGCCGGGATCCAGCCACCGGTCGGTGCCGCATGGTTGGCCATCAGCGTGACCATACCGTAACGCCGGGCATAGTCTGCCAGCGCTGCGCTGTCTTTCGCGTAACCGGCTTCAGATACCAGCACGCCGGCGGCATAAATGTGCGCACCCGCCCGTGCGGCGGCGCTCGCGTGGTCGGGCTCCGAAGTATCGGCACAGATAGCCAGCGCGATGTTGTGGTGATGGAGTTCCAGCAACGAGCCGCCATCGCCGGGCGCGAAGTATTGCTGTTCCGCGCCGTGCAGATGCTGTTTGGTATAGGTAGTCAATGCGCCGTTGGGGTGAAAGATCAAGGCGGCGATATGCAATGCCGGGCCACTGCGCAAAGGCGCGCCGACGATGATTGTCATCTGCCGTGATTGCGCCGCTGCACTGAGCGGCAGCAGGCGAGGATCGTCCAGCGTCAGCGCCAGTTCGGCAGCATTGGCCAACTCATAGCCGCTCAGCGACAGCTCGGGAAAAACCAGCAGCTGCACCTGCTGAGCTGCTGCCTGCGCAACAAATTCAAGGTGACGTTCAAGGTTGCAGGCGATATTGGCCGCTGCAGCGGGGTATTGGGCGGCGGCAAGGGTGAGGCAGGACATCGGCCATCTCTCCAGTGAGGCAATAAAAAACCCGCCTTGGCGGGTTTAATGACGGATGGAAGGACGCTTACTCACCAGACGGATGCGCTTTTTTGGCGCGTTTCTCCGCACGTTTCTCAGCTGGGGTTTTCAACGGCTTCTTCTTCGCATTCTTTTTGCTATCCATTCCCTTACTCATGATGGCCTCTCGTTACCTATGATTGGGTGGCTTGCTCAGCCATTAACCGCCTAAAGCCAAGAGGATGCAAGCGGCAAAGTGCAGCTTTAGGTTAACCGGCTGTTTGTGCATGAAATTTTGTTTTTGGATGACCGGGTGCTAAAAATAAATATTATGTTATAATGTTACACTTTTGGTGTTGGGAGAGCGCAATGACAGTCATGACGTTACCGGATGCGCAGCAACTGCTGGCCATGCCGGATTCTGATTATATGAACTCGGTTCAACGGGCGTTTTTCCGCCAGCTGCTGAAGGATGAGCGGCAAAAGCTGCTGCTGCACATCGATGAGCTGAAAAAGGATATCGACGGCGGCGAAGCGACGGGCGATGAAGCCGACAAGGCGGCGCGCGAAGAGGATCTGCGCCTGCTGTTCCGCCAGTTGGATCGCGAAAGCCGCCTGCTGCCGAAAATCGATGCGGCGCTGGCGCGATTGCAGAACGGCGAGTACGGCTACTGCCGGGAAACCGGCGAACCTATCGGGCTGGCGCGCCTGCTGCTGCGCCCGACGGCGGAGCTGAGCATCGAGGCGAAAACCGCACAGGAGATGCGTGAGCCGCATATGCGCAAAGGTGGCTAATTGAGTCCCGCCGGGGGGCGAATGTGCCCCTCAACCGATCGGACCTGTGGGCATTTTGCAGGCAGGTCGTTGTGATTTTGAGCAAACGCGCGCCGAGTTCTCGGCGCGCGTTCGAGTTTTCGGGTTTTACCGTTGACCTGCCGGGCGGCTTCCGCTTTGATGAAAGCATGACTCACAGAGAGACGGAAAGCGCCATGGAACAATTACGAGGTTTGTACCCGCCGTTAGCAGCATACGACAGCGGTTGGCTGGACACTGGGGATGGCCACCGGATCTACTGGGAGCTGAGCGGCAACCCGAACGGCAAACCGGCGGTCTTCATTCACGGCGGGCCGGGCGGCGGCATCTCCCCGCATCATCGTCAGCTGTTCGATCCGGAACGTTACAAGGTGCTGCTGTTCGATCAGCGCGGCTGTGGCCGCTCCCGTCCGCACGCCAGCCTGGACAACAACACCACCTGGCATTTGGTGGCCGATATCGAGCGGCTGCGCGACATGGCCGGCGTCGATCAATGGCTGGTGTTCGGCGGTTCCTGGGGATCGACGCTGGCGCTCGCCTATGCGCAGACTCACCCTGAGCGCGTCAGTGAAATGGTGCTGCGCGGCATCTTCACCCTGCGCAAGCAGGAGCTGCATTGGTATTACCAGGACGGCGCTTCACGCTTCTTCCCGGACAAATGGGCGCGCGTGCTGTCCATTCTGTCGGATGACGAGCGTAAAGACGTGATCGCCGCCTACCGGCAGCGGCTGACCTCGGCCGATCCGCAGGTGCAGCTCGAAGCGGCCAAGCTGTGGAGCGTGTGGGAAGGGGAAACGGTCACGCTGTTGCCGAGCCGCGAATCCGCTTCGTTCGGCGAGGACGATTTCGCCCTGGCGTTCGCCCGCATTGAAAACCACTATTTCACCCATCTGGGCTTCCTGGAGAGCGATGACCAGCTGCTGCGCAACGTGCCGCTGATCCGCCATATCCCGGCGGTGATCGTCCACGGCCGCTATGATATGGCCTGCCAGGTGCAGAACGCCTGGGATCTGGCCAAGGCCTGGCCGGAAGCGGAACTGCATATCGTGGAAGGAGCGGGGCATTCGTTCGATGAACCGGGCATCTTGCACCAGCTGATGATCGCCACCGACCGGTTCGCCGGCAAGTGACGTAAAAAAACCCGCCGTAACGGCGGGTTTTTTGTTATTTGACCTTCGGCTCGTACGGCAGGCGCGAAAACCTGTGGGATTCCGCGCGGTAGTGCGCCACGCGCTCGCGAAAATAGTCGCGCAGCGCTTCCGGCTGCTCACGCTCCACCACTTCCGGGATCACCGGCATGTTGTAGCGCTCTTTGTACGCCACGCCTGAGGCGGCGAGATCCACGTTCACCCGGTCCATCTCTTCTTTAGACAGCTCGGCCAGATTGTAACCCACGCTATGCTCCTTACTTTACCGCTTTGAACCTGCGCAGAAGGTAATCCACCCGGCGGCGCTTGGCAAGCCCGTTGCGCCGCTACCGTGGGCGATATTTGTCCGGGAGTAATGCAATCTATTTATTCTTTTAAATAAGAATGATTCGCTTTTTGATTGGAATAAAAGATGAAAATAATTATCATGTTAATTCTTAATGTAATTAAATTATTTTAATTTGTTGATATGTATGGTTTTTATAATTAATGTGATTTGAGTGTAAATAAGGTGTTTTTATTTTTGCGGCAGCAGGGCATAATGCGCGAAAATTAAATTCATGACCTGCAAAATAAAAGGAATCATTATGCTGACGCAAGAAATGACTCAAAAGCTGAATGAGCAACTGAATCTGGAGTTCTACTCCGCCAACCTGTACCTGCAGATGAGCGCATGGTGCAGCGATAAAGGCTTTGAAGGCGCCGCCGCATTTCTTAAAGAGCACTCTCAGGAAGAGATGCAGCATATGCAACGTCTGTTCGACTACCTGAGCGACACCGGCTCTCTGCCGCTGCTGGGCAGCATCGCCGCACCGCCGGTGACGTTCGAATCGCTGGCGGACGTGTTCCAGCAGACCTACGAACACGAACAGCTGATCACCCGTCAGATCAACGAACTGGCGCACGCCGCCATGACCGCACATGATTACTCCACCTTCAACTTCCTGCAGTGGTACGTGGCGGAGCAGCACGAAGAAGAGAAACTGTTCAAATCCGTGCTGGATAAGCTGGCGCTGGTGGGCACCAGCGGCAAAGGCCTGTTCTTCATCGACAAAGATCTGAAGAAAATGGGCGCGATGGGCCAGGGCGGCAACGGCCAGGCTTAATCCGCATCAGAACACCGAAAACCGCGCGCGGGCGAGCCTGACGCGCGGTTTTTTTTACCCTGCGTTTATCGCGGTTATGCGGCGATACGTGCTGCCGGATCGCAAAATGCCAGTGATGCGCTCGACTTGCCGCAGCGTGGTCGTTATGATTTACCGCGATACGCTACAGGGATGGTAGAGTCAAAACAGCGGGTTAGCCGATACAACCCGTTTTTCTGTTTACCCGTGGCGCAATCATTTGCGGTGGGTTGGGGCCGCTGATACATCGCCTTGGCTGTGGCCTTAACCCTTATGACCCTCTTTATACTGTTAAGGGATACCACTGTGATCGGTAAAATTCGTTCCTCCTGTCGCCTGCTTTCCACCGTTTTTGTCCTGTTCGTCGGCCTGTCTTCGCAGCAAGCGCTGGCGCACGCCCACCTGAAAGTGCAAACGCCGAAGGCCGACGCCAGCGTCAGCCCGGCGCCGAAAGCGCTGACCCTCAGCTTCTCCGAAGGCATCGAGCCGAACTTCAGCGGCGTGAAAATCACCGGCCCGGACAACGCCGTGGTGAAAACCGGCAAGCTGCAGCTCGATCCGAACAACAACACCCAGGTCAATGTGCCGATCGAAGGCGAGCTGAGCGCGGGCAAATACAACGTCAGCTGGCATGTGGTGTCGGTCGACGGGCATAAAACCAAAGGCCAGTACAGCTTCACCGTAAACTGATCGTGAGTCTGGCGACCCTGTTCGTTCTGTGTCGCTTGGTGCACTTTGCGGCGGTGATGCTGATGTTCGGCATCAGCCTGTTCACCGCCTTACTGTCACCGCAGCGCCTCTCCCCGATCCTCTCCCGCGATGTGCGCCCGCTGCTGCTTGCCGGCACCTTGATTGCCGGGCTTTCCGCCGTGGCGCTGCTGGCCATTCAGGCCGGGCAAATGGGCGACGGTTGGGAAGACGCCTGGCGGCTGGAGGTCTGGTGGGCGGTGCTCGGCACCACCTTCGGCGAAGTGTGGCGCTGGCATCTGGGCCTGTCGCTGCTGGCGATCCTGAGCCTGCTGCTGCCGGAAAGGCCGCGCGCGCAGGCGTTGGCGCTGTGTTCGGCGCTGCTGCTGGTCAGCCTGGCGTTCATCGGCCACGCGGCGATGCACGAAGGCACGCTGGGCGCGCTGCACCGCGCCAACCATGCGGTGCACCTGCTGGCCGCCGGCTACTGGTTCGGCTGCCTGGCGCCGCTGCTGGTTTGCCTGCGTTACCTGCAGCCGCCGCAGTGGCGCAGCGACGCCATCACCACGCTGATCCGTTTCTCGTGCTGGGGGCACCTGGCGGTGGCGGCGGTGATCGTCACCGGCATCGTCAACAGCCTGATCATTCTCGGCGGTTGGCCGCTCAACCTCGGCTCGCCTTATCAGCGCCTGCTGCTGATCAAAACCGCGCTGGTGGCGCTGATGGTAATGGTGGCGCTGGCCAATCGCTATGCCATCGTGCCGGCAATGAGCCGCGTGCCGGCGCTGGCGCAGCGCGGCGTGGTGCTGGCCTGCTGGCTCGAAGTGGGGCTGGGGATGGCGGTGCTGCTGCTGGTCAGTTTATTTGCAACCTATGCGCCGGTTTGACATTTCGGCTTGCCGCAACCGGGCAAGCTGCGGGAAAATCGACGTGAATAGCAACCTTAAGGCCAACACATGAAATCGGTATTACTCGGCATTACGCTGCTGGCAACCGCGACCGGCGCGCTGGCGGCAGACAAACTGGTGAACATCACCAAACTGGAATACGGCAAACAGTGGGCGTTCACCAAGGAAGAAGTGACGCTGCAGTGCCGCAGCGGCGGCGCGCTGTTCGTGCTCAACAACAGCACTCTGATGCAATACCCGCTCAACGACGCAGCGGAGCAGCAGGTGAAGAAGGGCCATCAGCGCGCGCAACCGCTGGAGGTGCTCCTGCTGGACGACCCTGCCGAACCGGGGAAAAAAATGAGCCTGGCGCCGTTCATTGAACGCGCCGAGAAGCTGTGCGCTGACTAACCGCTTGTTTGCCAACGCCTTGCCCAGCGCGCGCGGATTGATGCGCCTTTGCCGCATAGTTATTTCGTCACGAAACTATCACGCGGCCGCCGGGCGGCTGGCAAAACTGGCGCGGTAGGCTACTCTTAAAGAGCACGGCTGAACAAGCCCTGCATTAAATGCCAACTTTTAGCGCACGGCTCTCTCCCAAGAGCCATTTCCCTAGACCGAATATAGGAATCGTATTCGGTCTTTTTTTGTGTAATTGATTTATAAGTATTTTTTTCTGAAAAATCGAAATCACTCGAAATTTACTCGAATTTTGATATTCGGTCTTTTGCAGCATGACGTCCGCCTTCTCCCCTCGTGTTGAGATATTTCAACGTCATCGTTTCTGATGAATGCCCCAGCAGTTTTTGCGCAAAGTCTTTCCCTCTTGCCTTGGGCATATTGACCAATACTTTCAGAACGCGACCAGCAACACCACGTTAGCCCTAAACTACCCAGAGGCTGTAGCTGGCGCGCTAAGGTGTTTCGAGCCAGGGGGGATGTTGATACGTGCCACCAAGTGTATATGCCGTACAACTCGATGGTTGAACACAGGCGCTATGCATTCGGCGATCCGCTGGTGTTCTCTGCATGGAAGGCTTATTGATGAAGATGGCCGGCGTATGCCAGCCTAATACAACCATCGGCCCGCTTTTGCCGATTCAGCAAACATTCTGACGGTTAGAGGTTTTCTGGTCTTATTTACATCTGCTTTTTTATATTTAAACCAGCGCTCACGGAGGGACAAATTTTCCCATGGGTAATAGATAGACATATCGATGATAGAGACGTCAACGCCGAACTTTTTATCGTAGTCATTAATTGCATATGGCAGTTCATCACCTTCGGCGTAGTCTTGGAGTGGGGTATCCAATTCTAGGTGTTCGACTTTTCCTGCCCAAGATACTGGCGTGGAGAGTTCATCTCGGAAAAACGCCAAAACTTCCTCGTCAGTTACCATAATTTATCATTACCCCTTGCAATGCTGTTGTACCTGGTCACAGAACGAAATGCTATTTCTGTTATATCTTTGGCAATAATTATCCAACCAACGACGGGCACTGCGCGTCCGACAAATGTTCCCATCTTTCGCGTAAGGATGATCCGCATAGTGGATGGGGGATACCCACCTACTACAGATGGTAATTTCACATTGCCAGGGAACGTTTTTTTTCCGAATACCTTGCGAGCGCCTCGAGATGCATATGATGTATCTTTGATGTTCCCTCTAAATTTGCCACGTGTTTTTGAAACGTTTAAACCTGACACAACAGCAACAATAGCCCCCAAATCCTCGATACCTAACTGGTGCGCCGTCTCTTCACAGAAGACCATGAAGAGCATTTCACTGGCGCTTAGATTAGTACGGCCTGCATAAAGGTCGCCAGCCTTACGCTGCTATTCATGAATCATAGCCGTCACTCGTCGGTCTGATAACATCAATAACCTCGTAGCTTTTTGATGAGGGTGTCGCCGAGCCAGCAAATGATACAAAATATTGCTATTGTCGATAAAATGGCAACGACGCGCTGAGTTATCGTGTCGAAGCTAAAGAAAAAATAGATACACAATAGAAACCCAATTCCCCCGATTAACTGATAGAAAAATTCAAAGAAAAAAGAGAGTATGCGTATATGGATGCTGTCTTTTCTCATTTCATTTATCTCTGTGTTGTTCACTTCAATCCCTCGAAATTCTTATGGTTGTAACATAACGGACGTGGGGAGATGTTTCAATGCTTGGCCAATGTGGCCACCAGAGCGAAAATCGAACTTTTGGATCTGGCGCTGGTTTTTAATTCGCATCACCGGTTTTCTCATTGATGCCGATGATAAAAATGACAGCGTACCGTCATGAACTCTTTCCAGTAATGCATGAGTTTGGAGAATAAACGCGAACGAATAATGTCACTCCTGCGATACGAAGCAAGGTTCAATTCACCCGGCCAATTTGTTAGGATCGCGCAACCTAGATGACTATTGGTGCAGTACATTGAAAATTAAAGCGTTGTTATTTGTTGCGTTGGCCGCGCTGGCCGGCTGCAGCCAGGAGGGAACCTCGATGAATCAGCCCGCAAACGAGAAAGGCGGCCAAACGGAAGTGTTGCTGGTGAACAGCGCGCTGGTGGACTGCGTGGGCGTCGCCCCGATGAAGTGCATGCAGGTGCGCCGCTCCGCGCAGCAGCCGTGGGAGTTGTTCTATACCGGTATCGAGGGCTTCACTTTTGAACCCGGCTATCAGTATCGGCTGAAAGTGCGCGTCACTCCGGTGGAGAACGTACCGGCTGATGCCTCATCGCTGCGTTACACGCTGATTGAGCAGCTGGAAAAGAACAAGGCGTAATGGCTCTACCTTGTCACCACCAAATGGCGTTTCATTTGGTGGTGACGACTTCAGGAAAGTTTGTCTTTTTTCTTTCTTCTGGAGGATTCGAAAGTGGCGAAGGTATGTGCAAGAGCAAACCCCAACGCACAGTAGCGTAGAGGCCAATTTTCTTTGGTCCATGTTTCAGAGTCAGCAATAAACATCGCGTTGCCGCTGGCAAAAAGGGTAAATTGCCAGCAAAGGATTAAAAAGCATATCGTAACCAGAACAACATACCCCTTGGAACCCTGAGGCGGTCTGAAGCCGTATTTCACGGCCAGGCAGGCTGCGGCAGCGAGAGTAGAAAGAATATAATATAAAGTCGGTTCCATTACTGTTCCTGGTGATTTTATCTTCCCTGGATTTCGACCAAAAAACAGCCATACCATAACGCAACGCCAGAAGCATGATCAACTTTTGCTGATTTGAAGAGGGAAGGCTTGAACGCGCTGAGGGTGCGAAGCGCGGCGCGTGAAGGTATCACGATGCGGAGTTGGGCAACCCTGATCCCTCGACTAAACTGGTCTGTTCACTGCGCTTGTTTTCGCACTTTCTTAAGTATATCGAGAAAATCAGGTATATTGTCCTTCGGTTTTTAGCTACCAAGAAAAAATTACTATGATTATCAAACCTAAAATTCGTGGTTTTATCTGCACCACCGCTCACCCGGCAGGCTGTGAAGCCAACGTCCGTGAGCAAATCGCCTACGTTAAGTCGCGCGGCGAACTGAAAAACGGGCCTAAAAAGGTGCTGGTCATTGGTGCATCCACCGGTTACGGTCTGGCCTCGCGCATCAATGCCGCTTTCGGCAGCGGTGCGGCCACCATCGGCGTATTTTTCGAGAAGCCTGGCAGCGAAGGCAAAACCGGTTCCGCCGGTTGGTACAACTCCGCCGGTTTCGACAAGGCAGCTAAAGAAGAAGGCCTGTACGCGAAAAGCATCAACGGCGACGCATTTTCCAATGAGTGCCGTCAGACCGTTATCGATCTGATCAAGAAAGACCTGGGTCAGGTTGACCTGGTGGTTTACTCGCTGGCTTCGCCGGTGCGTAAGATGCCGGAAACCGGCGAAGTGGTGCGTTCCGCACTGAAGCCGATCGGCGAGCCGTACAAATCCGTCGCGCTGGACACCAACAAAGACGTGCTGGTTGAGGCCGTGGTCGAGCCGGCCAACGAGCAAGAAATCGCCGACACCGTGAAGGTGATGGGCGGCCAGGACTGGCAGCTGTGGATGGACGCGCTGGACGAAGCGGGCGTGTTGGCGGATAACGCGCAGTCTGTCGCTTACTCCTACATCGGTACCGATCTGACCTGGCCAATCTATTGGCACGGTACGCTGGGCAAGGCGAAAGAAGATCTGGATCGCGCGGCGCACGCCATCAACCAGAAGCTGCAGGCCAAAGGGGGCGCGGCTTACGTTGCGGTGCTCAAGTCGGTGGTGACGCAGGCTTCTTCCGCCATTCCGGTGATGCCGCTGTATATCTCCATCGTGTTCAAGATCATGAAGGAGCAGGGCATTCACGAAGGCTGCATCGAGCAGATCCAGCGTCTGTTCGCCACCAAGCTGTACAGCGGTGCGGCGCCGGATACCGACGAGAAACACCGTCTGCGCCTGGATGACTGGGAACTGCGCGACGAAGTGCAGGAAACCTGCCGTGAAATCTGGCAGCAGCTGAACGACAGCAACATCAACGAACTGACGGATTACCAGGGCTACAAGGCGGAATTCCTGCGCTTGTTCGGCTTCGGTCTGCAGGGCGTTGATTACGATGCCGATCTGAGCGGCGAAGCCAACTTCGACGTGATCGAACTGGTCTAAGCGCGTCGAGCGGTCAAACAAAGGTCGGGTTAGCCCGGCCTTTTTTATTGTTCGCGCGTTGGCGACCATCGCCTGACTCATCAGTCCACTTGATCATTTACAGCAATAAATTATCGTTTTACGATAATTTATTGCTGTTGATTAAGGGATAGAAAATTATGGGCGCTGCGCCAAGGATCCATCTGCCGCTGTATGTGCGTTGTCTGTGTTTGCTCATTATGGCGATGCTGATCGTCAGCACCGGCGTTGAGATGTTCATCATCGTGCGGGACTGGCTGCAGGGCGTAGCCTATCGCGATATCGTCGCCTCTTACCGGGAATATTACCCGGAGCTGCTCGCCTACGCGATCCCGCAGCAACGCTGGGCGCTGTTCGCCACGCTGGTTATCGACATGCTCGGTTATTTGCCCTATTACAGCGCGCTGCTGTGCGGCGCCGGGCTGTTTTATCAATTCTTCCGCGGCAACGTGTGGCATCGCAACAATATGGTGCTGTTGCAGATCATTGGCATCTTGCTGATCGTCGATGTGTTGTTCCCGTCGTTAGCCGGTCTGCTGCAGGTAATGGTATTGACCGCCGATGAAAAAATGCTGTTTATCCTTTATTATGGCGTCAATAGCGAGTCGGTGCGCTCGCTGATCGTAGGCTGCGCAATCCTGGTATTTAGCCGGGTATTTCTGGAAGCGTTGCGGCTGAATGAAGAACAGCTTTCTTTCGTGTGAGAATAGAGTGGCAATAATCGTAAGTCTTGATGTCATGTTGGCCAAAAGGAAGATGCGTTCAAAGGAGCTGGCGGAGCAGGTGGGGATCACCGAGCAAAACCTGTCTCTGTTGAAAAACGGCAAGGTCAAGGGAGTCAGGCTGGAAACGCTGGACAAGATCTGCCGCATTCTCGACTGCCAGCCCGGCGATCTGCTGGCCTGGCAGCCGGACGGCGAAGAGTAAGATCCCAGCGCACTCGGAAGTGCGCTGAGCCTGCTGGCCCATTTCTGCGATTAGCGTTGTCTTATTGAACGATATTTGTTTGATTCAGGTTAATTAAAATAACGGGTGATTAACACTTGCGTATTCTTGTTGTCGCAGGCGATTGCATGCGGCGAAAGTTATTAAACTAAATAAACTCGTTTTTCATTTACCGTCACTACCAATAGCGTTATTTTAAGGGAAATAGTATGACATGGCGTAATTCTCTTCTGGCATTGTGTCTTGTATTAAACGGATGCAGTGCCATTCACCCCACTGTTTCATCCTCATCCTCCTCCACTCACTGGGGGAATTGGGGGACACCGCAGCCCGCAACGCGAGAACAGAAACAGCGCATTATCGCCGGCGAATCCGCCGCTGCCGTGCTGAATGAAGGCCGGGTCGGTATCGGCGGTACGCTGGACTGGTCGAAAATAGGGGGGCGCTAACCGCCGATCTTTATTCGGCGGGGCGGCAGACGTTATCTCAAAGATATTGTGGAACGGTTTATTATTAATTCGCTACTCTGTTTTTCCGATGCGTTATTTATCTTTAAACGATGAATCTCTGCTTGTTGAATATATATCAACATACCCAGACATCCTTACAGGAGTTTTCAATGGCAAAGCGTATTGTCGCCATATTGATAATGTCGTTGTTGAGTCTGCAAGCAAATGCGGCCCGTTACGATCGGCAATGCGAGGGAATTTCTCCCGTGCTGTTTCAGAAGAAATTGAAAGAGCTGGCGCATGGCCTGCGACAAGAGATGGCTGAGCCGACCCCGCCCACGGAGAATGAGGCCGAAACCTTGGCGCGTCTGGCGGAATGCGATGCCGAAAACGCGAAAGCGCCGGCGACGGGAGGGCAACATGCGCCCGATCCCGCGGAGCCTCAGGTGTCTTCACTCAACGGCTGTTGAACGGTTCTCTGCGTCGTTTTTCGCGGCGCGCCCCAGTCGGCTTATTCATGGAGCTTGTGTATTGAAACTACCTTCGTTAATCGCTGCGGCGCTGGCGCTGCTGGCCTCATTTTGCAGTCAGGCGTTCATCGATCGCCATTCCTCGCCCGGCGCCTCGACGGAAAGTCCCTCTGCGGCGGGGTGTCCGGCGCGGCTGGATGGCTTGTTACAGCATGTTTGGTTGGCTGAACAGATTCAGGCGGAGCGCGTGCAGCTGGCGCTGCTGCGTGCGGAGCGGGAAGCGTTGGAAATCCGGTTGCAAACGCAGGAAGCGGCGAGACCTTCCGCGCAGGGGCATCAGAGCGCCCGATCGGCCTGTGAGCAGGGTGCCGATATCGTCCGCTGCCTGTCGCTGCGTCTGCGGCGGACGTCTCTGACGGGGCCGCATCGGCCGTTTGTCGGCGTTTATTGCCGCGCCTGGCTGAATGGCCGGCCGCTGAATTGCTAAAGATGAGAACAGGGATTTGTCAGGAGTTTATCGATGAAAAGGCTAGTGTTGGTCGGCGCGGCCCTGTGTTGCGCCTGCTTTGCGCAGGCGCGGGTGGATTTGGAATACCACGCGGCGCCGCCGAAGGACAATAAAGTCCCCGAGGAGTACCAGAAAAAACGCAGCGCGCTGCGCCACAAGGTGTGGAATGTCGACAGCCTGACGCAGGCCAATGAGCAGGCGATCGCGCGTGAGCAGCAGCGCGAGGCCGCAGAAGCCGCCAAGCGGCAGCAGCGTCACCTGGAGCAGCAGCAGAAAAAGCAGCGCTGCCTGCGGAGACACTCGAAAGATCCTCACCGCGAGGCGAAGTGTTACATGCACAACTTCTAGCTTTCAACGTCCGGGCGCTTGCAGCGCCCGGCGTCGTTTATGCCGGGCGGCAATGCTCTTTCAGCATGGCGATCGCGTCCGGCTTCAGCTGATACAGATAGACCGGGCGGCCGGTGGCGCCGTACAAAATACGGGTGCCGAGAATGCCGCTCTCCGCCAGATAGATGAGGTACTTGCGGCAGGACACCCGCGAAATGCCGATGGCGTTGGCCAGGTTGTCGGTGGAGAATTCGCTGTCGTGCTGCTGTTCTATCCACTCGCAGACCGTGCTCAGGGTGATGCTGGTCAGGCCCTTCGGCAGCTTTTTGCTCTCCTGGCCGCCGGGCTGGCGGCGCAGCAGGCTGTCGACGTCGGCTTGCGAAAACTCGCGCTGCGCCAGCAGCTGCGACTGCTGCCGGTAGTGGCTCAGCGCCTCTTTGAAGCGGCTGAACTGGAACGGCTTGATCAGGTAATCCACCACGCCGTAGTGCAGCGCCTTTTGCACCGTGTTCACATCGCTGGCGGAAGAGATGATGATCACATCGGTCTTCTCGCCCAGTTCGCGCAGGCCGGGCAGCAGATCCAGCCCGTTCTCCTGCTGCATGTAGATATCCAGCAGCACCAGATCGATGCTGACGCTGGCGTCGGCCAGCAGGGCGCGCGCCTGGCTCAGAGTGGCGACCGTCGCCTGGCAGTGAAAACCGCTGACCTGGCTCAGGTAGTATTTGTTCAGCTCTGCCACCATCGGGTCGTCGTCGACAATCAGTACGTTAATCATGGGTTCTGCTCTTGGCCTGATAGGGAAGGTGCACGAAAAATTGGGTCAGCTCGCCCGGTTCGGATTCGAAATCGATGCTGCCCCCCAGTTTCTCCAGATGGCTGCGGATCAGCGCCAGGCCAATGCCGCGTCCCGTTCCCTTGGTAGAAAATCCGTGTTCGAAGATGCGCGCGCCGATCGCCGGATCGATGCCGGGGCCGTCGTCGCTGACGATACAGTGTAATTGATCGTCGTGGTGATGGAAGCTCAGGCCGATCTCGTGGCCCTCAACGCCGTCGATGGCGTCGATGGCGTTTTCGATCAGGTTGCCGAGCACGCTGATCAGCACATGGGTGGTTTCCGCATCGTCGGTTTCCGGCAGCAGGCTGGTTTCCTCGATGGTCAGCTCAACGCCGGCTTCGTGGGCGCGGCTGATCTTGCCGATGAAGAAGCCCGCCACTTCCGGCGAGTGAATCTTGCGCAGCAGCGCGCCGATCTCTTCCTGATAGTTGCTGGCGGTATTGATGATGTAGTTTTCCAACTGCTGGTAGGCCTTCATGTGCAGCATGCCGAGTATCACGTGCAGCTTGTTCATAAATTCGTGCGACTGCACCCGTAGCGCATCGGCGTAGTGCGCCATGCCGCTCAGGCGCTGCAGCAGGCGGCTGACTTCGGTCTTGTCGCGGAAGGTGGCGATGGCGCCGGTCACCTGGCCGTTGACGATCACCGGGACGGTATTGGTCAGCAGTTCGCTGCCGTTGAAGTTGATCTGCCGATCGCGCAGCGGTTTGCCGCTGCCCAGCACCTCCGCCAGATGCAGCTGCGCCGGCCAATGCTTGCTGGCGGCTTCCAGCAGCAGGTTTTCCACCGGGCCGCTTTGGCGCAGCAGGCGCTTGGCCTCGTCGTTGACGATGGTGATGCGGGATTCATTATCGACCGCGATCACGCCTTCTTTAATCGATTGCAGCATGGCGTTGCGCTGTTCGAACAGGTTGGAGATTTCGTAAGGCTCGAAACCCAACATGATGCGCTTGAGTGCGGAGACCAGGAAGAAGGTGCCCAGGCTGCCGACCAGCGCGGCGAAGGCGATGGTCCAATAGATGATCCAGCGGCTTTCCGCCACCACCCGCTGCACGGTATCCAGCGCGATGCCGAGCGCCACCACGCCGATTTGCTGTTTCTGCGCGTCATACACCGGCACGAACACCCGCAGCGCCGGGGCCAGCGTGCCGCGGTTGATGGCGCTGTTGACGTTGCCTTGCAGCGCGGGCGCCAGATCGTCGCCGATAAAATGCTTGCCGATCAGCCAGGGTTTGGGGTGCGAATAGCGGATGCCCTGCATATCCACCACCACCACGAACAGCAGCTCGTTTTGATGGCGCACCTGCTCGGCGAAGCGCTGAATGGCGCCGCTTTGGTCGCGCCGCTGCAGACCGTCAACCACCGTGCTGGAGAGCGCCAGCGTATTGGCGACGGCGATGGCTTTCTGCTGCAGCTGATCTTGCCCCTCGCGGCTCATCTGTACGAAAAACAGCGCGAACACCACCAGCAGCACCGAAGCGATGATGGCGGACACCATCAGCGTGATGGAGGTGCTCAGCTTGAGCGGCACCCGTTGTTTTGGCATGGCGGTTCTCCGAATGGCGATATCACGGCGTATTCTAGCGAGGAATGAGGCAAGCTGCAGTTACCGGCAGCAGGTTATAGCATGCTGCCGGGGAGCGGGGGGCTTATTTTAGTTACAAAAGCGGGTCACTGCTGGTGGTAGATCTCCAGCGCCTGTTGGCCGCTGGCACCCTGATGGATGATTGCCATCAACGCACGCACCACCTGCGACGGATTGCTGTGTTGATAGACGTTGCGGCCGTAAACCATGCCGGAGGCGCCCTGGGCCATCAGCGCGGCGGATTTCTCCAGCACCGGCCCCAGCTCCCCCTTGCCGCCGCCGCGCACCAGCGTCGGGCAGCGCGCCGCTTCCACCACGCGGTGGAAATCTTCCACCCGTTCGGTCGGGTCGGCCTTGATGATGTCGGCGCCCAGCTCGCGCGCAAGCCGCACCAGCGGCACGATCTTCTCCACGTCGCCGAGCGAGCCGTAGGCGGCGCCCTGGCCGGCCGGGGCCATCACCAGTGGTTCGATCATCAGCGGCATGGCGTATTGATCGCAGGCGTGGCGCAGGCGGCCGATGTTCTCCACGCACTGGCGGAAAATGCCGGGCTCATCCGGGATCATATACAGATTGACCACCACCGCGGCGGCGTCCATTTGCAGCGCCGCGAGGATCGGCGCCTCCGGGTTGTGCAGCACCGCCCACATTTCGCGGTGGCGCGCGGCGTTATAGGCGTTGCCGACGTCGGTGCGCATCACCAGCGCCGGTTTTTCGCGCTGCGGCACGCGCTGCAGCAGATCCGCCTGGCCGTAGTTGACCTGAATGGCGTCAGGGCGCGCGGCGATCAGGTTGTCCATCACCCGTTCGATATCTTCCAGGCCGATCAAGAAATCCGGTTCGTTGGCGATGCCGTGATCGATCGCCACATCCAGGCACTTGCCGTTGTTGAACAGGCGGTTCATCCGCACCTTACTGCTGAGCTGCATGTCAGGTCCTCCTGAGATAGGGATATGTCCATTATTGCCGAGTAAGGATGGTCGGGAAACGCGGAAACCGCAAACTGCGTGGCCGCTCGCAGTTTTTGCCGGCGCACGAAAGGGGGACCTTTGCCGGCGGCTTTCATTTCATTTGTTAGATCCGTGTCATGTTTTTGTTAATAAGCCATTCCAAAATGCATGTTTCGCTTGTTTGGGTTAAAAAGTTTCAATAATCTAAATTATGAAATAAACATTTAAAAACGCGCTGAAGGTGCCGTTTTCTGTGCCAGGGGTTTATTTCAATTGATTGTTTTTAATCTGTTTTGAGATCTTGATCACCATTTTCCTAACGACCTTTATACGGCGATAACGCGGTAAATTCGCCGTATCAAAGGGATAACACCGACCGTATTGTTGTTTGAATGTAAAAAATATTTTTCATTAGCTGTCAACCAACAGACCTCTTCATTCTAACGATTAAAGGGTAACGAACATGAAGCTGAAGAAACTGATCGCCGCCTCGGTACTGATGTGCATGCTGCCGGCCAGCGTGTTGGCGAAAGACATCAAGATCGGCGTTTCCATGGCTTACTTCGATGACAACTTCCTCACCATTCTGCGCCAGTCGATGCAAAACAAAATGAAGGCCGACGGTAACGTCAGCGGCCAGTTCGAAGACGCCAAAGGTGACATCGCGCAGCAAATTCAACAAATCGAAAACTTCGTCAGCCAGGGCGTCGACGCCATCATCCTGAATCCGGTGGATACCCAGGGCGTCAAGCCGATGATTAAGCTGGCCGAGAAGGCCAAGATCCCGCTGGTGTTCGTCAACCGCAAGCCGGAAGTGGCGCTGCCGGCCGGCATGGCCTACGTCGGCTCCGACTCCAAGCTGGCCGGCAAGCTGCAGATGGAAGCGCTGGCCAAGTTGATGAACGGCAAGGGCAACGTAATGATCCTGATGGGTGAGCTGTCGAGTGAAGCCACGCGCGACCGCACTCGCGGCGTGGAAGAGGTGGCGGCCAACTATCCCGGCATCAAAATAGTCGACAAGCAAACCGCCAAGTTCTTCCGCAAAGAGGCGGTGGACGTTACCACCGACTGGATTTTGTCCGGCCAGCAGATCGATGCCATCGCCTCCAACAACGACGAAATGGCCATCGGCGCTATTTTGGCGCTGAAGCAGGCCAAGAAATCCGGCGTGCTGGTGGCCGGCGTTGACGGCACGCCGGACGCGCTGGAGTTCATCAAGAAGGGCGATCTGGCGTTGAGCGTGTTCCAGGACGCCAAAGGCCAGGGCGAAGGCGCGGTGCAGACCGCCGTTCAGCTGGTGAAAGGCGAGAAAGTGGAGAGCAACGTGCTGATCCCTTACCAGCTGATCACCCAGGCCAATTACCAGCAATTCGCCGATAAAAACAAGAAATAAGCCTTGAAGCCCGCCGCGGGCGCCGGTGTGGGGCGAGCGCGGCGGAAAACGTGGGTCAGTGCGGAGGTAAGCGGTATGTACCCTTATGTTCTTGAGGCCGAAGGCATCAGCAAGCAGTTCCCCGGCGTCAAAGCGCTGGATAAGGTCTCGATTAAAATCAAACCCGGCAGCGTGCACGCGCTGATGGGGGAAAACGGCGCGGGTAAATCGACGCTGATGAAATGTCTGATCGGCATCTACCATCCGGACGAAGGCTCGATCAAAATCAAAGGTCGGCCGGTCACCTTCAGCGACACGCTGCAGGCGCTGCATTCGGGCATTTCCATGATCCACCAGGAGCTGAACCTGGTGCCCTACATGACGGTGGCGGAAAACATCTGGCTGGGGCGCGAGCCGGCGCGGCTGGGGTTCGTCAACCACGAACAGCTGAACGAACAGACCCGCGAACTGCTGGCGCGGCTGAACATCAAACTGCAGCCGGAAACGCTGGTGGGCGAGCTGAGCATCGCCAACCAACAGATGGTGGAGATCGCCAAGGCGGTATCCTACAACGCCGATGTGCTGATCATGGACGAACCGACCTCGGCGCTGACCGAAGGCGAAGTGGTGCACCTGTTTGCCATCATTCGCGAACTGCGCGAGCAGGGCAAAGGCATCATCTATATCAGCCACAAGATGGATGAGATCTTCGCCATCACCGACGAAGTGAGCATCTTCCGCGACGGCACCTTCATCGCCTGCGACAAAACCGCAAACCTGACCAAACAGTCGCTGATCACCATGATGGTGGGGCGCGAACTGACGCAGATGTTCCCCAAATTCAACAACAATATCGGCGAGGAAGTGCTGCGGGTGGCGGGGCTGCGCCGCAGCGGCTGGTTCCATGACGTGTCGTTCAGCGTCAAGCGCGGCGAGATCCTCGGCGTCGCCGGGCTGGTGGGTGCCGGGCGCAGCGAAGTGATGGAGAGCCTGTTCGGCATGCACCCGGCGGACGGCGGCGAGATCTTTATCGAAGGCCAGGCGGTGAAAGTGGATTCCCCGGCGAAGGCGATCGAGAGCGGGCTGGCGTTCCTCACCGAAGACCGCAAAAAATCCGGCCTGTTTCTGGTGCTGTCGGTGGTCGAGAACATGAGCATCGTCAACCTGTCGGAATACATCGGCAAGAACGGTTTCGTCAGCCACGTGCAGATGGCCAAAGATTGCATGGATCAGATTAAAAAGCTCAACATCAAAACGCCGACCATGGATCAGATCATCAATAACCTCAGCGGCGGCAACCAGCAGAAGGTATTGATCGCGCGCTGGCTGCTGGCGCAGCCGAAAATCCTGATCCTCGACGAACCGACGCGCGGCATCGACGTGGGGGCGAAAGCGGAAATCTACCGCCTGATCAGCGAGCTGGCCAACCGCGGCGTCGCCATCATTCTGGTCTCTTCCGAGCTGCCGGAGATCCTCGGCATGAGCGATCGGGTAATGGTGATGCACGGCGGCCGCATCACCGGCATTTTGGACAAAGACGACGCGGACCAGGAGAAGATCCTGGCGCTGGCCTCAGAATAACGAAGGGTGAACATCATGAGTAACGTAAAGATTGAGAAGCCGCTCTCCGCCGATTCAACGGACAAGGGAACGCTGTTCTCCGGGCTGAGCGGCAAAATGCCGAAGGATACCGGCATCTTCATCGTGATGATCGGCATCGCGCTGATCTTCGAAATCCTCGGCTGGTACCTGCGCGATCAGTCGTTCCTGCTGAATCCGAACCGCCTGCTGCTGATCGTGCTGCAGGTGGCGATCATCGGCATCATCGCGGTGGGCGTCACCCAGGTGATCATCACCACCGGCATCGATCTCTCCTCCGGCTCGCTGATTGCGCTGACCGCGGTGGTGGCGGCCAGCCTGGCGCAGACCTCGGACAGCATCTCGCCGATGTATCCGGGGTTGCTCGATCTGCCGGCGGCGATCCCGATCGGCGCGGGGATCGGGGTGGGCATCGTCTGCGGCTTTATCAACGGCTTCCTGATCACCCGCACCGGTATTCCGCCGTTCATCGCCACGCTGGGGATGATGGTGTCGGCGCGCGGCCTGGCGCAGTACTACACCAAGGGCAACCCGGTCAGCTTCCTGTCGGACGGCTTCACGTCAATCGGCCAGGGCGCGATGCCGGTGATCATCTTCCTGGTGATTGCGGTGATCTTCCATATCGCACTCAAGCACACCCGCTACGGCAAATACATCTACGCCATCGGCGGCAACATGACCTCGGCGCGGGTCTCCGGCATCAACGTCAATAAGTACCTGGTGACGGTTTATACCATCGCCGGCGGCCTGGCGGGGTTGGCGGGCGTGGTGCTGGCGGCGCGCGTCAGCAGCGGCCAGTCGAGCATGGGGATGTCCTACGAGCTGGACGCCATCGCCGCGGCGGTGATCGGCGGCAGCAGCCTGATGGGCGGCGTCGGGCGCATCACCGGCACGCTGATCGGCGCGGTGATCCTCGGCCTGATCAAAAGCGGCTTCACCTTTATCGGCGTCGATTCTTACATTCAGGACATCATCAAAGGCGTGATTATCGTTGCCGCCGTGTCGATCGACATGCGGCGCAACCGTAAAAAACACTGATTGCCGTGAATTGCCGCCGGCGCCAGGGTTGGCCGGCGGCGTTTTTTTACCGGGGGACACATCATGAATTACCTGAAAGGGCTGTGGCTGGCGGTGGCGCTGTGCGCGTCTACCCCGGCATGGGCGCAAACCATCGGCGTGTCGATGGCCTATTTCGACCAGAACTTCCTCACCATCATCCGCCAGGCGATCGACAAGGAGGCCAAGGCGCGCGGCATCACCGTGCAGTTTGAGGACGCGCGCGGCGACGTCGGCCGCCAGACCGATCAGGTGCAGAGCTTTATCAGCGCCGGGGTGGACGCGATTATCGTCGATCCGGTCAACTCGGCCAGCACGCCGGTGATGACCAAAATGGTCCAGGCCGCCGGCGTGCCGCTGGTGTACGTGAACCGAACGCCGGGCGACGCCAAACTGCCCCAGGGCGTGGTGTTCGTCGGCTCCGACGAGCGGGAATCCGGCACGCTGCAGATGGAAGAGCTGGCGCGGCTGGCCGGCTATCAGGGCAACGTGGCGGTGATGATCGGCAACCTGACCGACGCCGGCGCGCTGCAGCGCACCAAAGACGTGGAGCAGGTGGTGAGCAAGTACCCGAAAATGAAGGTGGTGCAGAAGCAGAGTGCCAACTATTCACGCAGTGAAGGCATGGATCTGATGATGAACTGGCTGACCAACGGCGAAGCGATCGACATCGTCGCCGCCAACAACGACGAGATGGCGATCGGCGCAATCATGGCGCTGCAGCAGGCGGGCAAGGCGGGCAAGAAAGTGCTGATCGGCGGCATCGACGCCACGCCGGACGGCCTCAAGGCGCTGGCCTCCGGCAAGATGCAGGTCACGGTGTTCCAGGACGCGGTCGGGCAGGGCAAAACCTCGGTCGATGTGGCGCAGCGCATGATCAACGGTGAAAAGCTCGAGCCGTATTACTGGATCCCGTTCGAGCTGGTGACGCCGGCCACGATGCAGAAGTATGCGGCCAGGCCGTGAGTTAACCGTCAGATTCGCGTTGCCGGGGCGCTGCTTGCAGCGCCTTTTTTATGGTTCATCGCGCTTTACCGGGGAACGCTGCTTTGATTTTCAGGAAGAAGTAAGCGTTATCCCGGTATCCATAGGCCATCCGCTTCATCACTTTTATCTTATTGTTCATCCCTTCCAGCACGCTGGTATTCAACCTGTGTCTGGCACTCGCGATGATGCCACCGGCATACCCTTTCAGTTTCTCGGCGAAGTGTTGCAACGCCTTGATTCCGCTTTCCTGAGACTGCCTGTACCAGCTTACCCAGCGTCTCTGCGCCTCTTGTTCACTCGGGGCGTACCACAGTTCTTTCAGCGCTGTTTTCATCAGCCAGACCACATTCAACGGCTGATTCGCCTCCAGCAACTCCGTGAGCTTTACCTCATGCCCTTCGGGCAGGTTTTCTGGGTTGCGCAGCAGCAGCCAGCGGCTGCGTTTGATGACCTGACGCGATTTTGGGTTATCACGGAGTTGATTGGCCTGGTCGACGCGGACCCGGTCGATAACCTCCCGGCCATACTTTGCCACCACATGGAACAAGTCATAGACCACTTCCGCCTGCGGGCAGTGATGCCTGACCTCCAGGTCTAACGCCGTATTCATATCCATGGCGACAGACTGGATAGCGGCACAGCCTTCAGCGCCCAGCCAGACGAAGAAGGGGCGGAAGGCCGCTCTGCTGCGGCCTTCGCCCACCCACAACACCTGTTGCGTATCCGCATCCATCACCACGGTGGCATAGCGATGTCCTTTGAACAGGGCGAACTCATCCATCACCAGACGGCGGAGGGTATGGCGCTGCGGCTCTGTCCGTTCCCGCAGCAGACGCCGGTAGTCGATATTCTTGACCGTATGCCAGTGCAGGCCGGTGAGTTGTGCAACGTGCTTAATCGGCAGTAAACGGGTCAATGACTCAACCCATACGGATAGCATCGTGGTATATCTCTGGCGTTCAGGCAACCAGCTGATTTTTTCGGTGGTGACCCCGCAATGGGGGCAACACAGGCGCCGGACGGGGACGTTGAGCCAGACGACCCAATCGAGCAGCTGGCGTTCACGCACTCGGCGGAAGGAAACATCATGCACAACAGGCACCCGCCGCTCACAACGACGACAACAGGGCATGACGGCAGCGTCAGGCTGGAGCTGGATAAGCAGGGAGTTGGCAGAAGGATGCGAGAAGGAATTGACGATAAAGCCTTCCCAGAACAGGGAGCAAAGGTTAGCATTCATAGTGACGGCAGTTTTGAAGGTTTAGGGTGTGTTTTGGCGAATACAAACCTAAACGTTCTGACTGCCGTTTTCTATTGGTTCACGCTAAAGCGCGATGAACCTTTTTTATTGGCGTCAGTTACATGTCCGTTTGCGGCCAGCGCGGCGCGGGATCTTGCTTCACACTGAGGATCTTTAAACCGCGTGAGGATGAGCGATGAACGCATTGAACGGCAAGGTGGCGGTGATCGGCGGCGCCAGTTCGGGGATCGGCAGGGCGGCGGCGCTGCTGTTCGCCCGCCAGGGGGCTGCGCTGGTGTTGGGCGCCCGGCGTGAGCGGCTGTTGGCGGAGCTGGTGGAGGACATTCGGCGCGAGGGCGGCCGGGCGCTCGCGGTGGCGGGCGACGTGCGCGATGAAGCCTTCGCCGAACGGCTGACGGCGACGGCGGTCGACGAATTCGGCGGGCTGGATATCGCCTTCAACAACGCCGGCGCGCTGGGGCCGCTGGGGCCGTCGCTGGCACTCACCGCGCCAGAATGGCGCGAGGTGCTGGAAACCAACCTGTCCAGCGCCTACTACGGCGCCAAATATCAAATCCCCGCCATGCTGGCGCGCGGCGCGGGCTCGGTGATTTTCACCTCCACCTTCGTCGGCCACACCGCGGCGTTTCCCGGCACGGCGGCCTATGCGGCCGGCAAGTCGGGGCTGATCGGCCTGACGCAGGCGCTGGCGGTGGAGTTCGGCGGGCGCGGCATTCGGGTGAACGCACTGCTGCCGGGCGGCACCGATACGGCGATGGGCCGGCAGATGAGCAATACCCCGGAGGCGCTGGCGCAGGTGGCCGAACTGCACGCGCTGAAGCGGCTGGCGGTGCCGGAGGAGATCGCGCAGGCGGCGCTGTATCTGGCGTCTGACGCCTCCTCATTCGTCACCGGCACCGCGATGCTGGTGGACGGCGGCGTGTCCATCCAGCGCGGCTGAGGCCACGGGCGCCGTGGCCTCAGCGGGCGTCAGAAAGCGGACAGGTGGCGGCGCACGATCTCGCGGCCGATCTCCAGCGAGGCAGTCGCCGCCGGAGAAGGGGCATTGCACACGTGCAGCGAGCGTTTCCCCTGCACGAAATGGAAGTCGTCCACCAGCTTGCCGTCGGCGGTCAGCGCCTGAGCGCGCACGCCGGCCGGGCCGGGCCGAATATCCTGCTCCTGCAGCGCCGGGATCAGCCGACGGGCGTTCTCGGCAAAGCGGCGGCGCGACAGCGAACGGCGCATTTCCGCCAGCCCTTCGCCGAGGTAGTTGCCGGCGATTTTCCAAAAGCCGCGATAGCCGAGCACCTCGCTCAGATCGCGCAGGCTGAAGTCGCATTTGCGGTAGCCTTCGCGTTTGAAGGCCAGCACCGCATTGGGGCCGACGTCGCGTTTGCCGTTATACATGCGGGTAAAGTGCACGCCGAGGAAAGGGAAATCCGGGTTGGGCACCGGGTAGATCAGATGGTTGACCAGGTGGTTTTTCGCGTCGTCCAACACATAGTATTCACCGCGGAACGGCACGATCTTCATGCCGGTTTCGTAACCGGCCAGTTTGGCGATGCGATCGCTGAACAGCCCCGCGCAGTTGATCAGCAGCCGTCCCTCGAAGGTGTCGCCGGCGGCGGTGACGGTGACGCCGGTGGCGTGCTCGCGGAGGGCCTCAACTTGATGGCCGTAGGCGATCTCGCCGCCGCGTCGCACAATGATCTCCGCCAGCTTGGCGGCCACCTCCGCGTAGTTGACGATGCCGGCGTCGGGCACCAGCAGCGCTTCAAGGCCATTGACGTGCGGTTCGCGCTCCCGCAGCTGCGCCTGTGACAGCCGGGTGACCTGCAGGCCGTTTTGCAGGCCGCGCTGATAGATGTTCTCCAGCCGATCCAGTTCGTTTAGCTGGGTGGCGACAATCACCTTGCCGCATTGGTCGTGATACAGGTCGTGTTCGCGGCAGAAGGCGAACATGCTGCGGTTGCCCTGTTTTGCCAACTGCGCTTTCAGGCTGCCGGGCGTGTAGTAAATGCCGGAATGCACCACGTTGCTGTTGTGGCCGCTTTGGTGCGCCGCCGGGCCGCGTTCTTTTTCCAGGATCAGAATGCGCCGCTGCGGATCCGCTTCCTGCAGCGCATTCACCACGCCGAGCCCCACCAGGCCGGCTCCGATAACGATCGCGTCGTACATCACGGCTCTTGCTCCTCGTTTTCCAGGCGGCGTAATTTGCCGCGTACGTTGTTCAGATGGCTTTGCATGGCGGCGGTGGCCGCCGCCGCATCGCCGTCGCGAATGGCGATAAACACCCGCTCATGTTCGTCGATCACCCGCTGGCGCTCGGCCTGCCGCCCTAGGTTTTTGCTGAGCGAGTACACCAGCACCCCCAGATACAGTTCGTGCATATTATCGAGGATCTGCACGAAAAAGGGGTTATGCGAAGCCTGCATGATGGCGCGGTGGAACAGGTAGTCCTGCCGATAGCCGATCTGGCCGTCGTGCAGCGTACAGTGACGAAAGGCGAGGTGCGCCTGTTCGATCGCCTGCAATTCCTGTTCGGTACGGCGCTCGGCGGCCATGCGCGCCGCCTGCTGCTCCATGACCTCGCGCATTTCCAGCAGCGCTTCCACCTCGCGGTGGTCGGCTACCTCCATCACCAGCGGTTCGTATTTGCTCAGCAGCGAATGCTGTTCCACCCGGTGGCCGCCGCCCTGGCGTGAGGAGATGATGCCGCTGACCTCCAGCACGCCGAGCGCCTCGCGCACCGGCACCCGGCTGACGCCGAACGCGTCCGCCAACACGTTTTCCGACGGCAGCTTCTCGCCGACCGGAAAGGTGCCGTCGTTGATGCCGGCTTTCAGCTGCGCCAGCACCTGATGAGAGGCTTTCTGGCGCGTGACCTTGCGGATCATGACGCGCCTCCCGGCAGCGCGGCGCGCTGTTTATAGCGCAGCAGGTGCATGGCGGCGGCGGCGGCGATCAGGGCCGCACCGCCCAGATCGGTCATCAGGCCCGGTTTGATCAGTAAAATCGCCGCCGCGGTAAACAGCACCCGCTCCAGCCAGTGGGTCTTTATCAGCCAGAAATTGGCGCTGGCGATCGACAGGGCGTAGATCCCCACCAGCGCGCTGATCACCATATGCAGCACCGACAGCGGGTTGAGATCGTCGCCCTGCATCAACAGCATCGGGTTGTAGACCAGAATGAACGGGATGATAAAGCCCGGCAGCGCCAGCCGCACCGCGTCCCACGAGGTTTGCATCGGATCGGCGCGGGCGATGCTGGCGGCGGTGTAGCTGGCCAGCGCCACCGGCGGCGTGATGTTGGACAACGCGCCGAACCAGAACACGAAGAAATGCGCCGCCAGCGGCAGCACGCCGGCTTTGATCAGGATCGGCGACACAGTCACCGCTACCACGATGTAGAGCGCGGTCGAGGGTAGCCCCATGCTGAGCACGATGCACACCAGCATCACCACCAGCAGGATCATCCACAGGGTGTTGTCGGTCATGGCGACGATGTTGAACGCCAGCGTGGAGCCGATGCCGGTCATGGTCACCACGCAGATGATTACGCCGATGGCGGCGCAGGCGATGGTGACCTGGATCGAGCCGCGCGCCGCGTCATTCAAGGCCAGCGCGATTTTTTTCGGCGTCATGCGCACCGAACTGTCGGGGGTGAGCCAGCTGGCGACGATGATGGCAATGATGCCGAGGAAGCCGGCATAGATCGGCGTTTTGCCCAGCAGCAGCGTGCCGATGACGATGACGAGCGGCAGCAGCAGCAGCCCGCGCGCCTTCAGCACCGCGCGCACCTGAGGGATGTTCTCCTTGTTGATGCCTTTCAGGCCCTGTTTCTTGGCTTCCAGATCGATAGCCATGATCAGCGCGGCGTAATAGAGCAGCGCCGGCACGATGGCGGCGATGACGATGGTGGTGTACGAGATGCCGAGGAAGCCGGCCATGATAAACGCCGCCGCGCCCATGATGGGGGGCATGATCATGCCGCCGGTGGAGGCGGTGGCTTCCACGGCGCCGGCGAAGCGGGACGACAGCCCGATGCTTTTCATCAGCGGAATGGTGAAGGTGCCGGTGGTGGCGACATTGGCTACCGCGCTGCCGCTCAACGAGCCGGTCAGTGCCGACGAGATCACCGCCACCTGGGCCGGGCCGCCGCGGCGGCGTCCGGCGGCGGCCAGCGCCAGATCGTTGAACAGCGCGGTTGCGCCGCTGACGCTGAGAAAGGCGCCGAACAGAATAAACACCACGATGGCCGTGGAGGCGGTGGACAGGGTGATGCCGAAAATCCCCTCGCCGGTCATGAACAGCCGATACAGCAGGCGTTCTACCGAGAAGCCCCCGTGGCCGAAGATGCCCATGAAGTATTGCCCGAACAGCGCATAGAGAATGGCGAAGCTCGCCAGGCCGGGGATGAAATAGCCGGTGGTGCGCCGCGCGGCTTCGAACAGCACGCCGATACCGATCGCCGCCATCACATAGTCGGTGGCGTTGGGGATGCTCTTGCGCACCACGTGCAGATCGAGGTAGTTAACGTAGAAATAGCCGTAGCTGACCAGCGTCAGGATGATGAACAGATAGTCCCAGCGGTTGAAGCTGCGGGTGGCGTACCGGGCCGAGAAGGGGAACAGGATAAAGCCCAGGATCAGAATGCCGCTCAGGAAAGTGGTGTTGCGGTAGAACTCCTGCGTGTTGGACAGCGCGTTGGCGTAGATGGCATAGGCGGAGATGGCGATCGCGAGGACGGTTGCCAGCTGCAAATAGACGCCGCTCAGCGGCCGGTTGCCGGCGCCGGCTTCTTTGTCCAGATCGACGGCGGGCTGCGGTGAAGAAGAGTGAGTGCTCATACGTCCTCCTGGATTAGGGGTTGGCGGCCAGCGCGGCGGCTTCCGGCGGGATCAGATAATCGGGTATCTCGACGCCGGCTTCGCGGTAGTAGCGATAGGCGCCGAGGTGCAGCGGCACGGAAACGCCTTTCAGCGCATTTTCCAGCGAGATGTATTTGGCCGAGCTGTGTACCTGGTGCACTTCCGGCAGGTTCTCGAACATCGTTTTGGTCAGGTCGTACACCAGCTTTTCATCGAGCCGGCTGAGGGCCACCAGAATATTGGGCTGTGCGATGGTGGCGACCGCCTTGGGCTGGCGCGGGTAGGTCTCCGCCTTGATGTCGAAGCGGAACCAGGAGTTGGCGATGGCGTTGATGCTGGCCAGCTGTTCGTCGGTGACTTCCAGGATGCGTGCCGGCACGCCGCTGGCATACATATCGGTGACGGCGGCGGCCGGCACCCCGGCGGGCAGGGCGCCGCCGTCCAGGCGCCCGTCGCGCATCGCGGAAACCGTGTCGCCGTAGCCGAGGTATTCCGCCGACAGCGACTTCTTGGTCAGGTTGACGCCCTGCAGGATGATCATCGTCGACTGTTCGGTGCCGCTGGCCTGCGGCCCGACGGAAAAGCGCGTGCCGGCGATATCGTTCAGCGTGCCGTCTTTCACCCGGCTTTCCTGCATCACGAAGTGTTCGACGTTGGGCCACAGCATGGAGATGGAGCGCAGATCGCCGTAGGCGCGGCCGTCGAAGTTACGCACGCCCTGATAGGCTTCGACGGCGATCAGGCTTTGCAAAATCGCCAACTGCGCCTCGTCTTTTTGCAGCAGGTCGATATTCTCGATCGAGCCGGCGGAGGATTGGCCGGTGACCTGTATCCCCTGGTGCTTCAGCCGGTTGCTCCAGACGTTGGCCAGCCCGACGCCCATCGGATAGTAGGTACCGCCGGTGGAGGCGGTGGCGACGGAGAGGAAGGTTTTATCGGCGTTTTCCGCTTTGCCGGCGATGGCCAGCAACGCGGCGCCGGCCACGGCGCAGGTAACAAGCAACGTTTTGATTTTTCTATTTTTCATTATTTTCCCCAGCGGTTTTTTTGAAACAAATAGAAAACATTTACGCAAACTTGTATACAACATGGCAGCTTTATTCACCTAAAGCGCAGTGCTTGATTTGTGATCTGAGTGGGCGAAAATTGAACGGTGCGGCGGGGGGCAGAAATGAAAAACCCGTGGCCGGGCGCCACGGGCATGCGGGGGAAGGTTACCAGCCTTTGACGGCGTTGCCCTTGTAGATGTCGGCGGCGCTGGCCGCCACTTCGTCGGTCTGATAGGCCTTGACCAGATCCTTCACTTTCTCGCTGTCTTTGTTGTCGATGCGGCTGGCGAAGATGTTGACGTACGGCGAGTTTTTGTCTTCGACAAACAGCCCGTCCTTGGCCGGCGACAGGCCAATCTGGCTGGAATAGTTGGTGTTGATGATCGCCAGCGTCACTTTCTGATCGTCCAGCGCGCGCGGCAGCTGCGGCGCTTCAATCTCGACGATCTTCAGCTTTTTCGGGTTGCCGACGATGTCCAGCGCGGTCGGCAGCAGGCCGACGCCCTCTTTCAGGGGGATCAGCCCCTGTTTTTGCAACAGCAGCAGCGAGCGGCCCAGGTTGGTCGGATCGTTCGGCACCGCCACCTGCGCGCCGTCCGGCAGCTGGCTGAGTGCGGTTATCTTCTTCGAATAGCCGGCGATCGGGTAGACGAAGGTGTTGCCCACCGCCGCCAGCTTGTAGCCGCGCTCCTGCATCTGCTTGTCCAGATACGGCTTGTGCTGGAAGGCGTTGACGTCCAGATCGCCGTTGTTCAGCGCTTCGTTCGGCAGCACGTAGTCGTTGAAGGTCACCACCTCCACGTCCAGATCGTATTTCTGCTTGGCAACCTTTTGCACCACCGCCCACAGCGACTGATCGATACCGGCGCTGATGCCGACCTTGATGTGGTGATCGTCCTGTGCCGTCGGGCCACAGGCGGTCAGCAGCAGCGTGCCGGCGGCGGCCAGCGCCAGGGTGAGGTTTTTCAGCGTAAATGTCATTTTCCCAGGGTCCTTGTCAACATTGCCTGCTAATTTTGGCGGGCAGAATAGTGGCAGTGACTGTAGGTAATCGCTGGGCTAAAACAAAATACTGATTCACTATGACTCATAGCGATTAGCTATGAGCGGCCGCCGCCTGGCGCGGTGCGGATTGTTTTGACGGCGAATCGGCGGGCTTATTATGATAGCCGTTGGCCCGCGAGGGCAGACTGGGTACTGAAACGAAGGAAAAGACAATGCGATTGAACACTTGGAGCAAGGCGCTGCTGCCGCTGGTGGTGTTGGCCTGCGTCTCGGCGACTCAGGTTCGGGCGGCGGAGAGCGATACCGGGCCGATCCCCAAACAGCTGCTGGGCAACTGGCGCGTCAGTAAAATTGTGCCGACCCAGACCACCGGCTGCTGGGATCAACAGCAGGCGCAGAGCCTGATCGGCGGCAAAATCAGCTACAAAGCGGATGCGTTCAGCTGGAACGGCACGGCGCTGAAAAGCGAAGGGGCCACCGTCAGCACCGTAGAAGCGCAGGAGTTTGTCGAGGACAATTCCGGCAGCAGCTCCTACATCGATTTCCCGATGCTGGGTATCAGCACGCCGTCGGTCGAACGCGTGGCCATTCAGCACGCGGATACCGCCATCAAAGGCATCACCGATCAGGGCACCGATGGGGTGCCCGGCGATAACGTGCTGGTGAAAGACGCCAACACGCTGATCCTGTCGCTGTGCAACGTCTGGTTTGAGGCGCAGCGCGAGAGGTAATTTTTTGCCTTCAGCCCCGGCAACGGGGCTTTCCCACCGTTTCGCCACCCGTCATACGCGCCATTTCTGAACTAAAATTAACCATAACGATATGACCCCGGCGTGATATCGGAGCCTCGGCTCTACCGAGTCCATGACAGGAGGCGCTATGTGTTACCACCATATTGTCATTGCCACCGATCTGAGCGATGACGGCAAACGGCTGGTTGAAAAGGGGGCGCTGCTGGCGGAGGCGCTGCAGGCCAAACTCTCGCTGATCTATGTGGACGTTCACTACGACACCTACCACGCGGCGATCGGCTTTTCGGAGCGCAGCTATGACGGCGTGCCGTTCGAAGAGAAGATCCGCAAAGAGCTGGAGCCCACCACGCAAAACGTCAATTACCCGATCGCGGAAGTGATTATCGGGCGCGGCGGCTTCGTCGATGAACTGCGTACGGCAGTCGTGGATAAGAACATCGATCTGCTGGTGTTCGGCCATCACCACGATCTGTGGAGCAACCTGTTTTCTTCCACCCGCAATGCCATCAACCAGCTGAATATCGACGTGCTGGTGATCCCGATCCGCTCATAAACGCGGGCCACCGCCGGGCAACGATGGCGGTGGCCGCTGCGGCTTATTGCGTGAAGAAGTCGTTATACAGCATGTACAGGTGCGCCGCGCTCCAGGAGAAGTTCGGCGCGCCTTGCTGCTTGCCGGTGAGCGGGTTGTAGTTCTCGCGGATCGGCCCGTCGGCGACCAGGCCGTCGGCGTGGCGGAAGAAGGCCTGCGCCATCGCCACCGCATCGTCGCGATAGCCGTAGCGCTCCATGCCCTTGAGGCCGAAATACAGCTGATCGACCCACACGCGGCCACGCCAGTAGATGTCCGCGCCGAACGCCGGATTGGTCAGCGCCGCGGTGCCGAGCGGCACGTAGGTATTGAACTCGCGCGGATCCTTCATCACCCTGGCCACCGCATCGGCGTGCGGCTGGCTGGCGGCGCCGTTGAACAGCGGCGACCAGCCTTCCGGCCCTTTGCCGCGTTCGACGATCGGTTTGCCGGCGCAGCCGTTGGCCAACGGCCGGCTTTCGATGCGGATGTCATAGAAGAAACCGCTCTGCTTGTCGAACATGCAGGTGTTGATGTAGGCCGCCAGCCGGTCGGCTTTGGCGCGAAAGGCGGCGGCCTCGGCGCCGCGGCCCAGAATATCGGCCATCTCTGCCAGATAGCGGTTGTCGCTGTACATATAGCTGGCCTGATCCACCGACTCCTGCAGCAGCGAGTAGCCGAGCAGCGTACCGTCCGGCGCGCGGTTTTCGGCGAATTTTACCTGCCAGTCTTCGCGTTTGCCGCCCTGCGCCACATAGCGCGCCAATTGATCCGGATCGATAAAGCCGAATACCGCCGCATCGTCGCGGCCCGACTCCCAGGAGGCGGCGGTCTGCGCCGGGATCTCTATGCTGTCGTACTGCCCCTCGCGCACGATGCGATCGTAATTGTCGAGGCCGGCCAGCGTTTGCTCGCGCTGCCCGCGTTTGACGGCAAACAACATGCGCCCGTCGGGGGTATTGTGCGCTTTGTCGCGGGTGGCGCCGTACTCCGGCACGCCGTTGCCGTTGTGATCGCGGTTGCGCAGCCACCAGTCATGGTAGGCCACCAGCTTCGGGTACATCTCCGCCAGCCAGCCCTTATCGCCGGTGACGCGATACACTTCCATCACCGCCCAGGCCGCCAGGCTCGGCTTGGTGTTGCGCTCGTTCCAGTTGCCGCCGTCGCCGCCGCGCTCCGGGCTGGGGTTGTAGGCGATAAGGTCGGGCAGAAAACCGGCGTCCCACGGGCGCAGGGCGTCGCCCGGCCGGATCTGGAAGGCGAACACTGCGCGAATGTTGTCCTTGGCCACGTCCGGGTTGAAGTGCGCCATGGCGTAGGCCTGTTTCCAGGTGTCCCACGGCCAGGTTTGGTTGCCGGAGAACCAGCGCCCGGTCACCGACGGGGTGACCGAGTCGAACTTCATCGCCCCGGCTGCGCCGCGCCAGTTGCCGTTCAGCGTTTCCATCGCTTTGACCGCCACACGGGTTTGTTCCGGCGTGGCGTGCGGGTTGCTGAGCCCAGTGGCGAGATAGCCTTCCCAACGCTGGGCCGACGCGGCCATATAGCGCTGCGGGTGAGCGAGGATATCGGCGATAGCGCGCTGTTCGCGCTGCGCCTCTTCGGCGGTGAGCAGGTGCGAGTAGGTGGTGTACAGGGTGGTGGAGCCGGTGATGCGCGCCGTGGCGCGGAAGCGGTGGCCGTCGACCGTGGTGCGTTGCGGCAGCGATTTGTGGATCTGATACTCGGACTGGCCCGAGGTCATCAGCTGCGACGGCGCGCGCACCTTGCCGAAGGTGACGCGCAGGCCGTCAGCCGTCGGCACAATGCGGCGCGTATAGTCCGGAAACGCCTGCTCGAGGGTCGCCGGCGGCTGCGGTTTTTGCTCTTTGGCCGCGTAGCGCTCCAGCAATTCACCGTCCCACACCAGCTCCAGCGGCGTGTCGGTCAGGATTTGGGTTTCCAGCAGCGAGGTGCGCGCGGCGGCGAAGCGCAGCGTCAGGTTGACGGTCACGCCCGGCGCGCTGAGCCGCTGCACCAGGGCGCCGGGCAGGCTGTAGGCCGTCATGGTGAAATGCACCGGTTTACCGTCTCGATAGACGCTGAGCCGATCGAAATTGTTGGCCATAAAGTTGATGTACTCTTCGGTCAGCAGCGCCGGGCCGGGGAAACCGCCCATGCCTTCCGGCCCGCTCGGCAACAGGTGGCCGTGCCAGGCGCCGAGATCGAAGAACGGATTGAAGCGCTGGTGATCGTCGAAATCGTAATCGAGCATAAAGTGCGGCGCGCCGCGGCGGTCGATGACGTTTTTATAGCGCTCGGCCAACGGGGCGTCGGCGTCGGGTGTGTTCGGCGCACACCCCGTCAGCGCCAATGCGAGGATGAGGGCGGTGGCCAGCGGGGTCAGGGGAATCATGTTCATCGTAGGAGCCTCAACGGTTACCAATAGAAATATTGCATCAGAAACAAGGAGTTGCTGGCACCGGTGCTGTCGTTGCGCATGAAGAATTTGCTGTCCAGCGCGGTGGCCAGCTTGCCGCCGGCGTATTCGTACCAGACGCCAAACTGGGCGTATGAGGTGGCGGTATCCGCCGCGCTATCAAACCGGTGGCGGGCGTAGCTGTAGGCGGTGGAGAGATACAGCCCTTTGGCGGTTTCCGTCATCGCGCTGAGCATCAGGCCCGATTCGCTGCCGGGATGGCCGCCGCTGTCGCCTTTGCCGGTGTGGTGCCAGACGCGGCCGGCCAGGTGTGTGCCGCGCAGCCCCAGCAGAAACAGCTGCCCCAGGCCGTCGGTCACTTCCAGGCCGGTCAGCAGCGTCAGATTGTCCTGCAGGTCGTACTGGGTGTAGCCGTTGACCATCGCTCGGTAGGTATACTTGTCGGAATAGCGGTCGTATTTACCGAAGTGCAGCAGCGCCTTGCTCTCGTCGATGCGGCTTTCCGGGGCCGCCGTCACGCTGTAGCGAAAGCGCCCGGTCAGGTTTTGCAGCTTGGCGGCGTGGCTGAGATCGCGGGTGTTGGGGATCACGTAGCCATACTCCGGCGTGAAGTCGCCCCACCACTGCAAATCGTCGAGCGACGAATCGTTGCGCACGCTGAGCATCATCTCGGTGCCGTCGTCGGTGCGGTAACCGCCGTAAAAGCGGTTCAACCCACCCTCGAAGCCGCCCCAGCTGTGGTCCGGCGTCCAGGCGTGGCCCTGGCTGTCCGCCTGCACGGTCCAGCCTTCGCCGTAAATCAGGCCGAACCAGTGGCCCCGTTTGATCTCCAGGCCACCTTCGATATAGGTGCCGTCGCTGTATTGATGCTGATGTTCGCCGTTCAAATAGACGCTGCCGCCGATGCCGAGCTCGCCGTAAAAGCGCAGGGCGGTCGCGGTGCTATCGGGTAGCGGCGGCGGTGGCAGCTGATTGCGCTCCGCCGGGGCCACCGGTTCCTGCACCGCCCAGGCGGGCGCATTAACGAGCAGCAACAAGGGCAACAGGGCGTGATGGCTTAGTGATTTCATGGGGCATAGCCTGGTGTTGGATGGATCGGAACGTCAGCCGAGCGGCGGCTCACGCGAGGTCGCTCCCGGATCCCTGGGAGAAGATAAAAAGTCCGCCCTCATGGGGCGGTAAACGGCAGGTATATTAGTAAAATATTTAGTAAAAAATATGCTTAAATCAGTAAAGCGTTAACTTGATCACAGCGGGCGAAATGGGTATCTTTCGCTGCAGACGCCCGGCAACGGCTGGCATGAGCGTGCGCTGGCCCGGTCTGGGAAGGAGAGGAGGCGGGCGGCGCTGTACGCCGCGGCGCTATCCGATTAAGCTACTGTTTTTCGTCTGTGCATTGGGACTCTATGGCCACACTGAAGGAAATTGCTGAAGCCGCTAATGTGTCCGTCGCCACCGTTTCGCGCGTGTTGAATGACGACCCCACCCTGAGCGTGAAGGCGCAAACCCGCCAGAAGATCCTGGAAGCGGCGGAGCGCCTCGAATACAAGGTCGCGCCTTCCAAACGGCAAAGCGGGCAACGCCTGCATTTCGCCGCGCTGTTCACCTATACGCAGGGCGTGGAGATCAACGATCCCTATTACCTGGCGATGCGCTACGGCATCGAAACGCAGTGCGAAAAGCTGGGCGTGGCGCTGAGCGCCGGTTATGACTTCAACGGCGACAAGGCGCTGCCGGCGGCCGACGGCCTGCTGGTGATCGGCCGGCCACAGCCCGCGCTGTATGAGCAGCTCAGGCAGCAGGAAACGCCGGTCGTATTCGTCGACGGCGTGGTGGAGGATGAGCGGTTCGACTGCGTCAATGTCGACCTGTACAAGATCAGCCGCAAGGTGATCGACTACTTCATCGGCCGCGGCTATCAGCGCATCGGCTTTATCGGCGGGCGCGACGATCCGGCCGGTATCGACCAGCGCGAGCAGGCGTTCGTCGAGTATGGCCGGCAGCAAAACGTGGTGCGAGCGCAGGATATTTACCACGGTGATTTCAGCAGCCAGTCGGGCTACCAGTGCGCCAAAGCGATGTTGCAGAGCAAGAATGGCTATCCGCCGGCGCTGCTGGTGGCGACCGATTCGATCGCGATCGGTGTGCTGCGCGCGCTGCACGAACACGGCATTCAGGTGCCGGGGCAGATCGCGCTGATCAGCGTCAACGACATTCCCACCGCCCGCTTTATTTTCCCCGCCTTGTCCACGGTGCGCATCCCTTCGGAAACCATGGGCGCACAGGCCGTCAACCTGCTGGCGGAGCGCCTGCGCGATGAGCGCGCCGTCCCGCTGTCGATCTTCGTTCCCAGCTCGCTGCAGCTGCGCGACACCACCGTCGCCTGACCGGCCCCCGCCTCGGCGGGGCGTCGCGTTGGCGCCCCAAATTAACGTCATGATAAAAAAAGGCATTTGAGATTTATTGTGATCCCGTCGTCATTTGGTAAATATCAACTGTAGTTTTTACTAAATATTTACTATCGTTTCCGCATTGCACAGGTGTCGGGAGACGTGACGTGAATAATTGGGAAAACATTGATAAACAGTCGGAGCACCGGTTGGCGCCGCGCGCGAGCTTCTTCAGCTACGCGGACGCCGAGCAGGCGCTGAGCTTCGATCGCAACGCCAGCCGGCGCTTCCAGCTGCTGAGCGGCCGCTGGCGTTTTCGCTTCTTCGAGCACCCGGCGCAGGTGCCGGCGGCGTTTTATCGGGAGCCGATGAACGATTGGGGCGATATGGCGGTGCCGGGCATGTGGCAGCTGGAAGGGCACGGCCACCTGCAGTACACCGACGAGGGCTTCCCGTTCCCGATCGACGTGCCTTACGTGCCGACCAACAACCCCACCGGCGCCTATCAGCGCCACTTTACGCTCGACGCCGGCTGGCAAGATCAGCAGGTGCTGATCAAATTCGACGGCGTGGAAACCTACTTCGAGGTGTACGTCAACGGCGACTATGTCGGCTTCAGCAAGGGCAGCCGGCTGTGCGCCGAGTTCGACATCAGCCCCTATGTGCGGCAGGGCGAGAACCTGCTGTCGGTGCGGGTGATGCAGTGGGCCGATTCCACCTACATCGAAGATCAGGACATGTGGTGGATGGCCGGCATCTTCCGCGACGTCTATCTGATCGGCCAGAGCGCCACTCACCTTCACGACCTAACGCTGGTCACCACCTTCGATGAACGCTACTGCGACGCACAGTTGGCGATCGATGCCGAACTGCATCATCTCGGATCGCAGGCCGCCGAGGGCTGCCGCCTGCAGGCGCAGCTGTTCGACGGCGATCGCTGCGTGGCGGAGCAGTGGCGCGACGATCTGCGCATCGAGCAGGTGCTGAGCTGCCGTTTCGAACTGCCGGTCAGCTGCCCGCAGCAGTGGAATGCGGAAAATCCCTATCTGTATCAACTGCTGCTCAGCCTGTATGACGGCGCCGGCAACCTGCTGGGCGTGGTGCCGCAGCGGGTGGGTTTCCGCGAGATCGCGGTGCGCGACGGGCTGATGTACGTCAACGGGCGCTACCTCAAGCTGCACGGCGTCAACCGCCACGATCACGATCACCGCAAAGGGCGCGCCGTCGATATGGCGCGGGTAGAGCGCGACATCGTGCTGATGAAGCAGCACAACATCAACTCGGTGCGCACCGCCCATTACCCCAACGATCCGCGCTTTTACGAGCTGTGCGATCTCTATGGCCTGTTCGTGATGGCGGAGACCGATTTGGAAAGCCACGGCTTCGCCAACGTCGGCGATCTGAGCCGCATCACCGACGATCCTCGTTGGGAACAGGCCTACGTCGAGCGCATCGAGCGCCACGTGGCGGCGCAGAAAAACCACCCGTCGATCATCATCTGGTCGCTGGGCAACGAGTCCGGCTACGGCTGCAACATTCGCGCCATGGCCCGGCGCTGCAAGGCGCTCGATCCGACCCGTCTGATCCACTATGAAGAAGATCGCGACGCCGAAGTGACCGACGTGATCAGCACCATGTATTCCCGCGTGGCGATGATGAACGCCTTCGGCGAATACCCGCACTCCAAACCGCGCATCCTGTGCGAGTACGCCCACGCGATGGGCAATGGCCCCGGCGGGCTGTTCGAATACCAGTCGGTGTTCAACCGTCACGCCAGTTTGCAGGGGCACTACATCTGGGAGTGGTGCGATCACGGGCTGCTGAGCCACGACGAGCAGGGGCGCGAGCGCTACCAGTACGGCGGCGATTACGGCGACTACCCGAACAACTACAACTTCTGCATGGACGGCCTGATCTATCCGGACCAGCGACCCGGCCCCGGCCTGCGGGAATACCAGCAGGTGCTGTGCCCGGTGGAGGTGACGGCGGAAGAGGGCGCGGGTGACGTGCTGCGGGTGAAAAACCGCTATTGGTTCAGCTCGCTGGCGGACATCACGTTGAAGGTCAGCGTCAAGACCGACGGCCGCCAGGTGGCAAGTTACGAATTCAAGCTGCCGCATCTGCAGCCGGGCGAGAGCGAAGACATGCATCTGCCGGTGTTGGCGCTGGGGCAGGGGGAAACGCTGGTCGACGTGGCGGTGCATAAGGACAGCGCCACCCGCTACAGCGAGAGCGGCCAGCGGCTGGGGCATTATCAGCATCTGCGCCAGGCGGCGACGCGGCTGCCGGCTCCACCGCTGGCCGATGCGCCGGCGCTGCAATGCCGCGAGGAACATCATCAGCTGATCGTCAGCGGCGGCCGTTTCCAGCTGGCATTCTCGCTGCTGAGCGGCGAACTGCTGTCGTGGCGGGTAGACGGTGAAGACGTGGTGGGGCGCGCGCCGCGCATCACCTTCTTCAAACCGGTGATCGATAACCATAAACAGGAATATGAGGGGATTTGGCTGCCGCAACATTTCCCCATCATGCAGCAGCATTTCCGCCGCCTCAGCCGGCAATGGCAGGGCGAAGATCTGCTGCTCGAGGTGCACAGCCTGATCGCGCCGCCGGTGTTCGACTTCGGCATGCGCTGCACCTACCGCTGGCGCATCTCCGCGCAGGGCTACGTCAGCCTGGATCTGTCCGGTGAGCCTTACGGCGATTTCCGGCAGATTATCCCGAAAATCGGTCTCGATTTCGGCATCAGTCGCCGCTTCGAGCAGGTGGAATACTACGGCCGCGGGCCGGGCGAGAACTACCGCGACAGCTGCCGGGCCAACCTTATCGGCCGCTACCGGCAGCGCGCCGACGCGCTGTTCGAACACTATCCGTTCCCGCAGGACAACGGCAACCGGCAGGACGTGCGCTGGCTGAGCCTGCAGGACGCGGCGGGCAAGGGGATCTTCATCCAGCCGCGGCGGCCGATCAATTTCAGCCTGTGGCCTTACAGCGCCGAGATGCTGCACCAGGCCCAACACATCAACGAGCTGGAACCGAGCGACTGCCTGACGCTGAACCTGGACGACCAGATCCTCGGCCTCGGCTCCAACTCCTGGGGCTCCGAAGTGCTGGATACCCACCGGGTCTATCTGGCGCCGTTCAGCTACGGCTTCACGCTGGTGCCGTTCGACGGGCGGCAAACGCAGGGCGCCGCGCTCGCCGGTTATGACTTCGCGCCCACTCACCATCACCCGCAGCCTGCGGAGGAAAACGCATGATCATTCTCGAATCCCTGGCGGAGTTCCAGCGCATTTATCACAGCGGCAAGAAGTGGCTGCGCTGCATGGAGGCGATCGCCAATGTCGATCGCATCAGCCCAAACGTATGCCATTCGATCGGCGACTCGCTGACCTATCGGCTGAGCCTCGGCGCCGGCCGCCGGCACGGTTGGCTGGAGGGTAACCGCCGTTACTTCGACGTGCACTATTACCTCGAGGGGGAAGAGACCGTCGAGGTCGCCGACAAGCGGGCGCTGACGACGGTGGCGCCCTATCAGGACGAAACCGACCGCGAGTTTTTTAGCGGCGAAGGCGAGAGGCACCGGGTCGGAAAAGGCAACGTGGTGATCTTCGAAAACCACCAGGCTCAGCGCTTCACAGAAAGCGGCAAGGTAAAAAAAGTCATTTTAAAAGTGACGGTGGAAGACAGCTATTTCGTCAATAAATAGCGCGCCCGCCGATCGATAACAACAAACCGAAGTCCCCTACACCATTCGGAGAATCTCTATGGCTGCGTCGAACAGAAACACCATCGGCAAGTTTGGCCTGCTGTCGATGACGTTTGCGGCAGTGTTCAGTTTCAACAACGTGATTAACAACAATATTCAGCTCGGAGTCGCCTCGTCGCCGGTATTCCTGGTGGCGACGATCATTTACTTCATTCCCTTTTGTCTGATCATCGCCGAGTTCGTCTCGCTCAACCGCAATTCCGAGGCCGGCGTCTATGCCTGGGTGAAAAGCGCGCTCGGCGGGCGCTGGGCGTTTATCACCGCCTACACCTATTGGTTCGTAAACCTGTTCTTTTTCACCGCGCTGCTGCCGCGCGTCATTGCCTACGCTTCTTACGCGTTCCTGGGCTATGACTATGTGTTTACCCCGCTGACCACGGCGATCATCAGCATCTTCCTGTTCGCCTTCTCGACCTACATCTCCAACAGCGGCGCAAAACTGCTGGGGCCGATGACCTCGGTGACCTCGTCGCTGATGCTGCTGCTGACGTTTTCCTACATCGTTCTGGCGGGCGCGGCGGTGCTGGGCGGCATCGAGCCGGCCGACCCGATCAACGTGCAGGCGATGACGCCGAACTTCAACTGGGCGTTCCTCGGCATTACCGCCTGGATCTTCCAGGCGGCGGGCGGGGCGGAGTCCGTGGCGGTGTACGTGAACGATGTGAAAGGCGGCAGCCGCGCCTTCGTGAAGGTGATCATCGTTTCCGGGCTGTTCATCGGCGTGCTGTATTCGGTGTCATCGCTGCTGATCAACGTCTTCGTGCACCGCACCGATCTGCACTTTACCGGCGGTACGGTACAGGTGTTCGAAGGGCTGTCGGCGCACTTCGGCCTGCCGACGATGCTGATGAACCGCTTTGTCGGCATTGTTTCCTTCACCGCCATGTTCGGCTCGCTGTTGATGTGGACGGCGGCGCCGGTGAAGATTTTCTTCACCGAGATCCCGAAGGGCATTTTCGGCGAGAAAACCATTCGTCTGAACCGGCACGGCGTGCCGACACGCGCGGCCTGGATCCAGTTCTTCATCGTCATCCCGCTGATGCTGATCCCAACGCTGGGTTCCAGCAGCGTGCAGGACTTGATGAACACGCTGATCAACATGACCGCCGCCGCCTCGATGCTGCCGCCGCTGTTCATCATGTTGGCCTACCTGAATTTGCGGCTGAAGTACGACCGGGTGGCGCGCGATTTCAAAATGGGCTCGCGCCTGCAGGGCATCGCCATCGTCAGCGTGCTGATCGCCATCTTCACCGTCGGTTTCTTCGCCTCGACGTTCCCGACCGGCGCCAGCATCATGACCATCGTGTTCTATAACGTCGGCGGGTTGGTGGTGTTCCTGGGATACGCCTGGTGGAAGTACAACCGCTACTCGAAGACCCTGAACGCCGAGGCGCGCTACCACGAAGACATGCCGCTGGCGCGTCTCGCGCTGGAAGCGCAGGAAGGGGCGCCGGCCGGGCAACCCGCGCTGACCACGCCCGCTTGCAATAAGCCGCTGTAATCTCTCCTCTATCGGCTCCGCGCTCCGGCGCGGAGTCTCGCTTCGCGGAAAAAATTCCTGCCCCGGCGTTTGCATAATGCATAAGTGAATACTAATGTGTTTATATGAACGAAAATGACATCTTCAAAGCGTTGGCCGATCCGACCCGCCGCACCATCTTCGACAAACTCGCCGCCGGCAGCATGAACGCCAGCGCGTTGCGCGAAGGGCTGCCCATCAGCCAGTCGGCGATGTCGCAACACCTGGCGGTGCTGCGCAATGCCGGGCTGGTGCGTGAGGCGAAGCAGGGGCGCTGCGTCAACTATCAGGTCGACCCGGACGGGCTGGCGCAGATCGCCCACTGGCTGGCGAAGTACCGCGCCTGGTGGCCGGCGCGCATCGACGCGCTGCAAACCTTACTGAAGGACATGGATCAATGAACAAACGGGCTGAACCGCCGCACGATCGGCTGGTGTTGGAATATTCGCTCGATGCGCCGCCGGAAAAAGTGTGGCGGGCGCTCAGCATTCCCGAGCTGCGCGAGCAGTGGTTGCCGACGGGCGACCTGGCGCAGGCCGAGCCGCTGGCCACCACGCCGGGCGAGGCGGTGAGCTACCGTCTGCGTGACGACCAACCGCCGTTCCTCGAAAGCGTGGTGACGCTGCAGATTGTGCCGGATGCCGGCGGTGGCAGCCTGCTGCGGATTATTCACCAGCTTGACGCCGCCAACGACGGCCCGACGACGATGATGTGCGCCGCCTGACGCGTTAAACACACTTCCCTTATTGCCAACCCAGGAGTTCACCGATGCGTGAGAAGATGATGCTCGTCCCGATGGTGGTGGAACAGACCAGCCGGGGAGAACGCTCCTTTGATATTTATTCGCGTCTGCTGCGCGATCGGATCGTGTTCCTCAACGGCGAAGTCAACGACGACGTGGCTGAAATGCTGTGCGCCCAGCTGCTGTTTCTGGAGGCGGAAAACCCGGAAAAACCGATTCATCTGTACATCAACTCGCCGGGCGGGGCGATCACCAGCGGGCTGGCGATTTACGACACCATGCAGTACATCCGTGCGCCGGTGCATACGCTGTGCATGGGCACCGCGCGTTCGATGGGCTCGTTCCTGCTGATGGCCGGCGAACCGGGGCACCGCATGGCGCTGCCCAACGCCAGCCTGCACGTGCACCAGCCGCTGGGCGGCTTTCAGGGGCAGGCCTCCGACATCTTGATCCACGCCGAAGAGATGAAGCGCACCAAAGAGCGAGTGATTCGGCTGTACGCCCAACATTGCGGCCTGAGCGATGAAGCGGTGGAGCTGGCGCTGGATCGCGATCGCTTTATGACCGCCGACGAAGCGGCGGCCTGGGGGCTGATCGATAAGGTGCTGCGGGAGCGGTAAAATGGCTCAGCGGTGCTCGGCCGCTCGTTGCGTTTGCAAAACCCGTTCAAGCCCGAATTCGACCATCGCGAAATAGAGGCTGAAATAGCGCTCTGCCATGATAAAGAACGAGCTGTTGAGTTCGATCACCACGTTATTGGTGGTGGTCAGCAGGCCCGATTTTTCCGCCGCCTGCAGAATGCGATTGACGTGCGCGCGTGAGACGGAGCATGACTTGGCGATTTTCGCCGAGGAGAGCAGCAGAAACGGGGAGTTCTGCCGGATGCTTTCGATATGCAGCATCAGCAGCACCATGTGGCCGGCGTCCTTGCTGATAAACAGCCCGGATTGCTGCACCAGATCGATCAGGTAGATCTCCTTGAGCATCAGCTGCCCGTAGGCGGCGAAAAAGGTGGGCAGAAAGTCGGGCGCCGCCAGCAGCGCCGCGATGGGCATCTGTGGCGCCAGCGCCTGATAGGGCCGCGCCATGGAGGCGATCAACGCCTGGGTTTCCGCCAGCGCGTGCGGCGTAGGCTTATAGCGCAGTTGGCGCTTGTCATGTTCGCAGGGTTTGACCTCCAGCCGGCGGCCGACCCGCAAAAAGAACAGAAAGGAGTCCAGGGAGTTCTCGCTGATCATGTTCTTTCCTTTAAAAAAGGCTTTGATGTCTTTCAGCCCGGCGGTGGGCTGGTGGTAGTAAATGGACAGGATGGTGGAACAAATGATGAACCGGCTGTTCCTGAAAATGATTTTGTAAAACAGCGGATGCTTCTTGTAGGTCTCTTTCAACAATTCCCCGTGTTTGACGATGGCGGTGTGAAATGCCGGTGACTGCCTGATGTTGTTGGCCTGTTTCTCCAGGTGAAACTGTAGCTGGAATCTGCTTAGACTCATTTTTCCCTATTTCCTGTACTTAAAAAATGTGCTGCTTTTTATCGTTATGGGTTTGCTGTGTATGACTTGACGATCTGCTGGCCCTGGTCGTTGATGAGGGTGGCCTGAACGGTGATCTGTGAAGGGAGTGTCGGCGCCGTAACGCCGTCGAGGTGATAATCCCGCATGCTGAACGGTGCGGTCATCATGTCGCTTTCTTGCCGCACCGGGTAATCGCGCCTGTCGGTTTTCACGGCGATGCGGGCGAAGGAGAGATAAAACGCCGACCGGTTGTGACAGCGCAGCAGATAGCCGCCCGGCGTTTTTTGCAGCGTGAACGAGACGGCCTCGGCTGCGTTTTCGGCATTCCCCGGCAGCGCTTTGGGGCGGTAGAAGATTTTCATCTGCGTGTTCATCGCCAGCGTCACGCGCGACGCCAGCGGCGGCGTGATCGGCTGGCTGGGTGGGATCTCATACAGATTAAGCCAAAACACCGATTCCCTGTCGGTGGGCAGGTTCGCGCCGGCAAACAGGATCCGCAGCCCTTTCAGCGCCGAAGGCGGCAGAGCGAACACGCTGGGCAGGGTAACAAACGGCGCGTGCGACAGTTCGGGGGCGGCGTTGACGTCGCCGTTATCAACCCAGGTTTGCGCCACGATCGGGTAGCCGTTGGTGTTGAGCAACATCAGGGTTTTTTCCGTGTCGCCCTCGCGGAAAATCATCCGGGTGGCGGAGGCGATGATGCCTGCCTGCGCCCCCATGGCCGCCAGCGCCAGCAACAAGGCGCATCCCATCGTCAGATATTTCTTTCTCATCATTATTGCACCTTAACCCAGACGTAGGCCCTGGCGTCCACTTTGCCGGCGGTGACGGTTTGCCCGGGCAGCCGGGCGAGCGTGGCGGTGAGCTGGGTGGTGTAGTGGGTAAACCCCGCCGCAGTGCTGCCGCCGCCGCTGGCGCCGTTGAGCACCGGGTACCAGCCGGCGTCGTTGCCCTGCGGGCATTGCCCGGCGCTGCAACGCGCCCAGCCGACGAAGTTCATCGGCGCGCCGTTGCCGGCGTTGGCGAGTGCGATGCCCACGCCGGTGGCGACGCTGCTGTCGGTGCCGTAGCCGCCGGAGAGCAGGTAGCTCACGCCGCCGTTGGCGCTGACCAACCCGAGCTGCTGCGCCGCGACATAGCTTTCATACGGTACCTGCAGGCCGAGGGCGGTATTGTTGCTGCTGACGCCGGATACGGCGGCGTTGTCGCATTCGATATTGAGGGTGAACTGCGCCTGTGAGGTTTGCCCGGCGGTCAACTGGCTGACGGAAATGGTCGGCAGGATCACCAGCGGCGTGACGTTGCGCGCCACGCAGGTGGCGGTATAGGTCAGCGAAGAGATCGGTGCGGTGCCCATGCCCATCGCGTTCCAGCGCCCGGTGCCCCAGGTGGCGTAGTTGGTGGCGGAGTCGCTGCCGATAGGATCCGAGGCGATGCCGGGCCCCTGAAAGGTGACATAGCCGTTCGGCTGCGTGCAGGTATAGTTCGAATTGCCGGTGGTCGAGGCCATGCCCACCAGCGGGTTGCCGGCGCTGTAGCCACAGTAGTTGCTGGCGCCCGCGCCCGGCAGCGAGCTGATGCGGATCAGATCGGCACGGATGGCGCTGAAGTCTTTCACCCGAATCTGAATTTTGCTGCCGACGGTGGCGTAGCGGGTAATCGGCGCCGACTGCCAGTAGCGGGTAAAAACCTTGCCGGAATCCAGATGGGTCAGGCGGATGCCGACGTAGGGGAAGTAGGTGGCGTAGTAGTTGGGGTTACCGTCCTGGGCGCCCAGATCGTAATAGCCGCCGACGCGATCGTCGCCGTTGGTGGCGAAGACTTCATAGATCTGCCCCGCGTCGCCGGCGTCGCATTCATACAACACTTTGTTGGGATCGGGATAGCGCGTGCCGGAGGTGAGATCGAACACGCTGGTGCCGAGCGGCGTGCCGACGGGCTGCAGGTAAGTGCTGGTCAGGTTAACCCTGCCCAGCGCCGTGCCCACCCCGCAGGGATCGCAACCGGAATCGATCCAGGGGGCGACCCGGGTGCATTGCGCCAGCGCGGTGGGCGCGCCGAACAGCGACAGGGCGAGCAGCGCCAGGGCGGCGATCGGGTAAAAAATGCGTTTCATCGTCTCTCCTGAAAATAAGTTTAACGGGCTAGCGGCACGGGGCGCTGAGCCGTTGAATCGGGCCGTCTTCCCCGGCAGACAGGCGGTAATGCAGCGTGCACTGCTGGCCGGGGGCGTCGCCCCAGTTCAGCGTCAGTTCCCCGGCACGCTTATCGCTGCGCAGATACACCTGATTGGCCTGGCCGACCATGCCCACGCAGTTGCCTGCCGCGTCAAGGACGTTGGCGCCCATCGGGATCGGTGCGTTATCGGGCCGCTGCGCGGTGATCAGCAGCGCCTGGCCGCGCACGGTGTTGAAGTGCAGGCGCACCGTGGCACCGGCATAAGGAGCGACGCGCCGCTGGCCGTCTTCCAGTTCCGCTTTGTCGTTCATGCCCTCGGGGTTCAGCGCGACGGTGTTGTAGTGATAGGGCACCAGCGACGGCGCCAGGGCGTAGCCGAAGCGATCGACGCGCGCGCCCTGGCCGTCCATCACCCGTGCGCCGCTGGCGCCGGGCGCCTCAATCAGGGCGAAGGTGTCGCCGACATACGGCCCTAATGTTACGCCGCCGCGGTGAGCCACCACCGCCCCCTGCAACGACAGGGAGCCTTGTCGGTACTGGCGCGCGGTGGAGAACGAGCCGGTGACGTTGGCGTAAGGCAGACGGGTTTGCAGGTTGCCGCCCCAGATGCTTTGTTGGCGATCGTCGTCGGTGGTGAAGTTCAGGCCGTAGCTGACCGGCTGTTCGTCGCCGACGCTGCCCGACAGCGCAGCCTGATAGTTGCCGCCCTGTCCCTGGCTGTGGTTGGCCAACAGCGAGACGCTGGGGGCGGATGACGAACGGCCGAGCGGGAAGCTCAGCGACAGGGCGGTGACGGTCTGCGCGTTTTGCGCCAGCGGCGCGCTGTAGACGTTATCCAACGGCCCGTAGCCGCGGTAGTCGCCGTTGCTGTAGCCCAGGCTGCGGGTGCGGGTGACGGAGAGGTTAAGCGCCACGCCGTTGCCGAAGGTTTTCCCCCAGCCCAGCTGGAGCTGATTGTCGCGGCCGCGCTGATCGCGGTAGTCCTGAGTCGAGCCGGACATCGTCAGGCTGCCGAACGCCCCCATCCCCTGATTGACGGCGACCTCGAAGCGCGAACGCTGGCGGTAGGAGTCGGACTGCCAGTTTTGGCCGGTAGTGGCGGCGCGCCGTACGCCGAGCACGTCGCTGAGATCGCGAAAGCCTTCGGTGGAGTAGCGGTAGCCGGCGATGGATAAGGTGGTGTCCGTCGGGCTGAAGGTTCGGCTGTAAGAGAGGTGCAGCATCCAGCCGGAGGCGCCGCCGTCCGGCAGGCTGGCGTGGGAATAGGTGGTGTCCATGCCGAAGGCGCCCAGCCAGCTGCTGTATACCCCGCCCAGCATCATCGCCTGGTAGCCGTCCGCCAGCTGGTTGCCGAGGTTGAAGGTCAGGGCGTTGGTCAGGCCGTGCTGCCAGGTCACTTCGCTGAACAGATCGTTGTCGCCGACGTAGCGGGAACGGCCGACGATCGCGGAGTAGCGCGACTGGCCGGGGCGGATGGATTCCGGCACCGCAGCGAACGGCACGGTGAAGGTGCTGACGCTGCCGTCGGCTTCCGTCACCACCACGGTGAGATCGCCGGCGTAGTTGGTGGCGTACAGATCGTTGATGGCGAACGGCCCCGGCGCGACGGTGGTTTCATACAGCGTGCTTTTGCCCTGCAGCACCGTCACGCGCGCGTTGCTTTTCGCCACGCCGCGTACCACCGGCGCATAGCCGCGCTGCGAATCCGGCAGCATGCGGTCGTCCGAACTGAGCTGAATGCCGCGAAAGCCCAGGCCGGAGAAGAAGTGCCCGTCGGTAAAGCCTTCGCCCAACAGCATTTCGCTGCGCCAGGGCAAGATCGCACGCTGTACGTAGCGGCGGCTGGTGTCCAGGTGGCCGCCGAACTCGCGATCGTAGCGGTAGCTGGACTGCTGGCGGTAGCGCCATAGCCCGAGGTTGAACCCGCCGTTCAGGTTGGCGTAGGTCGAGTCGAGATCGCGGGTTTGCCCCTGTCGGTAACTGACGTGGTACTGGTTGAGGTTGTAATTGACGAAGGCCATCGTTTCTCCGCTGTCCAGGCTGGCGGGATTGACGCTGCCGCGCGGCTGGCCGTTCAACAGCGCCTGCGGAATGCTGAGATCCAGCCGCAGCCGCGAAATGTCCGCGTTCACCGCAATGTCCTTGAGATCCCGACCGGGCAGCAGGCATTCTGCTTCGGCGGCCGCCGGCGGATTTTTCAGCCCGAAGCGCGTCAGCTGCGGCCGATCGAAACAGGGCAACACCTGCTTGCCTGCGCGCACGAAGCGAATTTGGTCGCGCTCGAGAAACTGGCCGTTGAGGTACAGATCGATCTGATAGCTGCCGGGGGCAACGGCGTCCTGTTGGTTGAACTGGCTCAGTGCGCTGTTGCTCAGCACGCTGCCGCGCAGCAGCGCGGGATCGAAGGTATAGCCGTCGGCGGCGGCGCAGCCCAGCGGCAGCGCCAGCAGCGCGCAACACCAGCGCGCGGGCAGCGGCGTCGCCTTGCGGACATCGAACATGAACACCTCCCTGTCTGGTTTCAGCGCGCGACGTTCAGGGTGCGTGAGATTTCCACCCCATAGTCATTGATGACGCGCAGTGCGACCTGCCGCACCTCCCCGTTCACCGGCCAACTGGCCTGCGAAAACGGCGGGATCAGATCCGCCTGCGGGATGGCGATGCGCTTCGCGCCGCTCAGGATCGCGGCCTGGCTGACGTTGGCGTAGTAGCCGGTCGGGTTGTCGACGCGCAGCGCGTTACCGGCCTGGCGCAGGCTGAGCCGATCGATGACGTGGTTGGCGTCGCCGGCCAACCCGGCGGGGCGATAGAACACCTTCAGCCGATTGGTGACTACCAGCAGCAGTTTGTTCTTGTCGCTGTCCGTCTGGCGCACGGCGGGCACCTGCAGGAAGTTGAGATAGAACAGCGATTCGCGATCGCGCGGCAGCGGCTGGCCGACGAACGACAGCCGCACCATCTGCCCGCTGTGCGGATTCATGCGGAAGATTTGCGGCGAGGCGACAAAGGGCGCATCGGCGTTTTCCGGCGTGGATTTGGGGTTATTGATGTCGAGCCAGATCTGCATCAGCGCCGGGGTGCCGTCGTCATTGGTGAACTGCAGCGTTTTTTCCCGCGCCTCGGCGGGGTAGATCACGCGGTTGCCGAGCAGCGTCACGCTGGCCGACGCGTGGGTAGCGGCAAAACTCATCAGGCAAAGCGACAGGGCGGCCCATCGGCGGGCGGAGCGGGTTATCTGCGGCATAAACGTGAACCGATAAAGGGAGCGAGTCATTCAGCGCCGCCCGGCGAAGGGCGGCGCTGGCATCAACAGGTATGGCGCCTGACGCCGGCTTATTTGTAGCTAATGGCGAACTGTGCGGTGGCGATCACCGAACCGGCCGCCACGCCGGTGTCTTCCGCGTAGTAGCGGGCCACCAGGTTCTGCGAGGTGGAGGTGGCGTCTTTGGCCAGCGTCATCGCCGACGTGGTGACGGTCGAACCGCTGGCGAACGACAGCGGCGTGGTGGCGTCGCTGTCCAGCAGTTGAATGGACACTTTGGCCGCATCGCCCGCGTTGCCCAGGTTGCCGTTGGTGGTTGGGTTGTTGCCCGCCAGCACGGTTTTGATCGCCGTATCGCTGGTTGCGGCCGCACAGCCGGTCACGTTGACGGTGAAGGTGGTGTCGCCGGCGGTGGCGCCTTTGGTGGCGAGTTTGCTGGCGGCGACGGTCGGCAGCAGAACGACCGGGTTGGATTGGTTGCCGTTAATATTCACCGAGCAGGTTTGTGTGCTGACTTCGCCTTTAAATTGCACCGTATTGGACGAAGCGGCCGCACAGGCGCCGGAGAGAGCCAGCATGGATAATGCGACTAATTTAACATTCATGTGAAATGCCCTTTAATTTACTTTAGAGAAAAGCTTTCCTGACAGTAATAAATTACTGACGTGCGGTTGTGGGTTAATCATGTTGCGCAATTGTTTTTTAAACGCGTCGGCAAACATGGATTTTCATCCTAACAAACTAAGAATTTTCCCTATAGGTGTTTCGAATAAGGCAATAAGACGAGAAGGCCTGCTGTTGCATTTTTTTTCATTTTTGCTTATATCATACAAAATAGAAAATAGATCTATATCATTGCGTTGCGATTTTATTGGATCGCCGGTTTTTGTGATTGAAATAATTTGAAACATTCATGCCTTTTTTGCGTATTAATCAACGTGCTGACGGCTGCCTGATTATTTGAAAAACATGTTATCAAGATGTTTTATATCGGTGTGCTTTGCAGGAGAATTACCCCAAAAAAGAGCAGCGACAAGCCGCCTGAGGTGTGGAAGCATGCGTCCATGCTGATAAGGAGAATTAAAGTGAGAGTGATTTATATCGACGGTTCACCGCTGTGCCGGCTGGGCATGAAAACATTATTGGGCGGCGGGGTAATAACCTTATCCTCACCCAATATGAATATCATTAAAAATATAAGCCCGGCGCCTGATTTAATTATTATGGAGTTTCCTCAGGAGATTTACCGGTTCGAGGCGTATTTAGAATTCATTAAATATTCGCGCGGTGAATATAAAGGTGTCCGGTTACTGTTCTTCATCGATAAGACTTCACCGCTGATCCTGGCGTTTATCGCTGCGGCGCAGCCGGATGCGGTTTTGCACAAACGGGAAGCGCTGCAGGTGGTGCGAGAGACCTGCGCAACGCTGGCCCGCCAGGAGACGAGCGAACGACACGTGGTGAACCGGCAGCGGGCGGCGGCAATCACGCCTGGCGAGGCGGCGGTGCTGTGTGAAACCGCCCGCACCGAAGATATCCGCCTGACCGCGCGGCGGCTTAACCTGCACCCGAAAACCGTTTATTCGCACCTCAATAACGCCGGCAAAAAGTTCGGCATCCGCAATCGGGTCGAACTGCTGAAGATGATTGCGCTGTTGTAGCGTGCCGTTAGCGGGTTTTGCCGACGGCCAGCCGCCATCGCGTGATCTCATCGGCGCCGGGCCCGGCGGCCAGCGCCAGGTTTTGCGGCGGCAGCGATTCGCCGGTCACGGCATCGACCACGCGCAGGGTGGCGGGGTGGCCGGTCGCGCGGTCAACCACGTGCAGCGGCGGCCCGGTCAGCTCGGACAGGTTCCATTTGTCGCCAATCTGGATCATCGCCATCACCAGCAGCCCGAGATCTTTTCCCTTCTCCGTCGGCAGATACTCGTAGCGATCGGGGCGCGTTTGGTATTGCCGCTTTTCGATGAGGCCGCTGCCTTCCAGTGCCCTGAGCCGATCGGCCAACGTGCTGTTGGTGATGCCGGTCGACTGGCGCAAATCGTCATAGCGCGAGAGCCCCAGCAACAGATCGCGCATGAGGATTGCGCCCCAGCGATCGCCCAATGCCGACAGCACGTGGGCCACCGAGCACGTCATGCCTTCAAACCCTTTTGCTTTCACTTTGCCTTGCCTCCGTTTGCCGCCGTAATGCGGATAATTTTATCGCCTCGGCTTGATCACTTCAATGATTGGAGTTATTACTCTTATTATTGGAGTTTATGTTTAACAGTGGCCGATGGTCTGAACGCCGGCCGGAAACCCACGCCTTCACCGAGGAGATACCGCGATGCCACTGTGGCAGATTTACCACCCTGAACCGGCCTTCAGCACCGCCGATAAACGCGCGCTTGCGCAGAAGGTCACCGCCCTGTACCAGGACTTTTTGCCGCGCTTCTACGTCAACGTCTTCTTCCACGCGTTGCCGCCAGGTTCGGCCTATCTCGGCGGCGAACCGGCCGATGATTTCGTGCGGGTGACCATTGACCATATCGCGCGCGCCATGGACAACGATGCGGAGCAGCAGCAATTTCTGGCGGCCTGCACCCGTATCCTGCAACCCTACATCGCCGCGCATGGGCTGCGCTGGGAACTGCACGTGGACGAAACGCCGTTCTCGCTGTGGACGATTGACGGTTTGAAGCCGCCGGCGCCGGGAACGACGGCAGGCGAAAAGTGGCGCAGCGAGAACCGGCCTTCGGTGTGGGAGGGGGTGATGGGTTGAGTCTGGGGATATCAGGACAAAAAAATCCACGCCGAAGCGTGGATTTTTACGTTTCCGGCAGCCGAGAGAAACGCTGCGGGGAAGGGATTAGACGTTAAAGTGAAAGATGGCCTTGGAAGTGCCATTTCCACTGGGCATCAGTGCGTTTTGGCTCATTCCGTAGTCACTTCCGTATACATTTTTTGCGGACATCCCCATTCGTGTGGCCTCACCCGTGTTCACTTGGTCTGCTCCGCCAAGAGATCAAGCACGTCGGTCTCCAGGATCGTGCCCAGCTTGCACAGGACCAGCAGGGATGGGTTGCCCACAGCGCGCTCGATCTGACTCACGTAGGTGCGATCCACATCCGCACTCAGGGCGAGCGCCTCCTGCGACAAGCCACGCTTGCCCCGGAAGTCTTTCATGTTGCGCGCCAAGTCCTGACGCACTTGCTCGTAGTCTCGTCCCATCACCGCCGAGCATGGGCGTCATGAGACCTTTAATCCACGGACTATATTCGACAATGTCGAATATAGTCTTCATAATCAGCTCAACTTGGGATCAAAGGGAGCTGATGGATGAGTGGACTCTGCTTTCGGATGCTGGCTGGGCTGGCCGTTGTGATGACCGTGACCGGTTGTGTCACGACACAGCCGCAGGCTGACGGCTCGACTAAGGTTCACCTCTCCTTGGGTGGCGTGTCGAAGGCCGGCCAAGGTAACGTGGCACCGCCTCCTACTACCGAGCCTCGCCCAGCCGTCGTTGCCAATCAAGCAAAGCCAGACCAAAGCGCGCCGTCCGGTGCTCCTGGCATCCGTTCAACAGCGCTGGCGGGCGTCTTCAGCAAACATCCCTACGACGGAACACCCAAGACCTACTTCCCCCGGGTCGCTGTCACGGTCACGGACTGGTCTCGCAACGACTGCTGGATCGGCACGGCCACCATTTGGTGGAGCAAGGCCAAGTCCGAAGCCGTGCCCGCCTTTTCGGTGTGCTGGGGACAGTCGGTGGGGTACGCGGTCAACAGCGCCGCCAACCTGCACCTCTTCATGCAGCAGATGGCGGTGGAGCACAGCGGAAATGTCCGTACTGTTGGCCCCAAGCCGCCCATGCTGGTCATCCCCGACCGGCAGCCGATCAGCGAGCGGCAGCAGCTCGCCTTCCAAGGGTTCGTTCAGCAACTGGTGCTCGACACCGGCTGGCAGCCGGGCGCACCGACCAATCTCTGGTTGGTAGGGTATGACGCCAACGCGGTCATCAAGCCAACCGTGCCTCCTGCCTCCAGCAACGGAGCGTCGCAGCCCGTGGACGCCAAGACCAAGGCGCAGCTCGAACAGGCGCTGAGCTGCACTGTCATCGGTCCACGATTTGAACTGGCTGAGTCGCTGCTCAAGCAGTCGGGATGGAATCCCGATCAAGGCGTCACGCCGGTCACGCTCGCCGAGCCGGTCAAGGTCTATGGGTTCAGCGTCCGCAAGGTGGCGGTGTCACGTGACGGTGGTGAGCAAACCTACCGCAGCTACTTGCCTGGCCTCACGGTCCAGCAGCTTGCGCAGTCAGCCTTGCTGAAGCTGGGTAAGGACGGCAAGACCTATGGCCGCTTGACCAAGATCGGCGTGTTGTCGGCTGGCATGGAGGACGGCGAAGCCACGCTGACCTGTACCGTCAACACCGAAGGTTCGGAGGGCTGAAAATGACGATGCAATGTCCGAGCTGCGGCAGCACGCACATCCAGCCAATGGCCGTTGTACATGCGGGCGGCACGCAGCATTTCCACGCTACACACACGGCGGTCACCTCAGACGGGCAGTTTGTTCAAGGCAGCAGCCAGGGCCACCAGTTAACGACGTTAGCACAGCATTGCGCACCGCCAGCTCCTCCGTCACCTTTGCCGTTCATCATTACGTTTGGGCTGGGTGGCGCGACCGTCTATCACGCGGCTACGGTATGCGACCTTTTCGAGCGGGGTTGCCGGGTCGGCATGTCCTTCTGGGCGCTGCTCATCTACAACTGGAAGCAAGCTGCAGTCGGGATTGGAGTCATCGCGCTGGGTTGGCTGCTGATGAAGGGCTGGCATGCCCAGGCGAAGGCATACAGTGCCGCGAAGCGCCAGTGGCAGAACACTTGGTTTTGCCATACGTGCGGGCAGTCCCACTACAACAAGTGATTACACTTGGCAGGTACTGTAACTATCATAATTACAGTAACGACTTACTCTCAGACTGAGGGCTTACAAGCAAAAGCGCTGGCCCTTTGACTTATGGGGCAACTAAAATGGACCCGATCAGTCTTGCGCAGAAGTGGCTAAAGTGTGGCTGATTCTAATTCGGTACTTGAAACCATTTTTCGATACGCATTCAGTGGAGACTTTGTGAGCGGACTGCAGGCACTCATCACGCAGGCATATGAGCAGGCTAAAGCCGGGAATTGGGAAAATTTGCGAGCCGACTGGAAAGACTGCCAAATTCTTGCACGTCGCTGCAGTCGCTTTCAAAAGGAAGGCTCTGGCTGGACTTTCTTGCATCAAGCGGCCTATTTTGGCAATGAACTTGCTTGCCTAGATTTGATAGCCCTTGGCGCGGATGCAGGCATTGTCACTAGTCAAGGAAAAACAGCAGCTGAAATATCTGCAGAGCGGGGCTATCCGGCGCTGGCCGCTAAATTGCAGCGAGCACGGCTAGATTGCGAATCTCTTTGGATTCCGTCGACTGACCCAGACCTCCGACCAAGCAGCAATATGTGGCAGGAGGCCGCAGAACGTTGGTCAACGGAGTCGATTCTTGTGGCATACGCTGGTGGCGTCGTAAAGATTCCAAAGGAAACTAAGTACTATGTTGACTCGTTTGAGCGCATCCTCATCGGCTGGCATGGAAGCTTCAACCCTCCATGCGATATGGATGGTCAGACATTGATCCCAGTCCGCTCCTGCCAAAGTTTTTAGGATGTGTAGGTTTATCGTGAGAGAGTTGATTCATAAGCTAGTGAATCCAATTCCTCTTTTGGGCGTCGCCATATTTGCGGGTAGGTCGCTTACCCGGATGTAATCTCGTACATCCCGAGCCGCCCGTCCCAGCGCCCGTCGCAATGCCAAGCCCAGACTTCGCGGCGGAAGGTGCTTCAGCTTCGCCAGCACGGCCTCGTCGATAGAGGGTACGAATGCAGAACCCCAACTGGCTTCCGCCCGCATCCGTCCGTAGATGTTCTGAGCGATGCATGCGACCTGATCAGGTGTAGGCGCATGGACATGCAGTACCGTGAGCCGCGACAGCAATGGGCTCGGGATGCCATCCACACTGTTTGCCGTCGCGATCCAGTTCACGTGGCTGGCATCGATGGTGAAATCACGAATAGAGAGGTCCGTGAAGGACCGTGCGCTGCGGGGCTCAAGAAGGCTGTATAGCGCCGCCAATGGGTCGTACTGGCGCACCTGCTCAGTCTTGTCCAGTTCATCCAAGACCACGATGGGGTTGGCCTTTGGCTGGTAGGCAAGCAGCTCGAACAGGAGGCCCGGCTCGGAATTGCTCCAGAAGGCTTCAGACCCAGCCAATGGCGAACCGGATTGGGCGCTGGCCATGTCGAACAAACGGAAGGGCAAGGCCAGCCTTTCCGCCAGCCAACGGGCTGCTTCTGTTTTGCCGATGCCCGCAGGGCCGACCAGCAGTAACGGCGACCAGGCCACACGGCCATCACCCATCGCATTGAGGGCAAAGTGATCGTGAAGCACCTCGGCCAGCTCGCTGAAGTTCGGGAAGGCTTGGGTGAACTCTTCGATCAGAACGTCCCACTCGTCGGGCAGCATGCCGAGCATGCGCCGCTCATGGCCGGCCGCCCGGATGCGCTCCGCAATCTGCTGGGCACGCTTGAACTTTTCGTCTGCCTTTGCGCGATGGCGGTCAACAAATTGCTTGAGGCCGGAAGCGTCCAGAAATGTGATCAACGGCGCGTGCTTGTCGTCAATCGTAGTGCCGCTGCTATCGCGTGCGGGGACAGGGCTGTCGGGCAGTTCTCTCTTGGCGGCTTCGGTGCGAGTGGGGGCATCGCTATCAGTGGTGCTGCTCACACGCTCAGCATCCGCCAACTCCAAGGCCTTCGCAGCCCTCTTGAAACGCTGGATGTCCTCTGCGAACAGTCCAACCACTTGCGCGTGTGCGGCGCACCGAGCGCCTTGCGGAGCATTGGCGTCGCCACCGAAAACCGGAGCACCGCACACAGGGCAGCACTGCTGGGCGACGTGCCGAGCCTGTTCCACCACATCGAGCAAGGCGCGCTCGCGCTGGATGCTGGCATCGGAGACCTCGACTCGAACAGCCAGCTTCTCCCTGGTGGCAGTGACACAGAACAGCGGACGGCGCTGGTAGTCACTGCGATGCATCAACCGCTCGCATTGATCGATCAACTCGGCGACCACAGCGAGATGACCTGGGGCGGGCTGAAACACCTGCTTCTCTAGCCAAGGGTGAAGTCGCTTCAGCTCTTCGACGGCCTCTTGGTACTCTCGGCGTCGCATGGGGCGGTACTTTCGTGGCAGGTCGGCCATGGCACTCTCCATCTAACTATAATTTACTATAACAACGTAAACGCAGCATGCCAAGTCTTGGCTGGGTGATGGTCGCCTTGTTATAGTGATTTACTGTTAGAGCAATGTAGGTGCCGTATGCCGACACTTCAGGCCGAACAACTGCGTGCCATAGCAGCCGCACTCATGCGCCTGCGTGGCGATACGCTGAGCTGTGTGGGGATGGCCACCGGTATCCGTCCGGCGAACCTGTCCGTTTGGCTGAGGGGTAAAGAGCAGGTCATTTCTGCCAAGCGCGTGGCGACGTTGATGTATCACCTAGGGCTGGAGGGAAGCAGCCTACGCGCAGACATCCTCCACCAATGGCGGGACGCTGGTGCCTTAGATGACCTGGGACTGGTGCTGAACGCCCTCGTCGGCTCTGAGGCTGTTGTGCTTTACCAGGATGCTCAGCCAGGCCTTATCAAGACCCGGTTCCTGCAAATTGGCGATGTACTTGTCCGCATCGAGCTAACCGCTGGCGTTGCGGCAGCACAGGACTTGGCCGACTTCATTCAGCCGCATCGTGTGATCGCGCTGGCTGAGCCTCTTGCTGCGGTCCCGGTCGAGCCGGTCAGTGCCACGCGTGAAGCATTGCTTACGCTAGCTGAGCAAGCTGCAAATGACGTGGGCGACAACGAGCTGTTGGACAGTCTGCTGTTTCAGATTGGTAATAGCGATTGGCCGACCGCATCAACCAACACCAGTTCTCCCGTCGGTTGGCAAAAACTGGAACAAGCACTACGCGCAGCACTGCATGATGGGTTTGAGCCCAGCGCGATTGCTCAATGGATCTCCGCAGTACGCGATAGCCAGAAATAGGCATTAATTGTTGCAAAAATGCAACGGGCGATGATTTATTTCGCTCGCGCCGCTTTCTGTCCTCTCGCGCTCCACGAATCGCGCAAGTGGCTGTTGATAAAAGACATTTTCCAGTTCAAAAGATGGCGATTCAGGTTTCTAGCTTCTGATTCAAAACAACTGATTCCATATCCGTCATTCGGCGGTGAATGGTCGTTGGTCGGTGAATTCCGAAAAAAGCTACTTTCGTGTCCGTGCCCGAGCGGAAGTCAATCGACCAATGTGAAGTTGAACTGTCCGTTTCATTGGGGCGGCAGTGCTTGCGGTTCTCTGTATGGTCAAAAACATGCCGCTGCACGTTTTTGACAATCGCATCAATTATCTGAATTTGACATGTAAATCGCGGAATATGGCCAAAATCTGAGCCTCTGGACACGCCGACAACGCAGAACGAAGAATTGCCTGTCATCAATCGAAACGATGGGCAATCAAATGAAAAACCGCATCCTCCGGTACAGCGACCTGGAAACCCAGTTGGGCATGAACCGCGTCACCATCTGGCGCAGGACGAGAACAGACCCAACCTTCCCGCGCCCGATCCGCCTGGGCAACTCTCGCAACGCGGCCATCGGATTTCTTGCTGAAGAAATCGAGGCCTGGATTGCACAGCAAGCTGCGACCGCACGGGTGGAGCGCTGACCATGACGGCCGGTGGAGATGCCCGTGAACACCTCTCAATTGCTGATCGTTCGGCGTCGGCACACGGGGAATTTCACTCAAATCCCGAATGCTTTGATTCGCAATGATGAAATCAGCTCGAAATCTCTTGGGGTGATTGTTCATCTGCTGTCACTCCCACCAGGGTTTCGTATCAGCATCGAATTTCTCTGCAAAGCGCGCAAGGAGGGGGAAACGGCAATGCGCAGCGCGATCCAACAGCTTGAGCGGCTGAATTACATGCGAATCGTCCGTGAGCGCTCTGCATCCGGGCGCTTCATCCATTCGAAATGGATTGTCAGTGATGAGCCGATTGTGGACTGGGCTCCATACCTTGAAAACCCACGTGTGGAAGAGCCAGTTCTGGATCACCCAGTTCAGGGCGACCAAGGGGCTACAAACACTGTATTTGTAGAAACATTGGATTCATCAAAGACAACCACTACCGGGCCAGAGGACACGCCTCCTGAGACTGACGAGTCACCGGCCTTGATCATGGACGAGGCGGATGAAGAGTGCTGGTTGTGGTTGTGTCAAAAGCTATCACTCGAACCCCAGAAAACCCGGGATCAGTGCGCGGGTCTCCCCGCATCTGCAGCCCTGGATGTGTTGGCAGAAGTCCTCGAATGCAAGCGCCAAAACAGCATCCGGAAGACTGTCCCCCAATTCCTTGCCTCCCTGCTGCGAAGGGCTCGCCAGGGCAAGTTCAGCCTGTCGGCTGGGTCAGAGCTGCGACGGGACCTTCGGCAAATCATCAGGCGGCAACGAGCCGTGGAAGCCGCAGCTGAGCCCACTCAAGCAATCGTGACGGATCGGCCAGTGGTGGACAGGGCTCGCGCCAGAGAAAGGCTCCAGCAGATGCGTGATGAACTCGCAAAGAAGGCACGGACACCGGCAATGCCACGAGGCACAGCATGAACAACAAAAACTTGGAAAGCCGATTCGCCTGGAGAGATGTCGTGGCGGATGACAAATGGGCAGGCTGGGGATGGATGCAAACCTGCAGCGTGGCGACGGGCAGGGTCAATATCGAATGCGTACAGCAACCAGCTCTTGGTAACGACCGATGCATGCGGCTTTGTCTCATTGCGCTTGATCAGACCACGTTGATCGAATATACGGACACCGGCTTCGTGCTCCGCGAGTATGTGGCCCGACTTTCATTCGATGCTGTCATCGACAGGCTGCGGCAAGTCCCATCAACTCCAGTCCATTTGGCCGCACCGGAATTGCTGAATGGCCTGGCGGATGACGGTCTACTCGTGCAAGTTTTTGGTAATCAGCGGAGGCGTCGTGGGCAATTCACACACTGATTACACAATGTGCGCCACAGTGCCCCCACATGGTTGCCACACTGTTAACACAAGGGTCGGCATCAAATCGGCCAGTTGTTCACACAGTTTCGCCCATTGGTTCGCATGGTTTCAACACACTGTTCACACATTGGAAGGCGGGATCCAGGGGATTTTCCCCTGGCCGACATTTATTGTTGCGACAGCGGCGATAAATATAGTCGGTCACTATGTTTTCAGCGACGGTGCCCCATGATCACAGGCGGCATTCAGTTTGTTCACATATCGGTCTATTCGCTGCACCCACCGAAGAAAACCTCGCGGGGAGCGGACCGGAAATGGGCTGTGCGCGACGTGATTGCTGAGGCCAGCCGCGAGCCGCAAGCCTGCTTGCATGTGCCGAGGCCGAGGCCACCCATCCTGTTGCATGGCCCCAGGCTGGCTGAGCTGGAAGCCGAGATTGGCGCCATTCATGCGCGCAGCACTGACGCGGCTGGTCGCCGTTTGCGAAAAGACGCGTCCGTCTTGCTGGCTGGCGTGGCGTCCTACCCGCGCGGTGGCATTGAGTACGACTACTGGAAGCAATGCACGCTGGAATGGCTGCAGATCGAATTCGGTGAGCACTTGCGTACTGTGGTCGAGCACACTGATGAGACGCACCCGCACTTGCATTTTTATGCTGTCAACCCTGACGGGGGCAACGTCAAGGACTTGCACCCTGGCTTCCGCGCGGCAAAGGGCGCTCAATCGCCCAAGGAGCAACGCCTTGCCTACAACACTGCGATGCGCGCATTTCAGGACCGATTCTGGGAGCACGTTGCCGGGCCGTCTGGTCTCGCTCGTTTGGGGCCGGGCCGACAGCGCATGAGTCGTGCGCAGTGGACGCGGGTGAAGTTCGGGCTGCTGGCGCAGGCCGCGTTGCTCCAGCGTGCGCGTGAGATCACGCGTGGGACGGGGGAGCGTGACAGTCAGCTTCGTTCATTTGCACGCAAGACCATGCTCGAAGCACAGGCACTGATCAAGGAACTTGAAGCACGGGAGGCTCGCGTTCTTGCATTGGAAGCGAAGCTGGGTCTATCGCCACCTGATCCTGGCACAAGCGAGCCCTTCAGGTCATAGCCCATCCAGACTTCAAAACAAAGTTGGACTGGTAGCGCGCCTATCAACGTCCCCCTATGGCAATGGTTGAGACTTTACGTTGCGGCAGGCAACACGGAGCCGCACCTGGGTTCCTGAGATTGATGGAGGGCTGCCTCGGCTTTGGTCAGGGGTGCATACAGTTTCGATGGGCTAAACGGGGCGCTGCTCCTGCAATACGTCCCTGGCTGACTCTTCCTAGCTGACGGCACCTCCCGCCTTTTGGTACTTGCTATAAACTTTCAATCGCGAAATCGTCATCAAAAAGAGCCGACGTCACGTTCATTGTACGTTACATTGACATAGCAATATGATTCCAATAAGCTTCGCCAAATAGGATTGACAAGTAGCGAGAACGCATCAATGTCCGGCGTACAACTTACAGAGATGACTCAATCGCAGCGCGACCGGCTCGCGTTCGTTGAGTTGCGCTTGCGGTTTGTCGGCGAAATCCGTCGTCAGGACTTGGTTGCGCGGTTCGGCATCCAGGCTGCTGCTGCAACCCGCGACCTGGGCCAGTACAAAGAGCTCGGCCCTCGCAATCTGGACTACGACACCAAGGGCAAGGTCTACGTCCGTGGCAAGTGGTTCCGCCCCGTGTTTGATTTCCCTACCGAGCGCGTGCTGACTTGGTTGTCGCAGGGGTTTGGCGACGGTGAGCCCTTGCGGCTTCGCTCCTTGGTGGCCTGCGAGGGAGCGGCTCTGTCGACCAATCTTGATCTCGAAATGCTGTCTGTGCTGACGCGGGCGATCCACAAGAAGTCTGCGGTTGAGATCTCGTACCGGGCGCTATCGAGTGGTTTAACCACTCGTGAGATCGTTCCCTTCGCCTTGGCCGACAACGGCCAGCGTTGGCACGTCCGTGGCTTCGACCGCCGCAGCGGTGACTTCCGCGATTTCGTACTGACCCGAATCGCCGATGCAAGATTGCTCTCTGGTGCGGTGAAGGAGCACGAAACGGCCGACCAGGACATCCAGTGGAACCGGATCACCGAACTCGAGCTTGTGCCTCATCCTGCCAACGTACAGCACCCCGATACCATCGAGGCCGAGTACGGCATGACCGACGGAGTGCTCAAGATTCGAGCGCGGGCGGCGATGGCGGGCTACCTGCTTCGTCGGTGGAACGTCGACTGCACAGAAGATCACAGTCTCAAGGGGGGCGAGTACCACTTGTGGCTTCGGAACCGGCAGGCACTGTACGGCGTCACCAATCTCGTACTTGCTCCCGGGTACGAACCCGAAGAGAAAGCCTAAGCGCACGGCTGGGGAGGACACATGCTCAAACTAGAAGACATCAAAAAAAACGCTGCCATCTCCGGACTTGAGCCTGGGCAGGTGGTGCGCATCGTAACCACGGAGCCCGTGGGCGACAACGCCCTCACCGTCTATTACAAGAAGTCGGAAGGGCAATTGTGCGAGCGGATGCTGTTCCGTACCGATGAGGTCAATCTGTCGCTGGCCGAGGCCGGTCGCCCCTGGGCCTTTGATGCGCCGGGTGAAGACTTCAAGCTCGCCGCCGAAGCGTGGCGGATCAACCTGGCTCACCTGTTCGACCCAATGATGGCCGTCCACACGTCCAACGTCGAGCCGCTGCCGCACCAGATCACTGCTGTCTACGAATCGATGCTGCCGCGCCAGCCACTGCGCTATGTGCTGGCTGACGACCCTGGAGCAGGCAAGACCATCATGGCCGGTCTGTTCATCCGCGAGTTGCTGATGCGGGCCGATGCCAAACGCGTGCTGATCGTGGCCCCCGGCAGTCTGGTCGAACAGTGGCAAGACGAAATGTTCGAGAAGTTCGGCCTGACCTTCACGCTGTTCTCACGAGAGCAGGTCGAGCAGTCGCGCAGCGGCAACCCCTTCGACGACATCGACCTGATGGTCGCCCGGGTTGATCAGCTCTCACGCAATGAAGACCTGCAGGAAAAGCTGCGCCTCTCCCACTGGGACTTGGTGGTGGTTGATGAAGCGCACAAACTCTCGGCCAACTACTTCGGCAACAAGGTCAACAAGACCAAGCGCTTCCAGCTCGGCGAACTGCTGGGCTCGGTCACTCGCCACTTCCTCCTGATGACTGCTACGCCGCACAACGGCAAAGAGGAAGACTTCCAGTTGTTCATGTCCCTGTTGGATTCCGACCGCTTCTACGGCAAGTTCCGAGATGGCGCGCATAAGGTTGATGTCGCCGATCTGATGCGTCGCATGGTCAAGGAAGACATGCTTCGCTTCGATGGCACACGCCTGTTCCCTGAGCGCCGCGCCTACACCACCAACTACAAGCTCTCCGACCCCGAAGCCGCTCTCTACGCAGCCGTCACCGACTACGTGAAGGAGGAAATGAATCGCGCCGATCAGCTCGACGGACAGCGGAAGGGCACGGTGGGTTTCGCCCTCACTTCCTTGCAGCGGCGTCTGGCGTCCAGTCCGGAAGCAATTTATCAATCTCTCAAGCGTCGCCACCACAAGCTGATGCGCCGGGTCGAAGAAGAAAAACTGCGTCAGCGCGGTCAGTCCCTGGCCGAAACATTGAACGGTTACGAATTCAACGGGCGCAATGCACCCGAGGACATCTGGGAGGCCGACGACGCGCTCTCGCCCGAGGACTACGAGAACTTCGAAGAAACCGTGGTTGACCAAGCCACAGCAGCGCAGACCATCCAAGAGCTCGAAGCCGAAATCATCATCCTCGAAGCCCTGGAGGAGCAGGCTCGTCAGGTCGTCCACTCCGGCCAAGACCGTAAGTGGGATGAACTCTCCAAACTGCTGCAGAACAGGCCTGAGATGCACGATGCCGATGGCCGCCAGCGCAAGCTGATCATCTTCACCGAGCACCGCGACACGCTGAATTACCTCGCCGTCAAGATCCGTGGCCTGATCGGCAATGAAGAGTCCGTGGTGATGATCCACGGTGGCGTGAAGCGCGAAGAACGGCGCAAGGTGCAGGAGATGTTCCGCAACGACCCTGCCGTGCGAGTGCTCATCGCTACAGACGCTGCGGGCGAAGGCGTGAACCTGCAGAACGCCAACCTGATGGTCAACTACGACCTGCCCTGGAACCCCAACCGACTCGAACAGCGCTTCGGCCGTATCCACCGTATCGGCCAAACCGAAGTCTGCCACCTGTGGAACATGGTGGCCAGCGAGACCCGCGAGGGAGATGTCTTTCAGCGCCTGTTCGAGAAGCTCGAGGTCGAGCGTGCCGCCTTGGGAGGTCGCGTGTTCGACATCCTCGGCGAAGTGTTCGAAGACAAGAGCCTCAAAGACCTACTGATCGAAGCCATCCGCTATGGCGCAGACCCCGAGGTTCGCGCCCGGCTGCACCGCAAGGTAGAAGGCGCGCTCGACACCCAGCATCTGGAAACCATCATCAAGCGCAACGCCTTGTGCGAAGAGGTGATGGACGAACGCCGCCTGTTCGCCGTCAAGGAGGAAATGGAGAAAGCCGAGGCCCGCAAGCTACAGCCTTACTTCATTCGCTCCTTCTTCAATCAAGCCTTCTTGCAGCTCGGTGGCGAGCTGCGTCCGCGTGAGCAGGGCCGCTACGAGATCACCCACGTCCCGGCCAACATTCGCGAGCGCGACCGCCAGATTACCGGGCGGGATCGACGCAACCTCGACCCTGTACTGCGCAAATACGAGCGCGTTTGCTTCGAGAAGCAGTACGTGCGGCTCGCCGACCGCGTGGGTGCCCCGATGGCGAGCCTGATGCACCCCGGCCATCCGTTGATGCAGTCGGTCACTGATCTCGTCATGGAGCAGCATCGCAACAAGCTCAAACAGGGTGCGGTACTGGTCGATCCGACCGATATGGGCCTGCTTCCTAAGGTGATGTTCATCATCGACCATTGCGTGAAAGAAGGTGCTGATTCGACCCACGTCGCATCTCGCCGGATGCAGTTCGTCGAGATCGATCCGCAGGGCGGTGCGATCAACGCAGGCTGGGCACCTCACCTCGACCTGGAGCCCATCGCCAAAGCAGACATGGCTTTGATCGAGGACGTGCTCGGCGCACCGTGGATCACACAGAACCTTGAGCAGCAAGCACTGGCGCACGCGTCCACCCACCTCGTGCCCGAGCATTTCGACGAAGTGCGCACCCGGCGCGAAAAGAGCGTGGACAAAACACTGACTGCCGTCCACGAACGACTGGTCAAAGAGATCAACTACTGGTCGGACCGCTACATCAAACTGCAGGACGACATCGCTGCAGGCAAGGACGTTCGCCTTACGCTGGAAAACGTCCGTCGCACTATCGATGATCTGACTGCGCGCCGCGAGTCACGCGAGAAAGAACTGCTGGCGATGCGCCATGTGATCTCGGCTACCCCAGTGGTGGTTGGTGGTGCACTGGTGATCCCGGCTGGCCTTCTGGCGCAACGCAAGGGAGATCCAGGTTGGAGTGCAGACGCTGACGCCCGTGCTCGAGTGGAGTGGGTGGCTATGAACGCCGTCATGGATGCCGAACGCGCCCTTGGTCACGAAGTCATCGATGTCTCGGCGCAAAAGTGCGGCTGGGACGTGACCAGCCTGCCAAAAGCAGTAGACGGTAGGTTGCCACCATTACGGCACATCGAAGTAAAGGGCCGCGCAAAAGGTAGCAGCACCATCACCGTTACCCGCAACGAAATCCTCTACGGGCTGAACCAGCAAGACAAATTCATGCTGGCCATCGTGCTGGTGGATGGCGACCAACACGAGGGGCCGTTCTACGTGACCAAGCCGTTCACGCAGGGACCGGATTGGGCTGTGACCAGCATCAATCTCGATCTCAACCAGTTGCTGGCCAAAGCGGAGCGTGCCTGATGGATCAGCACGACATTTTCGACTCGCTGGCCCGGAATGCGTTTGATTTTCTGGAGCGCGCCATCGGCGAGTTCGACACAGCGCCCAAGTATTCTGTCATTCACTTCTGCGCTGCTGTGGAGATGTTGCTCAAGGCTCGACTGATGAAGGAGCACTGGTCGCTGATCGTTTCCAAGCCAGAGCAGGCCAGCCTTGTCAAATTCATGGCCGGGGACTTCGCCTCGGTCACGATGGACGAGGCACGAGCACGCATTCGAGACATCGCGGGCGAAGACATCGCGGACGACGCGTTCAACAGCTTCCGCACCTTGGCCAATCACCGCAACAAGATGATCCATTTCTTCCACGCCGATGTGGACAGTGATGGACAGGCAAAAGCACAAATCGTCGCTGAGCACTGCCGTTCTTGGTTTCATCTGCACCGCTTGTTGAACCGGTGGGATACCTACTTCCGAGAATTTAGTGCAGAAATCTCACGCGCTGACCGCGCGATGAAGGGGCTTCGAAAATACCTGAGCGCCAAGTTCAAGGCCCTCAAGCCGGAGCTGGATGCTGTGCGCAAGGCTGGCAGCAAACCGAAAGCCTGCAGCGCCTGCGGTTTCAAGGCAGCCATTCCCGATGAGCTAGATGACCAGATCGCGTCGCTGCGGTGTCTGGTGTGCGATCACACTGAAACTCAAGTAGAGATCGATTGCCCGCACTGCGACAAGCCTGTCGTCATTGCGAATGAAGGGTATGCGACATGCGAGCACTGCGGGGGCGCAATTGAGCCTGAGCACTTGGTTGACGCACTGACCGATCACGACTCGGCTCATATCGCCATCGCCGATGGGGATGACCGGTGGGAGCCCGCCAACTGCGGGAACTGCGAGGGCTACCACACCGTTGTCAGGCGGGGGGATATCTACTTCTGCGCCAATTGCTTCGACCAGAGCGACCACGTCGAGCAATGTGAATGGTGCAACGAGCCAAATACCGGCGATATGGAACACAGTTACTCAACAGGCTGCAGCCACTGCGATGGCGGGCTGGGCTGGGAGAAGGACGATTAAATGAACATCAAAACACCGAAGAAACTCATCGAAGTCGCGCTGCCGCTCGATGCTATCAATGCCGCTGCTGCACGCGAAAAATCCATCCGGCACGGCCACCCCAGCACCTTGCATCTGTGGTGGGCACGCCGCCCACTGGCAGCAGCACGGGCGGTGATCTTTGCACAGATGGTCAATGACCCTGGCTACCAGCAGGGGGGGGGCTTCAAGTACGGCGTGAACAAAGAAAAGGCCGAGATTGAGCGCGAGCGCCTGTTCAAGATCATCGAAGACCTTGTGCAATGGGAGAACACCAACAACGAAGAGGTGCTGGCCCGTGCCCGAGCCGAAATCGTACGCAGCTGGCGCGAGACGTGTGAGTTGAACAAGGCGCACCCTCAGGCCGCTGAGTTATTCAATCCTGAAAAGTTGCCCGGCTTTCACGACCCCTTTGCTGGTGGCGGCGCACTGCCATTGGAAGCGCAGCGCCTTGGCCTGGAGAGTTATGCCAGCGACCTGAACCCCGTGGCTGTGACCATCAACAAGGCAATGATCGAAATTCCGCCCAAGTTCGCCGGGCGCGCGCCGGTGGGGCCGAAGCTGGCGGTCGATAAACAGGGCAAGCTGTCCGAGGACTGGAGCGGCGCACGCGGCTTGGCCGAAGACGTGCAGCGCTATGGCGATTGGATGAGAAAAGAGGCTGCGCAACGCATTGGACATCTATACCCGCAGGTCGAAGTATCCGCTGAGATGGTCGCCCAACGGCCCGAGTTGAAGCAATATCTGGGCGAGAAACTCACTGTGATTGCTTGGATATGGGCTCGCACAGTTAAAAGTCCAAACCCGGCCTTCAGCCATGCGGAAGTGCCGCTTGTCAGCACCTTTACCCTCTCCAGTAAGGCGGGGAAAGAGGCATATGTGCAGCCTGTGGTTGACGGAGACAGTTACCGTTTCGAAGTGCGCAACGGAAAATCTCCCGAAAGTGTGACAAGCGGGACAACCGCCGGTAAACGAGCCGGCTTCTTCTGCCTATTGTCCCAATCGCCAATCGACTACAAATATATCCGTGGTGAAGGTTCCGCCGGACGAATGGGGACCAGACTCATGGCTATCGTTGCCGAGGGTGCACGCGGACGAGTCTATCTGGCCCCTACACCCGAACATGAGGCAATTGCACTGCAGGCCCGACCCGACTGGAAACCGGAGACGCCGTTACACGGCAAGTGCAGGGTAAATGTCTCGAACTACGGCTTGGATGTCTACGGTGACCTTTTCACCCCTCGTCAACTCGTCGCATTGACCACGTTATCTGACCTAGTGCCTGAAGCAATCGCCCGCGTCCGAGTCGACGCTACTGCTGCAGGCATGGCCGACGATGGTCGTGGTCTTGATGCAGGCGGTTGTGGAGCCACGGCATACGCGGAAGCCATAGGAGTGTATCTCGGATTCCTAGTGGATCAAGTTGCCAACCATGCCTCCACTATTTGCGGATGGAACCACCCAAACACTCAAATGAGGAGCGTTTTCTCGCGTCAAGCAATTCCAATGACTTGGGATTTTGCCGAAACCAATATATTTTCCGACTCATCTGGAAGTTTTAATAATCTATTTGAACGACAGATTAAAGGATTTGACGCCCTGGGAAACAAAGTCGCTGGGCATGCAATGCAAGCAGACGCAGCGAATCAAAATATAAGCGGCGACAAGGTCGTTTCAACAGACCCCCCTTATTACGACAATATTGGCTACGCTGACCTGTCTGATTTCTTTTACGTATGGCTCCGACGAAGCCTGCGGCCTGTATTCCCAAATCTTTATGCCACTGTTGCCGTTCCCAAGGCTGAAGAGTTAGTAGCCACTCCGTACCGTCATGGAACCAAAGACAAGGCTGAGGCATTCTTTCTCGATGGAATGACACGTGCCATGCACAACTTAGCAGAGAAGGCGCACCCAGGTTTTCCGGTAACCATCTACTACGCCTTTAAGCAAAGCGATACACAGGAGGCAGATGGAACAAACAGTACGGGGTGGGAAACTTTTCTAGATGCAGTATTGCGTGCCGGATTTACCCTCACTGGCACATGGCCAATGCGCACCGAAAAGGAAGGGCGCGTTATTGGAAATAATGCCAATGCCTTGGCGTCAAGCATTATTCTTGTTTGCCGCCAGCGCCCACTAAACGCCCAAACAATTAGTCGCCGCGAATTTATCCGCGAACTGAATACGACACTGCCTGAGGCATTGTTGGACATGACACGCGGCGGCGTCAATTCACCGGTAGCGCCAGTGGATCTAAGTCAAGCCATCATTGGGCCTGGCATGGCCATTTTTAGCCAGTACAGCGCTGTGCTGGAGGCCGACGGAACGCCGATGCGGGTGAAGACAGCACTGCAATTGATCAACCGCTTCCTTGCTGAGGACGACTTCGACCACGACACACAGTTCTGCTTGGCATGGTTCGAGCAACTGGGCTGGGCTACGGGAAGGTTTGGCGAGGCTGATGTATTGGCACGCGCCAAGGGCACAAGCGTGAACGGATTGCAAGTATCCGGAGTAGTTGAAAGCAGCGCTGGAAATCTGCGCCTGTTGCGCTGGACCGAAATTCCCAAAGACTGGACACCAGAAGGCGATGCACGTACGCCGGTGTGGGAAGCCCTGCATCAACTTATTCGGGCGCTAAACCAGGATGGTGAATCGGCTGCAGGGGCTCTTTTGGCAAGGATGCCAGCGCGCTCTGAACCGATCCGCGCACTGGCATACCGGCTCTACACACTGTGCGAACGTAAGGGCTGGGCCGAAGAAGCACGCGCCTACAACGAGCTGGTGTCGGCGTGGTCTGGCATTGAACAAGCATCGGCGGAAGCGGGCATCAAAGGCTCGCAAGCGCAACTGGACATTTGATTGGGGAGTTGACGATGAATCTCAAACCGTGGCGTGAAGTTGCCGTCCCGCATGAAGATGTCCTGAAGGGCACATTCCAGCAAGCCGAGTTTGCGGCCGATCTGTCGCGCGTTCACGAAGGCACGGCAACGGCCGAGTACCAGAACCCGACGCTATTTTTCCAGCGCACCTTCATCACCGAAGGGATGCGGTTGCTGCTGGATTCCGTGGTCAAGCGCTTGTCTGGCAAGGGTGGTGATCCGGTCATTCAGCTGCAGACTGCTTTCGGCGGCGGCAAAACGCACACGATGCTGGCCGTATACCACCTTGCCAAGGGTGAGGCCCTGGCCAGCGATTTACCCGGCGTTCCGGCCATCCTTGATGCTGCAGGCGTCACGGAACTGCCGCGTGCGCGGATTGCCGTGCTGGATGGCATCAAGTCGTCGCCCAACCAGCCTGTGATGCGTGATGGACAGGCCATTCGCACGTTGTGGGGCGATCTGGCGTGGCAGTTGGGCAAGGCTGAGGGCTACGCGCTAGTTGCCGATGCCGATGCGTCGGGTACCTCGCCAGGCAAGGCCGTGCTGGAGACACTGCTGAAGTCTTACGCGCCCTGCGTGATCCTGATCGACGAGTTGGTGGCCTATGTGCGCCAGTTTGAAGAAGGCAAAACGCTGACCGGCGGCAGCTTCGATTCCAACCTCAGCTTTGTGCAGGCCCTGACCGAAGCACTGAAGGCCGTGCCAACGGCAGTGCTGCTGGCTTCATTGCCGGAATCGGACAAGGAGGCGGGCAGCCAACGTGGCGTGAAGGCGCTGGCCGCCCTGGCGCACTACTTCGGCCGCATTCAGGCGCTGTGGAAGCCGGTGGGCACCGAGGAAGCGTTCGAGATCGTCCGTCGCCGCCTGTTCACCAGCATCAATGACAAGCTGGCGGCCGAATCGGTGTGCCGTGCCTTCGCCGATTTCTACACGGCCAATAGCGAGGACTTCCCGCGTGAGACGCAGGAGAGCCGCTACTTCGAGCGCCTGATGCACGCCTATCCGATTCATCCGGAGGTGTTTGACCGCCTGTACGAGGACTGGTCGTCGCTCGACAACTTCCAGCGCACCCGTGGCGTGCTTAAGTTGATGGCCAAGGTGATCCACCGCCTGTGGAAGGACAACGACAAAGACCCGCTGATCATGCCTGGCAGCTTCCCACTGCAGGACGCTGACACCCGCAACGAGGTGATTTACTACCTGCCGCAGGGCTGGGACCCGGTGGTGGAGCGTGACGTGGACGGCGAGCGCGCCGAGACCACCGACATCGAGAACCGCGACACTCGGCTTGGCAGCGTGCAAGCCTGCCGTCGCTCGGCCCGCGCGATCTTCTTGGGCAGTGCGCCGAGCACAGCAAACCAGATGGTGCGTGGCATCGAGTTGGAGCGCGTGGCGCTGGGCGTGGCACAGCCGGGCCAGCAGGTCGGGATCTACAAGGACGCGCTGCGCCGCCTCGGCGACCGCCTGCATTACCTGAACAGCGGCAACAACCGCTTCTGGTTCGATACCCGTCCTAACTTGCGCCGCGAGATGGAGGAGCGCAAGCGCCGCTTCCAAGACAAGGAGGATGTGTTCCCCGCCATCCGCGACCGCGTGCAGAAGACCTTTGCCAGCGGCGTGTTCGGCGGCATCCATATCTTCACAGCGAGCAGCGACGTGCCCGATGACTGGCAGTTGCGCCTCGTGGTGCTGCCGCCCGATGCCGCCTTCAGCCGCAGCGGCCAGAGCCTTGCCATCGAGCGTGCCACAGAGATTCTGAAGACCCGTGGCGACCAACCCCGTTTCAAGCAGAACCGACTGATCTTCCTGGCCGCCGACTACGACAGCGTGAGCCGACTGAAGGATCAGGTGCGCTCGACCCTGGCATGGCAGTCCATCGTGGGCGACATCAAAGAGCTGAAGCTCAACCTCGACCAGTTCCAGTCGCGACAGGCCAGCAAGAGTTTGGAGGACGCCAACGAGGCGCTACGCCGAATGATTCGCGAGACCTACAAGTGGATGGTCGCGCCGATGCAGGAAGCACGCCCCGGCAAGGGCTTGTCGGAAATCCAATGGGAACACTTCCAGGTCAACCCGGGCGCTCAGAACCTGTCCCAGGAAATCGAGCGCGTGCTGAAAGAGAACGAACTTCTGATCACCGAATGGGCACCGATCCATCTGGCCACGGTGCTGAAAAACTGGTTCTGGAAGGACGACATCAAGGACACTAGCGCTCTCAACGTCTGGCAGCAGAGCTGCCAGCAGCTCTACCTTCCACGCCTGAAGGACGACACGGTCTTCCAACAGACGATGGGGGCTGGTGCAGACAGCCGCGATTTCTTCGGCTTCGCGCAGGGCAAGGAGGACGGCCGCTACGTCGGTTTCACCTTCGGCAAGCGCACGTCCTTGTTTCTCGACTCATCCCTGCTGCTGATCGAACCGGTCACTGCCGCCGGATACGCCGAGACACAGCGCGCCGCTGAAGAAGCCGCGCGCCCCAAGCAGACAGAGCCAGCGCCGGGTACCACCGGCAGCGGCGCACCGCCGCCAAGGGTCGAGGACTCAGCCAAACCGACCTACGTTGGAGGCGGCAGTGCAGCCCCGCAGCCGGTCAAAAAGCAGTTCTACGGCAGCATCGAACTCGATGCCATTCAAGCCAAGAAGCAGTTCGCGGATCTGGTTGACGAGGTTGTCTTGCAATTCACCTCACGCCCCGGCGTGAAGGTCAAGATCGCCATCGAAATCCAGGCCGACTCGGCCACGGGCTTCGATGACGGGCTGCAGCGTGCGGTCAAGGAAAACTGCAATGTGCTGCGGTTCAAGAATGCCGAGTTTGAAGAATAAGGGGGCTGAAAAATGGCGGGATACGGCTACGAAATTGATTTTCTACCAGTCGGTAACGGCGACAAAAGTGGCGATGCCATCGTTCTTCGATACGGAGAGCCTGGTAGCTACAAGGTGATGGTCGTTGACGGTGGGACCAAAGAGTCTGGGCAGAAGATCGTCGATCACATCAAGGAATACTACGGAACGACGCATGTCGACTACCTGGTCAACACGCACCCCGATGCGGATCATGCATCCGGACTTGAAGTCGTGCTTGAGCAGCTCACTGTCGGTGAGGTCTGGGTGCATCGTCCGTGGGAGTATGCCGAGGAAATCCGGCATTGGTTCAAGGACGGCCGGATCACCGATGAGAGTTTGGCCCGTCGCCTGAAGGATCTGCTATCGCATGCTTACCGGATCGAAGAGATTGCCGACGAAAAGGGAATCCCGGTATTCGAGCCGTATGCCGGTGCCAAAATTGGTGATTTCTATGTGCTGTCACCTGATCAAGACTGGTACTTGGATCTCGTCCCGCAATTCAACAAAACACCTGAAGCCCGCAGCGTCAACATGGCCGAGGCTGTGAAAAGCTTTGGTCTCAGAGCACTTGAGAAGATGGCCTCGTGGGTTGATGAGCATTGGCACATCGAGACGCTTTCGGAAGATGGTGAAACGTCGTGCGAGAACGAAAGCAGCGTGGTTCTGTACGCCAACCTTGATGGACGCGGTGTATTGCTGACTGGTGATGCGGGCATTCAGGCTTTGGGTCGAGCATGTGACTACGCGGAGGCACTTGGCCTAGACCTGATCTCTAGTCGCTTCATTCAGGTGCCTCACCACGGCAGTCGAAACAACGTTGCCCCAAGTGTTCTGAATCGCTTTGTCGGCCCGAAAAACACACAGGGCACGGCGGCAACAAAGACAGCGTTTGTTTCTGCGTCAAAGGACTCGGAAGTGCATCCACGAAAAGTGGTGACGAATGCATTCCTGCGGCGCGGCGCTGACGTGCATCAGACAAAAGGCCAGTCGAAGCGACATTCGCACAACATGCCGAATCGTGACGGTTGGACGGCGTCGACACCTGTGCCATTTCACGCCCAAGTTGAGGGGGACTGAAGCAGATGATTGGCAGCATTTTCGATCCCTATGACCGCAAGGCCCGCCTTTATCCAGCGTTGCTGGTAATGCTTGTGCCAGTCGTTGCCCTCGCCTTGGTCGCCCCAGTGTTTTCAAGTCAACTTGCTGGATTGGCCTCTCTAGCCGTAGCGCTGGGTGGGTTAATGCTGCTCAGTTCGCTTGGCCGCGAATGGGGAAAGCGCAAAGAGCCAAAACTGTATGAAATATGGGGAGGGACTCCAACGACGTTGATGCTGCTGCGGGCAAGTACCTCCCTAGATCAGCTCACCCTTGACAGGTACCGCAAGGTCTTGAGCAAAAAGGTATCGGGACTGAGTTTTCCAGATCCGACCGGCGAGGTATCCGATCCATCTAGAGCTGCTGCAACTTGCGAGTCAGCAGTGAAGTGGCTGCGCGAGGCCACGAGAGATAAGAAGAAGTTCGCATTGATCTTCGCCGAAAACACGAACTACGGATTTCGAAGAAATCTACTTGGTGTAAGACCAATGGCAATCGTGCTGTGCGTTCTGACGCTATTGTTGACCGCCTTGAACGCGTGGCTATCGAGCTCCGGGAGTTTGACCGCCATCACCGTCCAATCGTGGATATCAGCACTGGTGGCGTGCATTGGCCTTGTGGTTTGGGGTGCCCTAGTCAATGCAGACTTCGTTAAAACGACGGCGTTCGCCTATGCAACCGCACTTCTTGCTGCTTGCGATTCACCGTCGCTGGCTACCGAAAAGCCAAAGGCCCGCAAATCTGCTGCAACGAGCAAGGGCTGACGCGCCTCTAGTTTAGCAAGGATTCCCCCAGCCTTCCTCGCGCACCAATGCTGGAGGCGCCTTTTGCCTCGTCTGCGCCTTAATCGCCGGAACTATGGTGCCGAGCGAACGCACGAGAGGTCAGTCCCCTGCACGCGCAGCCAATTTCCAGGCATCAAGCTGGCCTGCCCATTCCTGCATCATCGCGCGCCGTTCATCGAGATAGGTGGCATGGTTGTATGTGCGCCGAACACTATTCGGCTCCGCATGTGCAAGCTGGGCTTCGATGGCATCGGGCCGATAGCCCATTTCATTGAGCCGTGTGCTGCCCGTGGTGCGAGTGCCATGTGGGCTGTACTTGGTTGCCCAACCGAGCTTCTTGAGCGCCTGCCGCAGGGCTGCGTCGGCCATTGGGCGCTGGCGGTCGTCGCGGTTCGGGAAAACGAACTTCGTGTGCCCTGTGATCGGATGCATGGCCTTGAGAAGTTCAACAGCCTGAGTCGGTAGCGGAACGGCGTGCTCTCGCCGCGCCTTCATCCGGCGTGCAGGAATGGTCCAGAGCGCCTTTTCCAGGTCGAACTCAGCCCACTCTGCTTGGACGGATTCATTCGGACGGCTGAGCGTCAGCCACATCAGCTGGAACGCCTTAATGGTTTGGAAGTTGCCGCCATGTCCATCAAAGTCGTTCAGCAACTGGCCGACTTCTTCCGCGCTGAGGGCGCGCTTGTGTTGCGTCTTGTTGGGCGGCAGTGCTTTGCGAACCGGCCAAACGGGGTCTGTGTCCGCCCGTAGAGTCGCGACTGCATGCTCGAACACGCCAGACATGGTGCGCTTGGCTTCAGCGGCTACGGTGGGGGCACCCCGCTTGACCGTCTTGTTGAGGATGTCGAGGACATGGGCCGGAGTGATCTGACGTACCGGCAGCTTGCCAATCGACGGGAAGACCACGCGCTGCAGCATATCGAGTCTCCGCTTCTTGGTCACTTCCTCCCAGTCTTTCAGGGCCAGCCACTCTTTGGCGACAGCCTCGAATGTGTTCGCTGAGTCTTGCTCGCGCTTGATACGTTCGATCTGGCGATTCTGGACGGGATTGATGCCCTCCCTGACCAGCTTCCGCGCCGCCTCGCACTTCTCTCTGGCCTCGCCGAGCGTCACGCTGGGGTAGTCGCCAAGTGCGAACCACGAGGCCTTGTCATTGAGCTTAAAGCGATAGCGCCAAGCCTTGATGCCGTTGGGTTTGATTTCTAGGTACAGCCCCTTGTAGTCATTGAGGCGGTAGATGCCTTCTCTAGGCTTGGCGGCTCGGCACTGGGCGTCTGTCAGCATCGTGAAGGTCTCCTGTTCGTCCTCAGGGCTTTATCGTATACACCTTCATCGACCTGGTGCAAGATCCATATACACACCCGTATTCACTTGCGCAGTGCTATCAGGTGTCGTTGCATGCAACGAATTGAAATGAAAAAGCCCCGTATCCACGGGGCTTAGCGTCGATTTCAGCGATGCGCCTGCAAGCATGTGCAATCGCCTGAAATGGTTTGCTCGAATCAGACGTTGAACAGGAAGTTCATCACGTCGCCGTCTTTGACGATGTAGTCTTTACCTTCTGAGCGCATTTTACCGGCTTCTTTGGCGCCTTGTTCACCCTTGTAGGTGATGAAGTCGTCGAAGGCGATGGTTTGGGCGCGGATAAAACCTTTCTCGAAGTCGGTGTGGATCTTGCCGGCCGCCTGCGGGGCGGTAGCGCCGACCGGGATGGTCCAGGCGCGCACTTCTTTTACGCCGGCGGTGAAGTAGGTCTGCAGGTTCAGCAGCTCGTAACCGGCACGGATCACGCGGTTCAGGCCCGGCTCTTCCAGGCCCAGCTCGGCCATGAACTCGTCGCGCTCTTCGTCTTCCAGCTCGGCGATGTCGGATTCCACGGCGGCGCACACGGCAACTACCACGGAGCCTTCGGCGTCGGCGATTTTACGCACGGTGTCCAGGTACGGGTTGTTCTCGAAGCCGTCTTCGTTGACGTTGGCGATGTACATGGTCGGCTTCAGGGTCAGGAAGCTCAGGTATTTGATCGCCGCTTTGTCTTCTGCGGTCAGATCCAGCGCGCGCAGCATGCCGGCGTTTTCCAGGTGCGGCAGGCATTTTTCCAGCGCCGCCAGCTCGGCCTTGGCGTCTTTGTCGCCGCCTTTGGCTTTCTTCTGCACGCGGTGGATGGCGCGCTCGCAGGTGTCCAGGTCAGACAGCGCCAGCTCGGTGTTGATGACGTCGATGTCTTCGGCCGGATCGACCTTGTTGTTGACGTGAATGATGTTGTCGTTCTCGAAGCAGCGCACCACGTGGCCGATGGCTTCGGTTTCGCGGATGTTGGTCAGGAACTGGTTGCCCAGACCTTCACCTTTAGACGCGCCTTTCACCAGGCCGGCGATGTCGACGAATTCCATGGTGGTTGGCAGAATGCGCTGCGGCTTGACGATCTCGGCCAGCTTATCCAGACGCGGATCGGGCATCGGCACCACACCGGTGTTCGGTTCAATGGTGCAGAACGGGAAGTTGGCTGCTTCAATGCCCGCTTTGGTCAACGCGTTGAACAGGGTGGATTTGCCTACGTTAGGCAGGCCGACGATACCGCATTTGAATCCCATGTTATAATCACCTTAAATATCTTAACTATCAGCCGGTTAGGTTTAATCGACTGCATAAAGGGCAAAATAATGCCGCCATTATACACGTAATGGGCATTTATCTCGATCAGACTTGCTTGGCCGGGGCGAACCCAGCGCGGGCGGCCGGTTTTTATTTGAGATTTGGATCACATTTACCCATACTGGCCGTTCCGATTAACCGACAGGAAACGCGCCGGATGTATTTCTTGCCTACGCCACCCTGAGCTGTGCCCGCCTGCAGTCTGCCGCCCCTTGCGGTACCCCATACCCGCTACGCGGGGAGATGATGCCATCTGTCATAAGTGAATAATGCATGTTTAACCTGAGTAACGTCAGGATCGCGGACGTTAAAAATGAAGTCATGGCGGGCTTTGTGGTGGCGGTTTCGATGATCCCCGAGGCGGTCGGCTTTTCGCTGGTCGCCGGTCTTTCGCCGATCGTCGGTTTGCATACCGCGTTTATCATCGGCCTGGTCACGGCACTGTTCGGCGGCAAGCCGGGCATGGTTTCCGGCGCCGCCGGCTCCATTGTGGTGGTGCTGATGAGCCTGGCGGCGCAGTACGGCATGGGCTACGTGCTGTGGGCCACGCTGTTCGCCGGGGGGATTCAAATCCTGATTGGCGCCTTCCGGCTGGGCAAGTTCATTCGTCTGGTGCCGCTGCCGGCGATCCACGGCTTCGTCAACGGCCTGGCGATCGTCATCATGCTGGCGCAGCTGAAGATGATCGCCGGGCAGGGACCGCTGATGTACGGCCTGGTGGCGCTGGCGATTGCGGTGGTGGTGCTGTTCCCGCGCCTGACCAAAGCCATTCCGTCTTCGCTGGCGGCGCTGCTGGTGGTTTCGGCGTTGGCGATTGACCTCAATCTGCACACGCTGCGGGTGGGCGATCTGGCGGACATTTCCGGCGCGCTGCCGCACTTCAGCCTGCCGACGGCGCCGTTCACCCTGGAGATGGTGCGGGTAGTGCTGCCCTATGCGGTGGTGATCGCCCTGGTCGGTTTGATTGAATCGCTGCTGACCATGACGGTGCTGGATGAAATGGGCGGCAAGAAGGGGAACGGCAACCGCGAGAGCATCGCGCAGGGCGCCGGTAATGCGGTATGCGGCCTGTTCGGCTGCTTCGCCGGCTGCGCGATGATCGGCCAGTCGATCATCAACTTCACCTCGGGCGGGCGCGGGCGCATTTCCGGCACGGTGGGCGCCATTCTGTTAATTCTGTTCGTGGTCAGCCTGTCGCGCTATATCGGCCTGCTGCCGGTGGCGGCGCTGGCCGGGGTGATGCTGGTAGTGTGTTACAACACCTTCGAGTGGAGCTCGCTGCGCCGTTTGCGCCGCATGCCGAAGGCGGACGCGCTGGTGATGCTCGCCGTCACGCTGATCACCATCTTTACCGATCTGGCGGTGGCGGTGATCAGCGGGGTGATTATCTCGGCGCTGGTGTTCGCCTGGCAGCAGGCGCGCATCCGCGTGCGCCAGCGGCAGGTGACGGGCGACGTGGCGGTGTATCAACTGGATGGCCCGCTGTTCTTCGGCTCCGCTGCCGGTTTCGCCGAGCTGTTCGATCCGCAGAGCGATCCGCAGAATGTGGTGCTGGATTTTGCCGGCACCCGGGTGATGGATTCCAGCGGCGTAGAGGCGATCGATAAGCTGACGGCGCGTTATCTGGCGGCGGGAAAAAGCATTCGTCTGCGCCACCTGAGCGGTGACTGCGTGCGCTTGCTCAAGCGCGCCGGGCCGTTCTGCAGCCATGAACTGGACGATCCGCAGTATTACGTGGCGGAAGAGGGCTTCACCGCCGATGACCGCCGCGTGAGCGAGGAGACCTTCAACCCGCGCGGCTAGATGCAGGCAGCGGGCAGGGCGCCCGCTGCGGCAAGGTTCAGGCCTGCGCCTTGAAGCTGTGCAGGCGCTGAACGGTTTTTTCCAGCCCGTCCTTCATCAGCATCTCGGTGCAGCGCAGCGACTCGTCGATCGCTTCGTCAATCATCTTCTGCTCGCTGGCCGGCGGCTTGCCGAGCACGAAGCCCACCACCTTGTTCTTGTCGCCCGGATGGCCGATACCGATACGCAGGCGGTAAAAGTTCGGGTTGTTGCCGAACTTGTTCTGGATGTCTTTCAGGCCGTTGTGGCCACCGTTGCCGCCGCCGAGCTTGATTTTGGCCACGCCGGGCGGCAGATCCAGCTCGTCGTGCGCCACCAAAATCTCGTTCGGCTCGATGCGGTAGAAGTTGGCCATCGCCAGCACCGCTTTGCCGCTCAGGTTCATGAAGGTGGTCGGCACCAGCAGGCGCACGTCGTTGCCCGCCAGGTTCAAGCGGGCGGTGTAGCCGAAGAACTTGCTCTCTTCTTTCAACTGCTGATTGTGGCGCTGGGCCAGCAGATCGACGTACCAGGCGCCGGCGTTGTGGCGCGTCTGGGCATATTCCGCGCCCGGGTTGGCCAGGCCGACTATCAATTTAATACTGCTCACTGGGAGATTCGCTATGATCAGGGTAATGGAAAGGGCCTTAGTCTACCTGCCGGGGCGGCGAATGACAAAATCCGATCTCCGCCGTCGCCTTAGGTAAGAAAGACGAATGATTCATTAGCTGAATAATTCAATTTGTCCGCTAATTTTCAGCGGTGTGTTAAGAAGTGTCAATAATTCTTTACCATTTGTGATCGCCTCCGCAATCCCCTTGCCGCCACAAGGACTATACTTAACTTATCAAAGTGGGTTAACAAGTTGCAGCGTTATCCCGATTGGCACATGGCAATCATGGAGGTGGCATATGAAACGCAGAAACGCGGACAGAATGGGCAACTTTTTTATGGGGCTGGGCCTGGTCGTGATGATCGGTGGCGTCGGATACTCCATTGTTGCTGAAGTATCCCAGTTCGATTTACCGCAATTTTTCGCCCACGGCGCCATCATGAGTATCTTCGTCGGCGCGCTGTTGTGGCTGGTGGGCGCGCGTATCGGCGGCCGCGAGCAGGTGGCGGATCGCTACTGGTGGGTAAAACACTTTGATAAACGGTGCCGTAACGACCAACATCGTTCGTCGCATTGATTAAAAAAGCAGAAGGGAAGCAAGAGCAGGGCAAGGGAATATCTGCCGTGCATTAAGGTTTGAGGTCATGTCGGACTACGAGTAGAAAACCCGTTGTTGCTCACGCACCAACGGGTTTTTCTTTTTCTGCTGTCGGGCACGCTATCTTTCCGGCACGGTGGGCGCCGCACCGGAAAGACGACGAATCAATGCTCGAACATCGCAGAGATCGACTCTTCGTTGCTGATGCGGCGGATGGCTTCAGCCAGCATGCCGGACAGGGTCAGAGTGCGAACGTTTTTCAGTGCCTTGATTTCCGGCGACAGCGGAATGGTGTCGCAGACGATCACTTCATCAATCACCGAGTTCTTGATGTTGTCCACGGCGTTGCCGGAGAAGATCGGGTGCGTCGCGTAGGCGAATACGCGCTTGGCACCGCGTTCTTTCAACGCTTCAGCCGCTTTACACAAGGTACCGCCGGTGTCGATCATGTCGTCGACCAGCACGCAGTCGCGGCCTGCCACGTCACCGATGATGTGCATCACCTGAGACACGTTCGCGCGCGGGCGGCGTTTGTCGATGATGGCCATGTCGGTGTCGTTCAGCAGTTTGGCGATGGCGCGGGCACGCACTACGCCGCCGATGTCCGGGGAAACCACGATCGGGTTTTCCAGGTTCTGCTGCAGCATGTCTTCCAGCAGGATCGGGCTGCCGAACACGTTGTCTACCGGTACGTCGAAGAAGCCTTGAATCTGCTCAGCATGCAGATCCACCGTCAGAACGCGGTCAACCCCTACGCTGGAGAGGAAATCGGCAACCACCTTGGCGGTGATCGGCACACGCGCGGAACGCACGCGGCGATCCTGGCGGGCATAGCCGAAGTAAGGGATAACGGCGGTAATACGACCTGCGGAGGCGCGACGCAGGGCGTCGACCATCACAACCAGTTCCATCAGGTTGTCGTTGGTCGGGGCACAGGTGGACTGGATGATGAAAATATCACCGCCGCGTACATTTTCGTTGATTTGCACGCTCACTTCGCCGTCGCTAAAACGACCTACAGCGGCGTCACCAAGGCTGGTGTACAAACGGTTGGCAATACGTTGTGCTAGTTCCGGGGTGGCGTTACCAGCAAAAAGCTTCATATCAGGCACGAGAAGAACCTCAGGCTTGCGTCCAGAGAAGATATTGTCATACGACATCACCAAGGGGCAGTCGGCGACGCCGGCGCAATATACATACGGGTATGTAAAACTAAAATTGAGACCGCAGGCAGCGCAGGGATAACAGGGCCAGGTGTGCATGACCCTGCGCAACGAAACGTTGAGCTACGACTCAAACCGCCCGGAACGAATGCGATGTAGTGGGGAGACGTTAACGCCGCGCGCTACAAAACCACACAACCACTCCGGGGCTTGATTTAACACCTGACGGGCGGCGATTTCTGTGTCGAATTCAGCAAACACACAAGCACCTGTGCCAGTCAGGCGTGACGGGGCGTATTCTAACAGCCATGAAAGAAGCTGTTCAACCTCGCGAAAACGTTTTCTTGCGATCGGTTCGCAATCATTTGCGTACGGCGCCTGCAACAGCTCACTTAAGGAGCGAACCGGGGTGTCTTTTTTCAATTCGGGGTCACCGAAGATAACCGGCGTCGGGATGCCGACGCCGGGATGCGCCACCAGATACCACTTTTCCTGCGGCTCGGCCGGCTGCAGGCACTCGCCGATGCCTTCGGCGAAGGCGGCGTGGCCGCGCACGAACACCGGCACGTCGGCGCCGAGGCTGAGCCCCAGCGCTGCCAGTTGGTCGTCGCCAAGACCGCAGCGCCACAGTTCGTTGAGCGCCACCAGCACGGTGGCGGCGTTGGAGGAGCCGCCGCCCAGGCCGCCGCCCATCGGCAGGTGCTTGTCGATGCTGATGTCGGCGCCGCGCGGTGCGGTCTGCAGGCCGCGCTCATCGCAATAGCGCTGCAGCAGGCGGGCGGCGCGCACGATCAGGTTCTGTTCGTCCGGCACGCCGTCGACCGGCGTCAGCAGATGAATGCGGTCGTCCTGGCGCGGGTCAATGGTCAGGGTGTCGCCGTAGTCCAAGAACTGAAACAGCGTCTGCAGCAGGTGATAGCCGTCTTCACGACGGCCGGTGATGTACAAAAACAGGTTGAGTTTCGCGGGGGAGGGCCACTGGCGAATCATTTGAGCGTCCAGTTATCCATTTTCAGCTTGATGCGCTGCTCGCCCTGCTGCAGTTCCAGGCGGTTCGGCAGCGTCGGCTGCACCTCGTTGCTGTAGCCCTGGTAATCCACTTTCCAGGTCTGGCCGCCTTGCTGGTAAGTCAGCTTGCTCAGGCGATATTGGTCATCCAGCGCAAAATCGTTGGCTTCGCCCGGCAGGCCGAGCATCCACTGGCGCAGGTTGTTCAGCGGGATCGCCATGCCGGTCAGCTTGCGGATCATCTCTTCCGGGTTGTCGCTGACGTAGCGTTTGCCCTGGTTGTCGGTCAGCTGCACCACGTTTTTCTGCACGTTGAGATCCATTTCCGTGCTGCCCAGCGGGTTGGTCAACAGCAGACGGTAGCGCTCCGGCGAGAACTGCTGCCAGAAGAAGCGGGCGTAGACTTTTTTCTGATCAGACAAGTAGGCGAAGGAGCCGCGGGTCTGATAGGTGCTGAGCTGCTGCACCGCCTGCTCATGGGCGCGCCACTGCGGAGAAGTCGGGCTGGTGGCCGGGCCGGTCGGCTTGGTGGTGGTACAGGCGGCCAGCACCAGGCTGGCCAGCGGGATCAGACGGAGCAAACTAACTTTGCGTATTGGCATAACTTTCTCTTGTCCTTTTGTCCTTGCGGGCATGCGCGACGAAACCCGGATTCAGCGCTCACGCTAACGGGGCGGCGGCGGCGCGTCAATGATAGCGTGTTATGAATATTGGCACAGCAATGGTCGTTCTCGCTAATTTTCGCCTTCAACATTCAGTATGCTGGACCATCTTTTGGGCGCTTTAACCCACCGATGCTCTATCGTGCAAACATGTGGGTGCCGTTCATCTCCTGGAATTAAAACCTGAGTTAATTCCGAAATGATAGGAATACTATTAGGAAATACCTCAGGTTTACGCGTGCTGGCTTGCGGTTTTTTTTAAATCCAAATCAATGCTAACTGGTTGTTTTATTTTTTTTTATTTTAAAGGAATGTCAAGGTGACATTTTAAATAAATTTTATGCCAATCATTCTTCATTTAATTGGATTGTATTGTTCATCTTTAATACTACTATTCCTATATTTATTGTTGGGAATTTATTGTGGAAAATTCGGCTTCAAAAAAAGAGTCAAAGCTTATGTACCTTGACTCGGTTAGGGGAATTGCCAGTCTGGCGGTTGTACTATCCCATTTATCATTGATTTATTTTATATATCTACATAATTTTTCTGGTGGGGCGATTCCTGACACTTATCCTGTTCAAAAATATTTGCATGATTCTTTTTGGGGGTTCTTTTATTCTGGCAGTTCGGCGGTGTTCGTTTTCTTTGTCATGAGCGGAATCGTGCTGTCGCGAGGTATCGAAAAGAAAAGCGATGAATATTATTTGATAACTTCCTTTACGCGATATTTCAGGCTGGCCATTCCGGCTACGTTTTCTTGCTTATTGATGCTTCTGGTTTTGTTGTTTATCTCTGAGGGGACGCGAGAGTTTCCCGGTGTGTCGGCATGGCTCGATCCTTTCCTCATCAGTGACCCCTCTTTGATTGGTGCATTTACCTACGGTGCTCTGGGAGCTTTCATCGGTGGTTCCGTTTGGGATGGATATATATATAACCCCGTGCTTTGGACGATGAAAATTGAGTTAATTGGCTCATTATTCATCTATATGGCCTGCATCGTTTACAAAAGAAGCAAGTGGCAATCATTGTCTCTGTTCCTGCTGGCATCATTGGCTATAGTACCTTTTAGTATCCCCATTGCATTAGGGATGATATGTTTCTTCTTTGGATTTGTTTACTCGGCCTTTAATATTACCTATAAGAATAATTACGTTGGCCTTGTGCTCCTTATTATTGGATTGTATTTTGCCGGCGTCCACAACGATAGCGTAAGCTATAGTTGGGTAACCAAACTCCTCGGCTATCGTTCGTATATGTTCCTCAATTTTCTCTCAGGCATATTTATTGTCTACGGCGTGTTGACCAGCCATTCTCTCAGTCGGATGTTGGAAAATAAGGGGTTGGTTTATTTGGGCAAGCTCTCGTTCCCTATTTATATCATCCACATGCCCATGATCATTTTGACGATCTATTTGACCCAAGGTTTTGCGACGGCGTCCGTCGCCAGTATGCTGAGCGTTTCGGCTATCGCGATCGCCGCCACTTTGCTGCTCGCGCGGTTTGTGGTGCCGGTAGATGATTTTTCCATCAGCTTCTCGAAGCGCGTGTATAACAAAATCATCGGGTTGCGAATGGTCAGGAGAACTGAGTAATCCACGACGTGCGTCGGGCCGCTGTGCTGGGGGCTCGACTGTCGCCCTGTCGAACGTATTTTTAATCCCGCACAGCGGAGTTTTTAGTTCATAATTTGGCTATGACGTGCCGTTCTGTCTGCAATTCGCGCGGTGTCCCCAGACGATCAGCGAACGTAAAGCGTTCGCTATTCTGACAACGTTATGAATTTATTAATTATTCATCGATTGATGCCGTCTATGGCAACGATTGAACGGAAGATGCGGTTGTTACTTTTATTGATCCTGCGCATCAAGTAGAATGCCGTTCAACGAGAACCCGTACCAACAGAAGTATTACTCGAAGCAATGACCCTGCTGGCGTTAGGTATAAATCACAAAACCGCTCCGGTTTCTCTGCGTGAAAGGGTGACCTTCTCGCCAGAGTCCATCGATGAGGCGCTGACCAGCTTGCTCCAACAACCGTTGGTGCAGGGCGGCGTCGTGTTGTCCACCTGCAACCGCACCGAGCTGTACCTCAGCGTAGAGCAGCAGGAACACATGCACGAGCAGCTGGTCGCCTGGCTGTGCGCCTACCACAACCTGCGCCCGGAAGAGGTGAAGAAAAGCCTGTACTGGCATCAGGGCAACGACGCGGTCAGCCATTTGATGCGGGTGGCCAGCGGGTTGGACTCATTGGTGCTGGGCGAACCGCAGATCCTCGGGCAGGTGAAAAAAGCTTTCGCCGAGTCGCAACGCGGCCAGTCGCTGTCCGGCGAGCTGGAGCGTCTGTTCCAGAAATCCTTCTCCGTTGCCAAGCGCGTGCGTACCGAAACCGACATCGGCGCCAGCGCGGTCTCCGTGGCTTTTGCCGCCTGTACCCTGGCGCGCCAGATCTTCGAATCGTTGGCCGATCTCAACGTCTTGCTGGTGGGCGCCGGTGAAACCATCGAACTGGTGGCGCGCCACCTGCGCGAACACAAAGTGCGGCACATGATCATCGCCAACCGCACCCGCGAGCGCGCCCAGCTGCTGGCGGACGAGGTCGGCGCGGAGGTGATCACCTTGCCGGAGATCGACGAACGCCTGGCGGACGCCGACATCATCATCAGTTCCACCGCCAGCCCGCTGCCGATCATCGGTAAGGGGATGGTGGAGCGCGCGCTGAAGGCGCGCCGCAACCAGCCGATGCTGCTGGTGGATATCGCCGTACCGCGCGACATCGAACCGGAAGTCGGCAAACTGGCCAACGCCTATCTCTACAGCGTGGACGATCTGCACGCCATCATTCAAAGCAATCTGGCGCAGCGCAAAGCGGCGGCGGTGCAGGCGGAGTCGATCGTGCAGCAGGAAAGCACCAACTTCATGGCCTGGCTGCGCTCGCAGGGCGCGGTGGAAACCATCCGCGACTACCGTTCGCAGGCCGACCAAATTCGCGCAGAGATGGAGGCCAAAGCGCTGGCCTCCATCGCGCAGGGCGCCAACGTGGAGCAGGTTATTCACGAGCTGGCCCATAAACTGACCAACCGTCTTATTCATGCCCCCACCAAATCCCTCCAGCAGGCCGCCGGCGACGGCGACGTGGAGCGGTTGCAGTTATTACGCGACAGCCTTGGGCTGGATCAGCATTAGTTTTCTCTATTAACAGGGTTTATTACCACGCATGAAGCCTTCTATTGTTGCCAAACTGGAAGCGTTACAAGAGCGCCATGAAGAAGTGCAGGCGCTGCTCGGCGATGCCGGCGTTATCGCCGACCAAGACCGGTTCCGCGCGCTGTCGCGAGAATACGCGCAGCTGACCGACGTCAGCCGCTGCTTCCTGGAATGGCGTCAGGTGCAGGAGGATCTGGAGACGGCGGAAATGATGCTGGACGATCCGGAAATGCGCGAGATGGCGCAGGAAGAGCTGAAACAGGCGCGGGCGGCCAGCGAAGAGCTGGAGCAGCAGCTGCAGGTGTTGCTACTGCCGAAAGATCCGGACGATGAGCGCAGCTGCTTCCTCGAAGTGCGCGCCGGCACCGGCGGCGATGAGGCGGCGATCTTCGCCGGCGATCTGTTCCGCATGTACAGCCGCTATGCGGAAAGCCGCCGCTGGCGCGTCGAGGTGATGAGCGCCAACGAAGGCGAACACGGCGGTTTCAAAGAAGTGATCGCCAAAGTTTCCGGCGATGGCGTCTACGGCCAACTGAAGTTTGAATCCGGCGGCCACCGCGTGCAGCGCGTGCCGGAAACCGAATCCCAGGGGCGCATCCACACCTCCGCCTGCACCGTGGCGGTGATGCCGGAAGTGCCGGAGGCCGAGTTGCCGGACATCAACCCGAGCGACCTGAAAATCGACACCTTCCGCTCCTCCGGCGCCGGTGGCCAGCACGTTAACACCACCGACTCGGCAATCCGCATCACCCACCTGCCGACCGGCATCGTGGTGGAGTGCCAGGACGAGCGTTCACAGCACAAAAACAAAGCCAAGGCGATGTCGGTGCTGGGCGCGCGCATTCGCGCCGCCGAGATGGCCAAGCGCCAGCAGGCCGAGGCGTCCACTCGCCGCAACCTGCTGGGCAGCGGCGACCGTTCCGACCGTAACCGCACCTACAACTTCCCGCAGGGGCGGGTGACCGACCACCGCATCAACCTGACGCTCTACCGCCTGGACGAAGTGATGGAAGGCAAACTGGACATGCTGATCCAGCCGATCGTGCAGGAGTATCAGGCCGATCAGCTGGCTGCGCTGTCCGCCGAGCAAGAGTGATGGACTATCAACACTGGCTGAAAGCCGCCGCCGCGCGTTTGACCCACAGCGACAGCGCCCGGCGCGACGCGGAAATCCTGTTGGGTTTCGTGACCGGCGAGGCCAGAACCTTCCTGATGGCGTTCGGGGAAACTCAGCTGACGCCAGCGCAGCAACAGCAGCTGGAGACGCTGCTGGCGCGCCGCGAACGCGGTGAGCCGGTGGCCTACCTGGTGGGCGAGCGCGAATTTTGGTCGCTGCCGCTGTCGGTTTCGCCCGCAACGCTGATCCCACGCCCGGATACCGAATGCCTGGTGGAGCTGGCGCTGGCGCGCCTGCCGCCACAACCCTGCCACTTCCTCGATCTCGGCACCGGTACCGGCGCCATCGCGCTGGCGCTGGCCGGCGAGCGCCCCGATTGTTCGGCCATCGGCGTCGATGTGCAGCCGGAGGCGGTCGCGCTGGCGCAGCACAATGCGCACAAGCTGAAGATCGACAACGTCCGATTTCTACAGGGCAGCTGGTTTGCGCCGGTGGCGGGGCAACGCTTCGCGCTGATCGCCAGCAATCCGCCCTATATCGACGCCGCCGATCCGCATTTGTCGCAGGGCGACGTGCGCTTCGAGCCCGGCAGCGCGCTGGTCGCCGCCGATCATGGGTTGGCGGATCTGGCCGCCATCGTGCGCCAGGCGCCGCACCATTTGCAGCCCCAGGGCTGGCTGCTGTTGGAACACGGCTGGCAGCAGGGCGAGAGCGTGCGCGCGCTGCTGCAGGCCGCCGGATTTTCCGCTGTCGCCACCCACCGTGATTATGGCGACAACGACCGCGTGACGCTCGGCCAATGGCCGGGATAAGCGCCTCTCATAATAACGACGCCCGAGCCATTTAAGGGAGCATCATGACTGCATACACCGCGTTGAAACATTTCCATTTGCTGACGGTCGCCATCAGTATTACCTTGTTTGTGCTGCGTTTTTTTTGGCAATGGCGCCGCTCGCCGATCATGGGTCGCCGCTGGGTCAAGGTAGCGCCGCACCTGAACGACACGCTGTTGTTCGTCAGCGGCATCGCGCTGGTGGTGATGTTCGGGTTTTATCCGCTGCTGGGTATGGACTCATGGCTGACCGAGAAGCTGTTTGGCGTTATTATCTATATCCTGCTTGGCTACGTCGCATTGGGCAAGAAGACCAAAAGTCAGCGGCTGCGAACCGTGGCGTTCGTGCTGGCGTTGGGCTGCCTGTACCTGATAATTAAACTTGCCACGACGAAAATACCGTTTTTGATGGGATACCTATGAGTAGCATTGCTGATTTTGAATTTAACGCCTCGCCGCTGAGCGAAGGGGTGATCCTGGTGTCGCAGTCGGTGCGGCGCGATTTCCCGGTTGCTGACGTGGAGCGCAAGCTGCAACAGCTGGTGGACGAAGCGCGCGCGGCGGTGCCGGTCGATATCACTCAGGAGCAGCAACTGGATGCGCTCATCGAACTGTTTTACAAGACCTGGGGATTCGGCGGCGCCAGCGGCGTGTACCGCCTGTCGGACGCCATCTGGCTGGACAAGGTGCTGGAAGCGCGGCAGGGCACGCCGGTCTCGCTGGGCACTATCTTCCTGCATATTGCCAACGCGCTGGATCTGCCGCTGCTGCCGGTGATTTTCCCCACTCAGCTGATCCTGCGCGCCGACTGGCTGGACGAAGAGCTGTGGCTGATCAACCCGCTGAACGGCGAAACCCTGAGCGAGCACCAGCTGGAAGTGTGGATCAAGGGCAACCTGGGGCTGGGCGCCGAGCTGGAAGACGACGATCTCGACGAGTCGGAGAACATCATGGTGGTGCGCAAGATGCTCGATACGCTGAAGGCCGCCCTGATGGAAGAAAAACAGCTGGAAATGGCGCTGCGCACCAGCGAAACGGTACTGTGCTTCGATCCGGAAGACCCGTACGAGATCCGCGACCGCGGGCTGATTTACGCCCAGCTGGAGTGCAACCATATCGCGATTTCCGACCTCAACTATTTTGTCGAGCAGTGTCCTGAAGACCCGGTCAGCGAAGTGATCAAAGTACAGATCCACTCGATTGAGCCGAAACAGGTGACGCTGCATTAATTCAATGACTCCGTGCAGTTTGCAAGGCGACGGTTACAACCTTAACAAAGGCGAAAGCATGAAACAGAAAGTGGTTAGCATTGGCGATATCGACGTAGCAAACGATCTGCCGTTTGTGCTGTTTGGCGGTATGAACGTGCTGGAATCGCGCGATCTGGCGATGAGCATCTGCGAACACTACGTCACCGTGACGCAAAAACTGGGCATCCCTTACGTATTCAAAGCCTCTTTCGACAAGGCCAACCGTTCCTCCATCCACTCGTACCGCGGTCCGGGCCTAGAAGAAGGGATGAAGATCTTCGAAGAGCTGAAAAAAACCTTCGGCGTGAAAATCATCACCGACGTGCATGAAGCGGCGCAGGCGCAGCCGGTTTCCGAAGTGGTTGACGTGATCCAGCTGCCGGCCTTCCTGGCGCGTCAGACCGATCTGGTGGAAGCGATGGCGAAAACCGGCGCGGTGATCAACGTCAAGAAGCCGCAGTTCGTCAGCCCGGGGCAGATGGGCAACATCGTCGACAAGTTCAAAGAAGGCGGCAACGACCAGGTGATCCTGTGCGATCGCGGCAGCAACTTTGGCTATGACAACCTGGTGGTCGACATGCTGGGCATCAACGTGATGAAAAACGTGACCGGCGGCCATCCGGTGATCTTCGACGTGACCCACGCGCTGCAGACCCGCGATCCGTTCGGCGCCGCGTCCGGCGGCCGCCGCGCTCAGGTGGCCGAGCTGGCGCGCGCCGGTATGGCGGTTGGCCTGGCCGGCCTGTTCCTCGAAGCGCACCCGGATCCGAAAAACGCCAAGTGCGACGGCCCGTCCGCGCTGCCGTTGGACAAGCTGGAGCCGTTCCTGGCGCAGATGAAAGCCATCGACGACCTGGTGAAGAGCTTCCCGGAGCTGGATACCAGCAACTAAGCGCTCGTCGCCATAAAAAAAGCCCGACTTGTCGGGCTTTTTTACGTTTAGGCGCCGGTGGCTGCCAGCGCTTCCGGCAGCGTCGGGTAGAACTGCAAGCGGCCCTCGATCGGCTGCACCCGCGCGCGCGCCAGGGTTTTCAGCGGCTGGAACGGCACGTCGGTGATCACCAGCTTTTTGTCCGCAGGCAGCACGTCGATAAAGCGCCGCAGGGCGCTCAGGCCGCCGGCATCGAGCACCGGCACCGCATCCCATTGCAGCACGATCGTGCGATAGCCTTCGCTGCGCGCCAGCAGTTCGGTAAAGATGCGCTCGGCGGCGGCGAAGAACAGCGGGCCGTTCACCCGCAGTACCAGGCGGCCGTCGCCGGCGCTCAGCTCGCTCAGCCGCGTCATGCGGGCGATGCGGCGCATAAACAGCAGCGACGCCAGCACGATGCCCACGGTAATGGCGATCACCATATCGAACAGCACCGTCAGCGACATGCACAGCAGCAGCACCAGAATGTCGTCCTTCGGCGCCCGGCGCAGCAGGTAAATCACCTTGTGCGCCTCGCTCATGTTCCAGGCGACCATCAGCAACAGCGCTGCCATCGCTGCCAGCGGCAGGTAAGAGAGCCACGGCGCCAATACCAGCAGCGCCAACAGCACCAGCAGCGCGTGGATGATGGCGGACACCGGCGAGGTGGCGCCGGCGCGCACGTTGGCCGCCGAACGGGCAATCGCGGCGGTGGCGGTAATGCCGCCGAAGAACGGCGCGATGATGTTGCCCGCACCTTGGCCGATCAGCTCGCTGTTCGAGTTGTGTTTCTTGCCGGTCATGCCGTCGAGTACCACTGCGCACAGCAGCGATTCGATCGCGCCGAGCATCGCCATCGAAAACGCCGCCGGCAGCAGGGCGGAAACGGTTTGCCAGCTCAGGGTGAACGGCTGCCCGCCGCCGCCCGGTAGATCCCAGGGCAGCAGCAACTGCGGTAGGATCGGCGGGATGCCCTGGCCGCTGCTGCCGTCGGCCAGCAGGTAGCTGAAGCGCGAGCCGATGGTTGCCACCGGGTGGTCAAACAGCGCCAGCAGACCCATTAGCGCGGTGCCCGCCAGCAGCGCCGGCAGGTGGCCAGGCACCCGCAGGCCGAGCTTGGGCCAGAAGATCAGGATCAGGAGCGTCACCGCGCCGATCAGGGTATCGCCGAAATCCAGCGTTGGCAGCGCCTGCAGCAGGGCGTACAGCTTGCCGACGTAATTTTCCGGCGTGTGCGCCAGCTGCAGGCCGAAGAAGTCCTTGATCTGCATGGTGGCGATGGTGATGGCGATACCGGAGGTAAAGCCGAGCGTCACCGGCAGCGGAATGTACTCGATCAGCCGGCCAAAGCGCGCCAGCCCCATCAGCAGCAGAAACACCCCGGAGATCAGCGTGGCGACCAGCAGGCCGGCCAATCCGAACTGCTGCGAAACCGGATACAGGATCACCACGAAGGCGGCGGTGGGGCCGGAGACGCTGTAGCGCGAACCGCCGCTGACGGCGATGACGATCCCGGCGATGGCGGCGGTATACAGGCCGTACTGCGGCGGCACGCCGCTGGCGATCGCCAGCGCCATCGCCAGCGGGATGGCGATAATACCGACCGTCACCCCGGCGATAGCGTCTTTCAGCAACCGCGTCAGGCTATAAGGTTCCCACCAGCAGGCGTCTATCAGCGCGCTGAAGGGGCGAATTTTGTTTATTTCATGCGTTTTCATCTACGGTGCGTACCAAATCTTCAAAAGTGAAAGGAATGGCGGGCCCGATGAGGTCCGTCTTGTCACGTGACAGATACCATACGCCCTTTGTTCAGCGGATTACCAGACCTGTGTCAATTTGGCGCAGGAAATCAGAGAGTCGCCCTTTTGTTTGGCGCTAAATGCCGATAACAGATAAGTCAGCCGCAGATTCTGCGGCTGAAAAGAAAAGGAATAATCAAGGTTTTAACGGCTAGTGGAGCGCGGGTAGGGATAAGCCGAGAAAGTGGGCTAAAGTGCTTACCAGCAGCTGGTGATCTTCCTTCTGCGGCGCGCCGGAAATGCTGATGCTGCCGACGCAGCCGAGGCCGGCCAGGGTGAGCGGGAAGGCGCCGCCGTGCACCGAATAGTCGCGTACGCTCAGCCCGTAGCGCTCCTCCAGCGACGTTTGCCGCTGCTGCAGGCGCAGGCCGATGGCGTAAGAGCTTTTGTGAAAATGATTCACCAGATTGCGCTTGCGCCGCACCCAGTCGGCGATGTCCGGCGTGGCGCCCGGCATGGCGTAATAAAACAGCGTTTGCCCGGCCAGTTGGATCTCGATGGCGATGCTCAGGCCGCGCCGCTCGGCGGCGGATTTCAGCGCCGCGCCCAGCTCCCAGGCGGTGGCGGCGTCAAAATGGGTAAAGGCCAGCGTCGCTTCCTGTTCGCTGAGCGCCTGCAGTTCATCGTCGATATTCATACGGTTCTCCCCCGATAACACAAAGCACAGAGTAGCCTGAAGCGCGCATCGTGAGATAGACGGCTTGGCGATAAGATAGAACTGCTACTCTATTAATAGACTGTGTAAAATAGCCGCCGCCGAAGCGGAGACGACAGGGATGCGTTATTCAACGTCTGCATATCAACCCCTGGCGATCCCGAGGAGCCGCTGACTATTTATGACCTACATTGCGTCCATTCCCGCCATTTACAGCGACGCCTGCATCACCTACGCCACGCTGTCGGTAAGCTATTTCGTTCTCAGTAAAAATGCGCCGTTCTCCTATCGCTCTGCGCTGTGGAAGCGCGTCGTATTCGGCCTGTTGGCCGGGGTGGCGGTGCTGTATTTAAGCCAGGACCGGCTGGAGCTGACCGATAAGGTGCACTACAGCTTTGCGATGATTCCGATGATCCTGGTGACTTTTTTCGGCGGCGGCATCAGCGGGCTGGTGAGCTTTTTGTTCGCCATGGCGCTGACCGGCGGTTTCACCGTCGATAACCTGTTTATCGCCTCAATCCTGGTGCCGCTGCTGCTGTCGCGCGTGTGGCTGAAGAAATCCCACTGGGTGTTTTACCTGACGATCGGCGCCATCGCGATGTATCGCATCGCGGTGGTGTGGCTGCTGGTGGACATGAGCGGGCTGTGGCTGGACGTGTTGCTGTACCAGGCGGTTTCCGCGCTCTGCCTGGCGATTTGCTACCATGCGCTGAATTTCAAAGAGCGCCACATCTACGCCTATTTCGCGATGCGCGCCCGCGCCACGACCGACAGCCTGACCCATATCAACAACCGCGCCAGCGTCGATTACCACCTGATGCTGCAGCGCGCCGAACGCCGCCCGTGCGGGCTGATGATCCTCGATTTGGATGACTTCAAAAAGATCAATGATACCTACGGCCACCCGGCCGGCGACGTGCTGCTGGCCAGCGTCGGCCGGCTGCTGCAAAACAGCGTGCGCAACGAGGACTTCGTCGGGCGTTACGGCGGCGAGGAATTTATGGTGATCACCGCCAGCTACGATCCGCTGGTTATCGGTGGGGTGGCGGAGCGCATTCGCAGTGCGGTGGAGAGCTCGACGTTTTTGCTGAATGCCCACGATGAAGCGCACATCACGCTGTCGATCGGCGTGTCGCTGTATCTGCCCGGCATGACGCTGGACAAGGCGATCGCCATGACCGACGAAGCGTTATATGAGGCGAAGCGCAGCGGTAAAAATCGGGTGGTGACCAGCCGCGTGATGCAGCTGGCGCCGCTGGGCGCCGGTTTCCCGCGCGAGTAAGCCGCCTCCCGCCGTGCCGGCGGAAGGCGTTGGCTCAGGCCGCCAGCGTGTGTTCGCGGAAGGCATCCAGCAACTCTTCGGTGAACGTCAGGCGTTTCTGGCGATCGGCCAAATCGAGCGTGAACTTCAGCTTGCTCGGGCCGTCCAGGCGGTAAACCTGCGGATTGCCCTGTAGCAGGCCGATCAGATAACCGGGATCGACGCGGTTGTTGTCGCCGAACTCGATAAAGCCGCCGCGCTCGTTGCTCTCGATGCGTTTGATGCCCAGCTTCTGCGCATGCAGGCGCAGCGCCGCGCACTGCAACAGGTTGCGCGCCGCGTCCGGCAACTGGCCGAAGCGGTCGATCAGCTCGACTTTCAGCTCATCCAGCTCGCCGTCGCGCTTCGCGCTGGCGATACGCTTGTACAGCGAAAGACGGGTATTGACGTCGGGAATGAAATCTTCCGGCAGCAGCGCCGGCATGCGCAGTTCCACCTCGGTCTGGCTGCTGGTGAGATCTTCCAGCGACGGTTCGCGGCCGTTTTTCAACGCATCGACGGCGCTTTCCAACAGCTCCATGTAGAGCGAGAAACCGACGGTGGTCATCTGGCCGCTCTGGTCTTCGCCCAGCAGTTCACCGGCGCCGCGGATCTCGAGATCGTGGGTCGCCAGCGCGAAACCGGCGCCGAGATCTTCCAGCGATGCGATGGCTTCGAGCCGTTTATGGGCGTCGGTGCCCATGGCTTTCGGGTTCGGCGTCAGCAGATAGGCGTAAGCCTGGTGGTGCGAACGCCCGACGCGACCGCGCAGCTGGTGCAGCTGCGCCAGGCCGAAGCGATCGGCCCGCTCGATGATGATGGTGTTGGCGCTGGGGATATCGATGCCGGTCTCGATGATGGTGGTACACACCAGCACGTTGAAGCGCTGGTGGTGGAAATCGTTCATCACCCGTTCCAGATCGCGTTCGCGCATCTGGCCGTGGCCGATGGCGATGCGCGCTTCCGGCACCAGTTCCGCCAGGCGCTGCGCCGCTTTCTCGATGTTTTCCACGTCGTTGTAGAGGTAGTAAACCTGGCCGCCGCGCAGCACTTCGCGCAGGATCGCCTCGCGCACCACCAGGCTGTCGTATTCGCGCACGAAGGTCTTCACCGCCAGCCGGCGCGCCGGCGGGGTGGCGATGATCGACAGATCGCGCATGCCGCTCATCGCCATGTTCAGGGTACGCGGGATCGGCGTGGCGGTCAGCGTCAGGATATCGACGTCGGCGCGCATCGCCTTGATGCGTTCTTTATGGCGCACGCCAAAGCGGTGTTCTTCATCGACGATCAGCAGCCCCAGGTCTTTCCAGCGCAGATCGCTCTGCAGCAGCTTGTGGGTGCCGATGATGATGTCTACCTTGCCTTCGGCCGCGTCATCCAGCACCTGCTGCTGCTCTTTGGCGCTGCGGAAGCGCGACATCATTTCGATGCGGATCGGCCAGGTGGCGAAGCGATCGCGGAAGTTGTCGAAGTGCTGCTGTGCCAGCAGGGTGGTCGGCACCAGCACCGCCACCTGCTTGCCGTTTTCCACCGCCAGGAAGGCGGCGCGCATCGCCACTTCGGTTTTGCCGAAACCGACGTCGCCGCACACCAGGCGGTCCATCGCCAACGGCTGGCACATGTCGCTCAGCACCGCGTTGATCGCCTGTTCCTGATCCGGCGTGGTTTCGAACGGGAAGCTCTGGCAGAACAGCTGGTACTGTTCGCGGTTGTGTTTGAAGGCGAAACCGGCCTTGGCGGCGCGCTGGGCGTAGATATCCAGCAGCTCCGCCGCTACGTCGCGCACGCGCTCGGCCGCTTTCTGCCGCGCGCGCGTCCAGGCGTCGCCGCCCAGTTTGTGCAGCGGGGCGTTTTCGTCCGCGCCGCCGGCATAACGGCTGATCAGATGCAGCGAAGAAACCGGCACGTACAGCTTGTCCTCACCGGCGTAGGAGAGGATCAGGTACTCGGCCTTGATGCCGCCGGCCTCCAGCGTGGTCAGGCCGACGTAGCGGCCGACGCCGTGCTCCAGATGCACCACCGGCTGGCCGGGATGGAGCTCCGCCAGGTTGCGGATCAGAGTATCGGTATTGATGGTGCGCCGGTTATCCTGCCGGCGGCGGCTGACGCGCTCGCCGAGCAGATCGCTTTCGCAGATCAGCGCCCGCTGGCGCAGGCCGTCGAGGAAGCCGTGTTCGGCGGCGCCGACCATCATGTAACGGCCCGCCGTTTCCGCCTGATCGAGGCGCTGAATCAGCGCCGGCGCCAGCTTGATGCGGCCGAGCAGATCCTGCAGCGTTTCACGCCGCCCCTCGCTCTCGACGGAGAAAATCACGCTGCCGTCGAAGCCTTCGATAAAGCGCCGCAGGTTATCCAGCGGGGATTTATGCTGCGCTTGCACCGCCAGATCGGGCAGGGCATGGTAGTCCAGGTTGGTATTGCCGGCCTTGGGCGGCAGCTTATCGGTTTTCAGCGCGATGCGCGGCCAGGCCTTCAGCTCGCCGAACAGCGCGTCGACGCGCAGCCACAGCGTATCGGGTGCCAGCAGCGGGCGCATCGGATCGACGCGGCGGCTTTCGTAACGCTGGTTGACGTCCTGCCAGAAGCGCTCGGCGGCGCCCTCCAGATCGCCGGTGTTGACGATCAGCGTATTGGCCGGCAGATAGCTGAACAGCGACGGCAGCGGCTGGCTGAAGAACAGCGGCTGCCAGTATTCGATGCCGGCCGGCCAGGCGCTTTTGCTGACCTGCTGATAGATGTGCTCGGCGTCGCGGCGCACCTCAAACTGCTCGCGCCACTGGCTGCGGAACAGCTCGATGGCGTTTTTGTCGGTGGGGAACTCGTGGGCCGGCAACAGATTGATGGCCTCGACTTCGCTCAGCGTGCGCTGGGTATCGACGTCGAAGATGCGCAGGCTGTCGATTTCGTCATCGAAAAAGTCGATGCGGTAAGGCTCATCGCTGCCCATCGGGTAAAGATCGAGCAACGCGCCGCGGGTGGCGAATTCGCCGTGCTCCATCACCTGATCGACGCTGCGGTAACCGGCCTGTTCCAGCTGCGCGCGCAGCTTGTCGCGCGACAGGCGCTGGCCTTTCTTCATCACCAGCGCGTGGCCGTGCAGGAACTCGTGCGGGCAGACGCGCTGCATCAGGGTGTTGACCGGCAGAATGATCACGCCGCGCGCCATGGTCGGCAGGTGATACAGGCTCGACAAACGATCCGAGATGATTTCCTGATGCGGCGAGAAGCTGTCGTACGGCAAGGTTTCCCAGTCGGACAGCGTGGTCACCATCTGGTCGGTGAACTGCTGGATCTCGTCGCGCAGCCGCAGGGCGTTTTGCATGTCCGGCGCGATCAGCATCACCGGGCCTGGGTGGCGTTCGACGATCTCGGCGCACTCCACGGCGCAGGCCGCGCCGGTCAGTTGCCCCAGCTGGCGCAGATCGCCCGCGCGATCGGGCAGAGAATAACGGGGGGATGAGGAACGGTTACGGCTATCGGAAGTGCTCATTCAGGTATCTTTAATCAATGTGTTAGAGGGCGTTCCGGCACGGATAACCCAGCGCCTTTATGCTGTTTATAGTAGCCCAGCGGCCGCCAAACTGACACAGCAAAAAGCGCTCTACCCTGATGTTCCGCCTGTTATTTAACCGATGCGCCGCGTTAATTTTCGCCGGCCAGGGTGAGATAGTGCGCAATCTTGTCGACGTCAAGGTTGCCGCCGCTGACGATAACGCCGACCTTTTTACCGCGCAGATCGAGCAGGCCGTTCATCGCCGCCGCGGCCGCCAGGCAGCCGGTCGGCTCAACCACCATTTTCATCCGCTCCATAAAGAAGCGCATTTGCCGACACAGCTGGGCGTCGCTGACCGTCAGAATGCCTTCGACATATTCTTGAATGATCGGGAAGGTCAGCCGCCCGACCTGTTGGGTCTGCGCGCCGTCGGCAATGGTTTTCGGCACCGGGATGTGCACCGGTTCACCGCGCTGAAAGGCTTGCTGAACGTCGTTGCCGGCTTCGGGCTCGACGCCGAACACGCGACAGCCCGGCGACCAGTGGTGCGCCGCCACCGCACTGCCGGCCAGCAGGCCGCCGCCGCCGGTGCACACCAACAGCAGATCCAATGGCCCGGTCTCTTCAAACAGCTCCTTGGCGGCGGTGCCCTGGCCGGCGATCACCTGCGGATAATCGTACGGTGGCACCAGCGTCAGGCCCCGCTCTGTGGCCAGGCGTCGGGTGATTTCTTCACGATCTTCGCTGTGGCGCTGATAGATGACCACGTTGGCGCCGTAGCCGCGCGTCGCCGCCAGCTTGGCCGCAGGGGCGTCGTGGGGCATTACGATGGTGGCGCTAACGCCCAATTCGCGCGCCGCCAGCGCCATCGCCTGTGCGTGGTTGCCGGATGAAAAGGCGATTACCCCGGCCCGACGCTGCTCTGCGCTGAGTTGCGCGATGGCGTTATAGGCGCCGCGAAATTTGAAGGCGCCGATGCGCTGAAAATTCTCGCACTTGAAGAACAGCTGCGCGCCGGCGATCTGGTCGGCCTGGCGCGAAGTCATGACCGGCGTGCGCAGGGCATGCCCGGCGATAACGTCGGCGGCGGTGGCAATATCGGCGGCGGTGATGCAGCGTGGGACTGAACTCATGGCGACCTCGCACAGGTAAGGATGGGGACGATGCATTGCTTGGTGTGGTTTTTTAATTTACTCTTTGTAAAGTTATTGTCAAATGGTTAACTCAATGAGCGATCTCAGGCAGGAAAATGCGCTGTTGCTGCGCGAAGCGGAAAAAATTGTTCAGGCGTTGGGCGTGATGTTTGCGCCCGGTTGCGAAGTGGTGCTGCACGATCTGACCCAGCCCGATCGCGCCATTGTCGCCATCGCCAACAATCTGTCCAACCGCCGCATCGGCGACGCCGCGACGGAAATGGGGCTGGAGCGCATCGCGTCGCCGGAGTTTCCTGACGTGGTGCAGAACTACGCCAGCGTGTTTCCCGACGGGCGCCCGGCCAAGAGCACCTCGATCGGCCTGCGCAATAGCCAGGGCCGCTTTGTGGCGGCGATTTGCCTCAATCTGGATGTGTCCATCTTCAACAGCGTCACCGCTATCCTGCAGCAGCTGACGGCGGTGGTGCAAAGCGCCGCGCCGCAGGCGGCGGAGAGTGCACGCTCGCTGTCGGACATCGCCGCGGCGATCAACGCGTTCGCCGCGTCGCATGCCACCCAGCCGCGCGCTTTGTCTTCCGAACAGCGGTTTCAGGTGGTGCAACAGCTGAAGCAGCAAGGGTATTTGCAACTGCGCGGCGCGGCCACCATGGTGGCCGAAGCGCTCGGCATCTCGCGGGTGTCGGTCTATAACCTGCTCAAGCGAGACGCCGGATGAGGGGCCGCCCGGCGCAATAAAAGGCCGCCGGGTGTTCCCTAAACGAGGGAGAGCCTTTATTATCCATGATCACTTTGCTTAAGCCACGGCTATCAAACGGATTTCATGTATCAACCTGTCGCGTTATTCATTGGCCTGCGCTACATGCGCGGGCGAGCCTCAGACCGCTTCGGGCGGTTTGTTTCCTGGCTTTCCACCATCGGCATTACGCTGGGGGTGATGGCGTTGGTCACCGTGCTGTCGGTGATGAACGGTTTCGAGAAGGATCTGGAGAACAACATCCTCGGCCTGATGCCGCAGGCGTTGGTCACCAGTCCGCAAGGATCGGTCAACCCGCAGCAGCTGCCGGCCTCCGAGATGCAGAAGCTGCAGGCGTTGGTCACCAGTCCGCAAGGATCGGTCAACCCGCAGCAGCTGCCGGCCTCCGAGATGCAGAAGCTGCAGGGCGTCACGCGCGTCGCACCGCTGACCACCGGTGACGTGGTGCTGCAAAGCGCCCGCAGCGTGGCGGTCGGGGTGATGCTCGGCGTCAATCCCGACGAAGCCGATCCGCTGACCCCGTATCTGGTCAACGTCAAGCAGCAACAGCTGCAGCCGGGCCAATACAACATCATCATCGGCGAACAGCTGGCGGGGCAACTCGGCGTCAAGCGCGGCGATTCGCTGCGCGTGATGGTGCCGAGCGCCAGCCAGTTCACACCGATGGGCCGGATTCCCAGCCAGCGCCTGTTCACCCTTATCGGCACCTTCCACGCCAACAGCGAGGTGGACGGCTATCAGCTGCTGGTCAACCAACAGGATGCTTCGCGCCTGATGCGCTACCCGGCGGGCAACATCACCGGCTGGCGCTTGTTCCTGCAGCAGCCGCTGGCGGTCGATACCCTCAGCCAACAGGCGCTGCCGGCGGGCACGGTCTGGAAAGACTGGCGCGATCGCAAGGGCGAGCTGTTCCAGGCGGTGCGTATGGAGAAAAACATGATGGGGCTGCTGCTCAGCCTGATCGTGGCGGTGGCGGCGTTTAACATCATTACGTCGCTCGGCCTGCTGGTGATGGAAAAGCAGGGCGAGGTCGCCATTCTGCAGACCCAGGGGCTGACTCGCCGCCAGATCATGTCGGTGTTTATGGTGCAAGGCGCCAGCGCCGGCATCATCGGTTCGCTGCTCGGCACGCTGCTCGGCGTGCTGCTGGCCACCAACCTGAATAACCTGATGCCGATCCTCGGCGCCCTGATCGACGGCGCTTCGCTGCCGGTGGCGGTCGATCCGCTGCAGGTAACGATCATCGCCGTGGTGGCGATGGCGGTTTCCTTGTTGTCCACGCTTTATCCTTCATGGCGCGCTGCCGCCGTACAACCCGCTGAGGCTTTACGTTATGAGTAACCATCTTTTGCTGCAGTGTGACAACCTGTGCAAGACCTATCAGGAAGGCAATCTGCACACCGACGTGCTGCGCAATGTCAGCTTTGCCATGCAGCAGGGCGAGATGATGGCGATCGTCGGCAGCTCGGGTTCCGGCAAGAGTACCCTGTTGCACCTGCTGGGCGGGTTGGACTCACCGACCTCCGGCGAGGTGATCTTCAAGGGCGAATCGCTGAACGCCATGTCTTCGGCGGCCAAGGCCGAGCTGCGCAACCGCCAGCTGGGCTTCATCTATCAGTTTCACCATCTGCTGCCGGACTTCACCGCGCTGGAAAACGCCGCCATGCCGCTGCTGATCGGCGGCGCCAAGCCGGCGCAGGCGCAGGAGAAGGCACGGGAGATGCTGGCGGCGGTCGGGCTGGAAAAACGCAGCAAGCACCGCCCGTCAGAGCTCTCCGGCGGCGAGCGTCAGCGCGTGGCAATCGCGCGCGCGCTGGTTAACAACCCGGCGCTGGTGCTGGCGGACGAACCGACCGGTAACCTGGACAAACGCACCGCGGACAGCATCTTCGATCTGCTGGGCGAGCTGAACGTGCGTCAGGGCACCGCTTTTCTGGTGGTGACGCACGATCTGCAGCTGGCCAAGCGCCTGAGCCGCCAGCTGGAAATGGCCGACGGACACCTGCAGGCGCAGCTGACCCTGATGGGGGCCGAGTAATGGCGGGAGCCTCACTGTCCTTCCTGACGGCCCTGCGTTTCAGTCGCGGCCGTAAACGCGGCGGCATGGTGTCGCTGATCTCGGTCATCTCCACCGTCGGCATTGCGCTGGGGGTGGCGGTGCTGATCGTCGGCCTGAGCGCGATGAACGGCTTTGAGCGCGAGCTGAAGAACCGCATTCTGGCGGTGGTGCCGCACGGCGAACTCGAGCCGGTCAATCAGCCGTTCAGCGGCTGGCCGTCGATTCTGCAGCGGGTGGAAAAGGTGCCGGGTATTGTGGCCGCCGCGCCGTACATCAACTTTACCGGCCTGATGGAGAACGGCGCGCAGCTGCGCGCGGTGGAAGTCAAAGGCGTTGATCCGCAGCAGGAGAGCCGGCTGAGCGCGCTGCCGCAGTATGTGCAGGGCGACGCCTGGGCCAACTTCAAGCCCGGCGAGCAGCAGGTGATCCTCGGCAAGGGCGTGGCCGACGCGTTGGGCGTCAAGCAGGGCGCCTATGTGACGGTGATGATCCCCAACAGCGACCCGGAAATGAAGCTGCTGCAGCCGAAGCGCATCCGTCTGCACGTGACCGGCATTTTGCAGCTCAGCGGCCAGCTCGATCACAGCCTGGCGCTGGTGCCGCTGGCCGATGCGCAGCAGTATCTCGACATGGGTGACAGCGTCACGGGTATCGCCCTCAAGATGAACGACGTGTTCGCCGCCAACAAACTGGTGCGCGACGCCGGCGAAGTGACCAATTCTTATATCTACATCAAGAGCTGGATCGGCAAGTACGGCTACATGTATCGCGATATCCAGATGATCCGCGCCATTATGTACCTGGCGATGGTGCTGGTGATCGGCGTGGCCTGCTTCAACATCGTGTCCACGCTGGTAATGGCGGTGAAAGACAAAAGCGCCGACATCGCGGTGCTGCGTACCCTGGGCGCCAAAGACGGCTTTATCCGCGCCATCTTCATCTGGTACGGGCTGCTGGCCGGGCTGCTGGGCAGCCTGAGCGGTGTAGTGATTGGGGTGATCGCCTCGCTGCAGCTGACCAACATCATCCGGGGCATCGAGAAACTGGTCGGCCACTCCTTCCTGTCGGGCGATATCTACTTCATCGACTTCCTGCCTTCCGAGCTGCACTGGCTGGACGTACTGATCGTGCTGGCAACCGCCATCGTGCTGAGCCTGTTGGCCAGTTGGTATCCGGCCAGGCGAGCCAGCCGCATCGATCCGGCGCGGGTGCTGAGCGGACAATAAAACCCACGGGGAGGCAGCGATGCCGCCCCGTTTTTTTAGCCTGGGGATGGGTTATGTACTACGGTTTCGATATGGGCGGCACCAAGATTGAGCTGGGGGTGTTCGACGACAACCTGCAACGCATTTGGCAAAAGCGGGTGCCGACGCCGCGTGAAGATTACCGGCAGCTGCTGGCCACGCTGTGCGATCTGACCCTTGAGGCGGATGCGTTTTGCGGCCGGCGCGGCAGCGTCGGCATCGGCATCCCGGGCCTGCCCAACGACGATGACGGCACGCTGTTTACCGCCAACGTGCCGGCGGCGATGGGGCGACCGCTGCCGCACGATCTGGCGGCGCTGATCGGGCGCGAGGTGCGGGTCGATAACGACGCCAACTGCTTTGCGCTGTCGGAGGCCTGGGACGACGAGTTTCGCCGCTACCCGACGGTGTTGGGCATCATCCTCGGCACCGGCGTAGGCGGTGGGCTGATCGTCGACGGCAAGACGGTGCCTGGGCGCAACTATATCGCCGGCGAGTTCGGCCATTTGCGCCTGCCGGTGGATGCGCTCGAGGTCTTGGGGCGTGATGTGCCTCGCGTTGCCTGCGGGTGCGGCCACCAGGGTTGCATTGAAAATTACATATCGGGCCGCGGTTTCGAATGGATGTACGCCCATTTCTATGGCCGGCACTTGCCTGCCACCGAGATCATTGCGCATTATCAGGCAGGTGAGCCGCAGGCGGTGGCTCACGTCGACCGCTTTATGGACGTGCTGGCGATCTGCCTGGGCAACCTGCTGACGGTGCTGGATCCGCACCTGGTGGTGATCGGCGGCGGGCTATCGAACTTCGACGCCATTTACCAGGCGTTGCCGCAGCGGCTGCCGGCGCACCTGCTGCGGGTGGCCCGGCTGCCGCGCATCGAGAAGGCGCGCTATGGCGACGCCGGCGGCGTGCGCGGCGCAGCGTTCCTCAATTTGGTCAACAGGGAAAAGTAAGGAGAGAGTTAATGCACACTCGCCATCGGCTGTGTCAGTTTCGCAAGAGTAAGCATGTGCTGCATCAGCGCTTTCGTTCACGCATTTTTCACCGTGACACCATGGCGGCGGCCGAGCTGAAAAAGCCGTTTGTGGTGGTGTTGACCGGGGCCGGCATTTCGGCCGAGTCGGGCATTCGCACCTTCCGCGCCGCGGATGGGCTGTGGGAAGAGCACCGGGTGGAGGACGTCGCCACGCCGGAAGGTTTTCAGCGCGATCCGGCGCTGGTGCAGGCGTTTTACAACGAACGTCGCCGCCAGCTGCAGACGGAAGAGATCGCCCCGAACGCCGCGCACCGTGCGCTGGCGGACCTGGAAGAGTGGCTGGGGGACAACTTCCTGCTGGTCACGCAAAACATCGATAACCTGCATGAGCGCGCCGGCAGCAAGCGGGTGCTGCACATGCACGGCGAATTGCTGAAGGTGCGCTGCACCCAGTCGGGCCAGGTGTTCGAATGGCCCGGCGATCTCAGCGTTGACGACCGTTGCCACTGCTGCCAGTTCCCGGCGCCGCTGCGGCCACACGTGGTGTGGTTCGGCGAGATGCCGCTGGGTATGGACGACATTTACCAGGCGCTGAGCAAGGCCGATTTCTTCGTCGCCATCGGCACCTCCGGCCACGTCTATCCGGCGGCCGGCTTCGTGCATGAGGCGCGGCTGGGCGGCGCCTACGCCATGGAACTGAACCTGGAACCGAGCCAAGTGGAGAGCCAGTTCGACGAGAAACACTACGGTCTTGCCAGCGAAGTGGTGCCGCGTTTTGTGCACAAGTTCCTGGTGGGCAAGGTGGCGCGGGCCGACAGGCCTTAGTGGTGCGTTTGGGGATGAAAAAGCTCAGGTGCAAACTTAATTACACCTGAGCTTTTCATGGATATTAACGCATTTAGAGCGTAATGCGTTAATAATGGATTTTTCCTATTTACTTCCGTAAATAGTATCAATCAGTTTGAAATAGGCATCGGGAGCATGCGCATTTTTTATTCTTTCGATGGATGCTTGTGCTTTATCGCTTATTGTTTTTTTGTCAGCAACGGCATTAGCTATATTTTTCTTGATGCCAGCTATAATGATATTACGAATTTCTTCTTTGTCATCATAACTACTGATGACAATTTCTTTAAATTTATTACATGGAACATCGATCATCCAACCTGATTCGGAGGGGTTTATTTCTGTCAGTGCACGAACGCTGGTTGTTATCACTGGACATCCGCAAGCTTGCATTTCCAATACGGAATAACCATAAGTGTCACCCCATGTTGGCAGCAAACCAATGTGGCTACTAATGAATTTTTCCATTACTTGCCCGTTAGGAAGCGATGCAAAATGGGAAATGCATGATAGATCTTTCACAATGGATTCAATGCGTTCATAGAATTGCATATCATCTTTGAATTCTCCATGAACATAATTATCTCTTTTGCCCAGATCGCCGATCAAAGTGACATCAATGTCGTCTGCTGAAATAATCCCGCTCTCAACCAGTTCGCTAACGGCAAGAACGATTTCTGCACCGCCTTTACGGTAAAAGTCCCGACCGACAAAGATGAGCTTTACCCTGTCTGAATCGACCGGTTTGTCAGTTACCGCAGCCACTAACAGTTGCTGCGGCGGATGAACGATACGCATCTTGCTTTTGATTGAATCGGCAAGAGCGGGGTATTCATCAAGCATAGCCACCTGAATATTATAAGCAGATTGTGATAATGCTAAAATACTGAGGCAATTGCTTTCGGCGATGGCTGATAGCAAGGCTCCAATCTTTTCGTTTTTCTCATAATTATTCTCCCCATCCGGTTTTCTATGGATATCCATTACTTCCGGTATTCTCGGGATAATAGTCTTAAAGGTTGAAACCCACTTGCTTTTTAGTAATCCGGTGTGGTTGAAGAAATGAAATGCATCAATATTATTTGAGGGGTTAACTATGAGCGGTCTAAAAATAAATGATGGTGCTTTATTTAGTAGTTTGCTGTTCAGAAAGTTAATGTATTTAAAAGTATTGCTTTTATCAAAGTTGATGAAGTCATGACTTTTGTTTTCAGTAATGCAACGCTTTTCAGGGTATCCATTGCTCGCAATTCCGATGCGCATTCACCACCTCATAATAATTAAAAATAAAATGCAATAATTTAGGCAATATACCGCTATCCATGTGTAATTACAAGGATTATTCAATGCGTAAACATTCGTGCATAATTACAGGGAGTAATGCTTTATTAAATACATCAATAAGCTACTGCAACTTCGTTATCCGACTTGTGATGGCGGATAACGAAGATAATAGCGTTTCTCTAACGATCAGCGCCCGGCTTTCAGCTTTTGGAAGTAGCTTTCGTACAGCGTGCTGGCGTCGCCGACGTCGTTTTGCCACTCGCCGTGCTCAATCACCGCCTTATCCGGGTAGAGTGATTTGTCGTTGGCGATCTCCGGCGACAGCAGCTTCTTCGCCGCCAGGTTCGGCGTCGGATAACCGATGGTTTCCGCCACCTGCACCGCGATTTCCGGCCGCAGCAGGAAGTCTATCAGCTTCAGCGCCCCCTCGACGTTGCGCGCATTGGCCGGAATGGCCAGGCTGTCCATCCAGAAGATCCCGCCTTCCTTCGGCCAGACGATCTCCAGCGGCGTGCCGGCCTGGCGCGCCACGAAGGCCGAACCGTTCCACACCATACCGACGTTGACTTCCCCTTCCATAAACGGGTTGCCCGGGTTGTCGGAGTTGAAGGCCAGCACGTTCGGCATCAATTTCTGCAGTTCGTGGTAGGCGGCTTCGATCTCTTTCGGATCGGTGGTGTTGCCGGAATAGCCCAGCTTGAGCAGCGCCATCTGGAACACTTCGCGCGCGTCGTCGGTCAGCAGCAGGCGGCCTTTGTACTGCGGCTGCCACAGATCGGCCCAGGACGTGACGGTAGAGGGCTCCTGCGCATCACTGTTAACGCCGATGGCGGTGGCGCCCCAGATATAGGGGATGGAATAGTCGTTGTTAGGATCGAACGGCTTGTTCAGCAGGGTAGGATCAAGATCCTTGAAGTGGCTGAGCTTGCTCTTGTCGATTTTTTGCAGCATGCCTTCCTTGCTCATCTTGGCGATGAAGTAGGTGGAAGGCACCACCAGATCGTACGCGCCGTCTTTATAGGTCTTCAGCTTGGCGTACATGCTTTCGTTGGATTCATAGGTGGAATAGATCACCTTGATACCGGTTTCCTTGGTGAACTGCTCCAGCAGCCCCGGCGGGACGTATTCAGTCCAGTTATAGAAATACAGCGTTTTGCCGTCAGAGGCGTTTGCAGAGCAGAAACTCAGCGCCATCATCCCGGCTGCGAGCAGATGTGACCACTTTTTCATGCAGCGTATCCTTCAGCAGTAATGAGCCGAACCCGTATGGGCAAACCGTTTGGCGGCCGCGCCATACCCCAGAAAGGGGCCATTATAGGGGCCGGGGCGGGGTGGGTAAAGGCGGTTATCCCAGCGGCAAATCAGCGGGTTAACCGAGCCTGGCCGATCAAAAACGGCCGCAGTCATATCACTGCGGCGAATGAAAGAGGCGGGCGCCGCAGCGCCCGGCGGTAAGGATTACTCGGCCTTGGGCGAGCGATCGCGCATCACCCACTGGCTGGCGATCACCAGCACCAGCGACAGCAGCAGCAAAATGGTGGCCAGCGCGTTGACCTCCGGCGAGACGCCGACTTTCACCATCGAATAGATCTTCAGCGGCAAGATTTCGTAGCTCGGCCCGGTGACGAAGGAGGAGACGACCACGTCGTCCATCGACAGGGTGAAGCTCAGCAGCCAGCCGGCCGCCACCGCCGGCATCGCCAGCGGCAGGATGATCTTGCGCAGAATGGTGAACTCGCTTGCGCCGAGATCGCGCGCGGCCTCCAGCATCTTCACGTCGAACCCTTTCAGGCGCGCGTAAACGGTCACCACCACGAACGGCAGGCAAAAGGTGATGTGCGAGAACAGCAGCGACCAGAAGCCGAGCGAAATGCCGAGCAGCATGAACAGCACCAGCAACGAGATAGCCATCACGATATCCGGCGACATCATCACCACGAACAGCATGCCGCCGACGAACGGCTTGCCGCGGAAGCGGTAGCGGTACAGCGCCACCGCGGTCAGCGAGCCGATCAGCGTGGCGAAGGTGGCGGAGAGCACCGCCATGGTCAGCGAGTGGCCGGCGGCCTGCAGCAGGCTGTCGTTATTCAGCAGCGTGCTGTACCACTTGGTGGTGGCTCCTTGCCAACTGATGCCGAAGCGCGAGGCGTTGAAGGAGTTGACGATCAGGATGACGATCGGGATATACAGGTAGGCGTATACCAGCGTCATAAAGCCGCCGCGCAGCAGACGTCCGATCATGCCAGATCCTCCTTCTTGTTCAGCAGGCGGGCGGCCCGGTAATAGACCAGCAGCAACAGCCCCATCACCAGCGTCAGGCAGATGCTGGTAGCCGCGCCGAACGGCCAGTCGCGGATATTGAGGAACTGGCTTTTAATCACGTTGCCGATCAGCAGATTCTTGGCGCCGCCCATCAGATCGGCGACGAAGAACAGCCCCATCGCCGGCAGCACCACCAGCAGGCAGCCGGCGATAATGCCCGGCATGGTCAGCGGCACGATGATGCGGATAAAGGTCTGCAGCTTGCTGGCGCCGAGATCGCGCGCCGCCTCCAGGCAGGACTTATCGAGCTTTTCGATGCTGGAGTAGAGCGGCATCACCATAAACGGCAGCAGGATATACACCAGGCCGAGGATCACCGCTTCCGAGGTGTACATGATGCGCAGCGGCTTGTCGATGACGCCGACCCACAGCAGCGCGTCGTTGAGATAGCCGCGGGTGCTGAGAAACAGCTTTAGGCCGTAGATGCGGATCAGCGAGTTGGTCCAGAAGGGCACGATCAGCAGAAACAGCAGCAGCGGCCGCACCTTCTGCGGCAACCGCGCCAGAATAAAGGCGAACGGATAGCCAATCACCAGGCAGCACAGGGTGGCGACCAGCGCCATGTTCAGCGAGTGCAGCAGCACCTGGGCGTACAACGGATCGAACAAGCGCCGGTAGTTGTCCAGCGTGAACACCATCTGCACCAGGTTGGCGTCATCGCGGGTCAGGAAGCTGGTGGCGATGATCATCAGGTTGGGCATGAACACGAACAGCAGCAGCCAGGCGACGACGCCGACGATCACCACATTCTGGAAGACTTTACGCGATTTCTTCATCGGTCAGCACCACCTCCCAGCTTTCAACCCAGGTCACCGCCATCTTCTGGTTGAGCGAGTGGTCGACGTCCGGATCGTCTTCATTGAAGAACTCGCTGACCATCACCGTTTTACCGCTCTCCAGCTCAACCACCGACTCCAGCGTCATGCCTTTGTAGTTGCGCTCGCGCACGTAGCCGATCAGCCCGTCGTGCTGCGCGCTGTCGTTCACTTCTTCTACCCGCAGATCCTCCGGGCGCAGCAGCACCTTCAGCTTTTGGCCCGGCTCTACCGGCAGATCGGCATAGATGTCGCACTCGCGGCCTTCGACGTTGGCGCGCACCCGCTGCGGATCGAGGCGCTGCAAGACCACCGCGTCGAAGATGTTGATCTCGCCGATAAAGCTGGCGACGAACAGGTTCTTCGGCTCTTCGTAGATTTCACGTGGCGTGCCGTCCTGCTCGATGCGGCCTTCACGCATCACTACGATGCGATCCGACATGGTCAGTGCTTCTTCCTGATCGTGGGTGACGAACACGAAGGTGATGCCCAGCTTGCGCTGCAGCGCCTTCAGCTCGTTCTGCATCTGTTTGCGCAGCTTGTAGTCCAGCGCCGACAGCGATTCGTCCAGCAGCAACACCTTCGGCTTGTTGACCACTGCGCGGGCGATGGCCACGCGCTGCTGTTGGCCGCCGGAGAGCTGGCCCGGCCGCCGCTTGGCGAACGCATCCAGCTGCACCATGCGCAGCGCCTCTTCGACGCGCGGCGTCAGTTCCGCCGCCGGCACCTTTTGCATGCGCAGGCCAAAGGCGACGTTGTCGAACACCGACATGTGCGGAAACAGGGCATAGCTCTGAAACACGGTGTTGACGTGGCGATGTTCGGCCGGAATGGCGGTGATGTCCTGGCCGTCGAGCACGATGCGGCCCCGATCGGCGTCTTCAAGACCGGCGATCAGGCGCAGCACCGTGGTTTTGCCACAGCCGGAGGGGCCGAGAATGGTGAGGAATTCGCCGTGGTTAATCGCCAGTTCGAGATCGGCAATGATGGTTTTGCCATCGAACGCTTTGCTCAGGGCATGCAGTTCAACAAGGGGAGTCAGAGAGGATGTCTCAGTCATTTATCGTATTACTCTATCCCGTGGGCTAATGCAGATAGAACCGCAACTGGAAAAGACTGCCGGAGCTTGCGGAATGCCCGCTGATCAAATGAAGCTCAAACCAGTTGCGCCAATGGAAATTTTTCGAGCGCGCATGATAGACGCTGAATGCCGGAATTGAAAGCCGATCCGGCCCAGATGCCGCGTTTTTCATCATGATAGCGACAAATGACCCTGTGATGACAGTGTTATTTCCCTCATAAATCATCACAAAAATTAATGATATTGGCGAATTCTGGTTAAAAATGACCTGACGCAATATTTGATCCTGATCGGTTCCGCATAATGAAACGCGATATTCTGAGGGGCCGCTACCATGGACAAATTACTTGACCGCTTTTTCAACTACGTCTCTTTCGACACCCAGTCCAAAGCGAACGTAAAGCATGTGCCGAGCACCGACGGGCAGTTGAAGCTGGCGCGTGCGTTGCAGCAGGAAATGATCGCGCTCGGCTTCGAGCGGGTGTCGCTCAGCGAACACGGCTGCGTGATGGGCACCTGGCCGGGCAACGTCGCCTGGCCGGTGCCGGCGGTCGGTTTTATCGCCCATCTGGATACCTCGCCGGATTTCAGCGGCAAACACGTCAATCCGCAGATCGTCGAGAACTATCGCGGCGGCGACATCGCGCTGGGCATCGGCGATGAAGTGCTGTCGCCGGTGATGTTCCCGATCCTGCACCAGATGCTGGGGCAGACCCTGATCACCACCGACGGCAAAACGCTGCTGGGCGCCGACGACAAGGCCGGCATCGCCGAGATCCTCACCGCCATGGTGCGCCTGCGCGCGCGCAAAATCCCGCACGGTGACATCCGCGTGGCCTTCACCCCGGACGAGGAGGTGGGCAAGGGGGCACAGCTGTTCGACGTGGCGGCCTTCAATGCCGAATGGGCTTACACCGTGGACGGCGGTGGCGTCGGCGAGCTGGAGTGCGAGAACTTCAACGCCGCCTCGGTGACGATCAAAATCCTCGGCAACAGCGTGCACCCCGGCAGCGCCAAGGGCGTGATGGTCAACGCGTTGTCGCTGGCCACCCGCATTCATCAGGCGCTGCCGGCGGACGAAGCGCCGGAGACCACCGAAGGCTACCAGGGCTTTTATCACCTCAGCAGCATCAAGGGCAGCGTAGAGCGCGCCGAAATGCACTATATCCTGCGCGACTTCGAGCGCGAGGGGTTTGAAGCGCGCAAGCGCAAGATGGTGGACATCGCCCGCGAGGTCGGCAAAGGCTTGCCGCGCGATTGCTATATCGAAGTGAGCATCGAAGACAGCTACTACAACATGCGCGAACAGGTGGCGGAGCACCCGCATGTGATCGCGCTGGCGCAGCAGGCGATGCGCGACTGCGACATCGAACCGGTGATGAAGCCGATCCGCGGCGGCACCGACGGCGCGCAGCTGTCGTTCCGCGGCCTGCCGTGTCCGAACCTGTTCACCGGCGGCTACAACTACCACGGCAAGCACGAATTCGTGACGCTGGAAGGCATGGAGCAAGCGGTGGCGGTGATCATGCGCATCGCGGCGCTGGCCGCCGAGCGGGCGCGGTAAACACCTTCGTTCCCCGGCCGGCTTGCGCCGGCCCGCATTCCCTTTTCTGATACGCCCGGCGGGCTCAGCGTGCCCGCCGCTCTCTTCTTCTGCTTTCTTCTTCTGCTCTCTTTATGGCTCCCAGTCTCATGGTTGTTTCGTTCACCACACAACCTGCGATGAGGGAATCCCATTATCTTTTGAGATAAATTACTGGTTATGCATACAGTTTTGCTGTGTACTTAACCGGTTTTACAGCTTCGGTGCGGTGAGCCCAGTGGCCAGGGAATGCTGGGGGAATGAGCGCTGTTAACCGCCATCAAACAGGACGTAAGAGGGTAACAATCATGGCAGAAGAAAAGAAAAATGCGCAGGTGCTTAACGGCGTTAACGACGATATCGCCGAACTGAAATCACTGTCTACGCTGCGCCAGCGCGTGGTCAGCGACGGTGAAATCGTCTCCAAATCGGCCAACGGTTTTCGGCTGGCAAATGGCAATACCGGTGTGATGCTGCGTAACGACGGCGAGGCTTTCTACTTACTGACAACTCAGGCTGGGCAAGCTCAAAACGGACAATGGAACACCTCGCGTCCTTTCGCTTTCAGCCTGGCTTCCGGCAGGGTTGCACTCGGCAACGGCGTTGATATTTCCGGTGGTGCGATGGTATCGCATAATGCCGGCATCTCCACCGCGACCACCGGTCCAGCACCACTTATTAATGGGCAAGTCTATGATGCGGCCGCCGTACATACCAATTTCACCAGCGGTAACGTCACTACGGCCATGTTGATGGGGTCACGCGTGGTCGCCGGCAAAGAGGATTATGGCCTGCTCTCTTACCGCGATTGGCAGGGAAACTGGAACGAGCTCCAGGTCAGGCCGAATGCCGAATTATCAGTAGGACAACTGATTAAGCGTAATGCTAATGGATGGATTTGGGCGGCCGGTAACCAGAATGTAAACAATAATGCAGACCGCATTACCAACGGGATGCATATACAGGGTGCAGGCGACCTGTCAGCCGATTTGTACCACTACGAGCGCATCGGCAAACACCACATGCTCGCGTTGCACGTGGCCAATGGCGGCGCTGATGGTTGGTATGAATTCCGCAATGATGGCCATGCCTACACCAATGGCGCCTGGAACAGCAGCTCAGATGTCCGCATGAAAACCGATATCACAACAATTGACGGCGCATTGGACAAGTTGGCCAATATTGGCGGCTACACCTACCTAAAACAGGGCGTGCCGGAGGCCGGGGTGATCGCTCAGGAAGTGGAGAGCGTATTGCCGCAGTCGGTGACCCAAACCGAATTGAAGCTCAACGATGGCAGCGTGCTGAAGGATGCGCGGGGCATCAATATCAACGGCGTGGTGGCGTTGCTGGTTGAGGCGCTTAAGGAAGAGCGAGCGGCCCGAGAAGGGTTGGAATCGCGGGTGGCGGTGTTGGAAGGCATGATTTCAACGTCTCAAAATGCTTGAGTCACGGCCAAGTGACGGGATTTTCAACGGAGTAATTATTGCGGCTAAATAATGCAATATTTGCTCCGCCTGCCTCGAACAAGGAGAAAGATATGGGCGGATTTAACTATGGCGGCGGAAAAGGGGATGGGACTGGCTGGAGTTCTGAACGTGGCTCGACACCAGAGCCAGGCGGGGGTTCAAAGGGAAACGGTGGCCGCGACTCATCATCGGGTGGTTCTGGGGGGGCTCGCGGCGGATGGGCTGAAGCGGGGCCCATTAGTACAGCATTGATTGATGCTGCTATTTCGGAAGCAATTCAAAATGGTTTACCACGAGGCACTGTGGCGGCTACATCCACACCGGCATATAAGTCCATGCGAACTGCCATTGATAACCTTCCACTGGATAAGCAACCAGAAGCTCGGATGCAAGCAGCTAAAGCTTGGCAAAAAGCGCATGATGCAATGCCGGATAAGGTGACGGAAGCCCGTGAATCAGGTGGCGGACGTAATGGACATACATCTTATTATACCAAGGACAACGATGTTAAAAAAACGCAGGCTCAGGCTGTTTCCCAGGTTACGGCTGACTTGGACAATGCGCTGAAGAAAAATCAAGATGCGGAACGCCAACGACTGGCTAACGAAGCCCGCAAAGCCGAAGAAGCTCGTAAAGCGGAAGAGGCTCGAAAAGCAGAAGAGGCCCGCAGAGCCGAAGAAGCCCGAAAGGCTGAAGAGGCACGCAAAGCAGAAGAAGCCCGCAAGGCTGAAGAGGCCCGCAAGGCGGAAGCCGCAAGAAAAGCGTTGTTCGCCAAAGCGGGGATTCTGGATGCACCGGCCTACTCCCCGGAAAAGCTAAAAGCGGCCAATGCGGCGCTGGCTGCCGCAGGCGCCATGGTGCTTAACCGCGCGCCCGCGATGCTGCAGGCGTCGATGGTCGGGCAAGGTGTGATGACGACCACGAGCGAACTGGCCGGCTGGGCAGCGAGCGCGTCGTGGCGGGCGGCTTATGAAGTTGGCAGTATACGCGCCGGCACCGCAGTCGCCGCCGGATCGGTGCTGGGGGCTTTTGCCCTCGGCTTCTACCCGACAGAGGCCGGTGCCGGGAGTGCCCAGGTGCCCGGGCGGGATGCTAATCTGTTTGCCCTCCAGGCGAGCCTGGCGGCGGCGGGCAGGGCGACCATCCAGCCCGGCATGACCTCGGTCGATTTGCCGGTGCGCGGATTTATCACTACCGACGATGACGGGAGACAGAGCGTCAACTTCGTCAGGACGGGCGTCGGCGACGTATCGCCGAGCGTGCCGGTATTCAGACCCGTTCGCGATGAGCTGACGGGGCTGGACAAAATCACGCTGCCGGCGGTGGCAGGCGCACCGGCCAGAACGATACTGATCAACCCGGTACCGACCGGGCCGGCAGCGCCGGCGCATACCGGCAACGGCTCACCGGGGCCCAAATCGCCAGTGCATACCGGCACCGGCATCAGGCAGGCGGACAGCATCGTGGTCACCACCTTCCCGGCGGATGTGGTGCAGGATCTGCAAGATTTTATCCTGTGGCAGCCGGATGCGACGGAGATTGGTGTAGAGGCCATCTATGTGATGGTGAGCAAGCCCTATGGTGAAACCAACGCCAGGGGCAAATACAGCGGTCGTGAATACAACACCAATAAAGCTGGAGGCCCCATTCAGAATCTGGATTGGAAAGGGGCCAGCATCGACCGTGCCGGCGTGGATAAGGTGAAGCTGCATACTGGGCGTTTTACAGAGTCAGACGCTAACAAAGTGATGATCGGCCGCCTGGAAAAGATCTTGAAGGGAGAACTGCCTCCCACCGATACTGACAGGCGATTTTATACACATGAGATCAGGGAATTGGAGCGTTATCGCAATTTGGGTATTAGAGATGGCTCGGTGCCAGATAATCAAGGGGAAGTGTGGAATAATACGCATACTGCGACGTTGGAAGATTATCAATTAGGCAACAGCGAGGCTTTGCTCTATACGCAGGAGGCTTTAGACGCTGCTGAACAACAAGAGTTGAGGATGCTAAAATGATTGATTTAGAACGCTTGGCAAAAGAAGAAAAAATTTCTGACGTCATTGCCTTTTTGGTGAGAAATGAGGATGGGTTTGGTTATCCCCAAATGGATCGATTCTTTAGTCGCCATAATTTTACAGTAATTGGGAATGGTGAATTCAGGCGGGTGTTCGAACAGTTACGTCAGAATGGCGTTATTGAATGGGGTGACAAAATGCTTGTTAAAAAAGGCCCCAATTGGAAAGAGCCGAAATTCGTAACTGAGAAAAAATACGGTATCGAATAGCCGTGGTTATGGTCTGATTCGTGCTTCTTTAACCCCCGGCAAACGAAATTTTGTTGGGGGTTTCTTTTTTGGCTGGTGGGGGTGCCATAACGCGAGCCTTATGCCGGGTGGCTAAAGTAGCGGCCCTCGCTTTTTTGTCGCCTGAGCTAACGTGCGGATACTGTAGTTAAAACGGGACGCTTGCGATCGGCATAATCGCTTGCCGTAACAGGGCGTTGCTCATAGTGTGGAAGCCTATTCCCCACGCATAAGGACCGCATGATGAGCACCGAATACCGTATCGCCAGCCCGCATTTGGCGCAGTTCGTTCAGGCGATTTGGCGCCAGGCCGGCAGCACGGCGCGTGAAGCCGAGCTGGTGGCCGATCATCTGGTGCAGGCCAATCTGGCCGGGCACGACTCGCACGGCGTCGGCATGATCCCCAGCTACATGGCGTCGCTGGCGCAGGGGCAATTGCAGCTCAATCAGCATGCCGAGGTGGTGCGCAACGCCGGCGCAGTGCTGACGCTCGACGGTGCGCGCGGCTTCGGTCAGGTGGTGGCCAGCGAAGCGATGGCGCTGGGCATTGAACGCGCCGGCAAGCTGGGCCTGGCGGCGGTGGCGCTGCATAACGCGCACCATATCGGCCGCATCGGCCACTGGGCGGAACAGTGCGCCCGCGCCGGCTTTATCTCGATTCATTTCGTCAACGTGGTGGGCGATCCGATGGTCGCGCCGTTCGGCGGCAGCGATCGTCGCTTCGGCACCAACCCGTTCTGCGCCATTTTCCCGCGGCCGGACCGCACGCCGCTGCTGTTGGATTTTGCCACCAGCGGCATCGCCTTCGGCAAGACCCGGGTGGCCTATAACAAAGGGCTGTCGGTGGCGCCGGGCTATCTGATCGACGAACACGGGCAACCCACCACCGAACCGAAGGTGATGCACGAAGCGCCGTTCGGTTCGCTGCTGCCGTTCGGCTTGCACAAAGGCTATGCGCTGGCGGCGATGTGCGAGATCCTCGGCGGCGCGCTCTCCGGCGGCCGCACTACCCACGCTGCCACGCTGAAAACCGACAGCGACGCCATCTTCAACTGCATGACGACCCTGATCCTCGATCCTCAGGCCTTCGACGCCCCGCAAATGCAGGCCGAGGCCGAAGCCTTTATCGGCTGGGTCAAGGCGTCGCCGCCGAGCGGCGAACAGCCGATCGCCGTTCCGGGAGAGTGGGAAGAGGCTAACCGCGCAGCGCGGCTGGAGCAGGGCATCCCGATCGATGCCACTACGTGGCGGCAGATTGGCGCGGCGGCGGAGCAGGTTGGCATGGCGGCGGGGGAACTGGCGGATTATCGCGCGCAGGCGCGCCAGGCATAAAAAAGCCACCCGGCAGGGTGGCTTGTTCGCGTGACGGCAATCAGTCGTTAAAGTACCAATACCCGCTGTTGACCAGCGCGGTCAGCAGCGCCAGGAACGACGGGTCGTCCACCGCGTCGCCGAGCAGGGCGGCGTCGACGCTGAAGTTTTGGCATAGGGCGTCTGCGGCCTGCAGTTGGTCGGTGTCGATCAGCTCGCCGTTGACGAAGCAGCGATCGCCGACGCGCAGCACGCGCAACCCGCCCAGGCGCTGCAGCGCTTCACCCTGTTGCAGCAGCTCGTAGATTTCCCCGGCCTGATACGGCGGTTCCGGCGGCGCCAGATCCAGCTCGTGGCGCGACTGGGAGATGAACTCGCCGAACCAGTGCTGGAAGTGTTCCGGCTGTTGCACCAGATCCAGCATCATCTGCCGTAAGGCGTCCACTTCCTGCGGCAGGATCTCCGCCGGGTGTTCGCGCAGTTTAACGTCCGGATCGCCGTAGCGCTTGCTGCCCAGTTCGCGCGCCAGCACGTAGTCGGCGAAGCCGCTCACCAGCTCGCGGCCGTTCGGCGCGCGGAAGCCCACTGAATAGTTGAGCGCGTTTTCCAGCGCGTAGCCTTCGTGTGGGAAGCCCGGCGGAATGTAGAGAATATCGCCCGGCTCCATCTCTTCGTCGATGATGGCGTCGAACGGTTCCACCTGCAGCAGATCCGGATGCGGGCAGTGCTGTTTCAGCGGCGTTTTTTCCCCGACGCGCCAGCGGCGGCGGCCGGTGCCCTGAATGATGAACACGTCGTACTGATCGAGATGCGGGCCGACGCCGCCGCCCGGCACCGAGAAGGAGATCATCAGGTCATCCATCCGCCAGTCCGGCAGCTGGCGGAACGGGCGCATCAGCGCCGCGGAAGGCTCATGCCAGTGATCCACCGCCTGCACCAGCAGCGACCAGTTATTCTCGCTCAGGTGGTCGAAGCTCTCGAAGGGGCCGTGCGCAACCTGCCAACGGCCGTCCTGGTGGCTGACCAGGCGGCTGTCCACTTCGTTTTCCATCGCCAGTCCGGCCAGCTCATCCGGGGAGATCGGATCGATAAAGTTTTTGAAGCCGCGCTTGAGAATCACCGGGCGCTTTTGCCAATAACGCTGCAAAAAATCGTTCCAGTTCAGGTCTAATTGATAATCCATGTTCTATTCCAGGAGAGAGGAGTGAGCCTGAGTGCGATTATAACGGAAGTTTGGCCCCGTGGATCGGGGCCGCAGAGGCATAATTTACTCGTTGTGGTGGGTGTCGTGCTGGCGGGCGAAGGTGACCTGCATGCGCGCGCCGCCGAGCGGGCTGTCGCTGATGACGATTTCGCCGTCGTACTGCTCGATGATCTCCGCCGCCACCGACAAACCCAGGCCCTGGCCGGGGCGCAGGGTATCCACCCGCTGGCCGCGCTGGAAGATCAGCTGGCGCTTGCTTTCCGGGATCCCCGGGCCGTCGTCGTCGATGACGATGGTGAGGTTTTTCTCGGAGTGCAGTGAGGTGATCTCAACGAACTCCAGACAGTATTTGCAGGCGTTTTCCAACACGTTGCCCATCACTTCCATAAAGTCGTTCTTCTCGCCCATGAAGGTCACCTCCGGCGAGATGTCCAGCGTGATCGCCACCCCTTTGCGCTGATAAACCTTGTTCAGCGCCACCACCAGGCTGTCGAGCAGCGCAGGTACCGAATGGATCTCGCGCGTCAACACCGTCTGGCCGGAGTTGATGCTGGCCCGGTGCAGGTAGTAACCGATCTGCTGTGAGATGCGCCCGATCTGATCCAGCATGATCGGCTCGGCTTCTTCGATGGTGGTCTGTTTGCCGCTGCGCAGCGAACGCAGGGTACTTTGCAACACCGCCAGCGGCGTTTTCAGGCTGTGGGTCAGATCCGACAGGGTGGTGCGATACTTGGTGTAGCGCTGGCGCTCGTTGCGCACCAGAATGTTCAGATTGCGCACCAGCCCGCGCAGCTCGCTGGGCGGGTTCTCATCCAGCTGATCGCGCTCGCCGTTCTCCAGCTCGCCCACCTGATTGACCAGCGCCTTGATCGGCCGCAGGCTCCAGTAGGCCGCCAGCCACAGCAGCGGCACCACCAGCAGCAGGTTGGCCAACAGCACGTAGCTGAACCACTCCCACACCACGTCGGAGCGCTGCAGCTCCTGCGGAATGCTGTCGACCACCACGATGGTCAGCGCCGGCAGGCGAGGCGTGGCGGCATAGGTGTTGACCGCCACCGAGTGAGCCAGCGCGTTCTGATCGGTATCGTCATAATTCTTCAGCTGATCCTGCGCTTTGGGGTTGTCCCCCAGCACTTCGCTACTGATGCGGGTATCGGTATCAATTTCGTAAAAGCCGGCCTCTTCCAGCCATTCCTTGTTGATCAGCTTCTCCAGCTCTGGCACGTTGCGCTGGCTCCACAGCAGGTTGCCTTTATCGTCGTAGATAAACACCAGCGTCGGGAAGTTGAGATCGATATCGGGGGGAATGGCGATGGTGAGCTTGTTGTCTTTCCACTGCGCCAGGCTGAAGAACAGGTTGCTCTCGCCGCGCAGCAGGCGGAAGGCGGTCTTGTCGAAGCTGACGATGTAGCCGACGACCGCCACCAAACCGTAAGAGAGCGACAGCGCCAGGATCACCCCGGCGGTCGCCATCAGGAAGCGGGCGCGCAGCGAAAACGGTTTTTTATCCTTGTTGAACATCATGTTCACTTCGCGTCAAAACGATAGCCCTGGCCACGTACCGTGGTGATCACTTCATGTGGGTATTCCGCCTGCACCTTTTTACGCAAGCGGCCCATCAGCACGTCGATGGTATGGCTTTCACGCAGTTCGGCGTCCGGGTAGAGTTGCAGCATCAACGAATCCTTGCTCACCACCTTGCCGGCGTTGCGGATCAGGGTCTCGATGATGGTGTATTCAAAAGCGGTCAGCTTGATTTGCCGATCGTTAACGCTCAGTTCGCGGCGCGACAGATCGATCTGGAACGGCGGCAGCACGATCACCTGCGAAGCCAGGCCGCTGTTGCGGCGCATCAGCGCCTGCATGCGGGCGATCACTTCTTCCAGGTGGAACGGTTTGGTTACATAGTCGTCGGCGCCGGCTTCCAGCACCGCCACTTTGTCCTGCCAGCTTTCGCGGGCGGTCAGCACCAGGATCGGCAGCTTGGTCTGGTGCGCGCGCCAGCGGCGGATCAGGCTCAGGCCGTCTTCACCCGGCAGGCCGAGATCGACGATGGCGATATCCGGCGCGTGTTCCTGCAGGAAGTAATCGGCTTCCTTGGCGTCTTCGGCCGCGTCGACCTGATGGCCCATCTCGCGCATCTGAACGGAGAGGTGGTGGCGCAGCAAACCATTATCTTCAACAACCAGTACTCGCATGGCGAACTCCTGTGACTGTGCGGGTGAACGTCCTGTCACCCACGCGATAAAAGGGAACACGCTCTGCGGCGTGTCAGGGGATAACGCGGCCACCTGAACCATTTTGGCAAAAAATGCTGAGGTTATGGTAGGTATAACCCGCTCGGCCCGCAAGAGAGCCGAAGCAATGTATTAAAATAAGCGTTATCAATTTGTTCGCTGACATTATTGGCAAGCTCTGATAAACGTCGGATAAACAGCGGCGGGGCAACGTTAAACGCACCTTAAACGCGGTGGGCATTGCCGGCAGGCGGAAGGGTGAACCGGATCGCTTGAAAAGTTTTAAAGGTACTAATAAGGTATTGTTGATGTATCGGCACACTTTTCAGGAGCGACGGATGAAGCAGTTAACCCAGGCAGAACGCATAGCGGGCGCACTTTACGGACAGATGCTGGGCGACGCGCTCGGCATGCCTTCCGAGCTGTGGCCGCGCGAGCGGGTTAAGCGCTACTTCGGCTGGATAGACGGCTTTCTCGATGGGCCGCAGGAGAACACCGCCGCCTGCTACTTCAAGGCCGGGCAATATACCGACGATACAGCGATGGCATTGGCGTTGGCCGATGCGCTGCTGGAAGCGGAAGGCGAGGTGGTGCCGGAACTGATTGCCCGCAACGTGATCCGCTGGGTGGACGGTTTTGACGCCTTCAACAAGAACATTCTCGGCCCCAGTTCCAAACTGGCGCTGAGCGAGCAGAAAGCGGGCACGCCGATCGCCGAGTTGGAAAACAACGGCATCACCAACGGTGCGGCGATGCGCATTTCGCCTTTGGGCTGCGTGCTGCCTTCCGCGCCGCTGGAGGATTTCTACCGGCAGGTGTGGCTGGCCTCCAGCCCGACGCACAAATCCGACATCGCCGTCGCCGGTGCAGTGGCGATCGCCTGGGCCGTCGCGCGGGCGGTGGAGGGGGCACAATGGGCCTCGATTCGCCTGGCGTTGCCGGAGGTGGCGGAGTATGCCCAGCGCCGGCAGGAAACGACGTTCAGCCCTTCGCTGGCGGCGCGCATCGAACTGGCGTTTCAGGTGGTGGATGAAGCCGCTGACACCGAGCAGGCCTCCGAACGGGTGTATCAGCTGATCGGCGCCGGGGTGAGCACCATCGAGTCGGTGCCCGCGGCGCTGGCGATGGTGCAGCTGGCGCAAACCGATCCGACCCGGTGCGCCGTGCTGTGCGCCAACCTGGGCGGTGACACCGACACCATCGGCGCGATGGCCACCGCGATTTGCGGCGCGCTGCACGGCGCAGAAGCGATCGAACCCGGATTGCTGGCGGAGTTAAAACGGGTGAATCCGCTGGATATCGAGGCTTACGTTCAGGCGTTCGCGCGTTTTCGCCGCCGCCGACAGGGCGAGGCGTAAGCGACCGCGTGACGCAACGGATCAGCTTTCGCTGGTAAACTCGTACATGTCGCTGCGGCAGAAGCTTTCGCTGTATTCGATCGGCTTTTTATGGTGGTCGAACAGCGTCTGGCGCACGATCAGCAGCGGCATCGGCTCCGAGAGCCGCAGCGCCTGACGGATATCGTCGTCGGCCATCGCCGCGCTGACCTGGCTGCGCAGCGATCCCATCTCAACCTTATTGCGCCGGAAGTAGTCGTACAGCGAAATGCCGATCTCGTCGACGTTGGCAATTGCCGTCACCACCACGTAGGACACCGCCACCGACATTGGCCGCCGATCGATCAAGTGAATGCGTTTGAGTTGGTAGATCGGCGTACCGGCCGCCAGCTGGAGCTTTTCAGCCAGTTCAGCGCCGGCGGGCATCCGCTCGCGGCTGATCCACTGGGTGTCCGGCCGGCGCCCCTGCTGTATCACCTCGCGCGAGAATCCTTTGACGTCCGCCAATGAATAGAACAGCTTCGGCTCGGGCCGTTGCGGTTGGATAAAGGTGCCGTAACCGCGCGAACGGCCGATGATGCCATCCTGTTCGAGGCAGGCCAGCGCTTTGCGCACCGTGATGCGCGAGATGCCGAGCCGTTCGGTGAACAGGCGTTCGCTCGGCAAAAAATCCCCCGAATTCAGCAACCCTTGTTCGATGGCCTGGCGCACCGAGGCGTTGAAGCGCAAATACAGCGGCATCGCGCCCGCGCTGGCCAGATCCTGCTGCAGTTTGTCCAGCAGACGCTGGTTGGTCTCCTTGCTCATAGCCGACGGAAGTCCTGTAGCCGCAATGCGATGGCTTATTTAAGGGGATTTCGCCGGGCAGCGCAACTGCCGCCGCCGGAGCGAAATGAGGTAGAGTAGTGCGTCGGCCCCAGAGCCAGGAGAAATACCCCCATGAGCGACACCCCACGACACGCGGACGACACGGCGATCCTGTCCGCCTTTGCGCAGCAGCGCCGGCAAGGCCTGACCCGGCGTTCGGCGCTGCATCAGGCCCTGTTGCAGCTGATTGCCGCCGGAGAACTGCCCTGGCGGACGAAGCTGCCGCCAAGCCGTGTGTTGGCGGCCCGGCTGGCGGTGGCGCGCGACACGGTGGAACAGACCTACGCTCGGCTGGAGGCGGAAGGGTTCATCAGCCGAACGGTGGGGCGCGGCAGCTTTGTGCGCTATCGCTGCGACACGTTGCTCGGCCGCGAACTGCTGGCGACGGCGACGGGGCAAGAGGCGCGGCTGGCGGAGCGCGAGCTGAGCGACCGCGGCCGGGCGCTGCTGGCGGTCCGCCATACGCCGCACACCAGCCGCCAGGCTTCGCTGACGCCTTCGCTGGCGGATCTGCGGGCGTTTCCCATCGACCAGTGGCTGCAGCGGGAGAAGCAGGTGCTGCGGCAGCATGGCGAGCGGCTGTTGGGGTATGCCGATCCGCAAGGGTTGCCGGAGCTGCGCGCGGAGATCGCGCACTACTTGCAGCGGGAGCGGGGCGTCAAGGCGACGGCGGAGCAGGTGATCGTAGTGACCAGCTCTCAGCAGGCGCTGGCGCTGTGTACCCAGGTGCTGTTCGATCCCGGCGATGCGGTGTTCGTCGAAGAGCCGGGTTACCAGGGGGCGAAAAAGCTGGTGCAGTCGGCGGGGCTGCAGGCGCGGCCGATCGGCATCGACGAGCAGGGGCTGGATGTCGGGCAGCTAATGCAGGCCTCGGGCGGCGGACGGGGCGTGTATATCACGCCGTCCCATCACTACCCGCTGGGGTATTCGCTGAGCCTCGATCGGCGGCTGGCACTGTTGCAGTGGGCGCAGCGGCAGCGAGCCTGGATCATCGAAGACGATTACGACGCCGAGTTCAACTACGACCGGCAAACCAAGGCGGCGCTGCAGGGGTTGGACGGCGGCGGGCGCACGCTGTACCTCGGCACCTTCAGCAAGACGCTGTTTCCGGGGCTGCGCATCGGTTTCATGATCGCGCCGCCGCAGCTGGTGCGGCCATTGGTCGCCGCCAGGCAGTTTCAGGACGGCTACACGTCGGCGCTGGCGCAGATGACGCTGTTCCACTTCCTGCACGAGGGGAGCTACGCCGAGCATCTGCGCAATATGCGCACGCTGTACAAGGCGCGGCTGGACGCGCTGTACGACGCGGTGCATCGTCACCTGGCGGCCTGGACGCGTCCGGCGCTGCCGCAGGGCGGGCTGCAGCTGGTTTGTCCGTTGGCGGATGCGGCGACGGAGCGGCGGCTGGTGGTGGCGGCCGCTGAGCGAGGGATTCGGCTGTACGGCCTGGCGGACTTCTACACCGGCACGCCGCAGCGTGGGGCGTTGGTGCTCGGCTTCTCGGCCTATACGCCGGATGAGATCGTGCGCTTTATCACCACGCTGGCCCAGGTGTTCAGCGCGCTGCCGGTGGCAAGCGACGGTTAAAATTGGTCTGCTCTGCGTTTTTGATTGGTCCGTATTAGACCGCCGCCGCGCGGTGTATTCTGCCGCTATCCGATTATTTCCCTAATGGAAATAATATCTTACTCCGTGAGGCGCTATGAACCTATCCAACCCTGAAGTGACTATCCGCAGAATCAATGGCGACGACAAAGCGCAATGGCTGGCGCTGTGGCAGGGCTATCTCGATTTTTACCGCGCCGACGTGGCGCCGCAGGTGACCGATCGCACCTTCGAACGCCTGGGGCAGGATGAACAGGTGTACGGGCTGGTGGCGGAGGATGCCGAGGGCCGGCTGCTGGGGCTGATGAACCTGGTGTTTCATCCGTCCACCTGGAGCGCGGTCGGCTATTGTTATATCGAAGATCTCTATGTGTCGCCGCAGGCGCGCGGCCGCAAGGTGTCGGAAAAGCTGTTCGAACAGGCGTATCGGCTGGCGGAGGCACGCGGCAGCGATCGGGTCTATTGGATGACCCAGGAGTACAACGCGCCGGCGCGCTCGCTGTACGACAAAATCGGCAGAAGAAGCTCGTTTATCGTTTATACCCGTTAACTGCAGGAGGCGTGTATGGCAATGAATCGTTATGGTCAGCCGGTTGGCGAACCGATGCCGGATTGGCAGCCGGCTCGCCGCCCGGGCGGCGCGACGCTCGGCGGGCGTTTCTGCTCGCTGGCGCCGCTCGAGCCGCAGCGGGATTACGCCGCGCTGTTCGAGGCGTTTCAACTGGCGCCGGACGGCCGCGACTGGACCTATCTGTCTATCGAACGGCCCGATACGCCGGCGGCGATGCTGCAACATCTGGAGACGCTGCAGGCCAACCCGGCGCTGGTCAATCTGACGGTGTTCGACGCCGCCAGCGACGCGCCGGTGGGCACGGTGGCGCTGATGCGCATCGACGAGGCCAACGGCGTGCTGGAGATCGGCCACGTCAGCTGGTCGCCGTTGATGAAACAGCGCTCCAGCGCCACCGAAGCCATCGCACTGCTGCTGCGCTACGCCTTCGACACGCTGGGCTACCGCCGCTGCGAGTGGAAGTGCGACAGCCATAACGCGCCGTCGCGCCAAGCCGCGCTGCGCTTCGGTTTTCGCTACGAGGGCAACTTCCGCTTCGCGGTGATCGTCAAGGGGCGCAGCCGGGATACCGACTGGTTCGCCATCACCGCCGACCGTTGGCCGGCGGTGCGTCAGGCGCTGGCGCGCTGGCTGAGCGCGGACAACTTCGATGCGCAGGGGCGGCAGATAGCCAGGCTGCAGGTGTTGCGCGGCGAATGATAAGCAAAAAGGCGGCCCAGGGGCCGCCTTTTTATCGGGCTAAAGCGCTTACTTCAGCTCGTCGACCATGGTAGTGGCGCGGCCGATGTAGTTGGCCGGGGTCATCGCCTTCAGACGGGTTTTCTCTTCTTCCGGCAGCGCCAGGCCATCGATGAACGCCTGCATGCCGGCGGCGTCCACGCGTTTGCCGCGGGTCAGCTCTTTCAGCTTCTCGTATGGCTTCTCGATACCGTAGCGGCGCATCACGGTCTGGATCGGCTCGGCCAGCACTTCCCAGTTGTGATCCAGTTCGTCCAGCAGGTGCGCTTGGTTCACCTCCAGCTTGCTGATGCCTTTCAGGGTGGCCTGATAGGCGATCAGCGCGTAGCCCAGGCCCACGCCCAGGTTACGCAGCACGGTGGAGTCGGTCAGGTCGCGCTGCCAGCGGGACACCGGCAGTTTACCCGCCAGGTGGCCCAGCACGGCGTTGGCCAGGCCCAGGTTGCCTTCGGAGTTTTCGAAGTCGATCGGGTTGACCTTGTGCGGCATGGTGGAAGAGCCGATTTCGCCGGCGATGGTCTTCTGCTTGAAGTGGTTCAGGGCGATGTAGCCCCAGATGTCGCGGTCGAAGTCGATCAGGATGGTGTTGAAACGCGCTACGCAGTCGAACAGCTCGGCGATGTAGTCATGCGGCTCGATCTGGGTGGTGTACGGGTTCCAGGTGATGCCGAGCGAGGTCACGAACGCCTCGCTGAACTGGTGCCAGTCCACTTCCGGGTAAGCGACGATGTGGGCGTTATAGTTGCCGACCGCGCCGTTGATTTTACCCATGATCTCCACGCGCTCCAGCTGGCGGTATTGGCGCTCCATGCGGTAAGCCACGTTGGCGAACTCTTTGCCGACGGTCGACGGGGTCGCCGGCTGGCCGTGGGTGCGCGACAGCAGCGGAATATCGCGGTATTCCAGCGCCAGCCCTTTCAGCGCGTCGATGATTTTGCGCCAGTATGGCAACACCACGTCCTGACGGGCGCTTTGCAGCATCAGCGCGTGCGACAGGTTGTTGATGTCTTCGGAGGTGCAGGCGAAGTGGATGAACTCGGACACCGCGTGCAGCGCAGGCACCGCCGCCACTTTTTCCTTCAGGAAATACTCGACCGCTTTCACGTCGTGGTTGGTGGTGCGCTCGATGGTTTTGATGCGCTGAGCGTCTTCTTCATTGAATTCCGCGACGATTTTGTCGAGGAAAGCGTTTGCGTCGGCGTCAAAAGCGGGAACTTCCTTGATTTCTGCGCAGGCCGCCAGTTTTTGCAGCCAACGTACTTCAACCTGTACGCGGAATTTCAGCAGACCGTATTCGCTGAAAATGGGGCGCAGTGCGCTGACTTTATCACCGTAGCGTCCATCAACGGGGGAAACGGCGGTCAGTGAGGATAATTCCATCGGTAGCAACTCCTGGGATCGATTAACAATGAGCAACGATATTTTGCGCCTGTTTGAACAGACGATTACGGGAAAACATTAACTGCAGGCGGCTGCCGCCGACCTGTTGCCACAGCACGGCGGCGCGAATGCCGGCCAGCAGCGTGGCGCGAACCTTAGCCTGCACCTGCGGGTTCTGCAAGATTGCCGGCGAGCCGGTCACCTGGATGCGCGGCCCGAGCGGGCTGACCACGTCGACGTAAATGCCGGCCAGCGCGCTGATGATGGTGTCCGACTCAAGATCGAAGTGCGCCAGCTGGCGCTCGAGCTGGCCGAGGCGTTCGCCGAGCGTGTTCATCGCCGGTTTGTTGGCGTTAAGCTTGCGCTCCAGCACCATCAGGCTGATGGTGTAGCGGGTCAGTTCCGCACCCGGCCCTTTGTTGTTGGCGTTAAGCACGCCCATCAGGGTTTCGAGGCCGACCATCAAATTGCGTTCTTCACCGCCGAACACCGCCAGCGTGGAGGGCGGGTCCATCTGCAGCAGGCTTTTCAGCGAGGTTTGAAAGGCTTCGCGGTTGCATTGCCCTTCATGGGCCAACTGCTGAACCAAACGCGCCGCCTGGCTGATACCCGCCATGGCCAGCGTGATGTCATAATAATTCTTCGCCACGATTACTCCTGTAAACGCTGTGAACGGTACATGGCTTACTGCATAAGGTTGTGTGTATCGCCAGGATAACGGCGGCGGCCGCGAACGGGAACGATCGGGCGTGGCTGTAACAACGATGACAACGAATGCCGCGGATCATGCCACAAAATCGAGGGTAAACCCAGCGTCTAATACGCCCGTAACGAGGCGGAGGCGCCGTGCGGCGCAGAACTGTGCAAATAGGAGCCGAAAATCTCCGGCGTAGCGACGCGAACATATTGTTGCGGCGGCAAATAAAGTGCGGCGGCTGCATCTATACTGCCAACGTGAGCCCTCAAATAAAGACCTTTATATGCACGTAAAAAACAAGCAGCCGCTGCCGGCGGTGACGCTGGCGGCCATCGGCGTGGTGTACGGCGATATCGGCACCAGCCCGCTGTACACTCTGCGCGAATGCCTGACGGCAGAGGAGGGCATCACCATGACGCCGGCCTCGATCTACGGCTTTCTGTCGCTGATCTTCTGGCTGCTGACGCTGGTGGTGTCAATTAAATACATTTGTTTCGTGATGCGCGCCGACAACGACGGCGAGGGGGGGATCCTGACGCTGATGTCGCTGGCGATCCGCAAGCTGGATGCGCGCTGGGTGCCGGCGGCGGTGCTGATCGGGCTGGTGGGCGGCAGCTTTTTTTATGGTGATGGGGTGATCACCCCGGCCATTTCGGTGCTCTCGGCCATCGAGGGGCTGCAGATTATCGCCCCCGAGCTGGACCGCTTTATCGTGCCGCTCTCGCTGCTGGTGCTGACCGCGCTGTTTGCGATCCAAAAACACGGCACCGGCAGCGTCGGCAAGCTGTTCGCGCCGGCGATGGTGATCTGGTTCCTGACATTGGCGCTGCTGGGCATCGGTGGCATTTTGCATCACCCCGGTGTGCTGCGGGCGTTGAACCCTTACTGGGCGGTGAATTTCTTCCTCGAGTACAAGACGGTATCGTTCTTTGCGCTGGGCATGGTGGTGCTGTCGGTGACCGGCGCCGAAGCGCTGTACGCCGATATGGGCCACTTCGGTAAAAAGCCGATCCGCCTGGCGTGGTTTACCCTGGTGGCGCCGTCGCTGGTGTTGAACTACTTCGGCCAGGGGGCGCTGCTGCTGGCTAATCCGGCGGCGATCAACAACCCGTTCTTCCTGCTGGCGCCGACCTGGGCGCTGATCCCGCTGCTGGTGATCGCCACGCTGGCGACGGTCATCGCCTCGCAGGCGGTGATCTCCGGCGTGTTCTCGCTGACGCGCCAGGCGGTGCGGCTGGGCTACCTGCCGCCGATGCGCATCATTTATACCTCCGATCAGGAGTCCGGGCAGATTTACATTCCGGTGGTAAACTGGCTGCTGTTCGCGGCGGTGCTGATCGTGATCATCAGCTTCAAACACTCCGGCAACCTGGCCTCGGCTTACGGCATCGTGGTGACCGGCACCATGCTGCTGTCGTCGATTTTGCTGAGCATCGTGGCGGTGAAAAACTGGGGCTGGCCGCGTGCGCTGGGCGGACTGATGTTGGTTGTCATGCTGTGCATCGACGTGCCGCTGTTCGGCGCCAACCTGATCAAGCTGGCGACCGGCGGCTGGCTACCGGTGGCGCTCGGGCTGACCATTCTGCTGATCATGCTGACCTGGAAGACCGAGCGTTCGCGCCTGATCCGCCGGCTGCGCGACAACCAGGAAGGGCTGACCGCGCTGATCGAGTCGCTGGAGAAGGCGCCGCCGAAGCGGGTGCCGGGCACCGCCGTGTTTATGGAACGCACGCCGCACGCGGTACCACTGGTGCTGTTGCACAACCTGAAGCACAACAAGGTGCTGCATGAGCGCGTGGTGCTGCTGACCATCGTCACCACCGACATGCCGTACGTGCACAACGTGCAGCGGGTGGCGATCGAACAGCTGTCGGCGAGCTTTTGGCGGGTGGTGGCGAGCTACGGCTGGCGCGAAACGCCCAACGTGACGGACATCCTTTACCGCTGCGGCCTGGAAGGGATGAGCTTCACCATGAACGAGACCTCGTTCTTCATGTCGCGCGATACGCTGGTGCTGGGCAAACGGCCCTGGTATTTGCGCATTCGCGGCAAGGTGTTCCAGCTGTTGCAGCGCAACGCGCTACGGGCGCCGGACCTGTTCGAAATCCCGCCGAACCGGGTGATCGAGCTGGGGGCGCAGGTGGAATTCTGAATAAAAAAAACGCTGCGGTAAACGCAGCGTTTTTCTTTTGCCGGGCAGTTACGCCAGGCGCTGTTCGATGATGCCGCCGCCGAGGCAGATTTCGCCCTGGTAGAACACCGCCGACTGGCCGGGGGTGACGGCGGAGACCGGTTCGTCGAAACGCACTTCGATGCGTTCGTCGTCGAGCGGGGTCACGGTGCAAGGGATATCCTGCTGGCGATAGCGGGTCTTCACCGTGCAGCGGAACGTGCCGCTCAGCGGCAGGCGATCCACCCAGTGCAGCTGCTGTGCGATAAGGCCGACGGACATCAGGCGCGGATGATCGTGCCCCTGTGCGACCACCAGTACGTTGTTGGCCACGTCTTTATCCACCACGTACCACGGATCTTCGCTGCTGTCTTTCAGGCCGCCGATGCCCAGCCCTTTGCGCTGGCCCAGGGTGTGATACATCAGGCCCTGGTGTTCGCCGACGGTCTGGCCGTCAACGCTGACGATCGGGCCCGGCTGCGCCGGCAGGTAGCGGCCGAGGAAGTCACGGAACTTGCGCTCGCCGATAAAGCAGATGCCGGTGGAGTCTTTCTTCTTGGCGGTGACCAGCTCCAGCTGCTCGGCGATGCGGCGCACCTCCGGCTTCTCCAGCTCGCCGACCGGGAACAGGCTCTGCGCCACCTGCTCGTGGCTCAGGGTGTAGAGGAAGTAGCTCTGATCTTTGTTACCGTCGACGCCGCGCAGCAGGCGGCTCTTGCCGTCCACGTCCTGGCGGCGCACGTAGTGGCCGGTGGCGATAAAATCGGCCCCCAGATCTTCGGCGGCAAACTCCAGGAAGGCTTTGAATTTGATCTCTTTATTGCACAGGATGTCCGGGTTCGGCGTGCGGCCGGCCTTGTACTCTTCCAGGAACAGCTCAAACACGTTGTCCCAGTATTCCGCCGCAAAGTTCACCGTGTGCAGTTCGATGCCCAGCTTGTCGCAGACCGCTTGCGCGTCGGCCAGATCGGTCGCGGCGGAGCAGTACTCTTCGTCGTCGTCTTCTTCCCAGTTCTTCATGAACAGCCCAGCGACCTGATAGCCCTGTTGCTGTAACAGATAGGCGGTAACGGAAGAGTCGACGCCGCCGGACATACCGACGATTACTTTTTTCTGGCTGTTGTCTGACATGGGGATCTCACGAACTTGAACACGAACCGTGCTGATAAAAACAAGCGCAGGATTTTACCACGTTGGCCGCGCCGGCGCACTGTTCATCTTGTGCTGCCCGGCGCCCTTAAAACGGCCAGGCGAAGCTGCCGACCAGTGACAGCGGGTAGCGCTCCGGCTGCTGGTAGCTGCGAATGCTCTCCGCCACCAGTGCGGAACGCAGGTTGGGCGCCTGCAAAATCTCGTCGGCGCTCAGCCACAGGCAGCGATCGATGTCGCTGTCGTGCGGCTCGGTCGGCAGCGGCTGTTCCAGCTCGATAACGAAGCAAAAACGCAGGAACGGCGTGCGATCCGGCGCGATCCACTGGTGCAGGCGCAGGAACGCCTGAGGCGTGGCGCGGATGCCTGTCTCTTCCCACAGCTCGCGTTCGGCAGCCTGTACCAGCGTCTCGTCGGCCTCGAGGTGGCCGGCCGGCTGGTTCCACAGCGCTTTGCCGTTGATGGTCTCTTCGACCACCAAAAATTTGCCGGCGGCGTGCACTACGCAGGCCACGGTGACGTGCGGTTTGAACATGCGCTCTCCTTACAGCGGTTTGTCGATGCGCTGGTAGATGTCGTCCAGTTCGGCGATGCGGGTGCGGTAGCTTTGCAGCAGGCAGGCGGTATCGCCGCCGCACCGCTGGCGTTTTGCCAGCCAGGCCTGCTGGCTGTCCTGCATCGCGCCACGCGCGCCCATGGCGAACAGGCCGCGCAGGAATTGGTACTTGGTGGCCATTTGCACATCCAGATCGTTCAGCGTGCGGTTGGCGCAGATGGCTTGCTCATCGCGGTTTGCCGCCTTGGCGCAGTCGAAGCTGGCGGCCTGGGCGGCGAACGGGGCCGCCAGAGCGGCGAGCAGTAGCGCGATCGGCGTGTATTTCATGGCGCCTCCATCGGTTATCGGTCTACAGAGAATCGATGCTTTTCCATTCACCAGGCTGCAGTGAACCCAGCGAAAGATTACCCATACTGTAGCGAATCAGGCGCAGGGTAGGGAACCCGATATGCGCCGTCATACGACGCACCTGGCGGTTTCGCCCTTCATACAGGGTGATTTTCAGCCAGCAAGTGGGGATGGATTTACGTTCGCGGATCGGTGGGTTGCGCGGCCACAGCCACTGCGGCTCGGCCACCAACTCCACCCCGGCGGGCAGCGTGGGGCCGTCTTTCAGCGTGACGCCGCTGCGCAATGGCGCCAGATCGCTCTCCTGCGGCGCGCCCTCGACCTGCACATAATAGATTTTGCCGGTGCGCTTCCCCGGCTGGGTGAGCTGCGCCTGCAGCTGGCCGTCGTTGGTCAGCACCAGCAGCCCTTCGCTGTCGCGATCCAGGCGCCCGGCGGCGTAAACGTCGGGGAAGGGGATGTACTCTTTCAGCGTGGCGCGGCCGGCTTCGTCGGTGAACTGCGGCAACACGTCGAAGGGCTTGTTGAATAACACAATTCGGCGCGGCCCTTTCGGCGCGGCGGGTTTGGCGGCATTCGGCTTGCTGAATCGTTTAACGTTGTGATTTCTAACAGAGAATTTTTTCATAACAGTTGAGATTACGGATGATAAGCGCATTATAACCGAATCCGTTTCGGATTGGCGCGGACCGAATATTCAAGTAGTATCTACACGCATCTTACAAAGCATTAACAAAATTGCGCTTGAAGGAGAGGTTGATGGAAAGCAAAGTAGTTGTTCCGGCAGAAGGTAAAAAAATCACGGTTGACGCCCAGGGTAAACTGGTTGTTCCTCATAACCCGATCATCCCGTTCATCGAAGGCGACGGCATCGGCGTTGACGTGACTCCTGCCATGATCCACGTGGTTGATGCGGCCGTTAAAAAGGCTTACCACGGCGAACGTAAAATCTCCTGGATGGAAATCTACACCGGCGAAAAATCTACCCACGTTTACGGTAAAGACGTGTGGCTGCCGGACGAAACTCTGGACCTGATCCGCGACTACCGCGTCGCCATCAAAGGCCCCCTGACCACCCCGGTCGGCGGCGGCATCCGTTCTCTGAACGTGGCCCTGCGCCAGCAGCTGGATCTGTACGTGTGTCTGCGCCCGGTGCGTTACTACCAGGGTACCCCAAGCCCGGTGAAACAGCCTGAGCTGACCGACATGGTGATCTTCCGCGAAAACGCCGAAGACATCTACGCCGGCATCGAGTGGAAAGCCGGCTCCGCCGAAGCGGACAAAGTGATCAAGTTCCTGCGCGACGAAATGGGCGTGAAGAAAATCCGCTTCCCAGAGCAGTGCGGTATCGGCGTGAAGCCATGCTCCGAAGAAGGGACCAAGCGTCTGGTGCGTGCGGCGATCGAATACGCCATCACCAACGACCGTGACTCTGTGACCCTGGTTCACAAAGGCAACATCATGAAGTTCACCGAAGGTGCCTTCAAGGATTGGGGCTATGAGCTGGCGCGCGAAGAGTTCGGCGGCGAGCTGATCGACGGCGGCCCATGGCTGAAGATCAAGAACCCGAACACCGGCAAAGAGATCGTGGTTAAAGACGTGATCGCCGACGCCTTCCTGCAGCAGATCCTGCTGCGCCCGGCGGAATACGACGTGATCGCCTGTATGAACCTGAACGGCGACTACATCTCCGACGCCCTGGCGGCCCAGGTTGGCGGCATCGGTATCGCACCGGGCGCCAACATCGGCTCCGACTGCGCGCTGTTCGAAGCGACTCACGGCACCGCGCCGAAGTACGCCGGCCAGGACAAAGTGAACCCAGGCTCCATCATTCTGTCCGCAGAAATGATGCTGCGCCACATGGGCTGGTTCGAAGCGGCTGACCTGATCGTTAAAGGCATGGAAGGCGCCATCGCCGCCAAGACCGTGACCTATGACTTCGAACGCCTGATGGAAGGCGCTAAACTGCTGAAATGCTCAGAGTTTGGCGACGCTATCGTTAAACACATGTAAGCGTGTTTGGCGTTTGAATGAGAGCGGGAGCCTTAGGGCTCCCGTTTTTTATTGTTCAAATATGAGTGAGGTATCGGACAGGCTCAGCGAGCGGCGTTAGCCGATTCACGCACGACCAGCACCGGGCAATTGGCGTGGCGGACAACGGCGGTGGCATTGGAGCCGAGGAGGTAAGTGATCGCAGAAGGGCGGTTGGAACCCATCACAATAATCTCCGCGTTAAGCGCATCAGCAAGTTCCAGGATCTGATCTTTAGGATCGCCGACGGCAACGTGCGTGGTCACTCTATCTTCAGGCACGCTGAATTGTTTTGCCGCTTTTGCCAGCCCCTCGGTCGCTAGCGCAATGGTTTCATCTTTGGTTTCTACCGCCGCGGTGGCGGCAAAGCCGAAGGCCGCGTAGGTGGCGCGCGACGGGATCACCGCCAGGAAATGGACGTGGGAGTCTTCGAGCCTGGCGAGCGCGTTGACATGCGGGATGACCTGCTGTGTTAATTCCGGCTCGGTAATATCCACGGGAACCAAGATTGTTTTATACATACTCCCTCCTTATCGTTATCAAAAAACTCCACTTTTTGGATTATAGCTGCTTGATGCAGGGAAAGGAGAGATCCCTATGGCAAACCTGAGAACGTTGGCGCTAAATGTCAGGTGTTTATCGGTGTTATCGTTAAATTCACGCAAGCGCGCCGGTTTTTTGAGTAGAAAGGGAGCCATTGGCTCCCTTGGTTTTAGCTGGCTAAGGTTATCGAAATCTTAATGCGGGATCTCTGAAACCTCTTTGACTTCCGTCTTGTTGATTTGCTGTTTAACGCCATTGGCGTCGGTATAACCGATCAACCCGGCAGCGGTTTCTTTCGGCTTGCCGTCACTGATGAGCGTTCGCCCGTCGTGGGTATGGATGGCGTAGCTGGTGCGTGTGCAGCCTGACAGTGCGGCGATGGCAATCAGGGCGATCGCGGGAAGAACAAGCGTTTTTTTCATTTGTAGCTCCTTTTAGTTATCCAACTCACTCATGTTTGCAATTTGGTCTCGATTGATTTGTTCCGTTTTGCCCGTTTCTGCATTTCGATAGGAGACTAACCCGGTATCTTTATCGACCTGAGGCTTGCCGTCGGTGACAATGGTCTTGCCATCCGTTGTTTTGATCGCCTGATTGGAAGCGCAGCCCGCTATGAACATCACCGTAGTCGCAGTAAGAAGCGCGGCAAAGAGTCGTTTACTTTTCATACTTACCATCCTGGTTACTTAAATGAATTTAATAGCAGGAAAGTAAGTATAGGCAGAATCTCCAGATTGCTAGCGTTGAAACGCTTTTAATGCGATAAAAATTAAGAATTTCTTAATTTATTGATGGGGTGATTGATCGTTCGGATAACAAAGTTATCGATAGGTCAGGGTTCGCAGACGTACTGCCCGGTGAGGGTGCTATGGCTTCATGTCATCATCGGCCCAAGATACTCCGCATGCCGATGCTTGATACTAACAATGTCTCTGGTGGTTTGGCGTTAATTCTGTATAAGTATGCGCCGGGGATCTTTTCGAATACAACGTTGATTCGGCTGATAATCATCCATAAGGACAGGGATATGATAATAACGCATTCAGGCTACAAAACCGGCATCGCCATACTATTGGCGGCGATGACCGCGCTGACGTTAACGGGGTGTGCCAAGCACACTGCCCCCAGCCAAAACGATCCGGCGAATAAAGAGGTCGATGATCTTTTCGCCAACCTTGGTGACCCAAAGACGCCTGCGCCGGGAAAAGAAAAATTACATTACATGACTCAGGTGCAAGCTGAGATTCAACGCCATTTAAAAGACGCCGCCACTTACTCAGGCCAACGCTGTACATTGCGTATCACGCTGGCGCCGGACGGCATGCCAGTCGGTGTTCGAACTGAAGGAGGCGATCCGGATCTTTGCCGTGCCGCCATGCAGGCGGTTGCCGATGCGCGTCTGCCTAAGCCGCCAACGCCAGAGGTCCAAAATGCGTTCCAAATTATCACGTTGGAATTTCGCCCTCAGTGAATAAGCAACGCTATCCCGGTCAAGGCCGGGATTTTTTATTGCCTGCACCCTGCGTTAATGGGTGAAAATCACTAAAGCCATTGATGAATGGTGACGATAACCCTTAAAACTCCTGATTATAAAAGAGTGGCAATGCGTTTTTTCTGGGTCAACATCGGTGGCAGCGTCGCGGAAGTTTTGAAGGGTGAATTCCTGTGGGCGCCGCAATATGGAATAAATAAAACGGGGAACATGTTTAAACCTGCCGGGTGGGAAACGGTCAAAAAAGTCAAAGAGGGTGACCTGATTTTTTGCCACAAGGGTAGGAGGATAATCGGCGTGGCGACAGCGGTACGCGATGCTTACTCTGCACCGCGACCGGAGTATCGGGCTGCGGGACCGCGGCATATTGCGGGTACCAAAGTCGATTTGAAACTGACGTGCCTTGAACTACCCATTGATGTTTCCCTTTTTAATCAGGCGTTCATACGCATGCACAACCCGACTTGCCTTCCGCGCGTTTTTAATAAGACAGGCGGATGCACCGAAAACTATATGTGCGAGATCCCCGCACCGGCAGCCGCGTTGATCGCCTGTTTTATCTCGGAAAATCTCTCGATCCATTTCCATGCGGATACCGTCGAAATCACCAAAGAGATCGGTGGTGAGCAAGCAACGGTGATTCAGGCGCGGATTGGGCATGGCCCCTATCGCGATAAAATGTTAAAGCGGTGGGGAAACCGGTGCGCCGTCACGGGGATTGCGGAGCCGTCCATTCTCATTGCCTCTCACATCGTTGCCTGGTCGATTGCGACCTCAGAAGAAAAAGTGGATCCGCACAATGGTCTGCCGTTAATCCCCAATCTGGACAAGCTGTTCGATCGCGGCATGATCAGTTTTGCCGATGACGGACGTTTGTTGTATTCACGGACGATGAGCGGTTTGTTAGGCGAGCTAAGGATCCCGTTGGACGCCAACATTAGCGGGTTGTCTGAAAAGAACAGAGCTTACCTGCGGCGGCATCGAGCGAGATGGGGTTTTGAAGTAGAGCCCTGATGCAGGTTTGCAAATCAGGGCCGGCGCTCCTACCGATACATCATCGCGCTCACGCGCTCTGCTCGATCTTTAAAACCGTTGCTGCGCATCGTTACCACGTAATAGCGGTAGTGATGTTTCTGTGCGTATTCGCGCACCAGATCTTCGGCGAACAGGCCGCTGAAGGTGACGGTGGTGACGAACGTCAGCCCTTTCACTTCGTAGGTGCCGATCTCTTGCGGGGTGCCGATATACGGCGGCGGGAACACGGTTTTGTGGAACTGGCAGCCGGCCAGCAGCAGGGTAAACAGCAGGGCGGCGGAGATTTGCGGTATTCTCATCGGGAAATGCTTTCCTTCCTTGGCGTGTGTTTTGGTAACTCTATAATAGGATTACAAAATTCGACCGGGATGTAAAAACTATCCCGCCGCGGTTGCCGTTTCGTTGATGCGGTATCGCCGCTACCCATAAACATAAGGGGGTATACATGCCTGTTCGTCTTGCCACTGAAACCGATGCCGCAGCCCTGATCGCCCTCGACAGCGTCGCCGAATACGATCCGCGGCGCGCGGCGCAGATCCGCACCTGTTGCGGGCAGGGTATCGTTATCTTGCTGAACAACGGGGCGTGGTGATGGGTTACGGCGTGCTGCACTATCACTTCTTCGGCTGCGGCTTTATCGAGCTGCTGATGGTTGGCGAGCGCTATCGTCGCCGGGGCGTCGGGCTGGTGCTGATTACGGCGTTGAAGTCCCACTGTCGGCACCCGAAGCTGTTCACCTCCACCAATCGCTCCAACCTGCCGATGCAGCGGCTGCTGTTGAACGCCGGGTTTGTTGCCAGCGGCCAGATTGACAATCTCGATGACGGCGATCCGGAGCAGGTATTTTTTATCCCGGCGCGCTAATAAAGCCGGACATCGACCGCCTGCTGTTGCAGCCAGGTGCTGACGTAGCCATAAGCGGCATAGAAGGCCAGCAGCGCGAAGAGCAGCACGGAAAGCGAGGCCAAAAATTTGACGTCGCCGTGCTTCGACAGCTGATAAGCGCAATAGAAAAAGGCCATCAGGCACAGCAGAGTGAAGGCGATAGCCAGCGTGGCGTAAAAAATAAGCATAGCGAAACCCGTTCTTCCTTGTAAGCGCGGCAAGGATACCACAGACAAAAAAAGGGGCCCAACTGGGCCCCGGCGTGATTCGCTGCGGGAGGGTTACTCCGCCGCGTCGGGATGGTTTTTGCCTTCTTCGATGAATTCTTCGTCGATCTCTTCGATGTTTTCCTCGCTGTCGCGGCCGGACAGGATGTTCCAGCAGGCGATGAACAGCGCGGCGATCAAGGGGCCGATGACGAAGCCGTTGATGCCGTAGATCTCCATGCCGCCCAGGGTGGAGATCAGGATCAGGTAGTCCGGCATTTTGGTGTCTTTGCCCACCAGCAGCGGGCGCAGGATGTTGTCCACCAGGCCGATCACCACCACGAAGAACACCACCAGGAAAATGGCTTTCCACAGCATGCCGGTGGCGAAGAAGTAGATCACCGCCGGCACCCAGATGATGGCGGAGCCCACGGCCGGAATGATCGACAGGAACGCCATCAGCGCGCCCCACAGCAGGCTGCCGTCGATGCCGGTAAAGTAAAACGCCAGCCCGCCGAGCGCGCCTTGCACTACGGCGACCACCACCGTGCCCTTGACGGTGGCGCGGGAGACGGCGGCGAACTTCACGAACAGGTGGTGCTTCACGTGCTGGGAGAGCGGCAGCGCTTCGAGCGCCAGGTTTACCAGATAGGGGCCGTCTTTCAGCAGGAAGAACAGCAGGTAGAGCATTACGCCGAAACCGACGACGAAGTTGAAGGTGCCCTTGCCGATCAGGAACACGCTGCCCGCCAGGTATTGCCCACCCTTGAGCGCCACCTCGGAAAGCTGCTTTTGGATCTCGGCGGCGCTGTTGAGGTTATGCTCCGCCAGGAAGCGCTGCGCCCAGCCGGGCAGGTGGCGCATAAAGTCCGCCAGCATGGTCGGCAATTGGCTGTTGTTGGTCTGCAGCTTGGTGTAGATCACGTTGAATTCCATCGCCAGCGACGAGGCGATGATCGCCAATGGCGTGAACACGATCAGGCAGATCAGCGCCAACGTCAGCAGCGACACCACGCCGTTGCGTTCGCCGACGTACTGCTTCAGCTTCTTTTTCACCGGATGGAAAATCACCGCCAGAATAATCGCCCACAGCACCGAGGAGTAGTAAGGCCCCAGCACGTCGAGAAAGGCGGCGGTGACGATAAACAGGATCAGGATAAAGAATCCTTTGGAAATGCCTTTAGACATCATAGTCGTCCCTCAAAAGATGAATTTTCAGCATAGATGAACTGAATGAAAACAACACTATCATCACCTTTGCTTAACCGGTAGGGGATTTTTAGTGGCGTATTCCATAGGGTTATTAAGGGCAAGGCGGGTGCCACACGGTGAACAGGCGGCGGCATGAGAAAAGAAAGAGGGCTAAATAATTAATAAAATTTATCGATTGTGTTTCATTTTGTGAGCCGCGCTTGCCGCCTGCGCCAGGCTTTCCTGGTGTTGATGAGGGCGGCCGTTCGCCCGATATCACGAAGGAGTATGCAAATGACTGAACGCAAACGACTCGGCGTCATCGAGAAAACGCTACTGATCGCCTTTGCCGGCCTGCTGGTGTATTTCGCGGCCACCGGCGCCTTGTCATTATCGGGCCTTGATCATCACTGGCCTTACCCTTCGCGATAGGCAGGCATCTGCACCAGGGAAAATTCAGCACCGCTTATAACAAACAGAACGACCTTTCTGCTTATCACCCCGCATTATGCCGCCGGCTGAGAAAAGCCAGCGCCAACAGCGCCCCTGACACCGCAGCCGCCAGCACCAGCCACGCCGGGGCCGCCCAACCGGCCGCGGCCACGATGGCGCTCAGCGCGACCGGGCCGATCACCTGGCCGAGATAGTTCCCCTGCATCACCAGCCCCAGGCTCAGCGGCAGCAGCGTCGGTTCCGGCGTCGCCGCCGGCGTGGCGGCCAGAATGGTGGCGGGCAGCATGCCGGCGATGGCGCAGAACAGGAAACACAAGGGGATCAGCAGGCCGTTGGGCGTCATCGGCAGGAAAATGCCGATGCCGAAGATGCCTATGATCAGGCTGGTGGCCGCGAGCAGGCTACCGGCCCGCAGACCACGCGACAGCAAGAGCCCGGCGGCGAGGTTACCGATGATGTTCGCCGCCACCGCCGCCGCGCTGATGCCGCCGGCGGCCGCCAGCGACAGGCCGATGCGTTGCATCAGGAAGATCGGCAAGAAGGTCATCACCGAGAAAAACTGCAGGTTGTAAGTGGTGAACATCAGCGCCAGCAACAGCGGCCGACGCGCCCGCAGCATCGCACCCAGCGCTTGCCGCAGCTGTAACGGCGGAACGTGCGCCTCGGCGGCACGGCGGGAGGTGGTCAGCGGCAGCATCAGGGCGGCCAACAGCGTCAACGCCGCACCGGCCTGCCAACTTTGTTGCCAGTCGGCGAGATGGGGGCCGAAAAACAGCGAAACGGCGATGCCCGCCGGCATGAAGGTGCTCCAGATGCCGAACACCAGGCTGCGCTGCGCCGGGGCGACGAGGCGGTTCAGCACTGCTGGTGAGGAGACCACCACGATCACGAAGCCGAGGCCTTCGACAAAGCGGCTGACGATCAACCCGCCGAAGTCGTGTAGCGTGGCGCCGGTAAAGCTGGCGGCGCTGACGATCAGCAGCCCGAGCGCCAGCAGGCGCCGATCGCCCCAGCGGCGCACCAGCAGCCCGGCAGCGATGCCGCCGAACACCCCGACGAAGGGAAAGGCCGAAATCACCCAGCTCAGCGCCTCAAGCGAACGGCCAAACTCGGCCTGCAGCGCCGGCAAGGCAATGGTGGCCTTGCCCACGTGCAGCGCCGCGGCGATGCCGGCGAACAGCACGTTGACGACGGCTAACCAGGGTGTGGCGGCGGGAAGAACGCGGTCGATGGCGTCCGGTTTAATCGCGGTCATAACACTCTCCAGTGGCGGTAACGCCATCACTATGAGCTCTTGCAACGGCTGAGGTCGTTCAAATGCTGCGCTATCACGCGGAGAAATTATTCATTTCGAGCTTTATGGATTGCGCGCCTTTGTTGTTTGGTTCGCCAGCGTGCCGCCCTGCTTGGACGCGGGTGCCCGTTCAGCGGTTTACTGTTCCGGCACGCAGCGAGCGTGCCCGATCAATTTTATTTATAAGGAGCAGTGTATGTCAGAGATGATGAATGAAAACGGAGCGCCGGTGATGGAGTGGAGCTACGGCGGCCGGGGTGATGATATCAGCAGCAGCCTGAGCCTCGACACGGTTGAGGAGCAGCCGCAGGGTTTCCTGATGACGATCGATCGGCCGGTGCAGATCTTTAAAGACGCGCTGTCGCCGATGATGGCTTTTGTCACGCTGCTGCGTCCGCTGTATGCGAAGACGGGCGAGGGATTCCAGTTCGTGCCGGTTTCCAACCCCTGGACCGACGTGCAGCGCCTGCCGCCAAGCGCCGGCTATCTGGGCGTGCAGGTCAACGCCGGGCTGTTCTTCCACGGCGCCAAACCGACGCACTATAAAGATCGCGACGGCCAGATGAAACCGATCGACGGCGGTACTGTCCTGCAGAACATCACCGTGCTGCATCAGGTGGCGCAGCCGCAGGGCCCGGGCGAAGGCGGGATCTGAGTCTGAAACGTTATCACGGGGCCGGACGCGGCCCTTATCTCGCCTTGAAAACCGCCCTTGGCTTGGGTAAAAAGGGTTGTCTATTCAAGGAGAAGAGTATGTACAGCGACAACGAGAAAAAATTTTATATCATCCTTAACCGCAACCACGAACCGGCCACGCTGTTTAACGCTTCCTGCCATCTGACGGCGGGCATCACCGATCTGATCGAGCAGCGCGAGTTTCACCACTATCCGAGCAACCTCGACGGCGTCAGCGCCAATATGAGCCACTATCCGATCGTGATCCTGCAGGCCAAGAACAGCAGCCAGCTCAGCAACCTGATTCTGAAGTGCAAGGAAGAGGGCGTGTTGTCCAACTTCTTCACCACCACCATGCTGTCGCACTCCGCCGAGCAGCAGATCGCCGACACCGCCAACACCCCTTACGAACAGCTGGATTTCGTGGCGGTGGCGCTCTACGGCGACGCCGAACAGCTTAAGCCGCTGACCAAGAAATTCTCCGTCTACCGCTGAAAACGCGGGATCTCAGACGCTGGCGCCGTCGTAACTGTGGATCTGCAACGCATCCAGCGCAATGTCAGGCACGCAGCGCAGGTTGACGGCGCACATCGCGGCGCCGTCCGGCGCAGTGCCGTAGGCGAAGGGCTGGGCACCGCAGACTCGGCAGAACTGATGGCGGATCTTGTGGTGATTGAAGGTGTAGGTGCTGAGCTGGTCCTGGCCGCTGTTGAGCGTGAAGGCGCTGATGGGGAAGAACGACAGCAGCAGCCCTTTGCGGCGGCAGATCGAACAGTTGCAGCTGAGGGCCTCGGTGGGCAGTTCGGCGTCCACGGAGAAGGTGACGGCGCCGCAGTGGCAGCTTCCCTGGAATGACATGGCGGTGATCCTGTGGCAGGAGGGCGGGTTTGCCCAGTATAGTGCAATTTATCGCCATTCGGCCGCGCCGTGCGCGGTTTCCTTAATAAATGCGCGGTTTTCTGGTAGGTTAAGGTTTAACGTCATCAAAAGGAGATCGCGATGTTAGAGCATTACTATCCGGCAAACATGGGCGCCGAACCGGTCACGGACGAACAGCACAAGCGGCTGGTGGCGGTGCAGGCGGCGCTGGAGCTTATCAAGGCTACGCTGTCAGACACCAACGATGGCAATGGCGTGGATTTCCAGCTGAAGGCGGCGGAGAAGCACATCGGCCCGATGGCCGACGCCATTCAGGAAGCCCTGAAGTAATGGTTCGCCGTCACCTCAACCGCCCGCACCGGGCGGTTTTCTTTTGCGCCGATTACTGCGATTTTTTTAGTGGCGCATTGCCTTTCTCCCGGCTGGTGCCGTGAACGACGCGATCCTACTCTAGCGATCCGAGTCCTTATCAGGGTCATGCTCATGTTCCGCTTCAGCCTCTTTTCTTTCTTATTACAGCGCCGCCGGCGCTTACCCTGAGGGCGTCGCCTGGAATGCGCGCGCCGGCGCGTTTTTGGTGTCGACCCTGCGCGGCGGGCAGCTTGGCCTGGTTTATCCCAATGGCCGCTATCGGCGGTTTTCCACCGGTAAGGGGCTTATCACCACCTCCGGCATGCTGGTGGACGCCGAGCGTAATCGGGTGCTGGTGTGCAACGAAGACGTGGGGGTCTCCCTCAGCTCTACGCCCGGTACGCGCAATCGCGTGGCGCAGGTGCTGGAGTTCAATCTCGATACCGGCGAGCTGCAGCAGACGTACGATCTCTCATCGTTAAGCCGTGGGCCGACGCTGGCCAACGATCTGGCGCTCGACGCGCAGGGCAATATCTACGTGACCGACAGCTTCCAGCCGCAGATTTACAAGATCGACCGGGCAACGCGCCAGGTATCGATTCTGATGCGCTCAGCGCGTTTGATGCCGGCCGACGCTCCCGCCGCTGCGCAGGGCACGCAGCCTTATCTCAACGGCATCGTGTCTCACCCGGATGGCTATCTGATTGCGGCGGACTACACCCGAGGGCTGTTGTGGAAGGTGACGTTGGATAACGCGCCTGAGATAAGTGAAATCAGACTGCCGCAGCGGCTGAAAGGGCCGGACGGGCTGCGGCTCAAAAATGCCCATGAATTGGTGATCGTACAGTCTTTTCCGGGGGCAAAGGGGAGCATGTCCGGCGACGTAATGCTGCTCTCCTCGAACGACGGCTGGGCCAGCGCGCATATCACGGCGGTCGACACGCCGCCGGAATTGGATGGGCCGACCGGCGCCGCGCTGCGCGATGGCCAGGTGTGGGTCGTCAACTCCCGTTACCCCCATTTGTTTGCCGACGTCGCTCAGGCCGAGAGAACCAGGACGTTCAGCATCGTCAGGGTGGCGTTAGAGCGGAGGCCCGCCGATCGGCGACGGTTGCCAACCCGGCCGGAATAGGATTAAATGCCGCACTGACTGTATAAATAAACAGGTGCGCTGCGATGAGTCTGATGTTGAAGGGTGAAAAGATTGACCGTAACCGCTTTACCGGCGAAAAAATTGAAAACGGCAGCTTTATGCTGTGTGATTTTTCGGGTGCCGATCTGACCGGCACCGAATTCATCGGCTGTCAATTTTACGATCGCGAGAGCCGACAGGGCGGTAACTTCAGCCGCGCGATCCTGAAAGACGCGAGTTTTAGAAGCTGCGATTTATCGATGGCCGATTTCCGCCACGTTGACGCATTGGGGGTGGAGATCCGCGAATGTCGCGCGCAGGGAGCAGATTTTCGCGGCGCCAGCTTTATGAATATGATCACCAGCCGCACCTGGTTTTGCAGCGCCTATATCACCAAGAGCAACCTGAGCTACGCCAATTTTGCCAAAGTGGTGTTGGAGAAATGCGAGCTGTGGGAAAACCGTTGGCACGGTGCGCAGGTGCTCGGCGCCAGCTTCAGCGGCTCCGATCTGTCCGGCGGCGAATTCTCCGGTTTTGACTGGCGCGCCGCCGATGTCACCCAGTGCGATCTGAGCAACGCGGAACTGGGCGAGTTGGATTTGCGCACCACCGATCTGCAGGGCGTTAAAATGGACAGTCACCAGGCCGCTCAACTGCTGGAGCGGTTGGGGATCGCAATCATCGGCTGAAGAGCTGCCTGATGCCCAGGCTGATGATCAGCACGCCGCAGGCGCGATCGATCCAGGCTTTACTGCGTCGGTAGGCGCTGGCGATCGGCGCGTGCGATAGCACCAGCGCCACCAGGCCATACCACAGGCTAGCGACTACCGCGACCTCCAGCAGCATGGCGGCGAAGGTGGGCATGGAGACATGGGCAGGCGCCGCCGACGAAAACACCGCGGCGTAAAAGGCGATAGATTTGGGGTTGGCGATGTTGGTGGCGATGCCCTGCAGAAAGGCGACGCGAAAACCGCTTTTTCCGGTCACCGTGGAGGGGCCGGAAGAAGGCGCCGCTTGGGCGATAAGCCGATAGCCGAACCACAGTAAATAGCCGGCGCCGGCCACTTTTACCGCTAGCGCCAACCAGGGGAACAAGGCGAAAATTATACCGACGCCGAGCAGGGCGCTGCTCGCCCAGAACAGGTTGACCAAGACAATGCCCGCCACCAGAGCGAAAGCCTCGCTGCGGCGCGCGGAAACGGCTTTGTGGGCGACGGCGACAAAATTGGGGCCGGGGATCACCACGCCGACGATATAGACGGTGAAAACGGCGAGCACGGCTTGCATATCGATCATCGGTTAACGGCCTGTAAGAAGGGGGAACCTAGTTCTATAATGAATCGCCGGTATGATCCAGCAGTGCGAAAAAATTTTTTCATAGGCCGTTAGCGGCAGATGCAGGCGGTGCTTTGCGGTAATAAATTTATGAGGCAGATGAATATAATTTAAAATATATCTTGCTTAAATAACTCAGCCGTGTGTAAATAGCGTCATCGGTTTGTAGTACAGACCTTATGAAAGCAGTTTTAGTAAAGCAGTTCTCAGTATTAGCGATATCCCTCAGATACCTCTTTTCCCGCGAATTTTCTTCTCTAGTGCCCCATAAGTTTCCAATAAAAACAGACCTCTATCGCCATATGGCGTCGCAAAAATATAAAGGAAATATCTCTATGTCTACTAAAATGACAGGTTTGGTAAAATGGTTCGATGCAGGTAAAGGCTTCGGCTTTATCACCCCGGCAGACGGCAGCAAAGACGTGTTCGTACATTTCTCTGCTATCCAGAGCAACGATTTCAAAACGCTGGACGAAGGCCAACAGGTTGAGTTCACCATCGAGAATGGCATGAAGGGCCCTTCTGCCGGCAACGTGGTCGCGTTATAATTTTCGGCCGAGGTACGATTTCTTACGACAGCGATGAGGGTTTAAGCCGGAGCAGTTAAGAAATAACGTCCTCAGCCTGAATAAACTCCGGGTTCACCCGGAGTTTTTACCAATACGTCATTAGCTCAGCAGGAAGAGCGGCAGCGAAATTATTCGTTGGCGGACTGGGGTTCGATTCCTCGATGACGTTCCAATAATTAATTATTATTGGCAACAGAAAAACAGATTGTCGCAGAATTAATAACGTCGCGTTTCAGTCTATTTTTCTGTTGTGAAAAAGTCGCGCTTAGGCTGCGTAATGTTGGAGTGTTGGATGGACGCTTACGCCATAACATGACAGCCGGGAAAGTCACCGGCCCGCGATTAATAGCCCCGGCCTTGGCCGGGGTTTTTTGTGCCCGCGATCTTAACGCTGCGAGTCCAGCCGTTCGTTGTTTTTCACCACGTCCTGCGCCTTGAGGTAGCTCTCGATCAGCAGCTGATAGGCCGGGAAGATTTTGGTGTAGACCTCGGCCCACTGCTGAGCGTCGGCGCGGTTCCAGCTGCCCTGCAGCTCGGAGGCCACGCCGGCGGTGTCGATCGGCACCACGCCGGCCTGTACCACGCGCGCCAGGGTGATTTCCTGCGCCATTTTCGAGTAGGTGCCGGAGGCGTCGATCACCGCGAACACTTTATAGCCTTCGGCCACCGCGCTGATGGACGGGAAGGCCATGCAGACGCTGGTGATGGTGCCGGCGATGATCAAGGTTTTGCGGCCGGTGGCTTTGACCGCCGCTACGAAGTCCGGGTTGTCCCAGGCGTTGATTTCCCCTTTGCGGGCGACGTATTGCGCGTGCGGCGCATTTTGGTGAATTTCCGGGATCAGCGGGCCGTTTGGGCCCTGCGGCACCGAGGCGGTGGTGATCACCGGCAGTTTGCTGAGGGTGGCGATGCTGGCCAGGGCGGCGGCGCGGGCGCGCAGTTCGGTCATCGGCATGTCGGCGACGGTTTGGAACAGGCCGCTCTGGTGGTCGATCAGGAGCATGACCGCGTCATTGGCATCAATAACAGGACGCTGGCCGTTGAAGTTGGCTGGAGTGCTCATGGTGTTTTCCTTTTCTCGTCGTAAGGTCAGTGGGTATCTTCTTTGATTGATAAGGCTGAAACTCAGCACTTGCCTACAGTGTAGGGAGGGGAGAAAAATCCGGTAGACCGTGCAGGCGGGATGCATTGTTCCACAGATGGAACGACGGTGCGGCAGGCGAGCGACCCCGCGCTGGGCTAAACTTAAGATGCATGAGAAACATGCGGCAAGGAGCGCCATCCTGTTTACGGAGTTGACGAGGAGGGCCGCCATCATGGCTTATCGGCATATCGTTGTCGCCACGGATCTCAGCGAAGACGCCGAGTTCCTGCTGGGCAAAGGCGCCAGACTGGCCGCCGCGCTCAAGGCCAAACTTTCCCTGATCTATATCGATATTCACCGCGCCGGTTATTACGTCGATCTGGGCGTGGGCGATTACAACTACACCGTTCGCACCTTTTCGGAGCGGGTGAAGAATATGCTCAATGCGATCAAAGGGCAGTCGTCCTATCCGGTCGAAGAGGTGATCGTCAGCCGCGGCGCGTTGACGGAGGAACTGAATCGGGTGGCGAAGGAGAAAGGGTTCGACCTGGTGATCTTCGGCCACCATCACGATGTCTGGAGCCGGCTGGTTTCTTCGGCACGCCAGGCGATCAACGAACTGAATGTCGATCTGCTGGTCGTCCCCATCGAGAAGAAATAGTCGCGGCCGCCTGCGGGCGGCTGCCGTTTTTCATTCACATCTTTTATCTCTGAGTGGCCATAACCGCACACCCGCAATAGTCTCGCACGCTGACAATCCGCCAGAAAAATAGTGACTCACCGTAATTTTATTTTATCCATCAATATGTTGGCCAAAATCCGATAAAGGTTAATCCAGCGCATTGAAATCACTGACATACCTCCTTTTGGTTAATAAACCGCACGTTTTGACTGGCTCTCAAGGGAGGGGCGCCTTATCCTCGGGGTAATAAGATTTGTATGACTTATATAAATACGTTCACATGGAGGAGGTCTCATGCGTTTTGACAATAAAGTCGTGGTTATCACCGGTGCGGGCAACGGCATGGGGGAAGCGGCGGCGCGGCGGTTCTCCGCCGAGGGCGCCATCGTGGTGCTGGCCGACTGGGCCAAAGAGGCGGTAGATAAGGTTGCCGCTTCGCTGCCGAAGGGCCGGGCGATGGCGGTACATATCGACGTGTCCGATCACGTCGCGGTTGAAAAAATGATGAACGAGGTGGCGGAAAAACTGGGCCGCATCGACGTCCTGCTGAACAACGCCGGCGTACACGTGGCCGGCAGCGTGCTGGAAACCAGCGTCGACGACTGGCGCCGCATCGCCGGGGTCGATATCGACGGCGTGGTGTTCTGCTCCAAATTCGCCTTGCCTCACCTGCTGAAGACCAAGGGCTGCATCGTCAATACCGCGTCGGTGTCCGGCCTGGGCGGCGACTGGGGCGCGGCCTACTACTGCGCGGCGAAAGGCGCGGTGGTCAACCTGACGCGCGCCATGGCGCTGGACCACGGCGGTGACGGCGTGCGCATCAACTCGGTCTGCCCGAGCCTGGTGAAAACCAATATGACCAATGGTTGGCCGCAGGAGATCCGCGACAAGTTCAATGAGCGCATCGCGCTGGGCCGCGCGGCGGAGCCGGAAGAAGTGGCGGCGGTGATGGCGTTCCTGGCCAGCGACGACGCCAGCTTTATCAATGGCGCCAACATCCCGGTCGATGGCGGGGCGACCGCCTCGGACGGCCAGCCGAAGATCGTTTAAGCGTTAACGCACAGGCCCGGTCAGGATGACCGGGCCTGCTGTTTTAGACGCCGATGCGGTCGCGCAGCGTGTAGTAGGCGGCGCCGATGGCGGTGAACGGGATCTGCAGATTGCGCCCGCCGAAGAACGGCAGGTGCGGCAGCTTGGCGAAGGCGTCGAAGCGTTCGGCGTCGCCGCGCATCAACTCGGCGATCAGCTTGCCTGCCAGATGGGTGCAGGTCACGCCGTGGCCGCTGTAGCCCTGCATGTAGTACACGTTATTCTCCAGCCGGCCGAACTGCGGCATGCGCGACAGCGTCAGCAGGAAGTTGCCGGTCCAGCGATAATCGATACGCACCCCTTTCAGCTGCGGGAAGGTCTTCAGCAATTTTGGCCGTATCAGGTTGTCGATGTCGTCCGGATCGCGCGCGCCGTACACCACGCCGCCGCCGTACAGCAGGCGATGATCGGCGGTGATGCGGTAGTAATCCAGCAGGTAGTTACAGTCTTCCACGCAGTAGTTCTGCGGGATCAGCGCCTGTGCGATCTCCGGCGCCAGCGGCTCGGTGGTCACCACCTGAGTGCCGCACGGCATGCTGCGCTTGGCCAGCCGCGGCTCCAGCTTGTCGCCCAGATAGGCGTTGCCGGCGACGATGACGAAACGCGCCTTCACTTGGCCGTTGGCGGTGCTGATGAGCGCCGGTTCACCGTGGCGGATGTTCGTCACCGCCGATTGTTCGAAGATGCGCCCGCCCTGCAGGCGAATCGCCTCGGCCTCGCCCAGCGCCAGGTTGAGCGGATGGATGTGGCCGCCGCTGTGATCGAGCAGCGCGCCGACGTAGCGATCGCTGGCAACTTCCTGGCGTACCCGATCCGCATCGAGCAGCTCGAGCTGGGTATTGCCGTAGCGTTCCCAGTTGCGTTTTTGCTCGATCAGCGCATGGAACTGCTTGTTGTTCAGCGCGGCGAAGATGCCGCCGGGGCGGTAGTCGCAGTCGATGGCGTAGCGGCTGATGCGGCTGCGGATGATCTCCGCGCCTTCAAACATCATGCTGCCGAGCAGGCGGGCGCTTTCCGCGCCGTAGCGCTCTTCAATCACATCGATGTCGCGGCTGTAAGAGTTGACCAACTGGCCGCCGTTGCGGCCGCTGGCGCCGAAACCGATGCGCGCCGCTTCCAGCACCACCACGTTATAGCCGGCTTCCACCAGAAACAGCGCGGAGGAGAGGCCGGTATAGCCGCCGCCGATCACGCAGACGTCGCACTCGATAGATTCATTCAGTTGCGGATAGGGCTGATGTGCGTTGGCCGTGGCCGCATAGTAGCTTTTTACGTGTTCAGTCATGAGATAAACCCTTATTCCAGCGAGATCCAGGTGGTTTTCAATTCGGTGAACTTGTCCAGCGCGTGCAGCGATTTGTCGCGACCGTTGCCGCTCTGCTTGTAGCCGCCGAAGGGGACGGTCATGTCGCCGTCGTTGTAGTTGTTGACGAACACCGTGCCGGCCTTCAGTTGGCGCGCCATGCGGTGCGCACGGGCCAGATCGCGGGTCCAGACCGCGGCACCGAGGCCGTAGTCGCTGTCGTTGGCCAGCTGCAGCGCCTGTTGCTCGTCGTCGAAGGTGGTCACCGCCAGCACCGGGCCGAAGATTTCATCGCGCGCCACGCTCATGGCGTTGTTCACCTGGGTGAGGATGGTCGGCCCCAGGTAGCCTGCGTGGTCGCCCTGCGGATGGTCGCGCCCGTCAAGGAACAGCGCGGCGCCCTGGCTCAGCCCCCGATCGATATAGCCGGCCACTTTTTCGCAGTGGCCGCTGTCGATCAGCGTGCCCATCACCGTGGCGGGATCGAGCGGATCGCCGGGAACGAAGGCCGCCGCGTGTTTGCGCAGCGCCTGCAGGAACGCTTGCTCAATGCTCGCTTCGACCAGCAGGCGAGTGCCGGCGATGCACACCTGCCCCTGATTATAGAAGATGCCGGCGGCGGCGCTGCGGGCGGCCTGATCCAGATCCGGGCAATCGGCGAAGACGATATTGGCGCTCTTGCCGCCGGCCTCCAGCCAGACGCGTTTCATGTTCGATTCGCCGGCGTAAATCATCAGCTGCTTCGCCACCAGCGTGGATCCGGTGAAGGTGAGGGCATCGACGTCGCGGTGCAGCGCCAGCGCCTTGCCGGCATCGTGGCCATAGCCGGGCACCACGTTCAGCACGCCGTCCGGCAGCCCGGCCTGCTGCGCCAGTTTGCCGAGCAGGATGGCGCTCAGCGGCGATTTTTCGGAGGGTTTGAGCACCACGCTGTTGCCGGCGGCCAGCGCCGGACCGAGTTTCCAGCAGGCCAGCAGCAGCGGGAAGTTCCAGGGCACGATGGCGCCGACCACGCCGATCGGCTCGCGCTCGATCAGCGCCAGTGCATCGCGACCGGTGGGGGCGATTTCGCCGTACACCTTATCGATCGCTTCGGCGTACCAGCGGATGCAGCGAATGGCGCCCGGCACGTCGTCGCGCAGGCTGTGGCGAATCGGTTTGCCGGTGTCCAGCGTTTCCAGCAGCGCCAGCTCTTCGTGATGCTGCTCCATCAGCTCGGCGAAGCGCAGCAGCGTGGCCTTACGCTGCGCCGGGGCGGCCTGCGCCCAGTCGCCACGCTCAAAGGCGGCGCGCGCCGCGCTGACCGCCCGATCGATGTCGGCGGCTTCACCCCGCGCGATCTGCGCCAGCTCACGGCGCCCGGCGGGATCTTCCACGGCGAAACTTTTCCCCGCGGCGGCCGGCTGGTAGCGGCCGTCGATAAACAGCTGGTGCTCAATCTTCAGGGCCTGCGCCCGTTGTTGCCAATACTGCAAATGGTGAAAGTTCATGCCTGGCTCCGTTGATCAGAATGTCGTCGGCGTATGGGCGCTGATAATCCGGCAAATGCGCGCCGACGTGTTGCTGAAACTGTGGGGGATGCCGGTATTGATGGCGTAGCTTTGCCCGGCCAACAGGTGATAGCTCTGGCCGTTGACCTGCAGCACCACTTCGCCTTCCAGCAGCGTGCCGATCTCTTCCCCTTGGTGTTTGATGCGCTCGCCGGTGGTGGTGCCCGGTTCGTAGGTCTCGATCATCATCGCCAGCGTGCGGTTCGGGTCGCCGTTGTGGATAAGCTTCATCGAAACGCCCTGGCTGCCGATTTCGATCAGATCGTCACTGCCAATCACGATCTGCGGCTCCGTCGGTTTTTCCGGTTCGGCGAAAAACGCCGACAGCGACAGACCGTATACCCTCAGCAGCTTTTGCAGCGTGCTGATGGCCGGGCTGACCTTGTCCTGCTCGATAGTGCTGATGGCGCTGTGGGTTAACCCAGACAGTTCGGCGACCCGGCGCTGCGACAACCCTAATTGTTGACGGATCTGCGACAGACGTTTTCCCGGTGCCAAGCTGACGTCGCTCATGGGCGTTTTTCCTTTTGATAGTTCCGACAGGCGGTGATGAAACCATCAAACAACAGGCGCGACAGGGCGTACTCGTCGCTGTTCCACTCCGGGTGCCACTGCACGCCGAGCGCGAAAGGCTGATCGCGCACGCTGATCGCCTCCACCAGCCCGTCGGCGGCGTGCGCCTCGATGCGAACGCTCGCGCCCAGGGTTTTGGCACCCTGGCCGTGCAGCGAGTTCACCCAGAATCTGTTGCAATCCGGTATCAGTTGCGAAAGCAGCCCTCCTTCCTGAACGATGACTTCGTGGGCGGGGGCGTATTGCTGTTCCAGCGGCAGGTCGTGATCTTCACGGTGTTCCTGCAGCTCGGGCAGTTCGTACAGGCGGCGATGCAGGGTGCCTTGGGTGGCGACCACCATCTCCTGCATGCCGCGGCAAATGGCGAAAAGGGGAATGCGCCTGTCGAACGCCTGGCGGATCAGCGCCAGGCTCAACGCGTCTCGGCCAGGATCGGCGTCAGGCTCATCGCCGTTTTCACCATAAAGGTGCGGCTGCACATTACTGGGGCTGCCCGGCAGCAAAATGCCGTCGAGGCGCGGCAGCAGTTCCGCCAGCATTTCCGGCTCTGCCAGCGCGTGCGGCAGGGCGATCGGCAAGCCGCCGGCGGTGATAACGGCATTCAGGTACTTTTCTTGCAAGGTCTGTGTGAGGTGCCCGTTTAACCTATACCTGCACATGACGACGCCGATGACTGGTCTGTTAAATATATTGTCCATGCTATCCCCTTGGTACGTTCGAAATTATGAACGATAAGCTTCTCTACCACCGATTTCGTTCAATATTCTATAAATCTAGCAGTCGATTGGGCAATATTCAAACCAAAAGTAACACTTGCAAAACAAATTTGTTTCATCTACGTTTCATTTGTGGGCATTATATTGAACAAGACGGTCAATAAACATCGACGACAGCAAAACACAAACGGCGGGTGAACCATGCAGACCAACATCGTAGAAGTGGAAAACTTTGTTCAGCACAGTGAAGAGAGACGAAGTAGCGCGTTCCAGCGCGAAGTGAAGAAGTACCTGGAACGTTATCCGTTAACCCAACATGTCGACGTACTGTTGACCGATCTGAACGGCAGCTTCCGCGGCAAGCGTATCCCGGTCGGCGGCCTGAGCAAGCTGGAGAAGGGCTGTTACTTCCCGGCGTCGGTATTTGCGATGGATATTCTCGGCAACGTCGTCGAAGAGGCCGGGCTGGGGCAGGAGCTGGGCGAGCCGGATCACGTGTGCGTGCCGGTGCCGGGCACGCTGACGCCGTCGGCGGCGGATCCGCAATATATTGCGCAGGTGCTGCTCACCATGCTGGATGAAGATGGCACTCCCTTTGACGTTGAACCGCGCAATGTGCTGAACCGAGTGTGGCAGCGTTTGCGTCAGCGCGGGCTTTCCCCCGTGGTAGCGGTAGAGTTGGAGTTCTATCTCATCGATCGTCAACGCGACGCGGAGGGCTATCTGCAGCCGCCGTGCGCGCCGGGCACGCAAGAGCGCAACACTCAAAGCCAGGTGTATTCCGTCGATAACCTGAACCATTTCGCCGACGTGCTGAGCGAGATCGACGAACTGGCGCGTTTGCAGGGCATTCCGGCGGACGGCGCGGTGGCGGAGGCGTCGCCAGGGCAGTTCGAAGTCAACCTGCACCATACCGACGACGTGCTGCAGGCCTGCGATCACGCGCTGGCGCTGAAGCGGCTGGTGCGCATGGTGGCCGAGAACCACAACATGCAGGCGACCTTTATGGCCAAGCCGTATGAGGAGCACGCCGGCAGCGGCATGCACGTGCACATCAGCATGCTGAACGCGCAGGGCAACAACGTGTTCGCCGACGACGATGGCGAAGACTCGGTGCTGCTGAAACAGGCGCTGGCGGGCATGATCGCCCTGATGCCGTCTTCGATGGCGCTGCTGGCGCCGAACGTCAACGCCTACCGCCGCTTCCAACCCGGCATGTATGTGCCGACCCAGGCCTCCTGGGGGCATAACAACCGCACCGTGGCGCTGCGCATTCCCTGCGGCGATCGCGATAACCACCGCGTGGAGTACCGCGTGGCGGGTGCCGACGCCAACCCTTATCTGGTGATGGCGACCATTCTGGCCGGCATCGTCTACGGCCTGGAAAGCGCGTTGCCGCTGCCTGAGCCGGTGACCGGCAACGGGCTGGAGCAGGACGGGCTGCCGTTCCCGATTCGCCAGAGTGACGCACTGTACGAGTTCGAACATCAGCCGGTGCTCAATGCACTGCTGGGCGAACGCTTCAGCCATGTCTACCTGGCCTGCAAAACCGATGAGCTGGTGCAGTTCGAGCGCCTGATCACCGAAACCGAAATCGAGTGGATGCTGAAAAACGCCTGATCCCGCTCACTCTGCGACGACCGCGCGCGTCCGGCGCATTTCATCGGCTCTCCTGTGGCCGGTGAGGCTGCGCGCTGCGGTACAGAATTTCTTCTATCACGGCGTACAGGACGCCGACGAGGAAATAACCATGACTCAGTCATCCCCCTGCGCAGACGTTTGCCTGTGCCGCAGTACCTACGGGCCGGTCGCCGGCCGCCCGACAGTGACCCCAACCCGTTTTTCCCGCCGCCTGAGCAGCAGTTTCCCCGCGGCCTCTCTGAATGACGTTGCACGGTTGACAGCAGAGGACCAAGAGGGGAAATGCCATGACGATTAAAGCCATCGACGGCGGCCCGGCGGGCAAACCGCAGCTGCGCAAATCCCTCAAGCTGTGGCAGGTGGTGATGATGGGCCTGGCCTATCTGACGCCGATGACGGTGTTCGATACCTTCGGCATCGTCTCCGGCCTCACCGACGGCCATGTGCCGACCTCCTATCTGCTGGCGCTGGCCGGCGTGCTGTTTACCGCCATCAGCTACGGTAAACTGGTGCGCCAGTTTCCTACCGCCGGCTCCGCCTACACCTATGCGCAGAAGGCGATCAACCCGCACGTCGGTTTTCTGGTGGGGTGGTCATCGCTGCTCGATTATCTGTTCCTGCCGATGATCAACACGCTGCTGGCGAAGATTTACCTGACCGCGCTGTTCCCGGAAGTGCCGCCCTGGGTGTGGGTGGTGGGCTTCGTTATCTTGATTACCGCCATCAACCTGAAAAGCGTCAATCTGGTGGCCAACTTCAATACCCTGTTCGTACTGGCGCAGGTCGCGATCATTCTGGTGTTCATCTACCTGGTGGTGCGCGGCCTGCACAACGGCGAGGGGATGGGCACGGTGTGGAGCCTGCGGCCGTTCCTCAGCGAGAATGCGCACCTGCTGCCGATCATTACCGGCGCCACTATCCTGTGCTTCTCGTTCCTCGGCTTCGATGCGGTCACCACGCTGTGCGAAGAGACGCCCGACGCCGCCAAGGTGATCCCGCGCGCCATCTTCCTGACCGCGCTGTACGGCGGGGTGATCTTTATCAGCGTGTCGTTCTTTATTCAGCTGTTTTTCCCGTCCATTCAACGCTTCCACCAGCCCGATGCCGCGCTGCCGGAGATCGCGCTGTACGTAGGCGGCAAGCTGTTCCAGTCGATCTTCCTGTGCGTGACCTTCATCAACACGCTGGCCTCCGGCCTGGCGTCGCACGCCAGCGTGTCGCGCCTGCTGTACGTGATGGGGCGCGATAACGTGTTCCCGGAGAAATTCTTCGGTTACATCCACCCTAAATGGCGCACGCCGGCGCTCAACGTGCTGATGGTCGGGCTGGTGGCGCTATCTGCGTTGTCATTCGATCTGGTGACTGCCACGGCGCTGATCAACTTTGGCGCGCTGGTGGCCTTTACCTTCGTTAACCTGTCGGTGATCAGCCACTTCTTCATTCGCGAAGGGCGCAACAAAAGCTGGAAGGATCGTTTCAACTTCCTGTTCCTGCCGCTGGTGGGGGCGCTGACGGTGGGCGTGCTGTGGCTGAACCTGGAGAAGAGCTCGCTGACCATGGGATTGATCTGGGCGACGCTGGGCTTCGGCTATTTAGCCTGGCTGACCCGGCGTTTTCGCCAACCGCCGCCGCAGCTGGAGCGGCAACCGCAGCAATAAATTCACAGGCGGGAGTTTCCCGCCTTTCTTTTTGGCGCGTGCAGCAGTAGAGTGAAAAACCTGATAAAAAATAACCTATTGGACCTACCTTATGCCCGCTTTGCCCTCGCGTACCCGCGCCACGCTGTTCGGTTTATTGGCCATTGTGCTGTGGAGCAGCGTCGTCGGCCTGATCAGAAGCGTCAGCGAAGGGCTGGGGCCTGTCGGCGGCGCGGCGATGATCTACAGCGTCAGCGCGGCGTTCTTGCTGGTGGCGCTCGGCGTGCCGAAATGGCGCAGCTTTCCGCGGCCTTATCTCATCGTCGGCAGCCTGCTGTTCGTCAGCTACGAGATCTGCCTGTCGCTGTCGCTCGGCTACGCCAATACCCGCCTGCAGGCGATAGAAGTGGGCATGATCAACTACCTGTGGCCCTGTTTCACCGTGCTGATGGCGTTGGCGCTCAACGGGCAAAAGGCCAAATGGTGGCTGCTGCCGGGGCTGCTGCTGTCGCTGTTCGGCATCGGCTGGATCATGAGCGGCGAGGGCGGCTGGTCGCCGGCGCAAATGCTGGCCAACGTGCGCAGCAATCCGCTCAGCTACGGGCTGGCGTTCAGCGGTGCGGTGATCTGGGCGCTGTACTGCAACCTGACCAAGAAGATCGCCCAGGGCAGCAACGGCGTGGTGCTGTTTATCGTGCTGACCGCGCTCGCGCTGTGGCTGAAGTATGCCTTCAGCGCGGAAAGCGGCATGCAGTTCAGCCTCGGCGTGACCGTGACGCTGCTGTGCGCCGGGGTGGCGATGGGAGCGGGGTATGCCGCCTGGAACGTCGGCATTCTGCACGGCAACATGACGCTGCTGGCCACCGTCTCTTATTTTACCCCGGTGCTGTCGGCGGTGTTCGCCGCGCTGGTATTGCACACCTCGCTGACCGCCAATTTTTGGCAGGGCGTGGCGATGGTTACCCTCGGCTCGTTGATCTGCTGGCGGGCAACTCGCGGAAATTAACGGAAATTATCCGCCGTCGGCGCAATGTTGAACTAGAATTTAACTAGCCATGTTGCCTGAAGGAACGACGATGATGAGAAGCGACATTCAATTTATTCAACAACCCGAAATCGACGTGCATCACTATGAGCGCGGCGATACCGTGCGCCTGACCACGGCGAATCTGCGGCATGAATATCAGCTCGACGTTTATATTTTGCGTCGCGACGACAAGCTGATTTATGGTTCGGTCGTTGCGGCGGCGCCCAAGACCGACATTCCGGTCGCCAGCTGGGAGGTGAAAAACGGCGAGGAGGTGGCGTTCCGCCAGGAAAATATCGCCAAGGCGGTGCCGGCGGTGAACTGATTTGACGTTCCGTACTTTCTCCTCATTCTGATGAAGGCCGACGTTTATACGTCGGCTTTTTCTTTTCCACGACGCAATGGTGACCAGATGACGCCCTGATGTCATTTGGCTCAAAAACTGCGCTAAAAAACGCGGTGCATGACAAAAATCACAGCGAATGTGAATTTGCATGAAACATAATTTGACAAATGTGAACGCAATCGATTACCTATTCGCGAAATGCGTAACTGGATCACAGATTCTTACAGTCAGTGGTTTCTATAATGCGCGCGTCATCCGAGTTTCTGTGTGAAGACAACGCCAGGTGTCGGCAGACTCATTGTCATCTTTTCTAAACGGGCAGGAAATGGCCCTTTAAGCATGTGGTAATAAAATGAAAAAAATAGCTCTCGCAGCAGGTGTACTGCTCGCAGCGTCTTACAGTGCATCATCAATGGCTGATAGCAAAGACAGTCAATACGTCTCCGACTGGTGGCACCAGAGCGTTAACGTGGTGGGCAGCTACCACACCCGCTTCGGACCGCAGCTGAACAACGACGTGTATCTCGAATACGAAGCCTTCGCCAAGAAAGACTGGTTCGATTTCTACGGCTACGTTGACGTGCCGAAGTTCTTCGGCGTGGGCAACACCCCGGATCGCGGCATCTGGAACAAAGGTTCCCCGCTGTTTATGGAGATTGAACCGCGCTTCTCCATCGACAAACTGACCGGCACCGATCTGAGCTTCGGGCCGTTCAAAGAGTGGTACTTCGCCAACAACTACATCTATGATCTGGGCCACAACGCCGACGGCCGTCAAAATACCTGGTACATGGGTCTGGGTACCGATATCGACACCGGCCTGCCGATGAGCCTGTCGATGAACATCTATGCTAAATACCAGTGGGAAAACTACCAGGCTGCCAACGAGAACAGCTGGGACGGTTACCGCTTCAAGGTTAAATACTTCGTGCCATTGACCCAGGTATGGGGCGGCAACCTGAGCTACATCGGCTTCACCAACTTTGACTTCGGTTCCGATCTGGGCAAGGACAGCCATTGGGTTGACGGCACCGGCAAACAGGTACGCACCGGCAACTCGATCGCCTCCAGCCATATTTTGGCGCTGAACTACGATCACTGGCACTATTCTTTCGTGGCGCGTTATTTCCATAACGGCGGCCAGTGGCAGGATGGCGCGGATATCGGCACCCCGCAGGGCCCGATCAAGTCTACCGGTTGGGGTTATTACCTCGTGGTCGGCTATAACTTCTGATTTTCCGTGTTATCAGAAACAGAAAACCCCGCCTGGCGGGGTTTTTTTCGTCATCACTGGGCTTGTTCGACCGGGAGATGCTTCACCGGCATAAACAGCCTGCCTTTGATCACGTGACATTCATTATTTATCCAACTAATGATTTGTTCACGGCTGACGCCTTCCGACTGCGCATACCGATGAAGATCGCCGTTAAAGTGCCGAGTGATGTATTCCATGAGGGTCATTTGCACGTCTTTTGCTCCTGAACGCCCACCCGTTGCCAGCCTGGCCACCGCGGGAGGTTGAGGTTTCTCAGACAGCGAATGTAAATTATCGGCAACTAAATCTCAACATAAAGCACCCTATCAGGGCGACTGCGGCGGGAAAAAGAATCCCGCACGGAGAGGCGGGAAGTGTTCGCTATTATCATTATGGATGATAAGAATAAGATTTGAGGTGCGACGAAAAAGAGCACGCTAACTCTTTTTTGTTACTTTCCCACGCTAGCGTAAGGCTTATTTTTCTTCAAGAAAAATCTGAGGTAAGTATCGGCATTTTCGAGGCGTTTTGCGTTAAAACAAGATTTTGGCGCGTCTGCCGTCTCGCGCGCCATCATCTCGGAGTTTTCCTTATACTTCGTCCGGGAACGGCCCGCTATAGTCAATAGAGTCACCCACGCAGGAATACACAACATGAACAAACGTCGTACGACCCTAACGGTGTTGGCGCTGATTGCGTCACTGGGGTTGTCATCCGCTCCGGCTCTGGCCGACAAAGGCGGCAATGGTAACGGCAACGGTAATGGCCATGGCAACAGCGGCAATCACGGTAACCATGGCAACAACGGTAACAACGGCAATCACGGCAACAAAGGCAATAAAGATAAAGGCGGCTATAGGAACGACGATAATCTGGTATCAGTCAGCCTCGCGCGCGACCGCGCCCGTTCGCTGGCGCACAACTATGGCCTGACCGGCTACAGCTCGCTGCCGCCGGGCATCGCCAAAAATCTGGCGCGCGGTAAACCGCTGCCGCCGGGTATCGCCAAAAAAGTGGTGCCTTACTCGATGCTGCGCGAGCTGCCGCAGTACCCGGGGTATGAGTGGCGTATCGCCGGCGACGACCTGGTGCTGGTCGCGCTCAGCACCGCGATTGTGGCCTCCGTCATCAACGGCGTGTTCGACTAACGCCTGTCGAGCGTTATCGGGCCCCGCTGCGGCGGGGCCTTTTTATTTGCCAGCGCGGGGCGGACGTGGTGAACTTTAGGCCTGACGTTTTCACCGCATCATAAGGGAGGTGCCATGTTCAGGGCGTTATTGATCGCCTGTTGTTTGACCAGTTTTCCGGCGTTGGCGGACGGCGCTGCCGCCCTCGGCGAGCTGGTGAACCAACGGCTGTCGTTGATGAAGGACGTTGCCGGTTACAAGGCCCAGCAGCATTTGCCGATCGAAGACCTGGCGCAGGAGGCGAAGGTGTTGGCCAGCGCGCAGGCGGAGGCGGGGCGTTTGGGGCTTGAACCGGCGTCGGTGCGGCCTTTTATCGCCGCGCAGATGGACGCCGCCAAGGCGATTCAGTATCGCTATCGTGCCGACTGGCTGGCGAGCCCGGAAACCGGTTGGCAGCCGCGCCCGTTGGCGCAGGTGCGCCCGCAGATTGCGCAGTTGAGCAGCCAGATATTGCAACGGCTGGCGGAGCGGCTGCGTGCCGGCCCGCTTGGCGAAGCGGATCGGGCGGCGTTTATGGCGTCGGTGGATCAGGTGAACCTCAGCGCCGCCGACAAACGGCGGCTGGCGGATGCGCTGCTGGCGGTCAAAACCGGCAGCGCAGGCTGAGCGTCAGTCGTGGCCGACGGTGCTGCGGCGGAAGGTCAGCATCCGGCTGCGGTTGGCGATGAGATCCACGTTGTAACCGCGGAAATAGAGGCAAAAGCGTTTTAACCACGGGCCGTCCTGGCACTCCACCAGCATGCGGCCCTGGCCGAGCGGGCTGAGCGTACCGGTCTGCGCCGCCGGGCCGACGCCGATATGTACCCGATCGCCACGAATTTCAAAAGCGGTGCGATAGTGCGGGTGATACCACAGCCCCTGCACATGCTTCAGGCAGTCGCCGTTGGCCGTGACCGGCAGAAAACGGCGCGCCACATGCCCGACTTCGCCCTCGACCGCTTCGCCGGTCCACTTCAATTTGATTGGCATATGGGCGGACAGCGACACCGCGTACCCGTCCTCGCCCTGATACAGCGGTTCACCGCTGCCCAGATAGGCCAGGTTGCCGTCTTTAACCTCCAGCCAGTGCGGCTCGGCCAGCGTGGCGTAGAGGCCGTCGGGGATCGCCGTGCTGCGCTGCGGCAAAGGTTCGCCCAGCAGCGCCGCCATCACCTGCAAAGCCATACCGAAACTGTCGCAGTCTTCGCGGTTGGCCACCAGCGCGACGCCGACCTGGCGATCGGGCGCCAGCAGGAAATAGGTTTTGTAACCGGCGTGGGAACCGCCGTGGCCGAGCAAGCGGCGGCGGCCCAGCGGGGTTTGCGCCAGCCCCAGGCCATAGGCGCTGAGCTGGCCCTGATTGAGGCGGCGCGGGGCGCCGAGTTGCGCCAGCACGCCCTGGCCGGGGCCCTCGTCGGCCAGCAGCGTTTGCAGCCAGCGGGTGAGGGCGTGGAGGCTGCCGGTCAGGCTACCGGAGGCGGAAAGGTGCAGGCCGGCGCTGGCGTGTTGCCAGCCCTGCGGCGCCCGCCAGTAACCCGGCACCAACCCCGGGACCACGTCGAACCAGCTTTCCGGCGCCTGCATCTGCACCTGCAGCGGCCGGGCGATGTGCTGTTGCACCAGTTGGTCGAAATCATACCCTTTGCTGCGCAGCGCGGCCTCCAGCAACCGATAGCCGGTATTGCTGTAGGCGATCTCGCTGCCCGCTTCGTAGTTCAACTTCTCCAGCCCTTCGACAAACTGCATGACCGGCTGCGCCTCGCTGACGGCGTGCAGCGAGATGCCGAGCAAGCCGAGCGTCTCGCGCACGTCGGGCAGGCCGCCGGTCATGTCCAGCGCCTGGCCGACGGTGACGTCCGCCAGCGCAGGCTGCAGGGCGGGCAGCAGTTCGCCCAGGCGCTGATCGAGCCGAATGGCGCAGCCGGTGGCGTTCAGCGCCAGCGCGGCGAAGATATGTTTGGTCACTGAGGCGTAGCGCACCACGCTGTCGACGGTGAAGGGGGTATTCTGCGCCAGATCGGCCAGGCCGGCGCAGGCGGTGGCACGGAGTTGTTCGGCGTCAAACAGGGTGATGGCGCCGCCGGGTTCGCCACGCCGTTGCCAGCCGGCCAGCAATTGTTCGGCGAGGGCGCCGGCAGCGCGCCAGTTTAACGGTGTTACAGACATAGGGCCTCCAGAGTGATGGTTTGAAACGGGCCTGCTCGGCCACACGCCGCCCGGCGCTGACGATGAGCGCGGGCTTTTCGGCTGATTGTGGCGCAGTGCGTTTTTCGTCGGCCGCTGTTTTGTGCGCTGTTTAGACCAGTCAGTGGGGAATCACGCGAAACTTTGATATAGCGCGCAGATTGCGGCTGACGTTGCGGCTAAAGGCAGGGGGAGAAACAGGCGCCCGGCGGCGCCTGCAGAGGGATCAGTTGAGTTTGGCGGCGCCGTCCAACAGGCCTTCAATCATCTGCTTGAGCAGGCGCTGCAGCGAGGCGGCGCGCTGCGGTTCGAACGCGTAAGGGTACTGTTCGGACATGTAGTTCACCTGCGCCAGTTCGAGCTGGATCGCATGCTGTTGCTGCTGCGGCTGCCCGTAGGCGCGGGTGATGTAACCGCCCTTGAAGCGGCCGTTCAGCACGTGGGTGTACTGCTGTTGCTGCTCGCAGCAGGCGACCAACCGATCGCTCAGCGCCCGGGCGCAGCTTTCGCCGCCGTTGGTGCCGAGGTTGAGATCCGGCAGCTTGCCGTCGAACAGCCGCGGGATCACCGAGGCGATGGAGTGTGCGTCGAACAGCAGCGCATAGCCGTGCCGCGCCTTGAGGCGTGCCAGTTCGTCTTGCAGCTGCTGATGATAAGGTTGCCAAATCTGCTGCAGATAGCCGGCGCGTTCTGCGTCCGTCGGCGCTTTGCCCGGCAGGAAGCTTGGGCGGCCGTCGAACAGCACGTCGGGATACAGGCCGGTAGTGGCGGTGGTATACAGCGGCTTGTCGTCCGCCGGGCGGTTCAGATCGATGACGAAGCGCGAATAGTTGCCGACCAGCACGCTGGCGCCCATCGCCCGGGCGAAGTCGTACAGCTGCGGAATGTGCCAGTCGGTATCGGGCAGCGGGCGGGCGTCATCGGTCAGCCCGGCCTCGACCGCCGGCGTCAGTTGCGTGCCGGCGTGCGGGATGCTGATCAGCAGCGGCAGGCTGCCGCTCTGGAAGCTAAAAGGATCGCGAATGGTCATTGACGTACTTCTCCTCGGAAAATCACCGTACAGGGCAGCTGGCCGCCCAACCAATAAGCCAGTTCCGCCGGCCGCGACAGCGGCCAGTGAACGAAGTCCGCCACCTTGCCGGTTTCCAGCGTGCCGTGGCTGTGTTGCAGCCCCAGCGCTTTGGCTGCGTGGGTGGTAACGCCCGCCAACGCTTCTTCCGGCGTCAGGCGGAACAGCGTGCAGGCCATGTTGATCATCAGGCGCAGCGACAGCGCCGGCGAGGTGCCGGGGTTGGCGTCGCTGGCGATCGCCATCGCCACGTGGTGCTTGCGGAACAGCTCTACCGGCGGGCACTGGGTTTCGCGCAGCAGGTAATAGGCGCCGGGCAGCAGCACCGCCACGGTGCCGGCATCGCCCATGGCGCGGGCATCTTGTTCGGTGGCGTATTCGAGATGGTCGGCGGAGAGCGCGTGATGGCGCGCCGCCAGCGTGCTGCCACCGAGGGCGGAGAGCTGCTCGGCGTGCAGCTTGACCGGCAGACCGGCGGCCTCGGCGGCGGCGAAGACCCGCTCCACCTGCGCCGGTGAGAACGCCAGATGTTCGCAGAAGGCGTCAACCGCATCCGCCAGCCCGGCGGCGGCCGCCTGCGGAATGATGGTATCGCAGACCAGATTGATGTAGTCGTCGGCGCGGTTGGCGTATTCCGGCGGCAGCGCATGGGCCGCCAGACAGGTGGTTTTCACCTCGACCGGCAGCAGCTCGCCCAACTTGCGCGCCACCCGCAGCATCTTCAGTTCGCTCTCCGGGCTGAGGCCGTAACCGGATTTGATCTCCACGCAGGTGACGCCTTCCGCCAGCAGCGGCCGCAGGCGGAACAGCGCCTGCTCCAGCAGCAGCGCCTCGTCGGCCTCGCGGGTGGCTTTCACGGTGGAAATGATGCCGCCGCCCTGCGCGGCGATGTCGGCGTAGCTCACGCCGTTCAGCCGCTGTTCGAACTCGCCGCTGCGGTTGCCGCCGAACACCAGGTGCGTGTGGCAGTCAACAAAGCCGGGGGTGATGATGCCGCCGTCGAATTTCACCGTTTCGTCCGCGATCAGGCCGGGCGGCAGCGCCGCATGTTCGCCAATCCAGACGATCTTGCCGTCGCGTACGGCGATCGCGCCGTCGGTCAGGGTGTGATAGTTGCCGTCGCGCATGGTGACGATATCGGCGCCGTGCCACAGGCTGTCACAGTGAATCTCAGACGTCATTGCTTTCCTCCGCCGGAGCCGCAGCTCCTACATGGTTGTATATACAATTAAAAACAACCTAACGCATTCACCGGGATGTCACAAGAGGCGGGAGAGATTTTGTTATCAGGATGTGATCGACCGCGGAGATGCGGGCGCAGGGCGCGCCCGCCGGGGATCAGACTTCGCTGGTGAAGCGGCCGAACAGTTGATAACGGCTGCCGGGGTACAGCAGCCGGGCCGAGGTCACCACGGTTTTGCCGGACCAGGTGCGGCGATGGATCAGCAGGCCGGGTTCGTGGTCTTCCAGCTGCAGCAGCTCGCGCTCGCGCAGGGTGGGGATCACCGCTTCGACGATGTGCTCACCGGCGGTCAGCGGCGCGGCCTGCGTCAGATAGGTATAAGGCGTGACGCGGTCGAAATCCTGCTTCAGGTAATCCGGCGCCACCAGCGGGTTGACGCAGCGGTCTTCCACCTGCACCGGCACATCGTTTTCGTAATGCACGATCTGCGAGTAGAACAGCCGTTGGCCGGGTTGAATGCCCAACGCCGTCGCTTCTTCCTCGCTGGCCGCTCGGGCCTTCAGCTCGAGGATCTTGCTGCTGTGGCGATGGCCGCGCGCGGCGATCTCATCGGCGATGTTGTGCACTTCCAGCAGCGCGGTATGCGCTTTGGCTTCGGCGACGAAGGTGCCGACGCCCTGCATGCGAATCAAAAAACCTTCGCTGGTCAGCTCGCGCAGCGCGCGGTTGATGGTCATGCGGCTGACGCCCAGTTCCGCCACCAGTTCACTTTCGGAGGGCACGCGCTGGTGCGGTTGCCAATGCCCCGCACGGATTTGATTCACGATCGCCTGTTTGACCCGTTGGTAGATCGGGGCGGGGGCATCGCTCATTGCAGCCGCCAGTTGTAACACGGTCTGTTGTTCAGCCACGACGTTAACCTCGTCAAATAAAAAAATAATAACACCAGTTTACTGTTGATGTCGGCGTATGTATATGTATATACAACTAGTGGCCGTCGCGCCAGAAACTTGCCGGCGACCGCCAAAAATTCCTGAATGCGCGCCATCGCCGCGCCTCATTCGCCGTTACACCAACAGTGGAATACTGCCATGCCTGCTTATTTTGCCCCACGCGCTTTGCTCCCAGAGGGCTGGGCGCATAACGTCCGGCTGGACGTCGATGCGCAAGGTTATCTGACTCAAGTTACCGCCGACGCTGAACCGCAAGGCTGCATCCGGCTGCACGGCGATGCGGTGCCGGGCATGCCGAACCTGCACTCCCACGCTTTCCAGCGCGCGATGGCCGGGCTGGCGGAAGTGGCGGGCAACCCGCAGGACAGCTTCTGGACCTGGCGCGATCTGATGTACCGCCTGGTGCAGCGCCTGACGCCGGAGCAGGTGGAGGTGGTCGCCCGTCAACTGTATATCGAAATGCTCAAGGGCGGATACACCCAGGTGGCCGAATTCCACTACCTGCATCACGACGCCGACGGTAAGCCTTACGCCGATCGCGGTGAAATGACCGGCCGCCTCAGCGAGGCCGCGCATCAGGCCGGCATCGGCATGACGATGCTGCCGGTGCTGTACAGCTACGCCGGTTTCGGCGCGCAACCGGCGCAGCCGGGGCAGAAACGTTTTATCCAGGATACCGAAAGCTATCTGCACCAGCAGCAGGTGATTGCCCGCCAGCTGGCGGATCGTCCGTTGCAGAATCAGGGGCTGTGCTTCCATTCGCTGCGTGCGGTGGAGCTGGGCCAGATGCAGCAGATTTTGGCCGCGTCGGATCGCACTTTGCCGGTGCATATTCATATCGCCGAGCAGCAAAAAGAGGTGAACGACTGCCTGGCGTGGAGCGGGCAGCGCCCGGTGGCCTGGCTGTATGATCATCTGCCGGTCGATCAGCGCTGGTGTCTGGTGCATGCCACCCATCTGGATCGCGATGAGCTGGAAGCGCTGGCGCGCAGCCGCGCGGTGGCCGGCCTGTGCCTGACCACCGAAGCCAACCTCGGCGACGGCATTTTCCCCGGCGACGCTTACCTGCAGCGGCAGGGGCGCTGGGGCATCGGTTCCGACAGCCACGTTTCGCTCAACGTGGTGGAAGAACTGCGCTGGTTCGAATACGGCCAGCGGCTGCGCGATCAGCGCCGCAACCGTCTGACGACGCCGGAACAGTCGGCGGTGGGCGATGTGCTGTACCTGCAGGCGCTGCAGGGCGGCGCGCAGGCGTGCGGCGCGCCGATCGGCCGATTGCAGAGCGGCTATCGCGCCGACTGGCTGGTGCTGGACGGCGACGACCCGTATCTGGCGGCGGCGCCGGACGTCTCGATCCTCAACCGCTGGCTGTTCGCCGGCGGCAAAGAGCAAATTCGCGACGTGTTCGTCGGCGGCCGGCAGGTGATCGAGCAGGGGCGGCACGCGCTGCAGCAGCAGAGCAGCGCCGAGTTCCTGGAGGTGTTGAAAACCTTTCAGCAGGAGGCGTAATGAGCCTGACCCGTTTTAGCTTCGCCGCGCTGCCGGTCAGCCCGTGGCGCAACGGCGGTGGGGAAACCCGTGAAATTGTCAGCTGGCCCCCGGGCGCGCAGGATTTTGACTGGCGCGCCAGCATCGCTACCATCGCGCAGGACGGGCCGTTTTCCGCCTTTACGGGCATCGACCGCTCGATCACTTTGCTGGAAGGCGACGGCGTGCGGCTGTTCAGCGCCGGGCATATCGACCATCAATTGGCTCGCGTCGGGGAACCGTTCGCGTTCTCCGGCGACGTGGCGCTGGAAGCGACGCTGCTGGGCGGCGCCAGTCAGGATTTCAACATCATGACGCGCCGCGGCCGGCAGGCGGCCGAGGTGCGGCGCAGCACGGCGCCTGTCACCCTGCTATCCCACCAGGCGGGCGTGCTGTATGTGCTGAGCGGGGTCTGGTCGCTGCCGGGGGGCGGCGAACTGCGGGCGCGCGAGGGCGTCTGGTGGGCGGCGCAGACGGTGGGCGGTGAAGTGGCGCCGCTGACGGCCGACGGCGCTCTCCTGTGGGCGAACATCACAGCCTGCTAACGCAGAGTAGAGTCCTGCGCCCGGTTATGGGATTATTCACTTTTTCCCATTAATCATCATAAAGAAGGGCGCATGGCTTCGCTGAAAGACGTCGCAAAACTTGCCGGAGTCTCGTTGATGACGGTGTCCCGCGCCATCAATGAACCCGGCAAGCTGCGGCCGGAAACCTACCGCCGCGTCAAACAGGCTATCGACCAGTTGGACTACGTGCCGGATCTCTCGGCGCGGCGTATTCGCGGTGACGGAAATCGCGTGCAGACGCTCGGCGTGCTGGCGCTGGACACCGCCACGACGCCGTTCTCGGTGGAAATGATCCTGTCGATTGAGAAAACCGCGCGCGAGCGAGGCTGGAACAGCTTCGTCGTCAACCTGTTTGCCGACGACAACGCCGAACAGACCGTCGATTTGCTGCTGGCGCATCGTCCTGATGGGGTGATCTTCACCACGATGGGGCTGCGTGAGGTGACGTTGCCGGCCAAACTGCTGGACAAAAAGCTGGTGCTGGCCAACTGCGTCAGCCCGGCACATTCGATCGCCAGCTACATTCCTGATGACGAGCAAGGGCAGTATGACGCCACGCGCGCGCTGATCGCCAAAGGCTATCGCGCGCCACTGTGCATTCATTTACCGGCGGATACGCTGGCGGCGGGCCTGCGCCGTCGCGGTCTGGAACGCGCCTGGCGCGAAGCGGGGCGCGATGTTGAACAGCTGCGGCAGTATCATCTCGAACTGAGCGGCGGCGACCAAAGCTATCGTGACTGCGTCGCGCTGCTGGAGCGGCATTTCTCTGCAGGAAGGCGCGATTGCGATGTCGTGGTGTGCGGGAACGATCGGATAGCCTTTCTGGTGTATCAGGTATTGCTGGCGCAAGGATGGCGGATACCGCAACAGGTAGCGGTGCTGGGTTACGACAATATGGTCGGCACCGGCGAGCTGTTCCTGCCGGCATTGACGACGGTGCAGCTGCCGCATTACGAGCTGGGCCGCCTTGCGGCGCTGCATGTGATTGAGCAGCGGGAGCCGCGTGAGACGGTGAAAGTGCCTTGCCCGCTGTTGGAGCGTGGTTCGCTGTAAGCGCACCGGGTGCGTCGCTCTGCGCCCGGTGCTCATTCCCATTATCCCCAGAGGCTTGCCAACTGCCATCCCGTGATGGGCTCAAACTGTGCCCGGCCGCCTTCGGCGAACAGGCTGAGGCGGCGATCGCCCGCCGTCGGATAAATTCGGCTGGTCAGGCAGGCCTGCCCCTGATTGACGAAGATCTCCAGCGATGAGCGATCAATGAAGATCCGTAGCGACAGGCTGTCACCTTCTGGCAGCGGCACGCTGCGGCAGGTGCACAGGGCGCGGTTTTCATGAAAACGTTCCAGCACCAGCCGGTGCGCCTGATTGTCGACGAACAGCCGCGCCGCACTCCCGATGGCCAGCCCGTAGCGCTCGGCGTCGTTGTCGGCCGGTCTCAACGTCAGGGTGAGTTCCTGCACGTCGTCCGCCAGCGGCAGCTGCTGATTGGTCAGCGTCTGTGCCAAAAAGGTGTGCGATTCTCGGCGCAGCGCCGTCAGTTCACGCGCCGGGTTCATGCGGAGGCTGCCGTCGGCGGCCAGCGTCAGCTCACGCGGCAGGGTGAGGGCGCCGGCCCAACGGTGCGCTTTGCTGGGCATCGGGGATTCCCACATATCCATCCAGGCAAACAGCAGCCGACGGCCGTCGGCGGCGGTGAAGGTCTGCGGCGCATAGAAATCGTGGCCGGCATCCAGCTCGCAGAAGGGTTGGGTCACCCTAAAGTCGCTGTCAGGCCGCCAGTGGCCGAGCAGATAGCCGCTCTGGAAGCGATTGCGGTAGCGGTAGCCCTGTGCCGCCAGCCCCTGCGGTGAGAACAACAACAGGTGTTGTTCCCCCAGCGGGAAGAAATCCGGGCATTCCCACATATACCCTTGATGCGCCGCCTGCGCACCGGCCAGCACTCGGTCGAAGCGCCAGGCGCGCAGGTCTGCAGAACGGTACAGGCGCACCTGGCCCAGGCCGTTTTCTTTGGCACCGACCACCAGCCACCATTCGCCGTTCTCGCGCCAGACTTTCGGATCGCGGAAATGCTGAATGCCGTCCGGCGCGGCCAGCACCGGCCCGTGCTTGACGAAGCCTAGGCCGTCTTCGCTGGTGGCCAGACATTGCACTTCCCGCACATGGCTGTCGTCGCCGGGCTCGCCCAGCCACACGTGGCCGGTGTAAATCAGCGTCAGCACGCCGTTGTCATCCACGGCGCAGCCGGAAAAGCAACCGTCTTTGTCATAGGGCGTATCGGGCGCCAGGGCGATGGGCTGGTGCTGCCAGCGGATCAGATCGCGGCTGGTCGCGTGCCCCCAGTGCATGGGGCCCCAGTGCTCGCTATAGGGGTGATGCTGGAAGAAGGCATGATAGACGCCGTCAATACAGATCAGGCCGTTGGGATCGTTGATCCAGCCGGCGGGCGGCGCGAGATGGAACTGCGGGTAGTATTCGTCTCGGCGCTCTGCGCGCAGGGCTTCGACCGCATGGTCGGCTTGAGCTAAGGCAGTGTTCATTGGACAGACTCACTTGATTTAATGGCGGATTGAAAGGGGGTTGCGCTGGCGGAACGTTCGCCGCGCAGCAGGAAACAGGAGACAAGCGTCGTAGCGGCGACCGCGCACCCCATCAGTAGATAGGTGTCGGCAAAGCCGATGCGGTCATAACCGTAGCCCGCCAGCGGCGACAGGAAGCTGGCCATCACCTGGGTGATGAACTGAAAGCCCACCAGGTAAAGCGTTGAGGAGAGGCGACTGTCGAAGCGGCTGGCGATGTATTTGAAGATAGCGATCAGCAGGATCGGCAACTCTACGGCGTGCAGCAGTTTCATGGCGGAGATCATCAATGCGCCGCTGACCAAGCCTGAGCCGAACATGCGCAGCGCCATCACGCCACCGGCCAGCAACAGCCCCTGTTTGGCGCCGATGCGGTTCACCAGCAGCGGCGCCAGGAACATGCCGCCGGCTTCGAGGAAGACCTGCAGCGAGTTGAGGAAGCCGTACATCTCGTTGCCCTGTTCGCGAGAAGCGAACTGCGAGGCGAAGTAGACCGAAAATTGCTGATCGAAAACGTTGTACACGCTGATACCGAGCACAAACACCACCAGCGCCCAGAAGCCCGGCATACGCAGCAGCGCCAGCGCATCCTGCAGCCGCAGATTTTCCGGTTTGCCGAACGCCAGGCTCGCCATGGCGTTCGGCTTCAGCTCGCGCACCTGGCTGAGCAGCAACAGGAATACCACGGCGGCGGCGGAGGCCAGCCAGAAATTGATGTTCGGATCGATATTGAAGATAAAACCGGCCAAAAAGGTGGCGCTGGCCCAGCCGAGCGATCCCCACATGCGGGCGCGGCCGAATTCGAAACCGCTGATGCGGCTGACTCGCTCGGTATAAGATTCCAGCGCGCCGATGCCGGCGAAGAAGGTGGCGCCGATAAATACCCCGCCGACCAGTGCGCCGAGCGGCAGGCTGCTGGCCAGCAGCGGGGCGTAAACGTAGATAAAGAACGGGCCGGTCAGCAGCAGCATCACGCCGAGAAACTGCAGCAGGTGCTTGCGCAGCCCAAGTTTGTCCTGAATAAACCCGTACAGTGGCTGTGCGCACAGCGCCACCAACGAGATAGCGGAGAAGATCAGGCCGGTCTCGGCGCCTTTCAGGCCGATCTTCTGATTCAGCCACAGTGAGATCAGCGAAAAGCTGGAAGACCAGGTGAAGAAAAAGAAGAACAGCAGGCCGCTGAGCAGCACGTAATATTTTTTAGTTTCGCGGTTCATGGGTAGGGCCCCGGTGAGTGAAGTTAGCTCTATTGTTAACGTTAACTCACAAGGGGATGAAGCTAGCAGATATCACGCGTGCGATGTTAATCACAAAAGTTAACGTTAACATTTTGGCGTTGTGATCGAGGTCACGAGTTGGCAAGGGGGCGATGTGCCCCCGGAGGATTAACGTTCGTTCAGCGAGCGCAGATGGTCGTCGCGGCGCAGCGTCATCAGCGCAAAGAGGCTGACCACCGAGGTGGCGACCACGTAGTAGGCGGGAATGTCGATATTACCGGTCTGTTTGATGAGGCCGGTGATAATCAGCCCGGCCGAGCCGGAAAACACCGCATTGGACAGCGAGTAAGCCAGCCCCAAGCCGGTATAACGCACCCGGGTCGGGAACATCTCCGCCAGCATCGCCGGGCCGGGGCCGGCCAGCAGGCCGACCACGGCACCGGCGATCATGACCGCCAGCCCTTTGGCCCACAGTGAACTTTGCGCATCCTGCAACAGGTGCAGCAGCGGGAAGGTGAACAGGATCACCGCCGCCACCGCCGTCAGCATCACCGTTTTACGCCCCAGTTTGTCGCTGATGATGCCCGCCGGCAGAATGGTCAGGGCGAAACCGACGTTGGCCAGCACCGTCGCCACCAGCGCCTGCTGGAAGGTGGCGTGTAATGAAGTTTGCAAATAGGAAGGCATCACCACCAGGAAGGTATAGCCGGCGGCCGACCAGCCCATCATGCGGCCGATGCCGATCAGAATGGTTTTCACCACGCCGCCCAGCTTCGCTTCCGGCGGCGCGGTGGCGTGTTCCGCCTGTTGCTGCGCCTGGGTGAACGTGGGCGTTTCCTCGAGCTTGAGCCGCAGCCACAGCGCCACGGCGCCCATCGGCAGCGCCAGCAGGAAGGGAATGCGCCAGCCCCAGTCATGCAGCTGCTGCGCGCTGAGCAGCGCGGCCAGCAGCGCCACCAGCCCAGCGCCGGCCAGCAGGCCGAGCGCGACGGTCAGAGACTGCCAGGCGCCGAACAGCCCACGCTTGCCCTTCGGGGCGAACTCGGTCATCAGCGACACGGCGCCGCCGAATTCGCCGCCGGCGAACAGCCCCTGAAACATGCGCAGCAGCGTCAGCAGCAGCGGGGCGGCGACGCCGATCGAGGCATAGGTCGGCATAACGCCGATCAGCGCGGTGGCTAGCGTCATCAGCAGCAGAACCGCAATCAGCGTCGGGCGACGACCGATGCGATCGCCGATGCGGCCGAAGATCACCGCGCCGATCGGCCGACAGAAAAACGCCAGCGCGAAGGCGGCGTAGGTGAGGATCAGGCTGGTGATTTCATTTTCACCCTGCAGCGTGAAAAAATTGGCGGCGATAACGGTGGCCAGGAACCCGTACACCCCGAACTCATACCATTCGATAAAGTTGCCGACCGAGCCGGCCAGCAACGCCTGACGCGAGCGGCGCGCGTCGAGAGTCTGTTGATTCATCCCCGTTCCCATACTTTTGAATTATTGTTCGTCAGTTCTAAATTTATACAACAAAACAATCAATTGATTTCAGCGGGAACTGTGAGGCGATCAGCGCATGCCGTCTGTACGCCACCATTCGGGGCAAACATCGGCGAACGCATGTGAGGTCGGGCGCAACTCCGGCAGATTGGCCCGATCGAAGCTGCCGGTGGCCAGCGCCACCGTCGGCTCGTCGTCGATCGCCCCCAGCGTGCTGCCGCAGCGCGGGCAAAAGGCGCGGCTGGAATAGGGTGAAGAACGGTATAGGGCCGGCATGCCGCCCGGCCCGTTCCACTCGACGGCCTGACGCGGAAATTCGACCCAGCAGAGCGTCGGCGCGCCGGAGTGGCGGCGGCAAAAATCGCAGGAACAGCTGTGTGGGTTGCCTGGCAGGCCGTGCGCCTGAAAGCGAATATGCCCGCACAGGCAGCCGCCGCTATAGCAGGGATTTTCCATGATGTCTCCGTCATGAGCGCAGGGGAAAACGATGAAAATCACTATAGCAATATCGCGAAAAATTAACAGGTTCCCGCTGATGCATTACCAGAGCAACGGCGCCGGTTCGCGGCCGTTTTCGGCGTAGTACAGCGACGGCAGGAACTGCGCCAGATAGCTGAACTCGTTGTAGCAGTGGCGCATTAGGTTAAAGCCGATGTCGTCCGGCAGCTCGTCGTGGGCGTTGGCGCAGGCTTTGCCCAGCAGGAAGCGGCTGCGCAGCACGCAGCCATAGGGCGTGTCGCGCACCAGATGCAGCATCTCGCCGTCGCAGGGATCGCCGTTGTCATCCAGCGCCACCTGGTCACCGAAGCCGATGCGTGCGCAAACGGCGGCGGAGAGCGCCTGCGCGTCGCGCGCCTGGCGCAGCGGCTGCGGGGCGAAGAAGTCCTCGGCGGCGTGAAACTTGAGGCGCGCCGCGACCGGCGGCAGCTCCGCCAGCCACTCGACCGCTTCGATACTGGCGCCGACGTAGCTTTCCCCCTTTTTCCAGTGGCGATCCCAGCCGCGGTGTTCGACGTGATCGTGTGGGTGCCACCAGTTGATGTGCTGCGTGTTCTCAAAGAAGGTGAACCACCAGTCCAGCATGCGCCCCTTGCAGCCGTGCAGATCGGTACGGACCGCGACGGTTAGCAAACCGTCGGCGCTGCGACTCAGCCCCATCTCCAGCCGCAGCGGTTCAGGTTTGAGCAACTCGTTGATATCGTTAACGCCCCACGGCGCCAGCAGGGAAGGATGTGTCATAATGGGTTCCTATTTTATTTTGGAAACGAATCGTGTTTCCAAAATAAAACTATGCCGCTATGCTGAGTCTGTCAATGCTTGTGAGGAATAAATATGGCGAACCCGAATGACGAACCGCTGCGTGCTCGCGGCCGGCCGGCCACGCCGGAAACGGCACTGCGCGCCACGTTGGCGCAGGCGACGCTGGCGCTGTTGCTCGACGGCGGCTATGCCGCGGCAACGGTGGATGCGGTGGCGAAACGCGCCGGGGTGGCTAAAAAAACCCTGTATCGCTTTGCCGCCAACCGCGACGAACTGGTGGCGCAGGTGGTAAGCGGTTGGACCGAGGCGTTTCAGCCGGCCTTCGCCCAAGATGCCGGGCAGCGGGCGGCGGTTGCGCCGCTGTTGGAAAAAGGGCTGCAGGCCATCGCGCAGCAGGTGCTGAGTGCGGAAGCGGTGGGCATGTTCCGGCTGCTGCAAAGCGAATTTCCGGGGCGCGAGGGGTTGCTGGAGAGCTACCAGCGCAACGGTATTCAGCGCGGCCGGGCGACGGTGGCGGACTGGCTGCAGCGCCAGCAGCAGTGCGGGTGGCTGCGTGAGCGCGACTGGGCGCAAACCAGCGACCTGCTGTTGGCGATGACCATCGCCGAACCGCTGCGGCAGATGACGCTGGGGCTGTTGCCGCCGGGCAGCGCGATCGACGAGCGCATCGCGGCGGCGGTGGCGCTGGTGATGCCGGGTTTGCTGGGAGAGGAGTGAAAACAAAAAAGGGCCGACGAATCGGCCCTTGAGCGGGGGAATGCCGTTACCGTTTAGGCCCGGCGTTCACCAGTTTTTCGCCCGCCGGGGTGACGGTATATTTGGCGAAGTTATCGATAAAGCGCTGCGCCAGATCCTGCGCTTTTTCCTGCCACAACGATTCGTCGGCATAGGTTTTGCGCGGATCGAGAATCGACGGATCGACGCCCGGCAGCGCGGTCGGCACGTCCAGCCCGAAGATCGGCAGCGTGAAGGTCTCGGCCTGCTCAATGTCGCCATTCAGAATGGCGTCGATGATGCCGCGCGTATCTTTGATCGAGATGCGCTTACCGCTGCCGTTCCAGCCGGTGTTGACCAGGTAAGCCTGGGCGCCGGCGGCCTCCATGCGTTTCACCAGCACTTCGGCATACTGCGTCGGGTGCAGCGTCAGGAACGCGGCGCCGAAGCAGGCGGAGAAGGTTGGCGTCGGCGCGGTGATGCCGCGCTCGGTGCCGGCCAGCTTGGCGGTGAAGCCGGACAGGAAGTGGTACTGGGTTTGCTCAGGCGTCAGGCGCGATACCGGCGGCAGTACGCCGAAGGCGTCGGCGGTCAGGAAGATGATCTTGCGCGCATGGCCGGCTTTGGACACCGGCTTGACGATGTTCTCGATGTGATAAATCGGATAGGAGACGCGGGTGTTCTCGGTCTTGCTGGCGTCGTCGAAGTCGATGCTGCCGTCGGCCAGCACGGTGACGTTTTCCAGCAGCGCATCGCGTCGGATCGCCTGATAGATTTCCGGCTCCGCCTGCGGCGACAGCTTGATGGTCTTGGCGTAGCAGCCGCCTTCGAAGTTGAACACGCCGTCGTCGTCCCAGCCGTGCTCGTCATCGCCGATCAGCTGGCGCTTCGGATCGGTGGAGAGGGTGGTTTTGCCGGTGCCGGACAGGCCGAAGAACACCGCCACGTCGCCTTGCTCGCCGACGTTGGCCGAGCAGTGCATCGAGGCGATGCCCTTCAGCGGCAGCAGGTAGTTCATGATCGAGAACAGGCCTTTCTTCATCTCGCCGCCGTACCAGGTGCCGCCGATCAGCTGCATGCGTTCCGTCAGGTTGAAGGCGACGAAGTTCTCCGAGTGCAACCCTTGCTGCTGCCAGTCCGGGTTGGTGCATTTGGCGCCGTTCATCACCACGAAGTCCGGCTCAAAGTCCGCCAGTTCGGCGTCGCTCGGGCGGATAAACATGTTTTTCACGAAGTGCGCCTGCCAGGCCACCTCGGTGATGAAGCGCACTTTCAGGCGCGTGTCGGCGTTGGCGCCGCAGAACGCGTCCACCACGAACAAACGCTTGCCGGAGAGCTGGTTGCCCACCAACGTTTTCAGATGCTGCCAGACTTCCGGGGAGAGCGGCTGGTTGTCGTTCTTGCCGGTGCCGTTGTCCGACCACCAGACGGTATCGCGCGTGGTGTCGTCGCGCACGATGTATTTGTCCTTCGGCGAACGGCCGGTGAATTCACCGGTCGCGACGTTGACCGCGCCCAGCTGGGTGAGGGTGCCGCGTTCCAGCGGCGGCAGGTCGGCGCGGGTCTCTTCGGCGAACAGTAATTCATAGCTGGGGTTATAGACGACGTCGGCGGCCTGATGAATGCCGTAGCGAGCGAGGGTTTGTGGGGTAACAGCGCGTGAAGACATATTCTACTTCCTTATGAGTCATATTATGCCTCTTTCCCGTGCGGTGCCGCGCGCAGGATTAAGGTTCGGATCAAGCTGACCGGATTCAGCTAATGCGTTTCCGGTTCTTTATTAATAAAGCAGGGGGCTTTTTCGCCCTCCTATAGCATAGCAGCGAATTTAAACCCGATTACTTTAATTACAAAATGCTGACGATAATTAATTAAAACTAACCTTGGCGGAGGGTCACAATATTGAATTCCGCCGGCGTAATTTAGTTTTGCATTTTTATTTTTTATCATATCGTCAGAGCTGTCTACTGTTTTATTTCTTATTAGAAAAAGCGAAATCCACAATAGGATTCTTCGTAATCATTTGTTTTTACTTGGCTATGGCAGGAACGTTGCGCCAGGTGAATCTAACCGTACTGTACGCTTGTCAGCAGGGTGAATAATGAAACAGATAAATGCAGAACTGGCCTGTGATAAAAATACGGCATCGTCCGAATCCTCAGGATTAATTAATCAACTTCGTCAAATAGATATCGGTGCGGTACCGATCGCGCTGTTTATCACGATTTGCGCGATCGTGGCGATTTCCGCCTATGCCAACTTCCTGCCGAAGAATATGATCGGCGGCCTGGCGGTGATAATGACGCTGGGCTTTGCGCTGGCGCAGTTGGGAAAAAGCATTCCCGTGCTGCGCGATATCGGCGGGCCGGCCATTCTGTGTTTGATGGTGCCGTCGGTGCTGGTCTATTTCAATGTCTTCCAGCCTAACGTCATGGGCACCGTCCATTTGCTGATGAAAGACGCCAACCTGCTGTATTTCGTCATCGCCAGTCTGGTGGTCGGCAGCATTCTCGGCATGAATCGGGTGATCCTGATCCAGGGGATGATTCGCATGTTCGTGCCCTTGGTGGTCGGTACGGTGACGGCGGTGATCACCGGGCTGCTGGTGGGCAAGCTGTTCGGTTTTACCTTCTATCACACCTTCTTCTTCATCATTGTGCCGATCATCGGCGGCGGCATCGGCGAGGGGATTTTACCGCTGTCGCTGGCCTATTCGGCGATCCTGGGAGCGACGCCGGATGTCTACGTCGCGCAGCTGGCGCCGGCGGCGGTGCTGGGCAATATCTTCGCCATCGTGACCGCCGGGGTGCTGGCTCGCATCGGCATGCAGCGCAAGGCGCTGAGCGGCGACGGCATGCTGATCCGTTCGGCGCAGGAGAACGCGATGTTCGCCATCAAGGAGCAAAGCGGCAACGTCGATTTCCAACTGATGGGCGGCGGTCTGTTGGTGATCTGCGCCTTCTTTATCGTCGGTGGCCTGTTCGAACACATCGTGCATATTCCCGGCCCGGTGCTGATGATCCTGTTCGCGGTGTTGTGCAAGTACTGCCGGGTGATCCCGGCCTCGATGGAAACCGGCGCGCACAGTTTCTACAAGTTCGTCTCCACGGCGCTGGTGTGGCCGCTGATGATCGGTCTGGGCATGCTGTACGTGCCGCTGGAAAGCGTGGTGGCGGTGTTCTCGGTCGGTTATGTGGTGGTCTGCGGCTCGGTGGTGCTGTCGATGGGGCTGGTCAGTTTCCTGATTGCGCCTTACCTGAAGATGTTCCCGGTGGAAGCGGCGATCGTCACCTGTTGCCACAGCGGCCTGGGCGGCACCGGTGACGTGGCGATCCTGTCGGCGTCGAACCGCATGGGGCTAATGCCGTTCGCCCAAATTGCCACGCGCATCGGCGGCGCTTCCACGGTCATCGGCGCGACGCTGCTGCTCGGTTGGTTAGTCTGAGTCCAGAATTTCTTATGGATAGCCGGGGTTGGATTGCCCCGGTTTTTTTATGTTTTTTTCCGCTTATCGTGATAATGCTGATGATTACCTTGAAAATCATTCGTATGGCGCAAATGCATAGTCGTACTTTATCTAAGAAAATTCTGTACTCGGCGAAAGTGTGTCTATTCTTTTCTCTTAAGGGATTATCGTTCTCATTCAGAGTGCCGAGGGAAGGCGCCACCGCATTACCGATATCCCCGTATTGATTCAACACCGGGCCGCTGCCGTTCAGGCAATCCGCCAGTTGGGGCATCCCCCCCGATTGAATTGACGAATATGGAGATAAGGTTATGTCATCAAGCAATGCTTCCGTTAAGGCCGAAGGCGTATTAGCCCTGCTGGGCGCTTATAAACCCGATGAAGACGACACCATTACCGTGCTTCATCCGTCGAAAACGTTCGAAAACGCCGGTCTGGAGCTGGCGCGCGGCGATCGCAGTTGGCACGACAAGGGCGTGACCGACACGCCGGTCTCCCTGACCTTCAGCTTCTGGGAAAAGGCGCCGGGCAACATGTCGAGCATGGGCATCAGCGGCTTCAGCAGCTTTAACGCCGAACAGCGCGAGCAGGCCAAACTGTCGTTGCAGTCATGGTCCGACGTGGCCAACATCACCTTTAGCGAAACCAGCAACACCGCCGCCGCCAACATCAAATTCGGCCTGTTCGACTACAGCTCGCGCGGCTCCTATGCCTTTGCGTATAACCCGGACACCTCGCCTTCGGTTGCCGGGCAAACCTGGTATAACGCCAAGAACCATACCTTCGTCAACAATCAGATCCATGAGAACGAGTACGGTCGCCAGACCTTCACCCATGAAATCGGCCATGCGCTGGGGCTGCAACACCCGGGCGACTATAACGCCGCGCCGGGCGTCAGTATCACCTACGGCAAGGACGCGACCTATTTCGAGGACAGCCGTGCCCACAGCGTGATGAGCTATTTCAGCGAAAGCAACACCGGGCAGGACTTTAAAGGCGCTTACTCTTCCGGGCCGCTGCTCAACGACATCACGGCGATCCAGCACTTCTACGGCGCCAACATGAACACCCGCACCGGCGATACGATCTACGGCTTTAATTCCAATACCGATCGCGACTTCCTCACCGCCACCAGCGCGCAGGACAAGATTGTTTTCACCGCCTGGGATGCCGGCGGTAACGACACCTTCGACTTCTCCGGCTTTGGCCAGAATCAGCGCATCAACCTGAATGAAAAAGCGTTCTCGGACGTTGGCGGCCTGAAAGGCAACGTGTCCATCGCCGCAGGCGTAACGATTGAAAATGCCATCGGCGGATCGGGCAACGATGTGCTGGTGGGCAACGCCGGCGACAATGTGCTCAAGGGCGGTGCGGGCGATGATGTGTTGTACGGCGGCAAAGGGGCCGATCAGCTGTGGGGCGGCGCTGGCAAAGATACCTTCGTCTATTTCGCGGCGGATGAATCGACGGCGGCGGCACCGGATTGGATCCGCGACTTCGTGCGCGGTGAAGACAAGATCGATCTGACGCTGTTCAACACCGGCAGCGCGGACGGCATTCGCTTCGTCGATCAGTTCAGCGGCAAGGCGGGTGAGGCGATGTTGAGCTATGACGCGCAAAGTCACGTCAGCGACCTGGCGATCAACCTGGGCGGCGCTTTTGGCGCCAGCGATTTCCTGGTGAAAGTGGTGGGGCAGCCGCTGGATGCCGGCGATTTCGTGTTGGCGTAATGCGGGCAACAAAAATAGGGCGTTTTGGGTAAAAACCCGACAATTCCTATTAATTCCGTCATATTAGCGTGACATAGTAGCGCGCAGAAGGCCGGGCTTGCATACCTCGGGCTTCTGTCGGATCGCCAACCTTTTCGGTTGGCGATTCATTTTCCGCCTTTCAACATGTTGATGGCGGCGCCGAGCAGGATGCGCCGTTCGATATCGTTGCTGTCCGCCAGCTGCCGCGCCAGATGTTTTTCCAGCGTTTCCACCGACAGCGCTTCGCCACGATGGCGCAGCTGCATCACGCCGTCGCCGATCAGGCGTGCGACCTCATCCCATACGGGTTTAATCTCCTGTTCCGAGAACGTCATGGCCTACCTCGGCTGGTTGATTTTTGCCCAATGTAGCAGCTGAACTGCGGCTTCGCTACCGGCCACCCAAAACAGGAAGCATAAAAAACAAGCCATCAGTATTTCTTCTGGTTTTTACGCTCAATACTGGCGGTGTCGAAAAGCAGGAGAAAACATCATGAACTGGGTCGAAACCTTGGCGGAGTACTACCGCCTGAGCCGCACGGGTGAAACGCAGCATTGGCTGTGTCGCCGCTGGTTGCCACAAGGGGAAGCGCGTTTGGCCTATTTGCAGGAGCTGCTGGAGCCGACCGCGCCGCGACGGCGGTGAGCACGACGCCGGCGCTTAGGCCGGCGCCGGTTCGCGAGATTAACCGAAGGCGATCGCCGCCCAACGCAACAGCAGCAACGCCAGGCAGATCAGCAGCAGCACCACGACCATTTTACTGAGTTTGTTGCCCATGCGTTTTGTTGCCACGTTGCCTCCTTAACTGAAGTACCACCCGCCGACGAGGGTGATGAGGAAAAGCGTCACCAGGGCGACGCCGTTGAGTAAATCGCTGAAGGTATCGTCAGCATCGATGTCGTCTTGCCGCATGTTGCCGCCTGGCGGTTGCCATTGGGTGAATAATGTCCACAGTATGCGCCCGGCAGCGCGACAGGCACAGCGAAGAACGGTAAAAACTCGTAAAGGCGGCGGTGGCGGAACGCGCAGTCGCGCTTGCGACGGATGCAGACGGCCGGCAATACGTTGTACTATCCTGTCTGCATTGATGCATTTTTCCAAAAGGTATAATCATGGCGACGGCAATTCCACAGAAATACGAGCACCTTGAGCGCTGGGCGTTCGGCGATACCGAGCAGCAGGCCGATGAAGTGGTGCAATTGATCCTCAATGGCACCAAAACGGCCACCTGTTCCAACCTGGACGGCGAAGGGATCCCGCAGGCCGGCGACCTGTTCCTGGTGGTGGACGGTAAAGGTGAACCGGTCTGCGCGGTTGAACTGACCGCGGTGGAAATGAAAACGTACGATCAGGTCGATGAAGCGCACGCCTTTGCCGAAGGCGAGGGCGATCGTTCGCTGGCGCATTGGCGCAAAGAGCTGCAGCGCTTCTTCGAAGAGTATGATCTGTTCTCGCCGGACATGACGCTGGTGCTGATGAATTTCAAAGTCGTCGACAAGTTCTAAACGGATGCGCGCCGTTCCCTACGAATGCCAGTGGGCAAGCCCGGAGCTGGCCGCCGAACTGATCGCCGGCCGCATGACGCTGGCGCAAGACGAGAATTGGGCGCGCAGCGGCGCCCGCGATCGGGCGGAGTACGTCGAGTGGGCCAACCACGTGTGCGGCATGGCCTGCCTGAAAATGGTGCTGAGCCATCGCGACGGCGAAGCGCCGCCGCTGCTGGAGTTGGCGCGGCGTAGCCTGCCTTACGGTGCCTATGTGCGCGAGGGGGAGCGGATAAAAGGGCTGATTTACGCGCCGTTCGTTGAGTACGTGCGCGAGCAGTTTGCGCTGCAAGCGGAGGTGAAGGTGGGGCTGGAGGCCGCCGAGTTATGGGCGCTGCTTAGCCAATACCGCTACTTTATCGCCTCGGTGCATCCTTCCATTCGCCGGCCCGAGAGCCTGCCGCCGCAGCGAGGCGGGCATCTGGTGTTGATCACCGCCGCCGATACGCAAAGCGTAACCTTCCACAACCCTTCGGGCGACAGCCCGGCAACGCGCGAGCGGGTACAGCTGCCGCTCAACCGCTTCACCCCTTTCTTTGCCGGCCGCGGCATCGCCATCGCATAAAAAAACGCGCTGTTTCCGATGAAAGCAGCGCGTCGTCAGCAGGCCCGGCGTATTTTCATGCCAGCCGCATCACCCAGGCGTCCGCCTGCCGATCGTAGTGCTGCTTGTACAGCAGCGACTGTTTGCCATCAAGGATCGCCGGAATGCTGGTGTGTTCATCCCAGCCGTCGAGCTGCATACACAGATCCGGATCGGACTTGCAGGGAATGCTCAGGGTGCCGGCGCGGTCGGCGCCGGCGTGAAGATGCGCGTCATCGACCTCGAAGCTGCCAATTTTTACGACGGTTTTGCTCATGGGAACTCCTTGCTCAATGATGTGGTAGGAGGTTAGACCAGTAAGGCCATCGGTATGAGCATAGCCAAATGAGCAAAAAATGCCACATAAAAAATACATTCTGGCAACATTCTTCCTGAGCGGCTAGCGGCCACGCTAATAGGTCACGACATAGCTGACGTTATCCTGATAGGTACCGACCGGCACTTCGGTCTGCGCCGGATTGATGGCGGCGGTAAAGGGGATGCTTTGCGCCAGACCGGTGCCGGTGCCGCTTTGCGCGTTGGTGCTGCTCCACACGGTGCTGGTGTTGGGCAGGTAGATCTGATACTGCAGGAAGTTGCTGGTGCCGCTGAGCATTCGCCGCCAACCGGTGATGGGGTTGTTGCCGTTGGTAAAGTAGGAGCTGTATGACTGGGATTTGGTGCAGGTCAGGGTGATGCTCTGGTTGATCGGGTTGAATTGCCCCACCAGCGCCATGCTGCCGAAGTTGACGTTGTTGGCGGTATTGATCAGGCAGCTTTTGGTGATGACCGCGGTGACGGTCACGGTGCTGGGTTGGTTGGTGCCGTCCCACCAGATACACAGCCCTATCAGGCCCAGGCCGCAAATATGGTAGTTCCACACCAGGTTAATGGTGTCGGTATAGGTGCCGGCGCTGACGTTCGCACCCGCCACGGTTTTGACGTACACCGGAAAGTTGACGTTGGAAGAGATCAGGATCAGCGACAGCAGGTTCAGCGAGCTGTAGTCGATGGTCTGGCCGACGCTGTAGGGATATTGGTAGTTGGCATCCGGGTAGATGAGATAGGAGATTTTATCGCCGGAGCCGTTGCCGTTCAGCAGGGCCATATTGTTGGTGGTGGAGGCAATCTTGACCGTGACGGTGTTTTGCGTCAACAGATTGAGCCCCAGCCCGGTACAGTTGAGCCCGGCGGTACCCTGGGCGCTGATCTGGCCGTTGTAGACGGCGAAGGAGTTGCTGCTGGGCAGGGTCACCGTGCCGTTGGTAGTGGCGCAGTCCGCCAGCGCGCGTTGCCCGCACAGCAGCAGCAGCGCCGCCAAAAGAATTTTCACTTGCCGATACATCGTTCTTCTTCTCCGTGTGTTATTGGCAGACGAGGGGACCGACGCGCTGTAGCCCCTGCGGATTGGCCAGGCTGAAGCTGACCTGGCACGGCGCGCCGCCGTCGGCCGGGATCACGCTCAGCCGGTTGTGCTGCTGCACCGGGTCGATATAGGTCATGCCATCCCACCCGACATAGCTTTGTTGATTGCTGCCGATCACCGCCACCTGGCTGCCGTTGGCCAGCGGTTTGCCTTGCGCATCGACCAGCTCCACGTCGGCGGCGGAAAGGCGCTGGACGGGGAATTCGACCAGGTAGCCGCTGTGATCGCGAATGGCGACGGTTTTTTCTACTGACGGTAAATTGACATCCGCCGGCAGATTGAGCGGATCAATCTGGAATTTGGCGTGGTAATACGAAGTGACGGTGGGCACCAACAGGTAGCCTTTGTCGTTGGTGACGCCGATGCGCTGGTTCTCGTAGCTGACCGGAATGCCGGCGTAGCCGTTGGTCGAAACCAGGGCAAAGGCGTCGTTGATGGTGTTGGTGGCGTATACGCCGCCGTTCATCGCCACCAGCGAACCGCTGACTTCGCCCCAGCGGGTGTAATCGTTACGGTTGCCGTACAGCCCGGCGCGGGTTTCCAACAGCGAGGTGCGCCAGGTCAGGTCTGCCTGGCGGTAATCGCTGTTGCTGCCTTGACCGCCGGCGTAGGCCAGGTTCCAGCCGAAACCGCCGTCGGTCGGCGCGGCGCGGCTGTACGCGACGCGTTCGCTCCAGCGGTTGCCGGCGTCGCGGGCGGTACTGACGTTAGCGGTGCCCCAGGCATCGAACGGAATGCTGATCTGCAGCTGCGAGCTGTAGCCGTCGCCGCCGATCTCGCGGTTCGCCGAGGCGTACAGGCTGATATTGCGCCACAGCGTCAGGCTGTACGACAGGTTGACCAGGCGGGTGCGCTGGCCGATGGCGTCGCGCACGTCGAAATAACCGGCGCCCAGGCTGCCGAAGCGGCTCAGGCCGATGCTGCCGGTCAGTTGATCGGTGCGGCGGCTCAGGCGGTAGCTGCTCTTGTAGGTAGAGAGGTCGCCGAAGTCCGCGCTGCGCAGTACCCGTTGGGCATTGAGGCTGAAATATTGGTTGCTGTAGGTATAGCTCAGGCTGGTCTGATCGCCGTGGCGGCCGGTGTACTGATAAACCGGCCTGGCATCCGGTTGCTGTACCGGTTGGCCGGTGATCGGATTGTAATAAAGGGGCGTGACCGGTGGGGCGTTGAAGGCATCGCTGCCCGCCTGGCTGTAACTGTAGGAGGCGTTGAGGACCCCTAACTGCCCCAGGCGCACGCCCGCGCCGGCGCCGGTGACCGCCAGCTCAGCAGCGCCTTCCGCTCGCCCTTCGAGCGTCAACCAATCAGTGACGCCGTAACGCCCGCTGCCGCTGGCCACCCATTGGCCGTAGTCTGCGGAGCGGTAGCCGTAATTTTGACGCAGCGCCCCTGCCGACAGGCTGAAATCGCTTAGCCCGGCCTGCAGCAGCGAGCTGGCGACATAGAACGGCACCGTGGTGCTGATCTGGCGGCCGAGCGCGTCGGTGGTGACCACCGTCGCCTGGCCGGCGCCGTTGATGTAAGGCACGGTATTCAGGGTGAACGGGCCGGGGTTCACGCTGACGGAGGTATTCTTATAGCTGTTGATGTACAGATCGACGCTGCTCGGCACGGCGGCCTGGCCGGAGAACTGCGGCAGCGGATAGGTAATCAGATCCGGCCGCGTGGCGAAGTTGCGCGCCACCTGCAGGCCGCCGATGCGCACCGAACTGGTCCAGGGCAGCGAGCCGGTCGTGAGATCGCCGGCGGTATAGCTGAGCATGGTGTTGTCGTCGCTGTAGCGCCAGCTGCTGTCGTAGCGGATATAGCGATTGTTCTGCTGTGCGGCGGTCTCGCCGTTGAAGCTGCTGCGGAAAATGCCGGTGTTGGCGATAACGCCGAAGCCGTCGAACAGCCGCTGTTCGCTCCAGGCGGAAAAATAGCCCGGATTGCCGCGCCCGCCGCTCTGGCTGACGTAGGCGTCGTAATTCAGCAAGAAGCCCAGGCTGCTTTGCGCCGGCAGCCGCTGTTCCGGGTTGGCGTCGCCGAGGGTTTGCTTGGGCAGCCAGTCGTTGGGCACCGAGATCAACAGCTGCTGCGTTTCGCCGCTGTAGGTGACGTCGACCTTATCCAATTGATCGACGGCGATTTCTTTCGCTTGCTTGTCCGCCACCGGCAGGCCGGCGTCGCTCAGTTGCTGCGGCGTCAAATAGTAGTGGCCGCTGCGGTAGGTGACCGGCACCACTTTGCCGGTCTGGCGGCCGTTCACCACCGGCTCCAGATACAGCGTGGTGTCCGGCATGCTGATGGCGCTGGGCGGCGGCGGAAGGTCGTCGGCGGCGGCGTGCGGCGGCCACAGCTCCACCGCCATACAAAGTACGGCCAGGGCCAGCGGCTTGAGCTGCATGCCGCGCGTGGCCGGCGACGAGATCCGCTTCACCTGCACCTCAGGCTCAGTAAGACGGAATGGTTACGGGTTGCTTATTATCGTTGACCATCGCCTGCAGCTTGCCGGCGGCGAAACTGCCCGAAGGCGGCAGGGCAAAGCGCATCTGCGAACCCGGCAGCACATAGCCCAGCAGCCCGTTGTTGAGCGGCTTGCCCTGGATGCTGACCTGCGACAGGCGAGCGTGCACGATGCCGTCGTTGCGCACGTCGAGCCAGCGCTGGCTGTTTTGCTGCAGCAGCCGGTAGCTGAGCTTCGGCTGGTTGGCGGTGGCATAGTCGCGCGGGTGTTCGAAGTCTTGCTTGGTCCAGACGCCTTTGCCGCTGACGAACAGCGGCACCGAATAACGCATCTGGAATTTCAGCCCCATCTGCGCACCCTTGTCGGGCGCCGCGCCGTCTTTATCCTTGATTGGCACTTCGTCAACCAGTATCCGGTAAGCCCGTTCTTGCCCGGCGGCGACCGGGATCTGCTTGATCAGGCGAATCAGCTGGCGTTTGCCGGGGAGAATGGTGGCGACCGGCGGGCTGGCGACCACGTCGCTCTGGTTGCGGTAGTCGTCCTTACCGCCGGTTTGTTGCCAGCCGAGCACGCGGATCTGCATATAGACCGGTTTGCTGTCGCGGTTTTCCAGCCACAGGGCCGTCGCCTGCTGGTTGTCTTCAATCGCCGGATCGATAGGCCAAATCAGAATGGAGGCGGCGGCGAAGGCCTGCGGTTGACCGGCTAACAGCAATCCTGCCAGCAGGGGCAGGCGGAGCAGAGTACTACGCATAATGTGATCCTTTTTAAAAGCTCAATAACTCACCGTCACTAAGACCGTATCGTTGTAGGTGCCGCTGGTGGGCAAGGTGCTGCTCGCCATTAAACTGGCGTAGATTTTTATTTCTTGCGTACTGCCGGTGGAGGAGACGGTTTGGACGGCGCCGCCGTTGCCGCCGTCGCCCCACAAAACGGCGTAGTTGGCATCCTGGTAGAGCTGGTAAACCAGCGTTTCCGAGGTCACCGAGTTCAACAGTTTTCGCCCGCCGGCGATGGAGCCGGTGACGTTATTGCCGACGTTCAATCCCAGGGTGACGCTGAGCCCGGGATTGCAGCGGATCAAAATGGAGCCGGCGCCGGCGCTGGAGACGATTTTTATCGGGCTGCTCAAGGACGCCACCTGGCCGAAGCTCATGCTGCCGAACGAGGTAACGTTGGTGACGCCGCTGCCGAGCACGCAGCCTTTGATGATCGAAGCGTTGACCGTAAAGCCCTGGCTGACGGTATCGGCACGGGCCGTCGGGGCGCCGATCAGCGCCGCCAGCAGCAGGGTGCGCAGCGTTCCGTTAATCACCAATTTATCGTCACCTGCACCGTATCCGTATAGTTGCCCGTCGCCGGCGTCGTTTGTACCGGGATCATGCCGTACACCGGCAGCCAGACGCTTTGGCCGGTGGCGGTCTGGGTGACGCCGGTGACGTTATCCCAGACGGTGGCGTAGCTGGCGCTGGTATACAGGTTGTAGTTCACGCGGGCACCCGCCGCGCTTTGCAGATAGCGCGCGGCGGTATTGCCGCTCTGTCCCCCGCTGAGCAGCACCGTGTAACTGGTGCCGTTGTTGCAGTTGATCTGCAGTGCGCCGGCGTTCGCCTGGCCGGTCACCTTTATCGCCGTATTGAGGAAATAGACCGTGCCGAAGTTAAAGGTGCCGAACGTGGTGTTGCCGCCGCTGGTGGTGCCGGCGACGCAGGACTTGACCAGGGTGGCGCTGACGCCCACCGTCGCGGTGCTGACGTCGGCGCGGCAAACGCCCGCCAACGACAGCAGCATGCAGGTGACGGCCAGGCGCGTCATGTTTACCAGGTGACGGTCATGGTGACGGTATCGCTGTACGCACCGGCCGCTGGGGTGGTGCCTGCCGCAGGTACCAGGCCGTAGACGATCAGCGGTACCGCCGAACCGGTGCCGGTGCCGGTCAGCAGGCCGGTGGTGCTGTTCCACGGTACGGCGTGGGCGCTGTCCTGGTAGAGGTTATAGCTGATATAGGCCGGTACGCTGCTGGCCATGCGCCGTTGGCTGCCGGTGGCGTTGAGGCCGTTGTCCAGCGCCACGGTATAGTTGGTGCCGGTGGTGCAGTTCAGCCCCAGCGTGCCGGTGCCGCCGCTGCCGGTGGCGCTGGCGGTGATGACGTTAGCCAGTGAGGAGTAGGTGCCGAAGCTGATGGAGCCGAAGCTGTTGGTGGTGCCGGAGCTGGTGCCGCCGGTGACCACGCAGCCGGCGCCGATGGTCAGGGTGACGCCCAGCGTGCCCTGAATGGTGCCCGCCGCGTAGGAGGTGCCAGAGGCGCACAGCAGAAGTGCTGCCGAGGTTAATGCCGCCAGAGTCTTTTTCATCGTGGTTCCTTGCCGTAGTAGAGAAGCCTGCCAAAAAGCCCGAAAAATGAGTCAAATGCATTAATCTATTTACAGATTAATTAATAGAATAAGAACGTGAGAATGTCGCGCTAAAAGATTAAAAACTTTATTTATTTTTAACCGCGATCGCAGGTTCGCTGCGGCGGCCGTGTCACGGGCATGAACACTAAGGGGGTAATGATAATGCGGGTGGGAATATTATTACTTAATGAATAACGGAGCGCACTGACGGCGCTCCGTTGACGATGAAACTCACCAGGTGACGGTCATGGTGACGGTATCGCTGTAGACGCCCGCCGCCGGGGTCGTTCCCGCGGCAGGCACCAGGCCGTAAACGATCAGCGGTATCGCCGATCCGGTACCGGTGCCGGTCAGCGTGCCGGTGGTGCTGTTCCACGGCAGGGCGTGGGCGCTGTCCTGATAAAGGTTGTAGCTGATGTAGGCCGGCACGCTGCTGGCCATGCGCCGCTGGCTGCCGGAGGCGTTGAGGCCGTTGTCCAGCGCTACGGTATAGTTGGTGCCGGTGGTGCAGTTCAGCCCCAGCGTGCCGGTACCGCCGCTGCCGGTGGCGCTGGCGGTGATGACGTTGGCCAGCGAGGAGTAAGTCCCGAAGCTGATCGAACCAAAGTCGTTGGTGGTGCCGGAACTGTTGCCGCCGGTGACCACACAGCCGGCGCCGATGGTGATCGTTACGCCCAGCGTGCCCTGAATGGTGCCCGCTGCGTTGGCTGTGCCACTGATGCACAGCAGAGGTGCTACCGAGGTCAAAACCATCAGAGTTTTATTCATCATGATTCCTTGCCGTGTCAGAGAAAGCCCGCAAAAACGCCACCCAGAGCTGAGTTGAACGCATTAATTTACTTACATTTAAATTAATAGGATAAGAACGCGAAATTGTCTTGATCAAAGGCTAAAAACTTTTTTCTTTTCCGGCGGGGATATACGGACGGGGAGGCGGAATAGTGCAACTTGGAAATGATTAGAATAATAACGAATGACGATAGGAATATTATTAGCGTTATTTTGGCGCCGGGGGATGCGGTTCCCCGGCACCGGATCGATTACAGGTGAAAATCCAGCGCGCCGTCGCGCACCAGCTCGCGCGGCAGGTTGTTCTTGATGCGGCTGCCGATGCGCTTGGCGATGCCCAGCGGCTGGCCCTGGTAGGTGACGATGCATTCATCGCCGGCCGGCGGCTGCTCCGGGTAGAGATCGCGGCCGTGATACCACTCCTGCGCCAGCGCGGCGTCCAGTTCGAAATGCGGTTTGCCGCCGGTGCCGGCCAGCGCGATTGCCGCCTCGTGCTGCCAGCGGAAACCTTTCGGGAATCGTTCCGCCAGCTTGAGGCCGATACGTGAGAAGCGCACTTTACCGAACAGCGGTTCCAGCTCGGCCGGGAACAGCCAGAGCTCCTTGTCGCGCTCCCACAGCCGGCTGTCATCGCCCCAGGTTAAGCCGGATGCGGCGGCGGCTTGGGCGACCAGCGCCGCCTCTTTGCCGGACAGCGGGCTGAACGGGAATTTACCCACCTTGTAGGTCGGCTTCGCCAACGGCGCCACGGCGCGCTGTTTGCGCAGGCGGGCGACGAAAAAGCCTTCGCTGTCGTAAATCTGCGGGAAGACGTGCAGGAAGCCTTCGGCGGTCAGCGCCTTGTCGGCGCCGGGGAACAGTGCACCCAGCGGCTCGACGCTGACCGCGTCGCCGTAGATGTCCAGCAGCCAGCGCACCACCTGCTGGTTTTCCTGCGCATTGAGCGTGCAGGTGGAGTAAACCATCACGCCGCCCGGCGCCAGCGCATGAAACGCGCTGTCGATCAGTTCGCGTTGGGTGGCGGCGATCTCGGCCACGCTCTGTGGCGACCAGTTGCTCATGGCGTCCGGATCCTTGCGCACCACGCCTTCGCCTGAGCAGGGGGCATCGAGCAGAATGGCGTCGAAGCTCTCCGGCAGCGCGGCGCCGAACACCCGGCCGTCGAAGTGGGTCAGCGCGGCGTTCTTCACGCCGCAGCGGCTGATATTGGCGTGCAGCACTTTTACCCGGCTGGCGGAGTATTCGTTGGCGACGATGCCGCCCTGATTGCCCATCAACGCGGCGATTTGGGTGGTTTTGGAGCCTGGTGCCGCCGCCACGTCCAGCACCCGATTAGGCGCTGCGCCGCCCGAGAACAGCGCGCTGACCGGCAGCATTGAACTGGCCTCCTGAATGTAGAACAGGCCGCTCAGGTGTTCGGCGGCGCTGCCCAGACGCAGTTCTTCATCGTCGCGCTCGATCCAGAACCCTTCCGCGCACCAGGGGATGGGCTCCAGTCGCCAGTCGTAATCCTGCACCAGCGCCAGGAAGTCGGCGACGCTGATTTTCAGCGTGTTGACGCGCAGGCTGCGGCGCAGCGGGCGCTGGCAGGCGGCGATAAAATCTTCCATCGCCAGCTCGGCGGGCATGATGGCGCGGGTGGCGTCAAGGAAAGCGGGGGGCAGAAAAACGGCGGTGGATTTGGCCACGGGGCGAACTCTCAGGGTGCAATAAAGACAAGGGCGAGAGTTTATCACAAAGCGGAAAAAAACAGGGCCCGGCAATGCCGGGCCCTGAGGAAAATGCGAAATTTAATCGCGCGGAATGGCGGTGCCCCAGGTTTTCCAGTCCTTCGGCTCTTCCGGATTCAGCAGGAAGTGTTTGTTCGGCGTCGCTTTCGGCGCCAGCGGAATGGTCGGCGGCGTGGCGAAGGCGATACCGCCGCGGATGAACTGCTGGAAGGTCCCGCTCTTGATCACGCCGCCGGTCAGGCCGAACTGCAGGTTGTACCCCGAAGCCAGCCAGAACACGCTGTTGTTGCGCACCAGATGCTGATACTTCTTGCTGATGCGCAGCGCGACGTGCACCCGGTCTGACATGGCGCCAAGGTAGAAGCCGGTGATGGTGCCGACCTCCACGCCACGGAACAGCACCGGCGTGCCGATCTGCAGCGAGCCGGTTTCGGCGGCGTCGAGCACCACGCTCAGGCCGTCGAGATAGCGCGAGTCGGTGATGCTGGCCTGCTGCAGCTCGAAGGTGCGCAGCTCGCGGCCGCGCCCCGGCTCCACGTTGATATAAGGCTGGAGCAGGGTATCGAGGTTGCTGACGCCGGCGGCGGAGATCTCCGGCGAGACGATCGAGAAGCGGCTGCCCAGACGCGCGAAGGTCTGCACGTATTCCGGATACAGCACCGCTTTGGCCAACACTTCGTTGCGCTCCGGCGCCAGCTGCAGCGACTCCACCTGGCCGACGTCGATGCCGAGGTAGCGCAGCGGCATGCCCGCCGACAGCTTGCTGGCGTCGTAGGTTTTCAACGTGATTTGGCTGCCCACCGCGCGAGCGGCGGTTTCGCTGGCGTACAGCACGCGGTTGGCGCCCTTGTTAAGCGTCACGCCCTGCAGGTTGTCGAAGCTGATGGCGCCTTTCAGCGCGCGGTTAAGCGGCGAAGCCTGCACCGTCAGCCCGCTGCCGTTGAGCTGCACCTTGGCGCCGCCTTCGGCCCAGAAGATGCTTTCTCGGGTCAGCAGCTTGCGGTATTCCGGGTTGATGTAGACGTCCACCTCAAACTCGTTGGCCTTTGGCCGCACGTTGACGATTTCGCCCACCTGGAATTTGCGATACAGCACCACCGAGCCGGCCTGCACGTCCGGCAGGCTGGTGGCGCTGAGGGTCAGGGTGGTGGCCGGGGCGTTGCCGACGATGCCTTCCTCGGCTTTCTCGCTGTTGGCGTACAGCGGGTATTGGCCGCCCGGTTCCCCCTTGCTGCCGGGAATAATGCGCACGCCGCCGTCTACCCACTCCTGGGCGCTGGCGCCGAGCACTTCCATGCCGTCGATGCCCAGCTTGACGTCGAGGCGGCTGTTGACCACGAATTTGCTGTCTTTGTGCAGCAGGCCGCGATATTGGGCGTCGATGGCGGCGGTGAACACCACGCCGCCGGCGGTCAGGGTGCGGCTCAGGATCTGGCCGACTTTCACGCCGTGCACTACCAACGGCTGCCCCACGTCGATGCCGTAGCTTTGCGGCGCATTCAGCGTGACGGTCAGCACGCCAGGCTGTTGCAACAGCGTCTCGCTGCTGTCCAGCACGTTGAAGCGCTGCTGCGGCTCGCCTTCACCCGGTACCAGCTCCAGCGTGGTGCCGGTCAGCAGTTGGCTGAGCTTGGCGTCGTTGAGGCTGATGCGCGGGCTGCGCATCACGATGCGGGTGCCGCTGCGCATCAGATCGACCACCGAAGGATCGATGGTCAGTTCACCGACCACTTTGCTGTCCTGCTGCAACGTCAGCTTGGTCAGGGTGCCGACCTGCAGCCCCTGGTACATCAGCGGCGTGCGGTTTTCACTCAGGTTGTTGCCGCTCGGCAGATCCAGCAGGATATTGACGCCGCGCTGGCTGTGGGCCAGATCGGGATACAGGGCATAGCTCTGGTCGCCCTTGGCCTGCTGGCCATCGGCCGGAGAATCGAAGGCGATGGCGCCGTTGACCAGCGCCGCCAGGCTCTCCATCTGTACCGTCGCGCCGGACAGGCTGAAATCGCCCTTGAAGCCGGAGACGTTCCAGAAGCGGCTGTTGTTTTTCACCAGATGGGCGAAGCGGCGATCGATCAGCACGTCGATGGTCACGCCCTTATTGCCTTCGCTGATGGTGTAGTCGTACACCTTGCCGACCGGGATTTTACGGTAGTAGACCAGCGAGCCGCTGTTGAGCGAGCCCAGATCGTCGGCGTGCAGGTGGATCATCAGCTCGCCGGTGTTCAGGCGGTACTTCGGCTGGGTATCGAGCGCGGTGAAGTGGGTTTGCTCCTTGCCGCTGCCGGGCATCATGCCGATATAGTTGCCGCCGACCAGCGCATCGAGGCCGGAGACCCCGGCCAGCGAGGCCTTCGGCGTCACCAGCCAGAACTGGGTGCCTTCGCGCAGCGAGTCTCCCAGATCGCTTTTGATGCTGGCCTCCACCACGATGCTGCGCAGATCTTTGCTCAGGCTGATTTTTTGCACCGTGCCGACCTCAACGCCCTGATAGCGCACCGGCGTGCGGCCGGCGACGATGCCCGCCGCCGATTGGAAATCGATGGTGACGGTGGTGCCGCGCTCCTGGAAATTGTTATAGACCAGCCACCCGGCGATCAGCAGGGCGATGAACGGCAGTAACCAGAACGGTGAAATGCGGCGTTTGTTCTTGACCCGCGCTTCAGTCGGTGTAGTCGGCGTTTCCTGTTGCATGTGCATCCCAAATCAATCGGCTATCGAGCCATTCAACGGCAAGAATAGTCAAAATGACCGCCGAGCCAAAGTAAAACGCGGCCGGTCCCATAGTAAAAGATAACAGCTGGTCGCGGTTTACCAGCGACATCATCAAGGCGATAACGAACAGATCGAGCATCGACCAGCGGCCGATCCAGGTGACCAGGCGCAGCAGGCGAATGCGCGTCTTCAGGCTGTGCGAGGTTTTGAAGTGGATGCTCAGCAACAGCGTGATCAGCACGATCACCTTGGTAAAAGGCACCAGCACGCTGGCGATGAACACGATGGCGGCGATCGGCACGTTGCCGGAGGTGGCCAGTGAGACCACGCCGGAGAAGATGGTGTCTTCCATCCGCACGCCGTTGGCGTAAATGATGGAAATCGGCAGCAGGTTAGCCGGTATCAGCAAGATCATCGCCGCGATCAGCGCCGCCCAGGTTTTCTGCAGGCTGTAGGGCTGGCGATGGCACATCGGCACATGGCAGCGCGGGCAGCGGCCGCGCGCGTCAGGGTAGCCGGTATAGTGGCAGGACAGGCAAATGTGCAGCGCCGCCGGTGGGCCTTCCGGCTGTTCCTGCGGGTAGTAACGCTCCCACAGCTGCTCCAGGTTGACGTGGATCAGCGTCAAGATGCTGAGCAGGGTGAGCGACAGGTAAGCGATCAGCGCGCTGCCGGGTTGGATGTCGGCGTAATCCTGCACTTTGATCGCCGCCACCGCCATGCCGATCAGATAGATGTCCAGCATCACCCACTCTTTGAGCCGCTCCAGCATCAGCAGCACCGGGCGCAGGTTCATGCCGAGCGCGTGGCCGAAGCGCAGGTAGAGCAGCGACAGCGCCAGCGTCAGCGGGGCGCCGAGGGTGCAAAACGCCACCATGCTGGCGGTCAGTGGATCGCCCTGGCGGCTCATCTGCCAGATGCCCTCCAGCAGGCTGGCGTCGATGCGCGTGCCGAGCAGGCGGATGCTGATCAGCGGTTCGGTGAAGGCGAACGGCATCAGCAGCAGCATGGCGATCGCCATGGCGGTCAGGCGCGTCATCGACCAGTCGCGGCCGCTCACCACCTTGGCGTTGCAGCGCGGGCAATAGGCGGCCTGATTGCCGCTGAGCGGCGGCAGCACGAACAGCAGGTCGCACTCGCAGCAGCGCTGGTGGCACGCTTTGGAAAGGGGGGCGGTGATCGCGTGTATTTTCATCTTTGACAAGTAGCTGCCCTTGAGCCCGCCGGAACTGTCAGCGTAGCTGAAAAATAAACCGGCCGCGTCACCGGCGATCGGGCGCCGGACGGTAAAACGAGGTAAACCGGGATTCTGAGCGGCAAACATACCCCGAGCGGCAGGGTTTTGTGAAGCAACAGATGATTAACCTTGTGGCTATACGCATTTAATGCTTATTTTATAGGGCCTAAGCTTTGGGCTTCTGGCCATCTTCACTGTTTCAATGGTTATCACATGACAAAAGAACAATTCTACGCGGAATTAAAACGTGACCTGAGCGCGTTGCTCGGTGGGGAGACCAACTTTATCGCGGCGCTGTCCAACGCCAGCGCGTTGATCAACGAGCGTCTGGATGACGTGAACTGGGCCGGTTTCTATCTGATGGATGGCGACCAGCTGGTGCTGGGGCCGTTCCAGGGCAAGATCGCCTGCGTGCGCATCCCGGTGGGCAAGGGCGTGTGCGGCACGGCGGTGGCGGAAAATCGCGTGCAGCGCGTCGGCGACGTGCATGCGTTCCCGGGCCATATCGCCTGCGATGCGGCCAGCAATGCGGAAATCGTGCTGCCGTTGGCGGTTGGCGGCCGGGTGATCGGCGTTTTGGATATCGACAGCACGGTTTATCAACGCTTCGACGAACAGGATGAAGCGGGCCTGAAAGCAGTGGTGGCGGGGCTTTGTGAGCAACTGGAACAGTGTGACAGTGCGAAATATGTGACTGTAGCGGCAAGTTGATCGACGGTTAACGTGGCAATTACCGATGGCGTCATTATAATGACGCCTGTTCATGCCTGTGGCTTGTTGGCAATACCGTTGTAATCAGGAAATTTCATGGAAAATCAACCTAAGTTGAACTCTAGTAAAGAAGTCATTGCTTTTCTTGCCGAGCGTTTTCCGCTCTGCTTTAGCGCCGAAGGCGAAGCTCGTCCGCTGAAAATCGGTATTTTTCAGGATTTGGTAGAGCGCGTGCAGGGGGAAGAGAATCTCAGCAAAACGCAATTGCGTTCTGCCCTGCGCCTGTACACCTCAAGCTGGCGTTACCTGTACGGCGTCAAAGTTGGCGCGCAGCGCGTCGACCTGGACGGCAATCCGTGCGGTGAACTGGAACAGCAGCATGTCGATCATGCTCGCCAGCAGCTTGAAGAAGCCAAAGCGCGCGTTCAGGCACAGCGTGCCGAACAAAACGCCAAAAAACGTGAAGCCGCCGGTGAATCCGCCGATGCCGCGCCACGCCGTCCGCGCCCAGCCGGTAAAAAGCCTGCTGCACGTCGCGAAGGCGGAGCCGCGCCGGAAAACCGCAAGCCGCGCCCACAAACTCGCCCACAGCCAGCTCGTCAACCTCGTGCAGCAAAAGAGGAAAACCAGCCGCGTTATGCGCCAGTCACGGATATCTCTAAACTGCAAATTGGCCAGGAAATCAAAGTCAGAGCAGGCAAGAGCGCGATGGATGCTACCGTACTCGAAATCGCTAAAGATGGCGTACGTGTGCAGCTCTCTTCCGGTCTGGCGATGATTGTGCGCGCAGAACACTTGCAGTTCTGATACGGAGGCCAACCAAGGCATGAACAAATTCGTCAGATTAACAGCGATTGCAGGGCTGCTGTGGGCGGGTGTCAGTTACGGCGCGGAAACAGCCAACATCCGCATCGGCCAACTGCCCCAACTGCAACAGGAACCCCAGCACGCTACGGTGAGTGAGCGCGTGACCTCGCGCTTCACTCGCTCTCATTACCGCCAGTTCGCCCTCGACGCGGAGTTTTCAGGCAAGATCTTCGATCGCTACCTGAACATGCTGGACTACAACCATAACGTGTTGCTGGCCTCCGACGTGGCGCAGTTCGCCGGCAAACGCAATCAGGTTGGCGAAGAGCTGAAAACCGGCAAGCTGGACACCTTCTACGCGCTGTTCAATCTGGCGCAGAAACGCCGTTTCGAGCGATACACCTATGCGTTGTCGCTGCTGGAAAAGCCGATGAACTTCACCGGCAACGGCACTATCGATCTCGACCGCAGCAAAGCGCCGTGGCCGAAAGACAAGGCCGAGCTGGATAGCCTGTGGGATGCGAAAGTCACCTATGACGAGCTGAACCTCAAGCTGACCGGCAAGACCGACAAAGAAATCCGCGACACGCTGACCAAGCGTTATCAGTTCGCCATCAAGCGCCTGACGCAAAGCAACAGCGAAGACGTCTTCCAGCTGGCGATGAATGCCTTTGCGCATGAAATCGACCCGCATACCAACTATCTGTCTCCGCGCAACACCGAGCAGTTCAACACCGAGATGAGCCTGTCGCTGGAAGGCATCGGTGCGGTGCTGCAGATGGATGACGACTACACCCTGATCAACTCAATGGTGCCGGGCGGCCCGGCGGCGAAGAGCAAGGCGATCACCGTGGGCGATCGCATCGTCGGCGTCGGCCAGGCCGGCAAACCGATGGTGGACGTGATCGGCTGGCGCCTGGACGACGTGGTGTCGTTGATCAAAGGGCCGAAAGGCAGCAAAGTGCGGCTGGAGATCCTGCCGGCCGGCAAGGGCACCAAAACCCGCGTGGTCACCTTGACCCGCGAGCGCATCCGCCTGGAAGACCGCGCGGTGAAAATGACCATCAAGACCGTCGGCAAAGAGAAGGTGGCGGTGTTCGACATCCCAGGCTTCTACGTCGGTCTGACCGATGACGTGAAAGTGCAGCTGCAGAAGATGGCCAAGCAGAACGTCAAGAGCGTGATCATCGATCTGCGCACCAACGGCGGCGGCGCGCTGACCGAAGCGGTGGCGCTGTCCGGCCTGTTCATTCCGAGCGGCCCGGTGGTGCAGGTGCGCGACAACAACGGCAAAGTGCGTGAAGACGCCGACACCGACGGCGTGACCTACTACAAAGGCCCGCTGGTGGTGCTGGTCGATCGCTTCAGCGCCTCCGCCTCCGAGATCTTTGCGGCGGCGATGCAGGATTACGGCCGCGCGCTGATCGTCGGCGAACCGACCTTCGGTAAAGGCACCGTGCAGCAGTACCGTTCGCTGAACCGCATCTACGATCAGATGCTGCGCCCTGAGTGGCCGGCGCTGGGGTCGGTGCAGTACACCATTCAGAAGTTCTACCGCGTCAACGGCGGCAGCACCCAGCGCAAAGGGGTAACCCCGGACATTCTGATGCCGACCGGCGTCGATCCGGCGGAAACCGGCGAAGCGTTTGAAGACAACGCCATGCCGTGGGACAGCATCAATGCGGCGACCTACAGCAAGACCGGCGATATGGTGCCGTTCGAGCCGGAGCTGCTGAAAGATCACCAGCAGCGCATCGCGCAGAATCCGGAGTTCCAGTACATCGCGCAGGATATCGCGCATTACAAGGCGCTGAAGGATAAACGCAACATCGTGTCCCTCAATCTGGCCGTGCGCGAGAAAGAGAACCACGATGACGATGCGACCCGTCTGAAACGCATCAACGAGCGCCTGGAACGTGCGGGCAAGAAGCCGCTGAAATCGCTCGACGATCTGCCGAAGGATTACCAGGAACCGGATCCGTACCTGGATGAAACCGTGCATATCGCGCTGGACCTGGCTCATCTGGAAAAAGAACAGCCCGCTCAGCAGCCAACGCCGGCCAAATAAGGCCGCGTCAGGCAGGATGAAAAACGCACCCTCGGGTGCGTTTTTTTATGGCCGCGTTACGTGCTGCTCAGACGGCTTTCTTGCGGTGGCGCAGCCCGAGCCGGATGCAGGAAACCACCACCAGCAGGCAGCCGATCAGCGACAGCAACAGCGGGACTTCGTGCCAGAACAGCCAGCCCCAGGCAATATTGAAAACGATGCCGATATAGCGCACCACCGAGACCACGATCAGGTTATCGGAGGAAAAGGCCTGGGTTAAGACAACCTGTCCCAACAGCGATACCAGGGCGATGGCGAGCAGGATGGCAAACTGGTAGACGTTGGGCCAGACGAAGGCGTTCCACATCAGCGGCAGCGAGATCAGCGTCGCGATAAACAGGAAATAGAACACGATCTCGTAGTTGTGGTGGCGTTTGCTGAGCTTGTTGACCGACAGATAGGCGATGGCGGCAAACACCGCGCTCATCACGCCAACCAGCGACGCCAGGGTATACGTTGAGAAATGCCACGGCCGCACCAGCAGCACGGCGCCGATGATGACCAGCGCCAGCCAAAATGCGGTATTGGCACTGATCCGTTCACGCAGCACCAGCAAGGAAAGCAGAATGGAGAAAAACGGCGACAGGTAGGCCAGCATGCTGGCGTCGGCCAGCGTGAGGTGGGCGATGCTGTAAAAATAACAGATGAGATACAGCCCACCCATAGTGCCTCGCAGTACCAGCAGCGGCCGGTCCTCGCGGCTGAAGGCGACGCCGTGGCGATACATCAGCAGCAGAACCAGCAGGCAGCCGATGCTGCTGCGAAAGAACACGATTTCCCCGGTGGGGATGTCGTCGGCGATGGTTTTGACCAACGCATTCATGACGCTGAAAATCAGCGAGGCGAAAATGGCCAGCAGCGCACCCTGATTCATGCTTGCCCCCGCCACTGACGGTAGGTGATGGCCGCCTGTTCGTCGCAGGTATCGTCCAGCAGCGAATGATGGCAATGCTCGGCGCCGATCCGGGTGACGAAGCTCTGCAGCGCCAGCTGAAAGCGCGCCAACAGGCGCCGGGCGGTGGGCATCTCGACGCCAAGCCGCTCCGCCAGCAAGACCAGCGCGCGCAGTTTTCGCACGTCTTCCAGCGGCACGCGCGGCAGGCACCACAGACCTTGAGCATTCTGAAAGACTCGGGTGACCCTGACGGCGGAAAAATCATAGTAGCGACCCTGCGCGTCCGGTTCGGAATAGGGATCGACCAGCAGCGCGGTATAGCGCGTAAACAGCGCATAGCGTTGTTCCGCCGGCGCGAGCTGCGGGAAATGGTCAATCCAGCGGCGGCTGACCATGCGGGAGGGAACCGGGTAGCTGTCGTCGTTCAAAAAGCGCAGCAGGTTGATCTCTTCGACGCCGAGATGGTTGAGCAGCCTTTTGTAATCCTCCGACAGTTCGAGCATATCGGCGATAACCTCGGGACAGAGGGGCCCTTCGGGATAGGTTTTATACAGGTATTGCACCGGCGTCTGCGGCTGGAATATCGCCTTCAGCGTGGTGTCGGCCAGCGCCAGCGGCGGATGAACATAGTTGGTAATGCTGAAGCGCTCGGCGGCCAGCAGGCTGTCGCAGCGCCGGGCGTCGATAGCGTGACGCGCCAGCACCGAGCCGATCCAGTCGAGTTCGGCGCCGTCTGTCGCCGGGCTTTGGGCTGCGAGATAGATCCGCTGTTTGAAGGCCTTGGTATAGGCGCGGTAGGGCTGCGCCGCATCCTGATATTTGGTGTCGGCGTAATAACTGGACAGACTGATGATCCCGACGTGGGATTGGCCAGCCGCCTGCAGCAGGTTTTGCACCATCAGGCCGGAGCCGATGGACGGGGAAAGCAGGATCAACGAACGCAGGTGGGGTAAGGTGGCCCACGGCACCTGCCGCAGCACCTCGTAATAGCGATCGGCGGGCACGGCGAGGATCAGCCGCTGCCAGTCGCCGCCGATCAGCGACAGATCGTCGCAATAACTGTCTACTGCCACCTGCGCATCGCGCTGGGTCTGCCGCGCCTTGCCGACGCCTTCCAGATGCAGGCTGGGCGTGTGCGCGAGATGCGCCTTCAGGCGTTGTCCTTTCTCGCTTGGGCGATTGTACAGGCCGATGCGCGTGTCGGCCGCGGCTTGGATATCCGCAGCCAATTGGATCGCCGCCGGACCGGCGCCGAGGATCAGGGTAGGAAACACGTTATTCATGGCGATGAGACTCCAAAATCAAGAGATCGTACAGCGGGGTGGCAACCGGTTTACCGCTGACGCGCCAGGGTGAACGGGCAGCCAGATGGTGATAAGGGCAGTTGAAGATCGACTTAAGGCCGTTACCGTAGCGCAGCAGCAGTTTGCCGCGCTGAGGCAGTAAAGGCCGCAGCTGCATCAGCAAGGTCTGCTTGTCCGCCACCAGAGAGGCGATGATGATGTGATCGATGTCGCGGTCGGTCAGGCCGTTCAATTTATCGATGCAGAGGATTTGCCGTGACAGCCCCAGATGGCGCGTGAGGCGGCGGGCAAAACGCTGGGCCGCCGGGTCGCAATCGTAGCAAATGACGGTGGCGGAGAGCCTGGCGACCAGCGCCAGCGCGGTGGTGGGCAAGGCGCCGCTGCCCACCAGCAACACCCGTTCACCGGGTTTGATGTCGGCGGCGGCGATCTCCAGCTGCAGGGCGCTATCGAAATTGTTCAGGTAGGCGTTGGTCTGTGCCGGCTCCCGGCAGAGCGTGGCGACGCGATGCTTCTCGTAATCGCATAAGGCGGCATTGGCCACCGCTCGCAGCTGGGTGATTTGCGCCGTTATCGAGCGATCGTTTTCCAGCTTGCGGCGATAGGCCTGCAGCTGCGGCAGATCGTTAAAGGCCTGCAGGCGGCTGAAGCGCCGTTCCAGCAGGGAAAAATGGCGCCGATCTTGCCGGGCGGAACGGTGAAGCTGGTGGATTTCCTGTTGCAAGCCGGCGAGTTGCGCCAGCATGTCCGCCTTGGTCAGAGTGTACATGGGGTTTCTCCGTGTGCGTGTAACAGCTGTGTCGGCAGCAGAAAGGGGTAGCCTTGGGGGCTGATGCCGCTTTCGATACCGACGCCAAATACGCGGGACATCATCGGGTGCCCCATCATCTGATGGGTGTCGCCGTGGCAAATGACGCGTCCGTGCTCGAGCAAGGTGAGAGAATGGCAGTAGCGCAGCGCCAGCCCCAGATCGTGGATCACCAGCAGCGTGATGCAGCGATGACGCCGGCTGTAGTCGGCGATCTGGTTGAGCACGCGCAGCTGATGGTGGATGTCCAGCGCGCTGGTGGGCTCGTCGAGTAAAATGAGCTGCGGCTGAGAGACGAAGGCCTGCGCCAACATCACCAACTGCCGCTGCCCGCCGCTGAGGCGGTTGAAAGGGCGATCGGCAAGCGCGGAAATGCCGCATTCCGCCAGCGCCTGTTCGACCGCGTCGGCCTGTGCGGCGCTGACGCGCCACCCCAACTGGCGTACCTTGCCCAGCAGCACCATGTCAAACGCGGTCAACGCCGACTCGCCGCGATTGAGCTGCGGCACATAGGCGATGCGGCTGGTTTTCGGATCGAGCGTGCGCTCGCGATAGGCGATAGCGCCGCTGTGCGGCAGCATGCGATTGATCGCTTTGAGCAGCGTCGATTTGCCGGCGCCGTTGGGCCCGATGATGCCGCCGAGCTTTGCCTCCGGCCAGGCCAATGAAACGTCGGCTAACAGCTGACGTCGATGCAGCGTGACGCCGACGCCGGTGAGGGTCAGTTGAGTCATGGGCGTTTAACCTGTCGGGTGACGAAGTAGAACAGCACCGGCACGCCGATTAAGGCGATAACGATGCCGATGGGCACTACGCCGTTCGGCAGCACCAGTTTGGCGACGATCGACGCGCACAGCAGCAGCAGGCTGCCGCAAAGGGCGGAAATGCAGATCAGATAGCGTTGATCCTCGCCCACCAGAAAACGGGCGAAATGCGGGGCGATCAGCCCGACGAACCCGATGGTGCCGACAAACGAGACCGAGGCGGCCGTCAGTAAGGTCGCCAGCAGAAAGGCCAGCTTGCGCAGCGCGCTGACGTTGATGCCCAGCCCCTGGGCCTGTTCTTCGCCGGCGGACAGTGCGGTCAGGCGCCAGGCCAGCCGCAGGCTGACGACCAGCGCGCAGAACAGGACGCCGCCGGTGATCGCCACGCCGTGCATATTGGCTTTGAGCAGGCTGCCGAACAGCCAGAAGACGATTTGCTGCATGGCTTCCGGCGAGGCCAGAAACAGCAGCAGGGATTGCAGCGACTGAAAGAAGAACAGCACCACGATGCCGCTCAGCACCAAAATTTGCGGCGTCATACCGCGGCGCTGTCCCAGCAGATAGATAGGTACGCAGGCCAACAGCGCCATTAGCGAAGCCAGCAGCGGCGTGCCCAGTGCCAGCGCGCCACCCAGGCTGAATCCGGTGATGATCGACAGCGCCGCGCCAAATCCCGCCGCGGCCGAGATCCCCAGCGTATACGGGCTGGCGAGGGGGTTGGCCAGCACGGTCTGCATCAACAGACCGGCCAGCGCCAGGCTGGCGCCGACGACCAACGCGGTGAGCGTCATCGGCAAGCGAATCGACCAGAAAACCACCTGATACAGCTCGTTGCCTGGCGCGGAGCCGGGCCAGAGCATGGGCAGGATATCCGAGAGGCTAAGGTGCGCGGCGCCGACGGTCAGATCGACGACGGCGGCCGCCAGCAGCGCGCCGAGCAGCGCCAGCGTCAATAGCCCGCGGCGCAGCCTGCGCCGTTGTAAAAACGCACGTCCTGTGTGGGCCACGGCTACTCTCCTTGCCAGCGTTGCAGGAAGACGCCGTCAGCCTCTATCGGTAAGTATTGGCGGTAGAACTGCGCCAGGTTGCGTGGGGGATCAACGTCGACAAACGCGGCCGGATAGAGGGCTTTCGCCAGATACTGAACAAAAATAAAATCGTAAATCGTGCGCGCGCCGCCATGGTAGAGCGCATAGAGGAGCTGGTTTTTTATCGCCGGCAGCTGCGGCCAACCGGCACGCCGGGCGTACTGAGCAAGGCGTGCCTGAAGGGGGGCAGCCTGTGCGCCGTAGCCCATCGGTACAGCGTTTGGCATGTTTTCCCAGTCGCCGCCGGCGAGGAAAATGACGTCCGGCTTTTGGGTCAGTACATAGTCGGCGCGTAAAGGCGCGGGGCTAGCGACGACGCCGGCGGCGATATTGCGGGCGCCGGCCAGCTGTAACAGCGGCCCCCAGACGGAGGCGCCATAGCTGCTGCTGTATTCGCCGGGCCCCTTGTCGCCGAGTTCGATATAAGCGGTCGGTGGCGGCAGCTGCGCCTCGCGAATACGCCGCTGAGTATCTTCAAGGCTCTGCCGATACTCGCTGGCCAGCCGTTCTGCACGCTCGGGGTGGCCCATCGCCTGACCCATGGCCCGAATGCTGGCGAGTTTGACTTCCGCACCCTGGTTGAAGTCGACGACGATGTAAGGAATGTTGAGCTGTTGCAGCACCGGCAGGTAGTTGGCGAAGCCGTCGAGCTGCCATTTCGCCAGGATCAGCAGGTCTGGCCGCGTGGTCAGCAGGCGTTCGAAGTCAAAGCTCTGATTGTAGAGCGAACCGACATCGACCAGCTGAGCGAGCCGTGGTAGCGCCGCCTGATAACGCGGCCATTGGCTGGTGCGCAAGGCCCAGTCGCTTTTAGAGAAGGCGGCCACCTGTTGAAAACTCTCCGGGCCGTTTACCGCCAGAAAATCTTCGTAGTAAAAGCCGATATAGGCGCGTTGTGCGGGGGCGGCCAGGGTGACCTGGCGTCCTTCTGCGTCGGTGAGGTGGATTTCAGCTTGCGCGACGTGGCAAAAGAGCAGCCACGCAGTCAGCATACAGATGAGGCGAGGTAACATGATTGACATCCCTTTACGATTAATTGTGATGTTATAATGTAACAATTAATCGCGAGATTCAAACTTTCCTGTCAGGCGAGGCGAGGCGAGCGCTGCGTGAGCGAAGGCGGTGAGAGCCTGGCGGCCATAAAAAGTGTGCGGGCAATTTTTCTCGACGTCATTTTGCGTGGCCAGGAATTTTTTCTGAGAAATCTCTCCGCCTTGCGCAACAATCGTTTACAATTTGCCAAATCCCGGTCGCGCGTCGTTTTTGTAAAGTTTCGTATTTTTAGTAGGTTAATGACGCGCGACTCTTGAAACTGTGACGAATGCCCATACGATCTAGGGTATCTTAGACAGCGTTTTGTTAACATTTATGAGGAAGTAAACATTTTATGATGCGTATAGCTCTGTTCCTGCTCACCAACCTGGCGGTGATGTTGGTTTTCGGGCTGGTGCTCAGCCTGACAGGAATCCAATCCAGTAGCGTTCAGGGCCTGATGATCATGGCCGGTCTGTTCGGCTTCGGCGGCGCTTTCGTGTCGTTGCTGATGTCCAAGTGGATGGCGCTGCGCTCCGTCGGCGGGGAAGTGATTGAACAACCGCGTAACGAAACCGAAAACTGGCTGCTGGAAACGGTGCGCCGTCAGTCGCAGCAGGCGGGCATCGCCATGCCGCAGGTCGCTATCTACCACGCGCCGGACATCAACGCCTTCGCCACCGGCGCACGCCGTGACGCCTCGCTGGTCGCCGTCAGCACCGGCCTGCTGCAGAGCATGAGCCGCGACGAAGCGGAAGCGGTCATCGCGCACGAAATCAGCCACGTCGCCAACGGCGATATGGTGACCATGACCCTGATTCAGGGCATCGTGAACACCTTCGTCATCTTTATTTCGCGCCTGATCGCGCAGGTCGCCGCCGGCTTCCTGGGCAACCGTGATGGCGAAGGGGAAGGCAACGGCAACCCGATGATTTACTTCGCGGTGTCGATGGTGCTGGAACTGGTGTTCGGCATCCTGGCAAGCATCATCACCATGTGGTTCTCGCGTCACCGCGAGTTCTACGCCGACGCCGGCTCCGCCAAGCTGGTGGGCCGCGAGAAGATGATCGCCGCCTTGCAGCGTCTGAAAACCAGCTACGAACCGCAGGAAGCGGGCAGCATGATGGCGTTCTGCATCAACGGTAAATCCAAGTCGTTCAGCGAGCTGTTCATGTCGCACCCGCCGCTCGACAAGCGTATCGAAGCGCTGCGTTCCGGCCAGTACCTGAAGTAATCGGCTGAATGAAAGGAAAAACCCCGGCTCGCCGGGGTATTTATTGTAGGCTTTAAACCACCTCCTAAGGAGGTGGTGATTGAACCTGTGAGGCTCTAGCCTGAAGGAAACCCATGCCGGAATATTCCAGTTTACTCACCACACGTAAGAAAGAAACCACCAATATGGGGTTATACAGGAGTTCATCACATGTACTCTGGCGTTGCAAATACCACCTAGTTTGGACGCCGAAGTATCGATTTAAAATCCTCCGCGACAAGGTGGGCAAAGAGCTCTACCGAACAATTTATATCCTCTGCAACATGAAGGACTGTGAAGTTCTTGAGCTAAATATTCAGCCATATCATGTGCATCTGGTCGTGATAGTCCCCCCGAAGCTATCGATTTCACCGTGATGGGCGTCCTAAAGGGACGCAGTATAATCTGCCTTTACAACCGTTTTCCCGACATACGAAAGAAGCCGTGGGAAAAAATTTTTGAAAGGGTTACCTTATCGATAAGTAGGAGTTAGCGAAGGAATCGTTAGATGATAAGTGAAATATCAGGAAAAAAAGGACCAAGAGATCGAACAGCAGATGGAATTGTTGCAGGATTAACTCGAATATGGCCCGCGCTTAGAAACGTCGTGTTAAGCCAGCTTCTTAAAAGGTGCTCTTTTGCTTACAATAATAAACAATACTCACATATGAAAACCATTTAATGTGAAATTAATTTATGTCTACTGATGAATTTTATCACTTATAGCTATATTGGGTATATTTTTGACCCTGCTATGATGATTGTATAAGATACGATTTTATTATTTAAATTGACTTGTCATACGACTTTGCCCTAGAATAATTTAATTACATCATGTAAATAGAGAGTGTTTTTATGACTGTTAAAATTATAGGGAAAACGGTTGATTTGCGAAGTGGGGCGCATGTTGTGTATTGCCAGGCAACGTTGGATGAGTATTTGAATATTGTTGGAAGTGATTTTGGGAAATTTCACATCCAAAGAAAAAGAGAAAGTCACAAGGCATACAAGCGATTAAAGACAGATATTTCAGAAGGGGCATTGTTACCATCTATTACGCTCGCAGTTAAACCTCATTTAGTAGAAGAAATTACCAAGATTATTGCTGATGATGACCGTCTTTCTGAGAGATTGTCCCAGGAAAATACTGTGGATATACTTGATGGGTTGCAGAGAACATATATAATTTCCGACCTTAAAAGTGAGGGTGTTGAATTTAATAATAAGCAAGAGTTGTTGTTGGAGTTCTGGCTGGAGTCAGATATAAGTAAGCTAATTTATCGGATGATAGTTCTTAATTCTGGACAGAAGGCTATGTCAATGCGACATCAAGTTGAGTTGCTGTTTATGTCATTACAGGGAACTATCGTAAAAAGTGTAGATGGTATTGAAATTATAAGGGAAAGTGAGCAAAAAAGACGGACGCAGCCTAGCAAGTATCCTTTAAATAATATTGCATCATCATATCATGCATTTGTTTCTGGTTCTCATGAAACAGATAAGGAAAATTTAGTAGCACAAAGATTGATAGATGAAGATGCTTTTGATTCTTCTGAGAAAGAGCTAACTGAAAAATTTAACGAGTATTTGTATTATCTAAATCGATTTTATCATTTGGATCAGAGTTGTTGGGCTAAATATTCATCTTTTGACTATGAAGGAAAAATTGCGGCACTAGAGGAAAATGAAGGTCTCAGCTCTGAGGAAAAAGAAGAGATGATTAAGGAGTACAATATAATAAAAGACTCTTCTGTTTGGTTAGGCTCTGAAAACGTAATGCTTTCTTTCTTTAGTGCTATTTCCCAATATATTGGTCTTGATAGGAAAGATAGAGTTAACAGTTCTCTGGATCGGTTGATAGAATCGGCTGATAATCCGGATGTCGTAGACCCGTTGGGGATGGTAAACTTCACTAAAGTTAGATCAGGTCTCAATCCAAGAAAAACTAATATAGGTTTTGCAACTAGGAAATTAATTTCAACTGGCTTTAAAGAGTTCTTCCGTGAAGAGGGTGCTGTTAGTTTATCTGAGTGTTGGCCACTTTCGGCGGAATGATAATGAAATTAGAAGATGCACTGAAAAATAAACAACTAATATGCTCTTTGTTTGCTCAGGCAAAGGTAGTGGATGATGAGATTGAAAGTGAGTCTGCTGCTATCATAGCAAGTGTTTCAGGGAGTATCTGTATCAATGGATATATCGCTATAGCTGTTTATGATATGGATTCATCTATCAATATAGATGAAGATATTATTATACATGATGTTTCAGGTGGTGAGGTTGGATATCTATGTCCAACTCGCTCTATTAATCATCCTGTTAGCATTAATCAGTTAACTGAAAATAGATTGGTATGTTTGATTAGTGATATTGAACCTAGTGAGTTAGGTAAAAGTGACATGCATCGATTTAACTGCGATTACTTGCTGATTAAGAGTGATTTTTTTGAAGAGTATAATAATAGATATAAGGAGTCATCTGTGATTTGGGGTGGTTTTTCCCATAAAAAAAACAGTGAGTCACAGTATAAGCGGCAAGTTTCATCGATTAACTTGCGCGAAGGGATTTTCTCCCCTACCTTGAGACATGGGGTTGATTTACAGCGAGCAGTGAAATCTTCTAACGGGTTTGATAGATACTTGAAATATTATCATCAGTTAGAATTGCTATTTGATGTTGTATTTGTTTCAAAAATAAAATCGTTACCGGTGGATTCTCTTCAAGGATTTGGTGATATATTTAAGGATATGCACAAAAAAGAGATTGAAATATTCAAGGGGATGTTAAGGGAGTATGTTGTTAATACTGAGTCTTTGCTTGGTGTTATCTCGGCTAATATGAAATCATCTTTTATTCCGACTATGACTTCAATATTTCAAGATCATAGTAAAGAAGGAAATCCATTGTTAGGTAAAGACCGAAGTTCTGATAAGTGGAATGGGTTTATGACTTTTATTACTGGTAACGATTTGAGTGCGAGGTCTGCGAAAGTAAATAAATTGATTTCTCAAGAACAATCTGACTTACTTAAGGAGTTTGTTATAAATCTCGTTTCTTATTGGCTTTATAGAATAAGATGTTCAATAGCACACAACAGAATTGGCGAGTTTCTATTTGATAATACTCATGAGGAGTTTGTCGTAGAGATAGGAGAGCGGATGATAAAAGAAGTAATAGGTCAAATTTTCTCAAATGTTAAATTGAAAAACATTTTAGATAATACCTGATTTCATAAAGGGTTTATGTCAAATCAGTGACGAGTTTTTGCAGTTTATTCTAGAAAGAATAGACTCGCTCTTTTTTTCTGTTATTTCACCTCGCGGCTTGGCTGCGCCGTTGGCGCCGTCGATTGGGTGATGCGCAGGCTGCTGACCGCCGCCGCCAGAGTGGCGAACACACCGGCCAGGATCAGCGATGCGTGGGTGCCGGAGGTGGGGAACAGGTTGAACATCAGCGCTACCAGCGCGGCCCCCGAGGTTTGCCCCAGCAGGCGAGCGGTGCCCAGCATGCCGCTGGCGCCGCCGCTGCGGTTACGCGGCGCGGCGGAGATGATGGTGTGATTGTTGGGCGACTGGAACAGGCCGAAGCCGGCGCCGCACAGCACCATGCGCCAGATGATGTCCCCATTCGACGGATCCGCGGGCAGCAGCGCCAGCGAGAACAGCCCAAGCGCGAACACCGCCAGCCCAATGCAGCCCAGCAGGCCGGCGTGCACGCGCTCCACCAGCCGGCCGGCGATCGGCGCCATGACTACGATCGCCAGCGGCCACGGCGTCAGCAGCAGCCCGGTCGCCACTTCGTCGCGGCCCAATGCGCTTTGCAGGAAGAACGGCAACGACACCATCGCCAGCATTTGCGCAGCAAACGAGCAGATTGAGGTGCCCATCGACAGGGCGAAGATCGGGATGCGCAGTAGGTCGACCGGCAGCAGCGGAAATTCCTGGCGCAGCTGGCGGCGCACGAACACCGCGCCAATCGCCAGCAGCGCGGCGATCTCGCTGAAGATCAGCGTCAGGCTTTGGCCCTGGGCGAAGCCGCTGATGGCGGTGATCAGCAGGCCGAACGTCAACGCGTTCAGCACGGCGCTGGTGGGATCGAAACGGCGGTTGTCGCTTTTTTGGCCGTTGGCCGGTAGGAACTTCATGCCCAGCAGCAGCGCGACGAGGCCGATCGGCAGGTTGATGGCGAACAGCCATTGCCAGGAAGCGACCGACAGGATCGCCGCCGCCACCGTTGGCCCGGCCGCCGAGGAGCAGGCGACGATCAGCGAGTTGATGCCCATGCCGCGGCCGAGAAAACGCTGCGGATAGATGATGCGGATCAGCGCGGTGTTGACGCTCATGATGGCGGCGGCGCCAAAGCCTTGCAGCACGCGGGCGATGGTCAGCGTAAGCAGCGAGTCTGACAGGGCGCAGAACAGCGAGGTAATGCTGAACACCAGCAACCCGGCCTGATAGATGCGGCGATAGCCGATCAGATCGCCGAGCGACGCCAGCGACAGCAGAGACACGGTGATCGCCAGCTGATAGGCGTTAACCACCCAAATGGAGCTGGCCGGGCTGGCGTTGAGATCGCGTGCGATGGTGGGCAGCGCCACGTTGGCTATCGCGCCGTCGAGCACGGATACGGTAATGCCGAGGGCGATGGCGAAGATCGCCCCATAGCGTTGCGGGACGGGGAGGCCGTCGGAACAAGGACGCATGTTGGTCTCAGCGGTATTTATTCAGGGGAGTATTATCATGCTAATCATATTCGTCCGTGATTGCATGCCCCTTGTCCGCTTTATTGTAAACGGCGGTGAGCGGACCGGGGTTATCCATTAGGCTTCAATCGCTTAGCGTTCAGCCGCGTTGCGCGCCGCGATCTGTTCCGATTATACTGAAACCCTTGTTTAAATTTCCTGAAACAAAACCGTTAAGTAGGGTATTCACCATGGCTAACGCAGATTCAGACAAGCAACCGGATGCCGTCTCATCCGTGATGAAAGTGTTCGGCATTTTGCAGGCGCTTGGCGATGAGCGCGAGATTGGCATTACCGAACTGTCCCAGCGGGTGATGATGTCCAAAAGCACCGTCTACCGTTTTCTGCAAACCATGAAAGCGCTGGGCTACGTCTCGCAGGAAGGCGAGACGGAAAAGTATGCGCTGACGCTCAAGCTGTTCGAGCTGGGCGCCAAATCGTTGCAGAATGTCGATCTGATCCGCAGCGCCGACGTACAGATGCGCGAGCTGTCGAACCGCACCCGCGAAACCATCCACCTCGGCGCACTGGACGAGGACGGTATCGTCTATATCCACAAGATAGACGCAATGTACAACCTGCGCATGTATTCGCGCATCGGCCGCCGCAACCCGCTGCACAGCACCGCCATCGGTAAAGTGCTGTTGGCCTGGCGCGATCGGGATGAGGTGGCGCAGATCCTGTCGCAGATTGAATTTACCCGCAGCACCGAGCATACCCTGACCAGCGCCGCCGAACTGTTGCCGGTGCTGGAGCGGGTGCGCGAGCAGGGATACGGCGAAGATGCCGAGGAGCAGGAGGCGGGGATCCGCTGCATCGCGGTGCCGGTATTCGATCGGTTCGGGGTGGCGATCGCCGGGCTGAGCCTCTCTTTCCCGACGCTGCGTTTTTCCGAAGCGGCGCGGGAGGAGTATGTGGCGCTGCTGCACGTCGCCGCCCGGCGCATCAGTGAACAGCAGGGCTATCACGACTACCCGTTCTAACCCTTCGCTTCGATGAACAAGGCGCTGCCATGGCAGCGCCTTGTTGCTATTTTGCGCCCGGCGTCAGCCGATGCGCAATCCGCTCCAGCACTAACATCAGCAGCAACGTGGCCGCCACCAGGATCATGGTCAGCGTCGCGCCGTTGGCGATGCTGCCGCGATCGGTCAGGCTGAAGATAGTGACCGGCAGCGTCGTCCAGCTCGGTGGGTAGATCATCATGGTCGCGCCCAGCTCACCCATTGACAGCGACAGGCTGAGGGCGAAGGCGGAGATCATATAGGGAGCGATCATCGGCAGGGTGACGTGACGCAGGCGAAACAACGGCGAAGCGCCCAGGCTGGCGGCGACGTTTTCGTAGTCGCTCGAAAGCCGGGTCAGCCCGGCCATCACGTTGCCGAAGGTGAAGGCGGAAATCAGCACGAAGTGGGCGACGGGCACGATCAGGAAGGTACCGTTCATCTGCAGCGGCCCCTGGCTGAATGCCACCAGCATCCCTAACCCGATCGACACCGAAGGCACCGCGCTGGGTATGAAGAACAGCGTACTCAGCAGGCGCTGGCCGCGCCCCTGATAGTGGCGCAGCGCCAACGCCGCCCAGGTGCCACACAGCAGCGCGAACAGGCTGGCGCTGAAACCGATAGCCAGGCTGGAGACCAGCGCGTCCCAAGAGGCGCCACTGAAGGCCTGGTGGAAATGGCTGAGGGTGAAGCCGCTCGGCAGCACGCCGTTCCACTGTTCGCTCAGGCTGGACATCAGGATCACCGCCAGCGGCAGGCAGAAGAACAGGGCAAACAGCGTGACCGCCAGCGTGCAGGCCAGGGTGCGGCCGGTGCGAGACCAAATCAACATCGTCAGTTCCTCAGCCCGGCGCGCGCCGCGGCGTAGCGGTAAAGGGAGAACAGCCCGAGCGACAGCGCGATATTCACGACGGCGATCGTGCAAGCGACGGCGTAATCCGACTCCAGAATTGCTTTGGAGTAGACCATCATCGGCAGCGTGGTGACGCCCTTGGCACCGATAAACAGCACGATGCCGAACTCATTGGTGGTCAACAGCAAACACAGGCTGCCGCCGGCCAGCAAGGCCGGCAGCGCGGCGGGCAAAATCACCTGGCGCACCACGCGCCCCGGCCGGGCGCCGAGGATGCTGGCGGCCTCGAGCTGGCTGCGATCGATCTGCGACAGCGCCGCCATCAGCGGGCGCATCACCAGCGGCGTAAACACGGTGATTTCCGCCAGGATCACGCCCCAAATGGAGTAAAGAAAGTCCACCGGCGGCAGGGTAAAACCGAAGGCCGCCATCAGCGTGCCGTTCAGCAGGCCGGCGGATCCGTAGATAAAGGTGAAGGCCAGCGTGATCAGGAAGGTCGGCATGGCGATAAAGGTATCGATCACCCGGGCGATCAGCCGGCTGCCGGGGAACGGCGTAAACACCAGCAGCAGCGACAGCAGGGTGCCGAGCACCAGGCAGCCCAGCGTCGCCAGCAGCGCAATCTGCAGCGTGTTGAGCAGGGCGCCGACAAAGCGTCGGGATTCGAACACCTGTTGCAGCGCGGCGGCGCTGAACAGCCCCTGATCGTCGGTAAACGCCTGTTTGACGATCAGCGCCAGCGGATAGAAAAACAGCGTCGCCAGCACCAGCAGCGGCAGCAGGATCCACAGGCGGCGCGGCAAGCGCAGCCGCAGAGCCGGGTGAATAAGCGTAGAGTCGGTCATGTCAGTCCTCGATCAGTACCGCGTCGTCGGGGGCGAAATAGAGCGGCACGCGCTCGCCGATCTGGGGCATCCGGCTGCGATGGGTGGTGACCACGCGCAGCGGATGGCCTTGCGCGTCGAACTGCAGGTGCGTCAATTCCCCCTGCCAGTGAATATCGCGCAGCGTACCGATGAGGCAGTTGCTGCGCTGGGCGTCGGCATCGAGCGCAATATGCTGCGGCCGAATACACAGCAGTTTGTCGAAACCGCGTTGTGCGCCATAGGTAAAGCAGCCGATCACTTTGCCGGCGCAGCTGACGGTGGTCATGCCTTGCCCGGTAGTGGTCTCCAGCGCGGTGGCCGGCAGCAGGTTGGCGCGGCCGAGGAACTCGGCGGCGAAGCGGTTCGTGGGATGGTGGTAAAGCGCGCGGGTCCCGCCGTGGGCGATCAGGTGGCCGTCGCGCATGATGCCAATCTTGTCCGCCAGCGTCAGCGCTTCGCCCTGATCGTGGGTGACGTACAGGATGGTCAGGTCAGGCAGTTCGCGGTGCAGGCGGGCGATCTCTTCCACCATGCTGTGGCGAATTTGCGCGTCCAGCGCCGACAGCGGTTCATCCAGCAGCAAGACTTTGGGGCGCACCGCGATGGCGCGGGCGATCGCCACGCGCTGCTGTTGGCCACCGGAGAGCTGGCTGGGATAGCGCTTGGCGTAGGCGGACATGCCGACGATGGCCAACGCCTCTTCGACGCGCTCGGCGGTGAGGCCGCGCGGCTTGCCCTGGGCGCGCAGACCGAACGCCACATTGTCTTCGACGCGCATATGCGGAAACAGCGCGTAGTTCTGTACCACCATGCCCAGGCCGCGCTCATAAGGTGGCACGTCGGTGACATCGACGTCACCGATGGCAATACGCCCGGCGGAGGGCTGCACGAAGCCGGCGATCGCCCGCAGCACGGTAGTTTTGCCCGAACCGGAGGGGCCGATCAGCGCCAGCACTTCGCCGGGGGCGATGGTGAGCGTCAGGGGTTTCAGCACCTCGGTGCCGCGATACGACACGCTGACGCGGTCGAGCTGAATGCCCGACGGCCCGGCGATGTCCCGGCTGTTATCCCGCGCCTCGGCGCGGGAAGAGAGGGTAGAAGGCATCGTCAGCGTCATTCGGTCACCTTGTGCCAGCGGGAGATATCGGCGGACAGGCTGCTCACCACCTGATTCCAGTCCGGCGCCCAGATGTCCACGCCTTTCAGCGCCGCCTGCGACTGCCTGAAGTTATCATCGGTCGGGGTGACGTCCTTACGCACCGGCATGCCGTAGGAAATGGCGCTGACGCTGCTCTGGGCTTCTTTGCTCAACAGGAAGTCGATCAGCTTTTTGCCGTTGGCGCTTTGCGGCGCGCCTTGCACCAGGCCGACATAGTAAGGCAGCACCAGCGTGCTGCGCTTGCCGTCCGGCCCGGCCGGCCAGAACACCTTCACGTTCGGGTTGCTGCGCATCTGCGCCAGGTTCATCTGCAGATCGCCGTTGGCCACCAGCAGTTCGCCTTTATTGACCAGCGCGGTCAGCTTGCCGGTGGAAGCGGAAGGGCCGACGTTGTTGCTTTGCAGCTTGCCGAGGTAGTCGAAACCGGCGTCTTTGCTGCCGAAGCTGTGAAACGCCTGCAGCATCACCGCGGTGCCGTCACCCGCCTGGCCCGGCGTGGAGTACTGCAGCTTGTTGCGGAACTGCGCGTCCAGCAGCTGTTGATAGCTGGCGGGCGCCTGCGGCAACAGCTTGGCGTTATAGATGAAGCTCAGGTAGTTGTTCACCAGCGGCACGAACTGCGGCTGGGCGTCGGCGATCTGCGCCGCATCCTGCGGGGTGAAATCCTGCAGCAGTTTTTCCGCGGCGGCGCGCTGGATGAACGGCGGCAGCGTCACCAGCACGTCGGCCTGCGGGTTGCTGCGCTCTTTCGACAGCCGCTCGACGATGGCGCCGGAACCGCCTTCGACGTACTGCACCTTGATGCCGGTTGCCTGAGTGAAGGCGTCGAACTGGGTTTGATACCAGCTGTGATCGCCGTCGTGCAGCCCATCGGCGGAGTAGACGGTCACCACCGCGTCGGTGGCCCAGGCCGGCGCGGCGCCGAGTGCGATGGCGGTCATCACGACCAGACGAGAAAGTTTCATAGCTTCAGCCTCACTGTTGCGGGTTAATGCGAAACTGGTATACACCAGATGTGCGGCCAAGCTAATCGGCGAATATGACAAACAAATGAAAGCGGCAAAATAGAGTTGCCGGCAACGGAGATTGGGCGTGGGAGAGAAAAGGGGGCGGCAGGCGCAGCCCCGTCATGCTGGGGGTTAAAGCGTATCGACTTCGATGCGCAGGCTGTCGTGGCGCCAGTATTCGATATCGAAATCGAGAATGCGGCCGTGCTGATCGTAATTCAACCGGCGCAGCAACAAGGCGGGCAGGCCGACCATGGCGCCGAGCGCGTTGGCGGCGCGGTAAGGCAGGGCCGTCGGATAGAACGACAGATGCATGTTGCTGTAAATCAACGCGTAATGCTGTTGATAGACCTCGGTCAGGCTGCCGTTGAGATCGTGGCTGAGCAGTGCCGGCACCCGCTGCGGCAGGCAGTGGTTTTCGCAATAGCAGATGGCGCGGCCGTCGGCGTAACGCACGCGGCGCAGCAGATACACCTGATCGAACGGCTCGAGCGCCAGCGGCTGCATCACGTCGAGCGGCACCGTGGTTTTCTCGCCGGACAGCAGCGCGGTGCGCGGCGTTCGCCCCTGCTCCTGGCAGAGGCGGTGGAAGTTGGTGTTCTGCGTCGGATCCAGCCACAGCCGTTCCGGCGTGACGAACCAGCCGCGGCGATCGGCGCGGTAGATGGCGCCGGTGGCCTCCAGCTGCGCCAGGCTCTCGCGAATGGTAACGCGGGTGGTGGAGAAGATGGCGCACAGTTCGCGCTCCGAAGGCAGCTTGTCGCCCGCCTGCAGCGCGCCGCGGGTGATGCGCGCCTGAAGCTGATCCTTGATCTGCAGGTAGTGGGGCATATCGCCCTGATGTTCTTTCATTTCATCTCGCTATGGCATCGGCCCGACATTCCGGCACGCGCTTATTATACATAGCCAGATGAATTTTTTGTTTCACCGCGCTTTGTCGTTTGACCGGGGAAGGAATTTGCCGCCACAATGCCTGTAATCTGGTATAGACCAAATAGGCGAATAACATGTCCGATCGTAACTACCTGCTGTTGACCCCCGGCCCGTTGACCACGTCGAAAACGGTAAAAGAGGCGATGCTGTTCGACAGCTGCACCTGGGATGAAGATTACAACCTGGGCGTGGTGCAAAGCATCCGCCAGCAGTTGGTGGCGCTGGCGACGCCATCCGCCGGTTACACCTCGGTGTTGCTGCAGGGCAGCGGCAGTTTTGCGGTGGAAGGCGTGCTGGGCACGGCCATCGGCCCGCAGGACAAGCTGCTGATCGTCAACAACGGCGCCTACGGGGCGCGAATGATCGAAATGGCGCGGCTGATGGATATCGACCACCACGCTTTCGACTGCGGCGAGGTCAATGAGCCGGACGTGGCGGCGATGGAGGCGGTGCTGAAAAACGATGCGCGCATCAGCCATATCGCCATGGTGCACTGTGAAACCACCACCGGCATGCTCAACCCGCTGCAGAAGGTCGCCGGCCTGGCGGCGCGCAACGGCAAGACCTTTATCGTCGACGCCATGAGCAGCTTCGGTGGCATTCCGCTGGATGTGGACGCGCTGGGCATCGATTTTCTGATCAGCTCCGCCAACAAATGCATTCAGGGGGTGCCGGGGTTCGCTTTCGTCATCGCCCGCCGCAGCGAGCTGGAGAAATGTGCCGGCCGTTCGCGCTCGCTGTCGCTGGATCTGTATGCCCAGTGGCGCTGTATGGAAGACCAGGCCGGCAAATGGCGCTTTACGTCGCCGACCCACACCGTGTTGGCCTTTGCGCAGGCGCTGAAAGAACTGGAACAAGAGGGCGGCATTGCCGCGCGCCACCGCCGCTATCAGACCAATCAGCGGCGGCTGGTGGCGGGTATGCGCGAGCTGGGCTTTGAGACTCTGCTTGATGATGCGTTGCATTCGCCGATCATCACCGCGTTCTATTCGCCAAAGGCCGACACTTACCGCTTCGCCGAATTTTATCAGCGCCTGAAGCAGCAAGGGTTTGTGATCTATCCCGGCAAAGTGTCGCAGAGCGACTGCTTTCGCATCGGCAACATCGGGGAAATTTATCCGCAAGATATCGAACGTTTGCTGGCGGCCGTCGGGCAGGCGATGTACTGGAATCAATAAGGATTGACCATGAAACAGATCAACGCAGTGATCCTCGACTGGGCCGGCACCACGGTGGACTTCGGCTCCTTTGCGCCAACGCAGATTTTTGTCGAGGCATTCAAACAAACCTTCGATATCGACATCAGCCTGGCGGAGGCGCGCATTCCGATGGGGCTGGGTAAATGGCAGCACATCGAGGCGCTGGGCAAGCTGCCGGCGGTCGACGCGCGCTGGCGGCAGAAGCTGGGGCGTTCGATGAGCCATCAGGACATCGACGCGCTGTATCAGGCGTTTATGCCGCTGCAAATCGCCAAAGTGATCGACTTCGCCGATCCCATCGAGGGTGTGCCGCAGGTGATTGCCGGGCTGCGCGAACAGGGCATTAAAATCGGCTCCTGCTCCGGTTATCCGCGTGCGGTGATGGAGGTGCTGGTGCCTGCCGCCGCGCAGCGCGGCTACGCGCCAGATTACTGGGTCGCCACTGACGATCTCGCGGCCGGCGGGCGGCCAGGGCCGTGGATGGCGTTGCAGAACGCGATCGCGCTGGGCATCGATGCGGTGGCGCACTGCGTGAAGGTGGACGACGCGGTGCCGGGCATTGCTGAAGGGGTGAACGCCGGGATGTGGAGCGTCGGATTGGCGCTGTCCGGCAATGAGTTTGGCGCGACCTGGCAGGAGTACCGCCAAATGGCGGAAGGTGAGATAGAGCAGCGCCGTACGGCGGCCGCCGATAAGCTGTACGCGGCGGGCGCGCACTATGTGATAGACACGCTGGCGCACTTGCCGGGCGTGATTGCCGACATCAACCGGCGGCTGGCGAACGGCGAGCGGCCGTAACGACCGAGCGCGGGGCATAAAAAAAACCGGGGATAATCCCCGGTTTTTTTCGTTTTGAGACGGCGTTAACGGTGAGCCAATTCGACTTCGTCTTCGCTGTCCATCACGGCTTTGTCGGTTTGCTTCATCAGCTGGCTGGTGATGGTGCCTGCCGCCATGGAGCCGTTGACGTTCAGCGCGGTACGGCCCATGTCGATCAGCGGTTCGACCGAGATCAGCAGCGCGACCAGCGTCACCGGCAGGCCCATCGCCGGCAGCACGATCAGCGCGGCGAAGGTGGCGCCGCCGCCCACGCCCGCTACGCCGGCGGAGCTGATGGTGACGATGCCGACCAGGGTGGCGATCCACACCGGATCCAGCGGGTTGATGCCGACGGTCGGCGCGACCATTACCGCCAGCATTGCCGGGTAGAGGCCCGCACAGCCGTTCTGGCCGATGGTGGCACCGAACGACGCCGAGAAGCTGGCGATGGATTCCGGCACGCCCAGGCGGCGGGTCTGCGCTTCCACGTTCAATGGAATGCTGGCGGCGCTCGAGCGGCTGGTGAAGGCGAAAGTGATCACCGGCCACACCTTGCGGAAGAACTTCATCGGGTTAACGCCGGTGAAGGCCAGCAGCACAGCGTGCACCACGAACATGATGGCCAGGCCGATGTACGAGGCCACCACAAAGCTGCCGAGCTTGACGATGTCGTGAATGTTGGAACCGGCGACCACTTTGGTCATCAGCGCCAGCACGCCGTACGGCGTCAGCTTCATGACCAGACGCACCAGCTTCATCACCCAGGCCTGCAGGGTGTCGATAGCCACCAGTGCGCGCTCGCCTTTCGGCTTGTCGTCTTTCAGCAGCTGCAGCGATGCCACGCCGAGGAAGGTGGCGAAAATCACCACGCTAATGATCGACGTCGGGCTGGCCCCGGTCAGATCGGCGAACGGGTTTTTCGGGATGAACGACAGCACCATCTGCGGCACGGTCAGGTCGGCCAGTTTACCCACGTAGTTGGTCTGGATCGCCGTCAGGCGCGCGCTTTCCTGCGCACCCTGCACCAGGCCTTCGGCGGTCAAGCCGAACAGGTTGGTGACCAGCACGCCCACCAGCGCCGAGATCAGCGTGGTGAACAGCAGCGTACCGATAGTCAGGACGCTGATTTTGCCCAGAGAAGAGGCGTTGTGCAGCTTGGCCACCGCGCTCAGGATCGAGGCGAACACCAGCGGCATGACGATCATTTGCAGCAGCTGCACATAGCCGTTGCCGACGATGTTGAACCAGCTGATGGATTCTTTCAGCACCGGGTTGTCGGAGCCGTACACCAGCTGCAGGCCCAGGCCGAACACCACGCCGACCACCAGGCCGACCAGCACTTTTTTCGCCAGGCTCCATTGCTTGTGGCGGGTTTGCGCCAACAGCAACAGGAGCGCGACAAACACCAGCACGTTAATCACGAGCGGAAGATTCATCCCCAATGTCTCCAATAATCTTTCTTATAAAAACGACTACGCATCACGTATGTCGCGATGTAAATATCGTAACAGTTTGCCGAGTGGCCTACTTATATCCAAATGGAATTTGATATAGCTTTTTGTGTGTTTTTGTTCGTTTTATATACATGAAGGTGATGAGTTGAGCGGATTTTTGTGATCAGAGTCTGATATTTATGATTTGTTCGACATAGGATTGCACCGGCAGGGTGAAATCACCTTGCCAACAGATGGCAAACGCCACCAGGCACAGACACAGCACGCGCTCGAGCTGGTTGCCTTTTTGCGAGTTGAGCAGCGGCAGGCGAAAACGCCAGCGGCATGGCCACAGCAGCGGAACGCCGGCGGGAGTGAGCATATCGGCCAGCAGATGGCTGAAGTAACCGATGATCATGGCGTGCAGCGCGTCGGCCGGGATCGGCCAGCTGCGCGGCACGTCCAGCTGGAACAGCGCCATGCCGCCGGCGATCGCCAGCAGGCTGTGGGTGAAGCCGCGGTGGCCGAAGGCGCGGGCGATGGGCAGGGCAATCCAGCGCAGACGCTGGCCCAGTACCGACTTGGGGTGATCGATGTCCGGCAGCAGCGAGGTCAGCAGCGCGGCGGGAATGATGTGCCACCAGTCGCCGGTAGCCAGCTCTGGCGTCACTTCCGCCTTCTTGGCGAAGATCGCGCAAGCGACAGAGAATATAAGGTGTCCTTCCGCGGTCATGCTTTTGCGATTCCGGCTGGTAAACTGTTAATTTATCCAGTATATGGGAAAATTCCCAGTAGTGGAAGCAGTTACCCTGTAACCAATTGTTTATTTTTCCCGGTTTTACAACGGCTTGTTACGGCAATGCGTAACAAATCATCGCTTTTGACGGGCGTGAACAAAAAGCGGGCAATGGGCGGTGCGGAACGGAGAGAAACAAGGGCGGTTTTCAGTACGCAGCGTCGGGAGGAAGCGGCGGCCGCGAAGAGCGCTGCGTGGCAGTGACAACGTTCCGCGGACCGTCGCTTTCCCTGTCGCCCAGCATAATAACAACAGCATGTCGATTCAATAATAATGAAACGCTGTTTCGTTTGTTTTGCTGCACGGATCCCTTTTATGGCGCTGAGCGGAAAGCCGGGGCGCCGGTGGCCGGCGCCGCAGGTCAGGCAAAATGGGCGGGGGTGAGCTGTTCCAGGGTCTCCAGCTGGTGGTCCGCCAGGGCCCAGCGCGGATCGTGGCGATATTCGGCGGCCGGGATCACGATGGAGCGCATGCGCGCGGCCTTGGTGGCGATCATGCCGTTAAAGGAGTCTTCCAGCGTGATGCAGCGCAGTGGATCGCTGCCCAGCCGTTCGGCGGCGATCAGGTAGACCTCCGGGTGTGGTTTGCTGTACGGCAGGTATTCGGCGGAAACCAGCTGATCGAAGTAGGCCTCAAGATCGAACATCTTCAGCACCTGCTGTTGCATATGCAGCGGCGAGGCGGAGGCGAGACCGATGTTCAGCCCCTGCTCGCGGCACAGTTCCAACGCCTGCCGGACGCCCGGCAGCAGCGGGCGCGTCTCGTGCACCAGCTCGATGGCGCGTTCGATAATCCGTGCCGACACCTCATCGAGCGAAACCCCTTGCCACGGCATCGCCTGGTACCACATTTTCACCACCAGATCGATGCGCAGCCCCAGGGTGTCCGGCAGTTTGTGGCGATCGGACAGATCCAGACCCAGTGCGCCGAAGACATCCAGCTCGGCCTGCAGCCACAGCGGTTCCGAGTCGATCAACAAGCCGTCCATATCAAAAATTGCGGTTTCAATGCGTTGCGAATAAGCCATTAACGGTTAACTCCTGCCGGCGCGGGTGAATGTGCCCGACACTCTATCATCGCCGACGGCGAGACTAAAATCTTTGCCTGCGCGTTTGGCTTTTGCCAAAGCGAAGGATATTCCACATCTCGCGCAACTTTAGCCACCAGCGTTGGTGTTGGCGCTCGGTAACCTGTTGCAACATGCGCGCATAGTCCAGCACCAATCCCGGCGTCCAGGTCATGCTTTCGCCACGGCTGCGTAGTACCGCCAGCATCCACAGATTGGGATCCAGCACCAATAACAGAAAACGGCGCCACAGATGTTTATCGCCCAGCACGCCCTCCAGCGCACTGTCGAGCGCGCCGATGACCGTGGTGGAGCAGTTACGCCGGGTCAGGTTGTAAGTCGCATCCTGTCGGTAGCGTAACCAGAATGCGCGCAGCGCCGCCGGGTTATAGCGATAGAACTGAATTTTCTTGTCCGGGGGGCACCAGGCGGCGATCTCGCCCGACAGGTCGGACAGGAAACGTCCGTCGACGTTGTTCTGTTCGCCGGCATGCAACAACTGGCGGAAATCCTGAACGGAATGGCTGATGTCGTTGAGCGGGTAGTGACTGATATACACATCCGGCGCGAGCGCCAGGGCGGCATGACCGGTGGAGATATTGCCGCCGTTGTCGACCGCCGCGATGTATCGGTCGACGATGTAACGCCGGCGCGGATCTTTAGCCGCACCAATCGGTGTCCAGACATACACCGTGAGCGGCGCAGTCTCATCCGCCGGGTGCGGTGGCTGCCGGGTTGGGTGCTGATTCAGAGAAAAGCTTGTCAGTCTGCGGGCGATGCGCAATAAAGCCCAGCCGGAAAGCACCATCATCACGCCGAGGCAAAAGGGCACCGTCATCCGATGCGGCGCCGGCCAGCCGACAAAAATCATCAACGAAAGCAGGATTTCGCCGCCGCCCGCCAGCGCCACGGCTTTCCATCGGCTGTGTTGAATCACCGTGGAGGAGGCGATGCGCACGGCGCCGTCAAGCAGCAGCGCGCTGCCAAACACCACGGTGGCGACGATGTTATCGTCTGCGGGCACGTCCAACATTAAAAAGGCCATAAACACGAAGCCCAGCCCCTTAAGCAGCACCGGCCGGCTGGCCGAAGAGCCGATCACCAGCGCGGCGGATATCGCCACCAGCCCCTCCAGCGCCAGGATGACCGCCAGCGCATCCAGCGCCAGCACGGACCGGCCATCCTGCAGGATGTCGAACAGCATCAGCGCCCCTGCGGCTACCCACAGCCAACCGAACAGCACCAGCAGGCGGCGCTGGCCGTGCAGCGCCTGCGCGCCCAGCAATAAGATAATCAGTCGAATCATGACGCCCTCTGGTTAAACGGGTAACCTTATCTCTTCAATGATAGTGCGCGAACGTCGTTAAGCAGTTGATTTCGGCGAATTCGGCTAAGCTTGTAGCACAGCGGGAATGAAGAAAACGGTGGGCGAGTTTCGCCAACTGCAGGTAGACTTAGCCGATTCGGTTACGTCGCTAACAAGGGGAACACATGACGTATCAACAGGCCGGGCGTATCGCCATTTTGAAACGCATTCTCGGATGGGTGGTTTTTATCCCGGCGTTGCTGTCGACGCTGATTTCCGTGCTGGGCTTCATCTATCAGCACAGTGAAAAAACCAAGGGCATCAACGCGGTGATGCTGGATTTTGTTCACGTGATGGTGGACATGGTGCGTTTCAATACGCCGTTCCTGAACCTTTTCTGGTACAACTCGCCGGTGCCTGACGTGGATAAAAGCCTGTTCAGCGGCGCTAATCTGATGTTCATCATCATCTACATACTGATCTTCGTCGGGCTGGCGCTGCAGGCTTCCGGCGCACGCATGTCGCGCCAGGTCAAGTTCATCCGCGAAGGGTTGGAAGACCAGATGATCCTGGAGCAGGCCAAGGGCAGCGAAGGGCACACGCGCCAGCAGCTGGAGGCGCGCATCACGCTGCCGCACCACACCATCTTCCTGCAGTACTTCCCGCTGTATATCCTGCCGATCGTGATTGCGGTGATCGCCTGGTTCGTGATCCGCCTGTTGGGGCAGCTGGCCGGCGCGGCCTGAACCATGAACGGGGCGCCGAGCGGCGCCCCGGAACGTTATGACGCCTCGGGCTGCAACAGCGCCTCCACCGCGCGTTGCGCCGCCACCAGATGCTGGCCACCGAACAGGTTGCTGCGGTTGAGCAGGTAGTACAGCTGATACAGCGGCTGGCGCTCGATAAATCCGGCCCCCAGCGGCCATACGCTCTGATAGCCGTCGTAGATCTGCGGCGGCAGCTCGGGGTACAGCGGCAGCATCGCCAAATCGCACTCCCGGTCGCCCCAGTAGCTGGCCGGATCGAACAGAATCGGCCCGTGGGCGGTCATCGCGCAGTTGCCCGGCCACAGGTTGCCGTGCAGCAGCGAAGGCTGCGGCTGGTGGTGCTGCAAGCGCAGATACACCCGATCGACGATGTCGTCGATGTCACCAAAGGTCATGCCTTTCTCGGCCGCCAGCTGCAGCTGCCAGCCGATGCGCTGTTCGGCGAAGAATTCCGACCAGCGGCGCTGCCAGGCGTTGGGTTGCGGGGTGGTGGTCAGATCGCTGTCGAAGTCGAGGCCGAACTGCGGTTGCTCGCTCCACTGGTGCAGGTGCGCCAGCTGCTGGCCCAGACAGTAGGCGCCGTGGGCGTCGAGGGGTTTCAGCTGCTGATACTCCAGCAGCAGGAAGCTGTAGTCGCGATCGCTGCCGACGCCGTACACTTCCGGCACCCGCACGCTTTTGCTGCGCGCCAGCAACGCCAGCTGATCGGCCTCGGCGGTGAATATCGGCAGTTGTTCACGGGCGTCGCATTTCACGAACACCTCGTTGTCACCGTAACTCACGCGCCACGCCGGGTGAATGTCGCCCCCGGGCAGTTCAATCCTTTCGCGTATCTCTGCGCTGCCAAGATGTTCACTTAACAGACGGCTAACGGCTTGCCACATGGTATTTCCCCCTCTGTGCTGCCTGATAATTCATTAGGTTAGCGTCTTTCCCGTGGTGAAAACACGACGCGGCGCACAGCCGGCGTCAAAGGCGGCGATTTTTTCAGCGCCTCGCCAGCTCAAAGTATATACCCTATTGATTAATTTAAGCGCAATACCGGTTGCAACTTGATGACAACGACGCGATGAGCGGGGGGAGGCGATGCGGCGAGCAGAGGGCATCGCCGCATCGGTGAGTTAACCGCCGGTGAGAGCGCTTTGGTTACGCTGTAACGGACGCAGCTTGCTGTACAACAAGGCGATAACGAACAGCACGGCCTGTACGATGACGATGCAGGGTCCGGTGGCGCCGTCGATGTGGAAGCTGATCAGGGTGCCGAGCACACAGGAGAACACCGATACTATCGTCGCCACCATCAGCATGCGGTCGAAGCGGCAGCACAGCATAAAGGCGATGATGCCGGGGGCGATCAGCATGGCGATCACCAGGATTACCCCCACGGCCTGCAGCGAGGCGACGATGGTCATCGCCAGCAGGCACAGCAGCCCGTAGTGCAGCAGCTTGACCGGCAGGCCAATCACCCGTGCATGATGCGGATCGAAGCAGTACAGCATGAAGTCTTTACGCTTGAGCAGCACCACCGCCAGGGTGATGCCGGCGATCAGCAGGGTTTGCTTCAGCTCGCCGTCGGTAATGCCCAGCATGTTGCCGAACAGAATGTGGCTCAGGTGCTGGTCGGTATCGATGCGCGAGAACAGCACCAGGCCGAAGGCGAACATGCCGGAAAAGACGATGCCCATCACCGTGTCTTCTTTCACCCGGCTGTTCTCTTTCAGGTAGCCGGTGGCTACCGCGCAAAAGATGCCGGAGAGGAACGCGCCGATCGCCAGCGGGATGCCGACCACGAACGCCACCACGATGCCGGGCAGCACCGCGTGCGAGATGGCGTCGCCCATCAGCGACCAGCCTTTGAGCACCAGATAGCAGGAGAGCACGGCGCACACTACGCCGGTGACGATGGCGGCGACGATCGCCCGCTGCATGAACGGGTAGGCGAAGGGTTCGCTGAGCAGTTGATACAGGGTGTCCATCAGCGGCCTCCGGTTTGCGAATGCGCCACGCGGCGCCGGGACGCCAGCAGGCCGTGTTTCGGCGCGAAGAAGAACGCCGCCAGGAACACCAGCGTTTGCAGGGTGACAATCACGCCCCCGGTGGCACCGTCGAGGAAGAAACTCAGGTAGGCGCCGACGCCGCTGGTCAGCGAACCGATGATGATGGCGATGATCACCAGCCGGCTGAAGCGATCGGTCAGCAAGTAGGCGGTGGCGCCCGGCGTGATCACCATGGCGATCACCAAAATGGCGCCGACGGTTTGCAGCGCGGCGACGGTGCAGGCGCTCAGCAGGGTGAAGAACAGGATCTTCAGCTTTAGCGGCGACAGGCCGATCGACACCGCGTGGCTTTCGTCGAAGAACACCGCCAGCAGGTCTTTCCACACCAGGCACAGGATCAGCAGCGAAACGCCGATGATGATTTCCACCTGCAGCACGTCTTCATCGGCGATGCCGAGGATATTGCCGAAGATGATCGACTGTACGTTGACCGCGGTGGGGTTGAGCGACACGATCAGCAGGCCGACGGCGAAGAAGGTGGAGAAGATAAAGCCGATGATGGCGTCTTCGCGCAGCCGGGTGATGTGGCGCACCAGCGTCATCGCCAGCGCCGCCAGCATGCCGGTGAAGAAGGCGCCGGCGGCATAGGGCAGGCCGAGGGCGTAGGCGCCGGCTACGCCGGGCACCACTGAGTGCGACAGCGCGTCGCCCATCAGCGACCAGCCTTTCAACATCAGATAGGCGGAGAGGAACGCGCAGGCGGCACCGACGATGGCGCTGACCCAGATGGCTTTCACCATGTAGTTATAACTGAAAGGCTGCAGCAGAAGGTCCAGCATCAGGATTGTTTCTCCCTGGCCTGGCTGTTGGCCGGCGGATCGCTCTTGGTGTGGCCGTAGAACACCGCGGGGCGCTCATCGTCGGTCAACACCGTAACGGTGCGCGGATCGTTGTCGTCGTGCAGATCCGGGCCGGAGAGGTTGATATGGCGCAGCACGCCGCCGAACGCCTGTTCCAGGTTGCTCTGGGTGAAAGTGGTCTCGGTCGGGCCGGCGGCCAGCACCGTGCGGTTGATGAGGATCACCCGATCGCAAAACTCCGGCACGCTGCCGAGGTTATGGGTGGAGACCAGGATCAGGTGCCCCTCGTCGCGCAGCGCGCGCAGCAGCTCGATAATGGCGTTCTCGGTTTTTACATCCACGCCGGTGAACGGCTCGTCCAGCAGCAGTACCGTGCCCTGTTGCGCCAGCGCGCGCGCCAGAAACACGCGTTTTTTCTGGCCGCCGGACAGCTCGCCGATCTGTCGGCTGCGCAGCTCGCTCAGGCCGACGCGCTCCAGCGCCTTGTCGACCCGCAGCCGGTCTTCGCGCGACGGGATGCGCAGGAAGTTCATCTTGCCGTAACGGCCCATCATCACCACGTCTTCCACCAGCACCGGAAAGTTCCAGTCGACGTCTTCTGTCTGCGGCACGTAGGCGATCAGGTTCTTTTTCAGCGCGTCCGCCACCGGTTTGTCGCTCAGCGACACCTGGCCGGCAGTGGGCCTGACCAGGCCCATGATGCTTTTGAACAACGTCGATTTGCCGCTGCCGTTGACGCCGACCAGCGCGCAGATCGAACCGCCGCTCAGGGTAAAGCTGGCGTTATGAATGGCGGTGTGCCCGTTGTTGTAGGTTACGGTGACGTCGTCCACGTTCAATTCTGGGCGGACAAACGGTTCATGGGTCATTGATCGAATCCTTTGGCGATGGTTTGCACGGTGGTGTTGAGCAGGTCGATATAGGTCGGCACCGGGCCATCGCGGGTGGACAGCGAATCCACGTACAGCACGCCGCCGTATTTGGCGCCGGTCTCTTTCGCCACCTGCTTGGCCGGCTTGTCGGAAATGGTGCTCTCGCTGAACACCACCGGAATATGGTGGGCGCGCACCGCGTCGATCACCCGACGCACCTGCTGCGGCGAGCCTTGCTCATCGGCGTTGATCGGCCAAAGATAAACTTCTTCCAGCTGGTAGTCCTGCGCCAGATAGCTGAAGGCGCCTTCGCTGGTCACCAGCCAACGCTGTGCGGCAGGAATGCGCGCCAGGCGTTCGCGCAGCGGGGCGTCCAGCGCGCCGATCTTCTCTGCGTAGGCCTTGGCGTTGCGGTTGTAGGTTTCCGCATGGGCCGGATCGTGCTCTACCAGCGCCTTACGGATGTTCTCTATGTACACCAGCGCGTTGCTCGGCGACATCCAGGCATGTGGGTTCGGGTTGCCGTTATACGGCCCTTCGCGGATCGGCAGTGGGGTGATGCCTTCGGTCACGACCGCCGCCGGCACCTGCTTGATGTTCTCGAAGAAGCGCTGGAACCAGCGTTCCAGGTTCATGCCGTTCCACAGGATCAGATCGGCGTGCTGCGCCTTGACGATGTCGCGCGGGGTAGGTTGATAGTCGTGGATCTCGGCGCCCGGTTTGGTGATGGATTCTACCACGGCGGCGTCACCCGCCACGTTCTGGGCGATGTCCTGAATGATGGTAAAGGTGGTCACCACGCGCAGCTTCTTTTCCGCCAGCGCGTGTGGGCTGGCCACGGCGCCGCCGAACAGCAGGCAGGCGAGCGTGAAAGGGCGTAACAGTGCGGCAGCGCGGGGAAGGCGACTGCGGCGAAAAGTGCAACTTATCAATGGCATGATGACGTCTCCTGGTTCAAATGAAAATGATTATCAATATCAATTGAAGCGAAGTCAAGCGTCACTTGCCCACCGCCGGCGGGGTATTTCTCCAACTGAAAAAATAATACCGTCCGGGGAGTTATAGCATTTTATGTATCAGTATGTAACCGCTGAAGGTAGTCCTTACAGCTGCATATCGCCACCTCCGGCTGTTTTCCCAAGGCCAACTGCCCAAACCCCTGCGCCAGCCGCTGTACATCCTCTTGATCCAGCACGGTTATAAACGCAAAACTGTTGCTGCCGAGTTCGTGGTGAACGCCATTCTCGTCTGTCACCGACGTGACAAAACCCTCCCGCGTCAATTGCCCGGTCAGCTTCGCCAGGTCGGTCAATCCTTCTTCCTGATAGCGAAAAGTCACCACAAAGCAGCTTGTTGCAGATTGACTCATAAATCACCTCTTGGTATATGGATAGCTTGAGATTAGTCCAAAAAATTACTGCAGGTGTCCTTACAAGTTGTATATGCTACGCAACTCATTGAAAGGAGTGAGGGATTCTGTGAAAACAAAAATAGGTTGCCTTACGGCAATTTTACTTTTGTCGGGGTGCGCCAAAGACCCGCAAACGGCAAGCAATATTTCAGGCAGTGGCACAACGCGCGGCGGTTGGTTAAAACCCCCTCCGCAGGCACCGGTAAACCGCACAGGCACGCCGGTTGTCTATAACGATTACATTCGTCAGGCCGCCAGCAACTATGGCGTCGACGAAACGCTGATTAAAGCGATTATTCAGGTGGAGTCCGGGTTTAACCCGAACGTGGTCAGCACCTCGAACGCAGTGGGATTGATGCAGCTTAAGGCTTCTACCGCCGGCCGCGACGCCTATCGCATGAAAGGACGAAGCGGGCAACCCAGCTCGCGAGAGCTGAAGGATCCGGCGGTCAATATTGATCTGGGAACGGCCTATATCAATATTCTTCAAAGCCAGCAGCTAGCCGGGATCAACAACCCACAGACTTTGCGTTATGCCACCATCGTTTCGTACGTGAACGGGGCGGGCGCCATGTTGCGCACCTTCTCCTCGGACAAGCGCGTGGCGGTCAATCGCATCAATCAGATGAGCCCGGATGAGTTTTATCAGCACATCCAGAAAAAGCACCCGGCACCGCAGGCGCCGCGCTATTTGTGGAAGGTGACCACCGCCTACCAGGCGATGTCGCAGTAACCCTCCATCCTGTCGAATTGGCCGCTGAACGCGGCCGATTTTGTTTCCGGCGCCGTTCCAGTGCGCGACTTACTTCTCATTTTTCGTTATTTCCTCACTGCTTATCAGAAAAACCGCACAAAAAGTTAAATTTACGGTAGTAGATAAATCTTTACGTTCATTCAATAAGTTACCGGTAACATTTTTGCTTTTGCGCGCATTGTGACCTTCAATAAATATACAAATAAGTAACAAATTATTTTAAAAACCCGTATCGATCGCAAGGTTGCGGTTAAATAGTTGTGACTATCTTTGGATGGAATGTGACATGTCGAACCATAAAACCAACAATTCGCGGCGCGATTTCTTGTTGAAATCGATGACCTTAATTCCTGCGGCGGTAATTGGTGGCAGCGGCGTTGGCGCGCTGACGGCACCGACACCGGCGGTCGCGGCCTCGAACACCACAACGCAGAACGATTACCAACCGACCTTCTTCACCCCGGAAGAGTGGGCCTTCATCAAGGCCGCCGTCGCGCGCCTGATCCCGGCCGATGAACGCGGCCCCGGCGCACTGGAAGCCGGCGTGCCGGAGTTTATCGATCGCCAGATGAATACCCCGTACGCCACCGGCTCCATCTGGTACATGCAGGGGCCGTTCAACCCCGATGTGCCGAAGGAGATGGGCTATCAGCTGCCGCTGGTGCCCAAGCAAATCTACAACCTCGGCATCAGTGACGCCGACGCCTACAGCAAGAAAACCGCCGGCAAACCCTTCGCCGAACTGGATGGCGCGCAGCAAGACGCCATGCTGCAAAAGTTTGAGTCCGGCGAGGCGGAGTTCCAGCAGCTGCCGTCGAAACTGTTCTTCTCCTATCTGCTGCAAAACACCCGCGAAGGTTTCTTCAGCGATCCTATCCATGGCGGCAACAAAGACATGGTGGGCTGGAAGCTGATTAATTTTCCGGGCGCGCGCGCCGATTTTATGGACTGGGTTGAGCGAGGGGAGCGTTATCCCTTCCCGCCGGTCTCGATTCGTGGGGAGAGGGGCTAATCATGGCAACGGTAATGAAAAAAGTAGACGCGGTGATCGTCGGCTTCGGCTGGGTGGGCGCGATCATGGCCAAAGAGCTGACCGAGGCCGGCCTCAACGTGGTGGCGCTGGAGCGCGGCCCGATGCGCGATACCTATCCGGACGGGTCTTACCCGCAGGTGATCGACGAGCTGACCTATAACATTCGACGCAAGCTGTTCCAGGATCTGTCGAAAAGCACCGTCACCATTCGCCACAACAGCAGCCAGACCGCGGTGCCTTACCGCCAGCTGGCGGCGTTCCTGCCGGGCACCGGCGTCGGCGGCGCCGGCCTGCATTGGTCGGGCGTGCATTTCCGCGTCGATCCGATCGAACTGCGCATGCGCAGCCACTATGAAGAGCGCTACGGCAAAAACTTTATTCCGAAGGACATGACCATCCAGGACTTCGGCGTGACCTACGACGAGCTGGAACCGTTCTTCGACAAAGCGGAGAAAGTGTTCGGCACCTCCGGCACCGCCTGGACCATCAAAGGGCAGAAGGTGGCGCAGAAGGGCGGCAACCGCTTTGCGGCGGATCGCTCCAGCGACTTCCCGCTGCCGGCGCAGAAAAATACCTACTCCGCCCAGCTGTTCGAGAAAGCGGCGCTGGAGGTGGGTTATCACCCATACAACCTGCCGTCCGCCAATACCTCGGACTCTTACACCAACCCGTACGGCGCGCAGATGGGCCCGTGCAACTTCTGCGGTTTCTGCAGCGGCTACGCCTGCTACATGTATTCCAAAGCTTCGCCGAACGTCAACATTCTGCCGGCGCTGCGCATGGAAAAACGCTTCGAGCTACGCACCAACGCCAACGTGCTGAAGGTCAACCTGACCGACGACAAGTCCCGCGCCACCGGCGTGAACTACGTCGATGCGCAGGGCCGCGAGATTGAACAGCCGGCCGATCTGGTGATCCTGGGCGCGTTCCAGTTCCACAACGTGCACCTGATGCTGCTGTCCGGCATCGGCAAGCCTTACGATCCGGTGACCGGCGAAGGCGTGGTCGGGCGCAACTTCGCCTACCAGAACATGACCACCATCAAGGCGTTCTTTGATAAAGACGTGTTTACCAACCCGTTCATCGGCGCCGGCGGCAACGGCGTGGGCGTGGACGACTTCAACGCCGATAACTTCGACCACGCCAAAGAAGGCTTCGTCGGCGGTTCGCCATTCTGGGTCAACCAGGCGGGCACCAAGCCGATCTCCGGCCTGCCGACCCCTCCGGGCACCCCGGCCTGGGGCAGCAAGTGGAAAGCGGCGGTGGCGGATGCCTACACCCACCACGTTTCGATGGACGCCCACGGCGCGCACCAGTCGTACCGCAACAACTATCTGGATCTCGATCCCAACTACAAGAACGTCTTTGGCCAGCCGCTGCTGCGCATGACGTTCGACTGGCAGGAAAACGACATCAAGATGGCGCAGTTCATGTACGACAAGATGGCGCCGATCGCCAAGGCGATGAACCCGAAACTGATCGCCGGCAGCCCGAAAAACGCCAACAGCCACTTCGACACCACCAGCTACCAGACCACCCACATGAACGGCGGCGCGGTAATGGGGGAAGATCCGAAGACCAGCGCGGTCAACCGCTATCTGCAGAGCTGGGACGTGCACAACGTGTTCTCGATCGGCGCCTCGGCCTTCCCGCAGGGGCTGGGCTACAACCCGACCGGCACCGTGGCGGCGCTGGCTTACTGGTCTGCCCGCGCTATTCGCGAGCAGTATCTGAAAAACCCAGGCCCATTGGTGCAGGCATAAGGACGGCGAACGATGAAAGCATTTGTACCGGCACTGGTTCTCAGTGCAGTGAGTTTTTCCGTTTGGGCGCAGGACGCCACCGTCAGCAGCGAGCTTATCAAGCGCGGTGAATACCTGGCGCGCGCCGGCGACTGCGTGGCCTGCCACACCGACGGCAAGAGCGGCAAAACCTTCGCCGGCGGTCTGGCGATGGAAACGCCGATCGGCACCATCTATTCCACCAACATCACGCCGGACAAGAAAACCGGCATCGGTGATTACAGCTTCGAAGATTTCGACAACGCGGTGCGTAAGGGCGTAGCCAAAAACGGCAGCACCCTGTACCCGGCAATGCCGTACCCGTCGTTCGCGCTGGTGAAAGAGGAAGACATGCGCGCCATGTATGCCTATTTCATGCACGGCGTGCAGCCGGTGGAGCAGGCCAACAAGGATTCCGACATCCCGTGGCCGCTGTCGATGCGCTGGCCGCTGAGCATCTGGCGCGGCATGTTTGCGCCGTCGCCTGCGGACTTCGTGGCTGATGCCAAGGCCGATCCGGTGATTGAGCGCGGCCGTTATCTGGTGGAAGGCCTGGGCCACTGCGGCGCTTGCCATACCCCGCGCAGCATCACCATGCAGGAAAAAGCGCTGAGCAACAGCGAAAGCGACGACTATCTGTCCGGCAGCAACGCGCCGATCGACGGCTGGGTGGCTTCCAGCCTGCGCAGCGACCGTAAGGATGGCCTGGGCAGCTGGAGCGAAGCCGAGCTGACCGAGTTCCTGAAAACCGGCCGTAACGACAAGGCGGTCGTGTTTGGCGGCATGAGCGACGTGGTGGAGCATAGTCTGCAATACCTGAGCGACGACGATCTGACCGCCATCGCACGCTACCTGAAATCGCTGCCGCCGAAAGACGGCAAGCAGCAGGCGGCTCCGGTCGAAGACAGCGTGGCCAAGGATCTGTGGCGCGGTGACGACAGCAAGCCCGGCGCGGCGCTGTATGTCGATAACTGCGCGGCCTGCCACCGCACCGACGGCGTGGGCTACAAGCGCGCCTTCCCGTCGCTGAAGGGCAACCCGGTGGTGCAGACCGAGGACGCGACCTCGCTGATCCACATCGTGCTGACCGGCAACACTACGCCGGCGGTGCAGGGGGCGGTGTCCAACATCACCATGCCGCCGTTCGGCTGGCGTCTGAACGATCAGCAGGTGGCGGACGTGGTGAACTTCATCCGCACCAGCTGGGGCAACAGCGCCAAACCGGTGAGCGCCTCCGACGTGGCCGACGTGCGTAAAGACCGCTCGATGATCCGCGACGAGAAGGCGATGGGCAGCGCCGAGGTGCCGGACCATCCTGACGCGAAGAAGTAAACCGCTTAAGGGCTCCGCAAGGGGCCCTTAGTTTTTTCTGTGCATGCCGGTTTTTTCAGCATTTCCTGTTCGCAAATCGTCCGTTCGGCCGATAAAACATAGACCCGCAGCGGATTTTTCATTATCCTTTGCCGTCCTTTCATCAGGCGTAAGTATGAAATATCGCTTTAATTCACTGATTACTATTAAAAAATTCGCGGAGAAGGATATCCCGTTAGGCGCAATCGTTGGCGCCGCAGATTAAGGTAGACTGTCTCATGAGTACGATTTCTCCCGATTCAGGCACGCTGACGGCCGCTCAGCCAGCCAAATGGAACAAAACCGACACCGTCTGGATGTTCGGTCTTTATGCCACCGCGGTGGGTGCCGGCACGCTGTTCTTGCCGATCAACGCCGGTTTGAACGGCCCGCTGGTGCTGCTGTTGATGGCGCTGTTCGCTTTCCCGCTGACCTATTTGCCGCACCGCGCGCTCAGCCGCTTCGTGCTGTCCGGCTCCAGCCGCGACGGCAATATTCACGATGTGGTGGTGGAACACTTCGGCGTGCTGGCCGGCAAAATCATCATGATGCTGTATCTGATGGCGTTCTTCCCGATCGTGCTGGTGTACAGCATTTCGATCACCAACGCGCTGGACAGCTTCCTGATCCATCAGTTCCACGTGGCGCCGCTGCCGCGCATCTGGCTGAGCCTGGCGGTGGTGGTGGTGCTCAATCTGGTGCTGCTGCGCGGCAAAGACAGCATCGTGGCGGCAATGGGCATGCTGGTGTTCCCGCTGCTGGTGTTCCTGATGGGCATTTCGCTGTACCTGATGCCGAGCTGGAATACCGCCAACTTCGTTCACGGCCTGGCCGCCACCCGCTTCGACACGCCGGGACTGTGGCATTCGCTGTGGCTGGCGGTGCCGGTGATGGTGTTCTCCTTCAGCCATGCGCCGATCATCTCTTCCTTCGCCTCGACGCAGAAGAGCCTGTACGGCGACAAGGCGGAACGCCGCTGCGCGCGCATCATGCGCTACAGCTATGTGCTGATCTGCGTCACCGTGCTGTTCTTCGTGTTCAGCTGCGTGCTGAGCCTGTCCCATGAAGATATGCAGCAGGCGAAAGACCAGAACATCACGGTGCTGACCACGCTGGCCAACAAGTTCTCCAACCCGCTGATCGCCTATCTCGGCCCGGTGATGGCGATGCTGGCAATGGCCAAATCCTATCTCGGCACCTCGCTGGGGGTGACGGAAGGGGCGACCAGCCTGATCGACGGCGTCACGCGCGCGGTCGGCAAACCGCTCAGTTCGCGTATGACGCACCGCATCTCGGCGGTGTCGCTGTTCCTGCTCACCTGGGCGGCGACGGTGTGGAACCCCAGCGCGCTGCACATCATTGAAACCATCAGCGGCCCGCTGATTGCCGCCATCCTGTTCATTCTGCCGATGTACGCGGTGCGTGCGGTGCCGGCAATGCGTAAATACCGCGCGGCGAGCAACGTCTTCGTGCTGGTGATGGGCCTGATTGCGCTGTCGGCGCTGATCTACGGCTTGGTGTGATCCTCAGGGCGCGCCGCTTTCCGGCGCGCCTCTTCATCCCGCGTTACACATCCCTTTGCAATTAATCGCCCGGCAACGCGGCGCGACCTTTGATAATGCTAGCCATTCTCATTACTATTCCCTGGTTGAATTGTTTACCAAGGAGCTTTTCGTGCACCGTCGAATCACTCTGTCGGCGCTGGTTTGCGCCGCCGCGCTTTCCGCCCCGGCGATGGCCACTACTTATCCGCTGACCCTGACCGACACTTCCGGCCAGACACTCACCCTCCAGCAAGAGCCAAAACGCATCGTGGTGCAGGACGGGCGCGATATTCTCACGCTGGCGCTGCTCGACCGCGCCAACCCGTTCGATCGGCTGGTGGCCTGGAATAACCTGCTGAAGAAAAGCGATGCGGCGACCTGGGACATCTTGCAAAGCAAATGGCCGGCAGCGAAAAACATCATCGATATGGGGTTCAGCGACAAGGGCGAAGTCAATCTGGAAAGCGTGATCGCCAAACGCCCCGATTTGATGATCGCCCAGCTGCGCTCCAAACCTTCCCTGAACCAAACCGGCGTGCTGGATAAGCTGAAGGCGTTGAACGTGCCGGTGCTGTTTATCGACACCATGCTCAAGCCGGTGGAAAACACGCCGAAAAGCGTGACGCTGCTGGGGGAAACCCTCAACCGCGAAAGCGAAGCCAAGCAATATACCGATTATTATCAGCAGCATTATCAGGCCATTCTGGCCAAGACGCAGGCGGTGGAACCCAAGCCGCTGGTATTCTTTGAGGCCAAGGCCGGCCTCAATGGGCTGGAATCCTGCTGCTTCACCCATGCTCACGTCGGTTGGGGCGCGCTGGTAGAGGCGGTCGGCGCGCGCAATATCGGCTCTGCGCTGCTGCCGGGCGCCACCGGCGACGTGGCGCTGGAGAAAGTGATCAGCATGAAGCCGGACGCCTACATCGTTTCCGGTTCGCAGTGGGCCAGCAAGACCAACGCTGCGGTGCCGTTTGGCTATGGCGTGACGCAGCAGCAGGTGGATGAGGCTTTCAACCGCATGAAGCAGCGCCCGGGGTTCGCTCAGGTGTCGGCGGTGAAGGAAGGGCGGTTCTACGGCATCTACCATAACTTCTACAACCACCCGTACAACATCGTCGGGCTGGAGTATCTGGCGAAGTTTATCTATCCGGCGCAGTTCCCGGATCTGGATCCGGCCAAGACCTACAGCGAGATCCTCAGCCGCTTTACCGAAGTGCCGGAAGGCAAGGGCATTTTGGGCGCGCAGGCGCCGGCGGGGAAATAACGGCAACGGGCGCGACGATCGCGCCCGTTTTTTATCGTCAGGCGGCCGGCGTATAGGTGGAGATAATCTCCAGTACGCCGTTGATGATGAACTGCACGCCCATGCACACCAGCAGGAAGCCCATCAGGCGCGAGATCGCCTCGATGCCGCTTTTCCCCACCAAGCGCATGATGGCGCCGGAACTGAGCAGGCAGCCCCACAGGATCACCGCGACCGTCAGAAAGATGGCGACCGGTGCCACGGCCAGCACCCAGGGTTCAAAACCCAGCGTGTTCGCTTTGACGCTCGACGCCGAGCTGATGATCATCGCGATGGTACCCGGCCCGGCGGTGCTCGGCATGGCCAATGGCACGAAGGCGATGTTGGCCGACGTCTTATGGCGCAGCTCGTGTGACTTGCTCTCCACCTCCGGTGCCTCTTCAGGGCTCTGCTGGGGGAACAACATGCGAAAACCGATGAAGGCGACGATCAGCCCGCCGGCGATGCGCAGGCCGGGGATCGAAATGCCGAAGGTGTTCATCACCACCTGCCCGGCGTAAAACGCCACCGTCATGATGCAGAACACATAAACCGAGGCCATCAGCGACTGCTGATTACGCTCTTCGCGCGTCATATTGCCGGACAACCCGAGCAGCAACGCCACCGTGGTCAGCGGGTTGGCCAGCGGCAACAGCAGTACCAAACCCAGTCCGATGGCCTGGAATAACTGCAAAATACCCGTCATAAAAAACTCCCTGTGCAACGTTCAAGCCGCCAGGCGGCTCATGAGCTGAACAGCCTAGCCTGCCGCGTGCCTGGCGGCAATGGGGATAGCTCGGAAGGTTAATTAACCGTCGGCCGGCGTTTCCTCTTCGCCATTGCACTCGCCGGCGAGCTCCGGTTCATCCTCACAGCCCAGCGGCGCTTCATTGACCGCAATCGCTCGCGGCACTGAACGCGCGCCGAAATGCACCAGCCCATACAGCGTCGCTAATACCGCGCATAGCACGACGAGGACTGCGAGTAACCGGTTCATATTTGCATGGGCCTCGGTGGGAGCTGACTGGTTTCAGGATAGTGGCTGGCGGCGAAGACCGCCACGTGGAGCAGATATATCGCCGAGCGGCGATGACAAAATGCGCTGCGTTCGGAAAAGGTGCGCAATTTTTGTTTTTTTTATGGCCTTTTTCGCTGCAGTTGGCCGGTAAAGGCCGGCGTTTCGCATCAATTGCTACACCCTGCAGGCTCAGCTGCCTACCATAGGCGCGCTTTAAAACGATAATGAGACTGATTATGCAAGACGAGTTGAAACTTTTACTGGGGAAAATCGGCGCATTCGCGCTTTCCGGCGCTTTTTTGGCGGCCTTGGTCGGCCTGGTGTTTATCGACGTACACTGGCTGCACAACTTCGTGCATGAAACCTCGCTGACCGAAGTGGCGCAGGAACTGTTGCTGCTCGCCATCGCCGGTGGTTTTTTCGCCGCGGCCTGGCGACAGGCTGAACGCCGCTCCGCCTGGATGCTGGTCGGCGGCTTCTTTCTCTGCATGTTGATCCGCGAGATGGACTTCGCCTTCGATGCGCTGTGGCACGGTGCGTGGGTGTGGTTCGCGCTGGCGGTCGCCTTGGTTTGCCTGTGGTATGCCGCCAGGCACATCGCGGCGACGCTGCGCGGCCTGGCCGATTTCGTAACGCATCCCGGCTACGGCATGATGTGCGCGGGCCTGCTGTGCATTCTGGTGTTTTCACGCCTGTTCGGCATGAGCGCGCTGTGGCAAACGCTGATGTTGGACGGTTATAACCGGGTAGTGAAAAACATGGTGGAAGAGGGCTGTGAACTGCTGGGCTACGGCCTGTGCCTGCTGGCCACCCTGAGCTACATGAAAACCGTTTTTGCGCCGGATGACGCGAAAGCGTGAGGGCGGCGCTTTATTTATCCGGAACAATATTCTCACTCTAACACTAGAAATCCGTCTGATTGTTAAGGTGGATTCAAAAATTTCAAAGGCTGCCTTCGGGTGGCCTTTTTGATCACAACAGGTAAGAGCATTTGCGGCGAGACGGGCGGTAACGTTGCGGTTGAGCGGAGTGTTCTTTCCGTTGTGATGAAGAACAAGATGGCAGTCCGGTCGAGTCGGCAGCATCGGAACCCTTGCAGTCTCATCCGATGACCTATTGTTTGAGATTTTTGCTATATCGCTTATTGTTTAATCGATCTAATTTGTTTCTTCCTGTTAGTAAAATGGAGGTGACTATGGGTAGGATTGAAAATATAGACAGCATTAATTCCGAAATCGGACGAGCGGTTCGCAGTCTTTCCAGTAAAGGCTACGTTGTTTGCTTGAATGGCATACTAGCTAAGCTAGCAGAGGAGCGCATCAATGAACCGAATTTCACGCGTAGGCGTGTACTGACAAGGGCAATTGAGACATTAATTTAATTAATGTTTTTTAGATGCATGTTTAAGTAAGGCCACGACTGTAAGCCCCAGTAAACCGCTGGGGCTTTTTGCATTTCAGCCCCAGCCAACATCCGACACACACCGTATCGCCAAATCGTTTACGGCTGGTGGCAGAACCCTACCCATAACCCGAAGCCGGGAAAGAGCCCCGGAAGGGGGAGGTTATGAAAATGCCCTGGAAGAACGAACCCAACATTCTCTCAATGCTGATTGCGTTCGGCATGACCTTGCTGGGAGCCATTGCCAGTTACTCATTCAAAGTGCTGAACGGCGAGGCCTTCAGTTGGCGCACGCTGTTTCTGCAACTCTTCGTTTCTATCTTCGCCGGGTTAACCATGGTGATGATCGCCCTGCACTACGACTAGCCGTCAGAAGTGATGGGTGGCGTCTGTGGAATGGCGGGCTGGTCTGGCGCTTCGCTGATTAAGGCGTTAGCGCGTCGATTCCTGAATAAAGCGAGCGATAGCAATGAATATCAGTAAAAGCGGCATTGAGCTGATTAAGCGCTTCGAAGGTCTGCGCCTGAAAGCCTATCAGGATTCGGTGGGCATCTGGACGATTGGTTACGGATGGACGCAGCCAGTTGACGGTAAGAAAGTCGGGCCAGGAATGCAGATTGATCAGGCTACTGCCGATTGTAGTGGTCAACTAAAACTGGCCACCGCTTTAGAGTTTTTCCAGTATCGGTTTTCCGATTCGTTTGGGGGCAACCCACCGTTATAGTCATGCGGCCTTAGCGAGCTGTAATACCCGACGATATAGTCTGTGATCGCATGAGCAGCTTCGCTAAAGTTTATATAACCTGTCACTGGCACCCACTCGTTTTTCAGGCTCCGGAAGAAGCGTTCCATCGGGCTGTTGTCCCAACAGTTTCCACGTCGGCTCATACTCTGCCTGATCCGGCAACGCCACAGTAACTGCCGGAACTGCCTGCTTGTATAGTAGCTACTGTCACTGTGGAACATCACTCCGGCTGGTTTACCGCGAGCTTCCCACGCCATTTCCAGCGCTTTGATGGTCAGCTTGCTGTCCGGTGAGAATGACATTGCCCAACCCACCGGTTTCCTTGCGAACAGATCGAGAACAACAGCAAGGTAAGCCCAACGCTTGCCTGTCCAGATATACGTCACATCGCCGCACCACACCTGATTAGGTTCTGTTACTACGAACTGTCGCTCAAGGCTATTTGGAATAACGATGTGTTCATGACCACCACGTTTATACCGGTGGGTAGGCTGCTGACAACTCACCAGTCCAAGTTCTTTCATGAGCCTTCCGGCAAGCCAGCGTCCCATTCTGAAACCTCTCAGGGTTGCCATAATCGCGATACTTCTTGCACCAGCGAGCCATGGCTGATGTTATGCAGCTCCAGAACCTGACTGCGTAACACAGCTCGCCTGCCGTCTGGCTTTTTGGGGCTTTTTTCCCAGTATTTGTAGCTGCTGCGGTGAACCCCGAACACGTGGCAAAGTGTGACCACAGGATACTGCGCTCTGAGTTTCACGATTAACGAGAACTGTTCAGGGAGTCCGACATCAAGAGCGCGGTAGCCTTTTTTAATATGTCGTTTTCCATTTCAATGCGTTGTAGCTTTTTCTTCAGCTCACGTATTTCAATCTGTACCGGGGTTATAGGGGAGGCTTTAGGTATTTTGCCCTGTCGTTCATCCCGCAGCTGCAACGGTGTAGTTCTGATCAAGAACCAGTTGAGCGGATTCGCGTTTAAACTCTGCGCTGAAATTTCTTTTTTTCATTGAGGCACCTGTAATGTTCTGAGGTGAGCATATCACCTCTGTTCAGATGGCCAATTTACTGTGCCACTACACTCGGGGTATCTGTCGTTTTCGTTGAGAATGAAGATCTGCCGGCCGGCGAGTGTTGACTGCTCCGCTGGTGGGGTTGCAGTGATGGTAGCCTACATCGTTCCTAGCCGTTTCACTTATCATGGTGATACAATCACCTTTCCGTTATGGCGTAACAACATAGTACATTTCAAATTGTGTACATATGAGTGTACATATCTGGCAGGGTAAAGCTGGATAGCGTCGATAACATCATGTAGTTAAACAATATTGTATTTCTTCATGTGATCTGTCGTGTGGGTCACCACTGTAGATAAGGAATTATTAATGCCTGTTATTACTCTTCCTGACGGTAGTCAGCGTCATTTCGACCACCCCGTTTCCCCGATGGATGTCGCGCGCGATATCGGCCCTGGCCTGGCGAAAGCCTGTATCGCCGGCCGCGTCAACGGCGAGCTGGTTGATGCCGGCGATCTGATCGAATCAGATGCGCAGCTGGCCATCATCACCATCAAAGATGAAGACGGTCTGGAAATCATGCGCCACTCCTGCGCGCACCTGCTGGGTCATGCGATCAAGCAGCTGTGGCCGGATACCAAAATGGCGATCGGTCCAGTGATCGACAACGGTTTCTATTATGACGTGGATATCGACCGCACCCTGACGCAGGAAGACCTGGATCTGCTGGAAAAGCGGATGCACGAGTTGGCCGATAAGGATTACGACGTCATCAAGAAGAAGGTCAGCTGGCAAGAAGCCCGCGACACCTTCGCTGAGCGCGGCGAAATCTACAAAGTGGCGATCCTGGATGAGAACATCAGCCATGACGATCGTCCTGGCCTGTATCACCACGAAGAATACGTCGACATGTGCCGTGGCCCGCACGTGCCGAACATGCGTTTCTGCCACCATTTCAAGCTGCAGAAAACCTCCGGCGCTTACTGGCGCGGCGACAGCAAAAACAAAATGCTGCAGCGTATCTACGGCACCGCCTGGGCAGACAAGAAGCAGCTGAACGCCTACCTGCAGCGTCTGGAAGAAGCGGCCAAGCGCGATCACCGCAAGATCGGCAAACAGCTCGACCTGTATCACATGCAGGAAGAAGCGCCGGGCATGGTGTTCTGGCACAACGACGGTTGGACTATCTTCCGCGAGCTGGAAGCCTTCGTGCGCATGAAGCTCAAAGAGTACCAGTACCAGGAAGTGAAAGGTCCGTTCATGATGGACCGCGTGCTGTGGGAAAAAACCGGCCACTGGGAAAACTACAAAGACGCCATGTTCACCACCGCGTCGGAAAACCGCGAATACTGCATCAAGCCGATGAACTGCCCGGGGCACGTGCAGATCTTCAACCAGGGCCTGAAGTCGTACCGCGATTTGCCGCTGCGCATGGGCGAGTTCGGCAGCTGCCACCGCAACGAGCCATCGGGCTCCCTGCACGGCCTGATGCGCGTGCGTGGCTTCACGCAGGATGACGCCCACATCTTCTGTACCGAAGAGCAGGTGCGTGCCGAAGTGAACGAATGCATTCGCATGGTCTATGACGTGTACGGTACTTTTGGCTTCGACAAGATCGCCGTCAAGCTGTCTACGCGTCCGGAAAAACGCATCGGCACCGACGACATGTGGACCCGTGCGGAAGAAGACCTGGCCGCCGCGCTGACCGAGAACGGCATTCCGTTTGAATATCAGCCGGGTGAGGGGGCCTTCTACGGACCGAAAATTGAATTTACCCTGCATGATTGTTTGGATCGCGCATGGCAATGTGGTACCGTGCAGCTCGATTTCTTCTTGCCGGGCCGTTTGGGCGCCTCGTACGTTGGCGAAAACAACGATCGCGTCGTGCCGGTAATGATTCACCGCGCCATTTTGGGCTCCATGGAACGCTTCATCGGTATCCTGACCGAAGAATACGCTGGGTTCTACCCGACCTGGATCGCCCCGGTGCAGGTGGTGGTGATGAATATCACCGACAGCCAGTCTGATTACGTCCAGCAATTGACCAAAAAACTGCAGGATGCAGGTATTCGCGTGAAAGCGGACTTGAGAAATGAGAAGATTGGCTTTAAAATTCGCGAACATACTTTACGTCGAGTCCCTTACATGTTGGTGTGCGGCGACAAAGAGGTCGAAGCAGGCAAAGTTGCCGTTCGTACCCGCCGTGGCAAAGACTTGGGAAGCCTGGACGTAAACGAAGTCGTAGACAAGCTGCTGAAAGAGATTCGCAGCCGTAGTCTTCATCAACTGGAGGAATAAAGTATTAAAGGCGGAAAACGAGTTCAACCGGCGCGTCCTAATCGCATTAACAGAGAAATTCGCGCGCAAGAAGTTCGCCTAACCGGCGTCGATGGCGAGCAGATTGGTATTGTCAGTCTGAATGAAGCTCTTGAAAAAGCTGAGGAAGCGGGCGTTGATTTAGTAGAAATCAGCCCAAATGCCGAACCGCCAGTTTGCCGAATCATGGATTACGGCAAATTCCTCTACGAGAAGAGCAAGTCGACGAAAGAACAGAAGAAGAAGCAAAAAGTTATCCAGGTTAAGGAAATCAAATTCCGTCCTGGTACCGATGATGGCGACTATCAGGTCAAACTACGCAACCTGATTCGCTTTCTGGAAGATGGCGATAAAGCCAAAATCACCCTGCGTTTCCGTGGGCGTGAGATGGCGCACCAGCAGATCGGTATGGAAGTGCTTAACCGCGTCCGTAAAGATCTGTGTGAAGATATGGATCTGGCAGTGGTCGAATCCTTCCCTACGAAGATCGAAGGCCGCCAGATGATTATGGTGCTCGCTCCTAAGAAGAAACAGTAAGGCTTACAAGTAATGGAACCCGCGCGACGCTTGCGCCGTGTGGGTTTTATTCGCCCAACTGATTCGTTGTTTAACAATGCGAAGTGGATTTAATTAAAATGCCAAAGATTAAAACTGTACGTGGTGCAGCCAAGCGCTTCAAAAAAACCGGCAGCGGTGGTTTTAAGCGTAAACATGCCAACCTGCGTCATATTCTGACCAAAAAAGCAACCAAGCGTAAACGTCACCTGCGTCCGAAAGGCATGGTGTCTAAAAACGATCTGGTCCTGGTTACCGCGTGCCTGCCGTACGCATAAGCCATTTTTTTTGAATTTAGAATAAGACTTTAGGAGAGAGCATATGGCTCGCGTAAAACGTGGTGTAATTGCACGCGCACGTCACAAGAAAATTATGAAGCAGGCGAAAGGTTACTACGGTGCCCGTTCGCGCGTATATCGTGTTGCCTTCCAGGCAGTAATCAAAGCAGGCCAGTATGCTTACCGTGACCGTCGTCAACGTAAGCGTCAGTTCCGTCAGCTGTGGATTGCACGTATCAACGCAGCTGCTCGTCAGAACGGTCTGTCTTACAGCAAGTTCATCAACGGCTTGAAAAAAGCGTCGATCGAAATTGACCGTAAGATCCTGGCTGACATCGCAGTCTTCGACAAAGTGGCCTTCGGCGCACTGGTTGAGAAAGCGAAAGCAGCTCTGGCGTAAGTCAGTAGAAGAGGGAGCTTGCTCCCTCTTTTAATCTTTGTTTTCAGCGACAAATATTGACTTTTATTGGCTGCCGCTATATCACTGGTGGGCAATCATCGACAAGGTACCGTAATCATGCACGCAGCTATTTTTCGTTTCTTTTTTTACTTTAGCGCCTGACTTCAGGAGGCTTTGCGCGTAAGAAAAGAAACGAAAAGTAGCGCCTAAGCCTCCCTCGTGGAGGCTTTTTTGTTTTTGGCCATCGTCCCGCCTTGCAAAGCGTTGCGGTGAGAGCGGCAGGCGTTGAGCGAGCCTTGTGCCTCGCTGGTGAGTCGCCTGGCCGGCAACGTATTGAAAAGTCTTTGAAGATTGCTCAAAGGCGTGTTCGAATAATAGATAACAATTACTTAGGGCCATCCCGGCCAGAGGAAGAGGAAAGCAATGCCACATCTCGCAGAGCTGGTTGCCAATGCCAAGGCAGCCGTAGAAGATGCCCAGGATGTTGCCGCGTTAGATTTGGTACGCGTCGAATATTTTGGCAAGAAAGGTCATTTCACCTTGCAGATGCAGTCTCTGCGCGACGTACCGGCGGAAGACCGTCCGGCGGCCGGCGCGGTGATCAACCAGGCCAAGCAAGAGGTGCAAGACGCGCTGAACGCGCGTAAGAACGCGCTGGAAAGCGCCGCGCTCAACGCGCGCCTGGCGGCTGAAACCATCGACGTGTCCCTGCCGGGCCGTCGCATGGAGAACGGTGGCCTGCATCCGGTGACCCGCACCATCGACCGTATCGAAACCTTCTTTGGCGAGCTGGGCTTCTCCGTTGCCACCGGCCCGGAGATTGAAGACGATTACCATAACTTCGACGCGCTGAACATTCCAGGGCATCACCCGGCGCGCGCCGACCACGACACCTTCTGGTTCGACGCCACGCGTCTGCTGCGCACCCAGACGTCCGGCGTGCAGATCCGCACCATGAAGAACCAGCAGCCGCCGATCCGCATCATTGCGCCGGGCCGCGTTTATCGTAACGACTACGATCAGACGCACACCCCAATGTTCCACCAGATGGAAGGGCTGATCGTCGATAAAGACATCAGCTTCACCAACCTGAAGGGCACGCTGCACGATTTCCTGAACAACTTCTTTGAAGAAGACCTGCAGGTTCGTTTCCGTCCGTCCTACTTCCCGTTCACCGAGCCGTCCGCTGAAGTGGACGTGATGGGCAAGAACGGCAAGTGGCTGGAAGTGCTGGGCTGCGGCATGGTGCATCCGAACGTGCTGCGCAACGTGGGCATCGATCCGGAAGTTTACTCCGGCTTCGCCTTCGGCATGGGCATGGAGCGCCTGACGATGCTGCGTTACGGCGTCACCGACCTGCGCGCATTCTTCGAAAACGATCTGCGTTTCCTCAAACAGTTTAAGTAAGGCGGGAATATCACATGAAATTCAGTGAACTCTGGTTGCGCGAGTGGGTAAACCCGGCCATCAGCAGCGAAGCATTATCCGATCAAATCACCATGGCCGGCCTGGAAGTGGACGGCGTGGATCCGGTTGCCGGCGCGTTTAACGGCGTCGTCGTGGGCGAGGTGGTCGAGTGCGGCCAGCACCCGAACGCCGACAAACTGCGCGTCACCAAGGTTAACGTAGGCGGCGATCGCCTGCTCGACATCGTCTGCGGCGCGCCAAACTGCCGTACCGGCCTGAAAGTGGCGGTCGCCACCGTGGGCGCGGTGCTGCCGGGCGATTTCAAAATCAAGGCCGCCAAGCTGCGTGGTGAACCTTCGGAAGGCATGCTGTGCTCGTTCTCCGAGCTGGGCATTTCCGACGATCATGACGGTATCATTGAGCTGCCGCTGGATGCGCCGATCGGCACCGACATCCGCGACTATCTGAAACTGAACGACAACACCATCGAGATCAGCGTCACGCCGAACCGCGCCGACTGCCTGGGCATCATCGGCGTTGCGCGCGACGTGGGCGTACTGAACCAGGTTGCGCTGACCGAGCCGGACATGAGCCCGGTAGCCGCCGCCATCGACGCCACGCTGCCGATCCGCGTTGACGCGCCGCAGGCGTGCCCACGCTATCTGGGCCGCGTAGTGAAAGGCATCGACGTCAAGGCGCCAACCCCGCTGTGGATGCGTGAAAAACTGCGTCGCTGCGGTATCCGTTCTATCGATGCCGTGGTTGACGTCACCAACTATGTGCTGCTGGAGCTTGGCCAGCCGATGCACGCCTTCGATCTGAGCCGCATCGACGGCGGCATCGTGGTGCGCATGGCGGAAGAAGGGGAAACCTTGACGCTGCTGGACGGCAACGAAGCCAAACTGAACGCCGACACCTTAGTGATCGCCGATCATCAAAAAGCGCTGGCGATGGGCGGCATCTTCGGCGGCGAGCATTCCGGCGTCAACGGAGAAACTCAGGACGTGCTGCTGGAGTGCGCCTTCTTCAGCCCGCTGTCGATCACCGGCCGCGCGCGCCGTCACGGCCTGCACACCGATGCTTCTCACCGCTATGAGCGTGGCGTCGATCCGGCGCTGCAGTACAAAGCGATGGAGCGCGCCACGCGCCTGCTGCTCGACATCTGCGGCGGCCAGGCCGGCCCGGTTATCGACGTGACCGATGAAAACGAACTGCCGAAGCGCGCTACCATCACGCTGCGCCGCGAGAAGCTGGATCGTCTGATCGGCCACGTGGTGCCGAGCGAGCAGGTTAGCGACATTCTGCGCCGCCTGGGTTGCCAGGTAACCGAACAGGGCGACAGCTGGCAAGCGCTCGCGCCGAGCTGGCGTTTCGATATGGAGATCGAAGAGGATTTGGTGGAAGAAGTGGCGCGCGTTTACGGCTACGACAACATCCCGGATGTGCCGGTTCGTGCCGATCTGGTGATGACCCAGCATCGCGAAGCCGATCTGACGCTCAAACGCGTGAAGACCATGCTGGTGGATAACGGCTACCAGGAAGCGATCACCTACAGCTTCGTCGATCCGAAAGTGCAGGCATTGCTGCATCCGAATGAAGAAGCGCTGATCCTGCCGAGCCCGATTTCGGTCGAGATGTCGGCGATGCGTCTGTCGCTGTGGACCGGCCTGCTGTCTGCGGTGGTGTATAACCAGAACCGCCAGCAGACGCGCCTGCGCCTGTTTGAAAGCGGCCTGCGCTTTGTGCCTGATAGTGCGGCAGATCTGGGTATCCGTCAGGACGTCATGCTGGCAGGCGTGATCGCCGGCCATACGCACGATGAGCATTGGGATCTGGCGCGCAAGCCCGTCGACTTCTATGATTTAAAAGGGGATCTGGAGTCTGTTCTCGAGCTGACCGGTAAATTATCCGAAATTCAGTTCCGGGCGGAAGCCAATCCGGCCCTGCATCCAGGGCAAAGTGCGGCGATTTATTTGCACGGCGAACGCGTAGGTTTCATCGGTGTGGTTCACCCGGAACTTGAACGTAAACTGGATCTTAACGGCCGCACCGTGGTGTTTGAACTGGAGTGGAACAAGCTTGCGAGCCGCGCCGTGCCTCAGGCGCGGGAGATTTCGCGCTTCCCGGCAAACCGCCGTGATATCGCCGTTGTGGTGGCTGAAAACGTCCCTGCAGAAGATATTTTGGCCGAGTGTAAGAAAGTTGGCGCAAATCAGGTAGTTGGCGTAAACTTGTTTGACGTGTACCGTGGCAAGGGCGTGGCAGAAGGTGACAAGAGCCTGGCTATCAGTCTGGTATTGCAGGATACCGCTCGTACACTGGAAGAAGAGGAGATAGCCGCTACCGTTGCAAAATGCGTAGAGGCTCTAAAACAGCGATTCCAAGCATCCTTGAGGGATTGAACCTATGGCGCTTACTAAAGCTGAAATGTCAGAACACCTGTTTGAGAAGCTTGGGCTTAGCAAACGGGACGCCAAAGACCTGGTGGAACTGTTCTTTGAAGAGGTCCGTCGGGCCCTTGAGAATGGCGAACAGGTAAAACTGTCGGGTTTTGGCAACTTTGATCTGCGTGACAAGAACCAACGTCCGGGGCGTAACCCGAAGACCGGCGAAGACATTCCGATTACGGCGCGCCGCGTGGTGACCTTCCGTCCGGGGCAGAAGCTGAAAAGCCGGGTAGAAAACGCCAGCCCGAAAGGGTGAGTGACGTGACATCAAAAAAGGCCGCTTGCGCGGCCTTTTTCTTTTTTTGGGAAAATTCAGTTTATTCCTAATGGGCAATGTAAGAATTAAAATTATTCATTAAAGCACTACGGCAAAAATTTATTTAATCTTATTTGCGGAATATTCTTATATCTTATTTTGTGTGATGGGTGGTCTTATTTTTCATTTCAATAACGGCCATAATAATGGCCTGGGCCGTCGCCGCGGTGGCCGCCGCCCCAGTGCGGGCCCCAGCAGCAGGCGCTGAGGCTTGGGGCCAGGGCCACAACGGCCAGCAACATACCTATACGTTTAATCATCTTATTATCCTCCGGTGGGAATCCATTTAATTATAATTGTCTTGCGGCTTGAGAGACGTCAGTTATTCGTTAAACCTTGTCAGTGGTTATGATAATTAAAGGCGGCGGCAAACAGTGTAGAGATTGTGTAAGGCCGTCGAAAACGATCTGAAAATAGGCATCGATGAGATAGTCGTTAAATAAGCACGCTGATATAACCACTGCAGCAAGAAAAATAGAGTGAGAAGGTAAAATGAAAAAGATCCTGTTGCTGGTGTGTTTCCCACTGTTGCTGCCGCTGGCGGCGCAGGCCGATGTGTCCGTCGATATCAACGTGCCGGGCGTTTCCCTGCATCTGGGGGATCAGGACCGTCGCGGCTACTACTGGGATGGCTACGACTGGCGTCCACCGCAGTGGTGGCATGCGCACCAGGGCCGCGGTCTGGGTGAGCGCAATGCGCGCGGTTTGTATTGGGACGGCGGACGCTGGCAACCTTCGCCGCCGCGTGGCTATGAGCATCGCGAGCCGGAACGCAGCGGCAATCCGTTCCACGGCGATCGCGATAATCGCGACCGCCGTCATGACGATCGGGGTGACCATGATCGCCGCGATGACGGCCGCGGTCAGCCTTATCCGCCGGGCAACGCCGGCCCACATCGTTAATCCCTGAGTTTATCGGCGGCTGGTTTTGCCATCATCATGGTGATGACGGGCAGGGCCAGCCGCTGCTTTCCTGCGCCATCGCCTACGCAAGGCTTCCCCTTGCGGCGTTAACCCCCTAATATTCGACTCAGACGTCAATTATCCGGCCACGACAGCGGCCGGCAGGGAACCGCCGCGCCATGCCAACCAGCCGTACTTTCACCTTACTGTTGCAACATCAGCGCTACCGCGATAAACGCCAGGTCACTCTGCTGGCGCTGGGCGTGACGGTGGCGTTGCTGTTCAGCCTTTGCGCCGGTGATCAATGGATATGGCCGTCAGAGTGGTTCAGCGATCGGGCGCAGCTGTTCGTTTGGCAACTGCGTTTACCGCGCGCGCTGGCGGTGATGCTGGTCGGCGCCGCCCTGGCGGTGGCGGGCGCGGTGATGCAGGCGCTGTTTGAAAACCCGCTGGCGGAGCCCGGTCTGCTGGGGGTGGCTAACGGCGCCGGCGTCGCGCTGGTGTTGACGGTGCTGTTAGGGCACGGTTTGTTGCCGGTGGCGCTGATGAGCGCCGCCGCGATAGCCGGTGCGCTGGCGATGACCTTTTTGCTGCTGGGCTTCGCTCGGCGTCGGCGCCTGACCAATGCGCGGCTGTTGCTGGTTGGCGTGGCGCTGGGCATCGTGTGCAGCGCGCTGATGACCTGGGCGGTCTATTTCAGCACCAGCCTCGATCTGCGGCAGCTGATGTACTGGATGATGGGCGGTTTTGGCGGCGTCGACTGGCGGCAAAAGTGGCTGGTGCTGGCGCTGCTGCCGGTGCTGCTGTGGCTTTGCGGCCAGGGCAGAGCGCTCAACCTGATGGCGCTGGGCGAGGTACAGGCGCGGCAACTTGGGCTGTCGCTGCATCTGTGGCGTAATTTGCTGGTGCTGGCGATCGGCTGGCTGGTCGGCGTCAGCGTGGCGCTCGCCGGAGTGATTGGTTTTGTTGGGTTGGTGATCCCGCATATTTTGCGGCTCACCGGCCTGACCGACCAGCGCTATCTGCTGCCGGCCTGCGCGCTGGCGGGAGCCGGGGTGTTGCTGGTGGCCGATGTGATCGCCCGCGTTGCGCTGCTGGCGGCCGAGCTGCCGATCGGCGTGGTGACCGCCACGCTGGGGGCGCCGCTATTTATCTGGTTACTGACCCGACAAAGGGCGTAAGGTAGTTTTCTTCATTCACCTGCCATTAAAAAACCAAAGGATGACAACCGATGAGCAAGCCAATCTACAACCTGCCGTTACACACCATCGAAAATCAGGCGACCACGCTGGGCGCTTACCAGGGCAAGGTGCTGCTGGTGGTCAACGTGGCTTCAGAGTGCGGCCTGACCAAGCAATATGAAGGGCTGGAAGCGCTGTACGAAACCTATCGCGATCGGGGGCTGGAAGTTTTGGGGTTCCCGTCCAATGAATTCCTGGGCCAGGAGCCGGGCAGCAACGAAGAGATCCTGGCGTTTTGCCGCGGCACCTTCGGTGTGCAATTCCCGATGTTCGCCAAGATTGAGGTGAACGGCGAACATCGGCATCCGCTGTACCAGGCGCTGATTGCCGCGCAGCCGGATGCTGTCGCACCGGAGGGCAGCGAGTTCCTGGCGCGGATGACCAGCAAAGGGCGGGCGCCGAAGCACGCCGGCGATATTCTGTGGAACTTCGAGAAATTCCTCGTTGCGCGCGACGGCACGGTGATCCAACGCTTCTCGCCTGACACCACGCCGGAAGATCCGGCGCTGGTGGCGGCGGTAAAACAAGCGCTGGCAGGATAAGACGGATGCTGCAACTCGTCGAGGTTGGGGTGGCGGGGCGCCTGGCGCCTTTTTCGGCACAGATTGAAGGCGGGTTGCAGGTTCATCTGATCGGCCCAAACGGCGCCGGGAAGAGCACCCTGCTGGCGCGGGTAGCCGGCATGCTGCCGGGGCTGGGCGAGGTTCGCCTGGACGGGCGCGCGCTGGCCGATTATCCGGGTAACGCGCTGGCATGCCGGCGCGGCTATCTTAGCCAGCAACAGCCGCCGGTGTCGCTGATGCCGATGTTCCAGTATTTGGCCTTGCACCGGCCAGCGGCAGCGGCGCAAACCGATGTGGAACACGCCATTCTCTATTTGTGCCAGCGGCTGAGGCTGGTGGATAAGCTGTCACGCATGCTGACGCAGCTCTCCGGTGGCGAATGGCAGCGGGTGCGGCTGGCGGCGGTGTTGCTGCAGGTGTGGCCCAGCGTCAATCCGCACAGCCGGCTGTTGTTGCTGGATGAGCCGACCAACAGCCTGGACGTGGCGCAGAAAGTCGCGCTGGATCGCCTGCTGCGGGAATTTTGCCAGAGCGGGCGCAGCGCGCTGGTGTGCGCGCACGATCTGAATCATACCTTACAGCAGGCCGATCGGGTTTGGTTGCTGCACGCCGGGCGGCTGGTGGCACAGGGGGCCACGCGTGAGGTGATGGCGCCAACGCTGCTGTCGCAGATCTATGAAGTGGACTTCCACCTGCAATGGGTGGGGGACCAGCGTTGGATCATGACCCGCACGGCTTGAGTCGCGGCGGCGGCGGGGCGTAACGTAAACGAAAACTAAACGCAGTGAATATAAATAGCCGGGTAATCATCGGTTAATATTGGGCTGCCTCTCATTTTCTTATCGATTTTCTTGAAAAACGTCGATGACGTGCTACGCTTGATTCGGCAAAAATGAAATACGTAAATAATTATTAATAAATATAAGAAACTGATTTTAATAATGATTTTAAATAGATGATGGCGACACCCACCAATCAGTTGACCCACTGATGACAAGTCTCGTCTTAAGGTTTAGTTAAGCTTGCGGCCTTACATTGGCAGTTAATCCACGGAAACGATTCTTCTCTGGCGTTTAATATCCGTTAAACGAAAGGGATTTACAGTGTCATCAAAAGCAGTTCGATACGTTTGGGGTTAACTATGGATCAATTTTTGCCTTTCTCTCGTCCGGCCATCGGCGATGAAGAAATCGCCGCGGTAGAGAAAGTGTTGCGTTCCGGTTGGATCACCACCGGGCCGCAAAACCAGCAGCTGGAAAGCGACTTCTGTTCCACCTTCGGCTGTAAGCATGCGATCGCCGTCAGCTCCGCCACCGCGGGCATGCACATCACGCTGATGGCGCTGGGCATCGGCCCCGGCGACGAAGTCATCACCCCTTCGCAAACCTGGGTTTCCACCCTCAACATGATCGAGCTGCTGGGCGCCATGCCGGTCATGATCGACGTTGACCGTGATACGTTGATGGTCAGCGCCGCCGATGTTGAGGCTGCCATCACCCCGAAAACCAAAGCGATTGTTCCGGTGCACTACGCCGGCGCTCCTTTGCAGATGGACGCGCTGCGCGCTGTGGCCGAACGCCACGGTCTGCCTTTGATCGAAGACGCCGCCCATGCGGTCGGCACGCGCTACAACGGCGAATGGGTCGGTGCGCGCGGCACGGCGATTTTCTCGTTCCACGCCATTAAAAACGTGACCTGCGCCGAAGGCGGCCTGATCGCCACCGACGACGATGCGCTGGCGGATCGCCTGCGTTGCCTGAAGTTCCACGGTCTGGCCGTCGATGCCTTCGATCGTCAGCAGCTTGGCCGCAAACCGCAGGCCGAAGTGGTGGAACCGGGTTACAAATACAACCTGTCCGACATTCACGCGGCGATCGCCGTGGTGCAACTGTCGCGCTTCGCTGAGCTGAACGCGCGCCGTAAGGCGCTGGCACAGCGCTACCTGAGTGCGCTGGAAGGCTCACCGTTCCAACCGTTGGGCGTGCCGGATTACCCGCATGATCACGCCTGGCATCTGTTTATGGTCCGTGTCGATCCTGAGCGTTGCGGCATCGATCGCGATCGGTTGATGGAGCGCCTGAAAGAGGTTGGCGTCGGCACCGGGCTGCATTTCCGCGCCGCGCATACCCAGAAATTCTACCGTGAGCGTTATCCGCAGCTTTCCTTGCCGAATACCGAATGGAACTCGGCGCGGCTGTGCACTTTACCGCTATTCCCTGATATGACCGACGCCGACGTGGATCGCGTGGTCAATGCCTTGTCTTCTGTTGTGGAGTCTTTACGTGTCTCGCGTTGAACCGATTAAAAAAGTGTCGATAGTCATTCCGGTATACAACGAGCAGGAAAGTCTGCCGGCGTTGCTGGAGCGTACTACCGCCGCTTGCAAGCAGTTATCTCAACCTTATGAAATCATCCTCGTCGACGATGGCAGCAGCGACAGCTCCGCGGACATGCTGACCGCGGCGGCGGAAAAGCCGGACAGCCACATCATCGCCGTTTTGCTGAACCGCAACTATGGCCAGCACTCGGCGATCATGGCCGGTTTCAACCAGGTGACCGGCGATCTGGTGATTACGCTGGATGCCGATCTGCAGAACCCGCCGGAGGAGATCCCTCGTCTGGTCAGCGTGGCGGAAGAGGGCTATGACGTGGTGGGCACCGTGCGCGCCAACCGTCAAGACTCCTGGTTCCGCAAAAGCGCTTCGCGCGTGATCAACATGATGATTCAACGCGCCACCGGCAAGTCGATGGGGGACTACGGCTGCATGCTGCGCGCCTACCGTCGTCATATCGTTGAGGCGATGCTGCACTGCCACGAGCGCAGCACCTTTATCCCGATTCTGGCGAACACCTTCGCCCGTCGCACGACCGAGATCGACGTGCGTCACGCCGAGCGCGAGTTTGGCGATTCCAAGTACAGCCTGATGAAGCTGATCAACCTGATGTACGACCTGATCACCTGTCTGACCACCACCCCGCTGCGTTTGCTCAGCGTGGTCGGCAGCATCGTGGCGTTGTCCGGGTTTGTGTTGGCGCTGGTGCTGATTGCGCTGCGTCTGCTGCTCGGCCCTGAATGGGCCGCCGGCGGCGTGTTCACCCTCTTCGCCGTGCTGTTCACCTTTATCGGCGCCCAGTTTGTTGGCATGGGGCTACTGGGTGAATACATCGGCCGCATCTATACCGACGTGCGCGCACGTCCTCGCTATTTTGTTCAGAAAGTGGTCGGCGTACAGCAGGACCACAATACTCAGGAAGAAGAATGATGAAAGCTATTGTATTTGCTTACCATGATATTGGCTGCGCAGGTCTGAAAGCGCTGACTGAGGCGGGTTACGACGTGCAGGCCGTATTCACGCACACCGACGACCCTGGTGAGAACAACTTCTTCTCCTCCGTGGCCCGTTTGGGTGCCGAATTGGATCTGCCGGTCTATGCGCCGGAAGACGTGAACCACCCGCTGTGGGTTGACCGCATTCGCGATCTGCAGCCGGACGTGATCTTTTCGTTCTACTACCGCCACATGCTGAGCGACGAGATCCTCTCGCTGGCACCGCAGGGCGGCTTCAACCTGCACGGTTCGCTGCTGCCGCATTACCGTGGCCGCGCCCCGGTGAACTGGGCGCTGGTGAACGGCGAAACCGAAACCGGCGCCACGCTGCACAAGATGGTGAAACGCCCGGATGCCGGCGACATCGTCGGTCAGCAGAAAGTGACCATCGCCGACAGCGACACCGCGCTGACGCTGCACAAAAAAGTGCTGGAAGCCGCGCAGGCCGTATTGAAAGAGCAGTTGCCGAAGCTGAAGAACGGCACCGCCACCTTCACTAAGCAGGATGAGTCTCAGGCCAGCTACTTCGGCCGTCGCACCGCGGCGGACGGCGAGATCCTGTGGCACAAGTCCGCCAAAGAGATCAACAACCTGGTACGCGCCGTCACGGAACCGTACCCGGGTGCCTTCAGCTACCTCGGCCAGCGCAAGCTGATCGTCTGGCGCTCTCGCGTGTTGGATACCCAACACGACAAGCAGCCGGGCACCGTACTGAGCACCTCGCCGCTGGTCATCGCCTGTGGCGAAGGCGCGCTGGAGATCGTTGCCGGTCAGAACGACAGCGGCCTGTACGTGCAGGGCAGCCGCCTGGCGCAGGAGATGGGCATCGTCACCGACGTGCGCCTGGCCGCCAAGCCGAACGCCGTAATGAAACGCCGCACTCGCGTGCTGATCCTCGGGGTTAACGGCTTCATCGGTAACCACCTGACCGAGCGCCTGCTGCGTGACGATCGCTACGACATCTACGGCCTGGATATCGGTTCTGACGCCATCAGCCGTTTCCTCGACAACCCGCGTTTCCACTTCGTGGAAGGCGACATCAGCATCCACTCCGAGTGGATCGAGTATCACATCAAGAAATGCGACGTGGTGCTGCCGCTGGTGGCGATCGCGACGCCGATCGAATACACCCGTAACCCGCTGCGCGTGTTCGAGCTGGACTTCGAAGAGAACCTGAAGATCGTTCGCGACTGCGTGAAATACAACAAGCGCATCATCTTCCCGTCCACCTCAGAAGTGTACGGCATGTGCGACGACAAAGAGTTCGACGAAGACCATTCGCGCCTGATCGTCGGGCCAATCAACAAACAGCGCTGGATCTACTCGGTCTCCAAACAGCTGCTGGATCGGGTGATCTGGGCTTACGGCGCTAAAGAAGGTCTGAAGTTCACGCTGTTCCGTCCATTCAACTGGATGGGGCCGCGTCTGGATAATCTGGACGCTGCGCGTATCGGCTCTTCCCGTGCCATCACCCAGCTGATCCTCAACCTGGTGGAAGGTTCGCCGATCAAACTGATGGACGGCGGCGCGCAGAAACGTTGCTTCACCGACATCAACGACGGCATCGAAGCGCTGTTCCGCATCATCGAGAACCGCGACGGCCTGTGCGACGGCCAGATCGTCAACATCGGCAACCCGACCAACGAAGCGAGCATCCGCGAGCTGGCGGAAATGCTGCTGGAAAGCTTCAACAACCACCCGCTGCGCGACCGCTTCCCGCCGTTTGCCGGCTTCAAGGACGTTGAGAGCAGCAGCTACTACGGTAAAGGTTACCAGGACGTTGAGCACCGCACGCCGAGCATCAAGAACGCTCACCGCCTGCTGGGCTGGCAGCCGACCATCGAGATGAAGCAAACCGTCGCCGATACGCTGGACTACTTCCTGCGCACTACCGTTCAGGAAGGGAACGGTGCATGAAGAAAGTCGGTCTGCGGGTTGATGTAGATACCTTCAGCGGCACCCGTGAAGGGGTGCCGCAGTTGCTGGACCTGTTCGACAAGTACGACATTCAGGCCAGCTTCTTCTTCAGCGTGGGACCGGACAACATGGGGCGCCATCTTTGGCGCCTTTTGCGTCCGAAATTTCTGTGGAAAATGCTGCGTTCGAACGCCGCCTCGCTGTACGGGCTGGACATTCTGCTGGCCGGCACCGCCTGGCCGGGGCGCAACATTTCACGCGCGTTGGGGCCGCTGATGAAGCGTACCGCCGAAGCCGGCCATGAAGTCGGGCTGCACGCCTGGGATCACCAGGGGTGGCAGGCCAAGGTCGGCAAGTGGAGCGAGGCGCAGCTGACCGAACAGGTGCAGCTGGGCGTCGATGCCCTGAGCGCCAGCACCGGCCAGCCGGTGAAATGCTCCGCCGTGGCGGGCTGGCGTGCCGATACGCGCGTGCTGGAGGTCAAGCAACGCTTCGGCTTCCATTACAACAGCGATTGCCGCGGCACCCATCCGTTCCGTCCGGTGCTGAGCGACGGGCGTCACGGCACGGTGCAGATCCCGGTGACGTTGCCGACCTTCGACGAAGTGATCGGCAGCGAAGTCAGCATGGCCGACTTCAACGACTACATTCTGCGCGCCATCGAGAACGATCGCGGCGTGCCGGTGTACACCATTCACACCGAAGTGGAAGGCATGTCGCAAGCGGCGATGTTCGAACAGTTATTGCAACGCGCACGGCAGCAGGGCATCGAATTCTGTCCGCTTAGCGCGCTGTTACCACAAGATTTGGCGTCACTGCCGTTGGGCCGCATCAAGCGTGCTCCTTTCCCCGGCCGCGAAGGTTGGCTGGGCTGTCAAACCGATGTGAAGGACGTTACATGAAGGCGCTAAAAGGATCCTGGGCCATTCTGCTGGCCGTTTTTTTTGCTCTGGTTTACCTGATCCCACTTAACGGCCGCCTGCTGTGGCAGCCGGACGAGACGCGTTATGCCGAGATCAGCCGTGAAATGCTGCAGCGCGGCGATTGGGTTGTGCCGCACCTGTTGGGGCTGCGCTACTTCGAAAAGCCGGTGGCGGGTTACTGGTTCAATAACATCAGCCAGTGGCTGTTCGGCGAAAACAACTTTGCGGTGCGCTTCGGTTCGGTGTTCAGCACCGGCATGACCGCACTGTTGGTGTTCGCGCTGGCGATGCTGATGTGGCGCAATGCGCGCCGCGCCAGCCTGGCGGTGCTGATATTCCTGTCGATGGTGCTGGTGTTCAGCATCGGCACCTACAGCGTGCTGGATCCGATGATCTCGCTGTGGCTGGCGGCAGCGATGGTCAGCTACTACCTGACGCTGAAAGCCACCTCGGTCAAAGGCAAGCTGGGCGCCTACGCGCTATTGGGCTTGGCCTGCGGCATGGGCTTTATGACCAAGGGCTTCCTGGCGCTGGCGGTGCCGGTGATCGCGGTGATCCCGATCGTCATCCAGCAACGTCGTATCAAGGATCTGCTGTGCTACGGCCCGGTGGCGATCGTGACCGCTACGTTGCTCAGCCTGCCGTGGGCGCTGGCGATCGCGCAACGCGAACCCGATTTCTGGAATTACTTCTTCTGGGTCGAACATATTCAGCGTTTCGCCGAAGATAACGCCCAGCACAAGGCGCCGTTCTGGTATTACCTGCCGATCCTGCTGGCGGCGGTGCTGCCGTGGCTGGCGCTGCTGCCCGGTGCGCTGCTCAAGGGTTGGCGCGAACGCGTACAGCGCCCGGAGCTGTTCTTCCTGCTGAGCTGGGCGATGATGCCGCTGATCTTCTTCAGCATCGCCAAAGGCAAGCTGCCGACCTACATTCTGCCGTGCATGGCGCCGCTGGCGCTGCTGATGACCGCCTATGCGGAAGACTACGCCGCCACCCTGCGCGCCAGACTGTTCAAGGCCAATGCCTGGCTGAACGGCCTGTTCGGGCTGATCGGCATCGTGGCGCTGGTGGTGTTGAGTTCCGGCCTGCTGCCGAAAGCCCATCTGTTTACCGCGCAAGAGTGGCCGAAGGTGGTGCTCGGCCTGATCGCCTTCGGCGGTTGGCTGCTGTTCGCGCTGGTTTCCGCACGCGATAACGGCCGTCAATGGCGCTGGGCGGCGGCCTGCCCGGTATTGCTGTGCCTGGTGATCGGCTACGCCATCCCGCAACAGGTGACCGATTCCAAGCTGCCGCAGAACTTCGCGCGCACCACCATGGCCGAGCTGGGCGACAGCCGTTACGTGCTGACCGACAGCGTCGGGGTAGCGGCCGGTTTGGCCTGGGAACTGAAGCGTAGCGACGTGCTGATGTACAGCCAGAAAGGCGAGGTAGCTTATGGTCTGGAGTATCCGGACGCCAAAGGCCACCTGATCAGCGACGCCGACTTCCCGCAGTGGCTGGCGCAGGCGCGCAAGCAGGGGAACGTGTCGCTGGTGCTGCAGCTGTCCCGTGGCGAAGCGCTGCCGCAGGAACTGCCTGCCGCAGACAAGGTGGATCGCATGAATCGCCTGGTGCTGATGTGGTATAAACAGCAACCATGATCGGTTTTCTGTTAGTGATAGTGGTCAGCCTGCTCACCTGCGGTGGGCAGCTGTGCCAGAAGCAGGCGGCGCACTGTTGGGAGCGGGCGGACGAAGCGCGGCTGAAGCAGACGCTGCGTTGGCTGGCGCTGGCGGTGCTGCTGCTGGGGCTGGGCATGGCGGTGTGGCTCAATGTGCTGCAACGCCTGCCGCTCAGCCTGGCTTACCCGATGCTCAGCCTGAACTTCGTGATGGTGACGCTGGCGGCGCGCTGGCTGTTTCATGAGCCGACGACCGCTCGCCACTGGTGCGGCGTGGCGTCGATTATGCTGGGGATCCTGCTGATGAGCGTGCATTCATGAAGGGCTATGCCTGGGGCGCTGCCAGCGTACTGCTGGTGACGCTGGCGCAGTTGCTGATGAAGTGGGGCATGGTGCAGATCCCGCTGATGTCGTTCGCCGACGTCTCGTTGGCGTTGATCGGCGACTACTGGCTGCCGCTTCTGGCGGTGGGCGGCGGCATCTTCGGTTATGCGCTGTCGATGCTGTGTTGGTTCTTTGCGCTGCGCCACCTGCCGTTAAACCGCGCTTATCCTCTGCTGAGCGTCAGCTACGCGCTGGTCTATCTGGCGGCGGTGATCCTGCCGTGGTTTAACGAATCCGCTACGCTGCTGAAAACGTTGGGCACGCTGTTTATTCTGTTCGGCGTCGGGCTGATTAACAGCAAACCCAAGACAAAATCGCCGGAATAGGGTCAAAACCGGCGATCCTGCTATTATCTCCCTCATGGCGCTTGCCTTTTTCCCCGTGCGGGAGATAAATTAACGCCAAATAGCGCTCTCCTTACGTGGTGTCGGCTTCGCCTCGCAGGCGGTGGTGGTGTGCCGATTGGCATAATGCGGCAGCGTGTTCAATGAAGGAATATTATGCGGATGCGTGTGTGGTTTTTATTAGCCAGTTTGATCCTCGCCGGCTGCAGCAGCCATGCGCCGCCGCCGAGCGGCCGCCTGGCGGACTCTATCGTGGTGGTGGCCCAGCTCAACGAGCAACTGCGTCAGTGGTACGGCACGCCGTACCGTTACGGCGGCCTGGATCGCGGCGGCGTAGATTGTTCCGGCTTTGTTTACCGCACGTTCCGCGATCGTTTCGACATGCAGTTGCCGCGTTCGACCGAAGAGCAAACTTCGCTGGGCACCAAGGTTTCGCGTGATGAGCTGATGCCGGGCGACCTGGTGTTCTTCAAAACCGGCGGCGGTGAGAACGGCCTGCACGTCGGCATTTACGATACCAACGACCAATTTATCCACGCTTCGACCAGCCGCGGAGTGATCCGCTCCTCGCTCGATAACGTCTACTGGAAGCGGGTGTACTGGCAGGCGCGACGCATTTAGCCTTAACCTATTGATTTGGTGTATCATGGCGGCATCACGTGTTTTGAACGGTGCCTGCCATGAACAGTCTGCGTTTACTGATCTCCGATTCCTACGATCCCTGGTTTAACCTGGCGGTGGAAGAATGCATCTTCCGCGAGATGACCACGCAAAAAATTCTCTTTCTGTGGCGCAATGCCGAAACGGTCGTGATCGGCCAGTCGCAGAATCCCTGGAAAGAGTGCAACACCCGGCGCATGGAGCAGGACGGCATTCGGCTGGCGCGGCGCAGCAGCGGCGGCGGGGCGGTATTTCACGACCTGGGCAACACCTGTTTCACCTTTATGGCCGGCAAACCGGGTTACGACAAAAGCGTCTCGACCGACATCATTCTGCAAGCGCTGCGGCAGCTGGGCGTCACGGCCGGCGCGTCGGGGCGCAACGATCTGGTGATGGAAACCGCCGACGGGCCGCGCAAAATATCCGGCTCGGCCTATCGAGAAACCCAGGACCGTGGTTTCCACCACGGCACGCTGCTACTGAACGCCGATCTGGAGCGGTTGGCGGACTACCTCAATCCGGATCCCAAAAAGCTGCAGGCCAAGGGCATCACCTCGGTGCGTTCGCGCATCGCCAATTTGGCGGAGTTTTTGCCGGGTATCAGCCATGAGCAGGTGTGCGAAGCCATCGTGCAGGCCTTTTTTGCCCACTATGGCGAGACGGCCGAGCCGGAGATCATTTCGCCGGACGTATTCCCCGATTTGCCCGATTTTGCCGCGCAGTTCGCCAAACAGAGCAGTTGGGAATGGAATTTCGGCAAGGCGCCGGCATTCAGCCATCTGCTTAATGAGCGCTTCGTCTGGGGCGGCGTGGATCTGTTCTTCGACGTGGAGAAGGGAACGATTGCTCGCGCGCAGGTGTTCACCGACAGCCTGAATCCCGCCCCGCTGCAGCGGCTGGCGGAAGCGCTGGTGGGCTGCGCGTATCGCAGCGAGCCCGTTGCCGCCTGCTGCGATCGGCTGATGGCGGATTATCCGCAACAGGCGGCCGAATTGACCGAACTGCGGCAATGGCTGAGCGAAACGATCCGTTAGCCGGTATGGGATGGTGAAGGGGATGAGCGTGCTCATCCCTTTTTTTATCGCTGAAATCGACGCTTCGCAGGGGTGTAGCGCAGATTTTCTGAAAATCAAGGTGGGCATTTTTTTACGTTTTCAATGCTGAGAATAACGGGCGGAATTGATGCGTTATTAAATTTAATCAGTCATCGTTAACGGCAGGAAAAATCGGCGTTACAGCAGAAAGATTATTTTACTTTATTTAAGATTTTTCTTAAATAAAACAACGGAGATAAGTCAAATTTAGCCCGTCATCCAATCCCCTTAAGCCAAATACCTTTTCATATCACGCATTGGGCGAGAAAGGGGGCATAAGTTCAGCTGCTTTTCTTTTGCGCCTTTCGCGATTGTCGTATAGCTTTAATCTATCAATTAAATGATATTTCATGGGTATTTGCATTGATATTTCCGATTAATCCCAGAAGGATTGATCGATAAAATATATTGATATACGATGATACGCTAGCCATTCATCCTGTGGCATTAAAATGAACATCCAACTCGAAGCTGACTTTATTAGTAGCTATGTTTTTCAACCTGTTTACTCAATGGAGGGCAGGCTGTTGGCGGTGGAAATGTTGAGCCGTTTCAACAGTCTCGACGGTGATTTAGCCATGCCGGCCGAAATTGGGATTAATTTATTGGCGCCTGAACAAAGGATTGAGTTATTTAATGAGCAATTGAAACTTGCGGAGCGGCACGCGGACTGGTTTACCGGTAACAGCGTGCAGTTGACCATCAATATCGAAGAAACCATCGTCGAACTTATTCTTTCCGATCCGGCATTGTGCCAATGGATCAGGCAATATCCTTTTATTGCATTCGAAATGAGTGAGAGTTTTTCGAATCTTTCGGCCGGGAAGAACAACCCGTACGTGCAGCGATTAAGCGAAATGTTTACGCTGTGGCTCGATGATTTCGGTTCCGGTAAAGCCACCTTGACCGCGCTGTATGATGGTTTGTTTGACTATGTAAAGATAGACAAGCGTTTTTACTGGCAGCTGTTTACCCACCAGGGGTATGACGTGGTCATCGACTCGTTGTTAAAGAATATCAACCTGTTGTGTAAAGGCGTGATCGTCGGAGGAATAGAGAAAAAAGAGTACTTTAATAAACTCAGATACGCCGGTGTTTTAGGCCTGCAAGGTTTTTTATGGCCCAGCGTTGGTGTGGATAATCTGCAAACTTTGCTGGCGAAGCCCAGCGAGTTCAATAATTAAGAAGTGATATAAAAAACTACACACAATGAGGTAAATAATGCGCGGGGTGATGTTTGCCGTGATTCCGTCGCCGTTATTCGCCATCGTTTTTTGGCTGATGACACCGTTTTGTCAGCCCGCGTTAAACCGCGTTTCCTCCGTCAGGTGGAAACGCCAAACTCCCCGCATCCGTCCTGGCGACAGGCGGATGCGTTCTCCCTGCATTCCTTCGGTGTTAATCCGCCCGTCCAGGCTCTACACTACGCTGAAACGGAGGGCCTATGCCGCAGTTCGATAACGCTTACTACCAACAGTTACCCGGTTTCTACACCGCCCTGCACCCGACGCCGCTCAAGGATGCGCGCCTGCTGTACCACAGCGAGCCGCTGGCGCGCGAGTTGGGGCTGGATGAAAGCTGGTTTAGCCCGGATAAAACCCCCATTTGGGCGGGAGAAACGCTGCTGCCCGGCATGCAGCCGTTGGCACAGGTGTACAGTGGCCACCAGTTTGGCGTATGGGCCGGGCAGCTGGGGGATGGCCGCGGCATTTTACTGGGCGAACAGGTCCTGGCGGACGGCAGCCACCGCGACTGGCACCTGAAGGGCGCCGGGCTGACGCCCTATTCGCGTATGGGGGATGGCCGCGCGGTGCTGCGCTCGGTGATCCGCGAGTTTCTGGCCTCCGAGGCGCTGCATCATCTGGGGATCCCGACCACCCGGGCGTTGACCATCGTGACCAGCCGGCAGCCGGTGTTCCGCGAGCAGCCGGAACGCGGCGCCATGCTGATGCGGGTGGCGGAAAGCCACGTGCGCTTTGGCCACTTTGAGCACTTTTACTACCGCAAACAGCCGGAGCAGGTGCGGCAGCTGGCGGATTTCGTCATTGCCCGTCACTGGCCGCAGCTGCAGGATCAGGCTGAGCGTTACCTGCTGTGGTTTACCGACGTGGTGGAACGGACGGCGCGCCTGATCGCCCATTGGCAAACCGTCGGTTTCGCTCACGGCGTGATGAACACCGACAACATGTCGATTCTCGGCATCACCATTGACTACGGCCCTTACGGCTTCCTCGATGACTATCAGCCCGGTTATATCTGCAATCACTCCGACCATCAGGGGCGTTACGCCTTCGACAATCAGCCGGCGGTGGCGCTGTGGAACCTGCATCGCCTGGCGCAGACCCTGTCGGAGCTGATGACCACTGAACAGCTGCAGCAGGCGCTGGCGGCGTATGAACCGGCGCTGATGCGCGCCTACGGCGAACAGATGCGCGCCAAACTCGGCTTCTTCACGCCGACGGCGCAGGACAATGACGTGCTCACCGGTTTGTTGAGCCTGATGGCGCAGGAAGGGCGGGACTATACCCGCACGTTCCGCCTGTTGAGCGACACTGAACAGCAACAGGTGCAGTCGCCACTGCGCGACGAGTTTATCGACCGCGCGGCGTTCGATTCCTGGTATCAGCAGTATCGTCAGCGTTTGCAGCAGGAGCAGGTGAGCGATGCGGAGCGGCAACGGGCGATGAAGGCGGTGAACCCGCGCCTGATCCTGCGCAACTATCTGGCGCAGCAGGCCATTGAAGACGCGGAGCAAGACAACGTGGGCCGTTTGCAGCGGTTGCATCAGGCCCTGCTGCGGCCGTTCGACGATGCGCCGGAATACGACGATCTCGCCGTGCTGCCGCCGGACTGGGGCAAACATCTGGAGATTTCCTGCTCCAGCTGAGATGAAAAAGGGCGCTTAATGGCGCCCTTGACGTTATTGACGCAGGTAGACCTGCGGCAGCGACACTTCGGGATGATGCACCACGCCGAGATCGGCCTGATACCAGCGGGTGAGGATCTCCGTCTGCAACACCTCCTGCGGCGTGCCGCTCGCCACCAGACGCCCCTGATGCAGCAGCAGGATCCTATCGGCGTACAGCGCTGCCAGGTTGAGGTCGTGCAGCACACAGCAGACGCCCAGCGGCTGTTGGCGCGTCAGCGAGCGCAGCAGGCGCAGGCTGTGCTGCTGGTGGTACAGATCCAGCGCCGAGGTCGGCTCGTCGAGAAATAGCCAGGCGGGAGACGGCTGCGGTTGCCACAGCTGCGCCAACACCCGAGCCAGCTGCACCCGCTGTTGTTCGCCACCGGACAGTTGGCGGTAGTCGCGCTGCGCCAGCGCCAGGCAATCGGTCTGCGCCATCACCTGTTGGATCGCCTGATGCTCGTCGCGTTTGCCGTGCGGCGCCCGCCCCATGCTGACCACTTCCTCCACGCTGAACGGAAACGCCAGATCGCTGTACTGGCGCATCACGGCTCGGACTTTGGCCAACTGCTGCTGCGCCCACTGTTCCAGCGGGCGATCAAGCAGGCGACATTCGCCGCAGTCCGGCGTCAAATAGCCGGTCAGCAAGCGCAGCAGCGTCGATTTTCCGGCGCCGTTAGGGCCGATAATCGCTACCATTTCACCGCCGGCAAGGCTGAGCGATACGTCGTTGATCAGGCGGCGCGCACCGAGGCTGTAGCGCAGCTCTCGGGCCGTCAGGCAGGCGGCGTTATCCACCGGTTCGCTCCCGCTGGCGCATCACCAGCCACAAGAAGTAAGGACCGCCGATCAGGCTGGTCATCAACCCTACCGGCATTTCGGCCGGCGCCACCAGCGTGCGCGCCAGCGTATCGCTGACCAGAAGCAGGCAGGCGCCGCCCAGCGCGGAGCAGGGCAGCAGCCAGCGGTGATCGCCGCCGAGGCGCATGCGTACCAGATGCGGCACCACCAAACCGACGAAGCCGATCACGCCGCTCATCGCTACCGCCGCGCCGATCAGCAAGGCGCTCAGCAACAGCAACTGCAGCTTGGCGCGCTGGACGTTCACCCCGAGGTAGTGGGCCTCTTCGTCCCCCAGCTGCAACAGGTTCAACCGGCGCGCCTGCAGCAGCGTCAGCAACGCGGCTGGCAGGATCAGCGAGGCGGAAACCGCCAGCGTCGGCCACTGTGACTGGCTGAGGCTGCCCATCATCCACAGCGAGAACTGGCGCAGCTGTTGATCGCTGCTGACGTAAGAGAGCACGCCGATGGCCGCCATGCACAGGGCGTTGATGGCGATGCCCGCCAGCAGCAGCCGCGACAGATTGCCGTGCCCGCTGCGGCTGATGCCGTAGATCAACAGCGACACCAGCAGGCTGCCGAGGAACGCCGCCAGCATATGGCCGTACAGCGCGATCGTCACCGGCAACGCCAGCGGCATCACGATGAACAGGGCGACAAACAGCGCGCCCCCGCTGCTGATGCCCAGCAGGCTCGGATCCGCCAGCGGGTTGCGGAACAGCCCCTGCATCACCGCACCGGATACCGCCAGCGCGCAGCCGATCACCACCGCCAGCAGCACGCGCGGCAGGCGGATGTTCAACCAGATGTGCCAGGCGGCGTCGCTGAAAGGTTCGCGCCACAGGGTGCGAAACGACAGCGTCAGCGCGCCCAGGTTGGCGGCGACCAGCGCCAGCAGCGTCAGCAACACCAGCAGACCGATGATGGCCAACTGAGGCGAGGTGCGACAGCGCATTACTTTTGCTCCGCCGCGTGGCGCAGTTTGGCCAGCGCCGCCGGCGTTTCCAGACCGAAGCCCAGCAGCGCCATGTCATCGACGATCAGTACGCGGCGCTGCTTGCCTGCCGGCGTCAACGCCAGGCCCGGCAGCGTCCACAGCTGCTGTTCGCCGCCGAGGGTGCGCACGCCGTCGGTGGTGACCAGCAACAGATCCGGCGCGCTGGCGATGACGCCTTCCTGCGACAGCGGACGGTAGCGGTCAAAACCCTGCATGGCGTTTTTCAATCCGGCGGCGGCAATCACCGCGTCGGCGGCGGTGTGTTGCCCGGCGGCCATCGGCGTGATGCCGCCGTGGCTCATCACGAACAGCACCTTGACCGGCAGCGGAGAGGTGTCGACCGCCGCCAGCTGTTGTTGATAGCGCTCGCTCAGCTGTTTGCCTTGCTCAACGCGCTGCAGCGCGGCGGCAATCGTAGCGATTTTCTGCGGCACCGCCTGCAGGGTGGTGTCACCCGGTACGCTGACCACGTTGACGCCGCTGTCCGCCAGCTGTTTGAGCACCAGCGCCGGCTGTGCCAGCTCGGTCGTCAGCACCAGCGTCGGCTTCAGCGCCAAAATGCCTTCGGCATTCAGCTGGCGCATATAGCCGACGTCCGGCAGCTTTTTCACCGCTTCCGGGTGCAGACTGGTGCTGTCGCGGGCGATCACCTCGTCGCCGGCGCCCAGTGCGAAGGCGATTTCCGTCACGTCGCCGCCGATCGAGACGATGCGCTGCGCCGCCGCAGCGGTGAGCGGCAGCGCCAGCGCCATCATCAACGCCAGGCGGCGGATCAAGGAAGATTTCATGCGGCGATGTCCTTGGCGGCGAGCGCGGCAACCTGCTCGCGCCACTGGGTTTGTTCCGGCTGCCCTTCGGTACGCTGGCCATACAGCTGCGCAATCTGCGTGCCGTCGGCGGCGAACAGCTCCAGGCTGGTGACGATGCCGTCCTTGGTCGGCTTGCGGGTGATCCAGCTTTCGGCGATGGCGTCTTCGATCAGATGCAGCGTGAAGCGGCGGTTGAACACGTTGATCCAGCCTTCCTGCGGCATCAAACGTTCGATCTGGCCGGTGAAGATCTGCACGCAGCCGCGGTTGCCGACGAAGATCATGATCTCGTTTTGCTGCTGCTGCGCCGCTTCCAGCAGCTGCGACAGCGCGCTGTTGTCCACCTGATAGGCCAGATCGTCGCCGACGGCGCGGAACGCCTGCTGGCGCGTCAGTTTGTTGCGGCTCAGCAGCTGGAAGAACTGGTGAACGTCGGTCATCGCGCGCCATTCACCGTCGATTTTGGCATGATCCTGCGTCGTTTCATCCGCGGTGCTCGCCTCGGTGGGCTGCAGCGCCAGCGCCGGGTTTTCTTCGCTCAGATGGCGTTCCACCAGTGCCATCCAGGCCGGCAGATCGGTCTCTTCGGTGGTGTAGACCTTGTGCAGTGCATCGCCCTGTTGGTCGAAGAACTGGATGCTGTGGCGCACGCCGCGCTTGTTGGTTTCGCTCATGGCGAAAACGCTGGTCCAGTGGTTGAGGAACAGGCGCAGATCCAGCTCGCGCGGGTTGAGGATCAGCCCGGCGTGGCCGTTGAGGTGCTGGTTGCGGTAGCGGCCCATCTGCTCATGCACCGCATAGCTGTTGCGGGTGATGGACTTGGTGACGCCGACCTGCTCAAGCTCGGTCAGCAGGGTGCGCGCATCGGCCTGCAGGCGGCGAGTGTCGTGGCCGACGCGGGCGTGCGTCAGCTCCGCTTCGCTGACGCCAAGGATCGCCGCCAGATCGCGGGCGTACTTGCCGGGGTGATCGATTTTAGCCTGTTGGTAGCGTTCGTATAGGGTGTTGCTCATGCGGGATTCTCCTGCGCTGTGATGCGAACGGCGGACAACCGGGTTGTCCGCCAGATAGTCAAATGATTACCACTGGTAGCTGACCAGCAGTTTGGCGTTGCGGCCATCCTGCGGGATGCCCGGCGGCGAGTAATATTCTTTGTCGAAGGCGTTGCCCAGCACTACGGTGGTGGTCACGCCCTGCAGACGATCGCGGCCCTTATAGCTCAGATAGAAGTCGTTGACGCCGTATCCGCCTTGTTCCGAGTAGGTGGTGGGCACTCGCTTGGCGCGCTCGGCGAAGGTGGCGACCCAGCCGACGGACAGACCGGTTGCGCCCAGTGGCACGTCCAGCGAGCTGGTGACGGTATCCGGGTTGATGTCGGCCAGCCATTCACCGGTCGCTTCATTTTTGCCACGGGTGCGGTTATAGGCCAAGTCCCAGCCAAACCACGGTGTTTTATAACTGAGTGCCGTGTCCCATCCCCAGATCTTGGCGCGATCGACGTTGGTTGAAAATGTGGTGCAGCTGATGCAGTAAGGCCCGCGTGGCCCACGCCCTATCTCCATGGTGTAATCGGGAGTGATGTAATCCTTAGCCTTGGTATCGAAGTAGCTGGCTTTGAACTGCAGGCTATCATCGGCCAGCATCAAATCATCGAAACGCAGACCAAATCCGTACTCTTGGGTTTCGTTGGTTTCTGGTTTCAAATTTGGGTTAGGCACCCAATAGTTGGTGAGGGTGGTAGGCCCCATGGGTATCGAAAAGTGTTTGGAGTCGTTGTACATCTCACCCATCGTCGGCGCGCGGAACGCCTGAGAGTAGGAGCCGAACAGCATCAACCAATCGGTGGGGGTAATGCTGACTGCGCCGCGTGACGACCACTTGTCAGCATTGACATCGGCATAACCGTCGCTTGAACCTTTGTAATTGTCATAGCGGGTGCCGGCGAGCAGCGTGATGGGCAGATCGCGCAGCGTAATTTCATCCTGCAGCCAGCCGGAGGCGAAGTTGATCTTGGCCTGCGGGAAGCTGGTGGTGGCGCCGCCCGGCTGCTGTTTCTGTTCATAGACCTCGGAGCCGTAGGTCAGCAGGTGTGACGCAAAGCTGTCGGCGAACAGACGCGTGCGGTTTTCCAACTTGCCGCCGTTGGTGGTCTGCTTGCGGAATTCGTCGGTCGCACCGGCGTTGTGCGCATTGATTTTGACTTCCGAGGTATACAGTTTCAAGGTGGCGTCCAGCCAATCCTGGCCGACCGGCTTGAGCTTATAGCTCAGAGCGGCATCGCGCTGGATGGTGGAGCGGTTGGTCACCGGGTTGCTGCTCGAGATGCCCGGCGTCTGCGGGTTTTTCGGCTCCTGGGCGCTGTTGTTGTAGTAACGCAGAGCGCCGCTCAATGACTGATTGTCGTCGATTTTCCAGGTGCCTTTGGCCAGCACGTTGCTGATGGTTTCGTCGTTTGGCGCATCGAAGCCGTTGCCCTGACGCAGATTGCCGACGTCGCGGGTGCCGAACGACAGCAGGCCGTCGAGGTTATCGGTCTTGCCGTAAGCGCTGGCGCCCATGCCCAGGCTGTGATCGCCGGTGCCGGCGGACCCATAGACGCGGAACCCGGTATCGTGGCCCGGCAGCAGCAGATCGGCGGCATCGACGGTCTCGTAGGCGATGACGCCGCCCAGTGCGCCGCTGCCGTACAGCAACGCAGAGGGGCCACGCACGATTTCAATGCGCTTGACCAGCGCCGGATCGAGGAAGGTGCCGCCGATGTGACCGGTATCGGTACCCTGGCGGATGCCGTCGACCAGCGTCAGCACGCCGTTTTTGCCGTAGCCGCGCATCGTTACGTCCTGACCGTTGCTGCGCCCGGTGCCGTTGACGGTGATGCCCGGCACGCGGCGCAGCATATCGGCGGCCGAGGTGGCGGTCTGGCTTTCCGGCGAGTTGCCTTCGATCACCGTGACCATCATCGGCGCTTCAAAGCTGCTGCGTTGGTTGCCGGTGGCGACCACGGTCATGGTCTCGTCGGCGGCTTTGGCTTTTTTGGCCGCTGCCGCGTTGGAAGAGGATGTTGTGCTGGTGTTTTGTGCCAAGGCCACCGTAGGCAGAGCGCAGGCAATCGCCAGACTCAAAGCGGAAAAACGCAGCCGGGTGGAAAATGTCAGAGGCATGGTGCAACTCTCCGTATGTAATAAAACATATCAATAGATTTGCTGGCTGCCTGGATCAAAAGATCGGGGTGGCTGGCGTTTGAGGATGCTGTGGTTATTTGGTCAGGATCAATTTCCCGGCTTTGGTCTGCCGCAGCTGATAGCGCTGGCCCTGATGGGTAATGAACGCGATGCCGTCGGCGCCGAGCAGCTGTGCGCTGTCGTAGCTGGGCGGCGCGTTTGCGCTGTGCTCGGTCGGGGCCGCGGCGGCGGGAGTAGGCGTGTTGGCAGTATCCATCATCATTGTGCTTATAAAACAGATCATTAAATGGTAATTAATATCAAATTGAGAATCATTATCATGTGAAGGAAAGGTTACATCAAGGAAAATTTTCTTACCGATGGAACCTTTTTGTCGAATGGACATCCGGCGGCGGGCCAAGCGCACTCGGCCCGTAAAAAAGGGGCGTTATTTCAGCAGGGTTTCGATGCGGTCAAACAGACGTTCGGGCTTGGTGATCGGTGCAAAGCGTGTGACGCGCTGGCCGTCGGCGGTGAGCAGGAACTTGGTGAAATTCCACTTGATGCGGCGGCTACCCAAAATGCCGGGCGCCAGGCGTTTCAGCTCATTGAACAGCGGGTGTGCGCCGGGGCCGTTAACGTCTATCTTGCTGAACAGCGGGAAACTGACGCCGTAGTTGAGGCTGCAAAAGTTGGCGATCTCCAGCGGGCTGCCCGGCTCCTGAGAACCAAACTGGTTGCAGGGGAAGCCGAGCACCACCAGGCCGCGTTCGCGATAGTATTGCCACAAATTTTCCAGCCCGCGGTATTGCGGGGTAAAGCCGCACTTGCTGGCGGTGTTGACTACCAGATAAGCGCGCGCCGGGAAATCGCCCAGCGTTTTTTGCTCGCCTTGCAGCGTGACGCAGGGGATGGATAACAGAGAGTGAATCATGCCGGGGCTCCAGGTGCGTTTCGGCGGGTGCAAAGAGGTTGTAATCAGTATAGATGAGCGGGGTGGGAGGGATAAAGCCGGGGCGAAGCCCCGGCCTAGGTTGCGTCAGAAACGGCTATCGACCGCATCCGCCAGCATCGCCAGCAGCTGCTCGCTGTCGGACCAGCTCAGGCAAGGATCGGTGATCGACTGGCCATAGGTCAGCGGCTGGCCGGCGACGATTTTCTGCGTGCCTTCCACCAGGAAGCTTTCCGCCATCACGCCGGTGATGGCGGCGGAGCCGGCGCGGATCTGCTGGCAGACGTTGTCGGCCACTTCCAGCTGGCGGCGGTGCATCTTCTGGCAGTTGCCGTGGCTGAAGTCGATCACCAGGTGCTCCGGCAGATCGAACTCGCGCAGGCTGTCGCAGGCGGTAGCGATGTCGCTGGCGTGGTAGTTCGGCGTTTTGCCACCGCGCATGATGATGTGGCCATACGGATTGCCGCTGGTCTGGTAGATGGTCATCTGGCCATGTTTGTCCGGCGACAGGAACATGTGCCCGGCGCGCGCCGCGCGAATGGCATCGATGGCGATGCGGGTGTTGCCGTCGGTGCCGTTTTTGAAGCCGACCGGGCAGGAGAGCGCCGAGGCCATTTCACGGTGGATCTGGCTTTCGGTGGTGCGCGCGCCGATGGCACCCCAGCTGATCAGATCGGCGATGTATTGGCCGACCACCATGTCCAGGAATTCGGTGGCGGTCGGCAGGCCGAGCTGGTTCACTTCCAGCAGCAGGCGGCGCGCCATTTCGATGCCGCGGTTGACCTGGAAGGTGCCGTCCAGCGCCGGATCGGAGATCAGGCCTTTCCAGCCGACGACGGTGCGCGGTTTTTCGAAGTAGGTGCGCATCACGATCTCCAGGCGATCCTGGTAGCGCTCGCGCAGGGCGTTCAGCCGGCCGGCGTAATCGACGGCGGCGTCGAGATCGTGGATGGAGCAGGGGCCGATCACCACCAACAGGCGGCGGTCTTCACCGGTGAGGATTTTTTCAATGCGTTTTCGTGACGCTGTCACGTTATCGGCGACGGCCGCCGAGATCGGCAGCTTGTCTGCCAACGCTTGCGGCGTGACGAGGCTGTCGATGCGCGCGGTCCGCAGTTCATCTGTTTTGTACATGTTGTTCCCTGGAAACTGTTCTTCTCTGCGGCAGGAGTGCCGGGAAGTGATGGCGATCACAATAACGCAAAAAGCGCTGAATTCAACCGTAGAGATTGCGTTCTGTTGATCAAAGCCGCGAAAAAAAGCACAAAAAAATCAGCTGCTGCTGAAATAAACGGCAGGCGGCGGGGCGCGACGGCCCCGCGAGGAAAAGATCAGAACATGCGGCGGCTCATGCCGAGGATATCGAGGATTTTGGTGGAGATCTCTTCGACCGAATAGTTGGTGGTATTGAGATAGCGGATCTGGTTTTTGCGGAACAGCGCCTCGACCTCGGCGATCTCCATGCGGCACTGGCGCAATGAGGCGTAGCGGCTGTTTTCGCGCCGCTCTTCGCGGATCGCCGCCAGGCGCTCCGGATCGATGGTCAGGCCGAATAATTTATGCTGAAACGGTTTCAGCGAAGCCGGCAGGTGCAAATTGTCCATATCGTCGGCGATAAACGGATAGTTGGCGGCGCGGATGCCGAACTGCATCGCCAGATAAAGGCTGGTGGGGGTTTTGCCGCAGCGCGACACGCCGAGCAGGATCACCTGCGCCTGATCGAGGTTGCGCAGCGAAATGCCGTCATCGTGCGCCAGGGTATAGTCGATGGCGGCGATGCGGGCATCGTACTTGCCGAGGTTGCTGGCGGTCAGGCCATGGGTGCGGTTCGGCACCGGCGTCGGTTCCACGTCCAGCTCGCCCTGCAGCGGGCCGACCAGCGCCTGCACGATATCCTGGCAGAAGCCCTGGCTCTGGACGATCACATCGCGCACTTCCGGCGAGATGATGGAGTAAAACACCAGCGGCCGCACGCCGGTTTCATTATAGATATCATCGATTTGTTGGCGAACTGCGCGTGCGCGGGCCTCGGTTTCGACAAACGGCAAGGTGTACGTGGTTGCCGTGACCGGGAACTGCGACAGCACCGCGTGCCCCAGCACTTCGGCGGTGATCGCCGTACCATCCGAAATATAAAAAACGCTTCTTTCCACCCGAGGCTCCTTACCTGAGAACGGTGTTCCTGCTGTCATCACTGCCAATATCATTAGCCGCAGACGATTCGCCGGTAAAGGGGCGAGGGAAAAAATTGTGACGGCGGGGCGGTAAACCGCCTTGCGGCGGCGCGTGAAGAAAAGCGCACTTTGACGACGGTAAAAATCGTGGCGCAGCGACGCTTTTCGATCCGAAACGCAAGTTTGCCGCTATTTTCACCAAAAACGGTAGCGTTTGCGTGGTCATTAAAACAGAAGTTTAAAAAGAACGTAATTTGTTGAGAACTAAGCTTTTCGTGCGATTGGGAACGGTTCCCAGGCAAATCAGCCGGTTAGGACATTCTCTTAAAAACCACTTTCTTCAGTGGGTTGATCGATTCACCTTTCCATTTTCCCCAGATCAGTGTGCTAGTCTGATTCGGTTCCGTGTTAGCGGCGCCGTAAAGCAAGCGAATTAAATCCGTCTTTACCCTACTGATAGCAATAAGGATTGTCTCGATGTCCAACAATGGCCCAGACTTGCGTAATGTGCTTTGGTACAACCAGCTTGGCATGCACGACGTTGACCGTGTCGGCGGCAAAAACGCCTCCCTCGGTGAAATGATCACCAATCTTTCCGATTTGGGCGTGGCCGTGCCAAACGGTTTTGCCACCACCGCACAGGCGTTTAACGATTTCCTCGAACAAAGCGGTGTTAACCAGCGCATCTATCAGCTACTGGATCAGACCGACGTTGACGACGTTGTACAACTGGCCAAGGCCGGCGCCCAGATCCGCCAATGGGTGATCGACACGCCGTTCCACGCCGAGTTCGAACGTGAAATTCATCAGGCTTACCAACAGCTCGCCGACGGCGAGCCGGAAGCCTCCTTTGCGGTGCGCTCCTCCGCCACGGCGGAAGACATGCCGGACGCGTCCTTTGCCGGCCAGCAGGAAACCTTCCTCAACGTGCAGGGCATCGACGCCGTGATGGTGGCGATCAAGCACGTGTTCGCGTCGCTGTTCAACGACCGCGCCATCTCGTATCGCGTGCATCAGGGCTATGACCACCGCGGCGTGGCGCTGTCGGCGGGCGTACAGCGCATGGTGCGCTCCGATCTGGCCTCCTCGGGCGTGATGTTCACCATCGACACCGAGTCCGGCTTTGATCAGGTGGTGTTCATCACCTCCGCCTTCGGTTTGGGCGAAATGGTGGTGCAGGGCGCGGTGAACCCGGATGAGTTCTACGTGCACAAACCGACGCTGCAAAACGGCAAGCCGGCGATCGTGCGCCGCAACCTGGGCTCGAAAAAGATCCGCATGGTGTACGCACCGTCGCAGGATCACGGCAAGCAGGTGCGTATCGAAGACGTGCCGGAAGCGCAGCGCAGCCGTTTCTCGCTGACGGATGACGAAGTGCAGGCGCTGGCGCAGCAGGCGATCCTGATCGAAAAACATTACGGCCGCCCGATGGATATCGAGTGGGCGAAAGACGGCCATACCGGCAAGCTGCTGATCGTGCAGGCGCGCCCGGAGACCGTGCGCTCCAACGAGCAGACCATGGAGCGCTACCAGCTGAACGGTTCCAGCCCGGTGCTGGTGGAAGGCCGCGCCATCGGCCACCGCATCGGCGCCGGCCCGGTGAAAGTGATCCACGACATCAGCGAAATGGATCGCATCCAGCCGGGCGACGTGTTGGTCACCGACATGACCGACCCGGATTGGGAACCGATCATGAAGAAAGCCGCCGCGATCGTCACCAACCGCGGCGGGCGCACCTGTCACGCGGCGATCATCGCCCGTGAGCTGGGCATTCCGGCGGTGGTGGGCTGTGGCCACGCCACCGACGTGCTGAAAGACGGCCAGAAAGTCACCGTCTCCTGCGCGGAAGGCGACACCGGCTTCGTTTACAGCGATATGCTGGACTTTAGCGTGCAGAGCTCCGAAGTGACCGAGCTGCCGGATCTGCCGCTGAAGATCATGATGAACGTCGGCAACCCGGATCGCGCCTTCGACTTCGCGCGTTTGCCGAATGAAGGCGTGGGCCTGGCGCGGCTGGAATTTATCATCAACCGCATGATCGGCGTGCACCCACGCGCGCTGCTGGAGTTTGACCAGCAGACGCCGGCGCTGCAAAACGAAATTCGCGCGCTGATGCAGGGTTACGATCATCCGGTCGAGTTCTACGTCGGCCGCCTGACCGAAGGCATTGCGACGCTGGGCGCCGCGTTCTGGCCGAAGCGCGTGATCGTGCGTCTGTCCGACTTCAAATCCAACGAGTACGCCAACCTGGTGGGCGGTGACAAGTATGAACCGCACGAAGAGAACCCGATGCTGGGCTTCCGTGGCGCCGGCCGTTACGTGGCCGACAGCTTCCGCGATTGCTTCGCGCTGGAGTGCGAGGCGGTGAAACGCGTGCGTAACGAAATGGGGCTGACCAACGTCGAAATCATGGTGCCGTTCGTGCGCACCGTGGCGCAGGCGGAAGCGGTGGTGGCCGAGCTGGCGCGTCAGGGGCTGAAGCGCGGCGAAAACGGGCTGAAAGTGATCATGATGTGCGAGATCCCGTCCAATGCGCTGTTGGCGGATCAGTTCCTCGAGCACTTCGACGGCTTCTCTATCGGTTCCAACGACATGACCCAGCTGGCGCTGGGGCTGGATCGCGATTCCGGCGTGGTGTCGGAGCTGTTCGACGAACGCAACGAGGCGGTGAAAGCGCTGCTGTCGATGGCGATTCAGGCGGCCAAGCGCCACGGCAAATACGTCGGCATCTGCGGCCAGGGCCCGTCCGACCACGAAGACTTCGCCGAGTGGCTGATGGAGCAGGGCATCGACAGCCTGTCGCTCAATCCGGACACCGTGGTGCAGACCTGGATCAATTTGTCGAAAAAGAAATAATGTCTCGGCATCGCTAAGGCATTAACGCCAGGCCGCAGTTTACGCTGCGGCCTTTTTATTTCTGAATGTAAATAACGGCGCGTAAAATAATCAATTTGGCGAAAAAAGAATAAAAAAAAGCCCACCGTAGGAGATGGGCAAAGACTACACACAGCAATTCACATGTATGGCATTACATAGTTCAGAAAGGTTGCTTTAAAATCAGTGATTTGAAGCAATAGATGGCCATAATACTAGATTTTTGAACGCGACTAGTCATTAAGAATCATCCTAATCGATAGCGGCATCACATTTTATTTGCGGGCGTTATCTCTTTTTACCGCTTGCAATACACAGGGATTTACATTGCACCTTTCATTCGCCGAGCCCCAATCAATATATGGCGGCATTATATTTGGCGTAGATATTACTCGAATGAGGTAGGAATAATGACGGGGCGAAATATTCCGCCCGACGATGCGGGCGGAAGGGGGGATTAGCGTTTTTCCAGATCTTCGATGACTTGCCCCGGCGCGGTGGTCGGCTCCGGCGCTTCATTCATCCAGGCGGTCAGCAGGCGATAAGATACCGCCAACACCACCGGGCCGATGAACAGGCCAATCATACCGAAGGCCAGCAAACCGCCGATAACGCCGGACAGGATCAGCAGCAGCGGCAGATCGGCGCCCATGCGGATCAGCACCGGGCGCAGCACGTTATCCAGCGTGGCTACCACGCAGCTCCAGACCAGCAGCACGGTGCCCCAGGTGGTATCGCCATGCCAGTACAGCCAGATGATGGCCGGCACCAGCACCAACAGCGGCCCCAATTGCGCCACGCAGCAGATAAAGATCAGCATCGTCAACAGGGTGGCGGCCGGAATGCCGCTCACCGCCAGACCGATACCACCCAGCACCGACTGCACCAGCGCCGTCACCACCACGCCCAGCGCAACGGCGCGGATCGCCTGGCCGCCCAACAGCACCGCCGCATCGCCGCGCGCAGAACCGAGGCGCACCGCAAAGTGGCGGATACCCAGTGCCACCTGCTCGCCGCGCGCATACAGCAATGCGCTGAACAGCAACATCAGCGCGCAGTGCAGCAGCAGACGGCCGATATGCGCCGCCTGTGCCACGAACCAGGTGGCGGTCTGGCCGAAGTACGGCTGCACCTTCGCCAGCAGCGCGGCGCCGCCGGCGTTAACCAGCGTGTGGTAGCTGGTGTAGAGCCTGTCGCCGATCCTCGGCACGGACTGCAGCCAGGCGAGGTCGGGAATGTGCAGCTTGCCCGGTGAACTGGCCCAGGCGATCAGCGGCGCGCTGTTATCCACCACGCTGCTGATCAGCAGGGAGATTGGCAGAATGAACAGCAGGATCAGCAGCAGGGTCATGACCAACACCGCCAGCGAACGGCGGCCCCACAGCAGTTTTTGCAGTTTGAGCAGCAGCGGCCAGGTGGCGATCACCACCATGCCCGCCCAGGCGAAGCCGAGAATAAACGGTTGGATCACCCAAAAACAGGCGACGATCATGATGGCGATAAACAGCACGCCGAAAATAATTCGCGGTAAGTCGTAACGCGATTGCGGGAGTGGCATCAGTGGCTTCTCATCCTGGTCAATTAAATCCCTGGCACCGGCGAATCGGGGTGCCTGTCGGTCGGTTTCTCACCGCCGGGCGGCCGCCTGTGGCGGCGCTCGCAGGGCGGTAATAATGTGAATGCCTTCACTAAACGAGTATGTTAGTTTTTAGTGTCACTAAAAAATAGGGTGGGTCTGAATTAAAGGCCCGATTCAGCGTACATCAGCGCATAAAAAATAGACGGACAGGGTCAAAAAGCGAATGATCCCACAGATTTCTCAGGCGCCCGGCCTCGTTCAACGGGTGCTCGACTTTTTGGAAGCACTGAAGCAAAACGGATTCAACGGCGACACCGCCACCAGCTACGCTGACCGGCTGACGATGGCCACCGACAACAGCATCTATCAGCTGTTGCCCGATGCGGTGGTGTTCCCCCGTTCCACCGCCGACGTGGCGCTGATCGCCCGTCTGGCCGGGGAAGAGCGATTCAAGACGCTGACCTTCAGCCCGCGCGGCGGCGGCACCGGCACCAACGGCCAGTCGCTCAATACCGGCATCGTGGTCGATATGTCGCGCCATATGAACCGCATTCTGGAGATCAACGTCGAACAAGGCTGGGTAAAAGTCGAAGCCGGGGTGATCAAGGATCAGCTGAATCAATATCTGCGGCCGTTCGGCTACTTCTTCTCGCCGGAACTGTCCACCAGCAACCGCGCCACGCTGGGCGGCATGATCAACACCGACGCCTCCGGCCAGGGCTCGCTGGTGTACGGCAAAACCTCCGACCACGTATTGGGCCTGCGGGCGGTGCTGCTGGGCGGTGAGATGATCGATACCCGCGCCATGCCGACGGCGCTGGCGGAAACGATTGCTCTGGAAGAGACCGCTGAAGGACGCATCTACCGCACGGTGCTGAGCCGCTGCCGCGAGCAGCGTGCGCTGATCCTGGAGAAATTCCCCAAGCTCAACCGCTTCCTCACCGGTTACGATCTGCGCCATGTGCTGAGCGACGATCTGCAAACCTTCGATCTGACGCGCATCCTGACCGGCGCCGAAGGCACGCTGGCGTTTATCACCGAGGCGCGGCTGGACATCACGCCGCTGCCGAAAGTGCGCCGTTTGGTTAACGTAAAATACGACTCCTTCGACTCGGCGCTGCGCAATGCGCCCTTTATGGTCGAAGCCAAGGCGCTGTCGGTGGAAACCATCGATTCCAAGGTGCTGAACCTGGCGCGTGAAGACATCGTTTGGCACTCGGTGAACGAACTGATCGCCGACGTGCCGGATAAAGAGATGCTCGGGCTGAACATCGTCGAGTTCGCCGGCGACGATCGGGCGCTGATCGACGGCCAGATGGAATCCCTTTGCCAACGGCTGGACGAACTGATCGCGCAGCGGCAGGGCGGCGTGATCGGTTACCAAATCTGCGGCGATCTGGCGGGCATCGAGCGCATTTACAACATGCGCAAGAAGGCGGTCGGGCTGCTGGGCAACGCCAAAGGGCGCGCCAAACCGATTCCGTTCGCCGAGGACACCTGCGTGCCGCCGCAACACCTGGCGGACTATATCGTTGAATTTCGTCAACTGCTCGACGACCACCACCTGAGCTACGGCATGTTCGGCCACGTCGACGCCGGGGTGCTGCACGTGCGCCCGGCGCTGGACATGTGCGACCCGCAGCAGGAGGTGCTGATGAAGCAAATCTCCGATCGGGTGGTGGCGCTGACCGCCAAATACGGCGGCCTGCTGTGGGGGGAGCACGGCAAGGGGTTCCGCGCGGAATACAGCCCTGAGTTCTTCGGCGAAGCGTTGTATGAAGAGCTGCGCCGCATCAAGGCGGCATTCGATCCCGATAACCGCCTGAACCCGGGCAAGATCTGTTCGCCGCTGGCGGTGGATGCGCCGATGATGCAGGTGGACGCGGTCAAACGCGGCACCTTCGATCGCCAGATCCCGGTCGAGGTGCGCACCTCATTCCGCGGCGCGCTGGAGTGTAACGGCAACGGCCTGTGCTTCAACTTCGACGTGCGCAGCCCGATGTGCCCGTCGATGAAGATCAGCGGCAACCGCATTCATTCACCGAAAGGGCGGGCGACGCTGGTGCGCGAGTGGCTGCGTCTGTTGGCCGAGCAGGGCGTCGATCCTTTGGCGCTGGAAAAACAGTTGCCGCAGCAGCGAGTCAGCCTGCGCGGTTTGATCGAAAAGACCCGCAACAGCTGGCATGCCGGCAAGGGCGAGTATGATTTCTCGCACGAAGTGAAAGAGGCGATGTCCGGTTGCCTGGCCTGCAAGGCCTGCTCCACCCAGTGCCCGATCAAGATTGACGTGCCGGGATTCCGTTCGCGCTTCCTGCAGCTCTACCACACCCGCTATCTGCGCCCGGTAAGCGACTACATGGTCGCCGGCGTGGAGAGCTATACCCCGTTGATGGCCCGCGCGCCGAAGGTGTTCAACTTCTTCTTCCGCCAGCCGTGGCTGCGGGAGATGAGCCGCAACGCCATCGGCATGGTCGATCTGCCGCTGCTGTCCAGCCCGACGCTGCGTCAGCAGCTGTCCGGCCATCGCGCGACCACGCTGACGCTGGAGCAGCTGGAAGGGCTGAGCGCCGAGCAGCGCGCAGAACACGTGCTGATCGTCCAGGATCCGTTCACCAGCTATTACGACGCCAAAGTGGTGGCGGACTTTGTCCGGCTGGTGGAGAAGCTCGGCTATAAACCGGTGCTGCTGCCGTTCTCGCCGAACGGCAAGGCGCAGCATGTGAAAGGTTTCCTGACGCGCTTTGCCCGCACCGCGCGCAAAACCGCCGATTTCCTCAACCGCGTGGCGCAGCTCGGCATGCCGCTGGTGGGCGTCGATCCGGCGCTGGTGCTGTGCTACCGCGACGAATACCGCGAGATCCTCGGCGCCGAACGCGGCGATTTCCAGGTGCAGTTGGTGCATGAATGGCTGCAGCAGCGGATAGCGGATCGCGCCGAACAGCCGGCGACCGGCGAGCCGTGGTATCTGTTCGGCCACTGCACCGAAACCACCGCGCTGCCGGCCAGCGGCCAACAGTGGGCGGCGATCTTCGCCCGCTTCGGCGCCAAACTGGAGAACGTCAGCGTCGGCTGCTGCGGCATGGCGGGCACTTACGGCCATGAAGCCAAGAACCTGCAAAACTCGCTCGGCATTTATGAGCTATCATGGCATCCGACGCTGCAGCGTTTGCCGCGGCAGCGCTGCCTGGCGACCGGCTATTCTTGCCGCAGCCAGGTGAAACGCATCGAGGGCAATGGCGTGCGCCACCCATTACAGGCACTTCTGGAGATGATTGAGTGAAATTGTGGAAACGTGAAACATCGCTGGAGCAGCTGAACCGCGCCGGCGACGGCTGCATGGTCAGCCATGTGGGCATCGAGTTTACCCTGCTGGGCGACGATTTCCTCGAGGCCACCATGCCGGTCGATGGCCGCACCCGGCAGCCGTTCGGGCTGTTGCACGGCGGGGCATCGGTGGTGCTGGCGGAGTCGATGGGATCGATGGCCGGCTACCTGTGCAGCGAAGGCGAGCAGAAAGTGGTGGGGCTGGAGATCAACGCCAACCATCTGCGCGCGGTGTTCGATGGCCAGGTGCGCGGGGTGTGTCGCGCACTGCACGTCGGCCGTCGCCATCAGGTGTGGCAAATCGAGATCTTCGACGCGCGCGATCGGCTGTGCTGCACCTCGCGTCTGACCACGGCGGTCATCGACTGATCCCCGCCGGTTTCCGCAGGCGATCGGTCTGCGGAGCCTTTCGCCTTACAGCTGAAACGGCACGCGTTTGACGAAGTCCTTCTGAAACGCGTTCGCCTTCTCCCAGGTGCCTTCCATTGCATATTTTTGGCAGATCAGCGTCAGCGTGTGGCGGGCGAAGTGGTAGCTTTGCACCCGAAACAGCTGGCAGCGCTGTGGGTTGTTGATCTCGACGATCAGCCGGTTGTGCAGCTTGCTGAGCGCGTGCAGGTAGCTGTCGTCGTCGCCGTTCTCCAGACAAAGATTGGCCATGGTGAGGCTGACGCTGTTGTACCGCTTCAGATGGTCGATATTGCATTCCGGGCGCCGCAGCGCCGCTTCGGCCATATAAAAGTCCACCGTGGCGTCGCGCACGCTGAATTTGTATTCATCAATCTTGCCCAGCAACCATGCGTTGATCGAAAGAGTCATTGGCTTCGCGCTCAAATTCAAATTGAATGATAATCATTATCATATAAACTGCCGCGTTGCCGATCAATCCCGGCGCGGCGTTTTTTTATTGCTCAGGAGAGTAAAAGACCGCCGCCGACCCAACTTAATCCTGAGCGACTAAACTTTAACCTGAGGGCCACGCGCTTGCGCCGCGCCACGAAATGCCGATAAACGCACATTTACGACAGACAGAATGCAGAAATAGGTATTTTCTATGAATGTTTAGAACGGCAACGCACCGCAGCGCTGTAACGCTGACGGGCCACCGGGGAACACGGTACGGTGATGCAGGATAGATAACGAATTCATAGGGATAGCATGCACACCTTGCCGCCTGACGCCGCAAGCCGCCACGGGTGTCCCGTTGGCTTGCCGCACGCCGCAGCGAAAAACCGCGCTCGCGGCGGATACCCCCGCAAAACAAACGGTTGAAGTGATAATCGTTATCACTAACATATAAGCAACCCAGATTGGCTGTGGCCAAACACGAGTGTGAGGTAGACCCTATGCAAACGGAAAATGTCGGCACTTTTTCTCTGGATGAAAATGTCTGGCAAGGCATTTCGCTCAGCGACAGCGCCGTACGACAAATAACGAAACTGATGCAGCAGGATCCGCAGGTGAAAGGGCTGCAGCTAGGGGTGAAACAATCCGGCTGCGCCGGCTTTGCCTATGTTCTGGATCTGACCCGCGAACCCGCTGATGACGATCTGCTGTTTGAGCGCGACGGCGCCAAACTCTATGTGCCGCTGAAGGCTATGCCGTTCATCGACGGCACCACGGTAGATTATGTCCGCGAAGGGCTGAATCAGATATTCAAATTCAACAACCCTAAAGCTCAGCATGCCTGCGGGTGCGGCGAGAGCTTTGGCGTTTGAGCGATGCAATCAACATGACACGAAGCAATGTAGAAATGCCTAATGAAGTGCAGGCTTGGGTCAGCGAAGGTCGCTACAAAGAAGGTTTCTTCACCCAGCTGGCAACCGATGAGTTGGCCAAAGGCATCAACGAAGAGGTGGTGCGCGCCATCTCGGCCAAGCGCAGCGAACCCGAGTGGATGCTGGAATTCCGCCTCGAGGCCTACCGTGCCTGGCTGCAGATGGAAGAGCCGCACTGGCTGAAGGCCAATTACGATCGCCTGAACTACCAGGACTACAGTTACTATTCGGCGCCGTCCTGCGGCAGCTGCGACGATGCCTGCGGTTCGCAACCCGGCGCCGAGCAGCAACCGGGCGCGGCGACGGAAAAAGATTACCTGACCAGCGAAGTGGAGCTGGCGTTCAATCAGCTCGGCGTGCCGGTGCGCGAGGGCAGTGAGGTGGCGGTGGACGCCATCTTTGACTCGGTCTCGGTCGCTACCACTTACCGTGAAAAACTGGCGGAGAGCGGGGTGATCTTCTGCTCGTTCGGCGAAGCTATCCAGGAATACCCGGACCTGGTGCGTCAGTACCTGGGCCGCGTGGTGCCGTCCAACGATAACTTCTTCGCTGCGCTGAACGCCGCGGTGGCCTCCGACGGCACCTTCGTCTATGTGCCGAAAGGCGTGCGCTGCCCGATGGAGCTGTCGACCTATTTCCGTATCAACGCCGCCAAAACCGGCCAGTTCGAGCGCACCATCCTGATCGCCGACGAAGGCAGCTACGTCAGCTACATCGAAGGCTGTTCCGCCCCGGTGCGCGACAGCTACCAGCTGCACGCGGCGGTGGTGGAAGTGATCCTGCATAAAGACGCCGAAGTGAAATACTCGACGGTGCAGAACTGGTTCTCCGGCGGCGAGAGCAAGGGCGGCATCCTCAACTTCGTCACCAAGCGCGCGCTGTGCGAAGGTGCCGGCTCGAAAATGTCCTGGACCCAGTCTGAAACCGGCTCGGCCATCACCTGGAAATACCCGAGCGTGATCCTGCAGGGCGACAATTCGATCGGCGAATTCTTCTCGGTGGCGCTGACCAGCGGCCATCAGCAGGCGGACACCGGCACCAAGATGATCCACATCGGCAAAAACACCAAGTCGACCATCATCGCCAAAGGTATCTCTGCAGGTCACAGCGAGAACACCTATCGCGGCCTGGTGAAAATCCTGCCGGGGGCGGAAAACGCCCGTAACTTTACCCAGTGCGACTCGATGCTGATCGGGCCGGACAGCGGTGCCCACACGTTCCCTTACGTTGAAGCGCGCAACAACAGCGCTCAGCTGGAGCACGAAGCCACCACCTCGAAGATCGGCGACGACCAGCTGTTCTACTGCCTGCAGCGCGGCATCAGCGAGGATGACGCCATTTCGATGATCGTCAACGGTTTCTGCAAGGACGTTTTCTCCGAGCTGCCGCTGGAGTTCGCCGTCGAGGCACAGAAACTTCTGGCCATCAGCCTGGAACACAGCGTGGGTTAATCGCCGCATTTTTAGCGCCGTCGGCGCTATCTGAGGACACAGCATGTTAAGCATCAAGAATTTGAAAGTCAGCGTGGAAGGCAACGAGATCCTCAAGGGATTGGATCTGGAGATCAAACCGGGCGAAGTGCACGCCATCATGGGGCCGAACGGCTCGGGCAAGAGCACGCTGTCCGCCACGCTGGCCGGGCGTGAAGAGTACGAAGTGACCGAAGGGGAAGTCACCTTCAAGGGCAAGGATCTGCTGGAGCTGGATCCGGAAGATCGCGCCGGCGAAGGCGTGTTCCTGGCCTTCCAGTACCCGGTGGAGATCCCCGGCGTCAGCAACCATTTCTTTCTGCAGACGTCGGTCAACGCGGTGCGCAAATACCGCGAGCAGGAGCCGCTGGATCGCTTTGACTTCGCCGATTTCATCGAAGAGAAAATCGCGCTGCTGGATATGCCGGCCGATCTGTTGACCCGTTCGGTCAACGTCGGCTTCTCCGGCGGTGAGAAAAAACGCAACGATATTCTGCAGATGGCGGCGCTGGAGCCGGATCTGTGCATTCTCGATGAAACCGACTCGGGCCTGGACATCGACGCGCTGAAGATCGTCGCCAACGGCGTCAACTCGCTGCGGGACGGCAAGCGCGCCTTTATCATCGTGACCCACTATCAGCGCATTCTGGACTACATCAAACCGGATTACGTACACGTGCTTTCCCAGGGGCGCATCGTTAAATCCGGCGATTTCTCGCTGGTGAAACAGTTGGAGGAGCAGGGCTATGGCTGGCTTACCGACCAACAGTAATTCAAACGCGCTGCAGCAGCTGTATCGCCTGTTCGAAGGCCGCGGCGGCGAGCGTTCGCCGCATGCGCTGGCGCACTGGCAGCAGGCGCTGCGCCTCGGCTGGCCGACGCGCAAACATGAAAACTGGAAGTACACGCCGCTGGAGAGCCTGCTGGAGCAGCAGTTCCTCGATCCGCAGCCCGCGCCGGTGAGCGCAGAGCAGCTTGAGGCGCTGGCGCTCGGCATCGATGCCTGTCGGCTGGTGTTTATTGACGGCCGCTACAGCGCCGCGCTCAGCGATGGCGATCTGGGCGACTACCAGTTCGAATTGACCGCCTACGGCACGCCGCAGGCGCTGCCGGAGCCGATCCAGCCGGAGATTTTCCTGCACCTGACCGAAAGCCTGGCGCAGGAAACCAGCCTGATTCGTTTGCCGGCCGGCAAGGCCCCGGCCCGCCCGCTGTACCTGCTGCACATCAGCAGCGGACGCGGCGCCACCGGGGAAGTGAACACCGTGCATCATCGTCACCATCTGGAGATCGGGCGCGGGGCCGAGGCGGAAGTGATTGAACACTATGTCAGCCTGGGCGAGGCCGCGCACTTCACCGGCGCGCGCCTGACCGCCAACGTGGCGGACAACGCCGGGCTGTTGCACTGCAAGCTGGCGTTTGAGAGCCAGCCGAGCTACCACTTTGCCCATAACGATCTGGTTATCGGCCGCGACGCGCGGGTGAAAAGCGACAGCTTCCTGCTGGGCGCCGGCCTGACGCGGCACAACACCAGCGCACAGCTGAACGGCGAAGGCGCAAACCTGGTGATCAACAGCCTGGTGCTGCCGGTGGGCAAAGAGATCTGCGATACCCGCACCTATCTGGAGCACAACAAAGGCTATTGCGAAAGCCGCCAGCTGCATAAAACCGTGGTCAGCGATCGCGGCAAGGCGGTGTTCAACGGCATGATCAAAGTGGCCAAGCATGCGATCAAAACCGACGGCCAGATGACCAACCATAACCTGCTGTTGGGTAAGGTGGCGGAAGTGGATACCAAGCCGCAGCTGGAGATCTACGCCGACGACGTCAAATGCAGCCACGGCGCCACCGTGGGGCGTATCGATGAAGAGCAGCTGTTCTATCTGCAGTCGCGCGGCATCGACAAACACGCGGCGCAGCAGATGATCATCTTTGCCTTCGCCGCCGAGCTGACCGAAGGCATCGCCAACGACACCATCCGGGAACGGGTGCTGGCGCGCATCGCCCAGCGCCTGCCGGGGGAGGCTGCATGAGTTATCCGATTGAACGCGTGCGCGGCGATTTTCCGCTGCTGGCGCGTGAGGTGAACGGCCAACCGCTGGCCTATCTCGACAGCGCCGCCAGCGCGCAGAAACCGCAGGCGGTGATCGACCGCGAGCTGGAGTTCTACCGCCACGGTTATGCGGCGGTGCATCGCGGCATCCACACCCTGAGCGCCGAGGCGACTCAGCAGATGGAAGCGGTGCGGGAGCAGGCGGCGCGCTTTATCAACGCCGCCTCGGCGGAAGAGATGGTGTTCGTCAAGGGCACCACCGAAGGCATCAATCTGGTGGCCAACAGCTTTGGCCGCCACCTGCTGCAGCCGGGTGATGCGATTCTCATCACCGAGATGGAGCACCACGCCAACATCGTGCCGTGGCAGATGCTGGCGCAAGAGCGCGGGCTGCAGCTGCGGGTGTGGCCGCTACAGCCGGACGGTACGCTGGATTTGGCGCGGTTGCCGGAGCTGGTCGATGCGTCCTGTAAACTGCTGGCGCTGACCGAGGTCTCCAACGTGCTGGGCACCGTCAACCCGGTGCGCGACATCATCGCCGGCGCCAGAGCCCTGGCGCCGAATTTGACGGTGCTGGTGGACGGCGCGCAGGCGGTGATGCACCAGTGCGTCGATGTTCAGGCGCTGGACTGCGATTTTTACGTGTTTTCCGGCCACAAGCTGTACGGTCCTTCCGGCATCGGCATGCTGTATGGCCGCCAGGCGCTGCTGCAGCAGATGCCGCCGTGGGAAGGGGGCGGCTCGATGATCCGCCAGGTCAGCCTGACGGCGGGCACCACCTTCGCCGATCCGCCGTGGCGCTTCGAGGCCGGTTCGCCGAACAGCGCCGGCATCATGGGGCTGGGGGCGGCGTTCGATTACGTCGAAGCCCTGGGCCTGAATGCGATCCACGATTACGAACAGTCGCTGATGCACTACGCGCTGAAGGCGCTCAGCCAGGTGCCGACGCTGAAAGTCTATGGCCCGGCCCATCGCGCCGGGGTGATCGCCTTCAATCTGGGTGAACACCATGCCTATGACGTCGGCAGCTTCCTCGATCAGTACGGCATCGCCATTCGCACCGGCCATCACTGCGCAATGCCGCTGATGGCGTTTTATCAGGTGCCGAGCATGTGCCGCGCTTCGCTGGCGTTATATAATACCCGCGAAGAGGTGGACCGGCTGGTGGCCGGGCTGCAACGCATTCATCAGCTATTAGGCTAGGCCGGGGCGCGTCCCCGGCGGTACAAAAGGATCCCCATGGCGAATTTGCCGGACAAAGATAAATTGGTGCGAAATTTCTCCCGCTGTTTGAACTGGGAGGAGAAATACCTGTACGTGATTGAACTCGGCGCCAAATTGCCGCCGCTGGACGAGGCCGAGCGGCAGGCCGGCAACCTGATCTCCGGTTGTCAGAGCCAGGTGTGGATTGTGATGCGCCTCGATGAGCAGGGGCAGGTCGAATTTTACGGCGACAGCGACGCGGCGATCGTCAAAGGCCTGCTGGCGGTGGTGTTTATTCTGTATCGCCAATTGACGCCGCAGCAGATTGTCGAGCTTGACGTGCGGCCGTTTTTCGCCGAGCTGGCGCTCAGCCAACACCTGACGCCTTCGCGTTCACAGGGGCTGGAGGCGATGATCCGCGCCATTCGCAGTAAAGCCACGCAGCTGGCCTGAGCCTGAACGCCCCGTCCTTGAGGGCTCATTGATACATTCGCTTTGTCAATGAGCCTTTACAATCCACGCTTTCCCCCCAGATAACATCCCCAATTCAGTGATATTTCAGCAGCTTATCCGTTGACGTTTCGTTGACAATCAGCGGCGGTGATTACGTTATAACGTGTTGATTTTTAGAGAACTTATTGCCTTTGATGCCAGCATTGCTAGTATTAATCAGGTATTGTCTGATTTACCCGCCGCCAGGCGCTCGTTAGCCTTGGGGACGAACCGTCATAAAAAATATAGGGATGATAATGAAACGTGCGTTGAGTTTAATGGGCATGGTCTTCGCCACCGTATTGGCCGGCACGCAGGCCGCCAGTGCGACCGAGTACCCGCTGCCGCCGCCGGACAGCCGTCTGATCGGTGAAAACACCACTTATACCGTGCCAAACGACGGCCGTCCGCTGGAGGCGATCGCCGCCGACTACAAGATTGGCCTGCTGGGCATGCTGGAAGCCAACCCCGGCACCGACCCGTTCCTGCCTAAGCCGGGTACGGTGCTGACCATTCCGACCCAAATGCTGCTGCCTGATACCAAGCGTGAAGGGATCATCGTCAACCTGGCCGAGCTGCGCCTTTACTACTATCCGAAAGGCGAGAACAAAGTGATCGTCTATCCGATCGGTATCGGCCAGACCGGGATGCACACGCCGCTGGAAGTGACCTCCGTCAGCCAGAAGATCCCCAACCCGACCTGGACGCCTACCGCCAACATCCGCAAACGCTATCAGTCCCAGGGCGTGACGCTGCCTGCGGTGGTGCCGGCCGGGCCTGAGAACCCGATGGGGCTGTTCGCCCTGCGTCTGGCGATGGGGCGCGGTGAATACCTGATTCACGGCACCAATGCCAACTTCGGGATCGGCATGCGCGTCAGCTCCGGCTGTATTCGTCTGCGTCCGACGGACATCGAAGCGCTGTTCAACCAGGTGCCACGCGGTACGCGGGTGCAGGTGATCAACGATCCGGTGAAGATTTCGGTTGAGCCGGACGGCAAACGCTATGTGGAAGTGCACCAGCCGCTGTCGCGGGTAGAAAGCGACGATCCGCAGACCATGCCGATTGCGTTGTCTAAAGCGGAGAAAGCCTTCGCTGCAGATGGGCAAACCGATCGCGCCGTGTTCGATAGCGCGGTTGTACGCCGCTCTGGCATGCCGGTGCTGGTCAACGTGGGGGAGAACCCGTCTGAGGTGCGTTTAACGCCTGTAGCGGCGCCAGCGGCGAATAAGAGCCCATTTAAGGCAGCACCAATCAGTTCAGTGAACTAAGTTTGCAGGACTGAGCGGTCGAAGAGGGGTTCAGCGTGCTGAACCTCTTTTTTTTGCCTGCCGAGCTGGAAAGCCCAGGCGACAAACAGGCAAAAAAAAACGGCGCACAATGTGCGCCGTTTTCAATAACCAAAGCTATCTTACTTTTTGTAAGCGTGAGCTTGGTTGTCCAGACGCTGGTTAGCGCGTGCTGCGTCGTCTTTAGCCGCTTGAACGTCAGAACGCATTGCGTTCACGTCGTTGCTCAGCTGATCAACTTTAGCGTTCAGAGTCTGAACGTCAGAAGACAGTTGATCGATTTTAGCGTTGCTTGAGCAGCCAGCCAGCAGAGTGGAACCCAGGATTACCGCGCCCAGTACCAGTTTAGTACGATTCATTATAACACCCTCTAGATTGAGTTAATCTCCATGTAGCGTTACAAGTATTACACAAACTTTTTTCGAAAGAGAATAATTTTTTAGTGTTGAGGTGCTTTATTTTGATCGTTCGCTCAAACTTGCATCTGGTTTTACAAATTAGTTAAAAAAACGAGGGAAAACAGCCGGCTTCCATGGGACTACTCCGATTTGTTATTAGCTAAATAATGAGCAGTTCGCGGTTGCGTTTTGAGAAAAATAGTTTACTGCCGATAAAAAAAACGCCGCAAAGCGGCGTTTTGATCAAGATAATTATGTCACGTTTTATATTACAGCACGTGTACCGAGGCGGTGTTGGTGGTGCCGCTCGGCACCAGCGCGCCGGAAACCATCACCACGACGTCGCCTTTTTGCGCCAGGCCGCTGGCCAGCGCGGCTTCTTTACCGATGCGGTAGAAGTCGTCGGTGGAGGCGATTTCTTTGACCATCTGCGGGATAACGCCCTTGCTCAGCACCAGCTGATGCGCGGTGGTCTGGTTGGTGGTCAGCGCCAGGATCACCGCGTTCGGGAAGTATTTACGCACGGATTTCGCTGACTTGCCGCCGCTGGTGGCGACGACGATCAGCGGCGCGTCCAGTTTTTCGGCGGTTTCAACCGCACCGCGGCATACCGCTTCGGTGATGCGCAGCTTGCGGCGATCGTTCAGGGTATCGATGCGGCTTGGCATCACGCGATCGGTGCGTTCGCAGATGGTCGCCATGATGTTGACCGCTTCCAGCGGGTATTTGCCCTTGGCGCTTTCGCCGGACAGCATGACGGCATCGGTGCCGTCCAGAATGGCGTTGGCGACGTCACCGGCTTCCGCACGGGTAGGGCGCGGATTCTTGATCATGGAGTCGAGCATCTGGGTGGCGGTGATCACCACTTTACGCGCACGGTTGCATTTTTCGATCATCATCTTCTGGGCGAAGATCACTTCTTCTACCGGGATCTCGACGCCCAAGTCGCCACGGGCAACCATGATGCCGTCGGACGCTTCGAGGATCTCGTCGAAGTTGTTCAGGCCTTCCTGGTTTTCGATCTTGGAGATGATCTGGATCTGCTCGCCGCCGTGGGCTTTCAGGTGTTCGCGGATCTCCAGCACGTCGGAGCGCTTGCGGATGAAGGATGCCGCCACGAAGTCGACGCCTTGTTCGCAGCCGAAGATCAGGTCGCGCTTGTCTTTTTCGGCCAGCGCAGGCAGCTGGATCGAAACGCCCGGCAGGTTGACGCCCTTGTTCTCGCCCAGATCGCCGTTGTTCAGCACCTTACAAATGACTTCGTTTTCGGTCACGTTGGTGACTTCCATGCCGATCAGGCCGTCGTCAACCAGCACGGTGTTGCCGATCTTCAGGTCGGCGGCGAAGCCGGCGTAGGTGACCGCTACGCGATCGCTGTTGCCGATCACGCTCTGGTCGGTGGTGAAAGTGAAGGTTTGGCCGGCGACCAGCGAGGCGTCTTTGCCGCCTTCCAGTTTCATGGTGCGAATTTCCGGGCCTTTGGTATCCAGCAGGATGCCGGCGTTGATACCGGTTTTCGCCATCACGGCGCGCATGTTCTTGATGCGGTTGCCGTGCTCTTCATAGTCGCCGTGAGAGAAGTTGAGACGCATCACGTTCATGCCCGCATTGAGCAGGTTGGTCAGCATTTCTTCCGATTCGGTTTTTGGACCGATGGTACAAACAATTTTGGTCTTTTTCATGGCGGAGTTTTCTACAAGTTGTGATGGATAAAAAAACGAATTTGACCGGCGCGGTTTACGCCGGTAGGGAATTTGGGCCGTGCCTGGTGGTGAAAAACATAGTTAAGGATAGGTGACGACAGTTGAAGCGGGGCGGAAAAATTCAGCCCGCGCGGGGGCGCGGGGATGCTGCGCAACGGGGTAAGATCAGATCGTGTTGTTATAGCGTTTTCGCAGATCAAGGGCTGAAACCATTCAACTGATAGACGTTGCGCATTATAAAGGCTAAGCGGTGGGAAACAAAATAAAAAACCGCGGCGGCGCGGCGGATATGTCAAAACGGGGGCAAATGTGGCGCAAATGCAACGCGTTGCGGGTCGCTTGTTGCGCAAATAACCATGCTGTAAATACAGGTTTAACGCGTTTGGGGAATTTCCAGCAGCACGCCGGCGCTCAGGCAGAAGCAGCCGCTGGCGACGTTGGCCGGCAATATCAGGCTCTCGCCGGCCCGTACCACCCGGGTGTCGCCGCCGAGGGTAAATTCGAATTCACCGGAGATCACCTGGGTTTGCCGCGCGTGCGGGGGCTTTTGCAGCTGGCCGAAGGCGCCGGCCTCGAAACGCACTTCTGCCGCCGGTGAACCGTCGCTCATCACGCCTTCACGGCGGGCAAGGCCATTGTCGAGCGGTAAAAAGGCGGTTTTGGCGGTAAAGGTGGTCATGTGGTGTTCCTGGTGGCTGATGGCGGTAGCACGGCGCAATCGACATAAAAGTCAGGCGGTCGGGCAGAGACGAAACAACGGGAGTATAACGCGATAGGGGAAGAGATGAATCAGCAATATGGTGCGTCCGAGTGGACTCGAACCACCGACCCCCACCATGTCAAGGTGGTGCTCTAACCAACTGAGCTACGGACGCACTGCACTGCTTCTGAAATTTGGTGCGTCCGAGTGGACTCGAACCACCGACCCCCACCATGTCAAGGTGGTGCTCTAACCAACTGAGCTACGGACGCACTGTACTGCTTCAGGAATTTGGTGCGTCCGAGTGGACTCGAACCACCGACCCCCACCATGTCAAGGTGGTGCTCTAACCAACTGAGCTACGGACGCATCTTTTCCTGTCTGTCATGGCTGACAGCGGGGACGAATATTAACGAGCTACCCGCGTGCTGGCAAGGGGAAAAGCGCAATTTTATTCGGTATTTCACGCGATTGCTGAGGTTGTGCGCAGTCCGGCGCTTTTTTCCGCAAACCGCAGCCCGGCCGGGGATGAAACCGGCCGGGCGCGGGCTCAACGCGTGGATCGCTGCAGGATGACGGCGGTCGGCTGTTTCTGCAGCCAGCGCATGCGCAGCGCCATCATGATGGCGGCGAAGGTCAGGCCGATGATAAAGCCGATCCAGAAACCGCTTGGCCCCATTGCCGGCACTACCACATCGGTTAACGCCAGCAGATAGCCGCTCGGCAGGCCCAACACCCAATAAGCGATGAAGGTGATGAAGAAGATCGCGCGGGTGTCTTTATAACCACGCAGCACGCCGCTGCCGATCACCTGGATAGAATCCGAGATTTGGTACAGTGCCGCCAGCAGCATCAGCTGCGACGCCATCGCCACCACCGCCGGGCTGTCGTTGTACAGCAGGGCGATCGGTTCGCGGAAGGTGGCGGTAAACAGCGCGGTGCAGACGGCCATGGTGATGCCGACGCCGATGGCGGAGTAGGCGGCGACACGGGCGCCTTCAACCGAACCTTCCCCCAGACGGTAACCGACGCGGATGGTGGCGCCGACGCCCAGCGACAGCGGCAGCACGAACATCAGCGCGCTGAAGTTAAGCGCGATCTGGTGGCCGGCAACCGCAACGATCCCCAGCGGCGAAACCAGCAGCGCCACCACGGCGAACAGCGTGACTTCGAAGAACAGCGCCAGCGCCACCGGCATGCCGATGCCGATCAGGCGCTTCAGCGCCGCCCAGTCCGGGCCGCCGAGATCGCCTGCCTGGCGTTTGATGTCGCGCTGCGAGGGCGCGCGCTTCACGTACCAGCGCATCATCAGGAACATGATCCAGTAGACGCTGCCGGTGGCGACGCCACAGCCGACGCCGCCCAGCTCCGGCATGCCGAACTTGCCGTAGATGAAGATGTAGTTGATCGGGATATTCACCAGCAGGCCGAGGAAGCCGATCACCATGCCGGGCTTGGTTTTGGACAGGCCTTCGCACTGGTTGCGCATCACTTGGAAGAACAGGTAACCCGGCGCTCCCCACATAATGGCGTGCAGATAACCGACGGCTTTATCCGCCAGCTGCGGGTCGATGTTGTGCATCATGTCGATGACGAACTTGCAGTTATACAGCACCACGATCAGCAGCACGGACACGCCGGAAGCCAGCCAAAAGCCCTGGCGCACCTGATGAGCGATGCGATCGCGCCGCCCGGCGCCGTTAAGCTGGGCGATAACCGGGGTCAGCGCCAGCAGCAGGCCGTGGCCGAACAGGATGGCCGGCAGCCAGATTGAAGTGCCGACCGCAACCGCCGCCATGTCGGTGGCGCTGTAGGCGCCGGCCATGATGGTATCCACCACGCCCATGGCGGTTTGCGATATTTGCGCGATGATGACCGGGATAGCGAGAGCCAATAAACTACGCGCTTCAATTAAGTACTTCTGCACGCATACACCTTTCTATTTATATATGTGGGAGGGCTGCCGCGAGAGGACAACAATTAAAATAGCGGAATTTTGTCAAAAATATTGTACCTGCTCGGCGTCGTTAAGCAAACGCCGCAGATAAATAGTTATTAAATGCGCAGGCCCGCATTTTTTGCCTACGCGGATTTGGTTTTCAGCGCCAACTGGGGCAAACTGCCGGGAGCGTTTTAACCTATTAGTAAGAAGAGGCACATATGTTCACCGGTATCGTACAAGGCACCGCGCCGCTGGTCGCCATTGATGAGAAACCCAATTTCCGCACCCACGTGATCGAGATGCCTGCCGAGCTGTTGCCGGGGCTGGAGCTGGGGGCGTCGGTGGCCCATAACGGCTGCTGCCTGACCGTGACCGCGGTGGAAGGCAACCGCGTCAGCTTCGATTTGATCAAGGAAACGCTGCGCCTGACCAACCTCGGCGATCTGGCGCTGGGCGACATCGTCAATATCGAGCGCGCGGCGAAATTCAATGACGAAATTGGCGGTCATTTGATGTCCGGCCATATTATCTGCACGGCGGAAGTGGCCAAGATTTATACGTCAGAAAATAACCGCCAGGTATGGCTGCGCATGCCGAATGCGGAATTGATGAAATATGTGCTGCACAAAGGTTTCATCGGCATCGACGGCATTAGCCTGACCATCGGCGAAGTGGTGAATAATCGTTTCTGTGTGCACCTGATCCCGGAAACGCTGGATCGCACCACGCTGGGTAAGAAACGCCTGGGCGATAAGGTGAACATCGAAATCGATCCGCAAACGCAGGCGGTGGTGGATACCGTCGAGCGCGTGCTGGCCAACCGGGAAGCGACGCTGGCGGCGGCGATGGCGCCGGCGCACAAAGACTGACAGCGATTCTGGCGTTGCCGCCGGTATCGAATCATAAGCAGAGAGGAGAAACGCGTGAAGTTTTATGGGAAAACGTTGTTGTTAACCGCGTTGCTGGCGCTGAGCGCCTGCAGCAGCTCACCTGAGCAGGGCGCCGGCGCGCAAATGGCCGATGCGGACGATACCTGCGGCGCTTCGCAGTATCAAAACTTCGTCGGTAAGCCGATGACCTCGCTGGAAGGCGTGCGGATCGACGCCAAGGTGCGCGCCATTCCGTACAACTCTGCCGTTACCATGGATTTCAACCTGCGCCGCCTGAACTTCCTCGGCGATAGCAACGATAAAATCATTCGCGTTTATTGCGGTTAACCCGCAGGGTCCGAGAGAGCAAAAAAAGCCCCGGCGATGATGTTGCCGGGGCTTTTTTATGGTTCAGCGCGCGACGCGAATGCCGCCTTCAACGCCTTTCGGGCTGAACACCACCTGCCACAGCTGCAGATCGCGCGCCCGGAACGCGCCGGCGCAGGCGTTCAGGTAGTAGCTGAACATCCGCTCGAAGCGTTCGGAATAGCGCGGGGCAAGCTGCGGCCACGCCTGTTTGAAGCGTTCGAACCAGGCCATCAGCGTGCGATCGTAGTCGGCACCGATGTTGTGCCAGTCTTCCATCACGAAATGGCCTTCGCTGGCTTGGGCGATATGGCTCACTGAAGGCAGGCAGCCGTTCGGGAAAATGTACTTGTTGATCCACGGATCGACGTTCATGTCGGTTTTGTTGGAGCCGATGGTGTGCAGCAGGAACAAACCGTGCGGCGCCAGATTGCGTTCCACCACGTTGAAGTAGGTGCGGTAGTTTTTCGGCCCGACGTGCTCGAACATGCCGACGGACACGATGCGATCGAACTGCTGATGCAGATCGCGGTAATCCTGCAGCAGGATCTGCACATCCAGCCCGGCGCAGCGCGCCTGAGCCAGCTTCTGCTGTTCGGCGGAAATGGTCACGCCGACCACCGACACGCCGTAATGCTTCGCCGCATAGGCGGAGAGGCCGCCCCAGCCACAGCCGATATCCAGCAGGCGCATGCCCGGTTGCAGCTGCAGTTTTTCGCAGATCATCCGCAGCTTGGCTTCCTGCGCTTCCTCCAGCGTAGTAGCGTCTTTCCAGTAGCCGCAGGAATATTGCATGTAAGGATCGAGCATCAGGGTAAACAGATCGTTGCCAAGATCGTAATGTTCTTTGCCGACGATCCAGGCGCGCTTTTTCGATTGCAGATTGGTCAGGCGCGCGGCGGCGATACGCAGGGTATCTTTCAGGTGGTGGGGAAGTTTCTTCTCCAGCCCGGCGCTGACCACGCGCTGGAAGAACATATCCAGCCGCTCGCATTCCCACCAGCCGTCCATATAGCTTTCGCCCAGCCCCAGCGACCCTTGTTGCAGAACGCGTTTAAAGAAATCGGGGTTTTTAACCTGAATATCGAAGGGGCGCGATCCGTTGATTTCAATGCCGGCCAGGCCGAGCATTTCATGCGCGATACGGTACCACTGATTATCCTGGATACTCAGATCTTCTATACACGATGAACTCATAGCTTCTCCATCACCTTCTTCTGACTGATGACCCGTTAGGAAACAGCTTAGACAATTTCTGCGGGTGCATACGTTTACCGGCGGAAAATAGGCCCGCGGCGTCTGATATCCGACTATGAACAGAGGAAATTTTAAGAAGCTACCCGACGCGAACGGCGCGGGATAAATGCATCCTTAAAAAAAGAGTGTGACGCAAAGCGCGTACACAAGCGCTAATTGAGATATAGAGATTATAAGGTGTTACTTTACAAGGTTGTTTTTGAGTATAGGCGTGCCGAGGCGTTGACTCAACTGTAAATCGCACTCGGCACGCATATTCTTTAAGTGATTATTAAACTTGGTAATTATGACGCTGAGTTAGCATGTTCCCGCTGCGCCTTTCGCTGCGCATCGGCCGCTTTTCCCCGCTGCAGGAAATACCCCAGCGCGGCCAGGATCACCGTCGATACCATCACCGTCACCGTCGCCAACAGCGGCTGGGCAATAAACGCCGACACCAGCATGCTTGCCACAAAGCACAGCCCCAGCTGCAGCGTATTTTGCAGCGCGGCGGCCTTGCCGCTGCTTTCCGGGAACGGCATCAGCGCATTCGCCACCATGATTGGGTAGCCGGCGCCGTTGACCAGCGCCATCACGCAGAACGGGATCAGCAGCGTGGTGAGCGTCGGCTCGGTCAGGGTCGCCACCAGATACAGCGCCACCATGCTGACACCATAAGCTACCAGCAGCCACGGCAGCAGGGTTTTGCCATTGATGCGCTTGAGCGCGGCGCGGCAGCCGTAGCCACCCAGCAGGAAGGCCAGCGTTTGCGGCACGTAGCTCAGACCGATGTCGCTCGGGCTGTAGCCCATGTCACCGAGGATGAACGGCGAGCCGGTCAGCCAGGCGAAGAAGCCGGCCGAGCAGGCGGCGTACATGGCGACGTTGCCGCTGAACACCGGGGATTTCAACAGTTGCCAGAAGCTGACGCCGTTTTTTGGCGCATCGGCGGTGGGTTGCGTTTTGGCGCGCTCTTTGAGCATCAACGTCGGCAGCAGCAGCAGCGCGGTGATCACCAACAGCGCGGCGAAGATCGCGCGCCAGCTGGCGTGGTTCAGCAACCAGGCGCCCAGCAGCGGGGCCAGCGCCGGCGACAGCGCCACCAGCGGCATAATGGTGGCGAATACGCGGTTGGCTTGGCCTTCGCGGTAACGGTCGATCACCAATGCTTGCCAGATGGCGGTGGCGGAGCAGACGCCGACGGCCTGAATAAAGCGCAGGATCCAGAGCTGCACGGCGTTTTCCACCCACAGCATGCCCAGGCAGCCGAGGGCGAACAGCGTCAGGCCGATCAATAAGACCGGTTTGCGGCCCAGACGGTCGGAGAGCGGCCCCCACAGCAGCTGCGCGAAGGCGAAGCCGGCCAGGAAGATACTCAGGCTGGCGCTCACCGCGCCGGCGGAAATTTGCAGTTCTTCCCGCATGGCGCCGAAGGCGGGCAGGTACATGTCGGTCGCCAGATAACCCAGCATGCTCAGGCCGGCGAGGTAGAACATAAAGCCAAAGGAATTTCGCATGGTATTTCTCGTTAATATTTTAATGTCGCAGGTTTTTAGCGCCGGCCAGTGTATCCGGCTGGATCTCTGCTTGTGAAACGGTAATATTTGCAAAGTGCTGTTAAAAAAATTGAAGGCAAAGCGATGTGGTCTGAATATTCTCTTGAAGTGGTCGACGCGGTGGCGCGCACCGGCAGTTTCAGCGCGGCGGCGCAGGAGCTGCACCGGGTGCCGTCGGCGGTGAGCTATACCGTACGGCAGCTGGAGCAATGGCTGGCGGTGCCGCTGTTCGAGCGGCGTCACCGCGATGTGGAGTTGACGCCGGCCGGCGCGCTGTTTATCAAGGATGCGCGAGTTGTTATCAAAAAAATGCTCGACACCCGCCGCCACTGTCAGCAGGTGGCCAACGGGTGGCGCGGCCAGCTGAATATTGCGGTGGACATCATCGTCAAACCGCAGCGCAGCCGCCAACTGGTGCTGGATTTCTACCGTCATTTCCCCGACGTCGAACTGATGCTACAACCCGAGGTGTTCAACGGCGTGTGGGATGCCTTGGTGGACGGCAGGGCGGACATGGCGATCGGCGCCACCCGTGCGGTGCCGGTCGGCGGCGGCTTCGCCTTCCGCGACATGGGTTATATGAACTGGCTGTGCGTGGTCAGCCCGCAGCACCCGCTGGCGCAACTGACTGGGCCGCTGAATGACGAGCTGCTGCGGCCGTACCCTTCACTTTGCCTGGAGGACACCTCGCGCAATCTGCCCAAGCGCGTCACCTGGACGCTGGATAACCAGCGGCGGCTGGTGGTGCCGGACTGGACTTCGGCGCTCGACTGTTTGTGCGCCGGGTTATGTGTCGGCATGATGCCGGCACATCGGGCACTGCCGCGGGTGCAGCGCGGTGAGCTGAAGGCGTTGCAGCTGCAGCAGCCGTTTCCCGCCAGCCCTTGCTGCTTGACCTGGCAGCAGGATAAACCCTCACCGGCGATGAGCTGGCTGCTGGCGTATCTGGGCGATGGGGAGACGCTGAACCAGGAGTGGCTGAGCGAGGCGGAACCGGAAGCCGTGCAGGCTTCCGGCGCGGGGGATTAGCGGCGGTAGTCGATGAACGGGCCGTCGGCGACCGAGCGGCGTTCAATCAGCTTCGGATGCACCTCGATCACCTGCGACTCTTCGCGTTTGCTGATGATGCGATCCAGCAGCATGGTGAAGGCCATTTCGCCCAGGCGTTCTTTCGGCTGGTGAATGGTAGTCAGCGCCGGGGTGAAGTAGCGGGCGTTGCGCACGTTGTCGTAGCCGATCACGGAAATATCCTGCGGCACCCGCAGCCCCAGCTCGTCGGCGGCGCAGATGGCGCCCATCGCCATGATGTCGCCGCCGCAGAATACCGCGGTCGGCCGCTGCTTTTGCGACAGGATTTGGTGCATCGCCTTGTAGCCGGACTCCGGCTCGAAGTCACCCTGGACGATCCACTCTTCGCGAATGTCGATATGCGCTTCCTGCAGTGCCTTCATAAAGCCCTGGTGACGGCCGCCGCCGGTATTGCGCGACAGTTGGCCCGGAATGGCGCCGATATCGCGGTGGCCGCGCTCGATCAGGTAACGGCCGGCCAGATAGCCGCCTTCGAACGCGTTATCGATGATGGTGTCGGTGAAGTCGCCGCGCGCGGCACCCCAGTCCATCACCACCATCGGGATGTTGCGGTAGTCTTCCAGCATGCCCAGCAGCTGATCGGGGTACTCGGAGCACATGACCAGCAGGCCGTCGACGCGCTTTTGCGCCAGCATCGCCAGGTAGGCGCGCTGCTTGTCCAGATTGTTGTGCGAGTTGCACAGGATCAGGGTGTAGCCTTTGCTGTAGCAGCTGTTTTCCACCGCCTCGATCACTTCGGCAAAGTAGGGCGCTTCGCTCGAGGTGGCCAGCAGGCCGATCGACTTGGTGTGATTGACTTTCAGGCTGCGCGCTACGGCGCTCGGCGAGTAGTGCAGCTCTTTAATGGCGGCCCACACGGCCGCTTTGGTCTCTTCGGCGACGAAACGAGTCTTATTGATGACGTGCGAAACGGTGGTGGTGGAAACGCCCGCGCGTTTGGCCACATCTTTAATCGTTGCCATGTAAGGAATGACTCCTGAACTCACATGTTTACAGCATGTAAGTGTGATGTTAATCGTTTGCCTACGTAGATCCTTCTCCAGAGAAGCGAAAACTGAGTTTTTAGTGTGTTGAAGTCTTCAGCGCTTAATCAGGAGGGGCATGGATGCCGGTACGCAGTTGTGAACTGCGAATTTTGTCGCATATTGAACAAAAGTGGAAGAGGTAATCGAGATTATAAACCGGGAAATGATAACAAGATTTTATCGGCGAACTGTGGGAAAATGATTTGACGTACTAATTGTGCGCCTTTTATCCTTAGGAAAGCCCATTTTAAAGGAGTTGTCATGGATACCGAATTGAAGATGTCGCTGTTCACCACCGTCTGCGCATTGGCGGTCATTATCGCTTTCAGCTTCGTTGCCGCGTTGAACTGATTTACCCCCGGTTATAAAAAAGGCGCAGCCTGGCTGCGCCTTATCACCTCAGAACCTGCGCTTACGCCAGGTTTTCCGCTGCGAAGGTCCAGTTGACCAACGCCCAGAAGTTTTCCAGGTATTTTGGACGCGCATTGCGGTAATCGATGTAATACGCGTGTTCCCACACGTCAACGGTCAGCAGCGGTTTGTCTTCACCGGTCAGCGGGGTGGCCGCGTTGGAGGTGTTGACGATCGCCAGCGCGCCGTCCGGTTTTTTCACCAGCCAGGTCCAGCCTGCACCGAAGTTTTTCACTGCGGCATCGGTGAACTGCTCTTTGAACGCAGCGAAAGAGCCGAAGGATTTGACGATCGCTGCCGCCAGTTCGCCCTGCGGTTCACCGCCGCCCTGTGGCGACAGGCAGTGCCAGTAGAAGGTGTGGTTCCACACCTGCGCAGCGTTGTTGAATACGCCGCCGTTAGAGGTCTTGATGATCTCTTCGAGCGATTTGCCCTCGAACTCGCTGCCTTTCACCAGGTTGTTCAGGTTAACCACGTAGGTGTTGTGGTGTTTGCCGTAGTGGTATTCCAGGGTCTCGGCGGAGATGTGCGGCTCGAGCGCGTTTTTCTCATACGGTAATGCAGGTAATTCAAACGACATTGCTTCCTCCTTTACAGCGCCATTCGCTTCCCGCCGGGGCGAGAACCATATGGGCCGTTTTTTATTGTGGTCATTCAATATTAACAATTTTCATCATAAAAAACAGGAGGAAAAGCGAGAAATGCGCGTGGGGAAGTGCGATGGACGATAGCTTGAGCAGGCGGTTGCGACCGGGGCCGCAACCGTGCAGAACAGGGCATTAACGAATGGTTTTCGGCGTCACTACGCGGCGTGCGCCGATGTAGTGGTTCTGCCAATAGTCGTTGTCGAGCTGGCTGATGCGGATCTCTTCACCGGTGCGCGGCGACTGGATGAATTTGCCGTTGCCGAGGTAGACGCCGACATGGTCCGCCACGCCGCGGTTGTTGATGCGGAAGAACACCAGATCGCCGCTTTCCAGTTCGCTTTTCTTGATCGGCGCCGCATCGCGCAGGTGATACATCTCGTTGGCGGTGCGCGGCATCTTGATTTTCACTACGTCTTTATAGGCGTAATAGATAAGGCCGCTGCAATCGAAGCCGGTGCGCGGCGAGCTGCCGCCCCAGCGGTAAGGTTTGCCCATCTGGCCCATCAGCTTGGCCATCGCGGTCTGCTTGGCGTGCTGGTAGCGTTTTTTGTGCGCGGGGCTGAGTTTCAACGGCTTTTCTTCACGCGCCAGTTTGGCGGTGGCCATACCGGCTTCGCGGTGGCGACCATAGCCTTTTTTATAGCCCTTTTTCGGCGGGGTGACTTTAATCTTGGCGGTTTTCTGCGCTTTGGCCTTGGGTTTGGCGCTGACGATCTTTTTCGCGCTTTTCTCGCTTTTCGTCTTGGCGGTCTTGGTTTTTTTCTCGGGGGCCGTCACTTTGGCTTTTTTGGCGGCTTTGTCCGCTTTCTTTTTTCTGCGGTCATCGGGCCGCGCTTCATTAGCATGGCTTTTACGCTGCTCGGCGGCAACACGCGCCTGTGGCGCAGCGTGCGCCAAATTGAAGAAGAGCTGCGTAAACAGCAGCGCAAAGAGCGTAAGAATTAAACGCATGTCGACGTCACCAACCTTGGCCCCGAAACGGATATCGAAAGAGTTACAGTATTCCCGAATTTCGCCATATAAAACAGCGAAGAACTCATAAATAATAATCCATATTGTGAGAAAACGTTAATGACATTTTTTTTGTTTCAAAATCAGCCTGTTGGTGTATGAAAAAGCGCCAGTTGGCGGTGGGGATATAATTAATCCGCGCCGTCATCGCGACGCAATATATTAGTGAAATGGTCGGATTAAAAATGTTATTCTCGACGTATGTTTTGACCGGAATGACGTGGCCGGTGAAACGCGATCGGCGGCGGGCGAATATCCTTGCAAAAGATGGCGTTTTCTTGCGACTGTTCCAGCCGCTACAATAGCCCGCGTGATGCATGTTGTAGCCATGAAATGTGGCTTGAGGAAGCAATAAATGACGACGACACTTGAAAAAATTCAGCACCAGATCGCTGAAAACCCGATTCTGCTGTACATGAAAGGTTCGCCTAAGCTGCCGAGCTGCGGCTTCTCCGCACAGGCTGTGCAAGCGCTGTCCGCCTGCGGCGAGCGTTTCGCCTACGTGGATATTCTGCAAAACCCGGACATCCGCGCCGAGCTGCCAAAATACGCCAACTGGCCGACGTTCCCGCAGCTGTGGGTAGACGGTGAGCTGGTCGGCGGTTGCGATATCATCATCGAGATGTATCAGCGCGGCGAATTGCAGCAGCTAATCAAAGAAACTGCGGAAAAGTATAAAGCGCAGGAAGACCAACAGTCTTAATCGACAGGCTTGCGGTTATCGCGCAATGGGCGGCGCCAGTGCAAACTGGGCCGCCTTTTTTGTTGGGCTTATTCGGCGAGGTCGCCGGCGGGCAGCGGCCAGCCGCCGAGACGTTTCCAGCGGTTAACCAGCTCGCAAAACAACAGGGCGGTTTGTTCGGTGTCGTACAGGGCGGAGTGCGCCTGGCTGCTGTCGAACGGCATGCCGGCGGCGATGCAGGCTTTCGCCAGCACCGTTTGGCCCAGCACCAGGCCGCTCAGCGCGGCGGTGTCGAAGGTGGCGAACGGATGGAACGGGTTGCGCTTCAGGCCGGCGCGCTCGGCCGCGGCCATCAGGAAACTGTGATCGAAGTTGGCGTTGTGTGCCACGATAATGGCCCGGTTGCAACCGCGATCCTTGAGCCCTTTGCGCACCGCTTTGAAAATGGCGTGCAGCGCGTCATATTCGCTGACCGCGCCGCGCAGCGGGTTGTGCGGATCGATGCCGTTGAACGCCAGCGCTTCCGGCTGTAGGTTGGCGCCCTCGAAAGGCTCCACGTGGAAGTGCAGGGTCTCGTCCTGCTGCAGCCAGCCGTCTTCATCCATTTTCAGCGTGACGGCGGCGATCTCCAGCAACGCATCGGTATTGGCGTTGAAGCCGGCGGTTTCAACATCTATTACTACGGGATAAAACCCACGAAAACGACCACTCAGGGCGTTAAGATCACTTTTCTCGGCCATCAGTTTCTTATCTTCATCGAATGCAGCGCGCATTATGGCAAATTTTGCGCCCGGTTGCAGGCGCTATCGCGCGGAGAATCAGCAGGGCGCAGTGCGCCCTGAAGGGGAGGCTTAGTGGCCGAGGCCCTGACCGGCATGTTTATTTTCGATCAGCTCGATTTTGTAGCCGTCCGGATCTTCAACGAAGGCGATGACCGTGGTACCGCCTTTCACCGGGCCGGCTTCGCGGGTGACCTTGCCGCCTGCGCGGCGGATGCTGTCGCAGGTGGCGGCAACGTCGTCCACGCCCAGCGCCAGGTGGCCGAAGGCGGTGCCCATGTCATAGCTGTCGGTGCCCCAGTTATAGGTCAGTTCGATAACCGCGCCTTCGCTCTCTTCCGTATAGCCGACGAAAGCCAGCGAGTATTTGTACTCTGGGTTTTCGCTGGTGCGCAGCAGGCGCATGCCTAATACCTTGGTGTAGAAGTCGATGGCGCGTTGCAGGTCACCGACGCGGATCATGGTATGGAGTAAGCGCATAATTCCTCTGAATTGACTGTGTCGTGGCAGACGGCGGGTGGATTGAAGCTCCAGCGAGTATAGCCTTGTCCCGCAAGGGAATTCAACGTGATGAATGAGTGACAATGTCACTTGTGGGTCTCGCGACGGTGATGTCTAAATATTGATCGAGCGTACCGATCGATACAGATTAATTGATCTGCACAATCAATTATCTATTTCGACGGCAAGCGTGTAAAAATTGAACGGCAGTAGAGCACAACACCAGGGAACACCGGCCCGCCCCGTGCGGGCTTTTTTGCGGGCGGCGCATAAAAAAACGGCCAGGCAGTCGCATGGCCGTTTGGGATCAGGACGGGTTACTTCGCCAGAAACGGATAGTCGGTATACCCTTCGGCGCCGCCGCCGTAGAAGCTTTCCGGCTTAGGTTCGTTCAGCGGCGCGTGCTGACGGAAGCGTTCCACCAGATCCGGGTTGGCGATGTAGCTGCGGCCAAAGGCCACCGCGTCGATGAAACCTTTTTCGATCAAGGCTTCGGCTTTTTCGGCGGTGTAGGCGCCGGCGCCGACGATCACCCCTTTAAAGTGGGCGCGCACCGAGTCGCGGAAGGCGTCGGAATACGGCTTGCCGCCGGCCCAGTCCGGTTCGGAGATGTGCAGGTAGGCGATGTTGCGCTTGTTCAGCTCTTCCACCAGATACAGCGCCGCGTCTTCCTGATCTTCACCGTTGTCCAGCCCGTTGAACGGCCCCAGCGGCGAGATGCGGATGCCGATGTGCTCGGAACCCCATTCGGCGACCGCCGCGTCGACCACTTCCAGCGTCAGGCGGGTGCGATTCTCGATGCTGCCGCCGTATTGATCGGTACGTTGGTTGGAGGCCGGCGACATGAACTGATGCAGCAGATAGCCGTGGGCGGCATGCAGTTCGATGAAGTCGAAGCCGGCTTCCCGCGCGTTGGCGGTCGCCTGGCGGAAATCGTTGACGATGCCCGGGATCTCGCTGGTTTCCAGCGCGCGCGGCGTGGAGGTCGGCACGCGCACCCAAGCGCCGGTTTCATCACGCACGGTGGTGCGGGTCTCGGCGTTGATTGCCGAAGGGGCGACCGGCGCTTGTCCGCCCGGCTGCAGGCTGGTGTGGGAGATGCGGCCTACGTGCCACAGCTGCACGGCGATATGGCCGTTTTTATCATGCACTGCCTGCGTGATGTTTTTCCATGCGGCGATCTGCTCCGGCGTATGCAACCCCGGCGCACCGGCGTAGCCTTTCGCCTGGAAGGAAACCTGCGTCGCTTCGGTCACGATCAGGCCCGCGCCGGCGCGCTGTGCGTAATATTCCGCCATCAGCGGCGTAGGAATGTCGCCCGGCTCGATGCTGCGCAGACGCGTCAGCGGAGCCATAAACACGCGGTTGGGCAGGGTGATGGCGCCAACCTTCAGCGGAGAGAGCAATTTTTCAGTCTTCATAGTGCATCCTGTATTTAATAGACCGGTCGTCTAGTAATGGGCGATAAAAAACCACGAACTGCATTTTTCAATAAAAAGAAATTGTTACCGTTACGGTTGCGGCGGGCGCAGCAGCAACTCGATGCTTTCCAGCGCGCTGGTCAACGGCGCCAGCGAGTGGCGGATCTTGGCGCGCAGCGAAGCGCCGAGCCACAGTGAGTACAGCGTCTCTGCGGTCGCTGCCGGGCTCATGGCCACCGACAGCGAACCCTCGGCGATACCGCGTTCGATGGCCTCCTGCAGGTGGCCGATCACGCGAGCGGTGCCCGTTTCCAGCGCATGGCGCATCGGTTCTGACAGATCGCTCACCTCGGCGGAAAGCTTCACCGCCAGGCAGGCGTTATGGCATTCGCTGCGGCAGTGGTAGCTGATGGCCTGAGCGTAATAGCCCAGCAGCTGGTGGCGGGCATCGCCGTGCTCATCGGCAAACAACGCCTGCATTTCTGCATCATAATGCGCGAAATAGCGTTGCAGCATCGCTTCACCGAAGGCTTCCTTCGAGCGGAAATAGTGGTAGAACGAGCCTTTCGGCACGCCCGCAGTGGCCAGCAGTTCGCTCAGCCCCATGCCGGTAAAGCCCAGGCGCAGGCTGAGAGTTTCGCCGGTGGCGAGCAGATGTTCACGTGTGTCCACGTTGCAATGCGTTGATTTGGTCATCATGGTGCCGAGCATAATAGACCGATTGGTCTAGGTCAATGGGAATAAAAAAACCGGCGCACAAAACGCCGGTTGTCTGCGAACTATTGTGCCCCAGCGGCACGAGGAAGTTAAGCGCTTACGCCGCGTTGCGGCAACGTTGCAGGATATCCAGCCGGGATTGATATTCGCGACTCTGTACGTTCAGCATGCCCAGCAGGGTATGGAACAGGTTGTCCTGCGACACATCGTCCTTTTCCGCCAGCGCGTTCAGGCACTGGCGATCGACGCCGAAGTTGCGCTGATAGTCGGCCGACATCCACATCAGGAAAGGCACGTGCGTTTGCTGGCTCGGCGCGAAGACATAAGGCGTGCCGTGCAGGTACATGCCGTTTTCCCCCAGCGACTCGCCGTGATCGGACAAATAGACCAGCGCGGTATTGAAGCGGTCGTCATACTGCTGCAGCAGCTTGATGGTGGCATCGAGCATCGCGTCGGTATACAAGATCGAGTTGTCGTAGGTGTTCACCAGCTGTTCATGGCTGCAATCCTGGATCTGATTGCTGTTGCAGGTCGGCGAAAACGTCTGGAATTCTGGCGTGCTGCGGCGGTAGTAAGCCGGGCCGTGGCTACCCATCTGGTGCAGTACGATCACGCCGTCGTCTTTCAGGCTATTGATGTAGTCGTTCAGCTTGTACAGCAGCACGTTATCCATGCAAACTTCGCCGTCACAGTCCTGCGGCAGTTTCAATTTGGTCATGTCGATGTGCGGCACCCGGTCGCAGGCGCCTTTGCAGCCGCCGTCGTTATCGCGCCACAGCACGTTGACGCCGGCATGCGCCAGCACGTCGAGCATGCCCTCCTGGTGCGCCGCCTGAGTCGCGTCGTACTCTCTGCGCGGCATGTTGGAGAACATGCAGGGGACGGAGATCGCCGTCTCGGTGCCGCAAGAGCTGGCGTTCTTGAAGTAGACCACGTCGTCCTGCTTCAGGCGCGGGTTGGTTTCGCGCTCGTAGCCGCCGAGGGAGAAGTTTTCGGCGCGGGCGGTTTCGCCCACCACCAGGATCACCAGCGTTTTCTTGGCCTGCCCGGCGATCAGCGGCCCTTTGCGCGCGTCTTCACCGATTTTTACCAGCGGCAGATTGCGGGTGAAATAGCGCTGTTCGGTAAACTTGATCGTGCCGGCGACGAAGTTGGAAGGCGTCAACATCTTCACCACGCTTTTATTGTTGCGGATCAGCGAAGCGTAGTCTTTGTAGAACAGCGCGGCGACGATCAGGATCACCACCAACGACAGCATGACGTTGGCGGCGCGCAGCCCGACCATATACCACCAGGGGCGGGTCTGGCGAATATGGGTGAAGCAGACCGCCACCGCCGGCAAAACGCCGAGCAGCGCCAGCCACAACCCCATGCGCGGCGTCAGCAGCGCCGTCGCTTCTTGGGTATTGGTTTCGACGGCGTTCTGCATCATGTTGCCGTCGATCACCACGCCATAGCTGTACATGAAATAGTTGGCTGCGGCGCTGCCGAGCAAGAAAAAGACGATCAGCGGCTTGCGCAGGTAGGGCACGGTCAACACGCTAAAGATGATATTCAGCGCACAGAAAATCACCACCGGCATGCTGGCGGCGAAAATGACGCTGTGGACGCTATCGAAGGTGATATACGACCAGGCGCGGTGCAGGAATAACGCGTTTTGAAACAGAGTGAAGAACAGGGCGGTGGCGAGGATAAAACCGAGGCTGTTGCACTGTAAGCGTTGACGTAACCACATTGCCAAATCTGGATCCTGAGAGGAGATAATGCCTTGAAATCTACCGGATGAAACTTAAGAAAACCTTAGAAATTCAGAATACTGGCGGGGGTGAACGCAGGGAAAACGCCAGGCCGGGCGGCCTGGCAATGAGGCAGTTTAGTAGGCGGCGGTGAACTGTGCGCGAATAAACTGTGGTTTTTCAATCTCATCGACGATGGCGACCGCCAGGTCTTCCACCGAAATGCTGGCCGGCGCTTCGCCGTTCATCAGCAGCTGGGTGGTGCCGAGGCGGAACTGACCGGTACGTTTACCCGGTTCCAGCAGGGCGGCCGGCGAGAGATAGGTCCAGTCGAGCACCGATTCATTGCGCAGCTTGTTGCGCAGATCGCGTACCGCCTGCGCGCCGGGGCGGATATTTTCCGGGAACTGCGGCGTATCCACCAGTTCAACGCCCGGCGCCACTTCCAGGCTGCCGGCGCCGCCGACCACCAGCAGGCGCTTGACGCCTGCCTGTTCGACCGCGGTGAGGATCTGTTGGGCGCCTCGAGCGGTCTTTTCATACAGGTTGTCTTCGCCCCAGCCGGGGTTGTAGGCGCTGATCACCGCATCCTGACCGCGCAATTGCCCCGCCAGCCAGGCGGTATCGGCAACGTCGCCCAGTGCGACGGTCAGATTGGCGTGCTCCGGCAACTCTTTTTTCTGGCGGGCGATCGCCGTCACCTGAATGCCGCGAGCCAGCGCTTCATCCACCACGCGGCGGCCAACAAAACCGGTTGCTCCAATAATGGCTACTTTCATCTGTATGCTCCTTCGGGGATGTGTTCAGTATCATGAAGCAGGCCGATATGCCTGCTGCGTGGTTTATACTCTAGCCCTTAACAATAGCCGTGATTAGTGCCATATTCATGCTTTCTTGATTAAGTAAAACTTCATAATCGTGGATAAACTCAATCGAATGGCGATATTCGCCACCGTGGTGGCGGAGGGATCGCTGGCCGGCGCGGCGCGGCGGCTGGGCATGACGCCGTCGGCGGTCAGCCAGCATATGCGCTCGCTGGAGAAAGCGCTCGGGGTGCCGCTGCTGCACCGCTCCACCCGTCGTCTGGCGCTGACCGAGGCGGGGGCGGCGTTTTACCCCGGCTGCGAGGCGATGCTGCAACAGGCGCAGCAGGCGGAGCAGCGGTTGGCGGAGCTACGAGATACGCTGGTGGGCGAGCTGCGCATTGCCACCCCGGTCGGCATCGGCGGCCGATCGCTGGCGGAGGCGCTGGCGCCGCTGCTGCAGGCGCATCCCAAGCTGACGCTGCGGGTGCTGGCGGACGATCGCATCGTCGATATGATAGAGCAGCGGGTCGACATTGCGCTGCGGGCCAACCGGCAGCTGGCGGACGCCAATATGATCGCGCACCCGCTCACGGCGTGGCCGATGGTGCTGTGCGCCGCACCGCGTTATCTCAGCCAGCATGGGGTGCCGGAAAAACCGCAGGATTTGGTGCAGCACCGCTGGATCTCCAGCGGCTACAGCGGGGCCCATCTGGATCTGCTGCACCAGTCCGGCCAGCAGGTTAAGCTGCGGCTGGCGGAAGGGCAGATCGTCAGCGAGAGCATGAACGTGATGCGCGCCTTTACCCGCGCCGGGCTGGGCATTTCCATTCAGCCGCTGTATGAAATTGGCGACGAGCTTCAGCGCGGCGAGCTGTTGTTGCTGTTGCCGGAGTGGCGGCCGGCGCCGCTGCGGCTGCACGCGCTGACGCTCGAGCGTAACGTGCCGGAGAAAAGCCGTCAGGCGCTGCGTTATTTGCGCGACTATTTTCGCCGCAATGGCGAAAAGGGACTTGCCAGCGGCGGCGATGGCGTCTTCAATTAGCAAGAGAACGCAGGAGGCCCCGTGGCGCAGCAGCTTGAATTTTTCGACATCCCCAGCCCGTGTCGTGGCATTTGCCAGGCCGACGATCGCGGATTCTGCCGTGGCTGCCTGCGCAGCCGCGAGGAACGCTTCGGCTGGATGAGCATGAGCGACGCGCAGAAGCGCGAGGTGCTGCGCCTTTGCCGTCAACGCTTCCTGCGCCTGCAACGCGCCAATAAAGCGCCCGACGAGCCGCTGCCGGAACAGCCGTCGCTGTTTTAACCTTTCCTGATCTGCCGCACGTTCGTGTGGCTTACCGCTTCCCTGTGCCTCACCGGCTTGTGTATGCTGGCTGACAACTAATGTCATGAGGTTTTCGCAATGGTAGAACGTATACGTCTCGCGCCGCAGGGGCCTGAATTTTCCCGCATGATTTGCGGTTACTGGCGGTTGATGGAATGGGGCATGTCGCCGCAGCAGCTGCTGACGTTCATCGAACAGCATGTTGAACTGGGCGTCACCACCGCCGACCACGCGGATATCTACGGGGGTTACGCCTGCGAACAGGCGTTCGGCGACGCGCTGCGCCTGAAGCCGGCGCTGCGCCAGTCGCTGGAGCTGGTGACCAAGTGCGGCATCGCCACCACCGCCAAGCCCGGCAATCCGATCGGCCATTACATCACCGACCGCGACCATATCGTACAGAGCGCGGAACAATCGCTGCGCCATCTGCATACCGACTACCTCGATCTGCTGCTGATCCACCGGCCGGATCCGTTGATGGATGCCGACGACGTGGCCGAAGCCTTCGTCGCGCTGCATAAAAGCGGCAAGGTGCGCCATTTCGGCGTTTCCAACTTTACGCCCGCGCAGTTCCAGCTCTTGCAGTCGCGCCTGCCGTTCACGCTGGCGACCAACCAGGTGGAGATCTCGCCGATTCACCAGCCGGCCATTCTCGACGGCACGCTCGACCAGTGCCAGCAACTGCGCATCAAGCCGATGGCCTGGTCCTGCCTGGGGGGCGGGCGCCTGTTCAACGACGCCGAGTTCCAGCCGCTGCGTGACGAGCTACAGCGGGTGGCGCAAGAGATCGGCGCCGATACCATTGAACAGGTGGTGTACGCCTGGGTGATGCGCCTGCCGTCGTCGCCGCTGCCGATTATCGGCTCCGGCAAGATTGAGCGGGTGCGCTCGGCGCTGAAGGCGCAGAAGCTGGTGCTGAATCGCCAGCAGTGGTTCCGCATTCGCAAGGCGGCGCTGGGGTATGACGTGCCTTAAGGCGGAGCAAAAAAAAGAGGAAAGCCGGGCGGCGAAGCGCCCGGCTTTTTTTACGCCGCTCCTTAGGCCAACACCACCTGATCGGTGTTGAAGTGATCGAGCGAAACGCCGATCAGCGTGACCTGGCTGTGGCCGAAGGCCAGCACCAGATCGTCGTTTTGCTGCGTGGCGTAGTCGCGGATATTCCCGCTGGCGCCTTCGGTGCCAATAAACACCAGCTTATCGGTGGCGTTGAAGCCATACAGCTGGTCGCGGCCAAAATCGCCGCTGAACAGGAAGGTATTGCCGTTGCCGACGCCCTTCAGGATGTCATCGCCGCTGCCGCCGACGAAGGTCAGGTTGCCGCCGGCATGGCCGATCAGCGTGTCGTTGCCGGCGTTGCCGAACAGCCAGGCGTCGTGGCTGCGAGCCTGCAAGAGGTCATCGCCGTCGCCGCCGGTGGTGGCAGCGGCATAGGCTTTGAGGCCCGAATCCGATTTCAATCCGGCCGCGGTCACCTGATGATCCACCTCTTTGTTGAAAATCAACCAGGAGGTTTCTTTGCTGCGCAGGGTGCTGATGTCGTCCGCCAGCGTAATGCCGCCTTTGGCGTCGCGCAGGTAAAGCGTATTGCCATCGTAGGCGACCTCGGTGTTCTTCAGCGCCTGCTGGGTATCGAAGATATTGTGGCCTTTGCCGCCGGCAATCAGGTTGTAGCCGCCGGCGTCGCGGAAGATATCGTTGCCGTCGCGGCCCTCGAGATAGTCGTTGCCTTTGCCGCCCTTGATCAAATCATTGCCGTCGCTGCCGATGATAAACGTCGGTCCGCTGTGCGTCTCCGCGTTGCGGTTCAGGTCTTGCACCCAGGTATTGCCGCGCGTCACGTTCGACAAGTTGGAGACGATGATGGTCGAGTCCTTGTCGGTCAACGAATAAAATTCGGAGTTCAGCACCCGCATCAGCCCGTCCTGATAGAAGAACGGCAGGTGCGACAGCCAGGCCGGAATGTTGAGAATGGAAAACGGCAGCAGGTTCCAGGCGTCCGACGCGTAATGGTCGTTGAAGTTGACGATATTGTTGGTGGCGGAGGCGTGCGGCGCATCGTGTACGCCCAGTGACGGCAGGGTTAGCGAGGTGCCGTCGAGCGCACGGAACACCGGATCGTTTTCGTAGCCGATGTTGATCACCTTGCCGCCGGCTTCGTACTGGGTCGGCGAGGCGAAGGCAACATAGTTGGACTGCGCGTAGAAGCCGCCCCAGTTGGCGTCGCTCTGAGCCGCCATGCTGTTGACCGCCAGCCCGCCGAGGCTGTGGCCGCTGACCACCACGTCCTCGCCGCTCAGCCCGTGCGCCTGCGCGAACTTCGCTACGTCGCCCAGCAGATTGCCGAAGGCGTTCAACGTGTAGCCGTCAGCGTAGCCTTTCGGCCCGAAACCGGCCAGCAGATCGTTAATCACATCGCCGATGGTATCGCCGATCAGCGACTCGCGTGGGCCGCTGGTACCGCGAAATGAGATGCCAATGGCGGTGAGATTGCCTTCGCTGTCATATTTGCCCAGCACCTCGGCCTGAGCGGTGGTGTAACCGGCGGTCTCGCCGTAGTAGGTGCCGCGTGCATCGGTTTTGCCGGCGTAACCCAGCTGCGCGGCGCTGATGACCGACCAGCCGGCATTGTTCACCGCCTCCTGCGCGGCCTGTTCTGAGTCGGGGTTCCAGGGAAGGCCGGGCAGGCCGCCCTGCGATTGGGTGCTGCCGATGAGCGCGGTGATCAGCGTCAGCGGCAGGCCCAGCCCGAAGCCGGTCTGGTGGTAGCCTTCGTCGAAGCCGTTATCGATATTGTGGTAAGCGTAGGTAGAGATGGCCAAGGCGTCGGAAAACAGCGTTTTCGACGCGTTTTCGTCCAAATCCTTATAGCTAAAGATGCCCATATCAGTTCCTTATGAATTATGCCGCCTGGCCGGGAGTGCACTCTCATGCGTCGGCGGTGGAAACAGGGAAACACGTTAGCCGAACGACAGCTGGTCAGAGGACCAACATCGGTAGAAATAGTATTAGCCCTAAATATTAGGTTTGCGAATCAAATTGGCGAGATTGTGCGTTGGTTAACAGCGCCTGCGCCGGCTCTCCTATACTGAAAGCTCAGCAGAGACATTAAGGAGACTGATTGATGAAACGTTATTGGTATGCAGCACTTGGCCTGATGGCGTGTGGCGCGGCTCAGGCGGCGACAACCGACGTCGAAATGCACCTGGTGACCGGGCAGGGGATCGGTCAGGATATCGGCAAGGTGGTCATCAGCGAAACGCCGTACGGCTTGCTGTTCACGCCGAGCCTGAAAGCGTTGCCGGCCGGGGTACATGGCTTCCACGTGCATGAAAAAGGCAGCTGCGAGCCGGGTATGAAGGACGGCAAAGCGGTGGCGGCGCTGGCGGCCGGCGGGCATTTTGATCCGCAAAAGACCGGGAAGCACCTCGGGCCGTATGCCGACGGGCATCTGGGCGATTTGCCGGCCATCTATGTGACCGCCGACGGCATGGCGAACTATCCGGTGTTGGCGCCGCGGCTGAAAAAAATCAGTGACATTGAGGGCAAGGCGCTGATGGTGCACGCCGGCGGCGATAACCACTCGGATCACCCACTGCCGCTCGGCGGCGGCGGTGAGCGTTTCGCCTGTGGGGTGATCAAGTGATCACCCGCCGCTAACGGCCGGCGCGGTGGTGGGCTGGCCCATCGCCTGCTGCAACTGCTGCAGCGAGCAGTAGAGTCGCCAAATCAGGCCGGCCAAATCGCGTGCCGCCTGTTCCGGGTGGTGCGCCAGCGCGTTGCTCATGCGCAGCAGCTCCTGCAGCGTGGCGTCCAGCGAACTGTGCTGCACGCCTTTCTCCGTCATGATACCGCGCAGGCAGTGGATGCAGACATCGCGCACCGTCGACAGCGGGTCGGAGCGGGTTTGCCAGTCGCGCAGCTGCCAGACGATATGGCTGCAGTTGAGCAGCACCACGCCCCAGCGCAGCAGCCAGGTGCGCGCTTCCTGATCCTGACTTTGATTGAGCTGGCTAATGCGATGGTAGATCAGCGATTCGAACTGGCTTTCGCTCTGCTGCGGCCGTTTGCTCAACTGATCGATAAAATCGCGCCGCAGCGCGCGGATAATGCGGCGGCTTTTTCGTTTGTCCGAGCTGGGGCGCAGGATCTGAAACGCCAGCCCGGCCAGCAGCACGCCGACGACTTTAGCGATGTTATCATTGATGAAAGACTGGTAGTCATAGCTCGGCGGGTTGCTGACGGTCAGGAACGACCCCATAAAGACGATCAGCTGCCCCCAAAGCGCGGCATAAGGCGGGTTCTGCAGCTTGAGCATCTGCATGGTCACCAGGATCGGAAACAGGAAGGCGCAGAACACCCAGAAGTCGTCAATCTGGATCATCAAACCGAATTTCACCACGAAGCAGACGACCGAGAGCAGCAGCACCGCCTTGAGCAAGGTGCTGACGCTGTTGATCGGCGAAGGCGTCGAGGAGTAGAGCACGCAGCTGATGGCGGTGAGCGTCAGCGCCGCGCTGCCGGCGTCCCACTGCGTGTTGATCCAATAGGCGCAGCCGATCACGATGCACAAAAAGGTGCGCAGACCGTTGTAGGCGGCTTCGTAGCTGTCGGTATGGCGCGCCAGCGAGGTGACGCGCGGCGGCTGGAGCTCGCTGACCGCCGTGGCGCTCTCCAGCCGCTGCAGCCAGCGGTTGCAGCGCAGGTAAAGCCAGCAGAAATGGCGCAGGCGCAGCCAGAAGGCGCGATGGCGGTAGTCCGTAGGGTCTTGCGGCGCGATCTGCTGAAGCAGGCGCGCCAAACGGTATTTGTCGGTGGCGGGATCGCGCAGCTCGTCCAGCAGTTGCGTTATCACCGGCATCAGATTGGCGGGGCGATCCGGCCAGTTCAGCAGCATGCGGCGCAGGCTGGAGATAACGCTGGTAATGCGCAGCTGCTGGTGCAGCAGATAGTTGAGCAGGTTATTTTGCCGCCGCAGCCGGTAGTGGCTCCAGAACGCCTGAATACGCAGCAGGTTCATGGTCAGGATCTGGCCGATGACCCCTTCGTGCGAGGTGCGCATCTGGGCGGTGATCTCCGGCTGCCACAGCATGGCGGCGTGCTCCAGCAGGCGTAGCTGCATGCGCCGCAGCGAGGTCAGCAGCGCTTCACCGTCGGAGGTACTGGGCAGGATCATCATCATCAACCCGCCGCACAGAATGCCGGTGATCACTTCGCAAACCCGCGCCTGCGCGATATCGAAAATCTGCTGGGTATCGGTGACGTTGACCGTGCCGAAGGCGATGATGGCGGCGGTATAGCCCGCCAGCGCGAACGCGTAAGAGACGTTGTTTTGGTAATGGTTGGAGATATAGGTGCACAGCCCGATCCAGGCGGCGATGAACAGCGTAAACAGCCAGGGATCGTTCAGACAGTGGCCGGCGATCGCCACCGACGCGGCGGCACCCATCAGGCTGCCGAAGATGCGGCCGATGCTTTTGCTGATCACGCCGCCGACGGTGGGGAAACTCACCACCGCTGCGGAGGTGAGCGCCCAAGAGGGCTCGTCGAGCTCGAGCACGAACGCCACCCACAGCGCGAGACACATCGCCAGCGAATTGCGCAGCGCATAGCGCCATTGGCCGCCGGTCGCCTTACCCCAGGGGGTACGGCTCCACTCCAGAAAGGGCAGGTTCACACTTTAGTTCCGCTGATGAATCGAAATGGTGCAGGTGGTGCCGGCGACCAGCGTCAAATCGGCGGGCACGTTGAGCAATTTTATCCGTACCGGCACGCGCTGAGCCAAACGCACCCAAGGAACATTAGGCTTAACGTCCATTAATAGATCGTTGCTGCTGTCGACGCTCTGATCGTAAATGGCGCGGCCGATGCTCTCTACTTCCCCCTGCAGCGGCGTGTTGCCGTTATATAAAACGATGTCCGCTTTATTGCCTTCTTTTATATGCTTCAGCTTGGTTTCTTCGAAATAACCGAGTACATAAAACGAATGCACATCCACCAACGCCACCAGCGGCGTACCGGCGTTGGCGTAGTTCCCGACCCGCGCCTGCAGATTGGTGATATAGCCGTCGGTTGGCGCGTAAATTTTGGTTTTGCTCAAATTCCATTTGGCCTGTTCCAGGTTGGCCAGGGCGGCTTTATAGGCGGCCTTCATTGCCTGAGCGGCTAAATTGGACGCGTCTAAATCTTCAGCGGAAATAACGTTACGCGGCAAACCGCGGCGGCGAGCGGCCTCGTGGTCTGCCTTGGCCAGATCGGATTGCGCTTTTGCCACCGCGGCCTCGGCATTGTCCAGCGCGATCTGGTAGGGCACCGGGTCGAGGGTAAAAATCAGACTTCCCGCAGGTACGAACTGATTGTCATTCGCGCTTATTTTCTCTAATCTTCCAGAGACTTCAGGGGTGATATTGACGAGTTCGGCGCGCACTTTTCCATCACGGGTCCATGGGGATTGCATATAATAATTCCAGAGCCACCAACCGGCGCAGACGGCAATGGCGCAGACGATCACCGTAGAAAAGTATTTTAATGTTTTATGCCGCATGGGTTACCAACTCGCTAAAATCCATAAGGAACCGCTGACGGCCAGCACGAAAATGGACAGGTCCATCAACATGGGATGCCAGAGTTCACCGGAATACATCCAGTCTCTCAGCAGCTGATGAATCAGCAGCCATAAGACCAGTCCTAGTAAAAAAGCTTTAAATATAGGTGGAAAATAAAGCGATGCCCCCAGGACCAAATCGGGTAAGGGGGATGAGGTGTGTAACCATGATGTATTCACATTAACAATCCCTAAGGGTGAATATGTTGAATATTTGCATAACGATTAAACAATAGCGGCTAAAAATAGTGGATATTTCCACAATATACATTATATACATTTGTGTTTTTAATGTGAGTTACCCAAAATAGTCTAAACTCTGGGAGGTAATGTTAGCATGCTAATTATAAGGAGGGGGAAGTGGAGTCAACATTAGGTTCAGATTTAGCACGATTAGTTCGTGTTTGGCGCGCGCTCATCGATCATCGGCTCAAGCCGTTGGAGCTGACCCAAACGCACTGGGTCACTTTGCACAATATCAATCGTTTGCCGCCGGAGCAGTCGCAAATCCAGCTGGCCAAGGCGATCGGTATCGAGCAACCGTCACTGGTTCGTACGCTGGACCAACTGGAGGAGAAAGGACTGATCACGCGCCACACCTGTGCCAACGATCGCCGCGCGAAGCGCATCAAGCTGACCGACGCGGCCGATCCGATCATCAGGGAAGTGGACAGTGTGATCACGTCTACACGCAGTGAGATTTTAAGCGGCATTACCGCCGACGAAGTGCATCTGTTGGTAGGGCTGATTGGCAAGTTAGAACAAAATATCACCGAACTGCAGAACAAATAATAATATTCTTATATTCTACGATTACAGTTTCACAGCATCAGAAATAAAACCGGAGGCGATTGCCTCCGGTTTGCCGTTTGTCGCCGACTGACTTACAGCGGAGAGACGGTGATGGTGTCGCCCATGCGCGCCATGCGCACGCGCTGTCCTGGGCTGAACTTGGTGTCGCCCGCTTTCTGTACCACCACGATGTTCTCTTTCTGGTCGGTTTTGATTTCCAGCTCGTAGCCTGAGGTACGGCCGGCCACTTCACCGATGCTGTTGCCCGCCGCGCCGCCGGCGATGGCGCCCGCCGCGGTAGCCAGCGTACGGCCGGTGCCGCCGCCGACGGTGTTACCCAACAGGCCGCCAATCACCGCGCCGCCGATCATCCCCAAGGCGTTGGAGCCTTCGCCGCCCTGGATTTTAACCGGACGCACGGAAACCAGCGTCCCGTAGGTGACGTTCTGCACCTGCTTGGCCTGCGAGGACGAGTAGACATCGCCGGACATGGATTCATTGGCACAGCCGGCCAGCGTAACGGCGGCGACGGCAACGACGAGAAGACGCTTGATCATACAAAACTCCTGATGGTAGTAGTCCATAACCTGGCAATGCTCTCCAGGCAAGATTCAGTGAAAATGATAGACAAAGTATGGCTGAAAGTTGACACACCGCCATGCTCCATCGCTGCACGCAGCTTATCTTTTCTCTGTTCAACCAATAATAAACCGCGGTTTACCTTTATGACAGCCTTGGCCGACATTCCGTTGCCTGTTATGGCACGGTTTAACACATAACATGTGCCACAGCGGCGCCGGGAGGTGGTGTTTGGCTCACGGCCTGTAAAAAAAGCATCATAATTCATGGCGTTAATCCGGCAATTCTGGTTTATTTGTCAGGATAAAATTTGCTTACCGCGCGGGTTAGAGGATGTTGCTATGAAGTCAGGCCGCTATATAGGCGTCATGTCCGGCACCAGTCTGGACGGAATCGATGTGGTATTGGCCGCGATCGACGATCGCATGGTGGCTCAGCAGGCCAGCTATAGCCATCCGATGCCGATGGCGCTGAAAAAAGAGATTCTGGGCATGTGCCAGGGGCAGCAGACCACGTTGGCGGCCGTCGGCCGGTTGGACGCTCAACTGGGCACGCTGTTCGGCGAGGCGGTGCTCGGCTTGCTGAAGCAAACCGGCATCGACGCCGAGCAGATCACCGCCATCGGTTGCCACGGCCAGACGGTGTGGCACGAACCGGAAGGCGACGCGCGTTTCTCGATGCAGCTCGGCGATAACAACCGCATCGCCGCGCTGACCAATATCACCACCGTCGGCGATTTCCGCCGGCGCGACATGGCCTACGGTGGGCAGGGTGCGCCGCTGGTGCCGGCGTTTCATCAGGCGCTGCTGGGGGATCCCGTCGAGCGGCGCATGGTGCTGAACGTCGGCGGCATCGCCAATCTTTCTCTGCTGTTGCCCGGTACGCCGGTGCGCGGTTTCGATACCGGGCCGGGCAACATGCTGATGGACGCCTGGGTGTGGCGCCACCGCGCGCAGCCTTACGATCAGGACGGCGGCTGGGCCATGCAGGGGCGGGTTTGTTTACCGCTGTTGCAGCAGATGCTGGCGGATCCGTACTTCGCGCTGCCGGCGCCGAAAAGCACCGGCCGCGAGTATTTTAATATCGCCTGGCTGGAGCGGCAGCTGGCCGGATTGCCGGCGATGGCGCCGGTCGATGTGCAGGCCACGCTCACGGAGCTGACCGCCGTCAGCATCAGCGAACAGGTGCTGCTGGCCGGCGGGTGCGAGCGTCTGCTGGTGTGCGGCGGCGGGGCGCGCAACGTGCTGCTGATGGCGCGCCTGTCTGCGCTGCTGCCGGGGACGGAGGTCGGGCTGACCGACGATTTCGGCGTCAGCGGCGACGACATGGAGGCGCTGGCTTTCGCCTGGCTGGCGTTTCGCACGCTGTCCGGCCAGGCCGGCAACCTGCCTTCGGTGACCGGCGCCAGCCGTGAAACGGTGTTGGGTGGGATTTATCCGGTTTTGCCATTGGGGGCCCGTTAGCTCTGTTAGGATAGCCTGTGAAGGATTTTTCTAAGGAGCAACAGCATGAAAAAAGTCATTTTCGTCGCCGGCGCGCTGGCGCTGTCCGGCTGCAGCTACATCCTGCCGCAAAGCAGCCAGACGATGCACTACCAGTGCGGCACTACGCCGCTGACGGTGGCGCTCGACGGCAAGGCGAGCGAAGTCAGCCTGCTGATGGATGGCGAGCAGCTGCATCTCAAGCAGGTGCTGGCGCTGACCGGTGCCAAATACAGCGACGGCAAATACACTTTTTGGTCGAAAGACCGTAACGCCTATCTTGAGCGTAACGGCAAGGTAGTCATGAGCGACTGCGTGTTGACGGAGTGACGGTCGGCGGCGGCGTCGGAGCGATTGAGTTCCTGGCGCCGCAGGCGCAGAATGTAACGACGGATTTTTCAGTTGGTCGATAACCCAGATGATTGAAAAGAATGAGTTTGATGTTGCGGACCTGCGCCGTGAATACACCCGAGGCGGCCTGCGCCGCCACGATCTGACCGCCAATCCGCTCGAACTGTTCGAGCGTTGGTTGAAACAGGCCTGCGATGCCCGCCTGGCCGATCCTACCGCCATGTGCGTCGCGACCGTCGACGAACACGGCCAGCCTTATCAACGCATTGTGCTGCTCAAGCATTTCGATGAGCAGGGGCTGGTGTTCTACACCAACCTCGGTAGCCGCAAGGCGCAGCAGCTGGCGCACAACCCGCATATCAGCCTGCTGTTCCCCTGGCACATGCTCGATCGCCAGGTGATTTTCCTCGGCCAGGTGGAGCGTCTGTCGACCCTCGACGTGCTGAAGTATTTCAACAGTCGCCCGAAAGACAGCCAGATCGGCGCCTGGGTGTCGCAGCAATCGTCGCGCATTTCCGCGCGCGGCGTGCTGGAAAGCAAATTCCTCGAGCTGAAGCAGAAGTTCCAGCAGGGCGAGGTGCCGTTGCCGAGTTTCTGGGGCGGATTCCGCGTGAAATTCGACTCCGTCGAGTTCTGGCAGGGCGGCGCCCATCGCCTGCATGACCGTTTCCTGTATCAGCGGGACGGGAATGACTGGAAAATTGACCGACTGGCACCCTGAAGACGGAAAATCCCCTCTAAGCGCTGGTGCTGACGCCGCCGGCGCTTTATTCTATGCGCTACCCTGAATTTTTTATTTCGCCACTGGGCGAAAGGCCGTGTACCGGCAAAGGTGCATTCGTTTATACATGGAGTCATTGATGGCAAGCAGCAACTTGATTAAACAACTGCAAGAGCGGGGCCTCGTTGCCCAGGTTACGGATGAGGAAGCGTTAGCGGAGCGACTGGCGCAAGGGCCAATTGCACTGTATTGCGGTTTCGATCCGACCGCTGACAGCTTGCATTTGGGCCATCTGGTTCCTCTGTTGTGCCTGAAGCGCTTCCAGCTGGCCGGCCACAAGCCGGTGGCGCTGGTGGGCGGCGCCACCGGCCTCATCGGCGATCCGAGCTTCAAAGCGGCGGAGCGCAAGCTGAACACCACCGATACGGTGAACGAGTGGGTTGAGAAAATCCGCAAACAGGTTTCTCCGTTCCTCGATTTCGACTGCGGCAGCAACAGCGCTATCGCGGCCAACAACTACGACTGGTTCGGCAGCATGAACGTGCTGACCTTCCTGCGTGACATCGGCAAGCACTTCTCCGTCAACCAGATGATCAATAAGGAAGCGGTTAAGCAGCGCCTGAATCGCGACGACTCCGGCATCTCCTTCACCGAGTTTTCCTATAACCTGCTGCAGGGCTTCGATTTCTCCGAGCTGTACAACCGCCACCAGGTGGAGCTGCAGATCGGCGGTTCCGATCAGTGGGGCAACATCACTTCGGGTATCGATCTGACGCGTCGCCAGCACCAGAAGCAGGTGTTCGGTCTGACCGTGCCGTTGATTACCAAAGCAGACGGCACCAAGTTCGGTAAAACCGAAGGCGGCGCGGTCTGGCTGGCGCCGGAAAAAACCAGCCCGTACAAGTTCTACCAGTTCTGGATCAACACCGCCGATGCCGACGTCTACCGCTTCCTGAAGTTCTTCACCTTCATGAGCCTGGAAGACATCAACGCGCTGGAAGAAGAAGACAAGAACAGCGGCAAGGCGCCACGCGCCCAGTACGTGCTGGCGGAAGAAGTGACCGGCATGGTGCACGGTGCGGAAGGCCTGGCGGCCGCGAAGCGCATCACCCAGAGCCTGTTCTCCGGCGCGCTGCACGACATGACCGAAGCGGACTTCGCCCAGCTGGCGCAGGACGGCATGCCGACCATCAAACTGGATGGCGACGCCGATCTGCAGCAGGCGTTGGTGAATGCCGAACTGGTGCCGTCACGCGGCCAGGCGCGCACCATGATCGGTTCCAACGCGGTGACCATCAACGGCGAGAAACAGTCCGATGCCGAATACCGCTTCAGCGATTCAGACCGTCTGTTCGGCCGCTACACGCTGCTGCGCCGCGGCAAGAAACACTACTGCCTGGTGGATTGGCAATAACGAATAATGACGGTAAGGGGCCCTGGCGGCCCCTTTATTTTTGGGCAGCCGCCCGGCTGCCGTATTCCGAACGAGTTCTGTCGATGAAAAACATTCTTTCTATCCAGTCGCACGTGGTGTTTGGTCACGCTGGCAACAGTGCGGCGGAGTTCCCGATGCGCCGCATGGGCGTCAACGTCTGGCCGCTGAACACGGTGCAGTTCTCCAACCATACGCAATACGGTCAGTGGACCGGCTGCGTCATGCCGGCCGGCCACCTGACCGAGATCGCGCAGGGCATCGCCAATATCGATCAGCTGAAACGCTGTGATGCGGTGTTGAGTGGCTATATCGGTTCGCCGGAGCAGGGCGACCATATTCTGGAGATCGTGCGTCAGGTTAAGCAGGCGAACCCGAATGCCTGGTATTTCTGCGATCCGGTGATGGGGCATCCGGAAAAGGGCTGCATCGTGGCACCGGGCGTGGCCGAGTTTCACTGCCGCCAGGCGCTGCCGTGCAGCGACATGATGGCGCCGAACCTGCTGGAATTGGAGATGCTGAGCCAGATGGCCGTCGCCGACGTGGCCGATGCGGTGCAGGCCGCCCGCGCGCTGATCGCCAAAGGGCCGCGGCTGGTGCTGGTCAAGCATCTGGCCCGCGCCGGCTATCACGCCGACTGTTTCGAAATGCTGCTGGTGACGGCGGACGAGGCCTGGCACATCAGCCGGCCGCTGGTGGACTTCGGCGCGCGTCAGCCGGTCGGCGTCGGCGATTTGACCAGCGGTCTGCTGCTGGTGGATCTGCTGAAGGGCGAGGCGCTGGATAAAGCGCTGGAGCACGTCACCGCCGCCGTGTATGAGGTGATGCTGACCACGCAGGAGATGGGCGAGTACGAACTGCAGGTGGTGGCGGCGCAGGATCGGATCGTGCAGCCGCGCAGCGAGTTCAAAGCGGTCAAACTGTAAGTGGCATTCGGCCCCGGCGACAGCCGCCGGGGCCCGATGTTTACTTCAATCCTTCGGCGTTCAGCGCCGCATCTACCGCCGGGCGCGCCGCAACGCGATCGAACCAGGCCGCCAGATGGGCGTGCTTGCGCACGTCGAACTGCAGGGCAAACGCCCAACGCAACACGGTGAACAGGTAGGCGTCAGCCACGCTGAAACGGCTTCCCAACAGGAAGTGCTGCTTCGCCAGCACCGAATCCAGATAGCTGAACTGCTGCTCCAGCTTGGCGCGCGCGATGGTTTTATATTCCTCGGGCGTTTTCGGATTGAACAGCGGGCTGAATCCTTTGTGCAGCTCGGTGGCGATGTAGTTCAGCCATTCGATCGCGTGGTAGCGCGACAGAGTGCCCGCCGCCGGGATCAGGTTGCGGTCCGGCACGCGGTCCGCCAGGTATTGCACGATCGCCACGCCCTCGGTCAGCAGGCTGCCGTCATCCAGCTGCAGCGCCGGTACCTGTCCCTTGGGGTTGATGGCGAGGTAATCGGCGCCGCTCTCGGTTTTCTTCTGCGCCAGGTCGACCTTCTCCGCCGTAAAATCCAGCCCTGCCTCACGCAGCACGATATGCGGGGACAGCGAACAGGCGCCGGCTTTATAGAACAGTTTCATCGGAAGCTCCTTGTTGATGACGAATGACGGGCATGCTTAACCTCTCATCGTAGTCCCATAGCGCCAAAATTACAGCGGCTTAGCTAACAAATTTAACCGATGATCGCCTCGGCGGGCTGCAGCTGCGCCAGCGTTGCGGCGATCTGCTGCTGCAGCGCCTGCGGCGCCACCTGCATCGGCGAGCGCAGCTCGTTGGCGATCAGCCCCTGCTGGGCCAGCACCGTCTTGACCGGCGCCGGATTGGGGAAGCTGAACATCTGGTGGATCATCGGCAGCAGCTCATAGAAGTTGCTGCGCGCCGCGGCCAGATCGCCGGCGGCGACCTGCTGCGTCAGCTGAACGAAGCGTTCCGGGTGAACATGGGCCGCGGCGGAGATGGCACCGGTGCCGCCGAGGCACAGCGTGGTGAGGATCAGATTGTCTTCCCCGGTCATCACATCGATCTCGCCGTCGGCGATCAGCGCCATGGTGGCGTCAGGGCTGCCGCCGCAGTCCTTGATGGCGACGATGCGCGGGTGGCGTGCGAGCCGGCGCAGCGTGGCCAGCTCCATGGCGATGCCGGTGCGCTGCGGAATGTTGTACAGGATCACCGGCACGGTTGAGGCGTCGGCCAGCTGGGTGAAATAGTCGATCAGGCCGCATTGCGAAGGGCGGATGTAGTAAGGCGCCGGGATCAGCACGCCGGCGATGTCGCGCAGCTGAATGGCCTGCTGCATTTGCAGCGTGGCGACCATATTATTGCCGGACAGGCCCATCACCACCTGATGGTCGGGCGCCACTTCCAGCACGGCATCGAGCACCGCCAGCTGTTCTTCTTTGCTCAGCGCGGCGGCTTCACCGGTGGAGCCGCAGACCACCAGACCCTCGATGCCGGCGTCGAGCAGGTGCCGCGCCAGGCGTTTCACCGCCGGCAGATCGACGGCATCGTGATTGAAAGGGGTAACCATCGCCACCCAAATACCCGAAAATGAGGCCATAAAATATTCCTTCTGTGTGACCGACAGAGAAGCCAGATGAGAAAATTGAAGGCGGGGCGTTGCGTGCCATCCAGTCAGCTCATCTGACGGGACAGCTCGCCCCGGTCAAATGAGCGTCTGTTTCTTCGATTTTACCGCCGCCAAACCGCCAATAGGCAACGCGGGCGTCATCAGCATGTCAGCGTTACGTGGGTAGGCCATGGCAGTCTCGTGAAAAGGGGAAGTGGGGTGATAATGAATAGTCTTCATCAGGCTGTCAATTTACAACAGATTGATAACATTGTTATTCATGATTCGGTAGCGAGGATGAGTTTGGCTAATAAATAAAAATCCCCGCGGCGGCGGGGAGGGTTTGGACGGCTCAGCGCGGCGGGCGGGAGCCGATGGTAGCGGACCAACTGAAGGTGTCGCCGCTCGGCCGGTAGCGGTTGGCCTTGCGTTCCGCGCGCTCAGCCTTGGCGAGTTTCGCTCTGGCGGCCATGATGCGCGTCACCACCTCGTCCTTGACCTTGTGTTGTTCGGCGTTGGTCAGTGGCCTGCCGTGACTTTTGCGTGCCTTGTCCAGTTCGGTTTTAACTTCCCGCTGTTCGCTTTCCGTCATCTCTTTCAACGTCAACTTTTTCATCTGTGCCGCCCGTTCGGTGAAGTTGGTTTTCAGTTTAACGGTGTTATGTGACCGAAAATGTTATGGGCATAACGAAAATGCCCGGTAAGCCCACGTTACACCTCTTCCAGCAGATCGTCGACAAAGCGTCGCATGCGTTCGGTGCGCAGCTCGGCCATGTGCCGCCCGGCGGCGGTCTGGAAGCTGTCTTGCAGTTTGAACAGCTTGGTTTCGAAGTGATCCAGGCTGAAACGTTTGTCGTCGGATTGACGATGTTCGGCACGCGGGTCGGCGGCATCATACAGCGCGCTGCGCATGCGGCCGCCGATATAGAAGCAGCGCGCCACGCCGATCAGGCCAATGGCGTCGAGACGATCGGCGTCCTGCAGGATCCTCGCCTCCAGCGTTTGCGGGGGGATGCCGGCGGAAAAACTGTGTGCTTCGATAGCATGGGCCACCGCCGCGATATCCGCCGGCGCCCATTCCAGTCGGGTCAGCGTCAGCGTGGCCTGCTGCGCCGCCATGCGCGAGGCCAGATGACGCTGCGGCGAGTTTTTTTCCACCGCGACGGCGTCGTGCAGCAGCACTGCCGCGCAGAGAATGCGGCGGTCGCCGCCTTCCAGCTTGCTGATTCGGCGGCAGTTCTTCCAGACTCGGTGCAGGTGCGCGACGTCATGCGAACCGTCGTCCGACTCGAGGGTCAGCGGCAGCAGCGTTTGCGCCAGCGCCTGGTAGGGGGAGAAAGGTTGTAACAGCTCTTGCGTCAGCGAGGGTAAAGACACGTTCAGCTCCTGTTGGGGGAAATCGGTCAATCAGCATAGCCGCGCCGGATGCCGGGAGAATGACAGTAAAACGGCTATTGTTTACTAAAGTGCAACCCACTATTGTCATAACTGCGGTTTTTGCAGCGAAACAAGCAACCTAGAATAGCCGCATTCCGCCGTCTCCGCTTGGTGAGAGCCTGTGTCCGCGGGGATGGCCGGAATACCCTCATCAGCCATTGGAGAAGAGACATGCCAACCCCTCTTGAGATAGTGCGCGCAACCTATGAAGGCAGTTCCGAAGAAAACGGCCGTAATCTGCTGGCTGCGCTGGCCCCCGATGCCGAGTGGACCGAGGCCGCCGGTTTCCCCTACGCCGGTACCTATATCGGCCCGGAAAATATCATCAAGAATGTGCATCAGCGCCTGGGCAGCGAATGGCAAGGCTACCGCGCCGATGTCGACCACTTTTACGACGCCGGTGACAATGTGATCGCGCAAGGTTTTTATCACGGCACCTACCGGGCCACCGGCAAATCCTTCAGCGCCTCTTTTGCGCATATTTATACGCTGCGCGCCGGCAAAATCGTGAAGTTTGTGCAGATTGTCGACAGCGCTAAAGTGTTGGAAGCGATGCAGCCTTAATCGCCGCTGCGCTTGCCGAATTTGCGGTCGAACTCGCGCCGGTAACCCCGGGCCTTGTTGCGATCGCGGATCCACAGATAGCCGCACACCAGCGCAACCGCTCCCGAGAAGGTGACGTTGCGCATATCCCGGTCATACCAAAATACCAGCAGCGCATCCAGCGCCGCAATCAGCGCGATCCATTTATACATATGGGATTGACGCCGCGTGGCGGCGTTGAGTCGCTTTAACTGTCTGGCTTCGTCCAACACCTGTTTTTGCTGCATAGCGTTTCGTTATCATCAGGCTTTTCACGCTAAATTAGCAGAATTTCCCTCACCGCCGCAAAGATTAACGCGCGGTGCCATGCGGTTTTCACCGCCCCTGGCGCGGCGCAGAAAATTTGTGCGCGGGTGCTTGAATTGTTCATTGGGCGTGGTGGGTTATTTATTCGCTATTTTTGGGTTTTTATTCAACTTTCGCCGTGTCATCAAGCTGCAGCACTGGGCGGTTAACGTGATGGGTTCGATACATGCGGCGGTTAACTTCGGCAGGAGGATGTGATGAACGATAAAACGGCACGCCCGCAGGATGTGGTTCAACAACAGCTTGACGCCTATAACGCCCGCGACATCGACGCCTTCATGGCCTGCTGGGCGGACGACGCGCAGTATTACGAGCATCCCGACACGCTGCTGGCCAGCGGCAAGGCGGCGATCCGCGAACGGCATCTGGTGCGTTTCCAGGAGCCGAGTCTGTATGGCGAACGGATAAAACGCATGGCGGTGGGGAACATGGTGGTCGATCAGGAAGTGGTGACGCGCAACTTCCCGCAGGGGCGCGGCAAAATGGATGTCATCGCCATCTACGAAGTGGAACAGGGGCAGATCGCCAAAGCCTGGTTCAAGATCGGCCCCTGTGTGCCGGATGAGGGCGCGCTCTAGCCGCGCATTATTGCAACGCCATCACCGCCTCTATCTCTACGCACACCTGCGGTGAGAACAACGCGCTGACCGCCACCAATGAACAGGCCGGCAGCGCGCCATCGAAATAGTCAAACAGCACCGGGCGCACGCCCGCCAGATCGGCAATGTCGGTCAGGAAAACGCTGATTTTAATCAATGCCTTGAGATTCACGCCTTCGCTGGCGGCGATGGTTGCCAGCTGTTCGAGGATCTCCTGCGTCTGTTCTGGCGCGCTCAAGCCTTGCGCGTCGGTGGCGAAGGCCGTCAATCCCGACACGTACAGGCGATCGCCGTGGCGCACCGCATGCACATAGGGGCCGCCCGGCGTGGGCAACTGCGGATAATTCGTGCGTTTTAATGATGTCATGATCAAACCCCGCGCAAGACCGGTTAATAAAATCGACAAACTTGGTTAGGATACTGAGGAAACGGCGGCCAGACGCCGCACACCGATGATATTTGAGAGTATCATCCCTCTTTATTTTATACGTCGTCTCTCACGCAAATGTGACAGTGCGGCGCAGATCGGCCACAAGGACGCATGAGACGATGAACCCGCTTTTTACTCCCTACCTGCAACGCTGGCAACTGGAACAGGACGGCAAAGCCTTCGAAACCCACAGCAGTTTGCTGATGCCTGTGCGTTACCGGGGCGAGGCGGCTATGTTGAAGATCGCCCGCGAACAGGAAGAGCGCTTCGGCGGCCAGCTGATGTGCTGGTGGCGCGGGGAAGGCGCCGCGCAGGTGCTGGCGTGGCACGACGACGGTATTCTGCTGGAGCGCGCGCAGGGTGAAGGTTCGCTGGCGCAGCTGGTGCGTGACGGCGACGATGAGCAGGCCACGCAGATCCTTTGTCGGGCGATCGCCGCGTTGCATGCGCCGCGTGCCGCGCCGTTGCCCGAGCTGATCCCGCTGCAGGCGTGGTTCAGCTCGCTGTGGCCGGCGGCGCAGGCGCACGGCGGCATGCTGCGTCTCAGCGCCACGGCGGCGGCGGAGCTGCTGAGCAGCCCGCGAGAAGAAAGCGTGCTGCACGGCGATATCCACCATGACAACGTGCTGGACTTCGGCGAACGCGGCTGGCTGGCGATCGATCCCAAGCGTTTGTACGGCGAACGGGGCTTCGATTACGCCAATATCTTCTGTAATCCCAACTACGGCATCGCCACCGATCCGGCCATTTTCCAGCGGCGCGTGGAACAGGTCTGTCGCTTGGCCGGGCTGGAGCGCCGGCGCTTGCTGCAATGGATCCTGGCCTGGTCGGGGCTCTCCGCCGCCTGGTTTATGGAAGACGGGCAGGCGGCGGATATCGACTTCCGCGTGGCCGAGCTGGCGGCGCGCGCATTGGATCTCCCGCTGCCGGACGGCGATTCAGGGTTCATCCTGCCAGTAATCGAGCGAGGTTGAAGGGCGCTGCAGGTAGCGTACCTGCTCGCCGTCTGCGCTGCGCGCCATCGCCTGGTATTTGCCGGAATCCGGGTACATCACCAGCTCCGGCTGCTCGCGCGTGCTGACGGACAGGTACTTCAGCGGCGCATCGGAGGTGTTGATGATCTGGTGCGGGTATTCCGGGCCCGGCGGAATGAAGATGACATCCCCGCTGACGATCGGCAGCATTTCTCCGGCCACCCGCAGCGTACCGCTGCCTTCCAGAATGATGAACATTTCCTCCTGAGCGTAGTGAAAATGGTAGGGGCAGGAACGCATGCCCGGCGCCACGCAATCGAAGGAGGCGCCCAGCTTGTTGGCGGCGGTGCCGGTGCCGAGGCGAGCGCCGACGCTGTCATACAGCGGCGGCCGCCGATCGTGTTGCTTATCTACCCGTTCGACATTGCGTATCAAGCGCTGAGCTAACAGCGCGGCTTTCTCAGTCATAGGCTTCCTTGGTGACATTGTCACTTAAAAATTGACGATAGCCAGAGAAAATCCGTCCCAGCCCTTGCTGCCCACGGTTTGCAAGGCGGTGGCGGTCAAGCGGGGTTCCTGCGCCATCATCGTGAAGAACTCGCGTACGCCTTGTACACGGGCGTCCGTACTGGCGGCGTCGGTGACTGCGCCATCGCGCACCACGTTGTCACCGATAATCACCGTGCCTGGGCGCGCGAGTTTAAGCGCCCAACGCAGGTAATCGGGGTTGCTGGGTTTGTCGGCGTCGATGAAGATGAGATCAAAGGGGGCCAGGGTGTGCAGCGTCGGCAGGTGAGTCATGGCGGGGCCGACGCGCAGCTCAACCAGGCCGTCGAGACCGGCGCGAGTGATATTCTGGCGGGCGACGGCGGCGTGGCTTTCATCCGCTTCCAGCGTGATCAATTTGCCACCCGCCGGTAGCGCACGCGCCAGCCAGATGGTGCTGTAGCCGCCCAACGTGCCGATTTCCAAAATGCGTTTGGTGTTCACCATGCGGGCGAACAGCTGCAGCAGTTTGCCCTGATTCGGCGCCACATCATGCGCCGGCAGCCCGGCGGCGGCGTTGGTCGCCAGCGCCTGCAACAGGGCATCATCTTGTTCTACCAGGCTGTCTGCGATATAGCGATCGACCTGGAACCATTGTTCCTTTTCTTTCATGCGGGCCTCGTGCGGGAAACGCAGTGTGCCCACCAAGTGAAGGCGTCGCCGCCGAGCTTGTCAATGCACGGCGTGCGTTTGGCATCTCATGCTGCCGTTCCTCGCCGCGGCAGCGACAGCAGCAGATGGGCGATGGCGCCGCCGACAATGCCCCAGAAGGCCGAACCGATGCCCAGTAATGTGACGCCGGAGGCGGTGATGAGGAAGGCGATCAGCGCTGCGTCGCGCTGTTTCTCATCATGCAGCGCGCGCTGCAGGCTGCCGCCGATGGTGCCGAGCAGCGCCAGCCCGGCGATGGTGTGGATCAGGGCGACCGGCAACGCGCTGAACAGCAGACCGATGGCGCCGCCGAACAGCCCGGCCAGCAGGTAGAAACCGCCGGCGGCCACCGCGCCCATATAGCGCCGCTGCGGATCGGGATGCACGTCCGGCCCCATGCAGATAGCGGCGGTGATCGCGGCGATGCACACCGAGAAGCCGCCGAACGGCGCCAGCAGTAACGCGGTCAGCGCCGTCCAGGCGATCAGCGGTGACGTAGGCACGCGGTAGCCCGCCGCCTGCAGCGTGGCGATGCCGGGAGCGTTCTGCGAAGCCATGGTCACCACGAAGAAGGGTACGCCGATGCCCAGCAGCGTCGGCCAGCTGAAGTGCGGCGCGGTAAATTCCGGCATGGCGAACGCCGGCACATGCTGCGTCAGCTGGATATTGCCCTGCAACGCGGCGATCGCCAGCCCGGCCGCCAGCGTCAGCACGATGGCGTAGCGCGGCTGATAACGGCGGCTGAGCAGATAGGCCAGCCCCATGCCGGCGCTCAGAGGGAAATTGAGCTGCAGCGAAGCGAAGGCGTCCAGACCGAAACGCAGCAAGATCCCCGCCAGCATCGCGGCGGAAATCGCCTGCGGAATGTAGTCCATCAGGCGGGCGAACAGCCCGGTGACGCCGCACAGCAAGATCAGACCGGAAGCGAAGATAAACACGCCGATCGCCTCGTTGATCGGGGTGCCGGGCAGGCTGGTGACCAGCAGCGCCGCGCCGGGCGTCGACCAGGCGGTGAGGATCGGGGTACGGTAGTAAAGCGAGAGTCCGAGCGAGGTGACGCCCATCGCGATCCCCAGCGCGCTCAGCCAGCCGCCGATCTGCGCCGGCGTGGCACCCGCAGCGGCGGCGGCCTGGAAAATGATCGCGGCGGAGCTGGTGTAACCCACCAGAACGGCGACAAAGCCGGCCATGATGGCGGGCAGGGTCAGATGGCGCAGGGAAAGGGCTGGGCGCATGAGTGGCTCCAATCGGTGATTGTGCGTTATAACGCACGTTGAGAAATCAGCATAGCACCGTGCGTTATAGCGCACAAGCGGGTATAATCGGGCTCGACACGCAGAGGAGAACTGGATGCAGGAACTTGCCGGCCATTTGGCACACACCCTTCGTACGCTGCGCGCACAGCGCGGTTGGAGCCTGACGCAGGCGGCGGAATACACCGGCGTCAGCAAGGCGATGCTCGGGCAGATCGAACGCGGCGAATCCAGCCCGACGGTGGCGACGCTGTGGAAGATCGCCACCGGTTTCAACGTGGCGTTCTCCGCTTTTCTTGAGGCCTCCCCCGCGCAGCAGCAGGCGACGCTGCACCGTTACGGCGATCTGCCGGTGTACGATCAGGACAACGCCGATATGCGCGTGGTGCCGCTGTTTCCCTACGATCGCCAGCTGGGTTTCGATATGTTCGTCATCGATCTTGCGCCGGGCGCGCTCAGCGAGTCGTCGCCCCATGAGCCGGGCGTGATCGAGCATGTCATCGTGATCAGCGGCCGGTTGGAGTTGGCGATAGACGGCGAATGGCGCAGCCTGGCCGCCGGCGAGGCGATGCGCTTTCAGGCCGATCGGCCGCACGCTTACCGCAACGCCAGTTCACAAACGGTGCGTATCCACGATCTGATCCACTATCCTCAATCCTGACTCAACGCGGCGGCCGTGGGCTTTGACTCCGCGCCGCCAAACGCCTACCTTGTTGAAAATGACTCTTATTTCACAGGCTGTCGCCCACGACGGGGCGGCGTTGCAGTCGACTCAAAAGGAGCTTGATTTTGCCGGTCACCAATCGACGTCAGTTCATTAAACTCAGTGCGCAAACCGCAGGAGCCGTATTCGCGATGACTTCATTACCCAACAGTATCCGCCTGGCGATGGCGGCGGAAGGCGGCGCGGCCGCCGGCGATGAATTCCTGTGGCTGGAAGAGCTGCAGGGTAAAAAAGCGCTGCAATGGGTGCAGCAGGAAAATCAACGCACCGTGGCGCGTTTCGGTCAGGGCGAAGACTTTCAGCGCATTGAGCGCGAGGTGTTGGATATCCTTAATAAAGACACCCAAATCCCGTGGGTGAGCAAGCGCGGCGAGTACTATTACAACTTCTGGCAGGATCAGGCCAACCCGCGCGGCCTGCTGCGGCGCACCACGCTGGACGAGTACCGCAAGGCCAAACCGGCCTGGGAGACGGTGCTGGATATCGATGCGTTGGGTAAGGCGGAGGGCAAGGATTGGGTCTATCAGGGCTCACAACCGCTGGCGCCGGAATACCGCTATTGCCTGATGCAGCTGTCGCCGGACGGCGGTGACGCCACCGAAATCCGCGAATTCGATCTGGTGGCCAAACGCTTCGTCAAGGACGGCTTCAACGTGCCGGTGGCGAAAAGCCGGGTCTCCTGGGTCGATCGGGACACGCTGTTCATCGCCACCGATTTCGGCCCCGGATCGATGACCCAATCCGGTTACGCGCGCATCGCCAAACGCTGGCGGCGCGGCACGCCGCTGAGCGCCGCCGAAACGCTGTACGAAGCGCAGCCCGAGGACATGGCGGTCTTCGCCTATCACGATCGCACGCCGGGCTTTGAGCGCGATTTCGTCGGCCGCAGCCTGGATTTCTATCGCCGCGACTATTTCCTGCTGATGCAGGACGGCCGGCAGAAAAAAATCGATATCCCGGCCGACGCCGAGCTGGACACGCATCGGGAATGGCTACTGATCAAACCGAGCAGCGACTGGGAGGTGGGCGGCAAGCGTTATCCGTCCGGCGCGCTGCTGGCGGCCAACTTCGATGACTATCTGGCGGGCAAGCGCGAGCTGCAACTGCTGTTTACCCCGACGGCGGAGCAGGCGCTGAGCGGCTACAGCGGCACCCGCGATCATCTGATCCTCAGCATCATGGATAACGTGGTCAACCGGCTGGAAGTGCTGACGCCGCAGGGCGGCAGCTGGCAACGTCGCCCGCTGGGCAACCCCGGCGCCATCAGCACCATTTCCGCCGGCGGCATCGACGAAGAGAGCAACGCCTATTTCCTGACCGTCAGCGGGTTCCTGCAGCCGACTTCGCTGTACATGGGCAATCTCGACGGCGGTGAGGCGACGCTGCTGAAACAGGCGCCGCAGGATTTTGACGCGTCAGGCTACCAGGTGAGCCAGCATTTTGCGCGTTCCAAGGACGGCACCCGCGTGCCGTATTTCCAGATTGCCGCCAAAGATCTCAAACCGGACGGCAGCACGCCGACGCTGCTGTATGGCTACGGCGGGTTTGAAGTGCCGCTGCTGCCGGGCTATCTCGGCGGCAAGGCGCCGGCCTGGTTGGAGCGCGGCGGGGTGTACGTGGTGGCCAACATCCGCGGTGGCGGCGAATACGGCCCGGCCTGGCACCAGGCGGCGCTCAAGCAGAACCGCCATCGTGCCTACGAGGATTTTGCCGCCGTGGCCGAAGATCTCATCACACGCAAGGTGACCTCGGCGCCGCATCTGGGGGCGCGCGGCGGCAGCAACGGCGGCCTGTTGGTGGGCAATATGCTGACGCTGTATCCGCAGCTGTTCGGCTGCATCGTCTGCGAAGTGCCGCTGCTGGACATGCAGCGCTATACCCGGCTTTCCGCCGGCGCGTCGTGGATCGCCGAATACGGTGACCCGAGCAAGCCGGAGGAGTGGGCCTACATCAAGACCTTCTCGCCGTACCACAACATTCAGGCGCAGACGGCCTATCCGCCGGTGCTGTTCTATACCGCGACCAGCGACGATCGGGTCAACCCGGCCCACGCCCGCAAAATGGCCGCGCGCATGCAGGCGATGGGGTATCAGCAGGCCTATTTCTATGAAAATACGCAAGGCGGGCACAGCGCCGCCGCCGACAAGCAGCAGGCGGCGTTCCACAGCGCGCTGGTAAGCGAATTCATGTGGGCCAACCTGAGCGGCAAACCCAAGTCAGCGTAAGCCTTTTTCTTGCAGGCATAAAAAAAACACCGGGGCGTTAACCCCGGTGTTTTTATTTACGTTCAATCTGCCGGCGATCAGCGAGCCGCGGTGGCTTCCTGCGCTTTCTGATTGGCGTCTTCGGTGGTGTCCAGCGTCATGCGGTACAGCTTCGGCGCGGTCAGCATCATCAGGATAGCGATGACGGCGGTGACGATGCCGATCTGCATAAACACATGGCTGTAGATGGCCAGCGAAGCGTGCGCGTCGTTGATGTCGCTCGGGACGGCGGTCAGACCGGCAACCTTACCGGCGATCAGCGCGGCGGCGGCGGTGGTCAGGAACCAGGAGCCCATGATGAAGCCCATCAGACGCTGCGGCACCAGCTGTGCCACCATCGCCAGACCCAGGCCGGAAATCATCAGCTCGCCGATGCTCTGCAGCGCGTAGCTCAGGATCAGCCAGTTGACCGACACGATGCCCTGTTCGTTGGCGAAGCTGGCGCCCCATGGCAGCACCAGGAAGGCGCAGGAGCAGAGGATCATGCCGAAAGCGAACTTGTGCGGCATCGGCAGGCGATCGCCCATTTTGTTATACAGCGCGGCCAGAATCGGGCTGGCGAGCATGATCCAGAACGGGTTCAGCGCCTGATACTGCTCCGGCTCGAAGGCGACGCCGAAGATGCTGTGTTCCACGTTATGGATGGCGAAGAAGTTCAGCGAGGTTGGCATCTGGCTGTACAGCACGAAGAACACCACCGCTTCCAGCATCAGCAGGAAGGCGACGATCATCTTGCGGCGTGCGGCGCCGTGCAGGGCGAAGGTTTCCTTGGCGAACACCAATACGATGCCGGCGGAAACCAGGGCCAGCGCCCAGCGCGCAATCACCTGGTTGTGCAGCAGCCAGCTGGACACGGCGATCAGCGCCACGATGCCGACCAGCACCATCAGCAGTTTCGGCAGATGCAGCGGCTTGAAGTCAGGCTTGGAACCGTTTTCCTTCACCCACTTGTGGCACATCATAAAGTTGACCAGGGTGATCAGCATGCCGACCACGCTCAGGGAGAACGCCACGCTCCAGCCGTATTTTGCCGCCAGCCACGGAGTCGCCAGCATGGAGAAGAAGGAACCGATGTTCACCGACATGTAGTACATGGTGAAGGCGCCGTCGATACGCGGATCGTCTTTCTCATAGCAGGTGGACAGCAGGGAGGACGGGTTGGCCTTGAACAGGCCGCTGCCCACGGCGATGGTCGCCATCCCCATGTAGACCCAGAAGATGTCGTGGCCGGAGTAAGCCACCATGGCGTAACCGGCGGCCAGCACCAGCGCGCCGAGCACGATCACGCGTTTGGCGCCCAGCACCTTGTCGCCCAGCCAGCCGCCGATGGCGACGAAGCCGTATACCAGGGCGCTGAAGGAAGAGAACAGGGTGATGGAGTCGGCTTCGCTCATGCCGAGCATCTTGACCAGATAAACCGCCATGATGCCCTGCAGGCCGTAATAGCCGAAACGCTCCCACAGTTCGATCGAGAAGATCAGATAGAACGCTTTCGGTTGTTTGAACGCGTTAAGGCTAACGCTCTCCGGGTGTTGGTTGTTTGCTGTTGACACTGGTACCTCTGTTTTTTCGCAGCCCGTCTTTGGAGGACGGGAAAGTACAAAAGTTGATGCGGAACGGCATCCTTTTGCGTTGTTATAGGATGGGGACGGCGGTTAATGTTCACTATCTTTGTCAACGTGGCAAGCAGTTTGTCATATTCGGTTACATTTAACGCCCGCAGGATTATGCCTCGATGTTGCAAATGTTATGCAGTATTAACTTTCGGGTTTTAATGGTTTGCCGATTTTTTGTTTTGATTAAAAGCTATACGGATTTTAAGCAGGGATATATTCTGCTGAATTGCTATTTTTTAGCGCATCAGTGTATGTACGGTTATTAATCCGTTGGAATGTTGTGTATATGGCGCGTTTTGTAAAATTATAGAAATTTAGGAAAACGGGACTGGCATTTGTGAACGCCTTGTGATCCCGAAAGCGTGACGTTCACCGCAATTTTCGACTAATTTTTCGCTTGAAAATAACACGGCACTGAGTTTTTCACTGAAAACCGTGATAACGCCGGGGTTACTGCTGCGCGATATCACATTTCCGATAAAAAAGAGGCGTTGGCGGGGGGAAGGGCGCGGTGGGGTACGGTTTGCCGCACCCCACAAACTCAGGACTCCGGATAAACCTTTTCTTTATACTCGCACAGGTCTTCGATAATGCAGGAGCCGCAGCGCGGTTTGCGCGCGATGCAGGTATAGCGGCCGTGCAGGATCAGCCAGTGGTGGCAATCGACCTTGAATTCGGCGGGCACCACCTTCAACAGCTTCTCCTCCACCTGATCGACGTTTTTGCCCGGCGCGAAGTGGGTGCGATTGCACACCCGGAAGATATGGGTGTCGACGGCGATGGTGGCCCAGCCGAAGGCGGTATTGAGCACCACATTGGCGGTCTTGCGGCCGACGCCGGGCAACGCTTCCAGCGCGGCACGGTCTTCCGGCACTTCGCCGCCGTGCAGCTCCAGCAGCATGCGGCAGGTTTTGATCACGTTTTCGGCTTTGCTGTTGAACAGGCCGATGGTCTTGATGTACTCCTTGACGCCATCAACCCCCAGCGCCAACATGGCGGCGGGGGTGTTGGCGACCGGATAAAGCTTGGCGGTTGCTTTGTTGACGCTCACGTCGGTGGCTTGCGCAGACAGCAGCACCGCAATCAGCAGTTCAAACGGCGTGGTATACACCAGCTCGGTGGTCGGGTGCGGATTGTTGTCGCGCAGCCGGGTCAGAATTTCCAGTCGCTTCTGCTTGTTCATCAGGCCTTCTCAGCACGTCCTTGTTCCAGCAGCGGTTCCACCGCCACGGCGCGGGCTTTGCGCGCCTTCATTTTTTCGTCGATCAGATATTTGACCGCCAGCAGCAGCCCCAGGCCGATAAAGGCGCCCGGCGGCAACATCGCCAGCAGGAAGGGGCTGTCGAAATGCACCACTTCGATGCGCAGCGACTTGGCCCAGCCGCCCAGCAGCTGATCGGCGCCGTCGAACAGCGTGCCGTTGCCCAACAGTTCGCGCATCGAGCCCAGCGTTACCATCACGCCGGTAGCGCCGAGGCCGATGGCCATGCCGTCCAGCGCCGAGAGGCCGACCGGCTTCTTGGCGGCCACCGCTTCGGCGCGGCCCACCACGATGCAGTTGGTCACGATCAACGGAATAAAGATGCCGAGCGACTGATACAGGCCGAAGGCATAGGCGTTGATCAGCATCTGCACGATGCTCACCACGGCGGCGATGATCATCACGTAGATAGGAATGCGCACCTCGCTCGGCACCCAGCGGCGCACCGCGGAGATGGAGGCGTTGGTCAGCGTCAGCACCAGCGTGGTAGCCAGCCCCAGGCCGAGCGCATTGGTGACGGTGGAGGTCACCGCCAGCAGCGGACACATGCCCAGCAGCTGCACCAGGGCGGAGTTGTTTTTCCACAGCCCCTGGACGATCAATTCTTTGGCTTCACTCATTCGCTGGCTCCACACGCAGGTAAGCTTTCAAGTTTAGGCGGCAGCGTTTCCATATACAACGCCGTGCGGCGTACCGCATTGACCACCGCTCGCGGGGTGATGGTGGCGCCGGTGAACTGGTCGAACATGCCGCCGTCTTTCTTCACCGCCCAGCGCTTATCGTCCGGGCCTTCGATTTTCTTGCCGCTGAAGAAGGAAATCCAGTCGGAAATGCGCAGTTCGATTTTGTCCCCCAGCCCCGGGGTTTCGTGGTGTTCAATCACGCGGGTGCCGAGCACCGTGCCGTTGAAATCGGCGCCGACCAGCAGCTTGATGGCCCCGGAGTAGCCGTCCGGCGCGGTGGTTTCCAGCGCGGCGGCGGTCGGTTGCCCGTTTTTGCGCGCCAGGTACAAGCGGTGCGGTGCGCCGTCGCCCAGCGCTGAATCGCTGACCAGGAAGCATTCGTTTTGCATGACGTTGTCGTAGTTTTCCGGCGGTACCACCTGATCGAGCAGCGCTTTTTGCTGCAGCGCCGCCTGATGGGCGATGGTGGTTTTCGTCAGGGCGTAGACCACGGCGGTCAGGCCGGTGGTGACCGCCGCGAACACCGCCAGCGTGGTGCCGTGCTTTCTCATGGAATTCAGCATGGCGGCTCCTTAGCGATGGCCGTACACGCGCGGCTGCGTGTAGTGGTCGATTAACGGGACGGTGATGTTGGCGAGCAGCACGGCGAAGGCTACGCCGTCAGGGTAGCCGCCATAGACGCGGATCAGCCATACCAGCACGCCGATCAGCGCGCCGTAGATCAAACGGCCCTTCGGCGTAGTGGAGGCGCTGACCGGATCGGTGGCGATAAAGAACGCGCCCAGCATGCTGGCGCCGGAGAACAGGTGGATCAGCGGCGAAGCCTGATGCGCCGGATCGATCCACCAGGCCAGGCCGGAACAGAAGGCGATGGCGGCCAACATGCTGAAAGGGATCTGCCAATGGATCAGGCGGCGCGCCAGCATAAACAGGCCGCCGGCCAGGAAGCCGAGGTTGACCCACTGCCAGCCGATGCCGGCCAGGGCGCCGCCAAACAGCGGCTGCTGCAGCACCTGTTCCACGCTGTGGCCGCTGCGCAGGCCGGTTTTGAAGCCGTCGAGCGGCGTGGCCTGGCTGATGCCGTCCACGCCCATCTGCAGTTCGTGCAGCGTCGCGCCTTGCGAGGTATGGCCGCTGAAAATGGCCAGCAGCGTGTCGTGGAGCGACAGCGCGGTGGCACGCAGCTCATCCGGCGGCAGCCAGCTGGTCATCTGTACCGGGAAGGAGATCAGCAACACCACGTAACCGACCATTGCCGGGTTGAACGGGTTCTGCCCGAGGCCGCCGTACAGCTGCTTGGCGATGACGATGGCGAAGAAAGTACCGATGACGATCATCCACCAGGGGGCCAGCGGCGGCAGGCTGATGCCGAGCAGCAGCGCGGTCAGCAGGGCGGAGTTATCCGCCAGCCGGCTGCGCACCGGCAGCTTGCGCAGCTTGAGGATCGCGCCTTCCGCTGCCAGCGCGACGATCGCCGCCAGCGCCACCTGAATCAATACGCCGTAGCCGAAGAACCAAATCTGTGCCGCGATGCCGGGAATGCACGCCAACATAACCCACAGCATGATGCGACTGGTGCTTTGCTGGTTGTGGGTGAAAGGCGAGCTGGCGATGTGTAAGCCTTTGGCGGCTGTGGGTGATACCGGCCTGAACTTCATAGAGTAACGATACCTTCTGCGCCGCGCCTGCGGCAGTTTCGATGCGCCGTTCTGAAGGCGCGGCAAAAATGATAGCCGAGCATTCTACCTGATTCGATGCGAGGGTAATACGCCTTAATAATAGGGGTATTCAGCTTTTCGCATTCGCGGCGATCGGGGCAATGCAATTTGATTTTTTTTGGCCGAAAAATGGGCTAACGTAAGGAATTGTCAGTGGAACTTGTGCCGTTATCGACCGCAAAAAACCGGGTAACCGTATGAATGAGATATGATTTTTCTCCAAGTTTTCGCACAAAATAACAACTTTCACATAATCTGTATAGGTTACTATCGCGACATTATTGAGTTAGTGAATCCATAATAATGACAAATGAAGACATTTTTTTTATTGAAGAGCTAATTGAGTGGGTGGAGATACATCTGGAGAAACGGCCAAACCTGGATGAAGTCGCGCGTATTTCGGGCTATTCCAAGTGGCATCTGCAGCGTAAATTCAAGCGTATTACCGGCATTCAACTCGCCACCTATATCCGTTCGCGCATCCTGACGCGCGCCGCGGTGGCGCTGCGCATCACCCGTCGCTCGATCATCGACATTTCTGATGAGCTGGGCTTCGACTCGCAGCAGACCTTTACCCGCATGTTCAAGCAGCGCTTCAACATCACCCCCAATCGCTACCGCGCGATGGAGCACTGGGACGTGAAAAACCTGATGCCGCGCTTTAACTTCGAAGCCAGCTACGGCGCCGGTTATTATCCGGAGGTGAAGCGACTGACGCTGCCCGAGATGCAGTTGGTCGGCTTCACGCGCCGGCTGGATTTCGCCTCCGAGCAGGAGCTGGAGTACTCTTCCTGCATGGCGATGAAGGACGAGATTTTCAACGACTTCTTCAAGGGGCTGCACGTCGACTGTCGGCGGATTTACAGCATCTACTCTCCCCATGCCGGGGAAGGCGACGAGCTGTCATCCACGCTGGTGATGGCGGTCGATTCTGAACACAAAAAAGATATTCTTTCCAACCATCAGATAGACACCTTTCATCTGCCGAGCCGCGAATTTATCTCCATCAAACATAAAGGCTCAGCGAAAGAGTGCGTGCAGTTTTTCGGCTACCTGATGTCGCATGTGATGCCGGGACTGAAGGATGAGGTGCGCGGCAGTATGGAAATGGAGATCATTCAAACCAAAGAGTGGAATCCGGAATCCAAACTGCGCCAGATTGAAGTGGATTACACCTACCTGATTTCTATCGATTAAACGGCGCCCGGCAAAGGCCCGGCGCCGCTATCGATCATTTTTCTTCCGTTTCGGCCGCCAGCGATTCTCTGGAGGCTTTCTTGGCTTTGGCGCGGGCGATAGCCGCTGCCACCGCCGCCTTGCGCGGATCTTCCTCGGCGGTTGCCGGCGCCGTTTCCTCCGGTGCAGGGGCGTCCGCCTGCTGCGCCGCTTTCTTGGCTTTGGCGCGGGCGATAGCCGCTGCCACCGCCGCCTTACGTGGGTCTTCCTCGGCGGTTGCCGGCGCCGTTTCCGCTGGAGCAGGAGCGTCCGCCTGCTGCGCCGCTTTCTTGGCTTTGGCGCGTGCGATAGCCGCTGCCACCGCCGCCTTACGCGGGTCTTCCTCGGCGGTTGCCGGCGCCGTTTCCGCCGGTGCAGGGGCGTCCGCCTGCTGCGCCGCTTTCTTGGCTTTGGCGCGGGCGATAGCCGCTGCCACCGCCGCCTTGCGCGGATCTTCCTCGGCGGTTGCCGGCGCCGTTTCCGCCGGTGCAGGGGCGTCCGCCTGCTGCGCCGCTTTCTTGGCTTTGACGCGTGCGATAGCCGCTGCCACCGCCGCCTTACGCGGGTCTTCCTCGGCGGTTGCCGGCGCCGTTTCCGCTGGAGCAGGAGCGTCCGCCTGCTGCGCCGCTTTCTTGGCTTTGACACGCGCCAGGGCGGCAGCCACCGCGGCCTTGCGCGGATCTTCCTCAGTGGTTGCCGGCGTCGTTTCCGCTGGAACAGGGGCGTCCGCCTGCTGCTCTGCTTTTTTGGCTTTGACGCGCGCCAGGGCGGCAGCGACCGCCGCCTTACGCGGATCGTCCTCTGCTACGGCAGGAGCAGTGCCATCTGCGGCCGGCGCTTCTTTGCGTGCTTTCACACGGGCCAGCGCCGCGGCCACGGCGGCTTTGCGCGCGTCGTCGCCGGAAACGGCCGGTGAGGCTTGCTCTGCTTCGGCCGCCAACTGGGCTCGGCGTTCGCGCGCCTGCGCTTTACGCGCTTCGCGGGCGGCGATCATCTCGCTGTTATCCGGCTGCTGGCCGTTGACCGGCGTCACCGCCGCTTCGGTATTTTTGCTGCGCACGCGCGCCAGCGCGGCCTGCACCGCACTCTGATCGTCGTCGGTCAGTTTGACGGCGGCCTTTTTATGCCGCTCTTCGCGTGCCAGCTTCTCGCGCTCCAGGCGCGCGAGCTTGGCTTCGTAACGCGCCTTGGCCTCGGCGGTACGCGCCGCCTCCAGATCGATAGCCTTGATCTCGGCCTTTTCCTGACGGTAGTACTGCACCAGCGGGATGTTGCTGGGGCAGACGAACGCGCAGGCGCCGCATTCGATGCAGTCGAACAGGTTATGGTTGCGCGCCTTGTCGTGCTCTTGTCCGCGGCTGAACCAGTACAGCTGCTGCGGCAGCAGCCCGGCAGGGCAAGCGTCTACGCACAGGCCGCAGCGGATACAGGACTGCTCCGGTTCCTGCGGCGTCATTTCATCGACCGTCGGCGCCAGAATGCAGTTGCTGATCTTGACGATCGGCACGTTCAACGCGGGCAGGGTAAAGCCCATCAGCGGGCCGCCCATGACCACCATCTGCTGCGCCTGCGGGCGGAAACCGGCGAAGTGTAGCAGGTGCTGCACCGGCGTGCCGATGCGCGCCCACAGGTTGCCCGGGCGCTCGATCGCCTCGCCGGTCAGGGTCACTACGCGTTCAATCAGCGGTTCGCCGTCGACGATCGCTCGTTTGATGGCGTAGGCGGTGCCGACGTTTTGCATCAATACGCCGATAGCAGAGGAGTGCTTGCCGTGCGGCACTTCCTTGCCGGTGAGGATCTTGGTCAGCTGCTTGGCGCCGCCGGACGGGTATTTGGTGGGAATAACGCGCAGCCCAATGCCGGACTGGCCACGCAACGCCTGTTTCAGCGCCGCGATCGCTTCCGGTTTGTTGTCTTCGATGCCGATCAGCGTGACCTTGGGTTGCAGAATGTGTTGCAGGATCTGCGTGCCTTCAATGATCTGATCGGCATGTTCCTGCATCAGGCGATCGTCGGCGGTGATGTAAGGCTCGCACTCTGCGGCGTTGAGGATCAGCGTTTCCACGCCGCTCATGCCGCCCTGCAGCTTGCTGGCGGTCGGGAAACCGGCGCCGCCCAGCCCGGCGATGCCGGCCTGATGAATACGTTGAACCAGCTCCGCGGCGGGCGCCTGGCGGTAGTCCGCCACCGGATCGCGCTCGCACCAGCGGTCTTCCCCGTCCGCCTCGATAATCACGCACAGTTCCGTCAGCCCGGAAGGGTGAGCGGTGATATGCGGCGTAATGGTGCTGACGGTGCCCGAGGTTGGGGCGTGTACCGGCACGGTGCGGCCACGGCCGACGGTCAGCGGCTGGCCTTTCAACACCCGATCGCCGGCGTTGACGCACAGCTCGCCTTCGGGCCCCAGATGTTGCTGCAGCGGAATGATAAAGGTCTTGGGCAGGGGAGCGACACGCAGCGGCACACCGCTGGACTGCGTTTTCATTTCCGGTGGATGGATCCCGCCGTCGAAATCCCAGATCCGGTCTTTTTTAAAGGCGGCGAACAGATTAAGCATGTTGCTCCACATGGATCACTTGCACCGGGATCGTCTTCATGTCCCACTTCCAGTTGGCAGTGGTGGTGGCGACCGGTCTCATTTCAATACAGTCGGTAGGGCAAGGGGCGACGCACAGATCGCAGCCGGTGCAGAGGTCGGTGATGACGGTGTGCATGGCGCGGGTGGCGCCGACGATGGCGTCCACCGGACAGGCCTGAATGCACTTGGTGCAGCCGATGCAGTTGGCCTCGTCGATATAGGCCACCTTACGCTCCGGCTCAGCGGCGGCTTCGCTGCCCAGCGGCTGCGGCTCGACGTTGAGCAGCTCCGCCAGCTTCAGCATCACCTGTTCGCCGCCCGGCGCGCATTTGTTGATCATCTCGCCGTTGGCCACCGCCTCGGCGTAGGGGCGGCAACCGGGGTAGCCGCACTGGCCGCACTGGCTCTGCGGCAGGATCGCGTCGACCTGCTCGGCAACCGGATCCTCTTCCACCTCAAAACGGCGCGCGGCGTAGCCCAGCACCAGTCCGAACAGCAGTCCGAGCGCGCTTAAAGCCGCGATAGCTATCCACAACGCAGTCATTAGAATTTCACCAGCCCGGTAAAGCCCATAAAGGCCAGCGACATCAGCCCGGCGGTGATCAGCGCGATCGAGGAGCCGCGGAACGGCGCCGGCACGTCGGCGACCGCCAGGCGTTCGCGAATGGCGGCGAACAGCACCATGACCAGCGAGAAACCGGCGGCGGCGCTGAAGCCGTAAACGGCGGACTGCAGGAAGTTGTAGCCGAGGTTGACGTTAAGCAACGCTACGCCAAGTACCGCGCAGTTGGTGGTGATCAGCGGCAGGAAGATCCCCAGCAGGCGGTAGAGCGCCGGGCTGGTTTTGCGCACCACCATCTCGGTGAACTGCACGACGACGGCGATCACCAGAATGAAGGAGAGCGTGCGCAGGTACACCAGATCCAGCGGAACCAGAATAAAGGTGTTGATCACCCAGGCGCTGACGGAGGCCAGCGTCATGACGAAGGTAGTGGCCATTCCCATGCCGATGGCGCTTTCCAGCTTCTTGGAAACGCCGAGGAACGGGCACAGGCCAAGAAACTTCACCAGAACGAAGTTGTTCACCAGTACGGTGCCGACAAACAGGAGCAGGTATTCGGTCATTGCGATGCCTAAAAAAATAAAAGCCGCCTATTATCGGGAATCGGCGGCCGGACGACAACATATGAATCGCAGGGGTATTGCCTTTTTTGGTGAAAATTTACACAAACCACCCGATAAAACGTGCTGCAATCGCCTTTAACGTTCGGTAAAGGTGCCTTTGACCCGCTGCGAACGCTTGATGTAAGGCACCAGCAGCGCCGCCATCAGCAGCGGCCAGCCGAGGCTGCGCACCGCCACTTCATCCGGCACCGGCGCGAAGGCAAAGGCTTTCACCGCCAGGATCACTGTGATCAGCAGCCACAGCAAGAACAGCTTGGGGAAGCGCAGCGACCGCCGGCAAAACAAAAGCACCAGCCACAGGGTAAAACACCACATCAAGAGCGTGGTCAGCACCGAAAAGTACCATTGCAGGGTAAACGCCTGGGCGTTGGTCAGCAGGTAGTCGCGCGACTCGGGCATAAAGATCGCCATGGCGTACAGGAGCAGCATCAAACTGGCGCTGAGCAGGGTGACGATCAGATAGGCCAGCGGGGCCAGCAACCAACCGCCGATACGAGAGTATTCAGCTTGAGACATAAAGGCTTCCTGATTGAAACGGGGATCACAGGCGGCATAGCTTAGCGGGTAATACCGGCTTCGTCATCTCAATCAACCGGATAGCTCGGCATCGCGGCGCGTGGCAGCACGTTTGGCTACTCGACGCCGTTATCGAGCCCGCTTTAAATTAACATCTCATTTACTTCTTGTTCCATCCGGCCGCATGGTGTCAAATCGAAAGGTCTGTCGTGAGCCTGCAAGAGGAAATCCCATGGCTGAGAAAATTCGTGTCGGGCTGGTCGGTTACGGCTACGCCGGCAAAACCTTTCATGCGCCGCTGATCGCCGGTACGCCGGGGCTCGAGCTGGCCGCCGTCGCCAGCAGCGATGCCGGCAAAGTGCACGCCGACTGGCCGTCGATGGCGGTGGTGGGTGATGCGCAGGCGCTGTTCGCCGATCCGGCCCTCGATCTGATCGTGATTCCTACCCCCAACGATACCCATTTCCCGCTGGCGCAGCAGGCGCTGGCCGCCGGCAAGCACGTGGTGGTGGATAAACCGTTTACCGTGACATTGTCACAAGCGCAGGTGCTGCAACAGCAGGCGCAGCAGAGCGGGTTGCTGCTGTCGGTATTCCATAACCGCCGCTGGGACAGCGATTTCCTTACCCTGAAAGCGCTGCTGAATGAGGGGGCGCTGGGCGAGGTGGTCTATTTCGAGTCGCATTTCGATCGCTACCGGCCGCAGGTGCGCCAGCGCTGGCGCGAACAAGGCGGCGTCGGCAGCGGCATCTGGTTCGATTTGGGACCGCATTTGCTCGATCAGGCGCTGCAGTTATTCGGCAAGCCCGACCGGCTGTTCGTCGATTTGGGGGAGCTGCGGCCGGGCGCGCAGGCGGTGGACTATTTCCACGCGCTGCTGAGCTATGGCAATCGTCGCGTGGTGCTGCACGCCAGCATGCTGGCGGCGGCGGAGAGCCCGCGCTACGTGGTGCACGGCACCCGCGGCAGCTATGTCAAATACGGCCTGGACCCGCAGGAAGACCGGCTGAAGGCCGGCGAGCGCCTGCCGCAGGCCGACTGGGGCTATGATATGCGCGACGGGGTGGTGACGCTGTCACGTGGCGATCTGCTGGCGGAGCAACCGCTGCTTAACATTCCCGGTAACTACCCGGCATATTACGCCGCGGTGCGCGACGCGATCGCCGGCATCGGCGAAAACCCGGTGCCGGCCGCCGACGCCATTGCGGTGATGGCATTGATCGAACTGGGGCTGGAGTCGGCCCGGCTGCAGCAGGCGCTGCCGGTGGCCTGATACCGCCCGTTTCTCCAGTGGCCCGGCGCAGCGTCGGGCCTTTTTACGACTTTACGTGCAAGGAAATCCGTTTCATGTCCTGGTTGCAGCGTTTGCGCATTGATAAATTTTTGTTGGTTCTGATTTTGGTGGTGATCGTCGCCTCGCTGTTCCCCTGCGAAGGCATCTGGAAAACCTTCTTTGAGCACCTGACCACCGCCGCCATCGCGCTGCTGTTCTTTATGCACGGCGCCAAGCTGTCGCGTGAGGCGATCGTCGCCGGCATGAGCCACTGGAAGCTGCATCTGCTGGTGTTCCTCAGCACCTTTGCGCTGTTCCCGCTGCTTGGGCTGGCGATGAACCTGCTGGTGCCGGGCATCATGACGCCGACGGTCTATCTCGGCTTCCTCTACCTGTGCGCGCTGCCGGCCACGGTGCAATCGGCCATCGCCTTTACCTCGGCGGCGGGCGGCAACGTGGCGGCGGCGATCTGCAGCGCCTCGGCGTCGAGCATTCTCGGCGTGTTCCTGTCGCCGCTGCTGGTGGGGGCGTTAATGCATACCCAGGGCGGCAATACCGACGTGTTGCACGCCATCGGTTCAATCATTCTGCAGCTGATGGTGCCGTTCGTAGTCGGTCACCTGGCGCGGCCGCTGATCGGCAAGTGGGTCGATCGTCATCGCAAGCTGATCAACCTGACCGACCGTTCGTCGATCCTGCTGGTGGTGTACACCGCGTTCAGCGCGGCGGTGGTGGAAGGGATTTGGCACCGTATCGACGGCTGGTCGCTGCTGACCATTCTGGTGATGTCGCTGGTGCTGCTGACGGTGGTGCTGGTGATCAACACCTATGCGGCGCGCTGGCTGGGCTTCAATACCGCCGACGAGATCACCATCGTTTTCTGCGGCTCGAAAAAGAGCCTGGCGAACGGCATCCCGATGGCCAACGTGCTGTTCCCGGCTGCGGCGGTGGGCGCCATGGTGCTGCCGCTGATGATTTTCCACCAGGTGCAGCTGATGGTGTGCGCGGTGCTGGCGCAGCGCTATGCGCGTAAAACCGCCAAACAGCGGGCCGAGGCGGAGGCGCTGGTGGCCAAATGACGATGGGCGCGTGACCGCGCCCATAATAAAGAGAGTTAACCCTGAACTTTGGCGCGCAGCGCCTGTTTTTCCTGCTCGCTGAGGAAGGCCAGCTTCAGGCCGTTTTCTTGTGCGGTGCGGATTTCCTCCGGCGTCAGCCCGGCCTGCGGCGCGGCGACGCGGTATTCGTGCTCGATCTCGATGCCCTGAACCGCCGGATCGTCGGTGTTGATCGATGCCAGCACGCCGTGGCGCAGGAAGGTGGCCAGCGGATGCTGCGCCAGCGAAGGCACGGTGCTGGTCTGGATGTTGGAGGTCAGGCAGGATTCGATGCCGATGCCGTGTTCCGCCAGGAAGTCCATCAGTGCCGGATCTTCGACCGCTTTCACCCCGTGACCGATACGCTCGGCGCCCAGCTCGCGGATCGCCTGCCAGATGCTTTCCGGGCCGGCGGCTTCGCCCGCGTGCACGGTGATGCGCAGGCCGGCGTCGCGCGCGCGGTTGAAGTGGTTGAGGAACAGGCTGCCGGGGAAGCCCAGCTCATCGCCCGCCAAATCCAGCGCGGTAATGCCGTCGCGGTGCGCCAGCAACCCTTCCAATTCCTGCAGACAGGCGGCCTCGCCAAAGGTGCGGCTCATGATGCCGATCAGGCGAATGTCGATGTCGCGATCGCGGCAGCCCGAACGGATCCCGTCGATCACTGCTTCCACCACGCCGGCGACCGGCAGCTGGTGCTTCATCGCCATGTAGTAAGGGGAAAAACGCAGCTCGGCGTAGTGCAGGCCGGCGTTGGCGGCGTCTTCGACGTTTTCGTAGGCCACGCGGCGGCAGGCGTCCAGATCGCCCAGCACCGCCACGCCCCAGTCCAGTTTTTGCAGGAAGCTGACCAGATCCGGTTCGGCGTGGGTGATCTGCACGTGCGGGCGCAGGCTCTCCAAATCGTTGGCCGGCAGGGCGAGATTGAACTGGCGACCGAGGTCGAGAATGGTCTGCGCGCGGATATTGCCGTCGAGATGGCGGTGAATGTCGGTAAGCGGTAGGCGGGGATCGATCATGCTGGGCACTCGCTAATTTATCGTAGGTAAAGTGCAGAACAGTATAAAAACAAATGAATGAAACTTGCCATCTCGTTGCATAAAAAAGTGACTTGCATCACAAATAATGCGAGGTGTATCGCATTATCGTCGTGAATCAGGCTTTCAACACGCTGACGCCCGCCTGCTGCAACGGCGCGATCAATGCGTCGTCGGTGGCGCGTTCAACGATGATGGTATGCGCCAGCGTAATGTCACCGATCGCATACTGCGAGGCGGCGTTAAGCTTGGCGGCGGAGGCCAGCACCACGGTTTCCGCCGCGCGGGCCGCGAGCGCCCGCTTGATGTAGGCTTCTTCCAGATCGCCGGTGCTCAGCCCCGCGGTGGGGTGCACGCCGGTCACGCCCATAAAATAGATATCGGCGCGAATATGCGACATCGCTTCCACCGCGGCGGCGCCAACGCTGACGATCGAATGCTTGTACAGCCGGCCGCCGATCAGGATCACCTCCACCGTGGGATGATCGACCAGGCCCACGGCGACGCTGGGGCTGTGGGTGACGATAGTGGCGTTCAGGTTGAGCGGCAGCTGCCGGACCAGTTCTGCAGAGGTGGTGCCACCGTCGATAATCACTACCTGGCCGGGGGCGATCAGCGCCGCTGCGGCTTTGGCGATCGCGCGTTTGGCGCCGGATTCCAACTGATTGCGCTCGGCGAAGCTGGCAATGGCAGAGGAAACCGGCAGGGCGCCGCCATGTACCCGTTGCAGCAACCCCTCGGCGTCGAGTTCGCGCAGATCGCGCCGGACAGTGTCTTCCGACAACCCAAACATTTCGCTGAGCTGCTTGGCCAACACCTGGCCATCCTCGGCCAGTTTTTCCAGGATGATTTTCTTGCGCTGGCTGGTCAACATGGCCATTTTCCTCTCAAATTTGCTTTGCACGAAATACCTTGATAATACACGAAACTGCACGATATTATCAATTTCCTTCCTCTGGCGGAGTAAACCGATGATAGCCACCAAAGACAGGGTTCGCATTGTCGAAACCCGGGTGTTGTCCGATGACTGGTACCTGCTGAAAAAAACCACCTTTGATTTTCTGCGGCGCGACGGCGTTTGGCAGCGACAGAGCCGTGAGACCTACGATCGCGGCGACGGCGCGGTGATTTTGCTGTTCAACCGGCAGGCGCAAACGGTGATCCTGACGCGCCAGTTCCGTTTTCCGGTGTTCGTCAACGGCCATGACGGCATGTTGATTGAGGCTGCCGCCGGGTTGCTGGACAACGCGTCGCCGGAGGCGCGCATCCGCGCCGAAGCGGAAGAGGAAACCGGCTATTTCGTGCAGAACGTGGAAAAGGTGTTCGAAGCCTACATGAGCCCAGGCTCGGTCACCGAGAAGCTGCACTTTTTCGTCGGCGAGTATCAGGCGGGCGATCGCATCAACGAGGGCGGCGGGGTGGCGGCGGAGGGGGAAGATCTGGAAGTGCTCGAGCTGCCGCTGGCGCAAGCCCTGCAGGCGATTCGCCAGGGCACGATCGTTGACGCCAAGACTATCATGCTGCTGCAGTTTGTCGCCTTGAACCGGACGTTGGAGGAAGAACGATGAAAGCCCAACAAATCCTGATCGCCGGCCCCTATCGCAGCGGCACCGATGGCGATCCGCAGCGTATCGCCGCCAATCTGGCGCGCCTGGAACAGGCGGCGCTGGCGGTTTACCTGCGAGGGCACGTGCCGGTGATCGGCGAATGGCTGGCGCTGCCTTTGGCGGCGGCGGCGGGGTCCACTCAGGTTGGCGATGCGGTGAGCGAGACGTTTCTTTACCCGGTGGCCCACCGGCTGATTGCGCAGTGTCAGGCGGTGTATCGCATCGAAGGGGCGTCTGCGGGGGCCGATAACGACGTGCGGCTGGCCAACGAGTGGGGCCTGACGGTCTATCGCCGCCTGGAGGACATTCCGACTGTTCAGGGGTAATCGAGGGGCGGGCGGAGGCTCGCCCCCTCGCGCTATTGCTCGCCCAGCACCAACCGCAATCCGGCGATCAGCTTGTCCATGCCGGCCTCCAGCTTGCTGCGCGGGCAGCCGACGTTGAGGCGCAGGAACCCGCGGCCTTCCTCGCCGTAGGTAAAGCCCGGCATGATCGCCACCTTTTCGCGCTCGATCAGCGCCTGCTGCAGCGCCTGATCGTCAACGGCCAACGGCCGCAGATCGATCCAGGCCAGGTAGGTGGCCTGCGGCGGGCGCCAGCCCAGCGCCGGAAACGCCTGTTCCAACCGCTCGGCGACGTAGGTCAGATTATCCTGCAGATAGTCGCGCAGGGAATCCAACCAGGGTTCGCCGTGGCGATAGGCGGCCACGTGCGCGGCGACCGCCAGCACCGCCGGCGAGGAGAGGCCGTCGCGGGCTTTGAGCTGCTGGAAGTAAGCTTCGCGGCTGGCGTCGTCGCTGATGAAGCCGTAGGCACCGGTCAGCGCCGGGATATTGAAACTCTTGGAGCCGGAGGTCAGCAGGGCCCAGCCGCCGGTCGCCACCTGGCTCCACGGCGTATGGCGGTGTTCCCCCCAGACCATGTCCATGTGGATCTCATCGCTGATGACGCGCACGTCGTGGCGCTCGCACAGTTCGGCCATCTGCTGCAGCTCGTCGCGGCGCCACACTTTGCCGGTGGGGTTATGCGGGCTGCACAGCAGCAGGATCTTGGTCTGCGGCCGCGCCAGCAAGGCCTCAAGGTGCGCCATGTCGCAGCGCCAGTCGTCGCCGGCCTTGTGCAGCGGGCAGGCCAACAGCTGGCGCTGGTTGGCGAGGATCACTTTGTAGAAGGCGTCGTAGGCCGGAGTATGGGTCACCACGTAGTCGCCCGGTACGGACCATTGGCGGATCAGCTGCGCCGCCATGTAGATAACGGAAGGGCCGTACACCGCCGTTGCGGTGTCGATGGCGGCGTTGAAACGTTGCTGATACCAGTGGCGCAGCGCGCCGAGAAAATCCTCGTGCTGCCAGCGGCTGTAGCCCAGCACGCCGTGCTGCAGGCGCTGCTGCAACGCCTCGAGAATGCACGGCGCGGTGGCGAAATCCATATCGGAGATGGTGAACGGCAGCAGATCGGCGCTGCCGAAGCGATCGGCGATATAGTCCCACTGGGTGCACCAGGTGCCGTGGCGGTCGATCGGGGTGGCGAAATCAAACATGGGTGGCTCCCTGCAGCGCCGCGGCAGGTTGCGCCGTGGCTATCAGTGAGTCTAATTCATCCTTCACCGATTGCACCTGTGGGCCGATCACCACCTGCAGGTTATGCTCGTTGAGATGCACCACACCGATGGCGCGGTTGGCCTTCAGCGCCGCGTCGTCCACCCGGTTCATGTCATTGACCGACAGGCGCAGGCGGGTGATGCAGTTGTCCAGCGTGATGATGTTGTCCGGGCCGCCGAGCGCCGCCAAAATTGCCGGCACGTTGTAGCCGGATTTGCCCACCGCGCCGGCCGGCGCGCTCTGGCTGACGGCGCTGTCGCTTTCGCGGCCCGGCGTTTTGATGTTAAAGCGCTGGATGGCGAAGCGGAAAATGGCGTAATAGCCGACAAACCAGACGGCGGCCACCACCGGCACCAGATACCACTTGGTGGCGGTGCCGTGCAGAATGCCGAACACCACGAAGTCGATGATATTGCCGTCGGTGTTGCCGATGGTCACGCCCAGCAGCGCCATCACGGTAAAGCCCAACCCGGTGAGCAGCGCGTGGATCAGGTAGAGGAACGGCGCGACGAACAGGAACAGGAACTCGATCGGCTCGGTGGTGCCGCCAACCACGCAGGCCACCACGCCGGAAATCAACAGCCCTTTGATTTTATGGCGGTTCTCAGGTTTGGCACAGTGATACATCGCCAGCGCCGCGCCCGGCAGCCCGCCGAGGAACGCCGGCATTTTACCCTGCGACAGGAAGCGGGTAGCGCTTTCGGCGAAGCCGGTAGTGGTCGGGCAGGAGAGCTGCGCCTGGAAGATGGTCAGGGCGCCGCTGACGCTGTGGCCGCACACTTCCATGGTGCCGCCCGCCTCGGTAAAGCGGATCAGCGCCACCAGAATGTGCTGCAGGCCGAACGGCAGCAGCAAGCGTTCGCCGGTGCCGAACAGCATCGGGCCAAAGGCGCCGGCGCTGTTGATCACCCAGCCCAGCCCGGTGATGCCGGCGGCGAACCACGGCCAGATCAGCGGGATCACCAGGCCGCACAGGCCCAGCACCACGGTGGTGACGATCGGCACGAAGCGCGTGCCGCCGAAGAACGCCAGCGCGTCCGGCAGGCGGATGGTGTGGAAGCGTTCATGCAGGCGATAGACGATGATGCCGACGATCACCGCGCCGAGGATGCCGGTATCGATCGACTGAATCCCGAGAATGTTCTGGATATTGTTGGCTTTCAGCACCAGCGGATCGCCGGTGGGCAGCACGCCGGCGGCGGTCAGGTAGAAATTGGTGCCCAGATTCAGCACGGCGAAGCCGACGAAGCCGGAGAAGGCGGCGACGCCCTTGTTTTCGCGCGCCATGCCCAGCGGAATGGCGATGGCGAACATCACCGGCAGGAAGCTGAAGGCGAAGGAACCTACCTTGCTCATCCAGGTAAAGATCAGCTGGAAAATCGGGTGGCCGATAAACGGCATCAGAGTGATCACGTCGCGGCTGCTCAGCGAGCTGCCGATCCCCAGCATGATGCCACAGAAAGAGAGCAAGGCGACGGGCAACATGAAGGTTTTGCCCAGGCTCTGGAAGAACTCCCAGAGGGTGATTTTTGGTTTGTTGGCTGCTGACATAACCGACTTCTCCTGGCGAAAAGACGAGCAAAAAGGGGACTTCTGATTAGGTAAAAAGAAGATAAAACGTTTTACCTAGCAAAAATGCGCCACCAATCACAAATCTGCCGCCCGGTTTCTGGCGACAATGCGGCAGGCAGTAAAACGTTTTACTGAGCTAACGGATTCGGTATACCCTTGATCATTACGGCGGGTTGCCCAGGAACGGGTTCGCAGAGACTATGAGCATCAAAAAAATCACCATCACCGATGTGGCGCAGCAGGCGGGCGTGTCGGTCACCACGGTTTCCCTGGTGTTGAGCGGCAAGGGGCGCATTTCGCCGACCACCGTCGAGAAGGTCAATCAGGCGATAGAGCAGCTGGGCTATGTACGCAATCGCCAGGCGGCGACGCTGCGCGGCGGGGAGTCCGGGGTGATTGGCCTTATTCTGCGCGACATCTGCGAACCCTTCTATGCCGAAATGACCGCCGGGCTGAGCGAAGCGCTGGAGGCGCACGACAAGCTGCTGTTTTTGACGCAGAGCGGGCGCGACGGCCAGGGCCTGCAGCGGGCGTTTGACGCGCTGCTGGCGCAGGGCGTCGACGGCATCGTGCTGGCGGGCGGTATTCGCGCGGCGGCGGGCCTGAAGGAAAAGGCGGCCGAGCAGGGCGTACCGCTGGTCTGCGTGGCGCGCTCCAGCGGCCTTGATGGCGTGGACGTGGTGCGGCCGGACAACATGCAGGCCGCCAAGCTGGCCACCGAATTTCTGATCAAGCGCGGCCACAGCCAAATCGCCTACCTTGGCGGCCAGAGCGACTCATTGACACGCGCCGAGCGGCTGGGCGGCTTTTGCGCCACCCTGGTGCAGTACGGCCTGCCGTTTCGCAGCGAATGGATCGTCGAGTGCGATTGCCGGCAGCGCGAGGCGGCGGAAGCGGCGGAACAACTGCTGCGCCATTACCCGAACATTACCGCCATCGTCTGCCACAAGGCGTCGGTGGCGCTCGGCGCCTATTTTGGCCTGGCGCGCAGCGGCCGCAGCATCGGGTCGGACGGGGTAGACGCCTACTACGGGCGGCAGGTGGCGCTGATCGGCTTCGGCGACGTGCCGGAGGCCGAACTGACCGAGCCGCCGCTGACCTTCGTCTCCAGCTCGGCGCGGGAAGTGGGGCGCAGCGCCGCCGCGCGCCTGCTGCAGCGCATCGGTGACGCCGACCTGCCGGCGCAGAACGTCATTCTGCCGCCGACGCTGATCCGGCGCGGTTCCGCCTAGCCCTGCCGCTGTTCCTCTTCCGCCTCCCGGCGGATTCCAGCCGATAAAGGTTTTCATCGCCGGCGTCAGATCCCGCGATTTCAAATGGGTCAGCCAATAGGCGCCGAGCGCGGCCTCGGCGGCAAACGGCCGCTGCAGCGCGCCGGCGGCCAGTTCGCGGCGGAACATGCTGACCGGCGCCAGCGCCACGCCGTCGCACTGGATCGCGCCTTCCACCATCAGCCTTGACGAGTCGAACACCGGGCCGTTGATCCGCCACGGCGTCACCTGTGCCGCCGCGAACCACTGCTCCCATTCATCCTTGCGGTAGGTGCGCATCAGCTGCTCGTGCTGCAGATCCTGCGGCGTGCGCAGGCGCGCGGCGACCGCCGGCGGGCAGAGCACCGTCAGCGGCGCGTCGAACAGCTTGATATTGCAGGTGGCGGGCCAGAGCCCTTCGCCGAAGCGGATGGCGAAATCCATGCCGTCGGCCGACAGATTGACCAGGTTGTTGTGGGTGAGCACCCGCAGATCGATAAACGGATGCGCCGTGCTGAACGCCGCCAGCCGCGGCATCAGCCAGCCGACGGCGAAGGTGCCGACCACCGCCACCGTCAGCACCTCGTGGAAATGCCCGCCTTCGAACTGCTGCAGCACTGCCTCGATACGGTCGAAGGCGTCGCTCAACACCGGCAGCAGCGCCTGGCCCTCTTCGGTCAGATCCAGCCCGCGCGGCAGGCGGCGGAACAGCTGAATGCCCAGCTGTTCTTCCAGCATGCGCACCTGCTGGCTGACGGCGGCCTGGGTGACGCGCAGCTCCAGACCGGCGCGGGTGAAGTTCAGGTGACGAGCGGAGGATTCGAACGCCCGCAGGGCGTTGAGGGGAAGTCGATTTGCGCATTGTCGATAGCCATAAGTTTTTCTTTATGCTGGCTGAAATTATTATCGCTTGTCAACCCGGCGGCAAAATCCGATATTTGGCGCGGCTGCTCAGAGTGTCACGGCAGCCGTAAAGGAATGACATCATCAATCAGGGAAAGCGCCGTATATAACGCCAATAAAAACTTTTGGCCGCGGCCGATGCCCTGCAACCTAAGAGCTTCTATCATGACGAAAATGAACCGCCTGGCGGCCGCGCTGATCGCCGCACTGATCCTGCCGACCGCGCACGCCGCACAGCAGCAGGATATCGACGCCGTTATTCAGCCGCTGATGAAAAAATACGGCGTGCCGGGCATGGCGATCGCCGTGTCGGTCGACGGCAAACAGCAGATTTACCCGTACGGCGTCGCCTCGAAGCAGACCGGTAAACCGATCACCGAGCAGACGCTGTTTGAAGTGGGCTCGCTGAGCAAGACCTTCACCGCGACGCTGGCGGTCTATGCGCAGCAGCAGGGCAAACTGTCGTTTAAAGACCCGGCCAGCCACTACCTGCCCGAGCTGCGCGGCAGCGCCTTCGACGGCGTCAGCCTGCTGAATCTGGCGACGCATACCTCCGGCCTGCCGCTGTTCGTGCCGGACGACGTGACCAACAACGCCCAACTGATGGCCTACTACCGGGCCTGGCAGCCGAAACACCCGGCGGGCAGCTACCGCGTCTATTCCAACCTCGGCATCGGCATGCTGGGCATGATCGCCGCCAAGAGCCTCGGCCAGCCGTTTATCCAGGCGATGGAACAGGGGATGCTGCCGGCGTTGGGCATGAGCCACACCTACGTGCAGGTGCCGGCGGCGCAGATGGCCAACTATGCGCAGGGTTACAGCAAGGACGATAAGCCGGTGCGGGTCAACCCCGGCCCGCTGGACGCCGAGTCTTACGGCATCAAGTCCAACGCCCGCGATCTGATTCGCTATCTGGACGCCAACCTGCAGCAGGTGAAGGTAGCGCAGCCGTGGCGCGACGCGCTGGCCGCGACGCACGTCGGTTATTACAAGGCGGGCGCGTTCACGCAGGATCTGATGTGGGAGAACTACCCGTATCCGGTGCAACTGTCGCGTTTGATTGAAGGCAACAACGCCGGGATGATCATGAACGGCACGCCGGCCACTGCCATCACGCCGCCGCAGCCGGAATTGCGCGCCGGCTGGTATAACAAAACCGGCTCCACCGGCGGTTTCTCCACCTACGCGGTATTTATCCCGGCGAAGAATATCGCCGTGGTGATGCTGGCCAACAAGTGGTTCCCGAACGACGATCGCGTCGAAGCGGCTTACCACATCATCCAGGCGCTGGAGAAGCGCTGACGGTCAGGGGCGCCGGCGGGGGGCCCCTACCACCGGTGCTGCCGTTCACGCCGCTCGCGCATGAAATCGATAAAGGCGCGCAGCTTGAGCGGCAGATGCTTGCCGGCGGGAAAGTAGATGAAAAAGCCCGACGCTTCGCTGGCGTAACCCGGCAGCACTTCCACCAGTTGCCCCTGCGCCAGCTCCTGCAATACCGTGCCCTGAAAACGCTGTGCGATACCCAGGCCCGCCAACGCCGCATCTTTGATCAGCCGATCTTCGTTAAAAATCAAACTGCCGCTGACGTCCAGCGCGCGTTCATCGTCGCCCAGGCTAAAATACCAGGGTTCCAGTTTGCCGCTGCCGGGGAAACGGTAGCGCAGGCAGTGGTGAGCAGGCAGATCGTCCGGCGTGGCCGGAACGCCGCAACGCGCCAGATAGTCGGGCGAGGCGACCAGCACCCGGCGCTGGCCGTTGTCGATCGGCACGGCGATCATGTCTTTTTGCAGCATGGCGTGCATGCGAATGCCGGCATCGAAACTGCCCAGCACCAGATCGGAAAAGCGGTCTTCGGTAAACAGTTCCAGCTGCACGTCGGGATAGCGCCGTTGAAATTCCGCCAGGTGCGGCATTACCAGCAGCGAGGCGGCCAGCTGCGGCAGCGTGATGCGCAGCAGGCCCGCCGGGTGTGCGCCCAGGGCGCGCACGTCGTCCGCCGCCACGTCGATCTGGCTCATCGCCGGCGACACCTTCTGATAGAACAACCGGCCCTCATCGCTGAGGCGCACCGAGCGGCTGGTGCGGTGAAATAGCCGCACTCCCAGCTGATTCTCCAGCGCCTGAATGTTTTGTGACACCGCCGGCGGCGTGACGCCGAGCTGGCTGGCCGCGCGGGTAAAGTTGCCCAGGCGTGCGACGGCTTCGAAATAGGGCAGCAGCTGCAGGAGTGAACTCATCTATCAATAACCTATGCTTAATGATTCATTAAATTATGCCTTATTTTAATTTATGACGAACGTTTTAGACTGATTTTACTTTCCATCAGCGAGATGAAAATCATGTCGGCAGAACAACGGGCGTTAACAGAACGGATCGCGGCGATCGATCAACAGGCGATGGCCGAAGGGCGCATCGTGGGCAGCGTGGTGCTGGTGGCGCGGCAGGGCGAGATTTGCTACGCCGGGGCGGCCGGCTATGCCGATCGTGAAGTGCGGCGGCCGATGCGGCGAGAAACGCAGTTCCGGCTGTCGTCGGTCTCCAAACCCTACACCACGCTGGCGGCGCTGCGCCTGATCGAACAGGGCAAGCTGAGCCTGGACGACGCGGTCAGCGAGTGGATGCCGTGGTTTACTCCGGCGCTCGCCGACGGCCGGCGCCCGGCGATCAAGATTCGTCATTTGCTGAGCCATACCGCTGGGCTGGACTATCGGCTGAACCAGCCGCCGACGGGCGTTTACCACCAGTTGGGGATCCAGGACGGCGTGGAGCTGTCGACGCTGACGCTGGAGCAAAACCTGCGGCTGTTGGCGCAGGCGCCGTTGCTGTCGGCGCCGGGGGAACGCTTCAATTATTCTCTGGCGCTCGACGTGCTTGGCGCGGTGCTGGAACGGGTGACGGGCATGCCGCTGCCGCAGCTGTTTGTCGAATGGGTGGCGCGGCCGCTGGGGCTCGGCAATACCGCGTTCCATGCGACGGACGCCGCGAACCTGGCGACGCCGTATTACAACACCCCGCAAGGGCCGCAGCGCATGCCGGAAGGCCTGCGGGTGGCGCTGCCGGAGGGGATGGCGGGGGGCGAAGTGCTGTTTTCACCGATGCGGGCGCTCAACGCCGGGGCCTATCCTTCCGGCGGCGCGGGCATGGTCGGCGATGCCGACGACGTGCTGAAGCTGGTGGAGGTATTACGCAGCGGCGGGCAGGGTATTTTGCAGCCGGACACGGTGGCGTTGCTGCGCAGCCCGCACGTGGGCGCGCAGGCGCAAACGCAAGGGCCAGGCTGGGGATTCGGTTTTGGCGGGGCGCTGCTGGTGGACGCAGAAGCGGCGCAGACGCCGCAGCAGGCCGGCACGCTGACCTGGGGCGGGGTTTACGGCCACAGCTGGTTCTTTGATCCACAGGCGCAGCTGAGCGTGGTGATACTGACCAACACCGCGTTTGAGGGCATGTGCGGCCGCTATCCACAGCAGATTCGCGATGCGGTTTACGCGGCGTAAATAAAAAGGGCCCCGCAGGGGGCCCTTGATCAGGCTTTCAAACGCTTACTGCGCCGGTGCCGGAGCTGGCTGTGCATCCTGCGCCGGTTCACCGTCTTCCGCCGGGGCGCCCAGCAGGCCGAACTGGCCGATGAACTCCTGCAGCGACATTTTGTTGCCGTTCAGGTCAACCTGGTTGTCGGCATAGTGGAACGTGCTCGCGATCACGCCGTCTTTCTGGGTGGTCAGCTTGAACATCTGGCCCATGGCCGCCAGGCCCTGTACTTGCTGCTGCGCCAGTTTCTGCGCGTCTTCCTCATTGTAACCCTGCAACAGCGCGGTTTTCGCGGTCAATTCGGTGGCCATCGCTTCCGGAATGGTCAGGTTGATATCCAGCTTTTTAACCGCCTGCGCGATCAGCTGATCCGGCGATTGTGCCGGGGAGGCGGCCTTGCTCGGATCGGTCAGCGCCAGATCCAGCGTGAAGGTGCTCTCGCCCTTGCTGTTTTTCCAGCTCAGCGGTGCGATGCTGAGGCTCGGGTTGCCTTTCAGCAGCAGCGGCAGGTTCTTTTGCAGCAGTTCGGCGTTTTGCTGCTCATACACGGCCGGATCCAGGTTCTCGCCCTGTTGCAGCAGCGCCATGGTCTGGCGGTTGTAGCTGTCGGCGAAGTCTTTCAGCGCTTTGCCGTCGACGTTGTCGATTTTCAGCGCCAGCTTGCCGGCGCCGAAGTCGTTGCCCTGCACCTTGAGCGCGTCCATGGTGTAGTCGATCTGGCCGCCGATGTTGCTGCTGCCTTGCTCGCCGAACTTGCTCACCAGGTTGAAACCGTCCAACGCCACGGTATCTTTACCGTCGATCGTCAGTTTGAACTGCTTCAGCGTCATCGTCTGATCGCCGAGCTTCACGCCGAACTTGCTCTCGTTGCTGTTGCCTTCCAGGTTGAAGCCCTGGAAGGTGATTTGCTCGTTTTGACCGAATTCGTTCGGGCTGGCGAACACGATATTGTCGCTATTGGCATCCAGCACGAATTTTTTCAGATCGCTGGACACGTCGGCGTTAATGGTAGCGCCGCTGAATTTCAGCGAAGACTTATCTTTTTGGTAGTCCAGCGGGATGATGTCGATGGCAGACGAGGTGTCCCCGCTGTAAGAGATGCGCGAATCGGCGGTAAACAGCGATTTGCCTTTGGTGGTGTCAAACAGACCTTTCACCGCCGGGGTATTTTCCAGCTCGGTATGCACCGACGCCATGCTCGGCAGCAGATTGAATTTTTTCAGCTGGGCGAAGGGGAACGGGCCGTGATCGATGGTTTCCAGGAACGCCACTTCTTCACCGGTTTTCAGCGCCGCGTTTTCACTGGTATCCGTGCCGTCGGAACGCAGCACATAACGCACTTTACTGCTGAACAGGCCGCGCTGGTAATTTTCATAGCTCAGCTTCACGCCGGCTTTCGGCAGGTAAGTTTTCAGCTGGCCGTTGGCGTTGTCGACGACTTCGCCCATGTGCTGCTCGATCTGTTTCCCGGTGTACCAGGATGCCCCGGTCCATGCTGCGCCAAGAACCACAATGACGCTGACAGCGACTAACGATTTTTTCATAGCTCTGTTTCATCCTTTTTTCTTATCACCCTCCGTTGCGCGGGAGGGGCAAATAGGGGCCGACAAAAAACGCCCGCAGGCGTTTAATTGTGGGGGTAGCTCTCGCTTTCAGCAAGCAATTTGCTGAAATTTATCAACGGTTAGGCCAGCTGGTTATAAACCCTGGCGATGCGGCCGCTGCCGCTGACGTTGACCGGGGATTCGAAAGCCCCGATAAAGCAGGATTCGCCCGGCTTGAGCGTCAGGCGCTGCCCTGATTTTTCCAGCGTCGCTTCGCCGGCGACGCAGAACACGATGGCCGCGCTTCGCTGCGCCAGCGCCTGCGGCGCGGCGGTCAAATCGTGCAGCGAGAAGGCGAAATCCTCCACCGGGATCGGGAAGAACAGCGCGTTGCCGCGTTGCTCCGGCTGGGTTAGCTGGCCGGACGCCGGCTGCGGGCGGAACTGCAGGTTGGCCAGCAGCTCAGGCACGTCGATGAATTTCGGCGTCAGGCCCGCGCGCAGCACGTTATCCGAGTTGGCCATCACCTCCAGCGCCACCCCTTTCAGGTAGGCGTGCGGCGTTTCCGCGTACAGGAACATCGCCTCGCCCGGCGCGAGCTGCACCACGTTCAGCAGCAGCGGTGAGAACAGGCCGCTGTCATCCGGATAAAAGCCGGCGATAAAACGCACGGTATCCCAGGGCTCGCCCTGCTGATTGTTGAGCGCGGCCTTCAACACGCCAAGCGCCAGCGACTTTTGCTCGCCGCTCATGGTCAACAGGCTGGCGAACAGGGTGGACAGATGTGCGGTGTCCGGCTGCTGCAGGAAGGCGGCGATGTCGTGGTGCGCGCCGGCGATCGGTTGCAGCAGGGAAACGATATCGGCCAGTTCGCGAAAGCCGTTCATCGCCAGGAACGGCGTCAGGGCGAACACCAGTTCGGGCTTGTGATTGGGGTCTTTGTAATTGCGTTCGGCGGCGCTCAGCGGGATGCCGGCGGCGTTCTCTTTCGCGAAGCCGATCTCGGCCGCCGCTTTGCTCGGGTGGACCTGGATCGACAGCGGTTGATCGGCGCACAGCACTTTAAACAGGAACGGCAACTCGCCAAAGCGGCTGGCGACGTCGGCGCCCAGTTGCTTTGGCAGGTCTTCATCGATTAGCTCGCGCAGCGAACGCAGTGCGCCATCGGCGCCCGGCACGCGGGAAGGGCTCTTGGGATGGGCGCCCATCCACAGTTCGGCCATCGGCTGATTATCGGGGTTGGCGATACCGTAAAGACGGGTCAGCGCATCGTGGCTGCCCCAGGCGTAATTCTGTACCGCATTGGTCATTTTTTGCATGTCGATAAACGTCCTTCTGCGTCATTGCCGCACTACATAGCAATAACTCACTGATTTTATAAGATTAACTTAATCTATGCCGACGACCATCATACGCCCGCGTCGGCGGGAAAAATCATGGGCGCGATCAAAATAACGCCGGATAACGTCGCGCCCGGCAACGGGCCAAAGTATAACGTGATAACGATCGGCGCCTCAAATGGCGCACAGGGCCTCAAGGCGGCCGTCAAAAGCCGCCAATCGATTATTCTTTGGTACAGCGGGGTTATTGCCGATAGCCCGGGCATTTTGCCTCATTATTTATTTTTCAGCATGTCAAACTATGTCGGCTGAATTTATTTTTTACCGTCTGAGCCATTCCCTTATTATTATTTTCGCGCTGCGCTGGGCGTTCACACGCCGAGCTTAAACCGGCGCGCCAGACCCCTTTACCGTAACGGCTAACGAGTCGATTTAACGAAACCAGAGGTCTGCTGCATGAAAAAATTGTTGTTGCTGTTGGGGCTTTGCACCGGCGCAGCCCAGGCGGCGGTGATTGTCACCTATCCTTACGCCGCGCCGCGCACCGTAGTGATCGCGCCGGCGCCGATCGTTGTTGCACCCGCGCCGGTAGCGGTTCCCGCCGCGATCGCGCCCGTGGCCCATCCGCTGGCGCTCACCGCCGGCGCGGCGGCGGCCGGGGCCTATCGCCATCATGAACGGCAGGACGCCTACGACGAAATCAATCATCTGCAGCAGCAGCGTATCGATGAGCTTAATCAGTTACAGGCCCAGCGCATCAATAATTTTAATTCGCGTCATCCGCGTTAATCGTTACCCACGCTTTTATTCTCCGGGGCATGCCCGGCCGTTTATTTCGGCGCGGGTTAACCGGCGGCAAATAACCGCGTCATGAAGGAGTAAAAGAGATGAAACGTGCTGTGAGATAACTCTCTTAATGCGAATAGTTATTATGTCACTATACTGGGAGTGCATGCCGACGGGGGGTAGCGCGTCGGCCTAACCCTACAATTTTAGGAATTATGCTAAGGAGACAATGATGGCAGGCGTTCGTATCGAAAAAGACTCTATGGGCCCCATCGAAGTACCGGCCGACAAGCTGTGGGGCGCGCAAACCCAGCGTTCGTTGGCGCATTTCCGCATTTCCTCCGAAAAGATGCCGACCGCGCTGATCCACGCGCTGGCGTTGACCAAGCGCGCCGCTGCGCAGGTGAACGTGGATCTGGGGCTGCTGCCGGCCGAGCGGGGCGCCGCCATCATCAACGCCGCCGACGAAGTGCTCGCGGACAGCCATGCCGACCAGTTCCCGCTGTCCATCTGGCAAACCGGTTCCGGCACCCAGACCAACATGAACATGAACGAAGTGTTGGCCAACCGCGCCAGCGAGCTGCTGGGCGGCGTGCGCGGTGAAGAGCGCAAGGTGCACCCGAACGACGACGTCAATAAGAGCCAGAGCTCCAACGACGTGTTTCCCACCGCGATGCACGTGGCGGCGGTGATTGCGCTGCGCGAGCACCTGATCCCCGAGCTGAAAGTGCTGCACAAGACGCTGAGCGACAAGGCCGAAGCCTACCGCGATATCGTCAAAATCGGCCGCACCCACCTGCAGGACGCCACGCCGCTGACCCTGGGGCAGGAGATCTCCGGCTGGGCGGCGATGCTGGCGCACAACCTGAAGCACATCGAAGACAGTATCCCGCACATTGCCGAGCTGGCGCTGGGCGGCACGGCGGTCGGCACCGGCCTGAACACCCATCCGGAGTACGCGGTGCGCGTGGCTAAAGCGCTGGCGGAGTTGACCCATCAGCCGTTCGTCACCGCCCCGAACAAGTTCGAAGCGCTGGCGACCTGCGACGCGCTGGTGCAAGGGCATGGCGCGCTGAAAGGGCTGGCGGCTTCGCTGATGAAGATCGCCAACGACGTGCGCTGGCTGGCGTCCGGCCCGCGCTGCGGCATCGGCGAGATTTCGCTCCCGGAGAACGAACCGGGCAGCTCCATCATGCCGGGCAAGGTCAACCCGACCCAGTGCGAGGCGATGACCATGCTGTGCGCCCAGGTGCTGGGCAATGACGTGGCGGTGAACATCGGCGGCGCTTCCGGCAACTTCGAGCTGAACGTGTTCCGCCCGATGGTGATCCACAACTACCTGCAGTCGATTCGCCTGCTGGCCGACGGCATGCAGGGCTTCAACGAGCACTGCGCGGTGGGCATCGAACCGAACCGCGATCGCATCACCCAGCTGCTGAACGAATCGCTGATGCTGGTGACGGCGCTCAATACCCACATCGGCTACGACAAGGCGGCGGAAATCGCCAAGAAAGCGCACAAGGAGGGGCTGACGCTGAAAGCCGCGGCGCTGAAGCTCGGCTACCTGACCGAAGCGCAGTTCGACGAGTGGGTGCGGCCGGAAGCGATGGTCGGCAGCATGCAGAAATAATCACGTCATGTTTAAACGGGGCGCGTTTGCGCCCCGTCTTTTCAAGCCAATCTCTCCAGCACCGACAACAGCGCCTGCGGCTCCGGCCGCCGGGTGTAATCGGCGTGCGCTTCAGCATAGGCGATACGGCCATCGCGGGCGATGATGAACCGCGCCGGCAGCGGCAGCGTCCAGCTATCATCCTGGTTGAACTGCGCCAGATCGAGGCCGAGCCGCTGTTGATACAGGGCGATCAGCGCGTCCGGCAGGCGGTAACGCAGGCCGAATTGGGCCGCCAGACGGTTGCCGGCATCGCTGAGCAGCGCAAAGGTGAGATCGTGATCGCGCATGGCCTGGCGGTTATGCACCGCGCTCTGCGGCGAAACGGCCACGAGCTGCGCGCCGTACTGCGTGATGGCGGGCAATGTGGCCTGCAGGGCCTGTAGATCGAGCGTACAGTAGGGGCACCAGATCCCGCGATAGAAACTGACGACCAGCGGGCCCTTTGCCAACAACGCCGTGGAAGAACATGACCGGTTTTCGCAGTCCGACAGGGTAAAGCCGGGCGCGGCGTCGCCGACCTTCAGGGCGCGTTCGGCGATGCCGGCAGCGATCTGCGTTTGGATCGCCTTACGCATCAGCGCGTGCTCTTGTTCTGTGAGTGTGAACGGCAGTTGGCCGGATTCGAACTCCGCTTTGAAGGCATCGAGTTTGTCTTGCAGTGTCATGCGTTCTCCTGACGGGAATGAGGGTTACGCTCATCTTGCCCATTCCTGAATGGCGCGTGTAGACTGCAATAAATGCTAACCGTTATTCCATTAAGGAATGCTATGGGCAAGTTTGCCGATTACGAAACCTATGCCTGCGTTTACGAGAGCGGTTCCTTTACCGCAGCGGCGCGGCGGCTGCACGTGGGGCAGCCGGCGGTCTCGAAAGCGGTGGCGCGGCTGGAACAGCAGCTCGGCACACGCCTGATGCTGCGCTCGACCCACGGCCTGCAGCCGACGGATGCGGGGCAGCAGCTGTATCAACGCACCCGACGTATCCTGAACGCGCTGGCGGAGACGGAAGCGCTGGTGCAGAACGCCGGCGAAACGCTGAGCGGCCGGCTGCGGGTCGCCTCGGCAGCGGTGTTCGCCCGCATCGTTCCCTTGCCTGATTTGACGGCGTTTATGCGCGCCAACCCGCGTTTGAGCGTCGATCTGCTGCTGGATGACGGCAACCTGTCGTTGATTGAAGAGGGCATCGATATTGCCCTGTGTATCGGCGAGCTGGAGGATTCCGGCTTTACCGCCCGCAAACTGGGTGAGGTAAAGCAATGTGTGATCGGCACGCCCGGCTATTTTACCACCGCCGGCATGCCGCAGCGGCCGGAAGATCTGTTGCAGCACGAGATGGTGATTTACCACCGCCGTGGCGGCGGCGAGCACTGGCGCTTCAGCCGCGAAGGAGAACAGCGCGCGCTGCGGCTGCCGGGGCGCATGCGGGTCAATGCGGCGGAGTGCGTGCGCGAACTGGTGTTGGCGGGATTCGGACCCACTATCGCCAGCGAAGGCATGTTCCGCAGCGAGCTGCAAAGCGGGGCGGCGATCGCGGCATTAGCGGACTGGCAGCTGCCGCCGCTGGCGCTGTGGGCGGTGTTCCCCGGCGGTCATTTCGTCTCGGCTAAGGCGCGGGCTTTTGCCGACTTTGTCCAAACCGCGTTATGCAGTGAGCCGTGATATGTCGCGCGCACAACGTTTACTCGATCTGATGCAGCTGCTGCGCAGCCACCGTTATCCGGTGGCGGGCCATGCGCTGGCGCAAACGCTGGGCATCAGCATGCGCACGCTGTACCGCGATATCGCTACGCTGCAGCAGCAGGGGGCGGAGATCGTCGGCGAGGCGGGCGTCGGCTATGTGCTGCGGCCCGGCTTTATGCTGCCGCCGCTGATGTTCTCGCAGGCAGAGACAGAAGCGCTGGTGCTGGGGATGCGCTGGGTCAGCCGCCGCGGCGACAGCCAGCTGGCGAGCGCGGCGGGCCAGGCGCTGGCCAAGATCGCCGACGTGCTGCCGCCGGCGCTGCGGGAGGAACTGGAGGCCAACACGCTCTTGATCGCGCCGGTTCAGGCGCCGCCGGTGGCGGATGCGATGCGGGTGTTGATCCGTGACACCATCCGCCGCGAGCGCAAGCTGCATATCGACTATCTCGATCTGGCGGGGCAGCGCAGCGAACGCCTGCTGTGGCCCTTTGCGCTGGGTTTTTTCGAGCAGTTCCAGATGCTGGTCGCCTGGTGCGAGCTGCGCCAAGCGTTTCGCCATTTTCGCCTCGATCGCATTCAGGCCGCTACGCCTTTGGAACAGCGCTATCCGCGCGGTCGGCGGCGGCTGTTGAAAGAGTGGCGCCTCAGCGAGGGCATTGCGGAGCAATAGCGGCACGCTGCTGCCATAAACTGTCAGTCGCGCCCCTTAGTCTGTACCTATCGGGAGCCGGCCGGTTCCCATCACCCAGAGGACAGACCGATGACCCTTCCCAGCATGACCCTGCTTTACGTCGACAACCCGCTGAACAGCGCCGCCTTTTATCAACGTTTACTGGGACAGGCGCCGGTAGAGCTTTCCCCTGGCTTCGCCCTGTTCGTGCTCAACAACGGCTTCAAGCTGGGGATGTGGGCCAAACAGGGGGTAAAACCTGCGGCGACCCTGACCGGCGGCGGCGGTGAACTGGGCTTTTTGTGCCAGGATCCGCAAGAGGTCGAGGCGCGCTATAACCAGTGGCGCGAACTCGGGCTGCCGATTGAGCAAACGCCGACCGAGATGGAGTTCGGTTACACTTTCGTGGCGCGAGATCCGGACGGCCATCGCCTGCGGGTGTATGCCCTCAGCGAGTAGCGTCGTCGGTATACAGGTGCAGGCGCGGCACCAGCAGCCGCAGCGGCCGGGCGTCGGGTTTGTAACGGTGTTTCACCGCGTCGACGTCGTAGTTGAGCAGCTCGCCAATCTTCGGCACTGTGGCGCCGCTCTCTGCCTGACACAGGGCGATCAGCGGCAGCGGGCAGGGATGTTGCACCTGTTTTTGCTGCTGCTGATACCACACCCGGACGATTGGCTGCACTTTGACCGGCCGCTTGATTTTCAGCGTCGCGTGCTGCGGCAGGCGGCTGACGTCGTCTATCTCGCGGCTGACCAGGGCAGCCCACTGTTCACGGCTGTGCGGCGGTACCGCACGGCCGGCTTTCAGGCTTTTCTCCAGCTGCGCCAGGATGTCGTCCCGCTTGACGTTTTTGATGATGTGCTTGTTGGCCCAGCCGAAGCGCACGGAGTCGGGATTGGTCAGGGCAGTGAGGGTGCGATAGGCGCTGAGGGTAATCAGCCCGTGCAGATGGGTGTGCACGAACTCGAAACGCTGCTCCGGCGCCAGGCCGGAATCGACGGTGATAATCTGCTCCAGTTCGCCCTTCAGTCGGTTGATGAGCGCCAGCTGCGTTTGCAGCGCCTGATACTCCGGCTGTTCCACCGCCAGGCAGATGACGCCGGGCAGGCGCACGGCCGCCTTGCTGCTGACATTCTCCCGGTTATGGTGGATGAACAGCCGCTGATAATGCTCCAGCGCCAGATCGCGCGCCGCTTGCCCCACATGCTGTTCGACCGCGATATGCGAGATAGCCTGATGCTCCTGACCTTTTTCAACCTCCGGCAGGCTGAACACCCGCGCCGCCAGCAACCGCAGCGGGGCGATCTGCTGTTGCAGCGCGCCGAGCGCCTGCTCCAGCTCGGTAAAGCAGGCGTTCATCCGGCCAATCACATCGTATCTGCTCATCGCACGCTCCTATATTAGTTACAACATACTATAGAAGAGTGGCGGACTGGGGGCAACATCGGCCCCTGAGCCGGCGGCAGCTTCACCGGCCACCCGGCTTACCAGCGGAAATGCGCCATAGCGGCCTCTACGACAGGGCACGTAATACACCCGGTATGCGTAGTGTTTTGATTCATTGATGGATTTTCTCCTGTTCGTTTGCGTTTTGTTTAATCCATTTTCCGATCGCCGTTGTCCAAACGCTGGAACAAACAGAATGGCAGGACGCTATGAGCCCTTGGGGTTATCTTTTCTTCTGTCATTAACGGGTGCTTTAAACGGAGGTTCACTGTGGATATTAAACAGAAAGTCAAAAACATGACGCTGGAAGAGAAAATCGGGCAAAAAATCATGCTGGATTTTCGCTACTGGGATCGGAACGGTAGCAGCAATCAGGATATGACCGTCCCCGATGAAGCCATTGGCAAGCTGATCGCCGATAACCACGTGGGTGGGGTGATCCTGTTCGCCAATAATCTTAAAGACAAGCAGCAGATCAACACGTTGACGGCCTGGTATGCCGCGATGAAAACCCACGCGGGCATTCGTTTGTTTATTGGCACGGATAACGAAGGCGGTAACGTTTTCCGGCTGCCGCGCGGCGACTATGCCTCATTCCCCGGCAATATGGCGCTGGCGGCGGCGATTGAAGGGGGCGCGGATGAACAGCTCGCCGTTGAACAGGGCAAGCTGATGGCCCAGGATATGCGCGCGTTGCATATCAATACCAACTTTGCCCCGGTCGTGGATGTCAACACCAACCCGTTCAACCCGGTGATTAACGTTCGCGCCTTCAGCGATGATAAGAATACCGTTTCTCGTCTGGCAGAGAAAATGGTGGCGGGCATGAAGCACCAGGGGCTGATCACCGCGTATAAACACTTCCCCGGCCATGGCAGCACCTCCACCGACTCGCATACCGGTTTGCCGCGCGTCGATCGCTCGCGGGAAGAGGCTTTTGCCATCGATATCGCCCCTTACAAGCAGGCCATCGATCGCTGCGCGGCGCCGGATATGGTCATGACCGCGCATATTCAATATCCGGCATTGGATAACCGCCAGATAGATACCCGCAGCGGTGAAAAAATCACGGTGCCGGCCACCATGTCGCATGAAATTCAGACCCAGATCCTGCGCAATGAATTGGGGTATGCGGGCGTAACGATTTCAGATGCGCTGGATATGGGCGCGATTGCCGAGCATTTCAGCCAGCAAGCGGCGGCTGAAAATGTCTTTGCCGCCGGGGTGGATATTGCCCTGATGCCTGTCAGCATCGCCTCGCCGGCCCAGGCGAGCCTGCTGCCTGAGTTGATCCGGTACCTTGCGGACAGGGTGAAAACGGGGCATCTCAGCGAGGCCGATATCGATGCCTCGGTCGAGCGAATTTTGCGCCTCAAATTGCGCCATAACCTGATGGGCCATAGCGAGAAACCCTGTTCCAGCGACGTTGCGTCCTCAGCGCACAAGCTGGAAAAACGCATCGCCGATCGTTCCATTACCGTGGTTATCAACCACCACAGCCTGTTGCCGTTAAAGGACAAGGCGCTGCGCTACTTTATTCTGACGCCGTGGGGCGAGCAGGCCAACGGCATTGCGCGCGTGATGGCGCAGGAGGGGTATCAGAACGTCGTTGCCGCGAAGGAAACGGAGCTGAGCGACGCCCAGGTCAGGGAACATATTGCCGGCTGCGACGTGTTCTTGCTCGGAACCCTCTCAACCCGCTTTACGCCGGCTGAACAGGATGGGGTCGTTACCTCCGCAACCGGAGCGGGTAATGACAGCAGCCCTTATCCGAGCTGGTTGAAATACGCCGCCGAGCAGGGGAAAAAACGCGTTCACCTCTCACTGCGCGCCCCTTACGATATTGTGAACTATGCCGCCGAGGTGGAGGCGGCCGTCGCCACGTACTCCTACTACGGGTATGACAGCGGCGTGTGGCGTGGCCCTTCAATGGTCTCTTTGGCGCAGGTGCTGACGGGTAAAATCAAACCGCACGGAAAACTGCCGGTCAACACCTGGCATGACTACGATGTGGAAACCAATACGGGCAAGGTGGCGTTCCCGCGCGGAACTGGGCTGAGCTGGTAATGGGATAAGGACACCGGCGTCGTCTGAACAGGGCGACGCCGATAGCTTGATAGCGTTGAGAAAGCGGGCAGTTTCTTGCTCTGCACGCAACGACATGGGATAACCGTCACTCACGGAAGGAGAACCAGAATGCCGACAGGCGTAACAAAATTAGGCGGATGGCTGTTGATGGCCGCCATGCTGGGCGTGAGCGGATGCGCCAAGCCGCCCGAACCGGAGAAGCCCCCGCAACCGACGCCGCCGATAACACCGATGCGGGGCATCTGGCTGGCCACGGTCATTGGCCTGGACTGGCCGCCGGCAGCCTCCCTGAAAGCGGAAACCGCGCAAGAGCGGGTTCGCCTGCAGAAACAGGGGCTGACGGACGCGCTGGACGAGATGGTGAAAACCGGGATTAACGCGGTGTATTTTCAGGTTAAACCGGACGGCACGGCTCTGTGGCGCTCAAATATCTTGCCCTGGTCAGAAGTCTTGACCGGCACCGTGGGCCAGGATCCGGGTTACGATCCGCTGGCCTTTATGCTGCAAGAAGCGCACCGGCGCGGCATCAACGTGCATGCCTGGCTGAATCCCTATCGGGTTTCTATGAATACCCGTCCACAAACGATTGACGCACTCAATCATACGCTGCAGTCGCCGCCGGCCAGCGTCTATGCGCTGCATCCCGACTGGATTCGTACCGCCAACGAGCGCTTCGTGCTCGATCCCGGTCTGCCCGACGTGCGCAACTGGATCACCGGCGTGGTGGCTGAAATTGTCAAAAACTATGAGGTCGACGGCATTCAGTTTGACGATTATTTCTATTACGAAACGCCGCAATCGCCGCTGGATGATGAACGAACGTATCGCGCATACGGCAAAGGATTTGCAGACAAAGCCGCCTGGCGCAGGGACAACACGCTGCAATTGATAAAACAGGTTTCAGCCACCGTCCGAGCATTGAAGCCCGCGGTTGCGTTTGGCGTCAGCCCGGCGGGCGTCTGGCGAAACCAGGCGGACGATCCTGACGGCTCGGCGACGCGGGCCGGCGCGCCATCGTACGATACGGCCTATGCCGATACGCGTCAGTGGGTCAAACTGGGGTTGCTCGATTACATCGCGCCGCAGCTGTATTGGCCTTTTGATCGTGAAATTGTCCGCTACGACGTGCTGGCCAACTGGTGGGCCGAGGTGGTGAAGGGCACGCCGGTCCGGCTCTATGCCGGGGTGGCGCTGTATAAAGTGGGTACGCCTGCCGCCAGCGAGCCGGCCTGGACCATCGATGGCGGCGTCCCCGAGCTGAAGAGGCAGCTGGATCTCAACGAGAGCCTGCCGGGGATGGGGGGAACCATCCTGTTCCGGCAGCGTTATTTGACTGAGCCGCAAACGGACAAGGCGGTGGAGTACCTGCGTACCCGTTGGAAAACTGGCCAATAATCACAGGCACTGGCATGACGAGCCGCGGCAAACCACCGCGGCTTTTTCTCTTCAGAGGCGGGCTGCTTCCGGCAGGCGTTTCAGGTAATGCACCACCAGCAGCGCCAGCAGCAGCATCAGGCTGATGAACGCCGCCACGCCATGCCAGCCGAAGCTGTGCCAGAACACGCCGCCGAGGGTGCCGGCCACGCTGGATCCAACGTAATAGCAGAACAGATACAGCGACGACGCCTGGCCTTTGGCGCGGCGCGCACGACGGCCGATCCAGCTGCTGGCCACCGAGTGGGCGGCGAAGAAACCGGCGGTGAACAGCATCATGCCAATAAAGATAGCCGGCACCTGCGGCAGCGCGGTAATCAGGATCCCGATCAACATAATCACGATCGAGGCCAGCAGCACCGGGCCACGCCCAAAGCGCGAGGTGAGCGCACCGGCTTTGGGCGAGCTGTAGGAGCCGGTGAGGTACACCACCGACAGCAGGCCGACAATCGCCTGACTCAGGTGGTAAGGATCCGCCAGCAGGCGATAGCCGATGTAGTTGAACAGGGTGACGAAGCTGCCCATCAGCAGGAACCCTTCCGCAAACAGCAGCGGCAGGCCCTTATCGTGCCAATGCAGCTTGAAGTTGATCAGCAGGGTGCGCGGGCGCAGCGAGCTGGCGCGAAAATGCAGCGAGGCGGGCAGGATGCGCCAGAACATGCAGGCGGCGGCGAGGGCGAACAGGCCGATGACCCCGAGCGATACGCGCCAGGAGAAGAAGTCGGTCAACACCCCGGTCACCAGGCGGCCGCTCATGCCGCCGATCGAGTTGCCGCTGATGTACAGCCCCATCGAGAAGGCGACGAAGCTGGGGTGGATCTCTTCGCTGAGGTAGGTCATGCCGACCGCCGCCACGCCGCTCAGCGACAGGCCGATCAGCGCGCGCATCAGCAAGATGCCGTGCCAGCTGGTCATAAAGGCGCAGATCAGCGTGCAGACCGCCGCCAGCAGCAGCGCCACCACCATCACCGACTTGCGGCCGATGGCGTCGGACAGCGGCCCGGTGAACATCAGGCCGATCGCCAGCAGACCGGTGGAGACCGAAAGCGACAGGCTGCTTTCCGCCGGCGATACGCCGAAATCTTGCGACAGCACCGGCAGGATCGGCTGCACGCAGTAGAGCAGCGCGAAGGTCGCCAGCCCGGCGGAAAACAGCGCCAGCGTCACGCGCATAAACTGCGGCGTGCCGCGTTCGATATAGGGGAGTTTGTTGTTGAGGGTGGAGCGTTTTACTTTTGGCGCAGCGGCCGCGTCATCGTTGGCGGCCAGCGTCGACGGCATCGCGGCCGCAGAACGCACAGGGGTTGTCACAGCGTTTCCTTACCGAACTTCGGGGAGATAAACAGACACTTTACAGATAACAAAATGATAGGGAGCGGTGAATTTTTTGTCTAATATATTAATAATTCAAATTAAGACGTTTTAAATATGAATATCGAATTGAGACATCTGCGTTACTTTATCGCCGTGGCGGAGGAGCTGCATTTTGGCCGCGCCGCCGAACGGCTGCGGATCTCCCAGCCGCCGCTCAGCCAGCAAATCCAGGCGTTGGAAGAGATGGTCGGCGCGCGGCTGCTGGCGCGCAACAACCGCAACGTCAGTTTGACCCAGGCCGGGGAGATGTTCCTCAAAGAAGCCTATCAGGTGCTCGATCAGGTCGGGCGCGCGGCGGAAAAGGCGGCGCGTCTGGATCGCGGCGAGCTGGGGGAAATGACCATCGGCTTTACTTCTTCCGCGCCCTTTATCGGCGTGGTGTCGCGCAGCCTGCGCGCCTTTCGTCAGCACTCCCCGCAGGTGCATATCAAAATGCGCGAAATCAACACTAAACAGCAGATCGAGCCGTTGTTGAACGGTGAGCTGGATCTGGGGGTAATGCGCAATACGCGGCTGCCGGAGGTGCTGCACTATCAGCTGCTGCTGCGGGAACCGCTGGTGGCGGTGGTGCCGGAAGGGCATCCGCTGGCGGAAACGCCCGGCGGCGCGCTGCGTTTCCAACATCTGGCGCAGGAGCCGTTCGTGTTCTTCTCGCGCGAAGTGGGCACCGCGTTGTACGACGAAATACTGCTGTTACTCGGCAAGGCAGGCATTACCCCGTATATCACCCAGGAAGTGGGGGAAGCGATGACCATCATCGGGCTGGTCTCCGCCGGGTTAGGGGTGTCGATTCTGCCGGCCTCATTTGCCCGGGTGCGGGTGGACGGCGTGCGCTATTTGCCGCTGGCGGAGCCCGACGCCACCACCGAAGTGTGGCTGGTGCATCACCGCCGGCGGCCGCTGACCGCCGCCGCGCAGGCGCTGATGGCGTTGATGCTGAAATGACGTTGAGCTTGGGCAAATAAAAATCAATTCACGCTGAAATTGCGAGGAATTTGTGCAGCAAATCACATAACGAATCAAATAGTTGACGCTGTATGACAAAAGCCCCACCATAACCCCTAGTCTTTATTTAGAAGCGCGAAAAATAGTAGGAGCAGGTTTGTGATTGCGGTTGGGCAGCCTGGGCATATCGATCAAATCAAGCAGACCAATGCGGGGGCGGTTTATCGGCTAATCGATCAACTGGGCCCGATTTCGCGCATCGAACTGTCAAAACGCGCACAGCTGGCGCCCGCCAGCATCACCAAGATCGTGCGCGAACTGCTGGAAGCCCATCTGGTCAAGGAAACCGAGTACCAGGAAATCGGCAGCCGGGGCCGCCCGGCGGTGGGGCTGGTGCTGGACACCGAGGCCTGGCACTACCTGTCCGCCCGCATCAGCCGCGGCAGCATCACGCTGGCGCTGCGCGATCTCAGCAGCAAACTGGTGGTTGAGGAGCAGCTGCCGCTGGCGGCCGAACACCCCGAACCGCTGCTGAAACGCATCCTGACCGAAGTCGACCAATTCTTTATCCGCCACCAAAGCAAGCTGGAGCGGCTGACGGCGATCGCCATCACGCTGCCGGGCATGATCGACGTGCAGTCCGGCGTGGTGCACCGCATGCCGTTTTACGACGTGCTGGAGATGCCGCTCGGCCCGGCATTGGAAACCCGCACCGGTCTGCCGGTTTACCTGCAGCACGATATCAGCGCCTGGACCATGGCCGAGGCGCTGTACGGCGCCTCGCGCGGCAGCCAGAACGTCATTCAGGTGGTGATCGACCACAACGTCGGCGCCGGGGTGATCACCGGCGGCCATGTGCTGCACGCCGGCAGCCACAGCGTGGTGGAGATCGGCCACACCCAGGTCGATCCCTACGGCAAACGCTGTTACTGCGGCAACCACGGCTGTCTCGAAACCGTGGCCAGCATTGAGAACATGCTGGAGATCGCCCAGCAGCGGCTGAGCGGCTCGATGAGCTCCAGCCTGCACGGCGCGCCGCTGACCGTCGAATCACTGTGCGACGCCGCGCTGGCGGGCGATCAGCTGGCGCGGGACATCATTCTCGGCGTTGGGCACAGCGTGGGGCGCATTCTGGCAATCATGGTCAACCTGTTCAATCCGGAGAAGATCCTGGTGGGCTCGCCGCTCAACCGCGCGGCGGAGATCCTGCACCCGGCCATCGCCTCCTGCATTCGCCAACAGGCGCTGCCGGCCTACAGCGAGCAGGTCAAGGTCGAATCCACGCAGTTCTTCAATCAGGGCACCATGCCCGGTGCGGCGCTGGTGAAAGAGGCGCTGTACAACGGTTCATTGCTGGTACAGCTGCTGCAGGGCTAACATCAGAACTTCTTAATAATCCCGCAAAAGATTGAGCTACCTCAAGCCCCTACGTGGCAGCATCCCCTAGAATTTTTCCGAAAGACTTCTTCGCCGCCGGTGCGGCGACACATTGTTAACGGGGCATTCTGGGGCATTTTATTCATGTTGAAGCGTTTATTTGTGACAGGCACGGATACCGACGTCGGTAAAACCGTGGTTTCCCGCGGGTTGATGCAGGCGCTGGCCGCCGAGGGCCGTTCGGTGGCCGGCTACAAGCCGATCGCCGCACGCTGCCAGGAAACCAGCGAGGGTATCCGCAATAAAGACGCTTTGGTGTTGCAGGCATCTTCAACCCTGCCGCTGTCCTACGAGGAGATCAATCCCATCACCTGCCTGGATGAGGTGTTTCACGCGCATGCGACCGAGGACATCAACTATGGCGTGATGAGCAGCGGTCTGCGGGATCTTTCCGTCAAAGCCGACACGGTGGTGGTGGAAGGCAGCGGCGGTTGGCGGGTGCTGATGAACGATCTGCGGCCTTACGCCGAGTGGGTGGTGCAGGAACAGCTGCCGGTGGTGCTGGTGGTGGGCATCAAGCTGGGCTGCGTCAGCCACGCGCTGCTGACCGCGCAGTCGATCATCAACGACGGCCTGCCGCTGCTGGGCTGGGTGGCCAACCGCATCAACCCGGGGTTGGCGCACTATGCCGAAACCATCGCGGCGCTGCAGCAGCGCATTCCCGCGCCGCTGCTGGGTGAAATTCCCTATTTGCCACGCGCGGAGCAGCGCGAGCTGGCGCACTACCTCGATATTTCCACGCTGCTGTAAGCCCGCTCTAGGCGCACAGCGCCGCCAACAGCCGGGCGGCGATCAGCAGGCCCAGCCCATACACCGTGTGGGTGAGCAGGCTGAGGAGCCGCGCTTTTCGTGGGTAGGCGGTTTTCGCCGCCGCCACGCCAAAGCCCAGCGCGGGCTGCATCACCAGAAACGGCGCCGCCAGGCTCAGCCAGCCGCTCAACAGCGCGATGAGCGGCTCCGGTGCCGTATACCACCCGATGCCCGCCAAACCGATCGGGATAAAGGCAAACGCGATGCCGACGGCGTAATGCAATATCCAGCCGATTGTTCTCTCCCCCCGGCGCGGCGGCGCCGTAACGATGGTGGCGTGAAACCAGCGGCCGTCGAACATGCCGAGAAACCAGCGGCCCACCAGCGCATAATCGAGAGAAGGGATGCCGAAGCGCCGCTTCAGCAGCAGCGCCCACAGATCCATGCAGAGGGTGGCGCCGGCGCCGGTTAACAGGATGCGCACTAACAGATCGGGGGTCATAGGGGTGTCCTTGGCTCAGTGACGTGATAATGTGCGCACAGTGTGCAACTTAAAGTCGGCTTCAAGTCAATGGCAAAAGAACTGGATATCGGCGCGGTGGCGCGCCTGAGCGGGATCGCGCCTTCCGCGCTGCGGCATTACGAGAAGAAAGGGCTGATCGCGTCGACGGGCCGCCACGGTTTGCGTCGCCAATACGCCGCCGGCGTGCTTGACCAACTGCGGCTGATCGCGCTGGCGCGCCTGGCCGGCTTTACGCTGGACGAGATGAGCGCCTTGTTTGACGAACGGGGCAAGATAGCGCTCGATCGCGGGCTGCTGGCGGCGCGGGCGGATGAGCTGGATCGCCATATCCAGCGCCTGATTCAGGTACGCGACGGGCTGCACCACCTGGTTGATTGCCCTGAACCCGAGCACCTGCAGTGCCCGCAGTTCAGGAAAATCCTGCAGCAGGGCGAGTTCTAAGCCTCGCGTTTGGGCGGCGGCGCCGAGTGATACACCGACACCGGCCGCAGGCCGCGCGACACGGTGGTGGCGATCACGCACGAGAGCAGAATGCCGGGCAGCAGGGCGTACTCGCCGGTCATTTCAAACACCATCAGCGCCGCCATGATCGGCGCATGGGTGGTGGCGGCCAGCAGGGTAGCCATGCCGGTCAGCGCCAGCAGCAGCGGCACCGCCGTATCCATGCCCGGCCACAGGCCAAACAGCTGACCGATCATCGAACCGAGCGCGGCGCCGACGAACAGCGTCGGGGTGAAGACCCCGCCCGGTGCGCCCGACCCGCTGCTGGCCAGGATCGCCAACAGTTTGCACACCAGAATCGCCCCCAGCAGCAGCACCCCCGGCGGCGCGCTCAGCAGCGCCTGCACCACGCTGTAACCGTTGCCCCATACCTGCGGGAACAGCAGCGAAAGCAGCCCGACGATCAGGCCGCCCAGCGCCAGCTGCAACGGCGGCTTCAACCGCAGCGAGCGGAAGGCATGGCCGGTGGCGGTCATCAGCCATAAAAACAGCGGCCCGCCGGCGCCGGCCACCACGCCGACCAGCGCCATCAGCAGGTATTGCGTCGGCAAGGGGGCGGCGAGCGGCGTCACCAGATAGAGCGGCGCCTGGCCGCCGTTGAGCAGGTTGGTCATCAGCAGGGCGCTGACCGCGGCGATCACCACCGGGCCGAGCGAGGCCAGCATCAGGGTGCCGAACAGGATCTCGGCGATAAACAGGCTGCCCGCCAGCGGCGCATGATAGGCGCTGGCCATCCCGGCGGCGGCGGCGCAGGCCACCCACAGTTTCCACTCTTTCTCGTGCGTAAAGCGCTGAGCGAACAGCGAGCCCACCAGCGCCGCCAGCAGGATCATCGCACCTTCACGGCCGATGGCGCTGCCGCTCGACACCACCAGCAGCGAGGCCAGGCACTTCACCAGGCTGGCACCGGTGTCCAGCTTGCCGTTGCCGGTCTCGATCGCTTCCATATAGTCGGTGGGCGCCGCCGGGCGCTGGTGGCGGTAGCGCTGGTGAATATACAGCAGCAGGCCCGCCGCCAGGCCGCCCAGCGCCGGAGTGAGGGCGCGCCGCCAGCCGGGCAGCGCGGCGGCGGCGGCCACCAGGCTGCCGTCGGCATTGCCGAGCAGCAGCCACTCGAGGCCAATCATCGAACGGTGGAACAGCCACACCGCCAGAGCGGCGGCGACGCCGATGAACACGGCGATAAACAGGCTGCGCAACAGGGCGCGATAGTGGTGCAGGTGGACCAATCTTTTCATGCGTGGGCGGCGTCGTGAGAAAAATCAAAGGGTCATCAGCGCATTGTGCTTGGCGCTCCGGCCGATGACCAGTGAATCTTTAGCAAACTGCGGCGTGGGCGGGGCGGTGAGCGCCCCTGAGTGAGTTATTGCGGCGTCAGCACCCGGCGCGTGCGGCCGGAGCTGAGGTAGTCGGCGATGTAATCCTGCGAGATTTCGCCGCTGTAGCGGCCGTCTTCATCGACGATCGGCATCCAGGAGGTGTTGTGCTCGTACAGCTTCGACAGCACCACGCGCAGGTTCTCCTCCGCACGGGCGGTGACGCGGAAACGGTGCAGACTGTCGGCGCAGACGCCCGGCGCGCCGCGCGCCTCGCGGCGCTTGACGTACCCCAGCGGCTTGCCGTCGGCGTCCACCACCGTCACCGAGCGAGCGTCGATATCGTCCATCAGCCCGAACGCTTCCACTAGCGGCGTTTCCCGCCGCACCGTCACCGTTTGTTGCTGATCGGCCACGTCGCCGGCCTGCACCAGCAGCAGGCGCTTCAGCGTGCGGTCCTGGCCGACAAAGGAGGCGACGAACTCGTTCGCCGGCCGCGCCAGCAGCTCATCGGCGCTGGCGTTCTGTACGATTTTACCCTGGCGGAACACCGCGATGCGATCGCCGAGCTTCAGCGCTTCATCGATGTCGTGGCTCACCAGCATCACGGTCTTTTTCAGCTGGCGCTGCATGTCGAGAAACTCGTTCTGGATGGTTTCGCGGTTGATCGGATCCACCGCGCCGAAGGGTTCATCCATCAGCAGCACCGGCGGATCGGCCGCCAGTGCGCGGATCACGCCGATGCGCTGCTGCTGCCCGCCGGACATCTCTTTCGGGTAGCGGTGCAAAAAGCGCTTGGGATCCAGCGCCACCATGCTCATCAGCTCCTCGGCGCGATCGTGGCAGCGTTTTTTGTCCCAGCCCAGCATGCGCGGCACCACGGTGATGTTTTCCTCGATGGTCATGTTGGGGAACAGACCGATCTGCTGGATGACGTAGCCGATTTTGCGGCGCAGGCTGACGGTATCCAGCGCGCTGGTGTCTTCACCGTTGATCAGAATGGTGCCGCCGGTGGGTTCGATCAGGCGGTTGATCATCTTGAGCGTGGTGGTTTTGCCGCAGCCGGAAGGGCCGAGCAGCACGCAGATTTCGCCTTCCGGCACGTCCAGATTGATGTTGTCGACGGCGTTGAACGGCGTGCCGTTCTTCTGCATGAACTGTTTGGTCAGATTTTCCAATTTAATCATGAGCGGATCCCCTTGGGCGTTAGCGCAATTTGCAAGCGGTGCAATAACCAATCGAGAACGATCGCCAGCAGGCTGATCATCACGGCGCCGGTAATCAAATTGAGATTACGCGGATCGGCGCCTCAGCCCGCGTCAGCGCTGGGATGCGGGGAAAGTGAAAAAAAACCGCAGCAAAACGTTACGCTGTAACAATCAGTCCAAATGGTGCGATTCGCCGCCGGCAAAGGCAGGATGTGAGGGCGGATAGACTTGGCGCAGGCGCTTGCTGATATACTCAGGGAAAATAAAAACGCCAGGAAACCTGCATAACGCCATGACAAATAACGTTTCACCCGCACCCATCGCCCACCGCCCGTTGATTCTGATCGCCTGCATGCTGGCGATGTTCATGTCGGCGATCGAAGCCACCATCGTCGCCACCGCCATGCCGACCATCATCGGCGATCTCGGCGGCTTCTCGCTGCTGGGGTGGGTGTTCGCGGTCTATTTGCTGGCGCAGGCGATCACCATCCCCATCTACGGCCGCTTGGCGGATCTCTACGGCCGCAAGCGGGTGTTCTTCTTCGGCGCTACGCTGTTCCTGCTGGGATCGGTGCTGTGCGGCTTCGCCCCCGACATGTATTGGCTGATCGGCTTCCGTCTGCTGCAAGGGTTGGGCGCCGGCGCCATCATGCCGATCGCCTCCACCATCATCGGCGACATCTACAGCGCCACCGAGCGGCCGAAGGTGATGGGCTACCTGTCGAGCGTGTGGGGCGTGTCGGCGATCATCGGCCCGCTGCTGGGCGCGTTTATCGTCCAGCATCTGCCGTGGGCGCTGGTGTTCTGGGTCAACCTGCCGATCGGCCTGCTGGCGATGTTCTTCCTCTGGCGCTATCTGCCTGCGCATCAGCAGCTGCGGCGGCACGCGCTGGATCTGGCGGGCACCGCCTGGCTGACGCTGTTCGTTTCGGCGCTGCTGCTGGCGCTGTTGCAGATGGAAAGCCTGGGATGGTGGGTGGCGCCGTTGCTCGCGCTGGCGGCGGCGTCGCTGGCGCTGCTTGTCCGCCAGGAGCGGCGCGCGGTCGAACCGCTGTTCCCGCTGGCGCTGTGGCAAAGCCGGGTGATCGTCGCCGGTAACATCGGCGGGCTGGTGATCGGCGCGGCGATGATGGGCATCAGCGCCTTCCTGCCCACCTTCATTCAGGGCGTGATGGGCGGCTCGCCGCTGGAGGCGGGCACCACGCTGGCGCTGATGTCGATCGGTTGGCCGCTGGCCAGCACGCTGAGCGGCCGTTTGATGCTGATGACTTCGTATCGCGCGACGGCGCTGCTGGGGGCGCTGCTGTTGGTGGCCGGCGGCCTGATCCTGCTGATGCTGCAGCCGAACGGCGGCCTGCTGTGGGGCCGGGTGGCGGCGTTTATGGTCGGCGCCGGCATGGGGCTGTGCAACACCACGTTTTTAGTGTCGGTGCAGAACGCGGCGCATTACAGCATTCGCGGCATCGCCACCGCCTGTACGGTATTTACCCGCATGGTGGGTTCGGCCATCGGCACCGCCATTCTGGGCGCCACGCTGAACCTCAACCTGCAGTGGCGTTTGCCGGAAATCGACGATCCGGTGCAGCGGCTGATGGAGCCGGCGGTGCGGCAGAGCATGGGGAGCGAAGCGCTGGCGCAGCTTATCCAGCAGGTGGCGGCTTCGCTGCATTGGGTGTTCCTGGTGTCGGCGTTGGTGTCGTTGCTGGCGCTGGCGGCGGCGATGCTGATCCCGGCGCGTTGTCGACCGCAGGGCGAAGAGGAAGAGGCGGAGCAGGCTTAAGGGAAAAGGAAAGGGCGCGATGTTGCGCGCCCTGGGTAGCCGAAGCGGCTTACTGCGCGTTGGAGGTGTCCTGGCTGGTGCCGGTCTGCGCCGCGTCACCGCGATCGTCGCCGTTGTTCAGGCGGGTATAGACGATCTTCTGGGTGTCGTTTTCGCAGTGGCCGACCACTTGGCCGCCGGCCTGATCGGCCTGATCGTTAGGCACGATCTCCAGTTTGAAGCCGGACTCCGGAACGCCGTTATTGATGATTTTTTGCGAAATGTCCGCTTTCACGCTTTCGCAGGAGGCCAGGGCTGCCAACGGCGCGCCGGCCAGCAATACAGCGGTTAATATCAGCGTTTTTTTCATCACGTCATCCTTTTAGACAATGGACTTCCTGTAACAGGATAGCAGTAACGGCGGCCGGGTTTCACGCTTGCCCGCCCGCCGCAGGCGGATTAAGGAATAATCCGACGCCCGGTCTGGCGATCCAGGCATTTACGGGTGTCCGGCTCCCAGTACGCGTTGACGTTGTTGCTGTCGTTGCAGCGGTCTTCGTCATCCGCCGCGCGATCGGCCTTGTCGAACTCTTTCTCGACGCGAGTGTTAACCTTGTGGCGCAGGGTTTTGGTATCATTCCACTGCTCTTTGCTCTGGCGCGCTTCTTCGGTGCTCATCGCGCCGCTGCCTTTGCCATCGACGGTGACGCAGGTGCTGCCCTGAGTGCAGGTGGCGGCCAGCGCCGGCGCCTGCCAGGCGCCCATGACGGCCAGCATGGCGACCGGCAGCATCCCGCGTAGCAGTCGTTGGGTCGAAAATGTTTTCATCGTTTCATCCTTATGAGTGAGTGCGCCTGATGATGGCGACACTGGCGTTACCTCGCCCGCAGGCGTGGTGACAAATATACCACTGCGTTCCTGGAATTCACCAGCCAAGCGCCGATTCGTTTAATTTACCGAGAGAAAACTGCGACCGATGTTAAAAACCACGCTGTTGTTTTTCGCCACTGCGCTCGCCGAAATTATCGGCTGTTTCCTGCCTTATCTCTGGCTCAAGAAGCAGGGCAGCGCCTGGCTATTGCTGCCGGCGGCATTGAGCCTGATGCTGTTTGTCTGGCTGTTGACGCTGCATCCGGCGGCCAGCGGGCGGGTCTACGCGGCCTATGGCGGCGTGTATGTGGCGACGGCGCTGCTGTGGCTGCGGGTGGTGGACGGGGTGAAGCTGTCCGCGCTGGACTGGGTGGGCGCCGGGGTGGCGCTGGTGGGCATGCTGATCATCGTTTCCGGCTGGCGTGCGGCCTGAGGAAACAGGGCGGGAGTCGCCTCCCGCCGTTGGAGATCAGGCGCCGCGGTGGATGTTCAGCCCGGCGAAGGACTGGCTGACCGGCATCATTTCCAGCGTGTTGATGTTGACGCGCGCCGGCAGCGTCGCGACCCAGAACACCGACTCGGCGATGTCTTCCGGCGTCAGCGCATCGGCGCCTTCGTAGGTTTTGTTGACCTTGCCGTCATCGCCCTTGAAGCGCACGTTGGAGAATTCGGTGCCGCCCACCAGGCCCGGCTCGATATCGGTCACGCGGATGCGCGTGCCGTGCAGATCGGCGCGCAGGCCCAGGCTGAACTGTTTGACGAACGCCTTGGTGGCGCCGTACACGTTGCCGCCGGCGTAAGGCCAGTTGGCGGCGGTGGAGCCGATGTTGATCACATGGCCGACGTTGCGCTCGACCATGGCCGGCAGCAGAGCACGTGTCATGTTCACCAGCCCTTTGGCGTTGGTGTCGATCATGGTTTCCCAGTCATCGGCGTTGGCCTTGTGCGCCGGCTCCAGCCCCAGCGCCAGCCCGGCGTTGTTCACCAGCACGTCGATCTGGCGCAGCTCGGCCGGCAGTGCTTCGATCGCCTGTTGAATGGCGGCGCGGTTGCGCACGTCGAGCCGCACGATGTGCAGCGCTTGCCCGAGTTCGTCCTGCAGCTCTTCGAGACGCTCAAGGCGGCGCCCGGCGGCGATCACCTGATGGCCCTCACGGATAAAACGGCGCGCAATGGCCTCGCCGAAACCGGAGGTGGCGCCGGTAACAAAAATAATCATGTTGCTGTTCCTCAACTGTTTTTACCCTACATGCCTCTATCATTAGCACAAACCCGCAGGCAGTGGCAGCGGTTATCGCGGCGCAGAGAAAAAAAGGCCAAGCCGGGCCGTGGCACGGTGCGGATCAATGTTGAGGCGGCAGGTGGTAGACCACGGCGTCATACTTGACGCGTTCGCAGCGGCCGGCCAGCACGCCGCCCAGCGACTCGGCCAGGCGGCGGCTGGCGGTATTCTGTTCGGCCACCGGGTAGACAAGGTGCGGCGGCTGAAAGCGCTCGGTGGCCCAGCGCGCGATACGCTGCACGATTTCGCGGCCGTAGCCCTGGCCGTGCAGGCCCTCTTTCACCCAGATGCCCAGCTCCGGGGTGTGGCTGCGCAGGTTATGCGCGCCGCCGACGCCGACGAACTGCCGGTCTTCACGCCGGCGGGCGACGAAGATCACTTCTTCACCTTCGCGCATCAGCGGCAGCCAGCCTTGCCAGACGTTGGCGAAATCTTCCGGCGACGCCTCCGGCTCAAAGGTCATAAAGCGCGTCAGAGTGGGGGTGATCGCCTGGTAAACATCGTCGGCGTCTGCTGCGGTAAAGGGGGCAATCAACAAACGGTCGGTGTCCACGCGGCACTGAGAAAGGTCATTATGATTCATCTTATTTTCCCTCGCTTTTCAGGCCAGAACGGCAAAAAATCCGCGCCTATAAATTAGGGCGGATCGTCGATATTACGCGCATTGGCGGCAGAAGCGACTTATTTTTCGTCGCTTGGGCAAGATGGAAAGAATGGGCTTGGTGACAATGTCACGCTATAAGTGAGGCGGCGAGCGCGATGAGGTGCGCCCGCCGCTGAGTGTCAGAACTTCACCGAGCCTTGCAGATAGATCGTGCGCGGCTGGCCGATGTACAGACCCTTGTTATTGTCGTCATAGGCGCGGGTGAAATACTCGTGGTTGAACAGGTTTTTCACGCCGACGCCCAGATTCAGACCGGCCATTTCCGGGCCGAAATCATAGGCGGCGCGCACGCCCCACAGCATATAGCCGGGAATGCGGCCGGTGCTGCCGTCGGCGCTTTCCGCCACGGTGTTGGCGTTGTCGGCGAACTGGCTGGATTGGAACTCGCCGTTAAGGTTAAACGCCCAGTTGCCCGGCGTGTAGTCCAGCCCCAGCGTGCCTTTATGCTTCGGCGAGAACGGCACCTGATTGCCCTTGTAGCCGCCGTCTTCACGGATGGTGGCGTTGACGTAGGCGTAGCTGGCGTAGGCGGTCAGGTCGTCCAGTTTCGGCGTCAGCTGCGACAGATCGTAACGCAGGCTGCCTTCCAGCCCGGCGTGGCGGGTTTTGCCGCGCGCGGTCACGCTGTCGGTCACCTGGTTGGAGTCGTACTGGTTGTTGAAGTTGATCAGGAACAGCCCGATCTCACCGGTCAGCGCATCGCCGGCGTAGCGGGTGCCCAGCTCCCAGGTGCGCGCCTTCTCGGGTTCAATCTTGCCGCTGTCGACCGCTTTACCCATCTGGCTGTACTGTACGGTGCCGAAGGAGCCTTCGGTGTTGGCGTACAGGTTCCAGTATTCGTTCAGGTGATACATCACGTTCAACGCCGGCAGCGGCGCGTTATAGCTGACGTCGAGGCGGTTGTTCTTGATGTAGTTGTTCTGATACGACTTGATGTACTCGTAGCGCATGCCCGGCGTAATGGTCCAGTCGCCGATGTCGATGCGATCGTCGATATAGAAGGCGTGCGCCTCGGTGCCGGACTGGGTGTCGCGATCGTACGGGCTGGCGGTGGACGGCAGCCGGCCGGTGCCGGCCTTGCTGGTGTAGCGCAGTTCGTGGGTGGATTCGCTGACGTAGCGGTAGCCGACGCCGACCTCATGGGCCGAATCGCCCCAGCGGAAGCTCTGGCTGTAGCGCGGTTCCACGCCGCGCACCCAGTATTCGCGCGGCGACAGCGTCAGGTTTTTGCCCTGATCCAAATAGCCGCTGCGCAGGGTGTAGGTGTAGAAGCTCTGCACGTCGAACTTGTGCTGCTGATCCGGCTGATACTGATAGCCGAAGTTCGCCAGCTGGCGCCGGCCCCAGAACTTGTCGTACGGTCGCGTCGACTGGAACGGGTTGGCGTTGTAGTCCGCCCGGCTCAGGCCGCCCGGCATGTCCGCTTCGCCTTCGTAGTATTGCAGCAGGCTGTTGAAGGTGTGCACCTCGTTCGGAGCGTAACGGCTTTTCAGCATCACGTCGTCGATCTTGGTCGCGCTGTGTTCGCGCCAGTCGCTGCCGCGGGTGCCGGAGTAGAGCAGCGCCGCGCCGAGGCCGTTGTCGGCGGTGCCGCCGATCATCAGGTTGCCGGTGCCTTTCGGGTGATCCTGGCGCGAGGTCGAGCTGAGCTGCCCCTGCATACCGGCCTCCATGCCGAAGGTTTTCGGGATGGCACGGGTGACGAAGTTGACGACGCCGCCGACGCTCTGTGGCCCGTAACGCACCGCGCCGCCGCCGCGCACCACGTCAATTGCATCCATATTGCCGAGCGAGACCGGCGCCAGCGACAGCTGCGGCTGGCCGTAAGGGGCGAAGGGCACCGGGATGCCGTCCATCAACACGGTGGAGCGGCTGGCGAGGCGCGGGTTGAGGCCGCGAATGCCGAAGTTCAGCGCCATGTCATGGCTGCCGGTGCCGTTGTTCTCCGGCGCCACCACGCCCGGCACACGGTTCAACGCTTCGCGCACGGTGGTGGTGCCGGTTTTGGCGAATTCTTCGCGGCGCACTACGTCGCGCGCGCCGGGATGTTCGAACACGTCTACCTGACGGCCTTCCGCCAGCCAGTCACCGACCACGGTGATGTCTTCTTCTTTCTGCGGCTGCGGCAGTTTGGCCAGCGTGTAACCGTGGTTGCCGAGCGCCTTAGCCTGCAGGCCGCTGCCGGCCAGCAGGGCGTTCAGGCCGTCATCGACGCCGTAGCTGCCGCTCAGGCCCGGCGAACGTTTACCGGCGGTCAGCGTGCCGTCCACCGAGAGCGCGATGCCGGCGCGCGCGGCGAACGCGTTCAGCGCGCCGTCCAGCTCACCGGCCGGAATGTGGTAGGTTGCAGCGGCGCTGGCGGCGCTCGCCGTCAGCGGTGCGGCGAAGGCCAGACCCATGGCCACGGCCAGCGGCGTGGCCCGTTTTCCCCAAAGCGAAGCCGGCGCTCCCTTTCCCCAAGCGTTGTTCATACCTTCTCCTGAATCATTTTTTATTTATTGCTGCAGTGTTTTCCTGGGAGTCGGATGAGCAAAGCAAAAGGGATAATCAAGAATGCGATTTTTTATCATTTTCATTTAAAGGGATTCAGGCGGGGACGATTTGCAGCCAATAGCGGGTAAAGCTCTGCAGGCGCACCGGCAGGGTCTGGCGGAGCAGGGCGAGGGCGCGATCGGTATCGCTGAGCGGGAAACTGCCGCTGACGCGCAGGCCGGCGACGGCCGGATCGCAGCTCAGGTGGCCGCGTCGGTAGCGCGCCAGTTCGGCGATCACCCGGTCCAGCCGCCACTGGCTGACGCTCAGCACGCCGCGCAGCCAGCCGTCCTCCGCCGCAGCCGGTTGCTTTTCGCTGAAGGCCGTGGCGCTGAAGCCGATCTGTTCTCCGGCCTCCACCCGGCGCGTTTGCCGCGCGTCCTGCTCCAGCTGCGCTTCGACCGCATGCTCCAGCACCGTCAGCCGAGTCTCGCCGCCACTCTCACGCACCAAAAAGCGGGTGCCGAGCGCGCGCATCGCTCCCTGCGGGCTTTGCACCCACAGCGGCCGGGGGTCGCGTCCGGTAACCAGGCTGATTTCCCCGGCGTGCAGGCGGATCAGCCGTTGGCGATCGTCGTAATGCACGTCCACCGCGCTGGCGGTGTTCAGCACCAGCTGGGTGCCGTCGCTTAACACAATGGGTTTGATCTCGCCGGTGGCGGTGCGGTAGTCGGCGCGCAGCTCCCGGCCGAGCGGCGACTGGTAAAGGAAGCCGCTGCCACCCACGCCGAGCAACAGCAGCAGGCTCTTCAGCAGGGTGCGGCGATCGATCGCCGATTGGCGGCCGGCGCGATCGAGCGCGCGGTAGCTGAACTTGCCCGGCACGCCCTGCAGCTGGCTCTGCAACGCTTCGACGCGCTGCCAGGCCCAGCGGTGATCGTCATGCTGCTGATGCCAGGCTTGCCACTGTTGGCGCTGGCGGTCGGTGACGTGCTCATCGCACAGCAGGGCATACCAGTGTGCGGCCATCTTCAGCGCCTGGCGCTGCTCTGGGGTGATGGCGTTGCTCATGAGAAAACGTCGTTTTCCAGGCTGAACAGCAGGCAATGCTCGGTGGCCTTGGCCATGTATTTTTTAACCGAGCTGATCGACACGCCGAGGCGCACGGCGATGTCCGCATAGCCCAGGCCTTCGAGCTGCGACAGCAGGAAGGCCTGTTTCACCTTCGGCCCCAGGCCGTCGAGCATGGCGTCTATCTGCTGCAGGCTTTCCAGCAGGCTCTGGCGCTGCTCCGGCGACGGGGCATAGCCATCCGGGATCAGCGCCAGCATCTCCAGATAGGCGCGCTCCAGCGTTCTGCGGCGAAACAGATCGACCATCACCCGTTTGGCGACGGTGACCAGAAAATCTTTCGGCTCGCGCAGGGTCGCCGCGGCGTCGCTTTTCAGCAGGCGCATGAAGGTGTCCTGCGCCACGTCGTCCGCGTCGAAAGCGCAGCCCAGCCGCCTGCGCAGCCATCCCTGCAACCAGGCATGGTGGGTGGCGTAAAGGCGCGACAGCGCGGTGTGCGGTGCGGAAGCGGTGGCGGACATGGTTTTCGCATTGCTGGTCAAAAAGATGCGCGGATGATAATTGAGAATGGTTATCGTTTCAAGTTTGTCGGGTGGCCTGCGGAATGGGTCTGACCGCTTTGTATCGCGTTAAAATAACCGCAACGGCCGCAAATTATCCGCTTGCCCCGTAAAGGTGCAGCGGCACGGTGTTATTCCGGCAAGCAAACGGTTGCTATTGGTCTGCCGCTGAAGGCCGCCGCGCGTTTTATTCTTTTTCATCGGTTGGTTTTCTTTGATTAAATTAATATACCTCTGTTTTTAAATGGAAATATATTTATGGCCGCCTATTGGCACACGGCTTGCTATGCTTAACCCGGTCTTTGAGTTTGGATAATAAAAGGCATTGTTTCATCAGCGAAGATTATTACGCGGGTGAGCCTGGCCGGTCGTCACAAGGAAGAAAATAATGGCACTGCAATTCACTACGGCTATTCGTGGCAATTTTTTTGATATCACCGCCTGCGTGGAGGAACCGCAACAGCTTGACGAACGCCTGCGGCACATTCCCGACGGTTTGTTGCTGCTTAACGAGGGCACCATCGTCTGGTTCGGCAGCTGGCAGCAGGGTGAGGCGCTGTTGCCGCCGGGTTTCGCGGTCACGGAGTATCGCGATAAACCGATCGTGCCGGGGTTTATCGATACCCACATCCACTACCCGCAAACCGAAATGATTGGCGCCTATGGCGACCAGCTGCTGGGCTGGTTAAACAATTACACCTTCCCGACCGAAAGCCGTTACGGTTGCGAGCAGCACGCCGACGAGATGTCGGCCTTCTTTCTGCGGGAGTTGCTGAGCAACGGCACCACCACCGCGCTGGTGTTCGGCAGCGTGCATCCGCAGTCGGTCGATGCGCTGTTCACCCAGGCGCAAACGCTGAACATGCGCCTGATCGCCGGTAAGGTGATGATGGATCGCCATGCGCCGGAGGCGCTGCTGGAAACGCCGGAGCAAAGTTATCGCCAGACGCGTGCGCTGATCGAGCGCTGGCACGGCAAAGGCCGCCTCGGTTACGCCATTACGCCGCGCTTTGCGCCCACCAGTACCCCGGCGCTGCTGGCGCAGGTGCAGCGGCTGCGCGAAGAATTCCCCGACGTTTGGCTGCAGACGCACCTGAGCGAGAATCCGCAGGAAGTGGCCTGGGTAAAATCACTGTTCCCGCAGAGCCAAAGCTATCTGGACGTTTACCACCGCTATGGCATGACCGGCGGCAAAAGCGTGTTCGCCCACTGCCTGCACCTGGAGGAGCAGGAGTGGGACTGCCTGTGCGAGACCCGCTCGGCAATCGCGTTTTGCCCCACCTCCAACCTGTTCCTCGGCAGCGGGCTGTTCGATCTGCAGCAGGCCTGGCGCAAGCGGGTGAAGCTCGGCATCGGTACCGACGTGGGGGCCGGCACCACCTTCAATATGCTGCGTACGCTGGGCGAGGCGTACAAAGTCGGCCAGCTGCAGCATTACCGGCTCTCCGCCGTAGAAGCGTTCTATCACGCCACCCTGGGCGGCGCCCGCGCGCTGGCGCTGGACGACAAAATCGGCAACTTCAACGTCGGCAAAGAGGCGGATTTCGTGGTGCTCGATCCGGCGGTCACGCCGCTGCAGCAGTTGCGCTACGCCAACAGCGCCACGTCGGCGGAACAAGGGTTCGTGCTGATGACGCTGGGGGACGATCGCAACATTTATCGCACCTATGTGGACGGCAAGGTGGTTTATCAGGCGCCGCGCTGACGCAGCCGCGCCTGCAGCCAAACGCTGAGCGGCGCGACGGCGACCGCGCTCAGCGCGCACAGCCATAACAGGCGTTGCAGGCTAAGCGGGGTGAGGCCGCTGCTCAGCAACGCGGAGGAGAGCAGGAAGGCCGCCGTGGCGCTCAGGTGTATCAGGGCGGTTTGCAGTACGCCAAAGGCGGCGCGCTGCCGAGCGTCCGGCCAGCGCATGCTCAGGGAGGAGATCGCCACCAGTCGCGCATAGGCCGCCGCGAGAAACGCGACCATGAACAGCTCGCCGCGATCGCCACCGCGCGCCGCCAGCCACAGGCTGCCCAGCAGCAACAGCGTGGCGCCCATCGTCAGCGTCACGACGCCAAAGCGTTGCAGCCAGCGGCCCGCCAGAACGGTCGCCAGATAGCCGGCCACGCCGCCGATGAGAAACAGCCAGGGCAAATGCGCGTCTGCCACCTGTAGCCGCTGGGTGAGCAGCGGCGCCAGCACCGGGATCAGCAGCATCGGGCTGAACTGCGTCAGGCCGGCGGCGGCGGCGAACAGCAGCAACCGGCGATCGAGCGCGACGGGCGCGGTAGCCCGTGGCTGCGGCGCATCCCTGGGAACGAACAGCGCGACCAAGACGGCCGCCAGCAGACACAGCCCGCCGATAGTCACCAGCGCGGCGCGCCAGCTTGCCACTTCGCACAGGTACAGCATGCCCGGCATGCCGACAATGCTCACTAACGAAAAGGACGCGATCACCGTCGCCAACATTCTGCCGTGCAGCGCGGCCGGTGCGGCGTTGAGCAGCAGACCGATCCCGACGCCCATCGTGGTGCCGCCCAACAGCCCGGCCAACAGCCGCAGTGCCAGCAGCCAGTAAAACTGCTGGGTTGCAGCGATCAATAAGGTGGTCACGCCCAGCAGCGTGACGTTGAGCAGCAGAAAGCGCCGCTTCTCAACGCCGCCGATCCAGAAAAATGCGCCGATGCCGGAAATCACCGCAGCCAGCGTATAGGCCGCGCTGACATAGCCGGCGAAGCTGACGGGCACGGAAAAATCGGCGGCCATGTAGAGGAATATTGGGTTGAATACCATGTATTCCAGGGCATTGGTGAACTGAATAAAGGCGATGACCAGCGCTATCGCCGTCAGCTTTCTCGCGGGTGTCATAAGCATCCATCGGTTGCAGAATCAGGCCGGCAGTGTAGCGTTTGGCGTTGGTCGGGATTAGATGGTAGAAATGGCATAGTTTGTTATCAAATTAGGGATAATCATGCGCGCCAAATTGGATTTAAATCTGTTACGCATTTTCGTGGCGGTGGTGGAACAGGGGAGCTTCGTCGGGGCGGCGCGAGCGCTGGCGATGCCGACTTCCAACGTCAGCCGCTACATCTCTCAGCTGGAGCGTCAGCTCGAGCAGCGATTGCTCGAACGTAGCACCCGTTCGATGCGGTTGACGCCGAACGGCCTGCTGTTGCATGAACGCACTCAGCCGCTGCTGGCGTCGCTGGAACACACCGCGCAAACCCTCAGCGAGCGGCAGCAACAGCTGCGCGGGCCGCTGCGCCTGTGCGTGCCCAATGAAGTGGGGCCATACCTGTTGGGCGAACCGCTGGCGGCGTTCGCCCTGCAGCATCCGCAGATCGAAATCAGCTGCGTGACCAACCTGGCGGGTATGACGTCGCTGCTCGATGATGTTGACCTGGCGGTGATGATCAGCCGGGGCATGTTGGACGACAGCGACTATGTCGCGCAGCCGCTGGCGTCTTTCCCCTGCATCGTGGTGGCCGCTCCGGCGTTGCTGGCGCAGTGGCCGCCGTCGTCGGCGATTGAACAATTCACGCAATTGCCCTGCATCAGTACGGTGGATGCGCTGAAGGGGATGCCGTGGCAGTTCGTCTGCCCGGACGGTACCTTCGTTACCGTCCCGGTCAATACGCGCTATCGCGTCAACAGCGGGGAGATGGCGCTGGGCGGCCTTGGCCGGCGTGGGGTTCGCCATGCTTTCCGAGCTCGGCTGCCGGCCGTTTCTGGCCGACGGCCGTTTGGTTGAGGTGCCGCTGGCACTGCCGCCGGCGCCGTTGCAGCTGTATGCCGTTTACCCCGGCCGCCGCTATCTGCCGGCCAAAACGCGCGCGTTGCTGACGTTCCTGATACAGCAGGTTGGCGCGGCGGCTAACTTCTAATCACTTGTTTTTGCTCAAACTGCCAACTGCACCTAAGCTAGGAGGTGACTCAGAGGGAGTGATTCCCCGAGACCTTATTCCGTGAACATGGAGGAGTTTCGATTTGATGCGTTTATCCACATTGGTGCTGGCGATCGGCATGGCGCTGGGCGCGCAGGCACAGGCAGCAGAAACCCAACCTCACGCCGACCATAGCGCGCTGCCCAGCGGCCAGGCGAAGGAGGCTACCGTGACCGGTGAAGCCAATCAGCACGACAAGCAAAAGACTCAGAATCCGTTCTTCTATCAAAGCCGTCTGCCGTTCCAGGCGCCGCCGTTCAACCTGATCAAGGAGAGCGACTACGCGCCGGCGATCGAGGCGGGCATCAAGCAAAAGCGGGAAGAGGTGGAGAAGATCGCCAACAACCCGGCCAAGCCTAATTTCAAGAATACCTTCGTGGCGCTGGAACGGGCCGGTTCGCTGCTGACGCGGGTGATGAACGTGTTCGGCGCCATGACCTCGGCCAACACCAGCGACGCGCTGCAGAAACTGGATGAAGAAACCTCGCCGAAGCTGGCGGCATTGAACGACGACATCATGCTCAACGGCAAGCTGTTCGCTCGCATCAAGGCCATCTATCAGGATCGCGATGCGCTGAAGCTGGATCCGGAATCGCGCCGGCTGGTGGAAGTGACCTACAAGAACTTCGAGCTGGCGGGCGCCAACCTGTCGGACGCCGACAAGGCCAAGCTGAAGGCGCTGAACCAGGAAGCGGCGACGTTGAGCACCCAGTTCACCAACAAACTGCTGGCGGCGAGCAAAAACGGCGCGCTGGCGATAACCGACCCGGCGAAGCTGGACGGCCTGTCGGAAGGCGAGCTGGCTGCGGCGGCCCAGGCGGCCGCCGAACGCAAGCTGGAGAAACAGTGGCTGCTGGTGCTGCAAAACACCACGCAACAGCCGTTGCTGCAGAGCCTGAAAGATCGCGATACCCGCCAAACGCTGTTCGACGCCTCCTGGACGCGTGCGGAGAAGGGCGACGGCAACGATACCCGTCAGACCATTTCCCGTCTGGCCAAGGTGCGCGCCGAACAGGCCAAGCTGCTGGGCTACCCGAACTACGCCGCCTGGAAACTGCAAAACCAGATGGCCAAGACACCGGATGCCGCGCTGAGCTTTATGCGCAACATCGTACCGGCGGCCACCGCGCGCGCCGAGCGTGAAGCCAAAGACATTCAGGCGGTGATCGACCAGCAGAAAGGCGATTTCAAGGTGCAGGCCTGGGACTGGCAGTTCTACGCCGAACAGGTGCGCAAGGCCAGGTACGATCTGGACGAGTCGCAGATCAAGCCTTACTTCGAGCTGAACAACGTGCTGAACAACGGCGTGTTCTACGCCGCCAACCTGCTGTACGGCATCAGCTTCAAAGAGCGCAAGGACATCCCGGTCTACCAGCCGGACGTCAAGGTGTATGAAGTGTTCGACAAGGACGGCAAATCGCTGGCGCTGTTCTACACCGACTACTTCAAGCGCGACAACAAGGGCGGCGGCGCCTGGATGAGCAACTTCGTCGATCAGTCGAAGCTCAACGGCACCAAGCCGGTGATCTACAACGTCGCCAACTTCACCAAACCGGCGCCGGGGCAGCCGGCGCTGCTGTCGTATGACGACGTGATCACGATGTTCCACGAGTTCGGCCATGCGCTGCACGGCATGTTCGCCGATCAGGAATACCCGAGCCTGTCGGGCACCAACACCGCGCGCGACTTCGTCGAGTTCCCGTCGCAGTTCAACGAGCACTGGGTCAGCGATCCGAAAGTGTTCAGCCACTTCGCCAAGCACTACCAGAGCGGCGAGGCGATGCCGCAGGAACTGGTCGACAAGATCAAGAAGGCCGACAAGTTCAACAAGGGCTACAGCATGACCGAGCTGCTGTCCGCCGCGCTGTTGGACATGCACTGGCACATGCTGACCGCCGACCAACCGCAGCAGGACGTGGACAAGTTCGAGGCCGAATCGCTGCAAAAAGACAAGGTCGATCTCAGCTACGTGCCGCCGCGCTACCGTTCCAGCTATTTCCAGCACATCTGGGGTAACGGCTACGCCGCGGGCTACTACGCCTATCTGTGGACGGAAATGCTGGCGGACGACGCCTTCCAGTGGTTCACCGAACACGGTGGCTTGACCGCCGAAAACGGCCAGCGCTTCCGCGACATGATCCTGTCGCGCGGCAACAGCCAGGATCTGGAGAAGCTGTACATCGACTGGCGCGGCAAAGAGCCGAGCATCGAACCGATGCTGATCAACCGCGGGCTGAAGGACGAGTAAGTTCGGCCATTCCCGGTAAGCAAACAAAAGGGCGCGTTATGCGCCCTTCGTCTTTTTGGCGTGGCCGACATTCAGCGGTTCACCACCTTGGCCGGCAGGGCCACCACCAGCAGCGAGCTGAGCAGCAGGCAGCCGGCGAAGGCCCAAAGCGCGCCGCCGCTCTTGCCGGTCAGATCCAGCGCCAGCCCCATCAGCGAATTGCTCACCAGCCCGGCGATGTTGGCCAGCGAACAGGCCAGCGCGAAGCCGGTCGCCGCCGCCGTGCCGCGCAGGAAGGTGGCCGGCAGGCTGAAGAATACCGGCACCGCACCGATGATCGCCGCCTGGGCGATGGAGAACAGCAGCACCGTGGCCAGCGCATTGTGGGTGAAGAAGGTGCTGCCGGCCATTGCCAGCGCGCCGACGATAAACGGCACGATGATATGCCAGCGCCGTTCGCGCAGTCGGTCGGAACTGCTGCCGATCAGCAGCATGCCGAGCAGGGCGGCGACGCTGGGGATCGCCGTCAGGTAGCCGATGGTGGTGATGTCGGTGACGCCGGCGGTTTTGATGAAGGTCGGCATCCAAAAGCCCATGGCGTAGGCGCTGAGCAGAATGGCGAAGTCGATGCCGCCGAGCATCCACACTTTCAGGTTGAAGAAGCCGTCGCGGAAGCTGTGCTTGCCGTGATCGGCCTCGGCGTCGTCACGCGCCAAATCGTCGGCGATGCGCTGTTTCTCCTCGGGCGTCAGCCAATTGGCCTGCTGATAAGTGTTAGGCAACAGCCAGAAGGTCAGCACGCCCAACAGCACGCTGGGAATGCCCTCCAGCAAAAACAGCCACTGCCAGCCGTGCAGCCCGTGGCGCATGTCGAAATGGCCCATGATCCAGCCGGAGAGCGGCCCGCCTATTACGCTGGACAGCGGCAGGCCGATCATGAACAGCGCGATGATGCGGCCGCGGCGATAGGTCGGGAACCACAGCGTCAGGTAAAAGAGCACGCCGGGCAGAAAACCGGCCTCCGCCACGCCGAGCAGAAAGCGAATGACGTAGAACTGGGTCGGCGTGGTGACGAACATGGTGGCGGTGGACAACAGCCCCCAGGTGATCATGATGCGGGCGATCCACATTTTGGCGCCGACGCGCTGCAGGATCAGGTTGCTCGGCACCTCGAACAGAATATAGCCGACGAAGAACAGCCCGGCGCCCAGGCCGAAGGCCGCTTCGCTCAGCTGCAGCGCGTCGGCCATCTGCAGCTTGGCCAGCCCGACGTTGATGCGATCGAGGTAGGCCGCCAGGTAACACAGGCAAAGAAACGGGATCAGTTTCCAGGTGATTTTGCGGTACAGCAGCAGCGATTCTGCGTCCGCTTTCCCCGCCAGCGGGGTGTCGACAATGGCCATGATGTTGTCTCCAGGTGGTGCGTGTTGGCCTCCGCAGGAGGCGCCTGTTGTGTTTGCGTTGCATGGGCGCCGCCCTGTTTCGGGCGGTCGCGTGAAGCGCTGTCTGCGCCTTCGTTATTGTCGTTGCAGGTGAATCGTTGACTCATAACCGGTTCAGGTAGTCGAGCGCCTCCCGTTTGTGCACCACGTCGCCGTATTTGCTGTCGATGTCGAACAGGTTGGCTTCGTGCGGGCCGGGGTGACGATCGCCGACGCACTCGCGCACCACCATGGCGCGAAAGCCGTGTTGCACCGCGTCCACCGCGCTGGCGCGGATGCAGCCGCTGGTGGAGCAGCCGATCATCAGCAGCGTATCGATCCCTTGCGCCACCAGCAGCGGCGCCAGTGCGGTACCGAAGAAGGCGCTGGCGTATTGCTTGCTCAGCACCACCTCATCGGCCAGCGGCGCCACCGGCGGGCAGAACGCCGCCAGCGGGTTGCCCGCCACCATGTCCTTCATCACCGGCGCTTTTTTGACCCACAGGCCGCCATCGGCAAAATGGCCTGCATGATAGCGGATGTGGGTGTGGATCACAGGAATTCCCGTGCGGCGCGCACAGGCCAGCAGCTCGCGGCTTTCCTCGACCGCGCTCACCACGCCCGGCGCGAACAGCGGCGCGCCTTCGGTGGTGTAGGCCTGCATAAAGTCGATCGCCAGCAGCGCCGGGCGCCGGCCGAAGCCGAGGCGCAGGCCCCAGACGCCGCGATAGTTGTCGCTGAGGGTGTCGTTCATTCTGCCTCCTCAATAGGCGCCGGACAGCAGGGCGCCGGCGCCGGGGACGATCGGTTCCAGCTCCAGCGCGGTCAGCATCGCGTAAGTGGTGGCGATGGCGGCGGTGATCACCGGTTTGCCGGTTTGGGCTTCCACCGTCGGAACGGCCGGCAGCGAAGGCATCTGTACGCAGGCGGACAGCACGATAGCATCGACCTCGCGTAAATCCATCTCGGCGACGATCCCCGGCAACCTGGCCGGATCGTGCCGGCCGACGTCGAGGTTGTCCGGGATCTCCAGCGCGCGCCATCCCTTGACCTCAATGCCTTCGTGCTGGATGTAGTCCACCACCAGCTGGGTCAGCGGTTTCATATAGGGCGCCACCAGCGCGATGCGTTTGGCGCCGATCACCTTCAGGCCGTTGACCAGCGCGCCGGCGCTGCTGATAACCGGCGCGGCGGCCTGATTGTCTTTCGTCACCTGCGCCAGCCGGGCCTGCGATTCGCGGTGGTAGCCCAGCCCCATTGCCATGATGGCCACCAGGCAGGCGTAGCCGAGCACGTCGACCCGCGCGTCGGAGAGCTCCAGCGCGCAGCGATCGGACTCGGCGTCCATCGCCGCCAGCTCTTCTTTATTGACGTGTTTCATGCGCATGCGGCTGGAGTGAAAGGTGAAACGCTCCGGGCGTATCAGCTGGCGCGCGCCCAGCATCGCCGGGATCTCGGTTTCCATCGTGGTGTTGGAGCTGGGCACGATCTGGCCGATGCGGTAGTGGTTGCTCATGTCGGTGTTCCTCAGTTAATCCAGAAAATCGCCCAGGGCGCGGAAGAAGCCGTCGAAATCGTCCCACGGGATCATGTGTCCGGCGTTCTCGACCTCGACGATGGCGATCTCCGGCTGCAGCGCGCGGATCTCCGCCCGGTCTTCGGGCTGAATGACGCCGCCTTTGCCCGCGGCGATCAGCAGCGTCGGCAGGGTCAGCAGCGGGTAGTCACGGTGGCTGTCCACCTGATGAAAATCGTCGTAGGCGCGTTGGATCGCCGGCTCGTAGCAGGTATGCAGCCACTCGGCGCGCAGCCGGCGCTGCTCTTCGCTCCAGGTCGGGCAGAAGGCGCGCATCTGCTCGGCGCTCATGCCCGGCAGCGACTGCCGGATCGAGTCGGCGTACCACGGCCATTGGCCGGGATAGGCGCGGCGGCCGGGGCCGGAAACCGGCGGATCGACCAGCACCAGCCGCCGCACGCCGGCGGGCTGCAAAACGGCGGCGCGCAGGGCGAAGCGGGCGCCCATCGAATGGCCGAGCAGGGCGTAACTGGCCAGGTTCAGCGCGGCGGCGAAGGCGTTGACGTCCTGCGCGCAGGTCTCTGCGTCATAAGCCAGTTCCGGGCCGCTGGACGACAAACCGCGGCCGCGCACGTCGAGTACGTAGACGTCGTATTTTTCTCCCAGCCGCTCGGCGACGAAGCCCCAGGTGATCGCCGGGCTGGTGATACCGGGGATCAGGATCAGCGCCGGGCCGTGGCCGCCGTAGCGCAGGTAATGTTGGCGAATGCCGTTGGCGTGAACGTGGGCGCCGTAGAGGAAGGTGCTCATGCGGCGTTCTCCGATTTCAGCGCTTGCGCGTACAGGTCATAGCCGTAGACCCAGGCCGGATCTTCCTGAGTGCGCAGGAAGGTGTTGGCGTTGGACACCGCCTGCACCCTGGATGCGCGCTCCTTGCGGTTGGCTTCATACAGCTGGAAGGCGGTGCGGTAGTCGCCGAGGCCGGTTTCCTGCAGGCAGCGGGTCAGCATGGCGGCGTCTTCGATCGCCATCGCCGCGCCCTGCGCCATGTGCGGTTTCATCGGGTGGCAGGCGTCGCCGAGCAGCACCAGGCGGCCTTCGCTCCACAGCGGCAGCGGTTTGCGGTTCAGCAATGGCCATTTGGTGACCTGCTCGCTGGATTCGATCAGCGCCTGCACGATCGGGTGGTAGCCGGCGAAGGTCTCGAACATCTCTTCGCGGCTGCTGTCGATGAAGCTGCCCTGGAAATCCCAGGCCGGGTGCGGCACGCCGCTCACGTAGTAATACTCGTCGCGCCGTTGGGTGGTGTAGTAGACCATCAGATGGCGATCCGCCGACCACCACTTCACGCAGTCTTCGAACGTCAGGTTGTATTTCGCCAGCTTCTCGCCGCGGATCAGCGCGCGGTGGGCTACCCAGCCGCTGTAGGTCGGCGCTTCCGCCCCCAGTAGATGTTCGCGGATGCGCGAATTGATGCCGTCGGCACCGATCACGATGTCGGCATGGGCCGAGGTGCCGTCGACGAAGTTCAGCACCACCTCGTCCCCGCGATCTTCAATCTTGCTCAGGCATTTGCCGAAGTGCAGGGTGCCGGGCTGCAACGCGGAAAGCTGCAACGCCTGCAAATCGCCGCGATGCACTGTCACATAGGCAGCGCCGTACTCCCGGCGGGCGAAGGCGCCCAGTTCGATGCGCGACAAATAGTCGCCGCTCTCGGCGTCGCGGCTGAACCAGAAATCGGGATGAGACGCCATCTGCTCCAGCCGCTGCTCAATGCCGAGCCGGCGGAAAATCTTCAGGACGTTCGGCCCCATGTGAATGCCGGCGCCGAGGCGCGAGAACGCCGGGCTCTGTTCATACAGATCGACGGTAAAGCCGGCTTTTTGCAGCAGCCCGGCGGCGGCGGCGCCCCCCAGCCCGGCGCCGACGACGGCGATGCGTGGTTGTTTGCTCATCATGTTTCCCCTGTCTGTTGGCTTTTTTCAGCGTAGGCCCAACGCGTGGCTGGACGATCGATTTATAGTGTATGCGCTAGATAACGCAAAGTTGCAAAAGTGTTAAATCAGATCTTGCTCACGCTAATTGACGGCGCATTACTGTTAAACTCATGTTAACCACAGGATTGTAGAGGGATGAAATAGGACTTTCTTATGATGGATAGTCGCAGCTTGCTTTCCTTTGCTTTTTTGACTTAGATAAAAATGAGTGTGTTCACTTTAAATTGTTTGAAAAATCACCGCCGCCTTGCGGGCGTCGGACACCCTTGACGAGACAGGAGACAGGCCATGGCGGTCAATGAAACCCAGTTGGTACAGCTGTTCGAGCAGGTGCTTACGCTGTCGAAGGTCGATGCTTCGCAGAGCGTGGCGATCTTGAAAAGCCATTATTCCGATGCGCGCACGGTGCGCGCCGCGACCGACGCGGCGCTGCGGCTGGGCGCCAGGGTGTATGCCGTCGAGCTGCCGGCGTTCAACCATCCGCGGGCGATGGGCAACGACATGACCGCCTATTGCGGCGATACCGCGCTGACCGGCAACCTGGCGGCGCAGCGTGCGCTGGAGGCCGCCGACCTGATCGTCGATACCATGATGCTGCTGCATTCGCCGGAGCAGGAGCAAATCCTGAAAACCGGCACCCGCATCCTGCTGGCGGTGGAGCCGCCGGAGGTGCTGGCGCGCCTGTTGCCCAACGCGGAGGACAAGGCGCGGGTGCTGGCCGCCGCCGCCGTGCTGGAGCAGGCGAAGCTGATGCAGGTGACCTCCGCCGCCGGCAGCGATTTCCGCGCGCCGCTCGGGCAATACCCGACGGTGACCGAGTACGGCTATGCCGATGAACCGGGGCGCTGGGATCACTGGCCGAGCGGCTTCCTGTTCACCTGGCCGAATGAGGAGCAGGCGGAAGGGGTGCTGGTGCTGGAGGTCGGCGATATCTTGCTGCCGTTTAAAAGCTACGCGCGCGAACGCATCACGCTGGAGATCGAACAAGGGTTCGTTACCCGCATTCACGGCGGTTTCGAGGCGGAATACCTGCGCGAATACATGAAATACTTTGACGATCCGGAGGTGTACGGCATCTCGCACATCGGCTGGGGCCTGCAGCCGCGCGCCCAGTGGACGGCGATGGGCCTGCACGACAAGAACGACGGCATGTGCATGGACGCGCGCGCGTTTTACGGTAACTTCCTGTTCTCCACCGGGCCGAATACCGAAGTGGGCGGCACGCGCAAAACGCCTTGCCATATGGACATCGCGCTGCGCCGCTGCGACATCCGCCTCGACGGGCAAACGGTGGTGGCGGACGGGGAAGTGGTGGCGCCGGAGGCCTCGCGCATGCGCCGGGCGTAATCGTTGCTGCCAACGGCGGGGGTTTGTACTATTCTCGTGGATTCCATAGATGGTGAGAGTAACGCAATGACGCCCCCCGAATACCCGTCAGCCGTGAGCGGCCAACCCGAAAATTATCATTTTACCGAGCAAGTCGGGCACCTGCTGCGCAAGGTTTATCAGCGCCACCTGGCGATTTTCCAGCAAAACGTCGGCGATTCGCAGCTGACGGCGGTGCAGTTCATCACCCTGTGCGCGGTGCGCGATATGGGGCCGAGCTCGCTGACCGAGCTGGTGCAGGTGACGGCGGTGGATCAGGCCACCATACGCGGCATCGTCGAGCGGCTGAAGGCGCGCGATCTGATCACGGTGACGCCGGATCCGGTGGATCGGCGCAAGGTGGTGGTCGGCCTGACCGACGCCGGCGCCGTGCTGCTGACGGAAACGGTGCCGCAGGCGGCGAAAATTACAGAGCTGACGTTCGGCACGCTCAACCCGGCCGAACGGATAGCGCTGATATTCCTGCTGAATAAAATGCTGGAAGATCCGCCCACCGGCTGATTCGCCCGCGCAACGTCGGTTGCCTGGTGGTCGGTGGCGAGAGGCCAGCCCATAAGACCATCAAGTGCAGGCGGAGACGCGAACAATGGCGATATCTGAAGTGCAGTCGCCCAGGGAAGGCGCGAAAACCACGCTGACGGAGCATCCGCTGATGCTGTCGGTAAACGGCGAACAGCTGCATGCGCAGGTGATGGCGGATACGCCGCTCTTGCTGGTACTGCGCAACGATCTGGCGCTCAACGGCCCGAAATACGGCTGCGGCCTGGGCGAATGCGGCGCCTGTACCGTGTTGATCGACGGCGTGGCGGCGCGCTCCTGCGTGATCCCGGCGCTCGGCGTGTCCGGCCGGGCGATCGTGACCCTGGAAGGCCTTGGCGATCGCCAGCGCCCGCACCCGGTGCAGCGTGCCTTTATCGAAGAGCAGGCGGCGCAATGCGGCTACTGCCTCAACGGCATGATCATGACCACCAAAGCCCTGTTGGATCGCAATCCCGCCCCGAGCGAGGCGGAGATCCGTCAGGCGCTGTCCGGCAACCTGTGCCGCTGCGGTACCCATCTCGAAATCCTGCGTGCGGTTCAGCGCGCCATCATTCTCTGCCGCGATGAGGACGCCCACGCCCATGACTGATTCCCGTCCCTCATCGCCGAGCCAGGCCGAATTGCTGCAGCGCGACGGCGTGCTGCTGATCGTCGACAGCGTGCAACCGCCGTCGGGGCCGGTGCCCAAAGGGCAAACGCCGGTGCTGAAGCCCAAGGAGCAAGGGCTGTTTATCGCCCTGTGCGGCAGCGGCGAAATCTATGCCTTTAACGGCCATGTCGATCTCGGCACCGGCGTGCGCACCGCGCTCGGGCAGATCGTCGCCGAAGAGCTGTACCTGCGCATGGATCAGGTGCGAATGGTGTTGGGCGACACCGAACGCGCGCCGAATCAGGGCGCCACCATCGCCAGCGCCACGCTGCAGATCTCCGCCGTGCCGCTGCGCAACGCCGCCGCCGAAGCGCGCCGTTGGCTGTTGCGCCAGGCGGCGCAGCGCTTCGATGCGCCGGTGGAACAGCTGACGCTGGAGGAGGGCGTGATCCGCAGCCCGCAGGGGCAGGCGCTCAGCTACGCCGAGCTGGTGGCCGGCGGTCATGTCGAGCTGTCGATTTCCGGCGACGCGCCGCTGAAACCGCAGGCGGAGTATCGCCTGGTGGGCACCAGCGCCGCGCGCGTCGATATTCCGGCCAAGGCGACCGGTGAAACCACCTACGTACACGATATGCGCCTGCCGAACATGCTGCACGGCCGGGTGGTGCGGCCGCCCTATGCCGGGTACGACAGCGGCGAGTTTGTCGGCACCAGCCTGCTGGCGGTGGACGAAACCTCGATCGCGCATATTCCCGGCATCGTCAAACTGGTGGTGATCGGCGATTTCATCGGCATTGTCGCCGAGCGCGAAGAGCAGGCGCTCAAGGCGGCGCAGGCGCTGCAGGTCAGCTGGAAAGACTGGCGGCGCAATTTGCCGCAGATGACCGACGTGGCGCAGGCGCTGCGCGACAACCCGCATTCGACCCGGGTGGTGCACGATACCGGCGATGTGGACGCGGCGCTGGCGGCGGCCGACAGGCGTTTCACCCGCAGCTACCTGTGGCCGTATCAGCTGCATGCCTCGATTGGCCCTTCCTGCGCGCTGGCGGACTACCGGCCGGAGCGCCTGCAGGTCTGGTCAGGCAGCCAGAACCCACACCTGCTGCGCGCCGATCTGGCCTGGCTGCTGGAATACCCGGAAGCGCAGATCGAGATCGTTCGCATGGAGGCGGCCGGTTGCTATGGCCGCAATTGCGCCGATGACGTCTGCGCCGACGCGGCGCTGCTGTCGCGCGCGGTGGGCAGGCCGGTGCGGGTGCAGCTGACCCGCGAACAAGAACATGTGTGGGAACCGAAGGGCACGGCGCAGCTGATGGAAGTGGACGGCGGGCTGGACGCCGCCGGGCACCCGGTCGCCTACGACTTTCGCACCTATTATCCTTCCAACGGCGCGCCGACGCTGGCGCTGCTGCTGACCGGCCGGGTCGAACCGCTGCCGGTGGCCTATGAAATGGGCGACCGTACCTCGGTGCCGCCTTATGAGTATCCGGCGCTGCGCGTCAGCATCGAGGACATGGCGCCGATCGTGCGCGCCTCCTGGATGCGCGGCGTTTCCGCCTTGCCGAACACCTTCGCTCACGAATCTTATATCGATGAGCTGGCCCACGCCGCCGGCGTCGATCCGCTGGAATACCGGCTGCGCTATATCCATGACGAACGCGCCAGTGAGCTGATGCGCAGCACCGCAGAGCGCGCCGGCTGGACGCCGCATACCGAACCGATGCAGACCCCGGCGGAAGACGGCGTGCTGCGCGGGCGCGGCTTTGCCTACGCCCGTTACATCCACAGCAAGTTTCCCGGCTTTGGCGCGGCCTGGGCCGCCTGGGTGGCCGACGTGGCTATCGACAAAGCCAGCGGCGAAGTGGCGGTGACGCGCATCGTGGTCGGCCACGATGCGGGCATGATGGTCAACCCGGACGGCGTGCGCCACCAAATTCACGGCAACGTGTTGCAATCGACCAGCCGGGTGTTGAAAGAACGTGTGACCTTTGAGGAATCGACGGTCTCCGCCAAAGAATGGGGGGCTTACCCGATCCTGACCTTCCCGGAGGTGCCGGAGGTGGACGTGGTGATGATGCCGCGCCCTTACGATCCGCCGCTGGGCGCCGGGGAGTCGGCGTCGGTGCCCAGCGCGGCGGCCATCGCCAACGCGGTGTTCGACGCCACCGGCATTCGTTTTCGCGAGCTGCCGATCACCTCGGATAAGCTGCGAGAGGCGCTGAACGGGCCGGACGCCGAGCGGCAGGCTGCCCCACCCAAGAAAAAGAAGCGCGGCAAATGGTGGTTCGGCGGTGCGGCGGGGCTGTTCGGCGCGGTGCTGGGCATCGCGGGCAGCGCCTTGCCGTGGCGGGCGGAGATCGCGCCGGTGGCGACGCCCGGCGCCGGCACCTGGTCGGCCGCCACGCTGGAGCGCGGCCGCCAGTTGGCCGCCGCCGGAGACTGCGCGGTTTGCCATACCGCATCGGAAGGGGCGACCAACGCCGGCGGGCTGGCGATGGCGACGCCGTTCGGCACGCTTTACAGCACCAACATTACCCCGGACGTGGCAACCGGCATCGGCAACTGGTCGTTTACCGCGTTCGATCGGGCGATGCGCCAGGGCATCGCCCGCGACGGCCGCCATCTGTATCCGGCATTTCCTTACACCGCATTCAGTAAAATGACCGACGGCGACATGCAGGCGCTGTACGCTTATCTGATGTCGCAACCGGCGGTGCGCCAGAGCAATCCGGCCAATCAGATGCGCTTCCCGTTTAACCTGCGGCCGCTGATGGCCGGCTGGAACGCGCTGTTCCTGCGCCAGGGGGAATTTCAACCCGATCCGCAACAAAGCGCGCAGTGGAATCGCGGCGCCTATCTGGTCAACGGGCTCGGCCACTGCGCCGCCTGCCATTCGCCGCGCAATCTGCTGGGGGCAGAAAAGGGCGGCGCGGCTTTCCTGGCGGGGGGGATGGTGGACGGATGGGAAGCGCCGGCGCTGAATCAATTGGCCAATGCGGACAAGCCCTGGACCGAGGAGCAGCTGTTTCAGTACTTCCGCAGCGGGCATTCTGCCGAGCACGGCGTGGCGGCCGGGCCGATGGGGTCGGTGGTCAGCGAAATGGCGACGTTGCCGCAGAGCGATCTGCGGGCGATGGCCAACTATGTGATGTCGCTGAGCACCAAGGCGACGCTGAATGTGGAACCGCAGGCGCAGTTGGCGGCCCGTGCTTTGCCGGCGGCGGGGCAGCTGGCCGGCGAGCGGTTGTTTCAGGGCGCCTGCCAGGCCTGCCACAGTGCCGCCGCCGGCGGGCCGCAGCTGTTCGGCGTCAGCCCGGATCTGGCCAATAACACCAATATCTTCAGCGATCGCCCCGATAACCTGATCAAGGTGATCCTGCAAGGGATCCCCAAGCCGGCCACCGCCGAATTGGGATTTATGCCGGGCTTTAAGGACAGCTTTTCCGATCGGCAGGTGACGGCGCTGGTGAATTATCTGCGCCAACGCTATGCCGGCGACAAACCGGCCTGGCGCGACGTGGAGGCGCAGGTGGCGCGGCTGCGTGCGGAGCCGGGGAATCATTAACATTGTAAATTGTTACATTGGGTTATTGACTGGCGGCGTTCATTCGGGGATTAATGTTAGCCTGATTTTTACCTTACCTATAAAAAACAGTAAGTTAACATGGCATTAACCACGCATAAAATGGAAAACGGCCTGGCCGTAACAGTTCGTTTACCTGATAACCCGGCCAAGGTTCCGGCGATTATTCTGTGCCACGGCTTCTGCGGCATTCAGGAGCTGTTGCTGCCGGCCTTTGCCGAGGCCTTCGTCAACGCCGGTTTTGCGGCGGTGACGTTTGACTATCGCGGCTTCGGCGCCAGCGAGGGTGAACGCGGGCGGCTGGTACCGGCGCTGCAGATTGAGGATATCCTGGCGGTGAGCCGGTGGGTGCAAACGCACCCGCAGATCGACAGCGAGCGCATCGGCCTGTGGGGCACGTCGTTTGGCGGCTGCCACGTGTTCGGCGCTGCCGCGGCCGAGCCGGCCATCAAATGCGTCGTTAGCCAGCTGGCCTTCGCCGACGGGGAAACCATCGTGACGGGGAAAATGGCCGCCGACGAAAAACAGACGTTCATCGCCACGCTGGACAAAATGGCGGAGAAGCAGCAGGCCACCGGCAAAGAGATGTTTGTCGCCGTCACCCGGGTGTTGAGCGATGACGAGTCGAAGGCGTTCTTCGAGGAGAACAAGGTGCGTTACCCGGCGATGGACATCAAGATCCCGTTCCTGACCGTGCGCGAAACGCTGCGCTATCAGCCGCGTGACAATGCGGCGCGAGTCACATGTCCGGTACTGGTGGTGGTGGCGGGCGGCGATACCGTGAATCCGCCGGAGCAGGGCATCGCACTGTATGAGGCGGTAGGCAGCGCGAAGAAGGCGCTGCATGTCGAGCAGAATGCGAAGCACTATGACATGTACGCCGGCCCGCATTTCGCCGGCATCATCGGCCGTCAGATCGCCTGGTTCAACGATCACCTGTAATTCCGCCTTCCCCCTGGCGCAGGAACGCCACGAGCCGCTGCGTCGGCAGCGGCAGCTGCGCCCATTCGCGCACCACCAGCGACAGGCGCCGGGTCGCCCAATCGTCCGTCAGCGGCAGGGCGCCGTGTCGGATCTGCGGATGGCGTTGGGCGCTCTCTTCCGGCACCACCGCCAGCCCGGCGCCGCGCCGCACCATGCGGCAGATGGCGTCGAAATTAGCGGCGCGCGCCCGTAGCCGCATCGGGCCGCCGCTGCGTATCGCCAGCTGCTCCAAATGCTGTTGCAGCGCGCTTTCTTCCGGCAGGCCGATAAACTCAAAAGACAGGGTGTCCGCGAAGCTGACCGTGCGGCGGCCGCTGAGCGCATGCCCCGGCGGCAGCGCCAGCACCAGACGATCCTGCCGGAAAGGGTAGCTTGTCAGCCCGCGCAGATCGGCGTGATCCGCCACGATGCCGATATCCGCCGCCTGTTCGGCGATCGCCTGCGCGATGACCGGGCTGGGCAGCTCCTCCAGCGCGATGTCGGTGTGTGGGTGCAGCACCAGAAAATCCGCCAGCAGCTCCGGCAGAAAAGCGTCGGCGGCGACGGTATTGGCGACGATGCGCAGCTGGCTGCGCTGGCCTGGCGCGAACTCGGCCATGTCACCCCGCAGCCGGTCGCGCTGTTGCAGCAGCACGCGCGCGTGTTGCAACAGGCGTTCACCGGCGGGCGTCGCCTGGACGCCGCGCGGATTGCGGGTCAGCAACGCCACGCCGGCCTGTTGCTCCAGCCCGCGCATGCGTGCGCTGGCGGCGGCCAGCGATAGCCCGACGCGCTCGGCGCCGGCGGTGATGCTGCCGGTCTCGAGCACCGCCGCCAACAGTCGCAGATCGATAAAGTCAAAATGCATGCGTCTTCCTCTGTTTTTGCCGCTGGCAGGCTCTGCCATTGCCGCATTGTGCCGCGCCGTGCCGTCGGCCACAATCGGGCCGTTGATTGCCATAAGGATAGACGTATGCCGCTGACGTTACTCGAGATTATCGCCCTGACGGGCATTTTTACGCTGGCCGGCACGGTCAAGGGGGCGATCGGCCTGGGATTGCCGACGGTGTCGATGGGGCTGCTCAGCCTGATGATGCCACCGGGGCAGGCCGCTGCGCTGCTGCTGTTGCCCTCGTTGATCACCAATCTGTGGCAGTTGCTGTGCGGGCCGCGGCTGGGGGCGCTGTGCCGCCGGCTCTGGCCGATGATGCTGTGCGTCACGCTGGGCACGTTGCTGAGCGCCGGCGCGCTCACCGCTACCGACGGCCGCCTGGCGCCGCTGGCGCTGGGCGCTTGTCTGATCGGCTATGCGCTGTTGGGATTCACCCGTTTCGATTGGCGCGTTTCCGCCACGGCGGAGCCTTGGCTGGGGCCGCTGTGCGGCCTGGTGACCGGTGCGCTGACCGGCGCCACCGGCGTATTCGTCATACCGGCGGTGCCCTATCTGAACGCATTGGGCCTGGCGCGTGACGATCTGGTGCAGGCGCTGGGGCTGTCGTTCACCGTCTCGACGCTGGCGCTGGCCGCCGGATTAGCCTGGCATCAGGCGCTGCCCGGCGCGCTGCTCGGCGGTTCGCTGCTGGCGCTGCTGCCGGCGCTGGGCGGCATGTGGCTGGGCGGGATCGTGCGTCGTCACAGCAGCCCGCTGATTTTTCGCCGCCTTTTCTTTATCGGGTTATTAATCTTGGGAATTGAGATTGTTTGGCGTTCAATTAATTAAATCGATAGCATTTATGTGTAATTAGGTCAGGTATATTATTCTGCATTTTATTCTAATATGATGGGTTGCAATATTTAGAACGCACTTGGCTTATTGTTTTTAATCCTGAAATACAGGATGGTTATGGATTGTTATTAGTGTGTTTTACTTTTGCCACTAAAGCTATTTTCAATGACTGTAAAACCAGTAAACCCATAGGAGAATATTTATGAAGGAAATTTTAAGTAGCCAATTTGATGCGGTGTCGGGGGGATGGCAGGATCGCGATGGCAGTGGAAAAAGATCGTCTGATAACGGAGGCTCTGGTTCTTCAGCTCGTGGTGGAAATAACGGCGGTGACCGCGGGCTTCAGTCATTCTTGTCAAAAAACAGCCCTTATGGCAGCGGTTCCGGCGCCAGTGGTTTCTGGGGGAATGGCAGTTCTACAGGAAATGGGTATGGCGGCAATGGCACTGGACCGAGAGAGACCAGAGAATCCGGAACCAAACGTTAATTAACAGTTGCAATCCCAGCACAGAAGTGAAATTCTGTGCTTTTATGGGGTATATGATGAATAAATATGTTGTTTTTATAAAGAGCGATGAATCAAGGGTGCTGAGAAAGGAAGTGGTGACACGAGCAATAATTAAAGATATGAAGCAGAAGGGGTTCAGAAAGCATCATGTTGAAGTAGACGCTGAGAACGAGAACGATGCCATTAACAAACTAAATAAGAACAGCAATGACTATTTAGATTCACTGAAAAATTTTTCCGGTGATTTATTGCTCTGTTCTATTTGCGTCATTGTTATGGTCATGGTTTATTTATTTAGCTGAGCCATAATCAGTATTGAGTCATTCAAGTTATTTATACTATATTTTGTATGGTGATTTAAATGAATCATGGCGTATTGGGTGTCGATTTGCCAAAGATAGAAAGGTTATCCGTTCCAAATATCCTGCATTTTGTATGGATCGGTGACTTAAATGAAGTAAATACTCATTATATCGACATATGGAGAAAAACGAATAAAGATAAGCAGATATTCTTTTGGTATGACAAAGACTCTTCACTGTGTCATTTACTAAACAATGCCATACAAGATTTTGTCAACGCGAAAAAAATCAGGGATAAAGTAAGGGCTGAGTTAAAAATAAAAAACTCAGCTTTTAATTATATATACCAAAGAATAAACGAGGGCTTTTCTTTTGATGAGCTAGTTATTGATTTTTTGATAAAAAATGAGATCCCTTATCAAAGGCAGCCAATGGCTATAGAAGACGCATGGTTTGATTGCAGGGGCTTTGTAAAAAAGAGTATAACAGAACTTTTTTACAACGTTTCTGACGATTTCATTAAGTATTATTATTATGAGATTATATTAAGGTGTAATCTTGCCAGTGCAAGCGACATCATCAGGCTTTTAATTATCTACCAATATGGTGGAACTTATGTCGATGTTGACACACTCCCATACACTGACAATATATATCATGCGGTAAATAAGCATATAGAAGAAGAGGGCATTGTCGAGAGTGACTCGTTTCTGTTATTTAAGACCCTGTGTTTTTTAAAAAAGATAAATTCAGAAGAGCTATGGTCTGAAGCAGTGATTGGCTGTGATGAAAATGAGTTAGGAGTAGATGCTGTTGGATTTGAAAAAATAAAACGGCTTATCGAACAGGATCTCTCTGATTTTTCTCTGGATATGATATTGCCATTGGGGGAAACATACGTTTATAAAAATTTGTTGGCGCTAGGATCGCTCAGAAGATTTAAAGGTGTTTATTTTAATAATTTCATATCTTCTCATCAAAAATCAAAAGCGATAAGGATCATCCTTAGAACTATGAAGAAAAGGTATCGCTTTTTGGAAAAAAATAATTGCATATTTGATTATTACGTTGATGATAAGACCACGTGTTACCTGACCAGGCTTTTAACATGGCGGACCGAGTTAATAACAAGGGACTATTGTGTGACTCCGGTCTTAACCGGTCCGGGATTAATTGTCGAGGTTTTATTGGGGTTGGCTTATAAAGTATTCAATATTGACTGTTCAGTTGAGCCACATATTATAGCAGAGTACATGCAAAATTCTGATTTTGGCATTGCATTATTCCAACACAACATAGATACACCTGATGGCGCCTATTCCACATGGCGAAAATAGCTTTGGATGTAAGGTGATTTAAGTTTCGATGGGTTATTGCCAATCTACTCGCGTGTGAATTTTTTCATGATACTTTACTAAGGGACGCTGAGTATGTTTCGCCAGGAAGCGATCGATAGTCAGAAAATGAAATGGCGTGGGCGGGCATTGCTGTTGCCCGGCATTCCCTTTTGGCTCGCTGCAGGGCTCTGCCTGTTTTTTTTCATTGCCTTTCTCACTTTCGCGATCGCCGGTACCTATACCCGACGGGTCAACGTGACCGGAGAGATCAGCACCTATCCGCGCGCCGCTAATGTCTATTCCGCCGTCCAGGGGGTGGTGGTCAAACAGTTTGTCACCGAAGGGCAGGTGATCACCGCCGGCGCGCCCATTTACCAGATCGACGTCAGCAAGAGTACTCATAGCGGTGTCGTCAGCGACAACCAACGTCGGGACATCAATAGCCAACAGGCGCGCATTGCACAAATTATCAGCCGACTGGAAAGCAGCAAGCAGGCCACGCTCACCATGCTGGAAAAACAAAAGGCGCAATATACCGCCGCGTTCTCCCGCTCCACCGTCATCCTCGAACGCGCCCAGGAAGGGATACGTATCGCAAAGGAAAACATGGAGAACTACCGGCACTATCAGACCAAGGGGCTGATCAACAAGGATCAGCTCACCAACCAGGTGGCATTGTATTACCAACAACACAACAATCTGCTGAGTCTGTCTGGCCAGAACGAACAGAATGCGCTGCAGATCACCGCGCTGGAAAGCCGGATTCAAACCCAGGCCGCCGAATTCGACAACCAAATTTACCAGATGGAGTTGCAGCGCTACGAGTTGCAAAAAGAGCTACTGAACATCGATGCCGGCGGGGCGATCGTCATCCGCGCACTGGCCGACGGTCGAGTCGACTCTCTGAGCGTCACGGTCGGTCAGATGGTCAACATTGGCGACAGCCTGCTGCAGCTACTCCCCCAAGATATCGAACACTATGCTCTGGTGCTTTGGGTGCCCAACGACGCCATCCCTTACATTACCGCCGGAGATAAGGTCAATGTGCGCTATGACGCCTTTCCGGCGGAAAAATTTGGCCAGTTCGCCGGCACCGTGTCCGTCATCTCCAAAGCCCCGGCCTCACCGCAGGAAATGCGGACCTATCAGGGGGCCCCAAAAGCGGCACTGACCGCCGCCGTGCCGTACTACAAGGTGATTGTCATGCCGGAGAAACAGGCCATTGCCTACGACGGTAAACGTCTGAGCCTGGAAAACGGCATGACAGCGCAAAGTACTTTGTTTCTGGAAAAAAGGACGATTTATCAGTGGATGCTGTCACCGTTCTACGACATGAAGCACAGCGCGACGGGGCCGGTCGATGAGTAAGCCCACGTTCAAACAGCGGGTTAGACAGCTGGATTTTCGGCTGCGCCATCGGGTCCCGATGGTGCACCAGGCCGAGTCATCGGAGTGCGGGCTGGCCTGCCTGGCGATGATTTGCGGCCACTACGGCAAAAACATTGACCTTATCGCGCTGCGTCGGCAATTTAACCTGTCGACACGCGGTGTCACGCTGGTTGGACTGACCGGCATCGCCGAACAACTGGGGCTGGCCACTCGCGCTTTATCGCTGGATCTAAACGAACTCAGCGCCCTGAAAATGCCCTGTCTGCTGCACTGGGAATTCAACCACTTCGTGGTGCTGGTCAGTGTTAAACGCAACCACGCAGTGCTGCATGATCCGGCGCGCGGACGCCGGAGCGTCAGCCTGACAGAGTTGTCGCACAGTTTCACCGGGGTGGCGCTCGAGGCCTGGCCCGGCAGCGAATTCACTGCTGACAGCATCCGCCACCAAATTCGCCTTCGTACGCTGATCGGCAGCGTGCACGGTCTCAAGGGGGCGCTCTGCAAGATCTTTTGCCTGTCTCTGGTGTTCGAAACCATCAACCTGGTGATGCCGGTCGGCACACAATTAGTGATGGATCACGCTATTCCCGCCGGGGATCGCGGGTTACTGACGCTTATCTGCGCCGGATTGATGCTCTTTATCTTATTGAGGGCTGCCATCGGCATGGTGCGGGCATGGTCCGGACTGGTCATGTCGACGCTCATCAACGTACAGTGGCAGTCCGGATTGTTTACCCACTTGTTGCGCCTGCCGCTGGGCTACTTTGAACGACGTAAGCTGGGTGACATTCAGTCGCGTTTCGGCTCACTGGATACGCTGCGCAGCACCTTCACTACCAGTATCGTTGGAGCCATCATGGACGGCATCATGGTGATTGGCGTACTGGTGATGATGATGCTTTATGGCGGCTGGCTGACTTGGGTGGTGCTCGTGTTCACCGCACTCTACGTGCTGATGCGTCTGCTGACCTATGGGCATTACCGCCAGCTTTCCGAAGAAGCACTGGTCAGGGAGGCCCGGGCCGGCTCGTATTTTATGGAAACGCTGTACGGCATTGCCACCGTCAAGATGCAGGGCATGGCGGAACGTCGCATAGCTCACTGGCTCAACCTTGAAATTGACACCATCAATACCGGTATCCGGATCACCAGAATGGACATGCTGTTTGGCGGGATCAACACCTTCATTGCCGCCTGCGATCAGGTCGTTATTCTTTGGCTGGGAGCCAGTCTGGTGATCGATAATCAGATGACCCTTGGCATGTTCGTCGCGTTCGGCGCCTTTCGCGGGCAGTTTTCCGACCGCATCGGGTCGCTGACAGAGTTTTTGCTGCAGCTGCGCATGATGAGCCTGCATAACGAGCGCATTGCCGATATCGCCCTGCATCCGCGGGAGGCGCGTAAACCCGACCATCCTTACACGGCGGGCCTGCAACCTGTTGGATTGACGACCCATGCCCTGAGTTATCGTTACGACAGCCAGTCACCGGCCATCTTTGATGGCCTGGACATCACTGTGGCGCCGGGCGAGAGCGTGGCCATCGTAGGCCCGTCCGGCGCCGGCAAGACCACGTTGATGAAAGTGTTGTGCGGGCTGTTTCCCCCGGACTCAGGGCGGGTTGAGGTGAACGGCGTCGATATCCGGCAGCTTGGTATCAACAACTACCACAAGATGATCGCCTGCGTGATGCAGGACGACAAGCTGTTCTCCGGCTCGATCCGGGATAATATCTGCGGTTTTTCGCACGAAGTGGACGATGCTTGGATGGAGGCGTGCGCACGGGCCTGCTATCTGCATGACGTACTCATACGTATGCCGATGGGGTACGAAACCTTGATCGGCGAACTGGGGGAAGGATTGTCCGGGGGGCAAAAGCAACGCCTGTTCATCGCCCGGGCAATCTACAAAAAACCGGCTATTTTGTTCCTGGATGAGGCCACCAGCGCGCTGGATAAGGAGAGCGAAGCGGTCGTGAATCAGGCAATCAAGAGGCTCAATATCACGAAGGTGATCATTGCCCACCGTGAAACGACCATTGCGTCGGCAGATCGGGTAATTTATTTTGATTAAAAATAAGGCACATGACGAGTGGCGATAATCAGCGCCCTCGCCAGGTTATAAATATGATAACCCAATGAGGGGACGTGATATCACCGGCGGCACTGGCTGCTAACACCGTTTCGGTTACGACTGCCTGCTAAACCCCCAATAAGGCTCAGGCCAGCGAGCCAACCCAAATGGTCTCCTGTATGTTGGAGAGGATGCCTTCGCCGATTTTGCTCTCCCGTTCTTCATACCCGCCGTGGGCGATGCCCCTGCCTTTGCCGTGCGTGAGTTCGCAGCGCTTGCACGTTTTCAACCCCCGTTGTTTCACTCGATAGCGGCGTCGCCCTGGCCGTAGAGGCGGCAAAAAAGTCGTGCAGGCAATGAACGGTGATGGGGCCAGGCTATTTTTTCTGCCCGCTTTGGTTTTCAATTTACGGCGCGGCGCATTGCGCGATATTCTGGTTTTCTGATGGGCTAACGGCAGATGAGGGAACCATGACAGACAGCCAGGTGTTTGAACAACAAAGCCTCGACAATCTGCTGAGCTATTGGCGGCGCCATCGCCGCCTGCCGGGCGCGCGCTATCCGGCCGGGCCGACCGACAGCCTGTGCGACGTGCCGGGCGTCAGCGTCGGGCACCACACTTTGGCCGACGGCGAATGCCAGACCGGCGTCACCGCCATCGTGCCGCCGGGCGATCTGTTCAACCAGCCGCTGCCGTGCGGCAGCGCGGTGCTCAACGGCTTCGCCAAGCCGCTGGGATTGGTGCAATTGAATGAGCTGGGGGAGTTGCAGACGCCTATTCTGCTGAGCAACACCTTCGCCGTCGGCACGCTGTTCAACGCCATGGTGCGGCGCAGCTGCCTGCGCTACCCGCAGATCGGCCGCGGCAGCGCCACCATCAACCCGTTGGTACTGGAGTGCAACGACGGCTACCTCAACGATATTCAGGCGATGGCGGTGCGTGAGGAGCACGTCTTCAGCGCGCTGGATAACCATTCCACCCGCTTTGCGCGCGGCAGCGTCGGCGCCGGGCGCGGCATGAGCAGCTTCGGCCTGAAGGGCGGCATTGGCACCGCCTCGCGCTATTGCCCGGGATTAGGCACCATGCTCGGCGTGCTGGTGCTGGCCAACTTCGGTACCCTCGACTCGCTGACGCTGAGCGGCGTGCGCGTTGGCCCGGCGCTGGGCAAGCTGTTGGCGGATCCGCCGCCGCAGGTGGACGCCGGCTCGGTCATTATCATCATCGCCTGCGATCGGGCGCTGGACAGTCGCCAGCTGAACCGCATCGCCCGCAGAGCGGGCGCGGGCCTGGGGCGGGTGGGTAGCCATTGGGGGCATGGCTCCGGCGATATCGCGCTGGCGTTTTCCACCCGGTTGCTGGGAGCCACGCTACCGGACGAAAGGCTGGAGCCGCTTTTTGCGGCGGCGGCGGACGCCACCGAATACGCGGTGCTGGATGCGTTGCTGAGCGCCGAAGGCGTCAGCGGCTTCCAGCAGCATGCGCGTGCAGCGCTGGGCCCGCTGCTCGATCGGCTGGCGGCGGCAAATTAAATAACGGGAGTGTGATGTGAAGGTCTTTATCTCTGCGGATATCGAAGGTATTGCCGGCGTGATGCGGCCGGAGCAGTGCAACCCGGCCCACGCCGACTATGCGGCGGCGCGTGAACTGATGGAACAGGAGGTCAACGCCGCCATCGACGGCGCTTTCGCCGGCGGGGCCACCGAGGTGACGGTGGCCGACAGCCACGCCATGATGCAGAACCTGCGCGCCGATCGCATCGATGGGCGCGCGCGGCTGGTGCAGGGCAAACCGCGCGGGCTGTCGATGGTGGAAGGGCTGCAACACCAACGCTACGACGGCCTGATGTTTATCGGCTACCACAGCGCTGCCGGTGAACATGGCGTGCTGGCGCACACCATCAACGGCCGGGCCTTTTACCGCGTCAGCCTGAACGGCGAAGCGGTGGGCGAAAGCGATCTGTATGCAGCTGCGGCGGCCGAATTGAACGTGCCGCTGTGGCTGGTGAGCGGTGACGACGAGCTGCAACGCTGGATTGCTGAACGTTATCCTCAGTCTGGCTATGTGTGCGTGAAGCGCGCCATCTCGCAAACCGCCGCCGAATCGCTCAGCCCGCAGCGGGCGCGCGCCGAGATCCGTGAACGGGCGATGCAACAGGTGCGCCTGGGCGGGAAGCTGCCGGTGGAACGCCGCTTCATGCCGCCTTATCGGCTGACGCTGATGGCGGCCAAACCGGTGCTGGCGGATCTGTTCAGCCTGGTGCCCGGCGTGCAGCGCCAGGACGCGCTGACCGTGGCCTTCGACAGCGACAACATGGCGGCGCAAATCAACCTGCTCAGCGTCTTCTCCTATCTGGCGACGACGCAGAACTGACTCCGGTGCGGGTTTCCTGCCCGCATCGCACGTTTTTCCAATAGAAAATCCCTCTTCAACATTAAGCCTACTGGATAATAGGCTACGCTAATTATTGCTCTGTTGCGCTATATCACCTGACGGGCGCGCCAAGCCATTCCCATAACAAGATTTGTTTCGCCGAAGGCAGTGACGCCTTCGGCTTTTTTGGAGTCATGAGCAATGAGCATATCCCAAGTTCCGCTTTCGCGGCGGCGGTTTATCGTCGGCGCCGGGGCGTTGGTGATCGGCGCCTATCTGCCGTCCACCGGCGCGCTGGCGCGTTCGGCTGCCCCGGCCGCCTCCGGCGCGGCGGCGTTTGACGCCAACGCCTTCGTTCAGATCGGCGCCGACGGCGTCGTCACCGTGATCAGTAAACACACCGAAGTGGGCCAGGGGGTCTATACCGGCATGGCGACGCTGGTCGCCGAAGAGCTCGATGCCGACTGGGCGCAGGTACGGGTCGTCGCCGCGCCGGTGGACACCAATATCTACAAAAACCTGACCTTCGGATTCCAGGGCACCGGCGGTTCCAGCTCGGTGGCCAATGCTTATGAGCAGATGCGGCGCATGGGCGCCATGGCGCGCGCGCTGCTGGTGCAGGCCGCCGCACAGAGTTGGAAAACCTCGGCGCAGGAAATTACCGTGCAGGCAGGCAAGATCCGCCATGCCGCCAGCGGGCGCGAGGCGGGCTTCGGCGAGTTCGCCGCGCTGGCCGCCACGCTGCCGCCGCCCGATCCCGCCAGCCTGACGCTGAAGGATCCGGCCAATTTCACCCTGATCGGCAAAACGCGCGGCCTGCACCGCGTCGATTCGCTGGCGAAAACCAACGGCAGCGCGCAGTTCTCGCAGGATATCCACGAACCGGACATGTTGACCGTCACCATCAAGAAGCCGCCGCGCTTCGGCGGCAAGGTGGCGACCTTCGATGCCGAACGGGCGCTGGCGGTGCCGGGGGTGGTGGCGGTGAAGCAAATCGCCACCGGCGTGGCGGTTTACGCCAAAAACACCTGGGCGGCGATCCAGGGGCGGGAGCGGCTGAAGGTGACGTGGGACGACGCGCAGGCCGAACGGCGCAACACCGAGGAGATCTACGCCGAATTCCGTCAGGTGGCGCAGAAAACCGGCGTGGTGGCGAAGAGTCTCGGTAAGCCGGACGAGGTGTTCGACAAGGCCGACAAGGTGATCGAGGCCGAATACACCTTCCCCTATGTCGCCCACGCGCCGATGGAGCCGCTGGACGGCTATCTGTTCTGGGACGGCGAGAGCGTCAAGGCGCGCTACGGCTGCCAAATCCAAACGCTCGATCACAAGCAGCTGTGCGATCTGTTCGAGTTGCCGCCGGACAAGGTGCAGATTGAAACCATTCTGGCGGGCGGCAGCTTCGGCCGGCGCATCGATTTAGGCAACCCGACGCTGGGGCCGGATCTGGCGGCAGACATGGCGGCGGCGGCCAAGGGCATCGGCCCCGGCCACGGCGTGAAGGTGGTATGGACGCGTGAGGACGACATCCGCAACGGCTGGTATCGCCCGATGATCCTGCACCGCCTGCGCGGCGCCATCCGCGGCGGCAAGGTGGTGGGCTGGACCGATACCGTGGTCGGCCACTCCTGGACGCGCCACAGCGCGATGGATGCGCTGGTGGTCAACGGCCTCGATCAGATGATGGTCGAGGGCGCCAGCGAGGTGTCATACACCTTCGAAGCCTTCCGCTGCGATGCGCACATCGTGCCGGGCAAGGTGCCGACCACCTCGCTGCGGTCGGTGGCCAGCACCCACACCGGCCACGCGGTGGAGAGCTTTATCGATCAGCTGTTGCAGGAAACCGGGCAGGATCCGGTCGAAGGGCGGCTGGCGCTGATGGGCGATGCGCCGCGTGCGGCGGGCGTGCTGCGCGCGGTAGCGAAAGCCGCTGACTGGCAGGGCGCGAAAGTGGTGGGCGGACGCGCGCGCGGCGTGGGCGTCGCCAAGGCGTTCGATACCTATGTGGCGCAGGTGGCCGAGGTCTCGATCGGCGAAGGCGGCATCCCGAAAGTGCACAAGGTGTGGTGCGCGGTGGACTGCGGCGTGGCGGTGAACCCCGACGTGATCCGCGCGCAGATCGAGGGCGGCATCGGCTACGGCCTGAGCATGGCGCTGTACGGCAATATCACGCTGAAAGACGGCGTGGTCGAACAGTCCAACTTCAATAACTTCCGGCCGCTGCGCATCGATGAGATGCCGGAGATCGAGGTGATCATCGTGCCCTCGAGCGAGAAACCGACCGGCGTGGGCGAGCTGGGGGTGCCGACCATCGCCCCGGCGGTCGGCAACGCGCTGGCGCTGCTCGGGCGGCCGCGCACCTCGCTGAGCCTGCCGCTGCATAATCCTACCGCGAACCCGGCGTCTGACAAGGAGAGAACCTGATGATTCAATTAACCGTAAACGAGCAGCCGCTGACCTTCGAGGGCGATCCGCACATGCCGCTGTTGTGGTTTTTGCGTGACGAAGCCGGCCTGACCGGCACCAAGTTCGGCTGCGGCATCGCCATGTGCGGCGCCTGTACCGTGCATCTGGACGGTGTGCCGGTGCGATCGTGCATGACGCCTGTCTCCGCCGCCGTCGGCAAAAAAATCACCACCATCGAAGCCGTGGGCGCCACGCCGGAAGGCAAGGCGGTGCAGGAAGCCTGGCTTGATCTGGATGTGGTGCAGTGCGGCTACTGCCAGTCCGGCCAGATCATGAGCGCCAGCGCGCTGCTGGCGCAAAGCAAGGATCCGAGCGATGCGGACATCGACGCGGCGATGGGCGGCAACGTCTGCCGCTGCGCCACCTATGTGCGCATTCGCGCCGCCATCCACCAGGCCGCCAAGGCGTTGGGTTAGGGAGAGATGCGATGAGCAACGCCTTGAAAGGGCTGTTATGGCTGATTATCGCCGTGGTGGTGTTGGCGGGAGGATACGCGCTGTACACGCTGCTGCGGCCCACCGGCGCGGAGCCTGCGGCGCCGATCGCCGGGGCGCCGGCCGGCATCACCGATAAACTGGCGCGCGGCGAGTACCTGGCGCGCGCCGCCGACTGCGTGGCGTGCCACACCGCGCCGGGCGGCACGCCGTATGCGGGCGGCTTCGCCTTCAAACTGCCGTTCGGCACCATTTACGGCACCAACATCACCGCCGACAAGGAGACCGGCATCGGCAACTGGAGCGACGATCAGTTCGTGCGCGCGGTGCGTGAGGGCATTGGCCCGCAGGGCAACCTGTATCCGGCGATGCCGTACACCTCGTATACCGAACTGAGCCGCGACGACGTGCTGGCGATCAAAGATTATCTGTTCAGCCTGCCACCGGTGAAGCAGGCCAACCCGCAAAACGATCTGTCGTTCCCGTTCAACCAGCGTTGGGGCATGAAATTCTGGAACCTGGCGTTCTTCCATGAGCAGCGCTTTGCGCCGGATCTCAACAAAGACGAGCAGTGGAACCGCGGCGCCTATCTGGCGACGGCGCTGGGCCACTGCGGCGAGTGCCACACGCCGCGCAATCTGGGGTTCGGCCTCAACCAGAGCAAGCACCTGAGCGGTGAAGTGGTGCAGGGCTGGTTCGCCGCCAACATCACGCCGGATAAGCAGACCGGCATTGGCGGCTGGAGCGACCAACAGCTGTCGCAATATCTGGCCACCGGCCATGCGCCGGGGCGCAGCAGCGCCGCCGGCCCGATGGCGGAAGCGGTGGAAAACAGCCTGCAGTTCCTGACGCCGGAAGACAATCTGGCGCTGGTGAAATACCTGCGCGATATCGAACCGATCGCCGGCGACGGCGCGGCGGCGGTGAACCTGCAGCCGAAGGGCGCGGGGGCCTCCACGCCGATCCTGCCGGGTGGGCAAGACAGTTCGCTCGGTCGGCGGGTGTTCGCTAACGACTGCAGCGGCTGCCACCAGTGGAACGGGCCGGGCCGCCAGAGCGAGTATGCGTCGCTGGTGGGCAGCACGGCGGTGAACGATCCGCAGGGGCGCAGCGTGGTGCAGGCCATTCTGAAGGGGACGAGTATCAGCATCGGCGATCGGCATGAAATGATGCCGGCGTTCGGCAGCGCCTATTCCGATGAGGAAGTAGCGGCGGTCGCCAACTTTGTGGTCGGCCACTTCGGCGATAAGCAGGGCAAAGTCACCGCCAAACAGGTGGCGGAGCAGCGTAAGCAGTAGCGTGATACGGCGCGCGGGCCGGCTTAGCCTGCGCGCTTCTCGACCAGAAAGTCCAGCAGCGCCCTGACCTTGGAAGACATGTGCTCACGGGAGGGGATATACAGGTAGAAGCCGGGAAACGGCTGCGACCAGGGCTGCAGGATCCGCACCAGTTCACCGCGTTCCACCAGCGCCTTCACGGCGAAATCAAAGTGCTGAATAATGCCGACATGCTGCAACGCGGCGCGGATCATGCCGTCGTCGTCGTTGGTGATCATGCTGCCTTGCGGCTCGACGGAAAAGGTATGGCGCGCGTGCCGCTCGATAGTGGAAAACTCCCATTGATAAATGGCGCCGCTGGTTGCGTGGCGAAAAGCGATGCAGTTGTGGTTGACCAGATCCGCCGGCGTGGCGGGCGTGCCGTAACGGCTGAGGTATTGCGGCGTGGCCACCGCCACCAGTTCCACCTGCGGGGTGATGGGGATCGCCACCATATGCTCGGCGAGGCTTTCACCCAGCCGCACGCCGGCATCGTAGCCTTCGGAAATGATGCTGGCCATGCCGTCGTCCATCACCAGCTCAAGTTTAAGCCTGGGATAACGCGCCAGAAATTCGCCGACATGCGGTTCGATAAAGTGCTTGGCGGCCGTGCGCGAGGCATTTATCCGCAGCAGCCCCGCCGGCTCGTGGCGACTCTCTTCCAGCGAGCCGACGGCGTGTTCGATCGCGTTGAGGGCTGGGGCCAGGGCCTCGAGCAGGCGTTGCCCTTCCTCCGTGAGCGACATATCGCGGGTGGTGCGGTAGAGCAGCTTGACGTTCAGCTGTTTTTCCAGCGCCTTCAGGTTTTGCGACAGCGCGGCGCGGGAAACGCCCATGTGAGCCGCCGCTTTGGTAAAGCTGCGGTGCTGCGCGATATGCGCGAACCACGCCAGTGAGGGAAGCAGGGAAGGGTCCATCGATATGCTCCGCATTGTAAACCACAGCTTAACACTGTAGTCCATTCCCTGTGCTTCTCAAAGAACAATACGGCATCTAAAGTAAGCGTTATCCCAGCGGAAGCGATGCCGAGCGCGTTTCCCGAGCCAGCAACCCTGTGAGGAACTCATGATGAAAACGGTCAAAATCAAGCGTCAGTATTGGGACATCGCGGCGGATATCCATTTCCCACCGGATTTCGACGAGCGGAAAAAGTACCCGGCGATCATCAGCGCCCACCCGATCGGCAGCTGCAAAGAGCAGACCTCGGGCAACGTCTATGGCGCGGCGCTGGCGAAAGCCGGCTTTGTGGTCATCGCGTTCGACGCCAGCTTCCAGGGCGAGAGCGGTGGCGAACCGCGTTTTATCGAAGATCCCGCTCAGCGCGTGGAAGATTTTCGCGTCGTGACCGATTATCTGGTGACGCTGGATTACGTTGATGACCAGCGTATCGGCGTGCTCGGCATCTGCGGCGGCGGCGGTTACGCCATCAACGCTTCGATGACGGAGCGGCGCATCAAAGCGGTGGCGACCATCACCGGCGCCAACTATGGCCGGGTGATGCGCGAGGGCGTGTTGGCCAATGGCGATCCTGTGGTTTTTCTGGAGGATATTGCCCGGCAGCGCACCGCAGAAGCGCGCGGCGCGGCGTTGCGCGTGGACGTAGGCCTGTACCCGAGCGTTGAGGCGGCGCAACAAGACGGCGCCGATATCGATCTGCGTGAGGCGACGGAATACTACCGGACGGCGCGCGGCGAGAAGCCGAACGGCGTAAACAAGACGCTGTATTCCCATAACGCGGTGGCCGTGGGGTGGGACGCGTTCCACCTGGCGGAAGTGCTGCTGACCCAGCCGCTGCTGGTGATCGTCGGCAGCAAACCCGGCCTGTTCGGCGCGTTGCGCGACGGCTATGAGATCGTGCGTCGCGCCAAATCGCAGCACAAAGAGCTGGTGGTGGTGGATGGCTGGTCGCATTACGATCTCTACGACAAGCCGGAGCCGGTAGCCCAGGCGCTGGAGAAGCTGGTGCCGTTCTTCAAAGCCACGCTGTAATCGGCAGGCCGGAGGGCGAGGGAGTCTCTCCCTCGCCGTGGCGTCAGCGGCTGCGCCGCGACATCACCCGCTTGTCTTTCGGCCGATCCCGCCAGTCCTCAACCTGATTGTTGAAGTTATCCGCCAGCAGGTAGGCCGAGGTTTTCGCCAGCCAGTCGGACAACGAAATATCCTGATAAATGCCGTTGTCCATCACGATCAGCACCTTCAAATCCTCATCGCCGATGTTCTCGATGTAATGGCCGAAGCCCTGCGGCACGTAACCGACGTCTGAAGGGGCGTACTCTTCCGTCTGCGCGTGGCCGTGCGAGCTGAACACCGTCATGCGGCCCTTACCGGCAATATAGTATTGCCATTCGTTGGCATTGGGGTGCCAGTGCAATTCCCGGATCGCGCCGGGTTTCACGATCTCGATGATGCCGGTCATGGTGGTGGAAATGGGAAATTCTTTCGATGACACCAAATGTACGCTGCCGGCGTCATTTTCAAAGAACGGCTTTTGCTTCATTAATTCATAGCGGTGGGTCAGCGGGGCGTTATTTAATCCGCCGTCGTTTTTCGGCAATGGTAAGGCGGGCGGAACGGCGCCGCCAACAATATAGGCTTCACCCTGTTTGGCCTTGGAAAATACCGCCGCCGGCATGTCGACGCTTTTTTCCAATACCTCTTTCGGCATATGCGCCACCCAATCGGTGATGCTGAAGGTGCCGAATTCGGAGAAATGGCCGTTATCGAACGCCAGAATAAAATGCGCGCCGTCCGCCAGCGCCTGAATGGAATGGCCGTAGCCTTTTGGGAAATACCACACGTCGCCGGGCCCGAAATCCGCCACTTCGCATTTGCCCTCGGGATCGAGGATGGTGATGCGCGCATGGCCTTCCAGCATAAACGCCCATTCGGCGGCGATGGCGTGCCAGTGCAGCTCACGCACGCCGCCCGGCTCCAGCGTCATGTCGACGCCCGCTACGCCTTCGGAGATCGGGAATTGCTCGACGGTGGCCTCGCGCGCCCAGCCGCTGGGCAGGCTGCGTTTTTTGCTGTCGGTGAATTTGTACTTATAGAGATGCTGCGCATTAGCAGGCGGCTGATAGCTGCTGGGGGGCACGATATTGCGATGGTCGTCGGCAGCGGCATTTTTAGCGATGCCGCCGATCATGCCGGCGGCGGCCGCGCTGACGGCGGAGACTTTCAATATATCACGACGCGATAGCATAGCGTTTTCTCCAACATAAAACCGTGCGTCCGCAGAGGCAGGCGACAGGGAAGGCGCGAGCGCCATTGAAATGATTTTTGTCATCGGCGGGAACAGGCTGTGACCCTTAAATCCTAGTGGCTGGAATGTATTGGGTAGGCGCTTATTTGTTTGCGTTTGTTACTAAGTGAGAGCGGGTTTGATTAATTCCCCGGAAGTTGAATAGTCATTAATTGGAATTAATTTTAGTCGCCGCCCGGTTTAAATAAATAATAAACGAACGGCATTTTTTATTGGCCGTTTGGGCTTTTTATGACGCCCCCACGGTCTCCAGCACCAGCTGACGAAACCGCTCGACGATCGGCGAAGCCGGGCTGCGGCGCAGCGCCAGATAAAGCGGGGCGCTGAGCTGTGCCTCTTCGGTGAGGGTGCGATAGACGATGCCGTCGCCGCCCAGCCGCCGCATCGAGCCGGGCACCACTGACAACCCCAGCCCGGCGCCGACCAGGCTGAGGGTGGCCGGCAGGCGCGGCGCTTCCTGTACGATGCGCGGGCTGAAGCCGGCGCGGTGGCAGGCGGCCAGGATGGCGTCGTACAGCCCCTGGCCGGCCGGGCGGCGATAGAGAATAAACGCCTCGTGCGCCAGTTCGGCCAGCGGCAGCGGCTGCTGCGTTTGTTGCGCCAGTCGGTGGCCCAGCGGCAGGGCGACGATCATCGGTTCGCTGAGCACCGGCTCCACGCTCAGGCCGGGAATGCCGCTGGCCGGCGAGCGCACGAAGGCGGCGTCGAGGCGCTGTTCCAGCAACGCCTCCATCAGTTCGCCGCTGCCGGCTTCTTCCAGCTGGGTAGTGATGCCCGGCAGGATGTCGCGGTAGCGGCGCAGCAGGTTGGGCACGAACGGGTGCAGCGCGGCGGAGCTGGTGAAGCCGATGGCGATGTGCCCCTGCTCGCCGCGAGCGGCGCGCTGCACCGCTTCGCGCAGCCGTTCGGCGCGCGCCAGCAGGGCGCGGGCCTCTTCGAACAGCACGCCGCCGGCTTCGGTGACGCGCACGCCGCGCGGCAGGCGCTGCAACAAGGTGACGCCCAGTTCATCTTCCAGCCCCTGCAGCAGGCGGGTGAGCGGCGGCTGCTGGATAAACAGCCGCTCGGCGGCGCGGGTGATGTTGCCTTCTTCCACCACGGTGACGAACGCCCGCAGGCGACGCAGTTCGATCATAGCCATACCTCAAAGGTATTTTTAGTTGCTCCGGAATGCATTAGATATCATGGCACGGCGGCGCGCATGATACCAGATATCAAAACAAGCGATGTGGAATGGCAATGTCATGTCAGATATCAAGACGCTAAAACCGCACCCGGCGGCAGCGCCGGGCAACGCGGCGCTGTTTGTGGGCTTTCTGTGGTTGGGGCTGATCGGCTTCGGCGGCGTGCTGCCGCTGGCGCGCAGCATGCTGGTGGAGCGCCGGCGCTGGCTGAGCGGTGAACAGTTCACCGAGCTGCTCGGGCTGTGCCAGTTCCTGCCCGGCGGCAATGTGATCAACCTATCGGTGGCGGTAGGGATGGAGTTTCGCGGGCTGCGCGGCGCACTGTGCGCCTTGCTGGGCCTCATTAGCGCGCCGACGGCGATCGTGGTGGGGCTGGGCGTGGTCTACGCCCGCTTCCAAAACGATCCCCACGTGCAGCATGTGTTCGCCGGGCTGGCCGCCGCCGCCGCCGGGCTGCTGCTCTCGACCGGGATCAAGATGCTGCTGCCGCTGCGCGGTAAATGGCCGGCGCTGGCGATCGTGGCGCTGGCATTGATCGCCATCGCCTGGCTGCGCCTGCCGCTGTTGCCGACCATGCTGGTGCTGGCGCCGCTGAGCATTCTGCTGATGTGGCGGTGGCCGTCATGAGCGGGGTTCTGATTGCGCTGGCGCTGATCTTCACCGAGCTCTCTCTGCTGGCGTTTGGTGGCGGTATGACCATTCTGCCGGAAATGCAGCGGCAGGTGGTGGAGGTGCATCAATGGATGAGCGCCCAGGAGTTCAGCGCGCTGTTCGCCATGGCGCAGGCCGCGCCGGGGCCGAACATGATGATCGTGCCGCTGGTCGGCTGGCACGTGGCCGGCTGGGCGGGGCTGCTGGTTTCTTCGGTCGCCAAGTTCGGGCCGTCTTCCATTGTCACGCTGCTGGTGATGGGCGCCTGGCGGCGCTTTAAGGATCGCCCGTGGCGCCGCATCGTGCAGGCCGGGCTGGTGCCGCTGACCGTGGGGCTGGTGGCGGCCAGCGGTATCTTGATCGCCGAGGCTTCCGCGCCCAATTGGCGGCTGGCGGCGATCGTGGCGCTGGCGACGGGATTGAGCATGAGCAAGCGCCTCCATCCGCTGTGGGTGCTGGCGGGCGGCGCGCTGCTCGGGTTGCTGTTCGCCTGAGAGATTAACGCGGGATCAGCACAAAGCGCGAAGGGCCGCCGCGATCGATCAACTCATAGCGCTTCGGCGCGGTCAGGGCCAGAAACGCCACCATGCTCCCTTCGGCGTCGGTCAGCGTCATGCCGTCCGGCGTCGGCCGCCAGGCGACCGGCAACGTTTGCAGCGCCAGCGGCTGCAGGCACTCGGCGGAGGCGCTGAAGCGGAAGGCGTTGGTGTTGGCTACCGCTTCGTCGCTCAGTTGCACCTTGCAGACGGCTTTACCGTCGCCGATGGCGGCGAGCTGCCACTCGCCCTTCAGCGCGGCGGGTTCCAGCAACGGCAGTGAACTGCCCAAGGCACTGCTGCACAATACGCTCATAACAACTCCTGTCAGGCTGGCGCGGCGCAAGGCGCGCGTAAGGTAATGGGCTGGCATCGGGTCACTCCTTTCGGCTGTCCGTTCACACTTTAGCATGTACCCATCCTGATGGTGAGGGAAGGGTTAGGTTTTTTAATCCTCGATAATTCTGATCTAACCGGCGATAACGTGCCCAAAAAGACGAGTCATTAGCCCACCGATACGCTTATCACTCTCATTAATACTGCGCTAATACAAATCGTTATGATTATTTCCGTCTTAACGCCCGGCGCGAAGACGCGCGGCGGCGTGGGCTCGCGCCGTCGGGGTTAATTACTATACTGGTCAATCCGAAGCCTTGGCTTAGATTAGAACGACTGATGAATAGTCTTACAAATCGAGTGGATTCCTAGTGTGTAAAAGGAGAATGCAATGAGCAGTCGCCACAACGACATTTTGCAAGATGACGATGAGTTCACCAGCCTGTCTGCCACATCCCCCCAACGATCATAACTATCAGTTTTACTATCACCAGCCCGGCAGCCCTGGGCTACGGCGCGCTGTTTACGCTGGACAACGCCAACCTGTACAGCAACCAGCGCGGCGGGGCGGCGATTAATAATTTGGGTAAAATCCGCGATAACTTCAGCTTCGACCGCGCCGCCGATCAGCTGACGCGGCCGGGCCTGACGCACAACGGCGACCAGGTGTATCACCAGCCGGTGGCGCTGACCTATTCCTTCCTGACGCAGAGCGCGCTGAACTGCATCGGCCAGACCGGTGACGGCGACAAGGGGCTGCAGCCGCTGACTCAGGCGGCGCAGGCTCAGGCGCTGAAATCGATGCAGGCGCGGGCCGACGTGGCGAACGTGACTCAACAAAAACTTCGCCACCCATCAGGCGCCGGTTAGCGGCGACTTCAGCAGCCAGACCTTCACCCACGAGCTGGGGCATGCCCTGGGGCTGGCGCACTCGGGATCTTATGACGCGTCGTTGGGCAACCCGAGCTATCAGAACGATGCCGCTTACTATCAGGATTCGTTGCAATACTCGATCATGAGCTATTTCAACGCCGGTTATAGCGGCGCCGACACCAAAGGGGTGTATGGCTATGGCCCGATGGTGGATGACATCGCCGCGATCCAAAAATTGTACGGTGCCAATATGAGCACCCGCACCGGCGACACGGTCTACGGCTTCAACTCCAACACCGGGCGCGATTTCCTGACCGCCACGGCGGACAACGGCAAACCGGTCAACTTCGCGGTGTGGGACGCCGGCGGCAACGACACGCTGGACTTCTCCGGCTACAGCCAGCAGCAGATGATCAACCTGAACGACGGCGCGTTCTCCAGCGTCGGCGGCGGCACGCAGTCCACGGTGGCGGCGTTCGACGTGATTGAAGACTTCGGGCATGGTATCGATAAGATCGATCTCTCCGGCCTGCGCTTCAACAACAGCCTGAGCGAGCTGCGCTTTATCGACAGCGGCAGCGCCTTCAGCGGCCAGAAGGGCGAGATCCAGCTCAACTTCGACGCCTTCAACGGCACCACCGATCTGCTGATGAACACCCAAAGCAACAGCTACGCCGCCGACTTCAAGATCCACGTGGTCGGGCAGGTGGAGCAGAGCGATATTCTGTTTGCCTGAGGGTGATGAAGGGGAAAGAGAAAAGGGCCGAACGGCCCTTTTTTTACGGCTGGGCCGCCGCCGCGCCTTCCGCCACGAAGGAGCCGGTCGTCACCGCGCCGCTGCGGCGGTAGTGGGCCACGATCACGCCGCCGGGCGAGACCACCGATTGGGCCAGCGTGAAGGCCGCCGGCGCCGCGTTGTCATCAAACAGCCGCTTGCCGCCGCCGAGCAGCACCGGGTAGGTGAGCAGGCGCAGTTCGTCCAGCAGATCGTTGGCCAGCAGCTGTTGCATCAGCGTGCTGCTGCCCTGCACCAGCAGCACCGGCCCCTGGGTGCGCTTCAGCTCGCGCAGCCGGGCGATGATGTCCCGCCCCAGCCACTGGCTGTTCTGCCACGCCAGCGTCTCGCCGTGGTGGGTGGCGACGTACTTGGTGGCCTGATTGAATACGCGGGCGATATCGGCGGAAAACGGATCGGCCTCGTCGGTGATCTGCGGCCAGTAGCCGGCGAAAATGTCGTAAGTGCGCCGCCCCAGCAGCAGATCGAACGGCGCCGAGAAAAGATCGCCCATCGTTTCCGCAATGGCGTCATCCCAGTAGGGGGCGGTCCAGCCGCCGAAGCGAAAGCCGCCGCTGCGATCTTCGTCCTGCCCGCCCGGCGCCTGCATCACGCCGTCGAGGCTGACGAAGGCGCTGGCAATAATCTGTCGCATGGCTGTCTCCTGCCGTTGAGTGCCAGCTGAAAGTTTAGCCGCCGCGCGGCGGCTACGCCAACCGGCCGCTCAGGGCTGCAGAGCCTTGAGCAGTGCCTGATGGAAACGCTCCGGCTCCTCCATTTGCGGCGCATGGCCCAGCCCGGCGAACTCGATCAGCGTGGCGTGCGGGATCAGCTTCGCCGCCTGTTTGCCCAGTTCCGCGTAGTGACCGATCCTGGCCTTGACCGCCGACGGGGCGATATCGCTGCCGATGGCGGTGGTGTCGGCGGTGCCGATCATCAGCGTGGAGGGGGGTTGCAGATCCTTGAACTCGTAGTACACCGGCTGGGTGAAGATCATGTCGTAGATCAGCGCCGAGTTCCACGCCACCAGGCGATGGCCCGGCCCGTTGTTCAGCCCGGCCAGCATATCCACCCAGCGATCGTACTCCGTCTTCCAGCGGCCGCCGTAGTAGGTGCGCTGCTCATAGTTGCGGATGCCGTCAGCGGAGGTGTTCAGCTCGCGCTCGAACCATTGATCGACGCTGCGCCACGGCACGCCTTTCGCCTTCCAGTCCTCGAGGCCGATCGGGTTGACCATGACCAATTGCTCCACCGCCTGCGGATACATCAGGCTGTAGCGCGTGGCCAGCATGCCGCCGGTGGAGTGGCCGATGACGATGGCCCGGCTGATTTTCAGGTTCTGCAGCAGGCCGTGGGTATTTTGCGCCAGCTGCTGGAAGCTGTACTGGTAATGCGCCGGCTTGGTGGAGGAGCAAAAGCCGACTTGGTCGGGCGCGATCACGCGGTAGCCGGCTTTGCTCAGCGCCTTGATGGTGTCCTGCCAGGTGGCGGCGCAGAAGTTTTTACCGTGCAGCAGCAGCGCGGTGCGGCCGTTGGCGGCGCCTTCCGGCGGCACGTCCATATACCCCATCTTTAACATCTGCCCCTGCGAGGTGAAGCTGAACTGCTGCAACGGGTAAGGGTAGTGAAAACCCTGCAGCTCCGGGCCGAACTTCGGCGTTTCGGCGGCGGCGGGGAACGCGGCCAGCGTGGCGCACAGCAGTGCGCTGCGGGTGAATCTTAGCATCCTGATCTCCTGAAAAGGGCGATAGCCGAGTATAGCCATAATCGGCGCGTCGGCGCGCCGGCGGTTTCAGATAATTCTGTAATGTTACGGCCCGATCCCGGGCAAGGTTCCGGCCACGGCCTTATACACAGTGAACGCGGTCACGCCGCGCAACATTGGCGGTGCCTGATGGTTTTATTTCAAGGCTAAGTTATGCGATGCTTAAGCATTATTTATGCAAAAGGATCCTCGCATGTCCGCTTTATCCCGCTGCGCTTTCAGCGAAGGCAGCGTCGCTTTGCCGGAAGGCTACGCCGATCGCACCGTCAACGTGCTGTTGGCCGGCGATGATGTTTCCCCCTCAATCAATATTTCCCGCGATGCGCTGCAGCCGGCGGAGAACCTGGAAGGCTACGTCACCCGCCAGCTCGATGCGCTGGCGCAGGGGCTGAAAGGCTGGGCGCTCAAAAGCCGCGAGCCGGCGAGGCTGGGCGATGGATTAACCGCCGGTGAATGGGTGCGCGCCAGCTACCTGCGCGACGGCAAACGCATCTGGCAAAACCAGGCGGTGTTCGCGCTGGCGGAGGGCCGGGTGCTGGTGTTCACCCTGGCGATGGCGCGCAAGCTGACGCCGCAGGACGACGCGCTGCTGTTGCAGGTGCTGAGCAGCTACCGGGCGGCATAACGATGAACTCTTCACGTAAAAGGAACTTACGATGACCGAAGCGGCCCGCGTCGGCGATACCATCGGGCACTCCCATGCCCTGGCCGGCATGATTGCCGGCACCCTTGTCGGCGGCCTGATCGCCGCCGCAGGCGCGGTGGCGGCGGGTGCACTGTTCGTCGCCGGCCTGGCGGCTTCCTGTATCGGCGTTGGCGTGTTGCTGATCGGCGCCAGCCTGGCGGTGGGGTATCTCACCGGGGAGGCGGCCACCGCGGCGCGCGACGGCATTGCCGACGCCGGTGCCGGAAGCCTGACCCCCAAAGGCAATATCGTCACCGGCTCCCCCAACGTCTTCATCAACGGCAAACCCGCCGCGCTCGCCACCAACAGCCAGGTGGCCTGCAGCGACGACGGCCCGAGCATGCAGATGGCGCAGGGCTCCGACAAGGTCAGCATCAACGGTCAGCCCGCCTCGCGCGTGGGGGACAAAACCAACTGCGACGCGCAGGTGATGGAAGGCTCGCCCAACGTGTTTATCGGCGGCGGCACCGTCACCACCTTGCCGATCAAGCCCGAAGTGCCGGATTGGCTGTACAAGGTCTCTGACCTGACGCTGCTGTTCGCCGGCCTGGTGGGCGGCGTGGGGGGCGCCGCCGGCAAGCTGGGGGCGCTCGGCAAACTGCTGGGCAAGCTGCCCGGCATCAACAAGCTGGCGCGCATCGCCTGCCGCGCCGGCACCCTGATGACCGCCACCGCCGCCGTCGGCATTATCGCCCGGCCGGTGGATATCGTCAGCGGCCAGAAATTCCTCGACGGCGAAGACGATCTCGATTTCGTGCTGCCATCGCGCCTGCCGGTCGCCTGGCAGCGCTATTGGCGCAGCGGCAACCCCGGCGACGGCGTGCTGGGCCGCGGCTGGAACCTGTTCTGGGAGAGCAGCCTGCAGCCGTATCAGGACGGCCTGGTGTGGCGCGCGCCTTCCGGCGACTTCGTCGCTTTCCCTATGGTGCCGCGCGGCCACAAAACCTACTGCGAAGCCGAAAAATGCTGGCTGATGCACAACGACGACGGCAGCTGGCAGCTGTTTGACGTCGGCGAACAGATTTTCCACTACCCGCCGCTGGCGGGCGACCAGCCGAGCCGGCTCAGCATGATCACCGACGCCATCGGCAACGCCACCTCGCTGTTTTACGACGACGAGGGGTTGCTGAGCGAACTGGTGGACAGCGCCGGGCAGCGCCTGATGTGCCGCTATGCGCAGGGCCGCCTGCGCGAAGTGGCGCTGCAAACCGCCGAAGGCGAACGGACGCTGGCGCGCTACGGCTACGATGAGCAGGGCCAACTGACGACGGTGAGCAACCGCGCCGGTGAGGTAACGCGCCGCTTCGGCTGGCGCGACGGCCTGATGATCAGCCACCAGGACGCCGCCGGGCTGCTGAACGAATACCAATGGCAAGAGATCGACGGCCTGCCGCGCGTGACGGCCTACCGCAACAGCGCCGGAGAGTCGCTGGAGTTCGGCTATGACTTCGCCGGCGGGCGCCGCAGCGCGGTGCGTGGCGACGGCAAGCGGGCGGAGTGGCGGCTGGATGACGACGACAACGTGGCGCAGTACACCGATTTCGACCAGCGCCGCTACGGTTTTATCTACCAACGCGGCGAGCTGTGCAGCGTGCTGCTGCCCGGCGGCGCGCAGCGCCAGAGCGAATGGGATCCTTACGGCCGCCTGCTGTCGGAGACCGATCCGCTCGGCCGCGTGACGCGTTATCAATATTCGCGCAACAGCGGCCGACTGTTCGCCGTCGCGTACCCGGACGGCAGCAGCGAAGCGCAGCACTGGGACACGCTGGGGCGCCCGACGCGCTATGTCGATGCGCTGGGCCACGCCACGCTGTATCGCTATCCGGATGACGAAGAGAGCCTGCCGGCCGGCGTGATCGACGCGCTGGGCGGGGAAGTGAAGCTGGAGTGGGACGCCCGCGGCCAGCTGACGCGCTACACCGACTGTTCCGGCAGCGTCACGGCTTATACCTACGATGCGCTGGGGCAACTGACGGCGCAGACCGATGCTGAAGGCCACCAGACGCGCTACCTATGGGATAACGGCGGGCGCCTGCATACCCTGATCCACTCGGACGGCAGCGAAGAGCGCTTTAACTGGAATGCACACGGCCAGCTGGCCGAACATCAGGACGCGCTGGGCAGCCTGACCCGCTGGCAGTACAACGCCCTGGGGTTGCCTGTCAGCATCACCGACCGCATCAACCGCACCCGGCGCTATCACTACAGCCCGCAGGGCTGGCTGACGCGGCTGGAGAACGGCAACGGCGGCGAATACCGCTTCAGCTACGATGCGGTGGGCCGCGTGCTGGCCGAAGAGCGCCCGGACGACACCCGCCACTATTATCGCTACGGCGCGGCCGGGCTGCTGGAGGAGCACCGCGAGGTCGGCCTGCCGGGCAGCGCGGGTGAGCTGACGCAGCGCGAACAGCGCTTCCGCTTCGACGAGGCCGGGCAGCTGGTCTGGCGCGGCAATGCCAGCGCGGAATGGCATTACCGCTTCGACGCCATGGGGCGGCTGCGCGAGCTGAACCGCCTGCCGACGGCGAGCGGCGCGGCGCTGGGCATCGAGCCGGACAGCGTACAGATGCGCTATGACGCCGCCGGGCGGCTGCTCGGCGAGCAGGGCGTGAACGGCGAGCTGCAATACCAGTGGGATGCGTTGGCCAACCTGCAGGCGCTGACGCTGCCGCAGGGCGATCGCCTGCAGTGGCTGTATTACGGCTCCGGCCACGCCAGCGCCATTAAATTCAACCAGCAGGTGGTGAGCGAATTCACCCGCGATCGCCTGCACCGGGAAACCGCCCGCAGCCAGGGGGCGCTGCAGCAGCAGCGGCGTTACGACGCCATGGGCCGCCGCAGCTGGCAGAGCTGCGCCTTCGGCCACGACAAATTGACCCGGCCGGAAGACGGCGTGCTGTGGCGCGCTTATCGCTACACCGGCCGCGGCGAGCTGGCCGGAGTGAGCGACGCGCTGCGCGGCGAAGTGCACTACGGTTACGACGCCGAAGGCCGCCTGCTGCAACACCGCGAACCCAACCAAGGCAAACCGGGCGCGCGGCTGGTGTACGATCTGGCGGATAACCTGCTGGGCGAACGCAGCCCGCAGAGCGACATCGACGCGCACCTGCCGCTGGCGCCGATCGCCTGATAACCGGCTGACGCACTGGCAAAAACTGTTTTACCGTTACGACGCCTGGGGCAACCTGATCGGCCGGCGCAACGGCCTGTACGAACAGCACTACCGCTACGACGCCGACAACCGGCTGGTGCAGGCGCACGGCCGCGGCCCGCAGGGCGAATTCGAAGCACAGTACCATTACGATGCGCTGGGCCGCCGCAGCCGCAAGGCGGTGCGCTATAAGGGCAAAACCGAACAGACGACCCGTTTCCTGTGGCAGGGCTACCGGTTGCTGCAGGAGCAGCGCGACGACGGCAGCCGCCGCAGCTGGAGCTACGATCCGGCCAGCCCGTGGAGCCCACTGGCGGCGCTGGAGCAGGCGGGCGACAGCCGCTCGGCGGATATTTACTGGTATCACACCGATCTGAACAGCGCGCCGCTGGAGGTGACCGACGCGGCGGGCAGCCTGTGCTGGTCCGGGCAATACGACACCTTCGGCAAGCTGCAGGGCCAGACGGTGGCCGGCGCGGCGAAGCGGCAGGGCGCGCAGTATCAGCAGCCGCTGCGCTACGCCGGGCAATATCAGGACGACGAAAGCGGCCTGCACTACAACCTGTTCCGCTACTACGAACCCGAGGTGGGGCGTTTCACCACGCAGGATCCGATAGGGCTGCGCGGCGGGCTGAACCTGTATCAGTATGCGCCGAACCCGTTGATGTGGGTGGACCCGCTGGGGCTTTCCAACCGACCAAATAACGGTAAATACCATATATTCCAAGAGAATACTATTGCTCCAGGGAATATTTACTCCAGTGATGCAGTTCAATTTAATCGTGCAAACACAGAGTTTATTGCTCGGATGGACGCCGATCCTTCTTTCCGGCGAGATATGTTGGGCCGATACCCGGAATTGGGAGAATGGATGAAAAACCCGAATAAAGCTTCGAGCCCGCCAGTATTAACATGGCATCATCATGAAGATGTTGGTCGCTTGGTGTTGGTTGATCGTGTAGATCATGCAGACAATCACGCTCTTTATCATCCTACGGGTAAAGGAGGACGAGAAATGTGGGGTGGAGGAGAGCCAGGGAGACGAGGTAAGCTGGATGGCGCCACGGGTAATCCTAAGCCAAGCGGAGCCAGGAGAAGATCAAAAGGGGGATGCTAATGAAAGAACTAGAGTATATGACGCCTTACAGGCTAGAAGATCTAATTATTAAAATCGTTCAAGAGGGCTATATAAAGGATAATTTCTGCCTTTATACCAAAGAGTACGAGGCAATTGCGACACTTGAGCTGACATGCTATCTCGAACGTTATCCAGAGGTTAGTGATGATGATGAAGAAGTTTATCCTGACTATGTTGAACAAAATGAGTTGGAGCTATTCTTTTATGGAGATCAATTCATGGATGTGCTCAGAAGTGCACTGAATCAAAAGCCAAGTGCAACTGTGGATGAGCTTATATCAGCATTGAATTATTACTTGGAGAATGATGCTTTCATCACGTTTTCCTAGGTGTAATAACCTTCGCTCTCCAGTAAAGATTTTTGCTGCATTTCTGAATGTCCTATAGCACTCCTGCGTGGATTCTATCCACGCAGGAGTGCACACCATGAAAACCAATACGTTGATAGGTCCAATAGCCTCGATGGCTAATTGATAGTTGTACCACTTAATGTCTCAGTTCCGCCGACTGGGCCACTGTAACCAAGGGTGATACCGTGAGGCCAGTAACGGAGTGGGCGGTAGCATGTTAAAAAGAGCAATAAGTTCTGGGATCTAGTGATTTTGACGTTGCTATTTCACATCCTGAGGTATATCAGAAAGCCGCAAGGCGGTGCGCTACAAGGGCAAAACCGCACAGACGACCCGTTTCCTGTGGCAGGGCTACCGGTTGCTGCAGGAGCAGCGCGACGACGGCAGCCGCCGCAGTTGGAGCTACGATCCGGCCAGCCCGTGGAGCCCGCTGGCGGCGCTGGAGCAGGCGGGCGACAGCCGCTCGGCGGATATTTACTGGTATCACACCGATCTGAACAGCGCGCCGCTGGAAGTGACCGACGCGGCGGGCAACCTGTGCTGGTCCGGGCAATACGACACCTTCGGCAAGCTGCAGGGCCAGACGGTGGCCGGCGCGGCGAAGCGGCAGGGCGCGCAATATCAGCAGCCGCTGCGCTACGCCGGGCAATACCAGGACGACGAAAGCGGCCTGCACTACAACCTGTTCCGCTACTACGAACCCGAGGTGGGGCGTTTCACCACGCAGGATCCGATAGGGCTGCGCGGCGGGTTGAACCTTTATCAGTATGCGCCGAACCCGCTGATGTGGGTGGATCCGTTTGGGCTATCTCCAGTAAGCCCAAAAACTGTTCTTTTCTCACAAGACAGTATTAATCCTGTCTTCGATGATGGCAGGAATGTTAATGAGTTAATTCATAGATTGAAAAACGATCCGTCATATATCAATCAAGTAGAACCTATTAGAAAAGTAAGAATGCGTAATTTACCAGAAAATGTACAAGAAAGGTTAATTTCCCAAGGTGCACATAAGGATTCTGTCTTTAGTCTTGATAACCGGCGTCTTTATGCAGCTAAAGAGGCTGGTGTAGCCAAAATCCCTTCTAGGTGGGCAACACAGGAAGAATTGTCGAAAATTAATCTTAATAGGCGTTTTTCAACTAAGAATTCAGGCAGGTCAATTAGAACTAGAGGATGTGCTTAAAATGAATGTACAACCAATAAAGACTAAGTATGGAATCATACTAGGACGAGATGCCTTGATCATTTCTGAACATGAAATGAGTTTTTCTCCTTTTACATTTAAAGTTAAAGCGTTGCTTTCGTTATCGGCATGCGAGCCAGAGGTTTTGAATGAGGCAGATGTGAAAATAGAGTTCTTTTTTAGTGAAATAGAAAGGATGTCTATTTATAAAGTTGATAACTACCCTTATGAGAGGTATTCAGAGTCAAGCTTTGATTTGCTGGAAGAATACAGTTCAGGAAAAAAAAGAGTTGCGTTAAGTACTTATGATCATGTTTTCGATGTTACAGGTAATTTTAAAATATTGTATGAATAACGGGGCGTTTTGAGTCGCAGAAAAAGATCGAAGTGGTAGGAGGCATAGTAACAACAACAGTCGCTGCGCGACACCTTTGGATTGATAGAACACACGAAGCAGGACTACTCGATGTCTCAACACCATCGAGTAGGTACCTGTAACCTATCAGCTGTTAAACCAATAACGGCGTGGGCGGTAGCGTGCTAAAACTACGAATCCGTGAAGTATGGCCAAGCCCGTGGTTATGAACAGTATTATATAGAAAAATATAAAACAAGCACTGGTGTTATAGGTGAGGGAATATCTCCGGTGAATAGAGGAAATAAATACAATTCATTCATGGCCGTACAGAACCTAGCGCAGTAGCATTTAAAGATGCTTGTGTAAATAAGAAAAGGTTAGGAGGTGAATGTTGATGAGTAAACCCGAGCTTTGGGGTTGGGAAAAGAAATCAAGGACAATGCTCAGATTTATTAAGCCGGGTGATGTATTCTGCTTTAAGCTAACAGATGAAAAGTATGGTTTTGGGCGGATTATATCTAAGGTTAGCATTGGTCACTCGGCAGAAATATTTGATGCATTCTCTAAAGAGCCGAAGGTGCCAGATGATTTTTTCTCTAATGCCCAAGTGGGGGCACACCCAATAATTTTGGATGCATATAGTCTATTTGATAAAAAAATCTCTGGTGAGTGGAGAATTATAGGACATCAGGAAGGGCAGGTTAAAAAATTCGAAAACACCTATTTTGTGTATGGAGCTTTAGGGAATAGAAAGAAAGTAGATATGTATGGGAATAGTGAAAATGTTTCTGATAAAGACTCGGAGCATTATCCACCATATATGCCTAGCAATGACATGCATGTAAGAAAATTGCTAGCCATTTAATTTTCGAATGATGATGTTCTAATAGATTATTCAATTGAGAGCCATCTAAGTATAAGGGTGGCTCGAATGGGGTGACGGAATATTTGGATGATGTGTCAGCGAAATTCACATCGGTCCATTCTCAGCTGATTTTCGGTGAAATAAATCGTGAAAAGGTAATATTAAGCTCTTTAAAAATTATTAAAAAATCAAATAGTTAAAATTATATGGCAGGCCGCCTGCTTCAACACCGCGAACCCAATCAGGGCAAACCGGGCGCGCGGCTGGTGTACGATCTGGCGGATAACCTGCTGGGCGAGCGCAGCCCGCAGAGCGACATCGACGCGCACCTGCCGCTGGCGCCGCTCGCCGATAACCGGCTGACGCACTGGCAAAAACTGTTTTACCGTTACGACGCCTGGGGCAACCTGATCGGCCGGCGCAACGGCCTGTACGAACAGCATTACCGCTACGACGCCGACAACCGGCTGGTGCAGGCGCACGGCCGCGGCCCGCAGGGCGAATTCGAGGCGCAGTACCATTACGACGCGCTGGGCCGCCGCAGCCGCAAGGCGGTGCGCTACAAGGGCAAAACCGAACAGACGACCCGTTTCCTGTGGCAGGGTTACCGGTTGCTGCAGGAGCAGCGCGACGACGGCAGCCGCCGCAGCTGGAGCTACGATCCGGCCAGCCCGTGGAGCCCGTTGGCGGCGCTGGAGCAGGCGGGCGACAGCCGCTCGGCGGATATCTACTGGTATCACACCGATCTGAACAGCGCGCCGCTGGAGGTGACCGACGCGGCGGGCAACCTGTGCTGGTCCGGGCAATACGACACCTTCGGCAAGCTGCAGGGCCAGACGGTGGCCGGCGCGGCGAAGCGGCAGGGCGTGCAGTATCAGCAGCCGCTGCGCTACGCCGGACAATACCAGGACGACGAAAGCGGCCTGCTCTACAACCTGTTCCGCTACTACGAACCCGAGGTGGGGCGTTTCACCACGCAGGATCCGATAGGGCTGCGCGGCGGGTTGAACCTTTATCAGTATGCGCCGAACCCGCTGATGTGGGTGGATCCGTTTGGGTTGAGTGGCGAAAGTGTCTTTATACATTATACGGATAAAAGCGGTTTTGAGAGTATAATGAAAACAGGAGTTCTCGAGGCTAACGCCAAGGGGAAGGTTTATATAACAGATATACTTATGTCACCTAACGATGTCATGCGGGACATTCTTATTAATGATCCTAAGCATGTAGGAAGAGGTGATTATGCTATTATCTTTAAAGCAGATCCTGTGCAAATGAGTAACATAAAACAGTCATCCGCCCTTGAATACATTCATAATGGAAGGCTGAAATTAAAAGATGTCCTTTACTCTGGGGGGAACCCTTATTCCATAGTATCTAAAATGAATTATGAAACGAGAAGTAAATTAACCTTTAATCAGATTAAGGCAAGGGGGAACTGTGGTGGATGAAAATAAAAAGAAAATGATTGTTACTCAGGCTGAAATTAGTGCGCTGAAGAAGCTTATAATGTATGTTAAGTTTTCTTGTGATGATGTTGAGTCATTAGAGTATGCTGGTAGTTATGCAATCAATAGCTTCTTTGATAAGTTGATTGCTATTGATTATCTTGGAGAGTTTGAGCGAAAATTTTATGACATACAAAACCCGGACAATGAGATTGCAGTAATGAACAAAATTAATAAATATCAACATGATTCTTTAAATAAAATGAGTGACGAGACTATGAGGGAAGTCTTTAAACAATGTCTTCATCCATTTAAACCAAGATAAAGTATCTTAATAGGAGGGCAATACTCTCTTACTAACCACATAGTTCGAAGGGTTTATAAGCCTCCTGTGGCAGCACCGTCGGTTGTCGCAGGAGTGATGTGACAACGGCGACTGTTTGGCGGATATTTTCTGGTGTTACATTGATCGGATTAGTGCGTTATTGGAAGTAAGTGACACGGTGTATAATCTAGGTGGGTAATGATTAATATGTTTGAAAATAATAGATTAATTGACAAGCTGGTATTTTTGAATGAATCTAATAAAAATGAAAGTGTCATTATGAATTTTTATTCTTGGGTCCATATTATTTATGGGGTGATTGTTTTTTATAGAAGAAAAAGTGAAGAGGAAGCAAGTTATATAATTAACAATACACCTATGTTTACAACACCACCCAAGAATTTCATGGAGGCCTGTATGTTAGGTCATGAGGATGAATATTATTGGGGTATGGTAATGTCACATGGTGATAGATATTTTGAGAAGGGTTTTCCTCGTACAGCACCGAATGATTATTTTGAATGGGAGGATAGTTATATAAAAGATCACAAGCTTGAGAGAAACACGCTAGTTTTTAATGATTAAAACAAGTGATATTGTTAGAGTCTGCAATTCTAAGTCGGTTCTAAATGTTTAGAATGAAACGTATCTAAAAGAGCAGACTTGATGGTTTTTAAATATCCATCCGTACACATTGATAAGTCACTTAATATTATGGTGTCTAACATGATTGATTTTAACGCTAGGATTGTGTCTGGTGTTTCTATAGGGAATGTCGTTCTAAATGAAAATATTTCATTATATATTAATGAGATGCAATCCAGATTTAGCGTTAAGATTAAAAACCACTCCCTACCTGACGGGAGTGAGCGAAAGTCATATACAGCCGATAATACCTTATCCGTCATAACTGATAAAGACGGTATCATTTTGTCACTTGGATGTAATGCTCATTATCAAGGGGGCTACAATGGAATCATATTCCCCGGAATGGAAATAACAGATATAATCAAGCTGACGATATCACAGAAAATATACAATGGTTCAATAGTTATTAATGATGATTTTGGTATTTCGTTTATCCTCCCATGCCCATATGATGAGATTGCCGATTCGATAAACGATATTCCTGGTGGGGTGATAATAAACGAAATTTTCGTATCTGATTTTTCATTCTGGCGTTAGCTTATGGAACATATCAGTGAATTTAGTGAGAATATAATTAAATATGGGGTGGTGATATAATTGTTACTGGCTACATAGATTCGGATACACCACCGATTTTTCACCCGATGTATGACAGAGTTTACTTTATATCAGATGAGGCTATATTTAAATTTTACATTGATGATGATGGGGTTGTTAATTTACATTTGGTTGAAAACATCGCTCCGTGGTTTGAAGTAGATGTGGATGATCAATTTTCCATGATGTCAATCTATTCACAAGCTTTTAAAACTGAACGGGAAGTTAAAATAATTGCAGTGAATTATAGTGAAGAACCGTTCTCAGTGTTCATCGTCAGGTATAAAGATGGTGACAATGAAAATTCACTGTATTTAGAGCCAAAGAGTTTTTTTGGCTTTTTGATTTCATAGAAAAAACCATGAAATGATTAGGAGTTCAATGTGAGCAAGGAATTAAAGCTTGATGTTATGAATAACAAAATGACTTGATTGAAGGGACTTTTTGCCACTCGCTTTTTGAGAGGTCGTTCTTTGATGAAAAGCTATTAAGTGACTTAATAAATAATTCTGAGGCGTTTTTAAAAGAAAACGAATGTGATAAGGATGTTTTAAATTTGCTATCATGGGTTTTCAATGGTGTTGATCAGTGTTTTACATCCCATAATGATGAAAATGACTATTATTTAGAAGTTATATGGCTGTCTGTCTCAGGAGCCATGAAATTGAATATCATTGGGCAATGCTGATAGCTTATGGTGAACAGTATTGGCTGAAAGGCGTAGAATCCAAACAGCCTGATGGCTACTTTGACTGGGATGTGCAATACAGGAAAGAACATAACTTAGCAGAGGAAAGCTTTGTTTTTAGCAATTCATGAATCGCGACTCGATAGGGTCTAACATCCTTCCAAATGTCCAACTCCCTCCTTATCCTACATTCCCCCAAACTAAATACCCAATGTCCCATTAATCAGGGTGCAGCACTGCCCGCCGATCCAGGGTTCGCCGTCAATAAAGCGCACGCTCACGCGGCCATCTCGATTCAGTTGGGTGCCCTGGCGCACCTGGTAGCCCTGTGCGGTCTGGCCGCCGTCGGGAAAGCGATTGGCCTTCAATAAGCGCGCCAGGCAGGCGTTGGCGCTGCCGGTCACCGGATCTTCAATCAAGGCGCCGCATTCCACCATAAACGCGCGCATTTCGTAATCGGCCGGTTCGGCCGCGGAACAGGTGCCATAGATCACCACGCCATCCACATCGCAAGCCGTTTGCAGCCGTTTAATCGTGGCCTGATCCGGCGTCACTGCCAGGCAGGATTGTGCATCAGGCAGGCGCACCATCAGCCAGCGGATGCCCATCTCGGCAATCACCGGCGGGGTATCGGCTTCAATCACCGCCGGCTGTAAAGCGGCCATCAACCGTTCTGTTTCCTCAGCCGCCATTGGGCGGAACTCAACTTCGGGCGCGGCGAACGCCAATGTGCCTTCCGGCTGGATATTGACCGCCACCAGGCCGACGCCGCATTCCTGCATCACCGTTCCGGGGTGTTTAGGCGCCAATCCGGCTTCCAGCAGGGCGTGGGCGGTGCCCAGCGTCGGGTGGCCGGCGAAGGGCAGCTCTTTTTCGGTGGTGAAAATGCGCACCTTATAATCCGCCGCCGGGTGCGTCGGCTTAAGCACAAAGGTGGTTTCCGAAAGGTTGGTCCAACGGGCCAATGCCAGCATCTGCGCGTCGTTCAGCCCTTCGGCTTCCAGCACCACCGCCACGGGATTGCCGAGCAGCGGCGTGGCGGTGAAAACGTCCACCTGTTTGTAGGCGCGGGGTGTCACATCATCGCTTCTGAGCATTGGCCATCATCCGTTATCAACAAACCCTGATGATAACGATATTCGCCAATGACTTCAAAGGGTTGAATTTTGTTTTGGCATACCTGCCCGTCTCCACCTCAGCCCCGGCCTGGCGAACATCACCAGGTTGCCCAGCAGAATCAGGCACAGCCCCAGCACGGCGTTGAAGTGCCACTGGTAGCCTTCGTAGATCGTCGAGATGGTCAGCGCCACCAGCGGGAATAACAGGGTGCTGTAGGCCGCCGCGCCGGCGCCGATGCGGCCGAGCAGGCTGAAGTAGGCGGCGAAGGCGATCACCGATCCGAAGACAGCCAGGTACAGCAGGGAGCCGATATAGCGGCTGCTGAATTCGATCTGGAACGAGGCGCCCTGCGCCAGGGCGATCAGCGCCATCAACAGCGCGCCGTAGGTCATGGCGTAGGTATTGGTGGAAAAGATATCCAGCCCGCGGCGCTGATGACGCGCGCTGATCATATTGCCCAGCGAGAAGCCGTAGGTACCGAGCGCGCTCAGGCCGATGCCTTTGAGCAGCTCCGGCGCCATGCGGGTGGCGGCCAGATCTTGCCAGAACAGCGCCACGATGCCGGTCAACCCCAGCAGCGCCGCCGGCAGCAGGTTGGGGCTGGGGCGCTGGCGGAAAAACAGCAGGCTGTTGAGGGCGTTGAACAGTACTGCCATCGAGAAGATCACCGATTCCAGCCCGCTGCTGATGTAGGCCGCCGCGTGGTAGAAGCAGAAAAAGTTGAAGCCGAACACGCAGCAGCCCTGCAGCACGCAGAACAGATGATCGCGCGGGGCGAGGCGGCGCAGGCGGCGCGTTAGCAACAGCACGGCGAACATCACCGCGGCGGAAATGGCGAAGCGGTAAGCGATCGATACGGGAATGGCCACCGGGCCTTCCTGTTGCAGGGTGATCGCAATCCAGGTGGTGCCCCAAATCAGCACCACGGCGAGGTACAACAGCGCATTCATTCTATTTGTTACTCCGAAAAAACCGATGGCGCAGTATCCGCTTTGGCACGCGGCGGCGCTTGCAGCGCTTTGCGCCCAGTTGCATATTCTTGCGCTTTTTTTGCCAAAAGCGCGGGGCGGCGGCTGGTATGCGGCGGCGCCACTCTTTACACTGTCGGCATGTCGAACAACGGGGCCGGCGATGTCCAACTATCAGGCGTTTGAAACACTGCGTGAGCACAAGGCGCGGCTGCACGGCAGCGTGCTGCTGGGCACCGGCGTGGAGCTGGCCGCCTGGTCCAACTGCAACGATCGCGTCACGCAGGAAAGCGCCGACCACCATACCCTGAGCCTGTACGTCGCCGACGGCTATGAGTGCTACCAGCAGGTGCCGGGCGGTTGGCGCAACGGCGGCGGGCCGGATCGGTTCTGCATCATGCCGCGCCAATACGCCTCCACCTGGGACGTGCGCAGCGATCTGTCGTTCGTGCACCTGTATTGCACCGACGGGCATCTGCGGCAGCTGGCGGAGCAGACCTGGGATCGCAGCCCGGCGGCGATCAGCGTAGAGCCGCGCAGCTTCGGCGAAGATCCGCAGATCACGTTGCTGTATCGCCAGTTTTTGCTCAACTGCGACTGGCGGGACAGCGCCAATCTGCTGGCACTCAGCAGCGCGTCTAACCTGCTGATGTCGCATCTGATCCAACGCTACAGCCAGCTGCAGTGGAAACTGCCGCAGGCGCGCGGCGGCCTGGCACCTGCGGTGGCCAGGCGGGTGCGGGAATATATCGAAAACCACCTCGATCGGCCGCTGCTGCTGGCGGATCTGGCGGCGCAGGCCGGATTGAGCGAGTACCACTTCGCCCGCATGTTCAAGCACGCCACCGGCCTGGCGCCGCACCAGTTTGTGATGCGCGCCCGGCTGCAGCGGGCGGAACAGCTGTTGCGGCACAGCCAGCAGCCGATCACCGAGATCGCGCTGGCGTGCGGCTTCAGCTCCGCCAGCCATTTCAGCAACCGCTTCAAGGCGGCCTATGGATTTGCTCCGCTGCAGGTGCGGCAGGGGCGCTAACCGGAAGGGAGTGCAAGCATGGATCAACAATTTGCGGGCTTGGGCGTGTTGTTCGTCGCCGGATTCGGGCCGATCACGCGTGAGAGCGACGAGAGCAAGGCGTTTTATGTCGAGGCGCTGGGGCTGCCGCTCAAGCCGATGCCGGGCAACGAGAGCTATCTGCTGGCCGAGCAGGGTGCGCTGGACGGCGTGAAACACTTCGCCCTGTGGCCGCTGGCGCAGGCGGCGCAGTCCTGCTTTGGCGACGATCGCTGGCCGGCGGATCTCGCGGCGCCGCAGGCGTGGATCGAATTTGACGTGGCCGACATGGCGTTAGCCACTCAAGGGCTAATCGATCGCGGTTATCGGCTGCTGGTCGCCAAGCGTGAAGAGCCGTGGGGGCAAAGCGTTACCCGTTTGCTCAGCCCGGAAGGGTTGCTGGTCGGCGTCACCTATACGCCCTGGCTGCGTTAAACGCCGCGCCGTTCGCCGCTGTTTCCCTGCGGCGGGCGGCTTAAGAACAAATTCGCATTAGCTTAAAGCTATCTGCGCTATAGACCTATCAAATCCCCGAACTATCCCCCATCCTGAAAACAGTAATCCCGTACATTGCGTAAAAACCAAGGGTCAGAACGCGCTATTGCCACGCCATTTTACGGCGATTTCCCCCCGTCTTTTTTTTGCCGCCAGGTGCCTGATAGGAATAGAGATTATTCTTATATTTCCGCTAACCGTTAAGAAATAATAATGATTCTCGTTTTCAACCACGGAAAGGAGAAGGAACGATGAAAACAGTGAAGCGAACGGGTATCGCGTTGGCGATAGCCCTGACCTTCCCCCTGGCATTGCCTGCCGCTACGGCGGCGCAAACCTCCCTGACAAACAGTAAGGCGGCGACGATGACGGAAAAACACGGGCAGTTTATTGCGGTTGGTAAAGTGGTGCAGGTGACCTTTGGCGATTTCGCCTTCAAGCTGGATTTTACCGATGACAAGACCATGACCTTCACCGGCATCGGCGAGGCGTCGCAGGGCATCACCGATACCGTACAGTACACCGCGGTGGAGATTCGGCCGAAGGTCTACATGGTCTACTGGCATGAGCCGCAGTCCGGCGACAACGTGACGCATATCGAGGACTTCGAGCGTGGCGAGGTGTACACCAACATCGCCGCCAAGGACGGCAGCTTCACCCATCTGAAAGGGCAGCTGAAAATCGTAGGTCACTCAGGAAAATAAGGAGCAGTTATGAAAAAGGCATTGATCACCTGTGCGATCGTCGGCGGCCTGCTGGCGAGTTACCCGGCGCTGTCAACGGATCAGGCGGCGTCTTACAAATCGGCCGGCAAAGGCGGTTATCATCATGCCCAGCAGAAGCTGAAGGTGGTGGAAGATCTGTACGCGGGCTTCTTCAACCGCCACGACATCGGCGTAGCGCAGAGGCTGATTGTGGAAAACTACAAGCAGCATAACCCGTTCGTCGGCGACGGCATCAAGCCGTTCCTCGATTTCTTCAGCCAGACCTTTAAGGACAACCCGCAGTACAGCGCCAAAATATACCGCAGCGCGGTCAACGGCGATCTGGTCTACGTTCACGTCAAATACCAAAATAACCCGCAGGATCGCGGCACCGCCAGCGTGGATATTTATCGGGTGAACGATCAGGGGAAAATCACCGAGCATTGGGACGTCAATCAGGATGTGCCGGAAAAATCGGCCAACGACAATACCATGTTCTGATCCGCAAGGGCCGCTGCGGCGGCCCTCAACACGCCCGCAACACTTTATTTACTTACATAAATATTAAATGCCTGCCGCGTCGAGTAGGCTACGGCCGCCTTTGGCAGTGGTGGCACGGTTGATGGGCGTCATTGTCCCACCACTGCTTGAGGCGTTTCCCCACATTTCCCGTTATCCCGCGCGTTGACTTTCCACTTTTTTGAACTGATGGCGCAGCTGCAGCGCATTGCAAAGCACCAACATCGCCGTCACGGCGAACACCCAGCGGAACCCCATCATCGCCGAAATGCCCGACCCCAGCAGCGGGCCAACCACGTTGCCCAGGTACATAAAGGATTGGTTATAGCCGAAGATGCGCCCGGTCACCTGATCGGAGGAATACTTCAGCAGCAGCGCCTGCACCGCCGGCATCAGCGCGCCGTCGGCGAAGCCCAGCAGGAAACGCAGAATGCCCAGCTGCAGCGGCGTATTGACCCAGGCCATCACGGCGAACAGGCCGGTGGTGAACAGCAGCGCGGCGATCAGGATGCGCGCGGTGCCGATGCGATCGCCGAGCCGCCCGAGGCGCGGGGCCGATATCAGCGCCGCGATGCCGGGCACGGCGGCGATCATGCCGCTGACGAAGGCGATATTGCTGACGTTGCCCGACAGTTCGCGAATGAACAGCGTCAGGATCGGGCTGATGGAGGAGTTGGCCAGCTGAATCATCAGGGTGCAAACGAACAGGGTGACGATCAGCGTCGGATAGGGCAGCGACCGGAATACCGCCTTGCCGCTCAGCTGATCCGCTTTTTTCACCGTGATGCGCCGCTCTTTAATCAGGAACAGCGTCACCAAGAAGCTGACGAACATCAGCCCGGCGGTGACGAAAAACACCACCCGCAGCCCCAGATGATCGGCCATCAGCCCGCCCAAGAGCGGCCCGGCGATCACGCCGGAGATCTGCCCGGTCGAGAGCGTGCCCAGCGCCCAGCCGCTTTTATCGCGCGGCGCCTGCGAGGCGACCAGCGCCATGGCGTTGGGAATATAGCCGGACGTCAGCCCCATCAGGGCGCGCAGCGCGAACAGCTGCCAGACGTTGGTGGCCAGCCCCTGCAGCGCGATGACGATCGCCATGCCCAGCGAGGCGCGCAGCAGCATCAGCTTACGGCCCTTACGGTCGGCCAGGCTGCCCCACAGCGGCGACACCACTGCCGAGACCAAAAAGGTGCCGCTGAATACCAGCCCGGACCACAGGCTGAGGGATTGCGGATCGCTGACGCCGAGCTGTTCGACGTACAGCGGCAGAAAAGGGAGGATTTGGCTCATCGCCAGCCCGGTGAAGAAACACCCGAGCCAGACCGAGATCAGATTGACTTTCCACGCTTCCATCGGCTTACCGTACCACGTTGAATAAGGAGGGTTTTATTAAGCAAGGTAATAATAACACTACAAATTAATCGGCGAGGGGCAAATGCGTGAGCAAACGTAACCCTGCCGATGCAGTGTCTTTTTTGCTATATATTAATAGCTATATTATCATAGGTAACCAGGTTAGGCCAGAGCGGCGCGGTAGCCAGGAAGGGCACCGCGCGATCCGGCGATGTGAAAGTAGGGACAAACTGGACGTTATCGACTGATGCCAATGAAAAAAGATCATCCTGAAGACGTGACGCTGCTGCGCACGCAGTTAATGTCGCTGGTGCGCCGTTTGCGGCGCGAATCGCGCAGCGACGAAAAATCCTGGGCCCAGCTGATGCTGTTGGGGGCTATCGATCGCCACGGCGGCGAGGCGACGCCGTCGCTGCTGGCGGAATCGGAGCGCATGCGCTCCTCTAACCTGGCGGCCGCCTTGCGTGAGCTGGAGGCCGATGGCTTGCTGGTGCGCACGCCGGACGCCGAAGACAAACGCCGGGTGCGGGTGCGCCTGACGCCCGCCGGGCTGGGCCTGCTGCAGCAAAGCCGCAGCCGGCGCGAGGCGTGGCTGCTGGCGGCGATGGAGAGCTGTTTAACGGAGCGGGAGCAGGCGCTGTTGATTGAGGCGGGGGCCTTGATGGCGCGGCTGGCGGCGGCACCGTCAACGGAAACGGAATAATCGGCGGGCGGCCGGTGCGCCGCCCCTGCGGCGAGATTATGGCATCGGCCAATCGACCGGCATGGTGCTGACCACGTCCACGTAGCGATCCCAGGCCGAAGACCAGAATTGGGTGAAGGCTTCCAGAGTAAGGTGGATGCCCATCAGGCCCATCACGAACCAGCAGGCGGTAAACAGGCCCAGGCTGCTGAACATGAACGCCATGCCGTTGCGGCTGGTCTTACGGCAAACGACGTTTAACTGGCTGGCGAAGAACATCATCACGGCGCTCAGCAACTCCCAGCGCATCATGACTAAACCGGTGGCAATGGTACTCATCGAACTCGATCCTATGTAACAAAAAGCCGCATCCGGCAGGGCACCGACAGGGAAATGCGGGGGAATATCGGGAATAGTGTGATTAAGATCACATTGTAGCATTGGGGCGAACGGCGGCTCAATGGGAAGCGCGGTGAAAAAACGCCGACGGTAACATTCCAATATGCTGAAACAGTTATGCCATTTCATTAGCAACCTTTTCATGGGGCGGTGCGCCCGATAACGCTATGCTTGCCGGCTTTTCAGTTCCCTGATTTTGCGGGGAAATGTGACGCAAAAGGTATCGGCACCGCATGGCCCTGTTAAAAGAAAAAATTCGCGACCACTCTGCGGAAGAGAGGCTGTTTATCCGCCGGGCAGGCGTAGCGCTGGCGCTGGTGGTGGTCTGTTTTGGCGCGCTGATCGTCAATCTCTACCGGCTGCAAATCCGCCAGCACGGCTTTTACCAGACGCGTTCCAACCAGAATGACATCAAGATGCTGCCGATCGCCCCCAGCCGCGGGCTGATCTTCGATCGCAACGGCATTCCGCTGGTGCGAAACGTGACACTGTATCGTATCGAGGTCACGCCCAGCAAAATCACCGACATGGCGACGCTGCTGCGGGCGCTGACGCCGATCGTCGACCTGACGCCGGAGGACATCAGCGCGTTTCGCGACGACATGCACCACAACAGCCGCTACAAACCGGTGACGCTCAAAGCCGGGCTGAGCGACACCGAGGTGGCGCGCTTTGCCGTCAATCAATACCGTTTCGACGGGGTGACGATCGATACCTATCAACAGCGTGAATATCCTTACGGCGCCCAGCTGGCGCACGTGCTGGGCTATGTGTCGAAGATCAACGACAGCGATATCAAACGCCTGGACAAGGCCGGGCTGAGCGAGAACTATGCCGCCGACCGCAACATCGGCAAACAGGGCATCGAGGCCTATTACGAGTCCGAACTGCACGGCACCACCGGCTATCAGGAGGTGGAGGTGGATAACCACGGGCGGGTGATCCGCCTGCTGAAGGAGCAGCCGCCGAAGGCCGGCAAGAACATCTACCTGACGCTGGATTTGCCGCTGCAGCAGTACATCGAATCGGTGCTGAAGGGGCAGCGCGCCGCGGTGGTGGTGGAAGATCCGCGCGATGGCGGCATCCTGGCGATGGTCTCCAGCCCCAGCTACGATCCCAATCCTTTCGTCAAAGGTATCGGCTATCAGGCCTATAAGACGCTGCTGACCAACCCGGATTTGCCGCTGATCAACCGCGTCACTCAGGGCTTGTACCCGCCGGCGTCGACGGTGAAGCCCTACATGGCCGTTTCGGCGCTGTTTGCCGGGGTGATCACACCCACCACCACCTTTTTCGGTGCGCCGACCTGGACGCTGCCCGGCACCGAACGCCGCTACCGCGACTGGCTGAAAACCGGCCACGGCATGCTCAACGTCACCAAAGCGATCGAGGAGTCCGCCGACACCTTCTTTTATCAGGTGGCGTATGAGATGGGCATCGATCGTATCCACCACTGGCTGAGCCAGTTCGGCTACGGCCAGTCCACCGGCATCGATCTGAACGAAGAGTATCGCGGCGTGCTGCCGAGCCGCGACTGGAAGCTGAAGGTGCACAAAAAGATTTGGTATCAGGGGGATACGGTTTCGGTGGGCATCGGCCAGGGGTATTGGGTGGCGACGCCGATCCAGATGGTAAAAGCGCTGACCACGCTGATCAACAACGGCCAGGTGAAAACGCCGCATCTGCTGTATTCGCTGCAGCAGGGCAATCGGGTGACGCGCTACCAGCCGCCGATGCAAACGGCGCAGATCGGCGATCCCCACTCGCCTTACTGGGGCATCGTGCGTAACGGCATGTACGGTATGGCTAACTTGCCGAACGGCACCGGTTACAAGCTGTTCCACACTGCGCCGTATCAGATCGCCGCCAAATCCGGCACCTCGCAGGTGTTCAGCCTGAAGCAAAACCAGACCTACAACGCCAAAATGATCCCGGTGCGGCTGCGCGATCACATCTTCTATACGCTGTTCGCGCCTTACAAAACCCCCCGGGTGGCGATGGCGCTGATCCTGGAAAACGGCGGCGGCGACGGCGTGGTGGCGGGGCCGACCGCCCGCGCGATACTCGACCACATTTTTGACCCGGCCAACGCGCCGCAGCCCGGCAATCCGGCGCAAAGTAAACCGCAGTTAAACGACAGTGCGGATGTGCAACGGTGATGCGGTTTGTTTTTACTTTCTTACAAACTGCAATCTCCTGACCATTTCCGGCAAGGTAGACTGAAATAACACCATAAACCGAATAAAAACGCAGGGTTAACACAACAGTGGCGCCATCGACCAAAAAAAGCGGTAAAACCTATTCCACAGTTCGTTTCGGCTGGATTTGCGCCGGCATGCTGGTCTGTTTTTTTCTGTTGGCGTTCAGGGTCGGCTATCTGCAGCTGCTGGAGCACCAGCAGCTGGCGGATCAGGCCGACCAGCGCTCGATCCGTACCCAGGTGGTGCCGACCAACCGCGCCATGATCACCGATCGCAACGATGAGGCGCTGGCGGTCAGCGTGTCGTCCAAAGACATCGTGCTGGATCCGAAACACATTCTCGATACCCAGACCGACACCGGCAACGAGCGCTGGCAGAGCATGGCCAACGTGCTGAAGATCCCGCTGGCGGACGTGCAGCATCTGATCCAGAGCAACGCACACAAGCGTTTCGTCTATCTGGCGCGCAAGGTGGAGGACGACAACGCCGCCTACATCAGCAAACTGCATCTGACCGGCGTCAGCACCGAGCAGGATTTCAGCCGCTTTTATCCGATGGGCCAGGACGCCGCCGGGCTGATCGGCATCGTCGGCCAGGACAATCAAGGGCTGGAGGGTATCGAGCTGGGCTTCAACCCGCTGTTGCAGGGCAAAAACGGCCTGCGGGTCTATCAGAAGGACGGCAGCGGCGCGGTGATCGGCGTGCTAAAAAGCGTGGATCCGGTGCCGCCGCCGAACGTGACGCTCAGCATCGACAAATTTATCCAGTATGTGCTCTATGCGCAGATCCGCGACGGCGTGGTGGCCAACCAGGCCGATTCCGGCTGTGCGGTGCTGGTCAAGATCGACACCGGCGAGATCCTCGGCATGGCCAGCTACCCGTCGTTCAACCCGAACAACTATGGCAGCACCCCGGCGAAAGACATACGCAACGTGTGCAGCAGCGACAGCTTCGAACCGGGCTCGACGGTGAAACCGGTGGTGGTGATGGTGGGGCTGGAGCATAAGCTGATCCGGCCGGATACGGTGCTGGACACCACGCCGTATCGGGTGAACGGTCACCTGATCAAAGACGTCGGCCACTGGTCGAAGTTGACCATCACCGGCGTCCTGCAAAAATCGAGCGACATCGCGGTATCGCACATTGCGCTGGCGCTGCCGGCCACGGTGCTGCCGGCGGTCTATCGCAGCTTTGGCCTGGGGCGGCCGACCGAGCTTGGCATCGGCAACGAGAGCAGCGGCTATCTGCCGCAGCATCGTGAACGCTGGGCCGATATCGAACGCGCTACCTTCTCCTTCGGCTATGGGCTGCGCGTGACGCCGCTGCAGATGGCGCGCGAGTACGCCGCTATCGGTTCCTTCGGCATTTATCGGCCGCTGTCGATCACCAAGGTGACGCCGCCGGTGATGGGGCAACGTATTCTGCCGGCGGATACGGTACGATCCGTGGTGCATATGATGGAGAGCGACGCCTTGCCGGGCGGCAGCGGGGTGAGCGCCGCGGTGCCGGGCTACCGGCTGGCGATCAAAACCGGTACCGCCGAGAAAATGGGCCCGAGCGGCAAATACGACGGCGGCTACATCAACTACACCGCCGGCGTGGCGCCGGCCAGCGATCCGCAGGTGGCGCTGGTGGTGATGGTCAACAACCCGAAAGCCGGCAAGCACTTCGGCGGTTCGGTGGCCGGGCCGGTGTTCGGCAAGATCATGGCCCAGGTGCTGGAGCACATGAATATTCTGCCGGATGCCCAGCCGCTTAACGTGGTGTCGTCGGTCAAGGGGTAATGATTTAAGCGGGAAATATTGGGCCAGAGAATCTCTGACCCAATATTTAATGCAACGAGTCTGACTTACGCGTTATTTCCCTTGGGTTGCCCACCATTTCGCTACGCAAGCATTGGGTGCCTGAATAGTTTTACCTTCTTTGGTGATATAAGGTACCGGTGAGTAGATTCTTGAGCAGTAGCCTGCCGGGCGTTCGGTAGCATTAACGGTGAGAGGGAGGCTAACGGTGGTGGCTAAAATCGCTGTGAGCAGCATCAGATTTGATAACTTCATCATTCTTCCTTAATTAATGAAAATAGAGTTTCATGCTTGCCGTTACACGACGAGCGCTAATGAGAGTATTAATTTGTGGGTATAACGTCTACGGCAGATTTCATTATGGATAGGCCCTGATTCATTGATTAATATTTATATCAACATCTAAAAACAACATTTACTTTACCGAACGCAATTGCTGTCTTTCATTGAAATAAATGTGCCAACAAGCGGTTAGCTGGACTCAAGGTAATGCTTCAGCGCCTGCAGATCGGCGTTCACCAGCCCGGCGTCGCGGGCGAACATCGCATCGTCCATGTCCGGCTGGCGGAACAGGGTGAAGATCACCTCGGTGCCGCGCCGGTTGGCGAGCGCGCGCAGCGGCACGTAGACCACGCCGCCGTCCGGCAGCGTCACCCAATGATCCAGTACGCCGAAGTCATTCGGCGCGCTGAAGCGAATGCGGATCCGCCCCTGTGGGGTGTCCGCCACCCAGTCTTCATCTTCCCGCCGCAAGCTGTTGGCTAACCCTTTGGCCCACAAGGGGAAGTTTTCCGGCTGGCTGAGAAAGGCATACACCTCGTCACAAGAGCGGTTGATGGCAACATGCAGCGTTTGTGCGCTCAGCATCGTGGTTTCTCCGGTTGGCGGCGATACTTCAGTGTAGATCCCGCCGCGCTTAGAAGTAGTAACCGATGTTCACGTTGGTGCGAAAATACCATTTATTGCTGCCGGGGGACTGGGTGCCGGTCCAGCCGGTGGCGTTTTCTACGCCGCCCCACGGGTTGGCGTTCTGCGCCCAGGTCAGATCCACCCACAGCATCACCGGCATGGCGAATACTTGTACCCCCAGCGTGTTCATTTTAGAGTCGGAGCCGCCGTGCCTGTCCTTCCAGAGCACGCTGTAATCGTTGTAGAACCGCAGCTTTTTCACCGGCCCCCAGGGCACGTCGACGTCGCGCGCCAGGTTGATGGCGGCGGTGGTGGCCTGCGACGGGATCAGATAGGCCGGCGTCAGGCCGTTGCCCCCCATCAGGATCACCGAATTGTTGGCCCCGGCCGGGCCTTTGGCGTCGTAACCGTAGCGGATCACCTGGCCGGACAGATGCCAGGGATCGTAATTCACCAGCGTATGTAAGCCTGCCGCCCAGAAGCTGCCGTTATCGCCGGTCGCCTGGTTGTAGAGCCGCGAGGCCGCCAGCGAACCGCCGAGCTCATTGTTCCAGCCGCCCTGATGGAAAGCGCGCGTCAGCCGCAGGTTTACCTGATCGCGTTTTTCGTTGCGCTGCAGGTGCTGTGACGCATAGTTGGTGTTCTTCAGATCGTCGTAGCTGGCGACGTCGGGGGCGTAACGCACGCCGGTCGGCATCATGCGCGGGTAGTAGGCGGCGTCGAAGGCCCAATCGTCATGTTGGTATTGGTATTTGGCGCCCAGCCCGGTGTTGACGCCAAAGCCGAGGTAAAACGGAATGCCGTACGACCAGCCGAACTGCGGGTAGGGCATCAGGCCGAACGGTTTGAACGGCGCGCCGAGCTGTACGGCGGAGCGCTCAGACAGGTGGTAGCCGACATAGGCGCGGTCGATGGCGTATTTGCGCCGATCCTGAAACCAGAATCCGCTATCGAAAAACGCATCGTTTACCTGGCCGGCGGCATCGATGCGAAAGGCGTCAAAGCGTAAATGCGGAGGATTCCGATAATTGCTGCTGTGCCAGTCTTCATAGCGATAATTGGCGCGCAGTGCGCCGCCGATATCAATATTCTTTTTATTATCCTCGCTTTGCCAATGAATATGCGGAAATGCCGGACGGCTTTTTTTTACCGGCACCACGGTGGCGGCAGCGTCGTTGGGTATTGCGGCGACGGTTGCATAACTCACTGGTGAAACAAGGAAAAAACAAAGCGTAATCTTGCGCATGCCTGGCCCCTGAAGAAAGTAGACTGTTTATTAAGGCGAGCGAGTTTCACCTGTGAACAGGGTGCTTACGCTCATCGGTTTTATATTTGAGACGATTTTATCGGGCGTTTCATATATTAAATTCAGTGCCGGTTAATATATGAAACTTTGTTTCTTTTTTAATGGGAAAACTATAAATCCGGTATTAAACAAGTCAAGAAATAAAAATGAGAGTTGACGAGCAATACCGATTATTGGGTTGTCTAGGTCGGCGGGGGCGGCACAGAGCAGGCTGAAATATTAGTGTCATCAATGCCCGTTAGACTCGCGGCATCCTGGTATTACTGACTAAAAATCATGAACATAAAACTGACACTGGGCCGCAGGGTAAAATCTGCGGCGGCGCTGCCGCGCGCGTTTGGCTTCGGCAAGAGCATGGGCTTATTAAGCGGCGTAATTTGCGTTATTGCGCTATTTTCTCTGCTGCAACTGTTTTCCACCGTATTTATTTCCAATATTCTGCGCGACGCCAAGGCTAACCTGGTGGCGGGCAACGGCTTGCATCGCCAGCAGGCGACGATGGATCGCGCCAGACTGTCGCTGCTGACGGCCAGCGACAGTTTGAACCGTGCGGGCATCTATTACCTGCAGGACAAAGCCACCGGCTCCGACGGCAGTTGGCACAGCCTGCTGGATGAATCGTTGGCGGCGCTGCAGGCCTCAGAGCAGGCCTTCGTCCAGTTCGAGCGCTTGAGCGCGGAGGCGCCCGAGGCGGCGGGCGCCCTGAAAGACAGCTATCGCCTGTTCTATGACGGCCTGAAAGAGCAGGCGCAAGGGTTGCAGGGCAGCAGTATCGATGCGTTTTTCGCCGTGCCGATCCAGGCGTTTCAGGCGGATTTTAACGAGAAGTACCTCGCTTATCAGGCGCTGAACGAACGGCGTGGCGATGATGTCAACGTGCGGCAATTGGCGGCGCTGGAGCAGGCCAGGACCTTTGCGCTCGGCGCGCTGGCCGCGCTGGCGCTGATCGCGGTGGGGGTGTGGGTCGGCGTCTCTCGCTGGGTGATCGCGCCGCTGCGGCGGGCGATCGCGCACCTCAATGTGCTGGCCGCCGGCGATCTTTCGCGGCCGCTGCCGCCTGAGCGGGCATTCAACCGCGAGATGCGCCAGCTGCAGACCAGCATTGGCCACATGCAGGGCGGCCTGCAGCGCCTGGTCAGCGAGGTACGCGATGCGGCGAGCGGGATCCTGAACGGCGTCGGGCGGCTGGCGGACGGCAATCGACAGTTGACGGCGCAGTCAGCGAAGCAGAACGGCGAATTACAGTTGGCGACCGAGCAGGTGCAGCAGCTGGCGGCGCGGGTGGAGGAAAACGGCCAATACGCGCAGCAGGCCAGCCAACGAACCGAACAGGCCCGGCAGTGCGCCGGCGCCGGTGAACAGATGATGCAAACCGTCAATGTTTCGATGCAAGGGATCGTCAACCAATCGGCCGAGATGCGCGGCATCGTCGCGCTGATCGACAGCGTGGCGTTCCAGACCAATATTTTGGCGCTGAATGCGGCAATCGAGGCGGCGCACGCCGGCGTTCATGGCCGCGGCTTTGCCATCGTGGCCAAAGAGGTGGGGCTGTTGGCGCAAAAGAGCAGCCATTCGACGCGCGATATTCAGCAGTTGATCAACCGTTCGCTGCAGCAAATCGATCAAGGTTCGCAGGCGGTGGAGCTACTGACGGGCAACCTGCGCCAGATTATCGATCTGGTGAACAAATGCAGTGCGCTGATGGGGGACATTTCCTTGGCATCGCTCAATCAGGGGGAGAGCATTCAGGACGTGACGGCGCGCATCTCGGCGCTGAATCAGGTGGTGCGGCAAACCGGCACGGTGGTGAACGCGGTGACCGAGGCTTCGCAGCTGTTGCAGGGCGAGTCGGAACGGTTAGAAAAAGCGATGGCGCGTTTCAGGCTGCCGGCGCAATAAATACTTCCGATGCAGGCTAATGAATAATAAAGCTGCGCTTAACGTTATTTATTATTTTCGCACACTGAGAAAGTTAAGCGGTTAAATAAAAGCGCAGGCCGACGCTTATGGATTTAAAAAGCATCGGCCTGCAGAGATTATTTTTGACGGGCTGATTAACGGCTGGTCTGGTGGCCGATAATGCCGCCGAGCGCTGCGCCGCCAAGGGTGCCCAGCGTGCTGCCGTCGGTCAGCACCGCGCCGCCGACGGCGCCCACGCCCGCGCCGATCGCCGTGTTGCGATCGCGATTGGACATATGCCCACATGCGGTAACGGAAAGCGTTGCCATCACCACCACCAACACACCTGCGGCACGTTTAATATTCATAATGAGTTCCTGGTAAATTGACTGATTAATGGATTAAAAATAATCCTATTAACCTGCCGGTAGAAGTTGGGATGAATGTATTCCTCCGTAAGAAAATCGAACAGGTAAAAATTCTTAATTTTTCGGCGGTGAAAAGCGATTGCTCGCCGAATGTGCGGCCGCCGGTAAAATCGTGGGTCTATACTGGAAAGACACCTCGCGGGGGGCGGGGCGCACACTCTGGAGGACGCCATGTCCGATCTCGTTTCCGCCTCCGGCAAACCGGTGAAAATCCCCGGCCCGGACCACCCAATCACCTTGACCCGCCATCCGGCGCGGGTTGTTGTGCGTACAGCCGGTCAGACCCTGGCCGACAGCCGCAACGTGCTCATCCTGCAGGAAGCCACCTATCCGCCGGTGTTTTACTTTCCGCGTGAGGATGTGAATCGGGCGCTGTTGCAGAAAAACGAGCACGTCAGCTGCTGCCCTTATAAGGGCGACTGCAGTTATTTCTCCCTTGTGCTTAACGGCGCGCAGGAGGCCAATGTGGCCTGGAGTTATGAAATGCCCTACAACGCCGTGGTAGCGATCAAGGATTATCTGGCATTTTATCCCGATAAAGTGACGGAGATCCGCACCGAAGCGTGAGCCGGCGCCGCCATCGGGCGGGGGCAGGTTGACATTCTTATTGTCCCTACTCATTATGTGTATTACCGGAAATTGATACGCTTTCCTTATGTTTTAATCCGATATAAACGAAACTCTGAGCAGGTGCCAAGGTGTCTACCTCTACGCGATTTGCCGTTGCCATCCATATTCTGACCAACATCACGCTGTGTCGCGGCCAGACGGTGCGTTCTGAAGATATCGCGCGCAGCGTCAACACCAACCCGACGGTGGTGCGGCGCATCCTCGGCGCGCTGGCGGAGGCCGGGCTGACCTATTCACAGATGGGGCAAGGCGGCGGGGCGTTGCTGGCGCGGCCGGCGGAAGCGATCTCGCTGCTGGACGTGTATCGCGCGGTAGAGGATCAGCCGTATTTTATGCTGCACCGTACCCGGCCTAACGATGCGTGCTATATCGGCCACGCGATTACCCCGGTGCTGGAGCAAGAGTTCGCGCGCGTCGGTCACGCGCTGGAAGCCAGCCTGGCGCAAACCAGCATCGCCGAAATGGCCGGGCAGGTCGAGCGGCGCGCAGGCTATCCTTTTATCCCTTGTTCACCGCAATATCAAGCGGATACGCAATAAAAACCCTCGCCAATTCCCGCTACGCGCAGAGCATTTTTTGCATTGCTTTAATGTAATTGTGTAAGTTACATTAGCTCGCATCAAGTGTGATGTAGCTCACGTTTTAGACTGCCTCCCCACGATACTCAACCGATTGGCCGGAAACCTTTTCTTCCGGCGCAGATTCGCTGTGCTTATAAACCAGGAGAGAACGATGTTAGAAATGATTGAAAGCTTGGCCACCGTGGTGGTCCTGGTGCCGGTAATGGTAGCCGTCTTGCTCGGCGCGATTTACGGCCTGGGTGAAGTGTTCAACGTCTTTTCCGCTATCGGCCGCAAAAACGGCTGATGGCACGCCAGGGGGCGGTTCTCGTCCTCCGGCTCCCCTCCGAATTATCCTGTACCCTCCTTGCTTCATAGCGTAAATCCCCCTCTACTCCAGAAAAAGTCGGGCGCTCAGCGTATCGATGAACACCCTGAGTTTCGGCGTCAGGTGCTTGCTGGAAGGCCACAGGACTTTAAAGCTGCCGCTGTGGTGACTATGCTCGCGCAATATCTGCTGTAATCGCCCCTGTTCCCGTGCGCGCTTCACGGCAAAATCCGGCAAACAGGCGATGCCCTGGCCGCTTTCCGCCAGGTAAATCAGGGTATCGACGGTGTTGCAGACCAGCCGGGTGTTGATACCCTCGGCGAGCAGCTTTTCCCATCCGGCGATCGGCCAGGGTTCCACTTTGCCGGTCGAGGGAAATTTGTACAGCAGGCAGGCATGGCCTTGCAGTTCCGCCGGTTGATGCGGGATCCCCATCTGGCGCAAATAATCCGGCGAGGCCACCAGCTGCAGATGAAACGTGCCCAGCTGGCGGCTCATCAGCCGTGAGTCCTCGGTCTCGCCGACGCGAACTACGGCATCAAAGCCTTCTTCGATGACATCGACCCGGCGGTCGGAAAAATCGGTTTCCAGCTCAATCTCCGGGTAACGCCGGACGAACTCCGCCAGCACCGGATTCAACAGGCCGCCCACCAACGGCAAACTGACACGCAGCTTGCCGCGCGGCGCGCTGTGCGTATCGCTGATTTCCCGTTCCGCCGCCGCTAATTCCCCGAGAATACGCTGGCAGCGGAGCAGAAACAGCTGGCCTTCGGCGGTTAACGTCATGCTGCGCGTGCTGCGGTGGAACAGGCGTGCACCCAGCCGATTTTCCAGGCGGGCGATGCTTTTCCCCACCGCGGAGGCAGAAATGCCGAGCACGCGGCCGGCCTCAACGAAACTCAGCGTCTCCGCGGCCTGCACAAAGACGCTCACCCCAGACAGATTATCCATTGCTTGCCTCATTGAGGACGAAATTGTCCGCTATGAAAGGAAATCTAGCCTGTTTTTCCGTTAATCGCCACGCTCTATGCTCGGTGGCGACAGCATGGGCTGACTACCTGGAGCAATAAAGATGAGTGAATACGGATCCTCCGCCAACGCGATCGACGGCGCGATAGAGAAAGCCTTGCGCGAAAAACGATTGGTTGGCGCGGTCGTTTTGGTGGCGCAGGGCGGTGAGATTGTTTATCGACGCGCGGCGGGCATGGCAGATCGCGAAGCGGGCAAACCGATGGCGTGCAATACGCTGTTTCGGCTGGCTTCGGTGTCCAAACCGATCGTGTCCACGGCGGCGCTGGCGCTGATGGCGCGAGGAGACATGCGGTTGGACGATCCCGTTACCCGCTGGCTGCCGGATTTTCGTCCGCGGCTGGCGGACGGCACCGTCCCGTTGTTGACGCTGCGCCATTTAATGACCCATACCGCCGGGTTAAGCTACCGCTTTTTTCAGCCGGAAGGCGGATGCTACGCACGATTGGGCGTCTCCGACGGGATGGATGAGGCGGCGGTCAGCCTGCCGGAAAATGTGCGGCGCATTGCTTCCGCGCCGTTGCTGGCACCGCCCGGCGCGGAGTGGCGTTATTCCATCGCCACCGATGTGTTGGGCGCGGTTATTGAACGGGCGAGCGGCCTGCCGCTGGCGCAGGCGGTCAAAAAATGGGTGACCGGGCCGCTGGCGATGACGGATACCGATTTCCTGGCGGTGGACGCCGCGCGCCTGGCGGCCGCTTACGCTGACCATCCCGGCGAGCCACGCCGCCTGCGCCAGCCGGATCGTTTACCCTTCATCGACGGCAGCGCCGGTTTTCATCTGTCGCCGGCGCGTGCGCTGGATCCGCAGGCGTACGCCTCCGGCGGTGCCGGCATGGTCGGTTCGGCGGAGGATTTCCTGCGCCTGCTGGAAACGTTGCGCCAGGGGGGCGGGCAGGTGCTGCCGGCTGATTGGGTGGCGGCGCTGACCACCAACCAAATCGGCGATCTGCCGATGCCGTTTTGGCCAGGGCGCGGCTTCGGCCTGGGCATCACCGTGCTGAAAGATCCCGTCGCCGCGCAAACGCCGGAGTCTGTGGGCAGCTGGCGGATGGGCGGCACCTATGGTCACTCGTGGTTCGTCGATCCTGCCCGGCAGCTCAGCGTGGTGGCGTTTACCAACACGGCGCTGGAAGGAATGTCCGGCGCCTTTGTCGGCGAGATTTGTCAGGCGGTTTATGCCGCCACGGGAGTGCCGTCATGGGCCTGATGCCACCGATTTTCTTCATCGCGCTGGGGTTGTTCGGCGTTTACTGCATTGAGTTCGGCGTGGTGGGTATTTTACCGCAGATCATCACGCGCTATGGCATCTCCACGGCGCAGGCCGGCTGGCTGGTCGGGGTCTTCGCCCTGACCATTGCGCTGTTCGGGCCGCTGTTGGTGCTGCTGGCGTCGCGGTTCAATCGCAAACGCATGTTGTTGATCGCGTTGGCCGTGTTTGCGGCAGCCAGCGCGCTGGCCGCTCAGGCGGACAGCTTTGCCATGCTGATGCTGCTGCGTATTTTGCCGGCGTTGTTTCATCCGATCTACTTTTCACTGGCCATGGTGGCGGCCGCGGCGCTTTATCCGCCGCATCTGGCCACCAAAGCAACCGCTTATGCGTTTATCGGCACCAGCATGGGGATGGTATTGGGCATACCGCTGACGCAATGGATCGCCGGGCAGTTCAGCTATGAGGCATCGTTCCGATTTTGCGCGCTGGTCAACCTTCTGGCGGCGCTGGGATTGCTGTGGCGCTTGCCTGATGCGGCCGTACAGCGTCTCAGCTACGGCAAGCAGTTGGCAATCCTGCGCAGCGGCACGCTGTGGTTGAATATCATTACCTGCGTACTGATCTTTGCCGCCATGTTTGCCGTCTACGCTTACGCAGCCGAGTACCTCAGCCGTGAAGCCGGTATTGGCGACGCCGCCATCGGCTGGCTTCTGGTGGCGTTCGGTGTGGGCGGCGTCGCGGGCAACCTGTTGGCCGGCAAGTGGTTGAGCCGCCACCGCGCAGTGACGGTGCTGCTGCATCCGATAGCCTTGATTGCGGCTTATGCGCTGTTGTATCGCTACGGCAGCGCGAATATCGGCTCGATGACGGCACTTTGCCTGTATTGGGGGGCGGCGCACACCAGCGGTTTGATCGTGACGCAGGTCTGGCTGACCTCCGAAGCGCCGCAGGCGCCGGCGTTCGCCACCGGGCTGTATATCGCCTTTATCAACCTGGGCGTGGCGGTGGGGTCGCTGGTGGGCGGTTGGTTTATCGCTGCCTGGGGGCTACAGGGCAGCCTGCTGTGTGGGGCCATGTTTGCCGCACTGGCGGCGATTGCGATCGCCGCCAGGCTGTGGCTGCAACGGCAGGCTACGGTTGCGTTGCGTCAATCATCGCCATCACCTGCCGAAACATCGCGCTTTCCGCATCGGCCAGTTCGTTGACCAGCGTAAAGTGGTTGCAGTGGCGATCGGCCAGCAGCTGGACGTCGAGGCCGCGCGCCAGGCAGGCGTCATAATAGGCCTGCGTCTGGTTTTTAAACCCTTGGGTTTCCCGCTGGCCGACGTCGAGCAATATCTGCGGCGCATGTTCCTTCGCCGGCAGTAAAAACAGCGGGCTAAGGGTTTGCGCCTGCTCGAGCGTCAGGTGCAGCCAGTCGTTGATATAGACATCGCACAGCGGGCGCAGATCGTAGAGGCCGCTCAGCGCCAGCGCGCCTTTGATCGCGTCGGGCGGCAGGCGATAGCGTGATTGCCAGCCGTCGGCGATCAGCATGCCGCACAGGTGGCCGCCGGCCGAACTGCCGCTGACGAAAATGCGTGCCGGATCGATGCCGAAAGGCGCCCCGTGATGATAAAGCCAGGCGACGGCGCTGCGCACCTCGTGCACGATCTCCGCCAGCGTCGCTTCCGGCGCCAGCGTGTATTCCAGCGTGGCGACCGCCACGCCGCGGCGGGCAAACGCGGCGGCCATCGAACAGGCTTCCTCTTTGCGCTGCGAATGCCAGTAGCCGCCATGAATAAAGATCAGCAGCGGGGCGGGCTGCGTGCAGGCCGGGAACAGATCGAGGCGCTCTGCGGCGCTCATGCCGTAGCGCAGGTCGTAAATGCCGGGCGTCTGTGCCCTGGCGCGCTGGGCCAGCGCGGCGTATTCCGCCATGCAGGCGTCAAAATCTTCCACCGAAGCGCGGGCGTTGTATTGCACGGCGCGCGCGCTCAGGTCTTCAAACGTCAGATCGATGCTCATCACTTCTCCGGATTGTTATGCGTTATGCCTTCATCATCGTCCCACAGGCGAAAAGATGTTTGATCTCCGGTGCGCATCATTGCGGCTTCTCCGATGCTGTTTTCTGCTGTATATTGCTGTTTTATGCTTTTTATTGCGGAATATACCCATGCACAAAGCGGCACGACAGCGCCATTTACTGGATTTGCTCAGCGAACGCGGGCAGGCGGCGGTGGCGGAATTGGCCGGCGCCATCGGCGTTTCGGTCGATACCGTGCGCCGCGATCTGGCCGATCTCGAGCGGCAAGGGTTGGCGCAGAAACATCACGGCGGGGCGATCGCGCTCGAACCGTCCGACATGCCGCGCCAGGCGCGTGCGGCGCTGTTGCCGCAGGTCAAGCAGCGGCTCGGCCGCGCGGTGGCCGCGCAGATCCCACCCGGCAGCACCCTGATGCTGGATGCGGGCAGTACGCTGCTGGCGGTGGCGCAGGCGCTGCGTGGGCCGGCCACGGTGATCACCGCTTCGCTGGATATCGCGCAGTGCCTGAGCGACAGGCCGGAGATCAACCTGATCCTGCTTGGCGGCCAGTGGGATGCGCGCCAGCGGCTGTTCGCCGGCGGCGCCACCCTGGCGTTGTTGGCGCGCTACCGCGCGGACATCGCCTTGTTGGGCGCCTGCGCGGTGCATGCGCAGCTGGGGCTGAGCGCCGGCGAAGAGGCCGATGCTGAGGTCAAACGCGCCATGCTGGCCAACAGCGGCGAGCGCTGGCTGGTGGCCGACCATATGAAACTGGATCGCTGCGAACCGCATCACGTTGCGGATCTGGCGCAGATCCAACGGCTGTTTACCGATCGCCCGTGGGACAACCTGGACGAACAATCACTGATTGAACTTTGTGTCGTCGCCGACGACCGCTAGAGGAGAACACTGATGAACGATACCGCACGACCGTTGCAGGTGGCGCTGATTGGCTACGGCTTCGTCGGCAAGGCGTTTCACGCGCCGCTGATTAACGCGGTGCCGGGGCTGGAGCTGAGCGTGGTGGCTTCGCGCGATGCCGCCAAGGTGCATGCCGATCTGCCGCACGCGCAGGTGATCGCCGATCCGCTGGAAGCTATCCGCCGGCCGGAGGTGGATTTGGTGGTGATCGCGTCGCCGAACGACACCCATGCGCCGCTGGCGCTGGCCGCGTTGGAGGCGGGCAAGCACGTGGTGGTGGATAAGCCGTTTACGCTGGATTTGGCGCAGGCGCGCACGCTGATTACGGCGGCGAAAAAACACGATCGCCTGCTGTCGGTGTTCCAGAACCGCCGCTGGGACAGCGACTACCTGGGCGTGAAGCAGGTGATCGAACAGGGGCTGATCGGCAAGGTGACGCACTTTGAGTCGCACATCGATCGCTACCGCCCTGAAGTGCGGGTGCGCTGGCGCGAACAGAACCTGCCGGGGAGCGGGCTGTGGTTCGATCTGGGGCCGCACATGGTCGATCAGGCGCTGCAGCTGTTCGGTTTGCCACACAGCGTGCAGGCCAACATCGCCACGCTGCGCCCCAACGCGCAGGTTAACGACTGGGCCCACGTGGTGCTCAACTACCCGACGCACCGCGTGATCCTGCACGGCAGCATGCTGGTGGCGGGGGGCGTGGCGCGCTTTACCGTACACGGCGAGAAAGGCAGCGTGGTCAAAGCGCGCGCCGACGGGCAGGAGAGCCAACTGTTGGCCGGCGTGACGCCGGGCTCGGCGGAGTGGGGCAAAGACGACGACGCGATGAGCCTGTTTATCGGCACGGAGCCGGTGCGCACGCTGCCGACGCCGGATGGCGACCAGCGTCAATATTACGTCCAGGTCCGCGACGCGCTGCGCGGCGTCGGGGCCAACCCGGTTACCGCCCCGCAGGCGCTGGCGGTGATGGCGGTGCTGGAGGCGGCCACCCTGGCGGCGGAAACCGGCGTCACCCAAGCTCTGCCGCTCACCGAGGCAGAAATCGCCGCCTGGTAACGGTTCGCGGCAGATAAGGCGTCAGACGCATGGATACAGTGCATGTCGTGCGTCTTCCGCCATCCCAACCCCTGGCATAGGCTAATCCTCAGTCTATGTCAGGAGTGTTTATCATGTTATCCCATCCTTCGCCGCAGGGCGTGCGCGGCATATTGGCCGCACTGTCTCTGAGCATGCTGCTGTCATCGCTCGGCATCAGCATCGCCAACGTCGGGCTGCCGGCGCTCGCCACCGCGTTCCATGCTTCGTTCCAGGCGGTGCAGTGGGTATTGCTCTGTTATTTGCTGGCCGTCACCACCTGCATCATCGGCATCGGTCGCTTGGGCGACAGCCTTAATCGCCGCCGCCTGCTGTTGGCGGGCATCGCGCTGTTTACCGCCGCTTCGCTGGCTTGCGCGCTGGCCCCACAGCTTTGGCTGCTGCTGGCGGCGCGCCTGGCGCAGGGGCTGGGGGGCGCGGTCATGATGTCGATCGCCATGGCGCTGGCGGGCGAGGCGCTGGGCACGGAAAAAATCGGCCGCGCGATGGGGCTGCTCGGCACGATGTCGGCAGTGGGCACCGCGCTGGGGCCGTCGTTGGGCGGCGCGCTGATCGCCGGCTTCGGCTGGCGGGCGATGTTTCTGATCAATCTGCCGCTGGGCCTGTTGGCGCTGTGGCTCGCCTGGCGATACTTGCCGGATGGGGCACGCCCGGCAGCGCGCCAGGAACCGTTCGATCGCGCCGGTACGCTACTGCTGGGCGGCGCATTGCTCTGCTATTCGCTGGCGATGACCCTCGGGCGCGGCAATTTCGGCGCGCTCAACCTGGCGTTGATGCTGGGGGCGCTGTTGGCGGGGGCGCTGTTCATCGGCGTGGAACGCCGCGCCGCCTCGCCGCTGTTGGCACCGACGATGTTCCGTCATCCGGCCCTGACGGCGGGGCTGGCGGCCAGCGCGCTGGTGATGACGGTCATGACCGCCACGCTGGTGGTCGGGCCGTTCTATCTGTCACGCGCGCTGGGGCTAAGCGCCGCGCAGGTCGGGCTGGTGATGTCGGCGGGACCGGCGGTGGCGATCCTGACCGGCATTCCGGCCGGTTATTTGGTGGATCGTTTTGGATCGCAGCGCATCGCCCAGTTTGGGCTGGCGGCGGTGGCCGCCGGTGCGGCGTTGCTGTCGCTGCTTAGCCGCGTCGGCGTGCTCGGCTATGTGGCGCCCATCGCGCTGCTGACCGCTGGCTATGCGCTGTTTCAGGTGGCCAACAACACCATGTTGATGAAGGATTTGTTTCCCGAGCGACGTGGGCTTATCGCCGGTATGGTGAACCTGGCGCGCAACCTCGGGGCGATCACCGGCGCTTCGGCGATGGGGGCGCTGTTTTATCTGGCTTCGCAGCGGGTGGCGGGCGCGGCGGCCGCCGCGGCTTACGGGATGCAGGTGACTTACGGCGTGGCGGCGCTGTTGGCGTTGGCGGCGTTGCTCATCGCCCTCGGCGGCCGCCGGCTGATGCTGCGTTACGACGCGCGCTGAACCGCGTAGCGTTCTTGCACGAACCCGTTATCCGAGGGGGTGACGGCGAGCAGGCGCAGGCGCTGCTCCGGGCCATCGGCGCCGAATAAGGGAATGCCGCCGCCCAGCAGCAGCGGCACGCGCGTGATAGTCATCTCGTCGATCAACCCGGCCTGCAGGAAGCGCTGAACGGTCTGGCCGCCGTCGATATACAGGTGACGGCAACCTTGCTCGGCCAGCTGCGCCACGATGGCCGCCGGTTCGCCAGTCATCCAGCGAACGTGCGCGGTATCTTGTTGTGCGGGCGGTTGCGTCGACAGCACCACCACCGGCAGTTCGCCATAGGGCCACTCGGGAAAGGCGCGGACTTTCTCATAGGTATGGCGCCCCATCACCAGCGCGTCGATGTCGGCGATAAACGCCTCATAGCTTAGCCCGTTGAGCAATGAAACCGCGTACTCGGGCCGCAGCAGCCAGTCGATGTCGCCGTCCGCTCCGGCGATGAAGCCGTCCACGCTGGTGGCGATGTAAACCGAGCATTTCATCAGGCGAGATCTCCCCGGTAAACCACATGCACCTTGTTGCCGTCGGGATCGCGCAGGTAAGCACCGAAATAGCCTTTGCCGTAGTGCGCGCGTTCGCCGGGTTCGCCTTCACTGCAGCCGCCCGCCAGCAGGCCGGCGGCGTAGGCGCGCTTGACCGCCAGCTCATCGGCGGCGAGAAAGGCCAGCATGCTGCCGTTGCCGGCGCTGGCGGGCTGTCTGTCGAAGGGTTGGTAGGCATAGAAACGCGGCAGCGCTTGCCCCGGCATCACCCAACAGCGGGCGACGGGACCGCCGTCCGGCGTCACTTCCCGCCGCTGTAATCCCAGCGGCAACAGAATGGCGTCGTAGAATGCGGCGGCAGCGTCCAGATCGCTGACGCCGACGGTAATATGACTGAACATGGCGCTTCCTTTCTGAAGAGGGATGAACGCATCAAACAGTAGCAGCGATACCGCAGGATGGACAGGCCATACGACGTCAAAATCCGTTGGCGTGGATCCAGCTCAACGTATCACCGAGCGTTTGCTCCAGCGGTCTGAAGCTCAGCGCGAGTTCGCGTTCGCTTTTAGCCGAATTGTAATGGGACCGGTCGGCTTCTTGCCTCATCAACCTTACTGTCGCCAGACTCAGCAGGATAGGCTTGCCGCTGAGGCGGGAATAGGCTTCCTGCATTGTCGCCAGCGCGTACAACAGCGGGGTGGGTAAAACGCGAGTTGGCGTTTTGACATTGGCGATTTTGCCTAACATCTGCACCAGCGCTTGCATGGAGATATGCCTTCCTGCCGCCAGATAGCGCGCCCCTCGCTCTCCACGCTCGGCGGCACAGATCAGCGCCAGCGCCACATCGCGGGCATCGACCACTGAAAAACTGCCTGGAATCAGGCCCGGCAATTTACCGAGCAGGACGTCGCGAGCTAACTGCCCCGAAGAGGTGGGGCCTAAATCAGCGGGGCCCCACATCCATCCCGGTAATACCATGTTGCCGTGCATATCGGGATACCGTTGTAAAAAGTCGAGTACGGCGTGGTCGGCCATAATTTTGCTGCGGTAGTAATCATCGGCGTCTTCCTCACGGCGCAGACAGGTCTCGTCCAGCAACTGCCCGGCTTCTCCAGCTAATACGGCGACGGAAGAGGTGTGGACGAAACGTCGAATGCCCGCGCACCGGGCGTGTTCCAGCAAGCACTTCGTCCCTTCGATGTTGACGGCGTGCAGGTTGTCCCAATGGTGGCCGCCCTGGTAGTTTTCGCGAAAATAAGCGGCGGTGTGAAACAGAACGTCACATCCTGTCAGGCGCTCGGCGAAAGCGGCCACATTCAGCATATCTCCGGTGACTCGCTCAATCTCAGGAGCTTCACCGAACTGCCGCCGGCATTTTTCATCCGAGCGCACCAGCGCGCGAACATGCCACCCTTGCGCCAACAGGGCGCGTACCAGATGGTTACCGAGTAGCCCAGTAGCGCCTGTGACGAAAGCCGTTTTTGTTTTTTGCATTTTAAAATCTCAATAGTTATTCGGATTTCAGTTGATATTTAAATTAGTGGCGGACATTAAAAATATCAAGTGATATCTTGAGTGCTGTTCTAGGGCAGAGAAAGGGAACTATCTCAATGAAAACGACGAAAAAACGTTTAACGCGTGAGGAGAGCCAACGGCAAACCCGCGACCGGCTTATAGAAACCGCCAGGCAGTTGTTTATCGCCAACGGCTACGGTGCGGCTTCCATACGAGATATCGCGAGTCAGGCGGGGTATTCACAGGGCGCGTTCTATTCTAATTTTGCCACCAAAGAGGCACTGCTGTTGGCGCTTTTACAACGCCATATGCAGGCGGAGGCGGGGCAATTGGCGAGTTTGACGCAATCCGATGCACGTACGCCGAAGCAGGTGTTGGCGGCGTTGGAAACCTGGGCGGCGACGCTGAATCTGGACGTAGATTGGGGCATGCTGTCGGTCGAGTTGCAACTTCATGCGCGGCGCAGCCCAACGTTTGCCGCCGAATATAACAAAATCTGGCGACATCATCAGGCGGCGATAGCGTCAGCGCTGGAAGCGTTGTTTGATCACTTGGATAAAACGCCGCCGGCAGAGCCGGAAGAATTAGCGGCGGCGTTTATGGCCATGGCGCATGGACTGGCATTGCAGAAAGCCATGCAAGGCGGTGAGCCGTACGGAAAAATCCTGATGGTATTTTTACGGGGGCTATTGTCCGCGCCGTCGGAATAGGCGCGGCCTCAATTGCTCTCTACGCGCGGGTTGGCGTGGGTCGGCTGGCTGGGATAGTCCACCTGATGCTTATGCAGGTAATCGCGGATCAGCTGGCGTACCACCTGGGAAGGGGTAACGTCCTGCTGCAGGCACAGGTCTTCCAGGGCTTTTTTCTTGTCCGGGTCAATCAGCACCGTGAGCCGCGCCGTTTTCTTTTCCATCAGGATCCTCCAGAGAATGATAACTGAATGATAATACCACGTGGGCGAAGTGGCCAGCCAGACCGCGTCGCCCCCACCTTTAGCGGAAATGCAGCCGCTCTATTTTGCGCGACAGATAGCCGAGCTCGCAGTTGAACAGTTCGCCGCTGCCGGCGGCCAGATTGCGCAGCGCGCTCAGCGGCAGCGTCACCCGGGCTAGCGTGGCGTAAATAATCACGTTGCCGCTGGGGGCGACGCAAAACAGCACGGTGCTGAATACCCGGTGCAGGCTGTGGTACAGCAGGCTATTTTCGTCGGGCAGATCGTGGTAATTCAGCACCAGCCAGCCCCCGTCGTTCAGCCGCGCAGCGCAGTTTTCCAGGAAGGTCTGGCTGCCTTGCTGCGGATCCATGGCAAACGCCGAATAGAGATCGGAGAAGATCAGATCGTAGCGCGTCTCGGCGGGCGGGCGCACGAAGTCCATGGCATCGGCGGTGCGCAGGCTGATGGTGTCGGTGGCCGGCAGCGTAAAATAACGGCGTGCGACGGCGATCACCGCGGCGCGCAGCTCGACCACGTCCAGGCGCATCGTCGGATCGAGGGCGTGCAGCGCACGCAGCAGGCTGCCGCCGCCCAACCCCAGGATCAACGCCGACGTCGGCGGCTGCCAGGCCACCGCCATCAGCATCGCTTTGATGTAGTTGTGGATCGGCTGCGCGGGGTTGCTGAGGCTCATCTTGCTCTGCTCGCAGATGCCGTCAAATCGCAGCGTGCGGTAGTCCTTGTGATCGGAAACGATGATTTCGCCCCAGGCATCGGCTTCGCGGGCAATCACCTGGCCGCGCGGAGAGAAATCGAGGGTTCTGAGTAAGCTGTCAACCAGAGACATGGTATTCGCAGGGCTCCTTTGGCAAGCGGCCTATTTACGGGCGCACATGAAATCGGCGGTGCAAATGCGTTGGCCGTCGATGCTGGCACGGCCGGTAAAGCGGGCGATCGCCCCGCGCCGGCGCACAAAGGCGACCTCCATCAGCACCTGATCGCCGGGGCGGGCGGCGCGATAAAACCGCGCCCGCTGGATGGCGGCGAAATAGTAATGTTCCCCTTCGTTCAGCGCCCCGAGATAGTAATGGGCCAGCAGGCCGGTGCTTTGCGCCAGCGCTTCTACCAACAGCACGCCGGGAAAACCGGCGAAGTGAGCGTGGCCGCTCCAGAATGTCGGCTCATTGGCGGTGATGTTCTTGATGGCGCTCAGCCGCCCTTCGGCAATGCAGGTGCCGGCGGGCAGCACGCGATCGACCAACAGGCAGGGATAGCGATGAGGCAAAATCGCCTGAATATCGTTGAATTGCAGGGGATGACCATTCAATGGCATGGGGGCGCGTGATCCTGTCTGCGGCGAAACCGGTGCGATGGCCGGCGTTCAGTCCATGGTGAGTGTAATAGGATTATAATAAAATTATCATCAGATGTGCCAGATGAAAGACATGATGGCGGAGAAACAGGCGCAGAATGGAGAGGAAGGAAGCACCCGATGCTGGCGATCGGGTGTGGTAACGCGTGGTTAGTGCTTGGAACGGATGACCTTGTCCAGATAGCCCATCACGAAAGCGGACAGCACGAAGGTGAGATGGATGATCACATACCACATCAGCTTGTTGTCCGGCACATTCTTGGCGTCCATAAACACCCGCAGCAGGTGAATGGAGGAGATGGCGACGATGGAGGCGGCGACTTTGTTTTTCAGCGAGGTGGCGTCCATTTTGCCCAGCCAGCTCAGCTTTTCTTTCCCTTCGGTGATATCCAGCTGTGAGACGAAGTTTTCATACCCGGAGAACATCACCATGACCAACAGCCCGCCCACCAGCGCCATGTCGACCAGCGACAGCAGGGTCAGGATCAGATCGGCTTAGGCGATAGAAAAAATGTTGGGCAGGACATGCAGGATCTCCTGAAAAAACTTGATCGACAGGGCGACCAGAGCCAGTGAAAGGCCGACATAAACCGGTGCGAGCAGCCAACGGGAGGCGTACATCGTGTTTTCGAGCAAGCGTTCAATCATAAAATTTTATTAATTACGTGGCTAAAAGAGCGCTCAGTATAACGCAGGAGACCCGGGCGAAATCAACCGCTTGCGCCGGTAAAGGGCGATCTCAGGCCGCTACGCGCGCCGTTTTGCGCCCGCTGCGGATCCACAGCGCCACGGCCCCCGCAGCCGTCGCCAGCGCCACGACGCCCGGCCAGCCCGCGCTTGCCAGAATGCGGCTGCCGAGGACGGCGCCGCTCGCCATGCCGATGAATACGCCGGTGAACAAGAGGGCGTTCAAGCGGCTGCGGGCCGCCGGATCGAGACCGTAGACGATGGTTTGGTGCGCGATCAGCGTCGCCTGGATGCCCAGATCGAATCCGACGGCGCTCAGCGCAATGAGCGCCAGCTGCGCCGGGAGCGGCAACAGCGGAAGCAGAAACATCAGGGCGAAGGCGGCCAGGACCAGTCCCGCGCCGATGCGGGTCACGGCGTCAGGGCCGTGCCGATCGGCCAGACTTCCCGCCAACGGGGCCGCCAGCGCACCCGCCGCCCCCGCCAGGCCAAACGCGCCGGCCGCCGCGCTGCCGATCTGGTAGCGCTCCGCCAGCATCAACGCCAGCGTTGACCAGAAAGCGCTGAAGCCCAATGACAGAAAACCTTGCGCCAGCGTTGCGCGCCGCAGCTCGGGATACGCGGCCCACAGATGCCCCAGCGAGCGCAGCAGTGCGGGGTAACTCAGCGCGTTATGGGGGCGAAGACGCGGCAACATGTGCCAGATCGCCAGCGTGATCGGCAAAACGCCCAGCGCCGCCAGCGCGTAAACGCTGCGCCAGCCGGCGTACTCGGCGAGCGCGCCGCTGAACACGCGCGACAGCAGAATGCCGGCCAATAGCCCGGTCATCACCGCGCCGACGGTTTTGCCGCGGCTGGCCTCCGGCGCCAGCGTGGCGGCGGCGGGGATAATGTCCTGCGCGACGGTGGCGGTCAGGCCTATCGCCAGGCTGCTGAGCAACAACAGCGGGAACGAGGCGGAAAACGCGCAAAGCAGCAGCGTCAGCGTCAGCAGCACGCCTTTTATCAGAATGATCCGCCGGCGATCGTACCGGTCGCCAAGCGGCGCCAACAGCAAAATGCCCAGCGCATAACCCAACTGGGTCAGCGTCGGCACCATGCCGGCATCGGCGACGCCAGCGTGAAAATCGGCGGCCATCATGCCGAGCATGGGCTGGCTGTAATAGATTGAAGCGACGCTGAGGCCGGCGCCGGCCGCCAGCAGAAATACGACGTTGGCGGACGGGGCGCCGTAGGTGGCGGAAGTGCTCATGACAACGATCCCTGCGAAGTGAATGTGCGGCCATTTTTACCCCTTGCTTCATTCCGCTGTAGCCCCCTCGCAGGTAAAACTGTTATACACTTAACGTATGAATAAAATTAATTTACCCAACGGCGACCGCATAACTTTGCTGCATACGCTGGTGCGCATCGTCGAAAGCGGCAGCCTGTCGGCAGCGGCGCTGCAGCTCGACACCTCACAACCGACGATCAGTCGGCGCCTGCAGGCGTTGGAGCAACTGCTGGGCGCCAAACTGATCCAGCGGACGACTCACGCCCTCAAACTGACTGACGACGGCGAGCGCTGTTACCGACAGGCGCGGGGGCTGATCGAACAATGGCAAAGTCTGGAGGAAGGGCTGGGCGGCGCGCGCGACGAACCGGTCGGCGTGTTGCGCGTGCGAGCGCCGCATGCTTTCGGCCAGGATCAGTTGATCGGTCCGTTGGGCGAGTACTTGCGGCGCTACCCGCAAACTTACGTTGAGTGGACGCTGAACGATCATTCTCCGGACTTTATTCCCGAAGGCGTGGATTGCGCCATTCACGTCGGTGCGGTGACCGATCCGTCGGTCGTGGCGGTGTTGCTGGCGGAGGTGCCGCGCAGCACAGTAGCGTCACCGGCGCTGCTGACGAGCCGAGAGCCGGTCCGCTGTCTTGACGATTTGGCGCGGTTGCCGTGGTTGGCGTTGAACAGTTTTTATCGCAATGAAGTGGTGCTGACCCATGTTGAGCGCGGCGAGCAGGGGCGGTTCGATATCACGCCGAGGTTGAGCACCGACAGCCTGTACGCGGTGCGCAAGGCGGCGCTGGAGGGGCTGGGCGTCGCGATAGTCTCGTCCTGGCTGGTGCGGGACGATGTGGCCGACGGGGCGCTGCAAACGGTGTTGCCGGCCTGGCGCGCCGCGCCGCTGCCGATCTACCTGCTGTATCCCTACGCCAGCTATTATCCGGCTCGCCTGCGCAAGTTCATGGAAATGATGAAAGAAGTGATGCCGCGCATTCTCGGCGCGCGGCCGCCGGCGGCGGGCTGACGCCGTTCAGTGCCTGGCTTTCTTACCGTCGCTGTGGCCGAGAGAACGATCGGGGAAGCTGTGATCGCGCAGCCGCTGCTTCAGCTGCGCCGCATCGGGGAAGCCGCCGTCAATTTTGCGATCCCAAATCATCACGCCATCGACGCTGATTTGATAGACCCCGCCGGTGCCCGGCATCAGGGTGACGGAGGCGAGATCGTCGCCGAAGGTATTGAGCAGCTCTTGCGCCATCCAGCCGGCGCGCAGCAGCCAGTTGCATTGTGAACAGTAGTGGATCGTCACTGCGGGGGCATTTTTCATCGATGATCGACCGGTAGGGGTAACGGCTCGCAATCAGCCTGATGGATCTGCAAACGATGGTGGCTTTGTCTCGCCAAATAGTCAAGCGTCTGCTGTGGCATGGGTGGCTGAGTGTGCGTCACGGTCGCTTGCTGCCGGCAAACCATTCAACCCCACGCAGCATGCCCGCCCAATAAAACCGGGGTAAAAACCAGGCTTTCAGCCACCAGGCCATACGGCTGGGTTGGGTTGCGTCGAGCAGGGGAAACGTAGGCAGCAATTTACCGTCGTAACCAAACTCTGCCAGCACAACTTTGCCTTTCTCGACCGTCAATGGACAGGAACCATAGCCATCATAATGGGCAGTGAGGGGGGCGCCATGAATCAGTGCCGCGACGTTTTCCGCCACCACCACCACCTGCTTTCGAGCTGCCGCTAAGGTTTTGGCGTTTGGCGTTGAGCAACAGTCACCTGCCGCAAAAATATCCGGCCAATGCTTATGCTGCAGCGTCAATTTATCCACATCGCACCAGCCGGAACCCTCAGCGAGTCCGCTTTGCGAAATAAACGCCGGAGCCGATTGAGGCGGCACCACGTGGAGCATATCGAAGGGCAGGGTTAACTCGCGGGTTCCTTCTGCATTGGTCTCCACGGCGAATGTCGCTTGCCGATTCTTGCCATCAACACGGATTAAATTATGATTGAAATTGACCTGTGCACGGTATTTCCCCAAATACGCGTTCAGCGGGGGGACAAATTGCGGAATGCCGAAAACCGCCGTACCTGCAAGGCAGAAATTGACGTTAATATTATTCAGAATGCCTTGGCGTCTCCAGTGATCGCATGATAAATACAAGGCTTTTTGCGGTGCGCCGGCACATTTTATGGGTAGCGTCGGTTGAGAAAATATCGCCTGGCCGCTTTTCATTTCCCGAACCAGTTTCCAGGTATATTCGGCAAGATCAAAGCGATAATTAGAGGTGACGCCGTTTAGTCCCAGGGTGTCTTCAAGGCCCTCTATTTTATCCCAGCGTAAAACGAGGCCACACGCAACAATAAGAAAGTCATAGTTTATTTTCTGCCCTTGGCGAGTCACGATGTATTTTTGACTGGGCTCAACCCTGATAACGCTATCCTGTACCCATGCGCTTCCTGCGGGCAGGACAGCGCGCAGGGAACGCCGTGTTTTATTGATATCAAAGAGCCCGCCGCCCACCAGGGTCCATGCCGGTTGATAATAATGCCAGTCGTTAGGTTCCACTATCGTTATATCGATGTTTTTAACTCGCTTCCTTATGCTTGCCGCGATACCTATTCCGGATGAACCGCCGCCAATAACAACGACGTTTTTCTGGGTGTTTATTTTTTCTGGTTTCATGCAGGCCTCCTTTCATAAGAAAGTAGGGGGTTGTTGTCCAGATTAAAAGCTAATTCATAGAACTTGTGGTTATATAAAAAATCATATATTCCATTTTGCTATATGTAATAACAAATTGAAATAAGTTATTTGACATTGCCAATGAACTGATCGTTAATAAATGGCACGAGCATCATTAAGGGATTAGGGCAGTGGATTTTTTCCATTTCAGTTTTTATATCGTGATGCTGTTAGTGGTCACCGGGGGAATTGTGGGATTCCTCCTGGCCCTGACCGGCGGCGGAGGCTCAATCGTCTGCGTGCCATTATTGCTGTATATGGTGAAAGTGCCGGATACGCATTTGATTATAGGCACCAGCGCCATGTCTGTGGCCATTAACGCGCTGATCAACCTCGCCGCGCATGCTGCCAAAGGCAACGTCAGGTGGCAGACCGGGGTTGTCGTTTCGCTGGTCGCTGTCATGGGGGCTCTGGCGGGGTCTCAGATGGGAAAAATCACGGACGGACATTACTTGACCCTGCCTTTCTCCCTGTTGATGCTGGTTGTCGCCGGATTGACGCTGAAAAGAAATCACCTTGCCGGCACTCCCTTGCCATCCCCCCATGCTGCCGTTCATCCCGCCATCGTATGGCCCAGCGTCCTCGCTCTGGGCGGGCTGGCGGGCTTTCTGGGCATTGGCGGCGGATTTTTGGTTGTGCCGGCGCTGGTTTGGTTTTTCCGCTTTTCGATGGTTGAAGCAGTGGCAACCTCACTGGTGGTCGTGGCGGCCATGGGGCTATCGACCAGCGCCAGCTACGCCATGTCCGGAAAGGTATCGATCGCGATTACGTGCTGGCTCATCGTCGGCGGCGTTCTGGGGGGCGTGGTGGGGGTGGCGCTCGCCGAGCGTCTGAAAAAACGCGAGGACATTATCAATGTGCTCTATGCCGTCATGCTGCTGGCGCTGGCCCTGTATATGTTATTTAAAAGCCTATGAAACGGAAGGAAAAAAACATGCGCATCTGCATTTACCACCCTCAACTCTCCTTTTCGGGCGCGCCTGAAGCGAGTGATTTCAAGGCGCTGTCTCAACAGGGCTACCGCCTTATCGTCAACAATCGGCCGGACGAGGAGCCGGGGGAGTATCTTGACCATCTGCAAGAGAAAGCGTTGGCAGAACAAGGGGGAATGCGTTACGTCTATCTCCCTTATACGTTCGATACGCTGACCTGGGAGACCGTTTACACCTTCCAGTTTCTGTTGCGACAAGGCAAGAAAACCCTGGCGCACTGCAGAAGCGGGGCTCGCTCTGCCTGCCTTTCCCTGCTGTATGCGCTGCGCGAAGGTCAGATAGATGAAGCGCAGTTTCGCCGCCAATGCGACGAATACGGCGCGGACGCCGATAAGGCGCTCAGTTGGTATGACAAGCATCGGTCCGTGCGGGCCACTGCGGAAGTTCACGCGTTTTATGAGCCGGAAAGCGGCAGCCTGCAGTATGTTGTTGCCGATCCCGAGGCGCGCCGCTGTGCGATTATCGACCCGGTGCTGGATTTTGACCGCCGATCGGGCACGGTCTCGCATCAACAGGCCAAGGATATCCTGAATTTTATCCATCAACGGGGGTGGGGAGTGGCCTGGGTGCTGGATACGCACCCGCACGCCGATCATTTTTCGGCCGCCACCTGGCTGGCGCAGAAAACCGGCGCCTTCACCGGCATCGGTGAAAAAATTACCGCCGTTCAGGGGCTGTGGGAAGAGATCTATAATTTAAAAGACCTGCCTGCGGCCAACACCGTCTGGGATGTGCTGTTCGCGGACGGGGACGTCTTTTTTATCGGCAACCTGCGCGCTGAGGTTCTGCTGTCTCCCGGGCACACGCTGGCTTCCGTCACCTACTGCATTGCGGATGCGGCGTTTATCCACGATACGTTCTTCATGCCGGACAGCGGTACCGCAAGGGCCGATTTTCCTGGCGGCAATGCGGAGGCCTTGTGGGAGTCATTGCAGCGGATCTTGAGCCTGCCGGCGGATACCCGCCTGTTTACCGGCCATGATTACCGCCCGGCGGGGCGTGAGGCCCGCTGGGAAAGCACCGTGAGAGAGCAGCGCGAGAACAATCCTTGGGTGGTCAACATGGATAAATCTCGGTTTATTGCGCAAAGAAAGCAGCGGGACGCCACGCTGCCGCACCCGGAACTCATGTTGATGGCGCTGCAGGTCAATATTCGCGGCGGCGTTCTGCCTGACTGTGAAGACGATGGGCAACACTATCTGAAAATCCCCGTGAATCGATTTAAGGGATGAGTCGAACAGCAAAATTTCAGGCGGATTGGACAGAAATCGTTGGCACCGGCAGCGGGGCCGTGGTGTCAGCGGCTGGATGTTTGTTTTGCGGCAATCCGGTTGATGCCATACAGCAAGATAACGCTGACGCTGCCCACGAGCAGCGAACGCAATAGGCCGCTAACCCCCTGGGTTACTCCGCAGCTATCCAGCGCCATAAACAGCGCAACGGTAAGCAGCAACGCCAGTGGCACGCTCCACCAGCGGAACTGTATTTTGGAAAACATGTGCAGTTGCCTCTCCATTTTGCGTTGGTGGCCCAATCACGCCTCGTTGATGACACGTGTGCAACCCTGGCCATTTTTATCATCCGCCGCCGCTGGGGCGGCTGTCAATCCGAATGAGATCGCGCCGTCTGTTAATTGTTTTTTATGAAATAATCATGCTGATTCATATTTAATTATTTGTTTTTACACAAAACACGCGGCGCTTGCCCTCATCGAATACAGTCACTACATTAACAACTGTACCTCCCATTCTGCTAAGGAAAACACCATGAAAGCTGCCGTAGTGACGAAAAACCATACCGTAGACATTCAGGATAAAGTGCTGCGCCCGCTGAAGCACGGCGAGGCGGCGTTGAAAATGGAGTGTTGCGGGGTGTGCCACACCGATTTGCACGTGAAAAACGGCGATTTCGGCGAGGTGCCGGGCATTACGTTGGGGCATGAGGGCATCGGCGTGGTCTCCGCCGTCGGTGAGGGCGTCACCTCGTTAAAAGTGGGTGACCGCGCCAGCGTCGCCTGGTTTTACCAGGGTTGCGGCCATTGCGAATACTGCGTCAGCGGCAACGAAACCCTGTGCCGTTCGGTGAAAAACGCCGGCTACAGCGTTGACGGCGGCATGGCGGAAGAGTGCATCGTGGTGGCGGACTACGCGGTGAAAGTGCCGGACGGGCTCGATTCTTTCGCCGCCAGCAGCATCACCTGCGCTGGCGTTACCACCTACAAGGCGGTGAAGATTTCCGATATCAAGCCGGGGCAGTGGATCGCCATCTACGGCCTGGGCGGGCTGGGCAACCTGGCGCTGCAGTATGCCAAGAACGTGTTTAACGCCAAGGTGATCGCCATCGACGTCAACGACGGCCAGCTGGAGTTCGCCAAACAGATCGGCGCCGATCTGACCATCAACTCCAAAACGCAAAACGCGGAGGAGATCATTCAGCAGCAAACCGGCGGCGCTCACGCGGCGGTGGTGACGGCGGTGGCGAAAGCGGCCTTCAACTCGGCGGTGAATGCGGTGCGCGCCGGCGGTAAAGTGGTGGCCGTGGGGCTGCCGCCGGAGAGCATGGATCTGAGCATTCCGCGCCTGGTGCTGGACGGCATTCAGGTGGTGGGCTCGCTGGTGGGCACGCGCGAAGATCTGAAAGAGGCGTTCCAGTTCGCCGCCGAAGGAAAAGTGACGCCGAAAGTGACCAAACGGCCACTGGGCGATATCAACGCCATCTTCGACGAGATGAAGGCGGGCACCATTCGCGGTCGCATGGTGATCGATCTCGGCATGGCGAAATAAATCACGCCATCAACCATGCAAATAAGAAGGCCACCTGCGGGTGGCCTTCTTGTTGTTACGCCCTAATCAGAACAGGCCCAGCGGTTTGGCGTCGTAGCTGACCAGCAGGTTTTTCACCTGTTGATAGTGCGACAGCGCCGCCTTGTGGGTTTCGCGCCCGATGCCGGAGTTCTTGTAGCCGCCGAACGCGGCGTGCGCCGGATACAGGTGGTAGCAGTTGGTCCACACGCGCCCGGCTTTGATCGCGCGGCCCATGCGGTAGGCACGGTTGATGTCGCGGGTCCACAGCCCGGCGCCCAGCCCGAACTCGGTGTCGTTGGCCAGCGCCAAGGCTTCGGCCTCATCCTTGAAGGTGGTGACGCCAATCACCGGCCCGAAGATCTCCTCGCGGAAGAAGCGCATGCTGTTGTTGCCGGTAATCAACGTCGGCTGCAGGTAGAAACCGTTTTGCACTTCGTCGCCACGCTGGGCGGGTTCGCCGCCCACCACGATTTTTCCGCCCTCGTTTTTAGCGATGTCGATGTACGACAGGATCTTGTCGTACTGCTGTTTTGACGCCTGGGCACCGATCATGGTCTCGGTGTCGAAGGGATCGCCCTGGCGGATGGTGGCGATGCGTGCCAGCACTTTCTCCATAAACTGCGGGTAGATGGATTCCTGGATCAACGCGCGTGAAGGGCAGGTGCAAACCTCCCCCTGATTGAAGAAGCCGAGCACCAGCCCCTCAACCGCCTTGTCGATAAACTCCGGCTCCGCCTGCATGATGTCTTCAAAATAGATGTTCGGCGATTTGCCGCCCAGCTCGACGGTGCTGGGGATGATGTTTTCCGCCGCACAGGCGAGGATATGGCGGCCGACCGGTGTGGAGCCGGTGAACGCGATCTTCTCGATGCGTTTGCTGCGCGCCAGCGCTTCGCCGGCCTCGGCACCGAAGCCTTGCACCACATTGAGCACGCCCGGCGGCAGCAGATCGCCGATCTCTTCCATCAGCACGCTGATGCCAAGCGGGGTTTGTTCCGCCGGTTTCAGCACCACGCAGTTACCGCCCGCCAGCGCCGGCGCCAGTTTCCAGGCGGCCATCAGCAGCGGGAAGTTCCACGGAATGATCTGGCCGACTACGCCCAGCGGCTCATAGATATGGTAGGCCACGGTGTTCTGGTCGATCTCCGCCGCGGTGCCTTCCTGCGCGCGCAGGCAGCCGGCGAAGTAGCGGAAATGGTCGACCGCCAGCGGCAGATCGGCATTCAGGGTTTCGCGGATCGGTTTGCCGTTGTCCCAGGTTTCGGTCAGCGCCAGCATCTCCAGCCGCGCTTCGATGCGATCGGCGATCGCCAGCAGCACGTTGGAGCGCTCCTGCACGCTGGTTTTGCCCCAGGCGTCCGCCGCCGCATGCGCCGCGTCGAGCGCCAGCTCGATGTCCTTGGCGTCGGAACGCGGGAATTCGGCGATCGGCTGGCCGGTCACCGGCGAGGTGTTGGTGAAGTAGTTGCCGGATACCGGTTCGACGAATTTGCCGCCAATGTAGTTGCCATAGCGTTTGCGGAACGAAACCAGCGAGCCAGGCAAACCGGGGTGGACATATTTCATGTGAAGCACCTCTCTGCAGATGATAACCGGCGCTATTGCGCTGCGCCTGTGAGTGCGGCATGCCGCCGCAGCAGGGAGAAGCACGCCCCGTGCCAGATTGATGAATGGCGAAGATGCTCGTTAAAAGAACTTATTTATTAGCGTGTTAAAAACGGATATGGCTTGGCGAATAGAGCGGTACCGCCGCCGGCGATGATTTTTTGTGTCCCGTGTCGCAACGCCTGGTACACATCTATGATACATATTTGCAACACTCGCGAACGGGGGGAGAAACGCATGTTGCCTGACGACCGCTTGCCCACTGAGGGCGCCAGTTTGTTGACCCATCCGCTGGCGGAATCCTGGCAGCGCAGCCGGAGCTACGGCCTGGCGCGCGCCGATCAGCACATCTCGTTCATCAAAGCCGGGTTGCTCGAAGAGCGGCGCAGCCGCAACGACTGGGTGCCGCAACGGGTGCAGCCGCTGATCGAGCAGCTGGGCGCGCAAATTACGCGCCAGCCCGCCATTGTGGTCATTGCCGACGCCGACGGGCTGGTGCTGGAAACCCGCGGCAATACCGATTTTCTGCATAAGGCATCGCGCTTTGCGCTGGCGCCGGGCAACCCGTGGGGGGAAGCGGAGCGGGGCACCAACGCCATCGGCACCGCGCTGGCGCTGGGCGCGTTCTGCGAAGTGCGCGGCGATCAGCATTACCTCAACCAAAATGCCGGATTGAACTGCACCGCCGCGCCGATCTACCGGCCGGATGGCCACATTGCCGGGATATTGGATCTTTCCGCCCCCGCGCAGCGGCCGTATCGCGATGCACAGCGCCTGATCATGCAGGCGGTGCGACATATCGAACACCGCTGGGTCAGAAGCGCGATCGCCGATCGTCACTGGACGCTGCGCCTGCACGCCGACGCCGGTAGCCTGGGCAGTGCGCAGGAGCTGCTGCTGGTGTTTCACGACGAAGTGCTGGTCGCCGCCAATCGGCTGGCGATGCTGGAGTTCCAGCTTTTACCGGCCGCATTCGGCTCGGTTGAGTTCGCCCAGCTGTTCCCCGATCTGCTGCGACAGCCTTCCGGCGCACCGCACCAGACGCTGGCCGGCAATCAACGGCATTATTATTCCCTGCTCGAGGCGCCGCAGCGCCGCGTCAGCGCCCTGCGTTCGGTTTCGCCGCCGGCGGAAAGGCATGACGAACAGCATCAGAAGGCGCTGCGCATTCTCAATGCCGGTCTTTCCCTGTGCGTGACCGGCGAAACCGGCTGCGGCAAGGAGCACTTCAGCCGACGCCTGTTTCAAGAGAGCCGCTGGCGCAACGGCAACTTCGTGGCGATCAACTGCGCGGCGCTGCCTGAGCCGCTGATCGAGTCCGAACTGTTCGGCTATGCCCCGGGGGCGTTTACCGGCGCCAACCCGAAAGGCTATATCGGCAAGATCCGCGAGGCGGACGGCGGCGTGCTGTTCCTCGATGAAATCGGCGACATGCCGGCGGGCCTGCAGACGCGGCTGCTGCGGGTGTTGCAGGAAAAAACGGTCACGCCGCTCGGCAGCCGCAGCGCTTATCCGGTCGATTTCGCGCTGGTCTGCGCCACGCACCACGATCTGCCTCGGCAGGTACAGGCGGGGGCGTTTCGTGAGGATTTGCTGTACCGCATACAGGAATACAGCCTGCGCATTCCGCCGCTCAGAGAGCGGGCGCAGCTGGAAGCCTTCATTCTGCAGCTGTGGCGAGAGCTGGGCGGCGAGCGGCGCGACATTCGCCTGCTGCCGGAGGCGCTGGCGATGCTGGCGCGCTACCCTTGGCCCGGCAACGTGCGGCAGCTGTTGAGTACGCTCAAGGTGTTGCTGGCGCTGGCGGACGATCATGCGGTGCTCACCCTGGACGATCTGCCGCAGTCCATCGCGGTGCTGGCGCCGCGCCAGGATAACGCCGATACCGGCCTGGAGGCGCTGCAGGCGGCGATCGGCAGGGCGGGCGGTAATCTCAGCCGGGCGGCGAAGGCGCTCGGCGTTTCGCGCAGCACGCTGTACCGCAAGCTGGGAAAGCAGAAAGCGGCGGCGGAATGAAACATCATGATTGATCATCAATAGCCGGCCCCTCGATGCGGGGCCGGTGCATGTTTTAGTCTCCCAGTCCCGGCGGGTTAATCTCGGAATGGGCAATCTTCTCGTCGCTCTCCGCCCAGCGATCCAGCACCTGCAGATAGCTGCCGTTGGCGATGGCGCCGTTGAGCGATGCCTGCACCGCGTCCACCAGGCCGTTGCCTTTCTTCAGCGTGACGGCGATGTTGGCGGTTTTCGGCCAGCCGCCGGGCACGATGCCTACCAGCCGGGTTTTGCCGGTCAGCCGCGCCTGGTAAGCGCCGGAGACGTTGGGCCCGAAGGTGGCGTCGGCGCGGCCGGACTGAATGGCCAACGTGGAGGCGGCCTTGTCGGTGACGTACACCGGCTGCAGCGGCGCCAGTCCCTTGGCGCGGTTCTCCTTGTCCCAGGCCAGCAGCACCGCTTCCTGGTTGGTGCCGGAATCGACGATGATCTTTTTACCGGCGATATCCGGCGCGGTGTTGATCTGGGTGATCTTGCTGTCGGATTTGACGTAGAACCCCAGCGTATCCTGACGATAGGTGGCGAAATCGAATTTGGTCTTGCGTTCGTTGGTTACGGTGATGTTGTAAACCGCGGCGTCATATTTGCCGGAGGCCACCCCCAGCGGCCAGTCTTCCCACGAGGTGGGCACCAGCTTGAGTTTCAACCCCAAACCGTCGGCCACCAGGCGCGCGATGTCCGCCTCGCTGCCGATCACCGTTTTATTGTCGCGGGCATAGAGGCCGAACGGCGGGCCGCTGCCCAGCAGGGAAATGGCCACCGTCAGCGTGCCGGGCTCCACGAACTTGAAACCGGCGGGGATTTTGGCGACCGCCTCGGCGTTCTTCACCGTATGGATCGGCGTTTCGTTGGCGACGATATCTACCCCTGGCGCGGCCGCGGCGGAAAAGCTCAGCAGCGCCGCCATCACTATCATCTTTTTGCTATCTATCATTATGTTAATTACCTTCATTATTAGGATTGTCACAGGGTCGTTGCACTATCTCTGAAGGCTAAAGGTCTGTGAACGAACAAAATCAACTATCCAATCTTGGAAAAATCATGATGCGCCGCCGGCGCTGAGACATCGAGGACGAACCATGCTGTCGCGCTTCGCTACGTTGGGCCGCATACCGCGCGGCGTTTGGATCTTGGGTGGGGTGAGCCTGCTGATGGACGTTTCCTCGGAAATGATCCACAGCCTGCTGCCGCTGTTTATGGCGACGACGCTCGGCGTCAGCGTGATCGTCATCGGGCTGATCGAAGGGCTGGCGGAGGCGACGGCATTGGTCGTCAAGGTATTCTCCGGCGTGCTCAGCGATTACCTCGGCAAGCGTAAAGGGCTGGCGCTGCTGGGCTACGGGCTGGGCGCCATCAGCAAACCGTTTTTTGCCGTCGCGTCGTCGTCCGGCATGGTGATGAGCGCGCGTCTGTTGGATCGCGTGGGCAAAGGCATCCGCGGCGCGCCGCGCGACGCCCTGGTGGCCGATGTGACGCCGCCGGAAATTCGCGGCGCGGCCTTTGGGCTGCGCCAGTCGCTGGATACCGTCGGCGCCTTTTTAGGACCTCTGCTGGCCGTCGGCTTGATGCTGCTGTGGCACAACGATTTTCGCGCCATCTTTTGGGTGGCTGCGATCCCGGCGGCGCTGGCGATCGCGCTGCTGTTCTTCGGCCTGAAAGAGCCGGCCGCCGCGATAACCGACAAGCGTACCAACCCGATTACCCGCGCCAATCTGCGGCTGCTGGAGCGTGGCTATTGGTGGGTAGTGGGCATCGGCGCCGTCTTCACGTTGGCGCGCTTCAGCGAGGCGTTTCTGGTGCTGAAGGCGCAGCAGGGCGGCACGCCGCTGGCGTTGATCCCGCTGGTGATGGTCGCCATGAACCTGGTCTACGCCTGCTCGGCCTATCCGTTCGGTAAACTTTCCGACCGCATGAGCCATAAAGGAATGTTAAAAGCCGGTTTACTGGTGCTGATCGCCGCCGATGTGGTGCTGGCGTTGAGCGATCATTGGGCGGGCGTGCTGTTTGGCGTGGCGCTGTGGGGCGTGCACATGGGCATGACGCAGGGGCTGTTGGCTGCGATGGTGACGCATACCGCGCCGGCGCACCTGCGCGGCACCGCGTTCGGCATGTTCAACTTGGTCAGCGGTGTGGCGCTGCTGCTGGCGAGTCTCGGGGCCGGCATGCTGTGGGAGCGGGTCGGTTCCGCTTCCACCTTTTACGCCGGCGCGATCGTCTGCGTGGTGACGCTTATCGGCATGCAGCTGGCGCCGTTCGGCGAACAGCAGGGCGTTTAACGGCCGTCGACAGGCTGCGGTGCTGCCTGCAGCAGCTCGGGCACCCGCTGGGGTTCCACCGCCCGGCTGAACAGAAAACCCTGGCCGATATGGAAACCGGCTTCGCACAGCGTTTGCCGCTGCTGCTCGGTTTCCACCCCCTCGGCGATGATATCGATCGACAGCTTTTGACCGAGAATGCCGATGCTTTCCACGATCGCCAGGATCGCCGGTTCGGTATTCATACGTTGAACGAAGTCGCAGTCCAGCTTAATGCAGTCCAGCGGATAATCCATGATATGGCTGAACGAGGAGTGACCGGTGCCGAAGTCGTCCAGGGCGATGCGGATGCCCATCTCCTTGAGCATTTGCAATGCGCGCAGCACGTACTTCGAGCCGTGCTTGTTGAACGCGTGTTCGGTCACCTCCAGTTCGATCAGATGATGGGGTATGTGGAACTTCAGCAGGCGCTGCAGGAACGTTTCGGCGTAGTTGTCGCGTAAAAACTCGATCGGCGACACGTTCAGCGAGATGGGCTGCACCGCCACGCCGGCCGCGCGCCAGCGGGCGATATCGGCGAAGACCTTCAGCTGCATGGCTTCGCTGATCTTGGTCGCCAGCTCGTAGTCGTTGAACGCCTCGCTCACCGTCGCCGGCAGCTGCACGCCGTTGATCGGGCAGTGCCAGCGCAGTAAGGCTTCAAAGCCGACGATGCTACCGTCGGTCAGGCTGACCTTCGGTTGGTAGCTGGGGCGGATGCAGTTGTCGCGCACGATCTGGCGCGCGTAGTTGAGCTGGCTGGCGCGGGCGCGCGCCTTGTCCATCATCTTGCGGTCGAACATATAGACACCGCCCCGGCCGCCGTCTTTCAGCTCATACAGCGCAGTATCGGCGCATTTCATCAGTTCCGAAGCGTCGCGGGCGTCTTTGGGGTAGATGGCGCCGCCGATGCTCATGCCGCAATGCAGCGTCTTGCCGCCGTGGGTGATCGGCGTCTCCAGCTGCAGCAGAAACTTGTTGGCGATGCGGAAAATATCCTGCTCGTTTTCGACGTCGCTGATCACCACGGCGAACTCATCGCCGCCGAGGCGAGAGACGAACGAGTGCGTATTCATGCAGGCGCTGAGCCTTTTGCCCAAAACCCGCAGCAGATGGTCGCCTGCCGCGTGGCCCAGCGTGTCGTTCACCAGCTTGAAGTGGTCAAGATCCAGCAGCATCAGCCCAAGCGACTTGTTGCCGTGCAGGGCCCGCTTCATTTCTTGCTTCAGTTTCTTCTTGAACAGGCGCCGGTTGGGCAGGCCGGTCAGTTCGTCATATTCGCTGGCGAGCAACAGGCGTTGCTCCATCACGCGTTGCGAAGTCACGTCGCGTGAGACGCACAAGATCTCGGCCACGGTGCCGTGTTCGTCGCTGACCGGCGTAAGAATGTTGTCCCAGTGCTGTTTTTTGCCCTGCGGCGTCACGCTCAATCCCGTGAAGCGCGCATTTTTTCCGGCTCTGACGCTGCGCAGCGCTTTGCGGCCGCGGCGCCGGATCTCGGGCGACAGCAGCCCCAGCCAGGGCATGCCAAACTCTTTTTGCCCCGGATCAAGGCCGAGCGCCAGGCTGCCGGAGCGGTTCATGTGGCGCAGCGTGCCGTCGTGATTGATCACTTTAATGCAGTCGACGCTGGCGTCCAGCATGTCTTGCTGGATAGACAGCGCCTGAACGTTTTGCTGGCGCTGCAGCATTTGCGGGTGAATGTCGGTCGCCGTCAGGTACCAGCTGGGCTCCAGCGCCATGCCGTCCTGCCGGGCGTTAAACGCCAGCATGAACCAACGGTAGGCGCCGCTGCGATCGCGCAGGCGGGCCTCTCCGGCGAACGAGGAGAGGGCCACGATCGCCTGGCGCCATTGCGCGGCCAGCCGCTCGCGATCGTCGGGGTGCAGGGCATCGAGCCAGTCGGCGGCGCCGTGTTCCCCGGCGATGGCGCCGGTGTAGTCGCGCCACTGTTTATTGAAGTAACCGCCAAGGCGGTTGCCGAAGCAAATCAGGCCGGGCAAGTCGTCTACGATTTCGCCATAGAGATCAATCGGATTTTTGTTATTGCTCTGCTTGGGCAACAGGGTCATGCGGTATTTCCTCGGAAAATTACCCATATTCTCGCTCTAGAGCAGAGCTTCTTTCAATATAGTCTTGCCAATGAAAATGGGAATAGCCAGCGGGCGCGGCTAAAAATCGGCCCGCTAGCATGGAATACATCCAGCGTGAACGCATTAGGAATACTCCTGTTATTTATAAGCAACCCTTATATTGCAGCGAAAAATAAGTGATCGGACCACGCCGCGTTATTGCCGTGAAAATTAATCATTATTGATGTTTCTCTATGGCTAAATGTTCAGTCGCCATGATGTACTCCCGACCGGTATTCTGCCTTCTCTATGCGGTAATACTGACAAAAACCGCAGTCCAGACGGGGATGAACGCCATTTTATGCACTATTCAGCGCCCGTTTACTGGGGCTTAGCGGAAAAATCATGATGCAAATCAAGAAATGTTTTGTTTCATATGTTGACACTTTGCTTACGAATGGGATAGCCTCGCGAATGAAAATCATTAACAAAATTGGATGATTAAGCGAGATGCACCCACTCTCTGATTCTCCCGCTTCGGCCGGATGGCCGAACTGCCCCGGCGTAGCGGCACCGATAAACGTACATTCGCCTCCTGTTTGCCTCTCTGCGCCATAGGTGCCAGGCGCGGCGGCATGCTCTTGTCTGCTCGCACTATTTTCGTCACTCAGCATGTCTTTTCATGCGGCCCGTATCGGGTCTGCATGCGCTATCTGTTATTTCACGATCGAGGGAGGTCGCAGGGCGGTTAAAACGTAAGTTTTCTTCTGGGTATAAATAAACATGGAGCGTAAAATGAAACTTAATAAGAAATTGAAGTTAGCGTATTGCGTTTTTCTGGGTTGTTATGGCTTATCCATTCATTCTTCTCTTGCCGCTTATCAGGATCCCGGTCGCTTGGGCGCGCCTGACAGCTGGAAAACCGCCGAGTTTAACCGCCAATGGGGGCTTGAGGCTATTTCCGCCGAGTTTGCCTATGCCAGAGGCTATACTGGAAAAGGCGTCACCATCGGCATTATCGACAACGCCATTCTTTCCCATTCTGAATTCGCCGGCAAACTGACGCGATTGGATAACGGCAGTTATAATTTCTCGTACGATAAACAAGACAATATGTCTTTCGGCGATCACGGCACCCATGTAGCCGGTATTGCCGCAGCGAAAAGAGACGGCGGCGGCATGCACGGCGTGGCTTTCGACGCGGATATTATCGGCACCAAATTGAATGACTACGGTAACCGCAACGGCCGTGAGGAGTTGATTCAGAGCGCGGCTCGCGTCATCAACAACAGCTGGGGGATTGCACCGGACATTCGCCGTGACGCCAAAGGCGATATCATCTGGTTGCCGAACGGCAGGCCGGACTACGTGGCATTCGTAAAAAGCGACGTGATCGGCGAGATGATGCGCAACAAGGCCAGTGTGGAATGGGGCAGCGAACAGCCGGTGCCTACCGGCGCGCACAGCGCGATGCCAACGCTGCTGCGGGCGGCCCGGCACGGTAAGCTGATCGTCTTCTCGGCAGGCAATTACAACAACTACAATATTCCCGAAGCGCAAAAATCACTGCCTTACGCCTTCCCGGACGTCTTGAACAATTACCTGATCGTGACCAACCTGAGCGACGAAAACACGTTAAGCGTCTCTTCGACCAGCTGCGGGCAAACGGCCAGTTATTGCGTTTCCGCACCGGGATCCGATATTTACAGCACCGTCGGCCGGCTGGAGTCCAATACCGGCGGCGCCGTTAATCGCGAAGCTTATAATAAGGGCGAGCTTTCGCTTAATCCCGGCTACGGCAATAAATCAGGCACCTCAATGGCTGCGCCGCACGTTACCGGCGTTGCCGCAGTATTGATGCAACGTTTCCCTTATATGAGCGCCGATCAAATATCCGCGGTAATTAAAACCACCGCCACCGATTTGGGTGTCGCCGGTATTGATAATCTGTTCGGCTGGGGACGTGTCAATTTGCGCAATGCGATCAACGGCCCGAAAATGTTTATTACCAAAGAGGATATCCCGCAGGAATATTATGTACCGGGCTCCTACAGTGAAAAACAGTTCGTGGTGAATATCCCCGGTCTGGGAAATATCGTCGAACCCGGTACCTCTGTTGAGCGGCGCTGCACGTCGAGCGAATGCGACTTCGATGCGTGGAGTAACGACATCAGCGGGCACGGCGGCTTGACCAAAACGGGCGCCGGTACGCTGGCGTTGTTGGGTAATAACACCTATCGCGGTGATACCTGGGTGAAACAGGGCGTGTTGGCGATCAACGGTTCGGTGGCGTCCAACGTCTATATCGAAAATAGCGGCACGTTGGCCGGTGAGGGCACCGTCAGCGCCTTCAGAGCGGCTCGGGGCGGCAGCGTCGCGCCGGGTAACGGCATCGGCACGCTGCACGTGTTGCACGATGCCATTTTTGATCGCGGTTCGCAGTATAACGTGGAAGTGGCGGGCAATGGCCGCAGCGACAAGATCGACGCACGACGCGCGTTTCTCAATGGCGGCAGCGTGAACGTCAGCCTGGAGCACAGCAAAAACCTGCTGTCGCAGAATGAGGCGCAAAGTTTGTTGGGCAACAAATACACCATCCTGACGACGACGGACGGCGTCAACGGCCGGTTCGAAAATGCCAATCCAGCGTATCCGTTTGTTAATGTGACGCTGGATTATCAGGGTAATGACGTCGGCCTTGGCATCACCCGCACCGCCGCTCGTTTTGACACCCTGGCCAGCACTGAGAACGAGAAAGCGGTGGCTCGCGCGGTGGAAACGCTCAACGCGACGGAGCCGGTCACGGAAACGGTGAAGCGCAGCGTGGCTGCCCCTACCGCTGAGGCGCTGAGCGCACTGCAAGATGATCAAGGCAAAGCACAAGCCGTTACCGAAGAAGCGGGCATCGTCACCGGCCATCCGGTGTATGAAAGCTTCCTCGGCTTCACGTCGGCCAGAGAGCTGCAACAGGCGACCCGCCAACTGTCCGGCCAGGTCCATGCGGATATGGCTTCCGCCCAGATTAACGAAAGCCGTTACCTACGCGATGCCGCCACCGAGCGCCTGCGCCAGGCGGAAGGCCGACGTATCGCTTCCGATATCAAAGCGGATGACAACGGCGCCTGGGCGAAACTGCTGGGCAACTGGGGGCATGCTTCCGGCAACGATAATGCCACCGGTTACCAAACGTCCACCTACGGCGTGCTGCTGGGCCTGGATGGCGAGCTGTTTGACGACGGCCGGCTTGGGGTGATGACCGGGTATACCCGCACCTCACTGGATGGCGGTTATCAGTCAGATGCTCACAGCGACAACTACCATCTGGGGCTGTACGGCAACAAACGTTTCGGTGCGTTGGCGCTGCGGGCGGGGGGCACGTATACCTGGCATCGTATCGATACCTCGCGCTCGGTGAACTACGGCGCGCAGTCGGATCGCGAGAAGGCCAGCTATAACGCGCGCACCGGCCAGCTGTTTATCGAAAGCGGTTACGACTGGACGAACGACACGGTCAATCTTGAGCCATTCGCCAACCTGGCTTATACCCACTATCGTAACGAGGGGATCAATGAGCACGGCGGGGCGGCGGCGCTGCGCGGCGACAAGCAAAGTCAATCAGCCACCGCTTCGACGCTGGGGCTGCGCGCAGATACGCAATGGCAGGCCGATAGCGTGGCGATCGCGCTGCGCGGCGAACTGGGCTGGCAGCATCAGTACGGCAAGCTGGAGCGCAAAACGCAACTGATGTTCAAACGTACCGATGCGGCGTTCGACGTGAACAGCGTGCCGGTTTCCCGCGATGGCGCGGTGCTGAAAGCGGGCGTCGATGTTGCGGTAAACAAAAACGCCGTCTTGTCCCTCGGCTACGGCGGGCAGCTATCGTCAAACCACCAGGATAACAGCGTCAACGCCGGTCTGACCTGGCGCTTCTGATCGCGTTTACCCCGTTTGACCTTACTCAGCCTCCATCGCAACGATGGGGGCTTTTCTCCAGGCCTTAGTTACGCCAATCTGATCCCGGGCACAGACATTTCCTGGGTGATCAGCATGGTGCTGACCGGTATCGCATCCCCATTGTGTTGTTCACGACGGGCTAACTGGGCAGTGCAGCTTTAAATGTCATCGCCCTGGAAAAGCCGCTGCTGCCAGTGCAACAGTTGGGTCAGCGTGACTGGCGCAGCGTCAGCAATGGCCTCGCGATCTTCCAAGGCAATTTCTCGGGCGCGCTGCAACGATTCGGTGCTGAGGCGCTGCAGGCTTTGCCGCAGCGCCTGTTGTATTTGCGCCAGCTCGCCAGCGCCAATGTGCGCCAGCTCATGGCGCATCTGCAGTAAGAATTCGTCGGTTAACTGCCGCAGCGGTTCAACGTTGAACGTCGGGGATTGCAGGGCGAACAGCATGCCCTCGGTATCGGCACAGCGGTGGAAGGCGCATTGCACCACGTAACCCACGTTGCGATCCACGCGCAACCGCTGAAAATAACGCGGGGCGTAAAGCTGAGCCAGCACGCGCAGCGCCCAACGGCCTTCGGCTTCGCCGTTCTGCAGCGGGTAAAACTGCAGTAAGGCGCTTTCGGGGCCGCTTTCCGTCAGCGTGACGGGGCGATGATGGTGAGGTGTCGGCAGCGGCGGCTCAGCGGCCACGGAATAGGGGAAACCGTACAGCAGGTGCGACAGCTGCCGTTTTAACTCGCCATCGCCGCCGATCAAGGTGGCATGCCATTGCGCCGCTGCGGTTGGCGCGCTGAGCGCCGCCGGCAATTGGGCTAACAGACGGCGAATGGCGATATCGTTTTGCTCTTTCCGCTGCGTATGGCGCAGGTTTCTCGCCGCCTCGTTGAGAACGGCCGGCGACAACACCGCCAGCGCCCGGTTTACGACGCTCAGCCCATGGCAGATCAGCGCGTGGCTGCCCGCCAACTGCAGCAGCCACACGCCCTGGTGGCGTTCGAAGCTTAAATGTCCCTCCTGATGCGCCAGTTCGGCCGCCCCGGCGCGCAGCGCCGCCTGTATGCCGCAGGCCTGTTCATCGCTGAAGGGGCTGGACGGCGCCGGCCGCAGCAACAGCACCGGCTGCGCTTCGCCAGGGAGCAGATGCCGCAGCGGCGCCAGGCCGGAAGGCAAGGTCGGACTCGGCAGCGCCGCCGCGGCGGTGAAAAAGCGAAAAGGTTCCGTTGCGGGCGTCAGCGCGGCGCCAACGAAGGGGCCAAGCGCCAGCGGCAACCCTTGAATTTCACGGGGTTCGCCGCCGCCATCGGGCCGCACGGCCAGGCGGCGGCGCGGCGCGCTAATCAGCGCCGCAATATGCCGTGGCCAATCGTCGTTCGGCTCCGTCGGCGGCAACCCAAACGCTCTGGCGCGCAGCTGATCGAGCGGCGCCAAACGGTGGAAATCGCGATTGGCCAGCCGCTCGTAATGCGCAAGCTGAGCCGGTGCCAGCACCTGCAGCGCCTGCAGCCACGCCAACAACGCGCTTTCGATGTGGGCAGCTTCAGCAGCTGAACCGTGATTGACGGTAAAGATAAAACTCAGCAGCGCGTTGTTCTCGCTGCAGCGCGAATAATTGAGCCGAACCGCATCGCACCACGCCTGAGCGCGCAGCCGGGCCAGCAGCCCGCCGGGGGCTTCGTCCAGCAGCAGGCGCTCCAGCCGCCGCAGCCAACCGCGCGCATGGGAACACGGCAGGGCAAACACCAGTCTCAGCTGCGGCGTGCCGGGAAGAGACAGGGTGTAATCTTTCGCAGCGGTCAGCGGCGGTGAGGCTTTGTGCGGTATGGCGCTGCCCGATGGCAAGCGGCTGCCGTAACGCTGGGCCAGCGCATGCAGCTGCGCCAGCGATTGTGGGCCTTGCAGCCACAGCGTCAGGTTTGGCGCGCGAAAATAGCACCGGTGAAACTGCCGCAGCGCCTGCTGCAGGGCGGAAATGTCGCTGCCGAAAGCGGCACGGCTGCCGATATGAAAGCGGTGCATGGCGTCCAGGCCGGTGAACATCTGCCGCTGTGCGGCTTCGCAGCGGGTTTCCACCTCGGCGCGCAGCAGGCGATATTCAGCGTCGATGACCTCAATCTCCTGTGCGATCGCCTCGGCCGCCAGCTGTGGGGCGGCGAGCATATCGCTCAGCCGCGCCAGCCCCTGCGCCAAATGATCGGCGCCCACCTCGAAGAAAAACGCGGTTTGCGTGGCCTGGGTGGTGGCATTCAGTCGGCCGCCGACCGACGGTACCCAGCCCATCAAACTATCTTGCGCGCTGAAGTTCTCGCTGCCGCGAAACAACATATGCTCCAGCAGATGCGCCAGGCCCGGCCAGGCGGTGGGCGCCTGAAAACTGCCCGCTTCAATGCGCACCAGCGCGGCGGCGCTAGCGGCGGCAGGATCGCTTATCGCCTTGACGGCCAAACCGTTGTCGAGCTGCCAGGAGGCGCCGGCGAGTGCCATCGTCAACCCTTGAAAATCAGACGGGAGTTGGTTTGATTGCGAAAACGCAGCTGATCGATACCGATCTGCGAACGGTTCGCCGCTTCCCGCGCCGCCAGAATGGTGCCGTGGTGCGGCGATTTGCCGCATACCGGGTCAGCGTTGTCGGCGTTGCCGGTCAGCATGAACGCCTGACAACGGCAGCCGCCGTAGTCTTGCTCTTTCTCCGAGCAGGAACGGCAGGGCTCCGGCATCCAGTTATAGCCGCGATAGCGGTTAAAACCGAACGAGTGGTACCAGATATGCTGCAGATCGTGCTCCAGCACCGACGGGAAGGCGATCGGCAACTGACGGGCGCTGTGACAGGGTAACGCTATACCTTCCGGCGTTACGCTCATGAAGATTGCCCCCCAGCCGCCCATGCAGCCTTTGGGGCGCTCCTCGTAGTAGTCCGGCGTGACGAACAGCAGGTTGGCCAGCTTGCCCTCGGCGGCCATGCGTTCGCGATAGTGTTTTACCACCGCTTCCGCGTCGGCGATCTGCTCGCGGGTCGGCAGCAGGCCCTCGCGGTTGAGGTGCGCCCAGCCGTAGAACTGGCAGGTCGCCAGCTCGACGTCGTCGGCGTCCAGCTGGATCGCCAGTTCGATAATACGGTCGATCTGGCCGATATTATGGCGATGCAACACGAAGTTGAGCACCATCGGATAGCCGAGCGCCTTGACCGCCTTGGCCATGGCCAGCTTCTGCTGAAACGCCTTGGCGGAACCCGCCAGCGCGGCGTTCAGCGTTTCGTCGCTGGCCTGAAAACTGATCTGGATATGGTCCAGCCCGGCGTCGGCGAAGGTCTGCAGCTTCTTCTCGGTCAGGCCGATGCCGGAAGTGATCAGGTTGGTGTAAAAGCCGAGATCGCGCGCGGCGGCGATCAGCTCGGGCAGGTCTTTACGCACCAGCGGCTCGCCGCCGGAAAAACCGAGCTGCACGCTGCCCATCGCCCGCGCCTGGCGAAACACCTCAATCCACTGCGCGGTGGTCAGCTCTTTTTCCTGCGCGGCAAAATCGAGCGGGTTGGAGCAATAGGGGCACTGCAGCGGGCAGCGGTAGGTCAGCTCCGCCAGCAGCCAGAGCGGCGGGTTCACCGCCGGCGCGCGTGCTTCAGTCACGGAAGGTCACCCATTTTTGTTCGTAGGCGCGCTGGAAAAATTCCAGCACGTCATCCGCCAACCCCTCGGCGCCGGGAAAGCGGGCGTTCAGCTGCGCGATGATGCCGTTCAGCGTGGTGTGGCCGTCGACCAGCTGCAAGATGGCGGCGGCGCTGTCGTTCAGCTTGGCCATGCCTTCCGGGTAGAGGATCACGTGGCTGTTTTGCACTTGCTCCCATTGCAGGCGATAGCCGCGGCGGAAAACGGGGGTGTGTTCAGGGTTCAGCGTCATTACACCAGCCTCTGGTTGTGCCATACCCGCGCGGCGGTCACGCTGTGATAAGGCGGGCGGTTCAGGGTATAGGCCATGCTCATGGCGTCCAGCATGCTCCACAGAATATCCAGTTTGAACTGCAGGATCTCCAGCATGCGCTGCTGCTTTTCAACGGTGTCGCAATAGTCCAGCGCCAACGCCAGGCCGTGTTCCACATCGCGGTTGGCCTGGCCGAGGCGGCTGCGGAAATAGTCGTAGCCGGCGGCGTCGATCCACGGATAGTGCTGCGGCCAGCTGTCGAGGCGCGACTGGTGGATTTGCGGCGCGAACAGTTCGGTCAGCGAGCTGCAGGCCGCTTCTTGCCAGCAGGCGCGGCGCGCGAAATTGACGTAGGCGTCGACCGCAAAGCGCACGCCCGGCAGCACCAACTCTTCAGAGAGCAGGGCGTCGCGCTGCAGCCCGACGGCTTCGCCCAGGCGCAGCCAGGCTTCAATGCCGCCTTCGCTGCCGCTGTAGCCATCGTGATCCAGGATGCGCTGCACCCATTTGCGGCGGGTTTCCGGCTGTGGGCAGTTAGCCATGATCGCCGCGTCTTTGATCGGAATGCTGGTCTGGTAGTAGAACCGGTTGGCCACCCAGCCCTGGATCTGCTCGCGGGTTGCTTCGCCGTTGTGCATCGCGATGTGGTACGGGTGGTGGATATGGTAATAAGCGCCTTTGGCGCGCAGCGCCGCTTCAAATGCCGGCGGAGTCAGGGGCAGTGGTTGCGTCATGGCGGTTCCCTACAGTTCGATATTCATGCCGTCCCAGCTCACTTCAATGCCGGCGGCGGTCAGACTTTGCCGCTCTGCCGAGTCTTCATTGAGGATTGGGTTGGTATTGTTAATGTGGATCAGGATTTTGCGCCTGGCGGGCAAGGTGGCGAGCAGGGCCGCCAGCCCGTGTTCTTCCGCCAGCGCCAGATGCCCCATGTCCTTGCCGGTATTGCGGCCCACGCCGGCGTTGGCCAGCTCGTTGTCGCGCCACAGCGTGCCGTCGATCAGCAGGCAGTCCGCGCGGCGCAGCCACGGCATCAGCGCCTCGTCCGGCTCACCCAGGCCCGGTGCGTACAGCAGCCCGACCCCGCGCGCGGTATCTTCGATAAACAGCGCCACGTTGTGGCCCGGCAGCGGGCGATCGCGGTACGGCGAATAGGGCGGCGCGTTACTGAGTAGCGGAATGGCGGTAAAGCGCACGGTCGGGCAGACCGCCGTGCGGAACGGCTCCCCGGGCGTCACCGGGTGGTGAATCAGCCCGCCGTGCCAGTGGGAGAGCATGGGAAACACCGGGAAGCCGGTGCTGAGATCGTCATGCACTTCAGGCGTGCACCAGACGTGATGCGGGCAGCCCTCGCGCAAATTGAGCAAGCCCGCGCTGTGATCGATCTGGCTGTCGGTCAACACGATCGCGCCGATACCGGTGCCGCGCAGCACATCGGGATTATTCAATTCGGGCGAGGCCAGTAGCTGATGGCAAATGTCCGGGGAAACGTTGCACAGTACCCAGTTTTTACCGTCGTCGCTGACGGCGATGGAAGACTGGGTGCGGCGCTTGGCGTTGATGCTGCGGTCGCGAACGCCCCGGCAGTTGTCGCAGTTGCAATTCCACTGGGGAAAGCCGCCGCCTGCTGCTGAGCCGAGAACTTTTATCTGCATGTCTAAACCAGAAAGAGAGGGAAAGAAATGCCCGCGCGAAAGGCGGGCAGACGGGCGATTAACGGTTGGAAATGTACAGCGTCACTTCCAGACCCAGACGCAGGTCAACAAACTCAGGTTTAGTCCAGGTAGTCATAGCGGTGCTCCTTAGCATGCATCGTAATAGTTCGAACCCAATGAGAAACGTTCGCATTCGTCCGGCCCAATGTTGACGAAATGTGACGGAGATCGCAACCTTTAAAGCGTAACCGGGTTATTCGCCCCAGGTGGTTGCGAGCACGTTCAGCCAGTTGCGCCAGGTCAGCTTCTCCAGCAGCCGGTTATCGAACCCGGCCTGTGCCAGCGCTTGCGTCAGCAGCGGCAGGCCGCCGACATCCGCCAACGGGTGCGGTACGTTGACCCCGTCAAAATCAGAGCCAAATCCCACGCGATCTTCACCAAGTTTAGCGATCAAATACTCAACGTGTTTAACAATTTCTGTTAAGCCGGTTGTTGCACTGTCACGTTTGCCGTCCGCACGCAGGAAGGCGGTACCGAAATTGACGCCGACCATCCCGCCGCTCTGAGCGATGGCGTCCAGCTGTGCGTCGGTCAGGTTACGCGGTTGCGGGCAGAGGGCGTGGGCGTTGGAGTGGGTGGCGACCAGCGGCGCGCGGCTCAGCGCGGCGGTTTGCCAGAAGGTTTTCTCGTTCATGTGCGAGACGTCTATCATGATGCGGCGGCGGTTGCAGGCGCGGATCAGCGCCTCGCCGGCCGGCGTCAGGCCGGGGCCGGTATCGGGTGAGCCGGGGAACGGCCCGCTGACGCCGGTGCCGAAGGCGTTCGGCAGATTCCAGAATGGCCCGATGCTGCGCACGCCCAGCCGGTAGAAGGCCTCCAGCTGCGTCAGCTCCGCATCGATCATACCGGCGCCTTCAATATGCAGCACCGCGGCGATTTGTCGGTTAAGTCGACACTGTTCTATCTCGGTGGCGGTGCGACAGATGCGCAGCTGCCCCTGAGAAGCTTGCTCCAGCTGCTGCAGGATGGCGATTTGCCGTTCGGCGATCGCCAGCGGATCGAAGGTGGCCTGCGCCTCGTCCTGCGTTTGGTGGCGCATCTGGGCGATATAGCTGAGCGGGGGAATAAATACCGCGAACAGTCCGCCGAAAAATCCGCCGCGCCGCATGCGGGCGAAATCGAGGTGGCCCGGCGTGACGCGGGAATAGAAGGCGGTGGCCGGATCGTCGTCATGCTGCAGCCACAGGTTGAGCAGCAGGTCGTTATGGCCGTCGAACACCGGCCAGAGAGGGGGAAGTGTCATGGGCGCTTCACTGAGTCAGGCATCGTGAACGCTATGTTCTCCCATCGCGCGAGGGGGAACAACCCTCAGGCTATGGGGGCTTTGCCGTCGGCTGGATCACTCGCCTTCAGTAGGGCAAAATTTAGTGACATTGTCACTCTGTGCGAAGCGGTTCTTGCACGCGTTGGCGGCAGACCGTCAGCAGTAGCTGGCGCAGCCAGCGGTGATCGGCCTCGGCGTCCAAGCGCGGATGCCACATTTGCGACACGGTGATGGGCGGCGTTTTCACCGGCAGCTCGAAGACGCGCAGCGGGCCGCCCGCCGGTTGCGCATGCAGGAACGAGGCGGGCAGCAACGCCAGCAGGTTCGAGGCTTGCGCCACCGCCAGCGCCGCCGGAAAGCTCGGCACCACGGCGGCGATATGGCGTGCCAGCCCTAGCTCCGCCAGCGCGGCGTCTACCGGCCCGAGGATGCGCCCGCTGCGCGAGGCCACCACGTGGCCGCAGGCGGCGTAGTCGGCGGCGCCGATCTCCGGCTGCTGCGCCAGCGGGTGTGAGGTTCTCATCACACCGACGAAGCGATCGCGGAACAGCGCCTGCAGGCGGATTTCCGGGCCCATGTCACCCAGCACGCCAATCTCCAGATCAACCAGCCCTTCACGCAGGGGGCGGTCGCTTTTCTCCGGCTTGGGCGCAAAGCGCAGTCGCACACGCGGCGCCTGTTCGGCCGCGGCGGCGATCAGCGCCGGGCCGAAGGCTTCGACGAAGCCGTCGTTAGCGCGCAGCGTAAAGGTCCGATCCAGCACGGCGGGATCCAATGCCCCCTGCGCCGGGCGCAACACCGCGCGCGCTTCGAACGCTGCGTGCCGCGCCCGTTCGCGCAGCGTTTCGGCATAGGGTGTCAGCACCATATGGCGGCCGGCGCGCACCAGCAGGGGATCGCCGGTGGCCGCGCGCAGCCGGCTGAGGGTGCGGCTCATCGCCGAAGCGCTTAAACCGAGACGCCGTGCGGCGCCGACGACGCTGCCCGCCGTCAGCAGCGCGTCGAGTGCGATCAACAGGTTGAAATCCGGATCGGTCATGCGTGGGTGTCCTGTTGTGCTGGAAATGGGGGAAGGCGTTTGCTGCAGTATATCAGCGTAAACGCTGCGTCTCCTGCGATTGATGAGCAATAAAAAAGCCGATAACGGAGGTTATCGGCTTGGGTGGCAGGCTGGGCGACGTTACGCCGGCAGCTGCTGTGCGGTTTTCTCGACCAGCGCCAGCAACAGCTTGATGTCTTCCAGCGTCACGATCGGGTTCAGCAGCGTCATCTTCAGGCAGGTCACGCCATCGAACTCGGTCACGCCGACGTTGGCGCGGCCCGATTCCAGCAGGGCGTCGCCGATGCGCTGGTTGAACAGCGCGACGGCCGCGTCGCCGTTCGCCGCCAGCTGCACCGGACGGTAGCGGAACAGCACGCTGGCCAGCTGCGGCTGCATCACCAGTTCCAGCGATTCCTGATCGGCGATGTAACGCGCCACCTGCTGCGCCAGCGTCACGCCATGATCGATGATCTCGGCGTATTGCTTCTGCCCCAGCGCTTCCAGCCCCATCCACAGCTTCAACGCATCGAAGCGGCGGGTGGTCTGTAGCGATTTGGACACCAGGTTCGGCACGCCTTGCGCTTCGTCAAACTCGGAGTTCAGGTAGGCTGCCTGATAGCGCATCAGCTCATAGTGGCGCTCGTCTTTCAGCAAGAAGGCACCGCAGCTGATGGTCTGGAAGAACTGCTTGTGGAAGTCCAGGGTAATGGAGTCCACCAGTTCCAGGCCGTCCAGGTAGTCGCGGTACTGCTCGGAAAGCAGCAGCGCGCCGCCCCAGGCCGCATCCACGTGCACCCAAATCTGCTGTTCCGCCGCCAGCCGCGCGATGTCGCGCAGCGGGTCAATGGCACCGGCGTCGGTGGTGCCGGCGGTGGCGACAATCGCCATCACCTGCTCGCCGTTGGCCTTGGCCTGCGCCAGTTTTTCCGCCAGATCGTTCACGTCCATACGGGCGAAGCGATCGGTTTTCACCAGGGTGACGGACTGATAGCCGAGGCCCATCAGCGCCATGTTCTTCTGCACCGAGAAGTGGGCGTTTTCAGAACAGAACACCTTCAGCTTGCGCAGATCGCCCACCAGGCCGTCCTGCTGCACGGAGTGGCCCTGACGCGCGAAGAACGCATCGCGCGCCAGCATCAGCCCCATCAGATTGCTCTGGGTGCCGCCGCTGGTGAACACCCCGGCGTCGCCGGGCTGGTAACCGACCTGGGCACGCAGCCACTCGATCAGCTTCATTTCGATCAGCGTGGCCGACGGGCTTTGATCCCAGGAATCCATGCTCTGGTTGGTGGCGTTGATCAGCACTTCGGCGGCCTGGCTAATCACCAGGCTCGGGCAGTGCAGGTGCGCCACGCACTGCGGGTGGTGCACCGACAGGCTGTCTTTCAAAAAGTACTCGATGGCACGATCGATAGCCGCCTGGTTGCCCAGGCCTTGCGGGGTGAAGTCGAGCTTGATGCGCTCGCGCAGTTCGGCCACGCTTTTGCCCTGATACATCTCGGGCTGCTGCAGCCATTGCACGACGGCTTCACTGCTCTGCGCGATCGCATGGCGGTAAGCCTCGGCGCTGTGCGCCGAGGAAGCCAGAATCGGGTTTAACTTGGACATCGCGGTCATTCGCTCCAATCAGACTGGCTTGACGCCGGCGGCCAACAGCGCCTGCTCAAATTTATCCAGGAAAATACCCAGCTCATCGTTGGTGATCAGCAGCGAAGGCAGCAGGCGCAGCACGCAGCCGTTGCGCCCGCCGCGCTCCAGGATCAGGCCGGATTCGAAGCATTTCTTCTGCAGCAGCGCAGACAGTTCGCCATCGGCCGGGTAGCAGCCCATGTGATCCTGCGCTTCATTCGGCTTGACGATCTCGATGCCGATCATCAGGCCCAGACCGCGGACGTGACCGATCACCGGATAACGTTTCTGCAGCTCGGCCAGTTTGCCTTTCAGCCATTCGCCTTGAGCGGCCACTTTGTCGGCGACCTTATGCTCTTTCAGGTATTGCAGGGTGGTCAGGCCGGTGGCCATCGCCAGCTGGTTGCCGCGGAAGGTGCCGGTGTGGTGACCCGGTTCCCAGGCGTCAAACTCTTTCTTGATGCCCAGTACCGCGAGCGGCAAGCCGCCGCCGACCGCTTTCGACATCACGATGATGTCCGGCTCGATGCCGGCGTGTTCGAAGGCGAACAGCTTGCCCGTACGGGCGAAACCGGCCTGAACTTCGTCGATGATCAGCAGAATGCCATGCTCCTGCGTCACTTTGCGGATGCGCTGCAGCCACTCGGCCGGTGCCGGGTTAACGCCGCCTTCGCCCTGAACGGCTTCCAGGATCACCGCCGCCGGTTTACGCACGCCGCTTTCCACGTCGTTGATCAGGTTGTCGAAGTAGTAGGTCAGCGCCTTGACGCCGGCTTCGCCGCCGATGCCCAGCGGGCAGCGGTATTCATGCGGATAAGGCATGAACTGCACTTCCGGCATCATGCCGTTGATCGCCGCCTTCGGCGACAGGTTGCCGGTGACCGACAGCGCGCCGTGGGTCATGCCGTGATAACCACCGGAGAAGCTGATCACGCCGGAACGGCCGGTGTGCTTTTTCGCCAGCTTCAGCGCGGCTTCCACCGCATCGGCACCGGACGGGCCGCAGAACTGCAGGCAATACGCTTTGCCTTCGCCCGGCAACAGAGAGAGCAGGTAATCGGAGAAACGATCTTTTAACGGGGTCGTGAGATCGAGAGTATGTAACGGCAAGCCGCTGGTAATGACATTTTGGATGCTTTGCAGGACGTCGGGGTGATTATGTCCAAGAGCCAACGTTCCCGCCCCGGCCAGGCAATCAAGATATTGATTATTCTCAACATCAGTGATCCAAACGCCCTGGGCTTTCGCAATTGCCAACGGCAATTTGCGCGGATAACTCCTAACATTCGACTCAAATTCGGCTTGGCGCGCCAAATAGGTTTCATTGTTTCCGTTTAATGAGTTTGCAACTAAAGTATCAATACGGACTTTATCCGTCATCATATCTCTCCTACAACCGAAGGTCTCAACACGCTCCGATTGAATTAATGAATTAGAAAAGTAACTGCCTTGTGAAAAGCGCGACCAATATATGGCTTTTTCGCCTGGGACTCAATAGCCGATTTTGTTTTGAATTGTTTGGTTTTTTCTTAGGCTCATCAATATGTTGTTGATTTATTGACCGTTGATTTTGCCGGTAAAAAACAACATATCGTTAACATGGCACAAAAATCCTTTCCGCCGCCAACCTGCAGGCGGCTTTAATACGCTTATTAATAAGGTGAATTTCCGCTTAATAACATAAATAGGAATTAACGGCTTATTTTTATCTATTCACCACCTTAAGTCCTATAGCGTTTATATACACAAAATTTGTGATGAATATAAATGGCCAACCGTTAAAAGCGCAGCATCCAGATCGGTGATTTCTCTCAGATTTCACGTAGAGCGATCAAAAAAGCGCGATTTTTACGCAGCGCCGGCCGGTGCGCCGGCGCTGTTGCCGTTAACGTTGCCGTAACCAGGCGTGGTAGCGCTGCAGGATACGGCGGGTGCGCCATTGATCGACGATCAGCGTGAACAGCGGGGAGTAGCGTACGTTGCGCGGCCGATTGTCACTCAGCGCGCGCATCCGGCGCTTGACCAACGCCATGCGGGCGAGCGACGCCATCGCTTTGCTGCGCCAGGTGACCGGGGCAGGCAGCGCATGGGGAGCCGCGCCGGTTTGCCAGCGCCGCGGCAGATCGGGCACTTCCGCCATGGCGGTGGCGATGCCGGCAACCGCAACGCCGCTGTCCAGCACCCGCTGCGCCACCGAAGGACGGGCGATGCCGCCGGTGGTCATCACCGGCATGCGGGCCACCGCAGCAAGATCGCGGGCGAAGGACAGAAAATAGGCTTCTCGCGCCAGGGTGCGGCCGTCCGCCGTTTCGCCTTGCATCGCCGGGCTTTCGTAGCTGCCGCCGGACAGTTCGATCAGATCGACCGGCAGATCGTTCAGCATCAGCACCACCTGGCGGGCATCGTCCGATGAAAAACCGCCGCGCTGAAAATCGGCGGAGTTCAGTTTGACCGCCACGCAAAAGCCCGGCGAGACGCGCTCGCGCACCGCACGCACCACCTCCAGCAGCAGGCGGGCGCGGTTCGCCAACTCGCCGCCCCAACGATCGTTGCGTTGGTTGGTCAGCGGTGAGAGAAACTGGGATATCAGGTAACCGTGCGCCGCGTGGATCTCCACGCCGGTAAAACCGGCCCGTTCGGCGGCGTGCGCGCTGGCGGCGAAGCGCGCGATAACCTCGGCGATCTGCGTTTTATCCATCGCCTGCGGCTGGGCGAACAGCTTGCTGTGCTTGCCCATCGCCAGCGGGATGGCGGAGGGCGCCCATGCGTTGCCGCCCATGTTCGCCATCACCTGCCGGCCCGGGTGGTTAAGCTGCATCCACACCTGCGCGCCGCCCTGGCGTGCGGCTTTGGCCCAGGTTTCGAACGGGGCGAGCGGCGTGTCTTGTTCCAGCACCACGCCGCCGGGGCCGGTCATGGCGCGGCCGTCGATCATCACGTTGCCGGTGATGATCAAGCCGGCGCCGCCTTCGGCCCAATAGCGGTATAAGCGCCACAGCGCCGGGCCGGGCAGTTGGCCCGGGGCGGCCAGATTTTCTTCCATCGCCGCCTTGGCCAGACGGTTGGTCAGGCGGCTGCCGTTGGGCAGCGTCAGTGGGGTAAACATCGGTTTTGCGCTCCTGTCGTAAGGGGAATGGCGCTATACTAGGTTTAAAGTTAACTTTAAGGTCAATAGGGCATGAAGATCGGAGAATTGGCGCAGCGCGCCGGCGTGGCCGCCTCGGCGATACGCTACTACGAGCAGCTGGGGCTGCTGCCGAAACCGGTGCGCGGCGTCAACGGCTATCGGGTCTACAGCGATAGCGCGCTGGAGCGATTGCACCTGATCCAAATCGGCCAAAATCTGGGGTTTTCGCTGCAGGCGATCCAACGCGTGCTGGCGCTGCAGGGCAGCGCTTATGAGGATGGGTTGATACGTGGCGTCGATGAACGGCTGGCGGAGATCGAGCTGATGATGGCCACGCTGAATGAACAACGAGAAACCTTGTTGACGACCCGGCTGACCTTATTGGAGTCCGGCGTTGCCGGGCTGTGCCAAGCCAAGGGCGTAAAACAGGCCGACGCATCGCCGGCCCGGCCGGCAAAGCTTAGCGGCGTTTAAAGGCGAAACGCCCGGCATACACCGCCGCGGCGCCCAACTGATCTTCGATGCGCATCAGCTGATTGTATTTTTCGATCCGCTCGCCGCGGCTCGGCGCGCCGGTTTTCAGATGGCCGGCTCGCATCGCGACCGTCATGTCGGCGATAAAGCTGTCGACGGTTTCACCGCTGCGGTGCGAGATAAAGGTGCCCCAGCCGTTCGCCTGGCAGAGCTGTACGGCGGCGAAGGTTTCGCTCAGCGTGCCGATCTGGTTCAGCTTGATCAGCGCCGCATTGGCCAACCGTTCATCAATCCCGCGCTGGATGTATTTCACGTTGGTGACGAACAGATCGTCGCCGACCAGCTCCACCTGGTCGCCCAGGGCGTCGCTCAGAATACGCCAGCCGGCCCAGTCGTCTTCGGCCAAGCCGTCTTCAATCAGCACGATGGGGAAGTCCTGCACCAGCCGTTGGTAATAGGCCGTCATCTGGGCTGCGTCCAACTCGAGGTTCTCGCTGCGCAGGCGGTACTTGCCGTCGGCGTAGAATTCGCTCGAGGCCGGATCCATGCAGATCGCGATATCTTCTCCCGGCCGGTAGCCGGCTTTTTCTATCGCCTGCACGATCAGCTCGAGCGGCTGGCGGTTTGAGGCGACCGCCGGCGCGAAACCGCCTTCGTCACCGACGCCGACCGACAGGCCTTTTTCCAACAGGATTTGGCGCAGCGCCTGATAAACTTCACTGCCCCAGCGCACGGCCTCGCGCAGCGACGGCGCGCCCAGGGGAGCTATCATGAACTCCTGAAAGTCCGCCCCTTGCCACCGGGCGTGCACGCCGCCGTTGATGATATTCATGCAGGGCACCGGCAGCAGGTTGGCGCCGATGCCGCCCAGATAACGATACAGCGGCAGCTGCGACAATTGCGCCGCGAGGCGGGCGGCGGCCAGAGAAACGCCGAGCAGGGCGTTGGCCCCCAATCGGCTCTTGTTCTCGCTGCCGTCCAGCGCGATCAGCCGGCGGTCTATCTCCTCTTGTTGGCGCACATCCACTCCGCGCAGCGCCTCGTTGATCGCCGTTTTGACGCTGTGCACCGCCTCCAGTACGCCTTTGCCGCCGAAACGGTGCGGATCGCCGTCGCGGTGCTCCACCGCCTCGCGCGACCCGGTGCTGGCTCCCGAAGACACCGAAGCCCGGGCCACGACGCCCGCCGCGCTCATTTCGACTTCGACGGTCGGGTTGCCGCGCGAATCCAGGATCTCTCTGGCGGTTACGCTTTCAATCTCATCGCTCATGGGTAGTCACCTCGTTCTAGGGAGTGGGAACGTGCTTTATCAGCACATCGATGGATAAATGGTTGATGAATTCGAAGCCGAAGGAGGCATAGACGCCAAACGGACGGTTCTGATGGCCGAGCAACAAAAGATCGACGCCTTCACGGGCAATCAGGGCTTCGACGTCTTTGAAGCGATGGATGCTGACCATTGCGCGCACCTCCAGGGGGATTGAGCAGTCGTCCACCAGGCGGCTGAGCATGGCTTTGGCGGCGATCACCTCGCTGGACTGGCGATCTTTGATTTGCGCATCGCTGAGGTAGTCCAGCTCGGCATAGTCGGCGCTGATGTGCGCCACGGTAATGCGCGTATTCATCTGCTGATTGAGGCGTTCGGCATGGCGCAACAGCAGCCGGCCGTCGCGTTCATCCTGCACCAGCAGTAAAGCGTGTTGGTAGATCGGCATGACTTATCTCCCTGCGTGAGCAATCTGTAGGGTTAACCACGGTAAAACCTCTTTCTTTCGGCTCGTCATCCCGGGCAGCGACACCTGCCGAATGGCGAGCACCGGGTTCGACGAGAAATACAGGGTGGATCGGCGGTGGGTGATATCGGTAACCAGGAGCGCGGTCATCTCCAGCCCGGCTTCCTGCTTCGCCTGCTCGAGTGCCTGTTGCAGCGCGGGCAACAGCGGATCGATGTCGCTCATGGCCCGCACTTCTATCTGCGACAGCAGCAGCGAAACGGTATGGATGCGGTAATTCTTGGCATCGCGCTGCAGCAACTGCGGGGCGGATTGCCCGGAGAGATCGGTTTTGGCGGCCAGTAGCCCGGTGGTGAAGGCGTCATAGTCGACGTGAGAAATTGCGCGCAACCGGGTGACCGCCCGCCGATCCTGTTCCGTGGTGGTCGGCGCACTGAGCGCGACGGTGTCGCTCAGGATGGCGCCCAGCAGCAGCGTGGCCTGTGCGGCGTTAAGTGGCATCGGTTTTTCTGCCGTCAGGATCTGCAGGATCACGGTGGCGCAACAGCCGACGGCGCGCACCCAGACATCGGGCGGGTTGCGGGTGACTAATGTGCCCAGCCGGTGATGGTCGATAACGCCGACCACGTCGCTGTCGGGCAATGAGGCCGGGCCTTGTTCGATATCGGTAAAGTCGACCAGCCAGACTTTGCGGTCACGGAGATCGTCTGTCAGCAGCGCAGGCGCCTGTACGCCGGCGGCAGCCAGTATGTAGCGGGTTTCCGGCGTCAGCTCGCCAAGGCGGAAAGCCACGGCCGGTTTGCCGAGGTGATTGAGCCAGTCCGCGACCACCAGCGCGCTGCAGATGCTGTCGCTGTCGGGGTTTTTATGGCCGAAAACGTACAGAGGCATTTCCCGTGCGACGACATCGGGCTGGAGTGGAAAAGAGGTAAAACGTGAAATTTCATTCATAGCGACTCCTGACATACCTGCCTAAAAAATAAAGCGAAGTTGTATATCAGGCGTCATCATCCGGTTCGAGTGAACGCGGCGGTTGGGAAAGGTGGAACACCATCACCTTGTGAACGACTGTAGCGCAGCGCGGGGGTAAACGCAACGTTGGAACCGGCATGGATTAATCAAATCATTGCGTCGATCATCATTTAATTGTGCCAAATCCGCTCTTAATATAATTAACAATCTCACCATTCCCGTTTGAATTAAAAATAAATTCGGCAAAAAAAAGACATTATAAAAAAAGGGGCTAGAATTTATCTGATAACTTATTGCCGTTTAACGAATATACCGTTGAATATCATTCCCGAAAGGAAGTGCAATGACATCAGAACAGCCTGTAGCTACTGCGCCGAGCGTTAGCGAGCTGAGTGCGCAGATTGAAAACAATCTTAAATATCAACTCTGTGTGGCCTTGTCGGCGGCAACTGAAAGCGACATTTTCAATGCAGTGGCGCTGACTGTTCGTCATTATCAATACGATGACTTTCTGATTACGCAGCAAAGACAACGCGCGGAAAAAAAGAAACGTCTTTATTATTTGTCGATGGAGTTTTTATTAGGTCAGTCACTGCGCAATAACCTGATCAATATCGGCTTGCTGACGAATATGCAGCGCGCGGTTACCGAATTGGGATTCGATTTCGAGCGCATTATTGATGAAGAGCCCGATGCAGCTCTAGGCAACGGCGGGTTGGGGCGCTTGGCCGCCTGTTTCATTGACTCGATGGCCACGTTGGACATCGCCGCTTCCGGGCACGGCATCAAATACGAGTATGGGCTCTTCAAACAGGCGATCCACGACGGCAGGCAAATCGAACAGCCGGATGACTGGCACTCCACGCACTCGCCGTGGCTGGTCGAGCACCACGCCCAACAGATGCTGATCCCGATCGGCGGCCGCGTTGAGCACGGTGAAGACGCCGAGGGAAACTATAACCCGATGTGGATGGATTGGCGGATTCTCGTCGGGATCCCGCACGACTATCTCGTTTCCGGTTATCAGGGGTCTGCGACCAATAAGTTGAGGCTTTACAGCGCACTGGCTTCAGATTCCTTCAATATTCATATCTTCAACCGGGGTGACTATATCAAGGCGGTGAGCGAGAAAATCGCCTCCGAGAATATCTCAAAGATTCTTTACCCGGCGGATGAGGCGTTGACCGGCAAGGAGCTTCGCCTCACGCAGGAATATTTCCTGGTCGCCTGTACGCTGCGAGACGTGCTGGCCGATTATGCGAAGGAAGAAGCGCCGATCGCGGCGTTGCCGGAACGGGTGGCGATCCAGCTCAACGACACCCATCCCGCGCTGGCGGTGGCAGAACTGATGCGCCTGTTGGTCGATGAGCACCAGCTGCCGTGGGAGCAGGCCTGGGACATCACGCAGCGAACCTGCGCCTTCACCAATCACACGCTGATGCCCGAAGCGCTGGAAACCTGGTCGGTGAGCCTGTTTGAAAAGTTGCTGCCGCGTCATTTGCAGATCGTTTATGAGATTAACCGGCGTTTTCTGGCGGAAGTGGCCGCACGCTGGCCCGAGCAACCGCAGCTGTTGCCGTCGCTTTCCCTGTTCACGGGCGAAAACGACAAAAAGATGCGGATGGCTAACCTGGCAATCGTCGGCAGCCATCGGGTTAATGGCGTGGCAAAGCTACATTCGGAATTGATCAAGAAAAACCTGGTGCCGGATTTTTATTTTATCTCGCCGGAAAAATTCATTAACCAGACCAACGGCGTCACGCCGCGCCGCTGGGTGCAGCAGGCTAACCCACCGCTGGCAGCGTTTCTGCATCAACATTTGGCTAAGGAATGGCCGACGGATTTGCAGCAGTTGGCCGGGCTGGAGAAATTGGCCGACGATGTTGGCGCGATCGACGAAATACGTACGATAAAACGCGCAAATAAGGGCACCTTGTGTCGGCTGATTGCAGAGCGACACGGTATCCATCTCGATCCGATGGCGATGTTCGACTGCCAGGTGAAGCGGATCCACGAATATAAACGGCAATTGCTGAACATTCTCCACGTGATAGACCTTTATCTGGAGATCAAGGAAGGCGGTAAAACCATCGCGCCTAAAGTGCATCTGTTCGCCGGTAAGGCCGCGCCGAGTTATGCGGTGGCCAAGTTGATCATTCAACTGATCGGTTGCGTGGCGCAGCGCATTAATCAGGACGCTCGCGTCGGCGGCCAGCTGAAAGTGGTGTTCCTCGAGGACTATAAGGTCTCGCTGGCCGAACGCATTATCCCCGCGACCGATCTGTCCGAGCAAATCTCGACCGCCGGTACCGAAGCCTCGGGCACCAGCAATATGAAATTCGCCCTCAATGGCGCATTGACCATCGGCACGCTGGATGGGGCAAACATCGAAATCCGCGATGCGGTTGGGGCGGACAATTTTTACCTGTTCGGTGCCACCGCAGAGGAAATCGACGCCATCAGGCGCAGCGGTTACCACGGTGGCGATCATTATCGCAACAACCCGCGTATCGCCCGTGTGGTGGACTCACTGACGTCGGGCCTGTTTACGGCCGACCCTGAACTGTTTGCGCCGTTACGCAATATCCTGATCGCCGGCGACTATTTCTGTCATTTGCAAGATTTCGAGAGCTATCGGCTGGCTCAGCTGCGAGCGGCGGCCGATTTCGACGAACCGGAGCGGTGGCACCGTCGCGCCCTGTTGACCATCGCACGCATGGGCGGTTTTTCCAGCGATCGCACCATTCGCGGCTATGCCAAGGAGATTTGGGGGATGAATTACTGATATGACCACCCGTTTATTACGGCGCCTGTCCCCGCTTGCCGGCTGTCTGTTCAGCGTTTGCGGCTGGGCGGCGGACACGACGCCTAACCAACCGGCAGTGCGGGTGTTCACCAGCCCTTGGGCGCGTCTGTTCTCCGGCAGCGAATCGTCTTTCTCCGCGGCGCTGACCTATAACTCGGATTTGGCCCGGCATCCGGTTTATGTGCCCACGGGGAGCGACTCTTCCGAGATCCGCGATAAGTACAATCAGCGCCTGCTGCTGAGCATGCAGTATTCGCCGATGAGCTATTTCTTCGCCAACATGACGGTGCGAATGCCGCTGCAGGACACCAATAAATACAGCACCGATTTCGTTTACAGCTTTGGCTACGATGACTGGCACCCCGGCACCTTCAGCCTGGTCTACGGCAACTATAACGATAATAACCACTTTTATCCGGCCAGCGGCGACAGACACACCTATTTTGAACAAGGCGCCTGGACGTTTGCGTATAAATTCAGTTTGCCGGACAGCGTCGAAAAACACCTGCTGATCAACAAGGAAGACGCGTTGATCTGCCAGGTGGGATACAGCTATGTCCCGCGCTACTATTCGTTGGCCGACAGCGGCATCAAACGTAACAAAAGCTCGCTGTTGGCCAGCTGCGGTTACACGCTGCTGCAACACTATTTCCTGCGCGTGTCGTCGTTCTATTACCCCGACAGTCAGCAACAGCAGCCCTGGGACTACGACTACACCTACAGTATCGGCTATGTGTCCAGCTATTTGCCGGGCGCGGTTTCCGTGCATTACGACAACTACACCGGTACGCGCTACCCATGGCGCAGCGATGCCAATGCCAATTTTCGGCGCGGGACGATCAACCTGAGCTGGACGCTCCCGTTTTAAGCGAGTGTGACTGTGGAACCGACGGAGAAAGACAGCGCATCCCCTTTGACCATCCTGATCGTCGATGACTCCAGGAGCTACCGGCATCTGCTGGGCAGCATGCTGAGCAAATGGGGCTACCGGGTGTTGGAGGCGCAGGACGGCGTACACGCGCTGGCGATGTTGGAGACGCAAACCATCAACGCCGTCATCAGCGATTGGGAAATGCCGCAAATGGACGGCGTGGCGCTCTGCCACCAAATTCGCCAGCGTGATTTCGGTCATTACATCTATGCCATTCTGGTGACGGCGCGCCAGTCGATCGACGATCTGGTGCAGGGGCTGGAATCTGGTGCCGACGATTTCCTCTCCAAACCGGTCAATCAGAGTCAGCTGCGCGCCCGACTTCATGCCGCCGAACGCATCCTGACGTTAGAAAGCACGCTGGCGATTCGCAACCAGCGGTTGAGCAGCGCCTACCGGCAAATCGAGCAGGATCTGCAGGCTGCCGCACGATTGCAGCGCAGCGTGTTGCCGGCGGCAGCGTTGACGTTCAGCGGCTATCAGGCGGACTGGATGTTTTTGCCTTCCGCGTACGTTTCCGGCGACCTGCTGAACTATTTTGCGCTCGACGCCCGTCATTTGGCGTTTTACTGCATTGATGTCGCCGGTCATGGGGTGAGCGCCGCGATGCTTTCCCTGGCGGTCGCCAGAGAGTTTCTTACCGGCCGGGCCGATGGGCGACTGCTGATCGACGAGGGAGGCGTCATTGCGCCTCATCAGGTGGTCGCGGCGCTCAACCGGCGTTTTTGCTTCGACAACGAAGAAATCACCAGCTATTTCACGCTTATTTACGGTTTTATCGACACTCGAACCGGGCGGGGGGCGCTCTGTCAGGCCGGGCATCCGACGCCTTTCATTATCTGCCGGGACGGTGAACTGCGTACCGTCGGCCTCGGTGGTGTCCCCGTTGGGCTTTTTCCCCAGTCGGAGTATCAAAGCTGCGAGTTTTCTCTGGCGCCCGGCGAACGGCTCTATCTTTACAGTGACGGCATCAGCGAATGTGAGAACCGCGCGGGAGAGCTCTATGGAGAAACGCGGCTGCAGCAGTTACTGACAGAGCATCGTCTGCTGGCGACGGCCGCGGTTTTCCAGCGCGTTGAACGCGAGCTGGGCGACTGGAGCCGACCGGAGCCTGACGGGCTCGCAGAGTACGGCCGTTTCTTTAATGACGATATTTCGCTGGTGGCGATCGAGCGCACCGCATAACCGCAGACAACTTCGATGAGGAAGACCATGAATTTTGAAATGTACACCGAAAATGACATCGAGATCGTGGTGCCGCTGGTGCGCCGCCTCGACGCTTCCGTCGCGCTGGCGTTCAAGCAGCAGGTGCTGGAAGTGATCGAGCGTAACGGTAATCACGTACTGCTCGACTTCAGCCGAGTCGATTTCATCGACAGTAGCTGTTTGGGCGCGCTGGTGTCGATACTCAAAACGTTGAACGGAAAAGGGGAACTGGTGCTGTGTTCGCTGAACGGCAATATTCAGCATCTGTTCAAACTGACCCGTATGGACCGGATTTTTACCATCGGCGCTACGCGGCAGGACGCGCTAAATATCCTTGCCCGCGAATAGCGTGGCGTTTAACCGGGAGGCCTTGATGGAGACAGCCACCACCACGCTGCGCCTGGGTGCGGCGCTTGAAAATCTGGATACGCTGAGCAACGCTTTTCAGCGGTTCGTGGCGCCGTTCGCGCTTGATCCGGCAGCGATATATCAGATGGATTTGGCGGCCAGCGAGGCATTCAGCAACATCGTCCGGCACGGCGTCAATTACGACGTGCGGCACAACGTGGATGTGACTATGTCACTATCTGCCGACGCGATCGCCGTGACGCTCACCGACAGCGGGCGTCCTATACCGGCGGACATTCTGCAGGCGGTAGCGGATAAACAGCGGTCGTTCCCCGAACCGGGCTCGCTGGAAAGTTGGCCAGAAAGCGGAATCGGATTGATACTGATTTATTCCATGATGGACGAAGTTCGTTACCGTTCCGCCGACGGACGCAACGAACTGATTCTGATTAAAAATACGACGGGCGATCGGACCTGAAAGGCGGCGTGGCCCGTTGGAGACGCAACAGGAGTCAATATGCTCGAACCCTGCTTCCCCGAAAACGAGGCCGAACGCCTGTCGGTATTGAATTCGCTGAACGTGCTGGATTCGAACTCGGTGGAAAAGCTGGATCGCATCACGCGGCTGGCCGCCAAATATTTCGGCGTCACCATTGCGCTGGTGTCACTGATCGACCGGGATCGCCAATGGTTTTTATCGCGCTATGGCTTGGATGCGCGGGAAACGCCGCGCAATATCTCGTTTTGCGGCCATGCCATCTTGCAGCGTGAAACGCTGGTGGTGCCCGACACTGCCAAGGATCCGCGCTTTTTCGATAATCCGCTGGTGGTCGGTGGCCCGAGGATCGGTTTTTATGTCGGGCAGCCGTTGCTATCGCTGGACGGCTTGCCGCTCGGCACGCTTTGCATTATCGACAGCCACCCTCATCCTTTTCCTCAGGACAAACTGGCCGACCTGCATGACTTCGCCGCGGTAGTGGAAGAGTATCTGCAAAGCATTGAGCGCCACGTCTATACCGAAAACCTGAAATCCGATCTGCAGCGCACGGAGGCGCTATTCGAGCAGACCTTTTCTCAGGCGGCGGTGGGCATGGCGCTGGTCTCGCTGCAGGGCTATTGGCTGCGGGTCAATCCGCGCATCTGCGAAATGCTGCAATACTCCGAGCGCGAGCTGATGGATCGCACGTTTCAGGACATCACTTATCCACTCGATCTCAATACCGATCTGGAGTACTTGCAACAGCTGCTGAAAAACGAAATCAGCACCTATTCGATGGAAAAGCGTTATTTCCGCGCCGACGGCTCGATCGTCTGGGTGCAGTTGACGGTGGCGCTCAATCGCCTGCCGAACGGCAAGCCGGACCATTTTATCTCGGTTATCGTCGACATCAGCGAGCGCAAGGCGGCGGAAGCCGACCTGTTCGCCTTGCAGCATGAGCTGGAAGAGCGCGTCGAAATCCGCACGCATGAGCTCAACGTGGTGGTTAAAAAGCTCAACGAAGAGATAGAAACCCGGGTACTCGCCGAATCTCAGCTCAGCGCGGAGAAAGAACGCCTGCGCGCCATTACCGACAACATGCCGGCGTTAATCAGCCAGATCGACGCCAATGAACGCTATCTGTTTGCCAACAGCGCCTATAAAACCTGGTTTGGTCTGGAAGAGGCCAGCCTGCAGGGCATGACGGTGCGCGAGTTTATGGGCGAAAGCGTCTATCAAATGGCCAAGCCGATGATCGAACGGGCTCTGGCGGGCGAAATGGTCAGTTTCGAAAACGAATTGCAGACCCAGCAGGGGCTGCTGATGATCCACACCACGCTGGTGCCTTGCGAAGCGCAGGGATTTTACATTCTCGCCATGGACATCACTGAACTGAAGCGCCTGCAGCAACGGTTGGAGTATGACGCGACGCACGACATGCTGACCGGATTGACCAACCGACGCGCATTTCTGCGCCGGTTATCGGGCACGCTGCAGGCCTGTTGCCACCAGCGACAGATGGCGCTGCTGTTCATCGATCTTGATGGTTTCAAGACCCTGAACGACAGCTATGGCCATGACTTCGGCGATGTGATCCTGAAGACGTTCGCCAAATTGCTCAGCGCCTGCGCCGGCGAACGCCACAGCGTATCGCGCCTGGCCGGCGATGAATTCACGGTGATCCTGTGGCCGTTGACGGCGCCGCGGCGCGAGGTCAACGAATTCTGCGAAAAGGTGTTGGCGCAGCTGGCCGGCATTTCGCAGATCGGTCAACAAAAGGTCTGCCTGTCCGCCAGCATTGGCGCGGCGATCTCTTCGAACGGAGAGGTGACGGCGGAAATGCTGTTGGCCAGCGCCGATAGCGCAATGTATCAGGCGAAATCCGCCGGCAAAGGCACTTACGCCATCTGCGAGCTGTGAACGAATGCTAAGACATCTCAGTAAGAACGAAGACGAGCGCCTGGCGGCCATCGATGCACTGGCGGCCTTGGGGGCCGGCCACGACGATGCGATCCATCAGGTGCTGAATATCACCCGTAAACTGCTGGAGGCGTCGGGTTGCCTTATCTGCCTGTACGGATCGCGCAAGATCTGGCTCCGCGCACAGATTGACATCGGCTTTGAAGAGATAGATTTCGCCAGCCCTTTGTTCAATTTCGTTCGCCTGCAGGGCGAGGCGCTGTTTTGTCCGGATACTTTCGCGGATGAACGCTTTGCATCGGATCCCATGGTCAGGGGGGAGGCGGCTGTCCGCCACTGTACCGCCATCCCGCTTTCCACCCGCGAAGGTTACACGATCGGCGCATTTTGCCTCGTTGGCCCGCGACCAAAGCACTTAACGCGTCGCCAGGTCGAACTGCTACGCAGTATGGCCACTATCGTTGCCGAGCTCATCGAAGCACAGAGCGAAATCGGCCTGGTCGATGCCATTACCCGCTTGCCCAATCGTCAACGTCTAATGGGGGAGCTGGGTAATCTAGCGGATACGGGAAAATACGCGTTATTGCTGGTCGATACGATAGATATCAAGTACGCCTACGAGATGGCACGCTCCTTCGGCCTGTCTACGGTAGAGTTACTGCTGGGGGACATCGGCCATTTCCTGAAAGAGACTTTTCTCAGCGATCGGATGTTATACAGCATCGCGCCAGGACGTTTCGCCGTCATCATCGCGGCGCAGCAAATACCGCAGGCCAAGCACGATTTGTTGCGCTGCGCCGACCGTCTGCACCGCGAAGTGAGGGGGGACGTGCCGTTGCGGCTGGAACTTTATGCCGGTTATGCGTTATTTTCCGCGCCGCATGCCGATCCTGCCGAGATTTTGCGCCAGGCGACCAGCGCGCTGCATGATTCGATAGACGAAGGCAGGATCGTTTCTCTTTACAGCGAGCCGAAAGATGCGGTGCGTAAACATAAGTTCAATCTGTTCAATGAATTGGCGCAGAGTCTTAAGCAGAATCGCGGGCTGTTTTTGGAATATCAGCCCCAGATTGATTTGACAAGCGGCAGGATTGTCGGTGCGGAGGCATTATTGCGTTGGCGGCATGAACGCTTGGGGGCTATCCCGACGGCGGAATTCATTCCGCTGGTGGAAAATACCTCTCTGATAAAACCGCTTACCGAGTTCGTCATCGCGCAGTCGATTGAACAGCTGCTGTTGATACGCGAAGCGGGGATTGTGTTCCCGATTTCGATCAATGTGACGGCCGGCAATCTGGCCGAGCGGCACTTTGCTGCGCGGTTGCACGAGGCCATTGTCCGGCGAGGGCTGCAGCCGGGCGATATTGAGATAGAGTGTCTGGAGTCGCAACGTATCCAGGAAAGCAGCGTGGCGCTGGCCTGTCTGCATACGCTAAAGGCTAACGGGCATCGCATTGCGCTGGATGACTTCGGCGCCGGTTACAGCAATTTAAACTATTTGCGCCATATCCCCGCCGACGTTGTCAAACTGGACGCCTCCCTGATCAAACAGCTGAAGAGCGATGCGGAAAGCCGCATTATCGTGCAAAACATCATCGATATGCTGCATAAGCTCAACTATGAAGTCTTGGCGGAGGGCGTGGAAGACCAAGAATCGCTCCACTACCTGACTCAATATCGATGTGACGTCGCGCAGGGCTTCTATTTTTCACCGGCGGTGACGTTGGAGAAGCTCTGCGCGTTAGTCGACATCCACGGACAGCAGCGGCGAAAACCGTAGCGCGGCATCGTTTATGGGATGCCCACCGAAAATTGCCGGCGATTCTCACCCAGGCGAAGGCCGTTGCTGTCCGTCAGTTCCGTCACTACCTGCAAGGGCTGTGCCGTACGCGGCGTGAGCTTGAGCTCCTTCAGTTTACGACCGCTGTCCGCCGGCAGATCGAGCGCCATCTCGCCGCGCGCCAGCTCCTGCTCGCCTTGCGTTACTCGCCAACGCAACGTGGCAGCGGTGTAGTCTTGCCAGCGATCGTTGATCGCCCACAGGCCGACCTTACCGCTTTCGCCCGGTCGCCAGTTGAGCGTGAGCGGCTCGATGGAGGGCAGCACCGGTTGATAGGCGCGTTGCAAGGCGAAGTAACCCGCTTTGGGGTGCCGTTGATAATCGATGACCGCCCAGTTGATTGAAGGCCAGGTTTCGCTGAACATAAACTGGAACAGAGCGGCGACCGGTTGATAGCGTTGGCGTCGATAGCTCTCCGCCGCCAGTTGGATGCCTTCCGCCTGATAACCCTGGGTGTTGGCGATAAAGCTCTCTATCGTAGCGCCACGCGACAATTTGGCCAGGCCAAAAGCCTGCTCGGGCTGGAAGTTGTGATATTGCCACACCTTCCAGCCCGGATCGTCGGGTGACGTGCTGGCGGGCCACAGCTTCGCCGCCGGAATGATGGTGCGCAACGTGGCGAGGCGAGGGAGCGCCTGCGCGCCAAACTCGCTGATGATCGCCGTGGTCGCCGGCTTGAGGAAATCACCGACAGAGCCGAAATACCATCCCTGCCAGTAATGCTCGGCGACCGTCGACCAGCGGTGAACGATGCGGGTGCGGTCTTCGCTCAACGTGTCCGCCACGCGTTGCGCCAGCCGGCGGTTGAGCGTGGGGGTCCAATCGGTAAACCGCTGTTTCATCCACGGGGAGTCGAAAGGCGGTTCATTTTGCCCGGCCCACACGATCACCGAAGGGTGATTGCCCCGTTGTCGCAGCAGATCGCCGGCCTGGCGCGCCGCTTCGGCGGCGAAGGCTTCACTGTCGTCATACCCCCATTGCAGTGGCATATCTTGCCACAGCAACATGCCCAGTTCATCGGCCTCGCGATACAGCGCCTGGCCGGCAACGTGCCCGTGCACCCGTACCGCGTTGATGTTTGCCGCGCGCATCAGCAGCAGATCCCGGCGATAAAGCGGGGCGGTCATGCTGCCGAGCCACGGTGAGCCGATATAGTTGGTGCCGCGAATAAACAGGCGCCGGCCATTGATCGTCCAGCCGTGGCCTGATGCCAGCTCACGAACGTCTCTCAAACCGGTTTGCGACGTGTGTCTATCCAGCAAGCCTTCAGCGTCGGATAACGTTGCCTCGATGCGATAAAGATGTTGCGCCCCATGGCCGTATGGCTACCAAAGTGCGGCGCCCGGCATCGGCAGCGAAACGGCGAGCGGTGCTTCGCCGGTCAACGTTACGCGGCGAGAAAGGCGATAGCTCTTGCCGGTGAAATTCAGCGGCGTCAGGCGCAGGATCAGGCGCGCCTTTCTCGGCCGATTCACCCGATAGTCGAGACGGATGTCCAGCGTCGGCCGCGCCAATCCCTGACGCCAGTCGGGCAGCGCCGTGAGGTTATCGATCGCCGCACCGCGGCTAAGGCGTAGCGTGACCGGCTGCCAAATACCGCCTGAGTTGGCGTCCTGGCCCTGCGGCGACCAGGCACCGCCGGGGCGGGTATCGTGCTGCGAGAGTACGCCTTTAATCACGCGCTTGTGCAGCGGCCAGACGCTGCCGGGGGGTTCAAACGGACTGTCCACCCTCACCAGCAGGTGGTTTTCGCGCTGAGCCGCCTGCGTGACGTCGAACTGGAAACGCTGAAAATAGCCCTGATGCCGCCCGATAAAACGCTGATTGAGCCAGGCCTCCGTGCGATAGTCGACGCCGTCGAAAGTGAGCGTGGCCAGCCGATCGTGGGCGAGGCGCGGCAGGGTGAATGTCGTGCGGTACCACAGAGCGCCCTGGTGATCGACGCCGGCGCTGTACCAGTTCGCCGGAACCCGCAGAGGACGCCAATTCGGCGTCAGGCGCTGCCGATCGTCATGGGGCGGGTTGGCGTCCTGGTATTGCCAAACGCCATCGAGAGAAACGCTGCGCGGCGTTTGGGCAAGGGGGGATGACGCGCAGACCAGCAGCCCCAGAGAGAGCCAGAATTTTGTTTTCATGTTGCCTCCACGATGGCGATCAGCGCGTCGCGTAGCTGCCGGCTCAACGGCGCCAACTGCGACTGCAGAGAGGGGAGCGACGCGAGATCGCGGGCGCCGGCGGCCTGCTCAATGGCTTGCAAACAGGGTGTCAGCGGCGAGCCGGCAAAGTGCAGCGTTTCGCCTTTGAGGCGATGCGCGCAGCGTTTGATCTCGTCGCATGTCTGAGCGGCGATCGCCGCTTGCAAGGTATTCAACAGACCAGGCAATTCGTCGATAAACATCGCCGCCAGCTCGTTGAACAGCGCCGGATCGTTGTCCAACTGCGCGAGCGCAAGCGGATAATCGAAGGCGAGCACCGGAGCCGCGACGACCTGCGTAATTTCCTCCGCCAGTTTCTCCAGCAGGATGGGTTTGGCAATGTAACCGTCAAAGCCGAGCTGCAGGCATTTTTCTCTGTCGCCTTTCATGGCGTGTGCGGTCATGGCGATGATCCGCTGCGTCGGTTCGCCCGCCGGTTGCCGCCGCTCTGCCTGACGAATCGCCTGTACCGCTTCGACGCCGTCCATTTCCGGCATCTGCAAATCCATTAGAATGACGTCGTAGCGCGCCGTTTGCAGCCGGTTCAGCGCTTCGGCGCCATTGCCGGCCAGATCGGCGCTGTGCCCCAGTTTGCCGATAAAGCTGAGCGCCAGCTTTTGGTTGATCGGATTGTCTTCGGCGATCAGCAAATGATAGCGGGGGGCCGCCGCGTTCACCGGCGGCTCGAGGGTGGGTGGGGCGGCTGCGGGCGCGCTCGGTAGCATCGGCATCAGCGCCTGCTCCATGGCGGCAAACAGTTCCTCGGCATCGATAGGCTTCATCAGGAAAAAGGAGACCCCGACTTTTTTCAGCACCGCCTTATCGATCCGGCTGCCCGTCGAACTCAGCATAATCAGCGTGCAATGCCGCAATGATGGGGTAGACATGATCTCCAGCGCCAGCGCCATACCGTCCATTTCCGGCATTTGCGCATCCAACAGCACCAGCGGGAAAGGCGCGCGATTGTTCATCAGCGCCAGCGCCTCTTTGCCTGAACCGGCAAGAGTGGGTTTCAATCCCATATTGCGCAGCAGGTCGGACAGCAGACGCAGGTTGGTGGCATTGTCGTCCACCACCAGCACCTCGATGCCTGCCAGCGTCTGCGGCCAGCCGACGCTTTCTCTGCGCGCGCCTGACAACACCGGCAGGGAAAAATAGAAACAGCTGCCGCGCCCGGCATCACTGTCGACCTGCAATTCTCCTCCCATCATCGCCACCAGCCTGGCGGAGATCGTCAGCCCGAGACCGGTGCCGCCGTATTTTCTGGTCGTCGAGTTATCCGCCTGGCTGAACGATTCGAAAATGACTTTCTGCTTGTCTTTGGCGATGCCGATACCGCTGTCGCGGATGCTGAACAACAAACGATGCGGATCGTCGGCCACCGGCTCAATACGCAGCACCACTTCGCCAGCGGGAGTAAATTTGAGCGCGTTGCCGATCAGGTTGGTCAGTATTTGGCGTAGCCGCAACGGGTCGCCATAGATCTCGTCGGCAACGTCAGGGTGGATATCCACCAGCAGCTCTACGTTTTTCTCGGAGAACTTGGGCGTCAGCGGGCGGGTGATCTCCTGAATCAACGGCCGTAGGGCGAAATCTTCCGGATCCAGGCTGATCTTGCCCGCTTCGATTTTGGAGAAGTCCAAAATGTCATCGATAATTTTCAACAACGCGCGCGCGGAACTGTATGCCATCGTGATGTAGTCGCGTTGTTCCTGATTCAACTCGGTCTCAAGGCAGAGTTGGGTCATGCCGAGAATGCCGTTCATCGGCGTGCGTATTTCGTGGCTCATATTGGCGAGAAACTCGCTTTTCGCCTGGCTGGCCGCTTTGGCTATCTCAACCGACTGGCGGGATGAGGCCTCCGCCTCTTTGTGTTCCGTAATATCCTGCAGCGTGCCGATGACCCGCTGCACTTCGCCGTGCATGCCTTGCTGCACGATCTGGCCCTGCAGCGACACCCAGCCGTAACGCTCATCCGTGCGCTGCACTTTTGCTTCGCAGGCGAAAATCGGCAGGATGGCCCGGCTCGCCTGGCGAATACTCTGCGTGAAATGCGCCAGACAGTCGGCCGGAAAGGCCTGCGTCCACAAGCTGCCGGAAAGCACCGGATTGGTGCGCGGAATATCCAGCAACAGCAGCAACGCGTCATTGACCTGCAGCTCGTCTGTTGCCAAATCCCATTCCCAGATGCCGATGCGCGAGGTTTCGGCCGCCAGAATAAAGTCACTGTGCAGCCGTTGTTCGGCTTTAATGACGTCGGCATAGCGGCTGATATCGGTATGGGTACTGATCACGCCGCCCTCGGGCGTCCGGTGGTGCTGGATATACAGGGTGCGATCGGTGATCCGTCGAACTTCGTAATGATCTGGCCGGCGGTAGTTGGCCAGCAAGGTGGCCGCCATGCGCTTTTTGGCTTCGTCATGCAACGCCGGATAGCTGATGTCGATCATCATGCGTAAGACGTCGGCGAGCGTAAGCCCGACGCGTAACCAGGATTCAAGGCCGGGGTAATACTCGATTACGCGCCGGTTCCAATAGCTCAGCCGTTCTTCGGCGTCATAAATGGCCAGCGCAATAGGCGGGGCGTTGAGCGCGGAAAGCAGCGGCAGCTTGTTCATCCCGGCAGCCCCGATTGCGCGCTGGGATTGTGATGCAGTTCGGCCTGCCGCCGCATGAATTCCAGCCCCGGCGCCAGCACGATGGCCCAGGCGGTCAGGATCTCTTCATCGCATTCGGGATCGAGATCCCGCACGGTTTGCAGCACGGCCTTGCGCCACAGCGCATAAATCGACGGAGGAAGATTGAGGCTTTGCGGGCTGCCTTCTTGCGTCACCTGCACCAGGTAATCCGCCACGATATGGGTATTGGCGACCGAGAGCATGTAGAAAAAGGTTTTATAAATGATTTTCTGTTTTTCCAGCCGCTGAGCGATGCTGCCCGGCGAGCTAAGGTCTTCGGTGCTGCCGATAAACAACGCATAAAAATGGGTGAAGAACCGATCGCCTTTATCTCCCTGAGTGATGCGGCTGTAGCTGTTATTGAACAGCTCTTCATAATTGATGCCCATGTCATCCTCCTTTCGCGCTGGAGAGCGGTAGACGCTCCTGCGGCAGACAGTGCCCAGGCCAGTTGAAGACGTCTTTCATGCGTACGCCAAGGTAGCCGTCGTTGAGCGGTGCCTGCAGCAGCGGGCCACGGTTTTGTTTGAACAGCAATGCCTCCAACACCACGGTGTTGGTGGTGAGGGTGAAGGTGGCGTTGTAGCCGCCGTTGGCTTCGTAACGGCCTTCAAACCAGCCGCGTTTCTCATCCTGATGCAGCCGGCCCAGCTGCATCAGCGCGTCGGTGTAACGGGTGTCCCACAAGGCCCACAGGCCGAAAATGGCGCGGGTCGAGAGCAGCGCCAGCTCCGGCGCATAGCGGCCGTCGTCCGCCAGGGTATTCCAGGCATAGCCGTTGGCGAACAGGCTGTCATACACCTCCCACGGCGCCGTGCTGCGCGAATATTGCGCCCGGGCGGTGAGGATTTTCTCCCGACGCCAGCGCGTTTCCTGCGCCTGGTAAAGGCGTTGGGCCCGTTGTGCCATGCTGACGTCGGCCGCCTCGCCGGGATGGGGTGCCGGCCATCCCATCTCGAGGCCGGTCAGCAGATAGGGGGTGCTTTCGATGCCGGCGGGCGCGCCGGTGAGGCGCGGATCGCGTGCCGTAACGGCGAGGGGCTCGCCGTAGACGACCGCGGTTTTGAACGGTGCCGTTCGCGTTGATGTACGCTGAAATCCCCACAGGCGGAAAGCCGCGCCGTTGTAGTCGGCATAGCCTACGTCGCTGGCTGCGGCACTGCGCCAAGCGCCGTTTTGCTCTCGTCCGTCGAGCGGCTGGCCGTCTTGGGTCAGCAGGTTGCAGAAGTTCCAGCGCAGCGCGATTCGTTCGAGGAAGGTGCGGTATTCGGGGAAGCTTTGCGCCGTGAAACGCATGCCAACCAGCAGGCGAGCCATCCCTTGCGCTTCGCCGGCGGTGCCACCGTTCTGACTGAAAGCGCCGCTGACGGCGTCGTACAACGCACCGGGCGCGCCTATGCGGGTCACCGGTAAACGATCGAGCGTCGTCAGCAGCGCCGACAAACGGGCATCGAACTCCCGCTGCGGGATCAGATCCAAACGCCGCGCGGCGCTCAAGGCAATCAGGCTGTCGCCGATGTTCCACAGCGAAACGATCGGGTAACGATCTTTGCCGTTCACCAAACCGGAGCCGGGCTGCGTGTTGTTCTGCACATAGCGCCAGGCAACGTCGGCCCATTGCCGCTGCTCCTCGGTTAACGCACCACGGCGAGGCTGCTGCTGCCCGTGCTCCCACACGGACCCGGCGCCGTCGGGGCGCGCCATGACGCCCAGCAACACGACCAGCCCGAGTGCGATGACGACGGAAACGATCAGCGTCAGGGTTTTAAGCATGATGTCGCTACCGGAGGCAGTTTCATGGGCGCGTCATTCTGGCACTGCGGGCATTTACAGGCTTTGCAGGAAGGCGCATTGCGCAGCGCGACCCCCGTTTGTTGACACCAGGTCTTCAGGTTGGCGTCCGGCGTGATGAAAGGCCGGTTAAAGGGCGTGTTTTTGTCGTCAAACACGTTCACCAGCGTTTTATCCCACAGGGCCGGCGCATACTTGGCGCTGCTTGGGTCAGGGGTATTGAATTTCAGCAGTCGCCCCTGCTTTTTGAACAGCAGGGCTTCGAGCATGATGCCGTTGTTGTTGGCGGTAAACTCACGGATCGGGCCGGCGCCGTTTTCATACAGGCCTTCGTAGAAACCTTTGTCTTTTTCACTGGCGTTCTCAATCACGTCGAGCAGCCGATCGGTATACGGGGATTGCCACAGGCTCCACATGCCGAGCGCCGCTTTGAGCGAGATGGCGGCGGTATCGGGCACGTATTCTCCCTTGTCCGTGATGGTGTTCCAGTCGAAGCCGTCGGAGTAGACGGTGTCGTACACGAAATACGGCGCGCGATCGAGCTGATGTTCGGAACGCGCCGTCAGACGGCCGGTAATCTGGTAGCGATTTTCCTGCACCTGATAGACGCGGTTAGCGAAGTCTTGCATCCAGGGGTGGCTGTGTTTAGCGAGATCGTCACTGCGATCGTCGCTGGTGTCCCAGCCCATCTCCAGCCCGTGCAGCACATAGGGTTCGGTCGCCACATAGTTATGCTGACTGGTGGTGCGCGGATCGCGTGAATCATACGGCACCAGAACACAATAAATGTCCGCCAACTGGTAAGGCTCCGCGCGGGAGGCCTGGCAGGTGGAGAACCCCCACAGCTGGAAACCGCTGGCGGCGTATTCCTCATAGCCCAGCCGGCCTTCCTGGACATAAACCGGCTGTTTATTGGCATCCAGATTGGCGCCATACAGCGTGCCGCAGTCGTCGATGATATGGCTGAAATCCCAACGCAGCACGACGTTATCGACGTCGTTGGCAAATTCGGGATAGCGCTCTTTGATGATTTTCAACCACAGCAGCATTCTGCCGATATCGATGGATGAGAAGCCGATCTCGCCGGGCTTGTTGAGATAATCGACCTTTTGCGCGGTGATGGTGTTGTAGGCCTTGTTCGGCATCTGGTTTTGGAACAGCGGCACGGTATTGAGCGTAGCGAGAAACTTGATCAGCCGCTGATCGAACTGTTCCTTGTCGATGATACCGAGCTCGCGGGCGGCCGTCAGTGCGGCCAGGTAGGAGGCGCTGTCCCACATGGTGGTTGAAGGGTAGTTGTTGACGGCGTTGACCAGCCCGGTCGCCGGTTGGTAGTTGGTGACGAAGTATTGCCAGGCTTTGACCGCCATCGCCTGTTCGCGCGGCGTCAGGTCGCCGTGGCGCTGCGGATAGGCGGCGGCGGGCAGTTGGGTATCGCCCATGGCCGCAGGCACCGTCAGCAACAAGAGCAAACAGCCGTACAGCGCGCGCCGACACAGCGTGACAAACGGCCTGACGGAATAATGATGAAACATAGTGGCTCCTTATGACTGATTACGGCCGTTGACCGTCGGCAGGATTCGCAGGGGGCGCGGGAGCGCAGTTTTGGCAAAACAGCGGCCCTTGCGCGATATAGACCAGGCTTTCCAATATCAGGGCATTGGTATTGGCACCGATCACCCGGCTCTGTTGCCCATTGGCGGCGATGATGCCTTCGTACCAGCCGCGCCCCGGCTCGAACAACACGGCGGCACGCCGGCGCATCTCGTCACTCCACGGCGTGCGAAACAGCGCGTACCACCCGAACACCGATTTGGTCGACAGCTGCAGTGCCGCCTCTTTGATTTCCGCCCGCGATTTGTCGATCAGTGCCGGGAAGCGGCTGATGACGGCATCGTCGATAAAACGCGGCAACTGTTCTTCATTGTCGGCGTTCACATAGGCGTAATCGCCGTGGCTGCGGTAGCGGCTTTCCTGTACTTTCATCACCCGCCAGCTGATTTCCGCCGAACGGATGTCGAACCCCGCCTCCAGGCCGGTCAGCAGATAGGGCATGGTGGTAACGACCGGGTGATCGACCTTGCCGATTTTGACCAGGCTGTCGTAGGGAATACGCAGGCCGTCAATACTGATGGTGCGCGGCGAGGGCTGTTGTGAACCGAGAACGATGGCGGCCAGGGGGCTGACGCGACGCAGCCCGTTGACGGCGTAAAGCTGATAACCGTAGCTGTCGCGGTTGCCTTGGGTGACGAACTGCCATTTCTTCGCCGCGCGGAAATTCAGCGGCTGTTGCGGCTCCTGCTGCATAAATAGGGCGTCGAACCGCCAGGGGGCGGTTAAGCGTGCGATCGCCGCGGTCTGTTCCGGGTACAGCCAGGCGACGATGTCCAACGCCATCAACAGACGGCTGATATCGACGGCCGACCAATCGGGTTGGCTTTCGTTTTGGCTGAGGCTGTTCAGCCGGATCGAACGCTGGGTATGGTAATACAGCGACGGCAACTGGCCGTCGGCCAGGGGTAACGACGACAGCGTTGTCAGAACGGCATTCACGCGCGCATTGAGCTCGTCGCGCGTAATGATCCCGAGCCGTTGCGCGCTCACGGCTGCCATCAGATAACTGCCGGTATCCCACATGGTGGTATAGGGCTGGTTGTCGATGGCATTCGCCAGTCCGTTGGACTGCGTGTTGTTGACGAAGTATTGCCAGGCGATGCGCGCCCAAACGGCTTCATCGAAGGTGAGCGCGCGCGGTGCGGGCAGCGTTGGGAAATCGGCGCTCAGCGTCAGCTCGGCGCTTTCCGCCGGGGCGGGGGGCATATGCGTCTCAACATAAACCACGATGCCGAATGCCAGCAGGAAACCTATGATGACCGCAATATAGCTCCGCGCTTGCAACAATGAGTGTTTCCACGTCATGCTTGCCCGGCCTCCTGCTGCTCGGAAGGCGTTTCTGATTCAGGACGCCACAGCGCGGCGAGCACCATCGGCAACATGGCGATAATGTTTACGCCGCCCCAGAAAATATTGATCACATAGCCGGCCGGATCGTCCACTTTGCCGAGATACAGCTGAATGCCGCCCCATAATAGCCCCAGCAGCGTCAAGGCAATGATGGCCAGCTGAGGTTTGACCAGCGTCAGGAAGTTGCCTTGCTGGCGCTCTTTGGGCGTGACGTGGAACTTGATCTTCTCGCCGCGCAACACCGTATCCAGCGCACGCAGGTTCATGGAATACAGCGAAAGGTAAGAGGCTTTTCCGTCCCAGGCAGAGATCCCCCAGGTGCCGAACATGAAAGCCAGCTCCGACAGCAGGAAAAACGGTAAGAAGTGCAGGTAAAAGGGCAGCGAGTAAGCGGAAACCGGCGGAATGCCGGTAAACAGATAGATTAGCGGTGAGATCAGGAACACCGTATTCCATAAGCAGGCCAGATATGACCAGAACGTGGTGCCGTACATCAGCTTCTGCGCCAGGCTCAGCCTGAAGTTCTTCGCGCTGAAGACCGCATCATGCAGCGCAATATCCAGCGAGCCCGCCGCATATTTGAAACGCTGAATCATCCAGGTCAGCAAATCCTGCGGCGACAGCATTTTCGATTCCACCTCAGGATGCATGACGGAACGCCAGCGCCGCTCGGGATCGCCGTGCAGTACGATCGAAGTATAAATGTCTTCCGACACGTGGAATTTATAAGGGGTCAACTCGGTATCTAACGCCACCTGGGGTTTCATCGCCCGCCCCAGCTCGTCGCGCAGCCCGGCATCCGTTACGTCGCGGGTATAGCGATCGATTTCCGTTTCTACGGCGCGTGCATAGCTACGCAACGCGCTCTGCATAATAGCCTCGCGCCGATGAAGCGACGCCGCGCCGCAACAGAAGGCGGCATTGGCCCAGTTGCGGCGGCGCAAGATCACGTCGTAAAACATCTTGGGATCGTTGAAGAAGGGATCGTGGCCGACGGTGAGGGGGCCCATCACCTTTTCCAGCGCGCGCCCGGCAACATAGCCGGGCTGCCCGAGCTTGCCCTTCAACCAGTACGGCAGACGCTTTCCTGCGGGCAGATCGTAAAACCATTGTGGCGTTTGCACCCAGGCGACCAAAGGATCGCGAAAATAGCCCAGCGTGTCGGTCAAGATGGACGGGAAGACACGGGTATCGGCATCGCAAATGACGATGAAGTCCCCGTCCGTGTGTTCCAGCCCGTTACGTAGATTGCCGGCCTTAAAACCGATGTTGTTCTCGCGTGACAGATAATTCACGCCTTCTTGTTCGGCGACGCGGCGCATCTCGGCGCGCTTGCCGTCATCCAGAACGTGAATGCGATAATCCAGGGGGAAGGGATAAGTGACTCGTTTGGCATCCTGAATCGACAGCCTGACCAGTTCGGTATCTTCGGAATAGGTGGCGATAAACAGATCGACTTTGACCGGACGCGGTGCCGTCGTGTCGTCAGGATCGAGGCATTGACGTATATCGCGCGGTGGCGGCCGGCGTTTGACGTCGCGTACCTGCCACAGATTGAGGGTAAACAGGATCGTGCCGCAATAGGCCAGGGTCTCCGCTATCACCAAGGGAACGGCATACCATAAGGCGTCATAATTGAGCGACGCCATCCAACGCCAGCGAATGTAGTTGGCACCGACCACCAGAGCGGCAACGGCAAGTGTTTGCCAAAGGAACGCAATTGCCCGCGAGGTTTTTAGCGGTGCAGGGGGGCTCCTTTTTTCAAAAGATGAAAAATAAAAATGCGCCATGCATTTCATTCCCGGCAAGGAGGTCGTGATATAGATAGAGAGTTTAGTTAAGGGTGAAGGATTAGCAAGAACATTGCTTTAAAATTAAACGTGCACTCCGTTCTTTTTATATGGTTGTCATGAGCAGGTGCGGCTGTAAAAAAACATGCTGCTAGCGGATAAATTTATTTTCTCATCTAAAATTCCTAGAGGCCTGCCTGGGGAATAAAATGATTAGTAAGTTATAGATTTATTCTTTAATTAATTATAGGTGCAATCAAACCGCGTGGTGCCGTCTTTCAAACCGAGTCATCATGAGATAACCAAATGAATTTACAGCAAGTTGATGAGTATCCGGCGACGGCGCTTCACTATGTTGCCATCGGGAGGCGTGATTTACGCATCGATATGCTGCGCGGCATAGCCCTGGTGATGATGGTGGCTGCGCACGTAGAGATTATGTCTGTTTTGAATGTTTTCACCTGGGAACGATTCGGTTTGACGACCGGGGCGGAAGGTTTTGTTATTTTGTCCGGCTTTATTCTCGGCAATATGAAACGGCGACAGTTACAAACTGAGCCTATGTTGACGGTGGCCTATTCTCTGTTACGGCGTGCGGTGAAGCTTTATTTCGTTAACATCGTTATTATTATAAGTATTTTGCTGCTGCAAATGCTGGACTTTATCGATACCTTTGAAGTGACGCATTTTGTCGATCGTTTTTCAGGGGCCGTGTACTCGATGTATCCGGTGAATGAACAAGTCAAAGAGGCCTGGTTTAACGAGATTATTTTTTTACAGATCGGGCCGCATCAAACGCAAATTCTGGGGCTCTATTTCTATCTGCTGTTGTTCAGCCCGTTGTTCCTCTGGCTATTGAATACGGGCAGGGGGGCCGGCCTGCTGGCGCTGTCGCTTATCGTTTATGGCTACTACCAGATCAGCGGCATGCCGATGACGTCGGCGGAGTTCGAGTTCGCTTTCCCTTTCCTGGCCTGGCAGTTGATCTACGTATTGGGCCTGTGCTGCGGGTGGTATAAAGAGGAGATTGCGTCGCTGGCCCGCACCCAGGCAGGCAAGATGGCGCGTTATGCCATGGCGGCGGTGGCGTTGAGCATGCTGTTCGTCGCGCAAAACCATACCAATCCCTTTATGCCACCGGCATTGATGATGCATGTGATCCCGGCGGCAGAGTTCAACTGGTTTTATCAGCACCTTGCCGCCAAGAATGCGCTGGGGCCCGTGCGCATCCTGAATGATTTTTGCCTGATCGCCAGCGTCTATTGGCTGCTGACCGTTTGCTGGCAGCCGATCAACAAGGCCGTAGGGTGGTTCCTGATCGTGCTGGGGCAAAACTCGTTGTATACCTTCATCATTCACGTCTATCTGGTGTTGTTCATCAGCCAGTTCGTGACCTTCGATCTCTGGACGCAACAGTGGCTCTTCAATACGGCGGTACATGTCGCCGGGTTGATGGCGCTTTGGGTGATGGCGCGCTATGGCCTGTTGAAAAAGATTGTTCCCAACTAAGGGATGTCTGCGCTGCCCGAAGAAGTCGTAGATGAAGGAAATAACAGTTCTGTCACTCCGCCGCTAGACCTGAAACGCCTGCAGCCAGGCGGCGAATTTTCTCACGACCTCATCGTCCCGATCGCGCAGCAGCAGGGAATAAGCGCCGGTTCGGATAGTCAACGCCGGGAAAGGCGACACCAGCCGGCCGGACGACAGATGTTTGGCGCAGAACAGGTAAGGCACGACGGCCAGCCCCAGGCCGTCCTCGGCCGCCTGAATGGCGGCGAAGGTATGGTCGAGCGTGAGCGGCGGCGGCGAGGCGTCCAGCGCCGTCGGGTAGGTATTCAGCCAGCTGTGCCATAAATCCTCACGGGCGCGGATGCGGATGGCGGTATGCCCGGCCAGCGTGCCGGGCGCACTGACCGGCATGGCGCGCAAGTAGCTCTGGCTGCAGACCAACAGGCTCTCTTCCTGCAGAAAAGGGATCGCTTTCAGCCCGGAGAAGTGCGCGGGATCGCGCCGGATCGCCAGATCAAACGGCGTATTGCGATCGACGGCCCCTGTGCTGGTGGTGATATCAATCGCGACCTCCGGATGAATCTCATTGAACGCCGCCAGCTTCGGCATCAGCCAGTGCATGGTGAACGTCGGCAGGCTGTGCACCACCAGCCGCTGCCGGCCGGCGCTCGCTTTCAGTGCGCTTTCCGCAGCATACAGTTCGCTTATCACCCGCGAAGCGGTGCGGGAAAAATTCTCGCCGGCCGGCGTCAGCCGCACGGACTTGTGTCCGCGATAAAACAGTGTGATCCCCAGCTGTTCTTCCAGGCTGCGAATGTGGCGGCTGACCGCGCCGGTGGTGAGAAACAGCTCATCCGCAGCGGCGCTGAAGCTGCCAAGGCGGGCGGCGGCTTCGAAAGCGGACAGGTGCGGCAGGGAGTGAATTTTTTTCATAGGTTGAGTCTAGCTCAACCAAATGAGCGAGGAAAGATCGTTTGTCAGCCATTGATTTTTCTCACTATTATCACGCATCTTTCCCGGTTTGCCGAGTGTGCCATGCAGCGATTTTCCTCGTCTGTCGTTCGTGTTAGTCGAATTATCCTCACCCCTCGATGGACAGGGAGGCGGCGCTGAGATGCGAGCTTTCTTTCTGCTTTGCGTGAGCCGGGCCGGCCTCTGCCTGGGCACCATGATGTTCGCCGGTGCACTGCCGACCATCAGAAGCGAGTGGCAGCTCGACGCCGCCTCCGCCGGTACGGTGCAAACGGTGTTCAGCCTGACCAACGCCCTGGCGTTGCTGGTGGCTTCCTGGTGGTGTGATTCGCTGGGGGCGCGCCGGGTTTACCTGCTGTTTTCCTGGCTGGGCGCCGCTGCGCTGATGCTGTTCGCCGTGTTTGCCCATTCTTATGCCGGCGCGCTGGTGTTGATGGCCTTCGTCGGCCTGACGCAGGGCGGCGCCTATACGCCGGCACTGCTGCTGGCGATGGGGATGAACGGCCCGGCCCGGCGCGGTTACGCCATCGGCATGATGCTGGCGGCCAGTTCGTTGGGGTATTTTCTGTCGGTTTTCATCGCCGGTTGGAGCGCCATGCGCTGGGGGGCCGGCGTGGCGTTTTCCCTGTGTGCCGCCGGTGCGTTGCTGGGGGCGCTGGCGGGTTCGTTGGCCCTGGTCGGTTATCGGGAACCGCAGCTGCGCACGCTGGGGAGGCAGACGAAACGTGAAAGCTATGCGATCACCTATGCGACCCTGCTGTTGCTGATCGGGTATATCGCCCACAGCTGGGAACTGCTCGGCAACTGGGCCTGGGCGCCCAGCCTGGTCAGCGAGGCGTTGAGCGGTTTCTCTCTGGATCCGCTCAGCGCCGGATTGATCGTCGCGGCGGTGATCCACCTGGCCGGCATGGTTGCCACGCTGATTGTCGGCACCGTTTCCGACTATTTCAACCGTGCATCGGTGCTGATGTTTATGGGCGCCGCCGGCGCGTTGGGCTCGCTGCTGATGGGGTGGTCGGCGAACTGGGGGCCGGGCTGGACGCTGCTGGCCGTCAGCATCGGCAGTTTCTTCATCCTCGGCGACTCCGGCGTGCTGTCGGCCGCGATGGCGGACAACGTGCCGCCGCAACAGCTCGGCAGCGTGATGGGCTGGCGATCGCTGCTGGGGTTCGGCATCGGTTCGTTCGCCCCTTTATCCTTTGGCGTCGTGATGGATACCACCCAGAGCTGGTGCACGTCTTATGCCGTATTGGCCTGCGGCGGTGGAGTAGCCTGTCTGGCGGCCTGCTTGCTTTGGCGGCAGCACTTACAATGAGGTACGGACATCATTAAAGGAATGGAACATCATCACGCATGGTTATCGTGGGCGCCGGGATTGTCGGGGCATCGGTCGCGCACGCCATTCCGCACGCTTATCGCCCCGAGCGATTTGACGACGGGAAATGAATATACGCTCAACCTGGCAGCGGTTTTTTGCGCCGTCGGCGAGGCTCTTATATATTTAGTAGCATGCCTGAGGCAGGTTAGGCATGAAGCGGTGGCCGTACAGGCCGCTGCAAGCACGACAGTTAATCCGTTCGCCAAGAGGCTGCGAGACGGTGCTTTCGGTAGGGACAGCCGCCAATCGTTTTTATGGCGACCGAAGGCGGAGCAGCTACTCACAGGTCACGAGGACACTTACCATGCATAAGAGAACACTGGCGTCACTGCATTACGAAAACATGCCTTACGATGGGGTGCGTTTTCATATTTTGAAACGGGAGACGCCTGGCCATACGGCGTTGCTGAAGTTGGATGCCGGCAGCCGACAACCGGCGCGTTTTCATCCGGGGTGGGTGAAACTGATGGTGCTGAGCGGTGAACTGAAGGTTGACGATCAGACGTTGCAACCCCATGAGATGTTAATCATCCCTGCCAATACCGCCTATACGGTACAGGCCATTACTGAAGTGATTTGTCTGGCGATTTCCGAACTGGACGGCGCCGAGTTGGCCCGTTGAGGTGATAACATGAATGGATAGAGGAGAGCCTAGGTGCTCTCCCTATCCCTGCAGCATTAAGCCGCCCCCCAGGCTGAGCTACCTGCTGATTGATGCGTATACCTCCTGATTTAAGCCACCGTGCTTTCCCTTTCCATCACTTTCGGCCACGTCGCCCCCGCAACGAGCCGCCATCGCGCAGCGCATGCGCAACGTCATCGCCTTTGTTTTACGCAGAACGATGAAATTTTGGTGTAAATAGTGAGTTTCTTCGCATAAGGCCCCTGGTGTGGCTTGCGAGAACGTCACTATATGGAGGATCATACGTCGCCTCTATCAAATAAAAGACATTTGCGTTATCAAAAGGGACAAACGACCATGGGATTCGAAGTCGACAACGCCGAAACGAAACGCATCGACCTCAGCAGCCACGAAAACTCCTCGTTCGAGGTAACGGGGCTGGTGAAACACTATCCGGCGGGCTTTGTGATTCCTTACCACTCGCATAAACGCTGCCATTTGCTCTATTCGCAACAGGGCGTTATGGCGGTCGAGGCGAGCAGCGGGCGTTGGATCGTGCCGCCCACCACCGCGGTCTGGCTGCGGCCGGGGGTAGAACATCAGCTGGTCATGCAGAGCAACATTTGCGTTTACGGGATTTTGGTCGATGAAGTCACCGCCGCGCGTTTGCCGCTGCGCGACGGCGTATTGCAGGTCTCACCGCTGCTGCGAGAACTGATCGCTCAGCTGGCGACGCTGGCGCCCGAAGGGGCGGAGACCAAACGCAATACGCTGCTCAGAGCGTTGTTCCTTGAGGAGCTGAGCCTGCAGCCGCAGCTGGCGCTGCATCTGCCTTGGCCGGCAGAGGCGAGAATGGCCGAGATTTGCCGGCTGTTGGTCATCACGCCGGCCGACGATCGCGGCATTGAGGCCTGGGCCGATTCACTGGCGATCAGCGCGAAAACCTTCCAGCGTCATTTCACTCAACAAACCGGCATTACCTTTGGCCAGTGGAAGCAGCGTCTGCGGCTGCTGTCGTCCATTCCGCTGCTGTTGGCCGGCAACTCGATCATCCATGCCGCCTTCGAAAGCGGTTATGAGAGCCACAGCGCCTATTCGGTGGCGTTTAAAAAACTGTTTGGCGTTTCGCCTTCGCGCTTTACGCTATAGCCTTATTGTAGAGCGAGCTTCTCCTATAGATTGAAGCAACCTAATGACGTATAAAGCAAAGCAGTCAACCTCCGAGGCCGCTTCCCGTGATAAAAATTGTCGTATATCTGATTATCGCCGTGACGATCGCCATTATTGCGGCAAGAGTCCTCTTTCGTTTGCCGGATATTTCCCAGCGTCTGCCGCAGGCGGCATTGCCGGCGGATCCTGCCGCGCTATTGCCGGCGCGGGCCGCCGAACAGATGGCGGCGCATCCCGGCCTGAGCGGCGTGGTGCCGCTGGCCAGCGGCCACGATGCGTTCGCCAGCCGCCTGGCGTTGGCGCGGATGGCGGAAAGGTCGATCGACGCCCAGTACTACATCTGGCATAACGACACCTCCGGGCAGATCCTGCTGAAAACCCTGTATGACGCCGCCCAACGCGGCGTGCGCGTGCGGCTGTTGCTGGACGATAACGGCGTCGCCATGGATGAGACGCTGGCGGCGTTGAACGCGCAGAAAAACATCGAGATCCGTCTGTTTAACCCGTCTACCGTGCGTACGCCGAAGCTGGCCGGCTACGCCTTCGACTTTATGCGCATGAATCGGCGCATGCATAATAAGTCCTATATCGTCGATGGCGCCGTGGCGATCATCGGCGGGCGCAACATTGGCGACGAGTATTTCCAGGTCGGCGACGAAAACTATTTCCTCGATCTCGACGTGTTGAGCGTCGGTAGCGTGGTGGCGGAGACTGCCGACGTCTTCGATCGCTACTGGAACAGCGCCTCGGTATTCGGCGTTGAGCAGATTATCCGGGGCAAAGGCAATCTTTCTGCCTTCCTGACGCAGGCCACCGCGACCGAAAGCAGCGACCGGGCCCGCAAACTGGCGGTGCAGCTGGAAACCAGCGCGGTGCGCTTTCGCGATGGCGCCGTCCAGCCGGAATTCACCCAGGTAGAGCTGGTGGCCGACGATCCGGCGAAAGGGCTGGGCAAGGCGTCGCGCGATCGGCTGATGGTGACGCAGCTCGGCAAGATCATCGGCGGCGTCGGCCGGCAACTGGATCTGGTTTCCGCCTATTTCGTGCCGGGGCGGGAAGGGGCGAGCTTCTTTGAATCGCTTGCCAAACAGGGGAAGTCCATACGCGTGCTGACCAACGCGATGAACACCACCGACGTGCTGGTGGTGCATGCCGGCTACGCCAAATACCGGCGTGAGCTGCTGCAGGCGGGCGTCGAGCTGTTCGAACTGAAGCTGCGCGCCGGGCAACCGACGGGGCGCAAGGAACTCAAGCCGCTGGGGCTGTCCGGCGCGGCGTTGCATGCGAAAACCTTCGCCATCGATGATAAGCGGGTATTTATCGGTTCGTTCAATTTCGATCCGCGCTCGGCGCACCTGAACTGCGAAATGGGATTCTTGATCGACAGCCCCTCGTTGGCGGCCGACACCCGCCAACTGTTTGATGGCCCGCTCGAATACGCCGCCTATCGGCCGGTATTGACGCCCGAGGGCAAAATGGTGTGGAAAGAAGCCTTCGAAGACGGCCACACCGAGGTGCACCAGCAAGAGCCCGGCGCCGGCTGGGTAAAACGCATTATTCTCACCGTGGCCGGCTGGTTGCCGATCGAATGGATGCTGTGACGGTACGGCGGGAGGGAAAAGGAAGGTTCGCTGGTTTTGGCCGGCGAACCTTGCGAGGCTCAGTAGACCAGCTTGTCACGGTGCTTGCGGATAAACGCCCTTAGCCGCAACGGCTGTTCTGCCCGCGATCTGCCGGGAAATTATCGAAAACCTCATCGACGCCTGGGATATCGCGAGCCGCCATGCGGTGAAATTAACTAATAAAAGAGCGCATCAGAAAGCGGATATATAAAACCCGGGATATGGACAGGGCTGATATCTTTGATTATATCGAAGTGTTCTACAACCGGGCCCTACGCCACAGTCACCTGGGAGGCGTAAGTCCAGAGGCCTTCGAAAAGGCCTCGTCGTGAGAACAGTGAATGTCTACGGGAACGGGGTCACTCCACAGTTATGTTCGGAAGTTTGGCTGGCCCTTTTTTTGACCCTACAGGTATGTTACATTCGGTGATGTCATAGTGATATCGCTCAAGGGAATGCATAAAAATGACAATCAAGGAAGTTTTCATAACGCCGCTGAGCGTGTGCAACAAAAAATATAAACATCGGATACAGAAATTAAGATCATATTCTACTGAGTTAGATGGTTACTTCTGACTCTGTCTCTAAATTTGCCTAGGACATATTGAATGTCGAAATCGGCTTCCTCCCATCCTCATACAGCTGCACCTACATGGAGTGGGTTTATTTATCAAGGGCATTTAGCGCTTTATCATTCCATAGAATGTGTGCTCAATAAAATGTCGTTTGAGTTGCAAATCGACAGTATTGATGATTTTTCGATAATTGAAAATGGAATTGCAGTTTCTACGCATCAGGTAAAAGCGCTAGCAGATGATAAAAGAGCTGCTTACAAGGAGGCTCTCGAAAAAGCTGCATCTACATATATGTTGTGTGATAAGACTACCAAAAGATATTTTCATACATCTGTGCGCCTTGATGATGCTTCTGATTTTGTTGGCAGCAATGGGAATGTCGTTAAATTTTATACTTACGATGGACTGCCTTACTGTTATCTCCAAGATGTTGAAGAAAAAACGAAATCAAAAATTGAGACGTACTTGGTTTCCGAAAAGTTACCTTGTAGTGATTTTTTAGTGAATTTGAAGTTCGAGGCTTTGCAGAGTCATATTGCCGCTCAAGTAATATATATACACGCGTGCAATCAGGATGGGTTAATGAGCGCCGCAGAAGCCGCGTTTACTCAAACTTTAAAAAGTGAGAAGATTGTAGAGTTATTAAGCCTCACCGCTACCCATGAAGACGACATTGTATACAAAATGTTCCAAGCCAGGATGGCCGTTTGTAAATCATTGTATGGGTATACCAATACAATGGAAAAAACAGCAGATAGAACTGTTATTCAAAAAGTTGCAAATGTTTACGATCAGATTAAAGAGTTGCGTGATACTCCATTTATATGGTTGTGGAAGTCGTTATGTTTTGGATCTTCCACAATGGTCGTGAGTGAGAACAGTGTTTATGATTATGTGGATGTGATCTACGATATAGATAAAGCACCACTGAGTGAGCAAAAGCCTCCTTACTATAGGTGCTCTGCCGGAGATTTTTATTTGCCAACAGCAATTTCGGCAGACAATGTTCGACGGGAGCATAGGTTTGCTGAAGATCTAATGGAGCAGCTGAAAAGCGATCCAGAGCTGATAGATATCTTAGTTGAATATCAATGGCTAATCGCAGCTAGAGCAAATATTTTTTCACCCGCTGAGCGATTTTTTGCAGCTACCGGAGCTTCGCGGGATGCTGTAGAAGATGAGTTTTCATTGATGGGTAAGGATCGTAACAAAATAACTAAAGCCTTTGATGCAAAAATAATTTCAAAGGAAGAGGCGAGGGTGAAGTTGAATGATTAAAGATATTGTTCTACAGGCTGCCTTGAAACATGAGTTTACTTTGTTTAATACCGGTGACTATTCTAAAGCAGATGACATCACCATAGAGTATTCGGCAGGAGAAACTTTAGCTGGTCTTGAAGGTATTGATTATAAGTCTTTGACTTATTTTAGTCAGGATAGTGGAGATAGGAAGCGATTCCTCGCTGTGGTTGAGTGTGGAAATATACCATCACCGCAGTTGCTGAATAAATTAGTGTTACTGTATGCTCCTGAAGTATTCAAATCTGATCCTGCTTTCGATAAAAATACCGATCTGATTATTTTGCACAAATTAAGGCGCCGAGCTGATTTTAATGGAATTGAGAGTAAGGTGTTTGGTATTGAAGAAAATCCATATTATTTTAAAAAATATTTTCTTTATTACAGCGAAGAAGAGTTTAGGTTGTTAGAAGGGCACAACTTCGAAAGCGTTTCAGCGATGGTTGTCGATGATAGGATGTTTGCAGAATATCGAGATCAACCGCTATCGCCTACATTATATAGTGTCGCGGCGAGAATTTTTATAAAGCTTCCATTTGTAAAGGTTCCTGTTAAGGAAAGCTCACTGAAGCCGCTTGATATTTATGTAAAGGAAGCACTCGCCGAGAAAAAATTGACCGGTCTTCATCTCAAAATCTTTAATGCTTCTGCATCTGGGATTGAAGCAGACAAACTAATCGAGACTCTGATTCATGAAGAAATGGAAAATATCCAGCCTTAAGATTGAAAATTTCAAGCCATTTGAAAATACATCTATTGATTTTCGAGCTGCCTCCATAATTACCCTGGATGGCCCCAATGGTTTTGGAAAAACTAGCATATTTGATGCGTTGGAGCTTTTGTTTACTGGCGTTATACAAAGAATTATCAATACAAATGATGCAACAGTTGCAAAACGTTCGCGCAAAAAACAATTTGAAGAAAACATATACTGGAATAGAAATAAAGAGGGCGACATCTCTATTAGAGCTGAGCTCATAAATCAAGATTCAGGAGAGTCAATTTTCCTAGCTCGTGTTGCTACCATAGCGGACCTATCGAACCCGGATAATAATGCACCTGATAACTTCTCTATTTTTAAGCTTTACGAAGTAAGCAGTATTGACTCCAATAAGTTTGGGGATAGTCTTGATTCTAAAGCACTAGAGAGTATTCTAGGAGAGAACTTCTTAAAAAATTTCTCTTTATTGAACTATCTTGAGCAAGGGCAGAATAGATACCTGTACTCCAAGAATGTGAAGATTTGGAAATTTCCGGTTGTCCATTCTGTGGGTTCTCATGGGCGACTTACACTGCGTTAGAGGAAGCTGCTGTAAATAATGCGGAAAGAATTCGATCTGAAATAGATGCTTCTGCTCAGAAGTTGGAGGAGACAGTAAGGTCAATACAGGACTTACTAAATTTACAGATAACAGCATTCACACAGCAGCGTGACCTAGTTGCAAAAGATTTCGATAGTGTACTTTTTAAGGCTCTCACAGCAGCAGAATCTAAGTTCTCAATCATAAGTGAAGTGGCTTTGCAGTTGGTAAATTATGGCGTATCAAAAGACCTTAGTTTTACGGCTGATGATGCAGCTCTGCTGTTACGGTTTAATGAAGCAAAAGGGATTATTGCTACAGCTAAAAAACCAGAAAAGGATGTGCTCCCTTTAGACTGGTCATCTAGCTTAGAGATGGCTTTCTTGAACGCATTAGTTGTTTGTTGCGCTTTGCCTAACCGAGCTAATATCAGCCAGTAATAATATTTGGTCGAATTTGAACGAGTTTTAACAGGTGGTGGGCGGTTCCGCACCTATAAGGATATTGATCTAGTTCGTTAACTTGCCAAGTCCATCAGGATCCATCGCCTTTTACAGCCTGAGATAACCAACTGCTTTAGTGAATACACAATATTTACCTCAAAATTATCATGGATATGAAGAGAATGTACTCTGTACCTAATGCAAGAAACGAGAGGGAGATCCGAAATCCTAACGTATTGATTTATCAGTTAGTGGGAGTGTTTTATGAACTTATTTGTCACTGAAGGTTATTTAACATAATATACATTATGCGCACCAGTGCTGTCAGCACAAAGCGTTATTGTCGTCTCAGCACAATTCACACGCGTCGTGTACGCTAAGCCTTCATTTTGCTCAGCACAGGACCGCGATCTTATGTTGGTGACTATGACAGACAAAGAACTTTACCGGCTTGGCATCATTCAGCGAGTATTTGACCGGGCTTTGCTTCAGCGCGACGCAGCAGACATACTTAAGCTCAGTGTTCGTCAGGTGCAGCGTCTTGTGCGTCTGTACCGGACAGATGGCGCAACCGCATTTGCATCTTCCCGCCGTGGACGTCCTGCAAACAACCGGATCGATGAAGAAACACGCTGTAAAGCCCTGGATTTGATCCGGTGCCACTATTCAGATTTTGGCCCAACGCTCGCAACCGAAAAACTGGCTGAACGCCATCATATATATCTCTCCGTTGAAACCATCCGTAACTGGATGACAGCCGACGGTCTCTGGCGTCCTCATTCCCGCCGGCGAACCCGGGTTTACCAGCCGCGCTATCGTCGCGACTGTTTCGGCGAACTGGTTCAGATCGATGGCTCTCACCATGACTGGTTCGAAGGAAGAGCCCCAAAATGCTGTCTTCTGGTCTTCATGGATGACGCCACAGGTCGCCTGATGCACCTGCGATTCTGTGATTCAGAAAACGCGTTTGACTACATGATGGCTACCCGGCAATACATTGATAAACATGGTAAACCTGTCGCATTTTACAGCGACAAGCATGCGGTGTTCAGGGTCAGCGGACCCGAGAGCCGACGTACCGGCACAACCCAGTTCGGACGGGCTCTCCGGGAACTGGCGATCGAATTGATTTGTGCCAACAGCAGCCAGGCAAAAGGTCGCGTGGAACGGGTAAATAAAACGCTCCAGGATCGACTGATTAAAGAGATGCGCCTGCAGAACATCAGCTCGGTTGCTGAAGCCAATCAGTGGATTGAACATTTCATGTCTGATTTTAACCGTCGTTTCTCCCGGCCGGCAAAATACCCTAAAGATCTGCACCGTGCGGTCACACAGAGTCCACTGGAGCTGAATGATATCTTCGCCTGGCAGGAGCTGCGGACCTTATCGAAAGCACTGACTTTTCAGTATGATAAAGTCATGTATATCATTGAACCCACCGAACAAAATACGCGCATAGCAGGTGAAAAAATTACCGTTTATGATTACCCTGACGGAAGCATTACTTTCCGGCATCAGCACCGGCCACTGGGTTATAAGATTTTCGATAAACTGACCTGCGTTGATCAGGGGGCGGTTGTTGATAACAAACGACTGGGTGCCGTTCTGAGGCTGGCACAGCAGAAACAGGACGAGCTGGAGGCTGAAGGAAAGCGAATGCGCAGTACAAAAATGCCCCGCAGGCGCGCTCAGGAGCGTGCACTGGAAGAGCTCAGGGCGATCAACCCGGTGCTGGCCAGTCCGCAGGATTTTATCCCCAGCCTGAAGCGATGAGCCCTTCCCTCACCTGTGGATCTGATATGGCCGACAGATGAGAGAAAAATGGACGACAACAAACCAGTGCTCCTGACACTTCACGAAGCGCTACGCCTGGATTTGATTGAAGCCTATATGGCGCGGGAAATCACGCTGGCAGAAGTGGCAGAGTCCATGGAGCTCACCCGTCGTCAGTGCTCCCGCCTGATTAAGCGCTATCGCGAGCTGGGGCCAGCCGGTCTGGTCAGCCGGCGCCGTGGAAAGCCCGGCAATCATCAGTTAAACACCACCATCAGAGATCAGGCACTGCAGCTTATTCGCTCACGCGGCCGGGGTATGAATCCGTCAGCCATCTGGCGAATTCTGACCACAGAATACGGTGTCCGGATTTCAAAAGAGACCGTACGTAAACTGATGATAGCCGAGAAAACCTGGCAACCACGTTCTTCCTCCAAAGCCTGACTCAACCTTAAAAAGGCATTGTCCAGACTCTCCACTGACGTCAGGTCAGCTTTGTTTTCAGCACGACATTTCAACATTGGCTAGACAAGTGCGCAGATAAGCCAGAAATCAGCCTGTAACCGTCACCACGGCATTAAACGGTCATCGCTGGTACGTTCTTTCGTCTTCGACCGTCAGCCATCCGTATCGCTTCTGAGTACGCCGGAATGAAAAACAGGCTTTGCAGTGCCGGGAATTATTATGGCTGACGCCATAATGCTGTTTATGTCCTCGCTTCGCTGCGGGGCTTCCGGCGCTAAGCGCCTCCCATGCCTGACGGCATAAAAAACGGATATGCCGCCACGTCACCGCATGATACGTCCGTCGCCACCATCACCGCGCGCGCTCCTCGTGGGAACTCGGTGCGTGCGCGGCGCTGGCGCGCCTGACTTTTTTCGCCTGTAACACGACAAGAATATCCGTCTTGTTCTTCTCGTCAGATGAACTGGTGAGCCAGCCTTTTGGCAGAAAGCTGAACCCGGTATCGGCGTTTGTGACCTTCGATTCAGCCAGGCCACCCAGCAGAATAATATCCCCGTCAGCCGCTGATACCTCCGTATTCACCTCGCGCTTAATCAGCGTCGGGCTGTTATTCACGCCCGTATCCGTCTTCGCAAAGCTGGAAAGCTGCTGCTTAATCACAAGGTCAATATTGTCAGTCCGGATTTGCGGTTTCACGTCGAGGATAACGCCACTGGAGCGGTATTCAATCGACTGGATCGGCCTGTTGTCGGCGTAGCTCACCTGACCCAGCACCGGAACCTCGTTACCGACTGAAAACGTGGCAGATGCGCCATCCTTCACCCTGAGCCGCGGGGAACTGACGACATGAAAACGACTGTCCGTCCTGAAAAGCTCATACAGCGCATCAAGAGAGCCTGTATTCACCCGGATAAAGTTATCAAAGCCGCCAGACGCGCCAATCTGTATATTCAGCTTGCCGGAAAGCAGCTTCGCCGCCAGTGCCAGCCCGGAACCGTTACGCTCACTGGTCTGAACCTCAAACACGTAAGCTGCGACAATCACTTCTTCAGAGGCAGTATCAATCAGCGGTAAAAGCGTCTGCAACCGCTTAATCTCTGACTTCCGGCCATAATAAACCAGCACATCCCCGGTACGGTTCATAAAGTCCGATGCCGTACCCGCTACGGCCGCTTCCGGCGATATCTGCCCGGACGGTAACGAGTTACGCTGACTGTTAAACTGCCCGGTAAACTGTCCGGCCAGAATGTCAGACAGATACGCCACGGAACGGAAGCGAGGCCGATAAACAAAGGTCTCCTGCGGCGGCACATACGCTTTCGGCGTGAACGGCGCCACGTAGTCAATGCCCTGTTTGTTGTAAATCGCAATGTTCATGTTGCCGAGATAGCGCTTAATAAATGCCCGTTCATCGATATCCGGCGTGATACGGAACGTCACCACCTTATCGGATTTGGCAAGCTCCGGGTCAAGCATAAACGGCTTATCGAGCACCTGAACGTAAATCATGTTCAGCGCCTGCGGCAGCGGAACAGCGTTGAGCTCCAGACTAACGCCCTTCGCCATAACCAGCCCCGGAACCAGTAAAAAAAGTAAACCTGTTATCAGCTTCATCGTATCGCCCCTGAATAAACCGTCACCGTTTCGCCGTCGATTTCACCCGTCATCATCATGCCGTCAAAGCTGAACTGCGAAGCCGGCTCTATACGCAATCTGCCTGACGTGTCTGCAACAACAACCCATGCCTGACCATCGCGTTTAAGCCGTCCGGCAAGTCGCCATTTGTCCGACACAACGGGCTTAGATGGCGCGGCAGGTACAAAAGACGCTGAATTATTTGCGGCGGGTAAATCTTTAGTCTGCTGTTCAGGCTCTGAATTACCGTTTGACGTGAAAAACCAGAACAGATAAAAAATGGCAATTACCGCCAGAATCAGTAACCCGACAGCTTTAAACCACAACATTTTAGAACTGAAAATATTCTGACGTTTATCGGTGACAAGTTCCCTTCCCTGCCCGTTCTCATGGGATTTATATAGGGGGAATATCGCCTTGTCATATTTATTCTGATAACTGTTCGTCAGATTCGACTTAAACAGTTTGATACCCGTAAATACGTCCACACGGTAGCGGTTATGCAGACCCAGCGCCACATGCTTACTCATGCGATACGTTGTTTCCACCCGGTCTTTAATGAATCGCGGAAGGTTGGCAACAGACTGATTCATAACCACTAAATCACAGGTTACGCCCGTTTTTTCATCGGCAAAATGGCGATGTTCTGCAATGAAAGAGCGATGATTTGCAGGAATCCCTTTATCGTTCTCCCATATGCGCCATGCTTCATCAATACAGATTAAATCCCCCGGACGGCAGAACGTATCATCCGCAATGCCTGAATCCGTTTTGTAGGGAAAGAAATTATCGTTCTGAACGTCTTCATTCTGAACAAGTAAAATTTCACCAAGTGATTCCCTGTCTGCCTTTTTAATATCAACGCAGTAATCATAAATACTTTGCGTGGCAAGGCCGTAAATATTACTGACAATGCGACGCCCCGCGATACAGGCGGGAATAATGACGCTTGCCACTACTTCGTAAGATTTACCGCTACCCGGAATACCCACATACGCAGAAATAGCCATAAATTAACCAATCAGAGGAATGCGACGAATAATAAAGCGCGTTAACAATGCTGAAAACATCAGTTTAATCCCTTCCGTGACCATAAACAGATTCACGAAATACCATACGCTGTCAGGCAGTGAAGAAAATAACCCGGCAATATCAACAGACTTTGGCAGCAATGACGCCAGAACCGGAACAAACGCCTGTACGACAAAGTACAGGCCAAAGAACAAAATAAATTTGACAACCACAGTTCGCAGCACAAAACCCAGCGCCACGTTAAAGGCTGAAACCAGAATACCGAACATAACGCCTCCGTCACGCCGTCAGAATGATACGCAGCGAAATAATGCCCCAGATAAGCAGGAATACCGCTTTCAGAAGTGGCCTGATTTTTTCCAGAAGTTCGCAGTGTGAATCAATGGAATATTTATTGTCCCAGAGTTCGAACGACCACACCGGGCACTGTACATCCTTCGATGAAATACTCAGGTTTTTAATGTCCGGCATTAATTCCGTAATTGGCTTGAGAATTTCCTCACCTGTAGGCGGTTTTTCAAGTTCCGGCGCTTTAATGCCGGGGTCTTCGCCTAAATCAACAGAAGTATCGGTATCAGTGCCTGTGCCAGGATGAACACCAGTATCCGTTCCCGCCCCCGGTCTGGCGTTGACCCATGACTGAGGAACAACAACAGGACTATAAAGCAAGCCCTTATCAAGTTTTACGCCAACAGCATTAGCCGCAGCCGTCAGTTCAGCCGCCGTAAAAGGTTTATCAAGCGGTATCCCCTGATATCCTTCCTGAACAACAGTCTGACCTGCAAGGCCATTAATAAGATTAACCAGCGCAGCCGGGTTTAACTGTTCCTCTGGCTTGAAATCTATATTATCAATAACCTCGCCATTAATTACCTGAGGTAAATTTGATGTATCAAATTCTGTATTAAAAAATATCTGGTCTTTAACATCCTGAACATCATTCGTCGTTTTATACACGGCCTTCTCAGGGTGGCAAATACTTTTCCACTGCATTTTGGGATTATCAGCCGTACTGCCCGGCGCAGGTACTTTCTCGCTTTTACATAAATCCCATGAATTTTCAAGCGTAACCGTTGTTGTCGCAACAGATAAAACAACAGTGACAATCGATGAATATCCACCAAAATAAGGATTCGGCTTTTCATACTGAAAGTCTTTAACGGAAACCGAATAAACCTTAAAATTTCTTGGCATCCTGATATGTAAGTTATTGTCGTCAGAAGCCTCATGATAAGTCACATTGGAATGAGAATAACCATTAATCGACTTATAAAGCGCAATCATTACCGGATTATCACTGACAAGTACAGCATCGCCCTTTGCATCCCTGATATCAGTCGAATAAGGATATTTAGTACCCTTAACTGACACACGATATACATCATTCGGAAATGGCTGGCTTATCGGCGGTGGTGCATCAATATTGTAATAGGTTGGCGCAATCTGAACAGGTTTAACCTGATGATTATAAGGGCTTATCGAGTCCTGAATATTCTTCGCAGAAAAGCCAGTAGCATCAGAGGGCAAATAAACAGCAACAGGGCTTTTAGGTGAAGGTGCAACAGAAGAAGTAACAGTAGCGCCATTGGACAAATTAAGTAAATAAGTTCCATCATCCTGTTTTATTCCACTTGTAATATATTCAACAGCTTTTGCGCCCTGCTTTAAAGCAAGGTCAGCAACGGAAATAACACCCGCAGCCTGCCCCAGCAATCCCCATGTTGTCTGTCCGGCAGCCATCATATTACTGCCAAAACCTGAAATACCCGTAGATATCGAATCGTCAATTGTATGCTTCGCAAGGCCATAAGCAGCCGCGAAAACTGACGTTCCGGTGCAAAGCTGAGGATTACCCACTTTCTCGCCACACATGCGGATTGAATCAAAAACGTCAGGACGTTCGCGTATAACCTCCGCAGCGACAGCGATACCCGCGCCCATACCGAGAGAACTGGCACCCGTTGCGAATACACGCCCCGCAGATTGAGAAACAACCTGAGCTTCACGGGTTTCAACCATTTGCTGGATTACACGTCCAAATCCGTCTGCTGTTACTGCATCAGCATGTACACCGGATGAAACCAGTAAAGACAATATAGTAATACCTAACTTTCCAGACCCTGAATGACCGCCCAGGCGCATAAAAGCCCCCATAAAAAACACATAAAATCAAAAAGATATTGAGCCATAAATATAAAGGGGCTGTTACGCCCCTTACCTTTATGAATTAAGCGCCACGAACCATACGCAAAATCCAGCGAACACCCGCCGAACCTGCATACAGAACAATCAGAGAACCCGCTACCGCCATAATCCCGGTCAGTACAGAACCGAAATTAACGCTGTTGGTCAGCGAAGAGAGATCAATGCCGTTTCCACTGCCACCATGCACCGGATCAGCAGCAAATACAGCAGGTGCAGCAACTGCCAGAGTAAAAGCACCAATACGGGTTAAAGCCTGTTTAGTCTTACCAAACATAAAAACTCCTTTTATGCATTTCTTACGTGTTTAAGAATTTCACCTATTCCCTTTGCAAAGAGCCACAGGAAAAAGGTTGTCGTAAAAGCCAGTCCCCAGAATTGAGCCGCGACTGAATAATCAATATCGGGAACAGGCTTATCCTGAGAAACTACCGAAGACTGTAATTTAACGACTTCTGACTTCGGTAATTTCAAAGTCACTTCATCGCATCCGTCAGGGCTGCCAAAACTCATATTCGGATTGCAGTATTTTGTCCTGATGATTACCTCATCTGACATAAAAGTATCGCCTTAGCTCATTCTAATAATTCAAGCAGCATATCAACGTTATACCCTTTAGACTGCTCACCTGTTTGCTTATCAGTGTATGGGAAACTCCGTTCATAACCAGTAATGCGGCAATGTACATCGGTAATTTCATCACCAATACGGCCTAGTGATTTCTTTGATTTAATACGAATGACAGGCGGAAAGCTATAAGCATCAGCCGCAGGAGAAACAATTGTTGTATAATAAAAACCGCCACTATTATTAAAACGTTTAATCTTTCCGGTAACAGTAGTTTCTAAATTAAGTAAATTACTCATAATAACACCTTATATTCTATGCAACTCGTAAATGAGACGGTTTTACATACCACGATGGAATAACACAATCAGACACTTTAATCTCTCGCGTTTGCTTGACAACAACAAGAGAGAATTTCGAAACATTACATTTTTGCGCAATGTCAATACCAATCTTGCGGAGTCTTGCCCGATGAATACGAACTTGATTTTTACTTAAATCAAAAATATGACCATGAAACCATTGGATCGCGTACATAGCTGTAGTATTAGCTGCCCGTGTAGTTTCAACTATTCCACGGGTAATAAGATGTTCACTAATAGTTTCAAAATCCATAGCATTCACCGATAACTTTTCATCAAGCGCCAGAAAATCAGAATGTAACTTATTTAACACAGAATAATCAGATAACCCCCAAAAACCTAGAGAGTGTTTTTGAATAAAACGAGACTTCAATTTTTGTTCAAATCTGACTATTCCATTTTCCTTACAATAATCAATCACACTAACAATATAATTAAACTCTTTTGACTGCTCAGAGAATTTATTTTTTATTTTTAATAAACTATGTAACTCAATCTCATGTGACTTATTATATACAGTCGGATAAATAAGATTAACATTCCCTTTTTTAGACAACCAGTCAACAGATTTACCGTTAGAATGCAACCGTGGTACACTATTCCTATAGGGTTGAGTCGAAAGCCCTGAAATATAATCATCCTCATTCCCTTTGCCAACAGATTTATTAGATGTTATGTGAAGCTCTTTAATTAACGCCCCATCACTGACCATATGAGCTTTTTCGGTTTCTTTAGACTGACCGGGCATTAAACGAGTGCATTTTGTAAAAACAGGCAATTTAAGATCAAGAAGGATCTTATTGAAAACCATAACGCAAGCATCAACGGTAGGTAAGCCAAATAAATTATCAAGCCGCCCCCACCGCGAAGGGTTGCCCGTCATTTTTAGAACAGATCCACGGATAGAAATAGAAACGACATCACAGAAAGATCCCCGGTGCTGAAAAGTTGGCTGAGAAAGCGCACTAGCCTCACCACTTTCAAGATGAATACGCTGGTAAGCAACATCCGAGAGAATAGGAAGTTGAAAGCCGAAATCCTGTTCAATACTTAACCAGTCGAAGAACATTGCGCCCTTTCTTAGATTCTCAGAAATTATTTCATGGTGCTTTTATAAGACCTGAGAAACTAAGTGTCAACATTTCTAAGAATTTAGAGATATGATGAAAGGCTTGCAGAATGAGGAAAGAGCATGCCTACAAAGCACATAAACGATGTTCAATGGCGAAAAATAGAGAAAGAAACCGTTAGAGCGGTATCAACCCTAGCTGTTCCAGTTAAAGATACCAAAATGCTCGAATGGATAATCGCCAAAGGGCTAGAGACGATCACAGAAGACGACTACCGCAAGTTCCTGAAGACAGAAAGCAAAAAAAAATAAGCGAGCAGGAAGAAAATACGGGAAACCGTACTAAAGTTCGGGTGTCACAGAACCCCGAACCGCTTCGCGGCGAAAAAACGAACAACAGCAGAGCTTGCGAAATCGGAATTAAGATAAGCTGGACGTCAAACGATTAAACAAAAATACGCCATTATGCAAAGATCAAATGACACACTATAAAAGGTATAGGTAATGAACAAAGACCAGATAATACAAGTACTTAATGAAACAGAGAATGACAGCCCCGTAGCAAGAGCAGAATTAGCAAGATTCCTCGTAAAAAACAATCTACAATTTTGTAAAAATGGAGAGGCCAGAAGGTGAAGGTCTGGACGGACGTGATGGCCCAGAAAGGCGCAGCATGGGAAAAATTGTAGATGCGGCAGAAAACCACTACTTTAACATGATAAAAGAAAGCCATGAAAAACAGGGGATTGGAAGAAGAAACCCTGAGGAATGACGCCCTAATGCGCATAATGACGTTATGCTAAAGAGGCCGCTGCGGGATTCTATTTTCGCAGCGGCCTTTTCAACATAACGAGTCACACATTATGCGCACCAGTGCGCAGATAAGCCAGAAATCAGCCTGTAACCGTCACCACGGCATTAAACGGTCATCGCTGGTACGTTCTTTCGTCTTCGACCGTCAGCCATCCGTATCGCTTCTGAGTACGCCGGAATGAAAAACAGGCTTTGCAGTGCCGGGAATTATTATGGCTGACGCCATAATGCTGTTTATGTCCTCGCTTCGCTGCGGGGCTTCCGGCGCTAAGCGCCTCCCATGCCTGACGGCATAAAAAACGGATATGCCGCCACGTCACCGCATGATACGTCCGTCGCCACCATCACCGCGCGCGCTCCTCGTGGGAACTCGGTGCGTGCGCGGCGCTGGCGCGCCTGACTTTTTTCGCCTGTAACACGACAAGAATATCCGTCTTGTTCTTCTCGTCAGATGAACTGGTGAGCCAGCCTTTTGGCAGAAAGCTGAACCCGGTATCGGCGTTTGTGACCTTCGATTCAGCCAGGCCACCCAGCAGAATAATATCCCCGTCAGCCGCTGATACCTCCGTATTCACCTCGCGCTTAATCAGCGTCGGGCTGTTATTCACGCCCGTATCCGTCTTCGCAAAGCTGGAAAGCTGCTGCTTAATCACAAGGTCAATATTGTCAGTCCGGATTTGCGGTTTCACGTCGAGGATAACGCCACTGGAGCGGTATTCAATCGACTGGATCGGCCTGTTGTCGGCGTAGCTCACCTGACCCAGCACCGGAACCTCGTTACCGACTGAAAACGTGGCAGATGCGCCATCCTTCACCCTGAGCCGCGGGGAACTGACGACATGAAAACGACTGTCCGTCCTGAAAAGCTCATACAGCGCATCAAGAGAGCCTGTATTCACCCGGATAAAGTTATCAAAGCCGCCAGACGCGCCAATCTGTATATTCAGCTTGCCGGAAAGCAGCTTCGCCGCCAGTGCCAGCCCGGAACCGTTACGCTCACTGGTCTGAACCTCAAACACGTAAGCTGCGACAATCACTTCTTCAGAGGCAGTATCAATCAGCGGTAAAAGCGTCTGCAACCGCTTAATCTCTGACTTCCGGCCATAATAAACCAGCACATCCCCGGTACGGTTCATAAAGTCCGATGCCGTACCCGCTACGGCCGCTTCCGGCGATATCTGCCCGGACGGTAACGAGTTACGCTGACTGTTAAACTGCCCGGTAAACTGTCCGGCCAGAATGTCAGACAGATACGCCACGGAACGGAAGCGAGGCCGATAAACAAAGGTCTCCTGCGGCGGCACATACGCTTTCGGCGTGAACGGCGCCACGTAGTCAATGCCCTGTTTGTTGTAAATCGCAATGTTCATGTTGCCGAGATAGCGCTTAATAAATGCCCGTTCATCGATATCCGGCGTGATACGGAACGTCACCACCTTATCGGATTTGGCAAGCTCCGGGTCAAGCATAAACGGCTTATCGAGCACCTGAACGTAAATCATGTTCAGCGCCTGCGGCAGCGGAACAGCGTTGAGCTCCAGACTAACGCCCTTCGCCATAACCAGCCCCGGAACCAGTAAAAAAAGTAAACCTGTTATCAGCTTCATCGTATCGCCCCTGAATAAACCGTCACCGTTTCGCCGTCGATTTCACCCGTCATCATCATGCCGTCAAAGCTGAACTGCGAAGCCGGCTCTATACGCAATCTGCCTGACGTGTCTGCAACAACAACCCATGCCTGACCATCGCGTTTAAGCCGTCCGGCAAGTCGCCATTTGTCCGACACAACGGGCTTAGATGGCGCGGCAGGTACAAAAGACGCTGAATTATTTGCGGCGGGTAAATCTTTAGTCTGCTGTTCAGGCTCTGAATTACCGTTTGACGTGAAAAACCAGAACAGATAAAAAATGGCAATTACCGCCAGAATCAGTAACCCGACAGCTTTAAACCACAACATTTTAGAACTGAAAATATTCTGACGTTTATCGGTGACAAGTTCCCTTCCCTGCCCGTTCTCATGGGATTTATATAGGGGGAATATCGCCTTGTCATATTTATTCTGATAACTGTTCGTCAGATTCGACTTAAACAGTTTGATACCCGTAAATACGTCCACACGGTAGCGGTTATGCAGACCCAGCGCCACATGCTTACTCATGCGATACGTTGTTTCCACCCGGTCTTTAATGAATCGCGGAAGGTTGGCAACAGACTGATTCATAACCACTAAATCACAGGTTACGCCCGTTTTTTCATCGGCAAAATGGCGATGTTCTGCAATGAAAGAGCGATGATTTGCAGGAATCCCTTTATCGTTCTCCCATATGCGCCATGCTTCATCAATACAGATTAAATCCCCCGGACGGCAGAACGTATCATCCGCAATGCCTGAATCCGTTTTGTAGGGAAAGAAATTATCGTTCTGAACGTCTTCATTCTGAACAAGTAAAATTTCACCAAGTGATTCCCTGTCTGCCTTTTTAATATCAACGCAGTAATCATAAATACTTTGCGTGGCAAGGCCGTAAATATTACTGACAATGCGACGCCCCGCGATACAGGCGGGAATAATGACGCTTGCCACTACTTCGTAAGATTTACCGCTACCCGGAATACCCACATACGCAGAAATAGCCATAAATTAACCAATCAGAGGAATGCGACGAATAATAAAGCGCGTTAACAATGCTGAAAACATCAGTTTAATCCCTTCCGTGACCATAAACAGATTCACGAAATACCATACGCTGTCAGGCAGTGAAGAAAATAACCCGGCAATATCAACAGACTTTGGCAGCAATGACGCCAGAACCGGAACAAACGCCTGTACGACAAAGTACAGGCCAAAGAACAAAATAAATTGACAACCACAGTTCGCAGCACAAAACCCAGCGCCACGTTAAAGGCTGAAACCAGAATACCGAACATAACGCCTCCGTCACGCCGTCAGAATGATACGCAGCGAAATAATGCCCCAGATAAGCAGGAATACCGCTTTCAGAAGTGGCCTGATTTTTTCCAGAAGTTCGCAGTGTGAATCAATGGAATATTTATTGTCCCAGAGTTCGAACGACCACACCGGGCACTGTACATCCTTCGATGAAATACTCAGGTTTTTAATGTCCGGCATTAATTCCGTAATTGGCTTGAGAATTTCCTCACCTGTAGGCGGTTTTTCAAGTTCCGGCGCTTTAATGCCGGGGTCTTCGCCTAAATCAACAGAAGTATCGGTATCAGTGCCTGTGCCAGGATGAACACCAGTATCCGTTCCCGCCCCCGGTCTGGCGTTGACCCATGACTGAGGAACAACAACAGGACTATAAAGCAAGCCCTTATCAAGTTTTACGCCAACAGCATTAGCCGCAGCCGTCAGTTCAGCCGCCGTAAAAGGTTTATCAAGCGGTATCCCCTGATATCCTTCCTGAACAACAGTCTGACCTGCAAGGCCATTAATAAGATTAACCAGCGCAGCCGGGTTTAACTGTTCCTCTGGCTTGAAATCTATATTATCAATAACCTCGCCATTAATTACCTGAGGTAAATTTGATGTATCAAATTCTGTATTAAAAAATATCTGGTCTTTAACATCCTGAACATCATTCGTCGTTTTATACACGGCCTTCTCAGGTGGCAAATACTTTTCCACTGCATTTTGGGATTATCAGCCGTACTGCCCGGCGCAGGTACTTTCTCGCTTTTACATAAATCCCATGAATTTTCAAGCGTAACCGTTGTTGTCGCAACAGATAAAACAACAGTGACAATCGATGAATATCCACCAAAATAAGGATTCGGCTTTTCATACTGAAAGTCTTTAACGGAAACCGAATAAACCTTAAAATTTCTTGGCATCCTGATATGTAAGTTATTGTCGTCAGAAGCCTCATGATAAGTCACATTGGAATGAGAATAACCATTAATCGACTTATAAAGCGCAATCATTACCGGATTATCACTGACAAGTACAGCATCGCCCTTTGCATCCCTGATATCAGTCGAATAAGGATATTTAGTACCCTTAACTGACACACGATATACATCATTCGGAAATGGCTGGCTTATCGGCGGTGGTGCATCAATATTGTAATAGGTTGGCGCAATCTGAACAGGTTTAACCTGATGATTATAAGGGCTTATCGAGTCCTGAATATTCTTCGCAGAAAAGCCAGTAGCATCAGAGGGCAAATAAACAGCAACAGGGCTTTTAGGTGAAGGTGCAACAGAAGAAGTAACAGTAGCGCCATTGGACAAATTAAGTAAATAAGTTCCATCATCCTGTTTTATTCCACTTGTAATATATTCAACAGCTTTTGCGCCCTGCTTTAAAGCAAGGTCAGCAACGGAAATAACACCCGCAGCCTGCCCCAGCAATCCCCATGTTGTCTGTCCGGCAGCCATCATATTACTGCCAAAACCTGAAATACCCGTAGATATCGAATCGTCAATTGTATGCTTCGCAAGGCCATAAGCAGCCGCGAAAACTGACGTTCCGGTGCAAAGCTGAGGATTACCCACTTTCTCGCCACACATGCGGATTGAATCAAAAACGTCAGGACGTTCGCGTATAACCTCCGCAGCGACAGCGATACCCGCGCCCATACCGAGAGAACTGGCACCCGTTGCGAATACACGCCCCGCAGATTGAGAAACAACCTGAGCTTCACGGGTTTCAACCATTTGCTGGATTACACGTCCAAATCCGTCTGCTGTTACTGCATCAGCATGTACACCGGATGAAACCAGTAAAGACAATATAGTAATACCTAACTTTCCAGACCCTGAATGACCGCCCAGGCGCATAAAAGCCCCCATAAAAAACACATAAAATCAAAAAGATATTGAGCCATAAATATAAAGGGGCTGTTACGCCCCTTACCTTTATGAATTAAGCGCCACGAACCATACGCAAAATCCAGCGAACACCCGCCGAACCTGCATACAGAACAATCAGAGAACCCGCTACCGCCATAATCCCGGTCAGTACAGAACCGAAATTAACGCTGTTGGTCAGCGAAGAGAGATCAATGCCGTTTCCACTGCCACCATGCACCGGATCAGCAGCAAATACAGCAGGTGCAGCAACTGCCAGAGTAAAAGCACCAATACGGGTTAAAGCCTGTTTAGTCTTACCAAACATAAAAACTCCTTTTATGCATTTCTTACGTGTTAAGAATTTCACCTATTCCCTTTGCAAAGAGCCACAGGAAAAAGGTTGTCGTAAAAGCCAGTCCCCAGAATTGAGCCGCGACTGAATAATCAATATCGGGAACAGGCTTATCCTGAGAAACTACCGAAGACTGTAATTTAACGACTTCTGACTTCGGTAATTTCAAAGTCACTTCATCGCATCCGTCAGGGCTGCCAAAACTCATATTCGGATTGCAGTATTTTGTCCTGATGATTACCTCATCTGACATAAAAGTATCGCCTTAGCTCATTCTAATAATTCAAGCAGCATATCAACGTTATACCCTTTAGACTGCTCACCTGTTTGCTTATCAGTGTATGGGAAACTCCGTTCATAACCAGTAATGCGGCAATGTACATCGGTAATTTCATCACCAATACGGCCTAGTGATTTCTTTGATTTAATACGAATGACAGGCGGAAAGCTATAAGCATCAGCCGCAGGAGAAACAATTGTTGTATAATAAAAACCGCCACTATTATTAAAACGTTTAATCTTTCCGGTAACAGTAGTTTCTAAATTAAGTAAATTACTCATAATAACACCTTATATTCTATGCAACTCGTAAATGAGACGGTTTTACATACCACGATGGAATAACACAATCAGACACTTTAATCTCTCGCGTTTGCTTGACAACAACAAGAGAGAATTTCGAAACATTACATTTTTGCGCAATGTCAATACCAATCTTGCGGAGTCTTGCCCGATGAATACGAACTTGATTTTTACTTAAATCAAAAATATGACCATGAAACCATTGGATCGCGTACATAGCTGTAGTATTAGCTGCCCGTGTAGTTTCAACTATTCCACGGGTAATAAGATGTTCACTAATAGTTTCAAAATCCATAGCATTCACCGATAACTTTTCATCAAGCGCCAGAAAATCAGAATGTAACTTATTTAACACAGAATAATCAGATAACCCCCAAAAACCTAGAGAGTGTTTTTGAATAAAACGAGACTTCAATTTTTGTTCAAATCTGACTATTCCATTTTCCTTACAATAATCAATCACACTAACAATATAATTAAACTCTTTTGACTGCTCAGAGAATTTATTTTTTATTTTTAATAAACTATGTAACTCAATCTCATGTGACTTATTATATACAGTCGGATAAATAAGATTAACATTCCCTTTTTTAGACAACCAGTCAACAGATTTACCGTTAGAATGCAACCGTGGTACACTATTCCTATAGGGTTGAGTCGAAAGCCCTGAAATATAATCATCCTCATTCCCTTTGCCAACAGATTTATTAGATGTTATGTGAAGCTCTTTAATTAACGCCCCATCACTGACCATATGAGCTTTTTCGGTTTCTTTAGACTGACCGGGCATTAAACGAGTGCATTTTGTAAAAACAGGCAATTTAAGATCAAGAAGATCTTATTGAAAACCATAACGCAAGCATCAACGGTAGGTAAGCCAAATAAATTATCAAGCCGCCCCCACCGCGAAGGGTTGCCCGTCATTTTTAGAACAGATCCACGGATAGAAATAGAAACGACATCACAGAAAGATCCCCGGTGCTGAAAAGTTGGCTGAGAAAGCGCACTAGCCTCACCACTTTCAAGATGAATACGCTGGTAAGCAACATCCGAGAGAATAGGAAGTTGAAAGCCGAAATCCTGTTCAATACTTAACCAGTCGAAGAACATTGCGCCCTTTCTTAGATTCTCAGAAATTATTTCATGGTGCTTTTATAAGACCTGAGAAACTAAGTGTCAACATTTCTAAGAATTTAGAGATATGATGAAAGGCTTGCAGAATGAGGAAAGAGCATGCCTACAAAGCACATAAACGATGTTCAATGGCGAAAAATAGAGAAAGAAACCGTTAGAGCGGTATCAACCCTAGCTGTTCCAGTTAAAGATACCAAAATGCTCGAATGGATAATCGCCAAAGGGCTAGAGACGATCACAGAAGACGACTACCGCAAGTTCCTGAAGACAGAAAGCAAAAAAAAATAAGCGAGCAGGAAGAAAATACGGGAAACCGTACTAAAGTTCGGGTGTCACAGAACCCGAACCGCTTCGCGGCGAAAAAACGAACAACAGCAGAGCTTGCGAAATCGGAATTAAGATAAGCTGGACGTCAAACGATTAAACAAAAATACGCCATTATGCAAAGATCAAATGACACACTATAAAAGGTATAGGTAATGAACAAAGACCAGATAATACAAGTACTTAATGAAACAGAGAATGACAGCCCCGTAGCAAGAGCAGAATTAGCAAGATTCCTCGTAAAAACAATCTACAATTTTGTAAAAATGGAGAGGCCAGAAGGTGAAGGTCTGGACGGACGTGATGGCCCAGAAAGGCGCAGCATGGGAAAAATTGTAGATGCGGCAGAAAACCACTACTTTAACATGATAAAAGAAAGCCATGAAAAACAGGGGATTGGAAGAAGAAACCCTGAGGAATGACGCCCTAATGCGCATAATGACGTTATGCTAAAGAGGCCGCTGCGGGATTCTATTTTTCGCAGCGGCCTTTTCAACATAACGAGTCACACATTATGCGCACCAGTGCGCAGAAAGCCAGAAATCAGCCTGTAA